>CAWALL010000001.1:0-69216 GCA_963782885.1 uncultured Alphaproteobacteria bacterium
GCGGAGGGAGTGGGATTCGAACCCACGGTACGCTCGCGCGTACAACGGTTTTCGAGACCGCCCCGTTCGACCGCTCCGGCATCCCTCCATGTCACCCGGACGCCCCGGCCGCGGCTTATCTAGCCACTGGCCCGGGTCGCCGCAAGGCCTCGTCCGGCTTCAGACGCAGCGCCAGAGGGAGATCTCGTGGTCATGGCCAGCACTGAACTCGTCGGCGCCACGGACGGTCGGTGCACTCGACCGCGTCTCAGCTGGCAAGCGCGAACCCCTAGCAGCCCTCCCCGCCGGGCAGCTCCGAAGATTGCGCGCCCTCTCACAATCGGCAGCCGCACCGCCATCACGGCCAAAACCGGACCTGACGATCATCCTCGGCGGCTCGAGCGCGCTCCCCGGCGGCGCGGGCTGGCGAGTGGGGCGAACATGCGCTAGGTCGTGTCCGTTCGCCCACCCTTACTGGCGGTCCGCTGGACGTCCCGGCGGCCCGACTGAGGCCGGATCGAATGGCTCGCCGGTGGCCGTGCGGGTCGGCCGCCGGACCGGCGGCGTCCTTTGGCGAAAGGCGAGCGCCGATGGTGCTGACGACGTTGCGCGACCTGATCGATCGGCTCGAGGATCAGCCGGCCGGGCCCGCGGTGATTGCCCATGGCCCGAACGGGGCCGAGGTCTGGTCGCGGGGCGAGCTCGCCGACCGGGCGCTCAGGGTCGCCTCCGGCCTTCGCCGAAGCGGGCTCGGTGCGGACGAGGTGGTCGGGCTGCTGGCCCCGCCCCGCCCCGAGTGGGTCCTGGCGTTCCTCGCCATCGTCGGCGCCGGCGGCATCGCGCTGCCGCTGAGCGAGCAGATCACGGCGCCGGAGCTGGAGCGGATCCTCCGCCACAGCGGCTGCCGACGGATCTGCGCCACCAAGCCGTTCGTCCGGATCCTCGAAAGCCTGACGGGCCCGAGCGATCAGGGCTCAAGCGATGCGGTCCCGCCCAGGCGCGCCATCATCCGGCTCGATGACGACGGCGACCGGGCTGAGGCCGGTCCGAACCACTGGCGTCGCCTCCTGCACGACCAGCCGGCGGTGCTGCCGGAGCTCGAGCCGGATCAGCTCGCCGTCCTCGCCTACACCTCCGGCACCACCGGCACGCCCAAGGGAGTGCCTCTCAGCCACGCCAACCTCGCCGCCAACATCAATGCCCTGCTCCACGAGCGGCTGGCGGGCCCGGACGACCGGGCACTCCTGCCCCTGCCGCTGCACCACGCCTATCCGCTGACCGTCGGGCTGCTGACCGGGCTCGCGGCCGGCGCGGCGGTGGTGCTGCCGAGCGGAATCAGCGGACCCGAGATCAGCCACGCGCTCGCAGACTGCCGCTGCACGATCATGGTCGGCGTGCCGCGCCTCTACGAGGCCATGCTGAGCGGCATCGAGAGTCGGGTGAACGGCCGCAGCGCGGCGATCCGAGGCGCATACCGGCGCCTGCTGGCGCTTTCCATCTTCCTCCAGCGCCGCTTCGGCTGGCGGCTCGGGCGCCGTCTGTTCTGGCCCCTGCATCGGCGGGTCGGCCCCGAGCTCCGCCTGCTCGCCTCCGGCGGCGCCAAGCTCGAGCCCGAGGTCGCCTCCAGGCTCGAGGGTCTGGGCTGGGAGGTGCTGACCGGCTACGGCCTGACCGAGACCGCGCCGATCCTGACCTTCAATCCACCCGGCCGCGCCCGCCTCGAGACCGCCGGTCTGCCGGTCGAGGGGGTCGAGCTTCGATTCGAACCCCAGGAGGACGCCGCACCGGGGGACGCCGCACCGGAGGCCGGTCAGCCGCGACCTGTGGGGGCCGCCGCCGCGAGCCGGCCGACCGGCGAGATCCAGGCGCGTGGGCGCAATGTCTTTGGTGGCTACTGGCACAATCCCGAAGCGACCCAGGAGGCGTTCACCGCCGACGGGTTCTTTCGCACCGGCGATCTCGGCTACCTCGACGGCGAGGGCTATCTGCACATCTCCGGCCGCAGCAAGGAGCTGATCGTGCTCGCCGGCGGCAAGAACATCTTCCCGGACGAGATCGAGGCGGTCTATGCCGAGAGCCCCTCGATTCACGAGCTCGCGGTCCTCGAGCAGAGCGGCCGTCTGGTCGGCCTGATCGTGCCCGAGCTCGAAGCGCTGCGGGCCGGCAGCGAGGACGAGCTGCGCCAGCGTCTGCGCGCCGAGATCGAGGAACGCTCGCGCCGGCTCGCGTCCTGGCAGCGGCTCGGCGATTTCGCGGTGACCAAAGAGGCCTTGCCGCGGACTCAGATCGGCAAGCTCCGCCGTCACGAGCTCGGGCCACTGTTCGAGCGCGCCAAAGCCGGCGCCGGCGCGCCCGCTGCTCCGCCGGAGCTCTCGGCGCGCGACCGGGCTCTGCTCAACTCGGCTGAGCTCGGCGAGGTCTGGCGCTGGCTTCAGGACCGTTTCGAGCCCAGGCCGATCGCCCTCGACAGCAGCCCGCAGCTCGACCTCGGCCTCGATTCGTTCGACTGGATGAGCCTGACCATGGAGCTCGGCGAGCGCTTCGGCGCCCAGTTGAGCGAGGATGCGGTCGCCCGGGTGACGACGCTGCGCGACCTGCTGGTCGAAGTCGAGCGCGCCACCGAAAGCCCCGGGGCCGCGGCCGAGATCCGCGAGCTCGAGCCCGGGCAGGAGCGCTGGCTGCAACCGCAGGGCTGGCCGCTGCGGGTGCTCGCCGCCGCGCTGTTCGCGCTCAATCGTCTGATCATGCGCGGCCTCTTCCGGCTCAGGGTCGAGGGTCGCGAGCAGCTGCCAGCCGAAGGTCCCTATCTGCTCGCGCCCAATCATGCGAGCTACCTCGACCCGTTCGCGCTGGCTGCGGCGCTGTCCTGGTCCGAGCTCCGCCGGCTGCACTGGGCCGGCTGGACCGGCCTCTTGTTCCGCGGCCCGCTTACCCGCCTGTTCAGCCGCGCCACCCGGGTCCTGCCGGTCGATCCCGAGCGCGGCCTGACCTCGACCCTGCCGCTCGGGCTCGCCGCCCTCGAGCGGGGCTCGGGACTGGTCTGGTTTCCCGAGGGCGCCCGCTCGACCGATGGCCGCTTGCATCGGTTCCTGCCCGGCGTTGGCCTGCTGCTCGAGCGGACCGGGGTACCGGCGATGCCGGTCTTCATCGGCGGCAGTTTTGCGGCCTGGCCGCCGGGTCGAAGGTGGCCCCGACTCCGGCCGATTCTGGTCCGCTTCGGCCGTCCGATGCGGCTCGAGGAGGACGGCTCGTCGCCGAACGGAGAGCGCCATCGCCGGATTGCCGACCGGCTGCACGACCAGGTGGCGGCGCTCGGCGAGGGCGGCGACCGCAGCATCGCGTTGCCGGGCGGGTCTCACGACGCCGAGCCGCCGCCGACATAGCGGGCGAAGTCGCCGACCGCGTCGACCCGCGCGAGAGGGCCTGGGAGGACGCTGTCGGCACATTCTAACGCATGATGGTCATGGAGGCGGTCGAAGAGAACGTGATGGTGCTCGGGGCGAACGGCAGCGCAACGGGCGTGAAGGTGTGCTGCAGCTGGACGGTCACCACGCTGCCCGGGGCCTTGTCTGGGGCCCAGGTGACGTCCGGCACCAGGGTGGCTGCAGGCAGGTCAGCCAGTTGAACCGCCATCGTCTCGAGCTGGCCCTGAGTGGCCGTGGCGCCGCTCGCGGTGCCGCGCACGGCGGCGAAGCGGGCGGTCTCCTCGACCGCGTGATTGATCGAGGCCTTGGCGGACATCGCCCGCCCGATCTCGATCGCGCCGAGCGAAAGCGTGATCACCAAGGGAAGGGTAAAGGCGGCCTGGATCGCCGCGGAACCGCGCCGATCCTGCGCAAGCACGCGCAGGAGGCGCGTCACGTTGGCTGCAAGATCAAGGGCACGCATCGCATCACCTCGCATCAAGAAATACGCTCACCGGACCCGCACGACCGCGTCGCCGGCGACGGCCGTGCTGCCGGTAGCCGACCACGGATAGGAGACCGTCAAGGGCACGGAGCTCGTGAGCCTGACCCGCACATACTGGCCCGGGAGCGAGCCATCCGGGCAGGGAGCGGAGCCGTCGGCCACCTCGTCGCCGCTCTCACAGGCATAGCGTGCCGGCCGGTCAGCATGCGCTACGGCTTCGACGGCCTGTGCGCCAAGGTCGCCTCGGTGCTCGCGTCGGACCCGTTCTCGGGCCATCTGTTTTGCTTCCGCAGCAAGCGCGGCGATTATTTGAAGATCCTGTACTGGGACGGTTCAGGGCTGTGCTTGTTTGCCAAGCGGCTGGAGCGCGGCCGGTTCGTCTGGCCGCCGATCGTGGACGGCGGCCTGATCCTGACGCCGGCCCAGCTGGCGCTGCTGCTCGAGGCGATCGACTGGCGGCGGACGGTGGCGCCGGCGCTGCCCGCGCGCCCGACAGCGATCTGAGCCGACGATCTTCTGGTCGCCAGGTCGGTTGCTTCCTGGTAGAGGAAGTCATGTCGTCGGCAACCGACTTCCTGCCTTGCGATCCCGCAGCGCTACGGGCGCTCGCAGTCTCGTTGCAGGAAGCGCTCGCGAGCAAGGATCGTGAGCTCGCGGCGCGGGATGCCGAGCTCCACGCCAAGACGCTGCACATCGAGAAGCTGCGCGCGACCCTCGCGCTGATGAAGCGGGCCCGCTTCGGTCGCTCGTCGGAGAAGATCGATCAGCTCGAGCTGCTGATCGGCGACCTCGAGGAAGCGGCGGCCCAAGAGCAGGCGCGTGCGACGGCGGCGCGGCCTGCGGAGGATCGATCCTGCTCGAAGAGGGGCGCAGCTCGCCCTCGCGGTCGCCAGCCATTGCCGGCCCATCTGCCGCGCGAGCGGGTGGTGCACGCGCCGGCCCGCGCCTGCCCGGCCTGCGGCAGCACGCGCCTGACCCGCCTCGGTGAGGACGAGCGCGAGGTGCTCGAATACGTGCCCTCGCACTTCAAGGTGGTGGTGCACGTCCGGCCGAGGATGAGCTGCCGCGCCTGCGAGACGATTACCCAGGTGCCGGCCCCGTCGCTGCCGATCGAGCGCGGCCGGCCGGGGCCGAGCCTGCTCGCGCACGTCCTGGTGGCCAAATATTGCGACCATGTTCCGCTCCACCGCCAGAGCGTCATCTATGGCCGGGTCGGCGTCGAGCTCGAGCGCTCGACTTTGGCGGACTGGGTCGGCCAGGCGGCGTTCCTGCTCGAGCCTCTTGCCGCGGCGATCACCCGCCACGTCCGTGCCGGCGCCGCGCTCCACGCCGACGACACCCCGGTGCCGGTGCTGGACCCGGGACGCGGCAAGACCAAGACCGGACGATTGTGGGTGCTGGTCCGGGACGAGCGGCCGTGGGGCGGGCCGGCCCCGCCGGCGGTCAGCTACCTCTACTCGCCGAACCGCAAGGGCGAGCATGCGCGGGCTCTGCTCGCCGGCTGTCGCGGCTTCCTGCACGCCGACGGCTATGCCGGCTTCAACGGCCTCTATGAACCCGACGCGAGCGGCACGGCGCCGCTGGTCGAGGTCGCGTGCTGGGCGCATAGCCGCAGGAAGCTGTTCGACATGCACGCCAACACCGGCTCGGCGCTCGCCCAGGTGGCCCTGGAGCGGATCGCCGCGCTGTTCCAGATCGAGGCCGAGATCAACGGCCGCGCGCCCGAGGAACGTCGGGCTGTCAGGCAGGAACGCACGCTGCCGCGGCTCGCGGACCTGAAGGACGTCCTCGAGCACGCCCTGACGAGCATCAGCCGCAAGAGCGGCCTCGCGGTCGCGATCCGCTACAGCCTGTCCCGCTGGGAGGCGCTCGTCCGGTTCACCGGAGATGGCCGGCTCGAGATGACGAACAATTCTGCCGAGCGCGCCATCAGGCCCCTGGCCCTGGGCAGGAAGAATTATCTGTTCGCCGGCTCGGACAGTGGCGGCGGCCGCGCCGCGATCCTCTACACCCTGATCCAGACCGCGGTCCTCAACGGGCTCGACCCCGAGGCCTACCTGCGCGCCGTCCTCGCCCGCATCGCCGACCACCCGATCAACCGGATCGACGACCTGCTCCCGTGGGCCTGGGCCACCTCGCCGACGACCGCCGCAGCCGCCTGACCTGCGCTCCGTCCCCGTCAACCCATTCCTGCCGCGCCAATCGCCGGACGCTTACGAACGCGCCGAAGGCGAAGGCGATCAAGATCGGTGCCACCAACGCGAACTCGACCGCCGAATTGCCGGACCGGCAGCCAAGGAGGCTGGGCGCGGTCCGAGCGAGCTTGGTCATTGGCGCGGTCATCTTCATCACTCCACCAGACGCGCGTACTGCTCCTGGGGCAGCACGCTGTTGGCATAGTCGGCATCCAGGTACGAGGTGCCGGTAAAGGTGATCGTGCTGGCGAGCAGCAGGATCTCCGACTGCGCGATGCTGGAACCACCCGTGAAGTCGACGTGCTGGCTCGGGAGATAGATGATCCCGGTGAGCCGCATCGTCGAGCCGCCGGCGATCAGATTGGTTCCGCTCGAGGGCGCGTTCGGGTCCTGGAAGAACAGGACGTTCGCGAGCAGTCCCGTGGTCATCGGCGTCAGGGTGACGTCGGCGCCGCCCTGGATCGTGACCGTGGCGTAGTTGCTGCCGCTGCCGGTCAGGTAGAAGGTGACGCCGCCCGAGGCGTTCTCGGTGTTGGTGACCGTCGCGGTGCCGGCGATCCGGAAGTAGCCGCCGTTGATGATGTAGAGGCCGGGCTGCAGCGTCACGTTGGTTCGGATGTCGAGCCCGCCGCAGTAGACGCCCGGCGACAGGCTGACCGGCGCCCCGCCCCCATGGCCATGGCCGCCGCCGCTATCGATGATCTGCAGCGTGGGATAGGTGCAGCCGCCGACCGCAGGCGCGACCAGCCCGCTCATCGGATCGCCATAGTTCGGCACCAGGACCTCCGGCTCGGGCGAGACGCAGTTGCCGGAGTAGTCGCCGCGGACGGTGACCGAGGTCGCCGACAGGCAGGACGAGCCGGTCTGGTTGAGCGCCGCCGACGGGTGGTTCGAGTTGACCATCACGCCGCAGTCCAGGTGGACGTCGGCGGTGCCGGAGACGGTCAGCGCGCCCATCGCCGTCGGGTGCAGGGCCCAGACACAGGCGTCCGCCACCACCGCCTTGGCCACGGCACGCGCGGTGATCTGCGGCACGCTGTTGAGGAACAGGCTGGCGAAGTAGATCGGCGCCGGCTCGGTCACGATCACCTCGACCGACTGCACATCGCCCATGCTCATGCCCGAAGAGGGCGGGGTGTGGATCGTGACCGGGTCCGAGACGCCGTTGCGCCCTGCGGCGTCGTCGGCGGCCGACTGCACCGCGGTCAGATCGGGGGCCTGGCTCAGGCCCTGCCGGGCGAGATTGACGGCGGCCGCATAGGCGGCGGCGTCGGCACCGGACTGCATGTTGCGTTTGGCGCGGTACCAGCTGGTCGCGTCGACCGCGAGCCCGGCGCCGCCGACGAACAACGGGATGGCCACCGCCACGTAGATCGCGACCGCCCCGGTCTCGGCTTTGAGCACCGACCGCAGTCTGCGCAAGCAGCCGCCGCCAAGACGATCAAGCGCGTTCGTTGCTGTTGTGGACACGACGCAACCCTCGCCTAGGGATCTGAAGAATTAACTCATCGCACACCGAGATTAACAATTTCCGAAGGCAGGTTTGGGAACAGTACTGATAAAATGCCCGGCGGCGCGGACAAAGCAGCTGGGAAATCACCCTTTGCGACTGTTGCGAAGCTGCGCCGGCTCGGGGGGATGAGAGGGCATTCCGCATGCGCGAGCAGCAGTCGCAGCGTTCGGGCCTGTCTCGTCCCCGCTGGGATGATCTCGGGCGCCGCCGATGGCGTGAAGCTTCCGAGCGTGACCGTCGCCGGGCTCGACCGTCAGCACTGGTGCCAGCACCGCATCGAAGCTGCCCGCATGGCAGGCCGTAGCGAGGCGGGCAGCTCGCGGGCGGTTCTTGGTCGGGATCGAAACCCGGCTGCGGCGTCGCCTCAGTCGTCGGGCAACCGCTCGACCGCCTGCCGGAGCATGCCCTCGAGCCATGTGGCCCAGGCCGCCTGGCCCTGCGCTTGAGCGATCAGATCCTGACGGATCTCGATCCCGACGTGGGGCAGCCCCCGGCGCTCACCGTGCACCGGCAAGGTATAATCGGTCTCGTCATGGACGATGTAGGGCAGCTGGTCGCCGACGTAGGGCGCGCTGTCCTGGTTCAAAAGCTCGAGCAGCGGCCGGGCAAGCCGGGCGTCCCGATTGTAGAGCAGACCGATCAGCCAGCGCCGCGACATGCCCATGAAGACCGGCGTGAAGCTGTGCATGGCGACCAGCACGGTCCGCTGGCCCGCTTTCGCCCGCGCCTCGAGCAGCGCCTCGATCGTGTCGTGATAGGGCCGGAAGAGGGCCTCGATCCGGGCCTGTCGTGCCGCCTTCGAGATGTTCAGATTGCCAGGAATCTCGGTGCTCTCGCTGATCTCGGGGATCGATTGGGCGACGTCGGTCGGCCGGTTGCAGTCGATCACGAGGCGTGAGTAGATCTGGGCGACCAACGGCGCATCGAACGCTCGGGCAAGGGCCTCGGCGACTGGCAGGATGCCGATGTCGTAGGCGATGTGGCGCTCGAGGTCGGCGGGCGCGAGGCCGAGGTTGTCCAGGCGGCGCGGCAGGCGCCGGCCGGCATGGTCGGCGACGAAGACGACGGGCGACCGGCTCTCGGCGCGCTCGACGATGACCGGCGCCGGCTCGTCCGGATCGAGCAGGCGGGTGGTCGCGGGTGGCTCCGGGGTCGCAAGCTCAGGGTGGGCCGTCATTGGCTCCCTAACTGAGCCGGAGCCTCCGCCTTTGTCAAATCATGTCCTTGATCGAGCCACCGATCCTGCTTCAATCGGGCGAGATCGAGGGAGGACGGCACATGCGACCGGAACCGCTGATCATGGCGTGCTGCAGCGACATCGCCGGACTGGTGCGCGGCAAGGCCTTTCCGGCGCGGGAGTTCGAGAAGCGGTGCGCGACCGGCGTCGGCTGGTGCCCGACCAACGTCCAGATCACCGCCTTCAACCAGATCGCCGACACGCCCTTCGGCTCGCTCGGCGACGCGCTGCTGATGCCGGACCCGGCGGCGCGGGTCGACGTCGATCTGGGGCCGGATGATCCGGGCGAGCATTTCGTGCTCGGCAACATCGTCGAGACCGACGGCGTCACGCCCTGGCCCTGCTGCCTGCGCTCGCTGCTCAAGGGCGCGCTCGCGGCGCTCGCGAGCGAGGCCGGGCTGGAGCTCAGGGCGAGCTTCGAGCACGAGTTCCACTACGCCGGGCCCGGCGCCGAGGACGCGGGCGGCGGCTTCGGGCTGCGCTCCTGGCGGACGGCGGCGGGGTTCCATGAGCGCTTCGTCGCGGCGCTCGATCAGGCCGGCATCGAGGTCGAGCTGATCCAACCGGAATACGGCCTCAGCCAGCACGAGATCAGCGTTGCGCCGCGACCCGGTCTGGTCGCGGCCGACCAGGCGGTGATCCTGCGCGAGCTCGCGCGGGCGGTCGCGCGGCAACTGGGTGCGAGCGTCACCTTCGCGCCGATCGTCGCCGGCATGGGCGTCGGCAATGGTGTGCACGTGCATCTGGGCCTCGTCGACCGCGAGCGCCGACCGGTAATGCACGACCCGAAGGGGCCCGGCGGCCTCAGTGCTGTCGCTGGCAGCTTCGTCGCCGGCATCCTCCGCCACCTGCCGGCGCTGGTCGCGTTCACGGCGGCGAGCACCGTCTCCTATCAGCGCCTGGTGCCGCACCGCTGGAGCTCGTCGTTCAACAATCTCGGCTATCGCGACCGCGAGGCCGCGGTCCGGATCTGCCCGGTGCGCGAGAACGGCGATGTCGCGGCGCAGTACCACGTCGAGTACCGGGCGGCGGATGCGGTCGCTTCTCCATACCTCCTGCTCGCGATGGTCGCGATGGCCGGGCTGCAGGGCCTCCGCGAGGAGCTGCCGGTGCCCACGCCGACCGAGGGCGATCTCGCGACCATGGACGCGGCCGGGCTCGAGGCGCAGGGCGTGCAGCGGCTGCCGACCTCGTTCCCGCTGGCGCTCGAGGCGCTCGACGCCGACCCGATCGCAAAGGGCTGGCTGCCGCCCCTGCTGCTGGACTGCTACCGAAAGCACAAGCAGAACGAGATCGCGGCCATGGCCGACCTCTCCGACGCCGAGCAGGCCCAACGCTACGCCGAGGTGTACTGAGCTCGCCTCGCGTCACCGCTCGGGCACGGCAAGCGTCCACGAGTGAACGGCACAGGTCGGACTCGGGTCGTGGTGGATTGCGCGCTTATGCCGCCGCCCGCCACGGCGAGCCGCACGCGCTCAACGTCGACGTTGCCGTTGCCAGGCGCCCGGGCTAGCAGGCTGTTGAAAAAGGGATGGTCTGTGCGGGCGGTGGTGTGATTTACTGTCGGCGGTGGTGATTTGGCCGAGGTGATGATGCGCGGGACGGACAAGCGGTCGGGCGAGCTGTTCTCGTACGTAGATCTGGAGCAGCGGGTGCGGATGAACCATCCGCTGCGGATGATTCGTGAGGTGGTGAGCACGGCGCTGGCGGCGCTGTCGGGTGACTTTGCCGGGCTCTATTCGGGGATGGGACGACCATCGATCCCGCCGGAGATGCTGCTGCGGGCGATGCTGCTGCAGGCCTTCTACTCGATCCGCTCGGAGCGCCAGCTGATGGAGCGGCTGGAGTTCGACCTGTTGTTCCGCTGGTTCGTCGGGCTCGGGGCGGATGAGCCAGTGTGGGATCATTCGAGCTTCTCGAAGAACCGCGACCGGCTGCTGGATGGCGACATCGCGGCCAAGTTTCTGGCCGCCGTGCTGGCCCAGCCGCGGGTGAAGCGGCTGTTGTCAAGCGAGCACTTCTCGGTCGACGGGACCTTGATCGAGGCGTGGGCGTCGCTGAAGAGCTTCAAGCCCAGGCAGGCACCGGGCGATGATGATGGCGGCGATGACCGCAGGGACGGGGGCCGCAACGCCGCAGCCGACTTCAAGGGCGAGAAGCGCTCGAACGCGAGCCATGCGTCAACCACCGACCCCGATGCCATGTTGTATCGCAAGGGGCCGGGCATGGAGGCCAGGCTGTGCTTCATCGGCCACGGCCTGATGGAGAACCGCTCCGGGCTGATCGTCGGCACCCGGCTGACGCGGGTGTCGGGCCATGCCGAACGGCTGGCCGCGCTCGACCTGATCGCGCCTCATGGCGACCGGCCGCGGGCGGTGACACTCGGAGCCGACAAGGGCTACGACGCCAAGGACTTCGTGATGGAGCTGCGCGAGCTCAACGTGCGCCCGCACATCGCCCAGAACCGCAGCGGCCGGCGCTCGGCGATCGACCGGCGCACCACGCGACACCCCGGCTATGCCGCGAGCCAGCGCCTCCGCAAGCGGATCGAGGAGGCGTTCGGCTGGATCAAGACGGTGGCCGGCCTGAGGAAGACCCGGTTCCGCGGGCTGGCGCGGGTCGACCTCGCCTTCACCTTCGTCGCCGCCGCCTACAATCTGGTGCGGCTACCCAGGCTGTTGGCCGGAGCCTCACCGTGACACCGCCGATGGATTGCCGCCTCGTCGGCCGCTGGCGGATCGTTGAGGCCGACCTGTGGGATCGTGACTACCTTGACCTGGTCTCCCCCGCCACCATGACTATCGGCGCGGACGGCCATGGCGAGATCGCCTATGGGGCCATGCAGGCCAGCCTCGAGCTCGAGTATAGCCGCTCGACGGTCTTCTTCACCTGGGCCGGCTTCGACGAAGGCGACGAAATCACCGGTTCCGGCTCCGCCGAACTCAACGACGATGGCACTATCGAGATCGCGTTCGCCTACCACCTCGGCGACCGGGCCGTCCTCAAGGCCGAACGGATGACTTCTTCAACAGCCTGCTAGTGTGCCGTCCCTTTAGTTTTTGGCATATGTGTCGTATCCCATCGGGAGTGTCCTCGTGATGGAGAAGCCTCGATGGCGATGGGTCGACCGAAGGCGGAGCTCGTGGTGAGTGACGAGGAGCAGGCGCAGTTGCAGTCGATCGCCCGGTCGCGCTCGCTGCCGGCGGCGCTGGTGCGGCGCGCCAACATGGTTCTCGCGTGCGCCGCCGGCGCGACCAACAGCGCGGTGGCGCGGCGCTTCGGCACCACCAACGCGACCGTGGGCAAGTGGCGCCAACGCTTTGTCGCCCGCCGCATCGAGGGCTTGCATGACGAGTTGCGCCCGGGCAAGCCGCGCTCGATCGACGACGAGCGCATCGCGGCGCTGCTCAACACGACCCTGCACGCCAGGCCCAAGGATGGGACCACCCATTGGAGCGTGCGCGGGTTGGCCGCCGAAACCGGCATCGCCAAGACCAGCGTACATCGCTTCCTGCAGGCGTTCGGGCTGCAGCCCCATCGCCGCGACAGTTTCAAGCTGTCGACCGATCCGTTCTTCATCGAGAAGCTGCGCGACGTGGTTGGACTGTACTTGAACCCGCCCGACAAGGCGCTGGTCCTGTGCCTCGACGAGAAAAGCCAGATTCAAGCGCTCGAACGCACCCAGCCGTTGCTGCCGCTGGGCTTCGGCTACGTCGAGGGCGTGACCCACGACTACCTCCGCCATGGCACCACCACGCTGTTCGCTGCCCTCGACCTGCTCGACGGCACCGTCCTGGCGCAGTGCCGCCCGCGGCACCGGCACCAGGAGTTCCTCAGCTTCCTGCGCACGATCGAGCAGGCCGTGCCGGCCGACCTCGAGATCCACGTCATCCTCGACAACTACGCCACCCACAAGCATCCCAAGGTCAAGGCCTGGCTCGCCGCGCGGCCGCGCTGGCACCTCCATTTCATCCCGACCTACAGCTCGTGGCTCAATCTGGTCGAGCGCTTCTTCGCCCTGATCAGCGAGAGGACCATCCGGCGCGGCTCGTTCCACTCGGTGCGCGACCTGGTTGCCAAGATTGATCACTTCGTGACCCACTACAACCAGACCTGCCGACCGTTCGTCTGGACCGCCACCGCCGACTCCATTCTGGCCAAACTCGAACGACTTTGCTCCCGTATCAACGGGACAGCACACTAGATCCCCCACCTGGAAGACGCGGGTCAGGTGGCTCTGATCGGCGAACCCGCAGATCGATTTCGAGTCTAAGAGGGCGTCTGACCGCCGGCCACGTTATTGGCCCTGCAACGATTGAGCGGGCCCGGTCGCAACGTCGTGTTACTCGGGGACCGGCGGGCAGACACCGAGGTCACGTCACCGACATCGCGTAGGGAGAGCACGAATGACGACTTCCACTCTCGACCGCCGCTCCGCGGTTGCGCAGGGCGTGCCCGTCACCCATCACCGGACCGAGAAGGTCGACGGGGTGAACATCTTCTATCGTGAGGCCGGCGCGGTCGATGCGCCGGTCGTGCTGCTGCTGCACGGCTTTCCGACCTCCTCGCACATGTTCCGCAACCTGATCCCCGCCCTTGCCGACCGCTATCGCGTCATCGCGCCGGATTATCCCGGCTTCGGTCAGAGCGACATGCCGGATCGGGCGCGATTTGCGTACACGTTCGACCGCTTCGCCGACCTGGTCGATGGCCTTCTCCGCCAGCTCGAGGTCGGGCGCTTGGCCATGTACGTGATGGACTACGGGGCACCCGTGGGCTGGCGGCTGGCGCTCAAGCATCCCGAGGCCGTCACCGGCCTGATCGTCCAGAACGGCAACGCCTACGACGAGGGGTTGAAGGAGTTCTGGGACCCGATCAAGGCCTATTGGGCCGATGGCTCGGACGCCCATCGCCAGGCCCTGAAAGGGCTTTTCACTCTGGAAGCGACGAAATTTCAATATACCGATGGGGTCGCCGATCTGAGCCGCATCTCGCCCGACAACTGGGTCCACGACCAGTCGCTGCTCGATCGCCCGGGCAACAACGACATCCAACTCGACATCTTCTACGACTACCGGACCAACCTGGCACTCTATCCCGCGATCCAGGCCTGGTTCCGCGAGCGCCGGCCGCCGACCCTGATCGTCTGGGGCAAGAACGACAAGATCTTTCCCGCGGACGGCGCCCATCCGTACCGGCGCGACCTGCCCGATGCGGAGTTTCACCTGCTCGACACCGGCCATTTCGCGCTGGAGGACAAGGCGGACGAGATGGTCCCCTTGATCCGCGACTTCCTCGAGCGCAAGGTCGCGCGGAACTGACCGGAGTGCCCGGGCCAGTTCCTGCCCGGGCCGTGGTCTTTGTCCCCGAACATCGAGACCGACATGTCCGAGCCACGCCCGCCGCTGCCGCCCTTCACCGCCGAGACCGCGGCGCAGAAGGTGCGCCTCGCCGAGGACGCCTGGAACACGCGCGAGCCCGCGCGGGTGGCGCTCGCCTACACGCCCGACAGCCGCTGGCGCAACCGCGCCGAGTTCCTGCATGGCCGTGAGGCGATCGAGGCGTTCCTCGTGCGCAAGTGGCACCGCGAACTCGACTATCGGCTGATCAAGGAGCTCTGGACCTTCCGGGAAAACCGGATCGCGGTGCGCTTTGCCTATGAGTGGCACGACGACAGCGGCAGCTGGTTTCGCAGCTACGGCAACGAGAACTGGGAGTTCGACGAGCACGGCCTGATGCGCCTGCGGATCGCCAGCATCAACGATCTGCCGATCGGGGAGAGCGAGCGCAAGTACCACTGGCCGCTCGGCCGCCGCCCCGACGACCACCCCTCGCTGAGCGAGCTCGGTCTCTGATGGCTACCGGCCGCTCAGGGCCACAGCAGATTGGCGAAGGTCCCGCGCCGGTCGGCGGCGAGACCCGGCGCTGGCGAAACGCGCCGACGCACAGGGCTCCGCTCTGTCCGCGCTACGGCAGCCTTGCCTTCAATCGCGGCGCCGCGAAATCGAGGAAGGCACGGACCTTGAGCGGCAGCAGTCCCTGACCGGCTCGGAGCAGGCTGACGGGCCAGGGCTCCGGCTCGAAGTCTTCAAGCACGATCGCGAGCGTGCCGCTGCGGACCGCGTCCGCGACCTGGTAGGAGAGCACGCGCGTGATTCCGACGCCGGCGATGGCGGCGTCGATCGCGGCTTCGGCGGTGTTGACGGTCAGCCGCGAACGGACCCTGACCGACACACCGGCCTTGCCGGTCGTGAAGGTCCAGGTGCGCGGCGCCGCCAGGTTGTCGAAGGTGATGCAGTCGTGGTCGCCGAGCTCGTCGGGAGCGCCCGGATGCCCGCGCGCGGCCAGATAGCCGGGGCTCGCGCATAGAACGCGGCGGATCAGACCGACCCGGGTCGCGATCAGGCTGCTGTCCGGCAGAATGCCGATCCGCAAGGTCAGGTCGATATTGTCCTCCACGAGGTTCAGGACCCGGTCGCTCAGCACGAGCCGCAGATCGATGTCGGGGTAGGCCGCCAGGAAGTCGAGCGCGATCGGAAGGACATGCAGGCGCCCGAAGACCACCGGTGCGCTCACCGTCAGCTCGCCCCTGGGCGCGCTGTACTCGCCGGCGGCGCTCCGTTCCGCCTCCTCCACCTGCTCGAGGATCCGCTTGCACGCCTCGAGGTACGATCGCCCGGCATCGGTCAGCGTGATCTGGCGGGGCGACCGGATCAGTAGTCTGCTCTTCAGATGCCGCTTCCAGCTCGGAGATCCTCCGGCTGACGGTCGCGAGCGGCGTTCCGAGCCTGCGTGAAGCCGCCGACAGGCTGCCGGCTTCGACGACGGCGAGGAGTAACGCCATGGCGTTCAGACGGTCCATCGTCTCTTTTCAGAATTCGGGAGGCGATATCTCGGATCTCACGGATACCCGAGAACGTCGGAAGGAACCAGCTCACTCCCGCGGGTCATCTTCGGCCCGCGAGGAGGTCGCATGGACGCCACCCCGATCTACCCGAGCAACGTCGCCTTCACGCCGAGCGTCAAGGCGGTGCAGGCGCGCAAGGGCTCGCGGCCGGCCTACGGGCGCATGGAAGAGCGTGGTTCCTGGGAAACCCGGATCACGCCCGAGCTTGCCGCCTTGATCGCCGCCCAGAGGAGCGTCTTTGTCGCCACCGCGAGCCAGGACGGCCAGCCTTACATCCAGCATCGCGGCGGCCCGCCCGGCTTTCTGCATGTGCTCGACGAGCGCACGATCGGCTTCGCCGATTTCGTCGGCAACCGGCAATACATCACCCAGGGCAACCTCGAGGACAACCCCAAGGCCCAGCTGTTCCTGATCGACTATGCCCACCGACGACGGGTCAAGATCTGGGGCGAGGCGCGGGTGGTCGAGCACGACCCCGAGCTGGCCGGGAAGCTGATGCCCGCCGGCTACAAGGCGCGCCCCGAGCAGGTCATCCTGTTCACGGTCGCGGCCTGGGATGCGAACTGCCCGCAACACATCCCGCAGCGGTTCGAGGCTGCCGACGTCGCCGCCGCGCTCGCCGAGCGCGACCAGCGCATCGCGACGCTGGAGGACGAGATCAGGCGCCTGCGTGAAGCCGCAACCAACCGCCGGAAGCGGGTCAAGTGACGCGTCCGGCTATTCCGGCCTGGTTCCGGTGACGGTGCCCGCGCCCAAGCCGCGCGGCCGCTCAGGGTCGCAGGAGAGTAGCGAAGGTCTCGCGGAGATTGGCGGTGAGACCGGCGTCGAGATCGGCGATCAGGTCGCGTACCAGCTCGTAGCCGAGCCGTTGCCGCTCGGCGTAGCCGATGTCTTCCGGCAGCGCCTTGGTCCGGGTCGCCGCGGTGCTGACCGAGCCCTGGATGTTGCCGGCATCGTCCAGGTGGTCGACCCTCACCTTCAGACGGCCCTCGAAACGCGCCGCGGGCTCGGTCGTGAAATAGCCCCGCAACCCGGTCTTGGTCTCGAGCTTCTGCTCGGTGACCGAGGCGTCGACGATCACGGCCTGGAGCCGGCCCGGACCGCCCGCTGCCTGCAGCCGATGCTCCAGGAGCTGACGGATCGCGGCCTCCGGGGTCAGCGCGAAGGTATGCTCGACGTAGGGCGGCGCTCCCCTCGGCTGATAGGCGCTTTGGACGTCGATCGCGCCGACCGCGAAGCGCAGCGGCGGCTGGCTGCTGAAGTCGAGCGGCGGCGGCACGAAGGTCTCGTAGTTGCCGGCGCAGCCCGCGAGTCCGACGAAGAGGAGAACGGCGAGAACGCTCCGCATCGGCTTCGCTCTCCGGATCAATGGCGGAGGCCGCCATGCAGCGCCGCAAGCTCGGCCTCGTCGAACCGATAGGTCGCGCTGCAGAACTCGCAGGTCACCACGAGATGGCCGTCGGCCTCCTTCATGTCGTCGAGCTCGGCCGGCGGAAAGCGGCGCAGCATGGCCTCGACCCGGGCGCGCGAGCAGCGGCAGCCGAAGGAAAGGTCGAGCGGCCGGAACACGCGCACGCCCTCTTCGTGGAACAGGCGCAGCAGCAGGCGCTCGGGTGCCAGATGCGGGTCGACGAGCTCGGCCTCGGTCGCGGTGCCGAGCAGCAGCATGGTCCGCCGCCAGTCCTCCTCCATCTGCTCCTCGCGGCCTTCGGCGACCTGCTCGGGCAGCCGCTGGACCATGATGCCTCCGGCCCGCCAATGCCACTGGTCCCGGTCCTCGACCCGGTCGACCGCGACCTCGATGCCGGTCTTGACCTGCTCGCTCTGCCGGAAATAGGTCTGCATGCACTCCGTCAGCGTCGCCCCGGTCAGCTCGACGATGCCCTGATAGGTCTGGCCCGCCTCGCTTTGATCGACGGTCAGCGCCAGATGGCCTTCGCCCAACAGGTCGGGGACGCCGGCGCTGGTCGCCGCGGCGACCCCGCCAGCATCGAACTTGGCAAAGCCGCGCATGGCACCATCGTTGGTGCAGTCGGCGATCATCAGCGAGACCGGGCCGCCGCTCTTGACCTGCAGGCTGAAGGTGCCCCGGAACTTGAGACCGCCGGCGAGGGTCGCGGCGAGCACCAGGAGTTCGCCCAGCAGGCGGCTGACCGGCTCGGGGTAGTCGTGGCCGGTCAGCACCCGGTCGACCAGCCCGCCCAGCCGGACCAGACGGCCGCGCAACGCCGAGCGCTCGAGCTGGAAGGGGCGGAGCAGGTTGTCGCCGATCGGCCTTCCGATCATCGCGCCCAAAGCGTCACGCCAGCCGTCAGCCGAGGCACCAGGCGAGAATGCCCTTCTGGGCGTGCAGCCGGTTCTCGGCCTGGTCGAAGACCACCGAACTGGGGCCGTCGATCACGGCGGCGCTCACCTCCTCGCCGCGGTGGGCGGGCAGGCAGTGCATGAACAGGGCGTCCGCCTCGGCTACCGCCATCAACGCCTGGTCGACCCGGTAGTCGCTGAGCAGCCGGCGCCGGCGCTCAGGGTCGCCATCGCCCATCGACACCCAGACGTCGGTCATCACCGCCTCGGCGCCGGCCACCGCCTCGCGCGGGTCATCGAACAGCTGGACCCGCGCCTGGCGCTCGGCGGCCCAGGCGAGCACCTCGGAGTCGGGCGTGAGCTCGGGCGGGCAGGCGAGGCGCAGCTTGAAGTCGAAGCGCTGGGCCGCATGAATCCAAGACGTCGCGACGTTGTTGCCGTCGCCGGTCCAGGCGAGCGTATGATCGCGGATCGGCCCGCGATGCGCCTCGAAGGTCATGACGTCGGCCATGATCTGGCACGGATGCGAGCGGTCGGTCAGACCGTTGATCACCGGCACGGTCGCCGCCTGGGCGAGCTCCAAAAGCTTCGAGTGATGGTCGGTGCGGATCATGATCGCATCGACGTAGCGGGACAGCACGCGCGCGGTATCGGCGATGGTCTCACCGCGACCGAGCTGCATCTCCTTGGTGTTGAGCACCACGGCATCGCCGCCCAGCGCCTTGACCGCGACCTCGAACGACACCCGGGTGCGGGTCGAGGGCTTGTCGAAGATCAGCGCCACCGCCTTGCCGGCGAGGCGCGAGCGATCAGAGCCGTTGCCATTGGCCTTGAGGTCACCCGCGAGATCCAGGATCGAGCGCAGCGTGCCCGAATCCAGCTCGTCGAGATCGAGGAAGTGCCGCGGCCCGGTCATTGCGCGGCCTCCTGCCCGGCCAGCTCCTGGCAGAGCTCCTCGAGGATCGCGAGCGCCTCGTCGATCTCGGCCTGGCCGATGATCAACGGCGGCAGCAGGCGCACGACGTTGTCGCCGGCCGGCACCGTCAACAGCCCGCGCGCCATCAGCTTGCTGCTGATTTCGGTGTTCGGCGGCCCGAACACCAGGCCGAGCAGCAGCCCTTGCCCTCGCACGCCGGAAATTACGCCCGGGAACGCGGCGGCGAGCTGCTCGAGCTGGTGGCGCAAGCGCCTGGCCAGCTCATCGACCCGGTCGAGAAAGCCGTCCTCGAGCAGGACGTCGAGCACGGCGTTGCCGCAGGCGCAGGCGAGCGGGTTGCCGCCGAAGGTCGAGCCGTGCGAGCCCGCGGTCATGCCCGAGGCGGCGCGCGCGGTCGCCAGGCAGGCGCCGATCGGGAAGCCGCCGCCCAGGCCCTTGGCGAGCGTCATCACGTCCGGAGTAACCCCGCTCCACTGGTAGGCGAAAAGCCGGCCGCTCCGGCCCATGCCGGTCTGGACCTCATCGAAGATCAGCAAAAGGTCATGCTCGTCGGCGAGCCGGCGCAATTCCTCGAGGAAGCCCGCCGCGGCGTCGCGGATGCCGCCCTCGCCCTGGATCGGCTCGATCAGGATCGCCGCGGACGCGGGCCCGATCGCCGCCTCGACCGCGGCGAGATCGCCGAGCGGCACATGATCGAAGCCAGGCATCTCCGGCCGGAAGCCCTCGAGATGCTTCTCCTGGCCGCCGGCCGAGATGGTGGCGAGCGTGCGGCCGTGGAAGGCGCCCTCGAAGGTGATGATCCGGAAGCGGTCGCCCTGACCGCGGTGGTATTGGAAGCGCCGCGCCATCTTGATCGCGCATTCGAGCGCCTCGGCGCCGGAGTTGGCGAAGAACACGGTGTCGGCGAAGGACTGCGCGACCAGCCGCTCGGCCAACTGCTCCGCGAGGTCGACGCGGTAGAGGTTCGAGCAGTGCCAGAGCTTTTCGGCCTGCGCCTTGATGGTCGCGACCAGATGCGGGTGGCTGTGGCCGAGCAGGGTGACCGCGATCCCGCTGCCGAAGTCGAGATAGCGTCGGCCCTCGCGGTCGAACAGATAGGCGCCCTCGCCGCGCTCGAAGCTGACCGGAGCGCGCTTGTAGACGGGCAGGAGCGGCGGCACGGGAGCGTTCGACATCGCAGCCTCGGTGATGATCGGCCGGGGGACAGACGCGGCCAAACTTGGGCATAACCCGGCATCGTGTCAACGCCCAGAGGGCGAGCTCAGGCCTCGAGCCCGCAGGGCGAGCTCAGGCCTTGAGCCGCCAGCCGCGAGCGAGCAAGCGTTGGGCGAGGAGCCACAAGGCGAGGTCGACCAGCGCCACCACCGTAGAGCCGAGCGGGATGCTGCCATCGGCGTGGCCGGTGAAGCCGAAGCGGATGCCATCGATCAGGTAGAAAAACGGGTTGCCATGGGCGATTGCGCCGAATGGCTCGGGCAGCCGCTCGATCGAATAAAAGGTGCCCGAGAGAAACGAGAGCGGAGTGATCAGGAAGTTGGTCAGCGCCGCCATCTGATCGAACTTCTCGGCCCAGATGCCGCCCAGCAGGCCGAGCAGCGCCAGCATCAGCGAGCCCGCGAGCGCGTAGTACGCGATCAGGAGCGGATGCGCCGGCGCGATCGCGACGAACGGGACCATGGCCAGCGTCACCACGACGGCGACCAGGAGGCCGCGGGTGACGCCCCCTGCGACCAGGCCGAACATCAGCTCGCCCGGCCGCAGCGGCGGCATCAGCACGTCGACGATGTTGCCTTGGATCTTGCCGATCAGGACCGAGGCCGAGGTGTTGGCAAACGCGTTCTGGATGATCGTCATCATGATCAGGCCAGGCGCCAGAAATTCGAGAAACGGCACCGTGCCAACCATGCGGCCGCTGCGTCCGAGCGCCAGCGAGAAGATCAGTAGGAACATCAAGGTCGTGATGACCGGCGCCGCCAGCGTCTGCCCCGGCACCTTGAGGAAGCGCCGCACCTCCTTCAGGTAGAGCGTCCAGAGCCCGATCAGGTTGAGGTCGAACGGCGTGCCGAAGGTCGAATCGAGCGGGCGCTCCGGTCGCCGGTCGCCGCTCAATAGTTGTAGCGCCATTGGAGCCCGATCCCACCCTGCGCATTCTCGCCGGTCTCGGCCTGGACCGAGACATCCGGCGCGATCTGGACCTCGACCCGGGCCTTGCCGCTCTCCGGGGTAACCCCCTTCTGGACCTCGACGTACACATCTTTGTTCAGATATTTCCCGGCGCGCACCGTCTGGTCACCGGTATCCGATCCGTTGCTGGTGCTGCTGCTGGTGACGTCGAGGGTATCGACGTGCAGGATCGAGCGCAGCTTGCCCATCACGTCGACGCCGCCGCCGCGCAGCCGGTTCAACGCGAACGCCAGCTGCGCTGCCTGCACCGGGCTGATCGAGCTGGTGTCGCGATCGAACAGCAGGCGCGAGAGGATCTCATCCTGCGGCAGCGCCGGCTGGCTGGAGAGGGTCAGCTTGGGATCGAGGGCCTGACCCTGGATCTGGATGATCGCGGTAAAATTCGCCTTCTGCACCCTTGCTTCGATGTCCACAGTTGGATCGGGCGGGCTCGCGCCGCCGAAGTCGATCACGCCTTTGGTCAGATTGAGGCGTTGGTCGACGAAGTCGATGTAGCCGCGCTTGATCTCGAGCGTGCCGACCAGGCTCGGCTTGTCGACCGAGCCGGTCACCTGAAGCTTGCCCTGCCACTCGGATTCGAGGCCGCGGCCGCGCACGAACACTTGGCCCGGCAGATCGACGTTGAGATTCAGGGCGAGCGCCAATGGCGGGCCGGTGGCGGCCGGCGTGACCGGGCGCGCGCGACCGCCGCCGACCTCCTTGACCGGGATCACCGGGACGTTGGGGCCGACCGAATCGGGGATCCGGATCTCCGCGCGGTCGACCGTGAGGCCGCCCGTGAGCTTCAGCTGCGCCAGGTCGCCCTGAAGCTGAAGCTTGCCGCTGATCGTGGCATCGGCGTCGTCGCGCCGCACCAGCCGGGCGTTCTTCAGCTCGGCGCCAAGGTCGAGCGGGAAATTCGCCGCCGGGTCGATCGTGATCGCACCCGAGCCGCTCAGCGAGCCCTTGCCGCCATCGGTCGCCGAGAACTGCTGGATCACCAGCCGCTGCCCGTCCGCCTGGGCGCGCAGCGCGATCGCCTGCAGCACCGTGCCGCTCATGCCATTGGCGTAGCCGCCATTCTGCACCGCGATCGTGCCCTGGAGACCAGGCGCTCCAACCGTGCCGTTCAGGCCCAGATCGAGGTTCAGATCGCCGCTCAGCGTCTGGTCGTCGAGCCCGGCGAGGCCCGCGAGTTGGGCCAGGGCCAGCTCGGCGTTCAGACGCCCGCTGAGGCGGCCGTCCTGCGGCAGCGCGAATTCACGCCGGTCGAAGCGGACGACCAGCGGCAGCGCCGCGGACAGCGTCATCGGCTGCTTGCTGACACCGCGGCCGCGGGCATCGACGGTCAGGCGTTGCTGGCCAAGCTCGGCCCGGACCGTGAGATCGGCCGGCGGCAGGTCGGCGAAGGTCAGGTCCTTGCTGCGTAGGCCGGTGGCGTTCAACTCGAGGGTGCCTCGGGGATCGTCAGCCGGTCCCTCGAGCCGCAGGGTCGCGTTCGCCTGACCGGTCATGGCCGGTCCGCCGAAGCGGGCGAGCAGGCCGAGCGGCCATCCGTCGAGCCGCGCATCCGCCGCCACGGTGCGCGCGCCAAGATCGGCGGACGCGATGAGGCGACCATCGCCCAGGCGGAGATCGAGCCCGGTGAGCTTCGAGGTCTCGGCGCCGATCGTCAGCTCCGCCGGCTGGGCGAGGCGAAGGGGTGTGCCCGCCAGCTTGCCGCCGAGTTGCTCGAGCCGGAGCCGCAGCGGGTCTTTGAGGCCGAGCCGGGCGCGGCCGTCGAGCTGGAGCGGTTGCGGCATCTTGCCTGCGGCGGTCAGCGTCAGCGCGAGCTCGGCAATCGTGCCTTTGGCCGTCAGGGTCGCGTGGTCGAGCGCGACCTGGTCCTGGTGGAACGCGTCGATCTCGAGATTGCCGTCGAGGCTGGGCGTGCCCAGAGCATCGGCGACGTTCGCGCGCAGTTGCATCTGCCGCAAGCGACCGTATTCGCTTTGCAGATCGCTGACGTTCAGGTTGACCGCGACCGACTGCCGCTCGCTCGCCGAATCGAGGTGCGCGTCGAGCTTCAGCTGACCACGCAGCCGGACCGGCAACACCGGCGCGAACGCGGCCAGCTCACCGACCTCGCCCTTGAGTTCGCCCCGCGCCAGGGTGCGCTCGAGATCGACCGTCAGATCGCCAGCGATCCGGCTGCGCGGACCGGTGAGCTGGAGGTCGCTCAGATGCAGCTCCTTGCCCTGCAGGTGGTAGCCGGTCGCGAGCTTGGCCTCGAGCCCTGATGCCTTGGCCGAAGCTTCCAGCGTGCCGTGCGGCGTCGTCAGCACATCCTCGGCCGAACTCCTCAGATTCAGGCTCTCGATCGGCTGACCGGCGACCAGCAGTTTCTGACCACGGGCCTCGACCAGCGCGGTCGGCGCGGCGACGCTGCCGCCCGGAACCAGCGTGACCTCGATCGTGCCGGCCAGATCCTGGCCGAGCGCTGGCCTCAGCACGGCGAGCCTGGGCAAAGCGAGGGTCACCTTACCGCCCAGTGTCTGCGCCGGCAGCCCGAGCGCGAGATCGCCGCCCAGAGTCGCGGCCGTGCCCGTGACGGTCAGGCTCTCGAACTGGAGCCGGCGATCGGGCTCGAAGGTCGCTTGCGCGCTCAGGCGCGGCTCGGGACCGAGCAAGTCGGCGGCCGCCGGCGGCAGCCCGGCAAGGTCCTGGACGTCGCCGGTCAGATCGGCCTCGACCCGGCGGCCGCCCTCGCCGATGCGGAGGTCGGCGGCGAGGCGCGCATGGCCATCGAGACGCGGGCCGAACGGCGCGGTCAGCGGCCCAAGCGCCGGCGCTTCCAGCCCGAGCTTGGCATGGCCCGCCATGGTCGTCGGATCGAGCGTGCCGGACGCGTGCAGAGCCAGATCCTTGGCTCTCAACACCAGCTCGCCGAGTGTCAGCGGGCCGTCCGCCGAGCCACCGAGAGCCAGGCGCCAGCTGACGTCCTGGGTCGGTACCGGCACCTCCGGAGGCGGCTGCAGGCCGGTCAGGCGGCCGGTTCCCGAAATCTGCACCGCGGCCGGCTCGGGCATCGTGAAATCGAGCGTCGTCTCGAGCCGTCCGGCGGCGATCTGGTCGAGACGGGGGGCCTTGACGGTCAGCGCCAGCCGGCCCTTGGGCTGCAGAAGCGCACCCTCGGCGGTCAGATGGGCTTTGAGCGCGCCGCCGACCGGCGTCGTGAGCAGGTCGCCGAATGTCGTGAGCTCAGGCACGTCCAGGTCGGCCACCGCCGACAGCTGGTCCCGTTCGAAGTCGAGCTCGGCCCGACCGGTGAGGTCGCCGCGCGCGGTCGCGACTCGGAAATCCCGCACGCGCAGCTGCTGGGCGGCCTGCTGGATGACCGTCACCGTCAGCCCCAGGCGCTCGTCGATCAACTCGGCGACCGGCTCCGGCAGCAGCCCGGGTGCCGGTCGCAGGCTGCCGTCCAGGTGAACCTCCGGCTGGTCGACGAGCGCGAGTTCGAAGCTTGGCATCGGCGCTCGCCAAGCGTTCGGCATCGAGCTTCAGATCGCCGGTCCAGGCGTCGAGCGGGCCGGAACCGACGAGATGCATGGTGAAGTCGCCAGCCTCGGGCCGCCCGCTCAGCTCGGCCAGAAGCCCGCCGGTCTCGGCCGCGTCAAGGGTCAGCTTGAGGGTCGCCTGATCGAAATCCAGCCGGGCATCGACCTGCGCGCTCGCGGTTGGTTGATCGACCCGCTTGACGTCGAGCGTGAGCACCATGGCGCGGCCGTCGTCGCTGCCGGCGAGGTGTCCGGCAAGGCTGAAGGTCGCGGGCTCGCCGAGCACCTCGGGCGCGACCTCGATCTCGGGCACGGCGAGCCGGTCGACCGCGATGGGCGGCAGCCAGCCCGGCAGCTCCGGCAGTCGGAAGGGCTGGTCGTCGGTTGAGGGCGACGATGGCGGCGGGCGGACAAGCTTGATCCGACTGGCGGCGAGCTCGTTCACCTCGACCCGGCCGCGGAGCAGAGCGGCCGGCGACCAGGAGACGTGCAGGCCCGAGAGCTCGAGCCAGGCGCCCTGCGGGTCGGCGACCGTCACCCGGGCCAGGTGCAGATCAAACGGCACCAGACCCTCCAGACCGGTAACCTGAACGGCAGTCTCCGGGTCCGAGAGGGCGCGTTCGAGCAGCGCGCCGATCAGCCGGTGGCCGGGACCGGTCTGCGCGAGGGCGAAAGCGGCGCCAATCAGGAGCAGGACAAGACCGAGCCCGACCCCGAGCGCAAGGCCGACGCGTCGGACCATCTCGCACTTCGTTCTGGCGCGCCGACGACCGGGTCGCCAGCCGCGCGTTGCTGGTTCGTTCCTTGCCTAATATAGCGTCCGGAGCGCCGCCCGCCACACCGGCGGGCGCCAGTTTCGACCGCGCTGGGCGCGGGCGCTCACATCTCGCGCAGCGCTTCGAGATCGGTGACCACGTAATGGCCGTCTTGGATTCGGATCAGGTCCGCTTCGCGCCACTGGCGCAGATGCTTGTTCATGCTCTCGCGCGACATGCCGACCATATTGCCGAGCTGCTGCTGCGAGAGCTGAAGCTCGATCCGCACCCCGTCGGCGACCGGCCGGCCGAACGCCTCGGCCAGATGCACCAGGCGCTTGGCGAGGCGGGAGGGCCCTTCCAGGAACAGCGCCTCCTCCAGGAGCTGGCTGGTCTGGCGCAGCTTCTGGCAGAGCACTTCCAGGAGCCGCAGCGCGGCATCGGGATGGCTGCGCAGGAAGGGAATGAAATCGCGGCGCTCGAGCACGAGGAGCTCGCAGTCGTCGAGAGCCACGGCGTCGGCGGTCCGGTCGGCGCCGTCGAGCAGCGCGATCTCGCCAAACACCTCACCAGGGCTGAACAGGTTCAGCACCAGCTCCTTGCCGTCCTCGGAGTGGGTGCAGACCTTCACCCGACCGCGCAGCACGACCATCATGTTGGCGCCCGGATCGCCCTTGCGAAACAACACGGCGCGCCGCGGGTAGCGCGTGACCAGCATGTAGGTGACCAGGCGATCCAGCTCGTCGGCCTCGAGTCGACCGAACAGCGGGTGCTGCTCGAGCAGTCGGCGTTTGTCGACGGGCGCGGTGTGAGGCATGCGGCGTCTCCCGAAGCCGAATGTCACGAACTCTTCTTGTTCGGGTGACAGATGTCACGCAATTATCCCATGTTTGGCGCCATTTCGAGACAACCGCAAGGCTCTTTCATGTGCTGTCGGTCAGGCCGGCGCGTCGGATCAGAACGCTTGGCCGAGGCTGACATAGAGCTGGAAGGCGTCGTCCGAGGGGCGCCGGTTGACCGGAATGCCGACGTCGAGCCGCACCGGGCCGATCGGACTGAAGTAGCGCAGCCCCGGCCCGGCGCCGACCCGCATGGCTTCGCTGAAATCCGGTACGCTCGGGCCGAACGCACTGCCGGCATCGACGAAGGCGACCGCGCCGATCGTTTCGGTCAGCCGCAGCCGGATCTCGCCGGACAGCTCGACCAGCGAGCGCCCGCCGAGCGGCTTGTGATCGTCGTCGAGCTTGCCGGCCGACTGAAACTTGAAGCCGCGCACCGAGCCGCCGCCGCCCGCATAAAAGCGAAGGTCTGCCGGCACCTGTTCGCGCGCGGCACCGGCCAGGGTGCCAAACGCGCCCCGGCCCGCGAGCACGACACCTGGCTGGTCGAGAACCTTGAGGTAGTGGGTGTAGCTGGCCTGAGCCTTGTTGAAGGCCAGATCGTTGCCGATGACGTCGACGAACGGCTCGTTCTGGATCATCCACCGGCCGCCCTTGGTCGGGTTGAGCTTGTTGTTGCTGCGATCCCATTGCCAGAGCACCGGCAGCGACACCAGGCCGAAGATGTCGTGGTCGCCATTGACGTCCTTGACGTCAGCGGCTCGGAACGCGGGGCCGGCGGACACCGTCATACCTTTGGCGAGCCGGCGCTCGAGGCCGACCCGGGCGCTCGCCGAGCGGCTGTCGTAGGCATCGGTGGTATCATAGGCGAGCTCGGTGCCGGCGATCAGGGCCTGGTCGCGCCGCCAGAGGTCTGGCTTGCGGAAGTTGCCGGTCAGGTGGGCGCCGATGAACGAGCCGTCCAGCTCGAACTGGAGGCGTTCGCCGTTGCCGAAGAGATTGCGATGCTCCCAGCTGACGTTGCCGCCCAGGCCTTCGTCGGTGCGATAGCTCGCCCCCACCCCGACCGAGCGGTGCTTGCTCTCGCGCAGGTCGACCGTGACCGGGAGTTGGACTTCGGCATCGGGCGTGGTGCCGAGATCGATCCGCACCGAGCTGAACAGCTCGGACTCGACCAGGGCCGTATGTCCGGCCTCGATCCGCTCCGGCGTGATCACCTCGCCGGCCTGCCAGGGCAGCCGCCGGCGGACCGCGCTCTCGTTGACCGTCTCCAGGCCGTCGATCCGGATCGCGCCGAACCGGACCACGGGTCCGGGCTGGACCACCAGGGTCAGATCCATGGTCCTGGTGTCGTGGTCCACGACCGCCTGCCGCTGGCCGAGCTTCGCGAGCGCATGGCCCTGGGCGCGGGTGCGCGCCAGCAGGGCGCTCTCGGCATCGAGGATGGTCTGGGACACCGCCGGCTCGCCGGGGGCGATTCCGAGCTCCTTGAGGCCCGGCAGCTTGAGCGTCGGCGTCGGCGGCGTCACCTCAATGTTGACGTCGTGGAACTGGTAGAGTGGTCCCGGGGAGACCCCGAACAGAACCCGCGCCGGCTTGGCGTGGCTGTCGACCGCGACCGAGATCTCGGCATCGTAGTAGCCGCGCGAGCGCAACGCTTCCTGTAGTCGCGGCCGGTCGGCTTCGGCCCGCTGGCGCAGCCGGATCAGGCTCGGCGGCGGCCGGTCGACCAGCTGCTTGGTCTGCGAGACCTGCTCCAGCAGCTCACGCAGATCGGCGTCGTCGACGCCCTGGAATGCAACCTGGTAGGGCACCGCGAGCTGGCCCTCGTCGGGGACGTTCTGGTCGGCATCCGGAGTGGGGCTCGGCCCGTCCTTGCCCGCCGCGCAACCGCCTGCCGACACCGCGAGCAGCAGGGCGAACGCCAGCCGGAGCGCTGCCGCACGCCCGAGAGGCCGCGCCGCGTGCCCGTCAGCCACCGCGCGAAGGAGCGAAAACCGGCTGCGGCCGTCGTTCCGTCGTCCCGTCCGCCGGCGCTTTGGCTGGCGAAGCCTGGGCGGCCGGCGGCCCGGCTGCCGGCGCCTCGACCGGCGTCGCGCCGCCAGGCGGGTCCGTCGGGTTCGCGGCAACCGTCTCGAGCCGGACCATCGCGGGTGGCGCCTTGCCCTCCCGGTCGGCGCCGAAATAGATGGTCTGGTGCGGGAACGGGATCTCGATGCCAAGCTCGTCGAAGCGGTTTTTGATCCGCCGGTTGAACTCGCGGCCGACTTCCCACTGCTTGAGCGGCCGCGTCTTGATCCGGGCCTTGATGACGACCGCGGAGTCGGCGAACTGGTCGACCCCGGCGACGTCGAGCGGCTCCAGGATCAGCCGCCGGAAATAGGAATCGCGGTTCATCTCGCGGCCGATCTCGCGCATCACCTCCATCACGTGGTCGACGCTCTCCCGATAGGCGACTCCGATCTCGAACACCGCATAGGAGAAGTCCTTGGTGTAGTTGGTGACGGTGTCGATCGAATTGTACGGGATGGTATGCACCCTGCCGGCGTATTCGCGCAACACGACCGTCCGCATCGTCATCTCCTCGACGACGCCGGTCCGGCCGGCAACCTCGACCACGTCGCCGACCCGCATGGTGTCTCCGAGCAGCACGAACAGCCCGGTGATGATGTCCTGGACCAGTTTTTGCGAGCCGAAGCCGATCGCCAGCCCGATCACGCCGGCGCCCGCCAGCAGCGGTGCGATGTTCAGGCCGAGCTCCGAGAGGATCAGGAACAGGGCAATCAGGCTCATGAACACCAAAAGAAAGCTGCGGGTGATGTTGAGCAGGGTGCGCGCGCGGTTGCTCAGGCGCAGGTTGCCCTCTTCGTCCGCGTCGGTGACCGTGCGCTCGATGACCAGGCTGATCACCTCCCAGATCACGATCGTGACCACCACGATCACGGCCACGATCAGCAGATGGCCGCTCAGATTCTGACCCGCCTCGCTGAGCAGCCAGCTCAGCGTCCCGAACCCCCAGACCTGCAGCAGCGCCATGACCGCGGTCGCCCAGACCAGAACGCGGAAGATGCCGCCGACGATGGGCAGGTAGCGGTTGACCCGGCTGTCGACCCCCGGCAGGGCGGCCTCGGCCTCCTGGCCCAGATGCAGATCGCGACCGAACAGGCGGTCGATCACGCGGAGCGCCAGCCAGCAGCCGGCACCGATCAGCGCGCTGCCGAGCGTGGCGCCGAACAGCAGCCGCAGCCCGCCCGGAACCTTGAGCGCCCAGACGAAGTAGAGGAACAGGACGTAGAACAGCGCGAGCAGGTGCCAGACGCTGGCAAGGCTCCGCCACGGCAGGCGCCGGACGACCCGGCTGTGGGGTTCATCGGCAAGGCTCGCGATCGCGCCCGCCACCGGAGCCCGGCTTTTGCCGATGATCGTCATCACCATGATGACGATCGCGAAGAACAGCACGTGCAGCAGAAAGCCCTGGATCGTCCAGGGCAGGCCGAGCTGCCGACCCGCTTCGAGCGCGAAATAGCCGTAAATCATGGTCGAGGTCAGCCGCCGCATCCAGCGAAAGCCGTTGGTCGCACCCGCGTTCGAGACCGGCAGCAGACGCAGCCGCGGCGTCTTGGGCCCGAACGTCATCCGGGCCAAGGCCACCGCCACGCGCGCCAGGATGACCGCATGGATCAGCGGTAGCACCACCGCGCGCGCCTCGGCCGAGGGCTCGACCACCGCGATCGTGGCGAACACCGCGATCGCAAAGGCGAGCACGGGCACGAGATCCAGCAGCAGCCGGATACACAATCGAAGCGCCCGGTCAAACGATCCGATCTCGACCTCGGGCACCAGGCTGCGGCGCGCGGGCCGCAGCCCGACGTCGACCGCTACGTAGGCGAGGATCGCGAGGCCGAGATAGATGGCGACGCGCAAGCTGACGTGCAGCCAGAGGGAGCGCTGGGCCGGATCCCTGACCTGGGTCCCGAGCCAGTCCAGGAGGAGGGGAATCTGATCCAGGGAATCCAAGATCGACAGGGAGACCCTGCGTACCACGTTGGTGCGCGTGGTGATCTCGCCCAACAGGCTCGCGACCACGTCGTCCGACAAAAGCGGCTCGCTCGGCGGCGGCTCGGCCTGGGCGGCCTCGAGCGTGCGCAGGGTCGCGATCAGCTGATCGCGCCGGTCCGGGTCCTCGAGCGTGTCGATCAGGCCCTGAACCCGCTTCCGATCCAGCTCCGGCGCCGGCGGCGGATTGACGGCGACATGCGGGGTCGAGCCAGGCTCGGCCGGCGCCGGGGGGGTCTGCGCCGGAGCGACCGACGGGATCGTGAGCAGCGCAGCGAGTGCGGCGGCCAGCCGCCAGGAGGCGAAGGTTCGGATCACTCCGGGCCGTCCGGTTTGCGTGCTCGCCAATGTAAGAACGAAGCTGGGCCTGTAAAGGCCGGCTCGTTGCCGGTCCACAGCGCGCCCGCGATCAGCTGGCGGTCGTCAAGGCGCCCGCGCGCCGCGCCTGGAGCACCTGCTCCCAGGCCCAGGCGGTGCGCACGATGACCTCGAGGTCGTCGTGACACGGCTGCCAGCCGAGCACGCGGCGGATCTCGGTATTGCTGGCAACCAGGACCGCCGGATCGCCGGGCCGGCGCGGGCCGGTCTCGATCGGAAGATCGACGCCGGTCACCCGCCGCACGGTGTCGAGCACCAAGCGCACGCTCGCGCCATGACCATAGCCACAATTGAGCACCGTCGAGGCGCCGCCCTGTTCCAGATGAGCGAGCGCCGCCAGATGCGCGCGGGCGAGGTCGTCGACGTGGATGTAGTCGCGCACGCAGGTTCCGTCCGGGGTCGGATAGTCGGTGCCGTGGATCCGCATCGCCGGTCTGAGGCCCAAGGCGGTCTCACAGGCGAGCTTGATCAGATGCTGGTTGTCCGGCGTGGCCTCACCGATCCGGCCCTGCGGGTCGGCGCCCGCGACGTTGAAATAGCGGAGGATCGCGTAGCGCTGCCCCGAGGCCGCGGCGATGTCCATCAGAATCCGCTCGGCCATCATCTTCGACGCGCCATAGGGATTGATCGGCGCCAGCGGCATGCTCTCGTCGATCAGGGCGCCATCGGGCTGACCGTAGACCGCCGCGGTCGACGAGAAGACGACCTGGCGGACGCCATACCGGGCGGCGCGCTCGAACAGGCCGAGCGCGTTGGCGACATTGTTACGATAGTATTTGGCCGGATCGCGCATCGATTCCGCGACCCAGATGTGGGCCGCGAAGTGGAGCACGGCGTCGAACTCCCGGCCGCCCAGTACCTCGGCGAGTCGCTCGCGATCGCCGAGGTCGCCGACCACCAGATCGGCGCCGAGCACCGCCCAGGCATGGCCCGACGAGAGGTTGTCGTAAACGACGACCCGATGCCCGGCCTCGGCCAGCAGCCGCGTCACATGGCTGCCGATGTAGCCGGCCCCGCCGGTGACCAGGACCTCGCGTCGCTTGGCCATGTCCCTAACGCGCCGTCGGCGGCGCCCTCCTGACTGCTGCGGCCGTCATGATCGGGCTCATCGCTGATCAGCGATGCCGCCGCCGGCGGTGTTGAGGAACCGATACCGACGCTCCTCCAGGACCAGACAGGTCAGGCAACCGGTCCAGCAGGCCCCGGTATCGATGCCGATCCGATTGGCCCGCACCGCCGGCTCGGCCTCGACCGTGTGACCATGGACCACGACCTTGCCGAGATCGCGCCTGGAGCTCAGGAAGGGCTCGCGAATCCAGAGCAGGTCGTCGGCAGTCTGGCGGTCGAGCGGCTGGTTCGGCCGCACCCCGGCATGAACGAACAGGTAGTCCCCGGTCTCGTAGCTCAGCTCCAGCTCCTCCAGGAACTCGACGTGCCGGCGCGGCAGGCGTTCGCGCAGCTCCGCCTGGAGGTCCTCGTAGTAGTGGGGCTCGTCGACCGCCGGGCGCACGCGGACGCCATAGCTGTGCAGCGTGGCATCGCCGCCGTAGCGGAGCCAGGTCGAGCCGATCTTGGCGTCGATCAGAAAGCTGAGCAGCCAGGCATCGTGGTTACCCAGCAGATAGACCGCATGAAAGTCGGGTAGCGGCCGGCGCAGCAGCAGATCGAGCACCTGCCGGCTCTCCAAGCCCCGGTCGACGTAGTCGCCGACGTAGAGCACGAGCTTGTCGGTGCCCGGGGTCAGCTGGTCGGCATCGGCGGCGATCCGCCGGTGCAGGACCTCGAGCAGGTCGGCGCGGCCGTGGACATCGCCGATCGCATAGACGCACACCCCTGGCGGTACGCGTGCCGGGTGGCCGCCGACGGTCGGTTCCGACGGCCATGCTTCCGGGGTGCGGCGAAACAGACTGCGCAGCAAGGGGTCAGGTTTCGCGGTTCGCTGGCGACAATGGGCACGCCCGGGAACGCCGACTATCCGCACTTGGTCGCGGCTGGTCGCGATGGACCATCAAGTCGGGAATTAACGTCTTGCCATAGCGCATTGGCAACGCTAATGGTTTCCGCATCGTCCGAAACGGTCGGAGCGATCCGTGTCCATGAACCTCGACCTTGCCGCCATCGGTGCCCTCCAGACTCGCTGGTCTTGCTGGCTTTGGCAAGAGCGCAACGTCGAAACCCAGCAGTCCGACCGCGTCGACAGCCTGCCAACGCCGGCCAGGATGGCGCTCCGGCCGGCCTTGCGTTTGGCGCGCCCGAGGTTATAACGCGCTAGTGGTTAACAAGAACGCTGTCCGGACCCGCCGACCATGGCCTTGAGGAGACGCTTAGTGACCGCTCGACCCCTGGCCCGACCTCTGGTTGCCACCACCGTTGCGCTCACTCTCGGAGGACCCTCGCTTGCCTTTGGCCAGCAGGTCGGCCCGTACGCGCCGTTGGGGATTCGGGCCGGCAGCTTCCTGATCTTTCCGCAATTGACGATTGCGGAGCAGTACAACGACAATGTGTTCGCCGACCCTCACGACACCAAGGATGATTTCATTACCCTGCTCCAGCCGCGAGTCCAGGCGCAGTCCAATTTCAGCCGCCACAGCCTTAGCGTGACGGCCGGCGGCAATATCGGCTTTCACGTCAACGAGCCGGACGAGGACTACCAAGACGCGTTCATTCAAAGTAACGGCCGGCTCGACATCACCCGGCAGAATTACGTCGACGGCGCCCTGAACTTCGGCCGCGCCCATCAAGGACGCGACGATCCGGAGAATGACCCGAATCGCAACAGCACCACTGAAATTTATCAATATGGCGGTTCGCTCGGCTACACGCATTTGTTCAATCGAGTGAATGTCACGGTGAGCGGGCGGGTAGCGCGCGAGGACTATGCCCCGAACGACGAGTCCGATCGCGACCAGAATACTTACACTGCGGAACTGCGTAGCGGCTACTTCATATCGCCGCTGCTCAATACCTACGTCTACGGCGACTACACCGTCGAGAACCGTGATCAGAGGGTCAACTCGGGCGGAGTCGAACGCGACACCAAGTCGTGGGAGGCCGGCGTCGGCGCCTCGTACCAGCTGACCGACCTGATTACCAGTGATGTCCAGGTCGGCTACACCCGCCAAACCTATGCCGAGGGCAGCTTCAACGACAACGAGGGCTTTGGCTACGCCCTCGATCTGACCTGGACGCCGACCCAGCTGACGACGGTCAGGGCCACGGGCAGCGGTGATTGGGAACCGACCTCGTCGGAGGGCAGCGACGCCCAGTCAAATTTTCGCAGCGGCGCCGGGGTGAGCGTCGATCACGAACTGCTGCGCAACGTGCACCTCGGCGGCCACGTCAACTACGTCCGGGACGACTTCAGCGGCCCGAGTCGGACCGACAACGGGGTCGCGGTGGGCGGCGGCGTCACCTACTTCCTGAATCGAAATCTCTCTGTAGACGCGGGTTACACCTATCAACAGCGCTGGTCGGATGTCCCCGATGACGAGTTCAGCCGCAATCTGATCATGGTCGGAGTGACCGGACGGCTCTAGGTCTGCCCGCGGGTGCGACTGCCGGCCGGCCATTCACGAAATGTTGGGGGCCCGGCGGCTAGGCTCTGCGATCGACCGCCCGATCCCTTGGCGCATAGGGGTGCTGCCAGCAAGCGGAGGCTTCGACAATGGTCGCTTCGCGGCGCCATCGGCTGGTTGGCGCGATGGCGCTGATGGCCGGCCTGCTGGCAGGCTGTTCGGGTTCGCAGGCGCCGGTGGTGCCGGCGGCGAGCACCAGCGAGGCCGGTCCGGTGATTGCGGCCGCGCTGGACAGCGGCGCGGACGGCGTCGCGGGCTACCGGCTGGGCCCGGGCGACCAGATCCGGCTGACCGTGGTCCGGCACGCCGATCTCTCCGGTCAGTTCGAGATCGACGGCGAGGGCTTCCTGGCCATGCCGCTGGTCGGCGGGATCCGGAGCGCCGGCCTGACCCCGCGCGCGCTCGAGAATGCCATCGAGGACCAGCTCAGGAACGGCGGCTATCTGGTCAATCCGCAGGTCAGCATCGAGGTCCTAAACTATCGGCCGTTCTACATCATCGGCGAGATCAACAATCCGGGCAGCTATCAATATGTCAACGGCATGACCGTGACCAATGCGGTGGCGCTCGCCGGCGGCTTCACCTATCGGGCGGACCAGGGCGACATGTCGATCACCCGCGGCGGCTCGAACGGCCGGCACCTCGAGGCCAACGCCGGCACCGAGGTGTTGCCCGGGGACATCATCGAGGTTTCGGAACGCGCCTTCTGAGCGCCGGTGAGTCTCGATGAGAAGCCTGGGACGGACTGCTGAGCCGGCCGGGTCGCACCCGGGCCGGATCGCGGACCCAGCGCGGGAAGCCCGGTTCTCCGGCGAGCGCCGCGGTCCCGACGGCGCCGCGACCGAGGATGCGCCGAGACGATCGGCCGGGGCAGCACTCGCCGTCTTCTTCGAGCGGCGCATGCTGGTCATGCTCGCCCTCGGGTTCGCAGCCGGGCTGCCCAATCTCTTGATCTTCGACACCCTGTCGGCCTGGCTGCGGCAGGTGGACGTGCCGCTGCGGACGATCGGCTTCTTCAGCCTGGCGACGCTCGCCTATTCGCTGAAGTTCCTGTGGGCGCCGCTCGTCGATCGGACCTCGATCCCGCTGCTCGGACCTTGGCTCGGGCATCGCCGGGCCTGGATGCTGGCGACCCAGGGGGTGGTCATCCTCGGCCTCTGGCTGGTCTCGGGCTCGAATCCGGCGGCCAATCTGTGGCTGGTGGTGTCGTTCGCCGCCCTGGTCGCGTTCGCCTCGGCGACCCAGGACGTCGTGGTCGACGCGTGGCGCATCGAGGCCGCGGGCGCCGAGCGGCAGGGCGCGATGGCGGCGATGTATCAGTGGGGCTATCGGATCGCGATCCTGACCGCCGGCATCGTGCCGCTGGTGCTGGCCGGGCGGATCGACTGGAGCTTCGCCTACGCCACCATGGCGGCGCTGATGGCGATCGGGGTTGCGGCCGTATTCGCGGCGCCGCGCGAGCTGCCGCGCCCCGTGATGCCGCCGCTCATGCCCCACGACCTGCCGCGCCGACCGGTCGCCGAGGCGCTCGAGTGGATTGGGCGCCTCGCCCTGCTCCTGGCCGGGGCCTATGTGTTCGGCGCCGGCTTCAGCGGCGAATTCTTGATGATCGAAGCGCCGGCCGCCGCCCTCGGCGCGGCGCCGGATGCGCTCGCGGACTGGCAGGGGGTCTGGGACCAAAAGCCGGCGGGCACGTTGATCCAGGCCGGGTTGGCCGCCGCGGGACTGTTGCTGATCGTGGCCGCCGCGCTTCCGGTTCCGGGGGCCCGGACCCGCCCCAGCACCTATTTCGCCCGCTCCTACGGCGACCCTTTGCGCGATTTCTTCGGCCGGTTCGCGGGCACCGCCGGGCTGATTCTGGCGATGATCTGCTGCTATCGCCTGAGTGACTTCGTCCTCAACATCATGAACCCGTTCTACCTGGACCTCGGCTTCGATCTCGAGACCATCGCCGGCGTGCGCAAGGGCGTGGGCGTCGTGATGCTGATGCTGGGCGTCGGCGTCGGCGGCTGGTCGATTGCGCGCTTCGGGCTGATGCGCTCGCTGGTCATCGGCGCGCTCGCGGGCCCGGTCTCGAACCTGATGTTCGCCTGGCTGGCGATGCAGGGGCCGGACTGGCACGCCTTCGCGCTGGCGATCATGGTCGACAACCTGTCCGCGGGCTACGCCGCGACGGTCCTGATCGCGTACATGTCGAGCCTGACCAGCGCCGGGTTCACGGCGACCCAGTATGCCCTGTTCACGTCGCTGTATTCACTGCCCGGCAAGCTGATCGCGGCGCAGTCGGGCACGATCGTCGAGGCGAGCGCGCGCATGGCGGCGCCCGGCGGTGCCTTCGCACCCTTGACCCCGCTGTTCTCGAACCTGCCGCCGGCCGCGTTCGGCCCGGGTGCCGCCGACCTCGGCGTCGCGCCCGCGGCCTTGGGCGTCGGCTACACCGTCTTTTTCTTCTATTCCTGCGTGGTTGGGCTGGCGGCGCTGGTCTTCGCGCTGATGATCGCGCGCAGATCGGCACCCGCGCCCGCCACGATCGGTTGAGGACGACCGGTCCGATCCCCAGATTTACAGCTCATTCAGAGCGAACTCGGCCAAGAGCGAGGTGCGCATGCGGATCGGCGTCCCGAAGGAGACCAAAGTGCACGAGTACCGGGTCGGGCTGACACCGGCCTCGGTGCGCGAGCTGGTCGAGCACGGCCACGAGGCGCTGGTCGAGGCCGGCGCCGGCGAGGCGATCGGGCTCGGTGACCGCGCCTACGCCGCGGCCGGCGCCAAGCTCGCCGGGAGCGCTGAGGAGGTGTTCGCGAGCGCCGAGATGATCGTCAAGGTCAAGGAGCCGCTCGCCCCGGAGCGCGCCCGGCTGCGCCCGGGCCAGATCCTGTTCACCTATCTCCACCTGGCGCCCGATCCGGCGCAGACCAAGGATTTGCTGGCCTCAGGCTGCATCGCGATAGCCTACGAGACGGTGACCGACGCCCGCGGCGGCCTGCCGCTGCTGGCGCCGATGAGCGCGGTCGCTGGGCGGATGTCGATCCAGGCCGGGGCGCATTCGCTCGAGCTCGCCCAGGGGGGCTCGGGCGTGCTGCTGCCGGGCGTGCCCGGCGTGGCGCCGGGCAAGGTCGTGATCATCGGCGGCGGGGTGGTCGGCACCAACGCCGCGATGGTGGCGCTCGGCATCGGCGCGCGGGTGGTGCTGCTCGAGCGCTCGGTGCGCCGGATCTACGAGCTCGACAGCGAGTTCGGGCTGCGCCTGGTGACCCGCTACTCGACCATCGAGATCCTCGAGGAAGAGCTGCGCGATGCCGATCTCGTGGTCGGGGCGACCCTGATCCCGGGCGCTGCCGCGCCCAAGCTGATCAAGCGCGCCCACCTCGATCTGATGAAGCGCGGCTCGGTGATCGTCGACGTCGCGATCGACCAGGGCGGCTGCACCGAGACCTCGCGCCCGACCACCCACGCCGATCCGACTTACGTCGAGAGCGGCGTGGTCCACTACTGCGTCGCCAACATGCCGGGCGCGGTCGCCAACACCTCGACCTTCGCGCTGAACAACGTGACCTTGCCCTACGTCTGCGCGCTCGCCGACAAGGGCTACCGCCAGGCCTGTCTCGACGACCCGCACCTGATGGCCGGCCTCAACATCCACCGCGGCCAGGTCACCCACCCCGCGGTGGCGCACGACCTCGGCCTGCCCTACACGCGGCCCGAAGAGGCGCTGCAAGCAGCCTGACCGCCGGGCGGCGCGGACGTCGTCCTTCAGAGCGCGCGCCCGGCCGCTTCACCCGGCATGCCGCGGCGCACGGCCAGTGCCAGCATGGTCAGCGCGCTGCCACTCATCAGCAAATGGATGCCGACCAGGAGGCCGATCACCCAGAGCGCCGAACTCGGCCAGCCGGCCCAGATCAGGATTGCCAGCAACACCGTGACCGCGCCGCTCGCCAGGAGCCAGCCCCAGGAGAGCGCTGGCCGCAGACGTAGCGCCAGACCGATCTGGAAGATCCCCTGGACCAGGAGAAACGCCGCCAGCACCAGGGTCAGGGCGAGCGCGCCGCCCAGGGGATCGAAGACCAGCAGACCCCCGACCAGCAGATAGAGGACGCCGCTCAAAAGATGCAGGGCGAAGCCTGCCCAGCGGCGCGCGCTGAAGGCATCGGCGATCTGCGCCACGCCGCCGATCACCAGGAGCCAGCCGATGAAGATGCCGGCCGCCAGGGTCGCCACCGCCGGCAACGCGATGGCGAGCAGGCCGAGCACGATCAGGCCGATGCCGAGCGCCAGAAGCCAGCCCCAGTTCCGTTCCATAGCCGTCCTCCCCAGGCCGATTCAGCCGCTGAGCCGGCGGCGCCGCGGCGTCTGCGAGGGTAGCGGCGATCCGCCTTGCTTGCCCCATCGTGCCACCCTGGTTAAGGTCGATGCAACCTGAGGACAACCAAGGGAGGTCAACGGCCATGCACGTTCGACCGCTTCGCTGGCTCGCGCTGGCTTTTGGCGCCGGCGCCGCCTTGCTCGCGATGGACGTCCTGTCCGCCCGCGCTGACACCTTCATCACGATCGGCACCGGCGGCGTCACCGGCGTCTACTATCCGACCGGCGGCGCGATCTGCCGGCTGGTCAACAAGGACCGCCAGGAGCACGGCATCCGCTGCTCGGTCGAGAGCACCGGCGGCTCGGTCTACAACGTCAACACGATCCGCCAGGGCGAGCTCGACATGGGCATCGTCCAGAGCGACGTGCAGTACAAGGCGTACAAGGGCGAAGGCGAGGAGTTCCAGAGCCAGGGGCCGTTCACGGATCTGCGCGCGGTGTTCTCGGTCCACCCGGAGCCGTTCACCGTGGTCGCCCGCGACGATTCCGGCATCAAGACCTTCGACGACCTCAAGGGCAAGCGGGTCAACGTCGGCAACCCGGGCTCCGGCCAGCGCTCGACCATGGAGGTCGTGATGGACCGCAAGGGCTGGACGATGAGCGACTTCGCGCTCGCCTCCGAGCTCAAGTCGGCCGAGCAGGCCCAGGCGCTGGCCGACAACAAGATCGACGCGATCGTGTTCACGGTCGGCCATCCGAGCGGCTCGATCCAGGAGGCCACGACCACGACCGACGCCCATCTGGTGCCGGTCAACGGCCCGGAGATCGACGCCCTGGTCAAGGAATTCCCGTACTACTCCAAGGCGGTGATCCCGGGCGGCATGTACCGCGGCAGCCCCGACGACGTCGAGACCTTCGGCGTGCGCGCCACTTTCGTGACCTCGGCCAAGGTGCCCGACGACGTCGTCTATCAGGTGGTCAAGGCGGTATTCGAGAACTTCGACGATTTCAAGAAGCTGCACCCGGCCTTCGCCACCTTGGAAAAGAAGGAGATGGTCACCCAGGCGCTGTCGGCGCCGCTGCACCCGGGCGCCGAGAAGTACTACAAGGAAGCCGGCCTGCTATGAGCCGTCCGCCTCACGATGTGCAGGGCGGGGCAGGTTGCTCCGCCTTGCTATCGTCCAAATCAGGAAGTCGCTCCCACAGCCGACAGGAAACGCCGCAGCGACCCTGCCGCGGGTAGCAGATCCTCAGCGCTCTTGGGCAGCGCTTTGCGGGCCAAACCGACCTCGCGTAGATCCCGATCCTCCGATTATTGGCGGCACGCCGCCGCTGATCCCAGGAAAGTCGGCGCAGACCAAGCGACGTGGCCGCCTGCGCATCAGCCGAGTCCCGATCAGGTCTGCCGCCGTCCAGACGCCGCAGATTGCGGCGACCCGCCGATCCGCAGACCTGCGCGCAAGCGCTCCCTCACCGTCTCCAGCAGCAGCCAAATCGCGCCGACAGCGCGCACCAGCGCCCTGATCATCCGCGCGCCGCCGGCCGCCAGGGTTTCGGAGCGCAGCTGCCGCGCCGCGTCCATCCGGGATTCGAGCTCGGCGCGGCTGGTGAAATACTGGGCCATAGCAACTTTCCCGCGTTATCGGATCGTCTTGCTTTCTACCTCTACTAATTGCCGGTGGGTCGCCGCGGTCAGCGGGCCCAAGCGACCGGTTCGAGGGCGGGCTGGTGGGCCATGGCCGCGGACCATTCGCCCGTCCCATTGCCCCGACCGCAGTCTGCGCTCTCGCGCAGAGCCCTCGAGCGCTGTCGGATCTGGCAGCTCACCCGGGTGACGCGCGATGGCGAGGATGCGCGCTCGTCGCCGTTCCCGAGGCGCGGAGCCATGACCACGCCCGCTGCCGTCGCGACCAGCGATGCCGCCATGACCAAGGCGCCGACGAGATGGACCGCGGTCAGCGCCACGTCGATAGTGTGTGCAAGGCCGTCACGGGCCTGTTGGATCAGGCGAGCGCCTTGGCCGGCAAGGGCTCGGCGCGATGTAGTTCCATCCCCAGAGTAAGAATGGCTTTGGCGCAGTGTCGTCGCCATGGCTCCGATTCCTCCGTTTGAATCGCTCGAATTCAGAACTCGCTGACCCTCGTGGGTGTTGGCCGGTGGCCGTCTCAATCGAACTTGCAACCGCGTCCGCGCCGGGGGGCCGCAGCGCCGGCCCTCAGGGCATGGGATGTACCGGTCCCTCCGGCGCGAGCTGCCCTGAACCGTTCCAGGGGGCGCCATCGACTTGAAATCAGCCCATCCCCTGGGCTCATAGGGCCGACCGAGAACGCGCGCTTCACCCGAACGGGTGACCCGGTGCGTTTTTTCTTTCACTGCATGAACAGCCCGAGCGCGGCGAGCGCGCGGACCAGCTCGGTCTGGCGCCGGGCGCCGGTCTTGGCGAACACCGACTTGAGATGGGTCTTGACCGTGTTCAGGCTGCGCTGCCGGCGCTCGGCATGGTCCTGGAGCGATTGGCCCTCCAGGAGCGCGACCGCCAGCCCGGCCTCGGCCTCGGTCAGTCCGTACAGCCGGGCGAGCGCGGCGGCCCCGCGATCCGAGCGCGGGCGCGCCTCGCCGATGACGACCAGCCCCAGGTCTGGCGCCGGCGGCGTCAGCCCGACCGCCTCGCAGCGCGTCGGTCGGAGGGGTATGGCCAGCACCCTGAACGGGACGCCGTCCTCGGTCTCGAGCGTCACCGCCGTGCCCTCCGCGGCGCCGCCGGCGGGCGTCAGGCGGCCAAGCAGCCGCTGCCATTTGCGCCGGTTGGCGGCGGTGTCCGCCACCACCCGAGCGCCGACGAGGCGCAGCGGCCGATTGCGGCCGAGGACCGCCTCGGCCTCGGGGTTGGCCACAACCAACCGGCCGCTGGCCTCGATCAGGAGGCAGCCGATCGCAAGTCGGCCCAGCACCTCCTCGAGCTGCGTCGCCTGCATCCAGGCCTGCTGGATGCGGCGGGCGATGGCGAACGAGCGCCGCAGATGCCGCGCCAGGAGGTTGGCGATCGCCAGCTCGCCGGCGCTGTGGCGCTCGCGATTCTCCGGCCGTCCAAGCGTGACCTCGCCCAGCGAGCCCGGCTCGTTCAGGAAGGGAACGAGGATGAGGTGAGCGAAGCCCGCAGGGCGTAATACCAGTTGATAGAGGTCGGTCCGCCTGATCTCGGCGTCGGGGACGAGCTGCGCGCCGAGCAGGGCGGTGCCCGCGGGCGCCAAATGCCGCCTGTGAAAATAGAGGTGCTGGTGGCCGTACGCGATCCGAAGGGGCGCCAAAGCCGGGTCGATCCCGAAGAGCACATTCCGCTCGAGCCCCTTGTCCGAGTGCCAGCTCAGCGCTCCGGCGCCACTGCCGGTCAGCGCGCACATACGTTTCACAATCACCGGAATGAGATCCGGGTCGCCCGCGGCGTCGTAGATGTCGCCGATCAGGCCATGCAATTCGTCCTCGATCATGGCCAGTCTCCTTGCGCGGGCAGCAACGGCCGGCAGTCGCAAGCGCTTGAATCCAAGGCGACCATGCCCGCCCGGAATTCTTCAGTGCATGAACAGGCCAAGCGTCGCGAGCTCGCGGATCAGCTCGGTCTGGCGCCGGGCGCCGGTCTTGGCGAAGATCGACTTGAGGTGGGTCTTGACCGTGTTCAGGCTGCGCCGCTGGCGCTCGGCGTAATCCTGCAGCGATTCGCCCTGCAGCAGCGCCACCGCGAGCCCGGCCTCGGCGGCGGTCAGCCCGTAGAGTCGGGCGAGCGCGGCGGCCCCGCGATCCGGTCGCGGCCGCGCCTCGCCGATGACGACCAGCCCCAGGTCTGGCGCCGGCGGCGTCAGCCCGACCGCCTCGCAGCGCGTCGGTCGGAGCGGTATGGCCAGGACCCTGAGCGGGGCGCCGTCGCCGGTCTCGAGCGTCACCGCGGTGCCCTCGGCGGCGCCGTCGGCGGGCGTCAGCCGGCCCAGCAGCCGCTGCCACTTGCGCCGGTTGGCCGCTGTGTCCGCCACCACCCGAGCCCCGACGACGCGCAGCGGCCGGTTGCGGCCGAGGATCGCCTCGGCCTCGGGATTGGCGACGATCAACCGGCCGCTGGCCTCGATCAGAAGACAGCCGACCGCAAGCCGGCCCAGCACCTCCTCGAGCTGGATCGCCCGCGTCCAGGCCTGCTGGACGCGGCAGGCGATGGCGAACGAGCGCCGCAGATGCCGCGCCAGGACGTTCGCGATCGCCAGCTCGCCGGCGCCGTGGCGCTCGCGATCCTCCGGCCGCCAGAGCGAAACCTCGCCGAGGGAACTAGGCTCTCTGTGGAAGGCGAAGCTGAGAAGGTGAGCGAGCGCGCCGGGGCGAAGCATCAGGTGATAAAGGTCCGTGCGTTTGATCTCGTCATCGCTGACGAGCTGCGCGCCAAGCGCGGCGGTGCCGACCGGCACAAGGTGCGATCGCTGAACATACAAGTTTTGATCGTGAAATTCGCGCGCCACTGCCCCCAAAGCCGGGTCGGCCCCGAACGCTACGTCCTGCTCAAGCGCTCCGTCCGAGTGCCAACCCAGCGCCCCGGCGCTGCTGTCGGTCAGGGCGCACATGCATTGCAGGACCACCGGAATGAGATCCGGGTCGACCGCGGCCTCGTAGATGTCCCCGATCAGGGCATGCAAATCGTCCTCGAGCATGAGCAGTCTCCTCGCGCGAGCAGGAATGGCCGGCGTCACGAGCGCTTCAATCCGGGCGCCCCTGCCGGCTTCGCAAGCCTCGAATCCCCCTCTACCTAGACCCCCTGCAACGCGTACCACCAGAGCGGCAGGGTGAGGAACGACAAGGGGATGCCGATGCCGACCATCAGCGTCACCAGCGGCGGGTCGAGCTTGTGCTCGAGCGCCACGATCGAGGCGCCGATCTGCGGCGCCATCGCGGCCTCGAAGATGGTCACCTGGATGTGCGGGCCGCCCGCACCCAGCGCGCCGGCGAACAGCGCCAGGACCAGGGCCGGTCCCATCACCAGCTTGAACGCCAGTCCGACCGACAGCGTCGCGAGCCGGCCGCGGAGTTCGGCCAGGCGCAGCTGGTAGCCGACCGAGACCAGCGCCAGCGGCGCCAGCGTCGCGCCGAGCTTGCCGAGCACGATCTCGGCGCCGGCGGGGTAGTCGAAGGGTTTCAGCGCCAATGCCAGCAGAACCGCCTGGAACGGCGGGAAGCGCAGGATCTTCCTCGCGATCGCGGCCGGCGAGGCGTCGCCCGCGGCATAGGTCACGGCGACCAGAATGCCGAGCGTCGAGAGCACCATGTAGGTGCCGAGCTGGTCGATCAGGATGCCGAGCCCGAGATGCTCGGCGCCGTAGAAGGTCTCGATCATCGGCAGGCCGAGGAAGGAGGTGTTGGCGAGCGAGCCGACCAGGATCAGGCCGCCGATCGTGGCGCGCGGCCAGCCGGCGGCGCGGCCGAGCGCGACGAAGAAGACAAAGCCGAGCGCGAACAGGATCCAGGCCATCGCGGTCGGGTAGGCGAGCGAGCGCTCGATCGGCAGCGCGTGCACGTAGAGCAGCGTCAGCGCCGGCAGCGAGACGTGGATGATGAAGGCGTTCAGCACCGAGGGCGTGTTGTCGGGAAAGCGCCCGAGCCGGCGCATCAGCACGCCCAGCATGAAGCAGGCGATCAGCAGCACGAGGTTCGGCATGATCCGGGTCCGCAAATGGCGGTGAATGAAGGGACGCAGCTGACCTCCCGGGCACACCTGCGAGGCATGCCCGACGGAGCCGTCGGAGCCGGCGGGATCAGGCCTTGCGGGCGCCGGTCAGGGGGGCCAGCAGGCGGAGCGGCCGGCGGAGCGCCCGGAACAAGCTTGTCAACGCGCTGACCACCCAGGCCAGCCCGCCCAACGTCTCGGCGCGCAGCTGACGTGCCGCATCGGTCTTGCGCTCGAGCTCATAGTACGTCATCTTCATTGTTAATCCCCCTTATGCTATTCCGATTGATACTGATTACCTCGCTTTCAGCGCGCTGGTTGTGAACTGGTTCACACTGTCCGGAATTTGCCGCAAGGGCGTCGGGCGATCGCTGCCTCCGCTCGCCCGCGTCTCGAACCTCCGAATTTGCGCGCGCGCGCCGGCCGGGCTTTAATCGGCAGCTGCGAAGACAACTCGAGCCGCGTCCATCGAGAGGAGCGTGCCATGACCGATCCGCGGGTGCACGCCGAACGCCGGCGGGACGATGCGGCCCTGCAGGAGCTGGTGGCGCAGAGCGATACCGGCGCCCGGCATCCAAGCGGGGCGGCCGGCGCGATCCTGCTCTGGGTCGCGATCGCCTGGTCGCTGTTCCAGCTCTGGTACGCCTCGCCGCTGCCGTTCATGCTCAACGTGTTCGTGCTCAACGACACCGAGGCGCGCGCGATCCACCTGGCGTTCGCCCTGTTTCTCACCTTCACCGCCTACCCGGCGCTCAGGCGCTCGCCGCGCGACCGCGTCTCGCTCCAGGACTGGGTGATGGCCGCGGTCGCGGCGTTCACGGCGGCCTATCTCTACCTCTTCTACCACGCGCTCTCGAACCGGCCGGGCAACCCGACGACGCTCGATCTGGTGGTCGCGGCGGTCGGCATGATCCTATTGCTCGAAGCGACCCGCCGCGCGCTCGGCCCGCCGTTGATGGTGGTCGCGCTGGTGTTCCTCGCCTACGTCTTCCTCGGCCCGTACGCGCCCTACATGCTCGCCTACAAGGGCGCCTCGCTGTCCAAGGCGATGTCGCACTTGTGGCTCTCGACCGAGGGCGTGTTCGGCATCGCCCTCGGGGTCTCGACCAGCTTCGTCTTCATGTTCGTGCTGTTCGGCTCGCTGCTCGACAAGGCCGGCGCCGGCAACTACTTCATCAAGGTGGCGTTCGCGCTGCTCGGCCATATGCGCGGCGGGCCGGCCAAGGCGGCGGTCTTGTCCTCGGGCCTGACCGGGCTGATCTCCGGGTCCTCGATCGCCAACGTCGTCACCACCGGCACCTTCACGATCCCGCTGATGAAGCGGGTCGGGTTCACGGCCGAGAAGGCGGGCGCGGTCGAGGTCGCGGCCTCCGTCAACGGCCAGATCATGCCGCCGGTCATGGGTGCTGCCGCCTTCCTGATGGTCGAGTACGTCGGCATCCCGTACATTGAAGTGATCAGGCACGCCTTTTTGCCGGCGATCATTTCCTACATCGCGCTGCTCTACATCGTCCATCTCGAGGCCGTGAAGGGCGGCCTCGAGGGGCTGCCCAAGCGCCAGATCACGACTTGGCAGCAGAACCTGATCACCTTCGGCATCGTGGCCGCGAGCCTGACCATCGTCGCCGGCGCGGTCTATTACGGGATCGGCTGGCTCAAGACGGTGTTCCCGGCGAGTGCCACCTGGATCGTACTCGCCCTGCTCGGCCTTGCCTATCTGGCTCTCTGCTGGTTCGGCGCCCGCTATCCCGAGCTCGAGGTCGACGATCCGGACGCGCCGGTGCTCGAGCTGCCCGAGGTCGGGCCGACGGTCAAGGTCGGCCTGCACTTCCTGCTGCCGGTCGTGGTGCTGGTCTGGTGCCTGATGGTCGAGCGGCTGTCCCCCGGCCTGTCGGCGTTCTACGCGACCGCGCTGATGATCCTGATCCTGATCACTCAGCGGCCGCTGACCGCGGCGCTGCGTGGCCACGGCCGGCTCGAGGCCGCCTTTCGTCAGGGCGTCGGCGATCTCCGGGACGGGCTCGCGGCCGGCGCCCGCAACATGATCGGGATCGGGGTCGCGACCGCCGCCGCCGGGATCATCGTCGGCACCGTCACGCTGACCGGCATCGGGCTCAAGCTGACCGACTTCGTCGAATTCATCTCGGGCGGTTACCTGCTGCTGATGCTGGTCTTCACGGCCGTGATCAGCCTGATCCTCGGCATGGGCCTGCCGACCACTGCCAACTACATCGTGGTCTCGACCCTGATGGCGCCGGTGGTGGTCGAGCTCGGCGCCCAGAGCGGGCTGATCGTGCCGCTGATCGCGGTCCACCTGTTCGTGTTCTATTTCGGCATCATGGCGGACGTGACGCCGCCGGTCGGGCTCGCCTCGTTTGCCGCCGCCGCGATCTCGCGCGGCGACCCGATCCGGACCGGCATCACCGCCTTCTGGTACAGCCTGCGCACCGCCGCCCTGCCGTTCCTGTTCATCTTCAACACCCAGCTGTTGCTGATCGGGGTCGACACCTGGCTGCATCTTTTGATCACGATCGCGACCGCGGTCGTCGCGATGCTGGTGTTCGCGGCCGCGACCATGGGCTGGTTCCTGACCCGGAGCCGGCTCTGGGAATCGGTGGCCCTGCTGCTGGTCGCCTTCACCCTCTTCCGGCCGGGCTTCTGGTGGGACATGATCTACCCGCCGCTGATCGAGGTCGACCCGGCAGAGATCGTGCAGGCCGCGGCCGCCGTCCCCGACGGCGGCAGCCTGCGCCTCGAGGCCGGGGGGCTCTCGATCGAGGGCGACGAGGTGCAGAAGACCGTGATGCTGCCGATGGGCCCGGCCGGCCCCGGCGAGGCGCGCCTGGCGAACGCCGGGCTCGAAGTGCGCGAGGAGGAGGGCAGGGTGTTCATCGACCAGGTCGGCTTCGGCAGCGCCGCCGAGAAGGCCGGCCTCGACTTCGAGTTCGAGATCACGAGCGTGCTCGGGGTCAACGACCGGCCGCCCAAGGAGCTGATGTGGCTGCCGGCGCTGGTGGTGCTCGGCCTGATCGTCTGGCTGCAACGGCGCCGCGGCCCGAGCCTCGCGCCAGCGACCGTCACCGTCGCGGCCGGTGGCGCCTGAACCTGGAGACCGAGACGCCCATGTACCGCAACATCCTGGTGCCGGTCGATCTGTCCGACAAGCACTCCTGGCGCAAGGCCCTGCCGACCGCAGTCTCGCTGTGCGAGACCTTCGAGGCGCGGCTGCACCTGATCGCCGTGGTGCCGGAGTTCGGCCTGCCGATGGTCGGCCAGTTCTTCCCTGAGGGCTTCGAGACCAAGCTCCGCCAGCAGGCGGCCAAGCAGCTGCGCGACTTCGCCGCCCAGCAGGTGCCGTCCGAAATCGAATCCCGCCGGATCGTCGCCGAGGGCAAGGTCTATCAGGAGATCCTCAAGGCCGCCGATGCGATCAAGGCCGACCTGATCATCATGGGCTCGCACCGCCCCGAGCTCAGCGACTACCTGCTCGGCCCCAACGCCGGCAAAGTCGTCCGCCACGCCAAATGCTCGGTCATGGTCGTGCGCGAGTAGCGCCGACGGACGCCGGCCCCCGTTGCCTCTGTCCTGGAGGCGCTCAAAAGTCGACGCAGATGCCGCCGCCCCCGAGCCGCACCGCGGAGCCGACGCTGCGGATCATCCCCTTGTTCAAGCAGGTCCAGTGGCCGCTGCTCCCCCGCCGCCCTTCCAGCTTGATCCAGTAATATTCGCCCATCTTCAGGTCCGGAATCGCATAAAAATGATTCTCGATCTTGCGGACCTTGGCATTGTAGTCGCAGTGATCATCGAGCCACGTCTCGGCTTCCTTGATCTTCCAGCAGATTTTCCATTTGTCGAAGTGGTCTTCGTTGCTGACCGACCAGGCAATCTCGATGGTACAAGTGCGGCTGTTCACGACATCACAGACGACCTGGTCGGGATCGAGGGCGAACCAGACCGAAGCCGCCCTGGCACTGCCGGGCGCCAGCATGACCGCAACGATCGCGCCGAGCGCCAGAATCCAACCATATCGATACCAGCTCATCGCCAAGCTCCCGAATGCGTCTCCGTGACTGCATTCGGGATAGGCGCGCGCCGCGCCGCGTAAGAGCGCGCTCCGGACCGCGCGCAGGCCTACGCCTTCAGTACCCCCTCCATGAGCCCCTTGAAGAAGAGGCGCTGGGCGAAAGCGAAGGCGACGATGCCGGGGGTCACGACGATCATGTAGACCGCGGCGATCCGCGGCCAGGCCCACTGGCCCATGCCGCCCTGGGCGGCCGCGAGCACGACCGGCATCGTGCGCACGACCTGGTCGTTGGTCAGCGTCGTGCACAACAGGTACTCGCCCCAGGCGGTGACGAAGTTGACGATGATCACGACCACGAGGCCGTTCCGGACCAGCGGCAGGCCGACCATCCAGAGCGTGCGCCAGACGCCGGCGCCGTCGATGTGGGCGGCGTCCATCAGCTCGTGCGGCACGAGCTGGAAGACAGAGCGCATGATCAGCACGCTGACCGCGAGGTTGAGCGTGATGTAGGGCAGGATCAGCCCGCTCGTGGTGTTGATCAGGCCGAGGTGATCCTGGATCTGGTAGATCGTGATGATCGACACCACCCGGGTCGGGAAATAGAGCGAGGCGATCAGCATCGCGATGATGAAGGGCGCCCCGCGTGGCTTCAGGTGCACGAGCGCGTAGCCCGCGAGCACCGCGCAGAACACCGTGATCACGACGGTCGCCGCGGTCACGTAGATGCTGTTGAAGAGATTGACCGGCAAGGTCTCGATCTTGTCGAAGACGTATTGGTAGTGGGAGAAATCGAACTTGCGCGGCCACAGTTGACCGGTCATCGAATCCGGCAGGGATTTGATCGACAGCAGCAGGACCCAGAAGAGCGGCAGCAGGATCGTCAGCAGGAAGACGTTGATGATGGTGTGGCGGACGATCGCGGCGCGATGGCGCACCAGCCAGCCGGGCGCGCTCCGGCGGTCCGGGGCCGCAAGCCCGCGCCGCTGCGACTGGCTCGCCTGCATCCGCTCAGCCCTTGCGCCGGAAGACGTAGAGGAGGAAGGCGACGAACACCATCATCACGACCGCGCCGATCATGCCGATCGCGGCCGCGAAGCCCTGGCGCCACAGGCCGGTCTTGAAGGCCTGGTCGTACATGAAGATGGTCCAGGTGTAGGTCGGCGAGTCGCGGTTGAAGCCGCCCATGATCAGGTATTCGTCGATCACCGCCATCGAGGTGCCGAAGCGCAGCACGACCAGGATCATCATGATCGGCTGCAGGCGCGGCAGCGTGACGTGCCAGAACACCTGCCATTCATTGGCGCCGTCGATGCGGGCCGCCTCCGGCAGTTCCTTGGGGATCGCGGCGAGGCCGGCGAGGAAGAAGACGCTGTGGTAGCCCAGTCCCCACCAGATCTCCATGATTGCGATCGACGGCAGGGTCAGCGGCGTGCCGCCCAGCCACTGCGGCGCATTCTGGAAGCTGAAGACCCCGAGCACCTGGACCAGGAAGTGATTGATCGGCCCGACCTGGTAATTGTACATCCATTTCCAGAGCACGAAGATCAGCGTGCTCGGGATCACCGCCGGGATCAGCAGGATCACCCGGTAGACCGTCGCGACCCGCTGATTCTGCACCCGGTCGACCAGGATCGCCACCAGCAGCGGCACGATGATCGTGCCCGGCAGGAACATCATCGTGAACAGAGCGGCGCGCCACAGGCTCGTCCACATCAAAGGATCGGAAAGCGCTTCGGCGTAATTGCCGAATCCGACCCAGTGGGCCGGCTCGCCGCTGAGAAACTTGAAATCGGTAAAGCTGATCCAGACCACGCGGATGATCGGATAGGCCTGGTACCAGACGAAGAAGATCAGCGCGGGCAGGAGGAACACCCACGGGCTGATCTGCTCCTGGAGATGGCTGCGGCGGGTCGCCCATGACGGTCGAGCTACGACTGCGGCCACAGGCTTGCTCGTCTCGAACGGTAAGGTCGGTCAGAAACCGACGGGAGGAGCGCCGCCGATGCGCCCCTCCGTTCGGAGGTGACGCATCAGCCGCGCTGCATCTCGGCGTGCACGGCGTCGACCACCTTCTTCATCGCGACCTTGGGATCTTTCTCCTCGCCCTTGAGGTAGGTCTCCCAGATCGGTTGTCCGATCACGAATTGCTGCAGGCCGAAGAGGTTGTTGGTGATCGCCTTCGCCTTGTCGAGCTGGCCGCGCACCAGGCCGACGAAGGCCGGCATCCAGTCGGGCGGGTTGGCGGTCCAGTCGGCGTAGACCGACTTGTACGGCGGCAATTGCCCGGGATGGGCGGTCTCGGTGCCGGCGATCGAATCCTTCCAGATCTGCGGATCGTAGGTCAGGGCCTTGAGATACTCCGCCGCCTTCTCCTTGTTCTGGCCGTACTTCAGCAGGCAGGAGCCGGTCGTCCAGAACACGGTCGAGCCCTCGCCACCCTTGAACTTGGGCAGCGGCGCCAGCTGCAGCTGGCTCGGGTCCTGCCAGTACTGGGCCATGCGCAGCGGCGCGTTGAAGTACTTGGTGTAGTAGCAGACCCGCTGGGCGGCAAACGCGACCTCGTCGGGCGTGCCATTGACGCCGGCGTCGGTGGTCCCCGCCAACAGGATGTCGGGGTTCGCGAGCGCCATGATCTCCTTCATCAGCTTCAGCGCTTCGATCGCCGGCTCGCTGGTGAAGTCGAACAGGCCCTCGGAGGTGTAGACGTCGGTGCTGAGGCTGTGGGTGAAGGGGGCCAGCGAGCGCCAGCCGTGGGCATCGAAGGTCGCGCCGAACGGGGCGGCGCCGGAGTCGACGACCGTCTTGGCGTTCTGCAGATACTCGTCCCAGGTCGCGGGCGGCGGCCCGGACAGTCCGGCCTGGCTGGACAGGCCCGAGTGCCAGCCCATCCCGATCACATCCAGCAGGAACGGCCAGCTGTAGAGCTTGCCGTCGACCGTGCACTCCTGCCGGATCGACGGGATGATGTCGTCAATGACTTCTTTCGGGATGTAGTCGTCCCACGGCTCGATCACGCCGGCCTTGATCATCTCCGTCATTTCGACGAACGGCGTCATGCCGACGTAGACGTCCCAGGTGCTTTCGCCCTTCTTGGCCTCGGCGACGAAGCGCTCGACGCCGAAGCCCTCGACCGGCGCGATCTGATAGTTGATGCCGGGGAACTTCTCGTTGACCTTGGGAATGCCGGGATGGAGGTCCTCGATCCACTGGTAGAAGGTCGGCGTCAGGGGCCGGTCGGCGTGCGCGCTGCCGATCCCGTACCTGGCAGCCACGCTGACGCCCGCGAGGCTCAGGCCGGCGCTCAGGCTGCGGGTCACGAACTCGCGCCGATCGATGCCGCCGCGAAGCAGTTGCCGACGCCACTGCTGAGATTGGAGTTGTTCCTGGTCTTTGCGGCCGGCCATTTTTCTGCCTCCTCCAGCGCACACGAACCCGTAGGCCCAGACTTCCGGCCCACTATAAACTCTTCGTGGTCGTTGGCAATGCGAGGCGGCCGGCGGCTCTGGCGGAGTGGCGGGCCCGGAGACCCGATCGGATCCGTACAGCACCAGCCTCGGCCGGCCGTCGGCGAGCCGGGTCACCGACGACAGCGGCGCGCGCCTTACCGTTGGCCGGTCGCGCTCGTGGCGGGGAAACCGGCCCGCATGAAGGTGATGACCTGCCAGATCTGGTCCTGGGTGAGCGCCTTCTTGAAGGCCGGCATCTTGGTCCCGAACGGCGCTCCGCCTTCGGAGATCGCCCACACCAGGTAGGGGTCGACCGCCTGCGGCATCCGGATCAACTCGGCGAGCAGCGCCGGCGACGGGTAGAGCGCGAGGCCGGCATCGCCATGACCCAGGCCCGAGGCGTCGTGGCAGGGGGCGCATTTCGCCATGTAGAGCGTGCGGCCCTGAGCGACGGTCTCGGGGGTCCTGGCGAGCGGGTTGTGCGCACCCTGATAGGGCGCCGGCACGCCTTCCCGGAGGAAGGTTTCGTGCCGGGTCTGACGCCAGCGCAGGTTCTGATCCATCTGCTGGGACCGCCAGGCGTCCCGCTGCCTCCAGGCCGGGTCCCACATGTCCCAGCCGAACGGCGGCGCCTGCATCTGCGCCGTCCCGCCGCCCGAGCCCAGGGCCAGTCCGAGGCCACACGCCGCCAGCCAGACGGCAAGTCGAGATGCATGACGGCGTCGGCTCACGCTTGCTTTGCCGTGGCGGACATGACCACCGGTCATCGGCAGGCCTGGCTCAGTTCAGGCGGCCGTGGCAATGCTTGTACTTCTTGCCCGAGCCGCAGGGGCAGGGGGCATTGCGCGGCACCTTGCCCCAGCTCGCCGGCTGGCTCGGACCGGGCGCGCCGGCGCCGGCGACCGGGCCGCCGCCGCTCGCCGCGACCCGCGGCCTCGAAGTCGGGCGGGCCGCGACCCGGGTCGGGCGGGCGTCGTCGGTGCCGGTCGCGGCGAGCGGCTCCTCGGCGCCGTCCGCGACCTCGGCCTGCTGCGGCTGCATCCGGATCTCGAGATGGCTCAGCACCTGGGTCACCGTCTGGCGCAGGTTGGTCAGCATCGCCTCGAACAGCGCGAACGCCTCGCGCTTGTACTCGTTCAAGGGGTCGCGCTGGCCGTAACCGCGCAGATGGATGCCCTGGCGCAGATGATCGAGGTGCAAAAGGTGCTCTTTCCAGAGATGGTCGACGATCTGCAGCAGCAGGCTCTTCTCGGCCATCCGGATCATGTCGGCACCGTAGGTCACGACCTTGTGCGCCGTCTTGCGGTCGGACTCGTTGACGATCCGCTCCTTGAGCTCGGCATCCGCGATGCCCTCTTCCTTGGCCCACTCGGCGACCGGCACGTCGAGCGCCAGCAGGCGCTTGCAGTCGCGCTCGAGCCCTTCGATGTCCCACTGCTCGTGGTACGCCTTCTCCGGAATCGTCGCCGCGACCAGATCGTCGATCACCTGATGGCGCATGTCGCGCACCGTGTCGCCGATCTCCTTGGCCAGGATCAGCTCGTGGCGCTGCTCGTAGATCACCTTGCGCTGATCGTTCATCACGTCGTCGAACTTCAGCAGGTTCTTGCGGATCTCGAAGTTGCGGGCCTCGACCTTCTGCTGCGCCTTTTCGAGCGCCTTGTTGATCCAGGGATGGACGATCGCCTCGTCCTCCTTCAGGCCGAGCTTGCCGAGCATGCTGTCCATGCGCTCGGAACCGAAGATGCGCATCAGGTCGTCTTCGAGCGACAGGAAGAACTTGGAGCGGCCGGGATCGCCCTGGCGCCCCGAACGGCCGCGCAGCTGATTGTCGATCCGGCGCAATTCGTGGCGCTCGGTGCCGAGCACGTAGAGGCCGCCGGCGGCCAGCACCTTCTGCTTCTCTTCCGCCACCTCCTGCTCGACCCGGGCGCCGCGCAGGGCGCGCTCGGCCTCGTCCTCGACCTCGGCGAGCTCCTGCAGCTTGCGCATCTCGGCGTTGCCGCCGAGCTGGATATCGGTGCCGCGGCCGGCCATGTTGGTCGCGATCGTGACGCCGCCGAGCCGCCCGGCCTGGGCGACGATGAACGCCTCCTGCTCGTGGTAGCGGGCGTTCAGCACCTGGTGCGGGATCTTCTCCTTCTTCAGCAGGGTCGAGAGATGCTCCGACTTCTCGATGCTGACCGTGCCGACCAGGATCGGCTGGCCCTGCTCGTGGGCATCGGCGATGCTGGCGACGATCGCCTTGTTCTTCTCGTTCGCGGTCCGGTAGACCTCGTCGTCCTCGTCGTCCCGGATCATCGGCATGTGGGTCGGCGACCTCGACCACATCGAGCTTGTAGATCTCGCCGAACTCGGCCGCTTCGGTCACCGCCGTGCCGGTCATGCCGGCGAGCTTGGGGTAGAGCCGGAAGTAGTTCTGGAAGGTGATCGAGGCGAGCGTCTGGTTCTCCGGCTGGATCGGCACCTTCTCCTTGGCCTCGAGCGCCTGGTGCAGGCCGTCGGAATAGCGGCGGCCCTCCATCATCCGGCCGGTGAACTCGTCGACGATGATCACCTTGCCGTTCTTGACCAGATAGTCGACGTCGCGGGTGAACAGGCGATGGGCCCTGAGCGCCTGGTTGACGTGGTGGACCAGCGTGACGTTGGCGATGTCGTACAGCTCGGGATGCTTGAGCAGGCCGGCCTCGGCGAGCCAGGCTTCCATCTTCTCGCCGCCGCTCTCGGTCAGCGACACCGAGCGCTGCTTCTCGTCCTTCTCGTAGTCGTCGGGCTCGAGCTTCGGCATGTAGCTGTCGACCGTCAGATACAGCTCCGAGCTCTCCTCGCTCGGGCCCGAGATGATCAGCGGCGTGCGCGCCTCGTCGACCAGGATGCTGTCGACCTCGTCGACGATCGCGTAGTTGAAGCCGCGCTGGACCATCATCTCGGGCGCGAACTTCATGTTGTCGCGCAGATAGTCGAAGCCGAACTCGTTGTTCGTCCCGTAGGTGATATCGGCGCCGTAGGCCTGCTTGCGCGCCACTTCGTCCAGGCCGGGCACGATGCAGCCGACCGTGAGGCCGAGGAACTGATAGATCTGGCCCATCCAGGCGGCATCGCGCCGGGCCAGGTAGTCGTTGACCGTGACGACGTGGACGCCGTTGCCGGTCAGCGCATTCAGATAGACGGCCAGAGTCGCGACCAGGGTCTTGCCTTCGCCGGTCTTCATCTCGGCGATCTTGCCCTGATGCAGCACCATGCCGCCCATCAGCTGGACGTCGAAATGGCGCTGGCCGAGGGTGCGCTTGGCGGCCTCGCGCACGGTCGCGAACGCCTCGACCAGCAGGTCGTCGAGGGTCTCGCCGGCGGCCAGCCGCTCGCGAAAGCGATCGGTGCGCGCCCTGAGGTCGGCATCCGTCAGCCCCTGCAGCTCAGGCTCGAGAGCGTTGATGGCGTCGACCGTCTTCTTCAGGGACTTGATGACGCGGTCGTTGGCGGAGCCGAACAGCCGCTTGGCAAGACCGCCGATCATGGGCGCGAGGTCCTCCCAAGGAGGTCGAGACAGGGGGCGAAACTGCCTCGTCAGATAGGCAGTCTGCCCGGAAGTGTCAACGCGAGCCCCGGCCCCCGGGCGGTCGGCGCGACCGGCGATCGCCGGCCCGCGATTGGGGCTTGTGCCTTTGTGCGGCTGCCTGTATGTGGCCCGATCGCGCACTGATCCCTGGAGCACCCCCGATGTTCGCCAAGACCCTCGCCGCCGCCGCCATCGGCCTTCTGGCGCTGAGCGCCGCCGCCCGGGCGCAGCAGCCGGCCGCGGACCAGGACCCCGTGGTGGCGATCGTCGACGGCGTCGCGGTGCATCGCTCGCAGGTCGAGGAGGCCGCGCGCGGCCTGCCCGAGCAGTATCGGCAGATGCCGATGCAGGTGCTGTTCGGCGTCCTGCTCGACCGGGTGATCGACTACCAGCTACTCGCCAACGCGGCCGAGCGCCAGAATTTCGGCGATGATCCTTCGGTCCAGGTGGCGCTGGCCGCAGCCCGGGCGAACGTGCTCCGCGACGCCCTGATCCGGCGCAAGATCGAGGAGGGCACGACCGAGGCCAAGCTACACGAGCGCTACGATCAGCTGAAGCAGGGCGAGAACTTCGCGCAGCCCGAGGTCCACGCTCGCCACATCCTCCTCAAGAGCAAGGAGGAGGCCGACGCAGTGATCAAGGAGCTGCAGGGCGGCGCCGATTTCGCGACGCTCGCCAAGGAGCGCTCGACCGGGCCGTCGGCGTCGAACGGCGGCGATCTCGGCTTCTTCCGGAAGGACCAGATGGTGCCCGCATTCGCCGACGCGGCGTTCGCGCTCGAGCCCGGCCAGTTCACGACCGAGCCGGTCCAGACCCAGTTCGGCTGGCACGTAATCAAGGTGTTCGAGCGCCGGACCGTCGAGCCGACCTTCGAGGAGAGCCAGGCGCAGTTGCGCCAGGACCTGGCGCGCGAGATCGTGACCGCGCTGGTCAGCGATCTGCACGAGGGCGCCAAGATCGAGCGCTTTAATCTCGACGGCACGCCGATGGCCGAGCAGCCCGAGGCTGCCCCGGCGCAAGAGCAGCCCCAGGCCGCGCCCGCGCAAGAGCCGCCCCAGGCCGCGCCCGCGGCCGGGCAGCCGCCCAAGACCGAGTGACCGAGGCCGGTCGCGCGCAGGCTTTCGGGAGCGGAGATCGATGGCGCTCGCGCGCTCACCCCTGGCTCCGGAGCGTTTCCCCGACCTGCCGCGGGTCCCGGGCGTGCGTCTGGCCGCCTGCGCGGCCGGGCTGCGCTATCGCGGCCGGCCCGATCTGACCCTGGTCGAGCTCGTCCCCGGCACCACGGTCGCGGGCCTGTTCACCAGGAGCCTGTTGCCGGGCCACCCGGTGCGCTGGTGCCGCGCGATCCTGCCCTACGGCCGGGCCCGGGCGCTGGTGGTCAACGCCGGCCAGGCGAACGTGATGGTCGGGCCGGCCGGCGACGCCGTGGTCCGGACCGAGGCCGAGGCGACCGCGGAGCTGCTCGAGGCCCGGCCCGAGGAGATCTACATCGCCTCGACCGGGGTGATCGGCGAGCGTCTCGACGTCGCGACCGTGGTCGCGAGGTTGCCGGAGCTCGAGGCGAGCCTGGAGCCACAGGCCTGGGAGCTCGCCGCCAGGGCGATCGCGACCACGGACACGTTCTTCAAGGGCAGCTGTGCGCGGACCACGATCGGCGATGCCGCGGTCACGATCTGCGGCATCTGCAAGGGCTCGGGCATGATCCAGCCGGACATGGCGACCATGCTCGCGTTCCTGTTCACCGACGCGGCGCTGCCGGCGGGCCTGCTCCAGGCGCTGCTCGCCGAAGCCAACCGCGGCTCGTTCAACGCGATCACGGTCGATGGCGACACCTCGACCTCGGACACGGTGCTGCTGTTCGCGACCGGCCAGGCGCGCCACCCGGCGCCGGCGCGCCTCGACGGTCCGCTGCTCGAACGCTTTCGCAGCGCGCTTGCCAAGGTGATGACCGACCTCGCCAAGCAGGTGGTCTGCGATGGCGAGGGTGCGCAGAAGCTGATCGAGGTGCGGGTCGCTGGTGCGGTCAGCGACGATTCAGCGAGAAAAATCGCCTTCAGCATTGCGAACTCGCCGCTGGTCAAGACCGCGATCGCGGGCGGCGATGCCAACTGGGGCCGGCTTGCCATGGCGATCGGCAAGGCGGGCGAGCCGATCGAGCCGGCGCGGATCGCGATCCGGTTCGGCGGCCACCCGATCGCCGAGGACGGCCATCGGGTCGAGGGCTACGACGAGACCCCGGTCGTAGCCCACCTCAAGGGCCGGGAGATTCTTCTGGAGGTCGTGGTCGGCGGCGGCCCGGGCACGGCCAAGGTCTGGACCTGCGATCTGACCGCGGGCTACATCGCGATCAATGCCGACTACCGCTCCTGAGGCGGCTCAGACGCCGGTGATCAGCATGTCGATCGCCCCGATGATGTCGTCACGCCAACCGTGGAGGCTGACGATCGAGGCACCGAGCGCTCCGCGAGGCAGGGTGCCGATCTCGGTGGTCACCATGATCACCCGCAGGTCGCCGACCAGGAATTCCGGATGGAGCCTGTGGATGGGGTCCCGGAGCAATTCGGCACGCAGCAGCGGCACGACGATCCGGGTCGGCAAGGCGACCAGAAAATCGCTCTGAACGTCGAGGACGAACGGCATCCGGTGGCTGTCCAGTTGCACCGGATTGCGGTGGGCATCAAACTGCGCCATCAGAGACGGCGTCGGATATCGTTGAAGATCCCGTGTTCTTCGATGAAGCGATTGTAGGCCTCGATCGCGGCCCGGTTCTCTTCCTGCCAACGGCGCGCGCGCTCGGCGCGGATCAGCTGCTCGAGCTGGCCTTCGAGGGTCTTGGACAGGTTGACCCCGAGCTCACGGGCCTGGCGGAGCAGGTCGCTGTTGATCGACAGATTGACCGGCTTCTTGGGCGCCTTCGGGTCGCAGACCGGCGCAGCCATGGCATTTCTCCGGCGGGATCGCGGCGTAAGATATGCGCATGACCATGCGCATGCAAGCGACCCCTACAAGGCACGGTAGCTGTCGCCGTGGGTCTGGCGTTTGACTTCCAGGGCTTTGACGAACTGGACCATGAAGGTGCAGGTCGGGGTCGGGACGCCGACCTTGGCGCCCTCGGCGACCACGCCGCCCTGGATCGAGTCGATCTCCGAGCGCCGGCGGGCGAGCAGATCCTGATACATCGACGGGCGCGCGTTCGGGATCTTGCCGGCGAAGTCCGAGACCCACTGCACCGGGTCGTCATAGGCGAGCCTGATGCCCTTGGCCGCGGCGACCGCGGCCGCCTCCCTGATGCAGGCCTTGGCGATGCCCCAGGCCCACTCGTTGGCGCGCGCCTGGCCGACCCGCATGCCGGTCGCGGCGCAGGTCGCGCTGAACGCGACGTTCGCGATCAGCTTGCTCCAGACCACGGGCCAGAGGTCCTCGAACGTCTGGACCTTGAAGCCCGCCTCGCGCCAGACCTCGGCCACCCGCTCGAGGCGCGGCGTGATCCCGCCCTTTAGCTCGGCGAGGTTGATCGCCTCCATGCCGTTGTGGTGGACGTGACCGGGCGCCTGGATCTCGGCGCCGAAGCCACCGGCGATGCCGAACAGGAGGTTCTCCGGAGGCAGCACCTGTCGGATCCGATCGACGTTGCCCAGGCCGTTCTGGATCGTCAGGATCAGGGTCTCGGGCCCGATCATGGGCTCGGCCGCGCGCACGCCCGGCTCGATGTCCATGACCTTGGTGGCGACGATGACCAGCTCGCAGGGCCCCGCCTCGGCGGCTTCGGTGGTCGCGTGCACCGGCACCGTCCGGTCGCCGCTGGCACCGGTGCAGCGGAGACCCTGCGTGCGCATCGCCAGGACGTGCTCCCGCCACTGGTCGAACAGCCAGAGCTCATTGCCGGCGGCCGCCAGAAGCGCGCCGTAGACCGAGCCCATGGCTCCGCTGCCGACGATCCCGATCTTCATCTGCTCCCTCCCGGATCACGCCCCGGAAAGCTACGCCCGGACACGTCGGGCGACAACAGCGCGGACCGGCGCGGGCATTTCCGGCGCGACATACCCGACTGTTGTCCGACCGGATTGTCCGATGCAATTTGCTGTGTTTTGTATGGGTCTCTCAGGAGGGGAGCTGTTCCATGCCGCGAGCGCCGGGATCGGGCAGGCGATGGATCGGCGTCGGCTACGGCGCCCTGCTCGGCGCGCTCGTGGCGCTCGCCGGCTGCGGCAGCAGCCAGCCGGAATCTGAGCCGCACTTCAAGATCGGCGCGCCCTATCGGATCGACGGCAGATGGTACTACCCGAAGTTCGTGAGCGCGTACGAGGCGACCGGGATCGCGTCCTGGTATGGCGACGACTACGACGGCCGCCAGACCGCGAACGGCGAGATCTATGACGTCGGTGCGTTGACCGCGGCCCATCCGACCTTGCAGCTGCCCTGCCTGGTGCGGGTCACCAATCTCGAGAACGGCAGGAGCCTCGTGCTCCGGGTCAACGACCGCGGTCCGTTCGTCAAGAATCGCCTGATCGATCTCTCCCAGGCGGCGGCGCGCGAACTCGGCTTCGAGCACCAGGGCCTCGCCCGGGTGCACCTTCAGTATCTCGGCCTCGCCCGCCTCGACGACAAGCCGATCCGGCCGGGCGAGCGGCGCAGCTACACGACGCTTGCCTGCCGGCTTTCCGAGAGCGAGCAGTTGACCTGCTGACGACGTCCGCGCGAGCGCCCCGGCGCGTCTGCGGCAAGCTTGAATCACGCGCGTTGATCCGGCCCCCGGATCGCGGGCGCCGCCTGCCGCTACATATTGGGCCGTCCGTCGATGGTGCTACCGGATATGGAGCAAAACCGCTTGTTTTCGGTCGCACGCCAAGGCATATAGGCGCCCATGCACGATCTTTATGAGGGCGTGCCGCGCCCGGGCGCCACGCCTGCCGACTACACCGCCGCCGACATCGAGGTGCTGGAAGGCCTGGAGCCGGTCCGCCGGCGGCCGGGCATGTTCATCGGCGGCACCGACGAACGGGCGCTGCATCACTTGGTCGCCGAGCTGCTCGACAACGCGATGGACGAGGCGGTCGCCGGCCATGCCAGCTGGATCGAGCTCAGGCTCGAGGCCGACGGGGCGGTCACGGTCCGCGACAACGGCCGCGGCATCCCGGTCGATCCGCACCCCAAGTTCCCCGACCGCTCGGCGCTCGAGGTCATCATGACCACGCTGCACTCGGGCGGCAAGTTCGGCGCCAGGGTCTACCAGACCGCGGGCGGCCTGCACGGGGTCGGGGTCTCGGTGGTCAACGCGCTGGCCGAGGAGCTGACCGTCGAGGTCGCGCGCAATCGTCAGCTCTGGCGCCAGAGCTTCGTCCGCGGCCAGCCGACCGGCGGGCTCGAGCGGCTCGGCGGCACGCCCAACCGCCGCGGCACGACCGTCCGCTTCCGCCCCGATTCGGAGATCTTCGGGCCGGCCCTGCGGTTTCGCCCGGCGCTGCTGCACCGGATGGCGCGCAGCAAGGCCTACCTGTTCCGGGGCGTCGAGATCCGCTGGCAGTGCGACCCGGGGCTGCTGGTCGGCGCCGACGCCGTGCCCGAGCGCGAGGTGTTCCATTTCCCGGCCGGGCTCGAGGACTTCCTCAAGGCGACGCTCGCCGAGCGGACGTGCGTCACCGAACTGCCGTTCGTCGGCGAGGCCGAGCTCGGTGACGGCCAGGGGCGGGTCGAGTGGGCGATCGCCTGGCCGGAGGACGAGGAGCCCTACGTCGGCCTCTACTGCAACACCGTGCCGACGCCGCTCGGCGGCTCCCACGAGCAGGCGCTGCGCAACGCTCTGATCCGGGCGCTGCGCGCCTGCGGCGAGCTGACCGGCAACCGCAAGGTCGCCCAGGTCAGCGCCGACGATCTGCTGGGCGGCGCCTGCGTGCTGCTGTCGCTGTTCACGCCGAACCCGCAGTTCCAGGGCCAGACCAAGGACAAGCTGGTCGCGCCCGACGCCGGCCGCCAGGTCGAGCTGTCGCTCAAGGACCACTTCGACCATTGGCTCTCGGGCCACGGCGAGGCCGGCCGCGCGCTGCTCGAGCACGTCGTGGGCCGGGCCGAGGAGCGGCTTGCGCGCAAGCGCTCCAAGGAGATCGCGCGCAAGACCGCGACCCGCAAGCTGCGCCTGCCGGGCAAGCTCGCGGACTGCTCGATCGACGGCCGCGAAGGTACGGAGATCTTCCTGGTCGAAGGCGATTCCGCCGGCGGTTCGGCCAAGCAGGCGCGCGAGCGCGAGACCCAGGCGATCCTGCCGCTCCGCGGCAAGATCCTGAACGCCGCCAGCGCCAGCCTCGACAAGCTGCGCGCCAACCGGGAGCTCGCCGATCTGGTGACCGCGCTCGGCTGCGGCCATGGCAAGGCCTATCGCGGCGAGGATCTGCGCTACGACAAGGTCGTGATCATGACCGACGCCGACGTTGATGGCGCTCACATCGCGGCGCTGCTGATGACCTTCTTCTTCCGCGAGATGCCGGAATTGATCCGGGACGGCCACCTCTACCTGGCGCAGCCGCCGCTGTTCCGGCTGAGCGCCGGCGGCGACATCGCCTACGCCCGCGACGAGGCCGCGCGCGACCGGCTGCTCGCGACCCGCTTCAAGGGCCGCAAGGTCGAGACCAGCCGGTTCAAGGGCCTGGGCGAGATGGCAGCCAGGCAGTTGCGCGAGACCACGATGGACCCGAGGACCCGCGTGCTCGAGCGGGTCGAGATCGCTGCCGATGGCGAGGGCGCCACCATCCGCTCGACCGAGGAGCTGGTCGAGCAGCTGATGGGCCGCCGGCCGGAGCTGCGCCTGGCCTTCATCCAGGCCAATGCCAAGCAGGTCGAGGAACTCGACGTCTGAGCGGGGCCGGGAGGGGGCTAGGGCGCCCACCGGCTCCCCGGCCCGATCCGTCCGAGGTCGGGTCGGCAGCGGGCTGCGCCTGGAAAGCCACCGTCAGGCGCTTCGGCTCCGTCTCCACGATCAGCTCGCCGGCGAGCTCGCTGACGAGCGGTGAGCAGATGCTGCCGCTCAAAGCCGGTCACTATCACCGAGATCGGCGCGTACCGGGCGGAGCGCGACCGCCTCGAGGCGGAGCCCGCAACCCGATGGGCTGTGCGCTGCGATCAGATTACCCATCCTGGGTGCTTTCATCGGGAACGCATGGTTAGCTGGCAGGCGTGCAGGCGCAGCCTTGCACGCGACCGGCGGGCGACGGTAAAGGGATATGATGCGAAACCGACTTGCGTTGTGCCTAGGCCTGATCCTCGCGACGCTACCGGCCGCGGTCCCGAGGGCGGCCGACGAGCCGGTGCGGACCAAGCTCGCGCTGAGCGCGAGCGCGACCCGCGAGGTCGAGCAGGACGCGCTGGTCGGCGTGCTCTCCGCGCACGGCGAGGCGCCGAGCGCACGGGCCGCGCAGGCGACCGTCAACCGTACGATGACCGCTGCGATCGAGAAGGCCCGCGCGGTCGCGAGCGTGCGCGCGGCGTCCGGGGGCTACCGCGTGTATCAGGAACGGGATCGCGACGGCCGGCCGACCGGCTGGGTGGCCGAGCAGGATCTCAGGCTCACCAGTCGGCAGGCGGCAGCGCTGCTCGAGCTGGTCGGGGCGTTGCAGGCGGACGGCCTGCACGTCAACGGCCTCACCTACGAGCTCAGCGCCGAGGCGCGCCGGGCGCTCGAGGACGAGCTCGTGGTCGAGGCGATCCAGACGCTCCGCGCTCGCGCCGACCGGGTAGCGACCAGCATGGCCATGCGGGTCGAGGCGATCGAGACCCTGCAGGTCGGGGCCGTGCCGGGCGAGCCGCCGATCCGGCCGATGTTCCGGGCGAGCGTCGCCGAGGCGGCGCCGGCGCCGCCGCCGGTGGCCTTGCCCGACCTCGAGACGGTCAGCGCCAGCGTCTCGGCGGAGCTGCTCCTGGTGCCCCGCTGACGATGGCTCGGACTTCTCACCGCGCCGGCCGATGTCAGGCCTGGAGGCGGCGGCAGGCTCGGGCTGCACGACCGCCGGCTATTTGATCGGGCTTAGTTCGCCGCCGCACGGCGGGCTCGCGGGGCGGCGTCGGCGACCGTAGGGGCGGTCGCGCCGCGCAGGTCGACTTGGCTCAGGACGTCCTCGCGACCGCGAGAGGCAGGGTTGGACAGCCGCCGTGCTGAGGGACGGCCAGCCGCGCCCAAGCCCGACGCCGGTTCAGTCGCTCGCGGCGGGGTCCGCCGGCCCGAGGCGTACCAGCTCCGGGCGCGCGGCCGGGTCGCTCGCGTTCGCCTCGAGCGGCGGCGGCCCCTTCAGGGCCTCGAGCACCCCGCGCGAGCGCGCGGCCGCCTGGTAGGCGCGGATCGCCCGGCGCGTGCGCAGCCCGATCTGGCCGTCGAGCGGGCCGGGATCGAAGCCGCGGAGCTTCAGCAGCCGTTGCGCGTCGGTCACCAGGTCCCGGTAGGAGGCATCGTCCAGCTCGGGCGCATCGGCGACCTCGGCATCCTGCGGTGGCGGCGTTGCGGCGGGCGCTGACCCTTGGCCCGCCGGCGCCGCCCATGCCGGGCCGGCCACCAGCGCCCCGATCATGCAGCCGAGTAATCCCAGCGCCTCGACGGCGATGGCGGGGCCGGGCGTTCGAACCATGGCGGCCTCCAGGCGGGAACAGTACCAACGTGCGCTCAGTTATATGTGTAAGTGCCGAGGCGCGCAAACCTTAGCGTTCATTCCGCGGCGCCTCAGCGCCAGCCGTCGATCGGGACGGGGCGGCGGGTTGCCCGCCATGCGCGCCCGGAGCATGATCGCGCGAGGCATGGCGCCGGACGGCGCGACGGGCGAGCGGGGCAGGAGCATGGATCTCGAGCTGGGTGGCAAGGTGGCGCTGGTCACGGGCGGCAGCGACGGGCTCGGGCGAGCGGCTGCGGCGCGGCTCGCGGCCGCGGGTGCCAACGTCGCGATCTGCGCGCGCCGGGCGGATCATCTGGAGGCGGCGGCCGTGGAATTGCGCCGGGCGGGCGGCGGCGAAATCCTGCCGGTGGTCGCCGACGTGACCAAGGCGGAGGACTGCCAGCGCTTCGTGGACGAGGCCGTGCGCGCGTTTGGCGGGGTCGACATCCTGATCAACAACGCCGGCACGTCGGCAGCGCGCGGGCTCGAGGAGGTGGATGATGTGGCCTGGTACGCCGACATCGATCTGAAGCTGATGGCCGCGGTCCGGCTGTGCCGGGCCGTGGTCCCGATCATGCGTGAGCGCGGCGGCGGGGCGATCGTCAACGCCACGATCGTCGGCGGCAAGGCGCCCGCGGCCCGCGCGCTGCCGACCTCGGTCACGCGCGCGGCCGGGATCAACCTCACCAAGTCGCTGGCCAACGAGTACGCGGCCGCCAAGATCCGGGTCAACACGATCTGCATCGGCCTGATCAGAAGTGCCCAGTGGCAGCGCCGTGCCGGCAACCGGCCGGTCGAGGACCTCTACATCGAGATGGGCCGGCGGGTGCCGCTCGGCCGGATGGGCGAGGCCGAGGAGTACGCCGATCTGGTCGCGTTCCTGGTCTCGGCGCGCGCCGCCTTCATCACCGGCACCGCGATCAACCTCGACGGCGGCATGGGCGCAACCGTCTAGCGGCGGTGGCGATGCGCACCAGAGCTGCCTTGACCGGCGGCCGGCCCGGGAGCAAGCCTGCCGGTTCCAGCGGCCGGCGGCATGTCGCGCCGAAATGGAGCGAGGAACGATGCGCTCATTGGCAATCGCGCTGCTCTGGCTGCTGGCGATGGCGCCGGCGGGGGCCCAGGACGTCGCGGCCGGGCTGACCGAGGCGCTGACGGTCGGGACCGAGCGGGTGGTCGCACAGCTCGGCAAGCCCGGCGGCTTTCTCGATGACCCCAAGGCGCGGATCCCGCTGCCCGGGCCGCTCAAGCAGGCGCAGGGGGCGCTCAGGATGGCCGGCATGTCGGGCATGGTCGACGACCTCGAGGTCCGCATGAACCGCGCCGCCGAGGCGGCGACGCCGGTAGCTCAGGACCTGATCATCGAGGCGATCCGGGGCCTGAGCTTCCAGGACGCGGCCGGCATGCTCAGCGGCCCGAACAACTCGGCGACCCGCTATCTCGAGCGCAAAACCGGAAAGTCGCTGGCGCAGAAGATGCGCCCGATCGTCGACAAGGAGCTCTCGAACGCCGGCGCCGTGCAGTCGTTCCAGGGCATCGCCAGCGAATACCGCTCGCTGCCGCTGGTCGGCGGCGCGCTCGACGTCGACCTCACCGGCCACGTCGTCACCTACGCCGAAAAGGCGATTTTTGCCTACCTCGGCAAGGAAGAAGCCGCGATCCGGACCAACCCCGCCGCCCGCACCACCTCGCTGCTGAAGAGCGTGTTCGGCAAGTAGCCGTCGGTTTTTCCCGGGGCCGAGCTCCGACCCTGCCGAGCCTCCAGCCGGATCAATCCGGAGCCCGGATTGATTGAGATTGAGCCGCCGCGCGGGTCTCGCCTCCATCGCCGGGCGCACGCCCGAGTACTCACAAGTGGCGCATGTTCGATTTGGAACTGTCGCACCGATGCGACACTTGTGTAGCATTTTTTACTTGCCGCACCCGACGATCGCCGACGCATCAATCAATTCATATCAGCGCTGATCCGAAATCTGGAGACAGCCGCCGCCAAAGCGCGGGAACCCTCGCCCCGATTCGCCGCGTCGATTGATCCTCCATGGAGGCATCAACCGAATCTCCATGCGCCACCATGGCGCAGAAGTGTGCCATGTGACGCATCGGTGGGGGTCGGGTATCAGAGTGCCGGTGTGCTCAGCCGAGGCCCGAGCGCAAAACCGCTGGTGAAAGTCGGCGCAAGGGGTAACATACCGGGAACGACGACCGTGGCAGGCGGTCCCCGGGTGTCCTGGATTTGAGGTCGCCATGCCCGATTTGGCCGGTTTTGCCAAGATTGCGCCCTATCTGACCAACCCGCTGGTGCTCGCGGGCTTCTGCCTGCTGCTGTTCTTCGGCCTCCTCCGGGCCGTGCTGAAATCCAGGGTCATGCCGACGGTGAGCCAGAGCGCCGGCGGCAAGGCGCTGTTGTCGCTGCTCCGCTACGGCTTCGCCACCGCGGTGCTCGTCATCCTTCTGGGCTTCGGCCTAGCCTTCTATCAGACGCAGCGCACAACGGTTAATGCCGATCAGATCGTCCGGGATTTCGCAGCGGCCAAGGAAGCGGCCGCGACGAGCCAAGGCAAGCTGGAGGCCATCGCGCGCCTGAAGGAACTCCAGGACAGCAATGCGTTTCGCGACGCCGTGGTCGCCATCGTCAGGGAAAGCAAGGCTCCCGAGCCGCCGGCCGGCATCGATCGCGCAATCGAGCTGTTACGGCGAGGCGAAACCGGCGCCGCCGAGACCGCTCTTTCGGAGGTCCTCGACCGCCGGCTGCAGGACCGCGCTGCCGCGAAGACGGCGGAGGCCCAGGCGACCAAGGAGGCGGCGGAAGCGGCCAGAAATCTCGGTGCGATCGCCTATCTCAGCAATACCGCCAAAGCGATCGAGGCGTACCGGAAGGCGACGGAACTCGACCCGAGCGATACCTGATCCTGGATCTTCCTGGGTCGCTCGTACAAGCAGTCGGGCAATCTGGCGGCCGCCGAACAGGCTTTTCAAAAGGCTCACGACGCGGCCGAGAGCGCCAATAACGAACGCGATATCGGCGTGACATTAGACGAACTCGGCGATTTGCGGAGCGCGAGGGGTGATCTCGACCGTGCGCTTGCGGCCTACCAGGACGGCCATGCGATTTGGGAGAAGCTCGCCGCGCAGGACCCCGGCAACGCCCTTTGGCAGCGCGACCTCTCGGTCAGCTTCAACAAGATCGGCGACGTGCAGAGCGCGAAGGGCGATCTCGACGGCGCGCTCAAGGCCTACCAGGACAGCCTCGCCATCGCCCAGAAGCTCGCCGCGCAGGACCCCGGCAACGCCCTTTGGCAGCGCGACCTCTCGGTCAGCTTCGAGAAGATCGGCGACGTGCAGAGCGCCAAGGGCGATCTCGACCGTGCGCTTGCGGCCTACCAGGACGGCCATGCGATTTGGGAGAAGCTCGCCGCGCAGGACCCCGGCAACGCCCTTTGACAGCGCGACCTCTCGGTCAGCTTCAACAAGATCGGCGACGTGCAGAGCGCGAAGGGCGATCTCGACGGCGCGCTCAAGGCCTACCAGGACAGCCTCGCCATCGCCCAGAAGCTCGCCGCGCAGGACCCCGGCAACGCCCTTTGGCAGCGCGACCTCTCGGTCAGCTTCGAGAAGATCGGCGACGTGCAGAGCGCCAAGGGCGATCTCGACGGCGCGCTCGAGGCCTACCAGGACAGCCTCGCGATCCGACAGAAGCTCGCCGCGCAGGACCCCGGCAACGCCGGCTGGCAGCGCGACCTCTCGGTCAGCTTCGAGAAGATCGGCGACGTGCAGCGCGCGAAGGGCGATCTCGACGGCGCGCTCAAGGCCTACAAGCAGGACCTCGCCATCGCCCAGAAGCTCGCCGCGCAGGACCCCGGCAACGCCCTTTGGCAGCGCGACCTCTCGGTCAGCTTCAACAAGATCGGCGACGTGCAGAGCGCGAAGGGCGATGTCGACGGCGCGCTCAAGGCCTACCAGGACAGCCACGCCATCCGACAGAAGCTCGCCGCGCAGGACCCCGGCAACGCCGGCTGGCAGCGCGACCTCTCGGTCAGCTTCGAGAGGATCGGCGACGTGCAGAGCGCCAAGGGCGATCTCGACGGCGCACTCCAGGCCTACCAGGACAGCCACGCCATCCGACAGAAGCTCGCCGCGCAGGACCCCGGCAACGCCGGCTGGCAGCGCGACCTCTCGATCAGCTTCGAGCGGATCGGCGACGTGCAGCGCGCGAACAGCGATCTCGACGGCGCGCTCAAGGCCTACAAGCAGAACCTCGCCATCGCCCAGAAGCTCGCCGCGCAGGACCCCGGCAACGCCCTTTGGCAGCGCGACCTGATCGTGTCACATTGGCGGCTCGCCGATCTCGCCGAACGGCGGGGCGAGGGGCCCGAGGCCCGCCAGCACTGGCAGGCCCCGCTCGCGATTGCCAAGAAGCTGGACGCGAGCCGCCAGCTGGCGCCGCCCGATGCCTATTTCGTCGGGGAGATCGAGGAACGGCTGGCGCGCGTGAGCGCTCAGGCCGTTCCCAAGTAAGACGTGTCAGGTCAGGTCAGCGCGTCGGTTCGATCCGGTGCCCGCTTCGGCCGCAGATGAAATTCAGGCACCGTGCCGGTGGCGTCGGCAACCCGGAGCAGCGTGCGCAGGCTCGGCAGCGTGCGGCCGCTCTCGAGTCGGGCGACGAACGGCTGCGAGGTCGCCATGCGCGCGGCGAGCTCGGCTTGGCTTAGCCCGGCGTGCGCCCGCGCGGCGATGATCGCGCGCGCGATCTCGTACTCGGGCGCCTGCTCCTCGTAAGCCTCGCGCACACCAGGCTCCGCGAGCAGCTCCTCGCGAAGCTCACTGAGGGTCTTGTTAGCCACGGTCCTGCTCCTTCATCCGTCGGGCGGCCAGAGCGATCTCGCGACGCGGCGTCTTTTGTGACTTCTTGACGAACAGCCGCACGACGACCAAGCGCCGGCCCGTGGCCGCGAAGTAAACCGCGCGCGCGATGGTGTTCCGGCCAGCCAGGCGCATCTCCCAGAGCTTGCCTTCGAGCGGCCGCACATGCGGCAGGCCCACCCGGTCAGGGCCGAGCTCCTCGAGCATCCCGGCCACGTGCAGGAACCCGCCTTGGAGGTCGTCGGGCAGGGCTTTCAGCTCGCGCTCGGCGGCCGGGATTACCTCGACGGTCCAGCGGGCCATGCCGCCAGGCTTATATACCCTTTTCGATATGGATGTCCAGGCTGGCGGCGATCGATCGGCGGGAGCCTCATCCGCAGCGTGCTTGCGGTCGAGGGACACCCGCCCGGCGGGTTA
>CAWALL010000002.1:0-10000 GCA_963782885.1 uncultured Alphaproteobacteria bacterium
ATGGCTTATCCCTTTAAGTCTGGTGGATCAACATGTGGTAGGAGGCATGGTCGCGCTGGGCGGCGAGGCCGAGGAGCGAGGCGAACGCGGCCTGGGGCGTGCGCCTTCGGTTGAACCGGAACACGAACTCGTCGAGATAGCGTTGCAGATGGGGTGCCCGCAGCCCGTGGTAGACGCCGAGCGCCCAGCGTTTGGCGTTGGCGAACACCCGGTGGATCCAGGGCAGCAGCACATGCGCCGCCATCGGCCCGACCACCTTAGGATCGTGCTTGACCGCCTTGAGGCGCGCGTAGCCCGACCAGCCGTCGCTGACCACCGTGCTGCCGGCGACCACGTTGCCACCGACGAAGCCGCCGAGGGTCGCGGCCGAATAATCCCGGATCACCGCAAGGCGGGCCCGGCCCGGGCCCCTGCCATGGATCTCGACCGCGCCGGCGATCAAGAGCTTGCCCTGCTCCGAGCGGCCGGACTGGGGCGTGATCGGGTCGTCCTTGGTGCGCAAGGGGATGCTGGTCTCGTCGACCTCGACCAGGCCGCCAAGCGGCGACCGCTCCGGGTCGACCATCGCCCGGCGCAGCTTGGCGAGCAGCAGCCAGGCGGTCTTGTAGGAGCCCAAGCCGAGCTGCAGCCACAGCTGCCGCGCCGAGATGCCGTTCCTGTGGGTCGCTACCAGCCAGGCGGCGAGAAACCAGGTCTTGAGCGGCAGGTGCGAACGGTGCAGCACCGTGCCCGCGGTCGCCGAGGTCTGGCGGTGGCACCGGGCGCATTCGATCAGCACCACGCCGCGCCCCAGCTCCCAGCCGTGGTCATGGCCACAAGCGGGGCAGCGAAAGCCGTCCGGCCAGCGTTTCGCCAGCAACCAGCGGGCGCAGGCCTCGTCATCCGCAAACCGCGCCTCGAACTCACGCAACGACCGCGGAACATCACCTATCACCACGCCCTCCTACCATCGATCATACTACCCGTAGGGGCAGCCAGATGCAAAGGGATAAGCCGCTGAGTTTTGATCCACTTTGTCAGCCAACATACGCTGGCCGCAGTAGCTTGTCGTATAGCACGTCTGTCATCAGCGGCACCGTCGTCCGCTCGGCCGTTCCCAGTCCAAAGATCGGACCAATGCACAGCTTACATGGCAAGTCCTGCGAGCGATAGTTCTAGACCCTATGTTCGCGCTCTGAGCTGAAGGACCCGTCTCCGGTATGCCGTGGTCGAGGGTTGCGCCGGATTGGCTGGCGCCGAGCCTCAGGCATAGGAGACGGGTCCTTCAGCTCAGAGCGCGAACATAGGGTCTAGGGCGGCCATCTGGCGGCGCTCGAAGGGGGTGATCCGGAGCGCGCGCCAACGCTCGGCGGCGCGGGTCATGGCGCCGAACATCAGCTTGAGAACCGCCTTCTCACCGAACGCATTCGGGATGATTTTGAGCCGCCGGCGCTCCTCGACGAACAAGCGTTCCAGGAGATTCGTGGTCCGGGTCGCGCGGTGGTGCGCGATCGGCAGCCGCAGATGGGCAATGCAGGCGTCGAAGTCGTCCATGATGCAGTCGACGGCGTTGGCCAGATCGCTGCCATAGTCGGCGACGACGCCGTCGGCGAGCTCGCGGGCGATCTTGCGGCTCGGCGCCTGGTAGGCGGCGGCCGCCCGGGCCTTGAACTCGGGCCAGAGATCGTCGGGCACCTTGGCAGCCAGGTTGCGCATCCGATGCGCCAGGCAGCGTTGGCGTGCCGAGCGCGGGAAGCAAACCTCGATCGCCTTGACGAGACCGGCGGCGCCGTCGCTCACGACCAGGAGCGGATCGCCGAGGCCGCGGGCGCGCATGTCCTGGAAGAACGCCGAGACCGTCTCGGCGTCCTCCTTCGATCCAGCCATCCGATGGAGGAGGACCTTGCGGCCGTCGAAGGTGAAGCCCCAGGCCGCCAGGACCGGCTCGCGCCGTGGCCCAGGGCGGATCCGCTCGGCGATCCCGTCGATGAACAGATAGGCGACATCATATTCGGCGAGATCGCGCGCCTTGAAGGCCTGGTAATCCTCCCAGAGCTGCTTGCCGATCTCGGACACCGCCGTTTTCGAGAGCCGCAACCGGCCGGTCTTGTCCTTGAAGGCGTCCTTCGATGTCGCGCACCGAGAGGCCACGCGCCAGCATCTCCACCGCCAACCCTTCGAGGGCTTCGGTGTGGCCCTTGAGGTGGTCGCGTAGCGCCGAGCGGAAGGGCTGCTCGAGGCCGGTGACCTGCGGGGCCGAATACTCGAGACCGCCCGCGGCGGTCTTCAGGCGATGGGTTCGGTGGCCGTTGCCAAGACCCTGGCCGGGAGCAGCCCCGCGCTCGGAGTAGCCACGCTCGAGCGCATCCCGCACCTCGCCCTCCAACGCCTCCTCGACGATCAGCCGGGTCGCCAGCTCGACCAGCTCCGAGCGCCGCGCCGGCGACGCCAGGCGCCCTTCGATCCGGGCCGAGAGGGCTTCACGGGTGCGCATCGAGGCGGGTATCCTGTTCGCCATGGGGTGCCTCCTTGGGCTTGGGCCGGCTCAGCCGAGCCCGTTCGCATCATCCACCCAAAGGATGCACCCCACCCCCAATTCCCAGCAATCCTAAGACTTCACCTGTGGACGGGGCCGGTGATGGTTCCGGCGGGCGAGGGGGACGTTAACCGGAGAGTAACCCTTTCATGGTTAACGATACCTCAGGGTGGTCCATGGGACCTTGAGAATCCATGCCCGCGAATCGGCGGCAGCGAAAAGGGTGGGCGGGTGGTGGGGAGGGGTGGTCGAAAGGCGGCAAGGGGAGAGAGTTGAGACGAGGGCAAGAGAGTGGCTGGCTGGACAATCGTAAGCGCTGTGGCAGCGGCACCTGCCCAAGGGTGATCTGATCGGCGAGAGTGACGATCCTCGGCGGGAGGTCGTGTCGCGAAGTTGGTGGAAATTGGGCGGCGCAGGCTCCGACGTTGCATGGTGGGGTGGGTCAGGCGGCGAGGTCAAGGTCGGTGGGCGAGCGCTCCAGCGTCTGCCAGCCATCGACCCGCCGCATGGTGATCTGACCGGACGCCAAGAGGGCCCAGAAGAGCATGGCAGCGGTCGCGGCGCAGGGCAGCAGGCACTGGGTCTTGATCCGGCGCTTGAACTCCTCGTGCAATCGCTCGATGGCGTTCGTCGTCCTGACCGAGCGCCACTGCTCGGGCGGGTAGCGCAGGAACGTGAATAGGCGCTCACCAGCCTCCTCCAGGCTGTCGGCGACGGCGCGACAGCGCAGCTTCCACTTGCCCAGGAAGACCTTGCGTTTGGCGACGACCTCCGCGGCGCTCCCGGCATGCACCATGTCGTTGAAGTCGGCCTTGATCTCGTCGTGCAGGTGCTGCGGCGCATGGGCCAGAAGATTGCGCTCTTTGTGAACCGTGCAGCGCTGGACCGGCACGTCGTCCCACAGGCTGGCGAGCGCCGCTTCCAGGCCTTTGCCACCGTCGACGATCACCAATTCGGGTCGGCCGAGCCCACGGCTGGTCAGGTCGTCCAGCATGGCCCGCCACGCGGCCTCGCTCTCGCCACCCATGTTCTTGATGGCGAGCACCACCTTCTGCCCGTCGCGGCGGACACCGAGCGCGATCAGCAGCGCGATGGCGGTGGCCTTCTGGTCGAGCCGGACCTTGGCCACGGTGCCGTCGAGGATCAGGCGGACGATGGCGTCGCCGGCGAGGTCGCGCTTCTGCCAAGCCTCCCCGGCCGATCGCGTCCTCTGCCAGGCCCGGCTGACCACGTCCTTGCCAACATGGCCCTCGAACAACCTGGCCACGCTCGCCGCGCCCGGCGGGTGTTCATCCCGGCGAGATAGGCCTCGGCGATCAGCGCCTCGGCGCGGCGGCTGAGCCGCTTGTAGGCCGGCAAAAGCGCACTCTCTTCCACTCCCGCTCGCCTGCCTCCTGGTGCAGACGAGCCCGCGGCACCGAGAGCGTCAGCGGGCCGAAGGTGGTGACCAGCTGGCGCGGCCGGTGCCCGTGGCGGCGACCGTTCGAGCTCGCGCGCCGCGCTCATAACGCCCGCGGCCGAGCGCGGCTTCCAGCTCCTCCTCCAGCAGCTGCTCGATGAACGAGCGCACCCGGGAGCGCACCGCCTCTTCCAAGGGATCGAACCAATCGCTGCCGGCGAACGGTGATGGCGGCGACGGCAAGGCTGGCGTAGCTTCGGTCATGGCGTGGGTTCCTTCTTGATCGTGCCGATCGGAACCTACGCCGCCTCAACCAATTTCCACCAACCCCGCGACACGACCAGCGATCCGTGAGTCAACACTCTGCAAGTGGAGAAAAGAGGCCACGTGTCGAGAGATATGAGGAATCTCTTTTCTGTTGAATGGCACCGCCGATCCCGGGGGCGCCGGGGGTAGGTCTTGAGCTCAAGCATTTGGGCCGGTTCGGCGTTACGCCGCTTGGCGGGCCTTGGTGTGGGCCTCGGGGACCGGGTCGCCGCTGGCGATGGTCAAGTCCTGATCGTGCTGGGAATTTTGGTGGTGGGGGCGGGCTTTGAGCGGGTCGTGTCGAGGTCGACGGCGGCTTCGTAGTCCTCATCGAGCTCCTGCCTGAGGGCGGCCATCTGGCGGCGCTCAAACTCAGTGATCCGGATCGACCGCCAGCGTTCGGCGGCTCGGGTCATGGCGCCGAACATCAGCTTGACACTCCCAAAAACCTGGGCGAGAGCGACGGGATCTGATCTACTGCGGCGTGGGTCGCAGGGAGGTTCGGATGGTTCGGCAGATCGGTGTATTCGACGTCGAGGATCGGCTGGCGGGTCTGTCGAAGAAGGGCGACCAGCTCGAGCGGCTGCAGGCTGTGGTCGACTTCGAGCTGTTCCGGCCCGAGCTCGAGCGCGCGGTGCCGCGGGCCGACCGGTCGAAGGGCGGACGGCCGCCGTTCGACCACGTCCTGATGTTCAAGGTCGTGATCCTGCAGACCCAGAACAACCTGAGTGACGAGCGCACCGAGTTCTACTTGCGCGACCGGCTGACCTGGATGCGGTTCCTCGGCCTCGGGCCGGGCGATCCGGTGCCGGATGCGAACACGCTCTGGACCTTCCGCGAGGCGCTGACCAGGGCCGGCGCGCTCGACCCCCTGTTCAGCCGGTTCGACCAGCAGCTCCGGGCGCAAGGCTACCTCGCGATGTCCGGGCAGCTGGTCGACGCGACCATCGTGTCGGCGCCGAAGCAGCGCAACCCCGACGCCGAGAAGCAGGCGATCAAGGAAGGTCGTGTGCCCGAGGGCTGGCAGGACAAGCCGGCGAAGCTCCGCCAGAAGGATCGCGATGCGCGCTGGACCGTCAAGGCGACCAAGGCCAAGCCGCGCGAGGGCGCGATGGTCGATCTGGCGATGCCCGCGTTCGGCTACCAGAACCACGTCAGCGCCGATCGACGGCACCGGCTGATCCGCAAATGGCCCATGCCGGCGCCCGCCTGGCCGGGCTGCTCGACCCCGGCAACACCGCCTCTGGTGTCTGGGTCGATACCGCCTATCGTTCGAGAACCAACGAGGAGCTGCTACGCCAGCGCATGCTGGTCAGCCACATCCACCGCCGGAAGCCGCAGGGGCGCCCGATGCCCGTTCGGACCGCCCGGGCGAACGCAAGGAAGTCGGCGGTGCGCGCTCCCATCGAGCACGTGTTCGCCGAGCAGAAGCACCGGATGGGCCTGTTCGTGCGCACCATTGGCCTGGCCCGGGCGACGACCAAGATCGGCCTCGCCAACCGGGTCCACAACATGCGCCGCCTGCTTTGGCCCGAACGTCAGGCAGCCCTCGCCTGATCCGCGGGGGGACCACCAGAGCCCAACCTGACCGCCGACCGACCCAGCCAGCCAGCGCACCCATGCCGCCCATCACCGATCCGAGCAAACTCAGATCCAAAACACGGTAAATGGAGGTGTCCAGCTGCCCCATCCTGCGTCAAGGTAGCACACAGCGCCGCTTGGCGTAAAGCAGCGCGCTTGGTGCGCCGGCCGCGACTGTGATCCGGCCGCTTCCCATGTGCTTCCCGGGGATATGTGAGGTAGCGGATCTGGGAATCGAAAAGTCCGCTAAGCTATTGGCTTAGCGGGCTTTTTAGGTGGTTGCGGGGGCAGGATTTGAACCTGCGACCTTCAGGTTATGAGCCTGACGAGCTACCGGGCTGCTCCACCCCGCGTTCGGAGGTCAAAGATCCGAGGTCAGGGGTCAGAGATCGGATCTGGCCTCGGGGCTGGAAGCGAGTCGTGGGCCGGCGCCGGCGGGTCCGCCTGGCGGGCCTGACGGGCTCGGGCGCTCTGAGCTCGGATCTGTCGGTCGGATCGTTGGGCTCGACGGTCCCCAAGGGGCCGCCTGGACGTCTGGCCAGACCTGGCGACGACCCGCTCTCCCACCCTTAGGAGGGCAGTACCCTGGGCGCGGTGCGGTTTCACGGCCGAGTTCGGAATGGGGTCGGGTGGGGCCCGCACGCTGTGATCACCAGGTCGGGGCAGACGTCCGGCGCGGCCGGCGGCCGCGCCCAGGACAGAGGTCAGATGGCAGATGTCAGACGGCGTCGGGGGCTGGCCCCGACGCGGCGCATCTGCTGCCGGCTCTGCAGTCGTGAAGCGATGGGCATGGGGTTCAGAGGTCAGCGATCAGAGACCCGAGATCAGAAGGCGCGCGGCCCGGGGACGGGCTCGGTCATCTTCTGACATCTGACCTCTGACCTCTGACATCTGGAGCGAAGCCCGAGCGCGCCGGGCGCGCTTGGGGCTGAGCGGGAGGAGCTCACAATCGAGCGATTAGGACCAGTCGGCTGCACGCGTTGCCGCGCTTCTACCTCTGGCCTATCGACGTGGTGGTCGACCACGGCTCTCGACGAGACCTGGTTTGGAGGCGGGTTTCCCGCTTAGATGCGGTCAGCGGTTATCCCTTCCGAACGTAGCTACCCGGCGGTGCGGCTGGCGCCACAACCGGTCCACCAGAGGTTCGTCCACCCCGGTCCTCTCGTACTAGGGGCAGGGCCTCGCAAGTCTCAGACACCCACGGCAGATAGGGACCGAACTGTCTCACGACGTTCTAAACCCAGCTCACGTACCACTTTAATCGGCGAACAGCCGAACCCTTGGGACCGGCTTCAGCCCCAGGATGTGATGAGCCGACATCGAGGTGCCAAACCGCCCCGTCGATCTGGACTCTTGGGGGCGATCAGCCTGTTATCCCCGGCGTACCTTTTATCCGTTGAGCGATGGCCCGTCCACGTGGGACCACCGGATCACTAGGGCCGACTTTCGTCTCTGCGCGGCCTGTCGGCCTTGCAGTCAGGCGGGCTTGTGCCCTTGCACGCGACGGCTGGTTTCCGACCAGCCTGAGCCCACCATCGCGCGCCTCCGTTACTCTTTGGGAGGCGACCGCCCCAGTCAAACTACCCGCCATGCAGGGTCCCGGACCCGGATCACGGGCCGCGGTGAGACAGCAAGCACGCCAAGGGTGGTATTTCAAGGCTGCCTCCACGCAAGCTGGCGCCTGCGCTTCCAAGGCTCCCACCTATCCTACACATGGCCCGCCTGCTGCCAGTGCAAAGCTGTAGTAAAGGTGCACGGGGTCTTTCCGTCTGACCGCGGGTCGCCCGCATCTTCACGGGCAGTTCAATTTCGCTGAGTCGGTGTTGGAGACAGCGGGGCAAGCGTTACGCCATTCGTGCAGGTCGGAACTTACCCGACAAGGAATTTCGCTACCTTAGGACCGTTATAGTTACGGCCGCCGTTTACCGGGGCTTCGGTTCGAAGCTTGCACCTCTCCCCTTAACCTTCCGGCACCGGGCAGGCGTCAGACCCTATACGTCGTCTTGCGACTTCGCAGAGCCCTGTGTTTTTAGTAAACAGTCGTCACCCCCTGGTCTGTGCCACCCGCCTCTGGTTGCCCAAAGACGGGTCCCCCTTCTCCCGAAGTTACGGGGGCAAGTTGCCGAGTTCCTTCAACACCGTTCTCTCAAGCGCCTGGGTATGCTCAACCAGTCCACCTGTGTCGGTTTCGGGTACGGTCCATGATGCTGGGGCTGTTTCCTGGACCGCCGCGGCTGCCCGACCAATCCAGTAAGGTCGGACAACGGTAGGCGGCCGTCACCACCAGCGGGCCCAGGACTATTAACCTGGTTGCCATCGGCTACGGCTGTCGCCCTCGCCTTAGGGGCCGGCTCACCCTGCGCGGATTAGCCTTGCGCAGGAACCCTTGGACTTCCGGCGACCGAGTTTCTCACTCGGTTGATCGCTACTCATGTCAGCATGCGCACTTCCGATACCTCCAGCGGTCCTCACGGAGCCGCCTTCACCGGCCTACGGAACGCTCCGCTACCACTCCAGAGGTCAGAGATCAGAGGTCGGAGATCAGAGGCCGCCGGGCGCTGATCCCGTATTCCGGTGCAGCGCCTGCAACATCTTCGCGATCTCGCGATACTCCTGCCGCCACGCCTGCCACGTGGCCTCGTCGATGTAGCCCAGGTCCAGACAATAGCGGCACCAGATCCGCATCTCGTCGGCCGAGCCCATGGCCATCATGACAAAGCGTTTGAAGTCCGCCTTCGAGGCCGCCTGCCGACCAAACCCTTCGGCGAGATTGGCGCAGATGCCCTTGCTCGCCCGCCGGACCTGGTCGCCCAACGCGTACTGCTCGATCGGCGGAAACTTCAGGCTGCTGCGATGGACCTCGAGCGAGATCCGATACGCTCGTTTGAAGACGTCGAGATCCTCAACCGCTCGCGGCTTGTCCATCGCTGACCTCATCGTTGCGATCATTGATCGGGGTCGGCCGTCAGAGACACCCGCCCTCTGACCTCCGACCTCTGATCTCTGACCTCTGGAATCCGCAGCTTCGGTGCATGGCTTGAGCCCCGTTACATCTTCGGCGCAGGACAGCTGTTAGACCAGTGAGCTGTTACGCTTTCTTTCAAGGATGGCTGCTTCTAAGCCAACCTCCTGGTTGTTTTGGCCGTCCCACATCCTTTCCCACTTAGCCATGACTTCGGGACCTTAGCTGGCGGTCTGGGCTGTTTCCCTCTCGACGACGGATCTTCGCACCCGCCGTCTGCCTGCCGTGCTGCAACGCCTTGGTATTCGGAGTTTGGTTAGGTTTGGTAAGGCTCGCGCCCCCCTAGCCCAGCCAGTGCTCTACCCCCAAGGGTGATCACACGACGCGCTACCAAAATAGCTTTCGCGGAGAACCAGCTATCTCCGGGTTTGCTTGGCCTTTCACCCCTAGCCACAGGTCATCCCCCACTTTTTCAACAGTGGTGGGTGCGGCCCTCCAGTGCGTGTCACCGCACCTTCAGCCTGCCCATGGCTAGCTCACCCGGTTTCGGGTCTGCTCCGTGACACTGAACGCCCTGTTCAGACTCGCTTTCGCTGCGCCTTCGCCTTGCGGCTTAAGCTCGCGCCACAGACCAACTCGCTGACCCATTATACAAAAGGTACGCCGTCACCCGCCGCTTGTCCGAAGACAAGCTCGGGCTCCGACTGGCTGTAGGCATCCGGTTGCAGGGTCTGTTTCACTCCCCTCGACGGGGTGCTTTTCACCTTTCCCTCACGGTACTGGTTCGCTATCGGTCACCGAGGAGTACTTAGGCTTGGAGGGTGGTCCCCCCAGGTTCAGACAGGATTTCTCGTGTCCCGCCCTACTCGAGGACTTTCTCGAACTCTTACCCGTACCGGGCTGTCACCGTCTCTGGCGCGTCTTTCCAGACGCTTCCGGTTCGTCCCAAAAAGCCACTGGCCTGGTCCGCGTTCGCTCGCCACTACTAGCGGAGTCTCATGTTGATGTCCTTTCCTCCGGCTACTGAGATGGTTCAGTTCGCCGGGTTCGCCTCACCACCCTATGGATTCAGATGGTGATACCCCTTGCGGGGTGGGTTGCCCCATTCGGAGATCCGAGGATCCACGGGCGCTCGCCCCTCCCCTCGGCTTTTCGCAGCGTGCCACGTCCTTCATCGCCTCTCGGTACCAAGGCATTCACCAGATGCCCTTCTCTTGAGCTCGCCCACGCTCAGCCC
>CAWALL010000002.1:12500-645698 GCA_963782885.1 uncultured Alphaproteobacteria bacterium
ATCAACCCTCGGCGGTGCACGGCCGGTTGCCTTGCCCCGCCAGCGGGAGGGGCTTTATAGTCACTGCGAGAGCCCGCCACAAGAGCTTTTTCCGGCAATTTTACTTGTTAACCTTAATGATAAGCAATCCGCCCCAAAGCTAAGATCTTCTTGACACTTTTTCACTAACGATGCATTGCTGTGGGGCGCGGCCCGCAAGCGGCGGCGCGGATACAGGGGCGATAACCTCGACTCGGGTGAAACGGGTGCAGGATAACAGCTTCAACGAGGCGCGGCGGCGCCGTATCTTGACGACGATGATCGCTGGCACCTTCGGCGTCGGCTTCGCGGCCGGAGTGCTGACCACGAAGTTCACGAGGCACCCTGCGACCGACGTGGCGCAGGTCGCGCAACGCAGCGCTGAGCCGGCGCCGGCCGCCGGTCTCGACCCTGGCCCATGGCTCGCTGGGGCGGTCGATCCGGCCGGGGGCACCGCCCAGCCGTCGCCGACCGAGGCGCTCCAGACGCGCTCCCGGGCGGGCCTGTCGGCCGCCCGGTCGACCCTGCCCGAGGCGCCAGGCGCGCTCGAGCGGCCGAGCCAGACGGTTGTCCAGCTGACCGCGACCGAGGCGCCGCAGGCCTTGCCGCGGCGGGTCCCGGGCGCTGCCCAGCGCGCGGCGACCGAGGTCGCCCCACCCGCGCCGACCCAGGTGGTCGCGCTCGCGACCCCTGAGCGCCATCTCGACGGCCTGACCAGCGCCGCCGCGGTTACCGAAGAGGCGCTGCTCGACAAGGCGTCGCTGCCCGACCCGCGCCGCTCGACCGAGCAGGTCGTGGTCCGGCGCGGCGATACCCTGATGGACATTCTGACCCGAGCTCGGATCGATCAGGCGGAAGCCTATGCCGCGGTCGAATCGCTGCGCACGGTCTACGACCCGCGCCGGCTGCGCGCCGGTCAGGCACTGGCGATCACGGCCGCCAATGACGACGCCAGCGACGCCGCTGCCAACGACCCGCGCCGGCGTCTGCTCGGCCTGAGCTTCGACCTCAGCTTCGATCACCAGATCCGCGTCACCCGCAGCGCCGACGGCAGCTACGATGCCGCCAAGACCGACCGACCCCAGCATCGCGAGCTGGTGCGGGCGGCCGGGACCATCGACGACAGCCTCTATCTCGCGGCCGACCGCGTCGACCTGCCGCAGGAGGTGACGGCCGAGCTGATCAAGCTGTTCAGCTGGGACGTCGACTTCCAGCGCGATCTGCGTCCGGGTGACGGGTTCGAGACCTTGTACGACCAGGTCAGCCTGGAGGACGGCTCGGGCGCGGTGCGCGGCGGCGACCTGCTCTATGGCGCGCTGACACTGTCCGGCACGGTGCTCGGCGCCTACCGCTTCGAGCTCGAGGACGGCGACGTCGAGTACTTCGATCACAATGGCAAGAGCCTGCGCAAGTTCCTGCTGCGCACGCCCGTCGATGGCGCCCGCATCTCGTCGCGCTTCGGCATGCGCCGCCATCCGATCCTCGGCTACAGCCTGATGCACAAGGGCGTCGACTTCGCGGCGCCGGTCGGCACCCCGATCTATGCCGCCGGCAACGGCCGGGTCGCGGTCGCCGGGCGCAATGGCGGCTACGGCAACTATGTCCGGATCCGGCACAACGGCGAGTACAGCACGGCCTACGCCCATATGCTGCGCTTCGCCAAGGGCATCGCGCCCGGCCGGCGGGTCAGCCAGGGACAGGTGATCGGTTACATCGGCACCACCGGCCGCTCGACCGGACCGCATCTGCACTACGAGGTGCTGCGCGAGGACGCCCAGATCAATCCGATGAGCGTCAAGCAGGCGCCGAACACCCAGCTCGCCGGTGCCGACCTCAAACACTTCCAGCAGGAGGTCGAGCGGATCGACCGGCTGCGCGCCCGGCTGGCGCACGACACCATGGTCGCGAGCCGGGTCGAGGAGCGCTCGGCCGCCAATTAAGCGAGATCATCGCACCTGTCCTGCCTGACCCACGGCTCGCGCGCCGCGGGTCAGCGCAGAAGGTTGGCCCGGCGGCCGGCCTCAGGCCGCCAGCGGCACGGCGTCGCCGTTGATCAAGAGACCGCCGTCGCCGGCATCGATCCGGACCGTCTCGCCGTCCCGGATCCGGCCCTCGAGGATCCGGCGCGCGAGCGGGTCCTGCAGGCTCTTCTGGATCGTCCGCTTCAGCGGCCGGGCGCCATAGACCGGATCGTAGCCGGCATTCGCGAGCCAGACCTTGGCCTTATCGGAGAGCTCGAGCGTGATCTTGCGCTCGGCCAGCAGCGCCTCGAGACGCTTCAGCTGGATCTCGACGATGCCCTTGCATGTGCTCGCGCGAGAGCCGCTCGAACAGGATGATCTCGTCGAGCCGGTTCAGGAACTCCGGCCGAAAGTGCGCCCGCACGACCGCCATCACCTGGTCCCGCACCTCGCTCACCGACTGGCCGGGGCCGAGGCTCGCGAGGTACTCGCTGCCGAGGTTCGAGGTCAGCACGATCAGCGTGTTGCGAAAGTCGACCGTGCGGCCGTGGCTGTCGGTCAGGCGGCCGTCGTCGAGCACCTGGAGCAGCACGTTGAAGACGTCCGGGTGCGCCTTCTCGACCTCGTCGAACAGGATCACCTGATAGGGCCGGCGGCGGACCGCCTCGGTCAGCGCGCCCCCTCCTCGTAGCCGACGTAGCCGGGCGGCGCGCCGATCAGGCGGGCGACCGCATGCTTTTCCATGTACTCCGACATGTCGATCCGGATCATCGCCTGCTCGTCGTCGAACAGGAACTCGGCGAGCGCCTTGCAGAGCTCGGTCTTGCCGACGCCGGTCGGGCCCAGGAACAGGAACGAGCCGAGCGGCCGGTTCGGGTCCTGGAGGCCGGCGCGCGCCCGGCGCACCGCATTGCTGACCGCGGCCACCGCCTCGTCCTGGCCGACCACGCGCGAGTGCAGCTTCGGCTTCCATCTGCAACAGCTTGTCGCGCTCGCCCTCGAGCATCTTGTCGACTGGGATGCCGGTCCAGCGCGAGACCACCTGGGCGATGTCGCTCTCGGTCACCTCCTCCTGGACCACGTCCTGAGGCTTTCTCATCCTCGGCCGCGGCGAGCTTCCGCTCGAGCTCGGGGATCTTGCCATAGGCGATCTCACCGGCGCGCGCCAGGTCGCCCTGGCGCTGGGCGACGACCAGCTCGTGGCGGAACTGCGCAAGCTGCTCCTTCAGCTTCTGGGCCTCGGACAGTGTTGTCCTTCTCGGCCTGCCACTTGGCGGTCAGCTCGGCCGATTCCTGCTCGAGTCTCGGCGAGCTCCTTCTCGAGCTTCCCAAGGCGTTCCTTGGAGGCCTTGTCGGTCTCTTTCTTGAGCGCCTCGCGCTCGATCTTCAGCTGGATGATGCGCCGATCGAGCTCGTCGATCGTCCTCGGGCTTGCTGTCGATCACCATGCGCTTGCGGGCCGCCGCCTCATCGATCAAGTCGATCGCCTTGTCGGGCAGGAAGCGGTCGGTGATGTAGCGATGGGAGAGCGTCGCAGCAGCAACGATCGCGCCGTCGGTGATCCGCACGCTTATGGTGGCAGTTCGTAGTTCTCCTTCAGACCGCGCAGGATCGAGATCGTGTCCTCGACCGTCGGCTGGGTCACGTAGATCGGCTGGAAGCGCCGCGCGAGCGCCGCGTCCTTCTCGATGTGCTTGCGGTACTCGTCGAGCGTGGTCGCGCCGATGCAGTGCAGCTCGCCGCGCGCGAGCGCGGGCTTCAGCATGTTGGAGGCGTCCATCGCGCCTTCCGCCTTGCCGGCGCCGACCAGCGTGTGCAGCTCGTCGATGAACAGCACGACGTCGCCCTCGCCGTGGGTGACCTCCTGGAGCAGCGCCTTGAGCCGCTCCTCGAACTCGCCGCGGTACTTGGCGCCGGCGACCAGCGCGCCGAGGTCGAGTGCCAGCAGGCGCCGCTCCTTCAGGCTCTCCGGCACGTCGCCGTTGACGATCCGCTGGGCGAGACCCTCGGCGATCGCGGTCTTGCCGACCCCGGGCTCGCCGATCAGCACCGGATTGTTCTTGGTCCGGCGCGAGAGCACCTGGATCACGCGGCGGATCTCGTCGTCGCGGCCGATCACCGGGTCGAGCTTGCCGTCGCGGGCGGCGGCGGTCAGGTCGCGGGTGTATTTCTTGAGCGCGTCGTAGCCCTGCTCGGCGGAGGGCAAGTCGGCGGTGCGGCCCTTGCGGACCTCATTGATCGCGCCGTTCAGCGCCTGCGGCGCCAGCCCGGCCTGCTGCAGCGCCTTGTGCGCCTCGGTGCCGGCGGCCATCGCGAGCGCCAGCAGCAGCCGCTCGGCGGTGACGAAGCTGTCGCCGGCTTTCTGGGCGATCTTCTCCGCCTGCTCGAACAGGCGCGCGGTCTCGGGCGCCATATAGAGCTGGCCGGCGCCCGAACCTTCGACCTTGGGCAGCTTGCCCAGCGCCTGCTCGGTCAGCGCCAACGCCCGCCTGGCATCGCCGCCGGCGGCCTGAATCAGGTTCGCAGCCAGACCCTCCGGGTCGTCGAGCAGCACCTTGAGCAGATGTTCCGGCGTGAACCGCTGGTGCCCCTCGCGCAGCGCCAGCGCCTGCGCCGACTGCACGAAGCCCCGCGCCCGCTCGGTGTATTTCTCGAAGTCCATCGCCAGCTCCCGTTCTTGATCGCCCCTGAATGTAGGCAGCCATCCCGCCCGCGGCCCACATTTCGGCACCGCGACGGGTCGGGTCTGTATGTGGTGATCGGTCGCATCTGCACAAGATTTGAGCACATCGTTTCGAACGCCCGCCATTCAGGCAGTCGCGGCGGTGGCCGCATCGGCCCGAGCGGACCTCGGCTGCTATCCGGGCGGCCAAGGGCGGCCAGGCATGACGCTTGCTGACGTGGTCAACGTCGCGACCGGGCTTGCGACCCTCGAGCCCGAGTTTCGGGACGTATTGCGCTCGCTCGGCGCCCGGCGGCTCGACATCCTGCTCAAGGTCGGCCTGCCGCGCTCGATGCCGTATTTCTTCGCTTCGCTCAAAGTGGCGGTCAGGCTTGCCTTCGTCGGCTCGGTGATCTCCGAGACGATCGCCGGCAACCGCGGCATCGACTATCTGATGCTGTCCGCCTCCTCGAGCTTCCGCGTGCCGCTCGTGTTCGCCGCCTGATCGTGGTCGGGTCATGGGCGTCGGCATGTAGCCGTGTTCGCCGTGCTCGAGCCCCGCTTCCCCCGGCTGGGCCTTCCGCTCCGACAGTCGCGCCTGATCCGGCAGGGTTTTCACTCGGCCGCAGCTCGCTCCTCCGTTGCCGCCGGGGCGGTCGTTGGCCTGCGACTGACCTTCTCGCGCAGCCATTGGAAGACCACGTAGAGCATCGGGATCAAAAACACGCCCACCAGGGCCGCTGCCAACATGCCGCCGAACACCGGCGTGCCGACCGAGCGCCGGCTGATCGAGCCCGCCCCGCTCGCGATCACGAGCGGCACCAAACCGGCGATGAACGCGAAGCTGGTCATCATCACCGGCCGGAAGCGCAGGCGCGAGCCCTCGATCGCGGCGTCGACGATCGACTTGCCATGGGCGCGCTGCTCCATGGCGAACTCGACGATCAGGATGGCGTTCTTGGCGGCGAGCGCGATCAGCACGACCAGGCCGATCTGGGCGTAGAGATCGAAGCTGAGACGGGCGACGATCACCGCGGCGATCGCGCCGATGATCCCGACGGTGACCGACAGCAGCACCGGGATCGGAATGTTCCAGCTCTCGTACAGCGCGACCAGGAACAGAAAGGCGAACAGGATCGCGAGCGCGAGCACCACGGTGGTCTGGCCGGCCGCCTCCTTCTCCTGGAGTGCCGTGCCGGTCCACTCGAAGCCGTAGCCGGCCGGAAGGACCCGAGCCGAGAGCCGCTCCATGGCGGCGAGCGCATCGCCGGTGCTGTAGCCGGGCGCTGCCGAGCCGTTGATCGTGACGCTCCGGTAGAGGTTGTAGCGGATCAGCGCCGAGGGCCCGAGCACGAGGCGCACCGAGGCGAGCGAGCGGATCGGCACCATCTCGCCCTTGGCGTTCTTCACATGCACCTTGAAGATGTCGTCGACCTTGCTGCGGAAGTCCTTGTCGGCCTGGATGTTGACCTGCCAGGTGCGGCCGAACAGGTTGAAGTCGTTGACGTAGAGGCCGCCGAGCGTGCCCTGAAGCGCGGTGAACACGTCGTCGATGTTGACGCCCAGCGTCTCCGCCTTGTTGCGGTCGAGATCGAGGTACAGCTGCGGCGTGTCGGCGGCGAAGGTGCTGAACACGCGCGCGAGCTCGGGCTGCTGGTTGGCCTCGATGATCATCGCGCGCATGACCTGCGCGACCTCGGCGACGTCGCCGCCCGCCAGATCCTGGAGCTGATACTCGAAGCCGCCGGTGCTGCCGAGCCCGATGATCGGCGGCAGGTTGAAGGCGAACGCCGTGGCGCCGGGCAGCGCCGCCAGCTGCGGCTGCACCCGGGCGATGATGTTGTCGACCTGGAGTTCCGGCGCGCCCCGCTCCTCGTACGGCGCCAGCGTCATGATCAGGAACGCGCTGTTCGACTGCGCGAGGCTGTTCAGGAAGTCGTAGCCGGTGATCGAGGTCACGCCCGTGATCCCGGGCGTCGCCGACAGGATCTGCTCCGCCTGCCTGGCCACCTCCTTCGTGCGGTTGACCGAGGCGCCCTGGGGCAGCGCGATCTGGGCGAAGAAGGCGCCCTGATCCTCCTGCGGCAGGAAGCCGGTCGGTGTGATTTTGAACATGGCGCCGGTCGCGACCACGACCGCGGCGACCGCGACCAGGCTCAGGATCGCGACCCGGACCAGGCGCTTGACGATCGCGGCGTAGCCGTCGCGCGTGTAGTCGATGGCACCCATGACGTAGCGCATCGGCCCGCGCGTCGTGTGCGCGCCCGGCTTCAGCAGCACCGAGCAGAGCGCCGGGCTGAGGCTCAGCGCGTTGATCGCCGAGATCACCATCGAGACCGAGACCGCGACCGCGAACTGCCGGAACAGCTGGCCGGCGATCCCGGGGATGAAGGCGACCGGCACGAACACTGAGAGCAGGACCAGCGTGATCGCGATGATCGGGGCGACGATCTCGCCCATCGCCTTCCTGGTCGCCTCCTTGGCCGAGAGGTGCGGCTCCTCCTCCATCACCCGCTCGACGTTCTCGACCACGACGATCGCGTCGTCGACCACGATGCCGATCGCGAGCACCAGCGCCAGCAGCGACACGGTGTTGGCGCTGTAGCCGATGGCCATCATGACCGCGAAGGTGCCGATCAGCGAGACCGGCACGGCGATGATCGGGATCAGCGTCGTGCGCAGCTTCCCGAGGAACAGGAAGACGACGATGCCCACGAGAACGAACGCCTCGACCAGCGTGTGCAGCACCTCCTCGATGCTGGTCTTGACGAACACGGTCGTGTCGTAGACCACGTCGTAGTTCAGATCCTGCGGAAACCGCTCGGCCAGGCGCTCGAGTTGGGCGCGCACCGCCGCCGCGACCTGCACGGCATTGGCGCCCGGGGCCTGGTAGATCTGGATCGCGGCGCTCGGCGCGCCGTTGTAGAATGAGCTGACGTCCGCGATCTGGGCGCCGAGGTCGACCCGCGCGACGTCCTTGACCCGGACCACCGAGCCGTCCGGGTTGGCGCGCACGATGATGTTCTCGAACTGGTCGGCCTTGGTCAGGCGGCCTTGGGTCGTGATCGTCAGCTGGAACTGCTGGTCGGCGGCTAGCGGCGCCGCGCCGATCCGGCCGACCGCCGCCTGGATGTTTTGGTTCCTGATCGCGTTCGCTATGTCGGCAGGCGCGAGGTCGAAGCTGGTCAGCTTGTTCGGGTCGAGCCAGATCCGCATGCTGTAATCGAGCGAGGTGAACAGCGACGCGTCGCCCACCCCCCGGATCCGCTTGATCACGTCGAGGATGTTGATCTTGGCGTAGTTGTTTAGATAGAGCTCGTCATAGGTCTGCTTGGGCGAATAGAGCTGAATGACCTGGAGCAGCGCCGACGACTTCTTCTTCGTGGTCAGCCCCTGGCGCGTGACTTCCTCGGGCAATTGCGGCTCGGCGAGACTGACCCGGTTCTGGACGTTGACGGTGTTGATGTCGGGATCGGTGCCGAGCGCGAAGGTCACGGTCAGCGTGTAACTGCCGTCGGCGCCGCTGGTCGACTTCATGTACAGCATGTTGTCGACGCCGTTGACCTGCTGCTCGATCGGCTGGGCGACGCTCTGCTCGACCACCTCGGCGCTCGCCCCCGGATAGCGCCCGGTCACCTGCACCTGGGGCGGCACGATGTCCGGATACTGCGCGAGCGGGATCGCGAAGATCGCGAGCAGGCCGGCGAGCGTGATGACGATCGAGATGACGAAGGCGAGCCGCGGCCGCTCGATGAAGACGTTCGAGATCATGGCTTGGCCCCCTGGCCGGCGGGCGCGGCCGCGGGCGCCTCGGCGGCAGCCACGACCATGCCCGGCCGGACCTTCTGGACGCCGTCGACGATCACCCGCTCGCCTTCCTTCAGGCCCTCCTCGATCACCGCCTGCGTGCCCTCGGACGCGCCGAGCTTGACCCGCCGCGTCTCGACCTTGTCGTCGCCGTCGACCACCAGGACATAGGGACCCGCCTGGTCCACCTGGAGTGCCGCCTGCGGGATCGCGATCTTGCGCTCGGGCTGGCCCGCCTCGACCTGGACGCTCGCGAACTGGCCGTCGACCAGGACGCGCTCGGGGTTGGGCAACTCCGCCCGGACCGTGACCGTGTCCGTGCTCTGATCGACTTGGACCCCGAGGAAATCGACCTTGCCGGGATCCTGGTACAGCGTACCGTCGGGCAGGGTGACGCGGACCACGGGAGCCGCCTCCCCACCGCCCTGGGCACGTCGATACTCCAGGAGCTGGCGTTGGCTGACCGGGAACGTGACGTAGATCGGATCCTGGCTGACGATGGTCGCGAGCACGCCGCTGTCGGGGCTGACCAGGTTGCCGATGCTGACGCTGGCGCGACTGATGCGGCCGGCAATCGGCGCTTGGATCTCCGTGTAGCTGAGGTTGATCTGCGCCTGCTCGAGCGCCGCCTGCGCTTCCTGAATCGCCGCCGCGGCCATCTGGTCGTTGGCCCGGCGGATATCCACTTCGGATTTCGGGATGTTGTCCTTCTTGACCAGCTCCTCGCCGCGCTTCAGCTGCGCCGCGGTGTTGGCCTTGTTCGCCTCTGCGCTCGCGAGCTCCGCCTGACGCTGGTCGACGACCGCCTGGTATTGGTCTTTCTCGATCACGAACAAAAGCTCGCCCGCCTGGACGTCGGCACCCTCCTTGAACTCGCGCTTCTGGAGAAAACCGGTCACCCGGGCGCGCAGGTCGACCTTGTCCTCGGCCACGATTCGGCCGTTAAAGCCGTAGCTGGGTGTGATGTCGGCAAGCTGGGTCGTGATCACCGCGACCGCGGGCGGCGGCGCCGTGGCCGCAGGCGCCTGGCTCTCCGCCGGCTCGCCGCAGCTCGCCAGTATGATCGCACCGAGCAGTCCGGCGAGCCCGCAGAGTGCATCCAGGCCCGCCCTGTCCATCAGGTTCCGCCGCCGGTTCACGCCAACCTCCCCGACCGCCAGCCCCCATAAGGGCCAGAGCGCCCATCGCGGGCACTCCCTCTGGCGGCTCGGGGGGGTCATGGCGACCTCGTGCAGTCACCTCCGCCTGAGGTTACCCGAACGATTGCGGCGACGCATCGCCATTTTGCGTTGCCGCATCAGCTGGCCAGCGTCGCCCTCGCCACGAGGCAACGCTCGATGCCGGCGAGATCCGGCCGCCGCTCGACGCCCGTGAGCCCGGCGCGGGCCACGAGCTCTGCGACCGCATCGCCCTGGCCCTGACCAATCTCGAGCGCGATCCTGCCGCCTTCGGCCAGCAGCCGCACGCAGTCCGGGATCAGCGCGCGGTAGGCGTCCAGGCCGTCGGGACCGGCGATCAGGGCGAGCCGCGGCTCAAAGTCGCGCACCTCCGGCGCGAGGCCGGCGAGATCGGCGGCGCCGACGTAGGGTGGGTTGCCGACGATCAGGTCGAAGACGCCCTGCAGCCCGGCACCCCAGCTGCGCCGCTCGAAGCGGGCCCGCCCGGCGAGGCCGAGGCGCCCGGCATTGATGACCGCAAGCGTCAAGGCGCCCGGGCTGAGGTCGACCCCGAGGCCGGTCGCCTGCGGCAGCTCGGACAGCAGCGCCAGCAACAGGCAGCCGGAGCCGGTGCCGAGGTCGAGGATCCGGAGCGGCGCGCTCCGATCCGAAATCTGCCCAAGGGCCGCCTCGACCACGGTCTCGGTCTCGGGCCGCGGGATCAGCACCGCCGGCGAGACCCGGAACGGCAGGCTCCAGAACTCCTTCTCGCCCAGAATGTACGCCATCGGCTCGCGCGCGAGGCGGCGGCGGACCATGACCTCCAGCCGCCGCTCCTGCTCGGCGGTCAAGCGCTCCAGGCGTCCGGCGATCAGGCGCGCGCGCTCGCGACCGGTCGCCGCCGCCAGCAGCAGCCACGCCTCGGCGCGCGCATCTTCGATGCCGGCGGCGGCCATGCGCTCGCTGAGTTCGACGATCCGCGACGACAATCTTGCGGCCCGCGTGCCCAGCGGGCTTAACCGGCCAACGGATCGACGTGCATCACGCCCGGAAAACGGGCGAAGTCGTGATCGGACGAATACACGTGGGCGCCGCGCTCGAGCGCGAGGGCGGCGATGTGGGCATCGGTGGTGAGGTTGCCGGCGGTGCCCGTGGCCTCGAGCAAATTCCGCAGTATCGCCCAGTGACGCTCGCCCGGCGCTACAGCCATGACGCACGGTTGTTCGAACCACGAATTCACATAGGTCAGAGCATCAGATGGCGGCAAGGGGCGGCGCAAGATTCCTTGCCGGGTAGTGATTCGAATGAAGGCTAGCACAACGACCCAGGGCAGACCGACCGGCGTCGTGCCGGACAGCGTCTGCTCGAACCAGCGCCGCGCCGAACGATGCCGCGGCGAATCGGAATTGATTGCGTAAATCAAAAGGTTGGCATCAATCAGAATCATTTGCGCCGCTCCATCTTGGCGGCGATCTCCTGATCCTCGAGCGCATCGGCGAGCGCTAGGGCCTTGTCGAGGTTGATGCCCGGCAAGACATCTCCCATCGACGCCGGCTTCACGCGATAGAGCTTGGCTCTCGGCGCCCGCCTGGCGCTCAAGCCGGCCCGCAGGGTCTCATTGACCACTTCCCTGAACGGCTTCTTCGATCTGTGTGCCAGATCTTTCAGCGCCTCAGCGATGCTGTCGTCGATGGTCAGGGTCGTGCGCATCAGAGCATCATAGCACTGATCCATCAGACATCAAATCATCAGCCCCGTCAGCTGACGCATGGCTGGTCGCCCGGATTCGAAGCGGCTACCATTCGTAGGCACGGCCGCATCTTATTACCCGGGAGAACCCGTCATGCAGCTGACCTGGCTCGGCCATTCGGCCTGTCACCTCGAGACCGCCGGCAAGAGCATCCTGATCGACCCGTTCTGGACCGGCAATCCCAAGTTTCCGCAGGGCTTCGAGAACGGGCTGTCGCGGCTCGACTTCATCGTCCTGACCCACGGCCACGAGGATCACCTCGGCGACAGCGCGCGCCTGGCGCAGAAATACGGCGCGACCGTGGTCGCGATGTTCGAGATCTGCATGTATCTGGGGACCCAGGGCCTGAGCCAGTTCGAGCCGATGAACATCGGCGGCACCATCCGACGCGACGGGCTCGGCTTCACGATGGTGAACGCCCAGCACTCTTCGGCGATCATCAAGGACGGGCTGCCGGTCACGATGGGCGATCCGGCCGGTTTCGTGATCAAGGGCCCGGAGCGCACGGTCTATCACGCCGGCGATACCGAGATCTTCTCCGACATGGCGCTGATCCAGCGGCTCCACGAGCCCTCGGTCGGCCTGATCCCGATTGGCGACCGCTTCACGATGGGCCCGGAGACGGCGGCGCTCGCGTGCAACGAGTTTCTCGAGCTCCAGGTGATCGTCCCGATTCACTGGGGGACCTTCGACCTTCTGACCGGCGATCCCAAGACCTTCAAGTCGCTGGTCCGGCGCGGCGAGGTCAGGCTCCCGGAGCCCGGCGAGGCGATCACCCTGGCCTAGCGTTTCCGGCCGCCGGGCGCGGTCGGGTCTGGATTTGGCCCCCCAGTCGTGGGATGGTGGCGCTCGCCAGCGAGGTGAGGCGGTTCGGTGGACAGTCTTCGGATTCGCCAGGCAGGACCGGCCGACGCCGGGCCGGTCGCCGAGGTCCAGGCCCGGACCTGGCGGACGGCCTATCTCGGCATGTTGCCCCATGAGGTGCTGGTGGGCTTCGGCGCGGCCCAGGGCGCCGCGTTCTGGCAACGCGTGCTCGAGCGCGCCGACGGCGGCGATGCCGTGCTCGTGGCCGAGTTCGAGCGCGAGGTGGTGGGCTTCGTGTCGTCGGGCCCGATCCGCGAACGCATTCCCGGCTACAGCGCCGAGTTCTACGCCCTCTACGTCCTGCCCGAGGCGCAGGGCTGCGGCATCGGCACCGCGCTGATCGCCCAGGCCGCGCGCGCGCTGGTGCGGCGCCGCTGGCTCGGCGCGACCGTCTGGGTGCTCGAGGACAACGATCTCGGGCGCCGGTTCTACGAGGGCCTCGGCGGCCTGCCGCTCGGGGTCGCCAAGTCGCTGGCCTATCGGGGCACGAGCTATCCTTCGGTCCGCGAGGTTGCCTACGGCTGGCCGGACCTGCGCGGGGCGCCATGGCTGGTCGACGAGCGGGACCGCCGTTGAGAGGCTGTGGCGTGCTCTCGATCCTGCGCTCCACGACCGGTTGGCTGTCGCTGGGGCTGGTTGTCCTCACGCTGACCGCCTGCCAGGCGGCACCCGCGCCGCCGCCGGCATCAGCCCCAACGCCGGCGACCGCCGCGCTCGGCCTCGGGCCGCCAGCAACGCCGGCACCGACGGTCCCGGTCGAGCGTGAGCTGTGCGACGTGTTGCCGGCGGTTCTCGCGACCGAGACCGAGGGCTTCGCCCGACTGCGGGCGAGCCCGGTCGCCGCCGACAGCTGGCGCGGCGCTCAGACCCTGCCGGGCACCGAGCGCTGCACGATCGAAGGCGATGCCTGGCCTCGAGCCCGCTATACCTGCGCCAGCCGGCCGTATCTGATCGACAACCGCGACCGCGCCAAGGCCCGCTTCGACGCGCTCGCCCGGACAATCGACGAGTGCCTGAAAAAGCCGATCTGGTTCCCGCGCAACTGGCGCAAAGGCGAGCCGTTCGAGTTCGCGATGGGCGAGCGGCTCCAGGCCTGGACCGACCAGAGCGTCTCGCCGCCCTCCCAGGTCGTGCTCAAGATGCAGCAGGACCTCGATCGTCGCGGCTATCAGCTGAAGCTCAATCTCGAGGCGATCCACTGATGCCGACCGCGGGTCGCCTGCTCATCATCCCGTCGGCGAGCGGCATGGTGGAGCGGGCGGAGCGCGGCATAGGCCGGCCGGTAGACGGTCTGGTAATGGGCCTCGTACTGGTCGACCCAGCCGGTCTCCGGCTCGACGACAGCGTTCTCGGTCGTGAGCCCCGCAAGCGCGGTCGCCAGGTTCGGGAAAATACCGGCCGCGACGCCGCCGAGCAGGGCCGCGCCGAGCGCGGTCGCCTCCGCCATCTCCGCCGCGACGATCGGCCGGCGGTAGACCGAGGCCTTGATCCGCAACAGCAGCGGGTTGCGGGTATTGCCGCCGATCGCCCGGACCTGCTCGATCGGATGCAGACCCGGCAACCGGGCCAGATCGTCGATCGTGAGCCGCGCCTCGAACGCCAGGCCCTCGAGCACGGCCCGGTAGAGGGTCGCGGCCGTGGCGTCGGCGCCGAGGCCGAACCAGGCGCCGCGCGCCTCCGGATCGGGCACCGGCGAGATCCGGCCGCGCAGATCGGGCACGAAGGTGACGCCATCGCAGCCCGCCGGCACCGCTTCCGCCTCGGCGATCAGCCGCTCGTGCGGCGGCTCCGCGGCGAACAGGGCGCGGAACCACTCGATGCAGGCGCCGGACGTGGGGAAGCCCCCGAAGACGTAGTGGACTGGCGGCCCGCCCGCGATCTCCGCCACCCCCTGGCTGTAGCCGCGCCGGAGCAGCTCGGGCGCCGTGCTCGGCCGCTCGAGCGCCAGGGTCAGCGCCTCGGCGGAGCCTAGCGAATTGAGCAGCACGCCCGGTCTCAGCGCCTGCGCCGCGAGCGCGCCCGTGATGTGATCATGGCCGGCGACCCCGACCGCGCAGGTCGTCGTCAGCCCGGTCGCCGCGGCTGCCTCGGCGGTGACCGGGCCGAGGGGCGCGCCCCAGGGCCGGATCGGCGCAAAACTCGAGGGTTCGAGACCGACCTCCCGGATCAGCTCCTCGGCCCAGACCTGCCGCTCAAGGTCGAGCGCCAGCGTTCGCGACGCGAGCGAGAGATCGGCGGTCGCGACGCCGGTCAGACGCCAGGCGAGGTAGTGCGCGAGGTTCAGCCAGAGCGTCGTGCGAGCCAGTGCCTCCGGCTGGTTCGCCTTCAGCCACAGCAGCTTGCATAGGGAAAAGGTCGGATCGGGTGCGAGCCCGGTCAGCGCATGCAGGCGGTCCTTGCCGATCGTCGCCTCGAGCCGTCCGAGCTCAGCCTTCGGCCGTTCGTCGTACCAGGCGATCGTCCTGCAGGTCGGCCGGCGGTCAGCATCGAGAGCGACGAACGCCTCGCCGACGCTCGCGACCGCGAGGCCGGCGATCCGCGCGCGCCTGGCGATCTGCGCGGTGGCGTCGCGCAGCGCGCCGCAGGCCGCCTGCCACAGCGCCTCGGGGTCATGCTCGGCCCAGCCCGGGCGCGGCAGGTCGACCGGGGTCGGCCGGCTACCCGCCGCGACCGGCCGGCCCTCGGGCGTGAAGACGATCGCCCGGATGCGGCTGGTCCCGGCGTCGACCCCGAGGATCAGCCGGTCATCGGTCATCCCGGATTGGCTCAGCGCAGCAGATCGGCAGCCTCATCGACCGTGCCGTCCGCGTGGATCAGATGCCGGAGCGCCTTGATCATCCTGGCCGGCTGCGGGCTCTGCCAGATGTTGCGTCCGAACACGACGCCCATGCCGCCGGCATCGAGCATGTCCCGGACCACCTGGAGCACGGCGCGCTCGCTGTCCATCTTGGGCCCGCCCGCGATCAGCACCGGCCCCGGGCAGCCCGCGGTCACCTTGCGGAAACTCGCAGCGCTGCCGGTCGCGTAGGTCTTGAGCACGTCCGCGCCATGCTCGAAGCCGAGCCGGCAGGCGTCCGCCATCGCTACCGGATCGTTCGGATCGGGGATCCGCTCGCCCGGGCAGGGCAGAGCCTCGACCATCAGCGGCAGGCCGTCCTGCAGGCATTCGCCCGCGAGCAGGGCCGTGATCTCGAGGCTCGCGACCTCGACCTCGCCGCCCATGAACACCATGCTGCAGAGGCCATCGACCCCGAGCTGGCGCGCGTCGCCGACCGTGTGCAGCAAGCTCCATTCGGTGTACTTCAGCCAGTCCTCGCGATAGCGGCTGGGACCGCCGTCGACCCGGAGCAGGGTCGGGACGCGGCCGATCAAGCGGTCGCGGTAATGCTTGATGACGCCGTAGCTGGTCATGATCGCATCGGCGCCGGCCTCGACCACCATCTCGATCACCCGCCCCGGGTCCTCGAGCCCGGCGACCGCGCCCAGCGCCCGGCCGTGATCCATCGCGACCACGAGCTGTTTTTTGGATTTGTCGAACGCGGGCATGACGAGGCTCCCTCCGCTGCCGATCCCGTCGACTTGTCGCCGGGAACCGCGCGCCGATCAAGCCGCCGGCGGCTTCTTCCGCTCGTCCAGGGTCGCGGCCCCATAGAAGTGCCAGAGAAAAATCGCGCCGCAGCCGCGCAGTGGCCGCCAGGGCTCGGCGAGCTCGGCCATCGCCTTACGGTTCGGTCTCGCCTCGAGGCGCTTCAGCCGCTGCATGCCGACCTGCAGCCCCAGATCATCGCCCGGAAAGATGTCCGCACGCCCGAGCGCAAACAGGAGATAAATCTCGGCACTCCAGCGGCCGAAGCCACGCTGGGCCGCGATCGCGGCGATCGCTTCTTCCTCGGGCAATGTCGCAAGCGCCGACAGATCGAGCGCCCCGCTCGCGACCGCCTCGGCGAGGCGGCGGCCATAGGCCATCTTCTGCCGGCTGAAGCCGATCGCCTTGAACGCCGCCTCCTCGAGCGCGAGGAAGCTCTCCGCGGTCACCAGCGGCAGGCAGGCCTGCTCGACCCGGGCCCAGATCGCCGCCGCCGACTTCGTGGAAAGCTGCTGGGCGACCATGATCCGCAACAAGGTCGCGAAGCCCGGCGCCCGCTGCCGCGGCGCCGGATAACCGACCCGCGCCAAGGCCCGCGCGACGTCCTCATCGACCGCCGCGAGCCGGTCGATGCCTTCACTCAACACTGCCTGCGATAGATCCTTGTGGGGCATCAGCTCTACCTTGAATATTGCAAGCATTCCTGCGCGAGTTATAATGCCGCAAATTTTGGGGGACAGCCCCCGAAAGAGAGCGCTGAGCAGATCTGCCTGAGGAGGCACGTAGATGCATCGGCGCCGTCGCTCGGCCTTCCGTTATCTCCTTGTAGCGATCGTGCTGGGTTTGGCCCCGTTGGTCGCCCTCGGCGCCGAGCGCGCGGCTGTGCCTGGTGCAACGCGCGAGGTCAGCCAACGGCTGGACGATGTGGTCAGCCGCGTGAAGACCGCTCCGCTGCGGCTCGAGCCGACCCCGACACGTGGCCTCTCGCGCTTGGTCGGTGTGCGGTTGGCAGGACGCCGGGTGCGTCTGATCCCCTCAGGCCACGCGCCACGGACGCCGGGTCGGCCGCGCGAACACGAATACGAACGACCACGCGCAGCCCCGGCGCGCGACCTGCCTGATGAGCCGGCGGCCGTCGCGCCGCTCGGCGCCCTCGAGCGTCCGCAAGCGGAGGCCGGCGCGACCGGGCGCCTTGCCGGCCGGCCGGGAGATTCGGAGAATCCGCGCGAGGAGCCGCCGCCTCCGCCTGATTTCCCCGCGCACACGCCGGACAGGAGCGACAAATCATTCACCGTGTTCCGCAGCCAGGAGGTGCATTCGGCGCGCGCCAACCTCCTTACGGGCGCCACGCCCGATGCAATCGCTTACAATGCAGAGCCGACTGCCGCGAACCTTGGCGGGACGATCCTCGCGACCGGCAACGTCTTCGCCTACGCCTCGGACAACAATGCGCTGTCTTTTCGCTTCAATCGACAGCCGGCCGGCCTGCTCCTGGACTACGAGGGTGACGGTTTGTGCTGCGATCAGGTCGCATATGCGGCGCCTCGGCCGAACGGCAAGGCGCTGCTTGCCTGGGCAGCCATGACCTGGCCGGACTCGACCAATGGGATCGTGCTGTTCACCTTCGCCGGGGAAGGACCGCTAAGGTCCGCCACCGCCTGCGCCTACCCCTTCGCCGCGCCCTTCATCATGTCCACCGGGCTGCCGGGCTGGCAGTTCGATCGACCGCGCCTCGCCTCTACCAATCAATTTTTGTTTCTGACGTTTGACTACGGGTTGATCGAAGGGGGGCCGCAAGGCTCGTTCATCGTCCGCATGGACCTTGACGATCTCTTCGATAACGGCCGCGCGGGCTGTCCCGGGGACAAGCTCGACATGGACGTGTTCATCGAGGAGGGGGATCCGGGTATTCAGCCGGTCAAAGGCGCCGGCACCACGATGTTCCTCGCGAGGCATCACTGGGAAGCGCTCGTGGGCGACATGCTGCGGATCTACACGTGGCCGGATGCCGCAACCGAGCCTTCTCATAAAGACCGCGATGTCCACAACTACGCATACAGAAAGAGGGGCAGCTGTCCGCTGACCAAGGGCGGCGATCCGTGCCAGAAAGTGCAGGGCAGCATCGATACGGGCTTTCGCGCAGGCGAGACGGTGGGCTGGCTGTGGACCGCGCAGCAGGGCAGCGGCCGGCCCTTTCCGTACGTCCGCGTCGCGGTGTTCGAGACGGCGACGCTCGACAAGGTGGTCGACACCGACATCTGGTCTCGGGAGTTCGCCTGGGCGCATCCGAGCGCCGGCGTCAACGGCCGCGGCAACGTCGGCGTGATTCTCTACAAGATGGGCGGCAGCCAACTGCCGACCGCCCGCGCCTTCATCGTCAAGCGGCCGCGCCAGGGCTGGCCTCCACCGGCGACCAACGCTCTTCCGAACGCTACGTCGACCAGCGCGCCGCCTGCGGACCCCCGCGCTTTCTGGGGAGACTACGGCTCGGTCAATCGCTACGACGGCTGCCCGGCGACCTTCCTCGGCACCGGCTACGCGCTGCGTGGCTCGGACATGGTGGTTCGCACCTATTGGTTCGGCGAAGCCGGTGAGGCTTGCGCCGACCTGCAAGCCCACAACTTCACATTCAAGACGGACGCCACGGTCGGCGCCTACCCGGGCGACGAGATCAGCCTCGATGCCCAGCTGATCAACTCCGGGGCGCGCACCGCCGGCCTCTCGCGGTTCGGGTTCTACCTCTCCGCTGACGCGGTCCATGACGACGGCGACATCCTCATGGAGCCGGTCCTCGTGCTGTCCCGAGAGGTCGTGGCCGGCGAGGCACGGACTCTCCCAACGGTCCGTGCCAGGATCCCGAACAACGTGGCTCCCGGCGGCACGGCGGCACCGCATACGCTGTTCGCCTGCGCGGACTACCTGGATCAGGTCGACGAGATCAGCGAGGAGAATAATTGCGTCGCCAGGAGCCTGCCGATCCTGTTCCGCTGATTGGCGGCGGCACCTCAGCCCTTCTCGCGCAGCAGGCGGGCCTTCTCGCGTTGCCAGTCGCGGGTCTTGATGCTGGCGCGCTTGTCGTAGGTCTTCTTGCCGCGGGCGAGGCCGAGTTCGATCTTGGCCAGCCCGCGCGGGTTGAAGTAGAGCTGGAGCGGGATCAGGGTCTGGCCCTGCTTGCGGACCGCACCGATCAGCTTGGCGAGCTCGCGCTTGTGCAGGAGCAGCTTGCGCGAGCGCCGGGTGTCGTGGCTGAAGTGGCTGGCGGCGTGGTATTCCGGGATGTAGGCGTTGATCAGGAACAGTTCGCCGCCTTGCTCGCCGGCGTAGGCCTCGTTGATGTTGCCGCGGCCGTCGCGCAGCGCCTTGACCTCGGTGCCCTGGAGCACGATCCCGGCCTCGAAGCGCTCGTCGATGAAGTAGTCGTGGGTAGCCCGGCGGTTGCGGGCGACGACCTTGCGCGAGGCCTCCTGATCCTTGGCCAACGGTCCCTCAGTTGGTGAGCCCGGCTACGACCATCGCGGCGTCGACCGCCTCGCGGGTCGGCGCCTTCGGCGGCACCAGCGGCAGACGCACGTCCGGGGCGCACTTGCCGAGCCTGGCGACCGCATACTTGACCGGCGCCGGGCTGGTCTCGAGGAACAGCGCCTTGTGCAGTGGCGTGAGCCGCAGGTGGATCGCGAGCGCCTCCCTGGCGTCGCCTCGCTGCCACGCCTCCTGCATCTCGGCACACGCGCGGGGCGCGACGTTGGCGGTCACCGAGATGCAGCCGTCGCCGCCGTTGGCGAGGAACGCGAGCGCGGTGATGTCCTCGCCGGACAGCTGGCAGAACTCGGCGCCGCAGGCGAGCCGCGTGTGCAGCGGCCGGCCGAGGTCGCAGGTCGCGTCCTTGACGCCGACCACGTTCGGCAGCCCGGCCAGCGCCGCCATGGTGTCGACGCTCATGTCGACCACCGAGCGGCCTGGGATGTTGTAGATCACGAGCGGCAGGTCGGCCGCGTCGTGGATCGCCTTGAAGTGCGCGTAGAGCCCGTCCTGGGTCGGCTTGTTGTAATACGGCGTGACCACGAGGACGCCGTCGGCGCCGGCTGTCTTGGCGTGCCTGGCGAGGCTCACCGCCTCGGTGGTCGAGTTGGAGCCGGCGCCGGCGATCACGGGCAGGCGCCCGGCGGCGGCCTCGATCACCAGCTCGACCACGCGCTGGTGCTCGGCGTGGCTGAGCGTCGGCGATTCGCCGGTGGTGCCGACCGGGACCAGGCCGTGGGTGCCCTGGTCGACGTGCCACTCCACCAGCGATTGCAGAGCGGCCTCGTCAATCGAGCCGTTGCGAAAGGGCGTGATGAGCGCCACAATGGAACCGTGGAACATGGCCGGTTCTCTCCATGGGACGTTGCGGCTCAAGGGTAGCGCCTTAGACCTTTAACGACAGTTTAACGCTCCGGCACCATAAGAGGAGGGGCGGGGTGCGGCAAGGGAAGTGCCGCGGTTGATCGTCGGCCGCGCGAGGCGCTGGCTAGGGTGGATTTCGGTGGCCACGGACGGCCGGCTTGGGGGGACATGCCGATCATAAGCGATGACCGTCGGCGCCGCCTGCGGGTGCGTCCGACCCCGGGCCGGCGGCGGCTGCGGACCGTCTGGCTCGGTCTCACCCTGGGCCTCGCGCTGGTCGCCGCGATCCGACCGGCGTTCGCGCTGAACCCCAAGGATCGGGCGGTGGTCGGCGAGGCCTTCGCGGCCGCCGATCGAGGCGACTTCCGGCGCGCCTTTCGACTGGTCGAGACGGTCGCCGATCCGATGCCGGCGCTGACGCTGCGCTGGCTGCGCATGCTCGAGCCGCGCGAGCCCAACGACTTCGGCAGCATCGCCCATTTCCTGCTCAGCCACCCCGACTGGCCCTGGCCGGAAGAGCTGCAGATCGTCGCCGAGGGCACGATCACCGATCCCGCCGATCACGAGCTGATCCGCCGGTTCTTCCAGGATCGGGCGCCGCTGACCACGCGCGGCACGATCCGCTACGCCGAGGCGCTGTTCCGGATCGACCAGGACCAGGCCGCCAGGGCCCTGATCCGCCGGGCCTGGGTCGAGGGCGATTTCTCGCCCGGCGAGGAGCGGAAGTTCTACGACAAGTACCGGCGGCTGCTGACGACCCAGGATAACATCGACCGCCTCGACAACCTGCTCTGGGACTACCGGCGCCGGTCGGCGAACCGCATGCTTGCGCGCGTGCCCGACGGCTATCGCAAGCTCGCCATGGCGCGCATGCGTCTGCAGCGGCACGCGTCCGCGGTCGACCGCGCGGTCGAGGCCGTGCCGGCCTCGCTGCGCGACGACCCCGGCCTGAGCTTCGACCGGCTGCGCTGGCGCCGGCAGATGCACCGCGACGACGACGTGATCGCGATGCTCCTCGATCCGCCGAGCGAGCTGGTCCGGCCGGCGCGCTGGTGGTTCGAGCGCGAGCTGCAGATCCGGCGCGCGCTCCGGGCCCGCGATTTCGACCTCGCCTATCAACTCGCGAGCCGGCACGGCCAGCGGGCGGGCGAGGAGTTCGTCGCCGCCGAGTGGCTGGCTGGCTGGCTGGCGCTGCGCTTCGAGCGCCAGCCGAACACGGCGTTGCAGCACTTCGAGCGTCTGTACGCCGGCGCGGCGGCGCCGGTCGATCGCGCCCGGGCCGCCTATTGGGCCGGCCGCACCGCGGCGGTGCTCGGCGATCAGGCGGCGGCCGGTGCCTGGTATCAACGGGCCGCAAGCCACCAGATCGCCTACTACGGCCAGCTCGCGGCCGAGGAGCTTGGCGCCGCCTATCGCCCGGCTTCGCCGTCGCCGGTCGCCGATCGCCGTCTGCGCGCACGGTTCGAAAGCCAAGAGCTGGTCCAGGTCGCCCGCATGCTGATCGAGGTCGGCGCCACCAACGACCTGCTGCCGTTCCTGATCCGGCTCGCCGATCTCGCCTCGAGCCCGGCCGAGGTCGGGCTGATCGGCGAGCTGGCGGCGGCGAGCGGACGTCCGGACCTGGTCGGGCAGGTCGGCCGGCTCGCCGCCTATGATGGCCAGGTCAACGAGGCCGCGGCCTTCCCGATCCCGGACATCGAGCGCCTGATCCGACCGCCCGCGGGGGAGCCGGAACCGGCGCTGCTGCTCGGCATCGCGCGCCAGGAGAGCGTATTCAACAGCTGGGGCAGCAGCGACGAGGGCGCCCAGGGCGTGCTGCAGCTGATGCCGCACACCGCGTCATTGATGGCCCGGGCGCTCGGGCTGCACTATAACCGTGGCCTGCTGACCGGCAGCCCCGATTACAACATCCGCCTCGGCAGTCACTATCTCAGGACCCTGCTCGACCGCTACCGCGAGCCCGCACTCGCGGTCGCCGCCTACAATGCCGGGCCGCGCCGGGTCGACGACTGGCTGCGCCTGCACGGCGACCCGCGCCGGGGCGATCGCTATGCCCTGGTCGACTGGATCGAGCTGATCCCGTTTGACGAGACCCGCAACTACGTCCAAAGGGTCCTCGAGGGGCGTAACATGTACCGTTGGCGCCTGACCCAGCCCGACGTCGCGACGGTCTGGTTCCGGCCGATCAACGGCCCGCTCGATCCGCTGCCCGAGCCCGCCCTGAAGCCGCGCGAGCAGGCCCACGCGGTGATGCTCGCGGCGCTGGTCGCGCGGGCCCCCAGGCCCGTGCTCAAGCCTGGCGGCCAGCGCCTGATCGTGGTGCCGGCCGGGTTCGAGCCGCCGCCGACGCCGCGGCTCAAGCCGCGCGCCGGCAAGGAATTCGCCGCCCGCGCCGGCGGCGGCCAGGCGCCCCTGCGCGCAGCCAGGCCCGGGCCGGAATCGTGACCGCGCGCCGTATGGCCGGGATCCGCGCCTGCGTGTTCGACGCCTACGGCACGCTGTTCGACGTGCATTCGGCGGTCGGCCGGCTCCGCGCCCAGCTCGACGACCAGGCCGACGCCCTCTCGCAGCTCTGGCGGACCAGGCAGCTGGAGTACACCTGGCTGCGCGCGCTGATGGGCCGCCACGCCGACTTCTGGCAGGTCACGGGCGAGGCGCTGGACTACGCGCTCGCGCGCACCGGCGTCGACCCGGCCGTGCGCGCGCCACTGCTCCAGGCGTACCTGAGGCTCGATGCCTACCCGGAGGTCCCGGACGTGCTACGCCGGCTGCGCGCGGGCGGCCTCAAGACCGCGATCCTCTCCAACGGCGAGCCCAAGATGCTCGAGGCCGGCGCCCAGAGCGCAGGCATCGACGGCCTCTTGGATGCGATCCTCTCGGTCGAGACGGTCGGCGTCTTCAAGCCGGAGCCGCGGGTTTACCAGCTGGCGGTCGACCGGCTGGGGGTGCAGGCGGACGCGATCGCCTTCCAGTCGTCCAACGCCTGGGACGTCCACGGCGCCGCCTGCTTCGGGCTGCGGCCGGTCTGGATCAACCGGCAGGGCGCCCCGCCCGAGCGCCTGCCCGGCGCCGCCGAGCACGAGCTGCAGGATCTGACCGGCCTGCCCGCCCTGCTCGGACTCTGACCCCCGGGCTTGAGTTCATCCGGCCGGAGTTCACGGGGCGGCCGGTCCCTGCTAAGACCGGCGGCATGACCACGGTCGATCCGCTTCCGACCTTTGCCGACGTGCAGGCCGCCGCCGGACGGCTGCAAGGGGTCGCGCGGCGCACGCCGCTGCTGGAATCCGAAGCGCTGAACGCGCTGACCGGCGGCCGCGTCCTGCTGAAGCCCGAATCGCTGCAGCGCACCGGCTCGTTCAAATTCCGCGGCGCCTACAACACCATCAGCCAGATCGCGGCTGAGGCGGTCGTCGCCTACTCCTCGGGCAACCACGCCCAGGGGGTCGCGGCCGCCGCGCGCCTGCTCGGCAAGGCCGCGACCATCGTCATGCCGGCCGACGCGCCGGCGATCAAGCTCGAGAGCACGCGCGCGCAGGGCGCCGAGATCCGCCTCTACGATCGCCTGCGCGAGTCGCGGGAGGAGATCGGCGCCGGGCTCGCCGAGCGCACCGGCGCCGCCCTGGTCAGGCCCTACGACGATCCGCGGATCATCGCCGGCCAGGGCACGGCCGGGCTCGAGCTTGCGGAGCAGGCGCGCGAGCTCGGCGTTACGCCCGATGCCGCCCTGATCCCCTGCGGCGGCGGCGGCTTGATCGCCGGCTGCGGTCTCGCGCTCGCCGGGCTCTGCCCGGGCATCGAGATCTTCGCGGTCGAGCCCGCGGCCTTCGACGACACAGCGCGCTCGCTCGCGGCCGGCGAGCGAGTCGCGACTCCGCCGGGCGCGCGCTCGATCTGCGATGCGCTGCTCGCGCCGCTGCCGGGCGAACTGACCTTCGAGATCAACCGGAAGCAGCTCGCGGGCGGCGTCGCGGTCGACGACCAGGACGTGCGCCGGGCCATGGCCTTCGCCTTTCGCCACCTCAAGCTGGTGGTCGAGCCCGGCGGCGCGGTCGGGCTCGCGGCCCTGCTTGCCAACGGCTTCGATGCCCGCGGCCGGACCGTGGCGGTGGTGCTCTCGGGCGGCAACGTCGACCCGGAGCAATTCGCCGAGGCGCTCGGCGCCCCGAGCCCGGCCTGACCCGCCATGCCGATCGCCGACGCCGCCACGCGCATCCGCCACGTGTTCGTCCATGATCTGGTGCTCGCCTGCCGGATCGGGGTCTACCCGCACGAGCGGGAGCGGCCGCAACGGGTGCGCCTCAATCTCGATCTCGGGGTCGTCGAGCCCGCCCAGCCGCTGCGCGACCAGCTCGCGGACGTGGTCGACTACGCGGCCCTGGTCGAGCGGGTCCGGAGCGCGCTCGGCGAACGCCACGTCAATCTGGTCGAGACCCTGGCCGAGCAGGTCGCAGCACTCTGTCTCGAGGACCCGCGCGTGCGCTCGGCCCGGGTGCGGATCGAGAAGCTGGAGGCGATCGCCGATGCCGCTGCGGTCGGGGTCGAGATCGAGCGGGTCAACCCGTCGGTGCAGCGCCCAGAGCCAGGAACCGCCTGAACTTGCAGGTTCCCGTTGTTCACTTGACAAGCCGAAGGCTCCGGCTTAACCGAGACGCAATCCCGGAGGAGGCAAGGGGCACCGTGTCTGAACGATCAAATCGACGCGAGCTGTTGAAGGTTGCGCTGGGCCTGGGGGCGACCCTCCCGGCAATGAAGGTCGCGGATGCGGCGGACGACCCGGCGCATGCGCGGCCGCAGGTGGGCGATCAGTTCGTCTTCTTCTCCGGGGACAAGAAGGGCCAGGTCGTGACGCCCGAGGACCTGCCGGTCGGCGGGCCGCAGGTCATGGTCTGGCCCGTGGATCCGCAGACCAAGACCGTACGCAACGGCTCGCGCTTAAATCAGGTTTTGTTGGTCCGGCTCGATCCGGCCAAGCTCGATGAGAAGACCCGCGCCAACGCCGCCACCGACGGCGTGGTCGCGTATTCGGCCATCTGCACGCATCAGGGCTGCCCCGTGTCCATGTGGAACAAGGCAGCGGGAACCTTGTTCTGCGCGTGCCACAGCAGCGAGTACGAGCCCGAGGCCGCTGGCAAGGTCGTCGCCGGGCCGGCGCCACGACGCCTGCCGATGCTCCCGGTCAAGGAGGACGGGGGGCAGCTGGTGGTCGCCGGCGATTTCACCAGCCGCATCGGACCCGAAAAGGGCTGACCCTGCTGTGGCCGCAGTCTTCCACAGCAGACCACTGTAAAGAAACTCAACCACGCTAGGGGAGACAGACATGAAACTCTGGAAATGCGCAGCGGCCATCGGGGTCGCGATGCTGCCTATGGCGGCAGCCGCTTTCAGTCCCGTGACCGACCAGCGACTGCAGAACCCCGAGCCCGAAAACTGGCTCCAGATCCGCGGCAACTATCAGGGCTGGATGTACAGCCCGCTCGACCAGATCAATCCCGGTAACGTCAAGCATCTGACGCCGGTTTGGGCGTATGCGACCGGGGTCGATTCCGGTCATGAGGCGCCGCCGATCGTCAACGACGGCGTGATGTACGTGGTCACGCCCTACAACCAGATCCTGGCCCTGAATGCCGTCACCGGCAACCTGATCTGGAAATACAAGCGCGAGCTGCCGGAAGGTTTCGGCGCGCTCCACAACACCACGCGCGGCATCGCTCTCTATGGCGACAAGCTCTATCTGGCGGCGCAGGACGCCGTGCTGGTCGCGCTCGACGCCCAGACCGGCAAGGTCGCCTGGGAAAGCCCGGTCGAGGACTGGCACAACGGCTACTACATGACGATGACGCCGCTGGTCGTGAACGGCAAGGTCATGGTCGGCTGCTCCGGCGGCGAGTTCGGTATCCGCGGCTTCGTCCAGGCGTTCGATGCCGAGAACGGCAAGTCGGTGTGGAAGACCTACACGGTTCCCGGGCCCGGCGAGGCCGGTCACGACACCTGGAAGGGTGACGACTGGAAGCGTGGCGGCGCCTCGATCTGGATGACCGGCACCTACGATCCCGACAACAAGATCACCTATTGGGGCACCGGGAACGGCTCGCCCTGGTTCGGCGATCAGCGCCCCGGCGACAATCTCTACACCTCGTCGACGCTCGCGATCGATCCCGAGAACGGCAAGATCAAGGGCCATTTCCAGTACCACTGGAACGACTCCTGGGACTGGGACGAGATGAACGCGCCGATGGTCATCGACTACCAGAAAGACGGCCAGGACGTTCAGGGCCTGATCCATCCGGCGCGTAATGGCTATCTGTACTGGCTGAAGCGCGGTGACGACGGCAGCATCAGCTTCGTCAATGCGACCAACTACGTGAAGCAGACGGTCTTCAAGAGCATCGATCCCAAGACCGGCCGGCCGACCTACAACGAGGACCACAAGCCTGGCACCGGCAAGTACGCCGACTTCTGCCCGTCGCTGTGGGGCGGCAAGGACTGGCCCTACGCGTCCTACAATCCGAAGACCGGCATGCTCTACATCCCGGCCAACGACAATCACTGCGGCCATCTGGAAGGCAAGAAGGAAGAGTACGTGGCCGGCCAGTGGTGGACCGGCGTGTCGATCCCGGACATCGGCTTCACGGTCGACAAGAACGCGCGGTCCTACGGCGAGATCCAGGCGTGGGACGTCAGCTCGGGCAAGCGGGCCTGGACCCATCTGTTCAACGACACCATGAACTGGGGCCCGATCCTGACCACCGGTGGTGGCCTCGTGTTCGACGGCGGCACCAACGACCGGATGTTCCGGGCGTTTGACGCCAAGACCGGCGAAGAGCTCTGGCACTTCAAGACCAACTCCGGTGTCGAGGCGCCGCCGGTCTCCTTCGCGGTCGACGGCATCCAGTACATCGCCGTCCAGTCCGGCTGGGGCATCGATGCCGCCGGGCAGCAGAACCTGATCAACAACGTCCTCGGCGAGCACGTCGACGTGCCGCAGGGCGGCGTGATCTGGGTGTTCGCGCTCGGCCAGTAGCCGAGCGGGGTTGCCTGCAGGGTGCGGCTCCGGCCGGTCCTGCGGAGCAACTGAAGGGTTGATGTGAGTAACGATCGGGTCAGTCACGGGGTGGCTGGCCCGATCGCATCCGAAGCAAGAAATTCTGAGAGGTGTGGACCGATGCGTGCTGGCTTTTCTCTCGCGTTGGCCGGGGCGGCGCTGATCACCGTCGCGTCCGCCGGCGGCCTCCGAGCCGATCCGGGTTTCACGCGGCCCTACACGATCAACCTCGAGAACGTGTCCGGCAAGGTTGGCCAGAAGACCGCGCTGATCGCGAAGCTCACGCTCCCCGATGGCTACAAGGTGTTGGACGCCTATCGCAACCGGCTGATCGAGCTGTCGTCCTACGACGACGGCGTCACCTTCGAGCGGCCGGTGATCCTGGGCGCGCTCAAGAACGGTGGCCTGGAGTTCGTGGTCGGCGTGACCCCGACCAAGCCCGGCCCCCACCCGATCAACGGCGTCTTCCGGGTCGGCTACTACAATGACGGCGGCCGGATGGACATGGTCTCGCTGCCGCTGATCGCGACCGTCACCGGCACCGAGTAGCCCGGTGCGGCCGTGACCAGGTTGCCGATGTCGACGCCGAGCCGGCTGCCGGTCGTCGCGGTCCTTCTGATCGCGATCCTGGCTGGTGCCGGTCTTTCGAGCGCGCAGGCGCAGGAGCTCTATCGGGTCCGCGGCGCGATCAGGAGCGTGAGTGCCGATCAGCTCGTGCTCACCAGTCGAGAGGGCGAGGTGGTGGGGTTTCCCCTCAGCCCTGAGCTCAACGTGTTCGCGGTCACCCCCGCCACGATCGACGACGTCAAGCAGGGACAGTTCGTCGGCCTGACCACGGTCACCGCCGGTGACCGGCAGGTCGCGCTCGAGGCGCATCTGTTCGCCGACGATCTGCGCGGCCTCGGGGAGGGGCACTACCCCTGGGACCTCGTCGGCAAGCCCAACATGATGACCAATGCGACGATCGCCCAGATCAAGGACGTCGGCGCCGACCGGCAGCTCAAGGTCAGCTACCGGGAAGGCAAGCCGAAGGTCGAGGGGACCCAGACCATCTACCTGCCGCCCTCGGTGCCGATCGTGCGCATGGCCAAGGCGCAGCGGTCGCTGCTGGCGCCGGGCAAGGACGTGGTCCTGCTGGTCCGACCGGATCGCGACCGGACCCCGGTAGTGGTCGCGGCCGTGGTCGGGGATCAGGGCGCGAAGCCGCCCATGTGACCGCCGGCCCGGCCCCCGGACCTGGACATCTTTGCGCATCGACGGCTTCGTCGCCTCGGCGCCTCGGTGCTGGTTGCGCTGACGCTGGTCGGTTGCGCTCCGCCCTTGCCCGCTCCGGGGCCGCAGCCCGGCCCGGGGGCTGCCGGCGGTCCAGCCGGGCGCTGTGCCTCGTTGCTCGCGCTGTTCGACGAGGTGAGCGACGGCCGGTTCGACGCGTGGCCTCTGGTGCTCGACAACGATGAGCTGGCCGACGCCCGGACCATGCGCGCTCAGGCCGACGCCAACTGTACCGCCGGGCGCTATGGCTTCGGGATTCCGCTGATCGAGAGCGCGCTCCGGCAGATCGGCGTCGTGCCGCCGCCGGCTGGCGATGGCGGCGACCCGGGACAACCTTAGGTCGATCGTCGTGGCTCCGGCGCCGGGCAAACGGCGATCGGCGGCATTCAGCTCTGCCGCCAAGCGTGGCGTCCTGCGCCGGGGCGCAGCCAATCGATTGTTCTACAGTGATTTCTCGGGTTCGTTCGGTGTCCCGGACGCCCGTCGCCGGCCGTCCGCAAGGGCGGCCGCCGCCGGGTGCGAAATTGCGGCATTTGGACCCAAAGCCCAAGCTCTGCGCGCCCTTTGGGTTCGTTTGGTAGTTCGGAGGTTCGCGGAGCGGCGAGACCCTGCCGACGGAGAAACCGCCGGCTCGCCGGACCCGACACTGCGCGCGAGTCGGCCGCGATCCGAGCACCCCGCGCGGAGGCCACCCCGCCCAGCGACGCCCCGGGGGCGGGGTCGTCGCCGGTGCGACGGGGCGGCCATCCTGGGCCTCGCAGTTGGAGCACATCGGTTTCGCATCCTGGACCCGATCGGCACGAGCGGCGGTCGGCTGGCAACCGTGAGGCTACCAGATCATAGGAACATATGCAACACGGCCGTCGGCGAAGGGGAGCGCCTCGACGGCCGGGCGAATGTCCGACTGCTGCGGGCGAATTTTCGTGCGCGTGGCTCGCGAAGCCGACCACCAAGGCCGGTTCGCATCGGCGCACAGCGGCGCACCGGGTCGGGAAGCCGCCGACCGACGTCGGCTCCGACCGGCGCACGGAGCAATTTTCCGCCGCCCATGATGAATTTTCCCCCGGCTGTCCTGTCCCGCTGCGTATGGCGCCGGTGATGGTTCCGGCGGGCGAGGGGACGTTAACCGGAGAGTAACCCTTTGATGGTTAACGATACCTCAGGACGGTCCATGCGACCCTGGGAATCCGTGCCCGCGAATCGGCGGGGGAGAGGGGCGGGTGGTGGGGAGAGGCTGTGGCCGGAAGGCGGGAAGGGCAGAGAGAGAGAGAGAGAGAGAGAGAGAGAGAGAGAGTGGGACGAGGGCAAGGGAGTGGCTGGCTCGACCGGCCTGGCGCCTGCGCGGAAAATTCATAAAATTCGGGAAATTCGGCGCGGGCGGGCGAATTTCCGGGATTTTTCCCGCCGCCGCCGCGAAGGTACGAGTGCCATGACGAATTTCCGGGATTTTTCCGCTCCCGGTGGCGCGGTCTGGCTCCTGAAGCCGACCACGAAGGTTGGCTCGAAGCGACGCGGATGCGTCACTTCTGTAGCATCATGCGCCAGGTGTGCGCTTTGCGTAAGTGATTGCCGGAGAATGATTTTTCGGCACTTCGGCGAATCGATCGCCGGATTCGACCGCAAAACCGCCGGATTCGGCCCCGAAAAGCACCGATTTCGAGCGCAAAGTGGCGCACGGATGCGTCACATGTGTAGCATCGTTGGATTTTCGTCAATTCCCACGGTTTTGGATTTTCCTGCGAATTTCCGGGCCGCAAGCGTCACCAAAAAACCGCCTCGATTTCGGCCGCGAAAACCACCGATTTCGAGTGCAAAGGGGGCGCACGGATGCGCCGTGTGGGGATCGATCACGTCGGCAATTAGTTAACCGGCCCGATTTCTCTACCGGCGAATTTTTAGGGCGTTATACGGCTTGCTCGATATCCGCCAGAGCGCTCCTCAACTCCTCAATCAGCCGACGTGCTGTCGACAGAAGTTCGACAGAAGGTTGTTGCTGGTCTGTTTTGGCAGCTCGTCGACGCTTCGGCTTGGGAGATGGGGCCTCTTCTCCGACCGCGGCCCATAAAGCGATACCGGCGATAATTTCTTGCTCTTCGCTGGACAGGTGTTCCGCGATCGGGCGGGTTCGGTCTGCTGTGCGGCGTCCGGGCTCGCGGTCTTCCAGCTCTAGCAGGGCGAGACAGATGGTGAGACGGCGCAGAACTTGATACGCTCGCCAGCTCGCATCGCTCCGCTTGTGGCCGGGCAGACGATGCCAAGGCGGATGTTCTCGACCCAGCGTTCGGAGCACCTGGATAGCGGGCTGGAGGTCGGCAAGAGGGTTCAGCCTGTTATCCATGTTAGCCCGATGCTCCCAGATTCGCAGGATTACGTCGACTGCTTCTGAGCGCGCGTTTGCTCGTCCATCAGCGTCCTCCGTGGACTTCAGCTCGAGCGATCAGTTCAGCGACATGATGCGCCAACCATCGACCAAGCGTATCTACGCTCTGATCAAGCTGCAGCTCGGCGACGAGATGGCGTCCAAGAGCCAACGCGTCGAGAGGCAGTCTCGATCGTGCCGTCTCGGCGACAGAGGAGGATGCGGTCGAAGGTCTTGTGCTTCTCTTCTTCCCGGGCATAGGGGCCTAGATACTCGCTGTGGGTACGACGCTCAACCTGCACCTCGCAGATCAAGTCCATGCCCTTTTCACTGAGAAAGAGCTGCAGATCCGACGCTCGCGCCCAGAGGCGCCAGCCGCTGGAACCCTGTATCGGCGCCGATCGATCGTTCTCGTAACGTTCAGGGCAGTCGCACCAGGTTTCGTAAACAAAGGAGGTCCTGGCGGTTCGCTCACTCCACCAACTGCTCCCGGCCGGCATTAGCCTGAGCTTCAGGGCCGCGGTAGCCGTCCGCCCGGCCGTGCGCTCAAGTCGGCGCACGCGATGACGCAAAGGGTCGTGTTTGTCGAAGCACATGTCGCGCTCGTCATCGGGCAGCCATCCAATCAGACGATATGGTGGCTGGTCGATTTCCAGGTCGTTGTCTTCTGGAGGAATCCGGAAGTTGAAAGGGTTGGTAGCAGTTTGTAGGGCCCGAACGAGCGCCGGTGCGGTGTCCGGCGAGACGAGGGCAGACTCGACTCTCACCTGCAACCGCCGCGTAGCAAACTGGACAGTGTACATGGCTGCAACAGCAATCCGACCGGCATACTCTCCTCTGCCGACAACCTCGTGGATGAACTCAGTTTGGCGCGCAGCCCGAAGCCAGCTCGCGTCAGACCGGGGGTCCGGGCCCCAAAAGCGCGTCTCAAGCGGCGTTGGTTCGCGACGGTCGCTCAACCACATGTCTGCCTCGGTCGGCAAATAACGGTTCAACCAATAATTGAAATTTTCAAAGTAGTAATCTGATGCCCTCGGAGCGTGGGTTGCCAATAGCTCGCCGACGGTGCAGCACATGGCGTGCCATTCAAGGTAAGTGCCGTATCTTTCTACGATCGGCAAGCCGCCGTGCCGGTGGCTCCACAAACCAAACCGCCGCTCGTCGTAGCGGGCCTTTCGGGGCTCCGTGTCGCACCAATTGGCATTTTCGGGCGCACCCCACCGATCAAGAATCCAGTGTTCCGCACGATCTAGAACCAGAGCCATGCCCGCTCCAGGGAAAATGTCGAGCACTTGGCTGTACCAGTAGGGCAAGGTATCCGTGGAATCGAACCTGAAGCGTGTTCCAGATGTGTTTCGCCAGTCATTGCCCCGGCGGCCCGGTGTCTCCGATCTAATCGGCCGCATGCGGGGCCCATTGGCGCACCGAACTCGGTCCAAATCGGGCAGCGGCAAGGTGCCATACCCACCTTCTGCAAGGCGTAGCGTCGCCCTCTTGGCGTGCTCGCGGATAACGACGTGGGGAAGGTCGGTATCCGTGGCGATCTCGGCGAGGAAGTTGAGATGCCGCGAAAGCGCATTCGGGGTCTCAGCGGAAATGCGGTCAAGTGCCATGGCAAGCCAAAGTCGCGCGGCAAGCCAGTAGAAGGGCGCGTCGGGATCGCGAAACGCCCGTTCCTCGGTTCGACCCCAGGTCGCAATCACGGCATCAAGGAATTCAGTCGCACCCAACCGAGCAAACCGTCGTAAGGCATGCGCGGCGCGCCATCGAATTCGGGTGTCGATGTCGCCGAGCAGGGCGAACGTGAAGCGTCCCACGGCGTCGGTCGCTGCAAGAGGCACGTCGTCGAGTGGCATTGCGCGTGCGGTCTCGGGCGGTACACGGTCGACCAGGCGGCGCGCGTACCAGTCAAGCACCTGACCTGCCTCTCTTTGCGGTAGATCGACGACCATGAGCTCGACGACTCCGAAGAGCGCGCGACTACCGAGACCCAAACCGGAGGTCTCGACCCCCTCAGCTGTCAATCGGCACGGAATGGGGACCCCGGATCGGCTTGCAATCGGGACCCCTGTGAGGGTGAGGTGGGAGGCGCCGGGCGTGGTCGACGCGGAGCCGTAGGCGGAGCGGCGGCAATCGCCCGCGAGGCAGCGTTGGGAGGGGCTTGGATCAGGCGCGGTTCTTGAAGCGCCAGCTCTCGTTACCGGTCTCGACGATGTCGCAATGGTGGGTCAGCCGGTCGAGCAGGGCGGTGGTCATCTTGGCGTCGCCGAAGACGCTGGGCCACTCGCCGAAGGCGAGGTTGGTCGTGACGATCACCGAGGTCGCTCGTAGAGCCGGCTGACGAGGTGGAACAGCAGCTGGCCGCCGCGTCTGGGCGAAGGGCAGATAGCCAAGCTCATCGAGGATCGACGAAGTCGAGGCGGGAGAGATGGTCGGCAAGGCGACCCTGCCGCCCGTTGCGGGCTTCGCCGTCGAGCTGGTTGACCAGGTCGACGACGTTGAAGAAGCGGCCGCGGGCGCCGCCGCGGATGCAGGCGCGGGCGATGCCGACGGCGATGTGGGTTTTGCCGGAGCCGGTGCCGCCGATCAGCACGACATTGCGCTGCTGCGCGAGGAATCCGCCGCCGGCGAGATCGCGCACGAGCGTCTCGTTGACCGGCGTGGCGGCGAACACGAAGTCCTCGAGCTCCTTGGCGAGCGGCAGCTTCGCGACGGTGATCTGGTACTTGATCGAGCGCGCCTGCTTCTCGGAGAGCTCGGCGTCAGCAGGTCGGCGACGATGCGCTGCGGCTCGTGCTGGCGCTTCACGGCGGTGGCGACGATCTCGTCGTAGGCGCCCTTCATGCCGAAGAGCTTCAGCCCGCTCATCGCCGCCAGGATCTCCGTCCGCTCCATCACATTGCCCTCCTGAGGCGGTCGTAGCGCGCGCAGTCGGCGGCCGGCTCGCACCGGAGCCGGAGCGCGTCCGGCGTCATGATTGTCGCCGGCGGCCCCGGATCCCGCTGCCGTGCCAGGATGTTGAGGATCACGTCGGCCGAGTGGACGCCCTCGCGCAGCGCCTCGGCACAGGCGGCCTCGACCGCCGCGAGCCCGTCGCTCAGGACCGCGGTGAGGATGTCGACCATCTGCCGGTCGCCGTCGGGGACGGCCTTCAGCTTCCGGCGCACACGCTCGATCGCGCCCGGCAGCACCCAGTCCTTGAACGGGCGCGCCGTTCCTCAGGGCGCCGGGCTTGCGGGCCAGGACGGGCACGTAATGCCAAGGATCGTACACCGTCGGGCCCCGGCCGAAGACCCGCCGGTGCGCGCCGACGACCTGGCCTCCTGGCGGATCTCGATCCGGTCGGCGTAGGCCCGCATCTCGACCGGCCGCCCGACCGCCGCCGCCGAGACCGAGTACTTGTTGCCGTCGAAGCGGACGAGGCAGGTCTTCGAAACCGAAGCGGTGACTGCATGGAAGCCGTCGAACGGGCCACGATAGGGCACAAGGCTCCGCCGCTCGGCCTCGAACACCTCCCAGACGGTCTTGTCCCGGATCTCGGGATGCGGCTGCGCCCGCGCCCAGCCGATGCAGCGGTCGAGCAGCCAGGCATTGAGCTCGTCGTAGCTCTCGACCGCAGCCGCGGCACGAAGAGGCGCTGCCGGAGGGTGCCGACCTGGTTCTCGACCTGGCCCTTCTCCCAGCCCGCGGCCGGCGTGCAGGCGACCGGCTCGACCAGGTAATGCCCGCACATCTGCTGGAAGCGCCGGTTGTAGGCGCGCTCCTTGCCGACGAGGACCGAATCCACCGCCGTCTTCGGTTATCGTAGATCCCGCGCGTGCAGGCCCCTTGAAGAAGGCGAAGGCGCGGTCGTGCGCGTCGAACACCATCTCCTGGCTCTCGCGCGGATAGGCGCGCACGAACGGCATGCGGCTGTGGCAGAGCCGGACATGCGCGACCTTCACCATCGTCGTCACGCCGTCGATCAGGACGACCTCGTGGCTCCAGTCGAACTGGTAGGCCTCTCCGGGCGCGAAGCTCAGCGGCACGAAGGCGGCGGCCGCCGTCGCGTTCTGCTTCCGCCGCCACGGCGCCGCGTGCCGCCGCATGGCGTCATAGCCGCCCCGGATAGCCGAGACCCCGCAACTCCTCGAAGATCCGCATCAGCGTCAGCCGTTCGCGGCTCGGCCGCGTCGCATTCACCGCCAGAAGCCGATCGAGCTCCTCCCGCCACGGCCCGAGCTTCGGCTGCGGCTGCACCGTCCGTTCGTAGTCGAACGCCGTCTCGCCGGAGCGGATGACCTTGCGCACGACCTTCCGCGAGACATGCAGCTCCCGGCAGATCTCCTTGATGCCTTGCCTTGCACGAAATACTCGCGGCGTATCTTCGCGATCGTCTCCACGACCAGCATCCTGAACCCGGCTCCCGTGATCACGGGAGCACTCTGGGACCCTTTGCCGACGGGGTCCCGATTGGACGCCGATCACCCCCTCAGCGGGGTCCTTCTTCCACGCCGATCCACACCCTCAGCCAAGACCTGCAAGCGCTCGGAGGCATCGATCCGGGCAGCTGACAGCAGGCGCTGCAGCGAGGAATCCCCCTGCTTCAACCATCTCGCCAGAGCCGAAAACCTCTGCACGATAAGGCGCGGTAGTTGGTGTCTTCGCCATCGTTCAATGGCCGGACCCGTCCAGGATGCGAGTGCGTCCACAATGGCATCAACGCGGTCCGTTTCCCAGCTCGAGTTCGAATTCGACCCCCGCCAGCGCGTCCAGGAAAGGAAGGCGATCGCGGACCGCGGTGGCTTCACGCATCCGACGCAGGAGGTCCCGCTTGCGGTACGGACCCAGCGCGGCCCCGAGATCGAGGACCGTTCTGATCTCATCCGGTGTCGTGAACCTGCGACCGGAGATGTCAACATCTGCCCTTGTCTCGCTTTGATCGGTAGGCCTGGGGGCCGCGTCGACGTCGTCGGAGCTTTCCCCGCCGCTCGCGCGAAGCTCCTCCAGGAACGCGACGACCTCTTGGAGGCGGGAAAGATTGCGGCTTGCCTGAATGGCAGCGCTTCCGGCATGGGATAGGATCAGGCGGCCAAGATCCAGTCGGTCCCAGGGTCGAGCATGCAACAGGCAGTCTCGCGCTAGTTCCTCATGGACATTCCTTTCGCTTTCCGTGCCGCGTGCCGCCTGCAGGATTGCTTCAACGACGATAGCATCAGGAACTCCCAGAAGGATTGCGAGGCCTGTGACCGTTCCCGGCCCCAGGGTACCGCCCGCGCCTTGTTGCAGGAGTGGCGGAAGGGTCCTTTCGAAGCTGATCGTGCCGTCGTCGGCCCACCATGCGATCGAGGCGAGCGCTACTGGCATCGAAAGGCGTGCGAGTGCCGTTACGGCATCGCTCCAAGGGAAATCTTCCTGGTCAGACAGGCATTCCGCCGCCCAGGAGATGAAACGGAATATATCGATTGCTGTCTCGCGCCGGTTTAGAGGACTGTCGGCGCCTGAGCCCGTCAGGGCACAAAGAACCTCAATCTGATGCATCGCCTCCCAGTCGATCTCCTTCGCTAACTCAATGGCTGTAGAGAAGAGAGCCTGCGCATCTGCACGACTTACACGCAGCAGCACGCGACTAAAACGTACAAAGCCCGTAACTTTATCGGACGACGCGGCTGCCAAGTTCTTGATCTCAGCTGTTTTCGCCGTGGCGAGCTGTTGAACCAGGCCATGTTCCGATGGCCTGAGAGCTAGTTGTTCAAGCATTCCGCTCAGATCGTGACCGATGCGTCTTTGTAACGGCCGCGCATGACGGCGGATGCTCTTTCAAGTAAAGTCGATGGTGGAAAAGTTGGCAACTACATCAGGCACATAACGCTAGTTGCAGCGCGAATACGAAGATATTTAGACCAGTAGTTGTAGTCGAAATTGTAGTAAAGGTTTGAAATGAGTGGAATTGATTGGATCAAAGCCAGGACTTTCTCGGGCGACTGTCTTTCTTCTATGATTTCAATCCGTTTAGTGTAGATCGGAAAAAGAGCGCTGACAATCGATTTCAACTCGTTGCCGCGGCTATCGGAGGTGGATAACTTTGGTCGGCGGTTCCGCTTCGCAAGATTTTCTTGTTCGGTGGTGATGGAGCAATAGCCTTCAGAAGAACATCTGCCGAGCTCCGTTGCCTGCGGAGGTGACGCCGAAGCAGCCATATTCTGATCTTGGCGTCCAGCTCGGTGGCCTGCGTGGCGCTTGTGGGCGCGGGAGGATCGAGAAGACGCAGGGCTTTGTCGATGATGGCACGGCCTACGCCGAGATTTGCAGCGAGCTCACATGCCGTCAAGAGAAATTCATACCATCGAAGATCCCATCGGTCATGTGAGCCTGGATGATGCAGGCCAGCGAGCTCAGGAACGAATGTCTTGCGCAGCCGTCTCAGTGCTGCGCTTAGCCAAGCCTTTTCGATGGTCTCCCCCGCGAACGCCAGCGGCACGATGATCAGAAGATCCCAGGGCGGAGCGACGAGCTTTTTGCATAAGATTTCTCTCAAACTCTCGGCCTTGCCACTTTCGATTAGTGCCGGGACGAGCCTAAGCGCGGCGCGGATCGGGACTGATCTCGGCCTCCATCTCCCGAGTTCGTCGAGAACGGCCTCTGGACCGAAGATTTCGAGTACGGCCTCGGCGCGCGCAGCGATGTCGTCGTCGGATACCTTCCAACGTTTAATCTCCTCGGGGGTTAGATTCGTCCGACGGTTAAGCCAGCCATTGTGCATAGCGAGGCGCTCACGTGCGGTGATAAGATCGCCCCAGCGCGCTGCTCGGGCTGCGTCCTGTGCAAGCACCGACCTGTAGCGGTCAACAGTTATGAGACACCGCGTTGCAGGTTCATGCCGCCGCGGGAAGCGGCGCATGTTGCGCTGCTCTGACGGCTGCCGGGGTCTGGTAGCCGTGGCGCTCGACGATCCAGGCTTGGTTGTAGGTGTCCTTGAAGGCGTGGAGGGCCAAGCGCAGGTCTTCGATGGTGTCGAAGCGGCGCAGCCAGAGCAGGTTCTCCTTCAGGGTCCGGACGAAGCGCTCGACACAGCCGTTGCCCTCGGGCTCGCGCACGAAGGCGGGCGAGCTCGCGATGCCGAGGAAGGCGAGCTCGCGCTGGTAATCGTCGGCGACGAACTGGCTGCCATGGTCGTGGCGCAGCTTCAGGCCGGAGGCGATGTCTTGGCCGAATGCGCCGAAGCAGGCGCGCACACCCTGCCGGAGCGGCTCGGGCGCCTCAAAGCGGGTCGCGCGGCGGGCAGCGTGGATGCCCAGGCACTCGGTCGAGGCGTGATCCACCGTGACGAAGATCGACGCCTGGCCTTCGCTGGTCAGAGTCGAGGTCAGGTCCGTGGCCCACATCTCGTCGACCCGCTCGGTTTTGATCGTACCGTCGTGAGCTTTCGGACCGTGCGGTCGCCCGACCCGGCCCGGTGCGAGCAAGTCATGCTCGCGCATCAGCCGCAGGACGCGGCGCTTGGAGGTGCGGATGCCGGCGAACCGCAGCCGCGCCCAGATTTTCCGGTAGCCCTCACCGTGAAACGGGTTGCTGGTCAGCAGCTCGCGGATCGCTGCGAGCAGCGCCGCGTCCGCCAGGGGCCCAAGCGGGCCGGGCCGCCGTCTGGGGCGCGTCGCGTCGCATTGCCGATGACGATAGATCGTGGCCCGGGACGTGCCCCAGACCCGGGTCACCAACAGGACGCCGTAGGGTCGGTTGGTGGAGGGCGAGACGTGGCGGCTCATCGTCTCGACCTCCGCCGTGCCAAAGGGCGGCCGATCTCCAGGTGCTCGATCTTGGTCGCGAGCAACTCGTTGGCCATGGTCAGATCGCCGACCTTGGCCTTGAGCCGACCGATCTCGAAGTCCCGACCGTCGGCAGGCCGGGTCTTGAGCGACGCCTCGCCGGCGGCCAGAAAGGCGTCGCGCCAGGCGCTCAGCTCGGCCGCCGCCACCCCAAGCGCCCGCGACACCAGCTCCAGATCCTCCCCGCGCAGCAACCGCAACACCGCGCTCTGCTTGCGTTTGGCCGACATCCGCCGGCGCCGCTCAGGCGCTGGCCCGTCGCCGCCAGCGTGTCGGGCGCGCTGCGCCGGGCCAGCGCCCCGTACCGTCGTGTCCGTCATGCTCACCTCCTTGCACTGCCCTCTTCAAGCACAAGGCGGTGTCTCAGCTAACTGTAGACCGCAGGAGACCCTTGTTTTTCGACATTGTCGCGATCGGCGAGCACGAGCCAATTCAATGACGGATATGCGAATTCGACAGCGAGAGCGATTTGGTCCTCAAGGACCTGATGGAATGCGGTCTCGTCCTTGTCGGCTTCAGCGCTGATCAGAACCACTTTGGCTATGTCGGCGGCGTTTCCAGCGCTCCGGCACACGTTTAGCGCGAGACGCAGCCGACGGAGGTAAACCTCACGCCGCGCAATTGGGTCAGCGATCACCTCCATCCGCGGCTCACCCTGGATCAGCGGCAGCAGGTCGGTGCCACGACCCGCGCTCAAGAGCGCGTCGGCAATGTGAATCGCCGCATACGCATTGGTGAGATACTTCTGCTGAAAATAATCCAAAATTTTAGCTTGCGTGGCTTCAAAGGTCAGCTGGGCTTCATCTCGGATGAAGTCCTCGAAATCTTCATCGGCGACGAATATTTGACAGTTCTCGAGGCGCAGCCCCGGAGAGAGATCGTAAACGAGGTCAGTGAGGGTGTCCGCGGTTGTGCCAGTGATGTCGACCAGAACATCTATCGGAATTGGTGGTGGCAATGCTGCTAAGGCGCCGACAACTCTATCAAAAGGTACTTCTTGCCCGACTTTGCCCCAAGCTTGATCGAACTGAGACCGCAGGACTTCCCGCAGTTTCTTACCGCCGGGTCGCAGCGCGTCGAGGGCCTTTAGCGGATCGCCGTGGGCGGCGGTCGTCGCGTAAGCCTGCACGCGCGGGATACCGTTCGAGAGGTGGTAAAACTGCTCGATCCAGTCGGTGGACACGTCCGGCCAACGGGCCTGCGCGTACCGCGACGTTTCGTCTTTGGAAAAGGCAGGACACTCGACGGTCGGAGTATGCTTTGGCAGGCCTAGTGAGGAAACGCGTGCGGTCCGCGAACTCATGACCAGACGGAGATTTGTTGGCAAGCCGTTGAGGTCGGCGCCGGCCAACTCAGAAAGGAAACAAGGTTCGTTCGGAGAGACCAGATTTGCGGCGGTCACAGCGTTGTCCGCAGCGTCGATGGCGATAATTAAGAGCGCCCCGGGATCGGCGGTTTTTAGGACATGCGCTGCGTCCCGCAATCTCGTAAGAAAGCGCCGAATATCAATGGGCTGGCTTCCGCTCCGGGGGATGAAAAAAGGCGTTGCGAGCGAGACGGCGACGTCGCTGGTTATTTGGAGAAACGCGTGCTCGGGCAGATGTCGCTTGTCGTTGGAGAACCGGTATCGCCCGCCACCATAGCAGTCGAACAATACGACGCGGGAGCCATCCGGGAGAGCGCTTTGTAGCTCATTAAGTACGGTGCTCTTACCGCAGCCAGCTGGTCCGTGAAGGCAAACCAGCTTCGCACCGCCCGCAATGGCAGCGACGAGGTCGATGGTCGCTTGGCGTGCGACAGGACTCTCGATGGAGGTTATCTCGGCCGGACACGGAAACAGTCCGGCCCGGTCGGCGACGCCGAACCAGGCCAAGACCGTTTCAAACGTGATTATATCCCTGTGCCGTTCTGGCAACATTAGCTCACGGACCCGCTGCTTCAGCTCCGCCGCAAAGTCCGCGGCGCGGTCCTCGAGGAGCTTCGCAACTGTGCGGATGACGCGTTCGCGGTAGCGGAACCGTGAGTCCGCCGCACATCCCGACAAATCGAGAGATGCGAGGAAGTTGATGCGATCCGGTCCCCGCAGCCCAGTTGCCTTCTCAAACAGGCAAGGTCCTTTGCCACGGCTGCCGCGTATGGGTCGCCTCTGGCTCCAGCCTTGACAGCTTCGTTGACCGCTGGTGCAAGGGCCTGATTGCTCACAAACCGGAGCTTGAGCGCCGCTTCGGGTTTCATGCGCGGCCTCGCGCTTTGGTAATCGTCTGCGAGCTTTCGCAGGATGGAGTTGTTTCCGGTCTTGGCGGAACTGGCCGTGAGGCGTGCGACGGACCATGCCCTGCTCGGATCGCTGGAGTACTTGAGCTGGACAAGCTCGACAGCGTCTGCCGCCTCGAGCGTGCTGCCGCCGAAATAGAGGCTGCAATCGACACTGTCCCAAAACGGCTCGTTAGTATCCGCGCCGCTTCCACCGGTCCTCACGCCCTCGACCTTGACGGCCCGGAGCTCGGTGTTGGGCGCAAGCAAGGCGAGGACCTGCTCAAGAGCCCACAGCTCGTGGAACTCGTCGCCGGCATTCGATCCGCGGGCACCACGGTAGTCGGCAAGGTCGACCAAGTTCTCTCCTACGCTTAACCGGGCGCGCTGCCTAAGTGGGCCTCGTCCCTCCTCCTACCCGACGGTGTATAGTGCTCACGGCTGGCTTTCAACCGCACCGTCACAGGCGTGAAGCGAGAGCTTTGCAGGTTCCTAAGCGCGCAGATAACCTTCCGAGTCCCCCGCCCTCGACGCCGCCCGCCCGCCTGTGGCACCATATCAACCGCCATGGCCACCAAGCCCCCGACCCTCCCCCGGGGCTCTCGCCGAGCGCGAGCGGATGCTGCGCATCTTGCGCGCGCACGAGGCCGAGCTCCGCGCGCTGGGCGTCGCGCGGCTCTGGCTGTTCGGTTCCCTGGCGCGCGGCGAGGCCGCCCGCGGAAGCGACGTCGACGTGCTGATCGCGTGCCACCGACGCGGGCGTTCTCGCTGCTCGACCTGGCGAGGTGCGTGTGGAGCTGTGCGAGCTGCTCGGGCGCGAGACCGATGTCGTGATCGGGGAGGACCTCTTGCCGCGGTCTGGGAGCGATCAGGGGATCTGGTCGACGTGTTCTGATGGCGCGGCCCCGTCGCCGCCCGCCTCCGGCACATGCTCGAGGCCATCGCCAGGATCGAGACCCTGACTGCCGGCAAGACATTCGAGGACTACGGGGCCGACCGGGTGACACGCGGCGCCGCCGTGCGCAATCTCGAGCGGGTTTCCGAAGCGTCGCGCCACATTCCTTCGGAGCTCAAAGCCGAGCACAAGCGGGATTGCGTGGCGGGCCGTCGCCGGTCTCGGCAACGTCCTGCGCCACGACTACCCGAACGTGAAGGACCGGCGCGTCTGGCAGATCGTGACCCGGGATCTCGCACCGCTTCGGGCCGCCGTCGAGACCATGGCCCGTGAGCTCGAAGCCGACGGCGACGGGTAGTCAGGCGCAAGGCTGCCGATCCTTCGACCCCGCCGCGCCCCCGGACCGCTCGCGATCGAGATCCGCGGGTCTACGATGACCTGGTCGCTGCGAGCGCCCGCTCGATGCGAGCCCGCAGTTCCAGGCCCGGATGGCGCCGCCGCTGCTCGTTCATCGACCGACAGGCCGACGTCAGCGATGACGCCTGAAGGACTTGACCGATCGTCGAGCAGCGCGATCAGGAGCTTGCCGATCAATGCATTGTGTGGTGGCTGTTGGAGTTGTCGTTGTACCCGGACTCCAGCCGGTCCAACTCGATGGTCGCCGCCATCTGGCTTCGGCATTGTCGGAAGCCGCTGTCCCAGCCCTGGGCGTACTGGCGGTCGGCGCCGTAGCGCGTCGTATCCTTCCGGGCCTGGTCGAACAGCCCGCCGGCAGCTTTGTTGCCGCTGGAGCAGCCGTCGGCGTAGCCGTCGGCATAGGCGGGCGGGAAGCCGCGCTCGATCATGGTCTCCCTGACCGAGGCGCAGGCGGCAAGGGCCAGGATCGTGACCAGAGCGGCGAGCGTGATGGTGCGCAGTCTGTTGGGGGACATCGGCGGGTTTCCGGAGCTGACAGGCGTTCGGTCGCGACTCCAAGGGATAGCGAACATATGGCGATCGATGCGCATGCCTGGAATGCCGCGCCGGCGAACCGGATTCGCCCCCCTCGGCGCCGCCCGCCCGCCTGTGGCACCATGGGCACCGCCATGGCCGCGTCGACCCAGACCCTCGCCCCCGGGGCGCTCGCCGAGCGCGAGCGGGTGCTGCGCATCCTGCGCGCGCACGAGGCCGAGATCCGAGCCCAGGGGGTGACCCGGCTGCGCCTGTTCGGCTCGATGGCGCGCGGCGAGGCGGGGCCAGAGAGCGACGTCGATCTGATTGCGGACATCGACCAAGCTGCGAGGTTTTCGCTGATCGATCTCGTCGGGCTCCAATACTATCTCGCCGATCTGGTCGGCCGCGCCGTTGATGTCGGCACGACAGTGGCCAAGATGCGGCCGCGGATGCGGCAGCGTTTCGAGGCCGAGGCCATCGAGGTCTTCTGATGACCGGCTCGGAATTGGCATCGCGGTTGCAGGACATCTTGGAAACGATCGGAGCCATCGGCGAATACACGGGAGACAAGACCTTCGACTATGCTGCCGAGCGGATGCTTCGAGGTGCGGTGGAACGGAACGTCGAGCGGATTTCGGAGGCCTCCCGGCACATCCCCGACAGCCTCAAAGCGAGGCATCCCGAGATCCCATGGCAGAAGGTTGCGGGTATCGGCAAGGCCTGCGGCACGCCTATCCGATCGTCGACGACAGCGTGGTCTGGGAAGTGGTCGTGCGGGATCTCCCGTCCCTCAAAGCCGCCGCCGAACAGCTGCTACGGGACGCGGAAGCGAAGGGAACCCCGTGAGCCGGCGGGACCGGCGTCCGCCCGCAACCCGCGAGCCTACCGCGCGCGCCACCAGGCAAGACACGCCCGCGCCAGCGCCTCGGTCGCGTCGATGCAGCCGGGGATCGGGGCGGTCGCAAGCGCGAGCGGCAGCTCGGTGCAGGCGAGCAACACGTGCGCGGCGCCTTTTTTCCCGAGGTGCTCGACCGCGCGGGCGAGCAGCGGTGCGGCCTCGGCCGCCCGATCCCGCTTGACCAGCGCGATCGCCGGGAGCACGCATTCGGCCATGACCCCAGGCACGGGCACGAGGGGCGGATGGCCGGCCGCGGCGAGGCGCTCCTGATAGAGCCCGGCCTTCAGGGTCGCCTCGGTCGCGAGCAGGCCGAGGGGGCCCGGCGGCACTTCGAGCCGCGCGAGCTCGACCAACGCCGCGTCGACGATCGAAAGGACTGGCAGCTTGGTCGCGGCCGCGAGTTCTTCGTACCAGAAATGCGCGGTGTGGCAGGGGATCGCGATCGCTTCGGCGCCCGCCCGCTCGAGCGCGGCGATCCCGGCCAGCAGCGCCGGCAACGGCGAAGGCCCCGCGCCATCGACGATCGGCCCGACCCGGTCCGGCACCCGCGGGTCGGAAACCACGACCAGCGGCAGATGGTCCTGGTCGCGCGCGACCGGGTTGAGCCGGATCAGCTTGGTCATGAAGTCGACCGTCGCGGCCGGCCCCATGCCGCCCAGCACGCCGAGCATGCCGGCCCTCCTTTGGCAGGGACGGCGGTATCGTAGAGCGCCGGCGGCATCCTCACGCGATCCGCCCGCAGGAAACTCTCCCCCGACTCCGATCCCGGCTGATCGTCAGGGCCTGGGAGGCAGGCGATCTGCTCGACGTAGTCGCCGCAGCCGGCATCGCGCAGCGCATGCGCGCGGTTCCAGGTCCCGCCGGCGAGCGCGCTGGTTACGGGCGCGGCTCCGACGCCAGCACCAGAGCTCGCTCCTCGCCCTTGGCCTCGTCGACCACGACGATCCGGCCATCATCGCCAGCCTGCAGCTGCTCATTGGCGTTCAGAAGCTCGATCCCGTAGATCGTGCCATCCGGCGCCAGGTCGATGTTCAGTTCCTCGCTGACATGGATGGTCTCCACCTGCCCCGACTGCTCGCGCAGACGAATGTAGGCCACGTTGTAGCGCGGGTCGTAGGTCAGCTTCATCGACGCGCTCCTCGTTACCCTCAAAAGTACTTCACCAGGACCGTGATGACCAGCCAGCCGCTGTCCTCCTCGACTGCGAACGCCTCGATCTGCTTGGTCCGATAGCGGCGACCCGCCAAGTTCCGCCGAAGACGAAGTTCCGCCTGAACCCGATCCGCCCGAAGCGCGCTGGAAAACGCTCGCCAGCAGCGACAGTCGCCTCGATCTCCTCCGGCGTCGCGCCGCGCTCGCCGATGCGCAAGAGGGCGTGAGGATGCAGACGAACCAGCAACAACCAATCCCTTTATGTCACGTCACCGCGGCTGGCGTCGAGATCGGGCTGCCCCCGCCGACCGCTGCGCCGTCGACCGCGGGTGGCCGCCCTTGGTCCCCCTCGGCGCGAATGCAGTTCGAGCAGCAGGCCGGAAGCCGACAGACGGACCCCAGGATGGGGGAAGAGCTCGTCGGGACTTCGTGGGGCGAGGATTACTTCCGCCGTGCCTCGATCCGGCGCACCAGGTCCGCCAGCAGGCGCTGGTAGAGCTCGTCCTTGAGCACCGCGTCCTCGACCCCGATGTCGAGGTTCGGGTTGTCGTTAATTTCGATGACCACGAGGCCGCCGTTGGTCTGCTTGATGTCAACGCCGTACAGGCCGTCGCCGATCAGAGACGCCGCGCGGCAGCCGAGCTCGGTGACCTCGCGCGGCGCCTCGTCGACCGCCCAGGTCTTGAAGGTGCCCTCGCGGATCCGGCCGTCGGCCTCGTGCTTGACGATCTGCCAGTGGTTCTTGGGCATGAAGTACTGGCAGACGTAGAGCGGCTCGCGGTTGAGTACGCCGACCCGCCAGTCGAACTGGGTCGGCACGTACTCCTGGGCCAGGATCAGGTCGGAATCCTCGAGCATCTCGATCGCGCGCGCCTTGAGCTCGGGCTCGTCCTTGACCTTGAAGACGCCGAGCGAGAACGAGCCGTCCGGGACCTTGAGCACGAGCGGGAAGCCGAGCTGGCTGCCGATCGCCTTCAGGTGGCGGCGGTCCAGGACCATGGTCCTGGGCGTCGGCAGGTCGTTGGCCGCCAGCAGCTCGGCCAGATAGACCTTGTTGGTGCAGCGCACGATCGAGTTCGGGTCGTCGATCACCGCGAGGCCTTCGCGCTCGGCCTTGCGCGCGAACCGGTAGGTATGATTGTTCAGCGCCGTGGTCTCGCGGATGAACAACGCGTCGAACTCGCCGAGCCTGAGGAAGTCCTGGCGGCGGATCGGCTCGACCTCGAGGCCCATCTGGGCGCCGACGCGCACGAGCTTCTCGATCGTCGCCGGCTTGGACGGCGGCAGCTTGTCCTGGGGGTTGCAGAGCACCGCGATCGAGTAGCGCGGCAGGGGCTGCGCCGGCAGCGCCCGCCAGGGCACCTTGAGGTAGGCGGCCAGCGCCGTGCTGAACCAGGCCGCCTGGTCCTCCTCGAGCTCGGCGGGCGACAGGGGCCGCACCGAGCGGATCTTGAGCCCGCCATTGCGCGAGGGGCGGATCGTGACCGCGAGCAGCGGGTGCCGGAAGCGATCGAACACCGCCCGGCCGAGATCGCGGAAGCGGGGATCCTCGGTCCGGCCAAAGGCGATCAGCAGGCGGACCGGCTCGGCCGGCGGCTCGGGCAGGCGCGCCAGCCGCTTGGCGAGCACCGCGTCGAGCTCGGGCAGGGCGAACCGGTAGATCGACTTGCGGCCGAGATCGATGATCGTGCGCACCGACGGGATCACCTTGTGGCCGCGCGCCTCGGCGAGCAGCGAGGCGTAGTAGCCGGTGCCGAGATAGACGCAGTCGCGGCTGAGATTGATCACCCGCACCGAGCGGCCGCGGAAATGCTCGGGCCGGGTGATGTAGATGCGCGGCAGCCAGACCATTGGGCCCAGCGCCTCGGGGAAAGCCGAGGGTGGCAGCTCGCTGAGGACGGCTTGCATCAGCGCGGGGCGTCGCGCCTGCTCAGGATCACCGCGGCGCGCAGTTTGGACCGGCCGTACTTGGCCATCAGCTCGAATTCCCGCCGCAGGATCGGAATGCTGACCCGATCGATGCTGGTGACGTGGGCAGCCGAGATATAAGGATCATGAGCGTATATGAAACGTTGATCGCAGCCCGAGACGATGATCCAGTGGGGCTCCTTGTCGCCGTAGATCCGGTACTGGCTGATCAGCACCAGCGCGATCGCGCCGGCGGCGATCCGCGAGCTCAGCTCGTCGACCGAGAGCGGATGCAGATGGACCTTGACGTCGCTGCGCTTGATCTCGTCGAGAAAGTCCTCGTGGACCAGGCGGATCACCGCCTTCTTGTCCGGATCGCGCACGGTGTCGAGGAACGGCGGCCCCTCGTCGTTGACGAACAGCTCGACCTCGAAGCCGCGCCGCCAGGCGGCCAGCGCCAGACCTTGCGGGCCGCAGCCGCCGTGGCCCGAGGTCATGAAGATCATGGTCGATTCGCGCCACAGGCGAAGCTCGAGCCGGCGGTCGAGCCGGAGCCGCTTGTCGAGCGCCTTCATCGCCATCATCAGCGCCGCCGGGCCGCAGGTGAACTCCAGCGTCTGCCGGTAATGGGGCACCCGCCAGGCGACCGGCTGCAGGCGCGGCACCAGGGCATGCGCCATGCGCAGCGCGTCGCTGTCGTCCTCATAATAGGCGCGGTAGACGCCGAAGTCGGCGTAGCCGGCGCTGCGGTAGAGCGCGACCGCGGCGGCGTTGCCCGGATTGACCTCGAGCCGCATGACCGCGGCGCCACCGTCGAGCGCCGCCGCCTCGGCGGCGTGCAGCAGCGTCCGGCCGAGGCCCCGGCCCTGGTGCTCGGGCGCCACCGCCATCGAGTACAGTCGCGCCAGCGCGGTCCGGCCGTGGAACAGGACCAGGGCGTAGCCGAGCAGGCGGTCCTGCTCCTCGGCGACCAGGCACTCGGCGGTATCGCTGGCCAGAAAATGGCGGAAGCTGCGGCGCGACAGGCGGTCGTACTCGAAGCAGCGCTGCTCGAGCTCGACCAGCGCTTCGAGGTCCTCGGCGACCGCCGGGCGGATCAGCCAGGCGGGCGCCGGCACGGCGCGGCGACGGGCGCTCTGGGCTTCCGGCAGGGCGGTCATCGATGGATGTCTGAAGCCGAAGGCGGGAGCGCGCTCATCGGGCCTAGATATAAGCACCGCGCCGGTCCGCGAGAAGATGGGAGTGCCGGCCCGTGAGCCGCGCCCGCGCGAGCCCGATGGAGCGGGCGCTGGCCGAGGCCGAGGCGGCGGCCAAGCGAGGCGAGGTCCCGGTCGGCGCGGCGTTGCTGGCGCCCGACGGCGAGCTGCTGGCGGCCGCCGGCAATCGCGTCGAGGAGCTCTCGGACCCGACCGCGCACGCCGAGCTGCTGGTTATTCGCGAGGCGGCCCGCAAACTGGGGACGCCACGCCTCGTGGCCGCCGACCTCTACGTCACCCTCGAGCCCTGCCCGATGTGCGCCCAGGCGATCAGCTTCGCCCGCATCCGCCGGCTCTACTACGGCGCCGCCGACCCCAAAGGCGGCGGCGTCATGCACGGGCCCCGGATCTTCGCGAGCTCGTCGTGCCATCACGCGCCCGAGGTCTACGGCGGCATCGGCGAACGCCCGGCCGCCGCCCTGCTGCGTGCCTTCTTCCGCGCCCGCCGCGCGCCGCGCCCGTGAGCTAACCGCCGGGGGCGCCCTGAGCGTTGACGTAGAGGGCGTAGACCGACTGGCTCGCGGCCATGAACAGGCGGTTGCGCTTGAGCCCGCCGAAGCAGACGTTGGCGCAACGCTCGGGCAGCGCGATCCGGCCGATTTTGGTGCCATCGGGGGCAAAGATCAGCACGCCGTCGAGCGCCTCGCTGCCCATGCCCCAGCCGCACCACAAGTTGCCGTCGACGTCGCAGCGCATGCCATCAGGGGTGCCGCCCTGGGCGTCGATCAGCACCCGCTTGCCGGTGATCTCGCGGCCGCTCGCGGCGACGTCGAAGGCCAGGATCTTCCGATTCGGCACGGCGCGCGATTCGACCACGTACAGCAGCCGCTCGTCCGGCGAGAAGCAGAGGCCGTTGGGGCCGAGCACGTCGTCGGCGACGATGCTCGCCTCGCCGGTCTCGCCGTCGATCCGGTAGATCGCCTGCGCGACCTCGGACTCGGCCTTGTGGCCCTCGTAGTGGCCGAGGATGCCGAACGGCGGGTCGGTGAACCAGATCGAGCCGTCCGATTTCGCGACCACGTCGTTCGGCGAGTTCAGCCGCTTGCCCTGCCAGTGATCCATCAGCACGGTCTGGGTGCCGTCGTATTCGGTGCGGGTCACGCGCCGCCCGTGCTCGCAGGTGACCAGCCGCCCCTGACGGTCGCGGGTATTGCCGTTGGCGAAGTTCGACGGCCGGCGATAGACGCTGACCCGGCCGGTCTCCTCCTCCCATTTCAGGATCCGGTCGTTCGGGATGTCGCTCCACAAGAGATACCGCCCATCGCCGAACCAGACCGGCCCCTCGGCCCACCGGCAGCCGGTGTAGAGCCGCTCGACGGCGGCGCTGAAGATCCGGTACTTCGCGAACCGCTCATCCAGGATCTCGACCGCCGGATCGGGATAGCGTATCGGCGCGCGCCAGCCGCCGCCCGAGGTATCGTCGCGGGTCATCCCATCTCCCTCCAGAGTTCAGGTCGATATACTGCACAGGCCCTGTGAAGTCAGGCCTCAGGTCGGCCGGATCGTGACCGCCAGGACCTCGTGGTCGGAGAGCGCGCTGCCGGCGTCGTCGACCGCCGCGATGGTCCGGGCATCGGCGGCCTCGAGCCCGCGGGCGAGGAACCAGTCGATCTTACCGAGCGGTGGTGCTGGCGTGCCGTCGGGCCGGGTCCGTTGGGTTGGCAGGCCCAGGGCGTTGCAGCCGCGCCAGTCATAGCCCGCGGCCGCGGCGACCTCGAACAGGGGCTCGTACGGCACCGGATCGAGCAGCCGCGCCGCAGCCAGAACTGGCTTGGCGCCGCTGCCGCGTGCCCAGCCGCGGGCGAGCGTCGAGGTGTTGAGATCGCCGCCGATCAGCACCGGCTGGTCGCCGGCGTAGCGATCGAGCGCCTCGAGCAACCGCCGGAGCTGGCCGGCGCGGGCTTCGGGATCGCCGTGGCTCTCGAAATGGACGCTGACCAGGGTCACGGGCCGGCCGTCGATCGGAAGTGTCGCGACGATCGCCATCCGGCCGCCGACCCGGCGCTCGCCGTTGGCGCCATCGAACCAGTTGCCCTCGGATTCGAGCCGGATCAGCGCCGGACGCTCGAGCGGCAAGGCCGAGAGGAGCGCGGCGCCGTGCAACCCCGCTTGGTTGGCTTGGCCGGCGTGCCAGTTCTGCTCCCAGGCATCGCCGAGCCCGAGCTCGAGGAACTCGACACCGAAGGCGTAGCTCATGCCGAGGCGCTGTGCGAGCTCGCGCGCGGTGTGGGCCTGACCGGAGCGGGCCATGCCGAGGTCGAGCTCGCAGAGCAGGATGGCAGCAGCGTTCAGCCCGCCGAGCAGCTCTGCGGCCTGATCCAGGAACTTGCCGCGCTCGGCGTTCCAGAACAGGATTCGGGCCGGGCTGCGAAGGCGTGACGGCGCCGTCGGCGGCGCACCGACTTCGATCTCGTGCAGGCCCGGATAAGCCGCGAACTGACGCGCATGCTCGTCCCGGGTCGCCGGCCGCGCCGCGATTTCGGCACGCGCTTGCGGCTCGAGCCGCGTGATCTCGGCGGTGGTGCGGGTGACGATCAGCGCGCCTCGGTCTGCCACAACTGCTCCAATCCGATCGGCGAATCGGTTGTGATCTGATCGATGCCGGCCGCGATCAGGCGGGCGAGCATCGCCACTGCGCGGTCGTCCTCGGGCTCCAGCCGCCAGGCGTCGACCTCGGCGCCGGAGGACCTGGCGATCGCGATCAGGTCGACGCCGGCTTCGAGGCCATCGAGCACGAGCGGGATGTGCAGATAAAAGATCGCGGCGCCGGCTGCGTGCGCCAGCATGTAGGCGCCAAGCGCCTGGAACTCGGCCGCCGAGGCCGGCGGCGCCGCCTCGTGGACCGCGAGCGGATCGAAGCCGAGACGAAGGCCGGGCACGGCTCCGCCGAGGCGCTGCACGGCGCGCCATTCGGTGCCGGCCAGCGTCAGGTGCCGGGCCACGGGCCGGGCGAGGTCGGCGAAGCGCCGGATCAGCGGTCCGTCGATCAGGCTGAGCGGCTGCTTCAGGTCGAGCTGGAGCCGGCCCGGCCAGTCCCCCGCCGCTTTGGCGAGCCCGGCCAGGACTTCGTCGAGAAACAGCGGCGGCGAGGCGAGCGGGCGGCCATCGTTGGCGCATTGCCGGAAGCGCTCGACCGTGTCCCGGTCGTGGTCGTGGACCGGGCCGCGGCCGGTGGTCTCGGCAGCGAGTTCGGGGTCGTGCAGGCAGACGAAATGGCCGTCCCGGGTCGCAACGATGTCGACTTCGAGGCTGGCACCGAGCTCGATTCCCCGCCTCAGATTCGTGCGCTCATGCGCCGCATCGGTGGCCGCGCGGCGCAGCTGGTGCCATTTCAGCCGGATCTCGCGACCACGCTGATGAAGCGCGACCGCTCGGGTCATGCGGCCCCGGCCAGATGCGCGCCTTCGATCAGCCGCTCGCTGCCCTGATCGAACAGGATCGCGCTGGCGCCGTCGAACGCGAGGGTGACCTGCTCGCCGATCCGGTGGCGGACCTTGGAGCCCGCCTCGAGCACGCGCAAAGGGCCAAGCTCGCTGTCGACCAGGTAGAGGGTCTCGCGGCCCATCGGCTCGATGTCGGTGATCCGCGCCGGCCGGCCGGTCGCCGCGAAGCGCAGCGCCTCCGGCCGCAGCCCGAGCACGACCGGACCCTCGATCTGGCCGGCGCAGGCAAGCTCGGCGCCGTTGAGCGCCAGCCGGCCGCCCTGCGCGACGCCCGGCAGAAGGTTGATCGGCGGCGCGCCGATGAAGCCGGCGACGAACAGGCTGGCCGGGCGCAGGTAGAGGTCGTCGGGCGTACCGACCTGCTCGATCCGGCCCCGGCGCATGCAGATGATCCGGTCCGCCATCGTGGTCGCCTCGAGCTGGTCGTGGGTGACCAGGATCGAGGTGACGCCGAGCTGGCGCTGCAGGGTCTTGATCTCGCTGCGCATGGTCAGGCGCAGCGTCGCGTCGAGGTTCGAGAGCGGCTCGTCGAGCAGCAGCAGCTGCGGCTCCTTGACCAGCGCGCGGGCGAGCGCCACCCGCTGCTGCTGGCCGCCCGACAATTCGGCCGGCATCCGCTCGAGCAGCTCCTCGACCTGGACCAGGCGCGCCGTCTGACGCGCCTTCTGTTCGGCCTCGGCCGGGGGCAGGCGCTTGAATTTGAGAGGGAACATGATGTTCCGGAGTGCTGTCATGTTCGGGTAGAGCGCGTAGGACTGGAACACGATGCCGACGTTGCGATCACGCGCCTCGACCTCGTTGACCACAGCGCCGCCGAAGCGGATCTCGCCGTCGCTCGGCGCGTAGATGCCGGCGAGCATGAACAGCGTGGTCGACTTGCCGCAGCCGGAAGGCCCGAGCAGCGAGACGAACTCACCCTCCTCGACCGTGAGCGACATGTCGTCGACCGCGATCACGTCGCCCCAGCGCTTGGCAACGCGATCGAACTCGATCCGCGCCATCGCCCGCTATCCCTTGATCCCGCCGACGCTCATCTGGGTCAGATAGCGCTGGGTGAAGCTGTAGAGCAAAAGGCTCGGCACAATGTAGAAGACGCCGACCGCCGACACGATGCCGTAATCGACGCCCATCACGTCCTCGGAGACGAAGAACAGATAGAGGCTCATCACCCAGTTGGACTTGGCGACCAGGAGCGTGCGGACGAAGACGTACTCCTCCCAGCCGCGCAGGAAGGCGAAGATACCGACCGCCAGCATGCCGAAGCGGACCTGGGGCAGGAGCACGTGGACGAAGGCCTGGCGACGCGAGGCGCCGTCGGTCATCGCGCTCATCTCGATGTCCCAGGGCACGGCGTCGAAGAAGCCCTTCATGATGAAGATCGCGAACGGCACCTCGATCGTGCAGATCACCAGCATCACGCCAGTGATCGTGTCCAGCAACCCGACCCAGTACATCAAGAGGAAGATCGGGATCACGAGCGTCATGGCCGGGAAGGCGTGCAGCACGAGCACGCCCTTGAGCAGCCGCTCGCGGCCGCCGAAGGCAAAGCGCGAGACGTAGTAGCCGGCGAGCGTCGCGACCGTGACCACGATCACGGTCTCACCGAGCGCCAGCAGCAGGGAGTTGCCAAAGGCCACCCAGACCGAGGGGAACTGGGCGCCGCCGATCGCGGCCGGGCCGTAGTTGATGCCAGCGGAGAAATTCGGGTTCCACAAAAAGCGCCAGTTGTCGAGGTGCAGATAGGGGCCGGTGAGGATGCCCAGGAGCATCAGCGTCCCGAGCCCGAGGAGCGCCTGCGCGAGGCGCAGGTGGCGCCCGCTCTCGAGGTTGAGGGTGAGGATCCACCAGGCGAACAGCGCCGGCACGATGATCGCCATCGTGCGCCACAGCACGTAGGTGTTGGTGCCGCCGCGCGCCGAGAACGCGACCGTGAACAGCCAGAAGTAGGGGATGACGATCGGCAGCGAGGCGAGGATCAGGAAAGCGTAGAGGAGCGTCGTGGTCCAGCGCCGCCGCACCCTGGCCCGCTCGACGACCGACTGCCAGTGGGCCGCGTCCTCGACAACTCCGGCGGCGATCGTGGCGCTCATTGGACTTCGATCCGGGGCTTTTGCAGCAGCGAGCGCATGTCGAGGAAGCGCCACATCAGCAGTGCTGCGGCGATCCCGATCACGACGAGGCCGAGCGCCAGCGCCGCGCCGTAGGCGTACTGGCCGTTGCCGAACGCCCGCTTGTAGACGTAGAGCGCGTAGACCGTGGTGTCGTAGAATGGGCCGCCGTCGGTGATCAGCCAGATGTACTCGAAGCTCACCAGCAGCGAGAGCGCCTGGTAGATGGTGACGAACGACAAGGGCCAGCGGATCGCCGGCAGCGTGATGTGGCGGACGATCGCGAGCCCGCCGGCGCCGTCGACCCGGGCGGCGAAGAACAGGTGCTCCGGGATCGAGCGGATCGCGGACGTGAAGATGATCATGCCGAGCGAGGCGCCGATGAAGCCGTTGGCGACGATGATCAGCGCCCAGGGCGCATCGTTCAGGACATCGACCGGCGGCAGGCCGGCCTGCCGCAGGAACTGGTTGAGCAGGCCGTAGTCGGTCGGCGAGATCACCCAGGTCCAGAGCAGCGCGTAGACAACCGAGGGGCTCATCCGCGGCAACAGCCAGATCGCCCGGAAGAAGGCGCCCGAGTGCGCCGGAATCGCGGTCGTGACCAGCGCCAGCACGAGCCCGAAGGTGACGTTGAAGATCGCGAGCGTGCCGAGGATGTAGACCAGCGTGACGGTCAGGACCGAGGCCATCCGGGTGTCGCTGCCCAGCATGCGCTCGAAGTTCGCGGTCGTGAACGTCGTCACCTTGAGATTGCGCCCCATGTCGGTGAAGGCGATCACCACGTTGATGATCACCGGCGCGATGAAGAACCCCACAAGAAGGATGCAGGCCGGTCCCAGAAAGATCAGGATGTTGAGCCGCTGGCGGCGCAGCGCCGCGGCATGGGTGCTGACGGGCATCGGCGGTCGTCGCGGTGTCAAGGGGCGGGGCCGGAGCCCCCGCCCCCGTTGCCCGCCTACTGCGAGACGCTGTCGACCACCTCGACCTTGTCGCCGAGCTGGGAGGTCATCTCGTCCTCGAGGAACGCGACCGCGTCCTTGGCGCTCAGCCGTCCGGTCTCGACGCCCTGCAGGCCCTTGAACAGGATGCCGTTATAGGTGCCGAAGTCCGGGTGGTTGGGCATGAAGGTCGTGGCCTCGAGCAGCGGGCTCGCGGCGTGCAGCGGCCAGGCGTCCACGTAGGCCGGCATGCTCTGCTCGCCGTTCAGGATGCCGAGGTGGTAGGTCGTGACCGCGTGCTGGATGTTGTAGTACGGCAGGGTCGCGATCGCGATGATCTGGGCGGCGAGGTCGGCGTGCGCCGACTTCGGGTTCACGACGTAGACGATCGGGTGCGAGAGGTTGGCGGGATGGCCGCCCTTCTCGCCGGCCGGCGCGTTGCACCAGCCGATCTTGTGGAAGAAGGCGCCCTGCTCGGTCGGCCAGGTGGCGTCGTGGGCGTCGCCCAGCATCCAGGCCATGTCCCAGACGCCGTGGTGGAACGCGAACGCCTTCTCCTGCTTGAAGGCGGCCTCGATGTCGTCCCAGGACATCGCGGTGTTGTTCTCGGGGGTGGCGCCGTTGCGGGCCATCCAGTCGAACCACTCGAGCGCCTTTTCCATCTCGGCGCGCGGCAGCAAGAGCTTGCCGGTCTTCTCGTCCATGAACTTCACCCCGAAGGCGGCGAAGGTCATGATGTAGTCGGGACCGACGTTCGGGCGGTGCAGCAGGCCCATCTGGGCGGCGCCCTTGTCGACCACCTCCTTGGTGAGCTCGCCGAAGTCGGCCATCGTCATCTCGCCGGAGTCGACCTTCTGCGGGATCGCCTCGATGAACGCCTCGTCCTTGCCGATCTTGCGCAGCATGTCCTTGTTATAGAAGAACATGCGGATCTCGGTGTCCTGCGGGATGGCGTAGCGCTCGGCCTGATACTTGGTCGAGTCCCAGAGCACCGGGATGACGTCCTTGAAGGCCCAGTCGTTGGCGGCGATGAACTTCTCCATGTTCATCGCGTAGCCGTCCTTGGCGAACTCGCCGACCCACTCGTGGGCGGCGACGTAGAGATCCGGGCACTGGTTGACGGCGCAGGCCTGGAGGAGCTGGAGCGCGTCGTCGTCGTAGCCCTTGGCATTGCCCTCGTGCACGTCGAGCTTGACGCTGGTGCTCGAGCCCGCGGCGGCGAGCATCGCGTTCAGCTGCTTGGTCGCCTCGACGATGTTGCCGGTCCGCAAGGGGCCCGAGCGGTCGGCGCGCGACCAGAACGACAGCGTCACCTCCTCGGCGCTGGTCGGCGGTGGCGCCGCCATTCCCGTGAAGGCGGCGAGGGCCGAGGCCACAACAGCGAGCTTCAGGCGGGTCATCCTATCTCTCCCGGTGTCTCGACGCTCCGCGCCGCATTGCACGGCGGCGGATTGGTTAGGTCTCCCTGAGCGCCATGACAGCCGGGTGACCGCGCCCTGCGGCGCTCCCCGGTCGGTCATCGCCCAGGCCAGATTATACCAGACCGAGGACGATGTCGAAGCTTCCCCGCAAAGCGGCCGGGTCGAGGTCGGGCGCCGGCGCCAGCGGCACCGTGACCGCTGCACGGGCCGCCGGATCGCCGATCCCCTGGTAGATGGCATCGCCGGCGTTGAGCGGCTGGCCGGCGACATACATCTGCGTGGTCAGGGGCGCGAAGCCGCGGCCGGCGATCTTGAAGTGGATGTGCGGCGTCCGGCCTGGATAGGGCACCGGCTCGATGGTCCGAAAGCGCCAGGCGCCGTCCGCGGTCGCGGTGGTCGCGCCGAAGCCTTGAAAGTTGAGATCAGCGGGGCCGCGCCGGTCGCGGGAGTTGTGGTAGACGCCGAACGCGTCGCATTGCCAGATCTCGATCCGGGCGCCCGGCACCGGCCGGCCGTCCCGGTCGAGCACGCGGCCCGCAAGGTGCAGGATGGTGCCGGCGGCGCGCTGGGCCCGGCCCGCGACCTGGACCAGGTCGTTGTCGGCATCGAGCGGCAGGGCGAGCGGGTAAAAGGGCCCTTCGGTCTGCGCCGGGGTCGGCAGCAGAGCCGCGGCCGCCGGCGTGGCGGCGAGGCTCGCGAGCGAGCCCATGGTTCCGAGAACCTGACGACGGTCGAGCCGACGCATGCGGGATCCTCCCAAACGCTACCCATCGCCTGATCAAACTGGCGCCGCCAGCGCCGCCGTCCAGGGCGGATCGGCTGCGCCGATCCGCTCATTTCCTCAACCAAAACCCTATTTACTTATCGTTTCGTTCAACTAAAGAGTGCTGCCCAGAATTCCGCGGTGATCGGACAGCACAATGGCACGCATGCTGAAGGTGGGTCTCGGGGCGACGGCGCTGATCTTGGGCGGGGCGCCCGGCCAAGCCGTCGAGTTGGTGCAGAAGGATGGCCTCTCCGTCGAGGCCGGCCTCGAGGTCGGTGCTGCCTTTCTGTACACCAAGAACACCAACTTCGGCAGCGGCCGGGTCGACCTGCAAAGTGGCGCCAATAGCGGCGACGCGCAATGGGGCGAGGGCTACGTCAAGCCGTCGCTCGATCTCACCTTCGACACCGAGAAGTCGGGCGTGGTGTACGGCGGCGCGTCGGTGATCGGCTCACTTACCGTAGGCGATGGCGACGCCGGCGGCTTCACCGACGGCGGCGCCAGGCAGGTCGACGTCGAGGGCCTGTACGCCGGCTGGCGCTCGGGCAGCCTGTTCGAGGATTCCTTGGGCGAGGACGGGCTCGATCTGTCCCTCGGCCGCCAGGATTTTCACGTCGGCGACGGCTTTCTGATCTGGGACGGCAACTTCGACACCGCGGGCGACGGCGCCTACTGGCTGGCGCCGCGCAGCGCCTTCAAGATGACCGGCCTGGTCCGGCTGAAGAAGGACCCGCTCAGCGGTCAGCTGTTCTATCTCGAGGGCGACGGCGACCAGGGCGACACTCAGGCGGCCGGCGTCAACCTCGACTACCAGCCAGGCTTCGGCACGATCGGCGCCACCTACCTGCAGATCATCGACGTCAAGTCCAACTTCGAGGCGGAGACGCCACGCGAGGGCATGCAGGTCGCCGCGCTCAGGCTCAACGACGGGCACTTGCCGGATTTCGAGGACGCGACTTTGAACGCCGAGTACGTCCAGGAGTTCGGCGACGGCGACCATACCGACTTCAATGCCTACGCCTTCTACGTCGAGCCCGCCTACACCTTCTCCGGACTGCCCTGGACGCCGACGCTCGCCTACCGGTTCGCCTATTTCTCCGGCGACTCCGATCCCAACAATGACACGCGCAAGGATTTCGACCCGCTGTTCTATGAAGGCGACCGCGCCTGGGGTGCCTGGACCCAGGGCGAGATCGTCGGCAACTACCTGCTGTTCAACAGCAACCAGGTCAACCACATGGTCCAGCTGTCCGCCTACCCGGTCGAGGAGGTCGGGATCGGCGTGATCTACTACCACTTCGATCTCGAAGAGAAGAACTATTACGGCACCCCGGTCGGCGAGCGCGACTTCGCCGACGAGGTCGACGTCTTCGCCGACTGGGCGATCAACGACAACCTCGCGGTCGGCGCGCTCTACGGCGTGGCGTTGCCGGGCGATGCCGCCAAGGAAGTGTTCGGCAACGACGACCCGTTCCACCTGTTCGAGGTCTACACGACCGTGACCTTCTGATCCCCGGCGCCGGTGATCAGGTCCGCCCCCGCGCGCTGGCGGACGGCTAGCGGATCAGACGGGCGGATGCAGGTCGACGCTCGGCCAGGCCGGGGCGCCGAAGAGCAGGGTGCGCAAGAGGCCAGCTCTGACCTCGTCGTCCTCGCACCAGGGCCGATCGGCGCGATGGGCGAGTCCGATCAGGATCGGCTCCAGGTCGGAGAGGTAGTAACTGCCGAACGGAATGAAGCCATCGCTGGTTTCGATCGCATAGGCTTCAAGGGCCACGGGCAGAGGCAGGGAGCAGATCCGGTAACGCTCGGCCCGGTGGTGCACGGCCCGAATGTCCGTCCATTTGAGCCGGTATTCGCACACCGGCGGGAAAGGGCAGGCGCGCCAACCGGGCGCTACGACCACCACGCCGTCGGCCGCGACCTCGATCCGGGTCGAGAACAGCGCATACCCCATCAATGCACCGTACGCGCCGCCAACCGCAAGCGGCAGGCCCATCAGCGCCAACGGGAGCCAGCCGACCCCGAAGGTGGCCGGGATCAGTGCCAGCAGGAGCAGCGCCGAGACCCCAAGAATCGTCAGCAGCGCGCCCGGGCCGGGGGCGCTGTGGACCTCCGGCGCGGGCATCGTCGCGCCGTCTGGTGCAGGACCAAAACCCAACATTAGCAGGCCCTCCGATCTTCGCGAGGACGGTAGCAGATCGGGGTGAACGTTCGGTTAGACCGGCGCGAAGGCCACGACTCGCGTCCTGGATCACGTGCCTGGCCGCAACCCAACCGGGCTTGCCCGTCGCCGCAAGGCAGAGAATTGGTCGGGCCGACGCGACCGCCTACTCGTGCACGACAATCCCCCATTCACCCGAAAATCGATAGTCCAGACCGGAAGAGCAGCAGAGCTGCGCTTGAGAAGGATTTGAAGCAAAAAGCCTTGCGGCGAGCGTTCTTGGTCATGAACTGGCTCTATACCTGCCTTAACTGAATTTTCACGAGCGGTTTACAAAATCATAGAATGCCGGAGCTGATCACATATTTGGGAAACGAAATTCTAGGGGCGCCGCCGGGATTCGTGATACCGGCTGCGATTTTCCTGGTCCTGGTCCTGATCAGGCTGACGCTGACCCTGCCCGACCGCCGCGGCACAGTCACCGACGATGGCCTCGAGGCGGAGGCGCGGCGCTGGATCGGCGAGCGGATCGACGAGCACGTCGACGCCCTCGCCAAGGCGTACGGCGAGCCGAGCATGCGCGCCGAACCGGATGACCTGCCGCCCGGCTTCGCCATGACGATCGAATCGTTCATCGCCGACGTGCTGCTGCGCGAGCTGGATTCGGCGAGCTTCGATGTCGATCTCCGCGTGGCGGTTCGCGAGTTCGCGGTGCTTCATCGCGCTGAGATCTACGAGGACGTGACCACGCGAATCGGCAAGGTCCTCGCCGCCTGAATCCCAGCGGCCCCGCTTGCGCCGAGGCGCGGGTATGGGCGCTGATGCGCCGTCTCACGGCGCGATTCGGGCCGAGCGGCCGCGCCCCGAAGGCCGCGGCGGCTAGTGCTCGATCGGGCCGCCGTCCTGCGACCAGGCGGTGAAGCCGCCGATCAGGTTGGTGACGTTCTCCAGGCCCATGTCCTTGAGCGTCTTGGCCGCCAGCGCCGAACGCCCGCCCGAGCCGCAGTACAGGATCAGGCGCTTGCCCGAAGCCAGCTCCGGCTTGTGCGCCGGGCTGGACGGATCGGCGTAGAACTCGAGCATGCCGCGGGTGGCATGGACCGCGCCCGGGATCTTGCCGTTGCTCGCGAGCTCGCTGCTGTCGCGGACGTCGACGAACTGGACGTCGCCCTGGCCGACCAGCTTCTTCGCTTCCTCGACCGAGAGCGTGCCGACCGCGGCATTCGCCTCCGCGACCAGCTCGGCCGACTTCTTGACCATCGTCTCCTCCAGTTCTCGAGCTGCGAGCTCAGGTCCGCTTCAACGCCGTGCGCATCGCGGCGTCATCGAACGCCGGCAGCGAGCGGAAGCGGCCGTAGCCCTGGCTGGCGTACCAGACCGAGAAGGCGAGCATCGCCTCCGGACTCGGTGCCTCGACGACGTCGACGAAATCGACGTCACCTTGAGTGTAGTAGACGGATTCCAGCTTGATCCCGAGCTCGGCGAGCTTGGCCAGCGCCCGCTCGACCCGCTCGCCGTGACGGGTCGCCCACTCCGGGCCGAGGGTGCCCAGCAGCACGTATTTCATCAGCGATACCTCCGCATCGGCCTGACAGCCGCAGCCGCAGCTTAGACCCGAACCCGGCTGCGCTCCAAGCGATCCGTGCGTGCGGCAGGGTCGGCTCGGGCCATGACGGGCTTGCTTTTGTGGTCGAACTTGCCGACATATCGACCGGCACGGTCATCTGTGGAACTGATCGACGGGATCATGAGCGTACCGACTCGAATCGCGACCCTCGGCTCTCTCCTCCTCATTGCTCTGCTTGGCGCCGGCGGAGCCGCGCCGCTGGCGGCTCAGGATGCCTCGAGCAAGGCGTCGGTACCTGAGTTCGTCGGCAGCCATCGCGACTGGAACGTCTACAAATTCCAGGACGACAGCCAGACCATCTGCTACATCGCGAGCGAACCCAAGAAGCAGGAAGGCAACTACACCCGCCGGGGCAGTCCGGCAATCCTGGTGACCCGCCGGCCGGGAGCGCACGTGGTCTACGAGGTCAGCGTCGACCCGGGCTACACCTATCTCGACGGCAGCGACGTCGAGGTCCAGGTCGACCGGCATAAGTTCCTGCTGTTCACCCGCGGCGAGCACGCCTGGACGCCCAAGGAGCAGGACGACAAGGACCTGATCAACGCCATGAAGCGCGGCACCGACATGACCGTACGCGGCACGTCGAGCAAGAACACCTACTCGCTCGACACCTATTCCCTGCTCGGCTTCACGGCGGCCTATGACGCCATGACCGAGGCCTGCAGCGGCTCCGGCTCGTCAGGCAAGACCTCGTGAGCAAGTTCTCGTGACCCTGGCATGACCACCGTCGCCGCGCCGGTGCCGCCGCCCGCCGCGGCCGCGCCGCGCGTGAACCTGATCGGCCGGTCCCGCGACGAACTCGTGGCGCTGGTCGGCGATCTCGGCGAGCCGGAGCGGAGCGTCGGCCTGCGCGCCCGCCAGCTCTGGCACTGGCTGTACCATCGCGGCGCCCGCGAGTTCGGGGCGATGACCACGCTGCCGGCCGGGCTGCGCCGCCGGCTCGAGCAGGCCTGCAGCATCGGGCGCCCGGAGGTGGTGCACGAGCAGGTCTCCGCCGACGGCACGCGCAAGTGGCTGCTGCGCTTCCACGACCGGCAGACGGTCGAGACCGTCTACATCCCGGAGCCCGACCGCGGCGCCCTCTGCCTGTCGACCCAGGTCGGTTGCAGCCTGACCTGCAGCTTCTGCCACACCGGCACGATGCCGCTCGTGCGCAATCTCGGCGCCGCGGAGATCGTCGGCCAGATCCTGGTCGCCCGCGATGCGCTCGGCGAATGGCAGGCGCCCTCCGGCGGCCGCCGGCTCAGCCATCTCGTGGTCATGGGCATGGGCGAGCCGCTGCTCAACTACCAAGAGACCGCGGCCGCGCTCCGGATCGCGATGGATGCGGACGGCCTCGGCTTCGCGCGCCGCCGGATCACGCTTTCGACCTCGGGCATCGTTCCCAGGATCGAGGCCCTTGGCCGCGAGCTCGAGGTCGGCCTTGCGATCTCACTGCACGCGGTCAGGGACGATCTGCGCGACCAGCTGGTGCCGATTAACCGAAAATGGAACATTGCCGCGCTATTCGAAGTCTGCCGGACCTATGCCGCCGGCGCCGACCGACACCTGACCTTCGAGTACGTCATGCTGGATGGCGTGAACGACAGCGTCGCCGACGCCAAAGAGCTGGTCCGCCTGCTGCGCGGCCTGCCGGCCAAGGTCAACCTGATCCCGTTCAATCCCTGGCCGGGCGCGCCCTATCGCTGCTCGCCGCCCGAGCGCATCCGGGCGTTCGCGGCGGTCGTCGCCCGGGCCGGCTACCCGGCGCCGGTGCGGACGCCGCGCGGGCCCGACATCCTGGCCGCCTGCGGTCAGCTGAAGACGGCGAGCGAGCGGCGGCGCAAGGCGGCCGCCCGCGCCGCCTGAACCCCAGGCGTCCCGAACCATGAAGCGTCTGGTCCTCGGCCTGCTCGCGGCGATCGGCCTGCTGACCGTGCTGCTGGCGGTCGGCGGGGCGGTGGCGGCCTGGCTGCTGCTGCCCGGCCCGCCCACCCTGCCCGGCCGGATCGTGCTCACGCTCGATCTGCGCGAGGGCGTCGAGGAGGAGCCGGCCCAGGACCCGCTCGACCTGCTCGGCCTGGCGGCGAAGCCGACCTTCACCGACGTGATCATGGCGCTCGACCAGGCCGGGCGTGACCCTCGGGTCAAGGGGCTGGTCGCGCAGCTGAGCGGCGAAGGGCCGGGCTTCGCCCAGTCCCAGGAACTGCGCGCGGCCGTGGCCCGGTTCCGGGCGCAGGGCAAGTTTGCCTACGCCTATGCCGACAGCTTCGGCGAGTTCGGCCCCGGCACCCGCGGCTATTATCTGGCGACCGCGTTCGAGCAGATCCATCTGCAGCCGCTCGGCGCGCTCGGCCTGACCGGAATTCTGCTCGAGACGCCGCTCCTGCGCGGCCTGCTCGACAAGGTCGGGATTCTGCCGGCCGGCGACAAGCGCGGGCGCTACAAGAGCGCGGCCGAGATGTTCACCGAGACCGAGCTCAGCCCCGCGGCCAGGGAAGAGCTGGAGGCGCTGGCCAATTCGCTCGACCAGCAGATCAAGGCCGGCATCGGCAAGGGCCGCGCCCTCGAGCCCGCGCGGGTCGCGCAGCTGATCGACGACGGCCCGTACTTCGCCACCGAAGCGAAGACCGAAGGCCTGGTCGATCGCCTGAGCTACTGGGACGACGTGGTCGACCAGGCCGAGAGCCGCGCCGGCAGCGGCAGCGAGCTGGTCGCGGTCACCGACTATGCGCGCACGCTGCCGCCCGCCGGCAGCGACGCAGCGGTGGTGGCACTGGTCCGCGGGGTCGGCCAGATCCAGCGCGGCAAGAGCGACTACGGCCCGGCGAGCGGCTGGATCATGGGCGCCGATACCGTGGCCGGAGCGCTCGCCGCCGCGATCGATGACCCCGCGGTCGAGGCGATCCTGTTCCGGATCGATTCCGGCGGCGGCTCGGTGGTCGCCTCGGAGACCATCGGCCATCAGGTCCGGCGCGCGGTTCAACAGGGGAAGCCGGTGATCGTGTCGATGGGCGATGTCGCGGCTTCGGGCGGCTATTGGATCGCGATGGACGCGTCCAAGATCGTCGCCGAGGACGGGACGCTCACGGGCTCCATCGGCGTGTTCGCCGGCAAGCCGGTGCTGACCAAGCTGTGGCAGGATCTCGGCGTCAACTGGGGGCGCGTGCAGCGCGGCGCCAACGCGGACATGTGGAGCACCGATCTCGACTACGACGCCCGCGGCCGGGCGCGCCTGGAGGCCTTCCTCGACCGGATCTACAGCGCTTTCGTCGGTGGCGTCGCGCGCGGCCGGTCGCTGCCCGAGGCCGAGGTCGACAAGGTCGCCCAGGGCCGCGTCTGGACCGGCGCCCAGGCCAAGGGTCTGGGCCTGGTCGACGAGCTCGGGGGCTTCACCCGCGCGCTCGAGCTGACGCGCGAGGCGATCGGGGTTCCGGCCGACCGGCCGGTCGAGCTCCGGGTGTTCCCGCCGCGGCGCTCGCCGTTCGAAGAGGTGCTGGATCTTCTGCGCGGCGGCTCGATCGGCCTCGATGCCGCCCTCGCCTGGCTGCGCGGCCTCGGGCCCGGCGCGCTCAGCGCGCCGCCGCTCGTGATCCGCTGAACCGGGGCATTTGCGGCCGGCAAGCCTGCGCTTATGCTGGGGCCCGCCCGTGGGACCACCAGAGCCAGTCCTGGAGACACCTCTTGTGCCGCTTCTACGCGTTGCGCGCGACCGCCCCGACCCGGGTCGAATGCTGCCTGGTTCAGGCGCCGAACTCGCTGCTCGCCCAGAGCCGGCTCGATCTGCGCGGCTTCGAGAACGCCGACGGCTGGGGGATCGCGGCCCATGGCAGCGCCCCGCACGCCGACGCCGCCGATGGCAGCGGCGCCCATAGCAGCCTCGACTGGGTGATCGAGCGGCGGCCGCATCCGGCGCACGACGACCGCTGGTTCCAGGCTGCGGCCGCGCGCACCCAGGCGACCACAGTGCTCGCCCACGTCCGCCACGCGACCGTCGGCACGGTGGCGCTCGAGAACACCCACCCCTTCGACCACGCCGGCTGGACTTTCGTGCACAACGGCACCGTGCCCTATTTCGCCGACATCCGGCCCGAGCTGCTGGCGGCCACCTCCCCTGAGCACCAGGCCGCGATCCGCGGCAGCACCGACAGCGAGCACCTGTTCCACCTGATCCTCTCGACCCATGCGGCGGCGCCCGCGCGGCCGCTGCTCGCGAGCCTGCAGCTGGCCCTCGAGCGGGTGATCGGCTGGTGCCGCGCGATCGGCCAGGAGCCGCACCTCGGCCTCAACGTGCTGCTGACCGACGGCCAGCGCATGGTCGGCAGCCGCTGGCAGCGCTCGCTGCACTACCTCGAGCGTACCGGCCGGAGCCGCTGCCCGGTCTGCGGCCGGCCGCACGCCGCCGGCGCCCGCAACGACTACCGGGCGCTGATCGTCGCCTCCGAGCCGATCACCGACGAGCCCTGGCCCGAGGTTCCGGAACGCTCGGTGTTCGAGATCACTCCGGAGGTCCGCCTCCGCAGCCTGCCGCTCGCCGCCGCCTGACCCGGCCCTTGCTCGAGCGGATTGACCGCGGTTCCGCGAACGCGCAACGTTCGCCCGATCGACGGAAGCCCTCGGCACGAAGCGGGTCCCGAGCCGGCCTCCGGCTGGAGGTCAGGATGAGAGCGGCGGTCTGTCGCGAGTTCAAAAAGCCCCCCGCGATCGAGGAGGTCGAGCTCGCGGAGCCTCGGACCGGGGAGGTCAAGGTCAGGATCGCGGCCTGCGCGATCTGCCACAGCGATCTTATGTTCATGGCCGGCGCCTGGGGCGGCGAGCTGCCGGCCGTGGCCGGTCACGAGGCGGCGGGCGTCGTCGAGCAGGTCGGCGAGGGCGTCGGGAGGGTCGCGCCGGGCGACCACGTCGTGGTCACGCTGATCCGCTCCTGCGGCCACTGCCCCGCCTGCGCCGGCGGCGAGCGACAGCTCTGCGAGGCCAGGCTGCCGCTCGACCTGCGCTCGCCGCTCAGCGCGGATGACGGTTCGCCGATCCGCCAGGGGCTGCGCACCGCGGCGTTCGCCGAGGCGGTCGTGGTCGACGCCTCGCAGGTCGCACCGATCCCCCGCGAGATACCGTTGGCGAGCGCATCCCTCCTGGCCTGCGGCGTGATCACCGGCGTCGGCGCGGTCCTCAATACCGCGGCGATGCGGCCCGGCAGCCACGTCGCGACCATCGGCACCGGCGGCGTCGGCCTCAACTGTGTGCAGGGCGCGGCCCTCGGCGGCGCGCGCACCAACATCGCGATCGACGTCTCGGACCGGAAGCTCGCGGCCGCGCCGACCTTCGGCGCGAGCCACACGATCAATCCCGGCCGCGAGGACGCCCACGCCGCGGTGCGCTCGCTGACCGATGGCCGGGGCGCCGACTACGTCTTCGTCGCCGCCGGCAGCGCCGCCGCGATCGAGCAGGGTGCCGGGCTCCTGCGCCGGGGCGGCACGCTGGTGGTCGTCGGCATGACCGCGGACGGCGTCCAGGTCCGCTTCGAGGCGGTCGACATCGCCGATCGGGCGCTGCGCATCCTGGGCAGCAAGATGGGCTCGGCGCGCATGCCGCTCGACGTCCAGACGCTGGCCGACTGGTACCTGAAGGGCAGGCTCAAGCTTGACGAGCTGATCTCCGGCCGCTACCCGCTGGAGCGGATCGACGAGGCGATCGCATCGGCCGCAGGCGGCGAGGCGCTGCGCAACGTGATCGTCTTCTGAGCGGCTGCCGGGCGGGGGGGGCGCGGAACCGGGTCGGCATGCGGATCACGAGCCTCGAGACCTTCACGACCCGGGACCTCGGCCTGCTGCGCGTGCGGACCGATGCCGGCGCCGAGGGCTGGGGCCAGCTCTCGCCGTATAACGCCGACATCACCGCGCTGGTCGTCCATCGCCAGATCGCACCGCATGCGCTCGGCCGGAGCGCTTTCGACGCCGAAGCTCTGGCCGACCTGATCGCCGATCGGGAGCACAAGTTTCCGGGCTCGTACGTCTGGCGCGCGCTCGCCGGGCTCGATACCGCGCTCTGGGACCTGCGCGGCAAGCTCGAGGGCAGGAGCGTCTGCGCGCTGCTCGGCGGCGAGCCCCGGCCCTTGCGCGTCTATGCCTCCAGCATGCGCCGGGACATCACGCCCGCGGCCGAGGCGGAGCGTCTCGCCCAGCTGCGCGAACGCCACGGCTACGATGCTTTCAAGATCCGGATCGGCAGCGAGTGCGGCCACGACCGGGACGAGTGGCCGGGCCGGACCGAGGCGATCGTGCCGGCGGTCCGCAAGGCGCTGGGCGACGATGTGGCGCTGCTGGTCGACGCCAACAGCTGCTACTCGCCGGCCAGGGCGATCGAGGTCGGGCGCCGGCTCGAGGGCCAGGGTGTCTGCCACTTCGAGGAGCCTTGTCCGTACTGGGAGCTGGAATGGACCAAGCAGGTCGCCGATGCCCTCGAGGTCGCGGTCACCGGCGGCGAGCAGGACTGCGAGCTCGCGACCTGGCGGCGGATGGTCGACATGCGCGCGGTCGACGTCGTCCAGCCGGACGTCTGCTACCTCGGCGGCCTGACGCGGACCTTGCGGGTCGTGGCGCTGGCGCAGGCGGCCGGCCTGCCGGTCACGCCGCACTCGGCCAATCTCTCGCTGGTGACGGTCTTCACGCTGCACATGATGGGCGCGATCGCGGGTGCCGGGCCCTACGTCGAGTTCTCGATCGAGGACGCCGATCACTATCCTTGGCCGGACGGGATCTTCACGCCGGCGCTGGTCGCCCGGGACGGCAAGGTCGAGATCCCGGACGGCCCCGGGTGGGGCATCGAGATCAACCCCGACTGGCTCGCGCAGGCGGCCTACCGGCAGAGCGAGCTTGGCTGACGATCGGGCCTTGCCTTATTTCCGTCACGAAATTGCCGCCAGCGTGACAGGATGTATGATCGGCCCGAATATCACAGGGAGGACTTCGATGAGTGACCACGTCGACGCCGGGATCGGGTCCGGCATCTCGCAGGCAGGCGCGCGCGCCGCGCCCTGGCTGCTCGGAGCCGCGGCCGCGCTGGCGCTCGCCTGCGGCAGCGCTCAGGCAGCGGACTCGAAGGCGGCGAGCGCGACCAGCGCCGCCGATCTCGGCGGCATGGACCAGCTGGTCGCGGCCGCCAAGGCGGAGGGCGAACTCAACGTCATCGCGCTGCCGCCGGACTGGGCCAACTACGGCACGATGATCGACACCTTCGCCAAGAAGTACGGCATCAAGGTCAACAGCGCCCAGCCGGACGGCAGCAGCCAGGACGAGATCAACGCCGCGGACCAATTGCGCGGCCAGGCGCGCGCCCCCGACGTGTTCGATCTCGGCAGCAACGTCGCGCTGCGCAACACCGATCTGTTCAGCCCCTATAAGGTCGCGACCTGGGCCGACATTCCGGATCCGCTCAAGGACCCGGACGGCACCTGGTTCAGCGACTACGGCGGCTACATGTCGATCGGCTACGACGCGGGCAGCGTGCCGGCGCCGACCGACGTCAAGGATCTGCTCAAGCCCGACTACAAGGGCCGGGTCGCGCTCAACGGCAACCCGACCCAGGCGTCCGCGGGCTTCCACGGGGTCATGATGGCGGCGCTCGCCAACGGCGGCTCGGCCGACGACATCGCGCCCGGCGTCGAGTTCTTTCACAAGCTCAAGGAGGCCGGCAACTTCCTGCCGGTCGACCCGACGCCGGCGACGATTGCCTCGGGCCAGACCCCGGTCGTGATCGACTGGGAGTATCTGAACGTCGCCCAGACCAAGCAGCTCGAGGGCCAGCGGGAGTGGAAGCTGATCGTGCCGCCGAGCGCGGTGGTCGGCGCGTTCTACGTGCAGGCGATCAACAAGGATGCGCCGCATCCGGCGGCCGCGCGGCTCTGGGAGGAGTTCCTGTACTCCGACGAAGGCCAGAACATCTGGCTGCAGGGCTTCGCCCGCCCGGTGCGCATCGACGCGATGATCAAAGCCGGCACGGTCGACCAGCAGGCCGTCAAGGCGCTGCCGGAGGTCAAGGGCACGCCCGTGTTCCTGACCCAGGACCAGCTCAGGAAGGACCAGCAGTACCTGCTCGAGCACTGGGAGCAGGCGGTCGAGTGAGCTCGCGCGCCTCGCAGGCGGGCGCCCGCCCGCTCGCAGCGGCCGCACCCCTGGTCGATGCCACGCCGCGTGCGGGCATCGGCCAGGCGCTGCGCCGCCGGCTCGACTATCTGGGCGTGCTGCCGTTCGCGGTGTTCGTCGCGCTCTTCCTGCTCTGGCCGACCGCGCTGGTCGTGGTCGGCGCCTTCCAGGCGCCCGACGGCGGGCTGACGCTCGCCAACCTCGCGCAGGCCACGAGCGGCAGCTACCTCGAGACCTTCGCGACCTCGATCCTGCTCTCGGCGATCACGGCGGTGCTCGGCGCCGTGTTCGGCGGGCTGCTCGCGTGGGCGATCTCGGTCGGGCGCCCGAACAGCCTCTTGCGCCGCCTGGTGCTCGCGGGCTCGGGCACGCTCGCCCAGTTCGGCGGCGTCATGCTCGCGTTTGCCTTCCTCGCGACCTTCGGCTTCAACGGCCTGGTCACGCTGTTCCTGCACGACCGGCTGGGGGTCGACACCTTCGCCTGGGGCGGCTGGATTTACGAATTGCCCGGCCTCGTACTGGTCTACACTTATTTCCAGATCCCGCTGATGGTGATCGTCTTCCTGCCGGCGGTCGACGGGCTCAGGCCGCAATGGCGCGAGGCCTGCGACAGTCTGGGCGGCAGTGGCTGGACCTACTGGCGCTACGTCGGCTTCCCGATCCTCTGGCCGTCGTTCTTCGGCGCCACGCTGCTCCTGTTCGCCAACGCGTTCTCGGCCTACGCCACCGCCAAGGCGCTGATCTCCCAGGCGAGCCCGCTGGTGCCGCTCAGGATCGGCACCTTCCTGACCAGCGAGGTCGTGCTCGGCCAGCAGAACGTCGGCAAGGCGCTGGCGTTCGGCATGATCCTGATCGTGGCGCTGACCATGTCGATCTACGCGCTTCTCCAGCGGCGGACCTCGCGATGGCTGCGCTGAGCGGCGCCGGGCGGCGCTCGCTCGGCACCAGCGCCTGGCGCTCTGCGATCCTGCTGGTGACCGGCGTCTACATGCTGCTGCCGCTCGCGGCGATGCTCGAGTTCTCGACCCGCGGCCTGCGCGGCCAGCGCAGCCTCGCCGCCTGGGCCGCGATCGGCGCCGACCCGGACCTGTTGCAGGCGATGCGGGTGTCGTTCGAGCTCGCCGTGCTGACCGTGATCCTGATGCTGGTGCTGCTGGTGCCGACCATGGTCTGGGTCCAGCTGCGCCTGCCGAAGCTTTTGCGCGTCGTCGAGTTCGTCTGCCTCTTGCCGCTGACCATCCCGGCGATCGTGCTGGTGGTCGGGCTTGCCCCGGTCTACCGCTGGGTCTGGGGCCTGCTCGGCGAATCCCCGAACACGCTGACCTTCGTCTACGCGATCCTGGTGCTGCCGTTCGCCTACCGCGCGCTCGCCGCGGGCTTGGGCGGCCTCGACCTCGTGACCCTCGCCGAGGCCGGGCGCAGCCTCGGCTGCTCCTGGCCTGGCGTGATCTTCCGGATCGTCGTGCCCAACATCATGGGCGCCATCATGTCGGCGGCGCTGATCTCGGTGGCGCTCGTGCTCGGCGAGTTCACGATCTCCTCGCTGCTCAACTTCGACACGCTCCAGGTCGTGATCAACCTGCTCGGCAAGCGCAACGCCAGCATCGCGGTCGCGGTCTCGCTCGCTGCGCTGCTGCTGGCCGCGACCCTCCTGTTCCTGCTGTCGTTCATCGACCAGGGCCGCGCCCGCACCCGGGTGGCGGACGAATGACCGCGCAGCCGCAGATCGCGCCCGCTTCGCCCACGCCGGGTGCCGAGCCCGCCGCCCGCGCCGGCGTGCGCGTGCAGCTGGTCGAGCTGCGCCGCCGGTTCGGCGAGGTCAATGCGCTCGATGGCCTGTCGCTCGATCTGGCGCCCGGCGAGCTCGTGGCGCTGCTCGGCCCCTCGGGCTGCGGCAAGACCACGGCGCTGCGCTCGCTCGCGGGCCTCGAGCGCCTGGATTCCGGCCGCGTCCTGCTGGGCGAGCGGGACATCACCGATATGCCGGCCAGCCGGCGCGACATGGGCATGGTGTTCCAGGCCTACAGCCTCTTTCCCCACCTGACGGCGCGCGAGAACGTCGCCTTCGGCCTGCGCCTGCGCCGGAAGACCGGCGCCGAGCGGCGCAAGATCGCGGACCGGATGCTCGAGCTCGTCCACCTCGGCAGCCAGGGCGACCGCTACCCGCACGAGCTCTCGGGCGGCCAGCAGCAGCGCGTCGCCCTCGCCCGCGCGCTCGCGATCGAGCCCCAGGTGCTCCTCCTCGACGAGCCGCTCTCGGCGCTCGATGCCAAGGTGCGCGGGACGCTCCGCGACGAGATCCGCCGGATCCAGACCGAGGTCGGGATCACGACCGTGTTCGTGACCCACGACCAGGACGAGGCTTTGGCGATCGCTGATCGAGTTGCCGTGATCTTCGCCGGCCAGGTGGCCCAGATCGCGCCGCCCGCGGAGCTCTACGAGCGGCCGCGGAGCGCCCAGGTTGCCGATTTCGTGGGCCTCTCGAACCGGATCCGCGGCGAGGCGCGCGCGGGCATGGCGCTGGTTCTGGGCGCCCGGGTTCCGCTCCTCGAAGGCTCGGCCATGGACGGGCGGGTGACGGTCCTGGTCCGGCCCGAAATGGTCGAGCTGACCCAGGATCCGGACGGACCGGACCGGGTGATCGCGGCGAGCTTTCTGGGCTCGATCGCGCGCGTCCAGGTGCGCCTCGGCGACGGCACGCTGGTGCTCGCACAGGTGTCGAGCGCCGAGGTCGGCCGGTTCCGGCACGGCGATGCGATCCGCGTCGGGCTGAAGCCGACGCCCGCTCTGGCGGTCAAGGGCTGAGCAAGCCCCGTCAGCCTCTCGGGGGGCCGGTATCGATCGGAGGCCGTCGTCTTCGTCAGGCGCTCGATGGCGTCACCGACGGCTGCGCCCGCATTGGCGATACCTCCTTGAGGCTGCTTCGATCGCGCCAAGACGTCCCCAAAGAGTTGGTCCGCACCCTCGACTGCCTCAGTCGGTCACCTGTCTCGTCCCCTCGCAACCAGTCCAGGTCAATAGCTGCTCGAGCATTACACCAATGTAATCCGCGAATGGAGAATGATTAATTTGATTTGCCTGAACGAGCATTTTACTTCGTTGCCAGAGACTTAGATTGAGCATCCTGAAAAGATGTCGAGATCCGGTAAGGCTGGGCCGATCCAATCGGCACGACTCAGGTCGAGGGCTTCGTCGGCTGGGCGGATGAACGCAACTCGGCCTATCAGGCCGCCAGGCGGGAGATCGAGCAGCTGCAACCCGGCCAGGCGGTCGTCTACCACGAGGGCTACCTCGCCATCGACGCGACGCACGATGCCACGATCGCCGGCCGGGCCGCGGCCTTCCTGGTGGCGGGAACAGAGCTGGGCGAGGGTGTCCTCGGCCAGCGGTGGGTCCGCCCGGAGTGCTATCAGTACATTTTCTGAAGGTCCCGTCGATGACCGAGACGGCGACCACGATCGTCACCTTCAGGGTGACCGAGGTCGAGCAGGTCCGCGGCGCCGGGCGGCTGGTCGCGCTCGCCGAGGTCGAACTCGAGCTCGATGGCGTCGTGCTCGTCATGCGAGGCGTGCGGGTCATGCGCGAGCGTAACGAGATCACCGTCCAGCTGCCTCGATTTCGCGACCTCAGGACCGGCAATTGGATTCCGGCGCTGATCGTGCCCGACGAGCTTGGACAGGCGATCGCGGGCGAGCTGCACCAGATCTTGCTCTGCGAGCGCAGGAGCAGCCTCGAAGAGGCGGTCGCGCCGCGGATGGAATAGTCCTCGGGCGCGGTTCGCAAATTGCGTCGACGTTCGCATCCGACGTCCCGGCCAGATCGACCAGAGGCGCATCGGGTCGGACTGCGCCCGTCCGAAGCGGCGTTACGCTTCGGCGAGCCGGACCTCGGGATCGGCGGCGCGGGCGCGGTCCAACGGCCGGGGTTCCGCGATCAGCTTCTTGGCGGCGAGGAAGTCGGCACCGCGGTTGACGCAGTCGATTGCGACCAGCCGGCCGGCGCGCAGATGCAGGGCCGAAAAGCTCCGGTGCGCAGGAGCGCCGCGCAGGATCAGCTCGTCGTCCGGATCGCCCATGCCGGCGATCTGCAGCTTGAGGTCGTACTGATCGGACCAGAACCAGGGGACCTCCGCGTAGGGGACCGGCTTGCCCGCGATCGCCTGGGCGACCGCCTTGGCCTGGGCCATGGCGTTGTGGACCGATTCCAGCCTGAGGCGGCGGCCGAACAGCGGGCTCGGGTGGTTGGTGACGTCGCCCGCGGCGAAGATCGACGGGTCGCTGGTGCGGCCGAACTCATCGACGACGATGCCGTTCTCGATCTCGAGCCCGGCGCCCCGCGCCAACTCGTCGTTCGGTACGGCACCGACCCCGATCACGACCAGATCCGCGGCGAACGCGCGCCCGTCCGTGCACACCACCCGCTCGATCCGCCTCGCACCCTCGAGCACCGCGACCTGGGCCCCGGTCTCGATCGCGACCCCGTGGCGCGCATGCTCGGCCGCGAAGAACGCCGACACCGGCGGCGCCACCACCCGGTTCATGACCCGCTCGAGAGCCTCGAGCACGGTCGCCTCGGCACCGAGCTTTCGGAGACTGGCCGCGATCTCGAGGCCGATGTAGCCGCCGCCGATGATCAGCGCCCGCGCCCCCGGCCGGACCGCCGCCCGGATGCGCTCGGAATTCGCGAGCGTGCGCAGATAGAAGACGCCCTCCAGAGCCTCGCCGGTCAGCCCGAGGCGCCTTGCCCGCGTTCCGGTGCACAGCACCAGGACGTCGTAGGCCAGTTTTTCACCATTCAGGACGAGCGATCGCTGATCGCGGAGGATGCGCTCGACGGCGGCGCCGAGCCGGAGATCGATCGCGCTCTTGGCGTAGTACGCCTCCGAGCGGATCAGCGTCCGCTCGAGCGGCATCTCACCGCTCATGTAGGCTTTCGAGAGCGGCGGCCGCTGATAGGGCGGCGCCGGCTCGTCACCGAGCAGAACGATCTCACCCGCGAACCCCGTCTGCCGCAGGCTGATCGCGACCTGCGCGCCGGCCTGGCCGGCACCGATGATGACCACGCGTCCCGCCATGGCCGCCTTGTCTGGCATGGCCAAGCGCGCCGGGCAACCGGGTGCTGCACGGTCGCCGCGCGCGCTCTGGTCATCCCCCCGTCCAAAGACCCGGCTAATACGCGCCGATTGCGACTTGTGCAGCGGGCGGGCTCCCGCCGACAATCAGGCCTCCTGCAATCACGGAGATGTTCATGAGCGAGCTTTGCGACCTTCCCGCGGTCGAGCTGCGTCGGCTGATCGGCGCCAGGCAGATCTCGCCGGTCGAGCTGCTGGCGTCCTGCCGGGCGCGGATCGAGCGGGTCAACGGCGCCGTCAACGCCGTCGTCGCGACCTGCTTCGAGCGGGCCGCGGCGGAGGCCCGCGCGGCCGAGGGCGCGGTCATGGCCGGTGATCCGCTCGGGCCGCTGCACGGACTGCCGGTCGGGATCAAGGACCTGGCCCTGACCGAGGGGCTCAGGACGACCTTCGGTTCGCCCCAGTTCTCGGATTATGTCCCGGGCTCCGATGAGCGCCAGGTCGCGGTGATCCGCCGGGCCGGAGGGATCGTCGTGGGCAAGACCAACACGCCGGAGTTCGGCGCCGGCGCCAACACTGTGAATCCGGTCTATGGGGCCACCGGCAATCCGTTCGACCCGGAAAAGACCTGCGCCGGCTCCTCGGGCGGCTCGGCGGTGGCGCTTGCGACCGGCATGGTGCCGCTCGCGACCGGCTCCGACATGGGCGGTTCCTTGCGCAACCCCGCCGCCTATTGCGGCGTGGTCGGCTTCCGCCCGAGCCCGGGCGCGGTGCCGCACTTCCGGCTGAGCCCGGATGCGGGGCCGCCCGAGTTGAGCCTGCTCGGCTGGTCGCCGCTCAGCGTCCTCGGCGCCATGGGTCGAACCGTCGCCGACACGGCCCTGCTCCATGGGGTGATGGCCGGGACCGATGCGCGCGATCCTTTGTCCGCACCCATCATCGACATCCCGGTCGGCGATCCGGCGGATCTCGCCAGCCTCAAGGTCGCGATCAGCGAGGACCTCGGCTTTGCACCGGTCGATGATGGCATTCGCACGACGTTCCGAGGGGCGATCGAGCGCTTTCGCAGCGTGTTCGGACGGGCCGAGGATCGCGATCCGCCGCTCGACGACAGCGCGCACCGGGTGTTCGAGGTCACCCGCGCGCTGAGCTTCGTGGCCCGGCACGGCGCCACCTATCGCGAGCGGCCGGAGATCCAGGGGCCCAACATCCGGGCGAACGTCGAGCAGGGCCTGGCGATGAGCCTCGAGGACGTGGCCTTCGCGATGCGCCGCCACACCGAGCTCTACCATGCCTTCCTCGACTTCATGGCCGGCTACGACCTGCTGATCTGCCCGGCGATGGCGGTGCCGCCGTTCCCGCACCGCGAGCTCTACGTCGCCGAGATCAACGGCCAGAAGCTCCGCAGCTACTTCCATTGGCTGGCGCTGCCCTACGGCCTGACGCTCACCGCCAGTCCGGTCGCCTGCATCCCCTGCGGGCGCGATCACACCGGCATGCCGTTCGGCATTCAGCTGTGCGGCAAGCGCTTCGGCGACCGACGCACGCTCAGGGTCGCCGAAGCCCTCGAGCGCCACCTCCAGACCATCCCGGAGCTCGCGCGGCCGCTGCCGGAGCTCGCCGCGCTGGCCGGATAGCGCGCCTCAGGAGCGGCCGGACATGAAGGCCTCGAGCTCCTTGATCGACGCGCTCCGGCTCGTGAAGCTGAACGTGCCCTGCGTCTTCACCTCGCGGGCGGCGTCCAGGAAGGCGCCGAGTGCTGTCCGCGAGAGCGCCGAGCCGAGGCTGATCCGGCGCACGCCCGCGGCCGCCAGCTGCTCGACCGTGAGCGGCGTCGGACCGATGCCGGCGATCACGTTGACCGGCTTGGTGAGCGCGCTGCAGATCATCGAGATCGGCTCGACCTCGCGCGGACCCGGCGCATAGAGCACGTCCGCGCCGGCTGTCTCGAACGCCTGCAGGCGCCGGATCGTATCGTCGAGGTCCGGCCGGCCGTGCAGGAAGTTCTCCGCCCGCGCGGTCAGCGTGAACGGGAACGGGAGCGCGCGCGCCGCCCCGACCGCGGCCGCGACCCGCTCGACCGCCTGCGCGAACTCGTAGATCGGCCGGTCGGGATCGCCGGTCGCGTCCTCGATCGAGCAGCCGACCAGGTCGGCCTCGGCCGCGAGCCTGACGGTCAGCGCCGCGGCCTCGGGGGCATCGCCAAAGCCGTTCTCGAGATCGGCCGAGACCGGCAGCGGCGTCGCCTCGACGATCGCTCTGGCGTGCGTGAGGGCCTCGTCGCGGGAGATCGCGCCGTCGCGGCGGCCGAGGCCGAAGGCGCAGCCGGCGCTGGTCGTGGCCAGCGCCTCGAAGCCGAGCCCGGCCAGGATCCGCGCCGTGCCGACATCATAGGGGTTGGGGATCACGAAGGCGCCCGGGCGCTCATGCAACGCCCGAAAAGCATTCGCCTTCTCCGTCTGGCTGGCAGTCATCGTATCCCTCCGGGCGCGGCTCCCGCGCACTTTGAACCCGAGCCAATTCGCCGCTAGTGTGGCCGCGGGCGGCGGCGCTGCAAAGCAGGGAGACTGGTTCGCATGGCACGCATCCGGGACATCCGTCTGATTCCGCTCGCCTACCGGATGCCGGAGGTGCGCGCCTACGGCATGGCGCGGGCGCTGGTCGCCGAGCGCGGCAGCAATCTGGTCGAGGTCGAGACCGAGGACGGCGTGATCGGGATCGGCGAGGCCTGGGGCCCGGCCAAGGCGACCGCGGGCTACCTCGAGCTGATCAAGCCCGCGTATATCGGCCGCGAGCTCTACGACCGCGAGCGGATCTGGAGCGACCTGATCAGCCGGCGCTACCACCTCGGCCTGCAGAACCAGATGACCGCCTGCGCCAGCGGCATCAACATCGCGATCTACGACGCGATGGGCAAGACGCTGGACCTGCCGGTCTGCAAGCTGCTCGGCGGCCTGGGGCGCGATCGCGTCCCGGTCTACGCCTCGGACGGCTACCTGACCGGCGACCCCGAGAACCAGCTGCCGGCCCAGCTCGAGCGGATCGCGGAGCAGGCCTTTCCCGGCGCCAAGTTCAAGATCGGTCTCAATCCCAAGTCCGACGAGGAGCGCGTCCGGCTCGCCCGCGACATCCTGGGCGAGGACGCGCTGCTGCTGGTTGACGTCAACGGCAACTACACGGTCGATCTCGCGCTCGAGAGCATGCGCCGGATCGCCCCCTATGGCATTCACGTCTATGAGGAGCCGCTGCCGCCCCAGGATTTTCGCGGCTACGAGCTTCTTTCCGCCCGCGCGCCGATCCCGATCGCGACCGGCGAGGCGCTGTACACCATCTGGGACTTCAACCGCCTGATCGCGGCGCGCGCGGTCGACGTCGTCCAGCCCGACATCACGCTCTGCGGCGGCCTCGACGAAGCCAAGGCGATCGCGCTGCTCTGCCGGCTCAACAACGTCCGCTTCTCGCCGCACGTCTGGGGCACCGGCGTCGGCCTCGCGGCGGCGGTGCACCTGGTGGCGGCGCTGCCGGACTATCCGCATACCGACCACGTCCCGGCCGCGACGCTGATCGAGTACGACGTCGGCGACAACCCGCTGCGCGATCAGGTGCTGACCCGCCCGCTGCGCCCGGTCAACGGCCGGATCGCCGTGCCCGAGGCGCCAGGCCTGGGCATTGAGCTCGACCGCGACGCGATCCAGCGCTACCGGGTCGACTGACGCCTCGACGAGCGCCCCCTATCCTGGCAGCAGTACGGCGGCGCCGCGCAGGCGGCCCGCCCGCAGATCGTCGAGCGCCCGGTTGGCATCCGCGAGCGGATAGCATTGGACCGCGGTCCGGACCGGCACCTTGGGGGCGAGCGCCAGGAACGTCTCGGCATCGGCCCGGGTCAGGTTGGCGACCGAGCGCACCACCCGCTCGCCCCAGAGGATGGCGTACGGAAAGCTCGGGATGTCGCTCATGTGGATGCCGCCGGCGACCACGGTGCCGCCCTTGGCGACCGCCCGAAGCGCTGCCGGGATCAGCGCTCCGACCGGGGCGAAGATGATCGCCGCGTCCAGCTCTTCCGGCGGCTGCCGGTCGGAGGCACCGGCCCAGACCGCGCCGAGCTCGCGGGCGAACTCCTGCGCCTCGATGTCGCCCGCGCGAGTGAAGGCGTAGACCCGGCGGCCCTGATAGCTCGCGACCTGCGCCACGATGTGCGCGGCGGCGCCGAAGCCGTAGATCCCGAGCCGCTCTGCCTCGCCTGCCATGCAGAGCGAACGCCAGCCGATCAGGCCCGCGCAGAGCAGCGGCGCCGCCTCGGCATCACCGTAAGCACCCTGAATGGGAAAGCAGTAGCGCGCATCCGCGACCGTGTATTCGGCGTAGCCGCCATCGATCTGATAGCCGGTGAAGCGCGCCTCGTCGCAGAGGTTTTCCCGCGCCGAGGCTGCAGAAACGGCAGTGGCCGCAGGTCCAGCCCAGCCAGGGAACGCCGATCCGCTGGTTGGTCTCGAACTGGTCGACGCCCGGGCCCATCTCAACCACGCGGCCGACGATCTCGTGGCCGGGCACGATCGGAAGCTTCGCCTCGGTCAGCTCGCCGTCGACCACGTGCAGATCGGTCCGACAGACCCCGCAGGCGGTGACCTCGACCAGCACCTGCCCCGGCCCGGGCTCGGGCACCGGCAGCTTGGCCAGCCGCAGCGGCTCGCCCGGTCGGTCGAGCAGCATCGCCTTCATCAACTCAGCGTCCGATGGCGTAGTTCTGCATCAGCCGCGGATTGGCAGCCGCCTTGAGCAGGTCGGCATCCCTCGCAGCCGCGGTCACCCGGCCGAGCGACCAGTCGTCCCGGACCTCGACTTGATGACCGCGCCGCCGTAGCCCGTCGATCGTTGCCTGGGGAAAACGGCCTTCGAGGGCGAGGTGGCCGGGGCGGGCCTCGCGAGGGTAGAAGGAGCTCGGCGCGTGCTCAGTGTGGAACGCGGGCGCGTCGATCGCCTCCTGCAGGTTCATGCCGAAGTGGACATGGCGCAGGAACACGTGCAGCGACCACTGGTCCTGCTGGTCGCCGCCAGGGGTGCCGAACACGAGGTAGGGCTCGCCGTCGCGCAGCGCCAGCGAGGGCGTGAGCGTGGTCCGCGGCCGCTTACCGGGGGCGAGGCTCGCCGGATGGCCCTCCTGCAGCCAGAACATCTGGCCGCGGGTGCCGAGGCAGAAACCGAGCTCAGGGATCACCGGCGAGCTCTGCAGCCAGCCGCCGGACGGGGTCGCCGAGACCATGTTGCCGTGCCGGTCGATCACGTCGAGATGACAGGTGTCGCCGCGCCCGGCGAGCTCCGCCCGGTCGGCCGGGGCCACGGTCGGCTCACCGAGCCCGCGCCTGCCGCCGTGCGCACCGGCGTGAGCGACGTCTTCGGCGCCGGTCCGCGGCCGCAGCGGGACGGCGCCGCCACGACCCTCGATCCGGCCCGGGCGCAGCTCGAGCGAGGCGCGCTCGCCGACCAGGCGGCGGCGCGCGGCGTTGTAGGGCTCGGAGAGCAGCTCGGCGAGCGGCACCTCGACGAACGCCGGGTCGCCGTAAAAGGCCTCGCGGTCGGCGAAGGCGAGCTTGGCGCATTCGACGACCGTGTGGACGAACTCGGGGTCGTCGGCGCTCGAGCCGGACAGATCGAAGCCCGCGAGCAGGGCGAGTTGCTGGAGCGCGACCGGCGCCTGGCTCCAGGGGCCGGCCTTGCAGAGCGTATAGCCGTGATAGTCGTAGCGGAGCGGCTCCTCGATGCTCGCCCGCCAGCCGGCGAGATCGTCGGCCGTCAGCAGACCCCGATGGCGGCGGCCCGAGCTGTCCATGACCGCCTGCTCGCGGCAGAACCGGTCGATCGCCTCGGCGACGAAGCCCTGATACCAGGCGCGCCGCGCCGCCTCGATTTTCGCTTCGCGATCGCCGCCGGCGCGCTCCGCTTCCTCGAGAATCCGGAGATAGGTGGCGGCGAGCGTCGGGTTACGGAACAGGCGGCCGGGCTCGGGCACCGCGCCGCCGGGCAGATAGACCGCGGCCGAGCTCGGCCATTCGGCCTCGAACAGCTCGCGCACGCGCTCGATCGTGGCGCTGATCATCGGCACCAGGGGATAGCCCTTCTCCGCAAAGGCGATCGCCGGCGTCAGTACGTCCCGGAGCGGCAGCGTGCCGTGGTCGCGGAGCATCAGGAGCCAGGCGTCGAACGCGCCGGGCACGGTCGCCGCGAGCAGCCCGGTGCCGGGCACGAGATCGAGCCCGAGTTCCCGGTACGCCTCGAGGGTCGCCGCCGCCGGCGCGGTGCCCTGGCCGCAGATCACCTGCAGCTCGTCCCGCGCGGCGCTGTAGAGCAGGATCGGCAGGTCGCCGCCCGGGCCGTTCAGATGCGGCTCGACTACCTGCAGCGCGAAGCCTGCGGCGACCGCGGCATCGAACGCGTTGCCGCCCTTCTCCAGGATCGCCATGCCGGTGGCTGAAGCCAGCCAGTGGGTCGAGGTCACGACACCGAAGGTGCCGAGGATCTCGGGCCGGGTCGTGAACGGCGGCATCGCCCGCACCTCCTCTGAGTGTCATCAGAGCGGCCGTCGTCAGGACCACTCCGCCCGCCCTCCGGGCTCGTATGGTGATGCTGGTAACGGTCTGCCCCAAAGGCAAGGAAATACAGTCCGGGATTGCGGCTGGACACCGGAAGGTCCGGCGGCTGGCGCACGGTGATGCGAGTGAGCTACGCCCGCTTGTCATCGAGATTGGGCAGGAATACCACCAGGAGGCCGATCGCCGGCAGGAGCGCGCAAAGTCGAAAGGCCGATCCGATGCCGTAGGCGTCAGCCAGCCAGCCGACCAGGACGGCGCCGATGCCACCCATGCCGAACGCAAAGCCGAAGAACAGGCCGCCGATCATACCCACGCGACCTGGCAGGAGTTGCTGGGCGTAGACGACGATGGCCGGAAAGGCGGAGGCCAGGGTCAAGCCGATCAGCACCGCCAGAACGTCGGTCCAGAACAGGTTGACGAACGGCAGCGCCAGGCTCAGCGGCAGAACGCCCAGGATCGAGATCCACAAGATCGGCTTGCGGCCGATCCGGTCGCCGATCGGGCCGCCGATCAGCGTCCCTACCGCCACCGCACCCAAAAACAGGAACAGGTGGATCTGGGCACTGCCGACCGAGAGAGCGAATCGGTTGATCATGAAGAAGGTGTAGTAGGAGGCGAAGGCCGCCGTATAGAAGTTCTTCGAGAAGGTCAGGGCCAGCAGGATCGCGACCGCGGCGATCACCCGGTTGCGCCCGACCGGCGACAGCGGGGCGACCGGACCGGCGGTCCGCCGCAGGGCCAGATGGTCGCGGTACCACAGACCGACCCGGCTCAGAATCCCGATGCCGATCAAGGCCGCGAACGCAAACCAGGCGACGTAGAGCTGGCCGTTGGGGATCACCAGCAGCGCCACCAGCAAGGGGCTGACCGCCTGGCCGGCATTGCCGCCGACCTGGAACACCGACTGGGCGAAGCCGTACCGCCCACCGGCGGCGAGCCGCGCCACGCGCGAGGCCTCGGGGTGGAACACCGAGCTGCCGATGCCGATCAAGGCCGCGGCCACCAGCATGGCGGCGAAGCCGCCGGCCACCGACAGCACCAGCATGCCGACGAAGGTCGACGCCATCCCGAACGGCAGCGAGAACGGCTGCGGGTGCTTGTCGGTGTAGAGCCCGATCATCGGCTGCAGGATCGAGGCGGTCAGCTGGAAGGCCAGCGTGATGATGCCGATATGCAAAAAATCGAGCGCCAGAGGCCCCTTGATCAACGGGTAGATCGACAGCAGCGCCGACTGCATCGTGTCGTTGAGGAAGTGGCCCGCACTGACCCCAAGCAGAATCGGCAGCACCGCCGTGCCCGCGATCCGTGCCCCCGCCGCCGCGCTTGCGCTGCTCGCCGCCATGCTGCCGTCGTGTCCCTGGAGGGTGTCCCGCGCAATAAACCCTGCACGGGACCACTACGATCCAAACCGGAACTTCCCGGATACCGGTTCCACACCGTCCATTGTGCGCTCTCCGGTGCCGACGCAGCAAGCCGTCGCCGCCGGGAGTTTCTGTCGCAGGCGGCAGGGGCGCCGCGCGCAGGTTGGAGTGGTCCTCCCGTCCGCTGGTGTCGGCGTTGGTCGCGTCGCGACCGAGCTCATCGAGATCCGGCTGAACCTCGGGGCACTACGATTCCCGCGACTCTCAGCTGCCGACCCGAAGGGTCGCGGTCAGGCTTTGCAGCGCGGCAATCACGCTGAGCGGCGTGAGCTGGCCCGTGCGCGGGTTGTCCTCGGTCGGCACGTTCTCGATCTGCATCTCGAAGCGCGCGCTGTCGGCCTCGACCAGGATCCGGTGCACGTTGCGCTTGAGACGCGGATCGGCCCAGATCTCGAGCCGGGTCCGGTCGGGGCCGATGCCGGCCAGGCTGAGCGCGGCGGCGACGTTGACGTTGGCTGGAAAGCCGCGGGCACCATCCCGGGCGCTGCCCTCGAAGACCTTCAGCGGCGCGTCGAGGTCGTCGAGGGTGATGGCATGCTCGGCGAGGTAGGGGGCACCCGCGAGCCCGCGCGGCGGCTTGCGCGTGATCATCCGGACGTTCCTGATCTCGCCCAGGGCGGCGGCGCGGACCGCATCCAGGCCGAGCAGCGCGCCGGTTGCAACGACGATCCGGGCGCCACTCGCGCGCGCCAGTTCGATCAGATCGCCTTGCTCCAGCAGCTGGCCGACGCTGACCACGAGCAGCACGCGGCCGGCTCGGATCGCGGGCTCGGCGATCCGCCGGAAGACCGTCGCCGGCGCGCATTCGACCACGATCTCGGCCTGATCGGCCAGGGCCTCGAGGGCGACCACCGGCACCGGCTGCGCGAAGCCGGCCATCTTGGCCTCGGCCCGGGGAACGTCGCGGGCGCTGACCGCGGCCAGGCGCAGGCCGGGCAGGCCCTGGTCGAGCCGGCGCGCGACCCGGCCGCCGATCGCGCCGAAGCCGCCGAGCGCGACCCGCAGCGATTGATTCCCGTTCGAATCGGTTTGTCCCACGATGTCCTCACGTGTTGGCTCGCGCCGGGCTGCGGGTGCGGCGGACTGCATCCTGCCAGCCGGCGTACAGGCGCCGGCGCTCGGATGCGCTCATCCTCGGCTCGAAGCGCCGCTCCAGGCGCCAGCCCTCGCTGATCGCATCGAGCGAAGGATAGAGCCCGACCGCGAGCCCGGCGAGGCACGCAGCACCCAGCGCCGTGGTCTCGGTGACCGCCGGGCGCTCGACCGGCCGGTCCAGGAGATCGGCCAGGAACTGGCAGAGCCAGTCGTTCGCGACCATGCCGCCGTCGACGCGCACCGCCCCCGTGCCGCCGGCGTCACCATCCAGATCGGCGGTCATCGCCGCCATCAGGTCCAGGGTCTGATAGCCGACCAATTCGAGCGCCGCGCGCACGACCTGCGGGATCCCGGAATCCCGGGTCAGGCCGAAGATCGCAGCGCGCGCATCCGGGTCCCAATAGGGTGCGCCGAGCCCGACGAACGCCGGCACGAGATAAACCCCGCCGGTGTCGTAAATCCCGGCCGCGAGCGGCTCGCTCTCGCCCGCGTGGCCGATCAGCTTCAGGCCATCGCGCAGCCATTGGATGGCGGCGCCGGCCACGAAGATGCTGCCCTCGAGCGCATAGGTCGCCCGCCCGTCAAGCCGGTAGGCGATGGTCGTGAGCAGACGGTTGCTGGACGCGACCGCCTGCTCGCCGGTGTTGAGCAGAGCGAAGCAGCCGGTGCCGTAGGTGCTCTTGAGCATGCCGGGCGCGAAGCAGGCCTGGCCCACGGTCGCCGCCTGCTGGTCGCCGGCGATCCCGGTGATCGGCAGCGGTGCGCCGAACAACTCGGCCGGCGTGGTCCCGAAGAGGCCGCTGCAGTCCCTGACCTCGGGCAGGATCGCGCGCGGGATGCCGAGCAGGCGCAGCAGATCATCGTCCCAGTCGTGCCGGTGAATGTCGTAGAGCATGGTGCGCGACGCGTTGGTCGCATCGGTCGCGTGCACCCGCCCGCCGGTCAGGCGCCAGAGCAGGAAGCTGTCGACCGTGCCGAAGGCGAGCTCACCGCGCTCCGCGGCGACGCGGGCGCCCGCCACCTCATCGAGCAGCCAGGCGAGCTTGGTCGCCGAGAAGTAGGGATCGATCAGCAGCCCGGTCCGCGCCTGGACCAGGGGGTCGTGGCCGGCGTCCTGCAGCGCCCGGCAGCGCGCGGCGGTCCGCCGATCCTGCCAGACGATTGCCGGGTGGACCGGCCGGCCGCTCGCCCGCTCCCAGAGAACCACGGTCTCGCGCTGGTTGGTGATGCCGATCGCTGCGATCTCGGCGGCGCTCCGCCCGGCGTGCTCGAGCGCGCCGCGGCTGGCCGCGAGCGTGTCGCGCCAGATCTGCTCCGGATCGTGCTCGACCCAGCCGGGCCTGGGGTAGTGCTGGTCGAGTTCGCGCTGGCTGGTCGCCCGCGGCCGGCCGGCCGGATCGAACACGATCGCCCGGGTGCTGGTCGTACCCTGGTCGATCGCCAGGACGTAGCGCGCGCCGGCCACCGTCGCCTCCCGATCCGTGCCGGCTGTCTCTTATCGCCTCGGGACGTCGGCGACAACGCTCAGGGCGTTGGTCTAGGTGCGGTTCATCACCGCCGCCCAGAAGGCGTCGCGAGCCATGAACCGCTCGGCGGTGTCATTCGGGCTGGCTGCGAGCAGCAGCAGCGCATGCCCCGGCAGGTCATTCAAGGCCTGCTCGACCGGCGCCATGCCGTGCTCGGCGGTCCACAGCGCCGCCGCTTTGGCGAAGCACAGCTCGCGGCTGAGCAGATAGACCAGCGCCTGATGCGGATTGCTGATCTCGAGCCGCTCTCCCAGCTCCAGCAGCACCGCGGTGACGATCGCCCGCCCCCAGGCGGCGAAGCGCGCGGCCCGCTCATCGAGGTCGGGCGCGCGCGCAGGCACGGGCGTGCTCTCGCCAGAAGGTTGCGCCTGGCCGTTGATCAGCTCCGTCAGCCCGTTGGGGCGCAGCATCGCTTCCGCCTGCCGCAGAAAGTAGGTATCGAACGTCTCGGCGCGGGCGACCCAGGCCAGATACTCGACCTGGCGCGTCAGATCGACCGCCATCTGCTGGGCGAAGCGCCAGCTGTCCGGCAGCACGCGTTGGAGAAAACGGCGGCCATTGCGCGGCTCCGAGAGACCGCCTTTGACCAGCGTCAGGTGGCGTCGCGGATCGAAGGGCACCAATCGATTCCGATGGGGTTGTTCGCCGGTATTCGACTATAAGTCGAAAAGGAATGCAACCCTCGCGTTGTCCGTTTGCTCAGCGCGCGATCACCTCGATCACCGGGTCGGCGGCGATCATCGAGGCCAGCACCACCCGGTCGAACCGGTCGGTGGCGGCGAGCGCCAGTTCCGCCACCTCGCGCGCGCCGGACCGGGCCGCCGGGTCGTCGACCATATTCAGGATCGGCACCACCACTGCGGCCCCGGCCCGCTGCAGGGCGCCCTGCTCGCTGGTCAGCAGCCGCGCGAGATGGATCGGGCTCAGACGCTCGCCGGGCGCGGCGCCGGTGACCGCCGCGAGCCGCTCGATCCGGTGACCGACCGCGAGGTCGAGCCGCCGGCCGAGCGCCCTGGCCGAGACCACCGGCAGCAACGTCGTCATGCCGTCCGGGAGGACCGGCTCGTCCTCATGCGGCGCCTTGATCCAGCGCATGCGCGCGCCATCCGCCTTGACCAGCGTCACCGCGAAGCCGCCGGCGGCGTGCAGGCGCGCGATCAGCTCGACCGGCACGCCGCCGAGCCGGCCGGGCTTGGTCGAGGGCTGGGCGTAGACGAGCAGACGGTGGCGCCCCGCCAGTGCCGGCACCGTCGCCGCCAGGACGTCCGACCCGGCGATCAGCTCGTGATCCGGCAGCTGCCGCGGCGGCGGTCCCATGGTCACCGTGCAGGTCAGGCCGATCCGCGCCGCACCCGCCAGCCGGTGCGCCTCCGCCAGGCGATAGAGGGTCGATTTCTTGCCGCCGGCGCCGACCGCGCAGACGATCCCGGTGCGGGCCGCCAGCAGGTCGAGCAGCCGGCCGGCGCTCTTCGGCGTCATGCCGGCGACCGGATGACGCGGCGCTCTCAGGCGGCGCTCGCCCGACGCGCCGGCTGGCGCGCCCCGTCAGTGAGGCACGCCAGGGCCGCGACCACGCCGCTCCCGGCGACCGGGCACCCGAACAGCCCCAGGCCCATCTCGATGCCGGACAGCGTCCCGGCCAACATCAGGTCGTTGAACGCCCCGAGATGGCCGATCCGGAACACCCCGCCCGCGAGCAGGCCGAGCCCATTGCCGAGCGAGAGGTCGAAGCGCTCCAGGATCAACCGGCGGAGCGCATCGGCGTCCTGGCCTTCGGGCAGTCGCACCGCGGTCAGCGAGCTCGAGTATTCGCGCGGGTCCTGGCAAAGCACCTCGAGGCCCCAGGCGCGGACCGCGCGCCGGGTCGCCTCGGCGTGCCGGTCGTGGCGGGCGAACACCTGCTCCATCCCCTCCTCGCGCAACATCGCGATCGCTTCGCGCAGGCCGTAGAGCAGATTGGTCGCCGGCGTGTAGGGGAACACGGCCTTGGCGTTGGCCGCGAGCATCGGCGCCCACTCCCAGTAGGATCTCGGCAACCGGGCCGTCTTCGCTGCCGCCAGAGCCTTGTCGCTGACCGCATTGAAGCTGAGGCCGGGCGGCAGCATCAGGCCCTTCTGGGAGCCCGCGACCGTGACGTCGACCCCCCACTCGTCGTGCCGGTAGTCGATCGAGGCGAGCGAGGAGATCGTGTCGACCATGAACAGGGCCGGATGACCGGCCCGGTCGATCGCGCGACGAACCTCGGCAACCCGCGAGGTCACGCCGGTCGAGGTCTCGTTGTGGACGATGCAGACGGCCTTAATCCGGTATCCACGGTCCTCGCTCAGCGCTGCCTCGACCCGCTCCGGATCGACGCCGTGCCGCCAGTCGCCCGCCAGCAGCTGCACCTCGAGCCCGAGGCGCTCGGCCATCGCGGACCAGAGGCTCGCGAAATGGCCGGTCTCGGCCATCAGGACGTGGTCGCCCGGCGACAACGTGTTGACGAGCGCTGCCTCCCAGGCGCCGGTGCCGGAGGCGGGATAGATCAGGACCGGTCCCCCGGTCTTGAAGATCGGCCGGATCCCCTCCAGGATCTCGCCCGCGAGGCGCACGAAGTCCGGGCCGCGGTGGTCGATGGTCGGGCGGTCGATCGCGCGCAGGATCCGGTCCGGGACGTTGGTCGGCCCGGGAATCTGAAGGAAATGTCGCCCGCTCCGATGGCTTGTCATGCCGGCTCCCCCAGGAGGCTCGCACGGCCGCGCGAGCAGGGGCATTATGCATGCTGGCCCCTGGGGCACAAGGCAAGGCGCTCGAGAGAACCGTGCGGAATTTCAACTATTTAGAACAGAACCGGGGGGCGGGGCAATGGCCGCGGTCCTGAGCCGGACCGATCTCGGCCGCGACCCGGGCGCACCGGAGCTCGCGGCCCGGCTCGCCCACGCGCTCGAGGGCGAGGTCCGGTTCGAGGCCTTCGATCGGGGCCGCTACAGCACTGACGCCTCGATCTACCAGATCGAGCCGATCGGCGTCGTGGTCCCCAGGACCGACGCCGACGTCCAGGCGGCGCTCGGGATTGCGCGCGCGGCGGGCGTGCCGGTCGTGGCACGCGGCGGCGGCACCTCGCAGGCCGGCCAGACGGTCGGCACCGGGCTGGTGATCGATTTCTCCAAGTACCTGAACCGCATGCTCGATCTGGACCCGGAGGAGCGCACGGTCTGGGTCGAGCCCGGCCTCGTGCTCGACCGGCTGAACCGCCTGCTGCGGCCGCACGGGCTGTTCTTCCCGGTCGACATCTCGACCAGCTCGCGGGCGACGCTCGGCGGCATGGCCGCCAACAACGCCTGCGGCGCCCGCTCGATCCGCTACGGCATCATGGTCGACAACCTGCTCGAGATCGACGCGCTTGATGGCCGACGGCGAGACGCTCCGGTTCGCCGAGGTTCCGGGCAATCTCGAGGGCGTCGCCGGCGGCCCGCGCTATCTGCAGCTGATCCAGGACCTGCGGGCGCTGGCCGAGCGCGAGGCGGACGCGATCGCCCAGGGCTTTCCCAGGGTCCAGCGCCGGGTCGGCGGCTACAACCTCGACCGGGTCCGGCCGGCCGGCCACAACATGGCCGAGCTGTTGGCCGGCTCCGAGGGCACGCTCGCGCTGTTCCGCCGGCTCAAGCTCAAGCTCCAGCCTCTGCCGGCGCACCGGGTCCTGGGTGTCTGCCATTTCCCCAGCTTCCATCAGGCGATGGCCTCGGCCAAGGCGATCGTCGAGCTGGGCCCCTCGGCGGTCGAGCTGGTCGACCGGACCATCATCGAGCTCGGCCGCCAGATCCCGGCCTACCGGCCGCTGATCGACCGCTTCGTGCGCGGCACGCCCGACGCTCTCCTGCTGGTCGAGTTCGCCGGCGAGGATTCTCGCACTCAACTGCAAAGTCTGGCGCGGCTGAGGGAGTTGATGGCCGGGCTAGGGTTGCCTCACGCCGTGGTCGAGGCGCTCGATCCTGCCGCCCAGGCCCGGATCTGGGAGGTGCGCACCGCCGGGCTCAACATCGTCATGTCGATGAAGAGCGCCGGCAAGCCGGTCTCGTTCATCGAGGACTGCGCGGTGCCGCTCGAGCATCTGGCCGACTACACGGCGCGCCTGACCGAGATCTTCGCCCGCCACGGCACCAGCGGCACCTGGTATGCCCACGCCTCGGTCGGCTGCCTGCACGTGCGCCCGATCCTGAACCTCAAGCTCGAGAAGGACGTGCGCGCGATGCGCGAGATCGCCGAGGAGGCGATGGCGCTGGTCCGCGCCTGCAAGGGCAGCCATTCCGGCGAGCACGGCGACGGCCTGGTGCGCTCCGAGTTCCACGAGGCGATGTTCGGCGAGCGCCTGGTGCGCGCCTTCGAGGCGGTCAAGGACGCGTTCGATCCCGGGGCCGTGCTCAATCCGGGCAAGATCGTGCGCGCGCCGCGCATGGACGACCGCGCTCTGCTGCGCTTTCCGCCGCACTACGGGCCAGTTCCGCTGCAGACCGGGCTCGACTGGCAGGCCTGGGGCGGCTTCCTCGGCGCCGCCGAGATGTGCAACAACAACGGCGCCTGCCGCAAGGCCGAGCCGGGCGTCATGTGCCCGTCCTACCGGGTGACCAGGGACGAGAGCCACGTCACCCGCGGCCGCGCCAACAGCCTCCGCCTGGCGCTCTCCGGCCAGCTCGGGCCGGATGCGCTCGGCTCCGACGAGATGGCGGCGACCCTCGACCTCTGCGTCTCGTGCAAGGCCTGCCGGCGGGAATGCCCGACCGGGGTCGACATGGCGCGCATGAAGATCGAGGTCCTGCATCAGCGGCAGAAACGCCACCGGCCTGGCTTCAAGGACCGGCTGATCGCCTATCTGCCCCGCTACGCGCCTTACGCCAGCCGCGCCCGCCCGCTCCTGCATCTGCGCGACCAGGTGCCGGGCGCCGCGGCACTCTCCGAGCGGCTGCTGGGCTTCAGCGCCGAACGCTCCCTGCCGCGCTGGCACCACCGGCCCTACCGGCGGCCCGCCCGTGGTGCAGCGATCGTCGGCGATGGCCGCGACGTCGTGCTGCTGGTCGACACCTTCACGACCTGGTTCGAGCCCGACATCGCGCGCGCGGCGCTGGCCGTGCTGACCGCCGCCGGCTATCGGGTCCAGGCAGCCGACCCCGGCGGCGCCCGCCCGCTCTGCTGCGGCCGGACCTTTCTCGCGACCGGCCTGGTCGAGGAGGCCCGCCGCGAGGCCGGGCGGACGCTCAAGGCGTTAGGCCCCCTGGTCGAGCGCGGTCTGCCGGTGATCGGGCTCGAGCCGTCCTGCCTGCTGACGCTGCGCGACGAGTTCGAGGCGCTGCTGCCGGGGCCAGGCACCGCGGCGCTGGCCGGGCGCGCCCAACTGCTCGAGGAGTTTCTGTGGCAGGAGCAGGCGGCGGGCCGGCTCGAGCTCCGGCTGAAGCCGGCGCCCTGGCCGCGGGCGCTGCTGCACGGTCATTGCCATCAGAAGGCGTTCGCCGCGATGGCGGCGGTCGAGGGCTGCCTCAAGCTGATCCCGGAGCTCGAGGTCGAGACGATCGAATCGAGCTGCTGCGGCATGGCCGGCGCCTTCGGCTACGAGGCGCGTCATCATGCGGTAGCGCTGCAGATGGCCGAGCTCTCGCTGCTGCCGGCGGTGCGCGCGGCCGGCCCCGATGTGGTCCTGGTCGCCGACGGCACCAGCTGCCGGCATCAGATCAAGGATGGCAGCGGCCGGCGGGCGCTGCACGTCGCCGAGGTGCTGCAGGCGGCGCTCGCCTGAGCGTGCGCCGGGCCTGGCTACGCGCTCATCCGGGCGGCCGGGCGGTCGTACGGCAGCGGATGGACCGGCGGCAGCGGGCCCGCCACGGCCTGGGGCGCCTCGGCGAGCAGTTCCAGGACCCGGTCTTTGAGCACGCGGATCTCGCGATGCGCGGGCGAGCCCGGAGCGTGCACGCCGATCCAGGCGCCGGCATCGAAGGCTTCGGCGTGCGCCGAGCGCTGCCGGATCGCCGGCCCGACCCTGAGCCCGAAGCGCTCGAGGGTCACGTGGATCCGACGCCCGATCGCGGTCCGCCGGTCGACCCGGCTCGGCACCAGCATGCAGGCGGGCCGGGCGGCGCCGCGAATGGCCCGCGCCCGCCGGAGCAGATCGAGCGCCTTACCGGTCGCCCGCAGATCGACCCCCGACGGCGTCACCGGAATCACGAACAGGTCCGCGATCAGCAGCGCCGACGCGATGCACGAGCCGACCTGCGGCGGCAGGTCGACCACGACGTGATCGGCGGCGGCCTTCAGGGAGATCGCGCGGGCGACCCAGCGCTGGGCATCGCGCTCGCCGCCGAGGGGCAAGGTCTCGACCGGCAGCGGCAGCCGCTCGCCGGCATGCCAGTCGGTCGCCGTGCCCTGACCGTCGGCGTCGATCAGGATCACGGTCTCGCCGCCGTCGGCGAGCGCAGCCGCGAGGTTGACCGCGATCGTGCTCTTGCCGGTGCCGCCCTTGAGATTGCCAACGGCTATCAGAGTCCCCATGCGATCCGCTCGCCCTGCTGTGCCGGAACTGATCTGTCAGTCCGGCAAGCTAGCAAGACAAGGTTAACGAAAGCTTACGCGAGCGGCACCGAGACGCGGCTCAGCGGGCGGCGTGCGCGAGGAGGATGATGTCCGGGGAGGCCGACGATCGAGGCGGTCAGCGATCTGCGGTGGCCGAAAGGCGCTCGTACAGGGCCAAGGTCGCCTCGATCACGCGACCGAGCGAAAACTCGGTGATCGCCCGCTGGCGCCCCCGGGCGCCCATCTCGACCCGGCGCTGGGGATCGCCGACCAGCGTCCGCAAGGCTTCCGCGAGAGCCTCGGGCGCCCGGGGCGGCACCAGCAGGCCGTTGTCACCATCGTGGACCACCTCGCGGCAGCCCGGAATGTCGGTGGTCACGATCGGTCGCGCGCAGGCCGCGGCCTCGATCAGCGCCCGCGGCAGGCCCTCGCCGTAGAACGACGGCAGACAGACGATGTGGCACCTGGCATAGACCTGCGGCATGTCGGACCGGTGCCCCCACCACTCGATGAGGCCCTGCTCGACCCAGGCTTCGATCTCGGCTCGGGGAACGCTCGCCCGATTGTGCGCCGGCGGCTCGCCGACCAGGGCCATCCGGATGCCGACGCCGCTCCGATGCAAAAGACGCGCGGCCTCGACGAATTCGCGAACGCCCTTGGGCCAGACCAGGCGCGCCGGCATGATCGCCACCGGTGTTCCCTCGGGCTCCGGGACGGACCGGAACACGTCGACGTCGACGCCCGAGCCGCGAATCAGCACGGTCCGTTGCGGCGTGATCAGATTGGCGCCGATCATCTGGTCGCGGTCCTGCGGATTCTGGAAGATCGCGCAGCTGTGAGGGTGGGCGAGCGCCAGCCGGTAGAGGCCGCGCGCGATCGAACGGACCAGCAACGCCGTCCTGTCGGCGTCGACGAACACGGAGCCCAGCCCGCTCACCGCGCTGACCAGGCTCGGCACCCGGAGCAGCCGGGCCGCGATCCCGCCGTAGATGACCGGCTTGATCGTCACCGTGTGCATCAGGCTCGGGCGCAAGGTCCGGACCAGGCCCAGCAGCTGGCAGAACAGGCGCACGTCCCGCGCCGGGTTGATACCGGTCCGATCGACCGCGAGCGGATGGAACGCGATCCCCTGCGCGCGCACCTCGTCGAGCCCGCCGGAATCCAAGGCGGCGAGGTCGATCTCAAAGCCGGCCTCGCGCGCGGCGACGGCGAGCGCGAGCCGGTGCGACACGAAGAAGGTGGTGTCGTTGACGACGAACAGCAGTCGGCGCCGGGCCACGCCCGCGCGCCGCGGCGGCCACGATCCGGCCTGCACTTCGTCAACGACCGCCAGCCCGTCGCGCGCGTGCGCCTGGGTGCCGGTCTCGTCCTGGCCAGTGAGCACTGGCGATCCTCATCAATGGGCCACAGATCGTTCTTGCGCCGGCTCGGCCGCTTTATAGAAGCTTGCCCGGCGGGTGCCTACCGTCGGCAACGCGAGGTCGCCCCGCTGATCCGGCCCGCGGGTCCATCGGCGACGGACCGGCTCAGCCGGCCCGGACGAACTTCTGGAACGCGTGGCAGGTGAGCGGCGCGAAGTGGTCGATCGCGCCGGACGCTTTGACCACCTCGCCGACGTAGAAGTCGCCGCGCGAATCCGCCCAGATGCCGTGCGGCACGATGAAGTTGCCCGGCAGCAGCGGATCGTAGCCGCCGATCTGGGTCTGGACGTGGCCGTCGAGGTCGCAGATCGTGACCCGGGCGATCGGCGCGTGGCCGACCGGCGGATGCTTGCTCCAGGGGAAGTGCGGCCGGTCCGGATGGGGCACGTTCCAGCCGAGCTCGGCGATGTAGAGGTTCTCCTGCTCGTCGATGAACAGATCGTCCGGCCGGTTGACCCAGTCCCAGCTGGTCAGGAAGTCGCCATTCGAGGAAAAGATCTGGATCCGCGAGTTTTCGCGATCGGCGACGAACACCCGACCGCCGCGGTCGACCGCGATGCTGTGCGGCAGGTTGAACTGGCCGGGGCCGCTGCCGGGCTCACCCCACGACGCCAGCAGCTCGCCGCTCGGGGAAAAGCGGTGGACGCGGGCGTTGCCGTAGCCGTCGGAGATGAACATTTCGCCGCTGCCTGTGACGGCAACGTTGGTCACCATGTTGAACGGGCCGGCCGCGTGCAGCACCGGCGAATGGCCGATCCTGAAGCCGGTCTCGGCCGGCCGGGCGGGGTCGCCCAAAGTCATCAGGAGTTCGCCGTCGGTCGTGAACTTGCGCACGGTATGGTCGAAGTTGTCGGCGCACCAGACGTGGTCGTGCCGGTCGATGAAGATGCCGTGCGCGCTCGTGAAGATGCCCTCGCCCCAGGCATCAAGGAAGCGGCCGTCCTTGTCGAAGACGATCATCGGGTGGGCGCCGCGATTGAAGACGTAGACGCGGTCCCTGGAATCGACGGCCACGCCCGCGACCTCGACGAACGACCAGCCCTCCGGCAGCTGCTCCCAGCCTTCCAGGACCTCGTACTCGAGCCGGTGCGGACCGATCGCCATGACGTGCTCCTTCGGATGACTGCTCGGGATGTGCGCCGCGCTAGCCGGCCTCCTGGTCGCCGCGCCGGCAGAGCGCGAGACCGTGGCGGGCGAGCCGGCTCCATTCGCTGTCGGGGTCGAGCACCAGGTAGCGCTGCCAGAGCCGGCCGGCGGTCGTCAGCTCGCCCGCTTCGAAGTGCAGCTGGGCAAGGTTGTAGAGCGGGTCGGCATAGTCGGGATCGGCAGCGCTCGCCCGTTCCAGGTAAGCGCGTGCGAGCTCCTTGCGGCCTTCACCTTCGACCAGGAGTGCCAGATTGTACCAGGCGTCGGCAAACTTCGGATCGATCGCGAGCGCCAGCTGCAGGTAGGACTTGGCCTCGCTGTGGCGGCCCTGCTCGCGGAGCACGTTGGCGAGGTTGAAGGGCGCGATCGGGTCCGAGCGGTCGAGGCCGACGCAGCGCCGGTAGAGCACCTCGGCGGCGGCCAGATCGCCCGCCTGCTCGGCGTCCTCGGCGTCCTCGAAGACCTCGTCGACCGAGGGATTGCCGGGGTTGGCGAGCGGCAGTCGGAGCTGGCCGTCGAGCTCGGCCAGGCGCCCCTGGATCCGGCGCGCGAGCTGGCCGCGGTCGTCGCAGACCAGCTTGAGCCGGGCGAGCGGATGGTTGTCCGCGGCCGGCTGCCGCCCGCCGGCCGCGACCGTGCCCTCGATGATCACCGCGAGCTCGACGCCTTCGGCCAGCAGGCGTCCGACCTCGCGGGCCGCGATCAGGTCGCGAAAGCCCACGGCGCCGTCCTCGTCCGGCTGGATGACGTCGAACAGCAGCAGCAGGCGCACCAGCTCCGCGCCGAGCCCGGCCTTGCCGCCAAGCTCGTCGAGCCTGACCGCCGCCGCGACCGGCGCGGCCGGTGGTACCAGGTCGAGCGCGCGCAGCAGCGCATTCTCGCTCAGACAGGGCGCGCCCAGCTGATCGGCCCGGGCGAGCTTCGCCTGCAGCCGGCCGTCGGCGAGCTGCGGCGCCGCCCACCGGCCGATGGCGACCAAAGTCGTCTGCTGCGCCAGCGCGCGCCGCGCGACCCCGCCCCGGCGGCCGATCTCGGCCGCGGCGACCCGGTTGGGCAGCGCCGCCAGGCGGCCGAGGATGGTGACGGTCCGACCGGCGAAGTCGAGCATCGGGCCGGGTTCCCGGCCCTAGCCTGCCTTCCGCCGCTTCTTGCCGCTCTCGTCGGCCACCGGCTGCCGCTTGCCGCGGCTGGAAGAGGCGGCGGCCTTGCCGCCCGCGGCCCGGCGCGGCTTGCTATCGGCCGGGGGCTTGGCGTCCTCGAGCGAGCGCCGGAGCGCGTCCATCAGGTTGATCACCTTGCCGCGCTCGGGCGCCTTGGCGAGCACCGGCTCCTGTCCCTCGACCTTGGCCTTGACCATCTCGACCACGGCATCGTGATAGCGGTCCTTGAACTCGCTCGGGTCGAATTGGCCGGATTTCTGCTCGATCAGCTTCTCGGCCAGATCGAGCATCTCCGGCTCGGGCTCCTCGTCCTTGATGTCGGTGAAATAATCCTTGGAATCGCGCACCTCGTCGGCGGTGCGCAGCGTCATCATCAGGAACCCCCGGTCGCGGCAGCTGAGCGCGATCAGGCGCTCGCGATTGGCGAGCACGATCCGCGACAGCGCGACCTTCTCCTGGTCGCGCATGGCATGCTGGATCACCCGGAAGGTTTCCTCGGCAACCGCCCCGTCCGGCGCCAGGTAATACGGGGCATCGAGGTAGATCGGGTCGACCTCGCTGGCATCGACGAACTTCTCGATCACGATCGCCTTGCTGGTTTCGATCTGGACCTTGTCGAAGTCCTCGTCGGTGAAGACGACGTACTGGTCCTTCTCGTACTCGTAGCCCTTGACCAGATCTGAGCGCTCCACGGCGCCGAGCTCCGGGTCGTTGGGCTTCATCTGAATGCGATTGTGGGTGTCCTTGTGCAGCAGGTGGAAGGCGACCTTCTCGCTGCGCGAGGTCGCGTTGTACAGGCGGACCGGGCAGGACACCAGGGACAGCTTGAGGTGTCCCTTCCAACTCGAGCGTGGTGCCATGGCTTCGACCTCGTTTCCTCTCAGCTGGCGGTTCAGGCGCGCCTGGAGCGCTTCGGCCCGGCAGCCCTGGGCAGGGCGCGCGCCGCCTGCTCGATCCCGGCCCAAGGATCAACGAGCCCGCTCGCCAGCCGTTCCGGGACGCTAGCGTAGTTCAGATCGGCCGGGTCGTCGAGCTGTCGAAGCTCGTCCCAGGCGAGCGGCGTCGAGGCGGGCACGCCCGGGCGCGCCCGGAGCGAGTAGGCGGCGACCGCGGTGGCGCTGCGCTGGTTGCGCAGATAGTCGAGATAGACCCGGCCGCGGCGCTGGGCCTTGGCCATATTGGCGGTGAACCGCCGGGGCGCCGCCGCCGCCATCTGGCGCGCGAAGCTCTCGCAAAAGCGCGTCACCTCGTCCCAGCTCCGGCGACGCTGGATCGGCACGACCAGGTGCAGGCCCTTGCCGCCGGTGGTCTTGAGGAACGGCGCCAGGCCCTGCGCCGCCAGCGCGTCCCGGACCTCGAAGGCGGCGTCCACTACCTCGCGCCAGGGCAGGCTCTCGTCCGGGTCGAGGTCGAACACCAGGCGGTCGGGGCGCTCGGGCTGATCGACCCGACAGCCCCAGCTGTGGAACTCGATCGTGCCGAACTGGGCGAGCGAGAGCAGCCCCCGCGCGTCCTCGACGTAGAGATAGTCCGCCTTCTCCTTCTTGCCCTCCTCGGTCAGCGCGATCGTTCGGAGCGCATCGGGCATGCCGGCATGGGCGTGGCGCTGGAAGAAGCAGTCCTGGATCCGCCCGAGCGGGCAGCGGACCAGCGAGACCGGCCTGCGGATCAGCTCGGGCAGCATCCAGTCGCCGACGCGCGCGTAGTAGAGGGCGAGCTCGAGCTTGGTCGGGCCGCCGGCACCGAACATCGCGCGATCGGGATTGGTGACCCAGATCTGGGCGAGGTCGGCATCGGTGACGTACTGTTTTCGCTCGGCTTGGACCGGTGGCGACCGAGGTGTCGTCGCGGGCTCCTCGTCCTCGACCTTGTCGGCGCGCAGGCCCTTGTAGACCGCATGGCGCAAAATGCCGTCCGCGGTCCGATTGCCGTACTCGACCTCGGCGATCAGCGCCGGCCGGACCCAGACGATGCCCTTGCGCTTTTCCTCCGCCGGCAGCGCGACCGGCGGCTGCCGGGTCCGGAGCGCGTCCAGCCGGGCGTGCAGGCGCTTCATCTCGCTCATTGAAAAGCCGGTGCCGACCCGGCCGACGTAGCGGAGCCCGCCGTCCTGGGGGTCGGCCAGCAGCAAGGCGCCGATTCCGCCGGCGACATCGGAGGGGCTGTAGCCGACGATCGGGAATTCCTCGGACAGCCGGCATTTGACCTTCAGCCAGCTCCTGGTCCGCACCTGCTGGTACGAGGAATCCGCGCGCTTGCTGATCACGCCCTCGAGGCCGAGCCGGGACGCCTGCTCGAAGAACGCCCGGCCGTTGCCCTGGACGTGCTCGCTGAGCTGGAGCGCCGTGGTCGGCGAGACCACCGGCTCGAGCAGCGCTGCGAGCGCCCGCTTGCGCTCGAGCAGCGGCACCGCCGTGAGATCGTAGCCGTCGAGGTGCAAGAGATCGAAGGCGAAGCAGATCAGCTCGTGGGTCCGGCCCTCGGCGAGCGCGTCCTGGAGTGCTGCGAAGCTCGCGATCCCGTTCGCGTCCTGGACCACGATCTCGCCGTCGACCAGCGCCTGCTTGCAGGGCAGCGCCGCGAACGCCTTGGCGAGCAGCCCGTAGCGCTCCGTCCAGTCCTGGCCGGTCCGGGTCAGAAGGCGCACCGCCCCGGCCTCGAGGCGCGCGAGCGTCCGATAGCCGTCGAGCTTGATCTCGTGCAGCCACTCCTCGCCGTCGGGCACGCGTGCGGCCGGCGTCGCGAGCTGCGGCCGGACCTGGTCCGGCAACGGCGCCTTGACCGCCCCGGGCAGCGTCGCCGGCCGAACGGGCCTCGCCTGCCGCTTCGGCGCCGGCGCGCTCGGCTCGTCATCCTCGAGCAGCTGCTCGACCCGGCGGCCGCTTAGCACGCTCTCCGGCCGCTCCTCGAGCAGCTGGTCGCCCTGGCCCGGGCGCGCGTAGGGGTCGCGCTCCTTGATCAGGAGCCAGTTGTCGGCCCGCTCGCCGTCCTTGGGCTTAAGCCGGACCAGCATCCAGCCGCCGCCGAGTTTTTCGCCACTCAAGCGGAACTTGAGCGTGCCGTTCCGGTAGTCCGCTTCGCGATCGCCCATCGGGATCCAGCTGCCGCGATCCCAGACGATCATCGCGCCGGCGCCGTACTGACCCTTGGGGATCGGCTTCTCGAAGTCGGCGTATTCCAGCGGGTGGTCCTCGGTATGGACCGCGAGCCGCCGGATCTTGGGATCGAGCGACGGCCCCTGCGGGACCGCCCAGCTCTTCAGCGTGTCGCCGAACTGCAGGCGGAGGTCGTAGTGCAGCCGCCGGGCCGCGTGCTTCTGGACCACGAACACGCTGGTCCCGGGCGCAACTTCACCGCCTGGCGGTTCCGCCGTCTTCTGAAAGTCGCGCTTCGCGCGATAGCGCTCGAGCGCCTCCTCTCTCCGGCTTTCGGCCACTGCTGTCCCCGACCGACGGCGATCCGCGGCCCAGTCTATCCCAAACTGCGCCCGCCAAGGCGAACTTCCGCCCGAGGCCAGACGTGCCCAGCCCTCCTGAGGCCCCGCCGCCGATCCGGCATGGATTCCCACGGTCCCATGGACCATCCGAACGAAGGCTTAATGGACAGCCGCTAACGTTCGGTTAACGATGCTGTCCGAATCGCGCTCGAGGCCGAACTCACGCCGCTCGCTCTGAAGCAGCGCAGCAACCACTGCGTTGATCGTGCGGCGGGACCACCCGCCGCATGAGCCAGAGCTGCCGTCGGGCCGCGATCAACCCAGCTTGAGAGCTCGAGGTCGATGCTGGCGGCCGTTGCTCATGGGGTGACACTATGGCGCGGCGGATCACGATCATCCAGGGGCACCCGGACCCGGGCGGCGGCCACCTCTGCCATGCGCTCGCCGACGCCTATGCGGCCGGGGCGGAGAATGCCGGCCACGCCGTCCGGCGGCTCGAGGTCGCGGGCCTCGCGTTTCCGCTGCTCCGCACCCAGGCCGAGTTCGAGACCCAGGCACCACCCGCCGACATCCGGACGGCGCAGGAGGCGATCTCCTGGGCGGAGCAGCTGGTGATCGTCTATCCGCTCTGGCTCGGGACCATGCCGGCGGTCCTGAAGGGCTTTCTCGAGCAGGCCTTTCGCCCGGGCTTCGCGTTCGACAGCGGGCCGAATGGCCTCGGGGCCAAGCGCCTGAAGGGCCGGTCGGCGCGCATCGTGGTCACGATGGGGATGCCGGCGTTCTTCTACCGCTGGTATTTCGGCGCCCACAGCCTCAAGAGCCTGGAGCGCAACGTCCTGGGCTTCTGCGGCATCCGTCCGATCCGCGAGAGCCTGTTGGCATGGTCGAGGCCGCGAGCGATGCCAGGCGCCGGCGCTGGCTCACCACGATGCGCTCGCACGGCCGCAAGGGCCACTGACCGCGCGCGCAGGTCCCCGGCGGAGCGGCCCGGCGCTCGTTCGAGGCGTAATCGCGGCTCCGCCGCGCAATCGCTGCCGCCGGCGGTCACCGACCCAGCCAGAAACCCACCTGGCCAGGCCCGAGCACGCTCAGTTGACGTGAAGTATTTTTAGACTTATATGCGATGTGGCCCGTCAATGACTTTGGTGAAGAAAGTGAAACAATTGCTTTTGTATTCATGTCTTCATGTGAACACCTATTCATATGTACCTGAACGAGCAGGCGTGACGGCGAGCATCGGGTCAATCGTGCCGGTGGGGCGGCCGTGAGGAGCAGTGACGGAGCAACCGGGCGGGCGCGGCGTTGGTCACACCGGGGCGCGGATGGACGCTGAGGCGCGAGAGACCGAGCGGGAACTGACCGGTTGGCGACGGCCGGTCGGCCGGGCGAGCCTCGCCGAGGTCCACCGCAGCGTCCCGGTCCGCGCCGGCTGGAGCCCGCTGCGCAAGCTGCTCGCCTTCTTCGGCCCCGGCTATCTGGTCGCGGTCGGCTACATGGACCCCGGCAACTGGGCGACCTCGCTCGCCGGCGGCTCGGCGTTCGGCTACACGCTGCTCGCGGTGGTCGTGCTGTCCAGCCTGATGGCGATGCTGCTGCAGGCGCTGAGTCTCAAGCTCGGGATCGCCAGCGGCCGCGACCTCGCCCAGGCCTGCCGCGATCACTACAGCCGGCCGGCGGGGATCGCGCTCTGGCTCTTGTGCGAGATCGCGATCGTCGCGACCGACCTCGCCGAGGTCATCGGCACGGCGATCGCGCTCAACCTGCTGTTCGGCCTGCCGCTCCTGATCGGCGTCGTGCTGACCGCCGCCGACGTGCTTTTGATCCTGGTCCTGCAGGCGCGCGGCTTTCGCTGGCTCGAGGCGTTCATCATCGCGCTGGTCGCGGTGATCTTCACCTGCTTCGCCTTCGAGATCGTGCTCTCGGCGCCGGCAGTGAGCGGCGTGCTCGGCGGCCTTGTGCCGAGCCCGGAGATCGCGACCAACCCCGCGATGCTGTACATCGCGATCGGCATCCTGGGCGCCACCGTGATGCCGCACAACCTCTACCTGCACTCGGCGATTATCCAGACCCGGAGCTACGGCCTCTCCGAGCCGGTCAAGCGCCAGGCGGTCCGGCTCGCGACCATCGACAGCACCATTGCGCTCACGATCGCGCTCCTGATCAATGGCGCGATCCTGGTGCTCGCCGCTGCCGCCTTCCATGCGGCCGGCCGCCAGGACGTGGCCGAGATCCAGGACGCCTATCACCTGCTGGCCCCGCTCCTGGGCGTGCCGCTCGCGAGCACGGTGTTCGCGATCGCCCTGCTCGCCTCGGGCCAGAACTCGACGATCACCGCCACGCTCGCCGGTCAGATCGTCATGGAGGGCTTCCTCGACATTCGGCTGCCGCCCTGGCTGCGCCGCCTGATCACGCGCCTGCTGGCGATCGTGCCGGCGGTGCTGGTGACTGCCCTCTATGGGGTCAGCGGCACGGCCCAGCTCCTGATCCTGAGCCAGGTGATCCTCTCGCTGCAGCTGCCGTTCGCGGTGGTGCCGCTGGTGCAGTTCACGAGCGACCGCGCCAAGATGGGCAACCTCGTCAATCCCCGCTGGCTGAGCTGGCTCGCCTGGGTCGTGGCCGCCCTGATCATCGCGCTCAACGTCAAGCTCCTGTTCGACGTCGCCGCCGGGCTCGCCGGGTAGGGGTGGCGGCGCCGGCAGGCGCGGGCCACGAAGGGCGATGTTTCGCGGGGCCGAGCCTCAATCCACCAGGGCGGCCGCGGCGACGCGGTCGTAGCCCTCGCTGCTCCGGAGCAGCTGCTGGGAATACGGCTGGCTGAGCGCGCCGGTCCGGAGTGCGGTGGTCGGGACCTGCTCGACGATCCGGCCGTGCTGCATGATCGCGACCTCCGAGCACATGTGCGCGATCACGGCAAGGTTGTGCGACACGAACAGATAGGTCAGGCCGCGCTCTTCCCGGAGCGCCGCCAGCAGGTTCAAGATCTCGGCCTGGACCGAGACGTCGAGCGACGAGGTCGGCTCGTCGAGCAGCAACACCTTGGGCTCCAGCATCAGCGCGCGGGCGATCGCGACCCGCTGCCGCTGACCGCCCGAGAGCTGGTGGGGGAACCGGTACCGGAAAGCGGGCCCGAGCCCGACCGCCTGCAACGCCCGCTCGACCCGTGCCCCGCCATCGCCCAGGCCATGGATCGCGACCGGCTCGGCCAGCGTCCGGTCGACCGTATGCCGCGGATGCAGCGAGCCGTACGGATCCTGGAACACCATCTGGACCATGCGGCAGAACCGCAGGCTGCGCCGGTCGCCAAGCGCCTCGCCATCGACGACGATCCGCCCCTGCCAGCCCCTCAGCAGCCCGGCGATCGCCTTCAGCACCGTGGTCTTGCCCGACCCCGACTCCCCGACCAGCCCGAAGGCATCGCCCTCGCCGACCCGGAACGACACGTCGTCGACTGCGGTGAAGCCGCCGAACCGCACCTCCAGGCTCTCGATCTCGATCATGCGCCGCGCCTGCCTCCCGCACCAGCAAGACGGCAAGCCCACCCACCGGTCAAGCGCCGTGCGCGCCCCCGCTCGCCCTGTCCACAGGCTCAGGCGACGGCTCGGTTCGGGCCCCGGCGGGCGCGCCAGAAGTCGACCAGGAACAGGACAACGAACACGACAAAGCCGGGGACGTTGACCGCGGGGCCGGTGGGCCAGAGCAGCGCCGTGCCGGTGACGGCGAGGAGCAGGCGCAGGGGCCAGTTGAGGCGGCTCTCGAGCTGGCCCGCGATCGCCGCGGTCAGCGCGAAGATGCCGACCGAGCCGAAGGCGAAGATCCACAAGGAGCGCCACAGGTCGCCGCCGAGAAACGGCGTGTAGGCGAACAAGAGCGGCACGATGTAGAGGCCCTTGGCGATTTTCCAGGCGGCAAGGCCGGTGGTCATCGGCCGCGTGCCGGCAATCGCGGCGGCGGCGAAGGCGGTCAGGCACACCGGCGGGGTGACGTTGGAATCCTGCGACAGCCAGAAGATGATCATGTGCGCCGAGAGCAGCGTGGTCGCGAGGGCCGCCGGCGAAAGCGCCTGGTTGATCAGCTGGGTCGTGAAGTCGGAGGGCACCTGGGCGAGCAGGGTCGCCGCCTCGGTCGCTGGCATCGGCTGGCCGAGATTGGCGGCGGCGTCGGGCGCGACCAGGAGGAAGATGGCCTTGGCGGCGTCCGGGAGCGCGCCGGCGGCGATCGTCTGGACCAGCTGGTCGGAGGCGATCAGCGTGTAGAGCGCGGGGGCGGAGAGGGTCGCGAGCACGACGTAGGAGGCGGTGACTGGCAGGCCCATGCCGAGCACGAGTGAGGCGAGGGCGACCAGGATCAGGGTCAGCAGGAGGCTGCCGCCGGCCCAGTCGCCGATCATCAGCGAGACCGTGTTGCCGACGCCGGTGGTGGCGATCACGTTGACCACGAGGCCGACCGCGACCAGGAGCAGGCCGGTCGAGACCATGTTGCGGGCGCCGAGCTCGAGCGCGTCGACGATCGCGCGCGGGCCCATCGGCGTGCGCCCGAGCCAGGAGGCGGCGATCACCGCGATCATGCTGACGCCGGCGGCGTAGGTCGGCGTGAAGCCGACGACCAGCAGCGCGATCAGGACGATGATCGGGATCAGGGAATGGCCGCCCGCGCGCAGGACATCGATGAGCCTCGGCGCGTCGTCGGGAACCGGCCGGATGCCGAGCTTGAGCGCCTCGATCCGGACCCAGAAGGCGACCGACAGGAAGTACATCAGCGCCGGCAGGAAGCTGACCGCGACGATCGACAAGTACGAAATCTGGGTGTAGGTCGACATGATGAAGGCGCCGGCCCCCATGATCGGCGGCATCATCTGGCCGCCGGTCGAGGCGGCGGCCTCGACCCCGGCGGCGAACTTCGGGGAGAAGCCCGCGCGCTTCATCAGCGGGATCGTGATCACGCCGGTGGTCACGGTATTGGCGACCGCCGAGCCCGAGATCGAGCCCATCAGGCCGGAGCCGAGCACCGCGACCAGGCCCGGGCCGCCGGTGAAGCGGCCGGCGGCGGCGCGCGCCAGGTCGACCACGAACTCGCCCGCGCCCGAGCGCACCAAAAACGCGCCGAACAGCACGAACATGTAGACGTAGGTCGAGGAGATCCGCGCGATCGGGCCGAACATGCCGTCGAGACCGTAGTAGCTCCGGTAGAGCACGGTTTCCCAGGTCAGCCCGGGAAAGCGAAAGACACCGTCGACGTACCTGCCCCACCAGGCGACGTAGGTGATCGCGACCACGATCAGGATCGGGATCGCAACGCCCGTGGTCCGGCGGGTCAGCTCGATCGCGAGCAGCACGGCGATGGAGCTGAACACCCAGTCGGCGGGGCTGAAGGTCTGGCCGCGATCGTAGAGCGCCTGCTCGTAGAGGATCAGATAGGCCGCGGTCGCGAGCGCCGCGACGGCAATCAGGAGATCGAGCCCGAGCACCGCCCGCTGCGCTGCCGGCCGGCAAACCCGGAGCGCCGGGTGAAGCAGAGCGCCGATGCAGGCGAGGCCGCCGAAGTGGAGCGCCGAGACCCAGAGCTCGGGCAGGGTCGCGAGGGTATTGAACCAGATGTGGGCGAGCGAGAGGGTGACGCCCAGGACCGTGATCAGCGGCGCCAGGGGCGCGCGTGCGCCGTCACCCTCGGCGCTCCCCGGGAGCACCGCCGCAGTCGCCGACGGTTCCGGCGCCAGGCGGTCCGCCATGCCCGCGCGCCGGCTGACTCCGAGCTCAGGCCGGCGGCTTCAGCCGGTCGGGGATGGTCATGCCCTGCTCCTCGTAGAAGCGCACCGCGCCCGGATGCAGCGGCACCGGCAGACCGGCAATCGCCTTGTCGAGCGCCATCGCCTTGGTCGCGGCGTGGATGTTTTGCAAGAACGGCAGGTTCTCGTACATCGCCTTGGTGATCTGGTAGACGTCGTCGTCCGGAATGTCGTCGCGGACGGCGAGGAAATTGGGCTGCGCGATCGTGCTCACCGCCTGGTCCTGGCCGGGGTAGGTGGCGGCCGGGATCTGGTAGCGCGACCAGAGATCGTAGACGCTGTTGGCGCGCGCCATCTGCTCGTCGGTGAAATCGAGGATCACGAGGTTGCCGCCCGCAGCGGCGAACGCCTGCGCGACCGCGCTGACCGGCACGCCGCCCGGCAGGTTGGCGCCCACGATCGTGCCGTTCTGGAGCGCCTCGGCGCTCGGCGTATAGCCCATGTAGGCGACGTCGAACATCTGCTCGGGGTCGATGCCGAGGCCTTGGAGGATCGCGCGGCCGGAGCCCTCGGTGCCCGAGTTGTGGGCGCCGATCGAGAACGGGGCGCCGCCGAACTGCTTGAGATCGTCGATCGTGCCGGACGGCGCCTTGGCCTTGGTGACCACGAAGTGCTCGACGTTCTGCCAGAGCATCGAGATCGAGCGCAGATGTTCCTGCTTGCCTTCGCCCTTCAGCATCCCGGTGCCGGTCCAGGCCCAGGCGCCGAACAGGCCCTGGAGGATCGCGAACTGCGCCTGGTTCTCGCGCAACAGCTTGACGTTCTCGCCCGAGCCGGCGGAACTGATCGCCGACATCGAGATGTGCTGCTTGGGCTCGAGCTTGACCTTGACCAGGGTCGCGAGCGCCACCCCGACCGGATAATAGGTGCCGCCGGTGGTCGCGGTCGCGAGGATGTAGGAGCGGGCATCCTGCGCCTGGCCGATCGAGGCGCTGGCGCCGAGCACCAGCAGGGCCGCCGCAAGTCTCGAAGCGCGCTCGATAATCCGATGCATGGCTCCTCCGGGGATCAATGAGGTCGACAGTAACGCCCCGGGCCGGCGGCTCGGGTGCGCCTCAAGCATATCCGATCACGATTCCGGCGCAACCTCCGGCCGACCCGCGGCCCTGGGCGGGGGACTAGGGGCGGGCGACTACGGGCGGGCGACTACGGGCGGGCGCGGAGCGGGCCGGTAAGCCAGGCGGGATCGCGCTCGAGGACCGGCAGCGGGCCGGGCGGACGGTCGACGTGGGGCAGCGCTGCCAGCAGGCCGCGGGTATAGGGGTGCTGCGCCTGGTGCAGCTCGCTCGCCCGGCAGGTCTCGACCACGCGGCCGGCGTACATGATCAGCACCCGGTCGCAGAACGAGGCGACCAGGTTCAGATCATGGCTGATGAAGATCAGGCCGAGGCCGCGCTCGGTCACCAGATCGTCCAGGATCGCGAGGACCTGCATCTGCACGGTCACGTCGAGCGCCGAGGTCGGCTCGTCGGCGATCAGGATGTCCGGGTCGGCGACCAGCATCATCGCGATCATGACCCGCTGGCCCATGCCGCCCGAGACCTCGTGCGGGTAGCAGTCGTAGACCCGCTCGGGATCGCGGATCTTGACCGCGGCCAGCATGGCGAGCGCCCGGCGCTCGGCCTCGGCGCGCGAGCTCCGGGTATGGGCGCGATAGGCCTCGCGGATCTGCTTGCCGACGGTCATCACCGGATTGAGCGAGAACTTCGGGTCCTGCATGACCATCGTGATCCGCTGACCGCGCACCGCGCGCAGCGTCGCATCGTCGGCGGACAACAGGTGGATGCCATCGAAGATCAGCCGGTCGGCGGCGACCACGCCGGGCGCCGGCACCAGGCGGAGGATCGCGCGCCCGACCGTCGACTTGCCCGAGCCGGACTCGCCGACGATGCCGAGCTTCTCGCGCCCGAGGGTGAACGAGACCCCGCGCACCGCCTCGATCACCCGCGCAGGCGTCGGGTAGCGCACCCAGAGGTTCTGAACGATCAGCCGGGCCGACATCGCCAAAGCTTAGCCGCGCCCGGCGGCGAGCGGCTAGAGCCTTTGCTCGGGCGGCGGCGAGCGGTGCCGGCCCTAGCCCGGACGCGCGGCGGGCGCCTCGCCCGGATTGTGGCCGGACTTGCCGTTCATTGCCGGGCGTTCGGGCCAGGCTTGCGGCCACTCCGGCGTCCGCATGTCGAGCACCGCCAGACCCAGCACGAACACCACGACGACCGCCGCTGCAGCCAGCGCCAGGAACGAAATCCCGCGACCGCGCCGCTGAGGGGGACCGACCCGTCGCGGCGCGCGAGCCGGCACGCCGAGCTGCCCGGGCAGCGTCTGCGGTCCGGACGGCCCGACCTTTGCGGCTGCCGGCCGAGGGCGCCCGGACGCCCCTATTTCGCTCTCCCTCGACGGTGCGACCCGGCGGGTGACCCGCCAGCCCGCCGCGTTCGCAACCGGATCCTCCTCGCCCCCACGCCGCGACGCCATGGGCGGAGCCGCCGGCGCCCCAACGTCCGGGACTCGCAGCCGTCGCCGACGATCGTGACTGTCTGGCAAGAACTCCTCCTTCGTCGCGATCCGGATCGCGGACCCTGGCCCTCTAAGTGAGGTCGCCCGCCGTCCGGTCAAGCCGACGGCCCTCACTAGACCTGGCAGGGTGTGGCACTGCTGCCCGCGAGTATCGGCCGCCGATGGATCGTCCTATCGAGGGGCCCTCGCTTCCGGGAGCAGGTCGCGCCGGTCACCCTCGCGGAATCCTGGAAGCCGCAGCTCTTTTCGGGTAAACCCGGGCAAGCAGCGGCGAGAGCAGGTATGGCGCAGCAGACGGCCAGTGCTTCGGGATCGCGGCCCGGCTCGAACGTCGTGGCGGCGCCGTTGGCGCTGCAGCCCAAGCACGCCTGGCTCGCCGCGCTGGTCGAGTCGTCGTTCGATGCCATCCTGAGCAAAAACCTCGACGGCACGATCACGAGCTGGAACGCCGCCGCCGAGCGGATGTATGGCTACCCGGCGGCCGAGGTGATCGGCCGCTCGATCGAGCTCATCATACCCCCGGACCGGTTCGGCGAGCTGCGGACCATGGATGCGCAATTGGCGCGCGGCGAGCGGGTCGCGCCGTTCGAGACGGTGCGCCTGACCCGTGACGGCCGGCGGATCGACGTCCAGCTCACCATGTCGCCGATCCTCGACGAGCAGGGCGTCGTGGTCGGGGCGTCGGGCATCGGCCGCGACATCACCGAGCGGCGGCGCGCCGAGGAGCGGCAGCGCCTGCTGATCGAAGAATTGAACCACCGGGTCAGGAACACGCTCGCGGTCGCCCAGTCGCTGGCGACCCAGACCCTCCACCACAGCGCTTCGCCCGAGCAGTTCGCCGGGGCGTTCCAGGGCCGGCTCGCAGCGCTCGCGCGGACCCACACGCTGCTGGCGGAGGCCCACTGGGAGGGCGTCCAGCTGCAGGATCTGCTCCGCGCCCAGCTCGATCCCTACCGACCCCCGGACGCCGGCCAGGTGACGGTCTCGGGCCCCGATCCCGCGCTCGGGTCGGACGCGGCGCTCGCGCTCGGCCTCGCGTTGCACGAACTCGGCACCAACGCGGCCCGCCACGGGGCGCTCTCCAGCCCCTCGGGCCGGCTCGAGATCGGCGCCGAGGTCGTCACCGAAGGCGGCCGGCACCTGGTCCTGACCTGGCGCGAAAGGGCGGGACCACGGGTCGATCCCACGTCTCCGTCCGGCTTCGGCCGGATGCTGATCGAGCGCGGCCTGGCTTACCAGCTCGCTGGTAAGGTGACGTTCGAGTTGCGGCCAGCGGGGGTCCGCTGCAGGATCGAAGTGCCGCTTGCCGACCGCGTCCGGCATCTGCCGACCGGCGGCTGGTTCATGGATCGCGAGCTTGACAGCGACCGATGATCTGCAAGGCCTCCGGGTGCTCGTCGTCGAGGACGAGTTCCTGGTGTCCATGGACATCCAGCTGATGCTGGCCCAGCTCGGCTGCGAGGTGGTCGGGCCGTGCGGTGACCTGGCCGCGGCGCTCCGGGCCGTGGAGGTGCAGACGCCGGACGTGGCCTTGCTCGACATCAACATCCGCGGCCAGCCGGTGACCCCGGTCGCGGATGCGCTGGCGGCGCGCGCCGTGCCGTTCGTCTTCTGCACCGGTTACCGGCTCGATCAGCTGGCCGGCCGCTACCCGACGACGCTCCGACTGATGAAGCCGTTTCAGATCGCCGATCTGGACAACGCCCTGCGCCGAGCGGCGATCGGCCCGGAGGGGCCGCAGACCGCGGCTACCGCGAGCTCGCCTGCTTCGGGTCGAGGACGTCGCGCAGGCCGTCGCCGAGCAGGTTGAAGCCGAGCGAGACCGCGAAGATCGCGATCCCGGGCATGGTCGCGACCCACCACTGCTCGAGCAGATACTGGCGGCCCGAGGAGATCATGGCGCCCCATTCCGGCAGCGGCGGCTGGGCGCCGAGCCCGAGGAAGCCCAGACCGGCCGCGGTCAGGATGATGCCAGCCATGTCGAGGGTCAGGCGCACGATCAAGGAGCTCGTGCAGAGCGGCATGATGTGGCCCCAGATGATCCGGCCGGCCGACGCCCCCTGCAGCCGGATCGCGGCGATGAAGTCGGAGTGGCGCACGGTCAGCGTCTCGGCACGGGCGATCCGGGCGTAGGGCGGCCAGGCGGTGATCGCGATCGCGGTGATCGCGTTCTCGATGCCGGGACCGAGCGCGGCGACGAAGGCGAGCGCCAGGATCAGGCGTGGGAACGCGAGAAAGATGTCGGTGATCCGCATCAGGACCGTGTCGAGCCAGCCGCCGACGTAGCCCGCGACCGTGCCGACCAGGAGCCCGAGCGGGCCGACGATGATCACGACCAGGCCCACGATGTAGAGCGTCAGGCGGGCGCCGTAGACGATGCGCGAGTAGATGTCGCGGCCGAGCTCGTCGGTGCCGAGCCAATGGCGGGTCGAGGGTGGCTGCAGACGATCGCTCAGGATCTGGGCGGTCGGCGAGTAGGTCGCAAGCCATGGCGCGAGCGCGGCGACCAGCAGCAGACTGAGCACGATCGCGAGGCCGACCATCGCGAGCGGGTTGCGGGCCAAAAATAACCAGGCGAGATAGGTCCGCCCGAGCCGCGCCTGCAACCCCGAGGCCGGCGTTTCCGACAGCAGCCAGACGCGCCAGCCCAGCTGGCGGCGGGGCAGGACGACGCTCATTGCCGGCTCACGTCGGGTCGGCGCCATCGCGCGCCGCGGGCACCTCGCCGCGCACCGCGAAAGCGCGGGCGATCAGTGCGATCCGGCCATCCGCCTCGACCGGCAGAACGGCCCGCAACCGCTCGCGCAGCGCCGCGCGCCGGTCGTCCGCGAGGCTCACGCAATAGCCGGGTGCGGGCCCCTGACCGCCGAGGAAGGGGGTCCAGTAATCGTCGAAGTCTTGGAACACCGTCGGCACGTTGATCGGGCAGGTCGCGACCGCGTCGAGACCGGCGCTCCGGAACAGGCCCGCCAAGGCCTCCGGCCGGCAGATCGGGAAACGCACCGCCTCGTCCAGCCCCTTTGCGCTCGGGTCGAGAGCCGCGGCGGCGTCCCAGAAATGGCGCATCAGCTGCATCTCGCCGGCGTAGTCCCAGACGTAGAGTGCGACCGTGCCGCCCGGGCGGGCCACCCGGCGCATTTCGGCGAGCGCCCGCGTTGGCTTCGGCACGAAATTGAGCACCAACCCGGAGACCGCGACGTCGACCGAGGCATCGGGCAGCCGCAGAGCCAGGGCATCGCCGGGCTGGAAGCGAACGCGAGTGTCACCCTGGCGTGCGCGCGCCAGGGCGAGAAAGCCATCGGACGGATCGACGCCGATCACCGCCTTGGGGTCGGCGGCCGCCAGGATGCTGGCACTCAGCGCGCCGGTGCCGCAGCCGACGTCGAGCCATTCCAGACCGGCCCGCCGGTCGAGCCAAGCGAGAAAGTCGCGCGCCACGAGCCGGCTCCAGCGTCCGACGTAGCGCTCGTAAGAATCGCCTTCGGCCCAGCTGTCGGTGCTCATCTCAGCCCAACTCGGAAATCGGAATCCCCATCGAACGAGCGGTCACGACCACGCGCTGATCGTAACTCGCAAGCACAGGTTCCAGCCGGCGCTGACCGAGAAAGTCGAGTGACGCCAGGTGCAGGGCGTCGAGCGTGCGGACCGGCTGCGGAAAGGGTTCGAGCGCGCGTGCGAGCACCAGGGGCGACAACTCGATCATAGCGATCCGCGCCAGCAGCTCCCGCGCCACACCCCCTCGCGTCCCGGTCATCCCCCACGCGTGCAGCCGGCACCATACCTCGTACTCCAGCAGCAGTCGGCTTGAGATGATGGTCTCCTGCCAGAAGGCCGCCGGTGGTCGCCGCGGCTCGATCAACAGGTAGGCGAGCGCCACCGAGCTGTCGACGTAGATCACCGATCCGCGCGTGACTGATCGAGGTCGGCCAGGAGTTCCTCAAGCGTCATCACGCCTGCGGGCGGCTCCGGCGGTGGCGCGTCGGGCGGCAAGGCTGCCGGCGTGATCAAGCCTTCGCGGACCGCCTGCGCGAGCAGCACGTCCGCCACCGCCTCCGCCCGCTGAAGGGGCGGCGGGCCAAGCTGGGCCACGACCCGGTCGCGATCGGTCACCAGCACATTCTCACCCGCTGCCGCCAGCCGCACGTACTCGCTGAGCTTGTTCTTGAGAAGCTTGATGCCGACGGCGCGCATGAGCTCAAGGTAGCTACTTGTAACGACCGCATCAACCGCTCAGGCCTGGCCCTCGTGGCGCGGCGACCAGTCGTCGATCTTGAGCCAGGTCATGCGGCGCCACTGTGCAGAAGGGCAAGCGTACGTCTGATCGAGAACGCGCAGCCGCGCCGAGCGCGGCGAGGAGGGGTTGTCGCCAGCTTTAGCGCGCCCGCGGGTCGAGCACGCGGTAGAGCACGTCCGAAAGCAGGTTGAGGCCGATGAACACCGAGCCGACCACGATCGTGCCGCCGAGCACCGCGTTCATGTCGGCATTGAGCAGCGAGTTGGTGATGTAGAAGCCGAGGCCCGGCCAGGCGAACACGGTCTCGGTCAAAACCGAGCCCTCGAGCAGGTTGGCGTAAGAGAGGGCGATCACGGTCACCAGCGGCACGGCGGTGTTGCCGAGCGCGTGACGCCAGATCACGAGCGTCTCGGACAGTCCCTTGACCCGCGCGGTCGTGATGTACTCCTGGCTCAGCTGCTCGATCATGAAGCTCCGGGTCATGCGCGCGACGTAGGCGAGCGAGTAGTAGCCGAGAATCGACGCCGGCAGGATCAGGTGCGAGACCGCGTTCCAGAATACGTCCCATTCGCCGGCGAGCGCGGCATCGATCAGGATCACGCCGGTCACCGGCTCGACCAGGCCGTCGTAGAAGACGTCCAGCCGGCCCGGGCCTGCGACCCAGTCGAGCTTGGCGTAGAAGATCAGGAGCCCGACCAGGCCGAGCCAGAACACCGGGACCGAATAGCCGACCAGGCCGACCAGCCGGATCGCGTGGTCGAGGACGCGACCCCGCCGGACCGCCGCCGCGACGCCCATGGGCACGCCGAGCACGACGCCCAACAGGGTCGCGACGGTCGCGAGCTCGAGGGTCGCCGGAAACACCCGGGCGATGTCGGCGAGCACCGGGTTGGCGGTCAGCACCGACTTGCCGAAGTCGCCGCGCAGCACGTCGCCGACGTAGATCAGGAACTGCTGCCAGAGCGGCTTGTCGAGACCGAGCTGGATCCTGACCTGCTCGTAGACGTCCTGCGGCGCCCGGTCGCCGACCGCCGCCAGCACCGGGTCGATCGGCACCACGCGGCCGATCAGGAACGTGACCAGCAGCAGGCCGAGGAAGGTGAACGCGAGCGTCAGGACCAGCCGGCCCGCCAGGAAGACCGGCCGCGGCAGGGTCATCGGGACTCAGCCTCCGCAGCTCCCGTGCTCATCGCCACACCCTCGGAGCGCCGGGGTAGCGGCGCCCGGTCGTCGCAGGCCGGCCGGGCAGCCTTCGTGGGGCGAACGCTGCCGGTCGGCGCCGGTCAGACTCCGAGCTTCTCCGAGGCCATTTTGGTGCCCTCGACGCGCGCCTTGATCTTCTGGAAGGCGATGTCGCGGGCGACGTCGGGCGAGCCGTGCTTCGGCTTGACATCGATGCTGAACGGCGAGAAGCCGCAGTCGTCGGTCGAGCCGAGCCGCTCCTTCGGAATGTACTTCGCCGCCAGCACCAGGTCATCGCACACTTCCTGCGCGCTCTCGACCCGCGGGTTCTGCGGATTGATCACGCCGATGAAGCAGACCTGGGCCACGCCATTGGCGTCCTCACGGCTGTGCTGGCCAACAAGCTTGTAGACGCGCTCCTTGTCCGGCTCGCTCGCGAGCTGCATCAGGAAATAGCCGGCATTCATCTTGAACATGCTGGGCAGCAGCTCGGCGTAGTCGACATCGGCGCTGTGGGTCGCGTCGCAGTCGCCGCCGGGGCAGGTATGGATGCCGATGTTCTTGCGCTCCCCGGCCGAGAACCGGTCCAGCACCCGGTTGTTGAGTTCGATGAACTGGCCGAGCATGCCGCGCCCGGTCCAGGGATTGCGGGGATCGTTGCGACAGGCGAGCCGCCCCTCGGTGAAGTCGATCGAGACCCGGGCCGCCCCGGCCGCGAAGCACTTGCGGATGTCCTTCTCGCACTCGTCGCAAAGGTCGCTCAGGAACTGCTCGCGCGAATAGCCCTTGACCTCGTCGTCCAGCGGATAGAGCAGCGCCAGCATCGAGGGCGCGATCACCGCCTGCTTCATCGGCTTGGTGGCCATCTTGATCGACTTCGCCAGATAGTCGGCGGCAAAGGTCTTGTACTTGAACGGGCCGCCGGTCAGGCGCGGCAGCTGGCGGTGGTGGCCGTCGGTGAAGATCGCGAAATACTGGCCATCGGCCGCGAGGTTGGGCGCGAGGCCGGTCCCGGCCAGGGTGTCGGCCAGGGGATAAGTGGCGAAGCTCGAGGCCCGCTGCTCGCCGTCGGACACGATCGGCGCGCCGGTCGCCTCCATCCGCTCGATCGAATCGCGGCAGGCGGCGTCCTGCTCGGCCTCGAGCTCGGCCCGCGTGATCTTGCCGGCGTCGTAGGCGGCAATCGCCGCCTGCAGCTTCGCTGGCCGGGGCAGCGAGCCCACGGGCTCGGTCGGAATCGGCATCGTCATACCTCCCCACGTTGGCGGCCGAAAGTGGCCAAATGATTGCCCGAGAAGACGCTTCCCGAGACGCCCGCTTCAGGGCCGCTTGGCCGCGGTCCCGGAAAATGCCGGCCGCTGCCGGCGACCGTGGGAACGCCGGCGGAATCAGCTCTTGTGGCCTTTCCAGTACTTGTTGTCGTCGAACGACGGGCCCCAGATCATGCCCTCGACGTTGGCGCGCTCGGCGATCACCTCGATGTCCTGGAACATGATCACGAACGGGCCGCGCTCGAGCACGGCGCGCTGCAGCTCGCGGTACATCCCGGCGCGCTTGTCCTGGTCGCGCTCGAGCACCGCCGCCTCGGTCTTGGCGGTCAGCTCCGGGATGTCCCAGGCGTTGCGCCAGGCGAGCTTGCCGGTGAGCTTGGCGCCATCGCTGTTGTCCGGGTTCGAGGCGAAGGTCGAGGCGTTGGTGTTCGGGTCCTGATAGTCCGGGCCCCAGCGGCCGATGTAGATGTCGTGGGTGCGCGCGCGGTACTTGGTCAGCGTCTGCTTGTTGTCGCCGGGCAGGATCTCGAGCTGGATGCCGGCCTTGGCCCATGCCGCCTGGATCACCTGCGCCATCTCCAGGATCGGCGACGTGTTGCGGGTGTCCATCGTGACCTTGAAGCCGTTCTCGAGCCCGGCCTGCTTCAGGAGATCCTTGGCCTTGTCGACGTCGAGCTTATACGGCTCCTCGTCGAGCGCACCGAGGAAGCCCTTCGGCAGGAAGGTCTCGTGGACCACCGCCGAGCCCTTGACGATCGTGTCGGCGATCTCCCGGTACGGGATCAGCCATTTGAGCGCCTGCCGGACCTCGGGCTTCGACAGATATTCGTTCTTCTGGTTGAGACCGAGATAGTAGATCGCGCCCTTCGGCACTTCCTTGAGCACGACCTCGGCGTTGCTCTTGAGCGCCGCCATCTGGTCGGCCTCGAGGTTGCGGGCGATGTCGATGTCGCCCTTCTGCAGCAGCAGCATCTGGGTCGCGGGCTCGCCGATGTGCCGGGTGATCATGCGCTCGAACCCGACCTCGCCCTTCCAGTAGTCCGGGTTCTTCTCGATGATCAGGCTCTCGTTCGGCTTCCAGGAGCGGAGCTTGAACGGCCCGGAGCCGGCGGACGCGGTCTTGAGCCACTCGTGGCCGAGATCGCCATCCTTCTCGTGCTCCATGACCAGCTTCTTGTCGACCACAGAGCCTACCGTCGCCGTCAGGCAGTAGAGGAAGAAGGTCGGCGCGTAGGGCTTGTCGAGTACGACCGTGAAGGTGTGCGGATCGACCACCTGGATGCGCTGCTCGACGTTGTCCGGGGAAAAACCGAACTGGGTCATGATGAAGGCCGGCGTCTGGTTGAGCTTGACCACCCGTTGCAGCGAGAAGACCGCGTCCTCGGCCGTGAGGGGATTGCCGGAGTGGAAGGTGATGCCGTCCCTGACCTTGAAGGTATAGGTCTTGCCGTCGTCGGCGATCGTCCAGTTCTCGGCGACGTTGCCCTGCAGGTTCTCGACGTCGTCCGGCGGATAGGTGACCAGCCGGTCGTAGACGTTGGCGGCGTATTCGGCGCCTGAGAACTCGAACACCTCGGCCGGATCGAGCGTGATGATGTCGTCGATCTGGTTGGCCATGACCAGGGTGTTCTTGGGCGTGGCCGCGTTCAGCGCCGGCATGAAGAAATAGAGCGCAAGGAACGCGAAGATCCAGAACCAGAGCCTTCCCCGTCCCGCCATAGGTTGCTCTCCCGGTTTGCCGCCGCCGCCTGATCGGCACAGCGTCGACCCCAACCGGGCGCCTGTCAACCGGCGACCGGCGGGCCCGAGCCCGGAATGCCGCCGGCAGCGTAACCGCGGTCCGACCGCGTGCGAGCAATCCGCGGGCCGCCGACGTAGCATGCTATGGAATCTCGGTGGGATGGGCAGAACTCCGGGCCAGCGCGGCCAGACGCTCGGTGAGCAGCGCGAACAAGCCGTCGGCATCGAGTTCCGAGAGCACCTTGGCATTGGCGGGCTCTGGCCCGCGGTCGAGGCGGCCGCGGCCCCGCCAGTCGACCACCGTCCGGCCCAGGGTGAGCTCGCTCTGGCTCTCGACCTCGACGTGGCAGTCGCGCCCTTTGAACAGGTCCGGCCGCAGCAGGTAGGCGATCGCGCAGGGGTCGTGCAGCGGCGCGCCGGCCCGCCCGTCTTCGAGCCGGTAGGCGGCGGCGTAGGACGCGAGCAGGCCCGTGACCGCGGCGCCGACCGGCGTGCCGAGTGCCCGGATCGCGGCGAGGCGCGCCGGCGTGACCAGCGCCTGACGCGTGAGGTCGAGGCCGCACATCACGATCGGCACGCCCGAGCGGAACACCACGTCCGCGGCCTGCGGGTCGACGAAGATGTTGAACTCGGCGGCCGGCGTGGCGTTGCCGAGCCCGACGGCGCCGCCCATCAGGACGATCTCCCGGATCCGCGGCACGATCTCCGGCGCCTTGACCATGGCCATCGCCACGTTGGTCAGCGGCCCGATCGGGCAGAGCGTGACCGTAGCCGCCGGCCGCGCGCAGAGCAGCTCGATGATCGCATCGACCGCGTGGCCCCCGGCGAGGGGCACGGTCGGTTCCGGGAACTCGTGGCCGTCGAGCCCGGTCGCTCCGCCATAGTCGACGATCACCGGCGCCCGCACCAGCGGCCGGGCGCAGCCGGCGTGGACCGGGATCTCGGGCCGGCCGCCCAGCGCCAGCACCTTGCGGGCGTTGACCTCGGTCAGCGCCAGCGGCGCGTTGCCGGCGACGGCGGTGACCGCGAGCAGCTCGAGCTCGGCCGGCGAGCCGAGCGCCAGCAGCAGCGCCAGAGCGTCGTCCTGACCCGGGTCGCAGTCGATGATGATCGGCCGGGGCGCCATCGCCGCGCCGGCGCCGCGTCCTGGCCTATCCCGACCACTCGACCGTAAGCTCGGTGGCATCGGCGTGCGGCACCGCGGGCGGCTTGCCCTCGATGCTGCCGAGATGGACAAAGCCGACCAGGCGATCGTCCGGAGCGAGGCCGAGGGCCGCCTTGACGTGCTCGTCGTAGGCATTCGCGCCGGTCAGCCACTTGGCGCCGAAGCCCTGGGCGTGAGCTGCGATCAGCAGGTTCTGGACGGCGGCGCCGGTCGAGAGAAGCTGCTCGACCTCCGGGATCTTCGGATGCTGCGGGTCGATCTTGGCGACGACCGCGATCAGCAACGGCGCGCGCAGCGGCCGGGCGCGCTCCTGCTCGAGCGCCGCCTCGGGCGGGTCAGGCTGGCGCCGGCGCAGCGCTTCGGCAAACACTTCGCCCAGGCGCGCCCGCGCCTCGCCGCGAACCAGGATGAAGCGCCAGGGCCGGAGCCGCCCGTGGTCGGGGGCGCTGGCAGCCGCCGCCAGAATCCGCTCCAGCGCCGCGCCCTCAGGCGCCGGCTCGGCGAGGAACGCCGGCGCCACCGAGGATCGGGTCATGACCGCTTCGAGCGCTTCCATCGCGACCTCGTGCCGTTCGGAGGATCCGGTCCCGTTTGTGCCCCGCCCCGGCGGTCAAGACAAGCCCCCGCCGCCGGCGGCGCGCCGCTTTAACGGTCGCGCAAGTTCTCCGAGTTACCGTCTTGTAAACACCTTTCGTGTTGCGATGCCGCATCCGTGAACCCTTGTCCCGCTTGGGCGTTGTTGCCTATATGATGCGATGCACAAACATCCGGCGCGGGCGGCCGAAGTTGAGGAATGCGCGATGGATCGCCACGGCTACTTCTTCGAGGACCTGACGCTCGGCATGAGCCGGGTGTTCAGCAAGACGATCACTGAAGCCGACCTTTTGATGTTCGCCGGCGTCTCCGGCGACACCAACCCGATCCATCTCGACCAGGACTTCGCCAGCCGGACCATGTTCGAGGGCCGGATCGCGCACGGCATGCTGACCGCGAGCCTGGTCTCGACCGTGCTGGGCACCCGCCTGCCCGGGCCGGGCGCGGTCTACGTCAGCCAGAGCCTGAGGTTCCTCGCCCCGGTGCGGATCGGCGACACGGTGATCGCCCGCGCCTCGGTCGCCGAGCTGCTGCCCGAACGCAACCGGGTGCGCCTGCAGACCATCTGCAGCGTCGGCGAGCGCAAGGTGCTCGATGGCGAGGCGGTCCTGATGGTGCCGCGCAAGCCCAACGGCAGCTGATCCGAGTCGGGCGCGCCGGCGGGTCGCCGGCCCCTCGTCCACCAAACGTTTCTGCGGATCCGCCAGCGGTGACCAGCAGCCGCCACCGTGCTAAGAATCAAGGCGGAGAGCGGACCATGGTGACCCGACCGGAGCAGCTCTACAAGGACGACTTCTTCGCCTGGACGCGGGAGCAGGCGCAGGCGCTCCGTCGCCTCGCTGAGCAACGCTGGAACGGCCCGCTCGACCTCGAGCATCTGGCGGAGGAGGTGGAGGACTTGGGCCGCGAGCAGCAATGGGCGGTCGAGAGCCAGCTCGAGCGCGTGATCGAGCACCTCCTGAAGCTCGAGTTTTCGCCGGACCCAGATCCCAGGCGGCAGTGGATGGTCTCGGTCGTCGATGCCCGCGGCGAGATCGAGCGCCGGATGACCGCGACCATCCGCAATGAGGTCGAGCCTGCCCTCGGCAAGCGGTATCGACGAGCGCGGCGCAAGGCAGAACTTGCTCTCGGAGCTCATGGCGAGAAGGCTGCGGCGCGGCTCCCGGTGGACTGTCCTTACGCCTTCGGCGACCTGATCGCCGACGAGTGGTGGCCCGTCAACCGCCACGGCCTGGGCGACGACGCCTGAGAAGCGGTGATGGCGACCCGACCCGAGGAGCTCTACGAGGAAGATTTCTACGCCTGGACCCGCGATCAGGCACGGGCGCTGCGCCGTCTGGCGGCGAGCCGGCCGAACCTGGGGCTCGATTTCCCGCACCTGATCGAGGAGGTGGCGGACTTGGGCACCAGCCAGCGCGACGCGGTGCGCAGCCAGCTGCGCCGAGTCATCGAGCATTGCCTGAAGCTGGAGTACTCCCCGGCACGCGATCCGCGGGCCGGCTGGCAGGAGACGATGGTGAACGCGCGGATCGAGCTCGAAGACAAGCTCACCGCCACGTTGCACCGCGGGCTGCGGCGGCGGTTGCCGAAGCTCTACGACCAGGCGCGCCGCGCCGCCGCCGCTTCGCTTCGCGTCCACGGCGAGACCGAGGCCGCCGCCCTGCCGGAGACCTGCCCCTATCGGCTGGCCGACCTGCTGCGCCACGACTGGTATCCGCCGAGCCGCCACGGGCTCTTGCCCTGAGCTTTTCGTCTCCGGGCGCGGCGTCCGCGTGCCTCTTACGCGAGGGCTGCCGATGTGCTAGCATCTTGTAGTTGTGGATCGACGATCGGGTCGAAGCCATGGTCCGCCGCCATTGCCCGCTGGCATTATCGCTGCTGTGCGCCGCCTGTGTCGCGGACCCGGACGCCGGCACCGGGCCGCTCACTCTGAGCCCGGGCGTCGAGGCCAGCTTCCAAGAATACGTGGACCGCGATGCCCCGCTCTACTTCGCGGTCACCGAGGATGGCTTCAGTTCGTCCTACATCTACTGCGTCGGCGGGGCGAGTTGCACCTCGTCGGCCGCACGGATGCAGGTCATGGACCAGTGCCAGAGAGGTGCCCGCCGGCCCTGCAAGATCTATGCGATCGGGCGCAGCGTCGTCTGGCGGGCTGACGAGCAGAGCGCGCTCGCGAGCGCGACCCGGGCGAGGCCTGAGTTCAGCCCGAGCGAGCGGCTGGTACGCGACTGCCTCGGCGGCCCGACCCCCGCGCTCCGGATCGAGCGGTGCTCGGCGGCGATCGCGTCCACGGAGCTCACAGAGCCCGCCAAGCGCGGCCCCTATTACGTGCGCGCCCGCGCCTACGAGGCGCTCGGCGACCTGACACTCGCCGAGCGCGACTATCGCGCCGTGCTGCGCATCGACCCCGACCAGGTCGCCGCGCACGCCAGGCTGGACCGGCTGCTGGCGCCCGCAGCAGCACCGGACTAGCCGCACGCGCCCGCTCGCTGGCCGACCCGGCCGGTGCCCCGGCCGCCATCCGGGGCAGAGCAGCCGCGCAGCGCCGGTCAGTGCTCTTTACAGCGCCCTTTGGGCGCGGGCATAAGGCGGCGATGCAGATCCACCGCGGTTACTGGAATTTGCCGAAGGCCGCGCTGCACGGCGTGGTCGCGATCGGCAATTTCGACGGCGTGCATCGGGGCCATCGCGCCCTGATCGCCCGCGCGCGCGAGCAGGCTGAGGCGCTCGGCACGCCGCTCGGGGTGATCACGTTCGAGCCGCATCCGCGCGAGGTCCTGGCCCCCGAGCAGGCGCCGCCCCGGCTCACGCCGTTCCGGGTCAAGGCGCGGCTCCTCGCCGAGCTCGGCGTCGAGCATCTGTTCGCGCTCGCCTTCACCGAGCACCTCCGCCAGAAGACGCCCGCCCAGTTCGTCCACGACGTGCTCGCGGGCGGGCTCGGCATCCGTCACGTCGTGGTCGGCTACGACTTCCGCTTCGGCAACCGGCGGGCGGGCGACGTCGACAGCCTCACCGCGCTCGGCCAGGACTACGGCTTCGGGGTCACCCGCGTCGAGCCGGTCGCCTGGGCACGCGAGGTCTGCTCCTCGAGCCGGGTGCGCGCCGCGATCGCGGCCGGCGACGTCGCCCTTGCGCGCGATCTGCTGGCGCACCCGTTCATCGTCGAGGGCCGGGTGGTCGAGGGCGACCGGCGCGGCCGCGATCTCGGTTATCCGACCGCCAACCTGCGGCCGCCGCGGCCAAGCGTGCTGTGGCCGGCGGCCGGCATCTACGCGGTACGTGCCCGGTGCCCGAACGAACCCGAAAGCGGCTGGCTGGACGCGGTCGCGAGCCTCGGCGTGCGCCCGATGTTCGGCGGTCGGGATCTTCGCCTGGAGGTCCACCTGCTCGACCGCGAGCTCGATCTTTACGGTCGGCGCCTATGCTGCGCCTTCGTCGAGCGGCTGCGCGCCGAGGCGACCTTCGAGAGCATCGACGCGCTCAAGGCGCAGATGGCCCTGGACTGCGCCCAGGCGCGCGCCGCCCTGGCGGCGGACGCGGCCAGGCCCTACATGGCGCTCACCCCTCAGGCCCAGGGCGCCTGATCCGCCAGCCATTCGGGATTCCCCCGCCGGAACCGCAAGAGCCCGCTCATGACCACCGACTATCGCGCGACCGTGTTCCTGCCCAAGACGGCCTTCCCGATGAAGGCCAACCTGCCGGCGCGCGAGCCCGAGCTCCTGGCGCGCTGGGCCGAGCTCGACCTCTACCGGCGCTTGCGCGAAGACGCGCGCGGCCGCGCGAAATTCATCCTGCACGACGGCCCGCCGTACGCCAACGGCCACCTGCACATGGGCACGGCGCTCAACAAGATCCTCAAGGACGTGGTCAACCGCAGCCAGCAGATGCTGGGCAAGGACGCGGCCTACGTCCCGGGCTGGGACTGCCACGGCCTGCCGATCGAGTGGCAGATCGAGCAGCGCTACCGCCAGGCGGGGCAGGACAAGGACGCCGTGCCGGCGGCCGAATTCCGGCGCGAATGTCGCGAGTTCGCGGAGCACTGGATCGAGGTCCAGCGCCAGGAGTTCATGCGGCTCGGCGTCGTCGGCGACTGGCAGCACCCCTACACGACCATGGCCTATCACGCCGAGGCTGGGATCTTCCGCGAGCTCGCGAAGTTCCTGCAGGCGGGCGAGCTCTACCGCGGCCTGAAGTCGGTGCTCTGGTCGGTCGTCGAGAAGACCGCGCTGGCCGAGGCCGAGGTCGAGTACCACGACCACACCTCGACCACGATCATCGTCCGCTTCCCGGTGACGCAGCCGTCGGCTCCCGAGCTCGACGGCGCTGCCGTCCTGATCTGGACGACCACGCCCTGGACCATGCCCGGCAACCGAGCGGTCGCCTATGGCGCCGAGCTCGATTACCGGGTGATCGAGGTGCAGGCGACCGGCGACGGGTCTCATGCGGTCGTCGGCGAAAAGCTCCTGCTCGCCGCCCCGCTGGTCGAGAGCGTGACCGCGGAGGCCAGGATCACCGGCCATCGGACGCTGGCCGAGCTGCCCGGCTCGGCGCTCGCCGGCACGCTCTGCCGGCACCCGCTGCGCGGCCAGGGCTACGAGTTCGAGGTGCCGCTGCTGGCCGCGGACTTCGTCAGCGCCGAGGACGGCACCGGGCTCGTGCACATCGCCCCCTCACACGGCGCCGACGACTTCGAGCTCGGCGCGGCGCACGGCCTCGAGGTGCCGGACACGGTCGCCGAGGATGGCACCTACACCGACAAGGTGCCGCGGTTCGCGGGCCTGCACGTGTTCAAGGCCGCCGAGCCAGTGATCGCGGCGCTGATCGAGGCAGGCGCGCTGCTCGCCCGCGGCAAGCTCACCCACAGCTATCCCCACTCCTGGCGCTCCAAGGCGCCGTTGATCTTTCGCGCGACGCCGCAGTGGTTCATCCCGATGGACGGCGAAGGCCGGCTGCGCGACAAGGCGCTGGCCGCGATCGAGCAGACCCGCTGGGTGCCGGCATCCGGGAAGAACCGGATCCGCGGCATGATCGAGAGCCGGCCCGACTGGTGCATCTCGCGCCAGCGCGCCTGGGGCGTGCCGATCGCGGTGTTCGTGCGCAGGGCCGATGACCAGCCGCTGCGCGACCCGCTGGTCGACGAGCGGATCGCGGACGCCTTCGAGCAGGAGGGTGCTGATGCCTGGTTCACGAGCCCGCCCGAGCGTTTTCTCGGACCGGATCGCGATCCGGCCGACTATGAGCAGGTGACCGACATCGTCGACGTCTGGTTCGAGTCCGGCTGCACGCATGCGACCGTGCTCGAGGAGCGGCCCGAGCTCGGCTGGCCCGCGACCCTCTACCTCGAGGGCTCGGACCAGCACCGCGGCTGGTTTCACTCCTCGCTGCTCGAGAGCTGCGGCACCCGCGGCCGGGCGCCGTACGACGCGGTCCTGACCCACGGCTTCGTGGTCGACGAGCACGGCCGCAAGATGTCGAAGTCGCTCGGCAATGTGACCTCGCCGCTCGATCTGATGAAGACCAGGGGCGCCGACATCCTCCGGCTCTGGACGGTCGGCGCCGACTACGCCGAGGACGTCCGGATCGGCGAGGAGATCCTGGCCGGCCACGCGGACGCCTATCGCCGCCTGCGCAACACGCTCCGTTACCTTTTGGGCTCGCTCGCCGGTTTTTCCGAAGCGGAGCGCCTGCCGGCGGCCGAGATGCCCGAGCTCGAGCGCTGGGTGCTGCATCGTCTGGCCGAGCTCGACCGGCTGGTGCGCGCGACCAACCAGGAGTTCGACTTCCCACGGCTCTATTCGGCGTTGCACAATTTCTGCGCGACCGACCTCTCGGCGTTCTATTTCGACGTCCGCAAGGACGCGCTCTACTGCGACCGGCCGGACAGCCGGCGTCGGCGCGCGGTGCGCACCGTGCTCGACCAGCTGTTCGACTGCCTGACCGCCTGGCTCGCGCCGGTGCTGGTGTTCACGACCGAGGAGGCCTGGCTGACCCGCCATCCGTCGGCTGACGGCAGCGTCCATCTGCGGCAGTTTCCGCAGCTGCCGGCGGCCTGGCACGATCCGGCGCTGGGCGCCCGGTGGGAGCGCATCCGGCGGGTCCGGCGGGTGATCACCGGCGCGCTCGAGGTCGAACGGCAGGAGAAGCGGATCGGCTCGAGCCTGGAAGCGGCGCCCGAGGTCTACGTCGCCAGCGAGCCCCTGGGCCGCCTCCTCGAGGAGGTCGACCTGGCCGAGCTCGCGATCACCAGCGGCATCGAGGTGATCGAGGCGGCGCCACCGCCCGGTGCGTTCAGGCTCGAGGACGTCCCGGAGGTCGCCGTCGTGCCGAAGTCCGCCGCGGGCCAGAAATGCGCCCGCTGCTGGCGGATCCTGCCCGAGGTCGGCGCCGATCCGGGCGCGCCCGACCTCTGCCGGCGCTGCGCCGACGCGGTCGCCGCTCTGGCCGCCGCCTGAGCGCGCCCGGAGCGGCGAGCGATGCTGCGACTGGGCCTCGTGGTGGCACTCGCCACCCTCGTCCTCGATCAGCTCGGCAAATGGGCGGCGCTGGCCGGGCTCGACCCGGCCGACCCGCCGCTCCACGTGACGCCGTTCTTCAATCTCGTGCTGGTCTGGAACCGCGGGGTCAGCTTCGGGATGTTCAACTCGGGGGGCGCGTCCGCGCCCTGGCTCCTGTCCGGCCTCGCGCTCGCCGTGGTGGTCGGTCTCGTGGTCTGGCTCCGGCGCAGCGACCAGCTGCTGACCGGGCTCGGGCTCGGCCTCGTGATCGGCGGCGCGCTCGGCAACGTGATCGACCGCATCCGGTTCGGCGCCGTGGTGGACTTCCTCGACTTCCATCTGGCGAGCTATCACTGGCCGGCGTTCAATCTGGCCGATGCTGGGATCTGCGTCGGCGCGGTCCTGATGCTCGCGGACGGCTTGTTCGCGCGGCGCCGTCAGCCTACATAAGCGCGCAGACGGGGAGGCGCCGCGTCCAGGCGGAGATGATCGGCAACGTGACCAGACCAATCGGCGCGGCGCAGGTTACCATCGCAGTGCTCGGATTGCTGGCGCTGGCGGGCTGCGCGCGCGGCTCGCTCCAGAACGCGCTCGGCATGGGCAAGCGGGTGCCCGACGAGTTCGCGGTCGTCCAGCGCGCGCCCCTGACCATCCCGCCCGACTTCGAGCTTCGTCCGCCCCGGCCCGGCGAGGTCCGGCCGCAGACCGGCACCACCAGCGACCAGGCGCGCGCCGCGCTGGTCGGGCAGACGCCGGCGGCCGCGAACGGTGTCACCCTCGGCGAGCAGTTCGGTCCGTCCCGGTCAGGACCGAGCGCCGCCCAGCCGGGGCCGGCCGTGGCCCAGGCGGGATCGAGCGCTGGCCAGGAAGCGCTGCTCGCGGAGGCGGGCGGAAATACCGCCGATCCGCAGATTCGGCGGCAGATCGCCGAGGAGAACCAGTCGCTCGCCCAGGTCGAGCAGGCGCTGTTCACCCGCGTGATGAAGTGGCGCGAGCCCAACACGCTCGGCGCGACCGTCGACGCCCCGGCCGAGGCCGAGCGCCTGCGGGCCAATCGAGCCAAGGGCGAGCCGCCGACCGCCGGCGACACGCCGACCGTGGTCGAGCGCCGCCAGAGTCCGCTCGGCGCCCTCGTGCAAAAGGTGTTCTGATGACCAGACGTGCGATCTCCAGGGCGGGCGGTGCCGGCCTCGCGTTGGCTCTTACTCTCTCGTTCGGGGCGGCAAGCAGCGAGGCGGCGGTGTTCAATCCGGAGACCTTCACGCTGGCCAACGGCATGCAGGTGGTGGTGGTGACCAACCGCCGGGCGCCGGTGGTCAGCCATCACGTCTGGTACAAGGTCGGCTCCGCCGACAGCCCGGTCGGCAAGTCCGGGCTCGCCCATTTCCTCGAGCATCTGATGTTCAAGGGCACCAAGGCTCTGGCGTCGGGCGAATTCTCGAAGATCGTGGCGCGTAACGGCGGCAACGAGAACGCCTTCACCGGCCAGGACTACACCGGCTACTTCCAGACCATCGCCAAGGATCGCCTGGAGACCGTCATGCGCATGGAGGCCGACCGCATGACCAATCTCCAGCTCGCCCCCGAGGAGGTGCGGACCGAGCGCGACGTGGTCCTCGAGGAGCGCTCGATGCGGGTCGACAACGACCCGGGCTCGCGGCTCGGCGAGCTGATCGACGCCACCCAGTACCTGAACAGCCCCTACCGCCTGCCGGTGATCGGCTGGCGCCAGGAGATGGCGAGCTACACCCGCGAGGACGCGCTCGCCTTCTACCGGAGCTGGTACGCGCCCAACAATGCGGTCCTGATCGTCGCCGGCGACATCGATGCCGCCGAGCTCAGGCCGCTGGCCGAGAAGTACTACGGTGTCATTCCGGCGCGGCCGGTGCCCGAGCGCGACCGGCTGAAGGAGCCGCCGCAGGATGCGGCGCGCGAGGTCGACCTCGCCGATCCACGGGTCCAGCAGCCCTATCTGATCCGCTCCTATCTGGCACCGAGCTTCAGCGCCGGCGAGACGCAGCACGCCTATTCGCTCGAGGTGCTGGCCCAGATCCTGGGCGGCACCAGCACGTCCAGGCTGTACCGCTCGCTGGTGATCGAGCAGAAGCTCGCGACCTCGGCCGGCGCCTACTATCGCGGCACCGCGCTCGATCTCACCACGTTTCGGGTCTACGCCAGCCCGCGTCCGGGCGTCAGCCTGGACAAGCTGGAGACGGCCGTCGACGCCGAGCTCGACCGCCTCAGGACCGAGCCGATCACCGCCGACGAGGTCGAGCGCGCAACCAGCCGGATGGTCGCCGAGGCGGTCTATGCGCGCGACAGCCTGTCGACCGCGGTGCGCAGCTTTGGCGCGGCGCTGGCAACCGGGCGCACGGTCGCGGACGTCGAGGCCTGGCCCGACCGGATCGGCGCGGTGACGCCGGCCGAGGTCAATGCCGCCGCGGCCTACGAGCTCGATCCCGGCCGCTCGGTCACCGGCCGGCTGCAGCCGGCGCCGGTCGCCACGGCCGCAGCCGCGCCCGCCCTCGGCAGCGCGCGGCCGCCGCTCGGCAGCCAGGAGCTCGATGCCACCGGAAAGGACACCAATGGCTAGGACGGCGCGCGCAGCAGGACTGCTGACCCTCTCGGTCGCGATCGGTATGTTGGGACCGACCCTCGTGGCCGAGGCCGCGGCCAAGGTCGAGCGGGTGGTGAGCCCGGGCGGCATCGAGGCCTATCTGCTGAGCGAGCCCTCGATCCCGTTCCTGTCGCTCTCGCTCCAGTTCCGGGGCGGTGCGGCGCTCGATCCGGCCGGCAAGGAGGGGCTGGCCTACATGGTCTCGGGCCTGCTCGACGAGGGCGCCGGCGACCTCGACAGCCAGGCGTTCAGGACCGAGCTCGAGGATCTCGCGATCCGGCTGTCGTTCGATTCGAGTCGGGACGAGCTCTCGGGTCAGCTCAAGACGCTGACCGAGCACCGCGAGCGCGCGTTCGAGCTGCTCGGTCTGGCGCTGAGCGCGCCGCGCTTCGATGCCGAGCCCGTCGAGCGCATCCGCAATCAGATCCAGGCCGAGCTGCGCCGGAACGCCGAGGATCCGGATTACGTCGCGAGCCTCACCTGGTTCGAGACCGCGTTCCCCGACCATCCCTACGGTCGGCCGAGCGAGGGCACGGTCGAGAGCGTAGGGGCGCTCACGACCGACGATCTGCGCGGCTTCGTCGGCCGCCGCCTGGCGAAGGACGATCTGGTGATCGGGGTCGCGGGCGACATCACCGCCGCCGAGCTGGGCCCGCTGCTGGATCGCGCCTTCGGCAAGCTGCCGGCGACCAGCGCGCCTTATCAGATCGCTCCAGCCAAGCCCAGGAGCGGCGATACCGTGATCGTGCGCAAGGACGTGCCCCAGAGCCAGGTGCTGTTCGGCGAGCTCGGTCTGCCGCGCGCCGATCCGGACTTCTATGCCGCCTACGTCGCCAACCACATCCTGGGCGGCGGCGGCTTCACCTCGCGCCTGACCGAGCAGGTGCGGGAGAAGCGCGGCCTCGCCTATTCGGTCTACAGCTATCTTTATCCGCTGGATTTCGCGCCGCTCTGGCTGGGCGGGCTCGGCACGGCCAACGCCGCGGTCGGCCAGGCGCTCCAGCTGGTGCGCCAGCAGGTCGCCGAAATGGCCGCCGGCGAGGTCACCCAGGCCGCGCTCGACGATGCCAAGACCTATCTGACCGGCTCGTTCCCCTTGCGCCTGACCAGCAACGACAGCATCGCCAACATGCTGGTGGCGATGCAGGTCGACGATCTCGGGATCGACTACCTCGACAAGCGTAACGGCTACATCGAGGCCGTGACTTTGAAGGACGTGCAAAGGGTCGCGGCGCGGCTCTATCATCCGGAGAGCCTGCTGGTGGTCGTGGTCGGCGAGCCGCAGGGAGTTCAGGGCTGAGCCGTGGGCGGTCCTGACCTCGTCCGCCCGGAGGTCAGGACCCGGAGGAGGGCTGGATCGTGGCGCCGATCCGTCGCCTGCCGCAGCATCTGGTCAATCGGATCGCCGCCGGCGAGGTGGTCGAGCGCCCGGCGGCCGCCGTCAAGGAGCTGATCGAGAACGCCGTCGACGCCGGTGCGCGGCGGATCTCGATCGAGCTCGCGGGCGGCGGCTCGAGCCTGATCGCGGTCACCGACGACGGCCAGGGCATGGCACCCGCCGAGCTGATGCTCGCGATCGAGCGCTATGCCACGTCCAAGCTTCCCGACGACGACCTGGTGCGGGTCCGGACGCTCGGCTTCCGCGGCGAGGCGCTGGCGGCGCTCGCGGGCGTCAGCCGGCTCGTCATCACCAGCCGGCCGCAGGGTCAGGACAGCGCCTTCAGCCTGTCGGTCGAGGCCGGCGCGGTCCGCGCTCCGACCCCCGCCCCCGGTGCCCCCGGCACCCGGGTCGAAGTCCGCGACCTGTTCTTCGCGACCCCGGCGAGGCTCAAGTTCCTGAAGTCCGAGCGCGCCGAGACCCAGGCGGTGCGCGAGGCGGTCGAGCGCCTGGCGATGGCCGGTCCCGAGGTCGAGCTGACGCTGATGGCCGATGGCCGGCGCGCGCTGCAGCTGGCGGCGGTCGCCGGTGACCCCGAGGCCCGTCTCGGCGCCCGCCTTGGCCAGATCATGGGCCCGGAGTTCGCCGCCAACGCGCTGACCGTCCGCGCCGAGCGCGACGGGGTCCGCCTGCTCGGCTTCGCCGGCCTGCCGACCGCGAGCCACCGGACCGCGCGCTACCAGTATCTGTTCGTCAACCGGCGGCCGGTCCAGGACCGCCTGCTCAGAAGTGCCCTGCGCGCCGCCTACGGCGACCTTTTGTTCCACGACCGGCAGCCGATGGCGGCGCTGTTCCTGGAGCTCGAGCCCGAGCGGGTCGACGTCAACGTCCATCCCGCCAAGGCGGAGGTCCGGTTCCGCGAGCCGGGCGCGGTCCGCGGTCTGGTGATCGGTGCGCTCCGCCAGGCCCTGCTGGCGGCCGGCGGCCGGACCTCGACGACGCTGGGCGAGGCGGCGCTCGGCGCGTTCCGGCGGGCGGGCGACCTGCCCTGGGCCCGCACCGGGGCCGGCAACGGCGGGCATCTTGGGCCGGGGCTCGCCGAGACCGCGACCCGGTTCCAGGCGCCGGCCGACGGCGAGCGTCTCGAGCTCGGACCGCCCGCGGCGCGCGACGATCTCGGGGCCGGACCCGAGGACGGCGCCCTCGAGCAGCATCCGCTCGGCGCCGCCCGGGTGCAGCTGCACGACGCCTACATTCTCGCCCAGACCACCGACGGCCTCGTCCTGGTCGATCAGCACGCCGCCCACGAGCGCCTGGTCTACGAGCGCATGAAGGCGGAGCTCGCGGCCGACGGCGTCGCCCGCCAGGGCCTGTTGCTGCCGGCGGTGGTCGAGCTCGATCCGGCGGCGATCGAGCACCTCGAGGACCGCCGCGCCGAGCTCGCCGAGCTCGGCCTGGTCCTGGAGCGGTTCGGCGCCGACGCGGTGCTGGTACGCGAAGTGCCCGCCCTGCTCGGGAACCCCGACGTCGATCGCCTGGTCCGGGACCTCGCGGCGGACCTGGTCGCGATCGAGCAGGCGGTCAGCCTGCGCGAAGCCCTGTACCGGGTGTGCGCAACGCTCGCCTGTCACGGCAGCGTGCGCGCCGGCCGCCGCCTCAGCCTGGCCGAGATGAACGCGCTTTTGCGCCAGATGGAGAGGACGCCGCACAGCGGCCAGTGCAACCATGGCCGGCCCACCTACGTCAGCCTGTCGCGGGCCGACATCGAGCGTCTGTTTGGCCGTCGCTGATGCGACGGCCGGCCGAGCGTCGGTCTGACCGCCGCTGACGCCGGCGGCCGGCGGTTTCGACCTGGCCGACGCTGACGGCCCGGCCGCGCGGCCAATTGCCGCTATCGGCTGCGGCCACGCCAGCCCTGGACAAGTTGCGGCGGGCGCGCCACATATGGCGAACGTCCCCTAGTTGGCGCGCAGTCTGCCGGTCCCCGACCCTCTGGAGTGATTGATGACGTACATCGTCACCGAAGCATGCATCAAGTGCAAATACATGGATTGTGTCGAAGTCTGCCCCGTGGACTGCTTCTACGAGGGCGACAACATGCTGGTGATCAATCCCGATGAATGCATTGACTGCGGGGTCTGTGAGCCGGAATGTCCGGTCGAGGCGATTCTGCCCGATACCGAAGAGCAGGCCGAGCGCTGGCTCGAGCTCAATCGCGAATACTCGACCGGCCCGTGGCCCAATATCACACGGAAAGGGGAGCCACCCCCGGACGCCGATGACTTCAAGGATCTGGGTGACAAGTTCGACAAGTACTTTAGCCCGAAGCCCGGTCAGAGCCGTTGACCGGGGCGACGGTCCCAGGGTCTTGGCGCGCGAAGGGGCCGATGGCGCCGCCGGCGCGACGGGAATGCAAGGGGGCTGTCCATTTCTGTCGAACCGTGCTATGAGTGTTTATCACTAATTTCCGTTAACGTTAGGGAAAGCTTTCGGTGCGAGGATCCGGTGGATCGGCCGGGATGCGCTTTGCCGTGTGGCGCGAGCGGGCTTGGAGACTTTCGCGCAGTCGTGCTGAAAGGTAGTGGGAGAACGACTTCGATGGGCAAGAACCTGGCCTTCGCCCCGGACGATTACGTGGTTTATCCGTCCCACGGCGTGGGCCGGATTACCGCGATCGAGACCCAGGAGATCGCCGGCGACATGCTGGAGATGTACGTGGTCTCGTTCGAACAGGACCGCCTGATCCTGCGGGTGCCGGTGGCCAAGGCGCCGAAATCCGGCATGCGCAAGCTTTCCAGCCGGGACAAGATCCAGACTGCGATGAACGCGCTCAAGGCGCGGCCCCGGCCGAAGCGCGCCGTGATGTGGAGCCGGCGGGCTCAGGAATACGAGGCCAAGATCAACTCCGGCGACCCGGTCTCGATCGCCGAGGTGGTCCGGGAGCTGCATCGCGCCGAGGACGCCGAGCAGTCCTACAGCGAGCGCCAGATGTATCGGGCGGCGCTCGAGCGCTTGGCGCGCGAGGTCGCGGCGATCGAGCGGATCGACGAGCAGATGGCGACTGCCAGGCTGCAGCAGGTGCTCGGCCAAGCCGCCTGATGACTTTTCCGGGCCGGCAAGAGGGGTCTTCGGACCCCTTTTTGCTGTCAGCGTGCTGACGCCCGGCGGCCGCCCCGCGGTCAGGTCGGCAGTTGGTGGTGGCGCGCCGCGTGGCGGGCCTCGATCGCATCCCAGATGCGGGCCTCGAGAGCGACGCCGTCGAAGCGGTTGATCTCCTGCAGGCCGGTCGGCGAGGTCACGTTGATCTCGGTCAGCCAGCCACCGATCACGTCGATGCCGACGAATATCAGCCCCTGCGCCCTGAGCACCGGGCCCAGCGCCTCGCAGATCTCGTGGTCGCGCTTGGTCAGGTTCGACTTCTCGGCCTTACCGCCGACGTGCAGGTTGGCGCGGGCATCGCCCGGCGGCGGCAGCCGGTTGACCGCGCCCGCCGGCGCGCCGTCGATCAGCACGATCCGCTTGTCGCCCTGCTTGATCTCCGGGAGGTAGCGCTGGACCATCAGCGGCTCGCGCACGGTCACCGCCAGCAGGTCGAACAGGCTGTTGAGGTTCTCGTCGTCCGGAGTGATGTGGAACACGCCGGCGCCACCGTTGCCGTAGATCGGCTTCAGGATGATGTCCTGGTGCTCGGCCCGGAACGCCTGGATCTCGTCGCGGCGGTAGGTGATCAGGGTCGGCGGCATGAGTTCGGCGAACTGGGTCACGAACAGCTTCTCGGGCGCGTTGCGAACGGCGGACGGGTCGTTGACCACCAGCGTGTCCGGGTGCACCCGCTCGAGCAGGTGGGTGTTCGCGACGTAGTTCAGGTCGAATGGCGGATCCTGGCGCAAGAGGACGATGTCCAGGGTGCGCAGATCCAGCATCTCCGGCGCCCCCAGCGTCGAGTGGCGGCCGCGCTCGCGACGCACCTCGAGCGGCCGCGCGAGCGCCTTGACCCGGCCGTGGTCGTAGCTCAGGTCGGTCGGCAGGTAGTGATAGAGCCCATGGCCGCGGCGCTGGGCCTCGAGCGCCAGCACGAACGTACTGTCGGCGTCGATGTCGATGCGCTCGATCGGGTCCATCTGGATGGCGACCGCAAGGCTCATCGCCGTCTCTCCCTGGTCTTGCCCGCACGCTCGCGCGGTGCCGGCCGGAGCTTGACACTGCCGGTCGGGCCACGCTTTGTCCATCCGACAGCCACGCGAGGCAACCCCGAGGAGCTGGCGCCATGGCCTACGACCGCGACAACGTGTTCGCCAAGATCCTGCGCGGCGAGATCCCTTGCAAGCGGGTCTACGAGGACGAGCACGCGCTGGCGTTCCACGACATCAACCCCTTGGCCCCGGTCCACGTGCTGGTGGTGCCCAAGGGCGAGTACGTGTCGATGGACGACTTCAGCCGGACGGCGCCGCCGGCGGCGGTCGCCGGTTTCTTCCGTGCGGTCGGCGAAACCGCGCGGCGGCTGGGCCTCGCCGAGAGCGGCTACCGCTTCCTCGCCAATACCGGCGCCGACGGCCGTCAGGAGGTGGCGCACTTCCACGTCCACATCTTCGGCGGCGCGCCGCTCGGACGGATGCTCAAAAAGATCGAAGCGCGTTAGCTCGCGGCTCGGACCCGCGCCTGCTGCGTCGGATCGGCCGGCCGGATCCAGAGCAGCAGCACGATCAGCGCGACCGCATAGCCCGTAGCCGCGCCCAGCGTGTTGGCCGCGGCGTCCGTCAGGTCGAAGGTGCGCCAGGCCGTCAACCGCTGGGCAAACTCGAGCGCGGTGCCGCCGGCGATGGTCAGGAGCGCGAGCCCGGACAGCTGGCCGGTGCGGTGGCTGAAGCTGACGGCGGCGAACGCCATGCCGGCGAAGATCAGAAAATGCACGACCTTGTCGGTCCCCTCCGGCACCCCACCCGGGATCGGCATCAGCAGGAGGACCGCCACGACGACCCACGCGACCCCCCAGAGAGCGGCAAGCAGCCGTCGGATCCTGGGTTGAAACAGTCGGTCCATCAGCCCTCGAACGCTTGCGGTGGGATCGGCATCCTGCCGCCATCGGACGGAGAATAAGTTAATCGCGGGCCGAGGCAACTGGGCATCGGCGCGGCGGTGGCGGCCGCGCCCGGGCGCCGGGCGCGGGCGAACCGCCGCGATTGCCGCTTGCTTGCTGACGAACCCTTTATTATAGATCAGGTTAGGAGCGGGAGCTAAACTGGCGTCTGCGATCGTGCGCGCAAGCCAAGGCGCCCGGGAGAAGCCGATGAGGAGCGAGCCCTACCCGCGCGATCTGGTCGGCTACGGCGGCCATCCGCCGCATGCTCACTGGCCGGACGGCGCCCGGCTGGCACTCAGCATGGTGCTCAACTACGAGGAGGGCGGCGAGGCCTGCGTGCTCCATGGCGATGCCGCGTCCGAGGCCTATCTGCACGAGACCCCGGGCCCCGCGGCGCTCGCGGGCCAGCGCAACCTGAGCGTCGAATCCGTCTACGAGTACGGCGCGCGCGCCGGCTTCTGGCGGATTCTGCGGCTGTTCCAGGAGCGCAGCCTCGTGCTCACGGTCTACGCCGTCGGCATGGCGCTCGAGCGCAACCCGGCCGCCGCCCGGGCGATGGTCGACGCCGGCTTCGAGGTCGCGAGCCACGGCTGGCGCTGGATCGACTATCAGAACGTGCCGGAAGCCGAGGAGCGGGCGCATCTCAAGCGGGCGATCGAGGCGATCGAGCGCACCACCGGCACGCGCCCGATCGGCTGGTACACCGGCCGCAACAGCCCGCAAACCCGCCGGCTGGTGGTCGAGGAGGGCGGCTTTCTCTACGATTCGGATTCCTACGCCGACGATCTGCCCTACTGGGTCGAGGAGGGCGGCCGGCCGCATCTGGTGATCCCCTACACGCTCGACAACAACGACATGCGGTTCGCGCTCACCAACGGCTTCAGCCACGGCGACGAGTTCTTCCAATATCTGCGCGACGCCTTCGACGTCCTGTACGAGGAAGGCGCCCGTCAGCCCAAGATGATGTCGGTCGGGCTCCACTGCCGGCTGGTCGGGCGGCCGAGCCGGAGCGCGGCGCTCGCCCGCTTCCTCGATTATGCGCGCAGCCACGACCACGTCTGGATTACGACCCGCGCCGAGATCGCCCGGCACTGGCGCAAGCACCATCCCTACAAGAGCCAGGCCGGACCCGGCTGAGCCGGCCCTCAGGCGGCGGGCTCGCGGCGGACGGGCGGCGCAATCAGGAACGCCGACCGGTCAACCTCCGGGACCAGGCCTTCGCGCCTGAAGTAGTAGTAGTGCTGGTTGCGGAACTGCCAGACCGAGGGCCCGAGCTGCGCCGCCGCGGCCGCCGGGTCGCAGCTGCCCATCCGGATGCAGCCCGCGAGCCGGGCGAAGAAGGCGCGCACGGTCTCGACGTCGTCGGCCAGCCGGTCGTGATCGATCGTGTCGAGGACGAAGGCCCGGTAGTTGCGCACCGCGACATCGAAGCGCGGGCCGGAAGCGGTCGCGACCCGCTCCAGCAGTGCGCGCTGCCGGCCCCACTCGGCCTGCCAGGCGGCGCTCAGCCGCTGCCAGGCGTCGGCCACCGGCGCCTCGCGGAACTCGGCGAGATAGCGGCCAGTCTCGGCGCGCCGGACCTCGGCCTTGTAGACCGCGTACTGATCGGCCGCCATCAGCCCGCCTGCGAGCACCAGCAGCGCGGCGAGCACCGGCCCGAGCCAGCGCAGCAGGACGGCGCGGTGATGCTGCCAGAGCGAGGCGAGGTCCAGCCGCGGCAGCGCCGGCAGAGCCAGGCGCGGATCGCGGCGAGTGTACGAATCTCCCATCTGCGTCTCCGTCAGGGGCCACAGGGCAGCTCGGGCGCCGTCTGGGGGGGGCCGGCAGCGACGGCGGCGGCGCCGCCTGGTCCGCTGCGACCGCCGATGCCTTATGCGGCGCCGCGAGCAAGCCCGAGCTCCGGGTCAGCAGCGCCCCAGCACCACCCGACCCGTGATCACCGCCGCCGACGGACAACCTGGCGCCCATCGCTCGCTTCAACGCCATGATCGTAAATGTCCGCCTAAGAGCCTGACCAATTCCGGCCCGTCCGGCTGTGAACTGCTACACACTTCGGGATAGATTCCGGCTGGACGAACGGCCGGGGCGGTCGCAGCGCGACTGGCCCCGCCGGGGTGGGTCGCCTATGGTGGCCCATGGGTGAGAGAGGCTCAGAGACGATGTCCGAGACCAAGCGCCTGGTCCTGATCGACGGGTCGGGCTACGTGTTCCGCGCGTTCTTCGCGCTGCCGCCCTTGACCGACCCCAAGGGCGTGCCGGTCGGCGCCGTGTTCGGCTTCTGCAACATGCTGTTCCGCCTGGTCCAGGACATGGCGGGCGATCAGCTGGTGGTCGTGTTCGACAAGGGGCGCGCGAGCTTCCGCAACCAGATCTACGACGGCTACAAGGCGAACCGGCTGGAGCCGCCCGAGGAGCTGGCGCCGCAGTTCCCGCTGGTGCGCGAGGCGGCGCGCGCGTTCGGCCTGCCGGTGATCGAGGCCGACGACTACGAGGCCGACGACCTGATCGCAACCTATGCCCGCCAGGCCTGCGAGCAGGACCAGGAGGTGATCGTCGTCTCGTCCGACAAGGACCTGATGCAGCTGATCGGCCGCGGGGTCCAGATGTACGACCCGATGAAGCAGAAGGCGATCGACCGGGACGAGGTGATCGCCCGGTTCGGGGTCGGCCCGGAGCTGCTCCGCGACGTGCTGGCGCTCGCCGGCGACACCTCCGACAACGTGCCGGGCGTGCCCGGGATCGGGGTCAAGACCGCGGCCCAGCTGCTGCAGGAGTTCCACAGCCTGGACGAGCTGCTGGCCAACGCCGCCACGATCAAGCAACCGAAGCGGCGCGAGAACCTGCTGACCCATGCCGAGCAGGCGCGGCTGTCGCGGACGCTGGTCACGTTGTGCGACACGGCACCGTTGCCGGTGCCGCTCGGCGAGCTGCAGGTCGGCCCGACCGATTACGTCAAGCTTCTGGCGTTCGCCCGCGCCCATGGCTTCCGCTCGCTCGCGCAGCGGGTCGAGCCGCTGGCCGCGACCGCGAGCGCGGCTGCCGAGCCGGGGGCGGCGCCGGTCGCAAGCGAACTCCACTACGAGACCCTGCGCGAGCTTGGCGCGCTCGACGCCTGGCTCGAGCGGGCGGCCGCCAAGGGCAGCTTCGCGCTCGCCTGCGCAGCCACGTCGCCGAACATCGCCAAGACCGAGCTGGTCGGGATCGGGCTGGCGCTCGAGGCGGGCGAGGCCTGCTACCTGCCGTTCGGGCATCGGGACGAGTTCGGCACCCTCAGCGCCGGCCAGCTGCAGCGGGACGAGGCGCTCGAGCATCTTCGCCCGCTGCTCGAGGACCCGGCCGTGCTCAAGATCGGCCACGAGCTGAAATCCGCGCAGAGCCTGCTCGCCCGCCATGGCCTCGAGATCCGGCCCTACGACGACGTCATGCTGCTGTCCTACGTGATCGACGGCGCCGGCCACGGCCATGGCCTGGTCGAACTGGCAAAGATGCATCTCGACCGCGACGCGCTCACCTACGAGGCGCTCTGCGGCAGCGGCAGGAAGCGGATCGGCTTCCACCAGGTGCCGATCGAGCGCGCCACCGCCTACGCCGCCGAATGCGCCGACCTCGCGCTCCGTCTGCACGGCGTGCTCAAGCCGCGGCTCGCGGCCGAGCGGCGCACCCGCGTGTACGAGACCCTGGACCGGCCGCTGGTGGCGGTGCTCGCCGCCATGGAGCGGCACGGCATCAAGGTCGACCGGCAGGTCCTGAAGGGTCTGTCGGCCGACTTCGGCCGGCGCATGGCCGAGCTCGAGGAGCAGGCCTACAAGCTCGCCGGCCGGCCGTTCAACCTCGGCTCGCCCAAGCAGCTCGGCGAGGTGCTGTTCAAGGAGCAAGGGCTCGCCGCCTCGCGCAAGACCCGGACCGGCGAGCACACGACCGGCGCGCAGGTGCTGGAGGCGCTCGCCGTCGAGGGCCATCCGCTGCCCCGGACGATCCTCGACTGGCGCCAGCTGCAGAAGCTGACCGGCACCTACACCGACGCGCTGATCCAGGAGATCGCCGACGACGGCCGCGTGCACACCTCCTACGCCATGGCCGCGACCTCGACCGGCCGCCTGTCCTCGAACGACCCGAACCTCCAGAACATTCCGATCCGGACCGAGGAGGGCCGCAAGATCCGGCGCGCCTTCATCGCCGACGACGGGCATCTCTTGCTGTCGGCCGACTACTCCCAGATCGAGCTGCGCGTGCTCGCCCACATGGCCGGCATCGAGGCGCTGAAACAGGCGTTCGCCAAGGACACCGACGTCCACGCGGTCACCGCCTCGCAGATGTTCGGGGTGCCGGTCGAGGGCATGGACCCACTGCTGCGCCGCAACGCCAAGATGATCAACTACGGCATCATCTACGGCATCGGCGCCTTCGGTCTGGCGCAGCGGCTCGGAATCGAGTTCGAGATCGCCAAGCGTTACATCGAGGCCTATTTCGAGCAGTATCCCGGCATCAGGGACTACATGGAGCGGGCCAAGGCGGAGGCGCGCACCCAGGGCTACGTCATGACCCTGTTCGGGCGGCTCTGCGCCACGCCCGAGATCAAGAGCAGCAATCCCGCGCGGCGCGGCTACGCCGAGCGCGCCGCGATCAACGCCCCGATCCAGGGCTCGGCCGCCGACATCATGAGGCGCGCGATGGTCCGCGCCGACCGGGCGCTCGCGCGCTCGAACCTCGGCGCCCGCATGCTGCTCCAGGTCCACGACGAGCTGGTGTTCGAGGTGCCCGAGGCCGAGCTCGAGCCGAGCGCCGAGCTGATCCGCGAGGTCATGGCCAACGCGGCGCATCTCGACGTGCCGCTGGTGGTCGACATCGGCTCCGGCCCGAACTGGGACGCCGCGCATTGACCGGGCCGGCGAGCGGCCGCCCGGCAACGCCCGCGCATGCGCGTGCCGACCCCGCGCCGGTTCCGCCTCCACAACGGCGCGGCCACGCCGTATGACCCCGGCCCTCGAGACGCTCGCGCAGCGCGTTCTGAAGCATGACCGCCGGGCGCTGGCGCGCGCGATCACGCTGATCGAATCGCGCCGGCCCGACCATCAGGAGCAGGCGGAAAAGCTGATCGGCCGTCTGCTGCCGGCGACCGGAAACGCGATCCGGCTCGGCGTCTCGGGCACCCCCGGGGCCGGCAAGTCGACCTTCATCGAGGCCTTCGGGGCGCATGTGATCGAGCGGGGCCATCAGATCGCGGTGCTCGCGGTCGACCCCTCGAGCCGGCGCAGCGGCGGCTCGATCCTCGGCGACAAGACCCGCATGCAGCGGCTGGCGAAGGCGCCCGCAGCCTTCATCCGGCCCTCGCCCGCGGGGACCACGCTCGGCGGCGTCACCCGGCGCACGCGCGAGGCGGCGCTCGCCTGCGAGGCGGGAGGCTTCGACGTGGTCGTGATCGAGACGGTCGGCGTCGGCCAGAGCGAGGCCGCGGTCGCCGACATGGTCGACGCGTTCCTGCTGCTGCTGGCGCCGGGCGGCGGTGACGAGCTGCAGGGGATCAAGCGCGGCATCATCGAGCTCGCCGATCTGGTCGTGATCAACAAGGCCGACGGCGAGCTCGCGGCCGCCGCCGGGCGGGCGAAGGCAGACTATCAGGCGGCGCTGTCGCTATTGAGCTCGCCGACCCCCGGCTGGACGCCCGAGGTCCTGACCTGCTCGGCGCTCGAGGGCACCGGCATCGATGCCGTCTGGGCGGCGGTCTGCCGGCATCGGCGCGCGCTCGAGGCGGCGGGCGAGCTCGCGGCCAAGCGCCACCGACAGACCCGCAGCTGGCTGCGCGCCGAGGTCCAGGCGGGACTGCTCGATGCGCTCGCCGCCGATCCCGCGACCGGAGCGCTGCTCGCCGAGCTCGAAGAGGCGGTCGCCGCCGGCGGGGCGCTGCCGCCCACCGCCGCGCGCGCCCTGATCGCCCGCTTCCGCGCCGGGACTCAAGGATCCAAGGAGGACGCATGCGCCGATGGGCCGCGCTCCTGATCGCGCTCGCGTCCGCCCTGCTCGCCGTGGCGAGCCCGGCGGCCCGCGCCGGCGAGGCCGACGTGGTCGACGTGAAGCTGACCCCGACCTCCGATGGCATCTTTCGCTTCGACGTCACGGTCCGCCACGCCGACGAGGGTTGGGAGCACTACGCCGACGCCTTCGAGGTCGTGGCGCCCGACGGCAGCGTGCTCGGCACCCGCGTCCTGCTCCACCCCCACGTCGACGAGCAACCCTTCACCCGCTCGCTCACCGGCATCTCGATTCCGGACGAGGTGACCGAAGTTACCGTGCGCGCCCATGATAGCGTCCACGGCTACGGCGGCCAGGAGCTGACCGTCACCATCCCGCGCTGAAGGCAGCATCCCTGCGCTACTGCTCAGATCGGCCAGCGATGATCAGGATCGCAGGATCGGCCTAACGAGCACCGCTCGGCACCTTTGTTCGATTCGAGGCTGAGCCCTCACACGAACGGCGCCACATCGGGGAGATCGGCGAGGCTCGCGGCGATCGCGGCGGCGTCCGGCTGGCTGGTCTGGGCGCCGAGCCGGGTGCAGGCGAGGCCGGCTGCGACGCTCGCATGACGGAGCGCCTCGGGCAGCGCCAGGTCCCGGTCGAGCGCGGCGGCGAGCACGCCGGTGAAAGCATCGCCGGCACCCGTGGTGTCGACCGGCTCGACCGCCAGGGCCGGCACGCTATGGCCGCCCGCGGGCGTGATCGCGAGCGCACCCTCGGCGCCGAGGGTGACGACGCAAGTCAAACCGTGGCGCACCGCCAGGTCGCGCGCCAGATCGGCCGGGCTCCCCTCGCCGCCGGCGGCCGTCGCCGCCTCGATCTGGTTGACCACCAGGACATCGAGGGCGTCGAGCACGTGGCTGGGCACCGTGCCCGCCGGCGCGAGGTTCAGGATCGTTCGGGCCCCCCGCGACCTGGCCCGCTCGAGCAGCGCGAAGGTCGCCTCGGGCCGGATCTCGTTCTGACAGAGGACGGTGACGCCCGGCGCGAGGTCAGCATCGTCGACCTGGCCGGCATCGGTGTCGAGATTGGCGCCGCTCGCGACCATGATCTGGTTCTCGGCCCGCCGGTCGACCCCGATCACGGCGATGCCAGTCGCTTTGGCGGAGATTGCGATCCCGGTGTCATCGACGCCCGCGGCGACCAGTGCCGTGCGCGCGAAGCGGCCGAAGTCGTCGTCGCCGAGATGGCCGACCATGCGCACCCGCGCCCCTGCCTTGGCCGCAGCCGCCGCCTGGTTGGCACCCTTGCCGCCCGCGGCCAGCGCATGGCCCGGACACAGCACGGTCTCGCCCGGTCGCGGCAGCGCCTCGACCTGGAACACGAGGTCGACGTTCAGGGAGCCGAAGACCAGAAGCATGCCGAGATCCTCCGCGCCGGTCGTTCTAGCTAGTGCGGATCGCGCACCGCTGCCAAGCCGCAGACCGGGCACCGGCCCGCCACCCTGCTTGCCAAGCGGTCCCGGTGTCCTCTATCTGAGGCGCGCAACCGAGCCCGGACGAACCGAGCGGAGACCTTGATGATCGAGCCCGAGGAGATCTTCGTCGACGCGCCGAGCGTCGTCTGCGATGGCGGCGGGGTGCTCGGTCATCCGCGCGTCTGGCTCGCGATCCCGGCGACCGGCCGGGCCGACTGCCCCTATTGCGGCCGGGTCTTCATCTATCGTTCGGGCGCGCCCGCGGGCGCTGCCATTGCCGCCGAGGCACCGCCCGGGGTCGACGCCGGCGATCCCTCGGCTGCGGTTGACGCCGAGCCCCAGGGCTGAGGCCCCCGCGCGCTCAGACGCGGTCAGCGCTTGGAGAACTGGAAGCTGCGGCGCGCCTTGCGCAGCCCGTACTTCTTGCGCTCGACCCGGCGCGAGTCGCGGGTCAGATAACCACCGGCCTTGAGCGGCGAACGCAGCCCCGGGTCGTAGGTGACCAGCGCCCGGCTGATGCCGTGGCGGACCGCGCCCGCCTGTCCCGACAGGCCGCCGCCTTTGACCGTGCAGACGACGTCGAACTGCTGCACGCGGCTGGCGACCACGAACGGCTGGTTGATGATCATGCGCAGGACCGGCCGCGCGAAGTAGACCTCGATGTCGCGGCCGTTGACGGTCACCCGCCCGGCCCCTGGCTTGACCCAGACCCTGGCGACCGCATCCTTGCGCCGCCCGGTCGCGTAAGCCCGGCCCTGGCGGTCGATCTTGGGCGTCGGCGGCGCGATCTCCGGCTCGGGCGTGACGGTCTGCGCCAGGTCCTTGAGATCGGCGAGCGTGCGGGTCGGATGATCAGCCATGGGCGAGCTCTTTGACGGTGTTCTTGCGGTTGTCGGCGGCGGGATCGAAGGCGACCGGCGCCTGACCCTGATGCGGATGCTCGGGGCCCGGGTAGACGTGCAGCTTCTTCAACTGCTGGCGCGCGAGCGCGCCGCCCGGCAGCATCCGCTGGACCGCCTTCTCGATCACGCGCTCGGGATGCGCGCCCTCGAGAATTTGCTGTACCGTGCGCTGCTTGATCCCGCCCGGGTACCCGGTATGCCGGTAGTAGGTCTTCTGGCCGCGCTTGTTGCCGGTCAGTGCCACCTTCTCGGCATTGACCACGACCACGTGGTCCCCGCAGTCGATGTGCGGCGTGTACATGGCCTTGTGCTTGCCGCGCAGCCGGGTGGCGACCAGCGCGGCGAGCCGACCGAGCACCAGCCCGTCGGCATCGATCAGGCACCAGCCCCGCTCGACGTCCTTGGGCGTGGCGGAAAAGGTCTTCATCGTCAGAAGCCCAGACTCTCTGCCGGGCGGAGTTCCGACCGGCTGAACGACGAAAGACCCGGACCGAGGACGACCCGGGCGCGGGCGCATAGCTAGGCCGAAGCGCCCGCCCTGTCAACGGCGGGGGCGGCGCGCCGGTCCGGGGGCCGTCGTGCTCAGCCTCCGCCATGCCTGCCGCTCACGTGTTGCATCCGCCCCCGATGCAGCGCGGGACCCGAGCCTCACGCTAGCGGACCCGCGCTACTCCGGCGCCACCACCTCGATCGGTCCGAGGCGGTTTGGTCGCAGCGCGGCCGGTTGCGGACCCCGGCGCGAGCGCAGATCATCACTCAGACATGGCTCCGAGGACACGTCTGTGGATCATCGGCGGCGCGGTCGGAGCGACGCTCGCGCTGGGGATCGGCGCCGTGCTGGTCGGCGTGACGTCGAGCGCCGAGCCAGCCGTCGATCCGGCGTGGCTGCACCTGTCGAGCGCCGCCGGCGACCTGCCGGTGCCCGGCAAGTCCGACCAGCAGACCGCCGCCCTGGTCGCCGATCTCGATGGCGACGGCGTCCAGGACTTGGTGATCGGCGCCCGCGACAAGGCGCCGTCCCTGGTCGGGTACCGGCGCGCGACGGCCGGCTGGCAGCGCTTCGTGATCGAGCCGGATCTGCTCGGGCTCGAGGCGGGCGGCGCCGCCTACGACATCGACCGCGACGGCGATCTCGACATCGTCATGGGCGAGGACGCCTCGGGCAATCACGTCTATTGGTGGGAGAACCCGGGGGCCGGCGCTCTGCAGTCTGCGCGCTGGCGGCGCCACGTCATCAAGTCGAGCGGCGGCAATCAGCACCACGACCAGATGTTCGCCGATCTCGACGGCGACGGCCGAGCAGAGCTCGTCTTCTGGAACCAGCGTGCGCACCGCCTGCTGGTCGCCGGGATTCCGACCGACCCGCGCACGAGCGGGCCCTGGCCGCTGACCACGATCTTCGAGGCGCCGTCCCGAGAGTTCGAGGGCCTGGCGGCCGCCGATATCGACGGCGATGGCCGGGTCGATGTCGTCGGCGGCGGCCGCTGGTTCGAGCGCAAGGACGACGGCAGCTTCACCGCCCATGTGATCGATGCCGCCATGCATTCCTCGCGCGCCGCCGCCGGCCAGCTCGTACGGGGGGGCCGGCCGGAGGTCGTGTTCGGGGTCGGCGACGGTACCGGACCGCTTCGATGGTACCAATGGGACGGCAGCGCATGGGTCGGCCAAGATCTGCTCGATACCGACATCGTGCACGGCCACAGCCTGGCGCTCGGCGACGTCGATCAGGACGGCAACCTCGACATCTTCGCGGCCGAGATGGGCGATCCCGGGCGGGGCGCCGATGCCACCGCCTGGGTTTTCTACGGCGACGGCCGCGGCCACTTTCGCAAGCAGGTCATCTCGAAGGGGCTCGCCAACCATGAATCGCGGCTGGCGGACCTGGACGGCGATGGCGATCTCGACATCCTGGCGAAGCCCTACCACCAGGGCGCGCCGGGAATCGACGTGCTCCTGAACCGGCATGCGCGGCTCGACCGCTGGCAGCGGCACGTGATCGACGCCGACAAACCCTGGCGGAGCGTGTTCGTGACCGCGGCCGACCTCGACGGCGACGGCCGGCAGGACATCGTCACCGGCGGCTGGTGGTACCGGAACCCGGGCGACCCCGCAGGCGCGTGGGAGCGGCGGACGATCGGCGCGCCGCTCAACAACATGGCGGCGGTCGCCGATCTGGACGGCGACGGCGACCCCGACGTGCTGGGCACCGAGGGCAAGGGCGCCGAGCGGAACGCCGAGTTCGTCTGGGCCGAGAACGACGGTCACGGCACGTTCACGATCCACGCCAACCTCGAGGCCGGCGATGGCGATTTCCTGCAAGGCGTCGCGCTCGCGCGCTTCCAGGGCGGACGGCCGCAGATCGCGCTCTCCTGGCACAAGTCCGGGCGCGGCATCCAGATGCTGACCATCCCGGAAAACCCGGTGCGGACGCGCTGGCCGCTGCGCAAGGTCAGCGAAGTCTCGCAGGACGAGGCACTGTCCGCCGGCGACATCGATCGCGACGGCCGGATCGACCTGCTGCTCGGCACCCGCTGGCTGCGCAATCTCGGCACCGGCTGGGAGCCGCAGGAGATCGGGCCGGAAGCGCCGCCCGATCGCAACCGGCTCGCCGACCTCAACGCCGACGGCCGGCTCGACGCGGTGGTCGGCTTCGAGGCGGTCTCCAAGCCCGGCGACGTGGTCTGGTACGAGCAGCCGCCAGCCGCCAAGGGCCCCTGGACCAAGCACGTCATCGCGACCGTGACCGGGCCGATGAGCCTGGACGTCGGCGACCTGGACGGCGACGGCGATCCGGACGTGGTCGTGGGCGAGCACAACCTCGCTCATCCCGAGACCGCCAAGCTCTACGTCTTCGAGAACGCCGACGGCCACGGCGGCCGCTGGCTCGGCCATATCGCGGCGGTCGGCGACGAGCACCACGACGGCGCGATCCTCGTCGACATCGACGGCGACGGCGATCTCGACGTCATCTCGATCGGCTGGGGCCATGCCCGCGTGCTTCTCTACGAGAACCGTGCCGCCGGCGGTGCTGTCCCTGCGCAATCGCGCGGCCCCTTGAACTGACTCATGGCGCGCGCCGGCATTGCGCACCGGATCGAGCGCGCCGGTCGCCCGGGCCGCCCAGCGTGCCGATCCGCGACCAGGACCGCGCGGCCGGAGAGAGTCGCACCGGCGTCCGGCCGCAGAGCGGCTTGGAAGCTCAAACCATTCTGGTGTAGGACTGGCGCTCCGCCCGTGGGCTGGCGGCAAGAGGCGTGGGGAGCGAGGGTCATGGCCGGAAGTGACAAGAGGTTGCGCAGCACCGCCTGGTTCGGGCATCCCGACCGCGACGGCTTCCTGCACCGCAGCTGGATGAAGAACCAGGGCTTCCCGGCCGATCTGTTCGACGGCCGCCCGGTGATCGGCATCTGCAACACCTTCTCCGAGCTCACGCCCTGCAATGCCCACTTCCGCGAGCTCGCCGAGCGGGTCAAGCGCGGCGTCTACGAGGCCGGCGGTTTTCCGTTGGAATTTCCCGTTTTCTCGAACGGCGAATCGAACCTCCGGCCGACCGCGATGCTGTTCCGCAACCTCGCGTCGATGGACGTCGAGGAGGCGATCCGCGGCAACCCGGTCGACGGCGTCGTGCTGATGACCGGCTGCGACAAGACCACGCCGGCGCTCCTGATGGGCGCCGCGTCGTGCGACGTGCCGGCGATCGTGCTCTCGGGCGGGCCGATGCTGAACGGCAAGTTCCGCGGCACCGACATCGGCTCGGGCACCGACGTCTGGCGCTTCGCCGAGGAGGTCAAGGCGGGCGAGATGAGCCTTGCCGACTTCATGGACGCGGAAGCCTGCATGTCGCGCTCGGTCGGCCACTGCAACGTCATGGGCACCGCCTCGACCATGAACTCGATGGCCGAGGCTTTGGGCATGAGCCTCCCGGGCTGCGCCGCGATCCCGGCCGCCGACAGCCGGCGCAAGGTGATCGCGCAGCTGACCGGCCGGCGCATCGTCGACATGGTCAAGGAGGACCTGCGCATCTCCAAGATCCTGCGCCGCGAGAACTTCCTCAACGCCGTGCGCGCCAATGGTGCCTTGGGCGGCTCGACCAACGCGGTGATCCACCTGATCGCGATCGCCGGCCGCACCGGCGTGCGCTTCGGCCTCGACGACTGGGACGAGTACGGGCACGAGGTGCCGACGCTGGTCGACATCATGCCGTCGGGCCGCTTCCTGATGGAGGACTATTACTACGCGGGCGGCCTGCCGGCAGTCATGCGCACCCTCGGCGAGCACGGCCTGCTCGACAGGGGTGCGCTCACGGTCACCGGCCAGAGCATGTGGGACAACGTCAAGGATGCGCCCAACTGGAACACCGAGGTGATCCGGACCTTCGACAACCCGCACACGGCGCACGGCGGAATCGCGGTCTTGCGCGGCAACCTCGCCCCCGATGGTGCTGTACTCAAGCCCTCGGCCGCGACGCCGGCGCTGATGAAGCATCGCGGCCGGGCGGTCGTGTTCGAGACTATTGAGGACTACAAGGCCAAGATCAACGACGAGGCGCTCGACGTCGACGAAACCTGCATCCTCGTGCTCAAGAACTGCGGCCCCAAGGGCTACCCCGGCATGTCCGAGGTCGGCAACATGGGCCTGCCGCCCAAGGTGCTGCGTAAGGGCGTGCGCGACATGGTGCGGGTCTCGGACGCGCGCATGAGCGGCACCGCCTACGGCACGGTCGTGCTGCACGTCTGCCCGGAGGCGGCGGCCGGCGGCACGCTGGCGCTGGTCGAGAACGGCGACGTGATCACGCTCGACGTCGAGGCGCGCCGCCTGCATCTCGAGGTCGCCGACGAGGAGCTCGCGCGCCGGCGCGCCGCCTGGAGCCCGCCGCGGCCGGCGATGACCTCGGGCTACCAGAAGCTCTATGTCGACACCGTGCTCCAGGCCTCCGAGGGCGCCGACCTCGACTTCCTGCGCGGCTGCCGCGGCGCCGCCATTCCGCGCGAGAGCCACTGAGGGTCGCAGCGGCGCCGCGGCCGCGGCCGCGAGCGACCGACGCGCTCGAGCGCTGGGCAACGAGGCCAGTCACAGTGCGGGCAGTGCCAGCCGGCCTGTTGCGCGCCTCCGAACCGCTTGGTCAGGCTGCAGTATAACGAGTGCGGTTGCATTGCCGCCGGACCTGAGCGCACGAGCGGAGCGGCCGCCCGTCTGCGTCGTCGAGCTCCTGCCCTCCTTCGGGCGGCGATCGAGAGCTGTCCACGATTGTTCGGGCGCGCGGCGGCACTGCCGGCTCGCCGCGCGCCAAGCGACGCGATGTCGCGTGCACTGCAGCAAGGACGGCGGTTGTACGCGCCGACCGGCGTAGCTAAGTGTAGCGCCGCCCGGCGGGCACCGCCGGTCGGCCTTGACATTCGCTCGGACAGCCGGTGGCACAGCGCCGCTTCCCGCCGCGCTCGTCGCTGCAAACGGACCGGAGCATGGATCACCTCGATACCCTCGAAGCCGAGAGCGTCTACATCCTGCGCGAGGCGTTCGCCAAGCTCGACCACCTTGCGATCCTGTGGTCGCTCGGCAAGGACAGCAACGTCGTCCTGTGGCTGACCCGCAAGGCCTTCTTTGGCCACGTGCCGCTGCCGGTGCTGCATGTCGATACCGGCAAGAAGTTCCCCGAGATGTACGCGTTCCGCGAGCGCTACAGCCAGGAATGGGGCCTGAAGCTGCTGGTCGAGCCCTGCCCGCCGATCGAGCAGATGGACCCGACCCTGCCGCCCGCCGCCCGCTCGGCCGCGCGCAAGACCGCGGGCCTGAACGGCGCGCTCGCCAGGCACGGCTTTCGGGGCCTGATCGCCGGCATCCGCCGCGACGAGGAAGGCACCCGCGCCAAGGAGCGCTACTTCAGCCCGCGCACCAAGGACAACCGCTGGGACCTGAAGGACCAGCCGCCCGAGTTCTGGAACCAGTACATGACGAGCTTCCCGCCCGGGACCCACGTCCGGGTGCACCCTTTGCTGCACTGGAGCGAGGTCGATATCTGGCGTTACACCCGGCGCGAGAACATCCCGCTGATCGATCTGTACTTCTCCAAGAACGGCAGGCGCTACCGCTCGCTCGGCGACCACGACATCACCTTTCCGGTCGAGAGCACCGCGGTCACGCTCGATGAGATCATCACCGAGCTCGAGACCACCCGGGTCGCCGAGCGCAGCGGCCGCGCAATGGACCACGAGGCCGAGGACGCCTTCGAGCGCCTGCGCGCCCAGGGCTACATGTGAGGGCCGGCGCGATGACCAGCTCCCACACCCGGCCCAAGCTCAAGATCGTGATCGTCGGCCACGTCGATCACGGCAAGTCGACGCTGGTCGGCCGTCTGTTCCACGACACGGGCTCGCTGCCCGAGGGCAAGCTCGAGACGATCCAGGCGGTCTGCGAACGCCGCGGCATGCCGTTCGAATGGGCGTTCCTGATGGACGCCCTCCAGGCCGAGCGCGACCAGGGCGTGACGATCGATACCGCCCAGATCCAGTTCCACACCGATGTCCGCGATTACGTCATCATCGATGCGCCCGGCCACAAGGAGTTCCTGAAGAACATGGTCACCGGCGCCGCCAGCAGCGAGGCGGCGCTCCTGCTGATCGACGCCGAGGAAGGCGTGCGCGAGCAGTCCTACCGGCACGGTTATCTGCTCCACCTGCTGGGTGTCCGCCAGGTTGCGGTCCTGGTCAACAAGATGGATCTGGTCGGCTACAGCGCCGACCGCTTCGGCGCGGTCGCCGAGCAGTATCGCGCCTATCTCGGCAGCCTGGGCGTGGAGCCTGTCGGCTTCATCCCGATCTCCGCGCGCGAAGGCGACAATATCGTCGCCCGCTCCAAGGTCATGCCCTGGTATCAGGGGCCGACCGTGGTCAAGGCGCTCGACCAGTTCACCTCCGAGCCGGGCCAGGCCCTTCGCCCGCTGCGGCTGCCGATCCAGGACGTCTACAAGCTCGACCAGCGCCGGATCCTGGCCGGCCGGATCGAATCGGGCCGGCTCGCGGTCGGCGATACGCTGCTGTTCTCGCCCTCCAACAAGTCCGCCAGGGTCAAGTCGATCGAGGCCTGGAGCGTGCCCGAGCAGCCGGTCGAGGCCGAGGCCGGACAGTCGGTCGGGATCACGCTCGACGAGCAGATTTTCGTCGAGCGCGGCGAGGTCGCCTCCCATGCCGACGAGCCGCCGATCGAGAGCAACGTCTTCCGCGGCCGCCTGTTCTGGCTCGGCCGCAAGCCGCTGGCGGTCGGCAACCGTTACACCTTGAAGCTCAACACCGGCGAGACCGAGGTCGCGGTCCAGTCGATCGAGCGGGTGATCGATACCGGCGATCTGTCGTCGGGGCCGGCCGAACTGGTCGAGCGCAATGCGGTCGCCGAGGTCGTGTTGCGGACCCGCGGACTTCTCGCGCTCGACGAACATCGGAATAATCCCGCAACCGGGCGGTTTGTCCTGGTTGAGGACTTCGTGCCGGTCGGCGGTGGCATCATCTCGATGGAGGGCTACCCCGATCAGCGCGAATCGATCACCCGGCGGGCGACCAACATCACCGCCGTCGGCCACACGGTATCGCGCGAGGCGCGCGTATTGCGGAACGGCCACAAGGGCGGGGTACTCTGGTTCACCGGTCTGTCGGGCGCCGGCAAGTCGACGCTGGCGCTCGCCCTCGAGGCGCGCCTGTTCGCCAAGGGCTACCACGTCTACGTGCTCGACGGCGACAACGTGCGCGACGGCCTGAACGCCAACCTCGGCTTCTCTCCTGAGGACCGGGCCGAGAACATCCGCCGGGTCGGCGAGGTCGCGGGCCTGTTCGCGGATGCCGGCTTCATCGTGATCAGCTCGTTCATCTCGCCCTATCGCGCCGACCGCGAGCGCGCGCGTCAGGCGGCGGGCGGCTCGTTTCACGAGGTCTACATCGAAGCCCCGCTCGAGCTCTGCGAGCAGCGCGATCCCAAGGGCCTCTATCGGCGGGCGCGGACCGGCGAGATCCCCGAGTTCACCGGCATCAGCTCGCCCTACGAGCCGCCCGAGAAGCCGGACATGGTGGTCCGCACCGACCTGCTCGGCGTGGAGGAGTGTCTGAGCGAGCTCGCGGCCTACGTCGAGCGCGCCTTCGCCCCGGAGGGCTGAGCGTGGACTACGCTGATCTCCTGCCCAAGATCGTGACGCTGGCCGAGCGTGCGGGCGCGGTCATCCTGGAGCACTACCGGGAGGGCGTCGAGGTGCGCGCCAAGGCCGACGCCTCGCCGGTGACGGTCGCCGACGAGGCGGCCGAGGCCGTGATCCTTGCCGGCCTCGCCGAGTCGACCCCGGAAATCCCCGTGGTCGCCGAGGAGACCGTCGCCGGCGGCCACGTACCCGAAGTCGGCCATCAGCTTTTCTGGCTGGTCGATCCGCTCGACGGTACCAAGGAGTTCCTCAGCCGGAACGGCGAGTTCACGGTCAACATCGCGTTGATCGAGGGTCGGGCGCCGGTGCTCGGCGTGGTCCTCGCCCCGGCGCTCGGCCAGGTCTGGTGGGGCGCGCGCGGCCAGGGCGCGATGACCCGGAACGGCGGCGCAGCCCATGCCATCGCCGTCAGGAGCTGGCCGGCGAGCGGCGCGATCGCGGTCGCCTCGCGCTCGCACAGCGATGCCGAGACCGAGGCCTTTCTCGACCGGGAGGGCGTCGCCGAGCGCATCTCGGCCGGCAGCTCCTTGAAATTCTGCCTGGTCGCCGAAGGCAAGGCCGACATCTACCCGCGCTTCGGCCCGACCATGGAATGGGACACCGCCGCCGGCCACGCCGTGCTCGCCGCGGCCGGCGGGCGGGTCACGACCCGGGACGGCGCCCCCTTCCTCTACCGCAAGCCCGACTTCCGCAACCCCGGCTTCATCGCGCGGGGCGCCTGAGCCTCCAGCCGACCCCCCCTTTGCGGTGCGGGCCAGGAAGACTTTGCAAACGCCCGGCGAAGGCGTACCCACCACCAGGGGACCCGGCACACCCTTCCATGCCGCGATGACTTGCTACGTGGCTTCAAGGAGCGCATGATGGCCGCTGTGGGAACCGGTATCTGGGGAATCCCGGATACACCCAGCCCGTCGTGGAGGACATGGTGGAGGAGCTCGATCCCGAAAGCCTGGAGAACCTGCCCATCGGACTGGATGACGCGGCCTACCAGTGGACCGATCTGCACGGCGAAGGCATCCCCGGCATCCTCACCGAGCAGGTTGGCGCCTGGTTCTACAAGCGCAACATCAGCCCGGTGAGTGATCGGCCGGTCGGGTTCGCACCGCTGGAGCGGGTTGCGATCAAGCCCAACGTGGCTCTGGCGAGTGGCGCCCACTCACTGCGCGCTCAACCGCACCCCAAACCAGATCCGCGCCGAGCAGCGAAGGCTTGCTCAATGCCCACCGGCCAGCCTATCCTTGGCCGCCTGAACAGCGCAGTCCGCTGTCTCTCAGCATCTGGGCGCACTACACCGCCAGCCGCGCTCCAGGCCCGTGCCGGATAAGAACGGCTAGGTTCCGGATAAGGAGGGAAAAAATATGCCAACATTTCCAGTCCCGGTCACTATCACTACCAGTTCCGGAAAAGAAGCCATTGCTTTTGATTTTCCAGGAGACAGAGATCTCCCAAGCGGAAAAATAACACTGACCGGCCCAATGTTCAATGCGCAATCCAGCATCGTCATCGATGCTCTTCACGGCAAGATCACGATCACCGACTCCCTCGGCTTTGAAACAGTCATAGGCGCCAGCGGAAGTAACATGGGCGGCGCAGGGTGCTTCGTGACTGAAGGGAATTTAACGATTGCACGTGGAAATCTAACGGTGCATGGCGATGCAACCACCACCGGCAACCTGACCGTCAACGGTGACGTTTTCCTGCCCGGCGGCGCCGACTGCGCCGAGCATTTCGACGTGGCCGGGAACGCAGAGCTTGAACCGGGAATGGTTGTAAGTGTCGATGATGTGGGAACTCTGGTGGCGGCCACTCAGCCTTACGATACCCGCGTCGTCGGCATTGTATCTGGCGCGGGCACATACAGGCCCGGTATTGTGCTCGACAAACGCGAAGCTTCGGAAAACCGGGTTCCAGTCGCGCTGATTGGGAAAACCTTTTGCATGGCCGATGCAACCTGCGCCGCTATTCGCATCGGAGATTTGCTGACCACCTCTACTAGTCCAGGCCATGTCATGCGTGCCGACGATCCTGCAAAGGCATTCGGCGCGATCGTGGGAAAGGCTCTCGGCGCCCTGAACGGCGGTAGAGGCCTCATTCCCATGCTAGTGGCGTTGCAATAACAGGAGCCACCCGTCACACTTGGCGGTCCCCGAGACCTGGACTGATGGGAACTCCGAGAAGTCCTGAGGATACGCCACCATCGTAGGAGGTTGCTTTGCCGGATATGGGCCTCAGGCACTACGCAGCGAATCTCGGTGCAAACAGAGTCAGCGAGATGGCCCAAAGGCTCGGTTTGCATTGGCCGCCGCCCCCTGTAATATCCCTCCGTCAGTTGATCAAGATATGGGGCACCGCACTGGTCCTTAGCGGCGGCGGTGCCAAAGGTTCATTTGAGGTTGGCGTATTGGCGTACATGTACAATACCGGATTTCACCCAGGTCTAATTTGTAGTACCTCAGCAGGTTCGGTCAACGGCTTGAAACTCGCTGAAGGGGAGGGTGCGCAGAGCCAAGGATTTCGAGGTCTGGAGAAGATTTGGTTAGGCATGACCCGAAACTCCGACATGTATGTAGAAAATTCATGGTTCAGGAATTCGCCGGGCTGGATCAAGTTAGCAATAGGAGGGGGAGATGTCGGTCCTGATTATTTTGTTGTCTTCTTAGGTGGGGTAATTCCCTATCTTGCGATTTGGAGCACGTCGAGGTTATCAGACCTAAAAGACTTTCTTGATGATATTACAATCGCACACGGGATTTACAATCTGCAGCCCATCGCCGATTTGGCGAAACGGCACATTCATCGGGAATTGTTCGGCACCATTAGACTAAGAATGGCGACTGTCGGGCTTCGTAGCGGTGCAATAAAGTACGTATCAGAGATGGGGCGGTTGCTCGATGATCCCGCATTGCCAAGCGCCGATCCCGGTTCGCCGCAAGTGGATGTTATCGCTGGAATGCTTGCTTCCGCAGCCATTCCGGTATTTTTCGAGGCACAGGAATTAGCAAAGGGCACTAGAAGCGCTGACCTTTATGTCGATGGAGGAATGCGACAAGTAGTTCCCATCAGAGCCGCCATTGGAATGGGTGCTACTGAGGTCTACGCGGTGGTAGCGCCAATAGCGCTCGCTGAGGACACTGATTTTACCAGCAAAGGACTGCTCGAGATCGGCACACGAGCGGCGACCGATATCGTCATAGACCAAATAACAACAGACAACATCGACCCAGCCGCAGGTTGGGGCAAAGTGCCTGTTCATGTGATACGGGCCACTATTGAAGTGCAGTCCAGCAGAACGATAGATCCCGGTTTGATACGCATAAACATAGCGTATGGGTTTATGCGCGCATTCGACGTACTGTCGCAGCGAGCCAGCAGACCAGATGTGCAGGCAGCACTATTTAAGGTGTCGGACGACATTGCTAGCACGCGGTCAATGATATGGAATATAGAGGAGAAGGCGATCTATTGTTGGGGCAGGATGATAAAGGGGCTAGCTGCTCAGCCGTTTATCAAAGAGCCCCTGAGCCCGTGGTTCTCGGAGGCAGTAGCGGAGGTGCGCAAGCTAAAGAATGCCCTCGCGGGCTTGGTGGAATGTCGGTTAAGCATCGCCGGAGCGAAATCTCTACCTTCCGATGCTAGTAGTTGGGCGAGATCTTGGGAAGCGCACCGCGTAGACGCCTGGGACATAGCCAACCCAGAGATAACGGGCTGGCCCTACCCAATACCTCACCCTGAGGAGCTCAACTTTTTGAATCGTTCCCCTTGGGATCAAATGAGCTTGGTAGGCTTGAATGATACGAAAGTTATCGTAAATATTCCCGGAGCTGTAATTAGGCCAGTCCCACCCGTTGGTGGATGCCCGTCCTTTCCGCTTTGAGGGCTCTTGACCTTTCTTTGGGAAGCCCGCCTGCATGTATCGGCTGATCGGCGGCAGCCCTGGTGCCGCTGAGAGACCGCCTCGCGCGGGCGCCGGCCCGATGCGGTCGGGGCGGGCGCGATGCTGAGAAGCCACCTCGTGCGGCTGGCGGCGGTGATCGCCGCTTCGGCGATCTTTCAGCTCTCGAACGGTGCGCTCGGCACGCTGCTGCCGGTCCGGCTCGGGCTGGCGGCGGCCGGCGAGTTCGCGACCGGGCTGATCGCCACGGCCTACGCCGGCGGCTTCCTGATCGGCTGCATGATCGGCGCGCGCGTGATCCGCGCGGTCGGCCACATCCGCGCGTTCGCGACCTTCGCCGCGACCGCCGCGGTCGCCTCGCTGCTGTTCCAGGCGTCGACCGACATCACGCTCTGGTTCGCGCTGCGCGTGGTCCACGGCATCTGCATCGCCGGCCTCTCGACCGTGGTCGACAGCTGGATCAACGACCGCACGCCGAACGACGCCCGTGGCCGGGTGATCGCGCTCTACACCATCACGATCACGCTGGCGCTGACCGGCAGCCAGTTCCTGATCGGCCTGTTCGACGTCACCTCGGCGCAGCTGATCATGGTGGTGAGCGGCCTGTTCTCGCTCGCGCTGATCCCGGTCTCGCTGACCCGCGCCGAGACCCCGACCCAGCCCAAAGTCGTCGGCGTCAGCGTGCGCCACCTCTACCATGTCGCGCCGGTCGCCGCGGTCGGCTGCTTCGCGGTCGGTTTCATGAACACCGCGGTCATGAACATCACGCCCTATTTCCTCAGCAGGGCCGCGGTGCCGGCCGCCACCATCGGCCTGCTGATGGGGATGATCCAGACCGGGCGGCTTGGCCTGCAATGGCCGATCGGTCTCTTGTCCGATCTGGTCGACCGGCGGCTGGTCATCCTCGGGGCCTCGGCTGCGATCGTGGTCATCATGCTGGCGCTCGCCGTCGTCGGCCCGGCCAAGGGGGTGGCGCTGCGCGGCGAGAGTGGCGAACCGGTCCGGCTCGGCATCATCGCGCTCTTCTGCCTCTGGGGCGGGTTCGCGCTGACCCTCTATGCCGTCTGCGTCGCCCATGCCCAGGATCGGGGCGCGCCCGGGGAGGCGGTCGCGCTGACCAGCTCACTGCTGTTCGCCTGGGCGGCCGGCGCGACGGTCGGGCCGCTGGTCGTGGGTCTGGCGATGGAGCTGCTGGGCGAGCGGATGCTGTTCGTGTTCGCGGCCGGTGGTGCTTTGCTGCTGGCGGTGTTCACCGCTTCGCGGCTGGTGGTGCGCGAACGCCCGCCGGTCGAGCACCGCGGCGGATTCACGGGCGTGCCGATCACGAGCCCGGTGCTCGCCGAGCTCGGCCCTGGCGATGCCGGCCGCGCACGCGCGCGCGCCGAGGAGGAGGTCCAGGCGGCCGGCTGATCCCGAACCCCGGCGCTGCCTTAAAGCCGCGCTCGCGCCACGGCCGCACGGCAGGGCTGGCAGAGGCCGCGCACCTCGACGGTCTGGCGCGCGACCGCGAAGCCCTGCGCCGCCGCCTGCTCGGCGATCGCCGCCTGGATCGGCGGCGCCTCGAACTCGCTGACCGCGCCGCAGGCGTCGCAGATCAGGAACTGCCCCTCGTGCGCGGCGTCCGGATCCGGACAGCCGACGTAGGCGTTCAGGCTCTCGAGCCGGTGCACCAGCCCATGCGCGATCAGGAAGTCGAGCGCCCGGTAGACCGTCGGCGGCTTGGCGGCGCCCGCGCTGCCGCCGAGCTCCTGCAGGATGTCGTAGGCCTTGACCGCCGCGTGGCCCTGCCAGACCAGCTCGAGCACCCGCCGGCGCAGGCGGGTGAGGCGCGCTCCCCGCCGGCTGCAGAGCACGGCCGCCTTCTGGAGCGCGTCGTCGACGCACCGCTCGTGGTCGTGATGGCTGTCGACGAGGTCCACGCGGGTCATCCGGTCGCTGCCTGCTCTCCCAGATGGGGACTCGGTTGCCGGCGGTAAATCCCACCGGCCGAGGGTCTGCTTGCGCCCGCCGGGCATGCGTCGGTAATCTGCTGCCACCACAACGAACCGGGGGGCACCATGGCGGCCGACAACCGGACCCTGAAGACGGTCCTGAGCGAGGACAGGATCCCGAGCCACTGGTACAATCTGGCGGCCGATCTGCCGGCGCCGCCGGCCCCGCCGCTGCATCCGGGCACGCTGCAGCCGATCGGTCCTTCCGAGCTGGCGCCCCTGTTCCCGATGGCGCTGATCGCCCAGGAGGTCAGCCAGGAGCCCCGGATCGAGATCCCGGACCCGGTCCGCGACGTCTATCGCCTGTGGCGGCCGACGCCGCTCCACCGGGCGCGCCGGCTCGAGCGCTTCCTCGATACCCCGGCCCGCATCTACTACAAATACGAGGGCGTGAGCCCGGCCGGCAGCCACAAGCCGAACACCGCGGTTCCCCAGGCGTACTACAACAAGGAGGCCGGGATCACCCGGATCGCGACCGAGACCGGCGCCGGCCAATGGGGCTCGGCGCTCGCGCTCGCCGGCAGCCTCTTCGGCCTCCAAATCGACGTCTACATGGTCAGGGTCAGCTTCGAGCAGAAGCCCTACCGCCGGGCGCTGATGGAGAGCTACGGCGCCCGCTGCGTCGCCTCGCCCTCAGACGAGACCGAGGCCGGCCGCAAGATACTGGCCGACGCACCCCGACAGCACCGGCAGTCTCGGGATCGCGATCTCCGAGGCGGTCGAGATGGCGGCCAGGCGCGAGGACACCCACTACGCGCTCGGCAGCGTGCTCAACCACGTGCTGCTGCACCAGACCGTGATCGGCGAGGAGGCGATCCTCCAGCTCGAGCAGGCGGGCGACTACCCGGACGTCGTGGTCGGCTGCACCGGCGGCGGCTCGAACTTCGCCGGCATCGCCTTCCCGTTCCTCGGCGCCATGCTGCGCGGCGGCCCCAAGGTCGAGGTGATCGCCTGCGAGCCCTCGGCCTGCCCGTCCTGACCCGCGGAAAATTCGCCTACGACTTCGGCGACACCGGCCACCTGACGCCGCTCGTCAAGATGCACACGCTGGGCTCGGAGTTCATCCCGCCCGGCTTCCACGCCGGCGGCCTGCGCTACCACGGCATGGCGCCGATGGTCAGCCACCTCCTCGACCTCGGCCTGATCAAGGCGACCGCCTACCACCAGGTCGAGTGCTTCAAGGCCGGCATCGACTTCGCCCGGGTCGAGGGCGTGCTGCCGGCGCCCGAGGCCAACCACGCGGTCAAGGGCGCGATCGACCAGGCCTTGCAGTGCAAGGCCGAGGGCGAGAGCAAGGTGATCCTGTTCAATCTCTGCGGCCACGGCCACTTCGACATGCAGGCCTACGCCGACTACTTCGCAGGCAAGCTCACCGACCAGAGCTACGACGAGGCCGACCTCCAGGCCTCGCTCGCCCACCTGCCGGAGATCGCCGCCGCGTAGCCGCGGCTGGCTCGTCGGCGAGGGGAGTCTGGAGCATCCAAGAGCCGCACGGATCCCCGGCGGATCGGCAGTCCTCGCCGGCCCGGCGATCCCTGGTGGCGTCCCCGTTGCCATGCTAAACCGATGCAGGGCGGCAAGGAGCCTCGGTATGGCCGTTCAAGCCAAGGCAAGGTCGAGCGAACTGTACGAGCAGGACCTCTACGCCTGGTCCGAGGTGCAGGCGGATCTGCTGCGCCGGCGGCGCTTTGCCGAGCTGGACCTGGAGCACGTTGTCGAGGAGATCGAGGACGTGGGCGGGAGCCTGTACCGCGAGGTCCGTTCGCGGGTCAGAACGATCATGGAACACCTGTTGAAGCTGGAGCTCAGCACCGCCACCGAGCCGCACGCCGGCTGGGAGCGAACGATCCGCACCCAGCGCGCCGACCTCGCCGAGGATCTGACGCCGTCCCTACGACCGCGCATCGAACGCAGCCTTGCTCGCTTCTACGAAAGCGCGCGGACCGAGGCCGCAGCGTCCTTGCACGCCCACGGCGAACCCGCAGCCGCCGACGCCCTCCCGAAGGCCTGCCCTTACACGCTCGACCAGATCACGGGCGACTCGCTGCCGACCCAGACTCGCGGGGCGAAAGCGAACAAAGGTTCCTGACACATGAGGTAATCGGGTGGTTGCTCTCCAGCGATGGGTGATCCATCGCTGGTTCGGAGCTGAACTGAACCAAGGAGAGCAACCATGGCGTACTATGCCGGACTGGACGTGTCTTTGGAACAGACCTCGGTATGCGTGCTCGACGAGGGCGGGGCAGTGGTCCTGGAGCGTCGGGTGGCAACCGAGCCGGACGCGATCGCCGCCGCGCTGGCCGCGCTGCCGGAAGGCCCGGCCCGGCTGCTGCTGGAGACCGGTGGGCTGACGCCGTGGCTGTGGCACGAGCTCAGGGGGCGGGGCTTGGTGGTGCACTGCATCGACGCGCGCCGGGCCAAGGCGCAGCTGGCGCTGCGGCCGGCCAAGACCGATCGCAACGACGCCCGCGGCCTGGCCGAGATCGCGCGCATGGGCTGGTACGCCAACGTCCGGGTGAAGAGCCTGGACCATCATGCGCTGCGCGCCAAGCTGGCGGCGCGCGCGCAGCTGGTCGCGACCGGCCGCGATCTCGGCAACCAGCTGCGTGGGCTGCTGCGGGTCTTCGGGCTGCGGGTCGGCAAGGGCAAGGGTCAGGCCTTCGAGCAGCGGGTCCTGGCCCTGGTGGCGGACTGTCCGGCGTTGCAGCCGGTGGCCGATGCCCTACTCGCGGCGCGGCGTGCGCTGCGCGCCGAGGTCGAGCGTCTCGACCGCGGGCTGCTCAGCGCGGCGCGCCGCGACGCCACCTGCCGCCGGCTGATGACCGCTTCGCTGGCTCCGAGCGCCGACGTGGTGTCGGCGCGGAGCGCGAAGGGCGTCGGCGCGATCACCGCGCTTGCCTACCAGAGCACGGTCGAGACGCCGAGCCGGTTTCGGCGGGCCGGCGCGGTCGGCGCCTATGTCGGGCTGGTGCCCAGGCGCCATCAGTCGGGCGAGGTCGATCGCTCGGGGCGGATCTCCAAGCAGGGCGACGCGCTCCTGCGCGGCTATCTGTACGAAGCGGCGACCGTGCTGCTGGCCCGTCTGCAACGCCCGTGTGCCCTGCGGGCCTGGGGCCGGGCGCTCGCCGAGCGGATCGGGATGAAGAAAGCGCGGGTGGCGGTCGCCCGCAAGCTCGCGGTGCTGCTGCACCGGTTGTGGACCCGCGAGGAGGATTTCCGCTGGACGGCGGCATGAGCGGCCAACATTAGCCCACCCCGACCAGCACACCGTCCCTGCCGGGGACGCGGGCGGCCGAGATCGCGGAAAAGGTGGCGGCGATGACCCCGTCTGACACATCGATCCGGCGCCTCGCGACCCTCATGCTGGCGCCTCGAGCCCGAAAAGAACCATGACCCCCGGCAGCGACGACAAAAAAGAGCAACCACCCCCTTGCCCGATTAAAGAACCTTTCTTCTTTCGAAGCAGGCGACCAGAAAAGGTTCCTGACACCTTTTGTCGCGGTCCACGACCCGCGGTCGAGATGCTCCACCGGGGCAAGCGCGGGCTACTTCGACGATTTTACGCGAGCCGCGCCTGGACCCTGACAGCCCGGGCCGGGTTTTAGAATCATGTCACCGCTCCTCAGAGTTCCTTAACCGGATGTCTGTTAAGGAAGGTTAACAAGCGGTAAAAACCACATGTGCAAGAGTGTTAGATGAAGAACCAGCGCTCTTCTCTCGAGATCCGCAACCGTAGGGGCGACGTGGTCCTGCGGGCGGAAGGCCAGATGGCCATCTATGCCGTGGTGAGCCTACGGCTCATCCGGTGGCTGGGGATTCTACTGCTAGTGTGGCACGGAGTGCCGTTTGTGCCGTGAGCACGGCTCCAGCCGCCCTTATGGAACCGGTTGTTTGACACGCACTACCGAAAACTAGCATTCGAGCACGGCGCTCGTCACCCGCAGCTCCAGCCGGGAGACTGCCGGTCGGACGCGGGCGATGCGGACGTTCTCGGCCGGGGGCGCCAGCGTTCGCCTTTCGTTCGCCGCCGGATGCTACAGAAGTGATGCATCCGTGCGCGAGCGTCGCATGGAGCCGGAGCATCAACCTGCTTGAGTCTTGCTCGTTTGCGACATGATTACGTATCGCTATCACCGCTCGGTTTGAGCGAGATAACTTCAGGTTGCCATCGACTGCTTAGATTGTCGTTCAGGTTGATCCGGGCTTGATGCGATTGAGACTCGATCAATGCTTCAAGCCCTCAGTAAAAGATGCGTCACTTTCGTCGCATGGTGCCGCATCCATGCGTCACGTGCAAGAAAAAGATGCGCCACTTGTGAATCAAGGCAACCGGCGATGACGGCGGTGCCGAACCATGATGACTATGACGACCGCCCTTTCGACCTGCCGTCCTTCAGTACAGCGGGCTTGATCGGCGCTGGGAACCAGCGAAGCCGGCAGTCGAGAGCCAATCGGTATTGCTGGATGCTGGTCGCGGACAGGGCGCCCCCTGGTCGTTGGCGGGTGCGAGCTGAAGCGGCCGGGCTCGCCCGGGCGCCGGCAGGCGCCGCGGCGATCGATCAGGTCAGCCTCGCAACCGATTCGCCCGGGAGGTGCAAATCGCCAGAGCACCCGGCCCGCTCAGCGGAACCAACCGACGCGCGCCGGGTTCTAAGATGACCAATTCATTTCGAAGCCGTCATCAGCGCGCCGAGCCGACCTGACCGAGGACGGGCCTCGTCGGGCAACGCCGGAGGAGCGGGCTGACGAGATCGGAGGATGGCATGAGCTGGCCCCGTACCGCTGCTGAGGCCGTCGCTGCCCCCCAGGCGCTCGCGACCCGAGATGCGCTCTGGCGCTTCGCGCGGGAAGTCGGCGCAGCGCTGAGCCAGGACGATCCGGTCGCCCATCGCTATCTCCTGCTGATGCGCTTCACGCTGGCCAACAGCGTCGCCGTTGCCCTGCTCGGGGCGGCCGCCGGCATGGGTTGGATCCAGACTCTCATGGCGGCCGACGGCAGCATCTACTCGCTGGCGATCGTCGCCGTGTTCGTGGTCGGTCTGTTCTGGAGCGGCCAACGTGTGGCGCAGCTCAGCCGGTCGCTGAACGAGATCAAGGGCTACGAGGTCGGTCGTTACGCGGAGGCGCCCGCCTATCTCCGATCGATCGAGGGCCGCGACGCCCAGAGCCGGGCGATCCTCGCCTCGACCCTGAAGCTGCGGCTCGCCGGGCGGATCGCCCCGGTCCGGCACATCGCCAACAGCCTGGTCCTGCTCGGCCTGACCGGCACGGTGATCGGCTTCATCATCGCGCTCTCGGGGGTGCATCCGGACAGCGCCTCGGACGTCAGCGCGATCGGTCCGATGATCTCGACCCTGATCCGGGGCATGTCGATCGCTCTTTACACGACGCTGGTCGGCTCGCTGCTGCACATCTGGCTGATGGTCAACGTCCGGCTGCTCGAGGGCGGCACGATCAAGCTCCTGACCGCCACGGTCGAGCTCGGAGAGCACCATGCACGGTCTTGATGTCTTCGACGAGGACGCCAGCAGCACGGTGTTCCGCGATGTCATCATGCTCGCCCTGGTCGGTTTCGTCGCGATGGTGATCCTGATGCTGCCGTACATCCACCCGCCGGGCGCCAAGGCCAGCGATCAGATCATGCCGCCCGGCAATGTGATCGTCGAGATCCGCTGGCCCGACCAGATCGACGCCGACGTCGACCTGTGGGTGCAGGGGCCGGGCGACCGGCCGGTCGGCTATTCCAACAAGGGCGGCCGGGTGTTCAACCTGTTGCGCGACGATCTCGGCAAGCGCAACGACGCGACCGGCCTGAACTACGAGAACTCCTACTCGCGCGGCATCGTCCCCGGCGAATACACGGTCAACCTCCACCTCTATCGCGACTCCGACCGGATCTTCCCGGTGCCGGTGACCGTGGTCACCAGCGTCAACCGGCCCAAGGAGGAGCACACCCAGCAGCTGCTCGCGAGCAAGGTCATGCTGAACCACGAGGGCGAGGAGACCACGGTTTACCGCTTCCAACTGACCGCGGCCGGCGATCTGGTCCCGGGCAGCGTGACCAATCTGTTCAAAGAGCTGCGCACATGGAGGCCGTCATGAGCGACTTGAGCCAGCTGTTCGTCGCGACCGCCGCGGCGGTCGGCCTCCTGACGCTGATCAGCCTCTGGACGCCGCGCCGGCTTGCGATCAAGGGCACCGCGCTGGCGACCGGCGTGCTGCTGCTGCCGCTCAGCTACGCCAGCCTGGTCGATCTCCTGAGCCGGCCGAAGCCGATCGATCTGGAGTGGTGGCAGAATCACGCCAAGGAGGCGACGGTGCTCGGTTCGCAGATGCACGAGGGTGAAGGCATCTACCTCTGGCTGCAGCTGCCGGACGTGCCGGAGCCGCGGGGCTACGTTCTGCCCTGGAACCGCGCGACCGCGGAGCAGCTCCAGCAGGCGCAGCGCGAGGCCGAGCAGCAGGACGGCGGCGAGGTCCACATGCGGCTGCCGTTCGAGCCCAGCCTCGAGCAGCGCGAGCCCATGTTCTATGCCCAGCCGCAGCCGGCGCCGCCGCCCAAGGACATGACCAACCCGCCGCCCCAATACTTTCAGCCGCCCGGCCGCGACGCCTGACCGGCGACCTCCGGGCTCTGGCGCGGCGCCATCACTGAGGCTACAACCTGCCCGGGGCCATCGCTCTCGGGGAGGACGCCATGCTGCGGATCTGGGGCCGCACCAGCTCGATCAATGTGCAAAAGGTGATGTGGACCGTGGGCGAGCTCGGTCTCGCGCACGAGCGGGTCGACGTCGGTGGTGCCTTCGGTGGCCTCGACACCAAGGATTACGGCGCGCGCAACCCGAACCGGCGGATCCCGACCATCGACGACGACGGCGTCGTGGTCTGGGAATCCAACGCCTGCGTCCGTTACCTCGCCGCCCGCTACGACGCCGGCGGCCTCTGGCCCGAGGACCCGGCGGCGCGCGCCGGCGCCGACATGTGGATGGACTGGCAGCAGACCACGCTGATCCCGGACATGACGGTTGTCTTCTGGGGCCTGATCCGCACGCCCGAGGACCGGCGCGACCACGGCGCGATCGATGCCGCGACGAAGCGGCTCGGCGTCACCTGGCAAGTGCTCGAGGCGCAGCTCGCGGGCCGGCGGTTCGTTGCCGGCGACCGGCTCACGATCGGCGACATCCCGGTCGGCGCCGCCTGCTACCGCTACCTCGGCCTGCCGATCGAGCGGCCGTCGCTCCCCAACCTCGAGGCCTGGTACGAGCGCCTGAAGCAGCGTCCGGCCTACCGCGAGCACGTCATGCTGCCGATCACCTGATCGACCGGCCTCCGCGGAAGCAACACTGGGAGAGAATCGTGCGTTATCGATCCTTCGGGCGGACCGGGCTGCAGGTTTCGGAGCTGATCTTCGGCGGCGGCTGGGTCGGCGGCATTCTGATCCACCAGGACGACGGGACCAAACGCGCGGCGCTGCAGCGCGCGCTCGAAGCCGGCATCAACTGGGTCGACACAGCGCCCTCCTACGGCGACGGCAAGTCCGAGGAGACGCTCGGCTGGCTGCTTCAGGAGGTCGACCAGAAGCCTCATCTCTCGACCAAGGTGCGCCTCGATCTCGGCGGGCTCGACGACATTGCGGGCCAGATCGAGCGCAGCCTGGAAGCGAGCCTGAACCGGCTGCGGCTGGACTCGGTCGATCTGTTCCAGCTGCACAACCCGATCGGCCCCGAGACCACCGAGGGCCTGCTCGCGGTCGGACGGATCTTGGGCAACGGCGGCGTGGCGGACGCGTTCGACCGGCTGCGCGCGCAGGGCCTGACCCGGTTCACCGGCATCACCGCGCTCGGCGATGCCGCCGCCTGCCGCGAGGTGGTCGCGAGCGGCCGCTTCGACTCCGCCCAGGTCTATTACAACCTGCTCAACCCGAGCGCCGGCCAGCCCATGCCGCCCGCCTGGCATGGCCAGAACTTCGATGGCCTGATCGCGACCTGTCGGACGCACGGGGTCGCGGTGATGAACATCCGCGTGCTCGCGGCCGGCGTGATCGCGACCGATCAGCGCCACGGCCGCGAGAATCCGATCACCGACGACGCCGAGCTCGCGACCGAAGGCGAACGGGCGCGGGCGGTGTTCGCTCGCCTCGGCGAGCGCTACGGCACCCGCGCCCAGACCGCGATCCGGTTCGCGCTCGCCAATCCCGACGTAGCCGGCGTGCTGGTCGGCATGGCCGAGCTCGCACACCTGGAAGAGGCGCTGGCGGCGGCCGCGATTGGTCCGCTGCCCGAGGCTGCGCTGGCCGAGCTGCGCGACCTGTACGCGCAGAATTTCGGGCAGGCCTGAGCGCGGCTCAGGACGTGCTCGAGTTCTCGAGCCACTCGCTGCGCGGCTTGGTCATCCGGTCGAAGACGTAGGACGGGATCTTGTAGGCCCAGTTGGCGACCCGCTCGTTGAGCTCGCCGGCGCTGAGCTTAGGCGTCTCAGGCTTGTTCTCGGCGCTCGCCGCGGTCTTCTCCTCCGAGCTTTCGCCCGCCGCCTCGGCCGCGGCGGCCCCCGCGGCCGCGGCGGTGCTTGCGGCCGTCTGGGTCGCCTCACCCGCCCTGGCCGCCGGCGTCGATGCCGTGGCGGTCTGGTCGCCGTTCGAGCCGTTGGCAGCGGGGGCGACGGCTTCGACCTGGCGCGCATCGAAGATCGCCCAGGGCTGGCCGTCGATCTTGGCCAGGTGCGCCATCACCTCGACGCCGTCGAAGGTCGTCGCGATCGCGGTCTGCTCGCTGGCCGGCCACTCGACGTCGCTCCGCCGCTGAACGTCATCGAAACTCACCGCAGCGAAGGCGCTGGCAAGCCGGTTGAGATCCTCTGCCTTCTTCGCGGTCTCGCCCTGGGCCAGACCCTGGAGCACGAGCGGCGCCCCAGCGGCCGCACGCTCAGCGACGTAGGTCTCGCCGCCCTCGGGCTTGATCTCGATCCGACGGATGTTGTCGGCGCTGAGATCGACGACCTGCTTGTCCAGCCAGTCGACGACCTTCGGCTCGATCTGGACGCCGCCGCTCGCGAGCCAGGCCTGGGCCTCGCCCGGCCGGCGCAGATAGGTGCCCTCTTCCTGGCTGCCGGTCAGCCGGTGGTGCTGCTTGCCGATCAGCGCCTCCGCCAAGACCTTGCCGTCGGCGGTCTCGAGGCGGAGCATACGCGACTTGGCGTCCTTGGCGGTGACGTCCTCGACCTCGATCCGGCTGTAGCGCTCGGGCATCTTGGTCTTGGCCTCGATCAGGCGCATGTCGGCGAGCGCCACGACCAGGTCGCGCACGCGCTTGGCGTCGACCGTATAGCCGAAGCGCTCCGCCGCCGACCACCGGTCGCCGGTCTCGCGCACCAGCGTGAACTTGCCCTCGGGCGTGGTCAGCACGACCTTGGCGACCGCGTCCGGATTGGCGCGCAGTGCCGGGAACGCGGGCTGGTCGCCGTAGTGCACCGGTGCTGCGGCCGGCTCGTGGAGCACCGTGACCGCGGCCGCCGCCGAGGTGATCACCGTTGCGACCAGCAGACCGAGAAAGACTTTCGGGCTCATTGGCTCAGCTCCTGGCGTCGATCAGGTGGCGGCATGTGCCCGCGAGATCCGCAGGCGGCGGTAGATCGCGACCCCGAGCGCGAGCAGCGCGATCAGCACCGGCACGGCCCAGATGTTGATGATCTTGACCCAGGTCGACAGGTGCTCGACGTTCTCGCGCAGCGATCGCTGCACGCCGCGCAATTCCTGGCGCAATCCGATCATGTCGCCACGGAAGTTGTCGATTTCCTGCTGCTGCGCCGCGGTCAGGATGACCCCGCTCTGCTGCTCCTCGTCCTGCAGCGAGCGGATTTTCTTCTGGGTCGCGTCGATCTTGGCCTGCAGCTCCTGCTCCTTGGCGCGGAACTTGTCCTCGGCGTCGCGCTCCATGGCGCGCACGACCTCGAACGGCCGGTCGGTCAGGCCGCGCCCGCGCAGACTGATCAGCCCCTGGCTGCCGGTCAGATTGTCGAGGGCGTTGATCGCGAAATCGCCGTTGTTGGCGATCGGCACATCGACGTCCTGACCGAGCAGACTCTGGGAGCGGACCCAGGTCGCATCGGCCAGCAGGTCGGCATCCGCGACCAGGATCAGATTGAGCGGCTGCTTGGCTTCCTTGAGCTGCGGCGCGTCAGCCTTGACCCCCTTGGGCGGACCGTCCGGGAAGGTGGTCTTGACCGGGCCGGTGACCCGCGCGGCGAGCGTGAACGGCGAGCCGGCGGCGACGAAGTCGGCGATCAGCTTGGCCGGGTCGGGCTCGGTCTTGATCTTGTCGGCGTCGATCTGCTCGGCCATCGGGCTCGAGACCACCAGCGGCTCGATCGTCGTGGTCGCACCCTTGCGCTTCTCGATCGAGCCGACCGAGTTCAGATGCAGCCGCTTCAGCTGGCCGGTGACGACGTCGTTGGCGGCGAGCGAGTCCTGACCCAGCGCGAGCCAGGGCAGGTAGTCGACCACGATCTGGCGGCCGCGCAGGCGGGCGGTGACCCGCTGCGCCGTGGCCCGATCGCCGATCACCTTGCCATCCGGGATCGAGACGCCCCAGGCGGCGAGCAGCGGCTCCATCGCCTTGACCGCGTCGCCCTCGGGGTTCTCCATCGGGTTCATGCCGCCGCCGGCCGCCATCGCCTCGGCGAGCGGGTCGATGAAGGCCAGCACCCGGCCGCCGCGCATGACGAACTGGTCGATCGCATACAGCGTCGCCGGGTCGACATTGTGCGGCTGGGCGAGCATCAGCACCTTGACGTCGTCCTCGATCTTGTTCTGCTTGCCGCCGAGGAAGCGGACGTCGAACACCTGGAACATCGCGTCGACGACCTTCCACGGCTCGTACTGGTTGAACTGGCTGCCCATCAGCGGCAGGTCGCCCAGGACCGCGACCACCGGCTTCTCGGGATGGGCCAGATCGTTGATCATCCGGGTCAGGTCGTATTCCAGGAAGTTGGCGCGCTCGGGCGCCAGATAGCGGATCGCCTGGGTGTCGTCGGTCGAGTTGCGCCCGCTCAGACCGAAGTAGGCAAGCGTGCCGTCGTCCTTGATCGGCAGGCCCTCGAGCCCCTCGGCGACCGCCAGATCCTCCTCGCGCGAGAACGGCGCCGGGTCCAGGCGCTCGATCCGGAGCTTGCCGTGCGACAGGCGCCGATAGGTGGCGAGCAGCTCCTCGACCCGCTGGGCGTGGCCGCTGAAGTAGGGCCCGAGCTCGTTGAGCTGCTTGGTGTAGTAGAGCCGGAGATCGATCGGCTCCTGGATCGACGCCAGCACCTGCTTGGTGCCGTCCGACAGCGTGAACAGGTGGTCCTGGGTCAGGTCGAGCCGGGTCGAGGTCAGATAGGCGCCGGCCAGAAGGTTGACCGCGAGGAACATGACCACCGCGAGGCCGATGCCGGCGAAGCCGAGCCGGCGGCGATCGAAGCGTGGCGCACGGGCGCGCGCTTTCTGCGTCGCCGGTGCATCACTGGTGGAGCGCGGCTTGGCCATGGCTCAGCTGCCCTTGTTGAGCTCGATCAGGGTGACGTTGATGAACAGCGCGACCAGGATCAGCGAGCCGAACAGCACGACGTCGCGCAGGTCGATCACGCCCTGGGTGATGCCCTCGAAGCTGGTCAGGAGGCTGAGGCCGGCAATCGTCTGGACCAGCGCCTCGGGCGCCCACGCGCGGAAGAACGCCTGGACCATCTCGAGCCCGCTCATCAGGAACAAAAAGCAGATCGCGGCCGCCAGCACGAATGCGATCACCTGATTCTTGCTCAGCGCCGAGACCGCGGCACTGATCGCGAGCAGGCCGCCCGCCATCAGCCAGCTGCCGATGTAGCCGGCCAGGATCACGCCGTTGTCGGGGTTGCCCAGATAGTTGACCGTGAGCCAGATCGGGAAGGTCAGCACCAGCGCGATGCCGACGAACAGCCAGGCGGCCAGGAACTTGCCGAGCACCGCCTGGAGCGTGGTCACCGGCTGGGTCATCAAAAACTCGATCGTGCCGGTCTTGCGCTCCTCCGCCCACAGCCGCATGCCGACCGCCGGCACCAGGAACAGGTAGAGCCAGGGATGCCAGGTGAAGAACGCCTGCAGATCGGCCTGGCCGTGCTCGAGCCAGGAGCCGAGATAGAAGGTCAGCCCGCCGGCGAGTGCCAGGAAGATGACGATGAAGACGTAGGCGAGCGGCGAGGCGAAATAGGCCACGAGCTCCCGTCGCCCGATCGTGACAATCGCGTGCATCCCGGATCTCCTCCTCAGGCCGCCGCCTGGGTCAGCTGCCGGAAGACCTCGTCCAGCCGGCCGCGCTCGACGTAGACCTCGTTGACCGCGAGCCCGGCGCTCTCGACCGCCCGGCAGACCGGGTCGAGGATGTCGGCATCGGCGCGCGGGAAGGCGAGCAGCTGGCCGACGCCGTCACCGAGATCGCTCGCCTCGACCCGGATCACGCCCTCAACCTTCTCGACGATGCCCTTGGCGGGCTCGACCTGGTTCGCCGGCAGACGCAGCGTGACCGCATGGTGGTAGCTCGAGCGCGCCTCGAGCTCGGCGGGCTGGGCATCGGCCACGATCTTGCCCCTGGAGATCACGATCGCGCGCGTACAGAGCGCGTCGACCTCCTCCAGGATGTGGGTCGAGATGATGATCGCCTTGTCCTTGGCCATCTCGGCGAGGAGCGAGCGGACGTGGTGCTTCTGGTTGGGATCGAGGCCGTCGGTCGGCTCGTCCAGGATCAGGACCTCGGGGTCGTGGAGCAGCGCCACCGCGAGCCCGACCCGGCGCTTGAAGCCTTTGGAGAGGGTCTCGATCGGCTGCTCGAGCACGCCCTCGAGCTCCAGCCGCCCGATCACGGCGTCGACCCGCCGGCGCCGCTCGGCGGCGGGATAGCGTCGGAGCCTGGCAACGAAATCGAGCAGGCCCGCGGGCCGCATGTCGCCGTAGGCAGGCGCGCCCTCGGGCAGATAGCCGATCTGGCGGCGGACCTCGATCGGGTCCTCGGCGAGCTCGATGCCGCAGACCTCGACCCGGCCGGCATCGGGGGCCAGATAGCCCGTGATCATGCGCATCGTGGTCGACTTGCCGGCGCCGTTCGGCCCGAGAAAGCCCAGGACCTCGCCGCGCTCGACCGCAAAGCTCACGCCCTCGACCGCGGTGATCGGCCCGAAGTGCTTGGCCAACCCTTCGATGGCCAACAGTCTGTCCATCGCCCGGATTCTCCCTGTACCCGCCCGCGCCAAGGGCTCGCGACACGGCCCGGCGCTTGGCGCTGACGGAATGGCAAAGGCCGGCCGCGGATGCAACTGAACAATTCGTCATGAATGGCCAGCCCCGCCGATCCGCGCCGGCTTTGCCCGGCAGCCCGACCGGCGCTATCCTGAGGGCAAGCGGAGGGACCGACGATGAGCACTGCCGATGCCAACCGGGTGATCCTGACCGGCGAGAACCCGTTCATCCGTCTCAGCGCCAGGGACGGCGACCCGAACTCGACCGACGCGAGCTTCTGGCGGATTCTCCTTTGTCCGGCCGGGCCGGGACACGTCCTCTATCTGAAGAGCGAGCTGACCGAGAACCGCTGGCGGATCTGGTCCGATAACATCGCGATGGCGCGCTGGCTGCAGACGACCGTCCAGGGCATGCTGAATGGCGAGACCGCCGACAACAGCATTCCGGTCACCGAGGCCGAGTTCGGGAAATCGGGCGATGCGCGCGACTTCTGGACCGAGCGGGTGATCACGCTCGACGAGGAGATCTCGCTCACCTGGTACGACCTCGGCGAGCCGCTCCTGATCCACACCCAGCCGCACGAGATCCCGGACCGCCGCTACGGTGTCTGCACGATCCTGGTCCCGGCACTCGCCGCCCGCCTGACCCGCAACGGCGTCCAGGCCAAGGGTCAACCGTGGCCGCGCGAGCGCGAGAACCGCCCCTTCAGCACCTGCGCCCTCGCTTTCTCCGAGAGCTGGACGGAAGCGCGCTAGGAAGCCTGTCTGAGTAATGGCCGGAAAGGCTGGGTCTGACGTCGGTGGTCGTGCTGTGATGAGGGGCATGACAGGCTTACCGCGGCTAATCTGCAGTCCGGCCGACGAAATCTTCGAGCGACACGGTATAGCGCTCATCGTCGGCCAGATAACGGATGCAGTACTGCATTGGGTAGTAGCCGTCGGTCTCCCAGGCCTGTGGCTGCTTGATCGGCGTGCACAGATCGGGGCGGCTCTGGAAATAAGCGAGCGTGATCATCGGCTCGTAGAACGTGATGTGGCCGTCGTAGGCGCCGAAGATGAAGGTGTGGGTGAACTCCCGCCCCTTGATCACCAGCTCGGGCGTCTTGGAATCGATCAGGTGATTGCCCATGTCCGGGACCGCAGCGCCGACGTCGATGTGGTCAGCATTCACGTACTTGGCCGGTACCGGGACTCGAGCCCGCTGGTAGTCGTCGCAGTCGATGAGCTCGCCGCACGCGCCCGGCCGGAGCTTGCCGACCGCCTCCTGCTCCATGATGTAGAAGTGGAAATCGTAGTGCGGCACCGCCCAGACCGGCGGCGCCGGCGGCGGGTGGCCCGTCGGGTTCCAGTTGATGCCGATCCACTTGAAGGGCGTGCTCGAGCGCTGCAGCAGCTCCTGCGGCAGCGCGAACCGGAGCTCGTAGTCGCCATTGCATTCGCCATGCGGATCGATCCGGCCGTTGCCGTTCTTGTCGAAGCATCGGCTCCAGGTGTTGGGCATCGTCGGCAGGCCGGCGAGCATGCCCGGATCGAAGCTCACGCCGATCACGCGGGGCGCACCGTCGGTGTCCAGCTCGGCGTAGACCTGGGCGAAGCCGTCGCCCAGCCTCTTGGCTTCGCTGTAGACCGTGACCGGGTCAGCCAGCGCGGCCTGCGCTCCCGACGCCGCGACTGCCGCCATTCCGATCGACAATGTCCTGATCCAGTTCATGGCCGTTTCCCGGCTTATCGACTCAAGCGACCACGTCGGGGGTGAGCGCGCCCTGAGCGAGGAGCTGCTTGAAGGCGTCGTAGGTGGCGCGGATGCCGTCCTGCAAGGGGACCGGTCCGTAGTCGCCGAGGTAGGATTGGATCGGGGCATCGGAGAGATCGGCGGGGAAGGGGAGTTCGGCGCCGGACATTGACAGTTGGGCGTCGGGGGCGATTTCGCGCAGGATCTCCAGCCAGGCGGCGACTGAGGTGGGGCGGCCGTTGAGGTCGAAGACGCGGGCTTCGTTGCGGTCCTGCGAGACGGCCTTGATGAAGGCCGAGGCGACCTCGCCCGCGTGCAGCGCCGAGACGACGCCGGTGAAGGGGACGGTGTAGGGCCTGCCGGCGGCGGCGGCGAGGATCGCGATCGTGGTCTTCGAGGTCAGGCCCTGGTCGCGGGCGACGCCATAGACCACGCCCGGGCGGATGCCGATGCTCGGAACACCCCAGTCCTGGAAGTAGACGCCCGCGGTCATTTCGTTGCAGAGCTTGTAGGCGCCGTAGAGGGTGTCGAGCCAGGGCGCGTCCGGGAAGAACGAGAGTGCCGCGATCGAGCTGGCGTAAGCGACCCGCCTCAGGCTACGAGCGCGGGCAACCTCCAGCACGTTGACCGTGCCGACCACGTTGGCGCGCGCGCCGGCGACCGGGTCGGCCTTGCAGAACGGCACCTGGAGGGCCGCGAGATGGATGATGGCGCGCACGCCATGGTCGGCAACGACCGCGGCGACCGCGGCAGTATCGGAAATGTCGCCCTTGACCCAGGTGACCCTGGCCAGCTGGTCCTCGGTCATCAGCAGGCGCGGCCGGCGCCTGTCGTCGGAGAGGTCGTAGACCACGACCGGCACGCCGGCGCGAACCAGCAGCGCCGTCGCCCAGCTGCCGATGCAGCCGCCAGCGCCGGTGATCAGCACCGGGCCCTCGAAGTCCGCCTTGTCGACCGGAAAGCGTTCCAGCATGGTCTCCTCCCTGCGTGCGCGCCGAGCTTAGTCGGAGCGGCAGCGCGGCGAAAGGCGCAGGTCACACGGGCCCACAGAGGTGAAAAAATGGTCGGAGCAACCCGGATCCGCTGCTTCGTCGATTTCGAGCGGGACGGCAGGCAGATCGGACATCTGCAGCTGCCGCATTCGAGCAACACCTCGGCCTATGGCTGGATCGGCATCCCGATCTGTGTGCTGAGGAACGGCCGCGACCCGACCCTCTACCTCGAGGCCGGCAATCACGGCGACGAGTACGAGGGCCAGATCGTGCTCTCTCGCCTGATCCGGGAGCTCGATCCGGGCGCGATCCAGGGCCGGCTGATCATCCTGCCGGCGGCCAACCTGCCGGCGGCCCAGGCCGGCCAGCGCTGCTCGCCGGTCGACGGCGGCAACCTCAACCGGAGCTTTCCGGGCGACCCCGACGGCGGCCCGACCGCGGCGATCGCGCATTTCATCGAGAGCGTGCTGCTGCCGCTGTGCGATGCCGCGGTCGACCTGCATTCGGGCGGCAAGACGCTCGAGTACATCCCGAGTGCCCTGGTCCGGCGGCACGGCGAGGGTGACCCGCAGCTGGCCGCCAAGATCGGCGCGCTCGAGGCGTTCGGGGCGCCAATCGGTTACGTGGCCAGCGACGGGCGCGAGGATCGGACGCTGCTCGCCGCCTGCGATCGTGCCGGGGTGGTCGGCCTCGCCACCGAGCTCGGCGGCGCCGGCACCGTGACCCGGACGACGCTCGAGGTCGCCCGCCGCGGGGTGCGCAACATGCTGGCCCACTTCGGCCTGATGCCGCGGCCTGCCGCCCACGCCGGGGTCCGGCCGCGCCTGATGCAGGTCGGCGGGCCGGAATACTACGTCCATGCGCAAGGCAGCGGCCTGTTCGAGCCGGCCTTCGAGCTCGGCGACGAGGTCCGGGCGGGCCAGACCGCGGGCTTCGTCCACGCCGTCGACGATCCGGCGGCGCTACCGGACGAGGTGGCGTTCCGGAGCGCCGGTACGGTGATCTGCAAGCGCCCGATCCTCCGGGTCGAGCGCGGCGATTGCCTGGCCCATCTGGCGACCGGCTATCCGGGCTGAGGGCCGGTTTTGCGCCGTGCTTCCGGCCCGGCAGAACCATCGGCGCGCGAGCCACACAGGTTGGACTGGAAACTCGGCTCGACTTCGGAGTATCTGGGCCCGCCAAGCCGCTCGCCATGGGCCGGTCCGGCGCGTCACCACCGGTCGAGCTGGCCGACGGTCTGCGGCTCCGGGCGGCGGCTCCGAGGAGGGCGACGACCATGAGTATGCGTACGATACTGGTTCACCTTGAGGAGCACGCGGGGCTGCGTTCGGTGCTCGCCACCGGGCTGCTCGCCGCGACCCGCTTTGCCGCCTACATCTCGGGTCTGCACGTGCGTCCGGGCATGCCGCGCCTGGTGCCGGTGGCGCCCGAGGGGGCGTTCATTCCGGCGACAGAAATCGTCGAGGACCTGGAGCGCGCCGACCGCGAGCTCAGCCGACGGCTGCGCGACGCCTTCGATGCCTTCATGCGCGAGCACGACGTCCCGGTCGGGCAGGGCGTGCTGGCCGGCGAGCGTCCGGTCGCCGACTGGCAGGAGGAGGTCTCGCCGGGCACCGAGGTCCTGGGCTCGCTCGGCCGCGTGTTCGACCTGATCGTGGTCGGGCGGCCGGTCGCGGGCACGCCGGCACCGTCGATGAGCGCACTCGAGACCGCCCTGTTCGAGAGCGGCCGGCCGATCCTGATCGCGCCGCCGGCCGCACCCGAGACCCTTGGCCAGAACGTCGTGATCGCCTGGAACGGCAGCACCGAGACCGCGCGCACGATCGCGATGGCCATGCCGTTCCTCGCTCAGGCCGAGCAGGTCCTGGTGCTGAGTGTCGATCAGGGCATGGTGCCCGGCCCGAGCGCGGCGGAGGTCGCGCAGAACCTGGTCCGCAACCGCATCCAGGCGCGCAGCCGGCACGCCCAGGCGGCGGGACGCGTGGTCGGTGCGGCGATCCTCGAGGAAGCCGCGGCGGCCGGCGCCGATCTCCTCCTCAAGGGTGCCTACACCCACAGCCGGCTGCGCCAGATGATCTTCGGCGGCGCCACCAGCCACATCCTGGGCGCGGCCGAGATCCCGGTGATCATGGCGAACTGACCGCGGGCGATGGCGGGGCGTAGCCGCGGTCAACGGCGCGGTTGCCGACAGCCTGAGCGCGGGCCGCATTAACCTCACGTTGACCCCGATCGCCTAGCGTCGGGCGGGTGGACGGAAGGGCCACTCCCCGGTCGATAGGTGCCATGCCAGCTGCCCCGCCAGGCTCGCTCGATCCCGCCGACTGGGACGCGTTCGCGCGGCTCGCCCATCGGCTCCTCGACGAGGTGCTGGCCTATCTGCGCACTGTCGGCGAGCGGCCGGTCTGGCAGCCGGTGCCCGAGGCGGTCCGGGGCGCCTTCCGCGCGCCCTTGCCGGTTCTGAGCCAGGGCGCCGAGGCGACCGTGACCGAGGCGCTGCGCTCGATCCTGCCCTACCCGACCGGCAACATCCATCCCCGGTTCTTCGGCTGGGTGCACGGCTCGGGCACCGCCGGCGGCCTGCTCGCCGAGTTGCTGGCGGCGACCATGAACGCCAATTGCGGCGGCCGCGACCACGGCGCGATCTACGTCGAGCGCCAGGTGATCGAGTGGTGCCGGCAGCTGTTCGACTTTCCCGAAGGCACGAGCGGCCTTGTGGTCAGCGGCACCTCGATGGCGACCCTGATCGGGCTCGCGGTCGCACGGCACCACCTTGCCGGCTGCGACGTCCGGGCCGATGGGCTGGGCGCGGTTCCGGCCCGCCTGATCGGCTACGCGTCGCGCGAGGCGCACAGCAGCGTCGCGCGGGCGTTCGAGCTCCTGGGGCTTGGACGCCATGCGCTGCGCTCGATCCCGATCGGCGCCGACCACCGGCTCGACCCGCAGCAGCTCGAGCTCGCGATCGCCGCCGACCGGCGCCTCGGCTTCAAGCCATTCTGCGTGATCGGCACCGCCGGCAGCGCGGCCACCGGCGCGATCGACGATCTAGCCATGCTCGCCGAGCTGGCCGCCGAGCACGGTCTGTGGCTGCACGTCGATGGCGCCTTCGGCGCGCTCGCGGCGCTCTGCCCGGAGCTGAAGCCACGGCTCGCCGGCATCGAGCGGGCAGATTCGCTCGCCTTCGACTTCCACAAATGGCTGCACGTCCAGTACGACGCCGGCTGCATCCTGGTCCGCCGCGGCGACGTGCATCGGGACGCGTTCGCCTTCCACGCCGACTACCTGCAGCGTACGGCGCGCGGGCTGGCCGGCGGCGAGCCCTGGTTCTGCGATCTCGGGCCGGAGCTGTCGCGCGGCTTTCGCGCGCTCAAGGTCTGGTTCACGCTCAAGGAGCACGGCAGCCACCGCCTCGGTCAGGCGATCGCGGCCAACTGCCGCCAGGCCGAGTATCTGGCGACCCGGGTGCTCGAGCAGGAGCGCCTCGAGCTGATGGCGCCGGTCGCGCTCAACATCGTCTGCTTCCGCGTCCGGGGCGACGGTCTCGCGGCCGCGGAGATCGATCGCCTGAACGCGGAGATCGTGGCCGATCTGCAGGAGAGCGGCATCGCAGCGCCCTCGAGCGTGAACCTGGCCAATGGTCTTGCGATCCGCGTCAACCTCACCAATCACCGGACCACCGAGGCCGATCTCGACCGGTTGCTCGAGGCGGTCCTCGAGCTTGGCGAGCGGCGGCTCGCGAGGTTGGCGAGCGCGGGTGTGAGCGCTGCGTGATGGCGGGCAGCCGACAGGCGCCGCGGCCACCCAGGCGGCCGGACCCGGCAACCGGGCATGAGGAGCGGTTCCGCGCTCCCGCCGCTCCGACCGTCGAGAAGGGCACGGCCGACCATCTGAGGCTCGCAATCCGGCTGACCGCCGCGCGGCCCGAGCTGTGTCCGCTCTGCGCCGGCGTCCGGTTCGCGGTCGATCCAGCCCTGGGCCTGCCGTTCTCCGTCACGCAGGCCGACCGGATCGTCATCCGCCCGGACGCCCTCGCGCATCCGGTTGGCGCGGCGATCTTACTCCGGCACGCGCTCGAGCTGTCGCTCTGGCAGCGGCTCGGCGGTCCGGAGCCGGGGCCCGGACAACGCCGCGCCCGCGCCTGCCTGGTCGCCCGGGTCGCCGCCCGCTACAGCGCGCTGCTGCCGACCCGTGAGCGGGCTGACGGCCTCGCCGCCCTCCCGGACTGGCTCGCTCGAGCCTACCAGATGCTTGCCGCCGACGAACCCGATTGGCAGGGATTGCCGGGCGAGCTGCTGCGCCTCGACGGCGCGGCCGCTGATGCTGGCCCGGTCGCGATCGACGTCGAGCTCACGGAACGGCTCGGCGCGCTCGCCGCGCCCAGCGAGGACCTCCTGCTCAGCGGCGGCGGCAGCAGGCTGCGGCTCGACGCCTCGAGCGGTCGCAGCCCCTACGGCTGCAGTGCCCTGCCCGAGCCGGAGAGCCTGGAGTTCGCGTCGTCGACCGCCACAACCATCTCGGCGCCGGCCTATCGCGCGGTCGAGGCGATCCGCCAGGAGCTGATCCAGGCCGGCCTCGCTCACCGGCTGCCCCACGCGCTCGAGCAGACGATCGCCGACATCAGGCGTGGCGTCCTGGCGGCGGCCGGGGTCGAGGACCTGCCCGGCGTCGAGGTGGTGCTGTCGCCGTCCGGGACCGATGCCGAGTACGCGGCCCTGCATCTCGCCCACCGACGGCGGGCCGAGCGCCTGGTCAACATCGTGATCGCGCCCGAGGAGACCGGGCGCGGACTCCGGGACGCCGCCCGGGGTCTGCACTTCGGGGCCGAGACGCCGACCGGCGCGGCGGTCGGCCAGGGTGCGCCGCTCGCCGGGCTCGAGCCGGCATCCATTGCGCTCGAGACGATCGAGATCCGGGCACCGGATGGCACGCCCCGCCGGCCGAGCGCGGTCGATGCCGAGGTCAAGGCCCGGGCGCTGCGCGCGGTCGCGCGGGGGGCCCGTTGTCTCGTCCACCTGCTCGAGGTCTCGAAGAGCGGCCTCGGCGCACCGACCCTCGAAGCGATCCGGGAGCTGACCGCGCGCCACGGCGAGCGGATCGACGTCGTGGTCGACGCCTGTCAGATGCGTCAGGGGCCGGCATCGCTTCGGAGCTACCTCGAGGCCGGCTGGATGGTGCTGGTCACCGGCTCGAAGTTCGCCATGGGGCCGGCATTCGCGGGCGCCCTCCTGGTCCCCGCGCGGCTCGCCGAGCAGGTGCCCGGGTTCGATCCGCTGCCGGCCGGCTATGGCCAGTACTTCGCCCGGCCGGAATGGCCGGACGCCTGGCAGCCGCTGATCGCGGCCCTGCCGGCGCAGCCGAACCTCGGCCTCCTGTTGCGCTGGCGCGCCGCGCTGTTCGAGATCCAGGCCTACCGTGCCGTACCCGAGGCCCTGCGGGTGCAGATCGTCGAGCGGCTTGGCGATGCGATCCGGCAGGCGATCGACGCCGCGCCGCGGCTCGAGCCCGCGGCCGCCCCGCCGCCGAACGGCGCCGATCCGCCCGCGACGATCTTCTCGTTCAAAATCCTGCAGCCGGATGCGACCGGTCAGGCTCGGCCCATGGACGTCGACGCCGCCCGCGAGGTCTGGCGCTGGTTGCAGGAGGACCTTTCCGACCGCCTGCCGGTCGGGGTCCCCGAGGCCGAGCGGCGACTCGCCGCACGGATCTGCCGGGTCGGCCAGCCGATCCGGCTCGGCAGCTTTGCGGGCGTTGCGATCGGGGCGCTCCGGCTCTGCATCGGCGCCCGCCAGGTGGTCGAGGCGGCCTTCGATCCGGCGCTCGGCAAGACTGCCGAGCAGCGGCTCAAGCGGCAGATCGGTCAGGCCAGGATGGTGCTCGAGAAGATCGAGCTGATCGCCCGCCACTTCGACCATCTGAAGGCGCCGGCCGACGCCGGCCCCGGCAATCATCGAGGCGCCGGCTGACTCGCGCGCTGCCTGGTGGGGTCCCCCGGGAATCGAGCCTACAAAACGGCCCCTCGCCGGTAGCGGGCTCGATCTCGATACGCTGCCCGTCACCCTCGTCCCAAAAAGGCTCCAGGAGAGCATTAAGACGGCGCCCTCTCACGAGCCAGATGTCGTTCCTGGCGTGGGCTGTGCTCAAGGCTGCTATGCTGTTGGTCTCGCGATTCGATTGCCGGACACGATCCTTGGCCCCTTGATGCTGACCTTAAAGCAAGGAAGGCGACGAGCCGCAACGCATCGTTGACGATGGCCGTCCGTCTTGACGACCAACGGCCTCACCGACGGAGGCGCCCTGCCAGGACCGGGTCCGACCTGACGATCAGCGGAACGAGACGCGACGTCGCCCAAGGTTGCTCTCGGGCGGTGCCGGTCGCATGATCGCGCCTGCATAAGGCGCGCGGTCAGGGAGAGCGGCATGCTGGAGACCACGATCGCCGGCAGTCTGCCAAAGCCGTCGTGGCTGGCGGAACCGGAAAAGCTCTGGGCGAAGTGGCGTCATGAGGGCGCCGAGCTCGAGCGCGCCAAGCAGGATGCCGCGCTGGTCTGGCTCAAGGAGCAGGAGGCGGCCGGGATCGACATCGTCACCGAGGGCGAGCAGTTCAGGGTCCACTTCGTCCACGGCTTCCTCGAGCGGATCGAAGGCATCGACTGGGCCCGGAAGACCAGGATGGGGATCCGCGCCGACCGCTACGTGGTCGACGTGCCGACGGTGACCGGACCGGTCCGCAGGCGCGGCCCGGTCCACGACGCCGAGGTGCGCTTCATCCGGGCCTATACCGGGCGCAGGCTGAAGTTCACCCTGCCTGGGCCGATGACCATCTGCGATACCATCGCCGATGCCCATTACGGCCAGCGCGCCGACATGGCGATGGCGTTCGCGGCGCTCTTGAACGAAGAGGCCCTCGAGCTCGAGGCGGCAGGCGTCGATGTGATCCAGTTCGACGAGCCGGCGTTCAACGTCTTTCTCGACGACGTCAGGGACTGGGGCATCGAAGCGCTGCACCGGGCGATCCTCGGCCTCCGCTGCACCACCGCGGTGCACATCTGCTATGGCTACGGCATCGAGGCCAACATCCGCTGGAAGCAGACGCTGGGGACCGAGTGGCGCCAGTACGAGGCGATCTTCCCGGCGCTGAACGCCAGCCGGATCGGGCAGGTGTCGCTGGAATGCGCCAATTCGCACGTGCCGCTGGGCCTGCTCCGCCTGCTGCCGGACAAGGACATCCTGCTCGGGGCGATCGACGTCGCGACGACCGAGGTCGAGACGCCCGAGCAGGTGGCCGACGTGATCCGCGAGGCGATGGCCCATGTCGATGCCGCGCGCGTCCTGCCTTGCACCAACTGCGGCCTCGCGCCGTTGCCGCGCGCGGTCGCGATCGGCAAGCTCAAGGCGCTCGGGGCCGGTGCCGCGCTGGTCCGCCAGGAGCTCGAGCCATGACGGCCGGGCGGGCCCGGGAGACCCGCTGACGGGCGGCGGCAGCGCGGCGCGGCCGGTCAGGGCGCCCTATCCGAGGCCGGGGCCTGCCGGTTCTTGATCAGCGACAGGCCGATCGAGCCGCCGATGATCAGGAGCGTCACCGAGAGCGTCAGCCATACCGGGATCTCGACGAACTCGCCGGCGATCATCTTGACCCCGATCAGGATCAGCACGACCGCGAGCCCGTAGTGCAGCAGCTCGAAGCGGCGCATCAGGCCTGCGACCGCGAAGTAGAGGGCGCGCAGACCCAGGATCGCGAACGCATTCGAGGTGTAGATGATGAACGGGTCGCGGGTGACGCCGAAGATCGCCGGGATCGAATCGAACGCAAACATGAGGTCGCTGGTCTCGATCAGGACCAGGGTCAGCGCCAGCGGCGTGGCGTAGCGGACACCCTCGCGGCGGACGAAGAACCGGCGGCCCTCATAGTCCTTGGTCACGCGCATGTGCCGCCGCAGGAATTTGAGGATCCGGTTGTCGTCGAGGTCGGGATCGCCCTCGCCCTTGACGAGCAGGCGAATGCCGCTGCCGATCACGATCGCGGCGAACACGTAGATCACCCAGTCGAGCTGGGTCAGCAGCGCCGTGCCGGCGAAGATCATCGCGGCGCGCAGGCCAAGCGCGCCCAGAATGCCCCAGAACAGCACCCGGTGCTGGTATTCGCGCGGGACCTGGAAGTGGCCGAAGATCAGGACGAACACGAAGATGTTGTCGACCGACAGGCTCTTTTCGAGCAGGTAGCCGGTCAGATATTCGAGCCCCTTGCCGGTGCCCTCGACGATGAAGACGGCGCCGCCGAACAGCAGGGCGACGGCGACGTAGCCGGCGGTCAGGAGCAGAGATTCGCGCACGCCGATCCGGCTCTTCTGCCGACCGACGACGCCAAGGTCGAAGGCGAGCAACGCCACCAGAACGGCGACGAAGACGCCCCAGAACCACAGTGGTGTCTCGACCATCGCCAGCTCCAAAGGTTGGGCACCAACGCTGGAGGGCGCGAAAGGTGCCGACAAGCTGCTGGAGTTTCCGACGCCCCGGCTTGAGCGCGGGTGTGACCGATGTTCAACCTGCTGTGACCGGCCGTCGGGCAGAAAGGGTTTGCCAGAGGCTGCGGGCCGCCGCTAAGCTGTGGCCCTCCAAAGTGGGAGTGACGTCATGATGCGTAGCATCCTGGCCCTCGCGGCTTTGCTTGCGTTCACGGTCGGCGCCGGCGCAGCGTTCGCCTGCCCGAGCCATTCCAGCGAAAGCAAGCAGACGCTCGCCTCGGTCGACGGCAAGTCGAGCAAGCCGATCGTCATGCCGAAGTCCGACAAAGAGAGCTGAGCCGGACCAGCGGTCCTGGCCGGCAACCGCCGCTCTCCGGAGCGGCGGTTTTTTGTTGGCGCCGCGCCTGCACATGACCCTGGCGGTCGCCGCAAGTTACTGATCTCAACGCCTTACGGCGCCTGGCTTCCGGTGCTCCACCTGTGTCATGGTGCGGATGTCGGCAGAGGGAGAGCGGCATGACCATCGGATCGGTTGAGACTGGGCACTACCGGGTGCCTCTGCCCGTGGCGCTCTCGGATTCGACCCACGGCACGATGAGCGCCTTCGAGCTGGTCACGGTGCGGCTGCGGGACGCGGACGGTGCCGAGGGCCTCGGCTACACCTACACCGTGGGCGTCGGCGGTGGCGCGATCGCCAACCTGATCGCGCGCGACCTCGGCCCGTTGCTCCGGGGCGCCGACGAGACCCGGATCGAGGCGCTCTGGCAGAAGCTCTGGTGGCACCTGCACTATGTCGGCCGCGGCGGGCTCGCGGTGCATGCGCTTTCGGCGGTGGATACCGCGCTCTGGGACCTGATGGCGCGGCGGCGCGACCTGCCGCTCTGGCGCCTGCTCGGCGGCCACGACCCGGAGGTCAGGGCTTACGCCGGCGGTATCGATCTGCAGTTCCCGCTCGAGCAGCTGCTGCGGCAGACCGAGGACAACCTGGCCAAGGGCTTTCGCGCGATCAAGATGAAGGTCGGGCGCGCGCGGCTCTCCGAGGACGTGGCCCGGGTCAAGGCGCTGCGCGAGCTGCTCGGGCCCGACCTGCCGCTGATGGTCGATGCCAACATGCGCTGGCGGGTCGACGAGGCGATTCGGGCGGCGCAGGCGCTCGCCCCGCATCAGATCACCTGGCTCGAGGAGCCGACCATCCCGGATGACGTCGAGGGTCATGCCCGGATCGCCCGCGAGGGCGGCCTGCCGATCGCGACCGGCGAGAACCTGCACACCCTTTACGAGTTCCGGGCGATGATTGCGGCGGGCGCGGTCGCGTTCCCGGAGCCCGACCTCTCGAACTGCGGCGGCGTCTCGGTCTGGCTCAAGGTCGCCCGCCTGGCCGAGGCCGCCAACCTGCCGGTCACCTCGCACGGCGTCCACGATCTCCACGTCCACCTGCTGGCCGCGGTCCCGAACGCGTCCTACCTCGAGGCGCACGGCTTTGGTCTCGAGCGCTTCATGGCTGAGCCGCTCCGGATTCGGGATGGTCTCGCGACCGCGCCCGAGCGGCCGGGCCACGGCGTCGAGCTCGACTGGCAGGGGCTCGAGACGCTGCGCGCCGAGTGACCGGCCGGCGACTGCCGGGCAGGCCCGGCGTCAGTCCGTCGTTTTCGGCGGGGTCTGGGACGGCATCTCGTGCAAGTACGGCGGCCCCGCCTGCTGCCAGGAACCGATGTAGCCAATATAGGTCAGGACGAAGAAGCCGAGCAGCAAGACGAGCGCCGCCGCAGCCGGGGTGTAGCCCCAGCGGCGACTATAGGGCCAGGCCGGGACCACGGCTACGACTAGGACGACCAAGGAACAGGGCTAAGAACGCCCAGAAGAGCCACATCAGGACCTCGCTACCCGCGGTGCGCTTCTCCAGCAACGGGTGCGCTCCCGGTCGGTTCCGCAGGCGACGCCCCGGCGGCCCGCCGCAATTCGGGCTCCGGCGGCCATCGAGCGGGCGCCGGCGCAGATCCGCATGGTCATCGGAAGAATGGCGCGCCCGAGAGGATTCGAACCCCTAACCCCCAGATCCGTAGTCTGATTCTTGCGCTGTTCATGACGCAACATGTCCCCTCAAAAGCCTAGCGTTTCCGCCATTTTCTGTTAACATAGGTGACATCGCTATACCCCACAACGCGCGCCTTCGGAGTGCCAAAAAGTGCCACGCACCTCTCTGACCGACCTCTCCGTCAAGCGCCTCCCCGTCCCGAATGCGGGGACGGTCACGTACTGGGATACGCTGAAGGGCTTCGGCATGCGCGTGAATTCGGGCGGCACTCGAACCTTCGTCGTCCTCATCGGGTCGGGAAGACGCCAGTCGATCGGCCACTACCCGCTCATCTCGCTCTCAGATGCGCGTACCTCCTGCGGTCTACAGTTAGCTGAGACACCGCCTTGTGCTTGAAGAGGGCAGTGCAAGGAGGTGAGCATGACGGACACGACGGTACGGGGCGCTGGCCCGGCGCAGCGCGCCCGACACGCTGGCGGCGACGGGCCAGCGCCTGAGCGGCGCCGGCGGATGTCGGCCAAACGCAAGCAGAGCGCGGTGTTGCGGTTGCTGCGCGGGGAGGATCTGGAGCTGGTGTCGCGGGCGCTTGGGGTGGCGGCGGCCGAGCTGAGCGCCTGGCGCGACGCCTTTCTGGCCGCCGGCGAGGCGTCGCTCAAGACCCGGCCTGCCGACGGTCGGGACTTCGAGATCGGTCGGCTCAAGGCCAAGGTCGGCGATCTGACCATGGCCAACGAGTTGCTCGCGACCAAGATCGAGCACCTGGAGATCGGCCGCCCTTTGGCACGGCGGAGGTCGAGACGATGAGCCGCCACGTCTCGCCCTCCACCAACCGACCCTACGGCGTCCTGTTGGTGACCCGGGTCTGGGGCACGTCCCGGGCCACGATCTATCGTCATCGGCAATGCGACGCGACGCGCCCCAGACGGCGGCCCGGCCCGCTTGGGCCCCTGGCGGACGCGGCGCTGCTCGCAGCGATCCGCGAGCTGCTGACCAGCAACCCGTTTCACGGTGAGGGCTACCGGAAAATCTGGGCGCGGCTGCGGTTCGCCGGCATCCGCACCTCCAAGCGCCGCGTCCTGCGGCTGATGCGCGAGCATGACTTGCTCGCACCGGGCCGGGTCGGGCGACCGCACGGTCCGAAAGCTCACGACGGTACGATCAAAACCGAGCGGGTCGACGAGATGTGGGCCACGGACCTGACCTCGACTCTGACCAGCGAAGGCCAGGCGTCGATCTTCGTCACGGTGGATCACGCCTCGACCGAGTGCCTGGGCATCCACGCTGCCCGCCGCGCGACCCGCTTTGAGGCGCTCGAGCCGCTCCGGCAGGGTGTGCGCGCCTGCTTCGGCGCATTCGGCCAAGACATCGCCTCCGGCCTGAAGCTGCGCCACGACCATGGCAGCCAGTTCGTCGCCGACGATTACCAGCGCGAGCTCGCCTTCCTCGGCATCGCGAGCTCGCCCGCCTTCGTGCGCGAGCCCGAGGGCAACGGCTGTGTCGAGCGCTTCGTCCGGACCCTGAAGGAGAACCTGCTCTGGCTGCGCCGCTTCGACACCATCGAAGACCTGCGCTTGGCCCTCCACGCCTTCAAGGACACCTACAACCAAGCCTGGATCGTCGAGCGCCACGGCTACCAGACCCCGGCAGCCGTCAGAGCAGCGCAACATGCGCCGCTTCCCGCGGCGGCATGAACCTGCAACGCGGTGTCTCATAACTGTTGACCGCTACATACCGAGGCTCGCCGCATTCTCGCGGAGAAGACGCTGGGCCGAGTCCGGCCGACGCATACCGCCTACGATGACGCACTGGCGGACTATCTCGCTGAATGCAAAACGAAGAACCGACCCGGCACGGTCAGCGAGTATCGACGGATCCTCACCAATCACTTTCCCTACGGCCGTCAGTCCGTCGGCGACATTTCGTCGCGGGACATTGTACGCAAACTCGGCGTCCTTTCCGACCGTCCGTCTGAGAAGCATCATGCCTATGTCGCTCTTCGAGCTTTCCTCCGCTGGTGCGCCAGGCAGCAGCTCATTGACCGCTCGCCGATGGAACAGATGGCTCCGCCGCCCGCCGGAGCGTCCAGGGAGAGAGCGCTCACCGAGGACGAGCTCCGCGCGGTCTACAAGACCGCCCGCGGCGGAACCTCGTATTTTCATCGGATCACTGCCCTTCTGGTGTTGACCGGACAGCGCAAGAACGAGATCGCGCATTTGGAATGGCAGTGGCTGGAAGGCGGCGTGGTGACCCTTCCCTCATGGCTGACGAAGAACAAGCGCGCTCACACGTTTCCAATCGGAACTGAAGCGGACTCCATCCTCGCCCTACTTCCCCGCTTCGAAGGGATCCCGTTCGTGTTCCCGGCCGAACGGAAGCGCAGCGAGCAGAGCACCGTCTTCAATGGTTGGGCCAAGCCGAAGCAGCGCTTCGACAAAGAATGCGGGGTCAGCGGCTGGCAGCTTAGAGATCTCCGGCGCACGATGGCGACCTACATGGCCGAGCTCCAAATTCCACAGATCCATGTGGAGAAACTCCTGAACCACGTCTCCGGCGGTAGCCAAAGCCCGATCGCGCAGGTCTACAACCGCTACAGCTATCTCGAGGAGATGCGCGAAGCCGTCTTGAAATGGGAGGCATATTTGGGTACTCTCGTTGCCGCCCGCTAAGCTGGCATCAACCAGCGGCGCATCGCGATGGCTCCGCAAGGAGACATCTCGATGACCGAGGAACGCTTGCTAGTGGACTGGAAGACGCTCAAGAAGCTGGGATGGCCTTACTCCAGAGTGCACACGTACCGCCTGATCGCTGCGGGGAAATTTCCGCAACCCAAAAAGTTCGGCGATCATCCGGGCGCTCGGGTGGCGTGGCGCTGGTGCGAGGTCAGACCGTATCTTGAGTAACAGTCCAGAGGAACCGTTTGCGACACCGTAGACGTTTCCTTGAAAGGGCGGAGGCCCGGCTTCCAAACCGGGCCTCTTTCCTATTGCCCGCGCTCCCAGGTAGAACTACAAAAGCAGGCGCTCCATCCGCGCAGGGAGACAGCCCATGGCCGAGCAGCCGTCGTTTGCAACCTACATAGCGCGCGAGCGCGAGGAGATACAAAAAGCCAGGGAGGGTCTCCTCGCGAAGCATCGCGAGATCGAGGAACAGCTGCAGAGTCTCGATCGACGATGGGAAGCTGCAGAGGCGTATGAAGCGGCGCTGCGCGGGAAACCTGCTTCCAAGGCTCGCGGCGCGAGAACGCCAGGTGCACCGAGAGGCAAGCGCGGAGAAAGAAGAGTCGAGCTCCTGGATCTCATTCGGCAACACCCCGATGGCCTCACCGCCGATCAGATCAACCATTCCCTGAACGCGACCGAGAAAAGAGATAAACAGGCTATCGCCAACCTTCTCGCCAATATGAAAAAGGAAGGGACACTGCATCAGGAACAGCGGCGCGGCCCCTATGTTGTCCCCGCCAACAAGGCTGCGTGACATACTCGTAACCGGTCGGCGCAGCAGTAGGTAAGTGGAAGCCGGGTCGATGCTCGCAGCAAAGACTGGGTATCAGTCCTTCCCTGCGCCCCGGACACGTGTGCACATACTGACGCCTACAAGGTATGTGCATGGCAACAACTCCACGTATGTGCATACGTCACATGTCATCAATGAACATGCGTGTACGTAGATCGATCGACCATGCGTTGCGACCTACTTTAATTTGAGCATCTATCCGCAATCGCCATTCGCCGCTTCGCGGCGGCACAACGGCCTCCAGCCCACCCACTCATGAAAACCCCTAACAAAAGCGAGCGGGTTTTCATTCGAGCCTTTTTTGATAGGTCAATTCGCAAGGCGTCATCGACAACTTGCTTCGAACGGGCCTTGGCAAGCTATCAAAACACCCACCCTGCAGAACTTTCCTCAATGCTTGAGAGTTCCGACTATCGTTTCTACGCTTAGGTACGCTTATCCGTCAGACGTAGGTGCACGATAGCGATTGGAACGGGATCGGGACTGTTCCCAAACTGATCTGCGCTGCCAGCGTCTTGCCGTCGTATGAGCGGTAATGGCCTGCAGGCCAACCGTGTCGAGCTAGAGGTATGGCTCGAGGCACGCGACGCGCGCTCCCGGGAGTGCTCCTCGCCCGCCCACCATGGCCTTAGGACGAACCAATCCGAAAGCGCGCCGATGGCGTTGGCGTTCAACCTTAGGGGTTGACCGGAGGGCCTCGGGAGGAGCTAAATGGCCGAATTGAACGAGCATCCAGGAGGCTACCATGCAGCTCAAGATGCGCCGATCCCAACGGGCCTCTGGCATAGTGAGCAAGTCAGTGACGTTCATGCTGGACGCCCGCCTCGAGCTCACCGCCGAGGAGGCGGCGAACGTCAAGAGATACAAGCTCGGCGAGCAGGTGGTCTACAACAGTGCCGCCTCCCGCAAGCACCTTGAGGCCGCCGCCGGCGCTGCCGTCAGGGATACCGCCGGTAGCTTTGTGTCCCAACTCGCCCGAACCGCGATGCACCGGCTCTCCCTCAACATCACCATCGATGGGCTGACCAGAGGCCAGCACATCGAGTGTAAGGATCTGGATGAGCTCCTCGCTGCCGAGGCCGCGATCAAGGATGCGGCGGAAGCCGCCCACGCCTACCTCGAGATTGCTAAGACCTTCGACGGTCAGGAGGTCATCTACGATCTCAGCGCCAAGCAGGCCCTTGCCGCGTGAGCGGTAGGGACAAGCTCTCGGTACTTCGCCGACCCCGCCCGTCCGCATTCACGCCGTTCTTCCGACGGTGGTTTACGGACGAGCGGGAGCGCGAACTTCGCGAGACCAGAGAGCTCTATGACGAGGTGTGCCGGCGTTTTGCCTCCTCGGCATGGGCGGGCGACTACAAAACAGCCACCGCCTTCCGAAAGATCGTCGACACCGTCACGTCCGAGGTAGACCAAGCCGCTGCTCATCTACCAGAGGAGGTGAAAAACGCTCTGTTCGCCACTTGGACCAACGTACTTCAGCTTGAAGAGGTTCTGTACGAACCCCCCGAATGGCCCGATGCTATGACGATGAAAGAGGGGGTCGAATTTCGCAACGCGCTTCGGGCACAGGAGCATTTCCTGGCAAACGATAAGCGATGCAGCGCGGAGCTGATAGACGCGCTCGTGCTCATTTTCACAGAGATAGCCCGCGAGCTTCCCGAGATTAAGAGCGAGGGCAGAGAACTTTTCGCGGTTCCGCTTGTCCATCTTGTGAATGATCTTTACGGGCTAACCCAGCACATCATCGGGGTGCCCGCGCAGCAAACGTGCGTAGACGCGGGGCTGTTCACCGAGCTCAATAAGCGCTTCTACGAGAAGCTCTGCGCGGTCTCCAATGTGATTCCGTATACCGAACACAAGAAGCCGTTTGTCTGGGCGAAAGACAGCAAGCTCACACCACCGGAACTCGCAGAGGCATATCTCGCCGGGACCCCGTTCCATTCCCTCTTCCTCAGGTCGGTTCCTCTCGCGGTGACGCACGACACGTTCTTCAGCCACATGCACGTGTGCGGCGGTACCGGTGCGGGAAAGACGCAGTGGCTCTCCACCCTCATCCTTCATCACCTTGCCGAACCTGCCGCCCCCGCACTCGTGGTCGTAGACAGCCAGGGCGACCTCATCAACAAGCTCTCCCGCCTCGAAGCGCTGAAGGATCGCGGGATCCTCATCACGCCGAAAGACATCAAGTATCCGCCCGCGATCAACGTGTTCGATCTCAAACGGGGGCGGCTCGGCTCGTATGATGAGCTGACGCGCGAGCAGGTGGTCGCCGGAGCGATCGAGACGTTCGACTACCTGTTCTCGGGCCTGGTGGGCGCCGACCTGACCGCAAAGCAGTCGGTTTTCTTCCGCTTTGTGTGCCGCCTCCTTCTCAATCTCGCTGAGACCATGGGCCGGAATGCCACTATTCTCGATATGATCGCCCTCATGGAGGATGCAAGTCCGTATCAGGAGGCCATTGAGCAGCTCCCGGCCATCCAGCGCAGATTCTTCGAGCGTGATTTCAGAGAGAAGACCTTCCAGCAGACAAAGGAGCAGGTTCGTTACCGCCTCAACTCCATTTTGGAAAACCCGACGATGGAGCGGCTCTTTACGGCCACGGAAACACGCCTCGATCTCTTTGAGGAGTTAAACAAGGGCTCGGTCATTCTAATTGACACCGCAAAGGATTTCCTCAAAACCTCGTCTTCGCACTTCGGCCGGCTGTTCATCTCCCTCGTCCTCCGAGCCATCATGGAACGCGCTGCGATGCCTGAAGCGAACAGAAAGCCCGCGTTCCTCATCGTCGATGAAGCGGCAGAGTATTTCGATCAGAACATCAACGACCTGCTCACCCAGGTCCGAAAGTACAAAATGGGGTGCGTATTCGCCCCATCAGTTCATGGACCAATGTACACATTCCCTCAAATCGTCCCTTGCCGCGAACACCGCCATCAAGCTCGCGAGCCGCGTCTCCACCGGCGACGCGCGCACCCTTGCACCTGACATGCGCACCACCCCGGAATTCATCCTGGCGCAGCCAAAGCTCCAGTTCGCCTGCTACATCCGCGACGTCACCAGCCATGCGATCAGCGTTCCGGTCGAGGCCGGCAAACTCGAGCGCGAGCCGCGGATGACCGAGGAGGCGTACCAGCTCTTTCGGGAGCGGAACCGCAAGCGCGTCTCGGTTCCATCCGCCGGGCCGAAGCCTGCCGTAGGGCCACGGGAGTCTGAAGCCCAAGAGGCAGCGGCCACGCCGAAGCCTGCTTCCGCTGATCCCTTCAATCTCGACGTCGTCTGATGGCCCGGAGTAGGACGCTACGGGGGGCACGTTTCTGGAAGCAGAGCGCACCCACGACAGCTTAGGCCGCCGCCTGCGCGACGTCGCCGTCTCGACGGGCAAGCACATCACCTGCGAAGAGGCCGATCTCATCTGGTTCGAGGCTATCCACCGCCTGGGGCATCAGACCTCCGCCGCGCTCTACGAGCTGACCAAGCACGTACGCCGCGACAAACAGCGCGCGCTCCACCGGATGCGCGACCTCCGCCACGAGAGGGACAGCGACTACGGAGGCCCGACGCTCTTCTACCCTCTCCAGCAGGAGCGAGCCCGCCGGCCCGACAGAAACCTCAACGTCTACGGCATCACAAAGCACGCTGTCGACGCCCTCAAAGCGAGCGGCCGATATCGGGAGCACACCCCGACGACTAATCACAATGAATGGAAGCACGACTTCATGGGCGCGTGCGTGGCCACTTCCCTGTACCTCGGCGCGCGCGAGCATCCCGAGAGGTATGAGTTCATCTTTGAGGACGAGATCGTCTCCCGCCTCGGCGGAGTCCGCGAGTTCCGCGTTACCTACTCCTACGCTGCCAGGGACGGCAGCACCGCAAGCCGCGAGGCCGTCCTCCGGCCGGATGGTTTCAACGGTATTCGCTATCTTCCGACGGGCGAGGAGCGCATCTTCATCCGAGAGGAGGACTGTGGCACCGAGCGCAACGACAGCGACGATCGGAGCGTGAAAAGCCACAAGCACAATCTCCTACAATACGCCGCTTTCGTTGGCGACGGGGACAACCGCAGAAGGCTTTTTGGAAATGCCAGGGTCGCACTGCTGACGACCTTCAGCAGCCCGACAAAGATGCGGAACGTGATGAAGCTCCTGCTCGATCTCACAGAGGGCCGCGGCAGCAACTTCATGCTCTTCCAATCGTGGCCAACATTCGGGGATCGTTTCCGACCGCCCGCGCCCCGGCTTGATCTCTTCACCGGCCCCTGGGAGAGAGCCGGGCCGCATACGCCGTTCTACATAAACGCGCTCTCCGGTCAGGATGCCGATCGGCCATGCTGAGGGTGGCTCGCATAGACCGGCCGCGAGACGCAATCTCTCATGCCAGACTACAACCAAGGGAGGCTGCTGACCCGCACTCCAGATGGCATGGTTGTAGGCTCGTCGGTGCAACCCCAGTTGTGCGGCACGCGACCGTGGGTTAACATCTGGGCCAACTTTAAGGTGGGATGCGATGTCGATCATCTATATCCACGGCGTGAAAGTTCGCTCCGCCGACCATGGCATTGCTCTGGGCAAGTCCTTCGCACGTTGGCTGGCGCCGAAGCTTGCCGTCGGTGGCGGCGCTGTCGATTACGTGCCGGTCTATTGGGGGGACGTCGCGGCGCGCTTCCGGTGGGGCCTCGCCTCACGTCCCAAGACCGAGATTCTGCGCGCAGGAGGCGCCGACGCATTCGCCGGCCTTGGATCGCTGCGCGAGGCTGGCGCGCGCACGCCGCTCGATGCGGTGGCGCCGGCTACTCCCACCACTGGCCCGGTGCTTGGCCGCCCGGCTTCGACGGCTGCCTCCGCCAGCACTACCGCGCCGCCGCTTGCTAGCGTGCCCCGAGAGCGACGCGCCGACCTCATTGCCGACCTCTATCTAGCGGTGCACCCGCGCAGCAACCGCGCCGAGGATCCGGTCGCCGAAGACGCGCATGTGGCGCCGCTCGCCGCTGCTGCCGACGAAGTTGCGGCCCAATGGGACACGATCGTCGCTCTCGAGGCGAGCGACGCAATGCGTGCTGCGCGCCTCGTCGGTGAGGTGGAGAAGCGCCTTACCGGCAGCGATGTCCTTGCCATGGGCGGCTTCGCCGACTGGATGACTGCGGCTGGCGAGATGCTCCGTCGTGCCGCCGTTTGGCCAGGCGACGCAGTGTCTACCGTGTTCGCCGAGCTGCGGCCGGTGGTAAATGAGTTCGTCGCCTACTTCATCGGTGACGTCCTCGCCTACCTCAATGAGCGCGACGCCACAGGCGCTGCTGGAACGGTGCCGCAGCGTGTGCTCGAGGCGCTGCGTGGCGCTCACCGGCGCCGGCAGGAGACCGGTGAAAAGATTGTTGTCGTTACCCATTCCATGGGCGGCCAGCTTCTCTACGACGCGCTCACATTCTACGCACCGCGCGAGCAGGCATTGCAGGATCTCGTGGTCGATCATTGGTTCTCCTGCGGCGCCCAGGTTTCGCTCTTCGCCGAGCTTTGCCTTTTCAAGGGCCAGCCTAAGAATGTTGCCGCACCTGCCCAGCTACCGCGCCCTCCCGCCGCACAGGCGTGGACCAATTTTTACGACCGCAACGATCTGGTCGGCTTCGTCATGTCGCCAATTTTTGCCGGAGTCACGGACAAGCACTACGATACCGGCTTCGGTCTCGCCTTCGCGCATAGCGGCTATCTAGGGCGGCCGAGCTTCTTTGAGGCGATGGCGGCGGAGCTCTAGAGAATTCCTGCGATACGGAGGGTAGTATGGCCTTCGTTGCCAACTCAAAGAACATAGGATTGTGGTTACCCACGGAGCAGCTCAAAGCTGGCGCGCACGCCATAGTGATCGGCGTGAGCGATTATCCGCACCTCTTCGGGGGCAGCGCGCCTCCTGCCGACCTCGCGCCGGATAACGGCGGCCTCGGCCAGCTCGAGGTCAGTGCCAAGACCGCCGCGAAAGTTTTTCGGTGGCTCCTTGATGCAGGAGAAGTGGCTGGTGCACCGATCGCCACCTGCCAACTCCTACTATCACCCCGCCCAGACGAGAGTGCCGCGGTCGACGAGTTAACGGACGGCGCCTACGCGCCGGCCGACTTCGAGTCAGTGCGCAAGGCCATTGTAGACTGGGGCAATGATATTTTCGCCGGCGCGACGGAGCCCGGCGACAACGTCGCATTCTTCTTCTTCTCTGGCCACGGCACAGAGCACATGGCCTCCCCAGCCCTGTTGGCAAGGGACATCCTCAACCCACGCTCGCCCGGCGGCGCACGCAAAGCGGTCGCATTTCTCTCACTCTGCCAGGCGGTGAAAACCTACGGCATCGATCGCGCACTGTTCTTCGTCGATGCTTGTCGTGACGTGCCTGGCGTGGCGCGCACGCTCAATATCGTCGGTGAGGACATATTAGCGCCCTACGCCTACCCCCCGCGCAGCCATGACGCGCTGCTCTGCCTGCAGTCGACCCGTGCCGGAGGCTCAGCGTACCAAGTCGCGGGCGATCCCGCGACGATCTTTGGCCAAGCGGTGATCGATGCGCTGGACGGTCCCCCACCGAGCTATCGCCCTTATGATACGACGGTCGTTCCGTGGCGCCTCGTGTTCAGAGAGCTCGAGAGCCACGTGAAGCAAAAGGTGCGAGAGCTGCTCGCGCGGCAGACGGCGACACTGATCCAGTCGGTCGTCCCATACGGTGACCCCTACGACAGTGAAATGCTGGTGGCGCTGAAGCAGGGACCTCTGCCAGATGCGGGCGAAGAGGTCGTTCCTCCCGAGGGTACTCTGCCACCGCCACTCGAGAGTATAATAGCAGTCCGCTCAGATGAGATCATCAAGGGCTTCGCCCCAGGGCTCGATGTGGCGGCCGTCGCTGCGGCCATTGAAGCCCGAGGCCCAGGCTTTACTGGCGAACTCACCGATGATTCGATCATGCATGCCATTTTCGGTCACGAATCCATCACTTGGCCTTGGATCAACAACCTGCGTATTCTCGATGCTTGGACAGAGCAACCGGTACCCGAAGCAGTTCGCTTGGTGAGCGGTCGCAGTCAAGAAGTTGGCAATAGCCTCACCAGCTGGGTCAACGTGGTGGTCGCGCCCGCAGAGGGCAAAGCGGTGTGGATTGGTACCGGAGGCGAGTCCAGTTCCCCGTCATTTGCCGTCGTGATTCCGCGTGACCTGATGGTGCCCACCCCGGTACGCCTCGACGTCGCCTTCGAACAGCAGGCACAGGACCGATGGAGCGTCTCGGCCATGAATGCGCGTCTGAATGATCCGGCCGGGCTTGATAGCGAGGTAAGACAGGTTTGGGCGGCAGCGTGGGCCGTGCAGCGGACGGAAGCACTGTCCGCCCTTGGCCCGGCTGGCATGTTGGCACATGAACGCGCGGCGCTCGAGAATGCGCTGCAGCGAAAGCTGCAATCGCCGGTGGCGGCGGCCATAGCCGGAACCGTGCTGATTCGTTGCGGCGCTCTCGATCAGCTGCACGATTGGCCGCGAAACCTAGCCAATTGGTTTACGTGGTTGTCGGACGGCGCGGTGCTCTGGGCGGAAACGCTGCTGCAGCGCCACGATCGCGACAATCGTGCGAGACTGGCGGCTAGTCCACACGCCGTCTCGCCTGGCGAGAAGCCTTTGTTGCGCGACGATCCCGCGGAGATCCGCCGTCTGATTGCCGAACCAGCCTATGAGCAGGCGCGGAGGTATTTCGCCATGCTCGCCGACCGCGGGCCTCCGCTGCTCGCCGGCACTCTCGCCATGGCTGTGCAGCAGGAGAGGTTCTTCCGCCGAGCGGTCGAGACCAAGGCTGTCACCGGCCAAGCGCAGAGTGATCTGAAAGCCGCATGCGACGTAGTGCGGCGCGCCGCCGAATACGCAGTCTCGGAGGGGCAGTTTACGGCCTTCGCGTCGCACGTCGAACGATTGACTCCACGCATGGTGCTCCAACAACGCCAGCGCCGGGCCCAGGCGGCGCCAGCGTATGCCTAATAGCTCTATTTCTTCTAGAAGCACAAAAGTTCAACCGCAACCTCGCTATTTCAGTTTCCCACTCACCCATAGATCTCGCGGTGCTTTGGAATTGCCAACAGCAATGAAAGACGGATTCAAGACCAAGAATGTATTAGTTTCCACGGGTTTTGTGGCCTTATTGATCGGCCCGACTATGTAATGTTCTCCAATGTCGTTATATCCGCCAAGGAAAGCTCGCGGACCTCTGTTTTCTAATTTTTCTTCAGCCGTTATTGTTTTGGCAATCAAATCGCCATTAAATTTCAAGGCGCCGTCTATCACAGTTACTTGTTTTATTATAAGCGGCGCTGAAGAAACGAGCCTATTTATTTCGTCGGCATCGCCTTGGGCTTTGTCCTTGAGCTCTTTTGTCTTCCTCTCTGCCGCTGCGCCTCCGCTAGATTGTACAACGCTCAAAGCGGCTGTATAGCTCACGAGCCCATTCGCGAGAAGGAAGGCAACAAAGCCGCCAAGTGCCCAGTACGCTTTTGTCTTTCGAACAAGAAAAAACTCTTTTGTCAACTGTTCTCGTAAACTCTCGTACGAGCTCATTTAAAAGATCTCCTTCCTTGTATGTTTGTGACGTACTCCTAGATGCTCCGGTTGACCGAAGTGGGCATCAGAGGTCAGCCAGCGTTGCACTACCACACCTTTTTGCGCTGTAAATCGGCATGCAATGTTGACCCCCTGGTGGAGTGGGCCCCTCGGGCCGGACAGCGGTCAGGCGGCTGGTTTGACCGTGAACCGGGCGTGTTGCTCCTCAAAAGTCATAGGGCTCAGGTATCCGAGGGCCGAGTGCAGCCGCCGGCGGTTGTAGACGTGGTCGATGAAGCGGGGCAGGTCGAGGGCGACGTCCTCGAAGGTCTCGTAGGCCATCGGATAGACCGCCTCGAGCTTCAGCGTCTTGATGAAGCTCTCGGCCTTGGCGTTGTCGTAGGGGTTGCCGCGCCGCCCCATCGAGCCGATCAGGCCGTGTCGTGCCAGCAGCTCGCGGTACGCGCCGGCGGCGTACTGGGATCCTCGATCCGAGTGGTGGATGCAGCCTGGCGGCGGTTTCCTGCCCTCAATCGCCGTCCGCAGGGCAGCGATGGTCAGCCTCGCGTCGATGGCGCGGCCGATGGCGTAGCCGATCACGCGACGCGACCAGGCATCGAGGATCACCGCGAGATAAACGAAGCCGAACGCGATGGCGACGTAGGTGAGGTCGGCCACCCACAACTGGTTCGGGCCGTCGACCGTCAGTTCTCTGGCAAGATTGGGGAAGATCGGTTGGTCGTGATCGCTGTCGGTCGTCCTGGTGAAGCGGCGGCGCGTTCTCGGCTGGAGATCGTGCTTGCGCATCAAGCGCCGGATCTTTTTGTGGTTCACGACGAAGCCCTGGAGCCGAAGCGCGGCCTGGACACGGCGCCAGCCGTAGGCCTCGAATTCCATGCAGATGGCACAGATCGCCTCGACCAGGGCGGTGTCGTCGCGCTTCGCTTCCGGCGTGTCGTAGTAGGTCGAGCGCGCGATCCCCATCAGCCGGCATCCCTCTGCGACGGACAGGCCGCGGGGCCGGTGATCACGGATGTAAGCCCGCTTCTCGGCGGGGGTGCGCTTCGCCGAGCCCCCTTTAGAAACTCCAGCTCGAGCGCCTGCTTGCCGACCAGGCGCTCGAGCGCAGCGATCCGCGCCTCGTAGGCCTGGATGAGGTCGGCAGCCTTCGCGTCGTCATCGAAAGCGCCTGCCTCGTACTTCGCAACCCAGACGCGGATCAGGTTGCGGCAGATGTCGTGCCGCTTCGCCAGACCATGCAGGGTTTCGCCAGCGAGGAACTCCTCGGCGACCTGACGCTTGAACGCGACGCTGTGGGATCGGTGTCTTGCCATGGGCCTTCATCCTCCGAAGACCCGGCACCCCGGTCAATCCACAAGACTCGACCTGTCCGGCCCGAGGGGCCCACTCCATGGTGGGGGTCAATGTTGCAAGCCGTTTGACATTTTTGCGCCGCTGGCATGGCCGATTGTGGTTCACAGAAGGGTTCGCTCAACGTCCGGCCGGTCCGTGGCGGTGGCCTTAAAGCTGGCCAAAGAGCACCCTGAGGGAATAGTAAGCGCTGTGGCAGCGACACCTGCCCAAAGGTGATCTGATCGGCGAGAGTGATGATCCTCGGCGGGGGATCGTTGGATGGCAGCGTTTGACCGTACGGTTGACCCGGAGGTTCGTGAGGTCCGGCGGCTCGAGGTGATCAATGGCGCGCTCGGGCGACGGCGCTGGAGCGCCGAGGCGAAGGCGCGGATCGTGGCCGAGAGCCTGGCGCCGGGGGTGGTGATCTCGGAGGTGGCGCGGCGGCACGATCTGCGGCCGCAGCAGCTGTTTGCCTGGCGCCACCAGGCCCGGCAGGGGCGCCTGGTGCTGCCGGCCGATGCGCTGTCGTTCGTGCCGGTGGTCGCGGCCGCCGCCGATGCGCCGCCGGTCGCGAGCCCGGCCGCGCCCGCCGGGCTCATCGAGGTCGTGCTCGGTGATGCGGTCGTGCGGGTGCCGCCTGACGCCGATGGCAAGCTGCTGGCCAAGGTGCTGCGCGTCGTGCAGGCGCTGGCGTGATCCTGTCGGGCGGACGGTTCGCCGTGTTCGTCGCGACCAGGCCGGTCGACTTCAGGAAGGGCATGGATGGTCTGGCCGCCGTGGTGCAGCAACAACTGCGGCTCGACCCGTTCTGCGGTGCGGTGTTCGTGTTCCGCGCCAAGCGCGCCGATCGCGTGAAGCTTTTGGTCTGGGATGGCAGCGGGCTGACCCTGATCTATAAGCGGCTCGACCAGGCCAGGTTCGTCTGGCCGCGGATCGAGGACGGGGTGATGCGGCTGTCGCCGGGCCAGCTCGGGGCGCTGTTCGAGGGCCTCGACTGGAAGCGGGTGCACAGCCGGCGGGTGACCCGGCCGCAGCTCGCGCAATGACCCTGCGACAGAGTGAATCACCAGTCTTGTCAGTGGATTACAAGACGCTCGCGGTGTGATCCACTCGGCCTATGAGCCCTTCGCCGGAGGCCGCCGCAGCCGCCCCGTTGCCCGCCGACGTGGCGACGCTCCAAGCGCTGCTGCTGGCTGAACGGGCGACGGCGGCCAAGCTCGCCGGGCACAACGAGCAGCTGCGCGCGATCATCAAGGAGCTGCAGCGGGCTCTGTTCGGGCGGCGCTCCGAGAAGACGGCCGATCCCGATCAGCTGCAGCTGGCGCTCGAGGACATCGAGCAGGCGCTCGCCGAAGCCGAGGTGCAAGAAGAGAAGACCGACGCGACGCTGCAAGCGTCGCGCTCGCGGCAACGGCGTGTCAATCGCGGCGCCCTACCCCGGCATCTGCCGCGCGAAGAGATCGTCATCGAGCCCGACCACCAAACCTGTCCCTGCTGTGGCGGTGCCCTGCACCGGATCGGCGAGGACGTCGCCGAGCGGCTCGACGTCATCCCGGCCCAGTTCAAGGTGATCGTCACCCGTCGACCCAAATATGGCTGCCGCGCTTGTGAAAGCGCCGTGGTCCAGGCGCCAGCACCCGCGCGGCTGATCGAGGGCGGGCTGCCTACAGAGGCCCTGGTGGCCCATGTCTTGGTCGGCAAATACGCTGACCACCTGCCGCTCTACCGCCAGAGCCAGATCTACGCCCGGCAAGGCATCGAGCTCGATCGCTCGACCTTGGCGGATTGGGTCGGGCGGGCTGCCGCCGAGCTCCGCCCTCTGCATGAGCGGCTATTCGAGCACCTCAAGCGCTCGCCCAAGCTGTTCATGGACGAGACCCGGGCGCCGGTGCTCGACCCGGGGCGTCGACGAACCAAGACCGGCTACCTCTGGGCGATCGCCCGCGACGACCGACCCTGGGGCGGCACCGACCCGCCGGCGGTCGCCTATCTCTATGCGCCCGGTCGCGGCGCCGAGCATGCCATCCGGCCGCTCGCGGGGTTCAAGGGCGTTCTCCAGGTGGATGCCTACGCGGCCTATAACGCCCTGGCCGATCCCGCTCGCGACGGCGGTCCGGTGACGCTCGCCTACTGCTGGAGCCACGTCCGGCGCCGGTTCTACGAGATCGCCCAGGGCGGCAACGCCCCGATCGCGCAGGAGGCTCTCCAGCGCATCGCCGCGCTCTTTGGCATCGAGCGTACGATCCGCGGCGCTCCGCCCGAGCAGCGCCGCAGCGTGCGCTTGGACCAGACCAGGCCGCTGGTCGATGATCTGCGCGCGTGGCTCGAGGCGAAGCTCGCCAAGGTCTCGGGCGGCTCCCGCATTGCCCAGGCGATCCGCTACGCGCTCAAGCACTGGGCCGGACTCACCGTCTTTCTCGACGATGGCCGGGTCGAAATCGAGTCCAATGTGGTCGAGCGCACGATCCGCCCGATCGCCCTCAACCGCAAGAACGCGCTGTTCGCCGGCTCCGACCAGGGCGGCGTCCACTGGGGCGTGATCGCTTCGCTGATCGAAACCTGTAAGCTCAACGCCGTCGATCCCCAGGCCTATCTCGCCGACGTCCTGACCCGTCTCGTCAACCGCCACCCCGCCAGCCAGATCGACCACCTCATGCCCTGGGCCTACGCCCCGACCAACCAGGTGGCCTGACAACAGCGCTTACAGGGAATAGGCCGCGGAGCACGCTCAAACCAGGCAAATCACATGTGATCACGCCGGTCGCGCTCCTGCAGAAATCCCAATTCCCCGTCTACATCTACCACGGCTAAACGCTCCCGCATCCGCAGCCGAAAGCTCACCGACCGTCTTAAGCGGCTATGGCGAGAATGCTCCCGCTCCATGCACATGACAACATGTGAAACCGATCTTCGACAGTGGGCGGGGGAGATCGGGCGGTTTTGGCCGCCAATTGATTGATTTTGTTGAAGCGAGACCGGCGGCGGTGAAGGGATGTGCTGCTAAATAATAGCTCTAGAGAGCGCTTTTATATTGACATTTTGGCCGGTTCGTGTGCTGCTTTGCGGCATGTTCGTCCGCGAGAAGCAGATCGGCCCCTACCGCTACCTCTACCTGGTCGAGAGCGTCCGCGAGGGTGGCCGTACCAAGCAGCGGATCATCAAGAACCTCGGCCGCAAGGAAGCCGTCGACGCGAACGGCGACCTCGATCGGCTCGCCCGTTCCGCCGCCCGCATGGCGCAGCGCTCGATGGTTCTCTCGCTGCTCGACCAGGGCAGCGTGCCGGCGCTCGCTACTCACCGGATCGGACCGCCGCTCGCCTTCGAGCGGCTCTGGCGTGAGACCGGCTGCCGGGCCGTGATCGAGGGCTTGGCCGCCGAGCGCGGCTTCGGCTTCTCACTCGAACGCGCGTGTTTCCTCACCGTGCTTCACCGGCTGATGGTCTCGGGCTCGGACCGCTCGGCCGATGCCTGGCGCGAAGACTACCGGATCGACGGCACCGACGACCTCGCGCTGCACCATCTCTACCGGGCGATGGGCTGGCTCGGCGCGGAGCTGCCGGACGCCGAGCAGACGGACCGCACGCCATTCGCCCCGCGCTGCCTCAAGGATATGGTGGAGGAGCGGCTGTTCGAAGCCCGCCGCGACCTGTTCAGCGAGCTGTCGGTGGTCTTCATGGACACCACCAGTCTCTACTTCGAGGGCGCGGGCGGCGAGACCCTCGGCCAGCGGGGCCACTCCAAGGACCACCGGCCCGACCTGATGCAGATGGTCGTCGCCGTGGTCATGGATCAACGTGGCCGGCCGCTCTGCTGCGAGATGTGGCCGGGCAACACCACCGACGTCACGGCCCTGATCCCGGTGGTCGACCGCCTGCGCCGGCGGTTCGGGATCGCTCGGGTGTGCGTGGTGGCCGATCGCGGGATGATCAGCGCCCAGACCCTCGCCGCTCTGGAGGCGCGCGGCCTCGAGTACGTGCTCGGGGTCCGCGAACGGACCACCAAGGAGGTTCGCACCCTGGTGCTGGACGACGACGGCCCGTTTGTCCCGCTCACCATCCCGCGCCAGAGTCGACCGGACACCGAACTCGAGGCCAAGGCGGTAACCCTCGGCGGCCGCCGCTACATCGTCTGTCGCAACCTGGCCGAGGCGGAGAAGGACGCCGCCGACCGGGAGGCGATCGTGGCCAGCCTGCGCCGAGCACTCCGGCACGGCGACAAGGCGCTGGTCGGCAACCGCGGCTACCGGCGCTTTCTGAAGGCGCCTGAGGTCGGCTTTGCGATCGACGAAGCGCGGATCGCCGAGGACGCGCGCTTCGACGGGATCTTCGTCTTACGCACCAACACCACGCTCGACCCCCTCCAGGCGATGCTGCGCTACCGCGAGCTGCAGGGGGTCGAGCAGCTGTTCCGAAGCGCCAAATCCCTGCTGGCGACCCGGCCGATCTTCCACAAACGCGACGCGACCATCCGCGGCCACGTGTTCTGTTCGTTCCTCGCCCTGGTGCTGCAGAAGGCGCTCCGCGATCGCCTGGCGGCAGCCGGCCTCGACTTCGAATGGGCCGACGTCCTGCGCGACCTGGATCGTCTCCAGGAGGTCGAGGTCGAGCAGGACGGCAAACGGTTCGTTCTCCGTACCCCGACCGCCGGCTCGGCCGGCAAGCTCTTCCAGACGCTGCGCGTCGCGCTGCCGCCGAACCTCCGCGACGCCGCCTCCCAGCCCGACGACACTCCCGCCGAACCCGCCCTCTTGTAGTGCTAAGCCCATTCTCGCGCGCTGTAAGCGTCTGAGAATCCGATCTTTCTCAGATCGCGGTGTCGAAGATCGGTGAAAGGCTCTCAAGGCTCGCAGGTTCGCCCTAAGAGCGCCCTTTTTTGCGTACCGCACATACCCCAGTACCCTAAGCTGGATGCGTCCGCCCAGGTGGGCGGTGTGGACGAACGTCGTCGTCGCCATGCCTACCCCGCTCCCCACCACCGTCGCGAGGAGGGTGCCGTCCGGCGAGAAGATGTGCTTCGTGGTCGTCGCGCCATCGGTGTTGTAGTACCTGTTGGGATACGAGGTGGTGGCGCTGCCGGTCGCTTTGAAGACGCGCTGATCGCTCTGATCGTAGCCGTAGGTGGTGGTGGCGTTTCCTACGCCCGCAGCCCTTAGCCAATTCCTCCAATCCCACGTGTACCCGCGTCCGTCCGCGCTCGTGAGGTTGCCGTTATGTTGAAAAATTTTTCACGAAGACGTTATTTAATTTTTTAAAAATGCCATCTCGGCCGTATCGGGCGTTTGTTTTCAAAGTAACGCGGATATGCGCCTTGCAAGCGCGCCCGTGTGGATAACTTCATTCCTTCTATTGCCCTCTGCTCATGGGCGCTGTCAGTCTGGGTCGAGCAGTGAGTTCGGGGTGCCGAAGGTGAGGAAGGGGCCGCCTCAAGGAGCGGCCCCGCTACGGTCGATCAGCTCATCACCTGTGATGGCTATCGGAGGTCGTCGGAACCTCCGGGATACAAAAATCAGATTGCGCCCGTCAGTATGAGAGCGCTTTGGACGGTGTTCGTGCCGTCGGTCGGGCAGTGCCCGGCTCGCTCGTAGGGAGCAACGGTAGCGGTATACTCGCACCAGGGATTGGTGCAGATACCCGGGCAGGCCGTGTCGGTTACGGCCGCGTCGAACATCTCGTCGACCGTCTGGAAGCCCAGGAGCTCGGCAAGCTGTTGCAGTTTCGCCTGGCGCTCGGCCTTCGTAAGAGCAGGCATCAGATCAGATGATCCCCGCCAAAACGAGGCAGCTGTGCACCGACTGCCGGCCGCACGCCTCGCAGTACCCGCGATCCTGGTCGGGTTCCATCTCTGTCGTGTACTCGCAGCCCTCAGCGACGCAGATGGCGGGCACCACGCTATCGAATGCGGCGGCCTCCAAGAGATCGTTGACGCTTTCGTGTCCTTCACTCTCGGCCAGTTTGCGGAGCTTCTCCTTGCGCTCCAGCTTTGTCAGAGACATACGCTCCTCCTCTCTGCCGACTTCCGACCCATTCGGAAATCGGCTGGAGGGGAGCAGCGCGTTGCTGGTCGGCGACGGAAAGGGGCCACCACCTGCGGCAGGAGGTGGCCCCGAAAGAGCAAGAGAACATATTCCGCGATGCTATTATTCTGGATCTCTGCGACCGGTTAGGCAGCCGTTGCGGTACCTCCCCGCAGCACCGCCGGGAGCCAGCGCTTGCCGGCAAGCAAGCGCTCGGCATGCTCAATCATGGGATCCTTCTTGAGGCCGGCGAGGCCGTCGGCCTCCTTCTCGGAGGCGCCTTCGCGCACGGCTTCGAGGATCTGGGCCTTCGATACGTGCGCGAGATAGGAGTCCCGGGTGGGTGCCCACCACTCCGCCATATCGAGGTTGACCGCGAGAGCGAGCTGATCGGCGTGGCAGAGGCCGCGAGTGCTCCGCTCCCACGATCGGTGAACGGCATCGGCCGTCCGAGCGGCGCAGAACGCGAGGAGCACGAGCAGCGTTTCGGCATCTTGCGACGCGATCCAGCCCCACAGCTCGCGAACATCCGCCGGCATCCGGCGCGCCCACTCCTCATGGCGGCGTGCAAGCGCCTGCCCCGCGCGACTCTCGTTGACGGTGGGAGCGAATGTGCCCGGCTCCGCGACTTTCGCCCCGAGGCCAAGGCACGTGTCGGATCCTGCCTCCTGGCTATAGAAGATACGGAGCGCCAGGGCGTGGACGACCGCCATGAGGGCCACGTCCGGCTTGGCTGCAAGGCATTCCTGCAGTGCGATGGTCCGCTGCGCTGTCAGGTTCTCCATCAGCTGGTTGGATAGCGGTGTGTCGTTTTCAGGCGTCGCCCGGCCCGGCTTCACCGGATTTCCGCTCGGGTTCGGCGGCGTCGGTTTGCTGCCGTCGGCCCCTTCCGGCCTGTCGGCCGGTTGCTGCTCGTCTTCGGCCTTGATGAACCCACGCTCGACCCGCAGCGTGCCGTCAGTGCTCAGCGATACGATCACGCCCGCCCGGGAGATATCCTCGGGCAGATAGCTCTCGGCCCGGCGGTGGATGGCGGCGATATCCTCGGCGAGGCGGTCGAGCTCGGCCCCGACGTCCTCGGAGGGTTCCTCGCCATGCTCGGCTATGAGCGCATCGTGCCGGGTGACAAGCTCGTCGAGTCGTGACTGCTCATCGGCCGAAAGCGGCATCGTCTCAGGGTAAATGCGGCGGAGGCCCTGGGTGTAGGAGTACGGGTACTCGGGGTAGACTGCGACCCATTTCCAGCCTTCCCTCACCACCTCCTCGGCGGCCGCCTCAAGTTTCTCGAGGACCAGGTGGTCGAGGAGCTGGCTGTCGGTGAAGTAGCCGCCGTGATCCTCGACGAAGAGGTCGCGGAGGATCGTGCCGCCGGCAGCCTCGTACGTCTCGGGGCCGACGAACCGGACACGTCGATCGGACGGTCCCACGTGGCTTTGGGTCAAGAGCTTGCGTATCATCTCCGGGCTTTTGTTCCACGCGAGCTGCTCCCACGCTTCCTCCTGACGCCGATGGTCATCGGTCAGCGTGAAGGCCATAAGCTGGTCAAGGGTAAGCTCGCCGTCACGGTAGCGGACCATGAGGGCGGGGCTCACCGCCGCGAGCTTGAGACGCTGCCTCACAACAGCCGGGGTGACGCCGAAACGTGCGGCGATTTCTTCGGGACCCAGGCCACACTGGTCGTGGAGCTTCTGGAAGGCTTCGAACTGGTCGGCGGGGTGCATATTGGTGCGGACCACGTTCTCGGCCAGGCTGATCTCCGTGGGGTCCCCGTCGGCTTTCACGAGGCAAGCGATCGGTTCAGACTTCTTGATGAGCTTGCGCTTCGTGAGGAGCTGGAGCGCCTTACGGCGGCGCTCGCCGGCGGTCACGAGGTAGCGGCCGGTCTCAGTGCCGTCGCCTGTGAGCTCGGGCTTGACGACGATGGGCTGGAGCAGGCCGTGTGCCACGATGCTCGCGGCGAGCTCCTCGAGCCCCACGTCGGCTCCGGTCTTGCGGACGTTCGTGGGCGAGGGCCGGAGCCTGTTCAGGGGGATGTGCCGGCCTTCGATCGAGCTTGCCTGCATGGTAGTCTCCTCATGCACTGCGCCAACGCCGACCCATTCGGCGCTGGCGGATGCCGAGGAAACCGAGATCGATTTGAAGAGAGGGGCGCGGCGCATCTCTCGAGGTGATCGATGCGCCGCGCTTGGCCGCTCCTGGTCAGCGGTCACTGCAAAGAGCTTTGAGAAGGAACTGTTCAGGTACCGTGTCGGGCTCTGCCCCATCGGGCAAGCTGACCACGCGCACAAAGAAAGAAGCGGCAAGGCGTGGCAGCAGCTCCCCGGTCGCTGCCCTGCCGGGCCCGTCACCGTCGAGCATGAGCGTCAACATTCGGACGCCGGCCTCTATAAGAAGTGTCTCTTGCTCGCTGGAGAGCGTTCGCCCCATGAGGGCGACCGAGGGCATGCCGAGAGCGTGAAGGCGAAGCACCGACCAGTACCCCTCGACGAGGACCAGGTGCTCGGCGCCGGCGGCGCGGTGAAGGCCGAAGAGGACCTGTCGCTTCTCGAATCCACGCGGCAGATGGTATTTGGGGACCTCTTCCGGCAGCTCGTCGCTCGCCCAGCGGCCGGCGTAGGCCACGAGCGCGCCGCGCTTGTCATGGATCGGAATGCAGATCCGACCTCTCATGGTGCCGCGACTGCAGTACCCGAGGCCAAACTCTGCGGCGAGCTCTGGGTCGATACCCCGTGCCGCGAGATACGGGTGCGATGGATCGAGCGTGAGCCGAAACGGCAGAGGTCGGAGCGGTCGATCAGATTGATCATGATCGCGCCCGCTTTGTGTGTCCGCCCGCCTTTGCGGCACCGCTGCGTCGCTCGGAACCCGACAGATCTGTTCGATACGCTCTGCTGCCTCTTGGATCGACACATTCTCGATCAGGGCGACGAAATCGAGCACCGAGCCCTTGGCGCCGCAGCCGAAGCAATAGAAGAGCTTCCGTTCGAGGTGGATCGAGCAAGACGGCTTCGTGTCGTCGTGGAAGGGACAGAGCGCCATGCGCTTCACGCCGGCGCCGCGGCTCCTTACGCTGTAGTGGTCGAGGATCTGCTCGAAGGATGCTTCTTCCTTCACGCGAGCGAGAAACAGTCGCCACGCGGTCATGACGTGGAGTACCCGCTGCGGACCCCGCCGGCGATTGTGGCGATGCGTGGGGTAGCCATCGTGGTCGCTCACGATTGCCTCCCTCGTGCCAGTGTCTTCGTCTGAAGAGCCGCAAGGTAGTCGGTGGCCTGGCTGGCTTTTCGCGCGGCCGTGAAGATCGCGCGTTTGTCCTCCCTCAGGGCCGCAAGCCAATTCGCGATGTAGGCGGCATGATCGGGCCGCGGCGTGTTCGTGATCGAGAGGTCCGCGCAGAGGAAGGCCGCGCCGAGCTCGGCCACGAGCTCTTCCATGGCATAGGCCTCTGTGCCAAAGCGGTTCGAGAGATCACGGTCGAGCCGGCTGTCGTGGCCAGTCCAGTGGGTGAGCTCGTGCAGGAGCGTCGCGTAATACGCTTCGGTCGGTGTGCTGGTTGCGGAGCCGGTAAAGCGCTCGCGCTCGGGCATTTGGACGTGATCATCGGAGCGCCGGTAATATGCGCGATCGCCGCCGTGGCGAATGTCGGCGCCGGTCGCCGCCGTGAAGGCCTCGGCCTGGTCGAGCGCCTGGACAAGGTTCCGCTCCGGCGGAGCGGGTGGCGTCCAGCCGTCGACCTGGTCGGCGTTGAATACCCATGAGGCACGGGCAAAGAGGGTCTTCTTCCGTTCCCGCTCGCTGGTTTCCTCGTTCTCGACCTCCCGCTCGATCTCCTTCCAGAAGACGATGAGGCTTGCGCGTTCCCCTCTCCGGACTTGAGCGCCGAGCTCGTGCCATTGCTTGTACGTGGCCCAGAAGCCGGAGCCGTAGCCGCATCCATCGGCCGCGGCCCAGAGCGCTACAACGTTGACGCCCCGATAGGGCTTCTTCGTATGCGTGTTGACTGGGCGGCTCACCCCGCTGCGGTGCCAGGGCATCTGCCACTCTCCGGCGCCGGCTTCGATCGCCGCGATTACTCGTCCGGTGATCGCTTCGTAGACATCGCTTCGATGCATGGTTCCCTCCTCCGAGCTGCGGGAACATCGAGGGATCCGATGCTCCCGAGCGCGGAGGAGGTCCGGGCGATCAGGCGGCGGGTCTTCTCAGCTTTCTTGTGCGAAAGAACGTGATGCCGAGCGCGGCCGCATCGAATATGTTCATGCGCGCGTCTTCGCTCATCCAGATCCTGCGCACCGGCGGCAGGCGTCGCTCGAGCTCCGGGAACTCCCGCGCTAAGACCTCTGCAATCTCACGCTTCGTGGTCAGATCAAAGCAGGCGCGCACTTCAGAGCGAGAGAATGAGGCAACCGCTGTCCGTTCCTCCGCGGCATGGGCCGTCATCAAGTTGATTAGGGTTTGTATTCGCTTTGCCCGCCGAGATCCGCTCCCGCCATAGTCCTCCAGGACGAGTACGTCCGGACGATAGAAGGCGAGAAGCTCGCGTACTCTTTCCAAACTCGCGAGGTTCTTCTGGCGGCCGCGAACAGCCTTCACTCCCCAGTCAACGAGCAACTCCGGCCCTTCGAAAACCGCGTAACCAAAGCCTCTTGTCGAGGGATAAACAGCGCAGACAAGCTGGGGGCCTGGCGGCTTGTCGATCATGACTCATTTGGCGGACGACGCTTCCTCTCGGTAGCGATCGCCCGCAAGATCGCGAGCTTGTGGAGCACTCCGGAGCGATCGTGCCCACGCTTCCCTTGCAGTTGGGCCGAAAGCTCGCGTGCCCGCTCGGCTACGGTTTTTTCGACCTCTGCGAACAAGCCAGGGAACAGCTCATGGGCGGGGATGCCAAAAACCACCTGACATGCGAGCGCAGTCTCCAGGTTCGGTTGCCGGGCCAGCCTCTCAAAGCGAGATATTTTCGTACCGCTCTGGCATCCAATAAGAAAGGCCACCTCATCCTGCGTGAGACCGCCTCTTTTCCGGTAGGTCTTGAGATAGCTCATGATCCTGGATGCCATAAGAGTTAAGGCCGGCCCGGGCGTGCCGAACCCTTTGGTCAGTTTAGGCAGCGCTGACCCGCGCAAAAGAAGTGAAAATTTGCCAGTTCGGCAAATTTCGTGTCGTGGCTATGCTATATTTTGCCTAATGAGTCATTCATGAAGTGCTTTCATATGCGTGGAGGTTGGGGACGTGGGGGAGATGTTCCCTACGCCACCCCTCTTTTCCGGAATGATATGTACAGCGACAAACAAGCGCGGTTTATCAAATACCGGGCCCATTTTTATCGTCCCTCTTCTCCCCAATGTCCCCCCGATCAGCTGTCGGCGCGTCGCTGATGCCGTATTTGTCGTACAGCCGCTTCAATCTCTCGTGCTCCTCGAGAGGAATGATGAAAATCCCGTGGCTCTTCTGGGTTTTGATGCCGAGCTTGCGCCGGATGATATGCCCGATCCACTTGTTCGTGATCGGGCGCTCATACTCGCGGCCATAGCGCTCGATGAATGTGGCCGCAATCTCTCCGACGGCCAGTTTGGAGTGTTGGCCATCCAGCTTCTTGATCACCTCGAGCACCTGGGCTTCGACGTCCATGCCGCGATCGGCGACCATTTCCCGGTGGCGTTGGCGCGCGACCGCCCGAATCTCGGCACGCACGGCTGGATCGCTCACCACACTTAAGAGCGGCACGAAAATCTGATTGAGCCGCGGTTCGAGCGTCGGGTCGACGAGTGTCTCGGACGCCCGTTTACCTGCAAATCCCCGAAATCGGCACAGTAGGAGCTTGTTGCGGAGATGGAGCGCCTCTTCCCTGTACGAGTCCGGCAGGTTGATCGGAATGTTCTTGCGGAGAGCCCGCCCTCCGGTTTCTTCGGTGATAAAGCGGCTTTCGAGCGCGCGATCCTGATAAAAGCCCCGTGTCGCCACCAACTTGGGGCCGAAGACCTGAAAGGCGCGCGGGTTAAACTCGCCAGTACGTGATACCTCGGTCCGCAAGACGGGCAAGCCCCTAACGTTCCCGTTGTTGAGAATTTTGACGATGTCAGCCTTGTCATCGCTCCAGCAAAAATCGCCTTCATCGATCACAAGCGTGCCGCGGAACGCATCGAGAATATGAACAATCGGCGAGACGGTGGAGGCGCCGCTCGCGAAGGCCGGTTTGTAGCAGATGGATCCGGCCACGAGCAAAAAGCGTGTTTTTCCGCTGCCGTAGTCGCCCCGCACGCGAAGGTATGGAAGCTCGTTGAAGTTGTCATAGAGCCACGAGAAGAGGACATAGTAGCTGGCGATGCGTTCGAATTGCGGGGAGAGGTCGACGTAACGGTGAATGTACGCCTGGATCTCTCCCACGAGTTCGGCCTCCGTGCCGTACTCCTCTGGCTCGGACGGCAGCAGGATCACGTCATTCCTGATCAGGTTATTCCCGGGCGAATATGGCACGAGCCGCTCGCCGGTCGGAAGCTCGAGGCTGGATACGAGGTCGCAGGCCTGCTTACGCCAGACCGCGAGAGACGTGCGGCGCCTGGCTTTCGGATCATAGACAAGCTCCACGAGCGCGCCATCCTCCAACGCGGCCGAAGCTGTGGGTATGACGCGCTGTCGCGGCGCGCCAGGCCGCGGCTGATTCTCGTGCTGAATGGGCATAGAGCATCGTGTGTACGAGGAGCATTAGAGCGCGATACCCTGAGCGCCGATCCACGCCAACTCGATCACGTATATCGCGATCGGGACGACCAGAATGGTCAAAACGGCAAGTCCGCCCTCGATGAAGGACTGCCACTTTTCCAGCTTCGCCACGCGCCGATTTGTCATCAGCGCCTGTTCATGGATCGCGTCGAGCTTCCTGTCTTGCTCGGCGAGCTGGTAGAGAATGAGTTCTATGTCCCTTCTGGGCCATATATATCCGGCGGGACCAATGCCGCATCCGTTCTACGTTGAACGCACCAAGGTCCCCAAGCAAGACGCCCACAGTATCCTCTCTGGCAAGGTTCGCGCGCTCTCGGCAACCGCACCTTGGAGTTTTCGAGCGTTGACTCCCGGCGCCACCTCCGCGACAACCGACGGGTCGCCACCTTGGCCGTCACGACCGCTCACTAGGAGAGCATGCGATGCGCAATTTCCCCGTTGCGCCCGCCCTCGCTGCACTGCTCCTCGCTTTCGCATCCTCGCCGGGTCCGGTGCGGGCCGCTGCAACGCAGCCTTCTGACGCGCAGTTAGATGCCATCCTGGCGGATATCGACAAGAAGACCGATCAGTATGCCAAATTCCGGTCGCTGCTCTCCGATCAAGATCAAGCGAAGCGCATGGCAGCATTCGATGCGATGACGAATAGCGGCATTGTCTCACTTCAAGAAATGGCTTTGGACCTCGCTTTCAAAAGCGGTGATTCCGCTCTGCAATCCGCCGCGTTGCAGGCGCTCCTGACCAAGACAAAAGCATTGAACTTCCGCTTGGAGCCCTCAAAGGAACTTTCAGAGCAAACGAAACAAACAATAGCGAATCACGGTGGCGGTTTTGCAATCGATATAGATAGGTGGGATGCTCGTACCGCCTCATTTGTCCAAGTGGATGACACGTACAAAGAGTCCGGTAGCGGACAAGGCCAACTGAGCGGCCTGTCCCTCCACTATACGAGTTATCACTGCAGCCTCTCCGTCGTCCTCGACGAAACCGCCAGAAACATGCTGGGAGAATTGACCTGTACCGGCTTCACGGAATCTGTGAAAGTTGCCTTGCCCCTCAGATAAAAAGGCTTCGCCGACCGGCTAAGAGCACCATTTGTATATCTTGCTCGGCAATATTGGTCTCATGATACCCACCCGGTCCCGCGCGGCCGAAGAGCTCAACGAGGCCGCGCGGTCGCAGAAATCTGCCACCCTCGTCTCCATATTCATGCGGTTTCCTGTCTGATCCATTGATCGAGCGCCACGGCGATGATGATGAGCATGCCGACGGTGAACAACCGCCACAGGACGTCGACCCCGTAGAGGGCGAGGCCATTATGAAAGACGCCGACGATGAGGGCGCCAATGATGGTGCCGAAGATCGATCCGCGCCCACCGAAAAGGCTGGTTCCGCCGATCACCACCGCGGTGATGCTGTCGAGGTTGGAGGTGTAGCCAGCTTGCGGGGTGACCACCCCGGGGCGTCCGATGAGGACCCAGCCGCCGAGAGCGCAGATGAGGCCGGCCACGCTGTAGGTGGCGATCAGCGTGCGCCGGGTGCGGACGCCCGCGAGGCGCGCGGCGTCGGGTTCGTCGCCGATGGCGTAGATGTGCCGGCCGAACGCCGCGCCATCGCGCTTATCGCCTGATCTTGGAGGGACGGCGAGACGGGGACAAATATTTGTTACATCTGCGCGGTGTAATAATATCAAATTCTGCTGCCTTTCCTAACGTACCCATCCAACCCCCTCCAGCCTACGACGGCTGATCTGGACAGATTGGTAGATTTCACCGAGTTCGGAAATGAGGGTAACGGGGGAGCCCGTTGCCCCATTTCTCCTTTAGGAGCGGCCGCCGATCCCTCTCTTTAGCGGCAAAGCGAGCCTCACAAAACCATAAGAAGGGAGCGGTTTGCGAAAGGGTCCGTCGACGCGTGTCGCAAGGGCGCATGATCGAGGTTTCACTGGGGAAACGAAGCGCAAAAAGTTGGCGCCCTGGCAAGATGCCCCGTCTTGCCGTTATGCGCCTTAGACCTATTCTCGAGAGTGCATGCTCTCGGCCAACTCCATACGCACAATTCTTGATGACCCATCATTGAGCGACGACCAGATTGAGGATATCCGTGCCGCGTGCCGCGTGCTTGCGGAGTTGATGTTCGAAGCATCACGCAAGGCTGGGCTCGAGAAGAAGAGCCCATCAGAAACCGGAAGCGATTCGACTCTGGATTTCAAAGGTCTATAATAGATTTCGCTATCATGAAGGCGATCATATACACACGCGTATCCAGCGACGAACAGGTGAAAGGCACATCTCTGAATGATCAGGAAGCTCGCTGTCGGCAGTATTGCGTCGATCAAGGAAAGGAAATATTACAAGTTTTCCGCGAGGAAGGAGCGTCAGCGAAGACGATAGATCGTCGGATGCTGCTCGAAGCTATGGAGTACTGCCGCCACCACAGAGGGATGGTGGATGCTTTTGTCGTATGGAAGGTGGATCGCTTCGCTCGAAATGCGGAAGACCATTTCGCAGTCCGAAAGTTGCTGCTGGAATATGGTGTCAGCCTGCGCTCTGTCACAGAACCGATCGGACAGGGCCCCGCCGAAAAGCTCTTTGAGACTATGCTCGCAGGTTTCGCCGAGTTTGATAACGCGGTACGGCGACAACGGTGTTCGAACGGGATGCAAGCCCGGGTACAGCAGGGCATCTATCCATGGAAACCGCCGGTCGGCTATAAACCGCTGGGCGCAAAGAAGAGGGGCGAAAAGAAGAATCAACCCGACCCGCCCGACGAGCGGACGTTCCCTATCGTCCAACGGGGCCTCAGAGAGTACGCCAGGGGCATGTTCCCGTCGCAGATGCAGCTTGCTGCGGCGTTGGATGACTGGGGCCTACGGGATATCCGCGGCAGAAGAACGACCAGCCAGTATGTAGACAGGATACTCGGCAGGTACTTGAAGTTTTACTCCGGCGTCTTGGTCAATCCGTGGACCGGCGAGGACGTGCCCGGCCTCCACATGCCGATGATCACGTACGAGGAGATGTGCAGAATTCAGCTTATACGCTCCGGGAAAGCGCGGGTGCAAAAGCGGGAACGGCACAACGCCGATCTCCCCCTTCGAAGGACAGTGACCTGTGCCGGGTGCGGCCGGATGCTGACAGGGAGCGTCTCGCGCGGAAATGGCGGACAGTACTTCTATTACCACTGCCACGGGAAGGCCTGTGGGGAATATGGTAAAGCCATCCCCAAGGCTGACCTTGAGGCGGCTTTCGCCGGGTACCTGGAGCGGGTTACCCCGAAGCCCCGCGTTCTGAACGTCATCAAAGCCTCCCTGATCAATCTTTGGGAGGAAAAGCAGCTCGCTTTCAGATCGGAGGAGGAGCGACATGCAACGGTGCTGGCAACTTTGATTGAAAAGCGGGCGCGTATTCGCGAGCTATTGGAAGACGGAACCTACTCCAAAGAGGAAGGCAAAGAGCGCCTCGCGGAGATCAAAAGCGGAATAATCGCCACCGAAATTGCGCTGAATGAAGCACGTATCGATCAGCTCGATATGGAAACAGCGATATCCTATGCGACGAGCTTCATGGGCAACCTCGCGAGGCAATGGTTCGATCTTGCGCCGGAGCTGCGGCCGCGGTTCCAAACGCTAATTTTTCCCGACGGTGTACCCTACTCCCGTTCCAAGGGATTTGGAACCGCAAAACTGGGGCTTATATTCGAGCTATGTCAGCAAAATGCGAACGAGTTTCCCCCTTCGGTGGACCTCATGGGGGTTGGTTGGAACCAGTTTGTGGTGGAATTGAAGGATTGGCTGGCTCTCAAAAAGGCCTCCTCGGCCCTTCTGTAGCTTAACAGAAGCGTGGAGACCTTGGCCAGCGCACTCTCTCGTCGTGGAACTGCTATCAATTTTCCTCTATTTGGGGGCGTCTTCGGAGGATGAAGGCCCTCCTGCGGTCTACAGTTAGCTGAGACACCGCCTTGTGCTTGAAGAGGGCAGTGCAAGGAGGTGAGCATGACGGACACGACGGTACGGGGCGCTGGCCCGGCGCAGCGCGCCCGACACGCTGGCGGCGACGGGCCAGCGCCTGAGCGGCGCCGGCGGATGTCGGCCAAACGCAAGCAGAGCGCGGTGTTGCGGTTGCTGCGCGGGGAGGATCTGGAGCTGGTGTCGCGGGCGCTTGGGGTGGCGGCGGCCGAGCTGAGCGCCTGGCGCGACGCCTTTCTGGCCGCCGGCGAGGCGTCGCTCAAGACCCGGCCTGCCGACGGTCGGGACTTCGAGATCGGTCGGCTCAAGGCCAAGGTCGGCGATCTGACCATGGCCAACGAGTTGCTCGCGACCAAGATCGAGCACCTGGAGATCGGCCGCCCTTTGGCACGGCGGAGGTCGAGACGATGAGCCGCCACGTCTCGCCCTCCACCAACCGACCCTACGGCGTCCTGTTGGTGACCCGGGTCTGGGGCACGTCCCGGGCCACGATCTATCGTCATCGGCAATGCGACGCGACGCGCCCCAGACGGCGGCCCGGCCCGCTTGGGCCCCTGGCGGACGCGGCGCTGCTCGCAGCGATCCGCGAGCTGCTGACCAGCAACCCGTTTCACGGTGAGGGCTACCGGAAAATCTGGGCGCGGCTGCGGTTCGCCGGCATCCGCACCTCCAAGCGCCGCGTCCTGCGGCTGATGCGCGAGCATGACTTGCTCGCACCGGGCCGGGTCGGGCGACCGCACGGTCCGAAAGCTCACGACGGTACGATCAAAACCGAGCGGGTCGACGAGATGTGGGCCACGGACCTGACCTCGACTCTGACCAGCGAAGGCCAGGCGTCGATCTTCGTCACGGTGGATCACGCCTCGACCGAGTGCCTGGGCATCCACGCTGCCCGCCGCGCGACCCGCTTTGAGGCGCTCGAGCCGCTCCGGCAGGGTGTGCGCGCCTGCTTCGGCGCATTCGGCCAAGACATCGCCTCCGGCCTGAAGCTGCGCCACGACCATGGCAGCCAGTTCGTCGCCGACGATTACCAGCGCGAGCTCGCCTTCCTCGGCATCGCGAGCTCGCCCGCCTTCGTGCGCGAGCCCGAGGGCAACGGCTGTGTCGAGCGCTTCGTCCGGACCCTGAAGGAGAACCTGCTCTGGCTGCGCCGCTTCGACACCATCGAAGACCTGCGCTTGGCCCTCCACGCCTTCAAGGACACCTACAACCAAGCCTGGATCGTCGAGCGCCACGGCTACCAGACCCCGGCAGCCGTCAGAGCAGCGCAACATGCGCCGCTTCCCGCGGCGGCATGAACCTGCAACGCGGTGTCTCATAACTGTTGACCGCTACAGCCCATGGCAAGACACCGATCCCACAGCGTCGCGTTCAAGCGCCAGGTCGCCGAGGAGTTCCTCGCCGGCGAGCCCCTGCATGGCCTGGCCAAGCGCCATGACATCTCGCGCAACCTGATCCGCGTCTGGGTCGCGAAATACGAGGCAGGCGCGTTCGATGACGACGCGAAGGCTGCCGACCTCATCCAGGCCTACGAGGCGCGCATCGCTGAGCTCGAGCGCCTGGTCGGCAAGCAGGCGCTCGAGCTGGAGTTTCTGAAGGGGGCTCGGCGAAGCGCACCTCCGCCGAGAAGCGGGCTTACATCCGTGATCACCGGCCCTGCGTCCTGTCCGTCGCAATCCACTGTGCGTTGGCGGTGCACGAGCAAATGGAGCGATTGGGGATTGAGACTCGGTCGGGACTACATACGGACGAAGTAGAACTTATGGATGGCGACTTGGGAGGAATCGCCGTCCACATAGCGGCACGGGTGCTGGAAAGGGCTATCGCTCGTGAAGTCTGGACCTCCCGAACTGTCAAAGATCTGGTTGCTGGATCGAGCTTCCAGTTCAACGAAAAGGGAAGCTAAAGCCTGAGAGGCGTCGCCGGCGACTGGTCCCTATTCACCGTCAAACGGTGACCATTTGCTTCAACTAGCTATCCATGAGGGTCAGGTTTGGTTTGCTCTGGTGGTTGGTTGAGGTAGTCTGGCAGCGATGATGCGTAGGTGGCGGACGCGATGCTGCCGAGCGACTTGCCGGACGATCTGCCGGGGTTTTTGGAGCGGACTCGCTGTCCACGACGTCCAGGACGGTTGACGGGCAGCGGCTGGTTGGTAGGCTGAACAAAGCAAGAACAGAGCGCCGGAGGCCGGGATGGACGGCGATCTGCTGACGGGGCTGCCCAACGATTTGCCGAGCTTTCTGGCCCGCTTCGGCAGCGACGCGCAGTGTCGCGATTACCTGTTCCGGGCGCGCTGGCCGGAAGGCTTCCGCTGCGCCGGGTGCGGCCAGCAGCGCGCCTTACAGCCACAAGCTGCGGTTGATCGAGGAATGCGTCGCCTGCGGCAAGCAGCACTCGCTGCTCGCGGGCACGATCTTCGAGCAGACCAAGACCGGGTTGTCGCGGTGGTTCCTGGCGATCTACCTGGTGACCTCGAGCAAGGGCGGGATCTCGGCGATGGAGCTCAAGCGGCAGATGGGCTTTGGCAGCTATCAGACCGCCTGGAGCTGGCTGCACAAGATCAGAAAGGCGATGGTGCGGCCGGAGCGGGCGCCCCTTGGCACGCGGGTCGAGGCCGACGAGACCTACGTCGGCGGCCCCAGGCCGGGCAAGCCGGGGCGCGGCGCCGGCGGCAAGAGCAAGGTCGCCGGCGCGGTCGAGAGCGGCCGCGGCCAAGCCCGCGGGCGCCGCCTGGGTCGCCTGCGCCTGGCCGTGGTGCCGGATGTCTCGGCCCGCAGTCTCGAAGGGTTCCTGACCGCCGCGGTCGCCAGGCCGGCGACGATCGCGACCGACGGCTGGTCGGGCTATGGCGGGCTCGCGGCCAAGGGCTACGACCACGAGCCGCTCGACCTGGCCGCCAGCTGGGGCGACGCGGCGCTCCGCCTGCCGGCGATCCACCTGGTGTTCGGGCTGACCAAGCGCTGGCTGCTCGGCACCCACCACGGCGCGGTCTCGGTCAAGCACCTCCCAGCCTATCTCGACGAATTCGTCTTCCGCTTCAACCGCCGCACCGCCAAAAACCTCAGCCACCGCTTCGCCCGCGTCATCCAGCAAGCGGTCCGTACCCGCCCCGCAACCTACCACGCCATCGTCGCTACGGCCGCCTCCTGAAGGGTATGGAGAGCCAATTTGCTTCAATCGTCGACTTCATCGCAGATCCTTCGTTCATTTGCCAGTGCCGGCAAAATGATCTTCAACTGTGGCAGCCAGGCAGTCGCTTCAAGCAATTGCGTCGGTGTGTCGGGCGACACCGTAAACTGCCCCCCTGGCGACACGAAGAACTGACCCCCTCCAGACGAGGAGAGGGCGATGAGCCGACAAGGCAGCGAGGGTATGCCGCAGATCTTCGATCTGCGGCGGGAGGAGATGCTGCCACCGGACGAGGTGACGGCGATGCTGGGGTTGCGCGGGTTTGGGATGGGGCGCGAAGCGGATCGCGGCCGAGTTCGGCTGCAGTCGGAACACGGTCAGACGCTACCTCGGGCTGGGCGGCTGGACTCGCTGCCACCGGCCGCAGCGGGCGAAGGCGCTGCACGGGCTCGCTGACTGGCTGGCGGAGCGGTCCCGGCGACACCGCGGCAATGCCGACGTGGTGCGGCAGGAGCTGCTGGCCGAGCACGGGATCACGGTGGGCCTGCGCACGGTCGGGCGCGCGGTGGCGTCGCTGCGCCGGGAGCTCGGGGCCGAGGCGCGGGCGACATGATCGTCGTCCGCTATGCCGATGATATCATCGTCGGCTTCGAGCACGAGACGGACGCCCATCGTTTCCGGGACGCGATGCGGACGCGGTTGCAGGAGTTCGCGCCGTCGCTCCATCCGGACAAGACCCGCCCGTTCGAGTTCGGCCGCCACGCGGCGGCGGGGCGCGCCCTGCGCGGGCTCGGCAAACGGGAGACCTTCAACTTCCTGGGGTTCACCTTCGTCTGCGGCAAGAGCCGTTGGGGCCGCTTCCGGGTTGAATGGAAGAGCCGCCGCGACCGCATGCGAGCCAAGCTCAAGGAGATCAAGGAGGAAATGCGACGGCAGCAGCACCAGCCGATCCCCGCGCAGGGGAAGCGGCTGAGGCGGATCGTGAGCGGCTTCTTCGCCTACCATGCAGTGCCGACCATCCGTTCCAGGACGTCTCGGATCGCACCGTCGGCCATCTAGTGTAGCGTCCCAGAAATAACGTTACAAAGCCGGCCGAGCTTGGCAAGGATGTCGTCGGCGGTGGCGGTCCAGGCGAACGGTCGCGAGCAAGCGTTGTAAGCGGCAACGAAGGCGCTGATCCGGGTGACGAGGTCCTTGGCGCTGGCGAAGGAGCCGCGACGGATCTCGCGGCTGGTCAGGATCGCGAACCAGCGCTCGACCTGGTTGAGCCAAGAGGCGTAGGTCGGGGTGTCATGGGTATGGAAGCGCGGCCGCGCGGCGAGCCAGGCGCGGACCTTGGGATGCTTGTGGGTGGCGTAGTTGTCGACGACGAGGTGGACGTCGAGATCGCTCGCCACCGCACCATCGATGCGCTTGAGAAAGGCCAGGAACTCCTGGTGGCGATGGCGTGCCCGGCACTCGGCCAGCACCTGCCCGTTGGCGACGTCGAGGGCGGCAAACAAGGTGGTCGTGCCGTGCCGCTTGTAGTCGTGGGTGATGCCATCGGCGTGGCCGAAGCCCATCGGCAGCATGGGTTGCGTGCGCTCCAGCGCCTGAATCTGGCTTTTTTCGTCGACGCACAGGACGACCGCGTGATCCGGTGGGTTGAGGTACAGCCCGACGATGTCCCGAACCTTTTCGACGAACAACGGGTCGGTCGACAGCTTGAAGCTCCTGGCGCGGTGCGGCTGGATCCCGAACAGCCGGAAATAGCGCTGCACCGTGCTTTTCGAGATCCTGCAGGCCTCGGCCGCGCTACGGACGGTCCAGTGCGTCCCGACGCGCGGGCGGCTCTTCAGGACCGTCGCCAGCAGGTTCGCCACCGCCTCGTCATCATGGCTGCGCGGGCGCCCCGGCCGCTGCTCACCGTAGAGCCCGGCCAGACCCTGCTCGAGGAACCGCCTGCGCCAGTGACTGACCGCCGGGATCGAGAGGCCGACATGCCGCGCGATCTCGGTGTTCGAGGCGCCCTCTGCCGATGCGAGCACGATCCGCGCCCGGCGCACCAGACCATGCGGTGCGGTCCGCGAGCGGACCAGATCGCTCAGACTGTCCCGCTCCGCCTCGGTCAACTCGATCTCCTGCTTGCGTGGCCGGCCCATGCTGCTCCTCCCGAAGCCCAGCGCCAGCATGCCACCATACCTCAAATTATACATCTTATTTCTGGGACGCTACACTAGCAGGTTGCTGAAGAAATAGCTGATTTCATCGTCTTTGCCTCGGCGGAGCTGGGGCTGCGGCGGCGGGGCGGAGGCAGTTGGCATCGTCGCCGGGCACGAATCCCGCTCGGCGAGCGCAGGTCACGGCAGAGCCGTCAGCAGCTTGGGCAGGCGGATCAGGTTGTAGGCCGCGGCCGCGAGCGTGAAGGCCCAGTCGACCCGGGCAGTGCCGCGGAAGCTGGTCTTGGCCTGGCCCGCGATAGTCTTGATCCAGGCGAACGCCTCCTCGATCCGCTTGCGCGCTCGTTGGCTCGCCAAGTAGCCAGGATGGCGCACCGTCCGGCGGTCGATCCGCGACGCCCGGCCGGAAAGGTTCTGCGCCACGTGTAGATCGGCATGCAATGTTGACCCCCTGAGGCGGGGGATCGGCGTCCAATTTTGACCCCCTGCGGCGTGGCTCTCGCGGGCTACCTGCTCTGGTTTTGGAGCGGGTGGTTGGGGGATGAAGGGCGTGGACACGATTGCGCGGATCCGGCGCGAGTTTTTCGTGCGGGGCAAGACGATCAAGGAGATCGTCCGGGAGCTGCACGTCTCGCGCAACACGGTGCGCAAAGTGCTGCGCTCGGGTGCCACCGAGTTCACCTACCAGCGCGAGGTCCAGCCGCTGCCTAAGCTGGGGCGCTGGAAGGCGGAGCTGGATCGGCTGCTGGCTGCCAACGAGGCGAAGCCGGCGCGTGAGCGGCTGACCCTGATCCGGGTGTTTGAGGCCTTGCGCGCGCTCGGCTACGCGGGCGGGTACGACGCGGTGCGCCGCTACGCCCGGACCCGGCACCGAGGGACGCAGACGTCGATCGACGCCTATATCCCGCTGACCTTCGCGCCGGGCGAGGCCTACCAGTTCGACTGGAGCCACGAGGTCGTGCTGATCAACGGCACGACGGTGATCGTGAAGGTCGCCCACGTCCGGCTCTGCCACTCACGCATGCTGTTTGTGCGGGCTTACCCGCGCGAGACGCAGGAGATGGTCTTCGACGCCCATGACCGGGCGTTCGCGTTTTTCAAGGGCGGCTGCACGCGCGGCATCTACGACAACATGAAGACCGCGGTGGAGACGATTTTCGCCGGCAAGGACCGCCTCTACAACCGCCGCTTCCTCCAGATGTGCAGCCACTTCCTGGTCGATCCGGTCGCCTGCACGCCGGCCTCGGGCTGGGAGAAGGGGCAGGTGGAGAACCAGGTCGGCCTCGTGCGCGAGCGCTTCTTCACGCCCCGCATCCGGGTGAAGAGCTATGCCGAGCTGAACGCCTGGCTGATGGATCAGGCGATCTCCTATGCCAAGGCGCACCGGCATCCCGAGTTCAGGGACCGGACGATCTGGCAAGTGTTCGAGGCGGAGCGCGGGAGCCTGGTCCCCTATCCCGGACGGTTCGACGGGTTCCATGCCGTGCCAGCGTCGGTCTCGAAGACCTGCCTCGTGCGCTTCGACAACAACCGCTACTCGGTGGCGGCGGGCGCGGTCGGGCGCCCGGTGGAGATCCGAGCCTATGCGGAGCGGATCGAGATCCGCCAGGACGGGCGCGTGGTTGGCGAGCATCCCCGCTGGTTCGGGCGCGACCGGACGATCAGCGATCCGTGGCACTACGTCCCCGTCCTTGCCCGTAAGCCTGGAGCCCTGCGCAACGGCGCGCCATTCAAGAACTGGGTGCTGCCCGCCGGGCTGGAGCGGGTCCGCCGCAAGCTCGTCGGTGCCGCCGATGGCGACCGCCAGTTCGTCGACGTCCTCGCCGCCGTTCTGAGCGACGGCCTGCCCGCGGTCGAGGCCGCCTGCCAGGAGGCACTGGGTCAGGGTGTCCACTCGGCGGATGTGATCTTGAACATCCTCGCCCGGCGCCGTGAGCCCGCTGCCCCGATCACCATCGTGACCCCGGACGCGCTTCGGCTGCGGCACGCGCCGGCGGCCGACTGCGCCCGATACGACCGCCTCAGGAGGCCGTGTGATGGAACGTTCGCAGATCCTGGAGACCATGAGCGGGCTGAAGCTGTTCGGCATGAAGGCCGCCTATGACGAGATCATCGCCACCGCGGTGAAGCGCCAGCACGAGCCGCAGCGGATCGTCGGTGACCTGCTCGCCGCCGAGATCGCCGAGAAACAGGCGCGCTCGATCAAGTATCAGATGACGACCGCCAGGCTGCCGCTGGCCAAGGACCTCGGCGACTTCGCCTTCGGCGGCATCCCGATCAACGCCACCCTCGTGCATGATCTCGCCGGTGGCGGGTTCCTCGCCCACGAGCGCAACGTCGTCCTGGTCGGTGGAACCGAGTTCGCTTCATAGTGCCCATCTGGCTATCATCCTATAAAGACAAGACATTCTGACGTGGATCGTCAGACGGCGGATGCCGTTGGCGGCGGGCGTCGGCGGCGCACCGGACGGCCTCGCGGTCGAGATCGCTGGCGCGAATTACCCACGGAGCGCCTTTGCAGAGTTGGTTTGCCGGTAGCACCTGCTCCTTGATCAGGCGCCGCACCGTGGCTTCGCTGACCTTGAGGCAGGCGGCCGCTTCCTCGAGCGTGATCTCCCCGCGCCCTGCGCGCTCGCCGTCTCGGTAGGGCGGGATTTTGCGGTGGTTGCGCAGGAAGCACACGCGCGAGCGGGTCCAGCCGTGGCCGCGCCCAGTCGTCTTGCCGGCCCGGTTGAGAACCGCCGCGATAGCCTGATCCGGCATCTGACGAGCGAGCACTGTAACGAGTTCGACCACATCCGCTCCCGTGCTCCAGCGGTGTTGGCCGGCACGGTTCTTGCGCACCTGCAGTGGTGTGTGGTCGCCGCCTACCCATCGGATCACGAGGTCGAGCAGGTCGTTCTCGATCCGCACGACAATCTCCTCGATCAGCGTGCGGATGATCCGCTTGCGGGTGGCAGGCGTCGCACCGGGGCTGTGCCACGCGCGCTCGATGTCGGCACCGAGGCACCGAGCGCGAGCAGGCGTTGACGCTCGGCCTCGGTGAGTGCCGTCTGCGATCTTGCCGCGAGCGCATCCCGCTCATTTTCGCGCGTGCGTAGGGCGAGAAGGCGCTCGTTCCAGCGTCGTTCCAGTTCAGCGGCGACAAGGCGGTTATCGGGGTCAACCGCATCATACTGGCGCCGCGACCGGGCTGCCTCGTAGCGCGCCTGTTCGAGCGCGAGCTCGACCTGGCGTCGCTTTTCTGCATTCTCGGCACGCTGGGCCTCCATGGCACCGATTGCCGCCTCGATGCCAAGCGGTTGAAGGCGCTCGATCACCTCGGCGCCGACGACGCGATCAACCCGCATGCCGCCGAACGAGATGCACCGATCGCCGCCATGGTTGAGATGACCGCCCCGACAGTGATAACGGCCCGCGCTGCCGTTCTCGCCGCTGTAGGCGACGTGCAGTTTGCGGCCGCAGTGCCCGCATCGGAGGAGACCGGCCAACAGCGCCTCGCCGCGCCGCACTGAGCCACGGCTCATAAAGCTCTTGCCGTTCGCGTTGTCGCTGATCAGCCGCTGGTTCCTCTCGAACTCCGCCCAGGTAATGTAGCCGTCATGGTGGTCGGGGATCAAAACCTCCCAAGCACTGCGATCCTTACGGAAGCCGCGCACGATCCGCTTGCGGCCGGCCTCGATCGTGACCCGGCTTCCCGTGCGCCCGAAGGCATAGGCGCCAGCGTAGATCGGATTCGTCAGCATGTGGTGGAGGGTGTTGTAGACCGGCAGCTTCCAAACAACCTTGCGGCCCGCCGGACCGTATTCGACCGCCGGCAAGGGCAAGCGCTCCTGGCGCATCCAGAGGTGGACCTGCCGCACGGTTTGCAGCTCGGCGAACTTGGCAAAGACGAGCGTGATCGCTTCCTGGACACGGCGATCGGGATCCTTGTCGATCCGATCATGCGAGCGCTTGAGGTAGCCGACCGCCACGGTGAGGAAGAGCTCGCCGCGGCGTGCTTTCTGCTTCAGGGCTTCGAGCGAGCGTTGGCGGAAGAGTGACAGCTCCATCTCACTCATCGTGCCCTTCATGCCCAGGAGCAGGCGATCGTTGGGGTGCCGTGGATCGTAGACGCCGTCCTCATCGACGATCAACGTGCCGACGAGGCCGCAGAACTCAAGCAGCGTGTGCCAGTCGCGGCCGTTGCGCGCGAGCCTCGAGGCCTCGATCGAGACCACGGCGCCGACCCGGCTCTCACAGATTGCGGCAAGCAGCTTCTCGAAGCCAGGGCGGGCCACGCCGGAACCGGAGCGGCCGAGATCGTCGTCGATGACCTCAACAACGGACCAGCCCAGGGCACGAGCGCGGTCGACAAGAGCGTACTGCCGACGTCGGCTCTCATGGTTGTTGAGCACTTGGTCGCTCGTCGACTGCCGAACGTAGATGAAGGCGGCGCGGGCGAGGTGCTCAGGCGTGATCTTGGTCATCACCATGCTCCTCGCGGCCGTAATCGTCCGCCGTAGTCGGGCGCGGTTCTACGCCCGCCGCCTCCGTCAGCAGCGCCTGGAGCAGCGGGGTCAGCTTGGTCCGCAGGTCGGGCCGAAGATCCGTGACCCTTACCGCTGGCTCGAACAGATCCCTCTGATGGCGTCGCGCGCTCCGCATGGCCGGCTCCCTTGCAACGGGGCGAATCCCCTTGGCATGAGGCCATGAGCGCATCGACAAGAGCGCGCAAATCGAGCAACCTCTCGACTGCAAGCCGTGGGTATGGAACAAGCTGGTGTGTCGTCGTCAGGCCCGGCTCGGTCATCCACGCCGGCAGAAGGGCCAGGGTCCGATCGGGCTGTCGGATGATGAAATGCTCGCAGCCCGCGTGGCGCTTCGAACCGACGACGACGACCGTCTTGCCCCTGCGCGGATGAAACGGGTAGAAGATCCGAACTTCAGACGCCAGACACTCGGCAGTATGACGCTGCTTCGACCGGTACGGGCAAAACCCATCTCGCCATCGCCATCGCGCGGGCCTGCATCCGCAACGGCGCCCGGGGCCGCTTCTTCAACGTCGTCGACCTGGTCAACAAGCTCGAGGCCGAGGGCCGTGCCGGCCGCCAGGGCCGGATGGCCGACTATCTCTCACGGATGGACTTCATCATCCTCGACGAGCTCGGCTACCTGCCGTTCGCCCAATCCGGCGGCCAGCTCCTGTTCCACCTGATCAGCCGCCTCTACGAGCAGACTTCCGTCATCGTCACCACCAACCTCGCCTTCGGCGAATGGCCGAGCGTGTTCGGCGATGCCAAGATGACCACCGCGCTCCTCGATCGCCTCACCCACCACTGCGACATCGTCGAAACCGGCAACGAAAGCTGGCGCTTCAAGAACCGCGCCTGACCCTTCTGCCCTTCCCACCGGTTGCCCCGGTGGGTGCACAGGCACCTCCCGCGCCGTCCGCTCGCCAGCGCGCTCGGGGCGCGCTCGCTCCCGGCGCGGGCCCCTCCTATGCACTACCGGGACAACCTCCCTGGGCGGTCAAAATTGGACGCCGATCGGGGGTCAATGTTGCAAGCCGTTTGACAGTCATGCGTCATGGTGCCGGCCCGGCCCTTCTTGAGCGGCAGCCCCGGCTGCGTCCGATCCAGCGCCTGGATCTGGGATTTTTCGCCGACCGAGAGCACCAGGCTGTGCGCCGGCGGATCGAGATAGAGGCCGACCACGTCGCGCAGCTTGGCCGCGAACGCCGGATCGGTGGACAGCTTGAAACGCCGCACCCGGTGCGGCTGCAGGCCGTGTGCCGCCCAGATGCGCTGCACCGAGCGCAGCGAGACGCCACTCGCCGCCGCCAGCGCGCGGCCGGTCCAATGCGTCGTCGCGCCGGGCGGCCCGGCGAGCGTCAGCGCGACACCCGATCGACCACGGCCGGCGGCAGGGGTCGCAGGCCGGGCTTGCGGGTTTTATCACGCACCAGGCCGGCCACGCCTTCGCGCATGAACCGCTCCTGCCAGCGCCAGACGCAGGGTTTGGAGACCTCGGCGCGGCGCATGATCTCCGCCGAGCCACAGCCCTGTGCCGTCGCCAGGATGATCTTGGCCCGCCAGACGTGCTTTTGCGGGCGGTTCCGATCCGCCACGATCCGCTCCAGTCGGTCACGGTCCGCAGCGCTCACCTCGATCCTGATCCCTTCGCGCATGCCGCAGCATGCCACGTTTCCCGCCCCAAGGGAATCCGACGATTGCGTCAGACCACTAGGATCAACCGCTGGACGTGACAGCAGACGAGCGAACGCGCTCCACCATCTACCGGAGCGAGGTGGCCTTCCTGATCCGGGATTCCCCATTTGCCGGCTCCGGGATCGAGGGCGAGATTGACCAAAAGGCGTACGCTCAGGGCCGCGAACAGTACGCTCGGAAATGGACAGTGGAAGCGTCGACACAAGTAAGCAGCGAATCCTCATCCGTCCCTGGGAAGGACGGTGAGGACCCGGCAGATGAACGTGTCGAACGATGCCATGTAGTTGCGCAGAAATTCCTCTGTCGAAGCCACTGTGACCTCGCCTTCGTCGGTGATCAGACCGGAGGTGAACTGGATGTAGGCCTCGGGCGCGTTCATCTGGGGTGAGTTGCAGAAGCTGAGCACAGCTCGCAGGCTCTGTTGAGCGACGGCAGTACCGATTGCGCCCGGAGACGCGCCGATCACGGCCGAAGGCTTGCGCGCGAAGGCATTGGTACCATAAGGCCGGCTCGCCCAGTCGATCGCATTCTTTAGACCACCTGGAATGGACCGATTATACTCGGGAGCAACAAACAGCACGGCGTCGGATGCTTTGATGGCGTTTTTGAAATCCCGGGCGACTGCCGGATAATCCTCGTCATAATCGTAGCTGTAAAGCGGAAGATTCCTGAACGATATCTCATTGAATTCGAGGCGTTCAGGAGCAAGCCTGATCAGCGCCTTCGCGAGCTTGCGGTTGATCGACGCGGTCGCGAGGCTACCGACCAGATAACCGACTTTGTAGCGGGTCATGGTGCATCCTTCCAAGCGGAGGCCCTACGGAATATCCCCTAATTCCACCTATCCTCCGTCGGGCCCCAAATGTTCGTGCTTGCCCTCACCCGACTATGGAGCTGACATTCCCTAGCGGAGATCAACCCGCGTCCGTCTGAGCTGGAGGCAGCACTGCCTTGAAGACGATTTCGATGAGCTGCTCAGGAAAGGCCAGCCTCGATACGCCGATCAGATTGCTGGCGCACTGAGGCCGCGCCTTGGCATAGGCTTCTTTGCGCACCTTGCCCGCGACCGCAAACGCCTCATCGACATCGATGACATAGAGCGTCTCTTCCACCACGTGGTCGAGGGTGGCCCCGAAATGTGCCAGGATCTTTGCAGCGTTGGCATAGGTCACCCGCATCTGCTCTGCCATCATCGAGAAGTCGGCCGGCTTGCCGGATTCATCGAGCGCCGCGGGCGCGATCATGGTCCCCTTGTCGTCCTGGCTGAGCTGGCCGGACACATGGATCGTGTTTCCGATCTTGATTGCCTGTGCATAGCCGTAGTCGTCTTCCGCCGGCACACCGTGATAGGCGGCCTCTTTGCCATTCGCTGCGGTCGTGTTCGTCATATTCTTATCTCCTGTTGTGTCGTCTTACCCGGTGTCGCCCGTCGCGATGGGCGACAGCAGTCGCACAAAATCGTGCGGCCGCTGTTCCCGCGCCAGTAAGGCGTGGTCAATCGTGGTTAAGGCGAGCGCTGCTCTCGGAGCGGACCCGGGCAGGAAGCTCGCGCCCACGCCGATGCGCATTGACATCCTGCCAGCCGATCGCGAGCTTGCGGACTTCGAGCCAGGCCCAGAGCGCGACCGCAATGGTGGCGCCGAGCAGACCTGATGGGACCATGGTTGTCAGCATGACCCTGATAAAACCTCGTCTGGTCCAGGCTGCGTGGTCTTGGCCACTTGGTGACGCAATGGACGGTGATCTCGGTCTGCGGCAGGGACTGAAACTCCTCCCAGGTCCACCGGCCAGCGAGCGATCCCCCGTCCTGCAGCGCCAGGGTCCACTTCTCGAGTGCCGTATGCGGCGTCGGGCCGGCGCTCAGCACCGGGAAGTCGTCGGTGACGAACTGGCCGGGCGGTAACCGGTTTGTCGGGGTTTGCTCCTGCCGCCTCGGCCTGAATCCGCGAGAAATCGGGGCTTTGTCCATGGAGGTTGTGCCTTTGCTTCAGGAGTTGCCTGGAAGGCGACAATCGGTCATGGCCGCGCCTCAGTTACCGTCGACCGCCTTGCCCAACTCCGTCTGTCGACGGCCGGTGATGAACACACGCGCACCCTCTTCAGCGAAGCGCTTTGCAGCCCCAAGGCTGATGCCGGCGCCCCCGCCGGTCACAAGCGCAATCGTGCGTTTCAGCTTGCGGCTCATCCTCTCCTCTCAGATGTCGCTGGCGCGGGCGTGGCCGACAGCAAGGACGCGCTCGATGAGGCCGCCTAAGATCCTGAGGTCAAGATACTGTTTCCCGCTTGTCGAGATGTCTTCCACAAGACTAGCGTCTATTACTGCAAGGAAATAGCGCAAGTGAACCGCCACAACGCGGTACGGCTTCAGCTTCACGCCCTCGCCTACAACCTGGCCAATTTCCTGCGTACGCCGGCCCTGCCGGCGGACGTCGAGCACTGGTCGCTGACCACGCTGCGCGAGAAGCTTGTCAAGACCGGCGCGAGGATCGTGCGCCATGGGCGCTACGTCGTCTTCCAGTTGGCCGAGGTGGCGGTGCCCCGAGCCCTGTTCGCCGCGATCATGCGTCGGATCGATCGGCTCCGACCCGAACCGCTCGGCGTCATTGACGTCCTCGTAGCCGGCGAGCCGGCCGAACACCGACTGACGGAACAATCGCCCAGCTGGTGGCGGACGTTCTTGCCGCGCCGGCCATCGAGCAACTTGGTGATTGCGATCTCGGTGAGCCCGATTGCATCGTCGAGTTCGCGGTAAGCGAGCAGACCGCCATCGGAGGTGATCTTGCAGCCGTGGAATTCGAGCTTGATCCGGCGGTCGAAGCTGGGCCTCAAAGGCGGCTCTTTGGCTTCATCCGTCGCGTTCACCACAAACTCATCCTCCGCGGAACATCAACTTTGTTGACTTCATCATCGAATATGACCGAAAATGTCACGTGCTGCTCAACTTATCTGGGGAATCCGGGATAAATTGTCAAATGTCACCCTTGCCATGTCGTATCGAGCTTGGACCATTTGGTGACGCAGTGGATGTCGGTCTGGATCCGTGGTCTGAGGGAGCGTCCTGGCACGTCCATTGGGTTTCCTCAGGTCAAGCTAACCGGTCCCGGTTGTCGACACATCCTCCCAAATAGGAATAACGCCTATTCCTGCGTGGAATGGCTAAGATAACGGCGACGATATGTTTCCAAACTGCTAGTCCGTTGACGGGTCTATTCCCATGTTCAACCCTGCTGTCATGCGCATGGCCATGCTGGTAGTCCGAAATGTGTGACTTTGCGTCCGTATGGTGCGGGAACCGGCTTGGAAGCCCGCGATCGCGCGACGATTTCGTTGACAGACCGAAACCCGAGCCAACACGGAACAGGAGACCGAAATTTCCGAGTCCTATGCACTCCCCAGCAAACCCGAAGGCGTCGTCGCGTCGCTGATTGAGCGATTTAACTCCGGCAAGGTCAGCGCGATGAAGACCTTATACGAGGGGGCCGTGCTCATCGCGGACGACGGGCGAACCGTCACTGATCCCGCTGAGGTTGCTGCCGAACTCGAGCGCGATATCAGTCTCGGCCTGCCGCTGGAGGCCAAGGCGCGCCATGTGTTCGTTGCCGGCGATATCGCCCAGATCGTGGTGGACTGGTCAATTGATGGCACAGGTCCCGACGGCGAGCACGTGCACGTCGAAGGCACGGCAAGCGATGTCGTGCGCCGCGGCGCGGATGGACTCTGGCGGTACCTGATCGACAATCGTCTTGGGACGGCAGTGCGACAGCCCGTCTGACACGTGTGCGCCACGGCAGCTCCCGGCGATGGAAACTGGCCGCAGAAGCCGCGCCGTCCGGTGGCCGATGTGCTGGATCTCGTATAATTATTAGTAAAACCGGTAACTTACGGAGACTACGATGCCAAGAACTGCAGCTCTAAAGCCGGAACAGGTGCCAGCCGATTCGAAACCGACTCTCGATACGTTCACCAAGAACATCGGGTTCACCCCAAATATGATGGCGACCTTCGCGCAGAGCCCGATCACGTTCAACTCATGGGCCGCCCTGCTCGGCTCCTTGAGCAAGGCGCTCGACGTGAAGACGCGTGACAGCATCGGCCTCGCTGTCTCCGAAGTGAATGGCTGCAACTACTGCCTGACGGTTCACAGCTTTACGGCCGAGCATATGGCCAAGCTGCCGGCCGATGAAATCATTCTCGCTCGGAAGAGCCACGCCAGCGACCCGAAGCGGGACGCCGCCGTCCAGTTTGCGCGCAAAGTCATCGAGACCCGCGGCAAGGTCAGTGACGCCGATCTGAAAGCCGTCCGCGATGCCGGCTACACGGATGCGAACGTCATGGAGATCGTCGCGCTGGTGACCCAGTACTCCCTGACGAACTTTTTCAATAACGTGTTCGATCCCGAGAAGGACTTTCCCGCCGTTACGCCCGCTGGCTCTATCTGAACTCCACCGGAGCGGCGGCATGAGACGGACTGGCGCCTGCTTTTGTTGTCTGGCGATGGCGGCACGCGAAGTTTTTCAGCGGGAGTGCTCCCGACCGTCGTCCTCGCGCGGCCTCCTTGGCCGCCACCAGCGCGGTCGTGTTCTGAGGTCGAGATGCCGCTCACAGCTTCATGTCAGCGGCAGCGAGCGCAAACTGATGAGAACACTTCGGGCTAGGCCTGCCAGTCACCGGGACCGCCGGCGCGATCGCCGGGGTGGACGTGCCGCATGACGCGGCCTCATCCAATCGTCTTCCTGGTCGACGTCGACAACACGCTGCTCGACAACGACGGCATCCAACAGGACCTCAAGGACCATCTCGAGCGCGCCTTCGGGTTCGCCTCCCGCGAGCGCTATTGGCGGATCCTGGAGGATCTGTTCGCGGAGCTGGGCTATCGCGACTATCTCGGAGCCCTCCAGCGCTATCGGGTCGAACACCCGCGCGCGGTGGAGCTGCTCTCGATGTCCTCCTTCCTCCTGGATTACCCGTTCGCCAATCGGCTGTTCCCAGCCGCCCTCGAGGTGCTGAAGCGGCTGCGCAGCCTCGGCCCGACGGTCATCCTGTCGGACGGCGATGTGGTCTTCCAGCCGCGCAAGGTCGAGCGCGCGGGACTGTCCGACGCTGTGGACGGACGCGTGCTGATCTATATCCATAACGAAGAGGCCCTGGATGACGTCGAGCGGCGCTACCCCGCCGAGCATTACGTCGTCGTGGACGACAAGCTGCGTATCTTGAAGGCGGTCAAGCAATTCTGGGGAGAGCGCGTGACGACCGTGTTCGCGCACCAGGGGACCTATGCGCACGACCCGAAAGCGGTCAGCGCTTTCCCGCCGGCGGACGTCACGATCGAGCGCATTGGGGACCTGCTGGCTTTTGACCTGCCGCGGCTGCGGACCGCGGCGCGAGTCGTTGCATCCAGCTGAGGGCGAGACGATGACACCCACCAAGTTGCTCCACGATCTCGGTCAGAGCCTGTGGCTCGACAACATCACCCGCGAGCTGCTGAACAGCGGCACCCTGCAACGCTACATCGACGAGCTCTCCGTCACAGGGCTCACGTCCAACCCTACGATCTTCGATCATGCGATCAAGAACAGCTCGACCTATGACGCGGACATCGCCGAAGGCCGGTCCGCGGCCGGCTCAGCAGAGGACCTGTTCTTTGGACTGGCGCTCGCGGACCTGACCCGGGCCGCGGAGCTGTTCCGGCCCGTCTTCGCCCGCACCGACGGGGTCGACGGTTGGGTGTCGCTCGAGGTCTCGCCGCTTCTGGCGCATGACACCGACAAAACGCTCGCGGCTGCGCGCGATCTCCATCGGCGCGGCGGCAGGCCCAACCTCTTCATCAAGATTCCCGGCACCCCGGAAGGCCTGCCGGCGATCGAGGCGGCGATCTTCGCCGGCGTTCCGGTCAACGTCACGCTGCTGTTCTCCCGGGAGCAATATGTGGCGGCGGCCGAAGCGTATCTGCGGGGCGTCGAGCGCCGCATCGAGGCGGGCCTGAACCCGGCCGTCGCCTCGGTCGCATCGCTCTTCGTCAGCCGCTGGGACGTCGCGGTCGCCGGCAAGGGGCCAGACGAGCTCACCAACCGCCTCGGGATCGCCGTGGCCGAGCGCTGCTACAAGGCCTATCGCGAGCTGCTGGCTTCCGCCCGCTTCCAGCGCGCCGCCAATGCCGGCGCCCGGGCTCAGCGCTTCCTCTTTGCCAGTACCGGCACCAAGGACCCGAAGGCCTCCGACACTCTCTACGTCGAGGCGTTCGCCGCGCCGTTCACCATCAACACCATGCCGGAGGGCACGCTCAAGGCGTTCGCCGATCACGGCCAGGTCGGCGAGACCCTGGCAGCGGACGGCGGCGACTGCGAGACGGTTCTGGCGAGCTTCGCCAAGGCCGGCATCGACATCGACGCGCTCGCCGCCCGGCTCCAGGACGAGGGCGCTGCGGCCTTCGTCAAGTCCTGGAACGAGCTGATCGCCCAAATCGAGTCCAAGAGTGCTGCGATCCGCAAGGCGAGCTGACGGCGATGCGGCCGGCCGTCAGCGCCGGTCGGCACCCCGGCCAGTTAGGGAAAAATCGATGAGCATTCCGGCTTTTCGCAAGCTACCGGCCTCTGCGGCGCTGGAGAAGCATCGCCAGGAGATGGAGACCCTGCACCTGCGGCAGCTCTTCGCCGAGGATCGCACGCGCGGCGAGCGGCTGGCGCTCGAGGCCGCCGGAATCTACCTCGACTACTCCAAGAACCTGATTACCGACGAGACCCTGAGACTTCTGCTGCAGCTCGCCCGGGAATCGGGGTTGCGGGATCGCGTCGACGCCATGTTCCGGGGCGAGAGGATCAACGTCTCGGAGAACCGGGCGGTCCTGCACGTCGCGCTGCGGGCGCCGCGCGGGGCTTCGATCGTGCACGACGGCCAGAACGTGGTGCCCGAGGTCCACGCCGTCCTCGACAAGATGGCGGATTTCGCCGAGCGGGTCCGCGGCGGCGCCTGGAAGGGCCACACCGGCAGGCGCGTCCGCAATGTCGTCAACATCGGCATCGGCGGCTCGGACCTCGGGCCGGTCATGGCCTACGAGGCGCTCAAGCACTACGCCGAGCGCGACATCGCCTTCCGCTTCGTCTCCAACGTCGACGGCACCGATCTCGCCGAGGCGGTCCACGATCTCGATCCTGCGGAAACGTTATTCATCGTCTCCTCCAAGACCTTCACCACGCTCGAGACCATGACCAACGCGCAGGGCGCGCGGCGATGGTTGCTCGCTGGCCTCGGCGGCGAGGAGGCGGCGATCGCCAGACACTTCGTCGCCGTCTCCACCAACGCCAAGGAGGTGACGAGCTTCGGCATCGAGACCGCCAACATGTTCGGCTTTTGGGACTGGGTCGGCGGCCGCTACTCGATGGATTCGGCGATCGGTCTCTCGACCATGCTGGCGATCGGCCCGGACCAATTCCGCGCCATGCTGGCTGGTTTCCATGAGATGGACGAGCATTTCCGGTCGGCGCCGTTCGCGCGCAACCTGCCGGTCCTGATGGGTCTGCTCGCTGTCTGGCACACGAATTTCTTCGGCGCCCAGACCGTCGCCGTGCTGCCTATGACCAGTATCTGAAGCGCTTTCCGGCCTATCTCCAGCAGCTCACCATGGAGAGCAACGGCAAGCACGTGACCTGGGACGGCGCCCCGGTCGACTACGACACCAGCCCTATCTACTGGGGCGAGCCCGGGACCAACGGCCAGCATTCCTTCTACCAGCTGATCCATCAGGGGACGCGGCTGATCCCCTGCGACTTCATCGCGTTCGCGCGGACGCTGAACCCGCTCGGCCGGCATCACGACATACTGCTCGCCAACGTCTTCGCCCAGACCGAGGCGCTGGCCTTCGGCAAGACCGCCGAAGAGGTCCAAGCCGAAGGCACGCCCGAGTGGCTCGTGCCGCATCGGCTGTTCGAGGGCAACCGGCCGTCGAACACGCTGTTGCTGGACGCCCTGACGCCGGCGGCGCTGGGCAAGCTGGTGGCCCTCTACGAGCACAGCGTCTTCACCCAGGGCACGATCTGGCAGATCGATTCCTTCGACCAGTGGGGCGTGGAACTGGGCAAGGCTCTGGCCCAGCGCATCATTCCCGAGCTCGAGAGCCGGGCGGAGCCCGAGCTCGAGCACGACAGCTCGACCAACGCACTGATCCGGCGCTACCGCAAGCTCAAGGGGGTCGACTGATGCCGCGAGGGTATGACCGCCCGCTCTGCATTCAGCCGTTCGATCACCGCGGCTCCTTCCAGACCAAGCTGTTCGGCTGGAAGCCACCGCTCAGCGATGCCCAGACCGCTGAGATCGCCGGCTCCAAGCAGGTCATCTACGACGGCTTCCAATCGGCGCTCGTTGCTGGTGTGCCCAAGGAAAAGGCCGGGATCCTGGTGGACGAACAATTCGGCGCCGCCATCCTGAAGCAGGCGACCGCCGAGGGTATCGTCACCGCCTGCCCGGCGGAAAAGAGCGGGCAGAAGGAGTTCGATTTCGAATATGGCGAGGATTTCGCGCGCCATATCGAGGCTTTCGACCCGACGTTCTGCAAGGTGCTGGTACGCTATAACCCGGAGGGCGACCGCGCGTTGAATGAGAGGCAGGCCGCGCGGTTGAAACGCCTGTCCGATTTTCTCGCTGCCAAGAACCGCAGTCGCTTCATGTTCGAGCTGCTGGTCCCGGCGGAGAAGGCGCAGCTCGATAAGCTCGAGGGCGACCAGAAAGCTTATGATCTCGAGCTCAGGCCCAGCCTGATGGTCGAGGCGATCCGCGAGCTCCAGGACGCTGGCGTCGAGCCGGATCTGTGGAAGGTCGAAGGTCTCGATCGCCGCGAGGACTGCCAGAGGATCGTGGCCGCGGCGCGAGCGGGCGGCCGCGACCGGGTCGGCTGCATCATTCTCGGCGGCGGCAAGGACGACCGGAAAGTGCGGGACTGGCTCGGGACCGCGGCCAAGGTGCCGGGCTTCATCGGCTTTGCGGTCGGCCGCACGGTTTTCTGGGACCCGCTGGTCGCCTGGCGGGCCGGGACGGCGACGCGCGAGCAAACGGTCGCAAGGATCGCCGGACGCTATCGCGAATTCGCCGATCTGTTCGAGAACGCCGCCATGGATCGCGACCCGGGGCTCTCGGACCGGGTCCGGTCGGGTCATCCTTCGAAGGAGGGCTGAGACGTGCAACTGGGAATGATCGGCCTCGGCCGGATGGGCGCGAACATGGTGCGCCGCCTCCTGAAGAACGGCCATCAGTGCGTCGTCTTCGACAGGTCGGCGAAGGTGGTGGCGGAGCTCGCCAAGGAGCAGGCGGTCGGCGCCGCTTCGCTGGCGGAGTTCGCGAGCAGCCTGACCAAGCCGCGCGCGATCTGGTTGATGGTGCCGGTCGGCGTCGTCGACCAGGCGATCGCCGACCTTTTGCCCCATCTGGATCGCGGCGACATCCTGATCGACGGCGGTAATTCGTACTATGTCGACGACATCCGGCGGGCGAAGGAGCTGGCGGCGGCGGGCATCCACTATGTCGACGTCGGCACCAGTGGCGGCGTCTGGGGCCTGGAGCGCGGCTATTGCATGATGATCGGCGGCGAGGCCGATGTGGTGCGGCACCTCGACCCGATCTTCGCGACGCTCGCACCGGGCCCCGGCGACATCCCTCGCACGCCCGGACGCGAGCGCGCCGGCGGCACGGCCGAAGAGGGCTATCTGCATTGCGGGCCGAATGGCGCCGGCCATTTCGTCAAGATGGTTCACAACGGCATCGAATACGGCGTGATGGCGGCCTATGCCGAGGGGTTCGCGGTGCTCAAGGCGGCCGATATCGGCAACAAGCCGGGCGAGATCGATGCCGAAACCACGCCGCTGCGCGATCCCGGGCACTATCAATACGACCTCGACCTGCCCGAGGTCGCGGAGGTCTGGCGGCGCGGCAGCGTGATCGCTTCCTGGCTGCTCGATCTCTCGGCCGCGGCCCTGATCGAGGACCCCGACCTGTCGAAATTCGCAGGCCGAGTGTCCGACTCCGGCGAAGGCCGCTGGACGATCAAGGCCGCGATCGACGAAGGGGTGCCCGTGAACGTCCTCTCCGCCGCTCTCTATGAACGGTTCAGCTCGCGCGGCGAGGCGGATTTCGCGGACAAGATGCTCTCGGCCATGCGTTACGGGTTCGGCGGGCATCTCGAGAAGCGGTCCGGGTCATAAGGCGATCGCAGCGCGGATACCGGAGGGGGAGTTCGAGGAATGACCAAGGAAGAGTTCGATCAACTGGCGATCAACACGATCCGCACGCTCTCGATCGATGCGGTCCAGCAGGCGAAGTCGGGCCATCCCGGCACGCCGATGGCGTTGGCGCCGTTGGTCTACACGCTCTGGAACCGGGTCATGCGCTTCGATCCGAAGGATCCGATCTGGCCCAATCGCGACCGCTTCGTGCTGTCCAACGGCCACGCCTCGATGCTCTTGTGGTCGGTCCTGCATCTGACCGGCACCCGGGCGGTGAACGCGGACTACGAGCGCCTGGGCAAGCCATCGGTCACGCTCGAGGACATCCGTCACTTCCGCCAGCTCGACAGCAAGGCACCCGGGCACCCGGAATATCACTGGGTCTCCGGGGTCGAGACGACGACCGGTCCCTTGGGCCAGGGAATCGCGACCAGCGTCGGCATGGCGATCGCGCGCAAGTGGCTTGCCACCCGCTACAACCGGCAGGGCTTCGATCTCTTCGACTATGACATCTACGCGGTCTGCGGTGACGGCTGCCTGATGGAAGGAGTGGGCTCGGAGGCGGCCTCGCTCGCCGGCCATCTCGGCCTCGACGACCTCTGCTGGATCTATGACAACAATCACATCAGCATCGAAGGCAACACGCGCATCACCTTCACCGAGGATGTCGCGGCGCGCTTCCTCGGCTATCGATGGAACGTGCTGCGGGTCGGCGATGCCAACGATCTCGAGCGGATCGAGGATGCGCTCGAGATCTTCCGCAAGACCAGGGGCCGGCCGACCCTGATCATTCTCGACAGCCACATCGGCTATGGCTCGCCGAACAAGATCGATACCGCCGCCGCCCACGGCGAGCCGCTCGGCGAGGAGGAGGTCCGGCTCACCAAACGCGCCTATGGCTGGCCGGAGGATGCACACTTCCTGGTGCCCGATGGGGTCAAGGAGCAGTTCGATGCCGGGATCGGCGCGCGCGGCGCCGAGGCGCGCCGCGACTGGGAGGCGCTCTTTGCCGCCTATCGCGAGCAATTCTCGGAGCTCGCCACCGAGATCGAGCAGATGCAGCGGCGCGAGCTGCCGGCGAACTGGGATCGCGATCTACCGAGCTTCCCGCCCGATGCCAAGGGCATCGCCGGGCGCGACGCCTCGGGCCAGGTGCTGAACGCGCTCGCGAAGAACATCCCCTGGTTCCTCGGCGGCTCGGCGGACCTTGGGCCCTCGAACAAGACGACCCTAAAATTCGATGGTGCCGGAGACTTCGAGGCCGGCAGTCCCGGCGGTCGCAATCTCCATTTTGGGGTCCGCGAGCACGCCATGGCGGCGACCGTGAACGGGCTGTCGCTCTCGAAGCTGCGCGCGTTCGGAGCGACCTTCTTCATCTTCAGCGACTATGCCCGGCCCGCGATCCGGCTCTCGGCGCTGATGGAGCTGCCGACGATTTTCGTTTTCACCCATGACGCGATGGGCGACGGCGAGGATGGACCGACGCATCAGCCGGTCGAGCAGCTGATCTCGCTGCGCGCCATACCGGGACTGGTCGTGCTCAGGCCCGGGGACGCCAACGAGGTCGTCGAGGCCTACCGCTACGTCCTGCAGCTGCGCCACCAGCCGGCGGTGATCGCGCTCTCGCGTCAGCCGCTCCCGACCTTTGATCGTGACCGGTACGCTTCGGCGGCCGGCCTCGCGCGCGGCGCCTATGTCATGGCCGACGCCCCGGGCGGCCCGCCCGAGATTATCCTGATCGCCTCCGGCAGCGAGGTCTCTCTGATCGTGGACGCCCATGAAGATCTCATGTCCCAGGGGATCCGTTCCCGCGTCGTCTCGATGCCGTCCTGGGACATCTTCGAGCACCAGCCAGAGTCGTATCGAGAGAGCGTGCTGCCGCCCGAGGTGACGGCGCGGATCGCCGTCGAGCAGGGATCGAGGCTGGGATGGGAGCGCTATGTCGGGGCCGCCGGCCTGATCATCGGCATGAAGACCTTCGGCGCGTCCGCGCCGCTCAAGGAGCTGCAGCGCAAATTCGGCTTCGAGCCCGAGCGGGTTGTAGCGGCCGCCATGGAGCTGCTCGGATGCAAGTGACCCACATGATCGATCCGGTCAGGAGCGAGGGCAGGAGTACGACCAGGATGGCGGGCCAGCAGGACCAGCCGAGATCGGCTAGGGGCGGGACGCAGGCCGACGGTGCCGCGGTCGCGCCGCCCTGCGCGATGGTGATCTTCGGCGCCGCCGGCGACCTGACCAGGCGGCTGATCGCGCCGGCGCTCTACAATCTGGTCACTGCCAAGCGCCTGTCCCACGGATTTCAGCTCGTCGGTGTCGACCTGGCCTCCAAGACTGCGGAGGAATGGCGCCAGGACCTCACCGGAGCAATGCAAGGATTCGTCGCCAGCGATGGCGAGTGCCAGGCCGACCACATCGACCGGGCGCCATGGCGCTGGCTCACCGACCGCATGAGCTATCTGCAGGGCGACCTCAACGATCCGGGAACTTACCGCCAACTCGGCGAGCATCTGGCGGGACTTGACGGGACAGCCAGCACGGCGGGCAACCACCTGTTCTATCTCGCCGTCGCGGACCGCTTCTTCGCGGTGGTGGTCGACGGGCTCGGGGCCGCGGGCTTGGTGACGGAAAGCGACGGCCAATGGCGCCGGGTCGTGATCGAAAAGCCCTTCGGCCACGATCTGCCCTCGGCCAAAGCGCTCAACGCCGAGATTCTGAGGACGCTGCAGGAGCATCAGATCTACCGGATGGACCATTTCCTCGGCAAGGAGACGGTCCAGAACATCATGGCGCTGCGCTTTGCCAACGGTCTGTTCGAGCCGCTGTGGAATCGGCAGCACATCGACCATGTCCAGATCACCGTGGCGGAGACCGTCGGCGTCGAGCACCGAGGCAAGTTCTACGAGAAGACCGGGGCGCTCCGCGACATGGTGCCCAACCATGTCTTTCAGCTGCTGGCGATGACGGCCATGGAGCCACCAATCTCGTTCGATGCCGATGCCGTTCGGGCCAAGAAGGCGGAGGTCCTCGAGGCCGTACGGCTATTCAAGCCGGGGCGGGCACTGAGGGACGTCGTGCGAGGCCAGTACGACGCCGGCATTGTCCTCGGCGAGGCGGTGCCGGCGTATCGCCAGGAGCCCGACGTGGCCCCGGATTCGAATACCGAGACCTTCGTCGCCTGCAAGCTGAAGATCGACAACTGGCGCTGGGCTGGCGTGCCTTTCTACCTGCGCACCGGAAAGCATATGGCGCGCCGGTGGACCGAGATCGCCATCCGCTTCTACCAGGCCCCGTACACGCTCTTCCGCGGCACGAATGTGGAGCGGATGCATCCCAACTGGATGGTCCTCCGCATCCAGCCCGACGAGGGGATCGCGCTGGAGTTCGCGGCCAAGCGCCCCGGACCGTCGGTGCGGCTCGGCACCGTCAGCATGGACTTCGCCTACCAGTCCTACTTCAAGATGGCGTGCAACACCGGCTACGAGACGCTCCTCTACGACTGTATGATCGGCGACGCGACCCTGTTTCAACGCGCCGACAATGTCGAGGTTGGCTGGCGAGTGGTGCAGCCCATCCTCGACGCCTGGGCAGACAGTCCGCCGCAGGATTTTCCGAATTATGTCGCGGGCGGGAGCGGCCCCGCCGCGGCCGACGAGTTGCTGGCGCGCGATGGCCGCGCCTGGCGGACGCTCGATGAGCAGGTCCCGCGGAGGTCCTGATGGCAGAAAAGCGGAAGATTTCCTTGGTGCTGGCGGATGTGGACGGCACGCTCGTCACCGAGGAGAAGGTTCTGACGCAGCGGGCGGAGAGCGCGGTCAAGGCCTTGCGCAACGCCGGGATCCGCTTCGCCATCACCAGCGGTCGGCCGCCGCTCGGCATGGCCATGCTGTTCGACGCGCTCGATCTCGATACCCCGATCGCCGGCTTCAACGGCGGGCTTTTCGTCGAGCGGAATCTCACGATCCTGGAGCAAAAGACGGTGCCTCTCGATGTGACGCGGCAGGCCCTCGATCTCATTCGCGACCATGGTCTCGACGCCTGGGTCTACTGCGGCAACGAGTGGCTGATCACCAAACCCGGCGCTCCCCACGTCGCGCGTGAGGCATGGACGGTCAAATTCGAGCCCAAGGTCGTGCCGGATTTCGATGGTTTGCTGGACCAGGTCGCGAAGATCGTCGGCGTCAGCGACGATCTCGAACGGGTCCGGCGCTGCGAGGCCGACGCCCAGGCCGCATTTGGCCAGTCTGCGACCGCGAGAAGGTCGCAGCCCTATTACCTCGACATCACCAACAAGGACGCGAACAAGGGGGCGGTCCTGGAGTACCTCTCACGCCGCATGGGCGTACCGCCCGAGCAGATCGCCACGATCGGCGATCAACCGAACGATGTGCTGATGTTCCAAGTGTCCGGCTTCAGCATCGCGATGGGCAACGCGTCCGATGAGGTGAAGGCGCAAGCCTCCGCTGTCACCGATTCCTACAACGACGAGGGCTTCGCCAACGCGATGGAACGCTGCATTCTCGGTTCGATCGCCTAGCGGCGCGGGAGGGGTCGAGTGATCGGGCGCGTCGAGATACTGCCGGACCCGGTGGCGCTGGCGCGGCACGTGGCCGAATGGATGACGGCGGCGGCACTGGCGGCGAAGGCCACGTTCCGGGTCTCGCTCTCGGGCGGGTCGACGCCGAAGGCGCTGTACGGGCTGCTCGCCTCGGATGAATTCAGGGGCCGTTTCCCCTGGCAGCTGGTCTCGTGGTACTGGGGGGATGAGCGCTTCGTTCCCCATGACCATCCCGAAAGCAATTACAGGATGGCCCTCGAAACGATGCTCGCCAAGGCGCCCGTGCCGTCGGAGAACATTCATTCCGTCCCGGCCGACGGCACGCCCGAAGACGCCGCCCGGCGCTACGAGCGGACGCTGCAGGAGGCCTATGGCGCGACGGTGCTCGATCCGGCCCGCCCGCTGTTTGACCTCACGCTGCTCGGCCTCGGTCCCGACGGCCACACCGCTTCGCTGCTGCCCGGAGAGCCCGTGCTGGAGGAGCGCAAGCGCTGGGTGGTCGCCGTCGCGCACGGACGGCCCGAAGTCCGCATCGCAATGACCTATCCCGCGATCGAGAGCAGCCAGCGTGTCGCGTTTCTGGTGGCCGGTCGCGAGAAAGCGTCCATCCTGCGGGACATCCGGGCCGGCGACAGCCAGGCGCCAGCGGCCCGGGTGCGACCCTTGGGCGAACTCTTCTGGTTTGTCGATAGCGCGGCGGCTGGCGCAGGAGCGAGCCCGTAGCCCGGCCGGCGCGCGATCCAAACGGCGTCTTGATGGATCTTGCATGTCCGCAACCGATGCAATCCACGCGCGCAGCCCGGCGCTGACGGTGCCGCCGGTTCTGATCGCGCCTTCCGTGCTGTCGGCGGACTTCACGCGCCTGGGCGAGGAGGTGCGCGCGGTCGATCGCGCCGGCGCCGACTGGATTCATGTCGATGTGATGGATGGCCGCTTCGTGCCCAACATCACGATCGGGCCGGTCGTGTTGCAGGCCATCCGACGGTCGACTGCCAAGCCCCTCAATGTGCATCTCATGATCGTCGAGCCGGAGCGCTATCTCGAGGTGTTCGCCGAGGCGGGGGCGGATCACCTGCTCGTCCAGGCCGAGCCCGGCTCCACGATCCACCTGCATCGAGTGCTGAGCCAGATTCGAGCTCTCGGCAAGAAGGCGGGCGTGGTGCTGGATCCGGCGAGCCAGCCGGAGCTGATCGAATATGTCCTCCCATCTTTGCGATATCATCCTGGTCATGACCGTGAACCCGGGATTTGGCGGCCAGGCCTTCCTGCCCGAGATGCTGCCCAAGATCCGGCGCCTGCGGGCGATCTGCGCCGAGCGGGGTCTCGATCCGGTGATCGAGGTCGATGGCGGCGAGAACGTGAGGACGGCCGGTTAGGCTGCCGCCGCCGGCGCCACGGCCATCGTCGCCGGCTCGGCGATTTTCGGCACCAAAGATTACGCGGCGGCGATCGCGGCCATCCGCGCCAACGCCACGGCGGAGGCCCAGTCATGAGCGCGCCGCCTCCCGATACCGGGCGCGACGCGCTCAAGCGCGCAGCCGCCGAGGCCGCGGTGGAGCTCGTGCAGGACGGGATGGTCGTCGGGCTCGGCACCGGCTCGACCGCGGCGTTTGCCGTCGAGGCGCTCGCGCAACGTCACCGGCAGGGCCTGCAATTCGTCGGCATTCCGACCTCCGAGCGCACGGCAGCCCAGGCGGCAGCCGCGGGCATTCCGCTCACGTCCTTCGCCGAGCATCGGCAGCTCGATCTGACGATCGACGGGGCGGACGAGGTGGAACGCGGCACGCTCAATCTGATCAAAGGCCTTGGCGGCGCCTTGCTGCGCGAGAAGATCGTCGCCGCCGCGAGCCGGCGGCTCGCGATCGTCGCGGACGGGGAGAAGCTCGTAGATCGGCTGGGTACGCGCGCACCGGTTCCGGTCGAGGTCGTGGCCTTCGGGCTGGAAGCGACCCGGGCGGCCCTCGAGGGTCTCGGCGCCAGCGCGCGGCTGCGCCTGACGCCGGCAGGCGAGCCCTTCGCCACCGACAGCGGCAACCGCATCCTCGACTGCGGCTTCGGTCCGATCGCCGATCCGGCGGGGCTGGAGGCGCGCATCAGGCGGGTCGTGGGCGTGGTCGAAAGCGGCCTGTTCATCGGCCGCGCCGATCCGGTCTTCGTCGCCGACGCGGCCGGCGTCCACGCCTCGACAGCGCGCGCCCATCGCGGCGGCCCGCCGATCCTGGTGATCATGGGCGTGTCGGGGACGGGCAAGTCGACCATCGCGCAGGAACTGACAGCGCGCCTCGGCTGGTCCTTCGAGGAAGGCGACGCGCTCCATCCCGAGGCGAACATCGCCAAGATGCATGCCGGAATCCCGCTGACCGATGCCGACCGCCAGCCCTGGCTCGAGCGCGTGGCCGCCTGGATCGACGGTCAGCGCGCGAACAAACAGCCGGGGATCATCACCTGCTCCGCGCTCAAGCGATCCTATCGCCAGGTCATCATCGGCGACCGGCCGGAGGTGCGGCTGGTCTATCTGCGCGGCGGCCGCGACCTCATCGTCGAGCACCTGGCGGGGCGCCGCGGCCATTTCATGCCCGCAAGCCTGCTGCAGAGCCAGTTCGATGCCCTCGAGGAGCCGGATCCGAGCGAGGATCCGTTGACGATCGATCTCGGCCCGCCAGCCGATCGTCTCGCCGAGGAGATCATCCGGGCGCTCGGCACGTCCGCAGCGGTCAGCCGGAGCGTGGCGCGTGCGGATGCCTCTGGACCCGGAAGTCCTCGGTCGTGATCTGATCGCGCGGTCGACCGCCCGAACCGGTCGGGGTTGCACGCCGTTTAGCCGATCACGGCTCAGCTTGCTGAGACTCGACGCTACCCCATCAGGCAGACGACCACGCCGGTGCCGGTCGAGGGGGGCGTGGCGGGTGGCGCGCTGCCAAAGAGTGCAGGCACCTCGTTCCACGGGCGCAGGAAACCGAACGGATCGGCGTGCCAGCGCCGCACCATGGCGGGGGTCCAGGATGAGGCGAAGCACGCGATGAGCGCGATGTCGCCGTTGAAGTCTTGCGACGTCGAGAAGCCCCAGCCCCAGCGGTAGATGCCGAACAAGGCGCTGGTGCTGGTCGCCGCCGCGGTGCTGGAGGCACGCGACCAGCCGTCCACGTACAGCTCGAGGCGCCCTGGTCGCCATGTCCCGACGATCGTCGACCAGGTCGTGTCGTTCACGATCGCGACGCCCGCCTGGACGGTGTCGAGCGGCCCTGCGCTCACGAAGCGATGGCGATCACGATGGAGCCCTTGCCGCTGTCGCCGCGAGGAGGTGTGGGGGCCGTGATGCCGTAGGCCACGTAGGTGCGGCCCGACAAGCGGGGCTTCACAAACTGCCAGGGGTTGTTCTGGATCGCCCGCCGGGCGCCGAGGTCCAGCACCCGGTTCCACAGGTAGATAAAGTCGATATAGCCGTGCCAGTTCCGGTCGGTGGTGTGGTTCCAGTTGCCGATCGCGGCCTTGGTCGTGGTGGAAGGGATGGCGTTGGTCCCTCCCACCTGACCGAAGTTCGCCTGGTCCCCGGCCTCCTTGAAGAAGGTGAGCGTGCCGCCGTTCTTGGTGACGCAGGCGATATGGTGCTTGTACTTGTCGGTGCCTGTGAGCGTGTTGCTGCCATAGGTGGCGCCGTTGACGTCGAAGCGGTAATCATCGCCGACGCCGTCGTCGATGTAGAAGCAGTAGCCGTTGGTGCCACTGCCACCATTGCCCTTGTCGATAATCCGCGGGAAGGTGTTGCCCAGGCCCGACTGCTGCAGACGAAAGCCCGCCACGAAGGTCAGCACGTCGCCGGTCAGGCAGAGCGGATTGGCGCTGTCGATGGACCCCAGATCGTAGCGGTCTGTGTTGTTGTCGCCATTGAAGAACAGGGCTCGACCGCCACGATAGTTGACCCGCGCGATGGAGCTGCCAAAGAGGGTCCCGTGGTTGCCGTTGCCTGACAGGTCGCGCAGCGTGGCGCTGGCCGGGGCCAGGCCGGGGATCCAGGCGCCGAGGTCAAGGGATGCGCGAAGTCGAGCTCGGGATCGCGGATCTTGGGTTTGGTCGTCCACCGGCTTCGGCGGAGGATGACCGGCACGGCTCAGGAGCCCTGCAGGTTGGCGTAGACCAGCACGTAGTAGACCTCGCACTCGTCCGCCGTGTTGGACATCGAAAGCCCGGTGCGGTTCTCGACCGCGAGCTTGATCTTGTCGGGCAGCACGCCCCCGAACGCCTCGGCGAGGCTGTAGAGGTTGGAGTATTCCTGGGCGTTCGCGGCCGCCACCACGATCGGATCGCCCACGGGGCGATAGTTCACCGCGGCCGCGGGGTAGTTGGTGCCGTCGACTGGTGCTAGTGCACAGGAGCAGACAAAAGATTCATTCCTCCACGGCCCTGCACGCCGATGGTCCTCGGTCCCGGCTATACCAGGGCGCCGGCGGGGTGAATCATCTGAACGCCTCTGTGCACTAGCGCATACAGCTGGACGAACGGATCGGCAGCCAGCACGACCTGCGCCATCAGGGCGCCGCTCGAGTAGGTCCCGGGCAGGAAGTACGAGAGGTCGTAGGGCGTCTCTTCGTTGACCCAGCTCGAGCCGTTGAACCGCAGCATCTGCCCGGGCGCGGCGCCGGTGATGACCACATCGCCAAAAGTAGAGATGCGGCACGAGCAGCCGGGCTGGACCACCATGCGCGGGCGCAATCGGTAGGCCCTCATATCGGGTCGCGATCATGCCCTTGCCGCCAACGAGATCCGCGACGGGGTCGGGCCGCCTGCGCGTGAGCGCGAGCGAAGGCGTGCGGGCCGCCGTCCTCGGCGGCATAGGCCTGGCGATCGTGTCCTAGTGGATGTTTGCGCCGGAGTTGGCGTGCGGCGAGGTCCGTGCGGTCCTTACCGAATGGATCTTGCCGGCGATTGACCTGTGGGTGGTATTCCCGACGGGCCGGCTGGTGAGCGCCAAGGCGCGCGCTTTCGCGGAGTTCGTCAAAAACTCACTCGAACAGAACGTCATGCCTGACCGGAATAACGCATATGTCATCTGCGCAGCTGCCGGAAATCCCGCCCTCGGTTTAGTGTACGCTCGAGTTAGAGGTGATGGCGCTCTAGGACCAGCGTTTAGGCCACGCAGAGTCACCGGAGAACAGCGATGCAAGTAAGACCTCTGGTCGCCACTGCGTCAAGGTCAAGTCCGAGATCTGCTGGGAATTTTGGTGGCGGGGGCAGGCTTTGAGCGAGTCGGATCGAGGCCGACGGCGGCCTCGTAGTCGTGATCGAGCTGCTGTCTGAGGGCGGTCATCTGGCGGCGCTCGAACTCGCTGACCCGAATCGAGCGCCAGCGCTCGGCCGCCCGGGTCATGGCGCCGAACATCAGTTTGAGGACCGCCTTCTCGCCGAACGCGTTCGGGATGATCTTGAGTCGGCGGCGCTCCTCGACGAACAGGCGTTCAAGAAGATTCGTGGTCCGGGTCGCGCGCCGGTGGCTGATCGGCAGCCGGAGGTGGGCGATGCAAGCCTCGAAGTCGTCCATGAAGCACGCGACCGCGTTGGCGAGATCGCCGCCGTAGTCGGCGACGACACCTTCGGCGAGCTCGCGGGCGATCTTGCGGCTCGGCGCCTGGTAGGCGGCCGTGGCCCGGGCCTTGAACTCCGGCCAGAGATCCTCGGGCACCTTGGCGGCGAGGTTGCGCATCCGATGGGCCAGGCAGCGCTGACGGGTCGAGCGCGGGAAGCAGACCTCGATCGCCTTGATGATCCCGGCGGCACCGTCGCTCACCACCACGAGCGGGTCGCCGAGCCCGCGCGCCCGCATGTCCTGGAAGAAGGCCGAGACCGTCTCGGCGTCCTCCTTCGAGCCGGCCATGAGGTGGAGGAGCACCTTGCGGCCGTCGAAGGTGAAGCCCCACGCTGCCAGGACCGGCTCGCGCCGCTGCCCGGGGCGGATCCGTTCGGCGATCCCGTCGATGAACAGATACGCGATGTCGTACTCGGCGAGATCGCGGTCCTTGAAGGCCTGATAGTCCTCCCAGAGCTGCTTGCCGATCTCAGAGACCGCCGTCTTGGAGAGCAGCAGCCGGCCGGTCTCGTCCTTGAAAGCATCTTCGATGTCGCGCACCGATAGGCCCCGCGCCAGCATCTCGACCGCCAGGCTCTCGAGCGCCTCGCTGTGCCCCTTGAGGTGGTCGCGCAGCGCCGAGCGGAACGGTTGCTCGAGGCCGGCGACCTGCGGGGCCGAATACTCGAGCCCGCCCTCCGCGGTCTTCAGGCGATGGGTCCGGTGGCCGTTGCGATGGCCTCGGCCCGGAGCATCCCCGCGCTCGTAGTAGCCGCGATCGAGCGCGTCCCGCACCTCGCCCTCCAGGGCCTCCTCGACAATCAGCCGAGTTGCCAGCTCGACCAGCTCGGAGCGGCCCGCCGGCGACGCGAGCCGTCCTTCGATCAGGGCCGAGAGGGCTTCACGGGTGCGCATCGAGGCCGGTATCCTCGTCCCCATGGGCTGCTCCTTGGGCTTGGGCCGGCCTTGCCGAGCCCGTTTTCACATCCACCCAAAGGATGCACCCCACCCCGAATTCCCAGCAACCTTAGGACTTCACCCTGCGTCAATTGCGAGCAGCGTGATTGTGGCAAGCGTGCTCGCACAGTCGCTGTCTACTATCAGCGCGCAAACCGGGTTGCGTTATTTACCCGAGTACGCCGCCTCCGGCGATCTGATCCTGCCGAAGAATTTCCACGAATGGGTGTTACACGACCTATCAGTCGTTGGGAATCTGGGCGGCGGCAGCTGACCAGGGCGAGGGGCTCGAAGGGGTGCTGTCAGCCCAATGCGAACCAGTCTCCAATAGTCCGGCAACAGGGGTTCTTCAGGCCGCCAGTCGGCGCCACTCGGTCAGTGCGGCGGAGCGACGCGACGTCAAGTGCCTGCCTCGGAGCACGCACGCGCACGGTATCGAGAACCTCCTTCGAGACTGAGGGAAGGAATGTCTCGTAGAATTCTGACGATAGCGGCGGCGATTGTCGATGAGGGCCGGCAAGGAGCGATGATGAAGTCAAGTAAACTTCTTGGAAGGTACGTTTGCGGGCCGGTAATGGCCCTTTCGGTATTTTTCCTCCTGATGGAGGCGAGTTCGGCGGCGGACACATCCACCGAAAAGAGAATCACGAAGCTATTCCTCACGTCAGGCCAGGTCGATCTTGCAAGAGAAATGGTAAGATTGCCGCTTCATCGCGGCCGCTTTTCCTCTGGCGAGACTGTTTGGTTTCGTTCTCACCGACGTAAGTGATTTCGCCACTTCCAAGAAGATGGGCCTCACATGGGCGCCGAGCCTCAGTAAGGCAAAAGACCTCGCGAGCACGCGCGTTGCGGAAGTGGATGAGTCCAACGACTTCACCTTCCAATTGGGGCGAGTGAACTTCTCACCAGTTCGAATGTTGACAACAGGAGAGGCGCCAAATTTCTTTCCACCTAGGTCGGCGCGAGCCGGGTCTGTCGGGGATGCGCACTACAGCCCGTTGGTTCGAGTGGCAAACCGTAATGACATTGTCTTCAACGCTCCCATGGTCGCGTTCAATGTCGGACCAGAAAAAATCGCGTTCTGCGGCGGCAATCCCGATTACGCGGTCGTGACCGACTCGGTAGCGAACATTTGCCCTGAGAACGGCACCGTCGACTTGAAGCTGCGCTTCGGATTTGCAGACGGAAAGCACTTGCGGTACCTCAGCTTCGACGCCAACTCCGAGATATCAGCAACGCGCGAGGAATTTACCTTTGGGCCTGCCGAGAGCGACATCCTCCAAAGCGGCGCGACGGAGATCATCTACACAATCGTAAATGGCAGGACAGGTCGGAACGACCCTGAGCGCCAAGGACTCAACAGCGCGCTCAGTGGCGAAGGCCCTTCACTCGACATCCTTGCGGAGTTCAAGGAGATCAGTGCCGGATATTCACCGATGTGGGATGTGCAGCTGGCTGAGTGGACCAAAGAGGCTATCGAAAAGAATCTACGAAAACTCATCACTGACGGTGACGACGTTACAGCCAAGAGTGAAACAGGCTTGTTGGTAAGTCCCGGCGGAGGGCCGGTTAGGACGACCAGAAATCTGGTGAATGGCTTATCCCTTTAAGTCTGGTGGATCAACATGTGGTAGGAGGCATGGTCGCGCTGGGCGGCGAGGCCGAGGAGCGAGGCGAACGCGGCCTGGGGCGTGCGCCTTCGGTTGAACCGGAACACGAACTCGTCGAGATAGCGTTGCAGATGGGGTGCCCGCAGCCCGTGGTAGACGCCGAGCGCCCAGCGTTTGGCGTTGGCGAACACCCGGTGGATCCAGGGCAGCAGCACATGCGCCGCCATCGGCCCGACCACCTTAGGATCGTGCTTGACCGCCTTGAGGCGCGCGTAGCCCGACCAGCCGTCGCTGACCACCGTGCTGCCGGCGACCACGTTGCCACCGACGAAGCCGCCGAGGGTCGCGGCCGAATAATCCCGGATCACCGCAAGGCGGGCCCGGCCCGGGCCCCTGCCATGGATCTCGACCGCGCCGGCGATCAAGAGCTTGCCCTGCTCCGAGCGGCCGGACTGGGGCGTGATCGGGTCGTCCTTGGTGCGCAAGGGGATGCTGGTCTCGTCGACCTCGACCAGGCCGCCAAGCGGCGACCGCTCCGGGTCGACCATCGCCCGGCGCAGCTTGGCGAGCAGCAGCCAGGCGGTCTTGTAGGAGCCCAAGCCGAGCTGCAGCCACAGCTGCCGCGCCGAGATGCCGTTCCTGTGGGTCGCCACCAGCCAGGCGGCGAGAAACCAGGTCTTGAGCGGCAGGTGCGAACGGTGCAGCACCGTGCCCGCGGTCGCCGAGGTCTGGCGGTGGCACCGGGCGCATTCGATCAGCACCACGCCGCGCCCCAGCTCCCAGCCGTGGTCATGGCCACAAGCGGGGCAGCGAAAGCCGTCCGGCCAGCGTTTCGCCAGCAACCAGCGGGCGCAGGCCTCGTCATCCGCAAACCGCGCCTCGAACTCACGCAACGACCGCGGAACATCACCTATCACCACGCCCTCCTACCATCGATCATACTACCCGTAGGGGCAGCCAGATGCAAAGGGATAAGCCGCTCTGGTGAATTGTCCAGTTGTGGGCTTCACCAACGAGTAATTGTCGCAGCTCAGAAGACCGTTCGCAGGAATCTGAAAGTTTACCGCATAATGTCTGCCTTTTAACAAAGGCGTTTGACTGAAGTTGGAATTCAACCGGTTGATGTGATTTATGCGAAAGGCTTAATGCACCGTCACACCGATCTTCGACACCGCGATCTGAGAAAGATCGGATTCTCAGACGCTTACAGCGCGCGAGAATGGGCTTAGCACTACAAGAGGGCGGGTTCGGCGGGAGTGTCGTCGGGCTGGGAGGCGGCGTCGCGGAGGTTCGGCGGCAGCGCGACGCGCAGCGTCTGGAAGAGCTTGCCGGCCGAGCCGGCGGTCGGGGTACGGAGAACGAACCGTTTGCCGTCCTGCTCGACCTCGACCTCCTGGAGACGATCCAGGTCGCGCAGGACGTCGGCCCATTCGAAGTCGAGGCCGGCTGCCGCCAGGCGATCGCGGAGCGCCTTCTGCAGCACCAGGGCGAGGAACGAACAGAACACGTGGCCGCGGATGGTCGCGTCGCGTTTGTGGAAGATCGGCCGGGTCGCCAGCAGGGATTTGGCGCTTCGGAACAGCTGCTCGACCCCCTGCAGCTCGCGGTAGCGCAGCATCGCCTGGAGGGGGTCGAGCGTGGTGTTGGTGCGTAAGACGAAGATCCCGTCGAAGCGCGCGTCCTCGGCGATCCGCGCTTCGTCGATCGCAAAGCCGACCTCAGGCGCCTTCAGAAAGCGCCGGTAGCCGCGGTTGCCGACCAGCGCCTTGTCGCCGTGCCGGAGTGCTCGGCGCAGGCTGGCCACGATCGCCTCCCGGTCGGCGGCGTCCTTCTCCGCCTCGGCCAGGTTGCGACAGACGATGTAGCGGCGGCCGCCGAGGGTTACCGCCTTGGCCTCGAGTTCGGTGTCCGGTCGACTCTGGCGCGGGATGGTGAGCGGGACAAACGGGCCGTCGTCGTCCAGCACCAGGGTGCGAACCTCCTTGGTGGTCCGTTCGCGGACCCCGAGCACGTACTCGAGGCCGCGCGCCTCCAGAGCGGCGAGGGTCTGGGCGCTGATCATCCCGCGATCGGCCACCACGCACACCCGAGCGATCCCGAACCGCCGGCGCAGGCGGTCGACCACCGGGATCAGGGCCGTGACGTCGGTGGTGTTGCCCGGCCACATCTCGCAGCAGAGCGGCCGGCCACGTTGATCCATGACCACGGCGACGACCATCTGCATCAGGTCGGGCCGGTGGTCCTTGGAGTGGCCCCGCTGGCCGAGGGTCTCGCCGCCCGCGCCCTCGAAGTAGAGACTGGTGGTGTCCATGAAGACCACCGACAGCTCGCTGAACAGGTCGCGGCGGGCTTCGAACAGCCGCTCCTCCACCATATCCTTGAGGCAGCGCGGGGCGAATGGCGTGCGGTCCGTCTGCTCGGCGTCCGGCAGCTCCGCGCCGAGCCAGCCCATCGCCCGGTAGAGATGGTGCAGCGCGAGGTCGTCGGTGCCGTCGATCCGGTAGTCTTCGCGCCAGGCATCGGCCGAGCGGTCCGAGCCCGAGACCATCAGCCGGTGAAGCACGGTGAGGAAACACGCGCGTTCGAGTGAGAAGCCGAAGCCGCGCTCGGCGGCCAAGCCCTCGATCACGGCCCGGCAGCCGGTCTCACGCCAGAGCCGCTCGAAGGCGAGCGGCGGTCCGATCCGGTGAGTAGCGAGCGCCGGCACGCTGCCCTGGTCGAGCAGCGAGAGAACCATCGAGCGCTGCGCCATGCGGGCGGCGGAACGGGCGAGCCGATCGAGGTCGCCGTTCGCGTCGACGGCTTCCTTGCGGCCGAGGTTCTTGATGATCCGCTGCTTGGTACGGCCACCCTCGCGGACGCTCTCGACCAGGTAGAGGTAGCGGTAGGGGCCGATCTGCTTCTCGCGGACGAACATGCCGCAAAGCAGCACACGAACCGGCCAAAATGTCAATATAAAAGCGCTCTCTAGAGCTATTATTTAGCAGCACATCCCTTCACCGCCGCCGGTCTCGCTTCAACAAAATCAATCAATTGGCGGCCAAAACCGCCCGATCTCCCCCGCCCACTGTCGAAGATCGGTCACACGCCGATGATGATGACCATACCGAAGTGGTTTGAGTTGAAATGCCTATGACAGCTCTTCTAGTGGCTTCGTCGTGTGTCGCTTAAGACGATTGTACCCCATCGTTTGTGAAGCAATTTACCAACCACTTCAGATCGCAATACCTACGCTGGAACCCACCGAAACCTGCTTCCGGAGGCCCTGTCCTTCCCCAGGCCCGGTGGTGGCGAGACCACAGCTCACCCGTGGGTGCTGTCAGTCCAATGCGAACCAGCCTCCATCGTCCCGCAACAGGGGTTTTTCAGGCCGCCAGTTCGCGCCACTCGGCCAGTGCGGCGGAGCGGTTCTCTTTGAACATGGCCCTTCGGTTTAGGTGACGGTCGTGGTTGAAATGGTTGTGGATCGAGGCGTGCGCGGAGGTGAACTTCTGGAGGGTCTTGATGTCCCTGAAGCGGGCCGCTCCTTCTCGTCGTCGGAACGGCTGATGGGAGTTCTCAGCTCGATTGTTGAGCCAGCGCCCACACACTTGGCGTCGCGCGACACCGGTCTCCTTCAGCGCGGCACCGTAGGAGCGCAGACGGTCGGTTACGAGGGCTTGGGGGCTGCCGTAGGGCTTCATCGCACGCTTCAGGAACGCCAGGGCAGCCTTGCGATCCCGGCGTTTCGTGGCAAAGACCTCGAGCACCTCTCCTTCGTGATCGACGGCCCGCCAGAGATAGTGCATCTCGCCGTTGATCTTCACGAACACCTCGTCGAGGTGCCAACGCCACTGCGGCACGGCCCGCAAGTTGTCTGCGCGCCTCCGTCTGATCTCGGCCGCGAACATCGGCCGAACCGATTCCACCACAGCCGCACGGTTTCATGGCAGATATCGATCCCTCGCTCGAACAGCAGATCTCCGACCTGCCGCAGCGAGAGAGGATAGCGGATGTAGAGCATCACGGTGAGGCGGATCACCTCAGGTGAGCTGTTGCAGTAGCGGAAGGGATTGCGCATCGCCGCAGCGTACGAACCGCCACTGCCTGCCTCAAGCCACTTTGGTTTGACACCGCCCTTCGTCGGCGACCTGCTGACCGCCGAGATCAGCGAGAAGCAGGCCCGCTCGATCAAGTACCAGATCACCATCGCCAAGATGCCGCTGGCCAAGGACCTCCAGGACTTCGCCTTCGACGGCACGCCGGTCAACGAGACCCTGGTGCGCGAGCTCGCGGGCGGCGACTTCCTCTTCCATCAGCGCAACCTCGTGCTGGTCGGCGGCACCGAGATCGCTTCATAGTGCCCATCTGGCTATCATCCTATAAAGACAAGACATTCTGACGTGGATCGTCAGACGGCGGATGCCGTTGGCGGCGGGCGTCGGCGGCGCACCGGACGGCCTCGCGGTCGAGATCGCTGGCGCGAATTACCCACGGAGCGCCTTTGCAGAGTTGGTTTGCCGGTAGCACCTGCTCCTTGATCAGGCGCCGCACCGTGGCTTCGCTGACCTTGAGGCAGGCGGCCGCTTCCTCGAGCGTGATCTCCCCGCGCCCTGCGCGCTCGCCGTCTCGGTAGGGCGGGATTTTGCGGTGGTTGCGCAGGAAGCACACGCGCGAGCGGGTCCAGCCGTGGCCGCGCCCAGTCGTCTTGCCGGCCCGGTTGAGAACCGCCGCGATGGCCTGATCCGGCATCTGACGAGCGAGCACTGTAACGAGTTCGACCACATCCGCTCCCGTGCTCCAGCGGTGTTGGCCGGCACGGTTCTTGCGCACCTGCAGTGGTGTGTGGTCGCCGCCTACCCATCGGATCACGAGGTCGAGCAGGTCGTTCTCGATCCGCACGACAATCTCCTCGATCAGCGTGCGGATGATCCGCTTGCGGGTGGCAGGCGTCGCACCGGGGCTGTGCCACGCGCGCTCGATGTCGGCACCGAGCGCGAGCAGGCGTTGACGCTCGGCCTCGGTGAGTGCCGTCTGCGATCTTGCCGCGAGCGCATCCCGCTCATTTTCGCGCGTGCGTAGGGCGAGAAGGCGCTCGTTCCAGCGTCGTTCCAGTTCAGCGGCGACAAGGCGGTTATCGGGGTCAACCGCATCATACTGGCGCCGCGACCGGGCTGCCTCGTAGCGCGCCTGTTCGAGCGCGAGCTCGACCTGGCGTCGCTTTTCTGCATTCTCGGCACGCTGGGCCTCCATGGCACCGATTGCCGCCTCGATGCCAAGCGGTTGAAGGCGCTCGATCACCTCGGCGCCGACGACGCGATCAACCCGCATGCCGCCGAACGAGATGCACCGATCGCCGCCATGGTTGAGATGACCGCCCCGACAGTGATAACGGCCCGCGCTGCCGTTCTCGCCGCTGTAGGCGACGTGCAGTTTGCGGCCGCAGTGCCCGCATCGGAGGAGACCGGCCAACAGCGCCTCGCCGCGCCGCACTGAGCCACGGCTCATAAAGCTCTTGCCGTTCGCGTTGTCGCTGATCAGCCGCTGGTTCCTCTCGAACTCCGCCCAGGTAATGTAGCCGTCATGGTGGTCGGGGATCAAAACCTCCCAAGCACTGCGATCCTTACGGAAGCCGCGCACGATCCGCTTGCGGCCGGCCTCGATCGTGACCCGGCTTCCCGTGCGCCCGAAGGCATAGGCGCCAGCGTAGATCGGATTCGTCAGCATGTGGTGGAGGGTGTTGTAGACCGGCAGCTTCCAAACAACCTTGCGGCCCGCCGGACCGTATTCGACCGCCGGCAAGGGCAAGCGCTCCTGGCGCATCCAGAGGTGGACCTGCCGCACGGTTTGCAGCTCGGCGAACTTGGCAAAGACGAGCGTGATCGCTTCCTGGACACGGCGATCGGGATCCTTGTCGATCCGATCATGCGAGCGCTTGAGGTAGCCGACCGCCACGGTGAGGAAGAGCTCGCCGCGGCGTGCTTTCTGCTTCAGGGCTTCGAGCGAGCGTTGGCGGAAGAGTGACAGCTCCATCTCACTCATCGTGCCCTTCATGCCCAGGAGCAGGCGATCGTTGGGGTGCCGTGGATCGTAGACGCCGTCCTCATCGACGATCAACGTGCCGACGAGGCCGCAGAACTCAAGCAGCGTGTGCCAGTCGCGGCCGTTGCGCGCGAGCCTCGAGGCCTCGATCGAGACCACGGCGCCGACCCGGCTCTCACAGATTGCGGCAAGCAGCTTCTCGAAGCCAGGGCGGGCCACGCCGGAACCGGAGCGGCCGAGATCGTCGTCGATGACCTCAACAACGGACCAGCCCAGGGCACGAGCGCGGTCGACAAGAGCGTACTGCCGACGTCGGCTCTCATGGTTGTTGAGCACTTGGTCGCTCGTCGACTGCCGAACGTAGATGAAGGCGGCGCGGGCGAGGTGCTCAGGCGTGATCTTGGTCATCACCATGCTCCTCGCGGCCGTAATCGTCCGCCGTAGTCGGGCGCGGTTCTACGCCCGCCGCCTCCGTCAGCAGCGCCTGGAGCAGCGGGGTCAGCTTGGTCCGCAGGTCGGGCCGAAGATCCGTGACCCTTACCGCTGGCTCGAACAGATCCCTCTGATGGCGTCGCGCGCTCCGCATGGCCGGCTCCCTTGCAACGGGGCGAATCCCCTTGGCATGAGGCCATGAGCGCATCGACAAGAGCGCGCAAATCGAGCAACCTCTCGACTGCAAGCCGTGGGTATGGAACAAGCTGGTGTGTCGTCGTCAGGCCCGGCTCGGTCATCCACGCCGGCAGAAGGGCCAGGGTCCGATCGGGCTGTCGGATGACGAAATGCTCGCAGCCCGCGTGGCGCTTCGAACCGACGACGACGACCGTCTCGCCCCTGCGCGGATGAAACGGGTAGAAGATCCGAACTTCAGACGCCAGACACCCGGCAGTATCACGCTGCTTCGACCGGCACCGGCAAGACCCACCTCGCCATCGCCATCGCCCGCGCCTGCGTTCGCGACGGTGCCCGCGGGCGCTTCTTCAACGTCGTCGACTTGGTGAACAAGCTGGAGGCCGAGAGCCGCGCCGGCCGGCAGGGGCGCCTGGCCGATCAGTTGTGCCGAATGGACCTGGTCGTGCTCGACGAACTCGGCTATCTGCCCTTCGCCCAATCCGGCGGCCAGCTCCTGTTCCACCTGATCAGCCGGCTCTACGAGCGCACCTCCGTCATCGTCAGGACGGGCGCCTCGTCGGTGAGCACCGGCGCTGCTTCGGGCGCGATCGGTCGATCTACGATCCCTGGCACTATGTGCCGGTGCTGGCGCGCAAGCCGGGAGCGCTCAGGAACGGCGCGCCGTTCAAGGACTGGGTGCTGCCGGCCAGCCTGGAGCGGGTGCGCCGCAAGCTCGCCGGCGCCGCCGACGGCGACCGCCAGATGGTCGATCCTCACCGCCGTACTGAGCGACGGGCTGCCCGCCGTCGAGGCCGCCTGTCATGAGGCGCTCGGCCAGAACGTCCACTGCGCCGGCGTGATCCTCAACATCCTCTCCCGGCGCCGCGAGCCGGCGGTGGCGATCACGATCATGACCCCCGAGGCGCTGCGGCTGCGGCACGAGCCGGCCGCCGACTGCGCCCGCTACGACAGCCTGAGGAGGGTATTGTGATGGAACGTTCCGAGATCCTGGCCGCGATGAGCGAGCTCAAGCTCTACGGCATGAAGGCGGCCTTCGACGAGACCCTGGCCATTGCGGTCAAGCGCCAGCACGAGCCGCAACGCTTCGTCGGCGACCTGCTGACCGCCGAGATCAGCGAGAAGCGGGCCCGCTCGATCAAGTACCAGATCACCATCGCCAAGATGCCGCTGGCCAACGGAGGTCCGACCAGTGACCCGACAGCGGAAGACAATAAGGAGATTTTACGATGAAGAGGGTTCTGACCAGAACGGGATGGGTGGCCGCTCTGGCGATCGTTTGCGCGGTAGCCGCCGCACCGCTTCCGGCCATGGCCGAGGACGGCGATGACGGCTTCCTCGGACTTGACCTGAATGGCTCGCTTGGCGAAGGCCGGCACAGCCGCTATGTGCCACCGTTGACCAACCCGGTCTTCAACGAGACCCCTTACATCACCACCGAGGCGCGCGCGATCTATCTCTACAACCGGCTGCCGGAGGATTTCGTGACCGACGGCGGCTACGTCAATCTTGTGGCCCTGCAGTTGCGCGTCGCCCTGACCGAGCGTCTCGGCTTCATCGCGACCAAAGACGGCTATGCGGAGGCCCACTTCGACGAAGTGCTGGACGACGAAAACGGCTTTGCCAACATCGCCTTCGGGTTCAAGTATGCGATCCTGTCCGATCCGGAGAGCGAATCCCTGCTGACCGCCGGTTTGCGCTACGAGATTCCCATCAACGATCTGGAAACCGGCGGCATAGAGCTGCAGGGCGACGGCGACGGCTTCCTCAATCCTTTCATCACCGGCGCGACGACCTTCGGCGATCTCGGCCTGCAGGCAAGCCTGGGTGCAAACATCGCCCTCGATGGCGACGCCGACACGTCGATCATGCACTATTCCTTGCATGCCGACTACGAGGTGCTGCCGGGCTTCTTCCCGATACTCGAGCTAAACGGCTTCACGCCGATTGACCACGGAAAGCGCCTGACCGGGGCCCTGGGAAAATTGGACGGCGTCGATCTGCTGAACTTCGGCAGTGACGACCGTGACACCACGGTCACCGTCGGCGGCGGCTTTCGCTATCGCTTCACCGACAACGTGCAAATCGGCGTCGGTGCGGAAACACCGATCACCGATAATGAGTAAGCCTCCGGTGACGGCCGCGGTGCGAATGGGTTGACGGGAGTCTCGATGTCAGGCGGCGATCGATGAAGGGGCCGGCCGCCACGCCCAGGGCAGAAGCGCGGGCAGCCGCGACATAGGCAGGTCGGCGATGCGGGCGAGGACATCCGCGAGCCAGGCCTGCGGGTCGACGTCGTTGAGCTTGGCGGTGGTGATCAGCGTGTACATGAAGGCGGTCCTGTCGCCCCCGCGCTCGGAGCCGCAGAACAGCCATGACTTGCGCCCGAGAGCCACACCGCGCAGGCTGCGCTCGGCGGCGTTGTTGCTGAGGCAGATCCGGCCGTCCTCGAGGAAGCGGGCGAAGCGGTCCCAGCGCTTGAGCATGTAGTCCATCGCCTGGGCGACGCTCGCGTGACGGGAGAGACGCTCGCGCTCGCTGCGCATCCAGGTCTCGAGATCGGCGACCAGTGGTGCCACCTCTGCGCGGCGCACGGCGAGACGGGTGGCGCGGTCGGCGCCGTTGATCGTACGCTCGAGATCGAAGATCTCATCGATCCGCCTCACCGCCTCGAGCGCCAGCGGGGAGATCGGCTTGGCGTCCTTACCGCGCCGCGCGTTGGCGGCGATGTCGGCAAGCTCGAAGAACTTGCGCCGGCCATGGGCCCAACATAGCGCCTCGGTCACCGCGCGCGGCGGGCGATCGGCCTCGTACAGGGCCCCGAAGCCCGCATAGGCATCGGCCTGCAGCACGCCGGCCCATCCTTCCAGGTGCCGCTTCGGATGCTCGCCACGGCGATTGCGCGAGAACTGGAACAGCGCGGCCGGCGGCGCGCTACCGCCGAACGGACGGTCGTCGCGGACGTAGACCCAAAGCCGGCCCTTGTCGGTCTTGCCCTTGGCCAGCACCGGCACCGGCGTGTCGTCGCCATGAAGACGCTCGGCCGCCAGGACATGGGCCTCGATCAACGCGTGCAAGGGCGCGAGCGCGACGGCGCACGCGCCCACCTGGTCGGCGAGCGTCGACAGGCTGAGCTCGACGCCCTCGCGGGCATAGCGCTCCGCCTGCCGGTTGAGCGGCTGATGCTGGCCGAACTTCTCGAACAGGATCATCGCCAGCAGGCTCGGGCCCGCCCAACCCCGCGACGTCGGGTGGAAGGGAGCCGGCGGTTGGGTGATCCGCTCGCAGTCCCGGCAGGTGAACTTCTCGCGCACGGTCTGGACCACCTTCCACTGGCGCGGGACGACTTCCAGCGTCTCGGTGACGTCCTCGCCGAGCTTCGCGATCCGCCCGGAGCCGCAGCAGCCGCAGGTGGCGGGCGCTTCGATCACCACGCGCTCGCGCGGCAGATGCTCAGGAAACGGCTTACGAACCCGGCGCCGGCGCGTGAATGTGCGCACGGGCGTCGAAGCCCGCGCCGCGGCCTGCTCGGCCCTGAGCTCGTCTTCGGTGGCGGTCGCCTCGAGCTCCTCGAGCTGCAGCTCGAGCTGGTCGAGGAGCCGAGCCTTGCGCTCCGACTTCTGACCATGGAGCTCGCGCCGCAGCTTCAGGATCTCGAGCTTGAGGGCTGCGATCACGGCTTCGCTGCTGGCCAGCACCGCCTGCGCTCGGGTCGCCTCCGCAACCGCGCGCGTAGCCTCGGTCTCGGCCGCCTGGGCCCGCGCCTCGGCGGCGGCGAGCGCCGCGCGCAAGGCATCGAGATCTTCTCGATCCGCCGCCATGACTTCGATTGTACACGATGAGCCAAAGATGTCGAAGTCAAAGTGAAGGTATCGGCGCCTTTCCTGTCATCCTGCCTTCAACGGACGCCAGGTCCTCTGCGGATTCCTCCAATCAATCCCTTCGAGCAGATAGCCGAGCTGTGCCGGTGTGATCGCGACGACACCATTGGTCGGCGACGGCCAGAGGAAGCGACCCCGCTCCAGGCGCTTGGCGTAGAGCGAGAAGCCGAGCCCGTCGTGCCAGAGAATCTTGATCAAGTCACCTCGGCGGCCACGAAAGGCAAAGACATCGCCCGCGTGCGGGTCGCGACCAAGGTTCTGCTGCACCTGCAACGCCAGGCTGTTCATGCCGCGGCGCATGTCGGTCACGCCCGCCGCCAACCACACCCGCACCCCCGCCGGCACCGGGATCATGCGCGCGCCACCACCGCCAGCACCCGAACCAGCGCCGCCTCGTCGACGTCCGCGCCCGCCAACACGCGATATCCATTCGGCGTGACGATCTCGATCCGGCTTGGCACCGGCGCTGGAGCGGGGCGCTCGTCGACCACCACTGCCGGCACGAAGCCGCCCGGCGCCGCATCGACCAGCGCGCCGGCACGGTAGACCTTGCGCCACGCGAACAGCAACGAGGGCGAGATCCCGTGGCGCCGCGCCGTCGCCGAGGCCTGGCGCCAGCCGGCAAAGCTCTCCTCGACGATCCGCAGCTTCGCCTCGGCCGACCACCGCCGGCGCCGCCCGAGCTCCACCACCTCGAGCCGCTGAACCTGCGCACTGTCCTTACGCCTATCCATAAGGACAGTCCGCACCCCACCGCCTGCTACCGCAAGGCGGCCCTCACCGCAGGGTTACGATAATGACGACTCGATTCTCGACTATCGCCTCTACGCCGACCTCGTGCTGTCCCGGTAGGCGGCAAAGCAAACGGCGGCCTCACCTGAGGCAGCGCGCCGGCGGCCCGCGCGACCCGCCGTCGTCCGAACCCGGGATCAGGACGGAAGCGGCATGACCCCCATCAGTGCCTCACCGCATCGCAAGCCCGTCGCAGGCCAGCGGCGCCGGCGACCGTCCGATCATACCCTCGTCCGCTCGAACCGACGCCCCGGACCGCCCAGCGCACCGACCTCGGCCAGCGTGGGCGCCCGACACCCCTTTCTGCGCGGCGCCTGTCGCGATCGCTCTGCCAACCAAGCGCCCGCGCGCCGCCATCAACCCTGTCCCTCTCGGCCGTCGGCAACCATCAAATCCCCATAGACCCCAAAGCCGAGCCCGGCCCCCGCGGGTTCCTTCCCTGGAGGCTTTCGGACGCCGGCCCTCGGCGCTGCCCGCTACGTCTCGACCGGCCGGCATCCGAAACCCTTCACATAAACGGACAATCGCATCGCTCATCAAAGGCGATGTAACATTTAAAGGAGAAAGCCCAGACGGCGCACGACATCCGCGAGGTCTATGCCGAGGCGAAGGGCGAGGGCTACGACGCCAAGGTGCTGCGCAAGATCGTCTCCCTGCGCAAGAAGGACCCGGCGCAGCGGCGCGAGGAGGAGGAGCTGCTCAAGCTCTATCTCTCAGCGATCGGCGAATAGCTCTTCGCAAGCCGATCAGGGGACGATGCGCTCGGCGCGCAGCCGCTGGTGCACGTCGCGGAACGACCCCAGGGTCTCCTGATAGTCGAGAAATCCCATCAGGCGGCTCTTGGTCATGTCGGTGAAGACATCGATGGGGCGGCCCAGATCGCCGTCCGAATGCCACCATGAGGCGAGGCGCTCGATCGGGTTCGGCTCAAGCCGGTGGCGCTCGACGACCCGCTGCCAGACCGGACCCGCATCCTTCATCTGTTCGACCAGCGGAGTGGCGTGGCCCGGGTAGGCCGAGGATTCCACGCCATAGAGCGCCGCCAGACGCGGCCAAAGCCAGCGCCAGCGAAACACCTCGCCGTTGACGATGTTGAAGGCCTCGTTGCGCGCCGCCGGCGTGGTCGCTGCCCAGGCGAGATGGCGGGCGAGCTGCCGGGCATCGGTCACGTCGCTCACGCCGTCGTGCTGCTCGGGTGAGCCGGGAAACACGAAGGGGCGGCCGGTCTCCCTGCAGACGGCGGCATAGACCGCGAGCGTCGTGCCCATGTTCATGGCGTTGCCGAGGGCATGTCCGATCAGGGTATGCGGCCGGTGCACGCTCCAGGAGAAGCCGCGCCGACGCGCCGCATCGAACACCGCGTCCTCCTGGACGTAGTAGAAATTCTCGAGCGGCAGGCGGGGCTGCTCCTCGCGCAGCGGCGTCTCCAGCCGGCTCTGCGCGTACTGCTCGAACGGTCCGAGATAGTGCTTCAGCCCGGTGATCAGAGCGACGTAGGCGAGATCCCGTGCCCCCTCGAGCGCATCGAGCACGTTCCTGACCATGGCGCCATTGACCACGCAGTTCTCGGTCTCGGTCGGCTGGCGAAGCCAGGTCGTGAGGAACAGGTGGCTAAGATTGGCGCCCGCCAGCGCCCTGCGCACGGCCGCGCCGTCGCGCAGATCGACCGCGATCGCTTCGACTCCCTGGGGCGCGCGCTCGGGGTTGCGCGCGATGCCCCGGACGGTCCAGCCGCCGGTCGCCAGCAGATGCTCCGCCAGATTGCGACCGGCCATGCCGGTGACGCCGACGATCAGGGCATTTCGTGCCATGAGCTCTCCCTCGGTCAGCTTTCGCGCGACGCGCCGCCCGTCATCCGGGCCAGGATCAGCGAGACCAGGATGATCAGCCCGTAGGCGGCATCGATCCAGAACGCGGCGATCTGCGAGAGGGTCAGCACGTTCTGCAGGGTGCCCTAATGCTTCATGCGAATGCCGAAGTTGGCAAGAGCGATTTTGGCGATTCTGCGTAGGGGACGCCAAGACGCGCAAAGCGAGAGCGCCTCCGGCCCATGCCATGGGCACCGGGGCATAGCGCGGCGACAAGGCCTGTCTCGGCCGCAGGTAGCAGCTCCGAGAGGACTGAGAGGTCGTAGCCGCGGCGGCACCGATCCTCAGCGCAGCGGCCATGTCGATCCCGACCATATGCCCGCTCGGCGCAAGCCGCAGCTGTCCCTGACAGGCGAGGAGCACGTCCCAGGCCTCATGCTCCTGCCGGTTGATCAAGGTGTGCTCGCGGTAGGGGCAGAGCCGGCCGTCCGCTCCCGGCTCGCCTCGGGCGCACGGCAGATGGTCGTCGCTGCAGGCTCGGCAGTATTCGGGCCCTCCACCCGGCTGGAAATGCCAGCGGCAGAGGGCCCGCATAATGACATAGACGCCTCCCGCTGACGGCATCGACGTGCCAGCGTGGGAGCGTTGAACCCACCACGAACGCGGGAGACGTCCGTGACAACCCCTACCATCATCGGCCTCGACATCGCAAAGAGCAGCTTTCAGATCCACGGCGTCGCCGCGAGCGGCAGGACGATGCTGAGGAAGAAGCTGAGGCGCGGCAAGCTGCTTGAGTTCTTCGCCAACCTGTCGCCGTGCGTGATCGGGATGGAGGCGTGCGGCGGGGCGCACCACTGGGCCCGTGAACTGAACGGGCTCGGCCACGAGGTCCGGCTCATGCCGCCGCAGTACGTGAAGCCGTATGTCAAGACCAACAAGCACGACGCGGCGGATGCCGAGGGTTGTTGCGAGGCCGTCCAGCGGCCGAGCATGCGGTTCGTTCCGGTCAAGAGCGAGACCCAGCAGGCGTTGCTGATGCTGCACCGGATCCGGGACCGGCTGGTCGCGGAGCGGACCGGCACGATCAACGCGGTGCGCGGGCACGTGGCCGAGTTCGGGATCGTCGCGGCACGTCGCGGGCCTGGCATGAAGGAGCTGCTGGCGATCATCTCGGACCTCGACGATGCCCGACTGCCGCCCCTGGCGCGCGAGCTGCTGGTCCTTCAGGTCGAGCACCTGCGGGCGATCGAGACCAGGATCGCCGCGCTCGACGAGCGTCTACAGCACCAGGCGCGGAGCGACGAGGCCGCCAGGCGGCTGACCGCGATCCCGGGCATCGGCCGGTCGTGTCGCGAGGTTGGTGGAAATTGGATGAGGCGGCGTAGGTTCCGATCGGCAAGATCGGGAAGGAACCCACGCCATGAAGGAAGCTACGACAACCGTGCCGGCAGCGCCATCGCCGTTCGCCGGCAGCGACTGGTTCGATCCGTTGGAGGAGGCGGTCCGCGGCCAGGTCCGCTCGTTCATCGAGGAGCTGCTGGAGGAGGAGCTGGAAGCCGCGCTCGGCCGTGAGCGTTACGAGCGAGGTGCGGTCTGCAACGGTCGGCGCCATGGGCACCGGCCGCGCCAGCTGGTCACCACCTTCGGCCCGCTGACGCTCTCGGTGCCGCGCGCTCGTCTGCGCGACGAGGCTGGCGAGCAGGAATGGAAGAGCGACTTGCTGCCCGCCTACAAGCGGCTCTCCCATCGCGCCGAGGCCTTGATCGCCGAGGTCTCCCTCGCCGGCATGAACACCCGCCGGGCGCGGCGAGCGTTGGCCAGGTTGTTCGAGGGCCATGTTGGCAAGGACGTGGTAAGCCGGGCCTGGCAGAGGACCCGCTCGGCTTGGCAGGCCTGGCAGGAGCGTGATCTCGCCGGCGACGACATCGTCCGCCTGATCCTCGATGGCACCGTGGTCAAGGTCCGGCTCGATCGCAAGGCCACGGCCATCTCGCTGCTGATTGCCCTCGGTGTCCGCCGCGACGGCCAGAAGGTGGTGCTCGCCATCAAGAACATGGGTGGCGAGAGCGAGGCCGCGTGGCGGGCCATGCTGGACGACCTGAGCAGCCGTGGGCTCGGCCGACCCGACTTGGTGATCGTCGACGGTGGCAAAGGCCTGGAAGCGGCGCTCGCCAGCCTGTGGGACGACGTGCCGGTCCAGCGCTGCACGGTTCACAAAGAGCGCAATCTTCTGGCCCATGCGCCGCAGCACCTGCACGACGAGATCAAGGCCGACTTCAACGACATGGTGCATGCCGGGAGCGCCGCGGAGGTCGTCGCCAAACGCAAGGTCTTCCTGGGCAAGTGGAAGCTGCGCTGTCGCGCCGTCGCCGACAGCCTGGAGGAGGCTGGTGAGCGCCTGTTCACGTTCCTGCGCTACCCGCCCGAGCAGTGGCGCTCGGTCAGGACGACGAACGCCATCGAGCGATTGCACGAGGAGTTCAAGCGCCGGATCAAGACCCAGTGCCTGCTGCCCTGCGCCGAGACCGCTGCCATGCTCTTCTGGGCCCTCTTGGCGTCCGGTCAGATCACCCTGCGGCGGGTCGATGGCTGGCAGACGCTGGAGCGCTCGCCCACCGACCTTGACCTCGCCGCCTGACCCACCCCACCATGCAACGTCGGAGCCTGCGCCGCCCAATTTCCACCAACTTCGCGACACGACCCATCGGCCCGGTGATCGCAACCGCGATGGTGGCGACGGTGGTCGACGCGCAGAGCTTTCCCAGCGGTCGGAGCTTCGCCGCATGGCTCGGCCTCACCCCTCGCCAGCACGCCACCGGCGGCCGGGAACGGCTGCTCGGGATCAGCAAGCGGGGTGACGGCTATCTGCGCCGCCAGCTGATGCACGGTGCTCGATCGCTGGTCCGGCTCGCGGCCGGCCGTGCGGGCCGCTTCTGGACATGGATCGATGGCCTGGTCGGCCGCCGGCCCTTCAACGTCGTCGTGGCTGCGGTGGCCAACAAGCTCGCGCGCATCATTTGGGCCATGCTTGGCCACAATGAGACCTATCGTGCGGCCGCTTGATCCAGGACTTCGATGAGCGGAATCAACGAAGTTCTCACGAGGCTGGATCCGCAGCGCCTGACCTCGAAGCTACCCTTTCCACGAGCTGCGAAGGTGCTCTTTGACGTGATGGCGTGACCGGTCGGACCGGGTTTTTGCGGCGTTCAGCAGCACCTGACGGAGCGTGAATTCCTGGAAGAACCGTTCGCCAACCGGGTAGAGCTCCATCACCGCCGTGATGTTCTCGGACGTCGGTGGCGCCGACCCGTCTCCCAGCTCAACGCCAGTCCAGCTCGTGACATGCCGTATCGCGAGCTCGCGGATCAGCTGCGCCTGGTAGAAGCCATCGCGCTCGCCCTCGGCTGAGAGGTCTGGGAGCCCGTCCACCAGCAGCCCTGCATCCGTACGCTCGCGAGCCTGCCGCTCGATCGCCTCGACCGCCTGCCTAGCTGCCGCCGCGCTGCGGCCATGCCGGCCGTCGTCAGTGGCTTCACGGTCATGGTGAGACCGTACGGCAGTGCAATCTCGTATGGCTCCGACCGCTGAGCGAGGTCGATCATGGCCGAACATCCGCCGAACTGAGGGCAAGCCTGAGGAGAAGGTTGTGCATCATGCGTAGACTGACCCATCGAGGTTGTTCGTCAGGGTCACGGTGAGCATCCGGCCTGCGACATCGTTCTTTGCGCCACGGAAGTCGAAGCTCGCCTGGACGCCGCCGGGGCCCTCGACCGCGAGCTTGGGCTTGGGCTTGGGCTTGGGCAGGTAGACCTCGTGCGCGGTGAGCACAAGCTTCGCCTGGGCAGACAGGGTGTAGGCGAACTCGAGGTCGACCGGCGTGCCTCCAGCCGCGAAGTCGATCAACGTGGTGTCGGCAACCCGCCCAGCGCCTGCTCCAGCTCGCCCGGGTCGCCGTCTCGGACGATGATCAGGCCGCCGGCCGGGACGTTCTCGGGCAGCACGCTGTTCCGCTCGACCACGGCGCCTGGAACCGTCTCGAGCAGAGCCTTGACCGCGCCGAGCACCTGCTCGGCCTTGCTCGCCGGCATGGCGTCACTCCGCCTGCAGCTGCTGCTCGATCAGCGCCGGCAGCTGCGATGACCAGTGTTCGGCCGCGCGCGCCACATCGAGCCGCTTCGGCAGCTTCACCTGCGGTACGAGCAGGAACATCACCACCGTGGTCAGCCCCTGGCCGCTCTGCCGAGCCCGGGCGGTGGCACGCCGGAAGCCACGCAGATCGCCGGTCTTCCGGCTGAAGGAGGCCCGGAGGCCATCGACGACCAGCAGCGAGGGCCCGCTCTGCCGTGGCACGAACCGCAGCGGCCCAAACCGATGCTCCGGGAAAGTGCGCGGGCTGATCCGCTTGCCGTCAGTTCCCTTCCTCGGCGCGTTCTCGGTCGGGATCGCTAGGAAGCGCCCACGTTTGCTCCGGATCAGCGCACCCTCCTCGAACGCCCGGATGATCTGCGGCGCCTTGGTGTAGACCAGACTCTGCGGCATCGAGCTTCCGGTTCGGGTAGTGCTTGTCGCGCCAGGTATTGGCGAGCCGAGGACCGAGCCCGGCGCTCGAGACCTGGCGGCGGAGCTCGGTCTTGAGGCCGCGGCCGGCATCGCGTGTGCCTGCCGCTACCGCGTCTTCGATGTCCCGCAGCTCGGCTTGCATGTCCGCCTGCAGGGAGCGGGCAAGAGTGACGGCGAGGTTCATGCTTTTGACCCAGACACATGACAATTTGGTTTCTTGCGGTCCGCCGCGCCTCATTCGGTTCCTTTTGCGACGTTAAACGCTGCTCTTCACAGGAGGCGGTGCTCGGCATCAACGCGAAAGATGAGACGCGCTGTTGTGTCATCGTCGGCTTCGACCTCGGTCTCGAACACCACGGAATTGGGGCAGTGATCGGACACGTCAGCCCAGTCCGCCATCTCGCGATGCGGGCTGGCGACGGGAAGGCTGGGATGAGCGATCCAAGAGATTGGCGCGCTGGGATGGGCGGCGCGGTGCCCGCGCGGCCTTGTACATTCGAGAGCACGTCAGTTGGCTCAGCAGATCGGACCACTAGCAGGAACCCCATTGCGGGCCCCCCACGGACCTGACGTCGACGTAGTGATCCCGCCCCGGTCAGGTCCCTTGGTCGGCCGCTCGGCGTGCCTCATCTTAAAATGAGCGGACGTAAACTCGGGACCGTGAGCATACTCCGCGGCGTGGCGGGTCACGGCTTTCTCGTGACCAGCGGCCGGATCGGGCACCCCGCTACGGGTAGCCATGGCTCCTCGAGGCGGCGGCTCGGGAGGAGCGAACATGACCATCAGGGACCAGATTCGAAACCCAGCCGAGTGGGGCGTGGATCAACTTCGGACTGCAAACCAGGCTGTGGCACGGGCGAGCCACTCCCTACGTCGTCCCGCGGAGGCCCGAGACGCCCCGCTCCCCGCGGTCGGCCGGATCGAGCTGGCCGACCTCGGGGACGTGCTGGCCAGAGGCTTCAGTGACTTCGAGGCGTACCGGACCGACGTGATGTTCCTCTGCATCATGTATCCCGCAACGGGCCTGGTCCTGGCATGGGTGGCTTTCGGCTATGATATGTTGCCGCTCTTGTTCCCCCTCGCGTCCGGGTTCGCCCTCATCGGCCCGGTCGCGGCGGTGGGTCTCTATGAAATAAGCCGGCGGCGCGAGCAGGGCGTTGACATTACCTGGGCGGATGCGTTCGGCGTAGTGCGCGCGCCCGCGTTCGGCGCCATCGTCGTCCTGGGCCTGCTGTTGTTGGCGATCTTCCTGCTCTGGCTGGGCGCGGCCTATGCGATCTATCTGGTCACGCTTGGCCCCGAGTCGGCGGCCTCGATGCGCTCCTTCATCCACGATGTGTTCATGACCAGGGCGGGCTGGGTGCTCATCGTCGTGGGCGTGAGCGTTGGTTTCCTGTTCGCCTTGCTGGTGCTGATGATCAGCGTGGTGTCGTTTCCACTGTTGCTCGACCGAGACGTGGGACTCTACACAGCGGTGGCGACGTCGGTCCGCGCGGTGGTGGCGAACCCGGGCCCGATGGCCGTTTGGGGCCTGATCGTTGCAGGCGGCCTGGCGATTGGGTCGATACCCCTGCTCCTTGGTCTCATCATCGTCATGCCCGTGTTCGGGCACGCCACTTGGCACCTATATCGCAAGGTGGTGCCGCGCTGACCCGTACCGGGCTCGACCCGATTTGCCGGGTCGAGCGCGCCCGTCCAGGCTTGTCGCTGCGCTTCGAGGCGCTCTTCAAGGGTGGTCCTGCATGATAAGAGCAGGAAGCCCGTGTAGAGCATCTCCACCTATCGGAAGGCGGTCGATCGCGAGGACTGGGTCGCAAGACTGAACCCGGAGTAGGCCAAAGCGCCGGCCACGACGAACGCGATCCAGCTCAGCCACATCGGCACACTCCAACCCGCCAGCACGGCACTCCAGCCGAAGCCAATCCGCGCCAATTGGAGCAGGGCGACCAGCGAGAAGATGACGGCCGTGACAAGGAGGTAGGCTCTTCGGGGCATGGCTTGAGGCCTTCCGCAGATAGCAGGTTCGACCGGCCATCCTGGTGGTGCCTGCTCCTTGTTGGCCGGTCCGCGCCGCAGTAACGTAAACCCTTGTATCGCACTCCGGGAAAGGAGGGGACCATGCCGACCTGGCTTGTCCCCACGTTGAAGTGGGGCGGGATGGGCCTTGCGATCATCGCTGCCGTCGTCATCCTCTACGTGCGGTTCATCGCTGGCGCTCCAGCGCCAGACGCCGGTGCTTCGTCAGGCGGGGCTCCAGTGGCGCTCTACTGGATACTCTTCGCGATCGGCGTCGTGGCAGCCATCGCCGGGTTTGTTCTGGAGGGGTCGAAAGAGGCCCACCTGAGCGCCGAGCCGATGGACGCCACGCTGGAGCATCTGCGGATCGGCGCCATCAAGGGCCAGATCCTGGACGCCGACGGCAGCGCGGTCATCTACGACCTGTTCACCGAGTTCGGGGTCACCGCCTACGCTCACGCCGGCCGAACATCCAAGCTCCAGACCAGCCTGTCGGGATCGCGTCGCTCCGGCTCGCCCTGGACGACGAAGACCTCGCCGCTAACCGAGCGTGCTTTCGGAGCCGAAGGCGCGGACGTTCTGGACCTCGTCGGCGAGGATCGTGTCCTCGAGCGCGATGTGCGGCACCACCAGCGAGCGGGCCTTGCGCTTGTTGGTCGTGTTCTGGATCGCGGGCGCGCCGCGGGCGGTGGTCTCGACCAGGTTGAGGCTGCCCTCGCGCTCCTCGATCATCACCGAGGTGGTGGAGACGCCCTGTTCGCGGAACAGGCCGAGCTGGCCGATCCGTCCGGGCACGTAGGGCATCTTGTTGATGGCGTCGGTCAGCGCGACCATCGAGAAGGCGGAGCCGGAGAAGATGTCCAGAGCGGGCATCGTCATTCCCTTTCAAGTGATGCCTGCGGATCAGCGGGCGATGATGGTGAGCGCGGCGAGCTCGCCGAGGGCGGTCGTCTGCTCGGGTGCGGTGATACCGGCGGGCCAGACCAGCTCGGCGGCATTGACCTCGGCGAGGCGAACGATCGCGACGCCTCCGGCATCGGCGGCAGAGGCGTCGACTGCACCGTAGAGGACGCCGGCCGCTGCCTCGGAGCCGTCGACGACGGCCGGGTCGAGCGCCTTGTACTTGCCGCTGGCGGTGACCTTGCCGAGGACGGCGCCGGGCTCGAGGGTCTGGCCCGAAAGCACGATGATGGTCTCGCGCGAGATGCTGCCGTTGCCCTCGGAGACGATGAACTCGCCGGCGTACCGGCCTTCGCTAAGTTCGGGCATCTGCCCCTCCTATCGGACGTTCTGGTTGCGTGTGGCGTAGATGGCGGCGGTGTCGATCGCGGGCTGGGCAGGCTCGACCAAGGCCGGCCGCACCTGGCTGCGGATGGCGGTGGTCTCGTCCTCGGCGGCGCGGGCCTCGAGCAGGGCGCGGCGGACGTGGACGACGGGCGTCGCCTTGGCGAGGAAGCCGGCCACGAGGTCGCCCCGGCCGGCGAGGGCACAGAGCTCGTGGACCTCGCCGACATAGGCGAGCGTGGCCCGGCGCTCGTCGGCCCGCACCGCGTCCAGGTCGATCACCTGCGCGGTCGGCTGCGCAGCCGTCGCCGGAGCGGTTGGCATCGCCCTGTGCGCGACGGCTGCGGCGGCAGGCTCGCCGTCAGGCGCTGGCGGGAGCTCGGCATTCGCCGCAACCGGCTGGTCACCTTCGGCTGGCCGGTCGTCCTCCGCGCCCGCGATCTGCTCGCTGCCTGGCACGGGAGCGGTATCTTCGGCGGCCGCGGCTTGGACCGAGCCAGGCTTGCGCGGTCGGGTCTTATCGGACATCTCGTCCTCCTGTGCGGTGACGCTTGCGAGCGCCGCGAGCTGCGACGGCGCGTTGCGGAAGTGGGAGAGGTCGAAGTGGGCGGCCATCCGGACCGGTTGCTCGACGTGGTCGGCCAGGCCCAGCTCGAGCGCCTCCTCGGCCGAGAGCCATGTCTCGGCCGCCATCGGCGCCGCGATCTCCGCGTCGCCAGCGCCGGACTTGTCGCGGTAGGCGGCGACCATCGCGGCTGCCATCTTGTCGAGCGCGTCCGCGGTCGCGCGCATGTCGGCGGCCGTGCCCGCGACCAGCCCCGAAGGGTCGTGCAGCACGAGCATAGCGTTCTCGGGCACCCGAACCAGCTCGCCCGCGCCGCGCTGACGGACATCGCCCGGATGCGTGCGGTGGAAGTGGTAGGCGACGCGCCGCCCGATCCGGTCGAGCTCGATGCCGAAGATGACCTCATTGCCGTTGGGCAGGGTCTCGCATTTCCCGAGCGGCAGGTGCTCGGCCGACAGCATCTGCAGCTGCAGCGGCACCGTGAGGCCGTCGTCCGGGCGGCGCGGCCGGAACCGGAGAAAGCACTCGCCGGCCTCAAACATAACCCGTGCCGCCATGGCCTGGAGGCCGTAAAAGTCGGTCAGGCCATCCGCATCGGCCTCATCGGTCCAGGCGAGCCAGAGGCGCTGGATCTGGTCCTTGAGCACACCGTCGTCGACCAACGAGGACGGCTTGATGCCACAGCCCACAGCGTGCGCCGTGAAGCTGGCCGAGGCGTTGGCGGCATAGGGGTTGGTCCGCACCAACTGCCGGGCGCGCGCCCGCTGCAGCTCGCCGCCCTGGAGGATCAGGCAGTTGATGGTCTCGCCACCGGCCCGCCAGGTCATGAGGCGGCGCTGCATCTGCGCGCCGTCGAAGCCTGCGCTCTGGGCGAGCTTGCCCGTCGCCAGGAGCCGCGCCGCCCCGGCAATGCGCGAGAGCAGGTTCAAGGATCAGAGACCTTTCGAGGTGTAAACCCGGATCTGCCGCACCGGCGCCTTGCCCTGGAGCGCCTGCAGCTCACGCTCCAGCTCGGCGATCGCCCGGGCGATCTCGGCCGTGCCGCGATACTCCACCGATCGCCCGTCGTAGGACACGCGGGCGACCGCACTGTCGCGCTGCGCCCGTAGCGCCTCGAGGCGTGCTTCGAGTTCGTCCACCGTAGTCATATCAGCATGGGGTGCCTAAGATCGGGCTCGACGCGGGGCCAAGAAAGCTACAAGGCCATGCATGCCCGGTATCCACTGCTTTTCCCGCCGTGATCGCGAGCGGGAGCGCCGTATCCTCCGTTGGCCGTGGGCGCTAGGATTTTTCCAGGCTCATTCCCGTCGGCCAAAGGAGCTGTCATGACAGTGCGACGCATCGTCCCCAATATCGCCGTGGCTGATCCTGGTCTCGCTCGCGGTTTCTACGAAACCCTGCTCGGTCTCAAGATCGTGATGGACCACGGATGGATCGTGACGTTCGCATCGGAGGCATCGGCAGCGCCCCAGCTCAGCGTTGCGACGGAGGGAGGCTCGGGCACACCCGTTCCCGACCTTTCAATTGAGGTCGACGATGTGGACCAGGTCTATCAGCGCGCGATGTCCACAGAGTTCGAGATCACCTACGACATCACCGACGAGCCTTGGGGTGTCCGACGCTTCTTCATCCGCGATCCCTTCGGCAGGATCGTCAACATCCTGTCGCACTTGGACTAAGGCGCTCTCACCGGGCCATGTAGCCGCTGTGGATTACCTGCCGGGCGGACGACCGGACCGAGGGCAGCGAAGGTGCATGCCGCTCATCGTCCCGCTCGATCGTTCTGGCCAATGCCTCCTCCATCCGCTGCCAGTGGCGCTCCTCGAAGCGGTCGAGACCGCAGATCGCGGCCGCGGCGCGGGCATAGACCCGGCAGTCGAGCGCCTCGTTGCGCCGGCCCGGCTCCTTCTCCCAGGAGCCGCGCGGGAAGCCCTTGACGATGCGGGTGACCAGGCGCTCAGCCGTGAGCTGCTTGAAGTACTCCTCGCCGTACTGCGGGAAGTGGCTGGCGCCGGGCGGGAAGCTCGCTCCTTCGTCGAGCGCCTCCTCGGTCGGCCACTCCAGCTTGAGCCAGCGGTACAGCTCGCCCTTGGCGACCGGCGTGCCGACGGACCAGGCACGGAGCCCCCGCCGCTTGCCGCCGGCATCAGCTTTGGACACCGAGAGCAGCAACGCTGTGTCCTGATCGCGGCCCTTGACCGCCACTGCCGTCCTGGGCTGCCGCGCCGCAGCGCCGGCTGGCCCCCAGCTGGCTTGCGGGTGCTGCCGCACCCAGGCGTACACATCCTGGGTCGCATAGCCCGCGTCGACGCACATCACCCGGATCGGGAGCGTGTGACCGCTCGCGTGCAGCCAGTCCCGGGCGAGGACACCATCCAGCTTCTGCCATACGTCGGGCCGGGCGGTGTCGCCCTCGATCACCTGGTAGTCGACCGACCAGCTCTCCTTGCTCCGGCCCCAGGCCACCACCTCGACCTCGATCCGATCCTTCTGGACGTCGACGCCGGCGGTGAGGAACAGACCCTGCTCGGGGACGACGCCGATGCGGTAGGTCTCCCGTCGCTCGTACAGCCGCTGCCACTCGGGCGCCTCCGCCTCCTCCTCGAACGGCAGCCCGAGCACCGTGTTCACGAAGCCCTTCATCAGGTCCGGCGTCTTCTTCGCCTGCTCGTACACCTCGGCGGCATCGGCCCAGCTGAACCAGCCGACCGGGCTGTACAGGCTGGAGAGATGGAACCCGGCGGTCCGGCCGTCGCCATCACCGGTCTGCCACCATTCGCCATGCTCCAGCATCCAGGTCTTGTGGCGCTCGCCGATCAGCGAGCCGCAGTGCTCGCAGGCGTACTCGGCCTCGCGCGGCCGGCCCTCGGGCCAGCGCAGGTTCCCGAACTCCAGCGTCTGATGCTCATGGCAGTGCGGGCAGGGCACGAAATAGCGCCGCTGGTCGCTCGCCTCGTACTCCCGCTGGATCCGCGACAGGCCCTTGGTCTTCGGCGTCGACACCAGCAGGATCTTCCGGCGCTGGAACGTCGCCGAGCGCCGCTCGGCGAGCAGGATCGGATCGCCCTCGCCCTCGACGTCGCCGGGGTAGCCGTCCACCTCGTCGAGGAACAGATAGCGAGCCGGCATGGAGCGCAGCCCAACCGCGCTGTTGGCGCCGGTCAGGATCAGCACGCCACCGGGGAACTCCTTGCTCAGCACCGTATTGCCGCTGTCGCGCGAGCGCCGCTCCTTGACCCGCTCGCGCAGAACATCGCTCTCCTCGATCAGCGGATCGATGCGCTGTTTGGAGTTGCGCTTGGCCAGCTCCACGGTCGGCGCCACCGCCATCATCGGCCCCGGCGCCTGGTGAATCACATACCCAATCCATCCATTGCCCGCCTCCGTGCCCCCGGTCTGACTGCCCTTCATGAACACCACGCGCTGGACCGGCGAGGACGGTGAGAGACAGTCCATGATCTCCTTGAGGTACGGGGTCCGCGCGGTGCGCCAGCGCCCCGGCTCCGAGGATGCCCGCTGCGAGAGCACCCGGTAGCGGTCGGCCCATGCCGAGACGGTCAGCAGGGGATCGGGCTTGAGTCCGTCCCGCCATGCGCCCTCGATCGCCTCGCCGCCGTCGTAGCTCTCCATCCGCAGACCGGCTCACGACGTGCCCGCGACGAGCCGGGCGAAATAGCCGAGCAGGACGACCAGAACGATGATGATCGCCACGTAACGAACAGCATCGAGCAGCACCTCGCCGGCACCCGCGAGCAGCGGAAGCCGCCGCAGCCTCGTGAGCATGTCGTTGGTTCCCTGGTGGTCAGCGCAGGTTCGGCCGAGGTTCGGCCAGCTCGTTCAGGTGCTCGCGCACCTGGCGCTCGAGCACGGTGTGCAACCGGTGCTGATCGACCTCGAGCTCGGCCGCGATCATCGCCGCCACCCGCGCCGGCCAGTTGACCCACGCGTCGCGCTCGTCGCGGGCAAGCTTGAACACCTGCGCCACGGCCTTGGCGCGGTCGACCAGCTCGCCCTTCATCCGCTGCAGGCGGAGCCGGCGCTCCTGGGCCTTGAGCACTTCGTTGGCGGTCCGCGCCTGCATGAAGGTCATGCCGCCCGCCGAGACCGGCTCGCCGTGCTCGCGCAGGGTGTCCCGTACCGCGCCCACCGCCGCCTCGGGCACCCGGCTTCATCGCGCCGTGCTGCCGGCGCTGCTGCGCGCGATCGGTGTTGCTCGACCAGGCGGCCCTGACCCGAGCCAGGTCCCAGGCACCGTCAGGCTCACGGCGAATCCGACCGGCCTTCTCGGCGCGGCGGACCGCCGTCTCGCTCACTCCGATGTGCCGGGCCAACGCCCGATTACTCGTTGTGCGCATCCATACAATCGCCGGTCAGTCAAGTCCTAACTATCTGATTTCGATCGACTATTCCGCTTGACTGTGAAGGCCGACCGAAGCGTTCATGGGCTCATCAAAGTTGCCGATGTGGAGAACAAAGATGAGCCCGAAGTTGCAGAGCCAGCTCGCCAAGTCGAAGGAGCAGGCGCTCGCCGCCTTCATTGCTAAGAAGGCTGAGATCGACGAGGCGCTTGCGCGGCTCCAGGCGCTCAGCGACGACCACTTCGACTACGCGCCCGACGACATCACCTGGAGCCACGTCGGCACCCTGGAGCACTACGCGGAACTGCTCAAGCGCATCACGGACACGGGCGCCGCACCAGTAGTGGTCCGCGCCGTCCCTCCAGCCGTAGAGGATCGGTTCGTACTGGCGCTGGTAATCGGCCCGGCCGAGCGTGAAGGTGCTCTTGGCCCAGATCACGAACGTCGACCACTTGCCGCCGGCCGCGGCGAACGCCCGCTGCAGCGTGTGCAGCTCGGAGCTGCTCATGCAGACGTAAACCGCGCCCTTGGTGACGGCGACGATGTTGGTGCAGGCGTCGAGCAGGAAGGCTTCGAAGCCGCCGCCGAGGTTGTCGTTGAGGATCGGCCTGTGCTTGCCCCTGAGCTTGTCCTTCGGGGTGTTGGCGTAATCGACGTTGTAGGGAGGATCGGTCCAGGTCATGTCGGCGAGCTGGCCGCCGAGCACACGCTCGAGATCAGTCAGAACCGTGGCGTCGCCGCACAGCAGGCGGTGGTTGCCCAGGATCCAAAGGTCGCCCGGCTTGCTGACCGGGTCCTCCGGCGGCTCCGGGACCTCGTCTTCGGCCTCGTCTGAACCCGCCTCGCCGTCGGCGATGGCCAACAGCCGCTCGAGCTCCGTCGCGTCGAAGCCGACCAGGTCGAGGTCGAAACGTTCGTCGCGCAGCCACGCAAGCTCCTCCGCCAGCAGCGCGTCGTCCCAGCCGGCCTGCAGCGCGATCTGATTGTCGGCCAGGATGTACGCCCGCTTCTGAGCTTCGGAGAGGTGCTCGAAGCGGATCACCGGGATCTCGTCCAGCCCCCAGCTTGCGCGCCGCGAGCAGCCGGCCGTGGCCGGCCAGGATGCCGGCGTTCTCGTCGATCAGGATCGGGTTGGTCCAACCGAACTCGACCATGCTGGCCGCGATCTGGTCGACCTGCGCCTCGCTGTGCGTGCGCGGGTTGCGCTCGTACGGGCGCAGCCGCTCGATCGACCACAGCTCGATCCGGTCCGCGAGCGCGACCAGCCCGGCGCTCTGCGGTGCATCGGTCAAGTGCGAACCTCATGCGACCGGTGCGACGGGCGCGACCGCGTGCCCGACTCGCAGCAGAACCCCGGCATGCTCGCCTCCTTGCTCTGCCTCGTGGTCGGGCTCACGATCGCGTCACCTGTGGTATTTGGCATCGGACCGGGTCGTTCGCGGTCCCGCCAAGGTCCTCGATGGCGGCCAAGCGGGTCAGATCCTACAACGGCCGCGGCACCGCCAGCGCGGGTTGACCCGATGTCGATGCAGGAGCAGCATCATCTCCAGGGGCCGGCGCCATCCGTGGCATCCCGGCTGAGGAGGAGGACGCCATGGCTGATGGAAGGGACCGGCCTCGCGACCAATCCCGCTTCGACGTGCTGATTGTCGGCGGAGGCGCCGCCGGCATCACGGTCGCGGCGCTGCTCAGGAGAAAGCGCCGCGCGCTCGGCGTAGCGATCGTCGAGCCGTCGGAGACCCACAGCTACCAGCCGGGCTGGACGCTGGTCGGCGGTGGCGTGTTCACCCTGGCGCAGACGCAGAGGGCGGAGGAGCGCGTTGTCCCCAAAGGGGTCACCTGGATCAAAGCGGCCGCCGAGACCTTCCGTCCGGAGACGAACGAGGTCGTGCTCGGCGACGGGCGCGCGCTCGGCTACGACCACCTGGTCGTCTGCCCCGGGCTCCAGCTCGACTGGGCGAAGGTCGAGGGCCTCAAGGAGGCCCTCGGCAGGAGCGGCGTCTGCAGCAACTACCGGGCTGAGACCGCCGAGTACACCTGGGAGTGCGTCAAGGCCTTCCGCGGCGGCACCGCGCTCTTCACGCAGCCGCCGTTGCCGATCAAGTGCGCCGGGGCGCCGCAGAAGATCATGTACATGGCGGCGGACCACTTCCGCCGGCAGGGCATTCTCGGCAAGGGCTCCGTGCGGTTCTGCCTCGCCGGCGACGTGCTCTTCAGCGTGCCGGCGTTCGTCCCGCCGCTGCAGAAGGTCGCCGACGGCTACGGGATCACGGTCGACTACAAGCATAATCTCAAGGCCATCGATGGCAATGCGAAGACGGCGATCTTCGCCGTGGCCGACGCCGACGGCGGCCGCCGCGAGGTCGCCATGCCGTTCGACATGATTCACGTGACGCCCCCGCAGAGCGCGCCGGACTTCGTCAAGCGCAGCCCGCTCGCCAACGAGGCCGGATGGGTCGACGTCGACCAGCACACGATGCGGCACCGGCGCCACCCGAACGTCTTCGGCCTTGGCGACGCGGCCTCCTCGCCGAACTCCAAGACCGCCGCGGCGGTGCGCAAGCAGGCGCCTGTCGTGGTCCGTAACCTGCTCGCGCTCAGGGACGGCCGGGAGCCCTCCGGGCGCTACGACGGCTACAGCTCGTGTCCCCTGATCGTCGGATACGGCAAGGTCATCCTCGCCGAGTTCGGCTACGACGGGCGCGTCACGCCGTCGTTCCCTCTCGACCCGACGGTCCCGCGGCGGAGCATGTGGTACTTGAAGAAGAAGGGTCTACCCTGGGTCTACTGGAAGTACATGCTCAAGGGCCGGGACTTCGACCTGCCTTACTGGAATCCGAGGCTGACCGGTGGGCCGGTAGCCGCACCGGCCGCCGGCGCGCCGGGCCGGCGCTGAGCACGGGCCGAGAGGAACCCAGTTCGTCGAGCCCTGGTCTGGCGGCGCGAGCGGCGCCAATCGGCTCCCCACCCCTGTCGTGGACAGGTGCGAACCGGGCGGTGCCAACCTGCTGCGACGGCTGCGACGGTTCGCACCTGACTTCGCACCCAAGACAGGCGCAGAAGCCGAGGAGTTCTGCGGCGTTCAGGGCCGGGATGCGACGGGGAGGTGCGAACTGCGAACCCGGAATCGCGCCCTGTCGCTAGCGAAATATCGCGCGGGGCCCCCCCGTATCACTATTTGCAAAGGAAGGACCCACAACTGCCAAAATAGATTGGCGCTTTGCTTTCTCTATCAACTCTGTGTGCATACGCAAGAGTCTTGCAATCGACTTCACGATGCTGTGACTGGACTGTCGCCACACTTCGGGCCCCGCGCCGGCACCCTCCATACCGAAACAGCCCGCGTGGACGGCGGGCTGCCGATACATGCTCTGCGAGCTTAGTCGAACAATACTCCTTATGGCGAACACTGTCAAGTGCAAAATACATCCTGTGTAGCCGTTGCAACCGTGCGAGCTGTCAAGTGCAGAGCCGTCGCGGACGGAAGCGAGATGCGAGCGCATTCCATGCATTGTTGTTAATCAGGGTCGGCAAGTGCCTCGATAAGGGCGGCAAGCGCCTCCCGATGCTCTGGCTTTGTGATCTTGAGGAAATTGCGGGTCAGCTCTCGGAGCATCCGCTGCTGGGCGGTAGGGACAAAGCCCCGACCGCTCTGCGAGCCCGCGTAGAAGTCGCTGATATCAACCCCAAGCACGCGGGCTAGAGCGTTTCCGCTTTAAGTAGAACCATAGCCGGCATGGGCGAGATAGCTGGCGCATTCGGACGATGGCACCGACGCGAGCAGGCGGCCGATCGTCGACCAAAGCTCGTCCTTGGTACGGGTGGCGGCCTTGCGCAGCAGGGCCTTGAGGTTGGCGAACAGCTGCTCGATCGGATTCAAATCGGGCGAATAGGGCGGCAGGTAGAGGATCGAGGCGCCGACCGCGGCGAGTGCCTGCCGGACGCCGTCGACCTTGTGGGCGGCGAGGTTGTCGAGCACCACCACGTCGCCGGGTTCGAGCGCCGGCGCCAGGAACTGCTCGGCATAGGCACGGAAGGCGACGCCGGTCATCGGACCGTCGAGCACCAGCGGCGCGACGATGCCGGTCTGCCGGAGGCCAGCGACGAAGGTCGTGGTCTTCCAGTGGCCGTGCGGCACGGCGGCGACCAGGCGCGAACCCGCCCGACTGCGGCCATAGCGCCGGGCCATGTTGGTGGCGGTCGCGGTCTCGTCGAAGAAGACGAACCGGGCGGGATCCATGAAGCGCTGCCAGGCCCGCCACCGCCGGCGCTGGCCGGCGACATCGGGCCGAGCCTGCTCGGCCGCTCTCAGGGACTTTTTTTATGCCTGAGGCCGAACCGGCGCAGCGCGTTGTGGATCGTCGTCAGGCCGGCGCGGAGGCCGGCGCGCTGCTGGATTTGGGCCTGGAGCTCGGCGAGCGTAAGGTCCGGGGCCGCCGCGACCAGGGCCGCGAGCTCACCTTCATACGCCCGCAGCAGCGGCCGCCGATGGCCGCGAGTGCGGGCCGGCGCCGGGCTGCCGGTCGCGCGCACCCGCTGCATCAGCTTGATCGCCATCGACGGGCTGACCGCGAACCGACGTGCGGCTTCGCGGATCGAGCTGCCGCGCTCGACCGCCCGCACGATCCGCCGCCGCAGGTCCAAGGAAATCGGAGCCGGCATGATGAACTCTCGCCTGTTCTCAACCAATATTGTCGAATCACAGGTATCGATTCTACGCAATAGGAATATGCTCTAACTGGTAGAGCCGACCCGCCGCAATCCGGTTGATGCCCGTCTCGTACTTATGCTCCTGCTGGTAGGTGACGCCGAGCAACGCGGCGAGCTGGTGCTGGGTCAAGCCGCGCATGATCCGGAATTCGCGTACCCGGGCTCCGACGTAGCGGTGAGCATCCTGCGGCAGAGGGTGACCAGTGGTCCTTCGATTATGAGCTGTCATAATATTCTCGCGTCCGCTGTATGGGCGCACGATACCCGAAGAGTTCAGCCGATGCAGGCGCCCTCCCCCGAATGCGCCGACCTCCCAAGGCATCATAAGCGGGCAGCGGAGCCGCAAAGGGGAGCGCGTTGGCAACCCGGGAAACCATCTCACCGTGGCCGGCCTGCGCTGGCAGCACCTCCAGCAGGAAGCTCCCCCCACGGGCGTTCCTTCGTGCCGGTTCTGCGCTTTCCGGCGCCGCACTCGGGCTACTCCCTGGCGAACACGACGTTTGCCGAGATGTCCGAGACCCAGCGCCCTTTGAGCACCTCTCCCTGATCCTGCAGGATGAAGTTGTCGGGACTCCAGAAGAAGTTCGTAGCGACGACATCGCAGGAGATGACGATGTTCTCCGATCTCAGGACGCGGCAAGCCTCGATGGCGCTGTCCCCGAGCGGCGAGTATACATTGAGCCGCGCCTCGGACCGGTTCTCGTGCGAGCCGTGGAAGATCTTGACGTGATGCAGCGACATCTCGCCGGGCTCGAGGACCAGATCGACCGCGTGCGCCTCGTCGACCTCGACCGCGATCTCCTGGCCGCGCGAGAGCATGTTGCCCTCGGCGAAGGTGTCGGCGTGCGCGACCACCTCGCACTTATGGGTCCCGGGCACGACCCGCATGCAGCCGCTCAAAGGCGTCCAGGGCGAGAGCGCCACCCAGGCGGTGACGACGTCGCCCTGGGCCTCGAGCCCCCAGTAGGTGATGTCCTGATGCCAACTGATGAAGTCGCGCGTACGCGGCTCCTTGGTGAAGAAGACGGTCTCCCAGCACAGGATGTCGGGCCCGATCACCGCCTCGACGGCATCGAGAATCCGCGGCTGGCGGACCAGCTCCTGCGCAAAGATGTAGACCAGGTGCGGCTTGTGCTTGTAGGGCCCGGGCAGGCTGCCGCCGGCCGCCGCCTCGGCGGCCTCGAGCCGGGCGCGATAGCGCGCCGCGTCCTCGGCCGTCAGGACCCGGATCGGGCAGAGATAGCCGTCCTCGCGATAGCGCGCGACCTCGGCGGTGCTCAGAAGCTTGCCCAATACTCTCTACCCGATGGCAATGGCTCGGCGCTGCCCGACCAGCATCCGACCCACACTCCTAACCCCGATCGCCGCCGCCGTGAACCGGAATCGTTTTCACCAGCCGCCACTGGCGAACAGATGGCGCTGGGCAGGCAGCATTGAGCTAAGATCCCAGCACGGCAGCCGCCCGGAAGAGCTGGCGCGAGCACTTTGTCAGCGCCGGCGCGATCGGACTCGATGACCCGCCGCTACGCCTCGAGATGGAGGCGGTGGACGCCGCGACGGACGCCGGCACGTGATCGGCGTCAGGTCGCCCGAGGTCGGGCCGGGGGCCTCGGGATGCGGCCGGCGCCTCAGCTCTTCTTGGCGGTCTTCGCCGTGAACGGCGCCGGCACGCTCACGACCTTGTCGCCGCCACACTTTGGGCAGCGCGGCGTGCTCGCGCCATGCTCGGATATGGTCTCGACCCGGTCGAAGATCTCCTGGCACTGCTCGCAGCGATAGACATAGGTTGGCATGACCGCAGCCTCCCATGCACCTCCACGTTCGATATCAATATGGTGTGCGCCGGGCGCGCCGCGGAGGGGAAGGGGGGAGTTCCAACGGCCCCTCGCCCGCAGACCGGCAAGTCGAGAGAGGCCGTGACATGTCGTTCCGGGCCGCCTTCGGCTGCCGAGCCGGGTCTCACTGCGGCAGCTGATAGCCGTCCTTGACCATCTGGATCTTGTACAGGCTCTTGCCTGAGGTGATATAGAGCACGTTGCGCTCTTCGCCGCGGCCAAAGCCGACGTTGGTCGGCAACTCCTTGCCCGTAGGGATGAACGCGAGCTCCTTGCCTTCAGGATTGTAGACCGCGATCCCCGGCCGGTTCTCCGAGCGGACCGCGGCGTAGATGTTTCCCTCGACGTCGGCGATCATGCCATCCGGGCCGCTGTAGGGGTAATAGTCGACCAGCACCCGCCGGTTCGAGACCGAGCCGTCGGCCGCGAGGTCGTAGGCCTGGAGCACGTGGTGGCCCTGGGCGGTCGTCTCGCCCTCCTTCAGGCGGAGGAAGTCGAACCAGCCGTTGTCGTTGCTGATCACGTAGAGCGTCTTCTGATCGGGCGAGACCAGCACGCCGTTGGTCTTCCCTCCGTCGGTGATCAGCCGGGTCACGCCGCCGTCCAGATCGAGCCGGTAGACCGCGTAGCCCGGCTGGTAGATCGGCTCGTGGCCGAGATAACGCGGATCCGAGAAGTAGATCCGGCCCTTTTCGTCGATCGTGACATCGTTTAGGCTGTTGTAGGGCTGGCCGTTGTAGAGCCCGGTTAGGATGTAGGACTTCCCGGTCTTCATGTCGGTCTTGATCAGCATGCGCCCGCCGTAGTCGCCACCGAGAGCTGCGATCATGTTGCCGTCCTTGTCGAACTTGAGGCCGTTGGACATCCCGGACGGGCTCCGCCAGATGGTCGCCTCGCCGGTCTTGGGATCGTACTTCCAAATATTGCCGGCCTGCGAGAATTTGCCGGAAACGTCCTTGCAGAGCGTGGTGAAGGTGATGTCGCTGAAGTACATGTAGCCGTCGGGGCCGGCCGAGACGCCTTCGGTCAGCACGCAGCCGCCATCGAACACCTTCATGAGCTTCGAGCCCGGCGGCAGGACGCTGGCATCGCCCGAGGGCGCCGGAAAGCCGGAATCCTCACCGGCGAAGAAGTCAGCTGCCATGGCCGCGGAGACGCCCAGACCCAGGCTGAGCCCGACCGCCAGTGCGGACAAAGTCCGCCTCCCCTCATCGTGCATTGATGGTCTCCCCCTCATGGGAACGCCAAAGCGAAGGCGCTCCGACACAACTCTATCCATAGCGCCTGGGGGCGATAAATCAACCCGCGAACCGGCGCCGGCCGGCGTCACTCGCGGCGCAGCGGAGAACGGAACAAGCGAGCGCGGGCTGCAGGGTGATGGCAGAGAATTTCACGCCGGCAGCGAAGCCGACGGAGCACCGAGCGTGGCTGGGGAGCAGCTCGGCTGGCAAGCCTTTCTGTTCCGGACGCCGAAGGATGATCACTTCGTGCAATTTCAGAGCACCTGGTCCGGCGAGCGCGACCGGCTTTTCCCGCTGAGCCCCGGCGAGGCCATGCGATTGTATGGTGAGCGGCCTGAGAAGGTGAGCTTCGCGGAGACCTTCCCGGGCGTTGAGATTGAGGAGGCATGAGGCGCATTTCTCTGAGCAGAAGCATACGTTCGACTGCCTGGGACGACAAAGCGCTGGGCAGTCGAGTGAACTCGATTGTTCACAGCCGTCCCCGGATGAGTTCACCGCGCTGCCGCCTAAAGCGGCGTGAAAGCCCGCCGGAGCGCCCCGTTCAACGGATGCGCTCGACCGCCACCATCCGCTGCCTTCCGACTCACCCGATCCTCGCAGCCGGACCGCCTCGCAGCGCACGCTGTCGCCGGCCCCAAAGGGGGGGGTCGATGAAGTCCGGATGAACATTTTCGATGCTGAAGGTCGTCGACGTAATAGGCGTCGCGAGCATTGGAGCGTATGAAGGGGATGGTTCATTGGTAGCTCGAACGAAGATCGTGCGCATTGCCCGTCTCAGTTTTGGCCGCTTGCCTCACAGTGGTCCACATCGCCGCGGCTGCAACACACCGGCGTGCGCGGTTACCGCTTCCCCGCCGCTCGCCCGACATTGTCCAGACGATCCTCGATGGCACCGGCCAAGAGGGCGAGGCTAACTGAGGTCCTGGGGAAAGAGGCCGCTGGATTGGGGTTGGCAGAGAGCGATTGGGCGCTCTTGCTGACTTTCCAGGGGGACCGAAGCCGGTGGAGAAGAGCAGAAGGGCGGCCCCCCTCCTTTCTCCGCCACCTCGTGGCGGTGGCAGACACGTGGGGTCGCGCAGGTAGACCTTCAAGAAAGTGGAATGATCATTACGACGGCACGGGCACGACCGAGGCGCGCTTTCGGGCTCGGCTGCCCTTGCGACCAGGACCGTTGGTATGGTATCGCTCACACGAACCAAAAGTGCACGGAGAACCGAGATGCCCCGCCAGTTCACGACGGCACAGAGTTGGCGCGGCTTCCTGAAGCGAAGCAGCGCGCTCGCCGCTCTGGGCATCACCACGTCGCTGACGCCGGACCTCGCCTTCGGCCAGGCCAAGACCGACCTGAAAGGCGTCACCATCGATTACTGGAACATGATCGGCGTCCAGAACAAGATCGTGCGCCAGAACTCCGAAGACATCGTCAAGGCCTTCGAGCAGAAGACTGGCGCCAAGGTCAACGTGACCTGGAACGGCTACGGCGACATCATCGGCCCGAAGTACCGGACCAATTTCGTCGGCGGGGTCAAGCCGACGGTGTTCGACACGGCGAGCCGGTGGGTGAACCAGCTGCGCGAGTTCCTCCATCCGCTGGACAATTATGTCGACAGTGCCTTGGATGCGGACGCGCGCGCGGGCATCCAGTGGTATTTCCCGCTCAACGAGGAAGAGAATCGCGGCTTCCCCGACAAGGACGTGCTCTACGGGCTGCCCTTCAACATCGTCATGCAGGCGCCCTATCTGTGTCGGCGCGATCACTTCGAGAAGGCGGGCATTGACTTCGACACCAACTATCCGATCCGGGACACCGATCACTACATTGAGCTGTGCAAGGAGATCCAGGCGAAGGCCGGCATCCAGTACCCGACCGAGGTCTACGGCAAGATCTGGGACTTCGGCGATACCCAGCTCAACGGCTGGATCCGCTCGCTGTCGATCGCGGACAGCGACTTTCTGAACGCCGACTGGACCAAGAGCAACGCGCGCTCGCAGGCCTGGAAACAGGGTTGCCAGTTCTATGTCGACGTGTTCCAAAAGCACAAGCTGTCCTCGCCCAACACGCCGCAGAGCACCGACGAGGAGGCAGTCGACCAGTTCATCGTCGGCCGCAAGAGCATCGTGCACTGCGACATCCTGAACCGGGGCACGCTGCTCGACCGCATCCCGGACCAGGTGGCGGACGGCACCGTGATGTGGGGCCCGCATTTCCCGATCGCCGGCGGCACCTCGGGCTCGCAGTGCTTCCTCGGGCCGAACTCGTTCTACATCGTCAAGCAGGAGGGCGCCGATGCCGAGATCAAGCAGCAGGCGGCCTTCGAGTTCATCAAGGAGTGGTTCCTGCCCGAAAACATGATCGCGGTCGCCAAGAGCTCGGGCTTGTGCGCGCGCAAGGATCTCTGGGACCAGCTCAAGGGCGAGCCCGATCATTCGGTCGAGGCTGAGATCGCGACCATCGGCGACAACCCGGGCATGTGGAACGGCCACCCGCGCTCGGTCGACTTCCAGTACAATCTGCTGGCGCCGCACGGCCAGAAGATGCTCCAGGGCGCCTCGGTCGAGGACGAGCTTGCCGCCTACGCCGACGAGGTCGACAAGGCGCTCAAGAGCTGAGCGCATTAGCTGATGCGCGGCTGAGATGGCCCGGACGATCGAGGATCGCGCGGCGTCCGGCCATCCGGCCGTCCCGGCCGCGCCGAAGGGGCGCTCGGTGCTGGCCGAGGACCGCTGGCTGATCATCCTGTTCCTGCTGCCGACCACGCTGTTTATGGTCCTGTTGCTCTGGCTGCCCTTTCTCCAGGGCATCTGGATGAGCCTGCACAACTGGCCGTTCATGGGCCAGCCGAAGTGGCGCGGCCTCCAGAACTACGTCGACTTCGTCGACGCCGACTATTTCTGGGTGAGCATCGAATCGACTTTGATCTATTCGCTCTCGACCCTGTTCCAGCTGATCGTGGCGCTGGCCGCGGCGCTCGCGCTCAAGCAGCGCTTCGTGCCGCTGAAATCGCTGCTCCGCGGCATCATGATCATCGCCTACGCCATGCCGCCGGTGGTGGTCGGCGCGATCTGGCTGTTCCTGCTCGACCCCGGGCTCGGCATGATCACTCACTACCTGCTCCAGTTCGGCATCGTCGACGCGCCGATCTACTGGTTCTCGGACAACACCTGGGCCAAGTGGATGATCACGCTGGTCGCCTCCTGGACCTTCTGGCCGTTCATGTTCCTGATCATCCTGTCGTCGCTGCAGGCGATCCCGGAGTCGCAGTACGAGCTCGCCGAGATCTACGGGGCCAATCTCTGGCAGCGGTTCGTCACCGTGACCTGGCCGAACATTCAGGGCGCGATCCTGGTCGTGGTGATCCTCCGGCTCGCCTTCAATCTTGCGAAGATCGACCAGCCCTTCCAGCTGACCGGCGGCGGCCCGGGCTACGAGACCAGCGTGCTCAGCATCCTGATGTACCGCTTCGCGTTCATGTCCGGCGACTTCGGCATGGCGTTCACGGTCGGCATGTTCCTGGTGGTGATGACGGCACTGCTGCTGGCGCCGTTCGCGTTTCTCTATCAGCGCCATCTGCGCCACGCGGGGCGATAGCGATGGACGACCGTTCGACCCCGATCCAGAAGCTCTTGACCTACACGAGCCTCATGATGATCCTGGCGCTGGTGCTGATCCCCTACGGCTACGTCATCGTCACCGCGTTCAAGCCGCCGGCCGAGGTCTACGACGTCACCTGGCTGCCGCACCAGATCAGCTTCCAGGCCTGGGACGACGTGTTTCGCATCAACGAGTTCCACCGCTTCTTGTTCAACAGCCTGATCGCCGGCCTGGGCTCGGCGGTGCTCGCGGTCGCGATCGCGCTGCCCGGTGCTTACATCTTCGCGCGCAAGGAGTTCCCGTTTCGCGAGCCCTTCTTCTACATGATCGTCGGCACGCTGATCTTCCCGTTCATTCTCCTGATCGTGCCGATCACGATCACCTGGATCAAGATCGGCCTGTTCAACACCTTCCCGGGCCTGTGGCTCGCGTTCCAGATCTTCGCGGTGCCGTACTCGATGTGGATCCTGCGCGGCTACTTCGCCCGCCTGCCCCGGCACCTCGAGGAGGCAGCCCAGGTCTACGGCTGCACCCAGTTCCAGGCGTTCTACCGGGTCATGCTGCCGATGGCCAAGCCGGTGATCGTCTCGGTGCTGTTCCTGGCCTTCCTCCAGGGATGGAGCGACTTTCTGTTCTCGAACATGCTGACCACCGGCGACGGGCCGCGGACCGCCTCGGTCGCGATCTACGCGTCGACCGCCGGCGGCGAGCGGGTCGAATGGGGGCCGCTCATGGTGATGACGTTGCTCGCAGGGATTCCGCCGGTGGTCCTGTACATGCTGGCGCAAAAGCATCTCTCCAAGACCTTCGCCGGCGCGGGGCACTGATCGGGGCGAGGCGGCGCATGGACGCGAACGGGACGGGCCTCGAGGTCCGGCATCTGCGCAAGACCTTCCGCGGCGGCGCGGTGGTCGCCTGCGAGAACGTCGATCTCGAGATGCCCGCGGGCGAGCTCCTGGTGATGCTCGGGCCTTCGGGCTGCGGCAAGACCACGACGCTGCGCTGCATCGCCGGGCTCGAGCACCCGGACAACGATGACGCGATCTGGATCCACGGCCGCAACATGACCCGGGTGCGGCCCAAGGACCGCAACCTCGCGTTCGTGTTCCAGGAGACCGCGATGTTCCCGAACCTGTCGGTCAGGCGCAACATCGCCTTTGGCCTGGACATGCGCAAGCAGCTGGCGCGCGCCGAGATCGACCGGCGGGTTAAGGACGCGGCGCGGATGCTGCGGATCGAGGAACTGCTCGACCGCCGCCCGCACGAGCTCTCGGGCGGCCAGGGTCAGCGGGTGGCCCTCGGCCGGGCGATCGTCACCGAGCCCAACGCGTTCCTGCTCGACGAGCCGCTGGCGGCCCTCGACGCGGCGCTCCGTGTCGAGATGCGCACCGAGATCAAGCTGATCCAGCGGAAGCTCGGATGTACGATGATCTTCGTCACTCACGACCAGGAGGAGGCGCTGACCATCGGCGATAAGATCGCCGTGATGCACGAGGGCGTGGTGCAGCAGGTCGACACCCCGCATAACGTATACCATCGCCCGGCCAACCTGTTCGTCGGCACCTTCATCGGCCTGCCGCCAATTAACCGGTTCGAGTGCGCGGTCGAGCGCCGCGACGACGCGCTCACGCTCGCGAACCCGAGCTTCTCGCTGGCCGTGCCAGCGACGGTCGCTGGTGGGCTCGCCGAGGCGACCCGGCGGATCACGCTCGGGGTGCGCCCGGAGTCCATGTCGCTCGGTGCCGACGGTGCCGTCCACGGCACGGTCAAGCTGATCGAGATGATGGGCAGCCGGACCCTGGTCCTGGTCGAGAACTCCGGGGAGGACATGCGCGTCCTGGTGCAGGGCGAGCCGCCGGTGCGCGAGGGCGATCAGGTCGGCGTGACCCCGGAGCTGTCGCGGGCGTTCTATTTCGATGAGCGTGGCCAGAACCTGCTCACCTGAGCAAGCCAGGAAGGATGTCCAAGGGAGTCAAGGCATGATCACCGAGCATCAGGTCGAGTTCTATCGCGAGAACGGCTTCGTCGTTATCGAGAACGTGTTGTCGGAGACGGAGGTTAGGCGCCTCCGCGAGGTCACCGACGAGATGGTCGAGCGCGCACGAGGGCTCACCACTCACAACGAGATCTTCGATCTCGAGGACACCCATCGCCCGGACAATCCGCGCGTGCGGCGGATCAAGTTCCCCGACCGGCACCATCCGGAATACGCGCGCCTGGTCCGGCATCCGAACCTGGTCGCGGTCCTGCAGCGGCTGATCGGGCGTGACATCCGCTACGACGTCGCCAAGCTCAACATGAAGGCGGCCGGCTACGGCGCGGCGGTCGAGTGGCACCAGGACTGGGCCTTCTACCCGCACACCAACGACGACCTGTGCGCGGTCGGAATCATGATGGACGATTGCGAGATGGAGAATGGCCCGCTCATGGCGATCCCCGGCAGCCACAAGGGCCCTATCCTCGACCATCACTTCAATGGCGTGTTCTGCGGCGCGATCAACCTGGATACCTCCAACATCGACTTCGCGGCCGCCGTGGCGATGACCGGCAAGGCCGGCTCGATCACCATCCACCACGCGCGCACCATCCACGGCTCGGCGCCGAACACCTCGAGCAAGATGCGCCGCCTGCTCCTGCACCAGTACCGGGCGGCCGACGCCTGGCCGCTGCTCGGTTTCGCCGAGGGCTGGGACCAGTACAATTCTCTGCTGATCACGGGCGAGCCGTCGCTCGAGCCCAGGCTCGAACCGGTGCCGGTGCGCCTGCCGCTGCCGCCCTCCTCGCATCAGGGTTCGATCTACGAGAACCAGAGGGGCCTTGGCAGCCGCTACTTCAAGGCCGAAGAAACCGCAGCCGCGAACTGAGCGGGCCTCGAGGAAGCACAGCGTTCCTTGGGAGGCCGTGACTTCAGTGAGTCATGCCCGATTGCGCCTCGACAGCGAGCGGAGCGATCCCCGTCGTCCGGAGGCGCCAAGACCGGCGTCCGCAGGCTCACCGCCGCGGTGCTGGGAAAAGAGAAAAGAAATGTGCTGCCACCGCGCCAGTGGCCGCCGATCAGGGCGCTGCGGCCGTCGACGTGGGTCGCGGACGCTAACTAAACGCGCCGCGCCGAACGCTAAGAAGACGGCCTGGTCGACATGTGGTCGAGAGGTCGAGCCCGCCGAAGCAGCGCCGGCCGCGCAGCCGCTCGAGGTCGACCGGAGCATCGCAGGTGTCCCAGGCGGCCATGTCGATCCAGCGCTCGGCCTGCTCGGTCCACTCGTTGAGGTGCAGGCGCCGGAAGGCGTTCTGGGCGCCCGGCAGGGCCATCGCCTTCTCGGCCTTGCGCGCGAGATCATCTTGCTTGACCGAGATCCCGAAGTTCGGGTTGGCCTTGCGCCACACCTGCGGATCGGTCCAGTCGTCGCCCTCGTCCGCGGCCGCGATATAGGCGAACCAGCTGTCGTCCTGCAGCACGCCGTCCAGGACTTTGATCGAGTAGTCGTGGTGCTCGAAGCAGATGCTGTGGCGGTCATAGCCGGCGGTGGTGATCTCGAACAGGAGCGGCTGTCGCCTGGCGCCGGTCGCGGTCTCCAGCACATCGACCACGTGGCGGGTCCGGTGGGCGTGGAGCTCGTCGATGATCGCACCATGGACGTTCAGGCCGTCCATGGTGCTGGCGTCGGAGGACAGCGGCATGAAGCGCGAGGCGCTGGCCCGAGGTTGAGGTTGTTGATCAGCGGCTCCACGCGGCGCCTCAGCGCGGGCGAGGCCGCGACCATGCGTTTCGCCTCGTCGAACACGATTCTGGCCTGATCACGGGTGGTCGCGGCGGAATAGACCTCGGCGCCCTGCTCGCCGTCGGCGACCAGCAGGTACAGGCCGATGCCGGCCGAGGTGCTCGATTTGCCGTTCTTCCTCGGCACGGCGCAGTAGGTGGTGCGGAACCGTCGCAGACGGTCGGAGCGCTGCCAGCCGAACAAGCAGCCGATCACGAACGCCTGCCACGGCGCGAGGGCGAAGCTCTGCCCGGCCCATTCGCCCTTGGAGTGGCGAAGAAAGCCGAAGAACTCGATCGCACGGCGCGCCGCGGCGGGGTCGAAGCGCAGGCCTCTTGTGCCGGCCGGGCCGAGGTCGTCGAGGTGGCGCTCGCAGGCCAGGCGGACGAGGCGGTTGGTGAGGATCTGCCCTTCGGTCACGGCCCGTGCGTAGGCGGTGACCGGGTCATCCCCGGATCCTGCCCTAGCCACGGTCCTGCAGAAACGTCTCGAAGGGATCCTCGGGCGGCCTCTCGCCGACCCGGATGCGGCTGCGCGAGGAGGGCGTCATGCCCAACTCCGCCGCGATCCGGACCATGATCTCGACCTGCTTGTTGACGACCGCGACATAAGGGCTCTGCATCGGATAGCCGTTGGGCGACTTGACCATCGTGCCGTAGCGCTCGATCGAGGACACGGCCTCGACCCAGAGCGCGTGCGCCTGGCAGTAGGCGGCCAGCATGCCGCGGTCGATCCGGGTCAGCAGGCCGAGGTCGCCGAGCTCCCGGGCCAGCCGTTTCCACTCCTTGCTGGCCTCCTCGCCGAGGCAGGCGGGGCAGGCCGGCACCGCCGGCGTCGGCTTGGGCTCGGCATCGTTCAGGCGGCGCTTGCCGGGGTTGCCGCGCAGCCGAACGACGTTGCTCGGCAGGGGCTTGCGTCCACGCATCGGCGTCTCACCTTCGCTGTCCAAAGCCGACGATCATCAGCTCTCGCGCCAGCCATAGGTCACTCCGGAAGTCAACTGGAAGAATAGCATGATCGGCGCGATTTTTCTCTGGCTAATCGCGCCAGAAGAAGCCTTCATCGGGCGCGCGATCAAGCGGGAGCTTGAATATGAGCATTAGGATTCGAAGGCAGACCCTCAGGTCAAACCAGGACGCGCTGGCCGCCTTCGTCTGCAAGAAGGCCGAGATCGACAGCATGCTCGAGCGAATCAAGGCGCTCAGCGATGACCACTTCGGGTACGCGCCCGACGAGATCGATTGGGGCCACGTGGGGACCCTCGGATATTACGCCGAGATGCTCAAGCGCATCACCGACAGCGCCTTCAAGGAAGGCGAGTGCGCCGATTAGGCCGCCTCGATCTCCCGCACCCGCCCCGCGCGGCTCCGGCCGCCGGGGGTTCGCCGGGCCTGCGCGGCACCACCAAGGTGCCTCGGTCCCGGCTCACGGTCGTAGGAGGGCGATGGTGCCCTCCGAAGCGACGGAGATTCTCCAATGACCAAGCTCAGCGATACCCAGCTCGTGATCCTCGGCGCCGCCGCGCAGCGCGCCGACCTCTCGGTCCTGCCCCTGCCCGACAGCCTCAAGCTCAAGGGCGGCGCGCTCGCCAAGGTGATGGACAGCCTCCGCAACCGCGGCCTGATCCGGGTTCTCGGCGCCGACGGCGGGCCCGAGCGGGTGGTCATCACCAGCGAGGGCATGGCCGCGATCGGCGTCGAGACCGAGGGCGACGAGGCGCCGGCGGGCGCCACGGAGCCCGCCGCAGCCCCGACGTCGGCCGATAGCGGCGGCCCGGCAGTCGACCGCCCGGGCTCCGACTGAGACCGACAGCGTGGCCGCGCCGGCCAAGCGCAAGGCCTCCCGGAAGGCGAAGGCCAAGTCTGCGCCGGCCGCCAGTGAGCCCGAGGGTCAGCCGGCCGGTCAGCCCGCCGCCAAGCCCACGCCGCGCGCCGGCACCAAGCAGGCGAAGATGATTGAGATGCTCAAGCAGCCCGAGGGCGCCACGGTGGAGCAGATCGCTGCGGCGACCGGCTGGCAGCATCACACGATCCGCGGCGCCATCTCCGGCGCGCTCAAGAAGAAGCTGGGGCTCACGGTCGAGGCGACCCGCACCCGCGAGGTCGGCCCCAACCAGACCGGCGCCAAGGGCAGCGCGACCACCTACCGGATCGTCGAGTAGCCCGACCAATACTTGCGAGCCTCTACGCCGCCGCGGCCCCGAGCCCGGCGGCGGTTACTTTCGTAGCGCTCCCCCTCCGCTCGTGCATCCTGCGGCCAGTTGGCCTATGGTCCGCGGCCATCGGAGGTTGAGATGGCCGATCCCGATTTGGAGCAGCTGGCTGCCCGCCTGGAGCAGAGCGGCGACTACCGCATCCTCCGCCGCGTCCCGGTGCGGTCGTACTATGCCGATGACGACCCCGCTGCGATCAAGCGCCTCGGGCTGATCGTCGACATCGAGACCACCGGGCTCGATCCCGCCAAAGACAAGATCATCGAGCTGGCATGCCTGCCCTTCCACTTCTCGTCAGACGGCGTGCTCTATGACGTCCTGCCCGGCTATGCCGGCTTCGAAGACCCCGGCCAGCCGCTCCACGAGGAGGTGGTCCGGCTCACCGGCATCAACGACGACCAGCTGCGCGGCCAGCAGCTCGACGAGCAGATCGTCACCGCGATGGCAGCGCCCGCCAATCTCGTCATCGCCCACAATGCCGCCTTCGACCGCTGCTTCCTGGAGCGGCGCTTCCCCTTGTTCATCGACAAGCCCTGGGCCTGCTCCAAGGGTCAGGTGCCCTGGGCGGAGGAAGGCCTGGGCAGCGCCAAGCTCGACTATCTCCTCGGCCGGCTCGGGTTCTTCTTCGACGATCACCGGGCGATGACCGACTGCCGGGCGGTGCTGCACCTCCTGTTCTTGAGCCTGCCCAAGAGCGGCCAGCCCATTTTGCCGGTGCTGCTGGCGAACGCCCGTCGGCGCGCCTTTCGCATCTGGGCGCTGGAGGCGCCGATCGAGTGCAAGGACCTGCTCAAGGAGCGGGGCTACCGGTGGAACGCTGGCGATGATGGCCGCCCGCGCGCCTGGTATCGCGATCTGGACAAAGACCTGCTGGCCGAGGAAGAGCGGTTCCTGGCCGAGAAGATCTATGACGGCGGCGATTGCCGCCACGAGCTCATCAGGATCGACTACAGCAACCGGTTCAGCGATCGGGTCTGATCACGCAGCCGCGGCAAGCATCGCGCCCGGCGGCGATCTCTTCGAAGCTCCGACCGTCACCGTCCAGGACCGCTGCCTTCCCGGCGTAGTCCTGGAACCGGCGGATGATCACATCGACGTACTTCGGATCGAGCTCGACCAGGCGCGCCTGGCGCCCGGTTTTCTCGCAGGCGATCAGAGTCGAGCCTGACCCGCCGAACGGGTCGAGCACGATGTCCCGGGTCTTGCTCGAGTTGCGGATCGCACGCTCGACCAGCGCCACCGGCTTCATGGTCGGATGCAGGTCGTTCCGGACCGGCTTGTCAAAGAACCAGACGTCACCCTGGTCCCGGGCCCCGCACCAATAGTGATCGCTGCCGTCCTTCCAGCCGTAGAGGATGGGCTCGTATTGACGCTGGTAGTCGGCCCGGCCGAGGGTGAAGGTGTGCTTGGCCCAAATCAGGAACGTGCTCCACCGGCCGCCGGCCGCCCTGAACGCGCGCTGCAGCGTGTCCAGCTCAGACGAGCTCATGCACCAGTAGACCGCGCCCTTGGTGACGCTAAACACATTGACGCACGCGTCATACAAGAAGGCCTCGAAACCAGCACCGAGGTTGTCGTTAATGATCGGGCGATGCTTGCCGCGATGCTTGTCCTTCGGCGAGTTGCTGTAGTTGACATTGTACGGACTATCGGTGAAGCACATGTCCGCGAGCTGCCCGCCGAGCACCTTCTCGACGTCGGCCAGCACCGTGGCGTCACCGCACAGCAGGCGATGATTGCCCATGACCCAGAGGTCGCCCGGCTTGCTGACCGGGTCCTCCGGCGGCTCCGGGACCTCGTCTTCGGCCTCGTCTGAACCCGCCTCGCCGTCGGCGATGGCCAACAGCCGCTCGAGCTCCGTCGCGTCGAAGCCGACCAGGTCGAGGTCGAAACGTTCGTCGCGCAGCCACGCAAGCTCCTCCGCCAGCAGCTCTTCGCTCCATCCTGCCTGTAGCGCCAGCTGGTTGTCGGCGATCAGGTAGGCGCGCTTTTGAGCCTCCGAGAGGTGCTCGAACCGGATCACGGGCACCTCGGCCAGCCCGAGCTTGCGCGCTGCCAGCAGCCTACCGTGGCCGGCGAGGATGCCGCCCTGCTCGTCGACGAGCACCGGGTTGGTCCAGCCGAACTCGACCATGCTCGCCGCGATCTGGTCGACCTGCGCCTCGCTGTGCGTGCGCGGATTGCGTTCGTAGGGGCGCAGGCGGTCGATCGGCCACAGCTCGATTCGATCGGCGAGCGCGACAAGCCCAGCGCTCTTCGGCACGTCGGTCAAGGGCGAACCTCGCGGTGCGAAGTTGATCAGGAAAGGTTGGGGTCGCGAAGCACAAAAACTGTGCGGTGTTGAGCTTTGACGAGCGCTCTGACCTGCTCCAGAATCGCGTCCCCGCTCGATGCACGAGCGTGGCGACGCAAGAGCCCAACCGGCTGGCGCGGGACGTCGCCGGCGCACGTCAACCAGTTCGGCGATGACGGCTGATGCAGAACCTGTCCGCGGCGCACCGCGAGATCAGCGCGTCGACCATCGGGCAATATTGCTCTATGGCGACCCATTATCGCGACGGCACCTGGAATCACGACGTCAGCCAGAACATCGAGGCGCTGCTCGCCGCGATCGCTGGGGCCCCGCCGTATCGCATCCTCGACCTCGGCTGCGGGCCTGGGCGTGATCTCGTGACCTTCCGCGATCTTGGTCACGAGGTCGTCGGCCTCGACGGCTGCTCCGAGTTCGTGGCCATGGCGCGCGCGGTGTCCGGCTGCGAGGTCTGGCAGCAGGACATGCTGGCCATGACCTTGCCGCCCGCTAGCTTCGATGGCGTGTTCGCCAACGCCGTCCTGTTCCACCTCCCGAGCCTCGCGTTACCCGTCGTTCTCGATCGGCTGCACGCCGCGCTCAAGCCGGGTGGCGTGCTGCTCGCCTCCAACCCGCGCGGGCAGGACGAGGAGGGCTTCGTCGAAGGCCGCTATGCCTGCTTCTACAGCTTCGACACCTGGCGCCGGCTGGTCAGCGGCAGCGGCTTTGCCCTGAACGACCATTACTTCCGCCCGCCCGGCAAGCCCCGCCGCCAGCAGCCGTGGCTCGCCACGCTCTGGCGCAAGTCAGCATCGCCGGATCAACGCAGCCCTCGCTAACTAACGGTGCGACGGGTGCGACGGGTGCGACGGGTGCGACGGGTAGGTTCGCACCCCCCGGGGGTTCAAAAGTCCAGGAATTCTGCGGCTTTCAGGCGGTCAGTGCGACGGGTGGGTGCGAACTGCGAACCCGGAATCTCGCCCTGCCGCTAGCGAAATATCGCGGTCCGCCCCCCCGTATCAGTATTCGGCAAGGAAGGACCCAGATGATCTTGACTAGGTCTTCGATTTCATCTCTGTCATGACTTCGATCTATCGCGGCCATTGGATCGCAAGTACTGATCTATGATAAGATTCATCAACGAGTTACAAGGGATGATACTTGCGCCAATCGGTGGCGCAGCTGTCGGCAGCAAAACAGCCCGCCTGGGACCGGGGCGGGCTGTCGGCACACGCTCTGCGAGCTTGATCAGCTTCTACATCTTGTGGCGGACGCTGTCAACACCCACCACAGCTTGCTTGGCTTGGTAGCCATAGGGCGCCGCCAGCAACCCCGTCCAACCCCCGGCAATGGCCGCATCGCGTCGCCAGGCCGGCAGCGTGCCCGAGGGGCTCAGGGCCGTTCATGCCCGGCCTCCCGCAATGCACTGCCCCCGCAGACCGCGTTGCAGATGAAGCACCAGGCACCCTAAATAACGAAACACGTGTGCAACTCCGGTCCTTGGGTCGCCTGCTATGCATCAAACGGATCTGGCGACGTGGCAACACAGCCACGCGTTCGGCCTGGACCAGCGGAAGAGCGGTGAACGCCGGACCCTGGCCGTCGCCATCTTGACCGCTGCCACCATGGTAGTGGAGGTCGTGGCCGGCCTCGCGTTCGGCTCGATGGCGCTGCTCGCCGACGGGCTCCACATGGCATCCCATGCGACGGCGCTCGGTATCGCGGTGCTCGTCTACGTCTACGCGCGGCGTCGCGCTGGCGACAGCCGCTTCGCGTTCGGTACCGGCAAGGTCAATGCACTTGGCGGGTACACGAGCGCTCTACTCCTGACCGGCTTCGCGCTCTACATGGCCGTCGAGAGCGCGGTGCGGTTCCTGGCGCCCGTGCCGATCGCCTTCGATCAAGCGATCTTCGTCGCCGTCCTGGGTCTGCTCGTCAACGGGGTGTCGGTGGCGATCCTCGGCGTGCGTCACGACAGAGAGGTCCATGACCATCATGATGATCCCTACGGTCGTCGGCATCCTGACCATCAACACCACGACCTCCACGGTCACGACCACAACCTGCGCGGCGCCTATCTCCATGTCCTCGCCGACGCACTGACGTCCGTGCTGGCGATCGTGGCACTGGTGGCCGGCAAGTACGCCGGCGCTGTCTGGTTGGATCCGGGGATGGGGCTTCTCGGCGCGCTGCTGGTCGGCCGGTGGGCGTGGGGTCTGATCCGGGACAGCAGCCGCACGCTTCTCGACCGACAGGCGCCGGCGGCACTTTGCAGTGCGATCCGTCGGTCGATCGAGAGTTGCCAAGACACTCGCGTGGCCGACCTGCACGTCTGGTCAATCGGCCCGGGGCTGTACGCGGCGGAACTGGCGGTCGTGTCCCACAACCCGGCGCCGCCCTCGGCTTACAAGCGCCTGCTCCCAGAGGGAGCGCTCGCTCACGTCACTGTCGAGGTACATCGGTGTCCTGGCGAGGCCTCCCGATAGCGTATACGAGGGCCGTGCCACCCCGGATCAAACCTTGACGGCCTCCCCGTAGCCGAAATGCCTGCTCAGCATCCCGAGCGCCGCAACCAGGATGCCCTGCGCTTGCTCCTGTCTAACCGGCCGCCCGCCCCAGCCTTGTCGGATCGCCCACTCGCGCACGCTCCGCTGTAGCCCAATGACGTGCCAGACACAGGAGCCGGCGGGGCTCGACAGCCCACCCAGCGCCTCGAGCGACTGGTGCACTCGCCGCCGGGCATCGAGTTGTCGCTCGTTGAGCTCCGGCTCTCGCCCGGTGCCAGGCACCCGCAGGATCGGCACCGCCCGCAGCGGGTCGAGGTTGGCGATGATGAAGGCCGCCTGAAAGTCCTTTGCCGCGTCGTGCATCGTCTGCGTGATGGTGCCGGCGCGAACCATCTTGCCGAGCGTGTCGACGGTCCGATGGTGCATGACGATGCGCCCGTCGGGATCCTTCTCGCGCACCTCCGCGAGCTCGCGGCCGCGCACCTTGGCCGGCTTGACGCGGGCGCTGCGCGTGGCTCGGCGCGCGCTCATTGTCCACCTCCCGGCCGGCGGCCGTACAGGCGGTCCGCCTCGTTGATCAGCGCCTGGCGGGTCCAGTCGTCGCGGATGTCCTCCGGCCGGAGCACGACCACGCCCTGCGTGCGCCAGGCGGCCCGGCGCATGGCGAGCAGATCCTCGTCGCTGGGCGCAGTGCGCGGCTGGTATCGCGCCAAGCACGAACGGTAGCCTCTGGGCCCTATCATCGGCTCACCTCCCGTAGGACCGCCGCGTAGCCTGCAACATCGACCTGGCTGTCGAGGTGCTCGGGATCGCGCGCGAGCCTGGTGAGCTTGAGGTCGATCAGGCACAGCACCACCTGCGCCGGGCTGATCTTCGTGCTAAGCGTGAGCGACCAGCGCTGGGCCACCTGCTCGAACAGATCGACGGGCTCGCCGTACTCACGCCGGCGCCGGTTAACCAGGCCGGCGGCATGCTCGAGAAGCTCGGGCCCGTTCATCGAGATGTCGGGGCGCTGCCGAGTGACGGTCTGCGGGTCAGCCATTGTCGAGTTCCCAGATCAGGCAGCGCTCGGCCGGATGGAGCGGGTCACGGGGCTTTCGGCGGTGGGTTTGGCGGGCGCCGATTCCAGCGTGCAGAACGGCCTCGGTTGCGGTCAGGGCGGCGATCTCCTTGCCACGCAACAGCAGCACCAGACCCATGCCCTGAATGCGGCCCCAGGGTGCCCGGCGATGACAGCCGAACAACTCCCAGTCCTGCCAGCCGAGCGACGCCGCCTGCGTGCCCCACAAGTCGAGGAACCGCTCGGCATCGATCATCAGCTGCCGCCAGGCCGGCGCGGGGTAGTCGCGCGTCCGGGCCATCGTCGGGAGACGGGCTGCGCCGGCGAGCCACTCGTCAGGGACGCCCGCAGGCTCCGAAACCCGCGGAAATCCTGGCGGGGGCCACAGGGGGCCACATGATTTCGCCGTGTGGCCCCGATTTTCTCCTTTGGAATCAATGCCGAGTGCCACATGAGCCACAGGGGCCACACTTGAAGGGTATACCTTAGGGGGCGGCACTCTTCTTCTTTGTTCTCCGGCGGGAATAAGCACCCCAGCATGCTTCTGGTTCAGATCATGATCTATCGTTTCGCTGTGGCCCCTGTGGTCCGTGTGGCTCCCGGCTTGATTCTCCAAGCACTTAGCGGGGGCCACAGGCTCTTCCCGTGTGGCCCCCTGTGGCCCCTCGAGCGCGTCAAGCGCGCGGATCAAGGCGTCCCTGCTGGCGATCATCGGAGGCCGCCCTCATGGACCTGGAGGTCAGGTCCCGCGCCGAGGGCGGGCCGCCCGAACTGGTCGCGCCGGAGCGCGTATGCATCGATCCGCCCGACGTTCGGCACCCGACGCACGGCAATGCGCCGCGCATCGGAGCGTCGTGCGAGCAGGCTGCGCTGGTCCAGCGCCTGCGCGATCTCACGCTCGGTGAGGACATTGCCGGCCGCCTCGCGCAGGCGGGTCGCGGGGACGTAGACAGTATCCGCATCATACCAGGCCAGCGTCTCCCGGTTGTTCAGCCGCCGCCCGTCGACATCGTCCCAGGCCGCGTCAACGCTCTTGACCGTGACGTCCCAACGCTCGGCGATCCAGGTGCGCAGATGCGAGACCGTCTGTTCGGCCGGATCGAGCGCCATGGCTTCGGAGGAGCCGAGGTAGCGCTCCCAGGCCCAAAGCACGGCGGCACGGATGTCGGCGGTAGGCGGGACAAGCTCCAACGCCTTGGCAAGCTCACCAGCCACCAGGAGGAGGGCGAAGGGCGTTGCTGCGCGGATCCGCGTGCCCACCTCTTCCCGGGCGATCAGGCTGGCGGCGCGGTTCACCTGGCGCCGCAGGTCCTCCGGGCTGCGGTGATAGCCGTCGCGGAGCAGGCCCTCCACAAAGGCGGGCCCGGCGTGGCCGAAGTGACGCTCAATGTCGGTGATGGCATCGAGCGTTGCCTGAGCGACCGTGCGGTTGACGCCGGTGACATCGATGTCGGCGATCCGGACGGCCATGCCGGCAAGCCACGTGCCGCCGTCGCCGCGGATCTTGGCCTCGAGGCCGCACTCGCTCGAGAAGACGACGAAGGTCTGCCAGGCATAGCGGCCCTTGAGCGCGGCCTGAGCGTTGAGGCGTGCCTTCCCGATGCCGCTCGCGATGCTGTAGATCATGCGCCCGACGGCGCGGCCATCCACATGGGCGACCTCGTCAAGAGCGAGCACGGTGCCGCAGCTCGCCTGGGCGAGGCTCTCGAGCGCGTTCTCGGTCGTGCGCATGCTCTGCACGAGACCGGCGCCGATCCTGGGAGAGCCCCAGACCGAGGCGGCGAGCTTCTGCGCGAGCGTCTTGCCGCTGCTCGAGATGCCGCTGAGGTTGACCCCACAGGTATCGAGCCCGCTTAGGGCTGCGACCGTCCCGGCGAAGCCGCCGGCGAGGCCGACGAGCCAGTGCGGGCAAGCGGGGGCCTCGAGCGCGGCGATCACCGCGGCGCGCCAGCCGTCCATGGTGCCGGCCCTGGCGGCGTCGGCAAGGCGCGCGTGGGCCGAGAGCTCGAGGGCGTGGTTCGCGAGTGCGCCCAGGATCTCCCCGCCCGGCGTGATGAACACCGGATCGGCGAGGCCGGGCAGCCGATGCCAGCCGGGCCGGGATGCGACGACGATCTCGGCCGAGGGATCGGCGGCCTTGAGCGCCTGGACGGCGACGATCTCCCCATCGTGCTCGACCCTGAGGCCGGCGGCGAACAGGTGGGCGCGGATCTCGGACGCCCCCATCCGGGCGAGCCCGGCGCGGTCGAACTCCACGGCGCGTGGGTGCCCGTCCATGCCGCGCACGGTCACCCGCAGCCCGTACGCACCGTGCTGGTCCGCGGCCCTGAGGCGGGCCGGCACTCCCAGTGGGGTCGCGATCGGCAGCCAGACCTCGTTCCCTTCCTTGTCCTTGCCGACATACTTGTGAACCATGACCTTGCCGGTCCGGGTGTGCTGGTAGGCAAGGCTCAGGCTCTCCATGGCCGGCAGCGGGTAGGTGCGCTCGATCTCGGCGAGCTCGGCTGCGCGGCTGGCATGCCGACGCGCCTCCTCTATCTCTCGCGAGGTCGGCGCATACCTCGGGGCGGCCTGGAGCCCAACCCGGACGGCTTCAACGCCCTCACAGCGAAGCACATCCAGCCAGTCGATGTCCTCGCCAGGCGCTCCGGGCAGGGCGATGCGGATCTCGAGGAGCTCATGATGGGCGAGGGCAAGATCACGCGCGGCCTTCTCACCGGCTCGATGGCCGCGGTCATCGTCAGGGCTGCCTTCGTCGCGGTCTGCGGCCACCGTGATCTGGCGAGTCGTAAGCGTCCGATCTCGGGGGCCTGTTCGTGGGCTGCGGGGAGGGATAGAGGCTCGTCTCTTGGCATGATGGTGTCCACCAAGAGCTTGGTGGACACCAACGGAGGCGGGATGGTGGGCGATGGGGCGACCGGATCGGCGCCGGTGGACGGCCGAGGAGAAGCGCGGGATTGTCGAGGAGACGCGGGCGCCCGGGTGTTCGGTGTCCGTGGTGGCCAGGCGGCACGATATCAACGCCAACCTCCTGTTCAAGTGGAAGCGCCAGGAGGAGGCTGGGCAGCCTGAGCGGCGGTTGCTGGAGGGGCCCGAGTTCGTGCCGATTGGGGTGGTCGGCGAGGCGGGTGATGGCGGGCCGGCACTGCTCGCCAGGATGCCTGCGCATTCCGACGAAGCCGGGAACCGGCAGCATGGGCCGGCTGAGCCCCCGCGACCGTCGGGGCTCGAGACCCGGGCGGGCGTGATCGAGATCGACCTTTTGAACGGGGCCCGGGTGCGGGTCGATGCGTTCGTCGATGGCCGAGCGCTCGCGCGGGTGCTGGGCGCGCTGAAGCGGTGGCCATGATCCCATGATCCAGGTCGCGTCCGGCACCAAGGTCCATCTCGCGTGCCGGCCGGTCAGCATGCGCTACGGCTTCGACGGCCTGTGCGCCAAGGTCGCCTCGGTGCTCGCGTCGGACCCGTTCTCGGGCCATCTGTTTTGCTTCCGCAGCAAGCGCGGCGATTATTTGAAGATCCTGTACTGGGACGGTTCAGGGCTGTGCTTGTTTGCCAAGCGGCTGGAGCGCGGCCGGTTCGTCTGGCCGCCGATCGTGGACGGCGGCCTGATCCTGACGCCGGCCCAGCTGGCGCTGCTGCTCGAGGCGATCGACTGGCGGCGGACGGTGGCGCCGGCGCTGCCCGCGCGCCCGACAGCGATCTGAGCCGACGATCTTCTGGTCGCCAGGTCGGTTGCTTCCTGGTAGAGGAAGTCATGTCGTCGGCAACCGACTTCCTGCCTTGCGATCCCGCAGCGCTACGGGCGCTCGCAGTCTCGTTGCAGGAAGCGCTCGCGAGCAAGGATCGTGAGCTCGCGGCGCGGGATGCCGAGCTCCACGCCAAGACGCTGCACATCGAGAAGCTGCGCGCGACCCTCGCGCTGATGAAGCGGGCCCGCTTCGGTCGCTCGTCGGAGAAGATCGATCAGCTCGAGCTGCTGATCGGCGACCTCGAGGAAGCGGCGGCCCAAGAGCAGGCGCGTGCGACGGCGGCGCGGCCTGCGGAGGATCGATCCTGCTCGAAGAGGGGCGCAGCTCGCCCTCGCGGTCGCCAGCCATTGCCGGCCCATCTGCCGCGCGAGCGGGTGGTGCACGCGCCGGCCCGCGCCTGCCCGGCCTGCGGCAGCACGCGCCTGACCCGCCTCGGTGAGGACGAGCGCGAGGTGCTCGAATACGTGCCCTCGCACTTCAAGGTGGTGGTGCACGTCCGGCCGAGGATGAGCTGCCGCGCCTGCGAGACGATTACCCAGGTGCCGGCCCCGTCGCTGCCGATCGAGCGCGGCCGGCCGGGGCCGAGCCTGCTCGCGCACGTCCTGGTGGCCAAATATTGCGACCATGTTCCGCTCCACCGCCAGAGCGTCATCTATGGCCGGGTCGGCGTCGAGCTCGAGCGCTCGACTTTGGCGGACTGGGTCGGCCAGGCGGCGTTCCTGCTCGAGCCTCTTGCCGCGGCGATCACCCGCCACGTCCGTGCCGGCGCCGCGCTCCACGCCGACGACACCCCGGTGCCGGTGCTGGACCCGGGACGCGGCAAGACCAAGACCGGACGATTGTGGGTGCTGGTCCGGGACGAGCGGCCGTGGGGCGGGCCGGCCCCGCCGGCGGTCAGCTACCTCTACTCGCCGAACCGCAAGGGCGAGCATGCGCGGGCTCTGCTCGCCGGCTGTCGCGGCTTCCTGCACGCCGACGGCTATGCCGGCTTCAACGGCCTCTATGAACCCGACGCGAGCGGCACGGCGCCGCTGGTCGAGGTCGCGTGCTGGGCGCATAGCCGCAGGAAGCTGTTCGACATGCACGCCAACACCGGCTCGGCGCTCGCCCAGGTGGCCCTGGAGCGGATCGCCGCGCTGTTCCAGATCGAGGCCGAGATCAACGGCCGCGCGCCCGAGGAACGTCGGGCTGTCAGGCAGGAACGCACGCTGCCGCGGCTCGCGGACCTGAAGGACGTCCTCGAGCACGCCCTGACGAGCATCAGCCGCAAGAGCGGCCTCGCGGTCGCGATCCGCTACAGCCTGTCCCGCTGGGAGGCGCTCGTCCGGTTCACCGGAGATGGCCGGCTCGAGATGACGAACAATTCTGCCGAGCGCGCCATCAGGCCCCTGGCCCTGGGCAGGAAGAATTATCTGTTCGCCGGCTCGGACAGTGGCGGCGGCCGCGCCGCGATCCTCTACACCCTGATCCAGACCGCGGTCCTCAACGGGCTCGACCCCGAGGCCTACCTGCGCGCCGTCCTCGCCCGCATCGCCGACCACCCGATCAACCGGATCGACGACCTGCTCCCGTGGGCCTGGGCCACCTCGCCGACGACCGCCGCAGCCGCCTGACCTGCGCTCCGTCCCCGTCAACCCATTCCTGCCGCGCCAATCGCCGGACGCTTACGGCAAGTCTTCGGCCAGGGCTGGAATGACCTGATCCCGGCCGTGGACAGGGCCGCGGCGACGACCAGCTCGCCGGTGTCGAGCTCGTGGCGATATGCCAGCGCCACAGCAGCCGCGGTCTCGATGCCCTCGGCGAGGACCAGGTGCGGTGCCGCTGTTGGATCGCCCCATAGGACGGCGCATCCGGCAGCGCTCTGACCCTCCTTGAGCCGGGCGGACTTCTTCGGATCGCGCGGCCGACCATTGGACCGACTGCCCAGCTCGGCCTTGCCGGCGCCAGCCGCGCCGACGTAGATCCGATGCGCATGGCGGCGCCCATCGGGCGCGAGCGTACCAAACACCACGCAGGGGTAATGGCCGACGATATGGGGCTCGCCGCCTTTCTTCTGTGGCGGGTCGTAGTAGGCGAGCGAGCTCCAGCCGGCGACCGGGGTCGAGGGCATCGGCACGCTCTCCGACGTCACTTCGAGCCGATGCGCGAGGTAGGCGCGCGGCAGGTGGTCGTCGCGCTGGTCAGCTGGCGGCCGGAGCAGGCTTGCCGCATCCATAGCCTGGTAGCGCTCGCCAGTCGCCCTGATCAGGTCGTGGCGGCCGAGGATTTCGGCGACGCGCAGCTTGGCCGCCTCGAAGTCGATGCCCTCGAGGTGCATGACGACGTCGAAGACCGAGTCTCCGCGTTCGATGCACGAGCAGTAGGCGCGCGCCCGGCGCTCATCCCAGCGCCAGGATGGATTGTCGTCAGCATGCTCCGGATAGGGGCATGAGATGTGCGGCGCGCCGTCCTGCCAGGCGATCCCTAATCCGGATTTCTCAAACCCCATAGCACGGGTTGATTGGTGGCGGGGTCGGCGCAGAAGTTGGCTCGGGTTGAGGTGAGCGTCCGTGGAGGTCGCCTGACAGCGAATTCTCGGACGAACGCAAGCGAACGCCCCGCGGGTGGGGCGCCTATCGGGCATGCAAGAACGTTCAGAAGGCGGCGCGCTTCACGTACAGGTAGGCGAGGCGGTACTCGTCCTGGTAGGGGCAAGCCGAGGCCATGGCGACCTTGATCCGACGCACGCTGACCCGGACCAGGGCGCCGATCTTCAAGAGCTTCAGGCGGATCGTGCCGCAGGTGGCGTTGGCGAACTGGCTATGGCGGAGGCCAATTCGGCGCAGCGCCTCCAGCAGCACGTAGGCGAACGAGGCGAACCAAAGCCTGAGCTGATTGGCCCGTATCGTCGCTGCTGACGTACGATCGGCGAACAGATCAAGCTGCTGCTCCTTGATCCGGTTTTCCATCTCGCCGCGGGCACAGTAGATCTGCTCGTAGAGGCTTTGGCCGTCGATCACCGACGGCGGCAGCGAGGTGACCACGAAGCGCGGGTTGGAGCCCTTGGCCAGATGCTCGGCCTTGGCCACGACCCGCCGTTCGCAGCTCCAGCTGTCCCGGGTGGCATAGGTGAAGTCGTCGAATTGCCGAGCCGGCTGGCCGGTTGCGGCATGCTCGGCCTCGGCGGCCGCGAGGGCTCCGTCGATCTCGGCCAGCAGGCGAGGGTTGCGGGCGAGGCCGAAGACGTAGTCGACGCCGTTGTCTTCACACCAGCTCATCAACTCGTCGCGGGCGAAGCCAAAGTCCGCCCGCAGCAGGATCTCGACCCTAGGCCAGCTCTCACGAATCTGGGCGACGATGCGTGTGATCTCGTCCTTGGCTCCGGCCGACGCGTCGATGTTCGAGCGCCTGAGCTTGGCGGCCAGCAGGTGGCGGCCGCAGAAGACGTACAGCGGCAGATAGCAGTGGCAGTCGTAGTAGCCATGGAAGAAGCGCCCTTCCTGGTGGCCGTGGAGCGGGTCGTCCGTGGCATCGAGATCGAGGATGATCCGCTCGGGCGGCCTCGCATGCGCCTCCAGGAACAGAGCGACGAACAGCTGTTCGATCGCCCGCGGGTCGTGGCCGATCCTGTGATAGCGGTCGAGCGCCGCGGCCGGCGCATGCTCGAACCGGTTCAAGGTGCTCTTGCCGGCCAGCGGCGCGCAGTCCTTGCGCCGCGCCTCGAGCTTGCCGGCCAGGGTCGCCAGCACCGGATCATGGCGCAGCTCGTCGTGGTCGACCAGGTCCTCGTAGCCCAGCGCGATGCCGCAGATGCGCTGCATCAGCATGGTCTCGACACCGTGCTCGACCAGTTCCTGCATGCGTCCGTCGGCGAAACAGCGGGCCAGACGCCCCATCAGACCGATCGCCCGGTTCACGGCCCCGAGCAGCAGCGCCCCGGCGTCCGAGGTCACCTGCCCGCCGTCGAACGCGGCCACCACCTGGCGTCCTTCGACGGCTTCAAATCCGAACAGGTCGCGGTTACACTCTGTCGGCATCGGGGAGCTCCTCTGCGTCGCGTTAAGCCTTTGTCACAGAAGAGTTATCGCCGATCCAGAGCCCCGATGCACGCTCTGGTTTGAGAAATCCGGGCTAACGCCTCGAGGATTTCTGTCTCGCGGCCCTTGACAGCCGCGCGCACGGGCTGGGTGGCGACGTACCGATCCGCGCTCATCGGCACACTCCTGAAACAATGCACCGGCGCTCTTGAGAGAATAGCGGCTGGCCGATCATGATGCCGATCTCGATCCCCGCAAGTTGATCGAGCGGCATGAAATCCGGATTTGAAAGCGATAAAAAGACCAGATAAATCGACGGCAAACGAAAGGATTATCGCCCTTTTGTCACCACCTGGTTCGTCTTCAGATCTCGATAGACGGCCCCCAGCTGCTTCGCGATCGACTTGGGCTTTGGCGCCTCGTCCTGGCCGTGCGTGCGCCGCGCCCAGTGCGCAAGCGCTTCGCTCTCCGCGCGCAACGAGCCGAGCAGTTGCTTTGCGGCGGCCCGCCGCCGCATCTCCGCCTCGATCTCGCGCATACGCGAGGGCCGCCCTGGTGGCCGCACCTCGAACCTCGGCTCCGGTTCGCCTTCTATGGCGCCGGCCTCAGAGATCTGCTCGATTGAGGGCACGGGCGCCGGCGCATCTACACCCTTGCGGACCAGGATGCCCGACAGCTTGAGCCCGGCCCCAGTTGCCGTCGACTTCTCGAAGTTCGGGCGCAACGCGCGCCAGAGATCAACCGGCACCAGCTTACGCTCGCTCCCGAGGCTCAGCGGCTCCTCATAGCCGGTCGCGATCAGCTCGCCCGACCTGAGCCTCCCCAGAAAATCCTGCTGCAGCTCGCGCCACGTCTGATCACGGCGGTCGAGTAGATGGTTGTCGTGGCGGGCCTGCTCGGCAGCTCCCCACCCGGCAATCGGCTCGCCGCCAACGTACATGAGCCGCGTCCGGACCCGCCCCCTGGCCGCGGTGGCAGCCTGATCGTAGCGGCGCCATTGGTCGGGATCGGCAAACCTCCGGATCGCGTCGCTCAGCGGCAGGCCTTCCTGGTCTCGGTCCGGCAATCGTTATCTCAACCACTCTTCATTGCCGCAGGTGGGCGATCCCCAGCTCGTCCCATATCCAGGTGAAGTCGTACACCGGCTCATCCTGTATCTGAGCACGATGAGCGTCCTGATTCTCAAGATACTTGAGCCACGTGACCACCTGCTGACGACCGGCCTTAGAGCGTACAGCCTGTTTCGGGGTCCTGCCGCCCAGCATCGGCAAAGGCGAGGTCAGCGTCTCCCGGTAGTGCCGATCGAGGACCTGTCGCAGCGCGGCCTCCCCACCCTCCGGAAGGAACGGCAGCTCCGCCTGCCCCATCGGCGCTGCTTCCGGTGTCCTAGCGGACGCCATCGCCCGCTCGAGCGTCTGGATGCTCGTGAGCGGCGCACCCGCCAGCGGCCCTAGCGCCTGACTCAGCAGGGCACAACCGCGCTCGGCCCGCTCGACCGAATTGGTCTGCAGCAGGAGCGCGTTCGCATCGAGCCGCACCAGACCCAGAATGCGACCGCCATCCTGGTCCGAGCCGCTCGGTGCCCGCTTCCTGCTCGCATCGCCCTCCCCGTCGCGGCGGGAGCCCGGCGTCCGCGACAGCCATGCCCAGGACGGGCGCTCGGGCGCATCGCGGGAGAGCTCGGGCAGCGCATCCAGAGGGGCCTCGATGTCGCCCGCCCGCCCAGGTTCCGCGAGCGGAAAGCGCGCCTCGCAGATCGCCAGCGCCTCGCCGTCGAAGTTGGTCGCGTTCGAGACCGGATCGACCCGCGCCTGCCCTACAACGGTCGTGAGCCAGGTCTGGCTGCACAGCGGTGCCAGCTCGCTCAGGATGGCATCCTCAACCGGGAGCGTCCCGAGCGCAGCTCGTGGGATGCCATGCCGGCGTGCCTGCCGGCCGATCTCTCGGTTGAAGCTCGCTCGGAGCTTCGCAATCTGGTCGAGTATCTCTCTGCCGTCGTCGAACGCCAGCCACAGCACGCCGGCGCTCAGGTAGGTCCTGCCGCCGATCGGAAGCAGCCGTGCGGCAAGCCGGTCCCAGCGGACCAGGCTCACTGAGGCAAGCTTGTCCTCGATCCGGACGGGCTCGCCGCCGCGGACCAGATCCCGGCCCAGGAAGTGGCTGCCGGGGACCGTCTCCGTCACCTCGTACAGGCTGACCACCGATTGGCGCAGCGCGCGAAGGTACCGCTTGACCGGCGCGCTCTCCTTCCAGCCGCGCCGCTTGAGGTAGTCGTCGACGACGTTCTGCTGATCGGGCTCGAAGTTGCAGGTCAGGAAATCCTCGAACGCAAAGGCAACGATCTGGTGGATGGCTCGGTCGCCTGCGGCCTCGACGATCTCCTCCGGCGTCAGCTCCAGGGCGTCCGAGACAGGGCCGAGATGGTCCTCGACCACCGTCTCACGGCGGTCGCGCCAAGCCTCCCTGTCGGACCACGTCATGATCGCGAGGATCGCCTTGTCCGACCCGACCGCACCCATCAGCCTCGCCCTGCTCGTGACATCTTCAAAGCGCCGCCCCTCCAGGGCCGAGCCGATCCGTCAGTGGATGACCTCCCCGGTCCATCGGTCACGGTTCGCCCAGAACGGACAGTGGGGGCAGACCGGGCCCTCGTAGTCGATCCCTTCCTCGTGTGGGCAACCGATGATCCGGTCAGTCATGGCGACCGTCTTTACCTCGAACCGGCCGATGAACTCGAGGATCGCCTCGCTGATCGCGGGGTCGTGGCGCACGTCCCGGTCCGCGGACGTCCAGCGCTGCAGCTCGGCCACTTCCTCTTCTTCGCGAAGCACGATGCCGATCGCCACCTTGCTCGCCCGGCGATCGTCCGGGCCGTAGAACGCGACCGTCGCCACGGGATAGCCGCGAAAGCCCCGGTGGGCCTTCTTGGCGAGGCGCTTGGCTGGCTGGAATGCCTTCAGGTTGCCCATGGCAGATTGCGGCCGGTGTCCCCGAGCTCGACGATAGGGCGGAATCCGGTGCTGTGCAATTCGCGGCAGACGTCGCCGCCCATGAGCGACTTGCCTTCGGAACTGCCCCTTCAAGGCCGCGGTTGGGATCTTGGTCTGGCCGAGCCGCAGCTGCCCGCATACCTGACTCGATTGGATGATACACGCGGCCGGCTGATTTACGAAATACTTCGATCTGATTCGTTTTTCTTCGGTCTATTTCGCTAAGCACTTGATTTGACTATGATTCTGGTGCGATCGCGACTAATCTCACCCTATAGCTGTTCCGATCCCGGGGCCCATGGCCAACGCCCTCCACCCCGACCTCATGACCCCGGCCGAGCGACTGGACGAGATCGCCGAGATCCTGGCCGCCGGCATCCTGCGCGTGCGTGCGCGCCTGCGCGCTCCCCCGGGCAGCACCGGAGAGCAGGTTCGCGTCGACTTCTCGCCCAGGCGAAGCGGTCATGTCGCTCCCTCTGGTCAACGGAGACGGAGAGCATGACCGACAGCATCGCCGCGCGCGTGGCCGCCCTGCCCAAGACGCCCACGCCCGAGCTCAAGCAGATGTGGCGCGACCTTTTCGACAAGGAGCCGCCCGGGTTCAGCCGCAACTACCTGATCAGCCGGCTTGCGTACAGGATCCAGGAGCTGGCGTTCGGCGGGCTCAAGCCGGCAACCCGGGCCAAGCTTGACGCGCTGGCCGATGCGCTCGATCCGAAGGCCGCTCGGAAGCGCGTGGTGAACGGGCCGGTCGTGGGCACCCAGCTGATCCGCGAGTGGCGCGGCGTCGAGCACAAGGTTACGGTGCTCGACGACGGCTTCGAGTGGGAGGGGCGCCGGTACAAGAGCCTGAGCGCGGTCGCGCGCGCGATTACCGGCACCCGCTGGAACGGGCTCACCTTCTTTGGCGTGAAGCGCCATGGAGGCGGCACGTGAGCCCGCGGCCCGCTCGAAAGCTCCGGTGCGCGGTCTACACCAGGAAGAGCAGCGAGGAGGGCCTGGAGCAGGAGTTCAACAGCCTCCACGCCCAGCGCGAGGCAGGCCTCGCCTATGTCGCCAGCCAGAAGAGCGAGGGCTGGGTCGCGCTGCCAGACCAGTACGACGATGGCGGGATTTCGGGCGGGACGCTGGAGCGCCCGGCGCTCAAGCGCCTCTTGCGCGACGTCGAGGCCGACATGATCGACGTGGTCGTGGTCTACAAGATCGACCGCTTGAGCCGCTCGCTGACGGACTTCGCCAAGCTGGTCGACGTGTTCGAGCGCCACAACGTGACCTTCGTCAGCGTCACCCAGCAGTTCAACACCACGACCTCGATGGGCAGGCTGACGCTCAACATCCTGCTCAGCTTCGCCCAGTTCGAGCGCGAGGTGATCGGCGAGCGGATCCGGGACAAGTTCGCCGCCTCGCGCAAGAAGGGCATGTGGATGGGCGGCTGGCCGCCGCTCGGCTATGAGGTGCAGGACCGGCGGCTGGTGGTGGTCGAGCGCGAGGCGGCACTCGTGCGCCGGATCTTCGATCGTTTCGCCAAGACCGGCTCGGCGCTGGTGGTGGCGCGCGAGCTGAACGCCGCTGGCGAGGTCACAAAAGAGCGCCGCAGCGCCAATGGCGCGCGCGGAGGCAAGGCGTGGACCAAGGGCGCCATCTACAAGGTGCTCGCCAACCGGGTCTACCTGGGCGAGGCGGTGCACAAGGGCGTCGCCTACCCCGGTGAGCACGCGGCGATAATCGACCAGCGCGCCTGGGACAAGACGCACGCCGTGATGGCTGAGCCCGCGCACCGACGCGGCGCCGCGACCCGGGCCGAGGTCCCTGCGCTCCTGAAGGGCCTGATCTTCGGCCCGAACGGTCGGCCGATGTCGCCCAGCCACACCCGCCGGCGGGGCCGGATCTACCGCTACTACGTGGCCCGCGAGGCAATCGCAGACGGATACGACACCTGCGCCGTCACGAGCGTACCCGCCGCCGACGTCGAGGGCGCGGTGCTCGACCACATCCAGAAGCTGTTGGCTGCACCTGAGCTGGTCGCCCGAACCTGGGCAATGGCGAAGCGAGAGGGCGACGACATCACCGAGCGCGAGGTCACCGTCCTGCTCGCCGACTTCGCCACGGTCTGGAACGAGCTGTTCCCGGCCGAGCAGGCGCGGATCGTGCAGCTTCTCGTCGAGCGGGTCGACCTCCAGGAGGACGCGCTCGAGGTGCGGATCAGGGCCGAAGGGCTGGCAAGCCTGATTGGGGAGTTGCGGGCGGGCGACGAGCCAACCGCGAGGGCGGCATGATGAGCGGCGTCCAGACCCGGTTCGAGGGCACCACCCTGGTTATTCGGATTCCGATGCGCTTTCATCGGCGCGGTGGCCGCAAGCGAATCGTGGCGCCGGACGGCACCGCGATCGTGCCCATCGCGAAGCCGCAACCGGACGGCACGCTGGTCAAGGCGCTGGCGCGGGCGTGGCGGTGGCAGCGGATGCTCGATGCGGGCGTGTACGCCACCGTGAGCGAGATCGGCGACGCTGAGAACATCTCGAAGAGTTATGTGAGCCGGATCCTGCGGCTGGCTCTGCTGGCACCCGACATCGTCGAGGCGATCCTGGCGGGCCGGGCTGATCAGGCGCTCGTGCTGGGGCGGCTGGAGCAGCCGCTGCCGGCCGGCTGGGAGGAGCAGCGCACGCACTTGCCCAGCGACCGATGGCGCGTCTCGCCATAAAGCGGCCATAGCAGCCGATCTCTTCGGCGTCACGACGAACGGATCAGCGGGCCAGCGGCGGGACGTCGGTCTGGCGCTCGAGGGCGCGGATGGCATCGAGGACACGCTTGAGCATCGGCTCCTCGCCGCCGCTCATGGCCTCGTCGTCGGCGGCCTGTAGCTCCAGGGCGTCTTGGCGCCAGCACTCGAGGATCTGGCGTTTGCGGGCGGCGTCGAGATCCGCACAAGCGAGCACCTCAATTGGCTCCTTGAACACCGAGCGCGGGTCCACGAGCGCACGCTCGAAGTCGATCGGTCTGGCAGTGGCCATCGCCCTCCTCCCGGCGGCGGACGGGGCATCATCCCCTCCTCCGCGTAGCGTCGCGCCAGCACTAATATGGTGTTGAGGCGGGCGGAGTTCAGATCGGCGATCCGCACCGCCCGGGCGACTTCGGGCGCGATCTCGTCGCCATAAAGGCTATGCGCGCCGGCTTGCTCGACCATCTCGAGGACCTGCGTCGGACATGGCATTCTCCCGGAAGAACGCCCAGTTCAGGCGCGTCGCGTCGGGCCAGAGCATCGCTGGGCGATTGGCGCATGGCGGCCGCCCGACGAAGGTCGCCATGCCGGACGCACGTCTGCTGGGCGCCACTGCCAACGAATCACGCGATCACCGCGTCGTCATCGTCGCCTAAGCCCGAGATTGCGCAACAGGCTCTGCGCAGCTTTGAGTTCGGGAAATCCGCCCCATCTATTCAATCAGGCCCCCAATTGGGCCACGGAGACGGGGTGATGCTGATCCAAACCGAAAACACAGAGAATCCGGCGACGGTGAAGTTCGTGCTAGGCCGCGCAGTCCTCAAGTCGGGAACAGTGGAATTCGGCGACGCACGGTCGGCGGAGGCCTCGCCCCTAGCCAGGCGCTTGTTCGGAATCGGTTCGGTTACGCGTATCGTGCTCGGCTCGGACTTCATCCTGGTGACCAAGGCCGACGATGTCGACTGGCCGCATCTGAAGCCGGTCATTCTTGGTGGCATCATCGAGCATAGCATGGCCGGGGACCCGGTCCTGATCGAGCAGGAGGCAGAGGACGGCATGGCGATCGATTTCGAGCCCGAGACCAATGAGGTGGTTGCCCAGCTCGAGGAATTGATCGCAACCCGCATCCGCCCGGCAGCCGCACAGACCGGCGGCGACGTGACCTTCCGTGGTTACAAGCAGGGGGTCGTCTATGTGGACATGCAGGGATCAGGCTTCTCCCTTAGGGCGGGCATCATCAGGGTGCTGCAGCACTACGTCCCTGAAGTGATCGATGTGCGCGATTATCGCGATGCCATCCCCAAACCCGGCCTGAAGACGCCGGAGGCCGCAACCATCCAGAGGATTTTGGACGACCGGATCAACCCCGCCGTGGCCGCCCACGGAGGGCATATCTCGCTTGTCGATGTGCGGGAGAATACCACCTATATCCGCCTGGAAGGCGGCTGCCAAGGTTGCGGCATGGCGGACGTCACCCTGAAACAGGGGATCGAGCATGAGATCAAGCGGGCCGTGCCGACCATCAAGGCCGTCTTGGACGTGACCGATCATGCTGGCGGGACGAACCCCTATTATCAGCCCGGCAAGAGCGGCGCGAGCCCCTTCTAAAGCTTATGGTGGGCGTTCGTGCCGCTCGATTGATCCCGGCTCGCTCGTCCAGGGCGCACGATCGTCGACCCGAGGCTAGCACTAAGCGGGTCGTCGCCGCGACGGGCCGCGTGGAGCCGTTCCAGCACCGGAGATGGAGCCCTCAGACAAGGGCCGCGGACGGCTCTTTGCGGCGGTAAGGTGATGCCACGCCTGCTCCTGCTCGTCCCGACCACGTCGTACCGGATCAGCGATTTTCTCGGGGCCGCACGGCGGCTCGACGTCGAGGTCACTGTGGGTTCCAACCGACGCCAGGTGCTGGAAAAATTTTCGCCAGGTCGGACAGTTACACTCGACTTCAGGAATTCGGAAAAGGGCACGAAGCAGATCATCGACTTCGCCCGCCAGTACCCTCTCCAGGCTATCGTCGCGGTCGATGAAGACACTACGGTGCTGGCGGCTAAGGCCTCGGAGGCCTTGGGCCTGCCGCACAATTCGCCCAGCTCCGTCGGGGCTGCCGCGAACAAATTTCGATTGCGAACAGTTCTCGCGGAAGCTGGCCTCCCCTCACCAGGTTTCACCGTCGTATCCCGCGAGGACGACCCTGCCGAGGTGGCCCATCGTGTCGATTATCCCTGCGTCCTCAAGCCGCTCGCGCTTTCCGCCAGCCGCGGCGTGATCCGGGCAGACGATCCGGCAGGGTTTGCCGCCGCGTTCTATCGTATCGGAAGGATCCTGAACGACGCCTACGCGGGGTCTCCGGCTGGCATCGGCGATTACATCCTGGTCGAAGATTACATCGCGGGAGCTGAGGTGGCGTTGGAAGGCTTGTTGGATCGGGGCCAGCTCAGCGTATTGGCACTTTTCGACAAGCCCGATCCTCTCCAGGGCCCGTTCTTCGAAGAAACCATATACGTCACGCCCTCGCGATTGCCCGCTGGGGTTCAGCATGCGGTCACCTCCGCAACGGCCAGGGCCGTGACCGCTTTGGGACTTCAAGATGGTCCGATTCACGCCGAGCTTCGGACTGATGAAAAGGGGCCGGTGATCATCGAGCTCGCGGCGCGATCGATCGGAGGGCTTTGCTCGAGAATCCTGCGCTTTGGGGTGGGTATTCCGCTCGAAGAGCTCATCCTTCGCCATGCGCTCCGGCTCCCGATCGAGTTGCTCGAGCGCGAATCGCGGCCCGCAGGGGTCATGATGATCCCGATTCCACGGGCGGGATGGCTGCGCCAAGTCCGCGGCCTCGAGGGCGCGCGCAGCGTGCCCGGCATCGAGGACGTGACGATCACCATTCCCCTGGGGCACGAGGTCGTCCCGCTCCCGGAGGGAAACAAGTATCTGGGGTTCATCTTTGCCCGGGAAAGGACGCCGCAGAAGGTCGAGGCCGCGTTGCGCGCCGCCCATAGCCGGCTCGAATTCGTGATTGACCCCTGAGAGAGCCGTCCAATTCCCGACTTTCTGGACGTTATTTCGAACCCACTTCTGTGTCTCGGTATAGAAGGCATAGATGCCCTCGTGGCGCAGGCAATACCTTGCCAGCACAAGGCCATATCTGCCGGTCCCCCGGCGATGGTCGAGGCGGCGTGCATGTTGAAGCGTTGAAGCCGGCGAAGTGGGCGGTCCCGCCGTTCCCGGTCGAGTGGGGAGCGGGGGAGCGCCGGCAGCGCGAGCGGTTCCTTTGAGGGAGCTAACGACGATCCGAGACGCGGCTACGACGGCATGCGCCCCCGGCGATTGCCAGCCGATCCGCCCGATCACGCGCTAATCCGGGCGGCGGTTGATCTTCCAGGGCAGGCGGAGCCTGGAGGCCGCTCCATCCACCTGGGCGGAAGGAGCCCGAAAGCTCACGAGCTCCCGCTTGTCCGTCTGCGGCCGACGCGGTGCCCGCGTCTCGATGTACTCGACGTCTGGCAACCGGCGGCCACCGCGAATCCGTTCGACCTTGACCCTCACACCGCCCCCAGAATGGATGTTATCTGTGATAGATCGGCAGCGTCCAGATTGTCTGCAAGGGCTCGCTGATCGGCCGGCGCAGCATGACCGGACCTGCGGCCGAGCGAAGTGTCCCATCGCTCCGGGTCTTCCGGTAGAAAGTCCTGTGCCAAGCCACAAGTTCCAGCATGCAAAGCCGGGGGGGCCCGTACGCTCCTGTGGCATGCCAAGGGCATCTCGGCTAAGATTGAGACAGACAGAAGGGAGGACAGGCCAATGGACTTCAAGGATCGGCGCATCTGGTACGCGGTTGCGACCGTGATCGTCGTGCTCATCATCATCGGCTACGCGACTGGCTGGTTCAGCGGCGCACCCGCGCCGGCGCCCCAGCAGTGAGCAGCACCGCCGCATGCAGAAGGATCAGAGCGAAAATCCCGTCGTGACGGACGATGCCGAGCCACCGTCGAGCTTGGCACAGCTGACGGCAGAGATCGTCTCGGCGTACGTCTCGAACAACCAGATCGCTTCATCGGAACTCGCCGCGCTCATTTCGGCTGTCGCCGGCCAGCTCAGCAAGATCGGCACCGAGCCCGAGCAACCGGCAGAGGAGAAGTCCGAGCCGGCAGTGTCCGTGCGCCGTTCGCTCCGCCCGGATCACCTCGTTTGCCTCGTCTGTGGCAAGCCGCAGAAGATGCTGAAGCGTCACCTGGCGGTCCGGCATGACCTCTCGCCTGCCGAATACCGCGAGCGCTTCGGGCTCAAGCCCGATTACCCGATGACGGCACCGAAGTATGCCCAGCAGCGGCGAGAGGTGGCGCTTGCTACCGGCCTAGGACGGCTGGAAAGCCCCGCTCGGCGCGGAAAGAAGGCGCGGCCGGGCGCCGCGGGTGCATGACCCGGGCTCAGCAGGCGGGTGACGACGGCGGTGCGTGAGGGTCACGCGTTCACGTCGACCACGCTGGAGCGACCGCTGCCCGCAAGCTGGGAAGGAGCAGCTTTCGCTCTTGGATTGTCGGATTCTGAGATGCGGCGGGGCCAACTCGTGCCGAGAGTGCGCTCCAGCCCCGACCGCATCCGATCAGCTTAGAGCGCCAGGACCACCAGTCCGAGCACGGCCACAGCGGACAACCCGGTTGCGACCAGCAGTCGAGTCAGCAAGGCGGGAAGCTCTGCTCGCCGCGACATCATACGTAGACGCCCGGCCACTGTGCCCGCCAATACCGCCTGTCCATAGTGGCAGTAGCAGACCAGGTAGTGCACGTCGCTCTCCGAAAGCTCAAAGAAGTCGAGCGCATCACCTACCCGGTCGCCGCGCAGCCCTTCCGCGCGCAGGACCGGATCTTGGAATGCGACCGTCAGCGGGGAATTATCCGCGCGCATGGCTCGGCGTTCAGCGCGGGGACCGAACTCGGTACCTTCGATCGAGGACAAGCGCCGGTCGGGCTGCTGCGCGAGCAGCTCGGCCCAGCGCTCCAGGCGCTCGCGGCGCGACATGCCCACCGCGGGGTGAACGTCCGCCTCGCGCGCAATCTGCTCCAAGTTCTTGTACTTCATCCATGCCTCCGTTTTGGGCCAAGGAGCTGGTGGCAGCTGCGCTCCGGATCCGCTCGCGCGTTTCTCTCGACAGCGAATCGCTGTCTCCGGCGTGCGCCAGCTGCGGTACCGACCTCTTGCGGTTCGCTCCCCCATCGATGTCCAGCTTGGGTTTTCTTGGCGATAGTGTGCTCCGGCGTTCGGCTGGAAGCAATGATTCCGCGTGGTGCAGCCGTAGGAACGATCCGGCCCCGCCCAGCAGCATACGGCACGCCGGTCAAGGCCCTGGCGCGGCGTGGCGGTGGTGGAGGCTACTCGGCGATCGAACCGAGGACATAAACAAAAGCGATGTGAGCAGGAGCCTGCCGGTGGCGCTGCTACCGCCGGACATCGCCAAGGCGATCCTCGGCGCAAGCAGATCAGACACTGATGCTGTCGCGGCCGCTGCCGACGATTGGCGAAGCCTTCCTGGCTTCCGGCCCGGCATCTTCCCCCTTAATCCTGATCCTCAGGATTGGACGAGACCGGCCTGAACTCTTGGCGCTCAGGCTTTCGCCCGTTGACGCGCCGCCTCGATCCAGCCACGGACCCGCGCCTCCGAGATCGGCTGCGCCCCCTTGAGCCGCTCGGTCAAGGCCTTCGGGTCCGCCCTCGCGAGGTCACTGAACGTCGCAATCCCCAGCGCCCGCAGCTTCTCCTGAATGGCTGGCCCGATTCCTTTGATGACGGTCAGGTCGTCAGAGACAACTTGCTGCACCACTTCGGGCTCGCGGCCGGCGCCCTGTTCGGCCATGCTCGGGGCGCGCTTTTTCGCCTGCTCGGGTGGCTGGGCCTCATCCTTTGGCGCCCACCAGAAGAGCAGATCGATCCAGCGTTTGAAGATCTCGTTCCACATCCGGTCAATGGTAGCGCGGGGACGACCCGCGCTCAATGCCGTCGAGCCCGTCGTGATCAGACCCTCGCCGTCCGCTTTAAGTGCCCGGCCACGGCCACGGGTTGAGGCGTTCGCACTGCCGCAGCGGCGACAACGAGCACTGGCTAACGCGGCCGGCGCTTACTTGGCTGCGCGGCGGGAGCCTCTCCGCAAATAGGAGGGCAAAATCTCTTCGACCGCGCTCGGTGCGAGGCCGAGCTCGGCGAACGACAAGGCCTTCGGGCCGACCACATTGTCGCGTTTCATCAGCACGACCTGGTCGCGGGAGATCGGGCGCCTCGGCAACGGCGCCATCACGGCGGCCAGAAGTTCCCAGGCAAAGTATGGAACCGGCACCAATAGCCGTCTGCGACCAAGCTGCCGGAGAAGCAGTTGCAGGAGCGCCTTGTACGTGTATGCTCTGGGCCCGCCCAGCTCGTAGGTCTGGCCTCTCGCAGCCTCCGTCGCCAGGGCGCGCGCGACTGCCTCCGCGACATCGCCCACGTATACCGGCTGCAACTTCACAGCGCCCGTGCCGAACAGGGGCAAGATCGGCATCAGACGCGCCAACGCGGCCAGCTGATTGAAAAACGCGTCCTCAGGCCCAAACATGACGCTCGGGCGGAGGATGGTGGCTTCCGGGAATGCTTCCATGACCAAGCGTTCGCCGATAGCGCGGGCTCGGACGTATGGTGATTCGGACCGAGGGTCAGCCCCAATACCGGATATTTGAACCAGCCGCCGGACCCCCGCCATTGCCGACGCGCGTGCGACATGCATGGCGCCTTGGCCATGGATTGCCTCGAACGTTGCCCTCTTCCGCTCGACATAGTGGCCGACCGTGTTGACGACTGCGTCTGAGCCGTCGACCGCCGGACCTACCGTCGCTTCGTGCCAGACGTCGGCGTAGGTCGTCGTGATCGGCCCAGTTGTGCTGAGCTCCGTCAGGAACGCCGCTCGCTCGGGGTGACGCACCGCGACACGCACGGCTGCGCCATCGCCGGCCAGGCGCTTTACGATCTGACGACCCAGAAAACCCGAACCGCCAAACACGGTAACTTGGCTGTGGGACATGTTAGATGCCCGGATATGACGGCCGCGAGGCTATCACGAGCGAGGCATTGCCGGGAGAAGCGGCTGGCCCGCGGTCCACATTTCCAGCATGATCCAGAGGAGCGGCGGCCGGACCTCAACGGGATTGCAGGCTCGGTCGGATTACTCGACGTCCCCGGTATGGTTAGGGAGATCGCGTCCGTGAACGAGACCTCGGAGTTTGTCAGCGTCGCTGCACTCACGGCCGAAATCGTGTCGGCCTATGTCTCAAACAACCAAATCGCCATCGCGGACCTCCCCGGGCTCATCACTGCCGTGGCAGGCCGCCTCAACAAGGTCGGAGCCGAGCCTGAGCAACCGGCAGAGGAGAAGTCCGAGCCGGCCGTGTCCGTGCGCCGTTCGGTCCGCCCGGATCATCTCGTCTGCCTGGTCTGTGGCAAGCCGCAGAAGATGCTCAAGCGCCACCTGGCGGTCCGGCACGAGCTGACGCCTGCCGGGTACCGCGAGCGTTTGGGTCTCAAGGCCGACTACCCGATGACGGCGCCAAACTATGCGCAGCAGCGGCGCGAGGTCGCGCTTGCGACCGGCCTGGCGCGGCCAAAGGAGTCGAAACAGCAGGGGAGAAAAGGCAGGCGCGTCACTGAACGAGGCGAGCGACGGGGGACGTTTGCTGGCGCGTAATCGCCGAATTCTGGAAGCCTAACGTGATCGCGAGGACAGCGGGTTTGCTCTCCGGAGGTCGAAGGCACTATCGAGGAGGCCCCGATGCCTGATCCCCTTCCCAGACCACCCGGTCGCCCACCGGGCGAGCCGATCATCATCAAAAACCCGCCTCGACCGTCGGAGGTCGTGGAGATCGACGGGTCCTTGGACGAAGACGACGATCCGGAGATCAAGAAGTCGCCGGATATCATCCCCGAAAAGCCCCCACCACCTGCACCCTGGGACCGGGCCGATCACCCTTCCGACAGCCATTCGTGCTCGGCCGTGCCGTGCCGCTTCGTCGGCCTCGTCACGCAACGCCCTCAGGGCTACGCGCCAGCCGCTCCCCACGGGTTCGCATAGGGCCACTGATATGCACCACTCCCGTCTCTGCGCCGTGCTGATCGACTGCAAGACCTCCGATGTGGACGAGGCCGCCCGCTTCTGGGGCGAGGCGCTGGGTCGCCCCGTGGACCCCGGCCATCCGGGCAGCCGCGGCAATTACCGCATGCTGGAGACCCCACCCGATGAGCCCATCGTGCAGATCCAGCGCGTAGACCACGAGAGTCGCGTCCACATAGACATCGAGACCGACGACATCCCTGCCGAAGTGACGCGGCTGGGGAAACTAGGCGCCAAGGTGGTGCACCGCCTGGAGCGATGGGTGGTGATGCAGGCGCCGACAGGCCAACGCTTCTGCGTCGTACGGGTACAGCGTCCTGGTTTCCCGAAGAACGTCACCCAGTGGGACTAAGAATTGATCCTTTTGCCATCTGGCAGCAGCGCGACGCCCGATTGCGGGCCGAAGGGGCGAAGGGGCCTTGCTCGTTCAGCTCCTCGTCGAGCGGGTCGACGTGTAGGAGGATGCGCTCGAGGTACGGATCAGGGCCGAGGGGCTCGTGAGCCTGGTCGGGGAATTCCAGCAGGGCGACGAGCGGACGGCGAGGGCGGCGTGATGAGCGGCGTCCAGACCCGGCTCGACGGCACGACGCTGGTCGTCCGGATTCCAATGCGGTTCCAGCGCCGGGGCGGCCGCAAGCGCATCGTCGCGCCGGATGGCACCGCGATCGTGCCGGCGTCGAAGCCGCAGCCGGACGGCACGCTGGTCAAGGCGCTGGCGCGGGCGTGGCGGTGGCAGCGGATGCTCGATGACGGCGTTTACGCCACCGTCAGCGAGATCGGCGACGCCGAGAACATATCGAAGAGCTACGTGAGCCGGATCCTCCGGCTGGCGCTTTTGGCGCCCGACCTCGTGGAGGAGATCCTCGCAGGGACGGCGGATCAGGCGCTGATGCTGGAGCAGCTGGAGCGGCCGCTGCCGGCAGCTTGGGAGGAGCAGCGCGCTCGCATTCTCGAACCTTGGATGTCGTGAAAATAGGCCTCTGGCCCAACAGAATTCCGCCGCCCGTCCGTTTGATGCCAGGCAGTCAAAAAGGGCTGTTGCCGAGAACGCCCGCTTTCTATTTCACCACCTAGAGATGCCCAACTTCCGCAAGCCCAATCGCCAGCACCTTTCGGTCGAACCGCCTGAGACTCACGAAAGCAAGACCAGTGGCATCATCGGAGCCCGGGAATCTCTACAACCTTGTGACAGGCTGCATCCTTCACTAATCTGACCGCAAGTAGTATCTCAGTGCATACCTGATCGCGCCCGAATATGATTGCCGCGAATGGCACGAGATCTCGGTCGTCCGTTGTGGCAGGCGTGGGGCAAGGCCCGTCCCGCGCCGGACGCGCTGCATTCTTGGCACCCGCTGGTCTATCACTGTCTCGACGTTGCCGCGGTCGGCGAGAGCCTCCTGCACGAGCGCCCCCAACTCCTGGCACGCCTGGCAACGCGCTTTGGCTCCAATGTCGAGCCATTTGCCAGCACCGTCGTTTTCCTGCTGGCGCTCCACGACATCGGCAAGCTGTCGCGTGCGTTCCAGGCCAAGGTCCCGGAGCTGTGGCCCGAGCACTTGCTCGGGCCGCTCCCAACGGAGCCGCCGCGCGACCCCGGACATCCGGTGACCGGTGCTTGGCTCCTGCAACGATCGCTCGCCGGAGAGCTCGCTCCCCTCTTCCCTGCTTGGAGCGAGCGGACCGGCGACCTGCTCGCGCCGTTCGTCGGCCACCACGGGCGACCGGTGTCCGAAGCGACAATCGCCGAAACCAGAATTCTCGGAACGTGAGATGTTCGGCGGGCAGGCTGTGGCGGCCGCCCGGGACTTCCTGGCCACGATGCGCGCCCTGTTCGAGCCCGACCCTCTGCCCAAGCCCGACGGCAAGGCGCTCAGAACAGCGAGCTGGTCGCTTGCCGGGCTGACAGTTCTGGCGGACTGGATCGGCTCGCGCCAGTGCTGGTTTCCATACGCCGCGCCCGAGCGCGACCCTCGAGCCTACCTCACCGAGGTCGCTCGACCTCGCGCTGCCGAAGCTCTGCGGCTGGCCGGGATCGCACCCGCACCACCGTCTAACGCGGCTGGCTACCGCGCAATTACCGGACAGAGACATCACCCGACGCCCACCCAGAGCTGGGCAGAGTCAGTTGAGCTGCCCGAAGACCCGTTCGTCGCGTTCGTCGAGGACGTGACCGGCGGCGGCAAGACGGAGGCGGCCCTGATCCTCGCGCATCGTCTGCTGGTAGCTGGCCGTGCCCGTGGGCTCTACGTGGCCCTGCCTACCATGGCCACGGCCAACGCCATGTATGACCGGCTGGCCGCCTGCTACCGACGGTTGTTCGTGGACGGTGAGACCCCATCCCTCGCTCTCGCCCACGGGAGCGCGCGCCTCCACCAGGGTTTCCGGGCGAGCTTCGAGGGAGTTGCCGACCCGGGCCGGGCGACCGAGCGCGAGGAGGAGGCCGAGGCGGACGCCTCGGGTGCGGCCTGCGCCGCCTGGCTCGCCGACGATCGCCGCAAGGCGTTCCTTGCCGATGTCGGGGTCGGTACCATCGATCAGGCATTCCTCGCGGTGCTGCCGGCCAAATACCAATCGCTGCGCCTGCTCGGTCTTGCCGAGCGGGTGCTCGTCGTCGACGAGGCGCACGCCTACGATGCGTACATGGGCCGCGAGCTGGAGCGGCTGCTGGAGTTCCAAGCCGCACTCGGCGGCAGCGCGATCGTTCTCTCCGCGACCCTGCCGCGAGCGGTGCGGCAACCATTGGCAACGGCCTTCGCCAGAGGGCTCGGCCGGGAGCCGCCGCTATTGCAGGCGCACGACTATCCGCTGGTCTCGATAGTGACGGCGGATCGCGTGCATGAGGAAGCCAAGGAGCCGCGAGCCGATCTCCGGAGGGTGGTCGAGATCGAGCGGCTGCCGGACGAGGCGAGGGCGCTTGACCAGATCGCCGAGGCCGCCAGAAGTGGCGCCGCGGTCGCCTGGGTGCGCAACACCGTCGACGACGCGTTCGACGCTGCGGGCCTGCTGCGCGAGATGGGCGTCGAAGTCGCGCTGTTCCACGCCCGCTTTGCCATGGGCGACCGGCTCGAGGTCGAGCGCGCGGTTGTGGGCCGGTTCGGCAAACAGGGCGATCCGACGCGCCGCCCGGGGGTGCTGGTCGCGACCCAGGTGATCGAGCAGTCGCTCGATCTCGACTTCGACCTGTTGGTCTCGGACCTCGCGCCGATCGATCTGCTTCTCCAGCGCGCCGGGCGGCTCTGGCGACATCCCGCGCGGCCACGGCCGATCCCTGGCCCACGCCTGCTTGTCGTCTCGCCTGATCCGGCGGCAAAGATCGGGCAGGATTGGTACGCGGCCGCCTTCCCGCGCGCCGCCTGGGTGTACAAGAACCACGCGCTGCTCTGGCTGTCGGCCGTGGCCCTGTTCGGCCGCGAGCGGGTCCGCGTTCCCGAGGACGTGCGGGCGCTGGTCGAGGCGGTGTACGACGATGCAGGCGTGGAGGAATGGGCACCGGCGGCCCTCCAACGAAACGTCATCAAGGCCCTGGGCGAGGCGCAAGCGGCCCGGTCCCTGGCGCAGACGAACCTGCTTTCGGTGAGCAAGGGTTACGGCGGCGATCATCCGGGCTGGGACGAGGACACGCGCACGCCGACCCGCCTCGGCGAGGAGATGACGACGTTGCGCCTCGCCCGCGTCGAGGGTGAGCGGCTCATGCCGTTCTGTGTACCCGGCGACGAGGACCGGCACAGCGATCCGCTTCGACATCGCGCCTGGGCGCTCTCCGAGATCTCGGTGCGAAAGGCGCGGGTCTTCGGCGTACCCGAACCTCCGGCCCCGTTGCGCTCAGCCACTGACGCGGCGCGCCGCAGCTGGACCCGTCATGACGAGCTCAAGCTGCTGCTACCGCTGTTTGAGCAAGCGCCCGGCATCTGGCAGGGGACCGTCCTTGGCCGCAAGGCGGAGGAGCTGACCGTCCCCTACACCCGGACCGAGGGCTTGCGGTTTGGGGTGCTCGTGGCTACCTGATCTCAGTTCCCAGAAAAGGGATGAACCGGTGGTCAGGTGTATCGTCGAGGCCACGCGTTCCCCATCTCCATGGGGATACTCACTCCCAGCGAGTGCCAAAGCGAAGGTGGTAAGGAGCATCGTAGAGAGAAACGCTATCGACGCGATCAAACTCGGGCTCTAGAAAGCAGAGAGCGGCACGCCGGACCCCCATCCAGACAGTGCCGCTCCTCAACTCTCAGCGACAGGAGGAGGCGTTGTGGTGGCGATAACTGCGCGGACATTAGCCTGAGGGTCTAAGTCCGGGCTTCCGGCGGCTCTCCAGGTCGCTGGCAGCCTTTATACCCGCTCTGACGTATCTCGTCCAGGCTGATGAGCTTTAGGATATGTATTGCTGATGTCTTTGTTTTCTCTTCTTGACGATGCTTGGTTCCCGGTACGGCGGGTGTCCGGGGCGCGGGCGCGCATCCGCCCGGCCGAGCTGACCGCCGGCATCGAGGACGACCCGATCGTCGCCTTCGACTGGCCGCGGCCCGATCTGGATGCTGGCGCGCGGGAGTTCCTGATCGGGCTGCTGTCCACCACCTGCTGGCGACAGATCGGGGACGATTGGGAGGACTGGTGGCACGAGCCCCCCGATACCGCCACGCTCGACGCCTGCTTCGTGGCCTATCGCGATGCCTTCCTGCTCGACGGCCCCGGCCCGCGGTTTCTCCAGGACCAAACCGAGCTGGACGGCGAGCCGGTGCCGATCGCGGCGCTCCTGATCGACACGCCGGGCGCCAACGCGCTCAGGAAGAACACCGATCTGTTCGTCAAGCGTGGCCGGATCGACGTGCTGTCGCGCGGCGCCGCGGCGATCGCGCTGTTCACGCTCAGCGCCTTCGCTCCATCGGGTGGCGCCGGCCATCGAGTGTCGCTGCGCGGCGGCGGGCCGTTGACCACGCTGCTCCTCCCGGGACCACGCGCGCCCGACCAGCCTTTGCCGCTATGGCACCAGCTCTGGGCGAATGTGTTCTGGGATGACGGCTGGGACGATCCCCTCGAGCGGCCGGAACGCTTCTTGCCCTGGCTGGCGCCGACCCGCGTCTCCGACAAAGGTCAGGTGACCACGCCCGAGGACGTGCACCCTGCGCAGGCCTTCTGGGGTATGCCGCGGCGCATCCGGCTCGACTTCGAGGCCAACGAGGATGGCGCGCCCTGCGATCTCACCGGTGCGGTCGACGCGGTCGTGGTGCGCACCTATCGCACCCGGCCCCACGGCACCAACTACGCCGCCTGGAGCCTCGGCCACCCCCTCACCCCCTACTACCGCAGCAAGCCAACCGATCCAGAATGGCTGCCCATGCATCCCCAACCCGGGCGCCTCGGCTATCGCGACTGGGTCGGCCTCGTGCTTGGCGACGCCGACGACAACGTGTCCACCCGGGCGCCGGCCGCTGCGGTGGTGCAGGCGGAGAAACGGCTCGGCCGGATGGCACAGGAGGTGCGTCGGGGCACGCGCCTGCACGCCGCGGGCTACGACATGGACAACATGAAGCCGCGCGGCTTCGTCGAGAGCGAGATGCCGGTGCGCATCGTCGTCCAGGCGGTCCAGGACGATTTCGACGTGGTCGTTCGCAATCTTGTCCTCGGTGCGCGCGAAGCGCAGGGGATCCTCTCCAGTAGCGTACGGCACGCGCTCTGGAACCGCGAGGCTCCGGGCGCCGACGCCGGGCCGCGCGGCCTCGCCCGCGAGCGTTTCTGGGACGAGACCGAGCGGCCGTTCCACGTGATGGTCGGTGACCTCGCTGAGGCCCTCGAGCAGGCCTCGGACGATGGCGCGATCCTGGAGATCATGCGGCGTACGCGCGAGCGCTGGCGCGATGCGCTGCGCCAGCGCGTGCTCGCGATTTTCGATGCCCTGGTGCCGCTCGATGCGCTCGAGGAGCGTGACGCCGGGCGGCTCGTCGCCGCGCGCCGGAATTTGCTGTGGGGGTTGGCCGGCTACGGCAAGGCGGGCGGCAAGTTCTACGCCGAGCTTGCTGTCCCGCCGCCCGAGAGCAGGCACAAGGGGAGCAAGGCAGCATGAGCGACGCGCCCTCTCTGTCCCAGGTCGCGGAACGGGCTCGGGCCTGGTGGCGCGATCTCCAGCCCGCCGACGAGCGGGGGCAGGTCAAGGAGGGCGATCGCGCCGCGCTCGCGCGCCTGCGCCGCTGCGCAACGCCTGCCGACGCGATGGTCGAAGAAGCGACGCTCACGCTGTTTCGCCGCCTCGACCTTAAGGCGGCCGATCATCAACGCCTGCCGCGGGTCGCGTTGATCGCCATGGTGCTGGCGCACGTGCGCGCCGATGCCGAGTCCGACGCCGACGGTTTCCGGCCCGCGGCGGCGCGCGCCGTCGGCCGTGCCAGCCTGGAGGACGAAGACTCGGCGAAGATGAGCGTGCTGCGCTTCCGCCGCCTCGTTTCGGCCCGTCACGACGCGGAGCTCGCCCAGCAGATGCGCCGGCTGGTCGCGCTCGCCGACGGTCGGGTCAACGTCGGCGATCTCGCTGCCTCCCTATTCTTCTGGGGCGACAAAGTCCGCCAGCGCTGGACCTTCGAGTACTACGCGGCCGGCGCCGCGGCACCCCGCTCCGGCACGCCAGAGCCCGCCACGACCGACGTTCCTTCCATTTGATCAACTCCGCCAGCCGAGGCCAGACCGATGAACCGCTTCCTCCAGCTACATCTGCTCACCGTTTACCCGCCCGCCAATCTCAATCGCGACGACACCGGGCGACCGAAGACCGCGGTTTTCGGCGGCGCGCCGCGCCTGCGGGTTTCCTCGCAATCCCTGAAGCGCGCCTGGCGCACGTCGGATGTGTTCGCGACCAGCCTCGAAGGCCATCTCGGCAAGCGCACGCAGCGCTTCGGCCAGGAGATCGAGTCGCACCTTCAATCGCACGGGGTGGGTCCCGATGAGGCCCGGAAGATCGCCCGCGAGGTTGCGGATCTGTTCGGCAAGATCAAGCCCGAGAAGGACAAGAACCCGACCTACCTGGAACAGCTTGCCTTCGTTTCACCCAGCGAGCGCGAAGCGGCGCTGAAGCTCGCCGAGCGACTGGCTGCAGGCGAGACGATTGAACTCAAGCCGGAGACCGTGCTGCGCCCGGTCGACGGCGCGGTCGACATCGCGATGTTCGGCCGCATGCTCGCCGACGACCCCGACTTCAACCGCGAGGCTGCGGTCCAGGTGGCGCACGCGATCACCACTCATCGCGTCGTTGTCGAGGACGACTACTACACCGCCGTCGACGATCTGAAGCGCCCGGCCGAGGACGCCGGCGCTGGGTTCGTCGGCGAGGCGGGGTTCGGTGCTGGCGTCTTCTACCTCTACATCTGCGTCAATCGCGACCTGCTGGCGCGCAACCTCGGCGGCGACCAGGAGCTCGCCAGGGCCGGCATCGCCGCTCTGGTCGAGGCCGCGGCGACGGTCGCACCGCGCGGCAAGCAGGCGAGCTTCGCCAGCCGCGCCCGCGCCGAGTATCTCATGGTCGAGGCCGGCGACACGGCGCCCCGCACCCTCGCGGCCGCGTTCCTCAAGCCGGTCAACAGCGAGGACCTGCTGGGACAGTCGATCGCCGCCCTCGAAGAGACGCGCAAGGCCTTCGCGCTCGCTTATGGCGAGGACGATGCCTCCATGAAGGTCATGAACGTGCCCGCCCGCGCGGGCACGCTCGCCGATGTGGTCGCCTTCGCCACGGCCTGAGCCATGCGAGACTTTCTGCTCTTCACGCTCTACGCCCCGTTGGCTGCGCTGGGCGCGGTCGCGGTCGGCGAACGCCGGGTGAGTGCCGCCCGTCCCGCTCGCTCTGCAATTCTCGGCCTGCTCGCTGCGGCCCTGGGCATCGAGCGCCGGGACGAGGCCGCCCACACCGCCCTCCAGGAAGGCTACGGCGTGGCCGTTCGGGTCGAGACCGAAGGCGCGTTGCTCCAGGACTACCATACCGCCCAGGTTCCGCCGGCGAAGAGGGACAGGCGCTGGCCGACCCGGCGCGCCGAGCTCGCCGAGCCCCGGCTCGAGACCATTTTGTCGCTCCGCGAGTATCGTGCTGACGCGCGGCACACGGTGGCGTTCTGGACCGCGCGCGACCCGCCGCAGGCGCTCGCTGCGCTCGCCGAAGCGCTGTGCCGGCCGCGTTTCACTCTCTATCTCGGTCGCAAGGCCTGTCCGCTTGGCCTGCCGCCCGCGCCGCGGATCGTCGCCGCGGCGACCCTGGCCGATGCCTTTACTAGCTTCGACGCCGCCATGCCGGCGTCCGAGCGCGCGCTGCGCCAGGCCTTGCGGCTGCTTCCCCGCACCGGCGACGTCGAGGCCGATGCGAGCGCCCGCGACTGGCTCGGTGATGACCTGCGCCTGCAGCGGATCGAGCGCCGACGCGATGCCGTCGTCAGCCGACGCCGCTGGCAGTTCGGGCTGCGCGACACGCTGGTCGCAGGACCCGGGAGGCCGCCGTCATGAGCGCCCGCTGGCTGAGCCGCGTCCGGCTGAGGCGCGACGCGTCGGCCGCCGCCCTCGCCCCAATTCTTCTGCCGACCGACCCGGACGCCCGGGCGGGAGCCATCCACCGCTTGCTCTGGACGGTGTTCGCGGACCACCCCGAGCGCCGGCGCGACTTCCTGTGGCGCGAGGAGAGCCGGAGCGGGCCTCTTCGCCCCGGACGGGCGTCCTTCCTCGTCCTGTCGGCCCGTGCGCCAGCCGACCGGCACGACCTGTTCGAGCTGGAGACCAAGCCGTTCGAGCCCGCACTCGAACCCGGAGACCGGCTCGGCTTCTCTCTGCGCGCCAACCCGGTCGTCACCCGGGCCGACCCGCGCACCGGCCGGCCGAGGCGCCACGACGTGGTCATGGACCGCCTGCACGCTCTGCCCAAGGGGGGCCGCGCCGACGGCCAACTCGCCGCCACGCTGGCGGCCGGGCGTGCATGGCTGGCGGACCAGGGCGCCCGTAACGGTTTCCGACTGCCGCTGGACGCCGCCGGCGAGCCCGTCCTCCGCGTCGACGGCTACGACCAGGTGCGGGTGACGCGGGGCCGTGGGCAGAAGGCGATCACCTTCTCGGTGCTCGACCTCGAGGGGATGCTCGAGGTTGTCGCCCCGGACTCCTTCCTCGAAGGCCTCGTCCGCGGCTTTGGCAAGGCCAAGGCGTTCGGCTGTGGGCTCATGCTGATCCGGCGCGCCTGACCATGGCCGGCGCCCTGCCTGGTCTGCCGCCACCGCGGCCGATCCCGATCAAGGACCGCTCCTCGATCGTGTTTGTCGAGAAAGGCCAGATCGACGTCCTGGACGGCGCCTTCGTCGTGATCGATGTGAACGGCGTGCGCACCCACATCCCGGTCGGCGGGTTTGCCTGCCTGATGCTCGAGCCGGGTACCCGGGTCAGCCATGCCGCGGTCGCGCTGGCAGCTCGGGCCGGCACCCTGCTGGTGTGGGTCGGCGAGGCCGGCGTGCGCCTCTACGCCTCCGGCCAGCCGGGCGGCGCCCGCGCCGACCGCCTCCTCTGGCAGGCGCGGCTCGCGCTCGACGAGGCGGCGCGCCTCAAGGTGGTGCGCAAGATGTTCGAGCTACGCTTCGGCGAGCCCGCGCCCGAGCGCCGCTCGATCGACCAATTGCGCGGCATCGAGGGCGTACGCGTCCGAACGCTGTACGAGCATCTCGCTCGCCAGCACAGCATCACCTGGAATCGGCGCGCCTACGACCGGCAGGACTGGCAGGCGTCGGACATCCCCAACCGCTGCCTGAGCGCCGCCACCGCCTGCCTCTACGGGATCACCGAGGCTGCCGTGCTCGCCGCCGGCTATGCCCCGGCGGTCGGCTTCCTGCACAGCGGCAAGCCCCTGTCGTTCGTCTATGACATCGGCGACATCTTCAAGTTCGAGACCGTGGTGCCCGCCGCGTTCAAGGTTGCCGCCCAGGCCGCCAGAGGCCGGCTCGACCTGCCGCTCGAGAGCGGGGTCCGGCGCGCCTGCCGCGACCTGTTTCGCCGGACCGGCCTGCTGGAGCGGGTGATCCCGACCATCGAGGAGGTGCTGCTGGCGGGCGAGCTAGCCCGGCCGGAAGCCCCCGCCGACGCCCAGCCGGTCGCGTTCGAGGACGAGGAGCCGAGCGGCGATGCTGGTCATCGTGGTTGAGAACGCCCCGCCACGCCTGCGCGGCCGGCTTGCGGTCTGGCTGCTCGAGGTGCGCGCCGGGGTCTACGTCGGCAACTACTCGCGGCGCACGCGCGAGCGGATCTGGAGCCAGGTGCTGGGCGCGATCGGCGAGGGCAACGCGGTGATCGCCTGGGCCGCGCCCAACGACGCCGGGTTCGAGTTCGACACCTGCGGTCAGAACCGGCGCGTGCCGGTCGACCTCGACGGTTTCCGGCTGGTGTCCTTCCGGCCGCCGCAGCCCTGACCGGCCCGGAAGGAACGAAGCAAGAACTCCGGTACGCTGTTTGACATCGTGAGAGTGCAGCGAATACAAGCGCTTGCGCGAAGAGCGTTCCCCGCGCCCGCGGGGATGAACCGGTTAGCCTCGATGTCGGCGGCAACCCGGCATTGCGTTCCCCGCGCCCGCGGGGATGAACCGAGGATCGGAAGAAGCTGGCCGAGACGCTGAGCGCGTTCCCCGCGCCCGCGGGGATGAACCGCTGCCGTCCTTGTTGAGATACCCGTTGTTCGTGCGTTCCCCGCGCCCGCGGGGATGAACCGGCAGGGCGCGGGGAAACCGGGCCGGATGGACCTGCGTTCCCCGCGCCCGCGGGGATGAACCGTCGCTGAGTACGCCGCTCGTGCGAGGGAGCCCGCGTTCCCCGCGCCCGCGGGGATGAACCGCTCAGCTCGGAGATCGATGTCGGGATAGGCGAGCGTTCCCCGCGCCCGCGGGGATGAACCGACGAGCGCGTTCCGCGTCACGCTTTCGGTGCCGCGTTCCCCGCGCCCGCGGGGATGAACCGACCAAGCGCGCACTAGCGATGTTTGATGATGGGCGTTCCCCGCGCCCGCGGGGATGAACCGTAGCGCTCGGTCAGTTCGGCCCGCAGGTCGTCGCGTTCCCCGCGCCCGCGGGGATGAACCGATGGGCGCCATAGGCATAGGCCGACGGCATCCGCGTTCCCCGCGCCCGCGGGGATGAACCGATGTCGCCGCCAGGACTGTGGATGCGGACCTCGCGTTCCCCGCGCCCGCGGGGATGAACCGTTTTGGTGACGTGCGCCAGCCCGAAGGAGACCGCGTTCCCCGCGCCCGCGGGGATGAACCGCGATCCGAGCGCTGGCCCTGAACGCTAAAAACGCGTTCCCCGCGCCCGCGGGGATGAACCGCCGTTGCCCGCCGAGTGGCACGCGCGGACCGAGCGTTCCCCGCGCCCGCGGGGATGAACCGTATGCGGTCGACGATTTTCTCGAGGCGGCGGCGCGTTCCCCGCGCCCGCGGGGATGAACCGCTCGCGCTTCAGCCGGGAGAACTCGGCATCAAGCGTTCCCCGCGCCCGCGGGGATGAACCGTCGGCGACTGGATCGATCATCAGGTTCATCATGCGTTCCCCGCGCCCGCGGGGATGAACCGAATGGCCTTGACGGTTCGAAGGGTGCCACCAGGCGTTCCCCGCGCCCGCGGGGATGAACCGGTCTCGGCCCCATATCGGCGAGAAAGGCTTCAGCGTTCCCCGCGCCCGCGGGGATGAACCGACCTGCGGAGATCCATCCGCCGCGTCTGCAGCGCGTTCCCCGCGCCCGCGGGGATGAACCGCGCCTACCTTAGTTCAGGAGACCTATCGGTTCGCGTTCCCCGCGCCCGCGGGGATGAACCGATCGCGCACTGGTCGGCGCTCAGTTCGCCTGAGCGTTCCCCGCGCCCGCGGGGATGAACCGCGCACGCGACGCTCGACATGTGGGGCGAGTATGCGTTCCCCGCGCCCGCGGGGATGAACCGCGTAGCGATGGCGGTCCCGCCGCCCGTCTCATACGCGTTCCCCGCGCCCGCGGGGATGAACCGGAATATGGGATCTCAATAGCGGGTCTGGCAGAGCGTTCCCCGCGCCCGCGGGGATGAACCGCATTGCGAGCTCAGGAACGCCACTGTGGCCTCGCGTTCCCCGCGCCCGCGGGGATGAACCGGAGGCGACGCGGGTGGCATCGCGAAGGGCGGTGCGTTCCCCGCGCCCGCGGGGATGAACCGCGGCTTTTGTGCTGCTGGTCGTGCTCGCCGGAGCGTTCCCCGCGCCCGCGGGGATGAACCGCCGTAGGCCGGCACTCTCGATTTCAGGACCGAGCGTTCCCCGCGCCCGCGGGGATGAACCGCTGAACGAGGCCAGCGGCGCCACGGCGGCCGAGCGTTCCCCGCGCCCGCGGGGATGAACCGGCCGCGCACGAGATGGCGAGGCGCGCGCATCCGCGTTCCCCGCGCCCGCGGGGATGAACCGCGGAACGGCACGCGGTCAGGCAAGGCGATCGGGCGTTCCCCGCGCCCGCGGGGATGAACCGGATCAGCTGCGGGCGCAGATGCAATACGTACCGCGTTCCCCGCGCCCGCGGGGATGAACCGGTTGGTCACTGACGGTGGTGCCACGCTCACTAGCGTTCCCCGCGCCCGCGGGGATGAACCGTGGTGGGACCCAACTAATGGGAACGATAGTAAGCGTTCCCCGCGCCCGCGGGGATGAACCGTTTGCTAACTAAAATAATTTTCTTGACAAGCCGCGTTCCCCGCGCCCGCGGGGATGAACCGCCCGAGCTTGCCTCCCGATGGTACGGATCGTAGCGTTCCCCGCGCCCGCGGGGATGAACCGGCACCGCTAGTAAGGCCAGCGGCCCGGGAGGCGCGTTCCCCGCGCCCGCGGGGATGAACCGGCGTTGCCGAAGGTCTACGGCGACAAGCTGGAGCGTTCCCCGCGCCCGCGGGGATGAACCGTTGACTTCCTCTTCTCTTAGAACGTCAAACAGGCGTTCCCCGCGCCCGCGGGGATGAACCGTTGACTTCCTCTTCTCTTAGAACGTCAAACAGGCGTTCCCCGCGCCCGCGGGGATGAACCGGAAAGGACGTTATCCAAGGGCAGGCGTTCAAGGCGTTCCCCGCGCCCGCGGGGATGAACCGGCGAAGGGCATCAACGGCAACGGCGCCGGGATGCGTTCCCCGCGCCCGCGGGGATGAACCGGATATTTGGCCTTGCGCCCGATGCTTGGCGGAGCGTTCCCCGCGCCCGCGGGGATGAACCGACGCCGAGTAGATTACGACGACCGGCGCCGCCGCGTTCCCCGCGCCCGCGGGGATGAACCGCCGAGCAAAAGCAGGAGGCGACCGAGTTCGTCGCGTTCCCCGCGCCCGCGGGGATGAACCGACGTCGACCAGCCACAGCGCCAGGATGACGAAGCGTTCCCCGCGCCCGCGGGGATGAACCGGAGGAGCGTATCGAGGGCACGGGCGACAACCGGCGTTCCCCGCGCCCGCGGGGATGAACCGCGGACACATTGCGCTATGGGTCTGGTGAGCACGCGTTCCCCGCGCCCGCGGGGATGAACCGCCAGGCGTCAGCCTGATCCCGGCCTGAATTGTGCGTTCCCCGCGCCCGCGGGGATGAACCGAGCGACACGATCGAACAGGCCCTCGGCCTGACGCGTTCCCCGCGCCCGCGGGGATGAACCGATGTGGTGAACGTCATCACCATTCGGCTCAACGCGTTCCCCGAGCCCGCGGGGATGAACCGAACGAGCTGACGCGCTTCACCGGCAACTTCGCGCGGTCCCCGCGCCCGCGGAGATGAACCGGCAGGCATCGCAGCCGCCTTCAGGATCAATGCGCGTTCCCCGCGCCCGCGGGGATGAACCGTTGGTCATGATCTCGCGGAGGTGATGCGCCTTGCGTTCCCCGCGCCCGCGGGGATGAACCGTCGCCAGCATGCTTGACGCAGAGAGCTTCCGTGCGTTCCCCGCGCCCGCGGGGATGAACCGCTGTCCGATGCTTCAACGCCTGCCGACCGCATGCGTTCCCCGCGCCCGCGGGGATGAACCGGCGGCTCTATCCCAGGTGCCGCAGGTGCCAGAGCGTTCCCCGCGCCCGCGGGGATGAACCGATGGCGCTATCCTTCACGTCATGTCTCCCAAAGCGTTCCCCGCGCCCGCGGGGATGAACCGGGGCCGCTGGCCGTGATCAAGGGCAAGCCTGGGCGTTCCCCGCGCCCGCGGGGATGAACCGCCGATCCCAGCGCCCGACGCTGCGCCGCCGAGGCGTTCCCCGCGCCCGCGGGGATGAACCGTTTCCGGTGCGTTCGTTCCAGATGACGGCGCCGCGTTCCCCGCGCCCGCGGGGATGAACCGATCGCGACGGCTGCAGCTCTGGCGGTTGCCATGCGTTCCCCGCGCCCGCGGGGATGAACCGCCGCTCGAGCTGGCGAAGTTCGGCTTCGACGCGCGTTCCCCGCGCCCGCGGGGATGAACCGAACCCCATCAGGCCTGGCAGAGCTCCGACTCCGCGTTCCCCGCGCCCGCGGGGATGAACCGAGTTTCGCGAGTTTACCGGTCGTGACGTTGCCGCGTTCCCCGCGCCCGCCAGGACTGATAAATCGCGACTCCCCCATCCACAAGCTCGGGGACGCCGGCAGAGTTCGACAAGCGCCTGTCGCCTGCGGATTCCGAAGCAAGCCGGCCACCTGTTGAACGAAACCGCTGTCGCGGTATGAGGTGCTGCCGGCGACGACGGTGCCTCCTGTCTGAGAGGATGCGGGTGATCCAGACCCACCCCTTCAGACAGGAGACTTGCGATGGGCCAGATGAGCCCTCTGCGCCGGCGGATGATCGAGGACATGACGGTCCGCAATCTCGCGCCGGCGACCCAGCAATCCTACCTCTACGCGGTCGCCAAGTTCAGCCGTCACTTCGCGTGTTCGCCCGATCGGCTCAGCTTGCAGCACGTGCGCGCCTACCAGGTCCACCTGGCAGCTCAGAAACGGTCGTGGTCCCACATCAACCAGGCGTCCTGCGCGCTACGGTTCTTCTATGGCGTGACGCTCGGCCGGAGCGAGGTGTTGGCGGGCATTGTCAGTGCTCGCGAACCCCAGAAGCTGCCGGTCGTGCTGAGCGCTGACGAGATCGTGCAGTTCCTCGAGGCGGTGCCCGGGCTGCGCAACCGCGCAGCGCTGACCACGGCCTATGGCGCCGGCCTGCGGGTCGGGGAAGTCAGCCGGCTCAAGCTCACCGACATCGACAGCGGCCGCAAGGTCATCCGGATCGAGCAGGGCAAAGGCGGCAAGGACCGCTATGTCATGCTGTCGGCACAGCTGCTGCAGATCCTGCGGACGTACTGGCGGCTGGCGCGGCCAGCTCGGTGGCTGTTCCCCGGACGCGAGCTCGATCAACCGGTCAGCGTGGCGACCCTGCAGGAGGCTTGCCGGGTCGCCAGCCGTGCGGCCGCACTGAGCAAGCCGGTGACCATGCACACCCTGCGCCACAGCTTCGCCACCCACCTGCTCGAAGCCGGCACCGACATTCGCATCATCCAAGTCCTGCTCGGCCATGCCCGGCTGGCGACCACCGCCCGCTACGCCCAGGTCGCGACCCGCATGATCGCGGGCACCCCGAGCCCGCTCGACCGCCTGAGCCTGAAGGTGATGCCGCCACCCTGAGCGCGGTCCCGTGCGCCCTGCGCTCGAGGTGGCGGACATCGTTCGCCACCACGGCGCCGCCTATCGCGCCACGCACGCGGACCGCCTGGGCCGCAGCCAACGCCGGGTCTTGAGCGCGATCGAAGCGTGCCGGACGGCACCGCTCGGCGGTCATGTCGAACGGTGCGCCGATTGCGCCATGATCCGGGTCGCCTATAATTCCTGCCGCAACCGGCACTGCCCGAAGTGTCAGGGCTTGGCGCGCGCCCAGTGGCTCGCCGACCGCCTCGCCGAGCTGCTGCCGGTGCCCTACTTCCACGTGGTCTTCACCCTGCCCGGGCCGATCGCCGCGATCGCCTTCCACAACAAGGCGGTGGTCTACGACCTCCTGTTCAAGACGGCGATCGACACCCTGCGCACGATCGCCACCGACCCCAAGCACCTCGGCGCCGAGATCGGGGTGATCGCGGTGCTCCACACTTGGGGGCAGACGCTTGGCCACCATCCCCACGTCCACTGCATCGTGCCCGGCGGCGGCTTGTCACCCGATGACACCGGCTGGATCGCGTGTCGCCCCGGCTTCTTCCTGCCCGTGCGGGTGCTCGCGCGCCTCTACCGACGCCGGTTCCTCGAGCGCCTCGAGGCGGCGTTCGCGGCCGGCGCGCTAAGCTTCGGCGGCGATCTGGCGGGGCTCAGCGACCCTGCCGCCTTCGCCGCGCGCCTGCGACCGTGGCGCCGGGTCGATTGGGTCGTCTACGCCAAGCGCCCGTTCGGTGGGCCCGAGCAGGTGTTGGCCTATCTCGGTCGCTATAGCCACCGGGTCGCCATCGCCAACAGCCGGCTGATCGGCCTCACCGAGGGCCGGGTCAGCTTCCGCTGGAAGGACTATCGCCACCACGACAAGCCCAAGGTCATGACCCTCGATGCCGAGGAGTTCCTTCGGCGCTTCCTGCTGCACGTTCTCCCTGACGGCTTCCGCCGCATCCGTCACTATGGCTTCCTCGCCAATGGCCACCGCACGGCCAAGCTGGCCCGCCTGCGCGCCCTCCTGGCGGTGCCACCGCCACAACCAGCCCCGCCGCCGGCCGGCTACCGTGAACGCTACACCCGTCTCACCGGCCGCTCGCTCGACATCTGTCCCGATTGCGGTGGCCGTATGATCGAGCTCGGTCGACTGGCGCCACGCCGGAACGACAGCTCATGACCGCTGCGCTGCGGCCCACCCTCGAGATCGTCATCCATCACCGGCAAGCGCCAGTGTGGCCCTGGCGCTCACGCCGTCGTCGCATGACCGCACCCGAGGCACCCGCGTCATGGCACCCGGCCGCAGCGCCAGCGCGCCAATCGTGCCGGCATGGACGCCACCATGCCGCAACGTCATCCAGGCCGACACCGCCGCAAAGGTCGCCGCGGCCCGCGCCCGCCTCGGCTGGCACCACCGCCGCCGCTCAACGCCCATAGCTCCGCCACGCAGCCGCGGCTTCGTTCAACCAGGCTTCAAGGACGTCCCGCACTGACCACCGGGCACGCTGCCCATCCGTCGAGCACGGGACCTCCTTGAACCCTCATTCATTCCGATTTGAAGCCGGCCACGATTCCGACCTGAAGCCGGCCACGACGGGCGTCTCCGCAGGTCGTGGTGGATGATCGTGATCGAGGCGGATTGGGTCAAGATGCCGGTTCCGGCACCTGGCGTTTGCGCAGGCTCTCGCCGGAGAGCTCGATGCGGTAGGCGTTGTGCACGACCCGGTCGAGCACGGCGTCGGCAAGCGTCGGGATGGCGATGATGTCGTACCAACGGTCGACCGGCAGCTGGCTGGCGATCAGCAGGGAGCCTGCGTCATAGCGGTCCTCGACGATCTCTAGGAGGTCGCGCGCCTGCTCGGGCAGGAGCGGCTCCGGTCCCCAATCGTCGAGCACGAGCAGGTTGACGCGGGCGAGTTGGCGCAGGAGCTTGCCATAGCGGCCGTCGCCGCGAGCTAGCGCCAGGGCTGCGAACAGGCGCGGCACCCGATAGTACAGGACGGACAGATCGTCCCGGCAGGCTTTGTGGCCAAGCGCACAGGAGAGCCAGCTTTTGCCGACCCCGCATGGGCCGGTGATCAAGAGGTTGCGCCGGGTGCGGATCCAATCGCAGGCCGCGAGCTTCAGGAAGGAGGCGCGGTCGAGCCCGCGCTGCGCGCGGTAGTCGACGTCCTCGACGCTGGCGGGATGACGCAGCCGGGCCGCGCGGGCGCGGGTCTCGAAACGCTTCTGGCGGCGGCGCGTGACCTCGTGCTCGAGCAGCAGGCCGAGCCACTCAGCGTGTTCGAGGGAGTGTGCTTCGGGGTTGGAATCGAGCTCTTGGTAGCCCTTGGCCATGCCGTGCAAGCCGAGGGTGTGGAGGAGGTCGAGCGTCGGATGGGCGAGCATGAGGGTTCTCCGTCAATGGAAGTAGCGGGAGCCGCGCAGGTTGGGATGGTCGATCACCGCCGCGGTCTCGGGCTGGCGCTGGGCGCGATCGAGGTTGTGGGCGAGGATGGAGGCGAGGCTCTTGTAGGTGAGCGCGCCGATCGCGATAGCCCGGGCCGAGACCGCTTCCGCCCGGGCAGGATCGAGCCCGCGGAAGAGCCGCAGGATCCCGAGGCAGGTGCGGAAGCCTTGCTCGGGATGGGGTCGAGCGCTGAGCACGGCGATGACGAGCCCCTCGGTGTTCGGCCCGATCGAGCGGGCCCAGCGCTGGAAGCGGCCAGGCGTCCACTCGGCATAGCGCCGATGGGAATGAATGAGGGTTCAAGGAGGTCCCGTGCTCGACGGATGGGCAGCGTGCCCGGTGGTCAGTGCGGGACGTCCTTGAAGCCTGGTTGAACGAAGCCGCGGCTGCGTGGCGGAGCTATGGGCGTTGAGCGGCGGCGGTGGTGCCAGCCGAGGCGGGCGCGGGCCGCGGCGACCTTTGCGGCGGTGTCGGCCTGGATGACGTTGCGGCATGGTGGCGTCCATGCCGGCACGATTGGCGCGCTGGCGCTGCGGCCGGGTGCCATGACGCGGGTGCCTCGGGTGCGGTCATGCGACGACGGCGTGAGCGCCAGGGCCACACTGGCGCTTGCCGGTGATGGATGACGATCTCGAGGGTGGGCCGCAGCGCAGCGGTCATGAGCTGTCGTTCCGGCGTGGCGCCAGTCGACCGAGCTCGATCATACGGCCACCGCAATCGGGACAGATGTCGAGCGAGCGGCCGGTGAGACGGGTGTAGCGTTCACGGTAGCCGGCCGGCGGCGGGGCTGGTTGTGGCGGTGGCACCGCCAGGAGGGCGCGCAGGCGGGCCAGCTTGGCCGTGCGGTGGCCATTGGCGAGGAAGCCATAGTGACGGATGCGGCGGAAGCCGTCAGGGAGAACGTGCAGCAGGAAGCGCCGAAGGAACTCCTCGGCATCGAGGGTCATGACCTTGGGCTTGTCGTGGTGGCGATAGTCCTTCCAGCGGAAGCTGACCCGGCCCTCGGTGAGGCCGATCAGCCGGCTGTTGGCGATGGCGACCCGGTGGCTATAGCGACCGAGATAGGCCAACACCTGCTCGGGCCCACCGAACGGGCGCTTGGCGTAGACGACCCAATCGACCCGGCGCCACGGTCGCAGGCGCGCGGCGAAGGCGGCAGGGTCGCTGAGCCCCGCCAGATCGCCGCCGAAGCTTAGCGCGCCGGCCGCGAACGCCGCCTCGAGGCGCTCGAGGAACCGGCGTCGGTAGAGGCGCGCGAGCACCCGCACGGGCAGGAAGAAGCCGGGGCGACACGCGATCCAGCCGGTGTCATCGGGTGACAAGCCGCCGCCGGGCACGATGCAGTGGACGTGGGGATGGTGGCCAAGCGTCTGCCCCCAAGTGTGGAGCACCGCGATCACCCCGATCTCGGCGCCGAGGTGCTTGGGGTCGGTGGCGATCGTGCGCAGGGTGTCGATCGCCGTCTTGAACAGGAGGTCGTAGACCACCGCCTTGTTGTGGAAGGCGATCGCGGCGATCGGCCCGGGCAGGGTGAAGACCACGTGGAAGTAGGGCACCGGCAGCAGCTCGGCGAGGCGGTCGGCGAGCCACTGGGCGCGCGCCAAGCCCTGACACTTCGGGCAGTGCCGGTTGCGGCAGGAATTATAGGCGACCCGGATCATGGCGCAATCGGCGCACCGTTCGACATGACCGCCGAGCGGTGCCGTCCGGCACGCTTCGATCGCGCTCAAGACCCGGCGTTGGCTGCGGCCCAGGCGGTCCGCGTGCGTGGCGCGATAGGCGGCGCCGTGGTGGCGAACGATGTCCGCCACCTCGAGCGCAGGGCGCACGGGACCGCGCTCAGGGTGGCGGCATCACCTTCAGGCTCAGGCGGTCGAGCGGGCTCGGGGTGCCCGCGATCATGCGGGTCGCGACCTGGGCGTAGCGGGCGGTGGTCGCCAGCCGGGCATGGCCGAGCAGGACTTGGATGATGCGAATGTCGGTGCCGGCTTCGAGCAGGTGGGTGGCGAAGCTGTGGCGCAGGGTGTGCATGGTCACCGGCTTGCTCAGTGCGGCCGCACGGCTGGCGACCCGGCAAGCCTCCTGCAGGGTCGCCACGCTGACCGGTTGATCGAGCTCGCGTCCGGGGAACAGCCACCGAGCTGGCCGCGCCAGCCGCCAGTACGTCCGCAGGATCTGCAGCAGCTGTGCCGACAGCATGACATAGCGGTCCTTGCCGCCTTTGCCCTGCTCGATCCGGATGACCTTGCGGCCGCTGTCGATGTCGGTGAGCTTGAGCCGGCTGACTTCCCCGACCCGCAGGCCGGCGCCATAGGCCGTGGTCAGCGCTGCGCGGTTGCGCAGCCCGGGCACCGCCTCGAGGAACTGCACGATCTCGTCAGCGCTCAGCACGACCGGCAGCTTCTGGGGTTCGCGAGCACTGACAATGCCCGCCAACACCTCGCTCCGGCCGAGCGTCACGCCATAGAAGAACCGTAGCGCGCAGGACGCCTGGTTGATGTGGGACCACGACCGTTTCTGAGCTGCCAGGTGGACCTGGTAGGCGCGCACGTGCTGCAAGCTGAGCCGATCGGGCGAACACGCGAAGTGACGGCTGAACTTGGCGACCGCGTAGAGGTAGGATTGCTGGGTCGCCGGCGCGAGATTGCGGACCGTCATGTCCTCGATCATCCGCCGGCGCAGAGGGCTCATCTGGCCCATCGCAAGTCTCCTGTCTGAAGGGGTGGGTCTGGATCACCCGCATCCTCTCAGACAGGAGGCACCGTCGTCGCCGGCAGCACCTCATACCGCGACAGCGGTTTCGTTCAATCTGCATGTCGCCCACCCGAGCACAAATTCAAACTCGCGACCAGCGCACGATTTGACAAAGCCTTGATTTGGTTGGCCAAATCAAAGCGGGTACCGAATGGGCCAAGTGAACAGCCGTAGAGAAGGCCGGGCGTCAGAGAGAGATTTCGAGCTTCAGGCCCTAGCCCAAGGTGCACAGCCGTCCGCAAAAAACGGCGGAATTCCTGGGCTTCAGCTGGGCGATCGGCAAGCAAAGAGAGCGTTACCCAGAGGCGTCTTGGCGGACCGACAGGAACTGTGGTCGAACCCTCTCCGCGTGGAATTTCAGCGACTTAGTATAACATATACTCCGATGGAGTAGTGTACAATGTCTGATTCTCCAAGGTACCTAGGCGGGCCGGGACGCGGACTGCAAAGCGGTCTTCGATCCGGATCCTCGAACAGGGCGGAACGTCAATGCCCGCCGACCACGATCGGAGTCGTGTCTCGCTTGCCGCGGCACGCCCTACGCGACGGCAGCTTGAGGCTGACGCAAATCGGCTGGCGGAGCGCCCGTAGAACTCCCCGGGTCGGCGGGGAACAGGCCGAACTCAAGTGGGCGCAGCCTCACCGAGGCGCTGGGCGCGAGCCCGAGCGCGTCGAAGCGGCTCTTCGCCATCTCCGCCTCGACCTCGGCGTCGCCCTGCTCAAGCTTGAGCTGGAGCCGGTAGGTCGGACCGGTGGTCATCACCGACGTCAGCACGGCGGGCATGCCCTCCGCGACGCGCCCCGCCGGCTGGACCGCGAGATCGTGCGGGCGCACGAACAGGCATGCGGGACCGTCGGCAATGGAAATGCCGAACGGCGGCTCGAACCAGCCACCAGCGACGTCGATCCGCCCGCCCTGGACGTGACACGGCAGGCGGTTAGCGCTGCCCAGGAACTCGTACACGAACGGCGTCGCCGGCCGGTCATAGATCTGGCGCGGGCTGCCGATCTGCTCGATCCGGCTCTCGCGCATCACCACCACCTGGTCGGCGAGCTCGAGCGCTTCCTCCTGGTCGTGGGTGACGAACACGCTGGTCAGTCCCAGGCGCTGGTGCAGATCGCGGAGCCAGCGGCGCAAGTCCTTCCGCACCTTGGCGTCGAGCGCGCCGAACGGCTCGTCGAGCAAAAGGATGCGCGGCTCGATCGCAAGCGCCCGCGCGAGCGCCACCCGCTGGCGCTGGCCGCCGGACAGCTGGTTGGGCAGGCGGAACGCCAGACCGTCGAGCTGGACGAGACCCAGGAGCTCCATCACCCGCTCGCGGATCTCGCGCTCGGGCGGCCGGCTGCGGCGCGGCCGCACGCGCAGGCCAAAGGCGACGTTCTCGAACACGCTCATGTGACGGAACAGGGCGTAGTGCTGGAACACGAAGCCGACCCCGCGCCCGCGGGCATCGCTCCGGACCGGGCCACGGGCGCGCAGAGACACTTGACGTTGGTCGGGCGGCGGTTGAGGCTCACTCTCGACGGGAGGGCGCGAAGCGCCATCGTGGACACATTTGAAGGGAGAAGGAGCCATGCACCGCTACCTGACGCTCGCCGGATGTTTGTGGGTGCTCGCCGCCCCGGCGCACGCGGACGAACTCATGGATACCGCCCGCGGGATGTTCGAGCCAATTCCTACTGAAACGCCCTCTCTGCCCGGCATCGAAGCCACGCCTGAGCGTGTCGAGCTTGGGAGGATGCTGTATTTCGAGCCGCGGCTTTCGGAGAGCCACGCGATCACGTGCAACTCCTGCCACATCGTCGGCATGGGCGGGGTGGACGTGGAGGAGACGTCCATTGGCCACCGTTGGCAGAGGGGGGGCCGCAATGCGCCGACGGTGCTCAACGCGGTGTTCAACACGGCGCAGTTCTGGGACGGCCGGGCTCGGGACCTCGAGGAGCAGGCTGGAGGGCCGCTGGTCAACCCGATCGAGATGGGCACAACCGAGCAGCACGTGGTCGAGCAGCTGAAGGGTATCCCGGGCTACGCCGACGCGTTCCACAAGGCGTTCCCCGAACAGTCGGACCCGCTCACGTTCCAGCACGTGCGGGACGCGATCGCCCTGTTCGAGGCGACCCTGATCACGCCCAATGCGGCCTTCGATCAGTATCTGAGGGGTGACGACAACGCGCTCACGGTCGAGCAGAAGGAAGGGCTGCGGCTGTTCGTCGACAACGGCTGCGCCGGCTGCCACAACGGCATCAATTTGGGCGGCGGCATGTACGCGCCGTTCGGCGTGGTCGAGCTGCCCGGCGCCGAGTTGCTGCCGCCGGCCGACAAAGGCCGCTTCATGGTCACCAAGACGCCAAGCGACGAGTACGTGTTCAAGGTGCCGACCCTGCGCAACATCGCCCTCACGCCGCCCTATTTCCACACCGGCAAGTCATGGGATCTGCGCCAGGCGGTGGCGGTCATGGGTTCGGCCCAGCTGGGCATCCAGCTGACCGACGACGAGGTCGACAAGATCACCGCCTTCCTGCACAGCCTGACCGGCGAGCAGCCGGAGGTCACCTACCCGATCCTGCCGCCTTCTGTCGCGACCACGCCTCGTCCCCAGCCCTAGCCGCGCGCGCGGCGCATGCCGTGGGGTTCAGGTTTAGCAGGTTAGGTTGGGTGCGCTCCCGGCGAGCACGTCGGGAGAGGTCAGCCGGGCGGGCAATCGTCAGCCTGGTTGGCCGACGATGTCGTAGACTTCGTCCTCCTGATCGATGTGCAGGCGCAGGATCGCTTCGAGGCTGAACAGCACCCGGCGGAGGTCGCTCCATAGCGCCGGATCGGCGCCTTGCGCGGGAAGGTCCGCGATCAGCCGACGATAGACGTTGACCAGATGCACGATCTCGCGGTGCGTCCGGCTCAGGGCGGCGATCGGATCGCGGCCGCCGAGAAGGTTGGCGACCAGCGGGTAGACGTCGGCTTCCTCCTGTCGCTCATGAGGCAGCAGTTGCTCTTGCAGCAGCCGATCGAGCTCGCGCAGCTCGGACCGGACGCTTTCTCTCCCCTACCGGTCGAGCCAGCGCCGAGCAGGCTGGCGAACGCTATGGCCAGCAGCGAGACGTTTCAACGATCGCTCGGTTTGCGCTGCATCCCGTTCCAATCCGGCTCACCGATGGGCGCGAGACCCCGGGGCAATTGGCTCGAACAGCCGACCGACCCGTGTCGGGCGCAACCCGCCTTCGACACGGTCTAGGAAGAGGGCGTCGAGTCCGATCCTAGCGGCCATGGCGGCGCCTTCCGAGCTGCCGAGCACCATCAGGGCCGTCGCCCAGGCGTCGGCGGCCACGCACGCCTCGGCCACGACCGTGACCGAGGCGGGAGACGTCGCCAGCGGCCCACCACGGCGCGGGTCCATGGTGTGCGAGAGCCTTCGCCCACCCACCTCCAGCCCGTGGCGGTAGTCGCCCGACGTGGCGACGGCGGCATCCTGGAGCGCCAGCATGGAAAGGGGTGCTCGGACGAAGTGGTCGGGCCGTTCGATTGCGACGCTCCAGGCGCTGCCGTCCGGCTGCAGGCCAAGGGCACGGAGCTCGCCGTCGATCGCGACCAGTGCGCCCGGTATGCCGAACTGCTTTGCAACCTGTGCCAGCCGGTCCACCCCGTAGCCTTTAGCGATGCCGGAAAGATCGAGCGTGAGCGGCCCGTGCTTGCGCCCGCGCCGCTGTGCGGGGTCGAGCTCCAACACGTCGTGCGCCGGGCGGCGCGGGACGGCGAGCGCGGTGCGAATGCCCCCGGCGTCCGCCGGCGCAGGGCCGAAGCCCCAGGCGGCCACCGCGTCGCCCAGGCCGATGTCGAAGGCGCCGCCCGATGCCCTGCCGACCTCGAGGCTGCAGGCGAGCACCTCGGTCAGCTGCTCCGGCAGGTCGATCCAAGTCCCCGCGGCGGCGGCGTTCAGGCGCATGAGGTCGCTCTCGGGCTTCCACATCGACATCTGCACGTCCACCTGCGCCACCGCCGCCGCCATCGTCTCGGCCACTGGCGCCGGGTCGAAGTCCCGCGGCATGTGGAACAGCGCTGACCAGCGGGTGCCCATGGTCGACCCGTTCAGGGCATGGCGTTCGAGATCAGTAAACGTCTTCGGCATAGCGTCCCTCCGCTTTCAACATGGTGGGGGTGAGGCCCTGGGGGGCGAGGATCTCGGCGAGCGCGGCAGCGACCCCGACGGCCATCTCGCGGCCGCCGCAGACCAGCACCTGGGCGCCCTCGGCGACGAGCCGAGCCACCTGCGCGCCGTTGCGGCGCAGGGCATCCTGCACATGCGCGCGCGGCGTGGTGCGCGAGAAGGCGGTTGTGACCGAGGCGAGCCGTCCCTCCGCCCGCCAGCTTGCGAGTTCCTCACCGTAGAGCAGGTCGCTCTCGGGGTGGCGCGTGCCGAAGTAGAGGTGCATCGGCCGGCGCCGCGCGTTCGCCCGGGCGAAGCCGGCGAGCGGCCCGATGCCCGTGCCCGCCCCGATCAGGATCACCGGCGCCCGGCCGCGCGCCGGGCGGAAGTCCGGGTTGCGGCGGATGAAGGCGCGGACAATCTCGCCGGGCTGGAGCTCAAAAAGCTGGCCGGAGCACAGGCCGCCGGGATGCTTCCGAACGCAGATCTCGGCGAAGCAATCCTGCGAGGCGGAGGCCAGCGAGTAGAACCGCGGGACGACCGAGCCCTTAGGCAGGATGCCGAGCAGGTCTCCGGCCGCAAAGCGCGGGAACCCCTGCCTCGTGAGGCGCTGCCAGAGGGCCGTCCGGGGCAGGGCAAAGCGGAGGATCGCGGTCGGCGCCTGGACCTCGCCGCCGTAGTCGCGGCGTGAGATCAGGGTCAGCGGCTGCGCTCTCGGTGACACGGGCTGGTGGTTCAGCTCGAGCGCCAGGCCTATTGCCGCTCCGAGGGCCCGGCTCCAGCGAGCGAAATCCTGCGGCGACTGCCGGTCCACGGTGTCGAGCGGGAGAAGCTGTGGCCACCCCTTGGCCTCAGCCGCCCGCGCGACCGCCTTCGCGAACCCGCAGAAAGCGGGGAAGCTGCGGTCGCCGAAACCGAGCACCGCGAGGCGTCCGCGCGGCGCCTCGGGCAGGGCGGCGAGACGATCGAGGAAGCCTTTGGCCGAAGCCGGCGCGGCGCCGTCACCATAGGTCGCGGCGAGCACGATCACCTGCGCGGCGCGCGCATAGCGGCGGGGCGCGAAGGCCGACATGGGCGCGACGTGCACACGTTGTCCCGCAGCTGTGAGGCCGGCGTGGAGGGTCGCGGCGAAGCCCCAGGTGCTGCCTCCCTCGCTGCCGACGAGCAGGATGCTGTCGGCCTGACCGGCAGCGGCGTTGCCCTTGATACGCGGCCAGCCGGGCCGTCTCGCGGCCCACAGGACCACGCCGGTTCCCGCCATGGCCGGCACGCCAAGCGCCAGCACGCCGAGCACGAGGCCCAGCACCGGCGCACCCCTCCCGGTGTGGAGCATGTAGATCGTCTCCGTCACCCGGTCCCATGCCCCGAGATCACTCCAAGCGAGAAGTGCGCCCGTACCCTGGTCGAGGTAGCCTTCGCCCGCGTCGGTCTTCAGCGTGAAGACGTCCGTGGCGTCGCCCGGATAGGGAAAGGTCAGCTCCCGGAGCTCCGCGACCGGCGTGTCGCGCAGGAGGGGCATGTCGGCCGGCGCGAAGCCGGTCCGGCCGCTGACTTGCCTGGGGAACGGCGGCGCGCCCGGCCCCTCGGGTACGAGATCAAAGGTCGATGCCGACATCCAGAGCGCGGTGGCTGAGGAAAGGAGCAGCCCCACGACGGCGATCCGGGCGATCTCCACATGCAGGCGGCCGGAGGAGGGGCCTTTCAGGGGTGACAGGAACCGGCGCCATCCGCCGGTCCGCCGCACCACGAGCGCCACTCCGGACAGCGACAGCACGAGCATCGCGGCGGCGCCCCCGGCTGCGACGATCCGGCCCGCGTCGCCGAGGAACAGCGAGCGGTGGAGATTGGTCACCCAGCGCTCAAACGCCGGGGTGTCGGCTGTCCCGACGCCTTTGCCGGTAGCCGGATCGATCACCGCCGCGCCGGGTCGGCCTTCCTCAAAGTAGTAGGCGGTGATCCGGCCCGATGGCGCGCGCCGGATCTGCTCCACCCCGGGGTAGACGGCGGCGATCCGCTCCGTCAGGGCGGCGACGCTCATATTCACCGGGGAAGGCGTGCGCAGAGCTTCGCTCCCGTGCAGGACCGACAGGACCGCCCCGCTGAGGCTCAGGACGACGAGCAGAGCCGCGGCGATCAGGCCGGGCCACCTATGCACGGACCGGATCATAGCGCTCTCCTTCCGGTCCGCTCACATGTCGTAAGTGAAGGTCGCAACATAGCGGCGCCCGGCGTTGGGCTGGCCCGCGCCTGCAGTCGAAAGCGGCAACGCGACCTCGTTCGGGCTGTCGCGCATGTCCTCGACGGCGGCGTCGATGTGCAGCGTGTAGCCCGCGTCGAAGAGCGCATCCGCGAGGTCGAGCGTGATCTTGAGCGTCCGCCCGGCGCCAACGCTGGCGCCAGTGATACCGTTGATCTGGGCGGCATCGCCGCTGGTGGCCCGATACCAGTCGGTGAGGTGCTCGTAGTATTTCGATTTGTCGCCCGCCATCCAGAGGCTGCCGACATAGGCGCCTTGCGCATCGGTAACGTAGAAGCCGAGGTAGGCGCCGTTGCCGCCGTACTGGTTCAGCGTCGTCGTCAGCGTCACCGGGCGCGCGAGGGCCAGGCCAGGCGCGGTCAGGGCTGTGGTCAGGGCAAGAGCGGCCAGAAGGGTTCTCATCGTCGGTCTCCACCTGTCGGATTTCGAGGGTGGCAAACTCGGATCCGCTGCTGATGGCTGCCTGACGGCGTGACGTTTTCCGCTTCAGCTTGCCGTCAGCTTGGCTGCTCGCGGCGCGGCCATAAACGCATGGCCCCGTCACCGGCTAGCCGGTGACGGGGCAGCAACAGCCGGACCGGCGCCGTGTGGCTCAGTTCACTTGGACCTTCGGCGCTACGCCGTTGCCGAAGAGACCGTTGGCTGGAGGTGCGACGGTGCCGGCCGGAGCGGGGTTTGCACCTCCGCCTTGATCGCCGTCATCGTCATCATGGCCTTCGTCGTCCTCATGATCCCTGTGGTGGTCAGCAGCGTCGTTGTCGTGCGAGCGGCGATGCGTCCGATGCTCGCGGTCGTCGTCATCGTTGCTGGCGAGGAGGAGGGTGGCGTCCGCAACGCGCAGACCCTCCCCCGTGAAATGCCGGATCGCTCCTGCCGCCGGGATCGTCAGGAGCGCGCCGAGAGCGGTGGCCGCGGCGATCAGGGGAAGTTTGGTTTTCATCAGAAGAGCTCCCATCATCTTGGATCGCTCGAGCATGGCCGCCGTCCCTGAGCTGTTCCTGACGACCGCGCGGTTTCCGCTTCAGGTTGCCGTAAGGAGACGTCCCGCCGGCCAGGCCGGGCAGTCGAGCTTTGGGGGCGAATGGAAGGCGCTCAGGCGATGCCACCCGAAAGGCCGTGATGAGGGCATCGAGGATCATCGCCGTACCGGCCGGGTCGTGGCCGATTTAGCAGGTCTCGCGGTCGCCGATCGCTTCCGAGGGCAGGGGCGGCAGCCCGCGGCCCACGGGCGAACCGCGCGAAGCGCGCATATGCGGACCGATGAAGCCCTCGACGACACGCACCGCGATAAGCGCGAGCCCCGCACAGCTGGCCCATCCGTGCCGTCCCTGCGCCTCCTGCGCCGTCAGCCCAACGATCGCGAAGACGGCGATGAGGCCCATGTCGGCCACCCGCACGCGCAGATCCCAGACGCGGGCTATCGATCGTCCTCCCTACGGGGCGCGCGGTCGTGCTCGCCGTGGTCCGGTCCCGCATCGCGGCCTTCCGCGTCCTCGTATTCGATCGCCTGGATCGTGAGCGTCGCCGGATCGACCGTCATCTTGCTCGCGCGTCCGTCGGCATCCCGGCCGTCGATCTCGTAGCAACCGTCGTCGATCTTGATGCGGCGGACTGTCCAGCCCTGCGCTTCGGCCATGCGCTGAACGGCCTCGCGCGGCTGCCATTGCGCCATTGGTACGGAGCAGTCTTCATCGGCCCATGCCACGCTCGTGGCGGCGAGGGACGTCAGGAGCGTGACAACTGTCAGAGACTTCCCCATTCATCAAACTCCCGCCAAGTTCTCTGATGCATCTGTTGCGCCGCGAAGCTGACGGTAGCCTGAAGCCGCAAGCAGGCGCGCTTCAGGTTCACGTCAGCAGCGGGGAGGAAATTCAGTGACGAACGCAAGAGCGAAGCATGGGTGATGCGCATCCTGCTGATCGAGGACGACACGGTTCTGGGCGCCGCGTTGCGCGACCAGATCGCGGCCGATGGCCATTCGATGGACTGGGTCATGCGGCTCGATGCGGCCCGCGAGGCGTTGGCGGTAGCGGTCTACGACCTCGTGCTCCTCGACCTCATGCTGCCGGACGGGCGCGGCATCCCCTTCTTGCGGGCGCTCAGGGCTCGAGGCGACGTGACGCCAGTGATCATCCTGACCGCGCTCGACCAGGTTTCCGACCGGATCGAGGGGCTGAACGCCGGGGCCGACGACTACCTGGTCAAGCCCTTCGACTTGGCCGAGCTCTCCGCACGCATCGGGTCCGTCGCGCGGCGCTACGCCGGCAACCCCAATCCCATGATCAGGCTGGGTGCGCTCGAGATCGACCTCGCCGCCCGCAGCGTCCGTAAGGCGGGCCGTCTCGTTCCGCTTACAGCGCGCGAGTGGGTGCTTTTCGAGACTTTCCTCCAGCATCCGGGGCAACTGCTCTCCAAAGCCCAACTCGAGGAACGGCTCTACTCTTTCGACACCGAAATCGAGAGCAACACGATCGAGGTCCACGTCAGCCGCTTGCGCAAGAAGCTTGGTCATTCGGTCATCGAGACGGAACGCGGCCTCGGCTATCGCCTCGGGACCGCATGAGGGCGCCACGCTCGCTCCAGGCACGCCTGGCGCTGGCCATCGGGCTCGGCGTGACCCTGCTCTGGATCGCCGCGGCGACGGTGACGGCGACCATCCTGCGCCACGACATGGACGAGGTATTCGATTCGGCGCTTCAGGAGACGGCGCAGCGGATCCTTCCGCTCGCGGTCCTCGAAACCTTCGGCCGCGAGGAAGAAGGCGTGGCACAGAGGATCGCGACGCTCCGGGAGCACGAGGAATACTTCACCTACATCGTGCGCGATGCGCAGGGCCGCGTGCTGCTCACGTCGCATGCCGCCAACCCTTCGGTTTTCCCGCCCTATGAAGGGACGGGCTTTCGCCAGACAGCCACCCATCGACTGTACTACGACGCGGCCCTCCAGGAGACGGTCACCATCGCGGTGGCCGAGCCCCTCGACCACCGTGCTACCACGGCGCGTCAGATGCAGCTGGGACTCGGGCTGCCGCTGCTCGTGGTGATCCCGCTCAGCCTCGCAGCGATCATCCTCGCGGTTCGCCTGAGCCTTTACCCGGTACGGCGGCTCCGCGACGATCTGGCCGCCCGAAGCGCACGCGATCTCTCCGCCGTGCCGGGAGCAGGACTGCCGAGCGAAGTCGCCCCGATCGCCGCCGCCGTGAACCAGCTCCTGGGCCGCCTGAAGGCCGCATTCGAAGCCGAGCGCAGTTTCGCCGCCAACGCGGCGCATGAGCTCCGGACGCCTGTAGCCGGAGCCATGGCGCAGGCGCAGCGTCTGCGCGCCGAGACAACCGACCAGAAGGCGGCGGAGCACGCTGCGGAGATCGAGGCTTCGCTAAAGCGGCTGACGCGCTTGTCGGAAAAGCTGATGCAACTAGCGCGCGCAGAAGGCGGCCACCTCAGGAGCGGCTGTCCCGCAGACTTGAGCCCTATCCTCAGACTTCTCACGGCCGACTTCAAGCGGTCGGTCGGGGCCGAGCGGCTCGACCTCGTCCTGCCGATCGAACCGGTGCTCTCCGATATCGACCCCGACGCCTTCGGCATCCTCTGCCGCAACCTGATCGAGAACGCCATCAAACATGGGGCGCCCGACGCGACGGTGCACGTCCGGCTCACTGCTGAAGGGAGGCTGACGGTTGCCAACGCGGCACCAGCGCTCCCTGCCGACACCCTCGCCCGGCTGACGGCGCGCTTCGAACGAGCAGCGACGGCCGGCGACGGCAGCGGTCTGGGGCTGGCCATCGTGCAGACCATTGCAGAGCGCGCGGGTGGCTCGCTCGAGCTGCGATCTCCAATCCCGGGCCGCTCGAGCGGATTTGAGGCTGCGGTGCAGCTTCCGTCCGGTTCGTGAAGCCGTTGACCTCTATCTTCGGGGCTGACTGGATTGGGCGTCGACCGCTGCATCGCTCCATTCGGCCAGGAACTCCGGCGAGACCACCCGGATTCGTCCCCTGGCGAGCTCGGTGGCGTCCTCTCAAGTGCCAGAGCATCGCCGATCCAATGGCAGCCAGGGCTCGCTGCCAGACGACCTTTGATCTCGATCAATGAGCGGTAAATTCCTCGGAGCTGTAATTGGAGCGCCGAGCGCGCCGGACCCCGATGACGGCGTCCGGCGCCAACCTGAGTGGCTCGCAGCAGAGAGTGTCATGCTGGCGAGCTGAGGCATGAGGATCAGATCTGCGGGGAGCGTCGATGGCACAGGCACTTGCGGACGCGGCTGAACGCCGAACGGAAAAGATGATCCGCGTGTGGGACGTCTTCGTCCGTCTCTTCCACTGGTCCGTGGCGATCGGCTTCTTCGTAGCCTATCTCAGCGAGGATGCGCTCAGCCTGCACGTGTGGGCCGGTTACGTGGTGGGCGGTCTGATCGTGCTGCGGATTGTATGGGGCTTCATTGGGCCTGAGCACGCGAGGTTCTCCAGCTTCATCTACCCGCCTCGGACGGTGCTGCGTTACCTTTGGGACCTGATCCTCGGACGCGCCAAGCGCTACCTCGGCCATAGTCCTGGCGGCGGCGCCATGGTGCTGGTCCTCCTGATCGGCCTGCTCGGGACGGTCGGGACCGGCTTGGAGCTCTATGCCATCGAAGAGAACGCCGGGCCGTTGGCTCCGTTCGTGAGCTCCGGATCATCCTCAGGGCAGGCACAGCCGGCCCTCGAACGCGAAGGCGACGAGAACCACAAGGGCGCGGAGAGGTCCGGGGAATTCTGGGGAAAAACTCACGAGCTCCTTGCCAACCTGATGCTCGTCTTCGTCGTTCTCCATATCGCCGGTGTCCTGCTCGCAAGCTATCTGCACCGCGAGAACCTGACGAGAGCGATGGTTACCGGCCGAAAGCGATCTTTGTCCGAGTGAGCAGGGGCCGGTCTCACGAGCAACACCCTTCCCCCGGAGAGGAACGCCGATGAGAGCGAGGCTTTCAGGGATGGCGGCCATCGGCCTGGCCGTCGTTGTGCTGACCGCTGGTTCCATGAGCGGCGCCTACAGCCAGCAGCCGCCGATCTACGGCTCCCGCATGCGCACCGCGACTTCAGAGCAACAGCGCGAGCAGATCCGGCTCGAGCATCACGCTCAGATGCAGGAGCGCGCCGCGGAACTCGGCATCGAGCTGCCGGCCGCGCCCCCTGTGACCGGGATGGGGCGAGGCATGGGACAAGGCCAGGGAATGGGCGCCGGTCAGGGTGGCATGATGCGCCAAGGCGCCCGGAGCGGTCGCGGCAACTGAAAGCAGCCCTCAAGCGCCGGCCGCCGAGCCAGAGCCGGCGCGGGGGCGCTCCTCCACCTGACGTAGCAAAACGCTGCCTCGATCTCCGGCCCGATGATGCCGAAGGGGTGTGCTTGAGCGGGAGTCCTGGGGTCCTGTTCTGGATAGCGCTCGACCACCCGAACCAGGTGGGAGCGCACGGCGTGGGACCTGAGGCAACATCCGAAGCTCACGGACGCGCCGGTCGCCGTCCAGCACCTTTCCTTCAAGTCGATGGAGTATCGGTCCGCGTGATCTGCCGGATCGAGAGCGGAAGAAACCGAGCCGGCCAGTTGCGCTTGTAGCCGTCACGATGGCGCTACGCCGCGGACTACGAGGTCCTCTGGCGCGCTCCCAGTGTGCCGACCTGCTCTCCCTCCCTCCGTCCACCGGCTGTGCCCCCTGTCGAAGGATCGCGGTCGGCTAGCTAGTGCCCGTCCATAAAGCGCTGTTTTTGCGGGGCGAATCAAGAGCGTTAGGTCAGCCGAGCGATCGATTGGGACGCGGCGGCGCAGGGGCGATGGCGCGCGGCCGGTTGAGCCTGCGCCGGCGCGAGCCTTCGGACAGGGTTGTCGCGTGGTCGGCTGGACGTCGGTGCGGCGGGCGGGTGGTCAGGCCGGCTTAAGGCGGGCGAAGAGGGCGAGGTTGTAGGCGACCACCGCGGACCAGACGTAGGCGCGGAAGTGCCCGAGCCCGCGCCAGGTGCAGCGGGCGAGCCCGTAGGCGCGCTTGAGGCAGGAGATGTCGGCCTCGATGCCGGCGCGGAAGTTCCTGAGCTTGCGATAGACCCAGCGGCTCCTGACCATGTCCTCGATGCCGAGGCCGCCCTTCTTGTGGAACGCCATGTCGCGGACGCCGCAGGCATGGGTCCGGCGCAGGTTGTCGCGGCTGGCATAGCCGCCGTCGGCGGCCGCTTGCCGCGGCGGCTGGCCATAGAGCGTGCTGTGGCGCTCCAGCATCGGCAGCAGGCGCTCGCTGTCGGCCGGATTGCCGGCTTCGATGACGAGGTCGAGGATCAGGCCGCTGCGGCCGGTGGTCAGGTTGAGCTTGTGGCCATAGGCGACCTCGCGGCCCTTGCGGATGATGTCGGCGCGGGGCTCGAACAGGCTCACCAGCTTGTCGCTGGCCGGCACCGTCTCACCCGCCAGCACCCGCCGCTCGCTCTGGGCGATGAGGCGCTCGATCAGTGTCCGATAATGCTCGACCTTGGCCTGCCAGAGCGCGACCGCGCCATCGGCCGTGGTCGCCAGCTGCGCCGCCGCCTGCTGCCGATAGGCCAAGGTGACCCGCGTGGTTCGGATCAGCTCACGGTACAGCTGCACCCGCCTGGGTCGTCCTCGGGTGAACTGGATGTCGCGCGCGCGCTTTTTCGCCGCCCGACGGTGATCGCGCCACGCCAGCCCCGCCCGGCCAGCCCACGCCTCCGCCTCCTTCAGCAAGCGCACCATCAGCCGCACCGCGTCCCACAGCAGGCTGCTGTCGCTCGGCTCGTGGATCGGCGCTGCGGTGGCCGTGCTGTCGAGCCGCACCACCCGGCCGCGCTCGAGCTTCGCTTCGTGCGCGCTGATCAGCAGCGTGTGATTGATCTGCTCCCAGGTTTCGGGGCGGATCGCGCTGATCGTCCGCTGCAGCACCGACTTCTGCGGGCTCCAGGCGTGCGGCAGCCTTGCGAACGCCCGGAACGACGCCGAGTCCTCGAGATGGAACGCCAGCTCCTGATAGCTCAGCTGGCGGTGTTGCTTGAGCAAGGCGCAGCGCAACACCGACTCCGCCGGCAGCCCCTGCCGCCCGGTCGCCTTGACCCCGTCCCGGCGCAGGTCCGCCGCGACCAGGCTCGACAGCTCGCGGTAGTCGTCGAGCCATGCCGACATCGCCTTCAGCTCACGGCCGATCTCGTGCCCGGCGAACAGATCGAATAGGCTGGCCTGGACCGTGCGTTCTTGGCGCATTGTCGGCTCCGGTGGCTGCGGGTTGGGCTTTGGAATCAGTGGCTTGACGCCAAAGCCTAGCCGAAGCCGCCGGAGACCGCCTCCAGAAAAGGCGGATTTCCACAATTATTTCAGCATGTTACCCTTTGTGGACGGGCACTAGCTAGCGACAACAATGATGGCGTCGCCGACGGCCTTGTCCTCCAACGAGATTCCGAAAGCGTCACAGTCTCGAGGCCGATCTGCCGATTCCAATCAAGTTGCAAGGCCGCCCGGAGGACCTTAGGACGGTGACGGGCGATCCCACGCGCCGTCCGGGTGGACCGGAGGGCGTGGCGGCACCTGCGAGGGACCAATCGGATGGACCGGATCCGATGAAGCTGGGCCGGCTCGTGATCGCGCTGATCGTCGGCGCGGCACTCGCGGGCGGCGGCTACTATTATTACCGGGAACGGCGGGCGGCCGGCGGGCACGAGCTTGTCCTCTATGGCAACGTCGACATCCGCGAGGCCGATCTCGGTTTCAACGTGCCGGGGCGCGTCGAGACCATGCGTGTTGAGGAGGGTGACGAGGTCAGGATAGGCGAGCTTCTGGCCACGCTCGAGCCCGAGATCTACGAGGCCGAGGTGGAGGCCGCCAAGGCGCAGATCGCCGCCCAGCGCGCGACGCTCGACCGGCTGCTCGCCGGCAGCCGACCCGAGGAGATCACGGAGGCGCGCGAGGATGTCAGCGCCCTGCAGGCGCAGCTCGAGCTTGCGCGGGCGACATTGAAGCGCACCGAGCAGCTGGCCATGGACAGGTTCGCGCCTTTGCAGAAACTGGACGATGACGCCGCTAGCGTAAGGAATTTGGAAGCGCAGCTGAAAGCCGCCCAGCAGCGCCTCTCGCTAGTGATCCAGGGGCCCCGCAAGGAGGACATCGCCGAAGCGCGCGCGCAGCTGCACGCCCGGGAAGCGGAGCTGACCCTCGCGCTCCGGCGCTTGGACTATACCAAGCTCTTTGCCGAGGATCGCGGCGTGATCAAGACACGGATCGTCGAGCCCGGCGGGGTCGTGCTCGCCAACACACCGGTCTATACCATGGCCTTCCTCGACCCGGTGTGGGTGCGCACTTACGTCTCGGAGCCGGATCTCGGAAGGATCCATCCGGGCATGAAAGCAGAAGTCTTCAGCGATTCAGCCCCGGCGAGGACCTATGACGGCTGGGTCGGATTCATCTCACCGGTCGCCGAGTTCACGCCGAAGACGGTGGAGACGCCCGAGCTCCGGACGAGCCTGGTCTACCGGCTCCGTGTCTATGTCAAGAACCCGGATAACAGCCTGCGCCAGGGCATGCCGGTGACCGTCAAGCTGCTCAACGAGAACAATACGCGGGGGCAAAACGACACGCCTCGCGCCGGCCTGAGTGGTGAGCCTGCGCGGTGAGCGAGCCGGTCATCGAGCTGCGCGAGGTGGTCAAGCGCTTCGTCACCGGTGGACGCGCCACGACCGCTCTCGATCGGTTGTCGGCAAGCATCGGCGGCGGTCACATCACGGGTCTGGTCGGGCCGGACGGTGCTGGCAAGACCACGCTCATGCGCTTGGTGACGGGGCTTCTGGCGCCCGACGAAGGGCAGGTGCGCGTGCTCCGGCTCAACAGCGTCGCCGACGCCCAGGCGATCCAGGCCAACGTCGGCTACATGCCCCAGCGCTTCGGCCTCTACGAGGATCTGACGGTGGCCGAGAACATGGCGCTCTACGCCGATCTGCAGGGCGTCGGCGCCGCGGCGCGTGCGCCGCGTTTCGAGCGCCTCCTCCGATTCACCGGTCTCGTCCCCTTCACCAGGCGCCTCGCCGGGCGGCTCTCGGGCGGCATGAAGCAGAAGCTCGGACTCGCCTGCACCCTGATCCATCCGCCCAGGCTGCTCCTCCTGGACGAGCCCAGCGTCGGTGTCGATCCGGTCTCCCGGCGCGAGCTCTGGCAGATCGTCGAGACCCTGGTCGGCGAGGGCATGAGCGTGCTCTGGAGCACCGCCTATCTCGACGAGGCGGAGCGCTGCCAGGACGTGATCCTCCTGAGCGAGGGTCGACTGCTCGATCAGGGCCCGCCGGAGCAGTTTCGGGCGCACGCGCGCGGACGCACTTTCGCTTTCGCGACCGAAGCAGCACAGCGACGGCCGGTGCTCCGTGCTGTGCGCCAGCAGCCGGGCGTGGTCGACGCGTTGATCAAGGGCCGCGACGTGCGCGTGCTCTTGGGGAAGACCGTCGATCCGGCAGATCTGGCGCGTGCCGGGGCCGCGCTCGGGGTCACCCCGAGGCCGGTCGAGCCGGTGTTCGAAGACGCCTTCGTCGCGCTTCTCAAGGATCGGCCGGCCGCACCGGCCGCCGAGGTCCATGCCGCGCTTGCCGCCGCGTCACCGGCGGTTTCCCATCCTGTCGATCCACCGTCGGCGCCGACGCGGGTCAACGGCCATGACGCCGGCGCAGTCATCGAGGTCGCAGACCTGGTGCGCGCCTTTGGCACCTTCCGCGCCGTCGACGGCATCAGTTTCGCGGTTACGGGCGGCGAGATCTTCGGCCTTCTGGGTCCCAACGGCGCCGGCAAGTCGACCACCTTCAAGATGCTCTGCGGTCTGCTACCGCCCTCGGACGGCAAGGCGCTGGTGCTGGGGATCGATCTTCGCCACGCGGCTGCGCTGGCGCGCGGGCGGATCGGCTACATGGCGCAGAAGTTCTCGCTCTATGGCAACATGAGCGTGCTCCAGAACCTCGGCTTCTTCGCCAGCGCCTACGGCCTCGCGGGCCCGACCAAACGGGCCAAGATCGAGGCGTCCCTCGACGAGTTCGCGCTCCGGCCATTCGCCGACGCCGAGAGTGGCGAGCTCCCGCTCGGCTACAAGCAACGGCTCGCGCTGGCCTGTGCGCTCATGCACGAGCCAGGCGTGCTGTTCCTGGACGAACCGACCTCGGGCGTCGATCCGCTGGCGCGACGGGAGTTCTGGGCTCGGATTAACACGATGGCCGCCACGGGAATGACGGTGATGGTCACGACCCATTTCATGGACGAGGCGGAATACTGCGATCGAATCGGGATCATCTATCGCGGCCGGCTGGTCGCGACCGGTCCTCCCGACGAGCTGAAGGCCGCACGTGCCACGCCCGGGCACCCGGAACCGACACTCGAGTCCGCATTCATCGATCTGATTGAAGACTACGATCGAGCCCATCCGCAATGAAGACGCCCGACCCACGGGCGCCACGCCCCGAGGAGGCGATCGCCGCTCCGCCCGCGCGTGGCGGAGCGCTATTGCGCCTGCGCGGGCTGGTCCGCAAGGAGAGCCTCCAGATCGTGCGCGACCCGAGCAGCATCTCGATTGCCTTCGCTCTTCCCGCAATCCTGTTGCTGCTGTTCGGCTACGGGGTATCTCTTGATGCCAAGCGCGTGCCGGTCGCACTGGTGATCGAGAATCCGACCAGTGCCACGTCCAGCTTCGCGGATTCGCTGATCAACTCACCCTATTTCGCGCCGATCGTGCTGCGCGACCGGCGCCCTGCGACGCAGGCTCTGCTCGCCGGCACGGTCGATGCCATGGTGGTGCTGCGGGCCAATTTCGACCGGCAGATTTTCTCGGCCCAGGGGGCCCCGATCCAGGTGATCGTGGACGGCACCGATGCCAACACCGGGCGCATCGTCTCGGGCTACGTTGACGGCGCGTGGCAAAAGTGGCTCGAACAGTATGCAATGGCCAGCGGCCTCGACCTGACGGCGCCGGTGATCACCGAGCAGCGGGTGTGGTTCAACCCCGAGGTGCGCAGCCGAAACTTCCTGGTGCCTGGCCTGATCGCAATCATCATGACGCTGATCGGCGCCCTGCTGACGGCGCTCGTGGTCGCCCGCGAGTGGGAGCGTGGCACGATGGAGGCGCTGATCGTCACTCCGGTCAGGATCGGCGAACTCCTGCTCGGCAAGCTGATCCCTTATTTTGTTCTCGGCATGGGCGGTATGATGCTCTCCACCGCGATGGCGATCTTCGTGTTCGACGTGCCGTTTCGCGGCTCTTTCCTGGTCCTCTTAGGCATCTCGGCATTATTTATGCTGGCGTCGCTCGGCATGGGCCTGCTGATCTCGACCGTGGCCAAGAACCAGTTCGTCGCCGGGCAGATCGCGATCATCATCGCCTTCCTGCCAGCCTTCATCCTGTCGGGCTTCATCTTCGACATCGCCAGCATGCCCCGGGTGGTGCAGTGGATCACCCATGTCATTCCGGCGCGCTATTTCGTGGCGTCGCTCCAGACCCTGTTCCTGACCGGGACGATCTGGCCGATCGTGTTGCCCAACGCGGCCGCGCTGATCCTCATGGCGGTGATCTTCCTCGGCCTCACCCGCCACAAGACCAGAAAATCCTTGGAGTAGGGGGGGTCAAGCCGGTGTGGGCTCGAATCCGCGCGCTGATTGTCAAGGAGTTCCTCGCCGTCTGGAAGGACAAGAAGAGCCGCGCGGTGCTCATCGGCCCGCCGATCGCGCAGCTGCTGGTGTTCGGTTACGCCGCCACGTACGACGTCGATCATGTCACGACCGCGATCTACAATGAGGACGCCGGGCTGGAGGCCCGGGAGCTGATCGCGCGGTTCGAGGGGTCGCCGACCTTCGACGTCGTCGCCCGGTTGGACCGCGACGGCGAGATCGCAGAGATGATCGATCCGCGCACCGTGAGCCTCGTGGTCCACCTGGACCAGCGCTTCTCGGCGGACCTGAAGGGTCGCCAGCCGGCCAAAGTTCAGCTCATCGTCGATGGGCGCGAGTCCAACACCGCGCTGATCATCCTGGGCTACGCGAGCCAGATTGTGAGCGAGTTCAATCGCGAATGGGTCACCGAGCATGGCCAGCCCGGGCCGCCGGCACGCCTGTTGACGCGCGCCTGGTTCAACCCCAACCTCTTGAGCCGCTGGTTCATCGTGCCCGGCATCGTCGCCTTGCTGACCCTGGTCGTCGCCATGGTCGTGACCGCGCTCTCGGTCGCCCGTGAGCGCGAGATGGGAACCTTCGAGCAACTTTTGGTGACTCCGCTTCGTCCATTCGAGATTCTGATCGGCAAGTCGTCGCCACCGCTGGTGATCGGTCTGGTCGAGGGCACCGTGATCATCGCGGTCGCCGTGTTGTGGTTCGGAATCCCGTTCCATGGTCAACTTGCCCTGCTCTACGCTGGTCTGCTCCTCTATCTGCTCGCCGTGATCGGTGTCGGGCTGATGATCTCATCGATCTCGCGCACCCAGCAGCAGGCGATCCTGGGTGCGTTCCTGTTCGTCGTCCCAGCGATCGTGTTGTCCGGGTTCGCGACGCCCATCGCCAACATGCCGCCGCTGGTTCAGGAGCTGACGTTAGTCAACCCGATGCGCTATTTCCTGATCATCGTACGGGGGATCTTCCTGGAGGGCCTGCCGCCAACGCTGATCTGGCCACGCCTCTGGCCGATGGCGCTCATCGCGGTCGCCACCCTCTCGAGCGCTGCCTGGCTGTTCCGCCGCCGTCTGGGATGATCCCTGGCAACGTGGTGGTGCTCGACGGCGCGGCCCTGGCGCAGCTCTGTCCGGCCGGCGTGGGCCGGATCCTCCACGCGGATCCACAGATGAGGAGTATTGGAGCCGGCGTGCCGATAGTTGAGCGGGTCATTGGTGAGCGCGCAGAGCCAGCTGTTCAGGAAGTGCCATGGTCGCCTATTCGACGACCTCGATGGCGAACCAGGTCTGGCTGTCGGCCTCGACGTTGAGCGATGCGCCAGCAGACTGCCAGACCGAGAGTTCGAAGACATCGCCAGCGCTCACCGCCAACGCCGGGCTCGCGGCGCCGTGGCGCGCCATGGGTTGACCCTGGAACGCCGCGCCGTTCCTCGTGATCAGCGTCTGGCGCTCGCGGGTGGCGCTGCTCTGCCACCGGACATTATTAAGCAGCCGGGCCCGGGTCACTCCGCTCGGCACAGTCAGCCGGGTAAAGTGCACGCCATGGGGTCGATCACGCAACAGCTTCCTGAGGCTAAGGGCTTTCCCACCCTACCCCATCAGGCAGACGACCACGCCCGAGCCGGTCGAGGTGGCGTGGCGGGTGGCGCGCTGCCCAAGAGCGCAGGCAGCTCGTTCCATGGGCGCAGGAAGCCGAACGGATCGGCGTGCCAGCGCCGCACCATGGCGGGGGTCCAGGCTGAGGCGAAGCACGCGATCAGCGCGATGTCGCCGTTGAAGTCCTGCGAGGTCGAGAAGCCCCAGCCCCAGCGGTAGATGCCGAACAGGGCGCTGGTGCTGGTCGCCGCCGCCGTGCTCGAGGCGCGCGACCAGCCGTCCACGTACAGCTCGAGGCGTCCTGGTCGCCAGGTCCCGACGATCGTCGACCGGCTCGTATCGTTCACGATCGCGTCGCTCGCAGGGAGGGTGTTGAGGGGCGCTGCACTCAGGAAACGATGGCGATCACGATGGAACCCTTGCCGCTGTCGCCGCGAGGAGGTGTGGGGGCCGTGATGCCGTAGGCCACGTAGGTGCGGCCCGACAGGCGGGGCTTCACGAACTGATACGGGTTGTTCTGGATCGCTCGCCGGGCGCCGAGGTCCAGCACCCGGTTCCACAGGTAGATGAAGTCGATATGGCCGTGCCAGTTGCGGTCGGTGGCGTGGTTCCAGTTGCCGAGCGCGGCGTTGGTCGTGGTGGACGGGATGGCCTTGGTCCCTCCCACCTGACCGAAGCTCGCCTGGTCCCCGGCTTCCTTGAAGAAGGTGAGCGTGCCGGCGTTCTTGGTGACGCAGGCGATGTGGTGCTTGTACTTGTCGCTGCCGGTCAGCGTGTTGCTGCCGTAGGTGGAGCCGTCGACATCGAAGCGGTAGTCGTCGCCGGCCCCATCGTCGATGTAGAAGCAGTAGCCATTCGTGCCGCTGCCACCATTGCCCTTGTCGATGATGCGCGGGAAGGTGTTGCCCAGGCCCGACTGCTGCAGCTGAAAGCCCGCCACGAACGTCAGCACGTCGCCGGTCAGGCACAAGGGGTTGGCGCTGTCGATGGAGCCTAAGTCGTAGCGGTCCGTGTTGTTGTCCCCGTTGAAGAACAGGGCGCGCCCGCCGCGATAGTTGACCCGCGCGATGGAACTGCCGGAGAGGGTGCCGTGGTTGCCGTTCCCGGACAGGTCGGCGTTCGCGAGGTTCTGGTAGCCGCTGATCGTGTACTCCTGAGCGGCGACCCACTTGAGCGAGATGTCGCCTGCCGCACGGGCCATGGCCTTCTCCTAGTCGCGTTTGCCTTTGAGGGTGAGAGAGATGTCGGCCAGCGTGGCATCAGCCGGGTCCTCGTTGACGATCGAGAGGCGATCGCCGGCGGCAAAGCTGACCGGGCCGCTCATCGCGAAGGCCGCCGTGCTGCCGGCGCTGGTGAAGGTGATCGTGCCGATGTTGGCGCCGTTCTTTTGGAGATCGAGCACTGCGGTCGCGCTCGCGTTCACGCCGGCGTAGCCCTGCGCGCCGGAGAGTCCGTCGGGGAAGGTGACCGCGCGGTCGAACACGACCTGCGCCATCAGGGCGCCGCTCGAGTAGGTCCCGGGCAGAAAGAACGAGAGGTCGTAGGGCGTCTCCTCGTTGACCCAGCTCGCGCCGTTGAAGCGCAGCATCTGCCCGGACGCCGCGGCGGTGATCACCACATCGCCGATGTCGTCAATCGTGGCGACCAGACCCGCCAGCTGGATGACGTCGGTGCCGTCGCAATAGAGGATCAGGACCGCCCCGGCGGTGACCGGGATTCCGGTGCCGGCGACCGTCTTGAAGGTGACGTCGCCGGCGGTGCTGTTCCAGACGACGTAGAGCTTGCGGTTGGTCGGGCAGTGCACCTCGTAGGCGCCGCCGGGATGGGTGCCGGTGAGCTTCAGGACCATGCAGCGGAGCGCCTGGGCATCGCTGAGCGCCAGGGGCGACGTGGTGCCGGTGAGCGCGACGTCGACCTTGTCGGTCAGCCCGGCATCGAGCTGGCCGGCCTGGTCGTTGATCGTGACCTCCTTGTTGTTCTGGGCGGCGGCGACCTGTGCGAGCGCTAGATTGTTGCTCATGGCAGGATCTCCACGGTGGCCTCGCTCGCAAAGCCGCGCCCGTCCTGCGCGCTGATCTGGTACACGCGAAACGTCAGCTCGGTCTGCGCGCCCCAGAAATCGGCCGCCTGCATGCCCGAGGTATAGGTGAAGCTGGTGGTCGTGATCCCGGTCTCGGTGCGCAGCACAGCTCCGCCCGGGCCGGCCAGGATCTGGAGCTCGTATTCCTCGCTGTCCTCGGCCAGCGGCACCTCGCCGCTGCCGTCGATCAGATCGCCGCCGACCCGGGTGCGCCGCACCCAAGAGAGCGCGATGTCGGCGCCGAAGCTTCCGCTCGCCGCCAAGTGCACCGGCGCATAGGGTTTGAGGTCGTTGCCCGCGAGCGTCAGCTGCTCGGTGCGCGCGTCCCGGAGCTCACCCCCGCGACCGACCGCGCGGAAGTGAAGCGTGTCCCCCAGACGGTCGAGGCCCAAGGGCCGCCGGGTCACACCATCACCTTCGAGCAGGACGAACAGGTCACCGACCGCATGTCCGCCGGTGAACACCTCGGTGCCCCGCCGGCCGCGCAACAGTGTGGTCAAGGTGTAGATCCCCTGGCTGAGAACAGCCTCCTGGAACTGGATCAGCTCGACATTGCCATCGGCGCGGACCAGCGCCGCCACATTGGCGCCGTTCAACAGCTCCAGACTGGTCACCGAAGACAGCTGGCCGCTCGTCAGAGCCACCTGCATCTCACTGGTCGCATCGGTCTGGAACGGCAGGTCGGTGTCCGGCAGCGCATTGCGCGCCACCCCCCAGGTCACCGGGTCGAAGGTCTCGTCGGCTCCCGCGTAAATCGCGCCGTCGTCCGAGGCAAACAGCACCGCGCCACGCCATGGGGGATCGAAGTACGCCGCGGCGGCCCAATAGTGCCCCGTCGCAACCCGTTGCACGTCGTCGAGGTCTCTGAGCAGCGGAATGTCAAGAAGGAACAGCCTGGCCTCGGAGGAGACCGGATCGAACTGCGGCAGGTAGTTGAGGCCGCCGGCGGGAACCGCCTGGACGGTGTAGCTCGAGCTCTCCTCGACCACGCTCTGCCAGGCCACCTCCAGATTGGCGCCCAGATCGCAGGACAACAGGCGCACCGTGAACAAGCCGCCGTCATTGAGCGCGACCTGGATCACATCCGCAGGCTCCAGGTCGACATGCGCCCAGCTGGCTTTCCACTCGTGGCCGGTCCGCTCCAACCAGGCGCTGTAGAGCTGCCGCAGCACGACATCCATGGCCTCGGCAGCGCTCAAGGTCATCGGGAGGTCGAGGGTCGCCTCGTTCTCCGAGCCCATGGTCGGGTCCGGGCTGCGGATGCGCTGACCGGTCTGCGTGGCGATCTCCCCATCCAGCGCCTGGTCCTGATAGCGGACCGAGAACCGCACCGGCAGATCGACCTCCTGCGCCCGGGTCTCGACGAACGTCTCCTGCTCGCTGATCCGCACCAGATCGTCTTCGCTCAAGGCCCGGGTCACCGGCTGCCCGCGTTTCTTGGCCTTGAGCTTGTGGTCACTCTCGATCAGATCGAACGCGTAGGCAGCGGTGAGCAGCTCCAGGGCGCCGCGGACGCTCACCTGTCGTGAGATCCCGAAACCCCGAACTTCGTCGGTGCCGAGCTCGGTCACATCGAGATCGCCGGCACCGATCCCCACCCGAGCGCAGAGCGCGGTGACCACCTCGTCGAGACCTGAGCTGTCCGAGGAGGTCCGGCCGGGCAGCCACTGCTCGATGCCGCTACTTTGAGTGGGCGTATAGAGCGCGCCGGTGCGCGGGTCGAAGCGGATGACGCCGCTCGTGCCCGTGAAGCCGCCCTGGCTCGAGATCAGGCTGCCGTCGTCGGCCGAGTGCAGGATCACGCTGGTGCCGTTCACCATGCGGATCTTGCCGTCGGTGAAGCGCCCCTGGTGCGGCAGGTCGCCGGCGACCGGCACGTACCAGACGATCCCGTCCGCGGCGCTGTAGGAGACCAGGTGGCGCACGCCATCCAGGACGCTGATGAACAGGAGCCGATCGTTCTGCTCGTCGTAACAGAGCTGGGTCGCGGTCATCGTGCCGGCGCCGAGCTCACCGGCGGCGAGCGTGATCAGCTGCGAGGTGACATCGTTCGTGGCCTCGCCGGTCAGCGGATTGATCCTGACCGGCATCTCGACCCGGGCGTGCAGGAGGTTGACCGTGGCGGTCGGCTGGCCGAGCACGATCGAGGGATAGGCCGCGAACCAGGCCTCGCACGCGCCGAACTCGCTGACACCTCCGACCAGGCCGCCCGGGCGGCTGGAGACGTTCGGGCCCTGCCAGATCTTCTGGAGGTCGCGGGCGCGGAAGATCGCAGCCGGGGCGCTCAGGAACCCGAGCGCGAGAACGAGGTCGACCCGGTCGGTAAGGTCGTAGCCATGGATGGTCGCCAGCTCGACATTACTGGAGAAGCTGGCGCTGGCCACGACCTGGAGCGTGTCGCGGTCGATCTTCCGGAAGGACTGCTCAGTGACGCCATGGGTGACATAGATGTTGCCATCGGCGTCGACCGCCTCGATGTCCTCCAGGGCGATGCCGAGATCGGTCTCGGACACGCGCGCGTCCTCGACCATGCCGGCGACCCGGATGCGGCCGATCTCGTCCAGGTCGGTCTTGTAGTAGAGGTAGCCCCGTGCCGGGTCGAGGCCGAGGGTGTCGAGGAAGTGGCCGACCGGCGACAGCTTGGTCGCATCGTTGACCACCGCCTGGGGTGCGCCCGCCCACGAGATCTCGGCGCTGATCGGCGGGATGCGATTGCCGAACTCGTCCAGGGGGAAGTTCTCGAAGACAATGTAGACCAGATCCCGGTGCGCGGGCACGGCGCCGGCGCCGTGCGTTGCCTCGACCTGCCGGCGGACCAGCGGGTCCGGCTCCTGGCTGTCGGTGCCCAGGTAGGTCCGGAAGTTGTACTTGCCGGTATTGTGGGTGGCGGCGCCGGCGCCGGGACGCAGGTCGGCGATCAACCGCTCGCCCGCAAAGATGCGCAGCACCCCGCCGGCCGGCCCCTCGCCGAAGGCCACCGTGAAATTGGCGAAGTACCTGTACTCGACGATCTTCTGGCCGCCGCCGAACAGGCCGCCGCCGACCTTTCTGGTGTGCTTGTCCTCGTCGATGTCGGTCGCCCAGATCATGGTGCCGGCGACCTTCTGGACACCAAAGCACACCGGGATGACGCCGCCGTAGGTCGAGGATGAAACCGACAGGTCCCCGAGCCGCGGCCCCTCGACCTTCGGCCCGCTCGACCCGAACAGGAATGCGCCGGCCAGCGCTCCGACAGCAAAACCGATCGGCCCGAACGCCCATCCTCCGGCGATCGACAGGCCGAAGGTCCCGAGCGTGCCGATCGTGAGCCCGCCGGTGGTCGTCATGTCTCAGGACCCCGCGACAACCGCGACCAGGGCGCCGCCCGGCACGTAGGGCTCACCGCGAAAGTTCCTGGCGTTGCCGTTCGCGAACGACAAGCTGCCCGGGATCCGGAACTTGTCCCGGCAATCCTCCAGGAGGCGCTTGTGACAACCCGGGTACACCCGGAACTGATCGTTGACCGCGATCGTCAGACGCGCCGGTTCCCACAGCTCCAGCCGACGCGTGCCTTGGGTCCAGGACTTGACCTCGATGGTCCGGCCGGCATTGGCGCCGGTCTCGAAGGTCAACGCGCCGTCGTCGAACCAGCCGTCGTCATACGCATCGAGCCCGGCGTCGACCGTGAACACCCGATTGTTGGTGATCACGGCAATCGTCGCCACGCGCATGAAGCTGTCCCGCGCGGTGAGCACCGCGGTGCCGTCTGTCGTCGGATGGCCGATCGTGGTGTCGTAGGGCGGCTGCGCGGCATCGGTCGTGCCGGCCGCGGTCACCTCGTAGATCCGGTCCTGGTAGACCTGCGAACCGACGCCGCCGGCGGTCGCCACGCGATAGAATGCCCCGAGCGGGACCGCCTGATCGCGGCCGAGCACGTCGGGCTTGATCGGGAATTGGCAACGAGCGTCGCCAAGGTCCGCCCGGCACGCCGCGCCATAGAGCTGCAAGGTATTCTGGGCGAGCGGCTGCGACAGGCCGCGCAGCTCGGCGTGGAAGTAGCCCTGCGGCGTCAGCCGGGTCTCGCCGAGCGTGCCGCGCCGCAGCCGGATCTCGCCGTGGCCATCGGGATCTTCCCAGTTGACCAGCGAGAGCGCGATCCCGGCGCCGTCGAACAGGCCGGCGCGCACCTCGTCCTCGACGATCCCGCCCTCGGCGAACAGCCCCACCAGGTCGAGATTGTCCACAGCAAGCCCGGCATCGCTCCGGATCGCCGTGCGCGCGAAGCCGGCATCGGCCCGGTAGGTATCGCCAGCGAAGACGATGTCCCGGTCGTGGTCGGTGAAGAAGAACTGCGCGCCGTCCTTCCTCGTGATCCGCCAGATCGCAGCAAGCTGCGTCGTCTCCTCGTCGAGATGCGCCCGCATGGCGGGCGTGAGATTCTTGGGCATGGAAGTCGCAGAGGCTGGAGGGATGGAGAGGTAAGACCGATCTTCGACAGTGGGCGGGGGAGATCGGGCGGTTTTGGCCGCCAATTGATTGATTTTGTTGAAGCGAGACCGGCGGCGGTGAAGGGATGTGCTGCTAAATAATAGCTCTAGAGAGCGCTTTTATATTGACATTTTGGCCGGTTCGTGTGCTGCTTTGCGGCATGTTCGTCCGCGAGAAGCAGATCGGCCCCTACCGCTACCTCTACCTGGTCGAGAGCGTCCGCGAGGGTGGCCGTACCAAGCAGCGGATCATCAAGAACCTCGGCCGCAAGGAAGCCGTCGACGCGAACGGCGACCTCGATCGGCTCGCCCGTTCCGCCGCCCGCATGGCGCAGCGCTCGATGGTTCTCTCGCTGCTCGACCAGGGCAGCGTGCCGGCGCTCGCTACTCACCGGATCGGACCGCCGCTCGCCTTCGAGCGGCTCTGGCGTGAGACCGGCTGCCGGGCCGTGATCGAGGGCTTGGCCGCCGAGCGCGGCTTCGGCTTCTCACTCGAACGCGCGTGTTTCCTCACCGTGCTTCACCGGCTGATGGTCTCGGGCTCGGACCGCTCGGCCGATGCCTGGCGCGAAGACTACCGGATCGACGGCACCGACGACCTCGCGCTGCACCATCTCTACCGGGCGATGGGCTGGCTCGGCGCGGAGCTGCCGGACGCCGAGCAGACGGACCGCACGCCATTCGCCCCGCGCTGCCTCAAGGATATGGTGGAGGAGCGGCTGTTCGAAGCCCGCCGCGACCTGTTCAGCGAGCTGTCGGTGGTCTTCATGGACACCACCAGTCTCTACTTCGAGGGCGCGGGCGGCGAGACCCTCGGCCAGCGGGGCCACTCCAAGGACCACCGGCCCGACCTGATGCAGATGGTCGTCGCCGTGGTCATGGATCAACGTGGCCGGCCGCTCTGCTGCGAGATGTGGCCGGGCAACACCACCGACGTCACGGCCCTGATCCCGGTGGTCGACCGCCTGCGCCGGCGGTTCGGGATCGCTCGGGTGTGCGTGGTGGCCGATCGCGGGATGATCAGCGCCCAGACCCTCGCCGCTCTGGAGGCGCGCGGCCTCGAGTACGTGCTCGGGGTCCGCGAACGGACCACCAAGGAGGTTCGCACCCTGGTGCTGGACGACGACGGCCCGTTTGTCCCGCTCACCATCCCGCGCCAGAGTCGACCGGACACCGAACTCGAGGCCAAGGCGGTAACCCTCGGCGGCCGCCGCTACATCGTCTGTCGCAACCTGGCCGAGGCGGAGAAGGACGCCGCCGACCGGGAGGCGATCGTGGCCAGCCTGCGCCGAGCACTCCGGCACGGCGACAAGGCGCTGGTCGGCAACCGCGGCTACCGGCGCTTTCTGAAGGCGCCTGAGGTCGGCTTTGCGATCGACGAAGCGCGGATCGCCGAGGACGCGCGCTTCGACGGGATCTTCGTCTTACGCACCAACACCACGCTCGACCCCCTCCAGGCGATGCTGCGCTACCGCGAGCTGCAGGGGGTCGAGCAGCTGTTCCGAAGCGCCAAATCCCTGCTGGCGACCCGGCCGATCTTCCACAAACGCGACGCGACCATCCGCGGCCACGTGTTCTGTTCGTTCCTCGCCCTGGTGCTGCAGAAGGCGCTCCGCGATCGCCTGGCGGCAGCCGGCCTCGACTTCGAATGGGCCGACGTCCTGCGCGACCTGGATCGTCTCCAGGAGGTCGAGGTCGAGCAGGACGGCAAACGGTTCGTTCTCCGTACCCCGACCGCCGGCTCGGCCGGCAAGCTCTTCCAGACGCTGCGCGTCGCGCTGCCGCCGAACCTCCGCGACGCCGCCTCCCAGCCCGACGACACTCCCGCCGAACCCGCCCTCTTGTAGTGCTAAGCCCATTCTCGCGCGCTGTAAGCGTCTGAGAATCCGATCTTTCTCAGATCGCGGTGTCGAAGATCGGTAAGAGAGCTGTCAGGTAGGTCTGCAGGTCCTCTGCCGCGATTCCGTCGGAGAAAACGCTCTCGAGGTCGAGATTGTCGATCGCAAGGTCAGCCGTGGTGCAGACCTGTAGGTGACGCGGTCGACCTCGAGGCGGCCGACGTGATCGCTGAAGCCGACAACGGCACCATCGCGGCGGATGATCTGCTGGCACTGGCGAGCGTCGTCACCTCGCCCGCGAGGTGCTGAGCGAGAGCCGCTGACACGGTCTACGCTCCAGCGTGCCTTTTGGGCCCGCGCGATCGACGGTGTTGACCGGGAAAACAACAGGGGGACGCCGAGGAAACGAGAACCCAGTGCTTTAAGTCGGATACGCCACGGCGATCCTGACCAGGCAATGTGGCAACCCGGAGGGGCTCCATCGCCAGATGGCAGCGCTCGAACGAGGATGAAGCGAAGCGTCACGCGCACTGCCACCCAAGCATCCCCCGTCCGACCGGCGACGCGTTCGCTCGAGCCGGCCCTGCCGCGCCGCCGCGCCGTCTCCGCAACCCGCAGCCTTTCTCGTCCCCGCGAAAGCGGGCCGGCGGGCTTCAGCCGCCGGGGCCGCAGTCGAGGCACTGCGGCACCAGCTCCGGGCCCATGCGCAGCTGGCGGTTGAGATGGCGCAGCCCGGTGCGCAGACCCTCCTCGATCACCGGGTGATAGTACGGCATCGAGAGCATCTCGGGCACGCTCAGGCCCTGCTGCGCCGCCCAGGCGAGCAGGTGGCCGACGTGCTCGGCCGCCGGGCCGATCATCTCCGCGCCCAGGAACAGCCCGGTGCCGTGCGCGCCGTACAGGCGCAGCAGCCCGCGGTTGGCGTTGATCACCCGGCTGCGGCCCTGATCCTCGAACGACACCTCGCCGATCGCGTGGTCGATGCGCTCGGCCTGCAGCTGCCTGTAGGACTTGCCGGCGGTGGCGATCTGAGGATCGCAGAACACGATGCCGAGCGGCGCGCGTCGATGCTGTGCGCGCACGTCCGGGTAGCGCCCGGCATTGTCGCCGGCGATCTTACCCTCGTCCGTCGCCTCGTGCAGCAGCGGGACTTGGTCGTCGGCATCGCCGGCGATGAAGATGTGGCTGTCGCCGCACTGCCCGGTGAAGCGGTCGAACAGGGGCACGCCCTTGTCGTCCAGCTCGAGGGTCGTGTTCTCCAGGCCGAGCCGGTCGACGTTGGGGCGCCTGCCCGTTGCCGCGAGCAGAAGGTCGAAGCGCTCGGTGCCCGCGCCCCCACCGGCCTCCCGGAACGCGACTTCGACCTTGTCGTCGCGGCGCTGGATGGCGCCGACCTCGGCGTCCGGGTTGAACGGAAACTCGGCGGCGAACGTCCTCGCGGCATAGTCCCTGACCTCCGGGTCGCTCAGCGGCCCGACCGCGCCGCCCCTCCCGAACAGGCGCACGCGCACGCCGAGGCGGTGGAGCGCCTGGCCGAGCTCGAGCCCGATGATGCCGCCGCCGAACACCACGACGGATTCGGGCAGGTCCTGCCAGTCGAACACATCGTCGCTGGTTGCCAGCAGATCGCCGACCTCGGCGAAGAAGGAAGGATAGGTGGGGCGCGAGCCGGTAGCGATCAGGATCCGGCCCGCCTCGACCAGCGTGTCCTCGCCGACCTGGAGCCGGTGGTCGTCGATGAAGCGGGCATATCCGGCCAGGCGATGCTCTGGCGGAAAACCCTCCACCACCTCGAGCACGGAGCCCACGAAGTAATCGCGCAAATCACGCACCCGTCGCATCACTGCCCGGCCATCGATGCGCGGCGGCCCGGCATGGATGCCGAACACCGGCGTCTCGCGCACGGCGTGCGCCGCCTCGGCCGCAGCGATCAGCAGCTTGCTCGGCATGCAGCCGACCCGGGCGCAGGTGGTGCCGTGCGGCCCGCCCTCGATCAGGACCAGAGAATCGATGTGCTCGCGCACCCGGCGATAGGCCGCGAGCCCCGCGGTCCCGGCCCCGATGATCGCGACGTCCACCTTCCGTTCTATCATGGCTGCCCTCCCGCAATTCATTTTCTGCGCCGACGCTCCTGGAGCGGAACATAGCACCGTCCCACCCACTCGCCAGCGCCGCCTCGATCCTTCGAGTTGATCAGTTTCCCAAACCGCGCTCCACCAAAGAACGCCAGTCCTCGGTTTGGATGAAACGCAACAAAACTCAATTCAGCGGTTCACGAAGATTGCTTCCACTCGGCAGAGCAATCCCATAATACTGACGGTCGAACGTCTGCGGTAGCACCTGTAGCTGGCCTCGAAAATTACTGTTGACGAGATATTGCATGATCGGGGCATCTTCGACAAAGGCGTCGATTTCGCCGTCAGCGAGCGCCTGCAAGCCTGCGCTCGTGCCGGCGAAGCTCGCAGCCACAATACCCTGGTTCTCGAGGAAGGCGGCGCTGGAAGTGCCCTCGACGGTGCCGACACGGACTGACCTGAGGTCAGAGAATCCTTTGACGGGCCCACCGAGCTCACTGATCGTAAGAGAAGATGTGATTGCGGCCGTAAAGCTCGAAAGGATGATGATCGACGCAAACATCCAAATGATGGCGACGATCCTGCCGCCAAGTGTTTTCGGCGCCTTGTCGCCATAGCCGACCGTCGTCATCGTGACCGCGGACCACCAAATGCCGCTGCCGACGCCCCTGGCCGCCCCGCCCCCGAACATCTCAGGACTGCGCCGTTCAAAGAGCCAAACCACAAATCCTGCAATGCACAGGACCAATATCAGAGCGGCCAGCACGTAGAGAAAATGGATCGTAAGGAAGCGCTCCGCTGCGTTCAACCACCCCTGGGCCGCACTCCTCTGAGGAACGGCAATTCCGAGCCCTGCGATGTAGAACGGGTGAGTGAAATCCATGACAGCCTCGCGATCGGACGTGATTGTGATGGCAGCCACGCCCACATCGAGTGAGCCCTCCTCGACATCCTTGAGCAGATCCGTGAACTTGCGGTCATGCAGCTGGAATTCCCATCCGAGTTCGGCCGCCAGTTCACGCCAGAGGTCGATGCCGATCCCGAGCCACTCTCCGTCATCGGCCTTCCAGGCAAACGGCGGAGCATTGGTTGTACCGACGCGCAGAACACCAGGCGAGGGTTCCTGCGCACCTGCCGGGCCCGCGACCATCGCCAGCGCCGCCAGCAGCAACCCGAACCTCTTCCAGATCTTCGATAGTGACGGGTTCATCAACCTGTCCCTATGCCGTCTTTTCCGTCGATCAGAGCAGCACACGACCACGCGCTCGGCCGAGCAAGGGTGACAGGCCGGGACCCACCGCTCAACTGTCGTGCGCCCGTGCCTCAAACCTTCGACAGGCCACGCGTCGGCTTAGCCCGACGCCGCTTCAACACTCCGCATCCGATCTTCGCCGCCATTGCCGACCATAGCCAGGGGGCCGACACCCGCGCGTCGCAGCTCCGGCAGCCGCGCTGCCAACCTGCTGAGGTGACTGCACCACGACAACCAGGAACGGTCCGAGGTTGGTGTCCCTCACCAGCCATCGGTCGCTTGGCACGAGCTCGCGCCTGAACAACGTTGCCCAAGGCGCTCACTCACGGATGATCAGGTCCTGAGCTCGACGATCGGGATCTGCTGCCAGTTGTGCAGCCGGTAGGTCTCGATGGTCACCGCCATGTGGTCGGTGTCGAACCGCACCGGCACATCGAACTCGAAGTCGACGGTGACCTCGACGCCGAGCGCCGGCGGCGTCCCGAACGTGACGAGCCCGGTCGTCGTGTCGACCGACCAGCCCGAGAGCTGCTCGACGTCGTCCAGGTAGACCTTCACCGTGCCCGCGACCGGCTTGGTGATGGTGCGGACCTCGATCACGCTGCCGGACGGGTAGTGCTTCACCAGCTGGAACTGGGTCTGGGCACCGTCGCCTGTCCCCAGCAGCTGCCCGGTGGCCTTGTAGTCGGTCCAGTCCTTGAACCGGAAGCCGTACGCCTTGCCCATGCGCGCCCGGAAGAACGCGATCAGCTCGTCGATCTGCGCCTGCTTCTTGAGCCCGCTCGCGACATCCCACCGGCCGCGCGCTTCCGACCAGTTGACGTTGCGCTTCTCGTGGCCGCTGCCGGTCGCCACCACCGTGGTCGCGAATTTGGGGCCGCCAGTGGCGCCGTAGGCGATGTTGTCCGGAAACCGGACCTCGTGGAAGCTGGTCATGGATGCCGCCCGTCACCGCCCGACCGCGCCGGCGCACGCAGCTCTTGCTCGCCGGCCTGCCCTGGCATAGCCCTGTCGGAGTGGAACGAAGCAAGAACATACCGCCGCGCTATGCCATCCGGCTCGAGGATCTGCGCGCCTGGCATGTGGTCTTCGCGACCTGTGCGGCCTGCGGAAAGCGGACCCACATCGACGCCAGGCTGCTCCAGCACGGCCGGCCGCCGTACATCAGGCTGCTCGACCTCGAGCGGAAGCTTCGCTGCAGCAGCTGCGGCAATCGCCAAGGCAACGGCTTGAGCGTCTCGATGGCGCCGCGGAACTGAGCCCGCTCATCGGTTCCGGCTCGCGCGGTCGATTGCGCGCGCCATCTCGGCCGCGATCTGGCCTTGGCTCGCTCGGAACGAGTTGGCGTCGGCCGCGGTGACGTTGATCATCACCGTGATCGGCCGCTGCTCAGGGGCGGCCGCGTCCTTCCGGACCACCCGCTCAGGCGGGACTACCAGCTCGCCGCGCCGAGCGATGATCGGCACCTCGTCGGGGAGGAGGCCCGAGCCTGCTAAACCGCCGCTGTGGTAGCGGGGTGCGTGCTGGAACACCGCGGCATCCGCATAGCGGACTGCGGCCGGGCGCTCACCGGCAACGCCGCCCTCATGAAACAGGCCGAACAGGCCGCCACCGGCGAACGCGCTCTGCAGCGCGCCGGCGATCGGCGCCGTGACGGTCTGGCGCACCGTCGTGCGCGCGAGGTCGGCAAGGATGCTGTCGGCGAGACTCTGGAACTCCAGCTTGCCGGTACCGATGAACCCGACCAGCGCGTCCTCTGCACCGCTGAAAGCGTTCGCGAAAGCGCGCTCGGTGGCGGTGGCCGCGTCCTGGCTCTCGGCGACGTAGTCCTTGAGGAAGCGGGTCGCGCCGTCGGTCCAGGCCTGGCTCGAGCGCAGTGCACGGTCATTCGCGTCCTCGACCCCCCGGGAGTAGGTCTGCTGGTCGATCGCGCCGGCAGCGAGCAGCTCGTCCAGCTTCTCGACCTCGGCCGCGTACTGCTCGGTCGCGGTCCGGGTGCGGTCGGTGACCGAGCGACCCTCCTCCATCAGCCGCTGGCGCGCCTGGAGGGCCTGCTGCTCGTCGTACAGGGTGCCGGCCAGCTCTTCCACCTCACGCCGCTGTGCGGCCGTCGCCTTGGCCGACAGACGGCTCAGCGCCTGGGCGACGGACCGCTCGCGCTCGGTGCTGGTGAGCGCGGCGCGCTCGAGGTTCAGCCCCTCGACCACCCGGTCGTTGGCGGCCCGGACCTTGTCGGCCGCCTCGGCCTCCTTGGCACGGAGCTGCGACAGCTGGGCCTCCCGCACCGCGGCTGACTCCTCGACCAGCCGATCGACCTGCTCGGCGTTGCTGCCGTCCTTGGCCCGGAGCGCCTCGATCTCCGCGACCCGCCGCTCGCGCTCGGCGATGATCCGCTCGTTGCCCTCGTGCGTGATGCTGAACAGCGTGCTCTCCAGATCCTCCTGGATGCGCTGCAGCCGTTCGGCCCGGTCCTTGACCCCGGCCGTGTCATCGGGAGCCGGAGGAAGAGTGGGGTGCGACCCAGGCTGCTCGGGCGGCCCCTCGAGGAAGGCGATCCGCGCCTGTGTCTGGCCGCGCACGCGGGACAGCTCGTCGATCTTGCTCCGCAGGGCGCTGATCTGGGCGGTGTCGATGAAGGTCGTGAAGCCCAGCGTCGGCGATTTGCGCAGCTCGTCGATCCGGCCCTGGAGCTTGGCGATCGTGCTTTCGGTCAGGTCGAGCTCGTAGCGCAGCGTCCGGAGGCTTTTGTCCTCCGGAGCATCGAACAGGCGCTCCCAGGCGATCCCGGCCTTGCCGGCGACATCGGCGAGCCAGCTCGAGAGGTCGGCGATCACCGGCGCCGCCTCGAGCGCTGCCCGGGTCAGGTTGGCCGAGACCACCTGGGCCAGCGTGTCGAGCTCGGTCCGGGCCCGCTCGGCATCCCGCACCAGGTGCTCGTCGAGCACGATGCCGAGATCACGAGCGCGCTCGCGCATCTGGTCAAGGGCGCCGCTGCCGTCGCTCAACAGGTTGACCAGGGCCACGCCCTCGGAATCGAAGAGCTTGAAGGCGAGCCTGACGCGCTCGGCAGGATCCTCGATCCGGGCGAAGGCGTCGGCCACGTCGGCGAGCAGGTCCTCGCTGCGGCGGAGGTGCCCTTCCTGGTCGCGAAGCGCGATGCCCATGCTCGCGAGTGCATCCTTGGCCTCGCCCGTGCCCTGGGCGGCCTCGGCGGTGCGGCGGACGAAGCGCTGCAGCGCCATGTCGAGGGTCTGCTGCTCGATCCCGGATGCCTTTGCCGCGAACCGCAGCTCCTGCAGCGCCTCGACCCCGACCCCGATCTTGTCGGCGGTCTTGCCGATCGCGTCCGCCGCCGAGATCGAGCGGTTTACCAGCGCGGCAAGGCCGCCGACGGTGGTCACACCCGCGAGCGCGCCACCCAGCGTCCGGATGCCGGTGCGCAGCAGCTCCGCCTGGCGGCCCAGGTCCTTGAGCCCGCCCGAGGCCTTGCCGCCCGCGGTCTCGATGCGCTTCAGGCTCTGCTCGCCGCTCTGGCCGACCGAGACCAGCTCAGCCTTGACCTGACCGCCGCCCGCGACCGCCAGGCGGATCGCGTAGGTCTGGGTGCGTCGGGCCATGGTTCAACCTGCGTATTTGGATGCGAGCGTCCGAGAGCGGGCGCTATGTGATGCATCATTAGTGCCGACTAGGGCGTGTTAACACAAAGCATGTCGGTGATGAGGGCGAAGTGGATGAAGGCGGTGAACATGAGATCGAGCTTTTCGAAGCGCGAGAAGATGCGACGAAAGCCTTTGAGCCTGCGGAACAGGCGTTCGACCTCGTTGCGCCGGCGGTAGAGACTGCGGTCGTAGGTCCAAGGCTGAAGACGGTTGGGGTTGGGCGGCACGACCGGCGCGAAGCCGAGCTCCAGCACCAGTTGCCGGGTCTCGTCGCCTTCGTACGCCCGGTCCATCACCATGGGCACACCAGCGGGCCGGCGCTGCCAGGCGGTCAGCAGCTTGCGTCCTTCGGGCGCGTCGTGGGCCTGTCCGGGCGACAGGGCGAAGGTCAGGGCCGTTCGCTCATCCGCGGCAACCAGATAAATCTTGGTGTTCCAGCCGCCACGCGACTTGCCGATGGCTTGCGGGCCGTTTTTTTTCGCGCGCCCGTGCCGTCGGGGTGAACCTTGACGCTGGTGCTGTCCAAGCCGACGCACTCGACACGGATGCGGATCAGGCGATGCTCTTGCAGGGCCTGGAACACGCGGTCCAGCACGCCCGCCGCCGCCCACCGGCGCAGCCGTGTGTAGATCGTGTGCCAGTTGCCGAAGCGCGCCGGCAGCGCGCGCCATTTGCAGCCGTTCTCGGCCACAAACAGCACTGCGTTGATGACCTCGAGATTGCCGATCCGCACGTTGCCCCGCTGTACGGGCATCAACGGCCGGATCACTTCGTACTGGTCTTCGGTCAGCCTCATCATGCGATGAGCTTACCTCAAACCGCCCTCTTTGAATAGTGTTAACACACCCTAGCCGCTCGGGGCCGGCCCGATGGCGAAGATTAGCCCACGAGCAGACGTGGGCGCCATTGCTCGTCGCTCCCAGATCCGATGCGCAGCATGCCTTCCACTTGATCGTGCAGCCCATCGACGGGATCTGGTGCTCGGGGCCGCGCCCGGTCTCGGCGATCTGCACCATCGCGTAATAGAGCTCGCGGATCGCGCCCGGGCCTGCCCGAGACTGCCCGCCCGGTCCCACTGCCTTCCAAACCTTCCGCGGGTTGTGGTATGGCGATGTCTTTGACCCACACTGGCCCGGATCGCGATGCGCCCATCCGTGCGACGCGCGCTCGGCCGGGAAGGATCCTCCGATGAAGAAGACGGCTCTGGCGGTCCTGCCGTGGCTCTTGCTCTTGGCCTCTCCCGCCGCCGCTGTCGACGGGGTGCTCGAGATCAACCAGACCTGTGCCGACGGAGGCGGCTGCTTCACGGGGGACACCCCCGGCTTTCCCGTGCAGATCACGGTACCGGGGAGCTACGTCCTGACCAGCGATCTCGTGACGCCGGAGAACGCGTTCGCAGGCATTTTCGCCACCGCCAGCGCCGTCTCCATCGACCTCAACGGCTTCTCGATCCGGGGCAACATGACATGCTTTGGCTCGCCGTTCTCGGGTAGTGTCTTTTGCGTAGGCTTGGGCTTCGGTGGAATCGGAATCCGCGCCGATGGGCACTCGCAGACCGTGCGCAACGGCAGCATCATAGGAATGCACGATGGCGGTATCGATGTTGGCGACAACTCCGTCGTCGAAGATGTCCACCTCTCGCACAATGGAGGAGTGGCCATCTTCGTGGGCTTCAATTCCATTGTCCGAGGGAACACGATCCGCATGAACGCAGGTACGCGGGTGGGCCGGGACGTCGTCGCGGGCGTGCGTGCCGACATCGCCTCGGTGGTCATCGACAACGCGATCAGCGCCGTCCACGGCACCGCGATCCATGCCCGAGACAGTCGCGTTGCGGGCAACGTGGTCTTCGCCGTGGACGGAGACGCGGTCGACCTACTCTCTGGAATTATGGTGGGCAATGTGGTCGCGCTTGCGACGGGACTGGGGCTGAGAGCGGGGCAGTCCACGGGCATCGGAGGAAACCTGTTCCGCGCCAACAACAGCTTTGGAGACCAATTCTGCAGCGGCCAAGAGATCTCCACTAACGTCGTCGTCGGCTCCGTAGGTCCGACCTGCCCCTGAGGTCTGGCCACGCGTCGAGCCCTCCCGCCCCGAGCCGGCGACCATGTCTCCCAGCTCGCGCTGCTCGGCACCACCGCCATGGCAGTCGCGATGATCTCCTATGGCGCCTATGCGGTGCTGACCGGGCGCGCCGGCACGCGGCTCGCCCGCCGCAACGCGCGTCGGCTGTCCAGGGCGAGCGGCATCTGCCTGATCGGGGCGGGGTATGGCTGGCCCTCACGCGGGCAGATGAGCGACGCGCGCCGCAGCCGGCGGCCTCAGGGCCTCACGCTGCCTCCCGATCTGTCAAGAGCAGTATGGACCTGGTCCCGGCGCCCGACAACTTTCGCGTCGTCCTGATCTGGAGCCGGAGCAGGTCATGGGGATCGAGCGCGTGCCGCCTCGGATCAAGGTCGGCTACGAGTTAGATTTGGGAGGACGCGCCGCACATCCTAATAGCGGTAGGGGAGGACGACGGGACATGGGTGGCGCTGTTCAAGCTTCAACGGGGCCGATCCGTTTCGGCGCACAAGGCCTCGACCAATCCCACCTCCGCTGCGGGGAGCAGCTCCGAGAGGACTTCAAGATTGCAGCCGCGGGCGGCAGCGATCCTGAGCGCTGCGCCCAAGTCGATCCCGATCACGTGCCCGCTCGGCGCGAGCCGCAACTGGCCCTGACAGGCGAGCAGCACGTCCCAGTTTTCGTGCTCCTGGCAGCTGATCAACGCGTGCTCGCGGTAGGGGCAGCGCTGTCCGTCGGTTCCGGAGTTGCCCCGGGCGCAGGGCAGGCCATCGTCGCGGCAGGCCCGGCAGTATTCGGGCCCTCCACCGGGCTGGAAGTGCCAGCGGCAGAGGGCCCTTATCCGTTTTTTGCCGCGTTCAGCAGCACCTGCCGGAGCGTGAACTCCTGAAAGAACCGCTCGCCGACCGGGTAGAGGTCCATCACGGCGGCGACGTTCTCCGGCGTCGGCGGCGCCGGTCCGCCCTCCAGCTCGACGCCGGTCCAACTCGTCACGTGCCGGACCGCCAGCTCGCGGATCAACTGCGCCTGGTAGAAGCCGTCGCGCTCGCCTTCGGCTGAGAGGTCGGGAAGTCCATCCAGCGCCAGCCCGGCCTCCGTGCGCTCCCGGGCCTGCCGCTCGATCGCTTCGACCGCCCGCCGGGCAGCCGCCTGGGCTGCGGCCATACCGGCGGTCGTGAGCGGCTTGACGGTGACCTCGAGACCATATGGGAGCGCGATCTCGTAGGGCTCCGGTCGCTGCGCGAGGTCGATCATGGGCGAACATCCACCGAACTGAGGGCAAGCCGGAGGAGAAAGCTGTGCATCATGCGTAGACGGTCCCGTCGAGGTCGTTCGTGAGGGTCACCGTGAGCATGCGGCCGGCGGCGGTGTTCTTCGCCCCGCGGAAATCGAAGCTCGCCTGCACGCCTCCCGGGCCCTCGACCGCCAGTTTGGGCTTCGGCAGGTAGACCTCGTGCGCGGTCAGCACGAGCTTCGCCGCCGCCGAGAGCGTGTAGGCGAACTCGAGGTCGACCGGCGTGCCGCCCGCGGCGAGGTCGATCAGCGTCGTGTCGGCGAAGCGCACGTCGATCTTGCCGGTCAGCGCCGCGATGGTCGGGTCGGCGCCTTCGATCAGGCCGTCGTCCCGAATGGTCTCGATCTTCTCGAGGTTGTTGGAGTAGGTGACCGAGCCGCCGGTCAGGTTCCCGACCGGTGAGCCGGCTCGCTTGATCGAACCCTGGAACTGGCTGACGCGGTTGAAGGTCAGGCTAGTCGGCGTGCCGCCCTGGGTGGTGCCGAACCGGGTCTCGCCCTGGGCGATCGCGTTGATGGTCGCGGCGGCCGCGCCCGAGCGGGTGAACTCCAGCGCGATCGAGTTCAGCTTGACGCCAGCGTGAACGAAGAACGCGGGCACCTTCGGCATGCCGACCTCGACCGAGTAGCTCGGCAGGTCCTCGCCGCCCGAGGCGAACTCGTGATCGAAGCTGCCGTCGCCGTTGTCGGTCGTGTCGGGGTCACCAAACAGGCCGGTGAGCCAGAGGCCCAGGTAGCGCGGGTCGACCGGCACGATGATGTCGCCCTCGTCGCTGATCACGTCCTGGAGCGGCGCCAGCGGATCGCGCCCCTGGCCGAGCACCGGGTCATCGATCAGGCCCTGCTCGCTGCCCAGGTCGCAGCGGTTGAAGGGCATGCGGATGTAGTTGCCGGTCGCCGCCTGCCCGTACGTGCTCTCGCGCTTCATGAGCAGGTGCGCGCTCGAACCATAGGCTCGCGCCATCGTCGTCTCCTGCGGATGTTCAGACAGTCAGGCGAGTGGAGCGGCGGTCTCGTAGTCCACCAACACGCTGAGCGTCGCACTCTTGATCGCGGGTGCGCCGGACACGGCTTCGATCGAGGTCTCGGGCCGGCCGTAGGTCAGGCCGAAGGCGAGGCCGCCGAGGGTCCGGTCAGCCTCCAGCGCGGCGCCGATCTGCTGGAGCAAGTCGTCGAAGGCGGCGTCTCGGGCCGGTGAATCGCCCTGCTCGAAGTAGACCTCGATTTCGCCCGCATGCTGGTAGTAGACGTTCCCGAAGCCGCCGAGCGCCTGCTCGGGCTCGCCCGGGTCGCCGTCGCGCAGCATGATCAAGCCGCCAGTCGGGATCTTCTCGGGCAGCGCGCTGTTGCGCTCGACGACCGCGCCCGGGACCGTCTCGAGCAGTGCCTTCATTGCCTCCAGCACCTGCTCGGCCTTGCTCGCCGGCATCAATTACTCCGACCGCAGTTGTTGCCCGATCAGCGCCGGCAGCTGGCCCGACCACCGCTCGGCCGCGCGCGTGACGTCGAGCCGCTTCGGCAGCTTCACCTGTGGCACGAGCAGGAACATCACCACCGTGGTCACGCCTTGACCGCTCTGTCGGGCTCGATCGGTCGCGCGGCGGAAGCCACGGAGCTCGCCGGTCTTGCGGCTGAACGAGGCTCGCAACCCATCAAGGACCAGGAGCGAGGGTCCGCTCTGCCGGGGTACGAACCGGAGCGGCCCGAAGCGATGCTCCGGGAACGTGCTCGGGCTGATCCGCTTGCCGTCCGTCCCCTTCCTCGGCGCGTTCTCGGTCGGGATCGCTAGGAAGCGCCCACGTTTGCTCCGGATCAGCGCACCCTCGTCGAACGCCCGGATGATCTGCGGCGCCTTGGTGTAGACCAGACTCGCGGCATCGAGCTTCCGGTTCGGGTAGTGCTTGTCGCGCCAGGTATTGGCGAGCCGAGGACCGAGCCCGGCGCTCGAGACCTGGCGACGGAGCTCGGTCTTGAGGCCGCGCCCGGCGTCCCGCGTCCCGGTCGCCACCGCACGCTCGAGCTCGCGCAACTCGACCTGCATGTCGGCTTGCAGCGAGCGCGTAATGATTCCGGTAAGTTTCATCAGCACAGACCAGCCAATTGCGGTCGGTGACCGGTCGTACCGCGCAGGCGCCCGGAGGGCTGAGTCGAACAGCAGTGGCTGAGATTGACACCCTCTCCGCTCCGCCTGAACCTCGGCGTCAGACACTGATCGGGAGAGGACACATGCGCATCGGCTTGTTCACCGCAGTGCAGTGGGCAGCGGAGGAGAATCCCGGGGCGTTTCTGAAGGCGTTGCGCGAGCAGGTGCGCGCGGCCCGCGACAACGGCTTCTCCTCCCTCTTCGTGGGCCAGCACCTGCTGACCGGTCCGATGGGCATGTTCCAGACTAACCCGCTGCTCGGTCATCTGGTGGCGGACGCGGCCGGCATGCAGATCGGCCCCGGCGTCCTGCTGCTGTCGATGATGAACCCGGTGCTCGCGGCCGAGGAAGCCGCGACCATCGACTGGCTTTCCGATGGCAACTACGTGCTCGGCGCCGGCCTGGGCTACCGGCCCGAGGAGTTCCAGGCCATGGGCGTCGACCAGCGCGAGCGCGTCGGGCGCCTGACCGAGGGCCTGGAAGTGATCAAGCGGCTGTGGACCGAGGACAGCGTCACCCACCACGGTCGCTACTTCCGACTCGACAACGCCAAGGCGAGCGTCCGACCCAAGCAGAGCCCGCGGCCGCCCATCTGGCTCGGCGGCGACGTCGAGCCGGCCGTGCGCAGGGCCGCGCGGATCGCCGACGCCTGGTGCATCGCGCCGACGCTGTCCACCCGGTCCATACTGTCCCGCCTGGAGGCCTTTCGCGATGAACGGCGCCAGACCGGCCAGCCGGAAGGCGTCAGCTGCCCGCTGATCCGTGAATGCTTCGTCGGTCGCGACGCCACGCATGCGGCGGCGACCAGCCGCGGCCCGCTGCTGTACAAGTACCGCGCCTACGCTTCCTGGGGCCAGGGCGAGACCGCGGCGCGCGATTTCGCTGACATCTTCGACGACTTCGCCAAGGGCCGGTTCCTGATCGGCGACGCCCTGCAGGTGAAGGACGAGATCCTGCGCTACTCTGAGATCGCCCGGACCGACCATATCCTGCTGCGCGTGCAATGGCCGGGCCTGGCCCACCAGGAGGCGCTCGGGAACATCGAGCGGATCGGCAGGATCATCGCGGCGTTGAGCTGAGCTCAGACAAGCCATATAGGAAAACCATGTCTCCTGACCTGCACACCGAGTCCATCGTCATCGACGGCCTGATCATTTCCGACTTCGGCCGGCCGGTATTCGAGGACATGCGCCGTGGTGGGCTGACCGCGGCCAATTGTACCTGCTGCGTGTGGGAAGGTTTCACCGAGACGATGCGCAACGTCATGCGCTGGAAAGCCTGGTTCCGCGAGCACGGCGACCTCATTAGGCAGGTCTACACCACCGTGGACATTTTGAAGGCGAAGGAGGAGGGCAAGACCGGCATCATCCTCGGCTGGCAAAATGTCACCGGCATCGAGGACCAGATCGGCTATCTCGGCCTCTTCAAGGAGCTCGGCATCGGCATCATCCAGATCGCCTACAACACCCAGAACCTGGTCGGCACCGGCTGCTATGAATCGAAGGACGGTGGTCTGTCCGATTTCGGCCGTGAGGTGATCGCCGAGATGAACCTGCTCGGCATTCTCTGCGATCTGTCGCACGTTGGGCCCAAGACAAGCGAAGACGTGATCCTCGCCTCCGAGCAGCCGGTGGCCTATTCGCATTGCCTTCCGGCCGGCCTCAAGGCCCACCCACGCAACAAGAGCGACGAGCAGCTGAAGTTTATCGTCGACCATGGCGGCTTTGTCGGCGTGACGATGTTTCCGCCTTTCCTCAAGCGCGGCGCGGCAGCCGATGTCGACGACTACGTCGAGGCCATCGACTATGTCATCAACGTTTGCGGCGAGGGCAATGTCGGTGTCGGTACCGACTTCACGCAAGGCTATGGCCAGCCATTCTTCGACTGGATCACCCACGACAAGGGCTATGCCCGGCGCCTTACCGATTTCGGCGATGTCATCAACCCGGAGGGGCTGCGCACGATCGGCGAATGGCCGAACCTGACCGCCGCCATGCAGCGCCGCGGCTGGACGTCTGGCCGCATCGAGGGCGTCGTCGGCCGCAACTGGCTCAACCTGCTCCGCACCGTCTGGGGAGCTTGACCGATGGGCGAGCCGCAGGTCGACATCCAGGTCGATGATGTGACGGGCCGTTGGTCGGTCGACGCGCTGCCGATGATCCTGGTGCCGCAGCATTTCTTTCTCAACAACCACTATGCGGTCGAGGCGGTCCTCGGGCCAGAGAAACTCGAGGAGGTTCTTCGGCCCGCGGGCCACCGCTCGGCCTATTTTTGGTGCGAGAAGGAGGCAGCTTATCATGGCATCAGCGGTGTCGAGGTGTTCCGTCTCTACATGCGGCGAATCACCCAGCGGGGCTGGGGCCAGTTCGATATCCTGAAGCTGGAGCCGGAAACCGGCATCGCAGAAGTGCGTTTGCGCAACTCCGCCATGGTCGACGAGGCGCACCGGATGAGCGGCCGCAGGGTCTGCTACATGTTCTCGGCCTGGCTGGAGGGCTCGCTCGAATATCTCGCCGCCAGTGCCGGACGCAGGCAGCATCTGAAGGGCCGCGAAGTCTATTGCGCCGCCGAGGGCGCCTACGATCACTGCCTGTTCGAGGTCTCGCCACAGCCGTGAGGGCGGGCGGGGCTGCTGTCATGCCGACCTTGCATCAAGACTCCACACGAGCCGATCGGGATCGCGCCGCTCGGGCTCGCCCTGGACGACGAAGGTCTCGCCACCGACGGTGAACTGGTCGCCCGGACGCGGGGTGGCGACCTCGCTCGCCCGCACCTCGAATCTCGCGGTCTCGGCGTGGATGCGGGTCTCGCCGAAGCCGACGATCGTGTCAGGGCGCTTCGCGATTACCCGAACCGGGACCGGCTCGCCGCCAGCCGGTGTGTAGACGGCGTCGATCCCAAACGTGGCGAATGTCGCATCCACCGCGCCCTGGAACACCGTCATCAGGTGCGCTTGCCCTTGATCAGCACCCGCGGCCGCGTGCAGATCGGCAGCGGGTTGGACTGCACGTGCAGCATGACCCAGCGGGCGAACTGCTGATCCACCGCCTGCTTGGCGTAGCGCGGCAGCCCGATCGTGTTGGCGGTCTCGACGAAGTCGGCAGGCGCATTGTACTGCCGGAAGAGCCCCGGCACGCCCACCGGGAAGAAGTACGCCTTGCTCGCATCCGTGAAGTCGACGGTGCCGACCCGGCCGCGGTACTCCTCGAACACGATCCCCGAGTACTCGAACGAACCGCGCGCCTGGCCCTGGCGCAGGAAGGCGCCGTCCAGGTAGCGGTTGTAGGCCGTCGTGACCTCGGGGTGGGTGATCAGGTCGTCGAAGAAGTCGGCGCCACAGATGGCGTGGATGTGCTCGTAGGGGGCGGCACCCAGCTCGTCCTCGATCTTGCGCCGGACGTCGTGGCATTTCATCTTGACCGCACCCGCAGCCGGACTGGCGTTGTCGAGGTCGAAGTCGATCTCGGTGTAGGCGGTGACCCCGAACTCGGTGAACAGGTCATAGATCACCGCGCTGCCATCGGCATCCAGGATCTGGCCCTTGATCGCGCCGATCCGCAGGTGCTCGAGCGTGGCGTCCATCTTGGTCGCCATCTCGGACATGCGCTGGTTGACCACCGCCTGGACGCCCTCGAGCATGCTTTCGGAGCCGAAGGCGCGCACGTTCTGGACCTCGTCGGCGAGGATGGTGTCCTCGAGCGCGATGTGCGGCACGACCAGCGAGCGGGCCTTGCGCTTGTTGGTCGTGTTCTGGACCGCGGGCGCGCCGCGGGCGGTGGTCTCGACCAGGTTGAGGCTGCCCTCGCGCTCCTCGATCATGACCGAGGTGGTGGAGACGCCCTGCTCGCGGAACAGGCCGAGCTGGCCGATCCGGCCGGGGACGTAGGGCATCTTGTTGATGGCGTCGGTCAGCGCCACCATCGAGAAGGCGGAGCCGGAGAAGATGTCCAAAGCGGGCATCAGCGTTATCCTCTGAGGAAGAGCCCGGCGTCAGCGGGCGATGATGTTGAGCGCGGCGAGCTGGCCGAGGGCGGTCGTCTGCTCGCCGCCGGTGATGCCGGCGGACCAGACCAGCTCGGCAGCGTTGACCTCGGCGAGGCGAACGATCGCGACGCCCTCGGCATCCGCAGCGGAGGCGTCGACCGCGCCATAGAGCACGCCGGCCGCGGCCTCGGAGCCGTCGACGGCGGCGGGGTCGAGCGCTTTGTACTTGCCGCTGGCGGTGACCTTGCCAAGCACGGCGCCGGCCTCGAGGGTCTCGCCGGAGAGCACGGTAATGGTCTCGCGCGAGATGCTGCCGTTGCCCTCGGAGACGATGAACTCGCCGGCGTACCGGCCTTCGCTAAGCTCGGGCATCTGCCCCTCCTATCGAACGTTCTGGTTACGGGCGGCGTAGATCGCCGCGGTGTCGATCGCAGCTGGTGCCGGCTCGATGCTGACCGGCCGGACCTGGCTGCGAATGGCAGTGGCCTCGTCCTCGGCCGCACGGGCCTCGAGCAGGGTCCGGCGGACCTGAGCCACCGGGGTCGCCCTCGCAATGAAGCCGGCGGCCAGATCGCCCCGTCCGGCAATGGTGCAGAGCTCGTGGACCTCTGCCACGTAAGCGAGCGTCGCCCGGCGCTCGTCGGCGCGGACCGCATCAAGGTCGATCACCTGAGCGGTCGGCCGCGCAGGTGCGGCCGGGGCGGTTGGCGTCACCTGGTCGGCGACGGCTGCGGCGGCAGGCTCACCTCCGGGCGCTGGCGGCGACTCGGCGGCCGTCGCCGGCTGGTCGTCCTCCGCGACCGCGATCTGCTCAGCACCTGGCGTCCGCGCGGTATCATCGGCGGCTGTGGCTTCGGCCGCGTCAGGCTTGCGCGGTCGGGTCTTGCGCGAATCGGACATCTCGTCCTCCTGTGCAGTGACGCTCGCGGCGACCGCCGCCAGCTGCGGCGGCGCGTTGCGGAACTGGGAAAGGTCGAAGTGCGCTGCCATCCGGACCGGCGCCTCGACGCGGTCGGCCAGGCCGAGCTCGACCGCCTCCTCGGCCGACAACCAGGTCTCGGCCGCCATCAGCGCCTCGATCTCGGTGTCCCCGGCGCCCGACTTGTCGCGATACGCGGCGACCATCGCGGCCGCCATCTTGTCCAGGGCGTCGGCCGTGGCGCGCATGTCGGTGGCCGTGCCTGCGACCAGCCCCGACGGGTAGTGCAGCACGAGCATTGCGTTCTCGGGCATCACGACCTCGTCGCCCGCCATCGCGATCATGCTGGCGATCGAGGCGGCGATGCCGTCGACCCAGACCGTGACTTTCGCCCGGTGGCGCTTCAGCGCGTTGTAGATGGCGACGCCATCGAACACCGAGCCGCCCGGGCTGTTGATCCGGACCGTCAGCTCGGCCACCGGCCCGAGTCCCTTCAGCTCGTCGAGGGAAGGCCTTGGCCGGAATGAAGGCGCCGATCTCGTCGTAGATCACGATCTCCGGGGCGTCCTTCACTCGGGCGCGGAACTCATACCAGCGGCGCATCAGGCAGCGTTCCCCTCGGTCGTGGGCATGCTCGCGGGATCGCTCTCGTCGGACGCGGGCTCGGCACCGATGGCCTGCCCTTGCGCCTTCTGTCCGAAGCTGAGGCCCATCTCCTGCTCGCGCGCATGATCTGCGGCGATCCGGCGGTCGACCTCCTCAGCGTCGTAGCCCTCGCTCTCGATCACGTCGGAGCGAGACTTGAGCCCGGCGTCGATCGCCTCGATCTCGGCCTTGCGGTCCTTGAGCGGATCGACCCAGTCCCACTTCGGAGGAATCCACTTGACCGCCATGTGCCGGGCCGGCTCCAAGGCGAAGCCCGGCGGATTGAGCGCGCCCGCGAGCACCGCGTCGCCCAGCCAGCGCCGCCACACGGGCCGGCACAGCTGGAAAACCAGCGTGCCGTGCTGGAGCTGCTCGATGCGGCGGCGGAACTCGAGCTTGCCCTCGCGCAGGCTCGAATAGTTCGCCTGCCTCAGGTCGCCCGTGACGTTGGTGTAAGGCACGCCCATGGCGGAACAGCAGGCCAGCAGCGTCCGATACTGGAACGCCTCGTAGCTGCCGCCGACGTCGGCAGGGTCGGAGAACTTGATGTCCTCGCCTGGCAGCAGCAGCTGCATGGTGCCGGGCTGGAGCCCGATCAGGGCGGCGCCGTCGGCATCCTTCTGGGCGCTGTCCTCGCCCATGACGTCATCGGGGCCAGGCCGGGTGACGAAACCCGCGAACATGGCCGCGACCTTCTTCCGGTCGAGCTCGGCATCGTCGTACTGGTCGAGCAGCCACAGCCGCACCATCGCCGGCGCGACCCAGGGCACGCCCCGGATCTGGCCCTCGGCGATCGGATGGAACACGTGCAGCACCTGCTCGGCCGGCACCCGGACCGTCTCGCCGATGCCCCGCTGCCTCACATCGCCGGGATGGATGCGGTGGAAGTGGTAGGCGACCCGGCGCCCGATCCGGTCGAGCTCGATTCCGAAGACGATCTCGTTGCCGTTCGGCAGGGTCTCGCACTTGGCGAGCGGCAGGTGCTCCGAGGACAGCATCTGCAGCTGCAGCGGCACCGAGAGGCCATCCTCTGATCGCCGCGCCCGGAACCGGAAGAAGCACTCGCCGGTCTCGAACATGGCGCGCGCGGCCATGGTCTGGAGGCCGTAAAAGTCGGTCAGGCCATCGGCGTCGGCCTCGTCGGTCCAGAAAAGCCAGAGGCGCTGGATCTGGTCCTTGAGCGCGCCGTCCTCGACCAGGCTCGACGGCTTGATGCCGCAACCCACCGCATGCGCGGCGAAGCTAGCCGCCGCGTTCGACGCGTAGGGGTTGGTGCGCACGAGCTGGCGGGCGCGGGCCCGCTGCAGCTCGCCGCCCTGGAGCATCAGGGCGTTGATGCTCTCGCCGCCGGCCCGCCAGGCGACCAGGCGGCGCTGCATCTGCGCGCCCTCGAAGCCCGAGCTCTGGGCGAGCTTGCCGGTCGCCAGGAGCCGTGCCGCCCCGATGATACGAGAGACCAGGTTCAAGCTCAGAGACCTTTCGACGTGTAGACCCGGATCTGGCGCACCGGCGTGCCGCCCTGCAGTGCCTGCAGCTCGCGCTCGAGCTCGGCGATCGCGCGGGCGATCTCGGCGGTGCCGCGGTACTCCACCGAGCGGCCATCGTACGAGACACGCGCGACCGCGCTGTCGCGCTGCGCCTTCAATGCCTCAACACGCGCTTGCAGCTCCGTCACAGTCGCCATGTCAGCGCGCCATGTAGCCGCTGTGGATCACCTGCCGCGCCGGCGGGCGAATCGACGGCAGCCGAGCCGATGCCGGCTCGTCGTCATTCCGCTCCACGGTCCGCGCCAACGCCTCCTCCATCCGCCGCCAGTGGCGCTCCTCGAACCGGTCGAGGCCGTAGATCGCGGCCGCGGCCCGGGCGTAGACTCGGCAGTCGAGGCCCTCGTTGCGCCGGCCCGGCTCCTTCTCCCACGACGCCCGCGGGAAGCCCTTGACGATCCGGGTCACCAGCCGCTCGGCCGTGAGCTGCTTGAAGTAGTCCTCGCCGTACTGCGGGAAGTGGCAGGCCCCAGGCGGGAAGCTTGCTCCAGCTCCCAGCGCCTCCTCGGTCGGCCACTCGAGCTTGAGCCACCGATACAGCTCGCCCTTGGCGACCGGCGTGCCGACCGACCAGACCCGCAGACCGCGGCGCTTGCCGCCGGCATCGGCCTTCGACACCGACAGCAGCAGCGCCGTGTCCCGGTCCCGACCCTTGACCGCGACCACCGTCCTCGGCTGCCGCGCCGCGGCGCCGGCCGGTCCCCAGCTGGCCTGCGGATGCTGCCGAACCCAGGCATACACGTCCTGGGTGGCATAGCCGGCATCGACGCACATCACCCGGATCGGCAAAGTGTGCCCGGAGGCGTGCGGCCAGTCTCTATCGAGGAGCGCATCGAGCTTGGCCCAGACCTCGGCCCGCGCGGTGTCGCCCTCGATCACCCGGTAGTCGACCGACCAGCTCTCCTTGCCCCGCCCCCAGGCGACCACGTCGATCTCGAGCCGGTCCTTCTGGACGTCCGCGCCGGCGGTCAGGAACAGACCCGGCTCGGGCACGATGCCGATGCGGTAAGTCTCGCGGCGCTCGTAGAGCCGCTGCCACTCCGGCGCCTCGGCCTCCTCCTCGGACGGCAGCCCCAGCACCGTGTTAACGAAGCCCTTCATCAGGTCGGGCGCCTTCCGGGCCTGCTCATACATCTCCGCGGCATCTGCCCAACTGAACCACCCGACCGGGCTGTAGAGGCTGGAGAGATGGAAGCCGGCGGTGCGCCCATCGCCCGGTGCGGTCGGTCGCCACTCGCCGTGCTCCAGCATCCAGGTCTTGTGCCGCTCGCCGATCAGGGTGCCGCAGTGGACGCAGGTGTACTCAGCCTCCCGCGGCCGGCCCTCGGGCCAGCGGAGGTTCTGAAGCTCCAGCGTCTGCTGCTCATGGCAGTGCGGGCACGGCACGAAGTACCGGCGCTGGTCGCTCTGCCCGTACTCCCGCTCGATCCGAGACAGGCCCTTGGTCTTGGGCGTCGAGACCAGCAGGATCTTCCGCCGCTGAAAGGTCGCCGATCGCCGCTCCGCGAGCAGGATCGGATCGCCCTCACCCTCGACGTCGCCCGGGTAGCCGTCGACCTCGTCGAGGAACAAATAGCGCGCCGGCATCGAGCGCAGGCCCACCGCGCTGTTGGCGCCGGTCAGGATCAGCACCCCGCCCGGGAACTCCTTGGAGAGCACGGTATTGCCGCTGTCCCGGCTCCGCCGCTCCTGTACCCGCTCCCGGAGCACCTCGCTCTCCTCGATCAGCGGGTCGAGGCGCTGCTTGGAGTTGCGCTTGGCCAGCTCGACGGTCGGCGCCACCGCCATCATCGGACCAGGCGCCTGATGGATCACGTACCCAATCCAGCAGTTGCCACTTTCCGTAGCGCCGACCTGCGCCCCCTTCATGAACACGACCCGCTGGAACGGCGAGGACGGCGAAAGACAATCCATGATCTCCTTGAGATACGGCGTGCGTTCGGTCCGCCAGCGTCCGGGCTCGGACGATGCCCGCTGCGACAGGACGCGATAGCGGTCGGCCCACTCCGAGACCGTCAGCAGCGGGTCGGGCGTGAGGCCGTCCCGCCAGGCGCGCTCGACCGCACCCGCGTCCTCATGATTCTCCATCGACCTCCGAGCGGCCGCCGCGCGTCAGCCTCGCAGCGCCACCAGCCCCATCGCGTGGCCAAGGATAACAAGCGCGATTACGAGCAGAGCCGGACCGATCACGGCCTCGAGGGACCTCGCGAGGCGCCAGGGCGGCAGGTAGCGAATCAGGGTACCCAGCACGGCTTCCGTCTCCCGTTCATTGGCACGATCAGCGCAGGCTCGGTCGAACCTCGGCGAGCTCGGCCAAGTGATCTCTGACATGGCGCTCGAGCACCGTGTGCAGCCTGTGCGGGTCGAGGTCGAGCTCCGCCGCCATTACCGCCGCCACCCGCGCCGGCCAATTGACCCAGGCGTCGCGTTCCTCGCGGGCAAGCTTGAACACCTGCGCGACCGCCTTTGCCCTGTCCACCAGCTCACCCTTCATCCGCTGCAGGCGGACCCGGCGTTCCTGGGCCTTGAGCACCTCGTTCGCGGTGCGCGCCTGCAGGAAGGTCATGTTGCCGGCCGAGACCGGCTCGCCGCTCTCCCGCAACGTCTCGCGGACCGCACCGACGGCGGCGTCGGGCACCGGCTTCATTGCGGTCCTGACCGGCCTGCGCCGAGGCTGATCCCGACCCGGCGATCGACGCTGCTGGCCCGGGTCGGTGTTGCTCGACCAAGCGGCCTGGACCTTCGTCAGGTCCCACGAGCCGTCAGCCTCGCGTCCGATCCGGCCGACTTTCTCGGCCCGGCGGACCGCCGTCTCGCTCACCCCGAGCTGGCGCGCAAGTTCGCGATTGCTGGTCATGCCCCTCCATACTCAGGTCCGGAAGTCAAGCCCTAAGTCTCTGGTGCACATCGTCTTTCTTGCTTGCTATTCTCGCGACGAAGAGCGTTCATTGGTTCATCGAAGTTGCCGATGCGGAGCACCAAGATGAGCCCCAGGATGCAAAAGCAGATCGCTAAGTCGAAGGAGCAAGCGCTCGCCGCCTTCGTGTCCAAGAAGGCCGAGATCGACGAGATGCTCACTCGGCTGCAGGCGCTCAGTGACGATCACTTCAACTACAGCCCCGACGACATCACCTGGGATCACGTGGGCACGCTCGGAATGGCTTATCCCTTTAAGTCTGGTGGATCAACATGTGGTAGGAGGCATGGTCGCGCTGGGCGGCGAGGCCGAGGAGCGAGGCGAACGCGGCCTGGGGCGTGCGCCTTCGGTTGAACCGGAACACGAACTCGTCGAGATAGCGTTGCAGATGGGGTGCCCGCAGCCCGTGGTAGACGCCGAGCGCCCAGCGTTTGGCGTTGGCGAACACCCGGTGGATCCAGGGCAGCAGCACATGCGCCGCCATCGGCCCGACCACCTTAGGATCGTGCTTGACCGCCTTGAGGCGCGCGTAGCCCGACCAGCCGTCGCTGACCACCGTGCTGCCGGCGACCACGTTGCCACCGACGAAGCCGCCGAGGGTCGCGGCCGAATAATCCCGGATCACCGCAAGGCGGGCCCGGCCCGGGCCCCTGCCATGGATCTCGACCGCGCCGGCGATCAAGAGCTTGCCCTGCTCCGAGCGGCCGGACTGGGGCGTGATCGGGTCGTCCTTGGTGCGCAAGGGGATGCTGGTCTCGTCGACCTCGACCAGGCCGCCAAGCGGCGACCGCTCCGGGTCGACCATCGCCCGGCGCAGCTTGGCGAGCAGCAGCCAGGCGGTCTTGTAGGAGCCCAAGCCGAGCTGCAGCCACAGCTGCCGCGCCGAGATGCCGTTCCTGTGGGTCGCTACCAGCCAGGCGGCGAGAAACCAGGTCTTGAGCGGCAGGTGCGAACGGTGCAGCACCGTGCCCGCGGTCGCCGAGGTCTGGCGGTGGCACCGGGCGCATTCGATCAGCACCACGCCGCGCCCCAGCTCCCAGCCGTGGTCATGGCCACAAGCGGGGCAGCGAAAGCCGTCCGGCCAGCGTTTCGCCAGCAACCAGCGGGCGCAGGCCTCGTCATCCGCAAACCGCGCCTCGAACTCACGCAACGACCGCGGAACATCACCTATCACCACGCCCTCCTACCATCGATCATACTACCCGTAGGGGCAGCCAGATGCAAAGGGATAAGCCGCCGCTCGGATACTACGCCGAGATGCTGAAGCGGGTCACCGACCAAGCCTTCAAGGAAGGTGAGTGCGCCGAGTAAGCGCGCCCCCCGATCTCCCACGCCCCGCCCCGCGCGGCTCCGCCCGCCGGGGCTCAGGGTCGTAGGAGGGCGATGGTGCTCTCCGAAGCGACGGAGACCTCTCATGACCAAGCTCAGCGACACCCAGCTCGTGATCCTCGGCGCCGCCGCCCAGCGCGCCGACCTCTCGGTGCTGCCCCTGCCCGATGGCCTCAAGCTCAAGGGCGGCGCACTCACCAAGGTGATGGACAGCCTCCGCAACCGCGGCCTGATCCGGGTCCTCGATACCGACGGCGGGCCCGAGCGCGTGGTCATCACCAGCGAGGGGATGGCCGCGATCGGCGTCGAGCAGGAGGACGACGAGGCGCCGGCGGGCGCCACGGAGCCCGACGCAGCCCCGACGTCGGCCGAGACCGGTGCCGCGGGCGAGGGCCCGGCCGAAAGCGCAGCGGCCGACGACGCGGCCGCGCCGGCCAAGCGCAAGCCCTCCCGTAAGGGGAAGGCCGAGGCCGAGCCGCCCGCCGCGGAGCCCGAGGCTCAGCCGACCGGCAAGCCCACGCCCCGCGCCGGCACTAAGCAGGCAAAGATGATCGAGATGCTCAAGCGTCCCGAGGGCGCCACCGTCGAGCAGATCGCCGTCGCCACCGGCTGGCAGCATCACACGATCCGCGGCGCCATCTCCGGCGCGGTCAAGAAGAAGCTCGGGTTCACGGTCGAGGCGACCCGCACGCGCGAGGTCGGCCCCAACCAGACCGGCGCCAAAGGCAGCGCGACCACCTACCGGATCGTCGAGTAGCCCGACCGACAACCTGCCAACGCCTTCGCCGCCGCGGCCTCGCGCCCGGCGGCGGTCTTCTTGTGGTCGCTTTGGCCGTCGCCCCAATATCTCTGTCGCCCGGGGAATCCCGGAGCCGCCGATGATCGGATCTCCGAGTCCAGCCAAGGGGCTGCGCCCGGCTGGGCTTTGTGGCTTCTCGACCGAAACTTCGTCCGTCGCGGGAACGGAAGGCGCGCGATCGGGTTCTTCGACGGGCACCAGCAGCGGTGCTTGCCCTGGCGCCGCGCCCAACCCGCGTCAGGCCCCCAACCCAGACCCACCAGGTACCAGGAACATGGCATGAGCATGCGTTCTGCGCGCGTCGCGACGCGACGCGGCCTCGCCCACGCGCCGCGGCCCGGCACAATGGCGATCGCCCTCGGAGTCGCCGCGGCGCTCGGCGGGGCGGCTCTTTACAACCGGGCGCGGGCCCGCCGCGCGGAGCGCGACAACCCGCCAGTCGGTCGCTTCCTCGAGTTGGACGGCACGCGGCTGCACTACCTGGACGAGGAGGCGGCGGACACTGGCACGACGGACCGGGGCGGTGGCTTCCCGGTCGTGCTCCTCCACGGCAACACCGTCATGGTTGAGGATTGGATCGTCAGCGGCGTGTTCGACCTCGTTGCGGCCTCGCGCCGGGTGGTGGCTTTCGACCGGCCGGGCTTTGGCTACAGCGAACGGCCCCGCGATCGGTCCTGGACCCCGGCAGCGCAGGCGAACTTGCTTCGCGCGGCCTGCCGCCGACTTGGTGTCGAGCGACCGGTCGTGGTCGGCCATTCCTGGGCAACGTTGGTCGCGCTCACGTGGGCCCTCCAGGCCCCGCAGGAGGTGGCTGGTCTCGTCCTGGTCTCCGGGTATTACTATCCCAGTACGCGGCTCGACGGAGCGCTGGTGACGCCGGCCGCCGTTCCGGTGCTGGGCGACCTGCTGAACCACACTGTCGCGCCACCGCTCACGCACATGACGCTGCCGGGCACATTGCGCACCATGTTTGCGCCGCGTTCGGTGCCGGATCGCTTCCCTGACACTTTCCCCAAGAGCCTCATCGCGCGGCCGAAGCAGCTCCGCGCCATGGCCCAGGAGGGTTCGATCATGGTCCCGGCGGCAGCAGCGCTGCAGCGGCACTACGGCGGATTCAGCTGTCCGTCCGTCGTCGTAACTGGCGACGCCGACTGCGTCGTTGATCCCGGCGACCAGTCCATTCGGCTGGCGCACGAGCTGAACAATGCGCAACTGCGGATCGTCCCGGGAGCAGGCCACATGGTCCATCACGCCGCTCCGCGCGAGGTGGTTGAAGCAATCGACCGGGTCGCTTCCGGCCACGGGCGGCTGCAGCAATTGGCCTGATGAACTCACGCGAGGGTGCAGGCCTTCCGACGGGGTCGGGACCGCCGATTTTATGGAACTCTTGCTCGTACTTCATCCGATCTACTAAAAATTTGTGGTAATGGCCCATCCGCCCAAAAAAACTTCAAGAAGAGGAACCGCCATCACTGGAGAGCCGTTGACGCAGCCGAGTTACGGGACCGGCCCGGTTCCGGCACCCCTCGCCGCGCGCGCCCGCGCCAAACTGATGGCGTCGCCCGCCCCGCTCCAACCGCAACGATCGCCCCACCCGGGCATCCCAGCAGAGGTTCACACCGTTGACCCAGTACACCGAAACCACCGCGCCCGCGCACGATCCATCCGGCGTGCATGCCACCGCAACCCGTAGCCGCCCCACCATCGACGACGACGCCCACACCATCATGATCAATCGTGTCGCGTGGGGCGCGATCTTCGCCGGCGTGGTCGTCGCGCTGGTCGTCCAGGTACTTTTGACGATGCTCGGCGCCGGGATCGGGATGGCCACGCTCGACCCGGCGAGCGCAGACAACCCGGCCCCCACGACCTTCTCGGTCAGCGCCGCCGTCTGGTGGGTCGTCTCGGGCATCATTGCCGCGTTCGCCGGCGGCTACATCGCCGCCCGGATGTCCGGCCGCACCGTGCCGACTACAGGCGCCCTCCACGGCCTGACGACCTGGGCGTTCACGACGCTCGTGGTCCTCTATCTGCTGACGACCACGGCCGGCAGCTTGGTCGGCGGCGTCTTCAGCGGCGTCGCCAGCGCGATCGGCGGCGTCGGCCAGACCGTCGCCCAGTCGGCGGCGCCGATGCTCGAGAACGCCAACCCGCTCGATGCGATCGAGCGTCAGGTGCGCGCCACCGGCACCGATCCGGAGGCCCTCAACAACGCCGCGGTCAACTCGATCCGGCAGCTGCTGACGGGCGATGCCGCCAACGCCGACCAGGCCCGCCAGCAAGCGGCCCAGGCCCTGGCCCAGGCCCGCAACATCCCGCTCGAGGAGGCGCGCCAGCAGGTGGCGGCGTTCGAGCAGGAGTACAGGCAGACGGTCGATCAGGCCAAGCAGGCCGCGACCGAAGCCGCGGACACCGCCGCCTCGGCGATCTCGACCGGCGCGCTGGTGGCCTTCGTCGCGCTCGTGTTGGGCGCGATCGCCGGCTGGTTCGGCGGCCGCTCGGGCGTCGTGCATCCGGTGTTCGCGGACGGCGTGATGCCACGCCGCCGCCTGGCCTGAGCCATGATGCGACCCCTGCCGATGGGGCAGGCTGCCCGCGACGGGCGACCCGGGGAGACATCCTTGGGTCGCCTGCGGCGCTTCCGCTACAACCGATTGAAGGAGATCCCCATGCGCAATCCTTGGATGAGTCTCTGGCTGAGCGCCGCCAATAGCTGGGCCGGCGCAGCGCGAGGCTTCTGGACAGCGGAGATGCACCGCCAGCAGACCGCCATGGCCGACGAAATGGTGCGTCAGACCATCGACTTCTGGACCCGGACCTGGATCGCGCCGATCGCCGGCCCCAAGCCGAAGCGTCGCCGCTGACTGCGAAACTACCAGCACCAGGCTCGACCGGGCCATTCCCACGCCATGATCATCCAGGAGAACGGCACCGCCGACGGCAGCGCGCGCGCCATATCCGCTCGAGAGTCTGTCCGAGTGGCGCGTCGACGCGCTGGTTCACGTCGTTGGCGTGACCCTTGGCATCGCTGCCTGCCTCACCCTCGCGATCGTGGCACCGCCGAGTGCGGAGTTCCCCGTGCTCGTGAGCCTCGCGGTCTACGGTGCGGGGCTGCTCGCCATGCTGGGATGCTCGGCCGTCCACAACATTGCAGGGCATGATCCAGCGAGGGCGTTCTGGCGTCGGCTCGATCATGCTGCCATCTTCATGATGATCGCCGGGACCTACACGCCGTTTGCCGCGATCGCGATCGGCGGCCCCTTGGGCCTCGGCCTGTTGGTCTTCGTCTGGACGGTGGCCTTGGCAGGGATGGCGCTCAAGCTGCTCCACCCGGGTTGGTTGGAGACGCTGTCGATCGCCGCCTACCTTCTGCTCGGCTGGACCGTCCTAGTGGCGATCGATCGCCTGATCGCCGCGGTCTCGCTGCGAACGCTGGTCCTGCTCGTCGCCGGAGGCCTCCTCTACAGCGTCGGCGTCATGTTCTATCGTTGGGACGGATTGCCCTACAACAGGGCGATCTGGCACGGGTTCGTGCTGATCGCCGCCGCGTGCCAATACGTCGCGGTGCTGGACGTCATCACGAGCAGCTGACAAGCATCTCGATGTCCGTCAGGCTGCTTCGCGCGCACCGGCGACCTCTCCGAAGCTCCGCCCGTCACCGTCCAGGACCGCTGCCTTCCCGGCGTAGTCCTGGAACCGGCGGATGATCACATCGACATACCTTGGGTCGAGCTCGATCAGCCGCGCCTGGCGCCCGGTCTTCTCGCAGGCGATCAGCGTGGAGCCGGACCCGCCGAAGGGGTCGAGCACGAGGTCGCGGCTCTTGCTTGAGTTCCGGATCGCCCGCTGGACCAGCGCCACCGGCTTCATCGTCGGATGCAGGTCGTTCCGCACCGGCTTGTCGAAGAACCACACGTCACCCTGGTCGCGGGCCCCGCACCAGAAATGGTCCGCGCCGTCCTTCCAGCCATACAAGATCGGCTCGTACTGCCGCTGGTAGTCGGCGCGGCCGAGCGTGAAGGTGCTCTTGGCCCAGATCACGAACGTCGACCACTTGCCGCCAGCGGCGCGGAAAGCTCGCTGCAGGGTGTCCAGCTCGGACGACGACATGCAGACGTAGCAGGCGCCCTTGGTCACGGCGAGGATGTTGGTGCAGGCGTCGAGCAGGAATGCCTCGAAGCCGCCGCCGAGGTTGTCGTTGAGGATCGGCCGGTGCTTGCCCCTGAGCTTGTCCTTCGGCGTGTTGGCGTAGTCGACATTGTACGGCGGATCGGCCCAGGTCATGTCCGCGAGCTGACCGCCGAGCACTCGCTCGACGTCGGCCAGCACCGTGGCATCGCCGCAGAGCAGCCGGTGGTTGCCGAGCACCCAGAGATCGCCGGGCTTGCTGACCGGCTCCTCCGGCAGCTCCGGGACCTCGTCCTCGGCTTCGTCTGACCCGGCCTCGCCGTCGGCGATCGCCAGCAGGCGCTCCAGCTCGGTGGCGTCGAAGCCGAGCAGGTCGAGGTCAAACCTCTCGTCCCTGAGCCAGCCCGCTTCCTCAGCCAGCAGCGGCTCGTCCCAGGTGCTGTTCAGTGTCAGCTGGTTGTCGCCAATGCGATACGCCCGTTTCTGCACCTCCGAGAGATGCTCGAACCGGATCACCGGCACCTCCGCGAGCCCGAGCTTACGTGCCGCCAGCAGCCGGCCGTGACCGGCGAGGATGCCGCCCTGCTCGTCGACCAGCACCGGGTTCGTCCAGCCGAACTCGATCATCGAGGCGGCGATCTGGTCCACCTGCGCGTCCGAGTGTGTGCGCGGATTGCGCTCGTAAGGGCGCAGGCGCTCGATCGGCCACAGCTCGATCCGCTCGGCGAGCGCGACCAATCCAGTGGCCTCAGGCGTCGCCGTCATCGACCGTTGCAGTCTCGGCACTCGCACCTGACCATCGCGACGATGGCGGCGCCGATTGCGATCGCGGTAAGCGCGAGGTCGACGATCGTGGGTGCGTACTCGGCGAGCTGGGGCACAAGGAGCGCAAGCAGGGCGGCCAGGCCGGCGGCCGAGCTCGGCTGGCTCAGCCGCTCGAGCAGCCGGCGGCAACGCCGTGTCAGCTGATCTCGGCTCACGCCTGGATCCCTCAAGCTCGGCTTGGCGCTCAGCGGCCGGCGCCCTCGCGCTGCACGATCGCGAAGATGCCGGCCACGGCAGCGACGGCGTTCAGGCCCAACTCGACCAGCGCCGGCGCGTGGTCGGCGATGCTCGGGACGAAGAGCGCGAGCAACGCGGCAAGGCCGGCGGCGGAGCTCGGCTCGGTCAGGCGGCTGCGTGGCCCGGGAGTTGGGTCGGTCATGATCAGATCCTCGATTGTGTGGACGGGTGTCGGCGCCGCGGGGCGACGTCGATGAGAGGCTCGTGCGAACCTCGGGGTGCGAACTGCGACGCGTCGCAGCGGCGCGACGCGGGCGCGGTGCTGGGGTGCGGTTCCGAAAGCTGAGGCGGACTGCCGCGTTGCGGCGTTGCGATGCGACGGGTGGCGCGAACTGCGAACCCGGAATCGCAGGCTGTCGCTAGCCAAATATCGCGGCGGGGCCCCCCCGTACCCGTTTGGCCCCAGGAAGGACCCGCAATCTCAGTGATTTAGCAGAAGCGAGCGCCGACAGAGAAGGTTCCGCAGTCCCTCTCGCCCGACCGACATCACTTCAAAACGTCACCTCAAAGGTGTCCGAAAGCAAAATAGCCCGCTCCAGAGGGTGGAGGGGCTGCGAGACGCAATCTTCGAGGATGCCATATCTTAAATCTTGTGATGGAAATTGTCAAGCCTTCCGGCGTGGGACTTCGACCTTGTACCCTCCGGAACCCGCCGGGCGAGTTAGCCAGCCAAGGCATAGTCGCACCGCGCCGCCAGCATTTCGAGCGCCGCGACCAGAACTCCCTTAGCCTGCTCGTGGCGCACCGATCCTTCGACCCAGCCTTGGCGCATCGCCCACTCGCGCACGCTCCGCTCACAATGTCCGGTTCGCGATCGCATTGCGGACCCATATGGGTGGTCATGCCGCGTCGGGACCGCTCCAGTCGAAGGTGATGTGCTTGCTAGAGTTCCCGGCGCGGTCCCACTTGAAGACGAAGGCGTTGACATTGTCCTCCGTTGCCTTTCCCTGAGTGCCGACCTGTCCGGGTCCCGTCTCGGACCCGGGAAGGTTCTCCATCCGAGGTGGCTTGCCTTCGCTCGTTGGGCCCGACAGGGCCTTGGCCGCGGCACGCACGAGACCAGGAATGACTGCGCGCCAGGAGGTTCGGTCTGGAGCGATCTCCACCTCGATGGGCGCAAACTCGAGCCCTAGCATCTCGGGACCGAAGATCTCGTTTAGGCGGGCGGGCCAGCCACCTGCCTGTCCACCGAAAATCATCTGGAGCGCCTCACGCTGTCCCTCATCCGCGCGCTCGTCCATGACGACACCCATCTTGGGTTCCGAATGAGCACCCTCCTCCCATAGGTTGCCCTTGAAACTGGCAAATGCGACGACGTTGAGTCCGTCCAGTGCGACATCACCGTAGCGGCCCTCTCGGATGTGCCAGACCAAGACCCCGTCACAGTAGTCGCCGTCGGGGGCTTGAGCCCAAGAACAGGGGCAGGGAACGTTGCATCTGCATACGTCGAACCACTCACCCTTGGCGTTCCAGGCAGGTACGTCAGCCATAATGCTCTCCTCTATCGCAAAGGGGTGGCCTGTAGCCACATCCTGACATCTCGTTAGTTGTGGTAGCGCACCGGAGAGCGCAATGTCACCCGCGCCGTGCCGCCTTGATCGCAGCGATGTCGATCTTCTTCATGCCCAGCATCGCATCGAACGCGCGCTTTGCTTCGTCGCCGCCGGCAGCCACCGCCTCGGTCAGCACGCGCGGCGTGATTTGCCAGGAGATGCCCCACTTGTCTTTGCACCAACCGCACTGGCTCTCTTGGCCGCCATTGCGGACGATGGCGTTCCAGTAGCGGTCGGTCTCCTGCTGATCGTCGGTGGCGATCTGGAACGAGAAGGCTTCGTTGTGCTTGAACGCGGGACCGCCGTTGAGGCCGATACAGGGGATGCCGGCGACCGTGAACTCGACCATCAACACGTCGCCCTCCTTGCCGGATGGGTAGTCGCTGGGTGCACGGTGAACGGCACCTACCGCGCTATCGGGAAAGGTCTCGGCATAGAAGCGCGCAGCTGCCTCGGCGTCTTTGTCGTACCATAAGCAGATCGTGTTCTTGGCCATTGCGTGTCCTTTCGCTTCGCTCGTGTGCGACCGTAAAAAAATATCCCTGCGGCTTGCAGTTCAGCCCAGGCATGAGGAACATGGGACCGCCGGCCCGTCTGAACCCCTGTGCCGGTCGTGCTGAAGCCCAGGCTGAGAAGAGCAGAGGTTAGCCAGGCTCGGAAGTTGGCTGCCATTTGGCATGCGGCCGGTCAGCCCTCACCTTTCATCCGCTCGCGCCGCGCGATTTCCGCTGGCGTTGGCGGGTCCATAGCAAAGTCGCCCGTCACCACGTCACCCGCACGCTGATAGCGCGCGATCACAACCCCCGTCGTCGTCACCCGGTTGTCCACGAGCTTGAACGCTGCCGGCTTCGCCCCCTTGTCGAACAGCTTCTTGCCGTTGCCCAGCACGATCGGGAACGTGAACGTATTGATCTCGTCGATCAGATCGTTGGCCAGCAAGGTCTGGATCAGATCGCTGCTGCCCTGCGTCACCAACGCAGGGCCGTCTTCTCGTTTCAACCGCGCGACGTCCGCCGCCGCGTCGTGGAGCGCGACCGAACCCGTCCACGTCAGGTCCATGGTCGAGCGCGTCGCGACGTACTTCGTGGTGCTGTTGAACAGCCTGGCGATGAAATCGTCATCGCCGCCCTCAGCATATGGCCAGTGCGCCGCAAAGATCTCGTAGGTCTTGCGCCCGAGCAGCAGCTCGAACGGTTGGCCGAACATCCTGTCAACCGCCTGACCGAACACCTCGTCTATGTGCGGCACCACCCAGCCGCCGAACTTGAAGCCGCGCGTCGGATCCTCTTCCGGCCCGCCCGGCGCTTGCATCACGCCGTCCAACGACACGAACGCTCCCGTAATGACCCTTCTCATGTCCGTCCTCCGTTTCGGCAAGGGCACTTGCGCCCTTGGCATCCGCCGCCCCGTCGCCGAGCAAGGGCGCAGCAGGCTCGCGCTCGGGCATTGCATCGCGGTCGGCTCGAGGGCTGCGGCGCTTGATGTCTCGAGGACGAGCGAGCCGGAGCATTTCCGACAGCGGTCGCAAGGGAAGTCGCCCACTCCGCGCCGCCCCGTCCCGTGCCATGGAGTACTAGGACCGCTGCGTAGAGGGGTATTGTCCTCCCAACTGCGCTCATTGTGCAGATTGCGCCAGCGCAGCGAGACGCTCGGCCAGGCGGTTCAGCTCCCAGGCACGCGCAAGATCAGCGGCGGTTGTCCAGGTCGGTGTCTGGTCGGGCAACGGGGGCAGCGGTGCGGCGCTGTCCATCGTCGCGATCCGGCGATACAGCCGAAGGTCATCTGCCTGCGCCGCCAGCCTCCCAGCTTTGAGCGCCTGTTCGAGCGTGCCGTGCAGGCGCAGCAGCTTCGCCGCACCCTTCGGCCCGACACCCCTGGCACCCGGCAGCTTGTCCGAGGGATCGCCACGCAGGGCGATGAAGTCGGGCACCTGCCGCGGCTCGACGCCGTAGCGCGCGCGCACCTCCGCCGGTCCGATGCGCGCGATCTCGCCGGCCCGTACCGGCTGCAGGATCGTCGTCTTGTCCGAGGCCAGCTGAAACGTATCGCGATCACCGCTTGCGACGAGGACAGTGCCGCCGCGCCCCTCCTCGTCAGCCACGGCCGCCGCGAGGAAATCGTCGGCCTCGTAGCCGGCAGCCTTGGCACAAGCGAAGCCGCAGGCGGCCACGAACTCCGGTAGCACTTCGAGCTGGTCGATCAGCTCGGCATCGAACCTGCGCCCGCCCTGGTAGCCTTCGAGCGCATGATGCCGATAGGTCGGCGCATCCAGCGTGTCCCAGCCCACCAGCACGGCGCGGGGCTGCTCGTCCTCGTAGAGCCGCAAGAGCAGATTGGCGAAGCCGACGATGGCGCCGCCGCCTTGGTTGCCGCGCCGGCGGATCGACTTCGGCAAGGCGTGGTAGGCGCGGTGGGCAAATGAGTCGCCGTCCACCGCGAGCAGCGGACGGCCTGTGATGGCCATATCTTCCTTCTTCGTTCAGATTCCTCAGGAGGCCCGCCTGGCCTCGCCATACCCGACGTGCGCCGCCAGCATTCCCAGCGCTGCCACCAGGATGCCCTGCGCCTGCTCCTGGCGCACAGGGCGTCCGCCCCAACCTTGGCACATTGCCCACTCGCGCACGCTCCGCTGCAGGCCGACCACGTGCCACACGCAGGAGCCCGCCGGGCTGGAGAGACCGCCGAGCGCCTGCATCGCTTGGTGCACCCGACGGCGCGCATGAAGCTGCCGCTCGGTCAGGTCAGGCTCACGTCCGGTCCCCGGCACGCGCAGGATCGGCAGCGCCCGGAGCGAGTCGAGGTTCGCGACGATGAAGGCGGCCTGAAAGTCCTGGGCCGCATCGTGCATCTCCGGCGTGATCGTGCCAGCCTTCAACATCTTGCCCAAGCTGTCGACCGTCCGGTGGTGAACCACGATCCTGCCGTCGGGGTCCTTCTCCCGCACTTCCTCGAGCTGGCGTCCCTTGACCTTGTGTGGCTTGATCCGGGCGCTCATCATTCACCTCCTGCCCGGCGGCCGTACAGCCGGTTGGCCTCGTTGATCAGCGCCTGCCGGGTCCAGTCGTCACGGACTTCCTCGGGCCTGAGCATGATCACGCCCTGTTTGCGCCACGCTGCCCGCCGCATGGCGAGCAGGTCGTCGTCGGTTGGTGCTGCCCGGCCGTGAGTGCGTGCCAGGCACGAGCGGAAGCCTGCGGGGTTGGTCACCGAGTCACCTCCGCTAGGCAGCCGGCATACCCCGCGATATCGGTGATGCTGTCGAGGTGCCCCGGATCGTGCGCCAGCCTCGCGGCCTTCAAATCGATCAGGCAGAGGATCGCTTGCGCGGCCGTGACCTCGACGCCGAGGACGAGCGACCAGCGCTTCGCCACCTGCTCGAACAGATCGGTCGGCTGGCCATAGGTGCTGCGGCGCCTTGCAACGACGCCGGCCGCTTGCTCCAGGAGCTCCTCGGCTTTCATCGCCGTCGAGCCCGCGCGATCACTCATCATTCAGTTCCCACACAAGGCGGCGTTCAGCAGGGTGAAGCGGATCGGCAGCTTTTCGCCGGTGAGTTTGCCGTGCACCCGTCTGAGTGCGGATCACCGCCTCGGAGTCCGAGAGCGCGGCGATCTCATCACCACGCAGGAGGAGAATCAGCCCCATGCCCTGGATGCGGCCCCAGGGCGCGCGGCGGTGACAGCCAAAGAGTTCCCAGTCCCGCCAGCCGAGCGAGGCGGCCTGTGTCCCCCAGCCATCGAGGAAGCGCTCGGCATCAAGGATCAGCTGTTCCCAGGCGTGCTGCGGATAGCCGCGCGCGGCAGGTGAGTCCCGCAGAAGAGCAACACCTTCGATCCACTTGGTCGGAGCCCCCTCAGGTGCCGAGAAAGGGCCTGCATGCTGGCGCTTCAGCCGCTCGCTTGCGGGGTTTTGGACACCTGACCCCCGATTTTGGACACTAGCAGCCTCCAGGTGTCCAAAACCAAACCTTTGATCTGTCTCGTTTATTTGATGGTTTTGGACAGTTTGGACAGTTTGGACAGTTCTCTGAATAAGACTCGACGCGCGCGAGACTTCCGATGTTTTTGCGTCACCGTCCGGTGCGTTCTCATGCTCCCCGAGGAGATCGTCATCGATAGTGTTCCCTGTGGGGTGTCCAAACTGTCCAAACTGTCCAAAGCCGCAGTTTTCCAGGGCCTTCGGGTTGGACACCTGCTCCTGGGAGGTGTCCAAGGGTGTCCAAAATCGAGCCTCCCGGCTGCCCAGGGTCTCGATCATGGCCTCGATACGCGCGAGTGGGTCGGTCATTGCCGGCCCCCCTGATAGACGGTGAACTCAGGCTCCTCCTCGCGATCCGACCTGCCAAACGCGTCCCGGCGCAGCGCATAGCACTGCACGTGCCCAACCTTCGGCACGTAGCGGACCGCCAGCCGCTCACGGCCGCGGGTGGCGATCAGCCCGCGTTTGTCGAGGATCCGAGCGATCTCCTGCTCCTTCAGGGTGCTGCCCGCGGCTTCGCGGATGCGCCGCGTCGGCACATAGACGGCATCATCGTCGTACCAGCCGACGGACTCGCGATTGTTGACTCGGGCGCTTCCGAAGCAGTCGATCCCAGGGTTGGTGGGCTTGATGGTCACGCCCCACCGCTCTGCGATCCAGGTGCGCAGAGTGGCCACGACCTGAGCGGGCGGGTCGAGCGCGAGCGCGTCGGATGATGCGCCGAACCGTTGCCAGCCCCACTGCACCGCTTCCGCAACCTTGGTCTCTGCCGGCATCAACCGGAACTCCTTAGCCAGCTCGCCCGCCGTGAGCAGGAGCCCGAATGGGCTCGCCGCTCGGATCCCGGCGCTGTCAACCCCCTCGCCGGCAATCTTGTGGGCGGCCTTGAGGACGATCTGACGGAGAGGCTCGGGGTTGCGGTGATAGGCGTGCGCCACCATGCCCTGGGCGAATGCCGGCCCGGCGTGGCCGAAGTGCTCGTCGATGGCAGCGATGGCATCGAGGGTGGTCTGGGGCACCGAGCGGTTGACCTCGGTGACATCGACGTCCGGGAGCGCACCGCCATGCCGGCGAGCCAGTTCCCGCCCTCGCCGCGGACCTTCTCCTCGAGCGAGCACTCGCCGCTCAGAATGGCGAAGGTAGCCCAGCTGTACCGTTGCCGCGCCGTTGCGTTCGAGGTCAGCCGCGCTTTACCCAAGCCGCTGGCGACCGAATAGATCAACCGCCCAAGCGTCTGACCGTCGATGTGGGCCATCTCGTCCAGCGCCAGGACCGTGCCGGTGCTGGCCTGAGCAAGGCCCTCAACGGCGTTCTCGGTGGTGCGCAGCGACTGCAGCAGGCCGACGCCGACGCGCGGCGAGGTCCAGGCCGAGACGGCCAGCTTCTGAGCCAGCGTCTTACCCGAGGTCGATAGCCCGCTCAGGTTGATTCCGCAGGTGTCGATGCCGATCAGCGCCAGGATCGGACCGGCGAAGCCCGCGGCGGCGCCCAGGATCCAGTGCGGGCAGTTGGTGGTGAGCACCGCGGCCGCGACTGCCGAGCGCCAGCCGTCGAGACTCCCCCTTCTCGCGCAGCCCGGGGGTCGCGCTGCCGCGGCTAGCTCGAGAGTGCACCCGCTAGGAGCGGCGAGCACATCGCCGGCCGGCGTGACGAACACAGGGTCGCTGAGCTCGGGGATCGAATGCCAGCCGGGACGCGACACCAGGATGATCTCGCGCGATGGGTTGGCAGCCTTGAGCGCTTGAACGGCGACTGCCTCCCCGTCGGCCTCGGTACGTAGGCCGGCGGCGAATAGCTGTGCACGGATCTCGGCAGCGCCCATCCGCGGCAGGGCGGCGCGATCGAACTCGACCGCACGCGGCCGGCCATTCATATCCTGCACCGTCATGCGGAGGCCGTAGGCATCGGCCTGGTCGGCATGGCGGACCCGGGCCGGGACGCCGAACGGCGTCGCCACCGGCAGCCAGACGTCCTCTCCTTGTTTGTCCTTGCCGGCGTATTTGTGGACCAGGATCCGGCCCGAGCGCGTCTGCTGGTAGGCCAGCGTCATGCTTTCCATGACCGGCAGGGGGTAGGTGCGCTCGATCTCGGCGAGCTGAGCGGTGCTCTCCGCATGGCGCTTGGCGGCGTCGATTTCCTCCTGGGTCGGGGTGAACTCTTCCGCGCCTTCGAGCCCGGCACGGACGGTTTCGATGCCGTCACGGCGCAGCACATCGAGCCAGTCGACGTCCTCCCCATCGCTGCCAGGCAGGGCGATCCCAATCTCGACGCGCTCGTGATGAGCGAGGGCGAAAGTGCGCGCTGCGCGCTCGCCTGCCTTGAACCCGCGATCTTCGGCTGGTCCGTCTTCGTCCCGGTCGGCTGCAATGGTGATCCGGCGGGTGACCGGCCAGGGCTGGAATAACCTGACGCCCGTGGTCGACAGGGCCGCGGCGACCACTATGTCGCCAGCCTCGATCTCGGCCTGTCGAGCCAGGGCGAGAGCCGCCGCAGTCTCGATCCCTTCGCACAGGATGACGCGTGGTGCCCTAGTCGGATCGCCCCAGAGCACAACGCACCCGTCGGCGCTCTGACCCGGCCTCAGGGTGGCCGACTTCTTCGGATCGCGTGGATAGCCGTTGGTCCTGCGACCGAGATCGGCCTTGCCGGCCCCGTTGGGCTGAACATAGATTCGGTGCGCGTGGCGGCGCCCGTCCGGCGAGAGCGTGCCGAACACCGCGCATGGATAGTGCCCCACCAGCTTCGGTTCCCTGCTCCCCTTCGTTGGCGGGTCGTAGTAAGCGAGCGAGCGCAAGCCCATGACTGGTGTGGAGGGCATCGGCACCTGGTCCGGGGCCACATCGAGGCGATAAGCGAGGTAGCTCCGCACCAAGCCTTCGTCGCGCTGATCTCTCGGCGGTTGGAGCAGGCTGGCTGCATCCATCCGCTGGCGACGCTCACCGTCTCTGACCTTGACCAGATCCGGACGGCCGAGGATCTCGGCCACACGCAGCTTTGCCGCTTCGAAGTCGATGTTTTCGCAGCGCATCACCACGTCAAAGATCGATTGCGAGCGCTCAGTGCAGGTGCAGTGCGCTTTCCGCTTTCTGTTGTCCCAGCGCCAGGAAGGATTAGCGTCGGCGTGGTCCGGGTAGGGGCACTTGATGTGACCTGAGCCGCCGTCCCACGGAATCCTCAGCGCCTCGAGCACCTCCCGCTCGCGGCCTCCAACGGCCTCTTCAATCTCTTTCGTCGGCACGTAGCGGTCCGAGGTCATGGACGCAGGCCTCGAGAGCGCTGGTCGACCGAGAAGCGGCTCAGGACCTGTTTGATCGATCGAGCCGGAGCTCGGGCAACCGCCCAGTACGAGTAGTCGCCATTGCCATGGCGTTCCTGAAGCAGATGCAGCTTGCCCCCGGCAGCGAGCGCCAAAGCCTGGTCGGCGACCGCGGCCAGCTTCCGCCGCTCTGCATCGTTGAGCGAGCTCATGCCCTTGATCCGATCGAGCGCTAGAAAGCCACGGTGATACTCGATCCGGTCGCCAGGCTTGGCGCAGGCGAGCCAGCCGCGAAACGTGGTGAGCAAGAGCGGCATGCCGCCCTGTGGTCGGCTCAGTTGTGCGAACGTCATGCTGATCTTCGGGTGGCAAGGAGTGTTGATCATTCTGTTGTAGCAGATTCGATCTTGAGCGTGAAGTAACCACGCCACATTGGCGTAGTAACGAGAAAACAAAGTAGCTATTGAGTACTGGCGCGAAGCGCAGAGCGTCACGGCATACTTGAGCGAAAACCTGCGCATCCGACGCGCCTCATCCGCCCTGAGAACCGGGCTTCCGGGTCCGCGGCGTGATCTGCCGAAGCTGCTCGATCTCGTACGCTTCGACGTCCTCAAGGCGATAGGCCACGCGGCCGCCGAGCTTCATGAAGCGGGGCCCCTGACCGAGCCAACGCCAGCGCTCCAACGTGCGCGGGCTGACTTTCCAGCGACGCGACAGCTCGATCTGGTTCAAATGCCCGACTGGCATTGGTCACTCCGTTGATGTGCCTTGCGCTTCATCCAGTCGCGCCGGGGCGGCTGGATATGCTGGCATTCTCAACGGATTACGGCTCAGCCGATATGATCAGGGCTGATCTTTCTTGTGACGTGCACGCGCGAAGAGGCCGGAGATTCCGGGGCTCTGCAGGCGGGACGCGTGACGTTCAGCGCATCGAGCTGTGACGTCCGGTTCAGACGCGCGACGGCAGCGAGCGGTCGGTCCTGATGTCGGCCAGCGCTACCTCTTTCAGTTCCGGATTCAAGCGATAGCCGGCGCGTTCCTTTGTCTCGATGAAGGTGTCCTGGTCGAGAGGAATCCCGAGGCTGACAGCCAGCGGCTCGAGCGCTTCCCGAAGCCGCCGCAGTTGCTGACGCATGGATTGATCACTGATTCGGAGGTGCTCCGCCAAGCTCGTCGCCGGCAGGAACAGAACTTCCGTGTCCTCCGCCTTGGACTTTCGAAAGTTTTCGATTAGCGCTTCGACGACCCGGAAGTTCGCGCCGTCGAGAGTGTGGCCTCCGCGGAACAATACGCGCTTTCCGCCTCCGTCGATCGCGAACTCGAGGACGGGAGCACTCAGCCGGTCAATAAATGCCTTGGTCTGCGCGTCGTAATCGGATGCAGGAGCCGCCTCCACATGCCCGCGGCTCAAGCAAATCGCCAGGAGAGACCCAGCCGGCAGCTCGTTCCGGTAAAGGACCCGAGCGTGCTTCGCGACGGCATCGGAAATCACCGCTTCGACTGCCCGCGCGTGTCGTTGAAAGAGATCGTAAACCCGATCTCCAGCCTCGTCAGGAGACAGGTCAGCGAATTTGTCGAGCGCCGAAACGACCTCAGGGAAGTCCACCAGGAACCGCTCGTTCGGGGTTGCCCCCACTTTTTGGAAGAATGACACATAGATCAGCGCCATGCGCATGTCGCCATCGGCGCTGCGGTCAGCAAGCAGCAGGTCGCGCATATAGTTTTCTGCGGGGTCATGCTCGTCCATTCCGGCCGCCAGGACGGCAAAGCGGCGGTCGATGCACTGCGAGCAGACGCCACAGTGCTTCTGCTTCTTGGTCCAGATTCGCGGCCTCGTACAGCTGTTCGTCATCGACAGCAAGTCCGCCATGCCGACGTCTCGAATCTTAAGGGTGACCTCTTTTTTCGTCAGCCACTGGAGCGGGTTGCTGATCTGAATCCGGCGGTCCAGCAGCGTTGAAAACAACGCCTCCAGACCTCGCAGTACCTTTGGGTGCGTAGTGCGGCTGGCCCGTCCCCCGACCACATCGCCTGCCAGCGGCGGATTGATGCTGACGACCCCATTTTCATAGAAGCTGAAGCTGTCCTTCCCCGACATCCTTGCGATGACGAGGCCGAGGCTCGCGAAGAGGAACGAGCGTGTCCGCTGGGTAAACTCCCTCGCCGTCACCCCTTGGTTGGTCACCCACACCGGGATGTAGGAGACGTTCCGGTCGAAGCCGCGCTGCTTCAGACCGTTGATGAGGCCTGCTTGGACACTCCGGGCGTTGCCGGAGGCATAGTGCCCCACGAAAGTAATCGACTTCCCCGAGGCCACGATGTCATTCACGGATCCCGCGAAAGAATCGACCCCGCCAGAAAACAGAGCGATCTCGTCGTGCTCCATCGAGGCGTGGATGAGATCTGGGAAATACAGCTCCTTCGGTTGAGCTAGAGCATCTGCCTTGAAAAAATCGAACTCGTAGCTATCGTCTGACAGGAAGCCGAGCGTCTCCGCCAGAAGCTCCTGAACATCGGCATCCTGCCACGCCTCTGGATGCCGAACCGGGATTGAGAAGTGCAGACTGCGACGCCAATTTTCTCCGAAGTTCGTCAGCTTGTCCGAACCCCTGACAAGACGCTGATCTGCGCAATAGATGTAGGCCGCCACCTCCAATAGGTCGATTAACAGGTCCGGCACGTTGCCCAGCATCTTGCGCGTAATGTAGTCGATGCGCAGGTTGACGTTCTTAGACTCGCCCTGAACGTTCATGGCCATGGCGCCGGGGGCGGAGGGGCGCGATACCCCGCATTCGATCTGGAAGCGCTTCACGATGCCCTCTTTCTCTGGTCGAGTTCGAGCCTGATCTTCTCGACCGTGTGGGCGGAGAAGCGGCGCACGTCGTCCCTGGTTATCTGCTTGCCATCCTTATAGTGGTTTTTCCCCAGCCAATCCTTGGCGAAGGCGCGCATGATGAGAGCCGATTCGGCACAGTGTCGCCGGATCGCCTCATTGAAGGTTCGAAGATCGTTCACCGACTTCGCGACCCGATCGGTGCCGACCATGTGGTGGAGATTGCGATCCACGTAGTAGTGGATCACCCGCTCGACGAAACCCGAATAGAAGCGGTGGGCCATGGACGCAAACTGTTCCGTGCCCTTCAGCGCCGCCACCGATACCCGCACATCTTCCGCCCTGGGAGGCCACAGGCTGGGCAGCCGATCTCGAATGGCTTCGCCGAAGGCCGACAGTCCGGCGCGGCGTGCGATTTCCCCGAGATCGGTAATGCCGGCATCTGACCGCCGCTGGACCTTCTCCAGGGCTCTGTCATAGGCAACCAGCATTTCCGTCAGTGACACTGGCGCTGCCCCGGATATTCCAAGCTCCCTCAATTCCTTGAGAAAGTCAGCCGATCCTGCCCCTTGCGGGATCCTGACAAGGAGCCACAGGGCCTCGATGAACACGGGATCCTTAAGGGCACGCTTCAGCGCGTCCTGACCGACCTCGGTGACTTGATCGACCAGGTCCCCGGTTGGCGTGCCGCCTGTCACCAGATACCTGACGATCTCAGGCAACAGGCGATGAGCTGGAAGTTCTCCGAGCCGCTGATGCCCCATGCGTCCGGCCTACCTGCAGCTGGGCCGCCCACGACCCGCGCCCAGCAAGTGGCAGCCAGCTACCCCGCGGTCTCGGAGCGACTGCACCGCCGGGCGCGGGAGGCGCTTTCGGCAGGGCGCGCGCACGCGCGGACCCCAACGACTACGCCTGAGTCTCCGACTTGCGCGGTGGAGACGTTGGCAGCGGATATTCTGCGAAATCCGCCATCGCCATCTCCCCCGCATTTCGCTAAAATGCACAGGATGTTCCACTTGTCGAACGCAGCGTGCCGCAGTTATCTGAGGTCGCTCGCTTAATGCAAGTGAGGAATCGCATGAGATGACGGGCTGGTCCTGCCCGCGGAAGGAGGGCGCATGGCCTCAGATCTCGGCTGCAAAATCAAAAGCCTGCGTCAATCCAAGAGGATGACGCTCGACCAGCTGGCCGAGATTGCCCGGTCGAGCAAGAGCTACATCTGGGCTTTGGAGAACCGCGAGGTCCCGCCACAGCCGTCAGCGGACAAGATCTTCGCTATCGCCGCGGCGCTCGGCGTGACGCCCGAGTTCCTTCTCACGGACCGGCAGGCCGAGCCCGACGATGCTGTCGTCGACGAGGCTTTCTACCGCAGGTACAAGCAAATGCCGCCCGAGACCAAGCTCCGGCTGCGGCAGATCCTCAACGCCTGGGACGACCAGCCGTGAGGCTGGCGATCACGGCGACAGCCGCTCTTGGTGTCCTGGTCTTTCTGGCGCTCCCCCGCGCCGCCCATGCCGATCTGATCGGCGTCGCCACAGTCATCGACGCCGACACGATCGAGATCCACGGCCAGCGCATCCGGCTGTACGGCATCGACGCGCCCGAGAGCAGGCAGACCTGCCTCGATGCAGCTGGTCGCAAATGGCGCTGCGGCCAGCGAGCGGCGCTCGTCCTGCAGGATCTGATCGGGCAGCGCACAGTTCGCTGCGACGAGCGCGATGTCGACCGCTACGGACGGATCGTGGGCCGGTGCGTCGTTGGCGACATCGATGTCAACGAATGGCTCGTATCCCAGGGCCTGGCGCTGGCCTACCGGCACTATTCGATGGAGTACGTCGCTGCCGAGGACGAGGCGCGAGCAGCCGGCCGCGGCATGTGGGCGGGCACATTCGAGCCACCCTGGGAGTGGCGGCATCGACAGTGACCGTTGGATCGGAACGATTTGTTAACCTTCAACCGTTAGTCTGTTGATCCGGCCAGCAGGGAGGACCAGCAGTGGATAGCCAGCCCATCATCGATCTCGGTCGCGCCGCCGAGCTCGCGCTCAGCCGGATGCTGCAGGCCGGCCGTGTCATCGGCCGCGACAGCGTTGGCCGGAGGGTCGTCGAGGTGCCGGTCGATGACTGGATCGTCGACTGGTTCAGCCCGCCGCGGCGGCGCCGCTCGAAGCGAGTAGCTCAAGCCTCGGCCGGAGCCACGCCGGACCACTCATCGAGCCGCTGATCGTTCCGGAGGCGCATGCGCTGCCATTCGACGCCGGCGTAGATCTCGTCGAGCAGGCGCCCCCATCACCTGGTCGATCCACCGACAGCGTTGCCACCGCCTCGCGCACGAACCGGTCGTTGACCGGACGCGAAGGCTTTCGTAGAGCCCGGCGAGACTCGCGGGCCTGTCGGTCGTAAGCTGCTATGGGATCGCTCATAGCTGGCAAGGCGCCAATCTTGACCTCCACCACCCCGCGCGTCTGGCGAGCAACGACCAGCAATGATACCGTGCTGGTGGAGGAGAACCAGGGTGCCTCTCAGGCTCTTCGTCGGCATCACCGATCGCGACTGGTACGAGCTGCTGCGCCAGCTGCACGGCGTCGACGAGGTCAACTTCTGGGCGCCGGGTGGCGCCGTCTTCAAGGCGCTTCGCCCTGGCGAGCTCTTTCTCTTCAAGCTGCACGCGCCGGACCAATACATCGTTGGCGGCGGGGTCTTCGCCTATTCGAACTCGCTGCCGTGCTCGCTCGCCTGGGAGACCTTCGGCCAAACCAACGGTGCGCGCAGCGGCGCCGAGATGCGGGCCAGGATCGCGAGGCTACGCCGCGCCGACCCTCGCTCGCGCGAGGACTTCGTGATCGGCTGCCGCATTCTGACCCAGCCATTCTTCCTCGAACGGCCCGACTGGATCCCCGTGCCATCATGGGCGCGGCAGATCGTTCAGGGGAAGACCTACTCGACGGAGGCGGCTGACGGGAGGGCCCTATGGGAGCAGGTTGCGACCCGGCTACAGTCCAGCCAGACCACCCCTGAACTCGAACGCTTTGGCACGCCTATACTGGTTCGACCGCGCCTCGGTCAGGGTGCGTTCCGGCTCCTGGTCACCGACACTTATGGCCGACGGTGCGCGGTCACGCGGGAGCGCACCCTTCCGGCGCTCGACGCTGCGCATGTCCGACCCTATACCGACGGCGGCATGCACGAGGTCACCAATGGGCTCCTGCTCCGGCGCGACATTCACAGTCTGTTCGACCGCGGCTACGTCACCGTGACGCCTGAGCTGCGGTTCGAGGTCAGCCGCCGCATCAAGGAAGAGTTCGAGAACGGGCGCGACTACTACGCCCTGCACGGACAGCGCGTCTGCGTGCCGGATGATATCGAGCGGCAACCCGATCGGCAGGCGCTGACCTGGCACAACGAGAACCGGTTCTTCGGCTGAGTGATCGATGGCGCTTTCCGATCTGACCGATCGTTCCGCGGTGCTTCAGGCGATCGCCGAATTCGACGCTCTTGGCCGAGAGGCGTTCCTGCAGCGCTATGGCTTTGGGCCCGCCCGCCGCTTCTATCTGCGCCACGAGAACAGGCTCTACGATAGCAAGGCCGTCGTCGGAGCCGCGCACGGTTTCCAGCATCCGGCCGTCGGACCGCTCCGCGCGGTCGACTTCAGCGGCGGCGATGCCACCGTTCGGCGCAAACTGGAGAGCCTGGGGTTCACGGTCGAGGTGACCGACGCGCCGGAGACCCGGCCGAGATCGGACGTGCAGACCGATCTCGAGCAAGCTGTCCAGGCCGAGCTGGAGGACAGCGGCGCCTTCTCCCCGTCGGATGTGACCGATGCTCGCCGCAAGACGATGGCTGCGATCGTCCAGCGTCGAGGGCAGAGGGCCTTTCGCGAAGCACTCATGCGGGCGTACGGCGGCCGTTGCGCGGTCACGGGGTGCACCATCCGCGAAATCCTCGAGGCGGCGCACATCTACCCATACCGAGGCGACGCCACCAACCACGTGACCAACGGACTGCTGTTGCGCTCCGATCTCCACACGCTGTTCGACTGCGGTCTCATTGCAATCGAAGAGGCGGAGTTCAAGGTGCTGCTCGCAAAGGGGCTCGGTCGCTCGGAGTACGAGCGCTATCGCGGCAGGCTCCTGCGGCTGCCTGACAATCCGTCATTCCGCCCGAGCGCAGATGCTCTTCGTCAGCATCGCGAGCAATCCGCGCTCTAGCAGTAGAAGCGTCGAGTAGAGCCAACCCAGAGACCTTCGCTAGGCTGCTTTTGTTTTCGCTCTGCTTCGCTAAGCGCTTGTTACTCCTGGACTTATTCTGATTCGATGCTACTTTGGCAGCCAGGTGAACAGTCTCGAACCGTCTTTTTGATCGCCTGCCATGCCGAACGGCTTTCGCTCCACCCCTATGGGCCCTGCCGAGCGCCTCGACGAGGTGGCGCGCCTGCTGGCGCTCGGCTTCCTCCGGCTACGCGCTCGGCGCCAGGAGGAAAAAGCCAATGATCCGAACCACTTGAGAGAGTTTGGACTGGACTTCGGCACCGAAGGAAGCGTGTGTGACACCGACACTCACGCCGACAGAGAGCGCTGATGACCACCACCTCGCCGGTCCTGAAGCAGATCACCGGCCTGCCGAAACTCAGCCACGCCGACCTCAAGGCGCTCTGGCGCGAGTACTTTGGCGCCGAGCCACCGGCCTACCGGCGCGGGTTCTTGGTCCGCGGCCTGGCGCATCGGCTTCAGGAGCTGACCTACGGCGGGCTGAAGCCGGGCTACCAGGTGCGACTCGACGCCATGATTGCCGGGACCGAGAAGCCGAACGGCGCTTGTCGCCCCGGGCGACGCGCGCGCCAGGAGGTCAACCTGCTCGAGGGCACCAAGCTGCTCCGCGATTGGCGCGGCGTGATGCACGAGGTGACAGTCATCGAAGGCGGCTACGAGCACCAGGGCAAGCGCTACCGCAGCCTGTCGGCGGTCGCCCGCGCGATCACCGGTACCCAGTGGTCAGGGCCGCTGTTCTTCGGCCTCCGCAAAACCAGGAGCAGCGCATGAGCCGGCACAGTGCGAAGCCCAAGGTCCGGTGCGCGATCTATTGCAGGAAAAGCTCCGAAGAGGGTCTGGAGCAGAGCTTCAACAGCCTGGATGCCCAGCGCGAGGCCTGTGCAGCGTACATCGACAGCCAGCGCCATGAGGGCTGGCTCGCCCTCGACGACCGCTACGACGATGGCGGGTACAGTGGCGGTACGCTGGAGCGCCCGGCGCTGCAGCGGCTGATCCGAGACATCGAGGCCGGCAGGGTTGACACCGTCGTCTGCTACAAGATCGACCGGCTGTCCCGTTCGCTGACCGACTTTGCCAAGCTGGTCGACGTGTTCGAGCGGAACAGCGTCACGTTCGTCTCGGTGACGCAGTCGTTCTGCACCACGACGTCGATGGGCAGGCTGACCTTGAACATCTTGCTCTCGTTCGCACAGTTTGAGCGCGAGCTCGCCGGCGAGAGGATCAGGGACAAGTTCGCCGCCAGCCGCCGCAAGGGCATCTTCATGGGTGGCCACCCGCCGCTGGGCTACGACGTCAGAGATCGCAAGCTGGTGGTGAACCCGGCCGAGGCCGAGCTCGTCCGCCTGATCTTCCGGCGCTTCCTCGACCTCGGATCGGCCCTTTCGCTAATCCGAGAGCTGAACGCCCAGGGCTACCGAACCAAGTCCTGGACCACACAGGCGGGCACCTTCCGCGAGGGGCGGCCGTTCGATAAGGGCACGCTGTACAAGATCCTGCGCAACCGCACCTATGTCGGCGAGGCCGTGCACAAGGATAGGAGCTACCCGGGCGAGCACGAGCCGATCGTCGACCGTGCGACCTGGGATCGGGTCCACGAGGTCCTGGCCTCCAACGCGAGGCGTCGGGGCAACGAAGCACGGGCCAGAACGCCGGCACCGCTCCGCGGTCTGATGCGCTGCACGCACTGCGGCACGGCAATGACGCCGACCCACACGCGCCGGCGCGGTCGGCTCTATCGCTACTACATCTGCCTCGGCGCCAGCCGCAGGGGCCACGACACCTGCCCGGTGCGCTCGATCGCTGCCAGCGAGGTGGAGGGGCTGGTGCTGGGTCAGGTCCGGCGGTTGCTCGCATCCCCGGAGGTGGTGGCCCGGACGATCACGGCGGTCCACCGAGAGAACGGTGGGGCCGAGAACGCCGCGCTCGAGGAGGCAGAGGTGATCGAGGCGCTTGGCGCGCTCGAGCCGGTCTGGGACGAGCTCTACCCGGCCGAGCAGGCGCGCATCTTGCGGCTCCTGATCGAGCGGATCGACGTCGCGCCCGACGGCATCTGCGTCACGCTGCGTGCCGCCGGGATCCGGAGCTTGGTCGCGGAGCTGGCGGACCAGGATGCGCCCGCCCCGGCCGCGTCCGAACCCCTGCTGGAGGCCGCAGAGTGATGACCGAGCGCACGAGCCACGACATCGAGACGCTGACCATCCGCATCCCGATCCGGCTGCAGCGTCGGGGTGGCCGAAAGCTGATCATGACGCCGGAGGGCGTGGCGGCACCAGCACGGAAGCCGCGCCGCGATGAGACGCTGGTAGCGGCGCTTGTTCGTGCGCACCGCTGGCGGCGGCGGATCGAGAGCGGCCGCGCGAAGTCGGTCACCGACCTCGCCGAACAGGAGGGCGTCACGGACGCCTACGTCTGCCGGCTCCTGCCACTCACCTGCCTGGCGCCGGACATCGTGGAAACCATCCTCGACGGGCGGCAGCCGAAGGGGCTAAGGTTGGCTGAGATGCTGGGGGACGGGCCGCTCGTGTGGGAGGAGCAGCGGGCCAGGTGGCGCATCGGGTACGCGGCGCCATGGGGCATGACCGACCTTGAGTCTGCCGGCACCTGCCGCTGACCTTTGCGTGGGGCCGGACATCCACCGCCATGCGATCCTCGACGGGCGGGAGCCGAAGGGGGAAGGAGCAACTTTATTTCCGCCGATGTGACTGCCGTGATCTGAGCCGTCCGATGGTAGGCCGTGGTGTGCCGAGATCGACCGGCGGTGCACAGTCAGGCGATCCGCCTATCAATGTCGTAAAGAACTCGGTCAACGCCATAGGCACCCAGCTCGATCAACCTTTCGAAGATGGCCACGCCGATTTCCCTCGTCTCGGGAAATCGCTGAAGTGTCAGCGCACATTGCATCAGGTTGTCAGCATCCGCCGCGCACCCGGTGCCGACATCAGCAATTTGCTGAGCTTTGCGGTCGACAAGAGCATCCAATATCTGTGCAATGATTCCAACGAATGCAGCATCGAACAATAAACTCTTGAGCCTCATTACTAGGAATGTGCAGTCACTGTCCAGCGTGTGCCGTTGGCTGGCGATGGCTTGGAGCAGTAGCCTGGTAGCGTCGTCGACAGGAGGCGATTCATTAACCCGAAAGATTTCGAAAAGAGCGTCGGCGACAGGTGCGGAAGCGTCCGCGATCAGCTCGATGATCGTTGGGCTCGTGGTGCTGCGAAACTGCGCGTTACCCCACAAGTGCGCAGCGCTATAGGCCATTCCGATGCGGATATCTTCTCGCTGCACAGCCTCTTTGAGAATTGCAAGACGCTCCGTGGTCCACGCATCCTCGGGCATCTGCGCGTAGCGCAACACGATGACCTCCCCTGCCGCTTGGCCGATCTTCGACAGTGGGCGGGGGAGATCGGGCGGTTTTGGCCGCCAATTGATTGATTTTGTTGAAGCGAGACCGGCGGCGGTGAAGGGATGTGCTGCTAAATAATAGCTCTAGAGAGCGCTTTTATATTGACATTTTGGCCGGTTCGTGTGCTGCTTTGCGGCATGTTCGTCCGCGAGAAGCAGATCGGCCCCTACCGCTACCTCTACCTGGTCGAGAGCGTCCGCGAGGGTGGCCGTACCAAGCAGCGGATCATCAAGAACCTCGGCCGCAAGGAAGCCGTCGACGCGAACGGCGACCTCGATCGGCTCGCCCGTTCCGCCGCCCGCATGGCGCAGCGCTCGATGGTTCTCTCGCTGCTCGACCAGGGCAGCGTGCCGGCGCTCGCTACTCACCGGATCGGACCGCCGCTCGCCTTCGAGCGGCTCTGGCGTGAGACCGGCTGCCGGGCCGTGATCGAGGGCTTGGCCGCCGAGCGCGGCTTCGGCTTCTCACTCGAACGCGCGTGTTTCCTCACCGTGCTTCACCGGCTGATGGTCTCGGGCTCGGACCGCTCGGCCGATGCCTGGCGCGAAGACTACCGGATCGACGGCACCGACGACCTCGCGCTGCACCATCTCTACCGGGCGATGGGCTGGCTCGGCGCGGAGCTGCCGGACGCCGAGCAGACGGACCGCACGCCATTCGCCCCGCGCTGCCTCAAGGATATGGTGGAGGAGCGGCTGTTCGAAGCCCGCCGCGACCTGTTCAGCGAGCTGTCGGTGGTCTTCATGGACACCACCAGTCTCTACTTCGAGGGCGCGGGCGGCGAGACCCTCGGCCAGCGGGGCCACTCCAAGGACCACCGGCCCGACCTGATGCAGATGGTCGTCGCCGTGGTCATGGATCAACGTGGCCGGCCGCTCTGCTGCGAGATGTGGCCGGGCAACACCACCGACGTCACGGCCCTGATCCCGGTGGTCGACCGCCTGCGCCGGCGGTTCGGGATCGCTCGGGTGTGCGTGGTGGCCGATCGCGGGATGATCAGCGCCCAGACCCTCGCCGCTCTGGAGGCGCGCGGCCTCGAGTACGTGCTCGGGGTCCGCGAACGGACCACCAAGGAGGTTCGCACCCTGGTGCTGGACGACGACGGCCCGTTTGTCCCGCTCACCATCCCGCGCCAGAGTCGACCGGACACCGAACTCGAGGCCAAGGCGGTAACCCTCGGCGGCCGCCGCTACATCGTCTGTCGCAACCTGGCCGAGGCGGAGAAGGACGCCGCCGACCGGGAGGCGATCGTGGCCAGCCTGCGCCGAGCACTCCGGCACGGCGACAAGGCGCTGGTCGGCAACCGCGGCTACCGGCGCTTTCTGAAGGCGCCTGAGGTCGGCTTTGCGATCGACGAAGCGCGGATCGCCGAGGACGCGCGCTTCGACGGGATCTTCGTCTTACGCACCAACACCACGCTCGACCCCCTCCAGGCGATGCTGCGCTACCGCGAGCTGCAGGGGGTCGAGCAGCTGTTCCGAAGCGCCAAATCCCTGCTGGCGACCCGGCCGATCTTCCACAAACGCGACGCGACCATCCGCGGCCACGTGTTCTGTTCGTTCCTCGCCCTGGTGCTGCAGAAGGCGCTCCGCGATCGCCTGGCGGCAGCCGGCCTCGACTTCGAATGGGCCGACGTCCTGCGCGACCTGGATCGTCTCCAGGAGGTCGAGGTCGAGCAGGACGGCAAACGGTTCGTTCTCCGTACCCCGACCGCCGGCTCGGCCGGCAAGCTCTTCCAGACGCTGCGCGTCGCGCTGCCGCCGAACCTCCGCGACGCCGCCTCCCAGCCCGACGACACTCCCGCCGAACCCGCCCTCTTGTAGTGCTAAGCCCATTCTCGCGCGCTGTAAGCGTCTGAGAATCCGATCTTTCTCAGATCGCGGTGTCGAAGATCGGCTTGGGGCCCCATGACCCATTGAGCGCTGCGCCAGGTGTCGAAAATGGTTGTCAGGAGGCTCGGCGGAAGCCACCAGTGCGTATGGGCGACGAGTTGGACGCCATCCTCTGAACTCAGAAGCTCCGGATAGTGTCCCAACAAGGCCTCCATGAAGGCGACTGCTTGATCGCGGTTGGCATTGGCTAAGTACCGGAGGTCCCGGTCAAACCCACCCCAAACCCTCGGATCCTCCCGTCTCGCGAGATGACGTTCCAAAACGTGGAGCCAACCATCGGCGTCCATGTATGGGCGACAAAGATACCCAAGCATCAACGCCCGTAGGATCGGATAGTTAGCGCCGGGGACAATGCGGGTGCTCGTGGTCCAAAGAATGCTGGTGGGTCCGCCATCTTCAGGTTGACTGCTGTCAGCCCGACGTTCCGCGTCCCCGAGCCAAGATTCAAGGAGCTCGCAGGTCGAACCTTCTAGGCCTTTGCGACGCAGAGCTAGCTTCTCAAGGGCCCAAGCCGCACCTTCTCGGAAGCCTTCCTGTGCAGCAAATCCACGGTCGCCCAACTCGTGGATCTTGCTGACCAGCCGATCGGGATCGAGCGCCTCAACGCCCGAAAGCTCGTGTACTCCCCATCCTACAACCGCCCCCTGCTCCTGAGGGGCAAATCGATCAAGCAAAGCGAAACCTCGCTCGGGGCGCTTCTTGGCGAATTCCCCGAACGCTCGTGCAGCAAGAGAACGGTCTCCCCGGGACTTGCGCTTGCCAGGCTGATCAGGATCGTCATCAAGCGTCTCGAAGAATCTTATAATGTCGCGATCATTTGCCTTGTCCATTTGATCGGCACTCATTGGGCTGCCTCGCCAAGATACCTCTACCGGGCCCATGTCCCAGTCAGGTAGTCCAGGTAGTGCTCGTTCTTCCTCCAAAAGAAGTCGACGTACCCGAGGTGAGCACCGATTCTCGGGAATTGCTCGGAGCAAGCGGAGACGATGTGCACGATTCCATCGAATGAAGTCGCGCTGTTCCTCTGCTGAGAGAGGACGATTGTTGTTCTGATAATACTGGTAGCTCACGAGAGACCTTTCAAGCTGCTGCATCTCTTGTACACTTAAGTGCGGGCCGACCGCCGAAATGAGGCGCCGGGTCTCCGCGTGCACATCATGCATGTCACCTACGGCCAGCCGCTCCGGAGCCGCCAACAAATACGCGAGCGCTGCGTGCGAAGCTTTTTCAGCGATCTTCGTGAGGCCGCGGGCGAGAAAACGGTGAATCAAGGCTAGATCGCTGCTCTCGTTCGCTCGGACGAAGTCGCAAAAGCCATCAGCGTCGCTCTCGGCGTACGTCTCGACTGCAGACAACAGAATGGCTAGTAGGGAACACCCACTACGATCACGGGCCTTCTCAAAATCATAGAGTAGCCCCTGCGATTCGCGATAGCCTACTACTTGCTGCGGCCATGCGAGCGCCTCTGCTGCCTTCGTCACGGTTGGCCATAGCTGATCCAAGAAAGCCTTTGGTGCCTGTCTTGCTGCGTCAGGCACTCCGTGCCAATCGTCCCCGGTGAGCAGCGTGCGGTAAGGCTTTCGAGCTGCATCCTCGCGTTTCCATCTCCCCACCACCTGCTCCTCCTCAGGAGCACCGGGCGGAGGCGGTTCGGGAGGCTCAGGCGGATTGGCTCGAATTCGCTCGGAATCGGCGCAGACTTTAGCAGCGAGCAACTGAGCAGCCCGCACTGGCTCGATCTTTGCCGCCCGGCGCACAAGCATATGAGCTGAGTGCGGTGGTGTTTCCGGGTCGGCAAGCAAGGCAGCAGCGAGACGTGTCCAATCGTCGTCCCAAGACTGAACGTCCCAAAGGACATTGTCGAGTTCGGGCCTTCGCTCTGGCCGACCGACCCAGTGCGTATTGATGAGGTCAAAGACAGTTGCGGCGTCAAATGAGAGGGCCCTTGCGAGGAGAACGGACGTCGGTCGGCTGATTGCTGGGGACCCGCTCATGAGTGCCGGCAGCCGTGAGCGCAACCGACCCAACCAGCCTGGGCTGCCAGTCATGGCCATCAGTGCTTTGCGGCGGAGGTTTGCCCGATCCTCGCGATCGAACAGCGACAGCAGCCAGCGCGCCTCTTCATTGCGCGGCTCGTGTAGCCCACCAAGAAAGGAGATCAGCATCCAGCGCAGATGGGGCCGGAGGGCCTCCGCGTTCCAAAGGCGCCCCGCCTCCCGCACGTAGCGTCCGGGGTCTGCATCACGCAAGTATGGCAGAGCCTTCCAGAGCACTGGCCGGACCACGTGAACGGCTTCCTGGCGAGACAGTACCCAATCCGCCAAGCTGGCATGGCCACGCGCGAAATCCCGGGCACGAACAAATTCGAACATTGTCTGATGGCGGAATCCAATCCGCTTCCCATCAGAGGTCGTGCGCAGGACCCCTGCGGCCAACAGCCGTTCGATAGCTTCACTTCAACTCTCGAAGCGGGCCCGAGCGACCCAAAGCTCTTCGGAGTCAGCCATGGCGCCGGCAATTTCGTATGCGAACTCCGCCGTGTCCTTGGCCCCTGCATCAATCCTTGCTCGAAATACTGTTTCAAGCATCGAAAGATAGGTGTCGAAGATCGGCACGGTTGGATCGTCGGCGAAGTGCCTCAGAAACACGTTCAGGTGCTCGACGTTCCGGAGTGTCTCGTGAGTTGCCGCCGGCCAGCGTGAGGTGTCTACTCCAGCTGCGCTGAGAACGTGATTGACGTCCTCCCAACGAGGGTCCTCGAGAATCACGGGTTCCGCGTTCAAGCTGGCCAGTCGCGCGTCGTGACGATATTCGACCTCCCTCGAGGAGAGCACGATGCTGAGACCCTTGATTCCGTGGGAGCAATGGACCAATGACAGCAGCGCCGATAGTCGCCCTGTCTGGCGGTCCATTAGTTCGGAGAGCGCGTCCAGTTGATCGATCAGTAGGGCAACCGGTTGTTTGGCGGCCAAAGCCTGCAGACAGTCCATGACCGATGCGGGTGCCCCCAGATCACGAAAGTGGCGATCTAGTCTATCAAGGGAATCGATACCAGCCGGCAGCTGGTCGGATTTGATTGCCAACAAGGCCCAACCGCTGTCCGCTAGTTCGGTGCCTAATCTGGCTAGTAGCGTCGATTTTCCTCCTCCTGGAGGGCCCACGAGGATCGCGATGGGACTCTCCGGATTTGAGACCGTTTTGCGCAGCATCTCGATTTCCGGCCGTTGGATCCATTGCCCCGCGCTCAACTGTGGCCAACCGAGCAGAGCCATCGATGCTCGGCCAAACGCTGCGTCGACTACTGATCTGTCGAGTTCGATCGGTGAAGGAGGCTGCAATGCTTGCTGCGGAAAGAGCGTTTCCTCAATGTGCTTCACTGATCGATAGGTCTGCTCTAACCGCCGGAAGCCGATCAGATCCTGCAACCCCGGTTCGGCAACGAGATGCTCTTCAAGAAACCGGATGAATCCGGCTGCCGGCTCACGGACACCCGCGATCGGTCGCCCGAACTGTTGAGCAAAAGCTGTGGCCAGCCGTTCAGCGTTAGGTTCACCGGTCGGCGCGAGCAGGAGCTTCAGCTCGTGAACACCGTGTTTGCGGATGAAATGCTCGTCGAAGAAGGACGCAGCAAGTTCGGGGCAATGCCTTTTGAAATCGCGATGCGCCCGGGCAACAGCCCTTGTGAATGCCTTCTTTTTTCTTCGGTCACCTCGGATCAATTCGACCTTTTCGCCGATCGTCTGCTCAACGGTGACGCTCACGAGCGCCGACAAGACCATGCCGCCGACCGACTTGAACAGGAAGGGCGTAAACAACTCAGTGAGCACTAAGGAGATCCATGCTACCTGCGGAAACCAGGATGGCGGGTCCCGTCGGTCGGCGGTGTTGCGCGAGCCGAGCGGCTTTGCCGTTGCGGGATTAGCTTACAGGTTTTGCCTGAGGCTCGCGACGGTCTCGCGCGCAAACCGGCCGAGCAGCCTGTTCTCGGCGAATTGCCAGGGCTGGGTGCTCTCATCTGGTGCGACGAGGACGGCGACGCGTACGCTACGTCTGCAGGCCCCTGCCGCTCACCTGCCTGGCACCGACATCGTGGAAGCGATCCTGGACGGGCGGCAGCCGAAGGGGCTGAGGCTGGCTGAGCTGTTGGGGAACGGGCCTCTTGTATGGAGCGCCCAGCGGGAGGCCTGGGGCTTCAGCAATTGACACGGGCCTGCTCAGAGAGGTTCGGTCTCGGGGCCGCACACTTGGTTCTAAAGCTGAAACAGACCGCCGGGCAGCGGGAGTCTCAACCTGCCTGTCCGGTTTATGCACGGGAGCAGCCGTGTTGGCGGGTGACGTGGGACGGCAGGGTTTAGCCGAAATCCAGCCGTGATCAGCCGATTTCGTCGAGCAGCGCCTTGGCGTCCTTCAGGTCGGCGGTATCGAACCCCTCGGTGAATCAGCTGTAGACCGGCGCGAGCAGGTCGCGGGCTTCGGTACGCTTGCCTTGGTCGCGCCATAGCCGAGCAAGACTGGTCGCGGCGCGCAGCTCGAGCGATTTCGCTTGCTGGCTGCGCGCGGTGTCGATCGCCCGCTGGAACCACGCCGCCGCTTCGCCATCCTCGCCGGTCTCCGCCAGGACCATCCCTCTCAGGCGTTGCAGCTCCGCTTGATAGTGGCTCTCGCCGGTCGTCGCATCGGTTTCCGCCGCCCGATCGAACGCGGCGAGCGCATCGCCTAGTTGACCCGCCCGAAGGTGGGCTTCGGCCAGAAAGCCGAGCCACTGAGTACCGAGCACGCGGGCACCGAGGCTATTCCAGGCGGCCAAGCCCGCTTGAAGGTGGGCGAGCCCCTCCACCTCCTGGCCGAGGCCGACCAGAGCAAAGCCCTCGCACATGGTGGCATCCGCGAGGTACAGCGGCAGGCGATGCTCGCTCGCGAGATCGATGGTCGCCCCGGCGTGTGCTCGCGCCGCCGCGAACTCGCGTCGCCAGTTGCGCAGAACCGCAGTCCAGCTCAGGGCAATGGCGAGGCTTTGTGCGTGGGAGAGCCTTTGACTGAGGGCGAGCCCGGCTTCCATCGTCTCCAGGGCGCGATCGGGAAAACCAAGAAACCAGAGGGCCCATGCCGAATATAGCCGGCACACGACGCCGGCGCGTTCCGTGTAGAGCAGAAGGTGAGCTGGATTCTCCCAGGCCGCGACCGCATCGTCGATCGCGATGCCCTCGTCCAGCGCGGCCGCCGCGTCGGAGAAACGACCGAGGAAGAACAGCGTTGTACCTCGAGCGCGCCGGGCCAGGGCACGACGCAACTCGCCTTGCTCGTCCGCAAGCACGACCAGCCTCTCGGCGAGGTCGCGGGCACGCTGGAGGTCGCTTCGCAAAAGAAAGCAGTTCCACAGTCCGCGCAGTACCGGAAACAGCTCGGCCGATCGACCCAGCTGGTCGCATAGTGCCCAAGCCCGGCTGTAGGTCCGTTCAACTTCATTATCTGCCTCGCTGCTGGTGGCAATCAGCGGACCGCCGATCGCCAACCGGAGCGCCAGCTCCTCTTCGAGGTGCTCCGGCGCGTCGGGCAGAGTGCCGACAAGCTCGAGCCCTTTGCTCAGATGCGCGATGGCTTCGACGTTGGCTGAGCGGCCAGCCGCCAGCTCGCCCGCGCTGCGCCAGTAAGGAATGGCCCGTTCCGCCAGGCCCGCGTCAGTGAGATGTTGGGCCAACACTTCCGGCGCGCCCTCGACGACGTCCGGCGATCGCTCGAGCGCGTGGGCGATGCGGGCATGCAGCTCCTGACGCTTCGACTTCAGCAGCGATTGGTTAGGCAGCGTCCTGGACCAGGGCGTGCTTGAAGCTGTAAGTCGCTTCGGGCGGCGTGCCGCGGCGGAAGACCAGCTCTGAGGCGACGAGCTGGTTGAGGGCGGCATCGAGGTCCGCTCCCGAGCGGTCAGCGACCGCGGTGACAAGCTCATGCGAGAACTCCCGGCCGATCGCGGCGCCAATCTGCGCCACCTCCTTGACGGCCGCCAAGCGATCAAGACGCGCTATCAACGAGTCGTGCAAAGTTGCCGGAATTGCGAGCTGCGGCAGCGGCCCGGACAGCTCCCAGCGATCGCCGGCGTCCGCGAGCAGGCCGGATTCCAGCACGGTCTTGGTCAGCTCCTCGACGAACAAGGGGATGCCGTCGGTACGCGCCACGATCTCATCGACGACCTCCGCCGGCAGCGGCTTCTCGCCCGTAACCCGCGCGACCAGATCCGCCCCCTGGCGCCGGCCGAGGCGGCTCATGGGCAACGTGGTGACGTGCGCCTGGCTGGTCCAAGGAGGCTCAAACTCCGGTCGGAAGGTGACCAGCACCAGAACCGGCAACTCCCGGATGCGCTCGATCACGAGGCCCAGAAACTCAAGCGTGGACGGGTCGATCCAGTGCGCGTCCTCGAAGACCATGAGCACGGCGCGCTGCCCGGCGAGGCCCGCCACCTGACCGAGCAGCGCCTCGAAGGTCCTGAGCTTTTGCGCCTCCGGCGTCAGGTTCACCGGCGGGTAGCGCCCGCCCGCAGGAACGGAGAGCAGCGCCGCGATCAGCGGCGCCACCGCGGTGACGCCTTCGGTCGCCTGCGCGAGCACCGCCTCGAACTTGTCGAGTCGGGTGTCTGCGGTGTCTTCGGGCTGGAAGTCGGCGGCGCGTTCCATCTGGTCGATCACAGGTAGAGCGCGCTGTTGGTGTGGTAGGACGAGCAGTGGTAGCGCAGCCGGGTGTGCGGTTCGTCTGCCAGGCGCTCGATCAGGCTGCGGGTCAGACGCGACTTGCCGATTCCCGGCTCGCCGGAGATCAGGGCGATCTGGCCTTCGCCCAATTCGGCGCGGCGGTACAGCGTCTCCAGCAGGCCGATCTCGTGCTCGCGGCCGACAAAGGGGGTCAGGCGGTAGCCGTGGAGCCCCTGGAAACGCGTCTCCGTCGGAATCGCGTCCTCGACCGAAAAGCTCTGCAGCGGCAGCCATGCGTCATCGATAGCGACCGGTCCGAGATCGGTAACGGCAAAGAGCCCGGGTCTGACCCGCGCCGCGCGCGGCTGGTTCTGTGGGTTCCCAACCGGGGCGGATCGAGCGATCACAGCTTGCGCCCACCATTCACGCACACGCCGGGACCGGCGATCGCCTTGCGGCTCTGTCCGGGCCGTTCGTTCGCCATCACCCGCCGGCCATGGCCGACGCGATCTTGCGAAGGCCCTCGCGCACTGCAGCTTGGGCGCGGGCGGCGAGCATGTAGGGGAGAGCGCAGATGGAGTTCGGATCGAACTCGGGATGATCCCGGCGCAGGGCGCGGGCCACCTGCGCGCTCGCCTCGGCCCGGCCGAGCTGCGCTAGGCTCATCGCGAGGAAGATCTTGGTGAGCGCCGCGTCCGGGGAATGGCGCGCGGCGGCGACCGCATCCTCGAAGTCGCCGACCAGATAGGCGACCCGGAGCTGGTTGTAGAAATACAGCGGCGGCGCGCCGGGGTTCAGCCGAAACGCTCGCTGCATCATGGCGCGCGCGTCTTCGGGCCGCCCGAGGGTCCCGACGACATACTTGGCGAGCAGCGCCAGGGTGTCGCCGTGGTTGGCCGCCACGCGCGCGGCTTCCTGATAGGAGCTGCAGGCGCCCTTGATGTCGCCTTCTCTGACACGGACGTCGCCAAGCTCGATCAGGATGCTCCCGTCTGTAGGGTCTAGTTCGTGCGCTCGGACGATCGATGCCCTGTAGGCCGCGATCGAGGGCTGCGGGTTCCGTGACCAGCCGAACAGCACGGAGTGCGCCAAGGCGTAGCCCCGCACCAGCCAGGCTCTGGCGAGCGTGGGATCGAGTTCGAGTGCCGTTTCGGCGAGTTGGATCGCGCGCTCCGTCTCGGGGCGCGTGATCTTGGCCTCGGCCTCGTAAGCGAGCAGGTAGCGCTCGTACGCCATCAGGCTGGAGGGGTTCGAGGCTCGGGCTCGCCGGCGTTCGGCCCGGCTGATCCGTCCCTCCCAGCCCAGCAACGCCCCCGCCACCTGCTGCACGACGTCGTCCTGGATCAGCAACAGATCGCCTTCGTCGCGGTCATAGCGCTCCGCCCACAGGTGGGCTCGGGTCTGCGCGTCGATCAGTTGCGCCGTGGCCCTGATCCGACCGCCAGCGGCCTGGATGCTGCCTTCGAGCAGATAACGGACGCCGAGCTGACGCCCCACCTCCCGGGCGTCGACATCGCGGCCGCGGAAAGCGAAGCTGGACGACCGCGCGATCACCGTCAGATCGCCATGGCGGGCGAGATCGGTGATGATGTCTTCGCTGATCCCGTCCGCGAGCCGGGTCCAGCGCTCGTCGCCGGCGAGATTGGCGAACGGCAGGACGGCGATGGTCGCGCGCCAGCCAAGTTGGGGCTCGTCGGCGTCCGCGACGTTGCTGTGACGGCCGGCCTGCCCGGCTGGCACTTGTGCTTGCCGCTCGCCCAGCAGGTCATCCCCGTCGGCCCACAGCCGGACCAGACCGACTTTGCTGCGCACGCCGAGCTTGCGGTAGACCGCCGATGTGCGTGCGCACCGTGCTCGGCGCGATGTGCAGGAACTCGCTGATGTCCCGATAGGTCAGTCCCTGGGCCCACTTCTGGGCGATCAATCGCTCGCGTCTGGACAGCTGATCCAGCGGCTGGTGCCGCCTGGGCGGGTCGTCCGTCGAGGCATGGTTCATATCGATCTCCGCGCAGTGTACGAGTCGATAGGGCGAAAATCCTGCATATGCACGAGCCAAAATACTGCACGTGCATGATCGCCTCCCGCCCTACTGGGAGTTAGGCTTCTCCTGAGTAGCGCAACCGGGCATCGACGGCAAGGTCGCCGACGCGGGAAAGATGTTGCCAAAATCGTACGGACGAGTTCTCCGGGGCCATCCGAAATGGACTGAACAAAACCATGGCTCCACAGGCATCCGAGCCAATAGATGGAGAAATTGACATGAACCTCGAAGGAGTTGCAGGTCTCGAAGGACAGGCGAATACGGTGCCGCCCGGAGCCGAGAGCGTCGCCGGGCGGCTTGATCTTGCGATCGAGTTGCCAGCGAGGGCGGCCACTCGCGTCGCGCCGGGCCACTGGAGGCGCCCGAGGGTGGGTCCGGTCGATCTGCGGCGATCATTGCAGCGGGGCCGCAATGCGCTGGCCGACGCGATCGACATGACCCTGACCGCGTTCCATCTCCTCGGCGCCTTGGTCCTGGCGGCGTCGCTCGTCGCCACCGTCGCGGGGATGATCTTTCCCCCGTCCCACTGGAGCGGCCACAACCGTGCAGCATGGGCATCCCGCCCCAGCCGGGCGAGTTGCCAGATCAGACAACGCTCGACAGCTCGGCGCCAAGCCGCGGAATGCGCGCAGGCCAATGCCGTGGGCCGTTCGGATGGCCCGCTCCCGCGTCCTGTCGGCTCGCCCTCGAAGCGCCCGCTTGCGCTGCTGACCGCGGCGAGCGCCCATGAACGGGCCAAAGTTGTGAACCAGTTCACAACCACCGGCAAAAAACCGCGGTAGACAGCAAAACTATTAGACGTCGCAAGGAGGTTGCCATGGCCCAGTATTTCACGAGTTGCGCCGAGCTCGAGCGCCGGATGGACGCGGCGCGGCAGCTGCGCTCCGAAACCCTGTCCGCCGGCTGCGCCTCGATGATCAGCGCGCTCGCGGGCGCTTTCCGGGCGACCCGCGATCTGGTGCTGGAGGCGGTGGCCGGGCGCTCGCGCGTGGCTTGGCCGATCGGCGAGTCGCCGCGATCGGCGCGCTCTGAACAGCGGCAGACCGGGGCATCGGGACTCGGTTGATGCGCACGCGGCCGCGCCTGCCGCTCGATACCTGGAATGACCACCGCCAAACATCGTCCCCGCCGACTTTGATCGGCTGAGCGGGGGCGGACCGTCAACGGCCGGAGGATTTGTATCATGAACCGATTGAACAGAAATCAGGCGCTCTGGCTTGCGCGTGACGCTGCCCTCGGGACATTCCTGCTGCGCCTGGTGCGGGCGTGGCGCGCGGGCGTCGACTGGCTACGCGAGATCGGCTCTGCCCGCAGAGGGTTGCCCAAGCAGCCTTAGCGCTGAGGATTTGATATGGGCGGCATCGTCGCGGTGGCGTTTCTCGTCGGCTGTGGCAGCCGCCTTCTGATTTGCCAGGATCTGCCGCCGCAGCCGGACCGGTTTGCAGACATGGGAGCCTGTCGGGCGGCGCTGCCGGCGTTGATCCTGCGTCATGAACGACAGGAGACCGGTCTGCCGGTGGTCATGGGCAAGTGCAGCCCGATGATCCGACCCGGGCCCTCGATCGCCCCGCCGGCTACAAGCGTGCTCGCCGGCTCTTTGCGGTGAGCGCCTCCAAACCGGGACACGCAATCCGGGTTGCTGGTGAAAATGCAAAAAGGCGGGACGGCTCCTGCCCCCAAGTTGGCCGAGGTCGAGCACAGCTTCTCGAAATTTTGAAAGTTTCGAATACCGCCCTGGCCAGCCTTCAGATCACCTCCGCGAGCACGTCGGCCTTGGCAAGGAACCGAATTGTTCGAGCCCGGCGCACTCCGCCTGAGCGAGGTTCTTTCAAACCCGTGCCGTGTCGGAGGCGCCGTAACCCATTGATTCATCGGGACTCTGACATCCGTACCAAAACGGGCGTGGTTCGGTTGCGTGAGAGAAGTGGGGCCAAGAGAGAGCGAAAACGGCCGAAAATGGGCCTCCCAGCTGGTCCTCGTGGTTCGGATAAGTAACCACGAAGCCCGGCATTCTGCGGGGTTCCGGCCGCCCCCGAGCGCAGGGAAAAGAATGTCCCGAACGGGCAGACTGGCGGAGGGAGAGCGATTCGAACTCTCGGTACGATGGTACGATCGCTGCCTCGGAAGCGTTGTGGCTTGCCGGACGGCCCCCTCATACTCGACCGGGGCAGAGGGCGATTGCACGAACCAAAGCGGATCGGAAGCCGCTTTCTGAGTCGTCGGCGGCCTCGGGTTCCAGAAGACGATGAGGCTTGCGCGTTCCCCTCTTCGGACTTGGGCGCCGAGGTCGCGCCATTGCTTGTAGGTGGCCCAGAAGCCGCAGTTGTCGGGCGACATCATAAACTGATGGGGTGGACGGCCCCGCTCCCGGCATCAAAGTGCCACAGGCGGCACTGGGGCCGCCGACTGAGGGAGCCGTCCGCGATGAAGATTGCCACAGTTGGCCTGGATCTGGCGAAGAACGTCTTTCAGCTCCACGGCGTCGATGGCGACGGGCGGGTCGTCGTCCGGCGTCGGCTACGCCGTTCTGAAGTGATCAAAGCCTTCACGGGCACGCCCCCGTGTCTCGTGGGCATGGAGGCGTGCGCCGGGGCGCATCACTGGGCGCGGCTCCTCACCAGCCTGGGCCACGAGGTTCGGCTCATGCCGCCGGCCTATGTCAAGGCGTACGTGCGGCGGCAGAAGAACGACATGGCGGATGCCGCGGCGATCTGTGAGGCGGTGACACGCCCCTCGATGCGGTTCGTGCCGATCAAGAGCGAGGAGCAGCAGGCGCTGCTGCTGGTCCACCGGGCGCGCGACCTGCTGGTGCGCCAGCGCACGAGCCTGATCAACGCCCTGCGCGCGCATCTGGCGGAGTTCGGTGTGGTGTTGCCGAAGGGCGCGCCGCATGGGCGCAGGCTCGCTTCGATGCTGATCGACGGCGAGACCTTCGGCCTGCCGGCATCCGCGGCGCCCCCGCTGCAGATGCTGGCACGCCAATGCCAGGCGCTGAGCGGGCAGATCGCCGACCTCGAGCGCGCGCTGAGGCAGCGCTCCTTGCAGGACGAGGCGACCCGTCGTCTGCTGCAGGTGCGGGGCATCGGCCCGATCACCGCCACCGCCCTGAGCGCGACGGTCGTCGACCCGACGAGCTTCAAGTCGGCGCGCGAGTTCGCAGCCTGGATCGGCCTTGTGCCGAGGCAGCACTCGTCCGGTGGCCACGAGCGGCTCGGCGGGATCACCAAGATGGGCCACGCCTACCTGCGCAGACTGCTGATCAGCGGCGCGCAGGCCGTGCTGCTGCAGGCCGCGCGCAATCCTGCAGCCACAAGCCCGTGGCTCGAACGACTGCTGCGCGAGAAGCCGCGCAAGGTCGTGGCCGTCGCGCTGGCCAACAAGACGGCGCGCATCGTCTGGGCGCTCCTGGCGCGGGGCGAAGCGTACCGGCTCGCCGCATAAGCCCGTCCGTCATGTGGTGAGCGACGAGGCAGGGTGACTTCGGAGGTGATGGCACCACGGTCGAACGACGGGATCGGGCTACCCCGTGGGGGTCAGGGCGCGCCTCGAGCGCGGAAAATTGATTGGGACCCGGTCCGCGGACTTCATCAGGGCCAGCGGTCATGAGCACCGCGCAAACAGGCCGGACACATGACCGCACCCGAACCGTGTGCCAAAACGAAAGAAATCTCCTTGCGCCCGCGGGGCCGTCCACACATGACCCCCTGGCGACACGAAGAACTGACCCCCTCCCGACAAGGAGAGGGCGATGAGCCGACAAGGCAGCGAAGGTACGCCGCAGGTGGAAGATCTGCGGAGGGAGGAGATGCTGATGCCGGACGAGGTGGCGGCGATGGTGGGGCTGCGCGGGTTGGGATGGGGCGCGAAGCGGATCGCGGCCGAGTTCGGCTGCAGCCGGAATACGGTGAAGCGCTACCTCGGGCTTGGCGGCTGGACGCGCTGCCGCAGGCCGGAGCGGACGAAGGCGCTGGACGGGCTCGCGGACTGGCTGGCGGAGAGGTTCCGGCAGCATCGCGGCAACGCCGACGTGGTGCGGCAGGAGCTGCTGGCCGAGCGCGGCATCGCAGTGAGCCTGCGCACGGTCGAGCGCGCGGTGGCGCCGCTGCGCCGGGAGCTCGCGGCCGAGGCGCGGGCGACGGTGCGGTTCGAGACGCCGCCTGGTCGGCAGATGCAGGTCGACTTCGGCGAGAAGCGGGTGGCGATCGGCGGGGAGGTGATCCGGGTCTACCTGTTCGTGGCGACGCTCGGCCACTCGCGCCGCCTGCACGTGCGCGCGTTCCGGCACGAGCGCCAGGCCTGCTGGTTCGAGGGGCTGGAGAGCGCGTTCCGGGCGTTCGGCGGGGTGCCGGACGAGGTCCTGCTGGACAACACCCGGGCGCTCGTGGTGCACCACGACAGCCTGACCCGCGAGGTCCGCTTCAACGCCCGGCTGCTGGCCTTCGCCAAGCACTGGCAATTCCGGCCGCGCGCCTGTGCGCCCTACCGGGCGCGGACCAAGGGTAAGGACGAGCGCGGCGTCGGCTACGTCAAGAGCAACGCGATCGCCGGGCGCCAGTTTGCGAGCTGGGCGGCCTTCGAGGCCCACCTCGAACAGTGGACCCGGGAGGTGGCGGACCTGCGGGTCCATGGCACCACCGGCGAGCCGCCGGTCGTCCGGTTCGAGCGGGACGAAGCCGCTGCGCTGCAGCCGCTCGCCGGCCGGCCGCCGTTCCAGCAGATTCGCGAGCTGATCCGCCGGGTTCAGGCGGACTGTTGCGTCGAGATCGACGGCAACGCCTACAGCGTGCCGTGGCGGCTGGTCGGCGCGGGCGTGATGGTCGAGATCGGCGGCGGGCGGCTGCGGGTCATGCACGCCGGTCGCGAGATCGCGCTGCACGCGGAGCGCAGCGGGCGCCGGCAGCGGGTGCTCGATCCGAGCCACTTCGAGGGCATCGCCGGCGCCCGGCGGCCGACCCTGGCGCCCGCAGCGGAACCGCCGCCCGGGGCGCCCCCGGCGGCGCTGTTGCGCCCGCTCGCCGAGTATGAGGCGGCAGCCGGTGGCGGCTGGTCATGATCGCCGAGCCCGCGCACCTCGAGCAGATGCTCGGCCGGCTCAAGCTGACGGCGATCCGCGACCAGCTCGACAGCCTGCTCGACGAGGCGGCGAAGGGCGAGCTGACGCTGCGCGAGACGCTGACCCTGTTCTGCGAGCGCGAGATCGCCCGCAAGGACGAGCGCCGGATCGAGATGGCGATGTCGATCGCCAAGTTCCCCTACGTCCGCGATCTCACCGGCTTCGATTTCAAGGCGCAGCCCTCGCTCGACCCGAAGCAGATCCGTGATCTGGCGACCGGCCGGTTCGTCGCCAACGGCGAGACGCTGCTGCTGCTCGGCCCGACCGAGATCGCTTCATAGTGCCCATCTGGCTATCATCCTATAAAGACAAGACATTCTGACGTGGATCGTCAGACGGCGGATGCCGTTGGCGGCGGGCGTCGGCGGCGCACCGGACGGCCTCGCGATCGAGATCGCTGGCGCGAATTACCCACGGAGCGCCTTTGCAGAGTTGGTTTGCCGGTAGCACCTGCTCCTTGATCAGGCGCCGCACCGTGGCTTCGCTGACCTTGAGGCAGGCGGCCGCTTCCTCGAGCGTGACCTCCCCGCGCCCTGCGCGCTCGCCGTCTCGGTAGGGCGGGATTTTGCGGTGGTTGCGCAGGAAGCACACGCGCGAGCGGGTCCAGCCGTGGCCGCGCCCAGTCGTCTTGCCGGCCCGGTTGAGAACCGCCGCGATGGCCTGATCCGGCATCTGACGAGCGAGCACTGTAACGAGTTCGACCACATCCGCTCCCGTGCTCCAGCGGTGTTGGCCGGCACGGTTCTTGCGCACCTGCAGTGGTGTGTGGTCGCCGCCAACCCATCGGATCACGAGGTCGAGCACGTCGTTCTCGATCCGCACGACAATCTCCTCGATCAGCGTGCGGATGATCCGCTTGCGGGTGGCAGGCGTCGCACCGGGGCTGTGCCACGCGCGCTCGATGTCGGCACCGAGTGCGAGCAGGCGTTGACGCTCGGCCTCGGTGAGTGCCGTCTGCGATCTTGCCGCGAGCGCATCCCGCTCATTCTCGAGCGTGCGTAGGGCGAGAAGGCGCTCGTTCCAGCGTCGTTCCAGTTCAGCGGCGACAAGGCGGTTATCGGGGTCAACCGCATCATACTGGCGCCGCGACCGGGCTGCCTCGTAGCGCGCCTGTTCGAGCGCGAGCTCGACCTGGCGTCGCTTTTCTGCATTCTCGGCACGCTGGGCCTCCATGGCACCGATCGCCGCCTCGATGCCAAGCGGTTGAAGGCGCTCGATCACCTCGGCGCCGACGACGCGATCAACCCGCATGCCGCCGAACGAGATGCACCGATCGCCGCCATGGTTGAGATGACCGCCCCGACAGTGATAACGGCCCGCGCTGCCGTTCTCGCCGCTGTAGGCGACGTGCAGTTTGCGGCCGCAGTGCCGCATCGGAGGAGACCGGCCAACAGCGCCTCGCCGCGCCGCACTGAACCACGGCTCATAAAGCTCTTGCCGTTCGCGTTGTCGCTGATCAGCCGCTGGTTCCTCTCGAACTCCGCCCAGGTAATGTAGCCCTCATGGTGGTCGGGGATCAAAACCTCCCAAGCACTGCGATCCTTGCGGAAGCCGCGCACGATCCGCTTGCGGCCGGCCTCGATCGTGACCCGGCTTCCCGTGCGCCCGAAGGCATAGGCGCCAGCGTAGATCGGATTCGTCAGCATGTGGTGGAGGGTGTTGTAGACCGGCAGCTTCCAAACAACCTTGCGGCCCGCCGGACCGTATTCGACCGCCGGCAAGGGCAAGCGCTCCTGGCGCATCCAGAGGTGGACCTGCCGCACGGTTTGCAGCTCGGCGAACTTGGCAAAGACGAGCGTGATCGCTTCCTGGACACGGCGATCGGGATCCTTGTCGATCCGATCATGCGAGCGCTTGAGGTAGCCGACCGCCACGGTGAGGAAGAGCTCGCCGCGGCGTGCTTTCTGCTTCAGGGCTTCGAGCGAGCGTTGGCGGAAGAGTGACAGCTCCATCTCACTCATCGTGCCCTTCATGCCCAGGAGCAGGCGATCGTTGGGGTGCCGTGGATCGTAGACGCCGTCCTCGTCGACGATCAGCGTGCCGACGAGGCCGCAGAACTCAAGCAGCGTGTGCCAGTCGCGGCCGTTGCGCGCGAGCCTCGAGGCCTCGATCGAGACCACGGCGCCGACCCGGCTCTCACAGATTGCGGCAAGCAGCTTCTCGAAGCCAGGGCGGGCCACGCCGGAACCGGAGCGGCCGAGATCATCGTCGATGACCTCAACAGCGGACCAGCCCAGGGCACGAGCGCGGTCGACAAGAGCGTACTGCCGACGTCGGCTCTCGTGGTTGTTGAGCACTTGGTCGCTCGTCGACTGCCGAACGTAGATGAAGGCGGCGCGGGCGAGGTGCTCAGGCGTGATCTTGGTCATCACCATGCTCCTCGCGGCCGTGACCGTCCGCCGTAGTCGGGCGCGGTTCTACGCCCGCCGCCTCCGCCAGCAGCGTCTGGAGCAGCGGGGTCAGCTTGGTCCGCAGGTCCGGCCGAAGGTCCGTGACCCTTACCGCTGGCTCGAATAGATCCCTCTGATGGCGTCGCGCGCTCCGCATGGCCGGCTCCCTTGCAACGGGGCGAATCCCCTTGGCATGAGGCCATGAGCGCATCGACAAGAGCGCGCAAATCGAGCAACCTCTCGACTGCAAGCCGTGGGTATGGAACAAGCTGGTGTGTCGTCGTCAGGTTCGGCTCGGTCATCCACGCCGGCAGAAGGGCCAGGGTCCGATCGGGCTGTCGGATGACGAAATGCTCGCAGCCCGCGTGGCGCTTCGAACCGACGACGACGACCGTCTCGCCCCTGCGCGGATGAAACGGGTAGAAGATCCGAACTTCAGACGCCAGACACCCGGCAGTATCACGCTGCTTCGACAGGCGTCGGCAAGACCCACCTCGCGGTGGCGCTCGGCCGCGCCGCGATCCTTGCCGGCTACGCGGTGCTGTTCATCCAGGCGACGACGCTGGTGGCGGCGCTCGCCCGGGCGCACGGCGAGGGACGGCTCGAGGACAAGCTCACGCAGCTCACCAAGCCGCGGCTGCTGATCGTCGACGAGCTCGGTTACCTGCCGTTCGAGCCTGACGCCGCGCACCTGTTCTTCCAGCTGGTCTCGCGACGCTACGAGCGCGGCAGCCTGCTGATCACGAGCAACCGGGCGATCGGCGAGTGGGGCACGGTGCTCGGCGATCCGGTGGTGGCGACGGCGATCCTCGACCGGTTGCTGCACCATAGCCACGTCGTCACGATCCGCGGCGACAGCTACCGGCTGCGCGAGAAGCGCCGCTCGGGCCTGCTCAAGCCGGCGGCCGAGCCACGCGCGCTGGCGCCGACCGCATGAGCCCCCGGCTTGCCCAGGTGGGTCCCCAGGTCCCTCCCGCCGGCCTACAGCGCGCGCTCGAGGGCGCGCGGCCGGCGGGGCCCTCCCGTGGACTACCTGGACAAGCCTGCCGCGACACCGACAACCCCAGGGGGGGGTCAGTTCTTCGTGTCGCCAAGGGGTCAATTCCCGGTGTCGCTTGACACGCAGTCGTAGCAGCACGCTTCGGCCGTGGCCCAGAGGGCGATCACGTTGACGCCTCGATAGAGTTTCTTCGTGTGGGCGTTGATGGGCCGGCTTACCCTGCTCCTATGCCAGGGCATCTGCCACTCCCCGGCACCGGCTTCGATCGCCGCGATGACTCGATCGGTGATCGCTTCGTAGACGTCGCTTCGATGCACGGTTCCCTCCTCCGAACTGCGGGAACACCGGGGGATCCGATGCTCCCGAGCGCGGAGGAGGCGGCCGCGATCAGCCGGCTCGTTTTCTCAACTTCGTTGTGTGAAAGAACGTCATGCCGAGCGCGACGGCGTCGAAGATGTTCATGCGCGCATCTTCGCTCATCCAGATTCTGCGCACCGGCGGCAGGTGCCGCTCGAGCTCCGGGAACTCCCGCACGATGGCCTCTGCGATCTCGCGCTTCGTGGTTAGATCAAAGCAGGCACGCACTTCGGAGCGGGAGAACGAGGCAGTGGCTATCCGTTCCTCCGTGGCGTGGGCCGTCATCAAGTTGGTGAGGGTCTCGATACGCTTTGCCCGCCGCGAGCCGAGGCCTTCGCAGTCCTCGAGCACGAGGATGTCCGGACGATAGAAGGCGAGGAGCTCACGTGCTTTCACTAGGCTCGCGAGGTTCTTCTGCCGGCCGCGGGCGGCCTTCACTCCCCAGTCAACGAGCGAGTGCGGTCCTTCGAACACGGCGTAACCGAACCCTCTCGTCGATGGATACACAGCGCAGACAATGTGGGCCCGGAGCGGCTTGCCGATCATGAGCCATCAGGCGGACGCCGCTTCCTCTCCGCAGCGATTGCCCTCAGGATCGCGAGCTTGTGGCGCAATCCGGAGTGGCCGTGCCCGGGCTTCTGCTGCAGTTGGACCGCGAGCTCGCGCGCACGCTCGGCTACGGTTTTTTCGACCTCTGCGAACACGCCTGGAAAAAGCTCATGGGCGGGGACGCCAAAAACCACCTGGCATGCGAGCGCAGTCTCCAGGTTCGGTTGCCGGGCCAGCCTCTCAAAGCGAGATATTTTCGTACCGCTCTGGCATCCAATGAGAAAAGCCACCTCATCTTGCGTGAGGCCATCTCTTTTCCGGTAGGTCCTGAGATAGCTCATAATCCTGGATGCCATAAGAGTTCAGGCCGGCCCGGGCGTGCCGAACCCTGTGGCCAGTTTCAGCCAGCACTGACCCGTGAAAATTTGCCAGTTCGGCAAATTTCGTGTTGCAGCGATGCTACATTTTGCTTAATGAGTCATTCATGAAGTGCTTTCATGTGAGTGTGGAGATCGGGGACGTTGGGGAGATCATTCCCTAGGCCGGCTTCTTTCCCGGAGTTTTCCGGAGCGCCGATAAACAAGCGGATTTATCGAACGGGAGACCCTTTATCAACATCCCCATCATCCCCAACGTCCCTCCGATCTTCTTCGCGCTCGGGTGCAGGCGCATCGACGATGCCGTACCTGTCGTACAGCCGCTTCAACCTCTCTTGCTCTCCGAGCGAAATGATGAAAACCCCATGGCTCTTCTGGGTTTTGATGCCGAGCTTGCGCCGGATGATATGCCCGATCCACTTGTGCGTGATAGGCCGCTCAAACTCGCGGCCATACCGCTCGATGAATGCGGCCGCAATTTCTCCGACGGCGAGCTTGGACTGTTGAACCTCCAGCTTTTTGATCACCTCGAGCACCTGCGCCTCGACGTCCATGCGTCCATGCCGCGATCGGCGACGATCTCACGGTGACGCTCGCGCGCGGCCGCACGGATCTCAGCACGAACGGCTGGATCGCTCACCACGCTAAGGAGCGGCACGAAGATCTGATTGAGCGATTGAGCCGCGGTTCGAGCGACGGGTCGACGAGGGTCTCGGCCACGCGCTTACCTGCAAAATTCTGAAACCGGTACAGTAAGAGCTTGTTGCGCAGATGGAGCGCCTCTTTCCTGTACCGGTCCGGGAGGTTGATCGGGACGTTCTTGCGTAGAGCCCGCCCCCGGTTTCCTCAGGGATGAAGCGGCTTTCGAGCGCCCGGTCCTGATAGAAGCCCCGTGTCGCCACGATCTTCGGACCGAAGACCTGAAAGGCGCGGGGGTTGAACTCGCCGGTACGTGAGACCTCGGTCCGCAAAATGGGCAAGCCCCGAACGTTCCCGTTGTTGAGAATTTTCACGATGTCGGCCTTGTCGTCGCTCCAGCGAAAGTCGCCTTCGTCGATCACGAGGGTGCCCCGGAACGCGTCGAGGATCGGCGAGACGGTGGAGGCGCCGCTCGTGACGATCCGGTTAGCGATCAGGTAGACATACTGGGTTCTCGCCAGTAAATGCTATGTGCCTCATGGACTGTAAGCTAAAGCTGACCGCCGAATATAGACTGCAAAGTTCGCAAGGAGGCAAGCTGAGAATCGTACGACCTTATTCAGTGCATCTGTGTGAGCCCGGTGGTGCCGGCCTGCCGAGGGTGGCGCATCGCGGCGCACTCGCTTGGCGCTATGCGGATACGACGGGTGATTGATCAGCTCTCCTATCGTGACCATATCTCGCCCTTGAACAGCCACTCAGGAACGTCTACCCTCTTCGCCGCGGGATGATTCGCGAGCACCAGTCGGAGAGTGCGTACCGCGGCGTAGGCTTTGCCGATCAACTCCCGCTGTCGGTGAATGAAAGCCTGATCGAACACGTCGACGCCCGTTTTATACGCTGGCGCTTGACGCAGCCTACGCACCTCGCGAAATGTCGAGAAAATTTCGCTGATCGGACCCTTCTCTTTGGGTATGAATCCCTCGGACAGCCATCGTTCGAGCATTTGGATCGTACCTCGCGGCTGGCGCTCGAATGACCCGTCCTCGTGTTCAACCCGATCATGATCCGGAATGTCGCCCCTAAAGAACTTTTTATTGATATTATCCGACATCAACTTATCGAGCAGGTGGACAAATGTTTCAAAATCTTTTGCTGTGGGACGAAGGAGCGAAGCGAATTCGCGCGGACGTGGCTTGTCCGTAAAATCCTGTCGGAAGAAGGGCGGCCGACCCATGGCGTGTGCCATCGCGTTCACAACCCGCAATTCTTCAACGAAAGCCTCATAAATTGATGCGCGCTCAGGCCACTCGCCTAGTATCGATGCTCGATAGTAGTCGGGATGCAGTTTGGTGGGGACAGAGGCTTCCCGCATCTTCCATAAGGTTTGGTGTTCGGGGGACAGGCTGGAGAGATCGCGGAGGAAGGCGGCTGCGTATTTATTCAGAACATCGTCATATGCGGATCCAAACTGGAGGAGCACCTCATCACTTTCTCGAAGAGTAGTTTTCCCCTTTGCGCTTATGTGACCAAAGATATCGTCGCTATCGTAGCTATAGCGGGGGTCGTTTCTATAGATCTCGAGCACGGAAAGATCGAAAGCGCAGTACGCGAGCTGCGGCGCGCCCAGGGCCAACTCCATTGTACACGGTCTGCTCTCATAGGCTGACCGGTCTACGATGGTTTCAAGATGCTTGGGGAGAGGATAGAGGCAGGCCAACTCCGCTTTGGCTCCTCCTAGAAGCTCAATTTGCTTCTGCGGTGTATGATGCTCGGGCAATGCCCGGATGTGTGGATTGGCATGGCCGTCGCCGTACACTACCGCAATCAAACCCTGTTCGATGAGGGCTGCAATTGTTCTCTTCAGGGAATCAATGTTTTGGCCTTCCGCGAGCTCTCTGACCGGGGTGCCGTTGAAGTCTCTCGAGGAGAGATAAAACTCGGTGATGGCGACGAGGCACTGTTCAGAGTTCATATTCCGACTCCAGCATGCGTCTGATCGAGATGCGGACCGCACGGGTCAGTCCGGACACATGCCGTGCCTTCCTTCTCGAGGAGACTGTTCATCACGAGCAGGCTGTCGCCGGCGATGAGCCGATTCGACCAGTTGTGTTTGTGCTTATAAAATTCGATCTCCTGTCGGATCGGCAGCCGATCCTCCGCGAATAGGGAAAACTACGGATCGCCGCCGTTCCGCCGCTTGACGGCCTCCATGATGGTACGAGGATCGATCCGCTCGTGCACGTGTAGCGAAACGGTGGGCACGTCGAATGATGTGTGCTCGGCCTTGCCCGCCCACACGAGCTGCGGATCGAGATGGGGATCGTATGCGTATTTTTTTACGCCCGGCGTCCTTGTCGGTTTCAAGCGTTACCGAGCCAACTGGCGGATTGTTGAGGCGCTCTTTATCGTCGTGCGTATATGTTTCGATATCTCTCTTGAGTTCTTTTTTGTACGCGCCATCGTTCTCGTCGAGTGTTAGGGTTATACCACTACGTATACCACAGAGTACCAGAGAAACCTATTCCGCTGGAGTAGCCGCAGAGGCGTTCGCGCAGGACTGTCAAGGGCCGTTCCGTCTGCCGGATACCTTCTACCCCATCAACCTACGGGTGTAAACCCTCTTGGCGCTGGTCGCGGACAGAGCGATCGGCGGGTCAGGATAGCCTGCGCCTCCTCGATCCTCAAGCCCAATACATCGCACGCGTGGGCCCCGGGCTTGATCCAGGGATGGTGTATGCCCGATATGGGCGCACAGCAGCTCGCGCTTGTCATTCCTCAGCCAAGCGGCGCGGCAGTCAGCAGACTTTGCTCCGCTCAAGGGATGTGAGTATTGGGCAGTAAGATTGAGTGATATACTTTTTCTTATGCATAACTCTGCGGTCTTTCGTGTTAAATATGATGGGCCGGCGTTGGCGTCGCACGAGATGGATGTCAAAGATCTGGCTCCGGCTCTCCTTGCGATTGGTGAGCTGATCGAAGAGGCGAATAGAGCCTTGAATGGAAACCAGGTCGGCGTACGTGTGAATGTAAAGGCGACAGAGCCTGGGTGCGTGGATGTTGTTTTGAGTGCTGTACAGAGCTTGTATTCACAAGCCGTGGGGTTATTCAACGGCGACGGTGTTAATTCGGTACTTAATGTTCTTCAAATTCTAACGTACCTTGGTTTCGCGGGAGCGGGTAGCGCCGCGGGCCGGGCGGCCTGATCGAACTCATTAAATGGTTAAAACAGATCGATCAAAAGCGTTACAAGAGTGGATGTGGGCGATTACCGCATAGAGACGCAAGATGGCGACGCCCGTGTAGTGAAGAAACAGGAGATAGAACTATTCAGAGTTTTCAAAGTGCGCAAAAGTATTGGGACGATAATAAGCAAGCCACTGAAGAACGAGCGTATCGATAAGATATCGTTTCGAAAAGAGGGGGGCGAGGAGACCGTGGTTGTTAAAGACGAGAGTGCGTATTTTGAAGCACCCAACGTGCCCGAGGAGTTGATTGACGAAATCGTCATCGAGCAGAGTCTCCAAAGCGTGAATATCGCTTTCCAGGGAATGGGGAATGGCGTTTTAGTGACGGGAACGCGGCCTTTTATGCTGACATCCTAGTGTGCTGTCCCGTTGATACGGGAGCAAAGTCGTTCGAGTTTGGCCAGAATGGAGTCGGCGGTGGCGGTCCAGACGAACGGTCGGCAGGTCTGGTTGTAGTGGGTCACGAAGTGATCAATCTTGGCAACCAGGTCGCGCACCGAGTGGAACGAGCCGCGCCGGATGGTCCTCTCGCTGATCAGGGCGAAGAAGCGCTCGACCAGATTGAGCCACGAGCTGTAGGTCGGGATGAAATGGAGGTGCCAGCGCGGCCGCGCGGCGAGCCAGGCCTTGACCTTGGGATGCTTGTGGGTGGCGTAGTTGTCGAGGATGACGTGGATCTCGAGGTCGGCCGGCACGGCCTGCTCGATCGTGCGCAGGAAGCTGAGGAACTCCTGGTGCCGGTGCCGCGGGCGGCACTGCGCCAGGACGGTGCCGTCGAGCAGGTCGAGGGCAGCGAACAGCGTGGTGGTGCCATGGCGGAGGTAGTCGTGGGTCACGCCCTCGACGTAGCCGAAGCCCAGCGGCAGCAACGGCTGGGTGCGTTCGAGCGCTTGAATCTGGCTTTTCTCGTCGAGGCACAGGACCAGCGCCTTGTCGGGCGGGTTCAAGTACAGTCCAACCACGTCGCGCAGCTTCTCGATGAAGAACGGATCGGTCGACAGCTTGAAACTGTCGCGGCGATGGGGCTGCAGCCCGAACGCCTGCAGGAAGCGATGTACGCTGGTCTTGGCGATGCCGGTTTCGGCGGCCAACCCGCGCACGCTCCAATGGGTGGTCCCATCCTTGGGCCTGGCGTGCAGGGTCGTGTTGAGCAGCGCCGCGATGCGCTCGTCGTCGATCGAGCGCGGCTTGCCCGGGCGCAACTCGTCATGCAAGCCCTCGATGCGGCGGGCGACAAAGCGTTGGCGCCACTTGCCCACGGTCGCGTTGGTGGTGCCGAAGCGCCGCGCCACCGCGCTGTTGGTCGCGCCGGCGGCGCACGCGAGAACCATGTTGGCGCGCCGCACCAGCGCCGCCGGCAGCGAGCGCGACCGGGCGATCGACTGCAACTGCGCCTGCTCCTCGTCACTCACCACGAGCTCCGCCTTCGGTCGACCCATCGCCATCGAGGCTTCTCCATCACGAGGACACTCCCGATGGGATACGACACATATGCCAAAAACTAAAGGGACGGAACACTAGACAAGGAATTCATAGAAAAGGTGCAGAAAAACCAGGCCGCATTTGCCAAGGACGATATTTTGAAGGCGCGTCTAAAAAGACGGCAGGTGATAGCGACTGGGGGCATAAAGACGGAATATACAATATTAAAGATCATTGAACATCGTAGCGCTGCAATAACGATACGGTTGCCGTTCGTACAATGAGAACTTCCTGAGAGAGGCGCGCACCGGGTAGAAAGTGCCGCCCCTCCTCATGCCTTGCGTTGCCGCGATACCTCGACGGCCAGTGGCCGCTTCCGTCCTATGACCGCTCTACCAACGGCTTTGCCGGGGACCGAGGTTCGCCCCGCCTTGGGGTGTTCCGGCTGGGGGCCATGAGGAGCTTCGTAAGAAGCATCATCCTTGACCTCCTTTCTCCTGACGTTCCGCGCCGGCATGAAGCGCTCCGATGGATCAGTGCCCTTATGGCGGACTGGCGTCAAGCAAGTTTGGAGTCGGTCCGCTGCATGGACGCTACGCGCCTCCGCAGGTCGTGGGTGTGTAGTGGAACGGATCATCACTGCGACAGTCTGCCGCAGAACGAAGGAAAAAGCGGCCGTATCATGCAATGGTATCAAGTAACGTTCTAAGAACATGGAACAACATAGCGTCCTTTGACGCGAGTACAGCCGCAATACAAATAGGTCTCCGTCTCAACGACGGAGTACGGACATGGAAGCACTAGACCTTAACCTCAACGCCGCGATCCTTTCGATTGCGGCGACACTCTTTCCCGACGGCTTCGACGTCTCCGAAGACGCGTCGTCGACCTACAAGGCGCTCAAGGCCCATCTCGATGCTGGGAAGCGCCTGGTCGTTCCGCGCCTGGCACGACTTCTCCCACTGGAAGGGAGGGCACGACTTCAGCGTGGAAGGCCGTCTTCGGGATGCAGCGCCAGCGCCTGCTCTACGTCTACGGCAGCACCGAGCAAAGCCGGAGGTGGATCGAGATCCTCCGGGCCGAGGTGATCGGCCAGCGGCTCTTCTACGAGCGCCACAAGCGCTTCGTGGACGACCAGCGCGGCTTCATCGAGGCGTACCTGCAGGACGCGGACGCGGACGCGGCCCTGGTCTCTGGCCCCTTTGGTAAGGAGGAACACCGATGGCCTACCGTCGCAGACGACGCAGCAGCTCCTACAGCTTCCGGGGCCCGAAGGGATGGCTCCGCAGGGCGAACAAGCGCCACTACCGATCGGCAAAGCGCCGCGTGAAGAGAACCGCCCGCCGCGCGTATCGCTGGGCGTTCTCGTAACGAGAAGACGGTCCCTCAGCTGAAGCCGCTCATCTCCGCGGTTTGCGGCCGGCGAGAACCCTCGCCGGCCGCATCCTTCTTGTTCTGAGATGCAACTTTCACCGCCTATGAAGGCAGGCCCAGGCACCGAACAATCGAGGTCATGGATCGCTTTTCCAGCCGCATCACGTACTTCGCCCGGACCAACGCCCGCAACGACCGGCGGGTTTTCGGCATCAAGCAGCCGGACCGGCTATCGCACATGTATGTCATCGGGAAGACCGGGACGGGCAAGTCGACCCTGCTCGAGCGGCTCGTTCTCTCCGATGTCGAAGCCGGCGAAGGCCTGGCGCTCGTCGATCCGCACGGCGACCTGGCCGAGCGCATCGCTGCGCGGATCCCAGCGCACAGGCAAGACGACCTGATCTACCTCAACGTCCCCGACCGATCGCAGCCATACGGGTACAACCCGCTCAAGCGGGTGACGCCCGAGCGCCGGCCGCTCGCCGGCTCCGGCCTCCTCGAGGTGTTCGAGAAGATGTGGCCCGAGGCCTGGGGCGTCAGGATGGAGCACATCCTGCGGAACGCCCTGCGCGTACTGCTGGACCAACCGCAGGCCTCGCTCCCCGACGTGCTCAAGCTTCTCTCGGATAAGCACTACCGGAAAGAGGCGCTCCGGCACGTTGACAACCGCCAGGTCCGGGCGTTCTGGGAACAAGAGTACGAAAAGTACACCGACCGCATGCGCGCGGACGGGATCGCCCCGATCCAAAATAAGGTCGGTGCCTTTCTCGCCGACCCGACCCTCTACCGGATCCTCACGAACCCGGAGAGGCCGATCAACATCCGGCGGATCATGGGCGAGGGCAAAATCCTCCTGGTGAACCTCGCCAAGGGGCAGATCGGCGAGGACGCGTCTTCCCTTCTTGGCGGCCTGCTCGTCACAACGATCGGGCTCGCCGCCTTCAGCCGCCAGGAGGCTGGCCCGGCAGCGCGCCGCCCCTTCTACTGCTACCTCGACGAGTTCCAGAATTTCACAACGCTTTCGATGGCCAATATGTTCTCGGAGCTCCGGAAGTACCGGGTCGGCATGATCGTCGTGCACCAGTACCTGCACCAGCTCGATCCCGACGTCCGGTACGCGGTCCTCGGCAACACGGGGACCCTGATCTCATTCCGCCTCGGCCCCAAAGACGCGGGCTTCATCGGCCTCGAGTTCCAGGAGAAATTCACACCGCTCGACCTGATGAACCTCCCTAACTACCGCATCTACCTTAAGCTCATGATCGACGGCACGCCTTCGATCCCCTTCAGCGCCGAGACGCTCCCGCCCGGCGCGTGAACGATCGTTTTGCCGCCTTTTGATGCCAAAACAGTGCCAGAGGATCGAGTGCCAGTCGCTAACATATTGAAAAGTTTGGCGCGCCCGAGAGGATTCGAACCCCTAACCCCCAGATCCGTAGTCTGATGCTCTATCCAGTTGAGCTACGGGCGCACACATCGAGGCAAGGGCACCAGCTTGTAGCTGACCTCGCCCCGCCCGGCAAGGCAGGAGCCGTCGCCTTTGGATCTTGGCCGGCCAGGGGTCTGTCAACCCTTGGCCAGCTCGGCGCGCAGCGCCTCGGCGATCTTCTCGGGCGCGGCGTCATGACCGAAGTGGCGGCGATACCTGCCGTCCGGCCCCATCAGATAGATGAAGGCCGAATGGTCCATCAGATAGTCACCCGAGTCGCCGTTCTCAACCTTGCTGTAGTAGACCCGGTAGGCCTTGGCCGCCTGCTTGATCTCGTCGGCCGAGCCGGTCAGCGCCACCAGCCGGGGATCGAATAGCGGCGCGTACTCGGCCATCTGCTGGACCGTATCCCGTGCTGGATCGACGGTGATGAAGACCGGCACCACCCGCTCGGCCTGATCGGGATCGAGCAGGGCGATCGCCTGGACCATGTTCGAGAGGCTGAGCGGGCAGACGTCCGGGCAGAAGGTGTAGCCGAAATAGATCAGCATGAAGCGCCCGGCAAAACTCTGGTCGGTGACCTTCTGGCCGTGCTGATCGACCAGCGTGAACGGCCCGCCGATCAGGGCCTGGCGCTGCGGGCTGGACCGGCCGCCTGAATGGCTCAGATACCAGCCCGCCCCGAGCGCCAGGGCCAGCGCGAGGACGAGGGCTGAGCCATAGAGCACCAGCCGGGTGCGTAAAAGGTTTGGCGGGGATGCTGAATCCTCGTTCACGCCGTTGATGTAGGCAGCAAACCCGCTGAGGCGAGCCCCCGACCCATTCCGCAGAAAGCTCCAGCCTGCTGGTCGCTGCACACCGGTAAACTCATCGCTGACCTGCCCCGGGTGCGCGGGAGGCGCCGGCAGAGCACCGCTTGCACGGCCATGCCGAGCTGGTATCAAGGGCCATGGGATCTTTGCGCGACATGGCGGCCGATGCCGAGCGGGCGTGCGACTTCCTGAAGGCGCTGACCAATCCGAGCCGTCTGATGATCCTCTGCCAGCTGGCGGACGGCGAGAAGTCGGTCGGTGCGCTCGAGGCCCTCCTGGGCCTGCGTCAGCCGACGCTCTCGCAGCAGCTGGCGCGGCTGCGCGAGGACCAGCTGGTCGAGACGCGCCGCGACGGCAAGATGATCTACTATCGGCTGGCGAGCGACGAAGCCCGCCAGGTGATCGAGCTGCTCTATCAGCTGTTCTGCGTCGCCGGTGCTGAAGCCAAGGTCGACCTCCTCCAGTCGGCAGACGGCGGTCAGAGCGACGGTCCGCCGCCGCGCGGCCCATAGAGGGCGGACTCGACGACCGGTCAGCTCCGGCGGGGCCCGGTCATGTCCAGAACCTCGACACCGCCCGCCGGCCCCTTGCCGAAGGTGAAGCGCCGGCCGGCGTAGCCAGTGCATTCGTTGCCATTGTTGTCGCCCTGATCATTCTTGAACCGATCATGGTACAGGTAGCGGACGTCCACCAGCAGTCGGTCTGGCTGGTCCGTGACCACGGCGACCTGGGTCAACCCGTCGATGTAGGGCTGCAGGCAATAGCCATGCTCCTCGCTGGCGTGCGCCTCATAGTAGCTCCGCATCGCCCGCTCGAGCGCCGTGGGATCGGCAAAGCCGGTGCTCGGCAACCGCGTGGCGCAGCCGGCGATCAGAGCGAGCAGCGCCAGGTTGAGCAGCCGTATCGACATCATCCCTCCATCGCCTCGGCGTCTTGGTCGGTCCGGGCTCAAACCGCGCGTCCTCTAGATCAGATCCGACGCGGCCGGAGTCGCTGCCGCGAACAAATCGTCACCACGCCTGCCACGAGGCTGGCGCGGGCGGGGCAGCTGCGCCCGCAGTCCTACTGCGTCGACCCGCCCCCACCGGCGCCTTTGTTCCCTTGTCTCGGCTGCGAGCCCTTCTGCGTCTGGCCGGGCACGATGACGCCCTGCTCCTGGGCACGCTGTTGAATGACGGCCTCGTATCGGCGGCGGATCTGATCCTGTTGCCCGGTCGACAGCATGCCGCGCATGCGCTGGCGATATTCGGCCCGCTCCTGACTGGTCAGGAGGTCACTGCCGGGCAGATCCTCTTGAGCGAGCGCGGTCGCCAACGGCGTGGCGGTCACGGCGACGACGGCCAAGCTCAGGGCAAGGATGGTTCTACGACGAAACGGCATCTCTTGACTCCAGAGGGTTCGGCAGCCGCGCGGTTTGGCCGGTCGCCGTCGGGCGGATCAAGGGCCTGCGGTGAACGCAGCCGCCCAGCGGCGCCCGACGATGACCAGGAATGCAGGCCCGTGCAGCTGACCTAAATTGGAATGAATTTAAACTGCGCTGATGTCGATATCGGGCAACGCGACATCGCGCCACAGCGGAACGCCCCTCGAGCTCCCGAGCACACTCAGCCCGCGCCAGGATGGGACGTGACCGATCCCGCGACCGATAGAACTGAGACGGATGCCTCGAATGGCCTTGCGGAAAGCGGGCGCTTGGATAAAATTGAATGGACCGTTGCATGCGTTTGCGCGGGAGATCGAACCATGCACCGCAGCTTTGCTTCAGTCGCGCTTTTGCTATTTCTGATCGCGGGCGGCCCCGTCTACGCTCAGGACAACCTCCTCGACAGCGCCCGGGCGACCTTCAAGCCGCTACCGGAGACGCCACCACCCGTGGCGGGGGTCCAGGCCACGGCCGACCGGGTCGAGCTTGGCAAGATGCTGTATTTCGAACCCAGGCTCTCGGAATCGCACACCATCAGCTGCAACTCCTGCCACATCGTCGGGCTCGGCGGGGTCGACATGATGGAGACCTCGCTCGGCCACCGCTGGCAGCACGGCGGGCGCAACGCCCCGACGGTTCTGAACGCGGTGTTCAACACCGCGCAATTCTGGGACGGCCGCGCCAAAGACCTCGAACAGCAGGCGGGCGGGCCGATGGTCAACCCGGTCGAGATGGCCACGACCCATCAGCACGTGATCGAGCAGCTGAGCAGTATCCCGGGCTACGTCGCTATGTTCCAGAAGGCCTTCCCCGAGGCCTCGCCGCCGCTCACCATCAAGAATGTCGAAGACGCGATCGCCCTGTTCGAGGCGACCCTGATCACCCCGAACGCGCCATTCGACCGTTATCTCAAGGGCGACGAGAACGCGCTCACGGCGGAGCAGAAGGAAGGCTTACGGCTGTTCATGGATAACGGCTGCTCTGCCTGCCACAATGGTATTAACGTCGGTGGCGGCATGTACGCGCCCTTCGGCGTGGTCGAGAGGCCCGGCGCTGAAATCCTGCCGCCCGACGACAAGGGTCGGTTCCAGGTCACCAAGACGGTCGATGACGAGTACGTCTTCAAGGTGCCCACGTTGCGCAACATCGCGCTCACGCCGCCCTACTTCCACTCCGGCAAGTCCTGGGACCTCCGCCAAGCGGTCGGGGTCATGGGGGCGAGCCAGCTCGGCATCCAGCTGACCGACGATGAGATCGATAAGATCACCGCGTTCCTGCACAGCCTGACGGGCGAGCAGCCGCAGGTGACCTATCCGATTCTGCCGCCCTCGGTCGCCACGACGCCGCGGCCACAGCCCTGAGCCCCGACCGGTCGCTGCCGGCCCTGCCGAACGCCAAGCGGACGGTCAGCTCCGGCGCGGCCCGGTCATGTCCAGGACCTCAATCCCGCCTGTCTTGTCCTTGCCGAAGGTGAACTGGCGGCCAGCGTAGCCGGTGCAATCGCGGCCGAAGCCGCCTTGCATCGAGATGTTCGTCGACTTATTTCGCCTCCCGTTCTTGGACCGGTCGCGGTAGAAATAGCGAACGTCGACCACCAGCTTGTCCGACCGGTTGTCGACCACAGCGACCTGAGTCAGCCCGTCGATATAGGGCGTCAGGCAATAGCCCCATTGCTCGGTCGCATGAGCGCCGTAATAGTCCTTCATCGCCCGGTCGAGCGCCGCGGGTTCGGCAAAGCTGGTGCCCGGCAGCCGGGTGGCGCAGCTGGCGACCAGAGCGACCGTCAGCCCCAGGTAAAGCAGACGCATCGACATCGTCCCCTCCATTGGCCCGTCTAAGCCGATGATCGGCAAGTTGCGGCCGGCTGCGCGCGCTTCAGATCAGCTACGGCGCAGCCCGGTCATGTCCAGAACCTTGACCTGTCCTGCCGGGCCCTTGCCGAACGTGAACTGGCGGCCGGCATAGCTGACGCACTCGGTGACGAAGCTGTTCTGCTCGCTACCCTTGTGCCGGTCGCGGTAGAGATACCGGACGTCGACCACGAGGCGCTCGGGCTGCTCGTCGACCACAGCGACCTGGGTCAGCCCGTCGATATAGGGCGTCAGGCAATAGCCCCATTGCTCGGTCGCGTGTGCGCCGTAATAGTCCTTCATCGCCCGCTCGAGCGCCGCGGGTTCGGCGAAACTGGTGCTCGGCAGCCAGGTGGCGCAGCCGGCGACCAGCACGGCGAGCAGCCCCAGCCAGACAAACCGTCTTGACATCATACCTCCTGACCCCGGCTGCGCCGGCGTTCGAGGACTCCGCGCGGGTTCCGGGTCAGTTCCGGCGCGCTCCGCCCGTCCGGCTCACCGGCATAGCGCCGCCGCTCTTGGCCAGCACAAAACCGGCGCTCACCATAAACTGGAAGGCGCGCTGGGCCGCCCGTGCTGACCTGCGGCCGCCTCACGCATTCGAAAACGAGAATATGACGAACCTAGGGCGCCGATAGAGGCTTGGCGACTGCGACGGGTGGTCGCGGCGGCCGCTGATCAGAAGACAACCGCTCGTGGCGAGGAAAGGGCGTCGACGCCCCCGGCGGATTAGTGGCGTCGCGCTTTCGACCGATCCGCCAGGCGCCGCTGCCCGCTCCACTGAAAGGCTTTTGGTAGCATCCAGATTCGATCCCGGCAGGCACCGGGGCACTGATGGCCTTGGCGGTTCTGGGCGCACCAGTGGCAAAACAGCCCAGCCCGAGCGCCTCATCAGCAAATTGGAAACCTGCGCGCGCCACCTGTCGGCTGCAGTCGTTGTCGTGGGCATCTGGCTCCGCGGGCTGCGTCTCAGGCTGAGAGCGCGATGGGCGCGCTACACCATGCGATCGCGGGTCAGAGATCGTCGCCGGTCCTTGCCGCAGGCACCCCCGGCCCCGAGCGCCGGATCCGGAGCGCGAGCCAGCCGGTGACCAGCAGCGCCAGCAGCTTCAGGACCTCGGCCAGCACGTAGAGCGTGTGCCAGGGGGACGGGGGTGGTGTCTGACCCTGGATGATCAGGGCGGCGCGCGCGTCGAGCAGCGGCAGCAACCAGACGCTCTGCGCCGCGACGATCAGCGCGGCGATGCCGAGGCCAAGCCAGACCCTGCGCGCCGGCCGGGCGAGCGCGGCCAGGGCGAGCGCGCCCAGGGCAATGCCGATCTCGACCAGGTTGAGCGTGCCGAACTCCTGCCGGCCGACGTCCATCGCGACCGGCAGGCCGAGGCTCGGGGCGGCGAACTTCGCCGGCGCGGCCAGGAACGAGACCCCGATCAACACGCCGGCCCAGAGCAGAATCAGGGCGCCAAACGCCGTGCGCAGGGTCTCGGACCTGACATTCGCGGCGGCCATCACTGGACTGCCAGCGGCGCGACCGTCTCCAGGCGGAGCCGATGCGCCGGCAGGCGCCGAAAGACCTGCTCCCGGCAGGTCAGGACGATGATCTGAAGCTTCTCGCCGGCTTGCGCCAGGATCTCGAACATCTGCTCGATCCGCTGGTCGTCCGAGAATACCAGGGCGTCGTCGAGCACGACCACCGCCGGCCGGCCCTGGTCTGCGAGCAGCTCGGCAAACGCGAGGCGGGCGAGGATCGCGACCTGCTCGCGCGTGCCATCGCTCAGACGCTCGAACGGCTCGGGCGCACCGCCGCGGGCGACCGCGGTGATCCGGAACGAATCGTCGATCTGGAGCTCGGCGCCTGGGAACAGGGCCTGGAGATACGGGCTCAGCCGGCGCACCACCGGCCCGACATAGCGCTCCTTGGCGTCGCGCTCGGCGTCGTGCAGCAGGCGCAGCAGCAACTTGAGAGCCTCGACCTCGCGCTGGTATCTGGAGCATTCTCGCGCCAGCTCGTCGAGGCGGCGCCTGGCGCCCGCGAGGCGCTCGTCGAGGCCGCCGCCGGACACCACCTGGATGCGCTCGCGCAGACGCTCGACCGCAAGCTCGCGCTCCCGCAGCACACCGGCACGCCGCTCCACGGTCGCGCGCAGCCCGGCCATCCGCTGCTCCAGCTCCTCCAGAGATTCGGGCGGCGCCTGCTCCTGGAGGCCCCGCAAGCGTTGCTCGGCGATTCCCACCCGGACCTGCAGCTCGGCGATGCTGGTGGCCAGATCGGCCGCGTCCGCGGCTTCCTCGCCGGCCGCCAGCTCGGCGCGCAGCTGCTCGAGTCGACGCTCCGTCTGCGCCAGGCGCGCCACCGCCTGGGCGCGCGTGGCTTCCTGGCGGTGACGATCCTCAACAGCACGGTCCAGCTCTTGGCGCCCCGGCCGGAGCTTTGCGACCAAGCTCTCGACCTGACGATCGGCCTCGGCAAGCGCGGTCTCGAGCGCATGGACCTCGGGCCACGATCGCTGGCTCGCCGCCTCCGCCCCGAGCGGCACGGCGATTTCGGCGGGCGCGCCGCCGGCGGTCAGCCCGAGCTCCAGCTGACGGTTCTTGCTCGGCGCCCGTAGCCCCAGCACCTCGACCTCGCGCACGATCTGCCGTTCCGCCTGCCGGAGGCTGCTCTGCAGACGCCGCCGGTCCGCCACCACGGGCCGGACCGCGATCCGGCCGACGCCCTCGATCGTGATCGTCAGCGGGTCGACCATCCGCAGCGAGCCGCTGGGCTCGCCCAGCGGGCGGCCATCGACGCGCACGCGGGCCGCAGCATCCGGCTCGATCTCGAAGACGACCTCGGTCGCCGCCGCCTGGAGCGCGGCCCGGCTGGCATCGCGCGCCCGGACCGCCTGGACGAGACGCTGCAGGCTGCGCTGGTGAGCCGAGGTCTGGTCGACGGTGGCCTGCAGATCCTCCACCCTGCCCGTCTGTTCGCTCGCCAGGGCAGCCGCCGCCTCCGCGCCGACGGTCGCATCGGCGAGAGCGACCTTCGCCTCAGCGAGCTCGACGTCGAGCGTGGCAAGCTCGGCGGTCAGCGCCTGGCGCCGCGCCTGCTCCGTCAGCGCCTTGTCCAGCCCGGCGCGCTTGGCTTTGAGATCGGCGTCCGCTGCCTCGAGCTCGGAGCGCTGGAGCTTGAGCCGGTCGGACACCGCTGCGAGCTCGGCGAGCGCCGCCGCCTCCCGGCCGGCGCCGTGCTCGGCGCGCAGGCGCTCAAAGTCGGCGCGTACATTATCAAGGTCGTCGAGGTCCCGCTCCAGCTCGCCGCGCCTGGCTTCAAGGTCGGCGGCCTCCAGCTCCAGGGCCTGACGCCCGTCCTCGGCCTCCTTGTAGCGGCCACGCGGCGCTCCGGATTTGTAGATCAGCTCCTGCAAGGCCTGCTCGAGCGCCCTGACCAGAGCGGCGCCGTGGTCTCCCGCCAGGATCTCGCCGAGCTCGGCGTCGAGGGCGGCCTGGAGGGCGCCGTGCGCGCCCGGCGCAATCTCGGGCAGGGCGAATGACTGGCCCTGGGCGACCCAGAGCAAACTCCAGACGCCCTGGCCTTCGGCGACGGCACGCCGTCCGCCCATCTGACCTTCGGTGGGAGCGCCCGCCAGCAGTTCCTCCATCGCCTCCTCGGCCAATTCGCCGTGCAGCCGCCGCCCGTCGGGCAGCGCCAGCTCGGCGCTCGGCCGGCGCAGGAAGCGCTTCTCGATCCGGTAGCGCCTGCGGCCGATCTCGAACTCGAGCGCGACCCTGGGCGATGCCCCTTCGTGGCCGGCCGGCTGCAGGCTCTTGACCGCCTGGGCCTGGGAGCGGTGGCGCTCGAAAAGGGCCGCCCGCAGGGCCGCGAACAGGGTCGACTTGCCCATCTCGTTCGGCCCGACCACCAGGTTCAGGCCGCCGGTCAGGCCGCCGATCCGGATCGGCCGGTCGAACTTCCGGAACTGTTCGAGCTCGAGGCCGCAAAGCTTCATGACGCGTCGAGCTTCTGATGCTCGGCGTAGAGACGCAACAGCGCCCGGGCCGCGGTCTCGCGCGCCGGCTCGGCCGGATCGTCGACCATCGCGCGCAGGCGCTCCGCAGCGACCCGCAGGAAACCGCCTGACGCGATCGCCTCGAGGTCCTCGGCCGAAGGCTCGAGGTAGAGCCGGTCGTCGTCGACCCGCAGGAAGCAGACGGCGGCCCGCAGTTCCTCCAGGGCCCGCGCCAAGCGCTCGCGGCCGGCGAGCGACAGCGTGCCTTCGAGAGCAAGATCGACCAGCAGCCGCGCGGGCTCGGGGTGCAGCGCACGAAGCTGAGCCGGCACCAGGTCGATGTCGCTGTCGTCCTGCAGCCGCAACATCTCCTGGCGCCAGGCGAAGCGACCAATGGCAAGCGGCGTCACCTGAGGGGCCGCGCCCGGGCCTTCGAACTCGACGAGCAGCGCCTGGCCGCCGCCCTCGACGCCGAAATCGTCGACCTCGGGGGTGCCCGAATACCAGCAGCGCGGTCCGATCCGCTTCATGCCGTGCCAGTCGCCCAGCGCCAGATAGCCGAGCCCCGCGCGCTCCGCCCGACCCGGGTCGATCAGGTTCGGCTGGCTCTGCGCATCCGACCCGAAGGCGGTGATCGAACCGTGAGCAAGCCCGATCCGCAGCACACCCCCGGCCGCCGGCGCCTGGTCCATCCACGCGGTCGGATCTGCAAAGGCGCGGCGCCGGAGCAGCGGTGCCGGCAGCAGTTGCGTCTCCTCGCCGAGCTTCGCCGGTGCGGGGTCCAGGTGCACCCGGACATTCTCTGGCAGGCCACGGCGCAGCACGCGCTCCCAGGGCCCGCCGGGTTGGTGCGGGTCATGGTTGCCGGGAATGAGATGCCAGGCCACGTCCGGGAAGGCGCGCATCCGCTCGAGCGGCTGGCCCAGCGTCCGGTCCTCGGCGGTCGCGACGTCATAGACGTCGCCCGCGACCAGCACGACCGGCGCGGCCCGCTCGCGCGCCAGTCGCCCGACGGTCGAAACCGCCTCCAGCCGCGCCGCCTGCAAGACGCCCTCGGTAGCGTCGTCGACCAGCCGGAAAACCTTGCCGATCTGCCAGTCGGCGGTATGGATGAAGCGCACGGGCAGGGCTCCGGTGCGGCATCGGGTGATCGCCGGTCGCCGGGTCTCGCCCCTCAACCCTTGCTCCCGATCCTTCCCGCTGACTTGCCCGCGACCGGCGAGCAGCGCAAGCGCAAATGTCGAGCGACCTTGCGGCCGGCAGGTGACTCAGCTGCGCATGCGGGCGCCGGTCGGGTCGTAGAGGGGGGCCGGGGCGACCCGGGCCGGGCGGTCGTCGCCGAGGATCGTGATCCGGAGCTCGGCGTCCGGGACCGCGAAGGCGGGCTCGAGGTAGGCAAGCGCGATGCTCTCCTCCACGGTGTGGCCATAGCCGCCCGAGGTCGTGAAGCCGACCACGCGGCCATCGGCGAGCACCGGCTCGTCGCCGTAGGCGTCGGCATCGGCAGCCGCGACCACGAGCGTCACGAGCCGGTGGCTCGGCGGCTCGTGGCGCTGACCGAGGGCCGCCTCGCGGCCGACGAACCCGCCCTTGGCGAAGTCGATGAACCGATCGAGGCCCGCCTGGAACGGCGTGTTGTCCGGCGTGTATTCGCGCAGCCAGGCGCCGAAGCTCTTTTCCAGCCGCAAGGAATTCAAGGCTCGGCCGCCAAAATGGACAAGGCCGAGGTCGGTGCCGGCTTGGACCAGGGCATCGTAGAGGGCGAGCTCGTAGGCGGCATCGACGTAGATCTCGAAGCCGAGCTCGCCCGTGAACGAGACCCTGGCGACCAGCGCCGGCACCGTCGCGACGTCGATCGGACGGATGCGGAAGAACGGAAACGCGCTCTTGGACAGGTCCTCGTCCGTCAGCCGCGTTAGCAGGTCGCGCGAGCCGGGGCCGGCGAGCGCGAAGCCCGTACGTTCGGTCGCGATCGGGCGGATCGCGACGCCGCGCTCGGGCAGATGGGCCTGAAACCAGCGCATGTGGAAGCGCTCGGCGGCACCGGAGCCGACGATCATGAAGCGCTCGACGGTAAGCCTCGAGACCGTGAAGTCGCCCATCAGCCGGCCGTTCGGGCTCAGCATGGGCGCCAATGCCATCCGCCCCGGCTCCGGCAGGCGGCCCGCGAGGAGGTGGTTGAGCCAGGCCTCGGCGCCGGGTCCGGCGATCTCATGCTTGCCGTAGTTCGCAATCTCGAGCAGGCCGACGCCCGCGCGCACCGCCCGGCACTCCTGGCCGACCGGGTCATGGGCGTTCGAGCGCCGAAAGGTCGGGCGCTCGTGCGCATCCGTGCCCGCGGGCGCGAACCAGAGCGCATGCTCGAGGCCGAAGCTGGCGCCGAACACGGCACCCCGGGCCTTGAGCCGCTCGTAGACGGGGGTCGTCCGCTGTGGCCTCGCCGCCGGCAGCTCCTCGTTCGGGAAGGTGATCGAAAAACGCCGGCTGTAGTTCTCCCGGACCTTGGCGTTGGTAAAGGCGCGGGTCGCGAAGTCGCCAAATCGGGCAACGTCCATCGCGAACACGTCCATGCCTGGATCGCCCTCGACGATCCAGTTGGCGAGCGTCAGGCCGACCCCGCCGCCCTGAGAGAACCCGGCCATCACGCCGCAGGCGCAATAGAAATTGCGCAAGCCCGGCACCGGCCCGACCAGCGGGTTGCCGTCCGGCGCGAAGGTGAAGGGACCGTTGATCACCCGCTTGATGCCGGCCCGCTCGAGCGCCGGGAAGTGGGCAAAAGCGAGCTCGAGGCTGGGTGCGATCCGGTCCAGGTCCGGCGTCAGCAGCTCGTGGCCAAAGTCGGAGGGCGTCATTTTGGGCGACCAGGGCACGCAGGCCTTCTCATAGGTACCGAGCAGCAGGCCCTTACCCTCCTGACGGGTGTAGATCTCGGCTTCGAAGTCGATCGCGTGCGGCAGTTCCTCGCTGCGCGCCAGGATCTCCGGCAGGTCCTCGGTCACGAGATAATGGTGCTCCATGGCCAGCACCGGCAGTTCCAGGCCGACCAGGCGGCCGACCTCGCGCGCCCAGAGCCCCGCGGCGTTGACCACGATCTCGGCCTCGATCGTGCCGGTCGGCGTGACCACTTTCCAGCCGCCGTCCGGGCCTGGATGCAGCTCGGTCACCGGCGTGAACCGTTGGATCTCGGCACCGCCCTTCTGCGCCGACTTGGCGTAGGCCTGGGTCACGCCTGAGGGATCGATGTGGCCCTCGTTGGGATCGAACAAGGCACCCTGGAAGTGGCTGGTCTCGATCAGCGGATGGCGGCGCTTGGCTTCGGAAAGCGAGACGAACTCGCTCTCCAGGCCGAGCAGGCGGCCGCGGGCGTGCGCGGTCTTGAGAAAGTCGAGCCGTTCCGGCGTGCCCGCGAGCATGATCCCGCCGGTCAGATGGATGCCGCAGCTCTGGCCCGAGATCTCTTCGAGCTCGCGGTACAGGCGGATCGTGTAGTCCTGGAGCTTGGCGACGTTGGGGTCGCTGTTGATCGTGTGCATGCCGCCCGCGGCGTGCCAGGTCGAGCCCGAGGTCAATTCGTCCCGCTCGAGCAGTACGACCTCCCGCCAGCCGAGCTTGGTCAGGTGGTAGAGCACGCTGCAGCCGACGACGCCGCCGCCGATCACCACCACCCGCGCACTCGTCCTCATGGCGTCCCCTCCCCGCGGCTCGTGCCCGCCCCGCCCTTATAGCGCGCGGCTGCGGCGCCGACAGCCTTGTCAACCGACGCCAACTTGCCTCTATTCACCACCCGGCCCGGCCTTCGAGGACCCGATGCGATTCGCCGACCCGAGCCTCCTGCTGCTCCTGCTGCTGGTCCCGGTCGCGGTCGGGCTGCTGCAGTGGCGGACGCGGCCGCTCGCGATCGGCTTTCCCCTGAGCGGCGAGCTCCGGCGGCTGCCACCCTCGCTTGCGGTCCGCCTGCACCAGGCGCTGCCCTGGCTGCGCGGCCTCGTGCTCGGGCTCGCGGTGCTGGCGCTGGCCAGGCCTGAGTGGGGCGTCGAGACCACCAGCATCCGTCGCGAAGGCATAGCGATCGCACTCGTCGTCGACACCTCGAGCAGCATGAGCGCGATCGACCTCAAGCAGGGCGACCACCCGGCCAACCGGCTCGACGTGGTCAGGGCGACGCTGCGCGACTTCATCACCGGCCGCGAGGTGAGCGATCGCGATGGGCCGGCCGGCGACCGGGGCGGCGATGCGATCGCGATGGTCAGCTTCGCGCGCTACGCCGACACGATCAGCCCGCCGACCCTCGACCACGAGGCCCTGCTCGGGCTCTTGGATCAGGTCCGGATCGTCGAGCAGCCGGCCGAGGACGGCACCGCGATCGGCGATGCGATCGTGCGCGCGACCGATCTGCTCGATCAGACTCAGGGCGCCAGCAACGTCATCGTGCTCCTGACCGACGGCAGCTTCAACGCGGGCGAGGCCGAGCCGCTGGAGGCGGCCCAGATCGCCGCCGCCTACGGCATCACGATCCACACGATCGGCGCCGGTTCGCGCGGCACGGCGCTGGTGCCGGTCGCCGCGGGCGACGCCAGCGATACCCGCTACGTGTCCTCGCCGGTGACGATCGACGAGCAGACCCTTCAGCAGATCGCGGAACTCACCGGCGGGCGATATTTTCGCGCGACCGACGCGGCCGCGCTGCGCTCGATCTATGCCGAGATCGACCGTCTGGCGAAGGCACCGAACGTCGCCCTGCATCAGCAGCGCTACGTCGAGCTCTATCCGCTGCTCGCGGCGCTGGCGCTGGCGCTGCTGGTCGTCGAGATGGTGCTGGTCAACACCCGCCTGCGCACGGTGCCCTGAGATGTCGGGGAAGCCCAAGATGCGGCGGGGCTGAGGGGACGCATGCGCTTCGAGGCGTGGCCCGCGGTCTGGCTGCTGGCCTTGTTGCCGGCACTGGGCCTGCTCTACGCCTACGGCTTTCGCCGCCGGCGGCAGGCGCTGGCGGCCTTCGTCGAACAGGGTCTGGCGGCAAGACTGCTGCCGGCGGGCCGCGCGCGGGGCGGTTGGCCGGCCGCACTCTGCCTGCTGGGTGCTGTCGCCTGCCTCGTGGCCGTCCTGATGCAGCCGCACTGGGGCCAGGGGGCGCGTTCCTTGCCTTTGCTGGGGCGCGACGTCGTCGTCCTGCTCGACGTCTCCTACAGCATGCTCGCCGAGGACGCGCGGCGGAACCGGCTCGAGCGGGCCAAGGCGGCGGTTCGCGCCCTGGTCGATGCCGTCCAGCGGGAGGGCGGGCATCGGCTTGGCCTCGTGACCTTCGCCGGCAGCGCCGACGTGATCTGCCCGCTGACCCGCGACTACCGTCTGTTCCTGAAGCGCCTTGACGACGCCTCGGCGGACGCGGTCACCCACCGGGGCACCTCGATCGCCAGCGCGCTCCAGACCGCGTTGCACGGGTTCGGCGAGCTGACGCCCGGCTACACCGATCTGATCCTGGTCAGCGACGGTGAGAACCACGAGGGGCAGCCGGCGGAGGCGGCGGCGATGCTCGCGCGGCAGGGACTGCGTCTGGACACGGTCGGGGTCGGCGACCCCGACCGGAGCGCGCCGATCCCGATCACCGAGGGTGCCGGGCGCGTCTGGTTGACCCATGACGGCCAGGAGGTCCGGACCCGCCTGCAGGCCGGCCTGCTGACCGCGCTCGCAAAGGCCGCAGGCGGCACCTATACCGCTCTCGAGGACGACTCGGGCGGGCTCGATCGGCTGTATCGCGAGCAGATCGCCCGTGCGCCGCGGCGCGAGCTGGCGTCGGCCGCCAGCCCGGATCTCCGCGCCCGCTATCAGCTCGTCCTGTCGGCGGCGATCCTGCTGCTCGTGCTCGAACTGGCGCTCCGCCGATCCGGCCAGGCCCCGGCGCGGGACGGCAGCGAGGCGCGCGCGTCGTCCTGGCTGCGGCCGCGCCAACGGCTGTTCGCCAGCCTGCTGGCGCTGCTGCCGATCCTGGGCTCGGACCAGGCCGAGCAGGCGGTGCACGAGGGCAACCGGCTCTACGGCTCGGGGCAGTACCGGGCGGCCCTCGACAAATATCAGGCCGCGGCCGCGAGCCGGCCCGGAGCTCCCGCGATCCGGTTCGATCTGGGCGCCGCCCTGTTCAAGGACCTGAAACAGGAGCAGGCGCTGGACCGCTTCCTGGCGGCCCTGCCGGACGCCGATCCCCAACTCGCCAGCCGCGCCAAGTACAACATCGGCGTGATCAAATATCGCCAGGCGCTCGCCGCCCAGCATGAGGTCGCCGATGCCCTGCCATTTGCCCAGGCGGCGGTGCGCTCCTTCCGCGAGAGCCTGGCGCTCGACGATTCCCAGGACGACGCCCGCTACAATCTGGAGCTCGCCTACCGCTTCCAGCATCGGCTCGAGCAGCACGCGCAGCGCGAGCAAGAGGACGCGCAGAAGCGGGATGAGGGGACCTCGTTTCGGCGCGGTCGGGCTTTCGCCGACCTGATCCGCAACCAGGGCCACAGCCGGCGCCAGGCGCATCCGGACCGGAACCGCCGGGCGAAGCAGCTGCCGGTCGATCAGCTGCTCGGAGCTTTCTCGAGCGACCAGGACCAGCGGCCGGCCTCCGAGCCGCCGCCGCTGCCGCCGGCGATGGAACCGGAAGTTGCCCGGCAGCTGATGGCGGAGCTGCGCGAGCGCTTCCAGGACGCCGAGATCCGGCGCCAGCAGCAGCGGCGCAAGCAGCTGATCGAAGCCGAGGAGCCGATGCCCTGGTGACCGCCGGCGCCGGCACCGATTCGCGTTTACAGGCGCTCCAGGCGGCCGCATTGTGATCGCGTCAAAGCAACCCATGGTGCAACGCCGGTTGCCGGATGCAAGGGGGCTCGAAGATGACGATCATGCGGGACGATGATGGCTCGATCGCTGCCGAGACCGACCGCGGGCTCAGCCGCCGGCAGGTCGTGAAGGGCGCCGGGGCGCTTGCGCTCAGCGCCGCGGCCGGCTCGGCGATGACCAGCCGGACGACGCGCGCCGACGTTCCGGGCAAGGTCGGGCACGTGACCACCAACGACGGCGTCAGCCTCTATTACCTCGAGGCGGGCCAGGGCAAGCCGATCCTGATGATCCCAGGCTGGTCGCAGACCGCCGAGCAGTTCAAGTACCAGATCGCCGGGCTCTCGGACCGCTACCGTGTGATCGCGGTCGACATGCGTGGCCACGGCGAGTCCGAAAAGCCGGAGTTCGGCTACAAGATCTCGCGGCTCGCCAAGGACGTGCGCGACGTGATCCTCGCCCTCGATCTGAAAGACGTGAACATCCTCGGCCACTCCATGGGCTGCTCGGTGATCTGGAACTACTGGGACATGTTTGGGCCGGACCGGCTGTCCAAGCTGCTGCTGATCGACCAGATGCCGATGATCACCAGCAACCCCGCCTGGTCGGAGCAGGAGAAGACCAACGCGGGCTCGATCTTCACGCCGCAGTCGCTCTACGAGACGATCAATGCGCTCGCCGGCCCCGACGGCGTCGAGACCACCAAGGGCTTCATCGGCAACATGGTCACCAAGAACATCTCGGCGGACGAGAAGGCCTGGATCATCGAGCGCAACCTGCGCATGCCGCGCCAGTACGCTGCGACCCTGCTCTACGACCACAGCACGAGCGACTGGCGCGACTTGATTCCGCGCCTCGACGCGCCGACCCTGGTGGTCAGCGGCCGGGTCAGCGTCGTGCCCTGGAAGTCGCAGGTCTGGGTCAGCGATCAGATCAAGAATTCGCGCCTCGAGATCTTCGAGGAGGCGCAGGGCGGCAACCACTTCATGTTCATCGAGGGCCACGACAAGTTCAACGACATCGTCGCCGGCTTCGTCGCCTGAGCAGCTCCGCCTGACGGGAAGGCAGCGGGGCAGCGACGCTCCGCCGCTCGGCTGCTCGCTTGCATCATTGCAGCGGCAGTGACGCCGGGTTGAGCCGATTGGCCAGCTGGGGACGTTCTCGCCATCCGGCTCGACTATGGGGTGCCCAGCTTCTCCATCACACCAGCTGCTTCTGGCACGGCGTGAATAGGTCCACTCTCGGGCACGGCACGCTTGGCGAATTGATGCACGCCCGCGCCATTTTCCGTCTGGCCGCCCTGGAAACAGGCGTCACAGCCGGGCCGGCGCGCGAAGCTGGCGTGAGCGGGCGTTCCGGTTCATAGTCAGGGGGTTATGGCACGCATTCGGCAGTCGGTGCGGTGGTCGTGGCCGGCGCAGCTCGTGCTGCTTCTGGCGCTGCCTCTGCTGATTGAGTGCGCCACCCTATGCCGCGTCGCGGCCGGCGCAGACGGCGGACCGGTCGCGGTGCTGGACATCACGGGCGCGATCGGGCCCGCGACCGCCGACTACGTCGAGCGCGGCTTTGCCAAGGCGCAGGATCAGGGCGCCGAGCTGATCGTGCTGCGCATGGATACGCCGGGCGGGCTGGTCGACGCGATGCGCGCGATCATCCAACGGATCCTCGCCTCGCCCATTCCGGTGGTGGGCTTCGTCGCTCCGAGCGGCGCGCACGCTGCGAGTGCCGGGACCTATATCCTCTATGCCTGTCACATCGCGGCGATGGCGCCGGCCACCAATATCGGGGCCGCGACCCCGATCGAGATCGGCGGCGGCTTTCCGGGACAGCCGCAACCGGCCGAGCCCGACCAGAAGGGCAACGGCGACAACTCTGATCAGGCCGGGAAGAAGTCGCCAAAAAAGGCCGGGATGGAGGACAAGATCCTGAACGATTCGGTTGCCTATATCCGCTCGCTCGCGCAACTGCGCGGGCGCAACGTCGAGTGGGCGGAGCAGGCGGTGCGCGAGGCGGCGACCCTGTCGGCGGCCGACGCCCTGGACAAAGGTGTCATCGACCTTGTTGCCAGCAACCTCAATGACCTGCTCGGGAAGCTGGACGGCCGTCGGGTCGAGATCGGCGGCGAGCAGCGCACGCTGCACACCCGGGGGCGGACGATCCTGACGATCGGGTCTGACTGGCGGACCGAGCTTCTCGGCATCATCACCAATCCGAACGTCGCCTATCTTCTGATGCTGGTTGGGATCTACGGCATCATCTTCGAGTTCTGGAGTCCCGGCTTCTATCTGCCGGGCGTCGCCGGCGCGATCAGCCTCCTGCTGGCGCTCTACGCCTTCCAGGTCCTGCCGGTCAGCTATGCCGGCCTCGGCCTGATCGCCGTCGGCCTCATCATGATGGTCGCCGAGATGCTGGTGCCGAGCTTCGGCGCGCTCGGGATCGGCGGCATCGTCGCCTTCGTGGTCGGCTCGGTCATGCTGATGGACACCGAGGCGCCGGGGTTCGGCATTTCCTGGCAGGTGATCGGCGGCACGGCGCTGGCCGCGGCGCTCCTGCTCATGCTGATGATGACCATGATGGCGCGCAGTCACGCCCGACCCGTGGCCACCGGTCAGGAGGAGATGATCGGCAGCCCCGGCCTGGTGCTTGAGTGGCACGGTCGGGATGGTCGGGTCCGGGTGCACGGCGAGATCTGGCGGGCCGAGGGACCGGAGGGGCTCGCCCCCGACCAGACGATCCGGGTCAAGGCGATCCACGGCCTGACCGTTGAGGTCCGGCCCGAAGCCTAGCGGAGATCACGGCATGCCGTTCGTACTGGACAACGCCTTCATCGCGATCCCGGTGATCCTGCTGGTGCTGATCGTGTTCTCCGCGATGCGCATCCTGCGGGAGTATGAGCGCGCCGTGGTGTTTCTGCTCGGCCGCTTCTGGAAGGTCAAAGGGCCCGGCATGATCCTGGTGATCCCGGTGATCCAGCAGGCGGTCAAGGTGGATTTGCGGATCCGGGTCCACGACGTGCCGAGCCAGGACATCATCTCGCGCGACAACGTGCTCGTGAAGGTCAATGCGGTGGTCTATTACCGGGTCATGGATGCGCGCAACGCGATCATCCAGGTCGAGGACTTCAACAACGCGACCAGCCAGCTCGCCCAGACCACGCTGCGCTCGGTGCTCGGCCAGCACGAGCTCGACGAGATGCTGGCCGAGCGCGAAAAGCTGAACACCGACCTGCAGCGTATCCTGGACGAGCAGACCGAGAACTGGGGGATCAAGGTCTCCAACGTCGAGCTCAAGCACGTCGACATCGACGAGAGCATGATCCGGGTGATCGCCCGCCAGGCGGAAGCCGAGCGCATCCGGCGCGCCAAGATCATCGAGTCCGAGGGCGAGTTCCAGGCGGCGCAGAGGTTCCTCGACGCCGCGGCCATCCTCGCGACCCGCCCCGAGGCGATGCAGCTCCGCTACCTCTCGACGCTGATGACGATCGCCAACGAGCGCTCATCGACGATCGTCTTCCCGTTCCCGACCGACCTCGTGCATATGTTCGGCGGCCGGGAGCCCGACGGCGCCGGGGCGAAACGGCCGGGAGACGGCTGAAGCAGGCCGCCCGGCCACAGCCGCGGCGGACATCGGAAACACCGGCAGTCCCGGCGGGAGGCTCAGATCGCGGCGCCGTTGCCGATCTTGAGGAACTTCTGGCGCCGCTGGTGGCGGAGCTCGGCGCCGGACAGCACCAGCAGTGGCTCGAGCGCCGCCTCGAGGGCGTCGCCGACCGCCTCGACGGTCTCCTCGGACTCGCGGTGAGCGCCGCCGAGCGGCTCCGGGATGATCTGGTCGACGACGCCGAGCTGGCTCAGGTCCTGGGCGGTCAGCCGCATCGCCTCGGCCGCCTGTGGCGCCTCCTCGCCGCTGCGCCAGAGGATCGCGGCGCAGCCCTCGGGCGAGATCACCGAATAGACGGCGTGCTCGAGCATCAGCACCCGGTCGGCAACCGCGAGCGCGACCGCACCCCCGGAGCCGCCCTCGCCGATGATCACCCCGATCAGCGGCACCGTGAGCTGCAGGCAGGTCTCGATCGCGCGCGCGATCGCTTCGGCCTGGCCACGCTCCTCGGCGCCGACGCCCGGATAGGCGCCAGGCGTATCGACCAGGGTCACAACCGGCAGGCCGAAGCGCTCCGCGAGGTGCATCAGCCGGACCGCCTTGCGGTAGCCTTCAGGGTTGGCCATGCCGAAATTGTGACGCACCCGGCCTTCAGTATCGGTACCTTTTTCATGTCCGATCACGACCACCGAGCGGCCGCGAAAGCGCGCGAGCCCGCCCTGGATCGCGCGGTCGTCGCCGAACGTCCGATCGCCCGCGAGCGGCGTGTAGTCCTCGAACAGGCCGGCCACGTAATCGGTGAAATGCGGCCGCTCGGGATGGCGCGCGACCTGGGTCTTCTGCCAGGCGTTGAGCTTGGCGTAGGTCTGCCGGAGCAGCTTCTCGGCGCGGGTCTCGAGGCGCTGAATCTCCTCGGCGAGGTCGATGTCGCTGCCGTTCGAGAGGTGGCGCAGCTCCTTGACCTTGCCTTCCAGCTCGCTGATCGGCTTTTCGAACTCCAGCAGTGCCGTGCACTCCTGCTAGCGGCGGATCGTCAGCCGGCGCGCGCCGCGATCTGGTCGGCCTTGGCGACCAGCGCCTCGGCCTGACGGATCGAGGCGATGTCGATCAGCCGGCCGTCCAGGCTGACAGCACCTTTGCCCTCGGCCCGGGCCTCTGCCATCGCGGCGAGGATGCGCCTCGCCTTCTCGACCTCGGCGGCAGGCGGCCCCATGACCTCGTTGGCGAGCGCGATCTGGCTGGGATGGATCGCCCACTTGCCCTCGCAGCCGAGCGCCGCGGCGCGCGCGGCCACCGCCCGGTAGCCCTCGGGGTCGGAGAAGTCGCCGAACGGGCCATCGATCGGCCTGAGCCCGTGGGCGCGCGCCGCGACCACCATGCGGGCCACAGCGTAGTGCCACATGTCGCCCCAGTGGCGCTCGCGCAGGCCGTCCGCGGCGGCATCGGTCAGGATCGCATAGGCCGGATTGGGGCCGCCGATGCTGGTGGTCTGGGCGCGGGTCGAGGCGGCGTAGTCCGCCACCCCGAAGTGCAGCGCCTCGTTGCGCTTGCTGGCGCCGGCGATCGCGTCGACGTTGGCCATGCCGAGCGCGGTCTCGATGATGTGCGAGAAGCCGAGCCGCTTCTGCCGCCCGACCGCCGCCTCGCACTGGCTGACCAGCATGTCGAGCGCGTAGACGTCGGCCGCGGTCCCGACCTTCGGGATCATGATCAGGTCGAGCCGCTCGCCGCCCTGCTCGATCACCTCGATCACGTCCCGGTACATGTAGTGGGTGTCGAGGCCGTTGACGCGCACGGTCAGCGTCTTCTCGCCCCAGTCGATGTCGTTCAGCGCCTCGATGATGTTCCTTCGCGCCTGGACCTTCTGATCGGGTGCCACCGCGTCCTCGAGGTCGAGGAACACGACGTCGGCGGCCGAACGTGCCGCCTTTTCGAAGAACTGCGGCGAGCTGCCGGGCACCGCGAGCTCGGAGCGGTGCAGGCGGGGCGTGCACGGTTCGACGACGGTAAAGCTCAAGGCAGCAGTTCCCTCAGCGTGTCCGGGGCGATGGTGGCGTCGAATTCTGCTCAGCCCGGTTCCGGCTCGGCGTCGCTAACCGGCGCGGCGAGCGGGTGATGGGCCCGGACCGCGGCCGCCAGGCGCGCGCCCTGTACATGGGTGTAGATCTGGGTGGTCGCAATATCGGCGTGCCCGAGCAGCGTCTGGACCGCGCGCAGATCGGCGCCGCCGGCGAGCAGGTGGCTGGCGAAGGCATGGCGCAGCACGTGCGGCGAGATCCGGTCGGGGTCGATGCCGGCGACCGGCGCCAGCGCCTTCAGCAGCTGGGTGAGCCGCTGGCGGGTCAGATGGCCCGCCCGCGCCCGCGAGGGGAACAGGTAGGCCCGACCCCTCGGCCGGCCGGCGAGAAAGCGGTCGCGGACTGCGAGATAAGCCTCGAGCGCGTTGCGGGCGGCACGGCCGATCGGCACCATGCGCTCCTTGCCGCCCTTGCCGAGCACGACCAGGAAGCGGCGGTCGGGGGCGAGCGCGGCGAGCGGCAGGGTCAGCAGCTCCGAGGCCCGGAGTCCGCTCGCGTACAGTAGCTCCAGGCAGGCGACGAGGCGCAGCCCCTGGGCGTCGGCGCGCTCGGCGGCAGCGGCGATCAGGGCCTCGATCTCCGTCTGGTCCAGGAGCTTGGGCAAGGGCCGGCGGCGCCGCGGGCCCTCGACCGTGTGGGTCGGATCATCGCCGCGCACCCCTTCGAGGTACAGAAAACGGTGCAGCTGGCGGACCGCCGAGAGCCGCCTGGCCATGGTGGCGCTCGACAGTCCGGCGCCCGACAGCTGGCTCAGCCAGCCGCGCACGGCGGCGCCGTCGGCGGTCAGGATCGTCGCTTCGCGGCGGGCGAGGAAACCCTGGTAATCGGCGAGGTCGCGGCGATAGGCATCGAGCGTATGCGGCGAGGCGCCTCGCTCGACCGCCATCATCTCGAGGAAGGCCTCCGCAGAACTCACGCCGGTCGCCGCCCCATGGTCACCGCTCGCGGCGCCCCTCGACGCTCAGAGGTCCATGGCGAGCGCCGTCGCGACCGCGATCTGACGCGCCTCGTGATCGAGCCCGACCGCTCGCAAGGCCCGCAGGCTGGCGGTCAGCACCTCGGGCTGGGCGGCTGCCGGGGCGCCGTTCAGCATGTGCAGCGCGAACAGCACGGTCTCGCCGCGGCGCTTGTCAGCGGCAGCGCGCTCCAGGCCGGCCCAGAGCGCCCCGGCCGGCACGCTCGCGTCGCGCTGCAGCGGCGGCGCGAGCTCGTGCCACCAGACCGGGCCGGGCACCGGCGAACCCACGCCATCGAGTAACGCGAACAGCCGCTCGGCTTTGGTATCGGCGGCCGGCGTTGCCGCTCGCCAGGCCGCAACCGCCGCCTCGTCCAGCTCAGGTACCGCCTGGCTGCCGCCGATGCCGGCCAGGGCGTACAGCGGTGCCAGCGCCGCGACCTCCCGCTGCGCGCGGCTGTCCCGGCTGCGCTCGTCGTTCAGCAATGCGAGCCAGCGCGCCGCCGGCAGCGGGAGGTCGGCCGCGAGCAGCGCCCGCGCAGCGCCCGGAGCGGCCTCCAGCAGTGAGCGGTCGGCCGACAGGTCGGCGAAGCGCCTGGCGAACACCTCGGCAACCAGCAGGCGCTCGTCACCTTTGGCCGCCTGCCAGGTCGCGGCCAGCAGCCTGGCCAGGTCCACCGGGTTCTGCTGCTCGCCCGCGGCCCGATAGGCCATGGCCCGCGCCTGCGGGCCCCACGCGGCGCGCACGCTCGCCAGCGCGTCGCCGGCGGGCGCGTGCGCGGTATAGATGTCCCCCAGCTCGGCCGCAGTGAGCCCGCCGGCCTGGAACGCCCGTTCGGCGATCTCAAGCTGCCGCTCGCCGGCGAGCTTCGGCTCGCGCGCGGCGGCGGTCAGCACCGCTGCCTGCGCATCGGCGAGCGAGGCCGCCGGCAGCGGCCGCCCGGCGAGGCGCAAGAGCGCGACGTCGACCGCCTCCGGCGAGGGCATGGGCGGCACGCCGCCGTCGACCTGGTGGTTGGCAACCGCGCCGGCGAGCTGCAAGAACGCGGCGTCATCGGTGTGCCCGGCATCGCGCAACAGGTCGAGACCGAGGCGGGCGCCCTCCTCGTCGCCGGCGGCGAGCCGGCAATAGATCGCGATCTCCGCCCAGAACGTGGCGCCGCCGGTCGGCGCCAGGTCATTGGCGCGCTGACAGGCGGCCGGATCGTCGCCATCGAGCAGCGCCGTTCGGGCGGCGAGCCGGGCGAGCGGCGAGTCGCCCCGCGACGGCGGCAATTGATCGAGCAGCCGCTTGGCGGTATCGAGATCTCCCATGGCCACGAGACGCTCGACCCGGGCGCCGAGCATGCGGCCGCCGGCCGTGGCGCCGTCGGGCGCCGCACCGGTGGCGAGCAGGCGTCGGGTGAGCGCGCCAAGCGCCGGATTGGCGGTCGTGACCGGCAGCTGGCCGAGCAGGGTCAGGACCAGCTGCGGGTCGCTACCCGCCCACAGCGTGCGCTCGAAGCCGCCCTCGGCCGGACCGCTCAGGCCGATGCTGTCGACCTCCGGCGGGGCCAGCCCTTCGACCCGGAAGCCCTCCGGGGCCGCCGTGACCGCGCCGCCGCCGGACGGTGGTCCGGGTGCAAGCGTGGGGGGCAAAGGCTGGGCCGCGCCGGGCTGGCCGGCGCCGGTCTCGCCGCGCTCGTGCTGGGGAAACAGCTGGATCGGGCCGCCCTGGGCGCCGAGTGGGGTCGGCTCGAGCACCGCGACCCCGATCCCGCCAAGGATGGTGAACGTCAGACGGAACCGCGCGGATGATCGCCGGCCGACCACGGACACGAGCTCAATGCGGAAACTGGTCGGGCGGCAGAACGCGCTCGACCCGTGCCGTCGGCGGCGGAATGTCCCAGGTCACGAGGAACACGGTGCCCCCCACGACGAGCACCAGGAGCACGGCCACGAGGATGCGATTGATGGTCGACATGGTTCCCAGCGACGCTCGGAGCCGGCGCGAGAGGGTTGCTTCGCGCCCGGATGGTCGCTTTATATCGGGATACGCACCCCGGTTTCAACGCCCGGTCAAAGGTCTGGGCAGCCTTTCACCCCTGACTCGCAGGCCGATGGCAGTCCCCTCCGCATCCATGCCGCCTCCGGCCATCGACCGCGCCATCGTCCTGGTCGGCATGATGGGCGCCGGCAAGACCGCGATCGGCCGCCGGCTGGCGCGGGCCTTGAACTGGCCGTTCAAGGACGCCGACGCGGCGATCGAGGCAGCCGCCGGCACGACAATTGCCAACATCTTCGCCGAGATCGGCGAGCCCGCCTTCCGGGTCAAGGAGCGCCAGGTGATCGCGCGGCTGCTGACCGGCGAGCGGCAGGTCCTGGCGCTCGGCGGCGGGGCCTTCATGGATCCCGAGACCCGCGCCCTGGTCCACGCCAGGGGCCTCTCGATCTGGCTGCGGGCGGAGGTCGACGTCCTGATGCGGCGGACCTCGACACCGGGCAAGCGCCCGCTGCTCGCGGGCGGCGACCCGCGCGAGAAGCTGGCCTCCTTGCTGACCCAGCGCGCCGCGGTCTACGCCGAGGCCGACCTCGTGATCGACAGCGGCAAGGGACCGATCAACGCGGTGGTCGCCCGCATCCTGGCGGCGCTGCCGGCGGCGGCGCAACCCGGCGACGGGCCATGACCGCCGCCAGCCGCCTGAAGGTCAAGCTCGGCGCCCGCAGCTACGAGATCGTGGTCGGGCGGGGTCTGTTGGCGCGCGCCGCCGCCGAGCTGAGGCCGCTGCTCCGTCAGCCCTCCGCAATCGTCGTGACCGACGCCCACCTGGCGAGGACCATTCACCTCCAGGCGCTGGAATCCAGTCTCCAGGCTGCCGGCATCGCGGTCCGGCGGATCGAGCTGCCGGCCGGCGAAGCGACCAAGAGCATGGCCGAGCTCGACCGGCTCCTTGACCACATCCTGGCACGGGGCATCGAGCGCCGGACGGCACTGGTCGCCTTCGGCGGCGGCGTGGTCGGCGACCTCGCCGGCTTCGCCGCCGCGATCCTCTTGCGCGGTCTCGACTACTTTCAGATCCCGACCACGCTGCTCGCCCAGGTCGACAGCGCGGTCGGCGGCAAGACCGGGATCAACTCGCGCCACGGCAAGAACCTGATCGGCAGCTTCCACCAGCCGCGCCTGGTGCTCGCCGACACGGACGTGCTCGAGACCCTGCCGGCGCGCGAGCTGCGCGCGGGCTATGCCGAGGTGGTCAAATACGGCCTGATCGACCGGCCCGAGTTCTTCGCCTGGCTGGAGCGCCACGGCGCCGCCCTGCTGGCGGGCGATGCCGCGCTCCGGCAACAGGCGATCCTCGAGAGCTGCCGCGCCAAGGCGGCGCTGGTCGCGGCTGACGAGCGCGAGGCCGGCACCCGCGCGCTGCTCAACCTCGGCCACACCTTCGCGCACGCGCTGGAAACGCTCACGGGCTATGGCGAGGGGCTGCTGCACGGCGAGGCGGTGGCGCTCGGCATAGTGCTGGCGGCGACCCTTTCGGCGCGGCTCGGGCTCTGTCCGCCGGCCGACGCCGAGCGCATCCGCGTCCATTTCGCGGCGGTCGGCCTGCCGACCACGCGCGCGACCCTGCCGGCGCCGGTGCGCTCGGCCGAGGCCATGCTCGCGGCCATGGAGCGCGACAAGAAGGTCGAGGGCGGGCGCCCCCGTTTCGTTCTGCTGCGCGGCATCGGTCGGGCCTTCGCTGGCGCCGAGGTCGAGCCCGCGGAGCTCACGGCTCTGCTCAGTGCCCCCGAACCCTGATCCGGATCCCGCCGTCAGCCGGTGGGAACGGGCGCCGCCCGTCCGCCGCATGGCCCGACCGCGATGCTGCTGACCGGCCTCGAAGTCGTCCTGCTGCTGGCCGCCAACGCCTTCTTCGTGGCGGCCGAGTTCGCGATCGTCAAGGTCCGCGGCATCCGCATCGAGGCGCTGGCCGAGCAGGGCAACCGGGTCGCCCTGATGACCCTGCGCGTGCTGCGCGAGATCGAGGCTTATCTCTCGGCCTGCCAGCTCGGCATCACGATGGCCTCGCTCGGCCTCGGCTGGGTCGGCGAGCCCGCGGTCAGCGCGCTCCTCGACCCCTTGTTCCGGGCGCTGGGCGTCGGCCCGCCGGCCCTGCACACGGTCTCCTTCCTGCTCGGCTTTTTGATCTTCTCCTCGCTGCACATCGTGATCGGCGAGCAGGTGCCCAAGACCTTCGCGATCCGCAAGCCGGAGCCGCTCGCACTCTGGATCGCCTATCCGCTGCACGCCTTCTTCCTGGTCACCTACCCGCTGACCTGGCTTCTCAACCATGCCTCGCGCGCCGTGCTTGCCGCCTTCAATGTCGCCGAGGTCAGCCACCACGAGGTGTTCTCGAGCGAGGAATTGCGCGATCTGATCGATCTGTCGCGCCGGCACGGCCTGGTCGGCAAGCAGGAGCGCGACATGCTGGGCGGCATCCTCGACCTCGCCGGGGTCGAGGTCAGCGAGGTCATGACCCACCGCAAGGACATGGCCAGCATCGATGCCGACGCGCCGCCCGAGCAGATCTTCGACCAGGTCGTGCAGAGCCCCTACACGCGGCTGCCGGTCTGGCGCGGCGACCCGGACAGCATCATCGGCGTGCTCCACGCCAAGGATCTGCTTGGGCGGGTGCGCGGCGATCCGGCCAAGCTCGCCGGGCTCGACGTCGCCGGGCTCGCGACCCCGCCCTGGTTCATCCCGGACACGACCGTGCTGCTCCATCAGCTGCTCGCCTTCCGCCAGCGCCGCTCGCATCTGGCGTTCGTGGTCGATGAGTACGGTGCGCTGATGGGCCTGGTGACGCTCGAGGACATCCTCGAGGAGATCGTCGGCGAGATCACCGACGAGAAGGACGTCGAGGCGGTCGGCATCGAGCCCCAGCCGGACGGCTCGGTGCTGGTCAGCGGCTGGGTCACGGTCCGCGACCTCAACCGACACTTCGGCTGGAAGCTGCCTCATGACGAGGCCGCGACCGTCGCCGGCCTGGTGATCTACGAGGCTCGCATGATCCCCGAGGTCGGCCAGAGCTTCGCCTTCCACGACTTCCGCTTCGAGGTGCTGCGCCGGCAGCGCAATCAGATCACGCTGCTCCGGATCGTACCGCCGGCGACCGGCGAGCCCGCCTGAGCACAGGTGGCCGACCCTCAGGGCAGCGACAGAACCCCCGGCAGGAGCCCCGCGGCGTGGGCGGCGCCCAGCGCCTCGAGCAGCGGATAGGCAGCGAAGAAGGCGGCGCCGTCCCTGAGGGTCCGCGCGACCAGCGCCGGCCGGATCGTGACCTCGCCGACATCCCGCCAGAGCCGGACGTCCGGTAGCCATCGGGGGGTGCTCGCCAGGTAGCGCCGGTAGGGGGCGGGGAAGGCGGCGAGCAGATGGGCCTCCTCGCGCCTGACCACGCCGGCGTAGTAGAGGCTGCCGCCGAGCAGCAGCAGTGCCGCGAGCGCGAGTGACCCGGTCTGCAGCCCGACCCCCGTCAGGCCGAGCAGGCTGAAGCCGTAGAGCGGGTTGCGGACCAGCGAGTAGGGGCCGTATGCGACCAGCTCGCGGTTCTTGCGCCCGGCGATGTAGGCCGAGCACCAGGCGCGCCCGAGCACGCAGACGACGACCGCCACATAGCCCAGCCATTCCAGCCCCTCGCGCATCAGGCCGCCCTCGGCCCAGATCGCCTGCGTCAGCGCGAGCGGCGGCAGCATCGCCAGCAGCAGCATCCGGACATGGCCGCTGCGATGATGGGTCAGTCCGAACGCGGCGCGCGGGCCAAGACGTCCGGTCCCGGCGCCGGGCGGCCCATCCGCTCCCGGGCCCGACCGCCGCTGGACTCTGCTCCCGGTCATGATCGGCCTCCACCTCGCGCACATCGCCTTCGATCTCGAGGCTCGGGCGCACCTTCGACAGTCACGGCGGGCGACCGGAGGGTCCCCGCGCGGCTTCGCAGGAGAATGCCCCGCAGCCGGCGCGGTGTCGACCGCAGTTCTCGATTCAGAAGGTCATCATCGTCGGCCGATCTGCTCGCCTTGGATCTGCAGACCCAGCGGATCAGCGACGCCGTGGCGCGGCGCGGCGTTTTGTCGGCCGGCGCAGCGCTGATCCGAGCCGGCGCGGGTCGACTCAGCGCACCCTGGCCTGCTGAGTGCCGAAGCCCGGGCCGAACGCAGCGACGAACTTCATCATTGCGCGCAGGTCGTGATAGTTGGTCTTCCAGTTGTGCGCCTTGTCCGAGCGTCTGAGCGAGCCGTCGGCGGCGACCGTGTCGAACCAGATCCCATCGCGAGGATCGATCTGGTGCGCGGTCAGGAAGCCCAGCAGCTTCTCGAGTGCCGCGGCATAGTCGGGATTGCGGCGCTGGCTCAGGCTCTCGGTCAGCGCTGCGAGGAGTTCGGCCTGCACCCACCACACCTTATCGGTGACGATCGCCCGACGGTTCTCGAAGCCCAGCTGGGCGAGGCCGCCGCGCTCGCGGTCGAAGCCGTAGGCGAGCGCGTGCTGGACGAGCGCGTCGAAGCGGTCCCAGGATAGCGGCCGGCCGAGCGCGCGCTCGGCGGCCAGCATCTGCCACGCGAACTCGACGTTGTGTCCATAGGAGATCGCCTTGAAGCGCGGCCCGATCGGCCGGCCCCAGTCGGGATAGCGATACTGGAAGGCCTGGCCGGGCCTGGCCGGAAAGAACTCGGTCGCGTTCAGGTCGAGCGCCTCGGCGAGAGCCTCGTCGAGCCCGAGATCGCGCACCGCGCTTTCGCCCATGGCCGCGCGCGTCGTTTGGTCCAGCTGGGTCAGCGCCTCCATCCACTGCAAGAGGGTCTCGCCGCTCTTCATGCCGACGATGCCGATGTCGACCGGAGTCTCCTCGCCGGTGATCGGGCGCCAGTCACGTTCGAAGTGCTCGTTCCAGCCGCCGTTCTCGGGGTCGCGGCAATGCGCCTGGACCGTGCGGTAGAGATCGGTGGCGTGGCCCAACGCCTCTGAGTCGCCGGACGCCCGGTAGTATTCGACCAGGGCGAAGATCACGGCCGCCTGACCGTAGAGGAACTTGCGGGCATCGACCGGCTGCCCCGGACGGTCGGTGGTCCAGAAATAGCCGCCATTCTCGCGATCCAGGAAATGGGCGAGCAGGAAGCGGTAGCCCTGTTCGGCCGTGCCCAGATACTCCCGCTTGGGGTCCCGCAGCCCGAGGCGGTAGGCGTGCGCAAAACCCCAGATCAGGCGCGCCTGGGTCACTACCAGCTTCTCCGGCGAGACGGCATCGTCGAGCACGTAGCCGCCGTGGTCCGGGTCGATCGAGTGATTGTACCAATAGGGCATGACCTGGTCGCTCAGCTGCCGTCGCCAGGCCAGGGCCTGCTCCGCGAAGCGCGCCGCCTGATCATTGCTGAGGCCGGCGTTGGTCTCGGCCCGGGCCGCTGCCGGTCCGAGGCTATCGATCAGGAGCAGAGCGGTCACCAGCCAGGCGATCACCCGGCGTGCGCGTCTGGCGACCAGAGGGCTCGGATCCGGAATGGCTATAGGACCTGGCATGGCTGGAGCTTAGGCCTGGGTCATCGAGGGAACTGCGCTGATCCGGCTAGCGGGCGGTTTCGGCAAGGAAAGCGCGGGTGGTCGCGATGTCGGCGAGGCGGCGGCCGAGCAGCTGCGCCCCGGTCGCAATCGGCTCGATCAGCTCCGCATTACTCGTGGCGAGCTGACCGTCGAGCCGCCAGAGATTGTGCTCGAAGCCAACCTGAGCGTGGCCGCCGAGACCGGCTGCGGTCAGCGCGCAGGCGCTCTCGCCCGGCCCGACCGCACAAATGGCCCATGGGCAATTGGCATCGTGAGCTTTCAGATAGGGCAGCACGTCGCGCGGCCTGAGCTCAGCCGGCGCGGCATAGTGGCCAAGCACGAACAGGGCAAATGGCCGGCGCTGGGGAATCACGCCCCGGCGGCGCAGGCCGTGGAACCTGGCGACGTCATTCGGCGTGTACAGAAGGTATTGTGGTGCGATCTGTTCCCGCTTCAGCCAGCTCAGGAAGGCAGCCGCGGCGCCGGCCGCCGCGTCGTCCGGGATCAGCTCGGCCAATGCCACCGACACCGCCTCGGGGTGCAGCTGGCGCACCGCCGTCATCTGGTCGGTCGGACTGTAGCGGCCGACCGCCTCGGTCGTCACCTGGATCGCCATGTGCTCGCCGACCGCCGACCTGACGGCCGCGATCGCCGCCCGATAGTGCACCGGGTCGAGCGAGTGCCGGCCCTCGCGATCGCGGACGTGCAGATGCAGGACGGTCGCTCCGGCGGCACAGCAGAGCTCCGCCTCGTGGGCGATCTCGATCGGCGTGAGCGGCAGCCGGGCATGGTCCGCCTTGGTCCACCGTCCGCCGTTGGGCGCCACCGTGACGATCAGCGCGGTCATGCGGCGGCCCGGTCGGCGCTTGCGAGCGCGGCCGCGAGCGCCTGCTCGAGGCGGAGTACGATCGCCTCGAGCTCGTCGTCGGTGACGATGAACGGCGGCGCCAGCAGCAGATGGTCGCCCCGCCGGCCATCGATCGTGCCGCCCATCGGATAGCACAGCAGCCCACGCGCCATCGCCTCCGCCTTGATCCGCGCGTGCAGCTTCTGCTCGGGCGCGAACGGCCGCTGGCTGGCGCGGTCCGCCACGAATTCCAGGCCCTGGAACAACCCGCGGCCGCGGATCTCGCCGACGTTCGGATGCGCGCCCAGGCGCAGGGTCACCAGCTCGCGGAGCCGCTCGCCCTGCAGCCGGACCCGGCCGAGCAGCTGCTCCTCGACGATCGTCCGCTGGACCGCGAGTGCTGCCGCGCAGGCGAGCGGGTGGCCCATGTAGGTGTGGCCGTGCTGGAAGAAGCCGGAGCCATCCCGGATCGCCTCGAAGATGGTCCGCGACACCAGCGTCGCGCCGATCGGCTGATAGCCCGCGCCGAGGCCCTTGGCGATGGTCACGAGATCGGGCCGGACGTCGTCCTGCTCGCAGCCGAACAGCGTGCCGGTGCGGCCCATGCCGCACATCACCTCGTCCAGGATCAGGAGCATGCCATAACGGTCGCAGATCGCGCGCACCGCCTGGAAGTAGCCCGGCACCGCCGGCACCGCGCCGAGCGTCGCGCCGACCACCGGCTCGGCGACGAAGCCGATCACGCTATCCGGCCCGATGCGTTGCACGGTCGCCTCGAGCTCGGCTGCAAGCCGGGCGCCGTAGGCTTCATCCGACTCGCCGGCGCCCTTGCCCCGATAGGGATAGCATGGACTGACGTGGGTGACCTCGATCAGCAGCGGCTCGAACGGCTGCCGGCGCCAGGCGTTGCCGCCGACCGCGAGCGCACCCAGCGTGTTGCCGTGATAGCTCTGGCGGCGCGCGATGAAATGCCGGCGCTGGGGTTGGCCGATCTCCAGAAAATACTGGCGGGCGAGCTTGAGCGCCGCCTCCATCGCCTCCGAGCCGCCGGTGACGAAATAGACCTGGTCGATGCCCGCAGGCGCCCCCGCGATCAGCTGATCCGCCAGCGCCTCGGCCGGCTCGCTGGTGAAGAAGCTGGTATGGGCGTACGCTAGGCGCTCCGCCTGGGCCTCGATTGCTTCGATTACCCGCGGGTGGCCGTGGCCCAGGCAGGACACCGCCGCCCCGCCGCTGGCGTCGAGATAGCGCCGGCCGGTCCGATCGACGATCGCGATGCCATCGCCGGCAACCGCGACCGGGTAGTCATGCCTCGGCTGGCGATGGAAGACGTGGCTCATCAATACCGCCCAAGTACCGGACCGCTCCGATCGTTGACTCTAGCATACCGACCCCCTGGTTCCAGCCCATCCCGGCGCACGCCTGACCATCGGGCAGACCCTTTCGGCAGACGCCGGACGTCGATCCTGGCTTGCGACGGGGATACGCTGGCTGGCGCGGTCAGACGGCTGCCGCCGCCTCGTCGCCGCTGACCACCAGATTGGCCAGGCTCGGGCCGACCGCTTCATGGGCTGAGTTGGCCGCGCTGGCGCCGCTCGCCGCGCCCGCGGGCACCGGCTCCGAATCCGCCGCCAGCACCGCCGCCAGGCTGTTCTGGCCCGGCAAGACCTCATCGCTCGGCGGCAGGGGCTTGACGGTGAGATTGCCGAAGGTGACGTCGAAATAGTGGGCGTTCAGGTAGATGCCGCCATGCGGCACCTGATCGACCATGATCTGGTGGATTTGCGGAGTCGTCGGCGCCGCGGCGCCCTGCTCCCAGACCTTGAGGCTGTAGAGGCGGTCGATGCCGTCCGACGGATCGGTATCGGCGGCGAGGCGCTGGCTGTCGATCACGAAATTGTAGGTGTGACCTTCCTGCAGCGCGAGCGGGTGATTGACGATCGGGTTCTGATTGCCGTTGAACTGTGGGAACCATTCGGTCGGGTGCAGGATGGCGCTGGCGCCGTTGAACAGGAAGGCGCCGCTCGGGATCCAGCCGAGATGCGGCGACACGTCGCCGCCGACCGGAACGCTGGTGTGGCCGTTCCACTGCAGGCCGAGCAGGATGCCACCGCCGTCCTGGCCGCGCGGATCGACGGTGTGTAGATCGTGCATCGCGATCGACAGCTTGACCTCGTAACTGTCCCAGGAGGAATCGCCGATCGCCAGTACGCGATCATAGCCCTGCACGGCCGGACGGACCCCGCTCGCGTCGTGCGACCAGAGCCCGTCGACCACCTGCACGGCGGCCTGGAGATCGGTCACCTGCGCCCAGTCGATGCTGTAGGTGGTCGGCCAGTGGTGGCCGCCCTGGTAATCGATGGCGACATCCCGGGTGAAGGCCTCGCCATTGCCGTACCGGGCGATGAGACTGACGACGTCGTCGACCGCGGAGGGATTCAGCTGATTGTAGTCGATCTCGACGTTGAAATCGCCGGGCCCGACCAGGCGGGTGGTATCCGCCCCAATCGCGAGCGCGTGCTCGGGGCCGCCGTTCAGCGTGTAGCCGAGCGAAGCGAGGCCGGTGGTCGCGACCGTGCCGAGGACGTTGACCCAGCGCTGGGCCTCGCCCGGGTCGCCGAAGTGCTGGTGGTCGCCGTACCAGACGTCGATCGGCTCGCGGTGGCCCTGGAGCAGCGCAAGGGCGGTATAGCCGTCGGCCGCCGTGGTGCGCACCTGCACGGTCGTGCTGGTGCCGTCGTCGACCATCCGCACCGAGGCGCCGGCCAGCGCCCCGTTCAGGCGGAGCGTGTCGCCCTGCTCGGGATGGAAGTCGGTGATCCGATCCAGCCCCTGGCCCGCCGCGCTGTAGACGAAGCGATCGGGGCCCGGGCCGCCGGTCAGGACGTCGGGCCCCGGCCCGCCGAACAGCCAGTCGTTGCCGATTCCCCCGAAGAGGTGGTCGGCGCCGACGTCACCCCATAGCCGATCGGCACCTGGGCCGCCGTACAGCCAGTCGTTGCCGAGGCCGCCATGAAGCTGGTCGTTACCGCCACCGCCGAACAGTCGGTCGTTATTGGCATCGCCGAACAGCTGGTCGTTACCGATGTTGCCGACCAGCTGGTCGTTGCCGGGACCGCCCCGGATCTCGTCGGCGCCGGCGCCGCCGTACAGGGCATCGGCGCCCGCCAACCCGAACAGGTGATCGTCGCCGACGCCACCGCGCAGCGTGTCGTTGACCTGCGTCCCGCGCAGCGTCGCCATCGCCGTCCTCCCGCGCCGAACCCAAGCTGAGGTCGCAATACCCTCGCTGGCGCGCTGATCTTGTCGATCAAGACCGCTCCCGCGTCAATGGGCGCGCCCGGCGCCACGACGCCGGCGATGACCGCAGCTTCGCTCACCCGGCTAGAGGGTCTCGAGCAGCTTGCGCATACCTTCGCCGGCCCTGATCAAGCCGGACTTGTAGATGAACCGGTCCCACCCGATGCAGAAGTGGCGCACGCCCAATTGAATGTAGCGGTCCGCCTGCTCGACCTCGGCGATCTCGACCCGCGGCTCGATGCCATACTCGATCGACTTGCGGATGACGAGTTCTTCGAACGGCCGGATCTCTGGGCTGACCATCAGGTGCGGCTGGCCCCGCGAGAGCCCGAAGTCGGCGGGCCCCCACTGGGTCATGTCGACGCCGTGCTCGCGCGCGGCGCCCAGCACCTGATCGAGGTCGTCGACCGCGGAACCTTTCTCGATCATGATCAGGAACAGGACCGAGGCGAGATCCTCGAGGTAGCCTTGTGGATCGTAGCCGGTCATCGCCGAGCGCCTGAGCTTGACGCCCATGAAGCCGCCGGTGTCGGGAGTATCGGCCCGGATGCAGCGATGACAGGCCCCGACATCTGCCGACCTGCGGATGTCGGTGAACAGCACCGCCTTGAAGCCCGCCCCGAGCGCGGCCTGCGCCCAGAAGCCCTGGCCTTCCTGGTCGAGCTTGATCATCAGCGGCAGGTTCGCGCACTGGCCGGCGCGCGCCATGTGGAACAGCAGGCGCATGTCGAACCCGCAGAACTCGGCGTAGTCGAACAGGCCGGTGTCGCCGATGATCTCGGGAATGTCCGGATCGGCCGCGAGGTAGTGGGTGCCGATCGTCGGCTGACCTGCGGCCAGTTTCCGGCGCAGCGCGTTGGGCATGATCACGCGAGGGCTTCCTTGATGTCGCTTCGCGATCCGGCCACAGGCTGTCCGGACCACACGCAATCTGCCGGCACGCCGGCGTTCTTCATAGATGCCAAAGCGTCGCTGAATGAGGCCTCGCGTAAGTTCCCGAGCACGGGAACCTTACGGACATCCGATCCCGGCCGGCGCCGATGGTCCGCCTGCGGGTCTGGCGAGGCGCGCGATCTCTGGAGGATGGAGCATGGATCTACCATGGACCAGACGGTCAATCTCGCCCCAACACGCCCCGCCGATCGCGGCTCCCGACGCGCCCGGCTGGCGGCAGTTGGGTCGAGCTGGCAATTCGCGTCGATCAGCCGGCTGAGCCGAGTTGCGAGCAGAGCCTTCGACGACCTCGTCCGCACCACCGAGGTCAGGCGCCTGGGCAACCCGTGCTCTGCGCGAATCCTCGCGACGCCGGCTCGAATTCGAAATGGCGCTAGAACCGGGGCAGGTCCGGATGAGGCAGCTGGCCGCGGTGGATGTGCATGCGACCGAGCTCGGCGCAGCGGTGGAGCTGGGGGAAGACCTTGCCGGGGTTGAGGATCTGGGAGGGGTCGAAGGCGCATTTGACCCGCTGCTGCTGGTTGAGATCGTCCTCGTTGAACATCACCGGCATCAGGTCGCGTTTTTCCACACCGACGCCGTGCTCACCGGTCAGCACGCCGCCGACCTCGACGCAAAGTTTCAAGATCTCGGCGCCGAATTCCTCGGTTCTTTCGAGCTCGCCCGGCTGGTTGGCGTCGTAGAGGATGAGCGGGTGCAGGTTGCCGTCGCCGGCGTGGAAGACGTTGGCGACCCGGAGGCCATAGTGCTCGCTCATCGCGCGCATCCGGTGGAGCACATGCGGCAGCTGGCGGCGCGGGATCGTGCCGTCCATGCAGTAGTAGTCCGGAGAGATCTTGCCGACCGCCGGGAAGGCGGCCTTGCGCCCGGCCCAGAAACACTCTCGCTCGGCCTCGTCCTGGCTGAGCCGGACCGAGACGGCGCCGCCCTGGCGGGCGATCGCTTCGACCATCCCGATCAGATGCTCGACCTCGGCCGCAGGGCCGTCGAGCTCGCAGATCAGGAGGCCCTCGACGTCGAGCGGGTAGCCCGGGTGGCAGAAATCCTCGGCGGCGTGGATCGCCGGCCGGTCCATCATCTCGAGCCCGCCCGGGATGATGCCGGCGCCGATGATCGCGGCGACGCAGTCGCCCGCCTGCTCGTTGGAAGGAAAACCGATCAGCAGCGCGCGCGCGGTCTCGGGTTTCTTCAGGATGCGGACCGTGACCTCGGTGACGACGCCGAGCAGGCCCTCGGAGCCGGTCATCAGACCGAGCAGGTCGTAGGCCTCGGCGTCCAGATGCTTGCCGCCCAGCCTGACGATGTCGCCGTTCGGCAGCACGAGCTCGATGCCGAGCACGTTGTTGGTGGTCAGACCGTATTTCAGGCAGTGCACGCCGCCTGAGTTCTCGGCGACGTTGCCGCCGATCGTGCAGGCGATCTGCGAGGACGGGTCAGGCGCATAGTAGAAGCCGGCGTGCTCGACCGCGGCCGTGATGCCGAGGTTGGTGACCCCGGGCTGGGCGACCACGCAGCGGTTCTCGAGGTCGACCTCCAGGATCCGGTTGAACTTGCCGAGGCCAAGGACGATGCCGTCGGTGAGCGGCAAGGCGCCGCCCGAGAGCGAGGTGCCGGCGCCCCGCGGCACGACCTTGATCTTCTCGCGATCGCAAAGCTTCAGGACCTCCGAGACCTGCGCCGTGGTCTCGGGCAGGACGACCGCCATCGGCAGGCTGCGATAGGCCGAGAGGCCGTCGCACTCGTAGGCGCGAAGCTCGTCCGCGCCCGCGATCACGCCCTCGCCGGGTACGATTCTGCGCAGCTCAGCGACGACCGTCTCGCGCTTGGCGAGGCTCGCCGCATCGGGTTCCGGCATGCGCATCGGCGCGCCCCCACGCTCTGGCCACAGGTCTCGACAGAAGATCGGCGGCGGCGCGAGCGCCGTCAACCGGCTTCAGGCCCGGTGCGGCCCGGTGTCGGGCGGGCTCAGCCGGAAAGGCCGGGATGGCTCGTGATCGACTCCTCAAGCCGCTGCCAGAGCGAGTGGCCGTGAGAAGGCGCCGGTCCCGCGGTGTGGATGTCGTTGGCGAGCGCGTTGATGTAGGTGAGCGCGCTCACCGGGTCGAACTTGAGGCCGAAAAACTTGGCCCGCCAGAGCCCCTCGCGATCGATGATATGGGTCACGACACCGTGGCCCTCGACGCCATCGGCCTCTTTGGTGAACTTCTGGCCGTAGCGCGCCGCGAGCGCGCGGATGGCGTCCGGCCGGTCCGGGCCGCTGGTCAGGAAGATCCAATTGCCCGGGGCAAGCCCGTGCTCGGCGCCGTAGCCCTGCATCACCTTGGGCGTGTCGTGCTCGGGGTCGGTCGTGATGCTGACGAATTCGACGCGATTTTTCATCTGCGCCTGATCGACCATTTTCTGCAGCAGCGCGATCCGCTCGGAATGCAGCGGGCAGAGATCGGGGCAGCTGGTGTAGATGAAGTTCAGAACGACGACCTTACCGCGCAGATCAGCGAGCCGGACGGAATGGCCTTGGGCATCCTCGAGCGTGAAATCGGGCGCCTCCTGGCCCATGCCGAGCGGCTGGAAGTACTTCTCCCGACTGCCGAGGTCAGCCTCGAGCTCCTTCAGCGAATGCCCGAGCGCGGGCCCGACAAAGACCCCAGCCATCAGCGCGCCGAGAACGGCCACAGACGTAGAACGCATCGCCTCATCCCGTCGGATCGAGGGCCGCGGACGCGCGATCAGTCCGCTCCTTCAGGACACATGGCAGCGAACCCTGCGTCGTACCAGACGGCAACACCGGTTCAACGCGCGACCGCCCGCCGCACGATCACGCTCCCCGGAGCCTTGCGGCCGGCACGGATCAGATGGTCGGGAGCCTCGGCCGGAGCAGTCGAGGATCGCCCGGCTGTACCGTGGCCGGCAGCGGCCGGATGATCAGGTAGACCGTGAGATGGAGGCAGGGGGGGCGAGCAGCGGCCGCACCCGGCAACGCAGGGTCGCAGCGAACGCCGCCGCCTGTCGCCGCCGACTGGCAATCGCCGCACCCCGCCGCGGCGGCATCGGCAATCAGCATGTCGCGCGCGCCCACGGTACCCGGCGCTGCCACCTCCGTCGGATAGACCGGCAGAAGCAGGCCCGTGGCGATGATCAGGCAGACGAGAGCGAACAGCACACGTCCGAGCATGGTGACAAGATAGGCGAGATGCCGCAGAGATGCTAGAGGCCAGACGCGCCGATCACGCCATCGTCATGGCGCGCCGGCGGCAACCGGCCGGACCGCATCGGCTTTCGAACTCCGAAGATCGGCGTAGCGGTGGCTGGGCGGACAGACGTGCTGGAGCGCAATGCCGCGGGCTCAGCCCTGGCGGACCTTGTAGCGCGGGTTGCTCTTGTTGATCACGAACACGCGACCGCGGCGGCGCACCAGCCGGCAGTCCTTGTGGCGTTGCTTGAGGGTCCGGAGCGAGTTGCGAACCTTCATCGGCTCTTCTCCAGGGAATGGGGCGCCGAGCTTACTTCCGGCGCCGGAAGCTCGAGAAGCGCCGATTGAACTTGTCGACCTGGCCGCCGCGCTCGACCAGCCGCGAGCGGTCGCCGGTCCAGGCCGGGTGCACCTTGGGGTCGATCTCGAGAGTGAGCGTCGTCCCAGGCTCGCCATAGGTCGAGCGGGTCTTGAAGGTCGATCCGTCGGTCATCACGACCGTGATCTCATGGTAGTCCGGATGGATGTCCTTCTTCACCGGCTTTCTCCCGCTGGCGCCGGCCGCTATATAGCCGGGGCGGCCAAGGCGGACAAGGGGTGGAGCCAAGCGGACGGTCGCGCGGTATGGGAGGTGGCATGGACGAAGCAGGCAAAGCGCTCGATGAGCGAGCACAAGGGCGCGCGTCCGGCCGCGATCTTCGGCAGCTGCGACGCCTGGCCCATCATTTGGCGCCCTATCGCTGGCGAGTCGTGGCGACGCTGGTCGCGCTGGTGCTCGCGGCCGCGGCGGTCCTCGTGTTCGGGGTCGGCATCCGCTACCTGATCGACGGCGGCTTCGGCGCGGGCCGGCCGAGCGCGCTCGACCATGGCCTCAAAGCCTCGCTGATCGTGATCGTGGTGCTGGCCGGCGCGACCTTCGCCCGCGCCTATCTGGTCGGCTGGCTCGGCGAGCGGCTGGTCGCCGATCTGCGCGCCGATGTCTATGCCCGCGTCACCGGCCTGTCGCCGGGCTTTTTCGAGCTGACCCGCACCGGCGAGGTGCTCTCCCGGCTGACCAGCGATACCGCGGTCGTCCAGACGGTGATCAGCTCCAGCCTGTCGCAGGCGCTGCGCAACCTCCTGCTGCTGATCGGCGGCCTCGCGCTGCTGATCGTCACCAACCCCAAACTCACCGGCCTGATCCTGATCGTGGTGCCGCTGGTGGTGGTGCCGATCGTGGTGATCGGACGCCGGGTTCGTCGGCTGTCCCGCCTGGCCCAGGACCGGATGGGCGCGCTCGGCGGGCACGCCGAGGAGACCCTGAACGCGGTCCGGACGGTGCAGGCGTTCGCCCAGGAGGATCGCGAGCGCCGGCGATTCCGGGCGCTGGTCGAGCAGGCGTTCGGCGCCGCGATCGGGCACGCCCGGGCCCGCGCCGGCCTCGCGGCCTGTGTCATCACGCTGGTGTTCGGCGCGATCGTCGTCGTGCTCTGGATCGGCGGCCAGGACGTGCTCGCCGGCAAGATCACCGGCGGCCAGCTCGCGGCCTTCGTCTTCTATGCCACGGTGGTGGCGAGCGCCGCGGGCGCGCTGAGCGAGATCGGGGGTGATCTGCAGCGCGCGGCCGGTGCCACCGAGCGCCTGTTCGAGCTGCTCGACATGCGCCCGGACATCACCGCGCCGGCGACGCCCGCGGTGCTCCCGAGCCCGTCCCAGGGCGCGCTCCGGTTCGAGCGTCTGAGCTTCGCTTATCCCGCGCATCCGGAGCACCCGGTCCTGCGTGATTTCGACGCCGCCGTGGCGCCCGGCGAGACGGTGGCCCTGGTCGGGCCCTCGGGGGCCGGCAAGAGCAGCGTTTTCCAGCTGCTGATGCGCTTTTACGACCCGACCGCCGGGCGGGTCTGCTTCGATGGCATCGACCTGCGGACGCTCGAGCCGTCGGCGTTCCGCGCCCGGATCGGGCTCGTGCCGCAGGAGCCGGTGATCTTTTCAGCCAACGCCCGGGACAACATCCGCTACGGTCGGCCCGAGGCCAGCGACGACGAGGTGCGCGCCGCCGCCGCCGCCGCCGCCGCGACCGAGTTCATCGAGCGCCTGCCCGAGGGCTTCGAGAGCTTTCTCGGCGAGAAGGGCGTGCGGCTCTCGGGCGGCCAACGGCAGCGGATCGCGATCGCGCGCGCGATCCTGCGCGCGCCCGCGGTGCTGCTGCTCGACGAGGCGACGAGCTCGCTGGACGCCGAGAGCGAGCGCCTGGTCCAGGAGGCGCTCGAGCGGCTGCGGCGCGGCCGGACCACACTGGTCATCGCCCATCGGCTCGCGACCGTGCTCAAGGCCGACCGCATCCTGGTCATGGACCAGGGTCGGCTGATCGCGACCGGCAGCCATCGCGAGCTGATCGAGCAGAACGAGCTCTACGCCCGGCTCGCCGAGCTCCAGTTCGACGTCGACACGCGCCTCGCGGCCGCCGAATGAGCGAGCCCAGCGTCAGCCCGGTTCCGGATCGATTGCCGATCCTGGACGGCCACAACGACGCCCTGTTGGCGCTGGCGCGCGATCCGGGACGACCGGACAGCCTGCTCGAGCGCTCCTCGCGCGGCCATCTCGATCTGCCGCGGGCGCTCGAGGGCGGGTTCGCGGGCGGCTTCTTCGCGATCTTCACGCCGTCCGGCCGGTCGCACGGCCCTAGGCGGCCCGGAGTTCGGGGCGAGCTACGAGCTGCCGTTCCCGCCGACGCCGAGCCCAGGCCGGGCCCAGCGCATCACCGGCGCGCTCGCCGCCCGGCTGTTCCGGGACGAGCGCGCCTCTGGCGGTCGGCTCCAGGTCGTGCGCCGGGTCGCGGAGCTCGAGGACTGCCTGGAGCGGGGCGTGCTCGGGGCGATCTTCCACATCGAGGGCGCCGAGGCGATCGACCGGGGCCTGGATGCGCTCGAGGTCCTCTACCGGACCGGACTGCGTTCGCTGGGCCTGGTCTGGAGCCGGCCGAACGCCTTCGGCCACGGCGTGCCGTTCAAGTTCCCGAGCTCGCCCGACACCGGGCCTGGCCTGACCGACGCCGGCAAGGCGCTGGTCCGGGCCTGCAACGAGCTCGGCGTCCTGATCGACCTCTCGCACCTGAACCAGCAGGGCTTCTGGGATGTCGCGCGGCTGTCGAGCGCGCCCCTGGTCGCGACCCATTCCAACGCCCATGCCCTCTGTCCGAGCGCCCGCAACCTGACCGACGAGCAGCTCGGCGCGATCCGGGAGTCGGGCGGCATGGTCGGGGTCAACTTCGCGGTCAGCATGCTGCGTCCGGACGGACGGCCGGACCCCGAGACGCCGCTCGAGGTCATGGTCCGCCATTTCGATCACCTGATCGAGCGGCTCGGCGAGGACCAGGTCGGCTTCGGCTCCGATTTTGACGGCACCATCGTGCCGAACGCGATCAGGGACGTGACCGGCCTGCAGCACCTGGTCGAGGCGCTGCGCAACGCCGGCTACGACGAGCCGCTGCTCGAGAAGCTCGCCTTCCGCAACTGGCTGCGCGTGCTCGCCCGCACCTGGGCGGCTTGAGTTGTTCGTTCGCTGACCGCAAGGCGCGCTACCTGGCGGACGACGTCCGACCGGTCGTCAGCACCTCGCCGAGCGCGGCCGCCCTTTTGGCGCGCGCCGCGCTCGAACGTGGCGTATCGCTCGAAGGTGTGCATTTTCTGCTCGGTGCCGAACCTGTGACCCCGGCGCGCTGTCGGACGATCGAGGCTTCGGGCGCCAAGCCGCTGGCGACCTACGGCACCTCGGAGGCCGGATGGATCGGGCCCAGTTTCCGGCCCGCTCCGAGCCGGACGAGGTTCACGTCTTCCGCGGCGCCTTCGCCGTAATCGCCAATCCGAACAGGGAAATGCCCGGCGTGACCGGCCATCCCGTCTTCTTCACCGGTCTGAGACCGGCGGCTCCGAAGGTGCTGCTCAATACCGGGCTGGGCGATGCCGCGGTCATCGAGACCGGATGCGGCGGGCCGCCCGCCGAGCGCTACGGGTACGACGTCCGCATGCACACCGTCCGCAGCTTCAGGAAGATCACCGTCTGGGGCGCGACCTTCGCCGTGGGCCGACCTCGACAGCATCATCGAGGATTACCTCCCGGCTCGCTTCGGTGGTGCGCTGAGCCATTACCAGCTGATCGAGCAGCAGGACGAGCGGGGGACCCCGGGGCTCAGGCTGCTGGTGGGTCCGGCGCTCGAGCGACGCGCCGGCGCTCGCGGAGGCTTTCCTCTCCGAGCTCGCACGCAGGCAGAGCGGCTACCGGTTCACCGGTTCATGGTCGACGAGGTGGGGTCGCGAAGACCTTGAAGATCGAGCGCAGCGAACCCGTCGCCACCGCGCGTGACAAGGTTTTCGCGTTGATCCCCGAGCGCGCCCGCTGAGCGCCGAGGCTGACGCCCGGCCCCCGGCGGGCAGCTTGCGCCGACGGCGGGCCGGTCCCGACTCAGGCCAGACCCGGCGCCGTCGAGCGGACGAGCGTCGCCGCGGCCGGATCAGACGAAATCGAACTGGCTCTCGCGGGCCGTCAGCTCGACGTAGCTCGACCTGTTGCCGGCGCCGCCAGTGTCGTGATCAGGCCTGAGCCGCCGGTCGAGATACTCCTCCAGCGCCCGATTGACGATCCAGGCCGGCGAGCGCTGCAGGCTGCCGGCCAGGGTCTCGAGCGGCTGCTGGAGATCGAGGGCGACCTCGACGGTCCAGATGCTGTGATCGGCCATTTACGTATCCTCCAGGAACCAAGCCAAGTGGTCTGCCGCGCCTGATTGTTGTGGGGTGCCGGCGCACGTCGCGCCCGCCCTGCCGGCGGGGCGCAGCACCCGTCGGCGAGAGAAGCTGGTCACCGTCGTTGCGGTGACGATGATCGGATCCGAATGTATCGCGTCGCGCCGTGGTCGGTACTCCCGGTGAGGCGCTACGGGGTGGTGAGCTTGATCTCGATCCGTCGGTTGCGGCGGTAGGCGATCTCGTCGTGGCGGTCATCGAGCGGCTGGAACGAGGCGAACCCGGCGACCGCGATCCGCTCGGGCGGGATCCCCTGGCTGACCAGGAACTTGCCGACGTTGATCGCGCGCTCGGTCGACAGCTCCCAGTTCGAGGGGAACTCGGGCGTGCTGATCGGCCGGCTGTCGGTGTGACCGTTGATCTGCAGGACCCAGGGCAGATCGCTCGGGATCTCGTCGGAGATCTGACGGAGGCTGTCGGCGAGCTTGCGCAGCTCCTCCTGGCCGCTCGGCTCGATGTCGGCCGATGCGGTCGGGAACAGGACCTCGGACTGGAAGACGAAGCGGTCGCCGACGATCCGGACGTCCGGCCGGTCGCCCAGAAGCTTGCGCAGGCGGCCGAAGAACTCCGAGCGGAACCGGCCCAGCTCCTCGACCTTGCCGGCGAGCGCCATGTTCAGCTTGCTGCCGAGGTCGGTGATCGTGACCTTCTGCTCATCGACCTTCTGTTGCGAGATGTCGAGCGCCTGCTGGATCGACGCGAGCTGCTCCCGGAGCGCGTTGACCTGTCGATTCAGGACCTCGACCTGGTTCAGCGCCTCGCGCGAGAGGGCCTGCTCGGTCGCGAGCGCCTCCTCCTTGCGGCCGGCCTGGCGGAGCAGATCGGCGATTCGGGTGTCGCGCTTGTCGACCTCCTTCTGCGCCAGCATCGTGTGCTCCTGGGCGCTCGCGAGCTTGGATTCCAGCTCGGAGGCCTGATCGCGGGCCTGGCCCAGCTGCGCCAGCAGCTGCTCGCGCGCCTTCTGAAGGTCCTCGGCGGTCGCACTGCTCGCCTGGCGCTTCTGCTGCTCCTGCTGCAGAAGGGCAGAGAGCTCGGCCAGGCGGCGCTCACGCTCAGCGGCATCGCCGCCGGCGGCCTCGAGCTGCGAGGTCAGCTCGGCGACCTGCTTTGCGCCCGCCGCCTTGTCCTGCTCCGCGGTCTTCAGGAGCTCCTGCAGGCGGGCGACCTCGTCGCTGAGCTTGCCGCCCTCGGCGCGCGTGCTGTCGAGCTTTTGGGTCAGCGCCGCGACTTTCTGGTCGGCCGCGGCCTTGTCGCTGCGCGCGGTGTCCAGCAACTGGCTGAGACGCGCGACCTGGCTCGAGAGATCCTGCGTCTTCTGGTCGGATTCGGTTACCGACCGGTTGAGCTTCGCGACCTCGGTCTCGAGCCCCTTGGTCCTGGCCTGGGCGGCCTCGAGCAGATCGGCAATCCGCGCGATCTCCTTGGTCGCATCGCCCTTGGCCTGCTCGGCCGCCTTGAGCAGGGCGGTCATCTCCGCGACCTGGAGGTCGAGCTCGTGCCGGGTCTTCTGGAGCGCGTCGATGTCGCGCCTGAGCTGGATCAGCTGTGAGAGCTGGGCCTCGATGGTCGCCTTGTCGGTGGTCACGTTCTGCTGCGCGAGCCGCAGCTCCTCGGCGAGCTTCGAGCGCAGGTCCGTCGACCGCTCGAGGTCGGCCTGCAGCTTCTGGCTCTTGTCGGCCTCGACCCGCAGCTCGTTCAGGGTCTGGGTGAGCTGCGCCTTCTGGTCCTGGAGCACGAACAGCTGGTCGCGGAACTGGTCGCGCTCGGCCGAGGTCTCGGCGAGCTGGCTCATCGCATCGTCGCGGTCGGCCTGCGCGCCCTTGAGATCCGCCGACAGTTGGGCGACCGACAGACGCAGCTCCGAGTTGGTCGCCTGCTGGGCGTCGAGCTGCGCGGTCAGCTGGTTGATCGACGACTCGAGGCTCTTGAGCTTGCTGTCCTTGCCCTGGAGCAGCTGGTTGAGGAAGAACTGGCCGAGCACGAACACCACGAGCAAAAAGATGATCACCAGCAGCAGCGTCGACAGAGCGTCGACGTAGCCCGGCCAGTGGTCGAGGTGGCGGACCTCGCGGCGCGAACGGGCCATCGCAGCCGCTTATCCGGACAGGGCGCGGGGCTCGCCGGCGACCGCGGCGATCGTGCGCGCGACCATCTTGATCTCGCTGCGCAGCTCGTGGGTCATCTGGCTGCGGCCCTGGACGGTTTCATCGAGGATCCGGGCGAGATAGACATCCATGTTGCGGATGTGGTTGCGGGTCGCCTCGTCGAAGCCGCCGCTCTCGGTCTCGACCAGGCGGCCGAGCAGCGGCCGGAGCTCCTCCTGGCTCGAGATCAGGCGCGCCAGCAGCGCCTGTTCGGTCGCGATCTGATCGCCGAGCGCGGTCAGGCGCTCGGTCAGCGCGATCAGACCGGAGTGGACGGTCGACTGGTTCTCCTCGGAGCGGGCGACCGTGCGCTGCAGATTGTCCAGGTTCTCCGCGGTCTGCTCGAGCATCGCCTGGACGTAGGCCGGAATGCTGACGTCGCTGGCCCCGTGGCTCGGATCGCCGCCGGTTAGCCGGGTCAGTCCCGACAGCCACTCTTCCATCTCGTTGTAGAAACTGTTCTGCGCCTGGGTCGCCTGGAGGTCGAGAAAGCCCAGCACCAGTGAGCCGGCAAGACCGAACAGCGACGAGCTGAACGCCGTACCCATGCCCGCCATCGGCGCCGCGAGGCCGGCCTTGAGCTCGTCGAACACGACCACCAGATCGCCTTCGCCGACCGAGAGCCCGTTGATCACCTGGCTGACCGAGCTGATGGTCTCGGTCAGGCCCCAGAAGGTGCCGAGCAGGCCGAGGAAGATCAGAAGGCCGATCTGATAGCGCGAGATGTCGCGGGTTTCGTCGAGCCGGAAGCTGATGCTGTCGAGCAGATGGCGGACCGACATCGCCGGCAGCATGACCCGACCGCGCCGTTCCTGCTCGCCGAGAGCGCTCGCGACCGGCGCCAGCAGCCGGGGCGCCGCCTGCAGCGAGAAGCCGGGATGGCTGGTCCGGAAGGCCTCGATCCAGCGGATCTCCGGCTTGATCCCGAACGCGCGCCGGAAGATGTAGATGATGCCGAGCAGCAACACCGCCAGGATCAGCCCGTTGAGCACCGGGTTGTACAGGTAGATCCGCCAGACGACCTCGTAGGCGAACGCTACCGCGGCCGCCGCCAGGATCAGAAAGATGATCATGCGGTTGATGAAACGCTGCGGACTGGTCATCGTCGGGCCTTCCCAACGCGGCTTCGACCGATCGTCGCTGCCATGCACGCGGCCGCGCGAGCGGGCGCGCGAGCGCGCGCTGCCACGGACCCCGCGGCCGCGCGCCGGTGACGGCGGCCATGCCTGGAGACGTGCGTGAACACTAAGCTATAACCCATTGAAACGCAAACTTAACAATCCACGGGCTGAACGCCGGTCGGATTGCGCCCTGGTCGCCCCCCGACCGACCGTCGGCGCGGCCATCAGGGACCCACTCGAAGCAGCTCGGCGAGTCGCTCGAAGAGCGCGGAATTGCTGGCGATCAAGGTGCCCCGGCCGAGCAGATCGGGGTCGCCGTCGAGCCGGCCGACCAGGCCGCCCGCCTCGCGCACCAGCACGATGCCGGCGGCCATGTCCCAGGGCTTCAGATCATACTCCCAAAAGCCATCGAAGCGGCCGGCGGCGACGTAGGCGAGATCGAGCGAGGCGGTGCCTAGACGGCGGATGCCCGCGACCTCGCGCGACAGCCGGTCGAGCTGGGCGGTGAAGCCCTGCTTGCGGCCCGGCCAATCGAGCACTGGAATCCCGGTGCCGATCAGGCTGTTGCCGAGCTCGCTGCGGCGCGACACGCGCAGCCGGCGATCGTTGAGATAGGCGCCGGCGCCCTTCTCGGCGCCGAACATCTCGTCCTTGATCGGATCGTAGACGACGCCCGCGACCAGCTCGCCCTGGCGCTCGAGGCCGATCGAGATCGCGAAATGCGGCACCGCGTGCAAAAAATTGGTCGTGCCATCCAACGGGTCGACGATCCAGCGGTGGTCGGCGTCGCGCTCGCCGACCGCACCACTCTCCTCGAGCAGAAAAGCGAAGCCCGGCCGGGCCCGGGCGAGCTCCTGGCGGAGGATCTGCTCGCTCCGCCGGTCGGCGGCACTGACGTAGTCGCCCGGCCCCTTGATCGAGACCTGGAGATGCTCGACCTCGCCGAAGTCGCGGACCAGATGGCGGGCGGCCTTACGGGCCGCCTGCATCATGACGGTGATGTTGGCGGAGCGGAGTGCCACGAGCGGGCCTAGTCCCTGGACCGTTCGACGTAGCTGGCCTCGGTGATGTTGACCACCACGCGGGTCCCGGCCTCGATGTGCGGCGGCACCATGACCCGGACGCCGTTCTCGAGCACCGCCGGCTTGTAGGAGGCGGCCGCGGTCTGCCCTTTGACCACCGGATCGGCCTCGACCACCTCGAGCACCGTCGTGTCCGGCAGGTGGACCATCAGCGGCCGGTTCTCGTAGCTCAGCACCGTGAGCGTCATGCCTTCCTGCAGGAACGCCAGGCGATCGCCGACCAGGCCCTGATCGATCGTCAGCTGCTCGAAAGTCTCCTGGTCCATCAGGTTGAGCTGCTCGCCTTCCTGATAGAGGAACTGGTAATGCTGCTCGTCAAGGCGCACGCGCTCGACAGTCTCGGCGGCGCGGAAGCGCTCGTTGAGCTTGGTGCCGTCGACCAGGTCCTTGAGCTCGACCTGCTGGTAGGCCGGGCCCTTGCCGGGCTTGACGTGCTCGGCCCTGGCCACCATCCAGATCCGGTCCTTGTGCTCGAGCACGTAACCGGGGCGGATTTCATTGCCGCTGATCTTCATCGCGTCGCTCGTCCTCGGCTCGCCGCGCCACCAGGTCGCGCCGGGCCAGCCAGCCGCCCCCTGTCCAGCACGAGCGCCGGGCGAGGCAAGGCAGCGCCGAACGCGATATAAGCGGCGCCGGCCTCGCCCGCAACCGAATCGAGCCCGGAAGTCCGCTGTGGCCGGCGCCACCGATCACGACTGGCCGGCAGCCCCGCTGAGAGTGGGGTCGAGGACTGCCGGCGCCCGGCTCACGCCTCGTTCAGGTAGATCTTGATCACCTCGTCGAGCAGGGCGAGCGCGTCGGCCTTGGGCCGTCGGAAGCTGTTGCGGCCGATGATCGAGCCGGAGCCGCCACCGTCCCGGATCTGCCTGATCTCGTTGAGCAGACCGTCGGTGTCCTTGGCCTCGCCGCCCGAGAACACGACCAGCCGCTTGCCGGCGAAGGCGCACTGCATCACGTGCCGGATCCGGGCCGCCATGGTTGAGCGGTCGATGTCCTCGCTCTCGTAGACCTTCTTGGCGGCCGCGAGGTCGAGCTTGTCGGTCGGCGGCTTGACCTTGATGATGTTGGCGCCGAGCAGCGCCGCCATGTGCGCGGCGTAGGCGACGATGTCGAGCGCGGTCTCGCCGTCGCCTTTGCTGACGTGGCCGCCGCGCGGATACGACCAGAGCACCGCGAGCAGGCCGTAGGCCTTGGCCTCGTAGACAATGTCCCGGATCTCCTCCATCTGGTCGTAGCAGGCATCGGAGCCCGGATAGATCGTGAAGCCGACGCCGACGCAGCCGAGTTTGAGCGCATCCTTGACCGAGGCGGTCACCGCCTGGTCCGGGGTGCCGGCCGCGAGCGAGTTGGCGCTGTTCATCTTCAGGATGGTCGGCAACTGGCCGGCGAAGGTGTCGGCGCCCTGTTCGAGCAGGCCGAGCGGTGCCGCATAGCCGGACAGGCCGGCGTCGATCGCAAGCTGGTAGAGATAGTGGGGGTCGTAGGCCGGCGGGTTGGCGGCGAAGCTGCGCGCCGGCCCATGCTCGTAGCCCTGGTCGACCGGCAGGACCACGAGCTTGCCGCTGCCGGCGAGCCGGCCGTGCATCAGAAGCCTTGCGAGATTGCCCTTCACGCCCGGGCTCTCGCCCTCGTACCAGGACAGGATCTCTTTGACCTTCGGCGTGATTTGCATGGCTCGGCTCCTTCGCTTCGACGGCTCGGCGATGGCGCAGCCAGAAACGGGTCAGCCGCCGTGTTCGCCGGCTCGCCAGATCATCCTTGACTCAGATTGCCCGGGGCAAGCTGGCAACGCAAGCCATACGCCGGCCGCAGACAAAGGCCGTTGGCGGCACGCCGAGAGGCGTCTCGGCGTGCCGCTTAGAGCCACCGCGAGCGGGCTCGCCGCTCAGCTCGCCTTGACCTCGATGCGCTTGGTCTGGGCCGGGCCTGCCTTGGGCAGGAACAGCCGGAAGACCCCGTCCTTCGCCTGCGCTTCGATGGCGTCGCCGTCGACATCCTCGGACAGCGTGAAGACACGCTCGAAGTCGCCCGGCTCGTACTCCCGGTAGATCGGGCTGAAGCCCTGGGGCGGCGCGTCGTCGATCCGCCCGCGGATGGTCAGCACGTTGTGCTCGAGGGTGACGTCGGCGCCCTCGGTACGCACGCCTGGCATGTCGACCAACAGGACGAGCCCGGTATCGGTCTCGTAGATGTCGGTTCGCGGCGCATAGACCGGCCGCGGCCGAGTGCGCTCGCCGGCCGCCGCCGCGACCTGTTGCTCAGCTCCCTGCGACTGCGTCTCCTGCCGCGTCTGAACCTGCTTCGTGGCCATGTTGCGTCTCCTCCTGCCTTCACCCGGCCTTGACCTTGATCCGCTTCGGCTTGTCCTGCTCCGGCCGATGCAGCGACAGCCGCAGCAGGCCGTCCTGCAGGTTCGCCTCGACCCGCTCCGGATCCACCTGGAACGGCAGGCTGATCGTCCGCACGAACTCGCCGTGCAGGCGTTCCCGGCGGTGATAGGCTTTGGCCTCCGCGGGCGCCTCCCGGGTGCCGCGCAGCGTCAACGTGTCCCGGAACACCGAGATGTCCAGGTTCTCGGCCGCGACCCCCGGGAGCTCGGCGGTCAATGCGATCCCGTCCTCATTCGCGTAGGCGTTGACCGCGGGAAATCCTGCGGTCGGCGGTCGCCGGCCCGAGACGCTGGCTGAAAACAGCCGGTTCATCTCGTCCTGCAGCCGACGGATGTCTGCGAGCGGGTCCATGCGGCCCCAGCCGAACAGGTCTTGTGTGGCCATTGCTGCCTCCGACGAAGCGAATTTCCGATGAGACAACGACCGAAGGCGAGCGACGATCCGCCGTCGATCGCCGGTAATATGATGCCGAATCGGCAGGGCCGCGAGGGCTTCAGCGACGTGGCCACGATTGCTGCCGGCGCAAGGCAAGCCGGAAACGGCAGCCGAGGCGGAGAATCGAGACCGGGCCCAGGCGGCAGCGCCGGTTCCGCGCGCCGCCCGGGACCAGGAGCGAGTTACGCTCTGGACTTGACCTCGAAGGTCTTCACCATGCCGGCCTTGTAGTGACCGGGCTCGTTGCAGAAGGCGGTGTACTTCCCGGGCGTCAGGTGCAGCAGCATGGTCGTCTCCTGCCCCGGCTGCAGGTCCTCAACGCCCACCAGACCAGGCAGCTTGTCCTCGACCACCTGACCGGCGTTGGCATCGTAGGGCGGCGCGTTCTCGGAGTGGATGATCAGGAACTCGTGCGGCAGGTCCTGGGAGCTGTTCTTGACCTCGAATTCGACCTCACCAGCCTTCACCTTGCTGGTGCTGAGCGTGATGCCCATGTCACCGCTCGGCTTGTCCCAGAGCTCGATCTGGACCTTGGCCGGCCCGGGCTCGTCGGCCAGGGCCATCGTGAGCGAAGCGCCAAAAGCAACGGTCAGGGCCGCAGCGCCGGCGATCAGGCGGAGCGTGTTCATCGCGTGCACAATCCTCGAAGTGGAACGGACGAAGCGGACTCTGACGGATCCGGCTTACACCAGCCTTACGGCACTGCAGCATCCGCGGAGACCACGGACCGGCTCCTGACAGGGGTCACGGAGTTCGGCAGCTCGCCGCCTGCAGCCATTCGCGGCAGGCCCGGCCGGCATCCGCGTCCGGCTTCAGATCGAGGCAGGCGGGCGGCGTGGTCTCGAGGCGCAGGTCGGCGCCGAGCGGCATCGCCATGTCCACGAGGCGGGTCGCGAGAGCAGCCGGGCCGGAGAAGACGAGCCTGTGACAGCCGGTGCGGAGCGCCGCCATCACCAGGCCGGCGTCGTCGCCGCAGTCGATCAGCAGCTCCTGACCGGCGAGGTCGCCCAGCGCCTTCAGGTAGCCGACCCCGGCATAGGCGGCGGCATCCGGCGCACTCCTGAGCTCGATCGCAACCCCAAGCTCGCGCGCCACCGCGAGCGCCGCCCGTGCCTGGTCGAGGTCGTGAACGACGACCTCGGGCGGCGTCAGCGTCGCCGCAGCACCGCGACGCCCGGCAGCTCCTTGCCCTCGAGCCATTCCAGGAAGGCGCCGCCGGCGGTCGAGACGTAGGAGAACTGGTCGAGCACGCCGGCATGGGCGAGGGCCGCGAGCGTGTCGCCGCCGCCGGCCACGCTCATCAGCCGGCCCGCCTCGGTGAGCTCGGCGACCAGCGCCGCGATGCTGCTCGTGCCTTCATCGAACGGCGGGATCTCGAACGCGCCGAGGGGGCCGTTCCAGACCACGGTCTTGCAGCCGCCCAGATACATCTCGATCAGCTCGGCGCTGCCCGGCCCGATGTCGAGGATCATCGCATCGTCCGGCACCAGCTCGATCGGCACCACGCTGGATCGCGCCCCGGCCTTGAACTCGCTCGCGATCCGGCCATCGACCGGCAGCACGATCTGGCACTTGCGCTGCTCGGCCTTAGCGACGATTGCGCGGGCGGTCCCGGCCATCTCCTTCTCGCACAGCGAGCGGCCGACCGGCGTGCCTTGCGCATGGAGGAAGGTGTTGGCCATGCCGCCGCCCAGCACCAGCAGGTCGACCTTCTCGATCAGGTTGCCGAGCAGGTCGAGCTTGGTCGAGATCTTGGCGCCGCCGACCAGGGCCGCGAGCGGCCGCTCCGGATGCTCGAGCGCCTTCGAGAGCGCCTCGACCTCGGCCTGCATCAGCCGGCCGGCGACCGCCGGCAGACGCTCGGCGAGGCCGGTGATCGAGGCGTGCGCCCGATGCGCGGCCGAGAAGGCGTCGTCGACGAACACTTCCCCCAGGCTCGCCAGCTGATCGGCGAACGCGGCCTCGTTCTTCTCCTCGCCCGGGTGAAACCTAAGATTCTCGAGCAGCAGAACCTCGCCCGGCTTGAGCTCGGCGACCGCGCGCCTTGCGGGCTCGCCGATGCAATCCTCGGCGAACGCGACCGGAATCCCGCCGAGCGCCTCACCCAGCGGGCCGCACAGCGGCCGCAGCGACATCGAGCTCTCGCGCTTGCCCTTGGGCCGGCCGAAATGGGCCAGCACCACGACCTTGGCGTTCTTCTCGAGCAGCTCCTTGACGGTCGGAACCGAGCGCTCGATCCGGCTCTTGTCGGTGACCTCGCCGTCCTGCATCGGCACGTTGAGGTCGAGCCGGACCAGCACGGCCCGGCCTTCGACCTCGAGATCGTCCAGCGTGCGCAGGCCGGTCATCCCGCTCGTCCCTGCCTCAGAGGCCGCCGAGGATCGCCGCGACGTCGCTCATGCGGCAGGAGAATCCCCATTCGTTGTCGTACCAGGAAGCGACCCTGACCAGCCTGCCTTCGAGCACCTTGGTCGCCGACAGGTCGACCGTAGAGCTGTGGCTGTCGCCGTTGAAGTCCACCGAGACCAGGGGCTCGGTGTGGTAGCCGAGCACGCCCTGCATCGGTCCCTCGGCCGCGGCCCGGACCGCCTGGTTGATCTCATCGCCCGAGGTCTCCCGCTTCGGCACGAAGGTGAAGTCGACCACCGAGACGTTCGGCGTCGGCACCCGGAAGGCGACGCCGTCGAGCTTGCCCTTGAGCTCGGGCAGGACGAGGCCCACCGCGCGCGCCGCCCCGGTCGAGGTCGGGATCATCGACATCGTCGCCGCCCGCGCCCGGTGCAGGTCCTTGTGGAACACGTCGAGCAGGTTCTGGTCGTTGGTGAACGAGTGGATCGTGGTCATGTGGCCGCGCTCGATGCCGACCGCGTCCTGCATGACCTTGGCGACCGGGGCCAGGCAGTTGGTCGTGCACGACGCGTTCGAGACCACCTGGTGGCTCGCCTGCAGCTGCTCATGGTTAACCTTATAGCAGACCGTGATGTCTGCACCTTCCGAGGGGGCCGAGACCAGGACCTTGCGGGCGCCGGCCTCGAGATGCCTGGCCGCGGCGTCGCGCTTGGTGAAGATGCCGGTGCATTCCATTACGACGTCGACCCTGAGATCGCGCCAGGGCAGTTTCGTAACCTCGCGCTCGGCCAAAACCTTGATCGGCCCGGTACCGCACTCCAGCGTATCGCCCTCGAGCTGGACCCGGCCGGGGAAACGGCCATGGACCGAATCGTACCGCAGCAGATGCGCGTTGGTCGCCGGCGGCGCCAGATCGTTGATCGCCACGACCTGAATGTCGGTCCGGCCCTCCTCGACGATCGCGCGCAGCACGTTGCGGCCGATGCGGCCGAAGCCGTTGATCGCTACACGAACGCTCACGGGATCCCTCCTTCAGCTCTTGGTCTGCGGGGCAGCTACAGCCGCTTACGGACCAGCTCGACGATCCGTTCCGACGTGATGCCGAAATGCTGGTAAAGCTCCTGATAAGGCCCCGAGGCGCCGAACCCGGTCATCCCGACCACGTCCGCCTCGCGCCGGACGTAACGGGTCCAGCCGAAGGGTGCGGCCGCCTCGACCGCGATCCTGAGGCCCGCGCCCAGAACTTCCTTGCGATAGGTCAAATCCTGCTGCTCGAACAGCTCCCAGCAGGGCATCGAGACCACGGCGCAGCCGACCCCGAAGGCCTGCAGGCGCGTGCGCGCCTCGGACGCGAGCGCCACCTCGGAGCCGGTCGCGAGCAGGGTCACCGCCCGCCGGCCCTCGGCCTCGGCCAGCACGTAGGCGCCCTGCGCCGAGCGGTTGACGTCATCGAAGCTGGTGCGCAGCGCCGGCAAATTCTGCCGGGTCAGGACCAGCGCCGACGGCCCGTCCTCGCGCACCAGCGCGAGTGCCCAGCACTCGGCGGTCTCGACCGCGTCGGCCGGGCGAAAAACGTGCAGGTTGGGGATCGCCCGCAGCGCCGCCAGCTGCTCGACCGGCTGGTGGGTCGGGCCATCTTCGCCGAGGCCGATCGAATCGTGGGTCAGGACCAGGATCACCCGCTGGCGCATCAGCGCGGCCAGTCGGATCGACGGCCGGCAGTAGTCGGAGAACACGAGGAACGTGCCGCCGTAGGGAATGATCCCGCGATGCAGAGCCATGCCGTTCATGGCCGCGACCATGGCGTGCTCGCGGATACCGTAGTTCAGGTAACGACCGCCCGGGTGGTCCGCCGTGATCGGTTCGGTCACTTTGGTCTTCGTGTTGACCGAGTGGCTGAGGTCGGCAGCACCACCGACCATCTCGGGCACCGCCGCGGTGAAGACCTCGAGCGCCTCCTGGCTCGCCTTGCGGGTCGCCCAGGTCGGCCGCTCCTCGGCGAGGCGCCGCTTGTGGTCCTCGAGCACGCGGTCCAGCCCCTTCGGCAGCACGCCCGCCTGGACCCGCTCGAACTCGTCCCGGAGCGATGCCCCCTGGCTGGCCACGCGCGCCATCCAGGCTTCCCGAAGCGGAGCGCCACGCCGGCCGATCGCGCGCCAGGCGCCGAGCAGATGATCGGGAATCTCGAACGGCGGATAGGGCCAGCCGAGCTTCTCACGGGCGCCCGCGACCTCCTCGGGGCCGAGCGGCGAGCCGTGGGTGGCGGCGGTCCCGGCCTTGGTCGGCGCACCGTAGCCGATCGTCGTCCGGCAGGCGATCAGGGTCGGCCGGTCGGCGGTCTGCGCTTCGGCGAGGGCTGCCTCGACCGCGGCCGGGTCGTGGCCGTCGACCCGGCTCGCTCGCCAGCCATAGGCGGTGAAGCGACCGAGCTGATCGTCGGAGACGGACAGATCGGCGGCACCGTCGATGGTGATGTGATTGTCGTCGAACAGGACGATCAGCCGATCCAACCGCTGGTGGCCGGCGAGCGAGCAGGCCTCGTGACTGATGCCCTCCATCAGATCGCCGTCGCTCGCGACCACGTAGGTGCGATGATCGACCAGATCCGAGCCGAAGCGGGCGCGCAGCTGACGTTCGGCGAGCGCCATGCCGACCGCATTGCCGAGCCCCTGGCCGAGCGGCCCGGTCGTGGTCTCGATGCCGGGCGCGTGACCGTGTTCCGGATGACCGGCGGTGCGCGACCCGAGCTGCCGGAACCGCTTCAGCTGCCCGATGTCCATCTGCGGATAGCCGGTCAGGTGGAGCAGCGCATAGAGCAGCATCGAGCCGTGGCCCGCCGACAGCACAAAGCGGTCGCGATCGGGCCAGTCGGGTGCCTCGGCATCGAACTTCAGGAACCTGCCGAACAGCACGGTCGCCACGTCGGCCATACCCATCGGCAGGCCCGGATGGCCGGAATTGGCAGCCTGCACGGCATCCATCGCGAGCGCGCGGATGGCGTTGGCCAGTTCGCGCTGGTCGGGCGCGCCGGCGGCGGAGTTCGGGGCGGCGGTCATGATCTCGGTCGTGGGGTCTCGCTGGCGGGGCAGGGCCACCCGCGCGGCGCAGCCGGCCGCAGGCAGCTGCCGCGAACGTGGCCCATCCGCGGCAAAAATCAACCCGAATCTCGGCCCGAGCCGCGGTGGCGGACGCGCGCGCGAGTTGACGCGCCCCACGGCCTGTGTCAAGGTTATTCGCTAACTGATTGTTTCCCTAGGGCTATTGTTTTCCCTGGGGCAAAGTCGGGGGATCGACGGAGCGGCATGTCGCAATTGGAGAGCGCGCAACGGCGTTTGACCCGTGCTCTAAGGCGGCTTGAGGCCGCCTTGGAGCACCGATTGACCCAGCCCGCCGGCGGATCGGAGGCCTCCGATCCGCGGGCGCTCGCCACGATCAGCGGCGAACGCGACGAGCTCGTGCGCAACCTCGCCGTGCTCCATGAGCAGTGCGATCGCCTGAGCGTCGCACTCAGCGAGGCGCAGCACGACAATCGCACGCTCCGCGAGATGAACGGTCACATTGGCCAGCGGCTCGAAGGCTCGATCGCCGAGCTCGACCGCCTGCTCGGGAGCTAGGCCATGGCGACGGTCGAAGTCAGCGTCAACGGTCGCCGCCATCTGGTCCAGTGCGGCGAGGGCGAGGAGGCCCGGGTCCGCCAGCTGGCGTCCTACGTCGACCGCCGGGTCAGCGATCTGGCGCGCGGCCAGACCCAGGTCGGCGATGCCCGGCTCCTGCTGATGGCCTCGCTGCTGGTCGCCGACGAGCTGTCCGACGCGTTCGAGGAGATCAAGCGCCTGAAGGCGGCGCTGGAGGGCCGGGCCAACGGCGCCGAGGAGCAGGCGGCCGCGGCGGTCGAGGCGGTCGCCCGAGAGCTCGAATCTATTGCCGCCCAGCTGGAGAGCGCCTAACTAACCGGATGCGGGTGCTGCCTGGTACGTTAGGTCCTCAGAACCCTGGGGCCAATATTCTCTGTACGGGAGCTGTCCCTGGCGAGGCCCTGGCCTCGGCATTACGGCGCCCACCTGCGAAGGCAGGCCACAGAGGACAGTAGTGACCGACGGCCAAGGTGGCCCCGCGCGTTGCCATCCCGTGATCGGTTCCCTGCGAGCGCCCGGCTTGTTCCAATCCGATGACCTGATCCGGCGCAAGGCCGAGCTGCGCGCCCGGATGCTGGTGCGGCGCTCCGAGATCGATCCCGGCGCGGCCGCGGCCGCCGCGACGGCGATCGCCGGGCGGCTGCCCGAGCTGGTCGGGCCCGAGGCTGCCCTCATCGCCGCCTACTGGCCGCTTCCCGGCGAACTCGATCCGCGCCCCGCGCTCCAGGACCTCGCCGCGCGCGGTCACCGGCTGGCTCTGCCCCGGATGCAGACCAAGGCGCTGCCGCTCGCGTTCCATGTCTGGGACTGGGACCAGCCTCTGCTCCGGGGCGGCTTCGAGGTCATGCAGCCGGACCCGACCGCGCCGGCGGCGATCCCCGACGTGGTGCTGGTGCCGCTGCTCGCCTTCGACGGCGACGGCCAGCGGCTGGGCTACGGTCGCGGCTACTACGACCGTACGCTCCGGGGATTGCGTGCGGCTGGCGCGGCCCGGCTTGCGATCGGCCTCGCCTTCGCCCTCCAGGAAGTCGAGGCGGTGCCGCACGGGCCCCTCGACGAGCTGCTCGATGCCGTCGTCACCGAGCAGGCGAGCCATCGCTGGTCGCGGGCCCCGAGCCCATGAGGCTCCTGTTCTGCGGCGACGTCGTCGGACGTGCCGGCCGCAAGGTGCTGCTGCAGAAGTTGCCCGAGCTCAGGACCGGGCTCCGTCTCGATGCGGTCGTGGTCAACGGCGAGAACGCCGCCGGCGGCTTCGGCATCACGGCGGCCATCTGTCAGGAATTCTATGCCGCGGGCGCCGACCTGATCACCACCGGCAACCACGTGTTCGACCAGCGCGACCTGATCGGCTACTGCGATCGCGAGCCCCGCCTGATCCGGCCGCTCAACCTGATGCCGGGCACGCCCGGCCGGGGCAGCGCCCAGCTGGCGCTCTCGGATGGCCGCAAGCTCCTGGTGCTGCAGGTGATGGGCCGACTGTTCATGGGCGCCTACGACGACCCCTTCCGCGCCCTCGACAGCGAGCTCGCCAGATACCCGCTTCGCGCGTCGGTCCAGGCGATCGTGGTCGACCTGCACGCCGAGGCGACCAGTGAGAAAATGGCGCTCGGCCATCTCGCCGACGGCCGGGCCTCGCTGGTGGCCGGCACCCACACCCACGTGCCGACCGCCGATGCCCAGATCCTGCCCGGCGGCACCGCCTACATCTCCGATATCGGCATGACCGGTGACTACGATTCGGTGATCGGCATGAACAAGGCGGTCGCGCTGCAGCGCTTCCGCACCCATGTGCCAGGCCCGCGCAACACGCCGGCGCTGGGCGACGCGACCCTGTGCGCGGTCTACCTGGAAACCGACGACGCGACCGGCCTCGCGCGGACGATCCGCCCGATCCGCCTCGGCGGCCGCCTGGCACATTCATGTTCGGGCGATGTCTGACCGCCGAGAAGGGATCTTTTGCGTCGCTTCGGGTGTTCATTAAGAGCGCCCGGGACCTCCGCGCCCGCGGCTCGTTTTGCCTCGTCTGACGGATCATGACGGTACTGCTCGACCAGTCTGGCACCTGCTGGCGCGTGACCGAAGCGCGCCGGGCCGCGCTGCTGATCGACGGCGCCGCCTATTTCGCCGCGCTCCGTGAGGCCCTGCTCAACGCCAGGCAGAGCGTGTTGATCATGGGCTGGGACGTCAACAGCGACATCAGCCTCGATCCGACCAATGGCGCGGCGCCGCTGAAATCGTTTCTGAACCAGCTGCTCAAGGACCGCCGCGAGCTGCAGATCCGGCTTCTGATCTGGGACTGGGCGTTCATCTATGGCCTCGACCGCCAGTTCATGCCGCACCTGCGATTCGGCCTCGGCGCCTCGCGGCGGCTCAAGTTCGTGTTCGACAGCGACCATCCGCCGGGCGCCTGCCAGCACGAGAAGCTGGTGGTGATCGATGGCGAGCTCGCGTTCTGCGGCGGCATCGACCTGACGGTCGGCCGCTGGGATACGCCCGCGCACCGGCCGGAGGAGCCGCACCGGGCCCTGCCGAACGGCACGCCCAAGCCGCCGTTCCACGACTGCATGCTGATGGTCGAGGGCGAGCCCGCGCGCGCCCTCGACGAGCTCGCCCGGGAGCGCTGGCGGCGGGCGAGCGGCGAGCGGGTCGCCGCACCCACGGTGCGCGGGCGCTCGCCCTGGCCCAATACGGTCGAACCCTGGTTCGAGAAAACCAGGATCGGCATCGCCCGCACCCGGCCGCAGTACGACGGCCTGCCGGCGGTGCGCGAGGTCGAGGCCCTGTACCTCCACGCGATCCGGGCGGCCGAGCGGGCGATCTACATCGAGAACCAGTATCTGACGGTGACCGCGATTGCCGAGGCGATCGCCGCCCGGCTTGAGGAGGACGAGGGCCCCGAGGCCTTGATCCTCGGCCCGACCGTCTGCGAGGGCCCGGTCGAGACCGCGGTCATGGACCGCGGCCGCGCCCGCTTCCTGGACCGGCTGCGTGCCGCCGATCGCTCGGGGCGGCGCGTGCGCGCACTCTACCCCGTCAATGCCGAGAGCGACCCGCCGGCGCCGATCAATGTCCACGCCAAGCTGATGGTGGTCGACGATCGGCTGCTGGTGATCGGCTCGGCCAATCTCGCCAACCGCTCGATGGGACTCGATAGCGAATGCGTGCTCGCGCTCGAGGCCGGCGATGACGCAACTTGCGAGGGCGTACGGCGGGTCCGCGACACGCTCCTGGCGGAGCATCTGGGCAACGAGCCGGCTAGGCTCGCCGACGAGCACGCGCGCCACGGCTCGCTGATCGCGGCGGTCGAGGCGCTGAACGGCGGCCTCCGCCGCCTCGAGCCTCTGATCGTCGAGAAAGCGCCCTTGCTGCCCGAGGTCGAGGCCGGCGTCGCGCTCACCGACATCGACGAGCCGATCACGATGGCCAGCCTCGAGCAGCGCCTGGCGCCGCCACCCCGGCGCCGCCGCCTGCGCAAGGTGGTGATCCGCAGCGCCGCCACGCTCGTGCTGCTGCTGGCGTTCGCGCTGCTGCTGCGGGTCGAGTTCACCGATGGCAACCGCCAGGTCGTCCAGGTGCTGCAGCTCGCCGAGGCCCATCGCTTCTCCTGGCTTGGCATCTCGGGCGTGCTGCTCACCTATACGGTCGCCAGCCTGCTGTTCGTACCGGTTAACCTGATAATCGCGGCGACCGGCGCGGCGTTCGGGCCGCTGCTCGGCATCGGCTACGCCGCGGCCGGCTCGCTGCTCGCCGCGGCGGCGGCGTTCGGCCTCGGCCGGAGCGTCGGTCGCGACCCGGTGCGCCGGTTCGCAGGCCGCTGGGTCGACGCGGTCAGTCGCCGGCTCGATCAGCACGGACTGCTCGCGATGGCGCTGCTGCGGATGATGCCGGTCGCTCCATTCAGCATCGTCAATCTGGTCGCCGGCTCCTCCGCGCTCCGCTTTCGAGACTTCATGCTCGGCAGCGCGATCGGCATGCTGCCGGGGATCGCCCTGATGACCGTGTTCGGCGACCGGCTGGGCGTCTGGCTGCGCCGGCCCGACGCGTTCAACCTGGCGATCCTGGTTGGCGTCACGCTCGCGGTCGTGGCGCTGGCGCTCGTGCTCCGGCGCTGGTCAAGGCGCCGGCGGGCGGCATGAGCGCGACGCTGCGCGTCGCCAGCTACAACATCCACGCCTGCGTCGGGCTCGACCGCCGCCAGGACGTCGGCCGGATCGCAGCCGTGCTGCGCGAGATCGAAGCCGACGTGATTGGGCTGCAGGAGGTCGAATCGCGTCACGGCCGGAGCACGATCGATCAGGCCGAGGCGCTCGCGACCGCGCTCGACATGCAGTGCATCGAAGGCCCGCTGCTGCGCGGGGCGCGCGGCTGGTATGGCAACGCGCTGCTTACCCGGCGCACGGTCCGCGCGGTCCGACGGGTGCTGTTCGAGGCGCGCGGCCGCGAGGCCCGCGGTGCCATCGTCGCCGATCTCGCCGGCGGCGGGGAGGGTCGCGGCTGGCGGGTGCTGACGACCCACCTCGATCTGCATTCCGGCCGCCGCCGGCGCCAGTTCGAGGTCCTGCTCGACGAACTGCTGCCGGCGCTGAGCCTGGCGACGATCGTGATCGGCGACTTCAACGAATGGTGGCCGTTCTCGCGGGGCCTCGGCGCGCTCCGCCGGCACGCCGTGCTGCCGTTCGCGCCGCCGACCTTCCCCAGCCGCTGCCCGCTGTTCTCGCTCGACCGCATGGCGCTCTCGGCCTGCCGCCTGCGCGGCCGCCTGCGCCGCCACGACACCGCGCTCGCCCGCATCGCCTCCGACCACCTGCCGATCTTCGCCGACGTCGTCGCGATCACCACCCAGGCGCCGCCCGCGCTGGTGCGCGCCTAGTCGGCAGGAAGTCCGGATCGAGAACTCTAGCGCGCTTCGCCTAATAGCCGAGGGTCAGATCGCCCGGCGTGCGCGGGTCGGAGCTGCCGAACAGACCCTCGTCGGTGACCATGATCGACTGGGTGGAGCCCATCGTGTCCTGGACGACGACCTGGTGGCCCATCTGCTCGAGCAGGCGCACGGTATCCGGCGACAGACCTTGCTCGGCGCGCAGCTCGTCCGGCAGCCACTGGTGGTGGATGCGCGGCGCATAGGTCGCCTCGGCGATGTTCATGTCGTGGTCGATCACGTTCATGATCACCTGCAGCGTCGTCGTGATGATCCGCGAGCCGCCGGGGCTGCCGGTGACCAGGAACGTCTTGCCGTCCTTGAGGACGATCGTCGGCGACATCGAGCTCAGCGGCCGCTTGCTCGGCTCGACCGCGTTGGCGGCGCCGCCGACCAGACCGTAGGCGTTCGGGACGCCGGGCTTGGCCGAGAAGTCGTCGAGCTCGTTGTTCAAAAGAATGCCGGTGCCGTCCGCAACCAGGCCCAGGCCGTAGCCGAAATTGAGCGTATAAGTGTTGGCGACCGCGTTGCCGTCCTGGTCGACGATCGAGAAATGGGTCGTGTCCGGGCTCTCGTAGGCGGCAAGCTCGCCGGGCTTGATCGCGGCCGCGGGCGTCGCGCGCTCGCGGTTGATCTTGGCCAGGATGGCCCGGGCATAGGCTTTCGACGTCAGCGCCTTGACCGGCACGTCGACGAAGTCCGGATCGCCCAGATAGGCGCTGCGATCAGCGTAGGCGTACTTCATCGCCTCGGCCATCATGTGGATGGTCTCAGCGCTGTTGGGCCCGAGCGTGCGGATCGGCACGTCCTCGAGCGTGTTCAGGATCTGGACGATGTGCACCCCGCCCGAGGACGGCGGCGGCATCGAGAGAATCTGATAGCCGCGGTAGCTGCCGGCGACCGGCTCGCGCACGATCGCCCGATAGGCCTCGAGGTCGTCCAGGGTCAGATGACCGCCCGCGCGTCCGACCGCGGCCACGATCGCGTGCGCCACCGCGCCGTCGTAGAAGCCGCTCTGCCCCTGGGCCGCGATCGTCCGCAGCGAATTGGCGAGATCCTGCTGGACCAGCGTCTCGCCCGCCGCGTAGGGCGTCCCGTCCGGGTGGTAGAAGATCGCAGCCGAGGACGGCCAGCGCCGCAGGCGTTCGCTCGAATCCCTGAGCGAGGCCGCGAGCTGCGGACTGACCGGAATGCCTTGTTCGGCGAGCCTGATCGCCGGCGCCAGCGCGTCTTTGAGCGTGATCGTACCGTAGCGCTGCAGGGCCAGCGCCATGCCCGCAACCGTGCCGGGCACGCCGACCGCGAGCCCGCTCTCGCGCGATTTGTTGGGATCGGCGTTGCCTTGCTCGTCCAGGAACATGTCGCGGAACGCGTTGCTGCCGGCCTTCTCGCGATAGTCGATCGCGACCGTCTCGCCACGCGCGGCGTCGTGTACCAGCATGAAACCGCCGCCGCCGAGATTGCCGGCGCTCGGCAGGGTCACCGCCAGCGCGAAGGCGACCGAAACCGCGGCGTCGACCGCATTGCCGCCGTGCTCGAGCACCTCGACCCCGACCCGGGTCGCCATCGCCTCCTGGCTCGCCACCATGCCGTGCTCGGCGAACACCGGGTGGACGATGGCGCGCTCGCTGTCGCCGACCGGCGCCGCCCCCGCGAGCGCGGGCATTGACGCCAGGACGAACGCGACCAGGCCCCGAAGCCGCCGTCGGTTCATCTTCCGCCTCCTCCCGAGCTGCCCGTACGCTTGACGCATTATAGGCCGCGGCGCCAGCCGATACAGCGCGCCCGTGCACGGGCGCGCTGGCAGCGGCGCGCGAATGCCCCATGTCATAACCGGAGTTGGCCGCAACGGCGGAGGGCGAGAGATGAAATGGGTCACACGCGCGCGCCCGAAGATCGACCGCATCGCCTGTCCCTGGCTGATTGCCCGGTTCATCGATGATGATCCGGAATTCCTGTTCGTGCCGGCCGAGGAAGTGCCGCGGGTGGCCGAGCAGACCGGCGCCACCCCCTTCGACGTGCCCAACGTCGAGCTCGGGCACGTCGGCGAGCGCTGCAGCTTCGATGCCTTTCTCAGGCTCTACGAGCTGACCGAGCCGGCGCTCCGCGAGCTCGCGACCATCGTGCGCGCCGCCGACACCGGGCGGCTCGAGCTGGCGCCCGAGGCGCCGGGCCTGCTCGCGCTCTCGCGCGGACTCGGCGCCCTGTTCGAGGACGACCAGGAGCTGCTCCGCCATGGCATGGTCCTGTACGACGCGCTCTACGCCTGGCTCAAGGAGGATGGCGCCGTGAGCCGGGGGGCGCCGGCCGATGCCGACGCGGCGGTCGCCGAAGCCGACGAGGAGAGCTTCCCGGCGAGCGATCCGCCCTCGTTCACCCCGGTCGCAGGTCCGGGTAAGCCGGACCGCAAGCCGCGCGCGTGAGATCGGCCGGCCGAACGGGCATCGCTTGATCTGGCGGCCGATCCCGCTAGCTTGAGCGGCTTCTCCGGCCGCTGGAGCGCCGATGCTCTATCCCAAGATTCAACTGCTGCCCGACCAGGACCGTCGCCTGCGCGCCGGCCATCCCTGGGCCTATTCCAACGAGCTGAGGATGGACGCGGCCGCCAAGGCGCTGCCGCCGGGCCAGCCCGTGTGCCTTTATACGGCCGACGGCCGGCGCCTGGCGCTGGCGCAGTTCAACCCGCACTCGCTGATCGCGGCCAGGCTGCTGACCCGCAACACCGACGCGACCATCGACGCGACCTTCCTCGAGCGCCGGCTGGCGCGCGCACTGCGCCTGCGCGAGCGTCTGTACGAGCGGCCCTGCTACCGGCTGGTGCACGCCGAGGCCGACGGCTTGCCCGGGCTCGTGATCGATCGCTTCGCCGACCTGCTGGTCTGCCAGCTCAACAGCGCCGGCATGGCGGCGCTCGAGCGCGAGCTCCTGGACGCGCTCGAGCGTCTGCTCGCGCCCCGGACCGTGATCCTGCGCAACGACAGCCCGGTGCGCGAGCTTGAGGGCTTGCCGCTCGGGGTCAAGGTCGCCAAGGGCGAGCTCGCGCCGCCGGTCGAGCTCGAGGAGAACGGCCTCACCTTCCTTGCCGACCCGCTCGAGGGCCAGAAGACCGGCTGGTATTTCGACCAGCGCGAGAACCGCGCGTTCGTCGCCCGCCTTTGCCGCGGCGAGCCAGTGCTCGATCTCTACGGCTACAGCGGCGGTTTCGGCCTGGTCGCGGCGGCTGCCGGGGCGCGGTCCGTCCTGGTGGTCGACCGCTCGCAGCTCGGGCTCGATCTGGCGCAGGCGAGCGCCGAGCGTAACGGCTTGGCCGAACGCCTGTCGGTGCAGCGTCAGGATGCGTTCGCGGCGCTCGACGAGCTGGCTGCGGCCAAGCAGCACTTTGGGGTCGTGATCGCCGATCCGCCGGCCTTCGTGCGCAGCAAGAAAGAGCTGAAGCCGGGCTTGCGCGGTTATCGGAAGCTCGCCCGGGCGGCGACGACGCTGGTCGCCGAGGAGGGCGTGCTCGCGATCGCCTGCTGCTCGCACAACGTCCCCGCCGATGCCTTCGCCGAGGAGGTCCGGCGCGGCCTGCGCGACGCCGGACGCTCCGGGCGCCTGATCTGGCAGGCGGGCGCCGCCCCCGACCACCCCTGCCACCCGGCCCTGCCGGAATCCGCTTACCTCAAGTTCCTCGTCTACGCGCTGGCGTGAGGGGCGTTATCGCGTCATAGTTGCTTTTCATTGATCTAATAGAGTTTTTCAGTTTATAAGACCCGGCATGAAGCCATGGTTGCGACCCCTAGCCAAACGGCCGACTGCGGCCGCCGGTCGTCGCCGCAGGACGTCTGCGCGTCATCCGGACCCGCAACCGGCGGCGCACGACCGCCTGCTCCGCCTTCGATCGCTCGCTCGTCGGCTGGCGCTGGCCGGAAGCCGGCTCCGAATCCCGATGCCACGCCTGACCTGGCCGCGCCTGCCGCTCTGGGCCGGCTCGAGCCTCGCCTGGCTGGCCCAGGCGCCGCGGCGGCTGGCCGCGCGTCTTAAGCGCCTGGCGCCGGCGCGCTGGCCCCGGCCACGCAAAATTGCAGGCCGAAATCCGCCACCCGACGCGCCGGCCGCGACGAGCCTGGCGCGCGCCTTCGAGCAGCTCTGCCGGCAGCTCGGACGGCCGTTCTCGGCGGCCGAGATCCGGGCTGCCGCGCCGCCGAGCGAGTCCGGCATGACGCTCGGCAACCTCTTGCTCGCAGCCGAGCGGCTGGGCTTCAAGGCGGCCGAGTTCAAGCCCGATGCCGGCAGCCTCGCCCAGATGCCGCCGCCCTTCCTGGTCCTCGGCCGGCGGCCGGGCGAGGGCTGGCTGGCCGAGGCGCGGATCAAGGATCATCTGGTGCTCCGAGAGCCGGGTGGCGGCCGCAGCGTGCTCCAGCTCGAGACCGTGGCCGACCTCGCGCAGCGCGTCGTGCTCCTCAAGGCGCTGGCCGCGCCGGCTGACCAGCGTGAGTGGCGGGACACGATCATGCGCCGGCTGCGGCCGGTGCTCTGGGAGCTCGGTCTCGCCTCGGTCGTGATCAACCTCTTGGCGCTGGCGACGCCGCTCTTCCTGATGACCGTTTACAACAAGGTGATCAACCACGGCGCGCTCCAGACCCTGGACGTATTGGCGCTCGGCATGATCACGCTGTTCGTGTTCGAGTGGCTCCTGCGCTCACTGCGCAGCTACGTCGCGAGCCACACCGGCGGCCGCCTCGACGCCGCGCTCGGCAGCGAGGTGATTCACCACCTCGTGCACCTGCCGCTCGGCACCTTCGAGGCGGTGCCGACCGGCCAGATCCTCGAGCGCACCCGGCAGCTCGATCAGCTGCGCCAGTTCTTCACGAGCCAGATGCCGCTCCTGCTGGTCGACCTGTTGTTCGTCGGCCTGTTCGTCGCCGTGCTGTTCTACCTCGACGTGCGCATGGGCCTGATCACGCTGGTCGCGATGCCGCTGTTCTGGGGGCTGTCGATGCTTGGCCGGGGCCCACACCGACGGCTCGTGGAGGAGGGCTTCAGCGCCGCCGCGGCCAAGGCGTCGAGCCTCGGCGAGACCGTCAGCCAGGCGCTCACCGTCAAGGCGCTCGGGCTCGAGCCCGAGATGGAGCGGCGCTTCAAGGAGCGGCTCGCGGAGGCCGCCTGGACCGGCTTTCGCGTCAGCAAGCTCGGCGGTCTGATCGCCAGCTCCGGCCAGGCGCTGCAGCACGTCGTGGCGCTGGTCATCGTCTACGTCGGCGCGCGCGCGATCATCGCCGGCGACATGTCGATCGGGGCGCTGATCGCGGCCACCATCCTGACCGCGCGCACGCTCGCACCCCTCCGCCAGGTGGTCGGCGCCTGGCAGCAGCTGCAGACGGTCCGGACCGCCTTCGCGCGTCTCGACGAGCTGATGAATGAGCCGAGCGACCTGGCACCGGCACCCGGACCGGCGCTCGCGCTCAAGGGCCACATCCGCTTCGAGCAGGTCAGCTATCGCTACGCCGACGGCGCCCCGCCGGCGCTCGATCGGGTCGACCTCGAGATCGCGCCCGGCCAGGTCCTGGGCGTGGTCGGCGCGCCCGGCTCCGGCAAGAGCACCTTCGCCAAGCTCCTGCTCGGCCTCGCCCAGCCCGACCACGGGCGCGTGCTGATCGATGAACTCGACGTCCGCCTGTGGTCGCCAGCCGTGCTCCGCCAGCAGGTCGGCGTGGTGCCCCAGGAGGTCCAGCTGTTCGCAGGGTCGATCGCCGAGAACATCGGGATGGGCGCCCTCGACCGCTCGTTCGAGCGCGTGGTCGCGGCCGCCAAGTTCGTCGGCGCCCACGAGTTCATCCAGCGCCTGCCTGGCGGCTATGACACCCGGCTCGGCGAGCGCGGCGGCGGCTTGTCCGCCGGCCAGCGTCAGCTGATCAGCATCGCCCGGGCGCTGATTCGCAATCCGCGCCTGCTCGTGCTCGACGAGGCGACCAGCGGCCTCGACGCGGCGACCGAGGAGGCACTTCTGCTCAATCTGAAGCGCGCCTCGCGCGGCCGCACCATCGTCATGATCACCCATCGCCTCGCCGCGCTCGCGATCGCCGACCGGGTCGTGCTCCTCGGCGACGGCCGGATCGAGCACGAGGGGCCGCCCAGCCAGGTCGCGGCCTTCGCGCGTTCCCGCCAGCCATCTCCGGGCCCGTTGCGGCCCCGGTTTGCGCCGGTCTGAGCCGGTGCTCGGCAAGCTCCGCGGCGGTTTCGGCGGCGCCCATCGGTTCGCCGAGTTCCTGCCCGATGCCGAGGGCGTGGTCGAGCGAGGCCACTCGCCGGTCGCGGGTCTGCTGATCCTGACGATCACGGCGGTCTTTGGCGGCCTGCTCGGCTGGGCGGCTTTGACCAAGCTCGATCAGGTGGTGCAGGCCAACGGCGAGGTCGAGCCGGCCGGCCGGGTCAAGATCGTCAATCATCCGGACGGCGGCCGGGTCGCCGAGGTTCACGTCGTCGAGGGCCAACGGGTCGAGCCCGGCGAGGCGCTGGTGACCTTCGATCCCGAGCTGATCCGGACCCAGCTCGCCGAGCTGACCGGCCGCCTCGAGGTCAAGAGCGCCGAGGTGGCAAGGCTCGACGCCGAGGCCGCCGGCGGCGACCTCAGGGTCGATCCCGAACTGGCCGCAGCCCGGCGGGGCCTGATCGAGGAGCAGCGGATACTGCTCGAGAGCCGCCGCCAGGCTTTTGCCAGTCGCGTCGAAGGCGTCGCCCAGGAGGCCGCCCAGCGGCGCAACGAACTCGCTTCGATCGCCGCCGAGCTGGTCCGGCTGCGGCAGTCGCACGCCCTGCTGGGCGAGCAGCTCGACGCAGTCCGCGGCCTGGCCGAGAAGGGCCTCTACCCGCGGCTGCGGCTGGCCACGCTCGAGGGCCAGCTGAACGATTTGGCCGGCAACCTCCACAAGACCCAGGCCCAGCACGAGGCCGCCAAGGCGGCGCTCGCCGAGGCCCAGAGCCGGCGCGACGGGGTCGCCCGCGAGTGGCGTTCGAGCGTGCTCGCCGAACTCGGCGCCGCCAAGGCCGAGCGCGACCGGCTGGTCGAAGCCCAAAAGCGCCAGGCGGCGACGCTTCGTAACCTCGTGGTCCGCGCCCCGGTCGCGGGCATCGTCCAGGACCTCGGCGTGACCACCCCCGGCCAGTCGGTCGGCTCCAACCAGCCGCTGATGAAGCTGGTTCCGACCGGCGGCGGCCTGGTGATCGAGGCCCGGGTCGCGAACCGCGACATCGGCCACATCCGGCTCGGCCAGCCGGCCAAGGTCAAGGTCCAGGCCTACGACTTCCTGCGCTACGGCACGCTCGCCGGCACGGTCGAGCGGATCGCCGCCGACGCCACGGTCGACCCGAAGACCGGTGCCTTGACCTATGGCCTCACCGTGCGCACCGACGGCGCCGAGATCGGCCGGGGCGAGGACCGGTTCAGCGTCGTCCCGGGCATGGCGGTCGAGGTCGACCTGCTGGTCGGCGAGCGGACCATCCTCTCCTACCTCACCGATCGGATCTTCCGGCTCAAGGAGACGGCTCTTCGCGAGGGGTAGGTGCCGGCCGCGGCTGCTGGACGGTGCCGCGCCTGGGCCCGCCCATCTCTACCACTCTGAGCTGGTCCTTGTCCTTGGCGACCACGAAGCTGCGCTGGGCGAAACCCTGGCAGGAGCGCACGACGCCGCAGCGCAGCGGGCCGGACCCGTCGCAGCCACGGCCGTTGCGGAAAGCGTCGCGGTAGTAGTAGCCGATCTCGACCTCCAGCCGGCCCGGGTCCGTCTCGGTCACCCGGCTGTAGGTCACGCCTTCGAGCAGCGGGTTCGGGCAGAGGTAGACATCCTGCTCGAGGGCGTTCAGCTCATAGTACTGCTTGATCGCGAACAGCAGTCCCGGCTCGCCGCCGAGCGACCAGGCCGGGTTGTCGCGGGGGTCACCGCAGGTGGCGAGGCCGAGGACCAGCAGGCCGATCAAGCCCCAGCGCTGATAGATCGCGGCCCCGCCCCCGCTGCCGGCCGCAGCTCGCTCGCCGATCATCGATCACCACACGTTGCTCGTGTCGATCTTGTTGATCCTGAGGCCTTTGCGCTGTGATCCGGTCATCTCGGTGACCTCCAGGCCGTCGGCCTTCCTGGCGACCGTGAAGGTCCGCGTGCCGAAGCCGCGGCACTTGCTCGGGCCCGCGATGTTCACCGGCGCGAGTCCCTCGGGCCCTGCGGCGTATTCGCCCCAGCCGGTGGCCTTGACGCTTGGGTCGCTGTAGACGTAGCTCACCCGCACGACAACGTGGTCGGCGGTTCGCTCCTCGATGCTGCTCCCGGTTACCAGGCCGAATTCCGGCGATCTGCAGAGACCGCCTTCCTCCATCGCGTGCTGGTCATAATAGCTCTTGACCTTGGTGAGCAGCCCCGGCTCGCCGGCAAGCTCGTCATTGGCACCGAGCGCGCAGGCGGTGACTCCGCAGAAGAAGGCGACAAAGGGCCAGCGGGACGGCAACCGCATCAGCTCACCACTCCTCAAGGGCGCTCGAATCCGAGCCCACTCGACAAAAAGAGCTAGTGCGCCGGCACCGTCAAGCGAAACACCGTGCCTTCGGGGCCGGTCTGGACGAGCTCGACGTCGCCGCCATGGGCGCGCATGATCTCGCGCGCGATCGGCAGGCCGAGACCGGTGCCGCCCGGCCGGGCGGAGCCCGAGAAGGCCTCGAACAGATGCGCCCGGGCGGCGTTCGGAATGCCCTTGCCGGTGTCCGCGAGCTCGATCACCAGATCGTCGCCCGCCGGCCAGGCCCCGGCCGAGATCAGGCCGCCGCCGCTGGCGAGCGCCTGGGCAGCGTTGCGACTGAGATTCATCAGCACCCGGAACAGCTGGTCGCGGTCGGCGTAAGCCATGACCTCCGCGCGCACCTCGTTGCGCCAGTGGACGCGGCTCTCTTCGGGTCCGAGCACGGCGAGGCCGACCTCATCCAGCAGCGGTGCCAGGGCAAAGCGCGTCTTCTTCGGCGCCGCCACCTCAGCGCGCGCGAAGTTCAGGGTCTCGGCGCACAGGCGCGCCGCCCGGTCGAGCGATTCGACCAGACGTGGAGTGACATGGCGCACGTCCGGGTCCTGGCTTTGCTCCAGGCGGTCGGACAGCAGCATGGCATTGGCCAAAAGGTTGCGCAGGTCGTGGTTGATCTTGCTGACCGCGCTGCCCAGCGCCGCCAGGCGGGTCTTCTGCGCCAGAGCCGCGCGCAAGCCTTCCTGCATCCGGCGCAGCTCGGTCTGGACCAGACCGAGCTCGTCACCACGCCCGGATACCGGCAGCGACGTGCTCGCGTCCTCCGGCAGCCGCCGGAACGCGATCACACTTTCGGTGATCCGGCGCAGCGGCCGGACGATCATCAGCTGGAGCGCGGCATAGACCAGCAGCGCGGTCAGCAGCGAGATCACGATCGAAAGCGTGAGGATCCGCCAGGAGTAGCTCACCATCGCGTTCCACAGGCCCGCCTCGCGCAGACTGATGTCGACCAGCACCGCTGGCCGCTGCGGCGACGGCCCGACCACCCGGATCGTCCGCAGGCCGCCGTGCCAGAGCGTGTCGAAGGCCTCGGCGATCATCGTGGGCGCGCTCTGGGCGCGCAGGTCGACGATCCTCTGGACCGCCGGCAGCTTGCCCAGCATCAGCTCGGCGGCGGGTTCGCGGAGCGTCACCGAGAGCACGCCCGCGTGGCTCAACAGCTCGGCCTCGAGCCGCGGGTCGAGGCCGCTCTGGCCCGCGGCCTCGAGCGACAGGGTCGCTAGATGCGCGGCCGCGATCCGCTGGTCGAGGTAGTCCCGGCGGAAGCGCGCGATCGATGGCACGTAGATCAGCACCTCGCCGAGCAGCACGAACGCGACCGTCAGCACGAGCAGGCGTGCCGACAACGACCGGTGCGGCGACAGGAGATCGAGCTTCTCGGCCATCGGCGTCGTTATAGGCGCGAAGTGCACCGCACGACAGCAGGGCGGAAGGGCCGGCGACCCGCGTGCCGGCTAGCGCATGGCGTCGTTCAGGCGCCAGTCGAAGCCCACGTCGCTGATCCGCTCGAAGCGCTCGAGTTCCATCGCGAGCTTGGGCTCGGCGTAGGCCATCAGATGATTGATGATCGCGGTGTCGGAGCCGCCGAAATCGGCCGCATACCATCGGTACAGGCTGGAGACGCCGAGCCGGTCGTCGTCGATCTGGATGCAGCGCGGGTCGTTGACGTAGGCCATCGCGGCCTTGCTCAGCTGGTGCTCGAGCCGGTCGGCTCGATAGGGCTCGGGCTCGAGATTCGGGCAGCCGATCGCACCGCAGCTGAGCGCGTAGAGGACCCGCGGATCCTGCCAGATCGGCCGCAGGATGCGGTTCTGGATGTCGCTGAGCGAGACCGGCGTGCCCTCGATCTCGACCAGCTTCTGGTCCCACGGCCCGGCGCGGCCCGGCGCCGACGCCGACGCGACGTCGCGGATGCTGGAGATCGGGTAGTGGTCCAGGACCACGCGCACGACCAGCGCGTTGTACAGATTGATCCAGTAGGCGAGCTGCTCAGGCCGGTCGTAGCTGCTGATCGGCAGGTCGGCGAGGCCTTTGATGTAGGCGTCGAGCGCCGCCCGGTCCGAGGGCGTGACCTGGCTATAGGCGACCCTATGCACGCCGTCGGCGCCGATCCGGAGGTAGCGGGTCAGGAAGGCGCCCCACGCGCCATGGTCGATGTGTCTGGTCGAGTGCGGATCGTGCACGCTCCAGCGCGCCCAGAGCTCGGCCGGCGGCGCGGGCGCCGCCGTGCCGGCGATCAGCAACGCGGTCAGACCGAGCGCTGCAAGCAGGAACCTCGCCCGACCGCTCGCGCCCGCCGCCCCGCGCCGCGACCGATGGTCGCCCTGAGACCACGCCATCCCCGACCTCGCTTACCAGGATCAGCGATATAGCGGATTGGGCGGCAATCCGAATCGCCCGTGCTCACAAGCCGGTGAACCGTCGCCGGCCGCGACGGCCGGCGCAGTTTGACAGGCGAACCGCCTCACCCTATATAGCGCACCGGTTTGACGAGGGGTGGCGAAGGGCTCCGCCGTGAAGCGTACCTATCAGCCGAGCAACATCGTTCGCAAGCGGCGGCATGGCTTTCGGGCGCGCATGGCCACGGTCGGCGGGCGACGCGTGATCGCGCGGCGCCGGGCCCGCGGCCGCAAGCGGCTGTCCTGCTGAGCGGCCGGACGCCCGCGTCAGGCCTTGACTGGCGCCGACGGGTCGCAGCCGCAGGTGACGCGCCTGAAACGCCGCGCGGAGTTCGTCGCGGTGGCGGCCACCCGGCAGCGCTGGGTGACGCTGGCCTTTGTCCTGCAGGCCGGGCCGCGGCCGGCAGCGCGGCGCACCTGCGACCGCCGAGATCGGCCTCGGCCTTACGGCCAGCCGCCGGATCGGCAAGGCGGTCGCCCGCAACCGCGCGCGGCGGCGATTGGCCGAAGCGGCGCGGACCGTGCTGCCAGGCCCGGCGCGGCCCGGGTACAATTACGTGATCGTAGCGCGTCCGGCGGTCCTGACATGCCCGTTCGATCGTCTGCTCTCCGACCTCGGGACCGCGTTCGCGCAGGTCACGCGGGCGCGGATCGGGCCCGGCAGGCCACGGTCTGGCTCGTGAGCGCGCCGATCCGGGCCTACCGGCTGCTGCTGTCGCCGGCGATCGGACCGCGCTGCCGCTACCTGCCGAGCTGCTCGGAGTACACGCTCGAGGCGCTCGCCCGGCACGGTGTGCTGCGCGGCGGCTGGCTCGCACTCCGGCGCATCCTACGTTGCCATCCGTGGGGCGGCTCCGGCTACGATCCGGTGCCCGGGTCCGAGCCCGAGCGAGCGTCGCGTTGAGGGCCGATCAGCGATCGACTGGTGCGGAGCAGAGGAGGCCAGGGCCACCATGCCCGAGCAGCGCAACCTGATCCTGGCGATCGTCCTGTCGGTGACGATCATCCTGGCCTTTCAGTACTTCTACGAGATGCCTCGGATGAAGGAGGGGCAGCGCCAGCCGGTGCAGCACACCGAGCAGACCGCACCCTCGCCGCAGCAGGCGCCGGGCCAGGCCGGAGCGCCGGCAGCGCCGGCCCCGGTCTCCCCGGGCGCCGAGGCCGTGCCGCCCGGCGAGACGCGCGCCGAGGTGCTCGCGAGCGCGAAGCGGGTGGCGATCGAGGCAGCCCGCGTGCACGGCTCGCTGCCGGTAACCGGCGGCCGAATCGACGACGTCGTCCTGTCCGACTACCACGTGACCACGGCCCCCGACTCGCCAGACGTTGCCCTGCTCAGCCCGCCCGGCGCGCCGAACACTTATTTCGCCGAGTTCGGTTGGGTGCCTGCCGACAAGAGCACGGCCGTGCCCGGCAGCGATACGGTCTGGCAGCCCGAGGGTGGCGAGTTGCATACCGGCCAGCCGGTCACTTTCAGCTGGGACAACGGCCAGGGCCTGCGCTTCCATCGCAAGATCGCGGTCGACGATAATTTCCTGTTCACGGTCACCCAGCGGGTCGAGAACACCGGCCAGCAACCGGTCAAGCTCCTGCCCTATGGTCTGATCAGCCGCTGGGGCGTGCCCCAGACCCGCCACTACTACATCCTGCACGAGGGGCCGATCGGGGTCCTCGGTGGCAAGCTCCACGAGATCGACTACAAGGATCTGGTCAAGGACGGCGACGTCCAGCTGCAGAGCCAGGGCGGCTGGCTCGGCATCACCGACAAATACTGGCTGGCGGCGCTGATCCCCGATCAGGGCAGCGACCTCACCGCCACCTTCCGTGCCGTGAAGGCGGACGACCAGGAGCACTATCAGGTCGACTATCTTCGTCCGGCCATGACCGTCGCGCCGGGCCAGAGCGTCGAGGTCACCGAGCGTCTGTTCGCCGGCGCCAAAGAAGTCAAGCTGCTCGACCGCTACGGGGCCGCGTTCGGCATCCCGCTGTTCGACCGCGCGGTCGATTTCGGCTGGTTCTATTTCCTGACCAAGCCGCTGTTCCACGTCCTGCACTTCTTTTACGGCGTCGTCGGCAACTACGGCGTGGCGATCCTGCTCCTCACCCTTCTGGTCAAGCTGCTGTTCTTCCCGCTCGCCAACAAATCTTACACGTCGATGAGCAAGATGAAGAAGCTGCAGCCCGAGATGATGCGTCTGCGCGAGCTCTATGGCGACGATAAGGCGCGGATGAACCAGGAGCTGATGAACCTGTACAAGACGCAGAAGGTCAACCCGATGTCGGGCTGCCTGCCGATCGTGGTGCAGATCCCGGTGTTCTTCTCGCTGTACAAGGTGCTGTTCGTGTCGATCGAGATGCGGCACGCGCCGTTCTTCGGCTGGATCCACGACCTGTCGGCGCCCGACCCGACCACGGTGTTCAACCTGTTCGGCCTGATCCCGTGGACGCCGCCGGCAATGCTGGCGATCGGGGTGTGGCCCTTGATCATGGGCACGACCATGTTCCTGCAGCAGAAGCTGAACCCGCAGCCGGCCGACCCGACCCAGGCCAAGGTCATGATGTTCCTGCCGGTCATGTTCACCTTCCTGTTCGCGACCTTCCCGGCCGGGCTCGTGATCTACTGGACCTGGAACAACATCCTCTCGGTCGCGCAGCAGTGGGTGATCATGAAGCGGATGGGGGTCTCTGCCTGAGCCATGGCGGGCGGGTTCGAGCCGGTGGCGGCGGAACCGGACGACGATCGGGCGCTCGACGCCGGCCGCCGGCTGTTCGCCCAGCCCTGCCAGTTCGTCGCGGGCGTCGCCGACCTCGCGCAATTGCCGGGCGCTGACCTGCCCGAGGTCGCCTTCGCCGGTCGCTCGAACGTCGGCAAGTCGAGCCTGATCAACGCCCTCACCGGGCGCCGGCAGCTCGCACGGATCTCGCAGACCCCGGGCCGCACCCAGCAGATCAATCTGTTCGACCTTGGCGGCCGGCTGATGCTGGCCGACCTGCCGGGCTACGGCTATGCCCAGGCGCCGAAGGCCACGGCCCTGGCCTGGCAGGCGCTGGTCCGGCGCTATCTGCGCGGCCGGCCGGCGCTGCGCCGGGTCTGCCTGCTGATCGATGCCCGCCACGGCTTCAAGGATCTCGACCGGGACTTCATGGTCCTGCTCGGCGAGGCCGCGGTCGCCTGGCAGATCGTGCTGACCAAGATTGACCAGATCAGCGCCACCGATCTCCCCGACCTGCTCGCCACCCTTGGTGCCGAACTCGAGCGCAAGCCCGGCGCCCATCCGGAGCTGATCGCGACCAGCGCGCGCACCGGCGCCGGCATCGACCGGCTGCGCGCGGCGCTCGCCGCACTTGCCCGCCATTCGGCCGAGGCGCCGGCATGACCGACCAGGCGCAACATCAGATCGCTGCAACGCTGATCGAGGCGTTGCCCTACATGCGGCGCTTCGCCGGCACGACCTTCGTGATCAAGTACGGCGGCCATGCGATGGGCTCGGCGGCGCTCGCGGAGGGCTTCGCGCGCGACGTCGTGCTGCTCAAGCAGGTCGGCATCCACCCGGTCGTGGTCCATGGCGGCGGGCCGCAGATCAAGGCGATGCTGGATCGCCTGAAGATCAAGAGCGAGTTCGTCGAGGGCCTGAGGGTCACCGATTCGGCGACCGTCGAGATCGTCGAGATGGTGCTCGCCGGCAGCATCAACAAACAGATCGTGGCCGCGATCCACGCGGCCGGCGGCCACGCGGTCGGCCTGTCCGGCAAGGACGCGCAATTGATCGAGGCCGCGAAGCTGACCCGCAGCCGGCGCGATCCGGGCAGCAACATCGAGCAGGTGCTCGACCTCGGGTTCGTCGGCCAGCCGGTCCGGATCCGCACCGAGGTGCTGGACGTGTTCGCCAGGACCGAAATCGTGCCGGTGATCGCCCCGATCGGGCTCGGGACCGATGGCCACACCTACAACATCAACGCCGACACCGCCGCCGGCGCGATCGCCGCGGCGCTGCACGCGCGCAAGCTGGTCCTGCTGACCGACGTGCCGGGCGTGCTCGACGGCGAGGGCCGGCTGATCTCCGAACTCTCCGCCAGCACGGCGCGGCGCCTGATCGCCGACGGCACGGCCAGCGGCGGCATGATCCCGAAGCTCGAGACCGCGCTCGCGGCGCTCGAGGGCGGGGTCGGCGCGGTCCACATCCTGGATGGCCGGCTGACCCACGTGCTCCTGCTCGAGACCTTCACCGAGGCCGGCATCGGCACCAAGATCGCCGCCGGCTGAACCGCACCGGCATATCATGCTATGCATTGCTGCGCCCGGCGGCGCAGCCTCGAACTTGCGTCTGGCCGGTGGTCTGACAGACCTCTAGTCTCGATCTGTCGCTGGTTGTTGGCAGCGGCGACGGTCGGCAGCGGGGATCGCGATGAAATCTGGACACAGCGGTCTGGTCCTGGTGCTGGGATTGCTTGGCCTGGCATCGGCATCGGCGCGGGCGGCGGACGTCGCCGACCAGCGCGAGGAGATGGTCCGCCTGGTCCAGCTCGAGGCCTTGATGATCAGCGGCCAGACCGGGGTCGCCGAGCTCGATCCGCGGGTGCTGGCAGCGCTCCGCCAGGTGCCGCGCGAGGATTTCGTGCCGGAGGCGCTGCGGCCTTATGCCTACGAGCCGCATCCGCTGCCGGTCGGCTACGAGCAGAATCTCGCAGCGCCGCTGCTGGTCGCGCTGATGACCCATCTGGCGGCGCTCAAGCCCGGCGACGTCGTTTTCGAGACCGGCACCGGCGCCGGCTATCACGCCGCGGTGCTCTCGCTGCTGGCGGACACGGTCTACAGCGTCGAGGTGGTCGAGCCGCTCGCCGATCAGGCCGCGCGCATCCTGAAGGATCATGGCTACGACAACGTCTTCGTCCAGGCGAGCGACGGCTACTACGGCTGGCCGGAGAAGGCGCCGTTCGACGCCATCGTCATCAAGGAGGCGATCGACCACGTGCCGGCGCCGCTCCTGCAGCAGCTCAAGCGCGGCGGCCGGATGGTCATCCCGCTCGGGCCGGAGCAGGGCGTGCAGACGCTGACCCTGGTGACCAAGGGCTCGGACGGCAAGGTTCGTCAAAAGGCGATCATGCCGGTCCGCTTCTCACCGCTCCAGGGCGGCGAGCGCCTGTAGGCCAGCGCGAAAAGGCCGGTCAGCGGCCTTCGCGGTACCAGGCGAAGCCCAGCGTGCCGAGCAGCAGCATCAGCGCCAGCACCGCCGGCAGCAGCGGCAGCTGCGAGGCGCCGGTGACCAGATAGCGCTCGTTGCGGCGCAGCCCGATCCAGTTGCGCCCGGACATCGCCCGACCGGGAGCCACCTTGCGGACCTCGGGCGCGCCACCGTCGGCCAGCCACTGCACAGCGCCGCCGCTCGCCTCGATCAGCGGCGCCACGCGGTCGGGTGTCGCCCGCATGTCGGACAATTCCTCGGCGTCGATTGGCCGGACCGCGGCGTAGGTCGTGAACCGACCGTCCGAGATCCGATAGAGACCCGCCTCCTTGGCCGGCACGGTCACGTGCGCGAGGCCTTGGCCCGAGGGCTCGAGGGTCACCTGGCTGGTCTGGCCCGAGGGCGCGGTCACGGTCGCCGTCTCCGCTTCCGGATGCAGCGAGCGACGCTCGATCGCGATCGAGTCGCCCGTCGGCTCGGCGCGCAGCGCCTCCTCCTCGAGCTCCGGCTCCTGCATCAGCCAGTGCACTAGGCGGCGCAGCAGCAGACCCTGCGGACCGCCGCCCTCGAACCCGCGGGCCCAGAGCCAGATCTGGTCCGAGAGCAGCTGGGCGACCCGGCCTTTGCCGACCCGGTTGAGCGCCAGCAGCGGCCGGTCGGCGGCACCGCTCATCAGCACCTGCGAGCCTTCGGCCTCGACGTCGACCTGGCGGAACCATCGGCCCCAGGGCGGACCGCCGTCAGCCTGCGGCTTGCCGCTCTCGAGGCCGTCGGCGAGGCCGGCAGTGACCGGATGGCGCTGGCCGAGGTCGGTGAGTGTCGGCGTGAAGCCGCGCTCGTAGACGATGCCCGTGGGCCGCGCGGGCAGGACGTGCGCGAGCGGCGTGCGGTAGAGGCTGAGCGGATGCGCGAACTCCGGCCCGGCGATCTCGAGCAGCGCGCCGCCGTTCTCGACGTAGCGCGCGACATTGTCGAGATAGGCGAGTGGCAGCAGACCGCGGCGCGAATAGCGGTCGAAGATCACCAGGTCGAACTCTTTGAGCTTGACCTCGAAGAGCTCGCGCGAGGGGAACGCGATCAGCGCCAGTTCGCGGATCGGCGTCCCGTCCTGCTTCTCGGGCGGCCGCAGGATCGTGAAGTGGACCAGGTCGACCGCGGGGTCCGCCTTGAGCAGGTTGCGCCAGACCCGCAGCCCCGAATAGGGCTGACCGGAGACCAGGAGCACGCGCAGCCGGTCGCGCACGCCGTTGACGAAGAAGACCTGGCGATTGTTCAGGGTGGTCACCTCGCCCGGCGCCGCCGCCGCCTCCAGCTCGAGCACCGTCTGGCCGGCGCGGCTCAGCTGGAACGGCACGCTGCGCGGAACGCCGGACATGACCGCAACCCGCTGCTTGACCTCACCATCCTGACGCAGCGTGACCGTGATCGGCTCGCTCGAGCTGCCGGCCGGCAGGTCGTCGACCCGGAAGGTGATCTCCTCCTGATCGCCGACCATGCCGTAGTTCGGGACCTGCTCGACGACCAGGCGCCGGTCATGCTCGTCGTGGTGGCCGGTGAGCAGGAGATGCATCGGCGCATCGACGCCGAGCGCATCGAGGCTCTTGGGAACGTCGTGGATCTGGCCGTCGGACAGCATCAGGACGCCCGCGAGCCGCGAGCGGTCGATCTCCGGCAGCGTCGTGCCGAGCGTCGAGAACAGCCGGGTACCGCCCTTGCCATCGCCGGTGGTGGTCGCCTCGACCACCTCGAGGCCGTCGATCTGCTTCAACTCGGCGCGTAATTTGGTCAGCGCCTGATCGAGCTGCTGCGGCCGCTCGCCGACGGTCTGCGAGGGCGACCGATCGGCCAGCAGCACGGCGACGTCGTCGAGCGGCTGCCGCTGCTCGCGGATGACGACCGGATTGGCGAGCGCCAGCACCCCGAGCGCCAGCATCAGGCCCCGCCAGAGGATGCCGCGCGCGCGCCGCCACAGGCCGAGCCCGGTGACGAGCGCGATCGCGATCGCCAGCGCGACCAGCCCCGGCCAGGGCAGAAGCGGGGCAAAACTCAACGAGGTGCCGCTCATCATTGCCCGAGACGCTCCAGCAGCGCTGGAATATGTACCTGATCGGTCTTGTAGTTGCCGGTCAGCGCGTACATGACGAGGTTGACGCCGAAGCGACGGGCGAGCTCGCGCTGGCGCTCACCTCCCGGGACCACCGGGAACATCGCCATGCCGTACTCGTCGGTCGCCCAGGCGCCGGCCCAGCCGTTGCCGCCGATGATCACCGAGGACACGCCATCGTTGACCCCGGGCTCGGGCCGGTCGACCCAGACCGTACTCCCGGTCCAGCGGCCGGGAAAGTCCTGCAACAGATAGAACGAGCGGGTCAGCGGGTGGTCCTCGGGTACCGGCTCGAGGGCCGGCCGGTTCAGCCCTGCGAGCAGCTGCCGCAGGCGCCGCTCGCCCGGGCCCGGCCCCGACTGATCGGGGATCATCGTGGCCGCATCGCCCGTGTCGAACAGGATCATTCCGCCCTCGCGGAGATAGACATCGAGCCGATCGCGCACGCCCGCGCGGAGATCTGGATGATCGGCCGGAATCGGCCAGTAGAGCAGCGGAAACAGGGCCAGATCATCGACCGCGAGATCCACCGCAATCGGCTCGCCGGCCTCAACTGCGGTCCGCCGGTTGAGAATCAGGGTCAGGCCCTCGAGGCCGGCCTGGCTGATCGAATCGACCTCGGCGATGCCGGTCACGACGTAAGCGAGCCGGGTCTCCGAAATCGCCGCGAGCACGGCCTCGTCGTTGTCGGCGGCCCGGGCCGGACGATCGCCGAGCAGCGGCAGGACCGCGACCATCACGATCACGCCCGCGGCCGCGCGCGCCGGCCGGACCAGCAGGCCGCGCAACTGCAGCCCGATCAGGGTGTCGGCGAGCGCCAGGAGCAGGGCCGCGAGCAGCAGCCAGGGCATCAGGTCGATCTCGGCCGAGCCGCCGGCGTAGGGTTGGGCCCGGACCGGCAGATCGGTCGGTTGCAGCGCCTGGAGATCGGGCACCGCCGAGGCGAGGTTGAGGACCCGGCGGGCGGCGTCGGGGGCGGCGCCGACCCGGCCGTACAGGCCCGCCGGGTGGCGGGCGCTCGCGATCGTCGTCGCGAGGTCGGCCGCGGGCACCGCCTCGGCCGCTGGCCCCGGCTCGACCAGGTGGCCTTGCGCATCGAGCACCTCGAGCGGCGCCAGCAGCCCGCGCGGCGTGCCCCCGGAACCCGGCGCCAGCGCCGCCACCCGCCGCAGGATCTCGACGAAGGTCCCCGACAGCGGCAGGGACGACCAGGTGGTGTTGGCGGTCGTGTGAATCAGCACGAGCCAGCCCTTGCCGCGTTGCGCGCCGGTGATCAGCGGGGTGCCGTCGGCGAGCCGCGCCCAGGTGTGACCGCCAAGGTCGGGGCCGGGCTGCGCCAGCACCTGGCGCTGGACGACGACGTCATTCTTGGGCACCGTGAGGCCGGCGAGCGGACCGGCGTCGTCGAAGCTCGCGAGCGGCAGCGGCCGGGCCCAGGACAAAGCACCGCCCAGCGCCCGGTCGCCGCGGCGGAGCTTGACCGGGACCAGATCGTCATCGGCATTGGCCAGCCGCGGGCCGGCAAAGCGCAGCAGCACCCCCCCGGCGTCGATCCAGCTCGCCAGCTGCTTGCGCGCGTCCGGGCCGATCTGGGCGCTGTCGGTGAGCACGATCGCCGGCACGCCGGCGGCCAGCAGCTCGGGCAGCGTACCGCGCCGCAGCTCGGCGTGCGGCGCCAGCGCCTTCTCGACGTAGTACAGCTCGGACAGCAACGGTTGGGCCGCCTGCGCCGCCGGCTCGCCGACCAGGCCGACCAGCCGCTGACGCCAGCGTTCGTCGAGCAGGACCACGCCGCCGACGCCTGCGGCCGGCTCCAGCTCGAACCGGGCGATCTGATTGCGCAGCTCGACCGGCAGGTCGATCCGGACCTCCGCGCGCGCCGCCCCGTCCTCGAACTTCAAGGTCTGGCGCGCCAGAATCTCGCCGGTCGGGCCGACCGCGCGCAGGACCAGGCTCTGCACGCCGTCGGTGCCTGGTCGGCGCGCGCTGACCACCAGCGGGTCCCGGGTCGGGTCCGGCGGCAGCAGCAGCGGCGCCCGCTGCTCGACCGGATCGGCGAAGATCCGCAGCGGGCCGAGCCGGCGCAGCTGCTCGGCGAACTGGACGGCGGCGTCGCGCGCGGCGCGGTCGCCGGCGACGCCGTCGCTCAGCCAGATCAGCTCGGCGCCGTCAAGCGGCTCGCGCTTGAGCTGCTCGAGCGCGGCGGCGCGGTCGACCGGCCAGGGCTTGGGCTGCCAGCTCGCGACCGTGCGCACCGCGTCGGCGGCGCTCAGCCGCTGCAGCTTGGGCTTGGTCGGATCGGCCGCTGTGCCGAGCAGCACCACCTCCCGGTTCTGGCGTTGGGCGCGCTCGGCGAAGCGCTGCAGCATCTCGGTGCGCCTCGCCCAGCCGGGCGCCGCCGCCCAGCCGTCGTCCGCCACCAGCACCAACGGGCCCTTGCCGGCCAGCTCCGGCTCCGGATTGAGCACCGGCCCGGCCAGCGCCAGGATCACGAGGCTCGCCAGCACAAGGCGCATGATCAGGAGCCAGAGCGGCGTGCGCGCCGAGGTCTCCTCCTCGGGCTCGAGCCCGAGCAGGAAGCGGATCGCGGGGAAGCGAATCTGCTTCGGCGCCGGGGGGATGATCCGGAGCAACCACCAGAGCGCCGGCAGGCTGACCAGAGCGGTCAACAACCATGGATTGGCCAGCCCGAGCACCCCCAAATCGAGCATCGGTCAGCCCTGCGCCTTGGTCGAGAGTGCCGTGTACAGCGCCAGGAGCGGCGGCTCGGGCGGCTGGTCGCAGACGTGGCCGGCGAAGGTCCAGCCGAACGACCGGGTGAGGTCGCGCAGGCCCGCGCGATGCGCCGCCAGCCGTCCGCGATAGCGCTGGCGGACGCCGTCGACGTTGCCGATCAGGGCGACGCCGTCCTGCTCCAGGCCCTCGAAGCGCACCCGGCCGGCGAACGGCAATTCCGGCTCGGCCGGGTCGAGCACCTGCAATAGATGACCGCGCACGCCCATCGCGACGAAGCCGCGCAGCCGCTCGCGCAGCTGGTCGAGCGGCGTGAAGAAGTCGCTGACCAGGACCATGCGGGCGAACCGGGGGAGCGGCTGGATCGGGGCCAGGCTGGGCGCGGCCGGCGACCGCGCCAGCAGGTCCTCGCACAGGCTGGTCATGCCGACCCGGCCCCCGGTCGGCCGGCGCCGCCGTCCGAGCAGTGCGACCCGCTCGCCCGCCCGGACCAACAGCGAGCCGAGCGCCAGGATCAGAAGCAGCGCGCGGTCCGCCTTGGTCGGCCACATCGGCGCCGAGTGGTAGGCCATCGAGGCCGAGCTGTCGGCCCACAGCCAGACGCTCTCGGCCGCCTCCCACTCCTGGTCGCGCAGGAACAGCTGACTGGTGCGGGCGGACTGGCGCCAGTCGATGCGGCTGGTGGAGTCGCCCGGGCTGTACGGCCGGAACTGCCAGAAGGTCTCGCCGACCCCGACCCGCCGGCGCCCGTGCACACCCTGGGCCACGGTCGCCGCGACCCGCTCGGCCGCGACCAGGAGCGGCGGCAGCCGGTCGGCCAACCGCTCGGCCTGCAGACGCAGCCCGGTCAGGCTGGCGGTCGATCTGGCGGTGGCCGCCATCAGCCGGCGATCACCGCGCACAACCGTTCAATAACCTGATCTAGTGTCACACCCTCGGCGCGGGCGGTGAAGGTCAGCGCCATCCGATGGCGCAGCACCGGCGGCGCCAGCGCGATCACGTCCTCGACCGAGGGTGCCAGGCGGCCCTGGAGCAGCGCGCGCACGCGTACCGCCAGCATCAGGGCCTGGCTAGCCCGGGGACCCGGCCCCCAGCCGATCAGATCGCCGAGTTCGCCCGCCTCGCCGGGCGCCGGCCGGCCAGCCCGCACGATCTGCAGGATCGCGTCGACCACCCGGTCGCCGACCGGGATCCGGCGGACCAGGGTCTGGGCGGCGATCAGCTCGCCCGAGGTCATCACCGGCCTGGCCGGCTGGATGCCGGCGCCGGTGGTCTCGATCATCATCCGGCGCTCGGCGCCACGATCGGGGTAGTCGACGTTGACCTGCAACAGGAACCGGTCGAGCTGGGCCTCGGGCAGAGGATAGGTGCCCTCCTGCTCGATCGGGTTCTGGGTGGCGAGCACGTGGAACGGCTCGGGCACCTCGTGGTCGTGGCCGGCCACGGTCACCCGCCGCTCCTGCATGGCCTGGAGCAGCGCCGCCTGGGTGCGCGGGCTGGCGCGGTTGATCTCGTCGGCCATCAGCAGCTGGCAGAACACCGGCCCCTGGATGAACCGGAAGCTCCGGCGGCCACCCTCGCCTTCCTCCAGCACCTCCGAGCCCAGAATGTCGGCGGGCATCAGGTCGGGGGTGAACTGCACGCGCTTCTGGGTCAGCCCAAGGACCACGCCCAGCGTCTCGACCAAGCGGGTCTTGGCGAGCCCCGGGACGCCCACCAGCAGCACATGACCGCCCGCGAGCAGCGTGATAAGAGATTCCTCGATGACCCGTTCCTGGCCGAAGATCGCCCGCCCGATCTCGGCCCGGACCCGGCTGAAGCGCTCGATCGTGGCCTCGACCTGGTCGAGGATCGCCGCGTCCTGCTGATCATTCATGGGCCGATCCTTGACCAACCTGCCGCGCCACCGGTCCGACGCCGCGGATGCACGCAGACACACTGCCGTGAGCTGAAGAGTATGGGTACTGACTCCCGCTCCGATCAACCCTCAGGTAGGGCCGCAGCGCAGAGATTATCGCCGACCGACGCCGGCACCGCAACCGAACGCTCGTTCGGGCTCAAGATCGCGCGCGATGGTCGCTGGTGGCACGAGGGCAGGCCGATCGCGCGGCTGGCGCTGGTCAAGCTGTTCGCGTCAGTGCTCAGGCGCGCCCCGGACGGCAGTTATTGGCTGGTCACGCCGATCGAGCGCGGCCGGATCGAGGTCGAGGACGCGCCCTTCGTCGCGGTCGAACTTGCGGTCGAGGGCGAAGCCGACGGGCAGCAGGTCCGGCTGCGCAGCAATCTCGACCAATGGGTCGTCGTCGGACCCGAGCACCCGCTCCGCCTGCGGCGATCGGTAGCGCCCGCGGGCGGGGTCGCGCTCGTGCCCTACGTCGAGGTCCGCGACGGTCTCGAGGCGCGCCTCGCCCGCTCGGTCTACTACCAGCTGATCGAACTCGGCGAGGAGCGGCGGCTCGAGGGCCGGAGCCGGTTCGGGGTGTGGAGCGGCGGCCGCTTCTTCGCCCTCGACAAGACCGGCTGAGATCGTTCGCCGATGGTGACCCGGGAAGAGCTCCGCCGGCGCCTGACCCGCCCGCCGCGGCGCCCGCGGCAGGTGCTGGGCGCGCACGAGGGCTGGCTGCACGGCGACGACCCCGCGCGCGATGCGCTCACCGCCGCGATCACCGAGCAGACCCCGGCCGCGGTCCTGATCGGCGTAGTCGAGCGCCCACGCGGGCCGGCGATCCTGCTCACTCAGCGGACCGAGCATCTGCGCGACCATGCGGGCCAGATCAGTTTCCCGGGCGGGCGGATCGAGCCCGGCGACGCCTCGCCTGCGGCGGCGGCGCTGCGCGAGGCCGAGGAGGAGATCGGCCTCGATCCGGCCAAGGTCGAGGTCCTGGGCGATCTCGCCCCCTACGACACGGTGACCGGCTTTCGGATCCACCCGGTGGTCGGCTGGATCGAGCCGCCGCTGGCACTCAGGCTCGACCGCTTCGAGGTCGCCGACGCGTTCGAGGTGCCGCTCCAGTTCGTCGCCGATCCGGCCAACCAGCGCCGGCACAGCTACCGCCGTGGCGCGCTCACCCGCGGCTACTATGTCCTGCCCTATCCGGGCCGCTTCATCTGGGGGGCGACCGCCGGCATCCTGGTCAATTTCGCGAGCCTGCTCGGAGCCTGAGAGCGATGCTGCGCGTTCTGTTCGAATACCTGCTGCCGCTTGTGCTGCCGTTCCTGATCTGGCTCGCCTACGCCAGCCTCACGCACACGACCGCACCCGGCTGGGTCCAGGACGCGCCCTGGCCGCAGCTGGCCGGCGCCGGCCTCGTGCTCGCGGCGATCAGCCTGATCACCTGGAGCCTGATGACCGGCGCGCCGCCGGAACAGGCCTACGTCCCACCGCATCTCGAGAACGGCCGGATCGTGCCGAGCACCACGGTCGCGCGCTGAGCGCCATGGTCGAACTACGCGGATGACCAGCGCCCGGCCGCTCGCCGGCCAGCCGTGGCTGCGCGCACCCGCGAGCCGCAAGGTGCTGCGCGCGCTCGCGGCCGGCGGCCAGCCGGCCCGGTTCGTCGGCGGCTGCGTGCGCGACGGCCTGCTCGGCCGCGCTCTGCCGCGGGCCGACCTCGACCTCGCCACGCCCGAGCGGCCGGAGGCGGTCATGCGCCTGCTCGAGGCGGCCGGCGTGAAGACGATCCCGACCGGCCTCGCCCACGGCACGGTGACCGCCGTGGTCGGCGAGCAGCGTTTCGAGATCACGACCCTCCGGCGCGACGTCGCGACCGACGGCCGCCACGCCGAGGTCGCCTTCACCGACGATTTCGAGGCCGATGCGGCGCGACGCGACTTCACGATCAACGCCATGAGCTGCGACGGTGCTGGCCGCCTCTACGACTACTTCGGCGGTCTCGCGGACCTCACGGCCGGCCGCATCCGCTTCGTCGGACCTGCGGACAACCGGATCGCCGAGGACTATCTCCGGATTCTCCGGTTTTTCCGGTTCTTCGCCCACTATGGCCGGCCGCCGGCCGATCCTGAGGCGCTCGCAGCGTGCCAGGCTGCGGCCCCCGAGCTCGGCCGCCTGTCGGGCGAGCGCATCCAGACCGAGATGTTGCGGCTGCTCGAGGCGGAAGATCCGCTGCCGGCGATCCACCTGCTGGCTGCGACCGGCGTGCTCGCGCAGGTCATTCCGGGACCGGTCGCGCTCGAGCGTCTGGCGCGCCTGCTGGCGCTCTCGCCGGATCCCGATCCTCTGCTGCGGCTCGGCGCCCTGCTCCGCCCGCCGCCCGCCGATCCGGCTCTGGTCCGGACCGTGGCCGAGTGCTGGCGCTTTTCCAATCGCAACGCGGCCAGGCTCGAAGCCATGACTGCAGCCGCCCTGCCGGCGCTCGAGGCGAGCGCGGCGGACTTCCGGCGGGCGCTCTATGGTCTCGGCCCTGACCTCTATGCCGATCTGACCCGGCTCGCGGCGGCCGAGACCGGCGGCGATGCCGGCCCCGCGCTTGCCGAGTTGGCGGGGTGGGACTCGCCCAGGCTGCCGCTCGGCGGCGACGACCTGCTGGCCGAGGGCCTGCCGCCCGGACCACAGATCGGGGATATCCTGACCAAGGTCGAACGCTGGTGGCTCGAGCGGGATTTTGCCCCCGATCGCGCCGCTTGCCTCGCCTACGCCAAGTCTCTGATCGGGACCGGGAAGTCCGGGTGACGCGGGCACCCGTCCGGCGGGTTGCTTGACAAGCCCGAGGCCCCTACCTATCCCTCTGCGGGCCGTCTTGGGGGATAGTTTAACGGTAGAACTCTCGGCTCTGGACCGAGCAGTCCTGGTTCGAATCCAGGTCCCCCAGCCAGCCCTTGATGACCCGCCGCCGCCCTCGGGACGCCCACCCTGATCACCATTGCGCTCTCGGGCGCTTTCAGCACCTGGCCGGACGTCTGCCGGCTGGCCGCGACCTCGGGCGGAGCGGCGCTTGAACGAGCGTTCTCGCGCGTCCAATCTGGTGCCGGCCGCGACACCGGTCGGGCGGTGGCCTGGGGAGCCGGATGCGAACGCTGTTACTGATGCGCCATGCCAAGTCGAGCTGGGACCAGCCCGAGCTCGCCGACATCGACCGCCCGCTGGCCGGCCGGGGCCGCGAGGCGGCCCCACAGGTCGCGCGCTGGCTCGCCGACCACGACCTGATTCCCGATCTGGTGCTCGGCTCGCCCGCGCAGCGGGTCCGCGAGACCTGGCAGCTGATGGCGCCGGCGCTCGGCGACCAAGTCGTGTGCAAGACCTTGCGCAGCCTTTACGAGGGCGCGCCAAGCCGGCTCCTCGAGGTGCTCCGCCGGGTCGACAGCGAGGTTCGGACCCTGATGCTGATCGGCCACAACCCGGCGCTGGGTGCGCTCGCGCAGAGCCTCGCCGGCGGCGGCTCGACCCGGGCGCTCGAGCGCCTGCGGACCAAGTTCCCGACCGCGGCCGTGGCCGTGCTGGCGTTCGAGATCGACCGCTGGGCCGATCTCGCGGCGGCCGGCGGCCGGCTCCGGGAGCTGGTCCGGCCCAAGGACCTCAGCTGAGCGGCGGTCGACCCGGCATGAGCCCTGACGCGACCATCGAGGATGCTCCCCGGCGGGACCGAGGCCGCCGGCCGTGAAGCTGCTGGCGCTGCTGGGGCTGGGCTACGCGGGCATCGCGGGCCTGCTCTATTTCGCCCAGACCTGGCTCCTGTTCCCCGGCGCCGGGCGGCCGAGCCCGCGGCTCGACCATCCACGCCCGCCCGAGCGGCTGGTGCTGCCGAGCGGCGACGGCGGCGCGGTGCTGCACGGCGTGCTGTTCCCGGCCCCGGCCAAAGACGCCGAGCTGCTGATCGGCTTCGGCGGCAACGGCCAGGACGCCGAATCGCTGGCCCGGGACCTGGCGCGCGATTTTCCCGACCAGCAGGTCGCGGTGTTCCACTATCGCGGCTACGGCCCGAGCACGGGCCGGCCCAGCGAAGCCGCGTTGCTCGCCGACGCGCTGACCATCTACGACACCCTGACCGCACGCCTGCACCCCAGGCGCTGCCTGGCGATCGGGATCTCGCTCGGCTCGGCCGTCGCGGCCTATCTGTCGAAGGTGCGCCCGCTCGCCGGGATCCTGCTGGTCACGCCCTTCGATTCGGTCGCGGCGATCGCCAAGGAGGCCTATTTCTGGCTGCCGGTCGATTTGTTGCTGCGCAACCAATTCTCGACCGTCGAGTTCATGGCCGGCAACGCGACGCCGGTCGCGGTGATCGCGGCCGAGCGCGATCGCGTGGTGCGCCCCGAGCGCACCCGCGCTCTGCTCGATGGTCTTTCGAATCTGGTGTTCTACCAGGTGCTCCCCGACGCCGCGCATAACACGCTTTACCAGCTGCCGAACTTCGAGCAGGCTCTCGAGGCGGCCTTGGCGGCGCTGCGGGGCGCGGCCGATCACGCCGGACAGCAGCCGTGAGGTCCTGCGAGCGCTGACGGCCCGGCGCCGGTCCTCGTGACCCTTGAGGAGAACCAGACGATGAGCGATGCGGCGGCTCCTGCGACGCGTCAGATCCGCTCGGTGCTGCATCCGACCGATCTGACCCCGGCGAGCATGGCGGCCTTTGCCCACGCGCTCCGCCTCGCGACCGCGGGGCGGAGCAAGCTCTACGTGCTGCATGCCGACCCCAGTCATGCCGACGAGACCGACTGGGACGCCTTCCCGGCCGTGCGTCGGACGCTCGCCAGCTGGGGCATGCTCGAGGAGGGCAGTTCGCCAGGCGCGGTCTTCGAGAAACTGGGCGTCCAGGTCGCCAAGATCCGGATGCCCGATCGCGACGCGGTGCGCGGCATCCTGCGCTTCCTCGAGGACCATCCGAGCGATCTGATCGTGCTCGCGACCGAGGGGCGGGAAGGCCTGCCGCGCTGGCTGCACGGCTCGGTTGCGGAGCCGGTCACCCGGTCCGCGGAGACCACGACCCTGTTCATTCCGCACGGCGTCCGCGGCTTCGTGGCGCCCGAGGACGGCGCCGTCAGCCTCCGCCGGGTCCTGATCCCGGTCGATCGCCGGCCGCAGCCGACCTGGGCGCTTCACGCGGCCTGGGAGATTGCCCGGCTGCTCGGCGCTGACGGCGCGACCCTGCAGCTGCTCCACGTCGGCACCACGATGGACCCGAGCGCCGTGCAGGTCGAACCGAACACCTTCTCGACGGTCGAGCACGCCGTGCGCAGCGGCGACGTGGTCGAACAGATCCTGGCGGCCGCGGGTGAGGGACCAGCCGACCTGATCGTCATGGCGACCGAAGGGCATCAGGGGTTTCTCGATGCGCTCCGCGGCAGCACGACCGAGCGGGTGGTCCGGCATGCCCCCTGCCCGGTGCTCGCGGTGCCCTCGCGCTAATGCGAAGCTCGCAACGCGCATCGGCGCCTCCGCCAGATTGCCCGCACGATCGCGTCACGGAGGCTGGCACGATCGTCAGGTGCGGGTATGATGCGGGTTTTGCATCAGAGGAGGTCGCCATGGCGGTTGCTCGGGTCACCAAGATCACGGCGTCCTCGCCGCGCAGTTTTCAGGAGGCGGTCAACGAGGGCCTGGCCCGCGCGGCGAGCACGCTCCACGGCATCACCGGCCTGGAAGTGGTCTCGCAAAAGGCCAAGGTCGAGAACGGCCAGATCACCGAGTATCGGGTGACGATCGAGGTGACGTTCGTGCTCGATTGAGCCGGCTGGCTGCCGCGGCGGCGAACGTCGTCGAAGCGCGCCGCATCACCAAGACCTATGGCGAGGTGGTAGCGCTCGAAGGCGTCGATCTCGGCTTTCCGAGCGGCCAGCTGAGCGCGCTGCTCGGCCCGAGCGGCTGCGGCAAGACCACGCTTTTGAAGATCATCGCGGGCCTGCTCGAGCCGGACCAGGGCGAAGTCCTGGTCGAGGGGCGCGAGGTTGACGGCCCCGGCCCGGAGCGCGCCTTCGTGTTTCAGGACTTCGCGCTCCTGCCCTGGGCGACCGTGCTGCGTAACGTCGCCTTCGGGCTGGAACTGCGCGGCGTGCCGCGTCCCGAGCGCGAGGCGACCGCGGAGAAGTACGTCGCCGAGGTCGGGCTCGCCGGCTTCGAGCAAAAGTACCCGCATCAGCTCTCAGGCGGCATGCGCCAGCGGGTCGGCCTTGCCCGGGCGCTCGCGGTCGATGCCCTGGTCCTGCTGATGGACGAGCCGTTCTCGGCGGTCGACGAGCAGACCCGGCGCAAGTTTCAGGAGGACCTGCTGGCGCTGCTCGCGATCGAGCGCAAGACCGTGATCTTCGTGACCCACAGCATCGAGGAGGCGGTCTACGTCGCCGATCAGATCGTGCTGCTGTCGCCCCGGCCGGGCCGGGTCCACGAGATCATCCGGCCGGACATCCCGCGCACCGGCTCACCCGAGGCGATCCGCCGCGACCGGGTCTACCTCGATACCGTCGAGGCGATCTGGCAGATCCTGAAGCAATACGTGGCGTGAGGGCGAGGGCAGCGGGCGGATGATGCTCTTCGGCTACCGGATCCCGTTGATCCTGGCGCCTTTGTTCTGGGCGCTCGTGTGGGAGGTGGTCGGACGGAGCGGTGCTGTGTTCCTGCTGCCGCCGCTCAGCGACGTGCTGGCCGCCTCGGGCGAGCTGGTCCTGAGCCAGAAGTTCGCACACGCCGCGTTGCTGACCCTCTACGTCTTCGTTGTCGGCATGGCGATCTCGATCCTGGTCGGCGTGCCGCTCGGCATGCTGATGGGGCGCCTGCCGGCCGCCAACCAGCTGCTCGGCATGTGGGTCAACGTGTTCGCGAGCGCGCCGCTGACCGCGCTCGTGCCGGTGATCATGCTGCTGTTCGGCTTCGGCGAGACCACGATGATCGTGACCGTGGTGCTGTTCGCGGTCTGGATCATCGCGCTCGATACCTATGCCGGCGTCCGCCACGTCAGTCCGTCGCTGGTCGACATGGCGCGCTCGTTCGGCGCGAGTCGGGTTCAGCTCTATGGCAAGGTTCTGATCTGGGCGGCGCTCCCGGAGATCCTGGCCGGCGTCCGGCTCGGCGTGGTCCGCGGGGTCAAGGGCATGATCATCGGTCAGCTGCTGATCTCGATCGTCGGTCTCGGCGAATTGTTCGAGCTGTACTCGCGCAACTTTCTGATGGCGCAGTTCTGGGCGCTGACCATTCTCGTGTTCGCCTTCGCGCTGCTCGCCTCGGAAGCGGTCGGGGTGCTCGAGCGCAAAGTCGAGTACTATGCCGGCGCCCGCAGCTGATCGGTCGAACCATCGAGGAGCCCCCCTTGGCCTACGTGATCCCGCCGCCGCCGGTGATGGCTCTGCCGATCCGGGACACGGCCGACCTGTTCCCGGTGCACCGGATCTTCTGCGTCGGTCGCAACTACGCCGAGCACGCCCGCGAGATGGGCCACGACCCGGATCGCGATCCGCCGTTCTTCTTCACCAAGCCGCCGGACGCCCTGGTCACCGACGGCACGTTCCCCTACCCCCCGCAGTCGCAGAACGTGCATCACGAGCTCGAGCTGGTCGTAGCCCTCGCCGAGGGCGGGTCCGAGATCGCGCCGGACCGCGCGCTGGATCACATCTTCGGGTATGCGGTCGGGCTCGACATGACCCGGCGCGACCGCCAGGAGGAAGCCCGCAAGATGGGCCGGCCCTGGGATACCGCCAAGGCCTTCGACCATTCGGCGCCCTGCTCGGCGATCGCGCCGGCGAGCGCGGTCGGTCACCCAGCCACAGGCAAGGTCCAGCTCGAGGTCGATGGCGAACTCCGCCAGGACGGCGACCTCGCCCAGATGATCTGGAAGACGCCCGAGGTGATCGCCTATCTGTCCGGCCTGTTCACGCTCGTGCCTGGCGATCTGATCTTCACCGGCACGCCCAAGGGCGTCGGCCCCGTCCAGCGCGGCGACCGACTGGAAGGGCGGATCGAAGGCGTGGGCGAGCTGACGGTCGAGGTCGTCTGACCTAACTGCGGGCGGAGCGGGCCTTGAGCTTGCGGTAGACGACCGGCAGCAGCGCGAGCACCGCGAGCCCGATCAGCGCGATCACGATCTGCGGCGTCAGCACGCTCGAGGGCGAGAAATCCTCGCCGCTGTCGAGCACGCTGCCGATGCCGGCGCCGACCGAGGCGAACACGAAGCTGCCCGGGATGATGCCGATCAAGGTGCCGAGCACGTAGGTCCGGAGCGGCACGCCGAGGAACGCCGGCACCAGGTTGACGATCCAGAACGGGAAGAGAGGGATCAGGCGCAGCACCAGCAGATAGTTGAATGCGTCCTCCTGGAAGCCCGTCTCCATGCGCTTGAGGAACGGGCCGGCCCGGGCGCGCAGCGGATCGCCGAGCGTGGTCTTGGCGATCAGGAACACGAGAGCCGCGCCGAGCGTCGCCGCGAACACCACCAGAATGGTCGCGAGAACGCTGCCGAACAGGAAGCCGCCGGCGATCGTCAGGATCGCCCCGCCCGGCACTGAGAGCGCGATCGCGAGCGCATAGACGCCGATGTAAGCCAGCCCCGCGAGCAGCATGTTCCGGTCGACGAACGCGGTCAGCGCCTCGCGATGCTCGCGGAGCGCGTCGAACGTCAGATAGCTGTCCAGGTCGAGAACGAACACGGCGCCGATCGCGAGCACCAAGGCCAGCAGCGGCCAGATCCGCCTGAGCGAGAGCCTGGATGGGAGCGGTACCGTTTTCGATTCCGCGGCTTGGGCTCTCATCTCCGCACATCCCTTCTTCATGCCCGCGCGCCGGGTCAGGAGAACCGCTGCAAAAGGCGGACGATCGCGCGGGTCCGGGCGCTGAACAGCTTCGGCGTATAGTAGCTGCCGGCGGCCCGCTTCGAGGCCTCGCCGAGCGTCGGATAGGGGGCGATGAACTGCGCCAGGCTGCCGATCTTGAGGCCTTCGGCGATCGCCAGCACCCACGGCTGGATCAGCTCGCCGGCGCGCTCGCCGACAATGGTGGCGCCGCGAATGCGGCCGCGGCGCTCGAGCAGCACCTTGACGAAGCCATCGGTCGCACGCTCGGCCTGAGCGCGGTCGTTCTCGGCGAACGGCCAGGTCAGCACCTGGACCTCGACGCCCTCCTCGCTGGCCATCGCCTCGGTCAGCCCGACCTGGGCGAGCTCGGGCTCGGTGTAGGTGACCCAGGGCACCGCGCGCGTGTCGACCTTGGCCGGCAGCCTGAACAGCGCGTTCCGGATCACGATCCCGGCGTGATAGGCGGCCACGTGGGTGAATTGATAGCCGCCCGCGACGTCGCCGAGCGCGTAGATCCGCTTGTTGCTGGTACGGAGCCGGGCATCGACCGCAATGCCCTTGGGGCTGTAGTCGACGCCGGCGGCCTCGAGCCCCAGGCCTTCGACGTTCGCCCGTCGGCCGGCCGCCACCAGGAGATGGCTGCCGACGATCTTGTCCTCGCGACCCGCCTGCCCGATCGTCACGGCGACACCGTTGCCCTCGCGCTCGACGGCCGCCACCTGGACCTGCTCGCGGAGGCCGATCCCTTCTTCCAGCAGCCGCCGGCGGACGACCTCGACCGCCGCCGGGTCGTCCTTGGGCAGAATTGAAAACAGTTCGAGCACGGTGACGCTGGCACCGAGCCGGCGCTGGGCCTGGGCGAGTTCGCAACCGATCGGACCGCCGCCGAGCACGATCAGGTGCTCGGGTCGCTCGGTCAGATCGAAGATCGTCTCGTTGGTCAGATGCGGCGCCTCGGCGAGGCCCGGCACCGGCGGGATCGCCGGCGAGGAGCCGGTCGCGATCACGAAGCGCCGGGCCCGCACGCGCTGCTCCGCAACCTCGAGCTCGCGCGGTCCGGTGAAGCGTGCCGGCGCCCGCAGCACCTCGACGCCGAGAGCCGCGAAGCGCTCCTCCGAGTCGTGCGGCGCGATTGCGCCGATCACGCCATGGACGTGGGCGTGGACCGCCGGGAAATCGACCGCCGGCTCGTGGCCGTTGACCCCGAAGCGGCCGGCGCTGCGGATCGTCTGCGCGGCCTTGCCGGCGGCAATCAGCGCCTTGGACGGCACGCAGCCGTAGTTCAGGCAGTCGCCGCCCATCTTGCCTTTCTCGATGAGCACGACCTTGGCGCCCATCTGTACCGCCCCGGCGGCGACGGCCAACCCGCCGGAGCCGCCACCGATCACGCAGAGGTCGGTCGCGATCGGATCCGCCATCGCTTTCTCCTCAGTCGGCCCGAGCCTGGCTCAAGGCCCGCGATCCAACGTCGAGCAGATAGCCGATTTCTCGGCCGGCGCAATCGGACCCCGTCTATTGATTCGATAGCCGCGGGTCATGGCGCGGCCCGCGCGGCCTCCACAAGGCGACACCAGCAGCCTCTGGCTGACGAAGGTTCACGAAAAGGAGCGGAACGGCGGCCGCGGCCGCGCCATCCCGATGCGGATCCCGATCGAGACCGATCACGCTGAACCACGCGCCGGTCACGATCCGGTGAAGGCTCGGAAGACCCGGTCGCTCGCGGCATCGTAGGAGGCGAGGGCGCGGCGGTATCGGGCGCGCCGAACTGGCGAGCGCGCCTCGAGGCGCGCTCGCAGCCGTGGGGAGAGAAGCAATGCGTCGAATGATCGCCGTGGCTGTAGCACTGGTCCTGAGCGCAACCATTGCGGCCTGTACCAGCACGAGTGGCCAGGGCACGAGCGACAAGTCGATGAGCGACAAGTCCATGAACGACAGATCGATGCACAGCGGGGGCTCGAGCTACTGATCGTCTCGGGCACCGATCCGGGAACGCCATGCTGAGCTCCGGCATGGCGTTCCCAGACCTGACGGCGATCGTCCGGACGGCGGGCGAGCGGCGCACGCCGGACGGCCGTAGCCGCTCGAGCAAGGGCGAACAGCGCTTGGTCGAGCGGCGCCGCCGGGTCGAGTTGCCCACGCTGGTCACGATCCGGTGAAGGCTCGGATGACGGGACCCTCCGCGGCATCGTGAGAGGTGAGGGCGCGACCGGGCCTTGGGGTGCGGGTGGCGTCTGGTCCGGATCGCGCATCCGGGCGGGTCGGAGGGGTGCGGCGGCTGTGGCCGCGCCGAAATCGCGAGCACGCCTCGAGGCGTGCTCGCTCACGGGGAGACTAGCCCGGATTTCTCACAGCCGGAAGGCTGGGCGGGGAGTTTGGCCGGTCAGGACGGACGAGGTGGGTCGGGCGCGGCGGTTTCGGTTCAAGATCAAGGGTTGGAGGCAATTTGCGGGCGAGCGATCGCGGCCGCTCAGGCGGCCTGCGTTGCTGTGAGCCGATGTTTAGAAGGCGGCGGCGCGCTTCAGGTAGAGGTAGGCGAGATGGTACTCGGCCTGGAACGGGCAGGCCGAGGCCATGGCGACCTTGATCCGGCGCACGCTGCAGCGAACCTGAGCGCCGATCTTGAGGAGCTTGAGACGGATGGTGCCGCAGGTGGCATGGGCGAACTGGGTGAAGCGCAGCCCGATCCGCCGGAGCGCCTCGATCAGGACGTAGGCGAAGGATGCGAACCACAGGCGGAGCTGGTTGGCGCGCATGGTGGCGGCGGAGGTGCGACCGGCGAACAGGTCGAGCTGCTGCTCCTTGATGCGGTTCTCGACCTCGCCGCGGGCGCAGTAGACCTCCTCGTAGAGGGCTCGCGCATCGACCTCGGCGGCGCCGAGCGAGGTCACGACAAAGCGCGGGTTCGAGCCCTGGGGCAGGTGCTCGGCCTTGGCGACGACCCGCCGCGCGCGGCTCCAGCTGTCGAGCGTGCGCCAAGGAAAGTCGGCGAAGCAGCGCGCCGGGCCGCCCTGGGCCAGGCTCTCGGCCGCGGCGAGCTCCTGACCGATCGCGTCGACCAGGCGCTGGTTGCGAGCCAGGCCAAAGAGGTAGTCGACACCGTGCGCCTCGCACCACGCCATCAGCTCTTCCCGAGCAAAGCCCGAATCGGCGCGCAGGATAATCCTCACCCGTGGCCAGCGGGCGCGGATCTCGGCGACGATCCGCTCGACCTCGGCGACGGCACCGGCGGACGCATCGATGTTCGAGCGCCTGAGCTTGGCGGCGAGCAGGTGCCGGCCACAGAACACGTACAGCGGCAGATAGCAGTAGCCGTCGTAATAGCCGTGGAAGAAGCGGCCTTCCTGGTGGCCGTGCAGCGGATCGTCGGTGGCATCGAGATCGAGGATGATCTCTGGCGGCGGTGTCTTGTGCGCCTCGAGGAACAGCGTGACGAACAAGCCCTCGATCGCCGCCGCGTCGTGGCCGATCTTGTGGTAGCGGTCCGGCGCCACAGGCGCATGCTCGAGCCGGTTGAGCGTGCTCTTGCCGGCGAGCGGCGCGCAGTCCCGGCGCCGGGCGGTGAGCTTGCCGGCCAGCGTCGCCAGCACGGGATCGTGGCGTAGTTGGTCGTGATCGATCAGGTCCTCGTAGCCGAGCGCGATGCCGAACACGCGTTGCGCCACCATGGCCTCGACCGTGTGCTCGATCTGCGCCGGGTCCCGCCCGTCATCGAAGCAGGCGGCGAACCGGGTCACCAGCCCGATCGCGCGATCGGTCGCGCCGAGCAGCAGCGCCCCGGCATCTGACGTCACCTCGCCACCATCGAACGCGGCGACCACTTGGCGGCCCTCGACCACTTCATAACCGAACAGGTCGCGGCTACACTCTGTCGGCATCGGGGATCTCCTCTGCGCCAGCTTAAATCTTTGTGGCAGAAGAGTTATGCTCGGTTCAGAGCCCCGATGCACCTATCCCCTGTGAGAAATCCGGGCTAGCGATGCGTCGAATGATGGCGGTGGCCGCCGCACTGGTCCTGGGCGCGACCATGGCTGCCTGTACCGGCATGAACGCCGGTGACAAGTCCATGAGCGACGAGGGTATGCACGCCGCGATGATGGCGCCACCCGGGGGCGACTACAAGAAAGTCAGCGAGCTCGTGGCGTTGCCCGACTTCATCCCGGGCCTCGGGACGCTCTATGTGCGGCCCGGCACCATCCCCCCTGGGCCGTTTCTTGCCTACGACCGGACCGGGAAGCTGGTCAGCACGATCTACATGGTGCCGCTCGCGGACATGCAGGCGCAGAAGAAGTTCGACGAGCTGGCGCTTGGGGACCCGACCGTGAAATCGGTCGACATGTACTACAACGCGGGCCATCCTGGGGTGCCGCAGCCGCACTACCACATCGTGCTCTGGCACGTGGACGAGGACGAAGCCAAGCTGCAGTAGCGATGCCGACGCGACGGATCGTGCTCAAGGCCGGCGGGCTCTGGCTCGCCGGCTTGGCCGCGCCGGCCGCCGGCCGTGCTGGGGGTGGCCTGGTCGAGATCAGGATGATCAGCGACGAGCTCGGCGCTCATGTCGCGTTCGAGCCGGTCGGCCTCCTGATCCAGCCGGGCCAGACGGTCCGCTGGGTCAACGCCGGCAACAACGTCCACACCACGACCGCCTATCACCCGGACAACGACGACCATCCGCTCAGGATTCCCGAGACCGCACGGCCTTGGGACTCCGGCTATCTGATCAACCCCGGCGACCGCTTCGAGCTGACGCTGACGGTCGAGGGCGTCTATGACTACTTCTGCACGCCGCACGAGATGGCCGGCATGGTCGGCCGGATCATCGTCGGCCGGCCGGCGGGCCCTGGCACCCTGCCCTTCAACTATTTCCAGGGCGATCCGGCCAAGCAGCACTGGCGATCGGTGCCCGCGGTCGCAAGGCGTGCCTTGCCCGCGATCGACCTCGTTATGGCCAGAGGTGTGGTGCCGCGCAGCTGAAGGGGCGGGCGCGAAGGCGCTTGCCAAGCTGCACGCCGGGCCACATTCCGGTGAAAACGCCAGGGATCGGGCGGCTCGCAGCATCGTGAGGCGCGCGAGCAAGGGCCAGTCTGTAAGGCAGAAGACGCAGGTTCGCCCGCCTCGGTTCGATCATCCGGGCGGCGCTGCTGGGCGGGGGCATGGGGCCACGCCGAAACCGCGGGCGCGTTCCAAGGCGCGCCCGAAGATCCGGAGGGAGTGATGGCTCGAGTGCTTTGGTTGGTGGGCGCGCTGGCCGTGGGCGCAACTCTGGCAGGCTGCACGAGCGCGAACGATCACGCGATCGGCGACCCACAGAGCCACCAGGAGATGGGGAGCGACAGCATGGGCAATCAGGGCATGAGCGAGCCGGGCACGAGCAGCCACTCGATGGGCCATACGGAGATGAACTCCGACGGCATGGGCGAGGGCATGGGGGATGAAGACAAGGGCGACAAGAGCATGTAGCGGCAACTCATGCCGCTGGCCGGCTGCCTAAAAGCCCGGCTCGAGACGTTGCTCATCCATGGTTCGGGCCTGACGCTTGCGGTTGCAGGATCTCTGGCCCGAAGCCTCGGATGAATCTTCACGAGCACGGCCGCGGGACCGCTTGTCGGGCAGGTCGCGGGGCCGATCTCAGAGCCAGGCCCAGCTCGCCGTGTCGGCGTCGCGACAGGCGACGTGATAGAAGCGGCCGCTCTGCTCCCCGACGCTCAGCTCTTCCCGATAATCGCGACAGAAGCGCCCGGCGGCGCTCAGATAGGTGCGGGTCGGGGTGATCGAGCCGCGATGGCCGCTGGCCTCGTCGTGCCAGCTGCGGGTCGCGCCGTCGGGCGCGCTTTCGAGCGTCTTCTGGAGCAGTCCGGCCGCGAGCGCGACATCGCGGTCGGTCAGGCCCTGATAGAGGTCGGGATCACCGCTGGTCAGGCCGGCACAGGCGGCGAGCAGCAACGCGATCCCAAGGGGCGGCAGCATCTGAGGTGACCGCATCGACGGACTCCCAAGTTCTCACGATGTCAAGTGCGCCCGGCCCCGCTCAGCTCGGGGCGGTCGCGGGGTCTTCGCCAGCCGCCGCCGCGTCGAGCGCCTCGAGGTCATGGCCGTCGACCGCGCCGTCGTGGTTGACGTCGAGGTCGGCCCGGGACCAGTCGTGATTGGCGCCGTTGCCGGGCTTGGCGGCGGCAACCGCCGCTTCGAGCTGCGCCTCGAGTTCGGTGACCCGGGCCGCCGCCTGTTCGTCGCCAGCGGCGGCATCGGCGCGCGCCGCCGCGAGATCCGCCTCGATCCGGGCGATGCCGTTCTCGTAGGGCGTGCCGAAATTCGCCTGCAGCGCGCCGACCTTGGCATCGTAGCCGAGCCGCTTGGCCAGCTCGACCATGGTCCGCACCCGCTCGCCGTGGTTCTTGAAGCCAGCGTCGCTGACCCGGCGGGTGCGCCAGCCGTGCTCGATCAACTGCTCTGCTTCGTCGGCGGAGAAGCGATGGGCGACCCGCTGATCCTCGCCTTTCGAGCCGCGGCCGGCCGCGGCGGCGTGACCGAGGACGGCGTCGTAACGCTCCCGCGCATGCTCGATGCGATCATCCTGCCGGTCGCGGCCGAAGGCCCAGCCGCCCTCGTCCGGCCGACCATGGCCACGGTCCGAGGAGGCGTCGTGTCCGCTGGCGTGGCCGGAAGCGTTACCGTGATCGCCGCCGTTGCCGTGGCCACCGCCGTTGCCGCCGCCGTTGCCACCGCCGTTGCCACCGCCGCCACCATCGCTCTTCGCGGCCGCGAGCTGCCAGGCCAGCGCCAGCCCATGCGAACTGAGCGTGACCGGCGCCGCGATCAGGGCGACGGTGGCGCCGGCCGCCATGATCATCCGTCCTGGCGTCGGCCGGCACGAATGCGGCCGCGACCCCTGCTTCCTTGTGGCGGCTACCCGGGCGCTGCGCATTGCTCCCCTCCTTGCGGGCGGCATCGTCGCTTGCAATGCCACTGTAGCGGGTCAGGGTTGGAGAGCCGTTAACGGGCCGGCAAGAAGTGGCCGCGCCCGGCGCGAGCCGCAGCTGCGTTCAGGGTTTGGAATGGGTCAGGGCCGCCCAGGCCAGGGCCAGCCAGCCGACCAGCAGCAAAAGCGCCCCGAAGGCGCCGAGCCCGAGCACGTAAGGTCCCGCGCCCAGCGCGCGCATGTAGAGGCTGCCGGAGAACAGCAGGATGCCGTAGAAGAACAGCCAGGCGACATTGTCGCGCGGCCAGCCGAGGGCGCACAGCCCCATGATCGCGAGCGCGTGGCCCATCTGGAAGCTGGCGCCCACGCCCATCAGCAGATTGGCGTCGACCTCGCGACTATGGAAGACGACGAAGGCGGCGACCAGGCCGGTGACGACCGCGATAAACGCATTCAGGGCGGCTACACCGAGCCAGGCCGTCCTGTGCATCCTGCGTCTCCGTTCCTGTCCAAGGAGTTGAGTTCCATCATGTCTGCCACAGATCGACCGTTGACCGCGAGATCGACGCGAACCGGGGCCGGCGTCGTCGCCGCCGTGCTGTCGGACGGCCTGCCGTGAGCATGTCCGCCGCCATCGCCGCTCCGGTCGCCATCCTGGTGTGGCGCGGCGAACGTGTCGAGAGCCGCCACCGGGTGAGCTACGCGGTTGCCGATGCCGCGGGTGCGCGGCGGCATGTCGCGGGTGACCCCGACCGGCCGATCTTTCCGCGTTCGGCGGTCAAGCCCCTGCAGGCCCTGGCCCTGCTGGAAAGCGGCGCCGCCGAGCGCTTTGCGGTCAGCCAGGCGGAGCTCGCCCTGGCCTGCGCCTCGCATGGCGGTGAGCCGTTCCACGTCGAGGCGATCGGGCGCTGGCTTGCCCGCCTCGGCCTCGATCAGACGGCGCTCGAGTGCGGGGCCCATCCGCCGCTGCACGCACCGTCCGCGACGCGCCTCGTGGTCGCCGGTCGCGCGCCCGAGCCGGTCCACAACAACTGCTCCGGCAAGCATACCGCGATGCTGGCCGTCGCCCGTCATCTCGGGGCGCCGCTCGCCGGCTACACGGCCGCGGACCATCCGGTGCAGCGCCGGGTGGCCGCAACCCTGGCCGCGATGGCCGGGGTCGATGCCGTGCCGGTCCCCGCGCTCGACGGCTGCGGCCTGCCGACCTACCCGCTGACGCTCGGCGAGCTGGCGACGGCGTACGCGCGGCTGGGCGATCCGGCGGGTCTGGCGGCGGACCGGCGCGCCGCCTGCCGCAAGATCTGCGCGGCGATCAGCGCGCATCCGAAGCTGATCGCGGGCTCGGGGCGGGCGTGCACCGCGATCATGACCGTCGCGCCGAAGCTGGTGGTCAAGTCCGGCGCCGAGGGGGTCTACGGCGCGGCGCTGCCCGCCCTCGGGCTCGGCCTTGCGCTCAAGGTCGAGGACGGCGGCAGCCGCGCCGCGCCGGCCGCGCTGCTGGCCCTGCTCGAGGCGATCGGCGCGCTCGGCCGGGAGCAGCGGAGCGCGCTCGACGAGGTGGCGCGGCCGGTGCTGCGCAATCACAGCGGCCGGGTGGTCGGGCGGATCGAGCCGGCCGCCGGCTGGCCGGATCTCTAGGGGGTCTGGCTGAGGTGCACATTGCGCCGCCCTGACTGGCGCCAGCGGGCGCCGGACCGAGACCCCGGGGCCGCGCCATCGCAACGATCGTCTGCTTATTTGCAACCGGTTGTTAAGGCGGCCTCAATGGCGTGCTACTACGCTCGTGCGATGGCCGAGCATCTCCATCTGGTGCCACTGGCGCTGCTGTTGGTCGGCGCGGTGGCGGGCGGCCTGCTGTTCGCGGGCCTACGCCAGCCGCCGCTGGTCGGCTACATCATGGCCGGCGCCGTGCTCGGGCCCTCGGGGCTCGGCCTGATCACCGACCGGACGAACATCGAGGCGTTCGCCGATCTCGGCGTGCTGGTGCTGCTGTTCGTGGTCGGCACCCACCTGTCATTGCGGGCGTTCACCAGCATCTACAAGATCGCGATCGGCGCTGCCGGGCTCCAGATCGTCGTCAGCGTCGCGGCGATGCTGATGTTCGCCTGTCTGTTCGAATGGCCGGTCGAGCGGGCGGTCCTCTATGGGTTCGTTCTGGCGCTCAGCAGCACCGCGGTCGGCGTCAACATCCTCAACGACATCGGCGAGCTGCGCACCGAAGCCGGACGCTGCGCGGTCGGCGTCCTGATCGCGCAGGACCTCGCGGTGGCGCCGATGCTGATCATCGTGGTCGGGATGTCGAGCCGGGACGGCGTCAGCGTCAGCGCGGTGCTGCTCAAGATCGCGCTCGCCGTGGTCGCTCTGATGGCCCTGATCTGGTGGCTCGGGCGCCGGCCGCACAATCGCCTGCCGTTCCGGCGCCTGTGGCTGCGCTATCCGGACCTCGCGCCGATCGGCGCCCTCGCGCTCTGCGTGATCGGTGCCGCGCTGAGCCACGCGCTCGAACTGTCGGCGGGTCTGGGCGCCTTCCTGGCCGGCCTCTACGTCGGCAACACCACCGAGCGGGCGGTGATGGTGCGCGCCGTCGATCCGATCCGGAACCTGCTGCTGATGGTGTTCTTCCTGTCGGTCGGCCTGCTGATCGATCTGGCGTTCGTGGCGCGCAATCTCGGCGGCGTGCTGCTGCTGATCGGTCTCGTGTTCCTGCTGAACAGCGTGATCAACGTCCTGGGCCTGCGCGCGGTCGGCGTCTCCTGGCGCGCGGCGGTGCTCGCCGGCTTCGCGCTCGCCCAGGTCGGCGAGTTCGCGTTCGTGCTGACGCAGACCGGCGTCGCCAGCGGCGTGATCGGCGAGGACACCGAGCGCGTGGTGGTCGCGGTGATCGCGCTGACCATGATCGCGAGCCTGATGTGGCTGGAACTGGCGCGCCGGCTGCACGGGGCGCGCCGGCCGCCGGCCGAGCCGTTGACGCGCCTGTTGGTCCGGCTGGCGCGCGACGAGGCCCGGATGCTGCGCCTGCATTCGGAGCATCTGGTCCAGGGCGGGGCGCTGCTCGCGGCCAGTCTCGGCAACGCCTTCGACCCGCGGCGCGGCCGCCACGGCCAGGTCCCCGCCGGCGCCGCTGCGGCGGCCGGCCACCCGGCCACCGAGCCATCACCGCCGGGCCTGCGCTGACCATGCCGCCGGCCCTGCCGCCCGGACAGCGCCAGCCGCCCGCAGCCCGACTGATCGCCGGGGTCGACGAGGTCGGCCGCGGGCCGCTCGCCGGCCCGGTCGTGGCGGCCGCGGTGATCCTGCTCGAGCCGCTCGACGGCCTCGCCAATTCCAAGGTGCTGCCGGCGCCGGTACGCGAGCAGCTGGCGGCGGCGCTGCGCGGCCGGGCCTGGATCGGCATCGGCGCCGCCTCGGTCGCCGAGATCGACCGGCTGAACATCCTGCAGGCGAGCCTGCTCGCGATGCGCCGCGCCGTGCTCCGGCTGGGCTGCCTCGGCTGTCTGCCGGATCTCGCCCTGATCGACGGCAACCGCGCCCCGGAGCTGCCGTGTGCGGCCGAGGCCGTGATCGACGGCGACGCCAAGGTCGCGGCGATCAGCGCCGCCTCGATCGTCGCCAAGGTGACCCGCGACCGCCTGATGCACCGCCTCGCCGGCCGCTATCCCGGTTATGGCTGGCAGACCAACGTCGGCTACGCCACGCTCGATCACCGCGACGCCCTCTGGCGCCTCGGCCCCTGCCGCCACCACCGCCGCACCTTCGCCTCCGTCCAGGGCCGCCTGTTCTAACCCGAACTTTGCCCGGATGGGGGACGAAGTGGTTGGCTTTGCGCGAAGATTTTTTCGAGCCCTGACTACAGGGCAGGGTTGAGGCTGAGCAGGTCGAAGGCGCGCTGCTGAAGCGGGGTCGGGGTGGCGAGCAGTTCGGTGGTCGTGCCGCGGCCGAAGCGGACGGTATTGCGGGTGAGGGTCGCCAGGTCCTGGAGCAGGGTGCGGAAGCTGTGCGCCGGCAGGCCATCGGGGGTGCGCTTGGTCGTGGCCTTGCGCCGGGCGGCCGGCGAGGGCCGGGCCTTGGCCACCGGGGAGGCGCGCTGCGCCTCGGCGGCGGCGCGGTCGTGGTCGTCGAACAGGAGCGGCGCGAGCGCCTGGCGCAGGTGCCATTCGAGGTAATAGGCGAGCAGGCAGAGGAAGACGTGGGCGCGCACCCGCGGCCCGATCCAGTGGAACACCGGCCGGACCTCCAGGTCGACGGTCTTGAGGCAGCGAAAGGCGCGCTCGACGCGGGCCAGGCCCTTGTAGGCGCGCACCGTGCCGGCGGCATCGAGAGCTTCGGCCGGCAGGCTGGTGCGCAGCACGTAGAAGCCGTCGAGCCCCGCCTCGGCAGCGATCGCCGCGGTGTCGCGGGCAAACGCGAGGTCGTCCTCGGTGATGGTGATGTGGAAGTGCTTGGCGACCTTGCGGCGGCCAAGCACCGCGCCGACCGCCTGGCCGATCGCCGCGGCGCCCCGGAGCGGCTGGCGCGGGCGCCGGATGCGCGCCTGGAGGCGGGTGAGGTCGCGTTCGGTGGCTTCGAGCAGATCGGCGCGCTTGCGCGCCCGCTCCGCGGCCAAGAGCGGGTTCTTGCACACGATCAGCCGCTCGCCCGGATAGTCGGGGCTGGCGATCTCGGCGAGGTCGCGCTCGTCAAACAGGTCGAGCTGGAGGGCGCCGCGCGCGACCAGCGCACGGATCGCCGGCGCCCGCAGCGCGGTCAGCCAGTCGAGACCGGCCGGCTTGAGCTCCTCGGCGATGCGCGCCTGGGTGATCAGACCGCGGTCACCGACCAGGACCACGCGCCGCAGGCCGAAGCGCTCCCTGATCTTGGTGATCTGGGCGGCGAGCGTCGTCGGATCGCCCACGTCGCCGTCGAACACCTCGATCGCGACCGGGCAGCCGTCAGCGGCGCAGATCAGCCCGATCACGATCTGCAGCTTGTCGCGCCGGCCGTCCCGGCTGTAGCCGAAGCGGGCGAGCGCGCAGCAGCGGCCTTCCAGGTAGCTCGAGGTGATGTCGTAGAGCACCAGGGTGCCGTCCGAAAGATGCCGGCGCGCCAGCGCCGCCTCGATCCGCGGCTGCGCGGCGCCCAGCCAGTCGAGGGTCGCGTAGAGCTCCTTGGCGGTGACCGGGCCGAGCTCGAGCGTCGCCCCGAGCGAGTGGCTCGCGGTCGCCGCATCCAGCGCCCGGGCGGTGGCGAGCTTGGCCGCGGGGTCGAGGAGTCGCGCCACGATCAGCGCCAGGGCCAGCCGCCGCCGGCGCTCCGGGCCGCGCGGCAACAGCCGCTCCAGCCCGATCTGCCGCGCCGTCCCCAGCGCCGCCAGCACGTGCCCGTGGGGCAGCGCACGCACGATCTCCAGCCCCGCGCCCGCCGGCACCAAAGACTCGCCGCGCAGCACCGCCCGCAGCGCCTCGATCTTGGCGGCCGGCCACTTGCTCAGATTGGCGAGCGTGCGGTTCCTGACCTTGGCGCCGTCGCGAAAGCTCTCCCGCAGCAGGATCGCGGGCGGCGAACCACGGTTCGGCACGACGGCGACGTACATGCGCAAATCAGGCCATATAATCTCACTCTTGTCAAGCAAAAACATCACATTATTATGACTACAGAACAGATCGAGCGCCGAGCCACATCAGCCACTTAGCTCAAAACGCGGGCAAAGTTCCGTCTAACTGGGACGGCAGCGCCTGCCCGGCCCCACCGGGCCGAACGCGCCCGGGACGGCGCGCCGCCGCCCGCGCCGTCAGGTCGATGGCGCGATCTGCCAGTCTGCCGCAGCTCGGAATGTGCCACGAGCGGCCCAACCGTGACGCATCCGGCTCTCGAGACGCATGAGACGGGCAATGGTCAAGCGAAAATTAACCTCTGATGGTTAACGCTTGGTTCGGGTGGTCCGTGCGACCGTGGGACTCCGCCGCCGCCAAGTTGGCGCGATGTCTATCGCATCAATGCAGGGCACGTCTTGGGATTGATCGGGATCGACTGGGAGCCGATCGGGGCATGCGCCAGGGGTGACGCATCGGTGGCGCATGAAATACTGACGGGCGCACACAAGTGGCGCACGTTTTTCTCAGGGGTTGGCCGCCTCCAGCGGATCAGCATCAAGTAAGCCGGTCGGATTTGCGCCGATTTTTGCCGGGCCACAGATTCGGCGGGCCGGCGGCCATCAACAGGAGTTCCAGGTCGAAAAAGGTTGCGGACGTTGCGGACACTCTATTCCCCCGGCCTGACCCTGAGTTCTTGACGAAAGGCGCCCAGACCACGTTTCTACGAGCGCAAGGGGGGCCTGAACGTTCAGGGTTGGCGTCACGGCGAGACCGAGGGCAAGATAAGCAGATGCAGACTCGCCTTAGGCGCTGGATCGCGCGGATTCCCCGTTGGCAAGCGCGTATTGCCTTCGCAGACTGGATCCTGCACGGCGTGGGCTTCCTGGCGACGCTCGCTGCGGGTTGGTGGACGGCTGCGCGTGCTTGGGCCGAAGGCGCAATTTTGCCATACGGCACGCTCGGTTATGTATCCGTAATTCTTTGCGTTTCTCTAGTTACTCACCACAGTATTCGCGGGTCTATCGTGGGGATAGACAAAACTAGCTCTCCACAAGGCTCAGGCTGCTTGACTCCGGCGGCAGGATGGAGGAGGGTGAACGAAGAGCGAACATAGTGGGGAGGGTGCCATGGCCGACGAGCTGCTGACGGATCTGCCGCGCGATCTGCCGAGCTTCCTGAAGCGCTTCGGCACGGACGCCAAGTGCCGGGCGTATCTGGTGCGGGCGCGTTGGCCCGCGGGGTTCCGCTGCGCGGGCTGCGGGCATGGTCAGGCTTACAGCCACAAGAAACGCCTGATCGAGGAGTGCACGGCCTGCGGCAAGCAGCACTCGATCCTGGCCGGCACCCTGTTCGAGCAGACCAAGACCGGGCTCGCCAAGTGGTTCCTCGCGATCTACCTGGTGACCTCGAGCAAGGGCGGGATCTCGGCGATGGAGCTCCAGCGCCAGATGGGCTTCGGCAGCTATCAGACCGCCTGGAGCTGGCTGCACAAGATCCGCCGCGCGATGGTGCGCCCGGAGCGGGCGCCGCTTGGCGCGCAGGTCGAGGCCGACGAGACCTATGTCGGTGGCCCCAGGCCCGGCCGCTCCGGCCGCGGCGCAGCCGGCAAGACGACGGTCGCCGGCGCGGTCGAGACCGGCCGCGGCCAGGCCCGCGGGTGCCGCCTGGGCCGCCTGAGGCTGGCCGTCGTGCCCGATGTCTCGGCCCGGAGCCTCGAAGGCTTCCTCGGCGAAAACGTCGCCAAGCCCGCGACCGTGACCACCGATGGCTGGTCCGGCTACACTGGCCTCGCCGCCGCCGGCTACGCCCACCAGCCGATCAACCTCGCCGCCGCCTGGGGCGACGCCGCGCTGCGCCTGCCGGCGATCCACCTGGTGTTCGGCCTCGCCAAGCGTTGGCTGCTCGGCACCCACCACGGCGCGGTCTCGAACAAGCACCTGCCGGCCTATCTCGACGAGTACGTCTTCCGCTTCAACCGCCGCACCGCCAAGAGCATCAGCCACCGCTTCGCCCGCGTCATCCAGCATGCCGTCCTGACCCGCCCCACCACCTATCGCGGCCTCGTCGCTGCTGGCGCTACCTGAGACTCATGGAGGGCTAGTTAGACAAATTACGCATGATGTCTCCCAGATTGACAAAGGCAAATACTATCGCGTCGCCACCTGCCTTCGCCGATATTTTCATCGATGTGAATACGAATGAGTTTCTTGACACCAAGGTAAAAGCAAAGATAGTGTTTTTGCAAAACTCCCATAATGCTGTTGTATATTCACGATATGCTGTTATTGGAATGTCCATGAACGGATCGCGCAGCTGGGCATGGCAAAATAAGTCGCAAGTTCTTGACCGGAGGGACTACAACGCAGGGGAGGAGTTCACCGCCGTGCTCGCCCGCCGCGAACGCGGCTCGGACGTGGTGGAGCTTGATAAGGGCATAGAACCTCAAACGCGGGAGATGCTGAAATTCGAGGTGGCATTAACCAGCGCTGAAGGCAGGACAACCCAGCGGGCCATCGTGTATTTTCCAGACGCGCACAAATTACGGGCCATGGAAGTACATCCTGATTATGTCTCGGATGTGGGCGATTCGTAAGGCGTCGGGGAGGAGACCGGGGTCGGGACTCTTTAGGAGAATCGGGCCTGCGGGTTGGATCACGCCGCGCGATGGGTCGGGATGCGGGCGAGGTCGGCGTGGAGCGCGCGCTCCAGGCGCCTGAGGTCGCGCAGCATCTGCATGCGCAGCCAGAACTCGACGCCGTTGCCGCAGAGCTTGCGGAGGCGAAGCGCCATCTCGGGGTTGACCGCCTGCTCGCCCGCGTTCCCTCGCGATCTGTACGTCTCGTGCGCGTCGAATCAGTACTTCTTCTCCGGCTGGCCTTCCTCCTCCTCGGCCGTCTTGCCCTCGGGCGAGATCAGATACCACTCCGCCCCGAAGCCCTTGATTCCCTGTCCCTTCATGTCGCCAGGCTGCTTGTCCTTCACGAAGTGATAAAGCGGCCGGCCGTTGTAGGCCGCCTGGGTCGAGCCGTCCTTGCGCTTGAGGGTCGCCAGCAGCGACTTGTCGACGCCCTGTCCGGCGGTCGGCTCGCCATTGGTCAGGAGCGGGGGCCAGGCCTTGGCGCAGGCGTCGTAACAGGTGCTCTCGAGCTTGCCGTCGGCCTCGAACAGGTAAAGGCTCATGCCTTTGGCATCGGTCAGGTGGTCGCCAGGCCCCTGATCCGAAACCTGAAGCTTGACGTCCTGCGCGGCGGATGCGCGCTCGCTCATCCATGACAGGCCGAGGCCGACGGCCGCCGTGGCGATCGCGATGCTGGTCAGGTGATGTCGCATGCTGTCCTCCGTTTCGTGCCAGAGCGGAGCGCGGGACCCTCGTCGCGCACGCAGGATGCGTGCCGGACCGCGCCTTCCGTTTCAGACGATGCCCGGAGGCGACCGCTTATTCCGGTTGCCAGGGGCGGCCGTCGCAGGCATCTCCTGGAGTCCGGGAAGGACCGGAAAAAATGGCGCGCTGGCTGATCATTCTGGGGGTGGTGCTGGTCGTGGCCGGGGTGCTCTGGCCGTGGCTGAGCCGGCTCGGGGTCGGCCGGTTGCCCGGGGACATCCTGATCGAGCGCGAGCACTTCCGGCTGTACGTTCCGGTCACGACCTCGATCCTGATCAGCCTCGTGCTGTCGCTGATCCTGTGGCTGCTCAATCGCTGACGCGCATCGCCTCGCCTGCGTGGCTCCAACCCGGGCCGCGAGCTCAATCAGGAAAGCTGGTCGGGATTTCCTGCCGCAAGCCGGCGTCAGGCAGCTCCCCGGTGCAGTGCCGGCAGGTCTTCGAGGTCCGTTGGCCCGGCGAGAACCCGGGCCAGCTCGACTAGCATCTCGCGATGCTCCGGGTTCGCGATGCTGACGAAATTGCGGCTCAGCTCCAGCAGCAGCCGCTGCTGGGTCGTCGGTACGAACGCCCGCTCGCTTTGGAAGCCATCGTAAAAGTAGCCGATGTCGACCCCGAGGACGCGAGCGATCTGATAGAGCCGGCCGACCGAGACGCGGTTGCTGCCGTTCTCGTACTTGTGCTCCTGCTGGTAGGTGACACCGATCAGCTGGGCCATCTGCTGCTGGGAGATGCCGAGCATGGTCCGGCGCTCGCGCACCCGGGCGCCGACGTAGCGGTCGGCATCCTGCGCCCGCGGGCGTCGACTCTTCCTGGCGGTCATTGTGTTGTCGGCGCTCATGGCGTTGACCCTCAACCTCGTTCAACCCTAAGACGCGCAGCGCACCCGAAAAGTTCCCCGCTACGTTGCTGGCCATGCCGGCGCCGCCCGGCGAGCCGTCGAGTCAGCCTGCCGCTGTCGTTGATCCTCGGGCGGCTCAGCCGCTGACGCCCGGGCGTCGGGCCGCTATCATCCGCCGATGCGGATCATCGCCGGCAGCTGGCGCGGGCGGACGCTGCTGACGCCTTCCGACCGGGCGATCCGGCCGACCAGCGACCGGGCGCGCGAGGCGCTGTTCGCGATCCTCGATGCCGGCCAACCGCCGCTGCGCGGGGCGCGCTTTCTCGATCTGTGCTGCGGCACCGGTGCGGTCGGCCTGGAGGCGGCCTCGCGCGGTGCGGCCGAGGTCTGGCTCGTGGAGCACGATCGCCGGGCGCTGGCGCTCGCGGCCGCCAACCTCGCCCGGCTCGGCGCTCCGGGCAACGTCCGGCTCGTGGACCGGGACGCCGCCCGGCTCGGGCCGGCGGATCAGGCGTTCGATCTGGTGTTTCTCGATCCGCCGTACCGGTCGGGGCTCGCCGGCCCGGCGCTCGCCGGGCTGGCGGGCGGCTGGCTGGCGCCCGGCGCCGGCATCGTCGTCGAGCTCGCGGCCAGGGAAAGCTTCAGCCTGCCCGAAGGTTATGCTCTCGAGCAGGAGCGCCGCTACGGCGCCGCCCGGTTCGCGTTTCTGCGGTCCGCTGGCTGACCCGGGGGCCGGCGCTCGTGCGGCCGCCGCCGTTGGCGCGCGCGGGGGTCGGCGGCGGCGTTGCCGCCTTGGGCGCGCCGGCGGCTGGCTGCCAGGGGTGGCCCACGACCGGGATCCGGATCTTGATCAGCGCCTCGATCGCGCGCAGGTAGGCGCGCTCCTCGGCGTCGCAGAACGAGATCGCGATCCCGCTGCGGCCGGCGCGTGCGGTCCGGCCGATCCGGTGGACGTAGCTTTCCGGCAGGTTCGGCAGGTCGTAGTTGATCACGTGGGTGACGCCGTCGACATCGATCCCGCGCGCCGCGATGTCGGTCGCGACCAGGACCCGGCCGGCGCCGGTCCGGAAGCGCTCGAGCGCGCGGGTGCGGGCGGACTGGGATTTGTTGCCGTGGATCGCGTCGGCCGCGACGCCGTCCTGGGCGAGCTGCTTCACCACCCGGTCGGCGCCGTGCTTGGTGCGGGTGAAGACCAGGACCCGCTCGATCGCGGCGTCCTTGAGCACCTGGCCGAGGAGCGGCCGCTTGTCGGCCTTCTCGACGAACATCACGCGCTGCTCGATCCGCTCGGCGGTCGAGGTTTCCGGGCGGACCCCGACCGTGACCGGGTCGGTCAGGATGCTTTCCGCCAGGCGCACGATCTCGGGCGGGATCGTGGCCGAGAAGAACAGCGACTGGCGTTTCGCGGGCAGGGCCCGGAGCACGCGCCGGACGTCGTGGATGAAGCCCATGTCGAGCATCCGGTCGGCCTCGTCGAGGACGAACACCTCGAGCCGGTCGAGGCGGATGTGGCCCTGGCCGATCAGGTCGAGCAGGCGGCCGGGGGTGGCGACCAGGATGTCGACGCCGCGCGCGAGCGCATGGACCTGCGGCATCTGGCCGACGCCGCCGAAGACCAGCGCGCGCCGCAGCTGCAGATGGCGCCCGTAGGCGGCGAAGCTCGCTTCGATCTGGGCCGCGAGCTCGCGGGTCGGGGTCAGCACCAGGGCGCGACAGGCCCGGGGCCCGGGGCGGCGGGGCTCGCTCGCCAAGCGCTGCAGGATCGGCAGCGCGAACGCGGCGGTCTTGCCGGTGCCGGTCTGGGCGCAACCGAGGAGGTCGCGGCCCTGGAGGAGATGGGGGATCGCCTGGACCTGGATCGGGGTCGGCGTGGTGTAGTTCTCGGCGCGCACGGCGCGCTGAAGGGGCTCGATGAGCCCGAGCTCGGCAAAGGATGTCACCTGGCAGTCGCTTTCGGCATGGCCGCACGCCGGCATGGCGTCGGCGCGGTCGGTTCAGGCCATCCCGCGCGCAGCCGAGGCAGCCTCTCTGGTCATGGTCTCGGGATGCAGCGGCCGGCTCGGAAGGGCTGAGGCCTGCTTTGCGCGCTCGCGAGGAACTAAGGGCGACGTTACGCCCTCGTCCCTAGATGCGGACGGGCCGCCGCGCAATCAAGCCCCCGGGGGCCGTCGATGGCGAAAGCGGACGCCTGTGCCGGCGTTTCGAACCTGCCCGTGGTGGCAATTGCTGCTGCGCAGCACCATATAAGAGGCAAGGGAATCGTCATTCTGGCCAATCCGTCGCGCCGCGAGCGGCGGGCAGGCACTCCGGAAGGTGCCGCGAGAAGGGCGGGGCCGGGGTGGAGTTTGCGCCGGCGGCCAGTGCCCCGTTGGACAGTGTGGTTGAAACCAATGAGCAAGGGATGAACCTTCGATGGACGCTGCCAAATTGCCCGCGATGGAAGACGCCGCGCTGAGCAACCTGCACGACAACGCCGAGCGTCTGGAGCGCACCGGCACCAAGTCGCAGCAGGCGGCGGCCACGGCCCTGATGCCGGCAATCGAGGCCGAGATCGCCGCCCGGCGGGCCGCGAAACTCAGCCACGCGCGCGAGGCCGCGGCCGCCCGGCGGGCGAGCAAAGGGCCGCCAGCGAAGCGCACCGCCAAATCCGGTGCCACCAAAGCCGGTGCCGCCAAAGCCAGTGCCGCCAAAGCCAGCGCCGCCAAAGCCAGCGCCGAAGCCAAGAGCGCGTGAGCCTGGCCCGGCACCCGGGCTTCAGGACGAGACGTCGTAGCCGAACCACTGCTCCGCCATCCGGGCAATGGAGCCGTCGCCGCTGGCCGCACCGATCGCCTGATTGAACAGCTCGACCAGATCGTCGTCCGCCTGCCGCAGGCCCACGGCGACGCCCGCCCCGAACGGCCCGCCGGTCAGGCCGGGGCCGATCACCCCGAGATCCTTACCGGCGCCGGCAGCCAGCAGCGGTTGCCAGTGGCTCATCGGCGCCAGCGCCAGATCGATCCGCCCGGCTTCGAGGTCGCCGTCCAGGTCCTCCAGGCTTGCATATTTCCGGATCTCGACCGCAGCGGCCATGAACGTCTGCAGGAAACGGGCGGCCGGGCTCGCCACCTCGACGCCGACCGTCTTGCCGGCCAGAGCCTGCTTCAGGCGGTCGAGCGCGGCCTGCTCGCCGGCGTCGAGGTCGTCCAGATCGAGCTGGCCGGGCTCGCTGGTCAGACCGGCCAGAGCACTCGTCTTGCGCACCGCGAAGGCGGCCGGCGGCCGGGCATAGCTGGCCGAGAACCGGATGACCTGCGCCCGCGCCTCGGTGATCGTCAGCCCGTCCATGATCGCATCGTAGTCACCGGCCTGGAGCCCGGGGACGAGGCTGTCCCAATCGCGGGCGACCAGCTCGCAGGTCGCCCCGATCCGCCGGCACAGGTCGTGCGCGAGATCGACCTCGAAGCCGATCAGCGCGCCCTCCTTGTCGGTGAAGTTCCACGGCGGGTAGGCACCCTCGGTCGCGATCCGGATCCTGGTCCAGGGCCCGGCCAGGGTCGCGCCCGGCAGAAGGCCGAGGCAAAGCGCGAGCGCGAGCGGCGCGATCCGGCCCAGTCTCCACATCGCAGATCTCTCCCGGTGCGGACTCGCGTCGTTTGTCCGGGAACACCGGCCCGATCGTCAAGCGGGCCGCCGTGAAATCGCAGCGTCGGTCGTCGCTGGCGGCTGGCCATGACCGGCCTTTGGTCGCTAGTGTTGAAAAAAATCAACTTTCGCGAAACGATGATCCATCCTTTGAGGAGACCAGCATGGCGACCGCCAAGTCCGTCGAAACCAGCGAGCCCGATCTGAGCAAGGACGTCGCTGCCCTGCGCGCCGATCTCGACGCGCTCCGCGGCGATCTCGGCCAGATCCTCGGCACGCTGAAGACCAAGACCGGCAATCGGGCCGAATCCGAGATCGACGCGCTGCGGCGGCGGATCGAGCGTCTGGCCGGCGACGTCCAGAGCAGCGGCCGCGAGACCGCGCGCCGGGTCGAGGAGCAGATCGAGGAGCGGCCGTTCGCGAGCATCGCGATGGCGTTCGCGGTCGGGCTGATGGTCGGCCGGTTGTTCGACCGCCGCTGAGCCTTGCCGTCGCTCGCCGAGCTCGCCGCCCTGCTCGGGCTGCCGCGGTTCAGCCCGAGCCGTCTGGCGCTGGCGCTCGCTCTGCTCGCGGTCGCGACCGGGCTCGCGATCACCGCGTTCGTCGAGCTGGTCGATGCGTTCCGGTTCGCGCTCCTGACCGTGCTGCACCCGGCCTGGGCCAGCCTCGCGACCGCGGGCTTCATTTTCCTGCTGGTCCTGGCGCTCGGCCTTGCGGCCTACCGGCTGAGCCGGCCGTTGCCGCCGCCGCCGCGGCCGGCAGGCGAGCCAGCCGCCGCCGGGGCCAGTCCGGCGCTCGCCGAGGCGCTGCGCTGGGTCAGGGGCCATCCCCAGCAGGCGACCCTGATCGCCGCCGCGCTCGGCTTCGTGACCGGCGCCCTGCCCGAGGTCCGGCGCGCCCTGCAGCAGATCCTGGGCGCCGCCGGACCGAAGCGCACGCCCTGAGACATGGAGCCGGCCGGTCCCTTGCGGTTGACGGCTGAAGGGGGGATCATCCGCACAGACGAGCCCTTGAGGTGCGAATGCCGTTCCGTCCGGGAGCCATTGCCGTCGCGCCCTCCGAACTCGAGTTCGTCGGTCGGGATCTCGCCCGGCCGGAGTGCGTGCTGACCACGGCGAAAGGCGACCTGTTCGTCTCGGACCGGCGGGGCGGCATCATGCGGATCGGCGCGGATGGCACGCAGGCGCTGGTCCGCGGCCGCGGCGTCGAGGGCTTCCTGCCGAACGGCTTTTCCCTGTTGCCGGACCGGAGCTTCGCGATCGCCAACCTCGGCCCGGACGGCGGCGCCTGGCGGATGCTGGCCGACGGCGCGCTGGTGCCCGAGGTGCTCGAGGCCGAGGGCCAGCGCCTGCCGGCGACCAACTTCGTCAACGCCGATCACTTCAGCGGCCGGCGCCGCCTTTGGATCTCGGTCAGCACCCGCCGTGTGCCGCGCGAGCAGGCCTTCCGGCGCGAGATTGCCGACGGCTACATCGTGCTCAAGGATGACCGGGGAACGCGGATCGTCGCCGACGGCCTGGGCTTCACCAACGAGAACAAGCTCGATCCTGCCGGGCGCTTCCTCTACGTCAACGAGACCATGGCGCGCCGCCTCAGCCGTTTTCCGATCAAGGACGATGCCAGTCTCGGCCCGCGGGAGACCGTCGCGGAATTCGGCGCCGGCACCTTCCCGGACGGCTTCGAGTTCGACGCCGAGGGCGGCATCTGGATCGCGAGCGTGGTCAGCAACCGGCTCCTGCGGGTCGCGCCCGACGGCAGCCATCAGGTGATCCTCGAGGACAGCGACCCGGAGGCGGTCGCCGCGGTCGAGCGCAAGTTCGAAACAAGCGCGCTCGAGCGCGCCGACATCGACGCCGGCCGGGAGCGCACGCTCGGCAATCTCGCGAGCGTCGCGTTCGGCGGCCCGGATCTGCGGACGGTCTACCTCGGTTCGCTGTTCGCCCCGCGGATCGCGACCTTCCGCTCGCCGCTCGCGGGCGCCGAACCGCCGCAGTGGCGCTATTGACCGGCAACCGGTCGGGCGGCGCGGTCTCGGGGTCGCGTTATGTCTTGCCGCTGCTCGACAAAGCGCTAGCCTCCGAGCCATCGGCAATCGCCTCTGCGAAGCTGACGCCACTGAGGAGCAAGGCCATGCCGCAGTCCAGGAAAGTCACCGTCACCGAGGTCGGGCCGCGCGACGGCTGGCAGATCGAGCCCGAGTTCATTCCGACCGAGACCAAGATCGAGCTGATCGACGAACTGGTCGACGCGGGCATCCGGGTCATGGAGTTCTCGTCCTTCGTCTCGCCCCGGGCGGTGCCGCAGCTGGCCGACGCGGCCAAGGTCCTGAAGGGGGTCGATCGCTCCAAGGGGGCGCGGTTCGCGGCGCTGGTGCCGAACGCCAAGGGCGCCGAGCGCGCCGCCGAGGCCGGGGTCGACGAGATCCGGGTGTTCGTCTCGGCGTCCGAGAGCCACAACCTGAAGAACGTCAATCGCTCGGTCGAGGACTCGCTGAAAGGCTTCGAGGAGGTGGTGCGGATCGCCGACGACGCCGGCATCCCGGTCGAGGGCGCGATCGCGACCTCGTTCGGCTGCCCGTTCGAGGGCGACGTGCCGGTCGAGCAGGTCGGCTACATCGCCAGGCGCTACCGCGATCTCGGGATGCGCGGGGTCGGGCTCGGCGACACCACCGGGATGGCGACCCCGCCGCTGGTGGTCGAGCGCTGCCGGTATCTGAAGCAGCACGTGCCCGAGCTGCCGATCGCGCTGCATTTCCACAACACGCGCGGCATCGGCCTGGTCAACGTGATGGCCGGGCTCGCGGAGGGCATCGACACCTACGAGGCGTCGGTCGCCGGGCTCGGCGGCTGCCCGTTCGCGGCCGGCGCTACCGGCAACATCTGCACCGAGGACCTGGTCTACATGCTGCACGAGATGGGCATCGAGACCGGCATCGACCTCGACCGGCTGTGCGTCGCCGCGCGTCACGTCGAGGAGGTGATCGGGCGCCGCCTGCCGGGCCAGGTCATGAAGGCGGGCCCGAGGCTCAAGCTGCATCCGTTGGGCGAAGTCCAGACCGCGGTCGGCTGAGCGTGCCGCTCTCCGGCATCCGGGTCGTCGACCTCACCCGCATCCTCGCGGGGCCGTTCTGCACCCAGCTTTTGGCCGACCTCGGCGCCGAGGTGATCAAGGTCGAGCAGCCCGGGCGGGGCGATCCGGTGCGCGGCCAGGGCGCGATCAAGGCCGGGCTCAGCTGGTATTTCGCCCAGTTCAATCGCAACAAGAAGTCGATTGCGCTCGATCTCTACCAAGACAAAGGCAAACGGGTGCTCGAGGACCTGCTGCGGCGGGCCGACGTGCTGGTCGAGAACTTCCGGCCGGGCGTGCTCGAGCGGATGGGCTTTTCCGAACGCCGACTGCGCGAGCTCAACCCGCGGCTGGTGGTCGCGAGCGTCAACGGCTACGGCAGCACCGGCCCGTACGCCGACCGGCCGGCCTTCGACTTCATCGCCCAGGCGATGAGCGGCTTCATGAGCGTGACCGGCGCACACGAGCCGATGCGCGCCGGGCCGCCGATCAGCGATCTGGTCGCCGGGCTCTACGCCGGGTTCGGGATCGTCACGGCGCTGCTCGCCCGCGAGCGCGGCGCGACCAGCGGCGGCCAGCGGGTCGAGGCGGCGCTGACCAACGGCCTGATCAGCATGATGGCCTACTTCTCCGCGGCCTACTTCGCGACCGGGGAGCTTCCCGAGCGGACCGGTAACGACCATCCGGTGGTCTACCCCTATGGCCTGTTCCACGCCGCCGACGGCGACGTCGCGATCGCGCCGTCGACGCCCGCGATCGTCGCGCGTCTGCTCCAGGAGCTCGGCCTCGCCGACCTGCTGAACGATCCCAAGTTCGCGGCCAACGAGCAGCGGATGGCGAACCGCGAGCGGCTGCGGGCGATCGTCAACGCCAGGATCGGCGAGGCGACGGTCGCCGCCTGGATCGACCGGCTCAACCGGGCGGGCGTGCCCTGCGGCCGGGTCATGGACCTTGAGGACGTGTTCGCCGACCCGCAGGTGATCGCCCAGGAGATGGTGCTCGAGGCCGAGCATCCGGGCCACGGCCGGGTGCAGATGACCGGCTTTCCGGTCAAGCTCGACGCCACGCCCGCCCGCCTGCGCCGGCCGGCGCCAAGACTCGGCGAGCACACCGACGAGGTCCTGGCCGAGGCCGGCTACGACCGGGACCGGATCGCCGCGCTCCGCAAGGCCGGCGTGATCTGAGGCTTCCGGCGGGCGGAATTCAGTCGCCGAGCGCCAGCAGCGGACCCTGGTAGATCACCTTGCCGGTCGGCTTGCCGGTCGGTGAGCCGCCCGGCGGCTCGAGGCTGACCGCGAGAGCGGCGCTCGGCTCGACCGCCGCCCTGAGCTCGGCCGGCAGCCTGATCGCGGTCTCCCGCTCCGGGTTGAGCAGCCCGAGCGAGCGCGGCGGCTGGCCCTGGCCCAGGATCAACCAGAGCTCGAGGGCGCGGTCCTCGGCCGCGGCGACCGCGAGCGGCCGGACCGTGGCGCGACCGGCGGCCGGCTCGACGGTCACGATCAGCGCCGGGCTCGCCTCGCCGCGGTCGAGCACGGCGACGTAGCGGGCGGCGCTCGGGGCCTGCGCCGGACGCAGCGCCGTGCCGGCGACGTACAGCGCGAGGACGACCGCGAGCGCGCCGGCGCCGATCGTACACCACCGCCAGAACGTGACGCTGTAGAGCGGGCCATGGTGTCTGACCCGCACCCGCCGGACCGGCGGCGGCGGCCGGGCCTCGGCGGCCAGCGCCTGCGCGATCCCGAGCCAGGCCGCGGGCGGCGGCTCGACCGGCGGCACGGCCGCGGCGAGCGGCGCCAGCCGCTCCTCCCACAGCTCGACCAGCCGGGCGAGCTCGGGATCGGTCCGCAGCTTGTGCTGGACTGCAGCGCGCGCCGTCGGCTCGAGCGTGCCGAGCACGTACTCGGCAGCCAGCGCCTCGGTCTCGTCCAGCTCGTCGGTCATCGTTCCAGGCATTCCTTGAGCCGCAGCAGCCCGCGCCGGATCAGGCTCTTGGCCGTGCCCAGCGGGCAGGCGAGCCGGGCCGCCAGCTCGGCATGGGTATAGCCCTCGGCGAAGGCCAGGAGCACGCTCTGACGCTGCCGGCTCTCGAGCTCGCTCAGGCAGTGACGAAGCGCGCGCGACCGGACGCCGCCCTCGACCAGGTCGGCAAGGTCGGGGCCAGGGTCCTCGAGCTCCTCGATCTCGTCGAGCGGCAGCTCCGGCCGCCGGTGCCGCCTGCTGTCGAGCGCCCGGTTGCGCGCGATCGCGATCATCCAGGTCATCGGCGCGCCCTTGTCCGGCCGATACTCGCCGGCGTGCTGCCAGATCCGCAGATAGACCTCCTGCAGCACTTCGCTCGCCTGCTCGCGATCGCGCAGGATGCGAAGGATCACGCCGAACAGCTTGGCGCTGCTCGCCGCGTACAGCTCGGCGAACGCCCGGTGCTCACGCGCGGCCGCGCCGCCGAGCAGGTCGCTGAGGGCCGATGGCCCGGCCTGATCCTGGTTCAACATGCCTGGGTTTCGGGGTCCGGGGACGGCGGCCGGCCGCACGCGCGGCGCTCCCGAGCGCAAACATCGATGTCATGCCATACCAGAGTCTCTGGCGCTGCGCCAGCCGAGCAGGGACCTGCGGCCGCGCGCCGCGGCCGGAGCGGGGCGCGACCGCGGTCGGGCTCAGCTCGGCAGCAGCACGTCGTCGATCACGTGGATCACGCCGTTCGACTGGTAGACGTCGTAGGTCGAGATCGTGGCGATGCCACCCCGTTCGTCCTCGAGCATGAGGTTGGCGGGGCCGTTGGCCTCGACCGTCAGGGTCTCGCCGTTGACGGTCCGAAGCCTGGCGGTGCCGCCGCCGGCCGCGACCCGCTCGCGCAATGCCGCCGAGTTCGAGCCGCCCGGGCACCACGTGATAGGTCAGGATGCTGGCCAGCTGCGCGCGACGGTGCCGGGCGGCAGCGCCGCGAAGGCGCTGTTGACCGGCGCGAACACCGTGAACGGTCCCGGACCGTCGAGCGTGTCGACCAGGCCCGCGGCCTTGACCGCGGCGACCAGGGTCGTGTGATCGGCCGAGTTGACCGCGTTGTCGACGATCGTCCGGCCCGGCAGCATCGGCCGGCCGCCGACCATGACGTTCGGCATTGACGCCGAGGGCATGGCGGCGGGGCGCATCTGGGCTTCGCTCGCGATGGCACTGCCCGTGCCCGCCCGGGGATGATCGGGCGCGCAGGCGCTGGTCGCGGCCATCCCGGCCAAGGCAGAAGCGATCAGCCCGCGTTGCACTATCCCATTGTGAAGCATTGCCGTCCTCCGTTTGCGGCGATGCCCGGGCATCGCCTCCAGCACCGCAGTCGGCTGCGGCTCGGGCAGCTACGGCAGACGATCAGTCTGGATGCAGGCGCGCGTGCCGGCCCCCGATCTACGGACCAGGCTTACCGGTGCGGTGCTGACGGCGATCTCGGCCGCGAGGCCGATCTCGGGGATCACGATCAGGCGGGACGTCCGTCGCTGCCTGCTCGACCCCGGTGGCGCGGCCGAGGTCGCGCTTCGCCATCAGCCTGATGGCGAGAGCGATGCCGCCGTGCTGCGGACCGGGGACGATCTTGCCGCGGTCCTTGCGCCCGGCGGGGCGCGGCAGATGTTGCCCTGCAGATCGGCGGCGAAACTGGGCACGACGTCGGCGCTGCTCGACCACGGGCTCGGCAGGTCGAGGCCGGCGAGCCGGGGGGTGACCTTGTCCCACACCTGCTCGGCCCAGCTGCGCCGGCGCTGCACGAGGATGTTGGCCATCATGCCGGCGTCCTCGTGCTGGACGAGGTGGCAGTGGTAGACGAACTCGCCGGCGATGATCGGGTTGGTGAACGGGATGATCAGCTCGGCGAACCCCGGCTCGCCGTTCTCGGCGTAGGGGATGTCGATGACGTCGCGCAGCCCGAGGCCGAGCGTCTGATCCGCTGTGCCGGAGAATTTTTTGACCAGGAATTCGGTCTGGTGGATGTGGAACACGTGGAGCTCCTGCGAGAAGTTCCGCACGATCCACCGCTCGACCTGGCCGACGCGGGTCGTCGTGTCGACCCGGTTCTCCTGGTAGGTCTTGTCGTTGATGAAGAAGGTGTCGCCGTCGGCGCTTTCCGAGAAGTCGATGTAGCGGGTCCGATTGACCTTCAGTCTGGCGACCGTCACGGGGTTGGGCTGGATCTGCCTGGGGTGGGCCGGCCCCACGCGCAGGCGCCTGGCAATCGCGCCGCCGCCGCCGACCGGCTTGCCCGAGACGATCAACCTGCCGAGCCTGAGCGGCGGGTTCGGATCGCCCGCGGGCCCGGTATCGACGTTCCGGTGACGGTAGGCGTAAGTGCCCGCCCGGCCGGCCTGCACTACGACGACCGCCCGCGCGCCCGGCGGCAAGAACACGTGCTGCACCCGGACCGGCCGCAGCAGCAGGTTGCCGTCGCGTTCGATCACCCAGACCCTGTGCCCTTTCAGCTTCATGTCGAAGAACGCATCGGCCCCGAGATTGCCCAGCTCCCAGATCTGGTACTCGCCGGGCCGCGCCCGGATCGGCGGGTCGGCAAAGCCGTTTAACGATTTCGAGCGCGGGTCACCGTCCTCGAACCCGGGGAAGGTGAAGTCCTTGAACACCATGACGCGCTGGCGCAGGCCGGCGAGCTCCGGGTACTGCTTCTGGATGAAGCCGTCGACGATCAGCATCCCCGACAGGCCGGAGCCGATCTGGTCGTCGACGTAGCCATGCACGTGGGCGTGGTACCAGTGCAGGCCTTGCGGGTGGTCCTTGGGCACGTGGACGTCGTAGCGCAGGTTCTGGTCGGGCTCGATGCGGATGAAGACGTTGTCGCCGGCCGGGTGCAGCCGCGGCGCGACGTCCATGCCGTGGTAGTGGATGTTGGTCGGCTGCGGGCCGTCGATGTTGACCTCGGCGGCGTCGATGTGGTTGACCGCCTTGACCCGGATCGTGTCGCCCTGATGGATGCGCATCGTCGGCGCGATGTAGTTGCCGTTGATCACGTTGGAGACGACCTTGCAGCCGCGCACCGTGATCTCGGAGGGCGCGATCGTCAGCGTGCCGCGGAGCACGCCGTGCTCGCTGACGATCTCCGGCGGATTGGGCAGGTCGTAGATCTGCGGCGCGGGGCAGGTGTCGATGACCTCGGCGGCGGCCGGCGTTGCGCCGATGCCGGCGAGAGCCGCGAGGGCCATGGCGCGTCGCAGGCTGCCGCCCTGTCGGCCTGTGGTCATCTCGACACCCCCTTTGTTTGTTGGTTCGTTACTTCTTAGAGCGTAGCACAAGCGGCGCCGCGACAACCTACTCCTTTAGAGGTGGCTCGCGAGGAACTGGCGCAGGCGGTCGGAGCGCGGATTGCCGAACACCTCCCGTCGGGCCTCAACATCAGACTTCGATCACGACCGCCTCGACGGGTACCCCGATTTCCTGGGCCACCGGCGTCCAGATGTCGACGCCTTCCGCGTCGGTTTCAATGGCGATCAGCAGCGAGTACCGTGCGCCCAAGCCGCTTCGGTCCCGTTTCGGCTGATCCTTCCACCATCCAGAAACCGGATAAATTCCGACGACACCCCGCTCCGCTAGATCGGCCGCCGTACCTTCCCATAGATCGGAATGGATCGAGCCCTTGTTGCGCGCCATCTCGCCGAGGAACCACTCCGTCGCACCGCCCCCAGTGCCTGGTTTGCCGTCATCCTCATCTAGCGCCCGCTGATTGAGGCGCTTGCGAAACTCGTCGATCGTTTCGATCGGAGACTTGAGGTCAAAGCGTAGGCCATGGGAGGCGTAGCGATAACGCTTCTGCCATCCCCGTCGGCCGGGATTTGGCTCAATGAAGTACGATAAGGTGACGCGAAGGCGGATGGAGGTTTGCCCCAATTCCTCCAATGTAGCCTTTGGCCAGGGAGTAAGCCTCCGGTGACGGCCGCGGTGCGAATGGGTTGACGGGAGTTTCGATGTCAGGCGGCGATCGATGAAGGGGCCGGCCGCCACGCCCAGGGCAGAAGCGCGGGCAGCCGCGACATAGGCAGGTCGGCGATGCGGGCGAGGACATCCGCGAGCCAGGCCTGCGGGTCGACGTCGTTGAGCTTGGCGGTGGTGATCAGCGTGTACATGAAGGCGGTCCTGTCGCCCCCGCGCTCGGAGCCGCAGAACAGCCATGACTTGCGCCCGAGAGCCACACCGCGCAGGCTGCGCTCGGCGGCGTTGTTGCTGAGGCAGATCCGGCCGTCCTCGAGGAAGCGGGCGAAGCGGTCCCAGCGCTTGAGCATGTAGTCCATCGCCTGGGCGACGCTCGCGTGACGGGAGAGACGCTCGCGCTCGCTGCGCATCCAGGTCTCGAGATCGGCGACCAGTGGTGCCACCTCTGCGCGGCGCACGGCGAGACGGGTGGCGCGGTCGGCGCCGTTGATCGTACGCTCGAGATCGAAGATCTCATCGATCCGCCTCACCGCCTCGAGCGCCAGCGGGGAGATCGGCTTGGCGTCCTTACCGCGCCGCGCGTTGGCGGCGATGTCGGCAAGCTCGAAGAACTTGCGCCGGCCATGGGCCCAACATAGCGCCTCGGTCACCGCGCGCGGCGGGCGATCGGCCTCGTACAGGGCCCCGAAGCCCGCATAGGCATCGGCCTGCAGCACGCCGGCCCATCCTTCCAGGTGCCGCTTCGGATGCTCGCCACGGCGATTGCGCGAGAACTGGAACAGCGCGGCCGGCGGCGCGCTACCGCCGAACGGACGGTCGTCGCGGACGTAGACCCAAAGCCGGCCCTTGTCGGTCTTGCCCTTGGCCAGCACCGGCACCGGCGTGTCGTCGCCATGAAGACGCTCGGCCGCCAGGACATGGGCCTCGATCAACGCGTGCAAGGGCGCGAGCGCGACGGCGCACGCGCCCACCTGGTCGGCGAGCGTCGACAGGCTGAGCTCGACGCCCTCGCGGGCATAGCGCTCCGCCTGCCGGTTGAGCGGCTGATGCTGGCCGAACTTCTCGAACAGGATCATCGCCAGCAGGCTCGGGCCCGCCCAACCCCGCGACGTCGGGTGGAAGGGAGCCGGCGGTTGGGTGATCCGCTCGCAGTCCCGGCAGGTGAACTTCTCGCGCACGGTCTGGACCACCTTCCACTGGCGCGGGACGACTTCCAGCGTCTCGGTGACGTCCTCGCCGAGCTTCGCGATCCGCCCGGAGCCGCAGCAGCCGCAGGTGGCGGGCGCTTCGATCACCACGCGCTCGCGCGGCAGATGCTCAGGAAACGGCTTACGAACCCGGCGCCGGCGCGTGAATGTGCGCACGGGCGTCGAAGCCCGCGCCGCGGCCTGCTCGGCCCTGAGCTCGTCTTCGGTGGCGGTCGCCTCGAGCTCCTCGAGCTGCAGCTCGAGCTGGTCGAGGAGCCGAGCCTTGCGCTCCGACTTCTGACCATGGAGCTCGCGCCGCAGCTTCAGGATCTCGAGCTTGAGGGCTGCGATCACGGCTTCGCTGCTGGCCAGCACCGCCTGCGCTCGGGTCGCCTCCGCAACCGCGCGCGTAGCCTCGGTCTCGGCCGCCTGGGCCCGCGCCTCGGCGGCGGCGAGCGCCGCGCGCAAGGCATCGAGATCTTCTCGATCCGCCGCCATGACTTCGATTGTACACGATGAGCCAAAGATGTCGAAGTCAAAGTGAAGGTATCGGCGCCTTTCCTGTCATCCTGCCTTCAACGGACGCCAGGTCCTCTGCGGATTCCTCCAATCAATCCCTTCGAGCAGATAGCCGAGCTGTGCCGGTGTGATCGCGACGACACCATTGGTCGGCGACGGCCAGAGGAAGCGACCCCGCTCCAGGCGCTTGGCGTAGAGCGAGAAGCCGAGCCCGTCGTGCCAGAGAATCTTGATCAAGTCACCTCGGCGGCCACGAAAGGCAAAGACATCGCCCGCGTGCGGGTCGCGACCAAGGTTCTGCTGCACCTGCAACGCCAGGCTGTTCATGCCGCGGCGCATGTCGGTCACGCCCGCCGCCAACCACACCCGCACCCCCGCCGGCACCGGGATCATGCGCGCGCCACCACCGCCAGCACCCGAACCAGCGCCGCCTCGTCGACGTCCGCGCCCGCCAACACGCGATATCCATTCGGCGTGACGATCTCGATCCGGCTTGGCACCGGCGCTGGAGCGGGGCGCTCGTCGACCACCACTGCCGGCACGAAGCCGCCCGGCGCCGCATCGACCAGCGCGCCGGCACGGTAGACCTTGCGCCACGCGAACAGCAACGAGGGCGAGATCCCGTGGCGCCGCGCCGTCGCCGAGGCCTGGCGCCAGCCGGCAAAGCTCTCCTCGACGATCCGCAGCTTCGCCTCGGCCGACCACCGCCGGCGCCGCCCGAGCTCCACCACCTCGAGCCGCTGAACCTGCGCACTGTCCTTACGCCTATCCATAAGGACAGTCCGCACCCCACCGCCTGCTACCGCAAGGCGGCCCTCACCGCAGGGTTACGCCAGGGAAGCTCATGAAGGTGCATCTCCTGCATTTTGCCCTCGGAGAATGGCCGGATCGTTGCCTGTGCGATAAGGGTCAGGCTGTCGTTCGCACTCCGAAGTGCACGCACAAGGTGTGGCACGCCGAACCCATACCGACGTACCAGCTGAGCTCTCGCGCGCTTTCCGCCAGCGCCACGCAGGTGAGATTGCATGGCTCTCGTCCATTCCGCGGAGTGAACGATCAGCGCCCGCACCGTCTCCGGCCAGAACTTAGGGTAGTCGGCTCTGATGATTGATGATTGCGGCGATACGCGCGACTTGTGCAGTCGCCGCACTGGTCGCCCACGTGAGCACGAAGGCCCTCTGCGCCGGGTTGTAGTGCGTCGACAACAGACAGAGATCGGGGACGGCGTGGTCGAACATCCTGCCGTCGGTGGCGACGTTACCGCCCTCACAAACGACATCCGGTTTGATCGGCCATGTGTCCTGAAAGATGACAGATGTCGTACTCCACGGCGAAAGATCGCCGGGCGGCGCCAATGCAGACCACCCATTCCAAGCGGGGTCTCCGATCGCCGCCTTCTCGGTGAAGGCACCTACCGTCAGCGCATTCCAGGCATGCGCCGGGTCATGTACGGCCTCCAAATCACTGCGCCCAAGGTGATCGTCCTGAAAATGGTTGGGGTCAACATTTCCAGCGCTCAGAATGAACAGCCGAGGTGCGCTCTCATCAGCCTCGTCCAAATAAACCAGCCCGTGGGTGGCCGGATCGAAGGTGCGTCCGACAGCCAGCGCATCAACAGCTGCCGACCATGATGTTGGCTGGCCGCGGTCGCGCTCGTCGGTCGCCGTCACCGCCATACAGAAGACTCGTCGGCGCTGGGGCGCATTGACCTCGGGGCGTGTGACGGCCTGCGCCGTAATTGCTCCGTATAGCTCGGGTGGGTTCACCCCTGTGGGAGGAAGGATCTTCACCAACTCCAGCCGGTGCCGCATCCGTACCGGCGCCCTGGCCGCCAGAACAGGTGTAAGGTCACCGTACGCAGCGAGGCCGGCCATCTCGGTCCCGTGCCCCATATTGCCTGCGCCGCCGCCGTTGTCATGTCCACCCCAAGTCGGATCCACGGCCATTGCATCGGCGGGCGCGATAAGATCCTCAAGCAGCGGATGTGCGCGAGTGACGCCAGTATCGAGGACGCAGACCGCGGGCGCATCCTCATCGGGTGCGTTTGCCCGCTGTTTGAGATCGTCCAGCCACTCGGCCTGTTCTTCGGGTGATGCGTCCGCAAAGAATGCGCTGCTCTCCTTAGCTTTGCGAACTTCCGCAAGGTCATTGAGCACATCCAGCGACGCCGACAGTTGGACGGCTGTCCCCCTCACCAGGACCACAATCCGATCATCGAAACCCAGCCGGCGCTCGCCGACGTGCAGACCAGCCTGTCCTGCGAATTCCAGGAGCCGTTGCAGCTCGTTTCCGTCGTGCCGGCGCAGCCAGACTTCCCACCAGGTCGCCTCTTCATCCTCGGGATAGGCTTCGATCGCGTCAGTCCCCAGTGCCCGCAGCGTCGCTTTGCGCAGGGCCGCAATGCGATCAACCATGTCCTTGTGACGCGGCTCGCCTTTTTCCGTCCTCTCTTCCGCATACTCCTGAAAGCGCTCGAAAAAGTGCTTCAGGGCGCCATCCGGCACGAAGACCGTGGCGAGTTGGAGCGTGGGTTCTTCGGGGGGCGAGTTGAATGATGGGCTCTTCGGGGGCGGTTGGCATGCGGCGAACCGCGACGAGTTCAATCTTTCGACGCCGGTTCTCAAGGGATTCAAGTTTGAGGTTTATGCCCGGAGGGCTCTCGAACTCAATGTAGAGGCCCGGCTGTGCCCCGTGCACCGAGATGCCGTTGGCCTCGCGGTTTGCCTCGGCTTCGCGCTGCGCCGCCGTCAACGCATCGCGAAGGGCAACGGCGTGACGCTGCCGATCCGCCGGGCCGGGGTAGACGGGCAGCTCTATCTTCCTGGGGTGTGGGGTATATGCTTCTGCCGAGGGCACAGTTCGGACCAGGAGATGCTTGCGGTTCCGCGGGGCCGGCATCGGTTAGCACCCTCGAAAGCTATTGATGAGCGGCGCGTCGCTCGATCAGAGCTTCCACGAGATCGGCCGTATCTATCTGTGTTCGATGTTGCAGGATGGCATTCTTGGCGGCGTGCTCGCATGCTCGTGTCAGGTCCGAATGGCTCAGCTCTCTCGCGGCATCGAGAACCGTACGCCACTCAACCATAGATGTATCAAGAAGCGCAAGCCGGGAACGCATAATTTGCTCGGCGATGTTCTCCGAGGGCAGCCGATACTCGATGACAGAGTTGAATCTACGAAACAATGCGCGATCCAGAATCTGCGGATGGTTGGTTGCAGCGACAATAATGCTATCCGAGTCGTCCTGCTCCAGGAATTGGAGAAATGAGTTCAGAACGCGTCGAATCTCCCCCACCTCGTTCCTCGTCGCCCGTTCGCCGCCTAAAGCGTCGAACTCGTCAAACAAATAAACTGCGCGAGTTTGTTGTATAGCCTCAAATATCAGCCGCAGTTTTGCCGCCGTTTCACCCAAATACTTAGTGATTAGCCCGTCGAGTTGGATCGTGAACAGAGGAACGCTCAATTCGCCAGCCAGCACCGCAGCAGTCATTGTCTTGCCCGTGCCTGGCGGCCCGACGAGGAGGAGCTTGCGAAGCGGCGCCATGCCATGCGCGAAAATCGTTTCACGCTGCCGCTGCTCCAGGAGGATGCGGTCGATTCGGGAGCGTATAGATTCGTCCAGAGCCATATCCGAAAGGCGATTTTTCGGAAAGGCTGCGGAAAGAAGTCCTGCCAGCTCTCCGCGCGGCTGAATGATCGGGACGGGTCTCGTTCTCTGACCGGAAACTACGGCTTTCGCGCGAACCTTCGCCTGATCAACGAGGTCGCGAAGGTCCTGAGCAAACTTTATGCGCCCTTGCCGCGCAGCTTGAGCGGCGACCTGCATGGCAATCGCGTAAAACCGCTCGTCGTCACCCTCCGCGTGACTTCGGATCAGAGCTTTTACATGGTCCGCGGTCGCCATTCTGGAATTCCCCTCGAGGCCGTGGCCAATTTTTCCTTCAATGCCAACACACAACTTCCTCATCAAGCTCCTTTTGAGCGCCATTAGAGGTGGCTCGCGAGGAACTGGCGCAGGCGGTCGGAGCGCGGATTGCCGAACACCTGCTTGGGCGGGCCCTGCTCCTCGATCCGGCCCTGGTGGAGGAAGACCGTCGAGGTCGAGACCTCGCGCGCGAAGCCGATCTCGTGGGTCACGATCAGCATCGTGCGGCCCTCCTCGGCGAGGTCGCGCATCACCTTCAGGACCTCGCCGACCAGCTCCGGGTCGAGCGCCGAGGTCGGCTCGTCGAACAGCATCAACTGCGGCTCCATCGCGAGCGCGCGCGCGATCGCGGCGCGCTGCTGCTGGCCGCCCGACAGGTGCGAGGGGTAATGGTTGCGCTTGTCGGCGATCCCGACCTTGGCGAGCAGCGCCTCGGCGCGACCGATCGCTTCGGCCTTGGGCTGCTTGAGGACGTGCACCGGCGCCTCGATCACGTTCTCGAGCACGGTCATGTGCGACCAGAGATTGAAGCTCTGGAACACCATGCCGAGCCGGGTGCGGATCCGGTCGACCTGCTTGTGGTCGGCGGGCTTCGCGCCATGGCGGGTCTTGGCCATGCGGATCAGCTCGCCGGCGACGTGGACCTCGCCGGCATCCGGCGTCTCGAGCAGGTTGATGCAGCGCAGCAGCGTGCTCTTGCCGGAGCCCGAGGAGCCGATCATCGCGATCACGTCGCCGTTCTCGGCGCTGAGCGAGACGCCCTTCAGCACCTCCAGCCGACCGAAGCTCTTGTGCAGCTCGCTGACCACCAGGGCCGGCACCGCCGCGTTCGTCATGTCCATGTCGCTGGCCCGGGCCACCTTCGTTCGAACAGGCTACCGGCGGACGTGGCGATGAGCAAGGACGCCGCGCGACAGGACGCCGCGCGCCGGGCTCACGGCGGGGCCGGCCGATGGCCCGAGCCGACCAGGTAGATCTCGGACGACCCGGTCCGGCTCGCGTCCGGCCGGATCAGCCGGGTGCGCTCGAACTGCCGGCGGGCGTCGGCGACGATTCCGGCCTCGGCGCCGCGCAAAAGCTTGACGACCGCATCCCCGCCCGGCGCCAGCAGCTCCGGCAGCAGGCTCAGCACCGCCTCCGCGAGGGCGTCGGCGCGCAGGCGATCGACCGCCCGCTGGCCGGTCGCGGCGGCCGCCAGATCGCTCAGCACGAGCTCGACCGGACCGCCGGCGAGCTCGAGCAGGCGCGCGATCGCCGCCGGGTCGAAGATGTCGGCCTGGAGCAGGGACGCGCCTGTGATCGGCTCGACCGCCTGCAGATCGATGCCGGTCACCCGGCAACCGCGGGCGGCCGCCACCTGCGTCCAGCCGCCGGGCGCGCTGCCGAGGTCGATCACCCGCCGGCCCGGACGCAGGAGCGCGAACCTGGCATCGATCTCCAGCAGCTTGTAGGCCGCCCGCGAGCGGTAGCCGGCGGCGCGTGCGCCCTGCACGAAGCGGTCGTTGATGTGGCGCTCGAGCCAGCGGCTGGAGCTCGCCCGCCGCCCCCTGCTCGGCCGCAGCCGGACCTTGGTCGTGCGCGGCGCCGCCATCGGGCGTCGACTTAAAAGACGGTCGGATTGAACGGCGGCATGCCCGCGGCCGGTACCGGCAACACCGGCTCCGGCAGCAGCACCGTGGCCCCCGGGTCGGCCAGCGCCTGCGCCAGCGAGCGGCCCATCAGGCCCTGCAGAATGCCCTCGCGCAGGCCCCGGTCGGCGACCCGCAACTGGCCGGTCGGCCAGCTGCGCCAGACCGCCTCCAGGATCGCGCAGCCGGCGACCACGAGATCGGCCCGGCCCGGCCCGATGCAAGGATGCGCCGCGCGCTCGGCATGGGTCATCCGGCGCAGCCGCTCCGAGACCGCGCCGACCGCCGCGGCCTCCAGAACCAGGCCGTCGATCTGCCGGCGGTCGTAGCGCAGAAGATCGAGGTGAAGCGCGGCGAGGGTCGTGACCGTGCCGGAGGTCCCGAGCATCTGGCTGCGGCCGCCGGCCAGATGGCGGCGGAGCTCGTGTCGCGCCTCGATCGGCGCCAGCAGGTCCTGGACGTAGCGGACCATGACCTCGAAGGTCGCAGGATCAGGCTCGGCGGCGAACGCCTCCGACAGCGCGACCACGCCGACCGCGAGCGAATGGCTGCAACGCACCACCGCCGGGCCGCCGGCCTGGCTGCGGTCGAGCCACAGCAGCTCCGTGCTGCCGCCGCCGATGTCGACCAGCAGCACGTGCTCGGCGGCCGGATCGATCAGCGGCAGGCAGCCCAGGAGCGCGAGCCGCCCCTCGTCCTCATGGGGCAGGATCTCGAAGCGCAGCCCGGTGACCCGCTTGACCCGCGCCAGGAACTCGACGCCGTTCTGGGCCCGACGGCAGGCCTCGGTGGCGACGCAGCGGATCGAATCGACCTCGTGCCGGGCGACGATCCGGGCGCAGACCCGGAGGGCCGCGATCGTCCGCGCGATCGCCCGCTCGCTCAGCCGTCCGGTCAGGGCCACCGCCTCGCCGAGCCGCACGATCCGCGAGAAGCTGTCGACGATCGCGAAACCCCGGCCGCAGGGGCGCGCCACCAACAACCGGCAATTGTTGGTGCCCAGGTCGAGCGCCGCCATCGCCGGCGGGATCCGGTTCGGCGCGCCCAACTCGAAGTGTGATCGCAGCTGGACCATGGTACGAGCTATCGAGTGTAGGCGGCTTCATGGCCTTTGAGCAATGCTTTCCAGAAATCATGTCCGTAGCACGCGGTATGTCCGGGTTTGGTAGCTCACGATCGGTCCGGTTCAGGAGAATCGGGGAGGTCGCGTGCTGGCGGAGGTTCGGGTGGCTCGGAGCGTCGAGGCGATCGGTCGGTGGCGGCGCGAGGCTTAAGCCGCGGTGCCCACAACCCCACCGGGCCAACAGCAGCAGCGGACATTTGACGGGCGACAAAAACCGGACATCTTTAAGTGTTATTGACACGCCTCGGGGGCCGGAACCAGCCCCTCACGGCACAACCGCCTTCTCGCAGACGACGTCCGCGCTAACCGGCGAGGTTCCGGCGCGCGACCTGATACCAGTCCCGCTCGGTGCGGTAATAGAGCCTGGTCGCCCGCTCGACCGATCGGACCACCTGCTGGAACAGCGTCCGGGCCTCGGCGACCCGGCCGGTCTTCTGCAGCAGGAGAGCGAAACGGCAGCGGGCCTCCTCGCCGGGATAGTACTCGGCGAGCGCGGCGTACTCGATCAGCGCCTGCTCGACCTCGCCCTGCTGCTCCCGGCTGCGCGCGTAGAGCAGGTGGCCGTCCGGACACGCGAGGTCCGGATGGGCGGCGCGCAGGCGATCGAGGGTCGCGCACGCGCCCGCATAGTCCTCGAGCGCGAACTGCGCCCGGGCCAGACCCAGCATCAGGACGTGATCGCTGGCGTGGACCCCGGCGAGACAGCTCTCGAACAGGCGCCAGGCGTCGGCCGCCCGCCCGCGGCGCAGGCATTCCTCCGCGAGCGCGGCCCGGTTCTCGACCGTGTCCGCCTCGGCGAGCCGCCCGGTCGCTTCGCGCAGGTCGCGCTCCGGGTCGATCACCGCGCCGAGGTCGCGCACCGCCTGCCGGGCGGCGCGGCTGCGGCCGAGATCGGGCAGAAGTTCGAGCAAGAGGTAGGCCAGGCAGCCGACCAGCGGCAGCGCCATGATGACGAACAGCCACTGGCACCCCCGGCCGGTCTTCACGACGTGGGTCAGGCAGAGCAGCTGCAGGCCGAGCACCAGGGCGGCGAGCGCGGGCATGGCAAGCGTTCGGGCAAGCGTTCGAAAGTGGCGATCCCGGCGCAGTCTCGCGCATCCTCCCTTAGCTTCGGTTAAGGGGAGAAGGCTGCGATCCGCGCCAGGTGCGCCGGCTCCTCGATCTCGACCACCGCTTGCGCCTGGACGAGCTCGAAACGGCGCTCGCCGCCTTCGGCAAGCGCCTGGTGCTCGAGGTCCGGGACGCCGCTTAGCCGAGAGGTCACTGCCCGATTGCCGGACCTTCTCTCCGCAAGCCCGCGCAGGACCGCCGCGGCCTGGAGTCCGCGCCAACAGAAGCTTCGGCGAGAAGACGGATCCTAGACCGAAACGTTGGGGAGGATGATGCAGCGCGGCTTGGCATCCGCCGGCATCTGGCAGGCGTGCGCGTTCTCGTCGATCGGCGGCAGCGAGTTGTCGGGCTCGGCCGGCCACCACTTGCCGTCGACCTCGACCTCGATCCGGCCGCCCGGCAGCTCGTGCCAGGGCACCGGCGCGCAGTCCCGCCCGCCGCAGCAGTCCTTGCCGTCGGGTGAGCGCAGGTTGCGATAGTCGACGGTATGATCGCCGATGACCGCCTGATGGGCGGCGACCGGCGCGGCGATCCCGATCAGCAGGGCGGCGGCGATGGCGAGCTTCATCTCAACCTCGCGTTCCAGCGAGCTGCGCCTATTCCGATGTCAGATTTGGTCGCGGCAACCGGACGTCAAGCGGCGCCATGCGCGCCCCCCGACCGACCGGTCTCGCCGAGCGGCTCGGCTGCGATCCGCGTCAGGTGCGCCGTCTGCTCGATCTAGACCACCGCTCCCGCCTCGAGCAGCTCGAAGCGGCGCTCGCCGCCTTCGGCAAACGCCTGGTGCTTGAGGTCCAGGACGCCGCTTAGCAAGCGCAACCCGGTGCGCGCCAGGCTCTGCGCCCGGCCGCAGGAAGTGGCCCTGGTCGAGCGCGCGGAGCCATCTCGAGGACCGCGCCGACGGGCTGACCGAGCGTCGCCCGCTGCTCGACCTCGTCCCGACTGGGCCGCCTTTCTGGCCGACGACGCCGCGGAGGCCGCGTACCAGCGCTTGCGCGCCGGCGAGCGCACCGGCCGGCCGCTCGGGGACCGCGCCCTGATCACCGGCTCGAGACCGCGCTCGGACGCCGCATCCACCGCCAGAAGCCCGGCCCCAAGCCGGGCAGCAGAGGCACCCCAGAGCTGCGTATTGTGTCCCCGTAACTCTTGCGAGCTAAGCCGCTGATGACCCGACAGCAACTAACAGGAGCAACCGCCCCCCTTGCCCGATTAAAGAGCCTTTTCTCCACGCGAAGCGAACGGTCTGCTGCCGGCCGAGAATCCCGCCCTTGCTGGACTGCAGGACCTGCCCCCCGAGCGCCCCGAGCTGCGTATTGTGTTTCCTTAACTCCCCACGGACCGGTCTTGACCCTTTGATGGGCTGCCCTACAATCCCTCCACACTCGGAATGCCAGGGGGCGCCGTCGCTGCAACGGTCCAACGTGCCCCGAGCCGCACAGGGGGTGTTGATGGCCGCTCGCGTCCTCAGGATCGTCTTCCGGCTGGACTACGATGAAGTGAATTACGATTTTCTTGATCGTCAAGGCACAGCCCTGCGCATGCTAACGTCGGTACCCGATGGTTTCTGGGCACGTGTTGGCGATGGCAAAGTCCCGCGCTCCTTTGCAGCCGAATTTAGCTCAGACGAGATGTTTCGAAATGGGAATGCAAACCCCATGTGGCTTGACGGCTCAATAGAGAGTCGAAGTGGGATTGCTTTAACCGATCTTCCCGAATATAGAGATTTTCGCATAATCACCGGATTCATCGATGAATTTTGCCGTGAGTTTAAGGTCACGAAGCTAAATCGATGTGGCCTCCGGTTATATTGCATCGAGACCTGTGGCGATAACTACACCAACCAGTTTATGCATTTTTCATCTCTTGCGGGTGGAACGCTTACCTCCAAAATCGAGACAACGCTTGGCAACGTGGCTGACCTAGCGCTGACCTGCGAGGGGAGAGCTGAGGACGGCGTCAGCTATAGGATCGTACTCGGGCCTTTCGAGGAAGGCGATTTGTCGAAGCTTTTAGGGCGATTCAGACCGTCGATTGAAGATGACCCTTTTTACCGGAAAGCGCATATCTCAATGGACTTAGATTTCTTTGAGCACGATGTTTCTTTCCGAGAGCTGACGCTCCGACGTTGGGCGAGGACACACTGGACTAAGGCAGACGTCATTTTACAGTGGGTTCAAAGGTTAATGCGAAACAGGGAGGAATGAGGGATGCCAACGGAAGCCGCGCAAGGTGTCGGTGACTACGCTTATGAGCGGTCTCGATCCTTACGTACGGAGACACGCGAGGAACCGGAAACGGCGCTTCAGATGGGCAACCGCGAACCAGTCTCCGAGACCGATGTGCCGGGCCTAGGACCACGAGAAGCTTTTTTGGGAGCGGAACGCGTTACTCGTGACCGCCAACTGAGGCTGCATGACGCATCCGCACTTAAGAGCGTGCCTGCCGTCGTGACGAGCGTCACTGACCATTCTGTCGTAATCACGTGCCGTCTCCCTAAGGGCGAGGTTGAAGTCCACCTTCCAAAACTTACCGTCCCTCCCCACTTGGCGCATTTTGGTAGGGCGGTATCGCTGTCCCTCGATGAGAGTACCGGATTTAAGCGACCCGTGCTGATAGAGCGTGAGATCGAACCTCGTGCACCAACCCCGGCGGAAATCGAGATTGACCAATGGATTGAGAGCCAGTAAATTGCTCAATATACATATTTTGAACGTTGGCCACGGCGATTCGATCATTCTGGAGTACGAAGGCGGCACGGGCAAGACTTACGGTCTGATAAACTCTAACGTGACAGACAATGAGGATCCCCGCGCTCTCGTGAAGCTCCGAGAGTTGGATGTGAAAGAACTATCTTTCATCTGCCTTACGCATCCCCACCGCGATCACTATCGTGGTTTGCATCGTATCATGACCGAGTATAGGGGGCGTGTCGCGCAGCTATACACGTTCCCGATTGGCGGTTTGAGTTCTCGGAGGATAAAGGCTCTCGCAAAAAAATTTCGCGAGATTGGACAATTGGACGATCCGGTACTTACGCGAGATTCGACGGAATTTGCGCGTATTCTGATGACGGCCGATACGGAGTTTGTGGCGAACGGTAACTGGCTCGAATGCGCAGGCGCCCATTCGCAGATTACGCCGCCTGGATTCCAGGGTGTCGAGATTTCCACCATACTCCCACCAAATAAGGCCCGCGGCTATTATATCCAGCAGATAGAGTTGGATAAATTGGACGTGATGCAAAATCCTAAAGATAATGATCTAAGCATAGCGTTTTACATATTCTATGGTAATGCGGGGATCGTATTGGGAGGAGATGGGAGCCTGGATAATTGGCTGTGGCATCAGCAGTGGCATCGGAGGGGTGGCAAGTCCATTGTAAGCGGAGCCGTGAAGTTGCCACACCATGGTTCCGAGCGGGACTGCAGCCCATCTGTAATGGGTTACCTGTTCGACGATAGCATCGATCGATACGCGTTTATATCTGCAGACGGACAATCGCATCCCAGTGACGGAGTGCTTAGGTGGCTCAGGGATCATGGTATCAGGCCGTACTGTACGAATCTAAGTAGGGGCTCAGGCGCGACCGTCAGACGGTTAGTCAACGTGGAGGGCTTAGACCCTGTGCTGGGACGCTGGATCAATCAGCTTGCGGAAGGGCAGGACGTTGTGCAGGTCTGTCAAGGCGACATAGTATTTTCTATTGCAGGAAGCGGTCGTACCCGAATCGCAACGCAATACAGCCACACCTGTGGGTGTGGGACAGAGATCGACGCCTTGCTTGCCGGATAATCGCCAGCACGCCAGTGCATCGTCAGGCCGGCTTGGATGGCGCACCAGCTCGAGCGTTCTTGGGGGGCGGGTCTGGGCCTTGGGGTTCAAGTCTTGCAGTCCAGCACGAGGGCGGGATCCTCGGCCGGCAGCAGCCCGTTCGCTTCGAGCAGCTCGGGGATGACCACCTTCAGCTTGTCGACGAGGGCATCCAGGGTATCGGCGCCGGTCGCGAGGCCGGGCACGTCGTCGCTGGTCGCGACCCACACCGCCGCGTCGGCATCCCACGTGCAGTGGACGGTATAGACTCGCTCGGCCATGGCCGGTTCCTTTCTGGTCCGAGCCCATCGTAATCTGCTCCGACCGCCGACGGAATGCCCTCTGCCTACTCAATGAGCCGCCCGAGTCGCCGCCGCTCACGGTGCCGACCTATGCCCAATCCTTAGGCAATCATGTCCTCGCAGACCTCCCGCCGCTCACGCGATCGTGATCGGGAAATGGTCCCGAACTAGAACGATTTCCGCACGCAAGAACCATACCGCGCAATTCTGCTAGAAGTTCTGGGCGCCTTCCACGGCCAAGTTCGCGGTGGTCAGAATGCCCGATCCGCCCACCGGCGACCGGGCTCCGAGGAGGTCTGCAGAGGCCTCGGGCAGGCGTCGCCATGCTACGGAAGTGGCGCATCCAGGGGCCTCAAGCGCACGCCCGATCGGTGGGGGAACGGATTCAGGAACTCGAGCGATTCCGCGCCCTCCGCCGGCCGGATGCGGGCTCCAGCGCTGGAGGCTCGATCATTACTTGAATGGGATGCGCCACTTGTGACGCATCTGGAGAAATCGATGCGCCAGGGATGCGCCACCGATGCGACACTCGAAATGAAACGTGGCGCATACCATCCCGAATTCCAGTCTTCCGTGCTTGATCGACGATCAGTCCTTGCGGAGGTCTTGAGCGGTTCCCAATGAATAACAAGAAAACGGGCGGGCCCAAGACGACCCGCCCAAGTCCAGGGAGGCTGGCATGCCGGGCGACCGCAGTCGATGGCCGCCCGAAATCAAAGTTCGGCCCGCGGGCGCTGCCCGCTCAGATGTCGTAGTAGAGGACGAACTCGTAGGGGTGCGGGCGCAGGCGGATCTCGTCGACCTCCTTCTCGCGCTTGTAGGCCAGGAAATTGTCGATGAAATCCTGGGTGAAGACCTCGCCTTCCATCAGGAATTCGCTGTCGGCCTCGAGGGCGGCCAAGGCCTCGTCGAGCGAGCCCGGGACTTTCGGCAGTTCGGCCAGTTCTTCGGGCGGCAGGTCGTAGATGTTCTTGTCGACCGGGTCGCCCGGGTCGATCTTGTTCTGGATGCCGTCGAGGCCGGCCATCAGCATCGCCGCGAACGCGAGGTAGGGGTTGCAGGACGGGTCCGGGCAGCGGAACTCGGCGCGCTTGGCCTTGGGGCTGTCGGAGTACATCGGGATCCGGACCGCGGCCGAGCGGTTGCGCAACGACCAGGCGAGGTTGACCGGCGCCTCGTAGCCCGGCACCAGGCGGTGGTAGGAGTTGACCGTCGGTGCCGCGAACGCCAGCAGCGCCGGCGCGTGCTTCAGCAGGCCGCCGATGTAGTAGCGAGCACTCTGGGAAAGACCGCCGTAGGCCGCGGGGTCGCCGAACAAGGGCTTGTCGCCGTCCCAGATCGACTGGTGCACGTGCATGCCCGAGCCGTTGTCGGCGAACAGCGGCTTGGGCATGAAGGTCGCGGTCTTGCCATGCTTCTTGGCGACGTTCTTGACCACGTACTTGTACTTGATCAGCTTGTCGGCCATCGAGACCAGCGTGTCGAACTTCATGTCGATCTCGCACTGGCCGGCGGTCGCGACCTCGTGGTGGTGGGCCTCGATCGGGATGCCGATCGCCTGCATCGTCAGGACCATCTCGGAGCGGATGTCCATCAGCGTGTCCGAGGGCGGCGCCGGGAAGTAGCCCTCCTTGGGCCGGATCTTGTAGCCGAGGTTCGGGCCCTCGTCGGCCGCCATGTTCCAGTGGCCCTCGACCGAATCGATCTCGTAGGTGCCGTAGTTGATGCTCTGGCCGTAGCGGACGTCGTCGAACACGAAGAACTCGGCCTCGGGGCCGAAGAAGGCGCGGGTGCCGATGCCGGTCGTGTTCAGGTGCTCCTCGGCCTTGCGGGCGACGCCGCGCGGGTCGCGGGAGTAGTATTCCTTGGTGATCGGGTCGCGGACGTCGCAGATCAGGACCAGGGTCTTGTGGGCGCAGAACGGGTCGATGAACGCGGTCTTCTCGTCCGGCATCAGCAGCATGTCGGAGGCGTGGATTTCCTGGAAGCCGCGGATCGAGGAGCCATCGAACCCCAGGCCCTCGTCGATCGCCTCGACGTCGATCGCGGGGGAGGGATAGGAGGTGTGCTGCCACATGCCGGGCAGGTCGACAAAGCGGAGATCGACGATCTGGACGTCCTGGTCCTTGATCGCCTTCATGACGTCGTCCGGGGTCTTGCATCCCAGCATCATGGGCGGGTTTCCTTTCTTGCTTGCGCGGGGCTTTGGGCGTTCAGCGGGCTCGGACGCCGCGGCCGGCGGCGGCGCTCGAAACGCTGGCGGTGGCCTGGCGGCGGGGTTGGGGCAGGGAGCACATCATGGGCCTTGCGGCGGCTCAGAGCGCGTCGGCGCCGCGTTCGCCGGTGCGGATCCGGATCGCCTCTTCGAGGTTGTAGATGAAGATCTTGCCGTCGCCGATCCGGTCGGTCTTGGCGGCGTTCAGGATCGCTTCGGCGGCGCGGTCGACCAGGCTGTCCTCGAGCACGATCTCGACCTTGACCTTGGGCAGGAAGTCGACCACGTACTCGGCACCCCGGTAGAGTTCGGTGTGGCCCTTCTGGCGGCCGAAGCCCTTGACCTCGGTGACGGTCATGCCCTTGAGGCCGACCTCCTGCAAGGCCTCCTTGACCTCATCCAGCTTGAACGGCTTGATGATCGCCTCGATTTTCTTCATAGCAGCCACCGACCCTTCCGAATTTTGCTCCGACCGAGGGACGGGACGCGGCCGCCCCGCGATCGACTTGGCTCCGACCGGCGGGCGGGCGCGCGCCTGCCCCGTGATCACGTCCTGCAAAGCATGGATCGTGCCAGCCGACAGTTTGTCCCGGAGCGGCGTGTTTCGCAATCGAGGCCCGGATTTTTGCTCGTTCGATGGGCATTTTGCCTAAATCCAAGGCAGAACACCCGTCGTTCGAGACGGGGCGCCGGCTTGACCGGGACCGGGATGCGCAGCTAAAGAGAAGCGCCCTTGCGGCGGGCATAGCTCAGCTGGTTAGAGCGCCAGATTGTGGCTCTGGAGGTCACGGGTTCGATTCCCGTTGCTCGCCCCACGGTCTTCCCGACATCGCGCGCTGCGGACCGCGGGCGTGGTCAGGACGGCGGGTGCCTCCCGGCGTTCGCAAGGCGCGTGCGCATGGCCGGTGCTACCGCCGGATTGCGCGTACGAGCCGGCCTGTCGATGCTGGCCCGGGGGACGGCACGACCACGGAGGCAGGATCATGCGGTTGTTCGTGGCGGCGCTTGGGACCGAAACCAACACCTTCTCGCCGATCCCGACCGGGCTCGGCAGCTTCGAGGAGTACTTGTGGTTCCCGGCGGGAAGGCATCCCGACGAGCCCCGTTTCTTCACCGGTCCGATCGTCGCGGGCCGCCGGCGCGCGGCGACGGCCGATCTGACCGTGATCGAGGGCCTGGCCGCGTTCGCCGCTCCGGCCGGCCTCACGACCCGCCACGCGTGGGCAACCCTGCGCGACCGGCTGCTCGATCAGCTGCGCAGCGTCCTGCCGGTCGAGATCGTCCTGTTGTCGCTGCACGGCGCCATGGTCGCCGACAGCTGCGAGGACTGCGAGGGCGATCTGCTCGCCCGCGTCCGGGCGCTGGTCGGCCCGGACGTGGTGGTCGGGGCCGAGCTCGACCTCCATTGCCACCTGACGGAGACCATGGTCCGCACCAGCGACCTCCTCGTCTTCTATAAGGAGTATCCGCACACCGACACCTACGAGCGCGCCGAAGAGCTGGTCGACCTCGCACTCCGCGCGGCGCGACGCGAGATCCGGCCGACGAGCGCGGTGTTCGACTGCCGCATGATCGCGACCATCCACACCACGCGCGAGCCGGCCAAGGCTCTGGTCGCCAGAATGAAGGCGCTCGAGGGCCGGGACGGCGTCCTCTCGGTCTCGCTCGGCCATGGCTTCCCTTGGGCGGACGTCGCCGATCTGGGCGCCAAGGTCCTGGTCGTGACCGACGGTGATCGGGCGAAGGCGGAGACGGTCGCCGCCGAAATCGGGCGCGAGCTGCAGGCGCTGCGCGGCCGGACCGCGGCCCCGATGCTGGACCACGAGGCGGGCCTCGCGCGTGCCCTCGCGATCCAGGGCGGGCCGATCGTGCTCGCCGACACCTCGGATAATGCCGGCGGCGGCGCCCCGAGCGATGCCACCTTCCTGCTCCGGCGGCTGCTCGAGCGAAGGGTCGCCGGCGCGGCGCTCGGCCCTTTTTGGGACCCGGTCGCGGTTGCCTTCTGCCATCTGGCCGGCGCCGGCGCCAGGGTCCGGCTCCGACTCGGCGGCAAGGTCGGCCCTGCCTCGGGCGAGCCGCTGGACGTCGAGGCGGAGGTGCTGCACCTCGCCAAGGGTGGCCGGCAGCGCTTCTCGGGCGGCTGGACCCAGCTCGGCGACGTCGCCGCGATCCGGGTGGATGGCATCGAGCTGCTGCTCAACGCGACCCGGACCCAGGCGTTCGACCCGGCGCTGTTCACCGACCACGGCATCCGGCTCGACGACAAGAAGCTGGTGGTGGTCAAGTCGGCCCAGCACTTCCATGCCGGCTTCGCGCCGATCGCCAGGGCCGTGCTCTGGCTGGACGGGCCGGGGGCGCTGACCCAGGACTTCGCGCGCCTGCCGTATACCCGCGTACGCCGGCCGATCTGGCCGCTGGATCCGCTGCCGGAGTGACCAAGGCTTGCGCGGGTGGCGGAGTCCAACGAACTATGTCCGCGAGGGGTCGTCGAGCGTGGCCGCGGGCGCCATCTCGCTCGGGACAGCAGGAGCAAGGCACGAATCATGACGGAACGCATTCAGGCCGGCGGTCTTCGGGTCGCGAAGGTGCTGCACGACTTCATCGGGGACGAGGCCCTGCCGGGGACCGGGCTGACGCCGGAGCGATTCTGGTCGGGGCTCGATGCGATCGTCCACGAACTGGCACCGCGCAACCGCGCGCTGCTGGCGAAACGGGACGACCTTCAGGCGAAGATCGACGCCTGGCACCGGGCGCGCCGCGGCCAGCTGCTCGATCCGGACGCCTACCGCAGCTTCCTCGAGGAGATCGGCTATCTGCTGCCGGAGGGGGAGGATTTCGCGGCCACCACCGCCAGGGTCGACGCCGAGATCAGCACCATCGCCGGGCCGCAGCTGGTCGTGCCGGTGACCAACGCCCGCTACGCGCTGAATGCCGCCAACGCCCGCTGGGGCAGCCTGTACGATGCGCTCTACGGCACCGACGCGATCCCGGACAGCGACGGCGCCGAGCGCGGTGGCGGCTACAATCCGGTGCGCGGCGAGCGCGTGATCGAGTATGCGCGCGCCTTCCTGGACGAGGTGGCGCCGCTTGCTGCGGGGTCGCATCGCGACGCCACCAACTACGCCATAGAGGCCGGCCGGCTGTCGGTCAGCCTGACCGGCGGCGACCGCACCGGGCTCTTCCATCCGGCGCAGCTCGCGGGCTACCAGGGCGACCCGTCGGCGCCCTCCGCGGTCCTCCTGGTCAACCACGGCCTGCACGTCGAGATCCGGATCGACAATGGTCATCCGGTCGGCCGGACCGACCCCGCGGGCGTCGCCGACGTGATCATCGAGGCCGCGGTGACCACCATCGTCGACCTCGAGGATTCGGTCGCGACGGTCGATGCCGAGGACAAGGTCGGCGCCTATCGCAACTGGCTGGGCCTGCTCAGGGGCGACCTCGCGGCCACGTTCGAGAAGGGCGGCGGGACCGTCGAGCGCGAGCTCAATCCGGACCGGACCTACGCTCGCCCCGATGGCGGCGAGCTGACGCTGCACGGCCGGAGCCTGATGCTGGTGCGCAACGTCGGCCACCTGATGAGCAGCGACGCGGTGCTCGACCGGCACGGCGAGCCGGTGCCCGAGGGCATTCTGGACGGCATGATCACGAGCCTGATCGCCTTGCATGATCTGCGCGGCCTGGGCCGGCACCGGAACAGCCGCGCGGGCTCGGTCTACATCGTCAAGCCGAAGCAGCACGGGCCCGAGGAGGTGGCGTTCACGAGCGAGCTGTTCGGCCGGATCGAGGCCGCGCTCGGGCTCGAGCCCTGCACCCTCAAGATGGGCCTGATGGACGAGGAGCGGCGCACCACCGTCAATCTCAAGGAGTGCATCCGCGCCGCCAAGGACCGGATCGTGTTCATCAACACCGGCTTCCTGGACCGGACCGGCGACGAGATCCACACCTCGATGGAAGCAGGCCCGATGATCCGCAAGGGCGACATGAAATCCGCCCTTTGGATGCAGACCTACGAGGACTGGAACGTCGACGTCGGTCTCGCCTGCGGGCTCGAGGGCCGGGCCCAGATCGGCAAGGGCATGTGGGCGATGCCCGACCTGATGGCGGCGATGCTCGAGACCAAGATCGCCCACCCCCGGGCCGGCGCCAATACCGCCTGGGTCCCCTCGCCGACCGCGGCGACCCTGCACGCGCTCCACTACCACAAGGTCGACGTCAGGGCGCGCCAGGAGGAATTGAAGTCGCGGCCGCGCGCCAGCCTCGACGACATCCTCTCGATCCCGGTCGCCGAGCGCCCGAACTGGCCGCCCGAGGCGATCCAGCAGGAGCTCGACAACAACGCCCAGGGCATTCTCGGTTACGTGGTCCGGTGGATCGATCAGGGGGTCGGCTGCTCGAAAGTGCCGGACGTTCACGACGTCGGGCTGATGGAAGACCGGGCGACGCTGCGGATCTCGAGCCAGCACATCGCCAACTGGCTGCACCACGGCATCTGCAGCGAGGACCAGGTGATGGCGACCATGCGCCGGATGGCGGCGGTGGTCGACCGGCAGAACGCGGGCGACCCGACCTACCGGCCGATGGCGCCCGATTTCGAGGCCAGCGTCGCCTTCCAGGCGGCGTGCGATCTGGTGTTCCAGGGCCGGGCGCAGCCGAACGGCTACACCGAGCCGATCCTGCACCGGCGTCGGCTCGAGGTGAAGCGGCGCGCGGGCGGCTGACCGGCTCGCTGCTCCGCTTCAGCTGCGCAGCGGGCGTTCCAACCGCTCGAGCGCCGGGTCCGGCTCGGCGCATGGCGGGTCGGCGCCGACCCCGGGCGTGAACCAGACGTAGTCGAAGGGTAGGCCGGGCGGCACGCTCTCGATCCCGTCCAGCACCTCGAGCAGACCGACGCTCAGCGTCCTGGCGCGCGGCCGCATCCGGGCGAGATACCAGGGCACGCCGCGGTCGGTCCGGACCTGGCCATTGCCGGCGATCAGCACGCCGCCCGCCCGGCCGCCGACCGTCGCCAGGCGATCGGCCATCATCGCATCGCGCGCCCGCTCGACGCGGAACATGCCGGCGACCACCGGCTCCGGGACCTGGTCACAATGGGCGGCGCGCAGCTCCTGGACGAGGCTCGCCGCGAGATTGGCCGGCAGGTCCTGATCCAGACCGGTCCGGCGCACCATCGCGGACTGCAGCACGTCCGGCCCCTCGCGGAACACGGCCCGGCTCTGCGCCGGCGACAGATCCGCCGCCACGATCGGGGCGCCGTGCCGAATGGCGCTCTCTGCGATCGGCGCGTAGAGCGCCCAGTCCGGCCAGCCGAGCCGCGCCCAGCCGACCACCTGGCCGAGCCCGGCCGGGTCGCCCGGGTGGCGCTGCCGGTACTCGACCAGGGCCAGCTGCCGGTCGCTCGGGATCATCTCGAAGGCGAGCGCACGCGGGTGCTCGCTCTCGGCCTGGAGCGCTTCGACCAGGAGCGCCTCCAGACGCTGGTGATCGGGGTTGGAATGGCGCTCGCCGAGCAACACGAAGTCCGCGCGCCCGAGGTCGGCGACGAGCGCCGCCTGGTCGACGAAGCGGCCGCTCGCGACCTGATAGATCCGGCCGGTCAGCGGATGTCCGGCGTCGGCGGCGTGCTGCCCGGCGCCGCCCGCCGCGCAGGCCGCGACCAGCATCGCGACGCCGGCGGCGACCAGCCGCCAGCCCGCGCGGACGCCTCGATACCGCCTTGAGGCCCGACGATCAGCCATACCGAACAGGTTGGCGGTGCGGGCCCGGGCGGCAAGGGTATCGGATCGCGCGTCCCCGGCGATTCGGTCGCAGTGCATCCGGATTGACGGCCGCGGCCTTGCCGGCCGGCTCACGTGGCCAGGAGCGGTCCTGCAGGATTCGCTTCAGGGCAGGGACTATGTTCGCGGGATGCTCGTACATCGGAGTGCTGCGGGCTCGAGGAGCGCAATGACCAGCCAGGCCGTGATCGACCAGCTCGCCGAGCATACCGCCGGCCTGCGCAGGTATGCGTTCGCCCTGACCGGCAGCCAGCCGGAGGCCGAGGACCTGGTCCAGGACACGCTGGTACGGGCGATCGCCGCGGCGCGCTCGTTTCGCACCGGCGGCAACCTGCGGGCCTGGCTGTTCTCGATCATGCACAATGTCTTCGTCAGCGGCGTGCGCCGGCCCCGTCCGCCGACCGTGGCGCTGGACGACGAGGCCGCTGCGGTCGGCCAGGCGCCGGGGCAGCTGATCGTGCTCGAGGTGCGCGACGTCCTGGCGGCGCTCGCCCGCTTGCCCGACGCCCAGCGAGCAGCGCTCAGCCTGATCGCGCTCGAGGACTTCAGCTACGAGCAGGCGGCCAAGATCCAGGGTATCCCGCTCGGCACCCTGATGTCGCGGCTGGCCCGCGGCCGCGAGACCCTCCGTCAGATGATGCACGGCGATCTCAGGGTGCCGCTGCGGGTGATCGGAGGCAAGCGATGAGCCCGCCCGAAATGACCGAGACCGAGCTGCAGGCGTTCGTCGACGGCCAGCTCCCGGCGGAACGTTGCAGGGCGGTGCTGGCCTACCTCGGCCGGCATCCCGACGACCTGCAGCGGCTGGCGGACTACGCCGGGCACAAGGACGCGCTCCAGCGCCGGCTCGCGGAGGTTGATCTGGTGGCCGATGATCCGGCCACGGCCGAGCTGCAGCGGACGCTCGCGGAGCGGTTGAACCGGCCGCATTACAGCCGCTGGCTGGCCCAGGCGGCCACCATCGCCCTGCTGCTCGCCGCCGGCTGGTCGGGCCACGGCCTGTATCAGAGCTATCTCGAGAACCGGATCCCGGAGCTGGTGATCAAGGCAGCCGAAGCCCACGAGGTGTTCGGCCCCGACCAGCGCCGGCCGGTCGAACTGACCGCGGGATCGACGGCGGAGATGGCCGCCTGGTTCTCCAGCCGCCTGGGCGAGCCGGTCGAGATCCCGGTGCTGGCGACGCTCGGCCTGCAGCTGGTCGGCGGCCGGCTGCTGACTGCCGACAACCGGCCGATGGCGCAGCTGATCTATCAGGACGGCACCGGCCATCGCCTGACCCTGTGCTTGTCCTCGGCGCCGCTCGAGGTCGGCCAGGCGATTGAGCTGGTCGAGGTCGGCGACCTCACCGCCGGCTACTGGCAGGATGGCGACCTGACCTATGCGCTGGTCGGGGAAACCCCCGACGACCAGCTGGTCGCGATCGCATCGGAACTCGGTGCCGAGGGGCCCACCGGCCCCCTGTAGGCACCGTCCGGGCCGCGCCGCCGGGCACAACCGGTCGAGCCGGTCGACGACCGCAGAACCCGCGAGCGAGACGACCGTCGCCGCGCCTGATGCGGCCCCTGGTGCGCCAAGCCCGTCGAAGGGCTTGCCCGCCGGCCGTCAATCGGTTAGCCAATGGGCTGTCAGAACCATGTTGCTCCTTGGTCTGTTGTGTTCCCTGCTGGCAGCGCTCGATCTCGTGACCTCTCTCGTCGGCCTGCCGCTTACATCGCCCGGATGGTCGCCCTTGGTCTTCATGCTGCTCGGCAGTTTGTACTTCGCGCTCGAGGCTTTGCAACACTGCGATCGGTCACGCCCGTGAAGCGGCTGATCGTGATCCTCCTGAGCCTCGGCTGGCTGGCCGCCTGCTCCAGCAGCGGCGTTCCGGAATGCAAGGACGGTGCCCCGCCGAACGCCGGCATCAGCGGCTACCGTCTCGGCCCGCGCGATATAGTCCAGGTCACGATTTTCCGGCAGCCGGACATGTCCGGCCAGTTCACGATCGATGGCGAGGGTTTCCTCGCGCTGCCGCTGGTCGGCGAGTTCAAGGCCGGCGGCCTGACCACGCGCGAGCTCGAGGACCAGATCGAGGCGCGCCTGAAGAAGGATCAGTTCCTCGTCAACCCGCAGGTCGGCGTCCAGCTGCAGAGCTACCGGTCCTTCTATGTCCTCGGCGAGGTCTCCAATCCCGGGGCCTACGAGTTCCGGGACGGCATGACCCTGACCAACGGCATCGCGCTGGCCGGCGGCTACACCTACCGGGCCAACCAGACCAGCGCGAGCATCGAGCGCAGCGGCTGTGCGTTCCCCGCGCGTGTCGATACGCTGGTCCAGCCGGGCGACGTCATCACCGTGCCGGAACGGTACTTCTAGACCGCTGAGGGCTTTTTCAAGCCGGTCCTGACATCCAGCCGGCGCCCTCGGGGCAGATCGCACCCCCGGGCGATCACGCCCTGCCCAGACGCTTTTGGGTTGTGAGCGGATGGCGGCGTGCTAGGCTCGCCGGCAAAGCCATCATCGATCCGGCCGTCAGCGCCCTGAACCGCTGGCCCGCCCACGGCCGGGCTTAGCGGGGAGGTTTGCCATGTGGCTGCATCGGTGCGACGCCCGCTGGGCTGCCCTCGGCCTGGCCCTGGCGATTGGCCTCGGCAGCGCCCCGGCACGTGCCGCGGGCGAGCTTCGCGTCGCCAACTCGGGCGAGCCCGACACGCTGGACCCGCATCACGTCACCGGCACCTGGGAGAACCGGATCATCGGCGACATGTTCATGGGCCTGACCACCGAGGCGGCCGATGGCAGCGTGATCCCGGGCGCCGCCGAGAGCTGGCAGGTGAGCGACGACGGCCTCGTCTACACCTTCAAGCTACGCGATCACAACTGGTCCGACGGGGTCCCGGTGACCGCCGACGATTTCGTGTTCGCGTTCCACCGCATCCTCGATCCCGCCACCGCCGCCGAATACGCCTCGCTCCTGTACACGATCAAGAACGCCAAGGCGATCAACGAGGGCGCCATCGAGGACCTGGACAGGCTGGGCGTGCAGGCACTCGACCCCAAGACCTTGGAGATCACGCTCGAGAGCCCGACGCCTTACTTCCTCGAGCAGCTGACCCACTACACCGCCTTCCCGGTGCCCAAGCACAAGGTCGAGAAGCTTGGCGACGAATGGGTCAAGCCCGGCAACATCGTCGGCAACGGGGCCTACACGGTCGTCGAATGGGTGCCGAACGACCACATCAAGTCGGTCAAGAACCCGGCGTTCTACGACGCCGCCAACGTCGCGATCGACAGCGTCACCTTCTATCCGGCCGAGGAGCGCAACGCCGCGACCAAGCGGTTCCGCGCCGGCGAGATCGACGTCCAGTACGACTTCGCCTCGGATCAGATCGACTGGCTCAAGGCGAACCTGCCGGAGGAGACCCGGATCGCGCCCTACCTCGGCATCTACTACTACGCGATCAACACCCGCAAGCCGCCGTTCGACGACCGGAACGTGCGCCAGGCGCTGGCGCTCGCGATCGACCGCGAAGCGATCACCGACAAGATCCTGCGCGCGGGCGAACTGCCGGCTTACAGCTTCGTGCCGCCGGGCACCGGCAACTACGGCGAGCCGGCCTACGTCGACTGGAAGAACACGGCCTATCCGGACCGTCTGACCAAGGCCCAGGACCTGCTCGCGGCGGCGGGTTTCGGTCCGGAGCAGCCGCTCCGGCTGACGCTCCGCTACAACACCTCCGAGACCCACAAGAAGGTGGCGATCGCGGTCGCCGCCATGTGGAAGCAGCTCGGGGTCGATACCGAGCTCTTCAACAGCGAGGTCAAGGTCCACTACAACGACCTGCAGACGGGCAACTTCCAGGTCGCGCGCGCCGCCTGGATCGCCGACTACAACGACGCCCAGAACTTCCTCTACCTGATGGACAGCAACACGGGGGTTCTGAACTACGCGGGCTATGCCAACCCGGAGTTCAACCGCTTCATGGCGGAGGCCTCGAAGACGGCCGACCTCAAGGCGCGGGCGCAACTGCTGCACCAGGCCGAAGCGGTCGCGATGACCGACATGCCGAACATCCCGATCTTCTACTACGTCTCTAAGGATCTGGTCGCCAAGTCGGTCAAGGGCTGGGTCGACAACACCAAGGACATCCATCGCACCCGTTTTTTGACTGTCGAGCGCTGAGATGCCTGTGGGGCCGGCGGGCCGCTCTGGCCCGCCGCCCCGCCGCCTTGGGTCGGTGGTTTGATGAGGGCGCCCGGGTGATGTGATGAATGATCTGCGCAAAGAGGACGTCGTCAATTCGCGCGCTCGAGCACGACCGTCCCGGCCATTCGTTCGTCGCCGTCGACGGTTCCCGCTGGGGGGAGTTGATCCTCCCCGCTCCGGAAGAGGCGAGCAAGAGAACCGACGCCGGGCTGCGGGTGCTGGCGGTGACGGGTTTTTTCTACAGCATCGAGCTGCTGAGCGCTCTGCTCGGCTACGAGCGTGCCCACCCGGCGCGTCTCTATCCGGTGGCAGTCGCCACGGACGACGCGGTCAATGCGGACGCCAGGATCGGCCTGCGCAAGAGGGTCTGGAAGCACTACGACCGTCCGAGCGGGTGGCGATCGAGGCGGCGGCCATCGAAACCGCGCTGCAGTCGGGGCTGCCCGTCTACACGGGCGAATTCAAGATGGAGTGGTTTTTTCAGCAGCTCGCAACCTGGCACCCCGACGCCATCATGGTCTGCGGCTGCGGTCAGATCTTCGACAGCCGGATTCTTGGCGCGGCCCGCTATGGCGTTTACAACTTTCTTACGAAGATACCGTGGCGCGCAACGATCCCTGGACGTGCTGGACCGTGCACCAAACGACCGAAGGGGTGGACGCCGGTCCGATCGCCCCCGATCTCGGTTGCCGATGCTCACGGACGGATCGTGCGAGATCCGAAGCGCTTCTACGACAAGCTGAAGGGAGTGGTCGGACCCATGGCCACGATCCTGATCGAGGAGCTGGCTCGCCTCGGCGACGGCGGTCCTGAGGGGCGTGTCACGCGGATCGATTTCGAGCCAAGGCTTCCGGACGGTGTCAAGACGCACCTTCGAGCGCCGATCGCCTGAGCGCCGGCAGGGGCCAGGCCCGCTCGGGTGAGGCCGTGGGCGCCTACGTCACCCGCCGCCTCCTGACCAGCATCCCGACCCTGCTGGTGATCGTCACGGTCGCCTTCTTCATGATGCGGGTGGCGCCCGGCGGCCCGTTCGATCGCGAGCGGGCGCTGCCGGTCGAGATCGAGAAGAACGTGCTCAAGGCCTACCATCTCGACCAGCCGGTGCTGCTGCAGTACCGCGACTATCTGCTTGGCCTGCTGCACGGCGACTTCGGCCCGTCGTTCAAGTATCGGGACTTCACGGTCGCGGAGCTGCTCGCGACCGGGTTTCCGGCCAGCCTCGAGGTCGGCGGCCTCGCGCTCGGGCTCGCCATCGGGCTTGGGATCACGCTCGGCACGCTCGCAGCACTCCGCCAGAACACGGGCTTCGACCACGGCGTCATGGCGACCGCGATGACCGGGATCGCGGTCCCGAACTTCGTCATGGCGCCGCTTTTGACCCTGATCTTCGGGGTCTGGCTGCGCTGGCTGCCGGTCGCCGGCTGGAATGGCGGTGCCGCCCCGAACCTGATCCTGCCGGTGATCGCGCTGGCGCTCCCGCAGATCGCCTACATCGCGCGTCTGACCCGCGGCAGCATGATCGAAGTGCTGCACGCGAACTACATCCGGACCGCGCGCGCCAAGGGCCTGCGCGAGCAGGTCGTGATCGTCCGGCACGCGCTCAAGGGTGCGCTCATGCCCGTGGTCTCGTACCTCGGCCCCGCGACCGCGCAGCTGGTCACCGGCTCGGTCGTGATCGAGACCATCTTCGGCATCCCCGGGATCGGCCGCTACTTCGTCCAGGGGGCGCTGAACCGGGACTATACCCTGGTGATGGGCACCGTGATCACCTACGCGGTGCTGATCATCGCCTTGAACCTCGCCGTCGATCTGCTCTATGGCCTGCTCGATCCGAAGGTGAAGCAGCGATGAGGGTGACGCTTCGCCCGGACGCGCTTGAGCCGGTCCCTGAGGTGGAGGGCCGCTCGCTCTGGCAGGATGCCCGCCGCCGGCTGTTCCGCAACAAGGCGGCGGTGGTCTCGATGTTCGTGCTGGCGCTGATCGCGACCCTTGCGCTCCTCGCCCCCTGGCTCAGCCCCTACGCCTATGACGAGGTCTTCTGGGATCAGATCCAGGCGCCGCCCGATCTCGCCCATGGCCACTGGTTCGGCACCGACGGCAACGGCCGCGACCTGTTCGTGCGGACGCTGTACGGCGGCCGGGTCTCGCTGACGGTCGGTCTGCTGGCGACCGCGGTCAGCCTCGTGATCGGCGTCACCTGGGGTGCTGTCGCGGGCTACGTCGGCGGCGCGCTCGACAATCTGATGATGCGCTTCGTCGACGTCATGTACTCGCTGCCCTTCATGTTCTTCGTGATCCTGCTGATGGTGGTGTTCGGCCGCCACATCTTCCTGATCTTCCTCGCGATCGGCGCGGTCGAGTGGCTGACCATGGCCCGGATCGTGCGCGGCCAGACGCTCGCGGTGAAGGGCAAGGAGTTCATCGAGGCGGCCCGTGCCGCGGGCGTTCCCAATCGCAAGATCATCACGCGCCACATCATCCCGAACGTGCTCGGGCCGGTCGTGGTCTACGTCACGCTCACCGTACCGCAGGTGATCCTGACCGAGTCCTTCCTCAGCTTTCTCGGCCTCGGCGTCCAGGAGCCGCTGACCTCCTGGGGCGTTCTGATTTCCGAGGGTGCTGCCCAGATGGAATCCGCCCCCTGGCTCCTGATCTTCCCCGCGACCTTCCTTGCGATCACGCTGTTCTGCTTCAACTTCATCGGCGACGGCCTGCGCGACGCGCTGGACCCGAAGGATCGGTAGGCTGAACACCACTTGATCATCGCGAGGAATTGGAAACCAGCATGGCTCAGCTCGTGGTCCGCACTCTGGAAGATGACGTCAAGGCGGGTCTGCAGCGCCGCGCACGCCGCCACGGCCGCAGTACCGAGGAGGAGGTCCGAGAAATCCTGCGCAACGCCGTACCGCAGGAGGATTCCTCCAACGAACCGCTCGGCAGCCGGCTGCGCGCGCGCTTCGCCGCGATCGGGCTCCAGGACGATTCGCCTGAGCTGCCGGGCGGGATCGCGCAGCCGGCAACCTTCGAGGAATGATCGTCCTCGACACCAATCGGCATGGCGGATCGCTATTGAGCCCTGCGGATCGAGGCGCCGGCAGGCTTCGATCACCGGACGGGCGGTATCGAGCGCGCTGTGTCCCGGACCGCAGCCATAGTCCATCATCACGAATTCCGGCGCGACGGCGCCGATCTCGCCCACCAGGGCGCACAACCGCTCCGCATGGCTGCGGACCATCTGGTCCTGCATGAGAGAGTTGCGGTCGTGGTCGACCATGTGCTCGGTCGATGCGATGTTCCGTCGAGATTCATCTGCCACAGCTCGATCTCCTCCCGCGGCGGGCGATCGCCCCCGGACCTGTGCGCAAGTTCGCTGTTCCGGTCGAGAAAGACAATTCCTCAGCCAGGGATGGCCGAGCTGGCGCTGCCGCGAGGCTAGGGTCGACCGCCTGCGGCTGCTATCCTCGGCGCCGATCTGCCAGGAACTGCGCCAGACCCGCCACCGATGCCCGTCGCCGATCGCCAGCCAGCGCCCGCCGCCTCGCCGATGATCGCCCAGTATCAGGCGTGCAAGGCCGAGCACCCCGACTGCCTGCTGTTCTTCCGCATGGGCGATTTCTACGAGCTGTTCTTCGAGGACGCGCAAAAGGCCGCCCCTGCGCTCGACATCGCGCTGACCAAACGCGGGCGCCATCAGGGCGACGACATCCCGATGTGCGGCGTGCCGGTGCACAGCGCCGAGAGCTATCTGGAGCGCCTGATCCGCCACGGCTTCAAGGTCGCGATCTGCGAGCAGACCGAAGACCCGGCGGCCGCCCGCAAGCGCGGCGCCAAGTCCCTGGTCGAGCGCGCCGTGATCCGGGTGGTCACGCCCGGCACGCTGACCGAGGACAGCCTGCTCGAGGCCAGGCGACACAATTTCCTGGCCGCGCTGGCGCGCAGCCAGCAGACGCTGGCACTCGCCTGGCTCGACATCTCGACCGGCGATTTCCTGACCGGACCGGTCGAGGGCGGCACGCTCGCCGCCGAGCTCGCCCGCATCGGACCGGGCGAGCTGCTGCTGCCCGAGGGCCTGCTCGAAATCGAGGCGCTGCGCCCGGCCTGGCGCGACCTCGGCGAGCGGCTGACGCCCTTGCCCGATCGCGAGTTCGATTCGCTTGCCGGAGAGCGCCGGCTGAAGACGAGCTTCGGGGTCGCAGCACTCGACGGCTTCGGCGCCTTCTCGCGCGCCGAACTCGGCGCCAGCGGTGCGCTGCTCGGTTACGTCGAGCTGACCCAGAAGGGCCGGCTGCCGCATCTCGCCCCGCCCCGGCGGGTGGCGCCCGGCACGCATCTTCTGGTCGATGCCGCGACCCGGCGCAATCTCGAGCTGCTGACCAACCTCTCGGGCGAGCGGCAGGGCAGCCTGCTCGCGGCCATTGACCGGACGGCGACCGGTGCCGGCGGCCGCCTGCTGGCGGCGCGGCTGGCAGCGCCCCTGGCCCGCGCCGAGCCGATCCGGCGCCGGCTCGACGCGGTCCAGGCGCTGGTCGAGGACCCGGCCCTGCGCGCCGATCTGCGCGAGGCGCTCAAGGGCTGTCCCGACCTCGAGCGCGCGCTTTCGCGCCTGTCGCTCGGCCGCGGCGGGCCGCGCGACCTGCTCGCGATCAGAACCGGGCTCGCCGCCGCTGGCGAGATCAAACAGCGCCTGGCGCGCAGCACTTCGCCGCTCGCCGGCAGCGGCCAGGCGATCGACGCGCAGACGAAGCTCGTCGCCCGGCTCGAGGCGGCGCTGATCCCGGACCCGCCCTTCCTCGCCCGCGACGGCGGCTTCATCGCCGCGGGCTTCCAGGTCGAGCTCGACCGCCTGCGGGCCTTGCGCGACCAGGCGCGCCGGCACATCGCGGCCCTCGAGGCCCGGGTCCAGAAGGAAACCGGCATCGGCTCCCTCAAGATCCGGCACAACAATCTGCTCGGCTATTACATCGAGGTGACCGCGACCCACCTCGCCAAGGTGCCGGCGCATTTCGTCCAGCGTCAGAGCATGGCGAACGCGACCCGCTACAGCATCGCCGAGCTCGCCGAGCTCGAAAGCCAGATCGCCAGCGCCCGCGAGCGCGCGCTGACGCTCGAGCTCGAGCTGTTCGAGGAGCTCTGCCAGACCGTTCTCGCGGAGGCCGAAGCGATCGCCCGGACCGCGCAGGCGATCGCACGGCTCGACGTTGCCGCGGGGCTCGCCGAGCTCGCGACCGAACAACGCTACGTCCGCCCCGAGATCGAAGAGGGCGACGCCTTCGCGGTCCGGGCGGGTCGCCACCCGGTGGTCGAGCAGGCGCTGGCCGCGGAGGCCAAGCCCTTCATCGCCAACGATGCGGATCTGTCCGGCAGTTCGCGCCTGTGGCTGCTGACCGGCCCGAACATGGCCGGCAAGAGCACGTTCCTGCGCCAGAACGCGCTGATCGCGGTGCTCGCGCAGATCGGTTCCTTCGTGCCCGCCGAGCATGCGCGGATCGGGGTCGTGGACCGCCTGTTTTCCCGGGTCGGTGCCGCCGACGACCTCGCCCGCGGCCGCTCGACCTTCATGGTCGAGATGGTCGAGACCGCGGCGATCCTGAACCAGGCGACCGAGAAGAGCCTCGTGATCCTGGACGAGATCGGCCGCGGCACCGCGACCTTCGATGGCCTCTCGATCGCCTGGGCGGTGGTCGAGCACCTGCACGCGGTCAACCGCTGCCGGGGCCTGTTCGCGACCCACTTCCACGAGCTGACGGCGCTCGCCGCCAAGCTCGAGCACCTCGTCTGCCGGACCATGCGGGTCAAGGAATGGCAGGGCGACGTGATCTTCCTGCACGAGGTCGCCGAGGGCGCCGCCGACCGCTCCTATGGCGTCCACGTGGCACGCCTGGCCGGCCTGCCGGCGCCGGTGCTGGCGCGCGCCGAGGAGGTCCTGCATCACCTCGAGCAGGGCGAGGCCAAAGGCGCTCCGGCGCGCCTCGCCGAGGACCTGCCGCTGTTCGCGGCCGCGGCCGCCCGCCCGCGCCCGCAGACCAGGACAGCATCCGCGGCCGCCGAGCCCTCACCCCTCGAAACGGCGCTCGAGGCCGCCAATCCGGATCAACTCACGCCGCGCGAGGCTCTGGAGCTGATCTACCGCCTGAAGAGCCTGCTCGATGATGCTGGCGAGGCCTGACCATGGACCTGAATGACCACACCGGCCTCGAACGGCTGCGGCTGGGCCGGCTCGGGCGGCTGCGGGAGCAGCTGAAGGCGCGGGAGCTGGCGGGGTGCGTGCTGCTCGATCCGGTCAACATCCGCTACGCCACCGGCGCGCGCAACATGCAGGTGTTCCACGCCCGCAATCCGGCGCGCTACCTGTTCGTCGCGACCGAGGGACCGGTCGTGCTGTTCGAGTTTCCGGGCTGCCACCATCTCGCCACCGGGCTCGAGACGATCGACGAGATCCGGCCTGCGACTACCGTGTCGTACGTCGCCGCCGGGCCGTGGCTCGAGGACCGGGCCAGGCGCTGGGCGGCGGAGATCGCCGATCTGGCGCGCCGGCATGGCGGCGGCAACCGGCGGCTCGCGATCGAGCGGGTCAACCATGCCGCCGCGGCGGCGCTCGTGGCCGAGGCATTCCAGCTGTCGGACGCGCAGGAGCCGGTCGAGCGCGCCCGCGCGCTCAAGCTGCCCGAGGAGCTCGTCTGCATCCGCGCCTCGCTCGCCGCGGTCGAACGGTCGGTCGCCGGGATGCGCGATGCGCTCCGTCCCGGTATGAGTGAAAACCAGCTCTGGGCACGCCTGCATGAGAGCGTGATCGAGCAGGATGGCGACTACGTCGAGACCCGGCTGCTGAGCTCGGGACCGCGCACCAATCCATGGTTCCAGGAGACCGGGCGACGACCGATCGAGAACGGCGATCTGGTGGCGCTCGATACCGATGTCGTCGGCCCGTTCGGCTACTACGCCGATTTTTCCCGCACCTTCTTCTGCGGCCGCGGCCGGCCGACCGGCGAGCAGCGCACGCTCTATCAGCTGGCCCACGAGCAGGTGCAGACGAACCTCGCGCTGATTCGCCCGGGCCTGAGCTTCCGCGAGCTGTCGGAGCGGGCCTGGCCGATTCCCGAGGCCTACGCCGGCAACCGCTACTTCGTCCTGGCCCACGGCGTCGGCATGACCGGCGAATATCCCTACATCCTGCACCGTCAGGACTTTGCCCAGGGCTACGACGGCGTGATCGAGCCGGGCATGACGCTGTGCGTCGAGAGTTACATCGGCGTCGACGGCGGTGCGGACGGCGTCAAGCTCGAGGAGCAGGTGCTGGTCACCGAGCGGGGCGTCGAGCTGCTCTCGCACTTTCCGTTCGACGACAGCCTGCTCGGTCGGGAGCTTTAGGTCGAGCGACGCTGGCGCCTGCCGCGGGCGAATCCGGCGCTCCCGGACCGGCGGCTCTTGGACCATGCTGGGGCGTGCGCCATATTCACCTGGCTGGAACTGATCGAGGCATTCCGGTGGCCAGACCGAGCCCGCGGCTGTTGGTCATGCTGATGAGCGCCTGGCTCGCCGCCTGCGCCACGCCGACCCCGTACAAGCCGGCCGATGGCGGCTATGGCTATTCCGAGCAGCAGCTCGAGAGCAACCGCTACCGCGTCACCTTCGCCGGCAATTCGGTCACCAGGCGCGGCACTGTGCAGGACTATCTGCTGTATCGGGCCGCCGAGCTCACCCTCGACCACCACCACGACTACTTCACGGTCGTCAATCAGGACCTCGAGCGCTCGACCTCCTACCAGGGCACCGGCTACGATAATTTCGGCTTTTGGCGCCCGGGCTGGATCGGGCCTTCGAACTATACGGCCTACCCGATCGACAGCTACACCGCGTTTGCCGATATCGTGATGGGCGACGGCGAGAAGCCGGCCGGGAACGTCGACAGCTTCGACGCCCGGGACGTGATCCGGCGGCTCGGCCCCACGATCGAACGGCCCAAGGAGAGCTCTTCGTGAACCTGATCCGGCAGCTTTGCGGCCTTGCGATCCTGCTTGGCCTGACCGCCTGTGCCTCGTCGCCGACGCCCTATCAGGCCGCGACCGACGATCTCGGGTATCGCGACCAGCAGATCGAGGCCGATCGTTACCGGGTGTCGTTTGCCGGCAGCTCGGCGACCCCGCTCAATCGCGTCCAGGATTATGCGCTCTACCGGGCCGCCGAGCTGACGGTGGCCAACGGCTTTGACTATTTCAAGGTGGCGAGCCGGAGCACGGATTCGCGCGGCGGCGCGGTCGGCGGACCCTCGATCGGCCTCGGGGTCGGCGGCGGATCGGGCGGATCGGGCGGCGTCGGCATCGGGCTCTCGAGCATTCTGGGTGGCGGGGGCGGCTATTCCCAGGGCTACACGGTCTCGATGGACATCGTGATGTTCCACGGCGAGAAGCCGGCAGCCGACCAGACCGCGTACGACGCGCACCAGGTCCTCCAGCGCCTCGCGCCGACGATCCAGGCCCCGCCGGCCTGATCAGAGAGGCTCATCCGCCGACGCCTCGCCCAGCCGATCGGCCAACGTGTAATCGCGAACGACCTCGGCGACCGAGATCCGGAAATCGGCGAAGATCTCCTGCCTGCCCAGGGCCTGCGCCGCGCGGTGGCGGGCATGGGTCCGCCAGCCCCGAATCGCCGCCTCGTCGCGCCAGAACGACAGCGAGACGTATTTGCCGGGCTCGGCCAGGCTCTCGAAGCGCTCGACCGAGATGAAGCCGTCGATCCGCTCGAGCTCGGGCCGGAGCAAGGCCGCGAGGTCGAAATAGTCTAACCCACGTCCCTCCCGCATCCTGACCTGGAACACCACCACGACCATCGTCCTGCTCCCCAATCCGGACCCGCCGCCCACGCCCCACTCTCGCCGGCTTTGCTCAGGGCGTCGATCCGGAACCGGAGCCGTCGGACCAAGCCCCGGTTCGCGAGCTGAGGGCGGCCGCGAAGGGGTTGGCGGTCAGACCGTGGGCGAGCACGCTCAAAAGGACCGTGCAGACCACCGTCATGCCGAGCGTCGCGCTGCCGGGAAGGTGCTCGTCGAGCACAATGATGATGAACACGATGCTCGCGAGCCCTCGGGGTCCGAACCAGCCGATGAAGAGCTTGGTGTCGAGCGGCAGGCCGGTCCCGGCCAGCGAAATCAGGACGGGGATCATCCGGATCACAGTGAGGCTGAGGAGCGCATACAGAACGACCTGCCAGGACAGCGCGTCGCGCGGCAGGGCGACCACCGTCGCGCCGAACGCGACCCAGGTCAAAAGCGCCAGGGCGTCGCCGATGCCTTCGGCCGCCCGCAGCATCTGATCCTTGTGCTGCCGCGTCAGGGCTCCGGCGGTCAGGCCAGCGACGAAGCAGGCGATGAAGCCGCTGCCGCCGGTCGCCTGGGCCGTCGCGAAGCATAGGAGAGCGAGCGCCGGAACCGGGATCTGGAGCCAGATCTCGCTCGTCCAGCCGCGCCGGACCGCAAACCGGATCGCCATCGCGGCGAACACCGTCAACACCAGCCCCGCGGCGGCGCCGATGCCGATCTGCCGGGCAAAATGACCGAAGACCAGGCGGGTCGTCGGGCCTTCGCTGAGATGGCCGGCCGCAAGCGCCAGGAAAAGCAGCAGGAATGGCACGCAGATCCCGTCGTTGAGGCCGCTCTCGACGTTCAGCCCTTCACGAATTTCCACCGGGACCGACCGGTTGGTGACGACCGCCTGGCCAAGCGCCGCGTCGGTCGGCGCCAGCATGGTCGCGAGGATCGCGACCTCCAGGAGATCCAGCCGGTCGAAGATCACGGCGCCCACGATGAAGCCGAGGCCGATCGTCAGCGGCAGGCCGACGAGGAGCAGACGCTCCGGTATCGCGAGCGAGCGCCGCAGCACCCCGAGATCCGCATTCGCGGCATCGGTGAACAGAACCAGAGCCAGAGTGAGCTCGGCCAGCAGCCGCAGGCCTTCGGCATCGACGTCGAGCTCCAGGATGCCGAGCCCCGGCGTCCCCGAGATCATGCCGAAGGCAGTGTACGCAATCGCGCCACCGACCCAGACCCGCTGGAGCCGACCGGCGAAGACGCTGTACAGGAAGACGAACCCAGCCAGCACCGCCAGATTCGAGTACATCGGACTTTCCCCAAGCTCCGGAGTGACCCACGTCAACGGGAGCGAGCGTAGGCGGCGTGCCGGCGCCACGAGCGGTGGTTCGGCGATGGGTCCGTCTGACGCTGTTCGCTGGCCGCCGGCCGCGCTCAGTGGCCTCATCCGACGGCAGTCCGCCGTCGAAGCTTACAGCGATTCGGCCAGCAACTCGAAATTTGAGCCGGACAGCTGACCTAGCAGGCGCTGATCGGCGGTCACCAGCGGACTCTGCTCGAGCTCCGCGAGCGCCAGGTAGAAACAGTCGTAGACCGGATGACCGAGATCCAACGCGATCGCCATCGCCCGGGGCGCGAGCGGAGCAGTCGGGCGAAGCTCGAGCAGGTTGGCCCGAAGGCGATCGGCCGCTTCTGCCGCCTGATCAGGAATGGCCTGACCGAGACGCACCTTCCGCCACATCGCACTGCACACTTCCGGAACCAGCAGATCCGGTGCCACAAGATCGGCGCGTCGCTGCCAGAGGCTCCGGGCCCGATCGGCCCCGGACTCGTCGACGAACCATTTGATCGCCACGCTCGCATCGACGATCAGGGCCATCCCCGGTCCCGCTCTTCCCGGATCAGCTCCGCCGAATCGGTTTGCGGAACTCTTGGCGTCATCGCGCGGATGCGATCGAGATCCGCCAGAATCTCCTCATGAGACGGGCGCGCCGCCTCACTTAGAATCGCGCGTAACTCCTGCTCTAATGAGCGCTTCTGACGGGCTGCCCGCGCCTTCAACCTGGCGACCACATGATCGGGGAGATTGCGGACGATCACCTGCGCCACTGATGCCACTCCATGCATGCTATCGCCACGCTAGCGTAAGCCCCTTCAGTCGGTCAATGCCCTTGGCTCAGACCTCGCGCCAGCGGTGGCAGGCGACCTGGTGGCCGGGCGCCACCTGCTCGATTGCCGGCACCTCCTCGGCACAGCGCTGGATCGCAAGCGGGCAGCGGGTACGGAACACGCAGCCGGATGGCGGCGCCAGCGGCGAGGGCAGATCGCCGCTCAGCACCAGGCGCCGCTTCCGGCGCTCGAGCCTCGGGTCCGGGATCGGCACCGCCGAGATCAGGGTCCTGGTGTAGGGATGGCGGGGGTTGGTGTACAGAGCGTCGCGACCCGCGAGCTCCACCGTCCGGCCGAGGTAGAGCACGAGGATCCGGTGGCTCATGTGGCGGACCACCGCGAGATCGTGGCTGATGAACAGCAGCGAGAGCTCGAACTCGCGTTGCAGGCGCATCAGAAGGTTGATGATCTGCGCCTGGATCGAGACGTCGAGGGCCGAGACCGGCTCGTCGCAGACGATCAGCCTGGGCTCGAGGATCATCGCCCGGGCGACCCCGATCCGCTGGCACTGGCCGCCCGAGAACTCGTGCGGGTAGCGGTTGATCATCTGCGGCGCCAGCCCGGTCCTGGCCAGCATGTCTTGGACCCGCGCCCGGATCCCGGCCCGGCCGAGCCCGGGCTCGTGGGTCAGGAGCGGCTCGGCGATGATGTCGCCGACGGTCATGCGTGGGTCGAGCGCGGCGAGCGGGTCCTGGAACACGATCTGCATCGCCCGGCGCTGGCGACGAAGGGCCTCGGGGCCGAGCGCCGCGAGGTCCTGGCCGAGCCAGACCACGCGGCCTCCGACCGGCTCGATCAGGCGGAGGATGGCGCGGCCGAGGGTCGACTTGCCGCAGCCGGACTCGCCGACGATGCCGAGCGTCTCGCCGGCCGCGAGCGTGAAGCTCACCCCGTCGACCGCCTTGAGCGGCAGGTAGCGCCGCCGCAGCAGGCCACCGACCGCGACCGGAAAGTGGACGCGCAGGTCCTCGACCGCCAGCAGCGGCGCGCTCACGCCAGCCGCTCCACGTGGCAGGCCTTCTCGCGGCCGGCCGTGAAGACGCGCAGATCCGGGCGCTCGGCGCAGCGCTCGAAGGCAAAGCCGCAGCGCTCGCGGAAAGCGCAGCCCGCCGGCAGGGCCTGGAGGTTGGGCGGCTGGCCGGCGATCGCGGGCAGCTCGCCGGTCATCGCCGCGTCCAGGCGCGGCATCGAGCGCAACAGCCCGAGCGTGTAGGGATGCTGCGGATCGTCGAAGATCGCCTGCACCGGGCCCCGTTCGACGATCCGCCCGGCGTACATCACCAGGACCCGATCGGCGAGCCCGGCGACCACGCCGAGGTCATGGGTGATCAGCACGATGGCCATGCCGAGCTCGCGTCGGAGCGCCTGCAGGAGCTCCAGGATCTGCGCTTGAACCGTGACGTCGAGGGCGGTGGTCGGCTCGTCGGCGATCAGCAGCTCCGGCTCGCACAGCAGTGCGGTCGCGATCATCACCCGCTGGCGCATGCCGCCCGAGAACTCGTGCGGGTAGAGATCGATCCGCTGCCTGGCGGCCGGGATGCCGACCCGGTCGAGCAGGTCGAGCGCCCGCCGGCGCGCCGCCTGCTCGCTGATGCCCCGGTGCTCGATCAGGACCTCGGTCATCTGGCGAGCGATCCTGAGATGCGGGTTGAGCGAGGTCATCGGGTCCTGAAAGACCATGGCGACCTTGACGCCGCGGATCACGTTCAGCTGCCTCGCCGGCAGCCCGAGCAGCTCCTGGCCGCGGAAGCGGGCGCTGCCGGTGCAACGACCGTTCCTGGCCAAAAGCCCCATGACCGAGAGGAAGGCCTGGGTCTTGCCCGAGCCGCTCTCGCCGACCACGCCGACGCTCTCGCCCGCCTCGATGCTGAAGCAGAGGCGGCTCACCGCCGCGACCTCGCCGTCGGCGGTCGCGAACCGCGTGGTCAGGTCCTGGACTTCGAGAACGGGGGCCATCCGCCGGTCCCTGTCGAGTTCGTCGCCGCCCCAGTCTAAGCCGCCGGCCAGGGCTTGGCGCCCCACGAGACGCGACGGGCCGTTGCCCGGCAGAACTTTCATCGCATATCGGTGTTTGCTCTCGGATCGGGAAGGAGATCACGCATGTCAAATCCATGGCTGAGCTTATGGCTCAGCGCCGCCAATAGTTGGGCAGGAGCCGCGCGCGGCTTCTGGACCGCGGAGCTGCGCCGGCAGCAATCCGCGATCGTGAACGAGATGATCCACCAGACGGTGCGCTTCTGGACGCAGACCTTGGCGGCGCCGGCTCCCGCCCGCAAGCCGAGGCGCCGCCGCTGAGCCGCCGGGCGGCGAAGACCCCACGTGGTGGTCACACCGTACTCGACGGGACGAGGAGGTGGTCATCACCCGGCATGACCGGCCCGTGGCGCGGCTGGTCCCGGCTGGGACGACCAAACCGCGCGTTCCCGGTCTGCTCGAACGCCAGGGATACTGGATCGCCGACGACTTCGATGCACGCTGCCGGACGACCTGCTAGATCTGTTCGAAGGCCGGATCAAAGAACCGGGCACCGAGGGGCCGTGAGCCTGCTCCTCGATACCCATCCCTTTGTCTGGTTCCTGCTCGACCCCAAACGCATACCGGCGCGTCTGATGGCGCTCCTGATCGATCCGAGCCGGATCGTCCACATCAGCGCGGCCGCGGTCTGGGAGGCGACCATCAAGAGCGGCCTCAGCAAGCTGGCCCTGCCGCTCGACCGGCTGGAGGCGACGATCGCCGCGGCCGGCTTCACGGCGTTGCCGGTGACGGCGGCGCATGCGCTCGAGGCGCGACACCTGCCGCCGCTTCACCGCGACCCGTTTGACCGGCTCCTGATCGCTCAGGCTCGCCACGAGGCGTCGACCCTGGTGACCTGCGATGCCGCGATCCGCGGCTATCCGGTTGCCACGCTTTGGGATTAAGCCGAGCCACGTCCAGCCGCTTCAGTCCGAACGCTTACAGTCAGTAGAGACTGGGCACCACGTGCATCGCCTCGAGGCCGGCCTCAGCGCCCTTGGGCCGCGGCTCGGCCTTCGGCAACTTGGGCAGCTCGATGCTGGTCTTCTCGTACGGGATCTGGCTCAGCATGTGGCTGATCAGGTTGAGCCGTGCCCGGCGCTGATCGTCGGCGGGGACGATGTACCAGGGCGCATAGGTGGTGTCGGTCGCCCGGATCATCTCCTGGTAGGCCTTGGTATAGGCCCACCAGCGCCGGACCAATTCGGTATCCATCGGGCTCAGCTTCCAGTGCTTGACCGGGTCGGTGATCCGCGACTCGAACCGGCGCCGCTGCTCGTCCTGGCCGACGTCGAGAAAATACTTCAAGAGAATGATGCCGTTGTCGACGATCTCGCGCTCGAACTGCGGCGTAACCTGGAGGAAGCGCAGGCTCTGCTCCTCGGTGCAGAAGCCCATGACGCGCTCGACGCCGGCGCGATTGTACCATGAGCGGTCGAACAGGATGATCTCGCCGGCGGCCGGGAAGTGCGCGATGTAGCGCTGGCTGTAGATCTGGGTCTTCTCGCGGTCGGAAGGCTTGGGCAGGGCGACGTGCTTGAAGACCCGCGGGCTGACGCGCTCGGTGATGCGACTGATCACGCCGCCCTTGCCGGCGGTATCGCGCCCCTCGAAGACGACGATGATCCGGGCACCCGCAGCCACCGTCCAGGCCTGCAGCCGGGTGAGCTCGACCTGCAGCTTGGCGAGCTCGCGCTCGAACTCCTTGCGCCCCATCTTCGGCGGGTTCGCTTCAATGCGAGCGGCCGCCTCGGCTGCCTCGATCTTCCGTTTGGCCTTAGTCTTTTGCTTGTTCTTGGCCACCGCGCCCCTCCCGGTGTGTCCCGATGATCACCCTCGGCTGCTCACAGTGTGCTCACAGTGACATCTGCGGGCAAGCTCATCACTCATTTCGGTCGGTCGCCCACGGATTGAGGAGGGCAATCCGAAGGTCCGAGAAATGCCGGAGATTGCGCGAGGCTCGCGCGCCGGGCAGCGACGATGCCGGCGATCTGCGCATCGCGGAACTCGACGACCCGGCCCACCTGTCGCCCGTGGGCGGCCATCACCCCTGCCTGGTACGCGGCGTTGCGTTCGAACGGTAAAACGCGCCCTTCGAAGTCCAGCGCTCGGGCGAAAGCGTCTTGAAGCCGTCGCCGCGGCGTCCGGGCGCCAGCAGCTCTAAGCCGAAGCGGATTTCAAAGACGGTGATCGCCGTCGTCCAGATCGATTCCCGGGGCTGCCGGTCCAGCCATTCGACCGCGACCGGGTCGGCATCCTGTCGCATCAAGGCGGAGATGACGTCAGGCGGGCAATGACTGGAACATGCTGTTCGCGCTCACCTTCGGGCCTGACGGCTATCAGCGCAACGTCTCTGGCGTTCGGCCGAAGCCGCGGTGGGATCGTTCTACACGCAGATGGCAGCGCCGGGCTCGGTCGCGCTCGGCACCTGCTTTGCCGCCAGCCACTGGCTGAGCCGAGCACTCGCGCCCTACTCACCCGGCACGGCGTGGTTCGCCGATCTGACCGGTGATGCGCGCGCCGAGATGGCCGCGCTCGCCCGTGCCGACCGGACGCAGTTCCTGCGCTGTCGCGCCCGGGAATTGCGGCCCGGCGGGTTTGCGGTCGTGTCCACGCCGGGCAGCGTACCGGACGCCAGCGAGCCCAACGGCATCAGAGCGTCCGCCAGCAAGCTCTATCGCGCCCTCTACCATGTGGCCCGCCAGATGGTGGACGACGGCCGGCTCGCGGCATCGGCCCTCGACCATTTCGTGTTCCCCTCTGGTTTCCGACCGCGGCGGAGGTGCGCGCGCCGATCGATCGGGGACCGGATCTGGCGGAGGCCTTCGAGATCGTCGACGCGAGCACCGCGCCGGCCCCGCTGCATGCGCACGATGCCTGCGAGGACGAGCTCGGCGATCCGGCAACTTATGCAAGGCTCTACGCGGGGTACGTGCGCGGCTTCGGCGAGTCGCCCCTGCGGCTGCATCTGTTCCGATACTCGGCGCAGCTCGCGACCGAAATCGATTCTCTCAATGAGGAGTTTTTTCGGCGTTTCACTCAGTACTACTAAGATGAGCCGGGTCAGCACGCCTCCGAAACGCTGATCGTGACGCTCGTCGCACGCCGGCGCTGAGGCGCTTCGGCCCCAAGGTGGTGACCCGCGATGACCGACCTGCCGATCGTCGATGCGCACCAGCATTTCTGGGATCTGGAGCGCAACTATCTGCCCTGGCTGTGCGATCCCGAGCCGGTTCCGTTCCGCTACGGCGACTATCGGGCCCTGCGGCGGAACTATCTGCCTGAGGACTATTTTCGCGATGCCGCCGGGCATCAGGTGGTCAAGACCGTGTTCGTCGAGACCGAGTGGGACCCGGCCGACCCGGTCGGCGAGACCCGCTGGCTCGCCGAGGTGTTCGCGGCCTCGGGCTTTCCTCATGGCATCGTCGCCGGCGGCCGGCTCGACGATCCGGCGATCGAGGCGGTGCTCGAGGGCCACGCGGCGTTCACGCCGGTGCGCGGGATCCGGCACAAGCCGCGCGCCGCGACGGCGCCCGATCGGGTCGAGCCGGGCGCGCCGGGCTCGATCGGCGACCCGGCTTGGCGGCGGGGCTATGCGCTGTTGGAGAAGTACGGCCTGTCGTTCGATCTGCAGACGCCCTGGTGGCATCTCGGCGAGGCGGCCTCGCTGGCGCGCGACTTTCCGGGCACGCCGATCATCCTCAACCACACCGGGCTGCCGGGCGACCGCAGCGCCGCGGGGCTCGCCGGCTGGCGCGAAGCCATGGCGACGCTCGCCGCCTGCCCCAACGCCGCGGTCAAGATCTCGGGCCTGGGTCAGCCGGGCCAGCCCTGGACGGTCGAGGCCAACGGCCCGATCGTGCGCGAGACGATCCGGATCTTCGGTGTCGAACGCTGCATGTTCGCGAGCAACTTCCCGGTCGATGGCCTGTGCGCCCCGTTCGATACCATCTACTCGGGCTTCAAGACGATCGTCCGTGACCTCGCCGAAGCCGATCAGCGCCGCCTGTTCCACGACAACGCGGTCCGGATCTACCGGCTCTAGAACCGGCGAAGGCGGATCAGCCGCTCTCGAGGACGCGGCGGACGTTGGTGGCGGTGACCGCGGAGACGCGCAGATCGCATTCCCGGGTGCGGCCGGCGATGTGCGGCGTCAGGATCAGGTTGGGCACGCCGGCAAAACGCCTGGCCGCGTCGGCCGTGAGCGGCTCGTCCGCGAACACGTCGAGCGCCGCACCGCCGAGCCGTCCGGCACGCAGCGCTTCGATCAGCGCCGGCTCGTCGGCGATGCCGCCGCGGGCGGCGTTGATCAGATACGCACCCGGCTTCATCGCCGCGATCGCGGCGGCATCGAGCAGGCCGCGGGTCGAGGGCAACAGCGGCAGGTGCAGGCTCACGATGTCGCTCGCCTCGAGCAGCTCGCGAAGACTCCGGGCGTAGCTCGCGCCGAGCCAGGCGCGATCGCTCTTGGGCACGTTCGGATCGTGGGCGCTGACCAGAAGGTCGAGCGCGCGCGCCTTGGCGGCGACCACGCGGCCGATCGAGCCGAGGCCGAGCACGCCCAGCCGCTTGCCCGCGAGCTCCCGACCGATCAGTCGCTCGCGCGGCCAGGCGCCGCGCAGCACGTCGGCGCTGGCGAACCAGGCCCCGCGCAGGAGCAGCATGGCGGTGGCGATCACGTACTCGGCGACCGAGAGGTCGTTCGCGCCGGTCGCGGGCAGCACCTCGATGCCGCGCGCGCGGCAGGCCTCGACGTCGATGTTGTCGAGGCCGACGCCGAGCCGGCCGACCGCTTCGAGGCGCCGGCCCGCGGCCAGCACCGCGCCGCGGACCTCGGTGCGGTTGCGCACGATCAGGGCCCGCGCCGGCGCCAGCAGCGTGCAGAGCTCGTCCGGCCGCTCGAACAGGGTCGGGTCGTAGCGCAGGTCGAAATCGGCAGCGAGGTCCTCGACCGGCACCGGCTCCATGAACTCGCTGATCACGATCTCGGCCACGTGGCCTCGCATCCCGCCAGTCGCCCAGGCCCCGGGCGAGGTCGGAGCCTGAAGGATGCACAGAGCGGCGGTCTTGCGCTAGTAGATGGGGCCCGGCGCGCCGCGCGCAACGCGCCGATCGCGAACCGCAAGGAGCCCACGATGGGCATCAAAGTCGGCGGCCTCGTGGGCCTGCTCGTGCTGATCGCCGATGTCTGGGCGATCGTGCATGTCTTCGGCAGCGGGCGCCCGGTCGGCGTCAAGGTGCTGTGGACCGTGCTGATTCTGATCTTCCCGATCCTGGGCTTCCTGATCTGGCTGCTGTTCGGTCCGCGCGCCGTCAAGGCGCCGTAGCGGCGCGGTCGGCCGTCGACTTCAGGGGGCAGGCTCCAGAAACTCGGTCGCGACGTAGGCCTGCCGGCCGTCGCCCAGGCGCACCTGCGCCCAGCCGGCGTCCTGACCGGTCACGTGCAGCCGGGCACCGGCGACCAGCGTGCCGAGCCGGCGGGCATCGACGCTCGGGCCCTCCCTGTAGTTCAGCGTGGTCGTGGTGATGAACGTTTCAGGTTCGGATTCCGCCGGTGGCTTCGGCGGCACCGGATCCGGCGGGCTCTCGAGCACGGCGGTGTCGGCCGGTCCGGCCGCCGGCTCGATCGGCGCGATCGCGGGCTGGATCGGCGCGATTGCGGGCGCCGCCGGCTCGCTCGCAGGCTTGGCGGGCCCCCTCACGACCCGAGGGAGCTCAGCCGGGCCGGCGGCCGCAGGCGGGTGGGCCTCAGGCTTCTCGGCAACCCTGAGGTTCGCCAGGAGCTCGGCGAGCCCGCCGCTCGCCTGCATTTCCGCCGGCTGCAACTCGGCGACGCCGGGCGGGCTCGCGGTGCCGGGCAGGCCGCGGCGCGACCCGGCCGCGGTCAGGCCGACCGCCGGCGTGCCGGCTGATGGCGGCTGGTCACGCGCGACCGCGGTCCTGGCCGCCAGACGGTCGATCGCTTCCGCGGTGACCGCTGCCGTAGGCAGGCCCAGGCAATCCTGAGCGGCTGGCCGCATGCGCTGTTTGGTGGCCTCGATCAGGCCGGCGTGGTCGGCCTGCTGCGCGGCGATCAGCCGGTCGCGCTGCGCCGCCAGACGCTCGCAAGGATGCTCCTGCGCCTGGACCCGGACCTTGGCGGAGAGCGCCCCCAGGGTGTCTGGGCGCAGGCTGAACACGAGACAGCTGCCAAAGAATGCGACCAGAGCCACGGTCCCGAGCCCGGGCAGGAGCGGGCTCTGCGGGACCCGCGGCCAGGATTCGTGAGCCTCGGGGCCGGTCCGCAGCAGGTGGAGGCCGAGGGCGAGCAGGCCGATCAGCAGCAAGGCGACGCTGACATAGCGGATGCCGTTGTAGACCAGCCGGTCGGTCGATCTGATCAGCAGGACGCCATTGTCGTCCTGCACCTCGACCACCGCATCGCGGCTCCGCTCGTTCCAGCCGTCGACCACGAGATCGATCTCGGCCAGTCGGGCCGCGGCCGCTTCGGTCAATCGATCGATCCGCTGGCCGCGCTCGGGATCGGGACCAGCCCCGGGCTCGAGGGCGATCGCGCGCAGCTCGTCGGTCGCGGCGCGGGCGATGTCGGCCAGCAGGTTCAGGTCGTAGACCAGTGTCGGATCGGGGATCGGCACGGCATCGGGCTCGAGCTCGTCCAGGGTCCGGGCGATCGCCTGGCCGGTCAGATGCAGATCGGCGCCGACCGTGGTCTGCACCTGACGCGGCGCGCCATTGACGGCGTCCGTCATCTCCTCCAGGGCCGCGCGCACCTCGGCGACCGCGGCCTCGAGGCCCAGGGGATCGCTCGCGGCAGCGCGCAGCGAGAGCGGGCCCGGCACGAGGAGGAGCAGACAGGTCCCCAGCCATGCTCGGTACCCGAGCCGGGAAATCCCGTGCCAACAATGCTTCACCTGCGGCTCCGATCGTGTCGGGGATCCTGACCGAGCGCCGCCCGCCTGCGGTGCCGAGCCCATCGCCAGCGCAACGGCAAGCATGCGAACCTACCATCATCGATGAGCCGGCGGTAGAGGTTGCACGCCCGTTTTGACCGGGCGAGGCGCTCTGGTTGCCGGGAGCGATGGCCCTATCTATGCTCAGATCGACGGCGCCGGGCGCCGGGCCAGCCCCGGGGGAGCAGGTAGGGAGAGCGCGGTTGCCGGTCTGCGGCCGCTGCCGGTGAGTGCAAGGGATGGCCGAGACCAGAGGCGAGATCCGCAAGCACCGTCACCCCGGCCGCGGCCAGGGGCGCGGGTCGGCGCGGCCCAAGGGCCGCCAGGTCGATCCCGCAGCCCTCGATGCGATCCGGGGGCTGCTGGGCGACCGGCCGCGCCGGCGTGACCTCCTGATCGAGCACCTGCACCTGATCCAGGAGCGCTTCGGCCATCTCTCGGCCGCCCATCTGGCGGCGCTCGCCGAGGAGATGCGCCTCGCCCAGACCGAGGTCTACGAGGTCGCGACCTTCTATGCCCATCTCGACGTGGTCAAGGAGGGCGAGACGCCGCCGGCGCCTGTGACCGTCCGGATCTGCGACAGCCTGACCTGCGAGCTGATGGGCGCCCGCGCGCTGCTGGCCGCGCTGCAGACCGGGCTCGACCCGCAAGAGGTCCGGGTGGTCCGCGCGCCCTGCATGGGGCATTGCGATGGCGCGCCGGTCGCCGAGGTCGGCCATCACTACCTCGACCACGCGACCCCCGCGAAGGTGACCCGGGCGCTCGAGGCCGGGCATACCCACGCCGACGTTCCGGATGGCCAGGACTTCGAGCGCTACGTCGAGGGTGGCGGTTATCGTTTGCTCCGGCGCTACCACGGGCTCGATGCGCCCGATTGTCGCCCCGATGAGGCCGTGCTCGGTCTGCTCGGGGCGCTCAACGGCTCAGGCCTGCGCGGGCTCGGCGGCGCCGGCTTTCCGACCGGGCGCAAGTGGGAGATCGTCAGGCAGACGCCGAAGCCGCGCTATCTCGCGGTCAATGCCGACGAAGGCGAGCCCGGCACGTTCAAGGATCGCTACTATCTCGAGCGCGACCCGCACCGGTTCCTCGAGGGCGCGCTGATTGCCGCCTGGTCGATCGAGGCCGCGGCCATCTACATCTATCTGCGCGACGAGTACCCCGGCATCCGCGAGGTGCTGCTGCGCGAGATCCCAAAGCTCGAGGCGGCCGGCCTGGTGCCGCCCGGCTATCTGATCCTCCGCCGGGGTGCTGGCGCGTACATCTGCGGCGAGGAATCGGCGATGCTCGAGAGCATCGAGGGCAAGCGCGGCCTGCCACGGCACCGGCCGCCCTATGCCGCCGAGGTCGGCCTGTTCGGCCGCCCGACCCTGATCAACAACGTCGAGACGCTGTACTGGATCCGGGACATCGTCGAGCAGGGCCCGGAGTGGTTCGCAAGCCAGGGCCGCCACGGCTCGAAGGGGCTGCGCAGCTACTCGGTCTCCGGGCGCGTGCGGGAGCCGGGCGTCAAGCTCGCGCCGGCCGGGATCACCGCGAGCGAGCTGATCCATGAGTTCTGCGGCGGCATGGCGGGCGGTCACCGCTTCAAGGCCTATCTGCCGGGCGGCGCCTCGGGCGGCATCCTACCGGCGAGCATGGCCGACATTCCCCTCGATTTCGGGCAATTGGAAAAGCACGGCTGCTTCGTCGGCTCGCACGCGGTCGTCGTGCTCTCGGACCGGGACGACGTCAGGGCGGCCGCGCTCAACCTGCTCCGCTTCTTCGCGGACGAGAGCTGCGGCCAGTGCACGCCTTGCCGGGTCGGCTGCGAGAAGGCGGTCAAGCTGATGGAGCGCGAGGTCTGGGACGAGGCGCTGCTCGAGGAGCTCTGCCGCACGATGGCGGACGCCTCAATCTGCGGGCTCGGCCAGGCCGCCCCCAACCCGATCCGCTCGGTGCTCAAGTTCTTCGCCGAGGACCTCAGGATCGCCGATGCCGAACTGCCGGTCCGGGACGATCCGATCACGCGCTGGTGACGCGGCGCTCCGCTCCGGCTCGCCGATTGGACGGTCAAAGCTGGTCAGCAAAACCTGGCGTCCCGGTTGGCCGCCGAAAGGAGCACACCAAGAGCGCTCTATTTGATCTGGCCACTGCGTCACTCGATGATTTGAGGTGAGCGCCAGGTGCGCTTGATTTGACGCAACTTGCTCTCGACTGTGATCCGGATCGCCAAAGCATCCGTGTTGCTTGGGGTGCTTCCAGCCACGATCAAGGCGAGGCTCCAAGAGCGTCCGGCGCAGCACACCACCGGTGGGATCGTCCGCCCGGGACGCAAAAGATCAGACGGCAGCAACGGAAATCGCGCCAAACGGTTGCAACGCGCCCGCCTTGCTAACAATTCCGAATATGGAAGCCGCGTTTCGGAACGCTAGTGTAGCGTCCCAGAAATAACGTTACAAAGTCGGCCGAGCTTGGCAAGGATGTCGTCGGCGGTGGCGGTCCAGGCGAACGGTCGCGAGCAAGCGTTGTAGGCGGCAACGAAGGCGCTGATCGGGGTGACGAGATCCTTGGCGCTGGCGAACGAGCCGCGGCGGATCTCGCGGCTGGTGAGGATCGCGAACCAGCGCTCGACCTGGTTCAGCCAGGAAGCATAGGTCGGCGTGGAGTGAACCTGGAAGCGCGCGCGCTCGGCGAGCCAGGCGCGGACCTTGGGATGCTGATGGGTGGCGTAATTGTCGACGATCAGGTGAACCGCGAGCTCAGCGGGCACGGCGGCATCGATGCGTTTGAGGAACGCCAGGAATCCCTGATGGCGATGACGTGCCTTGCACTGCGCCAGGACCTGCCCGTTGGCGACGTCGAGGGCGGCAAACAGCGTGGTCGGGCCGTGCCGCTTATAGTCGTGGGTGATGCCATCGACGTAGCCAAGCCCCATCGGCAGAACCGGTTGCGTGCGCTCGAGCGCCTGAATCTGGCTCTTTTCATCGACGCACAGCACGACCGCGTGATCCGGCGGATTGAGGTAGAGACCGACGATGTCGCGGACCTTCTCGATCAACTGCGGGTCGGTCGAGAGCTTGAAGGTCCTGGAGCGGTGCGGCTGCACCCCGAACAGCCGCAGATAGCGCTGCACCGTGCTCTTCGAGATCCCGGTGGCGGCGGCCGCGCCGCGAACGGTCCAGTGCGTACCGACCGTGGGGCGGCTCTGCAGCACAGTGGCCAGCAGGCGCGCTACGGCCGCGTCATCATGGTCGCGCGGGCGGCCCGGCCGCTGCTCGCCGTAGAGCCCGGCCAGGCCCTGCTCGAGCAAGCGCTTGCGCCAGTGCCCGACCGCCGGGGTCGAGAGGCCCACCTCGCGCGCAATCGCGGTGTTCGAGATGCCTTGTGCTGACGCCAGCACGATGCGCGCTCGCCGCACCAAGCCCTGGCGGGCGGTTCGCGATCGCAGCAGATCGCTCAGGCTGGCTCGTTCGACCGCGGTCAGCTCGATCTCCTGCTTGCGTGGCCGGCCCATGCTGCTCCCCCTGCTGCCCGGGGAACAACATGCCGCCGTACGAAACATTACCCACGTTAGTTCTGGGACACTACACTAGCAGACGGAAGACGGCGCGGAACAAGATCCGGGTGTCGCGGACGCCCTTGCCGGCAACCTCGGAGGCCGCGAGGAGGGCCTCGGTCAGCAATCGGTCGAGGTTGGTGTGAATCTCGCCTTCGATGGCGGGGAGCAGGCCAGCATCAACGAAGTCGAGCTGGTACTTGGTTTCGACGCCGCCAATCGACTTGGCGCGATGGATCGCATCTGGCTGCCAAGTGTCCCGATTGCGCTCGAAGAGCGCAGGCAATTCTCCCGCGGAAAGCCGGGTGACGATGCGGGGCGGGGTCGTGCTTCTAATCTGCCAGACGCCAATGACGTCGCCGGTGACGATGAAAAGGATTGGCGCGCCGAGCGCACGGTATTCGGATGTCACCACTGTAGTATCATAAAATTTGCCGCGAATCTGACCTTTCGGTCCCGGATCATTCATGAGGGTTGCGGAACGCTCGGGTCCGGGGTGGCTGGGGACGCGGATGACGGTGGCGCCTGGGGCGCGAGGGGCCGGGTTTGGGGTTGCGAGGAACGGGGCTCGGTCAGGGCACGCTGCCCGCGGGTCAGGGCGGCAGCTTGATCGCCCGGCCGGCGAGGAGCATCCAGCTCGCCTGGTGGGGATAGCCGGACGGCAGCGCGACCTTGATCCGGGTCTTCATCTCGGTGACCCGGGCGGCGACCTTGATCAGGGCGAGACGGATCGTGTCGAACTGGGCGTCGCGCCAGAATGAGGTCTTGGGCGCCAGGCCGCGCAAGGTGTGCAGCAGCCAATAGGCGGCGGTGTGGATCAGGAGGCGGAACTGGTTCGCCGTGGCCTTGGTGCAAGAGGTGCGGTCGGAGGCGAGGTGGAGCTTGTGCGCCTTGATCAAGTTCTCGGCCTGGCCGCGCTGGCAGTAGACGCCTTCATAGAGCCAGCGCGGCGCACCCGCGAGATTGGTGACGATGAAGCGGCTGTCGCTGCCGTGGCTCGAGGCTTCGACCCGCGCGACGACCTGGCGTAGGGCCTTCCAGGTCTTGGCGGCGTAGCGGAACGCGCCGTAGCGGCGGACCTTCAGGGCCTCGCCCGCGATCCGGCCGAGCGCGGCGTCCTCGGCCAGACCTGCCATCTTGCCCAGCAGGACCGGGTTGCCGGCGAGGCCGAAGACGTAGCCGACCCGGTTGCGCTCCAGCCAGGTCATCGCCTCGGGCCGGGCGTAGTGGCTGTCGCCGCGCACCAGGATCTCGACCCTGGGCCAGCGGCGACGGATGGCCTTGACGACATGGCGCAGCACGAGCGCCACCTCGGCGCCGTCGGGCGTCTTGCCAGGTCGCAGGATCACCGCCACGGGCTTGCCGGTCGTGGCCTCGTCGACGTGGATCGGTAGAAAGCAGCGGCTGTCGTAATGGGCGTGAAACAAGGACAGCTGCTGGCGGCCGTGGACGCGGTCCTCGGTGTCGTCGATGTCGAGCACGATCCGGCGCGGCACCTCGGCGAAGCTGTCGCAGAACAGCTCGACCATCGCTGCCATCATGCGCTTCAGCGCGATCGGGTCCGGGCAGGTTCTCGAGCCGGCTGATGGTCGGCTGGGAGCACAGATCGGCGCCGCTCTCGGGCAGGCGGCCGACTGCCATCTTGAAGGCCGGGTCGGCCCGCAGCGCGTCGCAGTCGTTGCCGTCCTCGTAGCCGGCGGCGATCAGCAAGCGCGCGGAAGCGGATCATCTCCGCGAGCCCATGCTCGACCCGCTCGGGCGCCCGCGGATCCTCGATGCAGCGCGCCAGGCGCTCGGCAATGCCGAGCCGGCGCTCGATCTCGGCGAGCACCAACACGCCACCGTCCGAGGTCAGGCGGCCGGCGTCAAACGTGACCTGCACCGGCTGTGCCGGCAACAGGTGACAGGCCGGGGAGAAACGGGGCATCATCCCCCATGGCGGGTGCGAACTCCGTGGACCGTCAGGATTCTGCGTCAGCACCAGAATCCTACACGATCCCAACGGCTTGGTCAGCACCCGCCAGCTCCTCCTGAATTTTCCAGGTTAGTTCTGGGACACTACACTAGCAGACGGAAGACGGCGCGGAACAAGATCCGGGTGTCGCGGACGCCCTTGCCGGCAACCTCGGAGGCCGCGAGGAGGGCCTCGGTCAGCAATCGGTCGAGGTTGGTGTGAATCTCGCCTTCGATGGCGGGGAGCAGGCCAGCATCAACGAAGTCGAGCTGGTACTTGGTTTCGACGCCGCCAATCGACTTGGCGCGATGGATCGCATCTGGCTGCCAAGTGTCCCGATTGCGCTCGAAGAGCGCAGGCAATTCTCCCGCGGAAAGCCGGGTGACGATGCGGGGCGGGGTCGTGCTTCTAATCTGCCAGACGCCAATGACGTCGCCGGTGACGATGAAAAGGATTGGCGCGCCGAGCGCACGGTATTCGGATGTCACCACTGTAGTATCATAAAATTTGCCGCGAATCTGACCTTTCGGTCGATCCATACAATTTGCGACAACTCAGAAAGGTTAACACCAATCTCGCGTGCAGGCAAGTTAGTTCCAGGCCGATCAACCCGAACTCAACCGCAGAACGCCGTCGCCATAAGCCTTGATAGGCTAGCGTGGACAGACTATCCCGTTGCGGACAACAAGCCAATGGGCCGCAACATGAGTCTTCAGTACACCCCGGGGCAGCTGCGAAGCGCGGCCGCGATCGCGCCAGAGACCTACCGCCACTGGAAGAAGGCGCTGGCTCCGTTGCGGCGTCAGAAGGGCCACAGCCCGTGTTTTTCCGCTGGGGATCTCGTCGCCGTGGCCGTCGTTCGCGTGCTCACGATCGATTTCGGAATCCGCGTCGGCGTGCTGGCTCCGCTCGCTGGAAGTCTATTCGCGGTTTGCAATGGCGCGCCTTGGCTAACTCTTGAGCGCGGGCGGCTAACGGTTGATGTGCCCGGTGGGATCGCTCAGTTCCAGCCAGAGTCTGGCGACCTACTCGTCGAAGGTGCGACGCTCCTCGTGCCCCTTCGGTCAATCATAATGCGACTTCGCGACCAACCCCTCGCCGTCGGCGGGGCCGAGGATCAGACGATGCTTCGATTTCCGCCAACCTCCCTCGGCTCCGCAGAAAAGCAAGCCATCGGGAGGGCACGGTCGTGAGCATTGTGGAGAGTATCGCCGAGGCAGCACGTTCTACCGGATACCGCCGAGAGGCTGTGCTTCGCGACTATGCCTTCGCAGACGTCCTCGACCCGGCAGCGACCACGCGGAGGGTGGCACTCGCTGCCTTCACCCAAACGCCACCTTCCTATCGATCGGCGGCGTTCGGTGTGGTCACAGACGACACGCGCGATCCCTATGTTCCAAATTCCTGTCGTAAATGCGACATCCGCGACCCGCGATTTCCGATCGCAATATCGATATATCAATGATCTAATTGTACACACGCCTCGGCAAGTCCGCCTCCAGCTCGCATCAACCAATCACTGTTCGTCACGATACTTAAGCCACTATGAGTAAAACATGCTACACTTATGCGCCACCTCGACTAAAAGATGCGCCACCGATGCGCCACTCTGAGTAAAAAGTGACGCATCGGCGCCGGCGCTGACCCAACATTTTGACATGCCCCCCGCCCCCACGCAGGGCGGTGCGCGGGAGGCTTGAAGTTCGCAGGCCGAGGCTTTAGCTGTGGGCGGCAAGGCACCCGATCGGAACCGCCGCGATGCCCGGACTGTATGACGACGAGACCGTCGACCTGCTGCAGGCGCTGGCCGCCAATCCCCTGCTGGAGGTGGTCGGCAACGAGCGGCCGGAGGCGGGCATCCCGTTCCAGCTCGTCTCCGACTACCGGCCCTCGGGCGACCAGCCGCAGGCGATCGTCGAGCTGATCGAAGGCGTCGAGGGTGGTGCCAAGGACCAGGTGCTGCTCGGGGTCACCGGCTCCGGCAAGACGTTTACGATGGCCCACGTCATCGCAGCGGTCCAGAAGCCGACCCTGATTCTCGCGCCCAACAAGATCCTGGCGGCCCAGCTCTATGGCGAGATGAAATCTTTTTTCCCACGCAATGCCGTCGAGTATTTTGTTTCCTATTATGATTATTATCAGCCGGAAGCCTATGTGCCGCGCAGCGACCTCTACATCGAGAAGACGTCGGCGATCAACGAGCAGATCGACCGGATGCGGCATTCGGCGACCCGGGCGCTGCTCGAGCGCGACGACGTCGTGATCGTCGCCTCGGTCTCCTGCATCTACGGCATCGGCTCGCCTGAGGTCTATGCCAAGATGGTCCTGAACCTCAGGCGCGGGCAGCGGGTCGAGCGGGCGCGGCTGCTGCGGGCTTTGGTCGAGCTGCAGTACAAGCGGAACGATATCGATTTTCATCGCGGGACTTTCCGGGCGCGCGGCGATTCGATCGAGATCTTTCCGGCCCATCTCGAGGACCGGGCCTGGCGGTTGTCGCTGTTCGGCGACGAGATCGAGAGCATCGGCGAGTTCGACCCGCTGACGGCCGAGCGCACCGATACGCTGGAGCGGGTCAAGCTCTATCCGAACAGCCATTACGTGACGCCGAAGCCCACGCTCGCCGAGGCGGCCGCGGCGATCAAGGTCGAGCTCAAGGAGCGGCTCGACGAGTTCCGGGCCAAGGGCCGGCTGCTCGAGGCCGAGCGGCTGGAGCAGCGGACGATCGCCGATCTCGAGATGATCGCCGCGACCGGCAGCTGTCCCGGGATCGAGAACTATTCCCGCTACCTGACCGGGAGGCGGCCGGGCGAGCCGCCGCCGACCCTGTTCGAGTACATCCCGGACGGGGCGCTCTTGATCGTTGACGAGAGCCACATCTCGGTGCCGCAGCTCGGCGGCATGTTCCGGGGCGACTTCCAGCGCAAGTCGACGCTCGCCGAGTTCGGCTTCCGGCTGCCCTCCTGCGTCGACAACCGCCCCTTGAAGTTCGAGGAATGGGACCTGATGCGGCCGCAGACCGTGTTCGTCTCGGCGACCCCCGGCCCCTGGGAGCTCCGGCAGACCGGCGGCGTGTTCGTCGAGCAGGTGATCCGGCCGACCGGCCTGATCGATCCCGAATGCCTGGTCCGCCCGGTCGAGAGCCAGGTCGACGACCTGATGGCCGAATGCCGGCAGGCGGCGGCGCGCGGCCTGCGCGCGCTGGTCACGACGCTGACCAAGCGGATGGCCGAGGACCTCACCGAATACTTGCACGAAAACGGCATTAAGGTCCGCTATCTGCACTCCGACATCGACACGCTCGAACGCATCGAAATCGTTCGGGATTTGCGCCTCGGAGTGTTCGACGTCCTGGTCGGGATCAACCTTCTACGCGAGGGCCTGGACATCCCGGAGTGCGGGCTGGTCGCGATCCTCGATGCCGACAAGGAGGGCTATCTCCGCTCGGAGACCTCGCTGATCCAGACCATCGGGCGCGCCGCGCGCAACCTTGAGGGCCGGGTGATCCTCTACGCCGACCGGATGACCGGCTCGCTCGAGACCGCGCTCGCCGAGACCGAGCGCCGGCGCGCCAAGCAGCGGGCGTTCAACGAGGCCAACGGCATCACGCCCGAGAGCATCAGAAAACAGATCGGCGACATCCTGAAGCACGTGGCCGAGCGCGACCACGTGACCGTCGATCTCGGCGCCGACGCCCCCGCGGCGCTGACCGGCATGAGCCTGCACGCCCACATCGCCGAGCTCGAGACCAGGATGAAGGATGCCGCCGGCAATCTCGAGTTCGAAGACGCCGCGCGCCTGCGCGATGAGATCCGCCGGCTCGAGGCCTCCGAACTCGGGGTCCAGCTCGATCCGACCGCCCGCGACCCGGCACGCGCCGAATCCCAACGCGCCCGCTCCGAGCACGCCCGCACCCGCGCGCAGCGCACCGCCAAATCCAAACGCCACCGCTCCGCCAGTCGTCTCTAAGGGTTGATTCTCTCTGTGACTTGAGACCAGAGATGAGATCGCGAGCGGCACCCAATGCCCTATCGCAACCTACGTCACCGTGTGCAATTGGATACCTCGAAGAACCGAGTTTTCTGGGCTGATCGAGGCCGGTGAGAGAGCCTGACCGTGGCGAGGTGCTGGTAGGAAGGGCGATTTGCCTGATGCGATATTGCCTTGCAGGCACTTGCGCTTGTCGGTCGAGATCAGGCGGGCCCCGGGCGCAGTTCAAACCAGGCCAGCCGGCGCATGTTCGTGACCAAATTGGCGCGGCCGAGCTTGGTCGTGGCGCGGGCCAGGCCGACCGTGGCAAACGCTTTCGTGGCTGTACACTCGCCGGCGAAGGGCATCCGCGTCTCCGCTATGAAGCAAATACCGCTTCCACTAAGTTTCCCAACCGGCGTTGCTGATCTGGTTGTGGAATACACAGAGCATCTGATGGACAGCCAACCGCTTCGTCAGAATGACGAGGACTTGGCCGGGTTGCTAACCCGAATCGACGCAGCCGTGCTCGAAGCCTACGACCTCCCACCTAGCCTTGAGTCAGCTCCTCGATTATTTTCGCGGTGCCGCGCGTCCGGTGGCCCATTGGTGGGTCCACTGGGACGACTGCTATTCCATGCCGGGACTCCGTCTTGCGGAGCGCCTTTCGGGACGACGCTTTCACCCGAAGGGCAACTGGACCATTGAGGATTGCAGCTAGAGCGAGAAGATCCGGTTTCTGGAGCTCAGACCTCGCCCACAGACCGAAGAACTGCTGCGAGCAGACAAGCCCGTCCGTGTCGAGCGCAGCCGCGATTCGCCATGGCCCGCGACTAAGTCGAGCCGCATTGGCGACGAGCTTTGGTTTTTCTCGCCCGCCTAACCCGGATTTCTCAAACCAGAGCGTGCATCGGGGCTCTGGATCGGCGATAACTCTTCTGTGACAAAGGCTTAACGCGACGCAGAGGAGCTCCCCGATGCCGACAGAGTGTAACCGCGGCCTGTTCGGATTTGAAGCCGTCGAAGGACGCCAGGTGGTGGCCGCGTTCGACGGCGGGCAGGTGACCTCGGACGCCGGGGCGCTGCTGCTCGGGGCCGTGAACCGGGCGATCGGTCTGATGGGGCGTCTGGCCCGCTGTTTCGCCGACGGACGCATGCAGGAACTGGTCGAGCACGGTGTCGAGACCATGCTGATGCAGCGCATCTGCGGCATCGCGCTGGGCTACGAGGACCTGGTCGACCACGACGAGCTGCGCCATGATCCGGTGCTGGCGACCCTGGCCGGCAAGCTCGAGGCGCGGCGCAAGGACTGCGCGCCGCTGGCCGGCAAGAGCACCTTGAACCGGTTCGAGCATGCGCCGGCCGCGGCGCTCGACCGCTATCACAGGATCGGCCACGACCCGCGGGCGATCGAACAGCTGTTCGTCGCTCTGTTCCTGGAGGCGCATGCGAGGCCGCCCGAGCGGATCATCCTCGATCTCGATGCCACGGACGACCCGCTCCACGGCCACCAGGAAGGGCGCTTCTTCCATGGCTACTACGACTGCCACTGCTATCTGCCGCTGTACGTCTTCTGCGGCCGCCACCTGCTGGCCGCCAAGCTCAGGCGCTCGAACATCGACGCGTCGGCCGGAGCCAAGGACGAGATCACACGCATCGTCGCCCAGATTCGTGAGAGCTGGCCTAGGGTCGAGATCCTGCTGCGGGCGGACTTTGGCTTCGCCCGCGACGAGTTGATGAGCTGGTGTGAAGACAACGGCGTCGACTACGTCTTCGGCCTCGCCCGCAACCCTCGCCTGCTGGCCGAGATCGACGGAGCCCTCGCGGCCGCCGAGGCCGAGCATGCCGCAACCGGCCAGCCGGCTCGGCAATTCGACGACTTCACCTATGCCACCCGGGACAGCTGGAGCTGCGAACGGCGGGTCGTGGCCAAGGCCGAGCATCTGGCCAAGGGCTCCAACCCGCGCTTCGTGGTCACCTCGCTGCCGCCGTCGGTGATCGACGGCCAAAGCCTCTACGAGCAGATCTACTGTGCCCGCGGCGAGATGGAAAACCGGATCAAGGAGCAGCAGCTTGATCTGTTCGCCGATCGTACGTCAGCAGCGACGATACGGGCCAATCAGCTCAGGCTTTGGTTCGCCTCGTTCGCCTACGTGCTGCTGGAGGCGCTGCGCCGAATTGGCCTCCGCCATAGCCAGTTCGCCAACGCCACCTGCGGCACGATCCGCCTGAAGCTCTTGAAGATCGGCGCCCTGGTCCGGGTCAGCGTGCGTCGGATCAAGGTCGCCATGGCCTCGGCTTGCCCCTACCAGGACGAGTACCGCCTCGCCTACCTGTACGTGAAGCGCGCCGCCTTCTGAACGTTCTTGCATGCCCGATAGGCGCCCCACCCGCGGGGCGTTCGCTTGCGTTCGTCCGAGAATTCGCTGTCAGACCGATCTTCGACAGTGGGCGGGGGAGATCGGGCGGTTTTGGCCGCCAATTGATTGATTTTGTTGAAGCGAGACCGGCGGCGGTGAAGGGATGTGCTGCTAAATAATAGCTCTAGAGAGCGCTTTTATATTGACATTTTGGCCGGTTCGTGTGCTGCTTTGCGGCATGTTCGTCCGCGAGAAGCAGATCGGCCCCTACCGCTACCTCTACCTGGTCGAGAGCGTCCGCGAGGGTGGCCGTACCAAGCAGCGGATCATCAAGAACCTCGGCCGCAAGGAAGCCGTCGACGCGAACGGCGACCTCGATCGGCTCGCCCGTTCCGCCGCCCGCATGGCGCAGCGCTCGATGGTTCTCTCGCTGCTCGACCAGGGCAGCGTGCCGGCGCTCGCTACTCACCGGATCGGACCGCCGCTCGCCTTCGAGCGGCTCTGGCGTGAGACCGGCTGCCGGGCCGTGATCGAGGGCTTGGCCGCCGAGCGCGGCTTCGGCTTCTCACTCGAACGCGCGTGTTTCCTCACCGTGCTTCACCGGCTGATGGTCTCGGGCTCGGACCGCTCGGCCGATGCCTGGCGCGAAGACTACCGGATCGACGGCACCGACGACCTCGCGCTGCACCATCTCTACCGGGCGATGGGCTGGCTCGGCGCGGAGCTGCCGGACGCCGAGCAGACGGACCGCACGCCATTCGCCCCGCGCTGCCTCAAGGATATGGTGGAGGAGCGGCTGTTCGAAGCCCGCCGCGACCTGTTCAGCGAGCTGTCGGTGGTCTTCATGGACACCACCAGTCTCTACTTCGAGGGCGCGGGCGGCGAGACCCTCGGCCAGCGGGGCCACTCCAAGGACCACCGGCCCGACCTGATGCAGATGGTCGTCGCCGTGGTCATGGATCAACGTGGCCGGCCGCTCTGCTGCGAGATGTGGCCGGGCAACACCACCGACGTCACGGCCCTGATCCCGGTGGTCGACCGCCTGCGCCGGCGGTTCGGGATCGCTCGGGTGTGCGTGGTGGCCGATCGCGGGATGATCAGCGCCCAGACCCTCGCCGCTCTGGAGGCGCGCGGCCTCGAGTACGTGCTCGGGGTCCGCGAACGGACCACCAAGGAGGTTCGCACCCTGGTGCTGGACGACGACGGCCCGTTTGTCCCGCTCACCATCCCGCGCCAGAGTCGACCGGACACCGAACTCGAGGCCAAGGCGGTAACCCTCGGCGGCCGCCGCTACATCGTCTGTCGCAACCTGGCCGAGGCGGAGAAGGACGCCGCCGACCGGGAGGCGATCGTGGCCAGCCTGCGCCGAGCACTCCGGCACGGCGACAAGGCGCTGGTCGGCAACCGCGGCTACCGGCGCTTTCTGAAGGCGCCTGAGGTCGGCTTTGCGATCGACGAAGCGCGGATCGCCGAGGACGCGCGCTTCGACGGGATCTTCGTCTTACGCACCAACACCACGCTCGACCCCCTCCAGGCGATGCTGCGCTACCGCGAGCTGCAGGGGGTCGAGCAGCTGTTCCGAAGCGCCAAATCCCTGCTGGCGACCCGGCCGATCTTCCACAAACGCGACGCGACCATCCGCGGCCACGTGTTCTGTTCGTTCCTCGCCCTGGTGCTGCAGAAGGCGCTCCGCGATCGCCTGGCGGCAGCCGGCCTCGACTTCGAATGGGCCGACGTCCTGCGCGACCTGGATCGTCTCCAGGAGGTCGAGGTCGAGCAGGACGGCAAACGGTTCGTTCTCCGTACCCCGACCGCCGGCTCGGCCGGCAAGCTCTTCCAGACGCTGCGCGTCGCGCTGCCGCCGAACCTCCGCGACGCCGCCTCCCAGCCCGACGACACTCCCGCCGAACCCGCCCTCTTGTAGTGCTAAGCCCATTCTCGCGCGCTGTAAGCGTCTGAGAATCCGATCTTTCTCAGATCGCGGTGTCGAAGATCGGTCAGGCGACCTCCACGGACGCTCACCTCAACCCGAGCCAACTTCTGCGCCGACCCCGCCACCAATCAACCCGTGCTATGGGGTTTGAGAAATCCGGACTAATTCTCTCAAGGCGGCAGCTGGCAGGAACTGACGCGACTGGCGGGCGTTGTGCAGGCCGAGCCGATAACCCGGGCGTTCTTCGATGCTCCAAGCATTGTCTTGAGGATAGGTCCACTCGATGTCACGAGATTTCGAACTGATCATCAATGCGCGGGTATGCTTGCAGATACTTCCACAAGGATGCAAGCGAAGGAATCCAGAGATCGGCAGACGGTGGATCGGCCAGTGGCCGTACCGCCTGGCGCTGGGCGGTCGTCTTGCCGGCCTTTAGAAACGCTACGCGGTCGCGATCCGCAATTTCGGTGGAGCGCAACGCGATTCTGGGTGGGGCCGGCGGGCGGGGCTCATGGGCGATCAAAAGGGCGGCCTCGATCGCCGAGGCGCCGAAAGTACGGTCCGGCAGTTGGACGAGCTCGACGGCTCCGTATAGCCTTTCGACTCGCCGGCGCTGCTCCTTGAACTGCCGTTCGAGTATGAAGGGTCTCGGCAGAACGAAACCGAGCGCGAGCGGGTGAGCATCGAGCGCGGCGTCGAGGGCGGCGACCGGCTTTGAGTAGGTACGCTTGGCGATCGGATATCGGTCACGCTCCTCGGCCGTGAAAGCCCCGAATGGCGGGTTGCAGAGGATCACGTTGTGCCGGCGCAGTTGCATCTCGAGCGTGTCGTCTTCGAACAAATGCGCTTGACCAATGTTCCAGCCATTGTGGTTTGGATAGTCGGCAAGGATCATGGACAAGACAGCGACTTCGCGTGCAAAGGCATCAATTTCGTCCCCAGCTAGTATAGTGTCCCAGACATAACGTTACAAAGTCGGCCGAGCTTGGCAAGGATGTCGTCGGCGGTGGCGGTCCAGGCGAACGGTCGCGAGCAAGCGTTGTAGGCGGCAACGAAGGCGCTGATCGGGGTGACGAGGTCCTTGGCGCTGGCGAACGAGCCACGGCGGATCTCGCGGCTGGTGAGGATCGCGAACCAGCGCTCGACCTGGTTCAGCCAGGAAGCATAGGTCGGCGTGGAGTGAACCTGGAAGCGCGCGCGCTCGGCGAGCCAGGCGCGGACCTTGGGATGCTGGTAAGCGTCCGATCTCGGGGGCCTGTTCGTGGGCTGCGGGGAGGGATAGAGGCTCGTCTCTTGGCATGATGGTGTCCACCAAGAGCTTGGTGGACACCAACGGAGGCGGGATGGTGGGCGATGGGGCGACCGGATCGGCGCCGGTGGACGGCCGAGGAGAAGCGCGGGATTGTCGAGGAGACGCGGGCGCCCGGGTGTTCGGTGTCCGTGGTGGCCAGGCGGCACGATATCAACGCCAACCTCCTGTTCAAGTGGAAGCGCCAGGAGGAGGCTGGGCAGCCTGAGCGGCGGTTGCTGGAGGGGCCCGAGTTCGTGCCGATTGGGGTGGTCGGCGAGGCGGGTGATGGCGGGCCGGCACTGCTCGCCAGGATGCCTGCGCATTCCGACGAAGCCGGGAACCGGCAGCATGGGCCGGCTGAGCCCCCGCGACCGTCGGGGCTCGAGACCCGGGCGGGCGTGATCGAGATCGACCTTTTGAACGGGGCCCGGGTGCGGGTCGATGCGTTCGTCGATGGCCGAGCGCTCGCGCGGGTGCTGGGCGCGCTGAAGCGGTGGCCATGATCCCATGATCCAGGTCGCGTCCGGCACCAAGGTCCATCTCGCGTGCCGGCCGGTCAGCATGCGCTACGGCTTCGACGGCCTGTGCGCCAAGGTCGCCTCGGTGCTCGCGTCGGACCCGTTCTCGGGCCATCTGTTTTGCTTCCGCAGCAAGCGCGGCGATTATTTGAAGATCCTGTACTGGGACGGTTCAGGGCTGTGCTTGTTTGCCAAGCGGCTGGAGCGCGGCCGGTTCGTCTGGCCGCCGATCGTGGACGGCGGCCTGATCCTGACGCCGGCCCAGCTGGCGCTGCTGCTCGAGGCGATCGACTGGCGGCGGACGGTGGCGCCGGCGCTGCCCGCGCGCCCGACAGCGATCTGAGCCGACGATCTTCTGGTCGCCAGGTCGGTTGCTTCCTGGTAGAGGAAGTCATGTCGTCGGCAACCGACTTCCTGCCTTGCGATCCCGCAGCGCTACGGGCGCTCGCAGTCTCGTTGCAGGAAGCGCTCGCGAGCAAGGATCGTGAGCTCGCGGCGCGGGATGCCGAGCTCCACGCCAAGACGCTGCACATCGAGAAGCTGCGCGCGACCCTCGCGCTGATGAAGCGGGCCCGCTTCGGTCGCTCGTCGGAGAAGATCGATCAGCTCGAGCTGCTGATCGGCGACCTCGAGGAAGCGGCGGCCCAAGAGCAGGCGCGTGCGACGGCGGCGCGGCCTGCGGAGGATCGATCCTGCTCGAAGAGGGGCGCAGCTCGCCCTCGCGGTCGCCAGCCATTGCCGGCCCATCTGCCGCGCGAGCGGGTGGTGCACGCGCCGGCCCGCGCCTGCCCGGCCTGCGGCAGCACGCGCCTGACCCGCCTCGGTGAGGACGAGCGCGAGGTGCTCGAATACGTGCCCTCGCACTTCAAGGTGGTGGTGCACGTCCGGCCGAGGATGAGCTGCCGCGCCTGCGAGACGATTACCCAGGTGCCGGCCCCGTCGCTGCCGATCGAGCGCGGCCGGCCGGGGCCGAGCCTGCTCGCGCACGTCCTGGTGGCCAAATATTGCGACCATGTTCCGCTCCACCGCCAGAGCGTCATCTATGGCCGGGTCGGCGTCGAGCTCGAGCGCTCGACTTTGGCGGACTGGGTCGGCCAGGCGGCGTTCCTGCTCGAGCCTCTTGCCGCGGCGATCACCCGCCACGTCCGTGCCGGCGCCGCGCTCCACGCCGACGACACCCCGGTGCCGGTGCTGGACCCGGGACGCGGCAAGACCAAGACCGGACGATTGTGGGTGCTGGTCCGGGACGAGCGGCCGTGGGGCGGGCCGGCCCCGCCGGCGGTCAGCTACCTCTACTCGCCGAACCGCAAGGGCGAGCATGCGCGGGCTCTGCTCGCCGGCTGTCGCGGCTTCCTGCACGCCGACGGCTATGCCGGCTTCAACGGCCTCTATGAACCCGACGCGAGCGGCACGGCGCCGCTGGTCGAGGTCGCGTGCTGGGCGCATAGCCGCAGGAAGCTGTTCGACATGCACGCCAACACCGGCTCGGCGCTCGCCCAGGTGGCCCTGGAGCGGATCGCCGCGCTGTTCCAGATCGAGGCCGAGATCAACGGCCGCGCGCCCGAGGAACGTCGGGCTGTCAGGCAGGAACGCACGCTGCCGCGGCTCGCGGACCTGAAGGACGTCCTCGAGCACGCCCTGACGAGCATCAGCCGCAAGAGCGGCCTCGCGGTCGCGATCCGCTACAGCCTGTCCCGCTGGGAGGCGCTCGTCCGGTTCACCGGAGATGGCCGGCTCGAGATGACGAACAATTCTGCCGAGCGCGCCATCAGGCCCCTGGCCCTGGGCAGGAAGAATTATCTGTTCGCCGGCTCGGACAGTGGCGGCGGCCGCGCCGCGATCCTCTACACCCTGATCCAGACCGCGGTCCTCAACGGGCTCGACCCCGAGGCCTACCTGCGCGCCGTCCTCGCCCGCATCGCCGACCACCCGATCAACCGGATCGACGACCTGCTCCCGTGGGCCTGGGCCACCTCGCCGACGACCGCCGCAGCCGCCTGACCTGCGCTCCGTCCCCGTCAACCCATTCCTGCGCGCCAATCGCCGGACGCTTACGGATGCTGATGGGTGGCGTAATTGTCGACGATCAGGTGAACCGCGAGCTCAGCGGGCACGGCGGCATCGATGCGTTTGAGGAACGCCAGGAATCCCTGATGGCGATGACGTGCCTTGCACTGCGCCAGGACCTGCCCGTTGGCGACGTCGAGGGCGGCAAACAGCGTGGTCGGGCCGTGCCGCTTATAGTCGTGGGTGATGCCATCGACGTAGCCAAGCCCCATCGGCAGAACCGGTTGCGTGCGCTCGAGCGCCTGAATCTGGCTCTTTTCATCGACGCACAGCACGACCGCGTGATCCGGCGGATTGAGGTAGAGACCGACGATGTCGCGGACCCTCTCGATCAACTGCGGGTCGGTCGAGAGCTTGAAGGTCCTGGAGCGGTGCGGCTGCACCCCGAACAGCCGCAGATAGCGCTGCACCGTGCTCTTCGAGATCCCGGTGGCGGCGGCCGCGCCGCGAACGGTCCAGTGCGTACCGACCGTGGGGCGGCTCTGCAGCACAGTGGCCAGCAGGCGCGCTACGGCCGCGTCATCATGGTCGCGCGGGCGGCCCGGCCGCTGCTCGCCGTAGAGCCCGGCCAGGCCCTGCTCGAGCAAGCGCTTGCGCCAGTGCCCGACCGCCGGGGTCGAGAGGCCCACCTCGCGCGCAATCGCGGTGTTCGAGATGCCTTGTGCTGACGCCAGCACGATGCGCGCTCGCCGCACCAAGCCCTGGCGGGCGGTTCGCGATCGCAGCAGATCGCTCAGGCTGGCTCGTTCGACCGCGGTCAGCTCGATCTCCTGCTTGCGTGGCCGGCCCATGCTGCTCCCCCTGCTGCCCGGGGAACAACATGCCGCCGTACGAAACATTACCCACGTTAGTTCTGGGAACACTACACTAGGGCGTGTTAACACTATTCAAGGGAGGTGGTTTCGGGTAGGCTCATCGCATGATGAGGCTGAGCGAAGAGCAATATGAAATAATTCGCCCGTGGATGCCTGTGCAGCGGGGCAACGTGCGGATCGGCAATCTCGAGGTCATCAACGCAGTGCTGTTTGTGGCCGAGAACGGCTGCAAATGGCGCGCGCTGCCGGCGCGCTTCGGCAACTGGCACACGATCTACACACGGCTGCGCCGGTGGGCGGCGGCGGGCGTGCTGGACCGCGTGTTCCAGGCCCTGCAAGAGCATCGCCTGATCCGCATCCGTGTCGAGTGCGTCGGCTTGGACAGCACCAGCGTCAAGGTTCACCCCGACGGCACGGGCGCGCGAAAAAAAACGGCCCGCAAGCCATCGGCAAGTCGCGTGGCGGCTGGAACACCAAGATTTATCTGGTTGCCGCGGATGAGCGAACGGCCCTGACCTTCGCCCTGTCGCCCGGACAGACCCACGACGCGCCCGAAGGACGCAAGCTGCTGACCGCCTGGCAGCGCCGGCCCGCTGGTGTGCCCATGGTGATGGACCGGGCGTACGAAGGCGACGAGACCCGGCAACTGGTGCTGGAGCTCGGCTTCGCGCCGGTCGTGCCGCCCAACCCCAACCGTCTTCAGCCTTGGACCTACGACCGCAGTCTCTACCGCCGGCGCAACGAGGTCGAACGCCTGTTCCGCAGGCTCAAAGGCTTTCGTCGCATCTTCTCGCGCTTCGAAAAGCTCGATCTCATGTTCACCGCCTTCATCCACTTCGCCCTCATCACCGACATGCTTTGTGTTAACACGCCCTAGAGCAGCGAATGCGTTGTCTCCGGCGGTACGACAGAGGGGCCCGGCAGTGGCTGCAACTTTTCCCGGCAGCCGCTGACATCAGACCACGGCCGAAGTCTTGCGGTCCTTCGGCAAAGGAAAGGCCGATGCTAGTGCACTGATACAAGCACAGGATTCACAAGGTCGGGCGCATCTGCGATGCTGGGTCCATGGCTCAGATCGTCTGTCCTTTGGTCTCGGCTGAGGATCGTGCTCGTCTCGAGGCGATCATCGCCGATCGCAACCGCGCCCAGAAGCACGTGGCGCGGGCTCGGATCATCCTGGGGTCGGCCGCGCGGCTGAGCGTCGCCGCGGTCGCCAGGCGCGCCGGGGTCGGCCGGCCGGCGGTCTGGCGCTGGCAGCGGCGCTTCGCCGAGGCCGGGGTCGATGGCCTGCTGCGCGACGCCACGCGCAAGCCCGGCAAAGCGCCCTTGGGCGACGCCACCGTGCATCGGGTGGTCAGCCTGACCTGTTCCGAGCCGCCCGGCGAGGCGACCCACTGGACCGGCCGGGCGATGGCCAAGACGGCCGGAATCTCCCTGCGCTCGGTGCAGCGGATTTGGGCGAGCCATGGCTTGCAGCCGCACCGCATCCGCACCTTCAAGCGCTCCAACGACCCCGAGTTCGCGGCCAAGCTCGAGGCCATCGTCGGCCTGTACGTCGACCCGCCGGCGCACAGCCTGGTGCTCTCGATCGATGAGAAAAGCCAGATTCAGGCCCTGGATCGGACCCAGCCCGGTCTGCCGATCAAACCAGGCAAGGCCGGCACCATGACCCACGACTACATCCGCAACGGTATCACCACGCTGTTCGCCGCGCTCAACGTCCTCGACGGCACGGTGCTCGGCCGCTGCATGCAGCGCCACCGCCACCAGGAGTTCCTGCGCTTCCTCAACACGCTCGAGCGCGCCGTGCCGGCCGGCAAGATGATCCATGTGATCCTCGACAACTACGGCAGCCACAAACACCCCAAGGTGCTGCGCTGGCTGGCGCGCCATCCCCGCTGGACCTTTCACTTCACGCCGACCTCTGGCTCCTGGCTGAACGCCGTCGAGACCTTCTTCTCGGCACTCACCCGGCGCCGACTCCAGCGGGGCGCCTTCCACTCCGTCGTCGACCTCCAGGCGGCCATCCATCGCTACATCGCCGAGCACAACGCCGACCCCAAGCCCTTCACCTGGACAAAAACCGCCGACCAGATCCTCGCCAAACTGAATCCTCTGACTGCGCCAGTGCAATAGGAAATCTGTTCCGCATTCTCAGCCTCCTGTTCGTGCTCGCGGTGGCGGCATGCGCCTCCTGGGGAACGCTCGAGATGGGTCAGCCCAGGACGGAGGCCATTCCGCCCGGCAAATCCGTGGCATTGTGGGTTACGCCGACCGTCGGCAGCGATGCTTCCGAGGAGGAGCATAAGGAAGCCTCTGAAGCTGCCGATCGGCTGAAATCAGAGCTGTTCGGTCGGCTGGTGAGTGAGGGCATCTTCAATTACGTGTTCCAGCCGGGCGAGCCGGCTGACTACCGCATGGACGTTTCTGTCACACAGGCGGAGGAGGTCTCACCGACAGCGCGGTTCTGGTTGGGCGCGCTGGCGGGAAGGAACGATCTCAAAGCTGCCGTCGCCCTCTACGACGAGTCGACCGGCAACCTGGTCACGGACTTCAAGGTCACAGGCGAATCCGGCTCGGTGTCGTCGCGCAACGACATCGAAGATGCCGTGCGCGAAGCGGCCGACAAAATCATCGTCGGGTTCAAAGGTGGGTCGCAGCTATCAGCAAACCGCAACGACATCGAGACCAAGCGCATGGGCGATCTCGAAGCGCAGTAGGATGCGTCAGTCTCGGAGCTCTGGCGCGCCTATGATCGCCGCTTCGATGCGCGAGTTCCGCCGAGCCGCCCCGAACCCGATCTGCTGGGGATTAAGCTTCTTTCCGGTGGCCGGTAACGCGCAGAGCGATCTAATCCGGGCGGCGGCGTATCGGTCTGAAGGCAGACTCTGATCTCGATCGTAGCGCGGTCATTGGATCCGATATGCTGGCGGCCTTCGTCCGGCGGCCAGGTTCCCGCTGGGCTGGGTTGAGGAAGACAGCGGCACCGGCATTCTCGCTCGTGACGCCCCATTGCCGCACAGGCATTACAGGGTCGTAATCGGTGTCGTAATCGGCTATGGAGTTTAGGAGCGGTTGGCTCGGGGGCACTGAAATGAACCTCGCCATAGCGCGCCGCGTGTTTCTGTGGATCAGTTCGGCTGGCCTGTTGGCGCCGCCTCTGGCTTGGACCGCCACGAGCGAGGCGGCGGAAGCCCTGCTGTTCGGGGTCGACGTTGCCGCCAACGGCCGCACCAGGGTCTTCCGCTACCCCCGTGACAACAAAGGCCAGCCTGCCAACGGCGCCCCGTTCATCATCCAGGGGGCCATCTATCCCTTGAACACCCTGTTGCGTCAGGGCCTCAAGAGTGGCCTCCACAGCAATGGATCGCCCGAGTTCCCCGACCAGGTCATTGGCCATTGGTACTGTCAGGGCTGGTACATCAATGATGCCGGCCGCGCGACAACCGGACCATACCTGAGCACGACGCAGATCTTCGATCTCAATTCAGAGCAACCGGGCGCCGAGACAATGATCACCCAGGGCGTCGAGCTTGCTGACTTCAATGTGCCGCAGATGCGACCGGTCACTGGCGGCAGTGGCCGGTTCCGGCTGGCGCGCGGCGTCATGAAGCAAACGGCGCTGGCGTACAATCGTACCGGCGCGCGCAACCTGACCTTCGAGTTCGATCTCGCTCTCATATAAATTCGGCAGCTGACCGGACAGGCCACATGGCCACGGTCAATCGGCCAGTCCGCCCTCGCGATCGGCTCTCCGCTGAAGCGATCAGCCGGAATCTAGTCATGACTTAGGAACCTGAAACGCGACCCAAGCCGGCCGACTGGCCGACGACGAATGGCCAGGATGAATTTTTTGTAAGGGTACGGTTTTATGGCATGGCCGCTGGTTCTACCAGGCGGCCTGGTTCCGACCAGCCATCCAACGACCGCGCGGATTTCCGGCGGCGAACCGAGGGACAGAGCGACCATGATTAGGATTGCTGCTTCAAGTCTGGTTCTGGGGACCATGCTTTTCGTCGGCGCAGCGCAGGCCGAGCCCGCGAAGCTGACCGCCCCGCAGATGGACCAGGTCACCGCCGGCTTCCTCAACACCTTACAGATCAACGTCAACTTCAACCGCCAGTTAGCCTTCGCGGCCGCGAACGCTTGCCGTCAAGCAGGCTGCAACGGCCAAGGCAACCGGAGCGGTGGCAGCACTGTCGCGGCTGCCGCGCAGGCGGACAACTACAACACGACAACGCTGATCAACATTCACTAGCAGGCGAATAGCGGATGCGGCTAGCCGCGGTTACGACGGACGGTGTTCCGGGTAGGGCAGTTGGCCGCATCTCGTCTTCGGGCAGGCTCGTCGGGCGGATCGCGGCCGGTCAAGGGCTAATCGGCGAAGCCGTGGGCGGCGCTGGTCTTGGGCGGTCGCGATCCTAGTTGACGAGAATGCTCTGCCAGAAGGCAATGCTGCACCAGCCTTGCCGGAATAACGTAGCTAGGAATCCGGGCTAGCAACCCGGGATGGAGAATCGTAATGGGACGGTGGATTGCCTTGAGTTTGTGGCTGGTCGTCGGCGCGATGCCAATGGCTGCGACCGCTGGTACTCCGCGGCCTCTCGCTCCTGCCCAGATGGACAAGATGACCGCGGGGGCGGGCGATTTGCAGCTGAACGTGAACGTGAACACGCAGGTCGCAGTTCCTATCGCCGTGGCGGTTGCGGCATGCGGTATTTGCGGTCACGCGCGCGCTTCCGCTCTCGCGTTGGCGAGGAACGTCAATGTGCCGACTGTGGTCAATATCCACGGCCGTTGAATCTCGGCGTCAGAGGACGGGAAGATTGTAAGTGACCACTCCTTCGCCAAATCCACCGCGAAGGAGTGGTCATCTTTCGTTGATCGACTAAACGGGCGTCGGCGTCGGTCTGGAATAGCGACCGGCAGAGCCTTTTGGAGGTTGCCATGAAGAGATTGCGTCGATTCGCCACAGGTCTCGGCGTGCTGACCGTCGCTGTTCTCGCTTCTTCGCCAGGAGCAGAGGCGAAGGGCGGTGGCATGGGTGGCGGCGGTGGCATGGGTGGCGGCGGAGTTAGCGTCGGTGGTGGTGGCGTCAGCGTTGGCGGCCCCGGCGGGGTCAACGTCGGCGGTGGCGGCGTGAGCGTGGGTGGTCGCGGCGGCGGGGTCAGCGTCGGCGGCGGCGGCGTGAGCGTCAGCGAGGGTCGCGGCGGCGGGGTCAGCGTCGGCGGCGGCGGCGTGAGCGTCAGCGAGGGTCGCGGCGGTGGGGTCAGCGTCGGTCGCGGCGGCGGCGTCAGCGTG
>CAWALL010000003.1:0-14515 GCA_963782885.1 uncultured Alphaproteobacteria bacterium
GTGACCTGCATGGCCGCCTTGCGCAGCGCGGTCGCGGCCGCGAGCCCGCCGAAGCCGGCGCCGACGATCACGACCCGCGGCCGGGCGCCGGGCGTGGTCGGGCCGCTGGCCGGCCGTGGCCGGGGCAATGCCGAAGCCGCCACGGGCTGGAGGTCGCGCAGGGAGATCGACATCGTTGCTGGCCTTCCGGAGCCGGCGGCGGCCGGGCAGAAGCCCGGCGCGCCAGCCGCGATCGAAGTAAGTAGGAGCGGCTACTCGCTCGCAGCCGCGTGGCGCAGGGACTCGCCGAGCGACCAGATGGCGGCGCCGAGCAGGACGGCGTCCTTCAGGATGAACTGGCCGGGCGCCACCGAGAGCGCGGGAAAGCCGCCGAGGCTCGGCTCCCAGCCGGGGGTCGAGACCAGGAAGGTGAGCGTGATCACGAAGGTCAGGGCGGCCATCAGGCTGCCGACCACCGCCGCCGAAGCCGACCAGGGCCGGAGCGCGATCAGGACGCCGGGCGCGATCTCGGCGACGCCGATCAGGTTCGAGGTCGCCTGGACGCTGAAGACCGCGTACAGCCAGGACATCAAGGGGCTGTTGGCGACCAGCGGCTGGATCGCACCGGCCTCGTAGGCGGTGAACTTCATGATGCCGATCCAGACCAGGACCACGACCAGCGCATAGCGCGCGACGTGGAGGCCGAGGGCCTCGAGCCTGGCGCCGCTGGCGGCGGCAGCATCCGGGCGGACGCCGAAGGACTGCAGGGCGGTTGCGCGTTGAGCGATCATCTCTGGACACCTCGTTCGGCGGACGCCCGACCCGAAGCCGCCGTCCGCGGTTGATGGAAGGTCTGGCGGCGGGCGGCGCCGGCGGCGCCGGCGACCGGCCCCACTGCCGATGCCGGGAGCTTGGCAAAGCCGCGGCCAGCGCGGAAATGCCCTCTTCCTATGGTTTCGATGCTCGGACGTGATCGGCGGGCGGCGGCGCTCGGCCGAGGCCCCTTGACACCGATCCGGCGGCCGGGGCTCGCTGCGACGTGATCGAAGGGAGGTCCGCCGATGCCGCTCGAGCTCTGGCTCGCGTTCGTGCTCGCGAGCACGATCCTGCTCACGATCCCCGGTCCGACGGTGACGCTGGTCGTGAGCCAGATTGCACAGACTAAGAGCCAGGTCGGCAACATCGGCGGCCACCTCTGGATTAACCGCTGGGGCCGGCCCATGCACAGCAGCGCGATCCGGGCCCAGATCAAGCTGCGCACCCGGGACGCCTTCGGCAGGGCCCTCTGGCCGCACCTATTTCGGGACTGCGCGGTCACCGAGCTCGTCGCCTGCGCCCCCGGCGACATCGGCATCGCCCCCGACCTCCTGGGCCATGCCGACCTGCAGACCACCAAGAAACACTACATCCAGGCCCAGGGCATGACCGCCCACGCGCTGGTCCAGGTCGAGTCCCGGAGACGAGCCGTGACATCCCCGAGCGACAACCGGAGGACAGGATGCTTGACCAGGCGACGGTCGCGCCCATAGCCTCGAGCTGCCAAGGAGGGCATGCAGCAGACCTCGAACCCGAAGGAGGTGTTGACGTGCCCTCGAACACCAAAGACCTTGCGCCCCGGGCAGTCGCGTATGCCCGCTACTCCTCCGACCTGCAGCGCGAAGCCTCGATCGAGGACCAGCTCCGCATGTGCGTGGAGGGCGCCACGAAGCAAGGCTGGCTGGTCGCCGGGAGCTACACCGACCAGGCGACCTCCGGGGCCAGCCTGAACCGGCCCGGCACACGGAAGCTCCTGCAGGATGCCGCCGCCGGCAAGTTCGAGATCATCCTCGCCGAGTCGCTGGACCGCCTGTCCCGCGACCAGGAGGACATCGCCCACATCTACAAACGCATGCGCTTCCTGGGGGTGAGGATCGTGACCTTGTCCGAGGGGGAGGTGAACGAGCTGCACATCGGGCTCAAGGGCACGATGGGTGCGCTCGCCTTGAAGGACCTGGCCGACAAGACGCGGCGCGGCCTGCGCGGCCGAGTTGAGGCCGGGATGTCCGGCGGCGGCAACAGCTACGGCTACGACGTGGTCAAGAAGTTCGACGCCAACGGCGAGCCGATACGCGGGTAGCGGCGGATCAACCCGCAGCAGGTCGCGATCATCATCCGCATCTTCGTCCTGTATGCTCAAGGCGTATCGCCGCGCGCGATCGCCAAGCAGCTCAACCGGGAAGGCGTGCCGGGGCCGAGAGGCAAGGCCTGGGGGCCGAGCACGATCCACGGCAACTGGCACCGCGGCACCGGCATCCTGAACAACGAACTCTACGTCGGCAGGCAGGTCTGGAACCGCCTACGCTTCATCAAGGACCCGCAGACCGGTAAGCGGATCTCGAGGCTCAATCCGCCATCCGAGTGGATCATCGGCGACGTGCCCGACCTGCGGATCATCGACCAGGACCTGTGGGACCGGGTCAAGGCACGGCAGGGGGCGCTCCAGGGCAACCGATCCCGCGGCAGCGGACCCGGCTACTGGGACCGGCGCCGCCCGCGGTATCTGTTCACCGGACTGATGCGGTGCGGGGTCTGCGGTGGCGGGGTCGCGACCTGGAACCGCGTCCGCATCGGCTGCGTGAACGCCCGCAACAAGGGCACCTGCACGAACAGGACCACCATGCGCCGGGACGAGCTGGAGACGGCCGTGTTCGAGGGGCTGCAGCACCGGCTCATGGACCCGGACCTGATGGCGGTGTTCTGCGAGGAGTACACTCGGCACATGAACGCGCTGACCCGCGAGCACAACGCTGCGCGGGAAGGCGCCAAGGCCGAGCTCGGCAGGGTCAACCGCGACCTCGACCGCCTCGTCCAGGCGCTGCTGGATGGCGCACCGGCGCGCACGGTCAAGGACCGGATGGCGCAGCTCGAGGCGCGGAAGGAGGCGCTCGAGGCCCAGCTGGCCCAGGGCGAGGACGTCAAGGTATCGGTCCACCCGCGCATGGCCAGCATCTACCGCGAGCGGGTGGCGAACCTGCGCGAAGCGCTCGCACGCGAGGACTGTCAGGCCGAGGCCGCGGAGATCATGCGCACCTGATCGACAAGATCGTCCTGACGCCGGTCTCCCGCGACGGCAAGGAGACCCTGTCGATCACCTTGCACGGCGACCTGGCCGGCATCCTCGGCATGGCCGCGAAAGCCAAAGGTCCGCTCGAGCCGAGCGACCCTGTGGTGGAGTGCACAAAATTGGTTGCGGGGGCAGGATTTGAACCTGCGACCTTCAGGTTATAAGCCTGACCACCTAAGGCGATTTCGCTCGGGCACATCGCCGAACCAGCGGTAACGGGTCGGGCGCCAGTTGGAGAGCAGGGATTGTCGCCCGAACACTCGCCGCAATCTGGCTCATTCGGGAATCCCCGCGAGCCGGAGCGCTTCGACATAGCGGGCGGCGAAGGCGGCGTCCCGCCAGGGGTTGATCTCGCGCTGCAGGGTCAGCGTGTAGGTCGGGAAGGCTTCGAGCAGGCGGCGGGCGGCGGGTGCGGGCTTCGTCGAGCAGTCGGGCGAGACGCCGGGCGTCCCGGGCCGGTTAGCAGTTGTCCGGCCCTTGAATGCCCGGCAGGCGGATCCCCGGTCGTTCGCGGTCAGCAGCGGCTCGGCCGCGCGGTCACTGCGCGGTCGCCGGCGCCGGCGCCGGCTGCGGCATCGCCGGTTGCTGCTGCTGCGCCTGTTCGGCTTGCTTGGCCGCCTCCTGGTCCTCCTTGGTCATGAAATCCGGGGCGTTGGTCAGCTGCTCCTCGGTGACCTCGACCCGCAGGCGTGCCGGTTGGTCGGCGGCCGGAAAGTCGATCTGATCGACCGGCACCGCGACCCATTTGTCGCCGATGCCGAGGAAACCACCGACCGACAGGACGACCCCGACCAGCTTCTGGTCCTGGTCCATGACCAGGTCGGCGACGGTGCCGACCGGTTCGCCCTTCACGTTCGCCACGTCCTTGCCGATCACCTCCCGATCGGCCAGGAACTGAGACTCGTTCTGGGCCTCGAGAAACTTCATGTCCGCAGGCGGGGTCGCCTTCTCGGCGGGCTGGGCCGCGGTCGCCGGCGCGCCCTGCGCCGGCGGCGGTTGCGGTGCCGGCTGCTGCTGTGCCGCGGCGGTCGCGCCGAGCGCGAGAACGCCAGCAAGCGTCATGAGCGTTCGCCAGAACATGGCCAGATCCCTTCTGTGGTCTCGTTTGTTGGTTAATGCGCGAGTTGCCGTTTTGTTCCGTTGTGGCCGGCCGGGCCCGGCTTGAGGGGCAGGGCGCGGGCGACCGCTGCAGACGCGTCGATCGATCCGCCCGGCGGTCAGCGCGGCAGCCCGCCGACCGGCAACGGTGCCCTGGTCATCCCGGCCGGCAGGTGGTAGCTGGGAGTCCGATCGCTGCGGGGCGAGGCGAGGCGGCAACGGGCGGGTGGCGATGGCCAGGGGCGAGAGCAAGGGGCAGCGCAGTCTGCTGCAGCAGCGCGCCGAGCTCGCCGAGTTCGGGCTGCGCGCGGCCGAGGGCGCGGATCTCGACGGGCTCTTGCAAGACGCCGCCGAGCAGGTGGCCCGGAGCCTCGAGGTGCAATACGTCAAGGTGCTCGAGTATCTGCCGGATGAGAAACGGCTGCTGGTGCGGGCCGGGGTCGGCTGGGGCGAGGGCGTGGTCGGCCAGGCGACGATCGGCGCCGATCTCGAATCGCCGGCCGGCTACGCGCTCCAGACCGGCCAGCCGGTGATCGCCAACGACCTCGACCGCGAGGAGCGCTTCCGGATCCCGGACCTGTTGCGCGACCATGGCGTCAAGAGCGCGGTCAACGTCATCATCAGGAGCAAGCAGCACATCTTCGGCGTCCTCGAGGCCGACAGCCGGGCGCCGCGCGAGTTCGCCGACGACGACATCAAGTTCCTGCAGGGCTATGCCAACATCCTGTCGCTGGCGATCGACCAGACCCGCCTGGTCGACCAGAACGCCCTGCTCGCCGCCGAGAAGGACATGCTGCTGCGCGAGCTGCAGCATCGGGTCCAGAACAACAACCAGCAGCTGATCAGTCTGATCAACCTGCAGCTCGGCACCGTCACCAACATCGAGGCGCGCGACCATCTGCAGAAGATCGCGCAGCGGATCGTGGCGTTGACCTCGGTCGGCCAGCAGCTGCGGGGCGGCGCCAGGCCGCATCTGATCGACGCCGGCCAGTATCTGCTGGGCCTGATCGGCAATCTGTTCAACTTCCAGGCCGAGGCGGCGGCCGAGGTCAAGCTCGCGGCCGAGGTCGCCCAGATCGAGATCGCGACCGAGCGCGCCCAGGCGCTGGGGCTGATCGTCAACGAGTTCCTGACCAACAGCTTCAAATATGCCTTTCGCGGCCGCAGCGGCACGCTGGCCGTGGTGCTGACCCACGCCGATGGCGCCGCCACGCTCGTGCTCGGCGACGACGGGCCCGGGATGCCGGAGGCGGTCGAGTTGGGGCTCGGCATGAAGCTGATCGACCTGCTCTGCCGGCAGATCGACGCCGAGGCGGTCTGGCAGAGCGACGCCGGCACCCGACTGACCCTGCATTTCCCGATCAAGACCGCCTGAGGCCGCCGCGGCCGGCACCGGCGGGCGACGAAGGTCCGGGGGAAAAGGCGTTCCGGGGCTGGCGGGGGCGAGGCCTCCCGGCTCCCGCAGCCTCGTTCAGGACGCGGCCGGCAGGGGCTCCATCTCGGCCTCCGGCATGGCGTCGTCGTCAGTTGCCGGCTCGCGGTCGGGCGGCCCCCGGTCGACGGCCGGCTCGGGGGCGCGGTCCTCGAGCAGCTGGCCGTGGCCGAGCGTCAGGACGCGGTCGAACAGGGGGGTCAGCGCGGCGTCCTCGAGGGCGCAGATGACCGTGCGGCCCTGGTAGATCTCGAGCAGGCGGGCCAGGACCGTGCTCGCGGCGCCGCGGTGGAGGTCGCGGGTCGGGGCGTCGGCGACCAGGATGCGGACCTGGCGCAGCGCGGCCGCGGCGAGGGCGAGCTTCTGGCGCTGCTGCGGGGTGAGCTGGCTGCCGCCGATCCCGACCGTGTAGTCGAAGCCGGCCTCGAGCACCAGGCGGCGAAAGCCCTCTTCCTCGGCCAGCGCCGCGACGACCTGCTCGATCCGCTCGGCGGCGCGCGCGTGCTGGCTGAGGATGCGGCCGAACACCAGGTTGTCGCGGACGCTGAGCTGGACCAGGTAGCGCTCGGGGTCGAAGAACTCGATCGCGCCGGTCATCTTCTCGGGCAGCTTCTCGACGAACCGGCGACGGGCCTCGAGCAGGCGCGCGGTGAACTCGTCGGAGAGGTCGACCAGGCGGTCGCGGGCCGGGGTCAGGTTGAGCGCGAGGTTGAGCAGCATCCGGCGCTGCTCGGCGTTGAGCGTCGCGCCCGGCGCCTTGTCGAGGCCGGCCAGATCCTGGCGGTAGAGGGTCAGTTCCTCGGGCCGGATCGGGCTGAAGTCGAGCACCAGCTGATGATGGACCGGCACGTCGCCGAAGATCTCGGAGAGGTTGTGCCAGGCGGTCCGGCCGAGCTCGATCAGCGGCGCCTCGAGCTCGGTCTCCTTCAGGATCTGACGGACGTAGGGATGGGTCGCGAGCGCGCGGCGGTCGAGGTCGGCGGTGCTCGGCGCGCCGAACAGCAGGTTCTCGCCGATGGTCGCGTTGGCGAGGTAGCGCTCGCGCTCGAACGGCTCGGCGAGGCCGGCGTTGTCGCCGGCCGCCAGCAGCTCGCGCAGGCGCGAGCGCGCGCCGAGGATCGCCTCGACCAGGGCCGGGTGCTGGGCGGGGTCGATCACGGCGCGCAGGCCGAAGCGGAACAGATCGTCGCCGAGCTCGACCTGCTCGATCGCCGCGAGCACGGTGTCGGTCGTGACCGCGCCGAGGTCGGGGCCGAGCAGCAGGCGGAGGTTGTCGGCGACCGTGCCCTGGACCAGGCGCGCCGGCGCGCCGACGAAGGCCAGCGCCCGGGTGTAGAGCGCCCGCGGCAGCTGGCCCAGGTCCTGGCCGTCGAGCAGCAGGCGGCCGCGGACCGGGGTCTCGAGGCGGGCGAGCGTGCGGGCGAGCAGGTGGCTGCCGCTGCCGTCGGCATCGATCAGGGCGACGTGCTGGCCGGCCGGGATCTCGAGCGACAGCTGCTCGATGCTGACCAGACCATCCTCCTCGAGGCCGAGCTCTTTGGCCGCGATCGTGCCGGCGATCTCCGCGCCTTCGCCGAACTGCTCGGCCGCCTCGGTCTCGACCACGAACGGCGGGCGCAGGCCGCCGGGGTCGAACTGGGTGATCAGCTGGTCGTACTTGATGCGGGCGTCCTGCTGGCCCTGGTAGAAGTCGAGCAGTTCCTTCCAGGGCGGCGCCAGGTCCTTGTACGCGGCGAGCACGCCGACCAGCGAGCCCAGCGTCAGCTGGCCCCGCAGCACCAGATAGCCGCCGATCGACAGGAAGAAGAACGGGGTCAGCTGGGCGATGAAGTTGTTGAGGAACTTGATGAAGAACTTCTTCTTGTAGATGTCGTAGCGGATGTCGAGGATCCGCGTCAGGTGGCTGGCGAAGGTGTCGAGCTGGCTCTGGTCGGCATAGTTGACGTGGACGGCCTCGATCACGCTCGTGACCTCGCCGATCCTTTGCGACAGGTGGCGGACCTCGCGCACCCGGGCGTAGCCCAGGCGGTTGACCCGGCGCTGCAGCTTCGGGATCAGCCAGGCCTGCGGCGGATAGAGGGCGATCGCGGCCAGGCCCATGGTCACGTCCTGGGCGAAGATGAAGCCGAGCGCGGTGATCAGAAGGCCGCCCTGGAACGCGGGCGTGACGATCGCATCGCCGAAGTAGCCGCCGAGCGCCTCGACCTCGCCGGTCACCATCGCGATCAGCTCGCCCTGGGAGATCCTGCGAAAGTGGGCGAGCGGGAAGCGCAGGACCCGGCTCAGCAGCTCCGAGCGCAACAGGCGCAGCAGGCCCTCGCCGAGCCGGCCTTTGTAGACGTTGATCGCGTATTTGAAGCCGCCGTTGATCAGCACCGTCAGCAGGAACAGCCCGGACAGGAACGCCAGATACTGGAGCTGCGGGTAGCTGCCGAGGTCGATGCCGCCGAAGGTCACGGCGCGCGGAAAGTCGGACGGCTTGCCGCCGAGCGCCTTGTCGACGATCTGCTTGGGCAGATCGAGCGAGGCGTAGTAGACCGGCAGCGAGGCCGCGGTCAGCAGCAGCAGCACGATCTGCTGCGGCAGGCCGAAGCGGGTGAGGAAGCCGAACGCGGTGCGCGGCAGATCGTGGCCCGGCCGTGCACCGAGGCGGGCGAAGAACCCACGCGGCGGGCGTGCGGAGGTCGCGGTCGCGGCGGGCGCCGCGGCCGACGCCACTTGCCAGCGCGCCTCACCGTTCAGGGTCGGGCCCTGGGTCGAGCCTTTGATCGAGCCCTGCACCGTCACGCGATACCGTCCCGTCGTTGGCGACCGACCTGCGCATAGCACGGAGAGACGCTGCTCGCCTAGCTTGATCATGCCGGGCGGCCGCCGGCCGAGCGAGCGTCGACGGCGACCAACAGCACTAACTGGGCGAGCCACCGGCCCGATTCCAGGGGCGCCGGACTCCGTCCGGTCGTGTTGTGTCACCGCTACGCCCGAGGCTATGCCGGGACGCCCCGGCCTCCGCGGCGTCGGCACCTACCCTCATTCGTCACCTGGCGAGCCTGCTCTCGCCATTCTTTGATGGCCCTGCGGACATGCGACGGCGAGAACCGCCTTCCGAGGCGTGCCGGCATTCGTTCCGCTCTCGCCACCGGTTCAGGCGTCCTTGACCGCCGCCGGGAATTGCTGCATGGGCGTTGGTACGCGGTTGATGTGTGGACGTACCGATCGCGCTTATCGTTGCCTGTCTCGAGCAGGATGGCGCTGGCCTCCTCGTCTGGCCTGCCGAGAAGGCAACTGTGACGCGATGTTGGACGCCGCCCCACAACCAAACCGGCCGATCCCAATGACACCTAAAGCAACCCCTTTGCTCAAATGGCTCGGGTGCGCTATCGGTGGGTGTCACAAAGGGGGCTTGGAGGGAAGATGGCGGGATGGCAGAGATATGTTCAAGCCGACCCACCCGCGGCTTGTCTGGCGTGTTTCCAGCATGCGCCACGGACGCGCCCGTGAGTACAGCTCTGCGACCTGCTGTGACGGAGAGATGGTGCTCTAGCCTCGAGCTGACGAAGATCGATCTGACACCCACATCTGAGCACCGCACTGCAGATCTGTCGTGATTGGCGCTTATGCTGATTGATGCCAGGGGCATCCCGGACTGCATTGAACTGCAGGCCGATGTATGTATTGTCGGTGCAGGCGCCGCCGGCATTTTCCTTGCCCTTCGCTTAGCGCGCACCGGTCTCGACGTGCTCGTGCTTGAGGCGGGGGGAATCAACCCCGATCTAGAAAGTCAGGCTCTTTACAGCGGGGAGACTGTCGGCCTACCATACGATCTGAGCCATACTCGGGTGAGGCAGCTCGGTGGAAGCACCAACTGGTGGGGCGGCTTTTGCCTACCATTCGACGGACATTTGCTGGAGGCGAGGCCATGGATCAGCGATATCAGCTGGCCTATTTCCCTCGAAAAAATAACTCCATTCTACCGCGTGGCAGCAGAGTTTCTCGGGCTTAACGCCGAGGCCTTCAATATCACAACTTTTGAAAGGTTGGATCGACTAATCCTCCCGCTGGAGACTCATTATCTTAAGACAAGCGTGTCCCAGATCGTCAATGCACGTCGACGGTTCGGCAGATATTTCCGTGAAGAGTTAAGAGAATCAAAACGCGTACGCGTATTCTATCATGCAACCGTGGCCGAGCTTGTTACAAATGACTGTGGACAGCAGGTTGTCAAAATCAGGATTATTACTGAACCTGAGCATCAGTTCGGCGCATGTAGCAGGGTCGTCATTCTGGCGGCCGGCGCAATCGAGAATGCCAGGCTGATGCTTCTTTCACGCAATCGGCAGCCACTTGGCATCGGCAATGGTTACGATGTTGTCGGCCGCTATTTCATGGACCATCCGAGGGGTCGATCTGGCCAGAGTCTGGGGGCGCGACCGCCCCGGCCGCGCGAAGCTCTACGATAGCCAATACGCTGTACATTCGCTCAGAAAATGCCTGGCGCTGCACGTCAATCCCGAGACTCAGACTCGCGAGCAGATCGCTGCAGCATCCTGCTTCCTTGAGGCCGAGGTGTACGGCGAGCAATCGAGTTCTAGTAAGTCGCTTAAGGCGCTGTATGGATATATGCGTAAAAGGAAAAACCAACCTTATCTCGTACGTGACTTGCTAACTATTGGTCTCGGGTTGCCGGCTGTGATCTCGCTTCTGGCATGGCACTCTCTGGGCATCGAGGCTGTGGTCGAATTTCGGACTTTGAGGGCAGTGATCGAACCGCGGCCAAATCCCGACAGCCGGATCACTCTGAGCTCGGACAAGGACCGTCTCGGGATGAATCGCGCGCGTCTCGAGTGGCGTTTCGACGAATTTGACCGCCATACTATACGGCGCACCACTGAGATCGTTTGTTCGGCCCTGCGCAGGTCTGGGGGCGCGGTCGTCGAACCGCTGCCGGCAGCACTCGACGGCAGCTGTCTCAGCAACAACCTGAGCGGGACCTGGCATCACATCGGAACCACGCGCATCGCGGCGAATCCCCGGCAGGGTGTCGTCGACGCCAATTGCCGTGTACACGGAGTGGATAATTTGTTCGTGGCGGGAAGTTCAGTTTTCCCGACTGCCGGTAATCACAGTCCAACCTTCACCATTCTTGCTCTGACCGCCCGTTTGGCGGAACACATCGTCGGTCAATTCAGTAGCGCTTGACTCGGCTAGCTGGCGTACTCACCAGCTTTGCTCAGGTGATCGAGGATCGGGGCGCTCCTGTTCGTGGGGTGAGCGGTGCGGTGGATCTGCACAAGGACGCTTTGCGCCGGCTGCCGCCAAGCGCCTGCGGTGATCATTGCGCCCACCGCAAGGGAAAAGGTTCTTTAATCGGGCAAGGGGGTGGTTGCTCTTTTTTGTCGTCGCTGCCGGGGGTCATGGTTCTTTTCGGGCTCGAGGCGCCAGCATGAGGGTCGCGAGGCGCCGGATCGATGTGTCAGACGGGGTCATCGCCCCCACCTTTTCCGCGATCTCGGCCGCCCGCGTCCCCGGCAGGGACGGTGTGCTGGTCGGGGTGGGCTAATGTTGGCCGCTCATGCCGCCGTCCAGCGGAAATCCTCCTCGCGGGTCCACAACCGGTGCAGCAGCACCGCGAGCTTGCGGGCGACCGCCACCCGCGCTTTCTTCATCCCGATCCGCTCGGCGAGCGCCCGGCCCCAGGCCCGCAGGGCACACGGGCGTTGCAGACGGGCCAGCAGCACGGTCGCCGCTTCGTACAGATAGCCGCGCAGGAGCGCGTCGCCCTGCTTGGAGATCCGCCCCGAGCGATCGACCTCGCCCGACTGATGGCGCCTGGGCACCAGCCCGACATAGGCGCCGACCGCGCCGGCCCGCCGAAACCGGCTCGGCGTCTCGACCGTGCTCTGGTAGGCAAGCGCGGTGATCGCGCCGACGCCCTTCGCGCTCCGCGCCGACACCACGTCGGCGCTCGGAGCCAGCGAAGCGGTCATCAGCCGGCGGCAGGTGGCGTCGCGGCGCGCCGCGCTGAGCAGCCCGCGGTCGAGACGCTCGACCTCGGCGCGCAGCGCACGCCGCGCCGCGAGTAGGGCATCGGCCACCGGCTGCAACGCCGGACAGTCCGCCACCAGGGCCAGGACCCGCTGCTCGAAGGCCTGACCCTTGCCCTTGCCGACCCGCAGCCCGAAGACCCGCAGCAGCCCGCGCAGCTGGTTGCCGAGATCGCGGCCGGTCGCGACCAGCTGCGCGCGCGCCGCCAGCTTGGCGCGCAGCGCATGATGGTCCAGGCTCTTCACCCGGACGTTGGCGTACCAGCCCATGCGCGCGATCTCGGCCAGGCCGCGGGCGTCGTTGCGATCGGTCTTGGCCGGCCGCAGCGCCAGCTGCGCCTTGGCCCGGCGCGCGTCGATGCAGTGCACCACCAAGCCCCGCCCCCTGAGCTCGTGCCACAGCCACGGCGTCAGCCCGCCGGTCTCCAGCAGCAGCCGGGCCGGGCCTTCCGGCAGCGCGGCCAGCGCGGCGGCGATCGCGTCCGGCTCGGTTGCCACCCGACGCTCCAGGACCACTGCCCCGCCCTCGTCGAGCACGCATACCGAGGTCTGTTCCAAAGACACGTCCAGTCCGGCATAGTACGCCATGGTTGCTCTCCTTGGTTCAGTTCAGCTCCGAACCAGCGATGGATCACCCATCGCTGGAGAGCAACCACCCGATTACCTCATGTGTCATGGAAGGCTGTCATGAACCAATCGTCGGCTTGAGCCGTCCGGCGTACGTGCGGCCAGTCCGAAAGCAGTTCCGGCCCGCAACTGCAGGCTTCCCCGGCGCCACGCCTCCGGGAGGCGGGCGGAGCGCGCATCGCGAATTGCGCTCCGTGTCGTATCTACTGGCAAAGAGGAGTCCCGGTCCCGCTTCCCGGACGGTGGCGTGACAGGGGATCGCCGATGTCCTAGCCTCGGCGCGGCGGGGAGGAGCTATGGCCGGGGTCGGTGTGCATGCGCTGGTGTTCGTGAGCGGCTGGTCGGCCGGTGAGGCGGTTCGGGCGGTCGAGGCCGCGGCCCGGCACGGGTACGACATCCTGGAGATCCCGCTGATCGATCCGCGCGCGATCGGTGCCGGCGCGACGGCGCGGCTGCTTGAACAGCACGGGCTGAGGACGGTCACCTCGCTCGCCCTGCCGGCGGCGGCCGACATCTCGAGCGCCGATCCGGACCGCGTCGCGCGCGGCGAGGCCTTGCTGAACGATGCGCTGGCGGTGAGCCGGGATCTCGGCGCGGTCTTCATGGGCGGCGTGCTCTATTCGGCGCTGCGCAAATACGAGCGGGCGGCGAGCCCGGAGGGCCGGGCCGGGAGCGTGGCGGTCCTCGGGCGGCTGGCCGGGCGGGCTCGCGCGATGGGCATCACGCTCGGCCTGGAGCCGGTCAACCGATACGAGAGCAATCTGATCAATACCGGCGACCAAGCGCTCGAGCTGATCGCCGCGACCGGCGCCGACGACATCACGCTCCATCTCGACAGCTATCACATGAACATCGAGGAGGGCGACGTCGCCGGCGCGATCCGCCGCTGCCGCGGCCGGATCGGCTACGTCCACGTCAACGAGAGCCACCGCGGCCAGCTCGGCACCGGCAGCATCGATTTTTCCGGTTTCTTTCGCGCGCTGGCCGAGGTCGGCTATGCCGGCGCGATCACGTTCGAGGCGTTCTCCGCCGGGATCGGCGATCCGAAGCTCTCCGACTCGCTGGCCGTCTGGCGCCAGCTCTGGACCGACACCGACGAGCTCGCGGCCCGCGCCCGCGCCTTCATCGAGGTCGGGACGGCCGCCGCCCGCGCCGCCGCGAGGCCATCTCCGGTTGCCGTTCCTGAGCCGGGACCAGATTGACCGGCAATACCAGGACGATTAGCCTTCGGCCGAACTGAGGCCGATCCGTCGAAAAAACTGTGCCAACGCCGTGACTTCGGGGATCAGATGTGGGGAGGAAAGTCTGTGTCCAGGTTGCCTGACGAGGGGGCGGCGAGAAGGAGCGCGACTACGCGACCCTCCTGGTTGCCGTCAGCGTGGATCCCGCTTGCGATCGTCCTCGGCATGATCGGTCCGGCCGCGGCCCAGGTCGATCCTCCGATCCCGCCCGACATCGCCGACCGCCTGGCGTTCGATGCCGCCGACACCAACGGCGACGGCTACGTCAGCGAGGCCGAGCTGGCGCGGGATGCCGCCGTCGGGTTCAGCTCGCTCGACAGAGACCGCAGCGGGACGCTGACGCCGCAGGAGCTCGGGCGGCACGACCCGGCGTGGTTCAAGCGGGTCGATCGCAATGGCGACGGCGTCCTGACGTTCACCGAGGTCATGACCAACAAGCTTCAGGGCCTCGAGGCCGGCGACAAGAACGACGACGACCGGCTGTCCTTCGACGAGATGGTGGACGAGGTCGAGATCGAGGAGGGAGTTCGATGATGCGCGCGGTCCGCGCCAGAATTGCGGTCGCGGTGCTGGCCGGTAGCATCGCTCTCCCGCTCGCCGGCTGCCAGCAGGGCGGCGGGACCGGCTCGGCCGGGGTCGGCACCGTGGCGGGCGCTGCCGGCGGCGCCGGCCTCGGCCGCGTGCTGTTCGGCAACAGCACGACCGGCATGCTGATCGGCGCCGCCGCCGGCGGGATCGCCGGCAACATGGCGCTCGATCGGCCGGCCGAGCAGCGTCGGCAGCAGGAGGTCGAGGCGTCGCGCGATGCCGCGATGCGCCGCCAGCTCGACTACGAGCGGCAGCGGGCTCTGCAAGCGGACGAGGTCCAGCGCCAGATCGAGGAGCGGCGGTTGTTCGAACAATGGCAGCGCGAACGCAACGCGCAGCCGCCGCCCGCATGATGGCTTCCGGGCGAGGCTCGAGCCGTCCTGCCACTCAGTCGGCGGCGTCGTTC
>CAWALL010000004.1:0-291210 GCA_963782885.1 uncultured Alphaproteobacteria bacterium
CTCGGCGCGATGCGCCGCGGCCATCGCGCCGAGCGTCGGGAAGCGGAAGTCGGGCCGGACCTCGGCCTCCGGCCGGCGGGTGGCGCCATGGCCCTCCTGGCCCGCGCGCCGGTGGATCCAGCAGGTCGCAAGGCCGAAGCGCTTGGCCGGGATGTGGTCGTGGTAGAGCGATTCGGCGGTGTGCAGGATCTGCTCCCTGGCGATGCCCTGCTCGCCAAGCCTGGCCAGCAGGTACTCGAAATTGCGCGGGTCCGGCTTGTAGGAGCCGATGTCCTGGGCGGTGTAGACGGCATCGAACGCGACCTTGAGCTTCTTCTCGCTCTGCGCGAAGGAGGCGCGATCGACGTTCGAGAGGATCACCAGCCGATAGTGCTGCTCGAGGTAGGCGAGCGCCTCGGCGGAGTCGGGAAAGGCCGACCAGTCCCCGATCGAGGCGCCGAACGCGCGCGCCGCCTCCGGATCGGGCGCGACCCCGAACTGCACCGCGATCGCGCCATGGACCCGAGCGAGCAGGTCCGGATAGAGCAGACCCGGGGTCGCCTGCTGCTGCGGCGCTTCGGCCGCGGCGAACGCGGCCAGGATCTGCTCGCGGCTCGCCCGGACGCCCGCCCGCTCGAGCCACGGCTGAAGTGCCTGCACGATGCCGCTCTCCCAGTCGATCAGCGTGCCGTAGCAGTCGAAGGTCAGGACCGAAAAGTCGGCAAGCCGCATGCTGTTCTCCTCCCCATGCCGGCGCTCTCCGCGCCCCGGTCCAAAGCGCGATCGTACTGCCGGCACGCCGCCTCGACCACCCGCCCGGACCGCGATCCGCGGCGGCCGTGAGCTCGATTCCGGGTTGCTCGCCCGGGGCTCTGGGGCTACTCTGTTCTGGTTTTGTTCATGAGAGTCCGTTGCCTGAAGAGCGAGCGCCCGGTTGGCCGACGTGTGTGCAATGCACAAATGAGGGAGGCTCCGCGATGCCCGAGGGCCTGGAGCGAGCTGTGGCAGACGAGGCGACCATGCTCACAAGCGTCCATCGTCCCGAGATCAGCCGGATCACCGACTGGCTGGTCGAGCAGGGCCTCCTGCGGACCAGCTTCGAGCACCTGGTCGAGGGCTACTGCGAGCGCCTGGTGGCGCTCGGGGTGCCGATCTGGCGGGGCTACGTCAGCGCCCAGACGCTGCACCCGCGCTTTCGCGGCATGGGCTGCTCCTGGCGCGCCGACCAGGGCATCAGCACCGACGTCTACATCCATCAGCTGACCCCGGCCGAGGGCTATCTCTCCAGCCCCTTCAAGCGCATGGTCGATCTCGGCGTCAACGACCTGCGCGTGCGCCTCGACGTCAACGAGCCGATCGAGTTCCCGCTGCTCGAGGAGTTCCGCCAAGGCGGCGCCACCGACTACCTCGCCCAGCGCACCTGGTTCGGGCTCAACGGCACGCTCGACGACAAGAAGACCGGCCTGATCTCGTCCTGGACCACCAAGGCGCCGGGCGGCTTCACCGAGCGCGACCTCGCGGCGCTCAGGCACCTGATGCCGCGCCTCGCGCTGGCGCTCCAGGCACGGCTCGGCCACGACATCGCGGTCAACCTGCTCGACACCTACGTCGGCCCCGAGGCCGGGCGGCGGATTCTGAACGGCGAGATCCGGCGCGGCATGCTCGAGGTCATCAAGGCGGTCATCTTCTACGCCGATCTGCGCGGCTTCACCGCGAACGCCGACCGCTTGGCGCGCGACGTCGTGGTCGAGATGCTGAACGCCTATTTCGACTGCCTGGTGCCCAACGTCGACGCGTTCGGCGGCCAGGTGCTGAAGTTCCTGGGCGACGGCCTGCTCGCGACCTTCCCGCTGAACGGCCGTCCCGCCGCCGAGGTCTGCGAGCTGGCGCTCGATGCCGCCGCCAAGACCCTGGGCGAGGTCCGCGCGCTCAGCGCCGAGCGCGCCAGGGCCGAGCAGCCGATCATGGACCTCGACCTGGTCCTGCATCTCGGCGCCGTCTACTACGGCAACGTCGGCAGCACCGCCCGGCTCGACTTCACCGTGATCGGGCCGGCGGTCAACGAGGCGGCGCGGATCGAGGCCCTGTGCGGCCAGCACGACCGCAACCTCTTGATCTCGGAGGCGTTCGCGCGCGCCGCCAGCCAGTCGGCCGACCGCCTGGTCTCGATCGGCCGCTACGCGCTCCGCGGCGTCCGCAGCGCCCAGTCCCTCTACACCCTCGACGGGCTGTGAGGGCGAGCGATTGCGCGCACGGCAGCTCCCACCTACTCTCGCGGCATGACCACGGTCCGCACCGATCGTCTCTACGACGAAGACTTTTTCGCCTGGACCCAGCTCCAGACCAAGGAGTTGCGGCGCTTCAGCCGGAGCCGGCCGAACCTGACCCTCGACATTCGTCACATCGCCGAGGAGATCGCCGATCTGGGCAAAGAGCGCCGGGACTCCCTGCGGACCTGGACCGCGCATCATCGAGCATCTGCTCCTGCTCGAGCACTCCCCGGCCAGGGGAGCCCCGGCCCGGCGGGATCGACGAAGTCGTGAACTTTCGCAGCGAGATCGAGCGCCGCCTGACCCGCAGCCTGCGCCGCGATCTCGAGCGCCGACGCCAGCTGCTCTACGCCGAGGCGAGACGCAACCTGGAGCGCAAGCTCGAGCGTTACGGCGAGGCGAAGGTCGCGGCGCGCCTGCCCCAGAGCTGCCCCTGGACGCTCGAGCAGATCCTCGGCGACTTCTGGCCCCCCGAATCGGATTAGCGTCGACCCGGACTCTTCCGCTCCACGCCGTTGTGCTAGGGCTATTGCCGGATATGGGCGGCGGGAGGACGACGGCATGAGCGGACAGGACCTCGGATTTGTCGGGCTCGGGCGCATGGGCGGGCCGATGGCCGGCCGCCTGCTCGACGCCGGCCGCCGGCTCACGGTCTTCGACACCAACCCAGACGCCCTCACGCCGCTCGCCGCGCGCGGCGCGATGGTGGCACCCTCGGCCGCGGCGGTCGCGGATGCGGTCGAGACCGTGCTCATGAGCCTGCCGACCCCGGAGATCGTCCACGAGGTGGCGCTCGGGGCCGACGGCATCCGCGAGGGCGAGCGCGTCGAGGCGCTGATCGACCTCTCGACCACCGGCCCCGCGACCACGGCGCGCGTCGCCGCGGGGCTCGCGGAGCGCAACATCCAGCTCGTCGACTCGCCGGTCTCGGGCGGCGTCCGCGGCGCCCGCGAGGGCACGCTCGCGGTCATCACCGCCTGCCCGCGCCCGGTCTTCGATCAGCTCGAGCCGGTGCTCGCGACCTTCGGCAAGGTCTTCTTCGTGGGGGAAAAACCCGGCCTCGGCCAGGTGGTCAAGCTCGGCAACAACCTGCTCTCGGCGACCGCGCTGGCGATCTCCTCCGAAGCCCTCGCCATGGGCGTCAAGGCGGGCGTCGACGCACGTGTCATGCTCGAGGTGATCAACGCCGGCACCGGCCGCAACAGCGCCACGGTCGACAAGTTCCCGCGCTCGATCCTGACCGGCACCTTCGCCCACGGCTTCACGACCGGCCTGCTGCACAAGGACGTCCGCTTATGCATGGACGAGGCCGAGACGCTGGGCGTCCCGATGGTCCTCGGCGCCGCGGTCCGCGAGATCCTGGCCATCACCAAGGCCCGCTTCGGCCCCGACTCCGACTTCACCTCGATCGCCCGGGTGGTCGAGGAATGGGCGGGCGTCCAGATCAGGGGGTGACTGGCAGGGGCTGCGAGCGGCGGCCGCGCAGAGTCCGGGGCATGCCCGGCTGCACCCGCAGCGCGCCCCGGAATGCGCGCGCCTCGCCGGTTCCTCGGGGCAGACCAGCCCGGCCGCCTGTCCGGTCTGATGGGGCAACGCCACTGGCACAGGCGTGCGGGCGGCGGCGAGGCGGGGTTCCAGCACCGAACAACCAAGCGGTCGCAAAGGCTTACACGCACCGCACACCCTGTCCCATGACGCGACGAAAGCGTCTCGTGGCCTCTCCTCCGAAATTCGCGGGCGCGGCCGCGATGCGCCCCGAAATTCCCGAATTCCCCGTCGCGGCGAGCGCTTCGGGGCGAGGGTGTGCGGCTTGGTGGCCATGGCGATCCGCATGGTGCCACGGGCCGGCGGGCCGCGTCGAGGCGGGCTGGCTGCGCAAACCCGGTGCCGGTCCACCTCGTCAGGATGGCGATCGGGCTCCACCAGCCTGCGAGAGTACCCTTACGTACGCGCTTACGGCCGCGGCGACGCTGAATACCCGGGCGCGAGCGATCAGCCGTTCGGGGTCAGGTGGGCAATCGAGGGTGCGCAGGATTGCCTCGGCCATGGCGGCTTCGTCACCAACCGGGACCAGCTCGCCGAAGCGCCCACCCTCGAGGATCTCGCGAGGACCGCCGGGGCAGTCGGTGCTGACGACCGGGCAGCCGCAGGCCAGCGCCTCGACAAGCACATTGCCGAAGCCCTCGTAGCGAGAGGATAGGACAAAAACTGCGGCCCGGGCCATGAAGGCGAACGGATTGCTCTTGAAGCCGGGCAGCGCGAAGTCGGCGTCCACCCCGTGCGAGGCCGTCACTTGCAGGAGGGCGGTGCGCGCGCGCTCGGTCATGATATCATTCTTGCCGGTGCCGAAAATCACCAGGCGCGCTAGGCGCCGACGACGAAGCCGGGCGAAGGCCCGGATCAGGGTCGGAAAATCCCTTCTGTTCGACGAGACGACCAACGCCGAGGACGACGGGCGGCTGACCAGGAGCGAACCAGGGATGGGTCGCAGGGTGCACGGGCCTGCTCTGCCAAGTCGGGCGCCACGACGGGATTATGAATCGTGATGATGCTCTCAGCAGGAAGGCCACTGATCCCGGCCAGAGCGTTGCGAACGTCATCCGATACGGCGATCACGGCATCAGCCATTGAGTAAGTCCGCTGGATCAGGGGGGCGAGGTATCGCCGTTTCCATTTCCCGCTGTCCCTTTGCAGTCTTGAGGTCACATTGTGCTCGTAGACGGCGATCCGGGCCTGGCTGCCTGCCAAGCGATTGGCCAGGACCGCGACGACTTTCATGGGGGAATGGTGAAATCAGGCCAGTTGGCCGCACCTCGCGCAGATAGCGGGTCAAGTCTGCCAGGTACGGCAACGGTCGGGGTGCGCTGTGAGAGAGCAGCCAGGGGCGGAGGAGGACGCCAACGCCGCCCGGATCGGCGGCCAAAGCGAGCAGGCGCCCGAGGCCGGCCGATGACGCGCGCAGCTTGAGGACGCGGACGCCGTCTGGGACTTGCGTGAGCATCGGCCCCCCGGCCGATAAAGCAGCAGATCCACCATCAGCCCGCGAGCCAGGAAGCCCCCGGCGAGCTGGAGGATTACGCGTTCAACCCCGCCGCCCGCCAAGCTCGGAAGGAACAACGCAATCCTGGCTCCATTCTCCAACGGGCGCCGGTTCCGATCAGGCTGCGGCTGGGGCTTCGATATCGCGGGAAGGACGATCGCCATCCGTGTCTCCGAACAAGGCGCCGAAATAAGCGTGGGCTGCTGCCGACGCCGTGAAGAGGGCGGCACGGGCGCGCACCGATCCCGCGACCCGACGCCCGTCGATCACACGCTCGATCGCATCGGCGGTCGCGATGCTGTCGCCGACCGGCACCAGCTCGCCATAGCGACCCGCGTCCAGGATCTCCCGAGGCCCGCCCGGACAATCCGTGCTGACCACGGGGCAACCGCACGCCATCGCCTCGACCAGGGCGTTGCCGAAGCCTTCGAACTTCGAGGAGACCACGAAGAGGGTCGCCCGGGCCATGTAGGCATAGGGGTTCGCGACATAGCCCAGGAGGGCGACGTCCGGCGCAACCCCGAGCTCCCGGGCCAGGCCGAGCAAGAGATTGCGCGGATCGCCGGCCTTCTTGTGGTTGTTGGCCTCGCCCAGGATCATGAGGCGTGCGGAGCGGCGCCTACGCAGATCAGCGAAGGCGCGGATCAGCGTCGGATAGTCCTTCTGGTCCGCGATGCGGCCGGCAGAGAGAACCACCGGCGGCTGCCCCGGAGCGAGCCACGGATGGGGCAAGGGCGCGCGTGCCAGGGTGGCGATGTCTTTACCGACGACCGGGTTGTAGATGGTCGCGATCCGGTCGGCCGGCAGGCCCGTCATGGCCATCAGATCGACCGCGACACCCTGCGAGACCGCGACGATGGCATCCGCGAACGGGTACGTTCGTGCCATCAGCGGCGGCAGGTAGCGCCGGCGCCACCGACGCGACCCACCAAGGGCCATCGCGGGGGGATTGCGTTCGCTGACCAGCACGCGTACGGGCAGGCCGCACAGACGAGTCGCCCAGACGGCCATCAGATTGACCGGACGGGTCGCCGCGACCAACGCGTCGGGGCTGTGCTGTCGGAGATAGCTGGCCAAGGACGCCGTGTAGAGCAGTACGTCCGGCAGCCGGGGGGAGAGCAGCACCGGTCGCAGCATGGCGGCAACCCCGCCGGGGTCGGCGCGCAGCGCGGTGATCCGCGCCATCAAGGATTGGCCACGCTCGAGCTCGAACTGGCGAAGATCACGCGGCAGGCTGGCGAGCAGCGGGCCGCGCGACTGGCACGTCACGAGGTCGACCCGGTGACCGCGCGCCAGCAGTTCGCGGCCAAGCGAGAACGCCATCTTCTGCACGCCGCCGGCGCCCAGATGATCGAGAACCAAGGCCAGATGCCGGTGCTCGGGTCGAGATTGAGCGGTCATACCTGACCCCGCGGCCGCTGTGGCGAACGGGATCAAGCTAGGCGGGGCCGGCTTACCGGAGCCGTGACGGATATTTATGATTTGGTAAGGTGGGACGGCTCGCCGTGCTCGACCTCAAAGGGAACCAAGCACCAATCGCAGCACGAGATCGAGCAAGATCATCCCGAGGCCGACGATCGTCGCCGCGGCCGTCCAACTGACCGGCAGTCGTCCGGCGCGCTCGGCGGCCGCTCGATGCTCCGCCATGATGTGGGGCGGCACGAGCCAGACGACCAGCATGATGCCGAGCGGCAGGATGATCAGATCGTCGATGTATCCAAGCACCGGGATGAAGTCGGGGATCAGGTCGATCGGGCTCAGCGCGTAGGCGGCAACCAGGACGGCGACCAGCTTCGCGTACGACGGGACGCGCGGATCGCGGGCAGCGAGATACACCGCATGAACGTCGCGTCTGACCGCACGCGCCCAACATCTCAGCTGCTGCCAGCGAAGACTCACGGGATCGAAGCGGGCTCCGGCGACGGCTCGGCCCCTCGATGCGGGCGCGGGCAGCCGCGTACCGCTCGATAGCAGGCTGACCAGCCCTCCTCTTGGTTCGAATCCTGGAGCGGAAAGCGCAGCGTGACACGCAGCCCCGGTCGATGATCGGACAGCTCGACGGCGCTGCCATGCAGTTCCGCAATCGCCGCCACCAGATTGAGGCCAAGACCGCTGCCCGGCTTGGCATGGCCGGATTCGAGCCGGACGAACCGCTCGAAGACCCGGGCGCGCATCGCCTCCGGGATGCCGGGACCGTCGTCTGCCAGAATCAGGACCGGGCCTCGTTCCGAATCCTCCAGGCGAAGGTCGACGCGCGTTCCTGTGGGCGTGTGCTGCAAGGCATTCTCGATCAGGTTGGCGAGCATCTGGGTCAACAGCTCGCGATCGCCGAGCACGCGCACGTCGCGCGCGATATGGCCTTCGAGCTTCTGGTCGTTGTCAGCGGCGACGGGAATGTAGACCTCGAGCAGATCGTCGATCAGGCTCGAAAGATCGACGCTCGTGAACCCCGCCCGCCGGGTGCCGGCCTCGATCTGCGCGATCCGCAGGAGCGAGGTGAAGGTCTCGAGGATCGCGTCGACATCCTCGATCGCCCGCGCCACCGCCTGCACCTGATCATCGCCTCTGCCCGCCCTGCCGAGCGCCAGCTCGAGCCGCTGTCGCAGCCGGGTCAACGGCGTCCTGAGATCATGCGCGATTTCGTTCGAAACTTGGCGCAGATTCTCGATCAGCGCCTGGATGCGATCGAGCATCTCGTTGAGCCGGGTCGAGAGCTCGTCGAACTCGTCCCTGCGACCACTGGTCGGCAGGCGCCGCGCCATCTCGCCGCCCATGATCTCCCGCGTCGTCCGGGTGATCGCGGCAATCCGGCGCACCACGCTCGTGCTCATTAGGAGGCTGCTGCCCAGCGCCAGGGCGACGGTGACGATCAGGCAGACGCCGAAGCCGCGGACGATCACCTCGCGCAGCTCGTTGAGCGGATAGGTATCCCGGCCCACCAGCAACAGGCCTCCGCCTGCCACCGGCACGCCCGTGGCCCGGATCAGATGCGCTCTGTCTTTCGGCTCGTTGTTGTCCCGATCGAGGGTCCGGTAAGCATCGATCCAGCCCGGTCCAATCGGTCGATCCGGAAAATTGCCCGCCAGACGCCGGCCAAGCCGATCTTGGAGGAGGTAGTAAGCGTCCGGCCGGGCTTGGGCGCGTTGCACCAGGATCTGTTCGAGGCCGGCCAGTCCTTGGCTTCGGACCTGGCCCGCGAGCCCGGCCGCTTCGGCTTCGATGTCGCGGTCGAGCTGGCGCCGGAGAGCCAGATCGGTCGTCCAGTAGACCACCAGGAACAGCACCGCCACGGAGATCGCGAAGGCCGAGGCATGCAGCAGGCCCAGCCTGAAGCTGGTACTATGGATCAGCTCAGTCGGGCGCACGCAGGCAGTATCCGGCGCCACGCGTGGTGTGGATCAGCTCAGGGGCAAAGCCCTTGTCGATCTTGCTCCTGAGCCGGCTGATATGGGTCTCGACCACGCTCGTCTTGGGGTCGAAATGGAAATCCCAGACCTGCTCGAGCAGCATCGTCCGGGTCACGACCTGGCCGGCGTGGCGCATCAGGTATTCGAGCAGGCGGAACTCCTTGGGTTGCAGATCGATCCGCCGGCCGCCCCGCACAGCCGTCCGGCGCTGGAGGTCGAGCTCGAGATCGGCGACGCGCAGCAGCCTCGGGCTATCGCTGAGCGGCGGCCGGCGACCGAGCGCATGCACGCGCGCAAGCAGCTCCGAGAAGGAGAACGGCTTGACGAGATAGTCGTCGCCGCCGGCGTCGAGCCCGGTCACCCGGTCATCGATGCCCGCAAGCGTGGTCAGGAACAGCACCGGGGTCCTGATCTCCGCCGCTCGGACCACCTTCACCAGCGCCAGCCCATCGAGGCCGGGCAACATGCGGTCGACCATCAGCAGATCGTAGGCCTCGGTGGTGGCCAAGAACAGTCCATCGCGCCCATCGGCGGCCCGATCCACAACATGTCCATGCTCTCGCAGCCCGCCCTGGAGATAGTCTGCGGTCTCGGGATCGTCTTCGATCAAAAGGATCTTCATGCCTCCGGCCGTCGCAGGGGTACGTAGGCGTGAATTTAGATGGCGGCAGCTGGAATTGAAGCAGCATGCCACGCCGGCGCCTGACCCATCTTCGGACGGGGCTCGGGGCTCAACTGCCGCCGGGCGCGCGACTGCCGATGGCTGAGCTTCATCGCCCGCCAGCTTACCAAACCGTAAGGTTCCGGCGAGAACGGCGCAAGCTCGACCGGAGCGCGCCCGCGGTCAGTCTCCTGAAGCCGCTCTGTGGGCTTGAGCCCGGGCTCTACGAGAACCTCCGCTCCCATTTCCAGCTCGACTATCCCGCGGTCCAGATCGTGTTCGGCGTCCGCGACGCGGGCGACCCGGCGCTCCGCGTGGCGGAGCGGCTCCGGGTGGAATTTCCGGACGCCGATGTCGCCCTGGTCGTCGACCCCGGCAGCACGGCGCCAATCCGAAACTGAGCAATCTAATCAATATGATGGCGGCGGCCCGCCACGACGTGCTGGTGCTGTCGGACAGCGACATTCGGGTGCCTCCCGATTACCTCGATCGCGTGGTGGCGCCGCTCGAGGACCCGCGGGTCGGCGCCGTGACCTGCGCCTACACGCCAAATCCGGCCACTCCGAGCCTCGCCGCCCGGCTCGCGGCCCTCCAGATCAATGAAGGGTTCCTGCCCTCGGTCCTGGTGGCGGCCAGCTCGGGCGAGGTCGACTTCTGCATGGGCTCGACGATCGCGCTCCGGCGTGAAGCGCTGCGCGCCCTCGGCGGCTTCCTCGCGCTGCGCGATGTGCTCGCCGACGACTACGAGATCGGGCGCCGTCTGGTCGATCATGGCTACCGTGTGATGCTCTCCGATTGCATCGTGGAAACTGTGGCGACCGAAGCCGATCTCAAGCAGCTCGTGCTGCACGAGCTGCGCTGGGCGCGCACCATCCGCACCGTGCGCCTGCTCGGCTTCGCGGGCCTGTTCGTCACGCAGACCCTGTCGATGTGCGTGATGGCGGCACTGGCGCTGGCGCTGGACGGCGCAGGCCGCGTCGTGCCGATCGCGCTGGCGGCCCTTGGCACCGGCGCCCGTCTCCTCCTCCACCTCGAGGTCGTCTCGCGCTTTGCCGCTCCTCGCGGCACGAGCTGGCTGATTCCGCCGCGCGAGGCGTTGTCACTCGGCATCTGGGCCGCCAGCTTCATGGGGCGGCGCGTGACCTGGCGGGGTCAGGACTTCGCGGTCCGTCAGGACGGCCGCCTGATCGCAGCCAAAGTCACGAAGCCGTCATGAGAACACTCGAATCCTCCTTCTAAGGAAACTAATGATCTGGCCCTCAGGGACGAAGCGGAACGCGAGCACGTCGAAGAGCTGTCGATCGGCTGCGCATGCGGCAATCAAAGCCTGCGAGCTCCGGGCGAATAAATTCGTGGAATTTTGAGAAATCGGACTTCACCTTTCGCGGTCGTTCCCGAGGATACCGGCCGCCCTGAGAAGCCGCCGCGGGCCGGAAATTCGCGCTAATTCAGCTGCGTGGCCGGGATCGCGCCGTTTTTCCGATTGCGGCTGCCGGGCGGGCGGCCGCGGCCGCGTTGCGGCGCCGGCGCCGCAACGGCCAGAACGGTCGCCCCGAGCTCGGCCGGAGGGAGGTCGTCGGTCCGGCCGAAGTCCTGGACGAGCCGCCCGCCACCGAGCCGCGCGCGCCGGCACGCACCATCAACAGCGCCATCCGCACCGCGGCCTCCGCGCCCGCCAGGCGTTCGCCGTCCGCCCGCGCGCGGACGTAGACCAGATCGCCGGGGCGCAACAGCCCGCTCACCGCGCCGAAATACCCCGGCGCCAGCACCTCCTCGAGCGGATCTGCGGTGCCCGTGCCGCTCCGGGGCGACCACCGGAGGTCTGGCAACGCCAGACGGCGCGAGGCTCTGCCGATACGGCCGTCCGATCCATCCCGCGAACGAGGCGAACCCGTGATGAGCGACCTCCAGCCGACCGCCGACAGGCCGCCAGCCGCGGGCTCGCGCGGGCCCAGGACCCGCGGGCCGGCAAGGTCCGCAGCTCCAGGAACGCGCGGCACGGACATGCCTCCGGCCCTCCGTCGATCGCAGCCGCTCGTGCAACCAAGCGAACCGGAGAAAGCAGCCGGTGACAATGAGTTGGTTTCCGGCGGCGGCCACGAAGCGCTGACGAATGAGGGCCGTGCGTGATGGCGAGGCGCTGGCGGAGAGCGCGAAGAGCGCGTAGGGCTTGCCGGTGATCAAGCGAGCGGAGGCAAGGTACGATGCAACGCTATCAGATGCTGATCGGCGGCGAGTGGGTGGACGCCGCCTCCGGTGAGACCTTCGAGTCCGAAAATCCGTTCCTGGGCGGCCCGTGGGCGCGCGTGCCGCGGGCGGCGCCGGCGGATGTCGACCGGGCGGTCGAGGCCGCGTTCGATGCGTTCCGGGCGCCCGGCTGGCGGCGGATGAGTGCGACCGCCCGCGGCGCGCTGCTGCGCCGGCTCGGCGACGTGATCGCGACCGAGGCCGATCGGCTGGCCGAGATCGAGACCCGCGACAACGGCAAGCTGATCACCGAGATGCGCGGCCAGCTGCGCTACCTGCCGCAGTGGTTCCACTATTACGGCGGCCTCGCCGACAAGCTCGAAGGCCGGGTGATCCCGATCGACAAGCCCGGGGTCTTCAACTTCACCCGCGAGGAGCCGTACGGCGTGATCGCCGCGATCACGCCCTGGAATTCGCCGCTGCTGCTCGCCGCCTGGAAGCTCGCCCCGGCGCTCGCCGCCGGCAACACTGCGGTCTGGAAGCCCTCGGAATTCTCCTCGGTCTCGGCGCTGGAGTTCGGAAAACTGTTCGAGCGCGCCGGCCTGCCGCCAGGTGTGGTCAACATCGTGACCGGCTTCGGCGGCGAGATCGGCGACGCGCTGGTCACCCACCCCAAGGTCGCCAAGGTCGCGTTCACCGGCGGCGACAAGACCGGTGCTGTGGTCTATGCGGCGGCCGCGCGCCAGATCAAGCCCGTGACGCTCGAGCTCGGCGGCAAGTCCGCCAACATCGTGTTCGCGGACGCGATCCTCGACGATGCCGTCAAGGGCGTGGTTTCCGGGATTTTCGCCGCAACCGGCCAGACCTGCATCGCGGGTTCCCGCGCGCTGGTCCAGCGCCCTGTCTACCAAGAGTTCCTCGACCGCCTGCTGGCGCTGGCGAAGACCGCGCGCATGGGCGACCCGCTCGACGATCAGACCCAGGTCGGCCCGATCACGACCCGGCCGCAGTTCAAGAAAGTCCTGGAATACATCGAGATCGCCAAGGGCGAGGGTGCCCAATGCGTGCTCGGCGGCGGCCCCGCCAGCCGGCCCGAGTGCGGCCAAGGCTGGTTCGTCGAGCCCACGATCTTCACCGAGGTCCGGCCCGAGATGCGGATCGCCCAGGAGGAGGTGTTCGGCCCGGTGCTCGGGATCATCCCGTTCGACGACGACGAGGAGGCGCTCGAGATCGCCAACGGCACGCTCTACGGGCTCGCCGCCGGCGCCTGGACCCAGAGCATCAACCGGGCGCTGACCATGGCCGAGCGCCTCGAGGCCGGCACGGTCTGGATCAACACCTACCGCGCGGTCAGCTACATGTCGCCGTTCGGCGGCTACAAGCACTCCGGAATCGGCCGCGAGAGCGGGCTGTCCGCGATCCGCGAGTACCTCCAGGAAAAGAGCGTCTGGATCGACGTGAGCGGCAACGTGCCGAACCCGTTCGTGATGCGCTGACCCGTTCGGAGCTTGCCGGTCGCTTCGAGCCTATTGGCCTTGAGGCCGCACGTCGTCGAGGAATTCGCTGATCGTCCGGTTCTCGAACTCGACGTCGGCGGGCTTGGCGGGCGCACCGGCGAAGTGCCCCTGGAGCGATGGGATCAGGACGTAACGACCGTCCGGGATATAGGCGGCGGCCTGGGCCGCTTCCTCGGTCGGGTTGTAGAGGTCCTCCGGGGCGTTCATCAGCAGGGCTTTGGACTTGATGCTCTTCAGCGCCTTGAAGGTGTCGCCGTCGAAGCCGGGCGTCGTGCCCACGTCATGGCGATCATAGGCCCACGTCTGCCAAATCCAGTCGTTGGCGTCGAAACCGCCTTTGAGCCACCGGTCCTCCCACCCCTTGATCCAGTCGACGACGTCGAGGGGATGTGGGAAATCCGCCTTGAGGCCCTCCGGCGTCCGGGTCGCGAGCGTCAGCAGAATGTCGGTCCAGGCGCGCCAGCCTTTCTCAGGCTGCTCGGTGTAATTGCCGCCGTTGTAGGCCGCATCGGCCATCAAGGCCTTCCGGGTCGCTTCGTTGACGGCGATCGACCAGGCCGGCGTGCGGGCCATCGGCGTGATCGCGATCAAAGCGTCCATGAAGTCCGGGTGGCTCACGCCCCACTGCAGGGTCTGCATGCCGCCCATCGAGGCGCCGGTGACCGCGAGCAGATGCGTGAGGCCGAAATGCTCGGTCACCAGCCGATATTGCGATTCCACCATGTCGCGGATCGTGAAGTGCGGGAACTTCGTACCGTGCTGGCTCACGCTGTTGCTCGGCGAGGTCGTCAGCCCGTTGCCGATCGCATCGGTCGCAATGATGAAATATTTTGCTGGATCGTAGGCCTTGCCGGGTCCGATCAGGAAATCGATGCGGTGATGATTGCCCGCGATCGACGACGTCATCAGAATGGCGTTGTCCTTGTTCTCACTGAGCTTGCCGTGCGTGACGAACGAGATGGCGAAGTCCTTGATGACCTCGCCGCTCTCGAGCTTGAGGTCACCCTCCTTATAGAGCTGATGGGGTGGCTGGTCTGGCTTGTGGGCCTGCGCCTGCCCGAACGGCAGTAGCGCCGCCGCCAATGCGATCGTGCGCAGCGTGGTCGTGATCCGTCTCACCGCAACCTCCCGTGGCTCGAATTCCAGACGTGGACGCGAAGCCGGCGCTGGTTATTCCGTTGGAGTGAGGTGGCCGCCGGAAGGACCTGGAGGCAGAGCTCATCGGTCCTCAGATCTCGATCAGCCGGTTCGGCAGTTCGTCGGTGTCGTCGGCGGGCCTTGGGAAGTGCTCGGCCAGCCGGTCGCCGACCTGGCCGATCGCGGCGAGGAAGCCTTCCGCGATCCGCCCGCGCCGGACCCGCTCGACGAATTCGGCGACCGCCCGGTCCCAGGTGCCGGGCGGCACCAGCGCATTGATGCCGGCATCCGCGATGATCTCGACGTGGTGCTCGGCGACCGAGACGAAGATCAGGACGCCGGTCCGCGCCCGGGTCAGATGCAGGCCGCGCTCGAAGAACTGCTCGCGGGCGAGCCGGCTCGCGCGCCGGCGCTTGACCGCGGCGGGCACCAGCGCCAGATGCACCGGCGGCAGATGCGCGATCACGGCCAGCACGACGAACCCGGCGACCTCGACCAGATACAGCCGCCAGGCGCCGATCCCGGGCCAGACCACGAGCAGGATCGCCGGCAGCAGCAGCGCCGCCAGCGCCGGCCAGAGCAGCGGCAGGTAGCGGTAGTCGTCGGCGGCCGCGGCGATCACCGTGACCAGCTCGCCGCTGGTCCGGCGCTCCGCCGCGGCGATCGCCTCGGCGATCTTCTGCCGGTCCCGATCGGTCAGGAAGGCCATGTCACCAGCTCCCGGAGGCGCCGCCGCCGCCGAAGCTGCCGCCGCCGCCGCTGAAGCCCCCGCCGCCGGCGCCGCCGCCCCCGCCGAAGCCACCCTGACGGCCGCCAAAGCCATCCTGGCGACCGCCCCAGCCGCCGGGCAGGATCAGCGGCCCGCCGTAGCCACGATAGCGGCGGCGGCCGCGGCCGGAAAAGCGGTTGAACAGGATGATCAGGATGACCGGCAGCACCAGGGCCAGCGGGAACGGCCATGGCGGCGACTGGTCCCGGACGCGGGCCGGCGGCAGGGCCGGATTGTAGCTGCCGCCCAGGGTCTCGATGATCGCGGCGACGCCCGCCTTGATCCCGGCCGCGAAATCGTTGTCCCGGAAGCGGGGCAGAATGTCGCTCTCGATGATCATCCGGCTCCTGGCGTCGGTGAGCTCACCCTCGAGCCCATAGCCGACCTCGATCCGGACCTCGTGCTCCTCCGGCGCCACGATCAGGATCGCGCCGTTGTCCTTGCCCTTCTGGCCGATACCCCAATGGCGGCCGAGCTGATAGCCGTAGTCCGCGATCGGCAGGCCCTGCAGCGACTTGAGCGTCGCGACCACGAGCTGATCGCCGGTCTGCTTCTCGAACGAGGCGAGCGCCGCATCGAGCTCCTGCTGGTCGCGCTCGTTCAGAAGGCCGGCGTCGTCGACCACCCGACCGGTGAGCGGCGGGAACGCGGGCTCCGCGGCACGGACCAGGCCCGCGAACAGGACCAGGCCGAGCAGCAGGAACAGACAAGCGGGCGCGCGGCGCATCGGCGGGGCTCTGGGCTCAGAAGCTGACCTTGGGCGCCTGCTCGGCGCCGGCGGCGGCGGAGAAGTTCGCCTTCGGCTCGGCGCCGTAGACCACCGCCCAGAGCCGCCCGGGGAAGGTCCGGATCTCGGTGTTGTAGGCCTGGACCGCCTGAATGTAGTCGCGGCGCGCGACCGCGATCCGGTTCTCGGTGCCTTCCAGCTGCGATTGCAGGGCCAGGAAATTCTGGTTCGACTTCAGGTCCGGGTAGCGCTCGACCACCACCATCAGCCGGCTCAGCGCGCTGGTCAGCTGGGCCTGGTTCTGCTCGAACTGCTTGAACGCCTGCTGATTGGTCAGGATGTCCGGCGGCAGCTGCATCTGCCCGACCTTGGCGCGCGCTTCGGTGACCTGGGTCAGGACCTCCTTCTCCTGCTTGGCGTAGCCCTTGACGGTCTCGACCAGGTTCGGGATCAGGTCGGCGCGCCGCTGATACTGATTCTGGACCTGCGCCCAGTCGGCGTTGACCTGCTCGTCGAGGGTCGGGATCGTGTTGATCCCGCACGCTGTCAGCAGCGGCAGGAGGAGCAGGAACAGCACCGCTGCGGCGCGTGCCGGACGCCGTCGCAGAGCTGGAGGCATCGTCAGGTTCGCTGCCAAGAAAGAACTCCGGTTCGGATCGGAAAGGGCGTTGCAGTCCGATTATGGACTGGCGGAGGGAGTGGGATTTGAACCCACGAGGGGCTTTCGCCCCAACACGCTTTCCAGGCGTGCGCCTTAAACCGCTCGGCCATCCCTCCGAGCCGGCGCCAAACATAGTGAGCCCCCGGAGGCGAGGCAATCGTCGGCCGCCTGCGCCCGCGCCTGTTGCGTTCAGCGACCCGGGGCTCGTATGAACGACGCCATGCGCACCTTCGGGTTCTGGCTAGGGGTCGCCCTGCTGATCGCCGGCGCGGCCGCGGGGCTGGCCGATCTCTCGACCCACGTCCGGGGCGCGCCGACCACCTTCAGCCCGGGCGCGATCTGGTTCAAGATCAACGCCAACAGCCTGGTCGGCTTCCAGGCGCTGATCGAGAAGGGGCCGTTCCCCTGGCTCTGGCCGCCGATCCAGGAGCTCCTGACCCTGCCGACCTGGCTGATCCTGGTGCCGGTCGGCCTGCTGCTGGTGCTGGCCTGCGTAGCCCGCGGGCGACGCAGGTGGCGGGGCTGAGCCATGATCGCCGCCGCCGACTTCAAGATCGCGATCCTGCTGCCCGCCGCCGAGCGGTTCGGCGCGGAGCGCGCCGGCGCGATCTCGCTGCACGTCCGGGACCTCACCCGCGCCAGTCGCTTTCGCGACCAGATCCGGATCTTCGGCGCGCCGGTCGAGCAACCGTTCGAGGAACTCGACTTCCACCCGCTCGAGCCCGCCTGGCACGGGCTGCGCGGCCGCAACCTCGGCCTCGCCGAAGCGCTCCGGCGCCGGCTCGCGGGCCATCGGGACGTCCTGGTCGAGCTCTACAACCGGCCGAACATGTTCGCCCATCTCGCCGCCCGCACGGATCTGCCGCTCACGCTCCGCCTGAGCAACGACCCGCGCACGATGCGCGGCGCGCGCACGCCCGCGGAGCGGGTCCGGCTGCTCGCCCGCGCCGAGGCGATCCTGTGCGTCAGCGACTACGTCCGCGAGCGCTTCCTCGACGATCTCCCGGCGACCGTAGAGCCCGGCCGGCTGCGAGTGCTGCGCAACGCGATCCCGCGCACGCTTACGGCACCGCCGGACAAGGAGCCGCTGATCCTGTTCGTCGGCCGGATCATCGAGCACAAGGGGGTGGCGGACCTGGTCGCGGCGCTCGAGGAGGTCCTGCCGCGCCATCCTGGCTGGCGGGCCGGGATCATCGGCACCAGCCGGACCCGGCGGCGAGGCGAGACGACCCCTTTCGAGGCGGCGCTCAGAGAGCGTTGCGCCCGGCTCGGCGATGCGGTCCGGTGGCAGGGCTATCTGCCCAACGATCAGGTCATGGAGCATTACCGCCGGGCCGCGATCGTCGTCCTGCCCTCGCTCTGGCCCGAGCCGCTCGCCCGCACCGCGGTCGAGGCGCTGGCGAACGGCTGCGCGGTGCTCGCCTATCCGAGCGGCGGGCTGCCGGAGGTGCTGCGCGGCCGCGGCCTGCTGGTCGAGCCGGCGGCGCCGGCAGCGCTCGCTCGGGCGCTCGAGCAGGTGATCGTCGACGGCGCCCTCCGCGCCCGCCTGCAGGACCAGGCCTGGCGGGATTATCCGTTCGGCATCCGGCAGCTGGCGGCAGGGATCGACGACCTGCGCGCGGCGATCCTCGCCGGCCTGCGGGAAGCCGCCTGAATGATCGCAGCCCTCGCGACCCGACGGGCCGGCGCCGGCTGGCTCGAGCGGGCCGGTCGGTGCCTCGTGATCGCCCTGCCGGTCCTGTTCCTGATCGGGCGGGCGCCGGCGGACGTCGCCGTGTCGCTGATCGCGGTGCTGCTGCTGGTGCGCAGCGCCCTCGGTCGCGACTGGGCCTGGCTGCGCACGCCCTGGGTCGTCGCCGGCCTCGCGATCTGGCTCTACCTGGCGCTGGTCAGCGCGCTCGCCGAGGATGCCGCCGGCGCCTACAGCCGCGCCCTGCCGTTCGGCCGCTTCGTCCTGTTCGGCGCGGCGCTCCAGCACTGGCTCCTGGTCGAGCGCGGGACGCGCCGGGCAATGCTGGTGGCACTGGCCGCGGTGATCGCGTTGGTGGCCCTCGACAGCCTGCTCCAGTTCGCGATCGGCCACGACGTCCTCGGCCGGGCTTACGAAGCCGAGCGTCTGACCGGGCCGTTCGAGAACACCGTCCCTGGCAGCTTCCTGGTCAAGACCTGGTTTCCGGTGCTCGGCCTCGCGCTCGCGGCGCCCTGGAGCCCGCGTTGGCGCAATGGTCTGGCGATCGGCCTGATCATCCTGCTGGCGCTGACGGTCACGCTCACCGGCGAGCGGATCGCGCTGGTCATGCTCGGGCTCGGCCTCGTGCCATTCTTCCTGCTGCTGCGCGAGCTGCGCCTGCCGCTGCTGCTCGCGGGCCTGGCCGCGCTCGGCCTGATCGTCGGCAGCCTGGCACTCAGCCCGGACGTGCGGACCCGCCTGATCCGCCACACCACCCACGACCTGAGCGACTTCTGGGACAAACGCTACGGCGATCTGTTCCGGCGCAGCATCAGGATCTGGCACGGTCAACCGGTGATCGGGATCGGTCTCAGGAACTTCCGGCATCGCTGCGCCAATCAGCACTTCAAGCCGCTCGGGCCGGTCGAGGACCGCTGCTACACCCACCCGCACCAGATCTATCTGGAATGGCTGGTCGAGACCGGCGCCGTCGGTTTTGTCGGTTTTCTCGCTCTGATAGGTCTTTGGGGCCGTGACTTCATGCTGGGCATGAGGACCGTCGATGCCCGCGATGGCCCGATCGCGATCGGCGCCCTGGCCGCGCTCCTGGTCTTCCTCTGGCCGCTGCGCTCGAGCATGAGCTTCTTTTCCAACTGGAACGCGATCCTGTTCTGGCTGATGCTCGGCCTCGCCCTTGCGGTCTGCGCGCCGCACGGCGTGGTCCGCCGCCGCGCCGCCAACTAGCCCCGGAGCCACCGGTCGGCAGATGTCGAGCTCATCGCGATCCGAAGCCGCGGACCTCGCCCTGGCGGATGACCCCGTCGCCGCGACGGTCCTGCCCTGGATGACCGCCTGCGCCGCCGGATGTCTGCTCTTCCTGGGCTCGCTCGCGGCGGTCGCGTGGCAGGTGCACCTGTCGATCGAGGATGGCTTCGGCCGCTGGGCCGCCGAGCCGACCTGGCTCCAGCTCCCGGATGTCTTCGAGGCGCTCGAGCAGTTCGGGGGCCGGGCCGTCGTGCTCCCGGCGGCGCTGATCATGCCGCTCTTCCTGCCGATCCGACGGCTCCGCCACTGGTGGCTGCCGGTCGCGGTCCTGCTCGGTTCCTGGACGCTCGCGAGCCTTGCCGCCACCGCCTTCGGCTACCTCGGGCTGGCCCGCGACGGGCTCGCGTTTCCTGACATGGATGCCGTGACCGTGGTCGCCTTCCTGGTCATCGCGGCGCATCTGGTCGAGTGCTCGCTGACCCGGCGCTCGATCAAGGTCACGCTCTGGAGCTGTGGCGTCCTGGTCGTCGCCTTTGCGAGCCTCGACCCGCTTCTGTTCGATCCCGCGCATAGTCTGCCGCTCGGCGGCGTGGCCGGCGCGGGCCTCGGCCTCGCCTGCGCGGCCGCTGCCGCCTGGTGGGACGAGGCGACCCCGGGGCTGGCATCCGCCGGGGTTGCGCCTGCCGCCGCCGCCCCGGCCCGTATCAATGACGATCGGCCCACCGGAGCCGCAGCCGGGGCGTGGCGACGCCGCTGATCGCCCGGGTTCTCTACTACCTCTACGAGCAGCATCTGCTGAGCCAGGTCCGGAAATGGCCGGCGCCCCGGCACGTCGGGGTGATCCTGGATGGCAATCGCCGCTATGCCCGCCAGCGGGGCTTCACCGATCTCGGGACCGTCTACCGCCTCGGCGCGCAGAAACTCGACCACGTGCTGGACTGGTGCGCCGAGCTGCGCATTCCGGCGGTGACGCTCTGGGTCTGCTCCACCGACAACCTCGGCCGGACGTCCGACCAGGTCTCCGGGATTCTCGCCGCCGTCGAGGCCAAGATGCAGGCGCTCGCCGACGACCCGCAGATCCAGCGGCAGCAGGTCCGGGTCCAGGCGATCGGCAGGCTGGAGCTGCTGCCGGAGACGACCGTGGCCGCGATCCGGGCCGCCGAGGCCGCGACCGAGCTTAACGCTGCGATCACGCTGACGATCGCCGTCGCCTACGGCGGCCGCGAGGAGATCGCCGATGCGGTCCGCGGCATGCTCGCCGACGAGGCCAAGCGAGGCGCAGCGCTCGAGGACGTGATCGCCCGGGTCACGCCCGCGGCGATCAGCCGCCATCTCTATGTCGCGAGCCTGCCCGACCCGGAGCTGATCATCCGCACCAGCGGCGAGATCCGTCTGTCCGGGTTCCTGCTGTGGCAAAGCGCCTATAGCGAGTTCTACTTCTCGGACGTCTATTGGCCGGCGTTCCGCAAGATCGACTTCCTGCGCGCGCTGCGTGCCTTCCAGCAGCGCAAGCGGCGCTACGGCCGCTGATCCGTCCCTGCCGGAGCGCGACACGGCCACTTTTCACCCCCTTCACCTCTCATCAAGCCCCGAATGGTAGCCCGACGACAGGTCGGTCCCGGAGATGTCCGCCCATGAGCCACGACACGCTTGCCGCTCTGATCCTCGGCGCGCTCGAGGGTTTCACCGAGTTCCTGCCGGTCTCCTCGACCGGTCACCTGATCCTGGCGGGCGACCTGCTCGGCTTCCAGACCGAGCTCGGCAAGCTGTTCGAGATCGTGATCCAGCTCGGGGCGATCCTGGCCGTGGTGGTGGTCTTCTTCCCGCGCCTGTGGGGGGTGCTGGTCGGGCTGCCGAGCGAGCCCGGCGCCAGGCGCTTTGCCGGCGCGGTGATCCTCGCGTTCCTGCCGGCGGCCGTGCTCGGCGTCCTGCTCCACAACTTCATCAAGACCGTGCTGTTCTCGCCGGTCGTGGTCGTGACCACCCTGGTCCTGGGCGGCATCGCCATCCTTCTGATCGAGCGGCTGGCGCCGCCGCCCCGCTACGGCGAGGTCGAGACCCTGCCGATGACGACCGCGCTCGGGATCGGCTTCTGTCAGACGGTGGCGATGATCCCGGGCGTGTCGCGGGCCGGCGCCACGATCCTCGGCGCCGAGCTTTTGGGCGTCGATCGCAGGGTCGCGACCGAGTTCTCGTTCTACCTCGCGATCCCGACCATGCTGGGCGCGACCGTGTTCGATCTCTGGAAGACCCGGGGGGCGCTCACCGAGAGCGGCATCGGTCTGATCGCGATCGGTTTCGTGACCGCCTTCGTGGTCGCGATTCCGGTCGTGCGCGGCCTGATCGGCTTCGTCGGCCGCCACGGGCTGACGCCGTTCGCCTGGTACCGGATCGCGCTCGGCCTCGGCTGGGGGGCGTGGCTGCTCTACAGCCGCTAGCGGCGGCGTCCGGCCGGGCGGCCGGCCGCAGGATCGAGGCTGCGGTTCAGCAGTTGCCCTTCTTGGCCTGCCCGGGCGGGCAGAACCCCGGCGAGCGCGAGATCGCCGGCACGACCACCACGCTCCTGGGCTGCTCGACCGTGGCGATCGCCGGCACGACCACCTTGGTCTCGGCCGGCTTGATCGTCGCGGTGCATGCCGACAACGCGGCGAGGGCGAGAAGTGCGACCAGGACCTGCCGCATCGTCGGATCTCCGCTGGTGCCTTCGGTCCGGCGCCCGGACCGACTCGAACGACCCAACTCTATCGAAGCTGGATTAAGCGGGCGTGAAGCCCGCTCGGGAGGCTGGGTGGCGCTTGCAGCCCCGGTCGGGCTATGGCATCTTACGCCATAGGAATGCTCGCCTGCTCTTCCGTGATCGCGATCTGTTCGAGGATCGCGCGATCATGGAAATGCCGATCTGGCAGGTTCCCGAGCCGGTGACGGCGAGCACTCACCGGCTCAAGTACAGTCTGTTCTACGGTTATCCCGAAAAGCGGGTGATCGGCTACGACAACGAGCGCGGCAAAGGCGATCACAAGCACCTCGGCGACCGGCAAATGGACTATCGGTTCACGTCGGTCGAGCAGCTGGTCGCGGATTTCCTGGCCGAGGTGCGGCGGGTGCGAGAGGGCGATGACGACCAAGGTTAGCGTTCATGTCGGCGAAGGTTCCGAGGCATCGGGACAGCGCTTCATCGACGCCTGGCACCGGGCCGAACGGGGCGAAGCCGGCGCGGAAAGCCACCTTTCCTTCGAGAGCTGGGAGCTGCTGGCGCGGACCCTGACGCCCAGACGCCTGGCGCTCCTTCGTCACATCCATCGCCACCCGGCGACCAGCATCGCCGCCCTCGCCCGCATGGTGGGACGTGATTACAAACGCGTCCATGAGGACGTCGAGCGGTTGACCGCCGCGGGCCTGCTCGAGCGTAGCGAGGGCCAGGTGCGCGCGGACTACGACGAGATCCGCGCGACCATCGCGCTCTGAGCCCTGGCGTGGTCACCGTCTCACCACACCCCTGCCCCTTTCCGGAAACCTGCCGTGCTGCCACCCTCCCGAGTGGTGACTCCCGCGTACGAACGGTTGCGCGCTGCGCATGAAAAGCGGGGGAAGCCGCCGGAAGAGCCCGTAAAGCCCAAGATTTGAGCGCCTCAAGGAAGCCTCTCGCCGGGCGGGCGCCGACGGAAATTGGCGAGGCGTTCGAACGCGTCTTCGAGAAGCTGGTTCTACCAAGACGGTGTCACGACAGGCAGTGATCTGCGGTAACGCCCCCGGGCAATTTCATCCGTTGGAATATTGTGTTACAATTTGCTGCGGATCATCATAACACTTCATGTAGTGCTGGATCATGAACCAAGTCTGGACGAACATGCATTCATATTTGTTCAAATTGTCTGCAAGCAGGAGTTGCTGGTACGGCTGCGGTCTTCCGTTTCTCGCTGTCTGCATACGAGCCTTGTTTATGATCCATCCCAACATGTCCGCGGCTTGGATGGGATAGTCCGAGCGATCGACCGTAAAGATACCCCGAACTTGGCTCGCCCATCCGTTCTTCCGTTTCTTATGTCTCAGCCAAATATTGTTGATGGTACGCCTGAACTCTTCGCTTCGATCAAAATAGAGCAATATAGGTCGTTGCTCTGAGTTAGACTCCTCCATGTTCAATTGCAAAGTGCCAACGCAGTAGTCAACGCATATACGAGCGGGCCTCCGCAACTGAGGTATAAGCTTCATAGCTTGCCGATGAGCGTCAAGAAAGACAGTACAAGAGTACGCGGTAAGGTCTAAGCATCTGAAATGCCCAAATACATTAAAAAGGTCAGTGAGCAAGGCTTCGCGCTGACTATCCGTCCAATCTATGAACTTGCCGTGCCTGCCCATCAGATCCGGCATGTGGAAATCTCTGTCTGGAACTAGATTCCGATCAAGCGCTTTAACCCATAGCGGCTCAAAATTCTGCCATAAAACCTTGGGAGCGGCCACGCCGGTTAGCGTAATCGCAGGCAGATCGGACTTGCCGCTACCGTCGTAGTAAGCCTTAAACGCCATGTGGTGGATCCTTTGATGCTTCTCAACTCTCCATCTTGAGGGCGGCGAGGAAGGCTTCCTGGGGGATCTCGACCTTGCCGACCTGGCGCATGCGTTTTTTCCCCTCTTTCTGCTTTTCCAGAAGCTTGCGCTTGCGAGTGACGTCGCCGCCGTAGCATTTGGCGGTGACGTCCTTGCGGAACGCCTTGACGGTCTCGCGGGCGACGATCTTGCCGCCGATCGCCGCCTGGATCGCGACCTGGTACATCTGGCGCGGGATCAACTCCTTGAGCCGCAGGCAGAGGGCCCGCCCGCGCGCCTCGGCCATGCTGCGGTGCACGATCAGGGCCAGCGAATCGACCGGATCGCCGTTGATGAGCACCGACAGCTTGACCAGCTCCGAGGGCGCGTAGCCGTCGAGCTGGTAGTCGAAGCTGGCGTAGCCGCGCGAGTACGACTTGAGCCGGTCGTGGAAGTCGTAGACCACCTCGTTGAGCGGCAGCCGGTAGACCAGCATGGCGCGCTGGCCGACGTAGGTGAGCTCGACCTGCTCGCCCCGTTTTTCCGTACACAAGGCGAGCACCGGGCCCAGGTGCTCGTCCGGCAGCATGATCGTCGCCTTGATCCAGGGCTCCTCGATGTGGTCGATCTGGGTCGGATCGGGCATGTCGGCGGGGTTGTGGAGCTCGAGCTCCGAGCCGTCGGTCTTGTGCACCCGGTAGACCACCGAGGGCGCGGTCAGCACGAGGTCCAGGTCGAACTCGCGGGTCAGCCGCTCCTGGATGATCTCGAGGTGCAGGAGCCCGAGGAAACCGCAGCGGAAGCCGAATCCCAGCGCCGTCGAGCTCTCGGGCACGAACTCGAAGCTGGCATCGTTCAGGCGCAGCTTGCCCAGCGAATCGCGCAGGTCCTCGAAATCGGCGGCATCGGTCGGGAACATGCCGCAGAACACGACCGGCTGCGACGGCCTGAAGCCCGCGAGCGGTGCTGCCGCCGGCCGGCGGTCGTCGGTGATCGTGTCGCCGACCCGGGTGTCGCCGATGTCCTTGATGCTGGCGGTGATGAAGCCGATCTCGCCGGGCCCGAGCGGCCCCTCGATCTGCACGGCCTTGGGCGTGAACACGCCGACCCGGTCGACCTGGTGGACCGTGCCGGTGCCCATCATCCGGATCTTCTGGCCCTTGGCGAGCGCGCCGTCCTTGACCCGGGCGAGGATCACGACCCCGAGATAGGGGTCGTACCAGCTGTCGACCAGCAGCGCCTTGAGCGGCGCCTCCGGCGCGCCCTTGGGCGGCGGCAGGCGTTGCACGATCGCTTCCAGCACCTCGTCGACGCCGGCCCCGGTCTTGGCCGAGATCATCAGCGCATCTTCGGCATCGAGGCCGATGATGTCCTCGATCTGCCCCTTGACCCGCGCCGGCTCGGCCGCCGGCAGGTCGATCTTGTTGAGCACCGGAATGATCTCGTGGTCGGCATCGATCGCCTGGTAGGCATTGGCCAGCGTCTGCGCCTCGACCCCCTGGGTCGCGTCGACCAGCAGCAGCGAGCCCTCGCAGGCGCGCAAGGACCGGCTGACCTCGTAGGCGAAGTCGACGTGGCCCGGCGTGTCGACCAGGTTCAGCTGATACGTCTGCCGGTCCCTGGCCTGGTAGCTGAGCCGCACGGTCTGCGCCTTGATCGTGATCCCGCGCTCGCGCTCGAGCTCCATGCTGTCGAGCACCTGGCTCTGCATCTCGCGCGCCTCGAGCCCGCCGCAACGCTCGATGATCCGGTCGGCGAGCGTCGACTTGCCATGGTCGATATGCGCGATGATCGCGAAGTTGCGGATCCGGGCGAGCTCGGTCACGGAATCTCTTCGCCTTCTCGCGGCGACTCGTCGCCAGCGCGATCCAGGAGTGCCAATGCCTTGTCGACGTCGCCGACAGCGGCGCGTTCTGTGAAGTCGTCGGGGGTGCGCAGCGCCGAGAGCTTCTCAGCCACGGCCAGATTGACGAACTGGCTGAGCGTCGTGCCGCTCGCTTTGGCCACACGTTCTGCTGCGCGCATCAGCTCAGGCTCGAGCTTGAGCGCGCAATCTGACTTCCTCACGTCGAGTCCTTCAAGGCAGGCGAAGCCGAACTCCGGATCACCAGCCGGATAGATAGGAAATCGTCATCGGCATCGCTACGGCGCTGTTGCCGCTACTGCCGCAGCGTGGCGCCGGTCGCCTTGCCCGCGGCGGCGACGATCTTCCTGGCCACGGCGTCGATCTCGGGCTCGGTCAGCGTATGGTCCTGGGCCTGGAGGCGGACCGCGAGGGCGAGCGATTTCACGTTCTCGCCGAGGCCGGGGCCCTCGTAGACGTCGAACAGCGTGACCTCGCGGATCAGGCTCTTGTCGGCGCTCCGGACCGCACTCAGCAGGCTCTCGGCCGCGACCTCCCGGGCGACCACGAAGGCGAAGTCGCGGTCGACCGGCGGGAACGGCGACGCCTTCAGCGGCGGCCGCGAGCGGGCCGCCTTCTGCCGGGGCTTCGGCAGCCGGTCCAGAAAGACCTCGAAACCGACCGCCCGGCCGGAGAGGTCGAGGTCGCGCAGGATGCCCGGGTGCAGCTCGCCGAACTCGGCGAGCACGGTCTGCGGCCCCAGCATCAGCCGGCCGCGCCGGCCGGGGTGATAGTGCGCCGGCCCGTCCGCGATCACCCGGACCGCATCGGCGTTGAGCTTGCAGCTCGCGAGCAGCGCCAGCGCGTCGGCGCGGGCATCGAACAGGTCGACTGGCCGCGGCGCTTCGGCCCAGTGCCGCTCGTGGTCGTGGCCGACCCGGACGCCGCCCGCGACCACCTCCTGCTCGCCCGGCTGAGTGCCGAAGAACCGGGGTCCGACCTCGAACAGGCCGAGGTTGGCCTGGTCCCGGCTCTGGTTGCGGGCCGCGGCGCTCAACAGATGCGGCAGCACGCTCGGCCGCAAGACCGACAGCTCGGCGTTGATCGGATTGCGCAGGCGGATCCCCTCGCCACCGAACCGCCGCGCCAGCTCCGGCTCGACGAACGACCAGGTCACCGCCTCGGCGAGGCCGCGCGCGGCCAGCGCCCGGCGCGCGCTCGCACGCTGCCGCTGCTCCGGACTGAGCGCCGGATGGCCGACCGCCTCGGTCCGGCGCACCGGCATCGGCGGCACCCGGTCGTAGCCGTGCAGCCGCACCAGCTCCTCGACCACGTCCGCTTCCATCGTGACGTCGTGGCGCCAGGACGGCGGCCACAGCTGGAGGACACCGTCCGCGACCCATTCGGCACCGAACCCGAGTGCCCGCATGTGCTGCTCGATCACGGCGCCGTGCAGCGCGATGCCCGCCAGCCGCTCGAGCTGCTGCATCCGGAACCGGAACGGCGGCCGCGGCCCCGGCACCGCGCCGGCGACGATCGGCCGGCTCGCCTCGCCGCCGCAGAGCTCGAGGATCAGCCGGGTCGCGTACTCCATGCCCGGCAGCACCATGCCCGGATCGAGGCCGCGCTCGAAGCGGGTGCGCGCATCGCTCTCGATCCCGAGCCGGCGCCCGGTCATCGCGGTCCGCAGCGGGTCGAACAGCGCGACCTCGAGCACGACCTCGGTGGTCGCGGCGGTGCAGCCCGTGCTCTCACCGCCCATGATGCCGCCGAGGCTGATCGCGCCCGAGGCATCGGCGATCACGGTCATGTCCGCCTCGAGCCGGTAGGACCGGCCGTCGAGCGCCGCCAGCGCCTCGCCCGGACGGGCAAAGCGCAGGCTCAGGTCGCCCTGCACCTTGGCGGCGTCGAACACGTGCAGCGGCCGGCCGAGATCGAAGGTCACGAGGTTGGTGATGTCGACCAGCGTCGAGATCGGCCGCAGCCCGACCGCACTCAGCCGCTCCTGCAGCCAGGCCGGGCTCGGGCCGTTGCGCAAGCCCCGGAACACCCGGCCGACGAACAGCGGACAGGCCGCCTCGTCGCCCGGCGGAAAATCGAGCGTGATCTCGAGCCTGGCATCGAACTCACCGGCGACCGGACTGAAATCGCGCTGGTTCAGCGTGCCGAGCCCGGCCGCCGCCAGCTCCCGGGCGATCCCGAGCACGCCGAAGCAGTCGCCGCGGTTGGGCGTGATCGCGACGTCGATCACCGGGCCCTCGGCCCGGAGCACCTCGCTCGCCGGCCGGCCGACCGGCGCGTCCGCGGCCAGCTCGATGATGCCGTCTTGGTCCTCGCCAAGCAGCAGCTCCTTGGCCGAGCACAGCATGCCGTTGCTGTCGACGCCGCGGATGCGCGCGCGCTTGAGCACCTCGCCGCTCGCCGGGATGACCACGCCCACCGGCGCGAACACCGCCTTCATGCCGGCATGGACGTTGGGCGCGCCACAGACCACCTCGGTCGGCTCGCTGCCGGTGTCGACCCGGCAGAGGCTGAGCCGCTCGGCGTCCGGATGACGGCGCACCTCGGTCACTCGCGCGACCTTGAAGGGCGAGAGATCGGCGCCCCGGGTCTCGACCCCCTCGACCTCGAGGCCGAGCATGGTCAGCCGCTCGACGATCGGCTCGAGACCGGCCTCGGTCTCGAGCTGCTCGCGCAGCCAGGGCAGCGTGAACTTCATCGCGACAGCCCGCCGTAGGTGGTCGGCACGTCGAGCGCCGGAAAGCCGTAGTGGCGAAGCCACCTGAGGTCGGCCTCGAAGAACGTGCGCAGGTCCGGGATGCCGTATTTCAGCATCGCCACGCGGTCGATCCCCATGCCGAAGGCGAAGCCCTGCCAGACCTCCGGATCGACCTTGACCGCGCGCAGCACGTTCGGGTGGACCATGCCGCAGCCCAGGATCTCGAGCCAGTCGTCGCCCTCGCCGACGATCAGCTCGCCGGCGCTCCGCCGGCAGCCGATGTCCATCTCGGCCGAGGGCTCGGTGAACGGGAAGTAGCTGGGCCGAAAGCGCACCGGCACGTCGTCGCGCTCGAAGAACGCGCGCACGAAGTCGGTCAGGCAGCCCTTGAGGTGGCCCATGTGTGTGCGCCGGTCGATCATCAGGCCCTCGACCTGATGGAACATCGGCGTGTGGGTCATGTCGGAGTCGCACCGATAGGTGCGCCCGGGCGCGATGATCCGGTAGGGCGGCGGGCCGGCCAGCATGGTCCGGATCTGGACCGGGCTCGTGTGGGTGCGCAGGACCAGCGGCCGGCCATGCTGCTCGGCCTCGAGGTAGAACGTGTCCATCATCTGGCGCGCCGGATGCTCCTCCGGGATGTTGAGCGCGCCGAAATTGTTGAAGTCGTTCTCGACGTCGGGCCCCTCGGCGACCGCGAAGCCCATCTTGGCGAAGATCGCGGTGATCTCCTCGGTGACCTGGCTGACCGGATGGATTCGGCCCTCGATCGAAGGCCGCACCGGCAAGGTGACGTCGACCCGCTCGGCGATCAGCTGGGCGTCGAGCGCGCTCGCCTCGAGCTCGCGCCAGCGCGCGGCGATCGCCTCGGCGACCGCCTGCTTCAGCTGATTGTAGCGCTGGCCGGCCGCACGCCGCACCTCCGGCTCGAGCTCCGCGAGGCTCCGGGTCAGGCCGGTGATCCGGCCCTTGCGGCCGAGCGCCTCGACCCGGACCTCCTCGAGCGCCTGCAGGTCCGTCGCCCCGGCGACCTCGGCCAGCAGCGCCTGCTCGAGACGGTCGACATCAATCTCGGTAAGTCCGCTTTCCACCTTCGATCTCCGGCCACCTTCGAGCTTTCACATCGAGCCAGCAAAAAAGGGGCCTTCCGGCCCCTTCGCGCCCGCGGGACCTTGTCCGATCACCCCCCGAGCGCGACCTGGGCCTGCTGGGCCAGACTGGCGAAGCCCGCCTGGTCCCGGACCGCGACGTCGGCCAGCACCTTGCGGTCGATCTCGATCCCCGCGCTCTTCAGGCCGTGCATCAGGCGGCCGTAAGTCAGCCCCTGCTCGCGCGCCGCGGCGTTGATCCTCTGGATCCAGAGCGCGCGGAAATCGCGCTTGCGGTTGCGCCGGTCGCGATAGGCGTACTGCAGCCCCTTCTCGACCCGCTCGACCGCCAGCCGGTAGCAGTTCTTGTTGCGGCCGCGGTAGCCCTTGGCCTGCGCCAGCACCTTCTTGTGGCGCGCCTTGGCGGTGACGCCGCGCTTGATCCGTGCCATCTCTCGCTACTCTTCTCGAACTTGTGCCCGACCGCTCAGCCGCCGTAGGGCAGCATGCGCTTGACCATCCTGACGTCGGCGTCGGCGACCAGGGTCGAGCCGCGGGTCGCGACTTTCTGCTGCTGCGACTTCACGCTCAGGTAATGGCGATGGTGGGCGTGGTTGCGCACCGGCTTGCCGGTGCCGGTGAAACGGAAGCGCTTGGCCGCGGCGCGCTTGGTCTTGAGCTTGTTCGACATCAGGAACAACTCCGCTCTCCGAATCCGGCCGAGAACAGGCGCCGGCCCGAAGCTTGCGCCTTATAATGGACGATGCCACAGCTCGCAACCACCGAACCGAGCCCCGGCACCAGCAAGGGAGATCCGCCATGAACCGGACGATCAGGCACCTCGGCCGGCGGCTGCGTCTGGGCGTGGTCGGCGGCGGACCGGGCTCGTTCATCGGCCCGGTGCACCGCGCGGCCGCCCGCCTCGACGACCACTACGAGGTGGTGGCAGCCGTGCTGAGCCGCAACCCGGAGCGCTCGCGCGCGGCGGCCCAGGACCTCGGCATCGCGCCTGACCGCGCCTACGCCGACCATGCCGGGCTGATCGCCGGCGAGAAGGCGCGCGCCGACGGCATCGACGTGCTCGCGATCATGACCCCGAACGCCCAGCACTACGCGGCCGCCCGCGACGCGCTCGAAGCCGGCCTGGACGTGATCTGCGACAAGCCGCTGACCACGACGCTCGCGGACGCGCAGGACCTGGTCCGCCGGGTCGAGACCAGCGGCCTCGTCTTCTGCGTGACCTACAACTACACGGGCTACCCCCTGGTCCGCCACGCCCGCGCCATGGTCCGGGACGGCGCGCTCGGCGCGATCCGCCAGATCCACGTCGAGTACATCCAGGGCCATCTGGCGAAGCCCACCGAGGCCGATCGCGATCCGTCCGCGAACTGGCGCTTCGAGCCGGCGCAGGGCAGCGCGTCGCTCGTGCTGGGCGACATCGGCTCGCACGCCCACCACCTCGCCGCCTTCATCACCGGCCTGGAGCTGACCGAGGTCGCGGCCGAGGTCGGCAGCGCCGTCCCAGGGCGCCAGGTCGCCGACTTCGCCCATCTGCTGCTCCGCTTCGAAGGCGGGGCGCGCGGCTCAATGTGGGTCACCAACTCGGCCGCCGGCGCCGAGCACGGCCTGCACATCCGGGTGTTCGGCGAGCAGGGCGGCCTCGAATGGCACCAGGAGGAGCCGAACCAGCTGCTGCACCGCCGGCTCGACGGTTTTCCCGAACTTCTGACCCGCGGCCGGCCGGGGCTGAGTGCCAGCGCCCAGCGCGCGACCCGGGTCGCGCAGGGCCACCCCGAGGGCTATTTCGAAGCCTTCGCCAACCTCTATGCCGACGCCGCCGAGGCAATCGTCGCCAGGCGTACCGGGCGGGCGCCCGAGCCGCTGGCGCTCGACTTCCCGACCGTCAAAGATGGCGCCCGCGGGGTCCGCTACGTCGAGGCGGCGCTCGAATCGAGTGCCGCCGACGGCCGCTGGACGGACTGCCGCCTCACGCTCTGAGCGGCTATCCCGAACCTGGACCGGGGCGGGCGGCTCGGCGCAGCGCCCGTTTCCCGCCTTGGACGACAGGTCGATCGGTGAGCAGAAATCCCAGCATCACAAGGCGCTACGCCGTGCTCCTGAAGAGAACGTTGACCGATCCGGCGCTGGTCCGCTGGCTGCTCGGTCTGCTCGCCTGCAATCTCGTGCTGATCGTCCTCCACGCCGGCTACTACTACTGCGTCCGCCACGGGCTCGACGCCTGGCCGCGCGATCCGCGCTTCTCGCTCGATTCCAACGTCGGCGTCGGGCAGCTCTTCAGCTCCGCCCAGACGCTGCTGCTGATCGGCCTCCTGCTCCAGCTCGCGCGCCAGACGCGTGAGGTGCTCTATCTGGCGTTCGGCGCGATCTTCCTGGTGGTCCTGGTCGACGATGCGTTTGCGGTCAACCAGGTGCTCGGCACGCTCGCCGTGCAGGCGTTCGGGCTGGTCGACCTGCCGCGCATCGAGGCGCAGAGCCTGGGCGAGATGGCGGTCTACGCCCTGGTCGCGGTGCCGCTGCTCGGCATGGTTGCGGCGGCGTACGCGCGCGGCGCGCCCGAGCACAGGGAGGCGGGCCTCGGCTTTCTCACCCTGCTGATGGCGCTGACCTTCTTTGCGACCGTGATGGACCTGGTCCATCTTGCCTTCATCAACTCGTTCTACGCCTCGCAGCTGGTGCTCGAAGTCGCCGAGGAAGGCGGCGAGATGCTGAGCGAGAGCCTGGCCCTGATGCTGGCGCTGACCTTGGTCCGCAAGCCCCCGGCCGGAGCGCCGGTTACCGCCGGCCGTAGCCCGCGAGGCCGCGCTTGGCGAGATATTTCTGGTGGTTCTCCTCCGCCCGCCAGAAGGTCGACAACGGCGTGATCTCGGTCACGATCGGGCCCTTGTAGCGGCCGGACCGGTCGCGCTCGGCCTTGGAGGCACGCGCGCGCCGCTCCTGCTCGGCATCTTCGACGAAGATCACCGAACGATACTGGCTGCCGACGTCCGGCCCCTGCCGGTTCAGCTGGGTCGGATCGTGCTCGGCCCAGAACACCTCGAGCAACTGCTGGTAGCTGACCTTCTCCGGATCGTAGTCGACCTGGACGACCTCGGCGTGGCCGGTGCGGCCGCTGCAGACCTGGTGATAGGTCGGCCGCGCCAGCTCGCCGCCGGCGTAGCCGACCGCGGTCGAGCGCACCCCCGGCACGCGCGCGAACGCCGCCTCGACGCCCCAGAAACAACCCGCCCCGAACGTCGCCGTCGCCATCGCTGCCGCCCCTCCGGTTCCGCTCGACCGATACCCCGGTACTACCTTGACGACTTCGCCGACGACCATCAAGGGCCGCACCGGCGTTAACCATATTTCGAGTATTTACCGAGCGTTAACCAGCATCGCTCGGGTCGTTTCACCGCCTCGGGGTTGCCGTGGCCGCCGCCGATCTGATGCTCGAGTTGTCCGGCGCGATTTGCCAACCGGGCCCGGTGCCCGCACTATCCGATCAAGCCGCCGAAGCGGCAAGGCATGGCAACTCGGAGAACACTGATGTGCCGATCGATGGCGATCATGGCCGGTCTCGGGATCGGACTGGTCAGCGCGGCCGCGGCCGCCTGGGCTGACGAAGCGCGGCCGGTGCCGCAGGTCCTGGTGCTCGGCCAGCGCGCGAACGCGCCGCCGGCACCGCTGATCCTGCGCGGCACGCCGGCCCAAGCCAAGGCCGAGACGGCGGCCGAGACCACGAGCCAGACGCAGGTCGTGGCCGGACAGCAGCTCTGGCTGATCGACCGCGCGACCGGCGAGGTGCAGAGCTGCCTGAACCTGCAGACCACGACCGTCGGGGTCCGCGACATCCGCTGCACGACCGCCGACCTCGGCGGCTACAGCCGGACCTTCGGACCCAACTTCCATCCCTGAGCCGGGCCTCGCCGGCCGCGGTTCAGGCGTCGAGCCGCGGCCGCCGGGCGCCGGCCCGGCGACGCAGCACCAGCGTCGTCCAGATCGTGACGTCGAGCCGCGCCTGGAGCGCCAGATGGTGGCGCCGATGGGCCTCGAGCACCCGGAGCGCCTGGCGGTCGAGCAGGCCTGAGAGCACGACGACGCCGCCCGGCGCCAGGTGGCGCGCCGTCGCCCGCGCCAGCTCGCACAGCGGGTCGGCCAGGACGTTGGCGACGATCAGCTCGTAGGGCCCGCCGGCCCGGACCAGCGGGTTGCGGTAGCCCTCGCTCGCGAGCGTCCGGATCCGGTGCCCGACGCCGTTCCTTTCGGCATTGGCGCGCGCGACCTCGACCGCGACCGGGTCGTTGTCGGCCGCGATCACCCGCGCCGGCCAAAGCCTGGCCGCGGCGATCGCGAGGATGCCGGAGCCGCAGCCGAGGTCCAGGATGCGCCGGAACCGGCGCCGCCGCGCCAGGCGTTCGAGCGCCAGAAGGCAGCCCTGGGTCGAGGCGTGCTCGCCCGAGCCGAAGGCGAGCCCGGCATCGAGCTCGATCGGCAGCGTGTCGGCGGGCGGCGGTCCCTCGATGTGGCTGCCGTGCACCCAGAAACGGCCGATCGGCCGCGCCGGGAAGCTCTCGGCGGTGCGGGCGAGCCAGTCGGTCGCGGCCAGCGGCGCGACCTTGACATCGATCCGCGCCAGCCCGGCGCGCTCGGCGAGCGGCGCCAGGCGCGCCGCCAGCGCCTCGCGCCCGGGCTCGGCCCGGTGCAGCAGCTCGATCCGCCAGAATGCGCCGTCGGCACCGGCCTCGAACGCCGCGATGCTGAGCGCCTCCTCCTCGAGCGCGTCCAGGAACAGCGCGACCGCTGCCTGCGGCACCACGAACCGGCTCTGCCAGAGCGGCGGCTCCGGCGGATCCCGGCGCGACATCGGCTCAGGCCGGCGCGACAAAGCTGTCGATCACCTTCTTGGTGCCCGCCTTGTCGAAGGCGATCTCGAGCTTGTTGCCCTCGACCGCGAGCACCCGGCCGTAGCCGAACTTCTCGTGGAAGATCCGCTGACCGACCTCGAACCGCTGGCTGGGCTTCGGCCGCTCGCTGGTCAGCACGCGCGCCTGGCCCTCGATCAGCGGCGCCTTGCCGGCCGCGCGCATGCGCTGGAAGCCCGGCCCCCGGCCGCCCGCGCGCAGGTCGTCGAACCAGCCGCTCATCTGCGGCTCGGGCACCGACTGGCGCTGCAGGAACTCAGTGTGCGCGCTCGGCAATTCCTCGATGAAGCGCGCCGGCAGGCTCGCCGACCACTGATTGTAGACCCGCCGGTTGGCGGCGTAGCAGACGGTCAGCACGCGCCGGGCCCGGGTCATGCCGACGTAGCCCAGGCGGCGCTCCTCCTCGAGCGCCTTCAAGCCGCCCTCGTCGATCGCCCTCTGGTTCGGAAACACGCCCTCCTCCCAGCCGGGCAGGAACACGGTGTCGAACTCGAGCCCCTTGGCGCTGTGCAACGTCATCAGCGTGACCATGTCGCCGGCCGGATCGGCGGCGTTGTCCATGACCAGCCCGACATGTTCGAGAAAACCGGCGAGCGTCTCGAACTCGGCCAGCGCCTGCACCAGCTCCTTCAGGTTCTCGAGCCGGCCCGGCGCCTCGGGCGAGCGGTCCTCCTGCCACATGCGGACGTAGCCCGCCTCCTCGAGCACGGTCTCGGCGAGCTCGCGCGGCGGCACGCGCTCCGCAAGCTCGCGCCAGCGCTCGAAGTCCCGCAACAGCTCCGCAAGCGTGCTCCTGAGCTTCGGGCGCAATTCGTCGGTCGTGCACAGCGTGCGCGCCGCGGCGATCACGGTCAGGCCGCCGTCGCGCGCGGTCCGGCGCAACAGCTGCAGCGTGGCATCGCCGATCCCGCGCTTGGGCACGTTGGCGATCCGCTCGAACGCCAGATCGTCGTCCGGCTGATGCACGACCCGCAGATAGGCGATCGCGTCCCGGATCTCGGCGCGCTCGTAGAAGCGCGGGCCGCCGATCACCCGGTAGGGCAGGCCGAGCGTGATGAAGCGCTCCTCAAAGGCCCGGGTCTGGAAGCCCGCCCGGACCAGGACCGCGATGTCCTCGAGCCGGCCCTGGGCGCGCTGATGGGCCTCGATCTCCTCGCCGACGAAGCGCGCCTCCTCCTGATCGTCCCACAGGCTCGCGATCCGCACCCGCGCGCCCTCTTCGCCCTCGGTCCAAAGGGTCTTGCCGAGCCGCGCCCGGTTGTGCGCGATCAGCCCCGAGGCCGCGCCCAGGATGTGCCCGGTCGAGCGGTAGTTGCGCTCCAGGCGGACCACCCGGGCGCCCGGGAAATCCTGCTCGAAGCGCAGGATGTTTCCCACTTCGGCGCCCCGCCAGCTGTAGATCGACTGGTCGTCGTCGCCGACGCAGGTGATGTTCTTGTGCGCCTGGGCGAGCAGCCGCAACCAGAGATACTGGGCGACGTTGGTGTCCTGGTACTCGTCGACCAGCAGTGCTTTGAAGCGCCGCTGATAGTCGGCGAGGATCTCGGTGTGTTCGCCAAACAACGTCAGCCCATGGAGCAGCAGATCGCCGAAGTCGCAGGCGTTCAGCGTCAAAAGGCGCTGCTGGTAGGCGCCGTAGAGCTCGCGCGTACGCCCGAGCCCGAACTCGCCGATCTCGCTGTCCGGAACGTTCGCAGGCGTCAGGCCGCGATCCTTGCAGCGCTCGATGAGCGCGAGCAGCACCCGCGGCGTCCAGCGACGCGGATCGAGCTCGGCCGCCTCGATCACCTGCTTGGTGAGCCGCAGCTGGTCGTCGGTATCGAGGATCGTGAAGTTCGGCTTGAGCCCGACCAGCTCCGCATGCCGGCGTAGCAGCCGGGCGCCCAGCGCATGAAAGGTGCCGAGCCACAGCCCCTCGACGCTCTGCCCGAGCAGCAAGGAGACGCGCAGGACCATCTCGCGCGCCGCCTTGTTGGTGAAGGTCACAGCCAGCACCTGCCAGGGCCGCGCCCGCCCGGTCAGCAGCAGGTGCGCGAGCCGCGTCGTCAGCACCCGGGTCTTACCGGTGCCGGCACCGGCGAGCACCAAGAGCGGCCCGTCGTCAGCCTCGACCGCCGCCCGCTGCTCCGGGTTCAGCGCCTCCAGATAACGCGCCGATGGCGCCGCCGCCAACGCCGGCACCTCCGCCGACGCCACGATGTCTGCTTGATTCGTCACGGAATCCCTTGTGGTCGCGGGCCCACGTCCAACGGTGCCCGACCGCGAGCCACTCCCAAGATGCGCCATCCAGGCCGCGGCGTCGACCCCTGCGCCGCGATCAAGGAGCCCGCAAGCGACGCGGCTCAAGTCCCCACGGGCTCATCGCCCTGCCGATCATCGGCGCTGGCCCGGCACTCATCCGAGCTTGCGCAGCCGCGCGCGGGCCGGCGTGATCACGGCGTAGGCACCATACAGTCCTTCGCCCTGCTCCTCGATCAACCGCAGCAGCCGCGCCGCCGCCCGCGCCGGCTGAGCCGCCGATCGCCGAAACAGGACCACGCCCGCGGTCAGCGCCCCGCGCTGGACGACGATCGCGCCAAAGTCCTTGTCGGCGGTCAACAGAATCACCCGCTCGCTGGCGGCGCGCCGCAGGACGAGTTCATCCGTTGCGCCGGCTTCGGTCGATGCAACGGAACCCACCTCGTGCCCGACTTCGCGGACGATTGCCGCAATCTCTTCGTGCAGGCACTCGTCCGCCAGAAACCTCATGCCGCTTCGGGGCTGCCGAACGCGATCTCCTTGTTGCGCAGATAGTCCGCGGCGAACTGCAGAGCCGCCTGCACCTGCTCGAGCTTCAGATGCGGATGAGCCTTCAAAACGTCGTGCACCGACAGGCCCTGGGCGAGCTCCTCCAGGATCAGCTCGACCGTGATCCGGGTGCCTTTAATGGTCGGCTTGCCCATCATGATGTCGGGATCGGAGACGATCCGCTCGTGCCGGATGCGACCCATCGTCTGTCTCCCGTCGCTTGGCGATCAGCTCATCATGGGAAGTCTGACCTCGTCGCGCAAGCCGACGCTCGGCTTGGCGCCGGACCTGCCCTTCTTAAGCGGTGATCCGGACCGTGGTCTCGCCGAGGCCGGCGATCCGGTAGGTGATCTCGTCGTCGGGCTCGGGAAAACGGGTCTTGAGCGCGCTGCCGGTGATCACGAGTTCGCCCGCCTGCATGCCGCGGCCGCGGGAGGCCAGCAGGTTGGCGAGCCAGGCCAGCGATTCGAACGGGTGGCCCATCGCGGCGCCGGTCACGCCGCGGTCGACCGCTTTGCCGTTCCAGAGCAGCTCGACCGGCGTGGTCTCGAGGTCGAGATCCTGCCAGTCCGCGACCTCGGGCCCGATCACGACGCCGCCGCACCAGCATTTGTCGGTCAGGATCGAGGCGGCATCGAGATCCGTGTAATCGGCGTGACGGTCCTCGATCAGCTCGAACGCCGGCATGCAGGCGGCGACCGCCGGCGCGACGCCCTCCCGGGTGTAGGGCGCGCCCGACGCCGGCAGCTCGCGGCCGAGCCGGACGCCGAGCTCGAACTCGAGCCCGAGATGCATGAAGTCGGCGAGCCGGAGGCGCGCCGGCGAGCGGTGGATCGTCTGCGCGAAGATCGCGCCGCCGGCCGGCTGGTCGACGCCGCAGAGCTCCTGGATCGCCTTCGAGGTGAGCGCGATCTTGTGGCCGCCGAGCGCGCCCCAGCCGGCCGCGGCGAACCGGCGGTGGACCTCGTCCTGGACGTCGTAGGCCTCGGCCAGCGAGGCCGGCGCCAGCGCGCCCCGCAGCCGCTCGAACCGCGCCCGCCGCCGATGCGCCTCGAAGATGTGGTCCGCGATCCGCGCCACCTTCGCCCGGTCGACCCCGGATCCATCATTGCCGCCCGCCTCCCGCGCCCGCCTTGCGCGCGCCATTCTGGCATCTCCGGCGTGCCCGCGCACCCCTTCAGCCGGGCCCGAGCCACAACAGCACGAGCGACACGGACACGACCGAGAGCACGCTCGTGAGCAGGATCGCCGACGCGCTCTCGGCCTGGCCGGCGTCGTAGCGGACCGCGAACAGATAGGGGTTGACGCCGACCGGCAGCGCCGCGATCACGATCGCGACCTTGGCCCAGAGCGGCGGCACGGCGAACACCAGGCTGATCAGGCCGAACACGAGCAAAGGGTGAACCACGAGCTTGAGCGCGGCGATCATCGCGGCCGGGGCGAGCGCGCCCTTGAGCCGATAGGCGCGCAGGCTCGCCCCGACCGAGAACAGAGCGCAGGGTGCTGCGCCGCCGCCGATCAGCGCCGCCCAGCGCTCGAGCGGCCGCGGCAGCGTCAGGCCCGCGAGGCTGAATGCGACGCCGAGCACCAGCCCCCAGAGCACCGGGTTGGTCGCGAGACCGCCGAAGATCGCGGCCGGCAGCGCCCGCAGCCCCGCCCGCGAGCCCCGGCCGACCTCGATCACCACGGTCACCGCCGTGAACAGGAGCGTGCTGTGGAACGCGACCAAAAGGAACAACGGCAGGCTCGCCCGCTCGCCAAAGGTCGCGAGCACGAGCGGGATGCCGAGCAGCACCGTGTTGCCGAACGCCGAGCCGAAGCCCGTGATCGCCTGGCGCTCGACCGGCCCGCCGAACAGCGCCCGGGCGCCGATCATGCCGGCGGCGAACACGACCGCGGCGCCGAGATAGTACGACAGCAGATAGCCCCAGGGGATCTGGTCGGGCAGCCGCGCGCTCGCCATGTTCCGAAACAGCATGACCGGGATCGCGAAGTAGAACACGAAGCCCGCGAGCGCTCGCGCCGCGGCGGCATCGAACACGCGGGTGAAGGTCGCGCCGTAGCCGAACGCCATCAGGCCGAAGATCGGCACCACGATGTCGACGATGGCGGTCAGCGGCTCGGGTCCCTCTCCGCGTCGGCGGGGGCGATGGATGGCGGCGCGAGTATGTCGCGGCCGCGCCGCGGTCACAATGGCCGGCCCGGTCATGACCGGGCCGAGCCTGTGCTACGATAAGCAGCGGCGTTTCGGCGGGACGAAAACGAGGCAGGACGGAGACGGGGGCATGACGATCGGGATATGGCGCAACGGCGCGCTGGCCATCCTGCTGGCGCTGCTGGCCGGGGTGCCGGCCGTGGCGCCGGCGGCGACCGCGCCCGCACCGCCGGGGCCGCCGGCGGAGCCCAGCATCGCCAAGGTCGCGCCGCCCGGCCAGCGCGGCGGCGATCTGCGGATGCTGGTCGGCGGCAGCCGCGACACCCGCCTGCTCGTGGTCTACGGCTACGCCCGCCTGATCGGCTACGACCGCAACCTCGAGCTGGTGCCCGACATCGCCAAGGCGGTCGACGTCGAGGACGGCCGGGTGTTCACGTTCCATCTGCGCCAGGGCCACCGCTGGTCGGACGGGGCGCCGTTCACGAGCGAGGACTTCCGCTACTGGTGGCAGGAGGTGGCGACCAACCCAGAGATCAGCCCGTTCGGGCCGCCGCGCGAGCTGCTGGTCGAGGCCGAGCTGCCCAAGGTCGAGATCCCGGACCCCCTGACCGTCCGCTACCGCTGGTCGAAGCCGAACCCGTACTTCCTGCCGGCGCTCGCCGGCGCGACCCCGCTGTTCATCTACCAGCCGAAGCATTACCTGAAGCAGTTCCACAAGAACTACGCCGATCCGGCCGCACTCGCCCGGTTGGTCACGGCCAACCGGGCGCGCGACTGGGCCCAGCTGTACGGTCGCAAGGACGACATGTACAAGTTCGACAATCCGGACCTGCCGACGCTCCAGCCCTGGATGATCCGGACGCAGGCACCGGCAGAGCGGTTCATCGCCGAACGCAACCCGTATTATTACCGGGTCGATCAGACCGGCCAGCAGCTGCCCTACATCGACCGGGTGATCCTGGACGAGGTCAACGACAAGCTGATCCCGGTCAAGACCGCGGCCGGCGACACCGACCTGCAGGCGCGCGGCCTGGTCTTCAAGGACTACACCTTCCTCAAGCAGAGCGAGACGCACAACCACCTCGAGACGAAGCTCTGGCAGACCGCGCGCGGCGCCCATCTGGCGCTCTATCCGAACCTGAACGCCAGCGATAGGGCCTGGCGCCAGCTGTTCCGCGACGTCCGCTTCCGGCGCGCGCTGTCGCTCGGGATCAAACGCGACGACATCAATCAGACCTTCTATTTCGGCCTCGGGATCGGCGGCAACAACAGCGTCCTGCCGGCGAGCCCGCTCTATCAGCAGCGCTATCGCTTCGCCTGGGCCGATTACGACCCGGCCGCGGCCAACCGCCTGCTCGACGAGATCGGCCTGACCCGGCGCGACGGCCGCGGCGCCCGCCTGCTGCCGGACGGCCGGCCGATGGACCTGGTGATCGAGACCGCGGGCGAGAGCACCGAGGAAACGGACGTCCTGACGCTGGTGCGCGAGAACTGGGCCAAGCTCGGCATCCGCGCCTACACCAAGCCGCTGCAGCGGGCGGTGCTGCGCAACCGGATCTTCGCCGGCGAGACCCTGATGACGATCTGGTTCGGGCTCGAGAACGGCATCCCGTCGGCCGACATGAGCCCCTGGGAGTTCGCGCCGACCACCCAGCAGCAGTACCAGTGGCCGAAATGGGGCCAGTACTACGAGACCGAGGGCAAGGTCGGCGAGGCCCCCGGCCAGCCCGAGGCCAAGCGCCTGCTCGAGCTCTACGACGCCTGGCGGGTCAGCGGCACCACGCCTGAGCGCCGCAAGATCTGGCAGGAGATGCTCGAGATCTGGAGCCAGCAGGTCTACTCGATCGGCCTGATCGGCGCCATTCCCCAGCCGGTGGTCGCCAACCACCGCCTGCGCAATGTCCCGAAAAAGGCGATCTTCAACTGGGACCCCGGCGCCCAGTTCGGCATCTACCGCCCCGACACCTTCTGGTTCGCGAACGACGCCGCCGACTGAGTGGCAGGACGGCTCGAGCCTCGCCCGGAGGCGATCATGCGGGCGGCGGCTGCGCGTTGCGTTCGCGCTGCCATTGTTCGAACAACCGCCGCTCCTCGATCTGGCGCTGGACCTCGTCCGCTTGCAGAGCCCGCTGCCGCTCGTAGTCGAGCTGGCGGCGCATCGCGGCATCGCGCGACGCCTCGACCTCCTGCTGCCGACGCTGCTCGGCCGGCCGATCGAGCGCCATGTTGCCGGCGATCCCGCCGGCGGCGGCGCCGATCAGCATGCCGGTCGTGCTGTTGCCGAACAGCACGCGGCCGAGGCCGGCGCCGCCGGCAGCGCCCGCCACGGTGCCGACCCCGGCCGAGCCGGTCCCGCCGCCCTGCTGGCAGCCGGCGAGCGGGAGAGCGATGCTACCGGCCAGCACCGCGACCGTAATTCTGGCGCGGGCCGCGCGCATCATCGAACTCCCTCCTCGATCTCGACCTCGTCCACCATCTCGTCGAAGGACAGCCGGTCGTCGTCGTTCTTGTCGCCGGCCTCGAGGCCCTGAAGCTTGTTGGTCATGACCTCGGTGAACGTCAGGACGCCGTCGCCATTGCGATCGACCCGCTTGAACCACGCCGGGTCGTGCGGCCCGAGCTCCTGCGGCGTCAGCGTTGCGCTGCGGTCCCTGTCGAGCGAGCTGAACCCGACGGCGGCATCCCGCGCCAGCTCGGCCTCGTTGACGTAGCCGTCGCCGTTGGTGTCGGCGGCATCGAACGCCAGGCGGTCGGCGATGTCGGGCGGGATCGGAGGATCGACCTGGGCCGCGGCCGGACCGATCATGCCGAGGACGATCGCAACCGGGAGCCACGCTGACGGCAACCAGGAGGGTCGCGTAGTCGCGCTCCTTCTCCCCGCCCCCTCGTCAGGCAACCTGGACACAGACTTTCCTCCCCACATCTGATCCCCGAAGTCACGGCGTTGGCACAGTTTTTTCGACGGATCGGCCTCAGTTTGGCCGAAGGCTAATCGTCCTGGTACTGCCGGTCAATCTGGTCCCGGCTCAGGAACGGCAACCGGGGATGGCCTCGCGGCGGCGCGGGCGGCGGCCGTCCCGACCTCGATGAAGGCGCGGGCGCGGGCCGCGAGCTCGTCGGTGTCGGTCCAGAGCTGGCGCCAGACGGCCAGCGAGTCGGAGAGCTCCGGATCGCCGATGCCGGCGGAGAACGCCTCGAACGTGATCGCGCCGGCATAGCCGACCTCGGCCAGCGCGCGAAAGAAACCGGAAAAATCGATGCTGCCGGTGCCGAGATGGCCGCGGTGGCTCTCGTTGACGTGGACGTAGCCGATCCGGCCGCGGTAGCGGCGGATCGCGCCGGCGACGTCGCCCTCCTCGATGTTCATGTGATAGCTGTCGAGATGGAGCGTGATGTCGTCGGCGCCGGTCGCGGCGATCAGCTCGAGCGCCTGGTCGCCGGTGTTGATCAGATTGCTCTCGTACCGGTTGACCGGCTCGAGGCCGAGCGTGATGCCCATCGCGCGAGCGCGCCCGGCCAGCCGCCCGAGGACCGCCACGCTCCCGGCCCGGCCCTCCGGGCTCGCCGCCCGCTCGTATTTGCGCAGCGCCGAATAGAGCACGCCGCCCATGAAGACCGCGCCGAGATCCCGGCTCACCGCCAGCGCATCGTTCAGCAAGGCCTCGCCGCGCGCGACGCGGTCCGGATCGGCGCTCGAGATGTCGGCCGCCGCCGGCAGGGCGAGCGAGGTGACCGTCCTCAGCCCGTGCTGTTCAAGCAGCCGCGCCGTCGCGCCGGCATCGATCGCGCGCGGATCGATCAGCGGGATCTCCAGGATGTCGTACCCGTGCCGGGCCGCGGCCTCGACCGCCCGAACAGCCTCACCGGCCGACCAGCCGCTCACGAACACCAGCGCATGCACACCGACCCCGGCCATAGCTCCTCCCCGCCGCGCCGAGGCTAGGACATCGGCGATCCCCTGTCACGCCACCGTCCGGGAAGCGGGACCGGGACTCCTCTTTGCCAGTAGATACGACACGGAGCGCAATTCGCGATGCGCGCTCCGCCCGCCTCCCGGAGGCGTGGCGCCGGGGAAGCCTGCAGTTGCGGGCCGGAACTGCTTTCGGACTGGCCGCACGTACGCCGGACGGCTCAAGCCGACGATTGGTTCATGACAGCCTTCCATGACACATGAGGTAATCGGGTGGTTGCTCTCCAGCGATGGGTGATCGATCGCTGGTTCGGAGCTGAACTGAACCAAGGAGAGCAACCATGGCGTACTATGCCGGACTGGACGTGTCTTTGGAACAGACCTCGGTATGCGTGCTAGACGAGGGCGGGGCAGTGGTCCTGGAGCGTCGGGTGGCAACCGAGCCGGACGCGATCGCCGCCGCGCTGGCCGCGCTGCCGGAAGGCCAGGCCAGGCTGCTGCTGGAGACCGGCGGGCTGACGCCGTGGCTGTGGCACGAGCTCAGGGGGAGGGGCTTGGTGGTGCACTGCATCGACGCGCGCCGGGCCAAGGCGCAGCTGGCGCTGCGGCCGGCCAAGACCGATCGCAACGACGCCCGCGGCCTGGCCGAGATCGCGCGCATGGGCTGGTACGCCAACGTCCGGGTGAAGAGCCTGGACCATCATGCGCTGCGCGCCAAGCTGGCGGCGCGCGCGCAGCTGGTCGCGACTGGCCGCGATCTCGGCAACCAGCTGCGCGGGCTGCTGCGGGTCTTCGGGCTGCGGGTAGGCAAGGGCAAGGGTCAGGCCTTCGAGCAGCGGGTCCTGGCCTGGTGGCGGACTGTCCGGCGTTGCAGCCGGTGGCCGATGCCCTACTCGCGGCGCGGCGTGCGCTGCGCGCCGAGGTCGAGCGTCTCGACCGCGGGCTGCTCAGCGCGGCGCGCCGCGACGCCACCTGCCGCCGGCTGATGACCGCTTCGCTGGCTCCGAGCGCCGACGTGGTGTCGGCGCGGAGCGCGAAGGGCGTCGGCGCGATCACCGCGCTTGCCTACCAGAGCACGGTCGAGACGCCGAGCCGGTTTCGGCGGGCCGGCGCGGTCGGCGCCTATGTCGGGCTGGTGCCCAGGCGCCATCAGTCGGGCGAGGTCGATCGCTCGGGGCGGATCTCCAAGCAGGGCGACGCGCTCCTGCGCGGCTATCTGTACGAAGCGGCGACCGTGCTGCTGGCCCGTCTGCAACGCCCGTGTGCCCTGCGGGCCTGGGGCCGGGCGCTCGCCGAGCGGATCGGGATGAAGAAAGCGCGGGTGGCGGTCGCCCGCAAGCTCGCGGTGCTGCTGCACCGGTTGTGGACCCGCGAGGAGGATTTCCGCTGGACGGCGGCATGAGCGGCCAACATTAGCCCACCCCGACCAGCACACCGTCCCTGCCGGGGACGCGGGCGGCCGAGATCGCGGAAAAGGTGGGGGCGATGACCCCGTCTGACACATCGATCCGGCGCCTCGCGACTCTCATGCTGGCGCCTCGAGCCCGAAAAGAACCATGACCCCCGGCAGCGACGACAAAAAAGAGCAACCACCCCCTTGCCCGATTAAAGAACCTTTTTCCTTGCGGTGGGCGCAATGATCACCGCAGGCGCTTGGCGGCAGCCGGCGCAAAGCGTCCTTGTGCAGATCCACCGCACCGCTCACCCCACGAACAGGAGCGCCCCGATCCTCGATCACCTGAGCAAAGCTGGTGAGTACGCCAGCTAGCCGAGTCAAGCGCTACTGAATTGACCGACGATGTGTTCCGCCAAACGGGCGGTCAGAGCAAGAATGGTGAAGGTTGGACTGTGATTACCGGCAGTCGGGAAAACTGAACTTCCCGCCACGAACAAATTATCCACTCCGTGTACACGGCAATTGGCGTCGACGACACCCTGCCGGGGATTTGCCGCGATGCGCGTGGTTCCGATGTGATGCCAGGTCCCGCTCAGGTTGTTGCTGAGACAGCTGCCGTCGAGTGCTGCCGGCAGCGGTTCGACGACCGCGCCCCCAGACCTGCGCAGGGCCGAACAAACGATCTCAGTGGTGCGCCGTATAGTATGGCGGTCAAATTCGTCGAAACGCCACTCGAGACGCGCGCGATTCATCCCGAGACGGTCCTTGTCCGAGCTCAGAGTGATCCGGCTGTCGGGATTTGGCCGCGGTTCGATCACTGCCCTCAAAGTCCGAAATTCGACCACAGCCTCGATGCCCAGAGAGTGCCATGCCAGAAGCGAGATCACAGCCGGCAACCCGAGACCAATAGTTAGCAAGTCACGTACGAGATAAGGTTGGTTTTTCCTTTTACGCATATATCCATACAGCGCCTTAAGCGACTTACTAGAACTCGATTGCTCGCCGTACACCTCGGCCTCAAGGAAGCAGGATGCTGCAGCGATCTGCTCGCGAGTTTGAGTCTCGGGATTGACGTGCAGCGCCAGGCATTTTCTGAGCGAATGTACAGCGTATTGGCTATCGTAGAGCTTCGCGCGGCCGGGGCGGTCGCGCCCCCAGACTCTGGCCAGATCGACCCTCGGATGGTCCATGAAATAGCGGCCGACAACATCGTAACCATTGCCGATGCCAAGTGGCTGCCGATTGCGTGAAAGAAGCATCAGCCTGGCATTCTCGATTGCGCCGGCCGCCAGAATGACGACCCTGCTACATGCGCCGAACTGATGCTCAGGTTCAGTAATAATCCTGATTTTGACAACCTGCTGTCCACAGTCATTTGTAACAAGCTCGGCCACGGTTGCATGATAGAATACGCGTATGCGTTTTGATTCTCTTAACTCTTCACGGAAATATCTGCCGAACCGTCGACGTGCATTGACGATCTGGGACACGCTTGTCTTAAGATAATGAGTTTCCAGCGGGAGGATTAGTCGATCCAACCTTTCAAAAGTTGTGATATTGAAGGCCTCGGCGTTAAGCCCGAGAAACTCTGCTGCCACGCGGTAGAATGGAGTTATTTTTTCGAGGGAAATAGGCCAGCTGATATCGCTGATCCATGGCCTCGCCTCCAGCAAATGTCCGTCGAACGGTAGGCAAAAGCCGCCCCACCAGTTGGTGCTTCCACCGAGCTGCCTCACCCGAGTATGGCTCAGATCGTATGGTAGGCCGACAGTCTCCCCGCTGTAAAGAGCCTGACTTTCTAGATCGGGGTTGATTCCCCCCGCCTCAAGCACGAGCACGTCGAGACCGGTGCGCGCTAAGCGAAGGGCAAGGAAAATGCCGGCGGCGCCTGCACCGACAATACATACATCGGCCTGCAGATCAATGCAGTCCGGGATGCCCCTGGCATCAATCAGCATAAGCGCCAATCACGACAGATCTGCAGTGCGGTGCTCAGATGTGGGTGTCAGATCGATCTTCGTCAGCTCGAGGCTAGAGCACCATCTCTCCGTCACAGCAGGTCGCAGAGCTGTACTCACGGGCGCGTCCGTGGCGCATGCTGGAAACACGCCAGACAAGCCGCGGGTGGGTCGGCTTGACCATATCTCTGCCATCCCGCCATCTTCCCTCCAAGCCCCCTTTGTGACACCCACCGATAGCGCACCCGAGCCATTTGAGCAAAGGGGTTGCTTTAGGTGTCATTGGGATCGGCCGGTTTGGTTGTGGGGCGGCGTCCAACATCGCGTCACAGTTGCCTTCTCGGCAGGCCAGACGAGGAGGCCAGCGCCATCCTGCTCGAGACAGGCAACGATAAGCGCGATCGGTACGTCCACACATCAACCGCGTACCAACGCCCATGCAGCAATTCCCGGCGGCGGTCAAGGACGCCTGAACCGGTGGCGAGAGCGGAACGAATGCCGGCACGCCTCGGAAGGCGGTTCTCGCCGTCGCATGTCCGCAGGGCCATCAAAGAATGGCGAGAGCAGGCTCGCCAGGTGACGAATGAGGGTAGGTGCCGACGCCGCGGAGGCCGGGGCGTCCCGGCATAGCCTCGGGCGTAGCGGTGACACAACACGACCGGACGGAATCCGGCGCCCCTGGAATCGGGCCGTGCTCGCCCAGATATGCTGTTGGTCGCCGTCGACGCTCGCTCGGCTGGCCTCCGCCCGGCACGATCAAGCTAGGCGAGCAGCGTCTCTCCGTGCTATGCGCAGGTCGGTCGCCAACGACGGGACGGTATCGCGTGACGGTGCAGGGCTCGATCAAAGGCTCGACCCAGGGCCCGACTTGAACGGTGAGGCGCGCTGGCAAGGGCGTCGGCCGCGGCGCCCGCCGCGACCGCGACCTCCGCACGCCCGCCGCGTGGGTTCTTCGCCCGCCTCGGTGCACGGCCGGGCCACGATCTGCCGCGCACCGCGTTCGGCTTCCTCACCCGCTTCGGCCTGCCGCAGCAGATCGTGCTGCTGCTGCTGACCGCGGCCTCGCTGCCGGTCTACTACGCCTCGCTCGATCTGCCCAAGCAGATCGTCGACAAGGCGCTCGGCGGCAAGCCGTCCGACTTTCCGCGCGCCGTGACCTTCGGCGGCATCGACCTCGGCAGCTACCCGCAGCTCCAGTATCTGGCGTTCCTGTCCGGGCTGTTCCTGCTGACGGTGCTGATCAACGGCGGCTTCAAATACGCGATCAACGTCTACAAAGGCCGGCTCGGCGAGGGCCTGCTGCGCCTGTTGCGCTCGGAGCTGCTGAGCCGGGTCCTGCGCTTCCCGCTCGCCCACTTTCGCAGGATCTCCCAGGGCGAGCTGATCGCGATGGTGACCGGCGAGGTCGAGGCGCTCGGCGGCTACTTCGGCGATGCGATCGTCACGCCCGCGTTCCAGGGCGGCCTCCTGATCACTGCGCTCGGCTTCATCTTCGCCCAGGACGTGACCATGGGCCTGGCCGCGATCGCCCTCTATCCGCCGCAGGCCTGGCTGATCCCGAAGCTGCAGCGCCGGGTCAACCGCCTGGGCTACGCCCGGGTGCGCGAGGTCCGCCACCTGTCGCAAAGGATCGGCGAGGTCACGAGCGTGATCGAGGCCGTCCACGTCAACTATGCCGACCAGAGCCAGCTCGACACCTTCGCCAGCCACCTGACGCGGATCCTCGACATCCGCTACGACATCTACAAGAAGAAGTTCTTCATCAAGTTCCTCAACAACTTCATCGCCCAGCTGACCCCGTTCTTCTTCCTGTCGATCGGCGGCTATCTGGTGCTGCGCGGCCAGCTGACACTGGGCTCGCTGGTCGGCGTGCTCGCCGCGTACAAGGACCTGGCGCCGCCCTGGAAGGAACTGCTCGACTTCTACCAGGGCCAGCAGGACGCCCGCATCAAGTACGACCAGCTGATCACCCAGTTCGACCCCGGCGGCCTGCGCCCGCCGTTCGTGGTCGAGACCGAGGCGGCCGAGCAGTTCGGCGAAGGCGCGGAGATCGCCGGCACGATCGCGGCCAAAGAGCTCGGCCTCGAGGAGGATGGTCTGGTCAGCATCGAGCAGCTGTCGCTCGAGATCCCGGCCGGCCAGCACGTCGCCCTGATCGATGCCGACGGCAGCGGCAGCCACCTGCTCGCCCGCACGCTCGCCCGCCTCGAGACCCCGGTCCGCGGCCGCCTGCTGCTCGACGGCCAGGACCTGGGCCAGCTGCCGCGGGCGCTCTACACCCGGGCGCTGGCCTTCGTCGGCGCGCCGGCGCGCCTGGTCCAGGGCACGGTCGCCGACAACCTCCGCCTGCTGCTCGGCCCCGACCTCGGCGCGGTCACGACCGACACCGTGCTCGCGGCGATCGAGCAGGTCGAGCTCGGCGACGATCTGTTCCGCTTCGGCCTGCGCGCCGTGATCGACCCCGCCCAGCACCCGGCCCTGGTCGAGGCGATCCTCGGCGCGCGCTCGCGCCTGCGCGAGCTGCTGGCGGCCGGCGACAACGCCGGCCTCGCCGAGCCGTTCGAGCGCGAGCGCTACCTCGCCAACGCGACCATCGGCGAGAACCTGCTGTTCGGCGCGCCGAGCACCGCCGACCTCGACCGCCGCGCGCTCGCGACCCATCCCTACGTCCGTCAGATCCTGAAGGAGACCGAGCTCGAGGCGCCGCTGATCGAGCTCGGCCGGACCGCCTGGCACAACCTCTCCGAGATCTTCGGCGACGTGCCGGTCCATCATCAGCTGGTGCTCGACTTCAGCCCGATCCGGCCCGAGGAACTGACCCTCTACCGCCAGGAGCTGGCCGGCCTCGACAAGGCGCCGGGCGCGACGCTCAACGCCGAGCAGCGCCGGATGCTGCTCAACCTCGCGCTCAACCTGACCCCGGCCCGCGACCGCCTGGTCGACCTCTCCGACAAGTTCACCGCGCGCCTGCTCGAGGCCCGTCGCCGGTTCGTCGAGAAGCTGCCCGAGAAGATGACCGGCGCGATCGAGTTCTTCGACCCCGAGCGCTACCTGGTCCAGCTCAGCGTCCGCGACAACCTGGTGTTCGGCCGCATCCTCAGCCAGCACGCGCGCGCCGCCGAGCGGATCGAGCAGATCGTCGCGGCGCTGGCCGAGGAAGAGGGCTTTCGCCGCCTGGTGCTCGAGGCCGGCTTCGACTACACGGTCGGGATCGGCGGCAGCCAGCTCACCCCGCAGCAGCGCCAGAAGCTCGCCCTCGCCGCGGCCGCGCTGCGCCAGGTCCGCATCCTGGTCGCCGACGCCCCGACCCGCGACCTCCACCGCGGCGCCGCGAGCACGGTCCTGGCCCGCCTGCTCGAGATCTACCAGGGCCGCACGGTCATCTGCGCCCTCGAGGACGCCGCGCTGGCCCCCCTGTTCGACCGCGTCCTGACGCTCGGCCAGGGCCAGCTGATCGAGGACCGCGCCCCCGAGCCGGGCGTCGATCGGGGGCCGCCCGACCGCGAGCCGGCAACTGACGACGACGCCATGCCGGAGGCCGAGATGGAGCCCCTGCCGGCCGCGTCCTGAACGAGGCTGCGGGAGCCGGGAGGCCTCGCCCCCGCCAGCCGCGGAACGCCTTTTCCCCCGGACCTTCGTCGCCCGCCGGTGCCGGCCGCGGCGGCCTCAGGCGGTCTTGATCGGGAAATGCAGGGTCAGGCGGGTGCCGGCGTCGCTCTGCCAGACCGCCTCGGCGTCGATCTGCCGGCAGAGCAGGTCGATCAGCTTCATGCCGAGCCCCAACTCGACCGCCTCCGGCATGCCCGGGCCCGTCGTCGCCGAGCACGAGCGTGGCGCCGCCGTCGGCGTGGGTCAGCACCACGGCCAGCGTGCCGCTGCGACCGCGAAAGGCATACTTGAAGCTGTTGGTCAGGAACTCGTTGACGATCAGCCCCAGCGCCTGGGCGCGCTCGGTCGCGATCTCGATCTGGGCGACCTCGGCCGCGAGCTTGACCTCGGCCGCCGCCTCGGCCTGGAAGTTGAACAGATTGCCGATCAGCCCCAACAGATACTGGCCGGCGTCGATCAGATGCGGCCTGGCGCCGCCCCGCAGCTGCTGGCCGACCGAGGTCAACGCCACGATCCGCTGCGCGATCTTCTGCAGATGGTCGCGCGCCTCGATGTTGGTGACGGTGCCGAGCTGCAGGTTGATCAGACTGATCAGCTGCTGGTTGTTGTTCTGGACCCGATGCTGCAGCTCGCGCAGCAGCATGTCCTTCTCGGCGGCGAGCAGGGCGTTCTGGTCGACCAGGCGGGTCTGGTCGATCGCCAGCGACAGGATGTTGGCATAGCCCTGCAGGAACTTGATGTCGTCGTCGGCGAACTCGCGCGGCGCCCGGCTGTCGGCCTCGAGGACGCCGAAGATGTGCTGCTTGCTCCTGATGATGACGTTGACCGCGCTCTTGACGCCATGGTCGCGCAGCAGGTCCGGGATCCGGAAGCGCTCCTCGCGGTCGAGGTCGTTGGCGATCACCGGCTGGCCGGTCTGGAGCGCGTAGCCGGCCGGCAATTCGAGATCGGCGCCGATCGTCGCCTGGCCGACCACGCCCTCGCCCCACCCGACCCCGGCCCGCACCAGCAGCCGTTTCTCATCCGGCAGATACTCGAGCACCTTGACGTATTGCACCTCGAGGCTCCGGGCCACCTGCTCGGCGGCGTCTTGCAAGAGCCCGTCGAGATCCGCGCCCTCGGCCGCGCGCAGCCCGAACTCGGCGAGCTCGGCGCGCTGCTGCAAAAGACTGCGCTGCCCCTTGCTCTCGCCCCTGGCCATCGCCACCCGCCCGTTGCCGCCTCGCCTCGCCCCGCAGCGATCGGACTCCCAGCTACCACCTGCCGGCCGGGATGACCAGGGCACCGTTGCCGGTCGGCGGGCTGCCGCGCTGACCGCCGGGCGGATCGATCGACGCGTCCGCAGCGGTCGCCCGCGCCCTGCCCGCTCAAGCCGGGCCCGGCCGGCCACAACGGAACAAAACGGCAACTCGCGCATTAACCAACAAACGAGACCACAGAAGGGATCTGGCCATGTTCTGGCGAACGCTCATGACGCTTGCTGGCGTTCTCGCGCTCGGCGCGACCGCCGCGGCACAGCAGCAGCCGGCACCGCAACCGCCGCCAGCGCAGGGCGCGCCGGCGACCGCGGCACAGCCCGCCGAGAAGGCGACCCCGCCTGCGGACATGAAGTTTCTCGAGGCCCAGAACGAGTCTCAGTTCCTTGCCGATCGGGAGGTGATCGGCAAGGACGTGGCGAACGTGAAGGGCGAACCGGTCGGCACCGTCGCCGATCTGGTCATGGACCAGGACCAGAAGCTGGTCGGGGTCGTCCTGTCGGTCGGTGGTTTCCTCGGCATCGGCGACAAATGGGTCGCGGTGCCGGTCGATCAGATCGATTTTCCGACCGCTGACCAACCGGCACGCCTGCGGGTCGAGGTCACCGAGGAGCAGCTGACCAACGCCCCGGATTTCATGACCAAGGAGGACCAGGAGGCGGCCAAGCAAGCCGAACAGGCGCAGCAGCAGCAACCGGCGATGCCGCAGCCGGCGCCGGCGCCGGCGACCGCGCAGTGACCGCGCGGCCGAGCCGCTGCTGACCGCGAACGACCGGGGAGTCCCAGCCTGCCGCCGCCGGGCATTCAAGGGCCGGACAACTGCTAACCGGCCCGGGACGCCCGGCGTCTCGCCCGACTGCTCGACGAAGCCCGCACCCGCCGCCCGCCGCCTGCTCGAAGCCTTCCCGACCTACACGCTGACCCTGCAGCGCGAGATCAACCCCTGGCGGGACGCCGCCTTCGCCGCCCGCTATGTCGAAGCGCTCCGGCTCGCGGGGATTCCCGAATGAGCCAGATTGCGGCGAGTGTTCGGGCGACAATCCCTGCTCTCCAACTGGCGCCCGACCCGTTACCGCTGGTTCGGCGATGTGCCCGAGCGAAATCGCCTTAGGTGGTCAGGCTTATAACCTGAAGGTCGCAGGTTCAAATCCTGCCCCCGCAACCAATTTTGTGCACTCCACCACAGGGTCGCTCGGCTCGAGCGGACCTTTGGCTTTCGCGGCCATGCCGAGGATGCCGGCCAGGTCGCCGTGCAAGGTGATCGACAGGGTCTCCTTGCCGTCGCGGGAGACCGGCGTCAGGACGATCTTGTCGATCAGGGTGCGCATGATCTCCGCGGCCTCGGCCTGACAGTCCTCGCGTGCGAGCGCTTCGCGCAGGTTCGCCACCCGCTCGCGGTAGATGCTGGCCATGCGCGGGTGGACCGATACCTTGACGTCCTCGCCCTGGGCCAGCTGGGCCTCGAGCGCCTCCTTCCGCGCCTCGAGCTGCGCCATCCGGTCCTTGACCGTGCGCGCCGGTGCGCCATCCAGCAGCGCCTGGACGAGGCGGTCGAGGTCGCGGTTGACCCTGCCGAGCTCGGCCTTGGCGCCTTCCCGCGCAGCGTTGTGCTCGCGGGTCAGCGCGTTCATGTGCCGGGTGTACTCCTCGCAGAACACCGCCATCAGGTCCGGGTCCATGAGCCGGTGCTGCAGCCCCTCGAACACGGCCGTCTCCAGCTCGTCCCGGCGCATGGTGGTCCTGTTCGTGCAGGTGCCCTTGTTGCGGGCGTTCACGCAGCCGATGCGGACGCGGTTCCAGGTCGCGACCCCGCCACCGCAGACCCCGCACCGCATCAGTCCGGTGAACAGATACCGCGGGCGGCGCCGGTCCCAGTAGCCGGGTCCGCTGCCGCGGGATCGGTTGCCCTGGAGCGCCCCCTGCCGTGCCTTGACCCGGTCCCACAGGTCCTGGTCGATGATCCGCAGGTCGGGCACGTCGCCGATGATCCACTCGGATGGCGGATTGAGCCTCGAGATCCGCTTACCGGTCTGCGGGTCCTTGATGAAGCGTAGGCGGTTCCAGACCTGCCTGCCGACGTAGAGTTCGTTGTTCAGGATGCCGGTGCCGCGCTGCCAGTTGCCGTGGATCGTGCTCGGCCCCCAGGCCTTGCCTCTCGGCCCCGGCACGCCTTCCCGGTTGAGCTGCTTGGCGATCGCGCGCGGCGATACGCCTTGAGCATACAGGACGAAGATGCGGATGATGATCGCGACCTGCTGCGGGTTGATCCGCCGCTACCCGCGTATCGGCTCGCCGTTGGCGTCGAACTTCTTGACCACGTCGTAGCCGTAGCTGTTGCCGCCGCCGGACATCCCGGCCTCAACTCGGCCGCGCAGGCCGCGCCGCGACTTGTCGGCCAGGTCCTTCAAGGCGAGCGCACCCATCGTGCCCTTGAGCCCGATGTGCAGCTCGTTCACCTCCCCCTCGGACAAGGTCACGATCCTCACCCCCAGGAAGCGCATGCGTTTGTAGATGTGGGCGATGTCCTCCTGGTCGCGGGACAGGCGGTCCAGCGACTCGGCGAGGATGATCTCGAACTTGCCGGCGGCGGCATCCTGCAGGAGCTTCCGTGTGCCGGGCCGGTTCAGGCTGGCCCCGGAGGTCGCCTGGTCGGTGTAGCTCCCGGCGACCAGCCAGCCTTGCTTCGTGGCGCCCTCCACGCACATGCGGAGCTGGTCCTCGATCGAGGCTTCGCGCTGCAGGTCGGAGGAGTAGCGGGCATACGCGACTGCCCGGGGCGCAAGGTCTTTGGTGTTCGAGGGCACGTCAACACCTCCTTCGGGTTCGAGGTCTGCTGCATGCCCTCCTTGGCAGCTCGAGGCTATGGGCGCGACCGTCGCCTGGTCAAGCATCCTGTCCTCCGGTTGTCGCTCGGGGATGTCACGGCTCGTCTCCGGGACTCGACCTGGACCAGCGCGTGGGCGGTCATGCCCTGGGCCTGGATGTAGTGTTTCTTGGTGGTCTGCAGGTCGGCATGGCCCAGGAGGTCGGGGGCGATGCCGATGTCGCCGGGGGCGCAGGCGACGAGCTCGGTGACCGCGCAGTCCCGAAATAGGTGCGGCCAGAGGGCCCTGCCGAAGGCGTCCCGGGTGCGCAGCTTGATCTGGGCCCGGATCGCGCTGCTGTGCATGGGCCGGCCCCAGCGGTTAATCCAGAGGTGGCCGCCGATGTTGCCGACCTGGCTCTTAGTCTGTGCAATCTGGCTCACGACCAGCGTCACCGTCGGACCGGGGATCGTGAGCAGGATCGTGCTCGCGAGCACGAACGCGAGCCAGAGCTCGAGCGGCATCGGCGGACCTCCCTTCGATCACGTCGCAGCGAGCCCCGGCCGCCGGCTCGGTGTCAAGGGGCCTCGGCCGAGCGCCGCCGCCCGCCGATCACGTCCGAGCATCGAAACCATAGGAAGAGGGCATTTCCGCGCTGGCCGCGGCTTTGCCAAGCTCCCGGCATCGGCAGTGGGGCCGGTCGCCGGCGCCGCCGGCGCCGCCCGCCGCCAGACCTTCCATCAACCGCGGACGGCGGCTTCGGGTCGGGCGTCCGCCGAACGAGGATGTCCAGAGATGATCGCTCAACGCGCAACCGCCCTGCAGTCCTTCGGCGTCCGCCCGGATGCTGCCGCCGCCAGCGGCGCCAGGCTCGAGGCCCTCGGCCTCCACGTCGCGCGCTATGCGCTGGTCGTGGTCCTGGTCTGGATCGGCATCATGAAGTTCACCGCCTACGAGGCCGGTGCGATCCAGCCGCTGGTCGCCAACAGCCCCTTGATGTCCTGGCTGTACGCGGTCTTCAGCGTCCAGGCGACCTCGAACCTGATCGGCGTCGCCGAGATCGCGGCCGGCGTCCTGATCGCGCTCCGGCCCTGGTCGGCTTCGGCGGCGGTGGTCGGCAGCCTGATGGCCGCCCTGACCTTCGTGATCACGCTCACCTTCCTGGTCTCGACCCCCGGCTGGGAGCCGAGCCTCGGCGGCTTTCCCGCGCTCTCGGTGGCGCCCGGCCAGTTCATCCTGAAGGACGCCGTCCTGCTCGGCGCCGCCATCTGGTCGCTCGGCGAGTCCCTGCGCCACGCGGCTGCGAGCGAGTAGCCGCTCCTACTTACTTCGATCGCGGCTGGCGCGCCGGGCTTCTGCCCGGCCGCCGCCGGCTCCGGAAGGCCAGCAACGATGTCGATCTCCCTGCGCGACCTCCAGCCCGTGGCGGCTTCGGCATTGCCCCGGCCACGGCCGGCCAGCGGCCCGACCACGCCCGGCGCCCGGCCGCGGGTCGTGATCGTCGGCGCCGGCTTCGGCGGGCTCGCGGCCGCGACCGCGCTGCGCAAGGCGGCCATGCAGGTCACGGTGATCGACCGGCGCAACTATCACCTGTTCCAGCCGCTGCTCTATCAGGTCGCGACCGCAGCCCTCTCGCCCGCGGACATCGCGCAGCCGATCCGGGCCATCCTGCGCCATCAGAGCAATGCAAGCGTGCTGCTCGGCCGGGTCACCGGCGTCGACCTCGATGCGCGCGCGGTCCTGATCGGCGAGCAGCGGGTCGCTTACGACTACCTGATCGTCGCGACCGGCGCCCGCCATGCCTACTTCGGCCACGACGAGTGGGAGGCAACCGCCCCCGGCCTCAAGAAGATCGAGGATGCGACCGCCATCCGCAGGCGCATCCTGCTCGCGTTCGAGCAGGCGGAAGCCGCCAGCGATCCTGATCAGCGCGCGGCGCTCTTGACCTTCGTCGTGGTCGGCGGCGGCCCGACCGGGGTCGAGCTCGCGGGCGCGATCGCCGAGCTCGCGGGCAAGGCGCTGGCCGCCGACTTCCGCAGCATCGATCCGCGCCAGGCGCGGGTCATCCTGGTCGAGGCCGGGCCGCGCCTGTTGCCGCTCATGCCCGAGCGGCTTTCCGCCAGGGCCGAGCGGGCGCTCGAGCGGCTCGGGGTCGAGGTCCGGCTCGGCCGGCCGCTCACCGCCTGCGATGCCGAGGGCGCGATGCTCGGCGACGAGACCATCGCCGCGCGCACGATCCTCTGGGCGGCGGGCGTCGCGGCCTCGCCGGCGGCGAAGTGGCTGGCCGCCGAGAAGGACCGCGCCGGCCGGGTCAAGGTCGAGGCGGACCTGACGCTGCCCGGTCATCCCGAGGTCTTCGTGATCGGCGACACCGCGGCCGCGAGCGATGCCGCCGGCCGGCCGCTGCCCGGCATAGCGCCTGCCGCCAAGCAGGCGGGCCAGTACGTCGCGGCGGTGATCCGCGCCCGGGCCGCGGGCCGGGCCGCACCGGCGCCGTTCCGCTACCGCCATCTCGGCAACCTCGCCACGATCGGGCGCAAGGCGGCGGTCGCCGACTTCGGCTGGCTGCGGCTCTCGGGGCGCCTCGCCTGGCTGCTCTGGGGCGCGGTCCACGTCTTCTTCCTGATCGGCTTTCGCAACCGGCTCGTGGTCCTGCTCGACTGGCTCTGGGCGTATCTGACCTTCGAGCGCGGGGCCCGGCTGATCACCGGCCCGACGCCGCAGGAACCGCCGAGGGGGCTCCGGTCATGAACAGCCATGGCGCTGGCGTGGGATCATCGGGCGGCGGCTCGCGCTCGTCGCGCTGGCCGCGAGCCTGGCCCTGCCGGCGCTCGCCCAGGCGCCGGCCGCACCCCCGGAGCGGCACGGCGGCGGCGGTTTCGCTCTCCTGCTGCTGGACTACCGGCAGGAGCTCGAGCGCCTGACCATGGATCTGCGCGTGCGCGCGGCCGAGCTGCGGGGCGGCGCCGGGATGGCGCCCGCCGAGATGATGGCGGCACTCGGCCGGGTCACCGCCGGCGCCAGCCCGATCCTGCTGGTCGGGGAGCTGCTCATGATCCTCGGGGCGGGCCTGCTCGCCCGCCACGCCGTGCATCGGCGGCTGGCCGGCGCGCCGGTCGCCGGGCCAGTCCCGGGCCACTTCGGCGCCCGGCTCGGGCGGGCGCTCTACCGGGGGCTGGTCGATCTTCTGGCGCTCGGCGCCTTCGCGATCGTGACGATCGCGCTGGTCACGGCGTTCGTGCCGCCGGCCGGGCCGGTCCAGACGTTCATCCTGACCTATGTGACGGCAACGCTGGTGGTGCTCGGCGCGGCGCTGGTCGCGCGCCTGCTGCTGGCGCCCGACGCCCCGGGCGCGCGCCTGCTGTCGCTCGGCGATGCGGTCGCGCGCTTCCTCTACCGCTGGCTCGTGGTGCTGGCGAGCGTCGCGAGCTTCGGCTGGCTGAGCGCCGCGCTGCTGATCCTGTCGGGCATGCAGCTCGATGCGCACCTGATCCTGGCGCTCGCGATCGGCACGCTGATGGCGCTGCTGCTGGCGGTCATGCTGCTGCAGAGCCGGCCGCTCGTGCGGGCGGCGCTGCTCGGCCCCGCGCCCGCGGCCGCCTCGCCGCTGCGCATCCGCCTCGCCCGCAGCTGGCATGGGTTCGCGATCTTCTATCTCCTGGTGGTCTGGGTGCTCTGGACGGCGAGCATCGTGACCCGCGGGCCCTCCAGCATCTGGTCGGCGGTGCTGAGCGTGCTGCTGGCGGCAGCCCTGCCGCTGCTCGACCGCGCGTTCGCCGCCGCGCTGGCCCAGATCCTCGGCTCGCGCGACCCGGGGGCGCCGGCGCGGGCGCAGGTGGAAGCCGTGATCCAGCGCGCGTTCCGCTGCGTGCTGGTCGCGATCGCGCTGATCCTGCTGCCGTCGTTCTGGGGGATCGATCTGCTCTGGCTGCTGGGCGCGCCGGGCGCGCTGATGTTCTCGCGCGCGCTCTTCGACATCCTGGTCACGACGCTGCTCGCCTACGTCGCCTGGCAGCTCGCCGAGACCGTGCTCGCCCGCAGCCTCGGCAGTGCCGACCGCGCGGCGCCGTCCGCGGCCGCCGCCCGCGCCCGCACGCTCCGGCCGCTGTTGCGCAAGTTCGTGCTCGCGGTGCTGGTCGTGGTCTGGGTGATGCTGGCGCTGTCCGCGGTCGGGATCGACATCGGCCCGCTGCTCGCCGGCGCCGGCGTGGTCGGCCTGGCGCTCGGCTTCGGCGCCCAGACGCTGGTCCGCGACGTCGTCTCCGGGATCTTCTTCCTGCTCGACGACGCGTTCAGGGTCGGCGAGTACATCGAGGCGGGGCCGCTCAAGGGCACGGTCGAGGCGATCTCGGTCCGCTCGCTGCGCCTGCGCCACCACCGGGGTGCGGTCCACACCGTGCCCTACGGCGAGCTCAAATCCTTGACCAACCACAGCCGCGACTGGGTGATTGTCAAGCTCGAGATCCTGGTGACCTACGACACCGACGTGGACCGGGTCAAAGCGATCCTGAAGCGGATCGGCAACGAGCTGCTCCAAGACCCCGAGCTCGGCCCCAACTTCATCGAGCCCTTGAAGTCGCAGGGGATCAGCCAGCTGGCCGACCACGGCATCCTGGTGCGGGCCAAGTTCACGGCGAAGCCCGGCGAGCAGTTCGTGATCCGGCGCGAGGCCTTCCACCGGATCAAGCTCGCCTTCGACCAGGCCGGCATCAAATTCGCCTATCCGACGGTCACGATCCACTCGACCGGCGCCGGCGCGCCCGAGCCCGAGGCGGTCCAGGCGGCCGCCAGAATGGCGATCCGCGCGCCGCTCCCGGTCGACGGCGCCACGGCGCCGGCGTGAGGGCGGCCGGCCGCTCCGGCGCCCCGGCCGAAGCTTGCCGGCGATCCGTCACCGGCATCCGCCCCGCCCCGGTCATCACCGCCCGCGATCGCCGCCCGCAAGCTGGCCCCGATTGCCACCACGTCTGCGAACCAAGCCTTTGTCGCAGCCCGCTTTCCCGGGTTCGTTCGGCCGTCGCGAGGGTGACGGCGCGGCCGTCCGCGAAATCCGGCCCGGAGGCCCAAAGCCCAGGGCTTGTGCGGCTTTTGGGTTCGTTTGGTTATTTCGGGCCCCGCCAGCGCGATGGCGGCGTCCGGGCGCGCCCGCGAGCGGGCCGGTTTCGACGATGGTGCGCGGTGATCATCAATTGGTCGGCTCCCGCTGGCGGATCGGCCCGCGAAGCGCGCAGGTCGACAGGGTTCTCACGCCTGATGATAGCAGATCATAGGAAAATAAGCAAAGACGCTGAGGTCGCGAGAAGGTCAAGTCCTGATCGTGCTGGGAATTTTGGTGGTGGGGGCGGGCTTTGAGCGGGTCGTGTCGAGGTCGACGGCGGCTTCGTAGTCCGGATCGAGCTCCTGCCTGAGGGCGGCCATCTGGCGGCGCTCAAACTCAGTGATCCGGAGCGCGCGCCAGCGTTCGGCGGCTCGGGTCATGGCGCCGAACATCAGTTTGAGCACCGGCTTTTCGCCGAACGCGTTCGGGATGATCTTCAGCCGGCGGTGCTCCTCGACGAACAGGCGTTCCAGCAGGTTCGTGGTCGGGGTCGTCCTGTCGGTCGGTGGTTTCCTCGGCATCGGCGACAAATGGGTCGCGGTGCCGGTCGATCAGATCGATTTTCCGACCGCTGACCAACCGGCACGTCTGCGGGTCGAGGTCACCGAGGAGCAGCTGACCAACGCCCCGGATTTCATGACCAAGGAGGACCAGGAGGCGGCCAAGCAAGCCGAACAGGCGCAGCAGCAGCAACCGGCGATGCCGCAGCCGGCGCCGGCGCCGGCGACCGCGCAGTGACCGCGCGGCCGAGCCGCTGCTGACCGCGAACGCTCCCCGGCCGGGCGTTCAGGCAAGCCTCGACCGGCCCCTGGACGCCCGGCGCGCCGTCCGGCGGCCTGCGGCTCCTCGCACCGGGGCGTGATCGGCGCGCTGGTGGGCCAGGGCCGCCTCGACGAGGCCCGCACCGCCGCCCGCCGCCTGCTGGAGGCCTTCCCGACCTACACGCTGAGCTTGCAGCGCGAGATCAACCCCTGGGCGACGCCGCCTTCGCCGAACGCCACCTCGAGGCGCTGCGGGTGATGAGTAGGGTGGTTATAGGTGATGTGTAGAAATTAGATATTTTCTGCATAGATAAAGCATCTAGCTTGGAGAGTTCATCTTTGCCGATGCTCTCGAAGCGGGCGTCAATCGGGCCGAGGTAACCTGTTTGCGAACCACCCGACAGGCTCCGCTCTCGGTAGAGAAGTGGCCGATCTACTTGGACAGAGCGATGACGCTGGGGGGCAAACCCGACGAATGGCAATGACGGTTGTGGTCGATGCCCTCGTCTTTCATGCGGCGTTAGCAGAAGCCGAAATGATGGTCCGTGATCGGCAGGCGGGCCTAGATAGGCGTGTCAGATCGCCGAATGATTTCCGCCGACAAGGAGCATTTCTGCTGACACCTATGGTAGATGAGTGGGAAAGGATCCTTGAGGTTAATTATTGGCCAATCTTCCATACGGCCGGATCTATAATCAAAATACTTCCGGCGCAGATTGCATCATCAATCCTTGAGATACTCTGGCGACCGCGGAAAAACTTATCGTAGGTGGTGTCACTAGTCGCACGATTTAACAGGTGTCGTCTTTCAAAGGCTGATCGCAGATCGAAAGTTTCTGGCGACTTAATATACTCGGCCCTCCGGTGCGGCTCTGCTGGCAGGCCTTGCTCTCCCGCTGGAGAGGCCCATTGCAGGCGGCGATTGGAGTAATACAGAGGCCCTTGCTAGGATACGCATTGCCGATTTCGCGTGCGGAACAGGCACGCTTCTCTCGACCGCGTATCAGCGGATAGGGCTCTTACACGGAGATTCTACGGTGGCGACCGAAAGCACTTCATCCGGTGCTGATGCAACAGGGTTTCGTCGGGCTTGATGTACTTACCGTGGCCGTTCATCTGACGGGTGCGATGCTTGCAGGCTCGCATCCAGATACTCCGTTCGAAGGTGAGTGCCTTTTGACAATGCCGTATGGCCGGCACGATTGGGGGGTTTGCGTAGGGTCCTTGGATCTTCTAGAAGAGCAAACATCGTTCGAGATTATTCAAGCGGCGGCGCACACCGCTGGTGGTCGAGGTGCCGAAGAAGTTCGTAACTTGGTTCAGCGCGTGGGTCATGGCCAAGTCGACCTCGTGATCATGAATCCGCCCTTTACGCGTCACGGTGCGAGGGAGGGTGATAGAGACCGAGGTGCACAATCCAGCGTTCGCTGCATTTGGAGCAGACGAGGAGGAGCAAAATCAACTCTCTGATCATTTGAGGCGTCTTTGCCGCAGGAGGGTGCGCGCATGGCCATGCGGGGCTCGCTTCATACTTCGTCGATTTGGCTCATCGAAAGACAGCTGATGATGGAACCCTGGCGCTGGTGTTGCCGCTGTCTTCCATGAGCGGGCAGTCATGGGAGGGAGTGCGGAGCCTGTTGCGGAGAGAATATTCGTCCATAATCGTAGCGACCGTCGCAGAAACGGGAACGCATACGCGTTCATTTTCGGCAGACACGGGCATGGCTGAGTGTTTGCTTGTCGCCACGAAATCGCGCGCCTTGGATCAGAATGCTAGGGCGATGTTTGTGATCTTGGCAGGTCAGCCGCAAGGCACACTTGAGAGGGAACTGCTAGCCCAAACTATTACAACCGCCGTAGCGAGTGGTAGTATTAGAAGACTGGAAGATGGTTCGTTTGGCGGCACACGGATCTTACTGGGCGAGTCATTTGAAGGAGAGATCGTGGACTGCCCGCTCCCGTCGACGGATGCATGGCAAATGGTTGGGATCAGAGACATTAGCGTAGGGCAGACTGCATTTCAGCTAGCCAATAGCAGGCTTTGGATCGAGGGCATGTCGGCGGTGAGCATCCGCAACATCCAGTGAACTCCCATCGCCAATGTGAGTCGCCGGATAGGCCCTCATCATCTCGACATTACTGGCGGCCAGATTAAGGCCGATGGGATGCCACAAGGGCCATTCGAGAGGGTTGTTGGTACGCATGTCGGTATGGCATATCCCTGTTTATGGAGCCATGACACAAGCAGAGAGCGACGTCTAGTGGTAGACCCTGACTCCCACTGCCGGATCAGGGAGGTCTCTGGACGGGTGCCAGAAGCGCTCCAAGCTAGGGCGGATGCGCGATGGGCGACCGCCGGTCGTGCCCATTACGACTTAGATCTTCAGTTCAACTCTCAGTCTTTGGTCGTTGCCACGACTGAGCAGCCCAGTATCGGAGGACGCGCTTGGCCGACCGTGATCTTTGAGGACCGGAGCCACGAGTTGACATTCGCGCTTTGGTGCAATTCCACCTTGGGATTGCTATGTCACTGGTGGATGTCGAACAAAACCCAGGCTGGCAGGGGTACTACTACTGTCAGCGGACTTCCGTCAATGTCAACTCTTGATTTGCGAGCGCTCTCCGCGACGCAGCATGAAGCCGCGAGTCGAGCATTTGCAGCCCTCTCCAGTGAACGTTTTCTTCCGTTCGACCAGATGGATGAGGACCCCGCGAGAACCACTCTCGATCGGTGCTTGATTGTCGACGTGCTCGGCCTCGACCCGAGCTTGTGTGCTGTCGGGGGCCCCTTGGACCGGTTGAGACGGAAGCTGGCTGCCGAGCCTCAGGTGCACGGCGACAAACAGACCCGGCTGGTTTTTACCGAAACAGGCGAGGATAGCGTTCGGCGAGGGAGTTCGTGAGACAGAGCGGCCGTGTGTTGGACGCCGTGCCTGAACGTGGGCCCGCCCGAGGCGCCTGCTCAGTCCGCCAGCTATCGGGGTTGCTGCCCGGGGGTTCTGGGGACACAATACGCGATCGACGCGCGCCAGCTCTCCCGGCCCCGGGTCACGTGAGAGACTCTGCGCCTTCAAACTCGAGGCGGAGAGGTCTGATCATGGTCCGCTTGCGACCACGCTCGTGCATGGATGCGAGACCTGACCCTGCCGGGGCGCTGCCGGGCCCGATCCCGACGCCGGTCAAGGACGCGCGCAAGCGCGCCGGCTTCGCCGGTCGAAGATCCTTGACCGGCCTCGGGATCGGTGCGGATGCTGGGCAGGGCCTGCGTAAGGCAGATCCTGCCTTCGCAGGCCTGCAAGACCACGACGAGGGACCGGGTATCGCTCCACGATGCGTCACTTCCGTGCGCTCGACGCAACACCCGCGGCCATCAACCCGACTTGATCGTTGAGTCAATCCTCCAGATTCGGACCGCATCTGTCATATCAGGACATTTCAATAACGATCTGTTCTTGGCCATGAAGATGAGGACCACCTCGACCAGTAGAATCAATGATCTCCATTGATTGAGAAGTCAATCGTTCGGATTGGTCGGCTTGAGCGACATACGGTAAATAAAACATGCGTCACTACAAGAAAAAGATGCGCCACTGATGCGCCACCGCCAAGCCGAAGACGCTACACATGTGGCGCATCCGGTAGTCGATGATCGGATGGATTCAATCATGAGAATCGAGGGTCATCTATGAGATACTCACCAGGGTTTGGTGCTGTGCCGGGCTACCGGCGGCGTCATCGGCGGCGTCGGGCAATGGGTACGGCCTGACTTCGGCATCGTTATTGCCATCTGGTGGTCGGGCCGGCGGATCAATCTGGATCAATCCGAGGGCTCGGCATCAAGGGAATCAAGCGGATCAGACCGCGTCCAGGGCCTGGGCGAGGTCGGCGATCAGGTCTTCGGGGTGCTCGACGCCGACCGACAGGCGGACCATGGCGGGCGTGATGCCGAGCTCGGCCTGGCGCTCCGACGGGATGTCGGAATGGGTCATGCTCGCCGGGTGCTCGGCCAGGCTCTCGGTGCCGCCGAGGCTGACCGCGAGCCGGATCAGCTTCAAGGCATCGAGCAGGCGGAAGGCCTCGGGCTCGCCGCCGTGGACCTCGAACGCGAAGGTCGAACCGGGCGCCTTGCACTGGCGGCGGTAGAGCTCGAAGTCCGGGTCGTCCTCGCCGAGGAAGCCCAGGTAATGGACCTTGGCGATCTTGGGGTGGTCCTGCAGAAACTCGGCGACGTAGCGGGCGGTCTTCATCGCGCTGGTCATGCGCAGCTTCAGGGTCTCGAGGCTGCGCATCAGGAGCCAGCCGGTGTGCGGGTCGGACATCGTGCCGAGGATCGTGCGCATGCCGCGCACCGGGGCCAGGCGCTCCTCGGCGCCGAGGCACGCGCCGGCGATCACGTCGCTGTGGCCGCCGACGTATTTGGTCAAGGAATAGACCACGAGATCGGCCCCCTGCCCCAGCGGCTGCTGCCAGAGCGGGCCCAGGAACGTGTTGTCGACGATCACCGGCGGCCGGCGGCCCTGCTTGGGCGGCAGGCGCCTGGCGAGCTCGGCGCAGTGCGCGATGTCGACCAGCGCGTTGGTCGGGTTGGCCGGCGTCTCGACCAGGATCGCGCCGATTTCGCCGATGCCCCGGGCGGCCTTGAGCCCCTGATCGAGCGAGCGGCCGTTGCCGCCGGCGCCGAAGCCCACAGGCTTGATGCCGAACTGGGGCAGGATGTTCTGGATCAGGAACTCGGTGCCGCCGTAGAGCGGCTCGCTGTGCACGATCACGTCGCCGGGCCTGAGGAAAGTCCAGAGCGTGGTCGAGATCGCGGCCATGCCGCTCGAGAACACGAGGCTCGATTCCGCCCCGTCCCACAAGCCCAGCCGGTCCTCGAGGATCTCGAGGTCCGGGTTGTTGATCCGGGAATAGATCAGGCCCGGCTCCTCGGCCGGCCGCTTGTCCCGCAGGCCATAGGCGAGCTCGAAGAACGCCTTGCCGTCGGCGGCGCGCGCGAACACGAAGGTCGAGGTCTGGAACACCGGGCACTTGACCGAGCCCTCCGACAGCTGCGGGTCGTAGCCGTAGCTCATCATCAACGTCTCGGGATGCAGGGTATGGTTGCCGATCATCCGATGCCGATACCGCTTCTGCAGCTTGGTCATGGTCGAATCCTCGTTGGGTCCGGGCCCGATTTCGGGGCGGGAATCGTCGGTCAGCCGCCCCGCTCGGCGGCGCGGGCCGCGAGCAGAGCGCGGTTGTAGGCGAGCACCAGGTCCTGATAGCGGACCTCGCCGATCACCTTGAGGCCATCGCGGTCCTCGACCACCGGCAGGTGCTCCTCCCGGTTGGTCTCGCAGGATCGGAGCGCGGTCTCGAGGTCGTCCTCCGGCACCAGGACCATCGGAATCCGGTGCACCAGATCCCGGGCCGTGGCCGGCGCCGGATCGGTCCGAAAGGCGGCGTCGGCCAGATCCTCGAACGCGATCGGGCCGTACAGCTTGCCGTCCTCGTCGACCACGAAGATCGGCAGGTGACGCTCGCGAAACAGAGCTTTCATCTGCTCGAGATCGGTCTCGAGCCCGACCGTCGCCACCTCGGCCCGCATCACCTCGCCGAGCCGGCCCGAGCGCAGCAGGCTCTGATCCCGCCCGGCCATAAGGTCGATGCCGCGCGCGGCCAGCTGCCAGGTGAAGAACGAGTGGCGGTGGAGCTGGCGCATCAGCACTCAGGCGAGCGCGACCGCGACCATGACCGCGAAGGTGACGTCGTATTCGGTGGTCAGCTCGAAGATGATCAAGACGGTCGAGATCGGCGCGCCGAGCGTGCAGGCGGCGACCGCGCCCATGCCGAGCAGCGCATAGACGCTCGGGCTCGAGCCGAGTTCCGGAAAGGCGCCATCGGCGATCATGCCGAAGGCGCTGCCGACCAGCGCGCCGAGCACCAGGCTCGGGCTGAAGATGCCGCCGCCGACGCTGCTGCCGAGACAGAGCGCGGTCGCCGTGCCCTTGGCCAGCGCCAGCAGGAGCACGAGCTGAAGTCGGTAGGCGTTGCGCAGCGCGAGGTCGGTCGGGTCGTAGCTGACGCCCAGGACCTCCGGCAGCCGGATCGCGATCAGGCCGACCGCGAGGCCGGCGAGCGCCGGCCGCAGCCAGGCCGGGATGCCCACGCGCTCATGCGCAACCTGCACCTCGGCGAGGCCGCGGATCAGAGCGATCGCCGCGAGCGCGCTGACCACGCCGAGCAGGGCGAACGCCGGCAACCCCCAGAACGAGGCCATGACCTGCGGCGGCAGCAGGAAGGCGGCGTCACCGCCGATGTGCACGCGCGTGATCACGGTGCCGATCACGGCGCCGATCACCAAGGGCGAGACCGCGCTCAGGCGGTAGTGGCCGATCACCACCTCGAGGGCGAAAAAGAAGCCCGCGATCGGCGCGTTGAAGGCGCTCGCGATCGCCGCCGCGATGCCGCAGCCGAGCAAGGTCTGGGCGAGCGAAGCGGAGAGATGCAGCCGCTGCGCGACGAAGCTGCCGAGGGTGGCGCCGAAGTGCACGATCGGTCCCTCGCGGCCGACCGAGGCGCCGCAGCCGATCGAGGCGGCGCTGACCAGCGCCGCGCCGCAGCCGACCCCGAGCGACATCCGACCGCCACGCAAGGGGCTCGCCTCGATCACATCGGCGACCACATGCGGTCGCCGCCCGGGCATCAGCAGATGCACCGCCAACCCGATCGCGAGTCCGCCCACGGTCGGCGCCAGCACCACCCGCCACCACGGCAGGAGGCTCGCCTTCTCGGCGACCCGCTCGCTGGCATGACCGAACAGCAGGGTCTGGATGCCGCCGGTCAGGAGTCGGAACAGCAGCGCGCCATAGCCGCCCGCGGTGCCGATCACCAGCGCCAGCACGAACAGGACCAGCTGATCGTTGCGGGCAACCCGCCGCCAAGACTGGACGAGCGTGGCCATCAGCTGAGGCGCCCCTACGTGCTCTCGCGCATCACGCGAAAATAGGGACCGCCGGCTCGAGCACAAGTCGGATCGTCAGGTCCAGTACGGGCGGATGCTCTCGGCGACCGAGTCGGCGATGTGCTCCTTGGTGATCACGCCGACCACGTCGTCGGGCCGCGGCACGCGCCCGCCCTTGACCACGACCGCCATCGCGCCGCCGCGCCGCCACATCCGACGGATCACGTCGAACACGACGTCGTCCTCGCGCGCGATCGTGAAATCCGGGCGCACCACGTCGCCGAGCGTGATCCCGGTGTACGCGCCTTCGAGACCCCGTCGGAGGCCCGTGTTCACCCGCTGGACGCCGACGATCCGCGGCCCGCGCCGGACCACCACGTGGCGCATCGTGCCGCTGTGCTCGGGCTGGCGCAGGAACTCGTCGAAGCTCATTTCGGCCGGCAGCACCAGCACGTCGCGGTCCATCACCTCGCTCGCGTGGCGGACCAGAAACATGTTGGCGTGCAGCACCTTGGGGATCGACCGGCCGCGACTGAGCAGCTTGATCGTGTAGATGTTCTCGCGCGAGAGCACGCGGCGCACGCCGATGCTGAGCGCCACCGCGACGATCATCGGCATCACGATCGCGTAGTCGCGCGTCATCTCGAAAATCATCGTGACCGCGGTCATCGCGGCCCCGGTCCCGCCGCCGACCATGGCCGCCATGCCGACCATCGCGAAGCTCGGCACGCTGATGTCGGGCGAGGGATAGATCGCGCCGGCGAGCGCGCCGAGGCTGCCGCCCAAGGTGGCGCCCATGAACAGCGACGGCGAAAAGATCCCGCCCGAGGCACCCGAGCCGAGGCTGAGCAGCGTCGCCGCGAGCTTGCAGGCGAACAGCAGGAACAGGAAAGCGAAGCTGCCGAGGCCGCCGAGCAAGACCGCCTGAATGGTCGAGTAGCCGACGCCCTCGACGTAATAGTGGCCGGCGAAGCGCATCAAGAGGTAGATCATGACGCCGACCGCCAGCATGCCGATGGTATGGCGCAGGTAGGGATTGGGGATCTTGTCGAAGACCTCCTCGGCCCGGTGCAGCCCCTGGGTGAAGAGCGCCGCCGCGATGCCGGTCACCGCGCCCAGAACCGCATAGGCGAGCAGCGCCTCGGCCGAGACCGCCTCGTTCGAGAGCGCCGGCAGCTGCGGGATCTCGAACGCCGGCAGCACGCCCAGGAACAGCCGGCCGATGAAGGTCGCGGTGCCGGTCGCGAGCGCCACCGGCAGGAAGGTCCGGCCGCTGATCTCGGGCATCATCAGCTCGACCGCGAACATCACGCCGCCGATCGGCGTGTTGAAGGTCGCGGCGATGCCCGCACCCGCTCCGGCCGCGACCAGCGTGATCCGCTGCCAAGCGGCCATCGAGATCACCTGGCCCACGGTCGAGCCGAACGAGGCGCCGATCTGGATGATCGGACCCTCGCGCCCGACCGCAGCACCACTGCCGATCGACAGCGCCGAAGCCAGCGACTTGACCGCCGCCACCACCGGCCGGATCACGCCTTCCTGATAGTAGACCGCGTTCATGACCTCGGGCACGCCGTGGCCGCGCGCCTCGGGCGCGAAGGTCGAGACCAGGAAGGTGACGCCGAGCCCGCCGATCACCGGCACCAGGATCACCAGCGGCCCCCAAGGGCTCATCGGCGTGAACAGGTTGGCGTCGTAGCCGAACGACAGCTGGCCGAGGAAGAAGACGTTGTGGATCAGGCCGATCAGCGCCCGGAAGCCGACCGCGCCGAAGCCGGTGATGATCCCGACCAGCGACCGCCAGCAGGCACAGCGTGGTGAGCCCGATCGGTACCGTCTCCGAGACGCTGGTCTGCTGGGCATCGCGGGAGCCGGATTGCCGATCGGTTGCTTGCATCTCGTTCGCCGCCGGGCTGGATCGGACGAGCGCCGGGCTCCCCCGGGGGCGGCCGGTGAGCCCTTGCGCTCGCGTCGCGCTGCACCATAGTCATGGAGCCGCGGGACGAAAAGCCCACACCGGCAATACCGATCAAGGAGACGGCCATGAGCGCTGAGCGTGATCACGAGCTGGCGACGCTCGGGGGCGGTTGCTTCTGGTGCCTGGAGGCGGTCTACAAGGACCTGAAGGGCGTCGAGCGGGTCGTCTCCGGCTATGCCGGCGGCCGCGTCGAGAATCCGACCTACGAGCAGGTCTGCGGCGGCCGCACCGGCCATGCCGAGGTGGTCCAGATCACCTATGACCCGAAGGTGGTCGCGTTCAAGGACCTTTTGGACGTGTTCTTCACGATCCACGACCCGACCACCAAGGACCGCCAGGGCGCCGACGTCGGCCCGCAGTACCGCTCGATCATTCTTTACCACAATGCCGAGCAGAAGGCCGAGGCGGAGCGCGCGATCGCCGAGGTGGCGGAGAAGAAAGTCTGGCCGGCGCCGATCGTCACCGAGGTCGTGCCGCTGGAAGAATTCTACCCGGGCGAGAGCTACCACCAGGACTACTTCGAGCTGAACCCGCGCCAGCGCTACTGTCAGATCGTGATCGCGCCCAAGGTCGCCAAGTTCCGCAAGGAGCATCTCGCACGGCTCAAGCGTTAGTCAGGCGGATAACGCCCCCGGCTCGTCGCAGGATGGCTCCAGCGCGGCTCGACCGGCGCTCAGAACCCCGCCTCTATTTCCAGCGGAGTCGGCCTGAACTTCGGATCGTCCTTCAGCTCACCTTCCTCAAAGTAGTACTCGGCGGACACGTTCACCTCGAGCGGCAAAAACATGTGAGCCCCGGTGACGTGGCCCTGGGCATTGGTCGTCTCGCCCGTGCGCAGGCGCTGCGCCGGCGAGTTCGGGCGATCAAGAATCCTGACCGCGACTCCCCGCGCCAGTTCCTCCTCCGTGAACTGGTGGCCAGAAACCGTGACCCCGAGCAACTGGTCGAAATCGGGCGGCTGCGTGATCCGGTGGGCCAGGAAGAGTTCGGCGTCGCTGCCGAAGAGGATGTAGTCGAGCTCGTCAGGGCGGGTTGGACCGGCCTGAGGGCCGATCTCCGTCGCATACACGACGCGCTTGACCCCCACTTCGACGTCGGTCAGCTGTTCCAGCGGCGTCCCGCCACGCTCGAGATGACCGCGAAAGACCGTGCCTGGGAAGGCGCGGCGCAATGTTTCGGGGTCGCCCCTGAATAACTGCGACAGCACAAAGAGCTCCTGCGGTTCAAGCGTGTACATCCTGACGTCGGGGTGTTTCTGGCGATCGTCCGCGTAGACGCTGTCAAGGCTGATCCCGTCCTTGTCAAACGCAACCTCGACGATGACCTGAAAGCGGTGCTCGCTGTGGAACATCGGCAGGTGGGAGAGGAAGATCGTCTGATCGCCAACGATCATCATGTTGTGCTGGCCGCAATCCGGGTCCATGGGGCCGCCGTCAGGGCAGCCCGCGGATGCGGCCCTCGCGACCGAGGTCGCCATCAACCCCGTCGTGCCCAGACAGACCGTCAGAAGCACGACCGTCCGAAGCGATCCGCCCATGGCGATCGGTGCGCGCGACGGCGGAGAGCCCCACCGCAGGAACCGCTCGCCCAATCGAAATCGCCAGAGCGATACGAAGATCAAGCACTTCTTCAGGTGATCGATGCAGTGGGCGATTTTGGCTGAAAGGATTTCGCTCATCTATCTGCTCCTGGAGTCATTGCCAGCCACGCCGGTCAGACTGGCCACTGAGGACCGTGAAAATCGCACTTTAGACGCGAAGAATGGTAGGCGAGGTTCAATTGATAGTCTGTGAGGTACGACACAGTTGGGCAAAGTTTCTCCTGAATCGCCTCTTCCCTGCGGTCATCGGCCGCTCGCCGCTTCGACCGCGGCGCGAAACTGGACCTGAGAGGGCGCTGCACCCGGCCCCGCGGGTCGCGCGACATCGTGGTAGGTAGAACAACCGGGCGGAACAAGCCACATCACGCCCCTCGTCCGAGCGCACCGCTGGCGACGACGGATCGAGAGCGGTCAGGCGAAGTCGATCACCGACCTTGCGGAGCAGGAGGGCGTCACGGTCGCCTACGTCTGCCGGCTCCTGCCGCTCATTTGCCTTGTGCCCGAGATCGTCGAGGCGGTCCCTGACGGGCGGCAGTCGAAGGGGCTCGGGCTGGCCGAGATGCCGGGCAACGCGGCGCTAGCGTGGGAGAAGCAGCGAGTGAACTGGCGCTATCGCTGCAGGTAATGCCCCAGAAGGACGCATGGCTTTTAGGGTGGATCGGAAGTTCGATTCCTGCCCGTCATCGGTTGAAAAACCGGCCACCTCCATCTGGGCCCTCCTTTATTGCTGTCTATCCGGCACCGAGGCGCTTTCGCCGCACACGCCAAAGTCACGGCCGAATCGGACCAGCAGCTCGGCCGGCGAGCATGTTATCAATGCGCTCGCGCCTACGCTGCAGGATCTTTGAGGCCGGCCTTGCGCAGGCTGGCCACGAACTGGTCGATCAGGCTTTCCGGAATATGGTGCAGGCGGAAGGCGCCGCGCGGGTCCCGGACGAAGGTCGGATCGAGCGCGATCGCCCGATCGAGCGCCTGGCGCGCTCTTCTCTGGTGACCGAGCTGGGCCTCGCACGTCGCCGACGCCGCGTCGAATCACGAAGCCGGTGGCGCCGGCGCGATTGCGAGGCCGGCCTTGCGCAGGCCGTCCGCGATGTGCTCGATGTGCGGCTCCGGCGCGTTCCAGATGCGAGCCATGTCCCACAGGCGTTCGCGGACATCCGGCTTGAGCCTGAGCGCCGCTTCGATCAGAGGCTGCGCCTCCTCCCTCCGCCCCAGCTCGCCCAGGATCATCACCCTGAACAGCAGCCACCAGACGTCGTGGGAGGCGCCTTGACTTTGCGCCTCGACCCACGCCCGCTGATAATCCCCGGTTTGGTAATGGACGTAGATGAAGGGATCCCGGTACCATTGCGGGTGTCCAGGATTGAGCGCGATCGCCTTGGTCACCAACGCCAGCCCGCGCTCCCATTCCCCCATGTAGACCAGACGTACTCCGTAGTGGGCAAGGGGCTCGGGATCGTTAGGATTGAGCGCGATCGCCCGCTCCCCGGCCGCCTTGAACCCGACGAGATCGTGCCGATCGAACAGAGCATTCGCGAGCATCAGCTGGCCGGTCGGGTTCCTCGGATCGATCTCGACTGCGCGATAGGCCGCAGTGAGGGAGCGTTCATGAGAATCGTAGAGCTGCGGTCGCGGATTGAAGCCGAACCGATGTTCCTGCGCATAGATGTTCGCAAGGACCGCCCACGCGTCTGAATAATCGGGATCGAGTTCGACGGCGTGCTCAAGGCAGGCCCGCACCTTGGCATGCTCATGTGGATCGAACAATCTCTGGTAGTGATAGTAACGAAGGACGCAATCATAGGCGACGAACGACTTTGGTGGCCGGTGTTGCGCTCCCGCCAGACCGGCTTCCGCGATCAAACCGTAGTTGCTGGCAACGGTTGCCGACACCTCCTGCGAGACATCGTCTTGAATCTCGAACAGATTGGCAGGATCGAGCTTATCGTCATAGGTCTTTGCCCAGATGACCTTGCCAGATTGCGTATCGACCAGACGGGTCGAGAGTTTGAGTCTGTCCAGCTCGCGCCGAACGCTGCCGTCAAGCAGGTAATCGACGCCGAGCTCCCGTTTGAGGCGTTGGGGATCAGCCGACTGTTCCTGGTACTTTGCGGTGGATTCGATCGATAGGACGAATAACGCTTTGAATTGGGCAAGATCCGTCACGATCTGATCGGTTACGCCTTCGGCGAAATAGGCCTGCTGAGGATCGCCGCTCAGATTCAAGAAGGGTAACACGGCGATCTTGGGCCCATGAGGTAGATCGGTCACGGCGTCCCGGCTGGCGCCGGACCACGACCTGGGAGCCAGGTCCATGCCAAACCATCCCAGCGCTCCAACAAGCAAGCCGGGGAGGAGGCCGGTCGCGAGCCAGGGCCAGCGCATTCTTGCCTTGCCACGCGCCGGGGTCGCGGCGGCGGCCGCAGCGCATTCGCCCGCCGGGGCGACGGAAACTGGATCGGGGAGCGGAGGCTCTCGCTGCTCGAAGGTCGGCACGTAGCCGCCCTTCGGAATGTCGATCCGAATCGGGTCCTCCCGGCCGGCGCTCAGGTAATAGCGTTCCAGTCTCCGGCGCAGCTTGGCCGCCTCGACCCGGACCACCGGGTCGTGCTGCGGATCGATCATGGCATCACGTCCGAACACGTCGATCGCGATGCTCGACGCCCTTCAGCCGATCGGCACGACCGGCCAGGGTCTCCTCGACGATGTATTCGAGGAAGCGGCGGTTGCGCGCCGACGCGTCGAAGCCCGGGCTGCCGAGGATGCGTTTCAGCTGCTGACGCACGTCGTCGGCGTTCATGACGATCCCCCGGCCGATCAGCTGCCCCTGCCTGGGCGCCCGGCTCATTCAGTCAGGCTGTTAGCCAATCCGCGACAGAACGGTGACACGGCCCGAACCGTCAGCTTACCACTTCTCGTCCTGGCTGACGCAATTGGATTAACCTGGATTTCTCACAGCCGGTAGGCGGGGCCGGAGTTTGGCGGCCACAACGGACGCGATGGCCGGACGCGGCGGTTTCGGGTCGAGATTGATGGTCCGAGGCGAATTCCGGGCGAGCGATTGCGACCGCTCGGGCGGTCTGCGGTGCTGTGGGCGAGATGTTCAGAAGGCGGCGGCACGCTTCAGGTAGAGGTAGGCGAGGTGATACGTAACCCTGCGGTGAGGGCCGCCTTGCGGTAGCAGGCGGTGGGGTGCGGACTGTCCTTATGGATAGGCGTAAGGACAGTGCGCAGGTTCAGCGGCTCGAGGTGGTGGAGCTCGGGCGGCGCCGGCGGTGGTCGGCCGAGGCGAAGCTGCGGATCGTCGAGGAGAGCTTTGCCGGCTGGCGCCAGGCCTCGGCGACGGCGCGGCGCCACGGGATCTCGCCCTCGTTGCTGTTCGCGTGGCGCAAGGTCTACCGTGCCGGCGCGCTGGTCGATGCGGCGCCGGGCGGCTTCGTGCCGGCGGTGGTGGTCGACGAGCGCCCCGCTCCAGCGCCGGTGCCAAGCCGGATCGAGATCGTCACGCCGAATGGATATCGCGTGTTGGCGGGCGCGGACGTCGACGAGGCGGCGCTGGTTCGGGTGCTGGCGGTGGTGGCGCGCGCATGATCCCGGTGCCGGCGGGGGTGCGGGTGTGGTTGGCGGCGGGCGTGACCGACATGCGCCGCGGCATGAACAGCCTGGCGTTGCAGGTGCAGCAGAACCTTGGTCGCGACCCGCACGCGGGCGATGTCTTTGCCTTTCGTGGCCGCCGAGGTGACTTGATCAAGATTCTCTGGCACGACGGGCTCGGCTTCTCGCTCTACGCCAAGCGCCTGGAGCGGGGTCGCTTCCTCTGGCCGTCGCCGACCAATGGTGTCGTCGCGATCACACCGGCACAGCTCGGCTATCTGCTCGAAGGGATTGATTGGAGGAATCGCAGAGGACCTGGCGTCCGTTGAAGGCAGGATGACAGGAAAGGCGCCGATACCTTCACTTTGACTTCGACATCTTTGGCTCATCGTGTACAATCGAAGTCATGGCGGCGGATCGAGAAGATCTCGATGCCTTGCGCGCGGCGCTCGCCGCCGCCGAGGCGCGGGCCCAGGCGGCCGAGACCGAGGCTACGCGCGCGGTTGCGGAGGCGACCCGAGCGCAGGCGGTGCTGGCCAGCAGCGAAGCCGTGATCGCAGCCCTCAAGCTCGAGATCCTGAAGCTGCGGCGCGAGCTCCATGGTCAGAAGTCGGAGCGCAAGGCTCGGCTCCTCGACCAGCTCGAGCTGCAGCTCGAGGAGCTCGAGGCGACCGCCACCGAAGACGAGCTCAGGGCCGAGCAGGCCGCGGCGCGGGCTTCGACGCCCGTGCGCACATTCACGCGCCGGCGCCGGGTTCGTAAGCCGTTTCCTGAGCATCTGCCGCGCGAGCGCGTGGTGATCGAAGCGCCCGCCACCTGCGGCTGCTGCGGCTCCGGGCGGATCGCGAAGCTCGGCGAGGACGTCACCGAGACGCTGGAAGTCGTCCCGCGCCAGTGGAAGGTGGTCCAGACCGTGCGCGAGAAGTTCACCTGCCGGGACTGCGAGCGGATCACCCAACCGCCGGCTCCCTTCCACCCGACGTCGCGGGGTTGGGCGGGCCCGAGCCTGCTGGCGATGATCCTGTTCGAGAAGTTCGGCCAGCATCAGCCGCTCAACCGGCAGGCGGAGCGCTATGCCCGCGAGGGCGTCGAGCTCAGCCTGTCGACGCTCGCCGACCAGGTGGGCGCGTGCGCCGTCGCGCTCGCGCCCTTGCACGCGTTGATCGAGGCCCATGTCCTGGCGGCCGAGCGTCTTCATGGCGACGACACGCCGGTGCCGGTGCTGGCCAAGGGCAAGACCGACAAGGGCCGGCTTTGGGTCTACGTCCGCGACGACCGTCCGTTCGGCGGTAGCGCGCCGCCGGCCGCGCTGTTCCAGTTCTCGCGCAATCGCCGTGGCGAGCATCCGAAGCGGCACCTGGAAGGATGGGCCGGCGTGCTGCAGGCCGATGCCTATGCGGGCTTCGGGGCCCTGTACGAGGCCGATCGCCCGCCGCGCGCGGTGACCGAGGCGCTATGTTGGGCCCATGGCCGGCGCAAGTTCTTCGAGCTTGCCGACATCGCCGCCAACGCGCGGTGCGGTAAGGACGCCAAGCCGATCTCCCCGCTGGCGCTCGAGGCGGTGAGGCGGATCGATGAGATCTTCGATCTCGAGCGTACGATCAACGGCGCCGACCGCGCCACCCGTCTCGCCGTGCGCCGCGCAGAGGTGGCACCACTGGTCGCCGATCTCGAGACCTGGATGCGCAGCGAGCGCGAGCGTCTCTCCCGTCACGCGAGCGTCGCCCAGGCGATGGACTACATGCTCAAGCGCTGGGACCGCTTCGCCCGCTTCCTCGAGGACGGCCGGATCTGCCTCAGCAACAACGCCGCCGAGCGCAGCCTGCGCGGTGTGGCTCTCGGGCGCAAGTCATGGCTGTTCTGCGGCTCCGAGCGCGGGGGCGACAGGACCGCCTTCATGTACACGCTGATCACCACCGCCAAGCTCAACGACGTCGACCCGCAGGCCTGGCTCGCGGATATCCTCGCCCGCATCGCCGACCTGCCTATGTCGCGGCTGCCCGCGCTTCTGCCCTGGGCGTGGCGGCCGGCCCCTTCATCGATCGCCGCCTGACATCGAGACTCCCGTCAACCCATTCGCACCGCGGCCGTCACCGGAGGCTTACGGTGATACTCGGTCTGGAACGGGCAGGCTGAGGGCATTGCGACCTTGATTCGGCGCACGCTGCGGCGGACCTGGGCGCCGATCTTCAGGAGCTTGAGCCGGATGGTGGCGCAGGTGGCGGTGGCGAACTGGGTGAACCGGAGCCCGATCCGCCTGAGCGCCTCGACCAGCACGTAGGCGAAGGACGCGAACCACAGCCTGAGCTGGTTGGCGCGCATGCTCGCGGCCGAGGTGCGATCGGCGAACAGGTCGAGCTGCTGCTCTTTGATCCGGTTTTCGACCTCGCCGCGGGCGCAGTAGACCTGCTCGTAGAGGGTCCGAGCGTCGATGTCGGTGACGCTGAGCGAGGTGACGACGAAGCGCGGGTTCGAGCCCTTGGGTAGGTGCTCGGCCTTGGCGACGACCCGCCGTGTGCGGCTCCAGCTGTCCAGCGTGCGCCAGGCGAAGTCGGCGAAGCGGCGGGCGGGCCAATTCTGGGCCCGGCTCTCAGCCGCGGCCTCGGCGAGCTGTTCGGTGATCGCGCCGACCAGGCGCTCGTTGCGGGCGAGGCCGAAGAGATAATCGACCCGATGGTCCTCGCACCAGGTCATGAGCTGGTCCCGGGCAAAGCCGGAATCCGCCCGCAACAGGATCTCGACCCGGGGCCAGTGCGCCCGGATCTGGCCGAGGATGCGCTCGAGCTCATCGAGGGCCCCGGCTGACGCGTCGATGTTCGAGCGCCGGAGCTTGGCCGCCAGCAGATGCCGGCCGCAGAAGATGTACAGCGGCAGATAGCAGAAGCAGTCGTAGTAACCGTGGAAGAACCGACCCTCCTGATGCCCGTGCAAGGGGTCGTCGGTGGCATCGAGATCGAGAACGATCCTCTCGGGCGGCGTCTTGTGCGCCTCGAGGAACAGGGCGACGAACAAACCCTCGATCGCCGCCGCGTCGTGGCCGATCTTATGGTAGCGGCTCGGCGTCAAAGGTGCGTGCTCGAGCCGGTTCAGCGTGCTCTTGCCGGCGAGCGGCGCGCACTCCTGGCGCCGGGCGGTGAGCTTGCCGGCCAGCGTCGCCAGCACCGGGTCGTGGCGCAGCTGGTCGTGATCGATCAGATCCTCATAGCCGAGCGCGATGCCGAACACCCGCTGCGCAACCATAGCCTCGACCGTGTGCTCGACCTGCGCCTGGACCCGGCCGTCGTCGAAGCACGCCGCAAACCTCGTCACCAAGCCGATCGCGCGATCGGTCGCGCCGAGCAGCAGCGCCCCGGCGTCTGATGTCACCTCACCGCCGTCGAAGGCGGCCACCACCTGGCGCCCTTCGACCACTTCATATCCGAACAGGTCGCGATTACACTCTGTCGGCATCGGGGCTCTCCTCCGATCGGCTCCAAGTCATTCCGGAAGAACGACTTTCGCCGATTCAGAGCCCCGATGCACTACACTCGTGAGAAATCCGGGTTAAACCAGGCCAACCGCGCCTGCCACGCTCTGTAGGCTCCCTGTAGGTTCCCCCAAACTCGGCAACATCGCTTGGGCCGGTGCGTAAGGTGCCGGCTCAGATGCCGGCGCCGCTCCGCTTCAGCTCATGCACACTCCAAGGCGCGAGGCTCGACAGGGCAAGGATGGCGGGCAATGCGATCGAGACGCTGGCGTGCCGGTTTCCGCAGCACGCGTCGGCCATCCGTCGACTGCAGGCGCGCGACCCGAGCTTTCGCTCGATCTGCGACGACTACGCCGAGGTCCAGCGCGCGCTGCGACATTGGGAAGCAGCCGGCAAGACCGCGCCCGAGCGGGTCGCCGAGTACCGCCAGAGCCTGAAGGAGCTCGAGGCGGAGGCTCTGGAAATCCTGGAGGCGTTCCAGGGCAACTAGGCAGGATAACTCGATGAGCCAAATGAAACATGGCTGCGTTCGACCAGTCATGGCGCTGGCCGTGGTCGCAGCACTCGGCGCCTGCGCGGCGACCAAGCAGGTTGCGATGGAGAAGCCGCCGCCGGCCTCGGCCGTGCTGCCCGACCCGGCCCTGCTCCAGAAAGGCACGAAGGGCGAAGTCGATCGGGTCTACCTGAATCCCAACGTCAAGTGGGCCTCGTACACCAAGGTGATGCTCGACCCCGTCACCATCTGGACGGGTCGGGGCTCCGACATGGCCAAAACGTCGCCCAAGGTGCAAAAGGCGCTCGCCGACTCGTTCGATACCGACCTCCACGACGCCGTCGCCAAGCGCTGCCAGATGGTCACCGAGCCGTCGCCCGGCACGATGCGCTGGCACATCGCGCTGGTCGATGCGTCATCCGTGAACCCGTTCCTGAACACGCTCTCGACCTACGAGCCCCACGTCCACCTCGTCGATGTCCTGGCCGGCTACGCGTTCGACCATGGCGTCGCGTACTGGGCCGGCGAAGCCACGGCCGAAGGCTACGCCAGGGATGCGACCACCGGCGAGCTGCTCTGGCAGGGCGTCGACGAGCGCGCCGGCACCAAGGCCTGGGGCCGCAACACCTTCAACTCCTGGGACGACGTCGACAACGCCTTCAAGGCCTGGGCCGCCCAGTTCGCCAAGCGGCTCGGCGAGCTCGGCGCCTGCCCGCGCTGAGCGGGCGCGCCGTCGTCGGCTCCAAGCCCAAGTTGGTCAATCCAAGAGAAGGGAGACACCGATGAACATCCTATCGAAGCGGCCGCTCGGGGCCGCGATCGCGCTCGCGGTCAGCCGTGGTGGCGGGCGTGACGCCCGCCTTCGCGCAGGAGGCAAAAAAGCCGAACATCCTGTTCATCATGGGCGACGACATCGGCTTCATGCAGCCGGGCGTCTACCATCGCGGCCTGATGGTCGGCGAGACGCCGAACATCGACAAGATCGCGAACCAGGGCGGGCTCTTCATGGACTACGTCGCCATGCAGAGCTGCACCTCCGGGCGCAACGCCTTCTTCACCGGCATGTATCCGCTGCGCACCGGCATGATCCCGCCGCAGCTGCCCGGCAGCCCGACCTATCTCAAGCCCGGCACCCCGGCGCTCGCCAAGTTCCTGCTCGATCTCGGCTACACCACCGGCGAGTTCGGCAAGAACCATCTGGGCGATCACACCGAAGCGCTGCCGACCGCGCACGGCTTCCAGGAGTACTGGGGCTATCTCTACCACCTCGACGCCATGCAGGGCGTGAGCTTCCCCGACATCAACAAGACGCCGGCCGAGCAGAGCGTGGCGCCGCCGTGCAAGAACACGCCGATCCCCGGCGTACCCGAGGTCCCCGGCGCCGTCGACCCCAGGACGACGACCTGCCTGACGCCGCCGCGCCCGGTCCTTTCGTGCACCTCGTCCGACGGCTCGGAGGCGAACCAGACCTGCCAGGACGAGGGCCCGCTGACCCTCGACCGGTCGCGAACCGTGGACGAGGAGATCTCGGCCAAGGTGATCGATTTCCTCGACCGCAACGACCCCAAGAAGACCGGCAAGCCGTTCTTCGTCTGGTACAACCCGGCGCGCATGCACGTTACGACCGTGCTGCCGCCGAAGTACGAGGCCATGCTGGCCGAGAAGGGCGGCAAGGACTGGGGCGTCAACGAAGCCGGCATGAAGCAGATGGACGACAACATCGGCTATGTGCTCGAGAAGCTCGAGGCGATGGGCCAGTCCGACAACACGATCGTGGTGTTCACGACCGACAACGGCGCCGAGACGATCAGCTTTCCCGACGGCGGCGTGACGCCGTTCAAGGGCCAGAAGGGCGAATCGTACGAAGGCGGCTATCGGGCGCCAGCGATGATCCGCTGGCCCGGGGTGATCAAGCCCGGGACGATCTTCACCGACCTGTTTGCCGCGCTCGACTGGTTGCCGACCTTCGTCGAGGCCGCCGGCGGCCCCAAGGGCGACGGCCTGAAGAAGGAGCTCGAGGCAGGCAGCTATCAGGGCATCGTCAAGACCACGCTCGATGGCGTCAACCAGATCGATTACCTGACCGGCAAGTCCAACAAGTCGGCCCGCGACTACTTCTTCTACTTCTCGGGGGCGACGCCGTCGGCGGTGCGCTACAAGAACTGGAAGATGTACTACACCATGTCCCAGCCCGGGGCCGAGGGCTGGATCCTGCCGCTGGTGCCGTTCCACTTCACCCTGGTCGACAACATCAAGCGCGACCCGTTCGAGAAGGCGGTCGGGCTCAGCCAGGACTCGGCCATGAGCATCGGCGGCGCGCTCGCCGCGCCGGTGACCGCGTTCCAGTACGACTGGAACCTGCTGCCGATCGGCCAGCAGCTGTGGCTGCAGTGGTTCGAGACGCTCAAGGCGTTCCCGCCGATGCAGGCGCCGGCGAGCTACAACCTCACCCAGGTCATGGACATGATCAAGGCCGGCGCCGGGCACCCGAGCGACTAGCGTCCTCTGAGGGATCTGATGTCGCGGGCGGGCGCTCCGGCAGCGGGGCGCCCGCACCCTCTCCAAGACCCGCGCCGGGAAGGAGACCTGCCAATGATCACACCGCTGCCGGTAGCACGCCGATCGCTGACGCGTCGTTCGGGCGCGGCGCTGGCTGCGACGCTCGCCGCCGGTCTGGTCAGCTCGCCCGTGCAGGCCGAGGACGCAGCCCCGGCGGCAGCGCCCTGGACAGCTCAGCGTCACCCCCTATGCCTGGGCGACGAGCCTGCACGGCAAGGCCGGGGTCGCGGGCAGGACGGCCGACGTCGACGTCAGCTTCAGTGATGTGCTCAAGCACCTCAATGGCGCCGTGATGCTCGACCTCGAGCTGCGCAAAGGCCCCTTCGGCCTGATGTCCAACACCGTCTACGCCAAGCTCGAGGACAATTCGAGCAATTTGGAAGGTCGCGTCAAGATCGACGCGACGGCCAACATGCTGATCCAGGGCCTGGCCGCCACCTACCGGGTCGGGACGTGGCAGCTCACCGACTTCGCCGGGGCCGGGCCGCTCGCGGTCGCGGTCGATCCCTACGCCGGCATCCGCTACACCTATCTGGACACCGAGCTCAAGGGCAAGCTCGACCTGCCCGACCTCGGCGTCAACGCGAAGCGGACCGCCGAGGGCGACAAGAACTGGGTCGACCCGATCATCGGCCTGCGCACGATCTGGAAGTTGGGCGATCGCCTGAGCCTGATCGCCGCCGGCGACATCGGTGGCACCAGCGAGAACTCCGACTACAGCTGGCAGGCGATCGGCCTCATCGGCTACCGGTTCGGGCTGTTCGGGACCAACAACGCCAATCTGATCGCCGGCTACCGGGCCCTGTACCAGAAGTACACGGACGGCAACGGGCGCAACGAGTTCGACTGGGACGTCACCATCCACGGCCCGGTGGTCGGCCTAACCCTAACCTTCTGACCACGCTGCGCCAGCTCCAGGTCGAATGCTGGTCGACCCGAGGAAGGAGGACCATCGATGAAAGTCTTATCGAGACGAGTACTGCAGGCCACGATCCCGCTCGCGCTCGCCGCGACCTTCGCCGGGGCGTCGCCCGCCTCGGCGCAGGAGAAGAAGCCCAACATCCTGGTCATCATGGGCGACGACATCGGCTACTGGAACATTAGCGCCTACAACCGTGGCATGATGGGCTACCGGACGCCCAACATCGACCGGATCGCCAACGAAGGCGCGATCTTCACCGACTACTACGGCCAGCAATCGTGCACCGCCGGCCGCGCCGCGTTCATCACCGGTCAGAGCCCGATGCGCACCGGCCTTCTGAAGGTCGGGCTGCCGGGCGCGAAAGAAGGGCTGTCGGACAGGGACCCGACGCTCGCCGAACTGCTCAAGCCGCTCGGCTACGTAACCGGACAATTCGGCAAGAACCATCTCGGCGACCGCAACGAGTTCCTGCCGACCGTGCACGGCTTCGACGTGTTCTTCGGCAACCTCTATCACCTCAATGCCGAGGAGGAGCCGGAGCACCCCGACTACCCGAAGAACCTCGAGTTCAAGCTGCGCTTCGGGCCGCGCGGCGTCCTGAGATGCACCGCGACCATCGCCGAGACCCCGGGGGAGGATCCCCGTTTCGGCAAGTGGGGCAAGCAGAGCTGCGAGGACACCGGCCCGCTCACCAGAAAACGCATGGAGACCGCGGACGAAGAGTTTCTCAAGGCCACGCTCGATTTCATCGACCGCGCCAACAGCGACAAGAAGCCGTTCTTCGTCTGGTTCAATCCGACCCGCATGCACATCTGGACTCACCTCCAGCCCGAGTCCCGGGACAAGACCGGTCTCGGCATCTATCCGGACGGCATGGTCGAGCATGACGGCCAGGTCGGCCAGCTCTTGAGGAAACTCGATGACTTGGGCATCGCCAACAACACGATCGTGATCTACACGACCGACAACGGCGCCGAGACATTCTCCTGGCCCGACGGCGGCACCACGCCGTTCCGCGGCGAGAAGAACACCAACTGGGAGGGTGGCTATCGCGTGCCGGCGTTGCTGCGCTGGCCGGGTCTGGTGCCGCCGCGCACCGAGATCAACGACATCGTTTCGGCGGAGGATTGGGTCACGACGCTGGTCGCGGCAGCGGGCGAGCCCGACATCAAGGCCAAGCTGCTGCAGGGCTACGACGCCGGCGGCAAGACCTTCAAAGTGCACCTCGACGGCTACGACCAGCGCGACCTGCTCGCCGGCAAGGGTCCGGATCAGCGCCGCGAGTTCTTCTACTGGACCGACGACGGCGACCTCGCCGGCCTGCGCTACGACCAGTGGAAGGCGGTGTTCATGGAACAGAAGGCGGAGGGCTTCGATGTGTGGGCACAGCCGATGATCCAGCTGCGCCTGCCCATGCTGTTCAACCTGCGCTCAGATCCGTTCGAGCGCGCCCAGCACGAGGCCGGTGACTACGTGAGGTGGTTCATCGACCATGCGTTCGTGCTGGTTCCGGCACAGGCGATCGTGGCGCAGTATCTGACCAGCTTCCAGGAGTTTCCTCCGCGTCAGAAGCCCGGCAGTTTTTCGGTCCAACAGGTCATGGAAAAGCTGATGAACCCGCAACGCGGCAACTGACTGCGCAGCTCTGCGATGGCTGGCGCCGGCAGCCGCTCTGGCGGGCGCGATGGTGATGATCGGCGCCGCCGCCCGCGGGCAGGCTGCCGATGCGCCGACTTCCATCAGCAGCTCCGCCTCGGCGGCTGCCACTCGACCGAGATGGCGGCCTGGCATGGGTCACAGCATGCGCTCGCCATGCAGGAGGCCACCCGAAATCGGCGGCCTTTGCGGCCGAATCCGGCGTTGTTGCGGTCGGATCCAGCGCTCGAATCGCCAAAATCTCGAAAAGCCGTTCTGAAAGGCGTTACGCCCGCCGCACATCTGGCGCATGATGCTCCCAGGACCGGCCCCCAGTGGTCCGGTCCTGGGAGCCAGGGAAGGACGGTCGCCCTGGAGCCCAGCGCTCGAACCTGCGATGCGGAATATATTCTGAAACGGGCCGTGGGGCAGGCATCTTCCCATGCCAATTTCCGGGCGACCAAAATTCCTGCCGGGAATGGCCCTGGCGCCTGCGATTTGAGGATCTTGTATTTGTTCCTATATCGGCGCAGCATGGCGACCGACCACGGGCGACGGGCGGCTCGGCCGAGGCGTCCACTCCCCCTCAGCAACGAGGCCAAACCATGACCGCCGATCGCCAGCCGACCCGTCGCGCTTGCCAGCCGGCAGAACGGCGCCTTGCCGGCGGCGGCCCGCGGACCGCCGCCGGCAAGGCGCGCTCGGCGCGCAACGCGCTCACCCACGGCCTGCGCGCCCGTGGGCTGGTCCTGCTCGACGACGAGGACGCGGCCGAGTTCCGGGCGTTCGCGCGCGCGTTGCCGGCCGAGCTCGCGCCCCAGGGCCGGCTCCAGGCCGATCTGGTGAGCCGGATCGCGATGGCCGCCTGGCGCGCGCGCCGCTCCCCACCGACCTCCGTGGTCGGTGCTGGGAGCCAGGCGCGGCTCGAGGCCGGCCTGCTCGCGACCTGCCTCGCCAGCGCGCGATCCGCCGATCCCGACCCGCGCGCCGCGCTCGGCACCGAGCTGATCCGGGACAGCTACGGCCCGCGCGCGTTCCAGCCCGTGGTCCGCTACCGCGGTTCGGTGCTGGCGGAATTGTTCCGCTCGCTCGCCGCGCTGAAGCTGCTCCAGGCCGGGACGCGCCAGCGTTCCGAGCCCCCTCGCCTCGCCGGCGCGTCGAACCGGGCGGCAACCGAACGAACCCGGGAAACAGCGGCGAAACATAGACTTGTCGCCCTGCCCCAGGCCTGATCGGCGCGCCGTTCTCCCAGGTGGCTTCAGCTGACGAGGCGAGTGTGGTGATATGGGCAGAGCGCGGTGCCTTCGCCGCCCCGGGACTCTTGAGCGCGAGTTTGCCATGACCGAACCCGAAAAGACCGGCCTCGCGAAGGGACTCACCCACTACGGCGATCCCGATTTCGCGCTCTACTTGCGACGCTCGTTCGCCCGCTCGATGGGTTATGGCGATGCGATCCTGGCGCGGCCGGTGATCGGGATCGCGAACACCGCGAGCGGCTTCAACAACTGCCATCGCGGCGTGCCGGAGCTGGTCGAGGCGGCCAAGCGCGGCGTGCTCGCGGCCGGCGGCCTGCCGCTCGAGTTCCCGGTGATCTCGCTCGGCGAGCCGTTCCTCCACCCGACCAGCCTGATGTTCCGGAACCTGATGAGCATGGACACGGAGGAGATGATCCGTGCCCAGCCGATGGACGCGGTGGTCCTGATCGGCGGCTGCGACAAGACCGTGCCGGCGCTGCTGATGGGCGCGCTCTCGGCCGACAAGCCCGCGGTGCTGGTCGTGACCGGGCCGATGATGACCAGTCGGCACGGCGACCAGCGGCTCGGCGCCTGCACCGACTGCCGGCGCTTCTGGGCGCAGTACCGGGCGGGCACGATCGATGAGGGCGAGATCGGCGCGATCGAGACCCGGCTCGCGACCACCGCCGGCACCTGCATGGTGATGGGCACCGCCAGCACGATGGCCTGCATCGCCGAGGCGCTCGGCATGACGCTGCCCGGCACCGCCGCGATCCCAGCGGTCCACGCCGACCGGCTGCGCGCCGCCGAGGCGAGCGGCACGCGCGCCGTGACGATGGTCAAGGATGGGCCGCGGCCGTCGGAGGTGGTGACCGCCGCCGCGGTCGACAATGCGCTCCGCGTCCTGCTGGCGCTCGGCGGCTCGACCAACGGTATTCTCCATCTTGCGGCGATCGCCGGGCGTGCCGGGATCGCGGTCGAGCTGGAGCGCCTCAACGCGCTCTCCGACGCGACCCCGGTCCTGGTCGACCTCAAGCCGACCGGGCCGCACTACATGGAGGATTTCTTCAACGCCGGCGGGCTGGGCGCGGTGCTCCGCGAGCTGCGACCGTTGCTCGATCTCGAGACCCGAAACGTCGCCGGTCAGAGCCTGGAGGAGCGCCTGAGCAGCGAGCCCGGCTACGTCGACCGGAGCGTGGTCCGCCCGGTCGCGGAGCCGATCTCTGAGGTCGGCGGCCTGGTCGCGCTGTTCGGCTCGCTGGCGCCCGAAGGTGCGATCCTGAAGCGCTCGGCCGCCGATCCGCGCCTGTTCGAACACGAGGGCCGGGCGGTCGTGTTCGAGAGCCTGGAAGACCTCTCGGCGCGGATCGACGACCCGGGTCTCGAAGTCGCGCCGGACGATGTCCTGGTCCTCCAGAATGCCGGCCCGCGGAGCGGCACGGGCATGCCGGAGGCGGGCTACCTGCCGATCCCGGGCAAGCTCGCGCGCAAGGGCGTCAAGGACATGATCCGGATCTCGGATGCGCGCATGAGCGGCACCGCGTTCGGCACGATCGTCCTGCACGTGACCCCCGAGGCGGCAATCGGCGGCCCGCTGGGCCTGGTCCGGAACGGCGATCGGATCCGCCTCAGCGTCGCCGGGCGACGTCTGGATCTGCTGGTCGATGCCGCCGAGCTCGCAGGGCGCCAGGCCGCCCTGCCCGCGCCCGCGGCCGCGCCGGCGCGCGGCTACGCCAAGCTCTATCACGACCACGTGCTGGCCGCGGACTCAGGCTGCGATTTCGATTTTCTGAGGGCGCCCGCCTGATGGCGCTCAGAATCGAGGATTACGCGCTGATCGGCGACACCTTCACCGTGGCGCTGGTCGGCTGCGACGGCTCGATCGACTGGCTGTGCGTGCCGCGGATCGATTCCGACGCCTGCTTTGCGGCCCTGCTCGGCACCCCCGACAACGGTCGCTGGCTGCTGGCGCCCGAGGGCGAGACCCGCGCCAGCCGCCGGCGCTACCGGGGCGACACGCTGATCCTCGAGACCGAGTTCGAGACTGCGAGCGGTACGGTCGCCGTGATCGACTTCATGCCGGTCGGCGGCGAGTGCGACGAGGTCGACGTGGTGCGCCTGGTCGAGGGTCGGGCCGGCGAGGTCGCGATGACCACCGAGCTGGTGCTGCGCTTCGAATACGGCACGACGGTGCCCTGGGTGCAAAGAGTGTCCGACGGGCTGACCGCGATCGCCGGCCCGAGCGCCCTGCGCCTGCACACCCCGATCGAGCTCGAGGGCAAGGACTTTCGCACCGTCGGCCGCTTCACCGTGCGCGCGGGCGAAACCGTTCCGTTCCGTCTCTGCTGCTTCCAGTCCTACGAGATCGAGCCCGAGTCCCGCGACCCGGCGCGGCTGCTCAAGGAGACCGAGGGTTTCTGGCAGGACTGGACCGGCCGCTGCCGGGTCGACGGCCCCTGGCGCGACGCGGTGGTGCGCTCGCTGATCACGCTCAAGGCGCTCACCTACGGTCCGGCCGGCGGCATCGCCGCCGCCGGCACGACCTCGCTGCCCGAGCGGATCGGCGGCAGCCGCAACTGGGACTACCGTTACTGCTGGATCCGGGACGCGACCTTCACGCTTTACGCCTTCCTGCTGTCGGGCCTCAAGGACGAGGCGCGGGCTTGGCGCGAGTGGCTGCTGCGGGCGGCCGCCGGCAAGCCTTCGCAGCTGCAGATCCTCTATGGCGTCGCCGGCGAGCGGCGGATCTCCGAGCTCGAGCTGCCGTGGCTCGCCGGCTACGAGAACAGCCGGCCGGTGCGGATCGGCAACGCCGCCCACGAGCAGCTGCAGCTCGACGTGTTCGGCGAGCTGTTCGATGCCTTCCATGTCGCGCGCAAGTACGGGATCCCGGCCCACGACCACGCCTGGGACGTCGAAAAGGTGCTGCTCGACCATCTCGAGAGCGCGTGGCAATTGCCCGATCACGGCATCTGGGAGGTGCGCGGCCAGCCGCGGCACTTCACCCACTCCAAGGTCATGGCCTGGGTGGCCGCCGACCGCGCGGTCAAGGCGGTCGAGCGTTTCGGCCTCGACGGCCCGGTCGATCGGTGGCGCCAGCTCCGGGCGAAGATCCACGCCGACGTCTGCGCCAAGGGCTTCGACCCGGAGCGCAACGCCTTCGTCCAGTATTATGGCGCCAAGGACCTGGACGCCGCCCTCTTGATGATCCCGCTGGTCGGCTTTCTGCCGCCCGATGACCCGCGCGTGGCCAGCACGGTCGAGGCGATCCAGCGCGAACTCACCCATGATGGCCTGGTCCGCCGCTATCTCGTCGACGAAGCGGTCGACGGTCTGCCGGGGGGCGAAGGCACGTTCCTCACATGCTCGTTCTGGCTGGTCGACAACCTCACGATGCTCGGGCGCTGGGACGAGGCCTGCGAGCTGTTCGAGACGCTGCTCGCGCTGCGCAACGACGTCGGTCTGCTGGCCGAGGAGTACGACCCGGTCGAGCGCCGCCAGCTCGGCAATTTCCCCCAGGCGTTCTCGCACGTCGGCCTGATCAACAGCGCCCACAATCTGACGATCGCCAGGGGGCCGGCGAAGGAGCGGGCCGAGGGAGATGCCTCAGGGGCCGGCTGAACCGCCGCCGCCTGGGCCGGGCAGCGGCAACTCGTCCAGATCCCCGACCACGACGTCCGCGCCGGCCGCAGTCAGCGCGGCCCGGCCGATGCCGCGATCGACGCCGATCACGAGCCCGAACCGCCCGGCGCGGCCGGCCGCGACCCCCGCGATCGCGTCCTCGACCACGGCCGCCTCGGCCGGCGCGACGCCGAGCCGCGCCGCCGCCTGCAGGTAAGCGTCGGGATGCGGCTTGCCCCGCAGCCGCTCGCGCTCCAGGTCCCGGCCGTCGAAGATCACATCGAACAGGTCAGTCAGGCCGGCACGCTCCAGCACCGCCATGCAGTTCTTGGACGACGACACGCAGGCGGTCCCGATGCCTTCGGACCTCAGCGCCCGGATCAGAGCAACGGTGCTCTCGAAGACCTCGACCCCCTGCTCCTCGAGCACCCGTCGAAAGATCCGATTCTTGCGATTGCCGAGCCCGCAGACGGTCGCCGCGTCCGGCGGATCGCCGGGTTCGCCCCAGGGCAGATTGATGCCGCGGGCGAGGAGGAAGGACTGGACGCCCTCGTAGCGCGGCTTGCCATCGATGTAGGCGAGGTAGTCCTCCGGCAGGCGAAACGGGCGCAGACGCTCGGGCTCGCCGGTCTGGCTGGCCAGGAATTCGTCGAACAGCTGCTGCCAGGCGCGGGCGTGGACGTGCGCGGTCCGGGTCACGACGCCGTCGAGGTCGAACAGCACCGCTTTCAGCCCGGATCGGACGAGGTCGGGCGCGCCCGAGGTCATGACCGGCGCCCCGTCAGGTTCTGAGCGCGGGCTGCACGGAGCGGATCTGGCGGTAGATCCGCTGCACGTCGGGCCGCCGGCAAAGCCCCGTTCCCATGGTCAGCACGGCCGCCGTGCCGGCCGCGAGTGCGAGCGCGAATGCGTCTTTGGCCGTGCGACCCTGGGCAAGGCCAAAGGTCATCGCCGCCACGAAGCTGTCGCCGGCGCCGACCGCGCTCCTGGGCTTCATCTCGGGCGCCCGCAGGCGCAAGGTGCCCTCGGCGGTCGCCAGCAGGGCGCCCTCGGCGCCGAGGCTCACCGTCACGATCTCGGCCCGGCCCCCCTCGACCAGGCGGCTGGCCGCCGCCTCTTGCTCCGCCGGGCCGGGCAAATCCTCGCCGACCAGCCGCTCGAGCTCGCCGAGATTGGGCTTGATCATGTAGACGCCGACCTCGAGCGCCCGGCGCAGCGGCGCGTCCGCGGCGTCGAGGACCAGGCGGCCCCCGCGCGCCCGCGCGCTACGGGCGATCCGGGCATAGAAGTCGACCGGCACGCCGTGCGGCAGGCTGCCGCTCGCCACGACATAGTCGGCGTCCAGCCCCTCGAGCTCGGCGAGCACCGCCTGCCACTCGGCCTCGTTCATGTCGGGCCCTTCCGGCACGAAGCGGAATTCCTGCCCGGTCGAGCGCTCGTAGATGGTGTGGCTGACGCGGGTCGTGCCCTCGATCCGGATCACCCGCCGCGCGAGCCCGATCGCTTCGACCATGTCGTCGAAGGCTTGGCCGATAAGACCGCCCGCGCAATAGACCGCGAGCGCCTCGCCGCCGAGCTCGCGGATCACGTGGGCGACGTTGATGCCGCCGCCGCCCGGCTCGTAGCGCTCGTTCGAGGTCCGGATCTTGTGAATCGGCCGGACCGTCTCGGCCTCACAGGAGGCATCGATGGCCGGGTTCAGGGTCAGGGTGACGATCGGCTTCATGGCGCGCAGCTCCCGAAGTGCCCTGGGCTCGGACCCTCGCTCAATCATGGGCTTGTCATGCCGATCGGCAAGACCGATGTTGGCGGGCGATCTCCCCGGGGCAGGACAGACCCTCATGACCGAACGCTCCGAACATTCAGCCGATCCGCTGACCGCCGCGGGCGCGGCCTCGTCTTCGATCGTGCAGCTGGCGCCGCGCGCCGAAGCGCGCCCGACCCGGTCCAAGGCCGCCAGGCTGGCGCCCGAAGCCGCGCTCGCGGCGACCGCCGAGGTCCCGGCGCCGAGCGACCTGCGCGCCCCGGAACTCTACCTGAACCGCGAGCTCACCTGGCTCGCGTTCAATCGGCGTGTCCTGCACGAGGCGCGCGATCCGCGCACGCCCCTGCTCGAGCGGGTCAAGTTCCTGGCGATCGTGAGCTCGAACCTCGACGAGTTCTTCATGAAGCGGATCGGCGGCCTCAAGCAGCAGGTCGGCGCCGGGCTCCACGATCTCACCGTCGACGGCCGCACGCCCGAGCAGCAGATCGAGGAATGCGTCGCCGTGATCCGGGAACTGATGCCCGACCTGCGCGACACCTATGCCGAGTTCCGCGACCGGCTGCGCGAGCAGAACATCGTGCTGGCGCTGTGGTCGGAGCTGACGCAGGAGCAACGGGAGACGGCCCAGGCCTATTATGTCGACAACATCTTTCCGCTGGTGACGCCGCTCGCGATGGACCCGGCGCATCCGTTTCCCTTCATTTCCAACCTGTCGCTCAACCTTCTGGTCACGCTCCACCATCAGGACGACCCGCAGCCGGTGTTCGCCCGGGTCAAGGTGCCGCTCGGCAAGGGCGTGCCGCGCTATCTGCGGGTCGGTCCCGGCCCCTGCTTCGTGCGCCTGGAAGAGGTCATGGCGCACAGCCTCGACCGCCTGTTCCCGGGCATGGAGATCGACGCCTGCGAGTTCTTCCGGGTGACGCGCAACGCCAACACCGAGCGCGAGGAGGAGGACGCCGACGATCTGGTGTCGATGATCGAGGCCGAGCTGCGCGATCGCAAGTTCGCGCCGATCGTCCGGCTCGAGGTCGGCGCGGGCATCGACCCGGTGCACCGCGGCATGCTCGCGGTCGAGCTCGGCCTCGACGAGAACCGCGACGTGTTCGAGACCAGCGCGCCGCTCGGCCTGCGCGATCTGTTCGAGATCGCCGCGCTCGAGCTGCCGGCGCTGCACGACCCGGTCCATCACCCGGTGACCAACGCCAAGCTCGAGGATCAAGAGCGCAACGTCTTCCACATCATCCGCGATATCGGTCCGATCCTGCTCCAGCACCCTTACGAATCCTTCGCGACCTCGGTCGAGCGCTTCGTCCACGAGGCGAGCAGCGATCCCAAGGTGCTGGCGATCAAGATGACCCTCTATCGGACTTCCTCGGGCACCCGGATCATCGACGATCTGGTCGAGGCCGCCCGCAACGGCAAGCAGGTCGCGGTCGTGGTCGAAATCAAGGCGCGCTTCGACGAAGCCGCCAACATCCAGTGGGCGAGCCGGCTGGAGGAGGTCGGCATCCACGTCATGTATGGCGTGGTCGGGCTCAAGACCCATTCCAAGGTCGTGCTCGTGGTCCGCCGCGACTACACCGGCATCCGGCGCTACGCCCACATCGGCACCGGCAACTATCATGCCGGCACGGCGCGGATCTATTCCGACCTCGGTCTTCTGACCTGTGACGACGCGATCGGCCGCGATCTGACCGAGCTGTTCAATTACCTGACCACCGGCTACAAGCCGTCGCGCAAGTACCAGAAGCTGCTGGTCGCGCCCAAGGCCCTGAAGCAGCCCCTGCTCGACAAGATCGAGCGCGAGATCGCCCGCCATTCGACCAAGCACCCGGGCCTGATCCGGTTCAAGATGAACGCGCTCGAGGATGCCGACATCGTCCGCGCGCTCTATCGCGCCTCCCAGGCCGGCGTCCGGGTCGAGCTGATCGTGCGCGACACCTGCCGCCTGCGCCCGGGCCTGCCCGGCCTGTCGGACAACGTCACGGTCGTGAGCATCGTCGGCCGCTTCCTCGAGCACGCCCGCATCTACTATTTCCGCAACGGCGGCGCGGAGGAGTTCTTCATCGGCTCGGCCGACCTGATGACCCGCAACCTCGAGAGCCGGGTCGAGGTCGTGACGCCGGTCGAGGACCCCACCGCCTGCGAGGAGTTGCGCGCGATCCTCGAGGCCGAGCTCTCCGACCGGCGCAGCGCCTGGGAGATGCGGCCGGACGGCAGCTACGTCCAGCGCCAGCCCGGCGACGGCGCCGAGATCGGCTCGCAGCAGGCGCTGATCGCGGCCGCCGAGAGCCGCTCCCGCGAAGCGACCCGTCTGCGCAAGCGCCGGCCCCAATCGATCGCCCGCCGCTCGCCGACCGAGCGCGCCCTGATCTGAGCCGCACTCGTCAGCGACCGGTCATCCCCGCCCCGATCGTCGGCGCGCTCCGATCCGCGACCCGGTCGATCTTCGCCGCTCGGCGGGCGGCGATTTGCATGCTAGATACTATGGCGCTTGGTTGATCGGGGTACTCCTGCCGTGAGCGAGCCGACCATTCTGCTCGAGCTTTCCGAGGGCGTGGCCACGATCACGCTCAATCGGCCGGACAAGCTGAACGCGTTCAACGAGGCGATGCATGGCGAACTCGCCCGGGCGCTTGATCGGATCGAGACGGATACGACCGTCCGCGCCCTGCTGCTGACCGGCGCCGGGCGCGCGTTCTCGGCCGGCCAGGACCTCGGCGACCGGGTCATGGGCGACGGCGACGCGCCGCCCGATCTCGGCGATACCCTCGATCGCCTCTACAACCCTTTGATCCGGCGCCTGCGCCGGTTCGAGCGGCCGGTGATCGCGGCGGTGGGCGGCGTTGCGGCCGGTGCCGGCGCCAATCTGGCGCTGGCGTGCGACCTCGTGCTCGCCGCCCGCTCGGCCAAGTTCATCCAGGCGTTCTGCAGGCTGGGCCTGGTGCCGGATTCCGGCGGCACCTACGTCCTGCCGCGCCTGGTCGGCCCGGCCCGGGCGATGGGCCTCGCCCTCCTCGGCGAGCCGCTTGAGGCCGAGCAGGCGGCCGACTGGGGCCTGATCTGGCGCGTGGTCGACGACGATCAGCTGATGCCGGAAGCGACCGCGCTCGCCCGCCGGCTCGCGACCCAGCCGACCCGGGGGCTCGGCCTGACCAAACGCGCGCTCAACGCCTCGGCCGTCAATACGTTCGGCGAGCAGCTCGACCTCGAGCGCGATCTGCAGCGGGAGGCGGGCCGCACCGACGACTATCGCGAGGGCGTGCGCGCCTTCCTCGAGAAGCGTCCGCCAAAGTTCGAGGGTCACTGATGAGCGCGCTCGCAAGTTCGGTTCCGGTCGGCGTGGTCGGCGCCGGCACCATGGGCGCCGGCATCGCCGAGGTCGCGGCGGCCGCCGGCCATCGGGTATTGCTCTACGATGGCGCGCCGGGCGCGACCGAAGCGGCGCTCGGACGCATCTCGGCGGCGCTCGAACGGGCCCAGGCCCGGGGCCGCCTCAGCGCCAACCAACGGGCGTCGACCTTCGCCCGGATCACCGCCTGCGCCGGTCTGGACGCGCTCGCCCCAGCCGGTCTCGTAATCGAAGCGATCGTCGAGGACCTCGGCGCCAAACAACAGCTCCTTCAGGAGCTCGAGGCGATCGTCAGCGAAGACGCGCTCCTGGCCAGCAACACGTCCTCGCTCTCGATCACCGCGCTCGCGGCCGGATTGCAGCATCCCGAGCGGGTGGTCGGCATGCACTTCTTCAATCCGGCGTCCCGGATGGCCCTGGTCGAGGTCGTGCGCGGCCTGGCGAGCGGACCAGAGGCAGTGGCGAGCGCGCTCGCGACCGCGCAAGCCTGGGGCAAGACCGCGGTCGAGGTCCGCTCGACCCCGGGCTTCATCGTCAACCGGATGGCCCGGCCGTTCTACGGCGAAGCGCTCCGGGCGCTGTCGGAAGGCGCCGCCGACGTCGCCACCGTCGATGCCGTCATGCGCGAAGCCGGCGGCTTTCGCATGGGCCCGTTCGAGCTGATGGATCTGATCGGCCTCGACGTCAATCTGGCGGTCAGCCGCCAGGTGCACGAAGCCTGCCACCACGATCCGCGCTACACCCCGTCCCTGATTCAGCGGGACCTGGTCGAGGCCGGCCGCCTCGGGCGCAAGACCGGGCGCGGGTTCTACGATCATGCCGAGGATGCTGTCGCGGCATCGCCGCAGACTGCGCCGCCGGCGCCGCCGCCCAAAGCCATCCTGGTCGAGGGCGAGCTCGGCATCGCCGAGGCTCTGCTGCCGCGGTTCAAGGCCGCCGGCATCGCGATCGACCGGCGCTCCGGCGAGGGCCTGATCCGGATCGGCCAGCTGCGTCTGGTCCGAACCGACGGCCGCGCCGCCACGGTCTGGAGCTACCTGCTGGAGCGGCCGGTCGCGACCTTCGATCTCGCGCTCGACTACGCCAGCTGCCAGCGCCTCGCCCTGGCGCCCGCCGACCAGACCGGCGCCGAGGAACTCCAGCCGGCGATCGGGCTGCTGCAGGCGGCCGGGATCGAGGTCTCGGTGATCGACGATCTGCCGGGCCTGCTGGTCATGCGCACCGTCTGCATGCTCGCCAACGAGGCGGCCGAGGCGGTCCACGCGGGGGTCGCGAGCGCCGCCGCGATCGACACCGCGATGCGCCTTGGCGTCAACTATCCGCGCGGCCCGCTCGAGTGGGCGGAGACGATCGGCCTCAAGCCGGTCCTGGAAGCGCTCGACCATCTCGCGCGGACCTACGGCGAGGACCGCTACCGCGCGGCCTGGCTGCTGCGCCGGAAGGTCTTGGCCAAGGGGCGCTTTCTTGGCTGACCCTGCCGGCCAGCGTCTGGCCGAGGCGGTCCGGGATGGGATGTACGCCCGCGATCGCGCCGCGCAGGCGCTCGGCATCACGGTCGAGGCGGTCGGCCCGGGCTTTGCCTGCTGCCGGATGACGGTGCGCCAGAACATGGTCAACGGCCACGACACCTGCCACGGCGGCTTCACCTTCACGCTCGCGGATGCCGCCTTCGCCTATGCCTGCAACGCCTGCAACCGCGCCACGGTGGCGCTGGGTGCCGAGATCAGCTTCCTCGCCCCGGCGCGCGCCGGCGATGTCCTGACGGCGAGCGCGAAAGAGCGCAGCCGGGCGGGCCGGACCGGGGTCTACGACGTCGAGGTGACCCGCGCCGACGGCACCAAGGTCGCGCTGTTCCGCGGCACTTCCTACGAGACGCGGGGCGAGGTCGTGCCGGACCTCGCGGCCGGGTGAGCGCCGTGCGAGCGCGCGCGCCCGCGCGCCACGAGATCGATCCGATCGAGATCGCGTCCCGCGACGAGATCACCGCCCTGCAGCTCGGCCGGCTGAAGGTGACGCTTCGGCGCGTCTACGACAAGGTGCCGCACTACCAGGCGGCGTTCGACCAGGCAGGCGTGCATCCGGACGATCTGCGCGAACTCGCCGATCTGGCGAAGTTCCCGTTCACGACCAAGGACGATCTGCGCCGGCACTATCCGTTCGGTATGTTCGCGGTGCCGCGCGCCCAGGTCGTACGCCTGCACGCCTCGTCCGGCACCACCGGCAAGCCGACCGTGGTCGGCTACACCCGCAACGACATCGATGTCTGGGCCGAGGTCTGCGCCCGCTCGATCCGGGCCTCGGGCGGCCGCGCGGGCGACCTCGTGCACGTGGTCTACGGCTACGGCCTGTTCACGGGCGGCCTTGGCGCGCACTACGGCGCCGAGCGGCTGGGCTGCACCGTGGTGCCGATGTCCGGCGGCATGACCGAGCGTCAGGTCCAGCTGATCGCCGACTTCGAGCCCGATATCATCATGGTGACGCCCTCCTACATGCTCGCGATCGGCGACGAGTTCGTCCGCCAGAACCGCGAGCCCGGCGCCTGCTCGCTGAAGATCGGGATCTTCGGCGCCGAGCCCTGGACCGAGGCGATGCGCCAGGAGATCGAGGCCCGCTTCGAGCTCGACGCGGTCGACATCTACGGCCTCTCGGAGGTGATCGGCCCGGGGGTCGCCAACGAGTGCATCGAGACCAAGGACGGCCTGCACGTCTGGGAGGATCACTTCTATCCGGAGATCGTCGACCCGGCGACCGGGGCGCCCGTGCCGGACGGCGAGCCCGGCGAGCTCGTGCTGACCACGCTCACCAAGGAAGCGATGCCGGTGATCCGCTACCAGACCCGCGACCTCACCCGCCTGCTGCCGGGGACGGCGCGCAGCATGCGGCGCATGGCCAAGGTCACCGGCCGCTCCGACGACATGCTGATCATCCGCGGCGTCAATCTTTTCCCCACGCAGATCGAGGAGCTGATCCTCGAGGACGAGCGCCTGACGCCGCACTATCTGCTCGAAATCCGCCGGGACGGACGGCTGGATGCGCTCAAGGTGATCGTCGAGGCCGGAGCCGAGGCCGCCGATCCACAGACCAGGAGCGCTGCCGCCGCGGAACTGGTCCGCCACGTCAAGTCGCGAATCGGGGTCACGACCGAGGTCGCCGTGGCCGCGCCTGGCGCGGTCGACCGCTCGCTCGGCAAGGCCAGGCGGATCGTCGATCTCAGGCCGAAGGACTGAACGCCAGGCCGACCAGGTCGCCGTCCGCAGCGCCGCATTGCCGCGCCTGACCATTTACAGCTGATGCCAACGTATGCTCTATCATACCCTCGATTGTAGGGATTCGAAGTTCAGGGGATTGCCATGAAGGAACTGCGGTTCGGCCTCGTCTGCTATGGAGGCGTTTCCCTCGCTATTTACATGCACGGCGTCACCAGCGAGCTGCACAAGCTGGTCCGGGGGTCGAACGCCTACACCAACGCCGCCGCCGACGGCAATCCGTTTCCCCCGAACACCACCGAGCACGTCTATTTCGAGATCCTTCGCGAGATCGCCGCCAAGCAGCCGATCCACGTGATCGTCGACGTGATCGCCGGCACCTCGGCCGGCGGGATCAACGGCGTCGCGCTCGCAAAGGCGCTCGCTCACGACCTCGACCGGACCGCGCTGAAGCGGGTCTGGTTCGACAAGGCCAGCATCTGGAGGCTGCTCTCGCCCTGGAAACTGCTCAAGGGTGAGGCCGTCCTCAACGGCGATCACATGCTGCGCTGGGTCAATGATGCGCTCGGCGAGATGAACGCGACCGCGCAGCCCGACCGCGGGAGCCTGATGCCCGAGGACCACCAACTCGACCTCTACGTCACGCTGACCGACTGCAATGGCTACCGCCGGACGATCGACATCTACGACCCGGCCGCGATCTTCGACCGCGAGCATTGCCATGTCCTGAACTTCAGCTACAATCGGAGCCAAGAAATCGACCAGTTCGGGCCGCAGGCCGATCCTGGACTGACGCTCGCGATCCGCTGCACGTCGAGTTTTCCGGTCGCCTTCGGCCCGGTCAACGTCGTGGATCTCAACGCGGTCGCGAAGGCCTGGCCGGCGAAGGACCGGGACGCCTTCATCGAGACCGCCTTCGCGCAGTACATCCTCGAGAAGGCCAAGCCGACCGCAGCCTATTTCGTCGACGGCGGCGTTCTCAACAACCGGCCCTTCGACCATGCCAAGCGCGCGATCCTGGAGCGGCCGGCCAACCACGAGGTTGACCGCCGGCTCCTGTTCATCGAGCCCGATCCCGAGCCGCTCGGAGCCGCCTCGGAGGTCGCGGCCAGGCGTCCGCGCCTGGCGCAGACGGCGCGCGCGGCGCTGCTCTCGATCCCGAGCCAGCAGCCGATCGCCGATGGCCTGCTCGAGCTCGCGCGCTACAACCAGCGCGTGATGCAGATCAAGGACCTGATCCAGGTCCTGAAGCCCAAGGTCGACGAGCTGATCCGGTCCGTGACCAAGACCCATGTCCACGACATCGGCGTGCCACCGTGGGGCCAGCTCGAAGCCTGGCGGGAGGAGGTCCGCCAGCAGGCCGAGACCGAAGCCGGCGCCGCCGCCCACAGCTATGCCGCGCTCAAGATCCACGGCATCCTCGAGCATCTTGCGGCCGCGATCTGCCGGCTGAAGCGCTACCCCGCCGGGTCGCGCCCGGCAATTCTGGTGGCGCGCGTGGTGCCGGCCTGGGCCAAGCGGACCGGCATCATCACCGGCAAGCCTGGTCTGACGCCTGCGCAGGCCAATTTCCTGCAGGTCTTCGACCTCGGCTACCGCAGACGGCGGCTGCGCTTTCTGGTCGAATACGTCAACCAGCTGTATCCGCCCTCGTCGATCAAGGCGCCCCTGCCGCCGCGCCAACAGGTCGATGGGGTCAAGTCCGAACTCTACTGCCTGATCGCCAGGCTGCAGCACCTGGAGTCCGGTGAGTGGCTCGAGCCGGCGGCGCGGCAACAGCTCGACGAGGTCTTCAGGCAGGACGCGATCGAGACCGCCGACGGCCCGACGGACAAGCTCGACGCCTTCATCGAGGCCCACGCCGGCACCATCACCTCGATCGTTGCGACCCTCGAGGCCGGACTGAAGCACGGGCTCGACGAGTTCAACGACCGCCAGGCCGAGGACCTGGCCAAATTCACTGAGCTGAACTGGGCCGAATCGATTCTCGGCGACCTGCTCGCCCGTTACATTGGATTCGCCTATTGGGACCTTCTGCTCTACCCGATCCAGGCGCTCTCGGAAGTGGCCGAGCTCGACACCATCGAGGTCACCCGGATCAGCCCCGAGGACACCACGGAGCTTGAGCCGCGGGGCACGACCCAGCGCCTGAAAGGCGTTGGCCTCTTCCATTTCGGCGCTTTCCTCTGCCGCAGCTATCGCGAGAACGACTTCCTATGGGGCCGGCTCGACGGCGTCGAGCGCCTGTTCAGCATCCTCGCCGACGTCTCGAGCGAGAACGGCGTGGAGCTCGACCCGCGTCTGATGTGGCAGGGCTTCAAGGCGGTGCTGGACTCGGAGGCGCCGCACCTGAAGTGCCTGGCATCCAGGGACCTGATCGCGAAGCTTCGCGCCCAAGTCGACAGGAGGCTCGCGGGCACTTCCGACCAGCCGCCGGGCCCGCCGCCCTCGCCGAAGCTCGCCGAGGCCGCCGACTGATCCTGCCGGCGGCGGCGCCCGCGTGCGCCCTCAGGCGGCGCGGACGTCGAGTTTGATCGGGCCGTCGGCGCGGCCGTGGATGAACTGGTCGACGTAGGGATTGCCGCTGTGGTCGATTTGGCCGACCGGGCCCTGCCAGATGATTTTTCCCATATAGAGCATCGCGATCCGGTCGGCGATCTTGCGCGCGGACGCCAGGTCGTGGGTGATCGAAAGCGCGGTCGCACCCAGCCGGCGGACCGCGCCGGCGATCAGCTCGTTGATCACGTCCGCCATGATCGGGTCGAGCCCGGTGGTCGGCTCGTCGAAGAACAGGATCTCCGGCTGGGTCGCGATCGCGCGTGCGAGCCCGACCCGCTTCTGCATGCCGCCCGAGAGCTCGGCCGGCGACAGATCGGCAACCGCCGGCGGCAGGCCGACCCGGCCCAGGACCTCGATCGCCCGCTCCCTGGCCTCGGGCCGCGGCAGCTTCTTGATCTGGAGCAGGCCGAAGGCGACGTTCTCCCAGACCAGCAGGCTGTCGAACAGGGCCGAGCCCTGGAACAGCATGCCGAACTTGTGCATCACCTGCTCGCGCTCCCGGCGCGACAGGCTGGTGACCTCCTGGCCATCGATCTCGATCAAGCCCCGGTCCGGCTGCAGGATGCCGAGGATGCACTTCAGCAGCACCGACTTGCCGGTGCCCGAGCCGCCGATCACGACGACCAACTCGCCCCGGCCGACGTCGAGGTCGAGGCCGTCGAGCACCTGCTTGGGCCCGAAGCGCTTGAAGAGACCACGGACCCGGATCTTGGGCTGGGTCGTGGCCGGGTTCTGCGATGGCATCTGCGGAGAGCTCTCGGTCATTGGCTGAAGAACATCTGGGTGACCAGGTAGTTGGACGTCAGGATCAGAATCGAAGCCGAGACCACGGCCTTGGTGGTTGCGGCGCCGACCCCCTGGGCGCCTCCTTTCGAGTGGTAACCCTGATAGCAGCCCATCAGCGCGACCAGGAAGCCGAACACCGCCGCCTTGACCAGACCCGAGATCACGTCCTGGGGCTCGAGGTACTGGAAGGTCCGGTGGATGTACTCGTAGGGCCCAAAACCCAGCTTGTAGATGCCGATCAGATAGCCGCCGAACACGCCGATGATGTCGGCCACAACCACCAGGAGCGGCAGCATCAGGAGACCTGCGATCAGCCGCGGCCAGACCAGATACTTATAGGGGTCGGTCGAGAGCGTGGTCAGCGCGTCGATCTGCTCGGTGACCCGCATCGTGCCGATCTCGGCCGCCATCGAGGCGCCGACCCGGCCGGCGACCATCAGGCCCGCAAGCACCGGGCCGAGCTCGCGGGTCATCGACAGCACGACGATGGTCGCGACCGCGCTTCCGGCTTCAAAGCGCGAGAAACCGGTGTGGCTCTGGAGCGCCAGCACCATGCCCGTGAAGATCGCGGTCAGCCCGACCACCGGCAGCGAGTAGTAGCCGATGTCGACCATCTGGCGGAGGATCATGCGCGGGTACCAGGGGCCGCGCAGCCCCTGCGCGATCGCGCGCCCGGCAAACAGCGTCAGATCGCCGACCGCAGCGAGGAAGTTCAGGAAGATCTGGCCGATCACGGCAACCGGGTTCATGCCGGGGTCTCTCGAGGTTCGGGCGGGATATACCTGCGCGCGAACCGGCTGCCAAGCCGCGTCAGAATCTCGTAGCCGATCGTGTCCGCCGCCCGGGCCAGCTCGTCGACCCCGTCCGGGCCGCCGATCAGGGTTACGATCGTGCCTGGTTGGACCGCATCGGCCGGCAACGCCGAGACGTCGAGCGCGATCAGGTCCATCGACACGCGCCCGGCGAGCGGCACGGCTTGGCCCTCGATCCGGGCGCTCGCCCGTCCGCCGGCGGCCCGCGGATAGCCATCGGCGTAGCCGACCGGCACGGTCGCGATCCGCATTCCCGGGCGGGTCGGATAGGTGGCGCCATAGCCGACCGTGCCCGGCCCTCGCACCTCGTGGACCTGGAGCACCGGGGCTTCGAGCGTGATCACCGGCGCCATCGGAGTGGCGCGTCCGGGGGTCGGATTGACGCCATAGAGCGCCACACCCGGCCGGCAGAGATCGTAGTGGAAGGCGGCCCCGAGGAAGATCCCGGACGAGTTGGCGAGGCTCGCCGGCGCCGGCGGCAGATACCGGCGCAATCGGTCGAAGCGCTGGCGCTGCTGCTCGTTGAGCGGGTTGTCGGGTTCCTCGGCGCAGGCCAGATGGCTCATCACGAGGACTAGGTCGAGGACGGGCAGGGCATCGGCGTCGAGCTGCTCGAGCTCGGTCTCGGCGAAGCCCAGCCGGCACATGCCGCTGTCGATCTGAAGCGCCGCCGGCAGCCGCCGGCCCGACCGGCGCGCCTGCCCGGCCCAGCGGGCGAGCTCGCCCGGATGGTTCAGCACCGGGATCAGGCCCGCCTCGGCCATGGCCGCTTCGGTCCCGGCCGGCAGGCCGTTCAGGACGTGAATCAGGGCCTCCGGCAACCGGCCGCGCAGCGCCCTGCCCTCGTCCGGATGGGCGACGAAAAAGCGCCGGCAGCCGGCGTCGGCGAGCGCGCCCGCGACCTCGAGAGCGCCGAGGCCATAGCCGTTCGCCTTGACCACTGCCGCGACCTCGCTGCCCGCGGCGGCCTGTTGCAGGCGCCAGTAGTTGTCGGTGAGCGCGTGGAGATCGATCGTCAGGAGCGCGCGCGACGCGTCAGTGGCCATTCACGATCATATCGCGAAATTCGAAGTTGCTGAACCGGCCGCGGGCGGCGTCGAACGCCAGCTTAATCGAGCCGATCGGACCATTGCGCTGCTTGGCGATCATCAGATCGGCGATACCTTGGCTCTTCTGGTAGCGCTCGATCCACTTGCGGTGCTCTTCCTCGTATTTGTCGTCGCTCTGGCCGGCCCGGGGCTGGGGCTCGGCCCGTTCCAGGTAATATTCGTCCCGATAGACGAACATGACGACGTCGGCGTCCTGCTCGATCGCCCCGGATTCGCGCAGGTCCGAGAGCTGCGGCCGCTTGTCCTCGCGCTGCTCGACCGCGCGCGACAGCTGCGAGAGCGCGAGCACCGGAATGTTGAGCTCCTTGGCGATCGCCTTCAGGCCCTGGGTGATCTCGGCGATCTCCTGGACCCGGTTGGTCTGGGCGGAGCTGCTGACCGGGCGGACCAGCTGCAGGTAGTCGACCACCAGCAGCGACAGGCCGTGGCGCCGCTTGAGCCGGCGCGCCCGGGTCCGCAGCGCGCCGACCGAGAGCGCCGGGGTGTCGTCGATGAACAGGGCACGGCCGGCCAGGTCCTGGCTCGCCTGGACCACCCGCTTGAAGTCCGAATCCTTGAGCTTGCCGCGGCGCAGGTCGTCGGAGCTCAGCTGGGCCTCCGCCGACAACAGGCGCATGGCCAGCTGCTCGGCCGACATCTCGAGCGAGAACAGGCCGACCGCATAGCGCCCGCCCGGCAGCCCGTCCGCCTCCGGGCCGACCGCCCTGCTGGCGGCGGCATTGGCGGCGATCGTGACCGCGAGCGCGGTCTTGCCCATGCTCGGCCGACCGGCCAGGATCACCAGGTCCGAGGACTGCAGGCCGCCCAGCTTCTCGTCGAGGTCGATTAGCCCGCTCGGCACGCCGGTCACCCGGCTGTCCTTGTGATAAGCCGCCTCGACCATCGTGATCGCGCTGGTCAGGACCGCCGGGAACTCGCGGAACCCGCCCTCGAACTCGCCTTCCTGCGCGAGCTTGAACAGCTGCTGCTCTGCTGCCTCGATCTGCTCGCGCCCGCTCTCGGGCAGGCTCGGGTCGTAGGCCTTGTTGACCACCTCCTCGCCGACGTGGATCAGCCCGCGCTTGAGCCCGAGGTCGTGCAGCAGGCGGCCGTAGTCGCCGGCATTCAGGATGGTCTCGGCGGCGCGCGCCAGCCTCGCCAGATAACGCGCGCCGTCCAGCTCGCGCAGGGCCTCGTCCTCGTCGAACGCGACCTTGAGGGTCAGATGGTCGGCGAGCCGCCCGCCCTCGATCAAACGGGCCATGGCCTCGAAGATCCGCGCGTGGACCGGCTCGTAGAAATGCTCCGGGCGCAGGAACTCCGAGACCCGGTGATAGGCCTCGTTGTTGATCAGGATTGCGCCGAGCAGCGCCTGCTCGGCCTCGATGTTGTGGGGCTGGGTGCGGAAGCCCGCCGGTGCCCGTGCCTCCAGGGCGTCCGGTTCGGACAGCAGGTCAGTGCTCATGTCACGAAACTATCACACGAGCGGCGCTGCCGCGGCGCGCTAATTTGCCCACAGCAATGTGGATTACGGGGAGGGAAGCGCAGCCATTTTTACCGATCGAGGCTGAGCCTCAAAACGGGCGCTCCCCGTGTCGCGCGCGCCACATCCCGCCCGGAAGCCGGCGATCCCGCGGGGTCCCGCCGCGCGCCATTATTGACCGACCCACCGGGAGATCAGGGTCGCATCGGACCTGATCTGCTCGTACTGGTCCTGGATGAAGCGCATGGTGTCGTCGCCGTACGGCGCCTCCGGGGCGGTGCCCTTGACCCCTCGTTCGGCGAGATCGAGCGTCATGCGCAGGGCCACGTAGTGCGGGGTGGCGAAGCCCGCCCGGGCGGCAAGCGCCGCGAGGCCGCGCCGGTCGACGCCGTACAGCAGCTGGCGGACGCGCCGCGGGTCAGCATCCGCGAGCAGGGCGATGCCCGCTTCGAACCGGCTGATCTCGCCATCGCGCAGGTAGGTCAGGAGCTGCTCGGGGCCGAGCTCGCCGACCGTGAGCCGGTCACGCAGCTCGCGCTCGAGCGAGCGTTCGCCATGCTCGCGGGCGACGATATTGATCGTCGCGCGCTCGCGGGTCGCCGCGATCAGCTGGCGGGCCTCTTCCGCGGTCATCCGGCGCTTGCGCACGAGCTCCCACTCGAGCCGCTCGCCGATCTCGGCGACCATGCGGTCGACCAGCTCGTAAGGCAGCGCCGGCCGGCGCACCAGCCGATCCTGGATGCCACGGTCGTTGCGGTAGTCGTCGGCCAGCCGGGTCAACGTCCCGAGCGAGATCTGGGCGCCGCTGTTGCCGGCCAGACGGGCGATCACCTCGGCATCGCCGGCCTCGGCGACGATGTCCGACAGATACTCCGAGAGATGTTCGCGTCCGGCGACCGCGAAGGCATACTGCAGGGCGTGGGTCCGGACGATCTCGGCGAGGTCCTCGTCGCCGAGCACGGGGCTGCGCTCGAGCACCAGCCGGGCGACCTCGATCTCGTCGCGCGCCATCCGCATGGCGACGGCGTGCGGCAGATGCGGGCTGGCGGCCACCGTCTCGGCGAGCGCCTGGCGGACGCTCTTCTCCAGGTCCCTGACCAACAGCAGGAGGACGGACTCGGCGAGCGACTTGGTTTCGCTCTCGATCAGGCTGTCGTATTGTCGTCCGAACTTGGCCGCGAGCGTGGCGCGGGCGCCGGTCGAGGGATTGCCGCGCAGCTCTTGGACGTCGGCGAGCGACAGCGCTTGCGCCGGCGCGGCGGATGCGGCGCCGCCCTGGACCGGCTGGGCACCGCCCTGGAGCAGTTGGGCGCGGCGCCGACCGAGAGCGCTGGGGTCGGACGCAGCCTGAGCCGCTGGTGCTGTCATGGCGTTCTCTTGCTCCCGGATGGGCTTTCGTTGGGCGCGTTGCCGGCCGAATCGCTGCCATGGGTGGCGCCGGGCACGCGCCTGATTGTGACCGGCGCGGAGTTAAGGTTCTCTTGAGTCCCGACCCGCGACCGCCGGCGATGACCGCCCTCGGCGCCGCCGAGATCCTGCGCGGTGTGGCCCGTGCGCTCGCGGCCGCGGACCAGGCGGTGGTCGCCGAGCTCGCGCTCGCCAATGGTCGCCGGGCCGACCTGGTCGCCCTCGATCGGACCGGCACGATCACGCTGGTCGAGGTCAAGGCGAGCCGCGCCGATTTCCTCGCCGACCGCAAATGGCCGGCCTACCTCGGCTACTGCGATCGGTTCTATTTCGCGGTCGCGGACGGCTTCCCGCTCGAGCTGCTGCCGCCGGAGGAGGGACTGATCCGGGCCGACCGCTTCGCCGCCGAGGTGCTGCGCGAGGCTCCGCTCCGCACGCTCGGCGCAGCCCGTCGCAAGGCGCTGCTGATCCGCTTCGCCCGGGCCTCCGCCGGCCGCCTGCGGGCACTGCTGGATCCGCCGCTGTGAGCGGCGGGCGCGGGGCCGCTCAGTCCGTCGACTTCTCGAACAGCCAGTCCTCGATCAGGTGGCGGGCGATCGAATCCGGGTTGGGCAGCTGCACCGGCCGGCGCTCCGGGTCGATCAGCTCGGCGCGCGTGTACCAGCCGGCGGCGACCAGCTCCTCGGGGTCGATCCGCAGCTCGTCGCTGCGCGCGCTGGCGCGGAACCCGAGCATCAGCGACGCCGGAAACGGCCAGGGCTGCGAGGAGCGGTACTGCACGCGGTCGAGCTCGACCCCTGCCTCCTCGTAGATCTCGCGCCGGACCGTCTCCTCAAGCAATTCGCCGGGCTCGACGAACCCGGCAAGCGTCGAGTACATGCCAGCCGGAAAGCGCGCCGAGCGCCCGAGCAGGCAGCGTTCGCCGAGCTCGGGATGGCTATGGGTCACCAGCACGATCACCGCCGGATCGCTGCGGGGAAAATGCTGCGCGCCGCAGCTCTCGCAGCGCCGCACGTGCCCGCCCTGCTCGCTCGTCGTCGGCCCGCCGCAGACGCCGCAGAAACGGTGCCGGCTGTGCCAGTGGGCGAGCGCCCGGGCGTAGGCGAACCAGCCGGCCTGCCTGGCCGGCAGCCGTGCGCCGACCGCGCGCACCTCGACGAACCGGCCGCTCGGTGGCTCGGTCAGCCCGAGATCGGCCGCGAACAGGCCAACCCCATCGTGCTCGCCCAGGAAAATCGCCGTCTCGGGCAGCGGGTCGCCGAGCTCGGCCACGGTCAGGAGCAGGGCCGAGGGTTCGTCGGTCGCGGCCACCAATATTTCCAGGCCCGACATCAGGATCACCCGCGTGTCCGGGTCGGCGCGCCGCGCGTTGAGCCAGCCGGCATCAAGCCGCCGATGGGCGGCGCGATCATGGCCGGCACCGCTGTAGCGATGCGGCGGCGGGTTGGACAGGCGCGCCATGGCCACTCCTTGGGTGCGGCCCTCACTGTACGCCAAGGCGTGAGCGCCACCAATGGCGCGCGCGGCTCCGCCTGCCGGCGGCTTGCACTCGGCGGGCGGAAGCCCGATATTGGCCTCGGGGAGCTGGCGGCGGACGGTCCACTCGCCAACCCGGTCAGGTCCGGAAGGAAGCAGCCGTAACGAGCTCGGGCCGGGTCGCAGTGCCAGCTCCCTTTCCGCCTCCCATTCCGGACCCGTCGCCGGGGCCAGGTCCGATGCCCGACAGCGCCGCCCAACCAGCCACCAGCCTCGTCGATCCTGGCGGTCGGCGGATCGAGCCTTATCGGGTGCTCGCCCGGACCTACCGGCCGCAGCGCCTGTCGGAGTTGATCGGCCAGGCGCCGCTGGTCCGGACGCTGACCAACGCACTGCGCACCGGCCGGATCGCGCACGCATTCCTTCTGACCGGCATCCGCGGGGTCGGCAAGACCACGACCGCGCGGATCATCGCCCGCGCGCTGAACTGCGTCGGTCCGGACGGTCAGGGGCAGCCGACGCCCGAGCCCTGCGGCGTCTGCGGCCATTGCGTCGCGATCGCCGAGGGCCGGCACATCGACGTGCTCGAGATGGACGCCGCGACCCGGACCGGCATCGACGACGTCCGCGAGCTGGTCGACAGCGTGCGCTACGCGCCAACCTCGGCCCGCTACAAGGTCTACATCGTCGACGAGGTCCACATGCTGTCGGAGAAGGCCTTCAACGGCCTGCTCAAGACGCTCGAGGAGCCGCCGCCGCAGACCATCTTCATCTTCGCCACGACCGAGGTGCGCAAGGTCCCGGTCACCGTGCTCTCGCGCTGCCAGCGCTTCGACCTGCGCCGGGTCGAGGGTGAGCGCTTGCGCGAGCATCTGGCCGGGATCGCGGCCAAAGAGCGGGTCCGGGTCGAGGACGGCGCGCTCGCGCTGCTGGTGCGCGCGGCCGAGGGCTCGGTCCGCGACGGCCTGTCGCTGCTCGACCAGGCGATCGCGCTGCACGGTGCCGACGCCGAGGCGGCGATCACCGCGGTGCACGTGCAGGACATGCTGGGCCTTGCCGATCGCGGCCGGGTGCTGGACCTGTTCGAGCGGCTCGTGCAGGGAGACCTCAAGGGCGCGCTCGATGGCCTTCGCGAGCTCCACGACCTCGGCACCGAGCCCGAGGCGGTGCTGCAGGACCTGCTCGAGATCAGCCACTGGCTGACCCGGATCAAGGTCGCGCCCGAGGCCGCGGAGGCGTTCGGCGTGGCAGCAACCGACGCCGAGCGCGGCCGCACCCTGGCCGAAGGTCTGGGCATCCCGGTGCTCGCCCGCAACTGGCAGATGCTGCTCAAAGGCCTGGACGACGTGCGGCAGGCGCCGAGCCCGCTGCTGGCGGCCGAGATGGTACTGGTGCGGCTCGCCTACGTCGCCGAGCTGCCGCCGCCGGCGGAGCTCGCCCGCCAAGTGGCGGGCGGCCGGGAGCCGTCGCCGGCGGCGCCGCGGGCGCCACGCCCGGCCGGTACCGGCGTGACCGCGCTCGCGGTTGCCGAACCGCCGCCGGCACCGTTTGAGGCGCCCGCACCGGAGCGCGCACAGCCGACCTCATTCGCCGAGACGGTCGACCTGTTCCGCCGATTGGGCGAGCCGATGCTGCACAGCTGGCTGTACCAGGCCGCCCATCTGGTGCATTTCGAGCCCGGCCGGATCGAGCTGCGCCTGGGCGCCGGCACGCCCGCCGGCCTGTCCGGCCGGATCGCCGCCGCGCTCAACCGCTGGACCGGCCGGCCGTGGCTGGTCAGCGTCGGCGCCGAGGGTGCCGCCGCGGCGCCGACGCTCGCCGAGCAGGCCGCGGCCGCCAAGCGCGAGCGGATCGACGCACTCGCCCGGGACCCGCGGGTCGCGCCGGTCCTCGCGAGCTTCCCCGGGGCCCGGATCGTCGACGTGCGATCGGCCGCGGACTGACGACGACCCACCCCTGCCCCAGACCGGAGCGACTATGAAGAACCTCGGCAACATGCTCAAAGAAGCCCAGAAGCTGCAGAGCCGGATGGCCGAGATGCAGGCCAAACTGGACACGATCGAGGTCGCCGGCGCGGCCGGCGGCGGCATGGTGACCGTGACCCTCAACGGCAAGGGCGAGATGCGCGCCATCAAGATCGATCCGAGCCTGGTCGAGCCCGCGGAGATCGAGATCCTCGAGGATCTCGTGGTCGCGGCCTTCAACGACGCCAAGGCCAAGGTCGAGGCCCACGTCCAGGACGAGATGAGCAAGCTCACCGGCGGCATGAACCTGCCGGCGGGGCTCAAGCTGCCGTTCTGACCGAGCCCCGTTCGCCGCCGATGGCCGCGCGCCCGCTCGAAGACCTGATCCAGCTGCTGGCGAAATTGCCGGGGCTCGGGCCGCGCTCGGCGCGCCGGGCGGCGCTCCACCTGCTGAAGCAGCGCGAGACCCTGATGCCGCGCCTCGCGGCGATGCTCGCCACCGCCGCCCGGGAGGTCCGTCAATGCCCGGTCTGCGGCAACCTGGATGCCGTCGAGCCGTGCTCGATCTGCGCCGATCCCGACCGCGACGGCAGTCTGATCTGCGTCGTCGAAGAGGTCGACGACCTCTGGGCCCTGGAGCGCTCCCGGCTGTTCAAGGGCCGCTATCACGTGCTCGGCGGCGTTCTTTCCGCGCTCGATGGCCGCGGGCCCGACGATCTCGGCATCGACCGGCTGCTGCGCCGGATCGAGCGCGAGCCGGTCACCGAGGTGATCCTCGCGACCAGCGCCACGGTCGACGGCCAGACGACCGCGCATTACATCGCCGAGCGCCTCGGTGCCAGCGGTCCGGCGGTCACCCGGCTGGCCCACGGCGTCCCGATCGGCGGCGAGCTGAACTACCTGGACGACGGCACGCTCGGTGCCGCGCTCAAGGCACGCCGGCCGGTCCGGGATGGCGCCGCCGATCGCGCTTGACCGGGGGGCATCGAGTTCGTAGGTGTCCGGCGCCCGGACCATGATAGCGACCGTCACGACCCCGCTCGAGATCCTGGAGGCGCCCGATCGTCGCCTGACCATGGTCTGCGCCCCGATCGAGCGGATCGACGCCGAGCTCCTGGGTCTGCTCGACGCCATGCTCGAGACCATGTACGCCGCCCCCGGGATTGGCCTTGCAGCCCCCCAGGTCGGCGTCCTCAAACGGGCGTTCGTGCTCGACCTCGGCGAGGACGGCGAGCGGGCGCCGCGGTTCGTGATCAATCCCGAGCTGGTCTGGTGCTCCGAGAGCATGACCGTCGCCGAAGAAGGCTGCCTCAGCCTGCCCAAGCAGTTCGGCGAGGTCACCCGTCCCGACCAGGTCCGGGTCCGCTATCTCGACCGCGCGGGGGAGACCCGGGAGATCGACGCCGAGGGCCTGCTGGCCCGCTGCCTGCAGCATGAAATCGACCACCTGAACGGCGTGCTGTTCGTGGACCATCTCTCGGCGCTCAAGCGGACTATGATCCTCCGCCGACTGGCCAAGGCCAAGCGCACCCGGCAGAGCGCCTGAGCCGGTCGGCGACAGCCCCGCCCTTGGCAAGCCGCGTGGGCCGTCCCAATGACCAGCGCTGACAGCGTCCGTCGATCCGAGGCGGAGATGGCCGCGACCGGGGATCGGCCGCTCCGGCTCGTGTTCATGGCCACGGCCGAATTTGCCGTCCCGAGCCTGGAGGCGCTCGCCCGCGGCCGGCACGCGCTGGTCCGGGTCTATACCCAGCCGGCCCGGCCGGCGGGGCGGGGCCTGCGCGCCCGCCCTTCTCCGGTCGAGACCGCGGCCCGGGGTCTCAGCCTGCCGGTGGCTTCCCCCGTGAGCCTGCGCGACCCGGAGGTGCAGGCCGAATTCCGAGCGCTTGGGGCCGACCTCGCCGTGGTCGCGGCCTACGGCCTGATCCTGCCGCGACCGATCCTCGAGGCGCCCCGGCTCGGCGCCATCAACCTGCACGCGTCGCTGCTGCCCCGCTGGCGCGGCGCGGCGCCGATCCAGCGCGCGCTGCTGGCGGGCGATACCGAGACCGGGATCACCATCTTTCAGATCGAGCCGGCGCTCGACAGCGGCCCGGTCCTGACGATGGCACGGATGCCGATCACCGCCGACAGTACCGCGGCGACCCTGCACGACCAGTTGGCCGGGCTCGCCGCGCGGATGGTCGGCCCGGCGATCGACGATCTGGCGGCGGGCCGCGCGCGGCCAGAGCCGCAGCCGGAGGAAGGCGTGACCTACGCCGCCAAGATCGATAAGGCCGAGGGTCGCCTCGACTGGACCCGCCCGGCGGATCTGCTCGAGCGCCAGCTGCGCGCGCTCGACCCCTGGCCCGGCTGCTGGACCGAATTCGAGGGCCAGCGCCTCGCCGTGCTGGCGGGCCAGGTCGCACCCGGCGAAGGCCGGCCGGGTCAGGTCCTGGACGAGCGCCTGACGATCGCCTGCGGCGTGGGCGCGCTCCGGCTCACGCGTCTGCAGCGGGCGGGTGGACGGCCGCTTGCGAGCGACGACTTCCGGCGCGGTTTCGCGCTGCCCGTCGGCAGCCGGCTCGGGCCCTGATGCCACGCTACCGGCTGACGCTCGAATACGACGGCGGGCCGTTTCGCGGCTGGCAGCGGCAGGCCGATGGCGCCTCGATCCAGGCGAGCCTCGAGGCGGCGGTCCTGGCCTTCTGCGGCGAGGAGGTCCAGGTGGTCGGCGCCGGTCGCACCGATGCCGGCGTGCACGCGAGCGGCCAGGTCGCGCATCTCGATCTCAGCCGCGCAGTCGCGGTCGAAACGCTGCGCAACGCGCTCAACCACCACCTCCGGCCGCAGCCGGTCGTGGTGCTCGAGGCGGCCGCGGTCGCCCCGGACTTCCATGCCCGCTTCTCGGCGACCATGCGCCATTACCGCTATCGGATCGTCAACCGCCGCCCGCCGCTCGCGCTGGAGCGCGGCCGGGCCTGGCAGGTGGCCCGCCACCTCGACGCCGAGATCATGCACGAGGCCGCTCAAAGCCTGGTCGGCCGGCACGATTTCACGAGCTTCCGGAGCACGCTCTGCCAGGCCAGGTCGCCGGTCAAGACGCTCGCCCAGCTGACAGTGGTCCGGAACGGCGAGCAGATCGAGATCGCAGCCCGGGCGCGCTCGTTCCTGCACCACCAGATGCGCAACATGGTCGGCACCCTCAAGCTGGTCGGCGAGGGCCGCTGGCCGGTCGCGCAGATCGAGACGGTGCTGGCGGCGCGGGACCGGGCGGCGGCCGGGCCGACCGCTCCGGCCTGCGGCCTGTCTCTGACCCGCGTCGACTATGAAGGCGTCACATCAGACGCTCGGCCGACAGATTGATCGCCGTGTTCAGCACGAGATCGACCAGCACCAGCAGCAGAGCCACCCCGCCGGTGCTCTGGAGGGCGGCGCGGGTCACGAACCATTGATAGAACAGGATCGCACCGGTGACGAGCAACAGGATCAGACCGTCGAGCAGCCCCGGCGCCGCGAGCTCGACCACGACCGCGGCCAGGAACACCCCGACCTGCAGCACCGTCGCCCAATTCAGCGCGATGATCAGGGCCACGTAGTTGCGGCTGAGGCCGAGCAGCTGGGTCAGCACGACCGCCGCCAGCGGAAAGGCGGCCCAGCTCAGCGCATAGGCGAGCGCCTGCACCAGCGTGGCCCAACCGAGGTCGAGCGGTCCTGGGACGGAGGCGAGCTTCTGCGCGACCAGTATGGCGAAGGCAGGCGCCACCAGCACCGCGGCGAAAAACGAGCGCCAGAAACCGTCGACTGTCAGGTTGAAGTGCCTCATGCCCGACTGATCGAGAAAAGCGAGCCGCCAGGCGCCGTAGAGGGACGCGAAAACCTCCCGGCGGTCCGGCATCAGGCCGGCCTGACGTAACTCGTGAGCAGGGCCTGATAGATCCGCGTCAAGGCCTCGAGGTCCGCGACATCGACCCGCTCGTCGACCTGATGGATCGTGGCGCCGACCAGACCGAATTCGACCACCGGGCAGGCGTCCTTGATGAAGCGGGCATCGGAGGTCCCGCCGGAAGTCGAGAGCTCCGGGGTCACGCCGAGCTCGCGCTCGATCAGGCTCTCGAGCAGCTCGCTGAACGGGCCCGGCTGGGTCACGAACGGCTCGCCGCCCGCCTGCGTCCGGAGCTCGTAGCGGCCGCCGACGGTATCCAGCCGCTGGCGCAGCCAGGCTTCCAGCGAGCTCGCGCTGTGCCGGTCGCTGAAACGGATGTTGAAGGTCGCGCGCGCCTGCCCGGGGATGACGTTGCTCACCTGGTTGCCGACGTCGACCGAGGTGATCACCAGGTCCGAGGCCTGGAAATACTCGCTGCCGCCGTCGAGCGGCGCCGCGGTCAGCGCCGCCAGCATCGCGAGCAGGCGCGGGATCGGGTTGTCCGCTCGCTCGGGATAGGCGGCATGACCCTGGACCCCCGGCACGGTCAGCCAGCCGGTCAGCGAGCCGCGCCGGCCGATCTTGATCATCTCCCCGAGCCGGGTCGGGTTGGTCGGCTCGCCGACCACGCAGGCGTCGAGGTGCTCACGCTGCTCCCTGAGCCAGCCGAGCAGCTTCCTGGTGCCGTTGACCGCCGGCCCCTCCTCGTCGCCGGTGATCAGGAAGCTGATCGAGCCCGCCGGCCGATGCTCGGCCAGAAAGCGGGCGGTCGCCGCGACGAAGGCGCCGATCGCGCCCTTCATGTCGACCGCGCCACGGCCATAGAGCTGGCCGCCCTGGACCACGCCAGCGAACGGGTCGACCCGCCAGGCCGCCGGATCTCCCGAGGGCACGACGTCGGTGTGGCCGGCGAACGCGAGGTTCGGCCCGGCCTCACCCAGCCGCGCGTAGAGGTTGCCGACCGGCGCCGTCCCGGCCTCCTCGAAGGTCAGCCGGTGACAGCGGAAGCCGAGCCGCCCGAGCGCGTCCTCGAGGACGGCCAGCGCCCCCTCGTCGGCCGGCGTCACGCTCGGACACCGGATCAGCGCCTGGGCGAGCGCAACCGGATCGGTCAGGTCGCTCATGCACGCAACAGCTCGTTGATCGAGGTCTTGGCGCGGGTGCCGGCGTCGACCCGCTTGACAATCACCGCGCAGGCCAGGCCCGGGCCGGGCCGGCCGTCGGGCAGCGATGGCCCCGGCAGCGTGCCCGGCACGACCACCGAATAGGCCGGCACCCGGCCCTGGTAGATCTCGCCCGACGCCCGATCGACGATCCTCGTCGAGGCGCCGATGAACACGCCCATCGCCAGCACCGCGCCCTGCTCGACGATCACCCCCTCGGCGACCTCGGACCGGGCGCCGACGAAACAGTCGTCCTCGATGACGACCGGGGTCGCCTGCAGCGGCTCGAGCACGCCGCCGATGCCGGCACCGCCCGAGATGTGCACGCGCTGGCCGATCTGGGCGCAGCTGCCAACCGTCGCCCAGGTGTCGATCATCGTGCCGCGGTCGACGTGGGCGCCGAGATTGACGAAGCACGGCATCAGCACGACGTCGGGCGCGATGTAGGCGGAATGGCGGACGACGCAGCCGGGCACCGCCCGAAAGCCGGCGGCGGTGAACTCGGCGGCGGTCCAGCTCGCGAATTTGGAGGGGATCTTGTCCCACCAATGCGCCCCACCCGGGCCGCCTTCGATCGCACTCATCGGGTTGAGGCGAAAGGACAGCAGCACCGCCTTCTTCAGCCACTGGTGCACGCGCCAGACGCCATCGACCTTCTCGGCGACCCGGAACCGTCCCGCGTCCAGGCCGGCGAGCGCCGCCTCGACCGCGGTCCGGACCGGCCCGCCGGTGTCGACGCCGATCCGGCTGCGCTGCTCGAAGGCGTCGTCGATCACGGGCTCGAGCGCCGCCTGATCCATAGCTCGGTTCCCTCCTCGATGGTCGCGCGGTCGGGGATCGGCGGGTAGGCTATCGGAGCCGCCCGGCCTGTCAACTGGTGGTCGGCGAGCCGCGGTGCCTGGCCGGCGGCGCCGGAACATTGTGCCACCGCCACGCGTCGCCTAGATAGTCCCCATGGTCCAAGCCCGCTCATGCGCCGCCCCCTCGGTCCTGCCGTCGGGCTTCCTCGAGGCGGTCGATCGCCGGGTCGGTCCGCGCGGCTGGAGCGTCGACCCCGAGCGGATCGGGCCGCATACGGCCGAGCCCTGGGGCACGGCGCGCGGCCATTCGCCGCTGCTGCTGCGCCCGGCAACGACCGCCGAGGTCGCGGCCGTGCTCGAGCTCTGTCACGGCGCCGGCGTTCCGGTCGTGCCGCAGGGCGGCAACACCGGCCTGGTCGGCGCCGGCGTGCCGGACCGCTCCGGCCGGCTCGCGGTCCTGTCGCTCGGCCGCCTGAACCGGATCCGCGCGCTCGACCCCCTCAACGACACGATCACGGTCGAGGCCGGCTGCGTGCTCGAGACCGTCCAGCAGGCCGCGGCCGAGGTCAACCGGCTGTTCCCGCTGGCGCTCGGCGCCCAGGGCTCCTGCCAGATCGGCGGCAATCTCTCGAGCAACGCGGGCGGCATCAACGTGCTGCGCTACGGCATGGCGCGGGCGCTGGTGCTCGGGCTCGAGGTCGTGCTCGCCGACGGCCGGATCTGGGATGGCCTGCGGTCCTTGCGCAAGGACAATACCGGCTATGACCTGAAGCAGCTGTTCATCGGCGCCGAAGGCACGCTCGGCGTGATCACCGCGGCCGTGCTCCGGCTCCTGCCGCGGCCGCGCGAGCGCCAGACCGCATGGCTCGCGGCGCCCTCCCCGCAGGCGGCGGTGGCCCTGCTCGGGCGGGTCCGGGAACGGCTCGGCGAGACCGTGAGCTCGTTCGAGCTGCTGGCCGGCGGCTGCGTCGATCTCGTGCTGCGCTATCTGCCCGGCGCCCGCGCGCCGCTCGCCCGCCCGGCGCCCTGGTACGTGCTGGCCGAGGTCGCCTGGTCGCTCGAGGGCGGCCTTAGCGCCGAGCTCGAGCGCGTGCTCGAAGACGCGCTCGCCCGTGGCCTGATCACCGACGGCGTGATCGCCAAGAGCGAGGCCGAGCGGCGTGCGCTCTGGGCGCTGCGCGAAAATCCGACCGAGGCGATGGCCCACGAGGGCCTGGTGCTGCGCCACGACATCGCGGTGCCGGTCTCACGGGTGCCGGAGCTGATCGAGCAGGGCGCCGCCGCCCTCGCCGCAGCGGTACCGGGTGTTCGGATCATGCCGTTCGGTCATCTCGGCGACGGCAACATCCACTACAATCTGCTCCAGCCCGCAGACATGACGGCCGACGCGTTCCGCGCCCGCGCGGAGCAGGTCCAGGGCCTCGTGTTCGACGTAGTCGCCGGGCTCGGCGGCAGCATCAGCGCCGAGCACGGCATCGGCCGGCTGAAGCGCACCGAGCTCGCCGCCCGCAAATCGGCCCTCGAGCTCGAGCTGATGCACGGACTCAAGGCCGTGCTCGACCCGAAGGGCATCCTGAACCCCGGCGCCGTACTCTGACGCCAACCTCGCGCCCGCACGATGGTGAGACCGAAATGACCGCGTACGCGCCCCCGATACCGGACATCCGCTTCGTCCTCGAGCACCTGGTCGACCTCGAGGGGCTCGGCCGGCTGCCCGGCCTCGACGCCGCCACCCCCGACTTGGTCGGACAGGTCCTTGAGGAGGCGGGCCGGTTCGCGGTCAACGAGCTCCTGCCCCTGAACGCCCAGGGCGATCGCCAGCGGGCGCGGCTCGAAGACGGCGTCGTGCGCACCCCCGACGGCTTTAAGGACGCGTACTGGAAGTTCGTCGAGGGCGGCTGGCACGGGCTGCAGCTGCCGTCCGAGTGGGGCGGTCAGGGCCTGCCCTGGACCGTGGCGACCGCGGTCTGGGAGATGTGGAACAGCGCCAACCTGTCGTTCTGCCTCTGCCCGATCCTGACCCAGGCCGGGGTCGAGCTGCTGCTCCGGCACGGCACCGAGGCGCAGCGCCGGCGCTATCTGCCCAAGCTCGTGAGCGGTGAGTGGACCGGCACCATGTGCCTGACCGAGCCGCAGGCCGGCTCCGACGTCGGCGCCCTCCGGACCCGGGCGGTGCGGGAGGGCGATCACTACCGGATCCACGGCACCAAGATCTTCATCACCTACGGCGAGCACGACTACACCGAGAACACGATCCACATGGTGCTCGCGCGCACCGAGGGCGCGCCCGCCGGCACGCGCGGCATCTCGCTGTTCCTGATCCCGAAGTTCCTGGTCGAGGACGACGGCGCGCTCGGCGCCCGCAATGATCTCCGCTGCGTGTCGCTCGAGCACAAGCTCGGGATTCATGGCGCGCCGACCTGCGTGATGGCGTTCGGCGACCGCGAGGGCGCGATCGGCTATCTGGTCGGCGAGGAGCAGGGCGGCATGCAGGCGATGTTCACGATGATGAACAACGCCCGTCTGTCGGTCGGGCTCGAGGGACTGGCGCTCGCCGAGCGCGCTTACCAGGGAGCCCTCGCTTACGCCCGCGAGCGGGTCCAGGGCCGCCGGCGCAACGGCGGCACCGACGCGCCGGCGCGGATCGTCGAACATCCCGACGTCCGCCGCATGCTGGCCACGATGAAGACCCAGATCGAGGCCATGCGGGCGCTGACCTACTCGACGGCGGCCGCCCTCGACCGCTCTGTCCGCGAACCCGATGCCGCCCGCCGGGCGCAGGCGGATGGTCGCCTGGCGCTCCTGATCCCGCTGGTCAAGGCATGGTGCACCGACCTCGGCTTCGAGATCGCATCCAGCGCGCTCCAGGTCCATGGCGGCATGGGCTACATCGAGGAGACCGGGATCGCCCAGCACCTGCGCGATGCCCGGATCGCGATGATCTACGAGGGCACCAACGGCATCCAGGCGCTCGATCTGGTCGGGCGCAAGCTGCAGCTGGCGGAGGGTCGCCTGCCCTGGACGCTGTTCGCGGAGCTCAGGCAGGATCTCGCGGCGCTGACGCCGGCCGGCGCAACCGACCTTCAGCCGCCCTTGGCGGCGGCCCTCGAGGATCTCGAGGAGGCGACCCGGTGGCTGCAGAGCGGGCACGGCAACGATCCCGATGCCGCAGCCGCGGGCGCGACGCCCTATCTGCGCATGCTCGCGACCACGCTCGGCGGCTTTCTGCTGGCGCGCGCCGCCCTCAAGGCCCGGACGGTCGGCCACCCGCTGGCCGAGGCCAAGCTCGCCAGCGCCCGCTTCTACGTCAGCCAGCTCCTGCCGCCGGCGGCGGCGCTGCGGGCGGCGGTGACCGCCGGCTCGGCGCCGCTGGCCATGGCGCTCGACTAGGAGGTCGAGCCGAACAGATCGTGGGCCGGGACGAAGCTGCCGTCGACATCGACGCCGGCGAACGAGTCCTCGTGGCCGACATAGTTCTCGACCTTGAAGAGCGGGGCGTGGTCGACGACGACGACGAGGTCATTGCCGACCACCGCTCCCTCCAGCCTCGCCCCGGCGAAGCCGTGGAGCTCGGCGACGTTCGAGCCCGCGGCGTCGCGGATGGTGTCCAAGCCCCACTCGCCGGACTTGAACAGATAGTGATCGTCGCCAGCACCGCCCTCGAGCAGGTCGCTGCCGGGACCGCCGTCGAGCACGTCGGGACCGGCGCCGCCCTGCAGGTGGTCGTCGCCGGCGCCGCCGCTCAGCCAGTCCGGGCCGCTGGTCCCGATCAGCTGATCGGCGCCGGCGCTGCCGACGAGACTGGGGCTGGTCAGATAGGCGCTCAGCACGTCGTGCGAAGCTTCGGGGGCGCTCGACGCCGGCGCGCTCGAGCCCGGCTGCGCCCCTGAGTCCGCGGTCTTGAGCATCAGATCCGCGATCGACACCACCCCCTTTCCGGTGTCGATCCCGAGCCATGCATCTTCATGGCCGCGATAGCCGCTGATCACCGCAACCGGACTGTTGTCGACCACGAGGTAGAGATCATCGCCAACCATGGCGGTCTGGATCGGCTGGCCCGAGTAGCCGTCGAGGACCAGGCGATTGCTGCCCTCGTGATCGAACACCGTGTCGACCGCACTATCGTTCAGGCCGATCACGAAGCTGTCGTTGCCTGCCTCGCCATAGAGATGATCGGCGCCCAGGCCGCCTTTCAGGATGTCGTTGCCAGCGCCGCCATACAGCTGGTCGTCCCCGCCAGCGCCGTTCAGGATGTCGTCGCCGGCGCCGCCCTCGAGATGATCGCTGCCGGCGCCGCCGTCGAGCAGGTCGTTGCCGGCGCCGCCCTGCAGCAGGTCGTCGCCGCCCCGACCGTAGAGCGCATTGTCGCCCGCATTGCCGGTGAGGTGGTTGTCGCCGTCGTCGCCGATCACGTCGTGATCGGCGGACCCGGTCAGGACCACGTTCTCGATGCCGAGAGCGACCTGCTGCGTGTAGCTGTGCGCACCCGCGGGCAGACTGCCGCCGAGGCTGTCGCTGAGGACGAAGGTGACGTCCGGCGGGCGATTTTGGGCCGCGAGGCTGGCGCTGAAACTGTCGTCGACGCGCAGCGTGTCGCTGCCGCCGCCGAGGGGTCCCGGGGTATTGTCGAGCGCCACGTCGTTCAGGTTGTCGACGACCAGGAGGTCGTCGCCGGTGCCGCCCTGCATGCGATCGGCGCCGGCGCCGCCATCGACCAGATCGTTGCCCGGCCCGCCGTCGAGCTGGTCATTGCCACCGTCGCCGTGCAGCTGGTCGTTGCCCGTGCCGCCGAGCAGATCGTCGTTGCCGGCGCCGCCGTGCAGCTGGTCGTTGCCGGCGCCGCCGAGCAGGATATCGTTGCCGGCGCCGCCGAACAGCCGGTCGTTGCCGACGCCGCCATCCAGCAGGTCGTCGCCGGCGTAGCCGTAAATCAGGTCGTCGCCCGCGCCACCGCTCAGGACATCGTCGCCGGCGGTGCCCCGGATCACGTCGTCGCCGCTGGTGCCGCCGACCACGCTGCCGATCGTCCCGCCGTCGCTCGCACCGTCGGCCCCCGGGACGCCGGTCCCTTCGGCGCCCCCGACCCCGGCGACCGTCAGGCTCATGTTGATCGCGCCGGCGGCCGCCGCGACCGCGCCGGGCCCTGCCACAGCCTCGGACGCCGTCGCGCCGGCGGACGCGCCCGCGACGCCTTCATGGGTGACGGCCAGTGCCGCCGGGACGCCGTCGACCGACACGGGATCGAGGGCTGTCCCTGGTTGGCCGGCCAACCCGGCCGCCGATGTCCCGTCCAGCCCGGGCTCCGCTCCAAAGCCGCCACCGGCGGTCCCGGCGGCGGTCGCCGAATCGCCGGCCTGGGCGCCCCGCACCGGGCTCACGGCCGCGTCCGGATCCTGACCGGGCCGCGCGGCAGCGCCCGGCTCGGTCAGCAGAGCGCCGATGAACGCCGCGGTCAGCGGCGCCCCGATCGCGAGGCTGTCGAGGTTGACGCGCCGCCCGCGCGCCGCCTCCGCCGCCGGTCGGAGGGCGCGCCGGCGATGGCGCAGATCGCTGGTGTGGACCGAGACCGGGTCCAGTGCCGACGCGAGATCGCGGTCGACTGCCGACGAAGGAGCCATTGTGACGCCCATTCAGCATGCCGGCGTTGCCGCCGGGCTTTTCTTCACGTACAACGTGAAGTCAAGTGACTTCCGAAATCGCAGGTTGATAACGATGTTATTCCTAGAAGTTGATCTCTTCAACAGAAAAATTAACCTGAGATCGAGCTCGGCCACCCGACGAGCTCGTCAGCATCAGAGCTCCGATGGCAAGATTGACTGCAATTCGAAGCTATTTCAGCCAGTTCCATGCAGTTCATGAGATGTCGATTCAATATGAGCGGGCGCCGCGGCCAGCGCCGTCACCATGGCATCGATCTCGCAAGGATGGACCGGGGGGCTGAAGTAATACCCCTGCGCGACGCGGCAACCCTCCAGGCCGAGCAGCCGCAGCTGCTCGGCGCTCTCGACGCCTTCGGCCACCGAGTCCAGGCCGAGGCTGCGGCTGAGGCTGAGCGTGGCGCGCACGATCGCCGCGGCGCTCGGATCGTGGTCGAGCGCGCCGACGAACGAACGATCGAGCTTGATCTCGTCGAACGGAAACCGGCGCAGGTAGCTGAGCGACGAGTGCCCGACCCCGAAATCGTCGATCGAGATCCTGACCCCCAGGGCTTTCAAACTGGCCAGCGTCTGCAGGTTGGCCTCGGTGTCCTCCATCAGAACGCGCTCGGTGATCTCGAGCTCGAGCCGGTCGGGGGCCAGCCCGCTGCGCTCGAGGATCTCGCCGACGTGGCTCGCGAGGTTCGGATCCCGAAACTGCACCGGCGAAAGATTGACCGCCGCGCGCAACGCGTGCGCGCCCTTCTGCTGCCAGCTCTGGACGTGCAGGCAGGCCTGCTCGAGCGCCCAGCGACCGATCGGTACGATCAGGCCGCTGTCCTCGGCGAGCGGTATGAACTGGTCGGGGCCGATCCGGCCCCGCTCGGGGTGCTGCCAGCGCAGCAGCGCCTCGACGCCGACCATGCGGCGACTGGCGATGTCGAACTGCGGCTGGTACTCGAGCTCGAGTTCCGAACGCTCGAGGGCCTGAACCAGGTCCTGCTCCAGCGCCTTGCGCTCGCGCAGCTCGGTATCCATGGCTTCCTCGAAGAAGCGGAACGTCGCCGGAGGCTCAAGCTTGGCCCGTCCGAGCGCCTGGCCGGCGTGCTGGAGCAGCGCCTCGGCCTCGTGGCCATCGCCGGGAGCAATCGCGATCCCGATACGCATGCCGACATAGGTGAGATGACCGCAGAGGTCGAACGGTCCGCTCATGGCCCCGAGCAGGCGCTCGCAGAGGTCGGCGGCGCCGGCTGGCTCGTCAATGCCGTTCTGCAGGATCGCGAACTCGTCGGCGCCCAGGCGCGCGAGCATGTCGGAGTCGCGCAGCGCCGCGAGCAGGCGGGCGCTAGTATGGCGGAGCAGCACGTCGCCCGCGACGCAGCCCAGAGTGTCATTGATCGCCTTGAAGTCAGCCAGATCGACGCGCAGGACGGCCGCCATCCGGTCGCTCCGGCGGACGCCGCCGAGCCTCGCCTGCAGGCGCTCGAGGAAGGCGTCGCGGTTGGGCAGACCGGTCAACGCATCGTGCCGGGTGAGATGATCGACTTGCGCTTCGGCGGCCCGCCTGGCCTGCGCCTCGCGGCCATGCGCCCGACGCCGGCCGACCTCGATCCAGGCAGCGGCCGTCGCCATGGTCAGCACGGCCAGGACGAGGCAGGCCAGCGCCGGGAGCCCGGGACCTCCTCCGCCATCCATCAGGCCCATTCTCAGGCCGACCAGAAACGCCAGCGCACCGGTCAGGCCATGGAGACCGAGCTGGATCAGGAATGCGGCCATGGACACGCTCAAGCACCTCTCCGGGATGTCGACCGCCCGCGCGACCGGCTGCCCGAATTTCGACAATTGAAGTTAATGAACCGATAAATTTTCGCGATCGAACCCAATCCCGATCGATCGCGGGCCGATGCGACCACAGGCTGCGAGGACACGGCCGCCCGAGCTTGACTCCGGGTTGCAGCCAGACACCGAAGGAAAGCTGCCTGCCGGCGCGGCGGCAGTCCGGTCTGGCCCCCGACCCGATCTCGCCGCGATCGCGAGCCGTCCGGAGGCGCAGCCATCGGAGAATTCGCCGCGGGCCGGCCTCTCGAGATCAGGCTTGGCCTCGCCAGCACCGACAGGGCCGAGACAGCCAGAGCCGTGCTCGGGCGGCGCCCGGCTCGACGTGATCGATGGTCGAAGCTGATTGCGCCGGCGAAGGCAGGTGGACGAGTCCGGCCGAGGCCGTTATCCCGGCTCGATGCGCCCGTCCTCGAAAGCGCGGACCGCTTGGCCGGCTGACCGTCTCGATGATCGAGCCGGCCGGCGGCAGCGTCCGTCGACCGGCAAGCGCAAGCCGTCCGAAATCCGCGACGCGGGCCGGCTTGACGGTGCGGCGAGCCCGCTCGGAGTGTGGCGATGACGGCTCGGCACCGGTCAATAAGCGGCTGCGAGCGCGTGGCGGTGGTCTGGCTCGTGGCGCTCGTCGTGCTCGGCTGGCTCGGCGGCTGCACGGTCTCGGCGCCTGAAAGCACCGGCAAGACACCTGCGTCGCCCCTGCCGCCGGGGGCGATCCAGGTCGGCCGCGACCTGTACCAGGTCCCGATCGGCGCGGACGCCGAGGGTTGCCAGAGGTACCGTCTGTACTCGCCGAGCCTGATGGTCACGGAGGCCATCTCCTACCGCAGCCGGGACGGCGGCTTCACGATCGACCGCCGCGCGGCGATCTGCGATCGGGGCGCATCGATCATGTCAACGCCCGCGGCCCGCGCCTGAGGCAGAGCGGGTCCGCGGCCGGTCCCGGGCCACATCCCCGATCACAGCGCGGTCCTGAGCCTGACCGCGGCGCTGTGCTCCGGTCCGGCGTCCGCCTGGTGGCCTGGCTCCAGCTGGGTCACCCAGTCGAGGTCGAGCGACCAGCTGCCACCGAGCGCGCGACGGTAGCCGACCTCGAGATCAAGCTCCCGACCCTCGGGCGCAAGGTCGACCCGATCGCGCTGGCGCAGGATTGCGCCTTCAAAGCTGCGCCCGACCGGCCGGTCGATGACCGCCGAGCCGACCTCGACCCGAAGCGGTTGGACCGCCGCCAAGGTCAGCTGGTCGGCGTCCGCGAACAGACCGCGACTGGCAAAGCCGGCCGCGAAGCTGCTGCTCCACAAATTGGAGACGTCCGCGAACAGGCCCCGGCCAGGGGTGCCGGGATCGGTGGCGCCGAGGCTCGCCTGACCGAACACGGCGAGCCGGCCGCCGAGCGGCCACCGCCCGGCCATGCCGAAGAAGGTCGTGGTCGCGCCGTCGGGCCCGTCGAGGGCGCCAGCGCCGCTGGTCGCGAGCAGGCTGTGCTGCTCATCGACGCTGCCGACCTGCAGGCTCATCATGCCGCCCGAGCCGAAGCTGCGCACCAACTCACCGAGCACGACCGCGTTGCGCTCCTGGTCGCCAGGCTGCTGCCGGTCGGGATCGCCGCGGGCGACGCCCAGCCGGATCGCCAGCCCTGGCCCGACTTCCTGAGCCAGAACCATCCCGTCACCCCGATCGGCGAACGCCAGATAGGGCGAGCCCAGACCGGTCTCGCCGAACAGGCGACCGGCGGCCGCAGGCTCGGCACTGACCAGGCCGAACCGGTTCTGCAGGCCCAGGCTGTGGACCAGCGCCAGCCGCGTCTGACCATCCCCGAGGAGCCTGCCGACGCCCAGATCGAAGGCAAACGCGGCGCTGGCCGCCTCGCTCGCCCCCTCCGGGGCGGCCGCCGCCCCGACGTCGTCGCCGGGCGCCGCGACCGTCAGACCGAGTGCAAGCGCCGGCCCGACCGGTATCGACCACCGGGACTGGACGCCGGCCGGCGCAAGCCAGGCCTCAAGGTCCGGGGTCGTGACCGGCGCTGCGACCCGATCTCCGAGGTTCAGCCAATAGGCTCGCCCGTAGCCATCGACAACGATCGTCCGGCCCAGGTCGGGACCACGTCCGAAGGCGGGCCCGAGTCGGAGGGCCGCGGTATCCAGCGGAACCTCGGCCTCCCCGACCGTGCTCCCGAGCGGCACGCTGAGCGTGCCCAGCGGGCCGAGCGCGGCCTCCAGGTTGACCAGGCCGTGGCCGTAGACGGGGTCGGTCCCCGGCGCTCCGAGGTCGGTCGCGCTGTCGATCAGGACCTGCACCACCTGCGCAGCGCTCAGGTACGGAGCGGCGCTCAGGACCACGGCGGCCGCACCGCTGACATGCGGGGCCGCGAAGGAGGTGCCGCTGACCAGCGCCGCGCCGCCGCCGAGCGCTGGCGCCAGCACGTTCACGCCCGGGGCCACCAGATAGTGGTCCTGGGCGCTGCCGGCACGATTGCTGAAGCTCGCGATCTGCTTTTTGGCATCGACCGCGCCGACCGCGATGGCCTGGTCGCCAGCCGCCGGATCGGCGGCGAACCGGCCCGGGAAGGTCGGCTCGGCCGCCCCCTCATTGCCGGCCGCGAACACGAGGACAGTTCCGGCCTTGACCGCCCGGCCGAATGCGTCGTGAAGCGGCGCACCGAGGCTGCTGGCACCGCCGAGACTGTAGTTGATCACTCCCGCACCGTGGGCGACGGCATAGTCGGTGGCGGTGGCGAGGTCGGTCTGATCGAACGCGCAACCGCCGGGGCAGGAGCCCGCGGCGTCGGCCCGGACGGCCAGCAGCCTGGCCTGAAAGGCGACGCCGTGCGTGAGGGCCTGGTTGCGCCGCGCGGCGATCACGCCGGCGACCGCCGTGCCGTGCCCGTCGATGTCGTCGACCATGGCGGGGTTGCCGCTCACGATGTTGGTGCTGGCCGCCGCGATCTGGCCCGCGAACTCCGGATGGTCGACATCGATCCCAGTATCGACCACGCCGACCGTGACGCCCCGGCCGGTGGCGCCCGCGGCATAGGCGGAGGCCGCCCGGAGCACGCCGAGGCCGTAGTTGGCCCGATATTCCGTGGTCTCATACAGGCTGGCTGATGGCGCTCCGACCGAGCTCCCGCCACCGCCGCCGCCCCCTCCGCAGCCCAGAAGGCTACTGACCAGGGCCAGAGCGAGGCACCAGGCTACCGCCCGCTCTCCGGCGTCGGTCGCCGCACCAACTGGCCAGGGCCGCCGCAGCCATTGCATGGCAACCTCTATGGTTGTGTGACCTGGCATGATAGTTAACTTTTGGTGCCGAATGGTTAACGCCATCTTAAAGCTGCCCGACGAAAGTCGTCACCAAGGCTGTGCCGGACTCAAGCCTGTCGTCCAGGCCTGGCACTAGGCGGACCCCGCTCCTGGTTGACGCTTGGCGACAGGGTGAGCTTTCGTCCGCCGAGCCGGCGCGCTAAGCTCAATCGACCACCACGGGACTCGGATCATGCGCATCGCGATCATGGGCAGTGGCGGGGTCGGCGGCTATCTGGGCGGCCGGCTCGCGGCCAGCGGCCAGGACGTCACCTTCATCGCCCGCGGCGCCCATCTCGACGCGCTTCACGAGCGCGGGCTCGGGATCGAGAGCGCGCTCGGCGACGTCGAGGTCCAGCCGGCGCAGGCCAGCGGCGACCCGGTGAGCGTCGGCCCGGTCGATCTGGTGATCTTCGCAGTCAAGCTCTACGACACCGAGACCGCCGCCGCGGCCTGCCGGCCGCTGGTCGGCGCCGCCACCGGCGTGGTCACGTTCCAGAACGGCATCGACAGCCCGGAGGTCCTGACGCGGGTCCTCGGCCGCGAGCACGTGATCGGCGGCGTGGCGCAGATTGCCTCGGTGGTGGCCGCGCCGGGGCTGATCAGGCACACCGGTACCATGGCGCGGTTCGCGTTCGGCGAGCTCGACGGTCGGAGTTCGGCGCGGGTCGAGGCGCTGGCGGCGGCGATGCGGGCGGCGGGCGTCGAACACGTGGTGAGCGAGGCGATCGGCCGCGACATCTGGTCCAAGATGGTATTCCTTGCGACCTTCGCCGGTCTGACCGCGCTCGTGCGCCTGCCGATCGGCCCGATCCGCACGGATCCCGAGACCCGCGCGCTCTATCGGGACGGCCTCGCCGAGGCGCTCGCGGTCGCCCGGGCGCGCGGGATCGCGCTGCCCGAGGAGTTCGTGAACGCGACGCTGGCCCGCACCGATCAGCTGCCGGCCACGATGAAGTCCTCGATGCTCGAGGACCTCGAGCGGGGCAAGCGCCTGGAACTGCCCTGGCTGTCCGGGGCGATCGTTCGCATGGGGACGGAGCTGGGCGTGCCGACCCCGGTCCACGGCTTCATCACGAGCGCGCTCAAGCTGCACGCCGACGGTCGTGGCTGACCAGACGGTTTATCTGCTCCGCCACGGCGAGACCGAATGGAACCGCGTCGGCCGGGTCCAGGGCCATCTCGATTCGCCGCTGACGGCGAGGGGATGCGAGCAGGCGCGCCGCGCCGGCGCCACCCTGGCGACCCTGCTCGAAAACGAGCCGCCCTTCCTGCTGCTGGCAAGCCCGCTCGGCCGCGCCGAGGCGAGCGCCAGGCTGATCCTCGAGGCCCTTGGTCCGACGGTCAAGGAGTGGCGCACCGATGATCGGTTGCGAGAGATCTCCTGGGGCCGCTGGGAGGGGCTGACCCGGACCGAGATCGCCGCCCGCGAGCCTGAACTCTGGTCCTGGCGCGAGGCCGATCGCTGGCGCCACCCGCCGCCCGAGGGCGAGAGCCACGCGATGCTCGCGGACCGCGCCCGAAGCTGGCTCGAGAGCGTCGCGGATCTGCCGCGCCTGATCGTGGTCGGCCACGGCGCCTGGGGGCGCGCCCTGCGCGGCGTCTACCAGGACCTCCGGCCCGAGCAGATCGACGCGCTCGACGAGCCCCAGGACGCGCTCTTCCGCCTGGCCGCCGGCACCGTCCTTCGGATTTCGACGCCCTGAGCCGATCTTAGGTTCGTCCCTTCGAGGGGGTCGATGCCGTCGGCCTCAACGCAGCTCGCGCTCGAGGGCTTCGAAATCGCCGCTGATCGATCGGCTGGTGCGGGTCATGAACTGGCCGGCATTGCGGAGATTGTTGATCGCGAGCTTGGCCAGCCACAGGCCGGCGAACATCGTGATCCCGCCGACGATCAGATAGCCGAGCCATAGCGCCAGCACCTCGGGCAGGAACTTGCCGATCAGCTCCGACAGTCCCATCAGCACGATCAGCAACGCCACGAACAGGACGATGATCGCCGCCACCATCAGGCCGATACCGACCGCGGCCTGCCCGATCCGCTCGCCCATCTCCGCCTTGGCGAGCGCGATTTCCTGCTGGATCAGCCGCAGCGTCGCGCGCTGCAGATCGGCAAACAGGCCCGTCAAAGGGCGATTGTTCTGCTCCGCGTCCATCGGGCTCCTCCGGACAGGCGATCGCTGTACAATACGAGGACCGCTGGAGCGCCAACGCGCGAAGCCGCAGGACCGTTCCGACCGTGCACTCAGGTCGTCCGCTCGCGGGCGGCGAGCAGGATCAGCGGCAGCGCCGCGAAGGCGAGCTGGGTCATGATGTGGAAGTCGTTGACATAAGCGATCATCGCCGCCTGGCGATTGATCTCGCCGTTGATCGCCAGCAGGCCGTTCAGGCTCGAGAGAGCCCAGCCGCCGCCGTGGCTCAGGATCTCGTTGAACGGCGAGGCGAGGTCGGCCAGCTCGGCGCGGTTGTGCTGGGTCGAGCGCACCAGATAGGTGACCGCGAGCGAGATCCCGATCGAGGAGCCGATGTTGCGCAGCAGATGGAAGATCGCCGAGCCGTCGGTCCGGAACCGGGCCGGCAGGGTCGCGAAGGTGATCACGGTCGGCGGCACGAACATCATGCCGACCGCGAAGCCCTGGAGCAGGCCCGCCCAGAACACCTGCCAGGTGCCGGTATCGAGGTTGAAGCCCGACATCAGCCAGGTCGAGAGCCCCTGGGCGATGAAGCCGGTCGCCAGGATCAGGCGCGGGTCAATGCGCGTCACCAGCTGGCCCAAGACCGGCATCGCGATCAGATTGCCGATGCCGCGCGGCGCGAGCAGCAGGCCGATCATCAGCACCGGATAGCCCGCCAGACGCTCGAGCATGGTCGGAATCAGGACCATGGGCACGAAGACTAGCAGCCCGAACACGAACATCAGCAACAGGCCGACCACGAAGTTGCGGTCCCGGAACATCTGCAGGTCGAGGAACGGCCGCGCCCCGGTCAGGCTATGGGCGACGAACAGATAGACGGCGAGCAGCGCGATCGCCGCCCAGAGCAGGATCTCGGTCGATTCGAACCAGTCCAGCCGCTGGCCGCGGTCGAACCAGCTGGGTCGCCGCGACCGCGACCGACAGGGCCGCGAACCCGAACCAGTCGAGCGGCCGGCCCTCCTGGCGGCCGCCCTCCGGCACGAAGGCGAGACAGCCGAAGAGCGCGACCACCCCGAACGGGGCAACCACGAAAAAGATCCAGCGCCAGTCGTAGAGCTCGGTCATGTAGCCGCCGACGGTCGGCCCGAGGATCGGCCCGAGCATCACCCCCATGCCCCAGAACGCGGTCACCGTGCCGTGCTGCTCCTTGGGGAAAGTGTCGAGGGTGATCGCCTGGGAGAGCGGCACCAGCGGCGCGCCGAACAGGCCCTGACAGGTGCGCCAGAGGATCAGCTCGGGCAGCGAGCTCGCGAGACCACAGAGCACGGTCGCGACCGTGAAGTCCGAGACCCCGCCCAGATCAGGAGACGCTTGCGCCCGAGGCGGCCGGCAAGCCAGCCGGTCGGTGGGGTCGCGATCGCGGTCGCGACGATGTTGAAGGTCAGAACCCAGGCGATCTGATCGATCGAGGCCGAGAGGTCGCCCTGCATCTGCGGCAGGGCGACGTTGGCGATCGTGAGCGTGGTCGCGTAGAGGGTGGTCGCGAGGATCACCGAGAGGAGGACCAGCGCCCGCCCGAGGCCGGTGTCGGTGGCGGCGACCGCCGTCACTTCTCCCCTCGGACCGCGGCGACCGCATCCTTGGCGAGCTTGGCGAGCTGCGGCTCGCGCTCGGTGTCGATCGTGACCGTCACGGTCATGCCGGCGCGCAGCGGCGGTTGCCCGGGGCGCGGGTGGACCGCGATCCGGACCGGCAGGCGCTGCACGACCTTGACCCAGTTGCCGGTCGCGTTCTGCGGCGGGATCAGCGCGAACTCGGCGCCGGTCGCGGGGCTGATGCTGGCGACCTCGCCCTGCCAGCTGCCGCTCGAGTAGGCGTCGACCGCGATCTCGACCCGCTGCCCGACCACGACGTGCTCGAGCTGGGTCTCCTTGAGATTGGCCTCGACCCAGGGGCTGGCCGGGTCGATGATGCTGAACGCGGGCTCGCCCTCCTCGACCCACTCGCCCGGCTGCAGGCGCATCCGGCTGACGATGCCATCCACCGGGGCACGAACCTGGGTCTTGGCCAGATGCAGCGCGGCCAGGTCGCGATCGGCCTCGGCCGCCCGGAAGTCCGGGTGCAGCTCGACCGCGCTCGCCGGGTCGCCGCCCAGCTTGGCGAGCACGGTGCGCAGCTTCTCGCGCAGACCGGTGACGTGCTGCTTCGAGGTGGCGAGGTCCATCTCGGCCTCGTCCAGGCTCGCCTGCGCCGCGATCCCGCGACCCTGGAGCTCGCGCTGCCGCTTGGCCTGCTGCTCGGCGAAGTCGACCCGCGCCTTGGCCTCGTCGATCTCGGCCTCGATCTGATGGAACTCGGCGCGCGAGGCCTCGATGTCGTGGCGGACCGCCAGCACCTTGGCCTCGGCGAGATCGAGCGCGATCCGGAACGACTCCGGGTCGATCCGGAACAGCACGTCGCCCTTCTTGACCAGCTGGTTCTCGGCGACCTCGACGCTGATCACGTGCCCGTCGACCTCCGGGCTGATCACGACGATGTCGGACTTCACGTAGGCGTTCTCGGTCGAGACGTAGCGACCGCTGGTGGCATACCAGTAGAGCCCGATCGCGGCCGCCAGCGCCGGCACGACGCCCAGCAGCACCGGGCGGAGCGAGCGGCGCCGGCGCGCCGGCGCCTCAGGCTCTGGCGGCGCTTGGTCGGTCATCGGCGCCCTCATGCCCGCTCGAAGCCGGTCCCGGCCAGCTGCCGTTACCGTTGCCGTTGATCCGCAACAGATTGGCCTTGATCACCAGCAGGGTATCGACGAAGCGCCGGCGCTCGGCTTCCTTGAGGCCGTCCATCGCATCCGAGCGCAGGTCGGCGGCGAGCGCCCGCAGGCTGCGCATCAGGGCCTGCACCTCGCCGGTCAGATGCAGGCGCTTGGCGCGCCGGTCGGCAGGATCGGCCCGTCGCTCGACCCAGCCCTTGGCCTCGAGCCGATCGAGCAGCCGACCGAGCGAGGCCTTCTCGATCTCCAGGATGTCGGCGAGCTCGGACTGGGTGATGCCCTGATTGCGGAACAGATTGTTGAGCACCCACCACTGCGAGCGGGTGAGGCCGAACTCGCGGGCGCGCCGATCGTAGGCCACGCGCATCAGGCGCGCGACGTCGTGCACCAGAAAGCCGAAATTGCGCTCGGGCGGCGGTTCCTCCATGACTGGATGATAGTTGCCTAGCTTATAGTTGCCAAGGACAAAGCAGCCTCGCGGATCCCCGCAGGCGGGGTCCCTTGCTTATTTTCCTATCACGATGCTAGGCTTGCCGTTCTGCAGTCGTCCAGCAGGACCGCCGCGCGACCTCAAATGAGGCCGCGCGGCGCGCAACGACGAAACGAACCCGAGAGCGAGGCCATCCCTCGGCTTTGCGCACCGACGGACGGCGCCGAAGGGCCGACGCAGGCGCCCGGATCGAGCCCGCGTCCGCTCAGATCTGGCCCTTCTTCATCTGGTCGGCGATGTAGTCCGCCTGGCGGATCGCCAGCGTCACGATCGTCAGCGTCGGGTTCTCGGCGGCACCGGTCGTGAACTGGCTGCCGTCCGAGATGAACAGATTGTCGATGTCGTGGGTCTGGCCGATGCTTGTTGCAGACGCCGTCACCCGGGTTGGCGCTCTGCCGGCAGGTGCCGAGATTGTGGGTCGAGGGGTAGGGCGGCGTCTCGTAGACCCGCTTGGCGCCGACCGCCTCGTAGATCGCCCGGCCCTGCTTGTAGGCGTGGTTGCGCATCGCGAGGTCGTTGGCGTGATCGTCGTAGTGGACGTTCGGGATCGGCAGGCCGAAGCCGTCCTTCTCCTCGGGGTGCAGCGTGATCCGGTTCGATTCCTGCGGCATGTCCTCGCCGACGATCCACATGCCGGCCATGTGGGCATAGTTCTCCATCGCCCAGGCGAAGTCCCGGCCCCAGGCGCCGGGGTCCAGGAACGCCGCCATGAACGGCAGGCCGAGCGACAGGGTCTCGAACTCGTAGCCGCCGACGAAGCCGCGTTCCGGGCGGTTCTCCGCCTCGTCCTGGACGATCCCGGCCATGGTCGTGCCGCGATACATGCGGACCGGCTCGTCGAAGATCGCGTAGACCGAGCCCGTCGTGTGGCGCATGTAGTTGCGGCCGACCTGACCCGACGAGTTGGCCAGCCCGTCCGGAAACTTGGCCGAAGCCGAGTTCAGCAGCAGCCGCGGGCTCTCGATCGAGTTGCACGCGACGCAGACAACTCTGCCCTTCTGGACCTGCTGCTTGCCATCCTGGTCGGCGTACAGCACGCCCGTGACCTTGCCGGCATCGTCATGCTGGATCTGCAGGACCATCGACTGTGGCCGGAGGTCGAGCTTGCCGGTCGCCTCGGCCTTCGGGATCTCGGTGTAGAGCGTCGACCACTTGGCGCCCATCTTGCAGCCCTGGAAGCAGAACCCGAGCTGGTGGCACGAGGTGCGGTCGTCGCGCGGCCGCGAGTTGATCGCCATCCGGCCGGTGTGGACGGTCTGGTAGCCGATCCGGGTCGCGCCGTTGTACATGACCTTGAAGTTGTTGTTGCCGGGCAGACCGGGGATGTCGTTGGTCCGGGTCACGCCCATCTTGTCCTCGGCCCGGGCGTAGTACGGCTCCATCTCGGCCAGGGTGAGCGGCCAGTCGAGCAGATTGGCGCCCGCGATCTCGCCGTACGTGGTCTTGTCCCGGAACTCGTGCGGCTGGAAGCGGAGCGAGGCCCCGGCCCAGTGCGTGGTGGTGCCGCCGACGGTCTTGCAGATCCAGGCCGGCAGGTTCGGAAAGTCCTTGGCGACCCGCCAGCTGCCGGAGGTGGTCCGCTTGTCGAGCCAGGCGAGCTGGAGGAACGATTTCCATTCGTCGTTGACGAACTCCTCGAACTCGACCCGCTTGCCGGCCTCGAGCAGGACCACCGGCACGCCCTTCTGGCAGAGCTCGTTGGCGAGCGTGCCGCCGCCCGCACCCGAGCCGATCACGATCACGACCGAATCGTCGTTCAGATCATACTGGGCCATGATTTGTGCCTCCCCCTCACAACTCGACCGGCGGGCTGGCCTCGGGCGGCGGATCGGGCAGCCAGCCGAGGTCGTTGAAGCCGCGCTCGATGTAGCCGCCGAACTCGTAGGACGGACCCTCGTAGCCGAACGCCTGCCAGACGCGGGGATTGTTGTAGAGGACCGCGATCACCTTGAAGCGGATGGTCTGGAAGAAGTCGCTGTCCTGGATCGCCTCCAGGGTCGCGAGCTGGTTGCCCTCGGACATCTCGAGGAACGGCATCGGCATCGCCTGATTGAGGCCGGCGATGCCGTCCTTGAGCAGGGTCGCCGTCTCGGCCTTGGCCTTGGCGTCCTGATCGAGCGCCTCGACCACCCCGGCGTAGTACTGATCGCCGAGGCTCTCGTGCGGGTAGATCACCCGCAACGCCTTGAGCAGGGTCGCGCCGTCCGCCCCGCTCAGCGTCTCCAGCGTCATCGCCCAGGCGCCGTCGGGCGCCATCAAGACGGTCGTGCCGCCGACCGCGGCGATCACGGCGGCGCCGGCGGCCGCCTGTCCCGACGCCTCCAGGAACCGGCGGCGGTCCATTCCGGATCTACGCATCCTGCGTGCTCCCTGATGATGGTTCTGGTGCTGCCTGACCCTAGCGATAGCGGCCGTGCCGCTGCAGGACCTCGATCTTGTAGCCATCCGGGTCCTGGACGAAGAAAAAGCGCGCCATCAGCGCGCCGTCGCGGTGAAACTCCTTGATGTCGGCGGGCTTCAGGCCGGCTCGCTGCAAGCGCGCATGCTCGGCGTCGAGATCGTCGACCGCGAACGCCACATGGCCATAGCCGTCGCCGTGCCGATAGGCCTCCTTGCGGCCTTCGTTGACCGTCAGTTCGATCTCGAAGTCGGCTTCGGGGTTGCGCAGATAGACCAGGGTGAAGTCGTCGAAGTCGAACCGATCGGCGATCTCCAGCCCGAATGCCTGCGCGTAGAAGTCGACCGAGCGCCGCTCCTCGAGCACCCTGACCATCATGTGAATGGCCTTGGCCATCCCTCGCCTCCCCAGGCGCCCCGCAGTCCTGCCGCCGCCCTGCCCGAACCGCAATCGGCGGGTGGCGCGTTCGCATTGTTGCGCTCGCAGACTAGCGATCGAGACCGCCCCGGTCCAGCCAAAGCAGCGATACTGTCGACCGGAATCGCGTGACCGACCCGGGCTTCGCCGGACGGGGATCTCGGCTGGTTGGAACGATCCAACCAGCCGAGGGCTTCCCCGGTTCGGCGCGCGGCGGGCGCCGCGAGGCCCCGCGTCGCGCCTTGTTCCGCCGCGGCCCTTACGCCAGCCGCGGTCGTGGGCTAGGCCGGCCCTTACCGCCGTGACCCCTTGCCACCCTGGCCACCGTGACCCTTGCCGCCCTCGCCACCTTGGCCCTTGCCACCCTGGCTGGCGTGGCCTTTGCCACTCTGGTCACCGTGGCCCTTGCCGCCGTGGTCGTGGCCGCCCTTGCCGCCGCGGTCGTGGCCGCCCTTGCCGCCACGGTCGTGGCCGCCCTTGCCGCCGCGGTCGTGGCCGCCCTTGCCGCCGCGGTCGTGGCCACCCTTGCCGCCACGGTCGTGGCCGCCCTTGCCGCCACGGTCGTGGCCACCCTTGCCGCCGCGGTCGTGGCCACCCTTGCCGCCGCGGTCGTGGCCACCCTTGCCGCCGCGGTCGTGGCCACCCTTGCCGCCGCGGTCGTGGCCGCCCTTGCCGCCGCGACCGTGGCCGCCCTTGCCGCCGCGGTCGTGGCCGCCCTTGCCGCCGCGGTCGTGATCGCCCCCGCCGTAGTGGCCATCGCGACCCTTGCCGCGATCGTGGTCGCCCTTGCCATGGCCATGATGGCCTGGCCCCCAATCGTGGCCGCGGCCCTTGTCATGCCCGTCATGACCCCTATGACCGTGGTGCCCGGACCCGTCGCCATCACCAGAGCCGCCATCACCAGAGCCGCCATCGCCAGAGCCGCCATCGCCGGAGCCACCGCGACCGTCGGAGGTGTCAGCGGGATCGCTCGGATCGGAGCCGCCCACCTTGGACAATCCGGCCGGCGCCCCGGTCGCTTGGCTCACGCGCCGCTCGCGCGCAGCAAACTCGCTGTCCGAGGAACCGACCCGGGGATCGGGATTGTAATAGCAGACCACACCGGCGGGCGAGGCGCCCCCGTTCACGCACGTTCTCGACTGCGCATGAGCAGTACCAGCGGCCAACACCAACAAGGCTGCCACAGCAGCCGAACGCATCACCAACATTATTCGAGTCTCCTCGCAAAACCTGATCCAGGATTCGCTGGAGAATAGCTCGATTATTCGTCAAATGCCAGAAACATTCAAATCAAACTGCAGATTTTATTAATCTTTTATTAAGGTTAATAAATTAACTATAAATATTAACACGATGATCATTCTAGAGTCGCCGATCTGAATTTGCTCTCGACTTGCTCGCGAGGGATACTGGAGCGCGCGATCTGTTGAACCCGGCGCAAGCGCACCGCCCCCGGGGCGGCGACCGTCACCGAACGCGCCCGCGGGCCGGACGCGTGCCGAAGAGCGAAGCTCAGGTCGAGGTTAGGGTTGGAACGGCCGGGAGAGGCGCGCGGCGGCGCCGAGCGCCTGCTCGATCCGCAATGCTTCGTTCCACTTGGCCATGCGCTCGGAGCGGGCGAACGAGCCGACTTTCAGTTGCGGCGCCCCCCAGCCGACCGCGAGATGAACGATGGTCACATCCTCGGTCTCGCCCGAGCGTGCCGAGACGATCGTCCGCCAGCCCGCGGCGCGCGCGGCCTCGAACGCCGCCCGGGTCTCGGAGAGCGTGCCGCGCTGGTTCGGCTTGACCAGGAGCGTGTTGCCGGCGCCGCGGGCGGCCATCGCGCGGACCCGCCCGGCGTCGGTCACCGTCAGGTCGTCCGCGACCACCTGGACCCGATCCCCGACCGCGGCGGTGAACGCCGCGAAACCGTCCGGGTCGTCCTCGCCCAGCGGATCCTCGATCGAGACGATCGGATAGCGCTCCAGCCATCCGGTCAGCAGCCGGATCAGACCTTCGGAGTCCAGCTCGCGGCCCTCGAGGCCGAGCCGGTAGACCCCGCCCCGCCCGAACTCCGAGGCGGCGACGTCGAGCGCGATCGCGACCTGCCCGCCGGGGCTGAGGCCGGCCCGCTCGATCGCCCTGACCAGCATCTCGAGTGCCTCTTCATTGGTCGAGAAATCCGGCCACCAGCCGCCCTCGTCCGCGACGCCTTTGAGCTTGCCGGCCTCGGCCATCAGGCGCCCGGCCGCAAGATAGACCTCGGCGGTCCAGTCGAGCGCTTCGGCGAAGCTTGCCGCCCCCGGGCAGACCACCATGAAGTCCTGAATGTCGACCCGCCGTCCGGCGTGCGCCCCGCCGCCAAAGATCTGAATCTCCGGCAGCGGGAGGGCAGCGTCCCCCGGCCCGACCAGATAGCGCCAGAGCGGAACGCCCGCCGCAGCGGCCGCGGCATGCGCGACCGCCATCGACACCGCGATGGTCGCGTTGGCGCCCAGTCGCGCCTTGTCCGGCGTGCTATCGAGCTCGATCAGCCGTTGATCAACCTGGTCCTGAACCGATGCATCCAAGCCCTTGAGCGCAGGCGCAATCTGATCGCCGACCGAAGCCACCGCCTGGCGCACGTCGAAGCCGCCGAAGCGCGGTCCGCCGTCCCGGCGGTCGAGCGCCTCACCCGAGCCGGTCGAGGCGCCGGCCGGCGCGATCGCCCGCCCCACCGCCCCGCCGCTCAGCACGACCTCGGCCTCGACCGTCGGCCGGCCGCGCGAATCCCAGACCCGCCGGCCCCGCACCAGAGCGATCGCCGTCCCGCTCAAGGCTCCAGCTCCTCCGCCCAGGCGGCGCGCACCTGCTCGAGCCGCTCGACCGGCCGCGCCAGCAGCGCCCGCGCCACCTTGCGCACCTTCTGCCGGTCGGCCTCTGCGGTCAGGTACTCGACCGGCGACTTGCCGTCGACCCGTCCCAGGAACAGGCCGGGCAGCAGCCGCGCCGTGCGCGCTTCCACCGCCGCCGCCGCTTCCCACGTCACGCCCGCCCGGTAGCTCGCCGCCAGAACGTCGAAGCAGCGCAGAAAACCGGCGCGCGCACGCGGCGTCCAAAGGCACTTGAGCAACAGATGGGTGAGGCAGAAGGCGAGGTCGAACGCCGGATCGCCGAACCAGGCACACTCGGCGTCGAGGAACACCGGCCCCTCGGGCCCGACCAGGATGTTCTTCGGGCTGACGTCGCCATGCACCAGGCAGCGCTGGGTGGCGGCGGTCGTCCTGACCAGCGCCTGCAGCGCCGCCGCCCGATCCGGATGCTTGGCCGCGGTCGCCACCAGATAAGGCTCGAGCCGGATCTCGTAGAAAATCCGATCGGTCGCGAAGGCGGCCGCCACCTCGGGATCGTCGGCGGTCGCGGCATGGATGCGCACGAGCCGCTCCCCGACCGCCCGCGCCACTCCCGGCTCGGCCCGGCCGGCCCGCAACTCGGGCTTCCAAAGCCGGTGCCGCGCCGGGTCGAGATAGGCCATGACCAGGACGCCCGCCTCGGCATCCTGCCCCAGCAGCGCCGGCACCGCTTCCGGCGCCACCGCGGCGGCGCGCCGCATCCAGGCCGCCTCGTACGCGTTGCGCTCGACCGGCGCGAACCAGTCCTGCTGCACCCGCAGTTTGGCCAGCGCCCGCTTGACGCAGACCGGCCCGCACGCGAGCTCGACGCGCCAGATGTCCGAGCTCACCCCCCCGGTCAGCCGCTCGAACCGCGGCCGCTCCCCCACCTGCGCCAGTCCCAGACGCATCAGCGCCGCGCCGACGCTGGCCTCGACCTCGTCCTTCGCCATCGGCCTCCTCTTCGCGGCCAGGAAGCCTCAGCATGGCCCAACTCGGCCGGCCCATCAACGTCGAGCCCGCAGCGCGGACCTGCGCGCACGATGCCGGCCTCAGCCAGCCGCGTCCCGCGCGGTCGCCAGCGCGCAGGGGTCGAGGTCCGCCAGATGCGCGTAGAGAGCCAGCGCCCGATTGACATAGGAGGCGTCATGACCGAGGGCGAGCTCGCTGGCATCGGTGGTAGCACCACTCAGGCTGTAGTAGTCCCAGCCGCCCCGCCGGTCGCGCTCGGCGACGTAAAACGAGCGCAGCGCCCCCGGCGCGAACAACGACACCACGAAGACCTTGATCGCGGTCACGTTTTCGGTCTCGACCACCAGCCGATCGGGGGTCACCGCGCGCAGGTGCATGCGGTAGACCGCGCCGCCGCCGGGACCGCTGTCTTCCTCGAAGAAGTAGAGGTCCTTCCCGGTCACCATCTCGTCGGGGGTGAAATCGGGACGGCGCTGGCTCTCCTTTGGCCCTGCCAGCGCGTGGGCATCCGAAATCAGCTCGCGGCAGCGCCCGCGGGTCGTCGACCAGTAGCGGATCCCGGTCCAGCCCGAGATCGCGCCGAGCCGGGCCAGCAGATCGGCGGCGTCGAGGCTCGGCGGCAGCCGGCCGGCGAGCCCGACCAGCTGATCGAATCGCAGCCCGCGCCACCCGGTGCAGGCCGGCGGCTGCCAGTCCGCCGAGAGCTCGCTCGCGTGCCAGAGCCGGACGTTGGGCGGGGCCCCGGCCGCCGGAAACGGCGGCACCGGCGTCTCGCCACCGCAAGGCGGCTGCGGGCCGTCGCTCGCTGATGCCGCCTGCGGCGCACTGAGCCACGCGAGCGCCAGCACCAGAGCGGCCAGAATCGATCGAGTCACGGTGATGCGTCCTCCCGCCTATCAACCTGCCCGGAGCCGAAAGGTTCGATGCCCGGCCCGCCACCGGCCGGCCAGCCTCCTGCCGACGAGGCGGTTTGGCCCGGCGGACGCTTGTGCTAAGCAGGATCAGGGGGACGTGGCGGAACCGGTAGACGCATCGGACTTAAAATCCGATGGCCCTCGGGCCGTGCGGGTTCAACTCCCGCCGTCCCTACCAGCACTTAGCAGAAGCCGACCGGCACCGGCTCTGCTATCGGGGTAACGTCACGGGTAACAAGCTACTGGCGCCATGCGATTGCGACATGGGCGCGGGAAGTGCTGGACGGAACGCGCCCGAAGGACGCAAGCTGCTGACGCGCTGGCAGCGGCGGCCCGATGGCGTGCCGATGGTGATGGACCGGGCCTACGAAGGCGACGAGACCCGGCAACTGGTGCTGCAGCTCGGCTTCGAGCCGGTCGTGCCGCCCAACCCCAACCGCCTCCGCCCCTGGACCTACGACCGCGGCCTCTATCGCAGGCGCAACGAGATCGAGCGCCTGTTCCGCAGGCTCAAGGGCTTTCGCCGCATCTTCTCCCGTTTCGAAAAGCTCGACACCATGTTCACCGCCTTCATCCATTTCGCCCTGATCATCGACATGGTTTGTGTTAGCACGCCCTAATACAAACCGTCGCCGGAACGCGGAATCGCCGCATGGCTCGCCATAAGTCACGCCCTACACGACTGTGGCACGCCAAGGGCGTCTCGACTAGAATTGAGACCGGCAAAAGGGAGGACAGGCCAATGGATTTCAAGGATCGCCGCATCTGGTACGCGGTCGCGGCCGTGATCATCGTGCTCATCGTCATCGGCTACGCGGCCGGCTGGTTTGGCGGCGCGCCCGCGCCCGCGCCCCAGTAGTAAGCACCGGCGGATGCGGAAGGACTACGGAGACAGAGAGACCTCCATGACCGACGATGCTGAGCAGCCGTTATTGGGAAAGGCCGTGCCCGCCTTGAGGTGACGCGACCCGGCCGTTGCGCTCGGCACCGAACGATGGCATCGCCGGCCAATTCGGAGGTTTACTCGACGTCAGCCCGTCCCAGGGCGGCTCCTCTGAGCCTCGGAGTAGCCACGGGAGGTAGAGGTGCGCTGCCGGAAGCCGCGGGCGAGCCTCGTTTCGCCGGGCGAAGGTCCACGGAAGTGCCACGCCACTGGTAGTCCCTGGCTGCCCAGGTATGGACCCAAAGGAGCGGCAGCAGGAGGTCGCGCGCGATCCAGAACAGCGGTGAGCGGACCCGCAAGGGCCAACTGAACGCGCGGGCCAGCGCCGCCTCCGCCGCATACCAGGCGAGCATCAGCGCGCCAATACCCGCCCACGGCAGAACGCCAGCGATCGCGAGATAGAACGCGAGAAGGAAGGGGAAGACCCCGCCGGCCGGGAGCTCGGCGCAGAACCAGCCCGGAAACGATGCCCGACGGAGCCGCGCCCAGCGCAGTTGGCGCTGCCAGACGCCGGCAAGGCATCGCGGCCCGAGGGGCTGCGGAAATGGCTCATCGACGACGCCCACCTTGCGACCCCAACGGCGCGCGATCTTGGTCGCCGCCGCGTCCTCAGCGACCTCGCGCGCGAGCGCAGCCAGTCCGCCCTCGCCGGCGAGATCGCTGCGCCGCAGGAGCATCGTCTTGCCGTGAACGAAGCCGAAGCCCAGCTCGTCGACCGCGAGCTGCCAGCGGGCCTGAAACGTGTTTAGGAAGGCTGCCTCCAGCTCGGCCGCACTTCCGTGTACGTCGATGCCGACAGGTGGCGAGCAGACGAAGGCGGAACGCTCGGTCCAACGGGCGAATAGCCGGTCGAGATAGTCAGGCGGCATCAGGACATTGCTGTCGGCCAGCACGATCCAGTCGTGAGCGGCGACATCCCACGCCTTCACAAGGTTTGTGAGCTTGGGGTTCGGGCCGCCCCCTTCGCCCACGAGCAGCCGGGCGGGAACTTCGGGGTGCTCCCGGATGAGTCGCCGCACGATCGGCACGACCGGGTCGTCAGCCGCCGCGACGCAGAAAATCACCTCGTAGCTTGGGTGGTCGATCTGGAAGGACGAGGCGAGCGTGGCCTCGATGCGGTACTCGAGTCCGCAGACCGGGCGCAGGATCGAAACCCCCGCCGACGCCAGTGGGCCCGGCCGTGGCCTGCCCCTGGCAACCCGTCGCATCGCCAACGCAATGCTCGCGGCATGGCTGGCGCTGGCGATGACCAAGCCGGCCGTCGCGGCCGGTATCAGCAGATCCATGCGCATGCCTCCAATCGTGGAAGGTAACGATCTGCCCTTGGGGCGTCTAAGCTATGCGTTTCTCAGCGGATACGATCGCGGCCCTTCGGCGTGCCCTAGCAGGATGCGGAAAAAGGTAGCGGGATGGGGTTGATCTGGTAGGGTGTGCGCGCGGAGCTACCAGATGTGGGATTTGGCGATGCGGGGCGACGATGTTCGGACGGAGAGCCTGTTCAGCTATCTGAGCTGCGAGGCGCGGGTGCCCAAGGACCACCCGCTGCGGCCGATCCGGACGATCGTCGACCAGGCGCTGACGGTGCTGTCGCCCGCGTTCGACCAGCTCTATTCGGACCTCGGCCGACCGTCGATCCCGCCCGAGAAGCTGCTGCGGGCGCTGCTGCTGCAGGCCTTCTATTCGGTGCGCTCGGAGCGCCAACTGATGGAACAGCTCGACTACAACCTGCTGTTCCGCTGGTTCGTCGGCCTGGCGATGGACGCGCCGATCTGGGACGTGACGGTGTTCACGAAGAACCGTGATCGGTTCCTGGAAGGCGAGGTCGCGGCGCAGTTCTTCCAGGCGGTGCTGGGCCAGCCCGCGGTTCGGGCACTGCTCTCGGACGAGCACTTCAGTGTCGATGGCACCTTGATCGAAGCGTTTGCGAGCATGAAGAGCTTCAAGCCGAAGGCCGAAGCGGGCGGCGAGCCGCCGCCGGGCGACGCGGGGCGCAACGCCGAGCGCGACTTCCACGGCGAGCGACGGTGCAACGACACGCACGCCTCGACCACCGATCCCGACGCCAGGCTCTACCGCAAGGGGCGCGGGAAGGAGGCCAGGCTCTGCCATATGGGCCATCTGCTGATGGAAAACCGCAACGGACTGATCGTCGATGCCATGCTGACGCCGGCCACCGGCACCGCCGAGCGGGAGGCCGCCGAAGCCATGCTGGGTCGCCAGCCGGGCCGCCATCGCGCCACCCTCGGCGCCGACAAGGCCTACGATGCGGCGGGCTTGGTCGCCGGTCTGCGGGCCCTCAACGTCACCCCGCACGTCGCGCAGAATACCTCCGGCCGGCGCTCGGCGATCGACGCTCGGACCACGCGCCACCCCGGCTATGCCGCGAGCCTGCGGGTACGCAAGCGGATCGAGGAGGCGTTCGGCTGGATCAAGACCGTGGGCGGCCTCCGGAAGACCCGGCATCGCGGCACGGCGCGGGTTGGCTGGCTGTTCACGCTGACCGCGACCGCCTGCAACCTGGTCCGGCTGCCCAAGCTGCTGGCGGCGGGCTGACCATGCCCGGACGCCGGCCCGAAGGCGCTGTGGCGGGATCAAGCGGCCGCCCCGAACGCCTGGAAACGCCCGCCGAAGCCATGTTTAACACTTCCAGAAAAGGAAATGAGCCGCATAGCATGCTTATTTCCGCAACCTGCTAGTCCAGCTCTCATCCCGACGTCCTGCGCTTCCTCCCGATCCATACCGAGCTTCTTCCAGTCAGTGTGCTCCCGCGTCCGGGAGGAAGCAACGCTGGGACACTGTGCGCCGCGGGAGACTTGGGCCGACATGCGTCCTTACACCCACCGCAGAGGCGACCGACGATAGCTATGTGGCGACCCGGTTCTCTGTTAGAAGAGCTGCGAACTCGCCGGCAGGTAGTGGCCGGCCGATGTGGAAACCCTGCACCGCGTTGCAGCCCTCCGCCTGAAGGAACGTGCACTGTGGGGCTGTTTCCACGCCTTCGGCCACGACCCGCAGGCCAAGCGAACGACCGAGCCGAATCACGGCACACACGATTGCCTCGGCATCCCGACTATGGCCCAGTCCAGCGACAAACGACCGGTCGATTTTGATCTGGTCGACCGGAAGCTGCCGCAGCCGACCCAAGCTGGAATAGCCGGTTCCGAAGTCGTCGATCGAAATGCGCACGCCCTGCGCGTGCAGTCGGTACAGATCGTTGAGGTGACCGTTGCCCGGGCTCGAGAAAAGGCTTTCGGTAACTTCCAACTCGAGGGCGCTCGGCTCCAAGCCGCTCGCTTCGAGCATCCGCCGGATGAAGCTCGTGAGACCGCTACTGCGACATTGCGCCAGAGACAGATTCACTGCGATCGGAAAATGTGGCAGCCGGCATCGCGCCAAAATCGCGTCTGTCGACAGGCCTCGCGCAACACCCAAGTGCCGAGCGGCATGATCAGCCCGCTACGTTCCGCCAGCGGAATGAATTCAGCCGGCGGCACCGGCCCGAGCCTGGGATGCCGCCAGCGTAAGAGCGCTTCAGCGCCGACGACCCGGCCCGCGGCGAACTCGAACTGCGGCTGGAACTCCAGCGTCAACTGGCCGCGCTCGAGCGCCCGCCGGAGATCACATTCGAGCGCTTTGCGGGCCTCGATCTGAGCGCTCATCTCGGCAGCGTAGAAGCGAAACCCGTTGCGCCCCTCCGCCTTGGCTCGGTAGAGCGCCATGTCCGCGGCCCGCAGCAATTGGCTCGGATCTTCGCTGTCGGGCGGGCCGATCGCAATCCCGATGCTGGTCGTGGCGTGCATCTCCTGGCCGTCCAATCGGAAAGGCTCGGCCATCACTTGCATGACCTTCCGCGCCACCGCCGCCGCGTCCTCCGGCCATTGCATCTCCGTCACGATCAAGGCGAACTCATCACCTCCCAGGCGTGCCACCGTGTCGCTGGCGGGGATACAGGCGGCAAGCCTGCAGGCGACTTCCACCAGCAGCTGGTCGCCGGCCGTGTGACCAAGAATATCGTTGATGTCCTTGAATTGGTCGGGATCGAGTAGCAGCAGCCCAGCCCGACGATCGTACCGCTGGGCTTCGGCCAGAGCATGCTGCAAGCGGTCGAGGAACAGCGTTCTGTTGGGCAGGCCGGTAAGGGAATCGTGGAGGGCGAGATAACGGGTGCGTTCCTCCACTCGGCTGCGTTCGGTGATATCGCGGCCGATCCCCGAAAACCCGATCACCGCGCCCTTAGGATCCTTGATCGGGGAGAGACGGAGCGCGACCTGAAGCCGGCGGCCGTCCCTGGTAATGCGCTCGGTGTCGAACGGCTCGACGGTTTGGCCCCGCCGAAGCCGCTCGTAAACCGTTCTGAATTCCTCGAGGCGGTCCGGCGGCACGATGATCTCGATCGAGCGGCCGGTGACCTCATCGGCCGCATAGCCGTACGTGATGCTCGCGGCGGCATTCCAGGTCGTGATCCGGAGGTCCGGCGTCATGCTGATGATCGCGTCGAACGAGGAATCGACAATGGCGGCGACGCGCGCCAGGTCAGCGTTTGCAAAGCGCAGAGCGATAGTTCTGGTCCAGGACGCGTGCGTCCGCCAGCCAACCAGCAGCAAGGCGCCGAGGTACATCAGCACCATGCCCGCCATCGCAACACGCTCGGCATCGCCTACAGCTGTAGATCGGCATGCAATGTTGCCCCCCTGATGGAGTGGGCCCCTCGGGCCGGACAGGTCGAGTTCTTGTGGATTGACCGGGGTGCCGGGTCTTCGGAGGATGAAGGCCCATGGCAAGACACCGATCCCACAGCGTCGCGTTCAAGCGTCAGGTCGCCGAGGAGTTCCTCGCTGGCGAAACCCTGCATGGTCTGGCGAAGCGGCACGACAAGCCGTTTGACAGCGATGCCGCCGACCAACGGCACCCTCACTTTGGCCCAGCGGTAGAAGCGCCGGAGCCTTCGGGTGCGGTCGGCGCGGCGCGACACCCTTTGGAAGCCGCGCTTCAGGCGACGTAGTTCCCTTTCTGGATCGCGGCCGTGGTGGACGCGCCAGCCCCTAGCAGGATGCGGAAAAAGGTAGCGGGATGGGGTTGATCTGGTAGGGTGTGCGCGCGGAGCTACCAGATGTGGGATTTGGCGATGCGGGGCGACGATGTTCGGACGGAGAGCCTGTTCAGCTATCTGAGCTGCGAGGCGCGGGTGCCCAAGGACCACCCGCTGCGGCCGATCCGGACGATCGTCGACCAGGCGCTGACGGTGCTGTCGCCCGCGTTCGACCAGCTCTATTCGGACCTCGGCCGACCGTCGATCCCGCCCGAGAAGCTGCTGCGGGCGCTGCTGCTGCAGGCCTTCTATTCGGTGCGCTCGGAGCGCCAACTGATGGAACAGCTCGACTACAACCTGCTGTTCCGCTGGTTCGTCGGCCTGGCGATGGACGCGCCGATCTGGGACGTGACGGTGTTCACGAAGAACCGTGATCGGTTCCTGGAAGGCGAGGTCGCGGCGCAGTTCTTCCAGGCGGTGCTGGGCCAGCCCGCGGTTCGGGCACTGCTCTCGGACGAGCACTTCAGTGTCGATGGCACCTTGATCGAAGCGTTTGCGAGCATGAAGAGCTTCAAGCCGAAGGCCGAAGCGGGCGGCGAGCCGCCGCCGGGCGACGCGGGGCGCAACGCCGAGCGCGACTTCCACGGCGAGCGACGGTGCAACGACACGCACGCCTCGACCACCGATCCCGACGCCAGGCTCTACCGCAAGGGGCGCGGGAAGGAGGCCAGGCTCTGCCATATGGGCCATCTGCTGATGGAAAACCGCAACGGACTGATCGTCGATGCCATGCTGACGCCGGCCACCGGCACCGCCGAGCGGGAGGCCGCCGAAGCCATGCTGGGTCGCCAGCCGGGCCGCCATCGCGCCACCCTCGGCGCCGACAAGGCCTACGATGCGGCGGGCTTGGTCGCCGGTCTGCGGGCCCTCAACGTCACCCCGCACGTCGCGCAGAATACCTCCGGCCGGCGCTCGGCGATCGACGCTCGGACCACGCGCCACCCCGGCTATGCCGCGAGCCTGCGGGTACGCAAGCGGATCGAGGAGGCGTTCGGCTGGATCAAGACCGTGGGCGGCCTCCGGAAGACCCGGCATCGCGGCACGGCGCGGGTTGGCTGGCTGTTCACGCTGACCGCGACCGCCTGCAACCTGGTCCGGCTGCCCAAGCTGCTGGCGGCGGGCTGACCATGCCCGGACGCCGGCCCGAAGGCGCTGTGGCGGGATCAAGCGGCCGCCCCGAACGCCTGGAAACGCCCGCCGAAGCCATGTTTAACACTTCCAGAAAAGGAAATGAGCCGCATAGCATGCTTATTTCCGCAACCTGCTAGGCCAATCCCTCATCCGATGGATCACTCTTAGATCAGGCGACCAGTTACGCGATGAACCATTGACCCACGCTGAAGGTCCGGAGCGAACAAGTAGGTCCGGGGTGGGCTGAGGACGGCTTGTTGGATCAGGGGGCGAAACGGTGAGCGATGCTCCTGGCGGGGCGGCGGTTGAAGATGGTATGGGGCCGGCGGCGAGGAGATGACACGATCGTCGCTGACAACGAGCGATGGAGTCTCTCATGCCCCAACCCTACGATCTGGGCCGATGCCGCACCGTTTTCGAGCAGCATGCGACCATCGTCGCGGTGGTCGAGATGAGCCAGTCGAGTTGGCTGGTCGCTGGCATTGTTCCTGGAATTGCGCGTCATCCATTGAAGAAGCTGGCGCCGGACGCGGCCGCGCTGCTCGCCCTGTTGCGGCGTTGGCAGGACGAGGCGAGCCAGGCGGCTTGCAGGATTACGCGGATCGCCGTCGCCTACGAAGCCGGCCGCGATGGCTTCTGGTTAGCGCGCTGGTTGCGGGCACGGAGCATCGAGGCGCAGGTTATCCATCCGACGAGCGTCGCCGTGTCGCGTGAGCACCGCCGGGCGAAGACCGACCGTCTCGACACGAGCTTGCTCAAGCGCGCGTTTCTGGGCTGGTTGCGCGGCGAACCCGACCACTGCAGCATGGCGGCGATTCCGACGCTCGAAGCTGAGGATGCCAAGCGGCCGAACCGCGAGCACCAAACCCTGGTGGGTGAGCGCACGCGGATCGTGAACCGGATGAAGGGCAGCTTGGCCCGCCTCGGCGTGCGGGGATTTAAGCCAACGCTGCGTGGCGCCGCCGAGCGTCTCGTGGCTCTTCGCACGCCCGAGGACGAGCCCTTGCCGCCCAACACGCTCGCCGAGTTGCGGCGGGACATGGCGCGTCTCTGCGTTGTCAAAGAGCAGATCAAAGAGATCGAGGTCGCGCGCCGCGTGCGGCTGGCGGCGATGCCCGACACAGGACCTCATGCGATGGTGCGGCTGCTGGCGCGGGTCATCGGGCTCGGCCTCGAGACGGCAGACATGCTGGTCCACGAGATCCTTTCGCGCGATCTGCGCGACCGAAGGGCGGTGGCACGCTTTGCCGGCCTTACCGGAGCGCCGGACGAGAGTGGCCAGCGGCGACGGGACAAGGGGCTCGCCAAGGCGGGTAGCGCCCGGGTCCGTCGCGGCATGATCCAGCTGGCTTGGCGCTTTCTGCTGTTCCAAAGGGACAGCGCCTTGGCGCAATGGTACCGAGCGCGCACCGCAGATGCCCGTTCCGGAACCCGCAAAACCATGATCGTGGCCCTGGCGCGCAAGCTGCTCATTGCGCTGTGGCGGATGGTGACGACTGGTGAGGCACCGGAGGGCGTGACCCTGCGTCCGGTGACGTGAGTGTCGAAGACGACCCGACAGTTTCGGCGCCCGCCGTGGTGAGTCCAGCGGTCTGCCGATGACGATCCGAGGTGGCGGGGATCCGAGCGTTCCGATGGTTTTCAGGCCGCGTTGAAGCATGGACCCGCCGCCCGGAGCTGCGCCGCCGATGCGCATGGCTGCATCATGGTCCGGATCCACACGGATCGACCGAATACAAGCTCGTGGCGCGTCGAGCCCGCGCCCGATGGCGAGCTCCCCTCGGATGACTTGCCCAACCGCTACCGAATGATCGACAAAGGAGTGCTGCGAATTTAGCCCTTGACACTCATGGCCCCATACAAGCGGAAACCGAACTCATCGAGATTGCTCGGAGATGCTCGGGCCGGGTGACGTGAACCTCGAGGCGTTCTTGAGATTGGCGACGGCTTCTGGCCGGCTCCGTCTAATCCCACCAACGCCGCGCGCCGTAGTAGTCGTGTACCTGCTGGTTCCAGCCGGGATCACCCCAGTTCGGTGTCTCGCTGGTGCCGTAGGTGGGCGCTCCTTCGAGCATGCTCTGGTCGCGATCGACCACATATCCACCTTGGCTGGTATCATAGGTGAGCACGTCCCAAGGCAGTGGATAGTAGCGATCTCCGATCCCAAGAAAGCCGCCGAACGACATGACGGCGTAGGCGACCTTCCCGGACACTTTGTCGATCATAACAGTATGAATTGAGCCGAGCTTATCGCCCTCTCGATTGTAGACCGCCGTGCCCTCGACCTTGTCCGCTGAAATCAGGGTGCTGGTCTCCATGTCTGGCCTCCTCCATTGACGACAAATTAGCTCTCCGTGGTCCTCAGGTAGCCCGTTCGGCGACGCTTTCGCGGTAGGTCGTGGGTAGGGTGAGGACGGCTTGCTGGATCAGGCGGGCGAAGCGGTGGGGGATGCTCCTCGCCTTGCTCGAGGTCACCAGGTAGATGGCGAGGAACCAGCGCGCCAAGCCCATTCCTCGATCAGGCGCTTCTTGTGGCTGCAGGCCTGGTCATGCCCGCAGCGCTCACAGCGGAAGCCCGCGGGCCAGCGCCGCCCGCACCAGGTACGCCCGGCACCGTGCGTCGCTGCCGAAGCGCTTCAGGAACGTCGGCAGGTCGCCCGGCAGGTCGTTCAGCAGCTCGTCGGCCACGGCACTCTCTCGCCCATGTTCTTCCTTTGTTCACTCTACCGGCCACCCCGCCCCGCGTCAAGCCTCCTGAGCCTCGTGGAGAGCTAGTTTTTCTTGATCCCTGTGTAGCAAGCAATCGAATATTTTTTTAACATTGTTATCCTAAATAATATTAATTGCCACTTGCAAAAGCTTACAGAAAACACCACTTAACAACGAGCGGCAAATATTTCTTACAACAGTGATCGGAGGCCGCGAGCGGGTCCGATCACGGGTGCGGCCGCATGGGCGGCGGACCCGCCGCAACACTGAGATACCGCTTCTCAAGAAGGGTATTGAGCTATGCGTACCTACGACTTCACGCCGCTGTTCCGTTCGAGCGTCGGTTTCGACCGCTGGAGCGACCTGTTCGACGCCGCGTCGCGCGCCGATGACAGCGCCGCCGGCTATCCGCCCTACAACATCGAGAAGATGGCCGACGACAAGTACCGAATCATGATGGCGGTCGTTGGGTTCGGCGAAAACGACCTCGAGATCACCGCGCAGGAGAACCTGCTCGTGGTCAGCGGCAACCTCGGCGAGTCGCGCGAAGGCGCCACCACCTACCTCTACCGCGGCATCGCCACGCGCGCTTTCGAGCGCCGCTTTAGCCTCGCCGATCACGTCAAGGTCGTCGGTGCGAGGCTGGCCGACGGCGTCCTGCAGGTCGACCTCGAGCGTGAGTTGCCCGAGGCGATGAAGCCGCGCCGCATCGCCGTCGAGAGCAAGCCCGCTTCGGCCACGAAGGTCGTCGAGAGCACCAAGATGATCGAGGGCGACAAGGTCACCGAGGGCAAGAAGGTCACCGAGGGCAAGAAGGCCGCCTGATCGGCCCATCTCCACGGCTGCCCCGCGCGCGGGGGCAGCCGATCGGAGGCCGTCCGCCGTGTTAGCGGGCAGCCTTCTCTTTTTCGGGCACAGGCCAAAGAGAGATATGCCTCCGGGTCAAGTCCTGTGTGCGTGAACTTGTCATTTGTTCTCAGCGGCACGTTGGACGGCAAAGCTGCTGCCGTCAGGAGTCATGCTGCTTAGAAATTTGAAGAGATCGCTGTCCGTCGAAAGGATCAGAGTGGTGTTCTTTTCGATGATCGACTTGTAGGACTGCATGGTTCGTGTAAACTCGTAGAATTCCACGGCTTCCGGGCTCTGGTTGTAAGCGCTGGCGTAGATTTCAGTGGCCTTCGCGTCGGCGACGCCGCGGATCTCCTCGACGCTCCGATAGGCTTCGGACTGGATCTTGTTCAGGTCGCGCTCGCGATTGCCGCGGATCCGGGCGGCCTCGCCGTTCCCCTCCGACAGAAAGCGTTCCGCGATCTGGCGCCGTTCGCTGATCATTCGATCGTAGATCTTGGGACGCACGCTCTCGTTGTAGTTGATCCGCTTGAACCGGATGTCGAGCAGCTCGATGCCGAACACCTTGACCTTCTCGGAAGCCGCCGCGAAGATCTCCTGCTCGACCAGCTTGCGCCCCCGCTGGATCGGCACCAGCGCGCCGACCTCGCTCTGGGCGTCGGTCAGCTGGGCGTCGCGCAGCGGCACACGATCCTTGGTCGTGCGGATGATCTCGATTAGCTCGTGCTTGGCGACCGCGTTGCGGGTCTCGCTGCCGAGAATGTCGTCGAGCCGGGACTGGGCGCTGCGCTCATCGCGCAGACGCAGGAAATACTGCAGCGGATCGTTGATTCGCCAGCGGGCGAACAGGTCGACCGCAATGTAGAGCTTATCTTTGGTCGGCATGTCTGACGGGCTACCGTCCCATTCGAGGATCCGCTTGTCGATCGGGTTGACGTCCTGGATGAAGGGCGTCTTGAGCTTGAGGCCGGCGGTGGTCACAGGCTCGCCGACTGGCCGGCCGAACTGGGTGATGATCACCTGCTGGACCTCGCTCACGGTGTAGAACGAGCTCGCCAGGACGAACCCCGCCAGCCCCAGGGCGATCAGGATGCCGATCACGACGGCCCGGCTCATGGTCGATCTCCCGTCTGGGGATCGAGGTTCAGGAACGGCAGGATGCTGCGCGTCTGCTCGTCGAGAATGATCTTGGAGCGCAGGCCTGGCAGGACCTCCTGCAGGGTCTCGATATAGATCCGGCGGCGGGTGACCTCCGGGGCCTTGTGATACTGGGCCAGCAGCGCGCTGAAGCGGGCGACGTCGCCTTCCGCCTCGTTGATCCGCTTGAGCCGGTAGCCGTCGGCCTCGCGGATACGCTGATCCTTCTCGCCCTGGGCCAGCGGGATCACCTTGTTGTAGTCGCGCCGGGCCTCGTTGATCAGCTTCTCCTTCTCTTGCTGGGCCTGGTTGACCTCGTTGAACAATTCCTGCACCGGTTGGGGCGGATTGATGTTCTTCAACTGCACCTGGTCGATGCTGATCCCCATCTCGTATTTGGTCGACAGCTCCTGCATCTTGATCAGCGCTTCCGCCTCGATCTCCTGCCGGCCGATGGTGATCACCTCGTCCACGGTGCGGTCGCCGACCACCTCCCGCATGACGGATTCGGAGACCGCGCGCAGCGTTGCGCTCGGCTCGCGCACGTCGAACAGAAACTTCATCGGATCGGAGATGCGGTACTGGACCACCCATTCCACCAGCGCGGCGTTCAGATCGCCGGTCACCATCTGAGTTTCCTTCGCACCGTCTTGAGGGCTCTGGTACGGATCGGTGGCGCCCGGGGTCGCGAACCCGAATTCCTGCTTCAACTGTCGCTTGACTGGAACGATTGTAGCGACGTCCACGCCAAGGGGCAGCTTGAAGTTCAGCCCTGGTTGAACCTCTTTGAGATACTTGCCGAAGCGCTGCACGACGGCAACGGAGTCGCTCGGCACGGTGTAAAAGGCCGACCAGATGGCAAAGGCGGCCAGAAGAAGACCGAAAATCAGGATGATCTTCAGCCCGCTCGGGCCGGCGCCCGGCATCATCATCCGTTTGAGTCGGTCCTGTCCCTGCCGAAGCAGCTCCTCCAGGTCGGGACTGGGTCCGCCCCGGACGCCCCAAGGGCCGCCCCGGCCGCCGTTGCCGTTTTGCGATGGCATTTTGGATGCCCTCTCTGGTCTATATCTGCGGGTGTCTTCCAACGTTTTTGATTCGTGCGGCCTGGCCCGACTCTCACGATGCGTCAGGTCGCCCACGCTGCCGGTGAGAGGCGCCGACGCGTGCCGTGGCGAGCCTACGCAAGCGCCTCTATCAGCATGGCCTCCAGCGGCAGTCGGCGGTCGCGGGTATAGCTCCATCACCCGCCGAAAGGCAGTCGCCTCAGGCGTACCGCGCAGCGAGAAGAGTGAGCGGTGCCGCCAGCTCCGGCGCCAGGACGTGCTCGACCACGATCCGGGCGCGCTGGTAACTTTCGGCGGTGAGGCCCCGATTCGCGTGCCACCTCGGGGCGCTGCGCTCCCAATCGACCTCGAACAGCATCTCGAGCGCCGCCGCCCGCCGCGTGACCGGCTCGCGCGGATCGCAGGCTACTGCCCGGAGCCGAGGCAGTGCGACGTTGCCTCGCCGGGCCGGATCTGGGCATAACTGCTGCCTCGAGAGGGGCATGGTCGAGCCCTCCGTAAAGCGGGGTCAATCAAGTTGGTGGCTGCTTCACGCGCTGTTGCGTCGGGCGCCGCTATTTCGCCACGGTTGTCGCTTCGTCGCCAATCTGCGCGGCTTTGCCGGTCGTGGCCAGCTCGCGCTTCGCAAGCTCCTCGGCGCACAGTCCGGCCGCCTTGCGGTCATCGGCACGCGCTTTATAGTCAGTGGTGGTGGCGCTGGCGCTGGCCGGCACGATGATCGCCCAGCCGCCGTCCTCGACGAACTGGCTCTGCCCGTAGGAGCTCGTGATCTCCTTCAGCGCCGCCAGCTGAACGCCGGCATCCGGCGCCGCCATGAAACGGTCGACGCAGACGACTGCAGCCAGCTCCTGGCGCGCCTGCGCGGCCGAATTGTCCGCCAACTCCCGGGCCGTGCCACCGGTCACCCAGCCGCCCCAGGAGAAGCCAACGATGGTGGCAAGGACGACGCAGCCGCCGCAGGCCCAGAAGAGCGCCGTCTTGCTCGGCCGGTACTGTTGAAAGCGCTGCGATAGACTTTGGGCATGGTGCTGTTGCATGGCAACCTCTCTGGAGAAACTCTGCCTCGCATTGAGGCAGAGTTGGCTGAGGTGCTCGCCGACCGCTGCGTTCGTGCCGCAGGCGTCGAGCAGAGCGGCCGATCCCCGCAGGAACCAGCAGGGCTGAGGCTTTCCCTCTGCGCTGAATGCGCCAGGCGCTCGCGCGGCGTCCTTCCACTGATACTCTTAGCCGACCCGGCGATCTGCTCCGCTAATCTGCATCAGCACGGCTCTCCAATTCTGCCGAACGCCGTCGCCGGAGTTCGCGAGCGGTCTCGGGGCCTACATGGGACTTGCGGAAAACAGCCAGATGCCCGGCCGACGAGGCGAGCAGCGGGCCAGCCGGACGTCCATCAGCTCACCGGCAGGCAGTGCTTGAGCACGAAAGCCGTCTCAGAGCCCGCCGTCTGTGCGGTCAAGCCCATTGCTGCTCACCCAGGATGTCTGCTAACCACTCGAACTGCGAGTCTTCGAAGTCGAGCCGAGGCCGTCTCGGCCAGCGGCAAAGGCCCCTTAGACGTGGCCGTACGACTCCGGAAGTCGACGCGAACGAGCTCAGGGATGCGGTGGAGCGGCTGCATGGCTGCCCTGCCCAGCTGGTCGAGGCGGTGTCAGTATCGGGGTCGTTCGAGGGGCGGCCGGTCTGGCGCGGCATCGGTGACCTTCCATCGTTCGCATCCGCCCGTCAGCGCGCTGCGCGCGCGCATGATCGAGGACATGGCCGTGCGCGGCATCGGCGAGAAGACGCGCCACGACTACGTCCGGCATGTCAAAACGTTCGCGACCTTCATCGGCCGCGCGCCGGACGCAGCGACGGCCGATGAGGTGCGCCGCTTCCAGCTGCACCAAACCGAGACCGGCGTCGGCGCACCGAGCATCAACAGCTCGGTCTCGGCCCTGCGGTTCCTGTTCAGCGTGACGCTCGACCGGCCGGATCTCGCCCGCCGTCTCACGGTCGTGCGCCAGCCGCGCAAGCTGCCGCTCGTGCTGAGCGCGCAGGAGGTCGCCCTTCTGCTCGAGGCGGCGCCGGGGCCGAAGTACAAGGCGGCGCTCGCCACGGCCTATGGCGCCGGGCGCGCGTCGCCGAGGTGGTCGCGCTCAAGGTCGGCGACGTCGACAGCACGCGCATGATGTTGCGGGTCGAGCAGGGCAAGGGTCGCATCTCAGGGCACGCTGGCCGGGCTCGAGCGCGGCTTCCGCCCCGTGCCGCGCGAGCACGCGCTGATGCTGCGGCAGATGGTGGGCGCTAGCCCGCTGCCGTCCCAGACCAGCAGTTTCACCCGGTCGGCGCGCCCTCCGAGGGCGCCGGCCGCCCTTGGCCAACCCCGGCGCCGCTGAACACGAACACCGCGCCGCAGAACGGGTCGAGCCGCAGCTGCTGCTGCACCACCGCGGCCAGACCGTCCATGCCCTTGCGGAAGTCGACCGGCCTGGTCGCGACGAAGACCGCGAACCATCCGCCCGACAGGATCACGCCAGCGCCTTCACCGCGCGCAGGACTTTGGCCAGCAGCTTGCCATCGGCGGCGGGCGGGACCCGCACGACCGCACCACCGAGCGCAACCTCGATGAGCCCGGCGGGAGTGGCCGAGGCGGACGGCGCATCGGCCGCAGCCACGACCACCGGCACGAACGCCAGCTCCTCGGCCGGCAGCACGAGGCGCCCTTGGCGGGCCTGGTGGCGCCAAGCGAACAGCTGCTGCGGCCGCAGATCGTGCCGCCGCGCCACCTCCGAGATCACCACGCCCGGCGCCAGGCTCTGGGCCACGATCCGCGCCTTCGCCTCGGCACTCCAGCGCCGTCGCCCGAGCGCGCCGGTGATCACCTCGAGCCGCCGAACCTCGCGGACCTCCGGGTCAACCCTACGGTCAAACGCTGACATGAAACGATCCCCCGCGGAGGGTCGTCACTCTCGCCGATCACGTCGCCCTTGGGCAGGTGCCACCAAAACAGCGCTTACCGATGGACGGCAGTCGAAGGGGTTGAGGCTGACGCAAATGCTTGGCTCGAACCCGAGCCGGTGGGACGAACAGCGAGCAAGGTGGTGGGGATCGCCGGCTGATTAAGTCGTCCTTCACACGAACTCGAAGCATCTGCCCGCTTAGGTGGAGCATCGCTTTGGGGAGAAAGGTTCATGATGAGCATCAAACCGCGACGATCGCTTCATCGAGGAGGAAGATGCCGCCCCAGCGGCCGGCATGGGGCTGTGGCAGACAGACTTCGAGCCGCCTTGGGAATATCGGGCGAAGCGCTGGGAGGTCGCCGCACAACAAGCTCCCGACGGCTGCCCGACCAAGGGGTCCAGCCCTGCTCAATCGAACAGAGCACGCTTTCTGCCGGTAATCATCGCTCTCGTCAGGTTCTCGCGGTGCACATAGCTGGCGAGCAGGACACCGGCGATATGGAGAACGACGAAGACGAGCATCAGGTTGGCAAGGAGCTCGTGAGTTTTTCCCCAGAATTCCCCGGACCTCTCCGCGCCCTTGTGGTTCTCGTCGCCTTCGCGTTCAAGGGCCGATTGTGCCTGCCCTGGCGGTGATGGTGAACTCACGAGCGCAGCCAGCGGTCCGGAATTCTCTTCGATGGCATAGACTTCCAAGCCGGTCGCGACCGTGCCGAGCAGGCCGAGCAGGAGGAGTAGCACCATGGCGCCGCCGCCCGGACTGTGGCCGAGGTAGCGCTTGGCGCGTCCGAGGATCAGGTCCCAAAGGTAACGCAGCACCGTCCGAGGCGGGTAGATGAAGCTGGAGAACCTCGCGTGCTCAGGCCCAATGAAGCCCCATACAATCCGCAGCACGATCAGACCGCCCACCACGTAACCGGCCCACACGTGCAGGCTGAGCGCATCCTCGCTGAGATAGGCTACGAAGAAGCCGATCGCCACGGACCAGTGGAAGAGACGGACGAAGACGTCCCACACGCGGATCATCTTTTCCGTTCGGCGTTCAGCCGCGTCCGCAAGTGCCTGTGCCATCGACGCTCCCTTCAGATCTGATCCTCATGCCTCAGCTCGCCAGCATGACACTCTCTGCTGCGAGCCACTCAGGTTGGCGCCGGACGCCGTCATCGGGGTCCGGCGCGCTCGGCGCTCCAATTACAGCTCCGAGGAATTTACCGCTCATTGATCGAGATCAAAGGTCGTCTGGCAGCGAGCCCTGGCTGCCATTGGATCGGCGATGCTCTGGCACTTGAGAGGACGCCACCGAGCTCGCCAGGGGACGAATCCGGGTGGTCTCGCCGGAGTTCCTGGCCGAATGGAGCGGTGCAGCGGTCGACGCCCAATCCAGTCAGCCCCGAAGATAGAGGTCAACGGCTTCACGAACCGGACGGAAGCTGCACCGCAGCCTCAAATCCGCTCGAGCGGCCCGGGATTGGAGATCGCAGCTCGAGCGAGCCACCCGCGCGCTCTGCAATGGTCTGCACGATGGCCAGCCCCAGACCGCTGCCGTCGCCGGCCGTCGCTGCTCGTTCGAAGCGCGCCGTCAGCCGGGCGAGGGTGTCGGCAGGGAGCGCTGGTGCCGCGTTGGCAACCGTCAGCCTCCCTTCAGCAGTGAGCCGGACGTGCACCGTCGCGTCGGGCGCCCCATGTTTGATGGCGTTCTCGATCAGGTTGCGGCAGAGGATGCCGAAGGCGTCGGGGTCGATATCGGAGAGCACCGGTTCGATCGGCAGGACGAGGTCGAGCCGCTCGGCCCCGACCGACCGCTTGAAGTCGGCCGTGAGAAGTCTGAGGATAGGGCTCAAGTCTGCGGGACAGCCGCTCCTGAGGTGGCCGCCTTCTGCGCGCGCTAGTTGCATCAGCTTTTCCGACAAGCGCGTCAGCCGCTTTAGCGAAGCCTCGATCTCCGCAGCGTGCTCCGCCGCCTTCTGGTCGGTTGTCTCGGCGCGCAGACGCTGCGCCTGCGCCATGGCTCCGGCTACAGGCGTCCGGAGCTCATGCGCCGCGTTGGCGGCGAAACTGCGCTCGGCTTCGAATGCGGCCTTCAGGCGGCCCAGGAGCTGGTTCACGGCGGCGGCGATCGGGGCGACTTCGCTCGGCAGTCCTGCTCCCGGCACGGCGGAGAGATCGTGTGCGCTTCGGGCGGCCAGGTCGTCCCGGAGCCGCCGTACCGGCCAAAAGCTCAGGCGAACCGCGAGGATGATCGCTGCGAGGCTGAGCGGGATCACCACGAGCAGCGGCAGCCCGAGTCCCAGCTGCATCTGACGCGCCGTGGTAGCACGGTGGTCGAGGGGCTCGGCCACCGCGATGGTGACCGTCTCCTGGAGGGCCGCGTCGTAGTACAGTCGATGGGTAGCTGTCTGGCGAAAGCCCGTCCCTTCATAGGGCGGGAAAACCGAAGGGTTGGCGGCATGCGACGTGAGCAGCACGCGGCCCTGCGCATCGCGCACGATGTAGGTGAAGTATTCCTCGTGCTCCCGGAGCATCGCGATCCTCTGTGCCACGCCTTCTTCCTCGCGGCCGAAGATTTCGAGGACCGCGAGCGGAAGGATCCGCTGCGCCGTCTCCTGAAGCGCCGAATCGAATACCTCGTCCATGTCGTGGCGCAGGATGGTCGCCGTCACCGTCGCCGCGGCGATCCAGAGCAGGGTCACGCCGAGCCCGATGGCCAGCGCCAGGCGTGCCTGGAGCGAGCGTGGCGCCCTCATGCGGTCCCGAGGCGATAGCCGAGGCCGCGTTCCGTCTCGATGACCGAATGACCAAGCTTCTTGCGCAAGCGGCTGACGTGGACCTCGATCGTGTTGCTCTCGATTTCGGTGTCGAAAGAGTAGAGCCGTTCCTCAAGTTGGGCTTTGGAGAGCAGTTGCCCCGGATGCTGGAGGAAAGTCTCGAAAAGCACCCACTCGCGCGCTGTAAGCGGAACGAGACGACCCGCCTTACGGACGCTGCGGGCGGCGAGGTCGATCTCGAGCGAGCCCAGCCTGATCATGGGATTGGGGTTGCCGGCGTAGCGCCGCGCGACGGACCCGATGCGTGCGGAGAGCTCGGCCAAGTCGAAGGGCTTGACCAGGTAGTCGTCGGCCCCGGCGTTCAGCCCCTCGATCCGGTCGGAAACCTGGTCGAGCGCGGTCAGGATGATCACTGGCGTCACGTCGCCTCGAGCCCTGAGCGCCCGCAAGAAGGGGATGCCGCGCCCGTCCGGCAGCATGAGGTCGAGGAGCACGAGGTCGTAGACCGCTACCGCCAACGCCTCGCGGGCCGCATCGAGCCGCATGACCCAGTCCATCGAATGGCCATCGGCCGCGATCTGGTCGCGCAACGCGGCGCCCAGAACCGTGTCGTCCTCGATCAGCAGGATGCGCATCACCCATGCTTCGCTCTTGCGTTCGTCACTGAATTTCCTCCCCGCTGCTGACGTGAACCTGAAGCGCGCCTGCTTGCGGCTTCAGGCTACCGTCAGCTTCGCGGCGCAACAGATGCATCAGAGAACTTGGCGGGAGTTTGACCGATCTTCGACACCGCGATCTGAGAAAGATCGGATTCTCAGACGCTTACAGCGCGCGAGAATGGGCTTAGCACTACAAGAGGGCGGGTTCGGCGGGAGTGTCGTCGGGCTGGGAGGCGGCGTCGCGGAGGTTCGGCGGCAGCGCGACGCGCAGCGTCTGGAAGAGCTTGCCGGCCGAGCCGGCGGTCGGGGTACGGAGAACGAACCGTTTGCCGTCCTGCTCGACCTCGACCTCCTGGAGACGATCCAGGTCGCGCAGGACGTCGGCCCATTCGAAGTCGAGGCCGGCTGCCGCCAGGCGATCGCGGAGCGCCTTCTGCAGCACCAGGGCGAGGAACGAACAGAACACGTGGCCGCGGATGGTCGCGTCGCGTTTGTGGAAGATCGGCCGGGTCGCCAGCAGGGATTTGGCGCTTCGGAACAGCTGCTCGACCCCCTGCAGCTCGCGGTAGCGCAGCATCGCCTGGAGGGGGTCGAGCGTGGTGTTGGTGCGTAAGACGAAGATCCCGTCGAAGCGCGCGTCCTCGGCGATCCGCGCTTCGTCGATCGCAAAGCCGACCTCAGGCGCCTTCAGAAAGCGCCGGTAGCCGCGGTTGCCGACCAGCGCCTTGTCGCCGTGCCGGAGTGCTCGGCGCAGGCTGGCCACGATCGCCTCCCGGTCGGCGGCGTCCTTCTCCGCCTCGGCCAGGTTGCGACAGACGATGTAGCGGCGGCCGCCGAGGGTTACCGCCTTGGCCTCGAGTTCGGTGTCCGGTCGACTCTGGCGCGGGATGGTGAGCGGGACAAACGGGCCGTCGTCGTCCAGCACCAGGGTGCGAACCTCCTTGGTGGTCCGTTCGCGGACCCCGAGCACGTACTCGAGGCCGCGCGCCTCCAGAGCGGCGAGGGTCTGGGCGCTGATCATCCCGCGATCGGCCACCACGCACACCCGAGCGATCCCGAACCGCCGGCGCAGGCGGTCGACCACCGGGATCAGGGCCGTGACGTCGGTGGTGTTGCCCGGCCACATCTCGCAGCAGAGCGGCCGGCCACGTTGATCCATGACCACGGCGACGACCATCTGCATCAGGTCGGGCCGGTGGTCCTTGGAGTGGCCCCGCTGGCCGAGGGTCTCGCCGCCCGCGCCCTCGAAGTAGAGACTGGTGGTGTCCATGAAGACCACCGACAGCTCGCTGAACAGGTCGCGGCGGGCTTCGAACAGCCGCTCCTCCACCATATCCTTGAGGCAGCGCGGGGCGAATGGCGTGCGGTCCGTCTGCTCGGCGTCCGGCAGCTCCGCGCCGAGCCAGCCCATCGCCCGGTAGAGATGGTGCAGCGCGAGGTCGTCGGTGCCGTCGATCCGGTAGTCTTCGCGCCAGGCATCGGCCGAGCGGTCCGAGCCCGAGACCATCAGCCGGTGAAGCACGGTGAGGAAACACGCGCGTTCGAGTGAGAAGCCGAAGCCGCGCTCGGCGGCCAAGCCCTCGATCACGGCCCGGCAGCCGGTCTCACGCCAGAGCCGCTCGAAGGCGAGCGGCGGTCCGATCCGGTGAGTAGCGAGCGCCGGCACGCTGCCCTGGTCGAGCAGCGAGAGAACCATCGAGCGCTGCGCCATGCGGGCGGCGGAACGGGCGAGCCGATCGAGGTCGCCGTTCGCGTCGACGGCTTCCTTGCGGCCGAGGTTCTTGATGATCCGCTGCTTGGTACGGCCACCCTCGCGGACGCTCTCGACCAGGTAGAGGTAGCGGTAGGGGCCGATCTGCTTCTCGCGGACGAACATGCCGCAAAGCAGCACACGAACCGGCCAAAATGTCAATATAAAAGCGCTCTCTAGAGCTATTATTTAGCAGCACATCCCTTCACCGCCGCCGGTCTCGCTTCAACAAAATCAATCAATTGGCGGCCAAAACCGCCCGATCTCCCCCGCCCACTGTCGAAGATCGGTCTGATGAATGGGAAAGTCTCTGACGGTTCTCACGCTCCTGGCGTTCGTCGCGGCCACGAGCGTGGCATGGGCCGATGAAGACTGCTCCGTACCGATGGCGCAATGGCAGCCGCGCGAGGCCGTTCAGCGCATGGCCGAAGCGCAGGGCTGGACAGTCCGCCGCATCAAGATCGACGACGGTTGCTACGAGATCGACGGCCGGGATGCCGACGGACGCGCGAGCAAGATGACGGTCGATCCGGCGACGCTCACGATCCAGGCGATCGAATACGAGGACGCGGAAGGCCGCGATGCGGGACCGAACCACGGCGAGCACGACCGCGCGCCCCGCAGGGAGGACGATCGATAGCCCGCGTCCGGGATCTGCGCGTGCGGGTGGCCCACATGGGCCTCATCGCCGTCTTCGCGATCGTTGGGCTGACGGCGCAGGAGGCGCAGGGACGGCACGGATGGGCCAGCTGTGCGGGGCTCGCGCTTATCGCGGTGCGTGTCGTCGAGGGCTTCATCGGTCCGCATATGCGCGCTTCGCGCGGTTCGCCCGTGGGCCGCGGGCTGCCGCCCCTGCCCTCGGAAGCGATCGGCGACCGCGAGACCTGCTAAATCGGCCACGACCCGGCCGGTACGGCGATGATCCTCGATGCCCTCATCACGGCCTTTCGGGTGGCATCGCCTGAGCGCCTTCCATTCGCCCCCAAAGCTCGACTGCCCGGCCTGGCCGGCGGGACGTCTCCTTACGGCAACCTGAAGCGGAAACCGCGCGGTCGTCAGGAACAGCTCAGGGACGGCGGCCATGCTCGAGCGATCCAAGATGATGGGAGCTCTTCTGATGAAAACCAAACTTCCCCTGATCGCCGCGGCCACCGCTCTCGGCGCGCTCCTGACGATCCCGGCGGCAGGAGCGATCCGGCATTTCACGGGGGAGGGTCTGCGCGTTGCGGACGCCACCCTCCTCCTCGCCAGCAACGATGACGACGACCGCGAGCATCGGACGCATCGCCGCTCGCACGACAACGACGCTGCTGACCACCACAGGGATCATGAGGACGACGAAGGCCATGATGACGATGACGGCGATCAAGGCGGAGGTGCAAACCCCGCTCCGGCCGGCACCGTCGCACCTCCAGCCAACGGTCTCTTCGGCAACGGCGTAGCGCCGAAGGTCCAAGTGAACTGAGCCACACCGCGCCGGTCCGGCTGTTGCTGCCCCGTCACCGGCTAGCCGGTGACGGGGCCATGCGTTTATGGCCGCCGCGAGCAGCCAAGCTGACGGCAAGCTGAAGCGGAAAACGTCACGCCGTCAGGCAGCCATCAGCAGCGGATCCGAGTTTGCCACCCTCGAAATCCGACAGGTGGAGACCGACGATGAGAACCCTTCTGGCCGCTCTTGCCCTGACCACAGCCCTGACCGCGCCTGGCCTGGCCCTCGCGCGCCCGGTGACGCTGACGACGACGCTGAACCAATACGGCGGCAACGGCGCCTACCTCGGCTTCTACGTTACCGATGCGCAAGGCGCCTATGTCGGCAGCCTCTGGATGGCGGGCGACAAATCGAAATACTACGAGCACCTCACCGACTGGTATCGGGCCACCGGCGGCGATGCCGCCCAGATCAACGGTATCACTGGCGCCAGCGTTGGGGCCGGGCGGACGCTCAAGATCACGCTCGACCTCGCGGATGCGCTCTTCGACGCGGGCTACACGCTGCACATCGACGCCGCCGTCGAGGACATGCGCGACAGCCCGAACGAGGTCGCGGTGCCGCTTTCGACTGCAGGCGCGGGCCAGCCCAACGCCGGGCGCCGCTATGTTGCGACCTTCACTTACGACATGTGAGCGGACCGGAAGGAGAGCGCTATGATCCGGTCCGTGCATAGGTGGCCCGGCCTGATCGCCGCGGCTCTGCTCGTCGTCCTGAGCCTCAGCGGGGCGGTCCTGTCGGTGCTGCCCGCGAGCGAAGCTTTCCGTACGCCTTCCCCGGTGGATATTAGCGTCGCCGCACTGACGGAGCGGATCGCCGCCGTCTATCCCGGGGTGGAGCAGATCCGGCGCGCGCCATCGGGCCGGGTCACCGCCTACTACTTCGACGAAGGCCGACCCGGCGCGGCGGTGATCGATCCGGCTACCGGCAAAGGCATCGGGACCGCCGATACCCCGGCGTTTGAGCGCTGGGTGACCAATCTCCACCGTTCGCTGTTCCTCGGCGACGCGGGCCGGATCGTCGCGGCCGGCAGCGCCGCCGCGATGCTCGTGCTGTCGCTGTCCGGAGTGGCGCTCGTGGTGCGGCGGACCGGCGGATGGCGCCGGTTCCTGTCACCCCTGAAAGGCCCCCTCTCCGGCCGCCTGCATGTGGAGATCGCCCGGATCGCCGTCGTGGGGCTGCTCCTTTCCTCGGCCACAGCGCTCTGGATGTCGGCATCGACCTTTGAGCTCGTACCCGAGGGGCCGGGCGCGCCGCCGTTCCCCACGCAGGTCAGCGGCCGGACCGGCTTCGCGCCGGCCGACATGCCCCTCCTGCGCGACACGCCGGTCGCGGAGCTCCGCGAGCTGACCTTTCCCTATCCCGGCGACGCCACGGACGTCTTCACGCTGAAGACCGACGCGGGCGAAGGCTACCTTGACCAGGGCACCGGCGCACTGCTCGCCTGGAGCGATCTCGGGGCATGGGAGCGGGTGACGGAGACGATCTACATGCTCCACACGGGGAAGGGTGCGCCTGTGCTGGGACTCGTGCTCGGTGTGCTGGCGCTCGGCGTGCCGGCCATGGCGGGAACCGGCGTGGTCCTCTGGGCCTCGAGGCGGCCGGGCTGGCCGCGTATCAAGGGCAATGCCGCTGCCGGTCAGGCCGACACCATCCTGCTCGTCGGCAGCGAGGGGGGCAGCACCTGGGGCTTTGCCGCGACTCTCCACGCCGGCCTCACAGCTGCGGGACAGCGCGTGCACGTCGCGCCCATGTCGGCCTTCGCGCCCCGCCGCTATGCGCGTGCCGCGCAGGTGATCGTGCTCGCCGCGACCTATGGCGACGGCGCCGCGCCGGTTTCGGCCAAAGGCTTCATCGATCGTCTCGCCGCCCTGGCCAAGGCGCCGCGCGCACACCTCGCGGTGCTCGGCTTCGGCGACCGCAGCTTCCCCGCTTTCTGCGGGTTCGCGAAGGCGGTCGCGCGGGCGGCTGAGGCCAAGGGATGGCCGCAGCTTCTGCCGCTCGACACCGTGGACCGGCAGTCGCCGCAGGACTTCGCGCGCTGGGGCCGGGCCCTCGGAGCGGCGATGGGTCTGGCGCTCGAGCTGAACCACCAGCCGGTGCCACCGAGGGCGCGGGCGCTGACCCTGATCTCACGCCGCGACTACGGCGGCGAGGTCCAGGCGCCGACCGCGATCCTTCGCTTTGCCCTGCCCCGGGCCGGCCTCTGGCAGCGCCTGACGAGCCAGGGGTTCCCGCGCTTCGCGGCCGGAGACCTGCTCGGCATCCTGCCTGAGGGCTCGGTCGTGCCGCGATTCTACTCGCTGGCCTCCGCCTCGCGGGACGGCTTCGCCGAGATCTGCGTCCGGAAGCATCCCGGCGGCCTCTGCTCCGGCCAGCTTCTGGAGCTCCTGCCCGGCGAGATAGTCCGCGCCTTCATCCGCCGCAACCCGGACTTCCGCCCGGCGCGCGGCCGGGCGCCGGTGATCCTGATCGGGGCGGGCACCGGCATCGGGCCGCTCGCCGGCTTCGCCCGGGCGAACGCGCGGCGCCGGCCGATGCACCTCTACTTCGGCGCGCGCCACCCCGAGAGCGACCTGCTCTACGGTGAGGAACTCGCAAGCTGGCGGGCGGAGGGACGGCTCGCCTCGGTCACCACCGCCTTTTCGCGCACCGCGCCGCGCGCGCATGTGCAGGACGCCCTGCGCCGCAACCGCGCGCAGGTGGCTCGGCTCGTCGCCGAGGGCGCCCAGGTGCTGGTCTGCGGCGGCCGCGAGATGGCCGTCGGCGTCGCTGCCGCGCTCGCCGAGATCCTCGCCCCCCAGGGCCTCACCCCCACCATGTTGAAAGCGGAGGGACGCTATGCCGAAGACGTTTACTGATCTCGAGCGCCACGCGCTGAACGGGTCGACCATGGGCACCCGCTGGTCAGCGCTGTTTCACATGCCGCGCGACTTCGACCCGGCGCCGGTAGCCGAGGCGATGGCGGCGGCGGTGGCGCAGGTGGACTTGCAGATGTCGACCTGGAAGCCCGAGAGCGACCTCATGCGCCTGAACGCCGCCGCCGCGGGGACTTGGATCGACCTGCCGGAGCAGCTGACCGAGGTGCTCGCCTGCAGCCTTGAGGTCGGCAGGGCATCGGGCGGCGCCTTCGACATCGGCCTGGGCGACGCGGTGACCGCCTGGGGCTTCGGCCCTGCGGCGGCGGACGCCGGCGGCATTCGAACTGCGCTAGCGGTCCCGCGCCGCCCGGCGCACGGTGTGCTGGAACTCGACCCTGCACAGCGGCGCGCGCGCAAGCACGGGCCGCTCACGCTCGACCTCTCCGGCATCGCTAAAGGCTACGGCGTGGACCGGCTGGCGCAGGTCGCGACGCAGTTCGGCATACCGGGCGCACTGGTGGCGATCGATGGCGAGCTCCGCGCCCTTGGCCTGCAGCCGGACGGCAGCCCCTGGAGCGTCGCGATCGAACGGCCTGACCACTTCGCCCGAGCACCCCTTTCGATGCTGGCGCTCCAGGATGCCGCCGTCGCCACGTCGGGCGACTACCGCCAATGGCTGGAGGTGGGTGGGCGAAGGCTCTCGCACACCATGGACCCGCACCGTGGTGGGCCGCTGGCGACGTCTCCCGCCTCGGTCACGGTCGTGGCCGGAGCCTGCATGGCCGCGGACGCCTGGGCGACGGCCCTGATGGTCCTCGGCAGCTTGGAAGGCGCCGCCATGGCCGCTACGATCGGGGTCGACGCCCTCTTCCTAGACCGTGTCGAAGGCGGGTTACGCCCGACGCGGGTCGGTCAGCTGTTCGAGCCGATTGCTCCGGGTCTCGCGCCATCGGTGAACGGGATTGGAACGGGATGCAGCGCAAACCGAGCGATCGTTTAAAGGTCTCGCTGCTGGCCATAGTCCTCGCCGGCCTGCTCGGCGGCGGCTCGACCGGCAGGGGAGCGAAAGCGTCCGGTCGGAACTGCGCGAGCTCGATCGGCTGCTGCAAGAGCAGCTGCTGCCTCATGAGCGACAGAGCTGAAGCCCTTCCTTCTGCTCCGCGGTAAGGGCGCCCTCGTCGCCCTTCAGATATCGATCGAACGGCGCGTCCGGCGCAATCAGGATCGCCTCGAACAAGGCGATGTGCGGACAGCGGCGGCGGCGGTCTCGGTGGGGTCTTCGGCACCGAGCACGCCTGCCTGCGCGGCCAGCTCGGGCTGAGCCAGCAAGACCTCACCAAGCTGCTCGACCTCACCCGCGCCACGCTCGCCGGCCGCGAGGCCGGCTTCCGCCCCGTGCCCCAGGAGCACGCGCTGATGCTGCGGCTTGCGGTCCGGTGGTCGCGACGCGCGTGGTAGAGGTGGCGGCGCAGCCATCTTGAGCAGCCAGGGCGGCGCCGGTGGCGGCGGCAGATAGGCAATGTGCCGGTCGGCCTTCCATCGGTACGGCTTGCCGCGCTTCGTGGCTGGCGGCAGCGTGGCCGCGCCGCGGTTGGCGAGCGCCTCGACGCCCGGCGCGATCGCCGCGGTGCGGATCGGGCTTAGCGGCCAGCGGAAGTAGAGGTGCCGGCCGTTGCCGCTGGGAGACAGGACGGTCGGCGCGGCTGGCAGAGGCCCGTTCTGAGCCTCGAGCTTGGCGAGCTCGGCTATCCCGTCGCCGCCGCCCTCGTGCTGATCGACGTCGAGGACAAATACGCCAGACTGCGGGCCCAGGACGACGGCCACGGCCCGCGTGCTTGGGTTGTCATCCCAATAGGCGGCGACCTCGGCCTCGCCCAGCCCGGTTCTGGGCGAGCCGCGTAGCGCGTCGATCAGTTTTCCGCCCCTGCCAGCGATGCGCGGCATGATTTCGAGGCCGGCCCGGGCGTAGCCTATGGCACGCGCCCGGATCGATGCTTCAGCCGGCCACGAGATCAGAGGCTCCGGGGCGGGAATGCTTTCGCCCGGCCACAGGTCGGCCTCGGTCAACCCGCGCCACGCGGCGTGGTGCTCGCCGAGCGGCAGGATCTCCAGGCGGGCGCTCATGCCTGCCCCACACCGGCAGCGCGTAGGCGACAGGTCGCTTGTCAGGATGTACGGCGCCGAGCGTCCAACCGCTTGGTACGCGAGTGAGGTACCAGCCGGCAGGCAGTGCGTCGAATGAGAACCGTTTGTTACCCGGCCACTCTGACAGGCGACGCCGTCTAGCTTGGCGGCGTACTGCCCTGGAGACTTCTATGGCCGCAGCGAGATTGCTTGGTCGCTGGGTGAGCCCGGTCATGACGCGCCCCCGAGCTGCCCCCGAGCTTGACGCGGCCGGCGGCATCAACTGCAGCAGATGTTCGCCCAGATGCTCGGCGAGCCGCTCGAGCTGCTCTGCGGTCAGCGCCGCCCGGGCGGCCATCAGGCGGCCTCCGGCTCAACGAGATCGCGCTCGGCGACTCTGTCCTTGATCCAGCCCAGCACTTCCTCCTCGAGGTAACCGACCGCGCGCTGCCCGAGCGGAACCTTCCGGACGAACCGGCCTTCGCGACAGAGCTTGTCGAGGTGAAGAACGCTGTAGCCGGTCAGCTTGGCGACTTCTGGCTTTCGAAGAATGCGCATTGATATGCGGCCCATTGCAGGCGCGCCATGCTGATCCAGGTCATGCTGATGGCGCGCACGGAACTCCGACCATGTTCCGCTCGCGCCGGTCCCGCCGAATGGCGGATTGTCGGGCTCGCGCACCCCTACTGAGGAGAACTTATCCGGCCGGTCGGAAGGAGGCGCGGGGTCGCACTCAGAAAGATGTCTTTTTTTGGAGCCGCGCGCCTGCAACAAGCAACGCAGAGCGTTCTTAAGTTCCTAGCATCTCTACTGATAGTTGTCAAGCAATCCGCACCACGTTCGATGCCCGGTCCTCGACCAAGCCGAGCACATGCGCCGTCCAAGCTTCCAGGGCGCGGCGCTTTTCCTCGGTATAGCGGTGCCTCGCGTAGACCGCGGTGATTCCCATGGTCGAGCCCGGGCTATGGTTGAGCAGTGCGGCCACGACGTGGATTGCCACCCCCATGCGAGCGAGGTTGCTCGCGCCGGTCCTGCGCAGATCGTGCAGCCGCCAGTCCTGGAAGTCCTCGCCCAGCTCGAGCTTCATGAGCCCGTCCACGCGCCGCTTGGCCGCGCTCAGAGCCGACAGCGGCCGGCCGGTGAAGGTGAACACCAGCGGCGACGGCTTGCCGTCGACCACAATCTCCGGCATCGCGCGCACCAGTGCGACCACCTCCTGCACCAGCGGTACGTCATGGACGGGACCTGCCTTCACGCGCCCGGCGGCCAGGGTCCACAGCGGCTTGTCGCTGTCCAGGTCGAGCTCCTGCCGGGTCATGCCGGTGACCTCGCCGAGCCGCTGCAGGGTCAGGGCGAGCGTCCTGAAGCACGACGTCCAGGGCTCACCCATGGCGTCGGCGGCGCGCCAGAAGGCCGCCAGCTCGGCGTCGCTCAGCACCCGGTCGCGCGACTTCTCTTTGGTCGGCGGCTTGATGCCTACGGCAGGGCTGGCGGGCAGCAGGTCGACTTGGACAGCCCAGTTGAACAGCTTGCGCAGCACGGCGAGCAGGCGATTGGCGCGCACCGGCGCCTCTTTGGCCTTCGCCTCGATCACGGCCAGCACGTCGCGGCGGGTGATCTCGGCCGCCGTCCGCTTGCCCCACAGCGGCAGCAGGTGGCCGAGGTCCTGTTGATCGTGCAGCCAGGTCCGCTTGCGCGGCTTGGCATAGCGCTCGATGTACTGGTCCACGATCTCGGCGAAGGCGGCCGGCCGGGCGGCCTCGCGATCAGCGGCTACGGTGCGCGGGTCCTTGCCGGCGCGGACGGTCTCGATGATCTCCACCGCCTCGGCGCGGGCCTTGACCAGCTCGAGCGCCTTCAAGGTGATCTTGAGCGGCTTGCCAGCATGGCGGGTGCGGACAGCCCATGACTTCCGGCCGCTCGGCTGGATCACGAGATAGAGCCCCGGCGTGTGTGCGTCCGGCACCTCCCGGCGGGTCGCGCCGGCCTTCAAATTCTCGACCGCCTTGACCGTCAGCACCTTCGCCATGATGATCGTCTGATGGCTGCGCCCCGAGGGGCTGGGTAACATCGGGGTAACATAATGCGGTGCTTAGGCGTGCGCAAGTATGATGAGACATGAGCAGAGAGCACAGCCTAAACGATTGGTGCCACTGGTGCTTTTTCGGGCTTGCGGGGGGTAACGACGCGCAGCTATGAGCAGGGTTGGCGAGCGACTTAAAATTCGATGGCCCTTTGGGCCGTGCGGGTTCGACTCCCGCCGTCCCTACCATGGAGACGAGGGACTCTGGGGCACATGGCTGACCAGATCAAGGGGGCTCCGGGCGACGTCCAGACCGTGGCCGAGGCGTATCTGACGCTGCTCAAGGCGCGCGGGATCGACTGGCTGTTCGCCAACGCCGGCACCGATTTCGCGCCGGTGATCGAGGCTCTGGCACGCGGCGCCGCCGCCGGCCTCGCCATGCCCGAACCGCTCGCCGCCCCCCACGAGACGGTCGCGGTCGGCATGGCGCACGGCTATTTTCTTGCAACTGGCCGGCCGCAGGCGGTCATGGTCCACGTCAACGTCGGCATGGCCAACGCGCTGATGGGCCTCCTGAACGCCGCCCGCGAGGACGTGCCGATCCTGTTCACCTCCGGCCGCACGCCGATCACGGAAGCCGGCCGCCTCGGCTCGCGCGACCTGCCGATCCACTGGGGCCAAGAGATGCGCGACCAGGGCGCCATGCTGCGCGAGTACGTCAAGTGGGACTACGAGCTCCGCTTCGGCGACCAGATCGAGAAGATCGTCGACCGAGCGCTCGCGATCGCGATGACCCCGCCCCGCGGTCCGATCTATCTCAGCCTGCCGCGCGAAGCCCTGGCCGCACCGCTCGCCGATTTCTCCTACCACCCCACCCCTCGCCTCAGCCCGGCCGCAACGCCCGCGCCAGCGCCAGAGGCGATCGCCGAAGCGGCCGCAATCCTCGCCCGCGCCGAGCGCCCGCTGATCATCTGCGGCCGCGGCGACAACACCGAGAAGAGCTTCGCGGCACTCGCCGCGTTCGCCGACCGCTTCGCCATTCCCGTGGTCGAGTTCTGGCCCTCGCGCCTCTCGCTCGCGACCGACCACCCGCTGCACGCGGGCTTCGACGTCGGGCCCTGGCTGCCCGAGGCGGACGCCGTCCTGGTGCTCGACGCCATGGTGCCCTGGTTGCCGCAGCGCCACCAGCTGCCCGAGGGCTGCCCGGTGATCCAGGTCGGCCCCGACCCGCTTTTTGCCACACTGCCGATGCGGACGTTCCCGGCGACGGTCGCGATCGCCGCCGGCATCGGCACGACCCTCGAAGCGCTGAGCACCGGCCTCGATGCCGCCGGCGGCATCGCCGGCGCCGAGCCCCGCCGCGCGCAGATCCTCGCGAGAAACCGGGAACGCCGCGAGGCGCTCGCCGCCACGGCCGAGGCCGGCCCGCGCGAGCCCATGACCGCGGCCTGGATCAGCCATTGCCTCGACCAGGTGAAGGGCGCGGATGCCATGGTCTTCAACGAGCTCGGCTGCGATCCGGCCCAGCTGACCTTCACCCGGCCCGGCCGCTATTTCAGCCATTCGCTGGCCGGCGGCCTCGGCTGGGGCCTGCCGGCGGCGCTCGGCGCCCAGCTCGCCGCGCCTGACCGCCTCGTGATCGCCGCGGTCGGCGACGGCTCCTACATGTTCGCGAACCCGGTCGCCTGCCACCAGCTCGCCGAGGCCCAGGGCCTGCCGGTCCTGACCATCGTCTTCAACAACGGCGTCTGGAACGCAGTTCGGAAATCAACCGCCGCGGTCTACCCCGACGGCCACGCCGTCCGTACCAACCGGATGCCGCTGTCCTCGCTCGAGCCCTCGCCCCGCTACGAGATGATTTCCGAAGCGAGCGGCGGCTACGGCGAACGGGTCGACCGCGCCGCCGACCTCCCCGCCGCCCTCGAGCGCGCCCTCCACGCGATCCGCACCGAACGCCGCCAGGCGCTACTAAACGTCATCTGCCAATAGCCGGCGAGGCGCCGGTCCCCGAACTTCCGATCGGAGCCCGGCCCGCGCGCACCGCGTGTCAGTCGCCGACCGCCGGCTCGAGCTCGTCGGCAGTCCGGAAAAAACGGCGGCCGGAGGTCTTCTGGTTCTCGTAGATCGAGCCCTGGTGCCGGGCCGGCGGCAGCGGCAGGCGCACCGGCACCTTCTCCAGACGCGGCTCGAGGCTGTCCTCGCCGCACAGCAGGTGCTTGCGGAACTGCGCGAAATCCGGGACGCCCAGGATCGGCCACGCGTCGGCGGCGCGATATTGATGCAGCAGCAGCCGGCGCGGCCGGCCCGAGGTGTTGGTCGCCGAGCCGTGCACGAGGCGCGCGTGGTGCACCGTGATCGAGCCCGCGGCCCCGGTCAGCTTGACCGCGCTGGAACAATCGAGCTCGCCGCGGGTCGGGTCGATCGCGCCGCAGAAGTAGCCGTCGTCGTCGTGGTGATTGAAGATCGGGCCGAGGTGGGTTTTCGGGATCACCATCAGCGGGCCGTTGTCGTCGCCGACCTCGTCGATCATGATCCCGACCGCCGCCAGATCGTCGTTGGTGTGGGGGTAAAAGGCCCAGTCCTGGTGCCATTCGACCGGCGCGCCGTAGCCCGCGGCCTTGAGGTTGAGCTTGCTGACGTCGAACCGGATCGAGGGCCCCCAGAGACGCTGCAGGACCGCCAGGATGCGCTCGTGGGCGACGATCCGGGCGTAGGCCTCGTGCCAGAGATGCGGCGTCTTGATCCGGCGCACCCGCGGCTCGCGCGCCGAGTGGCTGTCCTCGAGATCGTAGATCTCGTCGTGGCCGGTGCGCGAACGGGCGTCCTCGACGAACTGCTCGGTCGCCCGGCGAAGCTCCTCGACCTCCGCGCGGGCGAGCACGTCGCGCACGACCAGATAGCCCTGCTCGCGATAGAACCGCACGTCCGCATCGTCGATCATGGTCCCCTGCCCTCGTCGATCACCAGGCCCGCCCGGCCGGAAGCCTCGAAGATCCGGGCGCCCGGGTCAAGAGATCGGAGCATCCGCTCACGGGCTCAATCGGCGGCGCTCCGGCGGATGGTCGCATCCGGGCGCTTCAGGACTTCCGGCAGCAGCTGCGTGCCGAGGCCGGCGCCGGCCATCGGATGGACGTAGCCCTGTTCGATCCGCGGCAGCTCGGTCACGAGCTCCTTATACCAGCCGGTATAGAAGGCGCGCACGCTCTCCTGGATCAGCGCGTTGGTCGCGTTCAGCGAGAGGTGCACCGAGGCGGTGTAGACCACCGGCCCGGTGCAGTCGTGGGGCGCGACCGGCAGGTGCCAGGTCTCGGCCATGGCCGCGATCTTGCGCGCCTCCGACAGGCCGCCGACCCAGCTCAGATCGAGCATCGCGATCCCGACCGCGTTGCGCTCGAACAGCTCCCGGAAGGCCGCCCGGGTCGCGAGCGTCTCGCTGGCGCAGATCGGGACGTGAGTCGAGGCCGCGAGCTCGGCCATGTCGTCGGCCGAGGTCATCTTGATCGGGTCCTCGAACCAGAACGGCTCGAACTCCTCGACTGCCCGGAGAATCCGCTTGGCGGCCGGCAGGTTCCAGAGCGTGTGCAGCTCGACCATGATGTCGATCCGATCGCCGACCGTTTTTCTCACTTTGCGGAACGGCTCGAGCGCCTGGTCCAGCTCCTGGGGGCTGATGTAGGTGCCGCCCGACGCCTCGGCCGCGAAGTCGAAGGGCCAGATCTTCATGCCCGTGATGCCCTGCTCGAGCAGGCTCTGCGCGAGCTCGTCGGCGCGGTTCAGAAAAGCGTCCAGGTCCTCGTAGGGTCCTTCGGCGCGGGCGTCGGGCAGGCCCCAGTTTTGGGTCAGCTGGCCGACGTTGCCGCGCACGTAGCGATAGCCGGCGCAGGTGTTGTAGACCCGGATCGTCGGCCGCGACAGGCCACCCAGCAGCTGATGGATCGGCTGGCCGGTCGCCTGGCCGAAGAGGTCCCAGAGCGCGATGTCGATCGCCGACAGCCCGCGCATCTCGGCGCCGCTGCCCGAGAAGCCGACGTAGGTGTCGAGCAGCGTGCGCGAATGCCGGTCGATCGCGAGCGGGTCCTGGCCGAGCAGGCGGGGGGCTGCGCTCTCGTGGACGTAGGCGGCCACAGCGCTCGCCCCGAAGAACGCCTCCCCGAGCCCGATCAGCCCTTCGTCGGTGTGCACGTGCACCCAGACCAGATTGGGAAACTCGCCGAGCTGGATGGTCTCGATCGCGGTGATCTTCATGATTGCCGCCCCCGCAACGTCCCTCCCCGGCAGCATAGCGGGCTTCGGGCGGCTTGTGCAGGCTCGGGCCTTCAGTCCAGCAGCGGCAGACGGACCAGAGGCGCAGCGAGCGTGAGGTCGGCCGGGCCCATCGCCTCGCGGGCGGCGATCAGGCGCCCCTCGCAGCCCAGGATCTCGTCCGCGAGCGCGATCATGCGCGCGTTCGGCCAGGCGTGCGGTGCGCTCCGGCGCATCAGCGCGGCCGCGTCATGCTCGCGGCCGCCGGCTTTGACCACGAGGCCGATCAGCGCCGCCGCCATCGAGCGGCTGATCCCGGCGAAGCAGTGGATCAGGAGCGGCCCCTCGCTATGCGACCAGGCGCGCAGGAAATCGATCACCTCGGACACATGCTCGGCCTGCGGCAGGACATGGCCGTCGAGCGCCTCGGTGATGTCGTGGATCTCGATCCGCAGATGGCGCTCGATCAGGATGCATTCGGGCGTCGGCGGCAGCTCGCCGGGCGCGACCAGCGACACCAGGTGGCTGGGCGCCAGCACCGTGCAGTGGCCCGGCATCTCTTGCAGATTACAGACGTAGATCATCTCGGCTCGTGTGGCTCTCGCGGCTCGGGAAGTGACCTAGGACGGCCCATCTACATGGCACGTCCGCGCCGATCTGGCCAGTCGGCTCCCCAACCCCGCCGATGCCGCCCGAGGATCAGCGCCTTGCCCGAGGCCACTCGGCCCTCGGGCCGGCCCATGCGGCCGGCTCGATCACTGGTCGTCACGACGGCCGCCCCGGTACGCGGCCGGTGCCGGGACGACCGGCGCCAGGAACCCAGGTCCTACGGCGAGCCGGCTTCCGGCAGCGGGCGCCAGCCCGGCAGCCACTGCAGCAGCTCCGGCCACAGAGTCAGCGCGAGTACCAGCGCGAGCGCGACCGCCAGGCCGTATGCCGCATAGAGGACCAGCAGCCGGTCGAACTGCCGGCCGCGCACGAAACCGGCGGCGCTGTCCGGCAGGCAGCGGCTGCAGATGCCCTTGTACTCCGCCCACAAGGCCGGGAGGTCGGGGGCCGAAGACGGGGTCCGGCGCGCCATCGCCCCGGCCTCAGCGACGGCTCGTGAGCCGCATCAGATGCGCCTTCGCCGCCTCCGTCTCCTCGCGCCAGGCGTCCAGGGTCTGGCGGTGGAGCGCCTCGGACAGGACCCGCGCCGCCTTGATCCCGGGCTCGGCGTGACGCTTGACGAAGCGCGCGGCGACGAACACGGCGAAGGCGAGCACGAAGGCGAGGATCAGGATCAGTCGCGCCAGTGCAGCCATGGGTCTCTCGCTCCACGCAGCATCCGGTCTCTGCGCTGCCGGGACCGGACGGGTCATGGCGCGTCTTCGGGATAGAATCGGATGGCGCACGAGTCCCGGTTCGAGCCCGTCCTCTCACATCCCGGTTATCAGCCCTCGAGGTCGCGGAACTGGCGGCGGAGCTTGAACTCGCTCGAGGTGACCCGGGCCTCGGCAGCGCGCAGCCGGCGCTCGAGCTCCTGGAACTTGCGGCTCAGATCGTGGGCGGTGCGGCCGGGCTCGAGCCGGACCGAGCGCCAGAACGCCTCCTCCTCGGGGCTGTCGTACATCTCGGCCGGCCGGCGCGGCAGGGCGAAGGCCGCGATGATGTAGGCGACCACGGTCGGAAAGGTGAAGAACACCGCGCTCGCCACGGCCAGCGCCCGCACCAGGCACGGGTTGAGGCCGAAGTAATCGGCGATCCCGGCGCAGACGCCGGCCAGCCACGCCCGCCGACCGTCGCGGTACAGGCGGCCCCAGCTCGGCCGCTGCCGGTCGCGTGCACGCCACGTCATCGCTGCTTCTCCCCCGCGGGCGCCTCGGCATCGAGGATGCGCTCGATGTTGCCCATCCGTTCTTCCATCCGCTCGACGGTCTGCCAGAGCTCCGAGAACTGCTTCTCGTCCTCGGGCGTCAGCGACTTGGCCATCCGCCAGCGGGTCGTGTAGTGGGCGATGATCCAGATCGGCGCGACCACCACGACGAACAGGATCAGCGGCACTTCGAGCATCGCCACCGCCGTCAGGCCCGCTCCGGCCGGTCCGCGCCCTTGCCGAGCCGCGCCTTGAGCGCCGCCAGCTCCTCGTCGACCGCGCCGTCGGTCACCAGCTCGTCGATCTCGTCGGCGAGGGTCCTGGCCCGGCCGAGATCGAACGCCTCGACCTCGCCCTCGACCCGGTCGACCCGCCGCTCCATCTGCTCGAAGCGGACGAAGGCGTCGTCGATCCGGCGGTCATGGACCTGGCGGCGGACCTTGAGCCTCGAGGCCGCGGTCGCGTGGCGCGCGACGATCACCTTCTGCTTGGCCTTGGCCTCGCCGAGCTTGGCCTCGAGCTTGGCGATGTCTTCCTCGTACTTGGCCAGCGCCTCGTCGAGGTGGACCAACTCCTCCTCGAGTCCCTTGAGGTCCTCGGCGAGCCTGGTCTTCTCGACCAGCGCGGCGCGCGCCAGGTCCTCGCGGTCCTTGGTCACCGCCAGCTCGGCCTTGCGCTGCCACTCCTTCTGGGCCTCGCCCAGACGCAGGCGCCTTCGCTCGATGCTCTTGCGGTCGGCGATCATGCGCGCGGCGTTGCTGCGCACCTCGACCAGCGTGTCCTCCATCTCGTGGACCATCTGCCGGATCATCTTCTCGGGATCCTCGGCACGGTCCAGGACGGAGTTCAGGTTGGCGTTGATGATGTCGCTCAGGCGGGAGAAGATTCCCATGTCGTCCTCCAGAAACCTCGGTGGCGCCGCGCTCAGCCGATGACCAGGCCGAGCACCAGGCCGGCGAGAAACATCAGCCAGTGATCGACGCTGCGGCTGCGCAGATAGCCGAGCGCCTGCTCCCCGAGCCGCTCGAAGCCGGTGCGCTGGTCCGGGCCGCCATAGCCGCGCATGCTGTCGTGCATCTGGTCCTTTCCCACACTCGCGTTGCTCGCCAGACTCTATGCAGGGCGCGTGCCAAGCCGGCTCCATCGCTGCAAATCCTTCAAGGAAAAGGGATTCGCAGACCGCCCCGGCCAGAGCCGAACCGCGGTTCTGGCCAAAATTGCTAATCTATGGCATTTCACGCCAAGAAGGGCCATCTCTAGCCCATGGCGACCGATCTCTCCGAACTGCCGCCGCTGCTCGGCCAGAGCCGGCCCTTTCTCGAGCTGATGGAGCAGGTCTCGCAAGTGGCGCCGCTCGACCGGCCGGTCCTGGTGATCGGCGAGCGCGGCACCGGCAAGGAGCTGATCGCGGCCCGCCTGCACTACCTGTCGCCGCGTTGGGACCGGCCGCTGGTCAAGCTGAACGCCGCCGCGATCCCCGAGACCCTGCTCGAGAGCGAGCTGTTCGGCCACGAGGCGGGCGCGTTCACCGGCGCGATCCGGCGCCGCGCCGGCCGGTTCGAGCTGGCGCATGGCGGCAGCCTGTTCCTGGACGAGATCGCCAACACCAGCCTCGCGGTCCAGGAACGCCTGCTGCGCGTGGTCGAGTACGGCAGCTTCGACCGGGTCGGCGGCAGTGCGCCGGTCCAGGTCGACGTCCGGCTGATCGGCGCGACCAACGTCGATTTGCCGGCGGCGGCCGCGGCCGGTGGTTTCCGCCTCGACCTGCTCGACCGGCTGGCGTTCGACGTCCTGACCGTGCCGCCGCTGCGCGCGCGCCGCGGCGACATCCCGCTGCTCGCCGAAAGCTTCGGCCGGGCCATGGTGCTCGAGCTCGGCCGGGATCGCTTTCCGGGCTTCACCCGGAGCGCGCTCGACGCCCTCGACGGTCACTCCTGGCCCGGCAACGTGCGCGAGCTCAAAAACGTGGTCGAGCGCGCGGTCTACCGCACCGCCTCCTCCCGCCGGCCGATCGCGGAGCTGCAGTTCGACCCGTTCGCCTCGCCGTTCCGGCCGGCGGCGCCGCCGCCATCGGCGCCCGGGCTGGGAACCGCGCCGTCGGCGGGCGACCGGCCGCTCGGGTTCCGGGCTGCGGTCGCCCGCTTCGAGCGCCAGCTCCTGACCGCCGCGCTCGCCGCCTGCCGCCACAATCAGCGGGCGACCGCGAGCCATCTCGGCCTGACCTACGATCAGCTCCGCAACCAGCTGCGCAAGCACGGCCTGCTCCCCGGCCGCTGACGGTCGGGGCGCCCGCAGCCGGACCGACGGCGTACGCCGGTCCGTGCTCGCCCGCGAAGTTCCTTCCCTCTCGGGCCCGCTATCCTAATATGATGGGGGGGTCGGCTCCCTCGGGCGCCGCCCGTCGCCTTCGGGACGCGGCCGCGTCGCGTCGGCCCGCCGCGTTGACGCATCGAGGAGCTGACGATCAGACGGCCATGACCGACCCCTATCGCGTCCTGAACGTGCCGCGGACCGCCGACCAGGCGATGATCAAGCAGGCCTACCACAGGCTCGCCAAGAGCCTGCATCCGGACCGCAATCCGGGCAATGCGCCGGCCGAGCAGCGGTTCAAGGAGGTGACCCAGGCCTACGACCTGCTGTCCGACCCGGCCAAGCGGGCCCGCTTCGATCGCGGCGAGATCGACGCCGAGGGCCGGCCGCGGCGCGAGTTCGGCTTCGGCTTCGGCAGCTCGGCCAGCGCGCGCGAGGAGGCGGCGCGCGGCGCCGCCGAGAGCCTGTTCGAAAAGATGTTCGGCGCCGGTTTCGGCGGCTCCTTCGGGCGCGGTTTCGCCAGCGGACCGGCCGGCGCCAGCGCCGGCCGTTTCCGCAGCACTCGGGGCGATCACCGCACGAGCGGCCCGGAGTTCGACGAGCGGCTGCGCAGCCAGGCGCGCGGCGCCGGCGCCGGCCAGAAGCTGCGCGGCGCCGACCGCCGCTACCGCCTCAAGGTCGAGTTCCGGACCGCCGTGCGCGGCGGCCGCCAGCGCCTGCAGCTCGACGGCGGTCGCACGATCGAGGTCGACGTTCCGGCCGGCACCGAGAGCGGCAAGATGCTCCGGCTCAGGGGCCAGGGCGACGCCAGTCCGCTCGGCGGCCCGGCCGGCGACGCCCTGGTCCAGATCGAGGTCGCCGCCGACCCCGACTTCCGCCGCCAGGGACAGGATATCCATGTCGACGTCCCGATCAGCCTGTCGGAGGCCGTGCTCGGCGCCCGGATCACGGTCCCGACCCTCGACGGCCCGGTCCGGCTGACGGTGCCGCCGGGCTCGAGCGGCGGCCGGACGCTCCGGCTCAAGGGCAAAGGCCTGGCGCTGCCCGGCGCCGGCCACGGCGACCAGTACGTCCGCCTGCTGGTGGTGCTGCCGGACGAGCCCGATGCCGAACTCGAAGACTGGGCACGGCGGCACGCTCACGAGGTCCGGCCGGGCAGCCGCAGGGACTGAGGCGGCGTGTCGGACCGGACCCGGCGACACCTGGCGGCGGCCAAGCAGCGCCGCCGCGCCTTCCGCTGGCTGCGCTGGAGCGGCAGCCGGCTCTGGCTCGCGGTCACGATCGTCTGGCAGGCGATCCTGCATCTGATCAACGACGGCGGCATGACCTTCGCCGGCCACATCGCCTTCATGACCCTGTTCTCGCTGTTCCCGTTCCTGATCTTCCTGACCACGCTCGCCGCCGAGATCGGCCAGATGGAGGCCGCGCGCAACTTCATCAGCGTCTCGCTCGCCGCGTTCCCCCCCGAGGTCAGCGATGCGATCCGGCCGGCGATCGACCAGGTCATCTCCAACCGGCGCACCGGTCTGATGACCATCAGCATCCTCGCCTCGCTGTGGGCGACCTCGTCGGGGCTCGAGGCCCTGCGCGAGGCGCTCAACAAAGCCTACGGCGTCGAGGAGCCGCGCTCGGTCTGGTTCTGCCGCCTGCAGAGCCTGCTGTTCACGATCGTGGCCTCGATCGCCATCATCATCGTGATGCTGGTGCTGGTGGTCGGCCCGGTGCTCTGGTCGCTGATCCGGCCGCTGCTCAAGGCGCCCTGGCAATGGGGCTGGATGTACGAGGCGGCGCGTTATCTGGTCGCGATGAGCCTGCTCTACCTGGTCGTGGCGCTGCTTTACCGTTGGCTGCCGAGCCGGCACCTGCCGCGGCGCGAGATCCTGCCCGGCGCCGCGGTCACGGTGCTGCTCTGGCTGCTGCTCGCCAGCCTGTTCTCGTTCTACCTCCAGAACCTCGCCCGCTTCACGGTGACCTACGGCAGCCTCGGCGGCATCGTGATCACCCTGATGTTCTTCTACATCTCGGCCCTGATCTTCGTCTTCGGCGCCGAGCTCAACAGCGCCAGGCGGCGCACCGAAGCCGCCCGGCTGCGCGAGGAACGGGCGCAGCGGCACGAGCAGGAGGCGGCGGCTGGCTAATCGCCTCAACCATCGCTAGGATGGCGGCGCGAGAAAATTACAGCATTTGTTGCGGAGTGCGCGCCGATGTCCCAACCAGAGCCCCTGATGGCGGGCAAGAAGGGCCTGATCATGGGCATCGCCAACGAGCGCTCGCTCGCCTTCGGCATCGCCCGATCGGTCGCGGCCCACGGCGCCGAGCTCGCCATCACCTATCAGGGCGAGGTCATGGAGAAGCGCGTGCGGCCGCTCGCCGAGCAGCTCGGCGCGTGTCTGGTCCAGTCGGCCGACGTCACCGATGCCCCGAGCCTCGACGCCCTGTTCGGGGCCATCGCGGAGCGCTGGAACCGGCTCGACTTCGTGGTCCACGCGATCGCCTGGGCCGACAAGGAGGAGCTGAAGGGCAAGTACCTCGACACCAGCGCCGCCAACTTCCAGCGCTGCCTGAACATCTCCTGCTACTCGTTCACCGAACTCTGCCGGCGCGCCGCGCCCCTGTTGACCGCGGGCGGCAGCCTGCTGACGCTGACCTACGCCGGCGCCGAGCGGGTGATGCCGCACTACAACGTCATGGGCGTCGCCAAGGCGGCCCTCGAGGCGAGCGTCCGCTACCTCGCGGTCGACCTCGGCTCCGCCGGCATCCGGGTCAACGCGATCTCGGCCGGCCCGGTCCGGACGCTCGCGGCCTCGGGCATCGGCGACTTCCGCTACATCCTGAAGTGGAACGAGTACAACTCGCCCCTGAAGCGCAACACCACGCTCGCCGACGTCGGCGGCGCCGCGCTTTTTCTTCTGTCGGACCTTGGCGCGCGGCGCCACTGGTGAGGTGCTGCACGTCGACTCCGGCTACCACGTGGTCGGCATGAAAGCGGTCGACGCGCCCGACATCATCGGTCGTCTGAGGCCGATCCCGCCATGGCCGGCAACAGCTTCGGGTGCTGTTTCGCTTACACCACCTGGGGCGAGAGCCACGGGCCCGGGATCGGCTGCGTGGTCGACGGCGTGCCGCCGCGCCTGCCGCTCGCCGAGCCCGATATCCAGCACTGGCTCGACCGCCGCCGGCCCGGGCAGTCGAGGTTCACGACCCAGCGCCGCGAGCCCGATCAGGTTAGGATTGTGTCCGGCGTGTTCGAGGGCCTGACCACCGGCGCGCCGATTTCTCTCGTGATCGAGAACGTGGACGCCCGCTCCAAGGACTACGGCGCGATCAAGGACCAGTTCCGCCCCGGGCATGCCGACTACACCTACCTGGCCAAATACGGCATCCGCGATTACCGGGGCGGCGGCCGGGCGAGCGCCCGCGAGACCGCGATGCGGGTCGCGGCCGGCGCGATCGCGCGCAAGGTGCTGGGCGAGGCGATCACGATCCAGGGCGCTCTGATCCAGATCGGCGCCGACCGGATCGATCGCACCGCCTGGGACTGGAATGAAACCGGGAAGAACCCGTTCTGGTGCCCGGATGCCAAGGCCGGGGCGCGCTGGGAGGCGCTGCTCACGGAGGTGCGGAAAAACGGCTCCTCGCTCGGGGCGCTGATCGAGGTGGTGGCCTCCGGCGTGCCGGTCGGCCTCGGCGAGCCGGTCTACGACAAGCTCGATGCCGACCTCGCCAAGGCGATGATGAGCATCAACGCGGTCAAGGGCGTCGAGATCGGCGCCGGGTTCCACGCCGCCGAGCTGTCGGGTGAGGAAAATGCCGACGAGATGCGGATCGGCAACGACGGCCAACCGGTTTTTCTGTCCAACAATGCCGGCGGCATTCTCGGCGGCATCTCGACCGGCCAGGACGTCGTCGTGCGCTTCGCGGTCAAGCCGACCAGCTCGATCCTGACGCCGCGGCGCTCGATCGACCGCTTCGGCAACGAGGTCGAGATCTCGACCAAGGGCCGACACGACCCCTGCGTCGGCATCCGCGCGGTCCCGGTCGGTGAGGCCATGCTCGCGATCGTGCTCGCCGACCACCTGCTCCGCCAGCGGGCGCTGCAAGGCCCCAGCAGTAGTCCGGGTTGACGTCCCGCCCTTTCGCATTTTGATTGCTGCCGACAGTTGGACGTACTATAATAAGTCAACACAAAATCGGCGGTTGGCCGGAATACAAACCGACTCGGTGTTAAGGTTGTGGCTTTGTTGAGAGCGCCGTTTGAAAGGACTGCCATTTGGAGTCACGGTCATGTGTCACCTCAGATTGACCGCGGCGAGCGCATCGCTGCTCGTAGTCACCTCGTCGTTCCATCCGTCAGCGGCAATCGCGACCGATCCGTTCGAGCTGGTCCGGGCGGCCACCCGGCTCCCTTGCCAGGCATCTCCTGAAACAGGTCTCGCGAGCTTGTCGGAGCAGCTGCCGGGGGCCCGTTCGAGATGGAACTGGGTGCGCTACTCGGCTGCCGGCATCGACGCTCAGCCACTGGTGTTCCGCATGGTGTTCGACGTCGGCGACTTCGACCAGCTCACGGTCGAGTTCAACGGCCCGATCGGCGAGCCCGGCTACGTCACGACGCTCTATCAGTCGGGTGCGATGCGCCTGCCCCACCTGCTCGCCCGGGCGGATGGCGGCTGCGCGATCCATACCGCCCGGGTCCTGACCTATGACGGCTGGGGACGACCCGAGTGGCTTCAGGATGCCGACGAGCGTCTGCGGCCGGTCGGTCAGCGCGAGCCGCTCAACCCGCCCGTTCCGGCGGGCGATGATCCCCCCGGCATCCCGATCGGTGTGGTCGACAGCGGCGTCAACTATCTCCTGCCGGAGATCGCTTCACGGCTCGCGCGCGACCCTGGCGGCCAGATTTTCGGCTACGACTATTGGGATCTGGATCGACGGCCGTTCGATGTCGAGCCCACCTCGGACCCGTTCTTCCCAGACCACCACGGCACAGCGGTCGCGAGCATCCTGCTCGAGGAGGCGCCGGTCGCCAAGCTCGTGCCGTACGCTACCCGCGCAACGATATGACCCGGATGGCGGCCCTGATCGAGGACGCCGCCATCCACGATATCCGGCTGATGAACCTATCGCTGGCCAGCCCGGATCACCAGGAATGGCTCGCGTTCGAGGGCGCAGCCCGGGCGCATCCGAACATGCTGTTCGTGGTCGCCGCCGGCAATGCCGGCCACGATCTCCAGTTGGATCCGGCCTACCCCGCGGCGCTCGATCTGACCAACATGATCGTCGTGACCTCCGCCAGCGCCGACGGTCATCTGACCCCCGGCGTCAACTTCGGCGCCCGTTCGGTCGACGTGATGGCGCCGGGCGAGGATGTGGTGGCGCTCGACTTCGACGGCGCCCGTCGCCCGATGACCGGCACGAGCTACGCGACCGCCAGGGTCAGCGCGCTTGCCGCCTGCCTGCTCGCTGAGCATGCCCTGTGGTCCACAGCGGAGCTCAAATCGGCGGTGCTGCGGGAAGCCGAACGCGGAGTTGTAGCCGACGTCCGGTACGGCTTCCTGACGACCGCGGTGCTCGGCCATCGCGGCGCCTGCCATAGGGCGCTGAGCTGACGCGGAGACGCCGCAGGCTGCTTGATGGCTGCCATCGTCCTCACCGACCACCTGCTCCGCCAGCGGACGATCTGCGCCATCGGATCAGCCCGACGGCTCCCGCTCGAAACAGCATCTCGGCCCGGTCAAGGCGCCGCTCAAGGGGACCTCTCTGCGGTCAGCGGCGTGCCGCCGCCAGGGCCCGCCAGGCGCGCTCACGCGCATCGCCATCGGCCGCGGGCAAGGTGCGAAAATCCCCGCGCAGCGCTTTCAGCGCAGAGCGCTCCTCGTCGATCTCGGTGGCGGTGCGGAAGCCCAGCCGGCGGAACACCGGCACCGGCGGGCACCAGCCCTGAACCGCATGCTGCAGAAGAAACGCGGCGACGCCGACCGGCAGGGCAAGCCAGCGACGGTCGACGGTGAGCGCGAGCGTCAGCCCGATCAGCGAGGGGCCGGCGGCGTTCGCCTCGAGGGTCCGCTCGATGTCCCATTCGTCCTCGAGCTCCCGCAGGCGCTCGTCGATCTCCTCCTCATGCCCGGCATGATAGAGCAGGCTCTCGTTGGTGCGCTGCCGGATCTGCTCGTTGATGTGCTCGGCCGTGTGCGCAGAGAACTCGGCGGGACGTGGCGGGAATCATGTCCAGGACCTCCAAAAAGCCTTCCCGCACGAGAACGACGGTTCGCCGCCGGCGTTCCGCAATGGCGAATGCGCACCGGACTCGACACTCTCCTGGGAGCGCCGGCGAGGGTTCGGCTTGGGGTCACTTCGGGTACACGCACCGACCCTGTCCGACGCGAACTCTTGCCTGCCTCGCCTAAACGACGCATGGTGGCCCGCTCACGAGGCGACAAACGGTAAGCGTCGGCCAAGAACGGGCCGAGGAGCGATCCCGAAGGTTGCATTTTTGCAGGCTGCATCTCAGGCCGACCGGGTCGTCGCAGCCAGCGCCTTACGAGCGCTCTTGGCCCAAGCGTCAATCAGGGGAAAGGAGCTCGACATATGACTTGGCATATCGCTGGACAAAGCACGGAATTCTGCAGCTGTAAGATGCTCTGTCCATGCTGGCTGGGTCCGGACGGCGAGCCTGATCGAGGCTGGTGCTCCGGTGTCCTCGGCTACGAGGTTCAGCAGGGCAGCTCCGATGGCGTCGACCTGGGTGGGACCAAGGTCGTGCTGACGGCCGACTGGCCAGGAAACTTCTTCGCCGGCGACGGGACCGCCCGGCTGTACATCGACGCGGCCGCCAACGCGGACCAGCGTCGGGAGCTGGAGGCGATCTTCACCGGCAAGAAGGGCGGTCTCCTCGAACCTCTGTTCGATGCCGTCGTGGCGAAGTGGCTGCCCACGCAGGTCACCAAGATCGATATCCAGTGGGGCGACAATCCGTCGGTCACCGTGGGCAGCATCGGCCAGGCGAAGCTCTCGCCGCTCAAGGACCAGGCGGGGCGCCCGACGAAAGTCGCGGGTGCGGCGGCCCAGGCGGCGTTTCAGATCGAGAGCATGACCTTGGCCAGCAGCAAAGGCAGCCACTGGGCGGACCCGGATCTGCGCCGCTGGGAGGGCGATTCCGGCACTCTCCACAGCTTCGACTGGCGGAGCTGAGCGCCCGCTCCCGTCACCGCCGGACGAGCCGCCGCGAGCCCGGGCAGGTCGTCTCTGCAGCCGCGAGCGGGGATGCGCCCATCAGGGCGCGCAGGGCTGCGTGCTGAAGTAGCCCTTGGGGCTCTCGTAGACGGTCGAGGACCCGGCGGCGAAGCCCAGCGTGTCGCCGGAGCCGAGCGCGCACAGGAACCAGTAGGCACAGACCTCGGCCCGCCCGGCCCACCAGTGGCCGAGGTTGCTGTCCTGGTACGCCTGGCAGAAGGGCGGCGGCGGCCGGGTGCCGCCGGCGAGCCGGGTCAGCATCGCCCGCACCGCCGCCATCTGTCGCCCGGACCTGGTCGCGTAGTCGGGATCGTCGTAGCCCCACCAGTCCCAGCAGGCATTCGGGTTGACCACGGTCGCGTGCGCCTGGGGATAGAGGATGATCAGGTGGTTGCTGTCCGCCCAGCGGTTGTAGCCGGTCTCGGTCTCGAACACGTCGCCGATCAGATCGACGGTCTGCTTGCAGCCGGGGAAGGCGATGTGGGCCCTGCAGGTCTCACCGGCGGCACAGCTCGCCGGCACGTAGGCAAAGCCGGTCGCCCCCATGCCGTGGCTGGTCGGGTCGGGCAGGAACTCGGTCTGGTCGAACTCGATCAGCCGGCCGCCCGGCGCGGCCGCCGGCGGGTTCGAGGGCCCGTAGATGTGGCCGAGGATGGCCCCCGCCTGGTCGTAGTCGCAGTCGTCGATGAACGGGCTCCCGGTCACGCCGCAGGCATTGCCCTGGTCCTCGGTGATGAAGGCGTGGCCGGCGGCGAGGTCGTGGACGTACTCGATCTCCGCCTCCGCCACCCCGGCCAGGCGGTAGAACGCCACGGTCTGAGCGACCACCGGCGGGGTCACGGTGTCGTCGCGCGTGCCCGAGAACACGTAGACCCGGTCGCCCGCGAGGCCGCTCAGCGGATCGATCCGATCCTGACGCGCGAGCGCCTGGGCGCGCGCCAGCAGATGCGCGGCGTCCGGTCCGCCGACCGTGGTCTGCATGCAGCGATTGAGGGCGACCCCGAGCTGGCCCTCGGCGCAGTCGTAGGGACCGCCGGCAACGATCCCGGCGCCGATCAGCGTGGTCGAGAACGCGATGTGGAACTGCCCGGCCATGTAGGCGCCCGACGACAGTCCGGAGACCGAGCTCTGCGCCAGGTCGACGTGAAAGGCCGGCAGCGGCTCGGCGGCCCGCGCCGATACCGGCTGCCAGGCGCCGGCGAGCGCGGCGAGAGCCAGGAGCGCGCACCGCAAAACGACCAATGGCCGGACCAGCGCCGGCGCGCCGCTCATCGGAGGTGGGCCTCGCTGGCATAGCGCCGCATCGTGCGCTGGCTGTTGCAGCCGGAGCGGGCCTCGCGGATCGCCGCCGTCATCGTCCAGATCCAGCGGGGGCGATCGCCACCGGCCAACGCGCCGAGGCCGCCCGAACCGGTGTGGACCTCCGGCCGGAGCGCGGTCTCCGTCGAGCAACAGGCGATGTGGATGCGGTGCAGGAACGGATCGAGCTGCTCCATCGTCCCCTCTCCGGTCGACGCGTCCGGCGGCTGCCGTGGCGGTTGATCTCGTCGGTCGCGGCGCGGCCGCGGCAAGGCCCGCATCATGTTACACTTCCCGGATCACGCAGTGGAGGGAGTCCATGCAACCGCTCGACCGGGTCCTCGAGACCATCCTCTACGTCGACGATCTGGACGCCGCCGAGCGGTTCTATGGCGAGATCCTCGGCCTCGAGCTCGACAGCCGGCAACCGGGACTGTTCGTGTTCTTCAGATGCGGCCGCTCCATGCTGCTGCTGTTCGAGCCCGACGCCGCCAGCACCGGCCGCAATGTGCCGGCGCACGGCGCCCACGGGCCCGGGCACGCCTGCTTCGCGGTCGCCGAGGCGGCGCTCGACGTCTGGCGGCAGCACCTCGAGGCGGCCGGGGTCGCGATCGAGCAGGTCGTCGACTGGCCGCGCGGCGGCCGTTCGTTCTACTTCCGCGACCCGGCCGGCAACAGCCTGGAGCTGGCGACGCCCCGCATCTGGGGCCTGCCCGACGTCCCCTCACCACCGCCGACTTGACGGCGCTTCCATCCGTGCAGGATGCCCGAGCGTAGTGGTCGAACCCAGCCACGTCCGGCCGGTGACCCGTAGGTCAAGGCAGCGCTCTTTGCGACACTTCAGCTCGGCCGTGCCACCGGGCGCGTTCACCATGATCGAGTTGGGACCGCGTTCAGGTCCGGCCGCCAGGGATGCCAGCGTGCGAAGGTCCATGGGATCGCGGCGATCTGCCTTTTCGTCGGCGAACGGAGTCCCAGGGTCGCACGGACCAGCCAAGACGCGTACATTGAGGGACCGGAGTTGGCAGAAAGGTTCACGACGGCATTGGGCGATCCGGTCCGAACCCCCGCCCCCAAGCCATGTCCGAGGCTTCTGCCCGAATGCCCAAGGGCCGGGCGAAAGCAGCCTTCGCCGGTTACGCCGTCCCTAACCGAGGAGCACGTCATGACCCAGACCTCGAACCAGGTACCGATCGAGGCCACGCTGATCGCGGATTTCGCCTGTCCCTGGTGCTATCTGGGTCTCGTCCGTTTCGATCGGGCCCGCGCCCTGCGCCCCGACCTTGCGGTCCGGCTGCGCTGGTGGCCGTTCTTCCTGAACCCGCAGATGCCGCCCGAGGGCATGGAACGGCAGGCCTATCTGCGCGCCAAGTTCGGCGGCGGCGCCAATGCCGCGGGCGTCTACGCGCGGATTCGAGAGAGTGGCCGCGCGGACGGGGTCGAGTTCGCGTTCGAGCGGATGCCGCGAACCCCGAACACGCTCCTCGCTCACCGGCTGGTGCTGCTCGCCGAGGCGGCCGGCCAAGCCGAGCCCATGATCCGCAGCCTGTTCGAGGCGCTGTTCCTCGACGGCCGCGACATCGGCGACCGGGACCAGCTGATCGCGCTCGCGACCGCCGCCGGGCTCGACCCGGGCGCGGTCGAGAGCTACCTCGCGAGCGAGCAGGGCGAGAGCGAGGTCGCGGCCGGGCATCGCCGGGCGGAAGCGCTCGGGGTCCGGGGCGTGCCGGTATTCGTGATCGACGGCGAGCACGCGATCGCCGGCGCCCAGCCGCCCGAGGTCCTGGTCGACCTGCTCGATCTGGCCGCGGGGGCCCGGATGCAGGCGGCCGAATAGCCTCACCGCAGCTGCCTACCGGCTGATCCGCAAAACAGCGCCCACCCCGCTAGGCCAAAAACTCGCGCGGAACGCCGCTCGGGCGCCGCCTGCGGCCTCGAGCGGCGCTGGGCTGGCGTCCTCCGGTCCGATCTCGGATGGCCTTGCTGATCGTGGCCTGACCGAAGTCGCTACCGCCCGGGCCGCCAGAGGTCCGGCCTACTCCGGCCGCCAGGGCTCGTAATCGCCGGTCGCCGGCGCCCGTTGGCCGCCGCGCTGGATTGCTCCCGGCGGCAGGTAGGCGGCCGCGGTTCCGGTCAGGTTCGGCAGGGGCTCCTGTTCCCACTTGGCCGCCGGCAGCGGCCGCTCGCTCGGTGGCCACTCGATCCGTTTGTGCAACCAGCCGACCCAGCCCGGCGGCACCAGCGTCGGGTCGACGGCCTTCGCGTACACGACCCAGCGCCGCTGCCGGCGCCACGGCCCGCTCTGACCGCGCTCGCGATAATAGCGGTTGCCATATTCGTCGACGCCGACCAGCTCGCCCCTCAGCCAGGTCCGCAGCATCGTGAACAGGCTGTTGGTCCTGAGCTCCCGCACCATCGTCCCCTCGTTCAAGGCCGCCGCGCGACCCCAGCCGCGCGCACTATGGCCAGGAACCGCCAGCTCGTCCAGTCGGCCCCGCGCGGCCCTTTGTGGATAACTCGACGGCCTATGTTCCTGCTTTGTTCTAAATCAATCGACTCCAGCGAGCCTCAATCGACGTTGATTGATCGCCGTTCTCCACCAGCGCTCCAGCCGATTCGCCTCCATCTCAAGCCCCTCAAACCACTCCCCCCGCCGGTGCCAGACCAGGCCACGAGGGCGCCGCGGCGCTCAGCCCGCCGGAGCTCCTTAGGGGCCTCGGCCCCATCACGATGTAGTGTTTGCGCTTGCCCGGGGACGCTATATATGGTTAACGAGCCATCAACGGAGCTGGGATGGCTGCTGGTCCCGCCGAGGGTCGGTAAGGGCCGGGACCCGGTCCGTCGGGATCCGAGGCGCCTTAAAGACTTGCCGAGCCGCGGCCTCTGCGCCGCACCCCGCTGGTCGGGCACGCCTGGACGGCCACAAGTTTCTGTTAACTTTTGGCAGCGCGTGCCGTAGAAGGTTGAGTTGAATGAGCATGATCGCAACTAAGCTGATGTCACTTGAGCTGGCGCGCCAGGCCCGTTTGCCGGGAGCGCGGCCATGAGGATCGAGCGCGTCTTCACGACCGCCGGCGGGTCGCCCTACGACGGCATCGGCTTTCGCACCGCCACCAGCGAGATCCGCAACCCGGACGGCTCGGTGGTCTTCCGGCTCGACGAGATCGAGGTGCCGAGCGCCTGGTCGCAGGTCGCTGTCGACGTGCTCGCCCAGAAATATTTCCGCAAGGCGGGGGTGCCGGCGGCGCTGGCCGGGGCCGACGAGCCGGGCGTGCCCGAGTGGCTGCAGCGCCGGCGCGTCGATCAGGCGGCGCTCGAGGCCCTGCCCGAGGCCGAGCGTTACGGCGGCGAGACCTCCGCCAAGCAGGTCTTCGACCGGCTCGCCGGCACCTGGACCTGGTGGGGCTGGAAGGGCGGCTATTTCGACAGCGAGGCGGACGCAAAGGCCTTCTTCGACGAGCTTCGCTGCATGCTCGCCTGCCAGCAGGCCGCGCCCAACTCGCCGCAGTGGTTCAACACCGGCCTGAACTGGGCCTATGGCATCGACGGCCCGGCGCAGGGCCACTACTTCGCCGACGACCAGACCGGCGAGGTCAGGCGCTCGGCCTCCGCCTACGAGCGGCCGCAGCCGCACGCCTGCTTCATCCAGAGCATCCAGGACGACCTGGTCAATCCGGGCGGCATCATGGACCTCTGGGTGCGCGAGGCGCGCCTGTTCAAATACGGCTCGGGCACCGGCACCAATTTTTCCAGTCTGCGCGGCGAGGATGAGCCCTTGTCCGGCGGCGGCAAGTCGTCGGGCCTGATGAGCTTCCTCAAGATCGGCGACCGGGCGGCCGGGGCGATCAAGTCCGGCGGCACCACCCGACGCGCCGCCAAGATGGTCGTGGTCGACGTCGACCATCCGGACATCCTCGACTTCGTGCGCTGGAAGGTGACCGAGGAGCAGAAGGTCGCGGCCCTGGTCGCCGGCTCGAAGCTGCTCGCCCGGCACATGAACGCGATCCTCGCCGCCTGCCATACCGGCGGCCTCGACGGCGAGGCCCGCTTCAGCCCCAAGGACAACCCGGAGCTCAAGACGGCGATCCGGAGCGCCCGCGCGGTGCTGCTGCCGGAGAGCGCGCTCCAGCAGGCGATCCTGTTCGCCCGCCAGGGCTACACCCGGATCGAGATCCCGACCTACACGACCGACTGGGACTCGGACGCCTACCTGACGGTCGCCGGCCAGAACTCGAACAACTCGGTCCGGGTCACCGGCGAGTTCCTGGAGCGCGTGCTCGAGGATCGCGAGTGGCAGCTCGTCCGCCGCACCGACGGCAGGATCGCGCAGACCCTGCCCGCGCGCGAGCTCTGGGATCAGATCGCGCGGGCCGCCTGGGGCAGCGCCGATCCCGGCATCCAGTACGACACCACGATCAACGAGTGGCACACCTGCCCCGCCTCCGGCCGGATCAACGCCTCGAATCCGTGCTCGGAGTACATGTTCCTCGACGACACGGCGTGCAATCTGGCCTCGCTCAACGTGGTCGCGTTCATGAAGGCCGACGGCGGCTTCGATACCGCCGGCTTCGCCCACGCCGTCCGCCTGTGGACCATCGTGCTCGAGATCTCGGTCATGATGGCCCAGTACCCGTCCGAGAAGATCGCCCTGCTGTCCTACCGCTACCGCACGCTGGGCCTCGGCTACGCCAACCTCGGCGGCCTGCTGATGGCCTCGGGCATCGCCTACGACAGCCATAAAGGGCGGGCACTCGCGGGCGCGCTCACCGCGCTGATGACCGGCACCGCCTACGCGGTCTCGGCCGAGATGGCGGGCCTGCTAGGCCCGTTCGCGGGCTTCGGGCCGAACCGCGAGGCGATGTTGCGCGTGATCCGCAATCACCGCCGCGCCGCTTACGGGGAAAAACGCGACTACGAGGGCCTCTCGGTCCGGCCGGTCGCGCTCGATGCCGCGCGCGTGCCGATCCGGGAGCTGGTCGAAGCCGCCCGCAAGGCCTGGGACCAGGCACTTCAAGCCGGCGAGACCTACGGCTACCGCAACGCCCAGACCACGGTGATCGCGCCGACCGGCACGATCGGCCTGGTCATGGATTGCGACACGACCGGCATCGAGCCCGACTTCGCGCTGGTCAAGTTCAAGAAGCTGGCCGGCGGCGGCTACTTCAAGATCATCAACCGGATGGTGCCGAAGGCGCTGGCCAGGCTCGGCTACCTGCCCGAGCAGATCGACGAGGTCGTGCGCTTCGCGGTCGGCCACGGCACGCTGAAGGGCGCCCCCGAGATCAACCACGACACGCTCGCGGCCAAAGGCTTCACGCCCGAGGTCCTCGACCGCCTCGAGCGCGCGCTGCCGAGCGCCTTCGACATCAGATACGCCTTCAACCAGTACACGCTCGGCGAAACCTTCTGTCGCGAGGCGCTCGGCATCACCGAGGCGCAGCTCGCCGATTCCCGGTTCGACCTGCTGGCCGCACTCGGCTTCGCGCGCGCCCAGTACGAACTGGCCAACCTCTACTGCTGCGGCGCGATGACCGTCGAAGGCGCGCCGCACCTGAAGGACGAGCACCTCGCGGTGTTCGACTGCGCCAACCCCTGCGGCCGCCTCGGCAAGCGCTACCTGTCGACCGAGAGCCACATCAAGATGATGGCGGCCGCCCAGCCGTTCATCACCGGCGCAATCTCCAAGACCATCAACATGCCGCAGACCGCGAGCGTCGAGGACTGCGGCAAGGCCTACCTCGAGGCCTGGCAGCTCGGCCTCAAGGCGATGGCGCTCTACCGCGACGGCTCCAAGCTCTCGCAGCCCCTGTCCTCGAGCCTGCTCGACGAGGTGCCGCCCGAGGACGAGGACGAGGCGACCGATGCTGCCGCCCGCACGATGCAGGTCGCCGAGCGCGTGGTCGAGCGCCTGATCGCCGAGCGCCGCCGCCTGCCCAACCGGCGCAAGGGCTACACCCAGAAGGCCGTGGTCGGCGGCCACAAGGTCTATCTCCGCACCGGCGAATACGTCGACGGCCGGATCGGCGAGATCTTCATCGACATGCACAAGGAAGGTGCCGCCTTCCGCTCGCTGATGAACAGCTTCGCGATCGCGGTCTCGATCGGCCTGCAGTACGGCGTGCCGCTCGAGGAGTTCGTCGAGGCGTTCGCCTACACCCGCTTCGAGCCCTCAGGCCCGGTCCAGGGCAACGACACGGTCAAGATGGCAAGCTCGGTGCTCGACTACATCTTCCGCGAGCTCGCGATCTCCTATCTCGACCGCACCGACCTCGCGCATGTCGACCCGAACGAATTGCACCACGACAGCATCGGCCACGGCGCCCGCGAGAGCGACCTGAAGCGCGACGACCTCGCCCAGATCGCGAGCGCCGGCTACGTGCGCGGCAACCTGCGCCTGCTCCACGGCGGCGAGACCACGGCCAAGGGCGCGCCGGCGCCCGGCACGCCACCCACCGGCGGCACGACGACCAGTTTGACGAGCGGCGGTGTTGCCGCCCGCGCGGCGCCCGAGCGCCGCGGCGGCGAGGCGACGGCGCGGCTGCTGACGGAATCGACTGAGGCGGCGGCTCAGGACGAGCGGCTGGCTCAGGCGAGGCTGGCGCGGCTCAAGGGATACGAAGGTGATCCCTGCCCGAGCTGCGCCAATTTCACCCTGGTGCGGAGCGGCACCTGCCTGAAATGCGACACCTGCGGCTCGACCACGGGCTGCTCGTGAGCCTTAAGGGCAAGCGCATTTCCAACCCAGGGCAGTAACCTTCCTCCTCCCAAGCCTGCGGCCCGGCGGCCACTTCCGCCGGGCCTCTTTTTCTTATCGATCAACATCGGAAACCTCGAGGTGTGATGATGACCAGCAAGCAGGCCGCCAGGCCCGGAAAAAGGCGGGAAAACTCGCCAACCAGGCGATTATGGTATAGCCAGCCATCCGTTTTGTTGGCATGGTGAGACAGAGAGCAACCATCGGCCCGGAGCCGCGAAGCAACCGCCACGCCGAACGAAATGCCTAACCACCTCTACTATGGCGACAACCTCGAAATCCTCCGCAAGCACATTGCGGGCGAAAGCGTGCACCTGATCTATCTCGACCCGCCCTTTAATTCACAGGCCACCTATAATGTGCTTTTCCGCGCCCCGGCCGGCCAGCAGTCGCAGGCCCAGATTGAAGCGTTCGAAGATACATGGCACTGGAACGAACACGCGGAACGCGCTTTCGATGATGTCATGACAAGCGGCAACACAGATGTTGCGGAGCTGCTAAGGGCCATGCGCGCGTTTGTCAAAGAAAACGACGTTTTGGCGTATATCACGATGATGGCGGTCAGGCTGTTGGAACTGCACCGCGTTCTGAAACCAACAGGCAGTTTGTACCTGCATTGCGATCCGACCGCCAGCCACTATCTTAAAATGCTTCTTGACGCAGTATTTGAGCCGGCAAATTTCCGCAATGAAATATCATGGCGGCGATCCAATCCAAAGAGCCACGGCTCGATAAATTTCCCCAACTGCCGGGATATTATTTTCCGTTACACAAAGAGCGATCAGTTTACCTTCAATAAGATATTCGGCGAGCATGATCCGTCATACGTGGAAAAGGCATACAAATACAAAGATGACGACGGCCGCCGTTACAGACTGTTGCCGCTTTTGAATCCGAACGATAACCGGCCAAATCTGACCTACGAATTTCTCGGCGTCAAAAGAGTATGGCGATGGACAAGGGAGAGGATGTACAAAGCGTATGAGGACGGGCTGGTGGTGCAGCTCAAACCGGGCGCTGTCCCGCAGTACAAAAAGTATCTCGATAAATCCGAAGGCCGGACCATTACCAACGACTGGCACGATATCAAGCCCATCGGCGCAGGCGAGGAGCTCGGCTATCCCACGCAGAAGCCCCTGGCTCTGCTGGAGCGGATCGTTCAGGCGTCGAGCAACCGCGGCGATCTGGTGCTAGACCCGTTCTGCGGGTGCGGGACGACAATTCACGCCGCGCAGAAGCTCAAACGCCAATGGGTCGGAATCGACATCACGCACCTTGCGATATCCCTGATCGAAAAGCGCCTGAACGACGCCTTTCCGGGCATCAAATACGACGTTCACGGCACGCCCAAGGACCTTGGCGGCGCGCAGGCCCTCGCGCAGGCCGACAAGTACCAGTTCCAGTGGTGGGCCGTCTCTCTGGTCAACGCCGTGCCCTTCGGCGGAAAGAAGAAGGGGGCCGACACCGGCATAGACGGCCACATCTATTTCAAGCCGGATGGCAAGATCACTGAGAAGGCTATCGTTTCCGTGAAGGGCGGCGCGCATGTCAATGTGGCGATGATCCGGGACCTAGCCCATGTAACAGACCGGGAAAACGCCAAGGCCGGGGTGTTTATCACTCTCGCCGAGCCGACAGGCCCTATGAGGGTCGAGGCGGTCAAGGCCGGTCTTTATGAAACGGAGCACGGGAAGTTTCCCAAGATTCAAATTCTGACCATCCGGGAGCTGTTCACGGGCAAGCAGCCTCAATTGCCTTGGCGCGATCCGGGAGCCTTCAGGAAGGCGCAGAAGGAAGATACAACAGCGCAGGGGCGGTTATTATAGGGAACTTTGCGGGACCAAAATGTCATCCACCCTTCTCGCCACGGATGCCGCAAACCTTGAGGCAGCCATACGACGGAGCATCCGTCGAAGCAACTCTTCCGCGCTCGGCCTGGCCGTCGCTTATGTATCCATATATGGAGCGCACTTTCTCAAAGATGCCGCAGACAATGCGGGAATTGACGACATACGACTCATAACAGACATAGGCGACGCCATTACGCATTCGCAGGCGCTGCGCCTTGCACTGGTAGAAGGATGGAGAACAAGGGTTGTCAACCCGACAACTGGGACGTTTCATCCAAAAATCGTTAACTAGCTCTCCACAAGGCTCAGGCTGCTTGACTCCGGCGGCAGGATGGAGGAGGGTGAACGAAGAGCGAACATAGTGGGGAGGGTGCCATGGCCGACGAGCTGCTGACGGATCTGCCGCGCGATCTGCCGAGCTTCCTGAAGCGCTTCGGCACGGACGCCAAGTGCCGGGCGTATCTGGTGCGGGCGCGTTGGCCCGCGGGGTTCCGCTGCGCGGGCTGCGGGCATGGTCAGGCTTACAGCCACAAGAAACGCCTGATCGAGGAGTGCACGGCCTGCGGCAAGCAGCACTCGATCCTGGCCGGCACCCTGTTCGAGCAGACCAAGACCGGGCTCGCCAAGTGGTTCCTCGCGATCTACCTGGTGACCTCGAGCAAGGGCGGGATCTCGGCGATGGAGCTCCAGCGCCAGATGGGCTTCGGCAGCTATCAGACCGCCTGGAGCTGGCTGCACAAGATCCGCCGCGCGATGGTGCGCCCGGAGCGGGCGCCGCTTGGCGCGCAGGTCGAGGCCGACGAGACCTATGTCGGTGGCCCCAGGCCCGGCCGCTCCGGCCGCGGCGCAGCCGGCAAGACGACGGTCGCCGGCGCGGTCGAGACCGGCCGCGGCCAGGCCCGCGGGTGCCGCCTGGGCCGGCTGAGGCTGGCCGTCGTGCCCGATGTCTCGGCCCGGAGCCTCGAAGGCTTCCTCGGCGAAAACGTCGCCAAGCCCGCGACCGTGACCACCGATGGCTGGTCCGGCTACACTGGCCTCGCCGCCGCCGGCTACGCCCACCAGCCGATCAACCTCGCCGCCGCCTGGGGCGACGCCGCGCTGCGCCTGCCGGCGATCCACCTGGTGTTCGGCCTCGCCAAGCGTTGGCTGCTCGGCACCCACCACGGCGCGGTCTCGAACAAGCACCTGCCGGCCTATCTCGACGAGTACGTCTTCCGCTTCAACCGCCGCACCGCCAAGAGCATCAGCCACCGCTTCGCCCGCGTCATCCAGCATGCCGTCCTGACCCGCCCCACCACCTATCGCGGCCTCGTCGCTGCTGGCGCTACCTGAGAACTCATGGAGAGCTAGTAATCGTTATCGGCGGGCAGCAATTTGACGGCGAGACGGGTATGCAAAATACGTCATTGCTGGTAGTTGGATCAGCAAACCTGACCAAGGGCGGCCTGAAATCAAACGTGGAATGTGTTCTTATCAGAACCAGCGAAGCGGCAATGCCGGTGGCAGCCAATCTGTTCAGGAGGCTGTGGGGCCTGGGCAATGACCTGACCAATGAAGCCATTGACGCCTACGAGATTGAATTTGCTGCGCGAAATCGCGCGCGTCCCCCGGAGGACCTGGAGGTTCTGGGCGTTGCCGACGAGGCAGCGGTTGAGGTTGCGGACCCAGCGGCGCTTAGGCAACGGAAAGCCCCGCAGCCGAGGGAGAGAAGTATAGCGACAGCGGCAGCGGCAGCGGCATGGGCCGGGCTTGAGTCATTTACGGGCGAATACCAATTTCAGATCGAATTTCCCCGTGACGCGGGGGAGGTGCTTAGACGGATGCTTGAGCCGGTCGGGGGGCCAGTCGTACAAATAGGTTGCGAAGACGGGACTCTCCGGGCCATGAGATACCGCTATTACGCAGATAACGCGATGTTCAGAACTCAATGTGCCGAACGATACGCCAGGTGTGGCGTGGGCCAGGGAGCACCATGCCGGAATCGCCGTGGTCGAAGCCCTGCCCGAGGCGGATGTTCCGCTGCACTTCCGCATCATCCGCCCCGGCAGGGAAGCGACGGACGTTATAGGCAGGTCCGTTGCGCTCGGGACATGGGGCAGAACGCCGACGAGGCTTTACGGCTGGTTCTGATCCGAGATGACCCACCCGACGCCCTGTGCCATCATTCCGCTCAATCTTCCTAGAATCCGGAGAAAAAGTGGCAGGAACTGTCAGGAACCTGTCTTGAACTTTCTGGACCGGAGGTTCAAGCCATGAACGGCGAGCCCGTCCTGTACGACCCGGAGACCGACACGCTCCTGGTCGAGCTCCGGCCGAGGCCGGCGGCGTCGCCCGCTGAGGTCAACGACCAGGTCGGCGGCGAGGACGTCGAGGAAGGGCTGGTCGTGCACTACGGGCCGGACGGCCGGCCGCACGCCTTCGAGGTCGAGCACGCCTCGGAACGACCGGACCTGGTCGCGCGCGCCCTCGCCGCGCTGCGCCAGGCCAAAGGCTTTGCCGCGTGAGCACGGCTCGGACGACGCTCGCGGTTCGAAGGCACCCATTTCGCCGCCGTCCAATCGTCGGCCATCGAACGAGCCGATGCCGCGGACGATATGGTGGCTTCGCATGGGCCGCAGCGAAGAGCGAGCGATGTCGCGCGAGCCTTGTGGCGATATCGTTCGCGCTTCGTGCATACCGACCGTCGGACCGAGGTCGACGATCGCCGGAGCATGGCGAGACGCGTACCGGCTCTCGGCGGACGCGGGGTGATTGTTCTGATCGTGAACATGCTGCGCCGCCGGACGATCTGGATCATCCGGCCGCAAGGCGAACGCGCGGGAGAGCCGGCGATATGGTGACCTGGCATGCCTCAAGCGATGGACGCACGGTGCTCGATGGTGCCTGCCCGACGGCTGAACGGCTGCGTGGCGGTCGTCGTCCTGCGACCGCGGCGGATGCGACCGCCTGAGCGGCATCGTCGCGCAGACGCCGAACTCGATGCCGAGGCGATGCGCGACGCGCCGCCTACGCCTGCAGCGTCCGCCGAAGAATCGGGCTGTCCAGGTCGCGATCGGAAGACGGATCGAGCGTCTGCGGTCGACATCATGCCACACCGGAAACCCCAGGAATTACCAGCAATCCGAGCGGCACCACGAAAGATGTGGTTTTCGAATGCGCTCCGAACCCGCCGACCGCGGCGGGGCCGCCGACGGCGCGCTGCCAATCTGACCTACACCTACCGGACCGACCAGGAGCTGCTCGAAGCCTCACGGACTGCCGATGCCTACTGCACGAGCAACGGGCAAGCGCGCGGTCTCGAACATCACGGCCAACACGGATGGCTCCAAGACCGTGGTCTTCAAGTGCACCCCGGCATGACGGAAAGGGGCGCCTGCGCCGCGACCGCGCCGCCCGCAGAGGTCAACGAGCAGGTCGGTGACGAAGATGTCGAGGACGGGCTGGTCATGCTCTACGGGCGGGACGGCCTGCCGCACGCGTTCGAGGTCGAGCACGCCTCGAAGCGCCGGGAGCCGGTCGCCGCGCGCCGCCCTCCGCCAGGCCAAAGGCTTCGTCGCGTAAAGGGTTGGAAAATGGATCGCATGCCGGTCGACGGCGTACGCAGCTGCAAGCAGGCAAGCGCGCGCCGCAAGGCCCGGCCCGGGGGCAACTGCGCATCATCAATTCGTGCCCGAGACGGCGCTTCAGGCTCTCGACAGGCCCTGACCGCAGCATGGGTCCGTCCTCCCTGAGGTTTCCCTTTCCCGCGGACCCGCCCCTATTCCCGCCCGCCCCCTCCGGCCACGGCTGGCGCGGGCACGGATTCCCACGGTCCCATGGACCCGCCGAAGCCATCGTTAACAGGCGAGTGGTTACCATCTGGTTAACGCTCGGCACTTCCGGTCCGCGCACGCCCTCGCCGCCCTGCGCCACCCCAGAGGCTTCCTGCCTGAGCCCTCGCCGCAGCACATCTCCGGCTCCAACGTCTGAGCACGAGAAGGCCCGGGCGATATGGCGAGCAGGGCACGCCCTCAACAATGACGCTATGGTGCTCGAGATCCTGCACAACGGCTCCGCACGGTCGCTGCTGCCCGAGGTTCGCGGGGCCAAGGTTGATCCGAGCCCGAAGCCGAGGTCCCGCGCAGATCGCTGCCGACCGCGCCGAAGCGATGCGCGACGCGTTCCAAAGGCGATGACTTGCATAACTTCCTACGCCACGTTATACTTCCGCGCGTTGACCCGCTCTGGAAGGACGTCCGGCTCGTCGCCTGGCCCGGGCGCCGAAAGGCCGCAAATACCAAACGAACCCAAGAGCCAGGCAGATCCTCAGCTTTGGGTGCGATTTCACCTTTCCTGGTCCTGCCCGGGTCGTCGCCCGACAGCGGCGCGAACGTCGCCGGGACGCTTACTCGCGGCCGCGCAGCGCCGGCGCCAGCTCGCGCTCGAAGAAGTCGCAGAAACCCTCCTGGTCGGGGCCGATCTGGACCAGGATGATGTGATCGAAGCCGGCCTCGCGGTAGCGATCGATCGCCTCGAGATGCCGGTCCGCGGACGGGCCGCAGCTGACCATCCGGGCCACCGCCTCCTCTGAGATGTGCCGGCTCGCGGCCGCGAAGCCCTCGGTGTCGGGCAATTCCGCCTGCACCGGCCAGCCCGTGAGCGACCAGCGGAAATAGCGATGCGCGGTCTTCTCAGCGTCCTTCTCCCGCCGGGCATAGCAGAGCGCCACCTCGGCATAGCGCGGCCCGGAGCCGCCGGCGCCGGTATAGGCCTCGATCAGGTCGCCCCGCGGCTCGGTCCCGATCAGGCCATCGCCCTTGCGGCCGGCAAGGCGCGCGGCCTCGGGGCCGCCGGCCGCGATCACGACCGCGGGCTTCGCGCTCGGGCCGGTCGAACAGACGGGCTGGTCCAGCCGCAACCAGGTGCCCCGGTAGTTCGAAAGCTCGCCCGCGAGCAGGCCCTGGATGATGTCGACCGCTTCTGCGAGGCGCTCGTGGCGCTCGCCGAGGCCGGGCCAGCCGGCGCCGACCACGTGCTCGTTCAGGCGCTCCCCGGCCCCGAGCCCGAGCGTGAACCGGCCGCCGCTGAGCAGGCCCAGCGTCGCCGCCCCCTGGGCGATGATCGCCGGGTGGTAGCGCATGATCGGGCAGGTGACCGCGGTCATCAGCCCGATCCGCTCGGTCGTGCCGGCGATCGCCCCGAGCACCGACCAGGCGAGCGGCGCGTGGCCCTGCTCCTCGAGCCAGGGCGAGAAGTGATCCGAGATCGCGGCGAAATCGAACCCGGCCTGCTCGGCGCGCCTGGCGTTCCGGACCAGGTCGCCCGGCCCGTGCTCCTCCGACATCAGCTTGTACCCGAGCTTGATCATCGCTACCGCCCCTTCTCCAGACGCCGATCAGGGCGCCAACGTTGCGGTCAGAACGCACGGCCCGCGGTCGCTCGCGTCTCCAACATCGCCGCCGCTTGAACGTTCCCTTGACGATGGTTCGCCTGTTCCGAATGACCGGGAGACCTCCGATCCGCACCGGTTGGATCGGTTTACCGAAGTCAACGACCAGCGCGCGGCGAGGATGCCGGAATCCCCCGCTTCCTGTCGGCCGGACGGTCAGCCGGACGTGCTCGAGGTCGAGCGCCCTTCGCACTCCCGCACGGATTTTCTCATCGCAACCGTCATCAACCAGACATCAATGTGCATGATTGCATATCATCGGATGTAATATTGCAACGCAGCAATGACTGGATTTCTGCCGCTGCTGGCGGTCCCCCAGGAAGCTCAACGAGATAAAGGCCAGGTTTGACCGAGCACGCAGGCTCGGCCGGCATGAAGGCAAATCCGGGTCAAGTCCGGCGGACCGCTGGCTGGTTGCTGGCGCATTTGCCCGGCATGGCGACGCACTGGTGGCGCATCGTCGTCTTGCTTCGTGTAGCCTTTCGGTTCCAAAGTGGCGCATCAGTGACGATCGTGGGACGCGAACGCGCCATGCCGCTCAGCCCACCTTCTTTGAGCCTCGGGGTCGAGGAGGAGTATCTGCTGGTCGACCCGGAGAGCCGCGACCTGGTCGCCGCCCCGCCCAAGGGCTTCATGGCCCACTGCCAGCGGCGCCTGGCCGGCCGCGCGACCCACGAGCTGCTCCAGGCGCAGGTCGAGGTCGACACCCGCGTCTGCCCGGACATCGCCGAGGTCCGTCGCGAGCTCGCCGAGTTGCGCGCGACCGTCGCCCGGACCGCTCAGGACTTCGGCATGGCGCTGATCGCGGCCTCGACGCACCCGTTCGCCAACTGGCGGGCCCAGCGCCGGGTCGACAAGGAGCGCTACAACGTGCTCGCCCGCGACATGGCGGCGCTGGCCGAGCGTCTGATGATCTGCGGCATGCACATCCACGTCGGCATCGAGGATGAGGAGCTGAGAATCGACCTGATGAACCAAGCAGCCTACTTCCTGCCACACATGCTGGCGCTGTCGACGTCGTCGCCGTTCTGGGAAGGTCATCCTACCGGATTGAAAGCCTACAGGCCGACCGTTTTCGGCGACCTGCCGCGCAGCGGGCTGCCCGAATATTTCGCGAGCGCCGACGAGTGGCACCACATGCTGCGGCTGCTGGCGCAGACCGGGCTCTGCGACGACGCCACCAAGATCTGGTGGGACCTGCGTCCGAGCGTCCGGTTCCCGACCCTGGAGATGCGGATCTGCGACATCTGCACCCGGCTCGAGGACGCGCTCACGATCGCAGGCCTCTGGCAATCGATCCTCGCGACGCTTTATCAGCTGCGCGCCGGCAACCAGACCTGGCGCCGCTATCGGCGCACCCTGGTCGAGGAGAACAAGTGGCTGGCCCAGCGCCATGGCATCGGCGCGACGCTCGCCGACTACGGCGCGCTCACCCAAAAGCCGTTCGGCGTGCTGCTCGAGGAGATGATCCTGCTGGTGCGCCCGGCGGCCGAGCAGCTGGGCTGTCTTGACGAGGTCCTGAATGCGCGCCACATCCTCGATCGCGGCACCAGCGCCGACCGCCAGCTCGCGGTCCATGCCAAGTCTCTGGCCGCAGGCGCCGACGAGCGCGAGGCCAAGTTCGCCGTGGTCGACTGGCTGATCGCCGAGACCCTGGTCGGGGTCCCCGCGCCGCCCGCCGACCCGGCCACCGCCGCCCAGGTAGGAGGTTGACATGCAGGAGACCGCGCGCCTCGATCAGGCGACCCGCACCGAGCTCGAAGCGGCCGCGTTCCGGACCTTGCTCGAGCACCTGCGCGCCCACCCCGAAATTCAGAACATCGATCTGATGAACCTCGCCGGCTTCTGCCGCAACTGCCTCTCCAAGTGGTACCGGGCGGCGGCCGACGAACGCGGCCTCGAGCTTACTTATGAGGATGCCCGCGAGATCGTCTACGGCATGCCCTATTCGGAATGGAAGGCAAAGCACCAGACGGACGCGAGCCCGGAGCAGCAGGCCCAGTTCAAGGAACGGGGCACCGGGCACGGCTGACCGCAGGCTGCCAGCAAGCGGACATGCGCTTGCATCTCCTCTTTGTCGTGCGGGCAACAGCATTCGGGCGCCGTGGTTTCCAGCTGGCGCTCCGATGACGTCTCTCGATTAGGCCGCGCTTGGCTCAATATTTATGCGGATCACGGACCACTTCCGACACCGCGTAGACTGGCACCAAGTACATATCGCGCAAAGCCCCGATCTTTAGAGAGCCGCCGGTCCCATCCCTCGGACTCGAAGAGCGGCTGAACGGGCCGGCCCGTTACCATCCGCTTCGCGCAAGCAGCTCCGCGACGAGGCTGGGTACGAGTTCGGTCGCGGGGCCGTGGCGTTGGTCGGCGAACAGGGAGCCGGTGGCGCTCGGTTCGAGGTTGAGCTCGAGCGTGTGCGCCGAGCCCCCGGCGCGGACCGTCTCGACGAAGCCGGCGGCCGGGTAGACCTGGCCCGAGGTGCCGATCGCGACGAACAGATCGCAAGTCGTGAGCGCCTCGTAGATGCGCTCGAGTTCGAGCGGCATTTCGCCGAACCAGACGACGTGTGGGCGAAGTTTGCTCGGACCGGCGCACGCCGGGCATTGATGACTGGGGGCTAGGTCGGATCTCCAGGCCTGGACCAATTCGCAAGCGGTGCAGCGCGCCTTGAGCAGTTCGCCGTGCATGTGGATCAAGTTCCGGGTGCCGGCGCGCTCGTGCAGGTCGTCGATGTTCTGAGTGACGACCAAGACCTCGCCCGGCCACTCGCGCTCCAGTTCCGCGAGCGCCAGATGCGCGCGATTAGGACCAATATCCTCACCCAGCAACTGTCGGCGCCGCTGGTCGTAAAAGCGCTGGACGGTCGTCGGATCCCGGGCGAACGCCTCCGGGGTCGCCACGTCCTCCAGGCGCCAGCCCTCCCACAGACCGCCGGCACCACGAAAGCTTGGCAGCCCCAACTCGACCGAGACCCCGGCTCCGGTCAGCACCACGATCGACCCTTCGCCGCGCGTGAACCGGCCGCCCCCGGCATGCGTCATTCCTGCGCCCTCGCCGCACGCTTCTGACGCCCCGAGTCTACGCTTTCGGCGCAGGCATGCGCCAGCCACGCGATACCTCGCAGCGCGATCGCTGGCTATCAATCATCGATCCATGACCATGATGCAATATCAATCCCTAGGGGCTATGCTGCGACGCGGTAATCGAAGTCCGCGGCCTCGAACGAACATTAATAGAACTGAGTGAACGCATTCGTAGCCCGCCCCCGTGGGGGGCGGAGTTCAACTGGGAAAAGTCAGAGTGAGGGGCTGGCAGCGGGCGGGGCGAACGGCGAACAAGCCTCGGTCGATCGGCTCGCAGTCGAGCGGGCAGGCCTTTACCGCCCGCCCGGGGCGGATCTTCTGTGCAAGGCAGGAGCGCTCAGGCGGCGACGAACTCGCTGTCGACCGCCTCGATGTCGAAGGCGGCTGCCATCAGCGCCCGGGTGTAGGGGTGCTCGGGTCGCTCGAAGATGAGGTCGGCCGGCCCCTGCTCGACGACTTGGCCGGCGCGCATCACGATCACCTGGTCGCTGAGCGCGCGCACGACCCGGAGATCGTGGCTGATGAACAGGTAAGCGAGCCCGTGGCGCGCCTGCAATTCGCGCAGCAGGTCGACGATCTGCGCCTGCACCGACATGTCGAGCGCGGAGGTCGGCTCATCGAGGACGACGAAGGAGGGCTCCAGCACCATCGCGCGCGCGATGCTGATCCGTTGACGCTGTCCGCCCGAGAACTCGTGCGGGTAGCGGTCCTGGCTCATCGGATCGAGCCCGACCTCCTCGAGCACCTTGGCGACCAGCCGCCGGCGGCCCTGCCGGTCGCCGCCCAGGCCATGGAGCGTCAGGCCCTCCTCGATGATCTGGCCGATCGACATGCGCGGCGACAGGCTGCCGAACGGGTCCTGGAACACGACCTGCATGTGCCGGCGCAACGGTCGCAACCGGCGCGACGACCATCCCTGGATCGCCTGGCCCTGAAAGCGGATGTCGCCGGTGCTTCGAAGCAGGCGGAGAAGCGCCAGCCCGAGGGTGGTCTTGCCCGAGCCGCTCTCGCCGACCACGCCGACCGTCTGGCCGCGCCGGACGACCAGATCGACGCCGTCGACCGCCTTGACGTGGCCGACCGTGCGTCGCAGCAGGCCGCGCTGGATCGGAAAGTAGACCTTCAGCTGGTCCGCGGCCATCACCACCGGAGCGTCCGGGGCGTGCTCGAGCGGTCGGCCCTTCGGCTCGGCCGCGAGCAGGTGACGGGTGTAGGCGTGGCGGGGCCGGTCGAACACCTCGGCGACCGGACCGGTTTCGACGATCTGCCCTTCGGTCATCACGCAGACCCGGTCAGCGACCTTGCGCACGATGGTGAGATCATGGGTGATCAGCAGCATCGCCATGCCGAGCCGGCGCTGCAGATCCCTCAGCAGGGTCAGGATCTGCGCCTGGATCGTGACGTCGAGGGCCGTGGTCGGCTCGTCGGCGATCAGCAGATCCGGCTCGTTGGCGAGCGCCATCGCGATCATCACCCGCTGCCGCTGGCCGCCCGAAAGCTGGTGCGGGTAGGCGTCGAGCCGTTGCTCGGCCTCCTGCAGGCGCACCAGATGCAACAGCTCGAGGGTCCGGCGACGCGCTTCCGTGCGGCTCAGCGCCCGATGCAGGAGCAGGCTTTCGCTGACCTGCTTCTCGACCTTGTGCAGCGGGTTGAGCGAGGTCATCGGCTCCTGGAAGATGATGCCGACCCGATCGCCCCGGACTTGGCGCAGCGTCGCCTCGTCGGCGCCGATCAGCTCCTGGCCATCCAGGGTGATGCTGCCGCCGGGGTGCGAGGCCTTGGGGTACGGCAGAAGCTGCAGGATCGAGAGCGCGGTCACCGACTTGCCCGAGCCGCTCTCGCCGACCAGCGCCACGGTCTCGCCCTGGTCGATCGCGAACGACACCTGGCGGACCGCCTCGAGCGTGCCGCCCTCGACCCGGAAGTTGACCGAAAGGTCCTGAACTCTGAGCAGGCTCATCGTGGCGCGCTCAGCCGAAGGTTCTGCGCGGATCGAAGGCGTCGCGCACGGCTTCGCCGATGAACACCAGCAGCGAGAGCATCACCGCCATGACCACGAAGCCGCTGATCCCGAGCCAGGGAGCCTGCAGGTTGCTCTTGCCCTGGTTCAGGAGTTCGCCCAGCGAGGGCGACCCGGGCGGCAGGCCGAAGCCCAGGAAATCGAGCCCGGTCAGGCTGGTGATGCCGCCGATCAGGATGAATGGCATGAAGGTGACGGTCGCGACCATCGCGTTCGGCAGGACGTGGCGGTGCATGATCGTGAAGTGGCCGACCCCCAGCGCGCGCGCCGCGCGCACGAAATCGAGATTGCGCGCACGCAGGAACTCGGCGCGCACCACCCCGACCAGCGAGGTCCAGCTGAACAGCAGCAGCAGGCCGAGCAGCCACCAGAAGCTCGGCGTCACCACGCTCGCCAGGATGATCAGCATGAACAGGGTCGGCATCGAGTTCCAGATCTCGATGAAGCGCTGGAACAAGAGGTCGAGCCAGCCGCCATAGTAGCCCTGGACCGCGCCGGCGGCGACGCCGACGATCGAGGACAGGATCGTGAGCACGAGGCCGAACAGCACCGAGATCCGAAAGCCATAGATCACCCGGGCGACGACGTCGCGGGCCTGGTCGTCGGAGCCCAGCAGGTGCCGCCAGCTCGGTGGCGCCGGCGACGGCACCGTCAGATCGCGGTCGATGGTGTTGTAGCTGTAGGGAATCGGCGGCCAGATCGCCCAGCCCTTCTCCGCGATCAACTCCTGGACCGCGGGATCGGTGTAGTCCGCCTCGGTCGGGAAGAAGCCGCCGAACGTGGTTTCCGGATAGGCCTCGAACAGCGGGAAATAGTACTGGCCGTCGTAGGAGATCAGGAGCGGCCGGTCATTCGCGATCAGTTCGGCGCACAGGCTCGCCACGAACAGGACCAGGAAGATGTAGAGGGAAATGTAACCGCGCCGATTGGCGCGGAAGTTGGCCAGCCGACGCTGGTTGATCGGGTTCAGGCGTAGCGGTACCCCGAGCAGACGGGCGCGCGCGTGTGTGCGGGGCTCGGCGAGCGTTGCCATCAGACCTCGCGCGTCTCGAAGTCGATCCGAGGATCGACCAGGACGTAGGTCAGATCGGTGATCAGATGCATCACCAGGCCGAGCAGGCTGAAGATGTAGAGCGTGCCGAACATGACCGGGTAGTCGCGGTTGATCGCGGCGTTGAAGCCCAGCAGGCCCAGACCGTCGAGCGAAAAGATGATCTCGATCAGCATGGCGCCGCTGAACAGGATGCTAACGAATGCGGCCGGGAAGCCGGCGATCACGATCAGCATGCCGTTGCGGAACACGTGGCGGTAGAGGACCCGGTGCTCAGTCAGGCCCTTGGCTTTGGCGGTCATCACGTACTGCTTGTTGATCTCCTCGAGAAAGGAGTTCTTGGTCAGCATCGTCAGGCCGGCGAAGGCACCAATCGTCAGCGCGAGCAGCGGCAGCGTCATGTGCCAGAAATAGTCGAGGATCCTCGCCGGCCAGGACAGTTGGTACCAGTTGTCGGAGACCAGGCCACGCAGAGGGAACCAGTCGAAGAAGCTGCCCCCGGCGAACAGGACGATCAGCAGAATCGCAAAGAGAAAGCTCGGAATGGCGTTGCCGATGATGATGACCGCGCTGGTCCAGACGTCGAACCTGGTGCCATCGCGCACCGCCTTGCGGATCCCCAGAGGAATCGAGATCAGATAGGTCAAAAGGGTGGTCCACAGGCCGATCGAGATCGAGACCGGCATCTTTTCCAAAACCAGCCCAATCACGCTCTGATCGCGAAAATAGCTGTTGCCGAAGTCGAATTGCAGATACTGTTTGAGCATCTTAAAGAAACGCTGGTACGCGGGCTCGTCGAAGCCGTAGAGGCGCTCGATCTGCTTGATGAACTCGGGATCGAGACCCTGGGCGCCGCGGTATTTGGAGTTCTCGGCGCCCCGTTGCGTGGCGCCGCCGCCCTGCTGCACCTCGCCGCCGCCGGCGCCGCTGACCCGCGCCGTCGCCTCGACCGCCCGTCCCTGAATCTGCGCGATCAGCTGCTCGACCGGGCCGCCCGGCGCTGCCTGCACAAGGACGAAGTTGATCACCATGATCCCCAACAGGGTCGGGATCATCAGCAGCAGTCGCCGGACGATATAGGCCAGCATGACCGCCTGACCCTTTATTGCTGGGTGGCCGCCTTCGCTCCTGCTTCCGACCCGCGCCGCTCGAGGGCTGCCACCTTGACCGGATCGATCCACCAGGCGAACAGATCGATGCCGTACTTGGGGTTGACCTTTGTTCGCGAGAACTTGTTCCAGTAGGCCACCCGATCATAGGTGATATGCCAGTGGGGGATGACATAGTGGCCCCACAGCAGCACCCGATCGAGCGCGTGAGTCGCGGTTACCAGGTCCTCGCGGGTGGGCGCCTGGATGATCTTGTCGATCAGATCGTCGACGACCTGGCTCTGGATGCCCGCGAGGTTGCGGCTGCCCCGGGTGTCGGCCGCCCGGCTGCCCCAATAGTCGCGCTGCTCGTTGCCAGGCGACTGGCTCTCGCCCCAGCTGCCGACGATCATGTCGAAGTCGAAATTGTCGAGCCGGTTCTGGTACTGGGCGGTGTCGACCGTGCGGATGCGGGCGTCGATGCCGAGCCGCTTGAGATTCTGGACGAAGGGCCCGACGATCCTCTCAAAGGCGGGCTGGACCAGCAGGATCTCGAAGGCGAGCGGCTGACCGGTCTGCTTGTTGACCAGGCGGCCGTTCTGAACCTCCCAGCCGGCCTCCCGCAACATGCCGAGCGCGGTGCGCAGATTGTGGCGCAGGTCGGTGCCCTTGGTCGAGGGCGCCTGATACTCCTTGGTGAAGACCCCTTCGGGCAGCTGATCCCGGTAGGGTTCGAGGAGCTTCACCTCGGCCTCGCTCGGCAGACCGGACGAGGCGAGCTCGCTGTTCGAGAAGTAGCTCTCGGTCCGCTGGTACTGGCCGTAGAACAGATTTTCGTTGGTCCACTCAAAGTCGAAGGCGTAGGCGAGCGCCGCGCGCACCTTCGGATCCTTGAAGATGGCGTGCCGGGTGTTGTAGACGAAACCCTGCATGCCGGTGCCGCGCTGGTTCGGGATCTCCTCGCGGACGATCAGCCCCTTGTCGAAGGCCGGACCGGTGTAGGCGGTCGCCCAGTCCTTGGAATTGTTCTCGATCTGAATGTCGAAATTGCCGGCCTTGAACGCTTCCAGGGCGACGTTCGCGTCGCGATAGTATTCGTAGCGGACCTCGTCGAAGTTGTTGCGGCCGCGGTTGACCGGCAGCTTCGCACCCCAATAGTCGGGATCACGTTCGTAGACGACCGTGCGCCCGGGGTCGACCCGCTTGATCTTGTACGGGCCGCTGCCGAGCGGCGGCGTCAGGGTCGTCTTGTCGAACTCGACCTTCTCGTAATAATGCTTGGGCAGGATCGGCATCTGGCCGGCGATCAGGGGCAGCTCCCGGTTCATCTTGCCGTCAAAGGTCATCTTGACCTGGCGGTCGCCGACCTTCTCGGCCTTGACGATGTTGGCGTAGTAGGCGCGGTAGAACGGGTGGCCCTTGGTCTTGAGGGTCTCGAGTGTCCAGGTCACGTCCTCGACCGTGATCGGCGTACCGTCCTGCCAGCGGGCCTCGGGTCGGAGCGTGAAGATCACCCAGGAGCGATCCTCCGGCATCGTGATGCTCTCGGCGATCAAGCCGTACTCCGAGAACGGCTCGTCCAGGTCGCCGACCGTCAGCGTGTCGAACAGCATACCGAGGCCGGCGGCATTGTTGCCCTTCAGGATGAACTGGTTGAGATTGTCGAAGCTGCCGATCGCCGAAAGGGTCAGCGTGCCGCCCTTGGGCGCATCCGGGTTAGCGTAGTCGAAATGGGTGAAATCGGGGCCGTATTTGAGCTCGCCGTACATCGAAGCGCCGTGCCTGGGTTGCGGCGCCTCGTCGGCCCGGAGAGGCAGCATCGGCAGGATCACGGCGACCACGGCCGCGACCCAGGGCGATATAGATCGGAGACGAGGGATCATGAGCCTCTTTCTCGACAGCGGATGTGCAACCTCGGTCGCTATATAGATGACGTCGCTGACCGATCCTAGATTGGTGGCCAACGATTAACCTTAGCTCAGCAGTGCGAGCGCCGCCGCATGCAGCCGCGGATCGCCGGCCGCGATGATCTGGCCGTCGGAGCCGGGGTGCAGGGCGCAGCCGCGCCAGTCGGTCATCACGCCGCCGGCGCCCTCGATCACCGGCACCAGCGCCATGAAGTCGTAGGGATCGAGGTCGGCTTCGATCACCAGATCGACGAAGCCCATCGCGAGCAGGCCATAGGTGTAGCAATCGCCGCCGAACAGCGGATAGCGGACCGCCTGCTGCACGCGCGCGAAGGCGGCCTGCTGGGCGCCCTCCACAAACATCAGCGGCGAGGTGGTGCCCAGCACCGCGTCCCCGAGGTTCGGGCAGGATCGCACGTGGACCGCTTCGGCGTTCCAGCTGGTGTCGTGCCCGAGGAGGCCGAGCCAGCGCTCACCGGAGATGCACTGATCGATCAGCCCGAGCAGCGGCTGACCGCGGTGGCTGAGTGCGATCAGCGTGCCGAACAGCGGCCGGCCGATGATGAACGACTTGGTGCCGTCGATCGGATCGAGGTGCCAGATCAGCTCGGCGTCCTGGCGCTCGAGGCCGAACTCCTCGCCCGCGATGCCGTGGTCGGGATGGCGGGCGCGGATCAGCTCGCGCATCGCCAGCTCCGCCTCACGATCCGCAACCGTCACCGGACTGGCATCGGCCTTGGTCTCGACGGCGACCGGCGAACGATAGTAGGGCCGGATGACCCCGGCGGCGAGGTCGGCCAGTTCTTGCGCGAAGCCTGCGAACTCGAGCGGCTCCGGCCGACCTGTCATGGCGACCGCCGAGCCTCGCTCAGCCGCCCCCTGGCAACGGCGGCGGGTTGTCGGTGATCGAGCGGAGGTAGGCGATCACCGCCGCGCGCTGCTCGGGCTTCTTGAAGCCGGCGAAGGTCATCTTGGTGCCGGGCGCCCATCCGCGCGGATTGGTGAGGAACTCGTTCAGGTTCTCGTAGGTCCAGTCGCCTTCCTTCTTCTGGAGCGCGCTCGAGTAGTTGAAGTCGGAGACCGAGGCGATGTCGCGGCCGACCACGCCGTGCAGGTCCGGCCCGATCTTGGCCCCGGCCCCAGCCTCGAAATTATGGCAAGCCTTGCAGACCTTGGCGTCACGCTCGCCCTCGGCCGGATCGGCCGCAGCCAGGAGCTGCGCGAAGTCGCCACCTCCGGCCCCCTGCCCGCCTGTCTTGGGTGCCTGCTCGGCGGCAGCCTGCTTCTGCTCTCCGTGCTGCTGGCCCGCCTGACCCGCCTTCTCCTGGCCTGCCGGTGCGGCTTCGGCCGTAGGCGCTTCCGGCAGCGGCTCGGGGTTGTCCGACAGCGAGCGCAGATACAGGATCACGTCGGCCCGGTCCTGCGCCTTCTTCAGGCCGGCGAAGGTCATCTTGGTGCCGGGTGCCCACTCCCGCGGGCCACTCAGGAACTCGTTCAGCTTCTCGTAGTCCCAATCGCCCTCCTTCTTCTTGAGAGCATCCGAGTAGCTGAAATCGGCGACCGAGGCGATCTTGCGGCCGAGGACACCGTAGAGGTGGGGTCCGATCTTGTTGGGCTCGCCCTCGCCAAGATTGTGGCAGGCCTGGCATGCCTTGGCGACCGTCTGGCCGTGCTCGGCGCTGCCGGTTGCCAGCAGGGCCGCCAGGGGGACCGTCTCTGTGGCGCCGGCTTCCGCCTGCTGGGTAGTGCCCTGCTGGCCGGTCACCGCGATCGGGTAGGCATTCTCCTCCGGCGCGTGCGGGTGGTAAATGATCCGCGAGATCACCCCGGTCCCGGAGGCGATGATGCCGGCCGTGAGGATGGCCGCGAGCATCTTGTTAACTTCGAGCGAAGCTGCCATAGCAGGCTGGTTCCGTCCTGATGAATCCCGGAGGGGTCGGAATGCGAACCTCGGCAGGTTAGCACAGGGTGCGCCGCATGAGGCGACGGCCGCCCTCGCACGCGGCAGTCTGTCTCACCGCAGGATCGGCGCGGCGGACGATGAGGGTTGGCGCATTTGCAAAGCTTCGTCAAGCCGGTGACGCGCGCTTTGAACAGCGATACCATCGTAATGATCCCGGCGCGGCTCGCCTCGACCCGGCTGCCGAACAAGCCGCTGGCGGAGATCGGCGGGGTCCCGATGATCGTGCAGGTTTGGCGGCGCGCCTGCGCGGCCGGCGTCGGGCCGGTCGTGGTCGCCTGCGCCGAGCCGGCGATCGCCGATGCGATCGCCGCGCATGGCGGTCAGGCGCTGCTGACCGACCCGGACCTGCCCTCCGGCACCGATCGCATCTATCAGGCGTTGTGCGAGCTCGACCCGGACCGAAGGTTCGTCCGGGTGATCAACCTGCAGGGCGACCTGCCGACCCTGGAGCCGCCTTCGATCCGGGCATCGCTCCTGCCGCTCGACGCGCTCGGCAGCGACATCGGCACCCTCGCCGTAGCGACCGAGGATCCGGCGGACAAGGCCGAACCGAGCATCGTCAAGGCGGTCATCAGCTTCGACGACGAGCGCCCGCGGCTGGGGCGGGCGCTCTATTTCACCCGCGCGACGGCGCCCAGCGGCGCCGGCCCGGTCTATCACCATATCGGCATCTACGCCTATCTCCGGCCGATTCTGGAGCGCTTCGCCGCGCTGCCGCCCAGTCCGCTGGAGCAGCGCGAGCGGCTCGAACAGCTGCGGGCGCTCGAGGCCGGCATGCGGATCGGCGTGGCGCTCGTTGACACGGTTCCGCTCGGCATCGATACTTTCGCCGACCTGGAGCGGGCGCGAGTCCTGTTTGGCCCGCCTGGAATCGCGGCACCCAGCTGACAACCGAGCTTCGCGGTATGGATCAGGCGGCCGACGCTGACGGAATGGAGAGGGCGTTGGCGGTCGAGCCGGCCCGACGGGTCGTATTCCAGGGTCAGCCCGGCGCCTACTCGCATCTCGCCTGCCGCCAGGTCTGCCCACGCTACGAGGCGGTCCCCTCGGAGTCTTTCGAGACGGCGTTCGCCGACCTGCGTGAAGGGCGCGCGGACCGGGCGATGATTCCGATCGACAATTCGGTCGCCGGCCGGGTCGCTGACATCCATCACCTGATGCCGCACTGCGGCCTGAACATCATCGGCGAGTATTTCCTGCGCGTGAACCATCACCTGCTCGCGGTGCCCGGTGCGCGCCTCGAGGACATCAAGACCGTGCACTCGCACGTCCATGCGCTGAACCAATGCCGGCATCTGTTGCGCGAGCTGGGGCTGGCGCCCCGGATCCATGCGGACACCGCGGGCGCCGCCGCGGAGGTGGCCGAGGTCGGGCGGCGGGACCAGGCAGCGATCGCGTCGCGGCTCGCGGCCGAGATCTATGGCCTGGACATCCTGCGTTCCGATCTCGAGGACGCCGAGCACAATACCACCCGGTTCATCATCCTGGCGCGCGAGCCGATCGAGCCGCCGCCTTACGAGGGGCCGGTGATCACCAGCTTTCTGTTCCAGGTGCGCAACGTGCCGGCGGCGCTGTACAAGGCGCTTGGCGGCTTCGCCACCAACGGCGTCAACATGGTCAAGCTCGAGAGCTACGTCGACGCGGCCTTCAACCAGGCGCAGTTCTATGCCGAGGTGGTGGGCCATCCCGAGCAGGCGCCGCTCCGGAACGCCTTCGAAGAGCTCGCTTTCTTTTCCCACGACGTCGAACGCCTGGGCACCTATCCGGCACACCCGTTCCGGTTCCGCGGCGCGCAACCGGACTAGCCGGCCGCAGCCTCCGGCGCGTCGTCGAGGCTGAGCAGGCTGGCGTTGCCGCCGACCGCGGCGGTGTTGACGCTGACCGTGCGCTCGGTCGCAAAGCGCGGCAGATAGTGGGGGCCCCCGGCCTTGGGACCGGTCCCCGAGAGGCGCTCGCCGCCGAACGGTTGCACCCCGACCACGGCGCCGATGATGTTGCGATTGACGTAGATATTGCCGGCGCGGGCCAGCTCGAGCACCCGCTCGATCGTCTGATTGATCCGGCTGTGGACGCCCAGCGTCAGACCATACCCGGTGCCGTTGATCGCCTCGACGACCTGATCGAGGCGGCTGCCGGCGAAGCGGACGACGTGCAGAATCGGCCCGAACACCTCGCCCTCGAGCTGCTCGATGGTCCCGATCTCGAAGGCGTGCGGCGGGAAGAAGAAGCCCTCGTTCAGCCCGGCATCGAGCGGCACCCGCTGGATCAGCCGGGCCTCACGCGCCATGCGCCCGGCATGGCGGACCAGGCGCTCGCGCGCGGCTTCGTCGATCAGCGGACCGACGTCGGTCGCGAGCTGGCCGGGATCGCCAACCCGCAGCTCGAGCATGGCGCCTGCCAGCATGTCGAGCACCCGGTCCGCGATCATATCCTGCAGGCAAAGGATCCGGAGCGCCGAGCAACGCTGCCCGGCCGAGCGGAAGGCGGACAGCAGGGCGTCGGCGACCACCTGTTCCGGCAGGGCCGAGGAATCGACCAGCATCGCGTTCTGGCCGCCGGTCTCGGCGATCAGAACCGGGATCGGCCCGTCCTTGGCGGCGAGCGCACGGTTGATCTGCCACGCGGTCCGGGTCGAGCCGGTGAACGCGACGCCGGCGATCGCCGGGCTCTCGATCAGCCGCGCCCCGATCTCAGGCCCGCCGGGAAGCAGGATCAGGGCGTCCTCGGGCACGCCCGCATCATGCAGGAGCGCCACGGCCCTGGCGGCGATCAGCGGCGTCTGCGGTGCTGGCTTGGCGATCACGGCATTGCCGACCGCGAGGGCCGCGGCGATCTGGCCGGTGAAGATCGCAAGCGGGAAGTTCCAGGGACTGACTGTCGCGAAGACGCCGCGCCCGTGCAGCGCGATCTGATTGCTCTCGCCGGTCGGACCGGGCAGCTCGCGCGGCGTCACGCCGGCCCTCGCCTCGGCGGCGTAATAGCGTAGGAAATCGACCGCCTCGCGGATCTCGGCGACGGCGTCGATCATGGTCTTGCCAGCCTCGCGCACGCACCAGGCAAGGAGCTCCGGCGCGTTTGCCTCGTAGAGATCGGCAGCCCGCTCCAGGCAGGCGGCGCGCGCCTCGACCGGCGTCCGATCCCAGGCTGGAAAGGCTCGTCCGGCCAGCGCCACCGCGCGCTCGACCGTGCCTGCGTCGGCGTCGACGACGCTGCCGATCGCGCAAGACCGGTCGGCGGGATCGTAGCTGGTCCGCGCCGCGCTGCGGCTGTCGCCGACGCCGGGCTTGGCGACCAGGCCGGGCGCGAAGTCGGCGTCGATCCGGGCCGCGACGCGGGCGACCTCCCCCGGATCGGCCAGATCGATGCCCCGCGAGTTTTTCCGAGTCGCGCCATAGAGCGCCCGAGGCAGCGGGATCTTCGGGTTGGCCTTCGGCTCGAGGCGGGCGAGCCGGAGTGCCGGATCCTCGACCAGGCTCTCGATCGGAATCGCCGGGTCGAGGATGCGCTTGACGAAGGAGGTATTGGCGCCGTTCTCGAGCAGTCGGCGAACCAGGTACGGCAGCAGGTCCTGGTGACTGCCGACCGGGGCGTAGACCCGGCACGCGATGTCGAAATCGCCGGCCGCCTTCAGGTCTGTATACAGGGCTTCGCCCATGCCGTGCAGGCGCTGAAGCTCGAATGTGCGGCGATCGCCAGCGAACTCGATGATGCTGGCGAGGGTCTGGGCGTTGTGCGTCGCGAACTGCGGGTAGAACGCCTCGCCGCCTGCGAGCAGGCGCCGGGCGCCGGCCAGATAGGAGACATCGGTTGCGAGCTTGCGGGTGAACACCGGGTAACCGTCCAGTCCCTGTTCCTGGGCGCGCTTGATCTCGGTATCCCAATACGCGCCCTTGACCAGGCGGACCGGGATCCGCCGCCGGTGGCGGCGGGCCAGGTCCTCGAGCCAGGCGATGACCGGGAGCGCCCGCTTCTGATAGGCCTGAACCGCGAGCCCGAGGCCATCCCAATCGCCGAGCTCGGGCGCCGCTGCCAAGTGCTCGAACAGATCGAGCGAGGGCTCCAGGCGGTCGGCCTCCTCGGCATCGATCGTGACCGTGATCCGCCCGGCGCGGGCATCGGTCAGGAGCTCGAGCAGGCGAGGCAAGAGCTCGGCCTCGAGGCGGCGGTACTGGGCCAGCTCGTAGCGCGGATGCAGCGCCGAGAGCTTGATCGAGACGCTCGGGCGCGCCATCAGGTCGTCGCCCTCCGCGGCCTCGACGATGGCCGCGATCGCATCCCGATAGGCACGCTGGTAGCGCACGGCATCGGCCGTGGTCTTGGCGCCTTCGCCCAGCATGTCATAGGAGTAGCGGTAGCCTTTCCGCTCGAGTTCGCGGGCGCGCCGGATCGCCGCCTCGATCGTCTGACCGAGGACAAAGTGACGCCCGAGCACGCGCATCGATTGCTGGATCGCCTGGCGCACGACCGGCTCGCCGAGGCGCTGGACGAGCCGGGCAAACCGGGTCCCGACCTCGCCATCGCGCTCCAGGTCGACCCGGATCAGCCGCCCCGTCAGCATCAGGCCCCAGGTGGAGGCATTGACGAACAGCGATTCGCTGTGCCCGAGGTGACGGTCCCAATCGCCGAAGCTGAGCTTGTCACGGATCAGGCGGTCCCTGGTCTCCGGGTCGGGGATGCGGAGCAGAGCCTCGGCGAGGCACATCAGCATGATGCCCTCGTGGGTGCTGAGGCTGTATTCGTGCAGGAACGCCTCGACCCCGAGCTGATCGCCGCCCGCCTGGCGCACCCGCTCGGCCAGACGGCGGGCGCAAGCCTGGATGCGCGCCCGCTGTTCGGGTTCGACCGTCGCCTCGGCGAGCAAGGCCGCGACGGTCGTCGCCTCGTCAGCACGATACGCCCGGCGGATCGCCGCGCGGAGCGGCCCCGCGCCGAGCGGCGGTCGATCGTCAAGAATGCGGGCGGCCATGGCCACGATGGGGAATACCTCGCCGGGCCGGGATCAACGAAGCCGTCGTTCCGGCATCGATCCTATCACGGTCAAGCGGTGCGTCCCCAGCCGATTCGCCAGGGTCCGCCACGCCGCTGCAGTCTGGGATTCAGCCGGCGACTGCGCGCGCCACCTCACGTGCGGCTGGGCCTTCGCGCGTCGGCCGCAGATCGCGGGGCTTCTGCTTCGAGCCCGTCTGGCGCGCCTTGCGGATGCGCTCCTCAGCCAGCCGATCCGCGATCTCACTGGTCGGCGCGTTCGCGCGCGTGGCCCGTTCGAACACCTCGGTCAGGGTTTCGGCGATGGCCTGGACCCTGGCCAGCACCCGACCGCGATCATAGCCGGTGGAGCGGAGCTCCTCGGCGATGTTGATCAAACCGCCGGCGTTGATCACGTAGTCGGGGGCGTAAAGGATGCCGCGCGCGTGCAGAGCGGCCCCGTGGCGCGGCTCGAGCAGCTGATTGTTGGCGGCGCCGGCCACGATCTTGCAGGCAAGCCGGGGTAGCGTGTCATCGTTGATCACGCCACCGAGCGCGCAGGGCGTCAGGACGTCCGCCTCAACCTGCAGGATCGCATCGCCGTCGACCAGCCGCGCGCCGAACTCCTCGGCGGCGCGCTCGGCGCGGATCGGGTCGAGATCGGCCACGATCAGCTGGGCGCCGTCCTGGGCAAGCAGTCTCGCGACATTGTAGCCGACGTGGCCGAGCCCCTGGACCGCGACCCGGATGCCGGTCAGGTCGGCGCGCCCGAGACGGTGCTCGACTGCGGCGCGAATCCCGAGCCACACGCCGCGCGCGGTCACCGGTGACGGATCGCCGCTGCTGCCGCTCGAGCGGCCCAGAACGTAGGCCGTCTGCGCGCCCGCCCAGTCCATGTCGGTGGGACTGGTGCCGACATCCTCGCCGGTGTAGTAGCGCCCGCCCAGGCTCTCGACCGCGCGGCCGAGCGCCCGGAACAGCGCTTCCGACTTCTCGGTCGCGGGATCACCGATGATCACGGTCTTGCCGCCACCGAACGGCAGGCCCGCCATGGCCGCCTTGTAGGTCATGCCCTTGGCAAGCCGCAGGACGTCCGTCACGGCGTCCGCCTCGGTCCCGTAGGGCCACATGCGACAGCCGCCGATCGCCGGACCGAGCGTGGTGTCGTGCAGGGCGACGATGGCCTTCAGGCCGCTGACCGGTTCGAAAAAGAAGACCACCTGCTCGTGATCATCGAACGCGGGCGATGCAAACACATCCATTTCCGTCTCCAAGGGTCCCAGCCGTACCGGACGGGCTGACTTGACGACGGCCCTGGGACCGGCTGCAGACACCCTTTGGTCCAGAGCGCGAGGCCGGTTTGTATGTAGAAATGGTTAAGAAATCTTCAACTCGCAAGTTTGATTGTCAAGATTTCATGCGACTGCTGGTGCGCTGCAGCAAACCAGGACAGGGGCAGCCTCAATCAAAAATAGCCTAGGTATCGCCACTACATATAGTCCAGCGGAACCAGCACCAGCAGGGTCAGGGTCCCGAGCAGCAAGCTCAGCCTGGTCGCGGCGGCGAGGCGCAGATCTACCAACTGGAGCGCAACCATGACCGGCGCCGACTGATAGGGCAGCAACATGGTCGAGAAGCCCACGGTCTGGGTCATCAGAACGCTGACCAGTGGCAAACCCGCGGCTACCGGGCCCGCGAGAGGTCCGAGCACGGCCGGCACGCCGGGGTGGGTGGTGACCAAGCCGACCGCGCTCGCTGCGGCAACCAGCCCGCCAAAGCTCGCGGCCGGCCTGCCCGGCACCAACGGCAGCCAACCGAGCGCCTCGGCGCCGAGGGCGCCTGCAAGCCCGCTCTCGTCGATCAGGCTGACCATGCCCAGCAAACCCGCGATATAGAAGAAGGTTCCGAAGCTGGTTGCGGTCTCGAAGGCACGCGGGCCGATCATCCCGACCCCGGGCAGCATGCAGACGAGGGCAGCCGCGAGCGCGATCCAGCCGGGCGCGATGCCATGCAGCGAATCGGTCGCCCAGAGCAGGAGCGCCAGGACCAGGATGCCGAGCAGCCGCCGCTCCCCGGGCGACCAGGGCGCGTCACGGGCACCCTCGCCCTCATCGGCGTGGTCGTGCGCCCGGTCCGGGAACATCCGACAGATGACCTCGGCCAGGAGCAGGCCATAGGCCAGCCCGAGCAGCGGCCAGTGGAGCAGAAGGTAGGCGCCGTAGGAGACGCTGACGCGTAGAGGGTCTCGGCCACACCGAGGACGACCACGTTCGGCAAATTTGCCGGCAGGACCGCGAACGCCGGGAGGATCGTGCCGAACGCGACCGCAAGCAGGATGCCGGTCCGGCGACGCCGGCCGCGCCGAAAGCCGAGCTCGTCGGTGAGCGCCGCGAAGATCGGCATCAGGATCATGATCCGGCCCATGGCCGCCGGGACCAGAAAGGCAAGCCCCGCGCCCAACCCGACCGACCCGTAGACGGTCCGCCGATAGGAGCCGCGGAGACGGCCGACCAGCAGGCGCGCGAGGCGGCGGCCGAGATCCGTGGTCTGGACCGCCGCGCCGATCACCAGTCCGCCGAACACAAGCCAGAGCGCGCTCGACGCGAAGCCCGCGAAGATCACCCGGGGCGGTGCGACGCCGAACACCGTGGCGAGCACGAACAGGCCGATGCCAGTGACATGGAACGGCAGCACGCCGGTTGCCCAACAGCCAAGTGCCAGAAGCACCAGCGCCGCGGCCCGCGCCATCGGCGGATCGAGGCCGAGCGCCTGAGGCCAGAGCACAAGCCCGAGCGCAAGCGCGGCGATCAGCGCGCCGGTAACGCGTGCGAAGGTCAGGGCAGCCAGCTCGCCGGCCGTTTGCCCAGAAAGGCTGCAACCCCTTCGCGGGCCTCCGGAGTGGCCCTGAGCGCAGCGATCCGCTCGGCCGTATCGTCGATCAGATCCGGCCCGATCGGCCGATCCGCCAGATCGCGAACCAGGCGCTTGGCCGCGGCGAGCGCGCTCGGCGCGCCACGCAACAGGTGGCCCAGGATGGTTTCGATCGCGGCGTCCAGCTGGTCGGCTTCAACCACCTCGTGAACCAGCCCGATGCGGGCGGCCTCTGCGGCGGCAATCCGCTCACCCGTCAGCATCAGACGGCGCGAGTGGCGGGCGCCGATGGCGGCGACCACGTAGGGGCCGATCACCGAAGGGATCAGGCCGAGGCGCACCTCAGTCGTGCCGAACATGGCCTCGGCGCTGGCGACCACGATGTCGCAGCAGGCGACCAGCCCGGTGCCGCCGCCGAGCGCGGCGCCATTGACCCGTGCGATCGTCGGCTTCGGCAGCTCGTTCAGGGTCGCCATGAGCTTCGCGAGCGCCCTGGCGTCGGCCAGGTTCTCGGCCTCGCCATAGCTTGCCGTCCGGCGCATCCAGTTGAGGTCGGCGCCGGCCGAAAAGCTCTTGCCGCTCCCGGTCAGCACGACCGCGCGTACGGCCGAATCCGCAGCCAGCCGGGTCAGCTCGGCGGTCAGCTCGGCAATCAGCCGGTCGTCGAAAGCGTTGTGGATCTCTGGGCGAGTGAGCGTGATCCAGACGCTGGCATCCGGACGCCGGTCAGTTAGAAGCAGGGGCTCGCTCATGGCCTGGATATCTTACCAGCCGCCGCGCGCCAGCCAGGCATCGATCTGGCCGAGGCGATCCGCGCCCCAGAACGGCTCGCCGTCGACGAAGAGGAAGGGCGAGCCGAAGACGCCCCGCTCGATCGCGGCTGCGGTCGCCTGCTTGAGGCGATCTTTGATCGACGGATCGGCCAGCGCCGCGAGCAACGCCGACCGCTCGATCCCGAGCGAGGCTGCGATTTCGGCCACCTGCTCGGGCGCGCCGATATCCCGGCCCTCACCCCAATGGGCATGGAAGATCGTCTGTGCCAAGCGCTTGGCGAGCTGCGGATCGTCCGGCTCCCGCCAGACGAAGGCCCAACTCGCGGCCAGCGAGTTGGTCGGCATCACGGGCGGCTCGCGGTACGGCACGCCGAGCAGGCGGGCAAAGCGCGGTACGTCGTGGCGCAGGTAAGGACCCTTAAGCGGCGTCTCCGTGAGCGGCCGCGCTCCGGTCTCCTTGAAGGCGGCGCCGAGCATGATCGGATGCCAGACGACCTCACGGCCGTGGCGGGCGCCAAGATCCTCGATCTGGGTGCTCGCCAGATAGCCATAGGGACTCGCAAACTCGAAGTAGAAGTCGATTTTCGGCGGCACCGCTCGTCTCCCTCGCCTACGCCACCAGCGGCCGACATCGCTGATCCCAGCGGCTGCCGACCAGCCGGCCGATCAGCCGGTGATCGGCGGTGACGACCGCCGCATCTTGGCTTTCGGCCAGGGCCAGATAGAAGCAGTCATAGACCGGATGGTCGAGCTTGGCCGCGATCTCGATGGCGCGCGCGGCGAGCGGCGCCAGGGTGAACAGCCGACCAAAGAAGCGCGGTAGAGAAGAGATGCCACCGTCGCCGCCACCTGCCTGGGATCAGCTTCGCTTGCCATGACCCGCTTCCACATGGCGTTGGCAACCTCAGCGACGATGAGTTCCGGCGCCAACAGCCGCTGTCCCGGTTGCAGCAAGAGTGTCGCCGCCGCGCGATCAGGCTCGAGCAGGAACCATTTGATTGCGACCGGTACGTCTACGATGACAATCAGCGGCTGTCTCGGTCCTCGCGGATCAGATCCACGCTCTCCGTATCGAGCGGCCGCGGTGTGAGCGCGGCGATTCGATCCGCGGTCGCCAGCTTCTCCTCCGACAACAGTTCGGCCGCGCGCTTCAGGATCTCCCGGAGCCTCGAGGGAATGGCCATGCAGCTCGGCCTTGAACTTCAAAGACGAGACGACGTCGGCGTCGAGATTCCGGACGATGACCTGAGCCACGACAACAATTTTGCTATCGAGACCTCGCTCATGTCAATTGCCAGGCGGCACGATCAGGCGGTCGCCTCGAATAGTTCACGGCCGATCAGCCAACGGCGGATCTCCGACGTGCCTGCGCCGATCTCGTAGAGCTTGGCGTCGCGCAGGAGTCGGCCGGTCGGATAGTCATTGATGTAGCCGTTGCCGCCCAGCGCCTGAACCGCCTGAAGCGCCATCCAGGTCGCCTTCTCGGCGGCGTAGAGCAGACAGCCGGCGGCATCCTGGCGGGTCACCTGGCCCCGGTCCGAGGCCCTGGCGGCGAAATAGACGTAGGCCTTGCAGGCGTTCATGGTCGTGTACATGTCGGCGAGCTTGCCCTGCATCAGCTGGAAGCTGCCGATCGGCTGGCCGAACTGCTGGCGCTCATGCAGATAGGGCATGGTCACGTCGAGGCAGGCCTGCATGATGCCAAGCGGGCCGCCCGCCAGCACCAAGCGCTCGTAGTCGAGGCCGCCCATCAGCACGCGGACGCCGCCGCCGACCTTGCCCAGTACGTTCGCCGCCGGGACCTCGCAGTCCTCGAAGATCAGCTCGCAGGTGTCGGAGCCGCGCATCCCGAGCTTGTCGAGCTTCTGGGCGGTCGAGAAGCCCTTCATGCCCTTCTCGATCAGGAACGCGGTGATCCCGCGCGCACCGGCGTCCGGATCGGTCCTGGCGTAGACCACCAGCGTCTCGGCCTCCGGGCCGTTGGTGATCCACATCTTGGACCCGTTCAGGACGTAGCGATCACCCCTCGGGTCCGCGCGGGTGCGCATGCCGACGACATCGGAGCCAGCGCCGGGCTCGCTCATCGCGAGCGCGCCGACATGCTCACCACTGATCAGCTTGGGCAGGTATTTCCGTTTTTGCTCCGCGGTGCCGTGCAGGCGAATCTGGTTGACGCAAAGGTTCGAGTGTGCGCCATAACTCAATCCTACTGAAGCACTTGCACGCGAAACCTCCTCCATCGCCAGAACATGCTCGGTATAGCCGAGCCCGGCACCGCCGTAGTCCTCCTCGACCGTGATGCCGAGCAGGCCAAGCTCCCCCAGCCGCGGCCAGAGATCGCGCGGGAACTGATTGCTGCGGTCGATCGCCTCGGCGCGCGGGGCAATCTCGCTCTGAGCGAAAGCGGCGACCGTGCTCCGGATCATCTCCGCGGTCTCGCCGAGATCGAAGTTCAGCGACGGGCAGGTGAACTGGGCCATAACGCACCTACAGCAGGAAAAGAGTGGCGAGCCCGAGGAAGGAGAGAAATCCAACCACGTCGGTGACGGTCGTCAAGAATACCCCCGAGGCGACGGCCGGATCGACACCAAGTCGATCGAACATGACGGGAATCGCAACCCCGGCGATGCCGGCAAAGATCAGCGTGATCAAGAGCGCGGCGCCGAACAGGGCGCCGAGCAGGGGGTTGCCGAACCAGACGATGGCGACAATCATGCCAACGGCCAGGAAGAGCAATCCATTCAAGCCGCCGACCAGAAGTTCCTTGCCGAAGACCCGGAGCGCGTTCGCGGACGTGATCTCGCGGGCGGCCAGGGCCCGAACCACTATCGTCACCGTCTGGGTGCCGCCATTGCCGCCCATCGATGCGACGATCGGCATCAGCACGGCCAGCGCGACGACCTGCTGAATCGTCTTCTCGAACAGCGAGATCACGATCGACGCCAGAATCGCCGTGCCGAGGTTGATCAGCAGCCAGGGAAAGCGGTGCAGACCCGTCTGCAGAGGCCGCGCGAAGATGTCGGTCTCCTGAACGCCGCCCAGCTTCAGGATGTCCTCCTCGGCCTCCTCCTCGATCACGTGCACCACGTCGTCGACCGTGATCACCCCGAGCAACCGGCCAGCCTCGTTGACGACCGGCGCCGAGACCAGTCCGTACTGGCGGAACTGGAAGCCGACCTCCTCCTGGTCCATGGCCACCGGGATCAGGTGCAGCTCCTTGAGGCGGAGCTCGCGCAGCAGCACGCCGCGCTTGCTGCGCAGGACGCGCGAAAGCGGGATCGAGCCGACCGGCTCGAACCGTGGATTGACGATATAGATGTCGTAGAACTCGTCGGGCAGATCGGGCTTGGCGCGCAGGTAATCGATGGTCTGACCGACCGTCCAGAACTCCGCCACCGCGACCACGTCGCGCTGCATGAGCCGGCCGGCGCTTTCTTCCGGAAAGGCCAGGCCCTGCTCGACCGCGGCGCGATCGGGCAGCGGCAAGGTTGCAAGCAGCGCAATCTGCTCATCCGGATCGAGATCCTGGAGCACCTCGACGGCATCGTCGGTTTCGAGCTGGGCAATCGCCTCGCCGGCGTCTTTCGGCCCGAGCAGCTCGAGCACCTCGGCGCGCACGCTTTCGTCGAGATGGGTGAGGAGCTCGGGATCGAGGTCGGGCTTGAGCGCCCCCACCAGGGCCGCGCGCTCCTCACGGCTGAGCTGCTCGATGAGGTCAGCCTGATCGGCGACGTGCAGCGGCTTGGCAAGCTCCGCCGCCCGCTCCGCCGCGCCTGCTTCGAGCGCCTCGCGAACCGCACGGACGAGTTCGTCCGATAGCGCGAGATGCCCCTCGGTCTGAGGCCCCGGCGCGACTTCGAGCCCCGGCTCGGTCACGCGGCCACCGTGTCGCGCGCCTGCGCATCGACCACGGCGAGGGCGGACAGGTTGACGATGCCGCGCGCCGTGACTGACGGCGTGACGACATGGGCGGCCTTGGCAAGCCCGGTCAGGACCGGGCCGACCGTGACCGAATTGGTCACCGCCTTGACCAGGTTGAAGGCGATGTTGGCGGCATCGAGGTTGGGGAAGATCAACAGATTGGCGTCACCGGTCAAGCTAGAGTCCGGAAGAATGCGGGCGCGAATCGCGGCCGACAGCGCGGCGTCGGCGTGCATCTCGCCGTCGACCTCGAGGTCCGGTGCCCGCTCACGAATCAGAGCCAGGGCTGTGCGCATCTTGTGCGCGCTCTCGGTATCGAGGCTGCCGAAATTGGAGTGCGACAGCAGCGCGACCTTGGGCGCGATGCCGAAGCGTCGCACGGCCTCGGCGGCAAGCAGGGCAATCTCGGCGATCCCCTCGGCGGGCAGATCGACGTTCACGTAGGTGTCGGCCATGAACAGAGGGCCGCGCTCGAGGATCAGGAGGTGGAGCGTCGAGGCTTCGTGGACGTCGGGACGCAGCCCGAGCAGCTCCCCGATCTGGCGCAGATGCGCCTCGAACCGGCCGGTAGGGCCCGCGATCAGCGCATCGGCCTCGCCGCGATCGACCATGATCGCGCCGATCACCGTCGGCCGCGTACGGACGATCTCCCTGGCTGCCTCCGGCGTGATCCCGCGCCGGCCCATCCGCCCCTGGCAGTGGGCGACGTAGTCGTCATAGCGGGGATCGCTCTCGGGGTTGCAGAGCTCAACCCCCTGCCCGAGCGGCAGGGCGAGATCGAGACGTCGGCAGCGCGCGCGCACGACGTCGGGGCGGCCGATCAGGACCGGCTGCGCCAGGCCTTCCTCGAGCACCACCTGCACCGCGCGCAACACCCTCGGTTCTTCGCCGTCGGCGAACACCACCCGCAGAGGCCGCTCTCGCGCCCGGTCGAAGATCGGCTTCATGGTCAGGCCGGAGCGGAACACGAACTGGGTGAGACGCTCGCGGTAGGCCCTGAGGTCGGCGATCGGTCGGGTTGCGACGCCGCTGTCCATCGCCGCCTTGGCGACCGCAATCGGGAGCTCGACCGCGAGCCTCGAATCGAACGGCTTGGGAATGATGTGGTCCGGACCAAAGCCCAGATCGGTCAGGCCATACGCCAGAGCGACGGTCTCTGGCACCGTGGTCCGTGCGAGACCGGCGATGGCCTGGGCGCAGGCGATCTTCATCGCCTCGTTGATGGCGGTTGCCCCCACATCCAGGGCGCCACGGAAGATGAACGGGAAACCGATGACGTTGTTGACTTGGTTTGGATAGTCGCTGCGACCGGTCGCGATGATCGCATCGGGCCTGGCGGCGCGCGCGACCTCCGGGTCGATCTCGGGGACTGGATTCGCGAGCGCCAGGATCAGCGGCTGCTCGGCCATGCTCTCGACCATCGACCGAGTCAAGACATTGGGCGCGGACAAGCCGAGGAATACGTCGGCGTCTTCGATCGCCTCCGCGAGCGAGCGCTTCGCGCTCGGCTGGGCAAAGCGTGCCTTATAGGGGTCCATGAGCGTGCCGCGGCCGGCATAGACCACGCCTTCGATATCAACCACGAGCACGTGCTCGCGGGCGAGGCCGAGCGCCAGCAGGAGATCGAGGCAGGCGAGCGCGGCGGCGCCCGCGCCGGAGGTCACGAGTCGGATTTGGCCGAGCTCCTTGCCGACCAGGTGCAGCCCGTTCAGGATCGCCGCTGCGACGATGATGGCGGTGCCGTGCTGGTCGTCGTGGAACACTGGGATGCCCATGCGGGCGCGCAGCTTAGTCTCGACCTCAAAGCATTCCGGCGCCTTGATGTCTTCGAGATTGATCGCGCCGAAGGTCGGCTCGAGCGCTGCGATGATCTCGACCAGTTTGTCGGGATCGCGCTCGTCGATCTCGATGTCGAAGGCATCAATGCCGGCGAACTTCTTGAACAGCACCGCCTTGCCTTCCATCACCGGCTTGGCGGCGAGCGGACCAATCGCGCCGAGGCCGAGCACAGCGGTGCCGTTGCTGATGACGCCGACCAGATTGCCGCGGGTGGTGAGGTTCGCGGCCTCGGCCGGGTTCGCTGCGATCAGCTCGGAGGCGGCGGCGACGCCCGGCGAGTAGGCAAGCGCCAGATCCCGCTGATTGGCGAGCGGCTTGGTCGCGACCAGCGCGAGCTTGCCGGGGCCCGGCCGGCGATGGTAGTCGAGCGCAGCATCGCGTAGCGGGTCGGACATGACAGCAGGTCCCAGGTCAACACCGATCGAGCCGTGGCGCGCCAGCCACCACGGGTGTTCGAACGACAGCGCTGCGGAAACTACCGATTCCGGCCCGAAAAGGCCAGCGAGCGAGAATGGTGCGGTCGAGAAGACTCGAACTTCCACCCCGTTTCCGGGACAGCGCCCTCAACGCTGCGCGTCTACCAATTCCGCCACGACCGCGTGCCGGCAGACGGGCAAGTGGCGCCCGCTGCGGGTGCCTGGGAGATAGCAAATGACGCTGTCTGCTTCAAGAGCCGCGGCAGCCGTCTCGGACCCGCCAGATCCGGTCGAATGGCGGATCAGCGACCGGCCGGTGCCCTATCCCGAGGCGCTCGCGACGATGGAAGCGCGGGTCCAGGCGATCCGGGCCGGCCTGGCGCACGAGCTGGTCTGGCTGCTGGAGCATCCGCCCCTCTATACAGCAGGCACCAGTGCACGCGCCGAGGATCTGCTGGCGCCGGCGCGGTTTCCGGTGTTCACCGCCGGCCGCGGCGGTCAGTACACCTATCACGGCCCGGGCCAGCGCGTTGCCTACGTCATGCTCGACCTGCAGCGGCGCGGACCTGACCTGCGCGCCTACATCTGGCGGCTCGAGCAATGGCTGATCCGGACCCTGGACCAGTTCGGCGTCCTCGGTGAGCGGCGTCCGGGCCGGGTCGGCATCTGGGTGGTCAAGCCGGACGGGACCGAGGCCAAGATCGCGGCGATCGGCGTCCGGATCCGTCGCTGGATCAGCTATCACGGGGTCGCGCTCAACCTCGATCCCGAGCTGGAACACTTCGCCGGGATCGTGCCCTGCGGCATCCGGGAGTTCGGCGTCACCTCGCTCGCCGACCTCGGAGTCGGCATCAGCATGTCGGAGCTCGACGGGGTGTTGCGGGACACCTTCGCGGCGGTTTTCGGTGCGGGGCCGCTCAGAGCGTCGGCAACTGGCGAAAGCCTGGGCCGACCGCCTCGCTGACCGGCATCTCGACGACCTGGTCGACCCGGGCGGCCGAGGGGCCGAGACGGCAGCGCTCGACCATCGCCCGCACCGCCGGCTCGGGACCCGAGATCAGGGCCTCGACCGAGCCGTCGCGGCGATTGCGCACCCAGCCGGACAAGCCGAGCTCCTCGGCCTCCGCCACCGCCCAACCGCGATACCAGACGCCCTGGACCCGGCCCTGAATGTGCAGCCTGACACTGACCATCGCCTCGTTCATAGCGCGAAATGTAGGCTGCCGACCATGTCGAGGCCAGGTCCGCAGGGCGCCCTCAGAGCGTGTACAACTCTGGCGGCCTCGCGCGATTTCACCGCTGCAGCCTTTCAAGGGCAGCAATCTTGGCGTATGACTATGGTCATGATCCGATTCGGCGCGCTTTCCGTTCTCGGCCTCGCCTGTCTGCTGATCGGCGTCGGGCCGGCCCTGGCCGACTGCGCCGATGTGGCGGCACCCGGGGTCTATTGGCGCCGCTGCCTGCAGGCCGGCCAGGACCTGCGCGGAGCCGATCTGACCGGAGCCACCCTGCGGGACGCGTCCTTCGAACGAACCGACTTGTCCGAAGCCATTCTGGTCGAGGTCGACGCGCGCCGGGCCAAGTTCATCTCCGCAACCCTGCGCGAGGCCCGCCTGGACCGGGCCAATCTGGTGCGCGCCGACCTGACCAATGCCGATCTGACCGGTGCGTCTTTGGTCGGGGTGGACCTAACGATGGCGCGGATGTTCCACGCCGACCTGAGCCGGGCGGATCTGACCGGCGCGCGGCTGGCCTCAACCGATCTTTTGAACGCGGTCCTGGCGGGCGCCACCTGGATCGATGGCAAGACAGTCTGCGCCGAGGATTCGGTCAGTCAATGCCGTCCCGCGCCGCGGGACCACGGCATCAGCGCGACCGAGCCGAGCGGCTAGCCGGGGCGGGGCGCCGGCTCAATGGAGGAGCCGCGAACCGCTTCGCAGCAGCTCCAGCAGTTCGGTCGCCGGCAGGGCGCGCGCGAACAGATAGCCCTGCATCTCGTCGCAGTGGTATCGGCGCAGCATCTCCAGCTGTTCGCGCGTCTCGACCCCCTCGGCGATCACCTTGAGCTGCAGGCTCTCAGCGAGCGCGATAATCGCCTGGGCGATCGCGGCGTCATTAGGGTCGGTGGTGATGTCCTGGATGAATGACTGGTCGATCTTGAGGGTGCGGATCGGAAAGCGCTTCAGGTGTCCGAGCGAGGAGTAGCCGGTCCCAAAGTCGTCGATCGACAACCGGATGCCGAGGCGGTCGAGCGCCTGCAACTTGGCGACCGCCTGCTCGGGGCTGCGCATGATGCTGCTCTCGGTCAGCTCGAGCTCAAGGTCGGCCGGGTCGAAGGCCGTGGCCTCGATCACCTGCGCGATGCTGCGCACGAGGTCGTCCTGCTCGAACTGCCGGCCCGACAGATTGACCGCGAGGCGCAGCTCGAAGCCCTGCTCCTGCCATACCCGGACCTGAGCACAGGCGGTGCTCAGCACCCAGCGTCCGAGATCGAGAATGAGGCCCGTCTCCTCGGCGAGCGGGATGAACTCGGCCGGTGAGATCAGGCCCAGATCGGCGTGGAACCACCGCACCAAGGCCTCGACCGCGACCACGGCGCCGCTGTCAAGCCGAACCTGCGGCTGGTAGTGGACGACCAGCTCGCCTCGCTCCAGCGCCTTGCGCAGCTGGGTTTCCAGAACCAGGCGCTCGAACGCGGTCGCGTTCATATCCGTGGTGTAGAACTGATAGCTGCCGCGGGAATGCTCCTTCGCCCGGTAGAGCGCGGTATCGGCATTGCGGATCAGGGTCTCGGCGTCGTCGCCGTCATGGGGATATAGCGTGATCCCGAGGCTGGCGCCGAGATGCAGCTCCTGGTCGTCGATCTGCAGCGGCGGCAGGAAGGTGTCGAGAATCTTCTGGGCGACCTTGGCGGTGTTCTCGGCGCCATCCACGCCCGGCAGCAGGATCAGGAAATCGTCGGCGCCGAGTCGGGCGACGGTATCGCTCCGGCGAACCGCCGCGACCAGGCGCTCGCCCACGGCGCGCAGCACGCGATCGCCGCTCGCGAGCCCGAGGGAATCGTTGATCAGCTTGAACCGGTCGAGGTCGAGGATCATAACCGCCAGCAGCTGCGCGCCCCGGCGCGCACGCTCGATCGCCTGCGTCAGACGGTCATTGAACAACAGACGATTGGGCAGGCCGGTCAGCGGATCGTGGTAGGCGAGGTTGCGGATGGTCTCCTCGGTACGTTTGCGCACCGTGATGTCACGGATCGTCAAAATATACAGCATGTCACCGTTAAAGAAGACCTCGCTCGGGGTAAGCTCAATCGGGATCACCTCGCCACCCTTGCGCCGGGCAAGCATCTCCCGGGTGCTGCCCGGGAGCTTGGCGGTCGCTCTGATGAGCTCGAGCGCATCACCATCCCGGCCGGCCCCGCGGACGACCAGGACATCGATGCCCCGACCAACAATCTCGTCCCGCGCATAGCCGAAGATCGCCTCGGCCGAGCGGCTGAACGAGACGACCACGCCGCGCGCATCGAGCGTCACAATGCCGTCCGCAACGTGGTCCAGGATCGCCTTCAGGCGGAACTGATCGTCAGCCTGCGCGGATGCGGCTTCGGCCAAGGGGCTGAGGGCTTCGGGTTGGGCAAGCACGCCGTACAGCTGGTCGCCGGCGCCGCGCAAAGGAACATAACTCCAGACCAAGCGACCCTCCTGGCCATCCGGCAAGCGTAGCCAGGCTTCGCTGCCGGTCACACGGTCGCCGGACCGGGCCCGCTCTAGATCCTGCAGCAAGGCAGGCTGCTCCCGCGCCAGGACCATCAGCTCGATAAAGGCGCGGTCGATCACCGATTCGCGCTGCCAGCCGGTAAGTTGCTCGGCTCGATCGTTGAGTTCCAGAACGGTCAGGCCCGGTGAGAGCAGGACCGCGGCCGAGCGCTGCAGCTCGAGCAGGGCCCGCAGTCTCGGGTCCGGCCTAAACTCGAGCTGCGTCGGCGCGGTTGGCGGCGCAGGCTGAACCAGCGCCAGGACGTCGCCGCCGGCCGCGCCGCACAACCGCACCCGGTAGTGCTCGACCTCGGCACCGGCTGGCCAAGCGAAGGCGAAGGTGACGGGCGCCCAGCCCGGAACGCTGCGCGCGATCTGCTGGCGCCAGATATCGGCGAGATCGAGGCCGATCACATCCTGCAGCGGGCGGCCGACCCCAGTCTGCAGGCGCACCGGCAACTCGCCATCCGCGCTGCCGGCGACGTCAGCCAGGCGGCCATCGACACCGATTTCGCAGACTAGGCCATCGGTCAGTTTTATCAGCGCCTTACGATCCAGCTGCTCGGCCAGCAGCTGGTCCTCGAGCCGACGCTGATCGGTGATGTCGTCGGCGGCGCAGAGAATCCCGATCACGAGCTCATGCGCCTGGTCCCACTGGGGCCAGCCGGTATCACGCAACCAGCGGCGGCCGCCGTCACGGCTCTTGATCCGGTATTCGGCGCTCGCCTGCTCGCCGGCCAGGAGCTTCTGGGCACGCCGTTGCACGAGGCGAAGGTCCGCCGGCTCGACCAGCGCCGACCAGCCGCCGAGCGCCTCGATCTCGGCGACGCCGTATCCGGTCAGGCGCTCGAAAGCGCCCGCAATCCAGTCCAGGACCAAGCGACAGTCGGGTTCGACCCGCAGATGATAGACGCCGTCTGAGGTCAGGTTCGTCAGCGCTTCGAAGCGCCGCTCGAGCCGGCGCGCGTTCGCCACGACGGTACGCTGTGCGGTGACGTCCCGCAGCCGGATCGTATAGAACCGATCGGTACCGGCCAAAGGGCGGCCCTCGACCTCAGTCCAAAGTTGCCGCCCGGCAGCACCTGCGATCTGCAACCTCAGTTCGATCGGACGGTGCCGCTCGACCGCATCGATCAGCCGGGCGAAGTCGAGCGGCGCCGTGATCGCCGACGCCAGGACGTGCACCGATTGGCCGATGATTGCATCGGCGGCCCGACCGATCAGCCGGATAGCGGCCGGATTGGCATAGGTGATCATCGGCGTCGGCCGGCTGTCGTCGCTCGCCGCCAGGATCACGATCGGTTCCCCGATCTGCTCGACGAGCTGTAGCGGAAGATTCGAGGATGGCTCAATCGCCAAGGTCAGTCGGCGATCCCCCGGCCGTCGCCCCTCCGCGCTCAAGCGTCTCGTCTCGCACCCGCATCCAGCCAACCATATCGCCGTGCCCGCCTCCGGCCGGATCGCCGGGGGCATCGTCGTCGAGGAGAAGCTACGGCGGTCCTGGACCGTCCGAAGGGTATGCCGAATCACCGCCCGGCGGCGGCCGATTCCCAGCTGGTGATCTCAGGCGCCCCGGCTTTGATAGGCGACGAGGCGGACGACCCGACTGGTGTCGGCCGAGCCCGGTGCAGGGCCGACACGATCCGACCGTGGTGCGTCGCATCCTCTCCCTCATGCACCCGGCTCGGTTCATGAATAAACTACAGCTTTAGCGTGGCAACTATCTTTCGCGCTCCGGCCGATCGGCGTCGGCAGCCGCCCCCGGCGTCCGGAGATCTGCGAATGCGGCCGGCAAGGCCTCGATGAGATCCTCGGCGATCAACCCCGGGCCGAGGCTGCGCCCCGCCTGCGCATGCAGCCAGACGGCGGCGGCGGCGGCCTCGAACACGGGCATGCCCTGAGCCAACAGGCCGAGGGCGATACCAGCCAGTACGTCGCCCGCTCCGGCGGTGGCAAGAGTTGGCGGTGCGTCCGGCTGAATGATCGCCCGGCCATCCGGCGATGCGACGACCGTGTCCGCGCCCTTGAGCAGGACGGTTGCGCCACTCTCGGCGGCTGCAGCGCTGGCTCTGGTGAGCTTGTCACCTTTGTGCTCGAACAGCCGCTTGAACTCGCCTTCATGTGGCGTCAGCAGACAGGGTCCGCCGATCGCCTCGAACAGCTCGCGCCGCCGGTCCGCAAAACTGGTCAGGGCATCGGCGTCCAAGACGCACGCCCTACTGTCGGCGAGCGCGGCGACAACGTGCCGGCGCAACGTTGCGCCGACCCCGGCGCCCGGTCCGAGCAGGATCGCCGTGCGGCGCGGGTCTTCGAGCTGCCGGCCAAAGCCTGCCTGGTCGGCAAAGGTTCGGACCATGACCGCCGTGAGCTGCGCGGCATGGACCGCCAGCGCCGCCTCGGGACAGATCACCGTCACCAGGCCAGCGCCGGCGCGAAGGGCGGCACGCGCGGCCAGGCGACCGGCACCCGACGTGGCGATACCGCCACCCAGGACCAGTGCATGGCCGTGGCTGTACTTGTGGCTGGCGGCGGTCCGGTGCGGCAGCACGTTCTGCCAGAGCCGCCGATGATTCGCCCAGAGCCGGATGCCAAGCCTCGCGGTGACCGAGGCGGGAATGCCGATCTCCGCGACCACCAGCTCGCCGACGTAGGCGCGACCCGGCAACAACAGGTGTCCTGGTTTCGGCCGATGGAACGTGACGGTCAGGTTCGCCTTCGCCGCGGCACCCCACACCTGGCCGGTGTCGCCATCGATCCCGGAAGGCACGTCGACGGCGATCACCGGCAGTCGCGCCGCCGCGAGCGCCTCAACCGTCGCCCGGGCCACGCCATCGATCGGCCGCGCGAGGCCGGCCCCGAACAGGGCGTCCACAACCAGCCCGGCGCCCTCCAGAACCGCCGGCTCAAGCGGAACCGTGCCGCCGTCCCATGCCTCGGCCGCCGAAGCGGCATCGCCCCGCAGCCGCGCTCGCGAGCCGAGCAGGGCGACCCGGACGGGCCAGCCGGCCCGCGCCAGCCGCCGGGCGACCACGAAGCCGTCGCCGCCGTTGTTGCCGGGCCCGCAGAGCACGACCGTCGGCGTTCGCCCGAAGCGCGCTGCGAGCGCCTCGGCGACCGCGGCGCCGGCATTCGTCATCAATTCGCTGCCGCGGATCCCGGCGGCGATCGCGGCGGCGTCTGCGGCCGCCATCTGTGCGATACTGCAGATCTCACCACGCCCGAGCACCGGCCGTGCCCCTCGTCGAGCTCAGCTCAGAGCACGGCGTGGCGGGCATAAGTGGTGCGCTCGATTGCCGCGGCGACCAGGCGGTCGACATTCAAGCGTTGGCGCAGCATCCGCAGCAGGTTCAGCTCTTCGGTCGCCAAGTCGCCGTCGGCCGCCGCCACCTCGCAGGCGAGCGCATAGGCAGTCTCGCCGAGCGGCCTGGGCAGCGCCTCGGCGATCATGTCGATCGCGAGCTCGAGGCCATCGTCCTCGCGCAGCAGCTCGGCGCACTGCCGCCCGACTTCGGTCAGCCGGTCATGGTGGAAGCTCCGGAACACCGGCAGATAGCGGACCTGCCGGGAAATCGCGTCGAGCTCGGCGTCGGTCATCTCGCCCTCGGCCGCCGACACCAGTACCATGGTGAAAATCAGGGCGGTGTGCTGATCAATTGGTCGTTGCATGGCAGCCGTTCCTTTGGCTCAGGAGGTTGGGTCGCAGACTGGCTGGCCGGCTGCGCCGCTGATCCGGTCAACGGAGATTTGGCCATGACCGTTCAACTGCACCCCGACGTCGCCCATGCCCTGGCCCGAGGTCAGGGAGTGGTCGCGCTCGAATCGACCCTGATCTGCCACGGCTTGCCGCGCCCGCACAACGCTTCAGTTGCCATCGAACTCGAGCAGACCGTCCGCGCCCACGCCGCGGTACCGGCCACGGTGGCGGCGATGGATGGCAAGATCAAGGTCGGCCTGAGCCGGGCTGACTTCGAGCGCCTGCTTGAGGCACCTGAGGTCGCAAAATGCTCGACCCGCGACCTACCGCGTGTCCTCGCCGCCGGCGGCCTCGGCGCCACGACCATTGCAGCCACCGCCTTCGCTTCCGACCGGGTCGGGATCCGGGTGATGGCGACCGGCGGTCTCGGCGGTGTCCACCGCGGTGGCGAGAGCTCGCTGGACGTATCCGCGGATCTCGAGGAGCTGGCCAGGCGGCCGGTCACGGTGGTCTGCTGCGGGGTCAAGTCGATCCTGGATCAGCGTCGCACCCTCGAACGTCTGGAGACCCTCGGGGTGCCGGTGATCGGCTGGCGCTGCGCGGAGCTGCCGGGCTTCTATACGGCCGAGACGGGGCTTAGCGTGCCCCGGATCGACGATCTAAGCGGCCTCTGCCGCGTAATCGATACCGAGCGAGCGCTCGGTCTGCAGAGCGCCCTGATCATCGTTCAACCGCCGCCGCCCGATCATGCCATGCCGAAGCGGGTGGTTGATGAGCTCGTGGCCGCCGCCGAGGCCGCTGCTACTGGAGCTGGTATTCACGGTCCCGAGCAGACCCCTTTCATGCTGCGCCACATGGCTGAGCGCAGCCAAGGGGCGACGGTCCGGGTCAACCGGGCTTTGGTCGCGGCCAATGCGCGTCTGGCGGGCGCGATTTCAGCCCGGTTGGCGACGTCGGCGTGATTGAGTGCCCGAAAGAGCTTGACCAATTCAGCGATGGAGCTAGAAATTGCAAAACCAATAGTTGAAAACAGCGCCAATCGACCGCTATGCAGCAACCGCCCTCGCACCGGATCCTTCTGGCCGAGGAGCAAGCCGCCAGCCGTGATCTCGTCGTGCTCGTGCTGGGCAAGCTCGGTTATGGGATCGAGACCGTCACGACCTCCCGTGAGGTCCTGGAACGAGTCGGCACGGGTGGGATCTCGCTGGTCCTGTTGAGCACCACTCTTGAGAACCGCGTCGGGGCCGAGCTCCTGCACCACATTCGCGCCGGCCCCCGAGGTTCGGTGCCGGTCGCAGTGATCGGCGCCCGGACCGAGGAATGCTCGAGTGAAGCCTGGCGCGACGCCGGCGCGGTCGACTATCTGCGTCGGCCGATCGACATCGAGCATCTGCTGCGCGTGGTCGAACATGCCCTCCGCGGCCAGCCGCCAGCGCCACGGACCGAGCAACGCTCCGAGCCGGTGATCGACCTCCTCCATCTATCCGGGTTCACCGACGGCGACCGGCAGCTCGAGGGTGAGCTTCTCATGCTGTTCCTGTCCAGCGCGGATGTGTACCTGGTGCGCATGGACGAGGCTCTGCGCACCGGCCAGAGTTGGACGGCGATTGCGCACGCGCTCAAGGGTGCCAGCGCAAATCTGGGAGCACGTCGAGTGATGGAGATCGCTCTCGCCGCGGAGCGCTCACCACCCAGCACGACCCAACTCGAAGCGCTTCGCTTTTCGGTCGAGGAGGTCCGCGACTTCGAGCGGACCCGGCGGTAGGCGGTCACTCGAACCGTCGTGCCGGACGCGGATTGCCGGGTGCAGTGCTCCGACAAAACCCCCTTGATCTATGCGTTCATTTGCCCTGTTATCCAAGCGGCCCGGTTGTATGAAAAGGAATCGGCAGCGGCACGCGCGGCTGCCTGGCCGAGCCCGTAACCCAAGGACCCGGGAAGGAAATGCAGAGAGTCATCAAGGTGGGGTTGCTCGGCGCTGCCCTCAGCGGGATCTTCTCCTGCAGCTACGATCCGCAACTGGTCGACGACAGCGAAGTCGTGCTCCACGAGATCGACGCCGTCCGCGCGATGGAGCCGCAGGGTCCGGCGTTCAATCAGGGCTTGCGCCAGGGCTACCTCGACTACTCCGACGTGATGACCTCCGAGTACGACCACTCCGACTATTGGCACTTCGCCTTCAAGGCGGTCGATTCCGCCAAGGGCGAGGCGGTGCTCCCGGATACGGTCGAGTCGCGGCATCTGCAGCCGGACAACGTCGAGGAGCTGTCGGCGGCGCGGGCACGTTTGATGGCGGCCCTGGATCAGACTGGCCGCAAGAAGGCGCCCTGGCAAGCAGCCAAGGCTCAGACTGCTTTCGACTGCTGGCTGGAGAAGGCCGAGGAGAACGACCCGCCCGACCAGATCAAGGTCTGCAAAGGCGAATTCGAGTCGGCGATGGCCGAGGTCGAGCGTGCACTCACGACCGAAGCCGGCAGCTACCTGGTGTTCTTCGCCTGGGATCAGGCCGAACTGACGCCGGTTGCGATGGCCGTGCTCGACCAGGTGGAGTCGGATTATCTGCGCGCGCGACCGATGCGGGTTACGGTCGCGGGCCATGCCGATCGGTCCGGCCCGGAACCGTACAACGATGCGCTGTCAGAGCGCCGCGCAGAGATCGTCGCCCGCGCCCTGCAGCAACGCGGCGTGCCGGAGCGGGCGCTCGACGTCGTATGGTACGGTGAGCGCCGCCCCCGGATTCCCACCCCCGATGGCCAAAGAGAACCGCGCAACCGGCGCGTCGAGATCGTCTTCGGCTGATCGCAGGGCAGGTTTCGAGAACCTGCGCGACCCAGGGAGCTTCCGATCGAACGTTCGGGAAGGATGCCCTTTTCAACCGCCGGTGACACTCATGTGGCGCCGGACCGCCGGCTTCTTATGCCGCCGGTCGATGACGAAGTCGTGGCCCTTGGGCTTGCGCGCAATTCCTTCCAGGATCGCCTGCTTGAGAAGCTCGTTGCCCTCCGAGGCGCGCAGCGGCGTGCATAGATCGGCCTCGTCCTCCTGGCCGAGGCACATGTACATCTTGCCGGTGCAGGTCACCCGGACTCGATTGCAGGACTCACAGAAATTGTGAGTCATCGGCGTGATGAAGCCGAGCCGGCCACCGGTTTCCTCGATCCGGACGTAGCGCGCGGGACCGCCGGTCCGGTCCGCCAGATCGGTCAGGGTCCAGCGGCGTCCAAGCCGAGAGCGGACCAGGGACAGGGGCAGATACTGCTCCGTCCTGTCGCCATCGATGTCGCCGAGCGGCATCGTCTCGATCAGGGTCAGATCCAAGCCTTCGGCGCCGCACCAGGCGATCATCCGGTCGAACTCGTCGTCGTTGACGCCCTTGAGCGCGACCGCATTGATTTTGACGTGGAGCCCCGCCTGCCTGGCCGCGGTGATCCCGGCCATCACCTTCTCGTATTTGCCCCAGCGGGTGATCGCCTGAAACTTGACCGGGTCCAGCGTGTCAAGCGAGACGTTGACCCGGCGCACGCCGTGCTCATAGAGGTCGGCCGCGTAGCGCTCGAGCTGGCTGCCGTTGGTGGTCAGCGTCAGCTCCTCGAGGCGTCGCGGAACGAAGGTGCCGGCCGAGCGATGCGAACAGGCTGATGATGTTGCGCCGCACCAAAGGCTCGCCACCGGTCAGCCGGAGCTTGCGGACGCCGAGATCGACAAACGCGCTGCACAGCCGATCCAGCTCCTCGAGACTCAAGAGCTCGTTCTTGGGCAGAAAGGTCATATTTTCCGCCATACAGTAGACGCAGCGGAAATCGCACCGGTCGGTCACCGACACGCGAACGTAGGTGATGGCGCGCTCAAAGGGGTCGATGATCATGGAGGTCCGCTCTCCCCGCCCGGACGGTTGGACGGCTGGCCGTCGAAAGAACCGCTTGTGCGGTAATCTAGCCGCTCGCCGGGCGGCCGACAACCGGGGCCCGCCGTATCCGTGGCGCATACTTGACCAGGATGCGCGGAGCACCGCAAAGTGCCGGCCCGTCGACGCCCTCAGGTGAAGCCGGCCGAACACGCCGATGAAGCGCTTCTCGAACATCAGCTTCCGCGCTGCGGAAACCACCGAGGCCCAGGCCGGGCTCGCGGAATTGCAGGCGGCTTACGCTCATGTGCCGGCTGAACGGGCGGATGTCGTGGTGGCGCTCGGCGGCGACGGCTTCATGCTCGAGACCCTGCACAGCTGCATCGACCGACCGGTGCCGATCTACGGTATGAATCTCGGTACGGTCGGCTTTCTGCTGAACGATTATCGGATCGATGGCCTGTATGAGCGCCTTGCCGCGGGCGTGAGCACACCACTGCACCCGCTCCGCATGCGGGTGACCTGCCGCAACGGCAAGATCGAACTCGGGCTGGGCATCAACGAGGTATCGCTGTTCCGCGAAACCCGCCAGGCGGCCAACGTCCAGATCGCGATCGACAGCGTGGTCCGCCTGGAAAACCTGATCTGCGACGGCATCCTGGTCGCAACCCCGGCCGGTAGCACCGCCTATAATCTCTCGGCGCACGGGCCGATCCTGCCGGTCGGCGCCAATCTCCTGGCGCTGACCCCAATCAGCGCTTTCCGCCCACGCCGCTGGCGCGGCGCTTTGCTACCCAGCAGGACCCGCTTTCGCTTCGCCGTGATCGACCCCGACAAGCGGCCGGTCAGTGCGGTCGCCGACTACACGGAGATCCGAGACGTGAAGGAAGTCGAGGTGTGGGAGGATCGCAACATCACGCTCACGCTGCTGTTCGACCCCGAGCACAATATGGAGGAGAGGATTCTGAAGGAGCAGTTCGTCCCCTGATCGAGAGCGCCTGCGACTGGCTAGCCCTCATAGGCGAGCAGGCTTGCGGCCGGGACCCGCAGGCGCCGCCGGCCATTCAAGCCGGTGAGCTCGATCAGAAAGGCCGCGGCTACGACCTCGGCGTCGATCTTAACCAAAAGCTCGGCGGTCGCGGCGGCGGTGCCTCCGGTCGCGATCAGGTCGTCAACGATCACAACCCGGCTGCGCGCCGGAATCAAGTCGGCCGAGATCTCGATCGTGTCGCTGCCGTATTCGAGACTGTAAGCATGACCGACGACCGAGCCTGGCAGCTTGCCACGCTTGCGGACCATCGCAAAACCGATGCCGAGCCTGAGTGCCAGCGGGGCGGCGAAGATGAAGCCGCGCAATTCGATGCCGACCAGACGGTCGGGCCGGTGCGGCGCCACCAGCTGCGCCAGCCGCTCGATCGCTTCCTGAAAGGCGTCGGCGCGCTGTAACAGAGTCGAGATGTCGTAGAACAGGATTCCCGGCTTGGGGAAGTCGGGGATCTGACGAATCTGCGCTTTCAGGTCCATGACGCCGCCTCCCGGAGACTGCGTCCGGTTCATGCCACGGCCCGTGGCCGGCGGCCAAGTCCGGATGCGCCCTGCGGACGCCCGCCCGAGCAAGAAGGATCGGAAGGCGCCCGCGGATCGGCTCAACCGTTGTTGTAGTACTTGGTGTACTTGTCGTCGTAGTAGTAGCCGGAGTCGCGATAACCGTAGCGCGCATGCTTGCGCACGTTGACCCGGCTCAGCACGATGCCTGCAACGTCGGCGCCGGCCTCGATCAGCTGCTTGACTCCCATCATCACGTCGTGCCGGCGCGTGCTGCCCCAGTGGACCAGGAACAGGGTCTTGTCGGTCATCTGCGACAGCACCCGGGCGTCCGAGACGCTGAGCACCGGCGGGCTGTCGATGATGACCAGGTCGAACCGGCCCGCGACCTCCTTGAGCAGGCGGCGCATCCGCTCCGACGCCAGGAGCGCCGCCGGATCGGGGACCGGACCGCCCGCGGTGACGAAGTGAGCGCCCGAACGCTCGTCCAGGAGCACCACCTCATTCAACTCTCGGTGCTGCAGCAAGACGTCGCTGAGCCCGCTCTGATTGGCGACGCCGGCCAGATCGTGCAGCCGCGGCCGCCTGATGTCGCAGTCGATGATCAGCGTCCGCCGACCGGACTGGGCGTGGATCCTGGCCAGGCACATCGCGATCGAGGTCTTGCCCTCGCTCGGGATCGAGGAGGTGACGAGGATGGTCTTCGGTGGCGCTCCCATGCTGGTAAGCAGCATCGCGGTCCGCAGGCTGCGGAGAGCTTCGCCGAAGGGTGAGTTCGGATTGTCCAGCACGTAGTCCTGGGGCGAGCCGTAGCGCTTGTCCAGCCCGACGATCGCCGGCACCAAGCCGAGCGCCGGCAAGCCGATCAGATCTTCGATCTGCTCGGAGCTACGGAAGGTGTTATCCAGCCCTTCGAGCCCGAACACGGCCAGCGAGCCCACGAGTAACGCACCGGCGAGCGCAACCCCGAAGATCAGCTTACGGCGCGGATAGGTCGGCTCATCGGGCAGAGATGCACGCGAGATCACCTGGGCATCGGGCTCCTGCGCATTCTGCTGCGAGCTGATCTCCTTGACCCGGTTGATATAGGTCTCGAGCAGGTCGCGATCGGCGGTCGCCTCCCGCTGTAAGGCCTCGAGCCCGATCTCCGCCTCATTGTGTTGCGCCAGCTGGCTCTTCAGGCTCTCGATGCTGGATTGCAGCATGGCCTCGCGCGAGCGCCCGACCTGAACCTCATCTCTCAGGCGCTGGGCGATCTGCTTGATTTCCCCCTGTTTGCGCTGCTCCAAGGTTTTCAGCTCAGCCTGCAGATTGAGCATCTGGGGGTGCCGCGGACCATACTCGCTCGACAGCTCCGCCCTTTGGCGATTCAGGTCCAGCTCGCGCGCCCTGAGTTCGGTCAACACCGGCGAGTCCAGCAGCTGCGCCGCCTGGTTCAGATCGGCGCCGGAATTGAGCAGCCGCTCGACCTGGCGCAGCTTGGCCTCCGACTGGGCGCGCTCGGCGCGCGAGGTCACCAGCTGGGTCGTCAGCTCGGTCAGCTGCTGCTGGTCCGGGGCCGCGCCCGCCAGCCCGTGCTGGCGCCGGTAGTCCTGCACCGCCTGCTCGGCGGAGGCGACGGTCGCGCGCAGGCGTTCGATCTCGTGATCGAGGAAGTCGCGGGCGCGACGCGACGCCGTCTGCTTGCTGTCGAGCTGTTCGTTCAGGTACAGCCTGGCCAGCGTGTTGGCACCGAGGGCCGCGAGTGCAGGATCGGTAGAGACGAATTTCAGGCCGATCACCGTCGACCGATTAGCCGGCTCGGCCATGATGTTGTCCATCACGGACTCGATGATCTGCGACCGGAGCAGCGCCGCCCGCTGCTGGTCTGTCATCTCCGCGCTCGACGACGTGGTCATCAGCGTATCCGCCCAGGCCTTCGGCAGATGGTCGAGCAGCCAAGCGGGCATCAAGCGGGCCGGATCGAGCCAGGCGGCAAAGTCGGCGGTCGTCGGTTGCAGCGCCGGATTGAATTCGGGCAAGAGGTGCAGATTGAGCTGATCGACCAGCCGCTCCGCCATGCTCCGCGACTTGATCAGCAGGATCTGGCTCTGCAGGCTGTCCTCGCTGGGCGGCGAGCCGACCACGACGTCCGGGATGTTGGGCACGGCCTGCGCCGGCCGATCGTTGAGCATCACCAGGGCCTCGGCCTCGTAGGCCGGTGGCATGCGGCTGACGTAGGCCGCGGTCAAGCCCAACACGATCACCACGAAGCCGAGAAGAAAGAGCTTGCGCCGCCATAGCGTACGCCCGAGCCTGAACCAGTCCAGGTCGTCGCCACTCGAATCCCAAGTCACCCGCAGCCGAGACGGCTCATAGCCGATGCGCGGTGTGCTGTGGACGTCTATGGCCATCGCGTCATCCTACCCTGCACCTAGCCCCAAGCTAGCTCGATCAAGCCGCACATGAGGGCGGCGCGTCTGCACCGCAACCGACCGATCACACTATATACGCTGAGTGTGGCAGCCTTGCTCCACAATCCCCCTGCGGCGTACGATACCATTCCCGGTGCGTGGCGGTGCCTTCGGGATAACACCTGCCTTGCAATCGGCGCGCCAACCCGCAGGCCACACCCTTGGCGGCCCCGAAAGTGGCCCATCCGTGAAAGATCCTCGATACGAGCTTCATACTTGCAGTTTATTGACGTTTGGTTAGCAGTGGGCGGTGCCGTAAGCGTTTTGCACTTTATTACAAATCCTCTAAAATCTCAATCCCGAACGTCGACTCGCGTGGAGGTTGCAGGCGCATTGACCAGCACCGACGGCTTAATCTCCTCGTTGCGCGGGCGGCGGCCGGGGCCGCCGATCCTTCGCCTGATCACGGTCGCGGCGCTGGCCTTCGCACTGGCGGCGATCGGCACCCCGCCCGACTTCGACCACGATCGGTTGACGATCGTGAGCTCGGCCGGACGGTTCGAGTTCCAGGTCGAGCTGGCCACCACCCCGGACCAGCGGGCATACGGCCTGATGTTCCGGGAAAGCCTGTCGGACGACCATGGCATGCTGTTCGATTTCGGCCACCCCCAACCGGTCGCGATGTGGATGCGCAACACCTATATCCCGCTCGACATGCTGTTCATTCACGCCGACGGTCGGATCGGCCGGATCGTGCACGAGGCCCAGCCCCTTTCGGACACGGTGCTGGATTCCGGCGAGCCGGTTCGCGCTGTTCTCGAGCTGCGCGGCGGACTCACAACCGAACTCGGCATCGAGCCGGGCGATCGCGTCGCCCATCGCTTGTTCGGAAAATCTAGCGCGCCATCCACCGCGCCTCAGTGAAGCGCTTCACAGGCGTGCACAATCCGGCGACACGCTTCCTCCAGGAGCTCGGTCGAGGTGGCGTAGGAGATCCTGAAGTAGGGGTCCATGCCGAAGGCAGTGCCCTGCACGACGGCGACGCCGACGCTCTCGAGCAGATAGCGGACAAAGCCCTCGCTGTCGGCTAAGACATCGCCGTTCGGCGTTCGCCGGCCGATCGCGCCGGCGCAGCTGGGATAGACGTAGAACGCGCCCTCGGGCCGGTGACAGCGCAGTGCTGGTGACCGGTTCAGCATGTCGACGACGAGGTCACGCCGGCGTTTGAAAGTCGCTACCCACCCGGGAAGGAAGTCCTGTGGTCCGGTCAGCGCTGCGACCGTCGCCGCCTGGCTGATCGAGCAGGGATTGGACGTGCTCTGCGACTGGACCTTGGCCATCGCCCGGATCAGCTCGGCGGGACCGCCGGCGTAGCCGATCCGCCAGCCGGTCATGGCGTAGGCCTTGGCGACCCCGTTCATGGTCAAGCAGCGGGGCCGGAGCTCGGGCTCGACCGCGAGCGGCGTCACGAACCGGAAGTCGTCGTAGACCAGGTGCTCGTAGATGTCGTCGGTCAGCAGCCAGACCTGCGGATGGCGGCGCAGCACGTCGGTCAGCTCGCGCAGCTCCGCTTCGGTGTAGGCGGCACCGGTCGGATTGCTCGGTGAGTTCAGGATCAGCCATTTGGTCCGGGGCGTGATCGCCGCCCCGAGATCCTCCGGTCGCAGCTTGAAGCCGGTTTGATCGGGGCACGTCACCCTGACCGGAGTGCCGCCAGCGAGCAACACCATGTCGGGATAGGACACCCAGTACGGCGCGGGGATCACGACCTCATCGCCCGGGTCGAGGGTCGCCATCATAGCGTTATAGATGATCTGCTTGCCGCCGCTGCCGACGCTGATCTCGTCGAGCCCGAACTCGAGGCCGTTCTCACGTCGGAACTTGGCTGCGACTGCCGCCTTGAGTTCCGGCGTGCCGTCGACGGCGGTGTACTTGGTCTGGCCGTCGCGGATCGCGGCGATCGCCGCCTCCTTGATGCTGTCCGGCGTGTCGAAGTCGGGCTCGCCGGCGCCGAGCCCGATCACGTCGCGGCCCGCGGCCTTGAGCTCGCGCGCCAGACTGGTCACCGCGATCGTCGGCGATGGTTTGATCGCGGCCAAACGACGCGCGATGATCGACATGGGCGGCGGCTCCAGTAAGTCAATCGAACGCGCTGAACTTAGAGAGCTGCGCCCGCCTCCGCAATCTCTGCCTCAGGCGCCGGATCGGCGATGGCCTCGGCAGCCAAGCGCTGCGCCGCTTTGCCGCGGGTGCACAGGGTACGGCCAGACTACGTCTATCGACCGCGGACGATCGCGATCGCGCCAGGCGGTGCCGGCTTGGGGTCACGAGTTGGTTGAATCAGGTGCCGGCGCGCCGGCGGATCGTCAGCGACTTCCGCCGATTCTGACTGAGCCACGGCTCCGGCCATCCGGACCCGGGCCGCGATCTGATCGTGGCGCAGCTCCTGCCAGCGGCGATAGACTTTGGCTCGATAGGCCTGCCCGCGATCAGGGTCGCTGGAATGGTAGCGTGCGGTCGCGCGCGCCCAGGAGCGGGTCTCGAGCCTCAGCTGCTTCAGGAACTTCGCGCCATAGGCAATGTTGCTGGCCGGATCGAGCGCCTCCTCGAGGGAGGCGAAGGCATCGCCGTGGTAGCCGAGATTGACCTGCATGCAGCCGACGTCGATGTTCGACCGACCGCGCGCGCGCAGTTCTTTGACCTTGCGGAGCGCGTCGTGCTTGGTCCGCAGGTAGAAGGTGTCCGGTCCCGCGGTCACGGTCCAGGGCCAGGCCTGAGTCCGGCGATCCTCGGGCAGCCATCGGCCCAATTCAACGAGCGCCACGGCGCGCACCAGACCCGGGGGAATGCCCTCGGTGCGCTCGGTCTGGTCGGCAAGCGCCCCACAGACGTCGGGCAGTCCGGCGCCGGCAGGCAAGGCTGGCATCAAGCTCGACGCGATGAGGGCGAGCATCGCTATGGCTCGACCGAGCGTTATGGTGAATTGCTTCGCCACCCGGCGATCATCGCGATCCCGGGTTAGGATTCGGTTGCCAAGCCGATGCCGGCGTGCCCGTCAGCGGATGTCTGACTACCTCCGGCCCCGAGCCTTCAACTCGACGGCGCGACTCGGCTCACTCGGCAGCCGCCGGACGCGGCACCATCTCCTCGGCGACGAACGCCGCGAGATCGGCCAACAACTCGCGCAGGCCGCGCTCCAGACCGTGCCCCATGGGCCAGGGTTCGCGCGTGCGCTCCTCCATGAATAGGCCGCGTCGGAGCTCGATTTGCAGCGCATGAACACCGACCTCCGGTCGGCCATAGCGGGTGGTGATGTGGCCGCCGGCATAGGGTCGATTGCGCGCGACCTGAAAACCTTGTCGGCGCAGCACGGCCTCGACCCGCTCCACGATCGCCGGCGCACAGCTGCGGCCGAACCGGTCGCCGAGGGCGAAGTCGACTTCGCCATGGGAAGGCCCGTTCGCCGCGAAGCCCGGCATCGAATGGCAGTCCAGGAGCAAAACTACGCCGAACGCTTGGTGGGCCCGGCGCAGAAGGCTCTCCAGGGCTTGATGGTAGGGCCAATACGCCAGACGGACACGTCGCTCGGCCTCGCCGAAGTCGAGCCGAACGCGGTAGATCGGCTTGCCGCCGATCCGGCTCGGGATCGTGCCGAGCCCGGCCCTGGCCTTGGCCGAGCCGGCATTGACATGGCCCGGCAGCGGGCCGTCGAACAATTCAGCGTCGAGCTCGAACGCTTCCCGGTTGGGGTCGACGTAGGCGCGGGCAAAACGCGCCCGCAGCAGCGGCGCCCCGACCTCCGGCGCACAGGCAAACAGGCGGTCGATCCAGCCGTCCTCGAGACAACGCAGCTGGCTCCGCTCGAACCGGACCGCGCGCAGCAGGCTCGGCGGGTAGATGTCGCCACTATGCGGTGAAGAAATGACCAGCGGCGCCAAGCCGGTCGCGGGCTCGAGGACCTCAATCGGCGGGCCTAGCTCGGGCGTCATCCTGGCGGGGCTACGACCTTGGGTGGCGGTGCTGCGACCGGTGTGTGGCACGAGCATGACACCACAAGGCCCGTGCGACCGCAAGCGTCGACGGCAGGGCGTGTCCGTAGCACGAGGTATGTCCGGGTTTGGTAGCTCACGATCTGTCCGGTTCAGGAGAATCGGGGAGGTCGCGTGCTGGCGGAGGTTCGGGTGGCTCGGAGCGTCGAGGCGATCGGTCGGTGGCGGCGCGGGGCTTAAGCTGTGGCGAGGCGGCGGAGGTGCTGGGGATGAGCGAGCGGCGCTGCCGCCGGCGGCGCGACCGCCACGAGGCGCAGGGGGAAGGCCTGATCGATCGGCGCCGAGGCCGGGTCTCGGGCCGGCGGCTGGCGGTCGACCGGATCGAGGGGCTGCTGGAGCCGTACCGGACGCGCTACGTCGACTTCACCGTCAAACACTTCCACGAGCGGCTGCGGGCCGAGCACAGGTTCGAGCTCGGCGACAGCTGGACCAAGCGCATCTTGCAGGCCGCCGGTTTGGTCAGGCGGGCGCCGAAGCGCTCGGCGCACCGCAAGCGACGGCCGCGCCGACCGTTGCCGGGCATGATGCTGTTCCGGGACGGCTCGACCCACGCGTGGCTCGGCGGCCGGCCGCCGGTCGACCTGATCGTCACCCTCGACGATCCGACCAGCGGGCTCTGCTCCGCCTTCCTGGTCGAGGAGCAAGGGCGTTCTCGAGCTGGCGCGGCCTGGCCGAGGTGATCGGCCGGCACCGCCGGTTCTGCTCGCTCTACACCGACCGCGGCAGCCACTCTTTCGTGCCGCCCAAGGCCGGCTGAAGGTGGCGCGGGGTCAGCCGACCCAGGTCGGGCGTGCCCTCGAGCAGCTCGGCATCGAGCCCATTCCGTCGTCCTCGCCGGAGGCGCGTGGCCGCATGGGAGCGGGTCTTCGGCACGCTGCAGAACCGGCTGCCGCAAGAGCTCCGCCGGGCCGGGGGCCAGATCGGTCGAGGCCGCCGACCGCTGCCTCGCCGAGGCTTTCGTGGCCGATCACAACGCCCGCTTCGCGGTCGCCGCGGCCGAGTCCGGCAGCGCGTTCGTGCCCTACGCCGGCGGCCTCGCCGAGGTTCTCCGGGTGCCGGTCGAGCGCGTGGTCGGCAACGACAACTGCGGGCGCTACGACGGCCGCGGTCTGCAGATCCCGCCGCAACGGCCCCGGCACCACGTCGTCAAGGTCAAGGTGCGGGCGCCCGCCTACGGGGACGGCCGGCTCGCCGTCTTTCACGGCCCGCGCCGCCTGGCGCGCTACCAGCCCGATGGCCACCTCGCGGGCACCGACGCGATGAGCAAACCCGCTGAGCCCGCTCGGCGGCGGGCCCGATGGACTTGCCGGACAACGCTCCGCGCTGCCCACAACCCCACCGGGCCAACAGCAGCAGCGGACATTTGACGGGCGACAAAAACCGGGCATCTTTAAGTGCTATTGACAGCATCGACGGCAGGGCAAGCGCTCCGCCGGCTCGGTTGCGTACGCGCGAGGTTGAAAGCCGGGCCATTTCGATTTACCTACGGGGCCGTGGGCGCTTAGCTCAGCGGGAGAGCACTACGTTGACATCGTAGGGGTCGCTGGTTCAATCCCAGCAGCGCCCACCACCCCACGGCGCCGCAGCTCCGAGGTCAACTCGGGGCAGGTGGCATGGTGGCTTGTCGCTTGCAGACCACTTCCGTAACTTCCAATTGGTGGAGTGCGTTGCGTGATAAACTGGAGCGAAGTATGGCGATCGGGCTGAACCTTTGGGCCGGGCGCAGGTACCAGCTGAACCGGATGACGCTTCGCGAATTGCTGGTCGCGTACTTTACCCACCACTCCATCGTCACCTATCTGACGCTGACCGCCCTCGGGATCGGACTGGCCATTGCCTGGGCCGCATCGCCCTGGCCGCCGCTGCTGGCCGCTCTGGTGACCGTTCTGATTTATCCCCTGGCCGAGTACCTGATGCACCGCTACGTGCTGCACGCTCGTTTTCTCTACCGGCACAAGGCGACCGCGGCGCTTTGGAAGCGGATCCACTTCGACCACCACCAGAACCCGAATGACCTCGCGGTTCTGTTCGGCGCCCTATACACCACGCTCCCGACCATCTTCGTGATTGCGACCCCGGTCGGCTGGCTGATCGGCGGGCCTGCCGGCGGCGCCGCTGCCTTCGCGAGCGCGCTCGCTCTGTTCTCGCTCTATGAGTTCTGTCATTGCGTCCAGCATCTGCCGTTCACGCCCCGGTACGAGTGGCTTCGAACCCTGAAGAAGCATCACCTCTCCCATCACTTCCACAGCGAGCAGGGCAACTTCGGCATCACTAGCTTCATCTGGGACCGCGCCCTCGGCACCCTTTACCGACAGCCGCAGGAAGTCGCGAAGAGCCCGACCGTGCATAACCTCGGCTATACCGGCGCCGAGCGGGACGCCTATCCATGGGTCGCGAAGTTGTCGGCGGACGATCCCACCTATGCCGCCGCGCGGCGGCGGGGACCTAGCCGAGCCGGCCCTCCCGACCGCAGCTCCATAAGCGCCTGATCGCGCCCGTCGAGAAGGCAGGTGCCATCCGGGATACACCTCGAGCGGGTCGAGGATCGCCGCGCCCTGAAACAGTTCCTGCTGCTGCCAGCGAGGCTCCATGCCGGCGACCGGAACTGGATTCAGCCGCTGATGTTCGAGCGCCTCGAACACCTGAATCCAAAGAAGAATCCTTGGTTCGATCACGCCGAGGTCGCCTACTGGCTCGCGTTCCGCGAGGGGCGCCCGGTCGGGCGGATCAGTGCCCAGGTCGATCACCTGCATCTCGAGCGCCACGCCGACGCCACCGGCCACTTCGGCTTCCTCGAGGCTGAGGATGACGCCGGGGTGTTCGCCGCCTTGTTCGAGGCCGCTGAGGGTTGGCTCAGCTCGCGAGGCATGCGAAGCGTCACGGGCCCCTTCAGCCTATCGATCAATGATGAGAGCGGGCTTTTGGTCGAGGGCTTCGAGACGCCGCCCTACGTCATGATGGGCCACGCTCCACGCTACTACGGCCCTCGGGTCGAGGAGCAGGGCTACCGGACCGCGAAGAACCTGATCGCCTATATCTACAACATCGCAAAACCCTCGCCCCGTGCCCAGCGCATGCTCGAACGACTTAGCCACGGCGCTGGGCTCAGCTTCCGGCCGATCGTCATGCGCCGCTTCGACGAGGAGCTCCAGATCATCGTCGACATCTTCAACGACGCCTGGTCGGACAATTGGGGCTTCGTGCCCCTGACGCCGGCCGAGGTCCGCTACATGGGCAAGAACCTGAAGCCGATCATCCGCCCCGAAAACGCCTGGATCGGTGAGGTCGAGGGCCGGCCCGCAGTCATGACCGTGACGCTGCCCAACATCAATGAGGCGATCGCGGACCTGCGAGGTCGGCTGCTGCCGTTCGGCTGGGCGAAGCTGCTATGGCGGCTCAAGGTCCGCGGTACCCGGAGCGCCCGCATGGTCCTGATGGGCGTCCGCAAGCCCTATCACGGCACGCCCCGCGGCGCCGCCCTGGCGCTTGGCGCCACCGAGGCGCTGCGCAGCTGGCACGCCGTCAACGGCCACCAGGAGGCCGAGTTCTCCTGGGTGCTCGAGGACAATCACCCGGTCCGAGACATGATCGAGCTGCTCGGCGGCCGGGCATATAAGACCTATCGGATCTACGAGAAATCCCTGGCGTGAACCCGACGCCGTTCATGGCGCTCTTCGCAATTGACAGCGACAGGCCCGCCGATCTCGAGCTAGTCGACGCGATCCTGGCGAGATGGAGCTGAGCATCGGTTCGCCACCGCAGCACTTCTGGCAGGCGACCCTCGCGGGACTGTCGGCAACCCTGGTCGGGATTGGCCTCGCGCGCTTCGCCTATACGCCGTTGATCCCGGCCCTGATCGCTGCGGGCTGGTTCACGCCATCGCAGGCGGTCTATCTGGGCGCCGCGAATCTCGCGGGCTACCTCGCCGGGGCGCTGCTCGCGCGGCCGCTCGCGACGCGCACCTCCGCAGCGCCGCTGCTGCGCGCGATGATGGTGCTCGCGACCGCCAGCTTCTTCGCCTGCGCCTCGCCGCTGTCGTTCCTATGGTTCTTTGTTTGGCGCGTGGCGGCCGGTCTGGCGGGCGGCATCCTGATGGCGCTCGCGGCGCCATCGCTATTGCCGGAGGTGCCGGCAGCGCGGCGCGGATTCGCGGGCGGCATCATCTTCACTGGCGTCGGCCTCGGCATTGCGGCCTCGGGCACCCTGGTGCCCTTGCTCCTGCGCGCGGGCTTGATCGCGACCTGGTGCGGGCTAGGCGGCCTCGCCCTGTTGCTGACCCTCCTCACCTGGACCGCCTGGCCACAGGCAAGACCGGCCGCACGGGCTGTCAAACCAGCGGCGCTTCTCCGTGTAAGCAATGCGCCGCTCGCCGCGCTGTATGTCGAATACGCGCTGAATGCCGCCGGGCTCGTGCCGCACATGGTCTTCCTGGTCGATTTCGTCGCCCGCGGTCTCGATCGCGGCATGGCCGCTGGCGCCGGCTATTGGGTGCTGTTCGGCCTCGGCGCGCTCTCCGGGCCGATGCTCGCTGGTCAGATCGCCGATCGCCTCGGCTTTCGCTGGACGCTGCGCGGAGCCCTCCTGGTCCAGATTGTGGTGGTGGTGCTCCCGGCTGTGACCCCCAGCCCCGCCGCCCTCATCGTCTCAAGCGTGCTCACCGGCGCGCTGGTCCCGGGCGTCGTGCCGTTGGTCCTGGGCCGCGTCCACGAGTTGATCCCGGATGGCGATCCCTGGCGACGGGCGCGGGCCTGGAGCTACGCCACGACCGCCTTCGCCGTCGGCCAGGCGGTGGGCGCCTATGGCCTTTCCTTCCTCTATGCGCGCACCAGCAGCTACGCGCTCCTGTTCGCGCTTGGCGGCGCGACTCTCGCGCTGGCGCTGGCCCTTGACCTGGCACTAACGAGGGCGCGCACCGGCCGAGTCAACGAGCCGGCTACCGGCGTCTAAGGCTATCATTAGAGGCGGCTGGGCGGGCAATCTGATCGGCAAACCGCCGGTCCGGCACGAGGACGTCGTGGAGGCCTTACGATTCGGGCTGCTGGCGCCCGAGCCATGATCACGCCGAGGAAACTGCGGTGATCCCCACGCAACCGTCACGCCTACCAGTGACGGCTCGGGCGGCGTCCTGCCGACCGAGCCGTCAGGCGCGCTCGGCCCGTGCCATCGCGGCTGGCGCCTCGTCGGCGAGCTCGGCTGCGACCCTCGCGAAGCGCATGCAGACCTCGTCGATTTGCGCGCGGCTGTGCGCCGCCGACACGCTGCAGCGGAGCAGGCAGACGGCGTTGGGCGTGCCCGGTGGCAGCGCCAGGTTGACGTAGACCCCGTGCTCAAGTAGGCGATTCCACGCCCGGACCGCGATCTGCTCATTTGGCAGCCGGACGGCGATGATCGGGCTCATCGCCGAGCAGATCTCGAAGCCGGCCGCGCCCAGCCCCTCGTAGAGCGCCTTCGCATTCTCCCAAAGGCGCGCCCGGAGATCCGACCGCTGTTGCATCTGTCGGAATGCGCACAGCACCGAGGCGACGCTCGAGGGACAGGAGGATGCCGTGTACATGTACGGCCGGCTGCAAAAGCGCAGCACGTCGAACTTCGGATGGTCCGAGGCCCCGAAGCCGCCGACCGCGCCCAGGCTCTTGCTGAAGGTGCCGACCACGCAGTCGACATCGGCCTCGATCCCCTGCTCCTCCGCAGCACCTCGACCATGGGCGCCGAGCACACCGAGCGAGTGCGCCTCGTCGACCAGCAGATATGCCCCATGGCGGCGCTTAATCTCTGCAAACTCGGCGAGCGGTGCTCGGTCGCCGAGCATGCTGTAGATGCCCTCGACAACGATCAGCCGGCAATCGCCTTGACCGTCAAGACGTTGCAGGCGACGCTCGAGATCGTCCGGGTCGTTGTGCCGGAACCGGACCACCGTGGCGCCGCTGAGCCGGCAGCCATCGTAGATGCTTGAATGCGAGTCGGCGTCCATCAGGATCACGTCGCGGGCGCCGGCGAGACCCACCAGCATGCCCAGATTGGCCTGATAGCCGGTTGGAAAGATCAGTGCCGAGCGCCGGTTCAGGAAGCGCGCGATCTCAGCCTCGAGCTCGCGATGGATGCCGTAGGTGCCGTTGGCGATTCGCGAGCCGGTGGTTCCGGTGCCGTGCTCGCGGATCGCATCCACGGCCGCGGCCATGCACTTTGGATCGAACGTCAGGCCGAGGTAATTGTTGGTCCCGACCAGAATCGTGGGGCGTCCGTTGATGCGCGCCTCGGTGCCGGACAGCACCTCGTCGAGGCACACGCCGAAGGGGTCAGCACCTGCCTGCAGCACCTTATCGTGTCGGCCCGCGACCAGAGCATATTTGTCGAAGAGATCCATTGAACTCAGCGGCCTTCGATCTGTTGGCGGACCACGTCTACCAGATCCTGAAGGTTTCTCAAGTCCGAGACGAGGTTCATGGGGATGTCGATGCCGAACTTGTCCTCGATCTCCATTATCAGATCCATGGCGGCGACCGAATCGATATTGAGGTCCCCGCTGAGCTCGGTGGTCGGGGTGAGCTGGGCCTGGGCAGGCGCGTGCTTCTCCAAGATCGTGCAGATGTCCCGATAGAGGGCGTCGCCTTCAGCGGTCATGATCTCTCAATCCGATCTCGGCCCTACCCCGGCACCGCGTCCTCAGAGAATCAGAGCCATCGATGGCGCTCATACCACGCCATGGTGCGCGCAAAGCCACTTTCGAAGGTCGTGCGGGCGAACCGGCTCTGCAAGGGCGAACTCGAGCCGGCGCTGCACACCCAGTCCGAATGAAAGAGTTCGCGCAGCTTGCCGGGCGAAAAGCGCGGCGAGCGACCCAAGGTCGCAGCAACGGCTTGACCGACCGCGGCAGGCAGCCAGAGAATTGATCGGGAGAGCGCGACCGTGCGCACTCGCCGACCCATCTGCCGGCCAGCAATCTCGGCGAGATCTCGCCAACGGTAGCCGCCCGCTCGGCCGTCATCAGGCTCCAGCACGCGGCCGCCCCAAGCTGCGGTCTCGAGCAGCTGGATCACGACCTCGGCGAGGTCGTCGACGTAGATCAGCGAGAATCGCGCAGTCGGCATGGCCGGCACGAACAGCAGGCCCCTCTTGAGCTGCCGGAAGATGGGCAGCGTCGCGCGGTCGCGCGGCCCATAGACCGCGGGCGGCCGGACGATGCAGAGCTCGATCCGATCGCCGGCCGAGCGTTTGACCTGCTCCTCGCCCAGCGCCTTGCTCTCGGCATAGGGTGACAACGCCGGCTCGCGTGCCGCGAGGGAAGAGAGCAGGAGCAAGCGCGGTCGCGACTCCGTCGCGGCGGCGATCGCCGCCAGTCGTTCGGCTCCGGCCGAATTGACGCGCTGGAACGCCGCCCGATTGGGCGCTGCAATTGCGCCAGCGCAGTGAACGACGGCCGCGGCCTCCTCGACCAACCGCGCCAGGGCTGCCTCGTCCTCGAGCGTACCCCGGATCGCGGTCACGCCGGTGGCTTCGAGCCCGGGATCGGTGCACCGGACCAGCGCCCGTACCGACCAACCGCGCCCGACCAGCCGTCGGATGACCTCCCACCCGATGAAGCCAGTGCCGCCGGTCACTGCGACCTGACCCCGCATCGCGCTCCCAGCGGCTCTCGATGGCGGTCGCGCCCTCTCGGATCACATCCGGCTCAGCTCGCGACGGCGTAGACTTCCAGGTCGCGCACATCGGCGCGGACCCCCGGCGGCGACGCGACGTCTTGGATCGTGCCCGCGAGGTAATTCGCTTTGGCTGCGGCGCGGCTGAGCTTGCCCGACGTGGTAAAGGTCAACGAACCGGGTGCCGCCAGAACCACATCACACTCGACGCTTGCGACCTTCTGCACGGTCGCCCTGATCGCGTGCCGTAGCTCCTGCTGGCCAACCGGATTGCCGATCCGGCATTCGACGACCAAAATCACCCGTTCCCGCTCGTCATCCAGGTGGACTGCGAACGCCGCCACCTCGCCCGGCCGCACCCCGTCCAGCTTCTCGACCGCCCACTCCAGATCCTGCGGCCAAATATTGCGGCCATTGAAGATGATCAGGTCCTTGCTGCGGCCGGTAATCACCAGTTCGCCGTCAACCTTGTAGCCCATGTCGCCGGTGTCCAGCCAGCCATCCGGCGTGGTCACCGTGCGGGTCGCGGCCAGGTCGCGGAAATAGCCACTCATCAGGCTTGGGCCCTGCAGACAGATCCGACCGACGGTGCGCTCCGGAAGGACGTCGCCGGCTTCGTTCCGAATCTCGATCCGATACCCGGGCATCGGTCGGCCGCAGACCGCGAACGGTCGCACCCGAGGGGCGCGGTGGTCCGATTTCGGGACCACGGCCAGCGCCTTCCGTCCACGCTCGAAGGCTGGGCCACAGTCCACCCAGTCAACGCGGACGCCTCGTCCCAACTCCGAAAAGGTTACCGCGAGCGTCGCCTCGGCAAGGCCGTAACTCGGCACGAATGCGTCGGCGCTAAACCCAGAGGCCGCGAAACACTCGGCGAACTGCTCCAGCGCGCGCGTCCGGATCATCTCGCCGCCGATCCCTGCGACCCGCCACCGCGACAGATCGAAATTCTGATCGCTGCCCCCCGCTGCCCGGCGGACGCAGAGTTCGTAGCCGAAGGTCGGACTGAACGAGATGGTGCCGCCATGCTCGGAGAGGACCTTGAGCCAGGTCAGCGGACGCCGTGCGAAGCCAGTAGTCGGGATATAATCGATCGAGATCTGGGTCATCACCGGCGTCAGGCAGCAGCCGACCAAGCCCATGTCATGATAGAGCGGCAACCACGAGACGCAGCGATCGCCCGGCATCAGATGGAGACCGTGGCGTGCGATCGCACTGGCGTTGCTCGCGAGCGCCCGCTGGCTGACCAGGACGCCTCGCGGAAAGTTCGTGCTACCCGACGAGTACTGGATGTAGCACGGCTCATCGGCGCTCAAGGGCCGGAGATCAGCACCCCTCGAAGGCAAATCCCGGATCTCGTCGTGGGTAGCGACCACGCTCGCGCTGGAGCCGGCAGCGGCGTTGCGCAGCAATTCGATCAGGTCGACCGATGCGATCGCCACGCGCGCACGCGCCGTCTGGATCATGCCCCCGAGTCGCTCCTCGTAGGCGGCACGGCCGCCGAAATTGACACTGAGGGGCAGCGGAACGGGCACCAGCCCGGCGTACTGGCAGCCGAAAAAGCAGGCCAGAAACTCCGGCGTGGTATCGGCAACGATCGCAATTCGCGTGCCCCGCGGCAGACCCAGACCGCGCAGGCGCAGCGCCTGATCAACCGCGCGCTCCCGGAGATCCCGATAGGGCAACGTCTGCTCGAGTTCGCCTCGGGCGGAAAAGAAGTTGCAGCCAGTCTCCCCCTGGGCGGCATAGTCCAGACCAGCCGCGAGGCTTTCGAAGCCGCCGGCGCGACAGGCCAATGTTGAGTTGGTGCTCGGGGTCGGGCTCATCACCTGGTTCCTCTTTGTCGCCTGCCAGCTGGGCCTTCAGCCACCGAACCAATCGCCATGCCAGCACTCCCTACTCCACCGCGACCTTCTCCCTGCGACCGACAAAGCCCCACATTCAGGATCTCGGGACCGCCAACCCGGGGCTATCCGGGCAAGCGATAACTCCGCGAGGTCGGGAACGATTGCGATGGTCACGACAAAGGGCGCATGCAGCACGTACCACACGCTCGGACGAGTGCACTCAGCAGCGATCCACCTTTCGAGCAAACCGCCTCGGCTGTTACCACGTTCCTGCCACACCCAACTCCCGACCGGACCCCGCTCAGGCTATGGACACCAGCCAGAGCCCTCCTATGGACGGTTGCATGACCCAGATAGTCTAGCCCTACGGGCACGACAACCGGCGCTTCTAGCGGCGGGATGCTAACCAGCGTGAGGGCTGAACTCTAATCACTTTATGTGGCAGATTGTTACATGCCGATGCCAAAGCACTTGATGAGCAGCAGGCTGCGATGCGGTGGCGAAATCGTGCCAAAAACGCGTCGTCACTTCTGCGGCGGCGGCCGTCTATCTGGCCGACACCGTCGCGAGGGAGGCACGGGGCTCGGTGTTAAGACATTGTTAAGAGGTGGCGTGGTACAAGACCCTCGGCTTGAACGTCTACCGTGACGGTCGTCTCCCAGCGACCTCCGCCAGCCGCCAAGCCAATGTCCTCCCTGACGTTGTGATGCCTCCTTGTTGCTTTGGCCGCCGGTTCGCCGGCGGCCATTTTCTTAGCCATCCCGCTTCATCTGGCGAGCGGCCTGCGCCAAGAGGTCGCGCGAGGGCCCTTCGTCGACTGGCCGAACCGGAGGATGCGGGCCAGTCAGGCCACCTATTGACCCACCCAAAGAATGCGGGCCAGCCACGACACTTCCTTGATTGGGAAGACCCGTGCTCCGGCGCCCGCGGTGAGCGCCGCAAGCTCGATCCGCTGCGCGGTCCGGCGCAGGAGCATACCTGCCACCAGTGCGCCCGCGGTCGTCCTGAGCAGAACGCGGTCGTGACGTCGGATGCTGGCCACCGGGGACAGCACGAGGAGATCGCCGTCCCGGTAGACCGGCAGCATGCCGTCGCCCCGCACCTCGAGCGCATAGGGATGGCTGTCCTCGAGGCTCGGGAAATCGATCTCGTCCCAGTCGTCGCCGATCGGGAATCCGGCTTCATCGAAGCAGTGCTGGTGCTCGGCCTGATCCATTGCGATGCAGCGCAGCCGCTGCGACACCGGCTGCGCTGGCTGACCAGGTTGATCCGCCATGAGGGCCACGAAGCTGTCGAACGGAGTCGTGGTCGCATTCAAAATCTTGGCCAAGCTTTCGGTGCTCGGCCAGCGCGCCTTGTTCTGCTTGGTGATCCGTTTGCTGGGATTGAAAGTGGTGGGGTCGAGCCCGGCCCGTCGGGCCAAGCCGGAGGGCGTCAAGCCATTTTGTCTGGCGAGTCGGTCAATCCCACGCCATACCTCGGCGTGCGTGAACATAGGAATCAGCTCCGGATGATCATACCCTGCGCGCAGCCTAAGGCCGCTTCGTCGCGCTGTCAGCAGGAACATGGCCTTATTATTGACATTCTACTCAGATTATGTTCTTATTAAGGCTCTCATTCCCACGCCGTTCGACCACCGTTCCCCCTGCTGCCAACGCCACCCGCTCCGCCTCTCGGATCTGGTCATTCCTACCGGGGACGGATGCGCGACGGCCAAGCCTCTCATCGCATGAGCCACTCGCCAGCACGTTCGCCACAGCATGCGCTCGCGATCTTCGTCGGGCATGCGGACTGTCGCTGGCTCGGCTGTCTGCGCGTCGGCTTTTGGCACTGCTTTGTCGCCTTGCGGGATGACAACATCTGGTTGATCTGCGACCCGCTCAAGGACCGGATCGAACTGCGCGCGCTGCCGGTTCCGGAGGATTTCGATCTCGCCGGCTTCTACGCCGGGCGCGGGCACGTGGTTCTGCGCGGGCTCACCAGACCGGGTCTGCCCCGCGGGCTGGCTGCAATTGTCCCGCTCACCTGTGTCACCATTGCGAAGCGGCTGCTGGGAGTGCGGGCACCTTGGGTGATCACACCTTGGCAGCTCTGTCAGCGCCTGAGGAGCGCCGTCCACGGCTTCGTGGACGTCCGATCTGGGGCCTCGCAGGGCGACCGGACGCGGCGCTACGCCAAACTTGACAATCTCGGTTGAAGGGAATATAAACCTATGCCTCGGTCGAGCCCCGCCCGGCCGCGGATCTGACCACCGCACCTGGGTCCCAGGTCGTCTGAAGCCAGCGGAGTAGTGTTCATGGGAGAGCTTTCGCTCGAGGCTGTCTGGTCGCGCTATCAGCGCGCCAAGGCGCGGCGGCGCTGCTGGGAGGGCCTCTGGCGGGACTGCTACACCTATGCGCTACCCCAGCGTGGCACCGGCTTCAATTCGGCCTTCCGGCCGGGCACCAATCCTGCGGAGCGCCTGTTCGACGGTACCGCGCTGGACGCCGTCGACCAGCTCGGCGCCTCGTTGCTCGCCGAGCTGACACCGCCCTGGTCGCAATGGTTCGGCCTTGTCCCCGGGCGGGAGATCGGACCGCTCGAGCGCGGCTTGATTGCCGAAGGCCTGGATCGGGTGACCCAGACCGTCCAAACTCACTTCGATCGCTCCAACTTCGCCGTCGAGATGCATCAGGCGTTTCTCGACCTGGTCACGGTGGCAACGCGACTTTGTTGTTCGAGGAGGCCCAGATCGGCGCTCCGAGCGCGTTCCGGCTGACCGCCGTGCCGATGAGCGAGATTGCCTTCGAGGCCGGGGCGGATGGACAGATCGATGGCCATTTTCGCGATCGCAGCCTGCCCCTCGACCTGCTGAGCGCCCGCTTTCCGGGCACCGAGCTGCCGCCGGCGATCGTCGCCAGCTGTCAGGCCGAGCCCGAGCGATCGGTCAACGTGGTCGAGGCGGTGCTGCCCAGCAACGGCGGCTTCGCCTACGTCGCGCTGCTCGCCGACCAGCCATCGCCCCCGATGCTGCTGGCGAGCGGTCACTTCGCCTGTTCGCCGTTCATCAGCTTCCGCTGGTTCAAGGGCGCCGGGGAGATCTACGGCCGCTCGCCCGTGATGGCGACCCTGCCCGACATCAAGACGGTCAACAAGGTCGTCGAGCTAATCCTGAAGAACGCATCGATTGCAGTCACCGGGATCTGGCTGGCCGACGACGACGGAGTGCTCAATCCGGCCAACATCCGACTCGTGCCCGGCAGCATCATCCCCAAAGCCGTGGGCTCGGCTGGTCTGACGCCGCTCCAGGCGCCGGGTCGGTTTGACGTCTCCAATCTCGTGCTCGAGGACCTGCGGGCGCGCATCCGTCATGCGCTCCTGGTCGATCGCCTCGGGCCGGTCGGCGGTTCGAGGATGACGGCGACCGAGGTCGCCGAACGCAGCGCTGAGACGACCCGGCTGCTCGGCGCGACCTATGGCCGCTTGCAGGCCGAGCTCATGACCCCGCTGCTGATCCGAGCCATCGCCATCCTGAGGCGTCGGGGTGAGATCCCGCCGATTGCGTTGGATGGGCGCGAGGTCGACCTGCGCTACAAGTCGCCGCTGGCCCGCAGCCAGGCCCGACAGGACGTGCGCGAGACCCTGATGTGGCTGGAGGCGACCGCACAGATGGGTGCCGAGGCCACCGCCGTGGTCGACGTGCCTGCGACGGCCCGATGGCTAGCCGAGCGGCTCGGCGTACCTGGCCAGCTGGTGCGCGATCTCGACTCGCCGCAGGCCCTCCTAGACAGCCTAGGCCCGGCGCTCGAGAGTGCCGCGGTCGATCAGCCGGTCGGCGGCCAAAATGGCGCCTGAGCACGCTACCGGCTGGAGCTGGTTCGAGACCGCATCCGCGTCGGTCGACGAGGCCTCCGACATGGAGCTCTGCCGGGCGTGCGCCCGCTGCTTCGCCGGGTCGGACGGGCACGCGGTGATTGCCCACCTGACCCGCTCCATTCTCGATCGCCGTCTGCCACCCAGCGCAAGCGACGCCGAGCTTCGCCACCTCGAAGGTCAGCGGTACGCCGTCGCCGGCCTGCTCGCGATGATCGAGCGTGGCCGCGGCTGATCGGCCATCTCCCTCCAAGGTGAAGATCAGGATCCAGATATGAGCGAACAGCAATTGCAGACTGCCCCGGCGGTCTCCGAGGTCGATCCAGGTGATGATCTGGCGGTTCCAGCGACGGCTGCGCTGGCAGCCACCGATGACCGCAAACCGTGCCGCCCGGCCGGGGTGCCCGAGAAGTTCTGGAATCCGGAGAATGGTGCCGTGCGCACGGAGGCGCTGCTCAAGTCCTATCTTGAGCTCGAGCGCAAGCTCGGGTCGATGGTGCCCCTGCCGGCGGACGAGACCGATCACGATGGTCAGACGCGCCTCCTGCGCGCCCTCGGCGTGCCTGAATCAGCCGAGCAGTATCGGATCGAGCCGCGTCATCAGCTCGTCGAGGCGGATCCGGAGATCAATGCCAAGCTCCACGAGGCGGGATTCACGGAACGTCAGGCTCAGCTGGTCTATGACTTGGCCGCAGATCACCTGATGCCTTTGCTCGATGATGCGCTCGGCGAACTGCAGGCGACCCGCGAGGTCGAGCGGCTGGCAGCGCGCTTCGGTGGGGAAGCGACGTGGCGCACGATGGCACCCCAGATCAAGACGTGGGGACAGAGCAACCTAGCGCCGGACGTCTTTCAGACTCTGGCGTCGAGCTACGACGGGGTGCTCGCAATCCATCAGATGATGCAGAGAAACGAGCCCGCGGTGCTGAACGAGGCGAACGGGCCGGCATCCGATCTCGATGAGGCGACCCTGGTCCGGATGATGCGCGACCCGCGTTATTGGCGTGATCGCGATCCCACTTTCGTCGCCCAGGTCACCGCCGGGTTTGAGCACCTCTACCCGGGGCAGACCTAGGCAAATCGCCAGCTCGGGATCGGGGCACCGGCGCGAACCCCTCGAGCTCGGGCTAGGCATGTTACGCGGCCTCGCAGCGCGCCCGATCTTCGGGTGAACCCAACCCAGCACGGCGCCGGTGGGTGCCGGATCGAAGGAGACGATGATGGCCAAACTCCGGAGCAAGGGGTCGAGCGCGACCAGGCTCGTGCGCGACGACGACAGCCTGCCCCTGCCGATCATGCCCTGGGGCATGGTGCATAACTTGGTCCCCACAGAGGCGACCGCGGCGCGCAATGCGACCGCGATCGCCGCTGACTGCGGCGTGGTCAGCATTGTCGCGATCGGTGGTCCAGCCCACTTCAAGCAGGGCGATTCGAGCGTAACCGCGACCGTCAACGACGCCTATCTGCCGGAAGGCGTGTGGCACGAGCTGCCGATCTTCGAAGGCAGCCCGTGGCACTACGTGTCGATGATCTCGGCGACCGGTGCCGGGACGATCGCGGCGCAGATCGTCGAGCGCAACGGATGACTAGGCTCAGGCTGGGTCTTCGCGAGGGCCCGGGCTCTCAAACCGAGTGCCTCGCGCGCGGTCTGCACGCGGGGCGCGGAGTGGCTCTGTCATGAGCCGTCTCGCTGATCCTGGCAAGCAGGCCACCGATCGCGAAACTGCCCGTCAGGTCCGTCTTGCTGCGTGGCAGCGGCCCGCGAGCCAGCGGGCCAGGGATCAACTGCGAGACGAGCGCGTCGCTGACGCTCGGGCGGCCATGGCAATCGAAACCGAGCGGCGTAAGCGGAAGCTGTCTGCCGACGCAGAAGGTCGCGTAGGATGAGCGTCCACCTCGTTTTCCCGGATAGGGCGACAGCCGACCTCGCGTTGCGCGAGATCGCGGCCACGCCGGATCTGGAGAACGGCATCGGGCCGGTCTGGCTCTGGTACGACCCGGACGCCGGCGCCAATGTCATCAGCTATGCCGAGGGTGCCGACGGGCGATGCATCGTCGCCCACCCCTGGCTCGCCGTTGATCGAGACTGGCTGGAGGCCTATCTCGGCGCTTGGCCTGGGGTTCTGGTGGTCGATGCAATCCCCCGGGATTGGAAATCGCTTCCCAACGTGACTGAGATGGCGCGCGATCGTGCTGCCGCACCGTCCGCTCTCGATGCGACAGGTTCAACCGCCGGCAGTCCCGATGCGGGACTGGGTCTCGTGGTCGTCGCGCGGCCGGTGATTGAGCCTGGCGGTAAGGTGCTCCTGCCATGACCCGTCTTCGCCTCGGGCTCCGGGATGGACTACGCGTCAGCCCGTCGCGGGTCGGCGTGCTGGGACGGCTGGTACAGCAGTCGGTCGCCGCGAGCTCCGATGATGCCAACGAGGTGATTGGCGGCGGATCCGATGGCGTCGTGTCGATCGCCGGGACGACGATTGGCTTCCAGTCCGACCGGCTCGGTGGCTTCCGATTCACACCGAGCGTTCCGCAAGGTGCTCGGGTGCTCCGCGCCCATATCCAATTCACCAGCTCGACCACGATCGGGGCAAGCGGGGTTGCTGCCTGCACGGTGACGATCTGGTGTCAAAGCGCCGACAACGCGGCCACCTTCACGACCGCGAACAAGGACATCACCAACCGGCCCAAGACAGGCCAGCCGGTCGGCTGGAACCTGCCGTCGAGCTCTGGCGCGAATGCCTGGCTCGTCGGCGGCCGGGGCCTGAGCCAGCGGACGCCGGACCTCCGGCACGCGGTCCAAGAGGTGGTCGACCGGGCCGGCTGGGCATCCGGCCACGGTCTTGTGTTCCTGTTCCACCAAACGGATGGCGGGCTCGGCGCGCGGCAGGTGGCCGCCCGCGATCACACGACGCTAGCGCCCGCCATGCTCACGCTTCGGTACGCGACGCCATGAGCAGGCCCGACCTCGTCTGTCCGGCCCGGCTGCAAGCGCGGCCGTCCGTGGCTTTGCCAAGCCGTACTGCCTGGCACTCGGCCGGTGACGATTGCCACCCTCGGCCCGAACCCGCGACAAAGACCGCCTGCGATCTCTCGGGCGGCGATCGCCATGGCACGACAATCGACGCGAGCGGCACCCTGGCGGTCAGCCGCTGGCGGGCCCTGGTGCACTGGTCAGCGCCAAGCGGGGCGAGCGAGCCATGACGGTCCTTCGGCTGGGCTTGAGCAAAGGCCTGCACCTGAGCCCCGCGGGGCGGCGGCGGCCGCCGCGGTTTTTGCCCACCCGGCTGCCCGGTCTGGCCTTCTGGTACGACTCGGAGGTCAGCAGCTATGCGGGCGGCACCTGGAGCGATTTGAGCGGCAACAACAACCATGCGCTCCAGCCAAGCGCGTCGGCACGGCCGATCTTGACCACCGACGGCGTAGGCCGCCGCCTGCTGCGCTTCGACGGCATCAATGACGCCCTGCGGGTGGCCAGCCCACCCAATCTATCCGCCGGTGCGACCTTCTTCGTCGTCTATCGGGTACGTACCCCGGTCGACTTCCGCGGTATCTTCACGGCCTCAGCTGCGACCGGGACTGATCATCAGCAGTTCTTCACACTGCAATACGAGCAGGCGGCCAATCGCCGGATCCAGGTATTCGGACGCTCGATTCAGCCAAACCAGCTGTTCACTCTGGGGGTGGACTCGACGCTCAAGCAATATGCTCTGGCGACCCTGGCCAACGATGGCGTCACGAGCGAGCTGCGCGATCTGAACGGCATTACGACCGACAGCTCGACCTTTGCGCCATTCGGCACGCCCGCCGCGATCATCCTCGGTGCACGGTACAGCGACAATACTGTCTTCCGGTTCGGCGCGGTTGACCTCTACGAAGTTGGCCTGTTCAGCCGAGAGCTCAGTCCGGCTGAGCGCGATCAGCTCGAGGCCTATGTCAAATTTCGCCAGAGCCTCATGTGGGAGCCACGGTTCCTCGGCGAGGATCTCGCCTGGTTTCACGATGTGGACGCCAGCGACTTCGTCCTGAGCGGTGGCTTGGTGGATCAGTGGGCCGATCTGAGCAGTCATGGCCGACATTGGCTGCAGAGCGCCGTCGGCCGACCCCTCAAGACTACGGATGGCAGCGGGCAGAGCATCGTTCAATTTGATGGCGTCGACGATCTCCTGGAGCTCACCGGCCCCCTGCCGGCGCTCGAGCCATTCTCAACGGCCGTTGTCTATCGGGTGAGGACGCGGGGCGACTTTGACGGCATCCTGACGGCGGCGCCGCCGAACGGAGCCGATCACGTGAACTTCTGGACCTTCCGCAATGCCACCGCCGGCTCGCCGGAGATGCAGCTGTTCGGCCGCTCGGCGGAAGCGGACCAGCTGAGCGTGAGCCGCGTGGACAGTGGCGCCGCGCAGATCGCCGTCTGGACGGTGGGCAGCAGTGCGGCGGAGCTGCGGGACGGCGCGGGTTCGAGCACTGACTCTTACGGCGGCGGTTTTGGCGCCCCGACCGAAATCGTGCTCGGAGGCCGCTACGCCGGGGCGCCCTTTGGCTACGCCGCGATCGATGTCCTGGCGACGGTAGGCGCCTCGCACGCGCTGTCGGCGACCGAGCAGGCGCGGCTGGTCGCATGGGCCAACGCGAAGTGGAGCCTCTGAAGTGGTTGACCGGCGTCCGCAGGACTTCCCCAATGGCACCCCAAACGGGGGCACGGATAACACCCTCGCGATCCAGGCGGCAATTGACGCCTGGCAGCCGGGCGACCAGGTCGTGATCTCGGGCGGCATCTTTCGGACCAGCAGTCTGCTCACGATTGGGCACGATGGTCTGTTGCTCATGGGCGACGGCCAGATCCGGGCGCTCTCCGCGTTTCCAGCCGATTCCGCCATAATCGAGGTGACCGGGACCGGAGTCGTGCTCGATACCGATGGACTGACGCTCGATCAAGCCGACGTCATGGTCAACGGCAACAGCATCCGCGCCCTCGGCGCCGTCGGTCTGCAGATTCTTGGCGTCGTGTCCCGCGGAACCCAGCGCGCGTTCCTGTGCATCGAGGACGACACCACCGATCTGCTGCTCGCGGATTGCGACCATCTCGGCAAGGGTTACGGCGTGTTCGCGCCGGATCCGCCCGGGCTTACCCGGATCACCGTGCGGGATTCGACGTTCGAGCATGTCGGCAGCGGCTCAGAAGGGGATGGTGTCCAAGTCAATTGTCGAACATTCGGCGCCAGCTTCGTCGACGTCGTCGGTTGCACGGCCCGCAACTACATCGGCGAGGCCAATGCCAAGGGGATCGGTTTCGGATTCGTCGGGGTTACCAACGGCCGTCTGATCGGCTGCCAGGCCCTCCAATGTCAGGGAGACGGATTCCATTTCGAGCGGGCTTCTAATCGCTGGCTGTGCGCCGAGCTGATCGCGCGTGACGTCGGTATCTCGAACCCGGTCGGCGGCAACGGCTCCGGGCTGATCGCCTACGACAGCGACGACATCACCGTCGTCCTGATGCTGGCCAAGAATTGCGGCTATCACGGGATCGCACTCACCGGCCAGAACAGCCCGACTCAGCGAGTCAACGGGATCGTCGAGCGCTGCACGGTCGACACCACACGGCGCGACGGCATCCATATGACCGCGCAACAGAACTTTCGGATCGACCGCAACTCGGTGCGCGATCCCTCGAATGGCAACGCTGGCCAGTACGCGGGGATCCGGGTGGGCCGCCAGGGTAGCACGACGCTCGAGAACATGGACGGCGTGGGTGGGGGCAACGTGGTCCTGCTGAGCGGCGCGACCACACCGCTCGGCCTGATCGTGATCCGGCCCGAGAGCACCAACGTGATCATCGACGGCGTGAGCGGCGGCCAGCCGTGGTCGGATGGCACGCTCTGGACGGACGGCACCGGTTGGGCCGAAGCGGCTTGAGCACGACCGCGACAGTTACCGACGTGCGCCGATCCTAATCGTTTCCCTGGCGCTCGGCGGCGGAACAACCCCGGCTCGGTCAACGACCGGAATGGGGCCCGCGGCCAGTCGCCCGCTCAGGCGGGGCGTACCCGCCGAGACCGCGGCCTGATCAGCAGGCAGCTCGCAGACGGCAGCGCGCAGCATCGGCTGCCTTCTGCCTTCTGCCCCCTGCCTTCTGAGCCAGACCAACCGCGCGTCGTCTCTCGCCACCACCAAGGAGGGACGAACGTTGTCCACCACCATTGATCAAGCCTTTATCAAGCAGTTCGAGCAAGAGGTCCACCAGGCCTACCAGCGGATGGGTTCCAAGCTGCGCAATACCGTTCGGGTCAAGAACGGTGTCCAGGGCAGCTCGACGGTGTTCCAGAAGGTCGGCAAGGGGAGCGCCTCGACCAAGGCCCGGCACGGCAAAGTGCCGGTGATGAACATCGACCACACCCCGATCGAGTGCCAGCTGCTCGATTTCTATGCCGGCGACTGGGTTGATCGCCTGGACGAGCTCAAGATCAACATCGACGAGCGCCAGGTTCTGGCCAACGCCGGCGCCTTCGCGCTCGGCCGCAAGACCGACGAGCTGATCATCGCGGCCCTGAGCCAGACCACCAACGTTGCCGGCGCCGGGACCGACGGCCTGACCAAGGCCAAGGTGCTCGAGGCGTTCGAGATGCTGGGCGACATGGATGTTCCGGACGATGGCCAGCGCTACGCGGTGATCGGCTGGAAGCAGTGGTCCGACCTTCTCGATATCCCGGAGTTCGCCAATGCCGACTTTGTCGGCCCGGAGGAGCTACCGTGGCGCGGCACCCAGGCCAAGCACTGGCTGGGCACGCTCTGGCTGCCGCATTCGGGCCTGGAGCTGAGTACCGGCGTGCGTCGGTGCTTCTGGTACCACCGCAGCGCGATCGGCCATGCGATCGGCCAGGACGTCATCACCGACGTGACCTGGCACGGCGACCGTGCAGCGCACTTCGTTTCCAACTCGATGAGCCAGGGCGCCTGCCTGATCGACGGCGACGGCGTCATCGAGATGCCCAGCCTGGAGAGCTAAGCATGGCCTATAACTCGAGCAATCTGAGTGCGCTGACCTACGCCAACGGCTTCACGCTCTGGCACTACAAGACCAATGATGATGCGGCGGTCGTCGACACCTCCGGGTACTTCAACGATGCAGCCGGAATGCTGCGCGTCGGCGACTTCATCTTTGGCAACTTCGACCTCGACCGCACGCCGAGCCACGGGGTGATGGTGGTGCTCTCCAACGCCGGGGGCGTGGTCGACGTCGCCGACGCAGTCGCGTTCGGCGCCGACAACAACGACTGAGCCCAAGCTGAGGCCGGCGCCACAAGCGTCGCCCTCTCAGCCCGGCTAGAGGCGATCGCCCGATCGCTTCGAATCGTATGCACCCTTCGGCCGCGTCGGTTCCAAGCCCTGGTTGGCCCGACGCGGCCACCCTCTCGAGGAGACGGCCATGCCGAAAATGCGCGCGAGCGCGCTTGTGCTCCTGGCGCTTCTGTGCCCGGTCGACTCGGCGGCCGCCCAGCCGTCGACCATGGTGCACGCCTGTCCTGGAATCGCGATCTCGTCATTCGAGCAACGGATTCCGGACCAGGTCCAGCGCTACGAGTTCAACCACGCGATGCTCGAGCCTTTCGTTCAGCTCTGGCACGCGGCCCAGCGGCCAAATCTACCGGTGCACCCCGAGCGAGTGACGGTCTACGCCGTCCCGGGGCGACCCTATCTGGTCGGCTATGAGAGCGGTGACTGCATGATCGCGTTCCTCGCGGTCGAGCGCCAGCGTCTCCTGCAGTGGCTGCGGCCACGGCTCGGCTGGTCCATCTGAGCTCCGACTGCTAGCCCGAACCCTGTCGTAAGGACCCCCGTTATGGCCCTCAACAGCATCGAGCTCTGCTCGAGCGCCCTGATCAAGCTCGGCGCCAACAGCATCAGCTCCTTCGAGGACGGCACCGCCGAGGCGAGGGTGGCGGCGCGTCTGTACCCTCTGGTCCGGGATGCCATGCTGTCCGCTTATCCCTGGACGTTTGCCACCAAGCAGGCCGAACTCGCCCGCCTCGCGAGCGCGCCAGTGACCGATTTCTGTTACGCTTACCAATTGCCGAACGATTTCCTGAACGCATTGTCCGCCGGTGGCCATGGCCGCGGACGCGGCTTCGTCTACCAAATCGTCAATCGCCAGTTGCACACAAACGCCGGCTCACTGGTGCTCACTTACGTCTTCCGGCCGAGTGAAGGGGATTTTCCCGCCTATTTCTGCCCGGCGCTGGCGACCCGGCTGGCCGCTGAGTTCTGCCTGCCTCTGACCGAGGATACCGCCCGCGCCAATCGCTTCACCCGCCTGGCAGAGGACGAGCTCAAGCTCGCCAAACTGGTCGACAGCCAGCAGGATACGCCGCCCAAAGTCGAGGACTTCACCCTGGTCGAGGCGCGCTTCGGATGACCCAAGCGTTCCTGACCCAGACCGACTTCACCGCTGGCGAGCTCGATCCGCGGCTGCTCGGGCGCACCGATCTCCAGTCGTACCAGAGTGGTGCCGCCAAGCTGCGCAATGTAGTGGTCGAGACGACGGGTGGTACCCGGCGCCGGCCCGGCATGGCTTACCTCGCGACTGCCGAAGGCCCGGGTCGTCTCGTTGCCTTGGAGACCAGTCCGGCCTCCGCCTTCCTCCTGGCGTTCTCGGACTTCCAGGTGGACATCTACCTGGACGACGTGTTGCAGGCGACCGTCGCGACGCTCTGGAACGAGGCGCAGATCGCTCAGATCGCCTGGGCGAAAAGCCGCCAGAGCCTGCTGATTACTCATCCCTATGTGCCGCCGCAGCGACTTGCGCGCGTGAGCGACACGGTCTGGACCTTCAGTCAGTGGCAATTCGTCGAGATTGGCTCGCCGGCAGTGACCAGTGCCCCCTTTGCCCGCTTCGCCGATCCGGACGTTGCGATGCAGGCGAGCGCAACCACGGGCACGGTCACCCTGACCACCTCAGCGCCGGTATTCATCGCCGAGCACCTGGGCGGGATCGTTCGACTGAACGGCAAGCAGGTGGAGTTGACCAACGTTCAGACGTCGACCCAGGCGGTCGGTCTGGTCCTCCAGAATCTCGCCGATACCAATCCCACCAAGGATTGGGACGAGCTCGCGTTCAGCGATGCCCGCGGCTGGCCGGTCGCTGTGTCCTTCCACCAGGATCGAATGGTAATCGGCGGCTCGCGCGATCTGCCCAACGCGATCTGGTTGTCGAAGAGCAGCGATCACTTCAACTTCGATGTCGGCACCGGATTGCCCGACGAGGCGATCGCCTTTCGCCTGGCCGCTAATAACAATCCGGCGATTCGCAGCCTGGTATCGGGCCGGCATCTGCAGGTCTTCACCAGCGTCGGCGAATGGGTGATCACCGGTTCACCGCTGACGCCGACCGACATTCAGGCGCAGCAGCAGAGCACCATCGGGTCGCCGCGCGACCGGCAGGTGCCGCCGCGCGACGTCGACGGCGCCACCCTGTTCGCCGCCCGCAGCGGCCGCGAGATCCGAGAGTTCCTGTTCGTAGATACCGAGCAGGCGTATCAGGCGGGCGATCTGGCGCTGCTCGCCCGGCACCTGGTCCAGGATCCGGTCGACCAGGACTTCGATCAGGCGCGGCGATTGTTCCTGATCGCCATGAGCGACGGCTCCCTCGCCAGCATTGCGATCTACCGCATCGCCAACATTGCTGCCTGGAGCCTGCATGAGACCGATGGCCGCATCCTATCGGTGGCCCTGGCCGGCGACGAGGCGTTCCTACTGGTCGAGCGCGCCAACGGCGTCTTCATCGAGCGGCTAGACGATCAGTTGATGGTCGATTCCGGCCTCCGGCTCAGCCAGCCCGACCCGACCCTGGTCTGGGACGGACTCGACCACCTGGAGGGTCAGACCGTGGCTCTGATCGCCGACGACCTCGTGGTCGAGCCGAGGGTGGTGGCGGGCGGGACGGTCACGCTGCCGAATGCCGTGCGCAGCCTGGTCGTAGGGCTGCCATTCGAGCACGTGATCGAGCCGCTGCCCGCTGCGTTCGGATCGGCGCGCGGGCAGGCGCCAGCCTATCGGCCGGTCCGGATCACGCTTCGCCTGTTCGAGACTCGGAGTCTGCGCATTGACACCGGCGACGGGCTCCACGAGGTCGTCCTGCACACGGTGGGCGGCGGTCCCACCGATCGGAACCCCAACCCCTTTACCGGCGACCTCTCGCTGCGCGCGCTGGGTTGGCGGCGGGGCGCCGAACAGCCGCCTTGGCGCATCGAGCAGGACGCGCCTTTGCCCTTGAGGCTTCTCTCTGCAACCACAGAAGTGAAGGTGAACAGCTGATGGGTGCTCTCAGCAGTCTGGCCTCGATCGGCCTTAACCTGGCGCTCGCCCAGCAGGCTTCCGAGCGCCAAGCCCGGGATGTCAATGCCGAGCGGAATCGCCAGATCCAGGCGATCCGGCAGCGCGACCAGGAGCAGCAGCGACAGCAGGACGAGGCGCTGCGCCGGCGGCTGGCGGCGCAACGCGCCCGGGCCGGAGCGGCCGGCGTCAGCGGCGGCAGCTCGGCCAACGCAGTGCTGCGCGGCCTGACCGAGGAGGCGACCGCGACCGAGCAGGCCCGCGCCGCCGAATCGAGCCGGCGCATCGCCGATATCCAACGCAGCGCCAGCAGCTCGCGCAATCGCAACCTTCTCGACCTGGTGGGCGGCGCGACCGGCAGCAGCCTCTCTGTCCTCGGCCAGAGCACGGGCCGCCGCCTCTCGCTGCTCGACCTGTGACCCGGTCGCGCTGAACGCACCCCGATCAAACGAGGCTCCTGGTCCATGTCGAACACCTTCGCCCGCGATCCCAGCCCGCGTGTTCAATACAGCGGTGATGGCAGCGAAAAGACCTTTCCTTTCCCCTTTACGGTCCTGGCCAGCGACGACCTGCTGGTGTTCGTGAACGACAAACCCGCGAGCGGCTTCGCGATCGCTGGCCTGGCCGACCCTGAGGGCGGCGAGATCACGTTCCTCGAGCCGCCCCCCGCCGGGACCACCGTGACTTTATTGCGGCGGACCGAGAGCATCCGAGAGACCGAATTCGTCGACGGCAGCCCTTTCCGGGCCGCCGCGATCAATGCCGAGCTCGACCGGATCATGCTCCTCGTTCAGGAGACCCGGGACGAGGTTGGCCGGGCGCTGCGCGGTGGTCCGACCGAAGGCGAGCTCGACTTCTCCCTGCCGGCGAGCACCGAGCGTGCCAATGCTGTGCTCGGCTTCGACAGCGCCGGCCGCCCGATGGCGTTCGGCCAAGCGGAGCTACCCGAGAGCGGCGACGCCAGCGGCCTGGTAGTGACCGCGAGCGGCGGCACCACGGCGCGGGCGCTCGGCGAACACCTCGCAGCTTTGGCCAACGTCCGTGACTTTGGCGCCATGGGAGATGGCGTCACCGACGATGCCGCCGCTTTTGCGGCCGCGATCCTCGCAGCCGTTACGCGTTCGAGCTCGGTCTACGTGCCGGCGAGCCCGACTGCCTATGTGCTGGGCGCGAGCCTGACGATTGACGGCGTGGCACTGGTCGGCGAAGGCGCGGGATCGATGCTCAAGCTCGCAGCATCGAGCGGCTCGGCCCTCCAGCTCACGGGCAGTGGCCCGCGCGTCGGCGGGCTGCGCCTGCTCGGGCCTGGCGTCAATGGTGTGCCCAGCGGCCCGACCCACGTCGATCTGAGCGCGGTGAGCCTGGACGGGATCACGGTCAACGGCAGCGCCGAGGGCGCGATTGTCCATGGCGTCGAGGTGATCGGCTGTCGGAGCGGCTTGGTGATCGAGGGTGAGGTTGCCGCGATTGATGGCTGCCGCTTTGCCTTCAATCGCACCGGGATCGAAATTCTGGCCGGCGCGCGAGGATCGATTTTCGTGGCGCAGTCTCAGCTCCATGCCTGCACCAGCGGCATTCTGGCCGACAGCGCTGCCGAATTTCGACAGCTGGCGCTCAGGGGCGGGACGCTGACCGCCTGCGGGCGCGCGCTCGAGTTGGATGGTACCGCGAGTGGTTGGCGCGGGATCGAGCTCTCCGATCTGACATTCGCCGGCAATCTGGACGCTGACGTCGAGGCTGGGCCGCGACAGTCGGTTGGACTGCGGGGCTGCCACCTGGACGAGAGCGGCAAGCTCAGCGGTACCGCGGTCGATCTCCAGGCCGGGGGCGAGACCTTGGAAGCGCCCAATCTGGTCGCTGAGAATGCCCGTGCCGAGGTCACAGAAGTGGCCGTCGTGCAGCTCAGCGGCGGCACCAATCTCAACCTGTTGCAGGCCGGTGATCTGATCGTGCTCGCGAGCGACGTCGACGATTTCGATGATCATTGGACGGCCCTCAAGGCAACCCGCGGCGGCGTCGTTCATAGGGTGGTCACGCAGACGACGGCGACGGCCGAGTTCGAGCTCGCGAGCGCGACCATCGTGCCCCTGGTCCAAGGAGGCGACGCGATCCGTGTGGTCGGCCGGTTCGGCACGGCCACCGTGGACAGCATCGGCGCCAGCGCGCCGGCAGGCGAGTTCATCTGGCTGCGGGCGGACGATCACTGCCGCGTATTCGCCGCCCACAACCCGATGCCGGTTGACCAGATCGACCTTGTCGGCCCCGACAGCGAGTTGCGCTACCTGCCCGGGCTTGGCGGCGAGATCGCCGAGATTTCCGGGGTCGAGCTCGACCAGGGAGCTGTCAACGGCGCCTTGATCAAGTTGTTCTCGTTCACGATCGCGCAGAACACTGCGGTCAGCTTCACGCCGCCTTCGAGCGTCGGCATGGTCCAGGCCTTTGCGCAGAGCTTGGCCATTGGTGATCCAGTTGCCGCGATCTTCTCCTACCGGGCGGAGCCTCTCGGCTACACCGAGCTGCTCGCGACTGGCATCACGAGCCCGACGAGCGACGTTGCGGTGGCCCAGCTCACCGCACTCACCGGCACGACCGGCGCCGCAGGCAAGCTCACCTATTCCGCTCACGTCGACGGCAAAATCTACGTCGAGAACCGGCGCTCCGCCCCCCCGCTCACGATCGCCCTCTACGTCCTCGGCGCACCCGCCTGAGCCGCGGTGGGCAAGGGTCTCGAGCGTGTGGAGGAAGTCGCACCGCGAACCCGGGTCAGCTTCCGGCAGTTCGTCTGGCTCTGGAACCGCAGCCAGGGCCAGACGACCCCGGCGCTGCATCTGGAGGTTGCCGAATGGCTCGGCCGGCGCTGGGAGCAGGGCGATCGCCGCCTCGTGCTGCTTGTGTTCCGCAGCGCCGGCAAATCAACCCTGGTCGGGATCTTCTGCGCCTGGCTGCTCCTGAACGACCCTGATCTCCGCATCCTGGTGCTCGCCGCCGAGCACGATCTGGCCAGGAAGATGGTACGCAACGTCAAGCGGATCATCGAGCGACACCCGCTGACCAGCCGACTGGTGCCGCGGCGCGCTGATCAATGGGCCGCCGATCAGTTCACGGTCTGCCGCCGGCTCACCCAGCGCGACCCCTCGCTGCTTGCCCGAGGCATCGGCGCCAACGTTACCGGCTCGCGCGCCGATGTCGTGATCTGCGATGACGTCGAAGTACCGAACACCTGCGCCACGGCCAACAAGCGGGCGGAGTTGCGCGAGCGTCTGCGGGAGACCGACTATGTCCTGGTCCCAGGGGGCCTGCAGCTCTATGTCGGCACGCCGCACAGCTACTACTCCATCTATGTCGACCAACCGCGGACCGAGCGCGGCGAGCAGGCGCCGTTCCTGAGCGGCTATCGACGCCTCTGCATTCCTCTGCTCAACGAGCACGGTGAAAGCCGCTGGCCCGAGCGCTTTCCGCCTGACCAGATCGAGGCCATCAGGCGCCAATCGGGTCCCGCCAAGTTCGAGAGCCAGATGATGCTGCAGCCGCGGAGTATTGAGGAAGTGCGCCTCGATCCGGACCGCCTGGTCCGTTACGACACCGCCCTCGACTACCGGCAGGGCAACGGCGAGGCCATCCTGTCGATTGCCGGCCGGCGCATGGTCTCGGCGACCGGCTGGTGGGACCCTGCCTATGGCGCACCCGGACGCGGCGACGCGAGCGTCGTCGCCGCAGTGTTCGTCGACAGCGACGGTGGCTATTGGCTGCACGGCATCCGTTATCTGAGCCATGATCCGGCTCTCGTCGAGGAGGTGGATGAGGCAACCCAGCTCTGCCGCCAGGTTGCCCGCTTCGCTGAGCAGATGCACCTGCCGTCGATCTCGCTTGAGACCAACGGGTTAGGTCGCTTCCTGCCAGCGCTGCTACGCCGCGAGCTGCATGCCTTAAACGTGGCCTGTCCCGTGGTCGAGCAGGTGTCGCACCGCAGCAAGGACCAGCGGATCCTCGACGCCTTCGACCCCTTGCTGGCGGCCGGCGTGTTGCGCGCCCACGCGACCGTCTGGGCTACCGGTTTCATTGAGGAGATGCGCGAGTGGCGGCCCGGTCGCAGCTGCCGCGATGACGGTCTGGACGCGGTCAGCGGGTGTCTTCTGGCAGAACCCGTGCGTCTGCGCCGCTGTCCCCCCGGCCGACGACCAGACTGGCGGCCGGGTCGCAGTGTTCAAGCGGCAGCGACGGATTTTCGACTTTGACGTTGGTCGCGCCGGAACGAGCCGGTCGCGCTTGTTTCGGCTGCTGATCCTGCCTGCGGGAGGAAAGCTCATGAACCAGGAGTGGACGATCAGTTGGGTGTGGTGGATCACGGTGATCGAGATCCCGGCGTTCGGGTGTCTGTTCTGGATGATGCAGCAGGGTCGGCGGGAGGCCGAGACCGCCCTGCTCAAGGTTTATCGCGAGATTCAGGCCAACCTGAATGTCGTCCTTGAGAATCTTGCTCAATCGAAGCTGGAGGTCGCCCGGCTGTACGCGACGATCGCCGATCTGAAGGACGTCGAGAAACGCTTGACCGACCATCTGCTCCGGCTTGAGGCGCGTCTCACCTATGCCTTCCAGACTGAGCAGCGGGCCGCACATCGGCGCTCGCATCGGCCCGGTGAGCCGATTGACTGCCTGGAGTCGAAAGGGGACGCCGATGCGGCCTGAGCCCCTCGAGGTCTACGACAGGGATCACCGGAGCAGCGTCGAAGGCCTCGCCCTGACCCTGCTCACGCTCGGAGGCGATCAGAGCGTCCGGGTGCTGGAGGCCCTCGCGGCAGCGCTGATCAATCGCGCACGTCAGCCGCGAAGCGATCGCGAATTCGGACTACGCGAGCCGCCGCGCGCCGGCTTTCGCCTGACCACCGCGACGAATTGCCCTGCAGACAAGCTTCAGCTTTGCCGGCGCATCGCCCGGCGGGCATTGCGCGGCAGCCTGGCCGATCCGACGGTCGGCGCGGGCGCGTTTCACCGCCTCGAGGACAATCCGGCCTGGGCACGCGATTTGCTGCCCTCGGCGAGTTTCGGCTCGTTCCTGTTCTATCAATTGCCGGCATCGGATTGATCCGCGGCGAGCACCCGCAACAACGCTCCGAATCGACGATCGGCGCCGCTGCTCGGACTCGGGCGAGACTTAAGCAGCGGCCCCGCTCCTCGCGGCAGCCTGGCTCTCGGTGGGAACTGACGCGGCGCGGCGATCGATCCGTGAAGAGGACGACGGCAACCATCCCCACCGAAGCCGGCGGCCATAATCACTAGCCTGCTGCTTCTGTCTCTAAACTCGCCCGGCTTCCAGCGAGATGGCTCGACACTCAAGTAGAACTCAGCAACTCATTTGTCAGGCGCACCAACGCCCTATATTGTCGTGCAGCTCGAGCACGAGGCTCATCCGGGGGGCGGGCTTGAGCGCATTCGCGGGGCCGCGTCGACGGACTGCGGGCCGGCAGCGTGAGCGTGCCCGACGTCGAGATGCTCGCCTACGGGGACGCGCCGGTGTACACGGCGGCGATCCGCTGGCGCTGCTGACAGTCTTTGGATCTTCTTCCATTCGGAACAATGAGATGAGCGATCGGATTCGCGTGATCTCTCCGGTGAACGGCGAAGTCTATGTGGAGCGGCTGCTAACCAGCGATTCAGAAATCGAGCAGGCGCTCGCACGCGCGCGGCGCGCCCAGGCGGAATGGCGAGACCTGCCGGTGGCCAAGCGGGCGGCGCTGCTGGCCGGCGCGGTCGATGCCTTCGTCGCCAACAAGGCCGAGATCGCGGCCGAGATCACTTGGCAGATGGGTCGCCCCATCCGCTACACGCCAGGTGAGGTCGGCGGCTTTGAGGAGCGCGCCCGCTACATGATCGAGGCTGCCTCGCGAGCGCTCACCGACATCGAGGTCGGTGACAAGCCGGGCTTCAGGCGCTTCATCCGGCGGGTGCCGCTCGGGGTCGTGTTCGTGATCGCGCCCTGGAACTACCCCTATCTGACCGCGGTCAATGGCGTCATCCCGGCGCTGATGGCGGGCAACGCCGTCATTCTCAAGCCGTCCGCCCAGACCCCCCTCACCGCCGAACGCTTCGCTGAAGCCTTTGCAGCCGCCGGCCTGCCCGCGGGCTTGTTCCAGCATCTGAATCTCAGCCATGCCGCGACCAGCCGGATCATCGCGAGCGGGGTGGTCGACTTCGTGAGCTTTACGGGCTCGGTGGCCGGCGGCCATAGCGTGCAGGAATTGGCGTGCCGCGGCTTCATCGGTACCGGGCTCGAGCTCGGCGGCAAGGACCCGGCCTATGTCCGCCCGGACGCCGACCTCGGCCATGCGATCGAGAACCTCGCCGACGGGGCCTTCTTCAACAGCGGCCAGTCGTGCTGCGCGATCGAGCGGGTCTACGTCCATGAGGCCGTCTATGACCACTTCGTCCAGGGTCTGGTCGAATTCGCCCGGGGCTACAATCTGGACGATCCGACCGATCCTGAGACCACGCTTGGTCCGCTCGTGCGTCCCGCTGCCGCCGAGTTCGTTCGCGGCCAGATCGCGGACGCGGTGGCTGCCGGTGCCACGGCGCACCTGAACCTCGACGCCTTTCCGAAGGACGCGCCGGGCTCAGCCTACATGGCGCCGCAGGTCCTGACCGGGGTCGACCATTCAATGCGGATCATGTCGGAGGAGACCTTCGGCCCGGCGGTCGGCGTGATGCGGGTCGAGGGCGACGACGAGGCGATCCGGCTGATGAACGACAGCCGCTATGGTCTCACCGCCGCGATCTGGACCTCGAACGAGGAGGCCGCAATCCGGATCGGCGATCAAGTCGAGACCGGCACCTGGTTCATGAACCGCTGCGACTACCTCGACCCTGCCCTCGCCTGGACCGGGGTCAAGGACTCCGGCCGCGGCTGCTCGCTCTCGCGCCTCCAATACGAGCACCTGACCCGGCCGAAGTCCTTCCATCTGCGGACGTCGACGTAGCGGACCGTTAGTCGCCGCCCTTTCCCATTGCCTCTTCGGCGCGGCGCTTGAGCTCGTCCGGCGGCACGTCCTCGATATGGGTCGAGATGTGCCAAACGTGGCCGAAGGGATCTTCGACCGTGCCCAGCCGGTCGCCGTAGAACTGGTCCTGGACCGGCCTGACCTGCTTTGCGCCGGCGGTCACGGCGCGCTTCGCCGCGGCGTCCACGTCCTCGACGTAGAGATGCAGGCTGACCGGCGTACCGCCGACCGCCTTGGGGCCACGTGCGCCCATGTCCGGGAACTCGTCCGCCAGCATGATCCGGGAATCACCGATCCTGAGCTCGGCATGACCGACCCGCCCGCCGGGCGCAGCCAGTCGCATGACCTCAGCGGCGCCGAACGCCTCTTTGTAAAATCTAATCGCGCCGGCGGCATCGCTCACGATCAGATAGGGCGTCACGCTATGATAGCCCTCGGGAATCGGCCTTACGCCGCTCGTCATGGTTGCCCCTCCAGCTCCGGGATGCGCTCTGCGCTTGCCCAGCTGATGCTGGGGCCGGACGAGCGCGCGGCAAGCGCGGCGCCGAGCCGCACCGTGCGGCCTGGCGTCGCGCCGACCGGTCCGGAGCCAGAAGGCGTCAGCCGTCGACCAGCGTCCGGATCAGCTGGTTGACCTCGGCCGCCTTCTCCATGTGCACCATGTGACCGGCGCCGTCGAAGACATGGACGGGAATGTTGGCCGGTAGGCCCTCGGCGTGGCCTGCCGGGATAATCCGGTCCTGGCGGCCCCAGATCACCTGCACCGGCGCGCGCAGATCGCCGAGCCTGCCGGTCAGGTCGAGCGCTTGCCGGCCACCCGCGAAGCTGTCGTCGATGATCCGGTTGAGCGCCGTCTCGACCCCGTCCAGGCGCTTGAACTTGAGCACGTCCTCGATCATCTCGCGCGAGATCATCGCCGGATCGGCGACCAGCATCTCCAGCAGCGGCTGCAGCTGCTTGCGCCGCTTGGCCTGCATGAAGCCGTCGATGTACTCCATGTTGATGTCGGGTCCGAGCCCGGCCGTGCAGATCAGAGTCACAGAGGCGACCCGCTCAGCATGGTTCAGCGCCAGATCGAGGGCGATGCCGCCGCCTAGGGAATGGCCGACCAAATGCGCGCTTGTGATCTCCTTGGCGTCAAGGAACTCGAGCACGGCGTTCGCCAGAGCGCCGACGTCAGTTCGACCTGAACTCAGATCCTTGCTCGAGCCGCCGTGCCCCGGCAGATCGACGGCATAGGTCGTACGGCTCGCGGCGAGTGCCTCCTGATTGTATTGCCAGTTGTTGAGATCGCCGCCAAAGCCGTGGAGGAACACGATCGGCGCCCCCTCGCCCTCGCCCAGGGCCAGGTGCCGGAAGCGACGGCCGCCGGCCTCGATCGTCTCGGGCTCCGGCGCGGCAGCGCCCACTTCGGCGGCATGGGCTGCGAACTCTTCCTGGAATTTGCCCACATAAGCGTCGAGATCGGCATCCGAAACCGAGGCATCGGCAACCACACCGAGCAGCGCACCGACCGGCACCGTGTCGCCTTCACCCACCAGCCGTCGGCGCAGCGGACCGGCGACCGGGCTCTCGTAGACGTTGGCGATCTTGGAGGTCTCGATGTCGAGGAGCTCCTCGCCGCTCTTGACCTCGGCGCCTTCCTCGACCAGCCACTTGGCGACCATGCCCTCCTGCATCGCCAAGCCCCACTTCGGCATAACGATCGGCTTGATCGCGTCGGTCATCCGCTGACCCCTGGCTTGGCCCGACCCCTCAGCTTGCCATCGACCGGCGCACCGCCGCCTCGATCTTGTCCAGGCTCGGGATGTAGAGGTCCTCGAGCTGCGGCGAGAACGGTACCGGCGCGTGCGGCGCGGTCACCATCTGGATCGGGCCCTTGAGTGCCTTGAACACGTTCTGGGCGGCTAGGCCCGCAATGTCGGAGGCCATGCTGCAGCGCGGGTGCGCCTCGTCGACCACCACGAGGCGCCCGGTTTCCTCGATGGTCTCGAGGATCGTGTCGGTGTCGAGCGGCGAGGTCGTGCGCGGGTCGACGACCGTGCAGCTGATGCCCTCCTTCTCCAGCTTGTCGGCGACCTGGTTGGAAAAGCCGACCATGCGGCCGAAGGCCACGATCGTGACGTCGTCGCCCTCGCGGGTCAGGTTCGCCTCACCAAACGGGATGGTGTAGGGCTCGTCCGGGACCTCTTCCTCCTCGTCGTACATCGCCTTGTGCTCGAAGAAGATCACCGGGTCATCGTCGCGGATCGACTGGATCAGGAGGCCCTTGGCCTCGTAGGGCGAGCTCGGCAGCACGACCTTGAGCCCCGGGATGTGGGTGAACACCGGGTAGAGGCATTGGCTGTGCTGGGAGGCGGCGCGAAAGCCCGCGCCATACATCGTGCGCACGACCAGGGGCGTGGTCGCCTTGCCGCCGAACATGTAGCGGAACTTGGCTGCCTGGTTGTAGATCTGGTCGAAGCAGACGCCGAAGAAATCGACGAACATCAGCTCGGCCACCGGCCGCAAGCCAGTAGCGGCAGCACCGGCCGCGGCGCCGATGAAGGCGCTTTCGGTGATCGGCGTGTCCAGCACCCGCTCGCGCCCGAAGATCGGCTCCAGGCCCTTGGTGACGCCGAGCGGCCCGCCCCAGGCGTCGTCCTCGCCGGGCGCGCCCATGCCACCCGCGACGTCCTCGCCCATGATGATGACGCGCGGGTCGCGCTCCATCTCCTGGCGCAACGCCTCCTGGATCGCCTGCCGGTACGACTTCTTGGACATGGCTGCTGCCCTTCAATAAGAGGCGTAGACGTCGGTCATGAGATCGGCTTCGGTCGGCGGCGGTGCCGCTTTGGCCTCGGTCACGGTCTGCTCGATCAGGCTCTTGATCTCGGCGTCGATCGCGTCGAGCTGGCCGCCCTCGAGCAGCCCCGCCTCGGTCACGCGCTGCCGGAACAGCATCAGGCAGTCCTTCTCGGCCTTGATCTTCTCGATCTCGCCGACCTGCCGGTAAGTCATCGCGTCGCCCTCGAAATGGCCGTAGTAGCGGGCGAGCTTGACGTGGATCACGCTCGGCCCGTCCCCGGCGCGGGCGCGCTCGATTGCCTCGCGGGCGGCATCCCACACCTCGAAGAAGTCGTGGCCGTCGACCCGGCGCGAGGGGATGCCATAGGCCTTGCCGCGCTCGACCAGGTCGCCCGAAACCGACCAGGCGCTGGCGGTCAACTCGGCGTAGCCGTTGTCCTCGAAGACGAAGATCGCCGGCAGGTTCCAGGCCTTGGCGAGGTTCAGGCTCTCCGCCGTGGTGCCCTGGTTGGAGCCGCCGTCGCCGACGAAGGCGATCGCGACGCCGCCTGTCTTGAGGGTCTTGGCGGTCAGCGCGGCGCCGCAGATCAACGGCGGGCCGCCGCCGACGATGCCGTTGGCGCCGAGCATGCCCTTGGACAGGTCGGCGATGTGCATCGAGCCGCCCTTGCCGCCACACAGGCCGTCCTTGCGGCCAAAAATCTCCTTCATCATGCCCTTGACGTCGCAGCCCTTGGCGATGCAGTGGCCGTGGCCGCGGTGGGTCGAGGCGATCCGGTCGTTGTCGTTCAGATGCAGGCAGAAGCCCACGCCCGAGGCCTCCTCGCCGGCATAGAGATGGACGAAGCCCGGGATGTTGCCGGCCGAGAACTCCTCGTGCACGGCGTCCTCGAACGCGCGTATGGTGCGCATCTGCCGATAGGCCTTGAGCAACTCGTCGCGGCTCAGTTGCACGGTCGTCCCCCTGACCTGGTTATGTTGCCGTCTCGCCCCCGCCTCGCGACCCTTTGGATCGACCGAAGCCCGTCCACTTCCCTACTCCCGGTCGCGCGTCCGGGCAAGCGGCGCCTCCCCCACGCTCCGGCCCGCGACCCCGCTCACCGTCACGCGGCTGCGCGGGGTTGCATGGCGCCGGTCATGATCGCGACGGCGTCGGACATCGAGTATTCGGCGGGGTTGATCACGGCGATGCGGCGACCAAGACGGTGGATGTGGATGCGGTCGGCGACCTCGAAGACGTGGGGCATGTTGTGGCTGATCAGCACGATCGGCAGGCCGCGCTTCTTCACGTCGAGGATCAGTTCCAGGACCTTGCGGGATTCCTTGACGCCGAGTGCTGCGGTCGGCTCGTCCATGATGACCACGCGGCTGCCGAAGGCGGTGGCGCGGACCACGGCCACGCCCTGGCGCTGGCCGCCCGAGAGCGTTTCCACTTTCTGGCGGATGTTCTGGATCGTCAGCAGGCCCAGCGCGTTCAGGTGTTCTCGGGCCTCCTTTTGCATGCCGGCGCGGTCCAGCAGGCGGAAGAGGGTGCCGACCGGGCCTGGCTTGCGCCGCTCGCGGCCTAGGAAAAGATTGTCGGCGATCGAGAGGGCGGGGGCGAGGGCCAGGTCCTGGTAGACGGTCTCGATGCCGGCGGCGCGGGCCTCGAGCGGTGAGCGGAAGTGGACCGGCTGGCCGTCGAGCCGGATCTCGCCGTGGTCCGGGATCACGGCGCCGGCCAGCACCTTGATGAGCGTCGATTTGCCGGCGCCGTTGTCGCCGATCACGCCCAGGATCTCGTTCGGCATGAGATCGAAGTCGGCGTGGTCGAGGGCCGTGACCCGGCCGTAGCGCTTGACGAGGCCGCGGGCGCTCAGGATCGGCTCGGGGTCGGCGGCAGTCATGACGAGACCCGCCTGATCCACTGGTCGATCGAGACCGCGAGGATGATCAGGAGGCCGACCGTGAACTCCTGCCAGACCACGTCGGCGCCGGCGAGTGCCAGGCCGTTGCGGAACACGCCGACGATCAGCGCGCCGAACAGCGTGCCGACGATCGAGCCGCGGCCGCCGAACAGGCTCGTGCCGCCGATCACGACCGCCGTGATCGAATCGAGGTTGGCGGTGCCGCCCGAGATCGCGCTGACCGCACCGATCCGGCCGATCAGCACCCAGCCCGCGACCGAGCAGATCAGGCCGGCCGTGGCGTAGACCGCGAGCAGCGTGCGCGTCGTGTTGATGCCGGCAAGCCGCGCGGCGTTCGGATCGTCGCCGGTCGCGTACACGTGGCGGCCGAAGGCGGTCCGGTTCAGGACGTACCAGACCAGCACGGCGAGCAGGATCATCAGGATCGAGCCCAGGGTCAGCTGCGCGCCGCCGACCTTGATCGCGGTGCCCGTGAGCTGCAGGAAGGGGGCTGTGGCCTCGACCTCCTGCTGGCGGATCGTCTGGCTTTGCGAATACCAAAGATTGAGCGCGCCAAAGATGCTCCAGGTGCCGAGCGTGACGATGAAGGGCGGCAGCTTCAGCCAGGTGATGAACGCGCCGTTGACGAAGCCGCAGGCCATGCCGGTGAGCAGCCCGAGCGCGAAGGCGAACTCGATCGGCACCCCAGCGAGGACCGCAAGCCGGCCCATGACCACCGATGACAGCACCATGATCGCGCCGACCGAAAGGTCGATGCCAGCGGTCAGGATGATCAGGGTCTGGGCGATCCCGACGGTGCCGATGATCGTGACTTGCTGGAGGACCAGCGACAGGTTGAACGGGTGGAAGAACCTCTTGCCCACGAGGGCGCTGAACAGCACCACCCCGAGCACCAGAACGATGAACGGGATCGCGGTCGGAAAGCCGTGCAGGAAATGCTGGAGCCGCCGGAGCGGGGTCGCCGCCGCCTCCTCGAAGGTGGCCTGTCCCGGCTCGATCGTCGACTCTGCGCGCTCGACCTCCGGCGTCACGTGGGCGGCGAGGGCGTCCTTGGAGCTGCTCATGGCGAGCCGAGAGGGCGGCCGCGGTTGGTCGCCCTCTCTGCGACCTCCAGGCTAGGCCAGGATCGAGCTCAGCCCCAGCACTTCTTCAGGCCTTCTTCGGCCGTGATCGAGTCGATGCCCTGGACCGGCTTGTCTGTGATCAGCGTGACGCCGGTGTTGTAGAAGTCGAGGCCGGGGCTCGGCTCTGGTTTCTTGCCGGTCTTGGCGAACTCCGCGACCGCCTCGACGCCCAAGGACGCCATCAGCAGCGGGAACTGCATCGAGGTCGCCCCGATCACGCCCGCCTGGACGTTCTTGACGCCCGGGCAGCCGCCGTCGACCGAGGTCATCAGGACGTCGTTCTCCACGCCCGCCGCCTTGAGCGCTTCATAGGCGCCCGCGGCGGTCGGCTCATTGATGGTGTAGACGACACTGATGTCAGGATCCTTCTGGAGCAGATTCTCCATGCCGGTGCGGCCGCCTTCCTCGGCGCCTTGGCCCCACTGATGGCCGGCGATGCGCGGGTCGGTCTCCTCGCCGTAGTGCTTCGGGTCCATGTTGTCGATCCCAAAGCCCTTCATGAAACCCTGGTCGCGAGCGACGTCGACGGTCGGCTGGTTCTCGAGCGCGTCGAGGAAAGCGACGTGCGCGTCCTTGGCCTTATCGCCCAGCGTCTTCGCGGCCCACTCGCCGATCAGCTCACCCGCCTTGAAGTTGTCGGTGGCGAAGGTCGCATCCGCCGCGTCGATCGGATCGAGCGGCGTGTCGAGCGCGATCACCAGGATGCCGGCGTCACGCGCCTTCTGGATCGTCGGCACGATCGCCTTGGTGTCGCTCGGCGTGATCAGGATGCCCTTGGCACCGGCCGATATCAGGCTCTCGATCGCCGCGACCTGGGTCTCGTTGTCGCCGTCGTACTTGCCGGCGTAGCTCTGTAGCTGGACCCCAAGCTCCTTGGCTTTGGCCTCGGCGCCCTCCTTCATCTTGACGAAGAAGGGGTTGTTGTTGGTCTTCGTGATCAGGCCGATCAGAACGTCGGCCGACATCGCGGGCGTGACGCCCACCACGAACAGCGCGGCGACGCTGGCCGCAGCCCATTTCAGCGTCCGAACCCTGGCTTGCATCTCTTATTCCTCCGCTGATGGAGCCCCTGATTGATTGGATTTGGGTCTGCTCATGAGATCACCGCGCGCTGAACCCGCCAGTCGGACGGATCGGCCCTGGAGCCACGGGCGTGCTCAGCGGCGTCAGCGCCGCCCCAGGCAGTACGGGATGCCATGGTCTCATGTGCGATGATGCCCCCTTCGTTGGCGACCCCCGCCCTGTCGGCGGCCGCGGCCGCTCGTTGGCGGCCGGATAGGCAAGGATTACCCTTGGCGGCTGCGTCTGTCCATCGGCTTGACCGTGCGGGCCCGATCAGGCCGCAGAGGCATCCCGGGCCCGACGAGCCCGCCGGTGCCGGCAGCGGAGCAGAGGTGTGATCAGCGCGCGGCGATCGGCAGCCGGGCTACGACCCGGGCCTCGGCGCGCCCACCGGCGGTCAGCAAGATGCCAAGCATCGTGAGGGTGAAGTCACCCTGCCCGACCGGCGTCGTGACCGTCAGGCCCTCGAGCTGATCGGGCCGGAGCACCCAGCCTGCGGTCGCGGGATCGTAGGTGCCAGCGGACAGGCGCGCGCCGGCCGGGACGCCGCGGATCATCAGGGCACTCGGCGTCGGCCCGCCGTCCCGCACCGCCTCCGGGTCGATCGCCAGCGCGACGACCAACTCGGCGGGCGCATCGAGCGCCACGACCACGCTCTCGGTCGCGGTCGCGATCTCGCCCGCACGGTTCCGGACCCCGACTGCGGTCACCTGGAGGGTCACAGCCTCTTTCCGGCCCAGCGGCGGCGTCAGTGTGAGGCCAGCCAGCTGCCGCGGGCTCAGGACCCAGCGGCCTTCACCATCATCGATCCCGGCCGAGAGGGCACCGCCAGCCGGCACGCCGCGGATAATCACGACCGGGATCCGATCCGCATCGACGCCGTCGACCCGGGGGAGGCCGAGGCTGACCGGCAGCGCTGGTCGCCGGTGGTCCCGGCCTGGCGCGGCGGCATGAGTCTGCGTCGGCAACGCGTCCGCGTCCGCCGACGCTCCCTTCTGGTGGGCCCTCACCTTCATCCCTCCGAGCGCTGCCGTCACATCTGCAAGGTCGGCATTCTCGCCGTCGCGGAGGACGATGCTGACCCGCGGGCCGGCGGGCTCCGCCTTGTCGAGAGAGGTCAGTCGCACAGAGCCGACCCTCGGCAGCTGCAGCCGGAGCCCGGCGGTTGTCCGCTCGACCGCGCAGCCGGACAGCACCACCTCCGCGAATGGATGTACGGCGCCAGCTTCGACATTCGGTTGGCGCCGCTGCCCGACTTCTGCCCGCAGGCGCGCGACTAAGTCGCCGACCGACAGAGGCTGACCGCCCGCCAGCAGAGCCACGGTCGCCGCGGCCTGGTCCGCGGGGGCGGGGTCGGTGATCACGAAGCTCTGGCCCCCAGGGGCGGCCAGCATCAGCTCGCGGCCGAAGATCGTGAGTTCGCAGGTGCGGTCCTCGCCATGCAGCTCGGCCTCGGCCGCAAGGGCCGGTTGCGGCCCGAGCCCGAGCATTGACTTGATCCAGGGCTCGCCGCCCGCCCCAGCGCCCTGTGGCCCGGCGAGTGGGCCCTTGGCCTGCGCGTCGAGCACCGCGGCGGCGCGATGCGCCGGCGCCCTGGTACCGTCGACCAGCCTGACCTCGGCGTCGGGCTGCTCGGCGGCCATCGTCACGAAAGCACCGGGCGGGATCGGGTCGCCCTCTGGCCCGAACGCCATCAGCAGGCCGCCCTCGATCCTTAGCAGCGCGCTGGCCAGCGAGATCGCCGGCGCACCCGCGCCACGTACATGATCCCCCCCGGCGGCTCGCTCGGTCAGCCCGAAGCCGATCCGTGCCATGGCCGTGGAGGCCAGCATCGCGGCCCGGCTGCGCAGCGTTCCTTGCTGATCCTGCTTGAGCGGCGGCAATGGCGCCATCACGGAGTCCTCTGCTGATCGTTGCCTGCCGCCCGTGCATCGAGGCCGCGGCAGAGGGCGGCAGCTGTCACGGTAGCCCCGGATGCTTAAGGTTCGGTGTCCATGGGCCGCCGCTCGGGGCCGGCAAAAGCTATGCCGCCCGTGGCCTCAGCTGGTATGACTGGCCTCTTCGCACCCGGCCCACCTGGACACCAGAGCAAAGCCATGAACGCCCTTGCCCCGACCCCGCTCACGACCGCGCTCGAGGAGATCCAGAGCCTGCTCGACGATCGCCTGACCACCGCAGCGGCGGTCCGCGAGCGCCACGGTCAGGATGAGACCTATCACCCCGGTGCGCCGCCCGATGCGGTCGCCTTCGCGCGCTCGACCGCCGAGGTCAGCCGGATTCTCGAGATCTGCGCGGCTCACCAGCTGCCGGTGATTCCGTTCGGCACCGGAACCTCGCTCGAGGGCCATATCTCGGCGCTGCGCGGCGGCATCACGATCGACCTGTCGGAGATGAGCCAGGTCCTCGAGGTCAATGCCGAAGACCTCGACTGCCTGGTCCAGCCCGGCGTCACGCGCAAGCAGCTGAACGCGCATCTGCGCGACACCGGGCTGTTCTTCCCGATCGACCCGGGCGCCGATGCCAGCCTCGGCGGTATGACCGCGACCCGGGCCTCCGGCACCAACGCGGTGCGCTACGGTACGATGCGCGAGAACGTGCTCGGGCTGACGGTTGTGCTCGCCGACGGCCGGGTGATCCGGACCGGCGGCCGGGCGCGCAAGTCCTCGGCCGGCTATGACCTCACCCGGCTGTTCGTCGGCTCCGAGGGCACGCTCGGCGTGATCACCGATATCCGGCTGCGGCTGCACGGCATTCCCGAGGCGATCTCGTCGGCGGTCTGCAGCTTCGAGAGCATCGAGGATGCCGTCAACACGGTGATTCTGACCATCCAGTCGGGCGTGCCGGTGGCCCGGATCGAGCTGCTGGACGAGCTGACGATGGCGGCCTGCATCCGCTATTCCAAGCTCGAGGGCTATCCGGTGGCACCAGCCCTGTTCTTCGAGTTCCACGGCTCAGAGGCCGGAGTCGCCGAGCAGGCCGAGACCGTCAAAGCGATCGCGCGCGAATTCGGCGGCGCCGATTTTCAATGGTCGACCGCGGCCGAGGAGCGCAACCGGCTCTGGCAGGCGCGCCACGACGCCTTCTATGCGACCCTGGCGCTGCGACCGGGCGCCAAGGGCATCGTCGCCGACGTCTGCGTGCCGATCTCGCGCCTTGCCGAGTGCATCACCCGCGTGAAGCGGGAGATCGCCGAGGCGCATTTGCTCGCACCGCTGGTCGGCCACGTCGGCGACGGCAATTTTCATCTGATCTTCCTGGTCGATCTCGCGGACGAGGACGAGGTCGCGCGGGCCAAGGCGGTCAACCGGCGGATGGTCGAGCACGCGCTGGCACTGGGCGGCACCTGCACCGGCGAGCACGGCGTCGGCTACGGCAAGATTCCCTACCTCGAGGCCGAGCACGGCGCCGGCGCGCTGGCCGTGATGCGCGCGATCAAGCAGGCCCTCGACCCGCTGAACTTGATGAACCCGGGCAAGATCGTGCCGCTTTAGCCGGCCTCGACCGCGGCGACGAAGGCGTCGAGCTTGGCGGAGTCGAGGCGGTAATCGGTGCGCACGCCGGTGCAGAGGTCGACCCCGAACGGGCGCACAGCACGGATCGCGGCGCCGACGTTGTCCGGACGCAGGCCGCCCGCCAGAAACACCGGGCAGGAGACAGCCTCGACGATCTGCCGGCTGATCGCCCAATCATGGGTCCTGCCGGTGCCGCCCAGTACCCTGACCACTTCGTGCGGCCGGCCGGAATCGAGCAGGAGCGCGTCGGCCAGGAGTGACATCGCGCGGGCCTCGGCAACCGCCTCGTCGCCGCCGACGTGGATCACCTGAACCAGCTTGATGCCCGGCAGCGCCGCGCGCAGCTCCGCGTAGTCGACGGGCGCCACCCGGTCGACCAGCTGCAGCGTATTTGTCCGGCAGCGCCTTGCGTGATCGACGATCGCCTCAGGATCGGTCGCGCTGGTCAGGAGGAACGTCGCCACCGGCGGCGGTATGACCTCGGCGATCGCCGCGATCTCAGCGTCGTCGATCGGCCCGGGGCCGCTCGGCATGGCGCCGACCAGGCCGAGCGCATCCGCGCCCTCAGCGATCGCGAGGCGTGCCTCGGCCGCGGACTGGATGCAGCAGATCTTGATCCGGATACGCCGCATGCGTCTCCTAGCCAACTTTCAGGGGTCCGACGCGAAGCCGTACAGGCGTGCCGGATTGTCGACCAGGATTTGCCGAAGCCCGGCCTCACCACCGACTACCCCGGCGATCCAGTCGACCAGCGCGCCCTCATCAGGCACCGGGTCGGCGTGCGGATGCGGCCAGTTGGTGCCGAACAGCGTGCGCTCGGGGCGCTTGTGCCAGAGCGCCCGCGCCGCCCGGGTGGCGAAGGACCACCTGGGCCCTTGGCGGTCGGCATAGTAAGGAGCCGAGAGCTTGACCCAGGTCTTGCCGGACGTGAGCAACTCCAGCAAAGCCCGAAAGCCCGGGCCGGCAAGATCGTCATCGTTACGCGGCAGCCCCATATGGTCGATCACGATGTCGACCGGCAGCGCCGCCAGACGAGCCGCAATGGCCGGCAACCGGGCGGCGCTGGTCAGCATCTGGACGTGCCAGCCGAGGCCGGTAAGCCGCGGCGCCATAGCTTCCACATCGGCGAGGCCGACCTCGCCCGGAAACTCCAGATTGATCCGAATGCCGCACATTCCGACGGCGGCCAGCGCATCTAGGGTGGCGTCGTCGGCATCCGGCCGGATCAGCGCGATACCGCGCAACGCCCCGCCGCTCGCGGCAAGCGCATCGGTGGTGGCGCGATCGTCGGGACCGTAGATGTTGGAGTGGACCAGCACGCCACGCGCGAAGCCGATCGCGGCCAACATCCGCCGATAGGCCTCGGGCCCGGTCTCAGGAGCCGGCGTATAGGGTCGCTGCGCTGCATAGGGATAGACGCCGGTGGGCGCGAACACATGGGCATGAGTATCGCAGGCGCTGGCCGGCACCTTGGCCTTCGGCCGGCTCGGGTCGGTCCTAGGTGGCCGAGCTGGCTCGATCATCGACGGTTTGGCTCCCCGATTCGCGCTGCACACAGCTGACGCGCTAGTTCCATCTAGTCTCCGCCGCCAGATGCACCAGTTCAAGCACGCGGATGCGCCAGCGACCACTTGGCCATGGCGACGGTCCGCGCAGCCAGGTAGGTCATCGATGCTGCTCGAAGGCTCATGCCACTGCGGCGCGGTCCGGTTCCGACTGCGCTCGCGCCATCCCTACCCGTTCAATCTTTGCTATTGCTCGATCTGCCGCAAGACCGCAGGCGGTGGCGGCTACGCGATCAACCTCGGCGGCGACTCGGCGAGCCTTGAGGTCGAGGGTCGCGAACATGTCCGGATCTATCACGCCAAGCTGCGGAACGGGCCGCGCGTCGAGCCTCGGGTAAGCCCGGCCGAGCGCCACTTCTGCGGCTTGTGCGTGAGCTGTCTCTGGCTCTTCGACCCGCGCTGGCCGGAGTTGATTCATCCCTTCGCGTCGGCGATCGACACCGCCCTCCCGATCCCGCCCGAGCGTACCCATCTGATGGTCGGCTCCAAGGCGCACTGGGTGGTGCCGGCGGTTGCGCCCGGCGACCAGCAGTTCGAGGACTACCCGGACGAGGCGATCAGCGCCTGGCACGAGCGCCTGGGGTTGGTCAGCGACAACGGCTGAGCTGCCCGGCTTGCCATCGCGCAGGGAATGCGGGAGCCTGACAAGTCGCGACAGTCGTCGGGAGGTGACATGGGGTCGGGAAGAATGCTCTGGCTTGCCAGCCTGCTGATTCTGGTGATCGTGCCGCTGATCTGGAGCGCCGGCGTGGTTCACGGCGGCGCGCCCAGGCACTGGAGCCAGGCACGCTGGGACAGCGCGGAGCTGGCGCCCGACCCGGCGACCACGCCCGAGCCCGTGGTCCAGGTCTACGCGGCGCGCGCCTGGGGCTGGAAGGGCATCGTCGCCGTGCACAGCTGGATCATCATGAAGCGGGCCGACGCGCCGGACTTCGAGCGCTACGAGGTGGTCGGCTGGGGGGTCGACCGGGGCGCGCCCGCAATCCGCAAGAACATGCGCACGATCGACGGCTACTGGGCGGGCAGCCGGCCCCGGGTCCTCGTCGACCGGCGCGGTCCGGAGGTCGAGGAGCTGATCGACCGGCTGGAAGCGGCGATTGAGCGCTACCCGTATCCTGACGAATACCGGACCTGGCCCGGGCCGAATTCGAACACCTTCATCGCCTACCTCGGCCGGCAGGTGCCGGAGCTCGGCCTCGACATGCCGCCGACTGCGATCGGCAAGGATTATCTGAACAATGGCAGCCTGCTCGCCCGGACCCCAAGCGGCAGCGGCTTTCAGCTGTCGCTACTGGGCTTGCTCGGCCTTTCGATCGGGCGCACCGAAGGCCTCGAGATCAACCTTCTCGGTCTGACCATCGGCATCGATCCCTTCGGTCTGGCGCTCAAACTGCCGGGAATCGGCCGCCTCGGCCTCACCTGATCGACCTTCGCAGGGCTGGCATCGGACGCATCCGGAGCGATCATGTGATGGCGACCTTTTTCAGCTTGTGGTTTCCAAAATGAGAGACTCGTTAACCAAAAGGTAACCAGTCGAGGCGCCAAATGGCGATGCGGGCCAGCTTGGCCGCGCCCATCGAGAGGAGACTGTGCGATGCGTCGTCTGCACCTCTTCCTGACCGGCCTGGTGTTCGCTAGCGGGTGGCTCGCCAGCCCGATTGCGGCCCAGCAGGTGCCGCCCACGGCCGTGCGCATGCCTTGTCATAATGCGACCGAGATCGCCAAACAGCTGAGCAGCAAGTACGACGAGGCGCCGGTTGCCTTTGGCCTGCAGTCGAACGGCAATCTGCTCCAGGTCTATGCCTCCGAGGAGAAGAACACCTGGACCGTGGTCAGTACGACGCCGAATGGCTTGAGCTGCATCGTCGCCGCGGGCAAGAGCTGGGAGAGCCGGCCTTTGATCAAGACGGACCCGCTGGCTTAGAGACCCGGTCGCAAGCTCGGGACCGGCTCCGGGGCAGGGGCGCCGGCCAACCATCATCCGATCGAGACCGGAGCGGCTGCAGCCGGCCTGCGCCCCGCTGGCGGCGCCGACTGCGGCCACAGGCCGGTGCACCGGTCGGGGACCGCGCTGGTCGCGCGGGCTCAGCCCCGCAACTGCTGCGGAGACCGGCAAGACCTGTCGAGGCTTCAGAGTTCGACCGGACTTGATGTGCTTGGCGCGGGCCGCTATGCCGGTGCACTGCACCGCGACGATGGAGGTCGTCGATGCGCCGCCCGGTCCAGTGCCCCTTGTAGCGGTCAACAGTTATGAGACACCGCGTTGCAGGTTCATGCCGCCGCGGGAAGCGGCGCATGTTGCGCTGCTCTGACGGCTGCCGGGGTCTGGTAGCCGTGGCGCTCGACGATCCAGGCTTGGTTGTAGGTGTCCTTGAAGGCGTGGAGGGCCAAGCGCAGGTCTTCGATGGTGTCGAAGCGGCGCAGCCAGAGCAGGTTCTCCTTCAGGGTCCGGACGAAGCGCTCGACACAGCCGTTGCCCTCGGGCTCGCGCACGAAGGCGGGCGAGCTCGCGATGCCGAGGAAGGCGAGCTCGCGCTGGTAATCGTCGGCGACGAACTGGCTGCCATGGTCGTGGCGCAGCTTCAGGCCGGAGGCGATGTCTTGGCCGAATGCGCCGAAGCAGGCGCGCACACCCTGCCGGAGCGGCTCGAGCGCCTCAAAGCGGGTCGCGCGGCGGGCAGCGTGGATGCCCAGGCACTCGGTCGAGGCGTGATCCACCGTGACGAAGATCGACGCCTGGCCTTCGCTGGTCAGAGTCGAGGTCAGGTCCGTGGCCCACATCTCGTCGACCCGCTCGGTTTTGATCGTACCGTCGTGAGCTTTCGGACCGTGCGGTCGCCCGACCCGGCCCGGTGCGAGCAAGTCATGCTCGCGCATCAGCCGCAGGACGCGGCGCTTGGAGGTGCGGATGCCGGCGAACCGCAGCCGCGCCCAGATTTTCCGGTAGCCCTCACCGTGAAACGGGTTGCTGGTCAGCAGCTCGCGGATCGCTGCGAGCAGCGCCGCGTCCGCCAGGGGCCCAAGCGGGCCGGGCCGCCGTCTGGGGCGCGTCGCGTCGCATTGCCGATGACGATAGATCGTGGCCCGGGACGTGCCCCAGACCCGGGTCACCAACAGGACGCCGTAGGGTCGGTTGGTGGAGGGCGAGACGTGGCGGCTCATCGTCTCGACCTCCGCCGTGCCAAAGGGCGGCCGATCTCCAGGTGCTCGATCTTGGTCGCGAGCAACTCGTTGGCCATGGTCAGATCGCCGACCTTGGCCTTGAGCCGACCGATCTCGAAGTCCCGACCGTCGGCAGGCCGGGTCTTGAGCGACGCCTCGCCGGCGGCCAGAAAGGCGTCGCGCCAGGCGCTCAGCTCGGCCGCCGCCACCCCAAGCGCCCGCGACACCAGCTCCAGATCCTCCCCGCGCAGCAACCGCAACACCGCGCTCTGCTTGCGTTTGGCCGACATCCGCCGGCGCCGCTCAGGCGCTGGCCCGTCGCCGCCAGCGTGTCGGGCGCGCTGCGCCGGGCCAGCGCCCCGTACCGTCGTGTCCGTCATGCTCACCTCCTTGCACTGCCCTCTTCAAGCACAAGGCGGTGTCTCAGCTAACTGTAGACCGCAGGACCCTCACGTATGCCGCTTTGGTTCTGTCGTCGCTTCTGGTTCTGTCATCGTCGACGCTGGTTCGTGCGGGCGTCGTCGACGACCTCTCGAGCCGGCTGCGGCCCGTCCCGACCGATCCCGACCACGCCGCGGCCATGGTCAGCGTCGGCGTTCTCGGGCTCGGTCTGGCGATCGTCTGCTGGCGTCGCCGCGCTCGGCCGCGGCGGCCGCAACTCCGCATTCGCAGCGTCTGCTGATCCTCCGTGACCGCCGATCCAGCTGCCCTCAGCGCGACCGAGCTCGTCAGCCTCTACCGCAGGCGACAGCTGTCGCCGGTCGAGGTCACGCGCGCGGCGCTTGATCGGATCAAGCGCTTCGAGCCGGCGGTCAATGCGTTCTGCCTGGTCGATCCGGAGCGGGCGCTGCAGGCGGCCCGCGCGTCCGAAGCGCGCTGGCAGCGGGCCGAGCCCTGCGGTCTGATCGACGGCGTTCCCGCCACGATCAAGGACCTGATCCTGACCCGAGGTTGGCCGACCCTGCGGGGCAGCCTGACGACGACGCGTGAACAGCCCTGGGACGACGACGCGCCGGCGACCGCGCGCCTGCGCGAGCAGGGTGCAGCGCTGATCGGCAAGACGACGACGCCGGAGTTCGGCTGGAAGGCAGTCACCGACAGCGCGCTGACCGGCATTACCCGCAACCCATGGGATACCGGCAAGACCCCCGGTGGCTCGAGCGGTGGCGCCGCCGTCGTCTGCGCGCTCGGCATGGGTGCATTGCACATCGGCAGCGATGGCGGCGGCTCGATCCGGATCCCGGCGGGCTTCAGCGGCATCTTCGGCCTGAAGCCGAGCTTCGGCAGAGTGCCGGCCTGGCCGCTCAGCCCGTTCGGCACGGTCGCCCATCTCGGGCCGATGACCCGGTGCGTCGCCGATGCGGCTTTGATGCTTAATGTGCTCGCTCGGCCAGATAGTCGCGACTGGCTGGCCCTGCCCTACGATGCCTGCGACTATCGAATCGGCCTTGAGGACGGTGTGCGGGGTCTAAGGATCGCGTTCAGCCCGCGCCTCGGCTTCGCCGAGGTCGAGCCCGAGATCGCCGACGTGGTCGCCCGGGCCGTGCCGGCGTTCGAGGAGCTCGGCGCCAGTGTCGAGCTGGTCGATCCAGGCATCGCCGACCCCACCGACGTGTTCCTGTGCCACTGGCAGGTCGGGGCCGCCAATCTGCTACGCCACTTCACGAGCGAGCAGCGGTCCCAGATGGACCCGGGATTGCGGGCGACCGCGGCCGAAGGCGAGGCGATCTCGCTGATGGACTATTTGACCGCGGTCCAACGGCGAAGCGAACTCGGCGCCCGGATGCGCCGTTTCCACGAGAGCTTCGATCTGCTGCTGACCCCGACCCTGCCGCTCGCGGCGTTCGCGGCCGGCGCCGAGCGCCCTGATCCGGACCGGCAGCCACGCTGGATCAATTGGGCGCCGTTCAGCAATCCGTTCAATCTAACCCAGCAGCCGGCGGCCTCGGTGCCGTGCGGCCTGACTGGCGCGGGGCTGCCGGTCGGTCTGCAGATCGTCGGGCCGATGCATGCCGACCATCTGGTGCTGCGGGCGGCCAGGGCTTTCGAGACCGCCCGCCCCTGGCCGTTGCCGGAACGACCCCGCACGCCCGGGTCGGGCAGCGCTCTGAACGCC
>CAWALL010000005.1:0-232829 GCA_963782885.1 uncultured Alphaproteobacteria bacterium
CGGCACGCTGGAGCGCCCGGCGTTGCAGCGCCTGATCCGAGATATCGAGGCCGGCAGGGTCGACACGGTCGTCTGCTACAAGATCGACCGGCTCTCCCGCTCGCTCACCGACTTTGCCAAGCTGGTCGACGTGTTCGAGCGGCAACACGTCACCTTCGTGTCGGTAACGCCTGTCGTTCTGCACCACCACGTCGATGGGCCGGCTCACGCTCAACATCCTGCTGTCGTTCGCGCAGTTCGAGCGCGAGCTCGCCGGCGAGCGCATCCGGGACAAGTTCGCCGCCAACCGCCGCAAGGGCATCTTCATGGGCGGCCACCCGCCGCTCGGTTACGACGTTCGAGACCGGAAGCTGGTGGTGAACCCGGCCGAGGCCGAGCTGGTCCGCCTGATCTTCCGGCGCTTCCTCGACCTCGGCTCGGCTCTCCTGCTCATCCGAGAGCTGAACGCCCAGGGCCGCCGCACCAAGTCCTGGACCACACAGGCGGGCACCTTCCGCGAGGGACGGCCGTTCGACAAGGGCACGCTGTACAAGATCCTGCGCAACCGCGTGTATCTCGGCGAGGCCGTGCACAAGGGCAAAAGCTACCCGGGCGAGCACGAGCCGATCGTCGATCGCGCGACCTGGGGCGACGTGCACGAGGTCCTGGCTCCAACGCCAAGCGTCGGGGCAACGAGGCGCGCGCCCGGACGCCGGCGCCGCTCCGGGGCCTGATGCGCTGCACGCACTGCAGCTCCGCCATGACGCCGACGCATACGCGCCGGCGCGGTCGGCTGTACCGCTACTACATCTGCCTCGGGGCGAGCCGCAGGGGCCACGACACCTGCCCGGTGCGCTCGATCGCCGCCAGCGAGGTGGAGGGACTGGTTCTCGGGCAGGTGCGTCGGCTGCTCGCGTCGCCCGAGCTGGTCGCGCGGACCATCACCGCGGTGGAGCGTGAGAACGGTGCGGCGGCGGATGCCGAGTTCGTAGAGAGCAAGGTGATCGAGGCTCTCGGCGCGCTTGACCCGGTCTGGGACGAGCTTTACCCGGCCGAGCAGACGCGCATCCTCCGGCTGCTGATCGAGCGGATCCATGTCGCGCCCGACGGCATCTCCGTCACGCTGCATGCTGCGGGAATTCGTAGCCTCGTCGCGGAGCTGGCGGACCACGAGGCGTCCGCCCTGGCCGCCTCCGAGCCGTTGTTGGAGGCTGCAGAGTAATGACCGAACGCCTGGGTCTCGAACTCGATACGCTGACCATCCGCATCCCGATCCGGCTGCAGCGTCGGGGTGGCCGAAAGCTGATCATGACGCCGGAGGGATCGGCGGTGCCGACGCGTGTCGGGCGACATCATAAACTGACCCCCTGGCGACACGAAGAACTGACCCCCTCCAGACAAGGAGAGGGCGATGAGCCGACAAGGCAGCGAAGGTGCGCCGCAGGTCGAAGATCTGCGGAGGGAGGAGATGCTGATGCCGGACGAGGTGGCGGCGATGGTGGGGCTGCGCGGGTTGGGATGGGGCGCGAAGCGGATCGCGGCCGAGTTCGGCTGCAGCCGGAACACGGTGAAGCGCTATCTCGGGCTCGGCGGCTGGACGCGCTGCCGCAGGCCGGAGCGGGCGAAGGCGCTGGACGGGCTCGAGGACTGGCTGGCGGAGAGGTTCCGGCAGCATCGCGGCAACGCCGACGTGGTGCGGCAGGAGCTGCTGGCCGAGCGCGGCATCGCAGTGAGCCTGCGCACGGTCGAGCGCGCGGTGGCGCCGCTGCGCCGGGAGCTCGCGGCCGAGGCGCGGGCGACGGTGCGGTTCGAGACGCCGCCTGGTCGGCAGCTGCAGATCGACTTCGGCGAGAAGCGGGTGGCGATCGGCGGGGAGGTGATCCGGGTCTACCTGTTCGTGGCGACGCTCGGCTACTCGCGCCGCCTGCACGTGCGGGCGTTCCGGCACGAGCGCCAGGCCTGCTGGTTCGAGGGGCTGGAGAGCGCGTTCCGGGCTTCGGCGGGGTGGCGGAGGAGGTTCTGCTGGACAACACCCGGGCGCTGGTGGTGCACCACGACAGCCTGACCCGCGAGGTCCGCTTCAACGCCCGGCTGCTGGCGTTCGCCAAGCACTTGGCGGTTCCGGCCGCGCGCCTGCGCGCCGTACCGGGCGCGGACCAAGGGCAAGGACGAGCGCGGCGTCGGCTACGTCAAGAGCAACGCGATCGCCGGGCGGCAGTTTGCGAGCTGGGCCGCGTTCGAGGCTCATCTCGAGCAGTGGACCCGGGAAGTTGCGGACCTGCGGGTCCATGGCACCACGGGCGAGCCGCCGGTCGTGCGGTTCGAGCGGGACGAAGCCGCTGCGCTGCAGCCGCTCGCCGGCCGGCCGCCGTTCCAGCAGATCCGCGAGCTGATCCGCCGGGTTCAGGCGGACTGTTGCGTCGAGATCGACAGCAACGCCTACAGCGTGCCGTGGCGGCTGGTCGGCGCGGGCGTGATGGTCGAGATCGGCGGCGGGCGGCTGCGGGTCCTGCACGCCGGTCGCGAGGTCGCGCTGCACGCGGAGCGCAGCGGGCGCCGGCAGCGGGTGCTCGATCCGAGCCACTTCGAGGGCATCGCCGGCGCCCGGCGGCCGACCCTGGCGCCCGCAGCGGAACCGCCGCCCGGGGCGCCCCCGGCGGCGCTGTTGCGCCCGCTCGCCGAGTATGAGGCGGCAGCCGGTGGCGGCTGGTCATGATCGCCGAGCCCACGCACCTCGAGCAGATGCTCGGCCGGCTCAAGCTGACGGCGATCCGCGACCAGCTCGACAGCCTGCTCGACGAGGCGGCGCAGGGCGAGCTGACACTGCGCGAGACGCTGACCCTGTTCTGCGAGCGCGAGATCGCCCGCAAGGACGAGCGCCGGATCGAGATGGCGATGTCGATCGCCAAGTTCCCCTACAATCCGCGATCTCGCCGGCTTCGACTTCAAGGCGCAGCCTTCGCTCGATCCCAAGCAGATCCGCGATCTCGCGACCGGCCGGTTCATCGCCAACGGCGAGACGCTGCTGCTGCTCGGCCCGCCGGGCGTCGGCAAGACCCACCTCGCGGTGGCGCTCGGGCGGGCTGCGATCCTCGCCGGCTACGCGGTGCTGTTCATCCAGGCGACCACGCTGGTGGCGGCGCTCGCCCGGGCGCACGGCGAGGGGCGGCTCGAGGACAAGCTCACCCAGTTTCGCCAAGCCGCGGCTGCTGATCGTCGACGAGCTCGGCTACCTGCCGTTCGAGCCCGACGCCGCGCACCTGTTCTTCCAGCTGGTTTCGCGCCGCTACGAGCGCGGCAGCCTGCTGATCACGAGCAACCGGGCGATCGGCGAATGGGGCACGGTGTTCGGCGATCCGGTGGTGGCGACCGCGATCCTCGACCGGCTGCTGCACCACAGCCACGTGGTCACGATCCGCGGCGACAGCTACCGGCTGCGTGAGAAGCGCCGCTCGGGCCTGCTCAAGGCGACGAGCGAGCCGCGCGCGCTGGCCGCCAACCGCATGAGCCCCCGGCTTGTCCAGGTGGGTCCCCAGGTCCCTCCCGCCGGCCTACAGCGCGCGCTCGAGGGCGCGCGGCCGGCGGGGCCCTCCCGTGGACTACCTGGACAAGCCTGCCGCGACACCGAGACACCGACCCAGGGGGTCAGTTCTTTATGTCGCCAAGGGGTCAATTCCCGGTGTCGCTTGACAGGCCTGTTCGATGGGGCCGAGATCGCAATCTCCTTCGTCAACTGGGAGGGCCCCGATGGCCACGGTGAGATTCGGCTGCGACGCGGCACGCTGGGCGAGACGCGCCTCACGCCGCAGGGCTACTTCCACGCCGAGCTTCGGGGCCTGTCGCAGCCGCTCGCCCAGAGCACGCTCAAGGTGTTCAGCCCCAACTGCCGGGCCGACCTCGGCGATCAGCGCTGCAAGTTCCCGATCGAGCCGCCGGAGCTGGGGCGCGATCAGGCGATGACCGGCGGTGCGTTCTACCGCGTGCCCACCGCGGCGGGCACGGGCTCGGCCCGCTACGAGGACCGCGTCTACGAGGTGATCGACGCAGGCACGACCGCGGCGAGCCAGCCGGCCTACGACAGCGCGATCGGGGGCGTGACCACGGACGGCACCGCGAACTTCAAGGCGTACGGCAGCTTCACACGAGTCGCCTGGGTCGAGTTGGTCATCGACCACCGGATCTTCACCCTGAGCGAGGACCTCGCGGGCTTTGCCGACGGCTGGTTCGATGAACGCGCAATTACCTTCGAGACCGGGGCCAACGCAGGCCGGACCATCGAGCTCAAGTCGTGGGCACAGGCGACCCGCAGGCTCGAGCTCTGGGCGCCGGCCGGGTTGCCCGTCGAGATCGGCGATCAGCTGCGCATCTACCCCGGCTGCCACAAGCGCGTGCTGGAGGACTGCCGGGACCGGTTCAGGATCCCGGGCAGCCTGCTGTTCGACATGGGCAACGTCCGGAATTTTCGGGGCGAGCCCTATGTGCCCGGGAGCCCGGTGACGGCCGTGCAGGTGGGCTTTGTCTGATGCCCTCGGAGCTCACCTCCTCGATCGGCCGCTTCGGGCTGATCGCTGCCGGCGGCTATGCCTTCGGTCCGATCGGCGCGGCGGCAGGGGCGCTGCTCGGCGGCTTCCTGTTCGGTTTCAGCGGACCGAAGATCGAGGGGCCGCGCCTTGGCGACCTCGATGTCAGCTCCTCGACCTATGGCGGGGTGATCCCGCTCGGGTTCGGGGTCCAGAAGGTCGCGGGCACGATCATCTGGGCGACCGACATCGAGGAAGAGAAGCGCACCCGCACCGAGGGCGACGGCATCTTCGGCTGGGGCGGCCAGGACGTCACCGAGTATTTCTACTATGGCAACTTCGCCGTGGCCTTCGGGGAGAGCCCGGCGGTCGACGTGCTGCGCCTGTGGGCAGGCTCGAAGCTGATCTTCGACCGGCGCGATCCCGTCGCGGCCATGCCCGAGGGCTGGAGCAGCTCCCCTGCCAGCCTGTTCACCGGCAACTCCAAGTACAAGTACAAGATCCACCTCGGCGCCGAGGACCAGGAGCCGGACGGGCTGATCGTCCGCGAGGTGCTGGAGGAGACCGGCGAGGCCGATGCGGTCCCGGCGCATCGCGGCTTGGTCTACATCGTGTTCGACCGCCTGCCGCTTGCGGAGTGGAACAACCGGATCCCGCCGATCACCGCCGAGATCGCCTGGTCGGGCGCGCGGCCCGCCACCGTGCGCAACGCCACCTTCCTGCCGCACGAGGACGGCACCAACTTCCAGCGCTCCGGCATCGCCGTCGATTTTGCCAGAGGGTACATCTACCTCGAGGCCAACGGCGGCATGCACCGCATCCGCACATCGGACATGCAGGAGGACCTGCACGTCGGCGCGGACATCAGCCCGGCGCTGGTGGATTCGAAGGGCAACATCTACAGCACCGGCCTGACGACCATCCAAAAGTTCTCCGGCAGCAGCTATGCGCTGCTCGCGAGCGCGGGCGGGCGGGCAGAGCGACCCGAAGATCGACCTGATGTGGGGCTACTCGCCGCTCGGCTGGCGGCGCGACTTCCTGCTGGTCATGAACCAGTTCGGCGACTGCCACATCCGGGTGGCCGATCTGCAGGTGTCCGTGCTCGGGGCGAGCGACCTCGCCACTCTCTGGGACGGGCAGGACATCTCGGCGCGGCGCCATGGCTGCGTCGCAGGCGCCGCCCGGGTCGGGACCTGCGAGGGCTGGTTCGTCGGCGACCACTCGATCACCGGCGGCCAGACGGCGACCACGCCGATCCTGCATGTGGAGGTGACCATCGAGCTGGCCATCAGCCTGCTGCAGGCGTTCGGATCGATCGGCCAGACCGGGGTCAAGGCGACCAGCATCACTCTGGCCGCGGCCGACTTCGGCAAGAGCACGATATCGGTGAGCGCGCCCGCCTACGACCAGCAGAACGACCGGCTGCTGCTGACAGCGGTGTTCGATGACGGGACCCGCCATCTGATCAGCTACGGCAAGGACGACGGCATCGTCTGGAGCCGGCCGGCCAACAGTGGCGAGTCCCTGCCGGACCAGGCGCGGTTCACCAGTGGCAAGATCTACACCTATGCGGGCGGCACTGCCTACATCCGCGATGCCACCGATGGTGCTGTGATCTCGAGCCACGGCAGCTTCGCGGCCGGGGTCGGGATCGCCGGCCGGATGCTCTTCGACGAGAGCGCCACGACCTTCTACATGACGGGTACCAGTGCCGTGCACCAGGTGATCGCGCACCGGGCGATTCCGGCCTCGATGCCGCTTGCCGACATCGTCACCGCGCTCTGCCTGCCCGCGGGTCTCACTGCGGCGGACCTGGACGTTTCCGAGCTCACCGAAGGGGTGCGCGGCTACGCGCTCGCCCGCCAGGTCAGCGTGCGCGGCGCGCTCGAGATGCTGGCCGCTGCCTACACCTTCGATGCGGTCGAGAGCGATCACCAGCTGAAGTTCAAGAAGCGCGGCCGCACCCCCAGCCGGGTGATCCCCGAGCAGGACCTGGTCCCGGTCAATGCCGAGCGCGAGGCGTTCATCGAGACGCGCGCCCAGGAGGTCGACCTGCCGCTCCGCTTCACCGTGGTCTACCAGGACCTCGAGCGCGATGCCGACATCGGCACGCAGTACGCCAAGCGGGTGGCAGGGCCCAGCACCGCCATGTACTCGCAGAACGAGGCGACCTTCGATCTGCCTATCACGCTGACTGCGGCTGAGGCCAAGGGGATTGCGCTCCGCCAGCTGCACAGCGCCTGGCTGGAGTGCACCGGCTACGAGTGGCGCCTGCCCTGGACCCATGTCGACCTCGAGCCGGCGGACGTCGTGCAGGTCGCCCTCGACGACGGCGCGCTCCTCAACATTCGGATCCTCGAGACCGAGCTCGGCGCCAATCTCGAGCTCGCCTGGAAGACCGTGCTCGAGGAGAAGAGCTCCTACGAGGCAGTGCCGGTCACCCAGGGCGGGATCGGCTACCGCCGGGTGTCCGAGGTCTACGGCAGCGAGGCCCGGCTGTTCGTCATGGACATCCCGCTGCTCGATGACGCCGACGACGTCGGCCGGGTCCTGAGCGGGCTCTACTGGGGTGCCGGCGCCTACGGCGCGCCCTGGCCGGCATGTGTGCTGTTCCAGAGCGAGGACGGCACGATCTATGCCGCGGCGGACACGGCGCTTGCTGCCGTGACCTGGGGTGCGGTCGTCAACGTGCTGGGCCCGACCGACACGCCCTTCCAGACCGACCTCGTGAGCACGCTCGAGATCGCGCTGGTCGGCGGCGACGCCCCGGAGTTGGTCACCACCGAAGAGATGCTCGCCGGGGTCAACCGCGCGGCCGTGATCCGCGCCGACGGCAGCGCGGAGATCATCCACTTCCAGGACGTCACCGCCACGGATGCGGGCACCTATGTGCTCTCGACGCTGCTGCGCGGCCGGCGCGGCACCGAGGTCTTCGTCCCCGGGCACCAGCCCGGCGAGATATTCGTGATGCTCGACGACAGCGCCGCCTTCAATCGCCGGCTCCTGCCGCTTGATCGGGTCGGGAAGACCCTGCACCTGGCAGCCGTCGCGCGCGGCGGCGATGCCGGCAACAGCAAGCCACAGACAATCGATCTCGCCGGCAACGACCTGAAGCCCTATGCGCCGGTGCACCTGGCGGCAAGCGGCAGCTTCGGTTCCGACATCACGCTGTCCTGGCTGCGGCGCACCCGGGTCGGCGGCGACCTCAAGGACGGCTTCGGCACCGTGCTGCTGGCCGAGGACGCCGAAGAGTACGAGCTCGAGATCCTCGGGCCTGATGACGAGGTCAGGCGGACGGTCACGGGCCTGACCACCCCGACCTTCACCTACACCGCGGCGATGCAGGCCGTGGACTTCCCCGAGGGCTACCCGGCGTCCGCCCTCATGGTCTACCAGATCAGCGCCCAGGTGGGCCGGGGCTTTCCTGCCCGGTTTGAGTTCCCGGACGCGCCGCAGCTCACGCGCCTCGGCGAGAGCATCGCCGAGGGCCAGGCCGGCAGCGGCGCCTCGAACTTTCCCGCCAACACGGCCATGGCCCAGCGCTACGACGGCGTCGACGGCCAGGTGCTCTCGGCGTTCGCCTACCTCGGCAGCTCGGCCAGCGGCAACATGCGGATCGGCCTGTACGCCGACAATGCGGGCGAGCCCGGCGCCCTGATCGGGACCACCGAGGAGAAAGCGTTCACCGCCACCAGCTCCGGGCACTGGGAGGAGCTCACGTTCACCTCGCCGCCGACGACGGTCGGGGGCGCCAGGTACTGGCTCGCCTGCCACACCGACGCGAGCGTCAACAACCGGGGCTCCGACGGCACCAACCAGAACGATGCCGGGCGCCTGATCGCTCAATCCTACGCCGGCGGCCTGCCTGACCCCTTCGGATCCGGCAGCTCCTACAGCAACACCCGCGGCCTGAAGATGCTGGTCTGGACCAATCCGTCATGAGCAACAACCTCGCGCTCTTGCAGGTCGCGCCCAGCCAGAACCAGAAGGAGGTCACGATCAACGACCAGGCCGGTCAGCTCGATGCCGGGCTGACCGACAAGGTCGAGGTCGCGCTCACCGGCACCACCTCGCCCCTGGCCCTGAGCGATGCCCAGGCGCTCCGCTGCATGGTCCTCCAGCTGACCGGCACGCATCCCGGCGGGGTCTACGAGGTGCACTGCCCGACCAACAAGAAGATCTACGTCGTCTGGAACGACACGGCCGGGAACGTAACCTTCAAGACTGTCGCGGGCACCGGGATCCCTGGTCAACGCCGGGGCCGTCCTGATCCTCTATTGCGACGGGGCCAACGTCATCCAGCTCGCGGGTCTGGTCGCCGCGATCGACGACGTCGGCGATGTCGTGATCACCGCCGCTGCGTCCGGGCAGGTGCTGCGCTTCAACGGCTCGAGCTGGGTCAACGAGGACAGCCCCTACGCCGCCGGCATGTTCATCCCGGGCACCCACGGCGACGGCGCCCTGATGGCCCCGGTGGTGCTCACCCGCGCGGTCAGCTTCGCCGACGACTTTGCCGGCGCGCAGGCCTATGCCGGGGTGACGCGACCGCAACGACCGTGCTCGACGTCCACAGGAACGGCTCCCCGATCGGCACGATCACTTTCGGGATCGGCGCGTCCCTCGGCACCTTCGCCACAGCGGGCGGCGGTGCCGAGACCTTCGCCGCGGGGGATCGCCTCGCGGTCATCAACGAAGACCCGGCGGACGCCACGCTCGCCGATCTCTCGATCACCTTTCTCGGCAAGAGGACCTGACCATGGCCTGGGGTTCAGATACGGCCGCCACCCAGCTTACGAGCATCACGACGGAGCAGTTTTTCGACCAGGTCCCGACGCTCAACCCGCGCGAGACCGGGCACGTGCAGGTCTCGGTCGACTTTCCGGGTTCCCCGACCGACCATGCGATCGGCGCGGTGTACACCCGCTCGACGACAGTTCTGAGGGTCTGGGACCTGATCCCGATGATGGAGTTCCTGATCGAGAACACCACGGACCCGAACCGCATCAGCTTCCTGATGATGGGCGTCTACAAGTTCCGGGTCGGGGTGCGGCGCTCCGGGTCCACGGACACGATCACCAGCGCCGACCTGAGCCTCCGCAAGGACGGCGTGAACGCGTAGTCCGTCATGGCGATCTCGAGTCTCTGGCCCAAGCCGCCGCGCTGGCCGATCCAGCCGGGCGCCGTCGATCCCAATCAGCGCTGGGGCTGGCACACGCGGCCGCGCTTGATTCTCCCCATATGGAGCACGCCGGCGCAGGCGCTGCGCAGCGCTATTTCCGGCTCGCGCAAACGCGCAGGACGGCGAGGACCTGGCAGCTGAACACCGGCGCCGCGGCCATGCGAACCGCCTGGGGACCAGGTGTCAGCATCCCCACGGACAACGGCGCCGAGATCGAGGCGCTTGCCGGCAGCAGTCCCAACTTCGCCGCCTGGGAGCAGAACGAGCCCTACACGATCGCGCTGCTGATCAAAGGTCGATCCGGGGGCGCGGGAACCAAGCACCTGTATCGATCGAACAGCTCCACCACCGGCAATCACATCCTGTGGCTGTCGTCCGGGACGACGCCGAACCTGCGTCACGAGGCCAGTGGTGGCGGCACCGTCTCGATCACGTCGTCCGCCGCGATCGTCAACGATACGACCTGGTCGACGATCGTCGGGACCTGGCGACCGGGACGCCTCGAGCTGTACGTGGACGGCTGGTCACGAGCCTCGAGCACGGCGGCGGCGGTCAGCACCAGCGCCACATTCGACATCTACCGCTGGGGTTGGGGCTTCTCGACCTCGCAGGACTTCAACGGCGACATCGCGCTGATCGCGTGCTTCGCTTCCTCCTGGACCCCCGCCGTGGTGCGGCGCTGGCACGCCGATCCGTTCGGCTTCCTGCGCCCATGGAACGAGCTGCCTGCGCTCATCGGGAGCGCGCCACCCTCAACGCCCCCCTCGACCGGCACGGGCGTGGTCGTCTGCCTCATGGGATGAGAGCAGGGATCGCCAGAGGCGAGTGGACCGCTCGGGCTGGGGTCGCGGGCTAGGGATTCGATGAAGTACGTGCCGTTCTTTGGTGCATTCGGTGCCGACTGGGACGACGCCATGGTCGCCAGGTAGAGCGCCAATCCCTTCGGCATGCTGGGGCTGGAGAGGGGATGCGGCGTTCCTGGGATCGGGGGGTGGATACGTCGAATCTCCGCCCATTCTACTACTCCAGCACGTCCTGGGTGCGAGGCCTGCGAAGGTTCGCAAATGCGTAGTGCGTGCCGGCCAACCTCGGCCGGCCGGTGGTCATCCCCCCATGTAAAGCTTCATCAGCTGCGCGTCATCCCGGATCTGTGAGGGCGTGCCGTGGAACTGCTCGCGCCCGGCGACCAGGATGTAAAGCCGGTCGGCGACTGGCAGGGCTTCCCGGATGTTCTGCTCTACCATGACGACTCCGACCCCGCGCTCCTTGAGCGCGCGAACGCGCTCCAGCGTCTCGTGCACCAGGGTCGGCGCCAGTCCGGAGGAGGGTTCGTCGAGCAGGATGAAGGCGGGGTTGGAGACGAGCACGCGCGCGATCGCCACCATCATCTGCTCGCCGCCGCTGAGGTTCCCGGCAGCGATCCTGCGTCGCGCCTTGAGCGCCGGGAACTCCTCAAGGAGCCGCTCAATGCGGCGCTCGACCTCTTTGCGGTCCGGGACCACGAAGCCGCCCATGCGCAGGTTATCCCGCACCGACAGCCGGGGAAAGACGCCGCCGCCCTGGGCCATCATGACCACGCCTTCGCGCACCACTTTGTGGACGGGAAGCCGGCTCAGCTCGGTCCCGTTCAGCCTGACTGTCCCTTGCCAGAGCGGGAGCGCGCCCGCCACGGCCTTGATCAGCGTCGACTTGCCGCTGCCGTTCGGGCCGAATACGCACGTGATCTCGCCGGCGCGGGCCTCGAGCGAGACGCCGCGGACGATCTCCTGCCGTCCGTAGCCGGTGACCACGTCATGGGCGACCAGCACGGCGCTCATGCGCGGCGGCCCAGATAGGCCTGCTGCACCTCGTGGTCCTGCGCGACCTCCTCGAACGTCCCCGAGGCGACCAGCTCGCCCTGGTGCATGACCAGGATGCGCTCGCAGATCTCCTGGATCAGCTCCATGTCGTGCTCGATGACGAGGAAGGTCGCGCCGGCGGCGCGCAGCCGGGTCAGCGCACCCAGCAGGATGCGGCGGATGCTGTAGTGGACGCCGGCGGTGACCTCATCGAGGAGCACGAGGCGCGGCGCGCGCATGTAGACGCGGCCGAACTCGAGCAGCTTCTGCTGGCCGCCCGAGAGCTCAGAGGCGAACTGGTGGGCGACGTGATCGATCTGCAGCAGCTCGAGCGCTTCCTGCGCCCGCGCCGGCGCGCCCCGCCACTCGCCTTCGACAGCGGCGGCGAGAAGGTTCTCACGGGCCGTCATGTTGCCGAACAGGGAGGGGATCTGAAAGGTCCGGCCGAGGCCGGCCCTGGCAATGCGCCACGCCCCGAGCCCGGTGACCTCGCGCCCGTCGAGCACCACGCGCCCGGCATCCGGGGCGATCCCGCCGGCGATCAGGTTGAACAGGGTGGACTTGCCGCTGCCGTTGGGACCGATGACGCCGACGATCTCCCGGCGGGCGACGGCAAAGTCGACGCCGGCGACGGCGCGGATCCCGCCGAAGCTCTTGGCAAGCCCCGCGACCTCGAGCGCGGTATCCGGAGGCGACGTCGCAGCCGCTTTCATCGCCCCCTCACAGCTTGCGGATCAACGTCATCAGGAGACCCGGGCCGCCCCCGGTGCGCCGCGGTATCAGGCTCACGAGGCCGTTGGGCAGAAACAGGACCACGAGTGCGATGATCAGGCCCAGGATCGGGATGTAGATCGTGGTGTCGCCCAGAGTCGCCCAGAAGATCCGGTTCAGGAGCCAGAGCAGGGTCGCGCCGAGCGCCGGGCCCCAGACGCTGCCAAGGCCGCCCAGCAGCACCATCACCACCATCTGGTCGGTGATCGCGCCGCCCAATACGCTCGGCGGGTCGATGAAGGTGACCCAGTAGGCATAGATGCTGCCGAACACGGCGGCGATCGCCGCCGACAGCGCGAACGCCTGCACCTTGACGCGCACGGCGTTGATGCCCATGGCCTCGGCGGCCGGCTCGTGGTCGCGCAGTGCCTTGATGCGAAAGCCGAAGCGCGAGCGCTCGCAAAGCAGCCACACCAATGCGTAGGCGACGATCGTGGCCGCGAGCATCGCAAAGTAAAAGAAGTCCTCGTTCAGGAACGGCGGCAGCGACAGCCCGCCGGTGCCGCCGGTGATCTCGAGCACGGTGACCAGCTGGTAAAGCATCTCGGCGAACGCCCAGGTGGCGATCGCGAAGTACGATCCACGCAGGCGCATAGTCGGCGCGCCGATGATGCCGGCGACCGCGGCCGCGCCCACGAGTCCGATCGGGATGGTCGCGACGAATGGCAGCCCGAACTGGCGCCCCATCAGAATCGCCGTCGCGTACGCGCCGATCCCGAAGAAGGCGCTCTGCCCGAACGAAATGTAGCCTGCGTAGCCGCCGACCAGATTCCAGGAGCAGGCGAGCCCCGCCCACATCAGGACACCGGTCGCGATGCGCAGCCAATAGGCGTCGACGAGCAGCGGCAGCGCCAGCAGAAACGCGGTGCCGACCCCGAGCGCCACGGCCGGGAGCGAAAGCATTCCGGCTGCCTTCACAGGCCCTGCCGCAGGATCCCCTGCGGCGCGACCAAGAGCACGAGGTAGAGCACACCGAAGACGACGAGGTGCGAGTAGCTGGCGCCAACGTAGGTGGCGACCAGCGCCTCGATCAGGCCGAGAAGGATGCCCGCGACGAGCACGCCGCCGACCGAGCCGAGGCCGGCCAGCACGGCCACGAAGAACGCGAACAGCGTGTAGCGCCCCCCGACCTCCGGGTTGACTGAGTAGATCGCGGTCACAAGCACGCCGGCGGCGCTCGTGATGCCGGTATAGATGGCATAGACCCCGGCGCTCAGGCGCCTGACGTCGACCCCCATAAGGCCGGCGTTCTCGCGGTCCTGAGCGACGGCGCGCACGGCGAGTCCGAAGCGGGTGCCGTAAAGCACGATGAAGAGGCCCACGCTCATCAGCACCGCGAACGCGAACGCGACCACCCGCAGCATCGGCAGCACCACCGGGCCGACGGTGAGCGCGCCCCCGATCGGCGTCGAAAGAGTTCGCGTGTTGAAGCCCCAGAGCGTCAGCACGCCGCCCTGCATCAGGATGAACAGGCCGAACGTGAAGGCCAGCGCCATCAGGTCCGGTCGCGCATAGCGGCTCGTGCGCACACGGTAAATCAGCGGCCCCAGCAGGTAGCCCACGCCGGCAAACAGCAGGAAGGTCGGAACGAGCGAGCCGAACGCGTCCAGCCCGAACAGCCGGCCCGCCCAGTAGCTTGCGTAGCCGCCGAGCATCACCCAGCCGCCGACGGCGAAGTCGATCACGTGCAGGACGCCGAATGTGAGCTGGAAGCCGAGCGTGAGGCTGGCCAGGACACCGCCGATCAGGATGCCGTTCAGCGTGGTCTGCAGGAACAAGTCCATGCGTCCCCTCCGGGCGCCCGTTCAGGAGCCGCTGGCGCTGGCGGCGCGCGGGGAGCCGGCCGGCGGCCGTATGATCGGGCTCAAGACCAGGCGGGCAGCGGATAGATCATCTGCTCCTTGGCGGCCTCGGCGGGCGCCACCGGCACCGTCCGGCCTTTCTTGATCTGGATGAGGACCGGCACCGGCTGCGTGTTATCGTGGAAGTGGTCGCCAGAGGTCTCGAACTTGATGGGTCCGTAGAAGGTCTTGATGTCCGTCGCCTCGATCGCCTCGGCCAGTGCCTGATGGTCCTCCTGGTTCCACGGCGGGGCCTTGCCTAGACGCGCGGCCGCGTCCATGAGCACGAGTCCGCTCGCCGAACAGGCCGCCTCGGTGTAGTCGGGGTGGGTGCCCCAGCGCTTGAACGAGAGCTGGTCGTAGTCCTTTGCGCTCCTGAACAACCCGTCCTCGAACGGCACGTCCGCCGTCCACATCGTGATGCCGAAGATGCCGTCGGCGTCGGCGCCGAGCTGCTCGGCGAACGCCGGCTCCGTGACGCCATAGTGCATGATGATGGCCTTGGGGCGGAAGTTCAGCGACTTCGCCGCCCGGACGAAGTTGATCAGCACCTCCTCGTGGCCGCCGACCGCGACGAGGTCCGGGTTCATCGCTGCGAGATTGGAGATGATCGGCGTGAGGTCGGCCTTGGCCGGGATCAGCTCGTAATGCTTGAGCTCGAGGCCGACCTCCTCGACCCCCCCGCGGAAGCCCTCGGCGGTCTCCTTCGAGAACGGCTCGTTGACGCCGATGACCGCAGCGCTTTGCGGTTTGGGATCCTTGGCGTTCTCGGCGATCAGACGAATCGATTTCCCGGAGGAGAGGTCGACCGAGGGAATCATGCCGAAATTGAAGGGCGGCTTGGCCAGCCAGACGTTCGGGGATTCGGCGGACCCCGAGATCATCGGCACCCGGTACTTGGTGCAGATCGGCTGGACCGCAAGGGTGACGCCGCTGGTGTAAGGTCCGAAGAGGACGTCGACCTCATCCTGTACGATGAGCCGCTCGGCGGCTGCGGCACCCGACGACGGCTCCGACTGCGCGTCGCCGTAGAACACCTTGACCGGGTAGCGCTGGCCGCCGATCTCGACGCCGCCTTTCTTGTTGATCTGCTCAGACCAGAGCTCGTAGCCGCGGCGGGTGAGGGTGCCACCCATCATGTTCTCGCCGGACAGCGAGGTCACCACGCCACACTTGATCGTGGGCGCCTGGGCGAAGGCGACGCCGCTCCGCCCGGTGATCGCCCACACGGTTCCGGCCAGCGCCGTCGTGCCGACGAAGCCGCGCCTGTTCAGGTTTCGAGACATGCCTCTTCTCCCTCTTGACGGTGCGCCCTGCCGATGAGGACCTGTTGCCACTCGCCAGCGGCATTGCGGCATGACTTTCACCAAGCCGGCGGCGGATTGCAACAGTCCGCGCGGGGCAAGCCGCCTCTTGGGAGGACGGGCCGGCACATTTGACGTCGACCGCGGGGACCGTCCAGGACGGCATCTGCGGTCGACGAGGACGTGAGTGGTATTTCCGGTCGCGGGGTCGCGGCGCACCACGACAGTAATGTTGCCGCCATGCTCGAGGTTCGGAGGTCGTGTCCCTGGACGTGGTGTAGGAGTTGGGCGGCCGGGACCTCCGTGACGGGTCGGGTCGCTGTGGTTCATGCGGCCGCGGCGGGCAGCATGAGGGTGAGATCATCGCGCAGGGGCGCGATCGTTTCCAGGGTCATGTAGCGGGCCCGCTGCACCGACCATTTATCGTTCTGCTCCAACAGGATGGTGCCGACCAGGCGAGTGATCGCGGCCTCATTCGGGAAGATGCCGACCACCTCGGTGCGCCGCTTAATCTCGCCGTTGACACGCTCGAGCGGGTTGGTAACCGGCATGATGCCCGCGGTGCCACCGCAGCCGGCGAGGATCGCTTGATCGTCGCGTATGGTGCGACCATCCGGGCTGCGGGGCGCTGGGAGCACGAAGCGTGGGCAGGCCGATGCATTGGATGAGCTGCGAGCTCGCGTTGGTAGCTGGCCGCCCCTGCGACCCGCCCGGTTGCGCTGCGAGCGCGGATCCGTAGTTGTCGTGCGGCCCACCGCTCCCTTGGCCAAACTCTGGAGGGAATCGGATGAGGCGCGTGATCGGCATGGACATCCACCGCACCTTTGCCGAGGTGGTGTTCTGGCAGGATGGGCGACTGCGCTGGCAAGGCCGGGTCGATATGCCCGGTCGGGGCTCGAGGGCTTCGGCCGCAGCCTGATGAAGGATGACGAGGTGGTGCTCGAGACCACCGGCAATGCGATGGCGGGGGTGCGTGCGCGTACTGAGCCCCTACGTTGCCCGCGTCGTCATGGCCAATCCGTTGCAGGTCAAGGCGATCGCTCACGCCCACGTGAAGACCGATAAGATCGACGCCGGCGTCCTGGCATCGCTGCACGCCGCCGGCTTCCTGCCCGAGGTGTGGTTGCCCGACGCCGAGACCGAGCGGCGGCGCCGCCTGGTGGCGCGGCGCAACCAGGTCGTCCGCCACCGCACCCGGATGAAGAACGAGATCCATGCGATCCTGGCCGCGCACCTGGTTCCGCCATGCCCGCACGCCGAGCTGTTCAACCGGCCCGGCCGGGTTTGGCTCGACCGTCAGGCCTGCCCGACGACGAGCGTGCGGCGGTCATGCGGCACCTGCGTGAGCTCGACCGCCTCGGCGAGGAGCTCGCGGTGCTGGATCGCGACATCGCCGACGCCACCGACGATCCGGCCGTGCGGCGCCTGCTCACGATCGCTGGCGTGAACCTCACCGTCGCGGCCGGGCTGGTCGCCGCCATCGGCGACATCCGTCGCTTCCCGCGCCCGCAGCAGCTGGTGAGCTACTTCGGGCTCAACCCGCGGGTCCAGGCGCTGCTCACCAGGAACGGTGCGGCGTTCCTGGGTCAGCCCATGGCGGGCCACGGGGCTGCCGGGCTCGCGGGCCGAAACCTTGCGCGCCTAGCGTTGGCTGTCAGCGAAGGCGATATTTTCGAGCTGTCGGTCTGGCACTCTGCCGGCGCATCGCTCAACGTCGAGGCGGGCAGTCAGACATAATTCGTAATCGAGGTTGGTCGGATAGAGCGGGTGAGGCGGCCGCCGAGGGCGCCGCGCTCCAGCGACCGGACGGTCTGCGAAAGAGCGCCCCACTCGCAGATTGATCTTGACTCCATCACGATCGCGAGATATTGAATTCAGAATTCGGAGTTCAAAATGCACCGGATCGAGCCTCAGATCAGCCTCGCCGAGCAAGCCTACCGGGCGATCCTGGACGAGATCTGCCAGGGCGCGCTCGCGCCTGGCACCCACCTCGTGCAGGAGCAGCTCGCCGAACGGCTCGGCGTCTCCCGCCAACCCGTCCAGCAGGCGATGGCGCTGTTGAAGAGCGATGGCCTCGTTCAGGAGCTGGGAGCCCGCGGCCTCTACGTCGCGCCGCTGGATGTCGAGGTGATGCGGCAGCACTACGAGATCCGCGGCGCCCTCGACATGCTCGCCGCCCGGCTCGGCGCGGAACGGGCCGGCTGCTCGTCCGGGATCGCAGACGAGATCGCGCGCCGCGGACAGGAGATCATGACCGCCGGCACGGCGGCGGCGGCCGCCGTCGACGTCAGGCTCATGGTCCACCATGACGTCGCGTTCCATAAGTTCCTCTACGACCTCTCCGGAAATCCGCTCCTGGCGGGCACCGCCGAGCCACATTGGCGCTACCTCCGCCGGGTGATGGCAGAGGTGCTGCGCTATGCGGAGCCTGGACCGCGGATCTGGGAGCAACATCGGGGCATCCTGAACGCCATCGTCCGCGGCGACGCCGAGGCGGCGATGGAACGCGCCGCACGGCACGTCAGCGGCGCAGCCGAACAGCTTTCCTGCGCGTTCAGGGATGGGCGAACCCACGGCGGTTCTGCAGCGGCAGGCCACCCGGTGAGACGCAAGCCGGGCGTCAGGCGCACGTAGGGCGCGCGGACGCTCTGAAGGGGAGACGAATGAAGGAGCTCTTGACGCTCGGGCAGATGCTCGGTGTGCACGCGCGGCTGCAGCCCGAGAGGACCGGTGCCCGCGATCTCGAACGCTCGATGACGTTCCTGGAGTGGAACCGCCGCGCCTGCCGTCTCGGCAACGCGCTCATGGGGCTCGGTCTCGCGAAGGGTGACCGAGTCGCGGTGCTCGCCTACAACTGCGTCGAGTGGGCGGAGATCTACGCGGCGGTGGCCAAGGCCGGGGTGATCGCGGTCCCGGTCAACTTCCGGCTGGTCGCGGCCGAGGTCGCTTTCGTGGTCGAGGACGCCGAGGCGTCGGCCGTCATCGCCCAGGACGGGCTGCACGGCGTGATCGAGGAGGTCCGGGGCGGCCTTTCCGTGCCGGCGCCGAACTACGTCCATTTCGGTGCCACCTGCCCGCCCGGCTGGCGCGGCTACGAGGACCTGCTGGCCGCTGCGAGCGATGGCGAGCCCGATCGGAAGGTGACGCCCGCTGATCCTTGGACGCTGATGTACACCTCGGGCACGACCGGCAATCCGAAGGGCGTCATCCGGAGCCACCGGGCCACGGCGCTCCTCTCCCTCGTCACCGAGATCGAGCTCGGCATCCACCGGCAGGACGACGCGCTCCTGGTCATGCCGATGTGCCACGCCAACTCGGTCAACTTCTTCGGCGCGTTCAGCTACTGCGGCGGAACGACCAGCATCTACTCCCGCAAGAGCTTCGACCCGGCGCATTGCCTGCGGGCGCTCGACGAGAGCGGTGCCAGCTTCACTTCGCTGGTGCCCACGCACTACAGCATGATGCTCGACGTGCCGGCCCCCGAGCGCGCCCGGCACGATTTCGGCCGCGTCGCCAAGCTGATGATCTCCTCGGCGCCGGCACGCGCCGACACCAAACGCGCGGTCATGGAGATGTTCCCGAACTCGGGCCTGTTCGAGCTTTACGGCTCGAGCGAGGCCGGCTGGGTCACGATGCTGCACCCGGACGAGCAGTTCACCCACCTCGGCACGGTCGGCCGGGAGTGCGTCGGCTCCGCACCGATCCGCCTGCTCGACGACAACGGCGCCGAGGTCCCGGACGGCCAGCCGGGCGAGCTCTACTCCTGCACCCCCTGGACCTTAGACGGCTACTGGAAGCGGCCGGACAAGACGGCGGAGGCGTTCCGGGGCGACTGGTGCACGGTCGGCGACATGGCGCTGCGCGATGGCGACGGCTACATCCGCCTCATCGACCGCAAGAAGAACATGATCATCTCGGGCGGCGAGAACGTCTATCCCTCCGAGGTCGAAGCAGTGCTCTGCGCCTGCCGGAAGGTCAAGGATGCCGCGGTCGTCGGCCTGCCCGACGCCAAGTGGGGAGAGCGGGTCCACGCCGTGGTCGTGCTGAACGACGGCGTCACGGCGGACGAGGCCGAACTGCTCGACTTCTGCCGCTCGCGGATCGCGGGCTACAAGCGCCCGCGCTCGGTGTCCTTCATCCGCGACCAGGACATGCCGCGCACCGCGACCGGCAAGAACCTGCACCGCGAGGTACGGGCCATGTTCGCGGCCCGGGCGAACGACTGATCCAGCACAGCCAGACGATCGAGGGAGGCAAAGCCCATGGGCACGCCGGTCAACGACTTGAACCAGGACGAGCAGGCGTGCGCGGCATGGGTCGCGCGCTTTCTCCAGGCGCGCGGCATCGACCGCGTGTTCGGCCTCCAGGGCGGCCACATCCAGCCGATCTGGGACCACGTCGCCCGCCTCGGCATCCGCATCATCGATGTCCGCGACGAGGGCGCGGCCGTGCACATGGCGCACGCGCACACGGAGCTCACGGGCCAGCTCGGGGTCGCGATGGCGACCGCGGGGCCAGGCGTCACCAACTGCGTCACCGCGATCGCCAACGCGTCGCTGGCGCGCGCGCCGGTGCTCCTGATCGGCGGCTGCACCTCGCGCCCGCAGGCCAACATGGGACCGCTCCAGGACATCCCGCACGTCGACATCCTGCGGCCGGTGAGCCGCCTTGCCCGGACCGCGCGCGTGCCCGAGCAGGTGATTCGGGAGCTGGACGAGGCGGTGGCGCGGGCGCTCGGCGACCTCGGCGAGCCCGGACCGGTCTATCTGGAGATCCCGACCGACGTGCTGCGGACGCACGTGCCGCCCCAGCTGGTGCTGGACGATTGGCTGCGGCCGAAGCCACAGCGCCTCATGCCGCCCGATCCGCAGGCGGTGGCGGAGGCGGTCGACGTCCTGTGGAGCGCCAGGCGCCCCTTGGTCGTGACCGGCCGGGGTGCGCGCGGCGCCGGCCGCGAGCTCGTCCGCTTCCTCGACGTGAGCGGTGCTCTCTATCTCGACACCCAGGAAAGCCGTGGTCTGGTTCCGGCCGACCATGCCTCGTTCATCGGTGCGCTGCGCGGTGTGGCGATGACCGAGGCGGACGTGGTCCTGGTGATCGGGCGCAAGCTCGACTACCAGCTCGGCTACGGCTCTCCGGCCGTGTTCCCGAACGCGCGCTTCGTCCGGATCGCCGACACCGCGGGCGAACTCGTGGACAACCGTCGGGGCACGCCCGAGCTCCTGGCCACGCCCGCGCTGGCACTCGATGCCCTGGTCGAGCAATGCGGCAACCGCAAGCCGGCGATCGATGCCGCGTGGGCCGAGAACCTCCGCCGGCGCCACCTGGAACGGTCCGCCCCGGAGGCGAGGAAAGCCGCGCCGCAACGAGGTGACGACGGCAAGATCCATCCGGCGGCGATCTTCGAGGCGATCCGGGCGGCGGCCGATCCGGAATATATCGCCATTGCCGATGGCGGCGATCTCCTGAGCTTCGCCCGGGTCGGGCTGGAAGCGCGCACCTACATGGATGCCGGCGCGTTCGGGTGCTTGGGCGTCGGCGTCCCGTTCGGCATCGCTGCCGCGCTCGCCCATCCGGAGCGTCAGGTGATCTCGGTCAACGGCGACGGCGCGTTCGGCATCAACGCCATGGAGATCGACACCGCCGTCCGGCACGGCGCCAAGGCGGTCTTCATCGTCTCAAACAACGCCGCCTGGAACATCGAGCGCTACGACCAGGAGGCCAACTACGGCGGTCGGGTGGTCGGGACCATGCTCCGCCATTCCGACTATGCCGCCATGGCGAGAGCGCTGGGCGCCCACGGCGAGCGGGTCGAGGATCCGGGCGACCTCCCCGCCGCGCTCGCGCGCGCGCTCGACCACGCGCCGGCCGTGCTCGACGTGGTCACCTCGCAGGCCGCCGTCTCGTCCGATGCCAGGAAGGGACTGGGGTTCGTGCCGGACTACCAGCCGCTCACTGCCTGGGACGACGCCGAGCGACGGCGGCGGCAGTGACGGCCGAGCGCGAATCCTGCCGGCCCAACGCCATCCCATCCGCAGCCAAAGACGGGGGCTCAGCCCATGAACGCCCAGTACACGACGAGGGTCACTTCATCCGGCGGGCGCGAAGGCCACGTCCGCTCGGCGGACGGCGTCCTCGAACTGCCGCTCTCGATGCCAAAGGAGCTCGGTGGCTCGGGCAAGCCCGGCACCACCAACCCCGAGCAGCTGTTCGCCGCCGGCTATGCCGCCTGCTTCGAGAACGCCCTGTTGCGCGCTGCCCGGGAAGAGAGGGTGAAGCTTTCCGGCTCCCCGGTGACCGCCACGGTCGGCATCGGCCGGCGCGCAGACGGCCGCTTCGGGCTCGAAGTGGCGCTCGCAGTCAAGCTCGATGGCCTCGAGCGCGCCGAAGCCGAGGACCTGGCGCGGGCCGCGGACGAGGAAATCTGTCCCTACTCCAGGGCGGTTCGGGGCAATGTCGACGTGGCCGTCAGCGTGGCGTAGCGGCGGCGCGCCGGCGGCCGCTCAATAACCGGTCGTCCTGCTCACCATTCAAGGTCATCATCCCAAGGTCGGTTCGCCATGACGGATTGGACGCACGACTATGCGACGTTGAGCGAGGTCACGCTGCACTACGTGACCGCCGGCGCCGGCGACCCGGTCGTCTTGCTGCAGGGCTGGCCGCAAACCTGGTTCATGTGGTGCAAGATCATCCCGGGTCTTGCGGAGCGCTACCGGGTGATCGCGCCCGACCTGCGCGGACTGGGCGACTCGACCCGTCCGGCCGAAGGCTACGACAAGGCCAGGGTGGCCGCAGACCTGCGCGAGCTGGTTCATGACCACCTCGGGCTCGGTCCGATCTTCCTGGTCGGGCACGACTGGGGCGGGCCCGTGGCGTTCGCCTATGCCGCGGCCGCGCCCGACCAGGTCCGCAGGCTGGTTCTGCTGGACGTGCCGATTCCCGGTGACGGCACCGAGGTCTTCTTCGCCGGCCGCTGGCATCACGCGTTCCATTGGATTCCGGAAGTTCCCGAGGCGCTCACCGCCGGCCGCGTGCGCACCTACCTCGAGTATTTCTATCGCACCTGGGGTGCCCGCCCGATGCGATCGAGGACGAGGCGATCGAGGACGAGGCGATCGCCGAATACGTCCGCACCTACAGCCAGCCCGGCGCCATGCGCGCCGGCTTCAACTACTACCGGGCGACCCCTCGCGATGTCGCCGACAACCAGGCCACGCTGAGGTCTTCGGGGAAGCTCAGGATGCCGGTGCTCAGCATCGCCGGCACCGAGGGACGAGGTCGCGGCGCCGCGGTCGTCCTGGATTCGGCGAGGCGGGTCGCCGAGGACGTGCGTGGCGGGGCGGTCGACAACGCCGGTCACTGGCTCGCGGAAGAGCAGCCGAGGGAGGTGCTGCAGCGGATGCTGGACTTCTTTAGCGAGACCTGAACCCCTCGCAGTATGGCAGACCAGTTGGTTCGACGGTCCTCACCGCGCTTCGAGCCACTCCTTGACCGCTGGCGCAGCGTCTGCTGCGCCGCGCCGCCGACGAACACGCCGATGTGGCCGCCCTTGACCGCGAGCTCGGTGTAATCCTTGCTGCCGACGTGCTGCCGGAGCGCCTTGGTCATCGGCGGCGGGATGATGTGGTCGGTCTCGGTGTAGATGTTGAGCACCGGCATCGTCACCTGGCGCAGATCGACCCGGCGGCCGACCAGCTCGAACTCGCCCCGGACCAGTTTGTTCTGCCGATAGAGATCGTCCAGCCACTGGCGCGCGACGCCGCCCGGATGGGCAGGGCGATCGGCCAGCCACTTTTCCATGCGCAGGAAGTTCATGAGCTTGGCTTCGTCCTGGCCGACCTCGACTAGGGTCAGGCTGTGTTCGCGAGCAGCTTCATGAGCTCGGCGACCCGCTCGGCTGCGACCTGCATCTCCTCTAGCTGCATGACTGCGTATATATGCAGATAAGAATTTGATGCAAGCCCGGTCCTGTCGCATTTTGCGCCATCGTCGCAGCGCGCTCCTCTCCTTGACCCAGGTCAATTGAGATCGCGCACGGCACCTCGTAGCCTGGTTCTGCCGGGGAGGAGCCGGTTTCTCGGGCGCCGGCGGCAGTCACTCCGCACCGCAGTCACCGGTGATCCGGGTCGACCGCACCCAGCTGTGGCTCCGATGAGGCGGGAAGCCCCGGCAGGTCGTCGTTGGCGAGACCGTCAGCGCCGAGCGGGAGGTTGCCCCGATGACCGCGCACAAAAATGTCTGTTTGACGCCGCAAGGTCGATCACCCACGACCGGTCCGCCGGGGGCAGGGGCGCCGCAGGCGGCCGGCAACCGAGACGATGTGCCCTTGCGCCGACCCGTGGGCGCAGTCACGCCGCCTTGAACGCAACAGTTTTTTCCACCTGGAAAAAGCGCGGCCCCCTCCCAGGAGGCAAACATGCCCGAGCCGTCCCTTCGTCTGCTCGAGCCTGAATCCCTCCCGGCGCAGACACCGGCAGAGCTGATCGCCACTCTCCGCCAGCTTTACGCCGAGGCCACAGCCGAAGGTGAGCAGGTCCTCGAGCGGTGGCGGCGTGGCATGGCGCGGCATGCTTTCAAACTCAGCGCTCCGAACCTTGCGCACTATCTGATGCTGCGGCGCCGTGACTTGCGGGATCTGCAGGACCAGCTGACCCTACGCGGGCTGTCGTCGCTCGGCCGGCTCGAGGCACGGGTGCTGCCCAATCTAAACGCCGTGATCGCAGCGCTGGGCCCCCATGTGGGCGAGCCGGCGCGGTTCCCGAGCGCGCGCGCCTTCTACCGCGGCGAGCGACTGCTCGCGCGCAACAGCATCGAACTGCTCGGGCGGCGCGAGCCGCGGCGCCGGGCCATCATGGTGACGTTGGGCACGGAGGCCGCGGAAGAGCCGGATCTGGTGCTCGACCTCGTCCGCCGTGGCATGGACGTCGCCCGGATCAATGGCGCGTGACGCGCCGGCCGTCTGGGGTCGCATGGTCGCGAACCTGCGCCGCGCGGACCGGGCGTGTCGGCGCGATCTGCGCATCCTGTTCGATCTCGCCGGCCCGTCCTGTCGGACGGACGAGGTCGCGCTGATCGACCGCGCCCGCCTGCAGCCGGGCGACCGTCTGCTGCTGACGCGGGGTGCGCCCAAGGCGGACGGACGTTTTCCCGCCCTTGCGTTCTGCACGGTTCCAGGCGCGCTTGACCGGCTCGCGCCGGGACAGGCGATGTGGTTCGACGACGGCAAGCTGCAAGGCGAGGTCGAGGAAGTTCGAGGCGAGGGCGTGCTGGTGCGCGTCCTGCGCACCGGGCCCAAGGGCGCGAAGCTCGAGTCGGGAAATCTGCCGGAGATCATCGTTCAGGCTGCGCGCTGGCAGCCGTTCGGCGTGATGATCGCGCGCGGTGATCTCGCGCTCGGAATCGGTTTCGCACGGCTCGCCGAGATGCAGGAGGAGCTGTTGTGGCTCTGCGAAGCGGCGCACGTTCCTGTGGTCTGGGCGACCGAGGTCCTGGAGAACCTGCGGAAGACGGGGATGTTCGCGCGAGGCGAAATGACGGACGCGGCGATGGTGGCTCGCGCCGAATGCGTGATGTTGAACAAGGGCCCCTAGCTCGGCGAGTCGATCGAGGTGCTGCAAGGCCTGCTGGTGCGCATGAGCGAGCACCAGAACAAGAAAACCCCGCGTCTGCGCGCGCTGCACGCCTGGGACCGGTAAGCGGGCGTTCCGCGCCCCGTCCATCGCTAATATCGATTGCGCCGCTGGCGCGAGGGGATCCTCACGGCACCCTGAATGCCGCAGCCGTTACCGCATGGCCTCGGTGCCGGTGATGATCTCGAGCAGCTCGCTGGTGATCTGTTCCTGACGCAGGCGCCCTTCGAGCGCCCTGAGCTCCAGCAGGCGCTGATCGAGCTTGTCGCGTGCCGATTGCATCGTGGCGAGCCTGGCGTTGTTCTCGCTCGCGAAGCTCTCCATCGCGGCATGGGCCAGGACGGCGAACAGATACTCCTCGATCAGGCGTTCGAGCAGCACCCGGGGTGTCAGATTGGCGAGCGGCGGCGCGGCTGAGCGTGACGGGCCGAACGTCTCGAGGTCAACCGGCAGCAGCGACTGCCGCTCGAGTGAGCGCCGGCCGCCGCCCTGATGACGGAAGTACAGGATTTCGACCGTGGCCAGGCGGCCGCGCTCGAAGCGCTCATAGAGGGCGCCGGCGATCTGCCGCGCGGTCTCGGTGACCGCACCCACATGGGTCGCCATGCCGGTCGCGAAGTCCGGGCGAAAGCCCCGCTCTTCGATCTGTGCCCGGCCGCGGCCGCCGATCACGAACAAGGTGCCGACGCTCTCGAGGCGAGCCGCGTCGGCGAGCTGATCGTTGAAGGCGCCCGTGAAGCCGTGCTCGGCCATGAACAGCACGGTGGCGGAGGGCGCGCCGGGCAGCGCGGCCGGGCGCCGCGGCGGTTGGGGCAGCAGCGGCAGGGCCTCGGCGATCGCGGCGCCGATCACCTCGGCATAGGCGCGCGTGCCCTCGAGCGCGGCCTGGGCCTCCTGGACGCGGACCGCGGCGACCGCGCGCATGGCGCCAACGATGTCCTGCAGCTCGTACAGATTGTGCAGCTGGAGCTCGAGCTCGGCGAGACGCCCGGCCATCAGGGCACGCTCTCGCCCGCGAACTCTCGGAAGGCGGCCAGGAGTGCTTTCCGGGTGTCGTCGTCGAGCTCGCCGCTCGCATCGACCCGATGGGTGGGTGCTGCGGCGTGCTCCGCAAGCCAGTCCGGCAGCTTCAGCCCGAGTTCTGCGACGCGTTCCGGCGCCAGCCCGTCGAGCAGGCCTTCGGTCAAGGCCAGCAGGAGCGCCACCTGGACCGCGAGCGACCGGGGCTGGTACTGGGGTTGCGAGAGCACGGCGCGGATGCGGCGACCATGCTCGATGGTCTTGCGGGTGCGGGCATCGACCATGCCGCCAAACCGGGTAAAGATCTCGAGTTCGAGGAACTGGGTGTAGTCGAGTCGGAGCGAGCCGCTCAGCGCGCGCAGGGCGGGCGGCTGGGTCTTGCCCCCGACTCTGGACACGCTCCGGCCGACGTCGACCGCGGGCTTCTGGTCCTCGTGGAACAGCTTGGCGTCGAGATAGAACTGGCCGTCGGTGATCGAGATCAGGTTGGTCGGGATGTAGGCGGCGAGGTTGCCAGCCTGGGTCTCGGCGATCGGCAGCGCGGTCAGCGAGCCGCCGCCGCGCTCGGTATTGAGCTTGGCGGCGCGCTCGAGGAGCCGCGCGTGAACGTAGAAGATGTCGCCGGGATAAGCCTCGCGCCCGGGGGGCTGGCGCAGCAGGAGAGCGAGCTCACGATGGGTCGCCGCGTGCTTGGTCAGATCGTCGATCACGACCAGCACATCACTGCCGCGGTCGCGAAAATGCTCGCCCATCGTGAAGCCGGCGTAGGGAGCGAGCCACTGCAACCCGGGCGGCAGCTCCGGCTCGGCGATCACGAAGATGCAGCGCTCGAAGGCGCCGTGCCGGCGCACCGCCTCGATGACCTGCTTGACCGAGGACGACTTCTGGCCGACCGCGACGTAGATGCAGATCACGTTGCTGCGGCGCTGGTTGATGATGGCGTCGACCGCGATCGCGGTCTTGCCGGTCGCGCGGTCGCCGACGATCAGCTCGCGCTGGCCGCGGCCGAGCGGGAACAGGGCGTCGATCACGAGGATGCCGGTCGCGAGCGGCTGGGTCACGAGCTCGCGCTCGATGATCTCGGGTGCCTGCCGCTCGACCCGCTCGAAGCGCTCAGGCTTGAGTTCGGGGCCCCCATCCAGAGGCCGGCCGAGCGGATCGAGAACGCGGCCGAGCAATCCCTCGCCGACCGGCACCTCGAGCACCTCGCCGGTCGCCTGGACCCGGCCACCCGCGGCCAGGCGATCATCGGAGCCGAGAATCACGCAGCCGATCTCGTCCGGGCGCAACTCGGCCGCGAAGCCGAGCGTGCCGCCCTCGAAGCGCAGCAGCTCGTCGAGGCGGACGTCTGGCAGGCCTGAGACCGCGGCGATGCCGTCGCCGAGCCGCTCGACCCGGCCGATCTGCTCGAGCCGCGCGTCGGGCCGATAGCGCTCGACCGTGCCGCGCGCCTGCGGCAGCCAGCGCTCAAGCCCCTCCTTCAGGTCCACCATGGCGCTTCAGCTCCGCCTCGATCTCCGCGAGGCTGTCCCGCCAGCTGTGGCGGAGGATGGTATGCGGGAAATGCAGCTCGGCGCCCGCGATCAGGGCTGGATCCTCTGCGAATGCCACTGTCGTGTCAGCACCCAGCAGCGCCTGCAGCTGCTTTTCGAAGGCGTCGCGGGCCGCTGGCTCGAGGGGGCCGGCGGTCACCAGCTGCATCCCCGCGCCGTCCGCGAGCTGGCCGACCAGTTCCCGCCGCTCCGGCTCTCCGAGCGCCTGCAGCCGCGCGACCAGTCGATCAGGGAAAGGGACGCCGGCATCGTTCAGCAGATGGCGCGCGATGTTCACGGCCAGCTCGATCGTCTGCTGGCGGAGCGCTTCGGCCGCCTCGATGCGTTCCTGCGCGAGCCGCTGGCGTCCCTCGGCGATCAGCTTCTCGGCATCGGCGCGGGCCTGCTCGAGCAGGCGCTGGGCGTCCGCCCTGGCGCTCGCGTGCGCCTGTTCCAGCGCCTGATCCCGCTCCTTCGCGATCGCTGCGCGCTGCTGCTGCAGCTCGGCGCGCAGCTGCTCGGCCGCGGCCTTGGCGGCGTTGGCCTCGGCGATCACGCTCTCGGTCCGCTGCTGCCGCTCGGCGATGATGCCCAGCACCGGCCGGTAGAGGAAATGCTGCAGTAGCCAGACCAGGACTAGGAAATTGGCGACCTGAAGTGCCAGCGTCCACCAGTCGATGCGCATCGGCTCAGTGCACGAACGGGTTCGCGAACAGGACCAGGAGCGCGATCACCAGGCAATAGATCGCCATGGTCTCGATCATCGCGAGGCCGACGAACAGCGTGCGCGACAGGACGCCTGCCGCCTCCGGCTGGCGCGCGATCGCGTCCATCGCCGCGGCCACCGCCCGGCCTTCGCCGAGCCCCGGGCCAATCGCGCCGAGCCCGACCGCGATCGCCGCGGCCAGAATCGAGATCGCTTCGACGCTCATGCTCACCCCCTCTCGATGCTGCCGATGCCGGCGCCGATGAAGACGGCTGCCAGCACCGTGAAGATGTAGGCCTGGATCAGGCCAATCAGGATTTCCAACGCCATCAGCGGGATCGGCAGAAACAGCCCGGCCAGAGCCAAGACCGTAGCGATCACGAACTCGCCGCTCAGGACGTTGCCGAACAGCCGGATCATCAAGGAGAAGGTGCGCGTGATCTCGGACAGGATGTTGAGCGGCAGCATGATCAGGGTGGGCTTGGCGTACGCGCCGAGATAGGCGCGCAGACCCCGCCGGCGCAGGCCATAGCCGTGGACCGCGAAGAAGACGATCAGTGCCAGCGCGCCCGCGGTCTCGATCGAGGCGGTCGGCGGCCGGACCCCCGGCAGGATGCCCGAGAGGTTGGCGAGTGCCAGGAAGATGAACAGGGAGCCCAGCAGCGGCAGGAACGGCCGGCCCGAAGCCTGTATCGTCGCCGTGATCTGGTCTTCGATCGAGGTCACCAGGATCTCGAGCACCGCCTGCCAGCGTGCGGGCTGCAGCTGCAGCCGCCGGGTGACGAGGTAGCAGCCGCTGATGAGCACCAGCATCAGCGACCAGGTCGTGACGACCGGCTCGGCGATCGGGACCGGCCCGATGTGGAAGAGATCCGGTGCGACCAGCGGCGATTCGCTCACGGACCCGTCCTCACGAGCCGGACCGCCAGCGCGCGGGCGAGGAGGAAGCCGGCGAGCGCGCCGAGCAGGGCAGTCGCTCCCGCCCTGGCAATCAGCGCGAAAGCGAGCCCGGCGAGCAGCAGCCGGCCGAGGTGGAGCGCCAGGCTCGGGCCGAGCGGCGCGCCAGCGAGGTAGCGTTCCACGTTCTGCCTGAGTGCCGCGAAATAGCCGGCGCCGATCAGCGCGCCGAGCAGGGTGAAGGGTGCGGCCGCGCGCAGGATCTCTGCCAAGGTCGCGCTCACGCTTCGCTGACCCGCCTCCAGGCGAGCCAGCAGCCGAGGCAGAGGCCGAGAAACATCAAGCTGAGCGTCCAGAAGATGCCGCTTGCGGCGGCGTGGTCCAGCCAGCGGCCGAGGAAGATACCCAGCACGGTCGGCACTACCACCAGCCAGCCGAGCACGCCGATCATGGCGAGGTTGTGGCTCAGCGGTCGCTCGCCCTCGCGCTGCCAGCGCTCCGCGCGGACGCGCCGGCGGCGGACCGGCTCGGCCAGGGAGTCACCGTCGTGGCCCGGCTCCTTGGCCATCAGAGCGGCGGCTGGCGCATGGCGCCCCTCGGCGGCGGGAACCCGCCCGGGGCGCGCTCCGGGCGGAGGTAGTCAAACATCCGGCGCACGGCCGCGAGCTGGAGGCGGGCGGCATCGGCGCGTGCGGACTGCTCCTCGGCCGCCTTGGCGCGAAAGCTCGCGAGCACCTCGGACTCGAGGCGGACGAGATCGTCGCCGAGCACGGCTTCGCGGGTGGCGACCCCAATCCGCTCGCCGGCCTGCACCGCGAGCACGCCGCCCCGCACCACGCAGTGGCCGACGATGCCGCCGGACCGGCGCCAGGACATCACCGAGGGCTCGAGCACGGTCAAAAATTCGGCGTGACGGGGGAGAATGCCGAAAGCGCCGCTCGCGTCCTCGGCGCGCACGTGCAGGACATCGTCGAATTCGGCGACAACCGCGGTCGGTGTGGTGATCCGGAGGTTCATGCGGCGGCTTTTCCGGCGGCCGCCTCCTTCTGGCGCGCGTCGTCGAGCGTGCCGACCATGTAGAAGGAGCTCTCGGCCCAGTCCTCGCCGGCACCGTCCAGGATCGCGCGGCAGCCGGCGAGCGTTTCGGCGAGCGCCACGCTGCGACCGGCCTTGCCGGTGAACGCCTCGGTGACGAGGAAGGGCTGGGTGAGAAAACGCTGCAGCCGCCGCGCGCGGCGCACGATCAGCCGGTCGGCCGCGCTCAATTCCTCGATCCCGAGCAGCGCGATCACGTCCTGAAGCTCAAGGTAGTGGTTGATGGCGTGCCGGACCTCCTCGGCCAGGCGATAGTGGGCCTCGCCCACGACCTGGGGGTCGAGCAAGGACGAGGTCGAGGCGAGCGGGTCGATCGCCGGGTACATGCCTTCGGCGGCGAGCTGGCGCGAGAGCACGATCGCGCTGTCGAGATGGCTGAACAGCTCGGCGACCGCGGGGTCGGTGAAGTCGTCGGCGGGCACGTAGACCGCCTGGATCGCGGTCACCGTGGCGCCCGCGACCGAGGTGATACGCTGCTGCAGCTCGGCGATCTCGGTCGCGAGCGTCGGCTGGTAGCCGACCCGGGACGGCAGACGGCCGAGGAGCCCGGAAACCTCGCTGCCGGCCTGGACGAAGCGGAACACGTTGTCCATCAGCAGCAGCACGTTGCGGCCGAGCTCGTCGCGGAAGTATTCGGCGATGGTCAGCGCGCCGAGACCGACCCGCCACCTGGCGCCGGGCGGCTCGTTCATCTGGCCGAACACCAGGACCGTGCGGTCGAGCACCTTGGACTGGCGCATCTCGAGCAGGAGCTCGTGGCCCTCGCGGGAGCGCTCGCCGATGCCGGCGAACACCGAGATGCCGGTGTAGGTCTCGACCATGGCCCGGATCAGCTCCATGATCAGCACGGTCTTGCCGACGCCGGCACCACCGAACATCGCGGCCTTGCCGCCGCGCGCGATCGGCGCCAGGAGGTCGATCACCTTGATGCCGGTCGCGAACAGCTCGCGCGCCGGCGTCTGCCGGCTAAGCGCCGGCGCCGGCCGGTGGATCGGCCAGCGTGGGACGTCGGTGGCAAGCGGCGGGCCGCGGTCGACCGGATCGCCCGCGGCATTCAGCACCCGGCCGAGCACGGCCGCGCCGACCGGCATGGCGAGCGGCTGGCCCAGGCGCCGCACCGGTGTGCCGCGGCGCAGCCCGGTCGAGCTCTGGAGAGCGACCGCGCGCACGCTCGCAGGGTCGAGGTGGCTGTGGACCTCGACGATCAGGCGCCAGGGGCCGTCCCACTGGATCTCGATTGCCTCGTTGATGGCCGGCAGGTCGCCCGACGGCACGGCGATGTCGATCACCGAGCCGCGCACGGCGATCACGCGCGATTGCGGGGTGGGTGCGGGTCGGATGGCCAACGCGATCACTCGCTCGCCTCATCAAGCTCCAAGCGCCGATCCTCTGCCGGCGAAACCTGCCGTCATTGATCGAGCGCAAAACTTTCCCCAGCTCAGGTGGCAAACGCAACAGCATCCTACCGTCGACCGCCACGAAGACGCTCGAGCCGCGTTCGCAGGACTCAGGGCTCAGGCGGCCGCATCCCGGAGCCGCAGCCGGAGCTTCACCGCACCCGAGTCGTTCGCCTCGCGCACGAGCGTGAAGCCCTGCCGCTCGGCGAGGTCGAGCATCGTTCGATTCTCGTGCGGGACGGTCGCGACCAGCTCGCCGATGCCTTGCGCCCTGGCATAGTCGATCAGGACCTGGGTGAGCGCCGTTCCAAGGCCCTGGCCCTCGAGGTCGCTCCGTACCAGGATCGCATACTCGGCCCGCTCGCGATCCGGGTCGGCGGCGAGATGCCCGACACCGCCGAACGCCTCGAGCTCCTCGCGTCCGGGCTCGATCGCGACCAGCACCATCTCGCGCTCGTAGTCGATCTGCGTGAGACGCGAGCACAGCTCGGGAGAAAGAGTCCGCAAGACGGTGAAGAAGCGGAGCCGCCTGTCCTCCTCGTCCGTCCGCTCCTCGACCATCCGGCGAAACGCCGGCGCATCCTCGGGGCGGATCGGCCGGACGAGGAACTCGCGACCGTCCGGCAGCGTAAGCCTACGCTCGAGCTCCTTCGGATAGGGACGTCGGGCCGCGCGGCCCGCACCCTCTCGAGCATGGCCTTGGCCGGCTCGTGCACTTTCGAGGGATCGGCGACCCCGAGCATGACCCCGCCCACGTCCGACTTGTGCCTGATGTCGGGCGAGAGGACCTTGAGCGCGACCGGCCGGCCGATCGCCGCGGCCGTGCGCGCCGCCTCCTCGGGAGTCGCCACGGCGTCAACCGCTGAAGAGCACTGGCAGTGCGGCTTCACGCAAGACGTGCCGAGTGGCGCCGCCGAGCACCAGCTCGCGCAGCCGCGCATGACCGTAGGCGCCCATGACCAGCAGAGCCGCACCCTGGGCGCCAGCCTGCGCGAGGAGTACCTCACCTGCCCTTGCGTCCGGTTCGTCGACCTGCAGCAAGCGCACCGACAGGCCGTGCCGTTCCAGCATCGTGGCGGCGGCTTCGATGCCCTTCCTGGCCTCCTCGCCGACGGCACACAGAATCACGTGCTTGGCTGTATGAAGTAAAGGGAGCGCGTCGCGGACCGCGCGTGCGGCCTCGCGCGAGTTGTTCCACCCGACCAGGATGGTCCGGCCGAAATCCAGGGAAAGCTCTGCCGGCAGCGCCAGCACGGGGACGCCTGCGATCGTCACGAGCTGATCAAGCACGTCGGGTACATCAGTGCTCCCCGCCTTGGCCCGGCTCGCGAGCACCAAGTCCGCGGTATAGGCGGCCTCGGCCAGGAGATCGCCGCGACTCCCCTCAGCCTCCCGCCAGAAGACATTGGCCTCCTTGCCGCAGAAATTCTGGAAAACCGCTTGGAGTCGGTCTCTGATCTTGCGATTCGCGGCCCGCTCCCCCTCGATGAGGTCGGGCCCCATGAAAGCCGCGGCTTCGGCATAAGGCGTCAGGATGAACGGCGGGGGCATGACGTGCATGCCGATCAACACCGCATAGTAGCGCTTTGCGAGGATCAGGGCGACTTGAAGCCGCGCCTCGAGCCCGCTGTCATAGGCGAGCTCGACGAGAATGGTGCGATAGGCCACGGCAGCGCCCCCTCTGCCAGTTGCTCGGAAGGGGATCTCATAGCAGTAAGGCAGACCGCATTGCGCCAGATCAATCAGGTTCGAACGATCGAGGCGCTGTCTCGATCCAGGCAACGCAACGACTAAGTATCGGCTAGCCTGGCTACCCCACCTCCACGACCGAACATCTCGCGACGGAAGTCGGCGCCGACCAGCATCGTGGTTGAGCCCGAGCGCTTGACGCCGAACCGGAACTGGTAGAAGCCAGTTCGGCCGAAGTATGGGATGGACGGGAGCGGCCCGAGACATGCCGGTAGAGGTCACGCTCGCCGACAAGGTCGACTTCCTGGGCGCGCTCAAAGCCTATTCTACGGAACGGCCGGAAGAGGTGCAGGCGCGGGAGACCCACATGTCCTGGGTCTTCTTGACTGACCGCTTCGCCTACAAGCTGAAAAAGCCGGTTCGTCATAACCATATCGACCTGCGCGCGCTCGATGCGCGCCGCCGCAATTGCCTGACCGAAATCCGCGTGAACCGGCGGTTGGCAGGTGATGTCTATGTCGCGATCGAGCCGTTGACGTTTGCGGCGCACCGCGGACTGCAGATCGCAGGCGACGGCAGCGCCGTCGAGTGGCTCGTCGTGATGCGACGGCTGCCGGACGAGCTGATGCTCAATCGCGCCTTGCGCTCCGGTGGACCGGAGCGACGGGATCTCGAGCGGGTGGCCCTCAGGCTGGCCCAGTTCTATGGCGGTCTCGCGCCCGAGCCGGTCTCGCCGGCGGCGCACCGCAGAGGGTTCGAAGAGGAGATCTCACTGTTCCGGCAGGAACTGGTGCGGCCGGCTTTCGCCCGCGACCTCGATCTGGTCGATCGTGCGGCGGGACGTCTGATCGATTTTCTGGGCGCCCGGCCGGAGATGCTGCTCGAGCGCCAGCGCGCGGGACGGATCGTCGAGGGCCATGGAGATCTACGGCCTGAGCACATCTGCCTGGAGCGCGAGCCGGTGATCATCGACGGCCTCGAGTTCAGCCGTCGGCTGCGGCTGGTCGATCCGGCCGACGAGCTGGCTTTCCTGGCGCTCGAGTGCACGATGCTGGGCGAGGCGAAAGCCGGTACGCGGCTCCAGCGCCGCTATGAGGAGCTCGCGGGCGACCGACCCCCCGACGCTCTCGTCGGCTGGTACACCGCCTTTCGTGCGTTTCTGCGGGCACGGCTCGCGGCGCTGCACAGCCTGGAGCCGGGGCCGCGCACGCCGGACGCCTGGCTGGCCCAGGCGGACCGGTACCTCAGCGCCGCGCTCGACTACAGCGAGCTCTTCGCCTGATCGGGGCTGAAGCTGTGCAGCCCCTCGATCGGCTCGCCCTCGTGCAGCCGGCGGATCGCTTCGGCGAGCAGCGGCGCGGCATCGAGCACCCTGAGCCGCGCCTGCACCGCCGCCACGCTGAGTCGGAAAGGCGGCACCGTGTTCGTGATCACCAGCCGGTCGAAGTCGACCCCGGTCACGACCCGCTCGGCATCGCCGGTGAACAGGCCGTGGGTCGCGACACCGTGGACCGCGACCGCCCCCGCGGCCCGGCAGGCGGCCGCAGCGCGCGCGAGCGTCGCGCCGGTACTGATGAGATCGTCGACGATGACCGCTGCGCGGCCCGCGACCGGGCCGACCACGGCATCCCCGCCACTGACCACGCCGGCGCTCCGCCGCTTCGCGAGGAAGGCAAGCGGGATGTCGCTGTCGATGGCGGCGGCGAGCAATTCGCGGAGCAGCTCGGCGCGCTTGGCGCCCCCGGTGTCCGGGGACACGACGACCACGTCGCGGCCGCGCAGCGAGGGCGCGAGATGGGCGACGAACAACGGTCGCGCCTCGAGGTGGACGGTCGGGCAGCGAAAGGCGTTCTCGAACGCGGCAAGGTTGTGGACGTCGACGACCACCACGCGGTCGATCCCGACCGCCTCGATCAGTTCCGCGACGTAGCGCGTGGTGACCGGATCGCGGCTTTGCGTGCGTCGATCCTTCCTGGCATAAGCGAGGTAGGGGATCACCGCGGTCACGCGCCAGGCGCCGGCATCCCGCAGCGCGCCCGCGAAAAACAGTAATCGGCAGAGCTTGTCGTTCGGGCTGGCGTCGGGGCCGCCGTGGAGCGACTGCACGACGTACACGTCATGGCCCCTGACCGAGATGAGCGGCCGAGCCTTGTGCTCGCCGTCCTCGAACGCCCGCTCCTCGTGCGGCGCGAGGTCGACGCCGAGCGCGCGCCCGACCGCGGCCCCGAAGCCCCGCGTGGCGTCGAGGGCGAAGATCAGCACCGCTGCAGCGCCTGCGCCGGCGGCCGGCCGATCAGCGATCAGCTCCAGAGCTGCTGGAGGTCCGGCGGCAGGCGCTCGATCACCTTGCCTACTTCGCCGAGATCCAGCTTCTCCCACATGACCGCGAACACCGAGCGCGCCGCGAGGTTGGGATCGATCGCCACGCCCCGCGGTAGCTCGCTCCGCAGGTGGTCGAGGAAATCGGCGCGCGAGCGCTCGTGGGTTGGCGTGCCGGCCATGCGCCAGCCCTCGAAATAGAGGCCGCGCACCAGCATCGGCAGCTGGGCGGCGAGGTGGACGGCGTTCTCAGGCGGCAGCCGGTCGCGCAGCGCGTGCAGCGCCCCCCTGAGCGCCAGATAGGCGAGGTGGCGGTCATCGGTGTGCAGACGTTCCATTAACGCCTTCAGCCACAGATTGGTCTCCTGCACCGTGGTGTCGAAGACCGGGAGACCGGTCGTGCTCATAGCGGGATCCTTCGCGACGGTTTCTGTGTTGAAGGGGGGCGCTGATGCGCCCCGGTGCGAGTCAAGCCTCTGTCGCCGGAGATGGCAACGCATTGCGCTGGATCAACGGTGTTGGATCGGTATAGGTGTTCGCAAGCGCCATGGACCGCACAGGGAGCAAGCTGATGGCGAGCAGGGCAACCGGGGCGATCGTGGCGCTTGCGCTGGTCTCAGTCTGGTACCTGCTCGCGGCCGGGCCGGCGGCCGCCGACGGCTGCCCGCGCACGCTGGTTCAGGCGATCCCGCCGCGGCCCGCGGGCGCGCCAAGCGGCAGCGGCTTCGTGCGCGCGACCGCGGCCTTAAGCGAGGCCGAGCGCGAGCCGATCATTGCCCGCGCGCTGCTCGCGGGCGACCTGCCGGCGTTTCTCCGGCGTCTCCGACCGGTGACCCTGCAGGGCGAAGCCGGGGGCCGGTCGGTACGCGTCACCATCTGCGTCACGCCCGACTATCTGGCGCTCGGTTCAGACGAGGATTTCCTGCGCATCCCAATGGCGCTGCCGACCGCACTGGCGGTCGCGAGGCGCTTCGGCTTCGTCCTGCCGACCCCCAAGATGGTCGATGCGATCTATCAGCAGGCGGACGTGCATCTGCGGCCGCAACCGCTGCCGGCCTCGGACCGGATGCGCTCGACCGCCTACTACTGGCGCCACGATCACCGGATTCGTGAGCAGCGTCTGGCGCTCGGGGCGCCGCTCGGCTTGCTGGTCGCGGGCGACAAGAAGGACATCGTGCTCAGCAACCGTCTGCTCTCGAAGCCGGGGCGGGTTGCGATCTACGGCTGGCACCGCGGCGAGGGCGATCCGATCCAGCCGCTCAGCACGGTCCACGGCGCCCGCTACGCCGACTATAGCCACGGCGTCCGCCTGGTCAGTGCTGTCGCCTACGTGAACGGGCAGCCGCGGCCGATCTTTGAAGTATTGCAGGATCAATGGCTGGCGGGCATCGTCAGCGACGAAGGGCCGATCATGCGCCTCGCCGGCCTGATCGAAGCTGCGCACGTGCCCCGCCAGCGGGCGGATCAAGAAACCGGATGCGCCACCACAGTCGCATGCTGAGCTGCGCCTCATCAGGCGCCCCACGAGAACCGACATCGGGGCGGAGCTGCGCTCGGCTTGGCTTGCATATGGTTGCGTAAACCGCATTCCGTGTCAGGTCTGCGTTGCATGACGTGCCGCTGCAATGAACTTCAGTGCGGATTTGGCATATTCATTGTCCGGAAATTCCGTTGTCACACGTTCGTAGTAGCCCTTGGCTTTCGTGACCTCACCTTTTTCTGCATGAGCTGCTGCTGCATTAAGAAGAGCTAACTCCCGGTAGCTCCAGTTCGAGGGCGACATCATAGTGATCGCCCGGTCGTCATCGATCCACTTGTGCTTTGAGAAGAAGAGATAGCTTTCATCGAAAAGAGAGATCGCCGCGTCGTACTCTTTCCTCGCCATTGCGTTCATCCCCCGGCGGTGTGCTGAGGGGATTAAGCGCCTGGACAGGACAGAATATGCAAATAAATTAGCGGCCCGACGATAAACGCGAAGCGCTTGTCGCCAGACTGCAAACTGACCCAAGATAGCGCGATAAGCGCCGTGATCGCCAGAAACTGGGGCCACGCCCGACGCCAGGACGAGTACACAATCTTCGGTTGATCCATAACGGCCGTCAGACCTCAAGAAGACCAGATTGGTTTGCATGAGGCGGAAAGCGGGGTTCGGACCGTTGTGGCGCGCTGTCGAAGTGCGGCGACTGCAACACCCAGATACCTCAACCGGGGGTGTACACTCGTTCAGTTCGCGGAGTCCAGCGACTTGCAGCAGCGGAAGCCGAGGTGGTAGTTGGCGTGGCTCTTCGGGTCCATGACCCGGCTCCCGTGCCAGTAGGGGGCGCGCCAGCGGCACCAGTCGTCGTGGGCGCGGTAGGTGTCGAAGATGAACCAGCTGCCCTTCATCTCGGTGTAGCCGAGCTCCTTGCTGCCGCGGCTCGCCATCTCGTCTTCGCTCAGCGGCAGGTTCATGTGCTCGGCGGCGTTGCCGTTCAGGTCGTAGACGCCAAGTGAGCTGTGGCAGTCCGGGAAATCGCCGGTCGGGTAGGTGTTCGAGCCGCATTTCGACCAGCCGCCGCCGTCGCAGGTCGGGCTCTTGTGGCTGGCCGCGGCGCAGACGCCCTTCTGATAGGCGGGACCGTAGCTCCAGGTCTTGGTCGGCGCGTCGGCCTGGTTGTGGGCCTTGCGCAGGCGCTCGATCGCGGCATCCGGGCTCAGGCCCTTGGCAAGATCAAAGCGGTAGTCGGGTGGCTCGAGGGCGCCGGCGCAGGCCCCCTCCCATTCGTGCGCGTCGCACAGCCGCTTACCGATCGCCGCGCAGATCTCGGCCGCCTCGCGCGCCCGCACCCAGACCACGGGATAGGTGCAGGGGAGGTCCGGAAACTCGAACTGGTCGATGCAGACCTTGGCATCCTCCGGGCGCTGCTGGGCCGGGTCGTAGAGTGGTGCCATGTACTTGCCGCCGCAGATTTTTTCGAACCTCGGGTTGGCATAGTCGACGTGCTGCTCGGCGATCCTGGCCCGGCACTCCGCGGGCGTGACCGGGTGCTCGGTGATCGCCGGATTGCCCTGGCCGATCACGCCGGAGCCGGCGAAGATCGCGCGCACCGCTGCCAGTTGCCGGTCGGTCAGGCCGTGGACCGCCTGCAGCTGCTGGAACAGCAGATTGTTCCGCTGCACGAGCGTGCTCGCCGCATCCGCGCCGGCGGCGGCCAGCGCCATCCAGGCGAGCACCACCAGCGCCAGCCGCCTGCTCATGAGCGATCCTCGCGCCGGACCAGATAGAAAAAATCGCGGTTGTCGGGAAAGCCGATGAACCGGGGAATGAGTTCGCCGTCGTTATCCTTGTCGACCTCGTCCATGCCCCGGATCAGGTGCTCAACGACCACCTTGTCGCCCTGGCGCGGGTAGAGCGCGAGGTAGGTATGCTCGAGCGCGTTGATGTCGAGCTGCATCGCGTAGTGGCAGCCATAGGCCTGGAAGACCCGGGCCATGGCCGAGGGCGTGGTCGTGGAGAAATAACCGTAGATCAGGAAACTGCGGCCCGCGGTTTCCTGGAGGCAGGTGCCGGCCCGCAGCGTGCGGAACTTGCCCTCGGCGGAGCCTGACCAGTTGCCGGCACCCCAGCGCGTGACCAGCGCCCCGGGCTCCGGCGCCCCGGTGGCCGGGGCGGACTCGACCAGGGACAGGCCGTTCTGGCGGGCATAACGGATCTCGGCAAGCGCCCGGTCATCCTGGGTCGACCAGGTTCGCATGTCGACCGCGCCGTCGTCGTTCACCACGACCGTCGCGAGCCCCGGCTGCAGCTTGCTGAAGACCACGCCCTCCTCGATGAAGCCGTAGTGGCTGCCGTGGTTGCGGAACGCCAGCTCGCCGTATTTGAAGGCGCCGTGCTCGCGCTTGAAGCCGCCGGTGAAGGTCGCGACCGTCCGCTTCAGGAGATCCGGGCTCACCATCCCGGTCGTGACCAGCGGCGCGGCCGTGTCGATACCGTCCGGCCCGGGCAGGGCGGCGTTGCGGACCGCGTCGGGTACGCGCGGCGACCAGCCGAGGCGGGGATGGTCGGTGCCGAGCGCGAAGCGGAGATCGAACGCACTGAGGTCGAACGCGACCAGATAGTCGAGAGCGCCTGCCTCGATCGGATCGAGCGCGCTCGCGCGGCCGGGGTAGCTGGCCAGGATATTCGGGCTCACCGCCTGGGCCTCGATGACGCTGAGCCAGATGCCGGTCAGCCCGCTCGCCGGATACCAGCGCCCGAGCGTGAGCCGGCCCGAGGGCGGCCCGGCGACCGTGATCTCGAGATGGGGCGGCGTGACGGCGCGATCGGCGTAGGTGGCGCCGAGCGATGCCGGGCGAGGGCCGTCCTCGGGCGCGAGCGCGCCATCGGTGGCCGCCTCCGCCCGGCTCTGCTCGAGGAAGGCGTCGGCGTAGAATTCCTCGCGGACGAAGCCGACGATCGCCTCGCCGCCCCAGACGTGGTCGCGAAGAAAATCGGTTACCCGCTCGAGATCGGTGCGCCGGCCGGCGATGCGATTGCGGAGGTAGAGCCGACCGTCACAGAGCGACGCGTACGGCAGGCCGGAGGCGCTCGCCTCCTGAAGCGGAGCGGCCGGTCCGGCCCAGAGGCCGCAGTCATGGTCTCCGCCGCCCGCAGTGAGCACCAGACCGGTCTCCGCCAAGCGCAGATGCTGCCCGCGCGGGTCCGGGTTCTGAAGGTGGTAGCTTTTTGCCGGCTGACCGTCGTCCCACGCGACGCTCAGCACAAACCACGCGTTGACGTATGGATTGAGCTCGATCAGCGTCGCGGTGCCGGGCCGACCCTCGGCGTCGCGCACCGGCATCGACCGGGCGCGCCGGAATTGCTGTAGCTCGAGGACCGTCTTCGGCACGTCGGCGGCATACTCGGCCGCCTGATCGGGCGGCACGGGCGCCGGCTGGGGGGCTGCCCCGAGCGTGACGAGCAGCGCGATCGCGAGATTCCGCCAGCTCATGCCGCGATCAGCAGGGTCGCCGCCATCAGGGCGATCACGATCTGGCTGACCCGATCGCGAAGCGCGAACACGAGCGGGTCGTCCAGCATCCGGCCACGATGCGCCATTAGCCACATGTAGCTGATCCAATACAGCAGCAGCACGCAAACCAGCCAGATCAGCTGATAGCGGACGCTGAGATCGTGCATGGCATCGCTCGTGATGTAGAGGGCAAGCACCAGCACCGAAAGATAGCCGCTGGCGCCGCCGAGCGCAGCGAGGAGCTCTTTGTCCTCGAGCAGATAGGCGCGTGCGTGAGCCTTGACGCCCTCGACGGCCCGCATCGCGACCAGCTCCGCGTAGCGCTTGATCATCGCGAGACTGAAGAACAGGAATACGCAGAAGGCGAGCAGCCAGGCCGACGGCGGGATCGCGAACGCGGCCGAGCCGGCCATGACCCGCAGCGTGTACAGCCCCGCGAGCGCCAGCACATCGAGGATCAGGACGTCCTTCAGGCGCAGTGAATAGGACATTGTCAGGACATAGTAGAGGGCAAGCAGGCCGACCAGGAGCTGTCCCGACAGAGCGCCGAGCGCCAGACCGGTAATCAGCAGAAGCGGTGCCAGCGCGAGGCCATGGGCGAGCGGCAGCCGCCCGGATGCCAGCGGGCGGTCCCGCTTGCGCGGATGATGCCGGTCGCTCGGCAGATCCAGGAGATCATTCAGGAGATAGGCGCTGGACGCACAGAGGCTGAAAGCGAGCAGGACGAGCAGCCCCTGTGACAAGAGATCGGGTTCGTAAATCCGGTGCGCCGCCAGCAGCGGCAGGAATACGAGTGCGTTCTTGAGCCACTGATGCGGCCGGAGCGCCTCGAGGTAGAGTGCCGCTGAAGGCCGATCGCCTGGAAGGATCTCCACGACCTCGGTCTGCTTCGCCACCCTCGAGGCGAGGCCGGGGGCAGTCTCGATGACCACGGCCCTGCGGGCGGCACGCCACGGCGCCTCGTCGCTCCGCCCGCTGCCGACAAAATCGAATCCTTGCAGGCCGAACTCGGCGACCAGCCGGTCGCGCTTCCGTTCCCCGGCGAGGTTGACCTCGCCGTCGCTCGCGAGCACCCGATCGAACAGCCCGAGGTGGCGCGCCACGTCCTCCGCGACGCCGGCGTCGGCCGCGGTCGCCAGCACCAACGGCCGGCCGCGGCGCTTCTCCGCCGCGAGCCGGTCGAGCAGGTCCGGGCGGTACGGCAGAACGGTTGCATCCGGCCGCGCCTCCGCCGCCAAGCGCCGCTTCAGGCGGGCCTTGCCCCCGGCCAGCCAGAGCGGCACCAGCAGCAGGCGCAGCGGGCTCCGCTTGGCGAGCGTGAAGACCAATTCGAGCAGCAGGTCGGTTCGGACCAGCGTCCCGTCCAGGTCGACGACCAGCGGCACCGAACGGTCCACCGGCGCCGGCACCATGGCGTCGGGCATCGTCCCGGCCTCGATCGCCATGTCTCAGAAGACCAGCTTGGCGAGCCGCAGCGCGCCCTGCTTCCACGGCACCCGGTGCGAGATTCCGGAGGTGCCGCGAAACTGGTCGCGATGAGCGAAATACCAGTCGAAGTTGCGGATCAGCGCCTCCCGGTTCGAGTACCGCGGCACGAAGCCAAGCCGTTGCTCGATGCGCTCGACCGAGACGAAGCTCTCCTTCCCGGCGGTTTCGTAGATCCATTCGTAGAGCGGCGAAAGATGCAGGGCCTCGAGGACCTGCAACGCCCAGACGACGGGACGCTCGGGCAGACTGATGATCCGCTTGCCGTGGCCAGCGCGGTCGAGCACCGCCTGAAAGTCCGCGCGCATCGTACCGAAATCCTTGGCGCCAATGTTGAAGACGTCGTCGACGCGTTCCCGCGCTACGGTCGCGCACAGCTCGATCGCCCGGCACAGATCGTCGACGTCGAGCAGCTGGTAGCGGTTGTCCCCGGCGCCCAGGACCGGGAAATTATGCCCCTCGCTCGCCCAGTCGAAAAACAGCTCGAAGGCTCCGAGCCGTTCCGGTCCGACGAATGACTTGGGACGGAGGATCGGTACGCACAAGCCCCTGGCGCGCATCTCCAGGCCGGCGCGCTCGGCGCCGATCTTGGACTCGCCGTAGGGACCCACTCCCTGCAGCGGATCGTCCTCGTAGATCGGGTGATGGTCGGGAACGCCGTAGACGGCAGTCGACGAGATGTGGACGACCCGCGGGATGCCATTCCCGAAGGCGCTCTCGAGGACGATGCGCGTGCCCTCGATGTTGGTCGAGAAGATGTCCGCGCGGCTGTAGAGCGGTAGAGCCGCGGCGCAGTGGACGACCATCTCGGCCCCGCTCATCGCGCGGTCGACGGTCGCGCGGTCACGGATGTCGCCCCGCATGTCGTCGATTGCCGGCCGCTCAGGGTATTCGAAGGGCGCGATGTCGAGCGAGCGCACCGCATGCCCCCGCGCCAGTAGGAAGCGCACAAGATTGATGCCGAGAAAGCCCGATCCGCCGGTGACCAGGTAGAGCATAGCGATCACGCGAAGCCGTGACGACCGACCAGAGCGATGCCGACAACAAGCAGGACGAGCCCGATGACCTGCAGCGGCTCCAAGGACTCCCCTAGCGAGAGGACCGAGACCGAGACGACGATCAGAACGCCGCCCGCGACCATGATCGGATAGGCTGTGGACAAGTTCAGCCGCGCGAGTGCCGCGACATAGAAAACGACATTCCAGGCGAACAGGATCAGACCGGCGAGGAGGTAGTGATCCGAAACCAGTCGGCCGAAGAAGCCTGGCTGGTCGAGTCCACCGAGCCGCGTCGCGCCGATCTTTAGCAAGATGTTGGCGGCGGCGTTGAGCGTGAGGGCGAAGGCTAGAAACAGGTAACCCATAGGACGTCCGCTCGGGGGGCGGCGCTGTTAGGGCGCCTTGCTACCAATGCTTCGCGCGCCGGATCAACTGCCGAACAGGACGGGCAGGGACGCCTCGCGCAGCCCGTGGCGGGTGGCGCCGCCGAACACTAGCTCGCGCAGCCGGCTGTGGCCGTAGGCGCCCATCACCAGCAGATCGGCGCCGTGCGCGGCCGCCTGCGCGAGCAGGACTTCGCCCGCATCGCCGTCCAACTCGTCAATCCGCTGCGGCTCGATGGTGACGCCGTGGCGCTGCAGCATGGCAGCACCGGCTTCGACGCTGTCCGCTGCCGCCTCGCCGATCGCCAGGAGGATCACGTGCTCGGCCTGGCGCAGCAAGGGCAGACCCTGATGCACCACGCGCGCGGCCTCCCGGGAGCCGTTCCAGCCGACCACCACGGTCCGACCGAATGCTTCTGGGGCGTCGGGCGGTAGCATCAGGACCGGCACGCCCACGGCCAAGGTGAGTTCCTCGACGACCGCGGGTGCCTCAAGAGCAGAGAGCTCCCGCTTCGCCGCCACCACCAGATCTGCACAGTGCGCTGCTCCCGCGAGCAGATGACCCGCGTCGCCCTCGGCCTCCCGCCAGATCGCGTTGCGGCCTGTCCCGCAGACCCGCTCAAAGGTTTCACGGACCTGCTCTTTGACCTCACGGCTCGCCTGACGCTGCGCCTCAAGCACTTCGGGTCCCAGATAGGCCCCAGCCTCGCCGAACGACGTTGGAATGACGGGGTCGGCATCACATGCATGCCTATCAGCACTGCCTTGGAGCGCCGCGCGAGCGCCCGCGCCGGACGCACGCGCGCTTCCATCGAGCCGTTGCGCTGCAGCTCGACCAGGATCGTCCGGTAGGCCATGGCGATAGCTCCCTTGGGACCACGCTTGACTTTCCATGCTCCGATAGACGGCGCTTTGCGCTGGATCAATGGGCTCCCTCGACGGGCCGCCAAGCTGCAACAGCGATCTTCCGCCGCTTCCTCGACCTCGGCTCGGCCCTCCTGCTGATCCGAGAGCTGAACGCCCAGGGCCACCGCACCAAGTCCTGGACCACGCAGGCCGGCATTCTCCGCGCGGGACGGCCGTTCGACAAGGGCACGCTGTACAAGATCCTGCGCAACCGGGTCTACCTTGGCGAGGCCGTCCACAAAGGCAAGAGCTACCCGGGCGAGCACGAGCCGATCGTCGACCGCCCGACCTGGGATCGGGTGCACGAGGTCCTCGCCTCGAACGCGAGGCGCCGGGCCAACGAGGCCCGCGCCAGGACGCCGGCGCCGCTCAGGGGGCTGATGCGCTGCACGCACTGCAGCTCGGCGATGACGCCGACGCATACGCGCCGGCGCGGCCGGCTGTATCGCTACTACATCTGCCTCGGGGCGAGCCGCAGGGGCCACGACACCTGCCCGGTGCGCTCGATCGCCGCCAGCGAGGTGGAGGGACTGGTCCTCGGGCAGGTGCGTCGGCTGCTCGCGTCGCCCGAGCAGCTGGTCGCGCGGACCATCACCGCAGTGCGGAGGGAGAACGGCACGGCTGAGGACACCGGGCACGAGGAGGGCGATGTCATCGAAGCCCTCGGGAGGTTCGAGCCGGTGTGGGACGAACTCTACCCGGCCGAGCAGGCGCGCATCCTGCGGCTGTTGATCGAGCGCATCGATGTCGCGCCTGACGGCATCTCTGTCACGCTGCATGCTGCCGGGATTCGCAGCCTCGTCGCGGAGCTGCCCGACCAGGAGGCGCCGGCTCTGGCCGCGTCCGGACCCCTGCTGGACGCCGCAGAGTAATGACCGAGCGCCTAGCTCTCGAGGTCGACACTCTGACCATCCGGATCCCGGTTCGACTGCAGCGCCGCGGTGGCCGAAAGCTGATCATGATGCCGGAGGGCGTGGCGGCACCGGCACGGAAGCCGCGCCGCGACGAGAGGCTGGTCAAGGCGCTCGTGCGTGCGCATCGCTGGCGGCGCGGAATCGAGAGCGGTCAGGCGAAGTCGATCACGGACCTTGCGGAGCAGGAGGGCGTCACCATCGCCTTATGTCTGTCGGCTCCTTCCACTGACCTGTCTGGCGCCCGACGTCGTGGAAGCGATCCTGGACGGGCGGCAGTCGAAGGGGCTCAGGCTGGCTGAGATGCTGGGGAACGGGGCGCTGGCGTGGGAGGAGCAGCGAGGGATTTGGCACTTTGCCTCCTTGGGAACAGCACCGCCGTCGGAACGCTCATAACCTGAAGGTTGCGGGTTCAAATCCCACGCCCGTAACCAACATTATTTACTCCAAAGCTAACCCGGATTTCTCACAGCCGATAGGCGCGGGCAGAGTTTGACGGTCGGGACGGGCGAGATGACCGGGCGGGGCGATTTCGGTTGATATCGGTGGTCTGAGGCGAATTTTGGACGTGCACCATCGGCCCGCGACGCGGTGCGCGAGAGGTTGGCAGGGGCGGTCAGAAGGCGGCGGCGCGCTTCAGGTAGAGATAGGCGAGGTGGTATTCGGTCTGGAACGGGCAGGCCGAGGCCATCCGGCGCACGCTGCGGCGCACTCTTGCGCGGGTTCGCCAAGGTCCAGGCCGAATGGGCGCTGGTCTGCACCTACAATCTGACCAAACTGGTCAGCGCCCGCGCTATCTGAGCCCGCAGCCACCCGCACCTCGGTCATTCCGTCATGTCCGTCGACACGACCCGCCAGCCCACATTACCAACGCTATCCCGCCGAACCATTATCCGGACAGGCTCCTAGGCCGGCGCCACCCCGGCGCGCGCAAAAGGTTGCAGGGGCACCAGCTTCGCCGCCAGGATCACAGGTACTAACCGGCCGCTAGCGGCCGGCGATGCGGGCGATCACGCCTTGGAGCTGCTGTTCGATCTCGGCTGGCGGGCTTGCGCCACCGCGCTCGCGATCGTGCTGGTCGCCAAGCTCGGCGAGCGCGGCGGCGCCCTGATCGCGAGCGTGGTCATGACCTTCCCGATGAACGCCGGGCCAGGCTTCCTGTTTGTGGCGCTGGAGCAGAGCGCGGGCTTCGTCAGCCGCGGCGCGCTCACGAGCTTCGCCGGCACCGGCGCGGTTCTGGCGTTTGCCGCCGCGTTCGTCCGGGTCGCGCGCGGGCGGAGCTTCGCCGCCGGCCTCGCGGCGGCGGTGCTCGCCTGGCTGGCGCTGGTGCTCGCCACGATCGCCCTGCCGCGCTCGCTCTTCACCGCCGCCGGCGCGATCGCGGTCGGAGCCGGCCTGGTCGCGCTGCTCGGCACCGCCCGGATCAGGGCGCTGCCGACCACGGACATCAGGGCCGGCTGGCATCTCGTGCTCGCCCGCGGCCTGATCGCCGGTATCGTGGTCGCGAGCGTCGCCGAGGCCGCCGGTCTGCTGGGGCCGATGATCGCCGGTCTCGCCTACGCCTTTCCGACCACGATGCTGGCCTCGCTCTGGATCCTCGAGCGCGACTACGGGCGCGCGTTCGCGCTCGCGACCATGGCGCGGGTGCCGGCCGGGATCGCGACCTACGCGGGCTTCTGCCTGGTCCTTCATCTCGCCGCCGGCCCGCTGCCGGCGCTCGCCGCCTGGGCGCTGGCAGTCGCCGCCGCGGTCGCGATCGCACTGCTGCGGGCGCTGACCGGGCAGCCCGGGCGCCGGTCGCGCCGGGTCACGGCCGGCGCGGCCGGACCGCCGGCGCGGCCGCCCTGGTACCGGCCCGGGGCGCCGGATCGATGAGCGCTCGACCGGAGCGCTGGTGCCGGCCAGGCTTTGACGCCGTCTCGGCCGCGCCCTACATGATCCGGATGACCAACCAGCAGGGATGGCCGACGTGCCGGATTATCTGCGCCGCCTGATCGTGCCGGTGCACCCGGCCGGCTGGCCGTTCATCGCCGGCGGGCTGGTCGTCACGGTCCTGCTCGCCTGGTTCGAGTGGCCGCTGCTGTGGCTGGGGCTGCTGCCGACCGCCTGGATGACCTATTTCTTCCGCGATCCGCCGCGGGTCACGCCCCAGGGCGACGACCTCGTGGTCAGCCCCGCCGACGGCACGGTCGCGGCGATCGTCGAGCGCCGGCCGCCGCCCGAGCTGGAGCTCGGCGAGGTGCCGCGCACCTGCATCAGCGTGTTCCTCAACGTCTTCGACGTCCACGTCAACCGGGCCCCGGTCGGCGGCCGGATCACCAGGCTCGCCTATCACCCCGGCAAGTTCCTGAACGCCGCCGACGACAAGGCCTCGGATCTCAACGAGCGCCAGTCGTTCCGGATCGAGACCGCGCACGGCGAGGTGTTCGGCCTGGTCCAGATCGCGGGCCTGGTGGCGCGCCGGATCGTCTGCTCGGTCGAGCAGGGCGCCCTGCTCCACGCCGGCGAGCGGGTCGGCATGATCCGGTTCGGCAGCCGCTGCGACGTCTATCTGCCGGACGGCTTCGCGCCGATGGTCGCCCTCGGCCAGCGCGCGGTCGCCGGCGAGACCGTGCTCGCCGACGGCCGGCGCAACCGACCCCCCACCGCCTGGAGACGCAGCTGATGCTTCCTCGCCGTCGTCGGCGCCCACGCGCGCGGCTCCGGCAGCCGCTGATCCACCTCGTGCCGAACATGTTCACGGTGCTGAGCCTGTGCGCCGGCCTGACCTCGATCCGCTACGCCCTCGACCACCGCTTCGAGCTCGCGGTCATCCTGATCATGGTCGCGGGCGTGCTCGACGGCCTCGACGGCCGCTCGGCGAGGCTGCTGAAGATCACCTCCAAGCTCGGCGCCGAGCTGGATTCGCTGGCCGATTTCCTGAGCTTCGGCGTCGCGCCGGCGATCCTGGTCTATCTCTGGTCGCTGAACCAGGTGAAGGCGATCGGCTGGGCGTTGACGCTGCTGTTCGCGACCTGCTGCGCGCTGCGCCTGGCCCGCTTCAACACCGAGCTCGAGGATACCGCCCGGCCGCCCTGGATGTCGCGCTTCTTCACCGGCATGCCGGCGCCGGCCGCCGCCGGCTGCGCGATCATCCCGCTGCTGCTGGCGTTCGCGACCGGCGCCGACTGGCCGCAGTCCTGGGTCCTGAACGCCGCCGTCATGACCTTCGTGGCGTTCATGATGGTCAGCCGGGTCCCGACCTTCTCGATCAAGACCGTGGTCGTCCGGGTCAAGCCCGACTGGATCCTGCCGACCCTGATCTTCGTCGGCATGTTCGTGGCCGCGCTGTCCAGCGAGCCCTGGTACACGCTGCTGGCGGTCGGCGTCGTCTACCTCGCGAGCCTGCCGGTCGGCTGGTGGTCGGCCTACCGGCTGCGCCGCCGCTACCAGCAGGAGATCGCGGCGACCAAGCCTGAGCAGGCTGGGCCCGAGCCGGCCCGGCCCGGGCGGGTGGTGAGCCTCGGCTGGCCGCAAAGCGACGCCCGGCCGTCCAAGCCCGACCAGGGCTGAGGGAGCGCCAGCGCGGCCGCCGGCCGGCGATGCTGGACGCACGCCTGCGCCGGCTGATCGATCCGCCGCTCGAGCGCCTGGGCCGGCCGCTCGCCGCGCTTGGCGTCTCGGCCAACGCCGCGAGCTGGATCGGCTTCGCGCTCGGGCTTGGCGCGATGGCCGCGATCGCGCGCCAGGCCTACGCCCCAGGTCTCGTCCTGTTGCTCCTCAACCGCCTGTTCGACGGCCTGGACGGCGCCATCGCCCGCCAGCGCGGCCTCTCCGACCTCGGCGGCTTCTTCGACATCGTCCTCGACTTCATCATCTATTCGGGCGTCCCGTTCGCCTTCGCACTCGCCGACCCTGCCGCCAACGGTCTGCCCGCGGCCTTCCTGGTCTTCAGCTTCGTCGGCACTGGCACGTCCTTTCTCGCCTTCGCGATCATGGCCGCCAAGCGCGGCCTCTCGACCGAGCTCCGCGGCCGGAAATCGCTCTATTACCTGGGCGGCCTGACCGAAGGCACCGAGACCATTTTCGTACTTGTTCTCGCCTGCCTCTTCCCCCACTTTTTCCCGCTCATCGCCTGGATTTTCGGCGGTCTCTGCTGGCTCACGACCGCGACCCGGATCGCGGTCGCCTGGCGAACGTTGCGCTGACCCGGGTCGGTTTCCGAAAATCGAACGCTGCGCTAAGCCCGGGTCGCATCCGAAGCTTCCCGCCAACCGTCGGTACCTTCCAGCTTGAGATCGGGGCCCGCGCATCACCTGCGGCATCGCAGCTGTCCGCGAGTCGAGACGCATGAGCGTTAACCATCTGGCAAGCCCGGGTTCTCAAACTGCCAGGTGCTCGCTGGTCCATGCGACCCTGGGAGTCCGTGCGCCGGCCAACCAATCGGGCGGGGCGGATTCCCAGGGTCGCATGGACCATCTGGAGAACTGTTTGCACGTCAGTGAGTTAATTTTTGGTGAGTGGCGCGCCCAGTGACCATCGATCCGGAAGCGCGGGTCGGAGCTCTCGCGTCGTCGGCGAAGACCTCGGAGTTCGGAACAGGCGTTCGCTAGGCTCGCGCCGGTTCTGGCGGCCCTGTCCACTTCGGTTTGAATGGCCGCTCGAAGGGCGCGACGGGTTTGACATCGAGTGCGTCAGCGGCAACCACGTCGCGGCTGACGGACCAGTCATTCCAGGACGCAAAGCCGGGCGTCCGGCCAAGGGGGAGCCACCGAACCGAGCCCATTCGGCCCCTCCACCCCCGGTCGCCCGGCCGGTTCGGAACCTCACGCGAAGCGGATCCGGGACGCGGTTTTTCTCCCCGTGGCCCTTGCCGGGGTGCCGAAAAAGCTTATTATAAGCATGCTTACAATGAGCATGTAGGAACGATGGACGATCCCTATCAGGCGGTCGGCGTGCTGCTGGTCGATGTCGCGAGGCTGCTGCGCCGCAACTTCAACCGCCGCGCCCAGGCGCTGGGCCTGACCCAGCCGCAGTGGCAGGCGCTGGCGCGGCTGTCCCAGAACCAGGGCATGAACCAGGCCTGCCTCGCCGACCTGCTCGAGGTCCAGCCGATCACGCTCACCCGCCTGATCGACCGGCTCGAGGCGGCGGGCTGGGTCGAGCGCCGCGCCGATCCCGCCGACCGGCGGGTCCAGCGCCTGTACCTGACGGTCAAGGCCGAGCCCTTGCTCGACGACATGCGCGCGCTCGCCAGCGAGACCCGCGAGGAGGCGATGCAGGGGCTCTCCGACCGGCAGCGCAAGCAGCTGATCCAGACCCTGCACACGATCAAGGGCAACCTGGTCCGGGCGGAGGTGGCCCGTGCCTAAGCTCCCGTGGTCGAAACGTCCGACCCCGCCGGCCCCGATCGGCTCGGACGGGACCGCGGTCGCCGAGCCCCGCCCGCGCTCGGCCGCGCCGTCGCCGGAACGCCGGCGCCGCTGGCTGCGGCGCCTGCTGCTGCTGCTCGGGCCGGCGCTGGTCCTGATCGTCGGCGGCTATTTCTATCTCACCGGCGGCCGCTACGTCGACACCGACGACGCCTACGTCAGGGCCGACATGGCGGCGGTCGCCGCCGAGGTGTCGGGCCCGATCGTCGAGGTCGACGTGCGCGAGAACCAGCACGTCGACCCGGGCCAGGTCCTGTTCCGGCTCGACCAGCAGCCGTTCAAGATCGCGCTCGCCCAGGCCGAGGCCCGCCTCAGGAAGGCCGAGAACGACGTGCGCGCGCTCAAGGCGAGCTACCGGCAGAAGCAGCAGGAGCTCGAGCTGACGCAGAAGAACGTCGCCTTCGCTGAGCAGGAGTTCCAGCGCCAGGCCAAGCTCCTGAAGCGCGATTTCGCCTCGCAGGCCAAGTACGACGAGGCGCAGCACAATCTCCAGGTCGCGCACCAGCAGGTCGCGGTCACCCAGCAGGAGCTGCAAGGCCTGCTCGCCGATCTGGCCAGCAATCCGGACATCCCGGTCGAGCAGCACCCGACCTACCTCGAGGCCAAGGCCGCGCGCGACCAGGCGGCCCTCGACCTCAGGCACGCGGTCGTGCGGGCGCCGTTCGCAGGCGTCGCGAGCCAGAAGCCCGATCTCGGCGACTACGTCAGCGACGGCACGCCGGTGATGAGCATCGTCGCCGACCAGGACGTCTGGGTCGAGGCCAACTTCAAGGAGACCGACCTCACCCACGTCCGGCCCGGCGAGCCGGCGACCGTCACGATCGACACCTATCCCGACCGCGAGTGGCCGGCCACGGTCGAGAGCATCAGCCAGGCGACCGGCGCCCAGTTTTCCGTGCTTCCGCCGCAGAACGCGAGCGGCAACTGGGTCAAGGTCGTGCAGCGGATCCCGGTCCGGATCGCACTCCGGACCGAGCCCGGCGATCCGCCGCTGCGCGCCGGCATGAGCGTGGTCGCCGAGATCGACACCGGCCACCGGCGCGAGCTGCCGGGCTTCGTCGAGACCGCGCTCGCCTGGGCGGGCTACGTCACCGAGCCGGGCAAGGCGCTCGCGCTCAGCCCCTGATGAGCGCCCCGGCCCCTAACGCCCACCACGCCCACGACGCCGCGCCCGCCAACCGGGCGCTGATCACCGTCTCGGTGATGCTGGCGACGATCATGCAGGCGCTCGACATGACGATCGCCAACGTCGCGCTGCCGCACATGCAGGGCAGCATGTCGGCGACCCAGGACCAGATCTCGTGGGTGCTGACCTCCTACATCGTCGCGGCCGCGATCATGACGCCGCCGACCGGCTGGCTCGCGGCCCGCTTCGGCCGCAAGCGCCTGTTCCTGGTCACGGTCACCGGCTTCACGCTGGTCTCGATGCTCTGCGGGGCCGCGACCTCGCTCAGCGAGATCGTGCTGTTCCGCCTGCTCCAGGGTGCGTTCGGCGCCGGCCTCGTGCCGCTCTCCCAGGCCGTCCTGCTCGACAGCTTCCCGCGCGAGCAGCATGGCCGGGCGATGGCCATGTGGGGGGTGGGCGTCATGGTCGGTCCGATCCTCGGGCCGACGCTCGGCGGCTGGCTCACCGAGTACTACAACTGGCGCTGGGTGTTCTACATCAACCTGCCGTTCGGCATCATGGCGCTGCTCGGCCTGCTCGCCTTCGTCCCGGAGACCCGGCGCGACAGCTCGCGCCCGTTCGACTTCTTCGGGTTCGCGCTCCTCAGCCTGGCACTCGGCGCGCTCCAGCTGATGCTCGATCGCGGCGAGACCAAGGACTGGTTCTCCTCGACCGAGATCATCGCCGAGGCGGTGATCTGCGGCCTCTGCTTCTACCTGTTCCTGGTCCACATGTTCACGGCCAAACGGCCGTTCATCGAGCCCGCGCTGTTCAAGGACCGCAATTTCGCGACCGGCCTGCTCTTCATCTTCGTGGTCGGGATCATCCTGCTCGCGACCTTGAGCCTGCTGCCGCCCTTCCTCCAGAACCTGATGGGCTATCCGGTCCTGACCACCGGCTACCTCCTGGCGCCGCGCGGGATGGGCACGATGTGCGCGATGTTCATGGTGGGCTTCCTGACCGGCCGGCTCGACGTCCGGCTCCTGATCCTGATTGGCCTTGGCCTGACCGCGCTCTCGCTCTGGCAGATGGCGGGCTTCACCGCCGACGTCAGCTCGTGGGCGATCGTCGAGAGCGGCCTGATCCAGGGGCTCGGGCTCGGCTTCATGTTCGTGCCGCTCAGCACGGTCGCGTTCGCAACGCTGGCCCCTGAGCGGCGCACCGAGGCGACCGCGATGTTCAGCCTGATGCGCAACATCGGCAGCTCGATCGGCATCTCGGTCGTGGTCAGCCTGCTCGCCCAGAACACCCAGATCAACCACGCGACCCTCGCCGAGCACGCGACGCCCTTCAACCCGATCTTCCAGGTCCCCAGGATCGCGCACTACTGGGGCCTCGACAGCCAGGCGGGGCTCGCGGCGCTGAACCACGAGATCACCCGCCAGGCGGCGACCATCGCCTACGTCGACGACTTCCGGCTGATGATGTACCTGATGCTGCTCGCGATCCCGATGCTGCTGCTTTTGCGCAGCCCGCGCCGCCAGCGCGCCGCCACCGCCGCCATGGCGGCCGCCGAGTAGGCGGGCCGATCGGCTATTGACAGGGCGCACCCGGCCCTCAAGGTTAATAGAGCCAACAGGCGATGGAGTTCGCCTCTAACCGCCCTCGGGGCTGATGACTCCTCTGCGACCCGCGTCACGGGACAAGGAGGAGTGCGCATGCAAGCCCGCCACCCGCCTCGCGAAGCTGCCGGGGTGGCCCTGATAGAGCCCTCGGAGCGTCCCTCGTCGCACGAGCAGCCTCGCCCTCGACCGAAGGTTGCCCGCCTGGAACGGCATCCGGCCGACGGCGCGATGGAGTCGCCGGCGGAAACCACGTGCCGTGGCCGGCTCGGCTCCGGGCGCGAGGTCGCCGCGACCTTTCGCAGCATCCTGTTTCCGGTCGGCGCCGCGGGGCGGCAAGAAGAGACGAGCGACCAGCCGGAGTTCTTTCCGGATCTGAACCTCGACAAGGTCGTCGCGGCGATCATCGCCGGCAAAGACGACTATGATCTGGCACCATTGTTTTACCGTCCGACCCGCGATCTTGCGACCATCGATTATCGTCACGCGGTGATGCGCGATCTCGAGCGCGCCGACGTCCTGCAGATGGTGCGGTCCTTCGCCAAGGGCATGCGCAGCACCCGGCAGCATCTGGACCTGTCGGCCAAGCTCCGCTACGCGCATCAGAAGAAGCTCTGGTTCCTCGACGCGGTTGCCACTTACTGTGCCGCGGTCGTAGCCTTGGCGGCGACCGCCCGTGCCGCGACTTTGCGGTCCCGGGGCTTGATGGGATTGCGAGACTATCTGATCGACTACACCAACTCGAACGGCTTCACCACACTCGTCGCCGAGACCGAGAAGCTCAAGGCCGATCTCTCGACCGTCGACTATTCCATGCTGATCAAGGGCGACAGGATTACGGTCGAGAGATACGAAGACACCCCCGATTACAGCGCCGTGGTCGAGCGTACGTTCGATCAATTCCAGCAAGGCGCCGTCAAGAACTATCTGGTTAAATTCACCGACAGCGTTGACATGAACCATGTCGAGGCGGCGGTCCTGGGCTTCGTGGCGGATCTGTACCCGGAGATCTTTTCCCGCCTGGACGGCTACGTCGAACGCAACCAAGGTTTCATTGACCTGACGGTCGGCAGGTTCGATCGCGAGATCCAATTCTACGTGGCCTTTCGGGACCACATCGCGGTCCTGAAAGATCACGGCCTGCGCTTCTGCTATCCCAAGCTGTCGACCTCGAACAAGAAGGTCGAAAGCCGAGACGGCTTCGATCTGGCGCTCGCGCACCAGCTCGTGGCCGAGAAGGCAAAGGTGGTGTGCAACGATTTTCATCTCGAGGGCCGCGAACGGATCCTGGTCGTCTCGGGGCCGAATCAGGGCGGCAAGACCACGTTCGCGCGCGCCTTCGGCCAGCTGCACTATCTGGCGAGCCTCGGCTGTCCGGTGCCGGGGACCGAGGCCGAGCTCTTCCTGTCCGACCGCGTGTTCGCCCATTTCGAACGGCCCGAGGACATCACGACTCTGCGCGGCAAGCTCGAGGACGACCTGTTCCGCATCCACAAGGTGCTGGCGGCGGCAACCCCGGACAGCATCATCATCATGAACGAGATCTTCAATTCGACGACCCTGCGCGATGCGATCTTCCTGGGCACGCGGGTGCTCGAGCGGATCATGGAGCTGGATGCGCTGGCGGTCTGCGTGACCTTCATCGACGAGCTCGCGTCCTTGAGCGACAAGGCCGTCAGCATGGTGAGCACGGTCGTGCCGGACAACCCCGCAGTCCGGACCTTCAAGATCCTGCGGCGACCGGCCGACGGGCTCGCCTATGCGATGTCGATCGCGGCCAAGTATGGGCTGACCCGTGGCCGCCTGCGTGAGCGCATCCGGCCATGAAGTGCTGGCTCATGTATCCCGAGCGCGATTTCGAGCTGCGTTATGTCGGGCTGGTTCGCGGGCGTGACTTCGAGTTCGAGCGGCAGCGCGAACTGCCCGCCAATCGGGCCGTCCTGGTCCAGGATCTGGAGCTGCAGACGCTGTTCGACGCCATGGCCGGCGGCGACGGTTTTCTGTTCGAAGTGGCGAGCAGCGCAATTCTCCTCGGCGCGAAGGGCGGGGTCGAGACCATCCGCTATCGGCAGGCGATCCTCAAGGACTGCCTGAACAACCGGGCGATCGTGCGCGAGATCTACGCGCTGGCGCTGGAAGCGGTGACCCGCGAGCGCAAAGAGCATTTTGGCGTCTTCGGCAACTCACCGGGCACCACGCTCCATCGCGCGGTCGAGATCCTGCAGATGTTCGTCGAGATGCTGAAGCGCCTGCGGAGCATCGGGCGCGCCGAGGCGAGGGAATTTACATCCGACGGCTTTGCGCGCTTTTTCGCGATGCTGGAGCGCGAGCTCGGCGACGACTATTTCGCGACCATCGAAGGGCAGCTGAAGGAGCTGAAATTCCGGCAAGGCGTATTGATCAGCGCGGAACTGGGCAAGGGCGGCAGCGGCGGCAACTACGTGCTGCGCGAGCCGCGGGAGCGCGACCGCGACTGGCTGGCCTGGCTCCTGGCGCCGAGGGTGCAAAGCCACACCTTGCAGATCCATCCGCGCGACCAGGCCGGTGGCCGGGCGCTGATGGAGCTCCGGGACCGCGGGCTCAACCTCGTCGCCAATGCCGTCGCCCAGTCCGCCGACCACATCCTGAGCTTCTTGCGCATGCTGCAGACCGAGCTCGCGTTCTACATCGGTGCGGTCAACCTGCACGAAAAGCTCGAGCAGCTCGACGAGCCCAGCGCCTTCCCGGAGCCGGCCGCGCCCGGCGAGCGGCGTTTCGCCTGCACCGGGCTCTACGACCTGTGCCTGGCCCTGACCGTGAACCAGCGGGTCGTCGGCAACGACGTCAACGCCGATCACAAGGACCTCGTGATCATCACCGGCGCCAATCAGGGCGGCAAGTCGACCTTCCTGCGCAGCGTCGGGGTCGCCCAGCTGATGATGCAATGCGGCCTGTTCGTCGCCGCCAAGGCATTCTCCTCCAGCCTCTGCGACGGTCTGTTCACGCACTACAAGCGGCAGGAGGACGAGGCGCTGCGGAGCGGCAAGTTCGACGAGGAGCTGAGCCGGATGAGCCAGATCGTCGACCACCTGACGCCCCGCGCCATGGTCCTGTTCAACGAATCCTTCGCCGCGACCAACGTCCGGGAAGGCTCGGAGATCGGCACCCAGATCGTCACCGCCCTGTTGGAGCACGGCGTCCGGGTCTTGTTCGTCACCCATCTGTACGAATTCGCCCATGGCTTCCGCGAGAAGAACATGGACAACGTCATGTTCCTGCGAGCCGACCGGCGCGAGGATGGCGTCAGGACGTTCAAGCTGACCGCAGGCGAACCCTTGGACACGAGTTTCGGCCCGGATCTGTACCGGAAAATCTTCGGCGCCGAGGCCGCGGATTGACCGCCGGCGGCGGCCGCACCGCGCTTTGCGGCCAGGGCCCCGCTCAGCCGGGTCCGCCCTGGCGCGCGAACAGGGCGCGGACGGTCTCGATCGTATCGGCCTCTGCCGCCCGCTTGTCCGGGCGGTAGGCCTTGACCCGCGCGAACCGGAGTGCCAAGCCGCCCGGATAGTGCGGGCTCGCCTGCAGGTCGTTGTAGGCGATCTCGACCACCAGCTCCGGCCGCACGTAGACCGTATGGTCGTCGCGCCCGATCTCGAGCCCGAGCAGCCTCTCGGTCTGCCAGGCGAGCATCTGGTCGGTCAGCCCCTTGAACGTCTTTCCCAACATCACGAACCCGTTCGCGGCCGGATCGTAGGCCCCGAGGTGCAGGTTCGAGAGCAACCCGCGCCGCCGGCCGTGGCCCCATTCGGCCGCCAGGATCGCGAGATCGAGCGTGTGCGCCTGCTTGACCTTGAGCCAGCCCGCCCCCCGCCGGCCGGCCTCGTAGGGCGCATCGAGCGCCTTGGCCATCGCCCCCTCGTGGCCCTGCTCGAGCGCGCCTTTGACGAATTTTTCCGCGACCTCAAGCTCGCTCGTGACGATCCGCGGAATCCGTAACTCGCCCGGCAGCGCGGCATCGAGCGCTGCGACCCGCTCGCGCCCGGGCCGGTCGATCAGCGTCTCGCCGTCGAGCGCCAGCGCATCGAAGAAAAAACACCGCAGCGGCAGCTGCGCCCGCATCGCCTCGACGTCGAGCTTGCGCCCGAACCGGCGCATCGTGACCTGGAACGGCTGCGGCCGGCCATCGGCACGGAGCGCGATCGCCTCCCCGTCCAGGATCAGCTCGGGCACGGGCAACCCGCGGGTGACCTCGACGATCTCCGGCACCGCCGCCGTCACCTCGTTGAGCTTGCGGGTGAACACCCGGACCTCGTCGCCCCTTTTATGGACCTGGATGCGCGCGCCATCGAGCTTCCACTCGAACGCCGCCGCGCCGAGGCGCGCGAGCGCATCCCCGGCATCCTCGGCCGGCTGCGCCAGCATCGGCTGCACCGGCCGGAACAGCTCGATCGCAAACCGCGCCAGCCCGGCCGCCCCTTCGCCCAGCGCCGCCTCGGCCACGACCCCGAGATCGCCCGCCAGCATCACCGCCCGCCGCACGTCCGCCGCCGGCAACCCCGCCGCCTTGGCGACCGCCTCGACCATCACCCCCTCGAGCGCCCCCTGCCGCAGTTCGCCGACCAGCAGCCGCACCAGAAAATCCTGTTCCCCCAGCGTCGCCCGCCCGAACACTTTCCTCAGTTCGCGCAACCGCTCCCCCGCCGCCCCTTTTCCCCGGATTGCCAGCAGCCGCTCGAACGCCGCATCGACCTCGGCCAGCGTCAGCGTCGGCTCGGCCGCCGCTGGCTCGGCCCGAGCCTCGCGCAACTGGGAAAAACCGATCCCGATCCGCCCCTGCCGCGGCACCCCGGTCAACAACCCGACCGCGACCCGCGCCTGATAGGGCCCGGCCTGCCGCAGGGCCTCCGCCAGATGCCCGATCTTGACCAGCCGCCCGCCCACCTCGGTCACCCGCGCCGAGGTCTCCACGATCTCGTTCAGCCGCATGTTCATGGCGATCTGCGCCCCGCCGTCTGACCAAAAACGGCAAAGCCTAGCGGAAGCTGCGAGTCTCGTCCCGGCTCCGCGACATCGCCTTGACCGCTGCGGGGAAGCGGCTTAGCTAGGCGCTCTAGGCATGTGGATCAAGCGGTAGAGCAGCTGGCTCTTAGTCAGCGGGTCCAAGGTTTTTGTCCTTGTGCGCCCACCAATAAATCAAGGGATTAGAATAACACTATATGGCCTGTTCTTTGTTCATGCCCATGTCGTGTCCGGAGGTGAAGTCGCCAAGGGGCGCATTAGTCTCTTCACGAATTGCCAATCGGTTCGTCCAGGGGGTAAGCTGGTACCAGCGGCCCACCCGCAAGACAGGCGATCATGAAGCTCGATCTGAGAAGACCCATCCTCGTTCTAGCCGGTGCCTGGAACCCCGCCATCTTTCAGCCCGGGTGGATCGCCCGGCACGTTTTCGGTATACCTGTGGGTGACGAGCTCGAGTTCACCGTCGTGCAGATGGCTGGAGATGAGCAGCAAAGGCAGGCTCTCTACGCGCAGGATGTTGGCATATCGGTTTCCCTGAGGCGACTTGAGGTTTTTGCAACCGATGCGAGCAAATCAGCATTCCATGCAGTCGAGGGTGTGGTTGTGAAGATTTTCGATCTGCTTCCTCACACGCCCATCTCGGCATATGGTGTGAATTTTTCGCTCATTGAAGAACATCCGTCACCCGGTATGTTGAAGAAAATTAGAAGCTACGACGCTTTGGAAGGGTGTTTTGATGTTACCCAAGAGACCATTGTTACTAGGATTAACTTCGAGCCTGCAGTTCAGTTAAATCTACAAAGGAATACGGACGGTTCGGTTGTTACATTTGACTTCAACTTTCATCGGGCCGGGGCAGTTGACGTTTTAGTCGGAACAATACCTGGTGAGCTTCAAAAGCGAATAGAACAATCCATGCGCATCATGGAAGATGTTTACGGACTTGCAAGTTATGATGTGCTGACGCATAAATTCGATGGTAACCAAGAACAACAAGAGAGTGGAACAAAATGATGATTAGCATCGCTATGGCTCACGTGAGTGAGTCAAAAGTATTCCTCTCGGGCGAATTGCCTCGAATTTCTGAGGATACGTCATCGAGGCGTGTTCACAATCTTCCAGGGGGCAGCTGGACAAGCGGCGTGACTGGGGTGTTCGTCGAACTAAGTAAGTCGGTGATCGTAAAATTGCCATTCAATGAGCGCGTCAGCCCCGCCCCTAACACGTCAAACGCGATTGATGTGCTGGCGGGAAGCATAAACGGTGTCCTAGTGCAGCGACGCAACCGGACGAATTACGGCGCTTGGGTTGGTCGGACCGGACTTGGTCCGCGCCTCCAGTTTCGCCCGGCTGGGTCTACCCTGGTGGTGGCAAAACAACTTGTACCATTTGCACTAGTCACTGAAAGTGTTGGTACCGGATTGGGCACGAACTACGTGAGCCACATCGACGTAGAATTGGAAGAATTTATTGCTCCGCTTCCACGCCTCGATCAGAGGCTGGCGGCGCGTCAGAGGGCATTGCTGGAGCGTGCTGGGGTCGGGCTCACCATCACTCAGGTCGCGCAACGCTTGAACGTGTCCGAGCAAGACGTGGACGAACTCCGGGCCGCCAATCGTCTCCTCGCGGTGCCTAATCCAGACGGCGAGACCTGGGCCTATCCGGCCTGCCAGTTGGAGAGTTCGAAAATCGTGCCAGGCTTGGCGGAGGTGCTCTCTGATTTTCCGGTCAAGAGCGCGTGGACTCGGCTGTACGTGCTAATCGGCGAAGACCCGGCGCTCGGAGGGCGAACGCCGATCGAGGCCCTTAGGAATGGCGATCTCGATATGGTACGCGAGATCGTGAGCGGTTACGGCGAGCAGGGTGGCGCCTGATCCTGACGCCGATCCGGCCCCGCCCTTACCACCAGCGGATTTGCCGCGACGGTCGCTCCCGATTGAGGAAAAGCCGGCTGGCACATCATGGTGGCGGCTCCACCGCCTTACTTATGAGCCGCTGTTCTTCGGCCCTCGTCCAGGCGACCCACCTAAAGGTCGTTTCGACGCCCCAGATGGCTCCTTCACCATATGCTACCTAGGCGCTTCCTCGGAAGCGAGCTTTGCGGAGGCCTTTCTTCGCGGGCGCGGTGGCATCTTCGAGGATCGCGACCTTATATCACGTGCCTTTAGTGAGATCGAGAGTACACAGCCGCTTCGCATGGCCCAGCTGCATGGGGCGGGCCTACTGAGCATCGGTGCGACCGCCGCGATCGCCAGCGGTCCGTATAAAGCATCGCGCCTTTGGTCGGTCGCGCTGCATAGTCACCCCGACCGGCCAGACGGCATTTCTTATCGTGCTCGACATGACGACGATACGCTGTGCGCGGCGATCTACGAGCGCGCCAAGGCGAAGCTGGTCACGCGGAGCACCGAGCCTATGTTACACGACCTCGACCGGCTGAGGCGGTTGTCTCAGCGTTATGGCGTTGCAATAGTGATCGGAGGCGTTCCCCTCGCGTGATCTTCGTATCAGGAAAAGGTGTCACAGGAAAAGGTGTCAGTCACAGGAAAAGGTGTCAGGAATTCTGGAGTAGGCCGCCAGAGAAGCATCAGGCAGCGATGCCATGGGCGATCCGATGGAGCAGCTCCTGGACCGCCCGCGCGCCGGGCTCGCTGTCGAGGAGGTCGATCGGGCGGCGGTCGCCAAGGGCCGAGGTCGGCCGACCCATCCAAGCCTCGGCCTTTTCCCGGTCGGCGAACGTTTCCTCGGCCAATGCCGTCACCGAAGCGACCCGCGCCGTCCGTTCCTCGGAAGCCGAGCCCCCTTCTGCTGTCCCTTCGCAATCCGCCGCACCCATCCGGCTCTCCTCAGCAAGCTGCCGACAGAGTTTGAGCGTCTTGCCGCCACACGGCAAGGCTCCTCCGTCAACCCTCACAGCTCAAGACCCTACACCACCCGGCCGCGATGGGTACCAACGCGTTGGTCAGGGTCTTCGGGGGGTCGAGGGGCCGCGCAAGCCATCGCCAATTGGCCTCGATGCTTGTGGTCGAGGAAGACCCTCTGCCCGAGTTTCGCAGCGACATCGCTCGTGACCTCGTGCGCGTGTTCTGATGGCCCGCTCGACGCTGGCCGATCGCGCCGCCGGCACATGCTCGAGGCGATCGCCAGCAGCGGGACCTTCGCGGCGCTGCAGGACCTTCTTCGCGAGTATGCTCCGCCCGATCGTCCATAAAGCGCGCTCTTGCGCCGGGTATGCGTCGAATTTGCCGCATCTGGTAACCCATTGATTTTGCGCAATTCGTTCGAACGGCCTCGGTCGGCGCCTTCTGCCCCGACTCGGGCGGCGACCGGCGAAATTGGCGGATTTCCTTGGTTTTAGCCGACTCAACCGACATCAACGAAGGTTGATCCGCGCCTCCAGATTCGGTTTACTTGCAATGACATGACGCATGATATCGAAAAAATTGCGCCACTGTCAGATTAAGATGCGACGCCGATGCGACACTTCCGTGCGCTCGCAAATGGAAATTGGCAATCCGCATTTGCCGCTGATCTTGGTAGCGGGATGCGAGTTCGACCGTGGCCGAGTTATCTGGTGCCCGGCGGCGACACGCAGGCGGGTTGTACAGGTCAAAGGCAGCGGTCTGTCTTGAGGCTCTTCTTGCCTCTGCGGGTCGTAACGGACCCTCTGAGGGATGTCGCTCTGGGGCAAGATTGATCGGGGTTGATCCGCGCACCGGCCTGCGGGACGGGGCGGCGGGAGAAGCCCATGACGGGCCCGGGCTCCGGTGGTAAAGGGAGCGGAGGCGAGCGGGGAGTGGGGCATGCCGTTCTGGCAGAAGCTGGTGATCACCGTGGTCGCGATGCTCGCGACCAGCTTCGTGGTCGGGCTGATCTGGGCGAACCTTCTGGGCTTCGCGCTGCCGAGCTACGTCGCCGGCATGATCGGCGGCCTGACCGCGCTGCCGGTCTGGGAGTTCCTGCGCCGGGTCGGGCCCAAGCGGGCGAAATCCGAGCCGCAGACCGGGTCATGAAGCGGGACAAGCCCGGGCAGCCGCCGCCGCAGACCAAGGCGCCGCCTCCGGTTGCCCGGGAAAAAGGACGGAGCGCGAGCCCGAACCCGAAGCTCGCGGACCAGACCCGCAAGGTGCTGGGCAAGCATTACGCCAGCAAGTACCGGACGACCCGCCGCGGCTGAGCGTTTCCGCCGCTGGCCGGCTCGTGCTAGACCCTGGTTCGTGACCAGCGGAGGCGAAGGTGGAACGGGCCGGGCATCCGAAGAGCTGCGCTTACGAGCAGGGGCTGGACCGCAATCCAGCCAACCATGCGCCGCTGACGCCGATCAGCTTCATCGAGCGCGCGGCCGACGTCTGGCCAGGGCGGACCGCCTGGGTCCATGGCGACATGCGGGCGAGCTATGCCGCGTTCCGGGCGCGGACGCGGCGGCTGGCGGCGGCGCTCGCCGGGCGCGGGGTCGAGCCCGGGGATACGGTCGCGGTCATGCTGCCGAACGTGCCGGCGATGCTGGAGGCGCACTTCGGCGTGCCGATGGCCGCGGCCGTGCTGAACAGCATCAACGTCCGGCTCGAGGCCTCGACGGTTGCCTACATCCTCGAGCACGGCGGCGCCAAGGTGCTGCTGACCGACCCCGAGTTCGCGCCGGTCGTCAAAGAAGCGCTCGTGCAAGTTCGGCCGCGACCGCTGGTCGTCGACGTCGTCGACCGGCAGTACCGGGGCGAGGGCGCGCGGCTGGGCGAGGTCACCTATGAGGAGTTGTTGTCGGAGGGCGACGAGGGGTTCGAGCCGCTCTACCCGGCCGACGAATGGCAGGCGATCGGGCTCAATTACACGTCAGGGACGACCGGCCAGCCCAAGGGCGTGGTGGTCCATCACCGGGGCGCGTATCTGGCGGCGATCGGCCAGGTGCTCGCCAACGACATCGGCATGCACCCGGTCTATCTCTGGACCCTGCCGATGTTTCACTGCAACGGCTGGGCCTTCACCTGGAGCGTGACGCTGCAGGCGGGAACGCACGTGTGCCTGCGGCGGGTCGATGCGGGCGCCATCTATGCGGCGATCGCGGCGCATCGGGTGACGCATCTGTGCGGCGCGCCGGTGGTCATGAACCTGATCGCCAACGCCCCGGAAACCGTGCGGCGGCCGTTCGAGCAGCGGGTCCAGGCGATGACCGGCGGCGCCGCCCCGCCGGCGGCGGTCCTGCAGAAGATGGCCGCCCTCGGGATCGACATGGTCCACCTCTACGGCCTGACCGAATGCTACGGGCCCGCCTCGGTCTGCGCCTGGCAGGACCCATGGGATGGGTTGCCCGAAGAAGAGCGGGCGGCGCTGCAGGCCCGCCAGGGGGTGCGCTACCCGAACCTCGAGGCGCTGGACGTGATCGATCCCGAGACCATGCACCCGGTGGCGCGCGACGGCGCCGCGATCGGCGAGATCGTGCTGCGCGGCAACACGGTGATGAAGGGCTACCTGAAGAACCCGGCGGCGACCGAGGAGGCGTTCCGGGGCGGCTGGTACCACACCGGCGACCTCGCGGTCATGCACCCGGACGGCTACTGCGAGGTCCGGGACCGGGCCAAGGACATCATCAACTCGGGCGGCGAGAATATTTCTTCGATCGAAGTCGAGGGGGTGCTCTACCGGCATCCCGCCGTGCTGGAGGCGGCGGTCGTGGCGAAACCCGATCCCAAGTGGGGCGAGAGCCCGCTCGCGTTCGTCACCCTCAAGGAGAGCGCCGACGCCACCGCCGAGGAGTTGATCGCGCATTGCCGCGCCATCCTCGCGCACTTCAAATGCCCGAAGACGATCGTGTTCGCCGAGCTGCCCAAGACCTCGACCGGCAAGATCCAAAAGCACGTGTTGCGCGCCCAGGCGAAGGCGCTCTAACCGTCCCGGGTTCCGTGTGTCAATAGCACTTAGGCCGGATTCGTAGCTCACCACGCGATCAAGGATCGGTTTGCCGTACTTGGTCTCGCCGATCTGGAGGAACGGCGTCTCGGCGGTCGCGTCGATGAAGTTGCCGGCGGTGTAAATCTGGGACAGCCGGTGCCGGTCACCCCGGATCTGGCCCGCGAGCAGGAAGCTCGCACCAGGATCGCCGTGCGCCTGGACGTGCTCGCGGTCGTAGCGCAGAACCTCCCGGAGCACCGCGCCGACCCCCCGCGCGGCATCGAACATCGTGGCCGCGGACCAGAGATCGTCGGGGCGCTCCTCCTCGGCCAGGCGCTGGGTCAGGAGCGTCAGCACCGACTGGGTGGTCGCAATGGTGCCCGCCGAGAGCAGCGCCACGATCCGCTCGCCCGGCGGCTCGAACAGCGCCAGCTTGCGCACCGTCGCGATCGGCATTGGTGCGCGAATCGGCTGCCACCACCAGCCCCTGCCGGGTCAGCACGCCGACGCAATAGGTCATCCGCTCACGCCCCGCTCGATGGCCCGCTCCGAAGCAAACGCCTTTCCCTGCCATCCTCAGGAGCGGCCGCGCCGCCGGCCAGCCTGCGTCCGGCTCCGGATCGTGCTATATCTGGGACGCGCGGTGGCGACCGGAAGAGGGCGATGGCCTACTCGTTGGACGAGGCGCTGCAGATCCTGAAAGCGCACGAGCCGGAGCTCCGCCGGCGCGGCGTCACGCATGCCGCCGTCTTCGGCTCGGTCGCCCGCGGCGAGGCCGGCAGCGCGAGCGACGTCGACATCCTGATCGACCTCGATCCGGGCCAGCCGATCGGCCTGTTCGACTACGCGGCGATCAAGCTTTACGTCGCCGAACGGTTCGGGATCGATAGCCTGGACGGGCCGATCGACATCGTGAACCGCAACAGTCTCAAGCCTCGCCTGCGGGGCAACATCCTCAGAGACGCGATCCATGCCTTCTAAAGATGCCGGGCAACAACTCCAGGACATTATCGACAACATCGAGGCAGCGCGCCAGTTCATCGCCGGCATGGATTACGAGACGTTCGCCGCCGATCAGAAGACGTTCTATGCCGTGACGCGGGCGCTCGAGATCATCTCCGGAGCCAGCCGACGCTTGCCCGAGGATGTCAAGGCTGCCCATTCGAACATCAATTGGAAAGCCGTTGCCGCCGCCGGCAACCTGTACCGGCACGAGTATGAGGGGGTCGACAGGGGCATCGTGTGGCACACGGCGACGGCGGACCTCGACCGTCTGGAGGCAATCGTCAGGCAGGAGCTGGCGCGGATCGACAAACCCTCGGACCGCTCGACATCCGGCCCATGAAGATCACCGACGTCAGCCTCACCCTGTTCGCCTGGGACGACATCCCGGCGACCACCTATGGGCCGCATTCCGGCCGCTTCGGCGGTGAGAGCCAGCTCGGGCTGGTGCGGATCGCGACCGACCAGGGGGTCGAGGGCCACGCCTTCCTCGGCACCTCGATGTACCCGGCCGACCAGACCGGGCCGTCGCTGATCAAGACCCTGAAGCCGCTCCTGCTCGGCGCCGATCCGCTCGACCGCGAACTGCTCTACCATCCCTGATCCACTGCTCGGCGGTGCCGCGGCCGTTGTAGAACTTGACCACGTGCTTGTTGGGTCGAGTCAGGTTGGTCACGATGAAGCCGACGCGGGGATAGAGCTCGCCCTGGCGCCACTCGACCTTGGCCACCACCCGACGGGCTCGGGTCCAGCCGGCGGCCTGGTAGTGGAAGCTGGCGTAAGACACGATCGGCTGCTTGGGCGGACGTCCGACCGGCCGGGTCAGCAAGTGGCCAATCGACGAAGACCTCCTGCCGGAGTTTCGCAACGACATCGCTTCGGATCTCGTCCGAGTCTTCTGATGGCCCGCTCGACGCTCGCCGATCGCGCCCGGCACATCCTGGACGCGATCGCCGGCAGCGAGACCTTCGCGGCGGGGCAGGACCTTGTTCGCGGGTATGCTCCGCCCGATCGTCCATGAAAGCGCGCTCTTGCGCCGGGCATGCGTCGAATCTGTCGCATCTGGTAACCCATTGATTTTGCGCAATTCGTTCGAACGGCCTCGGTCGGCGCCTTCTGCCCCGACTCGGGTGGCGACAGGCGAAATTGGCGGATTTCCTGGGTTTTGGCCGACTCAACCGACATCAACGAAGGTTGATCCGTGCCTCCAGATTTGGTTTACTTGCGATGACATGACGCATGATATAGAAAAAATTGCGCCATTGTCAGATTAAGATGCGACACCGATGCGACACTTCCGTGCGCTGGCAAATGGAAATGTGGCAATCCGCATTAGCCGCTGATCTTGGTAGCGGGATGCGAGTTCGACCATGGCCGGGTTATCGCGCGCCCCTGCGGCGACACGCAGGCGGGTTGTAGAGGTCAAAGGCGGCGGCCTGACTTGAGGTTATTCTTGCCTGCTGCGGATCGTAACGGACCCTCTGAGGGATGTCGCTCTGGGGCAAGATTGATCGGCATTGATCCGCGGACCGGCCTGCGGGGCGGGGCGGCGGGAGAAGCCCATGACGGGCCCGGGCTCCGGTGGTAAAGGGAGCGGAGGCGAGCGGGGAGTGGGGCATGCCGTTCTGGCAGAAGCTGGTGATCACCGTGGTCGCGATGCTCGCGACCAGCTTCGTGGTCGGGCTGATCTGGGCGAACCTTCTGGGCTTCGCGCTGCCGAGCTACGTCGCCGGCATGATCGGCGGCCTGACCGCGCTGCCGGTCTGGGAGTTCCTGCGCCGGGTCGGGCCCAAGCGGGCGAAATCCGAGCCGCAGACCGGGTCATGAAGCGGGACAAGCCCGGGCAGCCGCCGCCGAAGACCAAGGCGCCGCCGCCGGTCGTCCCGGGCAAAGGGATCGGGCGCGAGCCCGAACCCGAAGCTCGCGGACCAGACCCGCAAGGTCCTGGGCAAGCATTACGCCAGCAAGTACCGGACGACCCGCCGCGGCTGAGCGTTTCCGCCGCTGGCCGGCTCGTGCTAGACCCTGGTTCGTGACCAGCGGAGGCGAAGGTGGAACGGGCCGGGCATCCGAAGAGCTGCGCTTACGAGCAGGGGCTGGACCGCAATCCGGCCAACCATGCGCCGCTGACGCCGATCAGCTTCATCGAGCGCGCGGCCGACGTCTGGCCGGCGCGGACCGCCTGGGTCCATGGCGACATGCGGGCGAGCTATGCCGCGTTCCGGGCGCGGACGCGGCGGCTGGCGGCGGCGCTCGCCGGGCGCGGGGTCGAGCCCGGGGATACGGTCGCGGTCATGCTGCCGAACGTGCCGGCGATGCTGGAGGCGCACTTCGGCGTGCCGATGGCCGCGGCCGTGCTGAACAGCATCAACGTCCGGCTCGAGGCCTCGACGGTTGCCTACATCCTGGAGCACGGCGGCGCCAAGGTGCTGCTGACCGACCCCGAGTTCGCGCCGGTCGTCAAAGAAGCGCTCGTGCAAGTTCGGCCGCGACCGCTGGTCGTCGACGTCGTCGACCGGCAGTACCGGGGCGAGGGCGCGCGGCTGGGCGAGGTCACCTATGAGGAGTTGTTGTCGGAGGGCGACGAGGGGTTCGAGCCGCTCTACCCGGCCGACGAATGGCAGGCGATCGGGCTCAATTACACGTCAGGGACGACCGGCCAGCCCAAGGGCGTGGTGGTCCATCACCGGGGCGCGTATCTGGCGGCGATCGGCCAGGTGCTCGCCAACGACATCGGCATGCACCCGGTCTATCTCTGGACCCTGCCGATGTTTCACTGCAACGGCTGGGCCTTCACCTGGAGCGTGACGCTGCAGGCGGGAACGCACGTGTGCCTGCGGCGGGTCGATGCGGGCGCCATCTATGCGGCGATCGCGGCGCATCGGGTGACGCATCTGTGCGGCGCGCCGGTGGTCATGAACCTGATCGCCAACGCCCCGGAAACCGTGCGGCGGCCGTTCGAGCAGCGGGTCCAGGCGATGACCGGCGGCGCCGCCCCGCCGGCGGCGGTCCTGCAGAAGATGGCCGCCCTCGGGATCGACATGGTCCACCTCTACGGCCTGACCGAATGCTACGGGCCCGCCTCGGTCTGCGCCTGGCAGGACCCATGGGATGGGTTGCCCGAAGAAGAGCGGGCGGCGCTGCAGGCCCGCCAGGGGGTGCGCTACCCGAACCTCGAGGCGCTGGACGTGATCGATCCCGAGACCATGCGGCCGGTGGCGCGCGACGGCGCCGCGATCGGCGAGATCGTGCTGCGCGGCAACACGGTGATGAAGGGCTACCTGAAGAACCCGGCGGCGACCGAGGAGGCGTTCCGGGGCGGCTGGTACCACACCGGCGACCTCGCGGTCATGCACCCGGACGGCTACTGCGAGGTCCGGGACCGGGCCAAGGACATCATCAACTCGGGCGGCGAGAATATTTCTTCGATCGAAGTCGAGGGGGTGCTCTACCGGCATCCCGCCGTGCTGGAGGCGGCGGTCGTGGCGAAACCCGATCCCAAGTGGGGCGAGAGCCCGCTCGCGTTCGTCACCCTCAAGGAGAGCGCCGACGCCACCGCCGAGGAGTTGATCGCGCATTGCCGCGCCATCCTCGCGCACTTCAAATGCCCGAAGACGATCGTGTTCGCCGAGCTGCCCAAGACCTCGACCGGCAAGATCCAAAAGCACGTGTTGCGCGCCCAGGCGAAGGCGCTCTAACCGTCCCGGGTTCCGTGTGTCAATAGCACTTAGGCCGGATTCGTAGCTCACCACGCGATCAAGGATCGGTTTGCCGTACTTGGTCTCGCCGATCTGGAGGAACGGCGTCTCGGCGGTCGCGTCGATGAAGTTGCCGGCGGTGTAAATCTGGGACAGCCGGTGCCGGTCACCCCGGATCTGGCCCGCGAGCAGGAAGCTCGCACCAGGATCGCCGTGCGCCTGGACGTGCTCGCGGTCGTAGCGCAGAACCTCCCGGAGCACCGCGCCGACCCCCCGCGCGGCATCGAACATCGTGGCCGCGGACCAGAGATCGTCGGGGCGCTCCTCCTCGGCCAGGCGCTGGGTCAGGAGCGTCAGCACCGACTGGGTGGTCGCAATGGTGCCCGCCGAGAGCAGCGCCACGATCCGCTCGCCCGGCGGCTCGAACAGCGCCAGCTTGCGCACCGTCGCGATCGGCATTGGTGCGCGAATTGGCTGCCACCACCAGCCCCTGCCGGGTCAGCACGCCGACGCAATAGGTCATCCGCTCACGCCCCGCTCGATGGCCCGCTCCGAAGCAAACGCCTTTCCCTGCCATCCTCAGGAGCGGCCGCGCCGCCGGCCAGCCTGCGTCCGGCTCCGGATCGTGCTATATCTGGGACGCGCGGTGGCGACCGGAAGAGGGCGATGGCCTACTCGTTGGACGAGGCGCTGCAGATCCTGAAAGCGCACGAGCCGGAGCTCCGCCGGCGCGGCGTCACGCATGCCGCCGTCTTCGGCTCGGTCGCCCGCGGCGAGGCCGGCAGCGCGAGCGACGTCGACATCCTGATCGACCTCGATCCGGGCCAGCCGATCGGCCTGTTCGACTACGCGGCGATCAAGCTTTACGTCGCCGAACGGTTCGGGATCGATAGCCTGGACGGGCCGATCGACATCGTGAACCGCAACAGTCTCAAGCCTCGCCTGCGGGGCAACATCCTCAGAGACGCGATCCATGCCTTCTAAAGATGCCGGGCAACAACTCCAGGACATTATCGACAACATCGAGGCAGCGCGCCAGTTCATCGCCGGCATGGATTACGAGACGTTCGCCGCCGATCAGAAGACGTTCTATGCCGTGACGCGGGCGCTCGAGATCATCTCCGGAGCCAGCCGACGCTTGCCCGAGGATGTCAAGGCTGCCCATTCGAACATCAATTGGAAAGCCGTTGCCGCCGCCGGCAACCTGTACCGGCACGAGTATGAGGGGGTCGACAGGGGCATCGTGTGGCACACGGCGACGGCGGACCTCGACCGTCTGGAGGCAATCGTCAGGCAGGAGCTGGCGCGGATCGACAAACCCTCGGACCGCTCGACATCCGGCCCATGAAGATCACCGACGTCAGCCTCACCCTGTTCGCCTGGGACGACATCCCGGCGACCACCTATGGGCCGCATTCCGGCCGCTTCGGCGGTGAGAGCCAGCTCGGGCTGGTGCGGATCGCGACCGACCAGGGGGTCGAGGGCCACGCCTTCCTCGGCACCTCGATGTACCCGGCCGACCAGACCGGGCCGTCGCTGATCAAGACCCTGAAGCCGCTCCTGCTCGGCGCCGATCCGCTCGACCGCGAACTGCTCTACCATCCCTGATCCACTGCTCGGCGGTGCCGCGGCCGTTGTAGAACTTGACCACGTGCTTGTTGGGTCGAGTCAGGTTGGTCACGATGAAGCCGACGCGGGGATAGAGCTCGCCCTGGCGCCACTCGACCTTGGCCACCACCCGACGGGCTCGGGTCCAGCCGGCGGCCTGGTAGTGGAAGCTGGCGTAAGACACGATCGGCTGCTTGGGCGGACGTCCGACCGGCCGGGTCAGCAAGTGGCCGATTCGCCGCTGCAACACCTGGTTGGCCGGCAAGCGGATCGCGTAGCGAACGCCTTCGGCCTCCAGCAGCTCGTAGATCTCGGGCTTGGCAAACGCCGCATCGGCGCGAAAGTAGAGGATGATGCCCCGATCGCGGTAGCGGCCAACCACCGGCTCCAGCACTAAGCGCCAGTCCTCGGCGCTGTGGACGTTGCCGGATCGCAACATGCTGCGCTCCAGATCACCGAATTGGTTGAACAGGAATAGCGGGTGGTAGCAGGTGCAGCCAAAGTGGCCGTTCCAGGCCGAACCCTCCTGCTCACCATGGGTGGGGCTCTCGGAGCGGTCCATGTCGAGAATGATGCCTTCGGGCGCCTTCCGTGCATGCACCCGGTCGATCCAGGTTCCGGACAGGTCCGTGAGCGTCCCCAGGTTGGCGTCGGTCGCCAACCACTCGGTCTCGAAGCGCCCATCTGGCTGCTCGAAGCGGCCGCACGATCGAACCCGTCACGGCCAACGATCGCTCGCATCGCCGGATCGTGCGCAAGCCGCTCGGCGTCGTTGACATCTTCGTAGCCGGCGAGCCGCCCAAACACCGCTCGGCGGAACAGACCGCTCAGCTTGTGGCGCGCGTTCTTGCCACGGCGGCCGTCGAGGAGCTGCGTGATCGCGATGTCGATGAGCCCGAGGGCATCATCGAGCTCGCGGTACGCGAGCAGACCGCCGGCCGAGGTGATCTTGGCGCCATGGAACTCGAGCTTGATCCGGCGGTCGAAAACGGGCCTCAGAGGCAGCTCTCTGGCTTCACCCGTCACGTACCCCACGATTGCGTTCCCTCGTCCACACCAACATCATGATTCCAATAGCAAACTCTGGCGACAACGTCACCAAAAGCTCAACTCATCCGGGAAATACGGGCTTAAAGATGCCCGGTTTTGTCGCCCGTCAAATGTCCGCTGCTGCTGTTGGCCCGGTGGGGTTGTGGGCAGCGCGGAGCGTTGTCCGGCAAGTCCATCGGGCCCGCCGCCGAGCGGGCTCAGGCGGCGGGTTTGATCATCGCGTCGATGCCCGCGAGGTGGCCATCGGGCTGGTAGCGCGCCAGGCGGCGCGGGCCGTGAAAGACGGCGAGCCGGCCGTCCCCGTAGGCGGGCGCCCGCACCTTGACCTTGACGACGTGGTGCCGGGGCCGTTGCGGCGGGATCTGCAGACCGCGGCCGTCGTAGCGCCCGCAGTTGTCGTTGCCGACCACGCGCTCGACCGGCACCCGGAGAACCTCGGCGAGGCCGCCGGCGTAGTGCACGAACGCGCTGCCGGACTCGGCCGCGGCGACCGCGAAGCGGGCGTTGTGATCGGCCACGAAAGCCTCGGCGAGGCAGCGGTCGGCGGCCTCGACCGATCTGGCCCCCGGCCCGGCGGAGCTCTTGCGGCAGCCGGTTCTGCAGCGTGCCGAAGACCCGCTCCCATGCGGCCACGCGCCTCCGGCGAGGACGACGGAATGGGCTCGATGCCGAGCTGCTCGAGGGCACGCCCGACCTGGGTCGGCTGACCCCGCGCCACCTTCAGCCGGCCTTGGGCGGCACGAAAGAGTGGCTGCCGCGGTCGGTGTAGAGCGAGCAGAACCGGCGGTGCCGGCCGATCACCTCGGCCAGGCCGCGCCAGCTCGAGAACGCCCTTGCTCCTCGACCAGGAAGGCGGAGCAGAGCCCGCTGGTCGGATCGTCGAGGGTGACGATCAGGTCGACCGGCGGCCGGCCGCCGAGCCACGCGTGGGTCGAGCCGTCCCGGAACAGCATCATGCCCGGCAACGGTCGGCGCGGCCGTCGCTTGCGGTGCGCCGAGCGCTTCGGCGCCCGCCTGACCAAACCGGCGGCCTGCAAGATGCGCTTGGTCCAGCTGTCGCCGAGCTCGAACCTGTGCTCGGCCCGCAGCCGCTCGTGGAAGTGTTTGACGGTGAAGTCGACGTAGCGCGTCCGGTACGGCTCCAGCAGCCCCTCGATCCGGTCGACCGCCAGCCGCCGGCCCGAGACCCGGCCTCGGCGCCGATCGATCAGGCCTTCGCCCTGCGCCTCGTGGCGGTCGCGCCGCCGGCGGCAGCGCCGCTCGCTCATCCCCAGCCGCCTCGCCACAGCTTAAAGCCCGCGCCGCCACCGACCGATCGCCTCGACGCTCCGAGCCACCCGAACCTCCGCCAGCACGCGACCTCCCCGATTCTCCTGAACCGGACCGATCGTGAGCTACCAAACCCGGACATACCTCGTGCTATGGACAGCCACCGGCTGAGGCATTGTCCACATGACCGTAAATCGACTACGACCAGCGGTATCCGGCGTTGGGGACAGAAGGGGTGTTGTCGAGCGCGGCCAGGATGGCGCCGCTGAACACCCGATCAACCCGTATGGTCATGCCACGCCAATGGCCCGCAACGATTGGTGTGATCCGCCGGGACAAACAAACTGGAGACCGCGATCAACGGCCGTGGCCTCCCGGGAGTGGCGTCAAATGAGGAATGGATTTAACCGCAACCCTCGGTCGTCATCCTCCGAGGGCGCTGACCGGACCGGCATGAATTGGGAGAAAGCAGATGAACAAGACCTATCTTGCCACCATGGTCGGTGCCGCCTTCCTGGCATGCTTGATGCTATCGCAGTCGGTAAATCGCTCAACCGGCAAACATCGACAACGCTATCCTCAATGAGCCCGACCAAAAAACCCAGAACATCAGCACTGCCGCGCTCAGAAAAAGCCTTGCTGATCAGAGCGCGATTGTAATTGATACACGGACTCGTGCAGAATTTGTGGCTGGGCACATCCCAGGGGCGAAATCACTGGACGTGCCGACCGAAGAACGTGTTGCCGCCATCGAGCGCCTCGTTGGCGGCGACAAGGAAGGCTTTGGTGCTCTACTGCAATGGGCCCTATTGCGGTGCGAGTCGAAAGCTTGCAGGCGAACTCCTTCGGGCTGGCTTCACGAATGTACGGCGGTATCAGCTAGGCATGCCGATCTGGAGAGCATTAGGGGGGCCAACAGAGATTGAACTAGAGGGGATCGTTCGCGTTTTCAAAGCAGACAAAACGATGGTTCTTCTCGATGCCCGAGATGCTGATGATTTTAAGAACGGAACTATAGAAGGAGCATCCAACATCCCCTCCGAAAAACTAAGCTCTGGCGGCCCGAGGGGTGCGCCGATGCCGCTTGATGATTTCAACCGAAGGGTAATTATCTTCGGCAAAGATTTTGCCCAAGCGCGCGCCCTCGCCGATCTTCTGAGCAAGAGGCCCTGGCACAACGTCATGTATTATCCAGGTTCCTACGAAACGCTCGCCGCAGCTCTATCCGGCCAATGACGCATCGAGGGCATGGCGGTTAAGATCGCGTCCCACGCAAGCTACTTCGCGCCAGGGTCCGCAGTCCGACACGATGCCACATTTCCCAGATATATCGAGGGTTTTCCGCTTAAGTGAACCCGCCGGCAGATAAGCACGTCGCGCTCTCGATCATCCCTGCCGAAGCCGCCCGGGATCGCGGCCAAGGCAAAGAGGATCGCGATCGCCGCCGGGAAGGGGTGACCCCGGCGCGAACTGCGCTAATCGACCGGGCGGGGCGGCGTGCCCGCGTGCCGCCCGGACCTCCTGCGGCTGCTGACCGCACCGGTCCGGCGCGGGTCGGCGGATCAGCAGGTTTGCTCTTTGGGCGTGCACTCGTTGATCTCGAACTCCTCGAGCTCGTTGCGCTGGATCGCATCGAACGTGCGGCCATCCTCGCAGTGAGCCTTGGCGATCACGACCTGCTGGCCGTTGACCACGCGCTCGATCACGCCGCTGTAGAAGCTGACCTGGCAGTCGTGGTCCCAGCGCAGCTGGGCCGACAGGTCGTCCTGCCAGCCGGCCTGCGCGGGATCCGCGAGCGCGACCAGGAGCGCGCCCGCGCCGAGCAGCCACGCGCCGGCCCACCGGGCGGGCCGAAGCTGCCTCGAAGCGGAATCGGAGAGCCGGCAGGCGGTGCGCATCATGGGGCTCCTTACGGTGGGCGCCCGTAAGCTAGTCGCGATGCGAACCCGGCAGCCTTGATCCAGATCAAGGCCCGCGCCGCCGGTCGCGCGCTGGATGGCGGCGCCGCGGATGCGCTGGTCGTGGGGCGGCGATTTTGGGGACGACTGACGTGGATCGACCTCCGGCCTCGGGCACCGATCGGCCCGATCCGAGAACCTTGAAGCGCCGCGTGGCGCGGTCTGCGGGCTCCCAGGCAGCGGCGCTGCCGCGGCTCGAAGTGGTCGCCGATGCCGGACCGGCGAGCCCGCCCCCGGCCCGCCCGTCGTCCGCCCGGGCGCGCGCGTCGGCGCCGCCGCCATCGCCGCGCTCGCAGGCGTACGAGGCGATCGACCGGGCGCTGCACGCCCATCTCGCGCGGCTGACCTTCGGGCTGTCGCCGGCGGTGCTGGCGCGCGCCTATCTCGACTGGCTCGTCCATCTCGCCCTCGCGCCGGGCAAGCAGGCCCAGCTCGCCGAAAAGGCGCTGCGCAAGGCGATCCGGTTCGGTCTCTATGTCGCGCGCGCGACGGTCGACCCCGAGACCCCGCCCTGCATCGAGCCCTTGCCGCAGGATCGCCGGTTCGTCGGCGAGGACTGGCAGCGTTGGCCGCACAACCTGATCTACCAGAGCTTCCTGTTGACCCAGCAGTGGTGGCACGCCGCGACCACCGACCTGCGCGGCATTCCGGAGCGCGAGCAGGCGATCCTCGAGTTCACGGCCCGCCAACTGCTCGACGTCCTGGCGCCGTCCAATCTGCCCTGGCTCAACCCCGAGATCCTGCGCGCGACTCTCCAGCAGGGCGGGCTGAACCTGGGCCGCGGGGCGCAGAACCTGGTCGAGGACTGGGAGCGCGCGGTCGCCGGCAAGCGGCCGGTCGGCGCCGAGCGCTTCGTGGTCGGCGAGACGGTCGCCGCCACCCCCGGCCGGGTGGTCCTGCGCAACCATCTGATCGAGCTGATCCAATATGCGCCGACGACCGCCAAGGTCGCCGCCGAGCCGATCCTGATCCTGCCCGCCTGGATCATGAAGTACTACATCCTCGACCTGTCGGCGCAGAACTCGCTGGTCAGATATCTGGTCGATCAGGGCCACACGGTGTTCATGATCTCCTGGCGCAATCCGGGCCCGGACGATCGCGAGCTCGGCATGGACGATTACCGTCGGCTCGGTCCGATGGCGGCCCTCGATGCGATCCAGGCGATCCTGCCGGGGCGCAAGGTGCATGCGCTGGGCTACTGCCTCGGCGGTACGCTGCTCGCGATCGCCGCGGCCGCGATGGCGCGGGACGGCGACCAGCGCCTCGCCTCGATGACCCTGCTCGCCGCCCAGACCGACTTCAGCGAGGCCGGCGAGCTGATGCTGTTCATCGACGAGAGCCAGGTCGCCTGGCTCGAGAACGTCATGTGGGACCAGGGCTATCTGGATGGTTCGCAGATGGCGGGCTCGTTCCAGATGCTGCGCTCGAACGATCTGATCTGGTCGCGCGTGGTGCACGACTATCTGCTCGGCCAGCGCCAGCCGATGACCGATCTGATGGCCTGGAACGCCGATCTGACGCGGCTGCCGTTTCGGATGCATTCGGAGTACCTGCGCCGGCTGTTCCTCGGCAACGACTTGGCCCAGGGCCGCTACCAGGTCGACGGTCGGCCGGTCGCGCTGACCGACATCCGGGTCCCGGTCTTCGCGGTCGGCACGGTCCGGGACCACGTGGCGCCCTGGCGCTCGGTCTACAAATTGAACCTCCTGGCCGACACCGAGGTCAGCTTCCTTCTGACCTCGGGCGGCCACAATGCCGGGATCGTCAGCGAGCCCGGCCATCCGGGCCGCACCTATCAGGTCGCGACCAAGCGCGAGAGCGACCACTATGTCGACCCGGACAGCTGGCAGGCGTCGGTCCCGGTCCGGGACGGCTCCTGGTGGCCCGAATGGCTCGCCTGGCTCGGCCAGCACGGCAGCGGGGCGCCCGTGGCGCCGCCGGCGATCGGCGCCCGGGCCGCCAGCTACCCGCCGCTCGAGGACGCCCCGGGACGCTACGTGCTGCAGCAATAGACCTGGGGCCTTGTCACGCCGGCCGCCGCGGCTTACGTACAAGTAACTTGTACAGGAGGTCCGACCATGCAACGGACGCTTTCTTACAGCGAGCTCCGACGGAGCCTGAAGTCCGCGTGCGATCGGGTCTGCGACGAGCACGAGCCGGTGCTGGTCAAGCGCCGTAGCGGCGGCGACGTCGTGCTGCTCGCGCGGGACGACTACGAAGCGCTCGAGGAGACCGCCTTTCTCCTGAGCTCGCCCGAGAACGCCCGCCGACTGCTCGAAGCGTTGCATCGGCCGCGCGCGCAGCGAAGCGCGTTCGCCACGGTCCGGGCGCTCACGGATGAAGCTGGAGCTTGATCCGCACGCGCTCGAGGACCTTCGCTACTGGATCGCCCAGGACCGACGCAAGGCGCTCCGAATTATCCAGCTGATCGAGCAGTCCCTGCGCGAGCCGTTCGCCGGCCAGGGCAAACCGGAGCCACTTCGGCACAGCTTGGCAGGCTGCTGGTCCAGACGCATCGATCGCGAGCATCGCCTGGTCTACAAGGTCGAGCAGGACACGCTGGTCGTGCTGGCCTGCCGCTATCATTATTGAGGGGGGAACCCATGATCGAACTCATGCCAGGTCTACCGGACAACGTCGTGGGCCTGTCGGCGATCGGCGAGGTGACCGCTCAGGACTACGAGCAGACGCTGATCCCCACGGTCGAGGCGCGGATCAGGCGCCATCGCAAGGTCCGCGTGCTCTACCATCTCGGGCCTGCCTTCACCGGCTACACGATGGCCGCGATGTGGGACGACGCCAGGCTCGGCATGGGCCACCTGTTCGACTTCGAGAAGGTCGCAGTGGTCACTGACGTCGACTGGTGCCGTCACGCGGTCCGTCTGTTCGCGCTGCTGATCCCTTGCCCGGTCAAGCTGTTCGCCAACGCCGAACTGGGCGCCGCCGAGGACTGGGTTAAATCCTGAATCCGGGTCCTGCGCCGGCTCTCCGCCCGCCGCAGCGAAGGACTGACGTCATGGAGCAGGCTCTCAAGCCACCGTCCGCCCGACCGGCCCAGCCGCCGGAGACCGCAACGCCGCCCCGGCCCCCGAGACCGACCCCGAACACGGGCTGACGAGCGCGCTCGCCAGCGAGCGGCTGACCCGCTAGGGCCCCAACGAGCTCGCCGAGAAGCACGTCAGCCCTATCCTGAAGCTGCTGTCGTACTTCTGGGGGCCGATCCCCTGGATGATCGAAGTCGCCGCCGTCCTCTCGATCGTCGCGCGGCACTGGGCCGACTTCGTGATCATCCTGATCATGCTGATCCTGAACGCGGTGGTCGGCTTCTGGCAGGAGTTCAAGGCCAACAATGCGATCGCGACCCTCAAGCAGAGCCTTGCCCTCTAGCCCGGATTTCTCAAACCAGAGCGTGCATCGGGGCTCTGGATCGGCGATAACTCTTCTGTGACAAAGGCTTAACGCGACGCAGAGGAGCTCCCCGATGCCGACAGAGTGTAACCGCGACCTGTTCGGATTTGAAGCCGTCGAAGGACGCCAGGTGGTGGCCGCGTTCGACGGCGGGCAGGTGACCTCGGACGCCGGGGCGCTGCTGCTCGGGGCCGTGAACCGGGCGATCGGTCTGATGGGGCGTCTGGCCCGCTGTTTCGCCGACGGACGCATGCAGGAACTGGTCGAGCACGGTGTCGAGACCATGCTGATGCAGCGCATCTGCGGCATCGCGCTGGGCTACGAGGACCTGGTCGACCACGACGAGCTGCGCCATGATCCGGTGCTGGCGACCCTGGCCGGCAAGCTCGAGGCGCGGCGCAAGGACTGCGCGCCGCTGGCCGGCAAGAGCACCTTGAACCGGTTCGAGCATGCGCCGGCCGCGGCGCTCGACCGCTATCACAGGATCGGCCACGACCCGCGGGCGATCGAACAGCTGTTCGTCGCTCTGTTCCTGGAGGCGCATGCGAGGCCGCCCGAGCGGATCATCCTCGATCTCGATGCCACGGACGACCCGCTCCACGGCCACCAGGAAGGGCGCTTCTTCCATGGCTACTACGACTGCCACTGCTATCTGCCGCTGTACGTCTTCTGCGGCCGCCACCTGCTGGCCGCCAAGCTCAGGCGCTCGAACATCGACGCGTCGGCCGGAGCCAAGGACGAGATCACACGCATCGTCGCCCAGATTCGTGAGAGCTGGCCTAGGGTCGAGATCCTGCTGCGGGCGGACTCTGGCTTCGCCCGCGACGAGTTGATGAGCTGGTGTGAAGACAACGGCGTCGACTACGTCTTCGGCCTCGCCCGCAACCCTCGCCTGCTGGCCGAGATCGACGGAGCCCTCGCGGCCGCCGAGGCCGAGCATGCCGCAACCGGCCAGCCGGCTCGGCAATTCGACGACTTCACCTATGCCACCCGGGACAGCTGGAGCTGCGAACGGCGGGTCGTGGCCAAGGCCGAGCATCTGGCCAAGGGCTCCAACCCGCGCTTCGTGGTCACCTCGCTGCCGCCGTCGGTGATCGACGGCCAAAGCCTCTACGAGCAGATCTACTGTGCCCGCGGCGAGATGGAAAACCGGATCAAGGAGCAGCAGCTTGATCTGTTCGCCGATCGTACGTCAGCAGCGACGATACGGGCCAATCAGCTCAGGCTTTGGTTCGCCTCGTTCGCCTACGTGCTGCTGGAGGCGCTGCGCCGAATTGGCCTCCGCCATAGCCAGTTCGCCAACGCCACCTGCGGCACGATCCGCCTGAAGCTCTTGAAGATCGGCGCCCTGGTCCGGGTCAGCGTGCGTCGGATCAAGGTCGCCATGGCCTCGGCTTGCCCCTACCAGGACGAGTACCGCCTCGCCTACCTGTACGTGAAGCGCGCCGCCTTCTGAACGTTCTTGCATGCCCGATAGGCGCCCCACCCGCGGGGCGTTCGCTTGCGTTCGTCCGAGAATTCGCTGTCAGGCGACCTCCACGGACGCTCACCTCAACCCGAGCCAACTTCTGCGCCGACCCCGCCACCAATCAACCCGTGCTATGGGGTTTGAGAAATCCGGACTAGGCGCGCGTGCTCCGTGACCGCCGCTGGCAGGATCTGCCGGCGCGGGAGCTGGTGCCGGGCGACATCGTGCTGATCCAGCTCGGCAACATCGTGCCGGCGGACGTCAAGCTGATCGGCGGCGACTACCTGAGCGTCGACCAGTCGGCGCTGACCGGCGAATCCCTGCCGGTCGACAAAAAGCCCGGCGATACCGCCTACTCCGGCTCGGTCGCCAAGCTCGGCGAGATGACCGCGCTGGTCACGGCGACCGGGATGAACACCTATTTCGGCAAGACCGCCAAGCTGGTCGAGAGCGTCGCGACCACATCGCACTTCCAGCGCGCCGTTCTGCACATCGGCAACTCGCTGATCTTCGCCACCCTCGGGCTGGTCGCCCTGATCCTGCTGGACGCGCTCTACCGCGGCGATCCCTAGCTCGAGACCCTCCAGTTCGCGCTGATCCTGACCGTGGCCGCGATCCCGGTGGCGCTGCCGGCGGTGCTGTCGGTCGTCACCACCGAGGCGACCCAGGTCCTGGGCACCCTGGCAGCGGTCTATGGCGTCTTCGTGACCCCGATCGGCTGGACCTACGCGTTGCTGGTCTGGGGCTACGCGCTCGCCGTGTTCCTGCTCGAGAGCGGGATCAAGATCCTGACCGATCGCCTGCTCGAGCATCGGGCGGGGCACCAGACCCGACATCTCCGGCGCATCGGGGCCGTGCTGCACCAAAGCTGAAGGATGGAGACCGGCCGTCAGAAGACCTCACGGCAACGCGACCGGTACGGCGTCGCGCAGCCGGCGCGCCTTGCGCCGCAACGCCCGATCGAAGGTCACGAAGCGGTCGGCCCGGCCGCTCGAGGCGAGGTGCAGGGCGTCAGCGAAGTCGAGGGCCTCACCGTACCATTCGAGTGCCCGTGCGATCGCAGGCCGGTCCTCGATCTCGGTGCCCGGCAGGCCGAGCAGGCGCGTGATCCCGTCCTTGATCGCCGCCCGCTCGAACCGGTAGAGGCTGCGAAGCACCCATTCGGTCTCGAGCACGACGATCTTCGGCACGAAGGCCGAACCCGATTCCAGCAGTGCTCGCGCGCGAGGGGCCTGCTCCGAATCATCTCGGGTCAGAACGCGCACCACGATGTTGGTATCGACCGCGATCACTTGCGTTGCCGCTCGAACTCTTCCCACATCCGGCGCGCCTCGCGCTCGATCGCCTCGTGCATCTCTTCGACGGTGAACGGCGGACCATCATACTTGAGGCAGCCGTAGACATCTTCGATCGTGGTCGGCGGGAAGGGGTTGGCCGGCCGCAGGACCACGACGTCGCCCCGGTCCTCGACCTCGAGCTCGACCCCCGGTTGCCAGCCGTGCCGCTCCCGCACCGCCTTGGGGATGATCACCTGGCCCTTGCTCGACAGCCGCGTCTTCGCCATTCTGCATCCCACCGGTAAGACCAAAGTAAGAAATGCTCCCGCCCCGCCCGCGGGTCAAGCCGCGCCCGCCGGCGGGGCTTCGGCCTCGGGCTCGATCTCGAGCTGCAGCGCCTCGTTGAAGCGGTTGAAGGCGCCGCAGAGCGCGATCCGCCAGGTCAGCTCGACGATCTGCGGCTCGCTGAACTGCCGGCGCAGGCGCTCGAAGACCGCATCCCGGATCTGCCCGGGCGTCTCGGTCACCAGCCGCGCGTACTCGACCACCAGCCGGTCGGCCTCGTCGAGGTTCGCGTGGTCACCGGTCTCGAGCAGGCTCGCGACCGCCTCGGGCGCCAGCCCCTCGACGCGCAGCATCGGCGCGTGGTGGGCGATGCAGTAGGCGCAGCGGTTGCGGCGCGAGACGGTCAGCACCGCGAGCTCGAGGTAGCGCCGGGGCAGCACATGCTCTTCCCGCAACTCGATCAGCATGCGATAGAGGTTGCGCATGATCGGCGGGCGATGCGCGAACGCGCCGACCTGATGGGCAAAGGGACCATAGCCGATCGCCCGATCGAACGCCGCGCGGGCGTCTTCGGAAAGCTCTTCTCTCGACCGGTAGGATATGCGGGCCATGACTTTCCTCTCGCAGCGACGCGCCGCTCCGCGCGCCGGGTGAAGCCTCTCGACGGATCGATTCGGTGCGAGGCTACTCGATCGGCGCCCTGATCCGCCACGCCGTCGCTGGCCACCGGCGATGGCCGCGGGCCTGGCGCGATCCCGAGCCGAAGCCCGCCTACGACGTGATCATCGTCGGCGGCGGCGGCCATGGCCTCGCGACCGCCTACTACCTTGCCAGAAATCACGGCATCACCAAGGTCGCGGTGCTCGAGAAGGGCTGGATCGGCCTCGGCAACACCGGCCGCAACACGACCATCGTCCGTTCCAACTACCTGCTGCGGGCCAACGCGCTGTTCTACGAGCACGCGCTCAAGCTCTGGGAAGGTTTGAGCCAGGAGCTCGGCTTCAACGTCATGTTCAGCCAGCGGGGCGTGCTCAACCTCGCCCATTCCAAGGCGCAGATGGACGCCTACGCGCGCCGCGGCAACGCAATGCGGCTGAACGGCATCGACGCCGAGCTGCTCGACCGCCGCCAGGTGCTCAAGCTCGTGCCGCTGCTCGATGGCTCGGACAACGCGCGCTTCCCGATCGAGGGCGGGCTCTGGCAGGGGCGCGGCGGCACCGCCCGTCACGACGCGGTCGCCTGGGGCTACGCCCGCGCGGCCGACGCGCAAGGCGTCGACATCATCCAGAACTGCGAGGTCACGGGCTTCGAGCGCGCGGGCGACCGGATCACCGGCGTCGAGACCAGCCGCGGCCCGATCGCGGCCGGCAAGGTCGGGCTCGCGGTCGCCGGCCACAGCGGCCAGGTCGCAGCGCTCGCGGGCCTGCGCCTGCCGATCGAGAGCCACCTGCTCCAGGCGTGCGTGTCCGAGCCGTTGAAACCCCTGATCGACACGGTCGTGACCTTCGGCGCCGGCCATTTTTACATCAGCCAGTCGGATAAGGGCGGGCTCGTGTTCGGCGGCGATCTCGACGGCTACAATTCCTACGCCCAGCGCGGCAACCTGCCGATGATCGAGGAGGTCGCGAGCGCCGGCGTCGCGATGCTGCCCTGCCTCTCGCGGCTTCGCCTCGTGCGCCACTGGGCGGGGATCATGGACATGACCATGGACGGCAGCCCGATCATCGCGAAGACGCCGCTCGATGGCCTCTATCTGAATGGCGGCTGGTGCTACGGCGGCTTCAAGGCGACGCCCGGCTCGGGCTGGGTGTTCGCCCACACGATCGCCCACGACGCGCCGCATCCTTTGAACCAGGCGTTCTCGCTCGAGCGCTTCGAGACCGGCGCGCTGCTCGACGAGAAGGGCGCCGGGCCGACCCCGGGCTGGCACTGAGCGATGGCCCGGCCGCGATGCTGATCGCCTGCCCCTTCTGCGGCCCGCGCGAGCACAGCGAGTTCGCCTATGGCGGCGACGCCACGGTCCGCCGGCCCCCCGAAGCCGAGCCCGCCTGGGGTCCCGCCTGGCAGGCCTATGTCTACGAGCGCGCCAACCCGCGCGGGCCGCACCAGGAATACTGGCAGCACGCCCTCGGCTGCCGGCAATGGCTGGTGGTCACCCGCGACACGGCGACCCACGAGGTCCTGGACAGCGCGCTCGCGGAGACCCGCCCCGGGCAGGCGGCGGGATGAGCCAGCCCTATCGCCTGGCCGAAGGCGGCCTGATCGACCGCAGCGAGATCCTCCGCTTCCGCTTTGACGACCGGTTCCTCGAGGGCCATCAGGGCGACAGCCTGGCGTCCGCGCTGCTCGCGAACGGCATCCGCGTGGTCGGCCGGAGCTTCAAGTATCATCGCCCGCGCGGCATCCTCGCCGCCGGCTCCGAGGAGCCGAACGCGCTCGTGCGCCTCGGCGAAGGCGCCGGCGCCGAGCCGAACTGCCGGGCGACCATGGTCGAGCTCCGGGCCGGCCTGCGCGCCGCCAGCCAGAACCGCTGGCCCTCGCTCGGCTTCGACCTGATGGCGCTGAACGGGCTCTTCAGCCCGATCTTCCCGGCCGGCTTCTACTACAAGACCTTCAAATGGCCGGCCGTGTTCTGGACCCAGCTCTACGAGCGCCTGATCCGGCGCGCCGCGGGCCTGGGCGAGGCGCCGCTCGCGCCCGACCCCGACCGCTACGCCAAGCGCCACGCCCATTGCGACGTCCTGGTGGTCGGCGGCGGCCCCGCCGGCCTCGCGGCCGCGCTCGCGGCCGGACGCAGCGGTGCCCGCGTGATCCTGGCCGACGAGCAGCGGCGTCCCGGCGGACGCCTGCTCGCCGAGCGCTCCGAGATCGAGGGGATGCCGGCGCTCGCCTGGGTCGAGCGGACGGTCGCCGAGCTCGCGAGCCTGCCCGAGGTGACCCTGCTGCCGCGCACCACCGCGTTCGGCTACTACGATCACAACCTGGTGGCGCTGCTCGAGGAGGCGGCCCTGGCCGCGCCCGCGGCGGACCGGCCGCGCCAGCGCCTCTGGACCGTCCGCGCCCGCGAGGTCGTGCTCGCGACCGGGGCGATCGAGCGGCCGCTGGTGTTCGCCGACAACGACCGGCCGGGGGTCATGCTCGCGGGCGCGGTGCGCAGCTACCTCAACCGATACGCGGTGGCGCCGGGCAGCTGCGCCGTGGTCTTCACGACCGGCGACGACGCCTGGCGGACCGCGCATGACCTGGTCGTCGCCGGCGTCGAGGTCGCGGCCGTGGTCGACGCCCGCGAGGCTCCGCACCACCCGCTGGCACCATCGCTGCGCATGGCCGGCGCCGACACGCTGCCCGGTCACGTGATCACCCGGGCGCTCGGCGGCGCCGGGCTCGCCGCGGTCGAGGTCATGCGCTTGGGGCCGGACGGCGTGACCGGCGCGCCAAGGCGGATCGACTGCGACCTCCTGGCGATCTCAGGCGGCTGGCAGCCTGCGATTCATCTGCACAGCCAGACCGGCGCCAGGCCGGTGTACGACCCGGAGCTCCCGGCGTTCCGCCCCGGCGCGCCGCGCCAGCGCGAGCGGTCGGCCGGCGCCGCCGCCGGCCATCTCACGCTCGGCGCCTGTCTCGAGACCGGCCTGCGCGCCGGCGCCGCGGCCGCGGCCGCGACCGGCCACGGCAATGGCACGCCACCGCCGACGCCCGCCTGCGCGTCCGAGCCGGCGCGGCCCGGGCTCGATCTCTGGGCGGTGCCGCCGGCCGGCGGGCGCGGCAAGGCCTTCGTCGACTTCCAGAACGACGTCACCCTCGGCGACGTGGCGCTCGCCCATCGCGAGGGCTACCAGTCGGCCGAGCACCTGAAGCGTTACACGACGCTCGGCATGGGCACCGATCAGGGCAAGACCGCCAACGTCACCGGGCTCGCGCTGATCGCCGGGCTGTCTGACCAGCCGATCGAAGCGCTCGGCCCGACCACCTTCCGTCCGCCCTATGTGCCGGTGACGCTCGGCGCGCTCGCCGGCACCGAGGTCGGCGCCCACTTCCGGCCGCTGCGCCTGACCCCGATGCACGACTGGCACGTGAGCGCCGGCGCCGAGTTCGTCGACGCCGGCCTCTGGCGGCGGCCCCGCTACTATCCGCGCCAGGGCGAGGACCTGCTCGCCGCGACGCTGCGCGAGGCGCGCGCGGTGCGGGAAAGCGTCGGCCTGGTCGACGTCTCGCCGCTCGGCAAGATCGACGTCCAGGGCCCGGATGCCGCCCTGTTCCTCGACCGCCTGTACTGCAACCCGCTCAGACGGCTCGCGATCGGCAAGGCACGCTACAGCCTGATGCTGCGCGAGGACGGCATGGTGTTCGACGACGGCACCGTCTCGCGGCTCGGCGAGACCACCTACTACGTCACCACGACCACCGCGAACGCCGCCCAGGTCATGGCGCACATGGAGTTCCACCGCCAGGCGGTCTGGCCGGAGCTCGCGGTCGAGGTCACGAGCATCACCGACCAGTGGGCCGGCATGGCGCTCGCGGGGCCGAACAGCCGGGCCGTGCTGGCGCGCGCGGTCGAGCGCGCCGACGTCGGCGACGCCGCCCTGCCGTTCATGGGCGTGGTCGCGGCGGGCATCGCCGGCTGCCCGGTGCGCCTGTTCCGGATCAGCTTCTCGGGCGAGCTCGCCTACGAGATCCACACGCCCGCGGACTACGGCGCCCGGGTCTGGCAGGCGGTGCTCGAGGCCGGCGCCAGTGCCGGCATCGTCGCGTATGGCACCGAGGCGATGGGCACGCTCCGGATCGAGAAGGGCCACGTCGCCGGCGCCGAACTCGACGGCCGGACCACGCCCGCCGATCTCGGCCTCGGCCGCATGGCGAGCCGCAGGAAGGATTACGTCGGCCGCGCCGCCCTCGACCGGCCGGCGCTTGCCGATCCGGCCCGGCCGCGCCTGGTCGGCCTGGTCGCCAAGGACGGCCGCTCGCCGATCCGGAGCGGCGCCCAGCTGATCGCCGACCCGGCAGCGAGGCCGCCGGTGCCCGTGCTCGGCCACGTGACCTCGGCCGACTTCAGCCCGACGCTCGAGCAGCCGATCGCGCTCGCCCTGATCGCGGGCGGGCCGGAGCGCCGGGGGGAGACGCTCCATGCCGCCTACCCGCTGCGCGGCGAGACGACCGAGGTGACCGTGACCGACCCGGTGTTCGTCGACCCCGAGGGTCGCCGGCTCCATGGCTGAGCCCGGCCGCCCGCTGCCGCGCCCATCGGCGCTCGGCGATCTGCTGGCCGACCGGCAGCCGGGGCCCGAGGCCCGGCCGCCCAGGGTCCACCTCAGCGAGCCGGGCACGCGCGTGCTCTGGCAGATCGCCGCCTGGCGCGCCGCCGAGGTCGGCCCGCTCAGGGCGATCGCCGTGCAGCACCTGGGCATGACCCTGCCCGAGGCCCCCGAGGCTGCCGCCGGGGGCGACGTGCTCGGGTTCCAGGTCGCCCCCCGCCGCTGGTGGCTGATCGCCCCTACGGGCGGACGGGAGCTCAGCGCCGGCCTTGCGGACGCGCTCGTCGGGCGCGCGGCGCTGACCGATCTGAGCCACGCGAGGACCCTGGTCCGGCTGGCCGGCCCCGCGAGCCGGAGCACGCTCGCCAAGCTCTGCCGGATCGATCTGCACCCGCAGGCGTTCCCGCCCGGACGGGTCGCGCAGACGCCGCTCGGCCAGGTCCCGGCGCTGATCCACGCCCTCGAAGGCGGCCTGAGCTTCGAAATCTACCTGCCGCGCTCGCTCGCCAGGAGCGCCGCCCTCAGCCTGATCGAGGCCGCCACCGAATTCGGCCTCGCGTTCGGCGGCCCGGCGGGCTGACTACGCCACGCGGTCGCCGGGACGGGGTTGGGCGGCGCGGCTGTCGACGGCCGGCAGCATCTGCGCCGGATCGCGGGTGACCACAACGTCGACGACCACGGGCCGCGCGGTCTCGCCGAGCGCGTCGTTGAGCGCGCCGGCAAGGTCGCCCGGCCGCTCGATCCTGATGCCGTCGCAGCCCATGGCCCGAGCGAGGGCCGCGTAGTCGGTCTCGGACAAGTCGGACGACTGGTAGGCGCCTTTGCCATACATCAGGTGCTGGAGCGCCTTGACGTAGCCCGAGGCGGCATTGTTGACGACCACGATGGTGACGCCGAGCCCGAGCCGGCGCGCGGTCTCGAGTTCGCCGAGCGCCATGTTGAGGCCGCCGTCGCCGGTCAGCGCCACCACGGGCCGCCCGGGCGCGCCGAGCTTGGCCCCGATCGCGCCCGGCACCCCGTAGCCGATCGAGGCCAAGCCCCGGTCGGGGACGAAGCCGCGGCCCGCGCGCTTGGTATCGAACAAGAGCCCGCCCCAGTGCGCCGCGAAGCCGCCGTCGGCGACCAGGATGCCATCCGCCGGCAGCGCCCGGTTCAGCTCGCCCATCAGACGCGCCATGCCGACCGGCACCTCGTCGGACGCCAGCCGCCCGGCGACCGAGCGCCGCCAGGCCGCCATCTTGTCCCGAACTTCAGCCGCATAGCCCCCTCTGGCCGGGCGCGCGGCCTTGCCGGCATCGGGCATGGCCGTGCTCAGGTCCTGGATGCCGCCCCGGACGTCGCCCCAGAGGGCTGTTGCCGCCGGATAGCAGCGACCGATCTCCTCGGGCAGGATGTCGAGGTGGATCAGGGTCTTGCCCGGCGGCGGCACGGTATAACGCCTGGTCGCGATCTCGCCGAGCTTGCAGCCGACCACCAGGATGCAGTCGGCGGCCGCAATCAGATCGTTGGCGATCCGGGAATAGCGCCCGAAGATCCCGGCCGCGAGCGGATGCGTGCAGGCGATGGCGCCTTTGCCTGAGAGCGTGTGCGCGACCGGAAGCGCGTAGTCCTCGGCGAGGCTCTGCAGCGCTTCGGCCGCATCGGAGAGGTGCACGCCGCCGCCCGCCAGGATGATCGGGCGCGCGGCCTTCGCCAGCAGCCCGGCCGCCGCCTGCACCGCCTCCCGGTCGGGCCGGCAGCGCAGCGCCGGGATCTTTTCGTAGCGCGCGTCCGCGGCGAGCTCGCCGTCCTCGAAGCCGTGAGTGGCGTGCGCGATGTCCTCGGGCACGTCCAGGACCACCGGCCCCGGCCGGCCCGTGGTCGCGACCGTGAACGCGCGCCGGACCAGTTCGGGCACGCGTTCGATCCGCTCGACCCGCAGCACCTCCTTGACCGCGGGCCGCAGGATCTCGAGCTGGCGGCTCTCCTGGGTCATGTTCTTCCAGGCATGCGCCCGGTGGCTGTCGCCGACGATCGCGACCATCGGCACGCCCGCGTTCAGGCTCTCGACCAGCGCGGTGACGAGGTTGGTCGCCCCCGGGCCGAGCGTCGCGTCGCACACGCCGACCCGGTTGGTCACGCGCGCGTAGGCGTCCGCCGCAAATGCGCCGCAGCGCTCGTCGCTGATCAGCGTGTGCGCGAGGCCGAGCCGGCGCACCGCGTCGTAGAACGGCAGCAGCTGGAAGCCGCCCATGCCGAACAGCGGCCCGACATGATGCGCCTGCAGCGTGCGCGCGAGCGCCTCGCCGCCGGTCATCTCGTTGCTGATCGTCACCGGTCTCCTCCGGCCAGGGCCATGATCGCTGGCAGGATGTCGCGCTCGGCGAAGACCTTGGCCTGGTCCTCGAGCGGCGGCGCGTAACCGATCGGGATCCGCGGCGCGCCCAGGCGCCTGACCGGCGCCTCGAGCCGGTCGAACAGCGACTCCGCGACCGTCGCCGCGATCTCGGCGCCGAAGCCCCCGACCGTCACCGCCTCGTGGACCACCAGCAGCCGCCCGGTCTTCTCCACTGAGCCGAGCACGGCCTGTCGGTCCCAGGGCCAGAGCGTGCGCAGATCGATCAGCTCGACCTCGACCCCCGCGGTCGCCGCCTGCGCCGCCGCCTTGGCGCCCTCGTGGACCATCGCCGACCAGGAAACCAGCGTCAGGTCGCGGCCCTCCCGCACGATCCGTGCCTTGCCGAGCTCGCCGGTCCCGCCGTCCACGACCTCGCCACGCAGGCCCCAGAGGTTCTTGTGCTCCATGTAGACCACCGGATCGTCGCTCCGGATCGCCGCCCTCAGCAGCGCGTAGTTGTCGGCGGGCGTCGCGGGCGTCACGACGACCAGGCCCGGGATGTGGGTGTACCAGGCCTCAAGGGACTGGCTGTGCTGGGCCGCCGAGGAGCGCCACATGCCGATCGGCTCGCGCACGACCAGCGGCACCTTGGCCTGGCCGCCGAACATGTAGCGCGCCTTGGCCGCCTGGTTGACCAACTCGTCCACCGCGCAGAGCGCAAAGTCGGAAAACCGCATCTCGACCACCGGCCGCGTGCCCATCAGCGCCGCCCCGACCGCCGCGCCCATGATGCAGGCCTCGGAGATCGGCGTGTCGACCACCCGCTCCGGCCCGAACTCGTCGGCAAGCCCACGGTACTGGCCGAACACGCCGCCGCGGCCGAGATCCTCGCCGAGCGTCCAGACCCGGCGATCGCGGCGCATCTCCTCGGCGAGCGCCGCGAGACCCGCCTCGAGATAGCTGCGCTCAGCCATGGCCACCGCGCCCCGCCGGCGCGCCCAGATCCTGAACGTCGGTGAAGGCCGCCGCCGGCTCGGGCCAGGCGGCGGCCCTGGCCGTCTCGAACGCGCGTGCGATCTCGGCCTCGGCCGCGGCTCTGCGCGCCTCGACCGCCGCCTCTTCGAGCCCTGTGGTCCGCAGCATGGCGAGACAGGCCGCGATCGGATCATGCCGCCAGCGCTCGGCAACCTCGGCCTGCGAGCGGTAGGCGCCGGGATCGGCGGCGGTGTGGCCGCCGAGCCGGTAGGTCCTGGCCCAGAGGAACTGCGGCCCGCCACCGTCCCGGATGCGCCCGGTCAGCTCGCGCGCACTCTCGTCGACCGCGAGCACGTCGTTGCCGTCGACCTCGGCGGCCGGGATGCCGAGGCTCTCGGCGCGCGCCGCCGGACCGGGGCCGCCGGTCAGCGCCGCGGTCCTCGTGGTTGCGGCAAAGCCGTTGTCCTCGCAGACGAACAGCACCGGCAGATCGAAGATCCGGGCCCAGTTCAGGCCCTCGAGAAAGGGCCCGCGATTGATCGCGCCATCGCCGAAGATGCAGCAGACGATCCGGTCCGAGCCCATCAGCCTCAGCGCATGCGCCGCGCCGGCCGCGATCTCGATGTTGGCGCCGACCACGCCGTTGGCCCCCAACATGCCGACGCCGAAATCGGCGATGTGCATCGAGCCGCCCTTGCCGCCGGAGGTGCCGCCCACCCGCCCGAACAGCTCACACATCATCGCGGTGGCATCCGCGCCCTTGGCAAGCGTGTGGCCATGGCCGCGGTGGGTCGAGAGCAGCACGTCCGCGCGCCCGAGGTTGGCGCAGATCCCGGCCGCGACCGCCTCCTGGCCGATCGAGGGATGGATCGCGCCCAGCACCAGTCCCTGCTTCTGAGCCGCGAGCCCGGCTTCCTCGAAGGCGCGGATCCGGACCATGGTCGCGTACAGCTGCAAGAGCCGGTCGCGATCGACGTTGCGCCGGACCTCCATGTCGCCCTCTCTGCCGACTCCCTGGCGGCTGCTATAGCAGGCGCAAAGCCGTGCGCGGTCAAGCCGCTGGGAGATCATGATGCCGGACGCACCGATCCTGGCGATCGACACCGCGACCAAGTTCGACGAGCGGCACCGGGATGCCGTGGTGGTCTGCGGCTCCCACGGCGGTGTCTACCCCGGCTATCTGGCGGCCAGGGCGGGCCTGAGGGCGGTGCTGCTGAACGACGCCGGGGTCGGCCTGGAGCGTGCCGGGATCGGCTGCCTCGACTACTGCCAGCGGCTCGGCATGGCGGCCGCCACGGTCGCGCACGACAGCGCCCGGATCGGCGACGGTGCCGACATGCGCCGGCGCGGGCGGATCAGACACCTCAACCGGGTCGCGGCGGCGCACGGCGTGGCGCCCGGCCAGACGGTCAAAGAGGCCCTCGCGCGGCTGGTCCAGGCGTCCGCCTGGCAGGAGACGCCGCCCGCCTACCGGGAAGGCCGCCAGGTCGTCTTGGAGCAGGCGGGCAAGCCGCGTGTGATCTGCATCGAATTCGGCATCGATGACCGAGCCCGCGGATGCCGGCCAGATCGTGATCACCGGCTCCCATGGCGGCACGCCGGCGAGCATGCCCGAGCTGACGCTCCAGGTCGACGCGCTCGCTGCGCTGTTCAACGACGCCGGGATCGGCATCGACGAGGCGGGCGTCAGCCGCCTACCGGCGCTCGACCGCCGGGGCATCGCCGCGGCCGCGGTCGACACCATGAGCGCGCGCATCGGCGACGGGCTCTCCACCTGGCGGGACGGCGTCCTGTCGCGGGTCAACCAGAGCGCCCGCCGTCTCGGCGCCGTGCCCGGCATGACCGCGAGAGCCTGGGTCGAGCAGCTGCTGATCGCGGCGCCGGACGGCTGAACCGCCCCGAGGCTGCCAGCGGCGGCGGCTCCTGCCGGGTCGCGGTCGTGGTGATGAGCATCAAGTGCTCCCGGCGGTTTGCCTGGGCGGCCTTCAGGGTCCGACCCGGGCGGCCCGGGCTTGCTTCCGATCGTGACCCCGGCGCCACACCTCCCCGAGGAATGCGTTGCCGGGTGAGGCCAAAAATCGCGAATCGCGAGAGGCCGACGCCGGACCTCGCGAACTGCGGGAACCATGGGTGCTCCCGGCCGTTCAGCTGCCTATGCACCGACGTCTCGACTCCCAGCCCCTGGAGGGACAATCCATGATCGCGCTGCGCTGGAAAACCAAGCAAGGCATCTGCGGTGGCGGGCTCAGAACCACAGCACTCCTGGCCGGCGCTTCGCTGCTGGTCCTGGCGGTGCCGGTTGCACAGGCGCAGTCCACCGGCGCTCAGTCTATCGCCGAGCCTCGCGTCGAGAGTCCCGGCCAGTACCTCGTGACCTTCGGCCTCAATCAGACGACTTTGACCGAGCAGAACCGCCGGATCATCGAGCAGGCGGCTCAGGACTACCGCCAAGGCGGCACGGCACAGGTCACCGTCACCGGCTATACCGATACCTCGGGTTCCGCAGCTTACAATCAGGAGCTCTCGCAGCGGCGTGCCGAGGCGGTGGCGGCGGAGCTTGAACGCGACGGCGTCCCCGCGACCAACATCACGACGATCGGCCGGGGCGAAGACGACCTGCTGGTGCCGACCGCGGAGGGGGTTCGCGAGCCCCGCAACCGGCGGGTCGAGATCGTGGTACCGCAGCCACCGCCGCCGGTGGTCGCCGCGCCGGCGGCGCCGCCCCCGCCCGCGCCGGCCGCGGGGCCGACCGAGGAGGTCGAAAAGGCGGCTAAGAACGTGTTCACCATCGGTCCGGTCTATGGGCATAATTACGGTGAGACGAGCGACAGCGTATCCGATCTGGCGGGCGTCCAGCTCACCTACCACGCTCTTCCGAGTCTTCTGGGCGGCGTGTCGCTCAAGCAGGACTTCCTGCACAGCTTCAACGCCGAGGATGACGGCTGGGCCGGGCGCTCCGTGGTCAGCCTCGATTTCGCGCCCAAGCTCGGGCCGTTCCGCCCCCTGCTGGCCCTCAACGGCGGCGGTGTTTACGGCAAGGGAGTTCAGGACGGGTTCGTGGCCGGTCCTGAGATCGGGTTCGGCGTCAACCTGTTCAAGAACGTGGCCATGACCGCTTCGGTTGCATACGACTATCAGTTCCGCAATTCGGGCGACTTCGACGAGGGCATCCTTTGGGGCGGCCTGGGCTTCGGCATCGGGTTCTGAGGCACGGCAGACGGCCGGCGCCGGCGGCTTGGGTCTGGCTGGGGCGGCAGGATTCGAACCTGCGAATGCCGGATCCAAAGTCCGGTGCCTTACCGCTTGGCGACGCCCCAACGTGCGCCGCGAACATAGGGCCGGCGGCTCGGCCAGGCAACTCTCAGCCGGGCGCGTGCACCCGGACCGGGCTGCCCGGCTGGAGCCCGAACCGGGCCGCCGCCCGGCCGCCGTTGACCCCGATCTCGGCCAGGCCGTTGGCGTTCGCGTACCAGAGCGGCTCGTCCGCCGGCACGTCGCCGAAGGTCCGGCCGTGACGCAGCCGGCGGCCGGCGACCTCGAGCTCGGCCCCGGGCGCGAGCCCGCCTGCCCGCAGGCCGGTCATGGCGTTGCCGAAATGGTCGACGTAGACGATCTCGGCGAGATCGTCCGGCCAGTCGGGATGGCGGGCCGGGGCGACTTCGGGCCCGGGCGCGGGCTCGCCTGAGGCCAGGCGCGCGGCGACCGGCGCGAACAGGTCGCGGCCGTGGAAGGTCGCGGACAGGGTTGCCTGCCGCCAGGTGACCTCGAAGCAGCGGACCTCGCGCGCGCGGCGCAGCACGAGCTCGAACAGACCGTTGTCGGGGCCGACGAAACGCTTGCGGTCGGCCTCGACCACGAGCGCCGCGCGCGCCCCGCCGACGCCGGGATCGACCACCGCCAGGATCACGTCGCCCGGCTCGAACCATTCGGCGTAGGCGGCGAGCAGATAGGCCGAGAGCCTGGGCGCGAACGCCGGCAGATCGGCGAACAGGTCGATCACCGGCACCGCCGGAGCGCGCCGCGCGAGGACCGCCTTGACCTGCCCGACGTAGGGGCCGCTGAGGCCGAAATCGGTGCAGAGGACGATCACGGCGCCACCAGGCTCTCGGCGACCCACCAGTCGGGCTGCGCCCGCCGGATCCGGCGGACGGCAGCCTCGAGCCCGGTCCGGTCGGCGAACAGGCCAAAGCAGGTGGCGCCGCTCCCGGACATGCGCGCGAGCTCGCAACCCGGCTGCGCGGCCAGCGCCGCCAGCACCGCGTCGACCGCGGGCTCCAGCCGGCGTGCCGGCGCCTCCAGATGGTTGGCGCGCGCCCGCAGCCAGCCGAGCAGTGCTGCGGGTTCGCAAGGCGGGGGGCCCTGCTCCGGGACCGGTTCCGGCAGCGCGCCCAGTTCCCCGAACACCGACCCGGTCGCGAGCGCGCGGCCGGGGTTGACCAGCAGCAACCAGAGCGACGGCAGGCCGCGCGCCTCCTCGAGCCGCTCGCCGATGCCGCGCATGCGGGCCGGCCGGCCGGCGAGGCAGACCGGCACGTCGGCACCGAGCCCCCGCGCCAGCGGCTCGAGCTCACCGGCGCCGAGCCCGAGCCGCCAGAGCCGGTTCAGCCCGCGCAGCGCCGCGGCCGCATCGCCCGAGCCGCCGCCCAGGCCCGCCGCGACCGGCAGGTTCTTTTCCAGCTCGATCCGCGCGGCGGCCGGGCGTCCGGCCTGCCCGGCGAGCCGGCGCGTCGCCTGCAGGACCAGATTGTCCGGCGCGTCGGCCAGGGCCCCGGCGAACGGGCCGGCCAGTTCGAGGATCAGACGGTCGGCGGGCTCGAAGATCAGCCGGTCCGCGGGCGGGCCGAACACGACCAGGCTGTCGAGCTCGTGATAGCCGTCCGGCCGCCGGCCGGTGATGCAGAGATCGAGGTTGATCTTGGCCGGCGCCAACTCTGCGATCCGCTCCATCGGTCGCGGGCGGTTGCGGCCGCCCGGGCGCCCGCTACGACCGGTTGCGCTCGCGCTCGGACAGGCCCGAGCGCAGCTTCTGCTCGATCTCGGCGACCGCGTCCTGGTCCGGGTTCAGGCTTAGCGCCCGGCGCCACTGGAAGCGCGCCTCGCGCTCGCGGCCGACCCGCCAATAGGCATCGCCCAGATGGTCGTTGATCGTCGGGTCGCCGGGCTCGAGCTCGACCGCCCGCTCCAGCCGCTCGACCGCCTTGTTGTACTCGCCGAGCCGGAAATCGACCCAGCCCAGGCTGTCGACGATGTAGCCGTCGTTGGGCCGCAGCTCGACCGCCCGGTTGAGCATGCCCTTGGCTTGGTCGAGGTTCATGCCCTTGTCGACCCAGCTGTAGCCCAGATAGTTGAGCACGTAGGGCTGCTCGGGCTCGAGTTGCAGGGCGTGTTTGAAGTCCGCCTCCGCCTGCGGCCAGCGGTTGGTCCGCTCGTAGGTGATGCCGCGGGCGTAGAACAGGCTCCAGTTCTCGGGCTCGAGCGTCTTGATCCGCCCGATCGCCCGGCTGTAGGCGGTCTCGGCGCGCGCGTAGTCCTCGTCGCCGCGCGCCAGGTCGGCGAGTTCGACCAGCGCCTCGGTGCGCTCCGGGTGCGCGGCCGCGAGCTGCTCGAGCAGCTGGAAGCTCTCCTCCTTGCGATCGAGCGAGTGCAGCGTGCGCGCCATCCTGAGCTTGGCGGTGTAGGCGAGCGGCGATGCGTCGTCGACCGCCTGGTAGGCGGCGATCGCACCTTCGGGATTGTTCTGCTCGGCCAGGATGTCGGCGATCAGGAGCGCGGCCTCGGCGAGATCGGACTGCACGAACATCGCGAGGCGGGCGTAGACGATCGCGCGCGAGTTGCCACGCTCCTGATGCAGGGCCTCGCCGACCCCGAGCAGCGCGTCCGCCATGCCGCCCGCGGCATCGGTGAACGGCGGCGCCGGCGAGCCGCCGGCCTCGAGGGTCGCCAGGAGGTCGACCAGCACCGGCAGCTCGCGGCCGTCGGCCATCTGCTCGCGCACCGCCGCGATCGCCTTGGCGCGCTCGCCGTGGCGGGCCAGGATGCTGGCGTAGGCCTGGACGATCCGGACCGGCGCCGGACCGTTGCCCGGCATGGCCTCGTTCAGCGCCGCCACGGCGGCGTCGAGCCGGCCGCCGAAATCGAGCATCATCGCCTTGTGATAGCCGTTCAGCGGCCCGAGCGACTCGCCCTGGCCGAGGCGGGCGAGCGCCTCGTCGGTGGCGTTCTGGCCGCCTGCGCCGAAGATCGCCCAGGCGTCGAGGAACGGCGCGGTCAGGCCGGCGATGCCGTCGGTGCCGAGCTCCTTCAACGGCGCGCGCGCGGCCTCGAAATGACCGCCCCTGACCTGCTCGAGCGCCAGCAGCAGCCGGGCCTCGTCGGCCGACGGGTCGCGCTTCGCGAGCTGATGGGCCTGCTCGAGCGCCGCGTCGTAGCGACCGCTCGCCAGGCTCAACAGGAACAGCTGGCGCAACAGGTCGAGATTGTCCGGCTCGGCAGCCAGCGCGCGCCCGAAATAGTCCGCGGCCTCGGCCAGGCGGCCGGTGTCGACCGCGAAGTTGCCGGCCAGATAGTCGCCCGGCGCGGTGTTGAAGCTGTCGTCCGGCGCGACCGCGACCCCGGTGTCGGAGAGCCCGGCGAGCCGGGGCGCGGTCGGCGAGCTCTGGGCGCCGCAGGCCACCACGGCCAGCGCGAGCAGGGCCGCGCCCAGCCGGGCACGGTGGATCAGGCGACGAATTGAGAACAGCAGATCGGTCATCAACGCTTCCTGCGGCCGCCAGTCTCGCGCCGACCTGGACGGCTCACTGGCCTTGACGGACGGCGCTTGGGGCGGCATGGAACACCGGGCCGCGCGATCGAACCGGGGCCATCCGGAATCCGAGGAGCAGAGTGATGCTGCGTACCAAGAGCAAGAACGACCCCAGCGCCCGCGGTGCCGCCGACGAAGGCAAGACCTTCGAGGGCAAGAAGGTCAAGCCGGTGTTGTACGTCGGCACGGCGGTCGGCCATGGCCGTTACATAGCCGCGCAGGATGAGGGCGGCAAGCTGATCATGGGCCGCGACGGCAAGCCGATCGCGTTCCGCAACGTTTGAGGCCGGGCGCCAGCCGCTCAACCGGGGATGCGCGCGAGGCGCAAGGCCGCCGCGACCCCCAGCCCCGCTAAGGGCAAGAACGCGGCGAACACCCAAAAAGCGGCGCTCTCGACGACCGGCTGCGGGGCGCCGGCGACGAGACCCGCGAGATTGGCGACGATCCCGCTCGCCGCAGCCCCGAGCGCATAGCCCAAAAGTTGCATCGTCGGCAGCGAGGACGCGGCGCGCTCGCGCTCGCCGGCGGGCACGCTCTCGACCACGCGGCGCATCACGAACGCCCAGGCCATGCCGAAGCCGGCGCCGAGCAGCGCGACCCAGGGCAAGAGCGCGCTGGTCGGGCCCTGCGGCATGGTCCAGGCCAGGCCGGCGATGCCGGCTGTAACCGTCAGCGCGCCGCCGCGGATCAACGCCGGCTCCAGGCGCCGCCCGGCACCGGCGAAGACGATCGCGGCCAGCGTCCAGGATACAGATTCGACCGCGATCATGAAGCCCGCAACCAGCGGCGTCGCGCCGAACAGGGTCTCCATCAGCAAGGGGCCATAGACCGTGAACGACACGGTCGCGGCCGACAGTGCCAGGACCATGACGTAGCCCGGCCCCCAGGGTCGGCCCAGATCGAGCGGGCGCGGCGGGAACAGCTGGTTGCGGCGGCGCTCCAGACGGAGCGCCGCCGCCAGCAGACCGAGCCCGAGGACGACCAGCAGCAGGGCTGCAAGCGGCGCCGGCTGGACGCCCGCCACGAGCACCGCGACGACGCCAGCACTCAGCGCCAGGATCCGGCCCGCCGGCACCGGCTCGGCCGGGCGGATCCGGCCGCCCGGCCGCCCGAGCAGCCGCGGCATGACCACGGCGAGCGCCAGCGCCTGCAGCGCAAAGGCCCAGAACCCGCCTCGCCATGAGCCCGCGGTCGCGAACGCGCCGCCGATCAGGGGCCCGGTCAGCGCCGAGACCCCCCAGACGCCGGAGATCACGGCCAGCAGCTGCGGCCAGCGCTCGGGCGCGAACAGCTGGGTGAGGCCGACGTGCGCCAGCGCCACCATCCAGCCGCCGCCGCAGCCCTGCAGCAGGCGGCCGACCAGCATCGTGCCCATGTCGGGGGCGAGCGCGCTGAGCATGCAGCCGGCGGCATAGATCAGCGCGGCCGACGCCATCGCGACGCCGAGGCCGAACCTCAGCGCCAGGATGCCGGTCACGGCCCCGGCCACGATCGAGCCCAGCTGATAGAGCGCGACCGTCCAGTAGATGAAGGCGAGGCCGCCGATCTCGGCGACCGCACTCGGCATGACGGTCGCCGCGAGCAGCGAGTCGGCGGCGTGCAGCCAGACGCCCAGGCACAGCACGGCGACGGTCGGCCAGCCCGGGCCGGAGCGCCCCCGAGGCGCCACGCCGGGGGCCGGGGCGCCGCTCACATGCCGACGTAGTTCGGGCCGTCGCCGCCCTGGGGCACCACCCAGTCGATGTTCTGGGCGGGGTCCTTGATGTCGCAGGTCTTGCAGTGGACGCAGTTCTGGAAGTTGATCTGCAGGCGCGGCGAACCGCCCTCGCCATCGCGCACGATCTCGTAGACGCCGGCCGGGCAGTAGCGCTGCTCGGGCGCGGCGTACTCGGCGAGGTTGAGCTCGATCGGGATCTTCGGGTCCTTGAGCCGGAGATGGCAGGGCTGGTCGTCGTCGTGATTGGTGTTCGAGATGTAGACCGACGACAGCCGGTCGAAGGTCAGCTTGCCGTCGGGCTTGGGATAGTCGATCGGGGCGAAGCGCCGGGCCGGCTTGAGCTGCTCGTGGTCGGGATGATGGTGCAGCGTCCAGGGCGCTTTGCCGCGCAGCAGATAGGCGTCGAGGGCGGCGTGGACCAGGCCGCCGAACAGGCCGAAGCGGAAGCCCGGCCGGACGTTGCGCGCCTGATACAGTTCGTCCTGGACCCATGAGGACTTGAGCGCCGCCGGATAGGCCTCGAGCGTGGCGGCGCCGCCGGCGCCGAGCGCCTCGAACGCCGCCTCGGCGGCCAGCATGCCGGACTTCATCGCGGTGTGGTTGCCCTTGATCTTGGGCACGTTGAGGAAGCCGGCGCAGCAGCCGATCAGGGCGCCGCCCGGGAACGCGAGCTGCGGGATCGACTGCAGCCCGCCCTCGTTGAGCGCGCGCGCGCCGTAGCAGATCCGCCGCCCGCCCGCGAACGTGCCGCGGATCGCGGGATGGGTCTTGAAGCGCTGGAATTCCTCGAACGGCGAGAGGTACGGGTTCTCGTAGTCGAGACCGACCACGAAGCCGGCCGCGACCTGGTTGCCCGCCATGTGGTAGAGGAACGAGCCGCCGTAGGTCCGCCGGTCGAGCGGCCAGCCGATCGTGTGCACGACCAGGCCCGGCCGGTGCTGCGCCGGCTCGACCTCCCAGAGCTCCTTGACGCCGATCGCGTAGGTCTGCGGGTCCGAGCCCTCGCGGAGCCCGAACCGCGTCTCGAGCTGCTTGGTCAGCGAGCCGCGGCAGCCCTCGGCGAACAGCGTATATTTGGCGTGCAGCTCGATGCCGGGCTCGAAGTTGGCCTTGGGCTCGCCGTCGCGATCGAGGCCCATGGCGCCGGTCGCCACGCCCTTGACGCTGCCGTCCGCGTGATAGAGGACCTCGGCGGCGGCGAAGCCCGGGTAGATCTCGGCGCCGAGCTGCTCGGCCTGCTCGCCCAGCCACTTCACGACGTTGCCCATGCTGACGATGAAGTTGCCGCGGTTGTGCATCGCGGGCGGCGTCGGCAGCGTGAAGGCGCGGCTCGCGGTCAGGAACTGGAAGCGATCGGCGGTCACGGCCGTGTCGAGCGGCGCGCCCTTGGCCTTCCAGTCCGGGATCAGCTCCGACAGGGCGCGCGGCTCGAGCACGGCGCCGGAGAGCGTGTGAGCGCCGAGCTCGGATGCCTTCTCGAGCACGCAGACGCTGATCTCGCGGTCACGCTCGACGCTCAGCTGGCGGAGCCGGATCGCGGCGGCGAGGCCCGCCGGCCCGGCCCCGACGATGACCACGTCGAACTGCATGCTCTCGCGTTCCATGTCCCCTCGGCTCGCTCGTGAGATGTGATCGGGCGCCGCGCGCCGCCTTTGACCTTGACGGGTTCGCCTGAGAAGATGTGCGTCACCTGCGGGCGAATGTCACCCTCGGAGCGCACGATCGGCGCCGAAGCGACGCCATGACCTCTCCTGCCGACCTGCTCGCCTGGCTCGACTGGTACCGCGCCATGGGCGCGACCGAATGGCTGGGCGATCTGCCGCTCGACCGCCGCGCGGCGATCGCAGCCGGCCAGCGCGCCGAGATATGGTCGCCCGCGCCGGTGGCATCAACGCCGCCGCTGCCGCAGGCTCGGCCGACGCCGACGCCCTTGCCCTCGGCCGCGAGCGTCGCGGCGAGCGCCCGCGAGCTCGCCGCCGGCTGCCGGAGCGTCGCCGGGATCGAGGCGGCGCTCCGGGCCTTCGACGGCTGCGCGCTCAAGGAAACGGCGCTCAATCTCTGCCTCGCCGACGGCAACCCCGAGGCCGAGCTGATGCTGATCGGCGAGGCGCCGGGCGCCGAGGAGGACCGGCAGGGCAAGCCGTTCGTCGGCCCGAGCGGCCAGCTGCTCGACCGGATGCTGGCGACGATCGGCCTCGACCGCACCAAGGTCTACATCACCAACTCGATCTACTGGCGGCCGCCCGGCAACCGCACGCCGACCGCGGCCGAGATCGCCGCCTGCCAGCCGTTCCTGGAGCGGCAGATCGAGCTGATCCGGCCGAAGCTGATCGTGTTCGTCGGCGGCATCGCCGCCCGCGGCCTGCTCGGGGTCAAGGAGGGCGTGACCAAGCTCCGCGGCCGCCGCCTGCTCTACCGGCTGGCCGACGGCAGCACGCTGCCGGCGATGGTCATCTTCCATCCGGCCTATCTGCTGCGCCAGGCGTCGCACAAACGTCTCGCCTGGCGGGACTTGCTCGCGATCCGGAAATTACTCGACGAGACTTAACCATGACTATTAATCCTAATGATTGGTAAAGATCACTTAACTACAATTTTAGCAAAAGTACCAATATCGTTCTCCAATGCTTGGGGAACGCTGCAAGAGCACGCTTCTGGGCCGACTGCTGGTGGCGAGCGTCTGCGCCAGCACCCTGGCCTCCACATCGCCGGCCACCGCGGCCACCGATAACCTTCAACCGGCACCGGAGTCCGCGGCCGCGCAGCCGGCCGGCGCCGATCAGGTCCTGCCGCGCCCGCTCGACGCCAAGGACGCCGGCCTGTACCGGCGGATCTTCAGCCTCCAGGCGGGCGGCGATTTCGACGCCGCCGATCGCCTGATCGCCGAGCTCGAGGACCGCTACCTCGTCGGCCACGTCCTCTGGCAGCGCTACATGCATCCGCGCTATCGCTCGACCTACGCCGAGCTCGCGGCCTGGCTCGAGCAGTACGCCGACCACCCGGGCGCCGACCGGATCTACGCTCTGGCGCAGCGCCGGCGCCCGGCCGGCGCCGCGGCGCCGGCGCGGCCGCTGCGCGGCTATCTCGGCGGCAGCGGCCAGGAAGGCTCGGAGCGCGCCCGGCTCGACTACCGGACCGGGCTCGACCGCTCGCCGGCCGAACAGGCCAAGGTCAGCGACTGGCGCCAGGCGATCGACCGGCTGATCGGCGCCGGCCGGCCGGAAGCCGCCGAGGCGCTGCTGCAGCGGCCCGAGATCGTGGTCCTGATCGACCGGGTCGAGGCGGATCTCGGCCGCTGGACGGTCGCGCGCGGCTACTTCGGCGCCGGCGACTACGGCCGCGCCCTGGCGCTCGCCGGCCGCGCCGCGACCCGCTCGGGCGATGCCGTCCCGGAGCTGCACTGGATGGCCGGGCTCAGCGCCTGGCAGCTGGGCCAGGTCCAGGTCGCGGCCTGCCATTTCGCGGCGCTCGCCGATGCCCCCTCGATCCCGCCGGCCGAGCGCTCGCGGGCGGCCTTCTGGGCGGCCCGCGCCCACCTGGTCGGGTTCCGGCCGCAGCTCGCGCAGCACTATCTCGAGCTCGCCGCCGGCGGCCGCGATTTCTACGCCCTGCTGGCGCGCACCGCGCTCGGCCGGCCGCTCATCGACGACGGCCAGCAGATCGCGCTGGAGGACAGCGTGCCGCAGATCCTGACGCGCTTCCCCGGCGCGCGCCGCGCGGTCGCGCTCGGCCAGGTCGGCGAGTTCGACCGCGCCGAGCAGGAGATCCGCAAGCTCGCGGCGCGCGCTTCGGCCGACGTCATGGTCGGCCTGATCGGGCTCGCCGAATCCCTCGATCTGCCGGCGGCGCAGATGCGCCTTGCCCAGAGCCTCGGCAGCAGCCAGGGCCGCTTCCAGTTCGCGGCGCTCTACCCGCTGCCGAGCTGGACCCCGGCCAACGGCTACACCGTCGACCGCGCGCTCGTGTACTCGATCATGCGCGCCGAATCGGCGTTCGATCCCACCGCCGAGAGCCAGGCCGGCGCCCAGGGCCTGATGCAGGTGATGCCCGAGACCGCCCGTGACATCGCCGCCCGCGGCGTGCTCGACCCGCCCGAGGCCGACGACCTGCTCGAGCCCGAGACCTCGATCCAGTTCGGCCAAGCCTACCTCGAGTACCTCTTGCAGTGGTCGCCGATCGGCAGCAATCTGATCTACATGGCCGCGGCCTACAACGCCGGGCCCGGCCGGGTCGCCCGCTGGCGGGAGCAGCTCGGCATCGACAACGACCCGCTCCTGTTCCTGGAGTCGATCCCGATGCGCGAGCCCCGGGTGTACGTCAAGAAGGTGCTGGCCAACCTGTGGAGCTATCGCGCCCGGCTCGGCCAGGCCCAGCCCTCGCTCGAGGCCCTGGCGCACAACCGCTGGCCGCGCTACGAGGCCCTCGACGCCCACGAGCAGCAGCAGGTCCATGCCTGGAATTGATCGCGAGCGGCCGTTCCGGCCGCTCAACATCGCCGTGCTCACGGTCTCCGACAGCCGCACGCCGGCGGACGACCGCTCGGGCGATCTGCTGGCCGAGCGGCTGACCGCCGCCGGTCACCGCCTGGCCGCCCGGGCGCTGGTGGTCGACGACGCCGAGAAGATCGCGGCTCAGCTCGGGGCCTGGATCGACGACAAGGGCGTCGACGTCGTGATCAGCACCGGCGGCACCGGGGTCACCGGCCGCGACGTCACGCCTGAGGCGCTGGAGCGGGTCGCCGAGAAGCTGATCCCGGGCTTCGGCGAGCTGTTCCGGATGATCAGCTGGCAGAAGATCGGCTCCTCGGCGCTGCAGTCGCGCGCGACCGCAGGCGTCGCCAAGGGCACCTACCTGTTCGCGCTGCCGGGCTCGCCCGGTGCCTGCAAGGACGGCTGGGACGAGATCCTCTGCACCCAGCTCGACGTCCGCCACCGGCCCTGCAACTTCGCCGAGCTGCTCCCGCGCCTGCGCGAGCACGAGGTCGGCTGACGGCTGCGCCGGTCCGGCCACCATCGAGGGCCGCCCGGACCGGAGCCAGAGCGGCGAGCACCTCGGGGTCGCTCTTCAGCGGCATCGGCTCGCCGCCAGGGGTTGGTGGCAAAGTCGGCCGGCCTAGGTTAGAAGGGGCGAAGGCGAGCTAGAAGGGGCGAAGGCGAGCGGGTCGGCGGCGCGCCGGCGGGTCGCCGCCCGGGACGGGTGCCGCCGCGGGCCGGAGCCTGGCGGCGATTTGTTTTGTTGGGGTTGCCGTCATCATGACCGACAAGATCGCGTTCACCCTCGACGGCCGGGCGGTCGAGGCCGCGCCCGGCGAGACCATCTGGCAGGTCGCCAGCCGCGAAGGCACCCTGATCCCGCATCTCTGCTGGCTGCCCGAGCCCGGCTACCGGGCCGACGGCAACTGCCGCGCCTGCATGGTCGAGATCGAGGGCGAGCGGGTGCTGGCGGCGTCCTGCATCCGCAAGCCCACCGCCGGCATGAAGGTCGTGACCGCCTCGGCCCGCGCCAAGACCGCGCGGAAGATGGTCATGGAGCTGCTGCTCGCCGATCAGCCCGAGCGCCCGGTCGCCCATCATCCCGAGTCCCGGCTCTGGCAGTGGGCCGAGCGAATGGAGGTGCGTGGAAGCCGCTTCCCGCGGCGCGAGCTGCCGGCCGCCGACCTGAGCCACCCGGCGATGGCGGTCCAGCTCGACGCCTGCATCCACTGCAATCTGTGCGTGCGCGCCTGCCGCGAGGTCCAGGTCAACGACGTGATCGGCATGGCCTACCGCAACGCGCACGCCAAGATCGTGTTCGACCAGGACGACCCGATGGGCGGCTCGACCTGCGTCGCCTGCGGCGAGTGCGTCCAGGCCTGTCCCACGGGCGCCCTGATGCCGGCCTCGATCGTCGATGCCGCAGGCGTCGGCCACCCCGAGGTCGACCGCAAGGTCGAGAGCGTCTGCCCCTACTGCGGCGTCGGCTGCCAGATCACCTATCACGTCAAGGACGACCAGATCCGCTACGTCACCGGCCGCAACGGCCCGGCGAACCTGAACCGGCTCTGCGTCAAGGGCCGCTTCGGCTTCGACTACGTGACCCACCCCGACCGGCTGACCCGGCCGCTGATCCGCAAGGCGGGCGCCGCCAAGGGCATCGAGCCCGACCTCGATCCGGCCAATCCCTGGACCCATTTCCGGGAGGCCTCCTGGGAGGAGGCCCTCGACGTCGCCGCCCACGGGCTGCGCCAGATCCGCGACCGAGACGGGCCGAAGGCGCTCGCGGGCTTTGGCTCGGCCAAGGGCTCGAACGAGGAGGCCTATCTGGTCCAGAAGCTGGTCCGGGCGGGCTTCGGCTCGAACAACGTCGACCACTGCACGCGCCTTTGCCACGCGAGCTCGGTCGCGGCGCTGCTGGAGAACATCGGCTCGGGCGCGGTCACCGCCCCGTTCACGGCTGCCATGGACGCCGACGTGATCGTCGTGATCGGCGCCAACCCGACCGAGAACCACCCGGTCGCCGCGACCTTCTTCAAGCAGGCGGCCAGGCAGGGCAAGACGCTGATCGTGATGGACCCGCGCGGCCAGGCCCTGAAGCGCCACGCCACCCACATGCTCCAGTTCAAGCCCGGCAGCGACGTCGCGTTGCTGAACGCGCTGATGCACGTGATCGTCGAGGAGGGCCTCTACGACACCCAGTACATCCAGGCGCAGACCGAGGGCTTTTCGCGGTTGACGGAGCACCTGCGCCAGTTCCCGCCGGACGAGATGGCCGCGGTCTGCGGCATCGACGCCGACACCTTGCGCACGGTCGCGCGCAAATTCGCGACCGCGCAGCGGGCGATCGTGTTCTGGGGCATGGGCATCAGCCAGCACGTGCACGGCACCGACAACGCCCGCTGCCTGATCTCCCTGGTCCTGATGTGCGGCCAGGTCGGCCGGCCGGGCACCGGACTGCACCCGCTACGCGGCCAGAACAACGTCCAGGGCGCCTCGGACGCCGGCCTGATCCCGATGATGTTTCCGGACTACGGCCGGGTCGGCCAGGACGCGGTCCGTGCCCGCTTCGAGGACTTGTGGGGCAAGAAGCTCGACCCCGAGCCGGGCCTGACCGTGGTCGAGATCGTGCACGCGATCCACGACGGCGTGATCAAGGGCATGTACATCATGGGCGAGAACCCGGCGATGTCCGACCCGGACGTCCGGCACGCCCGGGAAGCGCTCGCCAAGCTCGAGCACCTCGTGGTCCAGGACCTCTTTCTGACCGAGACCGCGATGTACGCCGACGTGGTCCTGCCGGCCTCGGCCTGGCCCGAGAAGGAGGGCACGGTCACCAACACCAACCGCCAGGTCCAGATGGGCCGCGCCGCGCTGCCGCTGCCGGGCGACGCCCGCCAGGACTGGTGGATCATCCAGGAGATCGCGCGCCGGATCGGGCTCGACTGGCGCTATGAGCATCCGCGCGACGTCTACGCCGAGATGATGGAGGCGATGCCGTCGCTCGCCAACATCACCTGGGACCGGCTCATGGCCGAGAGCTCCGTGACCTATCCCTGCGACGGCCCGGACCAGCCGGGCCACGACATCGTGTTCGGCGACCGCTTTCCCACGGGCGATGGCCGGGGCACCTTCACGCCCGCGGACGTGCTGCCGCCGGCCGAGCTGCCGAGTGCCGACTACCCGATGGTGCTGACCACCGGCCGCCAGCTCGAGCACTGGCACACCGGCGCCATGACGAGGCGGGCGGGCTATCTCGATGCGCTCGAGCCCGAGGCGACAGCCAGCCTGCATCCGCGCGATCTCAGAACGCTCGGCGTGGCGCCGGGCGAGCCGATCCGGGTCACCACCCGCCGCGGCGCGATCGAACTCAAGGCCCGCGCCGACCGCGCGGTCGCCGAGGGCATGGTCTTCATCCCATTTTGCTACGTCGAGGCGGCCGCCAACGTGCTGACCAACCCCCAGCTCGACCCCTGGGGCAAGATCCCGGAATACAAGTTCTGCGCGGCCCGCGTGGAAAAGGCGGGCAAGGTCGCGCAGGCGGCGGAGTAGGCGCGGACCGGAGTGACCCAAGCCAGAGGCGACAGGTCGGAGCAGCTCTACGACGAGGACTTTTACGCCTGGACGCTGGCGCAGGCGGCTGCGCTGCGCCGTCTTGCCGCCAGCAGGCAATCTCGAGCTCGACTCTCGCACCTGATCGAGGAGGTGGCGGATTTGGGCATCAGCCGGCGCGACGCCGTGCGCAGCCGGGTCCGCGGATCTCGAGCCTTGCCTCAAGCTGGAGTACTCGTCGGTGCGTGAGCCCCGGACCGGCTGGCACGAGAGCATCATCCAGGCCCGGACCGAGATCGAGGACAAGCTCACGCCGACCATCCGGCGTGGTCTCCCGGCGCGTTTGCCGCGGCTCTGGCAGCAGGCCCGGCGCAATGCGGCGGCGGCCTTGCGGCTGCATGGTGAGGAGGCGACCGCCGGCGACCTGCCGGCGGAATGCCCCTACCGGCTGGCCGACCTGCTCCGCCACGACTGGTTCCCCTCGACCGCCACGGTCTGCAGCCCTGACGCATGGCACGAGGCCCGAAGCCACGGCATCCATCGCCTTCTGCTAACGGGCAGGCCGCCGCCAACATCCTGACCAACCCCCAGCTCGACCCCTACGGAAAAATCCCGGAATACAAGTTCTGCGCGGCCCGGGTGGAAAAAGCGGGCGCCGTGCCCCAGGCAGCAGAGTAATCCTCTCCCGCATGGCGTTTCGAAAATCGCTGACTTTTCCTTTCAATCAATGGTAGAACGACCTCGGACCACAGAGCGAGGTCGTAGTGACCAGTCGCCGGCTCGCCGCACTTTTCCTAGCCCTGGCCTCGCCCTTTCTGTCGCCCGGTTCCGCGACAGCGGGATTCGATGAGGGCGTTGCCGCCTATCAACGGGGTGACTATCGCACAGCCCTTCGCGAGTTTGTGCGCTTGGCTCTCGCCGGGAATTCTTCGGCGCAATTCAACCTGGGCGTCATGTATGACTTAGGTCAGGGTGTACCTCAGAATTATGCCGAGGCGGTGCGCTAGTTTCGCATGGCGGCCGACCAAGGCGACGCGGATGCGCAGCTGAACCTTGGCTTCATGTACGACCATGGTGAAGGCGTACCTCAGAACTATGCCGAGGCGGTGCGCTGGTATCGCATGGCCGCTGACCAAGGCAACGCGATTGCGCAACACAATCTCGGCCACTCTACATTCTTGGTCAGGGCGTATCGCAAGATTATAGTGAAGCAGTGAAATGGCTTCGATTTGGCGCGCAAAATGGTGATGCACCTGGGCAGGTCTACTTGGGCATTATGTATGCCAACGGCCGGGGCGTAACTCGGGACGTGTGCTCGCTTACGTATGGCTTAACGTTGCCGCCGCTCGACTGCCTAGGAGATGAGGGAAACCGTCCAGTTGCGCGACGCCGCCGCTGCGCGCCTCTCGCCGGCGCAAGGCGCCCGGGCGCAGGAGATGGCCCGCAACTGGCAACCGGTGGCTCCCCCGCCGCGCATAATGACTACCGAGGAACTCTTCAGCGAGATCGAGCGCCGAGCACATCGCAACCGTGAAGCGCAGCTGCTTTTGGCTGATCTCGGCTATGACTCGGACTGGTCGATGGGATGCTGGGGCCAAGGACTGTGCGGCCATTCGTGCCTTTCAGGCGGACGCCGGGCTGCCGGTGGATGGCGAGATTTCCGATGCCCTGTACGCGGCTTGAAGGATGCCGTCGCGACCGGCCGGCGCGTAGCAGCTCCGTCTGCTCCTGCATCCCCCGCCTTGATGGCACAGACAAAAAACCTGGGACGCATGGTCGGGCGCCTCCGTCAAATCGCCGGCTCGATAGCTCCGGCACCGGCTTTGCCGTCAGCCAGGACGGCCAGATCGTCACCAACCACCATGTGGTGGCCGACTGTGCCGAGGTGCATGTCCGGCCGCCGGGTAAGGAAGCGCTGGGAGCCGGCGCCGTGGTTGCCCAGGATTCTGGAAACGACCTTGCTCTGCTGCAGGTGGCGGTGCGCTTGCCGGCAGCGGCGATCCGGGGTGACGGGGGCATCCGAGCAGGTGACAGCGTGGTCGCGGTCGGTTTTCCGCTGCCCGGGCTGTTGGCGTCGGAGGCGAACGTCACCACCGGCACGGTGAGCGCCTTGGCAGGGATCGGCAACGACGCCCGGTTTTTGCAAATGACCGTGCCGGTTCAGCCGGGCAACAGCGGCGGCCCGCTGCTCGATCTCGAAGGTCGGGTCGTCGGCGTCGTGGTCGGCAAGCTCGACGCGCTCAAGGTCGCGAGCGTCACCGGGGACATCCCGCAGAACGTCAACTTCGCGATCAAAGCAGAGGTCGTGCGAAGATTTCTCGACGCCAGCGGAGTGACTTCAGGCGCAGGTCGCGGCGAGACTGAACGTTGGGGGGAGAACGATCCGCTGGCTGGTGGCCCTGCGGCCATCGGTGCCGAGGCCAAGGCATTTACGGTTCTCGTCGAATGTTGGAAATGGACGTAGCGCTGCGTGGTCCCAAGCGGTCGGCTTGCCATTCGGATACGAGGTAGGGACAGTGCCATCATGAATGCGCCAATTCCACTCGAGTTCGAAGCTTTCGCCTGCAGACAGGTCGCGGCGGGCCGCTACGCCTCGGAAGCAGAGGTGGTGGCGGACGCGTTGCGACGGTACCTTTCGGATCGTGCGGCCTTGCTGGCGCTGCTCGATCCGGCGCTCGAGCAACTCGACAGGGGCGAAGGGCGCCCCTTCGATGCCGCGGCTACCAAGCGACGTGGCCGGGAACGGCGCCAGCACTCAAGCACAGAGCCGGGATGATCGACGGGGCAAGCGATGACACTGGATGAGCTCAGAGCCCGGCGGAAAGCGATCGCGACTATCGCTCGACGCTACGGCGCTCGTGATCTCCGGGTGTTCGGATCGGTGGTTCGGGGCGAAGCCGATGCCGACAGCGACGTGGATTTTCTCGTCGAACTGGAGCCTGGGAGAAGCGTTCTCGACCTCGGCGGGCTGCTGATGGACCTCCAGGAGTATTTGCATTGCAGGGTCGACGTAATGACGCCGGCGATGCTGAAGCCGCGCGTTCGCGAGCGGGCGCTGCGGGAGGCCACGCCTTTGTGAGAAGCGACGCCGAGCGCTTGCGCGATATCCTGGAGGCGATCGATCAGATCCGTAAGCACAGTTCGAAGGGTCGTGAGGCTTTCGAGCGCCATGAGCTGATCCAGGTCTGGATCGTGCATCACCTCGCGGCTGGGAGAGGCGGTGGCGCGACTGTCTCCCAAGCTTCGCCGGCGACGAGCGCCTTGGAGGCAGATCATCGGGATGCGGAACATCCTCGTCCACGAGTACTTCCGCATCGATCCGGAGACGGTGTGGACCGTGGTCGAGGTCCACCTGCCGCCCCTCGAAAAACGTGTCCGAGCGATCTTGGCAGAGCTCGAACACGGATGACGAGGAGCCGGAAAGAACGAAAGCCAACGCCTCAGGCCGAGCCGCCGATCTACGACCGGGACTTTGCCCTTTGGGTCGAAGCGCAGGTGGCGGCGATCCGGGCGGGGGACCTCGGTGCGCTCGACGTCGAGCACCTGGCCGAGGAACTCGAGGGCTTGACCAAGCGCGATGTGCGGGCGTTAGCCCGGATTTCTCACAGAGTGTAGTGCATCGGGGCTCTGAATTGGCGAAAGTCGTTCTTCCGGAATGACTTGGAGCCGATCGGAGGAGAGCCCCGATGCCGACAGAGTGTAATCGCGACCTGTTCGGATATGAAGTGGTCGAAGGGCGCCAGGTGGTGGCCGCCTTCGACGGCGGTGAGGTGACATCAGACGCCGGGGCGCTGCTGCTCGGCGCGACCGATCGCGCGATCGGCTTGGTGACGAGGTTTGCGGCGTGCTTCGACGACGGCCGGGTCCAGGCGCAGGTCGAGCACACGGTCGAGGCTATGGTTGCGCAGCGGGTGTTCGGCATCGCGCTCGGCTATGAGGATCTGATCGATCACGACCAGCTGCGCCACGACCCGGTGCTGGCGACGCTGGCCGGCAAGCTCACCGCCCGGCGCCAGGAGTGCGCGCCGCTCGCCGGCAAGAGCACGCTGAACCGGCTCGAGCACGCACCTTTGACGCCGAGCCGCTACCATAAGATCGGCCACGACGCGGCGGCGATCGAGGGTTTGTTCGTCGCCCTGTTCCTCGAGGCGCACAAGACGCCGCCCGAGAGGATCGTTCTCGATCTCGATGCCACCGACGACCCCTTGCACGGGCATCAGGAGGGTCGGTTCTTCCACGGTTACTACGACTGCTTCTGCTATCTGCCGCTGTACATCTTCTGCGGCCGGCATCTGCTGGCGGCCAAGCTCCGGCGCTCGAACATCGACGCGTCAGCCGGGGCCCTCGATGAGCTCGAGCGCATCCTCGGCCAGATCCGGGCGCACTGGCCCCGGGTCGAGATCCTGTTGCGGGCGGATTCCGGCTTTGCCCGGGACCAGCTCATGACCTGGTGCGAGGACCATCGGGTCGATTATCTCTTCGGCCTCGCCCGCAACGAGCGCCTGGTCGGCGCGATCACCGAACAGCTCGCCGAGGCCGCGGCTGAGAGCCGGGCCCAGAATTGGCCCGCCCGCCGCTTCGCCGACTTCGCCTGGCGCACGCTGGACAGCTGGAGCCGCACACGGCGGGTCGTCGCCAAGGCCGAGCACCTACCCAAGGGCTCGAACCCGCGCTTCGTCGTCACCTCGCTCAGCGTCACCGACATCGACGCTCGGACCCTCTACGAGCAGGTCTACTGCGCCCGCGGCGAGGTCGAAAACCGGATCAAAGAGCAGCAGCTCGACCTGTTCGCCGATCGCACCTCGGCCGCGAGCATGCGCGCCAACCAGCTCAGGCTGTGGTTCGCGTCCTTCGCCTACGTGCTGGTCGAGGCGCTCAGGCGGATCGGGCTCCGGTTCACCCAGTTCGCCACCGCCACCTGCGCCACCATCCGGCTCAAGCTCCTGAAGATCGGCGCCCAGGTCCGCCGCAGCGTGCGCCGAATCAAGGTCGCAATGCCCTCAGCCTGCCCGTTCCAGACCGAGTATCACCTCGCCTACCTCTACCTGAAGCGTGCCGCCGCCTTCTGAACATCTCGCCCACAGCACCGCAGACCGCCCGAGCGGTCGCAATCGCTCGCCCGGAATTCGCCTCGGACCATCAATCTCGACCCGAAACCGCCGCGTCCGGCCATCGCGTCCGTTGTGGCCGCCAAACTCCGGCCCCGCCTACCGGCTGTGAGAAATCAGTTAGGATCGCAGCTCAAGCGCATCATGACGCATCTGCTCAAGCAGCGGTATCAGCCCGAGCGAGCAACTCCAACCTGGCAGGACTCGATCATCAACGGTCGGGAGGAGATCGTCGATATTCTGGACCAGAGCCCGAGCCTGCGGCGGGCCCTGCCGGCGCAGATGGCCAAGATGTACCCGCGCGCGGTCGGTCAGGCGGCCCGCGACACCCGGCTCGCGATCGGCGGTTTCCCCGAGCAGCCGCCGTTCACGCTCGCCGAGGTCCTGGGCGAGGCTGAAGACGGGCAGTAGTCAAAGCCGGTCGCGCAGGCTGTAGTAGAGCATGCCCAGCACGAGCGTAGGGAAGCGCAGGAGCGTGCCGCCGGGGAAGCGGGGAACGGGCAGGCTCGCCATCACCTCGAAGCGCTCGACGGTGCCGGCGACCGCCTCGGCGATCAGCTGACCGGCGAGCGTCGCGAGCGCCAGCCCCTGGCCGGAATAGCCGTGGGCGACGAACACGTCCGATGCCAGGCGGGCGAAGTGCGGCAGCCGCGTGCGGGTGATCGCGAGCGTGCCGCCCCAGGCGTAGTCGATCGGTATTTCCGCGAGTTGCGGGAACACCCGGAGCATGTATCTGCGAACGAAGCCCTTGAGGTCGGCCGGAAAGCGGCGGGTGTAGGTCTCGCCGCCGCCGAACAGCAGTCGGTGGTCGGACGAGAGCCGGAAATAGTCGACGACAAACTTGGTGTCGGCGACCGCGACGTCGTCCCGGATCAGGGCGCGGGCGCCCGCCTCGCCGAGCGGTGCGGTCGCGAGCATGAAATTGTTGAGCGGCACGATCCGGCCGGCCAGCCGCGGCACCAGGCGGCCCAGATGGCCGTTCATCGCGAGCACCAGATGGCGCGCCCGGACCTCGCCCTCGGCGGTCGCGGCGACCGGCTGCGGCGCCTCGTCGATCCGGACCACAGGGCTCTGCTCGAAGATCCGCCCGCCCGCCCCGAGCGCCGCGCGCGCCAGGCCGAGCGCGTAGTTCAAAGGATGCAGATGGCCGCCGTCATGATCGAGCAGGCCGCCGAAATAGCGACTAGTGCCCAGCATCTCGGCCATTTCGGCGCGCGGCACGAAGCGCGCGTGCGGGTAGCCGTAACGGGCGTGCAGAAACTCCGCCTCCCGCTCGAGCTCTATGGCATGCGCGGGCTTGTGGGCGGCATCGAGGATGCCGGGCTTGAGGTCGCAGGCGATCGCGTGGCGGGCGATGAGCACCTTGACCAGCGTCTTGGCGTCCTCGGCGAGCCGCCAGAGTGCTCGCGCCCGTTCATCGCCGACCAGGCGCTCGAGCGACGGTTGGTCGAACTCGCTGGCCGGAGCTCAATTGGCCGCCGTTCCGCCCGGATGCGCCGGCGCCGACCCGCGCCGCCTCGAGCAGCACCGCGTCGTAGCCGCGCTCGGCCAGATGCAGCAGCGCCGACAGGCCGGTGTAGCCGCCGCCGACGATCGCGACGTCCGCCCGGATGCCGCCCTCGAGCCGCGGCTGGGCCGGCATCGCGTTGGCGGTCGCGACGTAGTAGGAAGCGGGATGGCCCGATGGCGGCAAGGTTTTCTGTCACGCTCGCGTCGGCGCGCTTCATGCCGCGGCGCGTGCCTGGTGTCGAGCGCCAATCGGCCGCGATGATCACCCCCGACGAGCTGCTGGCGCGGCTGCTCTACCGCGACGGTCTGATGCTGATCCTGGACAAGCCGGCCGGAATGCCGGTGCACCGGGGCCCGAAGGGCGGCGCCTCGCTCGAGGATCTGCTGGACGGGTTGCGCTTCGGCCTGCCGCGGCCGCCGGCGCTCGCCCATCGGCTCGACCGCGAGACCTCGGGCTGCCTGGTGCTCGGCCGCCACCGCCAGGCGCTCCGACGCCTCGGCCGCCTGTTCGCGGCCGGCCGGGTCGACAAGTCCTACTGGGCGATCACCGAGGGCGCCCCGCCCGCGGACACAGGGACGATCGAGCTGCCCCTCGGCCGCCGCTCCGACGATCCGCGCAGCTGGTGGATGACGGTCGACCCCTCGGGCCAGGCGGCAGTCACCGACTACCGGCTGCTCGGCCGCGCGGACGAGCTCTGCTGGCTGGAGCTGCGGCCGCGGACCGGGCGCACCCATCAGCTCCGGGTCCATCTCGCGGCGCTCGGTTGCCCGGTCGTGGGCGATCGGATCTACGGCCGGCACGAGCGCGCGGACCCTGGGCCGCTCCATCTGCACGCCCGCAGCGTCGCGCTCCCGCTCTACCCCAGGCGAGCGCCGGTCAGCGCCAGCGCCTCGCCGCCCGCGCACATGCTGCCGGCGCTCCAGCGGTGCGGTCTAGCGCTCGCAAGCGCCTGAGCGACGACCTTCCCTCGGGCACGCGCTTGCGGCAGTCTTCGCCGATGCGCAGCCCGTGCCCGATCTCAACTGGCCCGCCGGCTCGCCCGGTTCATCTCGAGGCGGTCGGCCGCGACCTGGCTGATCTGCCGGTGGATCGAGGGATCGGTCGCGAGCAGCGCGCGGAAATCCACTTCGTCCAGGACCAGGAGCTGGCAGTAGCCGAGCGCGGTCACGTCCGCCAGGCGCTCGCGGCCGCCGAGCAGCGCCAGCTCGCCGAAGAAATCGCCGCGACCGAGCTGGATCGTCTGGCTGCCGACCCCGACCTCGACCGCGCCCGAGGAGATGAAGTACATCGCGGTGCCGCGCTCGCCGCGCCGGATCAGGCGCTCGCCCGGGACCGCGAACAGCGGCTTGAGCAGCGCGCTGATCTTGTCCAGCTGGGTCTGCTCGAGACCGGCGAACAGTGGAAAATCGGCGACCAGCTCGCGGGTCGCGAGACCGAGGTCGAGGCGCGGCCGGGGTGCCGCCGCGGCCTCGCGCGCCTCGACCTCGCGCCGCAGATCGTTGTACAGCTCCTGGCCGATCAGGCCCTCGGCGTACAGGGTCCGATACTCGGCCGCCTCCATCCGGAGCGCGGTCTGGCGCAGGAAACGGCGCTCCAGGGCATCGGCGTAGGCCGGATACTGGAGGCGCAGCGCATCGAGCGCCTTGACGGTCGCGCTCAGCCGCTGGCCGACGATCTCGCCGAGCAGCTCACTGACCCGCTGGCCGAGCACGAGCGTCATCTTCTGGGCGACGAAGCGCGCCAGCTCCTCGAGCACCATCCGGCCGACCAGGAGCTGCTCGAAGCGATCGGCGAGGCGCGCAATCAGCGGCCGGTCGATCCGGGCGTGCCGGTGCAGCTGATGCGCGAGCCGGAAAGTCCAGTCGAACGCCAGCTGGCGCCTGGCGCCGCGGACGTAGCCGAGCCGGCCTTCGGCGCGCGCGCCATCGATGATCTGCTCGACGCCGGCCAGCAGGCGCTCGAGAATCCGGCGCGACACCGCGCGCTGCCGGAAGTGCTCGAGGATCAGCTCGCGCTCCTGGTTGGTGATCGCGAACAGGCCGAGCGTGATCCGGTCGCGGTCGGCGATCTCGGCATCGAAGGTATTGTGGTCGGTCGCCTCGGCGATCCGCTCCCGGTACGGCCCGAGCACGTCGCTGGTCGGCGCCTGACCGATCCGATAGCCGGCGGCGGTGGCGCCGATCGCGTCGCCCACCTCGGTCAGCGACAGCGCCAGGACCTGCTGGCGCAGCGCCTGGTCGATCGGCGACAGCCGGTCGAGCTTCAGGATCCGGATCACCGGGCGCAGCGTGGTGCCGTTGACCAGCAGCGTGACCAGCACGAAGCCGGTCGCGACGATCGCGACGAAGCGCTGGATCCCGGGGTCGATCAGCCGGTTCTCGGTGACCCCGAGCGCCAGCGCCAGGGTGACGGCGCCGCGCATCGCGCCCCACATGATCACGAACTTGTAGCGATGGCCGACCCGCTGGGCGAGGCGGGCGGCGCTCAGCAGCGGCAGGAGCCCGAACAGCACCAGCCCGCGGGCGCCGAGGGCGGCGACCGCGACGATCGCGATCAGCAGCACGTCATAGCCGTCGAGCCCGATCATCAGGCGCGGCACCAGCATCGAGGCCAGCACGAACACGAGCGACCCGGCCCAGAACGAGAGCTGCTGCCAGACGTCGCGCAGGAAAGCCTGGTTCTCGGGTGTCAGCCGCCGGCGCCCCTGGGCGTTGACCACGAGGCCCGCGACCACGACCCCGGTCACCCCGGAGACCTCGAACTGGCGCTCGCAGAGCGTGTAGACCAGGTAGGGCAGGGCCAGCGTCAGGGTCATCTCGGCGAGCCGCGAATCGCGCAGCCACGGGACCACGGCCATGAGCGCGCGGCCGCCGACCAGCCCGACCAGAGCGCCGCCCAGGAACGACTTCACGAAGATCAGCGTCGCCGCGCCGAGCTCGGCCTTCTGTCCGGTCATCAGAATATCGAGCAGGACCGTGAAGATCGCGATCGCGGTCGCGTCGTTGAGCAGGCTCTCGCCCTCGACCAGCCGGGTCAGGCGCGCAGGTGCCCCGAGGTCGCGGAAGATCGCGATCACCGCGGCCGGATCGGTGGTCGCGACGATCGCCGCGAGCAGCAGGCAGGCGACCAGCGGCACCGGGGCCAGCGGCCAGAGCGCCAGCCCGACCGCAGCCGTGGTCGCGAGCACCGCGATCACGGCCAGCACGAAGACCGGCGCCGCGTCCTCGATCAGGCGCCGGACGTCGATCGTCAAGGCGGCCTCGAACAGCAGGACCGGCAGGAATACGAACAAAAAGCCGCTCGAGGTGATCGGGAAGTCCAGGATCAGGGACGCAATCTCGTCGAAGGCGTTGGTCAGCGGCGTGTGCAGAAGAAAAGCCGCACCGATGCCGATGACCACGCCGACCGCCGCCAGCAGCACCGTGTGCGACAGATTGAGCCGGGCGGCGAACGGCTGCAGCAGCCCGATCAGGACCAGGAGGCCGGCGACGATGGACAAGACGTGGGGCAGGCTGACCAAGCGGACCACCTCCGTCTGGGACGGCCCCCGCGCCGACCGGGTCGGCGGCGGCTCCGGCAGGGGCTTGTAGCATGAGCGCGCCCGCGAGCGCAGCCCTGGTCGGCGGCGCGGCCCTGGTCACCGGGGCCGCGAAGCGGATCGGCCGGGCGCTGGCGCTCGATCTCGCGGCCCAGGGCTTCGACGTCGCGGTCCACTACCGAACCTCGGCGGCCGACGCCGCCGCGACCGTGAGCGCGATCGAAGCGCTTGGCCGGCGGGCGGTGGCGCTGGCCGCGGATCTCGAGGACGAGGGGGCGAGCGCCGCGCTGGTCGGGGCGGCCGCGGCCGCGCTCGGGCCGGTCACGCTGCTGGTCAACAATGCCGCAGCGTTCGACTACGACCGGCCGGAGACCGCCGATCAGCGCCGCTGGGCCAGGCACATGGCGATCAACCTTCGGGCGCCGCTGGTCCTCACCCAGGGTCTGCTCGCCCAGCTGCCGGCCGGTGCGGAGGCCAACGTCGTCAACCTGATCGACGAGCGCGTGCTCAACCTGACCCCGCACTACACCTCCTACACGGTCTCCAAAGCCGGGCTCTGGGCGCTGACCCGGCACCTCGCCAGCGCGCTCGCGCCGCGGGTGCGGGTCAACGCGATCGCGCCGGGGCCGACCCTGCCGGACGCCGGCATGAGCGCCGAGAGGTTCGAGGCGCTCCGCCGGGCGACGCCGCTCGGCCGCGCCCCGGGCCTGGACGAAATCTGCCGGGTCCTCCGGCTGATCCTCGAGGCGCCGGCGATGACCGGCCAGATGATCGCCCTCGACGGCGGCCGGCATCTCGGCTGGCTGCTCCCCGACGAGGGCAGTGCGCGCTCCTAGACGCGCCCGCTTCGCCCGGATCTGCCCAGCCCGCCATGAAGGTCGCACTGTTCAGCCAGGACATGTCGTGCGGCGCCTTCGGCGCGACGTTCTCGGGCCTCGCCCATGCGCTTGCGGCCAACGGCGTGAGCGCGATCGACCTCCTGACCGTGCGCGGCGACATGACGGCGGCCGAGCATCCGTTCCCGGCGGCCGCGCGCCCGGTCCGAATCGCGGGCGGCGGCTCGGCGGGCGCGATCTGGCCGCTCAGCCGCTATCTGCTGGCGACCCGTCCGGACGTCCTGATCAGCGGCCCGATCATTCCCAATCTCGCGGCCGTGATCGCCGGCCGGATGGCGCTCGGCTGGCGCGGCCGGCTGGTCCTCAGCCATCATCATCCCGTGCGCCTCGCCCGTCACAGCCAGGGCTGGAAGAACAGCATCTTGCTGGTCCGGCTGCTGTATCGGTTCGCTGACGGCTCGTTCGCGGTCAGCCCCGCGGTCCGCGAGGAGGTGATCGAGCTGGCCGGCCTCGACCCGGCGCGGGTCGCGTGCATCCCGAACGTGCTGCCGCCGGTGCCGCCGCTCGCGGCCGCCTGCCCGCATCCCTGGCTCGCGCCGAATCGCCCGGGCGGGCCGGTGTTCGTCACGGTCAGCCGGCTCGAGCCGGTCAAGAACCTGCCGCTGCTGCTCGACGCGTTCGCCGAGGTCGCCCTGCCCCTCGACGCGCGCCTGCTGATCGCCGGCAGCGGCTCCGCGGAAGCCGCGCTTCGGGCGCGGATCGCGGCCCTGGGCCTTGGCGACCGGGTCGAGCTGCTCGGCTACGTCACCACGCCCAGGCCCTATCTCGCCGCCGCCGACGCCTTCGTGCTCGCGTCCGACGAGGAGGGCTTCGGGCAGGTGCTCTCGGAGGCGATGCGTGAGGGCCTGCCGGTGATCAGCACCGATGCGCAGGGCGGCGGTGCGCGTTTCGTGCTCGACGACGGCCGCGCCGGCATGCTGGTGCCGCGGCAGGATCGCGAGGCGCTCGCGCGCGCGCTCGCGGCCATGGCCGATGCCGACACGCGCCGCCGCTACGCCGCGCTCGCCTTGGCGCGCGCCCGGTGCTTCACGCCGGCGCCGGCCGGCGCGGCGCTGCTGAGTTTCATCGAGCGCCTGCCGGTGCGCGTCGGGTCGGGTTAGGCCGTCGTTAATCATCGCCCTCTACACCGGCGGTGGATCTGAGACGTCGAAAGCCAGCGCATGCACATCGACCCGATTGAACAGGCGAAGAGGCTCGCCGACGCCGCGCTCGCGGCGATGGCGCGGCGTCAGATCGCGCCGTGCCCGAACCACTACCTGATCTGGTACAGCCACTGCTCGGGCTGCTACCCCGAACTGAGCAAGCGCCTGCGGCTGATCGAAAATCAGGGCGAGCCGTTCAGCGAGGCCCGACTGGCCGAACTGCACGAGCGGTTCTTCGGCACCGGTCGCCAGGTCCGCCTGCTCGACCAGACCTGCCAGCGGATCGAGAGCACGATGACCCATCTGCTCGCGATGGTCGGCGGCATCTCGCAGGAGGCCGGGACCTACGGCGACCGCCTGGAGACCCTGCGCAGCCAGCTCGACGACGCCAAGCCGGCGCCCGACCTGCGGACCCTGGTCGGTGAGATCGTCGAGGCGACCCGTGACATGGTGGCGCATGCCCGCCGGGTCGAGAACGACATGGCCGAATCCTCACAGCAGATCGAGGGGCTGCGCGCCGAGCTCGCGAGGGCCCAGCACGAGGCGAACACCGACAGCCTGACCGGGATCGCCAATCGCAAATACTTCGACTACGAGCTCGGCATCGCGGCCGAGCAGGCGCGGGCGAGTGGCGAGCCGCTCAGTCTGCTGCTCGCCGACATCGATCACTTCAAGCTGTTCAACGACAGCCACGGCCATCAGATCGGCGACCAGGTGCTGCGCCTGGTGGCGCAGGTGCTGACCCAGTCGATCAAGGGCCGCGATCTGGCCGCCCGCTACGGCGGCGAGGAGTTCGCGGTGATCCTGCCGCAGACCGAGATCGAGGGCGCCTGCCAGCTGGCCGAGCAGGTCCGCAGGACCGTAGCCGGCAATCGGATCCGCCTGAAATCGAATGGCCAGCAGCTCGGCAACATCACGCTGTCGATCGGCTGCGCCCAGTTCGATCCGCGCGAGGCGCTGAGCGAGCTGGTCTGGCGCGCCGACGAGGCGCTCTATCAGGCCAAGCGCCAGGGCCGCAATCAGGTGTGCGCGGCGACCCGCGAGCCGGTCGCCAATTCGGCCGGCTGGCGGGCCTCGGCGGCGCCGCAGGCCAACGCATAGCCGGGGCCCGGAAGCCCCGCCGCGGTCGCTGCCGGCACCCGCTCGGACCCGCTCGGCGAAGGGCCTGCCCGGGTCGGCGTCGGATCGCGGGGGCGGCGGGCGGATGCCTGGCGCAACCAGCTGGTGCACGCCTCGGCCGGCAGCGGCGGGCAGCTCATGAACGCCTGGACCGCATCGCAGCCGCACCGGCGCAGGCAGGCGAGCTGCTCCTGCCGGTCGACCCCCTCGGCCACCACCCGCAGGCCGAGCTGGCGGGCGAGCGCGATGAGCGCGCCGACCACCGCGGTCCGCTGGGCATCGTCCGGCACGTCCTGGTGCAGCTCGCGGGCCAGCTTGACCGTGTCGAGCACGCCCAGCTGCAGGCCGCGCAGCGAGGTCGGGCCGCGGCCGTAGCCGTCGAGCGCGACCCGCACGCCGAGCGCCTTCAGCGCGGCGAGCGCGCCGCCGCCGGCATCCGCGGCGTTGAGCAGGAGCTCCTCGCTGAGCTCGATCTCGAGCCCGCCAGGGGCCAGGCCGGCGGTGCGCAGGCAGATGCCGAGCCGCTCGGTCAGGCCGCTCCACGCCAGCTGCTGGCGCGACAGCAGCGGCAAGGCCAGGTGCACCCGCTCGAAGCCCTGGTCGCGCCAGCGCCGTCCCTGCCTGCAGGCGGCCTCGAACAGCCAGCTGGTGAGCGCCTCGAGCAGGCCGCTGTCCTCGGCCAGCGACAGGAAGCGCTCCGGGCCGATCAGGCCGAGCTGCGGATGGTTCCAGCGGATCAGACCCGAGATGCCGAGCGCGCCCGGGGTGAGCGTCACCTGCGGCTGGTAGTGCAGCTGGAACTCGCCCTGCTCGAGGCCGCGCCGGAGATCGGTCCCCAACAGGGCGCCGCGCTGGACCCGGCGCTCGAGCTGGTCGTTGCTGAAGCGGCAGAGATTGCCGCCCTCGGCCTTGGCCCGGTACATGGCGCGGTCGGCCTGATGCACCAGCTCCGGCCCGGTCTTGCCGTCGCGTGGATAGAGCGCGACGCCGAGACTCGCGGTGACCACGACCTCCTGGCCATCGACGCTGGCGGGCGGTGCGACCGCATCGAGCAGCTTGCGCGCGACCAGGGCGGCATGCTCGGGCTTGGCCAGATTCTCGATCAGGATCGCGAACTCGTCGCCGCCCAGACGCGCCACGGTGTCGGTCTCGCGCAGCCGGCCGCCCAGGCGCTTGGCCATGATCGCGAGCAGGCGATCGCCGGCCAGGTGGCCCAGGCCATCGTTGATCGCCTTGAAGTCGTTCAGATCGAGGATCATGACCGCGACCAGGCGCTCGTGCCGCCGGCCCCAGGCCAGCGCGCGCTCCAGACGGTCCTGGAACAGCGAGCGGTTGGCGAGCCCGGTCAGCTCGTCGTACTGCGCCAGGTGGCTGAGCCGCTCCGCCTGGCGCTGCCGGGCCAGGGCATAGCGGATCGTCCGCTCGAGGCGGACCGGATCGAGCCGCTTCTTGTCGAGGAAGTCGGCGACCCCGAGCGCCATCGCCTGCAGGTCGAGCTCGAGCGTGCCGGCGCCCGACAGCATGATGATCGGAGCCGTGAAGCGAGCCTTCTGCGCCGCGCGCGCGAGCTCCAGGCCGTCGCCGTCGGGCAGGCTGTGGTCGAGCAGGCAGACGTCGAAGGTCGCCGTCCGCAGCCGCTTCAGAGCGGTCTCGAGATCCGCCGCCCGGTCGAGCGTGAACTCGAGATGCGGCGCGGCCTCGAGCCAGGCCTGCGTGACCCGGAAGTCGGCATCGTCCGCCTCGACCACCAGGACCCGGATCGGCCCCTGGCCCAGCAGCGGCCACGGCGCGTCCAGGGTCGCGAAGTCCTGCGCCGACGACTCAGACCTGGCCGCAGGCGTGGCTCCATTCACCGACAACCACTCGCTCATCAGCTCCGACGGCTTTGCCGCACTGGTGACCGGACCGGCAGCCTGATTAACAAGAAAGCGCGCGCGATGCAAAACCAATGAGCGATGTCACGCAGATGTCTGACACATTACCGGCTAAAGCCGGGCCGCCGGCGATCGGCCGCGGCCCTGGTCGGCGGGCGTTTACGGTTCCTCAACCCCGACGATGTAGGCGCGTAGCTGCGGCTGCGGGACGTCTCGTGCCGCGGGAGAGTCGGGATGGGAGCCCTCGCGCGCTATCGGGTGCTGCTGGTCGATGCCGAGCAGGAGCACGCGCGCGAGATCGCGGCCTGGCTCGAGGCCGCGCCGCTGGCCGCCTTCCACACCACCCAGGTGGACTCGTTCGCGGCCGCCCGCCGGCAGCTGGCTACGGCCGCCTTCGACGTCGTCCTTCTCGACCTGCTGCAGCCGGACGTGCCGGGGCTGCAGGCGCTCGCCGAGCTGCGGCGCGCCGCCCCCGATCTGCCGGTCCTGGTGCTCAGCCGGCTCGACGACGAGCGCCTTGCCCTCGAGGCGGTGCTCAACGGCGCCCAGGACTATCTGATCAAGGGCCAGAGCGATCCCGGCCTGGTGCGGCGCTCGATCCGGCATGCGATCGAGCGCCAGCGGGTCGAGCGCGAGCTCAACCAGCTGGCCCGGCACGACCCGCTGACCGGCCTGCCGAATCGGACGTTGTTCCACGACCGCTTGACCCAGGCGCTGCGCCGGCTCGACCGCCCGCAGGTCCCTGACCGGATGGGCCAGCTGGTCGCCGTCATCTTTCTCGATCTCGACGGCTTCAAGACGATCAACGACCGCTATGGCCATCTGGCCGGTGACCGGCTGCTGGCGGCGGTCGCCAAGCGCCTGCTGCGCGCCGTCCGGCGCACCGATTCGGTCGCCAGGCTCGCCGGCGACGAGTTCACGATCCTGCTCGAGGGCCTGCGGCACCAGGCCGATGCCGCCCGGATCGCCGAAGCGGTCCTGGCCAGCCTCCGCCAGCCCTTCGAGCTCGCCGGCCTGATCGTCGAGCTCGGCGCGAGCCTCGGCATCGCGCTCGCGGCCCAGCCCGGCCAGGCCGCCGAGCGCCTGACCCGTGACGCCGACGCGGCGATGTACCGCGCCAAGGCGGCGGGCGGCACTGCCTACCGTTTTCACAGCCCGGGCCTGTATGGGCTCGACTGGCCGGAGCGCCTGAGCGGCTGAAGCGGGTTCCGGCCGGGCCGGCAACCGGCGCCCGGTCCGCTCGGGGGCTTGCACCTTGACATCGCCGGTTTCTGGTGAGAGGGGAGCCCCAGGGACAACCGTGGAGTTCCTATGGTACGGCTGTTGTCGCGGGTGCTGCTGGCCGGACTGACCGTCGCGCTCGCCGCCGGGTCGCTGGTCCGGCCGCGACCGGCGTCGCCGGCGCGGGGTCAGACGCCGACCCTCCATCCCGACCACGTCGTGCTCGGCGACGGCACCCGCCTGCCGCTGAGCTGCTGGCAGCCCCAGGGACTGCCCAAGGCGCTGGTCCTCGGCCTGCACGGCTACGGCGACTATCGGCAGTCGTTCGCCGCGCTCGGGAACTGGCTCGCACAGCGCGGGATCGCACTGCTGGCCTACGACCAGCGCGGTTTCGGCGAGACCGGCTCGCGCGGCGTCTGGCCCGGCGCTCCGACCCTGGTCCAGGATCTGGCCGACGTGGTCGCGGCGCTGCGCGCCGACGAGCCCGGCCTGCCGCTGGTCCTGCTCGGCGAGAGCATGGGCGGCTCGGTCGCGCTCGCCGGCGTCGGCGGCGGCAAGATCGCAGGCGTCGACCGGCTGATCCTGGCAGCACCCGGGGTGCGTGCCGCCGAGGTCCCGCTGCAGCAGCTGCACGACCTCGCGCTCAAGCTCGGCGCGCTCGCGCTCCCCTGGCTCGCGATCGAGCTCCGGCGGGGCGCCCGGCCCTGGCTCGCGCCCGAGGAAGCGGCACGGCTCGCCGACGATCCCCTGATCCTGCGCGAGCTCAGCGTCGGCACCTACGACGGCCTGATCGAGCTCGCCAACCTGGCCTCGACCGAGCCCGAGGTGCCGCTGCCGCCGACCCTGCTGCTGTATGGCGAGCTCGACCACACGATCAGCCGCCAGGCGATCGACGAGCTCGCCGAGCGGCTGGGGGAGCGGGGCGTGCTCCGGCTCTATCCCGAGCGCCACCACCTGCTGCTCCACGAGGCGCACTCGGAGCAGGTGTTCGCCGACTGCCTGAGCTGGCTGCTGCCGGCGCGCGGCCGGGCCGCCTGAGGAGTACCGGGCCGGCTGACCCGGCCCGCGGTCGGAGAAGAGCTGGCGATCCGAGTGCGGCGCGCGCGGCCGCGCGTTCAGTGCTGGTGCGCCCAGATCCTGCGCTTGGTCGCGTACAGCAGGGCGGTCAGCACGATCAGGAACAGCATGACCTTGAGGCCGGTCTGCTTGCGCACCTCGAGGGTCGGCTCGGCGGCCCAGGTCAGGAAGCTCGCGACGTCCGCCGCCTCCTGCGCAAGCGTCGCCTCGGTGCCGTCGGCGTAGGTCACCTGCCCGGCCGACAAGGGCGGCGGCATCGCGATCCAGTGGCTCGGGAAGTAGATGTTGTAGTAGGTGCCCGCCGGCCCGGTCTCGCCCGCCGGTGGATCACGGTAGCCCTGCAGCAGGCTGTAGACGTAGTTGGCGCCGCCGGCGCGGGCTTTGACGATCAGCGACAGATCGGGCGGCAGGGCGCCGCCGTTCGCCACCCGCGCCGCCTGCTCGTTCGGGAACGGCGCCGGGAAGATGTCGGTCGGCTTACCCGGGCGCTGGTACATCTCGCCCTGATCGTTCGGCCCGTCGGTGATCTGGGCCTCGGCGGCGATCGCCTTGATCTCGTCGTCGCTGTACCCGAGCGCGGCGAGGTTACGGAACGCGATGTACTTGAGCGAATGGCAGTTCGAGCAGACCTCGCGGTAAATCTGCAGACCGCGTTGCGCCGCGGCCCGGTCGAAGTGGCCGAACATGCCGTCGAACGGCCAGTGCCGCTGCATCAGCGGGGTCGCTTCCTCCGCCGCCCGCGCCGGTGCGCCGGCTCCGCAGCCGATCACCACGATCGCGGCGGCCGCGGCCGTCGAAGCGAGCCTCAAACGTGCCATCATCGTCCTCATTCGGCCGGCGCCACACCGGGCGACAGCACCGGCTCGCTGATGCTCCTGGGCAGCGGCCGGGGCCGCTCCAGCTTGCCGAGCAGGGGCAAAAGAAGCAGGAAGAACACGTAGTAATAAAGCGTGCCGAGCTGCGCCATCAGCACGTAGGTGCCCTCCGGCGGGTAGGCGCCGAGATAGCCGAGCATCACGCAGTCGAGCAGCAGCAGCCAGAAGAACCATTTGTACACCGGCCGGAAGCGGGCGCTGCGCACGGGCGAGGTGTCGAGCCAGGGCAGGAAGAACAGCACGATGATCGAGCCGAACATCAGGATCACGCCGATCAGCTTCGCCGGAATGAACAGAATGTTGAAGGTGATCGCACGCAAAATCGCGTAGAACGGCAGGAAGTACCACTCGGGCACGATATGCGGCGGCGTCTGCAGCGGGTTGGCCGGAATATAGTTGTCGGGATGCCCGAGCAGATTCGGGTAGTAGAACACGAGGATCGACATCGCGATCAGGAAGACGCCGAGGCCGAACATGTCCTTGATCGTGTAGTAAGGATGGAACGGCAGCGTGTCCTTGGGCGATTGCTTGTCGATCCCGAGCGGGTTGTTCGAGCCGTGCTGGTGCAAGGCGAGCAGGTGGATCATGACCACGGCGACGATCAGGAACGGCAGCAGGTAATGGAGGGCGTAGAACCGGTTGAGCGTCGGGTCGTCGACCGAGAAGCCGCCCCACAGCCAGGTGACGATGCTCTCGCCGATCAGCGGAATCGCCGAGAACAGGTTGGTGATCACGGTCGCCGCCCAGAAGCTCATCTGCCCCCAGGGCAGTACGTAGCCCATGAACGCGGTCGCCATCATCAGCAGCAGGATCACCACGCCGAGCATCCACAGCAGCTCGCGCGGCGTCTTGTACGAGCCGTAGTACAGGCCGCGGAAGATGTGGATGTAGACCGCAACGAAGAACATCGAGGCGCCGTTGGCATGCGCATAACGCAACAGCCAGCCATAATTGACGTCGCGCATGATGTGCTCGATGCTGTCGAACGCGTAGCCGGTGTGCGCCGTGTAGTGCATCGCGAGCACGACGCCGGTCAGGATCTGCAGGACGAGCGCGATTCCGGCGAGCGAGCCGAAGTTCCACCAGTAGCTGAGGTTGCGGGGCGCCGGATAGCTGCCCATGAAGCTGTCGATCGTGCTGAACACCGGCAGCCGGTACTCGATCCAGCGCACGACCGGGTTGCTGTAGACGGGGCCTTCGCCGTGGCTTGCGCTCATGTCTCCTCCGCCGGTCTGCGCCGCGGTTTAACCGATCTGGATCACATCGTCGCTGGCGAACTTGTAGGGCGGCAGGACCAGGTTCAGCGGCGCCGGGCCCTGGCGGATGCGCCCGGCGGTGTCGTATACGGAGCCGTGGCAGGGGCAGAACCAGCCGCCGTAGGGGCCGCGCGGATCACCCGCGCCCTGGCCGAGCGGGACGCAGCCGAGATGGGTACAGATGCCGATCACCACCAGCCATTCGGGCTTGATCACGCGGTCGGCGTCGGTCGCCGGGTCGCGCAGACTGCTGACGTCGACCGCGCGCGCCGCCTCGATCTCCTTTGGCGGCCGATGGTCGATGAAGATCGGCTTGCCGCGCCATTTGGCGGTCACCCGCATGCCGGTCTCGATGCCCGCGAGGTCGACCTCGACCGAGCCGAGCGCAAGCACGTCGGCCGACGGATTCATGCTGTCGATCAGCGGCCAGACCAGGGCGGCCGTACCGACCACTGCGGTCGCGCCGGTCAGGAGGTAGAGAAAGTCACGCCGAGTGCCCTCCTCGCCCGCGGCTTCGCGTCGAGTTGCCGCCATATCGGCCATCGCCCACCGTCCAGAATTTCAACTTAAAGCCTTGGAAACCGGCCGAACTGTAGAAGAGGCCCGCGCGCTGCGCAAGCGCGCCGGCGGAAAAGTCGCACCGGGCGCGGGCGGGCGGCCGCGCCTGGCTCTCTATCAACCGGACATCGCCGCCAACGCCGGTGCGGCGCTGCGGCTGGCGGCGTGCCTCGACGTGCCGATGCTGGTGATCGAGCCCTGCGGCTTCGTCTGGGACGATCGCCGGTTGCGCCGCGCCGGGCTCGACTATCTGGCGGCGGCGCACCTCACGCGCTTCCCGAGCCTGGCCGCCTTCGAGGCCTGGCGGCACGCCGGGCGCGCCCGCCTGATCCTGCTGACCACGGCGGCGGACGAGGCCTATCACGAGGTCGGCTATCGGCCGGGCGACGTGCTGCTCGCGGGCCGCGAGAGCGCGGGCGCGCCGCCCGAACTCCACGCCAGTGCCGAGCTGCGCGTCCGGGTGCCGATGGCGGCCGGCCGGCGCGCCTTGAACGTGGTCACTGCACTTGCCATGGTGCTCGGCGAGGCGCTGCGCCAGACCGACGCCTTTCCGTGATCGGAGCCGATCCGATGTCCGAAGCTCAGCTGGCCGACCTGCGGACCAGGACCAGTGGCTGGTTCGAGACCCTGCGCGACCGGCTGTGCCGGGCGTTCGAGGACCTCGAGGACCGCTATGCCGGCGCCGATCGCGACCGGCTCGCCGCCGGGCGGTTCGCGCGCCGCCCCTGGGACCGGCCGGGGGGCGGCGGCGGCGTCATGGCGCTGATGCGCGGCCGGGTGTTCGAGAAGATCGGCGTCAACGTCTCGACCGTCTGGGGCGAGTTCGGAGCCCAGTTCGCCGGCCAGATTCCGGGCACCGAGCACGATCGGCGGTTCTGGGCGAGCGGCATCTCGCTGGTCGCGCATCCACGCTCGCCGCACGTGCCGCCGGCGCACATGAACACGCGCCACATCCAGACCGCGAAGGCGTGGTTCGGCGGCGGCGCCGACCTCAACCCGATCTTTCCCGACCAGGCCGACACCGACGCGTTCCACGGCCGGCTCAAGGCGGCCTGCGACACCTTCGACCCGGACCGCTACCCGCGGTTCAAGGCCTGGGCGGACGAGTACTTCTTCATCCCGCACCGCGGCGAGCCGCGCGGGGTCGGCGGCATCTTCTACGACTACCTGGACGTCGACCCCGAGCCCGACTTCGCCTTCACCCGGGCGGTCGGCGAGGCGTTCCTCGGGGTCTATCCGCGTCTGGTCGAACGCCACATGGACCGGAGCTGGACCGAGGCCGAGCGCGCTCAACAGCTCGAGCGGCGCGGCCGCTACGTCGAGTTCAACCTGCTCTACGACCGCGGCACCCAGTTCGGCCTGCGGACCGGCGGCAACCCCGAGGCCATCCTGATGTCGCTGCCGCCACTGGTCGCATGGCCCTGAGGGCCGGGCTGGATTAAGCTGCAACACCGCCGCCGGCCTCGGCCGGGGCTGGGCGAGGAGACCAGGATGGACATTCGCAAGGTGCCAATCGGCACCAACCCGCCCCACGAGGTCAACGTGGTCATCGAGGTGCCGTTGCGGTCCGACCCGATCAAGTACGAGTTCGAGAAGGAGTCCGGCGCGATCTTCGTCGATCGCTTCCTCTATACGACCATGTTCTATCCCTGCAATTACGGCTTCGTGCCGCATACGCTCGCCACCGACGGCGACCCGATCGACGTCGTGGTGGTCGGCCGGATGCCGGTCCAGCCGGGGGCGGTGCTGCCGGTCCGGCCGATCGGCGTGCTCGAACTCGAGGACGAGGCCGGCGGCGACGAGAAGATCCTGGCGGTGCCGATCCCGCGCGTCACCCGCATCTACGACAAGGTGCACAGCTGGCAGGATCTGCCGGAGATCGACCTCGAGCGGATCCGGCATTTCTTCGAGCATTACAAGGACCTCGAGCCCGAGAAGTGGGTCCGGGTCGGCAACTGGCGTGATACCGACGAGGCGCACCGGCTGATCGGCGAGGCGATCGCCCGCGCCCGCAAACCCTGACCCGCGCCGGCCGGCGGCCGGCCCCCCGGCGGCATCCCGCGCCAGCCTGGCCCGCTCGGGCGGGCGACTGGGCGTGCGCCCACATCGCACCCATTTTATGGAACTACGGCGCTGGCTTGCGATTGGCGTTCAGCAGACCATCTTGATCGGGAACATGAAGCGAGTTGGGAGATCGATTGGCACCCGCGTCGACACACACGGCGCGCGGTGCGCCAGGCCGCCGACGCGGGGCCACGAGATCGGCATCGGCACCCCAGATGCGGGTTCACTGGCGCGGCGGTCGCCGTTCGGGCGTCGGCGCCGCCTGCCGGGCGGCGTCCGCCTCGGCCGGGGTGAGCGCGGTGATCGAGAGCGCGTGGATGTCGCTCTGCATCAGGTCGCCGAGCGCCGCGAACACCAGGCGTTGGCGCTCGATCCGGCTCTTGCCGGCGAAGGTGGCGGCGACGATCGTGAGCCGGAAGTGACTCTCACCCGCGGCACGCGCGCCCGCGTGGCCGGCGTGGCGCGCGGACTCGTCGGCCAGATCGAGCCGGCTCGGCGCGAGCGCGGTGGTCAACCGGTCGCGGATGGCTTGGGCGACGCGCATGGCGGCGGTTCTCCGCGGTGGGCAGCGATCGAAAGCGCCGGGACATCATCGCGCCCCGCCTCGGGTCGGCCTAGGTCAAATCGTGAAGCTTGCTCGGCGATGCGCGTAATGGTAGCCCTTCATGAAGGGCGAGTTTACCCGATCGGCTTGCGCAGCGGGCGCCGGGGTCCCAAATACGCGTATGGACTGAGACTTATACTCGCTTTACGATTTCGAAATACCTTATCGCTAACTTCAAGTAGAAGGCATGGGACCACGGCTTGGCTTCCCGATCGCGCCGGTCTCGGCGCTCAGGGGCGAGGTGGCCCGCGCCAGCGATTCGCCCAGTTGTGAGGGATGGAGAAGACGATGGCGACAGTGATGGTCAAGCCGAGCCCGAGCGCCGGTCCCGGCCGCTCGCGCGCGCAGGACGTCGACCGGCATGTCGGAGCGCGCATGCGCGAGCGCCGCATCATGCTCGGGCTGACGCAACAGCAAATGGCCGAGTTGATCGGGGTCACCTATCAGCAGGCGCATAAGTACGAGAAGGGGATCAACCGGATCGCGTCCGGCCGCCTGTACAACATCGCGCAGGCGCTCGGCGTCGACGTCGGCTACTTCTTCGAGGGGATCGGCAGCGAGAAGGCGTTCCGGGCGACCCCCCAGCAGCGCATGCTGCTGGATCTGGCCCGCAACTTCATCAGTATCCCGGTACGCAAGCATCAGGAAGCGATGTGCGCGCTCGCCCGGGCCCTGTCCGAGCCCGAGGAGTAAGCCACCGACGGTCCAGCCGTCAGCCGGAGACTGTCGCCAGCCGACTGCGGCCTGGGGTGACGAGGGCGGACGCGGTCCTGACCGGCCCGCCCGTTGACGCGCCCCGGGCCCAGCCGGCCAGCGCTCGAGCGCTGGCCGGTGGCTCGCCCAGCGGGGTCCGGGCTGTCTCGGCGCTGATCGCGGCGCCCGAGGTCGCGTCTCGGCTTGCCCTGGCGTGACCCGTGAACGGCGCCCTTCGGAGCCGTCCGAGCGCGGGGCCGACGTCCCGATGCCGCGTCCTCGAGCTGCCGGTTTCCCGGCCTTGAGTCGGGCGGCGGCCGTCTTGCTCTGCGGGCTTGGCGTCGCCATAGTGCGTGCATGAGCGACTTCCGACGACACGGCCGACTGGCGCTCGAGAGCCATGGCTTCGAGCAGGCCCGGCGCCCGGGCTGCGACTGGCCGGGCTGCGCCTGCGCCGGCGAGTACCGCGCGCCCCGGTCGCGCGACCGGCTGCGCGAGTTCTTCCATTTCTGCCTCGAGCACGTGCGCGCCTACAACCGCGCCTGGGACTTCTTCGCCGGCATGAACCAGTCGGAGATCGAGGCCTACATGCGCGAGGACGTCACCTGGCACCGGCCGACCTGGCCGCTCGGCAACGGCCCGGGGCGCCACGCCGACGGCTGGCGCTGGCAGGATCCCTACGAGCTCTTCCTGAACGGCGGCGGCATCAACGGCCGGCCCGGCGCTTCCGAATGGGACCGGCGCTCGACCCGGCTCGGCCGCACCGAACGGATGCTCGCGGTCCTCGACCTGAGCCCCGAGGCCACCCTCAAGGAACTCAAAGCGCGCTACAAGCAGCTGGTCAAGCGCCATCATCCCGACCTCCACGGCGGCGACAAAAAGGCCGAGGAGCGGTTGAAGTTGATTAACGAGGCGTATACCTACTTGCTCGACAGCGATCGCTTCACCTAGGCGCTCGCCCCAAACCGATCCTGGAGACAGCAACGGTGCAGGGTGACTTGGCGGTGACCGAGGCCAGGCGGCTGGTCGGTCTGCAGGACTTGCCGACCGCGCCGGACATCAAGATCTCGGTGCGACAGAGCTTCGGCATCGATTCCGACCTGCAGGTCCCGGCGTTCTCGCAGGCGACCGAATACGTGCCCGAGATCGACGACGCCTATCGGTTCGACCGCGACACCACCCTCGCGATCCTTGCCGGCTTTGCCTACAACCGGCGGGTCATGATCCAGGGCTATCACGGCACCGGCAAGTCGACCCACATCGAGCAGGTCGCGGCCCACCTCAACTGGCCCTGCGTGCGCGTCAATCTCGACAGCCACATCTCGCGGATCGACCTGATCGGCAAGGACGCGATCGTGCTCCGCGACGGCAAGCAGGTCACCGAGTACCGGGAAGGCATGCTGCCCTGGGCGCTGCAGCACCCGGTGGCGCTGGTGTTCGACGAGTACGATGCCGGCCGGCCGGACGTGATGTTCGTGATCCAGCGCGTGCTCGAGGTCGAGGGCCGGATGACCCTGCTCGACCAGAACCGCGTCATCCGGCCGCACCCCTCGTTCCGGCTGTTCTCGACCGCCAACACGGTCGGGCTCGGCGATACCAGCGGCCTCTACCACGGCACCCAGCAGATCAACCAGGGCCAGCTCGACCGCTGGAACATCGTCGCCCAGCTCAACTACCTGGAGCACGATGCCGAGGTCGACATCGTGCTCGCCAAATGCCCGGACTACCAAAGCGACGACGACCGCAAGACGCTCGCCCGCATGGTCAGCCTCGCCGACCTGTCCCGCTCGGGCTTCATGGCCGGCGACATCTCGACCGTGATGTCGCCCCGGACCGTGATCACCTGGGCCGAGAACGCGCGCATCTTCGGCGACCTCGGCTTCGCCTTCCGGCTGACCTTCCTGAACAAATGTGACGAGGCGGAACGGCCGATCATCGCCGAATATTATCAGCGGTGCTTCGGCGTCGAGCTGCCGGAGAGCACCGCCAACGTCACGCTGACCTGAGCTCGGGCACGGCATGGCGGCCGGCCGGGAGCGGCTCGAGACCTTTCAGCGGGCGGTCGCCGCGACCTGCCGGGCGATGGCGCATCGGCCGGCGCTCAACGTCACCTTCCGCACCGGCGAGGCCAAGCGCGAGCGGCCGGCGCCGGCCGAGGCCGCGACCGTGGCGTTGCCGGTGCCCCGGCGCGCCATGGCCAACCAGGACGTGGCGCGGGTGCGCGGCGAGGCCGATGGCGCGGCGCTCCGCCTGCGCCACCACGACATCAAGCTGCACAAGCGGCTCAATCCGCAGGGCGAGCTCGCGGGCGCCGTGTTCGACGCCCTCGAGCAGATCCGGGTCGAGGCGCTCGGCGCCAGCCGGATGGCCGGCGTCGCCGGCAATCTGGCGAGCGCCCACGCCGCCCGCGGCCGGCGGCCGCAGGTGGCGACCTCGGAGTCGGGCGACGCCGGCCTCGCCGAAGCGCTCGAGCTCTACGCCTGCGAGAGCCTGCTCGGCTTCAACCTGCCGAGCGAGCAGCGCGAGGCCCTGGACGCCTGGCGCAGCGTGCTCGACAGCCGGACCGGCCAGGACTGGGCGGCACTCCGCCAGCAGCTCCCCCGCCAGGAGGACTTCGCGATCCGGGTGCGCGAGATGCTGGCGCACCTGGGGCTGGCCGAGGATCTGGGCGAGCAGCCGGACGAGCAGGACCCCGACCAGAGCGAGGCCGCCGAGGACGAGCAGAGCGCCAGCCCCGACGACGCCCCGGGCGAGGCCAGCGCCGAAGATGCGATGCAGCAGGCCTCGAGCGAGGCCGCGAGCGCGAGCGCCGACGAGACCGCCCAGGCCGGCGCGACCGAGGATCGCCTGGACGACGCCAACGCCCCGGGCGCCGACGACCAGGGCGACGCCGAGAGCCCGTTCCAGAGCCCGCAATACATCCCGCCGGGCGGCGAGGCGCTCGCCTATCGGGTGTTCACGACCAAGTTCGACGAGGTGGTCGAGGCGAGCGAGCTCTGCAGCCCGATCGAGCTCGGCCGGCTGCGCACCCAGCTCGACCAGCAGCTCGGCCGTCTGCAGGGCATGATCGGCCGGCTTGCCAACCGGCTGCAGCGCCGGCTGCTCGCCCAGCAGACCCGCTCGTGGGAGTTCGACCTCGACGAGGGCCTGCTCGACACCGCCCGCCTGACCCGGGTCGTGGTCAATCCCGAGCACGCGCTGTCCTACAAGCTGGAGAAGGACACCGAGTTCCGCGATACCGTGGTCTCGCTCCTGATCGACAACTCGGGCTCGATGCGCGGCCGGCCGATCGCGGTCGCGGCGATGTGCGCCGACATCCTCGCCCGCACCCTCGAGCGCTGCGGCGTCAAGGTCGAGCTGCTCGGCTTCACGACCCGCAGCTGGAAGGGCGGCCAGAGCCGCGAGCTCTGGCTACGCGCCGGCAAGCGCCCGAACCCCGGGCGCCTGAACGATCTGCGGCACATCGTCTACAAGCCCGCGGACAGCCCCTGGCGCCGCGCGCGGCGCAACCTCGGCCTGATGCTGCGCGAGGGCCTCTTGAAAGAGAACATCGACGGCGAGGCGATCCTGTGGGCGCACCAGCGCCTGCTCGCGCGCGCCGAGCAGCGCCGCATTCTGATGGTGATCTCGGACGGCGCGCCGGTCGACGACAGCACGCTCTCGGCCAATCCCGGCAACTACCTTGAGCAGCACCTGCGCCAGGTGATCGACTGGATCGAGACCCGCTCGCCGGTCGAGCTGCTGGCGATCGGCATCGGCCACGACGTCACCCGCTACTACCGGCGCGCGGTCACGATCTCCGACCCCGAGCAGCTCGGCGGCGCCATGCTCGGCGAGCTCTCGGAGCTGTTCGACCTCGAGCGACACCAGCCGCAGCGGCCGGCGCGCCGGACCCGCGCCGCCTGAGCGAACCCGGACCCAGGGCGCCGCCGGCGCCGGTCCGCTCGCGCCCGCTATTTCTCGAGCTTGCTGATCTTGGTGCCCTCGAGGCTGAGATTGGCCATCAGCCCCTGCTCGCCGTAAATGAAGCCGATCACCGGCTCGTTCAGCGCTGACGTCGTGTCGATCTCGCCGGCGACCCCGACCTCGATCAGAGCGACCGAGCCGTCGACCCCGACCTCCCAGCCGTCGCTGGCCTGGAACTGCGCGAGCGCGCCCTCGGTCATGAACAGGACGATCTCCGAGCGCGCCTGGGCGCCGATCTGCAGGCCGATCGAGGCCGCGACGGTATTGTAGTAGCCGAGCGTGCGGCCGCCGGCCCGGAGCGCGCCTTCGCCGTATTCGCCGCCGATCCCGAACCCGGCCTTGACCACGTTCGGAAACACCAGCACGGCCTTGGCCTTGGCGGCGAGCTCGCGGCCGGCCGGCACCTCCTGGTAGAAACGGCCGAGCGCGCTCTCGACCGCGGCATCGATCTCGAGCGCCGAGGCCGCCGCGGCCGGTGCCACCGCCGCCGGCGCGAGCCAGAGCCCGAGCGCGAGCAGGAGGGCGATCACCGTGACTCTGCGCATCTCGAGCATCCGTGGTTCGGGTTGCCGATGGCGCCCGGTGGGCGCGCGCCGAGAGGGCCACGGATCTGGTTAAGCTTGTCTTAACGCCGGCGCCGATCTCAACCACCGATCGGGTGCCGGCGGCGGGTTGACCGGCGCCGGAACAGGCCGCACAGTTCGAGGACGCCGCGGCGCCGGCCGGCCTGCATCAGCCCGGCGCCCACCAACCACAGCCCTCAGGAGGACCTGCGTCATGACGAGACAAGCTTGGCTGGCACCGGCGATCACCCTGGCCCTGGCGCTCGGCTCCACCGCCGCCTCGGCCGAGAACCTGCGCCTGATGACCGGACCCCAGGGCGGCTCCTGGTACCCGATGGGCGGCGCGATCAAGAACGTGGTCGAGGGTGCTCTGCCCGACACCACGCTCCAGGTCCTGCCCGGCGCCGGCATCGCCAACGTCAAGGCGGTCCAGGCCGGCAAGGCCGACGTCGCGTTCGCGAACTCGGTCTCGACGGTCGATGCGATCAACGGCAAGCCGCCGTTCGACCAGAAGGCCGACAACGTCTGCAACATCGCGACCCTCTATCCGCAGTATTTCCAGATCGTGACCACCGCGGACAGCGGCGTCGACAGCCTCGACCAGCTCAAGGGCCACGGCCTCACGACCCAGCCGACCGGCAATACCGGCGAGGCGATCACGGCGCATCTGGTGAAGGCGGAGGGGCTGACCTACGACGACCTGGCGGGCGTCGACTTTGTCTCCTACAACGATTCGGTCTCGCTGCTGAAGGACGGCAATGCCGACGTCTTCACGCTTGGCACGACCGTGCCGGCGTCGGCGATCATGGACCTCGCCTCGGCCCGCGATATCAAGCTCCTGCCGGTCGACGACGCCCTGCTCGCGAAGATGCAGGAGCTCAACCCCGGCTACAAACGGACCGAGATCCCGGCCGGCAGCTACCCCGGCCAGGATGAGGCGGTGCCGACCATCGGCTATTCGACCCACATCATCGCGCGCTGCGACCTGCCGGCTGCGACCGTGAAGGGCATCCTCGAGCAGATCGTCGACCACCAGCAGGACCTGGCCTCGGTCGCCAAGGCGATCGGCGCGACCACGCCCGAGCAGATGGGCGCCGACATCGGCGTGCCGATGCACGAGGCCGCCGCCGGGTTCTGGAAGGACAAGGGCGTGATGTAAGCCGACGCGAGGTGGTGGCGGGCCCGCACCGGGCCCGCCAGCCCCCGAAAGCCTCGGCCCGATGAGCGCCTTCGCCCGCTGGCTGCGCCCGACGATCAGCGTCGTGGCGCTGGCCATGGCCGGCTATCACCTCTGGGTCGCCTTCGTCGGGCCGCCGAACGCGCTCGTGCTGCGCAGCGTCCACGTCGGCTTCGCGCTGACGCTCGCCTTCCTGACGCTGCCGGCGCGCGCCAGGGACGGGCCGGAGAACCCGAGGCCGTGGGATCTGGCGCTGATCGCGCTGGCCGTGGCGGCGACCGCCTATCCGGTCGTGTTCCTCGACTATTTCCTGAACCGGATGTACTACGTCGACGACCCGACCACGGCCGACCTGATCCTCGGCTACAGCCTGGTCGTGCTCGTCCTCGAGGCGACCCGGCGGGCGGTCGGCCTCGCTTTGCCGGCGACCGCCGCGCTCTTCATCGTCTACGCGCTCACCCTCGGCGGGCAGGGCCCGCTGATCCTGATCGACCAGCTCTACCTCACGACCGAGGGCATCTTCGGCATCCCGGCCGGGGTCTCGGCGACCTACGTGATCCTGTTCATCATCTTCGGCGCCCTGGTCGAGCGCACCGGCACCGGCAAGCTGTTCATCGACTTCGCGCTCGCGCTGACCGGCCATCAGACCGGGGGCCCGGCCAAGGTCGCCTGCATCACCAGTGGCCTGTTCGGTACCGTCTCCGGCAGTGCGGTCGCCAACGTGATGACCACCGGCACCTTCACGATCCCCTTGATGCGCAAGATCGGCTACCGGCCGAGCTTTGCCGGCGCGGTCGAGGCGGTCGCCTCGACCGGCGGCCAGATCATGCCGCCGATCATGGGCGCGGCCGCGTTCGTGATGGCCGAGTTCCTCGGCGTCTCCTACCTGCACGTCGCGGCCGCGGCGCTGATCCCGGCGGTGCTGTACTTCCTTGCGGTCTTCATGTCGGTGCACTTCGAGGCGAGACGCACCGGCATGCGCGGCCTGCCGCGCGCCGAGCTGCCGCGCCTCGGCCCGGTGCTGCTCGAGCGCGGCCACCTGTTCCTGCCGCTCGTGATCATCATCGGCGTGCTGCTCAGGGGCTACAGCGCGCCCTACGCCGCGCTCTGCGGCATCCTGTCGGTCGTCCCGACCGCGCTCCTGCGCCGATCCACGCGCGCCGAGATCAGCCTCCGCACCGTCCTCGAGGGCCTCGAGGCCGGCGCCCGCAACACGGTCGCGGTGGCGCTCGCCTGCGCCTGCGCCGGCATGGTGGTCGGCGTCATCACGCTCACCGGCCTCGGCATCGACTTCACCAGCCTCGTGCTCGCCGCCGCCCAGAACACGCTGCTGCTGGCGCTGGTCCTGACCATGGCCGCCGGCATCATCCTGGGCATGGGCATGCCGACCACGCCCGCCTACATCGTCCAGGTGGCGCTCCTGGTGCCGGCGATCGTCAAGCTCGGGGTGCCGGTCGAGGCGGCGCACATGTTCGCCTTCTACTTCGCGATCCTGTCGGCGATCACGCCGCCGGTGGCGCTCGCGGTCTATGCCGCCAACAGCCTCTCGGGCGGCGGCCTCTGGCAGACCGGGATCGCCTCGCTCAAGCTCGGCGCCACCGGCTACATCATCCCCTTCATGTTCGTGTTCGGGCCCTCGCTGCTGATGATCGGGTCTTGGGGCCGCATCCTTTTGACCGCCGCGACGGCGGTCGTGGGCGTGATCGCGCTCGCCGCCTCGCTGCACGGCTTCCTCTTGCGCCCGACCCCGCTCTGGCAGCGGCTGCTGCTGTTCGGCGCGGCGATCGTCCTGATCAAGCCCGGGCTGCTCTCGGACCTGGTCGGCTTCTGCGGTCTCGCGATCGTCCTGCTCAGCCAGCAAACGCTCAGGCAGACGCCCGTGGCCGCGGAGGCCGACCGTCCAGGTGACTGAAGGCGGCAGGATTGGTGGACAGACGCGCACGCTGAGGAGATGCCGATGCAGTGGCTGATCATCGCCCGGGACGGCAGGGACCCGGAGGCCCCGGCGCGGCGCCGGGCGGCGCGGCCGGCGCATCTCGAGAACGCGGCACGGCTGCAGGCGAAGGGCCACCTCCTGGTCGGCGGCGCGCTCACCGACGAGGCGGGCGCGATGATCGGCTCGGCCGCGGTCGCGCAGTTCGCGACCCGCGCCGAGCTCGACCAATGGTTGCGCACCGACCCCTACGTCACCGGCGGGGTCTGGCAGGACATCGAGGTGATCGCCTATCGGGTGGCACCGCACTACGACTTTCCGCCCTGCCCCGAGGCGAGCTCATGAAAATCCTGCGCCGTGCCGAGGTCCTGGCGCCCGAGCCGCTGGGACGCAAGGACGTCGTGCTCGCGGGCGAGCGGATCGTGGCGGTCGCCGAGCCCGGCGTCGAGATCCGCGGCATCGAGGTCGAGGAGCTCGATCTCGGCGGGCTGACGCTCGCGCCGGGCTTCATCGACAATCACGTGCACGTGCTGGGTGGCGGCGGCGGCCTCGGCTTCGCGAGCCGGGCGCCCGAGCTCCAGACCAGCCAGCTCGCGCGCGCCGGGATCACGACCGTGATCGGCATGCTGGGCTTCGATGCCACCAGCAAGGACATGCGCGCGCTGGTCGCCAAGACCAAGGCGTTCAAGGAGGACGGCATCTCGGCGTTCGCGCTGACCGGCGCGACGCTCGAGCATCCGGTGCCGACGCTGACCGGCCGGATCCGCGACGACATCGCGTTCGTCGAGGAGATCATCGGGGTCGGCGAGATTTCGGTCTCCGAGCTCGGCTACGCCTACGATTCCAACGGCCCGGGCGCGCAGTTCATCGCCGAGGCCGCGACCGCCGGCCTGCTCGCCGGGCGCCTGGCCAGGAAGCGCGGCTACCTCTGCCTGCAGGTGCCGCCCTACCACGGCGCCTGCCTCAAGCCGCTGATCGCCATGCTGGAGCGCACGGGCTTGCCGATCGGCCAGCTGCTGCCCTCGCACGTCAACCAGACCGACGCCTACATGGCCGACGCGATCGCCTGGGCCGGGCGCGGCGGCTGGGTCGACGTCGGCGCTAACTACAGCCCGGCCAACAATTTCAGCCGCGCGACCCCGCCCGCGCCGGCGATCTCCCGGCTGCTCGAGGCGGGCGTGGCGCTGGACCGGATCCTGCTCAGCTCCGATGGCAACGGCGCGCCGCCAAAGGAGGAAAAGCGCGAGGGCCAGCCGGCGGTCGCCAACTACATGCCGGTCGGCGCGCTGCACGCGACCTGGCGCAGCCTGATCGCCGAGGAGGGCCTGCCGCCGGGCGATGCGCTCCGGATCGTCACCTCGAACGTCGCCGCCGCGACCGGCCTGATCCGGAAGGGCCGGATCGCGCCCGGCCTCGATGCCGACCTGATCGCGCTCGATGCCGACTGGCAGATCCGGACCGTGATCGCCCGCGGCCGGGTCATGGTCGAGGCCGGCCGGCCGGTCGCCCGCGGCATGTTCGACCAGATCCTGCTCGACCAGCTGGGCTGAGCCGGCTGCGGCCGGCGCCCACCGCCACGGAACGCGGCGCAAGCGGTCCCGTTGTGCTCCGATGATCCTCGCCCTTGCCGACTCGCCGCTCTGGGTCGGGATCGCCATGATGGCCGGGGCGGCGCTGGTGATCGCGGTCGCCGGCACCTGGCTCGCCGGGCTCGCCGACGAACTCGCCGACCGCACCGGCATGGGCGAGATCGTCGCCGGCGCCCTCTTTGTCGGCGCCAGCACGTCCTTGCCCGGGATCATCACCTCGGTGTCGACCGCCGCCCAGGGCTATCCGGGCCTCGCGATCGGCAACGCGGTCGGCGGGCTGACCGCGCAGACCGCCTTTCTCGCGATCACCGATCTGACCTATCGCAAGGCCAACCTCGAGCATGCCGCGGCCTCGGTCACCGGCCTCACCCAGGGCACGCTGCTGATCTCGCTGCTGACGATCCCGTTGCTGGCGGGGGCGACGCCAGAGTTCGCGCCGTCCGGCGTGCACCCGGCCTCGATCGTCCTGATCGTCAGCTATGGCTTCGGCCTCCGGCTGCTGGCGCAGGTCCAGCAGACCCCGATGTGGTCGCCGGTCCGGACCCGGGAGACCCACGACGAGGCGGCGCAGGCGGCCGCGACCGGCGACGATACGCGCTCGACCGCGGCGCGATGGCGGCGCTTTGCGATCACCGCGGCGCTGGTCGGGGTCGCCGGCTACCCGGTCGGCGAAGCCGCCGCGGCGCTGGTCGACCGGACGTCCTTGTCGGAGTCCGCGGTCGGCACCGTGTTCGCCGCGGTCGCCAACTCGCTGCCCGAGCTGGTGACGGCGCTCGCCGCGGTCCGCCGGGGTGCTTTGAACCTCGCGGTCGGCGACGTCATCGGCGGCAACTCCTTCGAGGTCCTGTTTCTCGCCGCCGCGGACCCGTTCTATCGGGCGGGCTCGATCTACCACCAGTTCACGCCCGACAACCGGTTGACGGCCGTGCTCGCGATCCTGATGACCGCGGTGCTGCTGCTCGGCATGCTGCGCCGCGAGCGCCACGGCATCGCCGGGATCGGTTTCGAGAGCGCGCTCGTCCTTCTGCTCTACCTCGGCGGGGTCGCGCTGCTGTTCGCCTGAGCCGGCTGGCGGCCGCCGCGCCGGCGCGCCCGGGGTTGCGGCACCGGTGCCGGACGCGCCGCCGGCGCCAGCACCCGCCGGTCGAGCGTCCCGACCCCGTCCCAGCCGCCGAGCGCCAGCACCCGGTCGATGTCACGGCGAAGGATCTCCAGCACCCGGGCGACGCCGGCCTCGCCCGCGACTGCGAGGCCCCAAAGATGCGGCCGGCCGATCGTGCAGGCGGTGGCGCCGAGCGCCAGCGCCTTGACCACGTCGCCGCCGCGCCGGACGCCGCCGTCCAGCAGCACCGGGACCCGGCCCTCGAGCGCGTCGACCACCGCCGGCAGCGCCCGGATCGCGGCGATCGCGCCGTCGAGCTGGCGGCCGCCGTGGTTCGAGACGATCACCCCGTCGACGCCATGGTCGAGCGCGGTCCTCGCCTCGTCCGGATGGAGCACGCCCTTGAGCAGGAACGGTCCTCGCCAGATCCCGCGCAGCCAGTCGACGTCCCGCCAGTTCAGGGTCGGGTCGAGCAGATCGTTGATGTGGGCCGCGAGCGAGACGATGTCGCTGCGTTCGTCGGTGACGTAATTGGTCAGCGTCAGCGGCGCCCGCGCCATCCGCAGCGCCCAGGGCCAGGCGCGCACGACGTCGAGCACGCTCCGGAAGCTGAGCCGGGGCGGGATCACGAAGCCGTTGCGCAGGTCGCGCTCGCGCTGGCCCAGCACCTGGTTGTCGATCGTCAGGACCAGCGCCTGGTAGCCGGCGGCCTGGGCCCGTTCGGCGAACGAGCGGGTCAGGCCGCGATCGCGGTACATGAAGTTCTGGAACCAGAGCGGCCCCGGCGCCGCCGCCGCCAGGTCCTCGATCGAGACCGTCGAGGCGTGGCTCATCGTGTAGACCGTGCCGGCCGCATGGGCGGCGCGCGCGGCCGCGAGCTCGCCGCGCGGCCAGAGCATGCCCGAAAGCCCGGTCGGGCCGATGATCACCGGCAGCGCGAGCTTACGCCCGAACAGCTCGACCGACTGATCGCGGACCGTGCTGCCGGCGAGCGGCTGCGGCAGGAACTGCCAGTCGCCGAAGCCCGCCTCGTTCTGGCCCCGGGTGATCTCGTCCTCGGCGGCGCCGTCGCAGAAGTCGAACACCATCCGCGGCAGGCGCCGCCTCGCCATGCGCCGGAGCTCGGCGATGTTGAACGCCCGCTTCTCGAAGCCTGCCGGCCGCACCGCCGCCTCTCTCGCTCGCCACCCCGAGCTCGCAGACTAGCCGACCCGCGGCTGCGCCGCTACCACGTCTCGTGACGCGGGAAAGGCGCGGGGCGCCCGGAACGCCGGAGGGCGCTGCCGGGTTTCTGCCCTTGTGCTCTGCCGGTCACATGCCGTTCGCCGATCCGCGGCGCCCGGCGCGATCGCGATGGCCGCGGGCCCTGTGATCCGCGGAGGATCCGGGCGGGCGAGGGCGCATTGCCGGCCGTCAACCAAGATATGGGCTTGAATCGCGGCCGTTTTGCCATAATGTCGATGGCCAACGAAGCCGACATCGGCCGGGGGCACGAGACAACAACGAGGGAGAACCGTTCAATGAAGCCGTCCCGACTGCTGACATCCTGCGCGGGCATCGTCGTCGGCGCAGCTGCCGCCTTCGGCCTGATCGCGGCCGCGCAGGCCGAGACCATCACGGTCTGGTGGAACAAGGGCTACTTTCCCGCCGAGGACGCCGCCCTCCAGGCCACCATCAAGAAGTGGGAGGACCAGACCGGCAACAAGGTCAACCTGTCCTTCTACAGCGGGGCCGACATCCCGACCAAAATCATCTCGGCGATCACCTCCGGTAACGTCCCCGATGTCGCCTACGCCGATGTCAACGATTTCGCCATCGCGCCGCAGCAGGCGTGGAAGGGCACGCTGGCCGATGTGTCCGACGTGGTCGAGCCGCTCAAAGACAATTATACCAAGACGGCGTTGCTCTCGGCCCATCTGTACAACTCGGTTGAGAAGAAGCGCAGCTACTACGCCGTCCCGATGAAACAGCAGGCTTTGCACGATTTCTACTGGCGGCCGCTGCTCGAGGCGGCGGGCTACAAGGATGCCGATATCCCGACGGCTTGGGATGATTATTGGAAGTTCTGGGAGGGTGTGCAGGACAAGCTACGTGACCAGGGTCAGCGGGTCTATGCCTTAGGCCTGCCAGTGTCGACGGTCGACACCGACAATTATTACACGTTCAATCAGTATATGCTGGGTTACGGCGGCCGGGTGGTCAATACCGACGGCACGCTCAATTTGGGCGACCAGACGCGTCAGGCGGCCATCAAGACGCTGACGTTCATCGCCGACGCCTACAATAACGGCTACATCCCGCAGAGTGCGCTCAACTGGGGTGATCCGGACAACAACGTGGCGTTCTTCTCCAAGCAGATCATCATGACCAACAACGCCACGCTGTCGATCCCGGTCGCCAAGTTCGACGACAAGCAGCTCTATGAGCACGACATCGTGACCCGCGAAATGCCGCATGCGCCGGACGGCAAGCCGATGACCAGCCTGGTCGCGGTCAAGGTGGCGATCGTGCCCAAGGCCGCGGAGCACATCGACACCGCCAAGGCATTCCTCAAGTTCTTCGTCACGCCTGAGAACCTCGGCGAGTACCTGGCGGCGGCGCGGGGTCGCTGGATGCCGGTCATGCCCGAGATCATCAAGAACAACCCGTCGTTCTGGACCGAGACCAAGGACCCGCACATCCCGGTGGCGGTCAAGCAGGAGATCGACGGGCCGACCGAGCCCTGGCCGATGGCCTACAATCCGGCCTATGCGCAGGTGAACGCCGAGGAAATCTGGGGCCGCGCGGAAGGCGACGTGCTGGTCCACGGCAAGACCCCGGAGGAGGCGGTCGATGCTGCCTTCGGCCGGATCAAGGAGATTTTCTCGCAGTACAGCGTCGGCAATTAGCGAGGCTGCGATGGCCAGAGCACCGGCTCGGGGGGCAGCGCCCCCCACTTCTTCCGAGGGGCTGCGCCAGCGCGCGGCGGCCTTCATGGGCGGTGGCGGCGCCTGGAGCGCCGAAGCGGTGTGGGGAACGGTGTTTGTCATCCCCTACATCGCCGTCTTCGTGCTGTTGGTCGTCTACCCGGTGCTCTACGGCCTCTGGCTCGGCAGCAGCCCCTCGACCTACGTCAAGCTGTTCGACGATCCGCTCTACCTGCGCACCGTCGGCAACACGCTCCTGCTCCTGATCATCGGGGTCAACGTCAAGATGTTCCTGGCCCTGCTGCTCTCGGGCTTCTTCCACCAGAGCTACCCTTGGGTGAAGTGGCTGTTCCTGATCTTCATCCTGCCCTGGGCGGTGCCGGCGATCCCGACCTTCATCTCGGCCCACTGGATGCTGAACGGCCAGTGGGGCCTGATCAACAACGTCCTCTGGGACCTGTTCCACAAGGAGGGGCCGGGCTGGCTGACCACGCCGAGCCTCGCCATGGGCTCGGTGATCGTCTTCTACATCTGGAAATGGATGCCGTTCTGGACCGTGATCTTCCTCGCCGGCCGGACCGCGATCCCGGGCGAGCTCTATGAGGCGGCGGGGATCGATGGCGCCACCGGGCTGCAACGGTTCCGCTACATCACCTTCCCGATGATGAAGAACCTCTACATCATCTGCACGGTGCTTTCGACCATCTGGACCCTCGGCGACTACAACACGGTCCACTTCATCACCGGCGGTGGCCCGGTGCTGTCGACCCACGTGTTCGCGACGCTCGGCATCCGCGATGCCTTCGAGGTCGGCGACCCGGCGCTCGGCGTCGCGGTCGTGATCACCGCCCTGCCGGTGCTGGTGCCGCTGGTGATGTACCTGATGCGCAAGCTGCACAAGGAGGCCGTCGAGCTATGAGCGCCGTCGCCCTCCCCGGTGCCACCTCGGCGCCCCGCCAGACCCTGGCGCTGCTGCTCGGGGCGATCATCCTGGTCTGGACCCTGATGCCGATCTACAACATCGTCATCGTCTCGCTGCAGACCAACGACACCATCTTCAGCGGCAGCATCTGGCCCAAGCAGCCAACGCTCGACACATACCGCACCGTGTTCAAGGAGGACTACTGGTACCTCAACGACTTCTGGGTGCAGATGTGGAACAGCCTGCTGGTCGGCGTCGGCACGGCCCTGATCGTGGTCGGCATCGCCGCGCTGGCGAGCTTTGCGATCACCCGCCTCAGGATCCGGTTCGGCTGGCTGCTCTCGAACGCCGCGCTGTTGACCTACGTCATCCCGGCGTCGTTCCTGGCGATTCCCTTCTACAAGATCATGGACGGCTACCAGCTCCTCGACAACCTGTGGTCGCTGATCCTGGTCGAGGTCACCTTCGCGACCCCGTATGCCATCTTCATCTTCCAGCAATACAGCACGAGCATCCCGCGCTCGCTCGAGGAGAGCGCCAAGATCGACGGCGCGACCACGCCCCAGATCTTCTTCTACATCTTCCTGCCGCTGATGATGCCGGCGCTGGTCGCGGTCGGCACCTACGCGCTGCTGCTGGCCTGGAACGAGTATCTGTACGCGTTCCTGCTGCTGTCGACGCCGACCAAGGTGACGGTGCCGGTGGCGCTCGGCTTCTTCCTCAGCAGCGACGAGTCGCCCTGGAACCTGTTGATGGCGGCCGCGATCATCTACTCGATCCCGCCGCTCGTGATCTACTACATGTTCCGCGGCCGGATGACCACCGGGCCTGACGATCGGCAGCGTCAAGGGTTAGCTCGCCTGCGGGAGGCGGCCTGCCGGACGGGGGCGGCAGGTCGAGCGATGTCGACCACGACCGCGAAGATCGAGGGCGGCGGGCGGCGCGCGATCCGCGAGCCGCAGGGGCCGCGCGGTCACTGGCTGCTCGGCCACAGCCGGGAGATCGAGCAGGACGCGCTCGGCGTCTTCATGCGCGGCGTTCGCGAGTTCGGCGACGTCGTGGCCTACCGCTTCGGCCCGATCCGCGCCTGTCTGCTGGCCCATCCCGAGCACGTCCAGCACGTGCTGCAGAAGAACCACCGCAATTACGACAAGAACGCGTTCAGCTACCGCCGCCTCCGGGTCCTGATCGGCGAGGGCCTGATCACGGCCGACGGCGCCCGCTGGCAGGCGCACCGCAGCCTCGCGCAGCCCGTCTTCCAGCGCCGTCAGCTCGAGAGCGTCGCCGCCGCGAGCGTGCGCGCCGCCGACCGCATCGGCGCAAGCTGGCGCACGCGGGCGGCCGAGGGCGGCCGCACCGACGTCCATCGGGACATGATGAGCGCCGCCCTCGAGGTCGCGGCCGCGGTCCTGTTCGGCGCCGAGATCCGGACCGATGCCGAAGCGGTCGGCCAGGCCCTCGACGTCGCCCTTTCCGAAACCGTGCGGCGCTTCTACGCCCTGCTGCCGCTGCCGATGGTCGTGCCGAGCCCCGCCAATCTCCGCCTGCGGCGCGCGCTCGCCCGCCTGCATGTCCTGGTCGAGCGGCTGATCGAGCGCCGCCGGCAGAGCGGGCGGGCGCCTTGCGACCTCCTGGACGCGCTGCTCCGGTGTCTCGACGGCCGCGCCCTGCGTGACGAGGTGATCACCTTTCTCCTGGCCGGCCACGAGACCACGGCCAACGCCCTGGTCTGGACGTTCTGGCTGCTCGGCCGCCATCCGCAGGTCGCGGCGCGGCTGCGCACCGAGATCGACGCCGTGCTCGGCGAGCGGCCGCCGACGCTCGATGACGTGCCGCGCCTCGGCTACGTGCGCATGGTGCTGGAAGAGGCGATGCGCCTCTACCCGCCGGTCTGGGTGGTCGATCGCAACACGGTCGCCGAGGACGTCATCGGCGGTCACCGGATCGCCAAGGGCACGCTGGTGATGCTCTCGCAGTACGTGACCCATCGCCACCCGGCGTTCTGGCCGGACCCCGAGCGGTTCGACCCGGACCGCTTCGCCCCGGAGGCGGCGCGGGCACGGCCGCGCTACGCCTACTTCCCGTTCATCGGCGGACCGCGCATGTGCATCGGCGCCCAGTTCGCGATGACCGAGGCGACGCTGATCCTCGCCTGCCTCGCCCGCCGCTTCGCGCTGACCCCGATCGCCGGCGCGCCGGTCGAGCCCAACCCCGGCGTCACGCTGCGGCCGCGCCACGGCGCGTCGATGCAGGTGACGGCGGTCGCGAGCCTCGAGAATTGAGTTTTGAGAAAGCCGGCGGCGCCGGCTTCAGTCGGCGCGCTCGACCTTGATCGCAGCCCCGCTCCGGACCGCCCGCAGCGCTTTGACGTCGTCCCTGGCCTTGCCCCAGATGTTGCAGGCACTGGCCAGCCGGCATTCGTCACCCCGCGAGATCGGGGTCGGACCGAAGCCGATCGCGATCGCATCGCCGTCCGGCCAGAAGGCGAGCTCGCCCGGCTCGACCACGTCCTTGGCGCCCGCCTCGCGCGCCTGCGACACCGGGGTCCGGAAATAGACCTCATCGCCCCAGGTCGAGGCGCGCGCCTCGAACGGCGCCGCGGCATAGAGCGCATCCGCGGTCGGGGTCTCGAGCAGTTCGGCCCGGATCACGACCTCGCCGATGGTTATTTTGAGCTCGCGCATGCCGCTCCCCCATGATCATTGGTCGCTGCTCGGGAAGGTAGCTTCGCGGCCCGCTTTCGGCTAGCGATCGAGGCGCAGCGGCGGTCGGAAAAATCCGGGAGGAAGCTTGCCCACGCTCTTGGTCGGCGCGACCGCGATCCGGTACCGGCTGCGCCGGAGCGCCCGCGCGAAACGGCTGCGCCTGAGCGTCCAGGCGGACGGCGTCGAGGTGGTGGCACCGGTCCGCGTGCGCGAGCCGGAGATCCTCCGGTTCGTCGAGCAGCACCGGCACTGGGTGCTGGACAAGGTCGGCCGGCTGCGCCGGACGCTCGCGGCCCATCCGGGCCAGATCCGGCTCGCGGCCGGCGGCTTGATCCCCTACCGCGGCCACCCGGTCGAGCTCAGGATCGGCCCCGCAGACAGTGCCCGGACGAGCGTCCGCTACCAGGACGGCTTCGAGGTCCAGCTGTCCGGCCGCATCCCGGCCGACCAGCGCGAGAGCGCGATCGAGGCGGCACTCGGCCACTGGCTCCGGCGCCAGGCCCGGCTCGACGCCCTGCGCCTGATCGCCCGCCACGGCCCGCCCCACCGTCTCGAGCCGCGGGGCCTGCGGATCAAGGACCAGAAGCAGATCTGGGGCAGCTGCTCGGCGCGCGGCCTGATCAACCTCAACTGGCGCCTGATCCTGGCGCCCGAGCCGGTGTTCGAATACGTGGTCGTGCACGAGCTCTGCCATCTGCGCGTACGCAACCATCAAAAAGAATTCTGGCAGCTGGTGGCGCAGGTCCTGCCCGGCTACGGCACCGAACGCCGCTGGCTGCGCGCCAACGGCCACCTCCTGACGCTCCGGCCGCCGCGGCTCGACTGACCCTGCGCGCATGCCGACGGATCAGCCGGCGCGGCCCCCGTCACTCGGAGCGGCGGACGAACGACACTGCGTAGGCCTCGTCGCGGACGTCGATCATCGGGTCGTCGGACGGTTCGATGCCGTCCGCCAGGTTGCCGGGCAGCAGCATCAGCTCCTTCTGGGCGGCATCGTTGTCGGCGGCGGGACGCGTCAGCGCGATCTCGCCGAGGTCGACGAGCTCGCGGTCGTCCGGCCAGGCCTTCGACGGATCGGCGGTCGGATCGCCGGGCTGGGCGAGCTGCGCGAGCAGCCGGAAGCGGACCGGGCCCTGCGCGAGCTCGGTCCGCAGCTCCTGGCTGAGGAAGTCGGGGGGCTGCTTGGCAGCATCCTCGGCGCTGAGATGCGCCTCGCCCGCGACCGGCACGATCCGGAAGCGGAACGGCTGGCGCTTGCCGGCGGCGGCGACGAACACGAAGGCGTTGACGCCGTTGTAGGTCTCGCGGGCGTAGCTCACGGGCGTCGACACGCTGCCGAACGCCTTGGGCACGGTAGGGTGCGCCGCGACGAACTTGTCCAGCGGCGAGGGCTTGGCCGCGTCAGGGCCGCTCGCGGCCACCGCCTGCAGCAGCGCCAGAAACTCCTCGCCGGTCGCGACCGGGAAGAACTTCAGCGAATTGGTGACCACGTCCATCTCGCCGCTGTCGGCCAGATGGAAGCGCAGGCCGAGGCCGTGCGGGTTGGCGTTGGGGTCGCCGTCCGGAATCGCGGGCAGGCCGGTGGCATCGGAGAAGCGCGCGGTGACCGGCGTGGGCGCGCCCTGGAACAGCGCGGCCTTGCTCAGCGCGGCGCCGGCGCCGCTCGGGGTGAAGCTGCCTTCGACCACGACGCCCTTCGCGTGCATGGCCCGCAGGCCGGGATGCTGGCCGAACAGCTGGTTCATGACGTCGACCAGCCGCTCGCCGAGCGGCGCCTCATCGGCTGCCAGGACTGCGGGGGAAGCCCAGGCGACTGCGAGAAAAATCGCGGCGGCCAAACCAATCCTCGTCCAGCGCACGACACCCTCCCAGCTGGTTTCGGCAAGAACCTAGCTGACGGTACTCCGACAGTCCATCCTGTGCTCGGAGGTGTTGGGGGCGCTTCGGGCGCGACGGGGGTCGGATCCTCCTGCGGGCGGGTAGAGCTCCTCGACCTCGTCGACTATCCGCTGGGCTTCATGTGCGCCAGGCGGAAGCGCGGCACGTCCCAGGGGTCGGGCGGGATGCTTAGATTCTTGCGCATGGCGAACACCGAGACCCCGTGGCGGATCGGCAGGTAAACCAGATCGCCGGTCACGATCCGCCAGGCCTCCTCGAGATAAGCGTCGCGGGCGTAGGTCACCATCTCGCCCTTGATCTTGTCGAGCAGCTCGTCGACCCGAGGATTGGCATAGCCGACGAGGTTATACCGCCTATGACTTTGAAACATGTCTCTGAGCAGCACTTCGGAATCCGGATCCGAGTACCAGGAGTTTAGAAAGAAGTCGCTTTGGCGCCGCCGCTCCACTTTTTTCAGCAGATCGTCAGTGGAAAGAAAAGAGATCGACACCTCGATGCCGATCGCATGCAGCTGCCCGGCGGCGCCTTCGCAGGTGGTGGTGTCGTCGTCGCCCCAATCGCTTGGACAATCGAGGGCGATGCTGAAGCCTTTCGGGTAGCCGGCCTCGACGAGGAGGGCTTTTGCACGTTTCGGATCGTAGGCGATCGGGCGGCCGAGCTCCGGCACATGGCCATTGACGCCCGGAGCAACCAACATGCCGGCGGGGAGGAAGAGTTCACCCATCATGGGTCGAAGAACCGCTCCGAAGTCGACCGCGCGGGCCATCGCCTCACGCACCCGCTTGTCCGCAAATGGGTTCCTGCCCTTGATGTTGGCCGTGCGCAGCTCCGGAGAGTGGGCATCGAAGCCGAAGAACTCCGTGTACAGCTTCGGCCGGTACGCGAGCTTCAGGTTGGGGCTGCTTCGGATCTGCGCGACTCCCGAGTAGATGGGCTGCTGAAGTAAGTCGATCCTGCCACCCAGCAGGTCCGCGAGGTTCGCAGCCTCGTCGTCGTTCCACGTGTGGATGATGCGGTCGATGTTGTGCGGATACTCCGCCGTGCCCCACCAGTCAGGATTGCGGACCATGACCCAGCGGCCATGCGGTTCGAACTCCTCGAGCACGAAGGGGCCGGTACCGTTGGCGTGGCGTGAGGCGTAGTTCTCCTCACCGCTGCCGACGTCCGCTGGAACCCGGACATCACGCGCTTCCGCCCAGGCCTTCGACATGATGGCAACGGAGCTGAGCCGCAGCCACAAAAGCGGGTCGGGCGTTGTCGTGCTGATCTCGATAGTATGGTCGTCGTCGATCGCCTCGACGGTGGTGATGTTCGCCACAATGCTCTGAAAGTCGGAGGTCCTGGCGTTCGCCCACTCGAGGCTGAACAGGACGTCGGCGGCGGTGAACGGCGTGCCGTCCTGAAAGTGCACATCCCGACGAAGCGTAAACTCCCAGGTCGCGGCGCTCAGAGGCTTCCAGGACAGCGCCAGCTGCGGCACGACCGCGAGGTCTGAGTCGATGTCGAGCAGACCTTCGTACACCTGTGAGGTCGCGACGCGGTCCGGGTTCTGCGCGCTCGAATGGGGGTCCACCGTCACTGCGCCGCCGGCCACGCTCGTGAAGCGCAGCACGTTCTCCGCCGCGACCGGCGCGGCGACCGCAAGGGCCGCGAGCATCGTCAGGCCGGCGAACAATGATCTGGAGTCGGTCACGGTCGCGCCTCCTTGAAAAATCCAACGGAGGGTAGACCCGATCGCCGGGGAGAAAAAGCGCGTTTGCGGGGCCGGCAGGTGAGCGTCAGTCCTTGTCCAGGCCGCCGGTGACGTTGAGGCGGGCGGCGGTCATGTAGGCGGGCGCCTCGGTCGCGAGCCAGACGACCATCTGGGCCATCTCCATAGGATCGCTGCGGCGGCCGAGCGGGATGCGGGCGGTGCGCTCGGCCTTGAAGGCGGCGAGGTCGTTCCGGCCGGCCAGCTCGGCGAAGGCGGCCTCGGTGCGCTCCTGGAGTGGGGTGTCCATCATGCCGGGCGACAGGCTGTTGACCCGGATGCCGTGCGGCGCCAGCGCCACCGCCGCCGTGCGGGTCAGCGAATCGACCGCGGCCTTGGTCGCGGCATAGGCAGCGTAGTCGGGCAGCGCCATGCGCGCCGCCGCCGAGGTGACGTTGACGATCCGGCCGCCGCCCTGGCGGCGCATGACCCGGCCGGCCGCGGCGATCGCCAGCGCCACCGCCCGGACGTTGACCAGCAGCGCTTTTTCCCAGGCTTCGCCGGACATCTCGAGGAACGCCTCGACCGGCGCGACGGCCGCGCCATTGACCAGCACGTCGAGCCGGCCGGTGCGGCGCGCCGTCTCGTCGATCATGCGGGCCGGCCCGTCGGTGCTCGCGAGATCGACCGCGATCGCGAACGCGCCGTGGCCGCAGGCCTCCGCGACCGTCCGGGCGCCGTCGGCATCGAGGTCGGCGACCGCGACCGTCCAGCCCTTGGCCGCGAGCTGCCGGCAGACCGCCGCGCCGAGCCCGCCGGCGCCGCCGGTGACGAGCGCGACCCGCGCCTCCGAGCCAGGGCCGACCGCGGTGGTCGGCCCGCTCCGGCGAGCGGGCGCCGGCTCAGCCATAGAGACTCTTGACCGCAGCCACGATCCGCTCGGCACTGGGAATGACGAGCCGCTCGAGCCGGTCGTTGAACGGCATCGGCACGTCCAGGGCGCCGACCCTGGCGACCGGCGCGTCCAGCCAGTCGAACGCCGCCTCGGTCACCGAGGCCGCGATCTCGCCGCCGAAGCCGCCGAACTTCCAGCCCTCGTGGACCACGACCATGCGACTGGTGCGCTTGACCGAGGCGACGATCGTGTCGAGATCGAGCGGCTTGAGCGTGCGCGGGTCGATCACCTCGGCGCTGATCCCCTCGGCCTCGAGCCGGGTTGCCGCCTGCAGCGCCTGGCCGACCATCATCTGAGTCGCGACGATCGTGACGTCTTTTCCCGGACGGCGGATAGCGGCCTTGCCGAGCGGGACCGCGTAGGGCGCCTCCGGCACCGGCTCCGCCTGGCCCAGATAGAGCAGCTTGTGCTCGAGAAAAATCACCGGGTTATCGTCGCGGATTGCGGCGATCAGGAGGCCCTTGGCGTCGTAGGCCGAGGACGGCGCCACCACCACCAGGCCCGGCACGTGGGCGAACCAGGCTTCCAGGCTCTGGCTGTGCTGGGCCGCCAAGCGAATGCCGCCGCCCTGCGGCCCGCGCACCACGAGCGGCACGGTCGGGCGGCCGCCCAGCATGTAGCGGAACTTGGCCGCCTGGTTGACCAGCATGTCCATCATCAAGGTCACGAAATCGAAGATCTGGACCTCGACGATCGGGCGCATGCCGGCGATCGCGGCCCCGACGCCCGCGCCGCAGAAGGTCGCCTCGGAGATCGGCGTGTCGCGCACCCGCTCGCGCCCGAAGCGGTCCAGGAGACCCTTGGAGACCTGGAAGATGCCGCCGGTGTCGGCGACGTCCTCGCCCATCAGGAAAACGGAAGAATCGCGCTCCATCTCCTGGGCCATGGCCTCGTTCAGCGCGTGGACGAAGGTCAATTCCCGCGTGCCCCGCTCGACGGGCTCGACGTGGGCGGCATGCGGCGCGTAGACCGCGGCCGCGAGCACCGCGGGCTCGGGCTCGGGGCTGGCCTCGGCGAACGCGACCGCGCCGTCGATCTCCTCGCGGGCGGCCGCATCCCTGGCCGCGAGCTCGGCGCCGCTGAACACCTCCCGCCCGGTCAACAGCTCGCCAAAATGCTGGATCGGATCGCGCGCGATCCAGGCCGCCATGTCCTCGGCCGAGCGCGGGTCGGGCAGGTTCGCGCGCATGCTGTGCTGGCCCCAGCGCCAGGTCAGCGCCTCGATCAGGCTCGGCCCCTCGCCCCGGCGTGCGCGCGCGACCGCCGCGCCGACCGCGTCGTGGACCGCGAGCACGTCGTTGCCGTCGATCCGGACCCCCGGGATGCCGTAGGCGACAGCGCGGGTCGCGACCGAATCGACCGCGGTCGTGTGCCTGTAGGAGGTGCTGAGCGCGTACTGATTGTTCTCGCAGACGAACAGCACCGGCAGCCGCCAGACGGTCGCGAGGTTCAGCGACTCGTGGAAGATCCCCTGATTGTTGGCGCCATCGCCGAAGAACGCGATCACGACCTGATCGCCACCCCTGAGCCGGATCGCGAGCCCGGCGCCGACCGAAAGCGGCATCGCCGCGCCGACGATGCCGTTGGCGCCCAGGATATTCCGCTCCATGTCGGCCACGTGCATCGAGCCGCCGAGCCCCTGGCAATAGCCGGTCGCCCGTCCCATCAGCTCGGCCATCATCCGGTCGGTCCTGGCGCCCTTGGCGATGCAGTGGCCATGCCCCCGGTGATAGCTCGCGACGTAATCGTCCTTGCCCAGGTGCGCGCAGGCGCCGACCGCGATCGCCTCCTCGCCGGCGTAGCTGTGCGCGGTGCCCTTGACCAGGCCGGCCTGGAACAGCTCGACCACCCGCTCTTCGAAGCGCCGGATGCGCACCATGTCGACGTACAGCCGCTCGAGCTCGGCCGGCGGCAGCTCGAGATTGGGCGTGATCGTGGTCAGCGCTTCCATCGCTTCGGCCTCCCTGTCCCGCATTGTGCCCACCATGGCACAGCCCGCGGCCCTTGGCGATCACCCCGAGCGGCCCGTGCGCCTTCCCTTGCAGGCGCCGTCTCGACCGGCTGGCATCGCAAATGAGCCCGGCGCACCAAGAAAACGCCGGCCTCCGTTTACCCATGGTCGCCCTTCCTAAGGGCTCCAGCGCTTCGATCCCAGAATGATGCCGTGCTTCATGCCCTCCGCGTCGATGTCGTAGATGCGCAGGTCCGACCATTCGAAGCGGGATCTGTAATCCGCGAGGGACTCGGGAACGACGTTCTGATGCGTCTGGGTCACGTAGAGGATCGGGTTGCGCGCGAACACGCCCTCGAAGTGCTCGACGACGTCGCCGACCGGCGGATGAGTGCGGCCGAGGTCAAGCCCCATGGCCCGATCGAGGGCATGGCCCCAGGGCGGCGCGACGAACACGACGAGGAAGGCGTTCCGGTGGGCGGCAGGCTCAGCGATTTGCGAGCGGAAGTCGCCCTGGACGAGCGTGATAGGCAGATCGAGCAGCGCCAGGTTTCGGCGGGTCAGCTCGAAGATCGTCGGGTCGAACTCACAGCCCAGGCCCTCCGCTTTCGGCAGATGGCGGAGGATCCAATACAGCCCGTTGCATGACCCGGCAAATGGATCGATGACCGCGAAGCGCGTTCCAGGCGCGACCCCCGCGACCACGCGGGCGACGTCCTGGCCGATCAGGTCGCCGAGCCCGTCGCGAACTGCCTCCAGCGTTGTCCGTGCCAGCAGGCGGACACCGCGGCCGTACCACTCGTCGGGCCGCATGCCGTAAATGCAGACGTAGTCGGGGTCCGCGAAGCTGTCCGAGCCGAATTTCCTGACCTCCCACAGCTCCATGAGCTGGTTGCGCTTGGCCTCGCTCAACAGGAAGTCCCGGTCGTAGAACCGCGAGGCGGTGTCCCTTGTCGGTTGGCTCATGTCGACATCCCTCCACAGTTGGCCTCGGCGCGCGGTCGAAATGAGGCGCGCCGGTTCGCCCCGGTGTCAATGGAAGGCTACGGCATCGGGCCGGCACGACACTGCCGGCTCGGGCAGGCCAAGGCGGCCTGCCACCGGGGTTGCCGAGCGCTTCGCGAGTTCGGGCGGTTGGTCGACGAGCGGCGTTCTTTTGCCCGTGCGCCCGGGAGCGACTATGTTGAAAGGCATGGCGCATCCCGACGAGCAGACGATCACCTGGTCGTGGAACGGCACCGAGGTCACTCTCGGCCTGAGCCGCGAGGGCGTCGGCCCGCGGGCGTTGCTGCTGCCGGCGCTGAGCTCGATCTCGACCCGCCGGGAGATGGCGCCGCTGCAGTCGCGGCTCGCCGCGCGGTTCGCGACGGTCAGCGCCGACTGGCCGGGCTTCGGCGACCGACCGCGCCCGTTCGTCAACTGGACGCCGGCGACCATGGACGCGTTCCTCGCGTTCGCGCTGCGCGATGTTTGCCCGGAGCCGGCGATGATCGTCGCGGCCGGGCATGCCGCCGGCTACGTGCTGCGCCATGCGGCCCGCAACCCGCGCTGCGCCGGTCGCCTCGTGCTGGTGGCGCCGACCTGGCGCGGTCCCCTGCCGACCATGATGCAGGGTGAGCGGCCCTGGTTCGCGACCGTCCGCAGGTCGCTCGACATGCCCGTGCTCGGCCCGCTGCTCTACCGCCTGAACGTCAGCCGCCCGGTGATGCGCCACATGGCGACCGGGCACGTCTATGCCGATGTGAGCTGGCTGACCGAGCCGCACCTGCGCCAGAAGCTCGCGGTCACCAACGCCCCCGGCGCCCGCCACGCCTCGGTCCGCTTCGTGACCGGCGCGCTGGATCCGTTCGCCAGCCGTGACGAGTTCCTGAGCGCGGCGCGCGGCTGCGGGCTCCCGATCCTGGTCCTGTACGGCGCCGGGACGCCGCCGCGCTCGAAGGCCGAGATCGAGGCCTTACGGGCGATCGAAGGCGCCGAGCTGGTCGAGCTGGCGACCGGCAAGCTCGCGATCCACGAGGAGTTCCCCGACGCGGTCGCCGCCGCGATCATGGAACGCCTCTAAGCCCGCTCTCTGCGCCGTACCGGCCGCAGCGTTGCCAGGCACGGTCGAGCGCCTCGACCCGAGCAGAGGTTGATAAGCCTGCAGATCCGTTTCTCCTTAAGGTATTGCCGTTGGCACGAAAGCGTCCTACGATTTTTCCTTCTGGTTTCCAGGCACGCTCTCCTCCTCTACCGTGGGATCTGCATAGGAGGAGCGTCGGGGCAGAGCAATACCGCGAGGTGTGATGCAGAAACCTCTCCGCCTCTCAGATTTGCCGGCCTGGCAGGTTCGGCAGCGTCCTCCTGTTCCAGAGCGCGCTCGTGCTGCCGTCGCGCTGGAAGGCGGCGCTGCTGCGCCGGTTCGGCGCCCGCGTCGGCCGCGGCCTCGTCGTCAGGCCGCGGGTCACGATCAAGTACCCCTGGTTCCTCGCGCTCGGCGACCACGTCTGGCTGGGCGAGCAGGTCTGGATCGACAACCACTGCCCGGTCACGCTCGGCTCGAGCGTGTGCCTCAGCCAGGGCGCCTACCTGTTCACCGGCAACCACGACTACCACGACCCCGGTTTCCGCTTTTTCTGCAAGCCGGTCGCAATCGATGACGGCGCCTGGGTCGGCGCCAGGGCGATCGTCTGCCCGGGCAGCGTGCTGCGGCGGCTGAGCGTGGTCGGCGCCGGGGTCGTCTGGAGCGGCGTCACGGAGGCGCGGGGCGTCTATTGCGCGAGCGTCAGCTCGCGCGGGGCGGCGACGTCTGAGAGATCGGTTGGCCGTCGGTCACAAGGGCATTCCCCCCTTACCTCTGATCGAACCTCCACGACGTCAGCGCTCGGACTCGGCGAACGCGGGCGGCAGCCGTTTCAGGATTACGCGAAGGAGCGCGCTTCGGAGGATGTTCAGTGAGCGCTGCCGCGCGGAATCTGCGTTACTTCATGGCGCAGCCGCTCGTGGGCCAGATCCTGCGCGGCGGCCACGCTACATGCCTGCGCCTGGGGACGACCGCGATCACGCTCGTCTTTGGCATTCTCGGGGCGAGGCTTCTGGGGGCGGAGGTCTTCGGCGCCTACGTCTCGCTCGGGGCAATCGCGGGGCTCGCGACAGTCGCACTTTCAATTGGCCTGCCAGACCTTCTCGGGCGCGAGCTCGCCGCAAGCCGGGGCAGCGGCGATTTCGGTGCCCTCAAGCCGCTGACGCAAGGTCTGTTGGCGACGAATGCGGCCCTAGCTGTGGCCGTCGGCGGCGCCCTCGTCCTCGGCTGGGCAGATGTCGGGATAGTGCTGGGCTTGGCGCTGATGGGCAATGCTGCCGCCATTCTGGCGGCCGTCTACACCGGGCAGGAGCGAGTCCTGCTCGGTGGGTGGCTCAGTGGCGTCGTGCGGCTGCTGGTTGCCCTCGTAGCCTTGTGGCTGCTTGCACAGCTCTTGCAGCCGAGCGTGCGTGTACCGCTGCTCGCACAGTTGATCGGGACAGTGACGGCGTTGATGGCGCTGCTGGCATTCTGGCGCGGACCTCGCCTCATGCGGGCGGCAACAGAGGCGCTTCGGGCGAACAGATGGTCAGAGCGTCACCGCTCGATTTGGCGACGGGGGCTGATGCTCGCGGCCACGCAGGTTCTCATCAATCTGACGACGCAGATCGACATTCTGCTCCTGACCGCAATGACCTCACCCCAGGAGGTCGCCCACTACTACGCTGCTGCGCGCGCCGCTCTGGTCGTATCGTTCTTCCTCGGCCCCAGCGCCATGCTGGCCGAGCCGACACTCGCCCGGCTTCTTGCCCAAGGTGACGTCGCCAACGCACGACAGATCACCGAACGCACGGCGCGGGCTGGTTTCGCTCTCACGTTGCTCGCTTCGGCCGCAGCCCTGGTGGTGGCGCCATATTACCTGGCGTTCTACGGCCCGAGTTTCACAGCGGCGATGCCCGCCCTCCTGGTGGTCCTGGCTGGCCTGCTCGGCTGGAGCCTCTTCGGGCCAGCGCAGACCCTGATGAGGGCGGCGCGCCAGGATGCGCAGGTCCTACGGCATACTGCAGTGGCATTGATGGTCAATTCGCTGCTGAGCGTTGCGCTCATTCCCATGCTGGGCATCACGGGCGCTGCTGTCGGCACCGCGTGCCAATTCGTCGTCTATGGCGCTCTGTTGTCCCAGGCGGCGGAGTCCAGGACATCGATCAGAACACGCCTGATCAGCCTGGGCTCGTGGTCCAAGCTCAGAACGCGCGACCGCTATGTCTCTTAAGCACCAGGTCCGCGATCTCGGCCTCCGCCTTGCTCCTCATGGCATGAGGCAGGTGCTGGCCTGGCGATCACAGAAGTTGATCATGAGCATCGAATACCGGACCGGTCGAGTGAAACTGTCCGAGGAGTTCTGTACGCAGCGCGGCGCCGCGGTCCTCCGCGGACCATTTCGCGGCATGGTCTACCCGAGGAGCACACGGGCGCGGCGCAATCTGATTCCCAAGCTGGTCGGTAGCTATGAAAGCGAGATCAGCGACTGGATCGCGCCCGTCAGGGCAGACACCTATGCCTCGATCATCAATGTCGGTTCTGCGGATGGTTACTACAGCGTCGGGCTGGCGCTCAACAACCCGCGCACCCGCGTCATCGCGTTCGATACCGATCCTTGGGCACGCCGCGCCACGAGCGCCCTGGCGGCTCAGAACGGCGTCCGTAATCTCGCGGTGCTGGCCATGTGCACGCCGGAATGGCTGGCCGGCAACGCGGTCGAGAACAGCCTGATCCTGGCAGACTGCGAAGGTTACGAATTGGTTCTTCTCGATCCCGCGAAAGCTCCCGCCCTGAGGGCTTGCGACATCGTGGTCGAGACGCACGAGCATGCCGCACCGGGGGTGGAGCAGCAGTTGCGGGACCGGTTCAGCGCCACGCATTCGGTGAGCGCGATCGCCTGTCGGGAGAAGGACCCGGACGATTACCCTGAGCTGGCGCTGATCCCGAGGGATCGTCGCCGAGACGTCATCTCGGAGGGCCGCCACGGTCGGCAGACCTGGTTGCGCTTCGAATGCATCGAGAATACTAAATGCCAGCGGGTGCGGTGATGCTCCGGCCCGGCAGAATTTACCGAAGAAACCTCATGCGCATTGCGATCTACTCGCATGTCTTTCCACCCGCCATCGGTGGATCGGGGGTGCATGCGCAGCTCCTGGCTGACGGAATTGCAGGACACAATCATCTAGTCACAGTGGTAACACCTACCATAGGAGGCTCTGAAAGCCAGTACACGAGCGACTCTTTTGAAATCGTTCGGCGGCCTAGGTTTCGTCAGCTTTTGGCAGTCCTCGCTCATAGCGACCTCGTTCTTACAATTGGCCCATGTCTAAAAGCCGGCATATTGGCGCGTGCCATGCGGAAGCCGTTGATTGTTGCACATGCAATGTTCCCGGCACAGGGAACGCGGGGGGTGGCCACGCGACTTCTGTGCAGCGGCGTTCCGAACATCGTTCCGTCGAGCGCGCTCCGATACGCTCTTCCAAGGCCCACAACCGTCGTCCCCCATCCCTACGACGAGAGCGTGTTCTGGAAAAGGACTACTACCGCAAATCGCCAACATGATATCGTCTTCGTGGGGCGACTGATCAAGGAAAAGGGCCTCCGCAACGTCCTTCTAGCCCTCGATCTGTTGCAGCGAAAGGGTTTGATGCTCGGTCTCACGGTGGTGGGGTCGGGCCCCGAGGCCGAGACATGTAGCAAACTCTCGAGGAGTTTTGGCCTGAACGCCCAGGTCACTTTTGTCGGCGCTGCACCGCCGGCCCAGATCGCAGAAATCTTGAACAACCACAAGATCGCGGTCGTGCCCTCTCTTTGCGAGGAGGCATTCGGGCTTGTTGCCCTGGAGGCGATCGCGTGCGGCTGTGCGGTAGTGGGATCAATCTCGGGCGGCTTGCCGGAAGCGATCGGGCCCTGCGGGCTGACTTATCCGAAAACGAGCGTTACGGACCTCGCGTGCCGTCTGGAGCAACTCACGGTGGAACGCGGGCTCTTGACTGTATTGCAGAGCTACGCCAAGGAGCATCTCGCCGCCCACACCCGGCAGGCCGTCGCCTCCCGATATCTGAGCTTCGTCACTGACTGCTTCCCGGCCCTTGCATCCGTCCCGCCCGGATCGCCGGGAATCAGCGCACGCGGGCTCCCGCGCGAACGGCTCGTGCCATGAGAATTGTCGTTGCCCAACTCGGCGCGCGCATGCACTACGCCGTGCCGCGCATCTTTCATGAAGCCGGCCTGCTCGAACGCTTCTATACTGATAGCTATATCGGCGATAAGCCCCTCCTCGGACGGGCCCTTCGCCTGATACCGCCTGGCCTCCGACCGGCCGCCGTCAGCCGCTTGATGGGGCGGGCAGATCCCTGCATCCCGCCCGAGAAGGTCGTCAGCTTCGACCTCCTGGGATTGCGCGGCTTGTGGGCGCAGCGGCGGGCGTCCGACGCGGCGGAGCTGGGACGCGTTTTCGCCCATGCCGGTAAGCACTTCTGTGAGGCCGTGATCGCGGCCCGCCCACCCGAAGCGGAATGCGTTTGGGGCTTCGGCGGCGCTGCGCTCGAGTTGTTCCGGTGGGCGAAGCCGCGAGGCATGCGATGCATCCTCGAGCAGACGATCGCTCCCGCCCGTGTTCTCTCGCGCCTCCTGACCGAAGAGCTTCGGCGCTGGCCGGGTTGGGAACCGCGGCTCGAGCTGGCGTCCGGGCCTGATCCGTTCGCCGAGCGCGAAGAGGAAGAGTGGGCCCTCGCGGATCGCATAATCACGGGCTCGGCGTTCGTCGCCGACGCGATCCGCGAATGCGGCGGACCGGCGCACAACTGCGCTATCGTTCCTTACGGCGTCGATACCGAGCGCTTTTCGGCAGCAGTCCCGAACTACGAGCCAGTCTTAGCAGGCAGGCTTCGCGTCCTCTTTGCCGGCGAGGTGGGTCTGCGCAAGGGCGCCCCCTACCTCCTGGAAGCCCTACGGCAGCTCGGTCCCGAGAGGGTCGAGGGGCGCTTCGCAGGAGTTGTGGCCGCGGCGCCCGACAAGCTTCTCTCTTACCGAGACGTCGCTACTTTCCTGGGACCAGTTCCCCGAGTGCAGATGCCCGCTATGTACCGGTGGGCCGATGTGCTCGTGCTTCCGTCCATCTGCGAAGGCTCTGCGACCGTCGTCTACGAGGCGCTGGCGGCAGGCGTCTACGTGATTACCACGCCGAACGCTGGCCCGGTGCTCCGCGGGACCTCGCCGTTTGGCGAGGTCGTGCCGATCCGGGATATCGGAGCGATCGCCACCGCGCTCGATCGACGCTGCGGCATCGGACCAGATCCCAAACGAGATCGGAGCGGCTCTCCTCTCGTTGATCTTCAAGGTTATCGTGATCGCCTGCTTAGCGCTGTATGGGGCGCGTTGTGAGCACCGGCCATCAAATTCTCGTCTATGCGTTGCAGGTCCTGCTGGTTCTGCCGCTGCTCTGGCAGCTCGGTCGTTTCCTGATCGACCCTCGAGAATTGCTCTCACCGAAGACCATCGTCGCCGGCGGTTTTGTCGGCCTGTACGTCGCAAACTATTACTTTGTGAGCGGCGACAGTCGCGACGCCTTCATGACCGTCGCCGAGTACTTCAAGCTCCTGCTGCTCGCGGTTCTGGCAGAATGCGCCTTCTGGGTCGGGTTCACCCTCGGCAACGCCACCGGAATGCCGCGCCCACGCATCTTCCATGGTCAGACGGCCTGCTGGTATGCGGTCGCACTCATCGGCATCGGCTTCGTGGCCCAGATCGCCTTCGTCATCAAGTCCGGCGGCTTCGTCGCTTTCTATGGTGCGCCCCACGGCGCCGGCGGCGCCTGGGCCAGCACCTCTGCCTATCTGTACTCGCTCTCGGGCTTCATGTTCGTCGCCATGGCCCTGCTTTGGGGCATGTTCGTGCGCGATGGTCTGGCAGGCTGGCCCGCCTGCATGGCCCTCGGCGCCGCCCTGCTCTACAGCGCCTTCCAAGCCTTCGTGTTTGGCAACCGCGGCGACACGGTACGTCTGTTTCTGCTGCTGATTCTGCCGCCTGCGCTCTCGACCGGTGCTACACGCATCCGCCGCCATACCTTACTGCTGGCCACCGCCGTCGCCGTCACGACTGTTCTGCTTTTCCCCTATGCCAGGTCAGCGCTTTACCTGGGTGCCGAGAAGACACTGGTGCAGGCTGTCAGTGAGGTGGTCGTCGACCAGACTGACGGCTCTGATCGTTCGAAGACCACCGGCGCCGAACTGTTCTACGCGGCAGCCTTGGTCGCGGCCGCCTCGGAGCAGGGAACTTACGACTATGGTTACACCTGGATCTATCCCTTCATCAACCTGGTGCCGCGTGCCTGGTGGCCGGACAAGCCCTATCGCGGAGATTGGTCAATTCAACCCCAATTGGTCCAGCAGTACGCAGGCTGGACCGTCGCGAGCGGCGCGGCCACGACCGGGATCGCCGATACTTTTTTCAGCTTCTCGTGGTTCAGCCTTGTCGTCTGGCTCCCGTTCGGCTGGTGGGGCGGCTGGCTCTGGACACGCGCGACGACCAGAAACAGCCTGAGCGACGTCACCTGCCTGTGGGCCTTTTTGGTGATGACCGTCTACCTCGTCACCCAAGGCTATGACGCCGCCTGGTACGCCTGGCTTTATTGCATGGTGCCGGTCTGGTTGCTCAACATCCTGATGTCGATGGTGGCTGCTGAGTACCGGGTTACATCTGCCTCCGCCTGCAGGCAGACGGCCCGGAAGCTCCAGGTGCGCGCAACGTGAAACAATCCTCAGCACCACTGATGAGCGCTGCGCCCCTGATTGGTCCCAGGTGTGCTCGGCCACGGCATTTGGAATCGCCGGAACGCGTCCTCGCCGTGGTCGGCGATGCCGAGGATCTCGCGACCTGGAGCAACACGCCCTTTTTCTTCCTGCGCGCCGGCCGACGTCAGGGCTTCCTGCATCGCGGCCTGCGCCTGCAGCCCTCGCGACTGCGGCCGCGGCGACTGCTCTGGAATGCCTGCCGTTGGCTCCGCGGGCGTGGCTACGGCGGCTTCCAATACTCGAGCGCGTTTCTGAACCGCCTCTACGCCCAGGACCCGGCCGGGCATGACGCCGAAATTCTGAGCCATTTCCCACTGCTTCCGCCGCGAGCCCCGGATAGCGTGCCGGTCAACTTCTACATCGACGCTACCTTGCGCCAGGTCTTTTTCGACTACGGTGCCGCCGCCCGGGTGGCGGAATCGGTGGTCAAAGACACCCTTGAGCACGAGCGCGCCGCCTACGGGCGCGCGGTTCGCGTCGTCTGCTTCTCGACCTACGCCGCCCGCTCGGTCGTCGAGGATTATGGCGTTCCTTCGCGGAAGGTGCACGTCATCGCCCCTGGCGCAAACCTCTTCGAAGAGCAGATCCCCAAGGCCTGTGGCGCGACGACGGCGCCGGACCGGCTTCGTCCGCTGCGGCTGGGCTTCGTCGGCAAGGACTGGCAAAGGAAGGGCCTGCCCTTCCTGCTCGAGGTCGCGCGAATTCTGACCCGGCGGCGGGTGTCCGTCGAGGTGGTGGCGATCGGTCCGGCCGCCCGCAGCCTACCCTCGGCGACCTCCCTCCAGTCCATGGGTTTCGTGGACAAGAGATCTGAGATGGGTCGGTTCATCGAACTCATCCGTTCGTTCCATTTTGGCTGCCTCTTTTCTGTGGCAGATGCATCGCCGATTGCGAATCTTGAATGTTTACGGCTGGGCGTACCCGTACTCACGCGCCGCGTCGGCGGTATCCCAGACACCGTGCCCGAAGGGCTGGGCTATCTCTTCGAGCCCGAAGCGGCCCCCGACGAGGTCGCCGACCTCCTGGCCGGGCTCGTGGCGGCGCCCGGGCGCTACTGGCAGCTCCGCGCCAGGGTCGCAGATCGCGCCGACGAGTTTTCCTGGCATCGAACCGTCGAGTGCTTCATCGACCTTTGGGAGGGGTCAGCCGCCTTTTCCTACGATCAGGTGGTCGGCTGCCATGGCTGAAGTGACGGACCTTCGCTTCATCGTGCCGATCCGGGACGCCGAGGCTCTTGCGGAGAAGATGGAGCTCCTTGTGACCGACCGGCAGCTTCGCGCCCGCCTCGGCCGCAACGCGCGCGAACGGGCGAAGGAATTCACTTGGGACCATTACGGCGAGCGCCTTTTGGCGGCGCTCAAACGTCTGCAGCATTGAACGCGATGCAGGTTGCGGTCCTGTTCCACCGGCTCGGCCCTTACCATCACGCCCGCCTGCGGGCGCTCGGCGCCCGCTGCCGCCTGACCGCGCTCGAGTTTTCCGCCGTCGACAGAACCTACGCCTGGGCCAAGATCGAGGGCGCGCAGGGTTTCGGGCGGACCGTGCTGTTCGAGGACGACGTCGACGCCATCAGCCGGGCGTGCCTGCTCCGGCGCGTCGATCAGACGCTGGGCGAGCTCGATCCGGACGCGGTCGCGATCCCCGGCTGGTCGCAGCCGGCCGCGCTGGCAGCGCTCTTGTGGTGCCTCCGCCGACAGCGGCCCGCGATCCTGATGGCGGACAGTACCGAAGGCGACGAAATCCGCCGGCCGGGCCGCGAGGCGATCAAGCGGCGGGTCGTGCGCCTGTACGGCGCGGCCACCGTCGCCGGCGCGCCCCATCGCGACTACGCCTGCTCGCTCGGACTCTCGCAGGGCCGGGTCTTCTGTGGCTACGACGTGGTCGACAACGATCACTTTGCTCGCGGCGCAAAGCGTGCGCGTGCCCAGGCCGATGATTGGCGGGGCCGGCTTGGTCTGCCGGAGCGCTTCTTCCTGGCCAGCAGTCGCCTGGTCGAGAAGAAGAACCTGTCTCGCTTGATCGACGCCTATGATCTCTACAGGAGGTCTGCTTCCGGTGGGCACTGGAAGCTGGTGCTGCTCGGGGACGGTCCGTTGCGGTCCAGCCTCGTTCGCCAGATTTGCCAGCGAGATCTCGTGAAGGAAGTCATTCTCCCCGGCTTCAAGCAATATGATGATCTGCCGGCGTACTACGGCCTGGCCGGCGCCTTCGTCCATGCCAGCACGACCGAGCAGTGGGGCCTCGTGGTCAACGAGGCGATGGCGTCCGGCCTGCCGGTGCTCGTCTCCAACCGCTGCGGCTGCGCGCCGGACCTCGTGCGCGACGGTGTCAACGGCTTCACCTTCGATCCCTATGACGTCGAGGCGCTGGCCGGCCTGATGCAACGGGTCGCCGCCATGACCGACGAGCAACGCCGGGCGACGGGGCAGGCCGGCCAACGGATCATCGCCGATTGGGGGCCGGAGCGGTTTGCCGATGGCCTGATGCGTGCGGTCGAGGTCGCGCGCCGCCGGCCGCTGCCACGGCCTTCGTGGCTCGACCGCTCGCTGCTTCAGGGCGCTGGTGCATCGATGAGGGTCGGGCTCCTCACGGCGGCCGCCTCCAGCCGCGCCGGCGGCGTGTGGGTCGGCGTCAGGTGCCTGAGCCTGGCGCTGGCCGAGATCGGCATCGAGGCCGAGATCTTCGCCCTTGCCGACCGCGGGAGCCGGACTGACTGCGCGGGTCGGGCTGGGCTGCGGATGAAGCTGCATTCCGTGCTCGGCAGCACTGCTTTCGGCTATGCCCCGGACCTCGGCGCTGCGCTCGATCGCGGGCGTCTCTCGCTGCTCCACGCCAACGGCATCTGGATGTATCCCTCGCTCGCGAGCCTGCACTGGAGCCGGCGCGGCGGCGGCCGCCGGCCCTACGTGATCAGCGCCTACGGCATGCTCGACCCCTGGGCGGTCCGCAACGTCGCCTGGAAGAAGCGGCTGGCCGGCTGGTGGTTCGAGAACGCCCATCTCTCAGGCGCGGCCTGCCTGCACGCGCTCGCCGCTGCCGAGGCGCGCGCGTTTCGCAGCTACGGCCTCACCAACCCGATCTGCATCATTCCGAGCGGCGTCGATCTGCCGGCAGATGAGCCCCGGCCCGCGCCCGCGTGGGCTGCCGAGGCGGGCGGTCGCCGCGTGCTCCTGTTCCTCGGCCGGCTGCACCCGAAGAAGGGGCTGCTCAACCTGATCCGCGCCTGGGCCGCGGTCCAGGCCGATCGTCCGGCCGAGGCTGCGGACTGGATGCTCGTGATCGCCGGCTGGGATCAGGGCGGCCACGAGGCCGTGCTCCGAGGCCTGGTCGACGAGCTCGGCGCCGCCGCTTCAATCCGCCTGGTCGGTCCGCAGTTCGACGACGACAAGGCCGCAAGCCTCGCCTTCGCCGATGCCTTCGTGCTGCCCTCGTTCAGCGAAGGCCTGCCGATCGCCGTGCTCGAGGCCTGGTCCCATGGCCTGCCGGCGCTGATCACCGAGGCCTGCAACCTGCCGGAAGGCTTCGCCGCCGGCGCCGCGCTGCCGATCCGGCCCGAGGTCCCCTCGATCGCGGACGGCCTGCGCCGCCTGATGGCGCTCTCGGACGCCGACCGGCAGGCGATCGGCGCGCGCGCGCGCCGCCTCGTGCAGGAACGGTTCGCCTGGCCGCAGATCGCGCGGCAGATGAGCACCGTCTACGCCTGGCTCCTGGGCGGCGGGCCGGCGCCCGCCTGCGTCATCAACGGCCAGGACGGATGATCGTGGACGGCCTCGACATGCCGGCGGTGAGCATCGTTGTCCCGACCTGCCGGCGGCCGCAGCTGCTGCGGCGGGCGGTCGCCAGCGTCTACGCCCAGACCCGCAGCGACTGGGAGCTCGTGATCGCCGACGACGAGGACCCGCCCGGCGAGACCTGGGCCTACCTCGAGGGCTTGGCCGCAGGAGATCCGCGGGTGCGCATCGCGCGCAACCCCGGCCCGCACGGCCAGTCCGGCAACGTCAACCATGGCCTGCGCGCCGCTCGCGGCGCCTGGATCAAGATCCTCTACGACGACGACGTCCTGCGCCCGCGCTGCCTCGAGGCGCTGCTCGCCGCGGTCGGCGACGACCGCTCGATCGCGCTCGCCACCTGTCTCGCCGATCGCCATGGCGGGGGGCCGGCGGTCCGCAGCCGCCGGGGCCGCGCGGGGCCGCGTATCGAGCGCCTGCCGCGGCAGCGCGCGCCCTATGCCATGTACATCCAGGACGTGGAGATCGGGATTCCGACGCAGGTCCTGGTGAACCGCGCCTGCATCGACCGGGGCGTGCTGTTCGAGGACCATCGGGGTCTGATCAGCGGCGTCGACAGCTGGTGGTTTGCCCGCCTGCTGCAGCACGGCGACCTTCTGATCGTCAACGAAGTCCTGGTCGAGCAGCATCAGGACGGCCACGCGACCGTCACCAGCGGCATCGGCGAGGCAGCGCTGGACGCGGAATTCGAGATGCTGCGCGAACTGATCCTGCCCCTGATCGACCCGGCGCTCCGGCCGCCGCCGCTGCCCGTGGCCAACCAGTCCGTTCGCCTGATCCGCGCGCTCCACCGCCTGAGCAGAGGAAAGCCGGGCGCCGCGCTGCGGCTTGCCGCCACGGCCAGACATCCCCAGGCCTGGTACCTGGCCGCCCGCTGGCTGCTACGCCGGACATTCCCGGGCCGCTTCGAGCTGGTCTGGAGGGAGAGGGAAGGCGTGGCCCCGTCTGCGCGATTGCCGCAACGTAGTCGGAGACCCCAGCGATCTTGAGACGAGACGAGAGGTTGGCCATGTTTACGGTCCGCAGTCTACCACGCCGATTGGCGCACAAAGCCGCCGAATTCTGTCCCGGCGCTCGACGGATTGCGGCGAGCGTACCGCGACGCAAAGCAAACTCGCCGTATTCGCCATTGGCTGGACGAGGATGATCGAGCGGAGCAGCTGTTTCGGAACTGGATCGGCGCCGGTGATCTCGTCTTCGATATCGGCGCCAACATCGGCGTGCGAACCCGAGTGTTCGCCCGGCTGGCCCGCACCGTCGTTGCCGTGGAGCCCGAGCCAAGCGCACTCAGGTTATTGCGACACCATGCAAATGGCTGGGCTAACGTGAGAATCGAAGCTGTAGCCTGCGGCCCTCAAGATGGCGTGGCCGTCCTCTATGCACCCTATGCCAGCAACCTGGCGTCGCTATCAGCCGAGCATGTCGCCGCGGTGCGACAGAGCGGTCGATTTCGAAACATGAACTGGGCACGTTGTCACGAGGTACGGGTCACCACGCTAGATCAGCTTATCGATGCGTACGGCCGGCCGGCTTTCGTCAAGATTGACGTCGAAGGATACGAGTTCGCGCGTGCTCGCCGGACTTTCGCAGGCCATTCCTGCACTGAGCTTCGAAGTAGTGGCGGAGCGCATCGGCGATGCTGCAATCTGCATCAAGCAGCTTGAAACACTGGGTAGCTACCGGTATGGCTTCTCGCAAGGCGAGACGCTAGAATTGAACAATTCCGGAATGGGCGCTACCGAAATCTTGGATTGGCTGGCTGTGGAATGTCAGCAATACCCGCGACTTATCGGCGACATCTACGCGACTGCGCTGGGTAGTTGGTAGAACCCCACATGGAACCCGGGCCGCCCCTCTCGGTGATCATCCTGACGCGGGACGAGGAGCAGAACCTGCCGATCGCCCTACGCAGTCTGCAGCCATTGAACCCTGAGATCTTCGTGGTCGATTCCGGCAGCACCGATCGCACGCTCGAGATCGCGCGTGATGCCGGCTGCCAGGTCGTGGAACATGCGTTTGAAAGCCATGCGGCGCAGCTGAACTGGGCGCTCACCCCACTCGCGATCGCGACTCCCTGGGTGATGCGGCTCGACGCCGACGAGCGCCTGACTCCGGAGCTGGCGGCCGAGCTGCGGGCCAGGCTGCCCGGGCTCCCGGACGAGGTGACGGGCCTCCTGGTCAAACGCCGGGTCTACTTCTGGGGCCGCTGGATCAGGCACGGGGGCTACTATCCGACCTGGCTCCTGCGCATCTGGCGCCACGGGCGCGCCCGTTGCGAGCCGCGCTGGATGGACGAGCACATGGTCGTCGATGGCGGCCCGCCGCTGCGGCTCGCCCACGACATCATCGACGAGAACCACAAGGGGCTGACCTTCTGGACGGAAAAGCACAACCGCTACGCCGATCGGGAAGTGAAGGACCTGCTCGCGCTTCAAGCCCGCTCCCGAACCGCCGTCAAGCTCGAGGACCAGCCTGGCAGCCGCCGCTGGTTGAAGGAGAACCTCTATACCAGGAGCCCTCTGTTCTGCCGCGCCTGCGCATACTGGCTCTACCGGTACGTCGTTCGTCTCGGGTTCCTGGACGGCCGACCCGGGCTGGTCTTTCACTTCTTACAGGCGTTCTGGTATCGCTTTCTGGTAGACGCCAAGCTCTGGGAGCTGAAGCGCAGGGGGGCCGGCGCCCCGCCCGTTCAGCAGGCGGGACCGGCGATCCCGTCCTCTTCGTCCAGGAGCGCGCGGAAATCCGCCACCAGCTGATGCACGCCGACCTGTAGGGGAACCTCCGCCCGCCAGCCGAGGATCTGCCGGGCGCGCGTCGGGTCGCCGACGAAGCAGGAGACGTTGAAGGCCTGGTTGTCGACCTGGTCGATCCGCGACCGGCCGCCGCCGGCGGCGTTCGCCATCTGCGCCAGCTCGCCGAGCGTCGTCGCCTGGCCGCTCGCCAGATGGATCGGTGGCAGCTCGCCCTGGCCCGCCTCGAGCAGGCGCACGCTCGCCCCGATCCCGCGCACGACGTCCGCGACCTGCGTGAAATCGAACCGGTAGCCCGGACCCTCGACGCGCATCGCGCCACCGCGCGCGGCCGCCCGGCAGAAGCTCGGAACCACCCGGTCCGGATGGTCGTGGGTGCTGCCGTAGACGTTGGCGAGCCGCACGATCGCGACCCTCAGCCCCGCGCGCCGGCCGGCCAGCGCCGCCTCTTCGCCGGCCGCCTTGGAGCGGCCGTAGACGTTGATCGGGGCGATCGGGTCGCTTTCCACGACCGGCAGCCGCGCCGGCTCGCCGTAGACCTCGCGGCTGCTCGCGAACACCAGCCAGGGTCGGCGCGGCGCCGCCAGGGCGGCCGCGACGACGTTCTCCGTCCCGACGACGTTGACCGCCCGGCACCGCGCCGGATCGGCTTCCGCATGCCGGACCCGGGCAACCGCGGCCAGGTGGACGATCCCGTCCACCTCCCGGCAGCGCGGCTCCAGGTCCGCGCGATCGACGATGTCGCCGTGCTCGGACTCGCTCGCCGGCAGCGCAACGTCGAGCCCGATGACGCGCCGACTCTGCGCGATCAGCCACGGCCTGAGCGCGCGACCGACCAGCCCTGCGCAGCCGGTGACGAGGACCGTAGCCATCGGGCATCCCTTCGCCCGTGACCGCGCCGCTCGCCCCGAGCGCCGCGGTCACGGGCGCGTTGAAGCGTAGCCCCTGCTCGTTCTGGTGACCAGCCCGCAACACGCGGCCGGGCCCGCAGGGTTCCCGACCGGCGGCCCGCGGACCCGGCAGCAGCGAGCCTACCTGCGCGGGACCAGAAGTCAAGCGATTTAGGAATTTAAGCAAACGATCCGGCGCCGGGAGGTCTGCCGGGCCGCCGCCCGTACCGAACCCTGCTATCCCCCGAATGGCAACGCTACTGTGGATAGTGCTTGACACTAGGTCTATAATCCTACTACAAATCGCGATCCAGAACCAGCCGCCGGAAGATCCTATGCCCCCAGTTCGCCTGACGGAGATCGCGTTCCAGCCGGGTCCCTGCCGGTCGGGAGCGTTGCCGACGATCGAAGGCGGCCTTCGATGACCGCCCTTACCCTGAGCTCCCTCAGCAGGAGCCTCGGCCTCAGCCCGCGCGGCCGCACGGCCACTGGGGTTTCGATCCCGATCGTCCAGGCTGGCCTCCTCGCCGAATGGCGCTTCGACGACGGCGCCGGGCAGATGCTGACCGACGCCACCGGCAACGGCCATCATGGCCAGCTTGGCTCGACCCCCGGCGCAGACGTCAACGATCCGACCTGGCAGAGCTACGGGCTGAGTTTCGATGGCAATGACCGCGTTCTCTTGTCGAACGATTTGATCACCGGCAACCACGCCATTTCCTGGTTCGTCGTGATCACCGCGAAGGCTGGTGCAAGCTTTCAGATCGTGACTCTCGGCGGCACTGAGGGCAGCGGCACCAGCTACGACATCGCGTTTTTGAATGCCGACATCTACGCCAACGTCTACGGCGGCGGACTTGACAGGGCTGCGGCGCCCTCGCTGCCATTCTCGGCGGCCGGGGTCTACGATCCCGCTGGTCCCTCGAGCAAGCTCTACCTGAATGGCGCCCTCAGTGTCGACACGACACCGGGCGTTACGCTGAACATGAGCGGCGCCTTCCTGCTCGGGTCTCAAAGTGACGGCGGCATCCCTCTCCAGGGCGGACTGGCCTTCGTCACCCTGCACGACAGTCCGCTTTCAGCTGGAGAGGTCGCGCAGATGCACGGGTATGCGAAGGCGTTGCTCGCGAAGCGTGGGATCATGCTGCCCTAAGCCGCTGGCGCCCGGCCCGAACCCGGGCCGGAGCGGTTCGCGCCGACGCCATTAGATCTCGTCGCCGAAGATCCGCAGCGCCGGTGCGCTGCCCAGACGCCCACACACCCAGTCTAGGTCGCGCACGTAGATCGCGTTGCCCCCTCCGATTTCGGCGCGGTGTCTCAGTTCGCGGCTGAAGGGAGCATAGCTGCAGGACGAGAACCCACGCTCGACCAAGTACCGATGAGTGTCTCGGTCATCAAAGCCGTAGCGTCGGCCACTGCCGTTCAGCTCGACGATCATCGCCTTCAGCATCGGGGCTTCGAGGGTTGCGACCGCGCCCGTGAGCGCAGCCGCCTCGGAGCCCTCGACGTCCAGCTTCAGCAGAATCGGAGGGTTGGCTTCGAAGAGTGTGTCGACCGTCGTCTGGTCGATCTCCTCGTGCGGGCCCTCGCCGTCCAGGATGTGATTGGTCGTGTCGAGCCCGGTCGTGAAAGCGACTTTCCCGTGCGAGGCGCCGACCGCCACGGCCTCGATCCGGACCAGCTCGCCCAGACAGTTGAGCTCGACATTGGCGCGCAGAGCGGCGCGCGCGGTCGAGCCCGGTTCGATCGCCGCCACCCGCGCTCGGCGCACGCCCGCAGCCAGCACCGTATAGCTGCCGATATTGGCGCCAATGTCGGCGAACCGGTCGTCCGGCCTCAGAAGATGAAGAACGAACGCCATCTCGGCGAACTCGTGCAGGCCGGCATAAATGTTGCCCGTCGCGCCCGTCATGCCATGTCTCACGAGCAGCCGTGTCCCGGCGATCCAGGGCACGACCACCTCGCGCCGGAGTTGGCTCTCGATCTGCCAGCGGGCGAACCGGCCGAAGGCGGCAAGCCTGTGTCGCCGCGTCAGCGGGTGCGAGCTGATGAACCTGCCGGTGTTGGCGATGGCTGCGAAACCGCTCATCCTGCGCCCCATCCTGCGCGCTCGCCAGGCGTCGGCCCCGGGGACGATCCTGACGAACCGGCCCCACGACACCGCATGCCCGCGCCGGGCGCCGGACCCGCGGTTGTCGCATGCGGCCGCGCGGCCCGGCAGAATCAGCCTGCGTACATTTCAACCGTGAGTCAATAAGATCGGTGCCGGCGCGGTCGTGGCCTCACCGCCGGGCCCGGGCGCGGAGCGCACGGCCGCCGGAACGTTCGGCGCTCACCGGAAGCCGGCGCGGAGCCCCGGGAAGGCGGCTTTTCCGTTCCGGCTGCCGGGCGGGCGGCCGCGGCCGCGCCTTGCCGGCGTCGCCGGCGCCGGGGCGGACGGCTCAGCAGGAGCCTCCGGGAGCGCCGACGTGGCCGCCGCCGCCGGAGCCGTCGCCGGCTGCAGGATCGGCGGCTCGGCAGGAGCTTGCGCGAGCGCTGGCGCGGCTACGGTGGGCAGTGCCGCCGCCGGACGCACCTCGCTTGCGCGCGCTGGCACCGGGCCGTCCTCCGGGCGGCCGAAGTCCTGCACCAGGCGCAGGCGCATGGCCTTGCGCTCCCAGCCGACCACCATCAGCAGCGCGACCCGGGTCTCGCCCACCTCGCGCCCGCTCGCACCGTCTCGGCGCGGGCAGCTGCGGACATAGATCAGGTCGCCCGGCGACAGGCTCGAACCGCCGCTGCGCATGTACCCCGGCCCCAGCACCTCCTCGAGCGGGTCCATCGTGCTGTAGCCGAAGATCCTGAACGGCTGCGCGCCCGGACCATCGAACGCCGGCTGCAGATCGGACTGACGGAATCCCATGGCAGACCCCTCGCGCGTGCGCGGTTGACGACGGCCATGCACTATATGCGGAGCGGTATCCTTGACAAGGCCTTTTTTCCTATTCGCGCGCTGGCACGTGCGATCTGTCAGCCCTTCGCGATTTGCCGAGCGGTTGCACGTTCTCGGAATTCGCAGAAAATCTGAAAACCGTTGCGATTGACTAAAATCCACTGATGCGTCACATGTGTCGCATATCGGCGTCACTCTTGCACCGAAAGCCACGGCCTTGACGGCCGAATCCAGCGGGTATTGGCACCGAAATCGGCGACCAGATCGCCAGCATGACGAAAAACCGCATTGCTGCCGAGGTTTACCAACATCGCGCACCCTGGCGCATGATGCTACGGAAGTGACGCATGGTGTCGCATTGGCAATTTCGCGATGGTAGCGGAAATTGCTGCGGAAATTCTCGAATTTCTGAATTTCCTCCGGTGGGGCGGGCGGGCGAAGCCGGAATCATCCAGCTTCCGCCGTCGTCCGGAGGACACCTGGAATCGAGGGAAACTGCCGCGGGACGGGCCTTCCGTTGAACCACCACCCAATACCGCCTCAATTAATTCCCATATTCAAGAATTACCTGGGCGTGCTGCTCGCGCGACTGACTCCCCAGGAGTCCCTTGAATATATTCCTGGATCGCGGTAAGATGCCGCCTGGGTCGGCAGACCCGCCGTCGGCGCGCCCCGACGGCACCCGGAACCCAGCGCCCCAGATGAGGACGTCCGCATGAGCATCAGCACGAACACCCGGGCAGAAGCCAGTCGGCGCAATGGCGCCCGTTCGCGCGGGCCGGCGAGCGCCGAAGGCCGGGCGTCCTCCGCACGCAACGCGCTCAGGCACGGCCTGCGGGCGCGCAAGATCCCGGTGCTCAGCAACGAGGAGGAGGCCGAGTTCCTCACCCTCGCCGCGGCGCTGCGCGCGGAGCTGGCGCCCGAAGGTCCGCTCCAGGAGCATCTTGCCGGCCAGGTCGCGCTCGCCATCTGGCGCGCGCGCCGCTCCGAGCGCGTCGAGACCGAGCTCTTCGACTTTTATCTGCAGAAAGACCGGGCTCCCGGCGAGCCGACGCCGGACTTCGGCCTGCTCGTGATCCGCGACCGCAATGGCGCCCGCGCCCTCGACATGCTGCTGCGCTATCGCAGTTCGGTGCAGGTCGAGCTGTTCCGGGCGCTCGCCGCATTGAAGGCGCTCCAGGCCGAGATGGCGGCGGCGATCCCTGAGGTGCCGAGCCTGCCGCCGGAGGCCGATTCTGCCAAACGAACCCAAAACCCGCTCTGAGCCTTGGCTTTGGGTCCTGGGCTGCGAATCCAGACCGCGGGAACGACGGTTTCACCATCGGGCTCCGCTCCGCCTGAACTGCCTCAGCCGGGGGCTTCGCCTCGGCCTCAGTCCGCGCGGCCGCAGGATTAGGAAGTCTGTGCCGGCGGTCGTCCAGGACGGCCTCGTCGCCGAGGGGCGCTTCGATGATGGGTCGGGGCAGACGCTCACCGACTTCAGCGGCCACGGCCAGCATGCCATCACCCGCCTCGCCGGCGCGATCCTGCTCGAGCAGAACGACCACTGGGCGGTTCAGCGGGCCCGCTACATGACCCTGGAAACCATCGCACCGATGCGCGATGATCTCACCCTCATGCTGCCCGCGACGGCCGCATGAACCAGAGCGGCCCGACCCGCCACGAAAGATCCCGGCTGCCTAACTCCTACACCACGTCCGGGGACACGACCTCCGATATCTTTAATGTCGGATTGGACTGGCAACTCTAGACATGTATGGATGTAGGATCATCCTTCTATCATGGCAAAGTTGCCCGAGCACGGATTTGAGCAAGTAAGACGCGCCAAATTCACGATTGTGAGGATCAGTCATTCCGCGCGATCGAGGACTACGACCGGTTTGAGAGAGCGTGTGCAGTTCAGGCCAGCAGGCCGCGCTGAGGACGAGTTGAGAGACATATCGGTATGACGACTTCTGCCGCCGCCTAGGAGCCTGTCCGAGTATTAGCGCGTGAGGGGTGGACGCAGGAAGCGCGGAGTGCTTGATCAGCTGGCATGAGCAAGACCTTCTGCAGCCGGGAGTCAGCCGGCCTTGCCCGCCTGCCAGGCGTCCAGGATCTGGCGCGCGTGGTTGGTCGCCGGGTCCATTTCCCGGTCGTGATGGGCCCGCTTGGCGGTCAGCTCGATCACGTAGCCGTTCGGGTCGCGGAAGTAGATCGAATCGATGAAGCCGTGATCGGAGATGCCCCGGGTCTCGATGCCGGCGGCCCTGCCCTTCGCGAACATCGTCTGCAGGTCGTCGGCTGTGACCTCGAGCGCGATGTGCAGGTCGAAGTCGTGCTGCGGCTTGAACTCGAACGGCCGGTCCGGCGCCTCGAAGAACGCCAGATAGGAGCCGTCATCGAGCGCGTAGAAGGTGTGCAGCGTGTCGGTCGCGCGCCCGCTCTTGGTCGCCTTGATCTCGAGCGCGCCGGCCAGCGGCAGGCCCAGAAAATCCTCGTAGAATCTCCGGGTTTCCTCGGAATCCCGGCAGCGGTAGGCGTTGTGGTGCAGCCCCTTGATCATCCTCGCCCCTCCCCGGCCGGCGCGATCGGTCAGATCCGATCGAACGGCTGGCCCTTGACCGCCTCGGCAAAGCCATAGAGCGCCTCGTTGACCCGGCCCCAGCTCGGCAGCCGCTTCATGGTCCCGAGCCAGCGCTCGACGTTCGGATAGCCGCCGAAGTCGCAGCCGATCACCTCGCCCAAGGTCAGCAGGCAGACCCCGAAGTAATCCGCGATCGTGATCTGCTCGCCGCACAGGTACGTCTTGTCCGGCCCGAGCCAATAGTCGTTGAGCAGCTGGAGCCAGCCTTGCGCCCGTTCCTTGCCCCAGGCGATCGTCGCCCGCTGGACCTCGTCGCCCGGCCGCCGCTGATGAGGGAACAGCTGCGGATAAATCCAGCCGTAGCCATAATCGCGATAAAAGTTGGTGTTGAACCAGTCCATGATCTCGTTGACCTTGGCCCGCCGCTGCAGCTCCCTCGGATAGACCTTCAGGTCGAACTTGTCCGCGAGATACTTCAGGATCGCCGAGCTCTCGGTGAGCCGGAAGTCGCCGTCCTCGAGCACCGGCACCAGCCGGTTCGGATTGACCGCGACGAACGGCGCCTGATAGTGCTCGCCGGTCATCAGGTCGACCATCTGCTCCTCGACCTCGAGGCCGTGCTCGGCGATCAGCAGCCGCACCGGCCGGCTGGTCATCGAGACCGGATGCATGTACAGCTTCATCGCGATCATTCCCGGTTGCCGCGGCCGCGCGGCCGCCGCCCCGGACTCTATCCCGGCCGGCCCGACCCGCACAAGACGCGCCGCCGGCGCCCGTCGTGCACGTCACCCGCCTCAGCCGCTCTCCTGAGGCACCGGCCGCGGCCGGCCCTCCTCGTCGATCGCCACCAGCGTGAAGCGGCCCTCGGTCACCTTGACCTCGGCGCCGTCCCGCCGGCGGAGCACGAAGGTGTCGACCTGGACGGTCATCGAGCTGCGTCCGACCCGGACCACCCTGGCGTAGCAGCTGACCAGGTCGCCGACGTAGACCGGCCGGTGGAACGACATGCCGTCCAGCGCCGCGGTCGCGACCCGGCCGTGCGCCCGCTGGGCCGCGACGATACCGGCGGCGAGGTCCATCTGCGCCAGCACCCAGCCGCCGAAGATGTCGCCGGACGGGTTGGTGTCGGCCGGCATGGCCAGCGTCCGCACCGCGGGCTCGCCGCGCTCCGGCTGCGTGTGGTCGACGACGCTCTGCGACATGCGACTCCCTTCCTGCCATGCTCGCCGGGCGAGTCTGCGCCCGCCGCATCTTGGCCGTGCCGACGCGGCTTCGTCGAGAGGGCGTCGCCCTCACCCGGCTCGACCTGGCGCCGCGATCGGCGTAGATTCGGCTGAATCCGGCCTGCAAGGCGGAACTGCGGGCGTTCGCCCGCGTTAGCCAGGTGATTGCAGCGGTCTCGTGCCGCTGCGTAACGGAGTTTGCGGCGAATGGACGACCAGCAGTCGCCGCTCGAGGGCCTTCGCATCCTGGTCGCCGAGGACAACGTGTTTGCGGCGATGGAGGTCGAGCAGGTCCTCAGGGATTGCGGCTGCGAGCCGGTGGGCCCGGTGGCCACCATCGACCAGGCGCTCCGGCTGGCCCGCGACGAGCAGCTCGACGGCGCGGTGCTCGACGTCAATCTGCGCGATCAACCAGTGTTCCCGGTCGCCGAGGAGCTCTGTCGGCGCGGCATCCGCATGATCTTCGCCACCGGCTACGAGACGAGCTACGCCTTCCCCAAGCATCTCGACCAGTGCGCCCGGCTGCGCAAGCCCTATGCGGTGCGCGAGCTGAAGCGGCTCATGGTGGCGATCTTCGGGCCGAGGCTAAGCAAGCTCGGTCTCATCACGGCCGCGGTTGGGTTCGGTCGTGTGAAAACTGTCCTCGATATAGGGCAGCCGCAGCTCGCAGGTGAAACCTTCCGGCGCGAAGTCGTGCCTGACCTCGCCGTCCAGCTCGTAGGCGACGATCCGCTCGATCAGGGCGAGGCCGAAGCCGTGGCTGGCCGAGGCTTTGACCTTGGGGCCGCCGCGCTCGCGCCAGACCAGATCGATGCGCCGGGTGCCTCCGCCGCGGGCCAGATCCCAGGTGATCTCGATCGTGCCATCGGGCGCCGACAGCGCACCGTGCTTGGCGGCATTGGTCGCGAGCTCGTGGACCACCAGACTCAGCGCCAGAGCGGCGCCAGGCCTGAGCTCGATCTCGGGGCCCCGAACCCGGACCCGCTCGCCCTCCTCGGCGTGGGCGCGCAGCGGCTCGATGATCACCGAGCGCAGGTCCAGGCTCCGCCACCGGCGGGCGGTCAAGAGGGCGTGGGCGCTGCCGAGCGCCTGCAACCGGCCACTGAAATCCTGGTAGAACGACTCCAGCGACCGGGCGTGACGGATGGTCTGGGCGGCGATGCTCTGCACGGTCGCCAGAGTGTTCTTGACCCGATGGCTGAGCTCCGAGACCAGGAGCTGCTGGTGCTCCTCCCACTGCTTGCGCTCGGTGATGTCGTGGATCGAGAGCAGGATCAGATCCGCCCCGCGCACCTGTCCGGCCTGCAGAAGCATGGTCCGGGGGCCAAGATGCTCGAACTCGTGCTCGACCTCGAAGTCCTCGACCGCTTGCCGCTCCGCCACCACGGCGGCGAGGAGCTGGCGCAGCCGCGGGACGTCCCACTGCCGGTTGCCCAGATCGTAGATCGGCCGGGCCTCGGTCTCGCCCCGCTGGACCTGGAAGACGTCATAGAACGCCTGGTTGGCGGACTGCACCCTGAGGTCGGAATCGAGGACCACGAGCGGGTGCGGCACCGAGTTGTAGATCTGTTCGATCCGGTCCCGCGCAGCCCGCACGGCCGCCTCGGCGGTCTTCGGCGCGGTGATGTCGGCGAAGGTGATCACGACGCCATCGATCCGGTCGTCCTGGGTCCGATAGGGCACGATCCGCCGCAGATACCAGCGGCCGTTGTCCGCCGGCACCTCCGCTTCTGCCGGGGCCAGCCTCTCCAGCACGTTCCGAGCCTCCTCGAGCAGGTTCGGATCCTGGAATTTGGTGGCGAAACTGCCGACCGGCCGGCCGACGTCGGTCGCAATCACGTCCATCAAATTCTTCATCGACGGCGTAAAGAACCGGATCTTTAATCCCCGGTCGAGAAACACGGTCGCAATTTCCGTGCTGTCCAGCAGATTCGAAAGATCATCGGTCGTCCCCTCGAGCTCTTCGATCTTGCGTTGCAGCTGATTGTTGACGGTGCTGAGCTCCTCATTCAGGGACTGCAGTTCCTCCTTCGAGGTCTCGAGCTCTTCGTTGGCCGATTGGAGTTCCTCGTTCATCGAGGTGATTTCTTCGTTCGAGGCCTTGAGCTCCTCGTTCGAAGTCTCGAGCTCCTCGATCGTGCGGCTGAGTTCGGCCTGGACATTGTTGAGCTCGGCCTCCAACTCGCGCTCCAAGCGCGGGTCGTCGCCGGGCGCTGGCGGCTCGCTCGGCCCGGCCGTCGAACCGGACGGCAAGACGGCCGTCTCCTTTCTCTCGTCCTCGAAAGTCACCAGCAGCAGGCCGTCGGCGCGCCGCCCTTGAACCGGACTGACCGTCATGGTCACGACGCGACCCGATCGGCCCCGGCGGAACGAGGCGGTGACCGTGGCTGGACGGTCGTCCTGGGCGGCCATCCGGACCGCGCCGCGCAGCTTGGCGCGCAGGCCCTCGCGGGCCATGGCGAACAGATCCCGGGTCGGCTGGCCAGGCGGATGCACGAGATAGTCGTCGGTCGCGCCGTGGAAGTAGACGATCCGATGGGTGCGGTCGATCATCACCGAGGCCGGCGCGAACCGGCTGGCGAGCGCCCGTTGCGCGATGTCCGCCGTATGGACCGTGAACAGCTGCTCGGCCGCCGCTTGGTTGTGGGCGACCGGCGCCCGGTCTCTTCGTCCGGCGATCGGAAACTCGACGATGTCGTGCCGGGTCGGCCCGAGCCGGCGATAGATCCGCCACTTCTTCGAGACCGTCTCGAACAGATCGTGGCTGCGGCCGAGGGTCTCCGCCAAGCCGAGCAGCAGGTGGCCGCCCTCGCTCAGAGCGAAGTGGAACAGGGCGATGATCTTCTGCTGCGCCTCCTCCTCGAGATAGATCAGGAAATTGCGGCAACTGACCAGGTCGACCCGAAAGAACGGCGGGTCCCGCAGCAGGTTCTGCGGCGCGAAGACCACCCACTCCCGCAATTCCTTGCGGATCAGGCAGTGGTCGTCGGTCCGCTCGAAGAAGCGGCGCAGCCGCTCATCGGAAACGTCGCGCTCGATGGCGGCGGGGAACAGGCCGCGGCGAGCCATCTCGAGGCCGTCCTGGGCACTGTCGGTCGCGAAGATCTTGACGTCGAAGCTCTTCTGCGCAGCTTCCGCCTGCTCGGCGATCAACATCGCGATCGTGTAAGCCTCCTCGCCGGAGGCGCAGGCCGGAACCCACACCCGGATCGTGTCGCCGCCCTGCCGCGCCTGGACCAGCGGAACGATGACCTCGTCGGTCAGGACCTGCCAGGCGTCCGGGTCACGGAAGAAGCCGGTGACGGTGATCGTCAGGTCCTTGAAGAGCGCCTGGACCTCCTGCGGGTCGCGCCGCAGGAATTGCTCGTACTCGGCAAGGTGTGCGAGGCCGTGCAATCCCACGCGCCGGTGCATCCGACGCGTCAGGGTGCTTTTTTTGTAAGATCGGAAGTCCTGACCGCTGCGCGCCTGCACGAACGCCAGGATCCGATCGAACGTCGACGCGACGTCTGGCGCGGGTTCCGCGCTCTCCGCGGGAGAAAGCTCCAGCTTCAGGTGGCGGGCGTAGCGGACGAGGATCTCCGCGATCCGCTCGGGCGGCAGCACGGCGTCGGTCATGCCGGTGGCGATCGCGCTGCGCGGCATACCGGAATGGGCCGCCGTTTCCGGGGCTTGGGCGAGGACGAGCCCGCCAAACTCTTTGATCGCCCGGATCCCGGAACTGCCATTGCTGCCGGTGCCCGAGAGGATCACGCCGACGGCGCGCTCCTTCTGGTCTTCGGCGAGCGAGATCAGGAAGGTGTCGACCGGGCGACGGGCGGCGCGGCTCTCGCTGGGCTCGGCCAGGTGCAGGACGCCGTCCGCGATCGTCACCTCGCGGTTGGGCAGGATCATGTAGACGCAGCCCGGTTGAACCCTCGCCCCTTCCTCGACCGCCACCACGCTCATCTGGGTGCGGCGGCGCAGCAGCTCGACCATGTGGCTCTGCCGGGTCGGGTCGAGATGCTGGATGACGACGAAGGCCATGCCGCTGTCGGCGGGTACGGTGCCGAACAGCTTCTCGAGCGCCTCGAGACCGCCCGCGGACGCGCCGACCCCGACGATGACGAAGGCGCCGCCCGCCGGCGGCTCGTCTGGGCCTGCGGTCTGCGACCCCCGATCGTCTGCCGCCACCTGCTCCTCCGCACGCCCGGCCCCTCTTCGCGAGCCCGGACACGGCGCGCTCCCCGCCACGAGATGCCGGCCTGCAAGTACGGCAGCGGACGGCGGGCGACGAGGGGAAACTTATCCCTCCTCGTTCATCCTAGCGTTTTGCGCGCTTCCGCGTACACAACAAATCCGAGCGCCGGTTCGATCCAAAGGACCAGGCGCCATGCGCTCTCCCCCTGCAAACCAGCCGGCAGACAGTCTGTCGCCCAGGGAAGCCTGCGCTCTGGAGATCGCCAGTTGCCGGCCAGGACGACGCTGATTGTGCAGGTGCCTTTTCCTACCGCGGCGGGCTCTCCCTATCATCGCCACGGTGACCGGCGCGAGTGGCGATTGCCGGTGGTCGCCAGCGAGAGATGACCGGGCCGCCGGTCAGGTTCGGCAGGGAACCGCCCCGGTCGGGGCCGTGCTTCGGGTGCGGGCGGCGTCGCGGCTTGCCGGCAGCGTGCCAGCCGCCGGCCGACGCCCGCGCGAACCACGCGGCCTCGAGCGCTGCGCGCAGCTCGGGATGGTACGATGTCCGCGCCGGGGCTGGCGAGCGCCTCGCCCGAGTGCTCGAACCACCCGACCGCGAAGCCCAGCCGGTGGGGCGGCGCGCCCGCCGACGGGCCGGCGATCGAGCCGCCGGCGACGATCGCCAGGCAGGCGCCGGCTTGCCGGGCCGCTCAACGGTCGCCCCCGCCGGTCACGATCTCGCGATGGCGACAGCGCAGACGGCCTGTTCGCCAGTACCGGTCCCGGTCAGGCTCGTTTCGCGAGCGGCAGCCCGCTCGCGACCGAACTGCGCTCATCCAGCTGCGGCTTGCCGATCTCGGAGCATCTGTCGCCGGGTCCGGGGGCGCTGCCGCCCGGCCGAGCGGGCGTTCCTGGCCTGGATTGGCCGGAGCGCTCGCTGCCGGCGCCGGGCCGGGACGTGCTCCGGCTGGTCCGCCGTGCCTGCGCACCGCCGGCGGCTGGGGCTGCCGCAGCGGAGGTTCCCGTCTGATCGGGCTCGGAGACGGGCCGCGCATCCGCACCGGCACGGATCGAAGCCGCACGCCGGCACTGGTCCGTCGCAGCCTGTCCGGCGTCAGCGGACACTGGGGACACCGCATGCCCAGCCTGACCCCGGGTGTTCCCGGCCACCATCACGTCTTGCGCCACGACCTCTGCAGCGTGCCAGGTGCCTCGAAGTCGCGCGGCGTTAAAACCGATGATTCACTCCTGGCGGGTTCATTCTTCCCTTCGGATGGTCCATGCGACCGTGGGACTCCCCGCCGCCGATGTCTGCCGGCCGGACGGAGTCCCAGGATCGCATGGACCGGTCAGCATCGGCGAGGCTAGGCAGCATTGGTTGACAAAACGTAAATCGGCCGGCGATCGGGCTTGACCGGATGCCGCAGGTGCTCCGGGCGATCGCTGGATCAGGGCTACCGCCGCCGCGTGTCAAGCGCTCGGCGGCTTCAGGTCGCGCTCGCCCTGATCCGATGCAACCGGCGAACCGGATCCCGCGGGCGCTGGCGGGTCGCCGAGCGCGGGGTCGACGACGGTGCGGGATGCAATCGGCCTTGACCCGACGCGGCGAGTGACCTGGAGTACGCCGGATCAGGGCGCCGCCGCGCGCACGATGCATTTGCGCGGCCGGTCGTCAAGCGGCTGATGGGTGCTGCCGGAAACCCGCCGCCCCTCGGGGCCCGGGGATCGGCGGCGCGGCAGTGCTGCCTGCACAGGTGAAAGCTGCGCAGGATCCTGTATGAATGGAGCCATAGTTTCGAGACGGCCGGTTCAGGGACCGGCGGCAGAGGGAGGTGAGCACCATGACCAGCGAATTGATGCGCCGATCGTTGCCGGCGACCCGGCGGCAGGCGCTGCGTACGGTCGCGGCCGGCGGCGCCGCGGCCGCGACGTCGCCGTTCTGGTTCCGGCGCGCGCGCGCCGCCCACGCGCCGATCAAGATCGGCTTCAGCATGGCGCTGACCGGCGGCCTCGCCGGCGCCGGCAAGCCCGCGCTGATCGCGATGGAGATCTGGCGCGACGACATCAACGCCAAGGGCGGTCTGCTCGGCCGCGAGGTCCAGTTCGTCTACTACGACGACCAGACCCAGCCGGCCAACGTGCCCAAGATCTACACCAAGCTGTTGAACGTCGACGGCGTTGACCTGGTGGTCTCCGGCTACGGCACCAACCTGATCGCGCCGGCGATGCCGATCATCATGCGCAAGGGCATGGTGTTCATGAGCCTGTTCGGTCTCGCCGCCAACGACCAGTTCAGCTACGACAAGTACTTCCAGATCATGCCGGCCGGCCCGGAGCCCAAGGAGGACTGGTCGCGCGGCTTCATCGAGCTGGCCAAGGGCAAACAGCTCCAGACCATCGCCCTGGTCGGCGCCGACGCCGAATTCGCCAAGAACGCGGTCGCCGGTGCGCGCACCAACGCCAAGGACGCCGGCCTCGAGATCGTCTACGACGAATCCTATCCGCCGAGCACGACCGATTTCAGCCCGATCGTCCGCGCGCTCCAGGCGACCAGTCCCGACATCGTCTACGTCGGGTCCTATCCGCCCGATTCCGCCGGCATGGTCCGGGCGGCCAACGAGCTCGACCTCAAGACCAAGATGTTCGGCGGCGGCATGGTCGGCCTGCAGTACGCGAGCCTGATGACCAGCCTCGGCCCGATGCTGAACGGCATCGTCAACTACGACTTCTGGGTCCCGGAGCCGACCCTGAATTTCCCGGGCATCCAGGAGTTCCTGGCCAAATATCAGGCGCGCGCCCAAGGCGAGGGGGTCGATCCGCTCGGCTACTACCTGCCGCCGTTCGCCTACGGCTATCTGCAGGTCCTGGGCGACGCGATCACTGCGGTCGGCAGCCTCGATGATCAGGACGCGCTCGGCGATTACATCCACCGGACCACCTTCCAGACCGTGGTCGGCCCGGTCCAGTTCGGCGCCAACGGCGAGTGGGCCAAGTCGCGGACCTTGATGGTGCAATACCAGAACATCACCGGCGGCGATCTCGAGCAGTTCAAGCACGCCGGCACCCGCATCGTCCTCTATCCGAAGGAGTGGGTGTCCGGCGAGTTCAAGTTCCCCTACACCGAGGCGAAGAAGGCCTAGACCCTATGTTCGCGGTCTAAAGGGAGCTCTCGCTCGATCGGTGCGACGACGATATCGGTGGAGGCGGATGATGACGGGACCGAGATCGGATGCCTTCGTGCTGTTTGGCGCGACTGGAGATCTGGCCCACAAGAAGACATTCGGCTCGCTCTACGCGATGGTCCGGCGCGGCCACCTCAAGGAGCCGGTGATCGGCGTCGCGTTCGAGGATTGGAGCGTCGACCAGTTGCGCGAGCGCGCCCGCGACGGCGTCCTGCTGTCCGAGGGCGCCGTCGACGACAAGGTCTTCTCGCAGTTCGCGAAGCTGCTTCACTACGTGAGCGGCGACTACCGCGACCCCGCGACCTTCGAGAAGCTGCGTGAGGCGCTCAATGGCAGCGAGCGCCCGCTCCACTACCTGGCAATTCCCCCCGGCATGTTCGAGCCGGTCGTGCAGGGCCTCGAGCAGTCGGAGTGCGCCAAGGGCGCGCGGCTGATGGTCGAGAAGCCGTTCGGGCGCGACCTCGCGTCGGCCCGCTGGCTCAATCGCATGCTGCATCTGGTGTTCGACGAGCGCGCGATCTTCCGGATCGATCACTACCTGGGCAAGGAGGCAGTGCAGAACCTCCTGTACTTCCGGTTCGCCAATTCCTTCCTCGAGCCGATCTGGAACCGCAACTACGTAGAGAGCGTGCAGCTCACCATGGCCGAGGACTTCGGCGTCGAAGGACGCGGCAGGTTCTACGAGGAGGTCGGCGCGATCCGCGACGTGGTCCAGAACCACCTGCTCAGCGTCATCGCGCACCTCGCCATGGAGCCGCCGGCGGGCAATCTCGAGGCATCTATCCTCGACAAGAAGGTGGAGGTCCTCAGAGCCGTCAGGCCGCTCGACGACGACGTCGTCGTGCGCGGCCAGTTCAAGGGCTATCGCGACGAACACGGGGTCGCGTCGGATTCCCAGGTCGAGACGTTCGCGGCGATCCGCCTGCACATCAATTCCTGGCGCTGGGAGGGGGTGCCGTTCTACATCCGCGCGGGCAAGAACCTGCCCGTGCACATCACCGAGGTCGTGGTCCGTCTGCGGCCGCCGCCGCTGGACATGTTTGGCGAGAAGCTGGAGGGCGGCACGAATTACGTGCGCTTCCGGCTCAGCCCGGACGTGACCATCGCGATCGGCTCGCGGTCGAAAGCTCCCGGAGAACGGATGGTCGGCAACCAGGTCGAGCTGCTGGCGGCCGCGCCGGCGCGGGACGAGATGTCGCCGTACGAGCGCCTGATCGGCGACGCGATGGACGGCGACGAGTCGCTGTTCACGCGCGCCGATTCGGTCGATGTGGCCTGGCAGATCGTGCAGCCGATCCTGAAGAGCAGAACGCCGGTCCAACCCTACGAGCCGGGCACCTGGGGGCCAAAGGCAGCCCAGCATGGCTTCGGGCCGCCCCACGGCTGGGTCGACCCGGCGACGTGAGCACCAGGTCGACGCCAACGCCGCCCAGCCGGCCCGGGACGACCCCTTGGATCTGTTCCTGAACGCGATCGTCTCGGGCCTGCTGCTCGGCGGCTTCTATGCCGCGGTGACCTTGGGGCTGTCGATCAGCTTCGGCCAGCTCGACATCGTCAACATCGCCCATCCGGCCTTCGTGATCACCGGCTCCTACGTGACTTACATGGTCAACCGCGCACTCGGCCTCGATCCGGTCCTGATCGGCCTGCTCGTTTCGCCGTTGTTCTTCATCCTCGGCGCTGCCGTCTATCACGTCTACTATGTGAGTTTCGAGAAAACCGGGCAGGAGGCGCTGAGCGGGCTCGTGTTCTTTTTCGGCCTGATGTTCATCATCGAGATCTCGTTGATCATGGTCTACGGCGTCGACTACCGGCTGGTGGCGGCACCCTACATCGGCGTGACCTGGCGGCTCGGGCCGGTCGACCTGCCGCTGCGGATGTTGGTGCCGTTCGCGGCCGCGCTGGCGATGACGCTTGCGATCCATCTGTTCCTGGCCAGGACCTTCGCCGGGCGGGCGGTGCTCGCGGTCGCCCAGGACCGCCTGGCGCTGCGCCTGATGGGCGCCGATCCGGTCCGGGTCAAGCAGCTGGCCTTCGGCCTCTCGATCGCGACCGCGGCGCTCGCCGGCGCGCTCCTGATCATCATCGGCCCGGTCGAGCCCTCGGTCGACCGCCTCTACATCGGCCGGGTGTTCGCGATCGTGGTGCTCGGCGGCATGGGCAGCACCGGCGGCACCCTGATCGCGGCGCTGATCCTGGGGGTCGCCGAGAGCTTCGTCGCGACCTTCTACGGCCCGTCCTGGGCGCCCGCGGTCTCGTTCGGCATCCTCCTGGTCACGCTCGCGATCCGGCCGCAGGGCATCTTCGGCAGATACTGATGCGAAGCGTGGTCTTCTGGTCGGTCTCGGCCCTGATCTTCGGCCTCGGTCTTCTCGCCACCAGGCTGCTCGAGAACGAGTTCATCTTCTTCGCCGGCTACGCCATCCTGCAGGCGACGGTGATGGCGGTCGCCTGGAACATCCTGGGCGGGTTCACGGGCTACGTGAACTTCGGCAGCGCCGGCTTCTTCGCGGTCGGCGTCTATACCTCGGTCGCGCTGAACAAAGCGTTCGCGCCGCCGCTGGTCGTGATGCTGCTGGCGGCGGCGCTGATCGGCGGCCTGATCGGGCTCGGGACCGGCTATCTGACGCTCCGCCTGCGCGGCGTCTACTTCGCGATCGCGACGCTCGCGATGGCGATCGTGCTCGAGACGGTCGCCAACAACTGGGCCTACGTCGGCGGCGCCACCGGCGCCTACATCCTGACGCCCAAGGCCGTGCCGTTCTTCGACGACTACATCGAGTTCCTGTTCGCTCTGATGCTGCTGCTCTGCCTTGGCGCGGTTGCGATCGCGCGCCAGCTGCAGATCTCGCGGTTCGGCCAGGGCCTCGCGGCGATCCGCGACGACGAAGTCGCGGCCGAATGCATGGGCGTGCCGACGCTTCGTCTGAAGCTGGCCTCGACCGCGATCATGGGTGCCTTGATGGCGCTCGCGGGCGTGCCCTATCCCTTTTTCGTGACCTATGTCGACCCGCTGTCCGCGTTCGATCTGACGATCGCGGTCAACGCGATCGCGATGCCGATGATCGGCGGCACGGCGCTCTGGTTCGGCCCGGTGGTCGGCGCGCTCCTGCTGGGCTCGGTCCAGGAGATCGTCACGGTGACCGTGTCCTCGGCTGCCAACGTGCTGATCGTGGGCCTCGTGCTGGTGATCTTCATCGTCATCGCACCCCAGGGCATCGTCGGCCTGATCCGCGACCAGTGGCGAAAGCGGCGCCGCCATGGCTGAGCCGGTGCTCGAGATCCGGGGTCTGTCCAAGCGGTTCGGCGGCTTCACCGCGCTCGATGCCGTGAGCCTGGATCTGGGCGCGGGCGAGCGCCTGGCCCTGATCGGCCCGAACGGCTCGGGCAAGACGACGCTGATCAACTGCATGTCGGGGGTGCTGCGTGCCGATGGCGGCCGGGTGATCTTCAAGGGCCGCGACGTGACCGGGCTGCCCGCGCACCGGCGGGTCCGGCTCGGCATGATGCGCAGCTTCCAGATCCCGCGCCCGTTCCGCAGCCTGTCGGTGATCGACAACCTCTGCGTGCCGCTCGAGTTCGCCCGCAGCGCCGGCAGCCGCAGCCTCGATCGCCGCGCCGAGGCGCTGGCGATCCTGGACGTGGTCGGGTTCACCGAACGCGCGGACGCCGAACCCGCCGGCCTCACCCAGGTCGATCTGCGCAAGCTCGAGCTCGCCCGGGCGCTCGCCGCCCGGCCAGCACTGCTGGTCGCCGACGAGGTCATGGCCGGGCTCTCGAGCGCCGAGGTCGACGACATTCTCGCCGTGCTGTTCAAGCTCAACGCCCAGGGCGTCGCGGTGATCATGATCGAGCACATCATGCGCGCGGTGATGCGTTTCGCCGAGCGCGTGGTCGTGCTCGACGCCGGCCAGAAGATCGCGGACGGCGCGCCGGCGGAGGTGATCAACGATCCCGCGGTCGAGAGGGCCTATCTTGGCGCATAGCCTCACGGTCAGCCACGTCGATGCCGGCTATGGTGCCGTGCGCGTGCTGCACGACGTCTCGATCCGGGTCGCCGATGGCGAGACGGTCGCGCTGCTCGGCACCAACGGCAACGGCAAGAGCACGCTTTTGAAGTGCATCGCGGGTCTGGTGACGCCCGAGCGCGGTGTCATTAGCCTCGAGACAGGTGGAGAAAAAATCGAGCTGGTGGGGAAGACGCCGGAGGCGATCGTGGGTCTGGGCGTCGCGCTGGTGCCCGAGGGCCGGCGGCTGTTCCCGGCGCTCTCGGTCGAGGAGAACCTGATGCTCGGCGCCTACCGGCAGGCGGCGCGCCGCCAGATCGCGGCCAGCCTCGAGCTGGTCTACGCCGTCTTTCCGGTGCTCAAGGAAAGGCGCCGGCAGCCGGCGGGCTCGATGAGCGGCGGCGAGCAGCAGATGGTGGCGCTCGGCCGCGCGCTAATGTCGGCGCCGGAGTTCCTCCTGATCGACGAGCCCTCGGTCGGCTTGGCCCCGATCCTGGTCAGCCGGGTGATCGCCAAGATCTCTGAGCTGAAGGCGCGCACGCGCCTGACCGTGCTGATGGCCGAGCAGAACTTCAACCAGGCGATCAGGATCGCCGACCGCGCCTACGTCATGGTCCACGGCCGCATAGAGTTCGAAGGCCGCTCCGCCGCCGAACTCCAGGACAACCCGATGATCAAGCGCTATTACCTGGGTGCATAGGCGGTGATGCGCCGCTGCCACGGCGCTCGCGCCGCCAAACTGCCGGGATAGTCTTGTGTGCTGAGATCGCAATCACCTGACAGGTGGTGCCACACCCGGCCATGGCCGGGTGTGGCCATGCCGCTCCTGAGATGGCTTAGGATGAGTTTGCCGAACCATCCGAACCATCAGGAGCAAGACATGACCACGAAGGACAAGGTAGCACGGCGCAAGCTGTCGCTGCTGCAATTGGCCACCGAGCTGGAGAACGTCAGCCGGGCCTGCAAGGTGATGGGCTACTCGCGCCAGCAGTTCTACGAGATCCGCCGCAACTTCCAGACCTATGGCGCCGAGGGCCTGCTCGACCGGCTGCCTGGCGCCCGCGGCCCGCACCCGAACCGGGTCGCGGCCGAGATCGAGGCGGCGATCCTCGACCATGCGCTCGCGCATCCCTGCCACGGCGCGCTGCGGGTCGAGCAGGAGCTGCGGCTGCGAGGTCTCCAGGTGTCCGCCGGCGGGGTGCGCGGTGTGTGGCAGCGCCACGGCCTCTTGACCAAGCACGAACGCCTGCTGCGTCTGGAGCAAGCCACCGCCGAGCGCAAGCTCGCGCTCAGCGACGAGCAGGTCCGCCTCTTGGAGCGGTTCTCGCCCGAGTTCCGCGAGCGCCACATCGAGGCGCCGCACACCGGCGCCCTGGTCGCCGTCGACACCTTCTTCGTCGGCACGCTCAAGGGCGTGGGCAAGATCTACCTGCAGACCGCGATCGACTGCCACGCCCGCTACGCCTGGGCTCGGCTCTACCCCAGCAAGCTGCCGATCACCGCCGTCCAGCTGATGAACGGCGACGTCCTGCCGACCTTCGAGGACGCCGGCGCCAAAGTCGAGGTGGTGCTGTCCGACAACGGCCGCGAGTTCTGTGGCCGGCCCGACCGCCACCCCTACGAGCTGTTCCTCCAGCTTGAGGAGATCGCGCACCGCACCACCAAGGTGAAGCGGCCGCAGTCGAATGGCATCGTCGAGCGTCTGCACCGCACGCTGCTCGACGAGCACTTCCGGGTCGAGGGCCGGCGCACCTGGTTCGAGACCATCGAGGAGATGCAACGCGTGCTCGACGACTACCTGGTCGTCTACAATCACCAGCGGCCCCACCAGGGCCGCGGCATGAACGGCCGCACGCCCGCCCAAGCCTTCAAGGACGGCCTGGCCAAACCCGCCAAACCACTGGAGGAGGCGACCCGACGCAAAACCGCCAGAGCCGCCTGAGCCCTCATCCGAGCGGCACTGTCAGGCCATTACCCTCTCTGTACAACCAGCGGGCGCAGGCCTCGTCATCCGCAAACCGCGCCTCGAACTCACGCAACGACCGCGGAACATCACCTATCACCACGCCCTCCTACCATCGATCATACTACCCGTAGGGGCAGCCAGATGCAAAGGGATAAGCCGCTCCCAAGCGTTTGTTCCCTAACCACCGAACTTTTTGCCCACGCTAATAACATATGGCAGCGCTCCCCGAGAGATCGAAATGATCCTCTTGCCGTGTGGTTCGACACTCCATCCGCAACCTATGTCCGTTCCCTCGAACGATCCATTCGTCACTTATTTGTATCACCACCGGTCGATATTCCGCCATTCTTCTGGCACAACCTTACAGACCTCTCAACACTAGCTTGTTTTTACTATGTCGCTCTATTCGAAGCCGTTCGTGGTACGCTCACAGTTTTGCGAAGCTCCAATCCGACATGGACCCGGCTCCGCAGCAAATCAGCTACTTCAATACATCTGGACCACAGATCCTTCAACGAACTGTATCTGAATGCCATTCAGCGTCTGTCTTCGTACATCTCAGCGCCACATGCGCGACATTCTTCTTCTTTGGCTAACTATCACATCGAGGTAGCGTCCGCAGATCAGATTCCGATCCCAGATAATTCAGTAGACCTGATACTTTCTTCTCCACCATATTGCACGCGAATCGACTACGCGGTCATGTCTTATCCCGAACTCGCCATCCTTGGATGCCCTGCCGACGCTCACCTAACTGGCTTGCGCCAACGTATGTTAGGCACGCCCACCATTTCAAATCCACTCTGCAATCCTCTATCAGCATGGGGCCAGACATGCCTGACTCTACTTGATACGATTCGCGACCACAATTCGTACGCATCCCGTCGTTATTATTACCGCTATTTCCACCAGTATTTTCAGACTCTCTGGCGGAGCCTATCGGAACTTCACCGCTGTCTACGCGGCGGGGCTATGGTAGCGCTCGTCGTTCAGGACTCCTATCACAAGGACGTGAGGGTCGACCTTGCCGCCATCCTCAAGCAAATGGGTGCGAGTCTCGGCTGGCGTGCAGCCGCCCGACATGATTTCGCCGTAGCTACTACCATGGCCCGAATCCACAGTGTGGTTCGTAACGCCAAGCGGCCTCATCGGCGTTGCGAGACTTTCCTCATGTTTCGCGCGAAAACCTGACGAGCTTGTCCGCGAACGCAATCGATCCGCTCGGGAGCTCCCATGGACGTTCGGCCGACTCCGATGACCGTCAACGACTACTGCGCCGCCTACGATCGGGGGGACATCGTGGTCAATCGGGATTACCAGCGGAGCGACCGGGTGTGGCCGGATATGGCGCAGTCTTACCTCATCGAAACTATCATCCTCGGCTTTCCGTTACCCAAGTTCACGCTGTACACGGTCACCGACATCACCTCCCGAAGAACGATCAAAGAAATCGTCGATGGGCAGCAGCGCACGCACGCAATCCTTCGATTTTATCACGATGAGATGAGACTTGCTGGCGCCCTGGATACTCAGAACCTGCAGAATCGGTTGTTTTCGGAGCTCGAACCGCAGGACCAAGAGTCTTTTCTTACTGCCTCGCTTGGCGTGGATCAGATATTTAGCTCGACGCGCGACGAGGTCCGACAGGCCTTCAGGAGGATGAACTCCTATACGATTCCCTTAAATCCGGAGGAGCACCGGCATGCGCAATTTCAGGGCCGCATGAAATGGCTTCTTCAGCGTATTTCGGACGAATCCGATGGAGCCCTTTTCCAGATAGGCATATTCACTGAGAAGCAGCTTGTCCGCATGGCAGACACGAAGTTATTGGCGGAGGTGTGCGACGCGTTCCTGCATGGGATCAGGACCACGAATCGGGCCATATTGGACAGGCTTTACAGGGAGCGAAACGAGAAATTTCCGGAGGAAAACGATTTCGAAAGACGCCTCCGGGACGCGTTCGATACGGTGAGAGGGTGGGATGAAATTTTTCATACGAATGTGGTGAAGGTCTATAACATGTATGCGCTCCTGCTGGCGCTGGCTCACGTCATGAATCCGATACCCGTCCTTTCGGAGCACTTTCGAGTTGTCCATGAAGGCACAATCGAGAAGGAAGGCATCGTAAGGAATTTGCTGACCCTCCATGAAGCACTGGAAGCGGATTGCGTTGATGAAAGATTTGCTGATTTTGTTCGGGCGTGTGAGAGTAAAACTAATGTAGGCAGCCAGAGAATAACGAGATTTCGGTGGATGTGTGAAGCTTTGACCCACGATATTTTATGATGAGAGCATGCACGGATCTCGGTAAGCTGCACGGGGCTTCGGTCAGAAGACTAAAGCAACTAGCTGGCTTGACGTCTTCCGTTAATCTGCCCGTCGACGCAACTGCGGACCGAGCTGTTGCGTTCGTGGTGATTGAAGCAGTAAACTTGTGGACGCTGTTTTGCCGTGCATTCTATATATCGTGTGTGTTCGGCACGCGCACGCTGAACAGGACGCAAGTGAGGAGCTCCTTAGCGGGTGTCGGATCAAAACAGGCAGCGATCACTTACGCAATTACCACTATGAATCCTAAGAAGACGGGATTTGGTCCATGGACATGGCGTGACGAGCCCGTCTGGAGACAGCCAAGAACAATTACGAAACTGTCACAGAGTTTGGGTTTTGCGAATGATCCCGCGATTCAGTCGGCATTCGGATATCAGGCTGACGTTTTTTCACTGATGCCGAAATTCCGGAACTACTTTGCGCATCGGGGCGAGATTACTCGTAGTGAGGTCGAAAAGATGGCCGTTCAGCTCGGGGTGGCGAGAGGTTTGCGCCCGGCCGACATGCTGGCGTCAAAGCGACGAGCAAGACCGCAGAGCGTCTTGTCGGACTGGCTTAGCGACCTTGAAAATGTGATACATCTTATTTGCCAATAATGCAAGGGGGCTGTTTGGATCACACCCCGCTGCCCTCATAGATCCCGGCGAGCGGAATCGGGGCGGGGGCGGTGTCCAGGCGGAGTTCGGCCTCGCCGATCAGGTCCTCGACGATCCAGCGGCAGCCGTCGCGGCGCCAGGAGCGGACGCGGCGCTCCTCGCTCGAGACCAGCAGGATCTCCTTGACCGAGGGCAGACGGGAGTAGTCTTCGACTTTGCGGCCCCGGTCGTGCACCGCGGTCGAAGGCGAGAGCGCCTCGATCAGGAGGATGGCCGTCGGACGGCGATCGGTTGATGGGCTCGATCCGGCGCCGCCGCTGATCGCCGCCTGAGCCTACGCAGCCTCACGGCTTGCCGAAGGTCGCGATGCGATCGATCCGGCAGATGAACAGCACCCGCTTCTCGTCGATCGCCGGGTCGCGCAGGGCGTAGGGCGGGGGATTGCCGGTGTACTTCGTCCAGATCCGGTCGAGCTGCCGGGTGACGTAGTCGCCGCCGTCCTCCCACTCCCGCATCTCCTTCTCCACCGTGCACCTCATCTGCATCCAGTGGTAGGGGTTGTCGGGATTGACCAGCAGGACGGTGAGCCGCGGGTGCTTGCGGATCCATTCGCATTTCGGCCGGTGCGAAGCGGTGTTCACCAGCACCTTGTCGTCCTCGTAGTCGAACCACATCGGCGTCAGGCTGGGCCGGCCGTCGGGCCCGATCAGGCCGAGGATCATGGTGACCGGACGGTCCATCAACTGTCTGTAGATCGGGTCGAGATCGCTCAGACCCCTGGCTTGCCTGCGCTCGCCGATGTCGAACTGACCTTCCTGCAGGCCGTCCGCGACATGGCGGAAGTTCGCCACGGTAAATCCTTGCGCCATCACTTGCTCCCTGATGAGGCCGTGCAGCGACTGCACGGCGGCGCCACGGCCACGACCTGGCCGTCGACCAGCTCGTAACGACGGTCGGTGCCGTCGTCCCAGGCGAGGAACTCCTCGACCGCCCAGTGTCTCTCGGCAGGCTCGGCCATGATCCCCCGCCATGGATGGCCGGCTCCCTGCGGGATGCACTCTATCACAGTCCGGAGCGGCCGTTGAGCACCGCGGTTGCCTGACGTCGGTAGGCAGTCGCGCGGCGCGGCGGGCGGTGCTAGAACTCGCGGCGCGATTGCCGGGCGGGCACCCGGGATGGCGACATCGGGAGAAAAGGGAGGCAAGGCATGCGCAAGATCGTCGACCGGATTCTGCCGGCCACGATGGTCGGCTCGTACCCGCGCCCGGACTGGTTCAATTACCAGCTGCTCGGGCGCGACGCGCGGGTCGCGTTCAAGCATGCGCCGCACGAGGAGGCCTATGCCGATGCCACCAGGGTGATCATCCAGGACCAGGAGGAGGCCGGGCTCGACATCGTCTGCGACGGCCAGATGTATTTCGATGACTACATCGGGTCGATCGGCTCGTTCTGCTGGTACATGTACGAGCGGATCCCGGGCTTCGACCCGGCCAAGGAGGAGCACCCGGCCGCGGTCGACGCCGCGACCATGACCAAGGAACTGATGCTGCTCTCGGACTGGGGCGGCGTCGTCAACAGCGGCCCGATCGAGGGCAAGGCGGCGCTGCGGCTGGTCGACTTCTACAAGCTCGCGCGGCGCTATGCGACCCGGCCGCTCAAGGTCTCGGTCGGCGCCGGCCCGGTCAATCTCGCCTGGCACGTCTACTTCCAGCACTACAAGGACCCGCGCGAATTGTCCTACGCGCTGGCGCCGATCTTCAACGAGGAGATGAAAGCGCTCGCCGCCGCCGGCGCCAATTTCCTCCAGTATGAAGACCTCGGCGCCTGGCTGCCGCTGTTCACCAAGGACACCGACGACTTCAAGTGGATCGGCGACGTGGTGCGAAAATGCATCGAGGGGGTCGATGCCAAGATCGCCTGGCACTTCTGCTATGGCAACGCCTGGGGCAACCGGCTGTCCGGGCTGTTCCCGTCGGGCTACGAATCGGTCCTGCCGTATTTCTACGACCTGCCGATCGACCAGTTCGTGCTCGACTTCGCCAACCGGGACATGGTCGACATCGACGCGCTGAAGGATCTGCCCGCGGACAAGGAGGTCGCGATCGGCGTGATCGACGTGCGCACCAGCATGATCGAGACGCCCGAGGAGGTCGCGGCCCGGATTCGCAAGGTGATCGAGGTGGTGCCGCCCGAGCGCGTCTACCTGACCACCGACTGCGGCATGAAGCCGCTCGCCCGGATCGTCGCGCGCATGAAGCTGAAGGCGCTGGCCGAGGGCGCCCAGATCGTGCGCAAGGAGCTCGGCCACGCGTGACTGATCGAGGCTGTCCATGCGTGGGCGTGCAAGTGACGCTTTGCACAGCCCACGCTTCGACCGCCTTCAAGTAAAATCAAAGAAATCGGCATATATCAAGCCGTTCCCGGTTCTAGTGGTCGCGTCCATCGTCATAACTTCAACACCGGGAAGTGCTCGCAATATTGACGTCATGTTCTGTAGGTTCGGAGACGGCATGGCGTTTCCGAAACGGTCGGGCGAGAGAATCGCCGCGCGCACGCGCTCAGGCGCGAAGCGTCTTATAAAAGCTTCTATGACATCGGGAGCGTCCGGCAAAATGTCTGTGCTGGTCGGCTGAAGTGGGCAGGCAAAGTTCCAGCGACGCGCCAGCGGCACGTTGACCAGCATCTCACCAGCGGATTTGTCCAGAAACTGATCCAGCGTTTCAGAGGCCTCATGCGGTGATGTCAGGCGAAGATATAGCCAGCGCTCATTGCTCAGAGGATACGAATTGGGCAGGTTTCTTGCTGTCGGTACATTGCCTTGCTTACCCAGGCGCCAATCGAGAAACATACTCCGCAGTTGCGTGCTCTTTCCCGTGTTCTGCTCGCCGATTAGGAACAGTACACGCTCAATGTATGCTCCCGGCATAATTGCTTCCCTTGTGCTCTCTGCTCACTACCATGATCAAGCGTGTGTCGGTAGAAACTGCACGCTCTGTCATCCGGCCTTCTGTGCTGACCGGACAGTCGCGATCGCCTCACGCAGCTCCTTTTCCGTGAAGTGCGTGGCCCGTCCTTTCGGCTTCAGGATCTTGACGCCGTCCTTGGTCGTTCCCAGCACCCTGTAGCCACCGACGAAGCCTCCGGCCTCCGACTCCCCGGCAATGAAGCGCCCGGTCCGCGAGCCTCGGTCAGCCTTGGAAGCGGCTTTCTTGGTCATAGTCGCAAGATCGCCGCTCCCAGCCCGAAAAGCAAGATAGCGGCGGTCGCGCCGGCTGCTTTCTTGATCGCGGTGATGCTTGCGGCCTCGATGGCCGATCGCGCAACCCGCGGGTTTGGCGTCAGCTGAGGTGGTCGTAAACCGCTTTCTCGAACGCGAAGAATAGCGGCAGCGCCTTCTGGTCGGCGAACGGCAGCACCTGCGTGGCGTAGGCCCCGCCGATGCCAGCGGCGGGATCGATCCAGAAGAAGGTGTTGGCGAGCCCTGCCCAGGCGAGGCTGCCGGGGTTGCGCCCGGTCGGCGCGCGCTCGGTGTTGATCATGAAGCTGAGGCCCCAGGTCTTGGGCATGCCCGGGAAGAACTCGGCGTCGTTGGAGAGCGGCGGCATCGCGGTCTTCAGCATGCAGACCCGGCAGTCGCCCATCTGGTTGGTCGCCATCATCCGGACGGTCTCGGGCTTCAGGACCTGCTGGCCGTCGGCCCGGCCCCGGTTCAGGATCATGCGGACGAACTTGGCGTAGTCCTGGACGGTGCCGTAAAGGCCGCCGCCGCCCATCTCGAACTCGGGCGACTGCGGGATCTCGAGCTCGAGCTGGGGCGTGAGGTGGTCGTCGTCGCCGCGCTGATGGATCTTGGCCAGCCGCCGGCGCATGTCCTCGGTGATCTTGAACGCGGTGTCGCGCATGCCGAGCGGCTCAAAGATGTTGGCCTTCAGGTACGCGCCGAGCTTCTGCCCGCTCACCGCCTCGACCATCTTGCCGGCCCAATCGATGTTGATGCCGTACTCCCAGCGCTCGCCCGGGTCGAACAACAGCGGCGTCTTCAGTGCCCGTTCCTCGCAGCTGATGATGCCAGGGAGCCCCTTCGCCTCCTGATAGCGGATGATCGGCTGCTCCCAGATCTCGTAAGCGAAACCCGCGGTGTGGGTGAGCAGGTGGCGGAGCGTGATCGGGCGCGCGGGCGGGCGGATGACCGGCTGGCCGGAATCGTCGAAATCTTCCAGCACCTGAACCTCGCCCAGGGCGGGCACGACCTCGCGCGCCGGCCGGTCGAGATCGAGCCGCCCCCGCTCGACCAGCTGCATCGCCGCGGTCGCGGTGAGCGCCTTGGTCATCGATGCGATCCAGACGACCGTGTCGGGCGACATGGCAGCGCCGCCGCCCTGCACCCGCTCGCCGAAGCCGCCCTCGTAGACGGTGTTGTCCCGATCGGTCGCGAGCGCCACCACGCCCGGCACGTCGCCGTTCGCCACAGCCTGCTGCAACAGCGCATCCGCCTTGGTCTGCAAGGACATGAACTCGCCTCCCGCCGCCATGCTCGTGGGCCGCTTGGCCGACATGATCGGCCGCGCGGCCGCGGTTGGCAACCGTTCGTCGAGTTTTCTCGACCCTCCTGCCGAGCGCTTTTGGCCCGGCCGGGTCAGCCGGTCGCGCCGGGGGCGACCCGCTTGCCCATGCGCCCGAGGAAGGCGTCGGCGGCGCCGCGCAGCGCCAGGCGGCAGGCGCCGAAGTTGCCGCGCCGGGACTCCATCAGCAGCCGCTTGCAAAGGCCCATCAGGATCCGGATCTGGCAGGCGAGGCGCTTGAGCAGGCCGAGCCGGCCGCCGTACATGCGCACCAGCATCAGCTGGTTGCGATACATGTAGTAGTAGCGCCAGTTGGCCGAGACCGGCAGCAGCGCCGGCGCCATGAAGCCGCCGCCCGCGTGCTCGACCACGCACTTCGGCACGATGTAGCTCTTGAAGCCCTGCTCGGCGAGGCGGAAGGCGTAGTCGGTGTCCTCGCCGTAATAGAAGAAGTCCTGGTTCGGAAAACCGCAGGCAGCCATCGCATCGCGCGTGAAGAGCGTGCTGATGAAGGGGTAGAGATCGATCTCCTTGGGCTCGCCCTTGCCCCGCTCGATCCCGACCTCGGGGCTGAGATAGCGGTAGCGGAAGGCGCGCGCGAGCGTGGTCGGCAGGCGCCAGGGCAGCCAGGTCGTGGCGCCCTCGTCCCACTGCGCCTGGTAGGCGGCGAGCCCGCCGACCCTGATCCCCTGCTGGCGCAGCTCGGCCGCGGTCTCGAGCAGGATGCGCAGCGAAGAGGGCTCGGGGAAGACGTCGTCGTCCATCGCCCAGGCGAAGTCGTGGCCGCGCTGATACGCCGCCTCGAGCACGGTCCGGAAGCTGCAGGCGCAGCCGAAATTGCCGGGCTGATGGATCGCGACCAGATCCGGCTGGCTGTCCAGCCACTCGCGGGTGCCCTCGGTGCTCTGGTCGTTGACGACGATGATCTCATCGACCGGCCGGTCCTGGGCGCGGATCGCCTCGATACAGCGCTTGAGCGATTCCAGCCGGTTGAAGGTGGTGACGGCGGCGGCGACGGTCATGGTTCAGCCCCAGTTGATCTCCAGTCGTCGAGCATCGGACCGCCTCAGTGCAAAGGTCACGAGTGCCGCTGCGATGCGACCAGCTGCCGGGCGGCGGGCGCGGTCGCGCCGCCGGCGAAGATGCTTTGCCGGTGGCGCGCCAGCGTCAGCAGCAGGCCGGCGAGGATGAACAGCTCGACCAGCACGGCGACCACGGCCATGCCACGCGCCTGATAGGTCGGTACCACCAGCAGCGCGAGGCCTACCGCCAGGCCGGCCGCCGCGAGGATGGTGAGGCTCAGCGGCCGATCCAGGCCATGCGGGATCAGCCATTGCGTGGCGAGCGCATCGTTGATGATCAGCAGCGGGATGACCAGCGCCAGGATTCTCAGCACCGGCGTCGCCGCTTCGTAGTCCGGGCCGAACACCAGCAGAATCAGCCACGACGCCAATGACGTGACGACCACGCTGCAGGCCAGCCCGACCATCGCAAGCAGCAGGAGCGAGACGCGCGCGATCGAGCGGGCCTCATCGGGCCGGTGGACGAGCAGGTGGCTGAGGCGCGGCAACAGCACCCGGTTGATCGGCCCGGTCAGCCAGGCGAGCGGCCGCGCCAGCTTGTCCGGGGCAGCGAATTCGGCGACCTGCTGGGGCGAGGCGAGCAGGCTGAGTAGGAACGTGCTGCCCGCGGTGTTGACGAGGCTCGAGATCTGCATCAGGAACAGGCTGAAGCCCATGCGGAAGGTCGCCCGCACCCGCGCGAGGCCGGGCCAGCGCGGGCGGACGTGCCGCAGCGCCACGCCAAAGCCGATCGCGGTCGCCAGCGCTGCCGCGCCGCCGTAGGCGGCGAGCACGCGCCAGCCGTCACCCGGCCCCCCGACCAGCCAGAAGACCGCCGCCATGCCGGCCAGCTTGGCCGGCAGCTCGATCGCGGCCATCAGCGGAATCCGCTCCATCCCGGTGAAATACCAGCCCAGGCCCACCCCCTGAACGATCGCGAACACCAGGGCGGCATCGAGCAGGCGCGGCTGGTCCGCGAAGGTCGGCACCGCATAGTAGGCGAGCCAGGCCGCCCCGGCCACCAGTCCCGACAGGATCAGCTGACAGGCCAGGACGCCGCCCATCAGCTCGCCGAGCCGGACCGGGTCGTTGCGATGCCTTGCCACCTCACGGGTCGCGGCGAGATCGAAGCCGTACTGGATGGTGATGATGCCGTACATCGCAAACGCCTGCCCGACCGCCACCATGCCCCACTCCGCGGGCCCGAGCACCCGGGCGAGGTAGGGGATCGTCGCCAGCGGCAGGAGCTGATTGACCATGCGCACCAGGTACAGGACGAGGACGTTGCGGGCCAGAGGCTGCTGCGCCAGCTGGCGCAGACGGGTGATCATCGAGGCACGGTCAGCCGGACCGCCCGCGCCGCCGCGCTGGTCAGCGTCAGCCGTGGCGGGAGGGGGCCGTGCGGCACCAGTCATGGAGGGGGCAATCTCGTGGCTGCTGCGTGTCGCCGCGCTTGTACCGCCGCGGGGTTAAGATCGGCCGAACGCGGCCCGGCGCCGGATCTCGCTGGCGCTGCGCGGACGGCCTAGCTTAGCTCGAGTCCCGGCCAAAGGAGCCCGAATATACTGGGTACGTCAGGGGTCCAGACTATAGGCTAGCCCCGGTGATCGGGTTGACGTCGCACGGCGCTGGCCCGACGCGCGGCGTCCGCCATGGCGGATCATCTGAATGGTCCGGCCGTATATGCGAACAAGGGCCGCCGGCCCGTAGCCAAAAATGAAGCCGGAGATGAGGGCGGCAGGCAGGATACCGGTCCCCCGTCGCGGACAGCAGATTCAGGTTGGAGACCGCGGCCTCGACGTGCGGCTCGGGGGCTACTTGTGGAACCTTCTGCACCAGATTGTGCAGATCGGCGACCGCGAACTTCGCGATCCAGATGCCATCAAGGAACGCCTTCACCTGCGGGATGGCAGGTCGCGCTGGTTGCTCATCCCCTTGGTCGGCGTGACCGCGATCTTTCCCGACGCGGCGTTGACAGCAGGCGGGTCGGAGATCGCCCGCCTGCCGTCGCGTGGGCTACTGGAAGCGTTTGAGCGCCTCGGCCCAGCCTTTCTGGACCTGCTCGAAGGCCTTGAGATTGGCCGCATGCACGTCCTTCCAGGCGGCCTCGCTCGCGTGCTGCACCTGACTGAGCAGCTTCTTGGCGTGTTCGGCCTGTTCCTGGAGTTGCTTGACCACATTTTCCGCGTCGGACTGGGCCTTGGCGCCGGCCTGTTTGATCTGGTCCTGGTGCTCCTTGATCTGCGCCTGCCAGACCGCGATCTGGGCCTCGATCTGCTTGATGAAGTCCTGCTTGAGCGCCATCGGTGACACCTCCTCTGGTATGAGCGCGGGCTGCGCTCGTTGAGCTGTCGGCTCAGTGCTTCTTCTTGGGTGGGATGAGATCGGTGATCGAGCCCTCGAACATCTCGGCGAAACGGGATGATCCGGCATTCGAGAGCGATCCGCAAGGTTGCGAGGGGCCGAACCGGCCCTTGAGGCAGCTGGAAAGCGCGGCTACCGGGCTTAGGTTCATGGCCGTTGAACAGATCGTTCTGCCTTCCGTTCTGATCCCATCGTGGGGCGACCGGCCTCGACCCCGAAGAGAAGCGCGAACCCCCGCGCGGCGGCCCAATGCCCGATGGCGAGGACCTGAGGAGCTGGCGTTCTCTGTTGTCCGACTAGGGTGTGTTAACACTATTCAAAGAGGGCGGTTTGAGGTAAGCTCATCGCATGATGAGGCTGACCGAAGACCAGTACGAAGTGATCCGGCCGTTGATGCCCGTACAGCGGGGCAACGTGCGGATCGGCAATCTCGAGGTCATCAACGCAGTGCTGTTTGTGGCCGAGAACGGCTGCAAATGGCGCGCGCTGCCGGCGCGCTTCGGCAACTGGCACACGATCTACACACGGCTGCGCCGGTGGGCGGCGGCGGGCGTGCTGGACCGCGTGTTCCAGGCCCTGCAAGAGCATCGCCTGATCCGCATCCGTGTCGAGTGCGTCGGCTTGGACAGCACCAGCGTCAAGGTTCACCCCGACGGCACGGGCGCGCGAAAAAAAACGGCCCGCAAGCCATCGGCAAGTCGCGTGGCGGCTGGAACACCAAGATTTCATCTGGTTGCCGCGGATGAGCGAACGGCCCTGACCTTCGCCCTGTCGCCCGGACAGGCCCACGACGCGCCCGAAGGACGCAAGCTGCTGACCGCCTGGCAGCGCCGGCCCGCTGGTGTGCCCATGGTGATGGACCGGGCGTACGAAGGCGACGAGACCCGGCAACTGGTGCTGGAGCTCGGCTTCGCGCCGGTCGTGCCGCCCAACCCCAACCGTCTTCAGCCTTGGACCTACGACCGCAGTCTCTACCGCCGGCGCAACGAGGTCGAACGCCTGTTCCGCAGGCTCAAAGGCTTTCGTCGCATCTTCTCGCGCTTCGAAAAGCTCGATCTCATGTTCACCGCCTTCATCCACTTCGCCCTCATCACCGACATGCTTTGTGTTAACACGCCCTAGAGAAGGCGGAGAGAAAGCCGGGCCTGAGAGAGTCCTTCGGGGCCACGCCGACCCGCCGGCTGGATCTCAGATCGCGAATTCGGTGAGGTCCAGCGTCAATTCGCGGCCGAGCTGGTCGCGGTGCTGCTCGAGCCAGCGGGCGGTGGCGTCCCGGCCGGCGTCGCGCAGATAGACCAGGAATGGCCAGGCCGTGTTGTTCTTGCTGCGCATGCCGAGGCTCGCCATGACCTCCGGGTCGGCGATCCGGTGCAGATGGATCATCTCGTAGCGCGGGTGCTCGAGCTGGCCGGCGGCGAGCAGCCGGTTGATCGTGGCGATGCCGTCGAGCTCGCGCATCAACGACGCGTTCATCGTCACTTCGTTCAAGCGGTCCAGGATGTCGCGGGCGCTGATCGGCAGCTCGGCGCGATCGGTCGGGTTGAGCTGGACCAGGACGATGTCGACGGCCTCGCATTCGCGCAGCAAGGGCTTCAGCACCGGATTGCCGATGAAGCCGCCGTCCCAGTAGAACTGGCCGCCGACCTCGACCGCCCGGCTCAGCTGCGGCAGGCAGGCCGAGGCGAGCAGCGCCTCGACCGACAGCTCGGCGTTGCCGAACAGCTTCATCTGGTTGGTCTTGAGGTTGGTCGCGCAGACGAACAGCTTGATCGCCGACGAGCCGCGCAGACGCTCGAAGTCGAGCCGCTCGCGGAGCAGCTCGCGGAGCGGATTGTGGTCGAGCGGGTTGAGCTGATAGGGCGAGACGAACAGCGCCAACGTGTCGAGCCAGAGACCGATCGGCGACCAGTCGAGGTTCCAGGCCCGGGTCAGGCTCTGCATGGGCGTCGTCTGGTAGGGATTGAGCCCGATCGCGCCGAGCTTGCTGATCCGCCGCCAAAAGGCCGCAAGCTCAGCCTTGGCGCCGGCCCGGCCGTCCACGAGCAGGCCCTGGGCGAGCACGCAGGCGTTGATCGCGCCGGCGCTGGTGCCGCTGATGCCGTCGATCACGAGGTCCGGCTCGTCGAGCAGACGGTCGAGCACGCCCCAGGTAAAGGCGCCATGGGCGCCGCCGCCCTGCAGCGCCAGCGAGATCGGCGTCGCGGCCATGGACCGCGCGCTCAGGCCGCCAGATGGCCGGTCTTGACGTAAAGCGTGCAGCCACCCTCCGAGACGACGCCATGTTCGGCGCCGGGCGGCGTGCGCAGCCAGGCGCCCTTGGGATAGCGCCCCTGCTCGTCGGCGAACGCACCCTCGAGCACGAAGATCTCCTCGCCGCCAGGGTCGGCGCGCCGCGACAGCCGCGTGCCGGGCGCGAGGCGGACGAGGCGCACCCGCTCGGAACCGTGCTGATAGAGCGGCATGACCTCCATGCCTTCGAGCTCGCCCGGCTGCCACGTCGTGCTCGTGGTGTCGATGCGCACGTACTCCTGATCGTCCGGCGCCATCTGCCTGAGCTTGACCAGGATCGTGCAGCCGGGGCCGCTCTTGGGCGTGTGCTTCGAGCCCGGCGGGTTGCGCACGTACATGCCCGGCCCGAAGTCGCCGTGCTCGTCGGAGAACACGCCGTCCAGCACCAGGAACTCCTCGCCGGCGCCGTGGCTGTGCGCCGAGAAGGCGCTGTTCGGGGCATAGCGGACGATGCTGGTCGCCCGCGCAACCTCGTCGCCGTCGCGCTCCAGCATCCGTCGCTGGACGCCCTTGAGCGGCGAATCGACCCAGGGCAGCTGCTCGCTGTAGACGACGGCGCGCTGGCTCAGGTCGGCGTTGACGTTCATGGCTCGCCCTCGCGGCTCGATGCGACATAAGTGGGCGAAGAACAAGCAAAAACCAGGCCCCTCGGCAAGAGCCGGCTGCGCGCGCGGGCCGTCAGGGGATGAACGGCAGCTGACATGGCGTCTCAGATGGAGTTCAGGCCAGGCGTGCTTGAGTCCCGCCGATGGTGCCGATGCCGGTACCGGCCGCGGGTGCTGCCCGCTCGAAGAGGAGATCACGATGCGACTGCATTCCCTCACCACGCACATCATGCGCACCACGGCGATCGCCCTGCCGCTGCTGGGCGCACCCTTCACCGTAAAGATTGTCGACCAGGGATTGCTGATGGGGCCGGCCCAGGCCTGGGCCGAGAGCGATCGCGGCGGCGACCATGGCGGCGGCAGCGACGGCGGCAGCAGCCACGACGGCGGCGGTGACCATGGCAGCAGCGGCGGGGGCGACCACGGCGGCAGCAGCGGCGGGGGCGACGACCACGGCGGCAGCGGCGGCGGCAGCCATGACGGAAGTGAGGATCGATCGCAGGACCAGTCCCGGGGCCAGGACCGCTCGCAGGACCAGGACCGGCTCGAGCAGGACCGCGATGCCTGGCTCGGCGTCCCCGATCGGAGCCAGAGCGGCAGCACCCAGGCGAGCGATAGCGGCGGCCTGATGCCGGTGCCGGAGGATCGGGAGCGCCAGCTGATCGAACGTGGCTGGGCGGGCGACGATGCCCAGGGCGACCACAAATGAGGCAGCCCTGGGCGGCCCTGGTCGCGGCGGGCGTGCTGGTCGGCTGCGCCGCAGTCCAGGCGGGCCCGCCCAATCCGTTCGACGGTCTGAGCGCTGCCGATCGCACCCTCGCCCGGACGACCCGCGAGCAGGCGCTGGAGACCAGACCGAGCGGGACCGCGGTCGCGTGGACCGGCAACGAGGCCGGGACCGGGGGCACGATCGCGGTGCTCGCGACCATGCGGCGCGCCGACGGCAGCTACTGCCGCCGGTTCCGGGAGACGGTCCGCGCCGATACCGCGAGCGACAGCTTCGAGGCGGTGTTCTGCCGGACTGCGGCGGGCGCGTGGTCGCCGGAGGTCGACCCCAACGGCAACCTGATCGCGATCCAACAGCGCTAGTGCGCGGACGCGGGCGCCTCATTCAGGGGTCACTTCAAGGCTTGATCCGGCCGCCCATGAAGGCATCGCCTGCGCCTCCTCCGGGAGGCCGGATCAGGTCTGGGGATGGCAAGGCGGACCCCCGGCGCCGAAGGAGAGATCGGCTCCCCAGCTCCGCGGTCGCGGGCGATCACAGGCCGAGACCGGACCGACAGGCCTCAGGCCTGGCGGCGGCTGCACGCGGGAACCGACCGGCGGGCGGGCCGTTACCAGCCGACTGGCCCGTGCCAGGCGACCGGCCCCTCCAACCCGGAGTCGACAGTGGACCTGATCCGCATCATTTTTGCCATCCTGCTGCCGCCGCTCGGCGTCTTCCTGCAAGTGGGCCTCGGCGGCCAGTTCTGGCTCAACATTCTGTTGACGCTGCTCGGCTACATCCCCGGCATCGTGCATGCGGTCTGGATCATCGCGCGGCGCTGAGCCGCGGCGCGGCCCCGCGTCGGCACCGCCGGCCGACCCGCGGACCCGGGTGGCGCTGCACCGGCTCGAGCGCCTCGCCTACCTGCTCGATGCGCGCTACCGGCTGCCCGGCACGCGCTTCCGTTTCGGGTGGGACGGCATCGTCGGCCTCGTGCCTGGGATCGGCGACGTCGCGACCAGCGCGCTCAGCGCCTACATCGTCTACGAGGCTTGGCGCCTCGGCACGCCGCGCGGGACGCTCGCGCGCATGCTCGGCAACCTCGGTTTCGACGGTCTCGTCGGCGCCGTGCCGATCCTCGGCGATCTGTTCGACATCGGCTACAAGGCGAACCTTCGGAACGTCCGCCTGCTGCACCGGCATCTGAGCGCGCACGCCGCCGGTCAGGGCGTACCAGCCGCGGCCCGGCCAGCCGCGTCGGCCCGCTCCTGAACGCATTGCCCCTGAACGACGCCCGTGGAAACGACAGCTAGCCCGGATTTCTCAAACCAGAGCGTGCATCGGGGCTCTGGATCGGCGATAACTCTTCTGTGACAAAGGCTTAACGCGACGCAGAGGAGCTCCCCGATGCCGACAGAGTGTAACCGCGACCTGTTCGGATTTGAAGCCGTCGAAGGACGCCAGGTGGTGGCCGCGTTCGACGGCGGGCAGGTGACCTCGGACGCCGGGGCGCTGCTGCTCGGGGCCGTGAACCGGGCGATCGGTCTGATGGGGCGTCTGGCCCGCTGTTTCGCCGACGGACGCATGCAGGAACTGGTCGAGCACGGTGTCGAGACCATGCTGATGCAGCGCATCTGCGGCATCGCGCTGGGCTACGAGGACCTGGTCGACCACGACGAGCTGCGCCATGATCCGGTGCTGGCGACCCTGGCCGGCAAGCTCGAGGCGCGGCGCAAGGACTGCGCGCCGCTGGCCGGCAAGAGCACCTTGAACCGGTTCGAGCATGCGCCGGCCGCGGCGCTCGACCGCTATCACAGGATCGGCCACGACCCGCGGGCGATCGAACAGCTGTTCGTCGCTCTGTTCCTGGAGGCGCATGCGAGGCCGCCCGAGCGGATCATCCTCGATCTCGATGCCACGGACGACCCGCTCCACGGCCACCAGGAAGGGCGCTTCTTCCATGGCTACTACGACTGCCACTGCTATCTGCCGCTGTACGTCTTCTGCGGCCGCCACCTGCTGGCCGCCAAGCTCAGGCGCTCGAACATCGACGCGTCGGCCGGAGCCAAGGACGAGATCACACGCATCGTCGCCCAGATTCGTGAGAGCTGGCCTAGGGTCGAGATCCTGCTGCGGGCGGACTTTGGCTTCGCCCGCGACGAGTTGATGAGCTGGTGTGAAGACAACGGCGTCGACTACGTCTTCGGCCTCGCCCGCAACCCTCGCCTGCTGGCCGAGATCGACGGAGCCCTCGCGGCCGCCGAGGCCGAGCATGCCGCAACCGGCCAGCCGGCTCGGCAATTCGACGACTTCACCTATGCCACCCGGGACAGCTGGAGCTGCGAACGGCGGGTCGTGGCCAAGGCCGAGCATCTGGCCAAGGGCTCCAACCCGCGCTTCGTGGTCACCTCGCTGCCGCCGTCGGTGATCGACGGCCAAAGCCTCTACGAGCAGATCTACTGTGCCCGCGGCGAGATGGAAAACCGGATCAAGGAGCAGCAGCTTGATCTGTTCGCCGATCGTACGTCAGCAGCGACGATACGGGCCAATCAGCTCAGGCTTTGGTTCGCCTCGTTCGCCTACGTGCTGCTGGAGGCGCTGCGCCGAATTGGCCTCCGCCATAGCCAGTTCGCCAACGCCACCTGCGGCACGATCCGCCTGAAGCTCTTGAAGATCGGCGCCCTGGTCCGGGTCAGCGTGCGTCGGATCAAGGTCGCCATGGCCTCGGCTTGCCCCTACCAGGACGAGTACCGCCTCGCCTACCTGTACGTGAAGCGCGCCGCCTTCTGAACGTTCTTGCATGCCCGATAGGCGCCCCACCCGCGGGGCGTTCGCTTGCGTTCGTCCGAGAATTCGCTGTCAGGCGACCTCCACGGACGCTCACCTCAACCCGAGCCAACTTCTGCGCCGACCCCGCCACCAATCAACCCGTGCTATGGGGTTTGAGAAATCCGGACTAGGCGACGCGGCTGGCGGGTCCGGGTGTCGGCAGCTCGAGCCGGACCCGCAGCCCGCCCGCCGGCGAGTCCTCGAGGCCGACGCGGCCACCGTAGATCTCGGCGAGATCGCGGACGATCGCGAGGCCGAGACCGCTGCCCGGTACCGACTGGTCCAGCCGCCGGCCGCGCTCGAACACTTCTTCGCGGCGCTCGGCCGGCAGGCCGGGCCCGTCGTCGTCGACCAGGATCGCGACCCGTCCGTTCCCGCTCTCGCTGGTGACGGTCACCCGGCGCGTGGCCCATTTGCAGGCGTTGTCAAGCAGATTGCCGACCATCTCCTCGAGATCCTGGGCCTCGCCCGCGAACAGGTGCTCGCCGGCGACCTCGGCGACCAGCTCGACCCCGGGGTTGGCACCGACCCGCCGGAGCACCCGCACCAGACGTTCGATCACCGGGCCGATCGGCGTGACCACGCCCGGGACCCGGCTCGAGCTCGCCGCGCGCGCCCGGGCGAGCTGATAGTCGATCTGGCGGCGCATCGCCTCGATCTGCTGGCCGAGCACCTCGGCCGCCGCGGATTGTCCCTGCTCGAAGAGCTTGCGGCGCTCGGCCGCGAGCACGGTGAGCGGGGTCTTCAGGCCATGGGCAAGGTTGCCGGCCTGGGTACGGGCGCGCTCCACCGCCGCCATCTGCTCGGCGAGCAGGTCGTTGAGGTCGTCGACCAGCGGCTGCACCTCGCTCGGGAAGCTCGCCTCGAGCCGCCGCGAGCCGCCGGCGTGCACCTTGGCGAGCTCGGCCCGCAGCCCTTGCAAGGGCTTCAGCCCGACCGATACCTGCGCCGCCGCGGCGGCGAGCAGGACGAGCGCCAGGATCGCGAGCGACAGCGTCGTGTCCCAGCCGAATTCGCGGACGTTGGCGTCGATCTCGCGCCGGTCGATCCCGACGGCCAGCCGGAACCGCCGCGCGCCCAGGCGCAGCCCGCGCTCGACCACGAGCAGCTGGCTGCCGGCCGGCCCGGGCAGCAGGTGCCGGTGCAGCGCCCCCGAGGACACGGGGTCGGGCGGCAGGTCGAGGGAGAAGTCCCAGAGCGAGCGCGAGCGGATCGCATGGCCGGCCGCGTCCTCGACCTGCCAATAGAGGCCGCCGTAAGGCTTGACGAAACGGGGATCACTGAGCGGTCCGGCGACCTGCGGCTCGCCCGTCTGGGGCACCTCGAAGGCGGCGGTCAGCTGGTTCAGGTGGTTGACCAGCTCGCGCTCGAAGCTGCGCTCGACGTGCTGCTTGAACAGCAGGGTCAGGCCCAGACCGGCGAGCACGAGGGCCGCCACCACCGAGCAGGTGGCGGCCAGCAGCAGGCGTATGCGCAGGGACCTGCGCGCACCCATCACGAGGCATCGAGCGTATAGCCGAGCCCGCGCCGGGTCTTGATCACGTCGACCCCGAGCTTGCGCCGCAGCCGTCCGACCAGGACCTCGATGGTGTTGCTCTCGCGCTCGAAATCCTGCTCGTAGATGTGCTCGATCAGCTCGAGCCGCGGCACGACCCGGCCCCGGTTCAGCATCAGGTACGCGAGCAGCCGGTACTCGAGCGCGGTCAGCTGCAGCGGCGAGCCGTCGACGCTGGCGCGCGCGGTGCGGGTGTCCAGGGTCACCGGGCCCGCGCTCAGGACCGCCGAGGCGTGGCCGCGATCGCGCCGGATCAGGGCGCGCAGGCGCGCCAGCAGCTCCTCCATCTGGAACGGCTTGGCCAGGTAGTCGTCGGCGCCGGCGTCGATGCCCTCGACCTTGTCGTGCCAGCTGGCGCGCGCGGTCAGGATCAGGACCGGCATGTTGCGGCCGTCGGCGCGCCAGCGCTTGAGCACCGTGGCGCCGTCCATCACCGGCAGGCCGAGGTCGAGGACCACGGCGTCGTAGTCCTCGGTGTCGCCCAGGAAATGCGCCTCCTCGCCCTCGGGCGCGAGGTCGACCAGGTAATTGGCGGCGCGCAGCACGCGCGCCAGATCCTCGGCGATCCGCGGGTCGTCCTCGGCGACCAGGACGCGCATCAGTCGTCATCCTCCGGCAGCAGCTGCTTGCTCTTGGCGTCGATCCGGAGCTTGAGCAGCCGACCGTCGGGCGCCAGCAGCTCGACCTCGTAGACCCAGCGACCGCCCTCGGGAGTCAGCTCGAGCTCGACCACAGTGCCAGGATAGCGCTGCTGCACCTCGTTGAGAATCTGGTCGAGCGGCAGGATTTCGCCGGCCTCGAGCGCGCGCCGCGCCCGCTCCTGATCGCGATCGTGATCGTGGTCGGCGGCCCCGACGCCGGCGGCGGGATGGATCAGCATCCCGGCCAGGATGGCCAGCCACATCGGTCTTCGCATCGGGCGATCTCAACGGCAGCCAGCTGAACCTGAGCTGACAGACGCTATCAGCCGAGCTTCAGCTGGCCTCCTCTACAAACCGCGGCGACCGGCGCACGGCGTGTCGGCAACAGGATCGGAGATGCCTGATGATCAAGCAAGCGACCATGGCTTGTGTCCTTCTCAGCGGGCTCTTGCTCGCCGGACCGCTGCATGCCGAAGAGACGATGTGCCCGAGGTCCGCGCACGCCCAGCTGATGACCAAGGACCAGCTGGCCGCCAAGGCCAAGGAGGCGGGCTACGACGTCCGCGGCATCCAGCCCCGGGATGGCTGCTGGGAGCTCAAGGGGTTCGACAAGAACGGCAACCGGGTCGAGCTCCACATCGATCCGGTCACGGCCCAGATCAAGACCGACGAGGAGTGATCATGGCGGGGGCGATGTCGTCCTCGGCGGCAACGGTGGCCGGCTGCACCGAGCGGCCGGCCACGGTCCGCGTCTGGGACCCGCTGGTCCGGCTGTTCCACTGGATCCTGGTGATCAGCTTCACCATCGCCTGGCTGAACACGGAGGATAAGGCGCTGCACAAAGGGGCCGGCTACGTCGTGCTGGCGCTGGTCGCGGTGCGCCTGATCTGGGGCTTCGTCGGCAGCCGGCACGCCCGGTTCCGGGACTTCGTGCCGCGCCCGAAGGGACTGCTCGCCTATCTGAAGAGCCTGTGGAGCGGGCACCCCCGGCGCTACCTCGGGCACAATCCGGCCGGCGGCGCGATGATCGTGCTGATGCTCGCGATGCTGATCCTGACCGGCGCCAGCGGCTGGCTGTCGACCACGGATGCGTTCTGGGGGATCGCGTGGGTCGAGAACCTGCACGCGGCCGCCGCCAACCTCACGGTGATCCTGGTCTTCGCCCACGTCGCCGGCGTCGTGTTCAGCAGCCTTGCCCATCGGGAGAACCTGGTGGCGGCGATGATCACCGGGCGCAAGCGGGCGGAATCCGGGTGACCTCTCATGGCTCGCGCCGGCGGCCGCGAGGTCGATGCAGAACCGGGTCAGGATGCTCACAACGTGATCTCAACGGGCGAGCATGGCGGGCGACAGCGATCTGCGCTCGGGCCCGAACACGTCGATGAGGCCATGGCCCCGGCGGTGCAGCCGGCGGAGACTCGGACCGATCATCCCACAGGCATGCCTCCGCCGGGGCGAGGCGAGAACCGCGCTCGGTCGGTCCTCGTCTGGGATCTGCCGACGCGGTTGTTTCACTGGCTGCTCGCCGCCGCGGTGGCGGTCGGCCTGACCACAGGTTTCCTTGCACCGGAGGCATGGCTCGGCGTTCACATGACGGCCGGCTACGTCATCCTCGGCCTGCTGTCGTTCCGCGTGATCTGGGGATTCTTTGGCTCCGAATACAGCCGGCTTGCCAACTTCGCCTACCCGGTGCGCCGGGTGATCGAGCATCTGCGCGGGCTGATGCTGCTCCGGCCACCCCATTATCTCGGCCACAATCCGAGCGGGGCGGTCATGATCTTCGCCCTGTTCGCGGTGCTGGCCGCGCTCGTCGTCACCGGCCTGGTCGAACTGGCCGGCGAGGAAAAGCAGGGCCCGCTCGCCGGTCTGGTCGGCTACGCGCTCGGCAATGGCGCCAAGCCCCTGCACCGGGTTCTGGCCGCGATGCTGCTGGCCATGATCGCCCTGCATCTTGCCGGCGTCCTGGTCGGCACGTGGCTCCTAAGGGAGCCGCTGATCCGGGCGATGATCACAGGGTCCAAGCCGCTGCCCGCGAACGCTCCGCTGCCGCGACCGCGCCCGGCCAGGCCCGCGACGGCGGCATGGTGGCTCGGGCTGACGGCAGTGTCAGCCGCCGCCCTGATCGCGCTCCTGTCGCGGCTGCCGCCGGTCGGAATTCCCGCCATGCCGGCCAACCAGGCGATGCTGACCGAATGCGGCGGCTGCCATCACCCCTTCCATCCGAGCCTGCTGCCGCGCGCTTCCTGGGCCCGGTTGATGGCCACCCTGGACGATCATTTCGGCGAGGATGCCAGCCTGCCCGCCAAAAAGCGCGACGAGATCGCCGCCTATCTGGAACGCTACGCCGCCGAAGCCTGGGACACCGAGGCTGCCCGCCGGTTCGCCGTGGTCTCGCCCGCCGATCCGTTGCGGATTACGGCGACGCCTTACTGGCGCCGGAAGCACGCCAAAATCGATCCGGCCGTGTTCGCTGCCAAGCCCGTGAGGGCGCGGAGCAACTGCATCGCCTGCCATAGGGACGCCGACCGCGGCCGCTTCGACGACCAGGCCATCGCCCTCCCCGTCCCCAAGGAGACCTCGCCATGAGATGCTGCCCCGCGAAACGGCTATACCCGGTCGCCGTCCTCGGCGCGGTTCTCCTCGCCGGTGCGGGCGCCGCAAGGGCCAATCCCGCGCGCGATGCCATCCTGGCGCAGTTTGCTGCCGCAGCGAAGCAGGCCGACCCCGGCTTCTCCGGCTTTTCGGCGCAGCGCGGCGACGCGTTCTGGCACGCGACCCACGGCGGCGGCAAGCCGGAGACGCCCGCTTGCATCACCTGTCACACCCGCGATCCAAGGGCAGAGGGCCAGACCCGCGCCGGCAAGATGATCCAACCCATGGCGGTGTCGAAGACGCCCGACCGTTTCACCGATCCGGCCAAGGTCGAGAAGTGGTTCACCCGCAACTGCAAGACCGTCCTGGGGCGCCCGTGCACCGCGGTCGAGAAGGGCGACGTCATCACCTATCTATCAGGACAGTGAGGCTGCATCATGAAACGTCTCGTCTTGTCGATCGGCATCGTCTCGATCGGTATCGTCACGGGTCTCGGCGCCGCAACCGGCCAGGCCATAGCCCAGGATCATGCCGCCGCCACCACTCTGAAGGAATGCGGCGCCTGCCACATGGCGTTCCCGCCGCAGTTGCTGCCGGCACGCTCGTGGAAGAAGATCATGTCCGGCCTGTCCGACCATTTCGGCGAGAATGCCGATCTGGCCGAGCCGACCCGCGCCGAGATCACCGCCTACCTGGTCGCGCACGCGGCCGATGCCTCCGGCACGCCCAACGGCGACCTTTTCCTGCGCGGCGTCGATGCCGGCGCGGTGCCGCTGCGGATCACGCAGCTGCCCTTCTGGAAGGCCGTGCACAGCGAGGTTCCCGCCAGGGAGTTCAAGAGCGCGGAGGTCAAATCGGCGGCGAACTGTCTGGCGTGTCATCGGGGCGGCGGCGAGGGGGAGTCCGGCGAGGGCGGCGAGAACGAGTAGTGGCGCCTGCGCTCGGCGCAGGCGCGCCAACCTGTCCGCACACGGGCGGAGCGCATGTCAGCGATCACCGCTCGCGCCGGCGGGTGATCACCTTGCCGTGGACATGCGGCTGCAGCGCCTCGGTCGGACCGCCGGAGCGGACCGGCCGGGGCGCGAACCGGCCGAAAGAGAGCAGCCGGTCGTACATCAAGATCGCGCCGGAAGCGGCCAGATTGATGCAGAACCGGGTCGGGATCTTCACCACGTGGTCGCAGCGCGCGACCATCGCCTCCGACAGCGAGCTGCGCTCGGGCCCGAACACGTAGGCGGCGTTCAGGGGGTGACGAAAGGTCGGGAGATCGATCGCCTGATCCAGGAGCTCGACCCCGATCAGCCGGCAGCGGCCGGGCAGCGCCAGCTCCGCGACGCTCGCGAAGCGGTAGAGCGGCAGCTGGGTCTCGGCCTGCGAGGTGTCCGAGAGCGCGCTCGCCACGGTGTAGTGGGCGTCGACGAGGAAGACGAAGCTCGCGCCGAAGGCGTGCGCCGAGCGGATCAGGTTGCCGAGGTTCATCGGCTTGCTGATGCCCTCGGCGCCGATCCCGAAATAGCCGCGCATGGTTTTTCCTAACGCGTCGGGCGGGCTCCGGCCAGCGCCTTGGCGAAGCTTCCAGGTCGGAGCCTGGCCGGCTAGACTGGCGCCGGGAGGACAAACCGATGCGCGCGATCGTCTGCCGGGAGCTGACGGGTCTCGATGGGCTTGCACTCGAGGACTGGCCGCTGCCCGAGCCGGGGCCGGGCGAGGTCCGGATTAGGGTCCGCGCCGCCGGGCTGAACTTCGCCGACACGCTGATCATCAAAGGCCAGTATCAGGACAGGCCGCCCCTGCCCTTCGTGCCCGGGATCGAGATCGCGGGTCAGATCGAGCAACGCGGTGAGGGTGTGGCCGGCTTCGTGCCGGGCGACCGGGTCATGGCCACGCTGGATCGCGGTGGCTTCGCCGAGGAGGCGGTGACGGCGGCGAGCAACGTCGTCCCGCTGCCGGACTCGATCGACTACGTCACCGCCGCCGGCTTCGCGATCGCCTACGGCACCGCCTATGGCGCGCTGGTCTGGGCCGGGCGGCTGCAGGCGGGCGAGACCTTGCTCGTGCACGGCGCCGCCGGCGGCGTCGGGCTCGCCACGGTCGAATGCGGGGTTGCGCTCGGCGCCCGCGTGATCGCGACCGCCCGCGGGCCTGAGCACCTCGAGGTCGCCCGGGCGCATGGCGCGGAAGTGCTGATCAATACCGCGAGCGAGGACGTGCGCGCACGGGTCAGGGAGCTGACCGAGGGTCGCGGCGCGGACGTCGTGTTCGATCCGGTCGGGGGCGAATTGTTCACGGCGTCCTTGCGCAGCATCGCCTGGGAGGGGCGGCTGCTCGTGATCGGCTTCGCGAGCGGCGAGATCCCGCAGATCCCGGCCAATCTGCTGCTGGTCAAGAACGCGGCCGCGATCGGCTTCTACTGGGGCAGCTACCGCCGGCACGACCCGGCTCGGGTCCGCGCCGGCTTCGAGGAGCTGTTGCGCTGGCAGGCCGAGCGGCGCCTCCAGCCGCACGTCTCGCAGGTGTTGCCGCTCGCCGAGGCGAAGACGGCGCTCGAGCTGATGCTGGCCCGCAAGAGCACCGGCAAAGTGGTTTTGACCATGGCTGACGAGTAATCGCGGGCTCCTGCTGCCGACCCGTCGTCTTTTCGATCAACTCCGGCCGCACTTATTGCGACTTAACCGAGCAAGACGCTGATCCGTGCGAATCGATGCAACCAGAGGACAGCTTACTTCTGCCGAATTACCGTGAGTGTCGCCACACACGGCATTTTGGCCGGATGACTTGCAATCGCTGACATTGTTGCCGGTGCTGACAGTGTAGGTCTTGTTGCCGCAACTCTGATCTATGCTGGCGTAGACCGGCGTGGCCCGCGTAGCCGCCCCCGCGATTGTACAGTTTACTAAAATACGAGCGGTTGAGCGATCTTGATGTGCTTACGCTGATAACGCGGAAAGAGGCGTCGACACCATAGACGCCAGGCCAGTCAGCCTCAGCGCTCGGATCTTTCAGCACCTATATGAGCGGGAGCCGGACCATCGATCGTGATGAGCGAGGAGGCGAGTCATGGCTGGACGTGTGACCGTAGTCCAGGGCGACATCACCAAGCAGACGGTCGATGCGATCGTCAACGCCGCCAACGAGCGCCTGCTCGGCGGCGGCGGGGTCGACGGCGCGATCCACCGCGCCGCCGGACCGGAGCTCCTGGAGGAGTGCCGGCAGATCGGCGGCTGCCCGACCGGCGAGGCGCGGATCACCAAGGGCTACCAGCTGCCGGCGCGGCACGTGGTCCACACCGTGGGCCCGGTCTGGCACGGCGGCAGCAAGGGCGAGCCTGAGCGGCTCGCGGCCTGCTATCGGAATTCGCTCGAGCTCGCGGTCAAAAACGGCGTCAGGACGATCGCCTTTCCGGGCATCAGCACCGGCATCTACGGCTATCCGCTCGAGGCCGCGACCCGGACTGCCATGACCACGGTCAAGGACTGTCTTGCCGAGATGCCGTCGATCGAGGAGGTCCGCTTCGTGACCTTCGGCGACCAGGCGACCGAGGTCGCGGAGCGGATGCTCACCGAGCTCGACCCGCGCTAGTGTATCGTCCCAGAAATAAGATGTAACGTTATTTCTGGGACGCTACACTAGGAGCCTGTCTGAGTAATGGCTGGAAAGGGTGGGTCTGACGTCGGTGGTCGTGCTGTGATGAGGGGCATGACAGGATGGCCGCGATTGGGGTGAGCCCGGGTTCAGGCGGCGCGGGCGCTGAGCAGTTTGGTCAGGTTGTGGGCGGTGCAGACCAGCGCCCACGCGGCCTCGACCTTGCTGAAGCCGCGCAGCAGGAACTGGCGGAAGCCGCGGGCCTGCTTGATCTGGCCGCGCGCCTGGCTTCCAGCGCCGACCTTGGTGGTCGGCGCGAAGCGGCGCGCCGGCTCGACCGTCGGCTTGCGCAGGCGGTAGCGCGAGCGCCGGCCGGCGCGCTTGAGCTTGGCGGCCATCGCGGCCATCCGCGAGCCGGGCCGGATCTGCCGCCGGCCGCTCGGATCGGCATGGCCGTGCTGGCCCCGGCCGGGCGCCAGGTAACCCCGGATGCCACGCGCCGCCAGCACCTCGAGGTTGTCCTCGCGGCAGAAGCCCGCGTCCGCCGAGAGCTCGCGGGGCGTGCGGCCGAGCGTCGCCGTGAGGGCATCGAGCAGGGGCACCAGGCCATCCTGGTCGTTGCCGTTGGTGGTGAGCCGGTGAGCGGTGATGATCTGATGCCCGGCGTCGACCGCCAGCTGGCCGTTGTAGGCCTGGACAAAGCCATCCCTGGTTCTCATGACCCGGCTGTCGGGATCGGTGAAGTTGCGCTGCGCCCGATCCGGCGGGCCGCCATCCGGGGCGCGCACCGGCCGGCCATGATCGACCATGCCCGAGGACGGGCCGGGCTCGGCCGCGGGCGTTGGCATCTCGGCCCGGGCCTCGACCTCGAGCGCCGCCTTGGCCGCCCGGATGCGCGCCCGCCGCGCCTGCCGGTCGGCGACCCAGTCCGGCAGCTCGTCACCACGCTGGTCGGCGCCATGCTCGGCGTCGCCGGCGGCATCCGCGGCCGCGGCCCTGGCCAGCCAGCCTTGCACCTCGGCCGCGAGCGCCGCCTCGCCCGCCTTCATCCGGCCGTAGCTCATCGCCTTGCGCCTGGAGGCGTTAGCCTTGAGCTTGGTGCCGTCGAGCGCGACATGGCCGAGCTTGACCAGACCGGCCGCGCGGCACAGGCGCAGGACCTGCACGAACAACCCGGCGAGCGCCGCCAGATGGCGCTTCCTGAAGTCGGCGATGGTGCGCTCGGTGCAGCGGATCTGGGCCGCGCATGGCCTGCAGCCGCACCGGATCCGCACCTTCAAGCGTTCGAGCGATCCCGACTTCGCCGCCAAGCTCGAGGCCATCGTCGGGCTTTATCTCGATCCGCCGGCGCACAGCTTGGTGCTGTCCCTCGACGAGAAGTCGCAGATCCAGGCGCTCGATCGAACCCAGCCGGGGCTGCCCATGAAGCCGGGCAAGGCCGGCACCATGACGCATGACTACAAGCGCCACGGCACCACCACCCTGTTCGCGGCGCTCAACGTCCTCGACGGCACGGTGATCGGCCGCTGCATGGCGCGTCACCGCCACCAGGAGTTCATCCGCTTCTTGAACGCGATCGAACGGCAGGTGCCGGCCGGCAAGGTCCTCCACGTCATCCTCGACAACTATGCCGCCCACAAGCACCCCAAGGTGTTGGCCTGGCTCGCCCGCCACCCGCGCTGGACTTTCCACTTCACCCCGACCGCGGGCTCCTGGCTGAATGCGGTCGAAACCTTCTTCTCGGCGCTCAGCCGCCGGCGCCTCAAGCGCGGGGTGTTCCGCTCGATCATCGATTTGCAGACCGCGATCCATCGCTACCTCGCCGAGCACAACGCCGACCCCAAGCCCTTCGTCTGGACCAAACCCGCCGCTCAGATCCTCGCCTCAGTGAATCGCCTGAATGCGTCTGTGCAATAGGATCTCATGCGCCAGCTCGTCCGCCAGCTGCTCCTCGTTCTCCATGGCCGGTCCGTCTCCATCATGACCCCGTCAGCAGCAAGCCATGTGCCAGGAGCGGATATCGTTTAGAAATCATTCAGTTAGTGGCCATATGTCGTTTGCGTGTGGGTCGGAGCCGACCCGGAGGTGGTTCGGCGGCGCTGTGCTGGCGGCCGACAGGTCGCGCTGGCTAGGTGGTCGCGACCGACCCGCGGCTGGGTTCTTGGCTGCCGCCCGAACAGCGCCGGCACCTGCTGGCGCTCTTCAGGGGCCGGACCTGCGCGGCGACGGCCCGCTCACCCGACGCTTCTGCCAGAATTTGCGCCGGCGCCGGGCTCACGCGCGGTCAGTGACCAGCCCCGGGCGCCTCGGCTTCCCATGGCACGCGCGCCACGCTCGCGGGCCAGCCAGTCGTGGCCGGACCTGCCGGGTCGATGCGCGGCGTCCGAAAGGCCTTTGGTCGCCGGCCGATGTGGGCGGCGTCATAGAGCGAGGGCTATCGGCGGCGGCGTGGGGTTGGCCTTGGGGTCCGGTACGGTGATCGCAGCTTGGTCGATACCAGTGCGGGAAGCCTTCTCAACGGAGCGGTGCGACACCCGCCGGCCTCTGCTGGCTCGCCCGCGCTTGCCGTTTCACCCCGACACCAAGCGTTTTGTGTCGCCTCCCCTGCGAGCTCTGGGCGCCGCCGGTCGCGGTCGGAGATTGGCGGACAAGCCTGGCTGCAGGGCGAGGCGTCGGCCACATGAAGAAGGCGCCCGGAGGCGCCCCGAGTGCTTGAAAAGCATGGAGCGGGTGAAGGGAATCGAACCCTCGACACGAAGCTTGGGAAGCTTCTGCTCTACCACTGAGCTACACCCGCCGAGCGAAGCCCTTTGTAGCGCGCGCCACGCCCACGGGCAAGCGCCGCGCGCGGCCCGGCCGACGGGTTGACGCGCGCGCCAAAGCCTCCTAGCTAGAGCCGCGGAGGGCGCATAGCTCAGGTGGTAGAGCAGCTGACTCTTAATCAGCGGGTCGTAGGTTCGAGTCCTACTGCGCCCACCAATAAATCAAGGGCGTAGAAGAACACTGCAGAAATTGCGCAATTCTGTGTCCGTCAGGTGTCCGCAAACGAAACGGGCGGCCCGCAGACCGCCCGCTCGTTCCCCCGCAGGGGCTCCAGGACGGCGACGGCCTCGGCGGAAGGCGATCATCCACCCGTCGCGGTGCGTCCTCGCCCGCCAGCGGCCTGCGGCGGAGGGCTGCGGGCGGTTCGGCCGAACCCGGCGAGCCTCGCTGCTCGAGCTGTCTCCGCAGAAGTGTCCGGCAACCTCTGGGTTTTGCGATGCGCATGGTCCCGAGAGCCACCTGGAAGATTGACGACTTCGGTGATCCACAACGAAGAGAGCGCCTGCTCGACCCGCTGACACCGGGAGCGCTCATAGAGGCTCTCGCAGCGGAGGCGATGCAAGCCGCACGGGAGGGCGATTTGCCCCTATGTTGAGAAAAATGCTGCGACAAGGCGGGATTCCATCGGATACTGGCCAGCATCCCGCTAACCGCGGCGCTGTTCGATCAGCTGTTCAACAGCCGGGCCGGCTACCGGGCACAATTCTATCTGTCCGTCGAGGAGGGGCGTGCATTCAACCGCGCGATCCTTGAAGGCCTCACGCCTGCCGTCCGTGCTGGTCACGAGAACCAGGCCGGCTTCCCGGTCGATTGGCCGTCCGTACTGATGTCGCTTCGTGGCGGGTCGAGCAAGGCATGGATCTCGAGAGACCAGACCGACCTCGATTTCATGAAGTCTGCTCCGGTCGCACTGCGCGCGCCTCGGTGGGTTGACCGTTGGCGCGGCTTCAAAGAGCCTTGGGGGCTTCGGCTTGCCTTGCCCTCACCTCCGCAGGTCCACCTGGAGGGAGCCTTCATACGGCCCGAAGACGTCCAGGAGTTCCGGACGAAATGGGAGGACGACGTGAATCTCCGCGAGGTCTATCTCCATGAGGAAGGATGGCCGCGTTGACTGCCATCCATGGCGAGCACGCCCGCTGGCGGGCAGCGGCGGGGAGCACGGGGGCGGTCTACTGGCTGGCGGCCCCCGCTGCCTCGGCCGCCTTGAGCGCGGCCTTGGCGCGCATCAGAGCACTCGCCGCAGGCTTTAGATCGCTCAACGTGCGAGCCGCGTCCAGTTCCGCCTCGGCTCGGCGGACCGCCTCTCGTAAGCGCTTGAGGTCGGCCCTTTTATTCATAATGCTGGAAAGGTAGGCGCGGGGGAGGGGCGACAAAACGGCCCCGATGTCGCATGCGCCTTCTGTTGGCGCCGACCGGGGCTGGAGGCGCGAATGACTCCGATCGACGGCGCGATCCTCGCGCTCTGGTGGGTGGCGGCGGCCGGCCTCGTGCTCGGCGGCATCGGCACGGCGCTCGGCGTGCGCGCCCGGCGCCGCGGCCGAGGCCTCGAGGCGCAGCTCGGGCGCGCCGAGGACGCGATACAGGGGCTGCGCGAGCGCGACACGCGGCGCGCCCGCCTGTACGCCACGATCGAGCAGGAGGTGACGGTCCGGGCTTGGCTGACGATCCGCAACGAAGGCCATGCCACCGCCAGGGACTTCACGATCTCGATCAACGGCGCCGCCCTTGACCGCTGTCCGCTGATCGACGCCCAGGCCCTCGACCCCGAGCAGCTCGCCGCGGTCGCCGCCCACGGCACGCTGCGCATCCCGCTCACGCCCGGGCCCTGCGGCCCCAACTCCCTGCAGCTGGAGCTCACCTGGACCGACGCTTCGGGCGAGCTCGGCTTCTACGAAGCCGACCTGCCCCGCTGAGCACGACACCGACCGCGCTAACTGACCCCGGGTCCAAGCCCTTAGCGCGCCGCGCGTTTTCGCCGGCCTGGGGGGCGCCCTAGCTAGTGCCCGTCCATAAACGCTAAACTGCTGGATTATTTGAGGAATTGCAGCTTTTTCGGAGGTGAGCCCCGGCGGTTTCAAGTAGACTTTGGCATCAAGCCACTGATTCCAAAGCACAACGCCACCGCCGGAGCCGACAATGCGCCAAGAACGCACCGTCCAAGCCAGCATATTCGATGTGTTCGCCGGACACGAGATCGGCCGCGAACTGAAGGCGATGTCAGATTGGCTGGATGGCCATGACGCGCTGCTCGGCCTGGTGGCGGCGGATCTGCGCCGCGAAGGGGTGAAGGAGACGGGTCGGCAAGGCCTGCCGGCGGAAGCGGTGCTGCGCTGTGCGCTGCTCAAGCAGTACCGGCAGCTGAGCTACGAGGAGCTGGCCTTTCATCTGGAGGACTCGGCGTCGTTTCGGGCCTTTGCCCGGCTGCCCTGGCCGTGGCGCCCGAGGAAATCGGTGCTGCAGAGGACGATCAGCGCGATCCGCGCCGCGACCTGGGAAGCGATCAATCGGACGCTGCTCTCAAGCGCCCGCCGGGAGAAGCTCGAGGACGGCAGCGTGGTGCGGCTGGACAGCACGGTGACCGCGGCGCCGATCCACGAACCGAGCGACAGCAGCCTGTTGTGGGATGCCGTGCGGGTGATGGTCCGCCTCCTCGAGGCGGCGCAAGCTTGGCTTGGCGGCGACGGCCCCCTCTGGCGCGATCATCGCCGCGCGGCGAAGAAGCGATGGCGGGCCATCGAGTTCACCCGCCGCCGGCCCAAACGGGTGCCGCTCTATCGCGAGCTGATCAAGATCACCCGCGCGACCTTGGCTTATCTGCGGCAGGCGGCGGCGCAACTCGGCAGAGCGGCCGACCCGCGGGTCGCGCTCTGGCAGCGCCAAGTCCGGCACTACCAGCCACTGATCGAGCAGGTGATCGCCCAAAGCGAGCGGCGGGTGCTGGCCGGCGAGCCGGTGCCGGCCGCCGACAAACTGGTGAGCCTGTTCGAGCCGCATGCCGACATCATCGTCAAGGGCAGCCGCGACGTCGACTATGGTCACAAGCTCAACCTGACCGCCGGCAAGAGCGGTCTGATCCTCGACCTCGTCATCGAAGCCGGCAACCCGGCGGACAGCGAGCGGCTGCTGCCGATGCTCGAGCGCCACATCGCGTTCTATGGCCAGGCGCCGCGTCAGGCCGCGGCCGACGGCAGCTTTGCCAGCCGCGACAACCTGCGCCAGGCCCAAGCTCAGGGCGTGCGTGACATGGCGTTCCACAAAAAGCGTGGCCTCAGGATCGAGGACATGGTCAAGAGCCGCTGGGTCTACCGCAAGCTCAGGAACTTCCGCGCCGGCATCGAGGCTGACATCTCGTGTCTCAAGCGCGCCTATGGTCTGGCCCGCTGCACCTGGCGCGGCCTCGGCCACTTCAGGGCCTACGTCTGGTCCTCGGTCGTGGTCTACAACCTCGCCCTTCTCGCTCGCCTCCAGCCGACCTGAGCCAGCCACCCGCGCCATCGACGGCAGAGCGACCGGCACCGCCCCGCCCGGTGACAGCCATGGCCGCAGCGAGCGCGCAGGCGTGGGTCGCCTGCTGGCCACAGTCTCTGTTGTGCCGCCGCCTCCCGACCGACCACTCCTCGCACCCAACGCACTTGATTCGTCCCGCAAAAACAATGCTTTATGGACGCGCACTAGCTAGTGCGCACAGACGCATTCAGGCGATTCACTGAGGCGAGGATCTGAGCGGCGGGTTTGGTCCAGACGAAGGGCTTGGGGTCGGCGTTGTGCTCGGCGAGGTAGCGATGGATCGCGGTCTGCAAATCGACGATCGAGCGGAACACCCCGCGCTTGAGGCGCCGGCGGGTGAGCGCCGAGAAGAAGGTCTCGACCGCATTCAGCCAGGAGCCCGCGGTCGGGTGAAGTGGAAAGTCCAGCGCGGGTGGCGGGCGAGCCAGGCCAACACCTTGGGGTGCTTGTGGGCGGCATAGTTGTCGAGGATGACGTGGAGGACCTTGCCGGCCGGCACCTGCCGTTCGATCGCGTTCAAGAAGCGGATGAACTCCTGGTGGCGGTGACGCGCCATGCAGCGGCCGATCACCGTGCCGTCGAGGACGTTGAGCGCCGCGAACAGGGTGGTGGTGCCGTGGCGCTTGTAGTTCGTGCGTCATGGTTCCGGCCCTGCCCGGCTGCATGGGCAGCCCCGGCTGGGTTCGATCGAGCGCCTGGATCTGATGGTGTGGATGGCCCCCTCGCGGCATCGCTGTGCCAAGCTGGTGGCTGTCGAACAGCACCAAGGGGAGCCATCCAGATGGAGATTACAACGATTGGCCTCGACCTGGCCAAGCACGTCTTCCAGGTCCACGGCGTGGACGAGGCGGGCCACGCCGTCGTGAAGCGCCGCCTCCGGCGCGCGCAGGTCATCACCTACTTCGCCTCGCTGCCACCCTGCCTGATCGGCATGGAAGCCTGCGCCACCGCGCACTTCTGGGCGCGCGAGCTGCGCTCGCTGGGACACTGGCACGGTATCGGGCGGGCGGCGAGCGCGCCCTCCACGATCGCAGCTCGGCGCCCGCCCGCTCGCCCCACCGGCTGCCGGCCGAGACCCTCGCCGCGATCGAGCGCCGGCGCCGGCAGCGCTGGACCGGGCCGCGGGATCGCGCGAGCCCTCGGCCGGCCGGTGTCGACCGTCGGCGCCCTGCTACGCCGGCTCGGGCTCGGTCGCCTGAACGCTCTGGACGTGAAGCCCCCGGCGCTCCGCTACGAGCGGCGCGCGGCCGGCGAGCTGCTCCACATCGACACCAAGAAGCTCGGCCGGATCGATGGCCTCGGCCAACGGGTCACCGGCGACCGCCGTCACCGGGCGCGTGGCCGCGGCTGGGAGCACCTGCACGTCGCAATCGACGATGCCACGCGCTTGGCCTACACTGAACTCTTGCCCGACGAGCGTGGCCCGAGCTGCGCCGGTTTCCTCGCCCGCGCCGCCGTATGGTTCGCCGGTCTCGGCGTGCGCATCGAGCGGGTCATGACCGACAACGCCTTCGCCTACACCCACGCGCGCGTGTTCCAGGCCACCCTCGCCGAGCTCGGCGCTCGTCACCTGACCACGCGACCCTATTGCCCGCGGACCAACGGCAAGGCCGAGCGCTTCATCCAGACGGCGCTGCGCGAATGGCTCTACGGCCGACACTACGCCAGCTCCGCTGACCGGGCCACCGCCATGCCGGCCTGGCTGCACTGGTATAATCACCATCGACCTCATGCCGGCATCCACGCCGCTACCCCTGCCAGCAAACTGAACAACCTCCTTGGCAATGACATCTAGGGCTGGCCATCGTGCAGACCATTGCAGAGCGCGCGGGTGGCTCGCTCGAGCTGCGATCTCCAATCCCGGGCCGCTCGAGCGAATTTGAGGCTGCGGTGCAGCTTCCGTCCGGTTCGTGAAGCCGTTGACCGCGATCTGCGACGGCTGACTGAATTGGGCGTCGACCGCTGCACCGCTCCATTCGGCCAGGAACTCCGGCGAGACCACCCGGATTCGTCCCCCGGCGAGCTCGGTGGCGTCCTCTCAAGCGTCAGAGCATCGCCGATCCAATGGCAGCCAGGGCTGGCTGCCAGACGACCTTTTGATCTCGATCTATGAGCGGTAGACTCCTCGGAGCTGTAATTGGAGGGCCCGAGCGCGCTCGACCCCGACGACGGCGTCCGGCGCCAACCTGAGCGGCTCGCAGCAGAGAGTGTCATGCTGGCGAGCTGAGGCATGAGAATCAGATCAGCGGGGAGGCATCGATGGCACGGGCACTTGCGGACGCGGCTGAACCTCGACCGGAGAAGATGATCCGCGTATGGGACGTCTTCATCCGTGTCTTCCACTGGTCCGTGGCGATCGGCTTCTTCGTAGCCTATCTCAGCGAGGATGGGCTCGGCCTGCACGTGTGGGCCGGGTACGTGGTGGGCGTTCCTGGTCGTGCTGCGGATCGTCTGGGGCTTCATCGGGCCGGAGCACGCCAGGTTTTCAAGCTTCATCTTTCCGCCGGGCACCGTGCTCCGCTATCTTTGGGACCTGCTCCTAGGACGCGCAAAGCGCTATCTCGGCCATAGTCCGGGCGGCGGCGCCATGGTGCTGGTCCTCCTGATCGGCCTGCTCGGGCGGACGGTCGGGACCGGCTTGGAGCTCTATGCCATCGAAGAGAACGCCGGGCCGTTGGCTCCGTTCGTGAGCTCCGGATCATCCTCAGGGCAGGCACAGCCGGCCCTCGAACGCGAAGGCGAGGAGGGTTACAAGGGCGCAGAAGGGGCCGGGGAATTTTGGAAGCAATCTCATGAGGTTCTTGCCAACGTGATGCTCGTCCTTGTCGTGCTACATGTCGCGGGTGTTCTGCTCGCAAGCTATCTGCACCGCGAGAACCTGACGAGAGCGATGGTTACCGGCCGAAAGCGATCTTTGTCCGAGTGAGCAGGGGCCGGTCTCACGAGCAACACCCTTCCCCCGGAGAGGAACGCCGATGAGAGCGAGGCTTTCAGGGATGGCGGCGCGCTACGGTGGGCATCGGCGGCCCGTGCTCGAGCCGCACGAGACCGACCTGCGCCGGCTGGTCGAGACGACGCCCGACTTGACGCTGGCCGAGCTCCAGACCGAGCTGCAGCGGCGCTGCGGGCTGCGGGCCGGGTTCTCGACGATCCACAACGCGCTCCGCCGGATCGGCCTCAGGCATAAAAAAAGCGGAACCCGGCGGCCGAGCAGGACCGCCCCACGTCGCCGGCCAACGCCGGCGCTGGCGGGTCTGGCAGCGCTTCATGGATCCCTCGCGGTTCGTCTTCCTCGACGAGACCGCGACCGCCACCAACATGACCCGGCGCTACGGCCGCAGCCGCTCGGACCGACGCCTGGTCGCCGCCGTGCCGCACGGCCACTGGCGCACCACGACCTTCATCGCCGGCCTCAGGCAGACCGGCCTTCTGGCGCCGTTGGTGCTCGACGGGCCGATGACCGGGATCGCTTTCCGCGCCTCCGCAACCGTCACCGATTGGTCATCGGTTTCAGTTGGCATTGGCATAGCTCCCAGAGGGCGCAGGAGCCGTTACGCTGCATCTGGGCGTGGTGCTGAAGCCGAATCTGCTCGCGCTTTTCCTCTGAGGCCGCGTTGCGCATGCGCACGCGGTATTCGGCACGTTCCTGCTCGGTCATGAGCTGGCTCCCGTAGATCGGCGGCTGCTGGCTGTAGGCGCCGCTCATGGAACCAGCGGTCAGCACAACGACGGCCAGGCCGATGGCCGGTGCGGCGCTGCCGGTCGCCCGCACCCGCTGCATCAGCTTGATCGCGGCCGACGGGCTGACCGCAAAGCGGCGCGCCGCTTCCCGGATCGAGCTGCCGCGCTCGACCGCACCTACGATCCGAAGCCGAAGGTCCATGGACATCGGTGCCGGCATGATCAATTCTCGCCTGTTCTCAACCAATATTGTCGAATCACAGGTATCGATTTTACGCAATGGGAATATGCTCTAGAAGTGAGGATGCGGATTAGCCAGCTAATCATCGCGCTCGACCCGAAAGGTGAGTTCCACCAACAGGCCGCACGTTCCCGTCAGGAGTCCCGGTGCTGCGAGCGACTGGGCGTCGCTCCGCGGCCGCCATGGCGAATCTCCGACCCCGCAGCAGCTTGCGGTAGAGCCGGACGTGATCATCAGCCACGGTGCGCCAGGTGAAATGCTGCTCCAACCGTCTCCGCGCAGCTCCGCCGAGGGTCCGCGCCGTGGCCGGCTCGGTAGTCAGCCGGGCCAAGGCAGCGCGAACGCCCTCCACGTCCCCCGGCGGGACCAAAACGCCTGAATCGCCGACCACGTCAGCGCAGCCTGTGCCAGCACTGGTGACAATCGCCAGCCCTGCCGCCATCGCTTCGAGCAGGCATACCGGAAAGTTTTCAGCCTCCGACATGAAGGCGAATATCGAGGCGGTCTCGAACAGGTCGCGTAAACGCGGGTCAGCATTGTCGATCCAGCCATGCGCGAAAATGTTGCGCCCGCACCTCGCGACCGCCGACACCGACGCCATTTCGGGACCGTCGCCGACCACATGAAGTTCGAAATCTGTCTCAAGGCCAAGAAAGGCCTCGAGCACGGTGTTGATACCCTTCCGTCGGAACAGACGGCTGACAATGAGAATGCGCGAAAGCCGTTCGCGATCGGCCCTAAAGCGGGTCTCGTCGAAGCCGTTCGGAATCGTGACGGTTGCAGCGTCACATGCCTCGGCGAGAATCAGACGCTCCAATGTTGGCGACGGGCAGATAATGGCGTCGGCTGAGCGGGCGATCCGCCGCCAGACCGGGCGAAGCACGCCGTGTAGGCCCAGGAAGCGCTCGGGATTATAGCCCGGCACGTCCGATCCGTGCGCGGTAACTACGAAGTGTTGTCCGAATGCCCGACGGAAAGCCCAGCCTGCGACGCCATCCGGCAGCATGAAATGCACGTGGCAGATGTCGTAGCGGCGCTGCAGAAGGGTCGCCGCAGCCCGGCCTAGCAGCAACGGCAAATAGAGTGACAGCTCCCATACCTGCGCGGAGCTGATCCTGCGGCGGAGCGCTGGCACCTCGACCACGCGCACGCCTGGCGCGCCGACGCTATTTAAGCGGCCCCGCCAGCGCATCGTCAAAACATCGATTCGGTGACCCCGTACAGCCAGCTCGCGCGTCAGTCCGGCGATCACGTGAGAACCGCCGCCGCCGATCGGCGGGAACTCGCAGCTGAGCATCAGGATGTCGAGAGGGCGCTCGGATGCCACCCCATCAGAAGCAACCATCTTGCCTTTCCTCTCAACCCAAAGTTTAGATTACGTGCACTTTAGACAGATTCTTTGCAAAATCAAGTTAAAAATTTTCTGCATATCTTTGACATATGGGTAGGCGAGATCCTTAGACGTGTTGATCCGGACAAAGGGCTGGGGGTCGAGGCTGTGCTCGGCGAGGTACCGACTGATCGCCGCCTGCAGCTCCACGATCGAGCGGAACACGCGGCGCTTGAGCCGCCGGCGGTCTGGTGCTGGCAGCGAGGGTTCGCGGAGGCCGCGGGGTCGAGGATCTGCTGCTCGATGCCATCCGCAAGCTCGGCTAGTGTGCTGTCCCGTTGATACGGGAGCAAAGTCGTTCGAGTTTGGCCAGAATGGAGTCGGCGGTGGCGGTCCAGACGAACGGTCGGCAGGTCTGGTTGTAGTGGGTCACGAAGTGATCAATCTTGGCAACCAGGTCGCGCACCGAGTGGAACGAGCCGCGCCGGATGGTCCTCTCGCTGATCAGGGCGAAGAAGCGCTCGACCAGATTGAGCCACGAGCTGTAGGTCGGGATGAAATGGAGGTGCCAGCGCGGCCGCGCGGCGAGCCAGGCCTTGACCTTGGGATGCTTGTGGGTGGCGTAGTTGTCGAGGATGACGTGGATCTCGAGGTCGGCCGGCACGGCCTGCTCGATCGTGCGCAGGAAGCTGAGGAACTCCTGGTGCCGGTGCCGCGGGCGGCACTGCGCCAGGACGGTGCCGTCGAGCAGGTCGAGGGCAGCGAACAGCGTGGTGGTGCCATGGCGGAGGTAGTCGTGGGTCACGCCCTCGACGTAGCCGAAGCCCAGCGGCAGCAACGGCTGGGTGCGTTCGAGCGCTTGAATTTGGCTTTTCTCGTCGAGGCACAGGACCAGCGCCTTGTCGGGCGGGTTCAAGTACAGTCCAACCACGTCGCGCAGCTTCTCGATGAAGAACGGATCGGTCGACAGCTTGAAACTGTCGCGGCGATGGGGCTGCAGCCCGAACGCCTGCAGGAAGCGATGTACGCTGGTCTTGGCGATGCCGGTTTCGGCGGCCAACCCGCGCACGCTCCAATGGGTGGTCCCATCCTTGGGCCTGGCGTGCAGGGTCGTGTTGAGCAGCGCCGCGATGCGCTCGTCGTCGATCGAGCGCGGCTTGCCCGGGCGCAACTCGTCATGCAAGCCCTCGATGCGGCGGGCGACAAAGCGTTGGCGCCACTTGCCCACGGTCGCGTTGGTGGTGCCGAAGCGCCGCGCCACCGCGCTGTTGGTCGCGCCGGCGGCGCACGCGAGAACCATGTTGGCGCGCCGCACCAGCGCCGCCGGCAGCGAGCGCGACCGGGCGATCGACTGCAACTGCGCCTGCTCCTCGTCACTCACCACGAGCTCCGCCTTCGGTCGACCCATCGCCATCGAGGCTTCTCCATCACGAGGACACTCCCGATGGGATACGACACATATGCCAAAAACTAAAGGGACGGAACACTAGGCGCCCTTGAGCGATCCGGTGGTCCGCGGACGGTCGCCCCGACCTGCGCGGAGCCACCCGGCGAATCGAGCCACTGGACCGGTCGGGCGATGGCCCGACACACGCGCATCTCCTGCGCTCGGTCCAGCGTGCGGCGATCCGGGGCGACCATCGGAGGTCGTCCCCGAGAGCCAGCCGCGGGCAGGCCCACGACCTCCAGCCGCACCGCATCCGCACCTTTAGGCGCTTGATCGATCCCGAGTTCGCGGCCAAGCTCGAGGACATCGTCGGCCTCTACGTCGACCCGCCCAAGCATGCGGTCGTGCTCTCGGTCGACGAGAAGAGCCAAATCAGGCCCTGGATCGCACGCAGCCCGGTCTGCCGGTCAAACCGGGCAAGGCCGGGACGATGACCCACGATTACCTGCGCAACGGTGTCACCACCCTGTTCGCCGCCTTGGACGTGCTCGAGGGCATCGTGCTCGGGCGCTGCATGCAGCGCGACCGGCATCAGGAGTTCCTGCGCTTCCTCAACACGATCGAGGCCGCCGTCTCGGCCGGCTAGGTGATCCACGTGATCCTCGACAACTACGGCAGCCACAAGCACCCCAAGGTGCTGCGCTGGCTCGCCCGCCACCCCCGCTTCGTCTTCCACTACACGCCGACCTCGGGCTCGTGGCTGAATGCGGTCGAGACCTTCTTCTCGGCGCTCACCCGGCGCCGCCTCAAGCGCGGCAGCTTCCGCTCTATCGTCGACCTGCAGGCCACGGTCCACCGCTACATCGACGACCACAACGACGATCCCAAGCCGTTCACCTGGACCCAACCGCCGGCGCAGATCCTAGCCAAACTCCTCTGAATGCGCCGGTGCACTAGCAGGTTGCGGAAATAAGCATGCTATGCGGCTCATTTCCTTTTCTGGAAGTGTTAAACATGGCTTCGGCGGGCGTTTCCAGGCGTTCGGGGCGGCCGCTTGATCCCGCCACAGCGCCTTCGGGCCGGCGTCCGGGCATGGTCAGCCCGCCGCCAGCAGCTTGGGCAGCCGGACCAGGTTGCAGGCGGTCGCGGTCAGCGTGAACAGCCAGCCAACCCGCGCCGTGCCGCGATGCCGGGTCTTCCGGAGGCCGCCCACGGTCTTGATCCAGCCGAACGCCTCCTCGATCCGCTTGCGTACCCGCAGGCTCGCGGCATAGCCGGGGTGGCGCGTGGTCCGAGCGTCGATCGCCGAGCGCCGGCCGGAGGTATTCTGCGCGACGTGCGGGGTGACGTTGAGGGCCCGCAGACCGGCGACCAAGCCCGCCGCATCGTAGGCCTTGTCGGCGCCGAGGGTGGCGCGATGGCGGCCCGGCTGGCGACCCAGCATGGCTTCGGCGGCCTCCCGCTCGGCGGTGCCGGTGGCCGGCGTCAGCATGGCATCGACGATCAGTCCGTTGCGGTTTTCCATCAGCAGATGGCCCATATGGCAGAGCTTGGCCTCCTTCCCGCGCCCCTTGCGGTAGAGCCTGGCGTCGGGATCGGTGGTCGAGGCGTGCGTGTCGTTGCACCGTCGCTCGCCGTGGAAGTCGCGCTCGGCGTTGCGCCCCGCGTCGCCCGGCGGCGGCTCGCCGCCCGCTTCGGCCTTCGGCTTGAAGCTCTTCATGCTCGCAAACGCTTCGATCAAGGTGCCATCGACACTGAAGTGCTCGTCCGAGAGCAGTGCCCGAACCGCGGGCTGGCCCAGCACCGCCTGGAAGAACTGCGCCGCGACCTCGCCTTCCAGGAACCGATCACGGTTCTTCGTGAACACCGTCACGTCCCAGATCGGCGCGTCCATCGCCAGGCCGACGAACCAGCGGAACAGCAGGTTGTAGTCGAGCTGTTCCATCAGTTGGCGCTCCGAGCGCACCGAATAGAAGGCCTGCAGCAGCAGCGCCCGCAGCAGCTTCTCGGGCGGGATCGACGGTCGGCCGAGGTCCGAATAGAGCTGGTCGAACGCGGGCGACAGCACCGTCAGCGCCTGGTCGACGATCGTCCGGATCGGCCGCAGCGGGTGGTCCTTGGGCACCCGCGCCTCGCAGCTCAGATAGCTGAACAGGCTCTCCGTCCGAACATCGTCACCCCGCATCGCCAAATCCCACATCTGGTAGCTCCGCGCGCACACCCTACCAGATCAACCCCATCCCGCTACCTTTTTCCGCATCCTGCTAGGTCGAGGGCGTAGCAGATTGGCACTGGCTGGCGAGCTGGTGCTTCGATTGCCACCCGCCTGAGCGTAACCACGTCGCCCGAAAGCCACCAGGGCGCCACACCGCTCGCGATCAGTGTCAGGAGCATCGCCCCGCCGGCGGCGGGTCGTCGGGCAGCCGATCGCCACTTCATCGCCCATTTCCGCCATTCAGTGCGGCCAGGCGGCGGCGCGCGTCCGTACCCGGTTGGGCCTGCGGAGCCAGCTCAGCCGCCTTTTCATACAACGCCTTGGCGCCAGGTAGATCGTTCTCACTCTCTAGTATCCGCGCCCAATCGAAATATACGTATGCATTACCCGGGTTCAGTTTTGCTGCTTTCTTGTATTGGACCACCGCACCTTCGTTGTCTCCTTTCTTTTGCAGAAGGAATCCCAGATCATATTGAGCGTAGGCATGATTGGGATCGAGTTCAATGACCTTGCGGTACTTTTGGAGCGCCCCGTCGATATCGCCTTGGACCTGAAGCATATAGCCGAGATCGTACAGAATGGCGGGATGATCCGGATTGAGTTTGGCAGCTTCCTGATACCAATTGGTTGCGGCGGCGAGATCGCCTTCGGATTGAGCGCGATGGCCACGGGCATAGACCGCAGCCCAGGAAGAGCCGCTCGGCGGCTCCTCGGCCGCGCTTGCACGGGCCGAGGTCGAGCCCTCGCGGTCACCTTTGATGCCGGTCGCGGGATTGGCGGATGCTGCGGAACTGCTTGCTGCCTGCGGGGGGCTCGCGTCCTTCAACCCGTCGGTTGAGGCAGCGCCGTCGGTGGAGCTGGATTTTATGACGGCCGGCGCCAACCCGATCTCATCTTCCTCGGCGGTTGGGTTGGAGGAGACGCCAACGTCTGGGTTGATCGCCCCGGGGGCTAGTTGGGTGTTATCCGAGGTGGGGTTTGTCGGCGGTTCGCTGGCAGAACGCGGCCGCAGCAGCTGATTCGCCTGAATGACGACGTCTCCGAGTTTGAAGCCGGTCAACAGAGCACCGCTGCTGGCGACGATCCCGAGCGTCAATCCAGCAAATACCCCGCAGCTGATCAAGACAAGCCGCTCGGCAGCTCGCCACCGCCTCGAACTTGACTGCTGGGGCGGCGCCGCAGACCGATCGACAGATGCAACCTTCAATTCGATCCCTGAGCGGGCGAACTCTCCAATCGACCACCGAATCACGCTATAGTTCGAAACGGGCACGGGTAGCTTGGCCTTGCCTTCCGGCGAAACGTGCCCTTCGGTGATAGGCTCCGGGGTTAATACGGCGAGGGGTGTCACAGGCATCAGCGATCGGGCCGCTGAACCCGCAATCGGGCCGCGGCAACTCGCCGCGTCCGCTCGCGCCAATCTCCAGCGCCAGCCGGCGGCCGAGCCCAACGCCATGCGCCATTTCCTGGCCTCGTGCTCGGCCTTGCTTGGTAGCTCCCGGCTCAGTTCGTCCGAACGCAATTTCCGAACGCGCAAGCTGGGTAAGCGGCCTATTTGTTCCTTTTCCAGGCCAACTTCTAAAGGCTGTGGATTAGTCCGACGAACGGACCCACCGCGCCTGCTGGCGGGAGGACCTTGAACGTCCGTCGTAGCCACACCGTTGCCGGCCCCATCCGTAGGCGGCTCGACTATTGCAGAGTCATCCGCCGCCTGTGCTGTCGGCACGCCAGAATGCCAGGCAGCAGCCGCGAACTGCGGCGGTGTTGCCTCGCTTTCGCGCGTCGCGGAGGGCCGACTGAAGATTCGGGCCATCCATCGCTTGGGCCAGCTCCTCTGGTCAATTTCCTCTCGGAGGCTCAAATGCCACGGAACCAACCCTTCATCCGGCCACCTTGAGGGACTCGATAGCTTTGCCGCCTCGATGGTCCTTGCAAAAGTTGGACGGGGCGGCCTAGCCCTGCCCGGTTTACGAGGTTGGGGGTCGCGTGGAGCTGTCTGGAGTTTCTGAGCGGGCGGCCGAATTCGCCCCGGTCCTACGTACATGTCTCGGTCGCGGATGCGCTCGGCCATGGCGCGCGCGGCGGCCGCCGCCTGCAGCGCCCCTGCTAGGTGTGGAGGCGGCAATTGGGCTGCTTCAGCTTGACCCTTCTTGCTTATCTCGCTCATGTGCCGGCCCCTTTCTCGGAGCTATACACAGCTTCAATGTGCACGGG
>CAWALL010000006.1:0-271691 GCA_963782885.1 uncultured Alphaproteobacteria bacterium
TGGGCCGCATCGGGTACTTGGCCCGAAGCATCTCCACATAGCTCGTGCCCACGTTGTGGCTGGCGACGAAATGGAGCAGCTCGCCATCGAAGCGGAACACGTTCGCAAACCGGCTGCCGCACAGAGCGACAGCGTTGCGGACGATCGTCTCGAACACCGGCTGCACCTCCGTCGTCGAGGTACTGATCACACGAAGGATCGCGGAAGTCGCCGTCTGCTGCTCCAGTGCCTCCGTCAGCTCGCGCGTGCGCGCCTGCACCTCGTCGAACAGGCGGACGTTCTCGATTGCGATCACCGCCTGGTCGGCGAAGGTGGTGACCAGCTCGATTTCCTTGTCTGTGAACGGCCGGACGATGTTCCGTGCCAGGATGATCACGCCGATCACGGCATCGCCGCGCAGGAGCGGCACGCCGAGCATGGTGCGAAAACGCCCCTTCACTTGCGCCTCGGACCAGGTGTACTCGGGATCTCCGAGGATGTCGGGAACGTGCAGCGTCCTGCCCTCGAGCGCCGTCCGGCCGACCATCGTTCCCCGCCCGGGACCGACGGGGTTCTCGGCGATCAGCTGCGCGAAGCCCTCATCGGACCGGCTGGCGGCGGCCAATTGGTACGTGCCGACCGAGTCCAGCCTGAACACGTGTGCCCATTCCGCGTGGCAGAGGCGGGCGGCGGTGGCGACGATCATGTCGAGCACCGGCTGCAGCTCGGAGGTCGAGCGGCTGATGACGTTTAGGACCTCGCTGGTCGCGGTCTGCCGTTCGAGCGCCTCGTGCAGTTCCTGCGCCCGCTCTTCGATCTGCTGGTAAAGGCGCGCCAGCTCCTTGCTCGTCCGGTTCACGTTGGCGGCGAGCGCGCCCAGCTCGTCGCGGTTGCTGACCCGCACCGTCTGCGTGAAGTCACCGGACGCGATCTGGCGCAACCGCGCGTCGATCTCGCCGACCGGCCCGACGATCGACCACGAGAAGACGTAGCCGAGCCCGAGCGCCAGCACGATGCTCGCCAGCGCTAGCCCGACCACCACCTTGCGCGAGGTGTCGTAGGCCTGCTGGCTGGCCTCGATCCGCTCGAGCATGTCGGCTTCGGCGACGTTGACCAGCTGGTTGGTCAGGCGCTCGAGCCGGTCGGCGAGCGGCCGCGCCTGGCGTAGCTGCAGCTCGCGCGCCTCGGTGATCTGGCCGGCGCGGGCGCGCTCGACCGCCTGGGTCACGATTGCGATGAAGCGGTCGTACTCCTGCCGCACCCGGTGCAGGAGCTCGACCTCGTCCTGGGCCACGTACTGCAGCCGGTCGAGGTCGTAGCCGAACTGGCTGAGCTGGCGCAGAGCGCTGTCCAGCGCCCGGTCATCCTGGGACAGGAGCGCCGAGGAGACGCCATAGAGCTGTCGGGTGGTGTCGTGCTGCACCTGGCGGAAGGCCGCGATCTTGCGCTGCAGCCCGATCAGCTCGTCGGTGCGTTCGTTCATGCCGCTGAGCACGCGCAGGCCGACCGCGCCGAGCAGGATCAGCAGCGCCACCATCGCGAGAAAGGCGACCAGCAGCTTGGTCTGGACGCGCGCCGGCACCCGCGAGACGAGGTCGACCGTAAGATTGCGAAGCCGCTTCAAGGCTCGTGCACGAGGCTGAGGAGATCGCGCCGGAACTCCTCCTCGTCGAACCGATAGCCGAGGTACTGCACGCGCATCGTACCCTGCCGGTCGACCAGCGTGGTCAGCAGGGTGTGGTCGACCGCCCCGTCCGCCTGCTTGGCGACCGCGACCCCGTAGCGGTGCGCGACGTCGAGCACCGTCGCCGGCTCGCCGGTGAGGAAGCGCCAGCCGGCGACGTCCGCCCCGAAGGCCTGGGCGTACTCCTTCAGCACCGCGGGCGTGTCCCGCTCCGGATCGATCGTGATCGAGACGAACGCGACCTTGCTGCCGAAGTCTGCGCCCAGCTCCTTCTGCACCTGCGCCATCTTGTCCGTCAGCAGCGGGCAGATGTCGGGGCACCAGGTATAGATGAAAGTCACCGCGACGACCTTGCCGCGCAGCGAGGCGAGCGTCACCTCGGCGCCATCCTGCGAGGTCAGAGCGAACTCGGGCGCCGCCCCGATCGCCGGCAGCCGCTCTTCCTCGACATGGTGCGCGGCGTCATGCGCTGGCGCCGGCGTCGCGCCGACCAGCACGCCCAGAACGACAACCAGCGCCGTCCGCATAGTCTACGCCTTCAACTCGAGCTCGTCGCTATTGCGCCTGGGCGAGCCGCATACGCCCCTCCGCGGCCGCGCGCAGCAGCTCGTGGGCAATGGCGACACGGTAGTCGATCACGTCCTGCCGGTCCATCGCGTGCATCTGCGGCTGCCCGGCTTCGGCCTTCATCGTCACCTTGGGGCCGAGCTCCAAAGTCGTTCCCAACCCGGCATAGACATAGCGATCGCCGAAGGTCTGCTTGAGGATCGCGAATGCCGGCTCGCCCGTGCAGTGCACCGGCGCGATCCATTCCACGTTCCACTTGTCACGCAGGGCGGTCGCGATCCGGGTGATCTCGTCGGGTTTCGCGGGCAACAGGTGGGTGCCGCCGAAGACCAGATGGAGCGGCTTGTCGATCACCGACGTCGCGGCCTCGACGACCTTCTCGATGGTCGGGTGGCTGCAGCCGACCACCAGCACGATGCCGTCGGGGGTGTCGATCGCCAAGGAGATTTCCATGACGTCCAGGTCGACGCCCCAGGAGCCCTTCAAGAGGATCAGATGAAAGCCAGGGGCCACCTCGGTGGTCTCGGTGATCCAGGTGAAGTTGCCTTGCGGCCACGGGGTCCCGAAACGCAGGCTCTCGGGCGGCTTGCCATCGAAATAGCGCATCTCCGGCGGCAGCAATTCGTCGCGCTTGTAGAAGGTCCAGGGCAAAGCGGCTCCGAAGACCCCGAAATTCTCCTTGGGCACGTAGATCTTGACGCTGGGATTGACCGTCATCAGGTAATTCAGGCCGCTGGTATGGTCGCCATGGCGATGGGACACGACCGCGAAATCGAGCTTGGTGAGATCGATCCCCTTGGCCTTGACGTTGTGCGCAAAGATCTCGGCGTTATTGCCGGTGTCGAACAGAATGCGTTTGCCACCGTACTCGATGAAGGCGGCAAATCCCCAGTCCTTGGTCATCGTCGAGGTCTTGCCGAAGGCGTCGTAAAGGACAGTGATCTGGGCTTTGTCGGACTGGGCGAGCGCCGGTGCCGGGCCCACGGCAGCCCAGCCACCGATGATCGACAGCATTGCGAGCGCGAGGGCGCGCCAGGTGTATTTCAGGTTCATGGTCCCCTCCTATTGTTCAAAGCCTGACAATTCCGCATCGTGCGTGCCAGTACGCGCGCCCCGCGGGCCGGTGTCTCAGCACCGGCAAAAATGTCTCACGCCCGCAGCTCGCGCTTGAGCTGGTCGACGAAGCGCCAGTCGGTGCCTTCGGCGAGGATCTGGTTCGGGTTCGCGCTGATCATGCCGACCTCATGGAGCCGCAGCGCGTAGAATCGCAGCGTATCCGCCGAGTCGTATTCGTGCCATCGGTCGTACGGCACCTCCTCGATCGTCTGGAGCGCGAAGTCGTACGTCTGCGTGAATTCGCCCTCCACAAGACGTCGTGCGGCCGCCTCCGGCTCGGCGCTGCAGAAGTCGGCGGCCTTGAAGAGCGCGCGCAGAAAGCGCTTGGTCGCCACCGGATGATCGCGCACCCAGGCGCGGTTGCCGTAGATCATGCAGCAGAAGTACTCCGACCAGGGCTTGTCGGTGACCGTCTTGACGATCACGCGGCTGATGCCGCGGGCGCGCAGCTCCTGCGGCTCGGGCGGGAATCCAAGAAAGGCGTCGGTCTTGCCGTCGGCAAACTGCTCCATGGCCTTGCCGTCTGGCGGCACGACCCACTCGATGTCCCGCTTGGGGTCGAGGCCGACGTGCTTGGCCATGATCGACACGTACAGGTGTCCGCTCGAGGCCAGTGTCTGGATGCCCACGCGTCGGCTCTTCAGGTCGCCGATATTGCGGATCGGCTCGTGCGCGAACAGCTCGTAGCAGCCCACATGCAAGCCACCGAGCGCAGTGATCGGCAGGCCCGCACCAATGTGATAGACGACCGTGCCGGCGAAGCTGGCGCCGAAGTCCACCTCGCCGCCGGCGATCATCTGCGGCGCGGTGAAGCCTCCGGCCGCTCGGACGTACTGGATGTCTGTGAAGCCTTCCGCGCGCAGGAGCTCCTCGGTCACGTCCAATGGAGCAAAGCAGATGGCCGTGTAGAACGCGAGGCGGATCGTGGTCGTCTCCGGCGGCCCCTCGTCGGCGAGCGCTACGCGGGGCCTGAGGAGCCCTGCCGCCCCGGCCGCGGACAGCCCGGCCAAAAAATGACGGCGATTTGGTCGGATCGGCATCAAACTCTCCTTTCTATCGTTCGCGGGCTGTCCGGTGCGCGCCGCCTGAGCGGCTCAAGCCTTCAGCTCGCGCCTGAGCTGCTCGACGAGCCGGAAGTCGGTGCCGTCGGCGATGATCTGGTTTGGATGCGCGCTGATCATGCCGACCTCGTGGAGCCGCAGCGCATAGAACCGCATCGTGTCCTCCGGGTCGAACTCGCGCCAACGCTGGTAGGGCACCTCTTCGATCGTCTGGAGCGCGTAGTCGTAGCGCTCCGTGAACCCGCCATCCACGAGCTGTCGTGCCGCGGTTTCCGGCTCGGCTTGGCAAAAGTCGGCCGCCTTGAAGACCGCGCGCAGAAAGCGCTTGGTCGCCACCGGATGATCACGAATCCAGGCATTGTTGGCGAAGACCATGCAGCAGAAGTACTGCGACCATGGCTTGTCCGTCGTGGTGTTGAGGATGACGCGCTTGACACCGCGGGCGCGCAGCTCCTGCGGCTCGGGCGGAAAGCCTAGAAAGGCGTCGGTCTCGCCCGCGATAAAGGCCTCGAGAGCGTTGCCGTCCGGACTGGTCACCCAGTCGATGTCCGCATGGGGATCGAGCCCGACATGGGCCGCCATGATCGAGACGTAGAGATGGGCGCTCGACGCCACGGTCTGGATGCCGACACGCCGGCCCTTGAGGTCGCTGATCGTTCGTATCGGCTCGCGCGCAAACAGCTCGAAGCAACCCGCGTGGAGACCAGCCAGGGCTGTGATCCGGAGACCCGCATCCAGGTGATAGACGAGCCTGCCGGCGAAGTTGGCGTCGAAATCCAGATCGCCTCGTTCGACCATCTTGAGCGGGCCGACGCCTAGTCCTGTGGTCACATACTGGACCTCTGTGAAACCCTCGGCGCGCAGGAACGCCTCGACCACATACAACGGTGCGAAGCAGATGGTCGTGGTCTGTCTCAAGCGGATCCTGGTGGTCTCCGGCGGGCCCTCCTCGGCGAGCGGTCTCCGGGCGCCCAGGACGCCAGCGGCCGCAGCCAACGACACCTTGGCCAGGAAATCGCGGCAATTCTGCCTGATTGGCATCAAACCTCCTCCGCTCAGTTCAGCGGCGCAGGCGCAGCCCGGCTGCTCAGGCCTTCAGCTCCCGCTTGAGCTCGTTGAGGAAGCTCCAGTCCGTGCCTTCGGCCAGAATCTGGTTGGGGCTGGACTGGATCATCCCGGCTTCATGCAGGCGCAGGGCGTAGAAGCGCATGGTGTCCTCGGGATCGTAGTTCCGCCACTCCCGGTATTGGATCTCGGTGAGCGTCTGGAGCGCGTACTCGTAGCGCGACCCGGCCTCGACCAGTTGGCGCGCCGCCTGTTCCGGCTGGTCGGCGCAATAATCGGCGGACTTGAGGATGGCGCGCAGGTAGCGCTTGGTCGCGATCGGATGGTCGCGGACGAACTGCCGACTGCTGAACAGGACGCAGCAGAGGTACTGCGACCACGGCTTGTCCTGGATGGTGCTGATGATCACGCGCCCGATGTTACGGTCCCTCAGCTCCTGAGGCTCGGGCGGGAAGGCGAGGAAGGCGTCGGCCTGGTGCTCGGCGAACACCTCCATCGGGTTGCCGCCGGGGCTCGTGACCCACTCGAAGTCTCTCCGGGGGTCGAGCCCGACGTGGGCGGCCATGATCGCCATGTAATAGTAGCCATCCGAGTTCAGGTCCTGGATCGCGACCCGCTTGCCCCGCAGTTCGCTGATCGTGCGGAAGGGCTCGTGCGCGAACAGCTCGTAGCAGCCGGAATGGACGCCGGACAGCCCCGTGATCGGCAGGCCGTTGTCCATGTGCGAGACCAGGGTGCCCGCGAAGGTGTTGGCGAAATTCACCTCGTCGCTGGCGACCAGTTGCGGGATCGTGAAGGACTCCGGCACCGACACGTAGCGGATGTCGGTGAAGCCTTCCGCGCGGAGCAGCTCCTCGGCCACGAGCAGCGGCGCCAGGCAGTTGTTCGAATAGTAGGCCAGCCGGATCGTCGTGGTCTCTGGCGGCCCGTCCTCGGCCAGCGCTCCCCTGGAGCTCAGAACCCCTGCGCTCCCGGCCGCGGCCAGCCCGGCCAGGAAATGGCGGCGAGTCGGCCTGATCTGCATGAAAGCCCCCTCAAAAAGCTCGCGCCGGCGGGCAATCTGGTGCTCCCGCGGACGCCTGTGGCGCCACCATCACAGCAGCGCCTGAGTTTCACCTTGTCTGGCTATCAACGCAGCACGATGCCACACGCCGGCGCTGCAGAGAAGCGGTTTCTGCCGACAGGAACCCGACCGAACGTCTCCGCGCGCCCCGGGGCGCGATCATCGGGGCGCTGCGAGGCACTCGAGACGACGGCGACGCTCGAGCTCAGGTCGGCGGCATCTCGTATGTACGGCGTGCCCTGCCGGGGCCGCTCACGCCTTCAGCTCGCGCCTGAGCTCGTTGAGGAAGCGCCAGTCGGTGCCCTCGGCGAGGCGACCGAGAGAGCCCGGAGGCTTGGTCCGGAACGGCTCGTCGCGCTCGAATTTGATGACCAGGAGCGACCCGTCCAGACGATTCCCGGTCGCCCGAGACCCTCCCCTTCATTGGCAGTTGCCGCTCTGCCCCAGTCCCGGCGTGCAGCACTGGCCGGTCGACCTTTGACACATCTGAACGAAGTTCCCGCCGGCTGGCGTCGCGGTACAGTCTTGAGCGGTGCGGAAGACCTTATGACCGTTCACGTCCTGGCAGGTCTGGGCGAGATTACCGAGACAACGCTTCTCGACGTTGGGCGAAATGCAGGGCGTCTCGTTCGACATTTCTGCCGAAGCGCCACGCTCGTCGGCTGGCGAGAGATAGGTGTAGCTTGGCGGGAAGAACCGGGCAGAGTTCTGGTCGAGCGTGCCGGGCAGGTTCGCGAAATTGGCAACGAACACGTTGGTCATGCCGCAGATCCCCATGTGATTCGTCGAGGAGTACGGCGGCGCCGGGTTGCTGGTCTGGGCGATGTTGCCCTCCCAGCCCGGGGTCGGGGCCACGGCGGTCATGAGATGGGTGACCATGAACGCCTTGAGCTCGAACCAGCTCCGGCCTTGGCCGTCGCTGAACGCCTGCTCGCAATCCATGTCGACGTCCAGCATCCAGTAATGCATGCCGAAGTCGTTCTCGTCAGCGATGCCATAGCCGGCGGTCCAAGCGTACGGCTGACCTTGCCCTTGGGCGAGGCTCGTCGTCCAGTCCAGCGGCGACCCGCCGCCGAGGTCGGGTGAGGGGCGCGCCTGGCTCAGTTCGCCGTCGGTCCAGTCGAGGTACGCATCGCCCCACCGGTAAACGGTGGTGTCCTCATTCAGCCAATTGCGATGACGGATGCGGATCGGGTCTCCCCCCTTGCTGCCGCCCCGGGCAAACAGGTCCTGACCAGGGCGCGTCTCGGCGTAAATGAACACGACCGTGCGCCGGATATCCCAATTCGGGATCGGAGACGGGGCGCCGAGACCATACGCCACGACCTGGTTGTCATAGGTTGCTTGGTACACCTTGCCGTTGGCGATGAGCGGCGGTGCGAACTTGGTCGCCGCGCCGACGCGATCGTTCGGCTCCATCTCGCTGTCCCAGATCAGCTGCAGCGTACCCGTGCCCACCGTCGAGACGTCGTAGGCGCGCAGGGTGTTCGGGGTGGGGGCGATGTTGGCGGCGGGGTCGCTCGGCAGGTTCCCGGAGGCTTCGTTCACCCATAGGATGGCGTTCGAGGTGGCGTTCGCCGACAGCGACAGGATCCCGCCGGGCATGCCACCCGGCGACGCGGTCCCGAACGATGCGGTGGTGGTGCCGCGCGCAACCGGACCGCTGAAATGTCCGTTGGTGTTCGAGAACACGTGAACCGCGTTGTTCTCGCCGTTTACGAACAGCATCCGATTGAAGTACACGCCCGTCCCGTGGATATGCGGCGTCCGACCGCGGTCGACGTGGCCGATCGTGAACGGGTCGGTCGACGTCACCTGATTCAGGTCATCGAACAACGACGAGTGTCCGTTCCATGGCTGGTAGTTGAAGGACCCGACGAAGGGCTGGTCGTTCAATTTGCTGAAGTCCCGCTTGCCCATCGTGGCCCGGTTCACGTGATAGTACACGCCGTCCTTGCCGCCGACGATCAGGCCGGTTCCGTCCGGCATCGCGACCACGCCACCGGCAGCCAGATCCTGGTCTTTGTGAGCGTCGTCGCGGTCGGCGTCGAGGAACGGCGTGAACCAGTCGCTGACCCAAAGCGAACCTGGGTTGCCCGGGTTCCACGTCAGGCGCACGACGCTCTCGCCGAGCTGGTCGGCGCCGAACTCAGGGTTGTAGGGACCATTGCCGGTCACGACGTAGATGTCGCCGTTGCCGTCGGCCACAGGGGCCGCGTTGGCCATCCATACGCCGCCGCCGCCACCGCTGCCCCTACTGTTGTTGGGATTGCTGCACCAGACGTCGGCATGCGCGCTGCCATTGGCGAGCTTGGCGGTATCGAATGCGACCACCCAACCCGAGGGACTCCCTTGCCCCTCGCCACCGCCGAACGCGATGACCACGGCCTTCGCGCCGCCGGGTTTGGTGGCCAGCGCGAGGCCAGCCCGTTGCATCTGCCGGTACCGGTCGAAGTCCTTGCCGCCGACATTGTACCCGTCGATCAGCCCCGAGCCGAACTTGTCATGGCTCAGATTGGCCATATCGAGCCCGAAAAGGCGGAACGTGGGCCCGCTGATGCCGTTCTCATAGCCCCAGCGGACCACGTAGAGCGTTCCGCTCGCGAGGTCGATCACCGGGGTGCTCGCAATGCCCCACTCGTGGTGAATCGTGATCGGCTTCAACGTTTGCAGATCGTTCCCGGTAACCGCGTCGCCGAGCCATCGCGCCGACAGTTGCGCGCCGGTATCCGCGTCGAAAGCGTAGACCGTGTTGTGCATCGTGGCGACATAGACCACGTTATGCGTGGCACCGGCAATATTGACGTTGGACGCGTAAAGGGGTGAACCCTCGATCTTGCCGTCGACTGGCATCACGAAGCGGCGATGGAACTGGTTGGCGCTGGATCGGACATTTGCGGGCGTTAGTATGGTTTCAGCCGTATTGGCGCCGGTGCGAAACTGGTTGTAGCTCCGCTCAAGCACGTCAGCCGCCCTCGCTGCCTCGGAGCTTGACCAGACTAATGCCGAATCCAGAAGTACCACAGTTACAAGCAGGATATTGCTGCGGGGTAGCAATCCTCTCATCGCGCCGTCCTCCTGACGAAAGATAAGACTGCTTCGCTGAGCCCGCCGAGCTCGATCATCAGTTCTGGCCCGCCGGCGTGCTGGCCGCAGCACATGACCAAGAAATCAATCGTGATTGCTGCGGTCGGTAGCTGCGGGTACTTACGCCGCCGGCGCCTCCCTGGCCGCAGAAAGCGCCTCCTGACGGAGGCTATACGATGCGCGCCAGTTCGAGAGCCATGTGCGAGGATGTTTCGCGGCATCGCCTAGCTTCCCCTGTCCGACCGGACAATTTCTGCAGACGGTTTGAGCCGGAAGTCAGTGTGCCGCGCTGCGCGGCGGCGCGTTGTGAGCTACTTCACACCTGCTCGTAGGTGAGCCAGGGTCGATGGTCAACGCAGGATTTTACGAATCGCGACGATCCGCGGGCTCGTGCGCGTTCGCCGTCGAGGGCCCGTTCATCTGTTCCCCAGCGGGCGACCATGGCAGCGTCCGGGGCGATGCCGAACGCCGCGAAGAACGGCACGCGGGCCCTGAGCGAGCGCCTCGCGGCAAAAGGGGCGGCGTGAGGCGGGTTCGGTGCGATCGTTGACCGACGGGGATGAAATTCGATAGCGTTCGTTTCAGGGATTGCGTCTCAATACACTCATATGAAACGGGCTATGGATCGACAGACCTTCCTGCCGCAGCGCATTCTCGAGCGCTACGACGCATGCCGCGGGGGAGCGGCGGCTGGCGGATCTGCTGCTCGAGCGTCCGACCGCGATCGTCGAGCAGTCGGCGACCGAGCTCGCGGCCCGGGCGGCCGTGTCCATGGCGGCCGCGGCGCGGCTGTTCAAGCGGCTCGGCTACGACATGATGACCTGGTCCTGGTTCGACCCGAACATCCTGTACCAGCTCTGGCGCTCGCCGGGCGCCTATTCGGGTTTTCAGACGCCCGAACCGGACGCGATGCCCGAGAAGACGCGCACCACCATCGACCCGAAGGGACGCCTCGCGGCGGTCCATGACGTGATCAAGTACCTGACGATGCAGAACGCCGTTCATATCGGCCTGTACACGCCGGGCCGGGAGTGGATGTTCGCGGTCCAGCCCGAGGTCAAGGGCTTCAAGGTCGGCGCCTTCCTGGATCCGCAGTTCAACGACGTCACGGTCGAATAGGGCCCGGTCAGCGGACCGGCTGCCGCCGACCATGCTGTCATCGGATCGATCGACCTCGGGCCCGCCTCGAGCTTCGAGCGACGGGTCGGATGGCGGCGACCTGCTGAGCTCGCGGACCGGTCGGCACGCACCTTGCGGGCGGGCCGCACGCGAGCTTCCGGACGGCAAGAAGCAGCACAGCGGACGGCCGGAGGCAGCACAATGGCGGGCTGCGCCGATTGCGGACGGGCTCAGAGGGCGCGAGGCAGAGACCGCGATCTTAACGCCCGCGCGAGCGAGACCTTCCTCGCGGAGACCGCCCTGGCCGAGCCCGATCCAGTCGAGGCGGCGGCCGGCCGCGGCTTATGGCGGGCACTGCTCAGGAGCCCGACCGGCGTGATCGGCCTCGTGATCGCCCTGACCCTGGTCGTGACGACGATCGCGGCGCCCTTGATCGCACCGTTCGATCCGCTGCGCATGGCGGCCGGGCCGCGCCTGGCGCCGCCGTCGGTGGGCCACTGGTTCGGCACCGACGACTTTGGCCGCGATCTCTTTTCCCGGATGGTGTTCGGCGCGCGGCTGACGCTCCAGATCGGGCTGATCGCGGTCGGGATCTCGGTGACCAGCAGCCTCTTGCTGGGCCTCGTCAGTGGCTATGCCGGTGGCTGGACCGAGCGCCTGCTGATGCGCGCGGTCGACATCCTGTTCTCGTTCACCGAGATCGTGATCGCGCTCGCCTGCATCTCGATCCTCGGCATCGGGCTCACCAACGCGATGATCGCGGTCGGCATCGCGTCGATCCTTCTATGCCCGGGTGACCCACAGCGTCGTGCTGGACGAGAGGAGCAAGCCCTACTTCGAATCCGGGATCACCGCCGGGGCCGGGCTTCTGCGCCTGATCTTCCTGCATCTCCTGCCGAACGTCGTGCCGACCCTGATCGTGGTCGGCACGCTCGGCATCTCGACCGCGGTGCTGGCCGCGGCCGGCCTCAGCTTCCTCGGTCTCGGCGCGCAACGGCCGGAGCCCGAATGGGGCTTCATGCTCGCCCTACCGTTGAGTTGCTGCTTCGGCAGTGCCTGACACCACGATCCTGGCATGCCAGGATCGTGGTGCGGCGGCGGTGCCGGGATGGTTTTCATGCTGGCTGCCCATGATGGCTCCGGAGGCAGATCCCCCGGCACCGCCACACCGCCTCGACCGCTGATTAGGCTCTGCGATCCATCGCTGTGTAGGGCGACGACGGCGCGGGCGGGATGCCGGGTCACGATCACCTGCCGGGGGGCGCCATGCGGATCAGTGTTGGGATCGATATCGCCAAGGAGGTGCATTGGGTCACGGCCGTCGATGCCGACGGCGTGGTTCGCCTTGATCGCAAGCTGCCGAACACGCCGACTGACATCGCGGCGCTGATCGAGGAGCTCGTCAGCCTTGGCGGCGCCATACGCGTCGGCCTCGATGTCGTTGGCGGCATCGCCGGCCTTGCCGAAGCCATGCTGGCCGCAGCGGGGTTGGCGCTCGTTCACGTCCCGGGCTTGGCCGTCAACCGCGCCCGCCAGGGCACCGTGGGGGGCGAGAACAAGTCCGATCCGCGCGACGCGCGCACCATCGCCGACCAGGTCCGCACCCGCTCCGACCTGCGGCCGATCGATCCGGCGACCGAACTCGATCTCGAGATCAGGCTGCTCGTCGGCCGGCGCCGCGACCTGGTCGATGCCCAAACCCAGCGCCTGTCCCGCATGCACGACCTGCTGGTGGGCATCTTTCCCGGCCTGGAAGCCTGCCTCGACCTCAAGACCAAGGGGCCGCTGGTCCTCCTGACCAAGTTCGTCACCCCGGCCGAGCTGCGCACCGCCGGCAAGAAGCGCCTGGTCCGCCATCTCAGGGCCGCCGGAGGGCTGCCCCATGTCGACGCGCTCGCCGAGCGCGCCCTGGCTGCCGCGGTCGAGCAGACCATTGCCGTCCCGGCCGAACGCATGAGCGCACGTCTGATCAAGGAGCTGGCCCAGGAAGCGCTCGCCGCCCGCGCCCGCCTCGCCGAGATCGATCGTGAACTCGAGGAGTTCCTCGACCGCCACCCTGACGCGGCCCTCATCCGCAGCCTGCCCGGCATGGGGGCCGTGCTCACCGCCGAGCTGATCGCCGAGGCAGGCTGCCTCTCCCGCTTCCGCTCCGCCGACGCGCTGGCCGCCGCGGCCGGCATCGCGCCGGTCCTGCGCCAGTCCGGCAAGGTGCGCTTCCTCAGGCGTCCCACAGGCGGCAACAAGGGACTCAAACGCGTCTTCTACCAGTCCGCCTTCTGCTCCCTTGGCCACCCCGACAGCCGCGCCTTCTACGACCGCAAGCGCCGCGAGGGAAAACGCCATCACCAAGCCGTCCTCGCCCTCGCGCGCCGACGCATCAACGTCCTCTGGGCCCTGCTCACCAGCCGGCAGCTCTTCCAACAAAACTTCAAACTCGCCGCTTGACGCACCCATTAGGCTGCCTCCTCGCGCGACCTGATCTCGCGCGCACCCTGGATGATGATCTTCCCGGGCTCGGCGATCGCGGTCACGGTGCTCGGCTTCAACCTGTTGGGCGATGGCATCCGCGAGGTCCTCGACCCGCGCCAGCAGAGCGGCTGAGCATGGCCGAGCCGTTGCTGAAGGTCGAGGATCTCGCGGTCGTGTTTACGAGCGGCGGCCGGCACCAGGCGGCGGTCGAGGGGCTGTCCTACGAGCTCGGGCGTGGCGAGACGCTGGCCGTCGTCGGCGAGAGCGGCTCGGGCAAGAGCGTCTCCAGCCTGGCACTCCTGGGGCTGCTCCCTAAGCCGGGCGGCGAGGTTGCGGGCGGTCATGCCTGGTTCGCCGGCCAGGATCTGCTCGCGTTGGACGAGCGGGCCGTCACCGGCCTGCGCGGCGATCGCATCACGATGATCTTCCAGGAGCCGATGACTTCGCTCAACCCGGTGTCGACCATCGGCCGCCAGCTGACCAAAGGCCTGGTCGTCCACAAGAACATGCGCCAAGTGGAGGCGGATGCGCGCGCGGTCGAAATGCTCGATCTGGTCGGCCTGCCGGAGCCGGCGGCGAGGCTGAAGCAGTATCCGCACCAGCTTTCGGGCGGCATGCGTTAGCAGGTGATGATCGCCATGGCGATGGCGACCGATCCAGCGATCCTGATCGCCGACGAGCCGACCACGGCCCTCGACGTCACCGTGCAGGCGCAGATCCTGGATCTGATGCGGACGCTCAAGGCGCGCTTTGCCGCCAGTATCATCCTGATCACCCACGACATGGGCGTGGTCGCCGAGATGGCCGACCGGGTGGTAGTCAGGCATCGCGGCCGCAAGGTCGAGGAGGGCCCGGTCGGGCAGATCTTCCGGGCGCCGCGCGAGGCTTACACCAAGCGCCTGCCGGCCGCCGTGCCGCGCCTCGGCAGTCTCGCCGCTACCGACCCGCCCGCAGCGCTTCGCGGCGGACGGCCAGGTCGTTGCGACATCGCCGCCGCCGCCCACGCAGGACCGGCCGCTGCTCGAGGCCCGCCGGTTGCGCAAGCGCTTCCCCGGCCGGCGCAGCTGGCGCGGCGGCGAGACCGGCGGCGTGCTCGCGATGGACGACGTCGGCTTCACGCTGATGCCGGGCGAGACCCTGGCGCTGCTCGGCGAGAGCTGCTCGGGCAAGTCGACCACGGGGCGCGCCGTGCTGCGCCTGCTCGAGGTCGACGCCGGCGCGATCGAGCTCGACGGGCAGGATCTCCGGCAGCTGGGCGCCGGGCCGCTGCGCGCCACGCGGCGCGAGATGCAGACGATCTTCCAGGACCCGTTCGCGTCCTTGAACCCGCGCATGAGCGCCGGCCGGCTGGTCGCCGAGCCGATGGTGATCCACGACCTCGCCAGCGGCAGCGAGCTGGAGGACCGGGTCGCCGAGCCGTTCCAGCGGGTCGGGCTCGAGCGTGCGCACGCGCGGCGCTTCCCGCACGAGTTCTCGGGCCAGCGCCAGCGGCTGTGCATCGCGCGTGCGCTCGGGTCGGGCCCAAGCTGATCGTCGCCGACGAGCCGACCTCGGCGCTCGACGTCTCGGTGCAGGCGCAGGTGCTCGATCTCATGCTCGAGCTGCAGGAGACGCTCGGCCTCTCGTACCTCTTCATCAGTCACGACATGGCGGTGGTCGAGCGGGTCAGCCACCGGGGTCGCAGCCATGTACCAGGGCGGGATCGTCGAGATGGGACCACGCCCTGCGGTGTTGAACGAGCCCCGCCACCCCTACACCCGAGCTCTGCTCGCAGCGGTGCCGGTGCCCGATCCCCGTCGCCAGCGTGGCGTCCGGCCCAAACTCGACGCTGCGGCGCTGCCGCGCGGGCCGCTGGTCGAGGTCGCGGCCGACCATCTGGTGACGGCATGACGATCGGCATCGCGGTCGCGGGCCCGAACGCCGGCCGGGCGGCGTTCCGTGCCCTGCAGGCGGTCGAGCGGGTCGGTCGTGGGGCGATTGGTGGCTTCGCGGGCTTGGTCGCGATCACCCAGGACGGGCAGCTGGTGCGCGCCGAGACCCAGCGCGGCGGCTCGCGGACCCTGTTTACCGCAGGTGAGACAACCGGCGTGGCACCGCCCACCGCGATCACTGAGGCGCTTGGCCGTACTGATTGTCGAGTGGTCCCGATCGTCCTGCCCCGCTCAGTCAGTTCACGCCCGGCCGGGCCGAGGACGGGCTGGTCACCGGTCACCGGTTGCCGAATCTGCCGGGCGTGGACGGCAAGCCGCTCAATCTCGCGGTGCTCGGCCGCATGGCCGACGGCATGCCGGCGGCGCTCGCCGTTCGGGCCGAGCTCGAGCGCAATCCGGAGGCCGATGCCGGGATCATCGCGCTCGATCTGGAGGGCACGCTGTATGCCGGCAACACGGCGTTTGTTGAGCGCCGGCCTGACCTCGGCCAGGCCCTGATCGAGGATCCGGAGAGCGGCGCCAAGATCGCGGTATTGCATAACGCCATCCAGCCGTACCGACCGCTCGCCGGCCTCGCCGCAGCAGTGGCATTGGATGCGATCACGTCGGGTCGACCTGCGAGTGACGCTCGAAGCAGGCACGCCGATCGAGTTCGGCGCCGAAGTCTGCGTTCTGGTCGACGGCGACGGCTGGGCGGTGCGGATCACCGTGACTCACGCCAGCTGGCTGGACGGCCGCCGTTAGGGCGCGCTGATTCAGTTCGCCGCCCTGGTGCGCCGGAATGGCACGCCGCTCGGCCATGCGATCGACGAACCCTATCGTGTGGTCGAGGCCGGCTGGTGTCGCTGAGCGGCGCTCGGAGCGTTCGGCTCGGCGTCCGCGCAATTCCCGGCCAGCAGTTCCAGCCGCCGCTGCAGAATTAGGCAGGCAGAAAGCCGATCAAGAGGCTGATCCCATCCGGAGGGGTGCGCACGCCTCCCGATGCCTCGCGCCACCTCCGAAGACCGCGGAGGGATCTCACGTGACCCGCAAGGACAGGTGCCCTGACGGCTGGGCTTTCGCCCGCTCCGATGATCCCCTAGGGTGCGGCAAGCGGGACGAGGGGACCGTGAGCGACAGCGAGATCACGGTCGAGACCATCGAGGCGGCCGAGAAGCTCATGGGCGTGCACTATACGCTCGCCGAGCGACGGTTGATGCTCGACAATCTCGAGGCCCGGAATCGAGGCCGCGCGGGCGCGACGCGCGCTCCCGTTCGCCAATGAACTGCCGATGGCGTCCCGGTTCGACCCGCGCCTGCCGGGCTTTGCCCCGCTGTCCCCGCAAAGGCCGCTCCGAGCCTCGAACGCCGAGCCGGGACCATTGCCGGACCGCGCCGAAGACATCGCGTTTGCACCGGTGACGCGTCTCTCGCAATGGATCGCGCGCGGCGAGCTCACCAGCCGGCGGCTGACCGAGATCTGTCTGAGCCGGATCGCGGCGTATGGCGACCGGCTGGAATGCTTCGTCACGGTCACAGGGGAGCTCGCCCGAGCGGAGGCCGATGCGGCGGACGCGCTCCTTGCAGCAGGCACGCACCTCGGCCCGCTGCACGGTATTCCTTGCGCTCTGAAGGATCTGTTCGACACGCGCGGCATCCGCACCACCTGGGGGGCCATGCCTTACCGGGATCGGGTCTCGGACCGCGATGCCCAGGTGGTCCTGCTGCTGCGGGCAGCCGGCGCTGTCCCGCTCGGCAAGACCACGCTCGGCGCGCTCGCCTCCGGCGACATCTGGTTCTGCGGCAGGACCCGCAATCCCTGGAACCTGAACGAGGGATCGAGCGGCTCGAGCGCCGGCTCGGCCTCGGCGACCGCCGCCGGGCTCTGCGGTTTTGCGATCGGCACCGAGACCCTGGGCTCGATCACCTCGCCCTACCATCGCTGCGGGACCACGGGCCTTCGGCCGACCTTCGGGCGGGTCAGCCGCGCGGGCGCCATGGCGCTCTGCTGGTCGCTCGACAAGGTCGGACCGATCTGCCGCTCGGTCGAGGACTGCGCCCTGGTGCTGGCCGCGATCAACGGCAGCGGATTCGGCCGATCGCAGCTCGATCGACGAGCCGTTCAATTTCGCCGCCGACGCGCGGCTCGAGGGCATGCGGCTCGGTTGGCTGCCGGCGGCGTTCGATGATGAGGGCGTCCCCGAGGTCGACCGCGCCGCGCTGGCCGCGGCCAAGCGGCTGGGATTGGAGCTGGTCGAGCTCGACCTGCCGGATCTGCCCTACGGCTCGCTGCTAGGCGTGCTCCACGCCGAAGCCGCGGCGGCGTTCGAGGCGCTCACGCTTTCCGACCGCGACGACCAGCTGGTCCGGCAGGACGAGAACGCCTGGCCCAATACTTTCCGCAAGGCGCGGTTCTTATCCGCGGTGACCATGTCCAGCTCGACCGGCTTCGGTACCGTGTCATGCAGGTGATCGGCGGCCTGTTCGACCGGGCCGACGCGCTGATCGGACCATTCACGAGCGGGCCGATGCTGGTCGCGAGCAACTTCACCGGCCATCCCTGTCTCCACCTGCGCGTCGGCTTTCTCGAAGTCGCGACGTGCTCGGACTCGCCGCTCGCAGACGCCAAGCTCAAGACCGGCGAGGTGAGCGAAGGCGCGGCGAGGTTCGAGGTGCCGCAGGGGATTTCGCTCTGGGCGGGGCTGTTCGACGAGGGCCGGCTTTGCAATCTCGGGATGGCGCTGGAGTCGGAGTTGGCGGTCGCGGCGCGGCGGCCGACGTTCGCGAGGTAACGAGCGGCCTCCCCCATCGAGCTGTCGCTCGGGCGATCGTCCAGTTCGGTATTGAGCACATCCCGCCACGCATTTGGCTCCCGAGGCTCGCAGTCGTTTCGAGCGCGTCTTCGGCACTTCCGATCGTGTTCGTTGCTGATCGCGCCGATGCCGATCTTGAGGCCGTGGCTGGCATCCCATGTGCCGGTCGCGACCGGCCGCCTGAGATCGCTGAGCCCGGCCCGTCTATCGGCTTGCAGCGAGCGCGATGAGTCCTCCGGATTTCATCAGCGCAGGCCAGTCGAGCGAGGTGAATGGCCGGGTCGACCGCGCGGGCGCCGATCGACGGGAGGCCAAAACAGGAGTGGCTGAGAATTGACACCCGCTCCCCCCCGCCCGAATCTCGGTCTCAGATACCGGTCGGGGAGAGGACGCATGCGCATCGGCTTGTTCACGGCAGTGCAGTGGTCGCCGGAGGAGAATCCGGCGGCGTTCCTCAAGGCGCTGCGCGAGCAGGTGCGCGCGGCCTGCGACAACGGCTTCTCCTCTCTGTTCGTGGGCCAGCACCTGCTGACCGGTCCGATGGGGATGTTCCAGACCAACCCGCTGCTCGGCCACCTGGTGGAGGACGCGGCCGGCATGCAGATCGGCCCCGGCGTCCTGTTGCTGTCGATGATGAACCCGGTGCTGGCGGCCGAGGAAGCCGCGACCCTCGACTGGCTTTCCGACGGCAACTACGTGCTTGGCGCCGGCCTCGGCTATCGGCCCGAGGAGTTCCAGGCCATGGGCATCGACCAGCGCGAGCGCGTCGGGCGGCTGACCGAGGGCCTGGAGCTGATCAAACGGCTGTGGACCGAGGACAGCGTGACCCACCACGGCCGATACTTCCGGCTCGACGCCGCCAAGGCGAGCGTCAGGCCCAAGCAGAGCCCTCGGCCACCGATCTGGCTTGGCGGCGATGTCGAGCCGGCGGTGCGCCGGGCCGCGCGGATCGCCGATGCCTGGTGCATCGCGCCGACGCTGTCCGTCCGGTCGATGCTGGGCCGCCTGGAGGTCTTTCGCGAAGAGCGGCGTCAGACCGGGCAGCCGGAGGACGTCAGCTGCCCGCTGATCCGCGAATGCTTCGTCGGGCGCGACGCTGCGCACGCGGCGACGATCAGCCGAGGGCCGCTGCTGTTCAAATACCGCGCTTACGCCTCCTGGGGCCAGGGCGAGGCTGCGGCGCGCGACTTCAACGCCACCTTCGACGACTTCGCCAAGGGGCGATTCCTGATCGGCGAGACTGAGCAGGTGAAGGACGAGATCCTGCACTACGCCGAGATCGCCCGGACCGACCACATCCTGCTGCGCGTGCAGTGGCCGGGCTTGGCCCACCAGGAGGCGCTTGGCAACATCGAGCGGATCGGCAGGATCATCGCCGCGCTCAGCTGAGGTAGCTCCAGGAGTGCGATCCGCCAACGGAGCGTACGGTGTGCTTCGGATCAGCCGCCCGGCATCGGAGCGGACGTTGCAGAGCTTTAACTGGCCATCGCGGATGATTCCCGACAAAGGATAGAGGCATACCCTCCGGAGGATCCAGGGAGGCGATCCTCGTATAAGGGGGGACGACTGGGTTGAGGCCCTCGCGCCACTGTGCCGGGGGCTTCCCCTTTTGTAGCGAACGCCTTCGAAGCTCCTGCCTTCGCGATGCAGGAAAGTGGCGCCACCGCTGAATCCTTGCCAATGCAGGACGATCACATCAGCGCACTTCGGGTCGAGTAGGACGTCGCGGCTCCAGGTCCACGAGCTGCTCGCGTGCCAGAGACCGGCAGGCTGCGGCTCGTCACGGATGGAATGCTGCGGAGCGATGTCCACGGCGGCGCGGTGGATACGATCAGCTTCAGCATGATGTGAACGAGCTTCCATCAACTCGAGGGACAGGCGCGCCAGAAGCGTGCGATGAAGATGGAGCAAGCCGAACCGATGCTCGGCCTACAGCTCGATGACACGTAGCGAGAGGTCGTTGACTGTGGTGAACGTGGGCGGCGCAGCCAAAGCACCGATGGCTACCCGACTCACATGGGCGGTCTTTTCGGCGGCGTTTCTGGCGTCGCCCGCCTGGTCAGCCAATCAGCGACAATCGCTTGCGGACGTCCCGATCGCGCCATGACGGCTGTCGCTCCGGAGGCGTACGCGGCAGCCTCAGCACTGGCCGCGGGCGGCAGCGCGCCCGTTGACATTGCGCTCAAGGTTGTCGGCTCGTTTGAGGCCAAAACGCAGGACATCATTCAAGAGAACGCAGCCAGCGAAGCACCGTTCTCGGCCAAGGTAACCGTGATCCGGGATGGGCTGCTGGACGATGCCATCAGCGGCGAACGGTGGGACATCGCTCTCGATAAAACGCCTCCGGAGATCTGGACAATCACCGAGGTGAAGAAGGCCTGGCCTTGCAGAAGGGGCCAGCATACCGATGAGTTTGCCACAGTGTCGTGCCCATGACCGCTATGATCGCCTACGTCATCCCCAGACCGTAAGGGGCGACTTCTGCGTGCAACGTTCTCCGGCCTGGAGAGCAAGCTCGTGAGCTACCGGCGTATCGCAGAGGGATTTTTAGATTAGAACTATAACCCCTGAGGCTAGAATTACCGCTGCCGCGTTCAATTCATTTGGCATCTCAAATGTGTATCGATGGAGCAGGCGCCGCAGAGCCGAGTAAAGGAATGTTCGCGGCCGGTGAGCCTCCCTCCGCCAAGACGCCTGTGGGTCCACGCCCTTCCTGGGGTCGGCCGTCGGGCCACGGCCTCAGCGCCGAGCCGGAAAGCTGCTCCAGAGGCGTGCTCGCCGACGCGCATCCACGGACGTCGTTTTGACGGCTTTTTGATACGCCCGCTGACGCCCCTGTGATCGGCGCCTGTCATGATCGTGCCCGCAACAACGATCCACGGGCGACGACAGAGTCGGTTCCCACGCCCCAAGGGGCGCGGTGGAACCGGCGCATCGCGGGAGCACGGTGATGTCGAATCGGTTGACGATCCAGGGGGCCACCGAGCGCAGCATCCAGTTGCTCGCGCTCCAGCCGTCCCGCGGACGCATCACCTGTGCCGCCAAGGCCCGCCTCGTCGACGACCTGCGCTGCGAGGTCGAGGAGGGCCCCTGGAAGCTCGCGGCCGACATGCCGGCCAAGGTCGGCGGCGGCGAGACGGCCCCGACGCCCGGTGTGCTCGGCCGCGCGGCGCTGGCCAGCTGCCTCGTGATCGGCATCGCCACCTGGGCCGCCCGCCAGGGCGTGCCGATCGACGCGGTCGAGGTCGAGGCCGACTTCGACGCTCGCGGCGAACTCGGCGTCGGCGACGGCATCCCGCCCGGCTACACCGAGGTCCGCTACGCGGTCTCGATCCAAAGCCCGGCCCCGAAGCAGGCGCTGGACGGGGTCATCAACCTGGCGGAGCGCCACAGCCCCTACCTGGACATCTTCGGCCGGGCCATCGCACTGCGGCGCGTGCGGCACGCGAACGGTGGTGAGGCATGACGGTCATGGAAGCAAGGCTTCAGCGTCGCGTGCAGCGCTACGGCTGGGACAGGGCCGTGGCCGCCTACGAGCAGGGCTGGCGCACACAGCTCGATCCGGCCCACTCGCTGATGCTCGACATGGTCGACCTGCGGCCCGGCGGCCGGGTGCTCGACGTCGCCTGCGGCACAGGCCTGGTCACCTTTCGCGCCGCCGAGGCCGTCGGCGCCGAGGGCGCGGTCGTCGGCACGGACATCTCTGAGCGGATGGTCGAGACGGTCCGCGGTATCGCCGCCGGGCGCAGCACCGGCAACATCGCTTTCGAGCGCGCCGACGCCGAGGAGCTGCCGTTCGCGGATGGTGCGTTCGACGCCGCGGTGTGCGCCCTCGGGCTGATGTACGTCCCGGACCCCGTGCGGGCGCTTTGCGAGATGCGCCGGCTGCTCAGGCCCGGCGGCACGGCGGCCGCGGCCGTGTGGGGCGCGCGGCGCAACTGCGGCTGGGCCGAGATCTTTCCGATCACGGACGCAAGGGTCGCTTCCGAGGTCTGCCCGATGTTCTTCCATCTCGGCACCAAGGACACGCTCGCGCGAGTGTTCGCGGCGGCGGGCTTCACCGACATCCGCTCGGAGCGCCTGCCGACGACGCTCGACTACGCCTCCGCCGCCGACGCGTTGGCGGCGGTCTTCCAAGGTGGGCCGGTTGCGCTCGCGTACAGCCGCTTCGACGACGCGACCAAGCGGGCGGCCCACGCCGAGTATCTCGAATCCATCGCCGCCTACAGGTCGGGTGATGGCTACCGGATACCGGGTGAGTTCGTCGTCACGGCCGCCCGGGCTCCGGTCCTTTGACCCGGTGAACGCAAGGAGGAGGAAGTCGATGTCTCTTTCCCACGACACCATCGCGACCGCCGACAACGGCGTCAACGTCGCGGCCTTGCTGGGTGCGCGCGAGGCCCTGACCGCGGCGCCGGAGGCCGCCCGGTTCCAGTGGCGGGCGACCTGCAAGTGGATGAACGGCACCTACAGCCGCTCGACCGTCGACGGGTTCTTCGGCCTCTGTCAGGACCAGAAGCACAAGACCGAGTTCACCTTCGACGCCGACCATCCGGAGATCTTCGCCTCCGAGGACAACGGCGCGACGCCGGTCGAATACGTGCTGGTCGGCCTGGGCGCCTGCCTGACGGCCGGCGTCGCCGCGGTCGCCCAAAACCGCAACATCCAATTGCGTTCGGTCTCGGCGACGATCCGGGGGAGCATGGACATCCAGGGCATCCTCGGGATCGACGGCGACGTCCGCAACGGCTTCGACGGCATCAAGGTGACCTACGAGATCGACGCCGACGCGACGCCCGAGGAAATCAGGGCGCTGGTCGCCCAGTCACAGAAGCGCTCGGCCGTCTACGACATCATCACCAACCCGACGAACGTCGTCGTCGAGGTCAAGTGATCGTACGGCGCCAGCAGGGAGCGGGTCCCATGCGCACGACCACCGCGATCATCGTCGGAGCCGGGCATGCCGGGCTGGCGATGAGCCGGTGCCTCGCCGAACGCTCGATCGACCACGTGGTGCTCGAGCGCGGCGAGGTCGCCAACTCGTGGCGGACCGAGCGCTGGGACTCGCTCCGACTGCTGACGCCCAACTGGCAGCGCCGGCTGCCCGGGTTCGGCTACGACGGCGACGACCCCGACGGCTTCAGCACGATGCCCGAGGTCATCGCGCTCCTCGATCGCTACGCGCGCCTGATCTCGGCCCCGGTGCAGACCGGCACGAGGGTCACGTCGGTGCGCCGCACCGAATCGGGCTATCTGGTGAGCACCGAGAGCGGCAACTGGGACGCCAGGGCGGTGGTGCTCGCGACCGGGGCCTGCAACGTCCCGTGCGTGCCGAAGCTCGCGGAGGCGCTGCCGCCGGCCATCAGGACGCTTACGCCCATGGAGTACCGCAACCCTGATCACCTCGACAAGGGCGGCGTGCTGGTGGTCGGCGCCTCGGCGACCGGGATGCAGCTCGCCGAGGAGATCCACTGCTCGGGCCGGCCCGTGACCCTGGCCGTGGGCGAGCACATCCGGGCGCCCAGGACCTACCGGGGCAAGGACATCCAATGGTGGATGGACGTCACCGGCGTGCTCGACCAGCGCTACGACGAGGTCGACGATATCGCAAGGGCGCGCGGCGTGCCGTCGCTGCAGCTCGTCGGCTGCCGCGAGCGGGCAGTGCTGGACCTCAATGCGCTGGCCGCCATCGGCGTCAGGCTCGTCGGCCGCCTCGTCGGTATCAGCGGCGGCAGGCTCCAGTTCTCGGGTTCGTTGCGCAACCATTGTGCGCTTTCGGACCTCAAGATGAACAGATTGCTCGATACCATCGACCACTGGGCGACCGACAACGGCCTCGACGGCGAGGTCGACGCCCCCCACCGCTTCCCTCCGACGGAGGTCGAGGAGTCGCCGCCGCTCGGCCTGCACCTCGCCCGCGACCGGATCAGGACGATCATCTGGGCGACCGGTTTCCGCCCGGACTACTCGTGGCTCGACGTACCGGTCCTCCACCGCAAGGGTCGGATCGACCACGACGGCGGGGTGGTCGCGTCGCCCGGCATGTACCTGATGGGCATGCCGTTCCTGCGCCGCCGCAAGTCCGCCCTGATCGACGGTGCCGCCGACGATGCCCGGGAGCTCGGCGACCACCTCGCGTCCTACCTGGACGGCGCCGACGGCCGCGCCGGCATCGCCCGCCATCCGACACGGGAGGGCCTGACCATAGCCACCCGAGGCACCGGCACGCGGGGCGAGACCTCCGGCCTGGTTGGCATCCTTTAGCACGCCTTGTTGGGCGCCGAGAACTACGAGCAGTACGTCGCCGCCCTGCGGACGGCCCGAGCGACCATGGTGTCCCTTGGCGGTGCGCAGCATCGGGTGACCAAACGCCCGATCAGGTCATGAGGAAAGACCGGCGTCACGCTGGTACGGCTGGCTCGCCGACGCCCCGCTCGGCCGACCGGCTCCTCCAGCCACTTCAGCTCCTGCTTGGTCCGCATCATCTTCTTGGCCGCCGCGTTCAAGCCGCTGCGGCTCGTCGCGACCTCGAGCTCTTGCATCCCGACCGGCGCTACCAAGCCAGGTGACCCGGATCCTCGTCCACCATTCCCAACCCTGCCGGCCCTCCTGACGTGCCAAATGCAGCAGAATACAAGAAAGTCAAGTTACTTCACCTCGCACCAATCACAAATGCTAAGGGCGAGAACCTTGATTGCCGTGACATAGTCGTCGACCGCCACGTATTCGTCGGTAGCGTGCATGACCGACGTCGAGCCGGGGCCGAAGATGACCGTGGGCGTATCGCCATATTCGTTCAGGAAGCGGGTATCGGCGGCGCCTTGACGACCGCTCACCTCCGGAGCCCGTCCTACCACCTCACGGTAGCTGTTGATAAGCGTCTGGACGACGGGATGGTCCTGGGGAATTTCCGAAGCTTGGGCATCGTAACCGACGAACCGGACGATGGGCGGGTGATCCTTCATCCACGGGTCGCTCGCGGCAGCTCTTGCGACCTGATCGACCAGGCTCTGCTTGACCCCTTCGTGATCTTCGCCCGGGACCGTGCCGATGCTGCCTTTCAATAGACAGCTTTCGGGAAATGAACTGGGGTAATTGCCGGCCGAGAAGGCCCCGATCATGCACGGCAGGGCATCCAGGGCATTCGGGTAGAGGGGGTGCGAAACCGTGGCCACCCGCTTGGCCTCGAGGTCCTGCACGGCCTTCACGATCTGGTTCCCGAGATCGATGCCACTGATCCCTTCGTAGCGTTTCTGAATGCCGGCCGCCTTGCCGGCGATCGCAATTTCGAACCAGATCCGCCCGATACACGCCGGCTGGACGGCCAGATCGCTGGTTTCACCGGAGATACCGGCGTCGGCCCGGTAACCCCTTATGACCGTATCGAGCGTGCCATGTCCGCTCACCTCCTCGTCAACGACGACGTTGATAAGCACGTCACCTTTGAGCTTCAGTCCCGTCGCTTTGATGAGTTCCACGGCGACGATGTGGCTGGCAACGCCGCTTTTCATATCTGCGGATCCGCGGCCATAGATCCGGCCGTCCCGGACCGTTGCCGACCAGGGATCGTCCCGCCAGCCGTCGCCGACCGGGATCACATCCGTGTGACCGTTCAGGAGCAATGATCGGCCACCGCCGACGCCCTTGAGCGTGGCGACGAGATTCGGGCGGCCCTGATATCCACGCTGCACGGGCCGATACCCCGGATGCTTCTTGAGCTCCTCCCAGTCGGTCTCCCACATGTCGACCTCGAGACCAAGGTCTTCCAGGTAGCCCGCCAAGAACTTCTGAATCGCCGTCTCGTTTCCAGTTACGCTTGGTATCGAGATCATCTTACGAAGCAGCTCGATCGCCTTGTCCCGACTCTGCTCTATGCTGGTCAGCAGCTTCTCTCGATCGGCTGTTTTCATGGCGTCTCTCCTCTTACAGGTGTAGGGCCGGGAGGGAAGGTCGCAGGGCCTGAGCCGCGCGCTCGCCAGGCACCGGGCCGGGCGAGACGGCGCTCCCGTTGGCACGAGAGAGCGTTTTCGCCCGGTCGGGCGGTCCGTGGAACGCCCGCTCGAGCAGGTTACGCGTGCCCGGTCGCGCCCGCGCCGGCCAGCGGTCCCACCTCCGCTTGTCAAGGCCCGGCAAGCTTGCTTATAGTTCCATCTTACTAAACTTAGAACCATGAACTGGTGAGATCCCCGGCCTTGGTCCGGGCAGCAGGTCAAAGCCCCGACCTCTTGCCGGGGCAGCAGAGGAGGTGAGACGGTATGACTCGACTGACCACAATCGCCGTGCTGGCCGGGCTTGCGTTGGCTGCCGCAATGCCGACCATCGCCGCGGCCGACACCATCAAGATCGGCGTCAACCAACCGCTCACCGGCGACGTCGCCGCGTCGGGCAATTACGTCACCGACGGCGCCAAAATCGCCGCCGACGAGATCAACGCCAACGGCGGCGTGCTCGGCCAGCAGATCGAGCTGGTCATCGAGGACAACAAGAGCAACCCGACCGAGGCGGTGGCCGTCGCCGAGAAGCTGATCGGCAGCGACGAGGTCCCGGTGATGATGGGCGCCTGGAGCTCGACCTTCACGCTTGCGGTCATGCCCAAGCTCATGGAGTACGGCGTGCCGATGCTGGTCGAGACCTCGTCCTCGGACAAGATCACGACCCAGGGCAATCCCTGGGTGTTCCGCATCTCGCCGACCTCGGCGATGGAAGCCAAGGCGTTCGCGGACCAGGTCGGCAAGTTCAACATCAAGAAGGCGGATTTCCTGGTCGTCAACAACGACTGGGGGCGGGGCGCGGCGCAGCAGTTCGGCGATATGCTCAAGGAGCACGACGTCGCCGTGGACGAGGTCGAGACCATGGACCCGGCGGCGCAGGACATGAGCGCCCAGCTGTCCAAGATCAAAGCCTCCGATGCCGACACCCTGTTCGTCACCACCGGGGTCGAGCAGCTCACGTTGGTGCTCAAGCAGGCCAAGGCTCTCGGCCTCGACAAGCAGATCATCACCACTGGCGGCTCGCAGGCGCCCGACCAGCTGATCCAGCAGGCCGGCAACGCCGCCGACGGCAGCTACCATCTCCTGTTCTTCACGCCTTGGTTCCCGGAGGCGGCCAAGAACCCGGACGTCGCCGAGAAGTTCGTCGCCGAATGGAAGAAGCGCGGTTACGATTTCGCCGGTCTGACCGAAGGCTTTCGCGGCTACGACGGGATCATGACCATCGCCGCCGCGATCAAGGCGGCCGGCAAAGCCGAACCCGACGCGATCCGCAAGGCGTTCTGGACGGTCGACGTGCACGGCGTCAATGGTGACATCAAATTCACCAAGCAGGGGCCGGAGGGCAACGAGAGCGGCCAGAGTTTGCCCAACGTCTACGTGGTCCGCATCGAAGGCGGCAAGGTGGTCGAGCCGACGCTCTGAGGTAGCCGGCCACCGGATCGGGTCCCGACCTCCGGCGAAGGGGGTCGGGACGAACCTTTTTGACATCCTGCTGAGTGGGCCCCGCCTATGACGGCAGCATGATCGTCGCCGCGGCGATCGTTCCGATCAGGGGCGACGAGCGCGCCGCGCAGGTGCTCTGAAGCGGGTCGCACGATCCTCGGGATTTGGCCGGGCGTGTCCTCGACCCTGCGTTCGCGGTGCCGGCAGCAAGGGAAAACGCCCGCCGCCTTGGAGACATCGCCTCTTGGACCAGCTCCTTCAGCATCTGCTGAACGCCCTGATTCTCGGCGGCACCTACGCCCTGCTCGGGATCGGCCTGACCCTGATCTTCGGCATCATGCGGGTGGTCAACTTCACCCACGGCGAGCTCTACGCGTTCGGCGCCTACATGGTCTACTTCTTCGGCATGGTGCTGGGCGTCGACTTCTTCCTGGCGCTCATCCTTGCGGTGCTGCTCGGCATCGCGCTCGGCGGCCTGATCGAGGTTGTGCTTTTGCGCCCGCTGCGCGACGCCAGCATCGACACCACGATGCTGGCGATGATCGGCGCCTGGATCGTGATGCAGAACACCGAGCAGCTGGTCTGGAGCGGAGTCGCCAAATCGATCGTCACGCCGTTCCCCGAGCAGCCGCTCGTGCTCGGCCCGGTCTCGGTGTCCTGGACACGCGTGTTCGTGTTCGCCGTCGCGGCGGTCTTGATCGTCGGCGCGCAGCTTCTGATCCAGCGCACGCGGCTCGGCAAGGCGATGCGGGCCACCTTTCAGGATCGTGACACCGCGGCGCTGATGGGCGTCAACATCAACGCCATCTACACCGCGACCTTCGCGCTCGGCTCCGGCCTTGCCGCCGCCGCCGGCGCGTTGCTCGGGCCGGTGTTCGTGGTCACGCCCACGATGGGTAACCTCGCCGCGCTCAAGGCCTTCGCGATCGTCATCCTGGGCGGCCTCGGCAACATCAAGGGAGCGACGATCGGCGGCTTCATCCTGGCGTTCGTCGAGGAGATCGGGGCTGGCTACGTCTCCTCCGGCTACCGCGACGCCATGGGCTTCCTGCTGATCATCATCATCCTGGTGTTCAAGCCGACCGGTCTCTTCACGCGCGCCGAGCGCGTCGGATGATCCCCCTCCTGCGCTGGCTCTGGCTCGCCTTCCTGTTGAGCGTGCCGCTCTGGCTCGGCAACCAGTACTACCTGCACATTCTGATCACGACCGGCATCTTCACGATCGCCGCGATGAGCCTCAACCTGCTGCTCGGCTTCACCGGCCAGCTCAGCCTCGGTCATGTCGCCTTCTTCGGGATCGGCGCCTACACGAGCGCGCTGATGTCGCTCGGCTTCGACCTCGAACTCACCGAGGACTACACTTTCGTGTTCGCCCCCAAGCCGGTCTGGCTCGCCTTCCTGTGCGGCATCCTCGTGGCCGGCTTCTTCGGCTGGGTGATCGGCAAGATCTCGTTCAAGGTGCGCGGCGCCTATTTCGTGATCGTCACGATCAGCTTCGCCGAGGTGGTGCGCCTGGTCGCGCTCAACTGGGTCGATCTCACCGAAGGGCCGATGGCGCTCAACAACATCCCGCCCTTCACCCTCGGCATTCCCGGCCTTTGGGAGCAGACGCTCTATCGCAAGGCGCCGAACTACTATCTGATGCTGGCGATCGCGATCCTGTCGTACCTGATCATCCGGCGCCTCGTCCTGTCGCGCATCGGCCGGGCCATGATCGCTTTGCGCGAGAACGAGCCTCTGGCGACCTCACTCGGCATTGACGTCACCCGCTACCTGGTGCTGGCGGCGGTCGTCTCGGCCGCGATCGCCGGGGCGGCGGGCGGCCTGTACGCGCATTACGTACGGATCGTCGATCCGGACGTGTTCCTGTTCATCTACACCGTGACCATGGTGATCATGGTGATCACCGGCGGCAAGGGGACGCTCGCCGGGCCGATCGTCGGCGGCCTGATCTTCGGCATTCTGCCGGTCGTGCTGCGGACCATCGCCGAGCCCGAGGCGCAGTGGATCATATACGGCGGGTTCATGATCCTGATCGTGTTCTTCCTGCCTGACGGCATCGTGCCGGCGGTGCGCGGCTGGTTCGAGAGTCTGCAGAGCGGCCGGCCGGCAGCGGAGCGCGCCGCGCTAACGCGCGCGTCCGCGGCCGAGCACAAGGCGGACTGACGTCATGACGGGCCACGGCGGCATGGCCCGGGCGGGGCTTACGATCGAGCACATCGCCGTCCATTTCGGCGGGCTGACCGCGATCTCCGACATGACCTTCGCGGTCAACGAAGGCGAGGTCGTCGGTCTGATCGGTCCGAACGGCGCCGGCAAGACGACGGCCTTCAACGTGATCACCGGCTTCCTGCGGCCGACCCGCGGCGAGATCAGGTATCATGGCCGGGTGCTCAATGGTCTGCGGCCGCACGAGATCGCCGGGGTCGGGCTGGTGCGGACCTTCCAGAAGACCAGCGTGTTCGGCGCCAACAGCGTGTTCGAGAACATCCTGATCGGGTTGCACCGTCGCGGCCGCGCCACGGTCTGGCAGACCTTGCTCGGCCTGCCGGGCGTCCGCGCCGAGGAGCGGCGCCTCGAGGACGAGGCGCGGGAGATTCTGGACTTCGTCGGCCTCGGATCGCGGGCGAGCGAGCTCGGTGGCGCTCTGCCCTACGGCGAGCAACGGCTGCTCGAGGTCGCCGTGGCGCTGGCCGCCGAGCCCTCGCTGCTGCTGCTCGACGAGCCGGTCTCCGGCATGAATGCCTCGGAGACGTCGAGCTTCATGCGACTGCTCGACAAGGTCCGCGCGCGCGGGATCACCGTCCTGCTGGTCGAGCATGACATGCGCATGGTCATGGGCGTCTCTGATCGCGTCGTGGTGCTCAACCAGGGCAGGATCATCGCCGAAGGGCCGCCCGGCGAGATCCAGAAGGACCCCGAAGTGATCCGCGCTTATCTGGGCGCCGGGGTGCGCCATGCTTGAGGTTCGAGGGCTCGCGTGCCGCTACGGCAAGGTCAGCGTGCTGAAGGGCGTCTCGCTCGAGGTCGGCCGCGGTGAGCTGGTCTCCCTGATCGGCGCCAACGGTGCCGGCAAGACCACGACCCTGCGGGCCATCTCCGGGCTCGTGCCGCCAGTGGGTGGGCAGATCGTTTTCGAAGGTGCGGACATCACTCGAATGCCGGCCAGGCGAATCCTCGCGATGGGCATCGCCCATTGCCCGGAAGGCCGGCGCGTCTTTCCCTACATGACCGTCCAGGAGAACCTGGAGATGGGCTGCTATCTGCGCTCCGATCGCGCCCGCGTCGCCGAAGACATGGACCGAATCTTGTCCCGCTTCCCGGTGTTGGCCGAGCGGCGCAGCCAGCCGGCTGGGACCTTGAGCGGCGGGGAGCAGCAGATGCTGGCGATCGGCCGCGCGTTGATGTCGCGCCCGAAACTGATGCTGTTCGACGAACCCTCGCTGGGCCTCGCGCCGACGATGGTGGAGCGGACGTTCGAGATCGTGATGGAGATCCGCAGCGCGGGCACGACGGTGCTGATGGTCGAGCAGAACGCCTTCGCCGCGCTCGAGATGTGCGACCGCTCCTACGTGCTGGAATTGGGCGAGGTCACGCTTCAAGGCAGCGGCCCCGAGCTGCTCGGCAACCCGCACGTGCGGCAGGCGTATCTCGGCGGCTGAGGTAGCGCCAACAGGCCACCGAGCGGAACGGCTCACCGGCCGAAAAGGCGGGCGACGAACCGCTTGATCCGAGTTCGGACGACCGCGAGGACCAGGGAGCCGGCATCGAGCTCGGGTTGCGGGGCTGTCGTGCCGCTCGAGGAGTCCGTGCCGCCACGCAGCCGGGCCTCGAGGTTGCCGGCGAACGCGGTGGTCAGTCGCTCGACCAGATCATTGACGATGCCGGAGCGGCTGAACTGGGCGAGCGCGCCGGTGAGCGCATAGCCGACCTCGACCTCGACCCGGGTCGCCGCGCCCGCCTTCTCCTCGATCAGGACATAGCTCACTTCGCCGCTTGCCGCAGAGTTGGTCCGCGAGTCGCGACCGCGGCCCCGGATCGCGCCGCGATGGTGCGCCGGATCGCGCTCGACGTCGGCCTCGCCGGCGAAGTCGGCGGCGATCGGCCCGAGCCTGATGCGCAGCCGGCCGCGAACATGGCCGTCGCGTGGTGCTTCGGTCAATGCGGCCCCCGGCATGCATGAGACCACTTCCTCGATCCGGGCGAAAAAGGCGAACACCCGCTCGCGCGGGTGGTCGACCGTGAACGACTGGCGCAACACGGTCCGGGGCGCGGCGTGAGCCGGGACGGCGCCGGTCCCGCGGCTCGTTCCCTCGCTGACGGGCGCCGCCGCGGGCGTGGGCGCAACCCTCGATAAGTCGGCGCCATCGCCGGGCATTGCCGGCGCGGCCCGGCCGGAGCCGGTCGGCCCGAGCGCCTGGCGCCGGGCCGGCTCGGCTGTGGCGCCGTTCCTGCGGCGCTCGTCGAGCACCGCGCAGATGGCGCGCACGATGCCGACGTAACCGGTGCAGCGGCAGAGATTGCCGCTCAGCTCGAGGCGCACGCGGCGCTCATCGGCCTGCGGCAGCCGGGCGACGATGTCGCGCGCGGTAACCAGCATGCCGGGGGTGCAATAGCCGCACTGCAGGCCGTGCTCGCGGGCGAACGCCGCGCGCAGCGCGCCCATCACCTCGTCGTCATCCAGCCCCTCGATGGTCGTGATCTCGGCGCCCTCGCAGGCGATCGCGTAGGTGATGCAGGAGCGGGCCGGTGCGCCGTCGATCAGGAGCGTGCAGGCGCCGCACACGCCGTGCTCGCAACCGAGGTGCGTGCCGGTGAGCAGCTGGCTCTCGCGCAGGAAATCGGCGAGATGCGTACGCGGTTCGACGGCGGCGGTGACGGCCTGGCCGTTGACGGTCAGGCGGATGGTCCTCATGACCGGCTCGCAAGCTCGACGGCGCGCCTGAGGGCCGCGAGGTGGATCTGCCGCTCGAACGGGTCGCGCATGCCCTTGTCGTCGAGGAGTGCTGCCGCTCGCGTCGAATCGTACCCCACGGCCAGCCCGGCCTCCGGACGGCCGCCGAACAGGGGCGCCGCGTCGGCCACCACGATCGGCGTCGATTCGGTGGCCCCGATCACGGCGCGGCAGACCGCACGCTCGGGATCATGGAGCACCGCGCCGATCGCCTGCGCGAACTCGCCGGCTTTGCGGCAGACCTTGTAGAAGCCCCAGCGCCTCTGCCGCGAGAGCCGCGGCACGCGGATCGCCTCGAGCAGTTCGTCCGGTTGCAGCGCCGCCTCGAAGACGCCGGCCATGAACCGCTCGATGGACAGCCGGCGCTGGCCTGCCGGCCCGCGCACGATCGCCTCGGCGCCGAGCGCGGCCAGCGCCGAGGTCCAGTCCGCCGCGGGGTCGGCATGGGCGAGGCTGCCGCCGATCGTGCCGCGGTTGCGCACGGCTCGATAGGCGATCGCCCCAGCGACTGCGGGCAGGGCTCCCTGGGTCGGATCGGGCACCCGGCCGTCCTCGATGTCGGCGTGGGTGATGCAGGCGCCGATCAGCAAACCAGCGTCCTCGGTCTCGACGCGCAGCAGCTCGGGGACGCCTGTGATGTCGACCAGCAGGTCGGGCTGCGCCAGGCGGAGATTGAGCATCGGTCCGAGCGACTGGCCGCCGGCGAGAAGCTTCACCGAAAGGTCTTCGCGCTGCAACAAAGCGATCACCTCGGCCAGGGTCGACGGCCGCGCATAATCGAACGGCGCGGGCTTCATCGCGCGTCCCTGGCTCGCTGAATCGCCTCGAAAATCCGTCGCGGTGTCATCGGCGACGTGCAGACCTCGGCGCCGAGCGGCGCGAGCGCGTCGTTGATCGCATTGGCGATCGCCGCCGGCGGTCCGATGGCGCCGCCTTCCCCGATGCCTTTGACCCCGAATTCGGTGTAGGGCGAGGGCGTCTCCATGTGCAGGGTCCGGATCGCCGGCACCTCGGGGGCGCCGGGCAGAAGGTAGTCGGCCAACGTCGAAGCCAGCGGCTGGCCCGCCCGGTCGAACGGCATCTCCTCGAACAGCGCGGTGCCGATGCCCTGGACGGTGCCGCCGCAGACCTGACCGTCCACGATCATCGGGTTGACCAGCACGCCGCCGTCTTCCACGACCACGTAGTCGAGGATCTCGACGGCGCCGATCTCCGGGTCGACCGCCACCACGGCGGCGTGGGCGGCGTAGCTGAAGCTGCCGCTGTCGCGGGCAGGCTTGTAGCCGACCGTGACCTCGAGCCCGCCGGGATCGACGTCGGCCGGCAGGTCCTGCGGCCGCAGGTACCAGGCCCTGGCGATCTCGCGGAGCGTGACGCCGCCGGTCGGCCCGACCACCGCGCCGTCCCTGACCTGCACCGCACTCTCGTCGGCTTGCAGCAGTGCGGCGCCGATGCGCGCCGCGCGCCGGGCCATCTCCCGGCAGGCCCGCGCCACGGCGCCACCGCTCATCACCATGCAGCGCGAGCCCCAGGTGCCGGTCGAATAGGGCGTGTAGGCAGTGTCGCCGTGAACGACCTTGATCCTATCCGGGTCGATGCCGAGGATCTCGTGGGCTACCTGGGCGAGCGTGGTCTCGTGCCCCTGGCCGTGGGAATGGGCGCCGACCCGCAGCTCAAGTCCGCCGTCGGGCGTGAGGCGCGCGCTCGCCTGCTCATACCCCGGCACCATCGGGATGCCCCAACCGGCATAGACCGAGGTGCCGTGCGCCGCCTGCTCGCAGAAGATCGAGAAGCCGACGCCGAGCAGCCGGCCGTCGGCCTCGCCCTGGCGCTGGCGCTGGCGCACCGCCGGAAGGTCGATGGCCGAGACGGCGCGCCGCAGGCACTCCGGATAGTCGCCGCTGTCGAAGTGCTTGCTGGTGATGTTGTCGAACGGCATCTGCTGTGGCTTGACCAGGTTCTTCAGGCGGACCTCATGCGGCTCGAGCCCGGCCATTCGGGCGATGGCGTCGAGAATCAGCTCCATGGCGAAGCAGACGCCGGTGCGCGCCACCCCCCGATAGGGCAGAATCGGGCATTTGTTGGTGGCGACCGAGAAGGTGCGGCAGCGATAGGCCGGAAAATCGTACGGTCCGGGCAGGATGCTCGCCACCTGCGCCGCCTCCAGGCAGGCGGAGAATGGATAGGCCGAGTAGGCGCCGGAATCGACCGTGGCCTCGCACTCGACGCCGAGCAACCGGCCGTCACTATCGGCATGGCCGGTGATCACGTAGTGGTGCTCGCGGCAGTTGGCGTTGGCGACCAGGTGCTCGCGCCGATCCTCGATCCAACGAACCGGATGCCGGCAGCGTAGTGCCAGCCAGCAGACGCAGACCTCCTCCGGCGCGAGGATGCCCTTGTAGCCGAAACCACCGCCGACGTCGGGCGCGATCACCCGCACCTGGCCGTGCTCGAGGCCGAGGCAGTCGGACAGCCCGGTGCGCACGATGTGCGGCATCTGGGTCGCGCTGTAGACGGTGAGCTGCTCGAGGCGGCTGTCCCAGAAGGCCACGACGCCCTTGCCCTCGATCGGCGCCATGCACTGGCGTGCCGTGCGCACCTCGCGCGTCACCTTGATCGACGCCGAGGCCACCGCGGGCCAGTCGCCGGCCTCGACGAAGGTCTCGAGGAAGATGTTGTCGCCCCAGTGCTCGTGCAGCAGCGGCGCACCTGGCTTGCGCCCCTCGAGCATGTCGTGGACCGCCGGCAATTCTTCGAACTCGAAGGTTACGCTCGCGGCGATGTCCTCCGCGGCTGCGCGGCTGCCGGCGAGGCACATGGCGACCAGCTCGCCCGCCTGGCGGACCTTGCCCTGGGCCAGTGCCGGCTGGTCCGAGATCTTGAAACCCGGCAGGCCGGAGACCGCGGAGATCGGCTTGACCTCTGCCATGTCGTTCGCCGTGAACACCGCGTTGCGGTGCACGTCCGGGATCGCTATGCCGCGGATGTAGGCATGCGCGACCGGGCTGCGGACGAAGGCGACATCTTTCATGCCGGCCAGGTGGATGTCGGCGATGAACTGGCCGCGGCCGCGCATGTAGCGGTCGTCCTCCTTGCGGATCAGGCGACTGCCGACGCCTTTTCCCGTCATGCTCGCACTCCCGGTGCGATCGCCCTGGCCGACGCGGCGCCCGCCAATTCCACGGTCAAGTTGCTCACGATTGGATCTCGGTCATCACGGGCGCCCCCGAGCGTCGGGACCGGGGGCCGGTACGGCCGCCCCGCGCATTCTCGAGCAGATCGATGTGCAGCTTGACGCAGTCGCCGCGGTAGATGATCTCGGCGACGTAAATGGCGAGCCCTTGCGCGTCGACCACCACGCAGTGGCATTCGGCGGTCGGGGCGTTGAGGGCGATCTTAAGCAGATCGGCGACGTCGGTATCGGCGCTGCCAATGACCAGCGTCTGGTGCGCCTTGGCGATCTTGAGGTCGTCGAGCGATGCGAGGATGGGCAGAGCGGTGCGAGTCCGGAAGGCGTCGGGATCGCGCTCGTAGATGTGGCGGGCGAGATGCAGGTTGACGACCGCGAACGGCTCGTTCTCGCGGAACTGCAGGCTGCGCAGGAACAGGTAGTCGGGCGCCGGGCGGCCGTCGTCCTCGCCCAGCCGTGGCTCGGCCGGCGGGTTCTTGACCTGGATCATGCGCGGCACGTTGTCCTTGATCGTCGCGATCAGGGCCGGCCAGGTCGTCTCGAGCTTGAGCCACCGCCGGTCGCGAATCCGCTCGGCGACGAAGGTGCCGCGGCCCTGCTGGCGATTCACGAGCCCTTCCTTCTGGAGCAGGTCGACCGCCTGGCGGACGGTGACGCGCGCCACCTGGAACTCCTTCTCCAGCTCCTCGAGGGTGGAGATCTTCTGGCTGGGCTCCCACTGGCCGTCCTCAATCCGCCGGCGCAACGCGTTCGCCAGCTGCACGTAGAGCGGTATGCGGCTGCGCTGGTAGGTGCTTGCCAGGCGGGACATCTCTCTTAGTTCCTGTCGTTCCGACCAGTCGCTCACTGTCTGAGCTACGCGCGCAGTCGCGGGATGATCTGCTGCGCGATGATCTCGATCTGCGCCATCTCGTATCTGTAGGGCACGAAGATGATCTTCTGCACGCCGACGGCGAGATGGGCCTTGAGCTGCTCGACGCATTCGTCGACCGTGCCCATGATCGCGCTCTCCTTGGTCGACTCGCTCCACGCCGCGTAGTCCCACTCGGTGGTCAGCCACTCCATCATCGGACCCTCGATCTCGGCGCGGGACCGGCCAATCATGATCGGCAGCTGGTTGGCGTTCAGCAGTCGGTCCGGGTCCTTGCCGGCCTCCTTGGCAAAGCCGCGGATCTTCGCCCACGAGGTGGTGAAGCTCTCGGGCCGGTAAAAATAGGTGAGCCAGCCGTCGCTCGCGACCGCCGCGCGCTTGAGCACGCGGTCGACATAGCCGCCGATCAGCAAAGGCGGCCTCGGTTTCTGCACCGGTTTCGGCAGCATCACGGTGTTGCGCAGGTTGTACTGGCCGTACCGGCCGTCCACCATGTTCTCGGTCCACAAGCGGTTCAGGATCTCGAGGCTCTCGTCCATGATCCTGCCGCGCCTCTCGAACGGCACGCCCACGGCATCGAACTCGCGTTTGTACCAGCCGGACGCCATGCCCAGCAGCAGGCGGCCCTTGGAGAGCTGGTCCATGCTGGCGAGCTGCTTGGCGAGCACCACGGGGTTGCGCAGCGGCAGGACCAGGACGCCGGTGCCGAGCTTGATCCGGCGCGTGCGCGAGGCGATCGCGGTCAGCAGCGTGAGCGCATCGATGATCGGGAAGCTGGGTTCGACCCCGAGCAGGACGTGGTCCCACACCCACAGTGAATCGAAGCCCAGCTCCTCCATCCTCACGCCGTAGTCGACCAGCGCCTGCCCGTCCGGAAGCTGCGGCGACGCGGTGAAGTTCCGCACCGCGATCCCGAACGTGTTCGACAATCCAGACATCTTGGTCCTCTGCGGAGTTGCTGCGTTGCGAGGGAGTTGCCGGCCTGCTCAGGCGGTGTAGAGCCGTTCGGGGTCGAGGTGCCGCAGGACCGCGAGCTCTTGCTCGGTTGGCGGTTCGGTGGTCTCGACCGCCGCTGCGACCTCGAGCTCGAAGCCGGTATTCGCCTGCACCTGGTCGACCGTGACCCGCGGATGCAGGGCGATGATCTGCATGCGCTTGGATGCTGCGTCGAAGCCCATGATCGCGAGGTCGGTCACCACCCGGTACATGCCGCCGGCGAGCAGGCCGCTGTCTTCGCGGCTCGTCCCGCCATGCAGGAAACCCGGCGAGGTGATGAAATCGACCTCGTCGACGAACCGGCGCTTCTCGTGCCGCATCGCGACGATCATCTGCGTCAGGCTGGCGATGTCGTTGCCGCCGCCGGTGCCCGGCAGGCGGGTGATGGGACGGTCGGGATCGCCGATGAACGAGCTGTTGAGGTTCCCGTACCGGTCGATCTGCGCGCCCCCCATGAAGCCGACGTCGACATAGCCCCGCTGCAGGAGCAGCAGCACGTCGGTGCTGCTGAGGACCATGTTGGCGCGCCGCGTGCAGCGCTGCTCGTTGGTCGATGGCGGCAGCTTGCCCGGCTCGACGAAGGCTCCGATCGTGCCGCCCTCGAACAGGATGGTCAGGCCCGGCCCGTGCAGGCGCTGGGCGAGCGTCGCGGCGAGCAGAGGGATGCCGACACCGGCGAACACCACCTGGCCGTCCTCGAGCAGCCGGCCGCTCATCACCGCCAAAAGTTCGCTCGCCGTGTAGTTCGGCTCAGTCGTCATGAATGCTTTCTCCGCGGCGAGCGGCGGCCAGCAGCTCCTCCACACCGAGCAGGTCGAGGTAGTCGGTCCAGGACTTCGGCCCGTAGACGTGGCGTGCCAGATATTCCTGCATCCCGGCCTCGGGGTCCTTCCTGATCAGCGCGGCGTACTGGTCGAGATGCTTGAAGAACGGCTCGTACGTGCCGTAGCACTCGTGGGGGGCGCAGCCGAACGGCACCTCGACCACGGCCTCGACCGCAAGGAACGGGATCTTGGTGTGGTCGGGCGCGCGGCGGATCTGCTCGTTGCTGACGATCCGCTCGGCGGTCAGGATCACGCGATTGGCCGCCATCGCGAGGTCGAGGTCCATGAAGCTCAGCCCGTCCATCTGCGCGTTACCGTAAGCATCGCAGCGCTGCACGTGAATCAGCGCGACGTCGGGATTGAGCGCCGGGACCAGGGTCAGCTTCTCGCCGGTGAACGGGCAATCCATCTCGCGCACGTCCGGCAACCGGCGGATGACGTCCGAGCCCAACATCGAGCGCATCGGCAGGAACGGGACGCCCATGGCGCCGGCCCGAAAGCGCAGGCCGATCGCCATGTGGCTCCACTCCTCGAAGCGTGCCTTGCCGGTTTCGGTGTAGTGGCGCATCACCTTGGACACGCCCCAGACGATGCCCTGACTGAACCAGCTGGTCAGGAGGTGGTCGCAGGCGCCGGACGCGAACAGCAGTTCGCCTTCGCTGGAGCTGATGCTGCGCGCGCAGGACAGCTTCTTCCTGCCGGCGCGGATCAGCGCCCAGATCATTGCCATGGGGGTGCGCGACAGGGTGCTGCCGCCGATGCCGACCTTGGCGCCGTCCTCGACCAGCCTGGCGGCCTCCTCGAGACTCACCACCTTCTCATGGAGGCTCCGGTCACGCGCCATCGTCTTGCGCCGGAGTTCAAGATAGGGCTCGGGCAAATTTCCCCTCTCTTCCGTGGTCAGCCCGCTCCGAGCGGTCGGCACGGCTGTCTTCACGCCGGCCGGTTGACGCCGGTCTCGCGGTTGAAGTCCTCGATCAGGCGGTCCCAGATACTTGCGGACTCCTGCAGCTCTCGCCAGAAAGCCTGATCCCTGCGGCGCTCGAACGCCTCGAGCGAGACGCCTTGCTGCTCGACCCAGGTGTAGTAGCCGAGGTTGAAGATGCGCCTGCGGTCGACGTGGGTCAGCTCGACCAGATGGTCGTCGGTCGCCGCGAGCAGATGTCCTGCGAAGACTTCGCCGGCAGCGACCTCGTCGAACCCGTCGGCAAAGCGGGTCGCCAGGCAGCGCGCTCGCTCGCTCGCGTACATGGCGGCGCCGTCGGTCGCGACCGTGACGATCACATCCGACTGGCCGAGATCCAGATGCTTCGCGGTCTTGATCGCCGCCAACACATTGGCGATGCTCGACAGGCCAAGTCCGTCGAGCGCGGCCACGAGCTGCGGATCGATCCGGCGCCGTGTTGCCAAGTAACTGCGGCCCACCTCGGTGTTGAAGAGCACGTTCAGCGCGTCGGTGCTGCGGTCGGACACGCCGACCACGACGTCGGTGTTCATGACGTTGTGGATCAACGGGATGTGCTTGTCGCCGATGCCCTGGATGTTGTGCTCGCCATGGCCGTTGTAGAGCATGGTCGGACACTCCAGCGCCTCGACCGCGACGATCCTGCTGCCATAGTTGGCCTTCAGCCAGTCGCCGGCAGCGATCGTGCCGGCGGAGCCCGTGGCCGCGACCAGGGCGGCGAGCCCAAGCGCGGGCTCGCGGCGCCGCAGATCCTCGAAGATCGCGCCGAGCGCGCGTCCGGTGCAGTGGTAGTGCACCAGATAATTACCGAACTCCGAGAATTGGTTCAGGATCACGTTGGCCGGGTCGCGCTCGAGCTCGTGGCACTCGTCGTAGATCTCCTTGACGTTGCTCTCGGTGCCGGGCGTGCGGACGATGTCGGCAGGATCGGCGACCCAGTGCTGCAGCCAGTCGAAGCGCTCGCGGCTCATGCCGGCCGGCAGAACGGCGACCCCTCGGCAGCCGAGGATGCGCGCGATGGCGATCCCGCCGCGGCAATAGTTGCCGGTCGAGGGCCACACGGCCTTGTGGACGACGGGGTCAAACTGTCCGCTGACCAGGCGCGGAACGAGGCAGCCGTAGGCGGCCAGCACCTTGTGGGCTGCGATCATCGGGAAGCGGCAGCCGAGCGCGACGACGATGCGCGCCTTGACCCCGGTGAGGACCTCCGGCAGCTCGGTGTAGCCCGGCCGCGCGGCGCGTCCCCGCCTCCGGTCATCATTCCACCAGTGGACCCGGAACAGGTTGGCCGCGCGCGGCTCATCCGGGTCGACGGCGTCGAGATCCGCGCTCAGTCCGTCCGGGATTCGCGACGGGTCGGCCAGCTGGCCGAGCGTCGGCAGGACCACCTGCGCTGCACGCAGGCGCTCGACCGCATGCCGGCGGCCTCGTTCATCGGCGATTTCGGGCGCCAGGTGGAGCTCGTCCATGTCCTCACCGTGCCGGCGCTGCACCGTGCGACCGAAATCGCAGCAGTCCGGCGGCGGCCTCTCAGGTCATCTGCCTATCATCCTATTCTTAGTACCATAGACACTCTGAGACTCGGTGCAAGATGTCGCGACCGGCCGATGCCTGCCGTGCACGGACCCCTCTGGCCAATCGGTGAGCAAGGTGGTGCGGGCGCCGGGGGCGCCGTCGCCAATGCTGTCGGGGCGGCTATTGCGCAGGTCAGCGGCGAGGTCGATCAGGTCTACACCGGGCGCGGGCGCGATTGCCGAGCCAACCGAGCTCGCGACCGCCCGCGCAATCGAGGCTGGCACCGATCGGCGCATGATCCAGGTGATCGAGGTTGCGGACCTACCTCTCGCGTACCTGGTTGATCTCCACCCTGAAGCGTGCTGGTCAACGTCGTGGTGCGCCACGACCGGAGATACGACCGCGTTCTCCTCTACAGCTGGTGCGGTCCCGGTGCCATCCGCGGTCGACCCCGTATGCGCTGGCCGATGCATGACTGATAGGCGAGGAGGAGGCCGGCACGTACGGTTCCGAGCGACTGTGGTCGAGCATGCTCCTTGAGCACCAGCTCGTTCTGATCATGGCGCCGCCGTTTGTCCTCGAATGTTTCGTCACACGGGAGCAGTGCACCTTATCGTGCCCGATCGCTCCAGGCGCTCTTGGCCGAGATTTTGACGCCCAAGCGAGCTGGAAATGCTCGATCTTCAAAATGCATCGTTTTGAAGAATCCCCATACAGCGATGCACCTCGATCTCGCCCTTGCCTTTGACGGCGACGAGCCCGAGCGGCTCTCCGAGACAGCGCCCGGCCACCTGCGCCCAGGCGTCGGCGCTCAGATAGACCCCGGCATTCGAGCCGAGGGTCGATAGTCGAGCCGCGACGTTCACTGTATCGCCCCAGAGGTCGAAGCTGAACTTGTCGCGTCCGACCACGCCCGCGACCACGGGCCCGACGTGGATACCGACCCGCATCTTCCAGGCGGCGGGGTTGGTCCGCGCCGCCTCGACGATCGCCAACGCGGAGCGGACGCTGGCGAACACCGGATCGGCGTGGCGCTGAAGAAGGTTGGCGGTCGCCACCAGGCCGTCGCCGATGGTCTTGATCTTCTCGAGGCCGTGCTCGCTCACCAGCTTCTCGCCCGTCTCGATCAGGCAGTCGAGGTTGGCCACCACCTCCTCGGCCGCATGGGCCTCGGAATAGACGGTGAAGTCGACGATGTCGGCGAACAGCACCGTGACCCGCTCATAGCGCCGCGGCGTCACCCGGTCCGAGGCCTTGAGCTCGGCGACCGCGGGCGCGGGCAGGATCGCGTGCAGAAGGCGATCGGCCCGCTCGCGCTCCCGCTCGAGCGCGCACCGGTAGGCAACCTCGCGGTCGTGCCAATGCTTCTTCTCGAGGCACGCCCCGATCCGTGCCTTGAGCAGAACCGGATCGAAGGGCTTGGGCAGGAAGTCCTCGGCGCCGAGCTCGATGCAGCGAACGGTGCTGGCGAGCTGATCGAGCGCCGAGATCATGATCACCGGAACGTGCCGCAGCTGCGCGTCTTGCTTCATGCGCTCCAGCACCTGATAGCCATCGAGCTCCCGCATCATGACGTCGAGCAGGACCAGGTCGACGGGCTCGGCACCGAGCCGCGCCAGCGCCTCCCGTCCATCAGCCGCGCTGACCGTCGTGTAGCCGAGCAGCTCGAGCTCCTGCTCCAGCAAGTCGACGTTGAATGGCTCGTCGTCGACGATCAGGATGCGCGCGTCGCCGGCCATGCGGGCTTCTGGTTCAGTGCTGCCCGGCGCCGTTCAGGATCTGGCGCAGCTTCTTGAACAAGAGCGTCTCGTCGATCGGCTTGGCGAGGTAATCATCGCAGCCGCAGGCGCGCGCCCGGGCTTCGTCGCCTTGCATGGCATGGGCGGTCAGCGCAATCACGGGGATGTGGCAGAGCTCGGGATCGGCCTTGAGGCGGCGGGACGCTTCCCAACCATCGATCACCGGCAGGGACAGGTCCATCAGAATCAGATCAGGTCTGAGGCGTGCTGCGGCCTGCAGGCCACTGGCCCCGTCCGGCGCGGTCATGACCTCGTAGTCGTCCTCAAGAAGCTGCACGAGCAGGTCGCGGTTCAGCTCCACGTCTTCGACGATCAAGATCCTCGGCATCAGCCGATCCCCCCGCCTCCCGGGTGCCGCACGCCGGCAATGCCCGGCGCACTTCCTGCACCAAGCTCGCGCGGTCGAGGCCGCGCTTCTCGATGATCGTGAGCACGCGTCGCTGCAGGAGCGCGCGCTCGTCGCTGGACAGTGTCTTGGCGGTCAGCACGATCACCGGCAGACCTGCGAGCGCCGGGTTCTGCGCGACCTGCTCAAGCACGCCGAAGCCGTCGAGACCCGGCATCAAAAGGTCGAGCAGGAGCACGTCCGGCCGCCGCTGCGCCAGCATCGCGAGCGCCTCGCGGCCATCGCCGGCCGCCTCGATGTCGCACCCCAGATCCTCGAGCAGCTGGCGGATCAGGTCGGGCACCAGCGGGTCGTCGTCGGCCACCAGCAGACGCCAGGGTGGCGCCGCGACCCGCTGCAGCGCGCCGACCAGAGCGTCGCGATCGGGCGGCTTCAAGAGATAGTCGGACGCCCCCAGCCGGAAGCCCAGATCCTTCTGATCGACGATGGAAAGGACGATGATCGGGATGTCCCGGGTCTCGGGATCGGCCTTGAGCTCGTACAGAACCTGCCAACCATCCTTCTGCGGGATCAGAATGTCGAGCACGATCGCGCCCGGCCGATGCTCGCGCGCCATGCGCAGGCCGTCCTCGCCGCCGGCCGCGACCAGCACCTCGTAGCCCGCCTCGGTGAGGTTCTCGCGCAGAAGGTAGACGGTATCCGGATCGTCGTCGATCGCCAGCACGCAGCGGGTGCGCTCGGGTGTCGCTTCCGTCACGGCTGCGGTCTGGGCGATCGCCGCCGGCGGCGCCGCGCACGCCGGACCGTAGCGCGCCGGGAAGGTCGCCGTGAAGGTCGAGCCGGCGCCCGCGGCGCTCACCAGCGTAATCTCACCGCCGATCAGGCGGGCGAGATGGCGGCTGATCGATAGGCCGAGGCCGGTGCCGCCGTGCTGGCGGGTGCTGCTGCTGTCGACCTGGCGGAACTCCTCGAAGACCAGATCGAGGGCGTCGGCCGGGATGCCGCAGCCGCTGTCGGCGACCTCGAGAACGATCTGGCCATCCTTGTGGCGCGCACCGACGGTAATGGAGCCGCGGTCGGTGAACTTGGCGGCGTTGCCCAGAAGATTGAGCAGGATCTGGCGCAGCTTTTCCGGATCAGTGAATAGCTCCGGCAGGCCGGGCTCGACCGACTTGGCGAGCCGCACCCCTTCCCGGATGATCGGCTCGATTGTGCGCAGGCACTGGTCGATCAGCGGCTCGAGCGCGAACGCCGAGGGGCGCACCTCGACCCGCCCGGCCTCGATCTTGGACAGATCGAGCACGGTGTTGATCAGCGATAAAAGATGCTCGGCGCTGGTCAGGATCTTGGCGAGATTGTCGTGCTGTTTGGTCGGCAGCACGTCCTTGGCGCGGCGCATCACCAGGCGGGTGAAGCCGATGATCGCATTTAACGGCGTCCTGAGCTCGTGGCTCATGTTGGCTAGGAACTCGGACTTGGCCCGATTCGCCTGCTCGGCCTGATTCTTGGCGGCGCGGAGGGCCGCCTCGGTGCGCTTGAGGTAGGTGAGATCATAGTAAGTCAGCATGCGCCCGCCATCCGACAGCGGCACGCAGCGATATTCGAGGATCCGGCCGTCGGCGAGCCGCAACTCGGCGGGTAACGCCGGCGCCTGCCGGAGTTCCTCGAGCCGCCGGCTCGCATAGCTCGCCCATTCTTCATCGGGTAGGCTGTAGATACCGCTGCGTCGGATGTCGTCAAGCACATCGCGAAACTGCGGTCGCTGGGCAAGGCGCTCGGGCGACATCCCCGACAGTTCTCGGAACGCTCGATTGTGCAGGCGCACGCGGAGGTCCGGATCGAGCATCACCACGCCGTAGTCGATGGTGTCGAGCAGCGCGTGCAGATCGCGCAGGTTCTTCTCCTCGACCTCGACCGCGGTGTCACGGAAGACTGTGAGCGCCTCGGCCATGCGGCCGATCTCGTCGCGCCCGCCGGCCGGCGGCAGGGGCGCCCGCAGATTGCCGCCGGCGATCGCCAGCATGCTGTCGCTGAGCCCGGTCAGCCGCGCGATCAGGTTGCGGCCGACGTAGAGCCAGACGATCAGGCCCGAGCTCACCAGGCTCAGCGCCACGACCGCGATCAGCACCGCCGCGCCGAACCGCTGCACGCCCAGCGCCTCAAGGTTGGCGCTCGCGATCTCGTCGTCGGCGTCGCCCACGAGGCGGTCGACAGCCGCCGTGAGCTCGTGGGTGAGCTCGGCGTTCTGCGCGAGCAGGCTCTGAGCGTCAGCGAGGATCGCGAGCTCCTCCTGGCGCGCCTGAAGGATGCTGTCCGCGCCGTCGGTCAGACCCTTGAACTCCTCGACCCGCTCCAAAAGGCGTGCGCGCAGGCCGGGGTCGAACTCGCTCGCCAGCGCCTCGAGCGTGAACAATGAGCGACGGAGCGGGAAAGCGAGCAGCGGCAGGTCGGCGGGCGTCGGCGCGGCCGCCGCCTTGAGCAGGCCGTCGTTGATCGCGGACAGCTCGATCTGTGCCTTCTGCTGCGGCAGATAGGTGGCGATCGCCTGGCCGAGCGCCGCGGTCGCGCCGTCGCGCTCAGCCGCCGCCTGGTCGGCGCCACCATTGCTGCGGCGCCACTCGGCGATCTTGGACTCCATCACCAGAATGCCAGGCGCCACCAAGCGCTGGGTAGCGACGTTGGTGTCGGCGAGGTCGCCGAGCCGCGCCTGCTTGCGGGCGGCGACTGAGAGCCGCTTGGCGATCAGGGCGTCGAGCGCGCCGAGGTTGCGGCGCAGACCCTCGACCGCTGGCTCCAGCGGCGCGAGCGCGTCCGGATGCAGCCCGCTCTGCCGCAGCGCGTCGAGCAGATGCTCGAGCCTGCCGACCTCGGCCTGGATGCTACCCGAGACCTCTCGAAGCTGGTCGTCTGAACGGACGGCGAGCAGCGCCGGTGCTGCCGCGACGATGCGCTCAGCCTGGCGCGACAGTTCGAGCGAGGCGAGCGCACCAGGCACCCGCTCCTCGGTGATCCGCCCGAGCGCCCGGCCGACCTCGTAGAACGAATAGAGGCCGGCGGCCGCCGCGATCACCGCGAACGCGCTGATGCCGAGGAAAGCAAGCAGCAACCGCCCGCGCACGCCGGTCCGCCCGAACAGCGCGGTGGTAACCCGGGTCAGCCGGCCCCTCGCGTCCACGCCAATCGCCCTTGCCGCAACCAATGCGGCCGACCCTACTCCTCGGCGGAGCCCGACTCCAGCGGCACGTACTGGCCTTCCCGCCAGACCTACCAGACGAATGGATCGTAGCCGTAGACGTCGCCTTCGGCGTCGACGCCGATGCGCAGCGTGTGGACCACCGCATCCGCATTGAAGGAGACGGCCTCTCCCACCGCCGGCACCCCGGCCTGGACGGCGGCGTAGGTGTCGAGCTCGGTGTCAGTCGGTCGATGCCGGCGGCCCGGAATTCGGTCGCGACGATGGCCGCTCCGGGCTGTTTACCGGCACCCATGTAGAAGGTCATCGGAATGCCCTCGGCCGCGGCGCCTGCGATCAGCCAAACTCCTCGCTCGCCACGCCGTCCGGGACGACGAAGCCGAGCTCCGGCGGGCGTGCCGTCGCCTGACGGACCAGCGGGCCGGCCTCGGCCTGATAGCCGCCATAGAAGCGGCGTCGATGCCTCGCGTCTCGAATGTCGCGATCGATCGGAGAACCCGGTCGGGCCCCGCCCGCACCTGGTCGACCTGCGCAGTCGGGACGCCGAGCTTGTCGAGCCGGCGTTTGGCCTCCAGGGCGACGCCCTGGCCGCAGGCCTGGCCATCGTGGACGACGGCGATCGCGGCGCCCGGCGGTGCGTTGGCGATGTAGTCGCCGACCATGGTGCCTTGTAGACGTGGGGCGTGGTCCTGAAGGGGCCCGGCGACCGACTTTGGGCCACAAGCCGTCAACTTCAAGCTTTCTTTCCCGCCTGCGGCTGACTCAGGCTGGTTTCATGGCGCCAGCCCGGGGCGGGGCGGACTGAAGGTACTGCACCGGTGCCCGAGCGGACCCTGTGCCTCAGGATCTCTCGCAACCGGATCGCAATCAAGGCTACGGCCGCCCTTGCGCCCGCGTCAGTACCGAGCCGAAGAGTTCGATCCCTGTCTACCTCGCCTGAGCACGGCTACTTTACAAACCCACACCCTTGGGATGTCATCAAAGACATCGATTTGACGAGTTCTGACATCCTTACCAAAACCGGCGTGGTTCGATTGTGTCGCAGAGAAAAAATGGTCCGAAATGGGGCTGTCGGCCGCCGCGCGTGGTTCGGAAAAAATAGGCCAGAACACCCGTATTGTGCGCCGTTCCGGCCGACGACGACCTCACGAAGAGAATGTTCCGACCAAGGGTGACTGGCGGAGGGCCGACACTGTGGTCGAACCCTCCCCCGTGCGAGATTTCAAAGACTTGGTATAACATTTCATCTGATGATGATCGTCGGGCGCGGCCGGTTGGCGGCGGCGAAGGCACGTCGGGAACAGCAGGTCCTGGCGAAAGCCGCCGGCCGCCACCCGGGTGGCGAGATCGCGGTTCGAGGCCGCGAGCACCCGGACGTCGGCGGTCCGCAGCTTCTCACCGCCGACCTGGCGGTACTCGCGATCCTGCAGAAAGCGGAGCAGCACCACCTGGCCCTTGGGCGTCAGGCTGTCGACCTCGTCGAGCAGCAGCGTGCCGCGCTCGGCCATCGCCATCAGTCCCTGCCGGTCGGCGCGGGCGTCGGTGAAAGCGCCCCGGACATGGCCGAACAGCTCGCTGTCGAGCACCGTCTCGGTCAGGCCGCCGCAGTTGACCGGCACGAACGGCCGGCCGCGACGCGGGCTCAGGTAGTGCGACGCCCGGGCGAACAGCTCCTTGCCCGTGCCCGTGGCGCCGCGCAGCACCACCGGTGCGTCGCAGGCGGCGAGCCTCGGCAACATGCCCAGTACGGCGCGAAACGCGGGCGAGCGGCCCATCAACCCCAGGCTCGCACACGCCGCCACGAACGCCTCGTCGTCGAGCCCCTCGGGGGACACTTGCAAAAGCTGCGACATGTCGGCTCCCGTTGGAGCTACGACACCAAGCCGGCATGGCTGCTCAAATGCCACGGCACCTGACACTCGAGACCTCACTACCATCTGCTGGCAACATGTAAGTGGTAAAAAGAACCCTTGATAATCGCGGGATGATTGAAAGATAAGCTACGGGGTCAGATCGCGCGCCTGCCAGAACCGGCAGGCCGTCGCGGGGCCATCGTCGGCCGGGACCGTGATGCTGCCGGTCGAGACGTCGACCGAGGTCAAGTCGTTTCCAGGCGCTCCGGCTCACGCTGCGATCGGCGGCGGGTTCGGGACCCATTTCAGGACGTGCTGGGCGATCGCGACCAGGGCGCCATCCTGGTTGGTGACCTCAATCGCGGCGCGCGAGCGGCGGCGGGCAGGATCGATCTCGGCGATCCGGTAGGTCACCGTGACCGTGTCGCCGATGAAGACCGGTCCGAGAAAACGGATGCGGTCGTAGCCGAGCGAGACCGGGGTCTCGTCCGCCGGCACGCCGCCCGCCTGCTCGATCATCAGCGTCGAGGTGGTCGACATGAAGCCGATCAAGAGCGCGCCGTGGGCGATCCGGCGGTGGTAGGCCGAGCGCTGCATCACCGCCTCGTTGACGTGATTGGAGGAAAAATCGCCGGTGATCCCGGCGAACAGATAGACGTCGCTCTCGCCGACCGTCTTGGCGAACCGCACCTGGTCGCCGACCGCGACGTGGAACCCGCTCATGGCGAAGCCTCCCCTTCTGGCGCCGCGGACGGCGCCGCGACCACCCGGCGCGCGATCAGATCGTCGATCTCGGCGGCGCCATAGCCGAGTTCGGCAAGCACCGCCCGGGTATCCTCGCCCAGCCGGAGCGCGAGCCGCCGCAGCGCCGGCACCTCGCCATCGTAGCGGAGCGGATGGTTGACCAGGGTCGCCGTGCCGGCCCCGACCGGGACGTCCCGAAAGACCTGGTTGTGGCGGATCTGCGGGTCGTCCGGCAGCTCGTCGTAGTCGCGCACGCGGGCATACCAGATCGCCTGCGCATCGAGGCCGGGCACGAGCTCCGCATAGCGCCGCGGCGCCAGCTCCTCGGCCAGCACCCGCGCGTAGCGGTCGCGCTCCTGGTAGCGGTCGACGCCGGCAAGGGCTGCCAGCACCTCGCTGGCGAGCGCGGCCGCGAGCTTCTTCGGGTCGTTCAGCGAGACGGCGAGCCAACCGTCGGCGATCCGGTACACGCCGTAGGGCGCCTCGTGGTACCAGGTCGCGAGGTTGAGGTCGCGCCGGAAGGCGTCCCGGCGCGCGCGGCCGCTGTAGTAGAGCGTGAGCGGCTCGGTCTGGAGGTCGACGCCGGCGTTCAGCAGGTTGGCGTCGATCCGCGTGCCCTGGCCGGTCTGCAGGCGGCGGACGTAGGCGCCGAGGATGCCCATCGCCAGCAGCGCGGCGCCGTGCTGGTCGGCGGCGGCAAAGCCGATCGCGGTCGGCCGCTCGTTGCCAGTCGCGGCGATCAGGCCGGAGAGCGCCTGGATCAGGAGGTCCTGGCCCGGTCGGCCGGCCATCGGCCCGCTCGGCCCGTAGCCGGTCGCCGAGGCGTAGATGATATCCGGATTCAGCGCCCGAACCTGGTCGTAGCCGAGCCCGAGCCGGTCCATGACCCCCGGCCGGAAGTTCTCCATCACCACGTCGGCGCTCTCGAGCAGGCGCAGGACCAGCGCCTTGCCGTCCGGGTGCTTGAGGTCGACCGCGAGCGAGCGCTTGTTGCGGTTGGCCGCGAGATAGAACGCGCTGGTGCCGTCGACGAACGCGTTCGCCCCCGACCAGTGGCGCTCGTAGGCGCCCGACGGCGGCTCGACCTTGATCACGTCGGCGCCCATGTCGGCAAGATACTGCGCCGCCGCCGGCCCCTGCAGATAATGGCAGAAGCTGACCACCCGCATCCGGACCAGCACGCGCCGCCCTCCCTGGTTTGGCGACCGGCAACCTAGGCAGCGCGCCCGCGGCCGGTCAAGCCGGGGCGGTTCGCTTGTCAGCCGGCGGCGCGCCCCTTAAATTCGGTGTACCAACCTTTCGCCCGGAGGAGCACGCCATGCCACGGTTCAAGGACGACCAGCCCGAGGGCGTGATTCCGGCCTGCCTGCTGCCGTTCTTCGAGGACTTCTCGATCGACGAGCGCGGCTATCGCAAGCACCTCCGGGACGTGGCCGCGGTCGAGGGGATCAGCGCGCTGACGGTCAACGCGCACGCCTCCGAGGCCGCCGCCTGCTCCGACGAGGAGCAGGCGCGGGTGCTGGACCTGACCATGGACGCGGTCGGCGACCGACTGCCGGTGGTCAACGGCATCTACGCCGACGGCAGCCACTATGCCGCCAGGCTCGCCCGGATGGCCGAGCGCGGCGGCGCGTCCTGCCTCCTGGTGTTCCCGCCCAACCCGATGGCGATGGGCGGCCAGCTGCGGCCCGAGATGGCGCTCGCCCACTTCAAGATGATCGCGGATGCCTGCGAGCTGCCGATCATCCTGTTCCAGTACCCGATGGCCTCGGGGCTCGGCTATCCGCTCGAGACGCTCTTGCGCCTGGTCGAGGAGGTGCCGCAGGTCCGGGCGATCAAGGACTGGTGCAACGACGCCATGCTGCACGAGCGCCACATCCGCACCCTGCAGAACCTGCCGCGGCCGGTGACCGTGCTCTCGACCCACTCGAGCTGGCTGATGAGCTCGCTGGTCATGGGCTGCGGCGGCCTGCTGTCGGGCGCCGGCAGCGTGATCGCCGACCTCCAGGTCGCCCTGTTCCGGGCGGTGCAGGCCAAGGATCTGGCGCGCGCCCAGGCGATCAACGCGCGCATCTACCCGCTGGTGCAGGCGTTCTACGCGCCGCCCTTCCTGGACATGCACAATCGCATGAAGGAGATGCTGGTCCTGCTCGGCCGGATGGAGCGGGCGGTGGTCCGGCCGCCGCTGATGAAGCTCAGCGCCGCCGAGATCGCCCGGCTGCGCCACGCGATCGCCGATGCCCGGCTCGCGACCGAGGGCGCGCTCGACCTCGCCGCCTGACGGCGGGCGATCGTCGGGTCCCAGCGGCGGCCGCCTCGGCGCAACCCAACGCGTCGGCGCCACGAGATGACGCTTCGTTCGAGAAAACTGATCGCCGCGGCCGCGGTCGCCGCCGTCCTCGAGGCGTGCTCGCACCCGTCGGGGACGACCTACACGCCGAACGAGACCGGCACGGTCATGCGGGTCGAGGACGCGCGCGTGGTCTCGTCTCGGGAAGTCCTGATCTCGGGCCTCGACAACCAGCAGGCCGCCGGCTGGGGCACCGCGATCGGCGCCGCGGTCGCCGGGACGACGGCTTATGGCATCACCAAGGCGAACAACCCGGCGGACGTCGCGATCACCGTCGTCGCGGCGATCGTCGGCGGTCTGGCCGGCCTTGCCGCCGAGGAGTTCCGCGAGACCCGGCACGGCGCCGAGTACATCCTGCGCGACGACAGCGGCAAGACCAGCGCGGTCGTCCAGTCGCTGGGCTCGGGCGAGAAGATTTATCCGCCCGGAACGCCCGTCTCGCTGATCTATGGCGCCCGCAACTACGTCCGGGTCGTGCCCGCTCAGAGCTGAACGCCTCAGCGGCATGCAGGCCAGCTCATCCGTGCGGCCGTGACGCGGCGCTCGGACACCTGGGGTTTGCGCTATGTCAAGGCGGCCGACTGCCAGCTTTCTAACTCTTGAGGATGCGAAATGCGCGAGGCAACCTTGGGATCCGGGAGCGCGACCATGAGTGGGAAGATTCTAGCGGCGATCGACGGTTCGGAGCATGGCTGGAAGGCGCTCGACCTGGCGGCCGACCTCGCCAAGGAGCGGGACGCCGAGCTGATCGTGCTCCATGTCGTGCCCTACGAGCCGATGTCCGATGCGCTGCGGGCCTTCGCGAGGGCCGAGCACCTGCCGCTCGAGGAGGAGGTGGCGCGGTTCCATCAGACCCGGGCGCTCGGCGACCGCCTGACCCACGCGGGCGAGGCACGGGTGCGCGAGCGGGGCGTGACCAGGGTCGTCGGCCGCACCGAAGAGGGTAAGCCCTCGCATGAGATTCTCAAGGTCGCCAGGAGCGAGGACGTCGACATGATCGTCATCGGCAGCCGCGGCCTCAGCGACGCCCGTGCGTTCTTCCTCGGCAGCGTCTCCCACCAGGTGGCGAACCACGCTCGCTGCACCTGCGTCGCGGTCAAGTGATGCGGCGCCGGCAGGGCGCCTTTCGACCCGGGACCAGCTGAGTTTTCGGCCGGGACCCCGCGGGTTCAGAAATCTGCGGCCCGACCCGCGAGGCCGCGGCTCTCGGCAAATCTGGCGCGCCCGGGCCCGCCCTTGCCCAACCGGCCGATCAGGTCGCGCTGCGAGACCAGGCCGACGAGCCGCTCGCGCCGGTCGAGGACGGGCAGCCGCTTGATGCGATGGGCGGCCATGAGATCCTGGGCCTGATCGACCGTGTCGTCGACCGAGCAGGCGACGGCGTTCGCCGACATCGCTTCCCGCACCACGCTGTAGACCGGGTCCAGCCCCTCGGCGACGCCGCGCACCACGACGTCCCGATCGGTCAGCATGCCGATCAGCCGTTCGTCCTCGACCACCAGCAGGCAGCTGAGATCGTGGTCGCGCATCCTGCGCGCGGCGGTGGCCAGGGGAATGTTCGCGCCGACGGTCGCGACCTCACGCTTCATGATGTCTTTGACCAGCACGGTCTCTCTCCAAAGGGACTGCGGCCGCGGTGGCGGCGCGTTCGCGCCGATCGTCGACCAGCATTCGCGCTATGGTTGCTCCCAGCATTGACCCAGGTCAAGTAATGGTTCCGCTGAAGCATCTCTCCCCAACCGTCAGAAGACTGGAATCGCCGGCAGCGAACGGAGGTGAGCGATGGTCATCAGCTCGGATTCTGGTGACTCTCGATGGTTCCGATCACGCGCCGAAACCGCTCGATCTCGCCTGCGCACGTCCAGCCGGTCGGGCGCCGAGCAAGCCCGCTTCCAGGGACGGCATCGCTGCTGCGCTCGTCATCGTCGCTGATTGTACGCGGGTACCATGGGCTATGGGTGCGATGACGATAAGCGCGAGCGGACTGCTCGCGATCGGCGGATCGATTTCGATTTCGCGGCAAGGGTGCCCGACGCAGAATTGATCGAAGATGAGGATCGACGTCGAGACTACGGCGGAAAACCGTTGCTCGTGACCGGTCCGGTCGACAGCCGTCTCTTGACCGGTAGTCCAAGCCTGGCGAAGCGCTCACCGCCGCATCGTACGGCCGGGCGAGCCAGCCGGAGAGACCGCCGTGCCTGCGATCGCCTGCGCGGCGTGTCCAGACCGGCCGCGTCGACTGCTCAAGGTCGACGCAACCGCCGACCCGGACATCGCGCGCCAGACTGCCGAGGTTTGCGAAACCGCCCCGGAGTCGACCGGAGAAGACTACTGCGCCGCGACCCGGAGCGCCTGGCGTTCGTCCTTGAGCGCCTCGGCGATCAGGAACGCGAGGTCCAGGCTCTGGGACGCGTTGAGGCGCGGGTCGCAGTGGGTGTGGTAGCGGTCCGAGAGGCCGTCGTCGGTGATCGCCTGGGCACCGCCCGTGCACTCTGTCACCTCGCGCCCGGTCATCTCGATGTGAACGCCGCCGGCGTGGGTGCCCTCGGCCTTGTGGACCGCGAAGAAGCTGCGGACTTCGGCCAGGATGCGATCGAACGGCCGGGTCTTGTAGCCACTCGCCGAGGTGATCGTGTTGCCGTGCATCGGATCGCAGGCCCAGACCACGTGCCGGCCTGCGCGCTGGATCGCGCGCACCAGCGCCGGCAGGCGGCGCTCGACCTTGTCGTGGCCCATACGCACGATCACCGTGAGCCGGCCCGGCTCGTTGCCCGGATCGAGGATCTCGGCCAGCGTCAGCAGCTCGTCCGCGGTCATGTTCGGCCCGGCCTTGAGGCCGATCGGGTTGGCGATACCGCGGCAGAACTCGACATGGGCACCGTCCGGCTGGCGCGTGCGCTCGCCGACCCAGACCAGGTGCGCCGAGGTGTCGTACCAGAGGCCGGAGGTCGAATCGACCCGGGTCATTGCCTGCTCGAAGCCCAGCAGCAGCGCCTCGTGCGAGGTGTAGAGCGTGGTCCGCTTGATCTCGGGCGCGCTCGCCTCGGTGACCCCGCAGGCCTCCATGAAGGCGACCGCCTCGCTGATCCGGTCGGCGAGGTCGCGATAGCGCCGGCCCTCGGGCGAGCGGTCGACGAAGCCCAGCATCCAGCTGTGCACGCGGGTCAGCGCCGCGTAGCCGCCGTCGGTGAACGCGCGCAGCAGGTTGAGCGTCGCGGCGGCCTGGGCGTAGGCCTGGATCTGGCGCGCGGGGTCGGGCACGCGCGCGCTCTCCTCGAACTCGAGCGCGTTGACGATGTCGCCGCGGTAGCTCGGCAGCTCCACGTCGCCCTGGCGCTCGGTCGGCGCCGAGCGCGGCTTCGCGAATTGACCGGCCATGCGCCCGACCTTGACCACCGGCATCGCGGCGCCATAGGTCAGCACGACCGCCATCTGCAGGAACACGCGCAGCGTGTCGCGGATGTTGTCGGGATGAAACTCGGCGAAGGATTCGGCGCAGTCGCCGCCCTGGAGCAGGAACGCCCGGCCGGCCGAGACCTCGGCCAGCTGCGCCTTGAGGTTGCGCGCCTCGCCCGCGAACACGAGCGGCGGATAGCGGCCAAGCTGCGCCTCGACCTTGGCCAGCGCCTCGGCGTCGGGGTACTCGGGCAGCTGCCGGGCGGGCTTGGCGCGCCAGCTCGACGGTGTCCAGGTCTGCGCCATGACGGCGTCCCCTTCAGGGTGCGGCACGGCTCACACCGTCGCCTGATACATGGTCACGAACTCCTCCGCCGCACTCGGGTGCAGGCCGACGGTCGCGTCGAACTGCGCCTTGGTGGCGCCGGCGGTCAGCGCGACTGCGAGCCCCTGGATGATCTCGGCCGCATCCTCGCCGACCATGTGGCAGCCGAGCACGCGATCGCTCGCAGCGTCGACCACCAGTTTCATCATGGTCCGAACCGGCGCGCCGGTCAAAGTGTGCAGGAGCGGCCGAAAGCTGGTCTTGAAGACCGCGACCTCGTGGCCGCCCGCGCGCGCCTGGGTCTCGCTCAGGCCGACCGAGGCGACCTCGGGGATGCCGAACACCGCGGTCGGCACCTGCTCGTAGTTCACGACGTGCGGGTTGGCATTGAACAAGGTCTCGGCGATCACGCGGCCTTCGGCGACCGCGACCGGGGTCAGGTCGAACTGCGCCGGGTCGATGCCGCAGGCGGCATGGTCGCTGCAGTCGCCGATCGCATAGATGCTGGGCAGGTTGCTCCGATAGGCGGTGTCCACGGCGATCGCGCCGGTCTCGGTCATCGCGACGCCGAGCTGCTCGAGGCCGAGCCCCTTGGTATTGGGGATCGGCACCCGGCCGGTGGCATAGAGGACCGCATCGGTCGGGATCGGTCCCGCGGCGGTCAGCACGACCAGCCGCCCGCCCGCCTGCTCGACGTGGTGGACCGGCGTGCTGCCGCGGATGTCGAGGCCACGCGCCCGCATCTGCTCGGTCAGGAACTGCCGGACGTCGACGTCGAGCCAGCGCAGCGGCTGCTCGCGGCGGATCAGCAGCGAGGTCTCTACGCCCAGCGCGTGGAAGATGCAGGCCAGCTCGACCGCGACGTAGCCGCCGCCGATCACGACCAGACGCCCGGGCCGCTCGCGCAGGTTCTCGAGCGCGTCGTCGGAGGTGATCGCGTGCTCGATGCCGCCCTGGTCGGGCAGGCTGGGCTTGCCGCCGACCGCGATCACGATGCGCTCGGCGCGGTGGGTCTCGCCGCCGACCTCGACCTCGTGGCTGCCGGTGACCCGGCCCCAGTCCGTGAACAGCTGGACGCCCGCCCTCGCCAGCATGTCGATGTAGACGCCGTTCAGGCGCGCGATCTCGCGGTCGCGGGCATCGATCAGCGCGCTCCACTCGAGCCGCGGCGGATCGAGCCGCCAGCCGTAGCCCCGGGCGGCCTCGAAATGGTCCGGGAAGACCGCGCCGTAGCGCATCAGCTTCTTCGGGATGCAGCCGCGGATCACGCAGGTGCCGCCGACCCGCCCGGGCTCGCAGAGCGCCACCCGCGCGCCATAGGCCGCGGCCCGGCGCGCGCAGGCGACGCCGCCCGAGCCGCCACCGATCACGAACAGGTCGAAATCCGCCAATTTTCCCTCACACCGCGCGGGCGATAAGGCGCCGCCGCGGACTTAGCCCGGGATTGGCCGCAGTTCAACGGCCCGCAGACGGGCGCTGGATGCCGATCAGAGAATCGGCTTCAGCCCGACCTGCTGCAGCGCCTGCCGGATCTGGTCCATGCCGGCGTCGTAATTGTGGCCGTTGCAGGCCTGATCGCCCTGCTTGGCGAGGTCGGCCGCCGACTTCTTGGCGGCGTCGTCGGCCTTGGCGGTCTTCAGCAAATCGCCGAACTGCTGCGCCAGCGTCTGGCAATGTACCGCCTTTTCGATATCGACCTCCTGCGCCTGCGCCAGCGCCGGGACGGCCGCGCCGGCCGCCAACGCGCACACAAAAACCCATCTGATCATAGATCGCCTCCCCGAGTCCGCGGTTGCCAGCCCCGAGTTTGCAGCACCGCCCCAGCCGGCGCAAGGGCGGTGGCGACAGTCCGCAGAATCACACCCCGCGCGCCCTCGCTGAATTGTCCTCAGGGCATACGTGAGTGCGAGAATTTTTGACCTCGATTTGAGGAAATCAATTTTCCAATTGTCCTTAAGACAGATTCCATTGACATACCGGTCCGGGAAACGATCGTTTTACTTAAACTCGACTATCCTGACCGCGCCGGTTCAGAAGCGGCGCCGTGGCGGCGCAGCTCCTGCCGGGTGGCCCACCCCGGCCGGTCGATTGGCTGATGACCTCATTATGCAGGCGCCTGGCGCTCACGATCCTGTTCTGCTGGTTCTGCCACGGCGGGACCGCGGCGGCCGCCGACGGCCGCGAAGAGGCGACCCGCTGCCTGGCGCTCGCCATGTACTGGGAAGCCAAGGCGGAGGGCGCCGCGGGCATGCGCGCGGTCGGCCAGGTGGTCCTCAATCGGGTCGCCCATCCCAAGTTTCCGGGCACCGTCTGTGGCGTGGTCCGGCAGGGCGGCGAGCAACCGCCTTGCCAGTTCTCCTGGTGGTGCGACGGCAAGAGCGACCAGCCGACCGAGGCGCAGTCCTGGGCGCTGGCGCAACGCCTGGCCCGCGGTCTGCTCGCGGACCGGCCCAAGGACCCGACCCGCGGCGCGCTGTTCTTCCACAGCACCCGGATTTCGACGCCCTGGGTGCTGCCGCGCCAGCGCACGGCGCAGATCGGAAGCCACATCTTCTATCGCTGACCGGCAGGCCGAGGGCGCGGGCTGGTCCGAACGCCGGTCGCGGAATAAGCTGTCGCCGCGCCGCGTCGAGATTGAGAGCCAACCCTTCAGGAGCTTCGGACCATGCGCGCATCTGCCGTCGTCCCGTCCGCCGCGCCCGCCGCCCGCGGGGCGCAAGCCTGACCCGGGCGGCGCGGAAAGCCGGCACCAGACGATGGCGGGTTCGAGCCCGGACCCCCGCTTTGCCGCCCGGGTCGTCGCGCACGTCCCGCGCCTGCGCCGCTATGCCACCGCCTGGCTGCACAACGTCGCCGATGCCGACGACCTGGTCCAGGACTGCGTCGAGCGGGCGCTCCGTCAGCAGGCCACGCTGCAGCATCCCGAGCGCCTGGGCGGCTGGCTGTTCGCGATCCTGCACAACCTGCACCTCAGCAACCTGCGGCGCGCGCGGCGCCGCGGGACCACGATCGGGCTCGACGCGCTCGCTGACGACCTGGCGCTCAGCGCGCCGCCCGAGGACCGCAATCAGATCCGGGATTTCGCGCGCGCCATGGCGTCGTTGTCCGAGGATCACCGGCAGGTCCTGCTGCTGGTCAGCCTCGAGGGCCTGAGCTATCGCGAGATCGCGGAGCTGCTCGACGTGCCGATCGGCACGGTGATGTCGCGCCTCGCGCGCGCCCGTGAGCGCTTGCGGATCGCGCTCGAAGGCGGCGACGACCAGATCCTCAGGAGGGTGCCGTGACCGGCGAGGGCGACTGGATCAGCGAGGCCGAGCTGCACGCCCATCTCGACGGCGAGCTCGAGGCCGAGCGCTGCGCCGCGGTCCAGGCCTTCCTCGCCAGCCATCCCGAGGAGGCGGCGCGCGCCCGCAGCTACCAGCGCCAGGCCGCCCAGATCGCCCGGGTCTACGGCCCGCTGCTGGACCGTCCGGTGCCGGCGCCGGTCGCGGCCGGTCCCGGCGTCGCCCCGGCCCGCCGCCGCCACGGCTGGCGCTGGTTCGCGGCCAGCGCGGCCGCGGCGCTGGCCCTGCTCGCCACCGGCGCCGGCTCGGGCTGGTGGCTGCACGACCAGCTGCGACCGATCAGCGCGCAGGCCCAGAGCTTCGTCGCCGACGCGATCGACGCCCATCTGGTCTACGCGGTCGAGGTCCGTCACCCGGTCGAGGTCGGCGCCAGCCAGGAGGCGCACCTGGTCACCTGGCTGTCGCATCGCCTCGACCGGTCATTGACCGCGCCCGACCTCGGCCCCCAGGGCTTCGCGCTGATCGGCGGCCGGCTGCTGCCGGCGAGCACCGGCGCCGCGGCAGCCCAGTTCATGTACCAAGACCCGAGCGGGCGCCGCCTGACCCTGTATTGCCGGGCGACCAGCGAGCCCGGCGAGACGTCGTTCCGGATCGCCCACCGCGGCAAGCTGACCGCGCTCTATTGGCGCGAGGACGGCACCGCCTGGGCGCTGCTCGGCGAGCTGCCGCAGGACGAGCTGCTGCGCCTCGGCCATCTGACCTACCAGGCGCTCAACTCCTGAGCCCTTCGGCATGGGCTCCGACCGGCTGGAAATCGGCCGGTGGCCATCCCATGACTCGATATACGGGCTTTCGGAGAGGACCTCATGTCGCTCATGCGCGCCGCGCTGGTCGCCGGCTGGACCCTGCTCCTGGCGCCCGCCAGCCTGGCCGGGGGCATCGAGTCCCGGGAGCAGGCACTCGATCGCCAGGGCGTTCCTGCTTTTGGCGACACCCAGCACGTGGGCCATCCTTCTCTTCACGGTTTCGTGTCGGAGAAGCGGGTCATCGAGAACCGGCTCGACACCACCGAGAGCCGCGTGCTGCGGCGCTCCGAGCGGCCGCTCGAGCAGCAGCAGCTCAAGCGCGACCTCGGCGCCATCGGGCGGAGCATCGATACGTTCAAGACCATGCACCCGAACGCGCGCGCCACCCCCTTGTTCGAGCGCCACCTCGACCGGCTGGAGCGGCCGGCGCGGATCCGCGAGCCGGGTCCCCCGACCCTGCTCGACCAGGCGCCGACCCTGCTCGAGCGGCGCTGACCGCCCTCAGGCCTCGGGCGCTATGTCGAGCACCAGGTTGCCGATCACGCCGCGCTCCATCGCCTCGTGCCCGGCGGCGGTCTCGGCGAGCGGCAGGCGCTTGGCGATGTAGTGGCGGAGCTCGCCCGCCTCGAGCCAGCGCGTGATGTCGCCGACCGCCTGCTGCTTGGCGGCTTCCGGCATCATGAACACCAGGACGAAGCGGATCGCGGCGCTCTTGTAGGCGAGCGCGTAGAACGGCACCTTCGGCTCCATGACCGCGTCCGAGGCGTAGCTCGCGATCACCCCGTTCGGCTTCAGGATCTCGAGGCTCTGGGGCAGGTTGCCGCCGAACTCGACCTCGACGATCCGGTCGACCCCGCCGCCGTCCGGCAGAGCGGCGATCCGCTGCACGACGTTCTCGGCCTTGTAGTTGAACACGTAGTCGGCGCCGGCGTCGGCCGCGATCTCGGATTTCTGGTCGTTGCTGACCGTGGTCAGGACACGCGCGCCGCCGAGCTTGGCGAACTGGATCGCATAAGACCCGACCGCGCCGGCGCCGCCGGTCACCAGCACGGTCTGGCCCATGACCGGGCCGTCGGCGAACACCGCCCGGTGCGCGGTCAGCGCCGGGATGCCGAGGCAGGCGCCCTCGACGAAGCTGGTCCGATCGGGCAGATGCACCGCGCGCTCGGCCGGCACGGTCACGAACCCGGCGGCGGTGCCGCGCGGCCGCTGCCACTGCGCCTCGTAGACCCAGACCCGCTCGCCGACCCGCGCGGGCTCGACGCCCTCGCCCGCCGCCTCGATCACGCCGGCGCCGTCGAAGCCCGGGATCACCAGCGGGTCCTTGATCACCTGGCCGCGGGCGCCGCGCCGCCGCTTGACGTCGATCGGGTTGATCCCGGACGTCGACAGCCGGACCAGGACCTCGCCGGGCCCGGGCGCGGGCGTCTCCAGTTCGCCGTAGCGCAGCACGTCGGCTGCCTCACCATTGCGCTCGTACCACACCGCGTGCATCGCTGCCCTCCGCCCGGACCGGCAGATCCGCCAGCCCACCGAGATCCACGGTATAGGGCGGATCCGGGCCGGTCACCAGGAGGACGGCAGCGGTCGAGCGTCGGGCCCGCGCGGCGCGCCGGCCGCGGTCTGATCCGATCGCTCGAGACGGTCGGAAGCGGGCGGCGCCTGGAGGGCGGCCGCACCGACCCGGCGGTTCGGGATCAGACGGGCAGGACCGCCTTGAGCATGAGACCCAGGGCGTGGCCGAGGCTCAAAAGCCCGCCGACCGAGCCCGAGAGCACCAGCGTGATCACGATCGCCGTACCGGCAACGGAGGCCAAGACATCATCCATCGTCCGCACTCGCGGCAAGGGTCGCCCGATCTGGGTCTGTGACGGGCGTCGGCCGTCCCGAGCCATGCTCGCCCGGTCGCACCAGCCGATCGGCGCGATCTTAGCGAGCAAGTCTTATCGATGGGTTAAATTTCAAGTAACCGTTTATCTTCAGGAAATTTCCCAGTAAGATTTATTGATCTCATCAGTATTATAAGGCCTGAAAACCCACGTGGACTTGCTCTGGTCAGAAAGCGGGGTTCGTCAAGGCACTGCACTCCGACCGGTAGCCCGCTCTGATCTTGCTCCTGTCAGTGCTGGCCGTGGGTACGGGCCGGGTCAGACCGCGACGCGGATGCGGACGCCGAGCAGCTGCTCAAGGCTGGCGGTCGGGCCGACCAGGAGTTCGATGACGCCCGGGTCGAGGCGGGGGATGAGGTCGGGGCCGGGGTAGGCGAGGGCGGCGGCGGCGAGGCGGAACGTGACGCGGCCGCGCTCGCCCGGATCAAGGCTGATTTTGCCGATGCCCTTGAGTTCGAGGACCGGCCGGGAGATGGCCGCGACCGGGTCGTGGATGAACAGGAAGAGGGTCTCCTCGCCGGGCCTCGGGCCCTCGTTGGTGACCTCGATCTCGATGGTCACATCGCCGTCCGGGAGGAGCTCGCTCGGTTCGGCGGTGAGGTTGGCGATCGTGAAGCGGGTGTAGCAGAGGCCATGGCCGAACGGGAACAAGGGCTCGGTTGGCAGGTCGAGGTATCTGGCCGAATAGTGCACGGCGGGGTCGGCCGGACGCCCGGTCGGGCGGCGGGCGTGGAAGATCGGGATCTGGCCGACGTCGACCGGCCAGGAGACCGGCAGGCGGCCGGAGGGGTTGCAGCGGCCGGAGAGCACCTCGGCGACCGCATGCCCGGCCTCGCTGCCGAGGAACCAGGTCGCCAGCACGGCAGCCGCGCGCTCGAACAGCCAGGGGACCGTCAGCGGCCGGCCCGAGCCGAGCAGCGCGAACACCGGCTTGCCGAGGCCCAGCACCGCTTCGGCGAGCTCGCGCTGGCGGCCGGGCAGATCCGGACGCGCCCGGCTCGCGGCCTCGCCGCTCATGGCCCTGGCTTCGCCGAGGCAGAGCACGACGACATCGGCGGCGGCCGCGAGTTCGAGCGCGGCATCGAGGTCGGCAGGGGCGTCGGCCTCGATCTCGACGCCCCGGGCATAGCCGATCTCGCTCGCGGGCAGCCCTTCGCGCAGGCCGGCCAGCAGCGGCACCATGTCCTCGGGCCGGCCGGCCATCGACCAGGGGCCGAGCATTTCTGCCGGCGCGTCCGCGAGCGGGCCCAGGACGGCGAGCCGGCCGCCGGCGGCGAGCGGCAGCAGGCCATCGCGGTTGGTCAGCAGCACGATCGAGCGCCGGGCCGCTTCGCGCGCGAGCGCCCGGTGCCCGGCCTGCTGCGCCGGCGTCAGGCCCGGGCCGGCACCCCGCCGGTAGGGATCGTCGAACAGGCCAAGGCGCGCCTTCAGCTCGAGGATCCGGCGGACCGCGGCGTCGATTGCGGCCATTTCGACCAAGCCGCGCTCGAGGGCGAACGGCAGGCCTTGGGCGTAGGCGAAGCCCATCAGGTCGATGTCGATCCCGGCCGCGAGCGCGAGAGCGGCGGCCTCGGCGAGGTCGGCGGCGACGCCGTGGACCACGAGCTCGGCGATCGCGCCGTAGTCGCTGACCACGACGCCCGCAAAGCCCCAGTCGGCGCGCACCAGACCGGCAAGCAGCGCGGCATTGGCGGTCATCGGGACACCGGCAACGTCGGTGAAGGCCGGCATGATCGCGGCGACGCCGGCCTCGACCGCGGCCTTGAACGGCGGCAGGTAGACCTCGTGCAGCGTGCGCTCGGACAGTTCGACCGACGCGTACTCGCGCCCGGCGGTGACCGCGCCGTAGCCGGCCAGATGCTTGGCGGTCGCCGCGAGATTTTCTCCGGATCCCAGGTCCTGGCCCTGCAGGCCACGGACCTTGGCCTCGGCGAAGCGGCAGGCGAGCCAGGGGTCCTCGCCCGGGCTCTCGGCGATCCGGCCCCAGCGCGGGTCGCGCGCCACGTCCAGCATCGGTGCGAACGCGAGCGCCAGGCCATCGGCCGCCCCCTCGAGGGCCGCGGCGCGCGCCGTCCGCTCCCACAAGCCCGGATCGAAGGCCGCCGCCTCGGCCAGCGGAATCGGGAACACCGTCCGGTGGCCGTGGATCAGGTCGAACGTGAACAGCAGCGGAATCCCGAGCCGGGTCTCCTCGAGCGCCAGCCGCTGGGCCGCGCGCGTGCGCTCCGGACCCCAGAGGTTGACCACGGCGCCGACCCGTCCCGCCCGGATCGCGGCCAGATAGTCGAGCGCGCCCTCGGGCCCGGTCACCGCCTGGCCCGCGGACACGAGCGTCATCTGGCCGAGCTTCTCCTCGAGCGACAGCTCGGCCAGAAGGGTCTCGATCCGGGCCCGGGTCATGGTCTCGCCTCGATTGTCGCCGGCGCCGAGGATAGCCGGCCGACCAGCGGCTCGCCAGGGTCGCGGGCGCCGATCCGGGGAGCGCGCCCGGCGCGCGGCACCCGAGGATGGCAGCCGCGCGCCTTCCGGCGCTTGCCTCGCCTTGCGAATTGCCCCAACATCGGCGCCGGGCGAGGACCGTCCGAACCGATAATCAACAGCGGCGCACGCCGTTCCTTCAGGGAGTGCTCATGATGAACCTCAGCAAGCTTCTGCTCGCTTCGGCGGCAGTCCTCGTCGTCGGGCTCGGCGCGGCCCAGGCCCAAGAGCGCGAGTTCAGCTTCGGCTACGACCAGCCCAAGACCACCGGCTACGGCTTCGCCGGCGACCTGTTCGAGAAGACACTGGCCGACCTGTCCGGCGGCACGATGAAAATCAACCAGTTCCCCGGCGCCCAGCTCGGCCAGGAGCCGGCGATGCTCGAGAAGATGCGCGCCGGCGACATCGACTTCATCATCACCTCTTCGGCCAACGCCGCGACCGTGTCGCCGCAGCTCGGCGTCATGTCGCTGCACTACCTGTTCACCGGCGAGGACCAGCTCGCCAGGGCGGTCGCCTCGCCCGAGCTCAACAAGGCGATCAAGCAGCTGGTCGACGACACGGTCCAGGGGGCACACGTGCTGACCGTGATCACGCTCGGCCTGCGCAACATCTACTCCAAGCAGGAGGTGCACAACGTCGGCGACATGAACGGCAAGAAGATCCGGGTGCAGGCGACCAAGACCGAGGATTCGTTCTTCCCGGCCTACGGCGCCCAGCCGGTCCACATGCCGTTCGGCGAGGTCTATACCTCCTTGCAGACCGGCGTCGTCGACATGGCCGAGAACGGCGTCAACGTCTACCTGTCGAACAAGCACTACGAGGTCGCGCCGGTGATGTCGTTCACCGAGCACGAGGCTAACAACAACCTGATCTGGGTCAGCGACAAGACCTGGCAGAGCCTGTCCGACGAGCAGAAGGGCTGGGTCGAGCAGGCGGCCGCCAAGGTCGGCCAGGAGGAGCCGCCCTACGCCCTCGAGCTCGAGCACAAGTCGGCGGATAAGCTCGAGAAGATCGGCGTCAAGCTGGTCCACGACGTCGACAAGTCCGGCTTCATCGAGGCCGCGACCCCGATCCAGGACCAGCTGGCGAAGGAGCTCGGGCCGCAGGCGGTCGAGATCGTCGGCATCATCCGCAACATCAAATAGACGGCGGCCGGACCTCCGGCGCGCGACGGGGCAGGCGTGCGCCGCGCCTTGCCCCGCGCACGCCTGCGGGTCGCAGGCCGCGCCGGCGCGCCCCCGGCACATGACCGATGAGTGACCGGCGGCAGATCGTCCTCGAGAGCGACCGCCACCTCAAGTGGCCGGCCTTCGACCGGCTCGAGGCGCTCCTGATGATCCTCTGCGGCATCGCGATCGCCGGCTTCACGATCTGCGTGGTGTTCGACGTCCTGACCCGCACGCTGCGCAGCCCCTGGCTCTGGCTCCAGGAGGTGACCTCGGCGTTCTTCATCTACGGCAGCTTTTTGGGGATGGCGGTCGCGACCCGGCGCGCCGATCACCTGATGCTCTCGGCGATCAGCGAATCGATGGCAGGCCCGGTGCGGTTCGTGGTCGAGATCTTCAACCGCTTGGTGATCCTCGCCTGTGGCGCCTGCATGGTCGGCTTCGGCTGGGAGAACTTCCTGCACGGCTTCGGCAGCTACCGCATGCCGTCTTTGACCCCGCTCGCCTGGTGGTATCTCGCGATCCCGATCGCCGGCGTCTTCATCTGCCTGTTCGCCTTCGAGCAGCTGGTCAACGGCTGGCGGAACGGCTTTCCGGTGCGCGCGCGCGCGCTCGAGGACAAGGAGCACATCCTGTGATCCTCGATGCGGGCTGGGTCCTGTTCATCATGGCGAGCCTGTTCCTGGTGCTGGGCTACATCGGCGTGCCGGTGCCGTTCGCGCTGATGGCGGGCGTGTTCACGGCGACCATGCTGACGCCGGTGAGCCTGCTCTCGATGGTCGGCCAGCTGTTCGTCGGCCTCGACGTCGAGGCCCTGCTCGCGGTGCCGTTCTTCCTGCTGGTCGGGGAGCTGATGACCTCGGCCGACGTGACCCGGCGCATGATCCAGCTCGCGCAGACCTTCGTCGGCCATTCGCGCGGCGGGCTCGCCCAGGTCGTGACCCTGTTCTCGATGTTCTTCGCCGGCATCTCGGGCTCATCGACCGCGGACGTCGCGGTGCTCAGCCGGACGATCGCCCCCGAGATGGACCGGGAAGGGTACGACCGCGGCTTCACCGCGGCGCTGATCGCGTCCGCCTCGACCATCGCCAACCTGATCCCGCCCTCGATCATGGCGGTCGTCTATGGCGCCACCGGCAACGTCTCGATCGCCGGCCTGTTCCTGGGCGGGGTCCTGCCGGGAGTGCTGATCGGCCTCGGCCTGATGGGCTACAGCTGGCTGTTCGGGCCGGTCGGCCTGCAGAAGCCGCGCGCGACGCTGCGCGAGATGGCGGTCGCCGGCCGCCACGCGACGCTGCCGATGATGATCCCGGTGATCATCATGGGTGGCATCCTGACCGGCTGGTTCACCCCGACCGAGGCCGGGATGGTCGCGGTCTGCTACATCGTCCTGATCCTGATCCCGGCACTCCGGCCTTCCCACATCAAGGTCCTGCCGCAGGACTTCATGCACGCGGGCCTGCTGTACGCGATCCCGATGGCTGCGGTCGCGGGCGCGTCCGCCTTCGGGTGGATGCTCGCCTACCTGCGCGGCCCCGACATGGTCTCGGACCTGATCCAGAGCAGCGCCGGCACCGACCCGCGCACGATCCTGTTCCTTTTGGTCGTGCTGTTCGTGATCGTCGGCGACTTCATCGACGCGGTGCCGGCGATCATCATCTTCATGCCGATCGTCAACAAGCTCACCGAGCTCGGCGACATCAACGCGGTGCACATGGGCGTCGTGATCATCACCACGCTCGTCTTCGGCCTGATCACGCCGCCCTACGGCCTGTCCCTTTTGATGGCGAGCAAGTTCTGCGACGTCCGCTTCACGACCGCGATGTACGCCTCGCTGCCGCTCTATCTGGTCTTCTTCGCCACGATCGCGTTCTGCATCTTCTTCCCGGACGTCGTCCTCTGGCTGCCCAAGCACGTCCTGCCCGAGTCGGTCGGCTGCTTCAAAGCCCCCGGCGGCACCGGCTACATCTGCCCGTCGTGAGGCTCGTATGGCCTAGTTCCGATCAGAACGAGGTGCGCGAAAAACCGCCGTTCGAGCGACCGAGCAAGCGCTTATTGCGTGCTACTGAGGCGCTTGGCAAGCCAAGCCTCGTGGCTCGTATCGGCGCAAAAGACAAATCGCTCCGCCTGATTTATGCTGTCTGCGTTCGCCAATTTCGCGAACCTTTGAGGGGTAACTCGTTTGATGCGCTCTAGGTTTGCTCGATGATTAACCGCAACAAATGCAGCCTTTGGGTTCAGAGGCAACATCCAAGCTGCGCCTGGATGATCGTAGCCATGGATGCGGACGAGCGGTCGATCCGAGACTGCCAAAGATCCGTCGAATGGGCCAAGACGAACGATGTGCCAGTGTCCGTTGATTAGCCTTCCGCCCACCTTCGGATTATCGACCAGGCGCTGAATGCCAGCGAGCGCTCGATCTTCGAGTGAGATGCCGAGTTGCTCGACGTAGGAGGATGGCGTGCCGGCCAACCCATCGCTTTCCATGGCCGCAAGAATCTCGGGATCGTTGTCGAGACACTTGGAAAGGTATCGCGGACCGGTAACACGAAGCATTCTGACGTTTCCGGGACGCCGCATATCCAGCGAAAGCAGCAGGCGAGCGAAGTCGCACCTTTGGTCAAATTTCAAACTCCGGGGGCCACCAGCGAGCAGCTGATCGCGTGCCGTGGCGCCCTTGGTATCGATTTCTCCGAAGAAGATTTTTTCAAGAACGTCTCTCCCCAAGTCATGCGCGCGCAGCGTCAATAGATCCAGCTGAAAACAAAAGCTCTTAGGCCCTTTGCGCTTGCACGCAAGCTTGCCGCGCCGACCATCCCACCAGTAGCCATGAAGCTCCTCTTCTATGAACCAAGGACGCAGCAGGAACTCGGGTACAAAGTGATGTCTGTGAGCTTCCTGATCAGGCATCGGAATGCAGCTCCTCACGATGCGGATGACACCAGGAGCCGTGCCGCGCGCCAACGAAGGTGGCCGTTTCGCTCCGCTTAGCCCCGTTCTATGATATAATTCCTACAATGTACAACATCAAGTCTCAAGACAACGTCGTAACGTCAACGCCTACGGAGGCGAGCAAAGCGGAGCGGGGGAGTCGAGCAGCGGCGTCAGGCCCATCGCGAGTTGCGCGGTTATGTAGCCGGCCGACCCGCTGCCGAAGCCGTGGCCCGAGAAGCCACTCACGATGAAGCGGGCCGGGAGCGCGTCGATCGGCCCGAGTACAAGGATCTCGTCGGGCGTCGTCCTCTGGCTGCCCAGGCACGGGCTGGCCGGAATCGGTCGGCTGCTTCAAAGCCCCCGGCGGCACCGGCTACATCTGCCCGTCGTGAGGTCCGAATAGAGGTCCGGGCATTGGGGAAGCAAACTGCCTTCGCGCGGACACGGAGCGGCAGGGGGCGCCTGGGCCGACATCAGACCCACACCAGGACGGGTGTGCCCCCCAAGACAAAGGGGCAAGAGGACAAATAAGCTCAAGCACCTTCCGCGCCACCGCCACGGGGTTAGAAAAACAGGACGCCGACTATCTCGCCCTCATCAAGCTCGGACCCGCTCGAATGTGGATGCGGTTTTGTGAGCGGTGAACTAGCTTGGCATCCTGTCAAAGCTCTTCAACTCCCCGCCGAGCTGGACCCAGGGCTGGGCGCTGGCACAGTAGATCTGGGTCGTGGGCTTCACCCAACTCGTATCATCAAGCGTGCCGGCCGCGATCATTACGAGGCCCGGCGCCGCTTCCGCCTCATCCATGACTGAGGCCCCGCACTCGGGGCAGAACAGCCGCTCGATCGGCTTGCCGCTGTCGCCTCGCTTGGTGAAGCCTTTCACGGCTCCGGTCATCGTGACTGCCGACTTAGCCAGGCCGATCACCGCGGCGAAGGCGCTACCGGTGAACTTCTGACAGTCATGGCAATGACAGAGCCCCACAAACGCCGGTTCCGCATCGGCGCTGTAGCGAATCTTGCCGCACAGGCAGCCGCCGGTGATAGTAGGCATAGGCGTCACCCCCGCTCTGGCCGGTCGTCGCTGTAGAAGAGCACGGAAGACTGCCATGCAAGCGCGCTGCATGGCAACAACGAAGGTCATGAGTATGTGACCTAGACCATTGAAGCTCAGAGGGACAGATTACAAGAGCCGAGGCATCTTCCCCCGAGACCTCTTGTCGCTCCTGACGGAAACCACCGACCTCAACGAGGGCGCGCCCGGGGCCACCTTTGAGCCCTGCCCTGCTGCTGGCGGGTCGGGGGCATTGGATTTATTCCTAGAGATGTGCTATGAGACGTCAGGACGGTCCGCGGGTCGCGGCGCCGGGATGGCCGATCTTCGCCGCGCGGACAACGAAACGAACCCGAGATCGGGCCTGAATCCATCGTTTCGAGCGTGACGGGCACCGAAGAACGGGTCGATCGGGCGGTGCGGCACGCGTGTCTGCGCGCAGCCTGGATCGGCGCTTTACAGCCGCCGCGCACTCCGCTCTGCTGGCGCAAAACCAGCGGAGGGAGCCCATGCGCATCGACCCTGCCCGCCGTCTCGTCGCGCTTCTTTTGTCAGCAGCCGGGCTGCTGACCTGTGCCCGGGGCGTCGAGGCGGCGCCCGCCCAGTCGGGTGCGCGGCCGCCCAACATCGTCTTCGTGCTGTCCGACGACGAGGACCTCGGCATCCACCGCTACATGCCCAAGGTCAAGGCGCTGATCGAGGACCAGGGCGCGGTCTTCCAGAACTTCTTCGTCACCTATCCGCTCTGCTGCCCGGCGCGCGCCTCGTTCCTGCGCGGCCAGTATCCGCACAACACGCTGGTCCTCGGCAACCTGCCGCCCCAGGGCGGCTTCCTGACCTTCCGCCGCCTGAAGCGCGAGCAGTCGACGGTCGCGACCTGGCTCCAGGCCGCCGGCTACCGCACCGGCTTCTATGGCAAGTACCTGAACGGCTATACCGAGAGCGACGCGCCGGCGCCGGGCTGGGACGAGTGGCAGGCGGCCAACAACGACGGCTATTTCAACGTCAACTACAAGCTCAACGCCAACGGCAAGATCGAGACCTACGGCGACGAGCCCAAGGACTATCTGACCGACGTGATCGCCCGGAAGGCGGCCGAGCACATCCGGCGCTTCGCCGCCGAAGGCCGGCCGTTCTTCCTCTACATCGCGCCGTTCAGTCCCCACAGCCCCTACAATCCGGCCGAGCGCCACCAGGACCTGTTCCGGGACGTGCCCCTGCCGCGGCCCGCCTCCTTCAACGAGAACGACGTCAGCGACAAGCCGGGCTTCATCCAGCAGCTGCCGCGCCTGCGCGCCGACCAGATCGACGAGATGCTGGCGCATTATCGCCGCCGGCTGCAGGCGCTGCAGTCGGTCGACGACCTGGTCGAGACCGTCGTGCGGGCGCTGCGGGAGACCGGGCAGCTCGACAACACCTACCTCGTCTACGCCTCCGACAACGGCTTCCATCTCGGCGAGCATCGCATGATGGAGGGCAAGGACACCGCCTACGAGGAGGACATCCGCGTGCCGCTGGCGATGCGCGGGCCGGGCATCGCGCACGGACAGCGGATCCTCGGCACGGCGCTGATGATCGACCTCGCGCCGACCTTCGCGGCCTGGGCCGGAGCGCAGTCCCCGGACTTCGTCGACGGCCGCTCGCTGGCCCCGCTGCTCGCCGATCCCGACACGCCGTGGCGTCACAGCTTCCTGATCCAGCGCCTGGGGCTGGAGAGCGACGAGCGCATGAAGCCCGCGAACGCGCTCGCGATCCGCACCGCCAGATATACCTACATCGCCTACAACGACGGCGAGCGCGAGATGTACGACCTGGAGAAGGACCCGGCTGAGCTCCGCAACATCGAGCGCGCGGCCGACCCGGCCCTGATCGACGCCCTGGTGACCCGGCTCACCGAGCTCAGAGGCTGCCGCGGCCAGGAGTGCCGCGATCTCGAGGATGCGCCGATCGACTGAAGGCCGCGCCGGCGCGCCCGCCGACCGCTCGGCCGGCCGGCTCAGGGTGCGGGCAGGCGACGGATCTCGCCCTCCCGGAAACGGCCGAAGCGGAACGGGTGGAGGTCGACCAGCGGCGTCTGGCCGGTCAGGAGCTGGGCCGTGAGGTAGCCCGCCGCCGGGCCGATGCCGAAGCCATGGCCCGAAAAGCCGGTCGCGATCAGCAGGCCCGGGAGCTCGTCGACCGGGCCGAGCACCGGGATCTCGTCGGGCGTGACGTCGATCATCCCGGCCCAGCGCTCGACCGGGCGCACGCCCTCGAGCTGCGGGAACAGCTCGCCCGCAGCCGCCATAACCTGGTCGAGTAGCGCGTGGTCCGGGGCCGGATCGAGCACGCGGGTGCGCTCGAACGGCGTCGGCCGGTCCGGATTCCAGGCGGCCGAGGTGGTGAGCTCGACCAGGAAGGGACGGCCGATGCGGAGCTTGAGCTCGCCCCATTGTTCCCGCAGCGCCGGCAGGAACGCGCGGAAGTGGCGGAGCGCCGCGGGCGTGATGTCGAAGGTCGAGGCACCGCTGCGCGCGATCGTGTAGCCGCCGTCCCGGCGCCGGCGGAAGGCCGCCCGGGTCGCGCCGACCGCGGCCTCGGTGATCAGCGGCCCGGGCGCGGTGCGCTGGACCGACGCCTTGACCTTGAGCTGCGGCAGGTCCAGCCCGTGGTGGCGGAGAAACAGCGTCGACCAGGCGCCGGCCGCCAGCGCGACGGCCTGGCAGGCGATCCGGCCTTGCTCGGTGATCACGCCGGCGATCCGGCCGGCCTCCAGGTCGAGCGCGCGCACGGCGCAACGTTCGCGAATGATAGCACCCTGCGCCGCGGCTGCGCGCGCGAGCGCCGGGACCGCAAGCCCAGGCTCGGCCCGGGCGTCGCTTTGCGTGAACAGGGCGCCCCTGAACCGGCGTCCGGTCTGGCCGAGCAGCGCGTCGGTCTCGGCCGGGGACAAAAGGCGCGTGTCCAACTGATGGGCCTCGGCGTGCGGCAGCCAGGCGGCATGCCGGGCGAGCTCGGCCTCGGTCTCGGCGAGATAGGCGACGCCGCCCCGCCGCCAGCCAATGTCCTCGTCGAGCGCCCGGGCAATCTCCTCCCACAGCCGGAGCGCCAGGATCGCCGCCGGCAGCTCGCGCGGGTCGCGGCCCTGCTTCCTGATCCAGCCCCAGTTGCGCGACGACTGCTCGCCGGCGATCCGGCCCTTTTCGCACAAGGCGACCGGCACGCCGGCGCGCGCCAGATAATAGGCGGTCGCGACGCCCGCGATCCCGCCGCCGATCACCACGACCTCGGATGCTTTGGGCAACTCGGTCATGGCTTCGCACGCCACCTCTGCGCGCCCGGCCTGCCGGTCACCAGCGCACGACGAAGCCCAATTCTATCCCGAACGATCAGGCTAGGACGCCCGGGATATCGATTTGCCGTTGCGTCCGTGGTTCGCAATCGCGGCTGGCAATGATCATGATCGCATTGGGAGAGAGAGCGGGACTGCGGTCCGCCACCGACCGCGCCCGGGTCGCGATGCCTGCACGATGGTGGCGCTCGGCCGTCCGCCGCCCTCACCCCTCGCTCAGGACCTGGTGGCACAGCCTGCTGCTCCTGGTCCTCGGCGCCGGCTGGGGATTGCAGTTCACGCTGCTCAAGATCTCGGTCGACGCGCGTGTCGACCAGCTCGGCATCCTCGCGTGCTCGATGGCTCTGCTCGCCGCGCTGTACGCGCTGCTGCTGACCTGCCGGCGCGACTGGTTCCGGCCGAGCTGGCCGCGCCTGCGGTTCTTCGCGCTCAGCTCGATGCTGGGCTTCGTCGTGCCGCTGGGGTGCGTGATCCTGGCGGCGCCCCATCTGCCGGCCGGGCCTGATCGTGCTGCACGAATCCCTGACCCCGATCTTCATCGTCATCCTGGCGCTGGCGCTCCGCTCGGAGACGGTCTCGGTGCGGCGGCTCGGGGCAGTTGCGCTCGGCATGGCGGCCGTCCTGCTGGTGCTGTGGCCGGAGCTGCTCGGGCTCTCCGGCCACCGTCTGCCCGGGCTGCTGTTCGCGCTGTTGATCCCGATCGCCTACGGCACGGACGCGATCTACGTCGCCGCCCGCTGGCCGGACGGTCTTTCCTGCGTCCAGGTCATCACGGGCGAGCTGATCGGCGCCGCGCTGCTGTCGCTGCCGCTGTTCCTGATCGCCGGCGAGCCCCTGCTCGTCAGCACGGTACCGACGGTCGGCCGCACGGCTCTGCTGGCCTTCGTGCTCGTGACCTTCATCGAGACCTATCTGTATTTCCATCTGCTGCGGAACGCTGGCGCGGTCTTCATCTCGCTCGCGAGCTTCATCGCGCTGTTCGCCGGCATCTTCTGGGGCATGGCGCTGAACGGCGAATCGCATCCGGCTTCGATCTGGCTGGCCGTGGCCCTGGTCGTGCTCGCGCTCTGTCTGGTCGGCGGCCGGCGCGCCGCTGAGACCGCGGCATAAGAACGCCAGCGCCTCTAACTCCAGGCCTCCGGATCCGGCGCGGCGCGCGCCGGGAAGCCGATCCGGAAGCCCTCGGGCAGCGGGTCGTCCGGGTCGAGCACGAACTGGTGGAAGCTCGTGATCCAGGCGCGCCCGGTGACCTTCGGCCGGACGTAGAGCACCCCGCCCCGCTCCTCGGCGGCGACCGCCGTCCCGGCAAAGCAGGTGCCGAGCACGCCTTCAAAGCGGACCGGCTGGTTCAGGCCGATCTCGCCCTTGCTGTAGAGCGCTGCGACCCGGGCCGAGGTGCCGGTGCCGCAAGGCGAGCGGTCGAGCGCGCCCGGCGGGCAGACGATGGTCTGCTTCAGATCGCCCGTCGTGGTCCGCGCCGAGGTGAAGAGGGTCTGGTAGCAGCGGTTGATGTCCGGCGGCTCGGGATGGCGGATCGGCAGCTGGGCATTGACCGCCGGGATGATCCGCCTGGCCGCGGCGATCAGCGCAGCGTCGTTCGCCGGCGCCAGCTCGAGGCCGAGCGGATCGGCGTCGACGATCGCATAGAAGTCGCCGCCATAAGCGATATCGACGGTGAGCTCGCCCAGATCCTCGACCTCGACCCGGGCCGCCCGGTGTAGAAGCAAAGAATCGACGTTCTCGAAGCTCACAGGCCCGATCCGGTCGCCCTCGACCGCGACCGCGCAGGCGACGAGGCCGGCCGGGGTCTCGATCCGGACGGTCGTGAGCGGCTCCTGCGCCCTCACCATGCCGGTCGCGACCAGGGTCATCGCGGTGCCGATGATGCAATGGCCGCACATCGGCACGTACTCGTCCTGCTCCATGATGATCACGGCGAAATCGGCGCCGTCCGCAACCGGCGGCAGCAGCAGGACCGAGCACATCATGCCGTTGCCGCGCGGCTCGAAGTTGAGCAGCCGCCGCAGGCCGTCGTCGTGGCGCCAGAGCCAGGCCCGCTTCTCGAGCAGGGTGCGCCCGGGCGGCACCGGATAGCCGCCGGTAATCACCCGCGTGGCGTTGCCCTCGGTGTGCGAATCGACCGTCTGGACGAGGCGGCGGAACCGGCCGGCCATGTCGGGTTGCTCCTCAGTCCGACCAGCCCGTCAGCCGGGCCAGCCCCTCAACCGGGCCAACATTGCGCGCCGCCGTCGACCCGGAGCGCCTGGCCGGAGACGAAGGCGCCGAGCGGCCCGGCGAAGAACTCGACGACCCGCGCGACCTCGTCGACGGTGCCGATCCGCTCGAGCGTGCCGCCCTCGACCAGGCGCTCCGGATCGACCTCGCGGGTGCCGAGGAAGCGGCCGGTCCGGGTCTCGCCCGGCGCCAGCGAGTTGACCGCGATGTCGTAGGACCGGAGCTGGTCGGCGAGGCAGCGGGTATAGTGAACCACGCCCGCCTTGGCGGTCGCGTAGATCGCGCCGTGCGCCCGCCCCTTGAAGGCGGCGATCGAGCTGACGGTCAGGATCCGGCCCCGTCTGCGCGCCATCATGCCGCGCGCGACCTGCTGGCAGACCAGAATGGTCGAGAGCAGGTTGCGATCCAGCACCGCCCGGACGTCCGCCTCCTTGATCATGACCGTGTCGTTCGGGTCCGGCTTGCCGCCGGCCGCGGCGATGTCGCCGCCGGCGTTGTGGACCAAGAGACCGATCGGGCCGAGCTCGGCCTCGACCGTCCGGACCACGCGCTCGACCTGCCCGGCATCGGTCAGGTCGCCCAAGACCCGGCAGGTGCGGACACCGTGCGCCTGTCCGATCGCGGCCGCGGTCGCGGTGAGCGTCGTGCCCTCGCCGTATTCGGCCGGCCCCTCCTCGCGCATGCCGTGGACGCCGATCGCCGCGCCCTGCGCCGCCAGCCGCTCGGCGAACGCCCGCCCGAGGCCGCGGCCGGCCCCGGTCACGAGCGCGACCTGGCCCTCGAGCGAACGCTTTGCCTCGGCCATCGCCTTGCCCTCACGCGACCGGTGTGACCGGGCCGTTGCCGGCGAACCAGGAGCGGACGTTGTCGAGCACGCACTCGCCCATCGCCCGCATGGTCTCCTCGGTGTTGCTCGCGATGTGCGGCGTCAGGACCACGTTGTCGAGGCCGAGGAGCTCGTCCGGCACCTTGGGCTCGTGCTCGAACACGTCGAGGCCCGCGGCACCCAGCCGGCCGGTGGTCAGCGCCTTGACCAGCGCCTCCTCGTCGACCAGCCAGCCGCGCGCGACGTTGACGAAGATGCCCCTGGGCCCGAGGGCCTCGAGGATCTCGGCGTTGACGATGTGGCGCACGCCGGGCCCGCCCGCGGCGGCGAGGAACAGGATGTCGGAGTTCTGGGCCAGCTCGAGCGGGCTGTCATAGGCCTGGTAGGGCACGCCCGACTTGGGCAGCGGATCGTAGTAGGCAATCGTCATGCCGAACGCCTGCAGCCGCGCCGCCAGCGCCGTGCCGATCCGGCCTAGTCCCAGAATGCCGGCGCGCTTGCCGCTGAACTTCTGCGCCGGCGCGATCCGGCCCTTGAGCCATTGCCCGGAGCGCACGAACCGGTCGGCGGCGGTGATCCGGCGCGAGGCGCACATGCCGAGGATCACGGCCAGATCGGCGACGTCGTCGTAGAGCACGGGCGTCGTGGTCACGACGATGCCGCGCTCGCGGGCGCGCGCGAGGTTGGTGGTCTCGAGCCCGACCCCCATGATCGCGCAGAGCTCGACCTTGGGCAGCGCGTCGATCAGCTCCGCCGAGAGCCCGGTCATGGCATTGGTGACCACCGCCCGCAGGCGTTCGGCTGCCGGCTTCAGCGCCGCGATCTTGTCCTTGGCCTCGATGGCGTTGTGGACCTGGTACTCCCTGGTCAGCGCCTCCAGCACCAACGGGCGCTGCGGGCCGATCACCGCAATCTCGACCGACATGGTTCCTCCCCCTCCGGAATCTCCATGGCGCTTCTAGCCGGCACGGCCGTCCGGGTCCAGAGTACCTTGGCAGATCGGGCTGCCGGCGCAGCCATCTACATTGTAGATGATGGCGGGAGATTGGACGTGCAGGTACGGGTATCCAGGTGGGGCAACAGTCTGGCCATCCGCCTGCCCAAGGCAGCGGTGGCGAGTCTGCAGGTGCGCGAAGGCGGCCCGCTCGATCTCGCGATCGAAGACGATCGGGTCGTGCTGCGGGCGCCGCGCCCGCGCTACACGCTCGAGGAGCTGGTCGCGGCGATGCGACCTGAGGACGAGCCGGAGGTGCTCGATGACGTGACCGCCCCGCCGGTCGGTGACGAGCTACTGTGAACGAGCTGCCCGAGCGTGGCGCTCTGGTGTGGTTCGACTTCAGACCCCACTCGGGCCATGAGCAGGCGGGCCACCGGCCGGCGCTCGTGATGTCACCGCGGCTCTATCATGAGCGCTCAAAGCTCGCTCTGGTCTGCCCGATCACGTCCAACACCGATCCCTGACCATGGAAGGTCATGCTCCCCGACGGATCGGGGTCGCCGGCGCCGTGCTGGTCGACAGCTGCGCGCGATCGACCGCGGCGCCCGCAGGCTGCGCCTCGCCGGGCAGGCGCCGGACGCTGTGGTCGCTGAGGTTCAAGCCAAACTTGCAGCACTGCTCGGGATCGGCAGCTGATCGTCGCTCCAGCCTGAGGGGGTTTTCATAGCAGGCCGGCCAGCGGCGCTTTCGCAGGTGCGGTGCTTTCTGCTAGAAGGCCGGCCAGATCGCTCCAGGAGCTCCCCGATGGCATCCTACCAGTACATCTACGTGATGCAGCGCCTGACCAAGATCTTCCCCGGTGGGAAGAAGGTGCTGGAGAACATCACGCTCGCCTTCCTGCCCGGCGCCAAGATCGGCGTGCTCGGCGTCAACGGTGCCGGCAAGTCGACCCTGCTCAGGATCATGGCCGGGCAGGATCACGATTTCTCCGGGGAAGCCTGGGCGGCCGAGGGGGTCAAGGTCGGCATGCTGGCGCAGGAGCCGGAGCTCGACCCGGAAAAGGACGTGCTCAGCAACGTCATGGACGGGGTCGCCGCGACCAAGGCGCTGCTCGACCGGTTCGACGAGGTCTCGGCCGGCTTCGGCGATCCGGACGCCGACATGGACGCGCTGATGGCCGAGCAGGCCGAACTCCAGGAGAAGATCGACGCCGTCGACGGCTGGGAGCTGCAGCGCACGATCGAGATTGCGATGGACGCGCTCCGCTGCCCGCCGGGCGAGCAGGACGTGACCACGCTCTCGGGCGGCGAGCGGCGCCGGGTGGCGCTCTGCCGGCTGCTGCTCTCGCAGCCGGACCTTTTGCTGCTCGACGAGCCGACCAACCACCTGGACGCCGAATCGGTCGCCTGGCTCGAGCGCTTCCTCCAGGACTACAAAGGCACGGTCGTGGCGATCACCCACGACCGCTACTTCCTCGACAACGTGGCGGGGTGGATCCTGGAGCTCGACCGCGGCCACGGCATCCCCTGGCAGGGCAACTACTCGTCCTGGCTCGAGCAGAAGCAGAAGCGGCTGGCCCAGGAGGAGCGCCAGGAGGAGGCGCGCCAGCGCACGCTCGCCCGCGAGCTCGAGTGGATCCGGGCGAGCCCGCGCGCCCGCCAGGCCAAGAGCAAGGCCCGGATCACCGCCTACGAGGACCTGCTGAGCCAGGCCGAGGCGCGGGCACCCGGCCAGGCGCAGATCATGATCCCGGCCGGCCCCAGGCTCGGCGATCTGGTGATCGAGGCCGAGCACCTGAGGAAGGGCTATGGCGATCGCCTGCTGATCGACGACCTCGACTTCCGCCTGCCGCCCGGCGGCATCGTCGGCGTGATCGGCGCCAATGGCGCCGGCAAGACCACGCTGTTCCGCATGATCACCGGCCAGGAGCAGCCGGACGCCGGGAGCTTACGGATCGGCCCGACCGTGACGCTCGGCTACGTCGACCAGAGCCGCGATGCCCTCGACCCCAAGAAGAGCGTGTGGGAAGAGATCTCGGGCGGGCGCGACCAGATTCAGCTCGGGAAACGGGAAATCCCGAGCCGCGCCTACGTCGCCGCGTTCAACTTCAAGGGTCCCGACCAGCAGCAGAAGGTCGGGCAGCTCTCGGGCGGCGAGCGCAACCGGGTGCACCTCGCCAAGGTCCTGAAAAGCGGCGCCAACGTCATCCTGCTCGACGAGCCGACCAACGATCTCGACGTCGACACGTTGCGCGCGCTCGAGGACGCGTTGCTCGAGTTCGCCGGCTGCGCGGTCGTGATCAGCCACGACCGCTGGTTCCTCGACCGGATCGCGACCCACATGCTGGCGTTCGAGGGCGACAGCGAGGTCGAGTGGTTCGAGGGCAACTACCAGGACTACGAGGCCGACCGCCACCGCCGCCTCGGCGCCGAGGCCGACCAGCCGCATCGGATCAGGTACAAACCGCTGAAAGTGGCGTGAGCCCGGGCCTTTCGGCTGGCCAAGCGCGCCGGTGCCGCAGGCATCGCGATGCGTTCCTCGGCCTCGGGCGCGAGAATAGATGAAATCCCCGGGCGCCTTCGTGCGTTAATCCCGAAGCAGGTGGTGCCTGCCCACTTTCGTGCTCAACCTGCCGGCGGGAGAGAAGCGCCCCGATGCCGAGGCTGACGATCACCGGCACGAACGCGAGGATCGCGCTCGCGGGCCGATCCGTGGGACCGCGCAATGTCGAGAGCGACGAGGCGATGCCAGCACTCGGGCGCAGCGGCACGGTCCGTAATGACCAGGGCCGCTCTGGCCAACCTGCGGCCATCGCGGCGCCGGCCCAGTCAGGTGCGGCCGGGTTCGGGCCTTGACCCCGAACCCGATCGGTGTAGCAATCGGACGTGATCGGCGGTCAGGTCCAGGTCTGGAATGGTCAAATCCTGCGAGGAAGCGCCGCCTCCTGGTATTGATCAACCGTCCGCCCTACGATGGGGCAATGACACTGCGTTCACGCAGAACCGGTCGTCAGACCCAGTCTTTCCAACCTCGAGCTGAGCTGATCGGGTTCGGCGCCGCATCGGGCGGCGGGATTGACCGGCCGCCCCATAACGATAGCGCCGGAGGGTTCGCTGCGAGCGCACAGACCGGACCAGAACTTCCAGCTGGCCGACCTTTAGGGAAACACCGTTGCTCATGAACCCCGACCACCCGGTGCGCGCGGCGCACACTGCCGACCCTCGTCCCGGTGCGGCCGCCGCCGGGTCCGGCCTTGCGGCTCTCGGTCCCACCTGGCGGCTGTATGTCGAGTACTGGCGTATGGTGCGGCGTCATGTCCCCGAGCACGGAGAGCGGTTGCGCTGCTACGCTGCTCTGATCGGCTGGGTGGTGGTCAATTGGAACGCCGTCCGGCTGCTCCTGGAGCCGATCGGCAGCCTCGATCTGCAGCCCGGTGCTCGGGCGAGTGAGATCCGGCAGCGCATGCTCATGGGAGTGCGTGGAGCTCAACTACGCCTGCGGCAACGCTGAGGAAGCCCATGAAAACGGCCATTCTCGCCGGTGGCCTCGGGTCCCGGCTGGTGGAGGAGACCCGCGCCAAGTCGAAGGCGATGGTCCGCCTCGGGCCACAACCGATCCTGTGGCACCTGCTCAAATACTATGAGCAATACGGTTTCGACGAGTTCGTGATCGCGCTCGGCTATCGGGGCGATTCGATCCGCGCCTATTTCGAGGAGCTCGGCGCCCGCCGGCCGCCGGTGACCGAGGGCCCGTGCACCGTCGTCTACCCCAGGGCCGAGCCCGGCTGGACCGTCGAGCTGGTCGAGACCGGACTCGAGACCCAGTCCGGCGGCCGGATCAAGCGTCTCGCCCCCTATCTCGACCGGGCGCCGTTCATGCTCACCTGGTGCGACGGCCTGTCGGACGTCGATCTGCACCGCCTGCGCGCGTTTCACGAGGCGCACGGCGGGCTCGCGACCCTGACCGCGATCCACCCGCCGGCCCGCTTCGGCCGGCTCACGCTCGCCGGCGACCGGGTGGCCGCGTTCCAAGAGAAGGTGGTCGACCAGAACGATTGGATCAACGGCGCGTTCTTCGTCGTCGAGCCCGGCGTGTTCGAGTATATCGCGGGCGACGACACCTCGTGGGAACGGGGCCCGCTCGCCCAGCTGGCGGCCGAGGGCGAGCTGATGGCTTACCGGCACGAGGACTTCTGGCAGTGTATGGACACGCTGCACGAGGCCGAGTACCTCAGCGGCCTGTGGGAAGAAGGCGCGGCGCCCTGGAAAATTTGGGAGTGACCATGCGGGTGTTACTGACGGGACACGAAGGCTACATCGGCACCGTGCTGGTGCCGCTCTTATGGGCGGTCGGCGACGAGGTCGTCGGCCTCGACAGCGGCCTGTTCCGCGAGTGCTCGCTCGGCGCGGTCCGGCCGGTGCCGACCATCCGCAAGGACATCCGTGACGTCGAGGCCAAGGATCTGGAAGGCGTCGACGCCGTGATCCACCTCGCGGGCCTGTCCAACGACCCGCTCGGCGACCTCAATCCGACGCTGACCTATGAGATCAACCACGAGGCCACCGTGCGCCTCGCCGAGCTGACCAAGCGCGCCGGCATCAAGCGCTTCCTCTACGCCTCGACCTGCAGCGTCTACGGCGCGGCCGGCGACGATTTCCTGGACGAGAGCAGCCCGTTCAATCCGGTCACGCCCTATGCCCAGTCCAAGGTCCGCTCGGAACAGGATCTCCGCCGGCTGGCCGACCGCAGCTTCAGCCCGGTCTATCTGCGCGCCGCGACCGCCTACGGCGCCTCGCCGCTGCTGCGCTTCGACCTCGCGGTCAACAATCTGGTCGCCTGGGCGGCGACCACCGGGCAGGTGTATCTGAAGAGCCTCGGGACGTCCTGGCGGCCGTTCGTGCATATCGAGGACATCGCCCAGGCCTATATCGTGCTGCTGCGCGCGCCCGACGAGCTGGTCCACGACCAGGCCTTCAACATCGGCCAGACCGAGGAGAATTACCGGATCTCGCAGATCGCCGAGCTGGTCCGCAATCACGTGCCGGACACCAGGATCGAGTTCGCCGCCGACGCCTCGCCCGATCAGCGCAACTATCGCGTCAACTGCGACCGGGTGGTCCAGGTGCTGCCGGACTACCGGCCGCGCTGGCGGGTCGCCCAGGGGATCGACGAGGTCTACCAGGCGATCAGCGAGTCGGGCTTCAGCAGCGACGATTTCGAAGGACCGCGCTACAACCGGATCGCGTTCCTGCGCAAGCTCCTGGCGGACGAGCGGCTGGCCACCGACCTGCGCTGGGCCGAGCCGCTCCCCGATGCCGCCGCGGCCGACTGAGCCGAGCCGCGAGCGCGCCATGGACGTCTATCGTACCGAGACGCAGTGCCGCTCCTGCGGCAGCTCGGATCTGGCCACCATCCTGGCGTTCGGGGAGACGCCGCTCGCCGACCGCCTGTTGACCGCCGAGCAGCTCGCTCTGCCCAAGATCGAGGCGCCGCTCACGGTCCGCTTCTGCCGTCACTGCACGCTCGTGCAGATCGCCGAGACGGTCCGCCCCGAGATCCTGTTCGACAGCGCCTATCCGTACTTCTCCTCCGTCTCCAGTACGCTGCTGGCGCACTCGCGCGCCAACGCGCTCGAGCTGATCGAGCGCAAGGCGCTGGATCCGGCCTCGCTGGTGGTCGAGATCGCCAGCAATGACGGTTACCTGTTGCGCAACTTCGTCGAGCGCGGCATCCCGGTGCTCGGCATCGATCCCTCCGAGGCGCCGGCGGCGGCGGCGGTCCGGGCCGGCGTGCCGACCCTGATCGAGTTCTTCGGCCGCGACCTCGCCGCCCGGCTCAAGGCGGAGGGCCGGCGTGCCGACGTGATCCTCGCCAACAACGTGCTGGCCCACGTCGCCGACCTGAACGGCCTGGTCGAGGGCATCGCCACATTACTCAAGCCCGACGGCATCGCGGTCCTGGAGATGCCCTACCTGGTGGACCTGATCGACCACTGCGAGTTCGACACGATCTACCACCAGCACCTGTGCTACTTCTCGATGACCGCGCTCGACCGGCTGTTCCGGCGCCATGGCCTCGTGGTCAACGACGTCCGCCGGCTGGCGATCCACGGCGGCTCGCTGCGCCTGTACGTCGGCCGCACCGAGGCCGTCCAGCCGGCGGTCAGGGGCTTGCTCGAGACCGAGCACGCGCGCGGCTTCGATCGGCTCGAGGGCTACGCCCACTTCGCCGAGGCGGCGCAGAGCGTTCGCGAGCGGCTGACCCGGCTGATCGCCGGGCTCAAGGCGGACGGCAAGCGGATCGCCGCCTACGGCGCCGCGGCCAAGGGCACGACGCTGCTCGCCTACTGCGGCCTGGGGCGGGACACGATCGAGTACGTGGTCGACCGCAACACGTTCAAGCAGGGCCGTTTCATGCCCGGCAACCGGCTGCCGATCCTGGCGCCGGAAAAGCTGCTCGAGGACCGGCCCGACTACACCCTGCTGCTGCCCTGGAACTTCGCCGACGAGATCCTCGCCCAACAGGCCGAGTACCAGGCCGGCGGCGGCCGCTTCATCATTCCCATCCCCGAGCCCCGCATCGCCTGACGACGCTCGGGCGAGGCCGGGTCTGCAGCATTTCGGAGTACGACGCGATGAGCGATCCTGGCGCGACTGGCCCCACCTGCCCGTCCTGCGGCGGCGCCGGCACGGTCTTCTACGCGCTCGACGGCGTGCCGGTGCATCAGGTCAAGCTGGTGCGCAGCCGGGCCGAGGCCCTGAACTGCGCCAAGGGCGACATCCACCTGGCGTTCTGCCCGGGCTGCGGGTTCGTCTGGAACGCCGCCTTCGACGTCGACCTGATGCAGTATCAGGAAGACTACGAGTTGACCCAGGCGGTGTCGCCGACCTTCAACCGCTTCCACGACCGGCTCGCCCACGACCTGATCGAGCGCTTCGATCTGCACGGCAAGAAGATCGTCGAACTCGGCTGCGGCCAGGGCGAGTTCATCACCATGCTGGCCGAGTACGGCGACAACCGGGGCTATGGCTTCGATCGGGTGATCCGCGACGAGAAGGGCAGCGATCGGATCCAGTTCGTCAAGGATTTCTACGGGCCCCGCTACAGCGACCTGCATCCGGACTTCGTCGTCTGCAAGATGACGCTGGAGCACGTCCATGACACCGGCGAGTTCGTTCGCCGGCTGCGCGCCACGGTCGGCGACCGGCCGGAGACCGTGGTCTTCTTCATGATCCCGGAGATCACGCGGATCCTCAATCTCGCCGCGTTCTGGGACGTCTACTACGAGCACTGCTCGTATTTCAGCCCCGGCTCGCTCGCCCGCACTTTCCGGCTCGCCGGCTTCGACCCGATCCAGGTCTGGACCGACTACGCCGACCAGTACGTGCTGATCGCCGCCCGGCCGGGCCAGGGCGAGGGCGCCGTGCTCGCCAACGAGGAGCCGCCGGAGGCCCTGCTGCCCAAGGTCCGCGCCTTCCCGGAGCGGGTCGCCAAGGACCGCGAGCGCTGGCTCGGTCTCCTGCGCCAGGCCAAGGCCGACGGCAAGCGCGCCGTGCTCTGGGGCGGCGGCTCGAAGGCGGTCGCGTTCCTGACCACGCTCGGCGCGACCGACGAGCTGGCCTATACGGTCGACGTCAATCCGCGCCGGAGCGGCACCTACATCGCCGGCACCGGCCACCAGATCGTGGCGCCGGAGTTCCTCAAGGACTACCGCCCGGACCTGATCGTCGTCATGAGCCCGATCTACATCCCTGAGATCAAGGCTCAGCTGGACAGCATCGGCGTCCATCCGGAGACCATGATCCCGGTGGCGGCGGCACCCTAGGTCGCCGCCCCGAGGGCGCAGGCGACCCATGGCCGGCCTGCTCGATGCCGGAACGGGAATGATTGAGCCGGGGGCCGCCTGACGTGCGACTACCGAACTTCCTGGTGATCGGTGCGCCGCGCAGCGGCACGACCATGCTCCACTATTCGCTCGGCCAGCACCCCGAGATCTTCGTCAGCCCGAACAAAGAGACCAATTTCTTCCTGTTCGATGGCGCCGACGTGCGGCCGAGCGGCCTCTCGGAGCGCGAGTTCGAGATCATCAAGCACCGCTCCGCCAGCACGCTCGAGGAGTACGCGGCGTTGTTCGCCGGCGCCACCGATCGGCACCTGGCGGTCGGCGAGTCCTCGCCGACCTATCTGATGTCGCCCGAGGTCGCGCCGCGGATCAAGGCCCGGGTGCCCGAGGTGAAGCTCGTGGCGATCCTCCGCCAGCCGGTCGACCAGGCGCTCTCGCTGTACATGGTGCGCCAGGGCGGCACCGTGGCCGGGGCCGGCCTGACCGAGGGCTTCGTCGAGGCGCTGACCACCGAGAGCGCGGGATCGAACGGCGCGCGCGACGGCCTGGCGATCGTCGAGTACGGGCTCTACCACCGCTATCTGGCCGCGTTCTACCAGCATTTCGACCGCCGCCAGATCAAGGTCGCCCTGCTCGAGGAGCTGCAGCGGGACAGCGGCCGGTTCTTCGCCGAGCTGTTCCGCTTCCTCGGGGTCGACGAGGGCTTCCGGCCGGAGCTGCAGCGCTACAACGAGACCGGCGCTGCCCGCAGCGCCACGCTGCACCGCCTGCTCTACGGCAACTATCGGCTCAAGACCTGGGTGCGCAACAACTTGCCGCAGTCGGCCGCCTATCGCCTAGCCCGTCTGCAGCACCGCCTGCGCAGCGCCAATCTGAGCCGGACCCAGGGGTTGCCGCCGGCACTCCGGCCCGAGCTGACCGCGCGCTTTTACGCCGAAGACATCGGCGCGCTCGAGGGCCTGCTCGGACGGGACCTCAGCATCTGGCGACAGTAGGCGGTCCGGCCACCGGACCCGGGTCCGGAGCGTCCCCGATCGGGTCGAATCTGGACGGCGCGATCAACTCCGCCGCGTCTGCTCGGCGCGCTTGGCGGCTGATCGCCGCTCGATGCCCAGATAATTGTCCGCCGACGGCAGCACCAGCCGGCGCAGCGCCTGGGTGTTGAAGACCTTGCGGGCGATGCTGCCGAAGCAGCGCAGCCGCTGGCCGGGCGTCAGCGGCACCAGCGAGAGCGCCTTGAGATAGCCCTTGAACACCTGCATCTGTGGCACCCGGAAGGAAGCCTCGGGATCGATCCAGGCGGCGCGCTCGCGGGTCGTCAGGTAGTACGATGTGTCCTTGTGGAAGCGCTTGATGAACAGCGCGTCCGGCACGGTCTCGATCCGCCCGAGCAGCGCGAGTTCGGCCAGCAGCACCTTGTCCGAGCCGTAATAGCTGCGGTGCAGCTCGGTCCGGCGCACGAGATCCGCCCGCATCACCCCGAAGATCTCGGAACACAGGCGCATCCCGTGCAGCACGTCGTCAAACCGCCGGGCGGGGTCGGCGGAGGCCGCGAGGCCCGCCGGCTCCCTCGGCAGCGCCGGCGTGCCGTCGACGTCCACGTAGCGGCCGAGCCGCGGGTCGTAGCCAAGCGGCTCGCGGTCCGCATTGACCACCTGAATCGCGGCGTGGCAGACCGACACGCTCGGATCCTGGTCCAGGACCTTGATGCAGCGCTCGAGGTAGGTCGGGGCCAGCAGATCGTCGTATGCGGTCCATTTGAAATAGCGGCCCACCGCCTGCTCGAACACACGGTTGAAATTGGGCGCGGCCCCGATATTCCGCTCGTTGCGCTGATAGCGGAAGCGCGGGTCGACGGCGACGACCTCCCGGCAGATCTGCTCGGTGCCGTCGGTCGAGGCGTTGTCGGAGATGATCGCCTCGAAATCGGCAAAGGTCTGGGCGCGCAGGCACTCGAACAGCTGCGCGAGGTACGCGACGCCGTTGTAGACAGGGATGCCGAGGCTGAGCTTCGGACCGGTCCGGGTCATCCTGTCGATGCCAAATAATGTTGTCGGGAACCGAAGGGCTTCGCTGCCGGCGGGCGTCAAGCGGCCCGCCTCGAGCTGTCGCAGGCTCAGCCCGCGGCGGCGCTCAGGGCGCGGCCCTCGTTGTCGCGGGCTTTGGTCGCCGCCAGCAGTTCGTCCCCGCTCAACAGATCGGGATACAAACGGGTCAGGCCATCGATCGCGAGCGAGCGGGAATGGGCGCTGCCGACCTGCACGAGCTTGGAGAGCGCCATCTTGAGCCACGGCTCGCCGAACGTCACCCAGGGTTCGAAGCAGCCGTGCAACCCGGCCTCGACCACGCCTTCGGCGAGCTCATGGTGATGGAACACGATCGTGTCATGGACCGTGTCGTGGAAGGTCAGGGGCTCCGCCAGGGACCAGCCGCGATTGTCGGGGTCCAAGAGGGACAGGAAGCTGGTTCCGGGCTGGTAGTAATCGGCGAGCGCGATCACGCTCGAGCGCGACAGGTCGTAGCCCGAGTTCCGCACCATCGCGGCGAACAGGAGAGCCTCGGCAAAGCCCGGATGCACGTCCTTGACGCGGAAGATCTCCTCGGCCAGGACCGCCCGAAAGCGCTCCTCGAGTTCCTCGAGGCTGTGCGGCAGCCGCGCCCGGCCATGGGCCAGGACCGTGAGCAGGTGGACGAGGCGAGCCTGGCGCATCGGCTCGGCCGCGAGCGCCCCGGCGGACTCGGTCCATTCCGGCAGGACCTCGGCGATCCGGGCCAGAATCGCGAGCTGATCGGCCGCCTGATCGGGCACGAACAGGTTCTTGCCAGGGACCAGGACGTTCTGCAGTCCGGCCGGGACCGCAGGCCCGGTGACCACCACGACCATCCCCGGGGCACGCTTCAACAGTTCGCGCAGCTGGCGAACGTCCTTGATCTCCAGCCGGTGAACGTCGTCGATCAACACCAGCCGGGGTCGACGGTCCTCGAGCGCGGCCAGTTCAGGCAGACCGAGCTCGAGTGCCGGACGCTGCTCCTCCACCCACCAGACCTCAATGCCGCTGGCCGCCATGTCGACCGCGAGGCGCCGGAGTGCCACCGACTTGCCGGTCCCGCGATGGCCGATCAGGCCCACGATGCCAGCCGCGTCATCGGCGCTGAGCAGCTGCTGGACGTGGCCCATCAGCTGGTCGTGGAACGCGCGGCGGACGTCCCAGTCACGGAAGATGCCGAGCCAGGCGGCGTCGCGCCGGAAGGTGTAGAAACGCTCGGGCGTCGCCCGACCTTCGCTCGGGTCCCGGCCGCTGGCCGCGACCCGGGCGACGCGGTCGTCCTCGCGGGCCAGCTCGCGCGCCCGGAGCCCGGCGTCGACCGGCAGCAGGCCATGGGGCAAGGGGCGCTTGTGGAACTTGATCTGGTCGAGCACGCCCCAAGCCCGGAAGCGGGCGAGGTTGTCGAAGTCGAGGTAGCTAACCAGCGCCGCGATCCGCTTGGCGGGCTCGGCCTCGGCCGGCGCCAGGCGGCTGCGGTCGATCTCGAGGCGGGCCAGCAGGGCCTCGAACTGTGGCGCCGACAGCTGCTCGAGCCGCCGCTGCAACCGCCGGGCCTCGTTGGAGACCGCAGCCGGTTTCAGCGAGCGGCGCTCGATGCCGAAGTAGTTGTCCGCCGACGGCAGCAGCATCCGGCGCAGCGCCTGGGTGTTCAGGATCTTGCGGCTGACGCTGCTCAGGCAGCGGGCGCGCTGCCAGGGCGTCAGGGACACCAGCGAGAGCGCCTTGAGATAGCCTTTGAGCACCTGCACCTGGGGCACCCGGAACGAGGCGGCGGGGTCGATCCAGGCGGCCCGCTCGCGGGTCGTCAGATAGTACGAAGTATCCTTGTGGAAGCGCTTGATGAACAGCGGCTCGGGCAGGGTCTCGATCCGGCCGAGCAGCGCGAGCTCGGCCAGCAGCACCTTGTCGGAGCCGTAATAGCTGCCGTGCAGCGAGGACCGGCGCAGCAGGTCGGAGCGCATGACCCCGAAGATCTCGGAGCAGAGCCGCATCCCATGCAGCACGTCGTCGAACCGGCGGGCGGGGTCGGGCGAACTCCCGAGACCGACGGGCTCGTACAGCAGCGCCGGCGTGCCGTCGACGTCCACGTAGCGGCCCAGCTCGGCGTCGTAGCTGAGCGGCCGGAGGTCCGCATTGACCACCTGAATCGTGGCATGGCACACCGAGACGCTCGGATCCTCGTCGAGAGTCGCGACGCAGCGCTCGAGATAGGTCGGCGCCATCAGATCGTCGTGCGCCGTCCATTTGAAGTAGCGTCCAGCCGCCTCCTCGAAGACGAGGTTGAAGTTGGGCGCGGCGCCGATGTTGCGCTCGTTGCGCTCGTAGCGGAAGCGGGGATCAGCGGCGGTGATCCGCCGGCAGATCTGCTCGGTCGCATCGGTCGAGGCGTTGTCGCGGATGATCGCCTCGAAATCGGTAAAGGTCTGGGCGCGCAGGCAGTCGAACAGCTGCGCCAGATAGGCAGCGCCGTTGTGAACGGGGATGCCGAGGCTGAGCTTCGGGCCGGTCCGGGTCATCCTGCGCTTCCGACGTTTCCTCGCGTACCGTCCGGTGGAACGGCGCTGTCCCGACCGACACCCCGACAGCCCTTATAGGACGCTAAGGCACGGCGTGTTAATCAGAGGTGTAGCTTGAAAAGCGCGCCAAATGCAATCGTCCACCCCGGCCCGCGGCCGCGGCGCCGGTCAGCGGCGTTCGGCGACCAGGGCCGCGAAGCCCTGCCGCAACAACTCCGGCGCGATCGGTCTGAAGCCTCTGTAGCGCAGGCTGCACAGCAGGCCGGTCAGGATGAAGCTCTCGGCGATGACCGTGACCCACGCCATGCCCAGTGCCCCCAGCCGGGGCGCCAGGATCAGGGCGAGGACGAGATTGACGCCGGTGCTGGTGACGATCACGGCGTTCAGCAGGCGGTCGAGGCCGTGCGGGATCATCCACTGCGTCACCAGCGCGGCGTTCAGGACCATCAGGGGAATGATCGCGGCCATCACCTGGAGAACCGACACGGCCGCGATGTATTCCGGTCCGAACAGCAGATCGACCAGCCAGGGCGCGCCCAGGCCGATGGTCAGCCCGAACGCGATGCCGGTCGCGCCCTGCAGCAGGAAGGTCAGCGTCGCCAGCTGCTGGGCCCGATCCGGGCTGGCGCCGACCAAGTGCGACAATCGCGGCAGGAGGGCGGTGTTGATCGGCTGCATCAGCCAGGCGACCGGTCGGCAGAGCTTCTCGCTGGCCGCATAGAACGCGACCTGGTGCGGGGCCACCAGGAGCCCGAGCAGGAATACGTTGCCCGCGGTGTGCATCATCAGCGACACCCGGGTCACGAACATGCTGGCGCCGCGCCGGAGCGTGCCGCCGACCAGGCCCAGGCTGAGCCGTCCCGGCCGGACCTCGCGCAGCATCAGCCCGTAGCCGGTCGTGGTCGCCAGCAGCGAGCCGCCGGCGTAGCAGGCGAGCACCAGCCAGCCGTCGTCGGGGCCGCGCACCAGGATGAAGATCGCGATCGTCGCCATCAGCTTGGCGCCGACCGTGATCACGCCGACCAGCGGAATCCGCTCCTGGCCGGTGAAGTACCAGACCGGGTTGAAGCCCTGAAGGATGGCGAACGCGAGCCCGGCCCAGAGCAGCGGCGGCTGGTTCTCGAAGGCCGGCACCACCACCCGCAGCACCAAGGCCGCGAGCAGGACGGCGCCGGCCAGCAGGAGCTGGGCGACGAACACGCCGGTCACCAGCTCCGAGAGCTCGGCCGCCTGGTTGCGGGCGCTCGCGACCGCGCGGGTGCCCGAGAAGCCGAAGCCGTATTCGACGGTCACGATGCCGTACATCGCGAAGGCCTGGGCCATCGCGAACAGCCCCCAGCCCTCCGGGGCGAGCGTGCGCGCGAGATAGGGGAGCACCACCAGCGGCAGCAGCTGCTCGACCGCCCGCACCCCGTACAGCGCCAGGATGTTGCGCACGAGGCGCACCCGCAGCAGCGCCATCAGGCGGTGGAGCATCGCACAGCGGCCGTCGGCCAACCGCCTCCGAGGCGTACCGGGTTGGCGTCCCCAGGGGGAATTGAACCCCCGTTTCCGCCTTGAAAGGGCGGCGTCCTAACCTCTAGACGATGGGGACACTGGCGGGCAGCCTTTAATGGCAGCCGGTGGGAAAAGCAAGCGCCGGCCGGTCGCGATCGCCGCTGGGATCCCTGATCTCAACCGCATCGCGCGGCGTCCTCGATCCGGAAGCTGACCCGCGGTTGGCCCTGCCAGCGGTCGAGCTTGAGCGTGCCGGCGAGGTGCAAAGGCGCGCCAGCGGCCGCGAGCAGGGCTTCGCCCAAGGGCCGCTCGGCGGCGCGGAAGGCGACCGCGCGCACCCGCCCGCCCGCGGCATCCTGCAGCCAGCAGTCGAGATGGCCGTCGCCGATCCGCCGGACCTGGAAGCTCCGGGCCTCCGGCAGCATGAAGAACGGCTCCGGATTGCCGCGCCCGTAGGGCCCGAGCGAGCCCAGCCGTTCCGCGAAGCCAGGCGACAGCGCGGTCACCTGAAGGGCGCCGTCGAGCGCCAGGTCGGGCGGCGGCGGCGGGCCGGGCCCGAACGCCCGGGCCAGGCGCTCGCCCAGAAACGCGGCCAGCTCGTCGACCCGGTCGGCGCGGACGGTCAGGCCCGCAGCCATCGGATGGCCGCCGCCCTCGAGCAGCAGCCCGGCCTGGCGGGCGGCGATCACCGCCGCCCCGAGATCCAGGCCGGCGACCGAGCGCCCGGAACCTTTGCCGAGGTCGCCCGCAAGCCCGATCACGATCGCCGGGCGATGGTGACGCTCGACCAGACGCGAGGCCACGAGGCCGACCACGCCCGGCGACCAGTCCTCGCCCGCGGTCAGCAGCAGCGGCCGATCGGCGGCCAGCGCCGGCGCGAGCTGGCGCTCGGCGGCGGCCAGCACGCGGCGCTCGGTCGCGCGCCGCTCCTGGTTCAGATGCTCCATCCGGGCGACGATCCCGGCGATCGCGTCGGGCGCCTCGGCGAGCAGCAGCTCGGCCGCGAGCCCGGAGCAGCCGGTCCGGCCGCCGGCGTTGACCCGCGGTCCGAGCACGAAGCCGAAATGCTCGGCACAGGGCGGCGTGGTCAGCCCGGCCGCGGCGGCGAGCGCCGCCAGACCCGGATTGCCGCGCCCGGCCGCCACCTTGAGGCCCTGGCAGACGAGCGCCCGGTTGAGGCCGCGCAGCGGCACCACGTCACAGACCGTGCCGAGCGCCACCAGATCGAGCCAGCGGCGCAGATCGGGCTCGGCCCGGCGGACGAAATGACCGCGCGCCCTGAGGCGCCGATTGAGCGCCACCACCAGGAGAAAAGTGACCCCGACCGCCGCCAGCTCGCCGACCGGGCTCGCCTGGTCGCAGCGGTTCGGGTTGATCACGGCCAGCGCCGGCGGCAGGTGCTCCTCGGCGGCGTGGTGATCGACCACGATCACCTCCTGGCCGCGCTCGGCGGCGGTCGCGAGCGCAGCGAAGGCGGTGGTCCCGGAATCGAGGGTCACGACCAGCCGGCAGCCGTGCGCCGCCAGCCGCCCGAGTGCCGTCGGGTTGGGACCATAGCCCTCGGCCAGGCGATCGGGCACGTCGATCCGGGCGTCGCCTTCGACCGCGCGCAGATAGCGGGCGAGCAGCGCCACCGAGGTCGCGCCGTCGACGTCGTAGTCGCCGAGCAGTCCGACCGGCTCGCCCGCCTGCACGGCATCGGCCAGGCGCTCGACCGCGAGGTCGAGATCGTGCAGATGCGAGGGATCGGGCAGGGCATCGCGCACGCGCGGCGCCATGAACGCCGGCACGCCATCGAGAGCGACGCCGCGGCCGGCCAGGATCCGCCCGACCACCTCCGGGAGTTCGATCCGCTGGCAGATCGCCAGCGCCTGGGCCGCGTCGTGATCGCGCCAGCGCCAGCAGCGACCGCTGATCGAGCGCTCGACCGCCGGCGGCAGGATCATCGCCGCAGACGCCGGCTCAGGCGACGAAGCCCTCGACGACCTCGGTCTTGCGATGGAGATAGTGCTCGGTCTCGACGATCCGTACGGTGCCGGTCTTGGAACGCATGACGATCGATTCCGTGATCACGCCGCCCGGGAAGCGGCGCACGCCCGCGAGCATCGTGCCTTCGGTGACCCCGGTCGCGGCGAACATCACGTCGCCGCGGGCGAGGTCGTGGAGATCGTAGACCCGGGTCAGATCGTCGATCCCCATGCGGCCGGCGCGCACCTTCTCGTCGTCGTTGCGGAAATGCAGCCGGCCCTGCATCTGGCCGCCGATCGAGCGCAGGGCTGCGGCCGCGAGCACGCCTTCGGGCGCGCCGCCGATGCCGAGATAGATGTCGATGCCGCTGTCGGGCCGCGCGGTCGCGATCACGCCGGCGACGTCGCCATCGCGGATCAGGCGGATCCGGGCGCCCGCCTCGCGGACGTTCGCGATCAGCTCCTGATGGCGCGGCCGGTCGAGGATCAGCACCACCAGATCGCCGATCTCGACATCCTTGGCGCGGGCCAGATTGGCGAGGTTCTCGCGCGGCGGAGCGTTGATGTCGATCAGGTGCTCGGGCAGGCCGCCGCCGACCGCAATCTTGTCCATGTAGGTGTCGGGCGCGTTCAGGAAGCCGCCGGCGCCGGCCATCGCGAGGCAGGCGATCGCGTTCGGGCCGCCGGTCGCGGTGATCGTGGTGCCCTCGAGCGGGTCGAGCGCGATGTCGACCTTGGGCCCGCGGCCCGAGCCGACCCGCTCACCGATATAGAGCATCGGCGCCTCGTCGCGTTCGCCCTCGCCGATCACCACCGTGCCCTCGATGTCGAGCACGTTGAGCGCCTGACGCATCGCATCGACCGCCGCCTGATCGGCCGCGTGCTCGTCGCCGCGGCCCATCCAGGTCGAGCTCGCGATCGCCGCGCGCTCGGTCACCCGCACCGCCTCGAGCGCGAGGTTGCGATCATGGAGTTCTGATCTCGTCCGCCATGGTTCGACTCTCCCCTGGCCGCGTTGCCGCCGCGCCCGGTCTTACAAAGCCTCGATCCGGATCATCCGCGGCGGCTCCAGCACCGCCTCGAGCGCGCCGATCTCCGCCAGAGCCCCGGTCATCTGCACTTCGGCGGTTTCGTGCGTGGTCAGCACGATCGGCACCGGCTCGCCCGGATTCCTGGCCCGCTGGATCAAAGCCTCGATCGAGACCTCGTGGTCGCGCAGGCAGGCGGCAACGTCGGCCATGACGCCCGGCTTGTCCACCACCATCAGGCGAAAATAATAGGCGCCGTAGTGCCGGTCCATCGGCGCGATCGGCAGCACCTCGAGCTTGAGGCCGGGCACGCCGAACATTGGCGGCCGGGCGCCCTTGGCGAGGTCGGTGAGATCCGCGACCACCGCCGAGGCGGTCGGCCCGCCGCCGGCGCCGCGGCCGGAATAGAGCGTCGAGCCCACCTGATCGCCCTCGGCGACCACGGCGTTGAACACGCCTTCGACCTGGCTGATTGGGGTGCCGATCCGGACCATGCTCGGATGCACCCGCTGCTCGAGGCCGTGCTCGGTCAGCCGGGCGACCCCGAGCAGCTTGATCCGGTAGCCCATCTCGCTGGCGAAGGCGATGTCGAGCGGCGTGACGTGGCGGATGCCCTCGGTATAGACCGCCGGGGTCGCCGGCGCGCAGCCGAACGCCAGCGCCGAGAGCAGGGCCAGCTTGTGGGCGGCGTCGATGCCGTCGATGTCGAAGCTCGGGTCGGCCTCGGCGTAGCCCAGCGCCTGAGCCTCCTGGAGCACGTCGTCGAAGTCGCGCCCGCTCTCGCGCATCGTGGTCAGGATGTAGTTGCAGGTGCCGTTCAGGATGCCGTAGACGCGCCGGATCCGGTTGCCGGCGAGGCCTTCGCGCAGGATCTTGACGATCGGGATGCCGCCCGCGACCGCGGCCTCGAAACCGATCGTCACGTCCTCCGCCTCGGCGAGGCGGGCGAGTTCGGCGCCGTGATGGGCGAGCAGCGCCTTGTTGGCGGTGACCACCGGCTTGCCGGCCTGCAGCGCCGCCCGGCAGAGCGCCAGCGCCGGGCCGTCGGCGCCGCCGATCAGCTCGACCACCAGGTCGATCTCCGGGTCGGCGGCGAGCGCCAGCGGGTCGTCGTACCAGCGGTAGCGGTCGATCGCGACCCCGCGCTCACGCTGCCGGTTGCGCGCCGAGACCGCGACCACCCGCAGCTCGCGCCCGGCGCGCAGCGCGATCAGGGCGCCGTTCTGCTCGAGCAGCCGCAGCACCGCGCTGCCGACCGTGCCGAGACCGGCGATGCCGACGCGCAGCGGCGACGCCATCGTTCAGGCCACCGCCCGTGGCTCGATGGCTGCCGGCGGGCGGGCGAGGAACGCCTTGATGTTGCGCACCGCCTGGCGGATCCGCTGCCGGTTCTCGACCAGGGCGAGGCGGACGTAGCCCTCGCCATATTCGCCGAAGCCGATCCCGGGCGAGACCGCGACCTTGGCCTCCTCGAGCAGGAGCTTGCTGAACGCCAGCGAGCCGATCGCACGGTAGGCCTCGGGCAGCGGCGCCCAGACGAACATCGTCGCCGGCGGCGACGGCACCGGCCAGCCGGCGCCAGCCAGGCCCTCGACCAGCACGTCGCGGCGCTCGCGATAGCGGGTCCGGGTCGCCTCGACGCAGTCCTGGGGGCCGTTGAGCGCCGCGGTCGCCGCGACCTGGATCGGCGTGAAGGCGCCGTAGTCGAGGTACGACTTGATCCGGGCGAGGGCGCCGATCAGGGCCCGGTTGCCGGCGGCAAAGCCGATCCGCCAGCCGGGCATGCTGTAGGTCTTGCTCATCGAGGTGAACTCGACCGCGACCTCTTTGGCCCCCGGCACCTCCAGGATCGAGGGCGGTGGCGGGCCGTCGAACCAGATCTCGGAATAGGCGACGTCCGACAGGATGAAGATCTCGCGGCGGCGGGCGAACGCGACCGCCTCCTTGTAGAAATCGAGATCGACCACCTGCGCGGTCGGGTTGGACGGGAAATTGAGCACGATCGCGGTCGGTGCCGGCACCGAATGCTCGGCCGCGCGCGCGAACTCGGTCATCAGACTGCCGATCGGCGTGATCGGCACGTGCCGGATCGCGGCACCCGCGATGATGAAGCCATAGGGATGGATCGGGTAGCTCGGGTTCGGCACGAGGATCACGTCGCCGGGCGCCGTGATCGCCTGGGCGAGGTTGGCGAGCCCCTCCTTGGAGCCCAGCGTGACCACGATCTCGGTCTCGGGATCGAGCTCGACCCCGAACCGGCGCCGGTAATAGGCGGCGTGTGCCCGGCGCAGTCCTGGAATGCCGCGGGAGCTCGAGTAGCGGTGGGTGCGCGGGTTGCGGACCGCCTCGACCAGCTTGTCGACGATCGCCGCCGGCGTCGGGCTGTCCGGATTGCCCATACCGAGATCGATGATGTCCTGGCCGGCGGCGCGCGCCGCCGCCTTCATCGCGTTGACCTCGCTGAACACGTAGGGCGGCAAGCGCCGGATGCGGTGGAACTGCGGCTGCCTCATCGCGCCTTTCGCCTCAACTGTCGCCCTCAAAGACCTGCGCCCCCTTGGGCGCTGCGCGCTCAGCGGCCGACCGGCTGGGCCAGGAGCAGGCGCGCCTGATCGCCGGTTGCGTGCGGATCGAGCCTCATGTCCAGATCGCCTGCCCGGGCACCGAGGCGGACCAGCGCGATCGCGACCGCGCGCGCCCGATCGAGCGCCAGGGCGGTCGCGTCGGCTTCGCCGACGATCCGGATCAGGGCCCCCCGGGTCCGCGCCGTCGCCAGCACCTGCTCCAGCTGGGGACTGATGCCGACCGGCAGCTCGGCCGACCCGGGCGCGAACGCGACGCGCCCGGCGGGCGTCCCGGCGGCCGAGTTGTCCGAGCCCGAGGTGTTCCTGGCAGCGGCTATGGTGGCCGCCGGCGTGCTGGTCGAGGCCGTGACACGCGCGGGTTTCAACGTCGGCGGCCCGACCTCGATCGCGGTCCCGCCACCGCCGATCGCGGCCGCCGGCGTGCTGGTCGCGGCCGTGACACGTGCGGGTTTCAACGCCGGCGGCCCGAGCTCGATCGCGATGCCGCCACCGCCGATCGCGATCCCGACGGTGCCGGGATCCGTCTGGGCCGGCGCGCCGTCGGCGGCGGCCGCCACCTCCTGGCTGATCGGCTGCACCTGCGCGGCCGGTTGCAGCGGGTCGGCGCGCCCGGGCGCCATGGCCTGCTGGAACCTGGCGGCCGGCTCCGGCCCGGCAGCCGGCTGGAAGGCAGGCCGGGTCGCCGCGACCAGGGCCGCGAGCGCGGCCTCGGCCTCGGGCGGCGGACCGGGGTCGACCGACGTTTGGGCATCGATGGCGGCCACCGGGGCGGCCGGCGGGGGCCCGGCCACTGCGCTGGCGGGAGTCGACGGCGACGACGCCTCGTCGGCCTGCCCGAACAGCCCCCGCAACCAACCGAAAAAGCCGGAGCCACCCGACTTTTCGCCCTGGTCGGCAGCGCCGGTGCCCGCCCCGACCGAGGGTTCCTGCTGCCCGCTATCGCGGACCATCTGGTCGACGAAATCGCCGAGCGTGTCCTCGCCGGAGCCGCTCGGGTTGAGGGCACCCTCGGTCGCCGGCGCAGCTGCCGGTGGCGACGATGCCGCCTCACCGGGCGCCGGCGGCCCGGCCGGCGCTTCCGGCTCGACCGCCGCGACCACGGGCGGCGGTGCCGGCGGCGGCGGCAGGGCGCTGCGCCCGGTGCGGTAGCGGACCACTTGATCGGTGTAGCGGGCGTTCGCCCGATCGGCGATCAGCCCGTCGACAATCGCCCGGCGCTGCTGCACGCTGTAGGTGAGCTGCGGCCTCGGCGGTACCGTATACAGGCTCGGGTAATCGGTCGCGCTGGTCGTCGGCGCCGTCGTGCTTATCTGATCGGTCGTGGCCGGCTCGGCAACGTTTTGGCAACCGGCGGATGCGACAAGGCCCGCCAACACCAGCGCCAGAGGTGGCGCCGGCGGGTGGGCGCCGCGAGCGCGCGGCAACGACTTCGCGCGCGTCGGTTGGCCGGCTCCGCCAGATCGTCTACAAGGTCCGGCGGCCACGCCCTGGCGGTTCTCGGGCCGGTCGCCATGCGGCTGGTCGGGGCCCATGGCTCAGAGCCTGTGGCGGAGGTTTGGCTGGTATGCACGGATGCGACCGGACATGACGATGACCCAACGATCCTCGGTGCTTGGCGCCCGAACCAGGACCGAAAAAGCATAAGGGAACGCCCGATGGCCAAGCAACAGGAAACGCTGGAGCCGGAGTCCGAGCCGATCGGCCAGGTGCTCACCGAGATCGCGGACAAGAGCCAGAAGCTCATGCACGCGCTCGCGGAGCGCCGCTACGCCAGCAACGGCATCCACAACAGCTCCGACCCGCTCAATCTGCGGCCGACCCTGCTCGAGCTGAGCGCGCGCCTGATGGCCGATCCGGCGCGGCTGGTCCAGGCCCAGCTCGCGCTCTGGCAGGACTACCTCCGGCTGTGGCAGACCACCGGCCGGCGGCTGCTGGGTCAACCGGCACAGCCGGTGGTCGAGCCGGAGCAGGGCGATCGCCGGTTCCGCGATCCGGCCTGGGACGATCACGCGCTGTTCGACTTCATCAAGCAGTCCTACCTCTTGACCGCGCGCTGGCTGGTCAGCACGGTCAACCAATTGGATGGCCTCGACGAGAAGAGCCGGCAGAAGATCGACTTCTACACCCGCCAGTTCGTCGATGCCATGGCGCCGTCCAATTTCGTCGCGACCAATCCCGAGGTGCTGCGGGCGACGATCGAAACCGGCGGCGAGAACCTGCTGCGCGGTCTGAACAACCTGCTCGACGATCTCGCCCGGGGCGAGGGTAAGCTCGCGATCAAGATGACTGATCTCGACGCCTTCGCGCTCGGCCGGAACCTGGCGCTGACCCCCGGCAAGGTCGTCTTCCAGACCGATCTGATGCAGCTGATCCAGTACGCGCCGGCGACCGAGCAGGTCCATCGGCGGCCGCTGCTGATCATTCCGCCCTGGATCAACAAGTATTACATCCTGGATCTGCAGCCGAAGAACAGCTTCATCAAATACGCGGTCGAGCAGGGCTTCACGGTGTTCGTGATCTCCTGGGCCAACCCGGCGCGGGAGCACGCCGCCAAGACCTTCGAGGACTACATGGTCGAGGGCCCGCTGGCGGCGCTCGAGGCGATCGCCAAGGCGACCGGCGAGGCCGACGCGAACGTGATCGGCTATTGCCTGGGCGGGACGCTGCTCGCGGCGACGCTCGCCTACATGGCGGTCAAGCGCGACAGCCGGGTCAAGGCCGCGACCTTCTTCGCCAGCCTGGTCGACTTCAAGAACCCGGGCGAGCTCGGCGTCTTCATCGACGAGGAGCAGCTCGCCGCCATGGACGCGATGATGGCCGAGCGCGGCTATCTCGAGGGCCGGCACATGGCGACCACCTTCAACATGCTGCGCGCCAACGATCTGATCTGGTCGTTCGTGATCAATAACTACCTGTTGGGCAAGGAGCCGTTCCCGTTCGACCTCCTGTACTGGAACTCCGACAGCACGCGCATGCCCTATGCGATGCACAGCTTCTACCTGCGTAAGTTCTACCAGGAGAACCAGCTGGTCGTGCCGGGCGGCATCAGCCTCGGCGGCGTGCCCGTCGACCTGCGCAAGATCGACCTGCCGGTCTACATCCTGTCGACCCGGGAAGACCACATCGCGCCCTGGCTCTCGACCTATCGGGCGACCCAGCTGTATCGCGGCCAGACCACTTTCGTGCTCGCCGGGTCCGGCCACATCGCGGGCGTGATCAACCCTCCGAGCGTGCAGAAGTACGGCTTCTGGACCAACGCCGAGCTGCCCCCCGAGCCCGCGGACTGGCTCGCCGGCGCGAGCCACCACCCGGGCTCCTGGTGGCCGCACTGGCGGGACTGGAACGCCAAGCACTCCGGCGAGCTGGTGCCGGCCCGTCAGCCGGGCGATGGCGAGCTGCCGGTGCTCGAGGACGCTCCCGGCGGCTACGTCCGCGTCCGCGCGGCCTGAGCCGCGCGGCCTTCAGAACCCGGTGACGGTCCCAAGGTCACCTAGCGCCGCCTGAAGGGTCGGGGTCGGAAAAGGGCCGGGACGCCGGGCGTGCCGCGTCCCGATCCGCGTGCGCCCCGTCGACCAGGCACTCAGGATCGGCCGGTCATCGTCGGCCCCGGTCGCGCCGCCGGGCCGGAGGCGCGGTTGTCGAACGGGCCCTCGGCGAGGGGCACGTAAGTGCCATGCCTCCACTGCTGCCACTGCCAGCTCGCGCCCGCGAGATCGCCCTTGCGGTCGAAGGTGAGCCGTCCGAGCACGGTCTCGAAGCGGCCGCGACGCAGCATGTCGGCCACGGCATCGACGTCGAGCGTACCCGCGCGCGCGACCGCCTGGGCCCAGACCTGGACCGCCGCATACCAGCCGAGACCAGCGCGGCGGGGGCCCGGACCCTCGGCCTGCAGGCGCTTCAACAGCTCGGCCGCCGCCGGCAGATCCTTCGGCCAGGGCCGGGCGCTGAACAGGGTGCCCGCCCCGTCCTCGCCGGCAATCGTCCAGAACTCGTTCAGCCCGAGGCCGTCGCCGCCGACCAGCTGGAGAACGTCGCCGCGGGCCCGGAGCGCGCGGATGATGCGCGCCGCGTCCGGTCCGTAGCCGCCCAGGAACAGGACCTCGATCCCGGCCGTCTGCAGGCGCGCGGCGAGCGCCGAGTAGTCCGCCTTGCCCGGCGTGTAGAGATCGTAGATCGCCGGGGTCACGCCCTTCGCCCGCAGCTGCCGGCGGACCTGCAGGGCCAGGCCCTCGCCGTAGACGCTGCCGTCGTGCAGGACCGCGATCGCCGCGCCCGGCCAGTGCGCCGCGAGCAGGTCGGCGGCGAGCTTGCCCTGCTGATCGTCCCGCCCCTTCAGTCGGAACACGTTCTGCCGGCCCTCCTCGGTCAGCCGGGGATGGGTCGAGCTCGGCGTGATCATCAGGACGTCGGCGGTCTCGTAGACGCCGGCGGCAAGCAGGGACGAGTGCGAGCACAGGTGCCCGATCACCGCCGGCACGCCCGCGCTGACCAAGCGGCGGGCCGCCTCGATCGCCTGCTGCAGGCCGCAGGCGTCGTCGGCGACCACCAGCCGGACCGGCTGGCCGAGCACGCCGCCGTTCCGGTTCAGATCCGCGACCGCCAGCTCGACCGCGGCGCGGTCATGAGCGCCGCTCTGCGCGTACGGCCCGCTCAGCGGGCTCGCGAAGCCGAGCCGGATCTCGGCGGCCGCGCGGCCCGGCAGGGCGAGCGCGAGCACGCCGAACAACAGGCAGAAATGGCGCCGGGACAGCATGGTAATCCCCTTCGGCCCGCGCCGGGCGCTGATCGCCGCGCCAGGCGGCAGCCGCAATGCCTCTGATCCCTGGCCCCAAATGTAGCTCGATCGCTGGCGCCGGGTTGTGGACTGGTTCACACGGCAGATCATTTAGTTAAAATTATTTGCTACCATCCAAGGCCAGCATTTCAACCGTGAAATCGGGGCCGACCACCGGCGAGCACGGGCCCGCCGATCGGGTCTCGACGTTCCGTACTTCCTTTCCGGGCACGCGCGCGTAGACTGAGGCCAGCGTCGGGGTCGCGACGCCGGCGCTGGCGGGCGGTATTGCGCCAAGGAACAGCAATCGGCCGCAGACGGATCACGGCCGCGGCCAAGCTTCGGGGGGCGAACTGATGACCAGTCAGCTGTTCACCAATGTGCTGATTTTCGATGCGACCGGGCGAGCCCCGTTCCCCGGCGAGGTGCTGGTGCGCGGCAAGCGGGTCGCGAAGGTCGCCGAAGGCGCCCGGCAGATCGCGCGGGACGAGGCGGAGCAGGTGATCGACGGCCAGGGCATGACGCTGATGCCGGGCATGACCGAGGGCCACTGCCACATCAGCTTCACCGGGGTCGCGAGCCCGGCCGAACTCGGCGAACTGCCGCCGGAGGAGCACACGCTCGCGACCATGCACAATGCCAGGCTCCTGTTCGATCACGGCTTCACCAGCGTCTACTGCGCCGCCTCGGCCAAGCCCCGGCTGGACGTCGTGATCCGCAACGAGATCAACGCCGGGCGCATCCCGGGCCCACGGATCCGGGCTGCGAGCCCCGAGATCACGGTGACCGCAGGGCTCGGCGACGAGCGCAAGCTCCACCTCTACCGCGAGAGCTTCGCTCTGATCGTCGACGGCGTCGACGAGATGCGCCGGACCTGCCGGACCTGCATCCGTGAAGGCGTCGACAACCTCAAGATCAACATCTCGGGCGACGAGTTCGTGACCCACTGCAAGGCCGAGATGACCGTGATGATGGACGACGAGATCGCAACCGCGGTCGAGATCGCGCACGACTTCGGCAAGCAGATCGCCTGCCACGCGCGCGCCGCGGGCTCGGTCAAGCGGGCGGTCAGGAACGGCGTCGACGTGATCTACCACTGCGACTTCGCCGACGAGGAGGCGCTCGACCTGCTCGAGAGCGTCAAGGACAGGATCTTCGTCGGCCCGGCGGTCGGCCTCCTGCACAACACGCTCTACGAGGCCCAGGCCTTCGGCATGACCGAGGAAGTCTGCGAGAGCATGGGCTTCTATCGCAAGATGGAGGCGACCAAGGCGACCTACCGCGAGATGAAGAAGCGCGGCATCCGCGTGGTGCCGGGCGGCGACTATGGCTTCGCCTGGACGCCGCAGGGGACCAACGCCCGCGACCTCGAACACTTCGTCAAGCTGTTCGGCTACAGCCCGACCGAGGCGTTGCTGTCGGCAACCAGAGTCGGCGGCGAGCTGATGGCCCAGGGCGACGAGCTCGGCCAGGTCAAGGAGGGCTACCTCGCCGACCTGCTGCTGGTGCGCGGCAACCCCGTGCAGGACGTCTCGATCCTGCAGCACCAGGCCCATCTCGCGATGATCATGAAGGACGGCGTTGCCCACAAGCTGGACCTCACACCCCAGCTCGGCCAGATCGCCGCGGAGTGAGCCGCCGCGCGCGGGCGCGGCCACGGGCCGGAGAAGCCAGCGGGGCCCGTTAGACGATCAGTCTGGCGGGCTCTTTCTGCTGCACGGGCGGCCTCAGGGCTTCTTGGTCTCCAGCAGCACCTTGCCGTCCGGGCCGACGATCTGGACCGTGGCCGGGCCGCTGTAGCCCCGCGCCGCGGCCCAGCGGTCGACCAGGGTGTTGGCATAGCTCTGCTGGCCGCCGGGGGGGATGCTCGACCAGGCGTCGGTCGCCCCGACCTGGACCACGCCATCGCCGACCGCCTCGACACCGTTGAACAGGTTGACGCCGGCGACCGAACTCGAGCGGCTGTTCAGGTAGTCGACGCTGTCGCGAAAGCGCGCGAGCTCGGCGGCATCGACGGCGTCCGCCGGCCCGGCCGCCGGCGTGACGGCCGCCTGCTCGGAAGTCTCGGCCGCAGGGCTGCGCGGCGCGACCGCCACGCGGGCGGGGGATTCGGCGGCCGGCGGTGCTGCGGCCGGCGGCTCGGCCATCGAGGCTGCGGCGGCGGTCGAGGGTGTGCCGGATGACGCGTCGCTGCGCGAGGAATTGGTCGCCTGCGGCTTGGCCGGGGCCGGCTGCATGGCGGGCGGCACCCGCTTCGCCGGGGCGGTGCTGGCAGTGCTCGGCGGCGCCGGCGGCTTGACCTCGGGCAATCCGGCCCGCGGCGGCCGGCTCGCCCGCTGGCGCGCCCGCGCCAGCTGGTCGGCGCTCGGGACCGCGAGCAGCGAAGAGTGAATCCAGCCGGACACCCCGTCGGTGCCGGCGATCTCGACTCGCACCCAATCGCCCTGGCGCTCGATCTCCGTCACCATCCGGTCGTGAGAGACCTGCATCCGGATCTTGGCATCGGTGCTCGGATCAGAGCGGACGTTGACGCCGTCGCCGGTCACGATCAGCGTGTCGCCGATCGCGGCCAGCGCGCCGTCCCAGTCGGCGCCGCTGAGTATCGGAACCGCCAGCAGGAGAGAGGCAAGGGCGAAACCGATCGTTCGCATCGTGTCCTCCATCCCCGTTCTGCCCCGACTCTGCCGCCGGCGGAGCGCCGAGGCAACGCCGGAGACCGGCGTGGGTCTCTCACCATATGTGGCGGCTGCGGCCTCAATCCTCAATCTCGAATTGCGGCCGCGCCGGCGCCGGCACGAGTACCAACGCCGCGGCGGGCGCCCGAGTTGCCACGCACGGTCGCGGACCGTCACAGGGGCCTGAAGGGGGCCGGTTCGGCCTCAGCGAGCGCTGTGGCCGTCCGAGCCAGCTCGCCGTATTGGTGCAGTCCTCGACCGAATGGCACAAGCGCGGGCGCAGGTGCATCCCGCCGGCGGCCGCTTCAGGCGCCTCGCCAGTGCTCCAGCAGCGGCCCGTCCTGGCCGTAGACCGGGTCGGCCGCGGGCAGCGGCACGCGCGCGATGTTCTCGAGCACGCGCGGCCGCTCCTCCGGTTTGCCGTAACAGAGATCCCAGTCCACACCGCCCGGATAGGCGCCGACCACGAGCAGATCGGGGCTCGAGCCGAGGTTCTGATGGCCGACCCCGGCCGGGATCACCACGACGTCGCCCGCACGCACCGTCAGCACGCGGCCGTTGGCGCCGCCGAAGCGGACCTGCGCCTCGCCACGGGTGATGCCTAGCACCTCGTGGGCGATACTGTGGTAGTGCGGAAAAGGATAGATGCCGTTGCGCCAGGACCCCCGCCAGTCGTTGGCGGTGAACCGGTCCTCGAAGGCCGCGGCCGGGTCGGCGCCGCTCATCTCCATCGCGCCCGGGTAGACCAGGAACGGCAACCGGTTGTTCGGAATCGACCCGTCGTCCTCGAAGCGGATTGCCTCCGGCGAGACCCGGCGTCCGGCGTCCGCCGCCATTTGCGATCCCCTTCTGCGACCAAGGCCCGCGGTTCAGATCCAGCCCTGCTTCTGCGCCGCCGTCTTCAGTTGCGCAGCAATCTCGTCAGCGGTCGCTTTGGCCCGGCCTTCGATCGTTGAGGATCCCGACATCTCCCCGTACGCTTTCATCCCGCCGACGACGATCAGGCCGAGCGGATTCGCGGTGGCGGCCATGACCGCAAGAGGGACGACCATGCCCGGCGTCTTGTTACCGCCCGAATTGACGTCGCCGCCTCCGAGTTTGCGCAGGCCCTGAGCCGTCATCTGGTAGCCTTCGACCACCGTCTTCAGGTCGGAGGCGCCGGAGCCGAAGCCGAGCAGTACGCGCTTACCGGTGCTGCCCTCCTGGACGGTCACGAACGAGCCCTTGATCACGATGTCGCCGACCCGGGGCGGCGGCTGGCCCTCGGCCTGCACGGCCGGCAGCCCCATGTTCTGGAGATCGATCACCAGCTGCCTCGCGACTTCGGCCCCGAGCTTGCGGCCCTCCTCGATCTCCTTCGGCGTTTGCGGCGTCGTGGCGTCAGGAGGTGCGGCGGCGAGAGTAGACTCGGCCGGGACCTCGTCAGGGGTCGCGGCGAAGTCATAAACGATAATGCGATCGGGCCGCGCGAGCTTCTCGCCCGAGTACGTCTGACGATTTGTAACCTCGGTCGACGCGCACCCGGCCAGAAGAAGCAGGGCGAACAAACATGGTCCGGCACGGCTGAGCGGCGTCATGGCGGGTCTCCCAGCGAGTCGGTGAGTTCGCCTCACCGGACGGCCGGACTATAACAGGCGCCCCGGGGCTGTGCCAGATCCGGTCCCCGACCGCCGATCCCGCCGGCCCTCAGGCGGCGTCGTGGAAGATGATGCCGAGCGTGTAGCGCTCGCCCGTGCGGATCCGGCTGACGCCGTGGCGCATGGTCACCCGGAAGACGCCGCGGGTGCCGCGCGCCGGCCGGACGTTGACCGCGAAGATCACCGCCTCGCCCTGCTGCAGCGGTACCACCTCGGCCCGCGACTGGGCGCGCGGCCGCTGCTCGGTCAGCACGAACTCGCCGCCGGTGAAGTCCCGTCCGGGCGCGCTCAGGAGGATCGCCATCTGCAGCGGAAAATGCAGCTCGCCATAGAGGTCCTGGTGCAGGCGGTTGTAGTCGCCCGGGCCGTATTTGAACAGCAGCGGCGTCGGCCGCGTCTGGCCGGCGGCGTGGCAGGCCTCGAGATAGTCCTCGAGCTCGGCCGGCAAGGGGCGGCCCTGGCCGAGCAGCTCGCGCCAGCGGTTGGCGGCCCCGACCAGGCGCGGGTAGACCAGCCGGCGCAGCTCGGCGACCATCGCCGGCAGGGGCCTTGCGAAATACTGGTATTCGCCCTCGCCATAGGTGTGCCGGCCCATCACGATCCGGCTGCGAAAGCGCGCCGTCTCGCCATAGAGCCCGGCGAGCCCCCGGCATTCCGCAGCCGTCAGCAGCGGGCCGGTGGTGGCGTGGCCGAACTCGTCGAGCGCAGCCTCGATCGCGGGCCAGTCGATCCGCTCGAGCCGCTGCCCGAGCGTGCTGATGTCTCCGATCTCGGCAACCGCCGCCATGGTCATCTCCGCTCCATCTCAGTAGCCTCGAACCAGGTTAGCCAGGACCCGACCGCGCGGCAGCCCGGAACTTGCGGGGGCAGCGCTGCAGGCGAAGGAACGACCCGCAACGCGGCCGGTTGATCGAGGGCTATCGGGAGCAGGTCGATGCAGGTGCGCCTTCTGATCGCGCCGGTCGTGCTTCTGGCGGTCGCGGGCGGCTGCCGCGGTCCCGGCTACTACGCCGACAAGCCGCCGACCGAGATCGCCGAGATGGTGCAGGTTCACCTGGCCGATCTTGGCCCTGGGGAGGCCGGCTACACGGCGCCGACGATCACCGGCGCCCGCAGCTATCACCTGTCCGGCCGGAAGAACCTGGACAGCGGCGCGACCACCCATGTGCTGAGCCTCGAGGAGACGGGGAACGGCGAGGCCCGGTTCCGGAGCTGGGCGCGCTCCGAGGCCGCCGCCCGGGTCTGCGCGCTCACCAGCGCGCGCGTGGCCGCCGGGCCCGAGGGCAGTGCGGCACAGGCCACGACCTTCCATCTCGCCGATCAGTCGGCGGGCTGCTACCCCGCCGAGGACTGCAAGAGCTACCCGGAGATCTACGTCGAGAAATACAAGGACGAAGACGGCCATACGCAGAAGCGGCAGGTCCGCGAATGGGTTCGCCGCTGCAAGGATTACTGGCGCTGCCGCACCGAGCGGACGTACCGGGTCGCGGTCGACGACCGGTCCCTGCGCGCGGCGCGCTATCTGCCCGAGGGCATGGCCGTCGAGCTGGGCTGGACCTGCGGGCGGTCGGGCCAGCAGACCGAACGGCTGGAGCTGCCCGCGAGCTATCTCGAGGGCTATCTGCTGGCGGTCGACGGCTATCCCTACGCCCCGACGCCGGCCGAGCCCGCCCACTGACCGCTGCTCGCAACCTTCGAATCGCTGCAGCCACCGCGGCCTCGGCGGGCTAGGTTCGTCGCCTGATGGCACTTGGGCGTCGATCCTGCGATCGACGCCAGCCGAGCGTTTCGGCGGGTCACGGGCAGGAGACAGGCGAGATGACGATCCGGGTGGGCATGGTCGGCGGCGGCTTCATGGCGCGGACCTATTCCTTCGCGCTCAGCACCGTGCACGGGCTGGCGCCCGACCTGCCCGCGGTCGAGCGGCGGCGGCTGGCCGACCTCGATCCCGACCTTGGCCTGCGGACCGCCCGCGCCTGGGGCTGGGGCGAGCTCAGCCGGGACTGGCGGGAGGTGACCCGGGCCGCCGACGTCGATCTCGTGCTGGTGCTGACCCCGAACGACAGCCACGCCGAGATCAGCGAGGACGCCTTCGCTCATGGCAAGCACGTGCTCTGCGAGAAGCCGCTCGCCCACAGCCTCGCGGCGGCCCGGTCCATGTACCGGGCCGCAGCAGCCAGCGGCCGGGCGCACCAGGTGGGCTTCGTCTACCGCAAATGGCCGGGGCCGGCCTTCGCCCGGCAGCTGATCGCGGCCGGCGAGCTCGGCGAGATCGTCCACTATCGCGGCCACTTCTTCCACGACTACGGCCTCGATCCGGCGATGCCTTTCACCTGGCGGCTGCAGAAGGCGGTCTCGGGCGGCGGCAGCGGCACCGACATCGGCAGCCACGTGATCGACCTCGCCCGCCATCTGGTCGGCGAGATCGCGGGCGTTTTCGCGCACTCGCGCACCCACTTCACCCGCCGGCCGCTCGCCGGGCGCCCGGGCGAGACCGCGCCGGTCGAGGTCGACGAGCTCACCGACATGCTGGTCGAGTTCGAGAGCGGCGCCAGCGGCACGCTCCAGACCAGCTGGCTCGCCGGCGGCCACAAGATGGACACTGGCTTCGCGGTCCACGGCACGCGCGGCTCGGTCGAGTACACGTCCGAGCGCCCGACCGAGATCCGCCTCTACAAGACCAGCGATCCGGCCGCCGAGAGCGGCTTTCGGACGATTCCGATCGGTCCCCTGCACCCAGGCGGCGAGCTGTTCTGGCCGGTCGCCGGCATGGCGATCAGCTTTGGCGAGGGCTTCGTGATCGCGCTCCGCGACCTGCTCGCGAGCATCGCCGAGGACCGCCCGGCGACGCCCAGCTTCCTGGACGGGCTGCGCGCGGCCGAAGTGGTCGCGGCCGCCCAGGCATCGACGCTGGAGCGGTCCTGGCAGAGGGTCGAGCGCCTGGAGACCACGACCGCGGCCTGACCGGCATGCGACGGCAAAATAGCGCTTTCTTTACCTGATCGGCCGTGTGGCTGGACAGAACGCATCCGAATACTTAGCCTCGGACTCGACCGGGCAGGAGGTTCCGGATGCAGGATTTTGCCGCCGCCTTCGGGCTGGCCTTCAAGCTGATCGGCACCGGCGATCGGGCGCTCGCCGAGATCGTGCTGCTGTCGCTGCAGGTCAGCCTGTCCGCGGTCGCGATCGCCTGCGCGCTCGGCCTGCCGCTCGGCGCCGGCCTCGCGGTGCTGCGCTTTCCGGGCCGCGGGGCAGCGATCCTGATGCTCAACGCATTGATGGGCCTGCCGCCGGTCGTGGTCGGGCTCTTGCTCTACCTGTTGCTGTCGGGCGCCGGCCCGCTCGGCGTGCTCGGCCTCCTCTACACGCCGATGGCGATGGTCATCGCCCAGACGGTCCTGGTGACGCCGATCGTCGCCGCGCTGACCCGGCAGGTGGTCGAGGACCTGCAGGGCGAGTACGACGAGCAGCTGCGCTCGCTCGGGCTTGGCACCTGGGATACGGTCGCAACCCTGCTCTGGGATGCCCGCTACAGCCTGCTCACCGTGGCGCTCGCCGGCTTCGGCCGGGCGATCGCCGAAGTCGGCGCGGTCCTGATCGTCGGCGGCAACATCAACCACGTCACCCGCGTCATGACCACCGCGATCGCCCTCGAGACCTCGAAGGGCGATCTGGCGCTGGCACTGGCGCTCGGCCTGATCCTGATCACGCTCGCGGTCGTGGTCAACGGCGCGGTCATGGCGATGCGCCAGACCGCAGCCCGGACCGCCTATGCTTGAGCGGGCGCTGCCGTTCGAGATCCCGGCCGCGGCGCGGCCGGCGCTGCCGATCCTGCCCGTCGAGGCCAGGGGGCTGGTGTTCGAGGCCGGCGGCCGGCGGCTGATCGACGGCGTCGGCCTCCTGCTCCGGCGCGGCCTGCGCACCGTGATCATGGGCCCGAACGGCGCCGGCAAGAGCCTGCTGCTCCGGCTGCTGCACGGGCTGCTGCAGCCGGACGCCGGCATCATCCTCTGGGCCGGCCAAGTCGCCGACCCCGCCATCCGTAGGCGCCAGGCGATGGTTTTCCAGCGGCCCGTACTGCTCCGCCGGTCGGCGATCGGCAATCTGCAACACGCGCTCGCCGCGCGCGGCGTAGCGTTCACCACGCGCACCGCCAGGGCGCGCGAGATGCTCGAGATCGCGGGCTTGGCCGAGCTAGCGCACAGCCCGGCACGGCGACTCTCGGGCGGCGAGCAGCAGCGCCTGGCGCTCGCCCGCGCGCTCGCCCTCGAGCCCGAGATCCTGTTCCTCGACGAGCCGGCCGCCAACCTCGATCCCGCCTCGACGCTCGCGATCGAAGGCCTGATCCAGCGCGCCCACGACGACGGCGTCAAGATCGTGCTGGTGACCCACGACCTCGGGCAGGCGCGGCGGCTGGCCGACGAGATCGTGTTCTTGCACCAGGGCCGCGTCGAGGAGCAGGCGGCGGCCGCCCGCTTCTTCACCGCCCCCGTCTCGGCCAGGGCCGAGGCCTTTCTGGCCGGGCGCATCGTGCTCTGAACCCATCAAGCAATCAGGGAGGTCATCGATGGATCGACGCAGCCTTCTGACGGTCACCGCCGCCGCGGCCTGGACGGCCCTGATGACCGGCGGGCCGCTGGCCGCCGCCGACCAGTTCATCGTCGTCCAGTCGACCACCTCGACCCAGAACTCCGGACTGTTCGACGAGCTCCTGCCCAAGTTCGAGGCGGCGACCGGGATCGAGGCCCGGGTGGTCGCGGTCGGCACCGGCCAGGCGCTCAAGAACGCCCAGAACTGCGATGGCGACGTCCTGTTCGTGCACGCCAAGCCGGACGAGGAGAAGTTCGTCGCCGCCGGCTACGGCGTCGAGCGCTTCGACGTCATGTACAACGACTTCGTGATCGTCGGGCCCAAGGCCGACCCGGCCAAGATCGGCGGCATGCAGGACGCCGCCGCGGCGCTCGAGAAGATCGCCCTGGCCAAGGCGCCGTTCGCCTCGCGCGGCGACGATTCCGGCACCAACAAGAAGGAGATGAGCCTGTGGCAGGCGGCCGGCGTCGACCCGACCGGGGCGAGCGGCAAGTGGTACCGCGAGACCGGCTCGGGCATGGGGGCGACGCTCAATGCCGCCGCCGGCATGGACGCCTACACGCTGACCGACCGGAGCACCTGGATCAGCTTCAACAACAAGGACGGCCTCGAGATCCTGGTCGAGGGCGATCCGGACCTGTACAATCAATACGGCGTGATGCGGGTCAGCCCCGAGCACTGTCCGAACGCCAAGGTCCAGGCCGGCCAGGAGTTCGTCAACTGGGTCACGGGCCCGGAGGGCCAGGCGGCGATCGCCAGCTACCAGATCGACGGCCAGCAGCTGTTCTTCCCGAACGCCAAGCCAACGAGCTGACCGCCTGCGCAGGAGGGTCCGGACCGGCGGCGCCCCAGCCGGCAAGGCCTGTAGACGTGACGCCCCCTTCACGACCTCGATTGTCTGCCGAGCTTGCCGACCGATACACGTCGTCCGGCGCACTCGCCCCTGCTGTGGCTCACCCTCGCAGCAAGGCCGCGTGCGCTCACGTCAGGAACATCGACGACGTTTGTCCGTCACCAGTCTCGGATCGTCCGTGCGACGAGCCGTGGAACTCCGCGCCCCTGTTTGACGCGGCGACGGACTCCCAGGATCTCATGGACCATCGAGCCTGGTATGCTGGCCGCAAATGGTTAACGGAGCGTTAGAGCCGGAAGCGCCGGACGGGGATCAATGCAGACTGTTTTCGTGCCCTCGTCCCGCTCCCTCCCAGCCAGGCCTCCACCGCCGCCAAAGCGCCGTTGAGCCTCTTTAGCAGACTGTTAACGATTGGGCGTCAACCTTGTCTTCGGATGGTCCATGCGACCGTGGGACTCCGTGCCGCGAGTGTCGACGCGGCGGCGGACTCCCAGGATCGCATGGACCATCGAGCCGTGGCATGCTCGTTGTCGATGATGAACGAATGGTTAAAGCCGAAGAACGCCGGGTCGGGGCTGGTCGACCGCGGGTGGAGGACGCACGCGTGATCGCGGGGACGGGTGCCATGGTCCGGGCGGTGGCGGCCGGCTTCGCGCTGGCCGCGCTCGTGGCGGGGCCGGTCCGGGCCGAGCGCTCGGTGACCAATTCGGCCGGGCGCGCGGTGCAGCTGCCCGATCGGATCGAGCGCGTGTTCGCCGCCGGGCCGCCGGCGGCGGTGCTGGTCTACGTGCTGGCGCCCGATCGCCTGACCGGCTGGCCGCGGGCACCGCGCCCCGAGGAATCGCGCTATCTCGCGCCCGCTGCCCGCAACCTGCCCGAACTCGGCATGCTGACCGGCCGCGGCGATACCGCCAACCTCGAGGTCGTGCTCAAGGCCAGGCCGGACCTGATCCTCGACTTCGGTTCGGTGCGCGACACCTACGTTTCGCTCGCCGACCGGGTGCAGGCGCAGACCGGGATTCCCTACGTTCTGATCGACGGCACGTTCGCGCACACGCCCGCAGCCCTGCGCCTGGTCGGTCAGGTGCTCGGGGTCGAGGACCGGGCCGAACGGCTGGCCGCCTACGTCGAGGCGACCTTCGCCGGGCTCGATCAGGCGCTGACGCAGGTCCCCGAGAGCGCCCGCCGCCGGGTCTATCTCGCGCGCGGCCCGGACGGCCTCGAGACCGGCCTCGAGGGCTCGATCAACACCGAGATCATCGAGCGCGCGGGCGCCATCAACGTCGCCCGTGACCCGAGCGCGACCCGCCATGGCATCGTCCAGGTGCCGATCGAGCAGATCGTGGTCTGGAACCCGGACACCGTGATCACCTGGGACCGGAATTTTTATCAGAGCGTCTGGCAGGACGCCTACTGGCAGGGGATCGAGGCGGTCCGGGAAGGCCGGGTCTACCTCAGCCCGATGGCGCCGTTCGGCTGGATCGACCGGCCACCGTCGCTCAACCGGATCATCGGGCTCAAGTGGCTGGCCGGCCTGTTCTACCCGGATCGTTTCCGGCAAGATCTGCGCGCGCTCACCCAGGAGTTCTACAGCCTGTTCTACCATGTCGACCTCACCGGAGCCGAGCTCGACCGCCTCCTCGAATCCGCCAAGGGCCGGGCTCGCTGAGGTCCTGCGCCTCACGCCCGGGCAGCTGACGACGCCGCTGCTCGGGCTCTGCCTGCTGGCGCTCGCGCTCGGCGCGATGCTGGTCGGCCCCTACCCGATCACCCCAGGCGAGGCCTTGCAGGCGATCGGCGCGCGCCTGACCGGCGCCGTTCCGGCCGCGGGCTCGACCCTCGACACGGTGCTGTTCTTCGTCCGGCTGCCGCGGGTCGGGGCGGCGATCCTGATCGGCGCGGCGCTCGCGGCCGCCGGCGCCAGCTATCAGGGCCTGTTCCGCAACCCGCTGGTCTCGCCCGACATCCTGGGCGTCGCGGCCGGCGCCGGCCTCGGCGCGGTGCTCGGCATCTTTCTGTCGCTGCCGGTGGCCGCGATCCAGCTCCTCGCCTTCCTGACCGGCCTCGCCACGGTCGGGCTCGTGCTGCTGGTCGCGGCCTCGGTGCGCGGCCGCGACCCGGTGCTGGTCCTGGTGCTGGCCGGCGTGGTGGTGGGCGCGCTCGCTGGCTCGATCATCTCGCTGCTCAAGGTCCTGGCCGACCCCTATGACCAGCTGCCCGCGATCACCTTCTGGCTGCTCGGCAGCCTCGCCGGCATCAAGCTTCAGGACCTGGCCGCGACGGTGCCGGTGGCGCTGCTCGGGCTCGCGCCGCTGGCGCTGCTGCGCTGGCGGATCAACGTCCTCTCGCTCGGCGACGAGGAGGCGCGGGCACTCGGCGTCGACGCGGGGAGGCTCCGGATCGTCGTGATCGCGGCCGCGACGCTGATCACCGCGAGCGCGGTCTCGATCTCGGGCGTGATCGGCTGGGTCGGTCTGATCATACCGCACATGGCGCGCATGCTGGTCGGCCCGAGCTACGACCGCCTGCTGCCGGCGGCGATCATCCTCGGGGCCGGCTACCTGCTGCTGGTCGACACGCTGGCGCGCAGCATCGCCGCGATCGAGACCCCGATCGGCATCCTGACCGCGTTCGTCGGCGCCCCGGTTTTTCTCTGGCTGCTCGCTCGTGGCCGGCACGGCTGGGCATGAGACTCGAGGCGGACGATCTGGCCTTCGGCTACCCGGGCAAGCCGGTCGGCCGCGACGTCGATCTTCAGGTCGAGGCCGGCGAGGTGATCTGTCTGCTCGGGCCCAACGGCGCCGGCAAGACGACGCTGTTCAAGACCCTGCTCGGCCTGTTGCCGGCCCAGGGCGGGCGCGTGCTCCTCGACGGCCAACCGCTCGCCGGGATGGCGCGCGCCGAGGTCGCCAGGCGGATCGCCTACGTGCCGCAGGCGCACGCCGCGCACTTCCCCTACAGCGTCCAGGACATGGTGCTGATGGGCCGGACCGCGCATCTGGGCCCGTTCGCCCGTCCGGGCCCGGCCGATGACGCGGCCGCACTCGCCGCCCTCCGGATGCTCGGGATCGCGGCGCTGGCCGCGGCCGACTACACCCGGATCAGCGGCGGCCAGCGCCAGCTCGCGCTGATCGCCCGGGCGCTCGCCCAGGCGGCGCCGCTGATCGTGATGGACGAGCCGACCGCGAGCCTGGACTTCGGCAACCAGGCGCTGGTGCTCCGCCAGGTCCGGGCGCTCGCGGCCGAGGGCTACGGCATCGTGCTCTCGACCCACGCCCCCGACCATGCCTTCGCCTGCGCGACCCGGGTGGCCCTGCTGCACGAAGGAACCCTGCTCGCCGAAGGCCCACCGGCCACGGTCCTGACCGCTGCCCGCCTCGAGGCCGTCTACGGCATTCCGGTCGCGGTCGAGCGGCTCGCCTCCGGCCACACGGTCTGCGCCCCCGACCTCGGTCCCGCCATGCCATGGGCCATGGCGTCCCAGGACCGCATCGACCATCGGGCGCCGCCGCAGGCTGACAGCGGCAGCTCATCGGTCCCGTAACGCCCGCCTGTTCGCGGCCGCGCCCGCGCGCCTCGGGTCGGGGCCGCGGTCAGGGGCCGTTGTAGTGCACGCGGCCGAGGCCCGAGACGTCGTAGCCGCCGAGCTCGTCTGCCCGGGTCCGGAACGCATCGCTGCCGCAGAACCCGAACAGCCTCTGCAGCGGCGGCTCGAAATAGTCGCGCCGCCAGATCGCGAGGTCGTAGCGCTCGCGGAACAGCGGCACGAAGTCGAGGCGGAACTGGCGCGCCACGGTCTCGACCGCGAAGCCCGCGTCCGCCTTGCCCTCGGCGACCGCGAGCGCGACCTCGGCGTGGTTGCGCGCCGGCGGCGTCCGCCACTGCAGCCGGCCCGGATCGTGGCCGCCCTGGTGCAGCAGATGCTCGAGCAGGATCTGGCTGCCCGCCTGCTTCTGGCGCGGAATGATCGCGAGGCCCTCCAGATCGCCGAGCCCGGCGATCCCGTTCGGGTTGCGCGGCGGCACGATCAGCCCCTGGACGCGCCAGGCCCACTCGATCAGCACGAACGGGCTGCCCGGCAGGGCGCGCACCAGATGGCCGCGGTTCCAGTCCTCGGCCTCGGGCTCCAGGATGTGCAGCCCGGCGGCGACCGCACGGCCCGCGCCGAGCCGCGCGAGGCCGTCCAGGCTGCCGTCGAAGAAGGTCGCGAGATCGCTCGCCGATTGCCGGAGCGCCCACTCGAGCAGCGGGTCGTGACTGCCCGCGAGCACCGACGGCCGCGGCTGCAACCCCTCGATCCCGCCTCGATAGCCGGCGTGGCGCCAGACCCAGGCCTCGATCATCTCGCGCGGGAACAGGAGCTTGCCGGTCACCCGGCTGACGGGGATCGCATTGTCGCTGACCAGCTCGTAGACCTTGCGCTCCTTGATCCGGAGCAGCGCGGCGACTTCCTTGGTGGTCAGGAACTCGGGCACGGCGATCGCCTCGCGGCAAGCCAAACAATCTGCATAGCGCGCTTGCGGGCCCGAGCAAACTTGTCCTTCACCCTCGGCATCGCCACTGGCTGGTGAATTCCCGGCCCCGCGGGGCGGGGCGAGGGTCACGCGATCGTCTGTCGGCGGCGAACCGGCGGCGACGGCAACGGTGGACGGCCCCGTCATGATCGATCACCTCGGGATCAGCGGCGGCGACCTGTGCGAAGCGCAAGGCATTCTACCTAGCTGGCGGCGCGGCTGGGCCGCGCCCGGAGTCCCACGCGAGCTATGGCGGCGCCGTCGTGCTCGACCCGGACGGCCACGGCGTCGAGGCCGTCTGCACCAACCGGAATGAGCTTTGACCGGTTCATGCCACCAGGATTTGTGCTACGAAGGCGTGCACGATCAAGATCTAGCAAGGGGACGCGTGGCGGGAATGCCGAGCCCGAGGAGCGGGCCGAAATCCAGGCTGCCGATCGAGCTGCGTCTGGTCTGGTGGCTGTTCAGGCTCGCCTGGCGCCTGCTGGTGTCGCTGCTGGTCTGGCTGCTGGCCCTGGTCGGGCTGCTGCTCTGGCTGCTCGTCTGGCCGCTGCGTCGGCCCGGCGCGGGCGCAGTCGAATGGCCGAACGCCGATGCCTTCTATCGTTCCCAGCGCTGGCGGCGGGCGCGGATCGACGCGCTCGAGGACAATCGGCAGCGCTACGGCTCGCTGACCTGCGAATGCTGCCTGACCGGCGCCGCGAGCCAGTGGCACGTCGACCACATCCGGCCGCGCTCGAGCCATCCGGAGCTCGCCCTCGAGCCCGCTAACCTGCAGGTCCTCTGCGCCGACTGCAACCTCGGCAAGGGCACGCGCTACGCGACCGACTGGCGCTTCCAGGGGCAGGTTTGACCGATGCCGGCGAGCGCCCGCGTCTGACCACAGTCGAGCACGCCACCGCCGATCTTATCCCGCACCCCGGCGATCGTGTCCGGTTCGCCGAGCTCCAGGCTTCGGCGCCCGCACCCGCCATTCGTGCTATGATCCGACCAATCGGATGCCGAACCGGAGCTTGGCCACGTCTCTGCCCGCCGACTTTCCGCGCCGCGAGCTGATCCTGCAGCTTGCTCGCCGGCTCGCCGCGCATCCGGCGGTCGAGCGGGTCTGGCTGTTCGGCTCGCGCGCCCGCGGCGACAACTTCGAGCGCTCCGACATCGACCTCGCGATCGAGGCGCCCGAGATCGATCGGGCAGAATGGGCGAAGCTTCACCTCGATCTCGATGAGGAAGCGAACACTTTGCTGCTGATCGATTTCGTGCTGATGGACGATCTGCCGGAAAGCTTCAGGCATCGCGTCCACCGCGAGGGGAGGTTGCTCTATGAACGAGGAAACCCTGCGCGACTCCATGGCGAGCCTGGGCAACGCGCTGGACCGGTTCGGTGAGGCGCTCGCGCATCCCGAGCCGGACGAGATCGTGATGGACGGCACGATCCAGCGCTTCGAATTCACGTTCGAGCTGTTCTGGAAGACCTTGCGGCGTTTTCTGCAACGGGAAGGCATCGACACCGCCAGTCCCAAGAGTACCCTCAGATACGCCTATCGTCGGGGCCTGCTCGATCGCGAGCAGCTGTGGCTCGACATGCTCGAGGACCGCAACCGCAGCTCCCACGTCTACAACGCCGAAATGGCTCGCGAGCTCTTTTCGCGTCTATCTTTGCATTATCATGAGCTCCGCGATCGGTTTGCAGCTCTGAAGCTTCGAATTGCGGAAGACTGACATCACTCCATCGCGCGGACGATTTCCTCGGTCATTTTCTTGGCGTCGCCGAACAGCATCATGGTGTTGTCTTTGTAGAACAGCGTGTTGTCGATGCCGGCGTAGCCGGGGGCCATCGAGCGCTTGACGAAGAAGACCGCCTTCGCCTTGTCGACGTCGAGCACCGGCATGCCGTAGATCGGCGAGCTCGGGTCCTCCTTGGCCGCCGGGTTGGTGATGTCGTTGGCGCCGATCACGTAGGCGACGTCGGTGCTCTGGAAGTCGTTGTTGACCTCCTCCATCTCGAACACGACGTCGTAGGGCACGTTGGCCTCGGCGAGCAGCACGTTCATGTGGCCGGGCATGCGGCCCGCGACCGGGTGGATCGCGAACTTGACCTCGACACCTTCTTCGGTCAGCGCGTTCATCAGCTCGCGCACCGCGTGCTGCGCCTGGGCGACCGCCATGCCGTAGCCCGGCACGATGATCACCGAGCGCGCGTTCTTCATGATGAAGGCGGCATCGTCGGCCGAGCCGGGCTTGACGATCTTGTCGCCGATGTCGGCCGCAGCCGCGCCGCTCTCGCCGAAGCCGCCGAGGATCACGCTCACGAACGAGCGGTTCATGGCGTGGCACATGATGTAGGACAAGATGGCGCCCGAGGAGCCGACCAAGGCACCCGTGATGATCAGCGCCGGGTTGTGCAGCGTGAAGCCGATGCCGGCCGCCGCCCAGCCCGAATAGGAGTTCAGCATCGAGATGACCACGGGCATGTCGGCGCCGCCGATCGGGACGATCAGGAGAAAACCGATCGCGAACGCGAGCAGCGTCATCAGCACGAAGGCGGCAACGCTCTGGGTCGCGATGAAGATCAGCAGCAGGACGATGATCAGCGCGGCGACCCCGATGTTGATCAGGTGGCGCTGGGGCAAAAGGATCGGGGCGCTCCTCATCAGCGCCTGCAGCTTGGCGAACGCGATCACCGAGCCCGAGAAGGTGATCGCGCCGATGATCACGCCGAGCCCCATCTCGAGCCGGCTCGCGACCTTGATCGCGCCTTCGGGCGTGGTGATGTGGAACTCGGCGGGGTTGGCGAGCGCGGCCGCCGCGACGAACACCGCGGCCATGCCGACCAGGCTGTGGAAGGCCGCGACCAGCTGCGGCATCGCGGTCATCGGGATGCGCAACGCGATGACCACCCCGATCGTCCCGCCGATCGCGACCCCGATCAGGATCATGAAGTAGCTGCCGAAGCTCGGGTGCGGCAGCGTCGTCAGCGTGAACAGCACCGCCACGACCATGCCGGCGATGCCGATCAGGTTGCCCTGGCGCGCGCTCGCGGGCGACGACAGCCCGCGCAGCGCCAGGATGAAGCAGATCGCGGCCGCCAGATAGCCGAGCGCGACGAGATTGCTCATCGCCGGCCCCTCAGCCGCGCTTCTTGTACATGGACAGCATGCGCTGGGTGACCGTGAAGCCGCCGAAGATGTTGACCGAGGCCAGGATCACCGCGAAAAAACCGAACCAGGACGCGGCCTTGAGCCCCTCCGCCCCGGTCGCGATCAGCGCACCGACGATGATCACGCTCGAGATCGCGTTGGTCACCGACATCAAGGGCGTGTGCAGCGCCGGCGTCACGCTCCAGACCACGTAATAGCCGACGAAGATCGCCAGCACGAACACGATCAGGTTGAAGATCGTTGGATCGATCTCTGTCATGATGTCCTTCCCGGGCTAGGCTAGGCTGGGCTGGCGTCAGGCGGCCTCGTTCTGGGCGAAGGCCGGATGCACGATCCGGCCGTCCTTGGTCAGCAGCGTGCCTTTGATCAGGTCGTCCGCCTCGTCGATCTTGAGCTGCTTGGTCTCGGGGTCGACCAGCAGGGTCACGAAGTTGGAAAGGTTGCGGGCGTAGAGCGAGCTCGTCGCCGGGGCCAGGCGCGAGGGCACGTTGGCGTGGCCGACGATCTTGACGCCGTTCAGGTCGACCACCTCGCCGACCTTGCTGCCCTCGACGTTGCCGCCGCTCTCGACCGCGAGGTCGACCAGCACCGCGCCTGGCTTCATGCTCTCGACCATCGCGGCGCTGACCAGCTTCGGCGCCGGCCGGCCCGGGATCAGCGCGGTCGTGATCACCAGGTCCTGGCCGGCGATGTGTTTGGCGACCATCAGGGCCTGCTCCTTGCGGTCGGCCTCCGAGAGCTCCTTGGCATAGCCGCCGGCGGTCGCGGCGTCCTCCTTGACCACGCCCACGAACTTGGCCCCGAGGCTCTCGACCTCGCCCTTGGCCGCGGGCCGGACGTCGGTCGCCGAGACCACCGCGCCCAGCCGGCGCGCGGTCGCGATCGCCTGCAGGCCGGCGACGCCCGCGCCGATCACGAACACCTTGGCAGGCGGCACGGTGCCGGCGGCGGTCATCAGCATGGGCATGACCCGGTCGAACTCGGCGAGGCCGTCGATCACGGCCCGATAGCCCGCGAGGTTGGCCTGACTGGAGAGCACGTCCATGGCCTGACCGCGGGTCGTGCGCGGCAGCAGCTCGAGCGTGAAGGCGAGCACGCCCGCCTTGGCGTAGGCCTCGACCTGGTCGCGGTGCTGGTACGGCTCGAGCATGCCGATCAGCACCTGGCCCTGACGGAGCAGCGCCATTTCGTCGAGATCGGCCTCGCCGGGCATCAGCGGGCGGCGCACCTTGAGCAGCACGTCGGCGTCCCGGTACAGCGCCTCCGGGCCGTCGACCAGGACCGCCCCGGTGTCGGCGAATGCCTGGTCGGCGAACCGTGCGCTGGTGCCGGCGCCGGCCTCGACCAGCACGTCGACGCCCTGGCCCTTCAGCCGCTTCACGGTATCAGGCGAGGCGGCGACCCGATGCTCGCCGGCTCGGCGTTCCTTGGGAACCCCAATCTTCATCGCTTCAGGCCCTATCCTGCTGCGCCCCCGCGACGGCCAGCGGTCGCCGGAGCGCCCAACCTAACGGCTCGTCCGGGCTTCGACTAGGGCGGATCGCGACCGGCGAATGACACTGCCCGCGATCGGGCTTTGCCGGCTTGACCGCGGCCATTTCGTCGCGTAGACAGCGAACCGCTTCCGTGCATTAATAAACCGTTGGTGTGCATCTCGCCCGTACTGGATCAGACAGCGGAGCCCTTGCTCTGATCTGTCCGCCCCGAGGGGGTGCGTCATGTCGGACTCATGCAGCGACCGGCCGCGGATGGTCGCCGTGACCGGCCCCAGGCGGCGCCGGCCGCCCGCCCATCGCGGTTCGCGGGCGCTCGGTACCGGCCCGGCGCTGGCCCGGCTGCTGCTGGTGGCCCTGGACCTGACCCTGGTCGCCGGCCGCTCGACCGGAGCTGCCGAGTCGGCCGGGGGCTACCGCTTCGGCGTCTTCCCCTATCTGCCGGTGCTGAGCATCGACCGCATCTTCGGTCCGATCGCTGCCAGCTTCGCCAAGGACCTCGACCGCCCGGTCTATCTGAAGACCAAATCGAACTTCGAGAAATTTGCCGACGAGCTCGCCGAACAGACCTACGACATCATCTTCGTGCATCCGTTCTTCTACGTCGCAGCGGCCGACAAATATCACTATCGGCCGCTCGCCCGGCTCGATCAGCAGCTGACCGGAGTGGTCATGGTCGGCCCGGACCGGAGCTGGCACGAGTGGCGCGATCTGGTGGGCAGGACGCTCGCGCTGCCACCGCAGCTGGCGGCGGTCAGCGAGATGGTCAAGGCGGCGCTGCTCGATGCCGGGCTCAGACCGGGCATCGACGTGCTCCTGCAGCACTACCGGACCAAGTCCTCCTGCCTGCAGGCGGTGGTGATCGGCTCGGCGGACGCCTGCGCCATCCCGCGCTTCATCCTGGCGCAGATCGGCTCGATCGCGGATATGCGGCTGCACGTCATGATCGAGACGGCACCGATCAACCATTTCGTGTTCGCGGTGCACGAGCGGGTGCCGGAAGCGGACCGGGCCAAGCTGCTTGGCTGCATTCTTGCTTGGTCGCACACCGAGACCGGACGGGCGGTGCTCGCGGCCGGCGCCTGGGCGGGCTTCGTGCCGGCCGAGGATCGGGAATACGACCCGGTTCGCCGCTACACCGCGCGGCTCGGGACCTTCGCGCAGCAGTAGGATCCGTCTCGAGAGCCGCGGCATGTCCCTTCGCTATCGGATCGCAGCGACCATCTTCGCGCTCGAGATCGTGCTGACCGGGGCGATGCTCTGGATGACGCTCGGCCATTCGATGCGGGCGATCCGCGAGCAGGTCGGGAGCACCGATGCGGTCACCCTGCAGCTGGTGGGCGACCTCAGCCGAACCGCGCTGCTCACCGACGAATTCGCCGACCTCCAGACCTTCATCGAGGCGACCAGGCGCGACCCGCGCGTCGAGGCGGTGGTGCTGGGCGACGTTCAGGGTCGGGTGGTCGCCGCCACCGATCTCGACCTGATCGGCACACCGTTTCCGGAGCTCATCGAAGGCGAGCATTACTATTGGCGCGACACCGAGATCCGGGGCCGTGCGAGCCCGCTCGGCACGCTCGCGATCGAGTTCTCGGACTATCCGCTGGTGCTCGCCTATCGCGATACACGCAATCTCGGCATCAGCATCGCGCTCACCGGCATGGTCGCGATCGCCGTCGTCGGCCTCGGCATGGGCTTCGTGCTGACCCGCCGGCTGACCAACCTCGCTGCGGTCGCCGACCGGGTCGCCGAGGGCGATCGCACGGCCCGGGTCGAGGTGGTCGGCCGCGACGAGGTCGCGCGGGTCGGCCGGGCGGTCAACAGCATGGTCGCGCGACTCGCCGCCAATCTCGAAGCGCTGCGCGCGGCGCGCGACCGGCTGGTGCAGCCGACCGAGGCGATGTCCGAGGGCTTCGCGCTCTGGGACGCCGACGACCGGCTGGTGCTGTACAACAACCGCCTGCGGCAGCTGTTCGGGGTCGAGGGCGAGCGGGTCGTGCTCGGCGCGCGGTTCGAGGACCTCAGCCGGATCGTCTACCAGCGTCTGCTGACGCGCGCGGACGCGCCGCCACGGCTCGAGGACTGGCTGGCGCAGTGCCTCGAGCATCGCCGGACCTCCCAAGGTCCGTGGGAAATGCATCTTCGTGATGGCCGCTGGCTGGCGATCAACGAGTTCCGGACCCAGGACGGCGGCACGGTCAGCATCTACACCGACGTCACCGAGGCCAAGCGGCGGCAGCGGGCGCTGGAGCAGGGCGAGCAGCGCCTGCAGGCGATCATGAATTCGGTGATCGACGGCATCATCACCGTGACCGGCGAGGGCGTCGTCGAATCCGCCAATGCCGCCGCCGCCCAGATCTTCGGCTTCGAGCCGGGCGAGCTGGTCGGGTTCCGGCTCGAGCAGCTGCTGACCAGCGCCACCGAGCGCGAGGCCGAGCGAGGGCCTTGGCCGGCGCCGGTCGAGGTCACGACGCTCGCCCGGCAGAGCCTGCTCGAGATGGTCGGCCGGCGTAAGGACGGGACCAGCCTCTCGATCGAGCTGTCGGTCACCGAGCTCGATCTGCATGGCCGGCGGACCTTCATCCTGACCGTGCGCGACATCACCGCGCGCAAGGCGTCCGAGGAGCTGATCCGGTTCCGCGCGACCCACGACGCGCTCACCGGCCTGCCCAATCGGGCGCTGTTCGACGATCGGCTGGGCGAGGCGCTCAAGCACGGCGCCCGGCGGGACGAGATGGTCGCGGTCCTGTTCCTCGATCTCGACCGCTTCAAGATCATCAACGACACGCTCGGCCATTCGATCGGCGATGCCCTGCTGGTGGCGCTCAGCGAGCGGCTGCGCGCCAGCGTCCGCGACGAGGACACGGTCGCCCGCATGGGCGGCGACGAGTTCATCTTCATCCTGCGCGGGCTGCGCAGCGCCGACGACGCGGTCAAGCCGGCCCAGAAGGTGCTCGACGCGATCCGGCCGGCCTTCCACATCCACGGCCACGAGCTCTACGTCACCGCGAGCATCGGCATCGGCCTGTGCCCGACCGACGGGCTCGAGCCGGATCAGCTGCTGAAATGCGCCGACATCGCGCTCTATCGCGCCAAGGAGCGCGGCCGCAACCGCCTGCAGCTGTACAACCCGACCCTCAACGTCCGGGTGTTCGGCCAGATGGTCCTCGAGAAGCACCTGCGGCGGGCGCTCGAGCAGGACCAGTTCCAGCTGGTCTACCAGCCCCAGATCGCGCTCGACAGCGGCCAGGTGGTGGGCGTCGAGGCGCTGATCCGCTGGCGCCATCCCGAGCTCGGCCTGATCTCGCCCGGGGAGTTCGTGCCGCTCGCCGAGGAGAACGGCCTGATCGAGCCGCTCGGCCTCTGGGTCCTGCGCACCGCCTGCCTGCAGCACCGCGAGTGGCGGGCGGCCCGGCTGCCGGCGCTCAGGCTCGCGGTCAACATGTCGGCGCGCCAGTTCCAGCGCCTCGGGCTCGAGAGCCGGATCCGCGAGGTGCTGGCCGAAACCGACATGGACGCCCGCTGGCTCGAGCTCGAGCTGACCGAAAGCGTGCTGATGCAGGAAGGCGACAGCGCCGCCCACCTGCTCGCCCATCTGAGCGAGCTCGGCATCAGCCTGGCGCTCGACGATTTCGGCACCGGCTATTCGTCGCTCAGCCGCCTGAAGCGCTTCCCGATCAAACGGATCAAGATCGACCGCTCGTTCGTCTGCGACATCAGCACCAGCGAGGGCGACGCGGCGCTGGCGCGGGCGGTGATCGCGATGGCCCACGGGCTCGGCGTCGAGGTCGTGGCCGAGGGCATCGAGAGCCTGGAGCAGCTGGCGATGCTGCGCCGCTACGGCTGCGACGAGGGCCAGGGCTACTTCCTCGGCCGGCCGGTGGTGCCCTCCGAGGTGCCGGCCCTGGTCCGCCGCCAGGGCTGGCCGCAGATCCGCAGCGTCTCGGCCTGATCGCCGCCGCGCCGCCGTCGACCGCTGCCTCCGTCTCGCGCCCGGGCTTCATCATTGCTTAACGGCGATGCGCGATATCGAGCCTGCGGCAGTCCGGGGGAGCGCGCAGGCGATGACGGCAGCGGTCGAGGTAGTTCAGCACGCCAAGCGTGACGTCGGGTTCAACCTGCCCAAGAGCCTGCAGCTCGCCGCGCGGGCGCACGGCAAGAGCCCGGGCGCGCAGGTCGTCGAGATCTGGCGGCTGCGCGCCGGCCAGGGCAAGCTCACGCCCGACGAGTACTACGCCTTCGGCCTCTACGACGACCGGCGCTTCAGCTTCGAAGACAAGCTGCGGTTCCTCGGCCGGGCGGTCCAGACCCGGATCATCCGCCGCTGCAATGCGCTCGAGTGGTGGCTGCTCGCCCACGACAAGCTGGTGTTCTACGCCATGCTCCAGGGGCAGGGGCTGCCGGTCCCGGCAACCCGCACGGTCTACCACCGCAGCCGGCGCTTCAGTGCGGCCACCACGCTCGCGGACCCGGCGGCACTGACGGCCCATCTACGGTCCGGCATCAGCTATCCCTGCTTCGGCAAGCCCGCGACCGGCATCCGGAGCATCGGCGTCGCCGCGCTCGAGGCCTACGATGCCGCGTCCGACCGCGTCGTCCTCAAGGGCGGCGAGGCCGTCGCGCTCGAGGCTTTCGTCTCCGAGCTCGAGCGCTACCGGGCGGACGGCTATCTGTTCCAGGAGCTGCTCCGGCCGCACCCCGAGCTCGAACAGGTCGTGGGCCCGCGACTCGCGACCGTCCGCCTGATCGTCCTGCTCGAGGACACCGGCCCCGCGATCCTGCACGCGCTCGGCAAGATCCCGGTCGGCGACAACCCGGCCGACAACTTCTGGCGCCCGGGCAACCTTCTGGCCGCGCTCGACGCCGAGAGCGGCCGCATCACCCGCGTGCAGCAGGGCGCCGGCCCGGAGCAGCGCGAGCTGGAAACCCACCCCGACACCGGCGGCCGCCTCCAGGACCTGACGATCCCCGACTGGCCGGCGCTGACCGCGCTCGGCCTGCAGGCGGCGACCGCCTTTCCGGGCCTGCGCATGCAGGCCTGGGACATCGCACCAACCGACCGCGGGCCGGTCCTGGTCGAGGTCAACATCGGCGGCGACTTCAACCTGCCCCAGCTCGCCCACCGCCGCGGCCTGATGGACGACCGCTTCCGCGCTTTTCTCCAAAGTTGCGCCGCCGCACCGTCCTGAATGGACCCAATTACGGCACGTGGTATTCCAGGCCTGGCGCCAAAATCCTCGCCAGATTAGCCGGTGATCCGGCATGGCGTCGGCAGCCGTTGCAGCCGATCAACTTGGTATCAGGCCAGCGCGTCCGCACCCAACGAGGTATTCTGCTGACGTGATGAAATAGCGCGCATTGAGCCGCTATCTTCGGTCGCGCTCAGCGATGACCATTTGGAATCGTCAGAATCGGTCATTGCGCCACCGGGGCTTACGCTTGAGCGGTTTCGCGAGGTCCTGACCGCCGGCGCAAGTGATGGGCTGGAAGGGAAATACGATCGCGGCTTGCGCCCTTGAAAAGGGCGATATTTCGGAACAAATCGGAATGTCAACTGTTTTATATTTTTTAGTCCTGCTTGCAAAAATTGCCTCGATGTTCATCTTATTAAGAGAACCTTGCCAAAAAAGCCCCCTCGACCCGAGGCGGCACAACCAGGGAGGTTCCAATGATAGACAAGAAGTTGAATCTGGCCCAACGCTGGGATCGTGTCCAACCGACCAAAGGCATCGTCGCCTGGGGCGTGATCGCCGGGGCGGTGGCGACCATGGTGATCGGCTTTTCCTGGGGCGGCTGGGTCACCGGCGGCAGCGTCCGGGCGTTGACCGAAAAGGCGGCGCAGAGCGCGCATCAGGAGCTCGCGGCGGCGGTCTGCGCCAATCGCTTTGCGGCATTGCCGGACGCGCACGCCCAGCTCGCGGCGCTCAAGGACATCACCAGCTCCTATCAGCGCGGCAAGTTCGTCGAGGAGGGCGGCTGGGCGGTCATGCCGGGCGCCAGCAGCGCCGATCGCCTGGACGCGAACGCCTGCGCCGACGGCCTGCTCAAGCTCGAGCTGCCGCCGCTCGCCGAAGCCGCGCAGGCCACCCCGCAGCCGACCGTGGCGCAGTAGACCCCGCGCCGGCCACGGCCCCGCGCTGGGCCGGCGGCCGGCGATCGGTCCGGCAACGGCAGTCCGGGCTGCGCGCGGCGTCCGCAGTCGGCCTCGCAACCGCGGCGGCCCACCGGCTTGACGCGGCGGTGCGCGGAGACCCAAATGGTCAGTACGGAATGGCCATTTGGCGGGCGGCCCCATGGATGACGTTCTGCGCGTCAGCGCGACCGAGTTCAAGGCGCGCTGCCTGGCGATCTTCAAGGATCTCGAGGCGCGGCGCCTCGCGCGCGTGCTGGTCACGCGCCGCGGCCGGCCGGTCGCCGAGTTGACGCCGCCGCGCACAACGTTGCCGACGCTCTGGGGCGCGCATCGCGGCTCGGTCAAGGTCATGCCCGGGGTCGACCTGACCAAGCCGGTGGTCGACGAAGCGCTCGACGCCGCGACCGGAATCCTGCACCGCTGATGCTCCCTGTTGACCGAGATCCTGCGCAATCTCGGTCTTACGAGACGCCACCTGCCCTGAGGCGAGCGATGACCCACGCCTTCCCCTACGCGGTTCGAGCCCGAAGATTCCGGCGGCGTGCTGGTGCAGTTCGTCGACGTTCCCGAGGCCCACACTTCAGGCGCGAACGGAGCGGCCGCCGGCGAGCAGGCGCTCGACTGCCTGATCGCGGCGCTCGGCGGCTACGTCAAGCTGGCGCGCCCGAGGAGCCCGGCGCGCGGTCGACCGGTCGCCATCCTGCCGCCCCTGGTCGCGGCCAAGCTCGCGCTGTACGAGGCGATGCGCGCGCAAGACATCACCCGGACCGACCTCGCCCATCGGCTCGGCCCGTCGGAAAACGCCGTCCGCCGCCTGTGCGATCTCGGCCGCCGCTCGCATATCCACCAGATCGACCGTGCTCTCGCTGCCCTCGCCAAGCGCCTCGGGGTGCGCGTGCTGGAGCCGGCATGATCGCTCGTTGCCAAGGCCCAAACGCCATTTTCGAAGCACGCCTTTGCAGGCTGTGCCCGGCGCTCCCAGCGAGTGACGCAACGCGAGCGCGTGGTTGCGCCGGGCGCACACGATGCGCTAAATTGGCCTTCCCTAGATGTGAGCCTGAGTCACGTACGGCGGGAGCACGCGGGGCGCTTCGCATGGGCTCGTAGGAGAGCCGGAAAGATGAGCCTTCGAGATACTCCAGCAAAATCCCCCGCGCTGCCGGTGTAGATGGTCCGCGAGGATATCCAAAGTGTGATCGATCGTCGCCTCCGCACGGCCGCTGCAGAGCGCATAGAGGAGCTCGTTCAAAGCGTACCCGGTAGAGTCCAGCACTACCTTGAGTGGAATGCGGACTACGCGCTCCTTGGTCTCCATCCCACATCCGAGTCCGCACAGATCGAAAATCGAATTCGCCGATTTGGTCAGGGCTTCCCTGGCTTGTTTAACATCAACGGGATTCCGCGCCCCCATGACGTTCGTCCGGAAGCTCGGAACGAGCTGGCTTTCATCGGGGGGGCTCCCAGTTTCTCGACGTGGTCCACTACTGATGCGCGGCGAGGCGCCATTTGCTTCCGGCATTGTAACCGACTGTTTCGCTCGCATAGAGAGGGATACCTCCATCGTACTTTCTCAGCTCGTCATGAAGCACAAAACGAGCATCGACTAAATTCAAGTATAGATTGCATTTTGTTTATATAGTTGGCCTTGGCAACGAGATTTCTCAGTATGACTTCATCGAGGAGTTTGAGAGGGTTGTTGTATCTTTATTTCGGGCCATACGCCAGCGCGATTGAGAATCGTCACATTCCTGGCAACCAGATTGCTGAAGCTTCCTCCTCCTGACGCGAGTGCCAAACTCGCCGAGTTAATCGATGGTGACACTCGTCGCGAACTTGAATGCAGACGGTTCCTTGTATATATAGCCGATTTACTTTGCGGTGAAATACCAAATCAACTTTTACGAATCGGATGCGAAGATCCAACGAGATTCGGTCCTTCAGACTTCGTCGTGTCAGCAGAAATATCACACGGAGGGGTCTCGGAACGGATAGCTTATGTTTGGGAGCTCAAACCGATCTTCGACACCGCGATCTGAGAAAGATCGGATTCTCAGACGCTTACAGCGCGCGAGAATGGGCTTAGCACTACAAGAGGGCGGGTTCGGCGGGAGTGTCGTCGGGCTGGGAGGCGGCGTCGCGGAGGTTCGGCGGCAGCGCGACGCGCAGCGTCTGGAAGAGCTTGCCGGCCGAGCCGGCGGTCGGGGTACGGAGAACGAACCGTTTGCCGTCCTGCTCGACCTCGACCTCCTGGAGACGATCCAGGTCGCGCAGGACGTCGGCCCATTCGAAGTCGAGGCCGGCTGCCGCCAGGCGATCGCGGAGCGCCTTCTGCAGCACCAGGGCGAGGAACGAACAGAACACGTGGCCGCGGATGGTCGCGTCGCGTTTGTGGAAGATCGGCCGGGTCGCCAGCAGGGATTTGGCGCTTCGGAACAGCTGCTCGACCCCCTGCAGCTCGCGGTAGCGCAGCATCGCCTGGAGGGGGTCGAGCGTGGTGTTGGTGCGTAAGACGAAGATCCCGTCGAAGCGCGCGTCCTCGGCGATCCGCGCTTCGTCGATCGCAAAGCCGACCTCAGGCGCCTTCAGAAAGCGCCGGTAGCCGCGGTTGCCGACCAGCGCCTTGTCGCCGTGCCGGAGTGCTCGGCGCAGGCTGGCCACGATCGCCTCCCGGTCGGCGGCGTCCTTCTCCGCCTCGGCCAGGTTGCGACAGACGATGTAGCGGCGGCCGCCGAGGGTTACCGCCTTGGCCTCGAGTTCGGTGTCCGGTCGACTCTGGCGCGGGATGGTGAGCGGGACAAACGGGCCGTCGTCGTCCAGCACCAGGGTGCGAACCTCCTTGGTGGTCCGTTCGCGGACCCCGAGCACGTACTCGAGGCCGCGCGCCTCCAGAGCGGCGAGGGTCTGGGCGCTGATCATCCCGCGATCGGCCACCACGCACACCCGAGCGATCCCGAACCGCCGGCGCAGGCGGTCGACCACCGGGATCAGGGCCGTGACGTCGGTGGTGTTGCCCGGCCACATCTCGCAGCAGAGCGGCCGGCCACGTTGATCCATGACCACGGCGACGACCATCTGCATCAGGTCGGGCCGGTGGTCCTTGGAGTGGCCCCGCTGGCCGAGGGTCTCGCCGCCCGCGCCCTCGAAGTAGAGACTGGTGGTGTCCATGAAGACCACCGACAGCTCGCTGAACAGGTCGCGGCGGGCTTCGAACAGCCGCTCCTCCACCATATCCTTGAGGCAGCGCGGGGCGAATGGCGTGCGGTCCGTCTGCTCGGCGTCCGGCAGCTCCGCGCCGAGCCAGCCCATCGCCCGGTAGAGATGGTGCAGCGCGAGGTCGTCGGTGCCGTCGATCCGGTAGTCTTCGCGCCAGGCATCGGCCGAGCGGTCCGAGCCCGAGACCATCAGCCGGTGAAGCACGGTGAGGAAACACGCGCGTTCGAGTGAGAAGCCGAAGCCGCGCTCGGCGGCCAAGCCCTCGATCACGGCCCGGCAGCCGGTCTCACGCCAGAGCCGCTCGAAGGCGAGCGGCGGTCCGATCCGGTGAGTAGCGAGCGCCGGCACGCTGCCCTGGTCGAGCAGCGAGAGAACCATCGAGCGCTGCGCCATGCGGGCGGCGGAACGGGCGAGCCGATCGAGGTCGCCGTTCGCGTCGACGGCTTCCTTGCGGCCGAGGTTCTTGATGATCCGCTGCTTGGTACGGCCACCCTCGCGGACGCTCTCGACCAGGTAGAGGTAGCGGTAGGGGCCGATCTGCTTCTCGCGGACGAACATGCCGCAAAGCAGCACACGAACCGGCCAAAATGTCAATATAAAAGCGCTCTCTAGAGCTATTATTTAGCAGCACATCCCTTCACCGCCGCCGGTCTCGCTTCAACAAAATCAATCAATTGGCGGCCAAAACCGCCCGATCTCCCCCGCCCACTGTCGAAGATCGGTCAAAGCGCCACAAATATATTTATACGAAATCGACGACAATCAGCGAAGGTTCCGGCCGACGATCGAGCTTGTAAAGGCGGAAACGCAGCTTCTGCACTACGTCTCTGAATACCAAGATAGCAGAGCTTTCAAAGAATATTATAAACTCTCGCCCAGCTCCAAAATTCGACCTGCTGGGATCTTAATAGGCGCCCTCGTCGTCGTCGCTACAGAACACCTCGACCAGGTACTTCATCGGTTCGATCCGTACTTCTCGATCATCCGCGTCAGCTGCCGGGCCTGATAGGGAGCGCCTGGGCGGGGGCGGGTTCCTGCATCGCTCGAATCGCGTCATCGAAACGTGGGACGATCTCATCACGAGGCGATTTCCGGCGCCAGAGGTTTCCACCGGCGCGCGCGGCCATCTCTGGCTCGCCGAACGGGGTGGTGATGGCACGAATTTGGCGCATGCCGTCGCCTGCCCCAAGGCCGCCTGTCAATGGAGTCTCCAGATCGGATGGACCTGAAATCAATCGCATTGCCTGCCGAAGCCCAGCGCAGCGGCCACTTAGCGAAATTCGGCATCAATGATGATCATTGATTTTGAATCAACTTGATTGATTGGCGGCCGCCTGGCCGCGACGACTTCGGGGCGAGCGCACGGATGTGACGCATGCGAAGTCCTCGATGCAACACTCATGCGCCACTCCGAACTATTAGATGCGCCATATGTAGATGAAAGTGGCGCATCAAGAGTAGAATCATTCCTAACTGTACTTGAGCTGTGGCTCGATGATGGGACAATGATTCAGGCAGATGACGGTCCATCGGAGAATATGCTTCAGGTCGGCAGCGGCAGCTCTTGGGCGCGGAGGGCTTTGGTCTGGCGGCGCTCGAGCTTGGCGACGTCGAAGTTGTCGATCAGGCCCATAAACAGTTGATGCCAGTTGACCTCGGCCTGGAGGTGCATGAACACCGAGCCGAGGCCGATCGCGGCGCGATCCATCAGCACGAACTCGCGCGGCGGGGTGACGCCGCCGATCTCGCGCAGGCGCCTTTGCACGTTGAAGGCGACCTTGCGGCCGTAGGCGCCGGAATTGGTCTCCTCGATCAGCCGCGGCCGGTCCTCCATCAAAGGCGCATAGACGAACGAGGCCCAGAGGTTGAGGGTGTCGATCACCTCCTTCCTGAGGTCGGCAAAGCCCCAGGTCTGGTAGGCGTGGACGGCGAGGTCGCGATCGCCTCGGACGAGCGCCCAGTAGAGGTCGATCACGCCCTGGACCAGCGACGGCTTGAACACCCGGATGCAGCCGAAGTCGATGAGGTTGATGCTCTGATCGGGCCTGGCGCTGTAGTTGCCGAGGTGCGGGTCGCCGTGGATCACCGCGTACTCGTAGAACGGCACGTACCAGGCGCGGAACATGTTGTAGGCCAGCCGGTTGCGCACCGCCTGCGGCGCGTCGGTGAGCTCGAGCAGGCGGCGGCCGTCGAGCCAGGTCATGGTCAGAAGCCGGCCGGTCGAGAGCTCGGGCAGGACCTCGGGCACCTGCACGCCGGACTCGCTCCGGAGCATGTGCCGGTAGAGCGCCATGTGCCTGGCCTCGCGCTCGTAGTCGAGCTCCTCGCGCAGGCGCTCGGCCAGCTCCTCGTAGATCCGGTCGGGATTGATCGAGCCGTCGTAGCGCCGGTAGATGCCGAACAGGAGACGCAGCTGGACGAGGTCGGCCTCGACCGCGCTCGCGATGTTCGGGTACTGCAGCTTGCAGGCGAGGAGGCGGCCGTCCCTGGCGCTCGCGCGGTGGACCTGGCCGAGCGAGGCGGCGGCGGCGGCGTCGAGCTCGAACTCGGCGAACCGGTTCTGCCAGCCGGGGCCGAGCTCGGCGGCCATGCGCCGGCGCACGAACGGCCGGCCCATGGCCGGCGCCTGGCTCTGCAGCTGGCCGAGCTCGGCCGCATACTCCTTGGGCAGGGCCTCGGGGATGGTCGCGAGCAGCTGGGCGACCTTCATCAAGGGGCCCTTGAGGCCGCCGAGCGCCGCCTTCAGCTCCTCGGCGTGGCTCGCGCGGTCGATCTTGAGGCCGAGGTAGCGGGCGCCGGCGATCCGGGCCGCGAGCCCGCCCATCGCCCCCGACACCTGGGCGTAGCGGCGGACCCGGCCGGACAGCGTGTTCTCGGACGGCGGGCTGGGGCGGGCGGCCATGCGTCAGGCCGCCATCTCGTGGTCGAGCTGGTCGATCAGGCCCTCGATCATGCCGAGCCCCTTGGCCCAGAAGCCGGGATCCGAGGCATCGAGGCCGAAGGGCGCCAGCAGCTCCTGGTGGCGGCGCGTGCCGCCGGCGCGCAGAAGCTCGAGGTAGCGCTCCTGGAAACCCTCGGGCTCGGCCTGGTAGACCGCGTACAGCGAGTTCACCAGGCAGTCGCCGAACGCGTAGGCGTAGACGTAGAACGGCACGTGGACGAAGTGCGGAATATAACTCCAGTACACCCGGTAGGCGTCGTCGAAGCGGAACGCCGGCCCCAAACTCTCTCTCTGCACCTCGAGCCACAGCCGGCCGAGCTCGTCGGCGGTGAGCTCGGCGGTCTTGCGGGCGTCGTGGACCCGGCGCTCGAACTCGACGAACGCGATCTGGCGGACGACGGTATTGAGCCCGTCCTCGATCTTGCCGGCGAGCATGACCCGGCGCTGGACCGGGTCGGTCTCGGCCTCGAGCAGGGCGCGGAAGGTCAGCTGCTCGCCGAACACCGAGGCGGTCTCGGCGAGCGTCAAGGGCGTGCCCGCCATCAGCGGGCCCTGCGCCGCCGCCAGCACCTGGTGGACGCCGTGGCCGAGCTCGTGGGCGAGCGTCATCACGTCCCGGGCGCGACCTTGATAGTTCATCAGCACGTAGGGATGCGCGCTCGGCACGGTCGGATGGCAGAAGGCGCCGGCGTCCTTGCCCGGCCGCAGCGCGGCGTCGATCCAGTTGCGGGCGAAAAAGCGCTCGAGGATCTCGGCCAGCACCGGTTCGAAGCGCCGGTAGGCGTCGAGCACGATCACCCTGGCCTCCGGCCAGGCGATCCGGCGGTCGCTGTCCTCGGGGAGCGGCGCGTTGCGATCCCAGTACTCGAGCTTCTCCAGGCCGAGCCAGCGGGCCTTGATCGCGTAGTAGCGATGCGACAGGCGCGGCCAGGCGTCCCGGACCGCCGCGATCAAAGCGTCGACCACCTCGTCCTCGACCTGGTTCGCGAGGTTGCGGCTCGAGATCGGCCGGGCGAAGTCGCGCCAGCCGTCCTCGATCTGCTTGTCCTTGGCGAGCGTGTTGGTGATCAGCGCGAACAGGCGGATCCGGCCCTCGAGCACGCCGGCGATCGCTTCCGCGGCCGCCTGGCGCTTGGCCCGGTCCTTGTCCGAGAGCAGATCGAAGATCTCGGCGCTGGTCAGCTCGCGGCCGTCGAGCGGGAAGCGCAGGCCCGCCATGGTCTCGTCGAACAGCCGGACCCACGCGCTCCGGCCAGTGATCGACTTCTCGTGCAGGACGCGCTCGATCTCGTCGTCGAGCTGATGCGGGCGGAAGGCGCGCACGTCCCGGAGCCACGGCCCATAATGGGCGAGCTCGGGCGACTGCTCGAGCCTGGCGGCGAGCGCGTCGTCCTCGATCCGGTTGAGCTCGAGGGTGACGAACAGGAGCCGGGTCGCCGCCTCGTTGACCCGCTCCTGGACGCTCTGGAAGAAGCGGCCGATCTCCGGGTCGTCGGTCCTGGCGGCGTGCAGCAACTGCGCATAGCTCGCGGCCCGGCCGAGCTGCTCCTCGAGCCGCTCGTAGCGCTCGATCAGGGCGGCGAGCGCCGCGCCGTCGAGTTCGCCGAGCCTGCCCTTGTACTCCGCCTGGAGCGCGCTCGCGCCCTCGAGCGCCGCCCGCAGATCCCGGTCGACCTCGGACGCATCGGGCGCGGGGTAGAGATCGCTCAGGTCCCATTCCGGCAACGCTGCGGTGGACGACGCCGCGCCCGCTGGCGCGGCTTGGTAGCAAGGCTCGATCATCCACGTGCTCCCGTTGCGGACCCCTGGAGATATATGAACCGCCCCTGGTCAATCCAGGTAATTCCCATTATCTGTTCGCGACCGCTGAATTGGCCGGCGCCGGGCTGATCCCGGCATCAGGCGAGGCGAGCGTCCGCGCCAGAGCGGACGACCGCCGGGAGATGCGATGTCGGCGCCGGATCTTGGCTCCAACTTGATCGAGCTGTTCGAGCGGACGGCCAGCGGGCGCGGCGAGCAGCCTTTTCTCTGGCTCAAGCGCGACGGGGTCTACCGGCCCTGGTCCTGGCAGCGGGTGGCGCGCGAGGCGCGTCTGCTCGCGCGGGTGCTGCGCGCGCGCGGCCTGACGCCGGGCGACCGGGTGCTGCTGGTCGCCGAGAACCGCCCGGAATGGCTGATCGCCGATCTCGCGATCATGATCGCGGGCGCGATCACGGTCCCGGCCTACACCACCAACACGGTCCGCGACCACGCCTATCTGCTCGAGCACAGCGGGGCCGCCGCGGCCGTGGTCTCGAACGACCGCCTGGCCCGAGAGCTGCTGCCGGCGGTCGCCGAGGCGGCGGCCACCCGGTTGCTGGTCAGCATCGAGCCGCTCGAGGCCGCGGGCCAGTTGAACCTGCCGGTGCTGGCTTGGCAGGAGGCGCTGGCCGAGGGCGAGCGGCTGCCCGATCCCGGCCCCGATCCGGCCAGGTGCCTCTCCAGCAGCGACACCGCCTGCTTCATCTACACCTCGGGCACCGGCGGCAAGCCCAAGGGCGTGATGCTCAGCCACGGCAACGTGCTCGCCAACGTCGCCGGGTCGACCGCGGCGCTCGCCATGCTCGGTCTCGACGAGCACGAGGTGTTCCTCTCGTTCCTGCCGCTCTCGCACGCTTACGAGCATACCGCCGGCCAGTTCATGCCGATCGCGGTCGGCGCCCAGATCTACTATGCCGACGGCCTCGAGACGCTGAGCACCAACCTGCTCGAGGCGCGTCCGACCATCATGACCTGCGTACCGCGGCTCTACGAGATCATGCGCCAGCGGATCCTGAACGGGATCGCGCGCCAGAAGGGGCTCAGGCCGCGGCTGTTCCACAAGGCGGTCGAGCTCGGCTGCAAGGCCTACCAGACGCCGGGCGCGCTCGGGCTCGGCGAGCGCCTGCTCGACCGCGTGCTCGACCGGCTGGTGCGCGAGCAGGTGCGGGCCCGCTTCGGCGGCCGGATCAAGGCCCTGGTCTCGGGCGGCGCCCCGCTCAACTACGAGGTTGGACTGTTCTTCACGGCGCTGGGCCTGCCCGTGTTCCAGGGCTACGGCCAGACCGAATGCTCGCCGGTGGCGAGCGTCAACACCCCGCGCCAGATCAAGCTGCACACGGTCGGGCCGCCGATCCCGGGGGTCGAGATCAAGATCGCGGATGATGGCGAGATCCTGGTCCGCGGCGCCTCGGTGATGCAGGGCTACTGGCGCGACCCGGAGGCGACCGCCCAGGCGCTCCAGAACGGCTGGCTGCACACCGGCGACGTCGGGCTGATCGACGCCGACGGCTTCATCCAGATCACCGACCGCAAGAAGGACATCATCGTCAACTCGGGCGGCGACAACCTCTCGCCGCAGCGGGTCGAGGGGGTCCTTCTGCTCGAGCCGGAGATCGGCCAGGCGATCGTCTATGGCGACCGGCGGCCGCATCTGGTGGCGCTGCTGGTGCCGGATGCGGACTTCGCCCGAAGCTACGCCCGCGCCCACCGGCTGCCGTTCGATCTCGCGACGCTCGCCGAGGACGAAGGCTTCGAGCGCGCGATCGGCGAGGCGGTCAAGCGGGCCAACCAGATCCTCTCGGTGACCGAACGGGTGCGCCACTTCAAGCTGATGCCGGAACCGTTCAGCATCGAGAACGGGATGATGACCCCGACCCTCAAGCTCAAGCGGCCGGTCATCTACCGCACCCATCGCGAGCTGTTCGAGAGCCTCTACGAACTCCGTCGCGACGTCCAGGGCGCCGCCTGAGCGCGGCTCCCGGCCAGTCGTGATGGTTCAGGCGATCGTCAGGCCGCAGGAGTCAAGCGCTCGAAGTTGATGACGTCGGCGCGGCGCTTGCGGGCCAGGCTCGAGCTTGGTGGTCCGCCGGTTGTGTGTCGGGCTCCTCGAGAAGTAAAGGCGTGCGCGTCGAAGATCCGACCGCCGTGGTGCTCGCGATGGCGGGATCATCTCATTCTGGTGATTTTGGGCCCTGAACCGGACGATCGGCAGGCCGAAACCCGCGATTTTGCCGTGGAACTCCGCAAATTCGAGGTGAATCCTACCTGCTTCATCATAGTGGCGGTGCATGTCCCCAACCCGCTCAACGTGGACGGGCGGCGGCTGGCAGACCGCAGTCGGACGCCCCAGGCGGTCGGCCGGCCACCCAACGCCGATCGGGCGGGCGCTCGGCCGCAGCCGCGGATCGGCCGGCAGGCCGGGGCTTCCGGCTCCTGATCTAAGGCCTTTTCCGGGCGCGTCGTGAAATGCGGACGTCTGGGAGAACCGATCGTCCGAGATCAGGCTTATCCGCGCCTCCATCCGTTGATCTTCGCTGCCAGCGCACGGCGAACCGGGCGGCGCAAATCCTTGTACATCCGCCGTAGAATGCGACCGCCGTAGTAACGCAGCACCGGCTTCTCGGGGAACGCCTTGTAGACCACGGTGAAGCGCTCGACCGTCCTTCGGTAGAACTGCTGGTCCGACGTCCCGCCGGCCTGCACGATCGCAATCGGCCGACCCAGATCTTGGATTCGATAGCCCAGCGCCAGAGCCCTCACGTAGAGATCATAGTCCGCGACGATCGAGAGCTTGGGCGAAAACCCCAGTTCGAGGAGGATCTGCCGCCGGCAAAAAAAAGCCTGGTGGGAGAAGCAGTTGCCCCTCCATAGCTCCTCCAGCGGTTTGGTGCGAGCATGGTGGCACCGGTCCGGCAGCTCCCAGTAGCAGCTACCATACGCCATGTGGCTCTCTGCCTGAGGATCAAATTGGGCGAGTACCCTATCGTGCGCGAAGCGGTCGCCTGCACCGAGAAAGATCACCCACTCGCCGCGCGCCACGCCTGCGCCTTTCATCATCGCGTCGTAGATGCCCCTGTCGGGTTCACTGATCAGACGATCAATTCGGCGGCCGTAATCCTGCAGGACCTTGAGTGTTTCATCGCTCGAGGCGCCGTCGACGACAATGTATTCGTAAGACGCATCGCGCTGGCGGGTCACACTTTCGATGGTCGAAGCGATGGTGGCCTGCCCGTTCCGAACAACCGTGATCACGCTGATGCGTGGCGACCCCGGGGCGCGCCGGATAAGGTCACGCTCGCGAGGCACGCGGCCGAGCGCCGATACCGAATGATTCGAGAGCGGCTCCAAATCCCCTTTGAGACGCGACATTCTTCCACGAGCCTACCCGAGATTACACAACATTTGCACCGTGATAGACCCCACTTAGCCCCCTCCAAGCTCGTCCACTCAGGGACGACCCCTAGCTAAACACACCCGCGCTCAGTACCCACCCCAACCAACTTTCTATAGGACGCCATGATATCGCCCGTGATCGAGGTCCTAAGATTTTCTGGCAGCTGATTAAGCACTTCATACTTCGGCGCGGCCGCGCTCTGGAATTGAAAGCACCGAACGACGTCCGCTACGTCTTCCGATGACTCCTCGATTTGGCAAAATCGCAGAATTCTTTGAAGAACCTCTACTGTATCCAAGACCAGAACTCTCATGAGGCACTAACAAAAACCGGCTTCTTCGATCTCTAGCTAGCAACGTGGTCCATGCACCAACATACTCCTTATACCGCGCCGCGATATACGCCACGCGTACAGCAACATCGTCCATACTCATCGTATTTCCAAAAAACAGCAGATATGTGGACGCAATGCAGTGTATTGGCTCCCGTACCAGAATAACATACTTGAAGAGACGCGTACTTTCGACATGAAAGATTTCAGACACTTTGACCGCTAAACACCTAAAGCGGCCACAGGGCGCCACATGGTGCGTCTTCACGATATTGGGCACTAGAGGGAATGTTTTGCTATACTGCTCGAAAACGCCAACATTTGCCTTAAGGTAGTATATATCCGGCAGCAAACCTTCAACATTATACACCCGAGCTCCACACTGTATAGCGGAAAACTCGACCTCGCTCCCCGGCTCCGTAACCGATGTCGAAAATGCCCCAGAAAGGTCAACGCCATGTCTCCGTAGAAGAAGTGCCGCAACCAGTGTGCGCAGCCAACCGTTCCCCGAGCGCGGGAAAGAAGCTAAGAAAACAGGGTTTGCAACTACAGGAAAGCCCGCGATGCGCCGTTCGTTAAAACCGCCACGCACGAGCAACTCGAGAAATGGAACTCGCACCGTTCCGTCAACCATTCTACGAAGCTCCTGTGTTCGATATATCAACTTGCACGGCTCAGGGGGTGGGTCCGTGAGTCATGAGATCGCTGTATCTGCGATCCGAGCTAAATCCTCAATGCTTTCAGATAGTTCCGGAGCCGAGGGTATCTTTTTTTCAAGAGGTAACGTATTGGTCGCTTCTGCAATTTGTCTAATTCTCTCTTAAGTTGGTGCTGGAGATCGCTATTTGGCAGTTTCTGGGCGGCACCCAAGTGGCTCGAGCCGGTCAAATCCAACCGCCGCCTGTCCGGCGTGAACTGAATCTTCTCGGGCATCGCTAAACATCGTAATACATTGGACCGGCGGAGAACGCAAAAGAGACTGTGGTACGAGCGCATGAGCGAATATTCGTTCTCGACGTAATGACGCGCCCAGAACCGGATGCGCCTCCGGAGTTCTGGTTTACAGTAGAGCTCGCGGATCCGTGCCGCCAACTCGGGGATATCGCCAGCGCGAGCCGTCAAACCCGTGATCCCAGTAGCGACGGAGTCCTTCATGCCCGTGGCGTCGTAAGCGATCACGGGAGTGCCGCACGCTGCGGCCTCGATGAACACCTGACCAAACGTCTCCGCGGAGCTCGCCCCGACAAAAATATCGGCGGCGCCGTACAGCGTGACTAGATCCTGCTCGGTGGATACATAGCCGACCCGGTGCAAATTTGGAATGCCGAGTTCGGACGCTGGATCCGAGCGGCCGGCCGCAAGCGTAATGAGATCGGGCAAATCGAGCGTCGAGATCGCCTGCACGTAGTCCTGGACGCCCTTCCGGTGATCGCCCAGGGTGGCTGAGCTGATGAATACGACGAATTTGTTCAGGGGAAGCCCCAGCCGCTTGCGACAGAGTAGCATATCCTGCGGCCGAAACACGTCAGTCGGGACGCCGATGCGAAATTCTTCAACCCTCGAGTATAGCGGCACCTCACCGCGGCGTCCCGTCAGCGCGTCGCGCGCAACGCTTGCGGCCCAGCGCGAGTATCCCAGGAGGATCGGCTTGGCTTGCGCATCCAATACGTCCCTCTTCGTTTGCCAGGCCTCGGCGATCCGATGGCTCTCGAGCTGCGGGTACTCGTTGGGCGTCGGACAGCTGGCATCACAGCCATCGAGATATTTCAAGCAGTCGCCGGTATAGGCGCATCGGCCGGTCAACCACCACAAGTCGTGCAGGATGATGAATACCGGCCACCGGTGCGCCAATTGCCCGACCAAGCGAGGGTCGGCACGGGCGCCGTGCAGGTTTCCGAGTATGATCACATCCGGATCAAACTGTATGATCGCAGCAGTCAGCTCATCATAGGCGATTTCGGCCTTGCCCGGCTGCACCAGGGACAGCGATTGAATCTCATGCCCAGCCCAGGCTATCGCCTCCGCAATCCGTCGCTGCGCGATGCCCGCTCCATACTTGAAGCCCAGGTCACTGAGCAGCGTGACGCGCAGATTTGACCTGCCCCGGTGCGGTCTCGGCTCCTCGACCTCGAATTCCGCGGTGTCGCCTACGTATTCCCTCCTGACCCGGCGCAACTCCTTCTTGAAGTGGGCCTCGTGATGCGTTTTTTGCCGATCGTGCTTCCGATAGAGCGCGATCGGCCTTCCGATGACGTGCAATTTCGCATGGGCCTTGGCAAATCGCAGCCACAGCTCGTAGTCCATGCTGTAATAAAGATCTTCCCTGACCCGGCCACCAGCCCTGTCCCAGAGTGCCTTCGTGAAGATGACCTCCGGCTGATAGAAAAATCGACCGCCATTCCAACAACGATCCAGGTCGAGAAGCTCTTCGAGCGAGAGATAGGCGTTTTCACAGGAGGTCAGATGATATGCTGACGGTTGCTCGTTCGCCTGAATCTCACAGACACCGGCAACCATCTCAGCACCCGAATAGTCCAAAGCGAGCGCGGCCGCAAGCAGCGAACCCGGCGCCAGCATGTCGTCGGCGTTAAGCCAAGTGAGAATTGCCCCGCTCGCCTTGGCCATGCCTTTGTTGATTGCATGGCTTTGGCCTTCGTCCTTCTCGATAATGAGAGCGGAAAAATAGCGTCGGTACGCGGCGAAGATCGCGGGCGAATCATCATGCGAGGCGCCATCGACCATGATGTATTCGAGATCGGGATAGTTTTGATTGATCACGGACAAGATCGTTTCTTCGACAAAATCGCCCTGGTTGAAGGAGGGGGTGATGACGCTGATTCGTGGCCATTCCCGGCCGCTCGGCAGGGTCGGCGGGTGCTCGCACGCGCTCGGGGCCGCATAGGGCCAGCGGCCCAAGGTCGGCTTGCGAGGCCGATCACACACTCGGATGACGTCCGTGGCCATCGCTTCGATCCGCCGCGCGGTGAGTTGGGACGGAGCGCCCTGCACAATCTGCGGTTCGGGTCTGGATCGATGAGAGGACATCCGGCCGCCTTTCACCGAGCAGTCAAGACTGCCGCTCGTGTCCATGGCCACCGACGGATCCCAGGAAATCCGCGACACCGCGCAGAGGTCGTGTGCATCGCCAGCTCCACGAGTTCTTGACGCGCTGATAGTCCTTGCGAAGCTTGACCGCTGCTTGCTCGGAGTGTTTGAGTTGAGCGCGCAGAGATTCGAGGACGTGCTCCTGCTCTTGGATCCGGGCAGCCTGATTTTGGATCCGGGCAGCCTGCTCTTGGATCCGCGCGGCAGCACCGTCGAGCTGCCGCCGAAGCGGGGCGAGATTCGCTGCGGCGTCGTGGAGCTTTGTGCAGGCTCGACCGCGCCTGATGATCTGCTGCGCCACGCGGCGGCGATCGGCCGGCGCCCGCGTTAGCCGGGCATTGACGGAGTCTGGAGGGCCGTCGATAGCGAACAGGTTCTCGTAGGCGATCGGCGCGGTGACGGTGGCTGGCTTCAGGCTAAGATCGTCGTCGTCGAAACGATACAGTGCGTAGCCAGCACGGGTAATCGCATCCTGAAGATCGACGCTGCTGCGCGCCCCTCGGTTGAGATTCTCCTCGGTGAATTCGAGGAGCAATGCTTGGACCTGCCGGTCGGCAAGCAGCTGCCGGGCACCGGCGAGGGCTTCGATCTCCAGACCCTCGACATCCAGCTTCAACAGGTCGATCTTGCCGATGTGGTGGGCCGTCGCCAGTTCGTCGAGCGCCAAGGTCGGCACCTCTACCGTTTCCTCTTTTCCTTCGATTGACAATAGCGAGCTGTAGGCCGCGCGCCCCGTGGTCCCGAGAGTCAACAAGGCTACGCCGGGACGGTCCCGCACGGCGGCTCTGACGACTCGGGCACTCGCCACGCGATGTGATCTCAGGTTTTGCTCGAGGATCGCGGATGTCTCAGGATGCGGCTCAACGGCGATGACACGCCCTTCAGCGCCCATGAGCCGACCGGCCAGCACCGAGAAAAGACCGATGTGCGCACCGCAATCAACCACGGTTCCGGCTTCGTGCAGATAAAGCCAGAAAAATGCCTGTTCTCGATACTCGAACCAGCCCTCGTTGAGCGATCGAGCCACTTCCTCGTCGGGCGCATGAGCCAGCCAGCCCAAATGCGGAACAAAGACTTCGCTCGATGCGGTTGCAACGGTCTGTGTATCGGCCATCGAATCGAGGCTTTCACTTATTTCGGTCAGCCGCACCGGCATCTCAGTGTTCGGTCGCGCCATGGTTCCCCGCTGTGCCAACCTCACGACCGAAGGCCTTGTCGGCGGTCGAGTCGGGCGCCATGGTCATGTCGTCAGACTCATGCCGAGCGATCGCTCCAGATCCTGGACGCCGAACAGCCGCGCGTAGACGCCCCCGCCCTGCATGAGCTCAGCGTGGGTGCCCTGTTCGACGATCTCACCCTTGAGCACGACGTAGATCCGGTCGGCGAACTCGACGATCGGCAACCGGTGCGAGACGATCAGGATCGTCTTTTTGCCGGCCAGCCGCGTCAGCGTCGCGCGCACGTCGCGCTCGAGCCTGCGGTCGAAGTAGGACGTGGGCTCGTCCAGCAGCAGGATCGGCGCGTCGCGATACAAGGCGCGGGCGAGCACGAGGCGCTGCCGCTGACCGCCGGAGAAGCGCTTGCCGCGCTCGCCGACCGGGGTGTCCAGTCCCTTGGGCAGCTGCCGGACGAAGTCGAGCGCGCTGGCGTCGTCGAGCGCCGACCACAGCCGTTCCTCGTCCTCGGCGCCGCGGTCGCGAGGGCCGCGGCCGTAGGTGAGGTTGGCCCTGATCGTGTCGTCGAGCAGAATCGCGTCCTGGCTGACCACCCCGATCGACCGCCGCAGGCTCGACATGGTCAACTCACGGCTGTCGGTGCCGTTGATCGCGATCGCGCCGGCCGACGGATCGTAGAGGCGCGGGATCAGGTTGAGCAGGGTCGACTTGCCGCCGCCCGACGGGCCGACCAGCGCGACGATCTCCCCGGCGCCGAGCGTCATCGAGACGCCGCGCAGCACGTCGACCTTGCCGTCGTAGCTGAAACGGACGTCGCTGAGCTCTACGGTGCACCGTCTGGCGGTGAGCGGCACGGCATCCGGCCGGTCGTGGACCTGGACGCCGGCATCGAGCGCGTTTCGGATCCTCTGCGCCGCGATCAGCCCGGTCTGCAGGTTGATCGCGCCGGTCGACAGCCGCCGCACCGGCCGGTAGACGACCAGAACCGAGACCAGGAACGCTGCCAGCCCGCCGATCGCCTGGCTGCCGCCGTCGGCGACGCGAAAGGCGGCCACCAGGATCACCAGCGCGATCACGACGCCCGAGGCGCACCCGACGAGCGGATCGGTCGTCGCCTTGGTCTGCGCCAGCGCGACCGCTATCCGCTTGCGGCGCTTTGTCACCGCGCGATGCCAGTCGACCTCGAGCTCGGCGGTATTGGATGCCTTGACGAAACGGAGCGCAGCGAGGACATCCGCAAGCCGCGTGGAGATCGCGCGACCGATGGTGATCTGCTCGTCGGTGAGGTCTCGGACCCGGCGTCCCATTCTCATGAGGCCGAACCCGATCAGCGGCAGCGCCGACAATGCCAGCAGGCTCAGCGGCCAGTCGACGCTGAGCATGACCCCGGCGAAGCACAGGAACAAGACCAGGTCCTGCATCATCGTGAAACACAGGCCAGTCGCTGCCGTGACCGCCCGGCCCGCCTCGCTGTTGCACAGGTTCAGCATCAGACCGGTGTGCATCCCGGCGGTCGAGCGCAGGTCGGACTGCAAGAAGCCCCGGAAGAGGTCGCGCTGAAGGTGGGTCAGCACCGATTGGCTGACGCGCTCCTCGATACGTTTGATCTGCAGGGTGGCGAACCCGCTGATCGGACCGAGCGCCGCCACCGCGGCGGCGAGGCCAAAGACCAGCTCGATCCGCCCACCCTCGAGGATCGCGGAGAGCGCCGGCTTCACCAGCCAGACGAGCAGCGCCGTCGCTCCTGACGCGAGCCACGTCAACGCGAAAGCCAGGACCAAAGCGCGGTGATGCGGGCGGAGGTACTCACGCTGCAGCCATCGGAATGCGTCGATCAGGTCACGATCGATGTGCCCGGCCAGCCATCGCGCAAAGACGCCACCCTGGTCGGCCGCGCCGGCTTGCTGCCCCTGCGCCTCGGTCCCCACACTCAGCAAGCGCCGTCTCCTCTAACGATGGCGACCGCGCACCATTGCGGCGGCAGAGCGCATAGTCGTGGCGGAGCTCCTTGAGGCCGTCAACCCACCCAATCCGGTACTCCCAGCCTCGCGCCTGTTCAAGCCCTCGTGCCGGGTCAGGTGCGCGCCGTGCTCTAAGACGACAGCCTTGGTCGCGGTCCGGCACAATCTCCGACGGCAAGCCTTCTACCAAGGCCTGACCGCGGCCGGCAAACGCAAGAGACTCGTGCTTGCCGCCGCGATGCGCAAGCTCCAGGTCACCCTCAACGCCATCCTCAGGGACGGCCAACCCTGGCGCTCACCACAACCAGCTCGATCTTCCAAGCCCGCCGCTGACTCCTTGCGCCACGGCATCGAGCGCGGGGAGGGTCGGGACGGTCCAGCTTCTTGCGAAGTCAATCGACGACCCGCGGCGTGGTCCGCGACCGAGATCCATTCATGCGGCGGGCGGCGCGCCGACCTGATCGGGGTGCCGCTCTGGCGCCGACATTTCGGGAAGGAGCGCCCCGAGCGCTTCTCCGAACAGCGCGGAGAGGTAGCCGTCAGCGGCGGCCGAGGCACTGAACAGGGCGGCCCGGGCACGCGCCGATGCCGCCACCCGACGGCCCGCGATCGCACGCTCGATCGCGGCGGCCATCGCCGCGCTGTCGCCCACCGGCAGGAGTTCGCCATAGCGACCGGCGTCCAGGATCTCCTTGGGCCCCCCCGGACAGCTCGTGCTGACCACCGGGCAACCGCACGCCATCGCCTCGACCAGCGCGTTTCCAAAACCCTCGAACTTCGAAGACAGGACGAAGACGTTGGCGCGCGCCATGTAGGCATAGGGATTCGCGACGTAGCCCAAGAGACTGACATCGGACGCCACGCCCAGCTCCCGAGCGAGGTCGAGCAGGACAGCGCGTGGATCTGCGACCTTCTTCTGGCTGTTCGCTTCGCCCAGGATCACGAGCCGCGCGGAGCGGCGCCGGCGCAGATCGGCAAAGGCGCGAATCAGCGTCGGATAGTCTTTTTGATCCGAGATTCGGCCCGCGGCCAGGACCACCGGCGGCTGCCCGGGACCGAACCAGGGGTGGGGCGCGGGCGCGCGCGCCAGGGCGGCGAGGTCTTCACCGACGACCGGATTGTAGATCGTCGCGATACTGCCAGGAGGCAGACCCGTCGTCGCCGTCAGATCGGCAGCGACGCCCTGCGACACGGCAACGATGGCATCCGCAAACGGATAGGTTCTCGCCATCAGGGGCGGCAGGTAGCGCCGATGCCAGCGACGCGACCCGCTGAGGGCCACTGAGGGCGGATTGCGCTCACTGATCAGGACCCGTACGGGCAGCCCCGACAGGCGAGCCGCCCAGACGGCCATCAGATTGACCGGTCGGGTCGCCGCCAACATCCCCCCGGGGCCGTGGCGTCGGATATAGCTGGTCAAGGAAGCCGTATAGAGCAGCACGTCCGGCAACCGCGGGGAGAGCAGGACCGGCCGCAGCATGGTGGCGATGCCGCCAGGATCGGCGCGCAACGCGGCCATCCTGGCCATCAGCGACGTGCCCCGCTCGAGCTCGAAGTGGCGAATGTCGCGCGGCAGGCTGCCGAGCAGTCGGCCCTTCGCCTGGCAGGTCAGCAGGTCGACGCGGTGGCCGCGCGCAACCAGTTCGCGGCCAAGCGACAACGCCATCTTCTGTACGCCGCCGCCGCCCAGATGATCGAGGATCAAGGCCAGATGTCGGCGTCGTGGGGAGAGCTTCGCTGCCACCCGTCATCTCGAAGCCGCTGAATGCGGCGGCGGGATCCGATTAAAGGTCGGGCGGTTGCCGGGGGTCAAGCGACATCCGGCACTGGGACGCGGGAGACGGCCACGTCGGGCACGATGTGTGCCGTGTGCCTGCCGACGGCGCGCATCGGCTGCTGCCATCGGGCTCCGCCGGCATTGGAAGGCGGCTGCCGTAGACGTCGATCCCATCGAAGAGTCCCAGGCCCCGGTGCCAGCAATTGCTCGCCGAATTCTACGGAATCGGCAGTATCCGGCAGGTGGCGAGCGGGTGCCAGACGTTCTAACAAACCCCTCCGGCGACCCTCTAATCCCAGCCGGCCCGGGCGCATTCAAGGGTTTCCGGAGCCCGACGCTGGTGGTCGGCCTCGACGGGTCGGTTCTCGAGATGGCCGCGGCGAGCGGCTTCGGGCAATTCTGGTCGGCCGGTGCGGTCGGCTCTCGACACCCGCTGCCTCCCTAGCCGGTTGCCGAGGTGGTCCGCGAGCACTTTGCGCGCTTTGGCCGCAAGTACTATTCGCGGCACGACCGCGAGGAGGTCGATGCCGACCCGGATGCCGGCCTGATCGACGATCTGTGCGCGGCTGCCCGGGCAGCGCTTCGGCGACCGGACGACCGCCCAGGTCGACGAAGCCAGCGACGCGCCGACCCGGTCGACGGCCGGTCAGCACCCCACAGCTCATTCGTCTGCTGTTCGTGGATGGCGCCGGGATCGTCTACCGGTTGTCCGGTACCGGCATCGCCAGCGCCACCTTACAGGTCTATCTCGGGCGCTTAGAGCCGGCCGCTGATGGCCCTTGTCGATCAGCTCGCCGGCAGCCAAACCCGCACAGGCCGCCCGGAGCCCTCGGTCACCACCTGAAGGGAGAGGGCGCGGCCCGCGTCATCCAGGCCACGCCGACCGATCAGGCCAGATCCTCACGAGGTCTGACCAGGCACGGCATCGCGGGCGCCGCGCCGGGCGACGCGGTCGATGTCGCCCGGCCCGATCCCCAGATCATAGAGTTCCCGGTGATTGTGCTGCAGCAGCTGATCACGCAGCCGGCGAAAGACACGCCAGCGGTAGAGCCAGTCACGGACAAATTCCAACATAGCACACCTCCATCTGTAGGAGAGGCAACCCAACTCGTCCGCCACCGGTGTATGTGAGGGGTCCGCCCGGCAGCACCAGGGCTGATGCTGCATTGCAGCATTGCGCGAACGCAGAACCACGCGGCCACAGGTGGCCTTTGTGCGCGTCCCCGACCGCCGCCCGATCTATCGCCCGAGTAGCAGCGCTTGGGGGTAGTGGTCGTCCCACGGAGGTCGCAGACCTCTTCCGACGGACCAAGCGGAGCACGGATGGATCGTCTCTCCACACTCAAGCTGTTCGTCAGCGTGGTCGAGTTCAGATCGATCTCCGGGGCCGGGCGGACCTGGGCATGTCGACCACCGGGGCGTCTCGCCGGATTCAGAAGCTCGAGACGCAGCTCGGCCTACGGCTGCTCGACCGGACCACCCGCACCGTCACCCCGACCGAGCCCGGTCAGCACCTGTACGATCGGATCTCGCCGCTCCTGTCCGGGCTCGACGCAGCACTCCGCGACGCGAGCGCGAGCGCCGATCCACCGGCCGGCGTGCTCCGGGTCCTCGCCCGCCGCTCCTTCGGCCGGCCTGAGCCTTGCGGTTGTCACGGATCTGGGATCGTTGGATAACGGTTGCCAATCATCGCGATCAAACCGCCACACCAACCGCCTCCGGGCGGCGGCACCTCGGGAGGTTCGACGTGGCAGCCATCAGGATTCTCGCATTCGCGGGCGCGCTCGGCGCCGCGGCGGTGGCCGGCGGCTTCGGCGCCGGGCTCGGCACCGTCAAGGCCGCCGAGGTCGAGCTCCGCCTCTCCCACTGGGTCCCGGCCCAGCATCCGCTCCAGCCGACCGGCCTCGAACCCTGGGCAAAGTCGATCGCGGACGCCTCCGACGGGCGGATCCAGATCACGATCTTCCCGGCCCAACAGCTCGGCGCCGCGCCCGACCACTACGACATGGCGCGCGACGGCATCGCCGACGTCACCTACGTCAATCCCGGCTACCAGGCCGGGCGGTTCCCGATCATCGCCCACGGCGAGATCCCGTTCCAGATCACCAACGCCAAAGGCGGCTCCAAGGCGCTCGACGCCTGGTACCGGCCGTACGCCGAGAAGGAGATGGGCGACATCAAGTTCTGCATGGCGTTCCTGCACTCGCCCGGCACCTTCCACTCCAAGGAGAAGCTGAACCGACCCGAGGACGTCCGCGGCAAGAACATCCGGCCGGCGCAGGCTACGATCGCCCGCTTCGTCAACCTGCTCGGCGGCGCCAGCGTCCAGGTGTCGGCGCCGGAAGCGCGCGAGGCGCTCGCCAAAGGGGCCGCGGATGCGATCACCTTTCCCTGGAACTCGCTCTACCTCTTCGGCATCGACAGCATCACCAAATACCACCTGGACATGCCGCTCTACGTGACGACCTTCGTGCTGGTGATGAACAAACCGCGCTACGAGGGCATGAGCGAAGCCGACCGCAAGGTGATCGACGACCATTGCACCAGCGACTGGGCCGAGAAGATGGCGAGCGGCTGGGCCGACTGGGAGGACGCAGGCCGGACCAAGATGCTGGCCGACCCCTCGCACCACGTCTACGAGCCGACGCCGGACGACGTCCAGGCCTGGCGCGACGCCGCGGCGCCGCTGCTCGAGGCCTGGAAGGCCGACGTCAAGGCGCGCGGCTATGATGCCGATGCGATCGATGCGGCGTTTGTCAAGACCATGAAGGCGAACGGCGCCTACTACGGCCAGTAGCCCGGCGCCGCGCACGTGCGGCTCGTGCAGCGGCTGGACCGGCTCGCGACCCTGGTCGAGACGATCGCCGGCCTGTTCCTCGCCGCGATCACGGTCCTGGTGTTCATCTCGGCGCTCGGTCGCTACGTCTTCGCCGCGCCGATCCCGGACGCCTTCGACGTCTCGCGGCTGATGCTCGGGGTCGTGATCCTCTGGGGCTTTGCGAGCGTCGGCTATCGCGGCGCCCACATCAAGGTCGACCTGGTCGCGGCGGTCCTGCCGGCGCGCCTTCGGCGCGGGCTCGACGCGCTGGGCGCCCTGGTCCTGCTGCTGTTCACGGTCCTGCTCGCCTGGAAGCTCGCGGACCGCCTCGCGAGCGCATTCGCGAGCCACGAGGCGACCATGGACTTGCGCCTGCCGGTCTGGCCGTGGCTGGCCGTGATCTGGCTCGGGGTGGTCGCCTCGGTGTTCACGATTGCCGCCCGCATCGTCCTGATGCTGCGCCTGGGCAGCCGCCCTGAATGAGCACCTCCGACCTGGTGGCACTCGGCGGCTTCATCGCGCTGTTCGCGATGATGCTGCTGCGGGTCCCGATCGGCATCGCGATGGCGCTGGTCGGCGTCGGCGGCTTCGCCGCGATCGCGGGCTGGAGCCCGGCGCTCAACCTGCTCGCGATCTCGCCCGTGCGCACGGTCACCGATTTCAATCTCGGCCTGATCCCGATGTTCGTCCTGATGGGCGTGCTCGCGACCGCATCCGGCATGTCCAAGGAGCTGTTCCGGGCCGCTCACGCCTGGCTCGGCGGGTTCAAGGGCGGGCTCGCGCTCGCCACGATCGGCGCCTGCGGCGGCTTCGCTGCGATCTGCGGCTCCTCGGTCGCGACCGCAGCGACGATGAGCAACATCGCGCTGCCCGAGATGCGGCGCTTCGGCTATCGCGACGACATCGCGACCGGGGTGATCGCGGCCGGCGGCACGCTCGGCATCCTGATCCCGCCCTCGGTCGTGCTCGCGGTCTATGGCTTCATCACCGAGCAGGACATCGGCCGCCTGTTCATCGCCGGCATCGTGCCGGGCCTGCTCGCGCTCGGCCTCTACATGCTGACGGTCCGGATCGCCTACGGCCGGGCGCTGCCGCCCGGCGCGCCCACGGGCTGGGCCGAGCGTCTCGGCTCGCTGCGCGGCATCTGGGCGGTCCTGCTGCTGTTCGTCCTGATCATCGGCGGCATCTACATGGGCGTCGTGACCCCGACCGAGGCGGCGGCCGCGGGCGCGGTGCTCACCGGCCTGATCGGGGTTCTCCGCCGCCGGCTCGACGGCCGGGCGCTGATCGCCTGCCTGATCGAGGCGCTGCGCACCTCGGTTGCGATCTTCACGATCCTGATCGGCGCGTTGCTGTTCGGCTATTTCCTCGCGATCACCCAGACGCCGCAGAAGATCACTGGGCTACTGGTCGCGCTCGAGCTCGGGCGCTACGGCACGCTCGCGCTGATCCTCGCCTTTTTTCTGCTGCTAGGCTGCGTGCTGGATGCGATGGCGATGATCATCCTTCTGGTGCCAATCGTCTTTCCGGTGATCCAGACGCTGGGCTTCGATCCGATCTGGTTCGGCGTGATCGTGGTCATGACGGTCGAGCTCGGCCTGATCACGCCGCCGGTCGGCATGAACGTCTTCGTGATCAACTCGATCGTCCCGGACGTGAACCTGCTCGCGGTCTTCCGCGGCGTGGCGCCGTTCATCCTGACCGATATTTTTCGACTGACGCTGCTGGTCGCCTTCCCCTGGCTGGTCCTGTTCCTGCCGCAGACGATGGGCTGATATCAGAAGGCTTCGCGCGACCGGGGAGATGCCGTCAATCAATACGCGGAATGTCGGTCACGGGAAAATCGCCGCCCTTGAACAGCAGCGATTCGCCGGTCGCCTTCGCGAGCGCATAGCTGAAGCAATCGCCGAAATTGAGACCAGCAGCGTGGCGACCCTTACCGAAGGCCCGAAAGGCTTTGCAAGCGAGCTGGGCGTGCTCGACCGTGACCGGAATCAGCTCGATCTCGCCGTCCTCGACGAAGCGCTCGACCATGCGCTCCGCAGGCCGACCCTTGCGCCCTTCGACCACTATCGTCGCTTCGACGAAGGTCACGACGGACAGCAGGCGGGAGGTGGCGGCATCGATAGCTGCGGCAAACCGGGCACGATCCGGTTCGTCAAACAGGATCGCGACGATGGCGGACGCATCGATGACCATCAGCGCGGCACGCCAAATTCATCGTAGCCGATGATCTCGTCGGGGCTGCGCGGGTCGACATCGGGCAGCGCCGTACACTCCTTGGCGATCCGGGTCAGCCGCTCGGCGATGCTGCCGCGCTTGGCGCATCGGCGGCGCTCGCGCTCCAAACGCTGCTTGAGTGCCGTGGTGATCGCCTCGGTCAGAGATTCGCCGGTGAGCGCAGCGATTTCGCGCGCCAGCCGATCGGCCTCGACGCTCTTGATGCTCAATGCCATACGTGCTCCAGTGTCTAGAACTTCGTCGCTGATTATATAAACTTTTCTGGCGCGCGATCCACGATGCGGGCTCCGGCGGGGCGCGGGCCGAGGTCCTCGCCCGGCTCGCCGCGGCGCTGTAGCAACCGCGACGACCGCGCCGGTCGGGAAGTTACTGCGCCAGGGCGAAGATCGCTCTCTGGATCGCGCTCCCCGGATCGAGGTACTGGTCGAGGATGCTGAAGTGATGCGCACCAGGCACCACGTCGAGGCTCGGGTCGAGGCCGTGGCGCTTCAGGTGCTCGGCATAGAGCTCGCTCTGGTGGCGCCACAGCGGAGGCTCGTCGCCACCCACGAACAGCGCCACCGGGCAACGGACCTTGGGCTCGAGCGTGAGCGCATTGTTGCGCCGGGCGACCTCCTCGGTGAGCCGGATCTCGGCGTTGACCGAGATGTGGCGCGCGGGCTCCGGGTCGTAGATGCCGCTGATCGGCACCGCCCCCTTGATCAGGTCGGCCGGCAGCCCCTCGGCCGGCCAGTTGTGGGCGAGCGCCATCGCCTGCAGATGCGCCCCGGCCGAGCTGCCCGAGATCGTGAGCCGGGCGGGATCGCCGCCGAACTCGGCCGCGTGCCGGAAGGTCCAGGCGAGCGCCCGGCGCGCCGAGGCGACCACGCCGTCCAGCGTCACCGACGGGCAGAGGTCGTAGTTCGCGACCACGGTGCAGATCCCAGCCGCGACTAGCGGCTCGGCGAGGAAGGAAAAATTCGCCTTGTCCTGCGCCCGCCAGTAGCCGCCGTGGAAGAAGACGTGGACCGGCGCGCCGGCCGCCTCGGCCGGGAACACGTCGACCTTCTGCAACGCCGTTGCGCCGTAAGCCACGTCCAGGTGGCCGCGGAGCCGCTCCCGGGCTGCCACGCTGAGCTCCGCCTTTTGGGCCTGGAAAGCGTCGAAATCGGGCACCGAGCGGCGCGGGTTGAACTGCTGCTCGAGGTCGTCCGGATCGAGATCGCGCCAGGCCATTGACGTCTCCTCCCCTGCCCGGCCTTGCCTAACACGAAGCCCGCAGCACGGCGAGGCCGCCTGGCGAGCCGTTTGCCGGTCCGGCCGCGAGGCGCTAACGTTCGGGTGGGCCACGACCGCCGCAGGAGGACCCGATGACGATCGCCGCGCACGAGGCCGAGCTGCTCGCCTGGCTCGAGCAGCAGTACGAGCCGATGGTCGGCCTGCTGGGCGAGCTCGTGAACGTCGATTCCGGTTCGTTCGACGCCGCGGGCGTGGCCCGGGCGGGCGAGGTCATCCGGCGGCACCTCGAGGCCCGCAACATCGCCTGTGAGGCGATCCCTCAGGCCGACGGCAGCGTCTCGCTCAAGGCGACGGTCGCCCCCCGGCGGCCGGCGGCCGGCAACGCGCACGTGCTGCTGCTCGGCCACCGCGACACGGTGTTCCCGACCGGCACGGTGGCGAAGCGGCCGTTCCGGGTCGAGAACGGGCGCGCCTACGGCCCGGGCGTCGCCGACATGAAGGCGGGCCTGGTCCTGAACGCCGTCGTGCTCGAGGCGTTCGCTCGCCGCGGCGGCGCTGCCCGGCCGCTGGTCATGCTCGTGACCTCGGACGAGGAGATCGCCTCCCCCGCCTCGCGCCCGACCATCGAGGCCGCGGCCAGGGGTGCGCGCGCGGTCTTCAACGCCGAGCCCGGGCGCCCGTCCGGCAACATCGTCTCCGGCCGCAAGGGTGCCATGTTCCTGACCGTCGAGGTGACCGGCAAGGCCGCCCATTCCGGCTCCTCGCACGATCAGGGTGTCAGCGCCATCGAAGAGCTCTGTCGCCAGGTGGTGGCGCTCCACGCGCTCACCGACTACGGCAGCGGCACCACGGTCAACGCCGGCCTGATCAGCGGCGGCCAATCGGTCAACACGGTCGCCCCGTTCGCCTCCGTCCGGGTCGACGTGCGCTTCAAGACCATGGCCGCGATGGCCGAGGCCGAAGCCGCGATCGAGCGGGTTCTGGAGAAAACCCACCTCGCCGGCACGACCACGCGCCTGACCGAGAAAGCCGCTTTTCTCCCTCTTGAGCCGAACGCCGCCAACCGCGCGCTGTTCGATCACTACGTCGCGGCGGCGGCCGAGCTCGGCCAGACGGTCGGCGGCGAGTACACCGGCGGCTCGGCCAATTCCGGCTTCACCGCCGCGCTCGGCGCACCGACCGTCTGCGCCATCGGCCCGATCGGCGAAAAAGCCCACAGCCCCGACGAAGCCTGCCACCTCGACAGCTTCATCCCCCGCGCCAAAGCGCTGGCGCTCGCGATTTCCCGCCTCGACCAGTGATGTACCGCGTTACTCGGGGATCACGGCGATCGGCGGGTCAATGAACTCCTTGAAGGGGATGTAGATCTTCGGCGTCTGAGCACCCTTGGTCAACTCCGGCACGCGGGCCTTCAGATAGCGCTCCACGTCGCTCAGCAGGATGTCGCGCTCGCCCTGCCTTGCCGCCTTGCCGTTCAGCGCCTCGAGCAGCGCTTCGGTGACCGCGCCGTTCTGCCACTCGTCACGTTCGTTGGAGCGTTCGTGCGCAGTGCAGGAGGTGAAGACGACGACACCGTTCTCCTCGGTCGCCAGCTTGCTCGCGAAGCGCTCCATGTCGGTCGGCCCCGCCTTGCCGCCGTCGCCGAGCGCCCCGGCATAACAGGTGTCGAAGAAGGCGTAGACCTTGGCCTGCCGATCGAACAGCGTCCTGAAACATTCAATAAATTGATGCTCAGCAATCGCGGTCATGCGTAAGTTCACCTGGGCCTTCGAATTGGCATCGTGTGCCAGGAAATAATAGACATCGCGCTCGACAACGCCGTGGCCCGAGAAGAAGATCATGACGACATCGCCGGCATTGACCTGATCGAACAGCCCGAGGATGGCGGCGGTGACGGTCGCACGGGTGGCGTCGGCGTCCGTCAGCGCCTGGGCCGACACCTCGCGGTAAAGCCGCCCCTTCTGGTTCAGGAAGAAGGTCGCGATGTCCTCGGCGTCCCTGGCGGCGTATTTGAGATCGTCGGGTGGTTTCTCTCTGTACAGCCCGACTCCTACGGCGAGTACGAACAGACGAGGCTGCGGTGGTGGTGCTTTGGCCGCCGCCGCGGCAATCTGAAGGCCGATCGAGGCGGGATCGCTGGCGCCGCGGGCGCTCCCGGCGATCAGGCTGATCATGGCCCGGCCCGAGCGCGCGCGGTTGATTACCGGCAGATAGATAAGGTCGGCGGGATCGGGGTCGGCAAACGTCATGGCCAGCGTGCCGTTGATCATGACGCGCAGAACCGTGATCGGCTCTCCGCCCGGCGCCCAGACGCGCCAGCTGATGACGACCGGGTCCCTTTCGACCAAGGCGCCCACGGTCGGGTCCAGGATCTGGATGACCGGGGGCAGGATGTCTTCGAGTGGGGGCGCCGGGGCAGGCTTGATGTCCGCCTCGCGGTTGGCGCGGACGAGGGCTTTGTCGACATCCAGCTCTTCGAGCACGAGTGCGACCACGTCCGGGCGGTGGAAGCGGTCGCGGAAGCGGCCGGCGCTGTAGAACTCGGCCGTATCGAGGCCGCGGTTGACGTGCCAGCCGATCAGCTCCTCGCCGCCAGGCGATGCCACGTAGTAGCCCTGCGGCGTCCAGACCACCCAGCGCTGGCGGTCTGCATGGGGAAAAAAGGCGAGCAGGTCCGCGCCGTCCGCGAGCCGGAACCATCGGATGGTGCCATCGGCGCAGGCGGCGATCGCGAGCCGACCGTCGCCGGAGACGTTGACCGCCCAGGGAGTACCCGGTACGGGGTTCTGCCAGAGCTGCTGGCCCTGCCGGTCGAACAAACGGATTGACCAATGGGCGCCGAGCAGGAACTGCTGGTCACCCACTGTGATCGCCAGGCTTAGCGACGTTTCGGTCTGAGCGAGCGGCACGCGCTTGCCCTTGAGGGTCGGCGTGGCCGTGTCCTTCCAGCCCCCAATCTCCAGCCCGGGCGCTTCCGTGCGCGCTGTCACGAGCGTCCGGTCGGACATGGGATCAAGGGTCAGACGTCGAGCAAGCAAATCAAACTGAGCAGGCGAATTGCCCAATTGCTCAAAGCCGAAGCCGACGCGAGCGCCATCATATGAGACGGCGAGCTTGTCGAACTGATTCCTAAAATCCGCCTGAGCGGGGTCCCGCCGCCAGACGACCTGGCGGTCACGGCCAAGTACGCCAAGGCTGGGATCCGCGGCCCCGAAGCTCAGGCGGCCGTCCGCGAGCGGCCGCAGGTCCGCGATGCTGTTCCGGCTGAGCGGGATGTCTTCGACCGCGCCCCGGCCACCGTCCGCCCAAGCTCGGACGAGCGCATGCTTGGCAGGCTGCCACCTCCCGCCCGCGTACAAGAAACGGCCGTCTGTCGACCAAGCGACTTTGCCAAAATTGCCGGTCCCGACGCCTATTGTGTCGGCCGCGAACGATGGCGCGAGGCTACGGCCATCGAGTACGTCGACCCGTCTGCTGTCCACGCAGCCGACGGCAACGAGCGCGCCGTCAGGTGAAAAGTTGATGCCGAGCGGCCGCTTGCCACCCGGTGCACCCCTCCATTGCGTGAGGCGAAAGCCTGGATCGTAGAGCCGAATCTTGCCGTCATCAGAGGTGCTAACCAGCCGACCCGTACGATCGAACGCAGCCCAATTGCTCGACCCACCATAGGCGCGATCGGAGGCAACTTCCTGAAAAACTTCGGTTCCATAAATCCGGATGCCGTTTGCTCCCAGGCAGGCGGCCAGATGCCACCCGTCTGGCGAGAATGCGAGGTGATTGATCACGTTTGGCAGGCGGTCGACCCGTGCCACAATACGCCCGGTCGCGCGGTTGAAAATATAGATGCTGTTCGGTGTATTCTCACCTGGTCCGTAGCCCCCGGCCGCGATCCGTTCGCCGTCGGGCGTGATCGCGGCCGCGTAGACCTTGCCGACGTTGCCCTCGCCCACCGGGACGCGGAGCGTTTTGAGAAGTTTTCCGTGATCGAGCGACCAGACCCGCACCGTCTTGTCAAGCGAGCCTGTCACCAGGAAGCGCCCGGCCGCATCGATCGCGATCTGGCGGATCGGCGCCCAATGCATGCCGGGCTCGAGGCGGAGGAACGGCTCGGTCGGCAGCTCGGGGTTGGCGCTCGCGGGCATCAGCGGCTCAGAGCTCGGTGAAAGCGCGCCAGCGGTGCTGCTCGATCTGGGCGCGCAGGGTCGCGCAGCGCAGCTCGTTGCCGCGGCGGTACTCCTTCCAGACCGCGATGCCGCCGTCGAGGAGCGCCTTGACCAGGTCGGTCGCGGGCTTGGCGAGCGTGTCGAGCCGAACAATCTTGGTGCCGCTGAGGTCGGGGAGCGCGTCGTTGACGTGCTGGCTGAACGCGAGGCGGGCTGTGAACGCTCGCTCGGCCGCCTGCTTCAGATCGTCGGCGCTGCCGGGATCGCGGTCGTCGGCCAGCACCACGAGGAAGCGCGCGATCAGGCCGTCGGAGGCGCCCTTGGCCTCGGCGTAGAGGCGCTGGCCGCGGAGCAATGCAGCCTGGTCCGCGGCTGCGTAGGTCTTGAGCAGGCCCGCGTCGCTCTCGGCGAAGGACCGCTCCTCGGCCAGGATGCCGGATGCTTCCTGCCAATTGATCGCCATCGTCGGCAACCCCGCTTGGCCCCGCGCGCGCGGCGCTGCAATATCCGGGCGAGCATGCCAGAGCGGCGCGCGGAATCAACCATTCATGCGAAGCCGCGCTGGCCATGTCCGTCTGCAAAGTGGGGAAATATGAGCCGTCTCGACAGCTTCATCCGCCGGCTGGAGGCACAGCGGGCGTGTCTCGATCACGCGGCGCGGGCGATCCGGGGGCTGCCGGGGCCAGTGCTCGAGCTCGGGCTCGGCAACGGGCGGACCTACGACCACCTGCGCGAGCTCCTGCCCGAGCGCGAGATCTTCGTGTTCGAGCGCCAGCTCGCGGCGCATCCGGCATCGCTGCCCGATGCCGCGCATCTGATCCTGGGCGACATCCGCGCGACCCTGCCGGCGGCCGGCGCCCGGATCGGCGCGCCCGCCGTGCTCGTGCACAGCGACGTCGGCACCGGCGAAGCCCTGCGCAACGTGGAGCTCGCGGCCTGGCTGGCGGAAGCCCTGCCGCCGCTGCTCGCACGCGGCGCCTGGGTGATCTCCGACCAGCAGATGACCGCGGCCGCGCTGGCGCCGCAGCCGCCGCCCGAAGGCATCGCGGCGGAGCGCTATTTCCTCTACCGTCACCGTTCCGATTGATGCGGTGCAATAAATCTTCAGGCCGGCAGGCCGGCGGTGGAATGCTCACGCTGCCCCTTGTCCTCGACTGCAAATTCCTGTTTGCTGCTGGACCAGGCAGGCGGCGATGGCGGTGAGCGACGAATTCTGGCTACGCTTCTGGGGCGTCCGCGGCACGGTACCCTGCCCTGGCCCGGACACGCTCCGCTACGGCGGCAACACCGCCTGTCTCGAGGTGATGTGTGGCGGGCAACGGCTGATCCTCGACGCCGGTACCGGGCTGCGTGCGCTCGGCGCCACGATGAACGGCCGCGACGGCCTGAGCGCCCACATCTTCCTGACCCATACCCACATCGATCACATCAACGGCTTCCCGTTCTTCCGTCCCGCCTACAACCCCAAAAACTCCTTCGAGCTCTGGGCCGGTCATCTCGGTGGCCAGCACGGCGCCCTGCAGGCGGTGCTCAAGGGGCTGATGAAGGCGCCGATCTTCCCGGTGCCGCTCGACATCATGGAGGCCTGCATCGCGTTCCACGACTTCGCCGCCGGCCTGGTCATCGAGGTCGTGCCGGGCGTGGTCCTGCGCACCGCCGCGCTCAATCACCCGAACGGCGCCACCGGCTATCGCATCGAGCACGCCGGCAAGGCGGTCTGCTACGTCACCGACACCGAGCACCGCGAGGGCGAGATCGACCAGACCATCCTCGAGCTGATCCGGGGCGCCCAGATCGTGATCTACGACGCCACCTACACCGAGGCGGAGTATCCGACCTATCGCGGCTGGGGCCATTCGACCTGGAACCAGGGGGTCCGGCTGTGCCAGGCCGCCGGAGCCGGCCGTCTGATCGCGTTCCATCACGATCCGGAGCACGACGATGCCGCCCTCGACCGGATCGCCGAGCAGCTCGGCAACGCCCTGCCCGGCTCGCAGGTGGCGCAGGAGGGCATGGTCCTCCGCCCCTGAGCAAGCGCGCGTACGTGGTCGAGCGGTCCGGACCCGGTGCCCGGGAGATCCGGCGCGGCCGGGGCCGGCGCCTGGTCATGGGTCTTTCGACCCTCCTGGGCGGCAAGGCTCGCGGCTTTTTCATCCCCCATCGCTATGCCGACCGGGTCCGGGCCTGCCCCTACCCGGCCCTGGAGCCGACCTTCGCCGCGGCCTGGCCGGCATGCGAGCAGGTCCTGGCCGAGATCGAGGCGATCGCGCCGGCGCTGCGCCGGCTCAGCGGGCCGCCGCCGGCACCCCGCTTCGATCAGGACTGGTTCCCGACGCTCGACGCGGCGGCCGCCTGCGCCCTGGTCGCGCTCGCCCGGCCGCGCCGGATCGTCGAGGTCGGCTCCGGCCATTCGACCCGTTTTCTCGCCCGCGCGGCCGCCGATCAGGGCCTCGGCAGCGAGCTGCTGTGCATCGACCCGGCGCCGCGGGCAACCCTCCGTGGCCTTCCGGTGTGCTGGCTCGAGAGCACGCTGCAGGAAGCCCCGCCCGCCTGCTTTTCCGATCTCGCCGCGGGCGATCTGCTGGTCGTCGACTCGAGCCACATCCTGATGCCCGGCACCGACGTCGACTGGCTGCTGAACCGTATCCTGCCGATCCTCGCGCCGGGGGTCCTGGTCCACGTCCACGACGTCTTCCTACCTGACCCCTACCCCGAGGCCTGGGCCTGGCGCGGGTACAACGAGCAGCAGGCGATCGCAGCCCTGCTCCAGGGCGGCGGCTACGGCATCCGCTTTGCCAGTCATTACGTCGGCAGCCGCCGGCCCGAGCGCCTCGGCGCGGGTGTCCTCGCCGAGTTGCCGCAGGGCGGCGCCGGCCTCGCCAGCAGCCTCTGGCTCGAGAAGCGCTTCTGAGCGGCGCGCCCGCCGGGCTCAGGCGGCCAGCGGCGCGGCGCGCGCGGCCAGCTCCAGGGCGTCGTGGCGGATGTGGTTCTGGCGCATCTCGTCGCGCAGCATGGCCTCGGTCACGATCCCCTGCTCGAGGCATTCGTGCAGCAGCCCGAAGAAGAACTGCTCCTGCCGCGGGTCCGGATGGCGCGTGTACTCGGTCGGAGGACCGCCGCCCGTCAGCTTCTTCAGCGGGTTGATCCAGGTCTTCGGCTTCAGCGGCTTGAAAGCCTTGTTCGGCGGCGTGAAGTCGACCGGCAGGCCGGTCTTCCAGGGCTGCGTCTGGCGCTTGGTGTTGTGCAAGAGCTTGGTGCCCGGCGTCAGGTGATCGAAGTCGTTCCACTCCGGCTCGAACAGGCCGATCGTGTCGCGCGGCTCGAGCTTGAGCGTGATCCAGTCGGCATAGTCGCGCTCGCCCGCGAACAGCAGGCCGAAATCGTGTTCGGCGCGCCAGTGCCGGAGCCGCGCGCAGTCCAGCAGCATCACGCTGGTCGCGAGCCCGCCCTCAGCCCCCTTGGTGCCCGAGCGCGGCCGGCACATGATCGCGTGGCCCTCCATGTCGCGCTCCAGCAGTTCGGCCACGTCGCCGACCGCGAACACGTCGGGATCGACCACCAGCGCGCGGCCCTGGTAGCCCATCGCTTCCGGCGGCAGGAAGCGGAGCGGCGTGAACGACTGCAGGTCCTCCGTCCGCCAGACCGCCTGGCGGCCGTCGCGCAAAAATTTCTGACCTTCGCGGGCCCAGAGGAACGGGTGGTCCTTGGTGTGAAGGATCTCGACCGCGAACTTGTCGGCATTCTGGGAGTTGCGCCGGAACGAATACTGCGAGACCAGGGCGCCGACGTATTGCTTGTGATTGGTGTGGATGAACACCCGAGGCGTCACGCGCGGTCCTCCGAAAAGTGCATGCTGGCGGTGCTTATCAAACCCCAGTCCCGATCACAAGGTGCCAGCGCTCTCGAGCGTGAACCTCGGCCCGCCCCGCAGTCGGGCTCGCCGGTTCGGCCACAGCGTCGAAGATTCCGCCCGGCCGCCGGTCCGGGACTGGTGACTGTGGCCACGCGTCGCGGCGCACGACTGGGCGCCGCGACCCGCGACCAATGCTGCAATGCCATCTCGAAGCTTGCGACTTTCGGTGGAATATGCCAGACGATGAGCCACTCCGTCGCCAGCCGGCTACCCTGGCCTTTGCGCTCGTCGCGAGACGATGCGCCGACCGCCGATCCTGAGACAGCATGCGACCAGCGCAGCGAGCGAGACCTGCAGCATGTTCTTCTCCTACGATCATTTGACCTTTCGCTATGAGCCTTTTCCGATCGGCTTGGCCAAGCCGCTCATGGCCAGCGACACCTATCGCTCGTTCGTCCAGGAATATCCGGCGCCCGACCTGTTCCAGAGCTACCGCGAACTCGGCAAGCCCGGCAACAAGTACACCTTGTCCGAGAGGGAGAATCCGCGCGCGTTTCGGGATTTCATCCGGTCGAATCCGCTGTGGCGGGAGTTCAACACCTGGATCGAAAGCGACGAGTTCATCTATGGCGTGTTCGACCTCTTGCGCCAGCACTACATCGATTTGGGCTATCGAAGTCAGTCACGGATGCGGCGGTTCAAAAAGGCGGTCAAGGCGCTCAGCCGCGGCTCGCTGCCCGGCGACCTGCAGGGATTCCGCGCCCGCTTCGAGTTCTCGGCGCTGCCGGCTGACGGCGGCGCGGTGGTGCCGCACACCGACGCGCCGCGCAAGATCGTGACCTTCGTCGTGTCGATCCTCGGTGACGACGAGTGGAATCCAGCCTTCGGCGGCGGCACCGACGTCAACCGGCCGATCGATCCCCGTTTGTCCTACAACGAAGTCAACCGCTTGGCTGAGTTTGCCGACATGGCGGTCCTGCACACCTACGAATTCACTCCGAATCAGGCCGTGATCTTCGTCAAGACCTTCAACTCATGGCATTCCGTGCGGCCGATGACCGGACAGGGCTCGAACGCGCTGCGCCGGACCTTGACGATCAACATCGAAAAAAGCAGCTAGCGGATGCCAACAGCCGATTTCAGCGATCGGGCGGTCCGCGCCGCAGGCAGCGGGGCTCCGGCCTCGGCCGTCTGTCTGCGCCGGTGCCCTGCTCCCTGATCCCGACCGATGCGGACCCTTTTGATCCTCGGCTCGAAGCCGGCTCCGGTCCTGCCCCCGGCCTCGAGCGTCGATGCGCTGGCCTGCGCCAACGCCTCGGGGCGCTCGGCCGCGAGCCTCGGGCTGCCGGACCCGGCCTTCACGGTCATGACCTCGGTCCTGACCTCGGGGCACAAGCCGGCCAACGATCTCGCGCTGGAGGCTCTGCGCGGGCTGCGCACGGGCAAGCTCTACCTCTATCCGCGACCGACCGCGCGCGGCTTCCTGCTCAGGCGGCTCGTGCGCGAGATCAGGAATCTCAAGGCCAAGCCCTGGTACATCCGGAGGACCTTGCGCCGGATCGGCTATCGATTCGACGAGGTCCTCAGCCCGCCGCGCGAGTTCTACCATGACCTCGTGCTCGGGCTGTGCGGCCACGACCCGGCGATCCGGGCGCAGATCGAGCAGAAGCAGCCGTCGACCGGGATGATCGCGCTCGCGCTCGGGCTCGAGGGCGGCGCCTTCGACCGGGTCGTGCTCAGCGGCTTCAGCTTCGAGATCACCCACGCGTACGCCCACAATCCGCTGATCGATCAGTTCGGCACCACCCGGAGCAAGCACGCGGACACCGACATCTCGATCCTGCGCTGTCTTGCCCGACGGCATGCGAGCCTCTATACGACCGAGCCGGCGGTGCACGAGCGCGCCGGCGTGCCGCTGCTGCCGGCCTCGGCCGCGGGCCCGGCGCGCGTGAACCCGGCTGCCGAGAGGACCGCGATCGCATGACCGACCTAGGCGCAGGTCACCTGCTGCATCGGGCCTGGCGGCGCCTGTCCAACATCGCGCGCTACGGCCTCGGCCCCGCGGCCCGGGAGCGCAAGCAGGCCGACAAGGTCAGGCGGCGCAACGCCGGCTTCTTCGAAGGCGATCGCTGGCGGCACGGCGCGGCCGATTCCCGGCGCGTCTATGGTTCGTACGACGAGTACGTCCAGCATCAGGGCGCAAAACTGGACGAGATCCTGCCCCGGCTGCGCGAGACCGAGGACCAGGACTTCGCCGAGTTCAGGCGGCGCTTCGAAACCTGCCCGCAGCTGCGCGAAGCGCGCAACGTGCTCTGTCTCGGCGCCCGGATCGGCACCGAGGTCAGGGCGCTGCACGCGCTCGGCCATTTCGCGATCGGCATCGACCTCAACCCGGGCGCCGACAACCGCTACGTGTTGCCGGGCGACTTCCACGCGATCGTGTTCCCCGACGGCTCGCTCGACGCGATCTACAGCAACGCGCTCGATCATGCCTTCGACCTGGACAAGGTGATGGCCGAGGTCAGGCGCCTGCTGCGACCGGGCGGCCTGTTCGTGGTCGACCTCCTGCAGGGGTCCGATCAAGGCTTCGTGCCGGGCGAGTACGAGGCGATGATCTGGCGCGACCGCAACGCCTTCCTGAGGCGGATCGGCGAGCTCGGCGGCTTCGCGATGGACACGGTGCGCGAGCTCGGCCACACCCGGCGCGACCATTGGACCCAGGCCGTGTTCCGCAAGCCCGCGCGCGAGCCCGCCGTCTCCGCACGCGCGGCCGCGCGTGCGGAGACGTGAGCGCGGCGACGACCAGCGGTTGGCATCGATGTTCAACTATGATCACCTGCAGTTCCGGTACGAGCCGTTCCCGATCGGCCTCGCCAAGCCGCTGATCGATGCCGGCGGCTACCGCGACATGCTCGGCGCCTATCCGGACAAGGAGCTGTTCGCTTACCTGCCCGAGCTCGGCCACAAGTATTCGCTGTCCGAGAAGAACAACCCGAAGGGCTACCAGGAGCTGATCCGAACCCGGCCGGTCTGGCGCGAACTTCATCGCTGGCTCAAGAGCGAGGGGTTCATCGCCGGCGTGCTGCGGGCACTGCGCGAGCGCCACATCGACCTCGGCTACCGCAAGCTGCCGACGCCGGCCGGGCGGTTCGCCAAGCTCACCAAGAACCTGATCCGGGGGCGTCTCGACCCGGGCAGGCCGCCGCTCGCCGCCCGCTTCGAGTTCTCGATGCTGCCGGCCGCGGGCGGCCACATCGTCCCGCACACCGACGCGCCCGGCAAGATCATCACGCTCGTGGTCTCGATGGTGGACGAGGGCGAATGGGACCCGGCATTCGGCGGCGGCACCGACGTCAACCGCCCCCTGGACCCGGCGCTCGCTTACAACGAGCTCAATCGCCAGGCCGGGTTCGAGGACATGGAGGTGGTCGACAGCTTCGCGTTCACGCCCAACCAGGCGGTCGTGTTCGTCAAGACCTTCAATTCCTGGCACTCGGTGCGGCCGATGACCGGCAACGGCTCGGCGGCGATGCGCAAGACGCTGACCATCAACATCGAGGCCGGGGCATGAGCGGGGCCGAGGCCGCGCTGCGCACCGCCGCTCCGGCCGGCAGCCGCCCGACCCCGTTCGTGACGCTCGCCGGCAGCGAGCTCGGGATCGGAGCCGACGACGTCGCGCGCCTGTTCGAGCCGTTCGTGCTGCAAGGGGCCGCGGGCGCTCCCGAGGCCTGGGCCCGGGAGGTCGCGCGCCGCAAGCGCAAGCTCGTCAAGGCCACGGCCCGCCGCCTGGCGTTCGGCTGGCTGCCCGCGATGCAGCGGCGCGAGCCGACCGTCCTCAAGGAGTACAACAAGGCCTGGCAGGCGATCGACTACGCGACCTACAGCCTCGAGGCGCCGCCGACCGGGCACACGCCCTGGGAATGGCGCGGTGCCCGCATGCTCGCCAGCGACGTCGGCGCCACCCGCTTCCGGCAGCTGCTGCTGATCCGCGTCCTCGAGCGTCTGCGGCCGCGGCGCGTGCTCGAGGTCGGCTGCGGCAACGGCATCAACCTGATCCTGCTCGCCGGCCGGTTGCCCGAGATCTCGTTTACCGGCATCGAGCTGACCGCGGCCGGCCATCAGGCCGCCCGCAGACTGCAGGAGCGGAGCGAGCTGCCGCCGGCGATGCGGGCGTTCGCGCCGCTGCCGCTCCTCGACCCGGCCGCGTTTCGCGGGATCGGCTTCCGGCAGGGCAACGCCACCGGCCTGCCGTTCGCGGACGGCGAGTTCGATCTGGTGATCACGGTCCTCTCGCTCGAGCAGATGGAGCGGGTGCGCCAGCAGGCGCTTGGCGAGATCGCCCGCGTCACGCGCCGCCACACCCTGATGATCGAGCCATTCCGCGACGTCAACGGGGGCTTCTGGCCGCGGCTCAACGTGCTCCGCCGCAACTACTTCCAGGGCCGGATCGCGGACCTGTGCGACCATCGGCTGGAGCCGGTGCTCGCGCTCGACGATTACCCGCAGGAGGTGTTCCTGAAGACCTGCGCGGTGCTCTCGGAACGCCGCCCGCTCTGAGCCGCCCGCGGCCGCCGGCCGTCGTTCAGCCGACGGCAGAGCGGGGTGCGGTCTCGGCGACCAGCCGCACGCCATCCGGCGCGACCTCGTACAGCCGGTCGGCGACCTCGACCCAGGCCGGGCGATGGGTGATCGCGAGAATCGTGAAGCTGCCGTCCAGCGCCCGGACGTTGGCGCAGATCTCGGCCTCGGTCGCCGGGTCGAGGGCGCTGGTGACCTCGTCGAGGATCAGGAGCTTGGGCCTGAACAGCAGCGCGCGGGCGAGCGCGATCCGCTGGCGCTGACCGCCCGAGAGCTGCAGCCCCCGCTCGCCGACCGTGGTCATCAGGCCCTCGGGCAGCGATGCGACGAACGGCCAGGCTCCTGCGGTCTGGAGCGCGTCGATCGCCTGTGCGGTCGTGATCCCGGGATCGCCGAGCGCCAAATTCGCGAACACCGTGTCGTGCAGCAGGATCAGCTCCTGCGGCACGTAGCCGATCATGCCGCGCCAGGCGAGCAGATCGAGCTCGGGGAGCGGCACGCCATCGATCACGATCCGGCCCCGGTGCGGCGCGTACAGGCCGAGCAGCAGGTCGACGATCGTGGTCTTGCCGACGCCCGAGGGGCCCATGAGCACGGTCAGCCGGTCGGCCGGGACAGTCATCGAGACGTCATCGAGCACCAGCCGCTCGCCGAAGCCGAAGGACACGCCCTCCAGCGCCAGACCGCGGTTCAGGGTCGGCGTCCGCCGGCCGACGAACAACTCCCGCTCGGCCTGAGCCTCGGCGATCATCTGGTGCACCGCCCGATGCGAGGCTTCCAGAATCACCGCGCTCTGCAGCTGGCGCTGAACCCGGCCGAGCGCGGCCACCGTCCGGTACAGCAGCAAGGCCGTGACGATCAGCTCGGGCGTCGGCATCGACAGGTGTGCCTGCGCGACATAGATGCCGGCGACCGCGAACAGCACGAAGATCGGCTCGCGCAGCTCGTTCATCAGGTTCTCGGCCACCGCCTGCCGGCGCAAGGCCCGGCGCAGGCTCTGCGCCCGCTGCTCGAGCAGCTGCAGAAAGTGGGCCTGGCGCGCCATCGACTTGAGCGGCTTGATCCCGATCAGGGTGTCGCTCAGCAGGGTCACGAAAGCCTGGGTGCTCGCCTGCTGGCGGCGCCCCGCCTTCTTCGCGATCCGCACCAGGGGGCCGAGGATGAACAGGATCACGACGCCGATGCCGATCCCGACCAGCGCCAGGCGCCAGGAGATCAGCAACGCCAGGATGACGCTGACCGCGGTCTCGAGCAGCGAGGCCACGCACATGGTCGCCAGCATGTAGGCGCGGCCGGCGCGGGTCGCATCCTGGCTCATCGCGTTGGCGAACCGGCCGACTGGCTGGCGGGTGAAGTAGGACCACTTCACCTCGAGCAGGCTCTGCACGACCGTGGTCCTAAGGTTGGTCGCCACCTCCGCGACCGCATAGCCGACCCGGACCATCGCGAGCACGACCAGCGCCGCCTTGCCGACCACGCCGATCACCACCGCCAGCAGCAGAGCCTCGAGCGATGGCTGCAGGCCAATCGCGCCCATGGCGCCATAGACGAGCTGGTGGACCAGCGTCGACTGACCGCCACTGTCGTTCATCAGCAGGGTCAGCGCCGGCAACAGACTGGCGAGACCGAAGCCCTCGACCAGGTTGGCGAGCAGCAGGCCGATCGTCACGGTCCACTTGGACCAGCCCGGCACGCTCATGAAGACGCTGAGGATTCGACGCATCGCGCTCAACTACGGAACGTGGCGGGCGGCCGGACCGGTGACCGGCGTCCGGGGCACCACCGCTTGCCTGGGCCGCACGCGCGCGCTCACGCCTCGGTTCCCAGCCAGCGGCCGGTCGCCGGCCGCCGTTCCTGCTGCAGCAGCAGCGAGACCGCGCTGGCGGCGAACACCCCGGCCGGCGCCCACGCCGCCAGCACCGGCGGCAGCAGGCCGAGATCGCCGAAGGTGAGGACCAGGCCGGCGAAAGTCCAGCAGACGAACCCGACTGCCACCCCGAACGCGATCAACCACCCCTGCGCCGCGCGCCCGCTCACCGGTCGTGCCAGAGCGACGACGATCAGGATCATCGCGACCGTGGTCACCGGCGCGGCGATCCGCTCCTGCAGCCAGAGGGTGTACCGGTAGCTCGGCCGGGTTCCAAGCCCGGGCGCGCGGATCGCGCGCCAAAGCTCAGTGAGCGGCGTCTCGCGCGGGTCGGCGAGCACCGAGGCGAGCAGCTGCGGATCGAGATCGTCGGACCAGCGCAGGCGATCCTGATGCTCGACCAGGCCGGGCATGACCTCGGAGCGGGTCACGTCGTGCAAGGTCCACCCGCCATCCTCGTAGGTGGCGCTCGGCGCCGCAAGCCGCTCGACCAGATTGCCGTCCGGAGCGCGCCGAAACACGGTCACGCCGTCGATCCGTCGGGCCGCGGGATCGAACCCGCGAATCCGCAGGATGTCGTCGCCGTGGTGCAGCCAGACGAGCGCGGCACCGTCGGCCGGGGCGTAGTCGCCGATGCCCCAGGCCCGCAGCCTGCTGACCGCGACCGGCACCGCCTGGTCCTCGATCAGGAACTGGGCCGCCGCGATCAGCAGCGCCACCGGCAGCACGGCGATCGCGAGCCGCGCCTTCGAGACCCCGGCGGCCGCCATCGCCGTCAGCTCGCTGTGGCGCGCGAGGTCGGCGAAGGTCAAAAGGCCTGCGAGGATCGCGGTGATCGGCAGGATCTGCGCCACGACCTCGGGCAGGCGGAGCAAGGTGTAGCGGACAATCGGCAGCAGCACGCTGTCGCTGCCCGCGATCACCTGATCGCCGTTGGCGAGAAAGTCGAGGATCAACATCAGCGCGGCGAGCCCGGAGATCAGGACCGCCGCTCTGGCGAGCAGCCGGCGCGCGATGTAGCGGCTCAGCACCGAGGCCATGCCAAAGTCCCGGTTGCTTGCGCGGCCTTGGCGGCGCGCGCCGGCCTCGGTCGGGCGCCGCGCAGCGTGCGCAGGAACAGCCAGCCAGCACCGGCCGCGAGCGCCAGGAAGGGCAGCCAGAGCCCGATTTCGGCCGCGAGCAGGTCGCGCTTGGCGAGCGCCTCGCCGAAGTTCAGCGCCTCGTAGTAGACGATCAGGATCAACAGGCCGATCGCGATGCCGCTGCGCTGGCTGCGCGGCCCGCCGATCAGCGCGAGCGGCGCCGCCAATAGCGGCAGGATCGGCACCGACGCGATCAGGACCAGGCGGGCGTGCAGCTCGGCCGCGATCTCTGCCGCGGTGGGCTTGGTCGAGGCGCTGGCCGGCCGGGTCCAGAGCTCGGTCAGCGTGAGCTCCCGCTGATCGAGGCCCCGCGGCCGGCCCTGCTCGGCCTCGGGGGTCACCGGCCAGCTGAGATTGCCGAAGGTCACGCTGCTGGGTCGGCCCTCGGCCGGCAGCTCGGCCCGCTCGCCCCGATCCAGGATCAGGAGCGGGCTCTCGCCGGCCTCGAGCTGGCCGAGCCGGCCGCTCTGGCCGGTCACGACGGTGGCGCTGCCGTCGGGCTGCTCCTGATAGACGAAGACCTTGGCGAGGCGCAGGCCGTCGGGGGCCGGCGTCGAGTGCTCGGCGAAGAAGGTGAGGTCGCCCGCGTGAATGAACGTGCCGCCGCGCACGGCCGCGGTCAGCGAGGCCTCCGCCACCTGTTGCTTCAGGGTCCGGTAGGCGTAGCGCGCATGCGGGCTGAGCCAGCCGACGATCAGCGCGGTGAGCGCCGCGGTCAGGACCGCGAGGCCCATCACCGGCGCCAGGAGCCGCCCGAGACTGCGTCCCATGCCCGCCATGACCACGAACTCGTGGTCCCGCTTGAGCCGTCGGAAGGTCAAGAGGATCCCGAAGAAGAACGCGGCCGGCAGCGCGATGCTCAGAAAGTGCGGCAGCAGCAGCACCAGCATCTGGCCGACGTAGCTGAATGCCTTGTTCGGATTGGCGACCAGGCCGAACAGATGGAGGACCCGCTCGAGCAGCAGGATCGCGAGCGCGATCCCGGTCATCGCCAGGGAGCTCGTGACGATCTGACGGAGCAGGTAGCGATCGATGACGGTCAGCACTGCAGCGGTCACCTGACGGGCGCCGGCCGGAGCCGGTCCAGGCCGGCAAGGTTCGCCCGGCCCTGGGCCAACCTAGCTTGGATCATCGCTGCGTCCAGGGGATCGCGCAGCCGGACCACCGCCGGGCGCGACTTCGAGCAGGCGGCGGCGGCGCGGTGGTGGGCGGTGCTGGGATTGAACCAGCGACCCCTCGCGTGTGAAGCGAGTGCTCTCCCGCTGAGCTAACCGCCCGTCTGGGTCGCACGCTATAGGAGTGCCTCCTCGGCGGTGTCAAGCCGGCGCCCGAGCTTCGCCGGCCCGGTCCCGCGGGCCGAGCGCGGCGAGCGCGGCACCGAGGTCGCTCATGCGCTCGATCACCCGGTCGGCGCCAAGCTCCCGCGCCGGGATCGGAGTGTAGCCGAAACTCACCAGCACGCAGGGAACCCCGGCGGCGCGCGCGGTCAGAAGATCGGTCCGGCTGTCCCCGACCAGCGCTGCCTTGGCGGGATCGACGCCGAGCCGGGCGAGGACCGCCAGCAGGTGACCGCCGTCGGGCTTGCGCACCGGCAGCGCATCGCCGCCGATCGCGACCGTGAGCAGGCGATCGAGGCCGAGCCCGGCCAGCAGCCGGTCGGTCGGCACCTGCGGCTTGTTGGTGCAGAGCCCGAGCCGGACGCCAGCGGCCGCCAGCTCCTCGAGCACGGCGACCGCGCCCGCGTAGACCTGGTCGGGGCGTATAGGCAGCTGCGCGTAGCGGCGCAGGAACTCGGCGAACAGGTCGTCGAGATCGACGCTCGGAGGTACCCCGCCCGAGGCGCGCAGGCCGCGCTCGAGCAGCGCCCGGGAGCCATCGCCGATCATCGGCCGGATCTCGTCCAGATCGAGGCCGGGCCGGCCCACCTCGGCCAGCATCTCGTTGACCAGGCCGCACAGGTCAGGAGCACTGTCGATCAGGGTACCGTCGAGGTCGAACACCACTGCTTCGAACGGGGGAGGCAAGCGTTTCGTCCTTGATTCGCGCGGATGATCCGGGCGTTAAATACGCGGCAACGTCCTGATCGCAAAGTGCCGACCGTCGATCCGTCGCGGCCGTTTCCGAGGTTCGAACGACATGCCTGCTCCGGTTACCGTGGTCCTGCTCGCCGCCGGCAAGGGCACGCGCATGCGCTCCGAGCGGCCGAAGGTGCTGCATCCGCTCGCGGGCCGCCCGATGATCGCGCATGTGCTGACGGCCGCGGCGGCGCTCGCGCCCGAGCGGCTGGTCGCGGTCCTGGCGCCGGGCATGGATGCGGTCGCCGCCGAGGTCGATCGCGGCCCGCTGCCGGCGCTGATCGTGCATCAGGAGCCGCAGCTCGGCACCGGCCACGCGGTCAAGGCGGCGCGCGCGCATCTGCCGCAAGCCGGCGAGGTGCTGGTGCTCTACGGCGACACGCCGCTGGTCACCGCCGAGACGCTCGGCCACCTGCTCGACGCCCGGCGCGCCGCCCAGGCGGCGGTCGCGGTGCTCGGCTTCCGCCCGCCCGAGCCCGCGGGTTATGGCCGCCTCGCCTTCGATCAGGCCGGCTTGGCCGCGATCGTCGAGGAACGCCACGCGGACGAGAGCTTGCAGCGCGAGGGCATGTGCAACGCCGGCATCATGGCGTTCGATGCCGCCAGGCTCGGGCCGCTGCTCGACGCGCTCGAGCTCAAGCGGCCCAAGGGCGAGTACTACCTCACCGACGTGGTCGAGCACGCCCGCGCCCGCGGCTGGGCCTGCACCGCGATCGAGGGACCCTACGAGGCCGGACTCGGCATCAACTCGCAAGGCCAGCTCGCCGAGGCCGAGGCGATCCTGCAGCGCCGGCTGCGCCAGGCGGCGCTGGCCGCGGGCGTGACCATGACCGCGCCCGAGACCGTGTTCCTGGCCGCGGACACCGAACTCGCGCCGGCGGTCGAGATCGGCCCCTACGTCGTCTTCGGGCCGCGGGTCGCGGTCGCCGCCGGGGCACGCATCCTGCCGTTCTGCCATCTCGAGGGCGTGCGGATCGCGGCCGGCGCCGAGATCGGCCCGTTCGCCCGGATCCGCCCGGGCGCCGAGATCGGCGAGCGCGCCAAGGTCGGCAATTTCGTCGAGGTCAAGAACGCGACCCTCGAGGCCGGCGCCAAGGCCAATCATCTGAGCTACATCGGCGATGCCCGGGTCGGTGAACGATCGAACATCGGCGCCGGCACCATCACCTGCAACTACGACGGCAGCGCCAAGCACCGGACCGAGATCGGCAAGAGCGTCTTCATCGGCTCCAACTCGGCCCTGGTGGCGCCGGTGACGATCGGCGACGGCGCCTTCATCGGCGCCGGCAGCACGATCAACCGCGACGTCCCGGCCGGCAGCCTGAGCATCGCGCGCGGCCGCCAGACCGACATCCCGGACGGCGCCGCCCGAATCCGCGCCCGCCGCCGGTCGGGCGCATAACCTCCGCCAGACAGGAGCTCCTTTCCATGTGCGGGATCGTCGGCATCCTCGGTCGCCAGCCGGCGGCGCCTTTGCTGCTCGATGCCCTGAAGCGGCTCGAGTACCGCGGCTACGACAGCGCCGGCATCGCGACCCTGGTCGGCGGCCGGATCGAGCGCCGGCGCGCCGAAGGCAAGCTCGCCAATCTCGAGCGCGCGCTCGAGACCGAGCCGCTCGCCGGGGTCACCGGCATCGGCCACACCCGCTGGGCGACCCACGGCCGCCCGACCCAGGACAACGCCCATCCGCACGAGGCGGGCGGGGTCGCGGTCGTCCACAACGGCATCGTCGAGAACTTCCAGAGCCTGCGCGCCGAGCTGACCGCCAAGGGCCACCGCTTCGCGACCCAGACCGACACCGAGGTCGTGCCGCAGCTGGTCAGCCACTATCTGGCGAGCGGCCTCGGCCCGGTCGCGGCCGCCGCTGCTGCGCTCAAGCGGCTCGACGGCGCGTTCGCGCTCGCCATGCTGTTCGCCGGTCACGACGATCTCCTGATCTGCGCCCGCCGCGGCAGCCCGCTCGCGATCGGCTACGGCGAGGGCGAGATGTACATCGGCTCCGACGCCCTGGCGCTGGCGCCGCTGACCACCCGGATCCAATACCTGGAGGAGGGCGACTGGGCGGTGCTGACCGCCCGTGGCGCCACCGTCTACGCCGCCGACGGCACCGAGGCCCTGCGCGAGATCAAGCAGACCGCATTCTCGGGCGCCATGATCGGTCGCGGCAACTACCGCCACTTCATGCACAAGGAGATCCACGAGCAGCCGGTGGTCCTGGGCGACACGCTGCGCGCCTTCGCCAGCCCGGTCGACCACCGGATCGCGCTGCCCGGACTGCCGGTCGACTTCGCGACCCTGCCGCGGCTGGCGATGGTCGCCTGCGGCACCGCGTCCTATGCCTGCATGGTCGGGCGCTACTGGTTCGAGCAGCTGGCCGGCCTGCCGGTCGACCTCGACATCGGCTCGGAGTTCCGCTACCGCGACACGCCGCTCGTGCCGGGCAGTGCGGCGCTGTTCGTCTCCCAGTCGGGCGAGACCATGGACACGCTCGAGGCGATGCGCACGGTCAAGGCCCAGGGCCTGGCCACGATCGCGCTGGTCAATGTCCCGGACAGCACGCTCGCGCGCGAGGCCGACTGCCAGCTGCGCACGCTCGCCGGCCCCGAGATCGGGGTCGCCTCGACCAAGGCGTTCACGACCCAGCTGGCGACGCTCGCCTGCCTGGCCGTCGGCGCCGCCCGCGCCCGCGGCCGGCTCTCGCCCGAGCGCGAGGCCGAGCTGACCCAGGCGCTCGACGAGGTGCCGGCGCGCGCCGCCGAGGTCCTGATGCAGGACGCGACCTACGAGCAGATCGCGCAGCGCCTGGTCCACGCCCGCGACGTGCTCTACATCGGCCGCGGCACGAGCTTCGCGATCGCGCTCGAGGGCGCGCTCAAGCTCAAGGAGATCAGCTACATCCACGCCGAGGGCTACGCCGCCGGCGAGCTCAAGCACGGCCCGATCGCGCTGATCGACGAGGAGGTGCCGGTGATCGTGGTCGCACCGCCCGATCAGCTGTTCGACAAGACCGCCAGCAACCTGCAGGAGGTGGTCGCGCGCGGCGGCAAGGTGATCCTGCTCAGCGACCGGCGCGGCTGCGCGCAACTGTCCGAATATGTCGCGACCGCGGTCGCGTTACCCGAGGTCGACCCGCTGGTCGCCCCGATCCTGTACGCGATCCCGGTCCAGCTGCTCGCCTATCACACCGCGGTCCTCAAGGGCACCGACGTCGATCAGCCGCGCAACCTGGCCAAATCGGTCACCGTGGAGTAACCCGCGCGCCGCGCGGCGCCGCGCCTGCGACGAGCGGCTGGTGCTACCGCAGGTCGTGCGGAGCTCTTCATTGTTCCTTAACCAAACGCCGCGATTGTACCGCCTCAGCGCCGGCCACCGGCAATCCCGATCGGGGGCGAGACCCGCAGCGCGCGGGCACCGCCGAGGGATCCGTCGGGTCGGGCAGCGATCCACCCCAGCCCCATGAGGCGGTCATGACGGAAACTCTCGCTCCCGCCGCCGCCAGTTTTCCAGCCACCACCGGCGCGCCCGAACTGGCGCCCCGGGCGGGTCTCCTGGCGAGCTGGTTCGCCGTCCTGTCAGAGGATGACACGGCGTCCTATCGGTATCTCCTGCTCCTGCGCTTTTTGGTGCTGAACCTGGTCGCGGCGGCGCTGTTCGGAGCGGCCTGGCTCAGGGGCTGGGTCGGCATCGTGTTCAGCAGCGACAGCACGCAGCTGGTCACGGTGATCACCGTCGTGTTCGCCTACGGCCTGATCAACTGCGGGCGCAAGATCATCCTGACCAGCAACGAGATCAATCAGCTCAAGCGGCCCGGCCGCGACCGCTCGGCGCGGGTCGCCCGTTATCTTGAGTCCATGCAGGACCGCGACGGCCAGAGCCGCGCGCTGTCGACCTCGGCGCTCAAGCTCAAGCTCGGCGCCCGGATCGGGTCGATCCGGCATATCGCCAACAGCCTCGTCTTCCTCGGCCTGATCGGCACCGTGATCGGGTTCATCATCGCGCTCTCGGGAATCGACCCCCAGGCCGCGGCCGACGTCCAGGCGATCGGCCCAATGGTCTCGACCCTGATCAGCGGCATGTCGGTGGCGCTCTATACCACCCTGGTCGGCGCGGTCCTGAACATCTGGCTGATGGTCAATTACCGGCTGCTGGAGAGCGGCACCGTCACCCTGGTCACCACGATCGTCGAGCTGGGGGAGCGTCATGCACGGTCTTGAGCAGCTCGAGCCGGACGATGGCGATACGGTCTTCCGCGATGTCATCATGCTCGCCCTGGCCGGGTTCGTGGCCATGGTCATCCTGCTGCTGCCGCACCTCAATCCGCCCGGCAAGACCGCCCAGGAGAACACCTACGCGCCCGGCAACGTGATCGTCGAGGTCCGCTGGCCGGACGAGCTCGACTGCGACGTCGACCTCTGGGTCGAGGCCCCGGGCGACCGGCCGGTCGGCTACTCGAACAAGGGCGGCCTGATCTTCAATCTCCTGCGCGACGACCTCGGCAAACGGGCCGACGCCACCGGTATGAACTACGAGGTCTCGTACTCGCGCGGCATTCCGGCCGGTGAATACACGGTCAACGTGCATCTGTACCGCAACACCTCCGGCGTCTTTCCGATCCCGGTCACGATCGTCACCAGCGTCAAGAAGTCGCCCAAGGACTCCGCCCGCCAGCTGCTCGCCAGCAAGGTCGAACTGACCCGCGAGGGCGAGGAGCTGACCGTCTACCGCTTCAAGCTGTCGGCGGATGGCGACCTGGTGCCGGGCAGCGTGCACAGCCTGCAACGCAATCTGCGGGCCTGGAGGGCGTCATGACCGAGCTCACCTATCTGTTCGCCGCGGTCGCGGTGCTCGCCGGCCTGGTCACCAGCATCAGCGTCTGGGCGCCGCGCCAGCTGTGGATCAAGGCAACCGCAATCGGCGCGGCGGCGCTGTTCCTGCCGACCGCCTACGCCGGTTTCAGCCGGCTGCTGAGCATGCCCAAGCCGGTCCAGCTGGAATGGTGGCTGGCCAAGGCTGACCAGGCGACCGTGCTGGCGTCGAGCTTCCGCGAGAACGAAGCCATCTACGTCTGGCTGCAGCTCGCCGGGGTCGCCGAGCCGCGCGCTTACGCGCTGCCCTGGAGCCGCGACCTCGCGGAGCAGCTCCAGACCGCCCAGCGCGAAGCCGCCGAGAACCAGACCCAGGTCCAGATGCGCCTGCCGTTCGAGCAGTCTCTCGAGGATCGCGAACCCAAGTTCTACGCCATGCCGCAACCTGAGCTGCCGCCCAAGGATCTCGAGCAGGCGCCGGCGCAGGTCTATCGCCGCCAGGCCAAGAACCCCTGAGGCACCACCGGCGGCGCCGGGCGCGCTCGGCGCCGCCTGCCGGATGGCAATGGAGCCATTTGACGGCGGGTTGCTTCTCCGCAACTCCGGGTGCTAAGCGAAGGGATGAGAATCGTCTGGCATCTCCTTCGCGAAGTGCTAACCTGGATCGGCTGAGCGCCGACATCTTTGGGATAGGGAGACCACAAATGTCGCGGGCTCGCCGCAAATCAGCATCCCTGACTACGCAGGCGACGCGGCCGCCGATCGGATCCGAGGCTGGCGTGTGGCAGGTCGCCGATGGGGTCTTGTTCAGTGTGTTGTCGTCGATGGTGCTCTGGGGCGTCATCATCACCAGCGTCTATCAGGCCCTGAATTAGCGGTCGCCGCGGCGTGGCCGCGGGCATCCCGGCGCCAACTGTCGCTCGGTCGAGCAGGACGCGGGCTCTGTGTTCACGTCGATCGCGGCGGACCATTGACCACGCCTCTGCCGCGGCGGGTGGGTCGCGCAGCTGCGCGCGCAGGTCTCTCGGCAAGCACGGAGGGTCTGGTGAGAGCGGTGGCATCGGCAGCGCCGACACCCAGGCCCGCGCGCCGGATTCGCTGCGCCATCCTTGACCCGGGCAGGTTGCGGGCTCACTAACTCAGAATTGGAATGTCTCCGAAAGCGGCGCCACCGAGCGGCGAAGCGGGCCGGTCGCCACCGGTAGCGAGGCACGGGGTGCCGGCGCCAGCGCATCGGCCCAAACCGGCAGCCGGTTCAACCAGGCTCAGCCATCCATCTCCAGGTCAGCCTGCGATCCGGTGCCGATGCTGACGACCTTCGGTGCGCTGGCGCCGGTCTTTCTCCTGATCGCGCTCGGCCGGGTCCTGCGCGCGTGCGGCTTTCCAGGCGATGCGTTCTGGCCGGCCGCCGAGCGCCTGGTTTACTACGTGCTGTTCCCGTCGCTCCTGTTCCTGACCTGCGCGACCTCGGCGCTGGCGGGCTTGCGGGTGATGCCGCTGGCGGCGGCGCTGGTCGGCGCGATTTTCGCGATCAGCGCGCTCACGCTGGCGCTCCGCCCCTGGCTCGGCCTCGACGCGGCGCCCTTCACCTCGGTCTTTCAGGGCGCGATCCGGACCAACACCTACGTCGGCCTCGGCACCGCGGGCGCGCTCTACGGCGAGGCCGGGCTTTTGGTCCTTGGCATCGTGATCTTCATCGTGGTCGCGACCGTCAACCTGCTCGCGGTCGGCGCGCTGCTCCACTACGGTCACCGGCCCGCCGGCCGGGCCGCCTTGATCGGCTCGATCGCCCGCAACCCGCTGATCCTCGCCTGTCTGCTCGGTTTCGCCCTCAATGCCGCGGGCGTCCACCTGACCGGCGTGCCGCGCGAGACCCTCGCGATTCTCGGCCAGGGCTCGCTCACGCTCGGCCTGCTCTGCGTCGGAGCCGGCCTCGAGGTCGCCCACCTCGGGCGTCACCGGGCGGCCGCGATCGCCACCTGCGTGCTCAAGCTCGTGCTGATGCCGGCCGCGACCGGGCTCGGCTGCCGGCTGCTCGGGATCGAGGGCGTGACCGTGTCGGTCGCAGTGCTGTTCACGGCCTGCCCGATCTCGGCCTCCAGCTACGTGCTGGCCCGCCAGCTCGGCGGCGACGCGCCGCTGATCGCCGGCCTGATCACGCTGACGACGATCGCCGCCGCCCTCACCATGCCGCTGGTGCTCGCGCTGCTCGGGTAGCGTAGCGGGCGAGGACCGCCGATACCCCAATTCTCGCTCCACCGGTCCGCATCACGCCTTCAGCAGCTGCTCCAGTTCGCTCTGGGCCCAAGCGATCGCCTGATCGGCAGATTGACGCTCTCTGGTGACTTTGGCGACCATGGTCGCCATCAGAGCGGTGTCGGCGATTTTTTCGGCGATCGAGGGCGGTGCCGGATAGCCTGGAATGACCTGGATTTCATCGCCCTGAGCCGGGTAGTTGTACAGGGTGCCGGCTGGTGGCCCTTCCGTCCGCCACACCTCGATATCGGAGAATGCCGCCTGCAGGGGCGTATCGTAGCCCTGGGAACCCGCTGCAATCTTCGTCACCTGCTCCCGCTCGCAGAGATGGGTGAGCGGGTCCTTGGCCGCCGCTTTGTTCGCAGCGAAGCTCCAGATGCCAAAGAATGCAGGGTCTGCCGCGCGATAGCGACCACCTGAGCCGGCCGGCACGTCAGGGTGCCACAGTTGAGCCGCCACCTCCGGGGCCTTCTCCTTGGCGACCGCCCAGGCGCTCGGCGGGTTGTGGATCGCCGAGCCCTTGCCTTCGATGATCCAGCGGTTGTTGCTGACGTTCTCCCAATCGTAGATGTCCTCCGGCATGTACTGGGTCAGCTCCTTGAGGAACTAGAGCGCTGCCCGGGTACCATCGGAATCAACCGTGACGTTCCCGTCGCCGGTCATCAGCTGCGAGCCGAACGCCAGAAAGACCGGTGCGAGCCACATCTCGGAGTCGGACGCCGAGCTGATCGGGTTGGCAAAGGGGTAGCCGGCCGCGTGTAGCTTTTTGCAACCCTCCAGGAACGCCTGATAAGTCCGACCTTTGACCAACTCCGCGTCGCGTCCGCGGGCCGGGAACATGGCCTGCAGATCCAGGCCCGCATGGGCCCTCCAGAGATCGAGGCGCGAAACGATCGGATAGCTGTGCGAACCGCAGGCGGCGGCGACCGCGAGCCAGGTGTCGTCATGCCGCGCGAGATAGCTCGCGTTCTCGGCAAACGGGCCGTACTTGCTCGTGAGCGTCTCGACGATTTCGTCGACCGGCTCGAGAGCCTCCTTCTGCCGCGTCGCTTGCCAGTCCCATAGCCACACGAGATCGTGGCCGCTGCCATCGCGTGCCTCCGCCGCAATTGTTTGAGCCAGCCCGTCCTCTGCGGTTCCCGATTTGAGAAAGTCGATGACGACGGCAACGTTATTCGACGCCCCCCAGCCTTCGATGATCTGTTGCATTGTTTGATTGGCGCCGGGAACCCAGTGGTCCCACAAAGCCACGGATACCTTACCCGCAGACTGTGCAGACTTGACATAAGGCGTCGCCAGCATGGCGCCGGTGGCGATCGCCGTGGTCCTCAGAAAGTTGCGTCGGGTCAGATTCGCAATCATCTTTCGCCTCCTGGAAATGTCGTGCAGCCTGATTGCTGCGCGAGGCGCTCTATCGTTTGTCGCTTCGGGATCCCAGCCGCCCGGCACGAACCTCCGGCGGTCGGCGGTGCGGCGCCAATGATGAGGCGCGGCCCCCGGGTCACTCTTTGCAGATGGTACCCGTGATCAGCAGCGTGCCTTTCGTGTTACCGATGTCCGTAAGCGTACCCGCGTAGCCGGCCAGTTCGCCGGTCCCACTGGTGATCCTGGCGAGGCTGGCGAATTCCGAGCTGTCTGAATCGAAAATCCCCCGCTCAGCGAGCTCCAACACGCCTTTTTCGGTGGTGATTTTGTCGACGCCGACGAAAACTGAGATCGAGGGATCCTGCGGGTGCTTCGATCCCTTGGACGAGTCTTCGAAGTATTCCAAGCGGCCGGTAAGCAAGCCAGCACGGTCGACGAGACTGGTGCGGACCATGCAAAAATCGAACTTTTGATCAGTTGGACAATCGACAATCTCGCGGGCATTGCCGACGACGTAGATCGCTCGGCAATCTGCGGCGCCTGCGCTCGTGCCGCCGATGATCAGAAGAGCAGTGGAGAACAGCAGAACAAGTAACGGCAACTTCAACCTGGACTGCATCGACATATCTCCCTATGCCCGAGCTACCCTGATCAGTGGGCGCGGATCTTCAGCACAGGGCCCAGGAACAAGGTGATACGGCCCGTGGCTGAACATTGTCTGGGCCAGCGCTGTGCCGAGCCATGCTCAGATTCGCTCACGCTCGACCCGCTGGCCGAGCTGAAGGTGTAATCAACCGCCCGTCGATCTGATGATCGCGCCTGATCGAGCGTAAGTAAAGTTGCAAGACTCCCGATCCATGAGACCATAGGATGAAATGGCTGCCGGCAGCGGCCTCGGAATCATCGCTTGAGCGATGGCAGGCACGCCAAGCCGCATCCCGCGGATTGCCAGAGCCGCGGACGAGGTCGATCGAGCGATCGATTAATCGTCCCGAGGCCGGATGCGCCTCCGACGTGACCGATCGCCGGTCGACCTGCTACGAAGGGCGAGCAGAGCCGGGAGGAGATCGATGGCGCATGACGGGTCCGCGAGCCTCGGCAGCTTCGACTACGTGATCGTCGGCGCCGGCAGCGCCGGCTGCGTGCTCGCCAATCGCCTGTCGGCCGATCCCGCCGTCTCGGTCCTGCTGCTCGAGGCCGGCGGCAAGGACAACCATCCCTGGATCCACATTCCGGTCGGCTATCTCTACACCCAAAACAATCCGCGCACCGACTGGTGCTTCAGGACCGAGGCCGAGGCCAGCCTCGGCGGCCGCGCGCTCAACTACCCGCGCGGCAAGGTCCTGGGCGGCTGCTCGTCGATCAACGGCATGATCTACATGCGCGGCCAGGCCGCCGACTACGACCATTGGCGGCAGCTGGGCAACCGCGGCTGGGGCTGGGACGACGTCCTGCCCTACTTCAAGCAGTCCGAGGACTACGTCCATGGGGCGGACGAGCTGCACGGCGCCGGCGGCGAATGGCGGGTCGAGGAGATGCGCCTCAGCTGGGAAATCCTGGACGCCTTCCGCGCCGCGGCCGCCGAGGTCGGCATCCCCAGGACCGACGACTTCAACCGCGGTGACAACGAGGGCTGCGGCTATTTCCAGGTCAACCAGAAGCGCGGGGTCCGCTGGAGCACCGCCAAGGCGTTCCTCAGGCCGGCGCGCGCGCGCCCCAATCTCGAGATCCTGACCGGCGCCGAGGCGGCCCGGATCGCCGTCAATGGCCGCCGTGCGACCGGCGTGCACGTCCGCCGGCGGGGTGGCGACGGCCATGCCGCGGTCAGGGGCGAAGTGATCCTCGCCGCCGGCGCGATCGGCTCGCCGCAGCTCCTGCAGCTCTCGGGCATCGGCCCCGCCGCTCTGCTCGAGGAGCTCGGCATCCCGCCCGTGCACGTGCTGGACGGCGTCGGCGCCAACCTCCAGGACCATCTGCAGCTGCGCCTGATCTACCGGGTCGAAGGCACGCGCACGCTGAACGAGCAGGCCAACCGGCTCCTGGCGCGCGGCTGGATGGGCATCGAGTACTTCCTGTTCCGGCGCGGGCCCCTGACCATGGCGCCCTCGCAGCTCGGCGCGTTCGCGAAATCCGACCCGGCGCGCGCGACGCCGGACCTCCAATACCACATCCAGCCGCTGTCGCTGGACAAGTTCGGCGACCCGCTGCACCCGTTCCCGGCGTTCACCGCCTCGGTCTGCAACCTGCGCCCCCAGAGCCGGGGCGAGGTCCGGATCCGGAGCGCGCAGCCGGCTGTGCCACCCGCGATCCGGCCCAACTACCTCGCGACCGAGGCCGACCGGATGGTCGCCGCGGCCGCGATCCGGCTGACCCGGCGGATCCGCGCCGCGAACGCGCTCGCCCGCTTCCGGCCGACCGAGCTCAAGCCCGGGCCCGAGTTCCAGAGCGATGCCGAGCTCGCGCAGGCGGCGGGCGCGATCGGCACGACCATCTTCCACCCGGTCGGCACCTGCCGGATGGGTGCCGACCCGGATGCGGTCGTCGACGACCGGCTGCGGGTGCACGGCCTCGCCGGCCTGCGGGTGGTCGACGCCTCGGTCATGCCGACGATCACGTCGGGCAACACCAACGCGCCGGTGATCATGATCGCCGAGAAGGCGGCCGACATGATCAGGCAGGACCGCCATTAAGCGATCAGGCATGACCGGCATTGAGCCGCTTGCCCTGGTTGCATCCGCCGCCCTGACGTACATTCTGACTCCATCCGGGCGACGCGCCCGAGCTACAGCTGGCCGAGTGGAGTACCCGCCCGTGGATCTTGCCCGACGACGTCCGAGCTTGCCTGGCGCATCGTTCGTTCCCTGGCTGCTCGCCGCCCTCCTCGCTCTCGACGCTCCGGCGCCGGCCTGCGCGCAGGCGAGCCAGGCAGCGCCAGGCCAGGCGCCGAGCACGACCCCGGCGCCCAAGACCGCCGCCCCGAACCCGCAGAGCCAGGACGGCAAGCAGTTCCAGGACTGGACCCTGCACTGCAAGACGATCACCGAAGGCCAGCCCGAGGCTTGCGAGATGCGCCAGGCCATCGTCGACAAGCAGGGGGCCCGCGTCGTGCTCGTGATCGTCGGCCGGGTGCCCCACATGGAGCAGCCGGGCATGCTGATCCTGATGCCGCTCGGCATCGCGTTGCCGCCGGGCGCGTTCTTCAAGATCGACGACGGCGATCGTCAGGCGCTCGAGCTCAAGATCTGCGAAAAGGAGGGCTGCCGCGTCGAGGTGCTGCTCAAGCCGGACCTCCTGGCTCAGCTCAAGGCCGGCAACAAGGCGACGGTGATCTTCTACGCCTACGACCGCCAGGGCAAAGAGCGGGAGGTCGACATCCCGATCTCGCTGCTCGGGTTCTCCGCGGCGCTCGCCCAGGTGATGCAATCGCCCTCATAGGCCCTCGAACAGGGCGGTCGTTATGTAGCGCTCGGCAAACGAAGGGATGATCACCACCATCAGCTTGCCGGCCATCTCGGGCCGCCCGGCGACCTCGAGGCCGGCTGCCAGCGCCGCGCCCGAGGAGATGCCGCCGGGGATGCCCTCGAGCCGGGCGAGCTCGTGCGCGCAGGCGAACGCTTGGTCGTTGCCGACCTTGACGATCTCGTCGATCTGACTGGTGTCGAGGACGTCCGGAACGAAGCCCGCCCCGATCCCCTGGATCGAGTGCGGTCCGGGCTGACCGCCCGAGAGCACCGGGCTCGCTGCCGGCTCGACCGCGACCATGTGCAGGCCCGGACGCCTGGGCTTCAGGACCTGGCCGCAGCCGGTCAACGTGCCGCCGGTGCCGACGCCCGAGATGATGCAGTCGACCAGGCCGCCGGTGTCGGCCCAGATCTCCTCGGCCGTGGTCCGGCGGTGGATCTCGGGATTGGCGGGGTTGGTGAACTGGCTCGGCATGATCGCGCCCGGGATTGTCGCCAGCAGCTCGTCGGCCTTGGCGAGCGCGCCCTTCATGCCCTGCTCGCGCGGCGTCAGCTCGAGCTCGGCGCCGAGAAAGGCCAAAAGCTTGCGCCGCTCGATCGACATCGATTCGGGCATGGTCAGGATCAGCCGGTAACCGCGCGCGGCACAGACGAAGGCGAGCGCGATCCCGGTATTGCCCGAGGTCGGCTCGACCAGGACGGTGCCCGGCCCGACCTTGTCCTGCGCCTCCAGGGCCTCGATCATGCTGACCCCGATCCGGTCCTTGACGCTGGCGAGCGGGTTGAAGAACTCGAGCTTGAGCGTGACGTCGGCGCGCGCGTCGTGCGCCTTCGCCATCCGCGGAATGCGGACCAAGGGCGTGTTGCCGATGGTCTCGGCAATGCTGTCGTAGATCCGTCCCCGCCCCGGCTTGTCCAGTCGGGCCGGTCGCTGGCGTGGCTCCTGCTCCATGTCGAGGGTCCCTCCGCAAGGTTTGGCTCCGCTCCTCGCGCGCCGCGCTGCGGCTCTCCGGCTGACGGCTCGAGGTGCTCCTTTCGACGCCGGAGCGCCCCGGGCGAGCGCGGCGTGGAGCTTGCGCCGGTCCGGCGCGGCAAGCAATCGTTGGGCGCGAGCGAGCGTCGACCGAGGCCCGCTGGCCACCGGGCCCTGGCGTCGGCGCTGGCCGCGTCAGGCCGAGTCGGCCACGGCCGGCCGCGTGGGTCGCGCCGGCGCCGCGGCCGGCGCCGGCGGGGCGGCGCGCTCGTACAGCCAAGCCTCGGCGGCGCTCCGGCCGAGATCGCGCAACTGCACCAGACGCGGCCACTCCGGGTCGATCTTGGTCGCCGGATCGAGGGCCGCGAGCACCGGTCCGCCGTCGATCACGTGGCGGCGATGGCGGGCGACGCGACGCCCGCGCCGGCGCAACCAGCCAAGCGGCCAGCGGGCGCGCCGCCGGCGCTCCGCGAGGGCCTCGAGCTCGATCGCCAGCGGTCGGCCGAACACGATCTCGGCCATGCGGTTGCGGATGTCACGCGCCGACCGCGGCAGCTCGCTGACCGCATCCGGGTTGATCTGGACGAGCAGGAGATCGCGCGCGCGGCAGTGCTCGACCAGCACCGCGAGCGGCGGGTTGCTGACGAAGCCGCCATCCCAATAGGCCTCGCCCTCGATGGTCACGGCCTGGTGCATCTGCGGCAGGCAGGCGGACGCCAGCACCACCTCGGTCGAAAGCTCCTGGTTCTGGAAGATCCGCGCCCGCCCGGTGCGCAGGTTGGTCGCGGCGACGAACAGCTTCAGCGCCCGCTCGGCCCGCAGGCGTTCGAGGTCGACCAGCTGGCCCAGAATTCGGCGCAACGGGTTCAGACCGAGCGGGTTGAGCTGGTAGGGCGAGAGCAGCTGGGCGGTGAAGTCGGCCGCCATCTGGCTGAGGCCGCCGGCACGCAGCGGACTGAAGCGGGCGAGCGCCGCGATCTCCCGCCAGAGCGCCTCGAGCGCCTGCCGGGCGCCGGCGCTGCCGCCCGCGAGCCAGCCCGAGGCGAGCACGACCGCGTTCAAGGCCCCGGCCGAGGTGCCGCTGATACCCTCGACCGCGAAGCGCTCGTCCTCGAGCAGACGATCCAGCACCCCCCAGGTGAACGCGCCATGGGCACCGCCGCCCTGGAGCGCGAGGTTGAGCGTCGGCAGCCAGCGCGGGCGTCGTCTACCCCGCTCGCTCGCCGCCTCTGCCGCCATGCCCCGCTCCTCGCCCACACGTGCGTGCCGCCAGTCACATGCTACCGCTCGAGCCGTTAACAAGCCCGCCTGCCCGAAACCGGTCGCACGCGGACTGGCCCCGGCCCGATCGGCGTGCCAGATTACCCTGATTGCGGGCCGGTCCGGGCGAGTCCCGTTCATGCTTTGTAGCGGGGGCGGGCGGTAGGCTCCACACAGCGTGGCCCCGGGCGCCCAGCCTCGCCGGACCCGCCTCTCGACCCCGTCGTCCCACGGCTTCAGGACCCCGTCATGCCCGAGGCGCCAAGCCAGCTGCCAATCCCCAGCCCCCTACTGCCGACCGCGAGCTTGGCCCCGGCCGCGGCTTTGCCGCCGGTCGAGCTGGCACCGGCGACGCCGCCGGCGGACGCCGAGCCGGCGCTGCCGTCCCTGGTCGGCCGCACGCTCGGCCGCTGGAGCCGGGCGCTCCGCGAGATCGCCGCCGGCGCCCTGCTGCCGTTCGTCGGCGGCGACGATCCCGACCTCCCGGCCGAGCAGGCCGAGCGCCTCGGCGCCGAGATGCGCGCCTGCCTCGAGGCGCGCGGCGGCGAGGTCCTGGCGCGGGCGCGGGCGGCGAGCATCGCCTCGGTCTACCTCGGCCTCAGCCCGACCGGCCGGGCCCGCTTCTTCCACCTGCTGGCGCAGGAGTTCGGGGTCGAGCGGGCCGAGGTCGAGCAGGCGATCGAGCGCTATCGCGCGGCCGCCGACGAGCCGGCCAAGCTCAAAGCCGAGCGGGCGCTCCGGCGCTCCCTGGTGACCCCCGGGATGCGCCTTTTGACCAAGTTCAACGCCCTGCCCGAAGGCATGGAGTTCCTGGTCGACCTGCGCGCCGATCTGCTGGCGCTCGCGAGCGACGATCCGCAGCTCAAGGCGCTCGACGAGGATTTCCGGCACGTGCTCGCGACCTGGTGCGACGTGGGCTTCCTCACGCTGCAGCGACTGACCTGGGACTCGCCGGCCGCGCTGCTCGAAAAGATCATCGAGTACGAGGCGGTGCACGAGATCCGCTCCTGGCGCGATCTGCGCCACCGGCTCGACGGCGATCGTCGCTGCTATGCCTTCTTTCACCCGTCCCTGCCGAAGGAGCCCCTGATCTTCCTCCAGGTCGCTCTGGTCGAGGGCCTGGCCCGACGGATCGAGCCGCTCCTGGACGAGAACGGCCCGGGGCTCGACCCGAAGCGGGCCGATACCGCGATCTTCTACTCGATCACCAATACCCTCTACGGCCTGCGCGGGATCAGCTTCGGCAATTTCCTGATCAAGCAGGTGGTCGACGATCTCGCCCATGACCTGCCGAACCTCAAGCAGTTCGCGACGCTGTCGCCACTGCCGGGCTTCCTCGCCTGGCTCGACCGCCAGCCGGAGGATGCCTGGCTCGACCCGGAGCAGCGCCGCGCCCTGGCCGCGACCGGACCCGCCGACGACGGGCAGGACGGCTTGGCCGCGGCGCTCGGCCAGGACGCCTGGCTCGGGCAGTCCGAGCTCGTGCAGGCGCTCGAAGCGCCCCTGGTCCGGGCCGCCGCCCGCTATCTGGTCGAGCGCGACGACGCCGGCCTGCCGCTCGACCCGGTCGCCCGCTTCCACCTCGGCAACGGCGCCCGCATCGAGCGCCTCAACTGGCTCGCCGACCAGGGCCGCCGGCGGCTCAAGCAGTCCGCCGGCGTGATGGTGAACTACCTGTACCAACCGGCCGAAATCGAGCCCAACCACGAAGCGTTCGCCAGCCGCCGGCTGATCACGATCGCGCCGGAGATCAACGATCTGCTCAAAGGCGCGCCCAATGGCATCACCGGGCTGCTCCAGATCAGCCGTCGCGGCGGCCGGCTCGGCCGCATGATCGGGCGCGCCTGACCGGTTGCGCGGCCGCGGCAACACCGAGCGGCAGGTCGCCGGCCCACCGGCGAAACTGAGCTGATCGCGCGCCTCAAAAAATCGCTACAATCCCAATCATCGCTACATTTATCTTGACGTGCCCGGATGGTGCGCGATGATCTGCAGTCGAGTTGGCAACGCTCAGCTTGCCCAATGCGAGAGCTGAGCCGCGAGCAGCGGATTGTGGGCCATGACCGATCGACATCGTGCGCCATCAGTCTCGAACGCTACCCCGGTCTGGGCGCTATTGGCCGCCACGGTTGCGGGACTGTACGCCACCGAAGCCGCGGCGCTGCCGCCGGTGCCCCGGACGCTCCCGACCGCGGGCGTGCTCCTGATCGAGGATCACGCGCCCGCCGCGCCGGGCACGAGCACGCCGGACGACCCGACGCACGCGCCGTTCGCCGAGCTCAACGCGGCGCTCGCCGCCGCGCGTGCCCGGCTCGAGGAGCTGTCCAAGGCCGCGGCCGTGGCGGCGACGGCCGGCCAGGCGCGCCAGGAACTGAGCGCGGTCAAACAGGAAAATGACCAGCTCCATGCCCAGCTCGCGACGCTCCAGCAGACCAGCCAGAAGGCCGACGCGCGGATCGCCGAGCTGACCAAGGCAGCCGAGGATGCGGCCGCCGAAGTCAAGCGGATCGAAAAAGAACTGGTCGCGCTACGCTCGCAGAATGCCCAGCTCAACACCAGCCTGACCCGCGCCCAGGCCGCGCGCGACCAGGCTGTGGCCGAAGCGCAAAAGAGCGAGGAGGCGCTCTCGACCAAGGTCGAAACGCTGACCAGGTCGGCCGAGCAGTCGGCGGCCGAGATCGCCCGCCTGCGCACCGCGCTCGCCGACGCCGAGCACCGGCTCGAGGCCGCCACGAGCGCCCGCGACCAGGCCGACGCGCAGGTCGCGGATCTGCAGACCAAGCTCAAGAGCGCGGAAGCCGAGAGCACCCGCGCCGATGAGCAGCTGACCACGCTCCGGGACCAGGTGGCCCAGGCGGAGCGCGAGCGGGACCAGGCGCGCACGCGAATCGCCGAACTCGCCCCCGAGGCCGACCGGCTGCGGGCGGCGCTCGCTTCAGCCGAGGGCGAGGTCCAGCAGGCGGCGCACGCCAAGCGCGATCTGGAGCAGGAGGTTAGCCAGCTGCGGCAGGCCGCGAGCTCAGCCACCGACGCCGCCCGCCAGAACCTGCTCGCGGTCGAGGCCCGGATCAAGGAGCTGAACGCCGCGCTGCTCGGCGAGACACCAGCGACCGGCGCAGCCAAGCCCGATGACAGCCTGCCGGGCAATCTCGAGGCGATCCCGGCGGCAGCCCCGGCTGCGCAAACCACGCCCGACGTCCCGACCAGCGCAGCGCCCGAGGCCGGTCCGCCGGCATCGGCGGCGTCCCGGCCGCAACCGGATCGCGATACGCCGGCGGCGACCACGGTCGCCGCGACCGGGGCCGGGCCGACCACCGCAACCGATGCCGACATCGACCTGATCAAATCCGCGGATGCCGGCGAGACGCCCGGCGGCGAGGATCTGAGCCAGGCGACCGCCGATCTGCCGCTGGAGCAGCGCCTGCAGGTGCAGGGCCTGCTGCTCGATCTCAACGCCAAGGTCGGCCCGCAAGGGCTCGCGCTGACGGTCCCCGGCCAAGGCCTGTTCGCGACCAACAGCGACGAGATCGAGCCGACCGCGCACGACACCCTCGCCAAGGTGGCCGAGCTGCTCGACGCCTATAAGGGCCACCCGGTGCGCATCATCGGCTACACCGATGCGGTCGGCGACGCGTCCTACAACAAGATCCTCTCGCAACGGCGGGCCACGTTGGTCAAGCAGTTCTTCGTCGACAACTTCGAGGTCGATGGCCGGCGCCTGTCGACCGAGGGCCGGGGCGAGGACGAGCCGATCGCCTCCAACGACACGCCAGCCGGGCGCCAAGCCAACCGGCGCGTCGAGGTCCAGATCCTGAACTGAGGCCCGCGGGCGCGCTCCCAGCGCCCGGTCGACGGCTCGGCCGACGCCGCCACTGCTGGCGGCGTCGGCGCTTGTCCTGCAATTTTCTGCCTTTTCCAGTCGGTTCTACTGGTCGATCAGCCACGCTTGGCCATTGACCATGATTTAATTTAAATTGTACTGTAAAAACGTCAAGTCAAATTAATATAGAAACTTGAACAAGCATTGCCGATGTTTTACTAATCTCTCGAAGAACTCTCGGTCGTCTGAAGCTACGCCGGTAGCGGCGCAGGGGTCGGTGAGGCTGCGCGGGTCGACCGGGGGCAGAATCAACCACCGCCGACTTGAGAGGTCAACCATGGCGCTTCCCCTGAGACAGACGCCGGACGGCTCGGTTCAGCCTGAGACCCAGGCAGGCGTGCCGCGCAACATCGCCCGGATCGAAACCTTTCCCGACCGCCACGATCGCGCGCGTGACCAGCGCCGCGACAACGTCCTCAGCTTCGATGCGAACGATCTCGAGGACCAGTCGGACGCCCTCGAGGTCCGCTTCGAGGCCGACCAGGGCAGCCTCTGGTGCGCGTTCAACCATGGCGAGCGGCCCTGCTTCACGCCCAAGCTCCTGAAAGCCATCCGGCGTCTTCAGATCCGGCTGCGGCGCCGCTTCAGCACGCGGGCCACCGGCGCGAGCACGCCATTGCGCAGTCTGGTCTGGACCTCGAACCTCCCCGGCATCTGGAATCTGGGCGGCGATCTCAAGCTGTTCGTCGAGCTGATCCGGGCCCGGGCCGAGGCCGAACTCCGCCACTATGCGCATGCTTGCGTCGACGTCGTCTACCACAATCTCTGCAAGCTCGACCTGCCGGTCCTGACCATCGCCCTGGTCCAAGGCGACGCGCTCGGCGGCGGCTTCGAGGCGGTGCTGACCAACGACGTCATCATCGCCGAGCAGGGCAGCAAGTTCGGCCTGCCCGAGATCCTGTTCAACATGTTCCCCGGCATGGGCGCCTACAGCCTGCTCTGCCGGCGCCTCGATGGCTGCCGGGCGCAGCAGCTGATCCTGAGCGGCCGCCTGTACGAGGCCGAGGAGCTCGAGCGGATGGGCCTGGTCGACCTCGTGGTCGAGCCCGGGACCGGCCAGGCCGCGGTCCGCGAGTGGCTGGCGCGCAACCAGCGTCGCCACGCCGTGCTGCGCACGCTGAGCGAGGTCCGCCGCCGCTGCCAGCCGGTCAGCTACGACGAACTGATCGACGTGACCGAGCTCTGGGTGACCACCGCGCTCGGCCTCGAAGAGGCTGACCTTCGGCGGATGGAGCGGCTCGCGGCCGCCCAGCAGCGGCGCCGGGCACAGGAAGCGTCCGGGCCGCCGGTCCTGCTCAGCGCGATGGGCTGACCGGCCGCGGGCGCGCCGCCGGGAGCTCCGCGACCAACACCCGCCGCAGCCGCTCGAACTCGAACCTGAGCCGCGCGACATGCTCGGCGCCCCGCTCGGCGAGCTCGGCGGCACCGATGCCGCGCCAGGCCAGGCAGAGCTCGAACAGCGCGCTCGCGCCGAGGTGCGCGGCGCTGCTGCGGAGCGCGTGCGCCCGGTCGCGGAAGGTCGGCGCGTCGGCCGCGGCGGCACCGGCCTCGAGCTCCGCGATCAGCTGTTCGGCATCAGCGATGAAGTCCTGGATCAGGTCGGCCAGAAAGCCCTCGTCGTCGTCGAGCTCGCGCAGGCGATCGAGCAGCGCATGGTCAAGCACCGGCGGTCGACCCGGGCCGGTAGCGGGCAGCTCGGCGCGGGCCGGCTTCCAGCCATCGTCCAGCGCCGCCCCCGCCGCGCCGGGGCCGCCGGCTGCCGGCGGTCGGGTCAGGCGCTCGACCAGTGCCAGCAACTCGTCCAGCGCCGCGGGCTTGGTGACGTAGGCGTCGACGCCCGCCGCCACGCATTGGCGCCGGGTCTCCTCGGTGGCGTCGGCGGTGAGCGCCACGACCGGCGGCAGGTTCCGGCCACCGGTCCCGAACCGATGCAGCTTGACTGCATCCAGGCCGCCCATGACCGGCATGTTCAGGTCCATGATCACGAGGTCGAAGCGGGCGATCGCCAGCGCATCGAGCGCTTCCTCGCCGTTGCCGACCAGAGTGACGTCGTGGCCCGCGACGCGCAGCATCCGGTCGATCACGAGCTGATTGATCCGGTTGTCCTCGGCGACCAGGATCCGCCGGCTCGGCCCGGCCATGAGCGGCGCCGACGTCGGCGCCCCCGCCTCGGCGGCAGGTCCGTCGGCGACCGCTAACGCCGCGTGCAGGCTGGCATACAGGGCGTCGTCGGTGACCGTCTCCGGCAGCCGGACCAGATAGGCGCCGGCCGGCACCGGCCTGGCACCGGCGCCGGCGCCGGCGATCAGGATGACGTTCAGGGGCTCGGCCGGCGAACGCCGGGCCCATTCGGCGCGCAGCCGGCGCCCCGGCTCGACCGCGGCCGCGCCGAGAAGGAGGAGCGCGCGCCGCCGCTCGGTCTGTTCGAGCGCGACCCGCGCCGCTTCCGGGCTGCTCGCGAGCACCACCTCGATGCCCCAGCGGGCGAGCCGCTGCCGGCAGGTGGCGGCCGCGGCCCGCGCGCCGATCACGACCACGCGCCCGCCCAGCGCCCGCTCGCGATCCGGGCGGCGGGCGAAGGCGGCCTGGAACCTGAAGCACGAGCCGACCCCAGGCGCGCTCTCGACGATCAGCGAGCCGCCGAGCAGCCCGGCCAGCTGGCGCCCGATGGCGAGACCGAGCCCGGTGCCGCCGTAGCGGCGGGTGGTCGACTCGTCGGCCTGGGTGAAGGGCTGGAAGATCCGCTCCTGCGCGTCCGCCGGAATCCCGATGCCGGTGTCCTGGACCTCGATCCGCAGCGTCACCAGCTCGCGCCCGATCGCATCGCCAACCAGTCGGATGGTGACGCCGCCGCGCTCGGTGAACTTGATCGCATTGGCGGTGAGATTGATCAGAATCTGCTGCAACGAACGGCGCGCGCCGTGAAGATGGTGCGGCACCGCGGGGTCGATCTCGAGGTGCAGGCTCAGCCCCTTCTCGACCGCCTGGTGGTGGAGCAACGCGTGCACGGTCGCGAGCAGCTCGTGCAGATCGAAATCGACGGTCGGATCGGCCTGCTCGGATTCGATCCGGGCGATGTTCAAGACGTCGCCGATCATATCGAGCAGGCTGCGACCGGCGCTGCGCACGGTCTGCACCATGTCCCGCTGGGCGCTCTCCAGCGGCGTGCTGCGGAGCAGGTCGGCCATGCCGATGATCGCATGCAACGGCGTGCGCAGCTCGTGGCTCATGGTCGCGAGAAAGCGGCTCTTGGCCACGTTCGCCGCCTCCGCCCGATCCAGGGCGTCGGTCAGCCGCGCCAGCAGCGAGGCGGCGTAGGCCGGCAGGAGCAGCAGGGCGAACCACAGGCCCGCCGCCAGCGCCGGCTGGCGCCGCCAATAGCCGGTGACCGCGATCACCAGGGCGAAGCTGCACAGGCTCGCCAGCGCCGAGACCATCAGATAGCGGCGGCCATAGCGGAACCCCATCCCGAAGGTCACCCAGAGGTAGAAGGGGTAGAATATCGCCGCGGTCGCCTCGCCGATCGTCAGCGCCGCCGTCAGGGTCAGCATGTCCAGGCCCATGCCGGCATAGCGCCGCGCCGGGCGCGGTCCCGACTGCCACAACAGATGGCCGAGCAGGAGCAGGGCGCCGCCCAGATAGGCGACCCCGAGCGGCCGGCAGCGCTCTGCCAGGGCCGCCGCCTGATCGTCGCCGAGGGCTGCCAGACAAAGGTAGGTCAGGCACGCGACCGCGATCGCGACCCGGATGAGCACCTGCTCGTGCTCGCTGTCCGGGCGGTCACGGAGCCCGGAAGCCAAGCCGCGGCCGGCCAGCAGGACCCGCTGGGCGGCCCGACGCCATGCCACTGGCGGCGGAGCGGGCTGGCCGGCTTGCGTCGGCTGGGCCGCGGCCTCGCGGGGCCGGTCTCGATCATCGGGGCCGCCTGTACGGGCCTCCTTGGGTCGTCGCGAAGCACCGCCCGGTGCTGGCGATCGGCGCCGGGCGGGACGCTCGCGGTGGCCGCTCCGCAGCGTCGCACCGCCGTCCCGCCGGGTCGATGGCACGCTCACGGCCGCCGCCCCGAGTCGGAGAGACCTCGTCCTGATGGCGCGACAGTGGCCCTGGTGCGCATCGCGACCGGCGCCGGCGCCAGCCTCAGCCGGAGGCTACGGCCGGCAGATCCCGGCCCTGGAACAGGACGTGAAAGTCTTCCGCCGGCAGCGGCGGACTGATCAGATCGCCCTGGGCCTCGTCGCAGCCCAGCTGATGCAGGCGGGCGAGCTGGTCCGCAGTCTCCACGCCCTCCGCGGTGACCTTCAGGTTCAGGCTGTGGCCGAGGTCGATCACGGCGCGCACGATCGCCTCGTCCTGGCCGTCGTGACCGATCTTGTGGACGAAACTCTGGTCGATCTTGAGCCGCTGGATCGGCAACCGCTTGACGTAGGCGAGCGACGAATAGCCGGTGCCGAAGTCGTCGAGCGAGAAGTTGACGCCGATCTGGTGCAGCCGGCGCAGGCTCGACATCACGACCTCGCTGTTGTCGAGCATGACCCCCTCGGTCAGCTCGATCTCGAGCCAGGCGGGATCGAGGCCGGTCTCGGCGAGCGTGTTCTCGATCATGCTGGTGATCGCGCCTTCCCGGAACTGCAACGGCGACAGATTGACCGAGAGGCGCAGCTGCGGCAAGCCGGCGACCTGCCACGCCTGATGCTGGCGGCAGGCTTGCTCGAGCACCCGCTCGGTCAGCGGGCCGATCAGGCCGATATCCTCCGCCAGACCGACGAACTCGCTCGGCCGGACCATGCCCCGGCGCGGATGGCGCCAGCGCAACAGTGCCTCGATGCCGACGATCTCGCCGCTGCGCAGATCGCGCTGCGGCTGGTAATGGACCGTGAACTGATCGGCCGCGAAGGCCTGCCGCAGCTCGCGCTCGAGGAGACCCGTGCGGCGCGCCACGAGGTTCATCTGCGGCGCGAAGAAGCAGCTGCCGTTGCGCCCGTTCGACTTGGCCCGATACATCGCCAGCTCGGCGTTCTTGAGCAGCCGGTCGGCGGCCTGACCGTCCGCCGGGAACAGGGTCAACCCGATGCTGGCGCTGGTGTGGAGCTCCTCGCCGTTGATCACGAACGGCTGCCCGAAGGTGTCGATCAGGCGGCGCGCGAGCGCGCGCGGCTCGTCCGCGTTGCGGACGTCGGTCTGCAGGATCACGAACTCGTCGCCGCCGAGGCGCGCGATCGCGTCGGTCTCGCGCAGGCAGGCATGCAGGCGCCCGGCGACCGCCTTGAGCAGGAGATCGCCGCAGGGCAGGCCGAAGGCGTCGTTGATCCCCTTGAAGCGGTCGAGGTCGAGCAGCAGCACCGCGGCGACGGTGTCGCTGCGCCGCGACCGGGCCAGGGCATGGTCGAGATACTCCCGGAACAGCGCCCGGTTCGGCAGACCGGTGAGCGCATCGTGCCCGGCCTGGTGGCGCATCCGCGCCTCGGCCTGGCGCAGCTCGGTGATGTCCAACGACACCGTCACCACGTCGGCGACCCGGCCGGCGTCATCGAGCAGCGGCGACTTGGTGGTCAGCAGGACATGGTCCTGGCGGGAGACCGGACAGGTCACCTCCTCCTCGAAGCTCGGCAGGCTCTCGCCGGTCTCGAACACCTTGGCATTGAGCACCAGCTGCCTCGTGGCCTGCTCCTCGCCGTAGACCTGCTCGAGCGTCCGCCCGATCGCGGTCGCCGGATCGATCCCGTAGATCTGCCTGTGCGCGGTATTGATCAGGGTCACCCGACCGGTGCGGTCGACCGCGCTGATGGTCGCCGGCACGGTGTCGATCAGTCGCCGCAAACGCAATTCGCTGGCTCTGAGCGCCGCCTCGTGCTGCTCGCTGCTCGACATCAGCTCGCGACGCAGATCGTAGGCCCGTTGCTCGAGAAGCTTCTGCTGCTTGCGAAGGGTCAGGAGATTGCGCGCGCGGGCGCGGAACTCCACGTGGTCGACCGGGCTCAGCAGGAAATCGGTCGCGCCGGCATCGAGCGCCTGATAACAGTAGCTGCGATCCTCGTAGACCGTGACCACGACCACCGGCACCTCGGCGGCCCCCGGCAGGGCCCGGAAGGCGCGGGTGAAATCGGCGCCGTCCATACCGGGCATCTTGTAGTCGGTGATCACCAGGTCCGGCAGCACGCCCAACGCCGACTCGAGCGCCGCCTGCGGGCTAGCAAAGGCTTTGACCCGGATCCCTTCCTCGACCGAGGCCGCCAACCGGGTCAGTATGTTCCGATTGGTGACCCGATCATCAATCACTAGGACAGTTGGCATCGCAAACGAAAACTCGACGATCGGTCATGGGTCGCGCATGCAAGGATTTGGCCCGCGAATCCCTCCTTAGCCGAGCGACGATTTTTCATCAAGCAAAAGGTGAAAAGGCAAACGATGCATTAACACCAAAGGTTAGCTTTGGCGGGGCCACTTCGCGGTCCGGGCGAGTGCGCGCCAGCATCGGCCGGTTTGAACATGTGCCGGCGGCCGATGTGCTGTTCATCTTGCACCCGCCAGCCCTCGCGCTAGGGTTCAGGGCTCCTGATCGACCGAGCCTGGCGCGGCCTCCGACCTGTCCGGTTGGCGGCGGCCGGTCTGCCGGGCGCGGTCTCGAAATCCGCCGCCCTCGAGCGGAACCGACCGCCGCAGGTTCGTATATCGCTCTCTGGTGGATATCCGGTCGGGTCGACCGGCGTCCGCCGGCGGACGAGGGCGGCTCGGGGCGGCCAGGCGCACCCGGGCCGGGGTCCAGGCGCCCCGCCGGGCCAGCCCGCGGCGCCCGTTCAGATCGAGCCGAGCGGCCCTTGAAAACGCTGGGGGGTCGCCCCGCCGGACGACCCCCCGAGGGTCCCACCTCATCACTCAACGCTGGCCATGCCGTGGAGTCACCCGTCGCACCAACCAACGTTGCCGCTACTCTTAACGTTTCTGAAATGTTCGTCAAGAGAAATATCGCCTCAGAGTTGAATCCCGGAGAGATTGGCTTTCGCCCCGCCCTGGGCTAGGTCAAGGGGCGGCTGGGAGGCACTCGCATGGAGGTTTTTCGCGCAGCCCAAGGGCACGGTAGCGACTGGCATCGCGCCTGCCGGGCCTGCATCCAGGGCCTGGCAGATCTGCCGGCGACCGCCAATCTCGGCTTCGTCTACGCCAGCGACCCGCTGGCCGAGGCGCTGGACCTGATCGTGGCCCGCCTGGCCGAGGCGACCGGGGTGCGCGACTGGGTCGGGACCGGCGGCGCCGGCGTCTGCGGCAGCGGCCGGGAATACGTGGGCGGCGGCGCGATCGTGGCCCTGGTCGGAAGCCTGCCCGCGACCAGCTTCCGGCTGTTCGACGGCCTCGGCGACGGTCGGGCCGACCGCGACCCACCGCTCGCCGGCGGGCGCAACGACGGCCGCCGCTTCGGCGTGGTCCACGGCGATCCGCGCCAGGGCGGCGCGGTCGAGACCGTCACCCGGCTGAGCGAGACCCTGGACGCCTTTCTGGTCGGCGGCCTGACCTCGGCGAGGGGCTCGCCCCTGCAGATCGCCGGACGGCCGACCGAGGGTGGCGTCTCGGGCGTCCTGATGTCCGCCGAGGTGCCGCTGATCACGGCCCTCTCGCAGGGCTGCACCCCGATCGGTCCGGTCCACGAGGTCAGCGCCAGCCAGGGGCCTTGGGTGCTGGGGATCGACGGCCGGCCGGCGGTCGCGGTCCTGGAGGAGGAGATCGGCGAGGTCCTGGCGCGCCAGCCGCAGCGGATCGGCGGCTACATCCACGCCGCAGTGCCGCTGGCCGGCTCCGATCGCGCCGACTACATGGTCCGGCCGCTGCTCGCGATCGACGCCCGGCGCCGGTCGATCGCGCTCGGCGCCGACCTGCGCCGCGGCGATCCGCTGTTCTTCGTCAAGCGCGACGGCGCCGCCGCCCAGGCCGACCTGCGCCGGATGCTCGCCGACCTCCGCGCCCGCGCCCGCGACCGGCCGATCCGCGGCGCCCTCTACCACACCTGCGTCGCGCGCGGCGCGAACATGTTCGGCCCCGATTCGGCCGAGCTCAAGATGATCGAGGCGGCGCTCGGACCGGTGCCGCTGGCCGGCTTCTTCACCAACGGTGAGATCTTCCACGATCGGCTGTATGGCTATACCGGCGTGTTGACCCTGTTCCTCTAGTCCGGTGCCGCCGTCCGCGCCGCCCCTCCGGATGACCCGATGAGCTCGCCCCGTGAGTACCCGCCGCGGCCGCTGATCGGCGTCGGGGTCGTGGTCTGGCACGACCAGCGCGTGCTCCTGATTCGGCGCGGCAAGCCGCCGCGGGTCGGTCAGTGGAGCCTGCCGGGCGGCGCCCAGAAGCTCGGCGAGACCGTGGCCGAGGCGGCCCGGCGCGAGGTCTTCGAGGAGACCGGGCTGAGCGTCGAAGTCGGCGGGGTGCTCGCGGTCGTCGACCTGATCGAGCGCGACGGCGAGCGCGTGCGCTATCATTACACGCTGATCGATTTCGGCGCCGAGGCGCCCGGGGTCGAGCTCCGGCCCGGCGGTGACGCCGCCGACGCCCGCTGGTTCAGCCTCGACGAGATCGAGCGGCTCGGCCTCTGGTCGGAGACCCTGCGCATCATCAGGCTCGCGCGCGAGCGGCGCCCATGCCCCTGACGCCGGCCCACCGCCCGGACTGGGCGCTGAGCCCGGCCGCGGCGCGCGATCTGCAGGCGAGGCTCGCTGACCGGGTCGAGCAGGGCGACCGCTTCGGCAGCATCGCGTTGGTCGCCGGCATCGACATCGGCTTCGAGCAGGCGGGCAAGGTCACCCGGGCCGCGGTCGCGGTCCTTGGGCTGCCCGAGCTGGCCCTGGTCGAGAGCGCGCTCGCGCGCCGGCCGACCGACTTTCCCTACGTCCCGGGCCTGCTGTCGTTTCGCGAGATTCCGGCGGCGCTCGAGGCGCTGGCGGCGCTGGCGACGACCCCGGACCTCCTGCTCTGCGACGGCCAGGGCTTCGCCCACCCGCGCCGCTTCGGCCTCGCCTGCCATCTCGGCTGGCTGGTCGACGTGCCGTGCATCGGGGTCGCCAAGTCGCGCCTGATCGGCGCCTTCGCCGAGCCCGGATCCGCGCGCGGCGCCTGGACGCCGCTGCTCGATCACGATCAGACGATCGGCGCCGCACTCCGCTCGCGCGCCGGCGTCAAGCCGCTGTTCGTCTCGACCGGGCACCGGGTCGGGCTGGCAAGCGCGATCCGCTTGACGCTCGCCTGCACGGACCGCTACCGGCTGCCCGAGCCGACCCGTCTCGCCCACCAACTGGCCTCCGCCCGCTAGCACGTCGGGCGCGGCTTGAACCCCGGCGCGCTGCGCAACTCGCGCGTTCTCCTGCCCGGGCGGGCGCTGCTAGTGGCGGGCCTCGCCGTCGCTGAGCACCCGCGCCAGATGGCAGAGCGCCTCCTGGTGCTTGCGGCTCTTGATGGCGGCGAAGTTGCGCGCCAGCTCGAGCAGCATGCGTTGCTGCGGCATCAGCTCCTGGTTGCGGGCGGCGCTCGCGCCCGGCTCGACGTCCTCGAAGAAGTGGCTGATCTCGACGCCCAGCGCCCGGGCGATCTGGTACAGCCGGCCGGCCGAAATCCGGTTGATGCCGGTCTCGTACTTGTGCGCCTGCTGATAGGTGACCCCGATCAGCTCGGCCATCTGCTGCTGGGTCAGCCCCAGCATGATCCGGCGCTGGCGGATGCGCAGGCTGACGAAGCGGTCGACATCGAGGGCGCGACTTCGGCCGCCGACCGAGCGACTCGCGACCTTGCTGGCAAGTTGGGTCATTGCGGTGCGACTCCACGGCATGGGGCAAACGGTTTCCCGTTCAACGTGAATTTCGGATGCGATGGGACTACGCGAAGTAAAATAGGCGCAGTCGAAACCAGCGCGCTAGAGAAAAATACGTTCGTCGCGACTCTCGGTTCCAGACCGGGCCATGCCCGTACCGATATTTGACGCGGCTGCTATGTTGTTTCGGTTGGCAAGTCACTGTCATACCGTCGGAAGCTGCCGTCGGCGCCGAACCGCGAAGCGTCCCGGCGACCCGCTCGGAGCGCGACTGCGAATACAACTACTAGGGGAAAGTCTCTTTTATGCACAGGCTGTTGACCAATTTTCATCGCGCTCTACGCGAGCTTCCCGGGCTACCACCCTGTCGACGGGAAATACCTTCAACTGCGGCTAAATGTCGCATGCGAATCTCAGCGCACCGGCACCAACCGCAGGCGACCGATTGCGCCCTTGCCGTAGACGTCAGCGCGTCCGGTCATCGGCACGGTCTCGCCGCGCGCCCAGAGCCGCGTCAGATCGCGATAGTGGCTGGACAGCGGGTTGCCCGACTGGCCGGTCGCGGCGATCCAGCGCGAGCGATCGAGGTCGGCGAGATCGTACAGCCCGCGATAGCCGGCGGCGTGCACGCTCGCGAACGGGTGCTGCTCGTTGCGAGGGACGAAGTGACCGACGTTGACCGTCGTGTCGCCGCCGCCGCTCGCGACCTCGATGTTGAACAGCCGGCCGAGCAGCGGCTGCTCGCCGAGGATCGCGTGCGCCATCAAGGCCGGGTGCGCCTCGCCCCAGCGCCAGTCTGCCTGGTCGGGACCGTAGCGCCGCGCCAGATCGGCGAGCGCCAGCTCGAGCGCCCGGCTCGCCTGCTCGGCACAGGTCTCGACCGCCTGGGTCGCGAGGTCGTCGCACCAGACCGGGCGCCGCTTCAGGATCTCCTCCATGAACTCCGGCCGGACGCCCCAGAAGACCGAAAACAGCGGACCGAGCTCGTCCGCCTGGATCAGGCGCGACAGCTCGCGGTACCAGGCCGCAAACAGCAAGGGCGCGCGGCCGTCGGGACGCATCACCCGGTCCCACGCCCTGAGCTCGTCCATCGCGGCCGCCGCGGCCGGGCTCGCGGGCTCGGCCTCGAGCAGGATCGGCAGCAGGTCCGCGGCCAGCGGCGAGCGCTCGTCGGCCTGGATCGCCGCGAAGCTCCCGAGATCCTCGTCGCGCCCGGCGAGCAGCTGGGCCAGCCGGCGCGCCCGATAAGGCGCTTGCCAGTCGGCCGTCAGCAGATAGGGGTAGCCCGCCGGCACGATCCGGTTGTTGGCGTTGAACAGCAGGCCATCGTTCGGGTCGAGTGCCCGCGGCAGGTCCGCGAACGGAATCCAGCCCTGCCAGTCGTAGTCCCCGCTCCAGCCGGGCACCGGCCAGCGGCCATCGCCCCGACGCCGGACCGGCACCCGCCCGGGCGCGATGAAGCCGATGTGGCCCGCCGTGTCGGCGTAGAGGATGTTCTGCATCGGGGCGCCGACCGCGCGCGCCGCCTGGACGAAGCCCGGCCAGTCGCGCGCCTGGTCGAGCCCCAGCAGCGCATCGGCGGTGCGGTCATCCTCGGCGAGCCCGGTCCAGGCCAGCGCCAGCACGCGATCGGCGCCGAACAGGGCCGTCGCGTCCGGCATCAGGTCGGAGAGGACCGGGCCATGGCGGGTCTCGCGCACGGTGATGGTCACCGGCGGCGCCCCCTTGACCCGGATCACCTCGTTGCGGACCGTGAACGATGCCGGACCGTCCGGGGTCAGGTAGCGGCTGGAATCGCCGGGGTCGAGGCGTTCAATGAACAGGTCCTCGACGTCGGCGCCGGTGTTGGTGAACCCCCAGGCGACCGCGCCGTTGTGGCCGAGCACGATCGCCGGCACCCCCGGCAGCGTCGCGCCGGCCAGCTCCTGCTCCGGCGTCTTCAGCTGCGCGAGGTACCAGAAGCCGGGCGCGTGCAGCTCGAGATGGGGATCGTTCGCGAGCAGGGGCGCCCCCGTCCGGGTCCGGCTGCCCGCCACGACCCAGGCGTTCGAGCCGGCCCCTGACCCGGACTCGACCGCGGCCGGCGGCTCCGGTCCGAGCTTGGGCGTCAGCCCGGCGAGCGTGATCGGCGCGTCGTCGGGATAGGGCGGCCAGATGTCGGCGATCTGCCGGTCGGTCAGGCGTGTGCTGAGCCGCGCCCGCAGCAGCTCGTCCCGGTAGTTGGTGCCGAGGTCGAGCGCCATCAGGCGCAGCCAGACCAGGCTGTCGGCGGGCGTCCAGGGCTCGATCTGATCATGCCCGAGGATCAGGAACTCGGGCGGCAGAGGCCCGCTCCGGGTCGCGAGATAGGCGTTGACGCCCCTGGCATAGGCCTCGAGCCAGGCCTGGGTCTGCCCGCTCAGGTGCTGGAAGCTCGCCGCTGCCTGCCGATAGAGCCCGAGCGTCCGCATGTAGCTGTCGGTCGGCACCGCCGCCCCGCCGACGATCTCGGCCAGCCGCCCGGCGCCGACCCGCCGTTCGAACTCCATCTGCCAGAGCCGGTCCTGGGCATGCACGAAGCCGAGCGCTAAGGTCGCATCGCCCGGGCTTGCCGCCTCGATGTGCGGGATCGCCCATTGGTCGCGCACGACCGTGACCGGCGCTTTCAGCCCTTCGACCCGGATCTCGCCGTCGATCTGCGGCAGCGACTGCCGGAGCCACAGCCAGCCGCCGCCCGCGCTCAGGGCGAGCAGCGCCAAAAGGCCGAGCAGACCCCAGCCGAGCCAGCGGCCGAGCCGGCGCAACTCAGGGCCGCCCGCTCAAGACTCCACGCCGGACCAGATCCCGACGCAGCGGCTCCGGTCCCTGAAAATGGATGGCATCGAAGCCCAGCGCCCCGGCCGCGGCGACGTTCTTCGCGTTGTCGTCGATGTAGACGCAGTCGGCGGCCGCGCGCCCGATGCTCTCGAGCAGCAGCCTGAAGATCCGGGGGTCGGGCTTGATCAGGCCGACCTCGCCGGACACCAAAATGCTCTCGAACCAGCCGAGAAAATCGTAGCGCTCGCGCGCGATCGGGAATTTCTCCACGGACCAGTTGGTGAGCGCGTGCAGCTCGACGCCGGTCTGCTTCAGCTCCTCCAGAATCTCAACCGAGCCCGCGATCGGACCGGCGAGCATGTCGTGCCAGCGGTGGTGATAGGCCTCGATCAGCGCGCGCTCGCCCGGATGGCGCGCGACCGCCTCCTCGATCGCCGCCGCGAAGGTCCGGCCGCGGTCCTGCTCCTCGTTCCACTCCGGATGACAGACCTCGGCCAGGAACCGCTCGATCTCGCGCTCGTCGTCGAGCAACTGCCGATAGAGATAGCGCGGGTTCCAGTCGATCAGCACGCCACCCAGATCGAACACCACCACTGGTCTCGCTCCGGCAGAGCTCGGCATCAGGTTCCCTTCCGCTGGTTCGCACGTTGACAGGCCCGGCCGGCCGCTGAGATCCTCTGACGGAACCCGGGCGCCCTTGTCCAGCCCCTCTCTCGGACCGAGCCGGCATGAGCGACTTCCAGCCGCAGAACCCCGAGTACGCCGCCGTGGTCCGGGCGAGCTTCGCCAAGCAGGGCCTGATGCGGGCGCTCGGCATCGAGCTGGTCGAGGTCGGCCCCGGCACCTGCGTCCTCGAGGCGGCCGCGCATTCGAGCCTCACCCAGCAGCAGGGCTTCTTCCACGGTGCCCTGATCGGCGCCATGCTCGACTGCGCCGGCGGCTACGCCGCCTACAGCCTGATGCCGCCCGCCACCGACGTGCTGACCACCGAGTACAAGGTCAACTTCGTCGCCGCCGCCGAGGGCAACCGGCTGATCGCGCGCGGCCGGGTGATCAAGCCCGGCCGGACGCTGACCGTCGCCACCGCCGAGGCCTTCTGCCGCCGGGACGGCGTGGAGACCTTGTGCGCGGTGCTGCTGCAGTCGCTGATCTGCATCCCGGCGAGCGCCGCCGGCGACATCCGGCCATGATCCCCTGCCAGCGCCACCGGTTCGAGCTGCCGGACGAGATCGCCTACCTGAACTGCGCCTACATGTCGCCGCTCTTGAAGCGGGCGGCGGCGGTCGGTGCCGAGGCGATCGCCCGCAAATGCCGGCCCTGGACGATCGGCGCTGACGACTTCTTCGCCGACAGCGAGCGGGCGCGCGCGCTGTTCGCGACCCTGCTCGGCGCCGGCGCCGACGACATCGCGATCGTGCCGGCGGCGAGCTACGGCCTCGCGGTCGCCGCCCGCAACCTGCCGCTTGCCGCGGGCGAGCGCGTCCTGGTCCTGGCCGAGCAGTTCCCGTCCAACGTCTTCGCCTGGCGCGAGCTCGCGGGGCAGCGGGGCGGCGAGGTCCTGACCATCCCGCGGCCCGCGGACGGCGACTGGACCGCCGCGGTGCTGGCACGGCTGGACGAGCGGGTCGCGATCGCTGCGCTGCCGCACTGCCACTGGACCGATGGCGGCCTGCTCGACCTCGTGGCGATCGGGGAGCGCTGCCGCGAGGTCACAAGCGCGCTCGTGATCGATGCCACCCAGTCGCTCGGCGCCCTGCCGCTCGATCTCGCCCGCGTCCGGCCGGACTATCTGGTCTGCGCGGGCTACAAATGGCTGCTCGGCCCGTACAGCCTGGGCTACCTCTACGTCGCGCCCGAGCACCAGGACGGCCGGCCGCTCGAGCAGAACTGGATCGCCCGTGAGGCCAGCGAGGACTTCGCCCGCCTGATCGACTATAGCGAGCGCTATCAGCCCGGGGCGCGGCGCTTCGACATGGGCGAGCGCTCCAATTTCGCGCTGCTGCCGGTCAGCATCGTCGGTCTCGAGCAGCTGCTCGCCTGGGGCGTGCCGGCGATCGCCGAGACGCTGGCCGCCAGGACGGCTGCCATCGCCGCACGCGCGGCGGCGCTCGGGCTGAGCTCGACGCCCGAGGACCGCCGCGCCGGCCACTATCTCGGCCTCGGCTTTCCCCGAGGCCTGCCGCCCGGACTGCCGGAACGGCTGGCACGCGAGCGGGTCTACGTCAGCCTGCGCGGCGCCTCGCTCCGGGTCACGCCGCACCTCTACAACCACGAGGCCGACCTCGATCGCCTGTTCACCGTGCTGCAGACCGTCGTCTGATCTCGGCCGCGCGGGAACCGCGGGCGCCCGCCGCGGTTTGCTCGCGGACACCACGCCGATCACCGGCGGGAGGGCGAGCGCTGGCATACCCGCGACCGGACGATCAGGACGACAGCGAGCGCCGGCCGGCGCTCGTGCCCGGGCCGCCGGCCCGCGACCCGCGCGATCTCGGCTGGCGGGTGGTCGAGACCACCCTGATCGTGCTCGCGCTGTTCGTGCTCGCGGCCCTGCTCTGGTTCGCGGCCGACGTCCTGCTGCTGCTGTTCGCCGCGGTCCTGCTCGCGACCCTGCTGCGCGCGGCGACCAACGGCGTCGTCCATCTGACCGGCGCCGCCGATGGCGTCGCGCTCGCGCTGGTCCTGTTGCTCGCGCTGGCCGCCCTGGTCGGCAGCGGCCTGATCCTGGCGCCTCAGGTCGCGAGCCAGGGCCCGGAGCTCGTCGACAACCTCGGCCACGCGATCGATGGCCTGCAGCGCAAGCTCGGCATCGCCGGCGTCACCCAGGAGCTCACCAGCGGGGTCAAGCTCAAGGACCTGCTGCCCTCGCCGGCCGGCCTTCTGGGCGGCGCCACCAACATCATCTCGGCCAGCTTCGGCGTCGTTGCCAATGCCGTGATCGTGGTCGTGATCGGCATCTATCTGGCCGCCGACCCCGATCTCTATCTGCGCGGGGTCGCGCATCTGGTGCCGCGCTCGCGCCGGCAGATGACGCGCGAGCTGTTCGAGACGATCGGTCAGACGCTCCGCTGGTGGATGGTCGGTCAGCTGGTGACCATGACCACGGTCGGCGTGCTGACCTATGTCGGCCTGCGCCTGCTCGGGGTGCCGCTGGCGCTGATCCTCGGCCTCGTCGTGTTCCTGCTGACCTTCGTGCCGTTCATCGGCGCGATCATCGCGGCCATCCCGGTCGTCCTGGTGGCCTTCAGCCAGGGCCCGACCACCGGGCTCTACGCCTTCGCCGTCTATAGCGGCATCGAGATGTTCGAAGGCTACGTGCTCAGCCCCCTGGTCCAGCGCCAGTCGGTGTCGCTGCCGCCGGCGTTGATGATCGCAGCGCAGGTGCTGCTCGGCGTCCTGCTCGGGGTGCTCGGCATCGCCCTCGCGACCCCCCTCACCGCGATGGCGATGGTCGCCATCAACCGGCTGTACGTCAAAGAGCTGCTCGGCGACAACGCTGGCAGCCGCTGAGCGCGGCTCGCGTCCTCGAACCTGACCTTACGGTCGGCGTTGCCGGGATTGGCGGCCGCGCATCGGCCAGCCTTGCCAAGGTCCGATTTGCGCCGAGGTTCGCGAGCCTGTCTGCGGTCTTCGCCCGGCGGCGCCGGGCGGCTATGCTGGCGGTCAGCGCGGAGACCGGTCATGCAGCTGTCCGAAGCGGACCCCGACGCCGATTCTTTCGCCTCGCTCGAGGATCTGCCGCAGGCGAGCCTCGAGGCCATGCTCGCGGCCGGGCGCGAGGTCCTGGAGTGGCGGCGGGTCCTGGCCAAGAGCGGCGACACCCTGGTCGGCGAGGTGCTCAGGCACGAAGGCCCGTTCTATATTCTCGACCACTACCCCAACGGCGACGTGTTCGACCCCGAAAGCCACAGCCAATGGTACTATCACGCCCACGACAAGAAGGACCGGCCGGGTGAGCAGGGCCATTTCCATACCTTCCTGCGCGGCGGCGGCATGCCGGCCGGGATCGCGCCGGCGCCGCTCCCCGACTTCCTGCCGAAAGGCGAGCGGCACGACCTGATCTGCCACCTGATCGCGGTCTCGATGGACCGCAGCGGCTGGCCGATCGGCCTGTTCACGACCAACCGCTGGGTCACCGCCGAGACCTGGTATGCGGCCGACGACGTCGTCGCCATGCTCGATCGCTTCGAAGTGCGGATGAGCCGGCCGAGCTGGCCCGTGAACCGCTGGCTCAGCAGCATGTTGCGCCTGTTCCGGCCGCAGATCGAGGATCTCCTCCAGGAGCGGGACCAGCGCCTGCGCGTCTGGCAGCGCGCGCATCCGGAGGTCAACGCCTACGAGGACCGCGGGCTCGAGGTCACCTCGCAGCTGCCGGTCAGCGTCGAGGCCCAGATCGAGCGGCTCGAGCGGCGCCTCGGCCGTCAGTCCTGAATTACGGGCTGATGCTCAGCGTCGCGCCCAGAATGGCGCCGTAGCAGACGTGCGCGAGCAGCGTCGTGAGCGGCGTCCAGCGGCCGTAGTTCATGCCGAACGCGCCCGGCGGCTCGATCCGGGTGGTCGCCGCCGGTCCGTCCAGCTCGGAGGCGACGCGCGGGTGGACGTAGGGCAGCCAGGGCAGCAGCACCGCCAGCACGAACAGTGCGTGCGGCGCCGCGAGCAGCGCGCCGATCCACCAGCTGGCGGTGCCGATCGCGCGGAAGATCAGAAGATAGAGGCCGGCGAAGATCCAGCCGCCCACCAGGTAGATCACGAACCCCACGATCATCGCCCGGCGGCGCTCGCTGAACAGCACCGTGCCGAGCAGGAACGGCAGGCTGAGGCGGGACAGGCCGAAGTGCTGGGCGCTCTCCAGGATCGTCGCCATCGCGGCCCCGGCAATGGCGCCCCAGAGCAGGATCTGGAAGACGTGGGCGATCAGCGCCTGGGCCACGATCAGATGCTCACGCGGTGGCTTGACCGTCGGCCTTGGCGAGCGCGAGCGCCGCGTTGATCAGACCGACGTGGGTGAAGGCCTGCGGGAAGTTGCCGCGCGCCTCGTGGCTGTCGAGCGCGATCTCCTCGGCGAACAGGCCGACGTCGTTGGCGAGCGCGAGCAGCTTCTCGAAGCACTCGGTGGCCTGCCGCACCTGCCCGAGCCGGCAGAGATGGTCGACCAGCCAGAAATTGCAGATCCCGAATGCCGACTCGCCCGACGACGGCCCCTGCTCGGCATCGCCATAGCGGCAGAGCAGCCCCTGCCGGCCGAGCACGCGGCGGATGCGCTCGACGGTGCCCTGGATGCGCGGGTGGTCGGGCGGCTGATAGCCGTGCACGCTCATCAGCAGCAGGGCGGCGTCGAGGTCGTGGCCGCCGAGGACCGCAAGGTAGCTGTCGAGTCCGGCATCGAAGCCGTTGGTCTCGATCGCCTCTCTGATCGCCTCGCGCTCGCGCCGCAGCGGCTCCTCCTCGACGGTGACGTAGCCGTCCCGGACCAGCCTCAGCAGGCGGTCGAGCCCGACCCAGCACATGAGCTTGGAGTAGGTGTAGTGGCGCCGCTCGCCGCGGAACTCCCAGATGCCGTTGTCCGGCTGGCGCCAGAGCTGGCAGATGGTCTGGCCGAGCTTGCCGAGCAGCTTCGCCTCGGAGCGCTCGAGCCGGCCGCCGTGGGCCACGAAGTCGGACGCGGCGAGCAGCACCTCGCCATAGACGTCGAGCTGAAACTGCTGGTCCGCGGCATTGCCGACCCGGACCGGGCGCGAGCCGCGATAGCCCTCGAGGTGGTCGAGCTCGCGCTCGGGCATGTCGGTTCGGCCGAACGGCCCATACAGCACCTGCAGGCGCGGCTTCGACAGCCGGGTCACGTTGAGCAGCCAGCCCATGAACGCATCGGCCTCGTCGGCGTAGCCGAGACCGACGAAGGCTCGCAGCGTGAACGCGGCATCGCGCAGCCAGCAGAACCGATAGTCCCAGTTGGCCTGGCCGCCGATCTTCTCCGGCAGCGAGCTGGTCGGCGCCGCGAGCACGGCACCTGAGGGCGCGTGGGTCAGGAGCTTGAGCGCGAGCGCGCTGCGCAGCACCTCGCGGCGATAGGGGCCGTCATAGCTGCAGCCGCCGCTCCACCCCTGCCACCAGTCCAGGGTCGAGGCCAACCGGCGGTCGGCCGCCGGACCCAGGCCCGGCAGGACCCCGATCCGCCGGTCGGCATAGGCGAGCGCCAGGTAACGCCGGTCGCCCTCGGCCAGGCTGACCTCGCCGCGCAGCATCCCGCCTCCGGGATCCGGGGTCAGCGGCACATCGCTGTGGAGCAGCGCGAGGCGACCGGCGTGCTCGCAGCTCCAGACGCCCGCGCCCCGCTGCCGCAGCTGCACCTGCGCGCGCCCGAAATCGGGCCGCGGCGCGAACCGGATCTCGAACCGGACCTCACCGCCCACGCCCTCCAGAACCCGAAGAACCTCCCGGTCCGGACGGAGCTCGTCGGGCTCCGGCACCGGCATCAGATCGGTCACGCGGACGCATCCGCTCGACGTCTCGAAGCTGCTCTCGAGCACCGGGCTGTCGTCACGATAGCGACGCCTGACGATCGCGTCGCCCGCGGGCCGGACCGCAAAATGGCCGCCGCGCCGATCGTCGAGCACCCCGGCGAACAGCGCTGGCGAGGTGAAGGTCGCGGGGCACAGCCAGTCGATCGAGCCCGCCCTGGAGATCAGCGCCGCCGTACGGCAGTCGCCGATCATCGCGTAGTCGCTGATCAGGGGATAGCCGGAACGGCGGTCCCCGTTGCGCTCCTGGTTCACGTCAACGGCACCCATTCGTCGTACTGTCTGCTCTCGCGCCGCGCGCGTCGTCGCTGGTGACCGCAGGCGTCATACCAGCGGCATGCCGATGGCGCACTGCCGGGGTAACGGCTCGCCTCCGGCCGCGTTCCGCGCCGCCCCGACGGACTTTGGCCACCGCCTGGGCGCCACCGACCTGTTGCATTGGTGTGACAGCCTTGCGTCCGCGGCCGACGGCGAGGGTCGCTCAGTGGCCTCGAAGCCACAGGTCATGAGGATTTTCGGCAGCAGCGGAATAATTGGATTGATCGAGCCACAAGCGCAGGTAGAAGCCTGTTGGATGATCAACCGACAGTTTCAGTTGCGGCGTCGGCGTCTGGGTCACCTGAGCGACGAGGTGGTTGGAGCTGCCGGCCTGCCGGGCTGTCGGACCGATCGCAGCGCGAGGGATTGCAGGCATCGATCGCGCTTACGGGATTTCCCCTACGTGAACCGCCGGATTCACGGGCTGCGGTTGGGCCCGTAGGTTCGAGCCGCGACCGAGCGTTGCTGGAGATCATGTTCATGCGAGTCGTCGCCGTCCCAGGAAGCCCGCCAGCCGCTCCAGGCCATCGTCCTTCGGTGGCAATCCCGTAGTCCCTCCCGGTGCGCATCGCCGGGATCCAATCACGACCGGAGCACCCTATGTCATCCTCACGCCGACGCGTGCGCAGCTGGCCGGTGATAATCGTTGCGCTCGCGATCGCGGGGCATCTCGCCCTGCCCGCCGCTGCCGCCGCTGACCGCCACGCCTCCAGGCCCAACATCGTGCTGATCCTGACCGACGACGAGGACGTCGCCAGTCACAGGTTCATGCCCAAGACCAAGGCGCTCCTGGAGGACCAGGGCACCGCCTTCGACAACTTCTTCGTCAGCTACGCGTTCTGCTGCCCGTCCCGCGCCTCGATCCTACGCGGCCAGTACGCGCATAACACTCACGTCGTGGGCAACGAGCTCCCCTATGGCGGCTATGAGAAGCTGCACCAGCTGGGCCTGGAGCGGTCGACGATCGGCACCTGGCTGCAGGCCGCCGGCTATCACACCGCCCTGTTCGGCAAATACATCAACCGCTACGAGCCCGAACGCGGCGTGCCGCCAGGCTGGACCGACTGGTACGCCGGCGGCACCGACGCCCACCTCGGCTTCCATTACAAGCTCAACGAGAACGGCCGGATCGTGAGTTACGGCGCCGAGCCTTCCGACTTCGCGACCGACGTGCTGACCCGCAAGGCAGTCGAGGTGATCAGGCGATCGACCGCGGCCCGCCAGCCCTTCTTTCTTTATATCGCGCCGTTCGTGCCGCACAGCCCGGCCGCCGCCGCGCCGCGCCATCTGCAGCTGTTCCGCGATGCCAGGCTGCCGCGCCCGCCGGCCTTCGACGAGGCCGACCTCAGCGACAAGCCGGCGGTGATCCAAAGCTTCCCGCACCTGCGGGGCCACGCGCTCGCCTGGCTCGAGGACGAGTACCAGCGCCGGCTGAGATCGCTGCAGGCGGTCGACGACATGGTCGAGAGCATCGTCCGCACGCTCAAGGCCGAGGGCGTGCTCAATCAGACCTACGTCATCTACACCTCCGACAACGGCTTCCACATGGGCGAGCACCGGATGATCGCCGGCAAGGACACGACCTATGAGGAAGACATCCGGGTGCCGATGGTGATGCGCGGTCCGGGGGTGGCGAAGGGCGGCCACATCGATGCCATGACGGTCAACATCGACCTCGCGCCGACCTTCGCGGACATGGCCGGGATCGCCACGCCCGACTTCGTCGACGGGCGCTCGTTCCTGCCGCTGCTCACCGATCGGGGGTATCCCTGGCGCCAGAGCTTCCTGGTCGAGCGCCGCCAGCTCGAGGGGCAGTACATCGAGCTCGCCGAGCAGCACGGCATCACCCGCGACCAGCTCGACCGGCACGCCTACGCCGAGGGCCTGCGCACGCCCGAATGGGCCTATGTCGAGTACGGCACCGGCGAGCGCGAGCTGTACGACGTTCTGGACGACCCCTACCAGCTCAACAACTTGATCGAGCGTGCCGATCCGTCCTTGAAGGCGGCGCTGGCGGCGCGGCTCGGCCAGCTCGCTGTCTGCACCGGCGCGCAATGCCGGGCGCTCGAGGATCGGCCGCTCGGCGATGTCACCATCCGACCGGCGGCAGCGCCAGGCCGCGGCCGGCCGGCGCCGGTCGCCTGTCCGCGAGCCGGGCTCCTGCCGGCCCCGGCCTGCCCGCGATAGCCAAGATGGAGTGCCACATGTCCTCTGACCGCACCCGCGTTCGGGCGCGCCGGCTGCTGCTCGCCGCCACCCTTGCCGTCGGACTGTGTCCGCCGGCAGTCGCCGTCGCCCAGGCGCCGCAGGCCGTCAGGCCCAACATCGTGTTCATCCTGAGCGACGACGAGGACGTCAAGATCCACGCCTACATGCCCAAGACCAGGGCGCTGCTCGAGAACCACGGCACCTCGTTCGACAACTTCTTCGTGACCTATTCCTTCTGCTGCCCGTCGCGGGCCACGATCCTGCGCGGCCAGTATCCCCACAACACCCAGATCGAGGGCATCCAGCTGCCGACTGGCGGGTTCAAGAAGTGGCACGCGCTCGGGCTCGGCAATTCGACCATCGCGACCTGGCTGCACGCCGCCGGCTATCACACGGCCTTCTATGGAAAATACCTGAACCAGTACGAGCCGCGGACCGACGGCGTCCAGCCCGGCTGGGACGAGTGGTACGCCGGCGGCGACAACTGGTCGAACTACGACTACATCCTGAACGAGAACGGCAGGATCGTGCGCTACGGCGACCGCGCCGAGGACTATCTGACCGACGTGATCGCCCGCAAGGCGGTCCGCACGATCCACGAGGCGACCGCCAGCGGGCAGCCGTTCTTCCTCTATCTCTCGACCTACACGCCGCACGCGCCCGCGACCTGCGCCCGGCGCCACGACGGCCTGTTCGCCGACACGCCGCTGCCGCGGCCGGTCTCCTTCGACGAGGCCGACGTCAGCGACAAGCCCGCGATCATCCGCAACCTGCCGCCGCTCAGCGGCCCGCAGATCAAGGCCATGGAGGAGCACTACCGCGCCCGGCTGCGCTCGCTCCAGGCGATCGACGACATGGTCGAGACCGTGGTCAGGACGCTCGAGCAGACCGGCCAGCTGCAATCGACCTACATCATCTACACCTCGGACAACGGCTTCCACATGGGCGAGCACCGGATGATCGCCGGCAAGACCACGGCCTACGAGGAGGACATCCGGGTGCCCGCGATCGTGCGCGGCCCGGGCGTACCCGCCGGCCAGCGGATCGACGCGATCGTGCTCAACAACGATTTCGGGCCGACCTTCGCGGCGATCGCCGGCGTCGCGCCCCCGAGCTTCGTCGACGGCCGGTCCATTCTGCCGCTGTTCGAGAACCCCGCCCGGCCCTGGCGCCACAGCTTCCTGATCCAGCGACGCGAGCTCGAGACCCACGAGATGACCGGGCCGGCGCGCTTCGACGCGATCCGGACCGCCGACCGGCTGTTCGTCGAATATGGTGACGGCGATCGGGAGCTTTACGATATCCGTAGCGACCCTTATCAGCTCGAGAGTCGGGCGGGCCGCGCCGAGCCGTTGGTCTCCGAGCTCCTGTCCGCCCGGCTCGCCGAGCTGCTGAACTGTGCCGGCCCTAACTGTCGCGAGATCGAGGACCTGCCTGTCGATGTCGAGCGGACCGCCCACGCCGTCCCCGAGCGCAAGGTGTCGTCGACGCAGTAGCCTGGGCCGGCGCGCGCCATGAGGCCCGGCCATGGTGCGTGGCGGCGCCGGCGCCCGGGCGCGGCGCAGTGGCTGCCGGCGCTCGTGCCGTTCGCCCTGCTGCTGCTCGCGGGCGCCGGCGCGCAGGCCGCCGTCTGTGCGAGCGGCGCCGGGTCGCCGGACCAGGTGCTCGCGCGCCTGCCCCTGTACGACGCCGGCGGGGCCGACCCGGACGGCGCGATCCAGAGCTTCACCGAGGGCGATCCCGGCGCCGCCGCCGGGCACGCGATCGTCGCGACCGGAGACGCGAATCAGGCGCGCGTGCTCCGCTTGTCCTACCGGCTCGATCCGGGCGGGCGCGCCCGGGCGGGCGTGCGGATCAAGCTCGACCGGCTGGATGCCAGCGCCTACGACCACCTGGAGCTGAAGGTCAGGGGCGATCCCAGCACCGGCTTCGCGCACGCGCTCGAAGTCGGCTTTCAGCGGCCGCGCCCCGACCGTCCGGACATGATCGAGACCGGCAGCTCGCTGGTCGAGGGCATCAGCGACCAATGGCGCGACGTCCGGGTGCCGCTCAACCGGATGACCGGCATCGACGCCTGGACCGGGCTCGACGAGCTCGTGCTGGCGGTCGATTCCCGGCGCTCCGAGGCGCTCTCCGGCGCGATCTACGTCGACGACCTCGCCCTGATCCGGACCGGCCGGCCGGGACCATCGGCATCCGACCAGGTGCCGACCCCGCTAAAGACGGCCTGGGAGCAGGCGCATGGCGGCAAGGACGCGGCCCGCGCCGCGGTCGCCGGCCGGCTGCGGGGCTGGCCCGCTGCCCTGAGGGTACCGCCGCCGCAGCTCGCCGACGATGCCACCTTCCTGATGCAGGTGGCGCGCAGCACCTGGCAGGGCCTCGCCGCGATGACCGACCGCGAGCACGGCCTGCCGATCGACCACGTCACCTTCGCCGGGACCGGGGTCGACCCGGCCCGGGCCCAGGTCGGCGACTACACCAGCCCGAGCACCGTCGGGATCTGGCTGATGGCCGTGGCCGGCGCCGAGAAGCTCGGCCTGGTCGGCCGGCCGGAGGCGATCGATCTGATCGGTCACGGGCTCGGCACGCTCGCCGGACTCGAGCGGCTGCACGGTTTCTTCTACAATTACTACGATACGGCCACCCTCGAGCGCAGCAGCAACTTCGTCTCCTCGGTCAACTCCAGCTGGCTGACCGCCGGTCTGATGGTCGTGCGCCAGGCTTTTCCGGAGCTCGCCGGGCCGGCGGGCCGGCTGATCCAGGACGGCGACTACGGCTGGCTCTACGACCCCGCCCTCGGCCTGATGAGCCACGGCTATTACGTCAACCTCGGCTGCCCGTCCCAGTACCACTACGGTTTGCTGTACACCGAAGCGCGCGTGCTGAGCCTGATCGCGATCGGCAAGGGCGACGTGCCCGAGGCGCACTGGTTCAGTCTCGAGCACACGCTGCCGCCGGAGGAAAGCTGGCAGACGCAGGCGCCCCAGGGGCGCAAGACCCGGCAGGTCCAGGGCCATCAGGTGATGGACGGCTGGTACGAGCACGGCCCCTACCGCTACCTGCCCTCCTGGGGCGGCAGCATGTTCGAGGCGCTGATGCCGACGCTGGTGGTCGACGAGGCCCGCCTCGCCCCCGACGGTCTCGGCCGCAACGACTTCGTCCACGCCACGCTGCAGCGCCAGCACGCGCTCGAGGAGCTGAACTACCCGGTCTGGGGCATGTCGCCGAGCGCCACCGCGAGCGGCGGTTACGGCGAGTTCGGGGTCCGCTATCTGGGCGTGCTCGGCTACGCCGACGGCGTGGTCGCGCCCTACGCCTCGGCGCTGGCGCTGGCGGCGACGCCCGCGCCGGCGATCAGGAACCTGCGCCGGCTCGCCGAGCGCTACCCCGCGAGCTACGGCGCCTGGGGCTTCTACGATGCGCTCGACCCCAAGACCGGCCAGATCGCGCAGAGCTACCTGCCCCTCGACCAGGGCATGCTGCTGGTCGCGATCGCCAACCAGCTCGCCGATCACGTGATCCAGCGCGCCTTCGCCGCCGATCCGATCGCGGTCAAAGCCCTGCCGATTCTGGCGGATGAGCATTTCTTCGGCGCCGACCGATAGCAGGCGCCCCAGATCCTGACATTCGCGTGTGGCCCGGGCCCGCGCCATGCAGGCGCCCCGCACGTTGCGCATGATCCGGCCGCCGGGTCCTCAGGCGCCGAACATTCGACGTTCGCGCGTGGCCAGGCGCCGGCATGCAGGCGCCCTTCATCCGAGACGCGCACACGACCGGACGATCGGTCCTCCGACACCGAGCATCCGACGCTCGCGCGTGGCCCAGGCGCCGGCATGCCGGCGCCCTGCGTCCGAGGCTCGCACATGATCCGGACGATCGGTCCTCAGGCACCGAGCATCCGACGTTTGCGCGTGGCCCAGGCGCCGGCGTGCCGGCGCCCTACGAGGCTCGCGCATGATCCGGACGCCCAGTGCTCAAGCCTGTCCGGCTGGCCCCGAACCGGACTGCCGGACAGGCTCCGTTCGCCGCCTGCCGCTCTCCGACCGACGACTTCCAGGCGTCGCTCGCTCGCACGCGGCCCAGGTCTCGCAGTTCGGGCGCTACGGCCGACCGGCGAGGCGAGCTGACGACCAACCCGGCCTCAAGTGCGCCGGGGTCAGATGCACCAGTCCGGAGGCGGCCTGCCGGAGGTCGGCGCCGGGCGCGCAACGTCCGGCCTCTGAACGGCCCGGAGCCCCGCGAGATGGGCCGGTGGCGAGGGTCAGCCGAGCTGGAGCTCGACCCGGTGTGCGGCACCATCGCCCACGACCGGCACGCGCGCGGCGCCCGCGCGCAGCTCGACCGGATCACCGTCCAGGGTCGCTCCGGTCACGATGCCGCCGCGGCCATCGTTAGTGATCGCGACCACGTAGGTCTCGGGACTGCCCGGCCGGCGCCAGCACAGCTCGCACCCGGGCCAGCTCGCGGGCAGGCGCGGCTGCAGGACCAGGGTCGTCCCGCCCTCGACCTCGAAGCCGAGCAGCGTCTCCAGGATCACCCGCAGCATCCAGCCCGCCGAGCCGGTGTACCAGGTCCAGCCGCCGCGGCCGACGTGCGGTGGCGCGCCGTAGACGTCGGCCGCGATCACGTAGGGCTCGACCCGGTAGGTCGCGACCGCCTCGGCCGTGTGCGCGTGGCTCACGGGCGAGATCATCTCGAGGAGCACGGCCGCGCGCGCCCGTCGACCGGCCAGGGCCAGCGCCTGCACCGCCCAGAGCGCCGCGTGGGTGTACTGGCCGCCGTTCTCGCGCACCCCGGGCACGTAGCCCTTGATGTAGCCAGGATCGTGGTCGGTACGGTCGAACGGCGGCGCCAGCAGCCGGATCAGGCGGTCCCGGTCCGAGATCAGAAGGCGCTCGAGCGCGTCCAGGCACTGCTCGACCCGGTCGGACGGCGCCACGTCCGAGATCACCGCCCAGGCCTGGGCGAGCGCGTCGATCCGGCATTCGTCGCTCGCCGCCGAGCCGAGCGGCGTGCCGTCGTCGTAGTAGGCGCGCCGGTACCAGGCGCCGTCCCAGCCGGCGCCGTTCAAGGCGACGCCAAGCTGCCCGCGGTAAGCCTCGTAGCGCTGCACCCGGGCCGCATCCTCGCGCGCCCGGCAGAGCGGAACGAACCGGCCGAGGATCGTGTACAGGAAAAAGCCGAGCCAGACGCTCTCGCCGCGGCCGAGGCGGCCGACCCGGTTCATGCCGTCGTTCCAATCGCCGGTGCCCATCAGCGGCAGGCCGTGGGCGCCCGCGGTCAGCGACCGGTCGAGCGCCCGGCAGCAATGCTCGAAGATGCTGGCGCGCTCGCCCGAATCGGTCGGCAACAGATAGGCCTCGTCCTCGCCGTCGGCGAGCGGGCGGGCGCTGAGGAAAGGCGCCATCTCGTCGAGGAGCGCGCGATCGCCGGTGGTCGCGACGTAATCGGCGACCACGAACGGCAGCCACAGCAGATCGTCCGAGAAGCGGGTGCGGACGCCGCGGCCCGCTGGCGGATGCCACCAGTGCAGGACGTCGCCCTCGACGAACTGGTGGCCGGCGTGCAGCAGGATCTGAGCCCGGGTCAGTTCGGGTCGGAGGTGGACCAGGGCCGCCGCGTCCTGGAGCTGGTCCCGGAACCCGAAGGCGCCCCCGGACTGGTAGAACGCCGAGCGCGCGAACAGCCGGCAACATAGGGTCTGATAGACCAGCCAGCCGTTGGCCATCAGGTCGAGTGCCGCCGAGGGCGTGCGGATCTCGACCGCCGCGATCAGATCGCGCCAGAACCCGCAGACGTCGTCGAACGCCGCGTCGATCGCGGACAGCAGGGCATAGCGCCGGATCAAAGCGCGCGTCGCTTCGGCGTCCCGACCTTCGCCGAGCAGGAAGGCCAGCTCGGCGGTCTCGCCGGGCCCGAGTTCGAGCCCGACCTGGAGCGCGAAGCAGGGATCGAGGCCCGCGCCGGTCCGGCCGTCGAGCGCGGCGGCCCCGAGCAGCGCCGCCGGGCGCGCCGGGCTGCCGTTCCAGCCGATGAAGGCGGCGCGATCGGCGGTGCCATGGAGGGTCGCGCCGGCCGGCGCCACGGCGGTCGCGAAAGCGACGCCGTTCGAGAACTCCCCGCGCGCCGGATTGCGGGCCAGGAGCGTGCCCGTTTCGGCATCCGCCGAGGTCTCGACCGGGCTCGCGGTCGTCGCGGGCAGCCCGCCCAGGACCAGGCGGGCATAGGCGAACGCGCTGAGCCGCCGCCGTCGCCCGGACCGGTTGCGCAGCCGGATCCGGGTCACCTTGAGCGGATCGGAGCGCGGCACGAACTGCCAGACCTCCTGCTCGAGCCCGGCGCTGGTTTGCTGGAACCGGCAGTAGCCGAAGCCATAGCGGACGGTGCAGGTAGCCGGCGCCGGCACCGGCCCGGGGCTCGGCGACCAGAAGCTGAGGACGTCCTCGTCGCGCAGATAGAGGGCTTCCCCATGCGGGTCGCTGACCGGGTCGTTGGACCAGGGCGTCAGCCGGTTCTCCCGGCTGTTGCCCGACCAGGTGGTGGCGGCGCCGGCCTCGGAGGTGATGAAGCCGAAGGTCTCGTTGGCGACCACATGGGTCCAGGGCAGGGGCGGACGCTCGGCCGGCGCGAGACGCAGGACGTACTCGCGCCCGCCGGCGGCAAAGCCCCCGACGCCGTTGTCGAACAGCAGCTCCTCTGGGGCCGGCGCGGTCCACGGCTCGCTCAGCGTCGCCGGCTGATACCGCAGCCGTGCGGCCGCGCGCGAGGTCTTCGGGGCGGGCGGCGGGGGCTCGGCGGGCGCCTCACCGAGGATGCCCGTGAGGTCAGCGAGCGCTGCATGGCGGGCGGCGAACGCGAGGGCTTCTGCCCGCGTCGCGGCGAAGCCGAGTCCGAAGGCGAGCGCCCGCTGCTCGCCCGGCGCCAGCTCGACGACCGCGCGCAGGCTGAGGATCGGATCGAGGACGTTGCCGGTCGTGCCGGAGAGCGGCGCGGCGCTCGTCAGCGCCGCCGGCGCCGCCAGCGAGCGGCCCCGGCCGATGAAGCGCTGCCGGTCGGTCTCGTGCTGCAGGGCGGGCGCCGGCGCCTGCTCTCCGATCAGCCAGTGCACGATCCAGAACCTGCGCTCGTCGGCGCCGCGCGGCCGTCGGGTCGCGAGCAGGGCGCGCCGTTCCGGCACCGCCTCGGTCTGCACGAACAGCTTGGCGAACGCCGGATGGGCGGCATCGGCCGCGGCCGCCTGGAGCACCGCCTCGAGATAGCTCGTGAGCTCGATGCGGCGCGGCCGCGACGAGTCATTGCCGATCCGGCAATGGCGGATCTCGATCGGCGCGTCCGGCGCGAGCGCGACGGTCAGCGTCGCCTCGATGCCGTCGTCGCGGCGCCGGATCAGGACGCGCTCCGGCGCCAGCCGCGCCGCATAGCGCTCGGGCTCGCGGCCGGTCGGCTGACAGCCCATCGACCAGAGGCCGCCGGATTCGAGGTCGCGCAGATAGACGAACCAGCCGTCGCCGTCCTCGACCGGATCGCCCCGCCAGCGGGTCAGCGCGATGCCGTCGCACTCGGAGCCGCCGCCGCCGGCGGCGCTGATCAGGACCGCATAGCGGCCGCGTGCCAGCCGTTGCGCCTGCGGTTGACGATCGAACAGCTGCTCCCAATCCAGCTCGCGGATCGCGCGCTCCGGGGAGGACGGACTGATCATGCGCCGCCTGCTAGCTGTGCTGGTCCCTGGGCCTGGCCTGGCCGTCGTCCTCCGGCTCACGGGCGGTGTTGTTCAGGGTGGCACGCTCGCCGTCCGACACCGGTGTGCCACCGTAGCGCAGCACGACGGTCGCCGGGAACTGGTCGATCACCGCCTCGGTCTTGGTGAAGCTCTGGCTCTCGCGGCCGTTGATCGTGACCCCGAGCAGCGGCTGTTCGAGCGGCGAGGGCAGCACGACCCGGCCGGGCGGCAGGGCGATGTCGCCGCTCATCGCGACCACCAGTTCGCGATCGCCGTGCGGCCGGATCGAATAGTTCAGCGTGCCGTAGTAGGTCGGCAGCCGCCGGACGCTGACGCCGCTGTCGCTCAGCACCCACTCCGGCAGCAGGCCGGCGCCCACGACAAGGGCCTGATCGCCCTCGCGCTCATAGGCGAACATCGTGCGGACCGAGCGGATGAACTCGGCGCCTACCCAGCTGTGCGGCAGGTCACCGATGAACTTCGGCGCCCGCGGCTCGCGCCAGACCACCTCGGCCCAGCCGTTCCAGCCGAGCGGCCGCAGCCCTTCGAGCAGGTAGTCGAGCACCTCGTGCGCCTGCTGCTTCAGCCCCATGCGGATCATCGGCCCGACGATCCGGAACTCGTAGGGCGTGTAGCGCTCGAACTGGGGATCGTTGGTCCGGTCGTTCTTGCGCGCGGTGAAGTAGCGATAATACTCCTCGAACGTCTCGCGGAACGCGGGCTCCGGCAGGTTGCGCAGCTCGCCGACCGGATCGGCGGCGATCGCGGTCGAGGTGAAGTCGAAATCACCGAGCTCGGCGGCGCCCGGAATGTAGGCGATGCCGTGCCGCTGCATGCTGAGCGCGATCGAGGCGTACAGATCGGCGCGAAATTCGTCGCGCATGCGGGCGAAGGCGGCGGCATGCGCGTTCTCGCCGAGCACCGTCGCCATCCAGGCCGCATCCTTCAGCCCGAGCAGCACGAACAGGCCGTCCCAGTAGGAGTGCACCGGATTCTGGATGTAGCCCTCGTGGCTGATCGATTTCGGCACCAGGCCATAGTACATCCGCTTGCCGGGCTGCTGGTACTCCTCGGTTCGCCGTTCCTGCCGCAGACTGTCGATGTAGCTGACCGCGCCGAGGACGCTCGGCCACATTTCGGTGAGCAGGCCGACGTCGTGCGAGAAGCGGTAATATTCGCCGAGCAGGTACAGCCATTCGCCGTGGCTGTCGTGCTCGACCGCACGGTCGGCGCCCCGGGCGTCGACGCAGCAGGGAATGGCGCCGTCCGGGAACTGGTAGGGCGCGTACCACTCGATGAACCTGCGCACCTCCTCGGGGTGGGCCATGCGCAGGAGCGCCGCCGAGATCAGCGCGCCGTCGCGGATCCAGGTGCGCTTGTAGGCGCGCGGCCCCGGCTGCAGCGCCGGGCCGTCGGCGTTGATCAGGATATAGGCGAGCGTCGTCTTGAGTGCGTCGACGATCTTCTGATCGTTGCCCGGAAGCTCGATCGCCACCCGATCCAGCGCCCGGTGCCAGTCCTTGACGGTCGCGTCGAACGCCTCGCCCCACAGCCGGGCGGCGTCCGCGTCGGTCGCCTCGGTCGGCACCGGCCGGCTCTCCTTGAACAACGGGACCACGAGGAAGACGTCCTTGTGCTGGCCGGCGGCGAGATCGAGGTCGAAATTCAGGGCGCCCGAGGCGTAGCCGAACTTGTCGAACACCGAGGTCTGGCCGGGCAAAGCGCCGGTTCGCAGGTAATCGGTGATGCTGCCGTCCTCGAAGCGCGCCGCGCCGAAATTGTCCGGACGGCTCAGCGCCAGCACCCGCTTGTCCCGGTCGATGACCACGGTCTGCTCGCCGTAGGTCAGATCCTGCTCGCGAACGGCACCGCCGCCGCCGTTCAGCGTCTGCCAGGGCGGGTTGACCCGGAACGGACGCAGCGCCAGGAACAGCCGGCCCTTCAGCGGCGCGGGCGAATCGTTGCTGACCCGGTAACGCAGCCAGAGCGACGAGCGACCGGGCTCGCCGGCCGCAAAAGCGGTGACCTTCAGGCGGGCCTCGGAGCGGGTCCAGGTCACGCTCGGAACCGGCAGATAGCCGTCCTCGAGCTCCTGGACCGGCTCGATGTCGTTCCAGGTGACCAGCTGGTCGTTCAGATACAGAAATGGCTCGATCGAGCCCCAGCCCTCACCGGGCTCGACCATGCCCGCCTCGTCGATCAGAGCCCTTTGATGGTCACCCGGAACGCCGATCACGGTCCAGTAGCTCTGCTCGTCGGAATAGTATCTGGGGTAGGTGCCCCGCGGCGCGTCCTGAGCGATCGCGCCGAAGAAGTGGTTCGGCGACGAGCCGAACTGATAGGGCTTGATGTCGATGCTCTTGATACCGTAGCCGGTGGTCCGGCTGCTCTGCTTGAAGTCGAGGCGCAGATAGCGGGATTCGGTCTCGGGCAGGTAGATGTAGTCACGGCCGCCATTGCCGGCCTCGACGTGGAATGCGTTCTGCCAGTCCCGCTCGTTGTCGGAAACCTGGATGTCGTACGTCCTGGCGAAGTCCTGATCGTCCCAATTGATCACCAGACCGCCGTACTCGCGCAGCTTCTTGAAATCGAACTGCAGCCACTGCTCCTCGGCGACGGTGCCGCTGTGCCAGCTGGTGGTCTGGTCATCGTCGAGCACAGCCTCGGTCCGGCTGCCGTCGGCGCTGGTCGAGGCCTTGAGGTCCGGGACCAGATCGTAGGGGCCGAGGTCGCGCTCGGCAAAGCTCAGCTGGTCGATCCAGACCGAGCCGGCGCCGCCTCGGCCGGCCGCGACCGCGATCTCGAGCGTCGCCGCCTGCTTCAGCTCGCTCCTGTCCGGCCCCCAGGCAAACTCGATGTGTCGTTTCTTGATCGTCACCTTGTGCCACTGGGACGGGAACTCGAAGTGGCGCTGCGAGGCCCACCACACGTTCTGCCCCGAGGGATCGATCAGCTTGAGCTCGAGATTGTTCTCGGGCGCGTCGCCGCGGATGTAGAATGAGAACGCGTAATCGTCGGGCAGGGGCAGGTTGATGGTCTTGCGGGCGATCACATAGCCGGCGCTGCCCTTGAAATCGAAGTCGAGGCGCATCGCCATGCCGCGATAGCCATCGTCCTGGGCGAGCTCGACGCTGACGCCGTCGGAGGCGCTGGTCGACCAGCCGCCGAGGTTCTCGAAATCGTCCAGGAGCGCCGCCCGCGCCGCCGGCGCCAGCGCCGCGAGGGTGACCAGGAGCACAGCCGCCCAGCCCGCGGCGGCAAGTCTGCGGTTCCCAACCTGGCGATCTCGAGGCTGCTCATCCGGCATCACGTGATGACTCCATTCCACACTGCTGTGTCGACGGCGAAACAGCCCCGTCGCGCGACCCTCGCGCACCGATGCTCCCACCCCTTCGCTCCGGATTTCCGTAGCGTAACGTAACAAGTTGGAGCTTTGAGTAAAGAAATCATCAACCATCGCGGGACGAAGGGCGATCCACTGTGGCATTCCTGCACGGCCTTCGGGATAGCCACACCCCTTACCGCCGGTTGGGTTAATTAATCCTTAAGGCTACCGGCCGTGATCCCCTCGATGTAGGCCCGCTGCACGAACATGAACAGCAGCAGGACCGGCAGGATCGTCAGCACCGAGCCCGCCATCATCAGCTCGGTGTCCTGGACGTGCTCGCCGAGCAGGTTGGCCAGCGCCACCGGCAGCGTGTACATGCGCTCGTCGGTCAACACGATCAGCGGCCACATGAAATCGTTCCAGGCGCCCATGAAGGTGAAGATCGCGAGCGTGACCAGGATCGGCCGGCAGATCGGCAGCACCACCAGCCAGTAGATCTTGAACTCGCTGGCGCCGTCGATCCGCGCCGCCTCGAGCAGGCTGTCCGGGATCGAGAGCGCGTATTGCCGGATCAGGAAGATGCCGAAGATGCTGGCCATGCCCGGCACGATCACGCCCCACCAGCTGTTGATCAGCCCGATCTGCTTGAGCATCAGGAAGAGCGGCAGCATGGCGACCTGGGCCGGGATCACGAGCGCACTCAGGAGCAGCCGGAAAAGGCGCTCGGAGCCCCGGAAGCGGAGCTTGGCGAAGGCGTAGCCGGCCATCGAGTTGACCAAGAGCGAGATCGCCGTGATCGCGCTCGCGATCAGCAGGCTGTTCAGGAAGTAGCGCGCGAGATGCAGGCGCGAGAACAACGCCGCGTAGTGCTCGAACGTGACCCGGCTCGGCCACAGGCGCGGGGGATAGACGCTGGCCTCGCCCGCCGGCATCAGCGACGCCGAGAGCATCCAGAGCAGCGGGGCGAGCGTCAGCATCAGGCCCAGGATCAGCGCGGCGTAGATCACCGCCCGCTCGAGCTCGCGGCCGATCATAACCCCCTCCGCAGCCGCAGCTGCAGGACCGTGCCCGCCAGCATGATCACGAACAGCAGCACCGCGATCGCCGCGGCATAGCCCAGATTCCACCAGCGAAAGCCCTGCTCGTACATCAGGAGCACGACCGAGAGCGTACTGTCCGCAGGCCCGCCCTGGGTCATCACGTAGGGCTCGGCGAACAGCTGGAACGAGCCGATCATGGTCAGCACGCCCACGAACAGGAAGGTCGGCGCAAGCATCGGCAGCGTCACGTAGCGAAGCTGCTGGAGGCGGCCGGCGCCGTCCATCCTGGCGGAATCGTAGAGCTGCTCGGGGATCGCCTGCAGGCCGGCGATGAAGATGATCATGTTGTAGCCGAAGTTCTTCCACACGGCCATCAGGATCAGCGCCGGCATCGCGAGCCAGGGGTTGCCCAGCCAGTCGAGCGGCGCGATCCCGAGCAGCCCGAGGCCATAGTTCAAAAGGCCGTAGCGCGGGTGATAGAGGTAGCGCCAGACCACCGCGACCGCGACCAGCGCGGTCATGACCGGCAGGAAGTAGACGACCCGGAACAACCCCTTGAAGCGGACCAGCCGGGCGTTGATCAGCAGCGCCGCGCCCAGCGAGACCAGGACCGAAAGCGGGCCGCCGACCAGCACGAAGTAGAAGGTGTTGAGCAGCGCCCGCCAGAACAGCGGGTCCTCGAGCAGACGGCCGTAGTTGCGCAGCGCGATGAAGCGCAGATAGTCGAGGTGGCCGAGCGCGTAGATGTCGAAGTCGCTGAGGCTGAGCGCCAGCCCGGCCAGGACCGGGAGCACGAAGAAGACCGCGATCAGCCCGAGCGCCGGCAGCGCGAACCAGAAACCCGCCCTCACGATGCCGCCGTCCGCAGGCGGGCGCAGGCGTCGCCGACGCCCGCGGCCGCTCCCCCGGTCCGCCGGTGCAGCAGCCAGCGCCGCTTCTCGAGGATCTGGTCGACGTCGGCGTCGAGCGCCCGGACCGTGGCGTCGAGCGTACGGTCGCCGCGCACCAGCTGGTCGACCCGCCGGGTGATCGCGGCCGCGATCCGCTCCCACTCCGGGATCTTGGGGGTCGAGCGGACCCGCTGCAGCTGCTCGAAGAAGGCCTGCGCGCGGCGATCGCCGGCCAGCGCCGGGTCCTGCCAGGCGGCGGTCCGGGCCGGCAGATTGCCGCTCAGCTGGTAGAAGCGGATCTGCTGTGCCGTGCCGGTGAGGAACTCGATCAGCTTCCAGGCCGCGTCCTGGTGCGCCGAGGTCCGCCGGATCGCGAGGCTCGCCCCGCCCGCGAGCGAGACGCCCGGATAGCGCTGATCGGGCGACGGCATCGGCGCGGTCGCCCAGGCGTCCTGGAGCGCCGGCGGCAGCCGGCTCGCGAACTCGCCGAGGTTCCAGGGGCCGCTGATGTACATGCTGAAGCGCCCGTTCGCGAACTCCTGGTAGAGGTTCGCGATCTCGGCGCCGGTGCTGGCCGAGGCAAAGCCGTCCTCGAACATCGAGAGGTAAAAGCTGAGCGCCTTGCGGAAGCCGGGGCCGTCGAAATCGGCGCACTCGGCATCGCCCTTCAACAGCTCCGCATTCTGCTCCAGCGCCAGGATGACGACCGGCGCCCATTCGTTGCTCGGCAGCACGATGGCATCGGCATCCGGGCCGACCAGCCGCTTGACCGCCGCCATCGCGTCCCGCCATTCGGCCCAGGTCCGTGGCGGCTCGGGATGGCCGGCCCGGCTCAGGATGTCCTGCCGATAGAACAGCAGCCGCGTGTCGACGTACCAGGGCAGACCCCAGAGGTGGCCGCCGACCTCATTGCTGTCGACGATGCCGGGGAAGAAGTCCGCCGAGGCGACCTCCGGCGAGGCCGCGACCCGCTGGTCGAGCGGGCTGATCGCATCGAGCGCCACGAACTCCGGGACCCAGGTGGTGCCGAGCTGGAAGACGTCGGGCATGGTGTCGCCGGCATAGGCGGTGAGCAGCTTCTCGTGCGCGGCGCTCCAGGGGATCTGCTGGACCCGCACCCGGATGTCGGGGTGCCGGCGCTCGAACTCCTGGGTCAGCGCCTGCACGATCTCGCCCTCGCGCCCCATCGCCCAGAAGACCAGGGTGACGCGGCCGTCCTGCTGGTCGCCGCAACCGGCGAGCGCCAGCAGGCCAGCGAGCACCAGCCCCAGGCGCCAGGACCTGGCCGTCGGCGCCCGATCGTCGGGATGTTTGTGGAATCCGAGCACGCAACCATCATACGTTGATCAGCGCCCGGATCACCGGGGCATTTCGTCCGGCCTTGCGTAACGCCGATCGCCGGCTACGCTTTGCGCTCGGTCAATTTCTGTCGGGAGAAGGACCTTGTCCGAGCCGGCCATCGCGGCGCTCGATCTGCCAGGCCGGGCGTGCACAGGCCGGGTCCGCGGTGCGGTCGCGCGCGCGATCGGCGCGGCACCGCCACCCGCGCTCGTCCTGCTCTCGATCGTCTCGATCCAGATCGGGGCGGCACTCGCGGTCAACCTGTTCCCGGCCCTGGGGCCGGCCGGCACGGTGTTGCTGCGGGTCGGCATTGCGGCGCTCTTGTTGATGCTCGGAGCCCGCCCCGCGCTCGATCGCAACCTTCTGGCACACGCTTGGCTGCTGCTGCAGTTCGGCTGCGTGATGGGTGCGATGAACCTCTGCTTCTACGAGGCGATCGCGCGCATCCCGCTCGGCACCGCGGTGACGATCGGGTTCATCGGCCCGCTCGCGGTCGCGGTGCTGACCTCGAGGCGGGCTGTAGATTTCTTCTGGATCGTGCTCGCCGTGGTCGGGCTCGCCCTGTTCGCGCCGCGTCTCGGCCAGGCGCTCGATCCTTTGGGCGTCCTGCTGGCGGCGATCGCGGCCGCCGGCTGGGCGCGCTTCATCCTGCTCAGCCGGCGCGTCGGCCAGGCCTTCCCCGGCGCCAGCGGTCTGGCGCTCGGCATGGTCGTGGCCGCGCTTTTTCTTGCGCCATTCGGTGCCGGCGGCGCGGTTGCGGCGCTGCTCGACCCGCTGCTGCTCGCGGGCGCGCTCGCGGTCGCGGTACTCTCGACTACGCTGCCGTTCGCGCTCGAGTTCGCGGCGCTCCAGCGCCTGTCGGCGCGCACCTACGGCGTGCTGGTGACGCTCGAGCCGGCGGTCGCGGTCCTGGTCGGGGCCGTGCTGCTGGCACAGCCGACGGGTGCCCGCACGTTGCTCGCGGTCAGCTGCGTGATGGCGGCCGCGATCGGCGTCACCTGGTCTGACCGGGTCCGCCCGCGCGGCTGACCCCGCCCGCAGCCGGCGCCGGCAGGCGGCCGCGCAACGGCCGCTCGGCCATCGTCAACAGGCACAAGACCGCGGCCACGAGCCCTAGCGCCGCCGCCGCGAACACCCAGCCGAAGACGGCGGCGAGGCCGGGCGGGGCGGCGCCCGTCGTGGTGCGCAGCGCCTCGAGCTGGTCGGCGCCGATGCCGCCCAAAAGGATCGCGCCGAACGCGGCGACCAGGATCGCGCCACCGAGCGAGCGGAAGAAGTTCATGCTCGCGGTCGCGGTGCCGAGCTGGTGCAACTCGACCGCGTTCTGGATCGCGACCGTCGTGACCGGCAGGACCGTCCCGACCCCGAGCCCGATCGCGGCCAGCAGCACCTCGACCAGCGCGAGCGGCAGGCCCGAGGGGCGCAGCGCCAGCGCGAGCACGCCAAGGGCCGCGACGATCAGGCCCACGACCGGCAGGCGCCGGTAGTGGCGGACGTGCATCATCACCCGCCCGGAGGCGGTCGCCCCGGTGACGGTGCCGCCCATCAGCGCGATCATCGCGACGCCCGAGGCGCTGGCCGAGAGCCGCAGGACCGACTGCAGGTAGATCGGCACGTAGATCGACAGGCCGATGAACACGCCCATCGCCCAGCAGGCGGTCGCCGTGCCGGCCGCGACCACCGGGTTCAGGATCACCGGCAGCGGCAGCAGCGGCTCCATCGCGGTCCAAAGCCGGAGCACGAACAGCCCCCACATGATCGCGGAGCCGAGGATCAGGCCGACGACCGGCGCCGACGCCCAGGCGTAGCGCTGGCCGCCCCAGCTCAGCGCCAAGAGCAGCATCACGGTCGCCAGCACCATCAGGAGGGTGCCCAGCAGATCCAGGCGATGGGGCCGCTCGTGGCGCGGCAGCCGGCGCAGCACCCGGTTGGTCATCAGGAACGCGACCAGGCCGAGCGGCAGGTTGATCCAGAAGATCATCGACCAGTGCAGATGCTCGGCGAAGAAGCCGCCGAGCACCGGCCCGGCGACGCTCGAGGTCACGAACACGCCGGCGATGTAGCCCTGATAGCGGCCGCGCTCCTTGGGGGCGACCACGTCGGCGATGATCGTCTGGGCGAGCGAGATCAGGCCGCCGCCGCCCAGCCCCTGAAGGCCGCGGGCGACGATCAGGACCCGCATCGACGGCGCCAGCGCGCAGGCCAGCGAGCCGAGGACGAAGGTGCCGATGCCGATCAGCAGGATCAGCCGGCGGCCGTGGATGTCGCTGAGCTTGCCGTAGAGCGGGGTGACCGCGGTCGAGGTCAGGAGGTAGGCGGTCACGACCCAGGGCAGCTGCCGGGCATCGCCGAGCTCGCGGCCGATGGTCGGCAGCGCGGTCGCGACGATCGTCTGGTCGAGCGCCGCCAGCAGCATCGCCAGCAGGATGCCGATCACGATCGAGCGCACCGCCGCGTGATCGAGCGGCGGCGCCTCCGTCAGCTCGGCGGCGTCGGCGGCCATGAGGACCTCGATGTGGGCGCGCACCGATTTTCGCCGTCGTCACGGCTCGTCAGGCGCAGCGGCATGATGTAGCAAAGACAGCAGGACGTCTGGGCAACAACCTAGCCTGCCGACCGCGGCGCGGTCGAGCCAGGTGGCGACGGCGCCGCCAGTGCGCCGCGCGGCGTCGTGGTCATCCCTCCGAAGGCGGCATCCCGGCGCATGCAGTCAACCCTGGTGATCCTGGTGGTCGGCCTGACGCCCTCGCTGCTCGGCGAGCACACGCCGAACCTGCGGCGGCTCGCGGCCGCAGGCGGCCTGCGGCCGCTCGCGACGGTGACGCCCGCGGTCACCTGCACGGTGCAGTCGACGCTGCTCACCGGCCTGCCGCCGTCCGGCCATGGTGCGGTCGCCAACGGCTGGTACTTCCGCGACCTCGCCGAGGTCTGGCTGTGGCGCCAGTCGAACCGGCTGATCGCCGGCGAGAAGATCTGGGAGGCGGCAAAGCGCCGCGACCCGGGCTTCACCTGCGCCCAGATGTTCTGGTGGTACAACATGTACTCCTCGGCCGACTGGAGCGCCACGCCGCGGCCGATGTACCCGGCCGACGGCCGCAAGATCCCGGACCACTATACCCAGCCGGCCGAGCTGCACGACGAGCTCGACGCCAGGTTCGGACCGTTCCCGCTGTTCCGGTTCTGGGGCCCGGCGGCCGACATCGCGTCCAGCCGCTGGATCGCGCGCGCCACCGCCTACGTGCGCGAGACCAGGAAGCCCACGCTGACCTTCTGCTACCTGCCGCACCTCGACTACAACCTGCAGCGGCTCGGTCCCGATCTCGGCCAGCCGCGCCTCAAGCAGGACCTCGAGGAGATCGACGCGCTCGCGGGCGAGCTGATCGCGGCGGCCGAGCGCGACGGCGCCCGGATCATCGTGGTCTCCGAATACGGCATCACGCCGGTGACCGGCGCCATCCACATCAACCGGGCGCTGCGCGAGGCGGACCTGATCCGGGTCCGTCTCGAGCTCGGGCGCGAGGTCCTCGACCCCGGCGCCTCACCGGCGTTCGCGCTCGCCGACCATCAGGTCGCCCACGTCTACGTCCAGCACGGCCAGAGCGTCGCCGAGGTCAGATCGTTGCTGGAGGGCGTCGAGGGCATCGAGCAGGTGCTGGCCGAGGACGGCAAGCGCGCCCTCGGCCTCGATCATCCGCGCTCGGGCGAGCTGGTCGCGATCGCGCGCAGCGACCGCTGGTTTTCCTATTACTACTGGCTCGACGACGCCCGCGCCCCCGACTTCGCCCGCACCGTCGACATCCACAGGAAGCCCGGCTACGACCCGGTCGAGCTGTTCGTCGACCCGGCGATCCGCGTGCCGCCGGTCGCGGTCGGCTGGCGGCTCGCCAAGCGCAAGCTCGGGGCGCGCACGCTGCTCGACGTGATCTCGCTCAAGGCCACGGGCCTGGTCAAAGGCTCGCACGGCCGGCCGACCGACGATCCCGAGCACGGGCCGCTGGTGATCTCGAGCGTGCCCGAGCTCTTGCCCGCAGGCGCGCTCGAGGCGACCAGCTTCAAGCAGCTGGTCCTCGACCACGTCTTCGGGCGCTGACTCACATCGGCGGCGCGGCGCCCTCCTCGCCGACGATCACCGCGAGCGCGGTGTGGCCGCCGTCGGCTCCGTCCCGGACGATCATGAAGGTCCTCTTGCCGGCCGCCAGGACCGAGCGGTCGGGCGCCTTCTCCAGGCGCACCACCGGAAGATCGTCCGGCACGTAAATGGTCTGGCTGCCCTTGGTCTTCTGATCGCCCTCGCCCTGCTGATAGCGCACCTTGATCTCGCGCTGGTCGCCGACCTCCTCGACTTCGGCGACCGTCGCGTTGGTCATGGTGTTGGGCTCCTTGACCAGATCCCAGGGCACGTGGCCCTCGGCCGTGCCGCGCAGGTCGTCGGCGAAGATGTGGGCTTCGACCGCGACCCGCTTGTCGCCCGCGTCGATCGAGGTCAGGCCGATGTAGTCGCCCGCCCTGACCGCGCCGAGGGTGGCCGGGCGCACGACCAGGAACCGGGTCTTGTCATTGAGCGCGACGTCGAGCGTCTGGCCCTCGCGGGTCTTGACCGTCAGCTGGTCGCCATGGACGCTCTCGAGGGTGCCGCGCACCCGATAGGGCTTCTGCTCCTCGGCCCCGGCCGGCCCGGCCGCGCCGAGCGCACAGGTCGCGACCACGATCGCCAACGTCCAGACTCCTCGTCCCCACCTGCTCATCTCGCTCCCCTCCCGATTTCGCGCCCTGGCGCACACTTTACGACGCTCAGCCCCGACCGGCTATTCCCCATGACGTTTCCCCATGACGTTCAGCCCCGGCCGGCTATTCCCCCGAACGGACCGCCCGGTCTCGACCCCGGTTCACGATCGATCGCTTCTGGTTCTTCTTCAATCATCGGCCATTTGCCAATATCGATCTGATAATTCTTGCCATGATCACAATCCTGAGAAGATCTAATTTCATGGAACCCCTGTAGAACTCTGGCGTTGACCAACCAAGTCGGGCAGCTCCGCGCGGCCGGCATTCACATCATCTCAGAAGGGAAAGCGCTATGACTTACACGAGAAGCTTGCTCACGGCGGCCCTGGTGGCAGCGCCGCTCAGCGCGATCGGCTTCGGCGCGCAGGCCGCGGACGTCGTGAGCACGATCCAGAACCAGCAGCAGTTCAGCACGCTGGCGAAGGCGATCAAGTCGGCCGGGATCGCCGACTCCCTGAAGGGCAGCGGACCGTACACGATCTTCGCGCCGACCGACCAGGCGTTCGCGCAGCTGCCGCCGGGGACGATGGACTACCTGATGCAGCAGGGCAACCAGGACCAGCTCAAGAGCCTCTTGCAGTACCACGTGGTCGAGGGCAAGCGGCTCCAGGCCGACCAGGTGATCGGCAAGCAGACCAAGGTCGACACCCTCGAGGGCGACAGCCTGTCGATCGATGGCACCGGCCGGATGGTGATGCTGGTGCCGACCGGGCTGACGGTCACGCGGGTCGGCGATCAGGTGCTCGTCAAGCGGGACGTAGCCGCGATGAGCGCGCCCGCGGTCGAGGTCGCGCCCGCCGCCGGCCAGAATGGTCAGAAGAGTGGCCAGCAGGCCCAGTCCGGCGGCAGTTCCAGCAGCAATGGTCAGCAGCAGGCGTCCGCCAGCAACGCGGGGCAGACCCATCAGCGCCAGGCGTCGGCGACCGACACCAGCGCCGACCAGCAGGCGCAGACCGACGTGACCCAGCAGGGCGACATGCCCGCGACCAAGCATCAGGAGCAGGTGCTGAAGGACCAGCCCAAGACCGAGCAGCGCCAGACCATGGCTCAGACCGAGGGCGCGATGCCATCGACGAAGCACCAGCGGGAGGTCCTGCGCGGCCAGCAGCCGGGCGAGCAGCCGAACGGACAGCAGGCCAGTAACCAGCAGGGCGGCCAGCAGGCCGGCAACGGCCAGCAGATGGCGGCGCGCGAGAGCGGCCAGAACCAGGGCGCGCTGCGCCAGGCGACCGTGATCGGCGGCCCGATCAAGGCCGACAATGGCGTGATCTACGCGATCGACGGCGTGCTGGTGCCGCAGTCGATCCTCTCGCAGGTCGAGAGCCACGCTCAGCAGCAGGGCCAGGGCCAGATGCAGAACAACCAGCAGGGCCAGAGCCAGCAGAACAAGGGCTGACCTTCGAGCGAAGCCCGAACGAACGGGGCCGGCAGCGAGGCTGCCGGCCCCGTTGCATGCCCGAACCGCCGCTATTCGATCAGCAGCTGATCCATCGGCCGCCGCGCCTTGGGCTCCTCGACCCTGGGCTCGCGGCCGCCGCGCAGGATCGAATTACCCTCGTAGACGGTCCGCTGGTCGATCGCTGGCGGGTTCAGCCAGTCGTCCTCGCGGATCTGGCCGCTCTGACCGTAGGCGTCGAGCGCGTTCTGATAGCAGATCAGGCGGACGTGCTCCTCGGGGACGCCGCGCTGGAGCGCGAGTTTCGCGGTCTTGGGCACGCCGAGCGGCTCCGAGATGCCCCAGTCGCAGGCGGAATCGACGATGATCCGCTCAGGCCCATACTGGCGCACGATCTCGACCATGCGCTCGTTGCCCATCTTGGTGCTCGGATAGATCGAGAACGCCGCCCAGAAGCCGCGGTCCAGCACCTCCTGCACGGTCTCCTCGTTGTTGTGGTCGATCACGACCTTGGACGGCGCCAGCCCGTGCTCCTCGAGCACGTCCATCGAGCGCGTGGTGCCCCGCTTCTTGTCGCGATGCGGGGTGTGGATCATGACCGGCAGCTCCAGCTCCTTGGCGAGCTCGAGCTGGAGCCGGAAATATTTGTCCTCGAGCTCGGTCTGCTCGTCGTAGCCGATCTCGCCGATCGCGACCACGCCCTCCTTGAGCGCGAAGCGCGGCAGGATCTCCATCACGCCTTCGGCCAGCTCCTGATTGTTCGCCTCCTTGGAATTGAGGCCGATCGTGCAGTAGTGCCGGATGCCGAACTGGCCCGCCCGGAAGCGCTCCCAGCCGACGATCGCCGACAGGTAGTCGATGTAGGTGCCGACATGGGTGCGCGGCTGGCCGATCCAGAACGCGGGCTCGATCAGCGCGACGATCCCGGCCGCGGCCATCGCCTCGTAGTCGTCGGTGGTCCGCGAGATCATGTGGGTGTGCGGATCGATGAACATGGACGAGCCTCCTCAGAGCGCTGCGGAACGCCGGTCGGAAATGCTAGCATCATGGCGCGGGCCGCTCCAGGCCTCGCCGATCGGAAGGAGAGACGCATGCCCGTCATCCCCGAGGTGTTCGTCCACAGAGACGAGGACACGCTGGTACTCGCGATCCAGCTGCCGGCGACGGCGGCGAGGGTCTGGTCGGCCTTGACCGATCCGGCGCAGATCCACGCCTGGTGGGGCGACGTCGTGACGCTCGACGCCCGCCCGGGCGGCCGCTTCGTCGAGCGCTGGACCGACCAGGGCGGCTCCGGCATCACCACCACGGGCACCGTGACCCGCGTTGTGCCCGAGCAGCTGCTCGAGCTCACCTGGGCGGACGAGGGCTGGAGTGCCGCCACGACGGTCGCCTTCGAGATCCAGCCGCTCGCGTCCGGCTGCCGGCTCCGCCTCGAGCACCGCGGCTGGGCAGGCCTGCCGGAGGACGAGCGCGACGAGCTGATGGAGGACCATGCGGCGGGCTGGACACGGCAGCTGAAGAGCCTGGCCGCACGCCTGCAGCAGGGGGCGAGCGCCTAGCACCGATGCCCACGGCTGGCCGTGGCGCGGACGAGCCGGCCTCACTGGGCGAGGCGGTCCCAGCTGAGGTCGCCGCGCTCGATCGCCGCTAGCAGATCCGGGGCGGCGGCGAGCAGCTCCTTGGCCCGGGCATCGGGACAGGCGGCGAGCGCCAGCGCCGCGGCCTGGCGTTCGGTCGAATTGCCGGTCGCGAGCACGCGCTGCAGATCGGCCAGCCCGTCGGCGTCGGCGAAGGGGCCGACGCAGCGCCAGAGCTCCGGGCTGACCGGTCGCCCGGCCGCCCAGCGCTCGTGGGCATAGTCGCAGAGCATGCGCGCGAGCGCCGGGTTGGCGCGCTGATCCAGGCCCTGGATCGGCCCGAGCGTCGAGCCGACGAACAGCGCCTTCAGCACCATGTGGTTCCAGCGGTTTTCCGAGAACTGCTCGCGCGGATAGGGGTTGCGATGGGCGACCGCCTCGAACACCGCACGCATGTTGGAGCGGGTGCCTTCGGCCGCCTGGGCCTCGAGGAGCGAAGGCTCGGGATAGAGCGGCAGCCCGCGGAAGAACGCGATCGCCTCGGCGACGTCCGCAGTCCGGCAGAGCTGGACGAAGCGCGCGGCAAAGCGCTCGCCGCTGCCGGCGGTCAACAAAATCAGGATGCGCGCTGCCTGATCGAGGCTCCAGCCGCCGGGATCCCAGCCGGCGCGTGCCGCCTCGGCCTGCTTCAGATCGGCGTCGGTCAGCTCGAGATCCGCCCGGCCAAGCTTGCGCGGCACGAGGCCCAGCGCGACGTAAAGATCGCGATCGGCGGCAGCGCCCGCGAGCTTCGCCAGCTGCTCATCGAGCCAGGCGACCGCATCCGGCGGCAGCTGCCGTCGCAGCCAGAGGCTCAGGAGATCCGTGGCGCTCGACAACGCTCCACTCCTGACCCCGGGTGCCTGGCGCGTGCCGGAGGCCCGGGGCAGCAACGGGCGCCGGCCGTCAACCCGCCGGCGCCCGTCGCCTCAGGCATTTACATGGCCTTCTTCTTAATGGTCCAGATCACGCCCGACTTCGGCGTCGTGTAGAACGGTGTCGGCTTGGTGAAGTCGCCGAACACCTCGCCGTAGTCGACCACGTACATGGTCTTGCCGTCGTTGGAGAACACGACGTCGTTCGGGCGCTCCAGGCCGCCCCGGTTCTCGGGCTTCTGGTACGCGTTCGGGCCCATGTCGATGTTGCGAGCGAAGTACGACCACTTGACGCCGGTGGGCTCCAGGAACTCGACCCTGAGCACCGCCGGCCAGGTCGGGGTCAGGCTCTCCGGGCCCGTGTCGAGAATGCCATAGACCGCCCCGTACAGGTCATTCTGACTGCTGAAGCCATCGTTGCTCCAGGCGATGCCGTCGATCGGGTTGTTGGTGTCCCACTCGAGCACCGGATTGATGTAGCCGTTGGGGTCGGGGTTGGCCATGATCAGCGGCACGCCCCGGTTGCCGTCGACATGCTTTTGCCAGTGATACGGGTAGACCGGCGGCACGAACGGCTTGTCGCCGATGTAGAGCTCAGGATAGGGCCGCTCGACCGGGTTGCCCTTGTAGTAGTCCCAGCCGTAGCGCTTGGTGTCGACGAACAGAAAGCCCTCCTTGTCGGGGAAGCCGGCGTCCTGGCCCTTTTCGGTCACGATCCAGAGCTTCTCGGCACCGTTCGCGATCCGCCGGTTGCCCAGATCGTTGGCGCCGTTGTCGGAGACCGCGAGCGCGTTCTCGAAGCGCGAGCCCTTGGGCCCGAAGGCGACGCCCGACTGGTTGCGGAAGCCGAAGGCGTAGACCTCCATCTTCTCGTGCGGATAGATGCCGTCGGAACCCTGGGCGTCGAGCTTGACCCGCATGATCGAGCCGCCGCACGGCACCTGCGCCTTGATCTTCATACCCGGCTTGGCCGGCACGCCGACCGGCAGCAGGGCCCCGGTCATGCGACCGTCGGACGACTTCATGTTGAGGCCGGTGTGGACGATGTCGCGGCACATCGGATCGTGCGGCGTGGTGCCGAAGCCGTCCTTGTGCTTGACCCAGAACGGATCGTTCGGGATGTCGGTCCAGCCGTGGTTGTCCGGATCGGCGAAGCCGACATTGCTCGGGTTCCCGAGCGCGAAATAGAGGTAGCCGTCCTTGCAGGTGATGCCGCCGTTGCGGTGATCGCCGATCGGCAGATCCTTCACGATCTCCTTGAGCTCGCCGTTGACGCCGTCGATCTCCCAGATCTTCTCCGCGTATTCCGGGATGTAGATCTTGTGATTTTCGGGGCAGTAAGAGAGCTCGTTCATCGCGGTCGTGAACTTGTCGACCCCGATGTCCTTGATGAACTTGCCGTTCTTGTCGAACACCTTGACACGCGGAGATTCGAACTCGTCGGCCGCCGGGCTGCCGAGCAAGGGCGGCGAGACCACGACCCAGAGATTGCCGTCGCCGTCGACGGTGGCGGCCGAGGGCGCGTTCAGACCCTTGACGAACACCCCGACCTCGTAGCCGTCGGGCACGACGACCTTGGCCGGATTGGGCTCGATCGCCGTGCGCTTGGCCCAGCCGCCGGAGTCGCCGCTGCCGGCCGTGGCGGCGGCTTCCATGTCGGCGTAGGCCATAGAGGCCGGCAACAGCAGCGCTCCGGCCGAGAGCGCGAGACAGGACCAGATTTTCATTATTTCCCCCTGCGATGGACGGCGGCCTGGCGCCGCCGCGTTTCTTGGTCGTGCAGATTGCTCAGTAGGTCGGCAGGGTGCGGATGAAGGCGATCACGTCTTTGACGTCCTGGTCGCTCAAGGTCGACTTCCAGGACGGCATGAACCCGCTCTTCCCCACGGCGGCCCCCCCTTCCGTGATCACTGTATACAAAAAGCCGTCGGGGAGGAACTCGATATAGTCCTTTTTGGTGAGATTGCCGATGTGCGGCATGAAGGTCATGCCCTCGCCGCGCCCGTCCGGGCCGTGGCAGCCGCGACAGTAGCGCTGGAACAACTGGTTGCCGTGCTCGGGATCGCCGCCGGTGAAATGCTCGACGTCGCCCAGCGCCTGATCGTGCGGGATCTGATCGGCCGGCGCCTGCTCGTTCTGAGCGAGCGCGCGGACGGCCACCGAGAGCAGGCACAAGGCGCCGAGCGCCGACAACAGGATGAGCCGCCGCATCTTCCCTCCCCGATCTGATGGCTCTGCCTCGCCTTGGGCGCAATCTAAAAGGGCCGGGCGCGTTCCGCCAGCCGGAGATGAGCTCCCGGCCGCGCGCGCAGGCTCAGGTCCCCGCCACGAAGCGCTGGCAGACCAGCGTCAGCGCAAAGCCCGCGACCGCGAGCCAGGCGACCTCGGCGGCCCCGGCACCGGCGATCAGCATCGCATCGAGCAGCGAGATGCCCGCAATCAGGCTGATCACCGCCCGCGGCACGTCGCCAGGCCGGCGGCGCCGGAGAAACCAGAGCGCGACCCCGATCCAGGCGACGAAGATCACGAGCAGAAGCGCGCTGGTCGGCTCTGCGGTCGCGAGCCACAGGCCGTAGCCCACCGGGGCCGCGAGAAACAGCAGCGGCCAGAGATTGCGGACCTCGCCGAGCGTCTCCTGCTTGGCGACGTAGGTGAGCCCGATCAGGTAGCAGAGCAGCATCAAGGCACCGGTCCGCAGCGGCGCCGGCAGGTCGGGCACGACCGCGAGCCCGGCCGTGACGTAGACCAGCATCCGGCAGATGCCCATCAGCACCGGGCTCAGCGGATTGTCCTTGTGGCGCCGGTTGTAGAGCACGATCGCGGCGCCGAGCCCGAGGCCGCCGAACACCGGGCCGATGCCGGTGCCGCCCGGAATGCCGTAGCCGACCCAGAGCAGCACGCAAAGCCCCACGGCCATCATGCCGAAGCCGAGCGTGAACACGGTCTCGGCGCTGACCAGGCCCGCCGGGATCGGACGCTCGGGTCGCTCGACCGCGTCGATCCTGGCATCGAAGGCGTCGTTCAGATACATGCCGGCGACATAGAACAGCGACAGCGCCACGAGCAGCGGCAGGGTCCAGATCTCGAGGGCGCTGCCGCCCGCGAGCACGATCCCGGCCAGCGTGTTGGTCCAGACGGTCGGCAGGTTGGAGACGCGGCCGAGCCGGAGCGCGACCCGCCAGCTCATCCGCGCAGCTGGTCCTGGACCCAGGCGAGCTCGCGCGCGATCGCCGGCCCGATCCCGTCCTGGCGATAGCGCACGGGCAGCACGTCCCAGGTGTAGGTCTCGACCTCGAGGTGCGGCGAGATCGGCTGCTGCCGGTGCAGAGCGAGGATCTGGCGCAGGAAGTCCTGGGTGGTCGAGAAGTGCTGCAGCTCGTCGAAGAAGATCGGGACGTGGAAATGCACCCGCCATTCGGCGCCCAGGCTCGCATCGAGAGTGCCCAGCGCCTGCGGCAGGTCGAGGTGGCGGACGAGCCCCTCGTCCGTGCGGGCGACCACCTGATGCAGATAGACCGGCTCGTCGAACGGCCGGAGCTGGCGCGCGGTCTCGGGGCCGACCTCGGCGATCTTGAGCGCGGCGCTGAGCTGCAGCTTGGGCACCGCGATGCCGGCCCGGCGCAACGCCTCGAGGCTGCCCGCCGGGTCCTCGAACTCGACCGCGGCGTGACAGACGTCGTAGCAGACGCCGAGATGGCGGCGGAGCGCCGCCTCGGCCTCGCCCGCCGACAGCCCGGTCAGCTCGCGCAGCCCGCGGACCGCGGCCCGCCCGAACAGATAGCGCTCGAAGAAGGCGATCGTCTCGTCGATGGTCTCGAGCAGGCAATAGGGTTCGGGCTCGAGCGCGAGCGCGATCGACCGGCCGCTCTGCTCCCGGAGCTCGACCAGATGGGCCGCGTGCTGGACCAGGTTGGCGGCGATCTCGTCGATCACCCCCGGACCATCGGCGACCGGCTTGAAAGTGCCGGGCACGGTGCTGACGCTGCCCTCGAGATCCGGATCGTCCGGCAGCAGCACGGCCAGCAGATCCGCGAGCAGGTCGGTGTAAGCCAGCCGCTCCTGGTACTGCCAGTCCGGCTGATAGACCAGCTCCTTGACCCGGACGCCGTGAAACGGGCCGTAAGGAAAACCATTGATCGTGAACACGTAGAGGCCGCTGGCGTCGAGAAAGTCCCGGAACTCGGCCAGCGCGTCCGGCTCGCTCAGCGCCTCGGCGGCGATCGCCGACAGCCGCAGCCCGACGCCCATCTCCCGGCTGTCGGCGACCTGCCCTTTGATCGCCGGCAGATAGCGCTGCAGGTTCGAAAACACCTCGGGCCAGGTCTCGCCCGGGTGGATGTTGCTGCAATAGGTCAGATGACCGAGCTCGGCATTCGCAAGCTTCATGGGGTCCGGTCCCGCTCCTGCAGCCAGGCCATGGCGGCGCGCATGCGCCGATCGTCGATCTCGTGGACCTCGACGCCGCGGCCGATGCCCTCGAGCAGCGTGATCGTGAGCTCGCCGCCCAGATGCTCGCGGAACTCGCGCAGGCCCTCGAGGATCGCGAGGCTGCCGTCGGGCCTCCGGCTCTCGAACGCCGGATGCCAGAGCCGGAAGCCCAGATGCTCGAGCAGCGCGCAGATCCGTTCTTCCTGGCCCGGCTCCAGCAGGCCGGCGAGCACCGAGTAGCGGGCGTCGAGCGCCATCCCGATCGCGACCGCCTCGCCGTGGCGGACGTGGTGCTTGGTCAGGCTCTCGAGCTTGTGCGCCGACCAGTGGCCGTAGTCGAGCGGCCGGGCGCTGCCGGTCTCGAACGGGTCGCCGCCGTGGGCGATCTGATGCATGTGCAGCTCGGCGCAGCGCCGGATCATCTGCGCCATGGCCGCCCGCTCGAAGGTCAAGAGGTCATCGGCATGGCGCTCCAGCCAGATGAAGAAGGACCCGTCCCGGATCAGCGCCACCTTCACCGCCTCGGCGATGCCGGCGATCTTGTCCCGCGCCGCCAGCGCGCTCAGCAGGTCGAAGTCGTTCAGGACCGCGAACGGCGGCGCGAAGGTGCCGACGAAGTTCTTGACGCCATAGAGATTGACCCCGTTCTTGACGCCAACCCCGCTATCGTCCTGGGCGAGCACCGTGGTCGGGACCCGGATCAGGCGCACGCCCCGGTGGGTCACCGCGGCGACCAGCCCGACCGCGTCGAGCACCGCACCGCCGCCGATCGCGATCACGAACGAGTGGCGGTCGATGGCGTGCTCGTGGAAGCGCTGCTGCATCTGCTCGACGAAGAACAGCTCGCTCTTGATCCGCTCGCCGCCCGGCACCGGCAGCGGCGGGCAGACCAGCTGCATCCGCTCCGCATGCGCCCGCGCGTAGCCCTCGACTTGCTGACCGAGCTGGGGCCTGCTCTCGAGCAGGCCGTCGTCGAGGAACACGAGGCACCGGTGGCGGCGCTCGGGCTCGAGCCGCGCCAGCGCCTCGACCAGCACCGGATTGGCCGGGTCGAACAGGCGCTCGGTGAAGTAGACCGGATACTCGAACGCGACCGCGAACCGTTGCACATGCACCGCGGCCGCCTGCGCGCCCGGCGCCAGCTTGGGGTCATGCCGCATGGAACTCTTCTTTCGAACTGCCTCCGACCGGGGCGCGGGGCCCAGGTCGCTTCCCTCGACCACGACCATAGTGCCAAAATGGCGGGTTGTCGCGCCCGACTTGTCAGCTGCGCGCGCTTGCGCATGATGAGGAACGGTATACCACCCGGGGCCCAGCCTGCGGTCGGGAAATCAGCTCATGCGCGCGCTCAACGCCTGCTTCTGCATCATGCTCGCGGGCTTCGCGCTCGTCCAATACAACGACCCGGATGCGATCCTCTGGTTCCTGATCTACGCCGTTCCGTCAGCCTGGGCCGGTCTCGCCGCCTTCCGCCCGGAGCGGCTGGCGCCCAGCCCGCGCGCGATCGGCGCCTATCTGGCCTGCCTCGCGGCCGCCGTCGCTGGCAGCTTCTGGTGCTGGCCCTCGCTGCCGGCGGGCTGGATCGCGATCGAGACCGAGCGCGAAGGCCTGGGCATAATCATCGCCACCCTCGTCTTAGCGCTGGTCGGCATCTCCTGGTGGCACCGCGCCCGGCACTGGCAGGCCGCGCTGCCCTGAAAGGGTTTGGGCGCGTCGCACTGGGACTGGCCGTCAGCCGCCGAATTTCGACAGCACGAACGCCGCGAGAAAGCCCGCGACCGTGATCATGCCCGCGAAGTCGTGCGCCACCTCGAAGGCTTCGGGCACCATGGTGTCCGCGATCATCGCGAGGATCGCGCCCGCTGCGACGGCCTCGGTGGCCGCGATCACTTCCTGGGAGAAACTGGAAAAGACGCTGTAGCCGACCTGCGATGCGACCCCGCAGATCACGGCGATGCCGCTCCAGAGCCCGAAGACGTAGCCAGCCGAGCGGCCGGCCTTCTTCATGCCGGCGGCGCTCGACAGCCCTTCGGGAATGTTCGACAGGAAAACCGCAACGATCGCGACCACACTGACGGCGCCACCTTAAATCATGGTGACGCCGATCACGATGCACTCTGGAATGCCGTCGAGCAGCGATCCTGCGGCGATCGCGAGCCCGCTCCCGCCGTCGCTCGGCTGCCTGGCGTTGGCGGCGGTACCGGAACGCTTGCGGTGGCGCGCGCCCCGATGGGCCAGATAGACGTTGGCGGCGGTGTACACGGCGGCACCGCCGATGAACCCGATGGAGGTCGAATCGAAGCCGCCGGTCCGGTAAGCCTCGTCCATCAGTTCGAACGACAGCGCGGAGATCAGGACGCCGCTGCCGAAGGCCATGACCGACGCGATCAGGCGCTGGGGGATCTCCAGGAACCAGGCGAGCGCGGCCCCGATCACCAGGGCACCGCCGGCCAGAAGGCCCCAGAGCCCAGCCTGCACGAATACCGGCATCGATTCTCGCGTTCTGGTCTGATTGAGTGCCGACCCTAAAGCAGCATCTCGGGCCGGATCGGCAGCTCGCGCAGGCGCTTGCCGGTCGCGTGGAAGATCGCGTTCGCGATCGCGGGCGCCACGCCGCAGATCGCGATCTCGGCCAGACCCTTGGCCCCGAGCGGGTTGACGTGCGGGTCGTGCTCGTCGACGAACAGCGCCTCGAGCTCCTCGACGTCGGCGTTCACCGGCACGAGGTACTCGGCGAGGTTGGCGTTGACCACCCGGCCGAAGCGCGGATCGACCCGGGTCTCCTCGAGCAGCGCCATGCCGATGCCGCCGACCATGCCGCCGATGCACTGGCTGTGCGCGATCTTGGGATTGATCACCCGGCCGACGCCGTAGGCGCCGATCAGGCGCTTGACCCGGACGGTGCCGAAGTCGGGATCGACCCGGACCTCGGCGAACAGCGCGCCGAAGCCCTGCATCGAGAACTGCTTGGCCTCGGGGCCGGGCCTGGCCTCGCCCTGCGCCTCGATCTGCTCCTTGCCGTGGCGCTTCAGGATCTCGGCGTAGCTCTCGCCGGCCGCCGGATCGCTCTGGCGGAAGATCCGGCCGCCGGCGAACGCGACCGCGTCCTCGGCAGCGCCGTGGAGCGGCGAGTTACCGTCGCCGCGGGCGAGCTCCAGGACCTGCCGGCGCGCGGCGTGGCAGGCCGCCTGGACCGCCGGCCCGACGCTCGCGACCGTCATCGAGCCGCCGTGCACCGGCGCCCGCGGCAGGTCGGTGTCGCCGAGCTCGAAACGCACGCTCGCCACCGGCAGGCCCAGCGCATCGGCCGCGATCTGGGTCATCGAGGTGTAGGTGCCGGGCCCCATGTCGCTGGTCGCGCTGCGCAGGATCGCGCTGCCGTTGGCCCGGATGCAGGCGCGGGCGGTCGCCGGCGCCCGGCGCGCGGGATAGATCGCACATCCCATGCCGTAGCCGACGAGCTTGCCGTCCGCCCGCATCGAGCCCAGCTCCGGATTGCGCTCGGCCCAGCCGAAGCGCTCGCCCGCGAGCCGGCAGCAGGCCGCGAGCGACCGGCTGGACCACGGCCGGTCGTCCGCCGGATCGCGCTCGGCCTCGTTGCGCAGGCGCAGCTCGACCGGATCCATGCCGAGCGCCACCGCGAGCTCGTCCATGGCACTCTCGAGCGCGAACAGACCGCTGACGTGCCCCGGCCCGCGCATCGCCGTCGGCGTCGCCACGTTGAGGCGCACGAGACGGTAGAGCGTCTCGAGATGAGGGCAGCGGTAGAGCGACCAGGTCGCGTCCAGCAGCTGCTCGGTGTACTCCTCGTAAGACGACGTCTCGGTCGTCGCCTCGTGGATGGTCGCGGCGAGCCGCCCGTCGCGGCTGGCGCCGAGCGCCACCCGCTGGAGCGTGCGCGGCCGGTAGCCGACCGACGTGTACATCTGGCGCCGGGTCAGGACGAGCTTGACCGGCCGGCCGACCTCCCTCGCCGCCATCGCCGCCAGGATCACGTGCGGCCAGGTGCGCAGCGCGCTGCCGAAGGCGCCGCCGACGAACGGCGCCACCACCCGGATCTGCTCCTCGTCGAGGCCGAAGGTCAGGGCCACGTAGTGCCGCACGTTGCCCGGCCACTGGGTCTTGTCATAGAGCGTCAGACGATCGCCCTGCCACTCCGCGATCGTCGCGTGCAGCTCGATCGGGTTGTGGTTCTCGCGGGCGATCACGTAGCTCCGATCGACCTGGACCTCCGCCTCGGCGAGCGCCCGGGCCGGCTCGCCCCGGCGATAGGTCGCCGGCGTGCCGTCCGCCTGGTTGCCTTCGGTCACCGGAAAGGCGTGGGCGAGCGCGTCCTCGAGCGCGACCGCGGCCGGCTGCTCGGCATAGGCGATGCGCACCAGATCCGCCGCATGGGTCGCCTGCTCCAAAGTCTCCGCCACCACGAGCGCGACGTGCTGGCCATTGTGCCGGACCAGATCGTCCTGCAGCATCGGCAGCTGGTGGCCGACCATCGGGTCGACCGGCGGCGGCGGCCAGGGCTTCTCGTAGGGCAGCTTCGGCGCGTTCAGATCCGTCAGCACCGCCAGCACGCCCGGCGCCCGCTCGGCCTCCGAGGCGTCGATCCCGGTGATCCGGCCCTTGGCGATCGTGCTCTGGACGATCGCGCCATGGGCCATCCCCGGCAGCTCGAACTCGGCCGCGTATTTCGCCCGCCCGGTGACCTTGGCGATGCCGTCGACCCGGCTCAGCGGCGCTCCGATCGCGAGCGTCATGCCATCTCTCCCGCGGTCAGCAGGGCGCGCCGCACGGCCCGGCGCAGCAGTTCGACCTTGAACGCGTTCATCGGCAGCGGCTGCGCGCCCTCGATCGCGTGCGCGGCGAGCTCGTAGCTCGCGGGCGTCGCCGGCTGGCCCTCCAACGCGGCCTCGGCCGCCTGCAACCGCCAGGGTTTGGTGCCGACGCCGCCGGCCGCGAGCTTGGCCGTCCGTACGACGCCGGCTTCGAGCTCGAGCCCGGCCGCGACTGAGACCAAGGCGAACTCGAACGACGCCCGATCCCTGATCTTCAGGTAGCAGGAGCGCGCGGCCGCGGCGGAGGCCGGCACCTCGACCGCGACGATCAGCTCGCCCGGCTCGAGCACGGTGTCGCGCTGGGGCGCATCGCCGGGCAGCCGGTGCAGCTCGCCCGCCGGGATCCGCCGCAGGCCATCCGCGTCCTGGACCTCGACCACCGCCTCGAGCGCCACCAGCGCCACCGCCAGATCGGACGGATGGGTCGCGATGCAGTGCTCGCTGGCGCCGAAGATCGCGTGCCGGCGATGGTCGCCGTCCAGCGCACTGCAGCCGGTGCCGGGCGCCCGCTTGTTGCAGGGCATCGCCGGGTCGCGGAAATAGGTGCAGCGGGTCCGCTGCAACAGGTTGCCGCCGATCGTCGCCGCGTTGCGCACCTGCGGTGAGGCGCTCGCGAGCAGCGCCTCGGCGATCGCCGGGAAGTGCCGGCGCACGTCCGGGTCGTCGGCGACGTCCGCCATGCGCGCGAGCGCGCCCAGGCGCAGCCCCTCGGGCATCACCTTGATCTCGGTGCACGGCAGGCCGTTGATGTCGACCAGGTGCCGGGGAGCGGCCGCACCCTCCTTCATCAGCTGCATCAGATCGGTGCCGCCGGCGATGAAGGCGGTACCGTCGATCGCGCCCGCGCCTGTGATTGCGGCCTGGGTGTTGCCGGCGCGGACGTAGTCGAAAGGCTGCATGGTTCAGCCTCCGTTGGCCGCGACCGAGCGGATCGCCGCCACGATCTTGATGTAGGCGCCGCAGCGGCAGATGTTGCCGCTCATGTGCTCGCGGATCTCGGCATCGGAGCCGGTCCGGCCTTCGGCGAGCAGACCCACCGCCGAGACGATCTGGCCGGGCGTGCAGTAGCCGCACTGAAAGCCGTCCTGCTCGACGAAGGCCGCCTGCATCGGGTGCAGCTCGTCGCCCTGCGCCAGCCCTTCGATGGTCGTGATCGCCCTGCCCTCCTGCATCACCGCGAGCGTCAGGCAGGCGTTGATCCGCCGCCCCTCGACCAGCACGGTGCAGGCCCCGCACTGGCCGAGATCGCAGCCCTTCTTGGTCCCGGTGAGCCCGAGGTGCTCGCGCAGCGCGTCGAGCAGCGTGGTCCGGGGGTCGAGCTTCAGGCGGTGCTCGGCACCGTTGACCTCGAGGCTTACGTCGAGCAACCCGGGCGCCCCGGCCGCATGGGCGGACGCCGGAAGCCAGGGCGAAAGGCCCCTCACCTCCACGGTCTGGAGCTCGTCCCGCTGATCGGGGTCGAGGAGCGTGGGCATCGGCCGAGCCTTCCCAAAGGTCGCATCGTATGGCCAGCGAACACCGGCGCCCGGCAGGGGTTCCGATCGCGCAGGACAGCGCAGGGGGAAAAATTGGCGGACGGATGCCGGAACCTCGGCGCGAGGCGCTCGTTGTCCCGAAATGGCGCGGCCGCCGACCTGCCGGTCGCGCGTCGAATCGATAACCGAGGAGGGAGATTGTCGAGATGCGCAAGCTTCTGATCATGTCGGCCGCGCTCGCGGCCGGTGCGTTGTCGCTGCCGGCCATGGCAGCTCAGCAGTCCGAGCAGACCTCGACCAGCCAGCAGTCGGCGGCCAACCAGGGGAACGAAGTCACCGGCACCGTGACCGAGGTCAGCAAGGACAAGCAGCAGATCACCGTCAACGGCCAGAAGTTCCGGATGGAGATGGGCGGCGGCGCGGCGATGATGCCGAACGTCGGCGACCGGATCACGCTCTACTACCAGGAGCGCGACGGCCAGAAGACCGTCACCCGGATCGGGCAGGCGCAGAAGGAAGCCAGCGCTCAGACCGGCCAGCAGTCGGCGGCCAACGAGGATAACAAGGTCACCGGGACCGTGACCGAGGTCGATAAGGACAAGCAGCAGATCACGGTCGACGGCCAGAAGTTCCGGATGGAGATGGGCGGCGGCGCGGCGATGATGCCGCAGGTCGGCTCCAAGATCACCCTGTACTACGAGGAGAACAACGGTCAGAAGACCGTGACCCGGATCGGGCAGGCCAAGTAGCCGCTCAGTCCGCAGCCGGGAGCGGTCCGAGCGGCCGCTCCCAAAGCTGTGGGGTCAGCCGGCGGGCGGCGACCCGGGCGCCACCGATAGCGCGACCACCAGATAGCCCGCCAGCATGATCAGCACCCAGAACACCATGTTGCCGGCGCTGACCGAGCGGGCGAGCGCGCCCGCCGGGCCGTGATGGCGGTAGATCTGGTCGACCACCCGGCGAAAGCTCCGCAGGACGACGTTGCGCGCCTTATGGTCGAGCGGGCCGAAGGTCCGGATGCAGGCGCGGGTCAGCGCCGGCAGGCCCTTGCGGTAGACGACATCGAAATCGACGTTCACCGAGGGCAGTTCGGGCGGATAGATCCCGGTCCGCATCAGGACCGCGAATGCGAGCATCGCGAACAGCAGCAGCTGATACTGGCTGATCACGTGCGCCGCCGTGTACGGCTGGAAGTCGACCGGATAGGGCAGGAGCGCGTAGAGCGGCGCCGGCCAGACGCCGAGGCCGATGCAGAAGGCTGACGCGATCGCCATCGCCGCCAGCATGTTCCAGGGCGCCTCCTTGACCCGGATGCCGCTGTCGTGGGCGAAGAACGAGAAGAACGGCACCTTGATCCCCGAGTGGTCGAGGACGCCCGCCGACGCGAACAGCAGGATCAGCCAGGCGACCAGATGGCCCTGCTCGGCAGTCGCGGCCAGGATCAGCGACTTGGAGACGAAGCCCGAGAACAGCGGAAAGGCCGAGATCGAGGCCGAGCCCACGATGCAGAAGCCCGCGGTCCAGGGCATGCTCTTGTAGAGCCCGCCGAGTTCGGACGCCTTGACCGTGCCGGTCCGGAACAGGACCGCCCCCATCGCCATGAACAAAAGGGCCTTGTAGAGGATGTGGCAGAAGGCATGCGCCACGGTGCCGTCGATTGCGAGCTCGGTCCCGACCCCGATGCCCGCGACCATGAAGCCCAGCTGGTTGTTCAGGCTGTAGGCGAGCACGCGCCGCAGATCGTTTTCCAGGACGGCGTAAAAAATCGGAAACGCGGTCATCGCGCAGCCGATCCAAAGCAGGATCTCGGTGCCGGCAAAGCCGCGCGCGAGCACGTAGACCGCGAGCTTGGTCGTGAACGCGCTGAGCCAGACCGTGCCGCCGACGGTCGCCTCCGGGTAAGCGTCCTGCAGCCAGTTGTGGAGCAGCGGAAACGCGCATTTGATGCCGAAGGCGAGGAAGATCAATGTGTTGCCGAGGCTGCCGTCGAGGCCGAGCGTGCCGAACGCGACCGAGCCGGTCTCGAAGCCATGGAACAGCGTGCCGGCGAGCAGCAGCACGCCCGAGCCCACCTGGATGATCAGATAGCGCATGCCGGCGCGGTAGGCGCGCTCGGTGCGGCGCGCCCAGATCAGGAACACGGACGCGATCGCGGTCAGCTCCCAGAACACGAACAGCGTCAACAGATCGCCCGCGTAGACCGCGCCGATGGCGCTGCCGGCATAGACGAGCGCTGCCACCTGCTGGACCAGGTCTTGGTCCCTGAGCCCGTAGAGCGCGCTGATCGCGGCCGCGAGGAAGAAGATGATGCCGAAGACGTTGGCCAGCCGGTCGACCCGGACCAGCTCGAGCTGGTAGTCGAGGAACGCCAGGTGGCCATGGCCGCCCGGCGCCAGCAGTGTCAGGCTCGCGAGCCCGATCAGCGGCAGCGCCAGCACGTAGAGGCTGCGCAGCCGGCCCGGCAGCAGCGGCACGAGGAGGGCGCCCGCGATCAGGATCAGGCCGGGGCTGAAGCTAATCATCGGACCGGTAGTAGTAGTCTTCCGGCCGCATCAGCAGCCAGCGCAGCGCCTTTGCGGTCAGGATCAGGCCGACGTAGACCACGAAGCCGAACAGCGCGTAGAAGCCGAACAGGTCGTCGATCGCGAACTCGGTGTGCTTGTGATAGAGCGCGTCGGCGAAGAACAGCAGCACGCAGAGCGCGCCCAGCGCCCAGACGATCTTCGTGACGTTGCTCGGATCGTCGAGCCAGTAACGGCGCTCGCCGGCCGGGCGCCCGGTCATTGCACGCTCATGGGGCTCACCACCCCGATCGGCTGGAGGAAGGCGTAGAGGCGGTCGGCGTAGAAAAATAACACAATACCGCCGAGCGCGGTCAGGCAGAGCGGCACCAGGCAGAGCAGCGGCGCCTCGTCGATCTGCCAGCCCTCGGCGGGGCCCGACACGCCGGGCGGCGGCAGAAAGGCGCGGACCGCGACCGGCACCAGATAGGCGATGTTGAGCAGCGAGGAGATCATCAGCACCGCCACCAGCACCGGCTGATGGCCCTGCGCGGCGCCCAGCGCCAGCTCCCACTTGCTCCACAAGCCGCCCATCGGCGGCAGGCCGATGATGCTGAGCGAGGCGAGGAAGAACGCGGCGAAGGTCACCGGCATCCGGCGCCCGAGGCCGCCCATCTCGCTGATCTCGGTCTTGTGGCTCGCGACCAGGATCGCACCGGCGCAGAAGAACAGCGTGATCTTGCCGAACGCGTGCATGGCGATGTGCATGGCGCCGCCGATCACGCCGGTGGCGCTCGCCAGCATCGCGCCGAGCACGATGTAGGACAGCTGGCTCACGGTCGAGTAGGCGAGCCGGCGCTTGAGGTCGTCCTGGGCCATCGCGACCAGGGAGGCGATGACGATGGTCGCCGCAGCGACATAGGCGAGCCAGAGGCTGGCGTCGGCCCGGGTGAGCAGATCGAGGCCGAACACGTAGACCACGACCTTGAGGACCGCGAACACGCCGGCCTTGACCACCGCGACCGCATGCAGGAGCGCGCTGACCGGGGTCGGGGCGACCATCGCCGCCGGCAGCCAGCGATGGAACGGCATCACCGCCGCCTTGCCGATCCCGAACAGATAGAGCGCCATCAGGATCGCGACCGGGCCGTCCGAGACCTTGCCGGCGAGGATGCCGCCCTGGGCGAAGTCGAGGCTGCCGGCGATCACCCAGGTCCAGCCGATCGCGAACAGCAGCGGCCCGACCGAGGTGCCGAGCAGGATGCCGAGGTAGACCCGCCCGGCGCGCCTGGCCTCGTCGGTGCCGGCATGGGTCACCAGCGGATAGGTGCTGATCGTCAGCACCTCGTAGAACACCAGCAGCGTCAGAAGATTGCCGGCGAAGGCGACGCCCATCGTGGCGGCCAGGGACAGCGCGAAGAAGACGTAAAAGCGGGTCTGGTTGGCCTCGTGGTGGCCGCGCATGTAGCCGATCGAATAGACCGAGGTCAGGATCCAGAGCAGGCTCGCGACCAGCGCGAAGGTCATCCCCAGCGGCTCGGCGACGAGACGCAGGCTTAGGCCCGGGAACATCTCGACCAGCGGGGCCTCGGGCCGCCCGCCCGCGACCACCTCGGGCAGCACGGCCAGCACCAGCGCGAACAGGCTGGCCGCGGTCGCGAGCGTGATCGCCTCGCGCAGATTGGGCCAGCCGCCGGCGAGCCCGATCAAGAGCGCGCCGAGCGTCGGCGCGCCGAGCGCCAGCAGCATCGCAGCGCCGGCGCTCATTGCGCCGCCCCGATCAGCGCCCGGGCGGCGGCGAGTGCCAGGCCCATGGTCCAGCTCGAGTTGACGCCGAACACGATGCAGGCGCCGGCCAGGAACACGAGTGGCGCCAGCATCGCGAGCGGCGCCTCGGCGACCGCCTCGCGGCCTTCCGGCGCCGGCGCGAAATAGGCGGCCTCGATGATCCGCCAGCTGTAGATGATCGCGAGCAGGCCGCTCGCCAGGACCACGAGCGCCACCGGCCAGGCGCCCATCTCGAGCGCCGCCCGGATCAGATACCACTTGGTCACGAAGCCGACCGTCAGCGGCACGCCGATCAGGCTCATCGCGCCGACCACGACCGCGGCCATGGTCACCGGCATGCTGCGGCCGAGGCCGGCGAGGTCCCGGACCGAGACCGCGCCCGAGCGCGAGAAGGCGCAGCCCATCGCCATGAACAGGGCCGCCTTCATCAGCGCGTGGTTGAAGATGTGGATGATGCCGGCGGCGAGCCCGACCACGCTGCCCATGCCGAGACCCAGCACCATGTAGCCGATCTGGGAGAGGCTGGAATAGGCGAGCATGCGCTTGACGTTGGTCTCGAAGATCGCGACCAGCGCGGCGGCGATCATCGACAGCATGCCGAGCCCCATCAAGGCCCCCTGGAGCGCGACGTCGGGCAGGATCAGGCCGCCGAAGATGGTGTAGAGGATCCGGATCATCACGTAGACCGAGACCTTGGTCGCGGTCGCCGCCTGGAACACCGTGACCACCGTCGGCGCGTAGGCGTAGGCGTTGGGCAGCCAGAGGTGGAGCGGGAACAGCGCGAGCTTGAGGCTGATCCCGACCAGAAGGAACGCGAGCGCCGCCTGGATCACCCGAAGGTGGAGCAAGGGCGGCAGGCGCGCGGCGAGATCGGCCATGTTGAGCGTGCCGGTCATCATATAGAGCAGGCCGATCCCGATCACGTAGAACGTGGCGCCGATCGTGCCCATGATCAGGTAGCGGAAGGCGGCGGTCAGCGCCCGCCGGTCGCGGCCGAGGCTGATCAGCACATACGACGACAGCGAGGAGATCTCGAGGAACACGAAGAGGTTGAAGGCATCGCCGGTGATCGCGATCCCGAGCAGCCCGGTCAGGCTCAACAGGTACATCACATAGAACAGGTAGATCCGCTCACGCGGCAGCTCGCGCTCGACGCTGACCCGGGCGAACGGCATGACCACCGCGCCGATACCGGAGACGATCACCAGCACGAAGGCGCCGAGCAGATCGATCCGGTACTCGATGCCGTAAGGCGGCGCCCAGTCGCCGATCGCGTAGCTGATCGGGCCGTGAAGGTCGACCTGGACCAAGAGCGTCAGCGCGATCGCGAACGCGATCCAGGTGACCAGCGCCGCCAGCGCCCAGGCCGCCCGGCCGTTGCGGAGCACGATGCAGGCCGGCGCCGCCATCAGGGGGATGACCACCTGAAGTGCGGGCAGGTTGGCGAGAATCACGGCAGATCGCCCTCGATCCGGGCGATCTCGTCCTCCTCGATCGTGCCGTACGCCTCGCGGATGCGGACGACCAGCGCGAGGCCCAGCGCCATGGTCGCGACGCCGACCACGATCGCCGTCAGAATCAGCACGTGCGGGATCGGGTTGGTGTAGACGGTAAAGTGCGGGTCCAGGATCGGCGCCGTGCCGCCGTCGACCTTGCTCATCGAGATGTACAAAAGAAACACCGACACCTGGAACACGTTGAGCCCGAAGATCTTCTTGACCAGATTGCCCTGGGCGATGACGACATAGAAGCCGATCATCATCAGGACCACGACGATCCAATAGTTGAAGATCCCGGGAAACGACATCGGTCAGTCGTCGTCGGCCGGGCCGTCCTGGCCGGCGTAGATGAAGAAGATGGTGATCATCGCCGAGGCGACCGTGGTGCCGACGCCGAACTCGATCAGGCCGATGCCGAGCTCCTGACCGTGGACCGGGTCGTGCGCGAGCACGCCGTAATCGAGATAATGGCCGCCGAACAAGAGGCCCGCGATCCCGACGCCGGCGTAGATCAGCACCCCGGCCGCGAGCGTCACCCGGATCACGCCGGCGGGCGCCACCCGGCGCGCGGTGCCGACCCCGAACAGGAGCGCGTAGAGGATGAAGCCGGCGGCGAATATGACCCCCGCCTGGAAGCCGCCGCCCGGGCCGAAATCGCCGTGGAACTGGACGTAGAGCGCGAACAGGAGGATCGCCGGCATCAGGAACTTGGCGCCGACCCGCAGGATCGCGTTCCGCCTCACAGCGCGGCCTCCCGCTCGCGCCGCGCGCGCTCGGCTGCCGGCCGCCGCCGCCGCCGGCCGCTCCGGCCGAGCAGCACGAGCACGCCGCTCGCGGCCGTGAAGATCACCGTGGTCTCGCCGAGCGTGTCGTAGCCGCGGTAGCTCGCCAGCACCGCGGTCACGACGTTCGGCACCCCGGTCGCGCGCTCGGAATCCCGGAGGTAGACCGGGGCCACGTGCTGGTTGATCGGCGCGTCCGGATCGCCGTAGTCCGGCATGTCGAAGGTGCTGGTGATCAGCACCGCCCCGGTCACCAGGACCACCAGCAGCGGTCCGAGCGTGCTCCGGTCCGACAGCTTCTCGGCCTGCACCCGGGTCAGCGCGAGCGTCGCGAGCCCGAGCACGGTCGCGATGCCGGCCCCGACCGCCGCCTCGGTGAAGGCGACGTCGACCGCGTCCCACAGCACATAGAGCAGCGCCCCGGTCAGGCTGAAGATGCCCGACAGCATGACCACCGCGAACAGGTTGCGGACGAACACGATCGCCAGCGCGGTCGCGACCAGGAACGACAAGAGGACGATGTCGATCACGCCTTCGATGGGTCGTCTCCGCTCGCTTGCCGCTCGCGCGCCAGCGGCCGGATGCCGCCATGCAGGCAGGCGCGCGCCAGCGCGTGGGTGGTGATCGGGCTCGTGACCAGGACGAACGCCATGACAAGGACGAGCTTCACGGTGATCATCGTGAAGCCCGCCTGGATCATGAGCCCGAGCAGGATCAGGCCGAGGCCCAGCGTGTCGATCATGCCGGCGCCATGCATGCGGGCGAACACGTCGGGCAGGCGGAGCATGCCGAGGCCGCCGATCAGCGCGGCGAGACCGCCCCCGAGCAGGCAGATCCAGCTGACGACGTCGAGCGCGAGCGCGATCACAGGTCCTCCCAGTCCTGGCCCTCGAGGGGCGCGCCGAGGTGCTCGAGGGCGACGTACTTGGTCACCGCGATCGTGCCGATGAAGTTGATCAGCGCGTACACCAGCGCGATGTCGAGGAACTCCGGCCGGCCCATCAGGAAACCCAGCACCGCGATCAGCGCGACCGTCAGGCTGCCGAACGCGTTGACCGCGAGGATCCGGTCGTAGACCGTCGGTCCGAGGATCGCACGCACCAGCGCCATGGCCATGACCACGAGCAGGGCAGCGCTCGCCGCGGCGAACATTCTAGCCCTCGACCCGGCAGACCCGCCGGTCCATCTCGCCGGTCCCGAGGCCCTCGGCGGCGCCCGCGGTGAGCGCATGGATGGTCAGGAGGTCGTCCTCGATCGCGATCGTCACCGTGCCCGGGGTCAGCGTGATCGAGTTGGCGTAGATCACCCGGCCGAGCTCGCTCCTCTGCGACGCGCTCACGTTGAACACGGTCGGCTCGATCCCGCCGGGCAGGCGGAGGATCGCCTTGGCGACGTCGATGTTGGCGAGCACGATCTCCTTGATCAGCCAGGGCCAGTACAGCGAGCCGCGCCAGGACAGATGGATCGGATGGCCCTCGTGATCGAGCACGTCCATCCGATGGACGATCGCGACCACCACGAGCACCGAGACCAGCCCCAGGACCAACAACGACGGCTCGGCAAAGTGCCCCGAAAGCAGCAGCCACAGGACGGAGAGCGCCAAGGTCAGACTGATTGCGTGCAGCACCCTGCATTTCCGAGCCGAGCGGCGGTTCGATCGGCGCTCAGATGAACGAGAAGTCCCCCTCACGGAGACCGAATCTACTAGCAAGCCTGGTCAGAAGCCGCCAGCCCCTATTGCGCGGGCCCGCCGGCGGCGCCCGCGATCGGCCGCGGTCCGGCTTGCCGCCGCCGCGCGCCCGGCCGCATAGTCGGGGCGCGAACTGGAAGCAGGAGGAGGCGATGGCATCGCTCCGCCGATGGCTGCCATGGGTCGCGCCATGGGTCGCGCCATGGGTCGCCTTGAGCGCTCTTCTGTTCGGCCCGGCCGGCGCCGCGCGTGCCGGCGAGACCCTCGAGCGGGTGCTGTCCCGGGGCGTCATGGTGATGGCGACCGATCCCGACTTTCCGCCCCAGTCGTTCCGCGACACCGCCGGCGAGTTCCGCGGCTTCGACGTCGACGTCGGCCGCGAGCTCGCCGAACGCCTGGGCGTCGACATCGAGTTCGCGACCCCGGGCTGGGACGCGATCACCGCCGGCGCGTGGAACGGGCGCTGGGACGTCTCGATCGGCTCGATGGTGCCGACCCCGGCGCGCGCCCGGGTGCTCGACTTCCCGGCGATCTACTACCACATGCCGGCCGCGCTCGCGGTCCACCGGGACAACGCCACGATCGCCACGCCGGCCGCCGCCAGCGGCAAGCGGATCGGAGTCGGCGACGGCACCGTCTACGAGAGCTATCTGAAGCAGGACCTCACCTTCGCCGGCGAGACCGGCGGCCCGACCGCGTTCGTGATCGACGGCGCCGACATCCGGACCTACGACAGCGACGCCCGCGCGCTCGCCGATCTCGCGGACGGCGACGGCGTGCGCCTGGACGCCGTGCTGACCGCGCTGCCGACGGTTCTCAAGGCGATCGAGGACGGCGCGCCGCTGAAAGTGGTCGGCGCGCCGCTGTTCCGCGAGCCGCGCGCGGTCGCGACCGATCAGGGCGACCAGGACTGGAACGCCCAGCTCGCGACCTTGATCGCGACCATGCACGAGGACGGCACGCTCAAACGATTGTCGGAGAAATGGTACGGCATCGACCTCAGCCGATGATCGAGAATCGACAGGCGACCGCTGGTCGGCGATCGTCAGGCCCACGCGGCCGCCGGCTCGAGCAGGCGCTGGCGCTCCGCTGGCTCTCGTCCCACGCTCTCCGCCGCACCCCGTTTGCGCGCGCGGGCCGAGAAGGCGCTGGTCTCCACGCTTGTCTGATGTCAGAGCAAAACGGTCACAATGCCCTCTGCGCCTCGTGGACCCGAAGCGGTCATGGACGTGAGGAAGTCACGAGCGGATTGATAGTCTCCGGACTGCCATTCTGGTAGCGTCGGCGATGTGAGTTCGATTGCCTTGCGAGGGGCAGGATGGATATCGGCGCGTGGCTGCGGGATTTGGGGCTGGGGCGCTACGCCAACTCGTTCGAGGCCAACGCGATCGATTCTGAGGTGCTGTCGGAGCTCACCGAGGCCGACCTGGAGAAGCTCGGAGTCCTACTCGGCCACCGCAAGAAGCTGCTGAAGGCGATCGCCGCGCTGGCGGGGCAGCTGCAGGCCGCGTCGACGGTGACGGCAGACGCCCACGTCCCGCGCAGCGTGACGCGACCGGAGGCGGAGAGGCGGCAGCTCACCGTGCTGTTCTGCGACCTCGTGGGCTCGACGGCACTGGCGGCACGGCTCGATCCCGAGGACATGAGCTCGGTGATGCGTGCGTATCAGGAACGCTGCGCCGAAGTGGTGAGATGCTGGGGCGGGTATGTGGCCAAGTACATGGGCGACGGCGTGCTCGCCTATTTCGGCTGGCCGCAAGCGCACGAAGATGAGGCCGAGCGGGCGGTCCGGGCAGGGCTTGCGCTCATCGATGCGCTGGCGGGACTGGACAGGCCAGCGGGCGAACCGCTCGCGGCCAGGGTTGGCATCGCCACGGGCCTGGTCATGGTCGGCGAGCTGATCGGCGAAGGCGCGGCGCGCGAGGAAGCCGTGGTCGGGGAGACGCCCAACCTCGCGGCGGGGCTCCAGGCGCTCGCGGCGCCCGGCAGCGTGGTTATCAGCCAGGCGACGCGCCGGCTGGTCGGCGGCCTGTTCGAGCTTGCGGACCTCGGGCCGGTGCGCGTCAAGGGCTTTGCTGCACCGCTGATCGCGTGGCGGGTCGCGGGCGAGAGCCGGACCGAAGGGCGCTTCGAGGCGCGGCAGACTGCGGGCCTGACGCCGCTGGTCGGCCGTGACGAGGAGATCGCGCTGCTGCTGCGGCGATGGCAGCAGGCCAAAGACGGCGAAGGGCATGTCGTCCTCGTGTCCGGCGAGCCTGGGATTGGCAAGTCGCGTCTGGTGCGTGAGCTGCGCGCCCGGCTCAACGACGAGCCCCATATCCCGCTTTTCTACCAGTGCTCGCCCTATCACACCACCAGCCCGCTGCATCCGTTGATCGAGCAGCTGGAGCGCGTCGCCGGCTTCGCGCGCGACGATCCGCCGGCGACGAGGATCGATAAGCTGGAGGCGCTGCTGGCACGCGGCACGGACCGTGTCGACCAGGCGGTGCCGCTGATCGCGGCGCTGCTCGGCCTGCAGTCGGCAGGCCGCTACCCGGCGCTCGACCGGACACCGCAGCGCCAGAAGCAGCTGACCCTCGCCGCGCTGGTCGAGCAGCTCGAAGGGCTCGCGGCGGCTCAGCCGCTGCTGCTGGCCTACGAGGACATGCACTGGAGCGACCCAACCACGCAGGAGCTGCTCGGCCTGACCCTCGAGCGTCTCCAGCGCCTGCCGGTGCTGCTGCTTATCACCTACCGGCCGGAGTTCAGCCCACCGTGGCCTGCGCAGCCGCATGTCAGCGCGCTGGCGCTCTCCCGGCTCGGCCGTCGCGAGGGCGCCGCCCTAGTCGAACGGGTGGTCCGGGACAAGCCGCTGCCGGACGAGGTGGCGGCGCAGATCGTGGCCAAGACCGACGGCGTGCCGCTGTTCGTCGAGGAGCTGACCAAGACGGTGCTCGAATCGGGCCTGCTCAGAGACGCGGGCGACCATTACGAGCTGGCCGGGCCGCTGCCGCCGTTCGCGCTGCCTTCGACCCTGCATGACTCGCTGCTCGCCCGCCTCGATCGCCTCGCCCCGGTCAAGGAGATCGCGCAGATCGGCGCCGCGCTCGGGCGCGAGTTCTCTCACGAGCTGCTCGCCGCGGTCGCCGACCGGCCCGAGGCGGAGCTGCGGGCCGCGCTCGACCAGCTGGTCGCATCCGAGCTGGTCTACCGTCGGGGCGCGCCGCCCGACGTGACCTACACGTTCAAGCACGCGCTGGTCCAGGACGCCGCCTACGGTGCGCTGCTCAAATCCCGTCGCCAGCACCTGCATGCTCGCATCGCGCTGGTTATGGAGGAAAAGTTTCCGGAGATCGTCGAAACCCAGCCCGAACTTCTTGCGCAGCACTACACCGGCGCGGGCATTACGGAACAAGCGATTGTCTACTGGGAGAAGGCTGGTGAACGCGCCATTCAACGCTCGGCCAACGCGGAGGCGATCGAGCGCATCTCGAAGGCGCTTAAGCTGCTCGAAACGGTGCCGGAGACCCCCCAACGCATCCGGCAAGAGCTGGCCTTGCAGACACGCCTTGGCCCCGCCGTGCACGCCGTCAAGGGCTTTGCGTCGCCGGACGCGGAAACCGTCTACAACCGGGCGCGCGAGCTGTGCGCGCGGGTCGCGGACTGCCCACAGCTGTTGTTCTCGACGCTACGTGGTCTCTTTATCTTCCACATGCTCAGAGCGAGGCACGATGCGGCGTACGAGATCGCAGAGCGCATGCTCGCCCTGGCCCAGCAGGAACAGAGCCCCGCGTTCCATTTGGAGGCCTGCAAGGCGCTTGGGCACATAGAATTCTATTTTGGCGAGTTCGTCGCGGCGCAAGCACAGCTTGAGGAGGCGGTTTGCCTTTACAATCCCGAGCAGCATCGGACCCATATTATCCTCTATGGCGTCGACCCCGCGGTCGGCGCAGGAGTCTATGCGGCCTGGACATTGTGGTGCCTTGGCTATGTGGATCAGTCGTTGGCGAAAAGTCGCGAAGCGCTGGCCCTGGCCCGGCAGATGGCACACCACTACACCCTGGCCGTCGCCCTCTGCCATTGTGCACTGCTTCACCAGCTCCGCCGGGATGTCCAATTGACCGAAGAGCTGAGCGATTCACTCATGGCGCTGTCTACTGAGCAAGGCTTTGCTTACTGGCCGGCGGTGGCGGCGGCGATGAAGGGCTGGGTGCTGGCGGAGCGGGGCCAGGGAGAAGCCGGCATAGCAGAGTTGCGCGCGGCGATGGCCACCATCCGGGCCATCGGAGCCGCCGCGGAGCTGCCATGGTATCTAGCACTGCTGGCAGGAGCACACGCGACCGTCGGACAGACGGCAGGGGGCCTCGACGCGATAGCGGAGGCATTGGCGCTGGTGGCGAGCACGAACGAGCGCTTCTACGAAGCGGAGATTTACCGCGTCAAAGGCGAGCTACTACTTAAGCACGGTGGACCGGATAGCGTCGCCCGAGCCAAGACCTCCTTCCGCCAAGCTCTCGACATCGCCCGGGTGCAAAGCGCGAAATCGTGGGAGCTGCGCGCGGCGACCAGCCTCGCCAGGCTGTGGGCTGAGCGGGGCCGGCGTGCCCAGGCCCGCGACCTGCTCGCGCCGATCTATGGCTGGTTCACCGAAGGGTTGGATACTCCGGACCTGAACGACGCCAAGGCTCTGCTTGACGAACTCCGCTGACCAGGTCCGGATCTGGCTAATCGCGGACCTCTCAGCATCGCGCGCCGACCGTCCGCAAAGCGACCGATAGCGGAATCCAACTCTAAGGCGGGGTTACCATTGGAGCCTGGTATCCCGCTGGCCGGGGTTGCCGGTCACGCTGGTCGAGCGCCACGGGGGATCGGGCTGGTGACCTCGTTCGCTCAGTCCCGTAGCCGAGGTCAGGTTCTCGACCCCGACCTCGGCGTCTGACGCGAGGGCGAGCCAAGCGCAAAGATGCCCTCGGTGGACATCGGGGCGCGCGATCGCCACTGGCCCGCCGGCTTGCATCGGCGCTCGGTCTGCCCGAGTCTGGGCCGCAGCGGGGCGCGGTTCGGACCGTTGGCTGTCATGTCGCAGGTCGTCGCGCTGCACGGCCGCGCCGCGTACCGGGGCGAGCGGCGGCTGGGCGGCGCCTGTCTCAACCGCGAGGACTTCGAGAGCCGGCTGCGCCTGCTGCGCGCCTCGCGCCCCGACCTGGATGAGCCATGACCCAGCTGATCGCCGCCGCCCTGTTCCTGCTGGTGAGCCATTTCGGCATCTCCTCGACCCCGCTTCGGCCCTGGCTGGTGGCGCGGCTCGGCGAGCGGCCCTACCTCGGCCTGTATTCGCTGATCGCGCTCGGCGCGATCGTCTGGGTGATCCGCGCCTGGGCGCGCGCGCCCGACGTCTGGCTCTGGCCGGTGACCGCGGCAACCGCGCTGGTGCCGCTGCTCGTCATGCCGTTCGCCTTCGTGCTCGCGGTCGCCGGCCTCAGCACCCCCAACCCGACCGCCGTCGGCGCGCCGGCGGCAACCCTCCACGGCGATGCGGTCCGCGGCATCTTCCGCGTCACCCGCCACCCGTTCCAATGGTCGGTCGTGCTCTGGGCGGCCACCCACCTGATCGCCAACGGCGACCTCGCCGGGCTGATCATGTTCGGCGCCTTCGGCGCGCTCGCCGGGATCGGGACGGTCCTGATCGACCGCAAATACGCCCTGCGGCGCGGCGCCGACTGGCAGGCCTTCGCCGGCGCGACCTCGAACCTGCCGTTCGCGGCGATCGCGGCCGGCCGCCAGCGCTTCGTGTTCGCCGAGATCGGCTGGTGGCGCCTCGCACTCGGGATCGTCCTTTACCTGGCGCTGCTGGCACTCCACCCCTGGCTGTTCGGCGCGCCACCGCTCGCCGCGCTCTGAGCCCCCTTCCCGGACGCCTCTTCCGACCGATCTTTTCAGGTCAGGAGGTGCGCGATGGCCGACCCGGAGCTGTTTCCCGATCCCCCGAGCTACGAGCAGCTGGCCGAGGCGGCGGCGCAGTGCCAAGCCTGCCCGCTCTATCGGAACGCGACCCAGACCGTGTTCGGCGAGGGCCCGGTCGGCGCGCGCCTCGTGCTGGTCGGCGAGCAGCCGGGCGATCAGGAGGACCTCAAGGGCCGCCCCTTCGTCGGGCCCGCGGGCCAGCTGCTCGACTGGGCGCTGGAGAAGGCCGGGATCGACCGCTCCCAGACCTACGTCACCAACGCGGTCAAGCACTTCAAGTGGGTCCCGCGCGGCAAGCGCCGGATCCACAGCAAGCCGTCCGCGCTCGAGATCAAGGCCTGCCGCCCCTGGCTCGACGAGGAGCTCCGCCTGGTCCAGCCCGAGGTCCTGCTCTGCCTCGGCGCGACCGCCGCCCAGGCGCTGCTCGGCGCCGCCTTCCGGGTGACCCGCGAGCGCGGCAAATTCGTCCCTTCCAACCTCGCTCCCCACGTGATGGCGACCGTGCACCCCTCCTCGCTGCTCCGGATCGAGGACGACGACGAGCGCAAGGCCGCGATCCGCGAGTTCGTGCGCGAGCTCCGCCAGGTCGCAGCCGTGCTCCAGGACCAAACCTGACTTTGCGCCCGCTCCGCGACGATATGCTGCGCGGCCCTGGCCGCCGGCTGCGCGCCCGCCTCGAGCGCTCGCAGCAGCTTTGACAAGCGCGCCCGCCCGACCTCTTCTGGAGCCGGTCTTCACGGCCAGGAGGTCGCCCATGCCCGGGGTTCTGCTGATCACCGGCGCCGGCCGCGGGATCGGCGCCGCGACCGCGCTCGCCGCCGCCCGCGCGGGCTATGCCGTCGGCGTCAACTACCAGCGCGACGCCGCCGCCGCCGAAGCGGTCGCCTTGCGCATCCGCGCCGCCGGCGGCCAGGCGCACGCCGTCCAGGCCGACGTCGCCGACCCGGACGCCGTCGCCCGCCTGTTCGAGGAGGTCGAGCACGCCCTCGGCCCGCTTACGGCTCTGGTCAACAACGCCGGCACCACCGGCAGGATCACCCGCTTCGAGGACCTCGACCTCGCGACGCTGCGGCGCACCATCGACGTCAACCTGATCGGCAGCCTGCTCTGCGCCCAGGCCGCGGTCCGCCGCTTCTCGACCGCCCGCGGCGGCCAGGGCGGCGCCATCGTCAATGTGTCCTCGGTCGCCGCTCGGACGGGGAGCCCCGGCGAATACGTCCACTACGCCGCGACCAAGGCCGCAATCGAAGCCTTCACCCGCGGCCTCGCCCGCGAGGTGGCAGCCGAGGGCATCCGCGTCAACGCGGTCGCCCCCGGCACCGTCCAGACCGAGATCCACGCCACCGGCGGCGATCCCGACCGCCCCGCCCGGATCGCGCCCCGCATCCCGCTCGGCCGGGTCGGCGCGCCCGAGGAGATCGCCGCCGCGATCCTCTGGCTTTTGTCCGACGCCGCCGCCTACGTCACCGGCAGCATTCTCACGATCGCCGGCGGCCTTTGATTTCCCGAACTTCAACCCGGCAACCGACCATGACCGACCCGGAACGACACCCCGCGACGCTTGCCGCTCAAGGCCTGAGCCACCCCGACCCCGCGACCGGCGCCCTGATCCCGCCGCTCTACGCGACCAGCACCTACCAGCGCGACCCCGACAACCAGTACCGCCGCGGCTGGAGCTACGGCCGCGCCGACAACCCGACCATCGAGCATCCGCAAAACCTCTTGAACGCGCTCGAAGGCGGCCAGGGCTGCCTGCTGTTCGCTTCAGGAATGGCAGCGGCGACCACCGTCTTCCTGGCCCTCAAACCCGGCGACCACGTGATCGCGCCCAAGATCATGTACTGGGGGCTGCGCCACTGGCTGCTCTCCTTCGCGGTCCCCTGGGGCCTCGCGGTCGACCTCGTCGACACCTCCGACCTCGCCGCCCTCCAAGCCGCGATCCGCCCCGGCACGACCCGGCTGATCTGGCTCGAGACCCCCGCCAACCCGACCTGGGCGATCGCCGACATCGCGGCCGTAGCCGACCTCGCGCATCAGGCCGGCGCCCAACTCGCGGTCGACAGCACCGCCGCGACCCCGGTCCTCACCCGCCCGCTCACGCTCGGCGCCGACCTCGTCATGCACTCGGCGACCAAATACCTGAACGGCCACACCGACCTCGTCGCCGGCGCGCTGGTCACCGCGCGGCCCGACGACCTCTGGACCCGGATTTCCGAACTTCGCCACGACGCCGGCGCGATCCTCGGCCCTTTCGAGGCCTGGCTCCTGCTCCGCGGCATGCGCACGCTTTTTCTCCGGGTCGAGCGCGCCTCGGTGACCGCCCTCTACCTTGCCGAAAACCTGGAAAAAAACCCGAACGTCGCCGCCGTTTTCTACCCGGGCCTGCCCTCCCACCCTGGGCACAGGGTCGCCGCTCGCCAGATGCAGGGCGGCTTCGGCGGCATGCTCTCGATCCGCGTCAAAGGCGGCGAGACCGCCGCCATCGCCACCGCCGCGCGCGTCAAAATCTGGCAACGCGCGACCTCGCTCGGCGGCATCGAAAGCCTGATCGAACACCGCGCCTCGATCGAAGGCCCGGATTCCCCGGTTCCCCCCGACCTGCTGCGCCTTTCCGTCGGCATCGAGCACCCCGCCGACCTCCTCGCCGACCTCGAGCAGGCGCTGACATCGATGGCTGAGCGATAGGCCGAGAGGAAGGCCTCTCGGGCTCGGTGCTTTGCTTGTCGGTCTCGCCGGTGCGGCCCCGCTCACTCTCTGTTGACAGTCGCCGCCGCAACGGGCTAGGGCGACCGGCGAGTTCGGGAGCGGTCGAGCAACGATGAAAGAGCATCCGCTGACTGGCACCATTGGCGCCGAGATCACCGGGATCCACCTGCGCCAGCCCATTTCCGACGACCTGGCAGGGTGGCTCAGGCATGCGCTCGCCCGCCATCAGGTGCTGTTCTTCCGCGACCAGCACCTCTCGCTCGATCAGCTCAAGGCCCTCACGCGCGCCTTCGGGCCGCTGCTGCGGCTGCCCTACGTGCAACCGCTGGAGGGCGAACCCGAGGTCATTCGGGTTCTCAAGGAGTCGGATGAGCAGGGCGGCGTGTTTGGCGGCGACTGGCACACGGATTTCAGCTTCCTGGAGCGCCCGCCGGCAGGCTCGGTCCTCTCGGCGGAGATCGTTCCGCCCTATGGCGGCGACACCGTTTGGGTGAGCCAGACGGCGGCCTGGGAGACGCTACCCGAGCCGCTTCAGCGGCTGCTCACAGGCCGCGACGCCATCCACGTCGGCAAGCCCTATGGGGTCAAATGGGCGCCGCCCGTGCAGGAGCGCGCCGGCGCATCGATCAAGATGAGCCGGGGTGATCCCGAGGCCGATACCGAGCGCGCTCATCCTGCCGTGATCCGACATCCCCTCACCGGCCGGGCCGCCTCGTTCCTGAACCCGCTCTACGTCACGCGCCTGGACGGTCTGAGCGAAGCGGAGAGCCGCCCGCTCCTCGACCAGATCCAGCGCCATGCCACACGGCCCGAATTCTGCTGCCGCTTCCGCTGGAGCCCAGGCGCGCTTGCGATCTGGGACAACCTCTTCACGCAGCACTATGCGGTCAACGACTACCAGGGCCACCGCCGGCTCATGCACCGCACCACCTTCGCCGGCCCCGCCCCACGCGAGCTGGCGGCATCGAAAGCCTGACCGAACACCGCGCCTCGATCGAAGGCCCTTCTTCTCCAGTTCCCCCCGACCTGCTGCGCCTCTCGACCGGCATCGAGCACGCCCAAGACCTGCTCGCCGACCTCGAGCAGGCGCTCGCCGGTGTCGGCTGACGGCCTATTTCGGTTCTTCGAGGCGGTACCGCCTGAGCTGCTCCGGCGTCAGATGCCCACCCTTCAACTGTTCGAGGAGCTTAGAGATAGCATTAAGTTCGGCGTTCTTTTGATCAAGCTGAGCCACCTTTTGATCAAGCTCAGCCATCATTTGAGCCAGTTGTCTGTCAAGCTCGGCCCGCTGTTGGGCAAACTCGGTCTGCTGGTGATACAACTTGACTGAATAGATGCCCAAACCGACTACAGCAACCAACAACCAGCCGACCACTGCCGTCTTGCCGGCGCGTCCAGCCCAGCGTCGCCAACTCTCTTGCTTGACGGAGGCGTCGGCAAACACAACCTGCAGCGGCGTCAGGTCGTCGCCTGCCCGCTTGCGAAACTCACGCAGAAGGTCGAGGTCGGGTGGGCGCCACAGCGAGCCCGCCGGTCGTCGACCCTGCTCCCAATGGTTCGCAGCGTCATTCAGCCGCCGGTGAAATCGGATGTCCGCGCGGCCGCCGTCGAGCCATTCTTGCAGCAACCCCCAATGATCGAACAAGGCCTCATGCGCGACCTCGGCGGAGGTCGCCTGCCCGGCACCGGTCAGCGTCACTAGGCGGCAGCCCGGCTCGGCAAAGTGCCGCAGCAAGACCAGGACACACTCCTCGGAGTCACCGCTGGTCACGATCTCGGCGAGAGGTGCCCGTCGTCTCGAATCCTTGGTTCCTTCGCCCAAGCGCACCATGGCCAGGAAGGCCCGGCGCGCGATCTGTCGTTCCTCCGGCCCGAGACTGTCGTAGACCGCCTGCGCCTGATTAGCCAAAGCACCCCCGACACCGCCCAACGCCCTGACTGTCTCCGACGCCGCGGCGCCAGTCAGGAAACCATCCCAGATTCGGGCCAGCACGAACTCGAGCAGCGGCAGGGCGCCTTCGCGCCCGATGGTCTGCTCAACCAGGAGATCGACGGTGCCCGGGTCGATCTCGTGGCCAGCGCCCTTGGCGGGCTCCTCGATCGCTCGGCGAAGTTCGCGCTCGCCCATCACCGGCACAACCACGTTCTGCCGGGCGATCAGGCCGGACAGCTCCGGATGGTGGTTGACCGCTCCCAGGAAATCGCTCCGAAGGGTCAGAATGATCGAGATCCGGCCGTTCGGCGCTCGCGCTGCGTTGAGCAGATTGCCAATGAAGGCGCCGCGTTCGGCCTCGTCCTGGCAAAGGGCATAGGTCTCCTCGAACTGGTCCACCAGGAGCACGACGCCGGCGTTGCCGAGCATCTGCGCGCCGAGGAAGCGCAGGCCGTCGCCATCCGCGCGCTCGCGCAGGACCTTATCGAACTCCAACGCCTTTTGCGCCGGCGTAGGATCGCCCGTCACCAGCCGGGCAAGAGCCACCGCCAGCGATTCGAGCGGCTTCGCTTCGGGCGTGAACACGACCGAAGGCGCCGCCGGCCGGCCGGGTAGCGGCCTGTCATCGAGAGCCGCCAGCAGGCCTGCCTGGGCGACCGAGGACTTGCCCGTGCCCGAAGGCCCGAGGATCGGAAGCAGGCGGATCGGCGCCTCGCCGCCCGCCGGCCTCGCGTGCAGGGGGATGAACGCCTGCCAGAGCTTGTCGACCAGCGCCTCGCGCCCGAAAAAGCGCGGCGCATCCTCCTTGCGAAACGCCTCCAGGCCGCGATAGGGGTTTTCGCCGAGGGGCTCTTCCGCCATGGCCGCGGCCACGAACTGAACCGGGGCCTCCGCCAGCCCCAGTGGCTCGGTTGCCCGCCGCCGGTTCTCGTTCCAGACGAACAGCGCCTTGGTAATCGCACTCCCGAGCTGCTCCGGAGTTTCGAACGAGGCGGCGACCCGCTCGGCCATCACCTCCTGCCGGAAGCGCTTTTGCCGCTCGAACGAAGCGTCGGATTCCCGCAGCCGGGCGGGAATCGGGAAATCGTTGGGGGCGACGAACATCAGCCGGGAAAGCCCCTCCACCCTCGCGGTCCGGTATTCCAGCTCGGTGAAGGAGGTGGTCTCGCCCGGCGGGCAGCTGCCGTAGTAGTGGCCCATCAGGCCGACCAGCAGGTGGCATTCCCGGACCAGCCGCGCGCAGAGATCCTTGGCGTTCGCGTCCTGCGCGCCAAAATCTTCCATCTTGACCAGGGTGAACCCCGGCAGACCGTCGATCGCCCGGTGCACCGCCTCGCGGTAAGCCTCGAGGTCGCGACTGGTCGAGCTAAGGAAGACTTTGTACATTAGCGTTACGGTAATCTGCCGTCCTCGTGGCATACTAGCATCGACGGCGGTGCTATGACAGCCGCAGGTTGCGCCGGCGCGGGTCCACGTGCGTACCTCATGCCAGCTGGCGCATCAAGGCGCCATCAATGCGCCATGATGCGCACGAATCCGTGCGCATCCTTCCATTGGCGTGGTATTTATATCGTACGCAGCACATACTGAGATGTGGCCGCTTGTTGTTCCACGGCCGATCCAAGAGTTTGGTTATGATTGAGCTGATGGAGATTGATCTGGCATCAATCTACGGGCATCTGTCCGCTGCAAGAAAAAGATGCGCCAGAAGTGACGCATCGATGCGTCACTTATGCGCCACCTCGTGTCTTGAGTGGCGCATGGCACAATGACGATCGCAGTCATTGTGCGATCATCGCTTCAGATGCGATACCTGCGCGGGCGCGTGTGTTTGGTATTGACTGGAGGTATGAAAATAACAGGAAGAACTCATTCGCCGACCTGAAGGAGAAGGCCGCGGTTGCGGGCGCTGCGGAACAGGAGGAGGAACACGACCACGGCGAGCGCCATCCAGGCGAGGTTGAGGAGGATCGCGTGCAGCAAAAGGTCGGTGCGGAAGGTGTTCTGGAACAAAACCGCGCGCATGCCTTCAAAGATCGGGGCAGAGGGCAGCGACCAGGCGATCGGTTGCAGCCAGGCGGGTAGAATGGTGACCGGGTAGTAGACGCCGGAGAGCGGCTGAATGAGGAAAATCAGGGCCCAGGCCAGGCTTTCGGCGCCGAGGCCGAGGCGGAGCACCAGCGCCGCGATCATCAGCCCCATCGCCCAGCCGAACCACAGCAGGTTCGCGAAGAAGGCGATCAGGGCGGGGCCGAGCGCGGCAAAAATCGAAAAATGGTGGATCGGGATCGCGAGCAGGGCGGCGCCGCCGACCCCGATCAGGACCCGGATCACGCTCATCGTGAACAGCGACAGGACGAGCTCGTAGGGCCTGAGCGGCGAGACGAACAGGTGGCCCAGGTGGCGGGCGTACATCTCTTCCATGAACAACAGCGAGACCGAGAGCTGGCTACGGAACAGGACGTCCCAGAGCAGCACCGCGGCGATGAAGAACCCGGCCGCCTGGCTCAGAAAGTCGGTGTGGCCGGTGAGGAAGCGCGTGATGTAGCCCCAGAGGATCATCTGCACGGTCGGCCAGTAGGCCAATTCCAGCACCCGCGGCCAGGAGCTGCGCAACAGGTACAGATGCCGGCGCAGCATCGCGCCGACGCGCCGCAGGGCGAGGCGGATTGGGGCCATCCGGCCGGGCGCGATGCCGTCGGGCGTGTTCAAGCGCATGCCTCGGTCGCACCTGGTTGCAGGCTCCGGCCCGGGTCGGGCGGTGCGGGCAGCGCGGCGCGGGCTCGGAGCGTCGGAAGGTCGGCGCAGGCAGCCCCGGGTCGGCGGAGCGCCCTGCGGCGCCGGCGGGCGCCCCGGGTCGGGAGAATCTTCGGCCGGAGGTTCACTCGGCGGCGCTCGGCAGCGGGCGGTGGCGCGCGATGTCGAGGAACACCTGCTCGAGGTTGGCGCGGCCGTAGCGCTCGAGCAGGGCGGCGGGCGAGCCCTGGTCGACCAGGCGGCCGGCCTTCAGCATCAGGACGTTGGCGCACAGGCGCTCGACCTCGGCCATGTTGTGCGAGGCGAGCAATACGGTCGCGCCCTGCCGGCGCTGGTAGCTCTCGAGGTAGCTGCGAATCACGTCGGCGGTGTCCGGGTCGAGCGAGGCGGTCGGCTCGTCGAGCAGCAACAGCTCCGGCTGGTTGATCAGCGCCTTGGCCAGCATGACCCGGGTCTTCTGGCCGGCCGACAGCCGGCCGGTCGGACGCTCGAGGAAGGCCTCGAGGTCGAGGTCGCCGGCCAGCGCCCGGAGGCGCGCGGCGGGCTCGGGCACCCCGTAGAGTCCAGCATAGACTTCGAGATTCTGGCGGACCGTGAGCCGCGCCGGCAAGTCGACGTAAGGCGAAGAGAAGTTGATCCGGCCGAGCACCCGATAACGGTGCCGGGGCATCGCCTCGCCGAGCACCGTGATCCGGCCTGAGCTCGGCTCCAGCAACCCCAGCAACATCGCGATCGTCGTCGTCTTCCCCGCCCCATTGGCGCCGAGCAGCGCCGTCGTCGTGCCGGCCGGCACCACGAAGCTCAGGCCGTCGACCGCGAGCACCTCGCCGTAGCGCTTGCTCAGGCCCACGACCTCGATGGCGTAGGGCGCGCGAATCTCCCCGTTCCCCTCGGTGGTGACGTGCGTTCTCTACTTAGCCGGCCGCGGCGCTGGTCGCCAGGGGACCGCCGCTTGCCCACCCGCACCCCCGCCCGGCCCGAGCATCTGAAGGTTTGCCTGGCTCTCGGGTTCGTTTGGTAGTCGCGCCCGGCGGCGTTGCGGCACCGGGGCGCGGGGTGCCTCTCCAGCCTGGGAACGTATGCTTCGCCGCTCGGCACACGATTGACCGGGTGATTCGCCATCTCCCGGCGGAGGAGGGTGCACGCGGCCGCCGCGCCGTCGCGAAGCGCAGGGGTTGATGTTCGGCTGGCCCTTTCTATCAGATGGTGGGAAAATATGCAAGGCTGGCGAGCCTGCACGGATCCAAGCGCGGTCATTTCGAGCCGTATTCGAGCCATGGCGCGGCTGCGACCGTCCAGCGAAAAATCTTCGAACACCGGAATGATTTCCGGCGCGTTCCCCGCCGCCCGGAGATCCTCCCGCCGCCGGCGGTCGCCGGGACGATGCCGTCAGGCGGATGCGCCAACTTCTCGCCCGGTCCCGCCGTGGCTGCGCTCAAGGCGAAAGTGTTCGTGCCAGCCGCCGGGCGGAGTGGACGACACACCAGCTTCAGACGATGCCCGATGGCCCGCCGCAGCTCGCTGCGCACGCGGCCGTATTGTCTCGTGCCCAAAATCCCGAGCTCATCGATCAGGTGGGAACGTCGAGATCGAGGTTGTTCGGCGTGGCTGCGCAGGGCCGCCTGGGCCTCGGCCCGACGTCGAAGCCCTGCTTCGTCAGGCGCCTCGACCCGGGTCGCCATGGTGCAGGTCGCCTGTGTCCGCTCGGGGTAGCGCGTCGATGCGCTGACCGGCAGGCCGAGGCAAAGCTGCGCCGGTCGGCGCACGCCGCCCGTCTCAATCTCGCCTTGCGCGGCCCTGGCCTTGGTCGCATTATCGGCGCCGGTCAAGCCCGCATCGAGCCGGGCGATCAAGACCGTCAGGTGCGGCGAACAGGGGAGGCCACGATGGCAGTTGCAATTCATCCGTCCGTCGATCACGGCATTCAGCCGGCGGCGCCGAACTTTGCCGGCGGCACGCTGGTCTGCAAATGCACCGACCGGCCGGTCAAGGTCAGCATCAAGGGGCAGTCCGCCTACAACCACGTCTGCGGCTGCACCAAGTGCTGGAAGCCAGCGGGCGCTTTGTTCTCGATGGTCGCGGTCGTGCCGCGCGACAACCTCAGCGTCACCGAGAACGGCGACAAGCTGCAGGTCGTCGACTCCTCGGCGGCGATCCAGCGCTATGCCTGCAAGGGCTGCGGCGTGCACATGTATGGCCGGATCGAGAACAAGAGCCATCCGTTCTACGGCTTCGACTTCATCCATACCGAGCTGTCGCCGCAGTCCGGCTGGTCGCCGCCCGAATTCGCCGCCTTCGTGTCATCGATCATCGAGGCGGGCACCAACCCCGACCAGATGCCGGCGGTCCGCTCGCGGCTGAAGGAGCTCGGGCTCGAGCCCTACGACTGCCTGTCGCCCGGCCTGATGGACGCGATCGCGACACATACCGCCAAGGCCAAGGGCGTGCTCGCCGCGTGATCTTTCTCAGGGACGGTCGGCGGGCCGCTCGGCTTGCCTGACCGCCCCGTTTCTGAGCTGACGGGGCCCGCCGGCGTTCACACGCTTTTGAAGCGTGGGCGCTCGCTTGGGCCTCGCGGCCACGCTGCTCTGGCTCTGGATCGTCCAGGGCGCGACCGGACCGCTCGGACCTGCTCGGCGCCAGCGTCTGCCTGCTCGGCCCGCGGCGGTGACGATGGAGAGCAGGGTCCGCGGCGCGGCATTTCTAGGTCTCGAACCTCAGTCGCTTGTGCTTGCCGCCGTGCCACAGCGGCATCGACATCCGCTCAGTGAACTGCGGGAACATAAGGTTGAACGAGACGGTGATACGCTCGCGCGCGCTGGCGTTGGTCGGCACGTCGTGCTGGAGCCAGGCGGGGAACAGGACCAGCCGACCAGGCTTGCCCTCCACCCGGATCAGGTTGTTGTTGAAGGCGTTCGGCTTGCGGGGCGGCGGCACGATGACATCGACCTGGGCGCGCGGATCATAAAAGCGGGTGACGTTGGCTTTGGGACCGCACTGGACGTAATAGATCCCAGCGAAATAGTTGTTGGGGTGCGAGTGGACCGGATGGCTGGCGCCCGGCGGATTGACGTTCGCCCACATGCCTGTGAACACCATCTCGGGCACGTCGACCTCGAGCTGGCGTAGCGCGCCCTCGGCGACCTTTTCGATAGCGTGTCGCAATGGCTCGAATTCCGCGAGCTGGTAGAGATCGTGCTCGGTCTGGAAGGTCTCGCCAGGGTAGCTCTGCACGCGCGGGCCCGTAATGGCGTCGAGCTTGGCACGAATCGCTTCATTCAGCGGCGTGAACAGGTCGGGCGCGAGGTCGGCGAACCAGATCAGGGTCGGGAAAACCTGGCTCACGTATGTCCGCGCGAACTGAATGGGCAGATCTGAAGGCGCCATCTGCTGCTCCCTTGCCCTTGGGCAAATCCAGCATGACAGGAGGGGATCCGCGCGCTTGGGATGCACCGCCCAAGGCTCAGGGCTGGGTATAGGCGGTCTTGACCTGGGTGTAAAACTCGATCGCGTAGCGGCCCTGCTCGCGCGGGCCGTAGCTCGAGCCTTTGCGGCCGCCGAACGGCACGTGGTAGTCGACGCCGGCGGTCGGCAGGTTGACCATCACGAGGCCGGCCTCGGCGTTGCGCTTGTAGTGGGTAGCAAACTTGAGCGAGCTCGTGCAGATCCCGGCCGAGAGGCCGTAGGGGGTGTCGTTGGCGACCGCCAGCGCCTCGTCGTAGTCCTTGACCCGGATCACGGTCGCGACCGGCCCGAAGATCTCTTCGCGGTTGATCCGCATCTGGTTGCTGGTCTCGGTGAACAGCGCCGGCGCCAGATAGTAGCCTTCGGTCTCGCGCTGCAGCCGCTCGCCGCCGACCGCGAGCTTGGCCCCTTCCTTCCGGCCGATCTCGAGGTAGGAGAGATCCTGCTCGAGCTGCTTGTCGTCGACCACCGGGCCGATCTCGGTGCCGGGCTTGAGCGCATGGTCGACCTTGAGCGCCTTGAGGCGCTCGACCATCGCCTCGACGAAGCGGTCGTGGATCTGTTCGGTCACGATCAGGCGCGAAGACGCCGTGCAGCGCTGGCCGGTCGAGAAGAAGGCCCCGTTGACCGCGCAGTTGACCGCGGTCGCGAGGTCGGCGTCGTCGAGCACGATCAGCGGGTTCTTGCCGCCCATCTCGAGCTGGAAGCGGGCGAGGCGTTCGGCACACTTCTTGGCGACGTGGCGGCCGGTGTCGACCGAGCCCGTGAAGCTGATCGCAGCGACGTCCTGGCTGTCGAGCAGCGCCTCGCCGACCACCGAGCCCCGGCCCATGACCAGGTTGAAGACGCCGTCGGGCGCGCCCGCGCGCTTCAGGATGTCGGCGATCGCCCAGGCGCAGCCCGGCACGAGGTCGGCGGGCTTGAACACCACCGTGTTGCCGTACGCGAGCGCGGGCGCGATCTTCCAGGCCGGGATCGCGAGCGGGAAGTTCCAGGGCGTGATCAGCCCGACGACGCCCATGGGCTCGCGGGTGATGTCGACCTCGATCCCGGGCCGGACCGAGGCCACGCGCTCGCCGGCAAGGCGCAGCGTCTCGCCGGCGAAGAACTTGAACAGCTGGCCCGCGCGCCCGGCCTCGCCGACGCCCTCGGGGAGCGTCTTGCCCTCCTCGCGGGCGAGGAGCTCGCCCAGCTCCTGCTTGCGCTTCAGGATCTCGTCGCCGGCGGCATCGAGCAGATCGAAGCGCTGTTGCGGCGTGCTCCGCGCCCACCCCGGGAAGGCCGCCTTGGCGGCCGCGATCGCCTTGTCGGCGGTCGCCCGGTCGGCGCGGGCGTACTGGCCGACCACGTCCTTGAGGTCGGACGGGTTGATGTCGTCGCCCGCCTCGCTGCTCTCGACCCACTCTCCGCCGATCAGATGCGGCTTCAACGCCATGGTTCGTGCCCCCGTTACGATGTTGGTTGTCCGCTCAGGCGACCCGGTACGGGGCCGCCTCCCGTTCCGCCGCGATGAACCTGCGGCCGTGCTCCCTCGGACAGGAAACTAGGTCAGGCGGCTCGCCCTGTCACGATCGGGCCAGCGCGCATTGATCGAGACCGGCGCTCGTGGCATCCTTCGCACCCCCCGCCACGAGAGAGCCGCGCACCGGCGGCTGCCATCTTAGAAATATTCCGCCAAAGGCAGCGAAAAATCTTCGGCCTGTGGATAAGGCTGGCAACTTCGTCGAATGCAACGCGAATTGCGTCGATTGCGGCGTGGACAAGTTCCGGATGGTTGGTGCGCCAAAAATGAATTCTGGCTGGCGGGCAGCTGCGCTAGGCTGGTCGCATCGCCGCTCAGGAAGGCAATGCCCGCATGGCTCGGACCGCGCCCAACCTGTTCACCGATGACGACGAGTCGGGCGGGCTGCACGCGACCGGGCTGCTGCCGGCGCAGCATCTCAGGGCGCTGATCGAGCAGAGCCGGGAGATCCAGTCGCTGGTCCCGATCGAGCCCGAGCAGCTGCAGCCGGCGAGCCTCGATCTGCGCCTGGGCGCCACCGCCTACCGGGTGCGCGCGAGCTTCCTGCCGGGCGAGGCCGCGACCGTCCAGGACAAGATCGAGGCGTTCGCGATGCACCGCTTCGAGCTCTCGGAGGCGGGCGCGGTGCTCGAGAAAGGCTGTGTCTACATCGTCGAGCTGATGGAGCGCCTGGCCCTCAGGAGGCGGACCTCGGCGATCGCCAATCCCAAGAGCTCGATCGGCCGGCTGGACGTGTTCGTTCGCCTGATCACCGACCAGGGCGGCGAGTTCGACCGGGTGCGCGCCAACTACCAGGGGCCGCTCTACGCCGAGATCTCGCCCCGGACCTTCAGCGTTCTGGTCCGCAAGGGCGACCGGCTGAACCAGATCCGGATCAAGCGGGGCACGCCCTTGCCGAGCGATGACGCCATGCGCCGCCTGAACGAGCGCGACCGCCTGCTCGCCCCGGGCCTCGAGCCCGACGAGATCAGGAAGGGCGTGCCGATCACGGTCGACCTCGCGGGCCGGGGCGCGGACGAGGTCATCGGCTATCGGGCGCGCCGTCACGCCGGCCTGATCGATCTGCGCCGGCTGCGCCACTACCCGCCGGACGATTTCTGGCATCTGGTCCGGGCTCCGCGCGACGGCCTTCTGGTCCTGGACCCGGGCGAGTTCTACATCCTGGCGTCCAAGGAGGCGGTCCGGGTGCCCGCCGACCACGCCGCCGAGATGCTCGCCTACGACACCGCGATGGGCGAGTTCCGGGTGCATTATGCCGGCTTCTTCGATCCCGGCTTCGGCCATCCCGATGCCGGCGGCGGGGGCGGTGGCGAGAGCTTGGGGCCGGTCCCGGGAGGCACGCGCGCCGTGCTCGAGGTGCGCTCGCACGAGGTGCCGTTCGTGCTCGAGGACGGTCAGCGGGTCGGCCGCCTGATCTACGAACGTCTGATCACCCGCCCCGACCGTCTCTACGGCGCCGGCATCGGCTCGTCCTACCAGCGCCAGGGCCTGGCGCTCTCCAAGCACTTCCGCCAGCCGTAGCGACAAGAGCGCGTGAAGGCGACGGGCGGCAGATGTGACCCGGAGAGGCGTCCCGGCCTAGCGGACCGGCTTGCCGGCGCCCTCGTTGGCGCGGCGCCAGCCGGCCTCGCGGGCGGCCTCGTCGCTGCAGAACCGCTCGCGGTCGGCCGCGCCGGCCGGGGCATGGTCGTAGTCGGCATCGGTCGGCACGACGTAGGTCCGATCGCCCTCGGCGCTGACCCTGCCCTTGACGTTGCAGGCATCGCCCGGCGGTTCGGCCCCGCCGAGGCGCGGCCGCTTGCTGTCCCGCCACTCCCAGGGCGGCTGGAACTCGCTGCCCCAGATGCCGAGGCCGGCCTGCCGCGCCTGGCGCTCGATCTGGCCGTAATAGGGAAAGCTTCCCGGCAGCGCCATGCCGTAACCGTTGCGCAGCATGGCCTGGGCCAGATCCTGATCGGGTCCCACCATGCAGACCCGGATCAGCTCGCCGTGCGCGCCCCGGCTCTGCGGCAGCTCGCGCCAGTCCTTGCAGACCACCGGGCTGCCGCTCAGGCTCACGAGCTTCTGCAGGGCAAAGGCGGCGTCGACGCCGCAGGTCCAGGGCTTGCCGTTGCGCCGGCAGATCTGGCCGAGCTCGGGCGCGTCGATGCCGTACAGCTGGATGACCTCCGCCCCGCTCTGCAAGGTGTCACCGTCGATCACCTGAAGGTTCTGCCCGCCGCTGGTCTGGTCGGCCCCGGACGCGAGCGGTCCGGCGCTGATCAGCCCGACCGTGGCGACCAGCGCCAGCAGACCAGCGCGGGCTGCGGATGGTGCGGTCTTCGAGGGCATCGCAGGCACGATCTACCGCCCTTCCGGAGCATGGTCGATGCGAGCCCGGCGGGCTCCGCCCGCGTCGGGTTGCCGCTTGCCGGGATTACACCACAGGTAGACTGGACGCGCTACTGATCGAGGCGGCGGCGGACCCATGGGTCGATCTTAGCCGGCGGTGGTTGCCGATTGGTAAGCCGCGTGCCGGCGAGGCGACCAAGCTGGTCCAGCGGTCGGGGTCAGCGGTGGTCACCGCTGCCGCCAATCTGCGCCCGAACCGCGCGCGAGCGCAGCTTGTCGAGGTTGCGGGCCGCGATCTGGTCGAGCGACAGTCCGAGGTCGGCCGCGAGCGTGGCGACGTACCAGAGCACGTCGCCGAGCTCGTCCTCGAGCGCCGCCCGCGGCGCCAGCGCGAAATCGCCCGCCTGGTCGCGTAGCACCTTCTTGATCTTGCCGCAGACCTCGCCGGCCTCGCTCGCCAGCCCGAGCGCCGGGTAGACGACCCTGAACCGGTCGTCGTAGATGGCGGTCCGCCGAGCCGCCGCCTGATAGTCGTCGAGCTGCATCGTGAGCGTCGCCCAAAGCCGCGATGTCGGTGGATCCGGGACCGGCAGCGCAACGGCTCGCCGGCCGGCCGGGTGATCTCTTAGCGTGGCCGGGGGCCGGATGACAGGGAAAGATCCGGACTGGGGAGAACTGACAGTGCGAGTCCGGCGGGGGTGGACGGGCCGGCCGCGCCTGCTAACTTGCCGAGGCTGGCGACGCAGGTTGGGATCGCACCATGCTGGTACTGCTACCCGATGCGCTGTTCGAGGACGACGCGCTGATCGAACGCGGCGTGCTCGGCGAT
>CAWALL010000007.1:0-18850 GCA_963782885.1 uncultured Alphaproteobacteria bacterium
CGGCCGCGGTATCGCTCGCGGGGATCGGCCCGCCGTCCTCGCGCAGGCACTCGAGGTAGCCATGGATCGCGTCCGCCGCCATCGCCCGTGCCTCGTCCAGGGTCGCCCATAGGTGACGAGATCCGGGAGAGTCGGGCGGATCACGGTGTACCCGCCCTCGGGCTCCGGTTGCAGGAGCACGGTATAGGAATACGGCGCGGCAGACACCCTCTCCTCGCGCCTCATGTCCCAATGCTACCAAACCCCGCGTCGCGGATCACCCACGAAAGTCGCGGGTTACGACGGCTGCGTAGCATCGATCTATGGTTGTATTTTCAGTATTGACAATCTACTAATGCGCAATCATGTTGCTGCCGGTATGTCCGTGAAGCGCATGTATGTCGTCCTGCTGGCGGCCGCCGCGCTCGCCGGCTGCCTGCTGCGCCTCCTTGCCGTCGGGGTGGACGCTTTCAACTCGGCCCTAGCAGGATGCGGAAAAAGGTAGCGGGATGGGGTTGATCTGGTAGGGTGTGCGCGCGGAGCTACCAGATGTGGGATTTGGCGATGCGGGGCGACGATGTTCGGACGGAGAGCCTGTTCAGCTATCTGAGCTGCGAGGCGCGGGTGCCCAAGGACCACCCGCTGCGGCCGATCCGGACGATCGTCGACCAGGCGCTGACGGTGCTGTCGCCCGCGTTCGACCAGCTCTATTCGGACCTCGGCCGACCGTCGATCCCGCCCGAGAAGCTGCTGCGGGCGCTGCTGCTGCAGGCCTTCTATTCGGTGCGCTCGGAGCGCCAACTGATGGAACAGCTCGACTACAACCTGCTGTTCCGCTGGTTCGTCGGCCTGGCGATGGACGCGCCGATCTGGGACGTGACGGTGTTCACGAAGAACCGTGATCGGTTCCTGGAAGGCGAGGTCGCGGCGCAGTTCTTCCAGGCGGTGCTGGGCCAGCCCGCGGTTCGGGCACTGCTCTCGGACGAGCACTTCAGTGTCGATGGCACCTTGATCGAAGCGTTTGCGAGCATGAAGAGCTTCAAGCCGAAGGCCGAAGCGGGCGGCGAGCCGCCGCCGGGCGACGCGGGGCGCAACGCCGAGCGCGACTTCCACGGCGAGCGACGGTGCAACGACACGCACGCCTCGACCACCGATCCCGACGCCAGGCTCTACCGCAAGGGGCGCGGGAAGGAGGCCAGGCTCTGCCATATGGGCCATCTGCTGATGGAAAACCGCAACGGACTGATCGTCGATGCCATGCTGACGCCGGCCACCGGCACCGCCGAGCGGGAGGCCGCCGAAGCCATGCTGGGTCGCCAGCCGGGCCGCCATCGCGCCACCCTCGGCGCCGACAAGGCCTACGATGCGGCGGGCTTGGTCGCCGGTCTGCGGGCCCTCAACGTCACCCCGCACGTCGCGCAGAATACCTCCGGCCGGCGCTCGGCGATCGACGCTCGGACCACGCGCCACCCCGGCTATGCCGCGAGCCTGCGGGTACGCAAGCGGATCGAGGAGGCGTTCGGCTGGATCAAGACCGTGGGCGGCCTCCGGAAGACCCGGCATCGCGGCACGGCGCGGGTTGGCTGGCTGTTCACGCTGACCGCGACCGCCTGCAACCTGGTCCGGCTGCCCAAGCTGCTGGCGGCGGGCTGACCATGCCGGACGCCGGCCCGAAGGCGCTGTGGCGGGATCAAGCGGCCGCCCCGAACGCCTGGAAACGCCCGCCGAAGCCATGTTTAACACTTCCAGAAAAGGAAATGAGCCGCATAGCATGCTTATTTCCGCAACCTGCTAGGCCGATCTTCGACACCGCGATCTGAGAAAGATCGGATTCTCAGACGCTTACAGCGCGCGAGAATGGGCTTAGCACTACAAGAGGGCGGGTTCGGCGGGAGTGTCGTCGGGCTGGGAGGCGGCGTCGCGGAGGTTCGGCGGCAGCGCGACGCGCAGCGTCTGGAAGAGCTTGCCGGCCGAGCCGGCGGTCGGGGTACGGAGAACGAACCGTTTGCCGTCCTGCTCGACCTCGACCTCCTGGAGACGATCCAGGTCGCGCAGGACGTCGGCCCATTCGAAGTCGAGGCCGGCTGCCGCCAGGCGATCGCGGAGCGCCTTCTGCAGCACCAGGGCGAGGAACGAACAGAACACGTGGCCGCGGATGGTCGCGTCGCGTTTGTGGAAGATCGGCCGGGTCGCCAGCAGGGATTTGGCGCTTCGGAACAGCTGCTCGACCCCCTGCAGCTCGCGGTAGCGCAGCATCGCCTGGAGGGGGTCGAGCGTGGTGTTGGTGCGTAAGACGAAGATCCCGTCGAAGCGCGCGTCCTCGGCGATCCGCGCTTCGTCGATCGCAAAGCCGACCTCAGGCGCCTTCAGAAAGCGCCGGTAGCCGCGGTTGCCGACCAGCGCCTTGTCGCCGTGCCGGAGTGCTCGGCGCAGGCTGGCCACGATCGCCTCCCGGTCGGCGGCGTCCTTCTCCGCCTCGGCCAGGTTGCGACAGACGATGTAGCGGCGGCCGCCGAGGGTTACCGCCTTGGCCTCGAGTTCGGTGTCCGGTCGACTCTGGCGCGGGATGGTGAGCGGGACAAACGGGCCGTCGTCGTCCAGCACCAGGGTGCGAACCTCCTTGGTGGTCCGTTCGCGGACCCCGAGCACGTACTCGAGGCCGCGCGCCTCCAGAGCGGCGAGGGTCTGGGCGCTGATCATCCCGCGATCGGCCACCACGCACACCCGAGCGATCCCGAACCGCCGGCGCAGGCGGTCGACCACCGGGATCAGGGCCGTGACGTCGGTGGTGTTGCCCGGCCACATCTCGCAGCAGAGCGGCCGGCCACGTTGATCCATGACCACGGCGACGACCATCTGCATCAGGTCGGGCCGGTGGTCCTTGGAGTGGCCCCGCTGGCCGAGGGTCTCGCCGCCCGCGCCCTCGAAGTAGAGACTGGTGGTGTCCATGAAGACCACCGACAGCTCGCTGAACAGGTCGCGGCGGGCTTCGAACAGCCGCTCCTCCACCATATCCTTGAGGCAGCGCGGGGCGAATGGCGTGCGGTCCGTCTGCTCGGCGTCCGGCAGCTCCGCGCCGAGCCAGCCCATCGCCCGGTAGAGATGGTGCAGCGCGAGGTCGTCGGTGCCGTCGATCCGGTAGTCTTCGCGCCAGGCATCGGCCGAGCGGTCCGAGCCCGAGACCATCAGCCGGTGAAGCACGGTGAGGAAACACGCGCGTTCGAGTGAGAAGCCGAAGCCGCGCTCGGCGGCCAAGCCCTCGATCACGGCCCGGCAGCCGGTCTCACGCCAGAGCCGCTCGAAGGCGAGCGGCGGTCCGATCCGGTGAGTAGCGAGCGCCGGCACGCTGCCCTGGTCGAGCAGCGAGAGAACCATCGAGCGCTGCGCCATGCGGGCGGCGGAACGGGCGAGCCGATCGAGGTCGCCGTTCGCGTCGACGGCTTCCTTGCGGCCGAGGTTCTTGATGATCCGCTGCTTGGTACGGCCACCCTCGCGGACGCTCTCGACCAGGTAGAGGTAGCGGTAGGGGCCGATCTGCTTCTCGCGGACGAACATGCCGCAAAGCAGCACACGAACCGGCCAAAATGTCAATATAAAAGCGCTCTCTAGAGCTATTATTTAGCAGCACATCCCTTCACCGCCGCCGGTCTCGCTTCAACAAAATCAATCAATTGGCGGCCAAAACCGCCCGATCTCCCCCGCCCACTGTCGAAGATCGGCTAGGCGTCGGCGAGACCATCGGGCGCATTGTGGGACTGTTCCTATTTGCCGCGCTCATACCGACCGTGGTGGTCCTTCTCTATCGGAAACCGATAACCTCAACTGCGACGCCGACAGTGGTTGGCATGGCTGTGCTGGGCGTCATAGCCTGTGCGAACTACAGCGTACTCGAATTCCAACGAACGATCCCTTCGTTCGTCTTCCAGCCGCCGGGCTGCACTTTCTCAGCCTCATTCCCAGGTGAACCGGAGCGGAAAGAAATCGTCGTGCCGGGCGGGCCCGTGATCATCCAGGCGAACTTTTACGGGTCCGATAGCTTGATGCAGGCCGAATGCTTTGCCGCACCGCCGGGGTTCTCGCCGACCACAGAAGCAGTAATGGCCGAGCTGCGCAACTATACCGAGCGCAATGGCTTGAGTGATGTCAAATTCGATGTCGTAGCGTCCGCCGGCGTCATACGCGGCCTCGCCCGTGGGCAGAAGATGGTCTCCGGAAGACCGACCAGCTACGAGCTGCATCTCCTTGCTGATGGCGTCTCTCTAATGAGCCTCGTTGTTGGAGGAGCTTCGTCGGACTATCCGCAGGCAGGACTCAACGAGTTTCTTACGTCCGTCAAACGTGCTTCTACATCTCATCCAACCCAAAAGCTCAGCAGCTTCTTCAATTCACCTGCACATCAGAATAGCAATACGGCTAATACAACTCATAGCTCGAGTTTCGTGACGCTTAGCTTACCGTTCGACGTCACAATTGACATGCCGCGAGACTGGTTAGTTCTGGACGCCGCGATCAACCAAATGATCCGAACTTCGCGTGATGCCACGCTTGATCTTTGCGGAATTCCGACATCTGGTGATAATGAGATGGTTCTTGTTGCAGCAAATTCATGGCCTCCGGTGACCTATGCCGCGTTGAGAGTCGCGAGGTTTCAGCCGCCGCCCGCTACACCAGGGGAAGTTCGTGCCCTCGCCAAGGCCGAACTGGTGCAATTTACGCAAGCGGTTGAGACCGAAATCAGCCAATTACTATCCCTACAGGGGCTAAGCTTTCTTGAGGCCGCGGGAATTGCCATAGAAGAGATCGGAGGATGGCCGGCCATCGTCTTCTCCTACCGTCGCTCTGGACCTAAAGGACCGGTTTTTGTGGAATTGATTGAAGTGGTAAGGAGGAAAGATTAGCTTCGGATTAATCTCAGTTATCGTGAGAGCGGCTTATCCCTTTGCATCTGGCTGCCCCTACGGGTAGTATGATCGATGGTAGGAGGGCGTGGTGATAGGTGATGTTCCGCGGTCGTTGCGTGAGTTCGAGGCGCGGTTTGCGGATGACGAGGCCTGCGCCCGCTGGTTGCTGGCGAAACGCTGGCCGGACGGCTTTCGCTGCCCCGCTTGTGGCCATGACCACGGCTGGGAGCTGGGGCGCGGCGTGGTGCTGATCGAATGCGCCCGGTGCCACCGCCAGACCTCGGCGACCGCGGGCACGGTGCTGCACCGTTCGCACCTGCCGCTCAAGACCTGGTTTCTCGCCGCCTGGCTGGTGGCGACCCACAGGAACGGCATCTCGGCGCGGCAGCTGTGGCTGCAGCTCGGCTTGGGCTCCTACAAGACCGCCTGGCTGCTGCTCGCCAAGCTGCGCCGGGCGATGGTCGACCCGGAGCGGTCGCCGCTTGGCGGCCTGGTCGAGGTCGACGAGACCAGCATCCCCTTGCGCACCAAGGACGACCCGATCACGCCCCAGTCCGGCCGCTCGGAGCAGGGCAAGCTCTTGATCGCCGGCGCGGTCGAGATCCATGGCAGGGGCCCGGGCCGGGCCCGCCTTGCGGTGATCCGGGATTATTCGGCCGCGACCCTCGGCGGCTTCGTCGGTGGCAACGTGGTCGCCGGCAGCACGGTGGTCAGCGACGGCTGGTCGGGCTACGCGCGCCTCAAGGCGGTCAAGCACGATCCTAAGGTGGTCGGGCCGATGGCGGCGCATGTGCTGCTGCCCTGGATCCACCGGGTGTTCGCCAACGCCAAACGCTGGGCGCTCGGCGTCTACCACGGGCTGCGGGCACCCCATCTGCAACGCTATCTCGACGAGTTCGTGTTCCGGTTCAACCGAAGGCGCACGCCCCAGGCCGCGTTCGCCTCGCTCCTCGGCCTCGCCGCCCAGCGCGACCATGCCTCCTACCACATGTTGATCCACCAGACTTAAAGGGATAAGCCATTCGTGAGAATGAGCGAATGCTCTGGATGCCAGTGATGATGCGCATTAAAGGTTCCATCCAGGCCCGATAGGCTTTTGTCGATCGTCGGAGTCGAGCAGCTGAAGGAAACGACGAGCGGAATGGCGGACAAACCAACAGCGAGGCACCTTAAGGCGCTACGGAAAATCGAATTGGCCGAGAGGGGCGTTCAACGTTCGTAAGCTCCGATGATGCAGAGGAATGCGAGGACCGAGGTTGGTTCGAAGCTCAACCAGGAGGAGGGTATCGTCTGACCGATAAGGGGCGTCAGACACTCGAAGAAGACCCTGAATAGGCACTAAGTGCCTTTCGGAGAGAGATGCACGGCGGGGCGCACGCGCTGCGCGATTTTCATGCCGCGGTCGCGCTCGACGAGGGCGATCTTGTACTGGCTTTGGAGGTCGAGCCAGAACTGCGGCCGGTTGCCGAAATAGCGGCCCAGGCGCACCGCCGTGTGGCGGTGATCCCGCGCCGCCCGTTCAGGATGTCGGTGATCCGGCCTGAGGGCACACCGAGGTCGAGGGCAAGCCGATTAGCGCTCAAGCCGCGCGCTTCGAGCTCGCGCTTCAAGAGCCGTCCGGGGTGAGCAATGGGAGGCACGGCGGGAGCCCTTCGCTGGTGCTAGCTGGTGAGACCTTCTTCGCGGTGGGGGCGATAGCGGACAGCGCGGCGGTGAGGTCGGTGAGGCTGTCCAGGTTATGGATCGGGCCGAAGTCGTCGACGTGGCGGATGATCGCGCGGGCGCCGGTCGCGACTGGTGCGTAGCTGGGCGGTTTAGGCTCTACGCTCCCCATCGACCGTCCACGGCGCTGGCACGATCAAGGTCAAGGCGACAGGGCTGCCTCCGCGATCGGCTTCGTCCGCTGATCGCACGGCTCCGGGCGGAGGAGTACGGCGAAAATCCAACCACCGCATTCGCCGTAGATATAGCCACCGGCGGAGATGCGCGGCCGCAGGCCGGGGGTGGCGCTCCACAGTCGGGCCTGCGCACGTTGGAACTCGATCCGTGGCCGCGGCTGCGGCCCCGGCGCCAGCAAGCACGAGCCGACCACGACCAGACCGGCTGCCACAACTCCGGCAACGAGCACTAGGCGGTCCATACGGGCCCTCCCAAAAATGGGGCGCATTCGACAGGATACGCGGCCACCGCGGCGCCGGACAGCGAGCCGGTCGCGGTCACAAAAGATTAACAGCTCGCGCGGTGAATTGATGCCACCCGATCTGCGAGCGCAGCGAAGGCGGCGTCACGCGCGCTGCCACGGAAATCCGCGCCTGGTCGAGTCTCCGGCAGGGAAGTTCGAAGGCGGCTCAGGTCGGCGGCGGCGGAGCGGGGACTTCCCGGGCCATGCCCTGCCAGCTGGTGAGGCCTTCCTCGCGGCGGGGGCCGATGGCGCCGAGCGCGGCGGTGAGGTCGGCGAGGCTTTCCAGGTTGTGGATCGGCCGGAAGTCGTCGACGTGGCGGATGATCGCGCGGGCGCCGGTCGCGAGCGGGGCGTAGCCCTCGAAGCGGAGAAGAGGATTGAGCCAGATCAGGCGGCGGCAGCTCTTGTGCAGGCGCTCCATCTCGACCTCGAGGCCCTCGCCGGCGTCGCGGTCCAGGCCGTCGGTGATCAGCAGCAGGATCGCGCCCTGGCCGAGCACGCGGCGCGACCAGACCCGGTTGAACTCGTGCAGGCAATGGCCGATCCGGGTGCCGCCCGACCAGTCCTCGACCAGGTCGCCGACCCGGGCGAGCGCTTGGTCGACGTCGCGGGCGCGCAATTGCCGGGTGACGTTGGTGAGCCTGGTGCCGAAGACGAAGCTCGAGACCCGGTCGCGATCGTTGGTCACCGCGTGCATGAAGTGCAGCAGCATGCGCGAGTAGCGCTCCATCGAGCCCGAGATGTCGGACAGGATCACGAGCGGCGGGTGACGACGCCGGCGGCGCTTCTTGGCGAGGTCGATCATCGCGCCACCGCCGCGCAGCGACTGCCGCAGCGTGCGCCGGAGATCGACCCGCCAGCCGGAGGGGTCGGGCTTGAACCGGCGGGTCGGCACGACCTTGATCGGCAGCCGGAGGTTCCTGATCAAAACCTTGGCCTGTTCGACCTCGGCCGCCGACATCTGCTCGAAGTCCTTGTGCTGCAGGAGCTCGCGGGCGGAGAAGCTGAGGCTCGCGTCGAGCTCGACCGGCGGCTCTTCGTCCCCCTCCGCCTCGCCCCGGCCGGGCTGTTTTTCCGGGCCGAGGGCCTCGGCGAGCCGCCGCGCCAGCTCCTCGCCCGCGGTCTCGTCGGCCGCGAACTGCGGCAGCATCATCTGCATCATCTTCTCGAGCAGGTCGGGCTTGCGCCAGAAGATGTGAAAGGCCTGGTCGAACAGCAGACGCTGGTCGCGCCGGTTCACAAACACCGCGTGCAGCGTCCAGTAGAAGTCGCTCCGGCTGCCGATCCCGACCGCCTCGACCGCGCGGATCGCATCCAGAACCTTGCCCGGCCCGACCGGCAGCCCGGCCGCGCGCAGCACGCGCGCAAAATGCATGATGTTGGCGGCGAACCGGCTCTCGCCCGGGTCCTTGCGGGGAGCGTCTGCATCTGCGGCCTGATCGTCCATGCGCAACGGTGCCCTCAGTCGAGGGGCACGCCCTGGTAGATCGCGGCGAGCGCGATCTCGATGCCCGGCGGCTCGAGGCGCAACGGATCGGGTGGCGCCATGTCGGTGAGAAAGATGCCGCCCTGGTCGTCCCGGCGCTGATGATGGACGATCTGCCGCCCGTCCTGGTGGATGACCAGATAGTGCCGCAGGCTCAAGATCTCGAGGTAGAGCGAGAGCTTGCGGCCCATGTCGTCGTTCTGGCCCGAGGGCGACAGGATCAGGGCGACGATCAGCGGCTCGTCGACCCGGGGCGTCGAGAAATCGAGCGGCGCGCAGGTCACGACGATGTCCGGGATCAGGGACGAGCCCTGCACCTCGACGATCGCACCGTCGACGAACGCATGGCAGCCGGTCCGAGCGAGGGCATTGCCGAGCAGACGCCCGGCGTTGCTCTTGATCAGCGTGTGCGCCTTCGAACCCGGCGCCAGCAGCTTGGGCACGCCGTGGATGAATTCCCAGACCTCCGGCCGGCGCGGGTGCCAGACCCGGAACTCCGCCAGCGTGCGCGGCCAGTCCGCCTGTGCCTCGGGCATCTCGATCTCCCGCTCCAGGCCAATATAGGCACACGCTCCCCGACGCCAAAAGGTGCTCGCTCGCTGCCCCCCTGGTCTGGGGCATGGCATCCTCAGCGCCCTGCTCCGCGCCCCAACGGCCGCTTGCACCTTCAGTCTGACGCTCTTTCGACGTGAGTGCCGCGATCTTCGGGAAGATCGACCGGTCGGGACAGATACGACGCGGGTTTCATCGGCCACCTGAGCGCCGCCTTTACCGAATGCTAACCTTGCGGCCTGGATTCTTGTCGGATGGTCCATGCGATCGTCGGAATCCGCCACGGCTAAAAACTGGCGACGCGGATTCCCAGGGTCGCATGGACCCTTGAGTCCGGACAGGGTAGGCAATCGTGGTTGACGAAACGTTAACCGGACGGCATCGGACTTGTGGGGGCATCCAGCCAGGTTTCCAGGTTTGCGGGCTCAAGAGGAGGCCTGAACTCGCGATCGGAGCTCGGAGCGGGTGAGTTGACCGGGGCAGCTGCGGCCCCCATTCGGAGCGGGGCAGAGCGAGCACAGGGAGGAGAGCGATGGCCTACGCGCTGACCGATGACGGCGTCCGGCTCTACTATGAAGCCGCCGGCGAGGGCGTGCCGGTCGTGTTCGTGCACGAGTTCGCGGGCGATCATCGCAGCTGGGAAGCGCAGATGCGCTACTTCAGCCGGCGCCACCGCTGCCTCGCCTACAACGCCCGCGGCTATCCGCCCTCGGACGTGCCCCCGGACGTCGGGAGCTATTCCCAGGCACGCGCAGCGGCCGACATCGTGGCCGTGCTGGACGCGGCCGCGATCGAGCGGGCGCACGTCGTCGGCCTCTCGATGGGGGCGTTCGCGACCCTGCACTTCGGCCTCGACCACCCCGGGCGTGCGCTCTCGCTGGTGATCGCGGGCATCGGCTACGGCGCCGAGAAGGCGCGCGAGGCCGAGTTCCGGACCCAGGCGGAAGCCGCCGCCAGAGGCTTCGAGAGCCAGGGCAGCCGGGCGTTCGCCCAAGTCTACGGCGAGAGCGCCGCGCGCGTTCAGTTCCAGGCCAAGGACCCGCGCGGCTGGCGCGAGATGGTCGACTGGCTGGGCGAGCACGACCCGAAGGGCGCCGCCAACACGATGCGCGGCGTCCAGGCGCAGCGGCCGTCGCTCTACGACCTCGAGGACCGCCTGCGCCAGCTGGCGCTGCCGACCCTGATCGTCGCCGGCGACGAGGACGATCAGACCCTCCAGCCCGGGATCCTGCTCAAGCGCACGATCCCGGCCTCGGGCCTCCTGGTCCTGCCCAAGACCGGGCACACGATCAACCTCGAGGAGCCCCTGGCCTTCAACCAGGCGGTCGCCGAGTTCTTCGCCCAGGTCGATGCCGGCCGCTGGCTGCCCCGCGATCCCCGCGCCCGCCCCGACGAGATCCTGAAGACGCGCTGACGGTTGACAGGCCGGAGCGGGACGCCAATAGCTGGGCCGCGGATCGGCATGCGCCGGCAGCCGAGGCCCGCGGGGGAGGATCCACCGGCACCGAGGAATGGCATGACCGAAGCCCGCCGCGCGCGCGGCCGCAACGTGGCACCTGAGTTCCTGGCCGACCGCGCCCGCTTCGTCCGGCTTGAGACCCTGCGCCTGACCCGGATCGCCGGCGCCGGCCACTACTCCAGCACCTTCTCGGCCGCCGAGCTGTTCGCCGCCCTCTACTACGCCCACCTGCGGCTGCAGCCCGACCAGCCCGACTGGCCGGATCGCGACCGCTTCATCCTGAGCAAGGGCCACGCCGCGATCGGCCTCTATCCGGTGCTGGCCGACCTCGGCTTCTTCGACGTCGCCCTGCTCGACGACTACGCCCGGCTCGGCAGCCCGTTCGGCGACCATCCGGACATGAAGAAGATCAAGGGCGTCGACTTCAGCTCGGGCTCGCTCGGCCACGGCCTCTCGGTCGGGCTCGGCATGGCGCTCGCCGGCCGGGTCCAGAAGCGGGACTTCCGGGTCTATTGCATGCTCGGCGACGGCGAGCTGCACGAAGGCCAGATCTGGGAGGCGGCGATGGCCGCCAGCCACTTCAGGCTGCAGGCGCTGGTCGGCATCGTCGATCGCAACCGGCTCTGCATCGACGGCGATACCGAGGAGATCATGGCCATCGAACCGCTCGAGGACCGGTTTCGCAGCTTCGGCTGGACGGTCTCGCGAATCGACGGCCACGACTTCGAGGCGATCCTCGGCGCCCTCGATGCCCTCGAGCCCGCCGGGGTCGGCGCGCCGCAGATGATCATCGCCGACACGATCAAGGGGCGCGGCGTGCAGATGATGGAAGGCAACCTCAACTGGCACGTCGGCAACCTGGTCGGGCGCGACTACGACGCGGTGGTCGCCGAGCTGCAGCGCGGCCTCGCCCCGGCGGCGGGTTGAAGGAGGTCAGACGATGAGCATCGAGGAGGCGCAGGACCAGAGCGCCGATCTCTTCCGCGGCGTCAGCGGCCCCGCCGATCTCACCGAGAGCGAGTCGATCAAGGGCACGCCCGCCTCGCGGCTGCCGGCCTTCGTGCTCGGCGAGGAGCTGGCCGATCTCGCCGACCGCGACCCGCGGATCGTGGTCCTGACCGCCGATCTCGCCTCGGCGAACCGGACCGTCGAGTTCAAGGCCCGGCATCCGGAGCGCTACTTTGACTTCGGCATCGCCGAGAAGAACATGATCACCGCGGCCGCGGGCATGGCCGCCTCGGGCCTCGTGCCGTTCGCCGCCACCTTCGCGGCGTTCTCCGGGATCCTCGCCGCCGAGCAGATCCGGACCGACTGCGCCTACCCGGACCTGCCGGTGCGGATCGTCGGCACCCACTCCGGCATCTCGATGGGCTTCTACGGCACCAGCCACCACGCGACCGAGGACCTGGGCATGATGCGCACGATCGCGGGCCTGACCGTGGTCTGCGCAACCGACGCCCGTCACCTGCGCGCGGTGCTCCGGGCGTCGCTCGACCATCCGCACGCGCTCTACATCCGGCTCGGCCGCGGTTGCGACCCGGACGTCTACGCCGAGGTGCCGGGCGATTTCGTCCTCGGCCGCGCCAAGCGCCTGCGGGACGGCCGCGACCTCACGATCATCGCGACCGGCGCCGAGGTCCACCCGGCGCTCGAGGCGGCCGCGAGCCTCGCGGCAGACGGCATCGGGACGCGGGTCGTGGACATGCACACGATCAAGCCGATCGATCGCGCCGAGGTCGAGGCGGCGGCCGCCGAGACCGGGGCGATCCTGACGGTCGAGGAGCACAACGTGATCGGCGGCCTCGGCAGCGCGGTCGCCGAGATCCTGGTCGACGGCCCGCGCGGACCGTTCGCCCGCCACGGCGTGCTCGACGAATTCGCGCTGATCGGCCCGCCCGCGGCGCTCTACGCCCACTACCGGCTGGATGGCGCCGGCATCGCCGCGGTCGCGCGCGAGTTGCTCGAGCGGGGCACCGCCTGAGGAGGCCGCCGCCCGCAGCGCGGTCTTCAGGTTGATGCTGGTCCGGTCCGGGCGCGCTGCCCGGCGCGCGCCGCGCGCGTCGCGCGGGCGATGATCAGCTTTTGCACCTCGCTCGCCCCCTCGTAGATGCGGAGCGCCCGGATCTCGCGGTAGAGCGCCTCGACCCGGGTGCCGCGGCGGACGCCTTCGGCGCCGTGCAGCTGGACCGCGCCGTCGATCACGGCTTGCGCCTGCTCGGTCGCGAACAGCTTGGCGATCGCCGCCTCGCGGGTGATTCTGGCAGCGCCGAGATCCTTCGCCCAGGCGGCGCGGTAGACCAGCAGGGCTGCGGCATCGATCGAGGTCGCCATGTCGGCGAGGCGGGCCTGGCTGATCTGCAGCTCGGCGAGCGGCCGGTCGCCGATCTGGCGCCGCTCGGCGTGGTCGAGCGCTTCGTCCAGCGCCCGGCGGGCGAAGCCCAGCGCCGCGGCGCCGACCGTGGCGCGGAACAGATCGAGGGCCGCCATCGCGATCCCGAAGCCGTCGCCGCCGGCGCCGAGCAGGTTGCCGACCGGCACGCGGGCCCCCTCGAGGTGGAGCATCGCGAGCGGATGCGGCGCTATCGTCTCGAGCCGGGCGGCGATCTCGAGCCCGGGCGTCGCGGCCGCCACGATCAGCGCCGAGATGCCCTTGGCGCCCGGCGCCTCGCCGGTGCGCGCGAACACCACATAGTGGTCGGCGAGGCCGCCGTTCGAGACCCAGCTCTTGGTGCCGTCGAGCACGAACGCGTCGGCCTCGCGCCGGGCCGTGGCCCGGAGGGCGGCGGCATCGGAGCCCGCCTCGGGCTCGGTCAGCGCGAAGCCGCAGAGCGCCTCGCCGGCCGCGACTGGCGGCAGGTATCTGGCTTTCTGGCCATCGCTGCCGAACAGCGTGATCGGCCCGGAGCCCAGGCCCTGCATCGCGAAGGCGAACTCGGCGAGGCCCGCGCGATAGGCGAGCAGTTCGCGGGCGAGGCAGAGGCTGCGGACGTCGAGCCGGGCGGCGCGGCCGCCGTACGGCGCCGTGACCGCGAGCCTGAGCAGGCCAGCCTCACCGAGCGCCCGGACCAGCCGGCGACAGCTGGCGTCGACCTCCTGCTCGTCGATCAGGCCACCGAGCCTGTCGTCCGCGAAGCGCTCGACCTCCCCGGCCAGCGCCCGATGTCCGGGCTCGAAGAACGGCCAGTCGAGAAAGCTGCGGTCGGCCATGTCGCGCGCCTTGCCGGGCAGACGGGCGCCGGCGATCGATCAGCTGGTGACGTCGCAGCGGTGCCAGATCTCCTCGGGCGCACCGTTGCCCGGCGCGATCCTGACCGTCTCCTCGTTGAGGAGGACCATCATGACCGTCGCCCCGGCATCGCTCTCGCCCGGCGGCACGACGTAGGAGAAGGCATGGCGCGAGTAGTTGCCGGTGATCTGGCTGCCGCCCGGGGTCACGATCGCCGGGCCGTCGATCGACATTACGCGACCATCCTGCGCGCACCAGTTGCCATCGATCGCATCCGCGCGGGCGACGCCCGGCGTCAGCACGATTGCCAGCGTTCCGAGCCCGAGGACGAAGCCGACCGCCTTTCCAGACATGGCCAGAACTCCACGTCGATCATCCGGAGCGAGAATACCTAGCCCGTCCGCGACGAACAATCGCCACGCGCGTCAGAAAGGATCGGCGCCGGCGGCCGGCTGCCGCTGGACCAGGCGGAACTTCTGGCCCGGCGGCGGCTCGAGGCTCGCGGCCCAACGGATCTCGATCTGCATGCCGGCGCCGACCACGTCGCTGACCGCGCGCTGCAGTGCGGTCGCGACCTCGCTGTCGTCCCTGCCCTCGAAGCGCACGATCACCGCATCGGGACGATCCTGCACGAACTGGAAGCGGGTGAGGCCGGGGATCCGCCTGACCGCGTGCTCCATGCGGCTCGGCGAGACCAGGCGACCGTCCGGCAGCTGCAGGCAGTCGACCAGGCGCCCTTCGATCCGCGCCAGACGGCGCAGCTGGCGCCCGCACGGGCAGGGCTGGTCCGCGGCCGGGATCGCGAGGTCGCCGGTCTCGTAGCGGATCAGGGGCATGCCGCGGTTCTCGAGGCTGGTCAGCACGATCCGCTGGACCTCGCCGAACGCCGAGGGCAGCAGCTCGAGGATGACCGTGTCCTCGCCGACATGGAGCCCGCTGTGGGCCCGACACTCCCAGGCGATCGTGCCGGTCTCGACCAGCCCGTAGACGTCGAACACCGGCGCCCCGAAGCTCGCGCGCAGCTGCTCCCGGGCCGCATCGGTCAGCGTCTCGCCGGTGGTGATCAGGGCGCGCAGCCGGGGCAGCGGCGCGCCGGTGGCCTGTGCATGCCTGGCCAGGAGGCGCACGGCCGTCGGTCGTGAGGCGTAGAGGAACGACGGGCGCATTTCGTTCAAGATCCGCACCTGATCGTCGAGGGCCGTGATGTTGGGACTGACGTAGTGCCAGCGCAGCCAGCGGGGCGGCTGGTTCTCGCGCGGATGATCGAGCATGACCAGGGGCTCGCCGGGCCGGTAGCCGATCGCGACCAGGGCCCTGAGGAACAGCGATTTTCGAAGCCGCATCGCGTGCGGGTCGCGGAAGAACGCGAAAGGTTGACCGGTGGCGCCGCTGGTCAGGCCCGAATCGAGCTGCTCGGCCCGGTAGGCGGAACTGGTCACGCTCGCGACGTCGGCCGCCTGCAGCTGCGCCTTGGTGGTCAGCGGCAGGCTCGCCAGATCGGCCGGCGACCGGATGGCATCCGGCCGGATCCCCGCCAGATCGAACCGCTCGCGGTAGAAGGGCACCGTGCGCCAGGCATGGTCGACGATCGCGCGGAGCTTTTCTGCCTGCACCCGCTCGAGCCATTCGCGATCACGCCATTGCGCGCGGTACAACCGCCAGTAGTCCACGCCGATCGCCAGAGTGCGCCACGCTGCGTTGATCACTGGCGTCGAGCCCGACACTGATCCGACATGACTTGCGGCCGCGCGACGTGCGGTCCGGGTTGGCGTCTCGGGGGAGGCCTCTTGTCCAGCTCCAAAGCGCGTGCCGGCATTGCGGCCGGTCCGCCCGTACCCTGGCTGTCGGCCAAGGACCTCGCAGTTGCCGGCCAGATCGCCGCCGGGGCCGCGATCACCTGGTTGCTGCCCGAGCGGAGCTGGCGATGGGTGCCCGAGGCGCGGGCGCGGACGCGGTTGCGCCTGCCGGGTCGATGGCGTGCCGCCCAGCGCGCGCGGCTGCGGCGGTTCCTCGATCCCGCGCAGACGCGACGACCGATCGACGAGATCATCGCCGGCTACATGGGCAACCGTCAGCTTGCCAAGCTCCAGCCGCTGCGCTGCCATCACCCGCGGGACTGGTCCCCGCCGGTCCGGCTCGAGGGCCGCTGCCACATCGATGCGGCGCTGGCGGCCGGGCGCGGTGCCATCCTGTGGGTGGCGCCGTTCGTCTTCGGGCCACTGCTCGCCAAGATGACCTGGCAGCGAGCCGGACTTCACGTGACCCATCTGAGCCGCTACTCCCATGGGTATTCCCAGAGCCTGGTCGGCGCCAGGCTGCTGAACCCGATCTGGACCCGCGCCGAGGATCGCTTCCTCGCCGAGCGCATCACGCTCGGACCCGACGGCGCCACGGTCCGGCAGGTACGGACGCTGGCGAACCGCCTGCGCGCCAATCTGCTGGTGTCGGTGAGCGTGGGCGCACGCGGCGCCCGCGCGCTTAGGGTGCCCTTCCTCAACGATCATATCAGCGTGGCAACGGGCGTGCCGTCAACGGCCGCGGCAACCGGCGCTGCGATCCTGCCGGTCGTGACGCTACGCGAGCAGGATGGCGTGTTCGTCACCTGGGTCGGGGCGCCTCTGGCCCAGGCGGCCCCCCACGACGGAATTCCGGCGATGACCGCGACGATCGCGGACCTGGCGCGCCGCCTGGAGCCGTTCGTCTGCCGCTCGCCCGACCAGTTCTGGTGGCACTACGACATCATCCAGTAACCGCGGCAGCGCTGTGGTCGCGACGATCCGAAAATCACCAGAGGATTACGCCTCGGGATGGTAGCGCACGACCTGCTGATCGATCGCGCCGAAGATGGTGCGGCCGCGGTCGTCCAGCATCTCGATCCGGACCCGGTCGTTGAACTTCAAGAAGCCGGTCGCGGCCTTGCCCCGCTCGATCGTCTCGATGGTCCGGACTTCGGCCAGGCAGGACGAGCCGACGCTGCGGTCCTGGTTCGAGACCGTGCCCGAGCCCACGATCGTACCGGCGGCGAGCGGGCGGGTCCTGGCGGCGTGCGCGATCAGCCGGCCGAAGTCGAACTGCATCTCGACCCCGGCATCGGGATGGCCGAACTCCCGGCCGTTGATGCTCGAGCGGAGCGCGCCGTGCAGCCGGCCGTCGCGCCAGGCATCGCCGAGCGCCGGGGGCGTGACCGCGACCGGCGAACAGGCGCTGCGCGGCTTGCCGTGGAAAAAACCGAAGCCCTTGGCAAGCTCGGCCGGGATCAGGCGGCGCAGCGAGACGTCGTTGAGCAGCATCACGAGCTTCACGTGGCCGAGCGCCGCCTCCGGCGAGATCCCCATCGGCACGTCATCGGTGATGACGCCGACCTCGGCCTCGAGGTCGATGCCGAAGGCCTCGTCGGCGACCGCGATCGGATCGGTCGGCCCGAGAAAGCCGTCCGAGGCGCCCTGGTACATCAGGGGGTCGTCCAGGAGCTCGGTCGGCAGCTCGGCGCCGCGCGCCCGGCGCACCAGCGCCACGTGGTTCAGATAGGCGCTGCCGTCGGCGAACTGGTAGGCGCGCGGCAGGGGCGCCGCACAGGCCGACGGCTCGAACGGGACCACATCCTCCGGCCCGAGCTCGTCCCGCTCCAGCTGCGCCGCTGCCTGCTCGAGGGCGGGCGCCAGCGCCGCCCAGTCGTCGAGCGCGGCCTGAAGCGTCGGCGCGATCCGCGGCACCTCGACCGCCCGGTCGAGGTCGCGGCTCACGACCACCAGGCGGCCGTCGCGGCCCGGTCCTTTGAGGGTCGCGAGCTTCATGTCCGGCGCGGCGGCGCTGCCGCCTCATGCGCCTTCGCTGCCGGCTCGCCCGGGGCGCGCCAGCTGTTGACGTAGTCCTGGTTCTCGACCGCGCGCGCCGTTTCTCCAACCTCCAGGGCGTCGCGGGCGTCGAGCATGACCGCATACTCGTCGGTCGCGGTCCGCTTGGGCTCGAACATGCCGCGCAGCGCCTTCGGGTGCGGTCCGTGGGTGAAGCCGCAGGGGTGGAAGGTCACCATGCCGGCCTCGATGTTGTCGCGGCTCGAGAAATCGCCCGAGTGGTAGAACAGCACCTCGTCGAAATCGTCGTTGTTGTGGAAAAACGGCAGCTTGAGCGCGCCCGGGTCGGTCTCGAGCGGACGCGGGCAGAAGGTGCAGACGACGAACCGCGAACCGACGAAGGTGGTGTGGGCGGACGGCGGCAGGTGGTAGCGGTGGCTCATCAAGGGCCGCAGGTCCTTGACGTTGATCCGCGCAACCGCGAGATCGCCCGACCAGCCGACCGCATCGAGCGGGTTGAACGGGTAGGTCACGGTGCTGATCGCACCACGGCGCTTGATCCGGACCTGCGTTGTGACCTCGCCCTGCTGGCCGAGGAACGCTTCGTCGATCTGGGGCACGTCCAGCATCGCCGGATCGAAGACCGCATGCCGGCCGACCATGCCCTTGTCCGGCAGCATCAGCGAGCCGCCGGTCGCCTCGATCAGCAGCGCCTTGACCGGGGTCGCGCACTCCAGCCGCCACATCGTGCTGCGCGGCAGGACGAGATAGTCGCCGGCCTGGAACTCGAGGTGGCCGTAGTCGCAGAACAGGTCGCCCGCCCCCTCGTGGACGAAGAGCAGCTGATCGCCGTCGGCGTTGCGCGCGAGGTGGTCCATCTTCATCGGCGCCCGCCAGAACGCGAGCTTGACATGCGCATTGTGCAGGATCACCGCCGCGTCCCAGGGCGAGCCCGCGCCGTCCTCGATCCGGTTGAGGTCGAAGCAGCGCGGCCGCAACGGCCCCTCCCAGTCGATCCAGCCGGTTGGCGGATGGCTGTGATACATGTGGGTCGCCGGGCCGAAGAAGCCCTCCTTGCCGAGCTCGCGCTCGTAGGTCCCGGCCGGGAAATCGGCGTGCGCCTGGCGCGAGGCGCGTCCCTGGGTCAGGGGATAGAAGAGGTAGTGCCGGTTCGCCATGGACCCACTCCGCCGCTGCTGCGCGCCGCCGCCAGGCCCGCTCGCGGGCACAGCCGGAGCGCTGATCGGTTGCAAGGACGATCGGGCGACTAT
>CAWALL010000008.1:0-550000 GCA_963782885.1 uncultured Alphaproteobacteria bacterium
ACGCTCTCAGGAGCGCCGGCGCGGACGACGAGAAGGCGCGCGCCGCGGCGATCGCGCTCTCCGACGCCGACAATGCGTTCTCCGAGATCCGCCAGCGTCTGCGCGTCCTGGAGTGGGCGGTCGGCGCCAACACCATCATGCTGATCGGCTTGGTGCTGAAGCTGATCGTGTTCGGCTGAGCCGACGCGCAAGCAACACCGCGGCCTCAGCGCACCACGTTGCCCGAGCCGGCTATCTGCGTTGTGACGTTCTGATCCCCGGTCACGTTGGCGATCTGACTGACCCGGTCGCCGCCTTTCTCCCGAATCTCCCCGACCAGCTTCTCTAGCTCCGCCCGGAAGGCCGGATCGGCCTCCAGCGCTTTCTTGAGCTGCACCCGCAACGCCGCCTGGCTGTCGGCGTCCTTCGGCTGCTTCTCGAGGTCCGCCAGCGCCTCCGCGCCGCCGCCGACGAGCTTCGCCTTGACCCTGTCGTACAGCTTCACGATCCGCTCGCCGACCTCGCCGCCAAGCTTCTTGGCCAGCTCCGTTCCGCCCTCGACGAGATAGGGCGCCACCAGCGCCACCGCCGAACCTGCCAACGTCACCGGGTCCATTCTTCAGCTCTCCAGTCGGTTCGTCGCCCGTTCTCAGCGCCTCACCTCGTCATCACTAGCTCGCCTCGTCCGGCGGTGACTTCTGCATCCGCTGCAAGGCTTCGGCGATCGGCCGGAGCAACTCGTGATCTGGCTCGCGGCCGAGCTTTCTGCACCGGTCCAGGTACTCCTGACACATTCTTCTTGCACGTCCGGCAAATGCTTGCGGCAGCACCAAGAAACTTGGGGTGTAGGCCCGAATGGCTTCAGCATTTCGCTCAATCGCCTCGTCTGGCTCGTTCACTGCATCCAGACCGTTCGCAAATACCATGAGTGATACCGCGAAATCGGGCCGATAGGCTTCGGGGGCTTGCGCGACGAGCGCGTGGTACATTTCCACGGCCTCCTTGCCGGCTGCCAAAGCCTGCTGGTGCCGACCGATAAGGCTTAGGCGACCGGCAAGGTTGGTAAGGGCCTTGGCGAGATCGGGCCGATAGGCTTCCGGGGCTTGCCCGACGAGCGCACGGTACAGCTCCACGGCCTCCTGGCCGGCTGCCAGAGCCTCCTGGTGCTGCCCAACGTCGCTACGTCTATTGGCCAGGTTGTCAAGGACGGCCGCGAGATCGGGCCGATAGGCTTCCGGGGCCTGCTCGGCGAGAGCGCGGTAGAGATCGGCAGCTTCCTGGACGGAAGCGAGCGCCTCCTCGCGTCTGTCGACCTCTCGCAGACGGTTGGCCAGATTGTTCAGGGCGCCCGCGAGGCGACGCCGGTAGGCTTCCGGGGCCTCATCGGCTAGCGCGCGGTAGAGGTTTGCGGCTTCCTGGGCGACGTTTAGCGCCTCGCTGCGCCGGCCGACCTCGCTCAGGAAAGTAGCCAGGTTGTTGAGGGCCATGGCCAGATCGCGCCGGTAGGCGTCTGGGGTCTGTGCGGCGAGCGCGCGGTAGAGGTCGGCGGCCTCTCGCGTATGGGCGAGGGCCTCCTGGCGCTGTCCAACCTCCCTCACTCGAATGCCCAGGTTATTGAGCGCCATGGCGAGATTAGGCCGGTAGGCATCCGGGCTCTGCGCGGCGAGCGCGCGGCATAGGTCGGCCGACTCCTGCGCAGAGGCAAGGGCCTCCTGACGTCGTCCGACTTGGCCGAGGCAAGCGGAGAGGACGATGAGGGAGGTGGCGAGATCGAGCCGGTAGGCATCTGGCTCCTGCTCGGCGAACTGGCGGTACAAGTCGACCGCTGCTTGTGCGTACCCCAGCGCCTCCTGGGGCCGGCCGACTCCGCTCAAACAAGCGGCGAGATTGTGGAGGGCGGAAGCCAGATCGGATCGGTAGACGTCCGGGGCCTGAGCGGCGAGCCCGCGATAAAGGTATACGGCCTCCTCGCTGGAAGCCAGTGCCTCCTGGAATTGGCCTACCTCTGTGAGAGCGACCCCCAGCTGAAAAAGTGTTCTTGCAAGCACAGGCAATAGATGATTCTCGCCATTGGCTACTCGGCGACGAGATTCTTGTGCGATGGCGCTCTCTATCCTTGCAGTACGTCGAGCGAGCGCTAGCGAACTCTTCGGGAGCTGGTTCTCTATGATCAAGACCTGATAAATACCACGCGAACCAGGCTCTATCAGCGCGTCGAGCCAGGCGAGCGGCGCCTCATAGCCCGCGCCGGCAAAATCCTGCGCAGTGCGGATGACGAACGACGCTACTGGGGCGCCTACTTGATCGAATGCTCTGGTCACGACGCTGGCGCCGTTGGTCCGCACGTCGGCTAGGTTCCGCAATACAGCGCTTCGCCAACCATGTCGGGCCGGATCGGCTCAAGAGCCGCCGGCGTTCCTGGCAGAGCATCGGCCAGGGCATCGGCCACGGGCGCGGCGCCGCCCGGAAGACCTCGCTTGGTCTGCGCTGCCTCCGCTTCGATCGAAGCGAGGAGTTTGTCGCGGTCGAGGCCCTGGCACAGCGTGACATAGGCGGCCATGTGCACGAGCAGGTCCGGATCGAGCCCACGCTCCTCAGCAAGCCGGTCCACGCGTCCGATTTCGCGTTCCGCTACCTCGTGGGCGATCTTGGTCCGCGGCAAGTCGAGCACCTGCGGCAGCGACGTCTCGGCCGTCAGCAGTGCGGCCATCATCAGGAACAAGGGCTCGCCACCCCAGCTCAAGTTCGCCAGGCGCTAGTCGAAATCGGGATCGGCGCCCGCGGCCGGCGCGCGGATCGTCCTACCGAGCTTCGCAAGCAATGCATCGAGGATGGCGCGTCGATGCTCGTGAAGGACGAGCCCGGAGAGCGCGATCGGCGTCCCAGGATCGAGCATGGCGCGGACAGCGCGCGCCGCCGAGACGCCAGATCCGAGCACCGTCTGCAACCAGCCGCTCTTGGCGTCAGCTTGGCGCTCCAGGAGCAGGATACGGAGCGGCAGCCCACCGTGGGGGACAAAATCGGCAAGCTGCCCGAACCAGCGATGCAGCGCCTCAGCGCGCTCGGCAGCATAGTCGACTACGGCGAGCGTCGGCTGCTCCCAACCCCACCGGGCCCCCGCATCGTTGGTGAAGTTGGCGAGCTGGTCACCATTGACGAAGCCGGCGAGCCACTTGCCCTCCTTCAAGAGCTCGTCGCAGAGATCGAAAGCGAGCCTGGTCTTGCCTGTGCCGGCCTTCCCGGTGCGCACCTGGATAGCAATATCGCGCTCGGTCGCGAGCCAGGCCCGTAGCTCAGCCATCTCCGAATCGCGGCCAACCCGGTCTATCGACTGCGTGTAAGCGCTCAGCAGGCCGATGTCGCCGCCTTCCTTTCGCCGGCGTGGGAACATGGTGAGGCGCAGCGCCGCCGCGCCGGCGACGGTGACTTGGTTATTCTCGCCGACGATCTGGACGGTGACGTTGTAGGATCCGTCGACCGCTGCTCGCTGTTCCATCGGTGAGGCGCCATTTTGCTCAAAATCAACTCGACTTACGGTTCCATCCTACCCCGGATTGCCGCCCCACGCGAGCGCTTACCCTTTCATCCCTGCCAAAATGCGCCACATGTGACGCATCCGCCCACACCCCGTCGCATGGAGGCTCGCATCAACCGATTCTCAAGGCGTCTTTTTATTTACCGCTACTTGCCCTAATGAGAAGTATCCGGCTCAGTCAATGTAAATAGTCGTAAATCAACTCCGCGGTCGAATTCGATCGTGCTGCGCTAATCTGAGATTGATGCGCGCTTGATGCGGTTGATGCCGCGGATTTACTTGGAGCCGGATGCGCCACTTCTGAATCAATGATGCGCCACCGATGCGCCACTCTCAAGAAAAACACGCGTTACTTGTGTAGCATGGCAAATCAAGCCGCGCGCGCCTTGTCTCGGCTACAGGCAATGTTCGTGGCCAAGCGGCGCCGAGCGGACTGGGCGATATCCGGCAGGCGAGATTCGCTCGACTGGATGATACATATCAACAACTGATCATCGAACAGCGTGTGATTGCCATCCATTTGTTCACGGCACGCGTCGACGGGCCGTTCGGGCGCCAAGTCGAGGTCTTGCGAATACTTTCAAAATCAACCGGATTTAGCCGTGGGTCGCCGGGCCAGGCGCACAACTGAGGGTTGTGCGGCCGAGGGGCGGTCACCCGGTGCTGCTCGTCGTCTGACGGCCGGCGTCAGTCGCGATCAGGATCCGGCGCCCGTCGCGGTCTTGCGCGCGGCACCTGACCACGGTTCCGGGCTCGAATTGCCACCGCTCGGTCGCCGGATCGTAGTCCTGGTCCAGGATCAGATAGCGGTCGGGCGAGAGCCTTCGTGCCGCCACCGGCCGCCAGACGTCGAGCCCCTCGTCCAGCAGCGCGACGTAGATCGTGTCCTGCTCGGTCATCGGACCGTCGGGGGCCCGTCAGCTCCGCAGGTGCAGGTTCTCAGGGTCGTAGGGGGATTCGGGGATCACGGTGACCCGGTGGCGCTCGCCCAGGATGTCCATCGAGAGCTCGGTGCCGGGCTCGGCGAGCTCGGGCCCGACCATCGCGAGCGCCAGGGATTTTTCCAGGCGGAAGCCGTAGTTGCCGCCGGTCGCGCGGCCCACCAGCTCTTTGCCACGGAAAATCGGATTGTTGCCGAGCGCGTCGGCGTCGGTCACGTCGTGGACCTCGAGGGTCACGAACGCGTTGGAAAACCCTTGCTCGCGCCAGCGGACCAGGGCGTCGCGGCCGATGAAGTCGCCTTTGTTCGGGTGCACGAAGCGCTCCAGGCCGGATTCGTAAGCGGCGTACTCGATCGACAGCTCGGTGCCGATCAGCCGGTAGCTCTTTTCCACTCTCAAGGAATCCATGGCGCGGATGCCGAAGGGCTGAAGGCCGAGGTCCTCGCCGGCCGCCGTCAGCGCATCGAAGATGTGGTTCTGGTACTCGAGCCCGTGGTGCAGCTCCCATCCGAGCTCGCCCACGAAATTGACCCGGAGCGCCTTGGTCGGGGCGCAGCCGACCACGATCTCCTGGCCCGTGAGCCACGGGAAGGCGGCAGTGGAAAAGTCGGTGTCGCTGACGCGCTGCAGCAGCTCGCGCGACTTCGGGCCGGCGAGCACCAGGACGCCCATCGCATTGGTCAGGTTCTGGAACTGGACCGAGCCGTCCTGCGGCATGTGCTTGATCAGCCAGTCGTGGTCGAGGCGCTGCCAGGCGCCGGCCGACACCAGATAGAAGCTTTCCGGACCTTCCCGCATGATGGTGAACTCGGAGTGCACGCCGCCCCTGCTGTTGAGCGCGTGGCAGAGGTGGACTTTCCCAGTTTTCTTCGGGATCCGGTTGGCGACCAGGTGGTCGAGAAACGCCTCGGCGCCGGGGCCAAGGACGCGCGCCTTGGCGAATGCGGTCATGTCGAGGAGGCCCATGTTCTGCTGGACGTTGCGGCACTCGTCGCCGACCGGCTCGAACCACTTCGAGCGGCGGAACGACCAGTGGTCCGCCTGCGGCACACCCTTGGGCGCGAACCAGTTCGGGCGCTCCCAGCCGAACTTCTGGCCGAAGACCGCGCCCCGGTCCTTCAGGCGCTGATAGCAGGGGGCCGTCCTGAGCGGCCGCGCGGCCGGGCGCTCCTCGTCCGGGTAGTGGATGACGAAGACGTGGGCATACGCCTCCTCGTTTTTTTCCCGGAGATAGGCCTTGGTCGCGTAATCGCCGAAGCGGCGCGGGTCGACCCCCAGCATGTCGATCGTGGGCTCGCCCTCGGTGATCCATTCGGCCAGCTGCCAGCCGGCGCCGCCGGCCGCGGTGATGCCGAAGCTGTGGCCCTCGTTCAACCAGAAGTTGCAAAGGCCCCACGCCGGCCCGACGATCGGGCTGCCGTCCGGCGTGTACGGAATGGCACCATTGTAAACCCTCTTAATGCCGACCTCGCCGAACGCCGGCACCCGATGGATCGCCGCCTCGATGTGCGGCTCGAGGCGCTCGATATCCTCTTGAAAAAGCTCGTATTCGGCGCCGTCCTCGGGCCCGTCGAGGTAGCAGCAGGGGGCGCCCTTCTCGTAGGGTCCGAGCAGGAGGCCGCCCGCCTCCTCGCGCAGATACCAGGAGCCGTCGCTCTCGCGCAGCACCCCCATCTCCGGCAGGCCCTGCTTCTGGCGCGCGACGATCTCCGGATGCGGCTCGGTGACGATGTACTGATGCTCGACCGGGATCACGGGAATGTCGAGCCCGACCATCGCCCCGGTCCGCCGCGCGAAGTTGCCGGTCGCACTGACCACATGCTCGCAGGTGATCTCGCCCTTGTCGGTCGTCACCAGCCACTCGCCGCTCGCCTTCCGAGTGATGCCGGTCACGGTCGTCTGCCGGTAGATCTCGGCGCCGCGGTTGCGGGCGCCGCGGGCCAGCGCCTGGGTCAGGTCGGCCGGCTGGATGTAGCCGTCCTGCGGGTGGCGGATCGCGCCGACGATGCCGTCGGTGTTGCACAGCGGCCAGATCTCCTTGACCTGGGCGGGCGTCAGGAACTCGACCTCGACGCCGATCGTCGCCGCCACGCCGGCGTATTGATGATACTCGTCCATCCGGTCGCGGTTGAGCGCGAGGCGGATGTTCGAGACCTGGCGCAAGCCGACGTCCTGCCCGGTCTCGGCCGCCAGCGTCTGATAGAGCCTGATGGAGTCTTTATGGATCTGGCCGACCGAATAGCTCATGTTGAACAGCGGCAGCAGGCCCGCGGCATGCCAGGTCGAACCGCTGGTCAGCTCCTTCCGCTCGATCAGGACCACGTCCGACCAGCCCTTCCTGGCGAGATGATAGAGGGTCGCGACGCCGACCGCGCCACCGCCGATCACCACCACCCGCGCCTGCGTCCTCATCGCCCGTCTCCTCGCTTGCCCGTGGCGCCTTCTGCGGCCTTCCTAGCGCCGGACCATAGCGCTGCCTTGCCCCGAGCGTCCAACCCTTGCCCCAAAACGGCATCCGCCCGGGAAGAGCCGGCTGCGGGGCCTGGCCGGCCGGCTTTCCGACCCGTGGGCCGGTTGACAGGACAGGCGGGGCGGCGACCGATGGCGGCTGCCGGACGCTCGCAACAGCCGTCAGACAGGGCTGCCAGAGGGCGGCGCGGGGCTCTGTCGGTGATCGGATTGGACGTCGGGGGCCAACGCTCTGCCTCGGGCCATCTGTCGCGCCAGAGCCGTTGACCGCCGGCACGTAAATGACCTCGCCGTCCGGGCTCAACGTAAGGCTGGGCGCGACCGGGCGCGGGCCGCGAGCTGGATGCCGCTGATATCGTGCAAGCCATCGGCGGCCGGGTCGGGCCGTCCGTCCGCCGTCAGGTGATCGACCTGGGCCGACGATCGGCGCGCTCTCACGGCGACCGGGGCAGTGGCATGCGCGCCGCCCTGGCCCGCCGAGATCTCATCATTCGGGCCGCGGCGAGCGGTTTCGGTTGCCGGTGCGCTGCCGGAGGGCTTAGTGTCCCCGTCGGCGTGTGGATGCGCAGGAGCGGAGAGCGTGATGGCGAAAGGGCAGAAGAGAAGCAACCGGGAGGCCAAAAAGCCGAAGGCCGACAAGAAGAAGCCGCCGGCGTCGACCGGCAGCGTGCCGGCCGCGCTCAACAAGCCGAAGCCCGGCCGGGCGAGCGCCGACGGTAAGTCATAGAGGCCCTTTGCGGCTGCGTTCAGGCCGAGAACAAGCGCGGACGGCCCACGAGCAAGTCCAGCCCCGGCTCGGAGAGCCGGGGCTGACCGCTATTTCTTCAGATAGCCGACATAATAGATACCGACGATGTCGTTCTTGGCATCGCGGATCGGCTCATAGCCGGTGGTGTACGGCTTGCCCAGGATGTCGACGTCCCCGTAGAAGCTTTCGCCCTTCGAGATCGCCGCGATGGCTTTGCCCTTCGGGTCCAGGACCGTGCCGATCGCCCGCGAGCCGTCGTCCTTTTCACGTTCGTAGCCACGCGGACGAAGTCGTTGCCGTTCTTGACGAAGAGCGTGGCGGTTCCGCCCATTTTCTTCTGGACCTCGTCCACCAGCGTGAAGTTGTTGTTCATCTCGGCCTTGCCGAAATACAAGACGGGGACGGTCTTGCCCGCGACCGTGTCCTCCCCCTTGACGCTTGCGGCGCCGAGCTTGGCGGTTTTCGACTTGAGAAGTTGCATCGCAGCGTTGACGTCTTCGGTAGGCGCGGCGAGCAGTTGGGTGGGGAAGTGAACCGCAGTAAAAGCCAAAAGCAGCACTGCCAGCGCGGAATTCTTCATTTTTTTTACCCCCATTTGGCCTCGCAGCATCTCGCTGTGAGCCGTCGAACCATTTTACGAGTATTTTACGGGTTTGTGAAGAACATATCGTGTGTCACCGAGAACCTCCAGCCCGGCGGCTGGGAGGGCAAGGTCCGGGTCGCCGACGACTTCGACGAGCCTCTGCCTCCGGACATCCTCGCCGGCGTCGAGGGCAAGGAACTGAGGTGGCGGACCGGCTGCTGCTCGACACCGATGTCTTCATCTGGTGGCGCGCGAACAGCCGCGTCACGGAAACGGCAGCGTGTAGGTCAGGTACAGCTCGTCTTCGCCGGGATTGGAGTGGTGGAGGCCGGCGTCGGAGACATGGACGATCCGCCCGCCGAGCCGGGTGCCGTCGGGAAACTGGTATGCGACCCCGAGTTCGGTGCGAAACTGCATGACGCCGCCGAGATCCTTGCTGTGGCCTTCGGAATAGCCGCCCATGCCGAACTGAGGCGTGAACACGACCCGGCCGTAGGCCACGTCTGCGTAGATGCCGCCATAGCCGAGCACGCCGCCGTGGGTATTCCCCATCAGGCCGATCGCGGGCCCGATGAGCCAGGCTTTCCGGCCCCAGCGAAGCTGGAGCTCTGCGGCGGCTGACGTCCCGCGCTCGCCCTGGAACGCGAAGGGGTCGAACACGCCGAGCCCGATTTCCGCGTAGCTTGGCTCGTCTCCCAGCACCTCGCTCGGCCCAAGCTGAAACGCGACGTCGCGTCCCTGGGCGGACACCGGCAGATCGCTGAGACCGAGGAATGCCAGCAGGCCTGATATGGCCAAGCTCGCGCGATGGATTACCGGTCACACCTCCCGCATTTGGCGGCCCAGAAGCTGCAGACCGGCCAGTCGACCGCGGAGCCGTAGCTGCCCAGCAGCTGATCCCACCGCACCGCCTCGCCATCGGTCGCGCGCTGCCAGAAATCCACGTGTTCGGGATTTTGGACCACTTCGTACATGTGGTAGCAGGGGCCGAGCCCGAGCCGCTCCAGCGCCTGCCGCAGCGACAGCGTGCCGGTCCGCCCGAATCCCGCCCCGATCACCGCCAGCGCCATTTTTTCCACTTTTCCGGAGCAGTCTTCGCCAGCCTAGCGACCGAACGACGGGGTTTGAAGGGCTCCTGCATTCGACCGCTGGTCGCCAGTCAGACGGTGATCGCGACCCGCCCGTCGCCGCGTCGATCGAGGACGTTGACCGACACGTCGGCGCCGTAACGGCGCAGCATCAGATCGAACTGGCTGTCGCCGACCCGGAGCTGGCGGATCACCACCTGATCGAGGAAGTCCGGCAGCCGCGGCTGTCGAAAGCGCACCCGCTCGCCGGCCGGATCGAAGCTCAGGCCGAGGCAGGCCTGCAGGAAGGCGAACGGCGTGGCGCTCGCCCAGGCCTGGGGCGAGCAGGCCACCGGATAGAACGTCGGGCCCTTGCCGGGCACGCGCCGGAAGCCGCAGAACAGTTCGGGCAGGCGGCGCAGGTCCATGTAGCTCGCGGCCTCGAAGATGGCGTGGAACAGCCTGACGATGTGGTCGCCCTGGGCATAGCGGGCAAAGCCCAGCGCGATCAGCGCGTTGTCGTGCGGCCAGATCGAGCCGTCGTGATAGGACATCGGGTTGTAGCGCGCCTCGCCCTCGGCGACCGTGCGAATGCCCCAGCCCGAGAAGAAGTCGTTGTCCATCAGACCCGCGGCGACGCGCGCCGCCCGCCGCGGGCTCGCGATGCCCGAGAGCAGGACCTGACCGGCATTCGACGTCCGTACCCGGCAGGGTCGCTTGGCGCCGTCGAGGGCGATTGCGTAGGTGCCGATGTCGGCGCACCAGAACGCCGCCTCGAAGCGGTCGCGCAGCGCCGACGCCTCGCCGCGCAGGCTGTCGGCGAGGGCGCCGAACCCGAGCGCGGTCGCCAGGCGGGCGGCGTGGCGCTTGGCGGCGAACACGTAGCCCTGGACCTCGCAGAGCGCGATCGCGCCCTCGACCAGCTGGCCGTCCGCGTGAAAGACCGAGTCCTGGGAATCCTTCCAGCCCTGGTTGCTGAGGCCGCGGGCGGTCTGCGCCGCGTATTCGACCAGGCCGTCGCCGTCGCGATCGCCGCGCTCGTCGATCCAGCGAAGCGCGGCACGCAGGTTCGGCCAGACGGTGCGGATGGTGTCGAGGTCGCCGGTGCGCTCGTAGTACATGCCCGCCAGCATCACGAACAACGGCGTGGCGTCGACCGTGCCGTAATACATCCCGAACGGCACTTCCCCGAGGCGCGCCATCTCGCCCTGCCGGGTCTCGTGCAGGATCTTGCCCGGCTCGGCATCGGCCTCGGGGCGGTCTTCGGTGGCCTGGGTCGCGGCCAGGAACTTCAGCACCCCCCTGGCGATCGCCGGGTCGATCCAGAGCAGCTGCATCGCGGTGATGATGCCGTCGCGGCCGAACGCCGTGCAGAACCAGGGGATGCCGGCATAGGGATAGGGTCCCTGGGCGGTGTCGGTGACCAGCATGTAGAGGTCGGCGATCGAGCGGCGCAGCATCTCGTTGAAGATCTCGTTCGAGGTCGCGACCGAGGTCGCGCGCCCGGTCGAGGTGCGCAACGCCCGCCGCGCGGCCCGCAGGCCGACGAAGAAGCGATCGGCGCGCACTCGGGGCGGCTCAGGCCCGTCGCACTCGACCGCGAGGAACAGCGAGATGCGCTCATAGGGCTGCAGCACCAGATCGAACACCCCGCGGTGCGGCTCGAGCCGGGTCGGCGGCGGCGCGAAGTGCAGGGTCGTGCGGTGCAGATCGCCGGCGAGGCCGTGATAGGTGAACTCGACCGTCTGGCCGTCGGGCACCACCGTCGAGGTCCGGCCGCGCCGCTCCCGGCGATGGCCGCGGACTTCGAACAGGTCGGCGAAATCGGTCTGAAAAAAGAGGCTCAGGCGGATCGGATGGGCGCGCCCGTCGAAATTGCGCACCGCCAGACGTTCGTAGACGCGCGCCTCCCAGATGAACTTCGCGCGCACGATGTGGATGGTGTCGCGCGGCGGCTGCAGGTGCCCGTGCTCGTCGAAGAAGTCGGGGTTGGTGAGATCCGCGCTCAGCAGCGCGTTGTTGTCCTGGACCGTCGAGCTCAGCAGCAGCGGCCGGCGGTCGTTGATCAGCAGCTGCAGGCCGGACAGGAAACGGGTGTCCTGGTGGTAGAGGCCCTCCGGGCTGCCCTCGCCCGGGATGATGTCGCCATAATGATCGAACAGGCCGAACGTGTCGCCGTGCTTGAGGGTGCGCGGCCGCCGCTCCTGCAGCGAGGAGGTCGCGGGAATGTAGAACTGGACCGCCGGCGACGGTGGCGGCTGGTCGGCGCCGGCGGTGGCTTCGGCGACAGTCATCGGCATTCGACCTATGCGGCGGTGACGGTACCCAGTTCATCGCCGGCCGCGACGCGCGCCGGCAGGCTGCCGAAGCTCGGACGGGAGCCCGCCCGCGGCAGCTCGAGGACCGAGGTCAGCGAAGCATATAATGCGAGATAGTCGCTGGCCATCCGCTCGGCCGTGAAGCGGTGCTCGAACCGGGCGCGGATCAGGCTGCGGTCGAGCCGGTCCAATTGGCCGAGCGCGGCGATTGCGCCCGCGACGTCGGCGACCACGAACCCGGTCACGCCGTCCTCGAGCACTTCCGGCACCGAGCCGCAGCGGTACGCGACCACCGGCGTGCCGCAGGCCATCGCCTCGATCATGACGAGCCCGAACGGTTCCGGCCAGGCGATCGGGAACAGCAGCGCACGGGCGCCGCCCAGGAATTCTGCCTTGTCCCGGTCCCCGATCTCACCGACGTACTCGACCAGCGGGTCGTTCAGCAGCGGCCGGATGACCTCGTCGAAGTAGGCCTGATCGACGCGATCGACCTTGGCCGCGATCTTGAGCGGGAGGCCGGCGCGGCGGGCGATCTCGATCGCCTGGTCGGGCTGCTTCTCCGGGCAGATCCGGCCGAGGAACGCGAGGTAGCCGTCGCCAGGGCCGGGCGAGAACCGACAGAGGTCCGCCGGCAGGCCGTGGGGCACGGTGGCGAGCCAGCGCCAGTTCGGGCATGGCCGTCGCTGATGGTCGGAGATCGACACCAGCGGGAACTCGGGGAATGCGCGGTGGACCACCGGCAGGTCCGGCAGGTCGAGGCGGCCGTGGCAGGTCGTGAGCGTGCGGCCGGCGAGCTCGCGGAACAGCGGAAAGTGGAGATAGTCGATGTGGAAGTGGAGGACATCGAACTCGCGCGCCCGGCGCCACACACGCTCGAGCATGACCATGTAGTGGGGCAGGGGATCGCGCATCGCCGGGTCGAGCCGCAGCGCGCGTTCGGCGCACGGCACCAGCTCGGCGGCGGTCCGCGAATCGGCGCTCGCGAACAGCGTCACATCGTGGCCCTGGCGGACCAGCTCGTCGGCAAGGTAGGCGACGATCCGCTCCGTGCCGCCGTAGTACATGGGCGGGACACTTTCGATCAGGGGCGCGATCTGCGCGATTCTCATTTCTGATTCCCTCCGTCACCGAGCCGTTGCGGGCGGAGGAACAACCCACGGAGCAATTCGATCCTTTGTGCGGGTCGCAGGTGTATTGGGGGGGCGGAGCGTGCGGAACCGCGGTCGCGCGCGCTCGGAAACCACGCCCGATCGCGTGAGAGGCGAAGCGTCGGGGGTCGACGGTTTGGTCGTCGGGCGGCACACCTCCTGGCAAGGATCGGATGCTAGGCTCGGGGCGATCGGTCGAGAGCCTGATGGTCCGAGAAAATTATGGTGCAGCCTGCCTCGAGCCCCGACTTCGATGCCCTGTCCTGGCACGACAACGCGCTGTATGGACTGCGGCTCGATCTCGGCGACCCGGCCCGCGGCGACTGGCACGCCGACCTCGTGCTCGAGATCGACCACATCCTCGAGTGGCTGCGCGGCGAGGGCGGGCAGTTCCGCTTCCGGGTGGCGGCGGCCACTCTGGCGTTCCATCATGTGACCGACCTTCGGATCGCGATCGACTGCGGCGACAGCGGCGGCCAGATCGCGTTGCACGAGCTCTCGATCGATCGCATCACCCGCGAGCGGGTCCAGGATCAGAAGATCTGCCTCGACCGGCCGTACTGGCGCTGGCGGATCGCGCTGAACTGGCCGCAGGGCGGCGCGATCGGCTTCGGCGCGAGCGGCTTCACCCAGACCCTGCGCACCGCGCCGGTCGTTTTGGACCGGCAGCAGCTCTCGCCCGCCGACCGGATGCCGGCCGGAACGCCGGTACGATAGCTCCGGAGCCGACCATGCACGACCCGCTTTCGATCCACGAAGCCTATCGGCGTGGCGATCTGGAGAAGCTCCGCGCCCTGCTCGGCGATCCGCCGGACTTTCCGAACTGTCGCGGGCCGGAGGGCGTGGGCGGGATCATCCTGGAGTACGCGCTCTATCACAGCCCGCTCGGCTTCGTCCGAACGCTGCTCGAACTCGGCGCCGATCCGAACTATCAGGATCACGCGGGCTTTCCCTCGGTGATCGCGGCGCTGTCCGCCGCCCGGCCCGACCGCTACGCACTGATCGAGATACTGCTGGCAGCCGGCGCCGACATCCAGGAGCGGGGCGTCAACGACTGGACGCCGCTGCACTACGCGGCTGCCACCGACGACCTCCAGGCGATCGAGCTCCTGCTCGCCCACGGCGCCGACCCGGACGCGCGCACCCGGATCGACGACCGCGCCACGCCGCTCGAGGAGGCAGAGATCCTCGGCCGCACCGCAGCGGTCCGGCGGCTGCGCAAGCTGGCCCCGGGCTGAGCGCGGGCCAATCTCTGGGACACTAGCGATCAGGGAGCTTGACGTCCGGCGAGCTTGCGCTCGCCGCGGGATTGCTCTTTCTGCGCAGGCAGGGCGGCCAGGCCGCCGACCATCAGGATTCGGGGGAGAGCATGCGGATCGAAGCGGTCGAGACTCAGCTGGCGCGGCTGCCGCTTCCGGGCGGCGCATGGGGGGACGCGATCCAGGACGTGACCCACATCGAGGTCGTCGTCACTGACGTCACCACGGAGACCGGGCTGGTCGGCACCGGGTTCAGCTACACCGGCGGAGTCGGCGGGCGGACGCTGAAGGCGATGCTGGACCACGACATCGCGCCCTTCGTGACCGGCCAGCCGGCGGCGCCGCGCGGGCTCTGGCACAAATGCTGGCATCACCTGCACAATTTGGGCGGCGGCGGGGTCACGACGACCGCGCTCGCGGCGCTTGACATCGCGCTCTGGGATCTGGCCGCCAAGGAGGTGGACCGGTCGCTGGTCGCCTTCCTGGGCCCGTGTCGGGAGCGGATCCTCGCCTATGCCAGCGGCATCAACCTCAACAAGTCGGAGGCGGAGCTCGTCGAGCAGGTCCGCGGCTGGCGGGCGGCGGGCTTCAAAGCCTTCAAGATCAAAGTCGGCAAACCCGAGATCGCAGAGGACGTCCAACGTCTGAGCAAAGTTCGAGAAATAGCGGACCGGCTGCCGGTGATGGTCGACGCCAACCAGGGCTGGGACATCGGTTGGGCCGCGCGTGCGATCAACGCGTTCGAGCCGCTCTCGCCGCACTGGATCGAGGAGCCACTGCTCGCCGACGACATCGAGGGCCACGCGCGGCTGCGCCGGCAGGTCAAGAGCCCGCTCGCGGTCGGCGAGAACGTCTACACGCTCCAGCAGTTCAGTCACTATCTCGCGCGCGGCGCCTGCGACTTCGTCCAGGCCGACGTGGTCCGGGTCGGCGGCATCACGCCCTATCTCGAGATCGCGGCGCTGGCGCGCGCCTTCGGCCTACCGCTCGCCCCGCACTTCATGATGGAATTGTCCGGCCAGCTGCTCTGCTGCCTGCCCAATGCCCACATCCTCGAGAGCATCGACGGCGGCTCGCTCTCAGATCTCGGCGCGCTCGCCCTGCCGATCCGGATCGAGGACGGCTGGTTCACGTCGCCGGACCAGCCCGGCCACGGCATCGTCTTCGATCGCGACGTGCTGGCCGCGCACGCGGTGCGCGCGTGACCCGATCGCCGGCGCTCGCGGCGGCCCGGTTTCAGCCGCGGCGGGCGCCGGCCGCGATCACCGAGACCGTGATCCGCACCCGGTCCCACCACTGCCGGAGCGACTGGGACGCCGCCCCGAGGCCGCCCGGCAGGTGCAGCCCGCCCGGCATGTGGAGCTGGATCGGCCGCACCAGCAGCCGGCGGCGCCAGGGCGACTTCGGCCCCGGCTCGGTCATCCGGGTGCGCCGGGCCGAGACCGGCTCGCCGGCGGCCGCGCTCGCGGCGCGGTACTTCTTGACCAGCGGATGATCGGGCGCGACCTCGGGCGGCAGCTTCAGATCGAGGCCGACGGGCGCGCGCACGACCCGGTAGAAGACCGGCGCGTTGCGCCCGCCGGCCTTACGGCGCTCGATCGTCGGGAACTCAGCGGTGCGCAGGCGCTCGGCGACCGCCGCCAGGCCGATCCGCCGCGCCGGCTTGTCCTTGAGGTAGAGCGAATACGGATGCTCCGGATGGTCGGCCACGGTCTGGGCGAAGGCCGCGCGCGCCGGCACCCAGTTGCCGCGCTCGCCGAGCTGCTCGACGGTCTGGAACAGAAGGCGCGCGAAATCCTCGGTGTCGCGGGCGATCGACTTCGCCATCGGGCGTTTCCTCCACAGCACCCCGCGCTGCTGGTCGCGTGGCAGGCTGTGGTCAGAAGTTAACCCGACACTACTTAAGCGACCGTAAGCGGGCGCCGACCTGGCTCGCTGCCGCCGGATTGGGTGCCGCCAATGGGATCGCCCGACGCTGCCCGGTGGTGCCGGCGGCAGGACTTGAACCCGCAACCTCCCGCTTACAAGGCGGATGCTCTACCGTTGAGCTACGCCGGCGCGCGCTTCTTACCTAGGCGGGACGCCGGAGACGCGCAAGCGTGCGGGCGCCCGCGGGGCCAGCGGAACCGGCAGGCAGGCGTCGCGTTGCTCGCGCACCGTCATCCGACGGTGCCTCACCGCCAAAGGGAGCCAAAGCGTGGCCGCGGAGAACCTTCGAGTCTGGCCGGGTCTGCCCTGGCCGCTGGGCGCGACCTGGGATGGGGCCGGGACCAATTTCGCCTTGTTCTCGGCGCATGCGGAGAAAGTCGAGCTGTGTCTGTTCGATGCCGACGGCGAGCGCGAGACGGCAAGGGTCCAGCTGCCCGAGTTCACGCACGAGATCTGGCACGGCTACCTGCCGGACGTGCGCCCGGGCCAGCTGTACGGCTACCGGGTCTATGGCCCCTACGAGCCCGCGGCCGGGCACCGCTTCAATCACCACAAGCTCCTGATCGACCCCTACGCCAAGGCGCTGGTGGGCGATCTGCGCTGGGACGACGCGCTGTTCGCCTACCGGGTCGGCGATCCCAAGGCCGATCTGTCGTTCGACGAGCGCGACAGCGCGCCCTTCATGACCAAGTGCCAGGTGATCGACCCGGCGTTCACCTGGGGCGGGGCGCGGCCTGAGCAGCGGCCCTGGCACGAGACGGTCATCTACGAGATGCACGTCAAGGGCTTCACGATGCGCCATCCCGAGGTGCCCGAGACGCTTCGGGGCACCTTCGGGGGCCTGACCAGCGGCCCGGTGGTCGCCTATCTGCGCGCGCTCGGCGCCAGCGCGGTCGAGCTGTTGCCGGTGCACGCCTTCGTCCACGACCGCCACCTGATCGAGCGTGGCCTTCGGAACTACTGGGGCTACAACACGATCGACTTCTTCGCGCCGCATCCGGAGTACCTGGGGCCGGGCGGGCTCGGCGAGGTCAAGACCTTCGTCCAGGTGATGCACGACGCCGGCCTCGAGGTCATCCTCGACGTCGTCTACAACCACACCGCCGAGGGCAGCCACATGGGCCCGACGCTGTCCTTCCGCGGTATCGACAACCGCTCCTACTACTATCTGATGGCCGGCGACGAGCGTCACTACAACGACTTCACCGGCACTGGCAACGCACTGGAATTGCGCCATCCCTACGTGCTGCGCATGGTCACCAATTCGCTCCGCTACTGGGTCGAGGAGATGCGGGTCGACGGCTTCCGCTTCGACCTCGCGACCACGCTCGCTCGCGTCGACGGCCGGTTCGACGAGCATGCGAGCTTTCTCGATGCGGTCGCCCAGGACCCGGTGCTGGCCGGCGTCAAGCTGATCGCCGAGCCCTGGGACACGGGGCCCGGCGGCTATCAGGTCGGCAATTTCCCGCCCGGCTGGGCCGAGTGGAACGACCAGTACCGCGACACGGTGCGCAAGTTCTGGAAGGGCGATCCCGGCCAGCTGCCGGCGCTCGCCTCGCGTCTGTCCGGCTCGGCCGACGTCTATAACCACCGCGGAAGGCGGCCCTGGGCGAGCGTCAACTTCGTGACCGCCCACGACGGCTTCACGCTGCGCGACCTGGTCAGCTACGACCACAAGCACAACGAGGCCAACAAGGAGGACAACCGGGACGGCTCGGACAACAACAACAGCTGGAACTGCGGCGTCGAGGGCGAGACCGACGACCCCGAGATCCAGGCGCTGCGCCGGCGCCAGATGCGCAACTTCCTGACCACGCTGCTGCTCGCGCAGGGCGTGCCGATGCTGGTCGCGGGCGACGAGTTCGCGCGCACCCAGGGCGGCAACAACAATCCGTATTGCCAGGACAGTGAGATCGGCTGGCTCGACTGGAATCTCAGCGCCGAGGGCGAGGGCCTGCTCGGGTTCACACAGCTGCTGATCCGGCTGCGGCGCGAGCACATCGTGTTCCACCGTGCGCGCTTCTTCCAGGGCAGGACGATCCCCGGCACCGAGGTCAAGGACGTGACCTGGCTGTGTCCTGACGGCGAAGAGATGACCGAGTCGGATTGGTCGGACCCGCAAGCGCGGACGCTCTGCCTGCTGTTGAGCGGCGAAGCCGGCCTGACGCATCTGACCGACCGCGGCGAGCAGGAGGCCGACGACACTTTCCTGTTGATCGTGAACGCTTCGCACGAAGCGGCTGGCCAACGGCTGCCGGCGGGACCGGATAGCGTCCGCTGGCAGACGCTGATCGATACCGCCAAGGAGGTCATCAAGGAGGGTAGCGAGCAACTGGCGCCGAGCCAGGAGCTCGAGGTGTCCGGCCGCTCCGCGATGCTGCTGATCGAACGTCACGACCTCTGATCGCCAGCAATCGGAACCCGGAGCGTGCCCGGAGAGTTGGCCTGAGGGGCAGAGCTTGACAGTATCGCCCAGTCACCGGGGAGAATTGACCGTGAAATTGCACATCTTCGCTACCACGCTCGTGGCCTTGACCCTGGCCGGGTCGGCCGTGGCGCAGCAAAAGGGGGATGCGGCGGCGGGCCACGAGCTCGCCAATCAGTTCTGCTCCTCCTGCCACATCGTCGGCACCGAGCGGGTCGGCAGCGACGCGGCGCCGCCGTTCCGGGCGATCGCCGCCGATCCGGCCAAGACCTTCACCGAACTGCATGCCTGGCGGGGTCCGATGCACCCCGTGATCTCGAACCTGTCGCTCACCACGCGGCAGATCGCCGACATCAACGCCTACCTCGACAGCCTGCGCACGTCCTCCGAGCCGGCCGCGCCGCCGGCATCCGAAGACGCCGCGTCGCGCAAGAACCCGCCGCCGGCGATCCGCAACGCGCCGCCGGAAAAGCTGGGCCAGCCGATCGAGCCCAGACCGAAATGAGCCGGGCTACTTGCCGAGCCTGACGCTGCCGTCCTCGAGCAGCGTCCACTCGGGGTTCCAGGCGACCTCCCAGGGATGGCCGTCCGGGTCGGCGAAATAGCCGGAATAGCCGCCCCAGAACGCGTCCTCGGCGGGCTTGAGGATGGTGGCGCCGGCCGCCTTGGCCTCGGCAAGCACCTGATCGACCTCCTCGCGCGAGCGCGTGTTGTAGGCGAGTGCTATGCCGCCGAAGCTGACCCCGCTGTCCGGCAGCCGGGCATCGGCCGCGAGCGCGGCGCGCGACCAGAGTGCCAGCACCGCGCCGCCGATCTGGAAAAAGACGACCTCCGCGTGGGCGTTGCGGCGGCGCCAGCCGAGCCCTTCCTCGTAGAAGCGGCGGGCTCGCTCGAGATCGGCGACGCCGAGCGTCACCAGGCTCAGACGCTGCTCCATGGCTGTTCTCCTCGGATCGATCGTTCGATCCCCGGGAACCTAGGCATGGCGGCGTGCGCGGTCTTGAACAAATCGGACATCGAGAGCGTGCTGTGCGGGTCGCCGAGCAATGCGCCCGGCGTCCGCTCGGTGAGCGCACCGAGTTCGCGGGTCATGTGGGCCTGATCGGCATAGCCGGCCGCGGCGGCCAGGGCTGCCAGCGCCGGTCGCGGCGGTCGTCGGCCGGCGAGCGTCAGCAGCCGCTGCAGCCGGAGCACCCGTTGCAAGGTCTTGGGACCATAGCCGACGTTCGCTCGAAACCGCCGCCGCAGCTGCCGGTCGCTGACCCCGAGCCGCGCGCCCAGACGCTCGATGCGGCCGCCCGGATGGCGGGCGAGCCAGCGTACCGCGGCGGCGACCAGCGGGTCGCCCGGCCGGGCGGCATGGGTGCGCACCGCCAGCCCGGCTGCGGCCAAGGCGAGCTTGGCTTCCAGCCCGGGTGCTGCCGCGATCTGCTCGCAGAGCTGGTCCGCGCCGCGCCCCCAAAGCTCGCGCAGCCGGGTCTCCCGATCGAGGAGCTCGCTCGCCGGCGAGCCGAGCACGCAGGCCGCGGCGCCGGGATGGAAGCGGACGCCGATCACGATCGCGCGCGCCGGCAGCTCGGCGATCACGGTGCGGGTCGCGGGGCCGGCGACCACCGGTGGCGCCTCCCCGACCCAGACGATGTCGGCGCAGCCGTCGGGCAGCACCCGCTGCGGATGCGCGCGCTGGCCAGCGCCGATCACCTGTGACCACAGGCAGAGCACGTGCGTTGCGAGTGCCGGCGGCGGGCGGTACTCGCGATAGCTCGTCGATGGCGCCCCGGCGGCGTCGGCGGCCGGCTCGGGCCTCGGGTCGAGATGGTGCGCGGCGGCGACCACGGCTGCGGCGGCCTCAGGAGGGATTTCCGAAACCGTAGAGCCGGGCCGGATTGGCGACCAGGATGCGTTCCAGCGCCGCCGCGTCCTCGAACCAGGCGCCGAGCGCGTCGACCAGGTCACCATCGTCCGGCATCGGCATCGGCATCGGCACGCCCTGCGCCCGCTCGGGCAGGTTCGGATGCGGCCAGTCGGTGCCCCAGACGAGCCGCTCCGGCGCAGCGGCCTCGAGCGCGCGCACAAAGGGCATGATCATCCGGAACGGCGGGCCCTCCAGATCGCACCGATAGGCGCAGAGCTTGACCCAGCCGCGGCCGGACTCGAGCAGCCGGAGCATGGCCCGGAAGCCCGGCTGGTCCGGTCCGGCCCCCGGATCGATCGCCCCCAGATGGTCGATCACCACGTTCACCGGCAGCGCGAGCAGGCGCGGCAGGGCCTCGGCCAGCATCTCGGGCGCGGCGTAGATCTGGACGTGCCAGCCGAGGGGCGCGACCTTGGCGGCGACCGTCTCGAGCGCCTCGAGCGACACCCCGCCGCCGCTGTGCAGGAGGTTGAGGCGGGTGCCGCGAAAGCCCGCGGCGTCGAGGCGGGCGAGCTCCGGCTCGTCGACGGTCGCCGGCACCACGGCGATCCCGCGCGCTCGCGCGCCGAGCCGCCGGATGGCGTCCTCGGTGCAGCGGTGGTCGTTGCCGTAGACGCTCGGCTGCACGATCACGGTGCGTTCGAGTCCCAGGATGTCCTGCAGACGCAGATAGTCTTCGAGCGGGGAGTCCGGCGGCGTGTAGCCGCGCTCCGGCACCAACGGGAAGCGGGCTGCGGGCCCGAACACGTGGCAGTGGCAGTCGGTGGCGCCGGGCGGCAGCTCGAGCCGCGGGCGGCGCGGGCGGGGCAGGGGGCCTTGAACCGGCTTCGACATTGCGATCACCGACGTTCGAGTGCGCCTAGACCTCGGCCAGCTCCGGGGCGGGGAGGATGGTCGATTTGACCGTGCGCATGGCGATCGCGTCGGCGATCGCGCTGGCAAGACCGTCCTCGTCGAACGGGTAGAGCGTCTGCATCTCGAGCCAGGGATAGCGGTCGCGGGCGCGATCGAGCATCTGGACACCGAGCGCCAGGTCATTGGCGGTGAACGCCCACGAGCCCAGCACGTTCAGATCCTTGGTGCAGATCCGGTGCCAGTTCGTGGAGATCGAGCCGGCGTCGGTGAACTGGCCCATCTCGACGTAGGTGCCGCCGTCCCGCAGCATCTCAATGCCCTCGGGCCCGGCCGAGGGATGGCCCGAGCAGTCCATCACCAGATCGGCGCCGAAGCCGCCGACCAGCTCGCGCACGCGCCCGATGCGCTCCTCCGGCGTCCGGTATTCCTCGAGGTCGACGGTCGCCGCGGCGCCGAAGCGGCGGGCGAGCGCAAGGCGTGGCCTCTCGGGGGCGCCGACGCAGAGCACGCGTCCGGCGCCCATCTCCTGCGCCGCCGCGACCGCGAGGATGCCGATCGGTCCCGAGCCCTGGATCACGACCGTGTCGTTCCAGCGGAAGCCGCCGGCGCGGGTCGCGCGATTGAAGGCGCGGATACAGGAAGTGAGCGGCTCCGAGAGCGCGCCGAGCCGCAGCGGCATGTCGTCCGGCAGCTTGTAGATCTTGGTGCCGGGCAACTCCTCCAGGTCGACGTAGACGTATTCGGCAAAGCCGCCCCAAAGGTGCGGCGGTTTGTCGAACCCGAGGTAGCGGCCGTAATAGACCGGGGTCAGGCACTTGTTGGCGGTCTCGGGGTAGTGCAGGCAGTAGTGGCAGCTGCCGCAGGGCATCAGCGGCGGCAGCATGACCTTGGAGCCGACCGCGAGCGGCAGGCCCATGAAGTCGGCCTCGAGCTCCGGGCCAATCTCGACGATCATGCCCGCGAGCTCGTGGCCGAGGGTGAACGGCCAGGGCAGCGGCTTCGGCCAATGGCCCTTCAGGATGTGCAAGTCGGTACCGCAGACGCCGCAGGCGCCGATCCGGATCAGTGCGGCCTTGGCCGGTATTTCCGGTTTTGGAACCTCGCGGATGACCGGCGACGCGCCCGGGCCGGCGAAGGTCGCGACCCGGATCATGCCGCGCGGCTCCTTTGGCTGGACTCCGCGACCATCTGGCGTCGGATGCGGACCGCCTGGGAGCCGTCGTCGAGCTCGACGTCGGCAGCCGAGAGGATCTCTCCGGAGGCGACATCGCGCTTGAGGCGGACGTGGGCGAGCCCGATCGGCAGCGCGTCGAGCGTCCGCGAGCGCTGGGCCGGGATCAGCTTGCCGTAGACCGTGTAGCCACCCTCGCCGTCCAGCATCTCGCCGGCTTTGAGCGGACGCTTGGCGGTCGCGACCGCATCGCCCCGCCATTCGGTGCTGCAGCCCGTGGGCTCGCCGCGCAGCGCCGCGTTCAGGACCGAGATCGAAAGCTCGAGCCCGATCAGGTGGTAGGGCTTGTACATCGCCGCGTAGCGGCCGCTGTCGTCCGTCTTCAGGCCGTACTGGCGAAAGCAGGCGGCGGCATAGTCGTTGGGTGCCTCGAGCACGACGTAGACGCCCCAGCGCAGATCCCGGAAAACCGGTCGGCCGTCGCGCTCGAGCGAGGACACGACCTCGACCATGTTCTTGCCACTCAGGCAGCCGCCCAACGTCCGCGGCCGCAGGACCTGGGCCAGGTCGTCGACGCCGCACGGTGGAAAACCGAGGCCGTCCTCGGGCACCTCGAGGCCGCAGGCGTTGGCGATCGCCGCCATCTCGATCGCGGACTTGGTGCCGTCGAGGAAGGAATTGAACATCTGCGGGTTCATGCCCGCGGCCGCCGCCTGCTCCGGCGTCAGGCCGTAGTGCGGCCAGACCTCGTCGGGCGTCACCGTATGGAACTTGGGCAGATACTTCGTGCCCTTGCCGGCCGCCATGACGGTGAAGCCCGTGGCCCGCGCCCAGTCGACCATTTCCGCGACCAGCGACGGCTGATCGCCGTAGGCCATCGAGTAGACGACGCCGGCCGCTCGGGCCTCCGCCGCGAGCAGCGGGCCGGCGAGCACGTCCGCCTCGACGTTGACCATGACGATCGACCTGCCCGCCTCGATCGCGGCCAGCGCGTGCGCGATGCCGGCGGCCGGCGCCCCGGTCGCCTCGATCACGACCTCGACCCCGTCGGCGGTGCAGGCGTCGGCGCCGCGATCGACGAAGCGGGTGCGGCCGATCCGGGCGTCGTCCCAGCCGACGTTCCGGCAGGCATTCCGTGCCCGCTCCGGGGCGAGATCGGCGATCACCGCCACTTCCACACCCGGTATGGTCGGCACCTGGGAAAGAAACATCGAGCCGAACTTGCCGGCGCCGATCAGGCCGACCCGGACCGGCCGGCCGGCGGCGGCCCGGGCGGCGAGCTTGGTCATCAGGTTCATGGCTATTCGGCCGCGATCTTGTGGCTGCGGGCGTATTGCAGCAGCGCGTCGGGCGCCACCGCCTCGATCGGCGTGAAGTCGCGATGCGCGATCCAGGGCTCGCGGGTGAACTTGGTGATGTGGTTCGAGACTGCGCACAGCGTCAGGTAGACGATCTTGCGCGGATAGGGCGTGATGTTGGGCGGCGAGGCGTGCACCAGATTGCCGTGGAACATCAGCACCGAGCCGGGCTTGCCGGTCGGCGCGACGATGCCGCCGTCCGCCACGAGCTTGGTGATGGTCTCGTGATCGAGCGTCCACAAGGGGTAAGAGGTGGTCGCGAGGTCGTGGCCGGCGGCGAGCACGCCTTGTTTGTGACTTTTCGGGATGAACATCAAAGGTCCGTTGACCGCCATGACCTCGTCGAGGAACACCGAGATGTTCATCGCGCGCGCGTCCGGCATGCCGTCGTCGCGCGCCCAGGTGCCGTAGTCCTGGTGCCACTGCCAGACCTCGCCGTCGAACGGCGCCTTGGCGTTGATCTTGAACTGGTGCATGTAGACCGGCTCGCCGAACAGCTGCTCGAGCGGCTCGATCAGGCGCGGGTCGGAGCCCAACAGGCGGAACGCCTCGTTGTAGGTGTGGGCCGCGAACGCGGTCCGGGGTGCTCCCGACTTCTCGCGCCAGACCTCCTTGCGCTCGGTCCGATAGATCGCCTCGGCCTCGGTCCGCAGGATCGCGATCTCCTCCTCGGAAAAGCATTCGGGCAGGAAGATGTAGCCCTGCTCGTCGAACTCGCTCAGTTGCGCGTCGGTCAAACGCATCGCCGTCTCCTCAAGCTCTTAGTTGTCTCTGCTCAGGCAGCTGCCGCCTCGGCCTCGAGGTGTGCCGCCGCCTGAGCACCTGCGCGGAGCGCATGCTCGCGCGCCGTCCGCGCCGCCGCCTCGACCTCGCCCGCGAGCACTGCAGCCAGGATCGCCCGATGCTCGCGCCAGACCATGGCCCGGTGCTCCGGCACCTCCAGCACGGCGCCCATGGCGCGCATGAACTGCGGCCACTGCGGCGCCACGGTCGCCTCGATCGCGGCATTGCCCGAGAGCCGGTAAAGGGCGGTGTGAAACGTTACATCGGCCGCGATCAACGCTCCGGCCGAGGCCTCGTCAGCGAGGCCGAGCCCGGCCTCGAGCGCCTGCTCCGCCTGCGCGCAAGCCGCCCGCTCGAGCGTCCCGCTCCGCCCGCGCTCGGCGGCCAGCCCGGCCGCCAGCGCGTCGAGCGCCGCCCGGACCTGATAGAGATCCTGGACCTGGTCCGGCTCGAGCGGCGCGACCGCCAAGCCCTTGCGGCCGTGCTCGACCGCCAGCCCCTGACGCTTCACCAGCTGGAGCGCGTGGCTCACGGGCTGGCGCGACACGCCGAGCAGCGCCGCCACCTCGTCCTGGCGCAGCCGCTGGCCAGGCGCCAATGTGCCGGCGGCGATCGCCGCCACCAACCGCTCGTAGACCAGGTCGATCAGGACCGTGCCGCCCGGCAGCGGCTCAAGCGGCCAATTCTCGGTTTTCAAGTTGTCTCCACCGGTCGTTTGGAATTCGGAATTCGATTTGTGCCACGCTGCTGCCGCGGCGTCAAGGGGCCTGGCGCTGCAAGCTGAGCTGCGACCGCATGTGCGCGATGCTTCCCGCGAGGACGCGCTCGTGACAGATTCCATTTCTCCGTGGCCCGCGGTGTGGCTCATCTGAGAAAGGTCGGTGGAATGATGGATAACGTGCAGGCCTACGAGATCGGCCGCCACCGCGTTGCCATTGCTGGCCGCCACGGGGTCGGACCGCCTACGGCTTACAGCCTCCTGTTGGCTGAACACATTCCGGAGATGTCGGGCGAAACCGTCGTCGACGTCGGCACCGGCTCCCGGCTCCTGGGAATAGTTGCGCGGCTCCAGGGAGCGGGCCGCGTCTACGTGCTCGATTTAATCTCCGTCGCGATGACAATGCCGTGCGGAACGGCATGCAGGATGGCTTCGTCCACCTGCCGGTCGGCCGGACCATGATTCCGCTGCCGCCGAGGGAGTGGGCCGACCTGGTGCTCTGCAACCCGGCGCAACTGCCCTCGCCGGAGGCGGACCGGGCCGACAGCCCATTTTACGCGGGCAGGGACGGCCGCCGGATGATCGAGGAGCTCATACGGGGCACGCCAGGACGGCTGTCGCCCTCGGGTCGCCTTCTGATGACCCACAACTCGTTGGCCGACTTCCCTGCAAGCTTGCGGCTGATGGAGGCACAGGGCCTCGAGCCGCACGTGGCCGAGCGCTCACTCGAGTTCCGGCCGTTCATCGATCGTGATTGGCTCGACCAGTTGGGCGGTCCGGCGCGCGGGCTTTACACGGATCGCGACGGCCGGGCCCACGAGACCCTGTACGTGGTCGAAGCTCGGCTTCGGTCGGAGGTCTCTGCGAGCTGACTTCGGCCCGGCGACGGTCGGGCGCCGGCGCACCTTCGCCCCAGGCCGTGTCCTCCGGTGGCTGGCGCGGCGCCGCGCCAGGCCTTGCTCGCGTCGCGGCTGCGGGTCAGGATTGGGCCGCTGGGCGACGAGCCGAGGGGGAGGATCGAGTGCACTTTTCGAGCATGACCGGATCCCCCCGCGACCGGCGCAACCAGGAGGCGTTCCGGGCGATCATCGATGAGCTGGCGCGTGAGCGGCTCGACCGGCGCGGCGCCCTGACCGCCGGCATCGCGGCCGGCCTCTCGGCCGCATCGCTCGGCACGCTCGCTGCGATCGCGTCGAGCCCGGCGCGCGGCGGGCAGGCCGCCGCCGAGCCGCTTCCGGCGGAGGCCGACTATGTCATCGTCGGCGCGGGCTCGGCCGGCTGCGTGCTGGCGCACCGCCTGTCCGCCGATCGCGATCTCCGCGTCCTCCTCCTCGAGGCCGGCGGTCCGGCGACCATGCCCGAGATCGCGATCCCGCCGGACTGGCCCGAACTCTCCGGCAGCGCCGTCGACTGGCGCTACGTGACGACGGCGCAGACCGCGCTTCGCGACCGGGTCGTGCCCTATCCGCGCGGCAAGGTGCTGGGCGGCTCGAGCGCGATCAACGGGCTCGCCTACCAGCACGGCCATCGGTCCGGTTACGACCGCTGGGCCGCCGAGGGCTGCCCCGGCTGGGGTTTTTCCGACCTGCTGCCCTACTTCCGGCGCGCCGAGACCTTCTCGGCCGGCGCCGACGACTGGCACGGCGGCGACGGTCCGCAGCACGTGCTGGCGCTCGAGCACGCCCGGGACCGCCATCCGGTCGCCGAGGCGTTCCTGGCGGCGGCGGTCGGTCAGGGCTTCCCGTTCAGCGCCGACATCGGCGGCGCGCAGACGACCGGCGCGGCCTGGAACCAGCTGAGCATCGCCGGGACCCGGCGCGACAGCACCGCCACCGCCTATCTCGACCCGATCGCCGGGCGCCCGAACCTGACCGTCCTGACCGGCGCCGAGGCGCTGCATCTGGCGATCGAGGCCGGCCGCTGCACCGGGCTCGTCTACCGGCACCAGCGCAGCGAGCGCCGGGTCCGGGCCGAGCGTGAGGTGATCCTCGCCGCCGGCGCGGTCGACTCGCCGAAGCTCCTGCTGATCTCCGGAATCGGGCCGGCGGATGATCTGCGCGCACTCGGCATCCCGATCGCCGTTGCTCTCCCGGGCGTCGGCGCCGGCCTCCAGGACCACATTCTCGGCGCCGGCGTCGCCTACCAGGCGCGCCGACCCGTTCCGCGCTCGCACTACAATCACGGCGAGGGGCTGCTCTACGTGCCGGGCGAGCCGGGCCCCGAAGTCCTGATCATGAGCGTGACGCTGCCGTTCGTCCTGCCGAGCGTCGGCCCGGCGCCGGACCCGGCGTACGTCCTCACGCCCTGCCTGATGCGACCGGCGAGCCGCGGCAGCATCCGTCTCGCCTCGGCCGACTCGCGCGAGCCGCCGCTGATCGATCCGGGCTTTCTGACCGAGTTGGCGGATCTCGACGTCATGGTGCAGGCGGTCGCGCTCGCCCGCGAGGTCGGCGCCGCGCCCGAGCTCGCCGACTGGCGCCGGCGCGAGGTCTACCCCGGCGCCGGCGTCGGGGACCGCCAGGGCCTGCGCGACTTCGCCCGCCGCGCTGCCAATTCCTTCCATCATCCGGTCGGCAGCTGCCGGATGGGCTCGGACGCAGCGGCGGTGGTCGATCTGGCGCTGCGGGTGCGCGGCATCCAGGGCCTGCGGGTCGTCGACGCTTCGGTCATGCCGGCCCTGCCGCAGGCGATGGTCAATGCCGCGACCATCGCGATCGCGGAACGCGCGGCCGACCTGATCCTCGGCAAAGCTTAGAGCGCCCGCCCTTGCCTGGGCGCCGGGCCGGGCGCGCCATGGCGAGCCGCGCGGCTCAGAGCCCGACGCGCACCAGCTGGTCCGGAGGATAGCGCTCGCCGGCGGTGATCCCGGGCGGGAAGGCGGCCTCGAGGCGCGCCATCTCCTCGCCGGTCAGCGCCAGATCGGCGGCGGCAGCGTTCTCCTCGAGGCGGGCGACCCGCTTGGTGCCGGGGATCGGCACGATGTCGTCGTCCCGGGCGAGCAGCCAGGCGAGTGCGATCTGGGCCGGGGTCGCGCCATGGCCGGCCGCGACCGCGCGCAGCGAGGCGAGCAGGCGCGCGTTCTTGGCGAAGTTCTCGGCCGCAAACCGCGGGTGCTCGCGCCGGCGGTCGCCCTCCGCGAGGTCGCCGGGGCTCGCGAGCGCGCCGGTGAGGAAGCCGCGGCCGAGCGGGCTGTAGGCGACGAAGCCGATCCCGAGCGAGCGGCAGGTCGGCAGGACCTCGGCCTCGGCGTCCCGGGTCCAGAGCGAGTACTCGGTCTGCAACGCGGCGATCGGATGGACCGCGGCTGCCCGGCGGATGGTCGCGGGCGCCGCCTCGGACAGGCCGAGAAAGCGCACCTTGCCAGCGCGGACCAGCCCGGCCATGGCGCCGACCGTGTCCTCGATCGGGACGCGCGGGTCGACCCGGTGCTGGTACGCGGGTCGACCCGGTGCTGGTAGTAGAGGTCGACCACATCGACGCCAAGGCGCTCGAGCGAGGCATCGCAGGCGGCGCGCACGTGCTCCGGCCGGCCGTCGACGTCCGGCTTGCCGTCGCGGCGGATGTTGCCGAACTTGGTCGCCAGCACGACCCGCTCGCGGATCCCCTTGAGCGCCTCGCCGACCAGCCGCTCGTTGCCGCCGTTGCCGTAGATGTCCGAGGTATCGATCAGGGTCGCCCCGAGCTCGGCCGCGCGCCGGATGGTCCGGATCGATTCCCGATCGTCCGCGGGCCCATAGATCGAGGTCATGGTCATGCAGCCGAGGCCGACCGCCCCGACCTCCAGCCGCCCGCCGAGTCTCCGGGTCTGCATCGTGCGATTCCTCCAGTTTCGGTTCCGGACGTCGACGCCCGATCATAAGCTAGATCGAGCCGCAGCAGGATCACCCAGCGCCTGAGCTCTGGCGAAGGGCGCGCCCCTGTGCTCTCATCTACCTCGGTAGGGGGCATAACGACTGGCGGAGGCAGCGGAGCGATGGCACTCGCGAACGAGCGGATCGCGTATTTCAATGGCGACTACGTCCCGGAGAGCCAGGTGCGGGTGCCGTTCCGCGACCGCAGCTGGATCTTCGGCGATGGCGCCTTCGACATGACCCGGACCTTCAACGGCCGGCTGTTCAAGATCAACGAGCACGTCGCGCGCCTCTACCGCTCGCTCAAGGTCCTGCGCATCGACCCCGGCCTGTCGCCGGCCGAGATGATCGCCATCAGCGAGGGGGTCAACGAGCGCAACCTGCACCTCCTGGGCCCCGACGAGGACCAGTGGGTCGGCCAGCGGATCTCGCGCGGCATCCACCGGGCCGAGGGCGACAACTGGGACCACTACGGCCCGACCGTGATCGTCGAATCGATGCCCTTGCCGTTCAAGGCCCGCGCCCGCCTCTACCGGGACGGCATCGACGTGGTCGTGCCTTCGGTCCGGCGGGTGGCACCCGACGCGCTGACGCCGCGAGCCAAGACCCACAACTACCTGAATCTGATCACCGCCGACCTCGAGGTCCACGCCCACACCCCCGAAGGCTGGACGATCCTGCTCGACGTCAACGGCAACTTGTGCGAGGGCCTGGGCGCCAACATCTTCGTAGTCAAGGACGGCCGCCTGCTGACCCCCCACGAACGCTACGTCCTGCCCGGCATCAGCCGAGCCACCGCCATCGAGCTCGCGGCCGCGGAAAACATCCCGTTCGCCGAGGCCGACATCGACCTCTACGACGCCTACACCGCCGAGGAAGCCTTCATCACCTCGACCAGCTTCTGCATCTGCCCGATCCGCACGATCAACGGCACTACGATCGGTTCTTCCCCCGTTCCCGGCCCGATCACCAAACGCCTGACCGACGCCTACATCCGCCTCGTCGACTGCGACTTCGTTGCCCAGTACCTGAAGCACCTCGGGTGAGCAGCGAGTAGTTACCGAAGCACGACACCGCGCCTAGCGGAATCCCGACGGACCTACGAGCCGCTCGGAAGCCTTTCGAGTTCCGCGCGTGGCAAGCGGATGACCAGCGGAATCGTCGGTGCTGTCAGACCGCTCAGCCGCCGCCATGAGATTAGCGCAAGGTAGAACTGACGTGAGCCTGCATCGACCGGTAGGTGGAACGTGACAGAGCAGTTGGCGCCTGCACGGACCATCTTGCTGCGGCCCGACTTGCTGTAGACTATGTCGCGCACAGAATCGCCGATGCTCACCTCGACATTTTTGCCGAAAAGTACCCGTGCGCCACGCACAATAACGTCAACGTCACTTCGGTTTTCCACCAACACGTCGATCAGTCCCTTGCTGGCGAAGTCATCGTGTCGGATGTGCGCGAACGGACGATTCTTCCATAACGCGAGGTAGGTACTGAGCCCCGCTCCCCAGATGGCGATGAGGGTGGTCAACGACATTGTTCGGCACTCCAGCCCGCCGCATCCTTCCGAAACTAAGGGAAAGAGGGATCGGCAGGAATGGCGTCCGGGTGGCAGCTGACCAATTCAGGCGGCGGCACGCGGGGTCACTTCCTGATCGAGCCGGCCAGCGAGAGTCGCGCGGGCAGTCTCGAGTTCGTAGGCCATCTGCAAGCCGAGCCAGAAGTCTGGCGACATATCGAAGAAGCGGGCGAGCCGGAGCGCCGTGTCGGCGGTGATCGCCCGCTTCCCGCGAACGATCCCAGTGATCCGGTTACGGGGGACGCTGATCGCGTTGGCCAGCGCATAGGCGCTGAGCCCGAGCGGCTCCAGGAATTCCTCCCGCAAGATTTCGCCTGGATGAATCGCTCCAACCGGCTTCGCGTCGCGGTCGATGACCTCGGCATAATTGACGGCAGCATCGCGGGGGATGCTCATGACTCGTCCCTCAGTGATAGTCCGTGATCTCGACCTCGTAGGCGTCGCCTTCGCGCCAGACGAAGCAGATCCGCCATTGATCGTTGATCCGGATGCTGTGCTGGCCGGCACGATCGCCTTTCAGCGCTTCCAGGCGATTGCCCGGCGGAACGCGCAGGTCGGCGAGGCTGGCGCTTCGATCGAGCATCAACAACTTCTTGCGCTCACTCCGACGGATGTCCGGACCGAAGCCCTTCACCGGAACGTCCTCGAACACCGCTTTGGTGCGCTTGTCGGCAAAGGTCCTGACCACCGCGTTATGTAACGCATAACGTAGGTTATGTCAAGCGTAACGAATCACCCCAGCGTGCGGCCCAGGACGCCGGCGCGGTGCATGAGCCAGGCGATCAGGGCGATGGTGAGGACGCTGAGGCCGATCAGCAGGGTCGCGATCGCGGTGATCGTCGGGTTCACCTGCAGGACCAGCTCGTTGAACATGCGTTTCGGGATCGTGTCGTAGGCGCCGGCCAGGAAGATCGTCACGATCACCTCGTCGAAGCTGATGATGAAGGCGAAGATCCAGGCGGCGAGCACCGAGGGCCAGAGGTTGGGGAGCAGGATGCTGCGGAACATCCGGAACCAGGAGGCGCCGAGGCTCAAGGCCACCTGCTCGATCCGGAGGTCGAAGGCGCGGATTGCGACCGACATCAGGAGCACGACGTAGGGTACGGTCAGGACCGTGTGGGCGACGATCAGGCCGGGAAGGGTGCCGAGCAGGCCGATCCGCGCGAACACGATGTAGAGCGCCACCGCCGTGATCACCGGCGGCAGGATCAAAGGCGCGATGAAGTTGCCCTCGAGCAGCGCCCGGCCGCGGTAGGTGCCGCGGACCAGGCCGTAGGCCGCGATGCTGCCCAGCGCCAGGGCGGCGGCGCTGGCGCTGAAGGCGACGAGCGCCGAGGTCGCCGCGGCGCGCAGCCAGCGCGGGTCGCCGAAGAAGGCGTGATACCAGCGCAGCGAGAAACCGGACGGCGGGAAGGCGAGCGAGGACGCGCTCGAGAACGACATCGGCACCACGACCGCGATCGGCAGGCAGAGGAACAGAAGGACGGCGCCGCTGACCAGGGCCAGCAGCCAGCGGCCAAGCCGGCCTTCGCCCTCGCCGGGGGCGGCCTGGTCGGCCAGTTCGGCCGGCGCGCTCCCTGCCACCGCCATCAGGTCGGGGTCCGGCCGCCGACCCAGCGGTAGGCGGCGTAGCAGGCAAGGGTCAGGATCAGGAGCACGGTCGAGATCGCGGCCGCCAGCTCCCAGCGCGGCAGGCGGTTGATCAGGAGATCGAGCATGTTGGCGATCATCGGCACCCGGCCGCCGCCCAGGATCGCGGGCGTGATGAAGAACCCGAGCGTCAGGATGAAGACCAGAATGGCGCCGGCCGCGAGCGAGGGGAGGGTGAGCGGGAAAAACACCCGCCAGAAGATGGTCTGCCGGCTTGCGCCGAGCGAGGCCGCCGCCTGCAGCAGCCGGTCGTCGAGCTTGAGCATCGCGGCGAGCAGCGGCAGGACCAGGAACGGCAGCAGCACGTTGGTCGTGCCGAGGACCACGCCCAGCTCGTTGTAGAGGAAGCTCACCGGCGCGCCGATCACGCCCAGGGCCTCGAGGGTCCGGTTGACCAGGCCGTCGTTGCCGAGGATCACGATCCAGGCGTAGGTGCGCACGAGGATGCTGACCCAGAACGGCAGCACGACGAGCGCGATCGCGATCAGCTGGCGGCCGGGGGCGAGCGTGCGCATCCAGTAGGCGAGCGGGTAGCCGAGCAGCGCGCAGACCAGGGTCGCGATCGCCGCGATCCGGAAGGTGTTGCCGAGCACCTTCAGATAGACCGGGCGCTGCAGGATCTGGGCGTAGTAGCCGAGCGCGTCGGGTGGTGCTCCGATGCTCCAGCCGAGCATCAGGACGATCGGCACATCGAACGCGAACAGCATGAAGAGCACGAGCGGCAGGACATGGATGACGCCCGCCGGCAGCCGGCGGGGCGTCGCGACCGCGGCCACCACGGCTTCAGGCCGAGGCGGTGAAGGCAGGCGCGCGGCCGCGCTCGCCCGTGCCCAGGACCGGCCTCACAGCCCGAGCTTGAACTCCTGCCAGCGGGTCTCGACGGCGTCGGCGTTCTCGAACCACCATTTGGCATCGACCAGGAACTGCTTGTCCTTGTTGGCCTTGGTGGTCGGGAACTCGCCCAGCCGGTCCTGCGGCAGCAGCGGCTCGAGGTTCGGGCTGTTGCCGGTATAGGAGACGACCTCGGCGGCCTTGGCCTGATTCTCGGGTACGCTCATCTCGTAGAGGATGCCCATCGCGGCGGCCTTCCGGTTGGGGTCGGCGCCCTTGGGCACGGCGAAGAAGGCGAGGTCGAGCTGGCCCTCGTTGAAGCTGTAGTCGATGCCGTCCTGGCCTGCGACCCGGCCCGACCAGGCGACCGCGTACTGAACCTCGTTGTCCTTGAGCAGCTGCGGCGGCTGGGCGCCGGCCTGCCACCAGACCGCGACGCTGTCCTTGATCTTATCGAGGCTCGCGAACGCGCGGTCGAGATCGAGCGGGTAGAGATCCGCGGGCGCCACGCCGTCGGCAATCAGCGCCATCGGCAGGATGTAGGTCGGATAGTCGGGCAAGGCCCGCTTGCCCGGGAAGTTCTCGACGTCCCAGAACTCCTGCCAGTTGGCCGGCGCCTTGGCGTCCGCGCGCCAGGCCATGATCGTCGAGTAGTACTGATAGCCGTAGCCGTATTCCTGTTTGGCCTCGTCGAACATCGGCTGCGGCCCGATCGCGTCCCAGTCGAGCGGCTCGACCAGGTCGAGCGCCTTGGCCTGCTCCAGCTCCGGGCTGCCGAGCTCGAGCAGGACCGAGGTGACGTTGCCGGCCTCGACCATCGCCCGCAGCTTTCCGAGCCCGCTCGGGTTCTCGCGGACCACGGTGATCCCGCTCGCCTTCTGGAACGGCTCGAGGTAGCCCGCCTGGATCGAATCCCCGGACGCGCCGCCCGCCTCGGTCATGCGCAGCTCGGTGATGCCGTTGTCCTTGGCGACCTGCTTGATCTTGTCGTAGTCGACGGCCGACGCCGTCCCGGCCCAGGCCAGCGCCAGCACGCCCGTCAATGCGGCGGTTGCCGCCGTCGACGGCAGGCGGATCTGCAGTCTCATCGTCATCCCTTCCCTGTTTTCGATCCCAGACATTCTGGACACGACCGTACCAGCCACTTGCCGGCCCGCCAAGCGCGCGGGCAGTGCCAGCGTTGCCGTCCCACCCTTGACCCGACAGGGCACGAGGGGCAGGTAGAGTATTGCGTATTACCTCTTACGCCCGGAAACCAGAATGCCCAGCATAACCCGCCTGACGACCAAGCATCAGACGACGATCCCCTTGGAGGTGCGCCGAGCGCTCGGCCTCAAGGCTGGCGACCAGGTCGAGTTTCGGGTCGAGGGCAGCGCGGCCACGCTGCGCAAGGCGGAGCCGCGCCCGTCGGACGATCTGGTCTTTCGACTGCTGCAGACGCACGCGATGCGTGACTGGGATACGCCGGAGGACGACGAGGCTTTTCGTGAGCTTTAAGCGCTGGGAGGTCATCTCGGTGCCCTTTCCCTTCGTCGAGGGCTACGGTACCAAGCGCCGCCCGGCCCTAGTCGTCTCGACCGACGCCTTCCACCGCGCCCACCGCGCCTGCTTCGGCGCGATGATCACGACGGCGCGTTATCTGAGGGATCTGCGCCCGGACGACATCGAGATCCGGGATCTTGCCGCGGCCGGGCTACCGCGGCCCTGCGTGATTCGCGTGGCGCGGCTGGCCACACTCGAATGGGGCGATCACGTCAGGCGCGTCGGCATTCTCCCCCGGAGCGAACGGCCGGCCGTCGAAGGCCTGCTCATGCAATGGCTCGGCGCCTGATTCGGCGACGGGCTATTCAGCCAGGATCTGCTTGATGCGGGCGATCGCCTCGTCGACCGCCTGCTCGGGGCTGATGCCGTCGGCGGCGACGCGGTGGATCGCCTTGGCCCAGACGCCTTCCTTCTCGACCAGGTCGTGCCGCCAGTTGCCCGAGACCGCAGCGTAGCTCTGAAGCGTTGGCCGCGATGCGATCTGCATCACCGCGGCCATCAGGTGCGGATCGCGCGGGTCGAGCCAGAACGGCTGGTCGAGCAGCTTCGAGATCGACGGCAGAATGCGCTGACCGGAGAAGTTGAGGTAGTGGGCGAGCCAGCCTTCGCCCACGAGAAAGCGCACGAGCTCCTCGGCCGGGGCGACATGGGGGCCCTTGAAGACAACGGCGACGAACGCCTCGCCATAGATCGGAAAGGCTTTGCCCGTGGGGCCAAGCGGCCATTCGGTCGTGGCGACGTTCTCATAGTAGTCTTCAGGTCGGTCGTCCTTGAGCGCGTTGACCGCTGAAAGCGTCTCGTTGGGCGTCATCACGACCGCCTGGGCAAGGAACTGCTCGTTATTGTCGCGATGGTCGTTCCATGCCACCGACGCCGGTGGCGTGCAACCCTTTCGGTAAATCGAGGTGTAGCTGTCGAGCGCCTCGACCAACCGGCGCCGGATCTCCGGGTCGTCGATTGTCAGTCGGCCGCCTGGAGTGACGTAGTCCGCCTCGTACGCAGACTTGAACTGGTCGAAGGGGACCCAGGCCGGAGGGGGCGACATCACCAGGCCAATGCCCCAGATGTCCTCGCGGCCGGTCGCCCGACGGACGGCCGGCTGAACCCGGTCGCACCAGAAGCTCCAGAACGCGTCCCAATCGCGAGGGATGTCGGCGAGCGTGAACCCCGCGCGCTCCAACAGGCTTCTCCAGACATGGATGTGCGTAGTCGAGCGGCCCATGGGCAGGCCGTAGAGTCCCGTTTTTCCGGTGCGGCCGTCGAGCAATCGCCCCGGGATCGAACATGCTGGCGAAGGCGCCGATGGCATCCGTGAGGTCGACCAGCTGGTCCTCGAAAGCCCATCTGGCGAAATGGAGCGACAGGTCCAGGCCGAAGGCGAAGTCAGGCGGCTGCCCGTCCTGATACGCCGCCTCGGCCTTGGCTGGAAGCTCCTCCAGCGGATAGAAGACGAGCTCGACCGTCTTGCCGGTTTCCTGCTCGAAGGCCGCGACGATCTCGCGGGCGGCCGCCTCCTCCTGCGGGTAGTAGCCCTTGTCCCAGTACACGACGAGATCGGCGGCGCGGGCGCCGGGCGGCGCCAGGATCAGGGCCGCGGCGAGGACGACGGCGCGGCTGCGCATCATCATTCCTCCTGGAAATCACGATCGCCGAAGGATAATCCGGTCTCGCCATACCGCCAATCCGCGGGATCGCTTTCGCTGGCGCGCGTCACCCCGGGATCGTAGGATGACGATCGCACCGACCTTGGGGGGAGGAGGGTAATGACCGCGCTGGCTGTGCGCAACATGAGCCTCGAGGACGCGCTCAAAGACGCCGAGGCGCGCTATGCTGCGGCCAATCCCAGGAGCCGGGCGCGCCATGTCGAGGCCGCCCGGAACCTGCCCGGCGGCAATACCCGGAGCATCCTGTTTTACCCGCCGTTTCCGGTGACGATCACGCGTGGCGAAGGCGCGCGGCTGTTCGATCTCGACGGCCACGAATATCTCGATTTCCTCGGCGAATACACGGCCGGGCTGTACGGCCATTCCGACCCGGTGATCCATGCGGCGGTCAGGCAGGCGCTGGCCGACGGCATCCTGCTCGGGGCGCCCAACCGCTACGAGGCCGAACTCGCGCGGCTGATGTGCGCGCGCTTCCCGTCGTGCGAACTGGTCCGGTTCTGCAACTCCGGCACCGAGGCCAACCTGAACGCGCTCTCGGGCGCGCGCGCCGCGACCGGCCGCAGCCACATCCTGCTGTTCGAGGGCGCCTATCACGGCGGCATGCTGTCGTTCGCCCATGGGCCGTCGTCGATGAGCATCCCGTTCCCCTACGTGTTCGCGCGCTACAACGATCTCGAAGGCACACGGGCCCTGATCGAGCGGCACGCGGATGAGCTCGCCGCGATCATCATCGAGCCGATGATGGGGGCGGGCGGCTGCATCCCGGCCGAGCCCGGGTTCCTCGCCGGCCTGCGGGAGGCGGCGACCCGCCACGGCATCATCCTGATCTTCGATGAGGTCATGACCTCGCGCCTGTCGCCGGGCGGGCTCCAGGCCAAGCTCGGGATCGTCCCCGACCTGACCACGTTCGGAAAGTATCTGGGCGGCGGCATGAGCTTCGGCGCGTTCGGCGGCCGCGGCTCGATCATGCAGCGCTTCGATCCGAGCCGGCCGGATGCCTTGCCGCACTCCGGCACCTACAACAACAACGTGCTGACGATGGCCGCGGGCGTTGCCGGCCTCTCCAGGGTCTTCACGCCGGCGGCGGCGACCGCGCTGACCGAAAAGGGCGAGCAATTCAAGGCCCGGCTGAATGCCATCGGCCAGCGCCATGACGCGCCGGTCCGGGTGACGGGCGTCGGCTCGATCCTCTGCATGCACTTCCAGCGTGAGCCGATCCGCCAGCCGGACGACACGCTGCACACCCCGGCCGCCGCCCGGGCGCTGTTCCATCTCGAGATGCTGGCGCGCGGCTTCTATGTCGCGAGGCGCGGCTTCATCGCCCTGTCGCTGCCGCTGACCGAGCGCGACTGCGACGCTTTCGCGTCCGCTTTCGAGGACTTTCTCGGCGCCTGCGGGCCGGCGCTGGCCGGCTAGCGCCGATCACTCCGATGGCTTGGCGCTCTTGGCGTCGGCGATCTGGTCCTTGAGCGCGGCCAGCTTCTCCTCGGCCACGATCAAGGGCGCATGGCCGTCAGGGATCGCGCCCCGATAGCGTTGCTCGAGCCCGGCCATCTGGCGCTCGGCCCTGGCGAGGTAGTTCTCGGCCTCGGCGGTATGGTCGAGCAGGAGCGCGCTCTCGGCCTGCTTCTGCAGCGCATCGACCTCCTTCAAGCCGGCCGTGAAGCCCGCGGGCGGGGTCGGGACCGCCGCGCCGCCGGCGCCGTTCGCGGCCGAGTTGGCGGCCGCCGCGACCCCGGCCTGGAGCTCGGCGAACTTGCGCTTGAGCGCCGGCAGCGCCGGATGATCGGGCGCCTCCTTCTCGAGCAGCTCGAGCCGCCGGCCCTCGGCCTCGAGGTCCTGGGAAGCCTGATAGGGCCGCAGGTCGAGCCGGAACTCGATCCCGGCCAAGCTCTGCTGGATCATCGAGGCGAGCTCGTCGGCGCCCTGGCCGAGCGCGCTCGCCGGCCAAAGCGCCGCCGCCGCGACCACCCAGAAGCGCCAGCGCGCGCGCCTCCGGCCCGATCGATCAGAGGGCAATGTCATCTCCCGTGTTGCCCGTGCGTTTTCGCTATCAGAACGGCCGGCGCCGCCGACAAATTCCACGCGCGGCCCGAAATCGGAGCGGGCCTTCGCCCTCGGACATGACAACCCCCGGCGGGGACGTCAGGCAACCAGAGCCGGGTGCGGCGGCCGGCGCGGACCAGAGAAGCGGAGGAACGGTATGCTCGATGACCTGAAAGGCAAGGCGGTGCTGGTGACCGGCGCCAGCAGCGGGATCGGCGCCGCGGTCGCCAAGGCCTTCGGCCGCTGCGCCGCGCGCGTCGGGGTCCACTACAACCGGAGCCGGGACCAGGCCGAGGCGGTCGCCGACGCGGTCCGCGCCGCCGGCGGCGACGCGATCGTGCTCCAGGGCGACCTCACCAGGCAGGCGGAGATCCGACGGGTGATCGAGGGCGTCGCGCAGGCGTTCGACCGTCTCGACGTCCTGGTCAACAACGCCGGCGACCTGATCGGACGGGTCGCCTTCGACGAGGCGGATGATGCGTTCATCGATCAGGTGATCGCGCTCAACGCGCGCTCGGTGGTCACGACGTGCCAGCTCGCGATCCGGCAGATGAAGCGCCAGGGCCGGGGCACGATCATCAACACCACCTCGCTGGCGGCGCGCCAGGCGGGCGGGCCCGGCAGCGCGATCTACGGCTCGTCCAAAGCATTCGTGCAGGGCCTGACCCGCTATCTCGCGAGGGACTACGCAGGGGACGGCGTCCGGGTCAACGCCGTGGCGCCGGGGTTCGTGCTGACCCCCTTGCAGGACCGCACCACGACGCCGGAGCAGCGCGAGCGGATGGCGCGCGGCATCCCGCTCGGCCGCGCCGGCCAGCCCGAGGATCTAGTCGGCGCCTATCTCTTCCTGGCCTCGGACGCCATGAGCGACTCCTGGCCTCGGACGCCATGAGCGGCTGGATCACCGGCGCCACGATCGACGTCAACGGCGGCGCGTTCTTCGGCTGAACGGCTGCCAGAGGGCCGCAAAGCCAGAGGGCCGCAAAAAAAGCGCCCTGGCCGGAGCCGGGGCGAAAAGGTCGCTGGGAGGGGATCAGGGAGGCAGGTGGCCGGGCGACGGGTGACTCCAGGGAAGGCGCGCCGACCGCCTGATCCAGAGCTTCGGGATAGGATCGAGCCCGGCGGAACGGGGGTCGTCATCTTTACGGGCGGCCGGCCGGCCGCTATCTCAGCACCAGGGCTGATCCGGGGAGGACGCGTCGCGATGGCCGAGAAAATCGTCAAGTCGATCGAGGAATGGCGCAAGCAGCTGACCCCGGAGCAGTACCGGATCGCGCGCATGAAGGGCACCGAGCGGCCGTTCACCGGCGCTTATCACGCGACCAAGGAGCCCGGCGTCTATCAGTGCGCCTGCTGCGGCCAGCCGTTGTTCGATGCCGCGACCAAGTTCGATTCCGGGACCGGTTGGCCCAGCTTCTTCGCGCCGCTCGACGAGGCTGCGGTCGCGACCGAGACCGACCGCAGCTTCTTCATGGTCCGGACCGAGGTGCTGTGCAGCCGCTGCGACGCCCATCTCGGCCACGTGTTCCCGGACGGGCCGGAGCCGACCGGCCAGCGCTACTGCATGAACTCGGCCTCGCTGAAGCTCGTGCCCAAGCCGGACGCCGAGGGCTGAGCCGGATGGCTGAGTTCACGCTGGTCCTCGGCAACAGGAACTACTCCTCCTGGTCGCTGCGCGGCTTCCTCGCGGCGCGGCTTGCCGGCATCGAATTCGAGGAGCACTTGGTGCGGCTCTCCGAGCCCGGCACGCGCGCAGCGCTGCTGAGCCACTCGCCGGCAGCCAAGGTCCCGGTCCTGAAGCACGGGCAGCGGGTGGTCTGGGATTCGCTGGCGATCGTCGAATACCTGGCCGAGCAGCGCCCGCGGGCGGGCCTCTGGCCGGCCGACCCCGACGCCCGGGCGCTCGCCCGCTCGATCGCGGCCGAGATGCATTCGGGCTTCGCGGCCCTTCGCCAGCACATGCCGATGAACCTGCGCAAGCACCTGCCGGGCAAGGGCCGGGGGCCGGCGGTCGAAGCCGACATCGCCCGAATCGGCCAGATCTGGCAGGACTGCCGTCAGCGCTTCGGCGCCGGCGGCCGGTTCCTGTTCGGCGGGCCGTCGGCCGCCGATGCGATGTACGCCCCAGTCGCGACCCGCTTTCGCACCTATGGCGTCGCCCTCGATCCGGTCGCGCAGGACTACGTCGAGGCCGTGCTCGCCTGGCCGCCATTCCTGGAGTGGCAGGCGGCGGCGCTCGAGGAGCCCTGGATCCTGCAGGAGGACGAGGTCGAGTGAGACGCCGCGCGCACCTCGTTAGCGTTAACGTTGTCTTCATCAGCAACCGCTAGGACGAACGCGGCCACGATTTTTCGTGACTGAGGCGTTCCTCCCTACTTGGCGGCGCTCCCGTTTCAAATGAGGCGGGGCGCCGCATTTTCTTTTCTGGACGCTTAGAGACGAGCGGCCGGCGCGCGGTCTTGGAAAGACGCGCCATCGGGTCCACCTTGGCGATCGAACCCAGACGCGAAACCTCGCCGACTCGACGAGCGCTCGACCGTCGCCTCTCGATCGCGCAGAATGATGGATGGACGCAAGAGCCTCGGATTTACTGGACTTCCAGAGTGTTCGTCACATCATAGTCACAAGGGCCTCTACAATACGTCTGCCTGGAGCAGACTTCGGGCTGCCAGCTGGCCGCCGAGCCCCTGTGCAAGTTCTGCTTGGCCGAGGGCCGGGTCACTGAGGCGACGATCGCGGACCATGTGGTTCCCCGTCGTGGTGACCCTGAGCTGTTCTGGCATGGCGAGCTGCAATCGCTCTACGCCAGCTGCCACAGCCTGAGGAAGCAGAGCCAGGAGAAGGGTGGCACCAAGCACTTGGCTGGGTGCGGGTCGGATGGGGAGCCCTTGTTCTTCACGTGGTGACCACCTATACCTCTGGTTGGGCTTAGGCTTGAGAGAGGAACGTGAGGTGTCCCAAGAGGATAGCGAGCCGTTCTCACTGCGATATGGGTACCAAGCTCAAAACCCGGAGATCACTATTCGCGAGGACGCGCCGGAGTGGCTCCGGTTCGAGGTGGCGGATATCGCGTGGAAGCTCGGCCTTAGCCCGGCGCTCATGCGTACGATCGTGTGCCGGATGCTATTGGCTGCGCCAAAACAGAACAACTGGTCAGACGGGAATATCTGGGACGAGGTGGTCGAGCTGCTGGGCGAGTGCGAATGGTACAGCGTCTATGACATAGCCGAGGCCCTGTACGCTGCGCTAGAGCCGCGGCCCGCGACACCATGGCAGCGCAGCAAGCTGCAAAAAGCGGCAGAGTACGAGGAACGGTTAAACAAGCTGTTCCAGCGCGGCGGCGTTGGTTGGCAGATGCGCTCCGGTAGGATCGTGGTGAGAGGCTCTGAGCCGTTCGAGGCGGTGACCCGGGAGGCGTCGAAGAGGCTTCTAGAGCACGGCAGGCCGATCGCGGCCCGCGAGATCCATGATGCGTTGGACGACCTGTCTCGCCGGCCGAACCCTAAGGTTTCCGGAGCCATTCAGCACGCGATGGTCGCGCTGGAGTGCGTGGCCTGCGATGTAGCTGGCGACCCCCGAGCCACGTTGGGCGAGGTGCTGAAAAAGCACGCCGCGGCGATAGGTATCCCCCCGCCCCTGGATCAAGCGCTGATCAAGCTGTGGGGGTACGCGTCGGAGCACGGTCGCCATCTCCGGGAGGGGCGCGAGCCTGCCTTCCAGGAGGCGGAACTCGTGGTCACCGTTGCGGCCGCCGTTAGCCTGTACCTATCTCGGGAGAAGGCACCGGGCCATGCGCTCCCAGGCAGGTGTGCCTAGCGCCCACCTCTAGGCCCGCCACGACATCGCGGTGATGGTGCCCCGCCCGGGTGGAAGGCCCGGCCATCTACATAAGGACCAGCGGGACAGAAAAAATCTAGGTTCACCCGGGCTAGGCTCTGGGCCACTATCCCTTGATCGTGATCTCGACCGAGCGGACGTTGACGCCGAAGTAGGCAGCCACAATCGATAGAATGTCCTGGGGCTGCTGTCGCAGTTGCTTCACTTGCTCTGATGTGAGGACGTTAAGCTCACCTGGCTGGACAGGTTGGAAGACAAGGTTGGCCAAGTCGATGCCGAGGTCACTTAGCCTGACGTAGCGCACCGGATTGTGGCCACCATCCCATACCCTAGGCATATCGATCACGGCATACTCACTGAACCGTATGATCCAGCGGTCACCCTCTGGGGTCAGCTCAGAGATCATACCGACCAGGAAGGCGCTGCCATGGCTCGGGTCATGTGGTCGGTTTCGTGTGCAGACCAAATACTTACACCCACGTGCTCGCCGGGGATTGAGCTTCCAGGAGGCCGAGCCCCCCTCATGAAGGATCGCGTTTGGCCCCTTCCCTGTGAACACGACGATCGTATCCGCATCCCTTGGCATCTTGGTCATCCTTCGCGTGTGCTAGAACTGGAATGTGGACAAAGTATGAGACTTCGTCAATAAAAGTAGGTGCGGCATTCTGTCACCAGTACCCCACCAGGAGGGGCCGCCCCTCAGGCGGGGAGGGTTGGGGTCGAATCCTTCAGGCCCGCCCAACGGAGACCGGCGCCCCAGTTTTGCTTGGGGGCACAAAGGAAATCCAGATGGGTGCAAGAGGCCCGAAGTCCGGCGCCGAGCTGGTAATCCCATCAGTTGCCGATCTGCGCGGTGATGCTCGCCTAGAGCCACCTGAGGACCTGACCGAGGACCAAGCCGCCGAGTCGCGATCGGTTGTGGGGCCCGTTTGCGCGGCGCTAGTGATAAGCGTAGGTCGTGCCTACGAGAAATCATCAGGGAAGCCGGCCACGGGCGGGCTGGCCGATTATGGCCGGGGCGCGCACTTGGAAAGAGGCGCGGTCGGCTCCACCTTGGCGATTCGGAACCGACCCGCAACCTCGCCGCCCCGCCAATGCCAGCGCTCGACCGCCGCCTCTCGATCGCGCCGATGATGGACTGGACCGATCGGCACTGCCGCTACTTCCTGCGGCGGATCACGCCGCGCGCCCTGCTCTATACCGAGATGGTCCCGACCGGCGCGATCCTGCACGGGCCCCGCGCGCGCCTCCTGCGCTTCGATCCGGCCGAGCATCCGGTCGCGCTGCAGCTGGGCGGCGCCGAGCCGGGTGCGCTCGCGCGCGCCGCCGAATTCGGTGAGGCCGCGGGCTACGACGAGATCAACCTGAACGCCGGCTGCCCCTCGGACCGGGTCCAGAGCGCGCGTTTCGGCGCCTGCCTGATGGCCGAGCCGGAGCTGGTCGCCGCCTGCGTCCGGGCCATGCGCGAGGCGGTGAGCCTGCCGGTCACGGTCAAGACCCGGATCGGCATCGACCAGCAGGATTCCTACGACTTCCTCCGTCGCTTCGTCGAAGCGGTCGCCGCCGCCGGCTGCGGCACGATCGTCATCCATGCCCGCAAGGCCTGGCTCTCCGGCCTCAGCCCCAAGGAGAACCGGGAGATCCCGCCGCTGCGCTACGAGCTGGTGCACCGGGTCAAGCACGAATTCCCGGGGCTCGAGGTCGTCCTGAACGGCGGCATCCGCAGCCTCGAACAGGCGCGTTCCGGGCTCGCGCATCTCGATGGCGTGATGCTCGGCCGTGAGGCCTATCAGAACCCGTTCGCGCTCGCGGAGTGGGAGCGGTCGCTCTACGGCAGCGCCGAGCCGCTGCCCGAGCGCGCCGAAATCGTCCGGCGACTGCTGCCTTACGTCGAGCGGGAGCTTGGCGACGGCACGCCGCTGCGCGCGATCAGCCGGCACATTCTGGGCCTGTTCAACGATCAGCCCGGCGCCCGCGCCTGGCGCCGCCACCTGTCCGAAGCCGCCCACCGCCCGGGTGCCGGCGCCGAGGTGCTGCTCGAAGCGCTCGGCCAGATCCGGTCCGTCCGACCGCGGGCCGCTGCGTGATGCCCTTCTCTGACCCAGGCCTGGCCGGTCTTTGGACGGCTGGGCAGCTCCGCGCGCGCGTCAATAAACTATTCACCGGAACGCGGGTTCGTCGAAGCTTCGGAGCTTGCGCGAGTGGAGCGCGTCCGGGCCGGTCTCGTCGCGCAGGATGCGGATCGCTTCGAGGCCGATCTCGAGGTGCTGGTTGATCCGTTCGCGATAGAACAGGTTGGCCATGCCGCGCAGCTTCAGCTCGCCGTGCAAGGGCTTGTCGGAGACGCAGAGCAGGGTGCCGTACGGGACCCGGAAGCGGAAGCCGTTGGCCGCGACCGTGGCGCTCTCCATGTCGACCGCGATCGCGCGCTGCTGGTTCAGGCGCTCGAACAGCTCGTCATAGCGCAATTCCCAGTTGCGGTTGTCGGTGGTCGCGACCGTGCCGGTGCGCATCCGGGTCTTGACGTCGGCGCCGGTCAGACCGGTGACGTTGAGCACCGCCTGCTGGAGCGCCACCTGGACCTCGGCGATCGGCGGCACCGCGACGTTCAGCGGCAGGTCCTGGTCGAGCACGTGGTCCTCGCGCGCGTAGGCATGGGCGAGCACGTAATCGCCCAGCCGCTGGCTGCGCCTGAGGCCGGCGCAGTGGCCGAGCATCAGCCAGCAGTGCGGCCGCAGCACCGCCAGATGGTCGGTGATCGTGCGCGCATTCGAGGGCCCGATGCCGATGTTGACCATGGTCACCCCCATCCGCCCGGGCCGGGTCAGATGGTAGGCCGGCATCTGCGGCAGATGGCGCGGCCGCCGCCCGGCGGCCGCTTGGTCGGTCAGGCGCGGGTTGGGCGTGATCACGTCGCCGGGCTCGACGAAGGCGAGATAGTCGTCGCCCTCCCGGACTGCCCGCTCGGCGTATTCGATGAAGTGATCGACGTAGCGCTGATAATTGGTCAGGAGGATGAAGCGCTGCACGTGCTCGGGCGCGGTCGCCGTGTAATGGTGCAGGCGCTCGAGCGAGTAGTCGACCCGCTCGGCGGTGAACAGGGCCAGCGGCTTGGGCGTGCCCGACCGCGGCCTGAAGGTGCCGTTGGCAATCGCATCGTCGATCAGGCTCATGTCGGGCAACGGAAAGGCGGTCTGGAGCGCGCCCACCCGGTCGTGACGGATGTCGGCCGTGCTCTCCTCGATCACGAACGGCAGCGGCATCCGCCGGTCGCTGATGCCGACCACGACCGGCGCGCCGTGATGCTGCAGCAAAAGATCGATCTGGTGCCGGTAATACTCGCCGAACAGCGAGGGTCGGGTCAGGGTCGTGCCATAGATCCCGGGATCGTGGAGCGCGCCGTAGGCGAGCCGGGCGTCGAGGTTCAGCTGCTCGCGGCCGAGCTGGAGGCCGAGGAACGGGTAGAAGGCCTCGACCGGGCCGTCCGGGAGCTCGCCCCGTGTGAAGCCCGCGAACGCGGCGCGCAGGATCGCCACGCCCTTGTCGTAGATCTTGGTGATCCGCGCCAGCGCGGCATCGGCCTCGGTGAATGCCTCGAGCCCCGCAATGCCGGCGGCGGCGAAGGCGGCGAAATCACGGTTCGAGCAGGACATGAACCACCATAGCACACTCGCTGCGCGAATGTCTGAATCCGGGCCCGCGCGTGTTCCGTCCCGAAGCGTCCGCCGCGGACGGCTGCGGCGCTCCGGGCCCGTTAGGCGAACGCTAATTCAACCGCGCTATGCATGCGACCGCCGGAGCGGGCGCGGCGACGCGCCGCCGGCCGGCGGTCCGTGACATTCTGGAGACTTGCGCATGCGCGTGACGACCTGTGTGGCGCTCGGCAGCCTGCTGCTCGCGGGCTGCACGACCCAGTCTGATGGCACCCAGTCGGTCAACAAGACGGCCGTCGGCGCCGGTGTCGGCGCCGTTGCCGGCGGCGTGCTCGGCAACCGGCTGGCCAAGGGCAACCGGTCGACCGGCACGGTGATCGGTGCCCTCGCCGGGGCCGCCGCCGGGGGCGGGCTCGGCTACATGATGGATCGACAGGAGTCGCAGCTGCGCGACCAGCTGGCGAGCGAACGGGCTCAGCACGCAGTCGAGGTCGAGCGGGTGCGCGATGATCTCCTCAAGCTGACGCTCGCCAACGAGGTCTCGTTCGACGTCAACAGCGCGACCGTCAAGCCGAGCTTCAGGCCGAGCCTGGCCAAGGTCGCCGAGGTGCTGAAGGGCTACGACACCAGGATGACGGTGGTCGGACATACCGATTCGACCGGCTCGGACAGCTACAATCAGCAGCTCTCGGAACGACGTGCCGAGGCGGTGCGGGCCGAGCTGATCCGGAACGGCGTGCCGGCCGAGCGCCTGTCGGCGGCCGGCCGCGGCGAGAGCGAGCCGCGCGCCGACAACTCGACCGAGACCGGCCGGGCACAGAACCGCCGGGTCGAGATCCTGGTCCAGAGCACCGCCTGAGCCCCGCCGGGGCGGCGCCACCGAGGCGCCGCCCGCGAGGCCGGAGCCCGAGCGCAGCGAGGGTTTTTCGCGTCGGCGAGAGTGTGCTAGAGAGTGCCGGCCCGACCGGCTCCGGTCGGTGATCTGTAGCCGTCGCCGGGCCCCAGCATGCCACCGCCACTTCTCTCCTTGCGCGCCGCCACCGTCCGTCTCGCCGGCGAGCCCCTTTTCGCCGGCCTGTCGCTGGCGGTCGGCAGTGGCGATCGGATCTGCCTGGTCGGCCGCAACGGCTCCGGCAAGTCGACGCTCCTCAAGGCGCTCGCTGGCCTGATCGAGCTGGACGCGGGCGAGCGCTTCCTGCAGCCGCGCACCCGGGTCGCCTATCTGCCCCAGGAGCCGGAGCTCGAGCCTGCGGCGAGCGCGCTCGCGGCGACTCTTGCCGGCTCGCCGGCCGGCGGCTATCACGCGTCCGAGCGGCCACGCGCCGAGGCGCTGCTCGAGGGCCTCGAGGTCGACCCGGGAGCGCTGGTTGGCGCGCTCTCCGGCGGCCAGGCGCGCCGCGTCGCCCTGGCGAGAGCGCTGGTCGGCGATCCCGACGTCCTGCTGCTCGACGAGCCGACCAACCATCTCGACCTGCCGACTACGCTGCGGCTCGAGCAGGACTTCGCCGCCTTTCGTGGCGGCCTGGTCCTGGTCAGCCACGATCGCGCGTTCCTCTCGGCGCTGAGCCGCACCATCTGGTGGCTGGACCGTGGCGAGCTTCGAGTGCTGGGCGAGGGCTTCGCGGCGTTCGATGCCTGGTCGGAGGCAGTGCTCGCCGAGGAGGAGGCGGGGCGGGCACGCCTGGACAAGCGGATCGCCGCCGAGACCGACTGGTCGCATCACGGCATCACCGCCCGGCGCAAGCGCAACCAGGGGCGGCTCCGCCGGCTGCAGGCGCTCCGCCACGAGCGCGCCCGGCGCAGCGCGCCCGTGGGCTCGGCCAGGCTCACCGCTGCCACCGATCCGGCCGGCGGCCGCCTGGTGATCGAGGCGGAGAACGTCGGCAAACGGCTCGGCGGCACTGTCATCGTCGAACGCTTCTCGACCCGGATCCTGCGCGGCGACCGGGTCGGAATTATCGGCCCGAATGGGGCTGGCAAGACCACGCTGCTGCGCCTGCTGACCGGCGAGCTCAGTCCCGACGAGGGCAAGGTGCGCCGGGGCGCTGCGCTCACGGTCGGCCGCGTCGATCAGCGGCGCGCGAGCCTCGACCTCGACGCCACGCCCTGGCAGACGCTGTGCCCGGACGGCGGCGATCAGGTCATGGTCCAGGGTCGCTTTCGCCACGTGGTCGGCTATCTGCGCGACTTCCTGTTCCGTCCGGAGGAGGCCCGGACCCCGATCCGGGCGCTCTCGGGCGGCGAGCGCAACCGGCTTTTGCTTGCCCAGCAGCTGGCCCGGCCTTGCAATCTTCTGGTGCTCGACGAGCCGACCAACGATCTCGACATGGACACCCTCGACCTGTTGCAGGAGGTCCTGGCCGAGTTCGCAGGCACGCTGCTGCTGGTCAGCCACGACCGGGATTTTCTCGATCGTCTCGTGACCAGCGTGATCGCGTTCGAGGGCGGCGGCCGGGTGCAGGAATACGCCGGCGGCTACAGCGACTATCTGCGCCAGCGACCAAGGGCGCCGGCGCCGCCGGGTTCGCCCCGGCCGGCAGACAGACCCAGGGCCGGGCCCGGGCCGGCGCGGCTCGCGAGCCGGCGGCAGCGCGAGCTCGAGCGGGTGCTCGCCGAGATCGCGGCGCTCGAGACCGAAATCGCGGGGCTGGAGCGCGAGCTCGCGGATCCGGATCTGTTCCGCCGCGACCCCGCCGGCTTCGAGCAGCGCGCCGCCCGTCTTGGCGGGCTGCGCGGGACGGTCGAGACCGCCGAGCGGCGCTGGCTCGCTCTGGAAGAGCAGCTGGCCGGGGCCAGCCCGTGAGGCCCGCCGGACCGCCGCCGATCGGCGCCTGTCAGCTCCTGACGGCGGCCGGCCGACCGGCGCGCGTCGCGCTGGTCCACGAATGGCTCGACAACTACTACGGCTCCGAGCGGGTGGTCGCCGAGATCCTGGCCTGTTTCCCCAATGCCGACCTGTTCACGCTGGTCGATGTCATGCCCGCCGGGCAGCGCGGCTTTCTCGGCGACCGCTTGGTCCAGACCTCGTTCCTGCAGCGGCTGCCATTCGCCCGGCGTTACTTCCGGGCCTATCTGGCGCTGATGCCGCTCGCGATCGAGCAGTTCGACCTCCTGGGCTACGACCTGGTGCTGTCCTCGAGCCACGCCTTTGCCAAGGGCGTGCTGACCGGCCCCAATCAGCTCCACGTCGCCTACATCCACGCGCCGATGCGCTACGGCTGGGAGTACCAGCATCAATATCTGCGCCAGAGCGGTCTCGAGCGCGGGCTGCGCGGCCTGCTGCTGCGCGCCATCCTGCATTACCTGCGCCTCTGGGACTACCGGACCGCACATGGAGTCGACCACTTCATCGCCAACTCTGAGTTCATCGCGCGCCGGATCGACAAGCTCTATCGACGCCCGAGCGCGGTCGTCCATCCGCCGGTCGACGTGGCGGGCTTCGCGCCCCGCACCGATAAGGAAGATTACTACGTCGCGGTCTCGCGCTTTGCGTTCTACAAGCACACCGAGACGATCGTCGAGGCGTTCCGGTCGCTCGGCGGGCGGCGTCTGGTGGTGATCGGCGAGGGTCCGGCCCTGGAGCGGGCACGCGCCCGGGCGGGGCCGAACGTCACCCTGCTCGGCTTCCAGCCGTTCGAGGTCCTCAATCGTCATCTTGGCGCCGCCAAGGCCTTGATCTTCGCCGCCGAGGAGGACTTCGGGATCGTGCCGGTCGAGGCCCAGGCGTGTGGCACCCCGGTGATCGCCTTCGCCGGCGGCGGCGCGCTCGAGACCGTGCGCGGCCTGGACCAGGCGCGGCCGACCGGTCTGTTCTTCCAGGCGCAGACCGCCGAGGCGATCGCCGCCGCGGTCCTGCGCTTCGAGCGCGAGGGTCGGGCGATCAGCGCCGAGGACTGCCGCGCCAACGCGCAGGCCTTCAGTCCCGAGCGGTTCCGAAACGCCTACCTTCGGCAGGTGGTCGAGGCCTGGACGCGCCACGGCGGCCGGGCCATGTCTGCCTCGGATGCCGCCTGAGCCGGGCTCGACCGTCTGTTGAGACGAGGCGGGCCCCGATCTTCATCCCAAGATGACGAAGATTTCATCTTACAGACAGACCATGGTCATCTGTCGTCCCCACTTTCCAGCCACCAACAACTGGTTGAGATCGGGCGTCCGCTGGCCGGTGCCAGCACCCGAGATGACGAGGAGATGATTTCGATGGCTTTGGATCTATCCACGGACAAGACGGCTCGGCGAGACCGGCGGCCGCTGCGGGTTACGGCCCTGGCGCTCTCCTCGGCCGCGGTGATCGGCCTGATGGTCGGGCTGAACTCCGGCGAGCCGAGGACGGCGTCGGCGGCGACCGGCCAGGCGACCCAGGCCACCCCCTGGTCGGGCTATGCCGACCTGGTCGAGCAGGTGATGCCGAGCGTGGTGGCGGTCACCGCCACTCAGACCGCGAGCAACCGGCTGGTTGCCGACCAGCCCGGCCAGCAGCAGCAACAGGGCCAGCCGAACTGGCGCGAGTTCCGCTTCGGCGAGCAGGGCCCGAACGGCGAGATGATGCGCCGCTTCATGCAGCGCTTCTTCGGCGACCAGATGCCGCCGTTCGGCATGCCGATGCCGCCGGAGAACGCCCAGCCCGAGGTCGCGCTGGGCTCGGGCTTCATCATCGACAACACGGGCCGGGTCGTCACCAATTACCACGTGGTCGGCAACGCCGAGGATGTCACCGTGACCCTGCACGACGGCAAGGAACTGAAGGGCAAGGTCGTCGGTAAGGACAAGGACACCGATCTGGCGCTGATCAAGATCGAGGGCGCCAATCCCGCGGATCTGCATCCGGTCACCTTTGCCGATTCCGACAAGGTCCGGGTCGGTGACCCGGTGATCGCGATCGGCAGTCCCTTCGGCCTCGGCGGCACCGTGACCGCCGGCATCGTTTCGGCCAAGGACCGGGTCATCGGCATCGGCCGCTACGACGACTTCCTGCAGATCGATGCGCCGATCAATCGCGGTAACTCGGGCGGCCCGAGCTTCAACCTCCAGGGCCAGGTGATCGGCGTCAACAGCCTGATCAACAGCCCGAGCGGCGGCAACGTCGGCATCGGCTTTGCGATCCCCTCGAACCTGGTCAAGCAGATCGTCGCGGACCTGGAGGACAACGGCAAGGTCGAGCGCGGCTGGCTCGGCGTCCACATCCAGGGGATCGACCAGGATCTCGCCCAGGGTCTGGGCCTGTCGGACGACAAGGGCGCGTTGGTCGCGCAGGTCAGCGACGGCGGCCCAGCTGCCGACGCCGGCTTCAAGCAGGGTGACGTGATCCTCAAGTACGACGGCAAGCCGGTCGCCAAGGTGACCGACCTGACGCGGCTGGTGGCGGACACCAAGTCCGGCAAGTCGGTGCCCGTGGTGGTCTGGCGCGATGGCCAGGAGAAGACCCTGAACGTCGAGATCGGCCAGATGCCGAGCGAGGATCAGGTGGTCGCCAATGCCGAGCAGCCGGGCGAGCAGACCAACACGCCCAGGCTCGGCGTCGCGCTTGCCAAGCTGACCCCGGATACCCGCCAGTCCCTGAACCTTTCGGACGACACCAAGGGCGTGGTGGTCACCGACGTGCAGCCGGGCAGCCCGGCCGCCGACAAGGGCCTGCAGCCGGGCGACGTGATCGTCCAGGCCGACCGCAAGCAGGTCAGCGACCCCAAGCAGGTCGCGGATGCGGTCCGCAAGGCGGCGGAGAACGGTCAGCAGACGATCCTGCTGCTGGTCAAGCGCGAGGGTCAGGACCGGTTCGTCGCGGTTCCGCTCCAGCGGGCGTGATTGCGGCGCTTCGCAGCGACCTAGCGGTGGCATGACGATCCGCGCTCATGCGGACACCCCCGGGCGGGCCACGGTGGCTCGCCCGGCCCCGCGGCCGGCGCGATCCGATCGAAGTAAGGCTGGGGGCGGGCGGGCTGTCGCCGGCCGCCCGCCGTGTCCGTCGCCCGAGGGTCCGGCGGGCACCCGGATCACGATCCCGGCCGAGCCTTGTCGGGCCAGCGCGGCTCGCCGTCGATCGACAGGGCAGGGCGACAATGCCATAACCGCAGTGGTTCCGATGCGAGCGAGGGTGGTCGTGCGCTGTCCGAGCTGCGGCTTCGATGGCCCGGAGGGCGCCCGGTTTTGCGCCCAATGCGGTGAGCGCCTGGCGCTGGGCTGCCCCGGCTGCGGCGCGACCGCGCCGTCGGGGTACAGGTTCTGCGCCGCCTGCGGCACGCCCTTGCAGGCGGCGCAGAGCGTGCCGACCGCGCCCGTCCCTGGCGCTGCAGTGGCCGAGGGCGAGCGCCGCCAGGTCACCGTGCTGTTCATCGATCTCGCGGGCTACAGCAGGCTCGCGAGCGAGCTGGATGCCGAGGAGGTGCACCGTCTCCTCGAGGGGTTCTTCGCGCACGCCGACCGGATCGTCGAGGCCTATGGCGGCAGCGTCGACAAGCACATCGGCGACTGCGTCATGGCCGTGTTCGGCGCGCCGCTCGCCCACGGCAACGATCCGGAACGCGCCGCCCGCGCCGCGCTCGCGATCCGCGATGCCGTGCCGGCGCTGGGCGAGGGGCTCGGCCGCCCGATCGGCGTCCACATCGGCATCGCCAGCGGCCAGGTGGTCGCCAGCGGCACCGGCAGCGATGCCCATCGGCAGTACACGGTCACCGGCGACTCGGTGAACCTCGCCGCCCGCCTGACCGATCGCGCCGAGAGCGGCGAAATCCTGATCTCGGACGCCGTGCGTCGCCTTCTGCCGGAGCGCTTCACCTGCGTCGAGTTGCCGGCCGCCGAACTCAAGGGGCTGGCGGCGCCAATCGCGCCCTGGCGGCTTTCGGGCGTCACCGAGGCGGGGCCGCCGCCGCGCCGGCCGTTCGTCGGCCGTCGCGCCGAGCTCGCCCAGTTCCGCGGCGTGCTCGAGGCGTGCCGCGAGAGCGGCGCCGGCCAGGCCGTCTACCTGCGCGGCAGCGCCGGGATCGGCAAGACCCGGCTGATCGAGGAGTTCTGCCATCAGGCCGAGGCGCTGGGCTTCGCCAGTCACGTCGGCCTAGTGCTCGACTTCGGCACCGGCGCCGGCCAGGACGCGATCGGCGCGCTGGTCCGCAGTCTCTTGGGTGTCTTCGGCGGCAGCGACCTTGAGGCGGCAAACGCGGCGGTCGAGCGGGCGGTCGCCGAGGGCCTGATCGTCGACGAGCGTCGGGTCTACCTCAACGATCTGCTCGAACTGCCCCAGCCGCTCGAGCTGCGGGCGCTCTACGACGCCATGGACAACCCGCGCCGGCAGCGCGGCCGGCTCGAGACGGTCGACGAATTGGTGCGCAACGCGAGCGCCCGCCGGCCGCGCCTGCTTCTGGTCGAGGACGTGCACTGGGCCGATCGGCCGACGCTCGAGCAGCTGGCCGGCCTCGCGCGGACGGTCGCGCGCGCGCCGGCGCTCCTGGTCATGACCTCCCGGGTCGAGGGCGACCCGATCGATCAGGTTTGGCGGGCGATGCTCGATGGCACCCCTCTGCTCACGATCGATCTCGGGCCGCTTCGCGCCAGGGAGGCGGAGGCGCTCGCCGGCGCTTATCTCGAGGCCAACACGGGCTTCGCGCGCCGCTGCCTCGAACGGGCCGCGGGCAACCCTCTGTTCCTCGAGCAGCTGCTCCGGCACGCCGAGGAGCGCGCCGAGGCCGGGATTCCGGGCTCGGTGCAGAGTCTGGTCCAGGCGCGCATGGATCAGCTCGATCCGCTCGACAAGCAGGCGCTGCTCGCGGCCGCCGTCTTCGGCCAGCGGTTCTCGCTGACGGCGCTCCGGCAGCTGATCGAGCGGCCCGACTACACCTGCGAGCGGCTGGTCGAGCACCTGCTGGTCCGGCCCCAGGGCGAGGACGGCTTCCTGTTCGCCCACGCCCTGATCCGGGACGCCGCCTACGACACGCTGCTCAAAGCCAGCCGACGCACGCTGCACGGGCGGGCGGCGCGTTGCTTCGAGGGCCGCGACCCGGTGCTTTTCGCCGAGCACCTGGATCGCGCCCACGACCCGGCCGCCGCCAAAGCCTACCTCGAAGCCGCCAAGACCCGGGCGGCGGCCTACCACTACGAGCCGGCGCAGGCGCTGGTCGAGCGCGGCCTCGCGATCGCGACCGAGGCGGCCGAGCGCTCGGCGCTGACCTGCCTGCAGGGCGAGCTCTGGCACGATCTCGGGGTCATGCCGGCATCGCGTCAGGCCTACGAGGCGGCGCTCGCGGCCGCGGGCGACGACGAGCCGGCCGCCTGCCGCGCCTGGATCGGGCTCGCGGCGGTCAAGCGGGTCACCGAGGACCTCGAAGGCGCCTTTGCCGATCTGACGCGGGCCGAGGCGGCGGCAGCGCGCCATGGCCTCGATGAGGAGCTCGCCCGCATCCACTTCCTGCGCGGCAATCTCTACTTTCCCCGCGGCCGGATCGAGGAGTGCCTGGCCGAGCATCAAAAGAGCCTCGATCTCGCCCGTCGCTGCGGCTCGCCCGAGCTCGAAGCCCAGGCCCTGGGCGGACTCGGCGACGCCGAATACGTGCGCGGCCGGATGCTCTCGTCGGGGCGGGCCTTCCGCAGCTGCGTCGAGCTCTGCCGCCGGCACGGCTTCGGCCGCATCGAGGTCGCGAGCCTGGCGATGGCGGCCTGTGCCCGGTTGTTCACGATCGATCTCGAGGGCGCGCTGCAGGAGGGGCTGAGCGCGGTCAAGGCGGCGAGCCGGGTCGGTCACCAGCGCGCCGAGATGGTCGCCCACCACATCATCTTCCACACCCAGATGGAGCGCGGCGCGCTCGCCGACGCGCGGCCGAGCGTCGAGCGTGCGATCGCGCTCGCGCGCCAGCTCGGCGCCCGCCGGTTCGAGGCCGAGGGGCTGGCCATGCTGGCCGCCGTCGAGGCGAGTGCGGGCGACAGCGCGGCCACGCTCGACCTGCTCAGGCAAGCGCTGACGATCAGCCGTGAGACCGGCATGGCTTATTGGGGCGCGATCGTGCTCGGCTGGCTCGCGCTCCATAGTGACGATGCCGACGAGCGGCGCGCGGCCCTCGCCGAGGGTGAGGCGCTGTTGCTCGCCGGTGGCGTGGTCAGCCACAACTATCTGATGTTCTACCCGGCCGCGATCGAGACCGCGCTGAATGCCGGCGACTGGGATGCCGCCGAGCGCTACGCCGCGGCGCTCGAGGACTATACCCGCCCCGAGCCGCTGCCCCTGATCGATCTGGGCATCGCGCGCGGGCGGGCGCTCGCGGCCTGGGGTCGAGGCCGCCGCGACGCCGCCGCGACCGAGCGCCTGGAGGCCCTGCGCGCTGAGGCGGAGCGTGCCGGGCTGCGCGCCGCGCTGCCGGCGATCGAGGCGGCGCTCACGGGCCAGATGCTCGCCGCCGGCACGACCGCGACCCATGTCTCCGCGTGAGGGGCTGACTATATGAGCGCCATGCGGATCCTGATCATCGAGGACGACGCCGAGGCCGGCGAGTATCTCTGCAAGGGGCTGCGCGAGAGCGGCCACGGCGCGGAGCTCGTCGAGGACGGACGCGACGGGCTGCTGCAGGCGGCGACCGGCGAGTGGGACGTGCTGATCGTCGACCGCATGCTGCCCGGCCTCGACGGCCTGAGCCTGGTCCGGCACCTGCGCGCGACCGGCCACAGCACCCCGGTTTTGTTCCTGTCCGCGCTCGGCGAGGTCGACGACCGGGTCAAGGGCCTGCGCGCCGGCGGCGACGACTACCTGGTCAAGCCGTACGCCTTCTCGGAGCTGCTCGCCCGGGTCGAGAACCTGGCGCGCCGCCAGACCACGGCGCCGGTCGCGACCCGGCTCCGGGTCGCCGACCTCGAGCTCGATCTTCTGACCCGCAAGGTCACCCGGGCCGGCAAGGTGATCGACCTTCAGCCCCGCGAGTTCCAGCTGCTCGAGACGCTGCTCCGGCACCCGGGCCGGGTGATGACCCGGACCATGCTCCTGGAGACCGTCTGGGACTACCACTTCGACCCCCAGACCAACGTGATCGACGTGCACATCAGCCGCCTGCGCCAGAAGATCGATCGCGGCTTCGAGCAGCCGCTGATCCATACCGTGCGCGGCGCCGGGTACTGTCTGCGTGCGCCTGAAACGGCTGCTTGAGACCTCGACCTTCCGCTGGGCTCTGATCTATCTGGCCCTGTTCGGGGTTTCGGCGCTCGCGCTTCTGGGCTTCCTCTACGTCGCCACGGCCGGCGTGATGGAGCGCCAGACCGCGGACACGATCCAGGCCGAGATCACCGGCCTGGCCGACCAGTACCACTCTCAGGGTCTGGGCGGGCTGCGCCAGGTGATCGAGCGGCGGAGTGCGGCGCAACCGCACCGCGCCAGCGTCTACCTGTTGACCGACCCGCTCGGCCAGCGGATCGCCGGCAACCTCGATCGCTGGCCCGACGTCGACCCGAACGCCGATGGCTGGATCGACTTCACCGTCCAGGTGCCGACCGGCGACACCTTCGAGCGCCGGCGGGCGCACGCCGCGAGCTTCGGCCTGGACGGCGGTTTCCGGCTGCTGGTCGGGCGCGAGGTCGAGGACCGGCTGCAGATCCAGTCGCTGATCAAGCAGGCGATCGGCTGGGGGCTGGCGCTGACGCTGCTGCTCGGGCTGGCCGGCGGGTTCGCGATCAGCCGGGGCATGCTCGGCCGGGTCGACGCGATCAATCGTACCACGCGGCAGATCATGGCCGGCGAGCTCGGGCAGCGGATCGCGCTCAGCGGATCGCGCGACGAGTTCGATCAGCTGGCCGCCAACCTGAACGCGATGCTCGATCAGATCGAGCGCCTGCTGCAGGGCATGCGTCAGGTGACCGACAACATTGCCCATGATCTGCGGACGCCGCTCAACCGGCTGCGCAGCCGGATCGAGGTCGCCCTGATGGGCGAGCCGGACCGCGCCGAATCGCGTGCCGTGCTCGAGCAGACCCTGGTCGACGCCGAGACCATGATCGGCACCTTCAACGCACTGCTCGAGATCGCGCGCGCCGAGGCCGGCAGCGACCGGGCCGGGTTCGAGCCGGTCGACCTCGCGAAGCTGTGCCGGGACCTGGCCGAGCTTTACGAGCCGCTGGCCGAGGACAAGAACGTGACTTTCGAGCACCGCTGTCCGGCCGATGCCTGGGTTCGCGCCAACGAGCATCTGCTCGCCCAGGCGATCGCCAACCTGCTCGACAACGCGATCAAGTATACGCCCGCGGGCGGCCGGGTGCGGCTCGGCGTCGAGCGGGCGCCGGGCCGGGTCGCGATCACGGTCGCCGATAGCGGGCCCGGCATCCCGGCGGCCGAGCGCGAGCGCGTGCTCGAGCGCTTCGTCCGCCTCGACGGGACGCGCTCGACCCCGGGCAACGGCCTCGGTCTCAGCCTGGTTGCGGCGGTCGCCAAGCTGCACGGGGCGGAGCTGATGCTCGGCGACAATCAGCCCGGCCTCACGGTCCGCTTCGAGCTCACCGCCTCGGAGGTGCTGGCGCAGAACGCCGCCGCCTGAGCCGCTCCGGGCTTATCCCGGCGGTGCGTGAGCGGGCGCGGCGGCGAGCGCGAAGAATGCCTGGACCGCCCGCAGCCCGCGCCGCTCGGGCAGGCAGGCAAGCGACACGCTGGCCCCGAGCCCGGCACCTTCGATGACGAGCGGACGGAGGCGGACATCGGGGACCAGCTCCCGCTCGAACACGGTGCCGACGCCCAGGCCCGCCAGCACCGCTTCGCGCACCGCCTCGCGCGAGCCGAGCTCGAGCGCGATCCGGGCGTTGAGGCCGGCCCGCTCCAGAGCCTCGAGCAGCAGCGCGCGCGTGGCCGAGCCCGGTTCGCGCAGGATCAACGGCTCTCCGGCCAGCTCGTCGAGCGTGATCGCGGCGCGCCCGGCCCAGGCGTGTGCCGCCGGCACGAAGGCCGTGATCCGATCGCGGTAGAGCGGCTGGCTGTGCAGCTCGTCCTGGGCTTCGACCAGGTTCAGGACCGCGAGATCGGTCCGGACCTCGCGCAGGTCCGCCAGCACCCGCGCGGCATTGCCGATCCGGACCGCGACCCGGACGCCCGGATACCGGGCGATGAAGCCCGCGACCAGGTCCATCACCGAGAATGGCCCGTCGGCGCCGATCTCGAGGCGGCCGACCCGGAGCTCGCCCGCCGAGGTCATCAGCGCCTCGAGATCGTCGAGCTCGGCGAATACGCGCCGGGTCCGCTGCCACAGCTCGCGCCCGGAGGGCGTGAGCTCGATCCGTTGACCCTGGCGGCGGAACAGCTCGATGCCATAGCGCTGCTCGAGCGCCCGGACCTGGACGGTCACGGCCGGCTGGCTGAGGCCGAGCCGGAGCGCGCCGCGGGTGAAGCTGCCCTCGCTGGCGACCGCGTGAAAGGCGCGGAGCTGCGTGAAGTTCATAAGTTGGCCATATGCTACCATCAAAACTATGCATTTGCTTTATACGACGGTCCATCCGAAAAATGGCCGCCAGGATCGTCACGGAGCCCAACGTGCCGGGCACGCCCGAAGAACCGTATTTGCTGACGCCGGGTCCGCTGACCACGTCTTCGACCGTCAAGCGGGCGATGCTGCGCGACTGGGGCTCGCGCGACCGCGATTTCGTTGCGCTCAACGCCCGGATCCGCACGCGCCTGGTCGAGCTCGCCGGCGCCGAGCCCAGCCACGTCGCAGTGCCGCTCCAGGGCAGCGGCACCTTCGCCGTCGAGGCGATGCTCGGCACGCTCGTGCCGACGAGCGGCAAGCTCATGGTGCTGGTCAACGGCGCCTACGGTCAGCGCATGGCCAAAATCGCCGACCATCAGGGCCGCGCGGTGGCGACCCTGGAGACGCCCGAGGACCAGCCCAATGATCCGGCCGCGCTCGATCGGGCGCTCGCCGTCGACCCGGCGATCAGCCACGTCGCCGCCGTCCAGTGCGAGACCACCTCAGGGATCCTGAACCCGGTCGAAGAGATCGCGGCCGTGGTCGCGCGCCACCGCCGGCGGCTGCTGATCGATGCCATGAGCGCGTTCGGGGCCCTGCCGCTCGATGCCCGCCAAGTGCCGTTCGACGCGCTCGCCGCCTCGGCGAACAAATGCCTGGAAGGCGTGCCGGGTGTCGGCTTCGCGCTGGTCCGCAAGCCGGCGCTCGAGGCAGCCTTCGGCAATTCGCCGAGCCTCTCGCTCGATCTCCATGATCAGTGGCTGAGCATGGAGCGGAACGGCCAATGGCGGTTTACGCCGCCGACCCACGTGCTCGCCGCCCTCGATCGGGCCCTTGTCGAGCACGCCGCCGAGGGCGGCATCCCGGGCCGTGGCGCCCGCTACCGGGAAAACTGCCGGCTGCTGGTCGCCGGCATGCGCGAACTCGGTTTCGAGACCCTGCTCCCGGACCCGCTGCAGGCGCCGATCATCGTCACCTTCCGGATGCCGGCCGATCCGCGCTTCGTCTTCGAGGACTTTTACGATCGCCTGCGCGCCAAGGGCTACGTCATCTACCCGGGCAAGCTGACGGTGGCGCCCTCGTTCCGGATCGGCTGCATCGGCCGGATCGGTGCCGTCGAGATACGAGGCGCGCTCGCCGCGATTCGCCAGAGCCTCGCCGAAATGGGCGTCGTGAGCGGCCGGCCCGACAGCTGAGCCAACAAGGACCCAACCGATGAGCCAGATCTTCGATTTCGCCTACACGCGCGTCTACCGCGGGCCGGTACAGGCGGTGCTGCTGGACTGGGCCGGCACGACCATGGACTTCGGTTGCATCGCGCCGGCCGTGGTCTTCGTCGAGGTGTTCCGGCGCCAGGGGGTGGCGATCAGCGCGGCTGAGGCGCGGGTGCCGATGGGCGCGCACAAACGTGTGCACATCCAGAAGCTGACCGAGCTGGACTCGGTCCGCCGGCGCTGGCAGGAGACCCACGGCCAGCCCCCCACCGACGACGACGTCGAGGCCATGTTCCGGGATTTCGTGCCGCTCCAGCTGGAATGCCTCTCGACCTATTCCGAGCTGATCCCGGGCACGCTCGAGACCGTGGCCGCACTCCGCGAGCGGGGCATCAGGATCGGCTCGACCACCGGCTACACCACCGAGATGACAGCGATCAATCTGCGCGATGGCGCACGCCAGGGCTACACGCCGGATTCCACTGTCTCGGCCTCGGAAATGCCGGCCGGCCGGCCCTATCCGTTCATGTGCCTGCAGAACGCGATCAACCTCGGGGTCGACTGCGTCCAGGCTTGCGTGAAGGTCGACGACACCATTCCGGGCGTCGAGGAGGGGCTGAACGCGGGCATGTGGTCGATCGGCCTCGCGGTCAGCGGCAACGAGGTCGGGCTCTCGCTACCTGACTGGCAGGCGCTGCCGGCCAAGGAACAGGCGGCGCTCCGCGAGCGCGCGTACCGGCGCATGCTGCAGTCCGGGGCCCACTACGTGGTCGACACGATCGCCGATCTCCTGCCCTGCATCGAGGCGATTGAGGGCCGCCTGCGCCTCGGCGAGCGACCTTGAGGGCCGCTACCGGGCGCTCAGAGAGCCGCCGGCTGCACTAACGGAAGCGGGGTATCCTCTCCGCCATTGCTCGCGCCATCCGGCTCCCTGCGCCGCGCTCGAAGATCAGGCTTCTGGCATTCCTGATCGCCTTGGGCTGGCCCTCGACCCGCTCGACCTGCCGCTTCAATTCGGAGGCGCACCAGCCGCCCCAAGAGCCGATCCACGCCAGCAGCTTGGAGCGTGCCTGCAGGGCGATACGGCGGCGTTGGAGCGCGGTCAGGGCGTCGATCCTGATCGGCACGGGTACCGCGTACAGAGCGTCGTCGTCCAACGACAACAGGAACGTCATCAGCGGCCGGCGATAACCGGTGGTCACGAACCGGGCGAGCACGGCCTGCCAGTCCACCCGCTCGCGCCCCCAGTGCAGCAGCGCTGCAGCCTCCAGCCGATCGCGCAGGGCGATCTGGCCGAGCGCACTGCCGGGGTGCCTGATCTGGCCGTGGCCGATCAGATGCACGAGCTGGTGCTCGATCGACGGCAGCCGCATCGTGCCGCCAGCGAACTCGGCGGGGCGCGATCCGTCGAGCACGCTCGCGGCTTGCAGGATCGACGTCTGTGCCAGTTCCGGGAACAACTCGGTGTGAAGATCGATCTGAACGGGTCCGCCGGGCCGCCGAAACTCGTGCCCGCCTTCTGGTGCGTAGCCAGCCCGCTCGAGGGCCTGGATCGCCCTCGCCTCCAGGCTTTTCGGGATCAGAAGGTCCAGGTCGCGGAGGATGCGCCAGCCGTCGTCAGGGTAGAGGCCGTCCGCCAGCCGGATTGCGCCCTTCAGCAGCACGGGCTCGATGCCGACGCCATTCAGGACGCCGACGGCGGTCGCGAGCTCAGCGCGAAGCTCGCCGTTGCGCTCGATGTTGGCGGCGTGGACGGCCTCGAAAAAGCCCGCCAGCTCCTGATCCAGCGCGTCGACCAGGTCGAGGTCCTGCGCGGCCGCTGCCAATGCCGGCAGAACGAATTCCGCGCTGGCATGGCCGACCACGCGCTCCCAGTCGATGGCCCGGGAGCGCACCAGTGATCGCAGTTCTCCGGATGCCGTACATCCTCGCAGCCGCTCGGCCAGGACGCGCGCGATCACGTCGAACGGCGACACGCGGCCTGCCATCATGCTGTCCGGAGCAGGGCCTGGACCCATGCGATCGCCTGGTCGAGGTCGCCGTAGCTCAACCGGTATGCCGGCACCGTCTCGATCCAGCGCAGGGTTTCGGTCAGAACCTCGGGCTGCCGGTCCATCAGCGATCGGGCGTGGCACAACTTCGTCAGCGCTTCGGCGGCGGTCATCGGCTGCGCCTCGAGCCTGGCCCGGGCCTCGTAACGGGGAAAGACCAGCGCCGCCACCGGCAGACCGCGATCCAATGGCGCGGCGCGCCCGTGTTCGAGCTCCAGATAGCGGATGTGCAGGCCGGCCAGCTGATGGACCGCGAGCGCATCGAGGCCGGGATAACGGCAACTCAGCGCGCGCCAGGACCCGCGCTTGATGCCGGGCGCATAGGGCACCGGCCAGATCAGCCAGCTGGCCCGCTCCAGCGGCGCGTAGTCATCGGTCACGAACTCGGCGCCGGCGGCCACCAGTGCCGCCGCGAGCGTGCTCTTGCCGGATCCTCTGGTGCCGGGGAACACCACGCAGCGGCCCTCGGTGGCGACCGCTGAGGCGTGCAGGATGCCGAGCCACTGTCGCGGCCGGCGGGCGATCTCGAGCAGTGCCGTCAGACAGCGGTGGCGCGCCAGGGCGCGATTGGGCGTCAGATCGTCCGCGTGCGTGAGGCCGGCCTGGTCGGCGCGCACGGCAAACCAGCCGTCCTGCTCGATCACGTCCACGGTGGCGAGCTTGCCATCCGCGCCCTCGACGCGGCAGCTCCGACAGGCGGCGTCGATCACGCCGGCGAGGACAGCGTCGTCGCAGCGCACCCGCACCGGACCGTCCCCAGGCTGGTACACGGCATCGAGCGCGAGCGCCCGTCCGTCCGGCCGGGTAAGCAACGGTGCTTCGACCGCACCCGGAGTCGCTGCCGGTGCCTTGGAACCGACCAGGCCGAGGCCGCGCCAGGAGGCGAGCGCTCGGACGATGCTGGCGCGTGCCGTCTCCTCCGGGACGTCGCCTTCGCCCACGCTCGCCTCGACGAGGTCGTCCAAGGTGCAGCCGGCCCGGAGGGCTTCCCAAAGGCGGCGCCCGCCGGGATCGAGCGCCACGACCATGCCATCCGGAGCGACCACCACCAGGTGGTCCGAGAGCGGTAGGGCGACGCCGTCCAGCTCGATCCGGCGCGCGCCGCCCCCATGCCCGGGGATCGGGCCCTCGGTGTGCAGCACGAAGCCTCCGAAGATCAGTAGGGGTTGCGGTAGCCTTTGCCCCGCCGGCCGCCTCGGCCCCATCGGTGGCCTTTGCCGCCTTTGCCCCACCCCTTGGCGAGACTTTCGCGCGACTGGAGCAGAACCATGACGGTCGGCGCCATCGCGGCGTAACGCCCAAATCTCATCAGCGCTTCCCGTCGGCTCTGATTGATCGGGCGGCCTGAGCCTTTATCTGACGTGCGCGGTTCCATCGTAGTGCTCTCCTTTTTGTTGAGTGAACTCTGACAAACTCTAATACCACGAGCGGCTCCGGCCCCGAATCGTTCAAGCGCGGTATCCCTTTCGGCCAAGGGCTGCGGCGTCTTGGTCGGAAAACGTGAGCCGGCCCAACCCGCGGGCCCGGCCGGCTCACGTTTCGGCGCGCAGCGCGCGGCGCGCCCGCGCCCCTCACTGGACCCGGTAGGCGACGACCGCGTTGTCGGCCATCATCGGGATGATCGCCAACTTATCGCTCGGGTTGTAGTTGAGATCGGCGCTACCCTGGTTCAGGTCCATCAGCATCTCGGCCTTGCCGCTGTCGTCGATCCGATAGAGGGCGCCGTGCACCCAGTCGGTCGCCAGATAGCCGCCCTTGCCGTCCGCCTCCAGGCCATCGAGATTGCCGATCGGCTGCGTGCCGAGATCGGTGATCTTTTTGGTCCGGTAGTCGACCGCCTTGAGATGGCCCGGGAGCTTGGTCGAGAAGTCCTGCGGGTTCATCTCGCCCCAGGCGGCGACCAGCAGGCGGTCCGGCTCGGCGAGCAGGCCGTTCGGGTTCTGGAGCGCCGGGTCCTCAAGCCAGAGCTGGAACAGCGGGCCGTCGAGCACCCAGATCTGGTTCTTGACCATGTCGGAGACGAACACCCGGCCGTCATCGGCAGCGGTGACGTCGTTCAGGAACGACGCCCCGATCGCATCGTAGGTCGCGACGATCTTGCCACTTCCGGTATCGACCACGACCAGCTTGTCGATGTCGGCGGCGTACAGCTTGCCGTCGTGTAGCGCCAGGCCCTTGGGGGCGTTCAGGCCGGTCACCCAGTGCTTGTCGAGCATCTTGCCGTCCGAGGACAGCTTGGCGATGTAGCCGTTGCCGTCGGCATCGCCCGGCTGGCCGTTGACGTTGGAGACGTAGATCACGTCTTTGCTCGGGTCGGGCAGCGCGGATTCCGGCGCGTCCAGTCCCTTGACCTGCCACACCTGCTGAGGCTCGGCGGCGCGCGTCCCAGTCGCCAGCAGCAGCCCGCCCGCCAGCACGATCGAGATCGTGAATGTCGTCCGCATCATCTCCAATTCCTCCTTGTCGTCCAGATCCCGTCCTGGAACCTGTCCCGACATCGACCCACGGCAACCCCCGGGGCAGCGAGGGAGGAGCGTGCGGGTACGGCTTTCGGCCGTCGCCGGCAGGTGAGAAAACGCGCCCGCGTCCGGACCGAGGACGCCTGCGTCGATACCTGCTCTGAGCCCGATCGCCGCCGCCGCAAAGGCGCGGACAGGCTTAAGCTCGCTCTAAGCAGGGCCATGCGATCATCCCGAGCGGCCCGGCCAAGCGTCCCGCCGATGCCGGAGTGGAGACACTCAATGGATTGGTGCGAGCTGTATTTTTCCTCCCACGGTCGGCTCAGTCGGAAGCAATACTGGCTGGCGTCGCTGCCCCTGATCGGCGCCCAGGTCCTCGCCGAGGTTCTGATCAGGTCCGAGATCGAGCCGCTGCTCGCCGTGCTCCTCTATCTGGCGATCGCGATTCCCAGTTTCGTCATCACCATCAAGCGTCTGCACGATCGCGGCCGGAGCGGTTGGTTCGCGTCGATCGCGGCCATCCCGCTGCTGGGGGCGATCTGGCTGCTGATCGAGGCGGGCCTGCTGCCGGGCGTTCGCGGTCCCAACCGCTTCGGCCCGGACCCGCTGGAAGACGCAGACGCCGACAGGGGCAGTTCGGTGACCGCGCCGAGCTGACCCGCAGGCACTGCTTTTCGGCTTCACAGCCAGCCGATCGCCGCTTATCCGGGAAGGAGACGCGGCCCCGCCGGCAGAGGATTGTCGGGGGCGCCGCGGGCCGGATCGGGGAGGCGGGCGATGGCCACAGATCTGCCGAGCCACGCGCAGGCCGTGATCATCGGCGGTGGCGTGGTCGGGTCGAGCGTCGCCTATCACCTGACCAGGCTCGGCTGGCACGATGTGTTGCTGCTCGAGCGCAAGCAGCTGACCTCCGGCACCACCTGGCACGCGGCCGGCCTGATCGGCCAGCTGCGCGCGACCGAAAACCTGACGCGCCTGGCCAAATACTCGGCCGAGCTCTACGGCCGTCTCGAGGTCGAGACCGGCCAGCCGACCGGTTTTCGCCAGCACGGCAGCCTCAGCCTCGCGCGCACCGCGGAGCGCTTCACGGAGCTGAAGCGCGCCGCCTCGATGGCGCGCACCTTCGGCCTCGAGGTCGAGGTCCTGACCCCGGCCGAGGCACGAGCGCTCCATCCCTTGATCGAGGTCGGTGATCTGGTCGGCGCGATCTTCATCCCGAGCGACGGCCAGGCCAACCCGATCGACATCACCCAGGCGCTGGCCAAGGGCGCGCGCACGGCGGGCGCCCGGATCGTCGAGGGCTGCAAGGTCACCGGCATCAGCCAGGCGGGCGGCCGGGTCACGGGCGTGCTCACCGAGCGCGGCCCGGTCGCGACCGAGGTCGTGGTCAACTGCGCCGGCATGTGGGGTCGCGCGGTCGGGCGCCTGGCCGGGGCCAACGTGCCGCTCCAGGCCTGCGAGCATTTCTACGTGCTGACCGAGCCGATGCCGGGACTGCCGAGCGACCTGCCGGTGCTGCGCGACCCGGACGGCTGCATCTACGCCAAGGAGGACGCCGGCAAGCTCCTGGTCGGCGCCTTCGAGCCGGTCGCCAAGCCCTGGGCCGTGGACGGCATCCCGGACGGCTTCGAGTTCGGCGAGCTGCCCGAGGACTGGGACCACTTCATGCCGTTTCTCGAGGACGCGATGCGCCGCATCCCGGCGCTCGCCGGGGTCGGCATCCGCAAGTTCTTCTGTGGCCCGGAAAGCTTCACCCCGGACGACCGCTACCACCTCGGCGAGGCGCCGGAGCTGGAAGGCTTCTTCGTCGCCTGCGGCTTCAACTCGATCGGTATCCAGTCGGCGGGCGGCGCTGGCAAGGCGCTCGCCGAGTGGATCACGCAGGGCCATCCGCCGATCGAACTCTGGGACGTCGACGTCCGGCGCATGCAGGCGTTCCAGGGTACCGCCCGGTACGTCCGCGACCGCGCGGTCGAGGGCCTGGGCCTGCTCTACGCAATGCACTGGCCTGACCGGCAATACGCGAGCGCGCGCCCGGCCAGGCTTTCGCCCCTGCACGAACGCCTGGCGGCGCAGGGCGCCTGCTTTTCCGAAGCTGCCGGCTGGGAGCGGCCCGGCTGGTACGGCGAGCCCGGGACGCGGCCGCAATACGACTATTCCTATGGCCGGACCCGCTGGTTCGAGCGGGTGGCGCGCGAGCACCGCGCCGTCCGCGAGCGGGCCGGCCTGTTCGACCTGTCCTCGTTCGGCAAGTTTCTCCTGCAAGGCCGGGACGCCGAGGCGGTGCTGCAGCGAGTTTCAGCCAACGACGTCGCGGTCGAGCCTGGCGGCGTGATCTACACCCAATGGCTGAACCAGCGGGGCGGCATCGAGGCCGACCTGACCGTCACGCGTCTGGCTTCGGACCGCTTCATGATCACGACTGGCGCGGCCACCCAGGCGCGGGACCATCACTGGCTGCGCCGACAGATCCCGGACGATGCCCGCGCTTACCTCACCGACGTGACCTCGGGCTTCGCGGTGCTCGGGCTGATGGGACCGCGAAGCCGCGAGCTGCTCGCCCGGCTGACCTCGGCGGATCTCTCGAACGACGCCTTTCCGTTCGCGACCTCCCGGGAGATCGAGCTCGGCTACGCGCTGGTCCGGGCGCAACGGATCTCCTACGTCGGCGAACTCGGCTTCGAGCTCTACGTGGCCACTGAATTCGCAGGCCCGGTGCTCGACCTGATGCTGCGGGAGATCGCCGATCAGATCCGGCTCGCCGGTTTCCACGCGCTCAATTCGCTCCGCCTGGAGAAGGCGTTCCGCAGCTTCGGCCACGACCTCGGCGACCAGGACACGCCCTACGAGGCCGGGCTCGGCTTCGCGGTCGCGCTGGACAAGCCCGGCGGCTTCATCGGCCGGGACGCCTTGCTGCGCTCCCGCGACCGCGTCCCAAGCCGGCGCCTGGTCCAGTTCAGGCTCCAGGACCCCGAGCCGCTCCTGCACCACGACGAGCCGATCGTGATGGACGGTGCCCGAGTTGGTCTTCTGACCTCGGGCGGCTACAGCCACACCCTTGGCGGCGCGCTCGGCATGGGCTGGGTCCGCCACCCGGACGGGGTCACGGCCGAGCTGCTGCGCCAGGCGCGCTTCGAGATCGAGATCGCCGGCGAGCGCTACCCGGCCGCGGCGAGCCTCCGCCCGTTCTTCGATCCAGGCGGCGCGCGCATGCGGGCTTGAGCGGCCCGGCGGCCGCTGCCGCAAGATGACGGCCGGGCCGCGGATCCCCACATCTCTTGTGGGGATGCCAGTCCGGGTGGCAAATACGGCCGAAGCGGACGGAGGGATAACGATGTCGAGGAGAGCCGTGGTCGTGCCGCTGATGCTCGCGCTCGCAGCTTGTGCCAGCGCCCCTGACCCTGCCGGGCCGAACGCCACACTGGCTCCGCTGCCCACGACTTACGCCCCAGGTCCGGTGCCGCTGACGCCAGCCGCGCCGCCGGTGACCACGAGGTCGGCGCCGACCGCCGCGGGCTGGGCAGTGAGCATCATCGGCACGCCGTTCGCGCTGGTCTTCAAGACCGTAGTCTGCGGCGCGAGCCTGGTGCTCGCTGCCCCGGCCGCGGGCTTTCTGACGCTCGGCGTCGATCCCACCGGCGAGGGCTACCAGGTGCTCGGCGACGGCATCGCGCAGAACTGCGGCCCGCCCTACGTGGTCTCGCCCTATTCTGCCAGCTGAGCCTCTGTCCGCCGCGCGCGACCCGCTTTCCATGACCTGGAACCCCGAGCGCTACCTCGCCTTCGACGGCCACCGGACCCGACCGGCGGTCGATCTGCTCGCACGCATCGCGCTGCCGGCGCCGGCGCAGGTCGCGGATCTCGGCTGCGGGCCCGGCAACTCGACTGCGCTGCTCGTCGCCCGCTGGCCCGAGGCCGACGTCATTGGGCTCGACAGCTCGTCCGAGATGCTGGCCGAGGCGCGTGCGAGCGGCGTCCGGGCGCGCTGGGCCGAGGCCGACATCGCCGGGTGGATGCCGGACGCCCCCGTCGACGTCGTGTTTGCCAACGCCGCGCTGCAATGGCTGCCGGACCACGCCAGGCTGCTGCCGCGCCTGTTCGATCAGGTCGCGCCGGGCGGCGTGCTCGCGATCCAGATGCCGCGCAACTTCAGCGCGCCCTCGCACGTCCTGCTGCGCGAGGTCGCGGCCAAGGCGCCCTGGGCACGGCGGCTGCGGCCCCGGCTGCCGGAGGAGCCGGTCGGGGCGCCCGCTTGGTACTACGATCTCCTGGCGCCGCGCGCCGCCAGCATCAACATCTGGGAGACCGAATACCTGCAGATCCTCGATGGTGAGGATCCTGTGCTGGCCTGGACGCAGAGCACGGCGCTTCGTCCTGTCCAGGCGGCGCTCGAGGAGGACGAGCTGCGCACATTCGAGGCGGACTACCGACAGCGCCTGCGGGCGGCCTATCCCAAGCGGCCGGACGGCCGCACGCTGTTCCCGTTCCGTCGCCTGTTCATCGTCGCATGTCGATCGGGCTGAAACGGGCCTACGACCCGCCGGCCGAGGGCGACGGTTACCGCGCGCTGGTCGACCGGGTCTGGCCGCGGGGCATCACCAAGGATGCACTTCGGCTCGACGCCTGGCTCAAAGACCTGGCCCCGAGCACGGCACTCAGAAAGTGGTTCGCCCACGATCCGGACAAGTGGGAAGAATTCCGCGAGCGCTACTTCCGCGAGCTGGACGGGCAGGGACCGGCGATCGAAGAGCTCGCCAGGCGCGCGAGCGAAGGGCGCGTGACCTTGGTCTTCGCCGCCAGGGACGAGGAGTGCAACAACGCGGTCGCGCTCAAGGACTACCTGGAGCGCCGCCTGGGGCGCTGATCGAGCGGCGGCGCTCGCCTCACTTGCCGGCGTCGGCCGCGACCTGCATCTTGATGATCTTGTCCGGATTGCGCGGCGGCTCGCCCTTAGCGATCTGGTCGACGTACTGCATGCCGTCGACCACCTGGCCCCAGACGGTGTACTGGCCGTTCAGGTGGGGGGCGGGCGCGAACATGATGAAAAACTGGCTGTTGGCGCTGTTCGGATCGGAAGTCCGGGCCATGCCGAGCGTGCCGCGCACGAACGGCTCGTTGGAAAACTCGGCCGGTAGGTCCGGCTTGTCGGAGCCACCCCGCCCGGTCCCGGTCGGATCCCCGGTCTGGGCCATGAAGCCCGGGATCACCCGGTGGAAGATGATGCCGTCGTAGAAGCCCTCGCGCGCCAACTCCTTGATCCGGGCGACGTGCTTGGGCGCGAGGTCGGGGCGCAGCTGGATCACCACCCGGCCGGCGGCGAGGTCCATGTAGAGGGTGTTCTCGAGGTCTTGGCCGCTGGCGGCGCCGGTCAGCGTCATGGCGAGGACGAGGCTCCCGAGCAGATGTGCGATCCGGTGCATGGACGATGGCTCCTGTTCTTCCGGGTCCGATGGCCAGCGACCCTGCGGTCTTGGCAGGCCTTCGACACGCTTCCGGCGCTGGCGTCAAGCCAGAATGTGCTAAATTCTCGGTATGCGCGCGGGGCAGGATGCGATCTACGCGACGACCGCGGCGAACGCCACCGACCGGCGGGCGCTGCTGCGCCTCGCGGCCCGCTCCGATCTGCGAGGCTCGGGCCAACTGGGTCTTCACCTGCTGGCCCTGCTCGCGACCGGCTGGGTCGTCGCGCTCGCCCAAGGCTCGGCCTGGCTCCTGCCTTCGATGTTGGCCTACGGCATCACTCTGGTCTTTCTGTTCGCGCCGCTGCACGAGACGGTCCACCGCACGGCTTTCCGCAGCCGCCGGCTCAATGACGGCGTCTGCCTGGGCCTGCGGCGCGGTTCTGCTCCTGCCGCCCGAGTACTTCCGGGCCTTCCACTTCACCCATCATCGCTACACGCAGGACCCGGAGCGCGATCCGGAGCTGGCTGTGCCCAAGCCCCGGAGTTTTGGCACCTACCTCTGGCAGGTCTCGGGCCTGCCCTACTGGCGCGAGCGGATCACCACGACGGTCCGTCACGCGCTGGGGCGGGCAGCGGAATCGTTCATCGCCCCGCACGCCCGGCCGCAGATCGTTCGCGAGGCGCGCCTGCTCGTCAGCGTCTACGCCGCCCTGGCGCTGGCCTCGGTCGTCGCCGGCAGCGACGCGCTCCTGGTCTTCTGGCTGGCACCAGCGCTGCTCGGCCAGCCGTTCCTGCGTATGTACCTGCTCGCCGAGCACACGGGCTGTCCGCTGGTGCCGGCGATGCTCGAGAACTCGCGGACCACCCGCAGCACGGCGCTGGTCCGGCGGCTCGCCTGGAACATGCCCTACCACGCCGAGCATCATGCCCACCCGGCGCTGCCGTTCCACGCCCTGCCGGCGGCGCACCGGCTGCTCGAGGCACGGATCGCGGTCCAGGCCAGGGGCTATGTCGCAGTCCAGCGCGAGATCGTGGAAGGGTTTGGCGCTCGTGTCGGACCGGCGATCGGCACCGGTCGGAGCGTTCGGAAAAATCAGCGCTCGCCGGCGCGGGCGCAGCCGATGCAGAGCGGCGTGGTCGGGTCGAACTCCAGACGCTCGAGGCCGATGTCGTCGCCGCAGCGCGCACAGAAGCCGTAATCGCCGCTCGCGATCCGGCCGAGCGCCGCATCGATCCGATCGAGCTCCAGTTGCCGGCGCCGCTCGGTCGCCGCCGCCATCGCCTGCACCTGCAGCGCATCCATGCGCGACAGCCGGCCGGTCCGGGTCGGATCGAGCTCGACTGGCCGCGCCTCGCCATGATGGCTCGCGGTCAGCTCCTCGAGTTCGGTCCTGCGCGCCTCGAGCCGGGCCACGGTCCGGGCGAATTCGGAGCGATGCGGATCGGTCATTCCTTCAACATAGGGCAGCGGAAAACATTTGTCGCCCCACCGTCGCTCGCCGCCGCCATGGGCGGGCTCTAGTCTGAGCTCGCGGGGTGGCCACGTGTGCTAAAGTTGCCGCCTCTGACCGGCGGAGGGGAGGGTCATGTGAAAATCGACGTCGGCTTGCGCGGCGGCGACCCGCGCGCACTCGCCGGTGAAGCGGCCGCCTACGAGCGGCTGGGGGCCGATGGGTTGTGGAGCTACGAGACCGTCCACGATCCCTTTCTGCCGCTGCTGGTCGCAGCGCTCGCGACCGGGCGCGTGCGGCTGGGGACCGGGATCGCGGTCGCCTTTGCCCGCACGCCGTATGCGATGGCCCAGACCGCCTGGGACCTGCAGCGGGTGAGTGGCGGTCGCCTGCTGCTCGGATTAGGCACCCAGGTGCGCGCCCACATCGAGCGCCGGTTCTCGGCCGAGTTCGAGCACCCGGCAGCGCGGATCGTCGACTACATCCGCTGCCTGCGGGCGATCTGGAACACGTTCCAGAACGGCGCCCGCCCGACCTACGAGGGCCGTTTCTATCGCTTCACGCTGATCAGCGACTTCTTCAATCCCGGCCCGATCGACCATCCGGACATCCCGATCTCGCTCGCAGGCGTCGGCGAGCGGATGGCGCGAGCCGCCGGCGAGGTCGCCGATGGCTTTCAGGTCCATCCGCTGCACAGCCCGGGCTACCTGCGCGACGTGGTCCGGCCCGCGATCGCGGAGGGCGCCCGCGCCGCCGGGCGCGATCCCGCGGAGGTGGACCTGATCACGTCGGTGTTCATTGTGAGCGGCGAGACCGAGGCCGAGCGCGCGGCCGCCGAGAGCTACGCACGTCAGCAGATCGCGTTTTACGCCTCGACCCCCACCTACCGGCCGTTTCTGGCGTACCACGGCCTCGAGGCGCTCGGGTAAGGAGCTGAGCGCGCTCGCGCGGGCCGGCCGCTTTGCCGAGATGCCGGCACGGGTTCCCGACGCGCTGCTCGAAGCCGTCGCGGTCAGCGCGGAGCCCGCCCGTGTCGGCCAGGCGGTTCGCGCCCGCTACGCGGGCGATCTCGTGCAGCGCGTCTGCCCGTATTCGTCAATCCCGGCGGATGACCCCAGGGGCCGCCTCGCGGCGCTGGTTGCGGGGATCAGATGCGAGTAGCCGACGGTGCCGTTGGCCGCTCGGGACGCGAGGCGCAGCTACCACAGAGTGTAGCCGCCGTCGATGATCAGGGCCGCCCCGGTCATGAAGCGCGAGGCATCGCTCGCCAGGTAGACGGCAAGCGGCCCGAGATCCTCCGGCTGGCCGAAGGTGGCCATCGGTGTGCGGTCTTTGATGCCGTCGATGACCTCGGGTCGCTCGCGCGCCCAGCGCTGGTTGGGCTCGGTCATGAACAGACCTGGACAGATCGCGTTCACGGTGACCCCGTAAGGTGCCCAGTCCGCGGCCGTCGCGCGGGTCAGCTGGACCACGCCGGCCTTGGCCGCCTCGTAGTGCCGGCCGCCGATGTTCTGGCCGGCCACGAAGGAGTTGATCGATGCGACATTGATGACCCGCCCGCCGGCGCCGCGGTCGACCATGGCACCGCCGATCATCTTGGTGCAGACGAAGGTGCTGGTCAGGTTGAGGTCAACCAGTTCGCGCCAGCGCTCGACCGACATGTCGCGGAGTGGGGTCGGGTCGCGGCGCCCGCCGACATTGTTGATCAGGATGTCGAACGGTCCGTGTTGGGCGAGCGCCCGTGCGCACGCCGCCTCGCAGGCTGCGGGCGCGCTCATGTCGGCCTGGAGCGGCCAGGCCTGTCGTCCGCGGGCGCGGATGTCGGCGGCGGTGCGCTCGAGGGCCGCTGCGTCGCGGCCGGTCAGCGCGACGTCGGCGCCGGCCTCCGCGATCGCGAGCGCCATTGCGCGCCCGAGCCCGCGGCTGCCGCCGGTGATCAAGAGCCGCTTTCCGTCCAGTCGAAACCGGTCCAGCACGCTCATCGTGACTCCCTCCCCGGACAGCGGCCCGACCTTGCCTCGGTCGGGCCGCCGCCGCTCATGCGCCTGCCGGCTCCGCCACGCGCACGGTGATCCGGTCGAAATCGCGCGCCACGGTGGCGCCAGGAAAGATCGCACGCGCCTCGGCCTCGATCTCGGGCTGCTGGTAGCGGCCGGAGAGGTGGGTCAGATAGAGCGCGCGGACGTTGGCGGTCTGCGCGACCCGGGCCGCTTGCGCGGCCGTCAGATGCCCCCGCTCGGCGGCCTTGCCGGCGTCGCGCTCGAGGAAGGTGGCTTCGACGATCAGCGCATCGGCGTCCCGGGCGATCTCGAGCAGCTCCTCGGCACGGCCGGCATCGCCGATCACGATCAGGCGGCTGCCCGGCCGCGGCTGCCCCAGAACCTCTGTCGGCGCGACCCGGCGGCCGTCAGCCAGAAGGATCTCCTGACCCTCAAGCAGCCGGCGCCGCTCTGGCCCGGCGGGAACCTCGAGCGCCGCCAGCCGGTCCGGCAGCAGGCGCGGACGTGACTTCTGTTCGAACGCGAAGCCGAAGGATTCGGCGTTGCGGTGCGTGACCGGAAATGCGCGCACGCGCAGATGGTCATCCTCGATGATGACCCCCGGCTCGATCGTGACGCTCCTGACCTCGAACCCGGGCCGTCCGCCTGGCCAGACCACCTCCATCAGGCTGCGCACGGCCCGGAGCGCCGCCGCGCCGCCGTAGACCGTGAGGCTCTCGCCCGCCTCCAGCAGCGCCAGGGTCGCGACCAGACCGCCGAAGCCGAGCAGATGGTCGAGATGGGCATGGGTGAGCAGGACGCAATCGAACCGCCGGAGTCCGAGCCCGCTCCTGAGCAGCTGGCGCTGGGTGCCCTCGCCACAGTCGACGAGGAACCGGCGCTGCCCGTGCATCACGATCAACGCCGGCAGTCCCCGGTCGACGGACGGCACGCCCGCCGCTGTGCCAAGGAAAACGACTTCGAACACGTCCTGACCACCTCGATACCGGGTCGAATTCGCATTATGACTGCCCGCCGCCTGATGCCAAAGCGCCGGCGGGTCGAGCCGTTGGAGATCTCTCATGGCAGCCAGTCGAGCCACCGGCGCCGCCTCCGGCACGAACATCACGATCAGTGCTGATGACGTTCCCGATGATTGGTGTCTGCCTGGGTCCGACGGGTCAGAGCGTATCGATGGGGATCTTCAGGTAGCGCACGCCGTTGTCTTCGGGCGGCGGCATCTGGCCCGCGCGCATGTTGACCTGGACCGCGGGCAGAATCAGACGTGGCATGTCGAGCGTCTTGTCGCGCGCGGTGCGCATCCGGACGAACTCGTCCTCGGCGACGCCTTCGCGCACGTGGATGTTGGCCCGCTTCTGCTCGGCGACCGTGGTCTCCCAGCGGTAGTCGTCGCGTCCGGACGCCTTGTAGTCGTGGCAGATGAAAAGCCGCGTCTCGTCGGGCAGCTCGTGCAGGATGCGCCGGGTCGAGCGGAACAGCTGGTGGGCGTCGCCGCCCGGGAAGTCGGCGCGCGCGGTGCCGGCATCGGGCATGAAGACCGTGTCGCCGACGAAGGCGGCGTCGCCGATCACGTAGGTCATGTCGGCCGGCGTGTGGCCGGGGGTGTGCAGGACCCGCGCCCGGATTTCGCCCACTCGGAAAGTGTCGCCGTCCTTGAACAGGACGTCGAACTGGCTGCCGTCGCGCTGGAACTCGGTGCCGGCGTTGAACACCTTGCCGAAGATGTTCTGGACCGTCGTGATCTCGGCGCCGATCGCGAGCCGGCCCCCGAGCTCCTGCTTGATGTAGGGCGCGGCCGACAGGTGATCGGCGTGGACGTGGGTCTCGAGCACCCACTCGACTGCTCGCGCACGAACTCGATGATCTGATTGGCCGAATGTTGGTCGGTGTGACCGGAGCTGGGATCGTAGTCGAGGACCGAATCGATGACTGCGCATCTGCGGGTCGCGGGGTCGACGGCGACGTAGCTGATCGTGTTGGTCGCCTCGTCGAAGAAACCGGTGACCTGCGGTCGCATGGCTCTTGCCTCCTTCCGGCAGTGGATCTCAGTGTGCCGGTTCTGGCGCGCCCGCGGCATCGACAGCCCGGCTGCGGTTCCACGGCATGCGCGCGAGCAGGCGGGCCATCCCGCAGAAGCCGGTGATCCCGGCCATCACCAAGCCTGCGCCCACGAACGCCGGGAGGACCAGGAGCCAGGTCGAGACCAAGAGCGTGAGCACGACGCCGAGCAGAACCAGGCTGCCGGCGGCGATCTGGACCTGGCGCATCAGCGGCAGCGGCGCCTCGCGGTCGAACACGACCGGCAGGCCGGCCCGCTTCCACGCCTGCAGACCGCCCGCCAGCTGGTAGGTCTCGTCGCCGCCGGCACGGCCCAGCAGCGCCGCCGCCTGTGTGGTCCGGTTGCCGCTGTTGCAATGGAAGACCATGGTCTTGCCCGGCTCGGCGAACCGGCTTCCGGTCTCGATGCGCGCGAGCGGTACGAGACGGGCGCCGGCAATCCGCTCGCGGGCATGCTCATCCGGCTCGCGCACGTCGATCAGCAGGGCCTGGCCACTCTGGAGCCAGGCCTGCACCGTGGCCGGATCAACGCTCGGCAAGTTCGGGGACGACATCTTCCTTAACCTCTCCAATGGCCGCAGTGCCGCTGCAGTAGGTGGCGTAGAGGAACTCCATCAGCCGCCGGACGTCGTCGCGGGCGAGCGCGTAGTAGATCGTCTGGGCCGCGCGCCGCGGCCGGACCAGGCCCTCCTGGCGCAGCACGGCAAGCTGCTGCGACATCGCGGCCTCGCGCACGCCAAGCAGCCTGGCCAGCTCCCCGACCGGCTTCTCACCCTCGGCCAGCTGGCAGAGCACGAGCAGCCGGTGCTTGTTGGCGAGCAGCTTCAGGAGTTCGGCGACGCTTTTGGCTGCCATTTCCATCTCAGTTACATTCATACATTCGTACATAAGAAGGTAGTGAGCTGCATGCAAGATCGCGCCATCTCCTGCCTGTCCTCAATCCCGTGGTCATGTCCGCGACTGTCAACTTCCGGCCCGAGGATATAAGGATAGGACGGCTGCAGACCATGCCGGCCGCGCCTGTGCCCGGAACCCTGGCGAGGATCTCTCGATGCTCACACTCGGCTACAAGGCCTCGGCCGAGCAGTTCGCGCCGCGCGAGCTGCTCGATTTCGCCGTCCACGCCGAAGCGGTCGGCTTCGACTCGATCCTGGTCAGCGACCATTTCCAGCCCTGGCGGCATACCGGCGGCCACGCGCCGTTTTCCTTCACATGGCTGGGCGCCCTGGGCGAACGCACCTCGCGCGCGCTGCTCGGCACCAGCGTCGTCACCCCGACCTTCCGCTACCACCCCGCGATCGTCGCCCAGGCGATCGGCACTCTGGGTGCGCTTTACCCGGGGCGCATTCTGCTCGGGGTCGGCACCGGCGAATCGCTGAACGAGGTGCCGGCGACCGGCATGGCATGGCCACCGTTCAAGGAGCGCTTCGCGCGCCTGCGCGAGGCGATCGAGCTGATGCGGCGCCTCGCCCGCGAGGACCGCGTGACCTTCGAGGGCGAGTTTTACCGGACTGACAAAGCGACGATCTACGACCGCCCCGAGACCCCGGTCCCGATCTACGTCGCGGCCTCCGGCGCGGTCGCGGCGCGCCTCGCCGGCAGGATTGGCGACGGCTTCATCTGCACGAGCGGCAAGTCCCAGGAGCTCTACACCGAGACCCTGCTGCCGGCGGTCGTCGAGGGCCTGGAAAAGGCCGGCCGCGACCCGGACAGCATCGAGCGCATGATCGAGATGAAGGTCTCCTTCGACACCGACCTCGAGCGCGCCCGCGAGGACACCCGTCACTGGGCCGCTTTGGCGCTCAAACCCGAGGAAAAAACCGGCGTCGAGGACCCGGTGGAGATGGAAAAACTCGCGGACGCCTTGCCGGTCGAGCGCGCCGCCAGCCGCTGGATCGTCTCGAGCGACCCCGACGAGCACGTCGACCGCCTCGCCGAGACGATCGCGCTCGGCTTTACCCACCTGGTCTTCCACGCCCCCGGCCCCGACCAGAAGCGTTTTCTCAATCTCTACGCCGAACAGGTCCTTCCGCGCCTGCGCCAGCATTACGGCGGCTGATAGCTGGTGACGGAGGCCTCGGGAAACCTCGAGCCGAGCCGCAGAGGCCGCTTTCATGAAGGCGGAACGTCTCGGGCCCGGACGACTACTCTTTCTTGACCGACCAGAGGGTGACCTGCTGGACGCCTGCAATCTTCGGAATTTCACCCATGGCCTGGTTCAGGCTCTCGAGATCGTTGCACTCGATGGAGGCGATCACGTCGGACCCCAGCAACGGATGGGTCAGAGCCTTGCAATTCATCAAACTCCCGAGACTGTCGGGGATGTGGTTGCCTGGCTCCGTCTCGATCAGAGCATATCCTCGAACCATGTCCTGCGCGACCCCCGGCTGGACCGACGCGATCCAGGAGCAGGCGCAGGAAATCGCCACCAAGCCAATTTTCATCAATGCGCGCATGAACTGTTCCTCCTGCCAGACCGGCCACGAAGGCCTATCACCGCGTGCGCGCCTGGGGATGCGAACTGCTTCACACTCATCGCAGCGCGATTCGCGCTGACGGCTGGTTGCGGGACAACTGAACCTTAGGGCTGAGCGTCGATGATGGCCATACGCTCGGAGATCCCGTTTCCGGCCAGGTAGGCGCAAGCTCGGGTGGCCGGGCGCGTCGCCAGCAAGGCCATGAGATCCGCGGGCGTGTCGACGTCGAGGGCGAGGCCCGGGCGCTCGACGACCCGGGGCTCGATGCCGAGCGCGCGGGCGCGCTGTACGTGCGGCAAGAAGCTGTCCTCGCCGAAGCGCAGTGGGAGAAGATCGGGCGGCGAACAGGCGACCGCGTTCGAACCGCGCCGGTCGCGCGAGGGCGCCAGCGTGACGGACGGCGCCGAGCCATGAGCCTGGAGCAGCGCCTCGACATCGGCGGGTGTGACCAGAGGGATATCGGCGGGGAGCTGCAGCATGCCGATGGCGCCTTCCGCGGCGAGAGTTCGGGCGCCGAGGCGACTGGCCGCGGTGTGGCCGCGGTTGGCCGCTTCCGCGAGGACCCGGGCGCCGTAGCGGACGGCGAGCGCCCGCGCCTGGGGATCGCGGGTCACCATCAGGATGCCGGCAAGGCCCGGGCTGGCGGCGAGCGTGCTGAGCACGTCCTCCATCATGGCGCGGAACAGGGCCTGGCGCTCGGCGGCACTGAGCACAGTCGCAAGGCGTTGCTTGGCGTTCGCCAGGTCCTTGACCGGCATGACCACCCACAGACCCGATCGTTGCACGGACGGCAGCTCCCCTCACGTGCGCCCTGCGCCGGCGACAAAGGCTAGCCGCCAGGCGCGCCGCGGCCTAGGTTTGATGCCTCGAAGCGCGAGGAGGCATCCGACCCATGAAGATCGGCTTTTACTATTTCGCCACCGACTACTCGATGCCCATCGTCGAGGTGGCAAGGGAGCTCGAGGCCCACGGCTACGAATCGCTGTTCGTGCCCGAGCACACCCACATCCCGGCGAGCCGCAAATCGCCCTGGCCGGGCGGCCCGGAGCTGCCCAAGCAGTATTCCCACACGCTCGATCCCTACGTCGGCCTCGCGGCGGCGGCCGCCGCCACCAAAACGCTCCGGCTCGGCACCGGGGTCAGCCTCTTGACCGAGCGCGACCCGATCGTCACCGCCAAGACGGTCGCGACGCTCGATCTGGTCTCGAACGGGCGCTTCGAGTTCGGGATCGGCGCCGGCTGGAACGCCGAAGAGATGGTGAACCACGGCACGAAATTCGACACCCGCTTCCGGGTCATGGTCGATCGCGCCAAGGCGATGCGGGCGATCTGGACCCAGGACGAGGCGGGTTATGAGGGCGAGTTCGTGAAGTTCGAGCCGATCTGGTCATGGCCGAAGCCAGTGCAGAAGCCGCATCCGCCAATTCTGCTCGGCGGCGAGACCAAGCACACGCTCAGGCGGGTGATGGAGTTCTGCGACGGCTGGTTCCCGCGCGGCCGGGGCTTCGACGATCCCAAGGCCGAGATGGCGCGGCTCAAGAGCTTCGCCGACGAGGCCGGGCGCGACATCCAGACGGTGTCGACCACGCTGTTCGGCACCAAGCCGGACGCCGGCTACGTCGAGCAGTGCCGTGCAGCCGGCCTCGATCGGGCGCTGTTTGCGCTGCCCCCGGAGGGCCGCGACAGCGTGATGCCGGTGATCGAGAAGTGCACCGCCTTTTTCGACTGACCCCCCGGGCGGCTACCCTCCATATCGACGGCGGCGGCTCCCGACCTGAGCCGGGATGAGAGCGGGCGGGCGCTGAGGGGGCGATATCCTCAAGGACGAGCCTCAACCTGTGGAACTCGACCCGTCCCCCGTCCGGTTGTAAGGCTGGGACCTCGCCGACGCCACCGGCAGAAGTGGCAATTCGAGGCGACCGGTCGTGGTTCACACGCAGGAGCCGCGCGCATACGAGGGACGGCATGGCTGAGTTTCCGATCGTCGGCATCGGCTCGTCGGCCGGCGGGCTCGAGGCCCTCCAGAACCTCTTTGGCGCCATGCCCCAGGACAGTGGCCTGGGGTTCGTCGTCGCGGCGCACCTCGACCCCTCTCAGGAAAGCCATCTGAGCGAGCTGTTGAGCCGGCGGACCGAGATGCCGGTCGTCCAGATCGAGACCTCGATCAAGGTCGAGCCCGACCACGTCTACGTGATCGCGCCCGATCAGGAGCTGACGATCCGGCAGGGCGTCATCGTCGCGAGCAAACCGACCGCTCCGCGCGGCCATCGGCATCCGATCAATTCGTTCTTCCGTTCCCTTGCCGAGGATCAGGGCGAACGCGCCATCGCCATCGTCCTGTCCGGGACCGGTACCAACGGCGCCCTCGGCCTGCGCTTCATCAGGTCCGCGGGCGGCATCGTGATCGCGCAGGATCCGCAGACCGCCGGCTTTGCCGGCATGCCGCGCAGCGCGATCGCGACCGGCATCGTCGATTTGGTCCTGGCGCCCGAGAAGATGCCGGAAGCGCTCCTCGGCCTCGCACGCCACCCGTACCTGCACCGGCCGTTGTCGGCGCTCGGCCAACCCGAGGCTGATCCCCGGCTCGGCGCGCTGCTCACGGTCTTGCGATCACGGACCGGACAGGATTTCAGCGCCTACAGGAAGCAGATGCTGCTGCGCCGCTTCGAGCGCCGCATGGGCCTGCACCGGATCGAAGATCCGGCCGGCTATGTCGACCGCCTGCGCACCGACCGCGCCGAGACCGAAGCGCTCGCCCGCGACCTCACGATCGACGCGACCGGCTTCTTCAGGGACCCGGAAGCGTGGCAGGTGCTCGATCACGAGGTCATCGCGCCTCTGATCCGGGAGCGTGCTGCCGATTTGCCGATCCGGGTCTGGGTCCCCGGCTGCTCGACCGGCGAGGAGGCGTACTCGATCGCCATGCTGATCACGGAGCGGGCAGCGGTGGCCAGGAAGAGCTTCGACCTGAAGCTCTTCGCGACCGACGTCGCCCCGGACGTGCTGCCGGTGGCGCGGGCGGGCCGGTATCCGGGCAGCATCGCCGCGGATGTCGGACCCGAGCGTCTTGAGCACTTCTTCGAGGTCAAGGACGATGGCTACCGCATCAGGAAGCCGTTGCGCGAGATGATCACCTTCGCGCCGCAGAACCTGTTGCGGGACCCGCCGTTCGCGCGGGTCGACCTGATCAGCTGTCGCAATCTGCTGATCGACCTGGAACCCGGGGGCCAGGAAAAAGTGCTGGGCCTCTTCGAGTTCGCCCTTGGCGAAGGGGGCCATCTGTTCCTTGGCGCCGGCGAGACCGTCGGGGCTCACGAGGATGTGTTCGAGCCGGTTTCGAAGACCTGGCGGATCTACCGCCGGCGCGCGCTGGCCCGCCAGGAGCCGGTGACGTTCCCGATGAGCGCGCCGAGCGCACGCCCGGCCGTAGCAGATTCCGGACCAGCGCCGGCGGGCCCGCAGCCGCGCAGCAATCCGGGCGAGATCCTGGACCGCGCGCTGCTGGAGCGGTACGCGCCGGCGAGCGTCCTGGTCGATCGTCAGTACCGGGTGCACTACCTGCGCGGCCCGACCGACGACTACCTGCAGCCGCCCAAGGGCGAGCCCTCCTATCACCTGATCGCTTTGGCGCGGGAGGGGCTTCAGCCGACGCTGGGCGCCACCGTCCGCAAAGCGATCGAGCGGGATCAGGAGGTTGCGGCGGATACCCGGGTCCGACGCGGCGACGTCTTCCATCCGGTGCGGGTGATCGTGGCGCCGCTTGCCAATCGAGGCGATGGCCAAGACTGGCTGCTGGTGAGCTTCTTGGATGGCCCATCGAAATCTCCGGCCGGCGCGCCAGCCGAGGTCGGGGAGCTCGCTTCCGGGAAAGAAACCTCAACGGAGCTGGAGGCGGCCGAGGAAGACCTGCGGGTCACGACCAAGCAGATGAACGCCGCGCACGAGGAGCTGCAGGCCTCCAACGAGGACATCAGGTCGGTCAACGAGGAGCTGCATACTTCGATGGAGGAGCTCGAGACCGCCAAGGAAGAGCTGCAGTCGCTCAACGAGCAGCTGACCACGGTCAACCACCAACTCGAGGCGAAAGTCGAGGAGCTGGAGGTCCGCACCGGTGACCTGCACAATCTCCTGAACAGCAGCGAGATCGCTACCCTGTTCCTCGATCGCAATCTGTGCGTCCGATGGTTCACGCCGGCGATGAAGGCCCTGCTCGACCTCCTGCCGACGGACATCGGCCGGCCGGTCTCCCATTTCGCCCAGAAGTTCAGGGGCGGCGACCTGGTCGACGATATCAAAGGCGTGCTCGCGGACCTCTCGCGCGCGGGCAGCGAGGTCCTGAGCGACCAGGATCGCTGGTATCTCCGGCGCATCTTGCCGTATCGAACCGAGGACGACGGGATCGACGGCGTGGTCGTGACTTTCGTCGACATCACCGAGCGCAAGCGGGCCGAGGACGCGCTCGCCGCCGAGCTGCAGACCATGACCCGGCTGCACGAACTCAGCGGGCTGGCGCTCCGCTCGACGGATCCCCAGACGCTGCTCGAAGGCATTCTGGACGCCACGATCGAGCTGCATGGCGCCGATCTCGGCAACATCCAGCTGTACGACGCGGACACCAAGACGCTGCGGATCGCCGCTCAGCGAGGGTTTCAGACAGTCTTTCTCGACCATTTCAGGGAAGTGGGCGTCAACGAGGGCTCGGCCTGCGGTCTCGCCCTTGCCCGGGGCGAGCGGGTGGTGATCGAGGACGTGGAGACGGAGCCGGCCTACGCACCCAATCTTCGGGCGGCCCGGGAGGCGGGCTATCGGGCCGTGCAGTCGACGCCGCTGCTCACGCCTTCCGGCGAGCCGTTGGGTATGCTGTCCACCCACTTTCGCGAGCGGCACCGCTTTGCCGAGCGCGAGCTCAGGCTCACCGATCTCTACGCCCGCGAGGCGGCCGATGCGCTCGCCGCCGAGCTGCTTCAGCAGGCGCTGCGGGCGAGCGAGGAGCGCTTCCGGCAGTTCGCGGAGAATTCGCTCGAGGTGCTCTGGATCGCCAAGCCGCACATGGCTGGGCTCGAGTATCTGAGCCCCGCGTACGAGCGGATCTGGGGCGAGCCGCGCGAAGCCACGATGACCGACCTCGGGCATTGGGCCGAGCTCATACATCCGGACGATCGCGAACGCGTGAGCCAGGCCATGCCCCGAGTGCTCGCGGGCGAGCCGAGCGCCATCGAGTACCGCATCCGCAGGCCGTCCGACGGCGAAATCCGATGGATCAGGGATACGGGCTTCCCGATCCAGGACGCGCGAGGACAAGTGCACCGCGCCGCCGGGATCGCAAGGGATGTCACCGACGAGAAGCACGCCGCGGAGGAGCTCAGAGCCGCCCACGAGCGGATCTCGGATATCCTCGAGAGCATCGCCGACGGTTTCTATGCCGTGGACGATGACTGGCGGCTGACCTTCGTCAACCGCCGCGCCGAGGAACTCTGGGGCCGATCGCGCGAGGACATCCTGGGCATGCGGCTCTGGAACCTGTTCCCGAACGTCGACATCGAGGCGACTGAAGGCTACCGGCTGCACATGAAGGCTGCCCGTGAGCGCCGCCCGGTTCGGGAGGAGTACGAGAGCGTGGTATTCGGTTTCTGGGTCAGCGTCAGCATCTACCCGCAGCGGGATGGCGGGCTGTCGGTGACTTTCCGGGACATCAGCGATCGCAGGCGCGCCGAGGAGGAGCGCGAGCTGCTCGCGCGCGAGCTGAGCCACCGGGTCAAGAACGTGCTGGCAGTCGTCCAGTCGCTCGCGATGCAGACCGATGGCCGGATCCAGTCGGTCGGGGCGTTCCGCAACTCGTTCGTCGGCCGCCTCCAGGCGCTGGCCCGCGCCCACAGTGTTCTGCTCGAGGCCAACTGGCGGAGCGCCGATCTCGGAACTCTGGTCGAACAGGCGGTGGCCGCCTACCGCGTTGACCATCCGGAGGTGGTGGAGCTCGAAGGCGAACCGGTCACGATCACGCCGCGGCAGGGGCTGGGGCTCAGCCTCGTGCTCCATGAGGCCGGCACCAACGCCAGCAAATATGGCGCGCTCTCACGCCCGGAGGGACGTCTGCGCATCTCCTGGCAGGTCGAGGGCGACGATCGCAGCCGTCGGGTACGACTGCAGTGGCAGGAGCGGAATGGACCGCGGGCGGAGCCGCCGGGGGAAACCGGGTTCGGCACCAAGCTGATCGAGCGCGCCTGCAGCTACGAGCTCGATGGCGAAGTGGAACTGGACTATGCGCCCGAGGGTTTGACCTGTGAGGTCGTCTTTCCTTTGGAGTAGAGCAGCGCATCATGGACAATGGGCGGCAGCTTGACCGGTCGGTGCTGCGCGGGCATCGGGTCCTGATCGTGGAGGACGAGATGATCGTCGGCATGGAGCTCGAGAGCGTGCTGGAGCGGCAAGGCTGCACGGTGCTCGGTCCGGTGCCGACCGTCGCTCGGGCCCTGGAAGCGCTCGATCACGCCCAGCCGGACGCGGCCCTGCTCGATCTCAACCTCCAGGGCCAGTCGGCGAGGCCGGTGGCCGCCGCGCTGTCGGCCCAAGGAGTGCCGTTCGTCGTGGTCACCGGGTACAGCACGGCGCAGTCCCGAGAACCCGAGCTGCGAACCGCCCCCCGGGTCGACAAGCCGGTGAACTACGTCGAGCTCGTGCGCGTCCTGGCGCAGCTGCTGCATCCCGCGGACGACGGCAGCCTTTGCAACGATAGGTAGCGCCTAGGATCGAGGTGAGTTGCCCGAGGTGCTGGAACCCATTCAGCGCCTGCCGAGCGCGCACCGGACGTTCCCCCGAGCCTGTCCGACCGCGACGAGATCGCCGACCTCGCGGCGTGAACCAGGCCCGAGCTGTCTCATCGACCAGAGATGCGCGTGGTGACGGTGATGGGGAGGAGAACTCGATTGCATTGCGCAGCCTGGTCGGCCTCGTGCTGCAGCTGTGCTGGCGGCGCTCGTGCCCGAGCGGCTGGACGATCCGGAGCAGGCGTTGCAGCGCACGGTCGCGGGCGCGCTCGCGAGCGACGCCGACGATCGCCTGCTGCAGGTGGCGCTCGCCCAGTATCCCGCACAGGCGCCGGCGATCGCCATCACCTACGGCCATCTGGAGCTGTTCCGGGCCGAGCTCGCCCGCTTCGGGCCCCAGGTCGTGCCGATCGTCGCCGCCTATCAGCGCTCGCTGACCACGCCCGACGCGCTGCAGATCGCGGGCCAGGCCGTGCATGCCGCCGGCCAGCGCCTCGCGGGCGACGATCATGTGCAGGACCTGACGCCACTGAGCCCGGAGGAGCGGGGGCTGCTGGCCCTGCTCAAGATGCGCGACGAGGGCAACGCCTTCGTCGGCCAGTGGGAGATCACCATGGGCGGCGAGGCGCGGCGCGTCCCGAGCCGGGTGGTCACGCTCGGCGGGCCCGAGCTCCTGCTCGGCGGCCTGACCGCGCTCGAGCGCGACCTGGTCCAGCGCAAGCCAATCGACTGGCAGACCTACGGCCTCGCCGCCGTCGACATCGCCGCGATCGGGTCGGGCGCCGCGTTGCTGCGCTTCGCCCGGACTGCAGCGGGCGGCGTCACCGCGGCGCGGGCCGCCGCCGGCACCGAAGGCGTGAGCGGTGTCGAGACCGCCGCCGGCGCGGCGGAAGGGATGACGACCGCCGGCGCTGCCGCCGAGACGACCACGCTCCGCTCGGGCGCGCTGGCTGCGGCCGAGGTGCTTGGTATCAACGCCGTCCGGGTCGGCCTGCCCGTCGGCCTCGTCGCCCTGATGGCGCTGCACCCCGCCGTGTTCACGCATTACGCCTGGATCCTCGCCCAGAGCCTGGGCCTGCGTGGGATGGTCGGACCGCTGGTCGGCTGGAGCCTCGTGATCCTGCCGCTCTCGTTTCTCCTGTCCTGGCTCCTGCTGTCGTGCGTGCGCTGCGCCTCACCGGCCGGCTCTGCGCTGGCGCCGCGCGCGGCTGTCAGCGCCTGGCGCTGCGCCTCGCGCCCGCGGACGATCGCTGAGACCACTGCCGGGGTGCGCGCCCGCGGACCTTGTCCCGGCGCTCGAGATGGGCTGTACTCCGGCTCGCGCGGGCGCCATGGTCCGCGCCGACCGGTGGGCGCCGGCTCTAGACCTCCTTCGGCACCGGCAGACCTCAGCAAGGGACGCGCACACGCGCCGATCAGTCATGACCACGAGCACCGACGCTACCCTCGAGCATGCCGCCGCCGGCGGATCGCTGACCGACGAGCAGGCGCTGGCATTGGCGGAGGCCGGTGACCTCGAGGCCCTGCTGACGGCCGCCCGCGCACGTCGCGATCGCGTCCATCCCAGCGTCGTCAGCTACTCCCCCAAGGTCTTCATCCCGCTGACCCAGCTCTGCCGCGACGTCTGCCGCTACTGCACCTTCGCCCATGCCCCGCGCGACCTGCAGGCGCCTTACCTGTCGATCGAGGAAGCGGTCCGGATCGCCGAGGCCGGCGCCGAGGCCGGCTGCCACGAGGCGCTGTTCACGCTCGGCGACCAGCCCGAGCGGCGCTACCGGGTCGCCCGCGAGGCGCTTGCCGCCCTGGGCCACGCCACGACGATCGACTACCTCGCGGAGGTCGCGGCGCGGGTGCAGGCGGCAACCGGCCTGCTGCCGCACGTCAATCCAGGCATCATGAGCCGCGCCGATTTTGCGCGCCTGCGCGAAGTCTCCGTCTCGGCGGGCCTGATGCTGGAGTCGGCATCCGAGCGACTCTGCGGGCTCGGCGGTCCCCATCACGGCTGCCCGGACAAGCGGCCGGAGGTGCGGCTCGCGACGATCCGCGCCGCCGGCGAGCTGTCCGTGCCGTTCACGAGCGGCATCCTGATCGGCATCGGCGAGACCCGGCGCGAGCGCGTCGAGGCGCTGCTGGCGCTGCGCGCTCTCCATGCCGAGCAGGGTCATCTGCAGGAGATCATCGTCCAGAATTTTCGGGCCAAGCCCGGCACCGCCATGGCCGGCGCGCCCGAGCCGAGCCTCGACGATCACCTCTGGACGATCGCCGTGGCGCGCCTGGTCCTGCCGCCGGCGATCAGCGTCCAGGCGCCGCCCAACCTCAATCCCGGCGCGCTCGACCGCCTGCTGGCCGCCGGGATCAACGATTGGGGCGGCATCTCGCCGGTGACCCCCGACCACGTCAATCCCGAGGCGCCCTGGCCGGCCCTCGAGCTCCTGCAGCGGGCGACCGAGGCGGCGGGCAAGGAGCTGGTCGCACGCCTGCCGATCTACCCGCGCTACGTCCAGGAGCCGGAGCGCTGGCTCTCATCCGCCATGCGCAGGCCGGTCCTCGAGCGCGCGGATGCCGAGGGCTATGCGCGCGAAAACCGCTGGGTCGCCGGCGCGTCATCGGACCCCGTGGCCGCGCTCGCCGGCCGCGCCGCGCCAGCGGGGGAGCTACGGGCAATTCTCAACCGGGCGCGGGCCGGGCGCTCGCTCGGGGAAGCCGAGGTCGCACGCCTGTTCGCGGCCCGGGGCCGCGAGGTCGACGTCATCTGCCAGCAGGCCGACGAGCTGCGCCGGGAGATCAACGGTGACCGGGTCGCCTACGTCGTCAACCGCAACATCAACTACACCAACGTCTGCTATTTCCGCTGCCGCTTCTGCGCCTTCTCCAAGGGCAAGCTCGCGGAGAACCTGCGCGGCCCGGCCTACGACCTCGACCTCGACGAGATCGCGCGCCGTACCGGCGAGGCCTGGCAGCGCGGTGCCACCGAGATGTGCCTGCAGGGCGGCATCCATCCCGACTACACCGGCGCCACCTACCTCGAGATCTGTCGCACGGTGAAGGCGGCCGCACCCGACATCCACGTCCACGCCTACTCGCCGCTCGAGGTCTGGCAGGGCGCGCACACGCTCGGTATATCGCTCGGCGAGCTCCTGGCCGAGCTGAAGGCTGCCGGGCTAGGTTCCCTGCCCGGCACCGCCGCCGAGATCCTGGACGACGAGGTCCGGCGCGTGCTCTGCCCGGACAAGATCACGACCGCCCAGTGGCTGGAGGTCATGCGCACCGCGCACGCTTCAGGCCTGCGCAGCACCGCGACCATCATGTTCGGCCACGTCGACCACCCGCGCCACTGGGCGCGGCACCTGCTGCGCATCCGCGAGCTGCAGGCCGGGACCGGCGGCTTCACCGAGTTCGTGCCGCTGCCGTTCGTGCACATGGAGGCGCCGATCTATCTGAAGGGCGGCGCGCGGCGGGGTCCGACCTGGCGCGAAGCCCTGCTGATGCACGCTGTGGCGCGCCTGGCGCTGCACCCATTGGTCACCAACATCCAGACCTCGTGGGTCAAGATGGGCCCGCGCGGGGCGCAGGCCTGCCTGAATGCCGGCGCCAACGATCTCGGCGGCACGCTGATGAACGAATCGATCACCCGCGCTGCCGGCGCCGCGTTCGGCCAGGAGCTGCCGCCCATGGCCATGGAGGCGCTGATCCGCGAGCTCGGCCGCGTGCCGCGGCAGCGGACCACGGTCTACGGCGAGGTGCCGCCCGAGCGCGTCGAGGCCTCGTTCCGGGCGGCCCCGCTGACCGAGCCGGTCGATCAGGCCCCGCGCCGTCACCGGCGGTCAGAGGAGCAGCTGTTGGTACGCTTCGGGTAGCCCCGGGTGGCGGCCGACCAGGCGACGCTCATCCTGAGCGCGGTGCCCGACCTCCCGTCGATCCGGGCGGGCGACGACCTCGCCGGCATCCTGGGCGAGGCCATGGCAGCTGCGGGATTGCGGCCGGAAGCGGGTGACGTGCTGGTGGTCACCCACAAGGTCGTCTCCAAGGCCGAAGGGCGCACGGTGGCGCTTGCCGAAATCAGCCCGTCGGCGCGCGCGCGCGACTTGGCGGCGACGACTGGCAAGGACCCGGCGCTGGTCGAGCTGATTCTCTCCGAGTCGTGCGAGGTGCTGCGGTGTCGGCCCGGGCTGATCATCACCGAGCACCGGCTCGGGATCGTGCTCGCCAATGCCGGGGTCGACCAGTCCAATGCGCCCCAGGACGGCGACGGCCCGCGCGTCCTGCTGCTGCCGCGAGATCCCGACGGCAGCGCCGCGGCGCTCCGCGCCGCGCTGGAGGAACGGTTCGGCGCGTCGCTGGGGGTGATCATCAGCGACAGCGCCGGGCGCGCTTTTCGGAATGGCGTGGTCGGGCTCGCGATCGGCGCGGCGGGGTTGCCGGCGCTGCTCGATCTGCGCGGCAAGCCCGATCTCGAAGGCCGGCCGCTCCAGGTGACCCAGGTCGGGCTCGCCGATCAGATCGCTTCGGCGGCGGAGCTCCTGATGGGCGAGGCCGACGAGGGCCGGCCTGCGGTGCTGGTGCGCGGCCTGTCTGTGGACGGCCCGGCGCTGCCGGCGGCCGCCCTGATCCGCGAGCGGCAGGCCGATCTGTTCCGATGACCGTGGTTGCCCTCTCGGGCGGGATCGGCGGCGCCAAGCTCGCGCTCGGGCTCTATCGCGAGCTGCCGCCCGACTGCCTGATCGTAGTCTGCAACACCGGCGACGACTTCGAGCATCTCGGCCTCTCGATCTCGCCCGACCTGGATACGGTGCTGTACACGCTCGCCGGGATCGCCAACCCGGAGACCGGCTGGGGCCGGGCGGGCGAGACCTGGAGCTTCATGGAGGCCCTGGAACAACTCGGCGGCGAGACCTGGTTCCGGCTCGGCGATGCCGATCTCGCGACCCACGTCGAGCGTACCCGCCGGGTTGCCGCCGGCGAGCGCCTGTCCTCGATCAGCGAGGATTTCGGCATGCGCCTCGACGTGCGCGCCCGCGTCCTGCCGATGTCCGACGATCCGGTGCGCACGATTGTCCAGACCCCGCGCGGACCCCTGCCTTTCCAGCGCTACTTCGTCGAGCAGCGCTGCGTGCCCGAGGTGACGGGCTTCGTGTTCGAAGGGGCGGACATCGCCCGGCCGCTGCCCGCGATCGAGCAAGGGCTGGCCGGCCCCGAGCTCGAGGCCGTGGTGATCTGCCCGTCCAACCCCTTCATCAGCATCGATCCGATCCTGGCGGTGCCGGGCATGCGGGAAGCGATCGCCGGCTGCCACGCGCCGGTGGTCGCGGTCTCGCCGATCATCGGCGGGCGCGCAATCAAGGGACCGACCGCCAAGATGATGGCCGAACTCGGGCTTTCGATCGCAGCGCGGACGGTCGCCGAGCACTATGCCGGCCTGCTCGACGGCTTCGTCCTGGATGAGGCCGATGCTGCAGAAGCCGGCGCGATCGGTCTTGCCTGCGTCACCACGCGGACCCTGATGACCAGCGACGACGACAAGCGCGCGCTCGCCGCCGAGGTCCTGGCGTTCGCCCGCGGGCTCCGCGCAGCTACTTGTTGATCAGCGGTCGGATGTCGTCGGCGAAATGCTGCATGCTGGCGAGCGACTTCTCGAGCGTGTCGCGCTGAAAATTGAGCACGAAGTCGGTGACCCCGAGCGCGCCCAGCGCTGCGATGTCCTCTGCAATCTCGGCGGCGCTGCCGGTCATGATGTGGCGCTCACCGCTCTCGAGCTTCGCCGCGGGCTTGGCCTCGTCGAACCAGCCGGCGTAGTACGCGAGCACGATGCTGTTCGGATCGCGGCCGTTCTGGTCGGCGATCTGATGCAGCTTCTCCACGCCCGCCTTGAACTTGGCGATCGTGTCGAGCGGATGCTGCGGATTGTTGCCGATCGGGAACCAGGCGTCGCCGTAGCGGACCGTGCGCCGGAGCGCGGGCGGGCTCTCGCCGCCGACCCAGATCGGCGGATGCGGCTTCTGCACGGGCTTGGGCAGAAAGCTGACGTTTTCGAACTTCACGTGCCGGCCCTCGAAGCGCGGGTGGTCCTCGGTCCAGAGGATCTTGAAGGCTTGCAGCCATTCGTCGGTGACCCGGCCGCGCTCCTCGAAAGGCGGCGTGTTGATCGCCTCGAATTCCTCCTTCATCCAGCCGGCGCCGGCGCCGAGCACCATGCGCCCGCCCGACAGGATGTCGATCGTGGCCGCGATCTTGGCGGTGTGCATGCAGCCCCGATAGGGAATGACCGCGACCGCGGTGATCAGGCGCGGCTTGTTGGTGATCGCAGCCAGCCAGGCGAGCAGCGTGAACTGCTCGTAGCAATCGCCCGATGCGGCGCCGGGCCAGGTGCCCGAAGCCGAATACGGGTAGCGCGAGTCGATCGCGCGCGGCACCACGAGGTGGTCGGAGAGCGAGAGATTGCCGAAGCCCAGCTCCTCGGCGCGGCGCGCCATGGCCCCGATCGCCTCGGGCGTGGCCAGCGGGCCGCGAGTGGGAATGGTCAGGCCGATGTCCATGGTGATATCCCCCTCCCGGGAAGGTAACCCCGCATGCTGACGGAGCAGCAACGACGGTTTCTCGATGCCGGCCGGGTCGCCCGCCTGGCGACCGCGGATGGCAGCGGGCAGCCCCATGTGGTGCCGATCACCTACGCCCTGATCGGCAGCACGGTCTATTTCACGATCGATGAGAAGCCCAAGCGCCGGCCGGGCGCAAGGCTGAAGCGGCTTGCGAACCTGCGCGTCAACCCGCGGGCGGCCCTGGTCGTCGACCGCTACGACGAGGACTGGAGCCGGCTCGGCTGGGTCATGCTCCAGGGCCGCGCCGAGCTTCTCGAAGCCGGTCCCGAGCACGACCACGCCCAGGCTCGATTGCGGGCGCGCTATCCGCAGCTCGCGGCGATGCGCATCGAAGCGTTGCCGGTGGTCGCGGTTCGCCTCGACCACGCGACGAGCTGGGGCCGTCTCGACGCCGATTGAGCGCTAGGCGCCGGTCTGGGCGGCGAGGCGATCGAGCTCCGGAGTGGCGGCGGCGAGGGCGCGCCCGAAGCGCTCGACCGCCTCGTCGCAGTCCGCTTCGGTCATGCACAAGGGCGGCGAGAACGGGATCACCTCGATGAACGGCAGCGGCCGGACCATCAGCTCCAGCTCGAGCGCCTTGGCGCTGACCACCCGATGCGGGTTGGTGCCGGCCGCGAACGGCCGCCGGCTCGCCCGGTCGGCGGTGAACTCGACCGCGATCATCAGCCCCTCGCCGCGCAGGTCGCCGACGTAGGGATGATCGCCGATCGCGTCCCGCAGGTGGTCGAGCAGATAGCGGCCGACCCGGGCCGCGTTTTCGACCAAGCCTTCCTCCTCCATGATCTGGAGGTTGGCGAGCCCGATCGCGCCGCCGACCGGGTGACCGGAATAGGTGAAGCCGTGCATGATCGGCCCGAACTCCGGCGAGGCCTGCTCGAGCACGTTCCAGATCCGCTCGCCGACCACCGAGGCCGAGAGCGGGAAGTAAGCGCTGGTGACGCCCTTGGCGAGCGTCACGATGTCGGGCTCGAGGTGGTAGAGGCCGGTCGCGAACCACTCGCCGGTGCGGCCGAAGCCGGTGATCACCTCGTCGGCGATGAACAGGATGTCGTGCTTGCGCAGGATCTCCTGGACCCGCGGGTAGTAGCCCGCGGGCGGCATCAGCACGCCGCCGGTGCCCATGATCGGCTCGGCGATGAAGGCGGCGATGGTGCCCGCGCCCTCGCGCTCGATGATCGCCTCGATCTCGGCGATCATCCGGTCGCAGAATGCGGCTTCGCTCTCGCCCGCCTCGGCGAACCGGTACCAGTGCGGGCAGCTGGTGTGGATGATGCCCTCGATCGGCAGATCGAAGGCCTTGTGGTAGACCGGGATGCCGGTCAGGCTGCCCGAGGCGAGGGTCAGACCGTGATAGCCGCCGGTGCGCGCGATGATCTTCTTCTTCTGCGGCCGCCCGAGCAGATTGTTGTAGTAGCGAACCAGCTTGACGTTGGTGTCGTTGGCGTCCGAGCCCGAACAGCCGAAGAAGACGCGCGCCAGATGACGGGCGCCGGCGTTCTCGCGCAGGAGCGTCAGGACCCGGTCGGCGAGCCGGATGATCGGCTCGTTCGAGGCGCCGCCGAAGATGTGGTAGTAGTTCAGATCCTCGATCGCGGCGCGCGCCGCCTCGGCGATCTCCGGCCGGCCGTAGCCGACGTTGACGCACCACAGGCCCGCGCCGCAGTCGATCATCTCGCGGCCCTGCCGGTCGCGGATGCGCACGCCGCGCCCGCGGCCGACGATCAAGGGCCCGCTCTTCTGGTGCGCGGCGATCGAGGTCAAAGGATGCAGGATGCTCTGCCGGTCCATGTCCTCGAGCGAATAGTTCGGCCTCTCGTCGAGCATCTGCGCCTCCGTTGCCGCGCCGCTTTCGGGGTCACGTAACCCCGAGGAAATCGAAGTCAATCACAGCCGAGCACCGCTGAACAGGGGTGGCGCTCAAAAGCGCTCAGCCGCGCAGACCGCGCGCGACCTCGAGCGCGGCGTAGGTCAGGATGCCGTCGCAGCCGGCGCGCTTGAAGGCGAGCAGCGCCTCCAACATGGTTCGCTCGCCATCCAGCCAGCCGCGGCCGGCAGCCGCCTGGATCATCGCGTACTCGCCGGACACCTGATACGCGAACGTTGGCACCGCGAAGGCGTCTTTGACCCGCCGGATCACGTCCAGATAGGGCAGGCCGGGCTTGACCATGACCATGTCGGCGCCTTCGGCGAGATCCATGGCCACCTCGCGCAACGCCTCATCGGAATTGGCCGGGTCCATCTGATAGCCCTGCTTGCCGCTCCTGCCGAGCGCGCGCGAGGAGCCGACCGCGTCGCGAAACGGGCCGTAGAAGCCGGACGCGTATTTGGCGGCGTAGGACATGATCCGGGTGTGGCTGTGCCCTTCCTCGTCGAGGGCGCGCCGGATCGCGCCGATCCGGCCGTCCATCATGTCCGAGGGCGCGATCACGTCGCAGCCGGCCGCGGCCTGGACGAGCGCCTGGCGGACCAGAACCGCGAGCGTCGCGTCGTTCAGCACCTCGCCCCCGTCGTCGATCAGGCCATCGTGGCCGTGGGTGGTGTAGGGGTCGAGCGCGACGTCGCAGATCACGCCCAGCTCAGGCAGCGCCGCCTTGACCGCGCGCACCGCCCGGCAGATCAGGTTGTCGGGGTTGGTCGCCTCGGCGCCGTCGGCGGTCTTCGAGGCCTCGGGCGTGACCGGGAACAGCGCGACCGCCGGGACGCCAAGGCCGGCAGCCTCGCTCAGCGCGGTCAGGAGCAGATCGATCGAGAGTCGCTCCACTCCCGGCATCGAGGCGACCGGCTCGCGCCGATCCCGGCCCTCGAGCACGAACACCGGCCAGATCAGGTCAGCCGTGTCCAGCCGGTGCTCGGCGACCAGGCGCCGCGACCACGGATCGCGCCGGTTGCGGCGGAGCCGGGTGGTCGGGAACGGCGCCGCGATCGGGGGGAAGTGAGGGCGTGACATCGGAACCATCTCGCTCGGGCGATACTTGCTGAAGCCGGTGCGGCGCTTATAGCGTGGATGGCGGCTAGGACCTAGTATTCCGGCCAGGATGCGATCGCGCGACGCGGATCGGCCGGGCCCCGGCGGCGGCAGGACGGCAGCGATGGATTTCGAGCTGAGCGAGGAGCAGCGCGCCTTTCAGGACATGGCGCGGACCTTTGCCGATCAGGAACTCGCGCCCCACGCGGCCGGGTGGGACGAGGACTGCACCTTTCCAATCGAGACGCTGCGCGCCGCGGCCAGGCTCGGCTTCGCCGGCATCTACGTCGGCGCGGCGCACGGCGGCGCCGGGCTCACGCGCCTGGATGCCGCGCTGATCTTCGAGGAGCTGGCGACCGGCTGCACCTCGACCGCGGCCTATCTGTCGATCCACAACATGGTCGCCTGGATGATCGATGCCTTCGGATCCGAGCTGCAGCGCGCCCGCTGGCTGCCCGATCTGATGACCATGGAGCGTTTCGCGAGCTACTGCCTGACGGAGCCGGGCTCGGGATCCGATGCCGCCGGCCTCGCGACCCACGCCAGGCGGCGGGGCGGCGGCTACGTCGTCAACGGCAGCAAGGCGTTCATCTCGGGCGCCGGCGCGAGCGACCTTTACGCCTGCATGGTGCGCACCGGCGGTCCGGGGCCCGGCGGCATCAGCTGCCTTCTGATCGAGCGCGGCGTTCCCGGTCTCAGCTTTGGTAAGCAGGAGAAAAAGCTCGGCTGGCATTCGCAGCCGACTGCCATGGTGATCCTCGAGGACTGCCCGGTCGCGGAGGACCATCGGATCGGCGCCGAGGGCGAGGGTTTCAAGATCGCGATGCAGGGCCTGGACGGCGGCCGGGTCAATATCGCCGCCTGCGCGCTTGGGGCGGCCCGCGCCTGTTACGAGCGCGCGCGTGCCCATGTCCTGGAGCGGCGGCAGTTCGGCCGGCGCCTCGCCGACTTCCAGGCGCTGCAGTTCAAGCTCGCCGACATGGCGACCGAACTCGCCGCCGCCCGACTGATGGTGTGGCGGGCGGCCGCCGCCCTCGATCGCGGCGAGCGCGACGCGACGCTTGCCTGTGCCATGGCCAAGCGGTTCGCGACCGACGCCGCGTTTCAAATCTGCAATGACGCCTTGCAGTTGCATGGCGGCTACGGCTACATAAAGGATTACGAAATAGAGCGCTACCTTCGCGACGTCCGGGTCCACCAAATCCTGGAAGGCACAAACGAGATCATGCGCCTGATCATCGCGCGCGGCCTGCTCGCCGAGTGAGGGCCTTGAGCAGCGAGCCCGAGATCCGGTTCGAACGTCGGGGTGGCCTGATGGTCGTCACCCTGAACCGGCCGCGCGCGCTGAACGCGCTGTCGCGCGCGATGTGCGAGGCGCTCGATGCCGGGCTGGTCGCCTGGCGGGCGGACCCGGAGGTGCGGGCGGTGTTGATCAAAGGCGCCGGCGAGCGCGCGTTCTGCGCCGGCGGCGACATCCGCAGCCTCTATGCCCTCCTGACCACCGGGGGGGTCGCGGCCGCGGCGGACTTCTACGCGCTCGAGTATCCGATGAACGCCCGACTGCACCATTTTCCGAAACCGTACATCGCGCTCCTCGACGGCATCGTCATGGGCGGCGGGGTCGGCGTCTCGGTGCACGGCTCGCACCGGGTCGTCACCCAGCGGACCGTGTTCGCGATGCCGGAGACGACGATCGGCTTCTTCCCCGACGTCGGCGCCACTTACGTTCTGTCGCGGTTGCCGGGCCGCCTCGGCATGCACCTCGGACTCACGAGCGCCCGGCTGGGCGCGGCGGATTGTCGCGCAGCCGGGATCGCGACCCACTGCACGGCAGCGGATCGGCTCGAGGCGCTCGAGCGGGTCCTCGCAGAGGCCGATCTCTCGGGCGATGCCTTTGTCGCCGTCGATCGGGTCCTCGAGGATTTTCGATCGGACCCGGGCCCGGCGACGCTGCCGGCGCTGCAATCGCAGATTGATCGCTGCTACGGTCGGGATCGGCTGCACGACGTCATCGAAGCTCTGGCCGAGGAAGCTACCGACTGGGGGGCGGCCCAGCTCGAGCAGATCCGGAGCAAGTCGCCGACCAGTCTCGCGGTCACCTTCCGACAGCTGTGCGTCGGTGCAACGCTCGATTTCGACGCGGCCATGCGCTTGGAATACAGGCTTGTCCATCGCTTCCTGGCGGGGCATGATTTTCGGGAGGGGATACGAGCGCTGATCATCGATAAGGATAACCGGCCTCGCTGGCGGCCCGAGCTGCTGGCGGAGGTGGACCCGGCCGCCGTCGATGCCTACTTTGCCCCGCTGCCGCAAGGCGACTTGATGCTCGGATCGGGCTGACAGCATCGAAGAGGGCCAGGGGATGGCAGTCATCGGTTTCATCGGACTGGGCAACATGGGCTTGCCCATGGCGCGCAATCTGATGCGTGCCGGACATCAGCTGCGCGCGTTCGACGTCGCGCCGGCCTGTCTCGAGGCGGCCGCGACCGCCGGCGCTTCAGCCACCGGATCGGCAGCCGAAGCCGCTGCTGGCGCCGAGCTGGTGATCACCATGCTGCCCGAGGGTCGGCACGTGCGCGCCGTCTATCTCGGCCCGGACGGAATCATTGCCAAGGCCGATCCGCAAGCGCTCCTGATCGACTGCTCGACGATCGACGTCGCGACCGCGCGCGCGGTCAACCAGGCCGCCGCAGAGCGCGGCCTCGAGGTGGTCGATGCGCCGGTGTCCGGTGGGGTCGCGGGAGCCGAGAACGCCACCCTGACCTTCATGGTCGGCGGCAGCGAGGCCGGGTTCGCGCGCGCCGGGCCGCTGCTGCAGCAGATGGGTAAGGCGGTGATCCACACCGGCCCCTCCGGCAACGGCCAGGCAGCCAAGATCTGCAACAACATGCTGCTCGGGATCTCGATGATCGGAGTTGCGGAGGCGTTCGTGCTGGCTGACCGTCTTGGCCTCAGCGCCGCCAAACTGTTCGAGGTCAGCAGCCGGTCATCCGGCCAGTGCTGGTCGCTTTCGAACTACTGTCCGGTGCCGGGGCTCGTACCGAGCTCGCCGGCGAACCGCGACTATCAGGCCGGCTTCACCGCCGCGATGATGGCCAAGGACCTGCGTCTGGCCCAGGATGCGGCGCAGAGCGTCGATGCGCCGACCCCGCTCGGGGCCGAGGCGCGCCAGCTCTACGCCCTGTTCGTCAACGGCGGGCGGGGCGCTCTGGATTTCTCGGCGATCATCAAGATGATCGGCGGCGATCTGTAAACAGAGGTTGCAAATCCGACGTGAGCATGCTCGTTATTCGCTAGCCGAGTGAGCAGAACCAGTTTCGAGGCAACCGTGAAACAGAGCTATCTGGAAACCATTCGGTTGATCGAGCGGCTCCACCGACGCTTTCTCGATGTCATCAAGACGGAGCTTGATCGGCTGGGGATCGAGGACATCAACAACGTGCAGACCTTGATCCTGTCCAACATCAGCAGCGAGCAGCTGACGGTCGGGGAACTGACCGCGCGCGGCTACTACCTCGGATCGAACGTCTCCTACAACGTCAAGAAGCTGGTCGAGAACGGCTATCTCAATCAGGAGCGCTCGCCGCACGACCGGCGCATGACGCGGGTGCGGGTCTCGGAGAAGGGGCTGGAGCTCTGCGAGCGGATCGACGAGCTGTACGAGAGGAATGCTCGCCAGCTCGAACGCGAGGTCGTCGCGCGCGAGCAGCTGACCTCGATGAACCAAGTGCTGAGCGCGCTCGAGCGCTATTGGAGCAACTACATCAACTACCCGCGCTGACGGCTTCGCAGCCAGGATGGCCGAGCCGAAGGTCAGCCGCTTCGAAGTCCCCCCGCTCGACGGCCTGCCGCCCGACCTACGGGAGCGAATCGAGGCGGTGCGGGCCAAGACCGGCTTCATCCCGAACGTGTTCCTGGTGCTGGCGCGCCGGCCGGAGGAGTTCCGCGCGTTCTTCGCCTATTACGACGCGCTGATGCTGCGCGAAGGGGGCCTCTCCAAGGCCGAGAAGGAGATGATCGTGGTCGCGACCAGCGCGGCCAACCAGTGTCCCTACTGCGTCGTCGCCCATGGCGCTCTGCTGCGCCTGTTCGCCAGGAACCCGCGCCTTGGCGACCAGATCGCGACCAACTACCGGACCGCCGAGATCGGCCGGCGCCAGCAGGTCATGCTGACGGCGGCGCTCAAGCTCGCCCAAGCGCCGCAGACCTTCGGCGAGGACGACATCCAGGGTCTGCTGGCGGAAGGCTTCTCGCGGGAGGACGTCTGGGACATCGGCGGGATCGTCGGGCTGTTCGCGCTCTCCAACCGCCTGGCGCATCTCTCGGACATGCGACCGAACGAAGAATTCTATAACCTCGGGCGCATCGACGGCCGGCCGGAGTGACCGCCGACGGGTCAGGGCAGACCGTGGACCTCCGGGCTCGAGGCCGCTTGACCGTAACGCTCCTGGACCTCGCTCAGATACTCAGCCTCGGCCTCGGTGCTGGGCCGCCCGAAGATGGCGTTGCGGTGAGGGAAGCGGCCGAACCGGCGGATGATCGCCACGTGCTCCTCGGCGAAGCGGCGTTGTTCGGTCATGCCGCTGCTCTCGAACAGGGCCAGGGCGCGCAGCTGGTTGGCGAGATTCTCGCTGTGCATGAATGGCATATAGATGAACTGCTTCTGCTCGCTGGTCAGCTCGCGATCGAAACTTTCGGCCAGCGCGTGCTCGGCGACCGCGAGTGCCCGCTCGTCGGTGGCGAAGGCTCGCGGGTCGCCCCGGAACATGTTGCGCGGCATCTGATCGAGCAGGATGCAGAGCGCCAGGCAGCCCTCGGGACTCGTCTGCCAGATCCTGAGATCGCCGGTCGCGGCGCGCGCGAACAGCTGGGCAAAACGCTTGCGAATCGTCTGGTCGAACGCCGGGCTCGAATGGAACCAGGCCTTCCTGGCGTGGCCACTGAACCAGAACTCGAGAACATCCTGAATGCCGCCCATGGGCAGTCTCGACCTTCCGCTCGCATCTCTTCGACCAGACCATGGATCGTCCGCGCCGCCCGGAACCGCGCGCCGCCGACCGGTCGGAGACGCCGGATCATCGCTAAGGTGTAAATCGGCGGCCACGCGACAGCAACCGTGACTAAAGGCCAGGCGGGCACGCAGGCGCGTTGTCGGATCGCGCGGGTTCGATCCGCAGCGCCAAAATCTCGGTCGGCGCATCGTGGCCGCGCAGCCGGTGCCAGCCGAGGGAGGTCAGGCACAGGTCGGGCGGCAGAGCGCCGGCGGTCGCCGCGCTCAGCAGGATCGCGACTTCGGCCTCGGGCAGCACCTCCTTGGCGATAGCCTCGAGCCGCTGCGCGACATTCACGGTGTCACCGACGACCGTGTAGTTCAGACGGGTCGCGGTGCCGATGTTGCCGACGACGACCGGCCCGCTGTGCAGGCCGATCCGGACCCGGACGGGTTGCTCGCGTTCGCGGTTGTCCTCACGGATCGCGGCCGCGATCGCGACCGCGGCGCGGGCCGCCCGGGCGGCGTGATCGGTCTGCTCGTCAATCGCGTTCCAGAGCGCCATCACCGCATCGCCAATGAACTTGTCGACCATCCCCTTTTCGGCCTCGATGCAGCTGGTCACCAGTTGGAGGTGGTGATTCAGGAACTCGGCGGTCTGCTCGGCGCCGAGGCCTGCGGTCCGGGCGGTAAAATCGACGATGTCGGTGAACAGCACGGTCACCTCGCGGTGCTGGGACGCGAGCGAAACCGCGATCCCCCGGCTGATCAGGCTCTGCACGATCGGCTTGGGCAGGTAGGCGGCGAATACCCTGAGCGTGCGCAGCATGGCGTTGAACGCGATCGCGGCCTGGTCGATCTCCCGCAGCCGCGAGCGCCGCAGCGGCTCCAGGTCGTCGAGGTCGAGGGTGCGGATCGCGTTCGCGGTCTCGGCCAGCTGCACGATCGGTCGGCTCACCCGGCGGCCCAGCCAGACGGCCACCAGCGCGGCCGCGACCAGGCCTACGAGCCCGAGCCCGCCCGCCACGAGCAGCCGCTCGAGCTGGATGTCGACCGCCTCGACCGAGAAATAGCTGCCGACCAGCCAGCGCGGGTCCAGCGGCGGCACGAGGCTCTGATAGAGGAACAGGTAGCGGGTATCGCCGAGCCGGTTCCAGTGGCCCGACACCTCACCCTGCAGCCGGCGGTCCTGCCACCCCTGGCTCCAGATGTCGAACAGGACCGGATCGCCGATCTCGGTGACCCGCGGCAAAGGTCGTTCGGGGCCGAGGCCAGGGAAGTTGAGTGCCAGCGTACTGTGCGCCAGCACGAAGTCCCGATTGTACAGGATGAAGGCGTTCTGCCCGAACTCGGTCTCGACGCTGGTGATGAACTCCGACAGCGCCTCCATGGTGATCGTCGACACCAGCACGCCCCGGACCTTGCCGTCGACCAGCAGGGTCCGCTGCAGGTTGACGAGCGTCATGCTCTGGTTCTTGACGTAGACCGGCCGGCCCCAGAACGCCCCGGGCTTGCGCCGCGCCAGAGCGCCCTCGATCGCTTTGCGGCCGGCGGGCTCCCGGCGCCAGTCGGCGATCTCGGGCGTCGGCACGCGGCCGCCGGCGCGGGCGGCCATCAGCCACCCGGACGGATCGAAGAACACCATGGCCTGCACGTGCGGACTGGCCGCGAGTCCGGCCTCGAGGGCCCGGAACAGCTGCTCCGGATCGGCCGGATCGAGCCGCCCGGTCTCGATCAGGCGCGCGAGCGCCTCGACCTGCGCCTGCGCGGGCTCGAGGAACAGGCGGAGCTCGCGGGTGATCCCGGTGGTCAGCAGCCGGCCTTTGTCCTCAAGCAGCTCGAAGGTGTTGCGGGTGGCGATCGAGAGCGTGATCAGGAGCACCCCGCCGACCGCGAGGATCACGAGCGCGCTCACGCCGAACACGAGGTAGGCGACGATCGGCAGGCCCTTGCGGACCTCGGGGACGACGGCCTGGGCCATGCAACCAGCTTAGGGTCCGCCTGGCACGGCGGCAATTGCGACCGGCCGCGGCTCGCGGCCGCGGCGCCTGTCCGGCAGGGCGCGTCGCCACCCCAGGTCCGCGACCGACATTCGACCCTCCCGCGCGCCGCCCGAGGCTGCTAGAAGAGGCCACCGCGTCCTGACGAGGTCGGCCCATGATCCCCCGCTACTCCCGCCCGCAGATGGCGGCCATCTGGGCACCCGAGAACCGGCTTCGACTCTGGCTCGAAGTCGAGCTCAACGCGCTCGACGCGATGGCCGAACTCGGCCGGGTGCCCGCGGCGGTCGCGGCGGCCGTTCGGGCTGCGGCCGAGCGCCAGATCGAAGGGATCATCGATCCGGTCCGGATCGAGGCGATCGAGGCGACCACCCGCCACGACGTGATCGCCTTCCTGACCCACGTCGAGCAGGTGGTTGGCCCCGAGGCCCGCTATCTGCATCTCGGCATGACCTCCTCCGACCTGCTCGACACGGCCTTCGCCTGCCAGCTGACCCAGGCCGCCGACCAGCTGCTGGTCGATCTCGAGCAGCTGCAGGCCGCCCTCCGTCGGCGCGCGTACGAGCACAAGGACACGGTCTGCATCGGTCGCTCCCACGGCATGCACGCCGAGCCCACCACCTTCGGCGTCAAGCTCGCGAGCTTCTACGCGGAGTTCGACCGCAACCGGCGCCGCCTGCGGACGGCGCGCGCGGAGATCGCGACCTGCATGATCTCGGGCGCGGTCGGCACCTTCGCCAACGTCGACCCGGCGGTCGAGGCCGGGGTGGCGGCGCGGCTTGGCCTGGACCCCGAGCCGATCTCCACGCAGGTGATCCCGCGCGACCGCCACGCGGCGTTCTTCGCTGCGCTCGCGATCACCGCCTGCGGCATCGAGCGCCTTGCGACCGAGATCCGGCATCTGCAGCGCACCGAGGTCGGCGAGGCGGCCGAGCCATTCGGCCGCGGTCAGAAGGGCAGCTCGGCGATGCCGCACAAGCGCAATCCCTGGATGAGCGAGAACCTGTGCGGCCTGGCGCGGCTGGTGCGCGGCTACCTGGGCCCGGCGCTCGAGAACGTGGCGCTTTGGCACGAGCGCGACATCGCGCACTCCTCAGTCGAGCGGGTGATCGCGCCCGATGCGACCATCGCGCTCGACTTCGCGCTGCACCGCCTGACCGGCATCGTCGAGCGGCTGGAGGTCGATCCGGCCCGGATGCGCACCAATCTCGAGAGCACGCGCGGCCTGATCCATTCGCAACGCGTCCTGCTCGCGCTCGCCGAAGCCGGGCTCGGCCGCCAGGACGCCTACGCCATCGTCCAGCGCCATGCCATGCGCGCCTGGCGGGACGGCGTGCCGCTGCTCGATCTGTTGCGCGCCGACCCCGAGGTGACCGCCCGCCTCGACGGGGCGGCGCTCGCGACGCTGTTCGATCTCGCCTATCACACCCGCCAGGTCGATCAGATCTTCACGCGGGTGTTCGGTCCCGCCGAAAGCTGACCTGGAGCTGATGATGAGATTGCGCTGGATGGCGTGGCCGGTCGTCGCCCTCGTTCTGATACCGTTGGCGAGCGTGCAGGCAGCGGTCCTGATCGAGGCCCAGAAGGCCGGGCAGGCGCTCCGCCTGGTAGTCGACCGGACCCAGCAGCGCGTATTGGTCGGGACGGGCGAGGTCCGGGCCCTGGTCGACCTCGGCGCCGGCCTGATCTACCTGCAGCGGCCGGGCGAGCCGGCCCGGCAGGTGCACGCACGGTTCCGCCCGGGTCATGAGGAGCCGGCGCCCTACCGGGCCGAGCGTTTCGGGCCCGGGCCGATCCTCGCCGGCAACGGCAGCACCTACTACGTGCTGTTCGACCAGGACCGGGTCTGCGCCGAGGCGATGCTGAGCGGCTGGATGAGCCCGTTCGTCGATCCGGCGGTGCGCGCGATCGCGCTGCTCGAGAGGGTGAGCCGGCCCCTGGATGCCGACGCCTGCGCGGCGATCCCGTTCACGACCTACGCCGCCGCCGGCTGGCCGCTCTTGACCGGCAAGATCGACCGCCCGAGCTTCGTCACCACGAAGATCGAGTTCGACTACCGGCCGGCTGCGGACGAGCTGGTGCCGCCCGCCGGCTCGCGCGCGCTGCCGATCGAGGATCTTCCGGGGTGGATCGCGTTGCCGCCGTCCTGACCGCCGCGCCCGGACCGGTCGCCGTGGTCATGGATCACATAATCATGATCGCGGTGGAGCGGGCCGGCGCGAGTCGGCTCGCGAAACAGCTTCTCGACGGCGATCGCAATCGGCCAGAGCGCGAACACGTAGAAGAAGGTGACGAGGTAGATCCCGGTGACTGCGATGGCGCTCCAGGGAGGCGGGAGTGCTTTGGCTGTCTGCCAGCTCAGATAGAGCAGGTAGGCGCCGACGGCCCAGAGCGCGAGCGCCAGCAGAGCGGACCTGTCACGGGTATGTCGAAGACGCTGTTCCGGGGCGCAAAGGTTGGGATTCATGGGCATCCAGTCGTTCGTCGGCGCGGCGGGGCGCTCTCAGGGTAGAGCCTTAAGGTTAAGCCAATCTGTATGGCTGTGACCGGGCCGGCCCGATTAAAGGTCGGGCAATCAGTTTGCGTTATGGCTGGGCCAACCCACTCAGGAGGCTGACCCATGCCCGTCCGTCGGATGCTGCTAGCCGCCGCCGCCTTGAGCATCCTGCCGCAGTTTTCGGCCGAGGCCGCGATCCTGATCGAGGCGCGCAAGGCCGGCGAGCCGTTCCGCATGGTGGTCGACAACCAACGGCAGCGGGCGCTGGTCAGTACGGCGCGGGGCCAGAGCCTGATCGACCTGGCGGCGGGCGAGATCTACGTCCGCGGCCCGGGCGGCGTCGCCAGGCAGGTGGCGATCGGGCAGGCGCCTCGGCCCATGAGTGGCCTCTACCGGGTCGAGCCCTGGGGGCCAGGGCCGGTGGTCGCCGGCCAGTCGACCGTCTATCACGTCATCAGCTACGGCGACCAGATCTGCGCCGAGATGCTGGTCAGCGGCTGGATGAAGCCGTTCGTCGCGCCGGTGGTGCAAGCCCTCGACCGGCTCGAGGACCTGAGCGGCGCGCCGCGCGGTCGGGGCTGCGAGCGCATCCCGTTCGCGGTCTACGCCGCCCAGGGCTGGCCGATCATGGCCGGCAAGATCGACCACCTGACCTTCGAGACCGAGAGCGTGCGCTTCGACTACCAGCCTGCGGCGCGCGAACTGGCGCTCCCGGTGCACTACGAGAGCAAGCGCCCCGACCAGGTGGTCCTCCAGGCCTTCGCGCCGAAGCCGTGAACCCGGACTCAGGCCTGGCCGAGCGCGCGCCGCAGTTCTTCCTCGACCGCGGTCTCCAGCGGAGGCAGATCGCCCTCGACGATCCGCTAGATCCGCTGCTGGTCGATTCTGAAATATCGATGCACCAGCACGTCGCGTAAGCCAGCCCAGTCCGTCCAGGCGATCGCGGGCCGCAACGGCAGGTTCAGATCAGCCGCTGGCTCTTGAAGCTGGTGTGGCGGTTCTTGCCGACGATCACATGGTCGTGGACCGAGATGCCGACTGCCGCCAGCGCCTGGACCACCTGCTTGGTCATCTCGATGTCGGCGCGCGACGGGGTCGGGTCGCCGCTCGGGTGGTTGTGGACCATGATGAGCGCGGACGCCTGGAGCTCGAGCGCGCGGCGCGTGATCTCGCGCGGGTAAAGCGGCGTGTGGTCGACCGTGCCGCGCTGCTGGACTTCGTCGCGGATCAGGATGTTCTTGCGGTCGAGGAACAGGACCCGGAACTGCTCGATCGGCTCGTGGGTCAGCGCCACCTGGAGGTAGTCGAGGAGCGCGGTCCAGGAGCCGATCACCGGCCGGTCCCGGATCTGCTCGCGCAGCACCCGCTGCAGCAGCTCGCCGATCGCGCGCAACAGGATCATGGTCTCGCGCCGGCGCCAGAGCCGGACGATCTCCCAGGCGCCGTCCTTGTCCTGCTCGAGCGCGCGCCAGCGGCGGCCCGCTTCCGACCGCTGCTCGGGCGGCAGGTCGCGATCGCGCTCGAACTCGTCGGACAGCCGGTAGGCGAGATAGCCGTCGATCTCGGGGTCGTCCTTGCGCAGGTCGTGGAGTTCGGCCAGCTGATGGACCTCGGCCTTGAGCGTCGCGCCGAGGCTGCCGAAGCGCGCGAGCAGGTCCTTGGCGAGCGGCTTGGTGTCCTTGACGTCGATGCTGAAGAACAGCAGCAGCTCGAGCAGCTCGTAATCGGGCAGGGCCTCGGGACCGGCTTCCAGAAAGCGCTGGCGCAGCCGGTTGCGGTGCCCGACGTTCTGGGCGGCCTTGCGCAGCCGCGCGAACGAGCGTGCCTCGGGCTCGTAGGGGCTTGGCGCGTCGGCGAGGCCCCGGGGCGGTGCCTGACCGTTGGCGGGCAAGGTCGCCGCCAGTTCGCGGAGCGGCTCGAAGGATGCAAAGGTCCAGCTCTGGCGGTCGCGATCCCAGCTGCCGCCGTGGCGCCTGAGCAGCTCCTTGTTGGCGAACGTGTTGCCGGACACCAGATAGCGCGTCGCGCCCGCCTGGTCCGGATCCTCGCGGAGCTCGAGCCCGGCGCGGCTCAGCGCGTCGAGGAGCGGGGTGAGCGCCGGATCGGTTCGCAGCCCTGGCATGGCTGCGCCTTATACTCTGAAAGTGTCTACAATTCCATCATCAAACTACTAAGGGTTGAAAAACCTACCAGGCCGGATGGTGCAGCCCCGCCGGCGACACGGTGAACACTTCGCAGCCGTCGTCGGTGACCCCCACGGTGTGCTCGAACTGGGCCGAGAGCTGGCCGTCGCGGGTGATCACCGTCCAGCCGTCCTTCTTGTTGAGCTTGACCTTCCAGCCACCGGCCTCCCAGTCGCCGGCGTTGATCATCGGCTCGATCGTGAAGATCATGCCCGATTGCAGGATCAGCTTTGGCTGCCGCGCCGCTTGGTCCGGCTTCGGCTTCTTTTCGCGCGAGGTGTCGTAGTGCAGGACGCTCGGCGCGTCGTGGAACACCCGGCCGATGCCGTGGCCGCAGTAGTCCTGGACGACCGAATAGCGAAACCGCTCGGCGTGGCTCTGGATGGCGTGGCCGATCTCGCCGAGCGTGGCGCCGGCCCGGACCGCGCCGATCCCGCGCCAGAGCGCCTCGTAAGTCACCTGGCACAGCCGCCGCGCCTTGACCGGCGGGGTCCCGGCGAAGAACATCCGGCTGGTGTCGCCGTGCCAGCCATCGAGGATCACGGTGACGTCAATGTTGACGATGTCGCCCTCGCGCAGCACGCGCGCCTCGCTCGGAATGCCGTGGCACACTTCATGGTTGATCGAGGTGCAGATCGACTTCGGGAAGCCGCGGTAGTTCAGCGGCGCCGGCGCCGCGCCGTGGTCGAGGATGAAGGCGTGGCACAGGCGGTCGAGCTCGCCGGTGCTGACCCCCGGCCGGACGTGTGGGTCGATCATGTCGAGCACGGCCGCGGCGAGCTGGCCCGCCCGATGCATGCCGGCAAACCCGGCCGCATCGTGCAGCGGCACCTGGGCCTCGGCAGGGCGCTTGGCGGTGCGGATCTGGTCTTGCATCATCGAAGGCGCTCGTCGCTCTCACTGGACAATCGGCAACGTGCCGGCGAGACGGATCTCGTCGATCGCAATGGCGCACGCCCGGCACAGGCTCTCGACGCCCGCCGCCGCCGCCACGCCCGCGGCCGCGGCATAGCCCGGATCGAGATCGGCCGCGAGCCGGAAATCCGCGCAGTCGGTCCGTTGCACCACGTACAGAACGACCGCCCGCGCCCCCTTGGCGACCTCGCGGGCGAGCGCCCCAAGATGCCGCACCCCGCGGGCGGTCGCGGTATCGGGGAACTCCGCGCCCAACGTGCGCTTGAGATGTACGTTCTTGACCTCGACAAAGCAATCCGGCCGGCCGCCGCCGGACAGCAGGAAATCGACCCGGCAGCCCCGATCATAGCCGACCTCCCGCCGGATTCTTTCGTAACCAGACAGCTCCGGCACGAGCCCGGCGCCGAGCGCCTCCGCGACCAGCCGGTTGGGATGCATGGCATTGATCCCGACCAACCCGCCCCCGACCTCGACCAGTTCCAGGGTCAGCGGCAGTTTTCTCGAAGAACGCGCCGAGCGCGACAGCCAGACCGGCGCCCCCGGCGCATCCAACCCCAGCATCCGCCCGGGATTCGGGCAATGCACCGTGGCCAGGCCGCCGTCTGCGAGCGCGACGTCGGCCAGAAACCGCTTGTAGCGCCGCACCAGACGGCCGGGGATCAAAGGCTCAAGCCAGCGCATCGTTTTCCGGGTTTCCCGAATTGTGGACGCCGCCGGCGTTTCTGTCGGCGATCCATGGCCGATGGTCAACGCCTTTCCCGCCCTCGAACGCCTCCATCAGGCGGCTGGATCGGATCAATCTGCAGCATATAACAATAGTTTACTGCACTTAGTGGCTGTCCCGAGCGGCAGCTGACAGACCAATTACAGTTATGTTCCATGCTCATTAGTTCTTCGACATGACCAAAGCAAGACGCAGGATACAGAATGGTTGTAAGTCAATTGATCATTAATCCAAGATAAGCGCGAAAAATGTGTCTGTCATTCTGACCCCGCTGTCGCATGTTTATCTTGCCAGATGCGACACCAGGCCGCCGAAGTGGCGCATCTTGGTCTTGAGAGTGGACGAATCTGTAGCATGCTCCGGAAGTCATCGCCATCATCAATCAAATATCAGCCTCGGATATAGCGTATCTTGAATGTAGTATGTGCCTCGAAATGCAGAGATTGACTTGTTCTTGGAAGACTGGCCGTACGCCGGCACCGTTCGCAAACGACGCCGATTGATGCCGGATTGATCCAAAGAGCCGGTCGCCCGGATGCGTCAGAAGTGTCGCATGCTCGTCAAGTCAGGCGCCTTCCGCTGCGGCTTCGCGGAGAGGGGTCGCTCGATGAGCTTCTCGATAGCGCCGTCGACGCTCAGGTCATCCAGGGCGCGCCCTACAAACACGTTTCTCCTCCCGAGACGGGCGGCTGCGCCCGAAGCCATGCCGTCCAACCTCCCACTTTCGACAGCCCGGCATCTCTGCCGTGCCGGGGTTCCAAGAGGCTGGCGTCCGACCCGGCGTGTTACTAAGAGTAGCGATGGCCGATGGTCGTCGATACGTGGGAGAAGTCGCCTCGGTGAGGCGAGCACAAGCCCCAAGGCCGGGTCGCAGCCGGTTAAACGTTGCAACAACGTGATCGGAGGAGCCGCCAAGATGATCCCGCAGCCAGCCCTGGCAGAGCTTCGAGCGGCGCTCCGCGGTGCCGTGCTCGCGCCCGGCGAGGCGGGCTACGACGGCGCGCGGCAGATCTTCAATGCCATGATCGACGGCCGGCCGGCGCTGATCGCGCAATGCGCGAGCGCCGGGGACGTCGTCGCTTGCGTCGGATTTGCGCAGGCGCACGGGATCGTCGTCTCGGTGCGCGGCGGGGGCCACAACGTATCCGGCAAGTCGGTCATCGATGACGGGCTGATGATCGACCTGTCGCCGATGAAGGGCTGCCGCGTTGACCCGGTGCGGCGCATGGCGCGTGCCGAGCCGGGCCTGACGCTTGCGGAATTCGACCAGGAGTGCCAGGCATTCGGCCTGGCCACGCCGATGGGCGCCGTCTCCGCTACGGGCATCGCCGGCCTCACGCTCGGCGGCGGCTTCGGTTGGCTGAGCGGCAAGCACGGCCTCGCCTGCGACAATCTGCTGTCGGTCGAGATCGTGACCGCCGACGGCCGATTGCGGACCGCGAGCCCCAACGAGCACCCCGATCTGTTCTGGGCCGTCCGCGGCGGCGGCGCCAACTTTGGCGTGGTGACGTCGTTCGAGTACCGCCTGCACGAGGTGGGGCCGGTGCTCGGCGGCGGCATCGTTTTTCCATTCGCGAAGGCCGAGCGCGTGCTCGCCTTCTATGACGAGTTTGCGCGCGACTGCCCGGACGAGCTGAGCGCCAACGCCGGGCTGTGGACCGCTGCCGATGGGGCCCCGCTGGTCGGCATCGGCATCGCCTGGTGCGGCGCGCTGGAGGTCGGCGAGCGCGTGCTTGAGCCACTGCGCGCGTTCGGGACGCCGCTCGCCGACATGATCGCGCCGATGCGCTACGTCGACCGCCAGCGTACCAGCGACCTTTCCTTTCCGCGCGGGCGACGACACTACTGGAAGGCCGGCTGGCAGCGCCGGCTCGACGCGGCGGCGATCGAGGTGATGGTCGAGTTCGCGGCCCGCCGCCCCTCGCCGTACACGAGGCTCTCGCTCCAGCAGATGCACGGCGCGGCGGCCCGGGTACCGTCGAGCGCGACGGCATTCGCCCATCGTCACGACCAGTGGGAGGTCCAGATCCTGTCGCAGTGGCTTGACGCTGCCGACGACGAGGCGAACGTCCGCTGGGCGCGCGAGTGTCATGCCGCGCTGGAGCCGCACCTCGATCGCGCCGTTTACGTGAACAGTCTCAGCGGCGACGAGAGCGATCGCGTCAGCGAGGCGTATGGGAGCAACTACCAGGGATTGGCGGCGATCAAGGCGATCTACGACCCGGTGAACTTTTTCCGAAGTAACCAGAACGTCGCGACCAAGCCTCGGTAAGCGCAGACTTGCTCAACGTTGAGGCCGGAGTGCCGTTCCGAAGTCTTCCTATGTCGAGAGCGAGCCCCGGGGGAAACGCGGTCGGGCAGGAACCGCGAGCAATAGCCGGCGGGAAAGTCCTTTCGAAGTTGCACCTGGTCCGGCGTGCCGAGCTGGCGATCCGGCTCGAGGTTGCAGGCGTCTATCCCGAACCTGAGCCCAGCGCCTTCAGCTCGGTCTCGGGAGCCATCATGCGTATTTTATTGTTGTCCAGCGCTTACAACAGTTTGACCCAGCAGGCCCATGTCGAGCTCGCAGCGCGCGGGCATGTGGTGGGGGGCGCGACCGGGATGAAGGCGGATGGCATGCGGGCGGCGGTCGGGCGGTTCCGGCCCGATCTGATCCTTTGTCCGATGCTGACCCAGGTGATCCCCCGGGAGTTGTGGGAAAAACATCCGTGCCTGATCCTGCATCCCGGGATCGTCGGCGACCGCGGCGGCCATTCGCTGGACCGGGCGATTCTCGACCAGGAAGCGGAGTGGGGGGTGACCGTGGTCGAGGCGGCGGAGCACGTCGAACTCGGGGGCGATCTGGGCGAGCACCGGCTGCCGGCTGCGCGCGGCCAGCAAGAGCAGCCTTTATCGGGACGAGATCGCGAGCGCGGCGATGCAGGCGATGCTGGTCGCGGTCGAGCGGTTCGAGAGCGGCCTGTTCGTGCCGGCGCCTTTGGGGGTCATGCTGGCGCTGGCCGCGGATAAGGTGCTGGCGCGCGACGGGATCGTGCTCAATCCGCACTACCAGGGCATGGGCGGGGCCTACGGCTCCGAGTACTGGACCTATTCGCTGCCGAAGCGGGTCGGGGCGGAGAAGGCGCAGGAGCTGACCGAGCGGTGCCTGCCGGTCAGCGTGCAGGAGGCGCGGGCGATCGGGCTGATCGACGACGTGATCCTGCAGGATCATCCGGGGGAGAGCGCGTTCGGCGGGTTTCGCGAGCAGATCGCGCGGATCGCGGAAGGGCTCGCCCGGAGCCCGCATTACGCCAGCTGGCTCGAGCACAAGCGGGCCGGCCGGGCGCAGGACGAGCGGGTGAAGCCGTTGCAGCAGTATCGGGCAGACGAGCTCGCGGAGATGAAGAAGAACTTCTGGGGCGAGGATCGCGGCTATCACCTGGCGAGAGCCGCCTTCGTCCGCAAGCAGCCGCGCGGAGGCGAGCTGAAATGGCCCGCGGCGCTCGAAGCCGTCGGTGGCCACGAGCGCCGCGCGCAGGCGGGGCGGTCGGTCGCGGGCGGCTGGGCGCCCGCGCACGCCGGCCGGTCGGCAAGTGGAGCCCGGCGGCACGCCGCGTAGCTCCATCCGTCAGCGGCGCGGGACCGCTGCGCGACCGGCGGTCTTGGAGGGCGGCGGGGAGGTTCAGGGCAGCGTCGTGGTCGCGGCGAGCGGGAGAGCGATCCGGCAGACCAGGCCTTGCTGGCGCCAGTCGAGCTCGACCCGGCCGTCGTGCTGATATTCGATCGCCTGGCGCAGCATGGTCGTGCCGAATCCGGCGACGGTCGGCGGCGCGACCGGCGGGCCGCCGGTTTCCTGCCAGACGATCCGGAGCTCGGTGCGATGCACGCCGGGGTGGACCTTTGCGCTGAGCGAGATCCGGCCGGCGCTGCTCGAGAGGGCGCCATATTTGGCGGCGTTGGTCGCCAGCTCGTGCAGGCCGAGCGCGAGCGTCAGGGCCGCCTCGGGCTCGATCGGCAGGTCCTTGATGTCCAGGCGGACCCGGTCGCCGGCGCCGAGGTACGGGTCGAGGGCGGTCTCGACCAGCGACGCGAGGCTCGCCCCCTTCCAGTCGCCGGCGAGCAGGGCGTCGTGGGCGGCGCTGAGCGCCTGGAGGCGGCCGCGGAACGCCTCGAGGCATTGGTCGACCGAGCCCGCCCTGAAGGCGCTGCGTTCGGCCAGGACCTGGACCACGGTCAGCATGTTCTTGACCCGGTGCGACAGCTCGGCCGTCAACCGCCGCTGGTGCTCCTCGGCCTGCCGGCGGTCGTGGATGTCGGTGGTCGAGCCGAACCAGGCGGTGATGTCGCCGCCGGCGGCCCGGACCGGCACGGCGCGGATCAGAAACCAGCGATAGTCGCCGTCGTGGCGTTGGATGCGAGCTTCGATCTCGTACCTGGTCCCGTCCCGCAGCGCCCGGTTCCAGTGCTCGAGGCAGCGCTCGCGGTCATCGGGGTGCAGCTCCGGCGCCGGCCACTGGCGGGCGCTCGGCACCGGCGCGAGGCCGCAGTAGTCGAACCATCGATCATTGACGAAGGTGATGGTCCCGTCCGGATCGGCGGTCCAGACGATGTCCGGGACGGTGTTGGCGAGGTTGCGAAAGCGCTCCTCGCTGTCGACCAGGGCCCGCTCGGCACGCTTGTGCTCGGTGACGTCGCGGGCGATCTTGGAGGCGCCGATGATCCGTCCGCTCCGGTCGCGGATCGGCGACACCGTCAGCGAGACGTCGACCAGGCTGCCGTCCTTGCGCCGCCGGACGGTCTCGAAGTGCTCGACCTTGTCGCCGCGCCGGATGCGCTCCAGGATCGCGGGCATCTCGTTCTCGCGCTCCGGCGGTGCCAGGATCGCGATCGGGCGACCGATCACCTCCCCGGCGGTATAGCCGAAGAGCCGCTCGGCCGCAGGGTTCCAGCTCGTGATCGTGCCATCGAGGCTCTTGCTCACGATCGCATCGTCCGAGGACGCCACGATCGCCGCCAGCCAGCCGGCAGCCAAGGATTCGCGGGTCGCCTCGGATCTCGAAGCCATCGGCGCTCCAGGGGGCTCTGCGAACCCCGCAATGGGGCGTGGACAACCTCCACCGGAAAAAAGCTAGGGCATAAGGCCGGCGTGCCCAAGGGCTTTTCGCGCACCTCGAGCGGGCTTCGTGATTCGACCGATGGTGAGCGCGCGCGGCGTTGCGGGCGGCGGCGCTCGCCTCACAGGCGAACCTTGATCGCGGCCGACAGGTAGTGCGCGTAGTCGTCGGCGTGGCCCGAGAACGGGCCGTTGGTGGCCGGGCCGCCGGCGCCCGCCGCCAGGATGTTCATGTCCTCGATCGCGAAGAAGCTGTAGCCGAGATCGAAGGCGAAGCGGTCGTTGAGCCGGTAGCTCGCGCCCACCGACATCAGGAAGCCGTCGTTGTACGGCAGGCGGTAGGTGCGGTTGTCGTCGTCGATCGGCGACACCTCGTAGCCCAGGCCGGCGCGCACGCTCGCCTGCTGGGTGACGTCGAACTCGCCGCCGAGCGAGAAGAACCAGCCGTCGTTGTACTCGAACGGCAGGTCGATCGGCGCCGGGCCGCCCTCGATCCGCACCGTGTCGAAGCGGCTCCAGTTCGACCACTCGGCGCCGGCCATGACCCGGAAGCGGTCGGTGATCCGCTGGCGCACGCCGAACGTGACGACGTCCGGCAGGTTGACGCCGTGATACTTGACGTCGAAAGAGCCGGCGGTCTGGGTCTGCAGCGTGCCGTGGAGGTCCTGGTCGATGAACGAGCGGTAGCCGAGGCCGATCTCGGTGCCCGCGAGCGGCGTCAGCCGGAGGCCGGCCGTGAAGCCGAAGCCGACGTCGTCGCCGTCGAGGGTCGAGATGCCGAGCGCGGGCAGCGCCTGCCGGGTCAGGCGGGCGTCGAAGTACTGGATCTGGGCGCCGACCGCGACCGCGAGCCAGTCGGTGACCTCGACCGCGACCGCCGGGTTCAGGTTGACCGAGAAGACTTCCGATTTGCCGGCGACCCCGGTCTGGTAGAGGATCGAGCTGCCGCCATAGCGGGTGACGAGCCCGAACGGGCTGTTGACGCCGACCCCGAAGACGACCCGGGGATTGAGGCGGTAGGCGGCATAGCCGGCCGGGACGAGCGCGTTCTGACCGATGTTGTCCTCATGCGAGCCCGGGAAGCCCAGCCCCGGCTGGGGGTCGAGCCTGACGTCGCCGTGCGGGAAGATCCCGGTGCCGACCACCTCGAGCTCGGCGCGCTGGACGGCGGACAGATTGGCCGGGTTCCAGAACATCGAGGACAGGCTGCCGCCGGCCGCGATGCCGGCGAACGAGGCGCCCTGGCCGTAGGCGCTCTGGGTCCTGACCGCAAAGCCGCCCGCGTGCGCGACCGACATGCTGGACAGGCCCGCGGCTGCGGCGGCGGCCAGCGCCAGCCCGCACCTGATCCTCATGGGGCGTTCCCTCCGGCCAACGCCGTTCCTGCCCGGGCATTGCCCGTGCGCCCCATTGTACGTCTGGCGATCCCAAGATCAATCTGATACCGACGCGTTTTTTGAATCTGATCTTATGAGCGTATCAGGCGAGCCGAGCGACAGCCGACCGGTGCCGCGGCTAGGCTCTTCGCCCGGCGCATGTTCTCCCCGGCTCGAGGCCGTCGCAACGGGTCGCGGCAGGGGCCACGGCCTGCGCCGCGCCCCCGCCGGAACCGGAGATCAGCCCGCCGCGGCCAGGCGCGTCGGCGTCGCGAGCGCGCACTGCCGCTCGGTGGTCGGATCGATCACCTCGGTGACCTCGGTGATCCGGTTGGCCGGGAAGCCGGACAGGCGCGCGTGCTCGCGGATCTTGTCCTCGCTCTCGGCGAGATAGATGCAAAAGGTCTTGTCCGCGGTCACGTAGGAGTGCTGCCACTGGATGCCGTCGATGCGCGCGAGCGCGCCGTTCGAGACTTTGGTCGCCGCGCCCATCCCGGCGGGGTCCTGGCCGCCGATCCCGGGCACCTCGCGTTCGATCACGAATTTCCTCAACATCGCCGTTTCCTCTCGTTCATGAAGATGGCGGCAAGCTAGCCCGGCACCGGGCCGGCCCAGAAGATGGCGGAAACGACATTCTGCGGGGGCGATCGGGCCAGACCGCTTGCGTTCGCCGGCGCGCGCGGACATCGTGACGGCCACGTGCGCGGCCACCTCTGAAAAATGGAAAAAAAAACGATGATCGATGTGACGGTGCTGCTCCTGGACGGCGGCTTCCTGTCGACCGCGGTCGGGCCGATGGAGGTCTTCCGCTGCGCCGGCGTGCTGTGGAACGTCTTCAGCGGCGAGGCGCCCGACCCGTGCTTCCGGGTCAGCGCGGCGTCGGCCGACGGCGGCGCCGCCCGCCCCGACGCCCAGCTCGGGATCTCCGCAAGCCGTGCGCTGTCCGAGATTGGCGCCACCGACCTGGTCTGGGTGCCGGCGGTGGGGCTGGACCTCGAGACGATCGTAACAAACGGCTACGACGTCGACGCGGCCGTGGCGCGCAATGCCCGGGTCATCCCCTGGCTGCAGCGGCAGGCGGCGCAGGGCGCCGAGATCGCCGGCGTCTGCTCGGGCGTCGCCCTGCTGGCGGCGGCCGGGCTGCTCGACGGAAGGCGGGCGACCACGCACTGGGCGCTCGCGGAGCAGTTCCGGCGGCGGTTTCCGGCGGTCGACTGGCAGCCCGAGTACATCGTGACCGAGGCGCCGGGCGTCTACTGCGGCGGCGGGGTCAACGCGGCCTCCGACCTCAGCCTGTACCTGGTCGAGAAGTTCTGCGGCCGCGAGGTCGCCACGCAGTGCGCCAAGGCGATGCTGATCGAGCTGCCGCGCCTGTGGCAGGTCGCGTTCGCGCACCTCGACGTCGGCCGGGGGCAGCACGAGGACGAGCCCATCCTGCGCGCCCAGGAGTGGCTGCACGAGCACTACGACCGGCGCGAGGTCCGCCTCGAGGCGCTGGCGTCCCGGGTCGGCATGAGCCCGCGCAACTTCATCCGCCGGTTCAAGGACGCGACCGGCCGCACCCCGCTCGCCTATCTGCAGAGCCTGCGGATCGCGACCGCCAAGCGCCTCCTGGAGAACGGCCGCGGCACGATCCAGGAGGTCAGCGCCGCGGTCGGCTACGACGACCTGATGTTCTTCCGCAGCCTGTTCCGCCGCCACACCGGCCTCTCCCCGACCGGATACCGCCAACGCTTCGGCCGCCAGCGGCCCGCGACCGCGGCAGCATGAGCCACCGCCGAAAAGGCTCCTCGTATCTCTCGACACGTGTGGTTGAGACGGGCGACTGTCGGGACGAGATGGCTTGGTCCCGGCCGCGGCCGGAGCAGGCCGGCGGGCGGGACGCCGGAGGTTCCTGGGTCCCGACAGACCGTGTGTCAGCTCGCGCTCACCGCCGCCGTGCGCAAGCTCTTGGTGATCCTCAACGCCATGCTCCGAGATTGCCAGCCATGGCGCGCATCACAACCAGTTTGACCTCCCAAGACAGTCGCTGACACATGAGGTAATCGGGTGGTTGCTCTCCAGCGATGGGTGATCCATCGCTGGTTCGGAGCTGAACTGAACCAAGGAGAGCAACCATGGCGTACTATGCCGGACTGGACGTGTCTTTGGAACAGACCTCGGTATGCGTGCTCGACGAGGGCGGGGCAGTGGTCCTGGAGCGTCGGGTGGCAACCGAGCCGGACGCGATCGCCGCCGCGCTGGCCGCGCTGCCGGAAGGCCCGGCCCGGCTGCTGCTGGAGACCGGCGGGCTGACGCCGTGGCTGTGGCACGAGCTCAGGGGGCGGGGCTTGGTGGTGCACTGCATCGACGCGCGCCGGGCCAAGGCGCAGCTGGCGCTGCGGCCGGCCAAGACCGATCGCAACGACGCCCGCGGCCTGGCCGAGATCGCGCGCATGGGCTGGTACGCCAACGTCCGGGTGAAGAGCCTGGACCATCATGCGCTGCGCGCCAAGCTGGCGGCGCGCGCGCAGCTGGTCGCGACCGGCCGCGATCTCGGCAACCAGCTGCGTGGGCTGCTGCGGGTCTTCGGGCTGCGGGTCGGCAAGGGCAAGGGTCAGGCCTTCGAGCAGCGGGTCCTGGCCCTGGTGGCGGACTGTCCGGCGTTGCAGCCGGTGGCCGATGCCCTACTCGCGGCGCGGCGTGCGCTGCGCGCCGAGGTCGAGCGTCTCGACCGCGGGCTGCTCAGCGCGGCGCGCCGCGACGCCACCTGCCGCCGGCTGATGACCGCTTCGCTGGCTCCGAGCGCCGACGTGGTGTCGGCGCGGAGCGCGAAGGGCGTCGGCGCGATCACCGCGCTTGCCTACCAGAGCACGGTCGAGACGCCGAGCCGGTTTCGGCGGGCCGGCGCGGTCGGCGCCTATGTCGGGCTGGTGCCCAGGCGCCATCAGTCGGGCGAGGTCGATCGCTCGGGGCGGATCTCCAAGCAGGGCGACGCGCTCCTGCGCGGCTATCTGTACGAAGCGGCGACCGTGCTGCTGGCCCGTCTGCAACGCCCGTGTGCCCTGCGGGCCTGGGGCCGGGCGCTCGCCGAGCGGATCGGGATGAAGAAAGCGCGGGTGGCGGTCGCCCGCAAGCTCGCGGTGCTGCTGCACCGGTTGTGGACCCGCGAGGAGGATTTCCGCTGGACGGCGGCATGAGCGGCCAACATTAGCCCACCCCGACCAGCACACCGTCCCTGCCGGGGACGCGGGCGGCCGAGATCGCGGAAAAGGTGGGGGCGATGACCCCGTCTGACACATCGATCCGGCGCCTCGCGACCCTCATGCTGGCGCCTCGAGCCCGAAAAGAACCATGACCCCCGGCAGCGACAACAAAAAAGAGCAACCACCCCCTTGCCCGATTAAAGAACCTTTTCCGACCGCTTACTCCGGCTGCGCCGGAGGTTGTGCGGGGTAGTTCACGACGAGCTGCCCCGGACCGGGCGTGGTGAACTGGTGGACGGCGCTCTCGACCCCATCGCTCTTGCCGTTGCTCTCGGTAGAGGTCACCTTGTAGTAGTAGGTCGTCCGCAGCTTCAGGCCGGGCACGCGCACGCGGAAAATCGTCTCGGGATGCGCCCGGTTGAGCTGGATACGGGATTTCGCCATCTGGCTCAGGTCGTTGGGATCCGTCCCGTAGTATACGACGCCGAAATGAGCCTCCGTCCCCCCGGGGTTGTTGGTGGTCCACCTGATGACGGCGAAGTTGTCGTGAGCCAGTTCGAGCCCTGGCCCCTGCATGATCTCGACGCGCTCGGCTTTCTTCACCGGAGGAACCAGCTGGGCAACGATCGGGGTGGAGGCGAACAGGCTGCCGACCGCGGCCATGATCGCCAGGTGCGGAAACAATCTGTTCACGGGCAGACGTCGCATCAGCGTTCCTGCGCCTCGACCTATGGGATGGAATTCGGACCCGGCACAGGCTCGACGCCGCAGACTTCCGGCGCGCAGGGCGGGAGAGGGTCAGGGGCAGGGATCAAGAACTCATTGCCCTGGGTCGCTGCCGAACCGCCCGTCGCGCACTGACCTGTAAAGGTGTCGCGGTTGGGGTAAGGTGTCGTGAAGCCGTCCGTCAGGGTTTGCAGGAAGGTCACGACCAGGTCCTCCTCATGATCCGTCAGGCCGAGGTTGCCGACCGTCATGTCGATGTTGTTCGGGACCTCGGGCATCGGCCAGCAGTCCACCTTTTCCGTGGTTCCCGACTCGCAGTGGCCCGACGTGACGTTTTGCGCATACACGTCGCGCGTGTTGTAGAAATGGACGAGCTGCTTCAGGCTCTTGGCGTAGCCGTTGTGGAAGAACGCTTTCTGGAAGTACGGCACCGGGTTGCCGTCCTTGTCGGTCTGGCCGGCCTCGGTCGTGGGGCACTGTGGCGGCGTCATGGCGACATCGCGCGCCGTCATCACCTGCATCTGGCCGTCGACGCTCGGCGCCAGCTTCACCCAGTCCTGGTTCGGATTGGGCGCGGTGCCAAAGCCGCTTCTGAGGAAGGTGCCCAGTCCCAGATCGCGGTAGCCGAAGCCGAGCGGATTGGGCGTGAACCCGAAGCGATCCGGGGTGGTCTCGTAATCGAACGCGTTCCTGGGATTGAGGGGCAGGCCGAGGTTGGCATAGCCGAAGCAGGTGAACAAAGGTTCCACATCGGCGGCGTCACCGGTGTCGGTCTGGTCCGCTTTCAGAGTGGTGGATCTGCCGTCGAGGTGGCAGGAATTGCAGTTGCCCTTGCCCCGGAACAGGTCGTAACCGGCCTGCTCGTCTTGCGTGAACTGGTAATTGCCCGCCAGGTAGGCATCGAATTTCGACGTGAAGGGGCTGACCCCGTCCGAGGATTCGTAGAAGGAGATGGACTGCGCCCAGTGATTATAGACGTTCTTTGCCTTGGTGCGGTCTTCCGGAGTCAGCGGAACCGGGGTCGCGCTGCCGCCAAACTTCTCCGCGCCGCCCGGCGTGTCGCAGATCTTCTCGGTCCCGGGCGGAAAGTCGATATCGAGCGAAGTCTCGCCCCAGATCTCCTCGAAGAGCGACCGGTATTGCGACTTGGACAGACGGAACGCGATGCAGGCCAGGTCAGGCAGGCCGTGTTCCAGAGTATCGAGCGGAGGAAACTGCGACTGCTCGGCGTCGGCGCTCTGCAGCTTGTACCCGGTCGCGCGCGCATCCCAGAAGTTACCACCGAAGAACAAACCCTGCGTTTCGTTGTACTGGAGTACAGGGAATCGCGGCGAATAAGTATAGCGCTGCGGTGTCCGCTTGCCAAACCGAAAATCGAACGATCCCGGATAGGCCACCGTCGTCAGATTGACCGATGGCATCGGGCCGCCGAAGGCGACGTACGGCATGTGACAGAAGGCGCAGGCCACATCCTTCTCGACCGACATGTTCTCGTCGTAATTCATCAGCTTGCCGAGGGTGCGGACAGCCTCATATCCGGCGCCTTGGATTATCGGGGGGTTGCCCGTCTCAGTCAGCGGCGGTAATGCGCGCCGCTCATCGAGCGCTTGCTTGAAGATGCCGCGAATTTCCTTCCGAACTCTGTTCATCTCCCGCCTCAGATCGCCCGGGAGAATGCCACGCGGATACGGGTTGTAAACCTGTCCCTGTCCTCTTCCGTGCTCTTGATCTGCGGCGCGCCCCGCATCAGGGACGCTCAGAAGCCCCAGCACCGCCGCAGCACAAGCTACGGTTGTGAGTATCCGCGTGCCTCGACCCATGGCTGCTCCCCCTCGGGTCCGATACAGGTATCGTGCCGATGGGTCCGCGCACCCCCCTGCGCACGCCCAGCAGCACGCGCCAAGCGTCAGTTGGCTAGCAGTTTTATCGAAACGCTCGGGGCGCGGTCTTTCGGATTCGTGCGGTGTTTGTCAGAAAATCGCCGCTTCTATCTGCCGCCCTGCCTCTGGTAGGCGCGTGGCGTCATTCCGACCAGCTTGCGGAAAACGGTAGTGAAATGGCTCTGGTGCGGGAAGCCGAGCTCGTAGCTCACCTCGGCGACCCGGCGCCGACCGTCGGCCAGCAGCTCCTTGGCGCGCCTGATGCGCTGCCGGAGCAGATATTGGTGCGGGCTCAACCCGGTGCTCTGCTTGAACAGCCGGCTGAAGTAGAAGGGGCTCATGTGCGCCACCGCCGCCAACGCCGGGACCGAGAGGTCCTGATCCAGATGGATCCGCATATGCTCCAACACGCGCTGCAGGCTGGCCCGTGGCAAGCCGGCACCGTTGCCGCCGGGCTCGACCGAAAACGCGGCATGGCCTTGGTCGGATCCGGCATCGTGCCTCGGTGCTGCGGACGGGTCTCGTCTTCGGCTGCCGCGCCCCGGTTGCGCGGCTTTGTGGCCAGGCACTCCTGACCGGCACGGTCCTTCGGCTACAACCGGCCAGGGGGCGGCCAGCGAATCACCATCGGCGATGATCCTGCCGCTCGTCACGTACTCGATCGGCATCGCAGTCCGGCTCCCGTCAACGAGTTGACCCGCCCTTGGGTTTCATCCCTTACGCTTCATATTAAGTCTTAGTAGAGACCCCTGATTTCTACACCATCGATGCACAACTTTGAGTATAATATCTAGTCGAATGACACTATACTCTTTTACAGCCCTGTCTTTCGCAATCTTGCTGAAATTGTCATTTCCTTGCACAGGCGGGGGTGCCGGGGTCAGCTCTTGCGTTCAAGCAATTCCACGCCTCCGTGGCGTGCCGGGGTCAGGTTGCGGTCGGCGACTTCGGCCCAGCTGGCCGGGGCGGCGGGGTCAGCGCCGGCCGAGGAGGGCTTCGCGGTAGAAGACGAGCAGGCCGCTGGCGATGATCACGGTGCAGCCGGCGAGCATCCAGGCGTCGGGCAGGTCGCCGAACACATCTCGTCCCGACAGTCGCCCGTCTCAACCACACGTGTCGGGAGATACGAGGAACCTTTGGAAAGGGAGGACATCAGGTGGGCGCGTCGGCGAGGTCGAGGCGGCGTTCGATGCGGTCCATGCGGGACTTGATGGTCTCGATCTCGCCGCGGTGGCGGGCGAGGCCGCCGTGCATGGTCGCGGGGTAGCCCTCGATCGAGGAGAGGCGGCCCGACATGTCGCGCAAGGCGTCCTCGAAGCGCGCCTGGCGGGCGTCGAACCGGCGCATGTATTCCAGAAGCAGGTTGTCGGTTCCTCGGCCATGTTGTCCTCATAACATTTTGCCGCTCAAAATACGAGGGGACTGCGTTCCGGCCGGCGTCCGGTCCCGCCTGCGCGCTCCGCCCCCCGCGGACGAGGATGGTGGCAGGGCCGTCCCGGAGTAAGCTTGCGTCACGGCTGGCGGGCGAGGGGGGTCGACCAGCAGAAGAACGGTTCAGCGGCGCCCATCGCTTCGTGGGTAGACATATCGTCATCCGGACAATATGGCTTTCCCTATGAAGACCACGCTCAACATCGACGACACGGTTATGGCCGAGCTCAGGCGCGAGGCGGCGCGCCAGGGGCGGACGATGTCCGAGCTCGTCGAGACCGCGCTGCGCAACCTGTTCCGCGCCCAGAGAAAACCCGGGAAGCTTGCTCCGCTGCCGGTGTTTCACAGCGGCGGCGCGGTCGACATCGCGGACCGGGACGCCCTCTACCAGGCCATGGAGGGGCGCTAATGGGTGCTCCTCGTCGACACCAACATCCTCGTCGATGCCGCGGACGCGGCGTCTGGGTCATCGCGTCGCTTCCGGAAAGATCGTCCGCCAGTCGGTCGCCATCGATACGACGACCCAGTGGGCCGGCCGGGCGGCCTTCAGGGCCTCGTCGAGCCGGCCGACGGCGCTCTTGCGGTCATAGGCGTACTCGCGCATGGCGTCGTCGTGGTGGACGATCAGGCCGACCCGGCGGCCCTGGCCGGCGGTGGTCCACTGCAGCATCTGCAGATCGCCGTCGGAATTGCCGAACGCCGCGATCGGGCGCCGGCCGATGAACCGGTTGATGCCGACCGGCTTGCCGGGGCCGTCATCGACGAACTCGACCTTGGCCTCCTTGACGAGCACCGGCTTGCGGTCCGGCCCGATCTCGAACCTGACCACGCCCGAGGAGCCGATCACCTGCTCGGGCGGGATGCCGTAGACCCGCTCGGCGAACACGCGCATGAACTCGACGCCGCCGCCCGAGACGATGAAGGTCTTGAAGCCGTTGGCGCGCAGATAGGCGAGCAGCTCCAGCATCGGCTGGTAGACCAGCTCGGTATAGGGCCGCCGGAAGCGCGGGTGGCGCGCCCTGGCGAGCCAGTCGGCGACGATCGCCCCGTACTGCTCGGTCGTCATGCCGGCATGGGTCGCGGCCATAATCTCGAGCAGCCCCGGCTTGCCGGACGCCGCCACCGCCTCCGGATCGCCCTCGAGCACGGCCTTGAACGGCTGGGTGGCCCGCCACTCCGAATGCCTGAGCGCCAGCGCCTTGATCCGGTCGAGCGCGAAGGCGAGCTGGACGTACCTCGGCTGCTCCGCCCAGAGCGTGCCGTCGTTGTCGAAGGTCGCGATGCGCTCGGCCGGCGGCACGAAGTCCGGGCCACCCGGCTTGGTGACCGCTTCGACGAATTCGACGATCGCCGACTTCGCGCTGCCCTCGTTCCAGGACGGCAGGGAATCAGAAGGCGATTGTGCGGCGGCGCTTTGCCAACCGCAGACGCAGACGAGGAGCAGGGCCGTCCGCCATGAGCGATCGGTAAGCACCCAGAGCAATCCGAGCATCGAGACCTCCTGCGCGATCCGAGGCACCAGCGTATCAGAAATTTCCGGATGCAGGCCGCGGCGGCAGGCTGGAACCGGCCCGCCCGGTTGGTCGCCAGCGGGCTTCGTCAGCTACTCGCCGACCTTTGTCGAGGTTGAAGCTCGTCGGCCACTGCCGCCGCTCATAGTCTCTGCTAGGCTGAGCGTTGGCAGAAAGCATGGCCGAGAGGAAGACGTCGATGAGCCATTCGGAAAGAGCGGTGACCGCGTGCCTGATCATCATCGGCAACGAGATTCTCTCGGGCCGGACGGTCGATGCCAACCTGCCGTACATCGCGCGGAGACTGGGAGAAATCGGAATCCGGATGATGGAGGTGCGGGTGGTGTCGGACGACGAGGCTGCGATCGTCGAGGCGGTCAATGCCGGTCGCGCCCGTTATTCCTATGTTTTTACCACCGGGGGGATCGGGCCGACCCATGACGACATCACCGCGGCTTCGGTCGCCAAGGCGTTCGGGCGGCGGTACGGGCGGCATCCGGAGGCCGAGCGGCGGCTGCTCGCGTACTATCCGCCCGAGCGGGTCAATCCGGCGCGCATGAAGATGGCGGACATGCCCGAAGGGGCCGAGCTGATCGACAATCCGGTGAGCGTCGCGCCGGGCTTTCGGGTCGAGAACGTGCACGTGCTGCCGGGCGTGCCGAAGATCATGCAGGCGATGTTCGATGGCCTGCTGCCGACGCTCAAAGGTGGGGAAAAGGTGCGCTCGCGGGCGATCACGGTGTTCGCGCCCGAGGGCGACGTCGCCAATGCCGGGCTCGGCGACATCCAGGCCCGGTTTTCCGGGCTCGAGATCGGCAGCTATCCGTTCTGGCGGCCGGAGGGGCCGGGGACGACGATCGTGTTCCGGGGGACCGATGCGGGCGCGATCGATCGAGCGGCGGCGGCGTTGCTCGGTCTCGCTGCCCGGCTCGGGGCGCAGACGCGGGAGGACCCGACCCGCGACCAGCCGGCGGGCGGGCCGGCGCCGGGCCCGTAGCCGCGGCGCCGGCGGGCGCTCAGTTGACCAGTTGCCACTGGCCGTCGGGCTGGCGGCAGGCGGTGCCGTAGACCTCCTCGATGTGGCCGCCGATCGCCGCCTGCTGCTGGAACTCGCGGCAGTAGTCGCCGCTCGCGGTCTCGTAGGTGCGAGTCGGGATGATGCTGCCGGAGTGGCCGCTGTCCGGGTTCTGCCAGCTGGTCTGGCTGCCCGAGGGCGCGTATTCGAGGGCGTGGTACTCGGCGCTCCTGGCGTACAGCTGGTCGGTCTGATCGAGCGACTTGCCGACCGCGCCGCCGAGCAAGGCACCCGCGAGCGTGCCGGCCGCGGTCGCGGCGAGCTGGGCGGGCCCGTGGCCGAACTGGGCGCCGAGCAGGCCGCCGGCGCCGGCGCCGGCGAGCGCGCCGACGGTCTGCTTCTGGCCCAGGCCGCTGTTGGCGCAGCCGGCAAGGCCGAGCGCGATCAGGGCGGCGAGGGCGGCACGGGGCAGTCTTGGCATCGACGGGTCCTCCGCGTCGGCGCCGGGGGGGAACGGCGGCGCCTTGCGTGCAGAACCCTAGCTCTTGGCGGTTGGACGCAGGCTGAACCGGCCGTTCAGCCGCGGTTCAGGTGTCCGGGGCGGCGCTCAGAGCTCGGGTGCTGCCGGCAGGTCGAGGCGGACCCGCAGGCCGCCCGCGGGCGCTGCCTCGAGGGTCAGCCCGCCGCCATAGAGCAGTGCGATGTCGGCGACGATCGCGAGGCCGAGCCCGGTCCCGGGCACCTGCTCGTCGAGCCGGCGGCCGCGCTCGAGGACCTCGGCGCGGCGCCCGGCGGGCAGGCCCGGGCCGTCGTCGTCGATCGTGACCAGCAGGCGGCCGTCCTGGCGGGCGGCCTCGATCCGGACCTGCTGCGCGGCCCACTTGCAGGCGTTGTCGAGCAGGTTGCCGAGCATCTCCTCGAGGTCCTGGCGGGCGCCGCGGAAGGCGAGCGCCTGCGGGCAGGCGAGCTCGATCGCGAGCGCCTTCTCGTGGTGGATGCGCTCCAGCGTGCGGGCGAGATCGCGCACAACCGGCAGGGCCTCGGTGCGGGCGCCCAGGATCTGGCCGGTCGCGATCGCGCGGGCGCGCGCCAGGTGATGGTCGACCAGGCGGCGCATCTGGGCGACCTGGCGGCCGACCAGGGCGGCGAGCGCGCCCTGGCTGCGCTCGGCCTCGTTGTGCAGGACCGCGAGCGGCGTCTTGAGGCCGTGGGCGAGGTTGCCGACGTGGGTCCGGGCGCGCTCGACCAGCGCCTCGCCGTGGTCGAGCAGCGCGTTCAGCTCGAGCGCCAGCGGCTGGAGCTCGGCCGGCAGCCGGCCCTCGAGCCGGCGCGCCCGGCCGGCGCGGATCGCGGCGAGGCTGGCCTCGATCCGCCGCAGCGGCGCCAGCGCGATCCGGACCTGGAGCAGGAGCGCGCCCAAGAGGCCGAGAAACAGGCCGCCCAGCGCCAGCGTCAGCAGGCGGTCGAAGCGCCGCTTCTGGGCGGCCATCTCGGCGCGGTCGCCGGCGACCGCGAACAGCAGCGGCGCGGCGGCGTCGGGCAGCGTGATCAGGCGCACCAGCATGCGCAGCGACTGGCCGTCGGGGCCGGTCACGTCGCCGACCCAGGGGCCGGTCCAGGGGCCGCTCGAGGCGCCGCCGGTCCAGGGCCGGCCGCCGGGTGCTGGCGGCACCGGCAGGGTCTGGTCCCAGAGCGAGGACGAGCGGTCGAGCGGATGGTCGGGGGCGCCGATCTGCCAGTACCAGCCGGACAACGGCTGGGTGAAGCGCGGCTCGCCGAGCTGCGGCCGGAGCTCGAGCTTGCCGTCCGGGCCGATCTCGCTGCCCGCGACCAGGCCTTCGAGAAGCACGGAGAGCCTGGCATCGAAGTTGCTCTCGACCGTGTCGCCGACCAGGGTCGAGAGCAGCCAGCCAGCGACGCTCAGCACCAGCGCGCACCAGACCGCGGCGCTCGCGATCAGGTGGAAGGCGAGCGAGTTGCGTCGTGCCGGACCGGCGCCCCGGCTCATCCGGGCGCATGGACCCGGTAGCCGAGCCCGCGCACGGTCTCGATCACCTCCGCCCCGAGCTTCTTGCGCAGCCGGCCGATGAACACCTCGATGATGTTGGAGTCGCGGTCGAAGTCCTGATCGTACAGGTGCTCGGTCAGCTCGGTGCGCGAGACCACCTTGTTCTGGTGATGCATCAGATAGGCGAGCAGGCGGTATTCCTGGGCGGTCAGCTTGACCGGCCGGCCCTCGACCGTGACCTTGGCGCTGCGCGTGTCGAGCAGGACCGGGCCGCAGGCGAGCTCGGCCGAGGCGTGGCCGGCCGCGCGCCGGACCAGCGCCCGCAGCCGCGCCAGCACCTCGGCCATGTGGAAGGGCTTGGCGACGTAGTCGTCGGCGCCGGCATCGAAGCCAGCGACCTTCTCGCTCCAGCGATCGCGCGCGGTCAGGATCAGGACCGGCATCCGCCGCCCGGCCGCCCGCCAGCGCTCGAGCACGGTGATGCCGTCGACCACCGGCAGCCCGAGATCGAGCACGACCGCATCGTAGGGCTCGGTCTCCCCGAGGTAGTGGCCCTCCTCGCCATCGGCCGCGAGATCGACCGCATAGCCCGCCTCGGCCAGACACTCCTTGATCTGCCTGGCGAGATCCTGATCATCCTCGACCACCAGTACCCGCATGTTTTCTCCACTTCACAGCGCGCTGGCTTCGGCGGCGCAGTTCGCCGACGCACGCCCGCGAAGCCAAGCACCGGCAAGCTTAACCGTTTCTGAACCGGCGGCGGCAACGGATCGGACTTCTGGGAACGGAACCGCCAGCGGTGCCGGCCCTCTGGCGGGCGCCTGGCTCGATCGATCGCGGTCGGTTCGGGCTGCCGGCCGACCCGTTCTGCCTGGACATCGCAAAGCGCCTCGAAGGCGGCCCGGTGCCGTCGCGCCGAGCACGCGTGCGATCGGCCTTCAACTTCCGGCACAGGTTACGAATCGTGAACGAGCGGGCGGCAGAATGGGCAGGCGCCCTTGGACGGGCGCCGCCGGCCCGCGCGTTGTGCGCGCGGGCGCGTCGGCAGGAGACTTCGATGTCGAACCGATCCGGCCAGCCCGGCCGCCGCACCTTTCTCAGGCTCGCCGCCGCCGCAGCGGCGGTTCTCGGGCCCTTGCCCGCGTGGGCGCGGCCGGCGAAAGACGCAGCGCCTGCGGCCGTGCTGGCTGCCATCTTCGAGCATCTGGACAGCGCGGTCGCGATCGGCCGACGCTATCTCAGCCGTTACCCGGACGAGCGCGCGTCCCGGGCCCTGGCAGCCGAGCTGCAGCGGGCGAGCGGCCACGATCCGGCGGCCGCGCGCACGGACTTGCGCGCCCGGGTCCGGCGGGATTTCGAGCGCGGCGACACGGTCCTGCTCGACGGCTGGGTGCTGGCGCGCAGCGAGTGCCACGCCTGCGCCGCGATCGCACTGGCGGCCGGTGCGGCCGCGCCGGGCCCGGCGCGATGATCCGCGACTTCGCCACCTTCGATGCCGACCAGCCGCTGGCCTGCGATGTCTGCATCGCGGGTGCCGGCGCCGCGGGGATCAGCATCGCCCTCGAATTCGCCGGCCGCGGCGAGCGCGTCATCCTGCTCGAGAGCGGCGGACTGGACTACGAGGACGCGACCCAGGCGCTCTATGCCGGGCGCAATCTCGGCGTGCCCTACCTCGATCTCGACGTCCCGCGGGTGCGCATGTTCGGCGGCGCGACCAACCATTGGGGTGGCATGTGCACGCCCTTCGACCCGATCGACTTCGAGAAGCGGGACTGGGTGCCGTACAGCGGCTGGCCGATCACGGCCGCCGATCTCGCGCCCTATTACCTCCGCGCCCATCCGTTGCTCGAGCTCGGGCCGTTCAACTATACGCCCGCGGAGATCGCGCCGCCCGGCACCGAGTTCCTGGCCTTTCGGCCCGACCGCATCCGCCCCAAGATGTGGCGCTACAGCGTGCCGGCGACCAACTTCGGCGTCGCCTACCGCGAGCCGTTGGCAAACGCCAGCAACGTCGATGTGCTGCTGCACGCCAACCTGGTCGACATCGAGACCGATGCCGCCGCCTCGAGAGTTTCAGCCTATCGGATCCAGAGCCTCGAGGGCAAGACCGCGCGGGTCCAGGCCAGGACCTACGTCCTGGCCCTCGGCGGGCTCGAGAATCCGCGCCTGCTGCTCAGCTCCGATGGCGTGGTCGCCGGCGGGCTCGGCAATCAGCGTGACCAGGTCGGTCGCTTCTTCATGGAGCATATCCGGATCGTCGGCGGGTCCGTGCTGTCGATCCAGGACAACTGGTACAAGGCCTACGCCCAATTGGCCCACGACGGCCATCACGTCCGCTGCGCCCTGACCGCGAGCGCCGACGTCCAGGCCCGCGAACGTATCCTCAACCCCATGCTCATGCTCGGGGAAAAGGAAGTGGGTCGGATACGCTCGCCCGGTTACACCTCACTGGCCGAGATCAGGAAGGCGTTCGCCAAAGGTCAAATTCCGGAACATTTCGGTGCCGACCTGCTCGCCGTTCTCGAAGATCTGAATGGTGTCGTGCGCGGCTTTTGCGAGCGGCTCGACACCAGCGTCTACCTGATGATGGAGGCGGAGCAGTCGCCCAATCCGGACAGTCGGGTCGTGCTCGGCCGGGACCGCGACCAGTTGGGCATGCGCCGTGGCAACCTCGACTGGCGCTTGAGCGCGCTCGACAAGCGAAGCGCGCGGACACTGGTCGAGCTGGTCGGACAGGAGCTCGCCCGTCTGGACCTCGGACGGCTGCAGATGGCCGACTGGCTGGCGCGGGACGACGATACCTGGAGCGACGATATCGGCGGCCACTTCCACCACATGGGCACCACCCGGATGGCCAGCGATCCGAGCCGGGGCGTGGTCGATGCCGACTGCCGGGTGTTCGGCATCGCCAACCTGTACATCGCCGGCAGTAGCGTGTTCCCGACCGGTAGCTGCTCCAACCCGACGCTCACCCTGACCGCGCTGGCCCTGCGGCTGGCCGACCATCTGAAGACCGTGCTCGTCTGAGCATCGCCAACTCGCTGGCAGCGGACGAGGTTGACCTGCGCCGCTCCAAGCGGGCGGGATGGCCCGGGTTATTGGCAAGCGAGCTTCGCCGCCCGCGGAGCGAACGAGGCCCACGCCAGTTCCTCGCCGGCGCCGCGCATCGGCAGCACCGACCTGAGCTGATTGCGGCGCAAAATCGGATGGCCGGAGCCCCGCGTTCTTAGCCCCGAACCTGCAGCCTCGTCTGCCTGGCGAGCGTTCGAATTCGGATTGTCCATGGCGCAGCGTGACACTTCTGCGGTGTGGATTGAGCCGCCGGGATGCCCGCCCTGTCGGAGGTCAATGCTCAAAGTCGACATCGTTTCGGGCCTCGCGTCGGGTTCAGCCGACAGGTGGCGCGGAACCTGCCTGCGTCGTAAATCATGAGTGCCGGAAAGTCCCCGCTCGGGTCGGCCCCGGCGAGGCCCTCGAGCGGGTCGGCTACGATCCGCGCCTTGCCGACGATCAGCCCTGGTGGGCGGCCCGCGCGCGCCTGCTGGCGGCGAGCGGACAGATCGACGCGGCGGACCGGGCGGTACCTGCGTGCGATCGGTCTGGAACCCGACCCGGCGGTGCGCCGTTTTCTGGAACGGCGACGCGCGGAGCTTGGCGGCGACCCGGTCCCCGGGGGCTGCATCAGGCGTGCGGATGAGGTCGTCGGGACGAACGCAGATGCACGCGAAACTGTCGTCGCTCCGTTCTATCCCGAAGTCAGGGTTGACGGCGGGCACGGCACGCGGCCGCGATCAGTGGCGCCTGCAGGATTCGCGGGCGAGATGGCTTGTGTGCGGATGGCGACGCGCTACGTATTTACCATGAGGCGAGCGTCGATGCTCGAAGAGCGCGCGCGGAGCGGTGGCGGCCGGTCAGCAGGTCAGAGGAACGCGATGAACGATCCGGGTGCCGCCGGGATTTCCAGCGCTCCGTTGGCTCGGCGTCAGCAGAGCGCGATCTACCCTCGCGCGAAAGTCGATGTTGGCTTTAGCGCCGGTTGCAGTATAGTGGCCCCACCCAAGCGATCCAGGGGGTAAGCGTGAGAGTCAAAGTCGAGCGGATCCGTCGCGGCCAGAGGACGGCCGAGGTGGAGTACATCGTCACCAAGGCGCCGCGCAAACGGCGAGTTGCTCCCGAGGCCGAGGCCGGCAACTTCGAGCCCTCGAGCGACCCCTGGAACATGGCCGGGCAGACCTCGGAGCTGCGCCTGCCCTGGCGGTTGAACTCACGCCGCAGCTAGGGCTCGCACCGCCCGTTGCGGGCGGTCGCGGGAGTCGTCCAGCGGTCGCAGGTGCTTGGCGGCGGTCTGCGCGGGTTGTCAGTGGACCCGCAGAATCTCGCCGGTCGTGGCATCGCAGGTGATGTCGCGGACCTTGCCGTCGGTGCCCAGCCATTTGATCTGATAGAGGGGGCGGCCGTTGCGTTCGACGGTGCGCGCCGTCAGTGCGCGGCCGGGCCAGCGCTCCTCGATCCGGCGCAGCACGGTGCCGAGCGGCGGCCGGTCGGCGATACGGACGAGCGCGCTCGAGCGGCTCTCGGCCGCGCTCCCGGGGGTCGCCGCGCCGACGCCGGCGAGAGCCAGGAGGACGAGGAGGACAAGGCGCATTGCCGTCACTATTAAGCGCCCGCGAGTGAACGGGCAATGAACGGCCGACTCAGGCCCGGTTCACGCCCGGCTGGCAGAATTGCCTCGCATTCGCTTAGAATTGCGCGAAGGAGGCTCTGCGATGCGTCGACCCATGCTGCTCATGGCCGTGCTGGCCGGCTGTCTGAATCTGAGTGCCCTCGCCGAGGCCAAGGACCGCCACGGCCAATCGTCCCACCAGTCGTTCGGGCACTCTTCCAACTCGTTCGGCCGCCAGTCCTTCGGGGGCCGATCCTTCGGCCATCAGTCGTTCCGGCACCAGCAGGATCGATCGTTCGGCGGTGGTCGATCGTTCGGGCCCGGGCACGACACGCGTTGGTTCGGGGATCGCCAGAGCCGGCACTGGTCCGGGCCGCCGTCCGGCAGGCGAGGGTTCGAGCCGCCGCACCGGCGCCCGCAGTTCGGCTGGGGGCAGCCGCGCTGGCGGTTCGGCTCACGGCAGCACGGCGTGCCCTTCGTCGGCGGACCCGGGCGCCTGGGCCGGTCGTTCGTCACGGTCCACCGTCACTCCCCGAGGATTGTCCGGGTCTTTCCAGGCCACGGCTTCGCACCTCGCCGCCATGGCTTCGGCCCGCATGGCTCTGGCGGGCTCACGATCATCCTCCGCGAGCCGGCAGCGTCCGATTGATCGGCTGGCGGGCTGCGCCATATCCTCGGGCGGGGACCGATCGACGGCCGGGGTGATCCGGTATAGAAGGGCGGCCGAGGTCGGTTCGAGGGGGAGCACAGCCAGCCGATGGCAGAGACGGCAACCTTGGTCGGGCAGACGGCCGGCGCGCGGCCGGTCGAACCGAGCGGGCGGCAGGTCAGCGCCCTGCAGGTCGAGGGCCTGAGCCACAGCTTCGGCAAACGCCGGGCGCTCGCCGACGTCGGCTTCGCGATCCAGCCCGGCAGCTTCACGGTGCTGCTCGGCCAGAACGGCGCCGGCAAGACCACGCTGTTCAGCCTGATCACCCGGCTCTACAACAACCGCACCGGCGCCATCCGGATCTTCGGCATCGAGGTCCGCAGCCGGCCCTCGCAGGCGCTCGGCCGGCTGGGCGTGGTGTTCCAGCAGCGCACCATCGATCTCGAACTCACGGTCATGCAGAACCTGCTCTACGCCGCCGGGCTGCAGGGGATCGCGCGCGCCGAGGCGAAGCGGCGCTCGCTCGCCGAGCTCGAGCGCTTCGAGATGGCCGAGCGGGCCCGCGACAAGGTCCGGCTGCTCTCGGGCGGTCAGATGCGCCGGATCGAGATCGCCCGCGCCCTGCTGCACCGGCCGAAGCTTTTGCTGCTCGACGAGCCGACTGTTGGCCTCGACATCGGCTCGCGCCAGGCGATCCTCGAGCATGTCCGGCGACTGTGCGCCGAGGAGGACATCGGCGTGCTCTGGGCGACCCATCTGATCGACGAGGTCGGCGCAAAGGATCAGGTGATCCTGCTCCACGAGGGGCGCATCCTGGCGGAGGGCGACGGCGCGGCGATCTGCGCCCAGGCGAAGACCAGCGATCTGCGCGGCGCGTTCACCAAACTCACCACCGACGCGCGCGCGGCATGAGTCCGGAGCCGGGCCGATGAGCGTCGCGAGCGTCGACCAGCTGGCCCAGGGCGCCGGCCGCGGCCTGACGCCTGCGCACTACTGGCGGGCGGCGGCGGTGATCATCCAGCGCGAGGCCCTGCGCTTCGTGCATCAGCGCGGCCGCTTCGTCTCGGCACTGGTTCGGCCGCTCGTGTGGCTCTTCATTTTCGCCGCCGGCTTTCGCTCGGTGCTCGGGGTCTCGATCCAGCCGCCGTACGAGACCTACGTGCTCTACGAGGTCTACATCACGCCCGGCCTGTGCGCGATGATCCTGTTGTTCGCCGGGATGCAGAGCTCGCTCGCGATGGTCTACGACCGCGAGATGGGCTCGATGCGCGTGCTCCTGGTGAGCCCGTTGCCGCGCTGGTACCTCTTGGTCTGCAAGCTGCTCGCCGGCACGCTGGTCGCGGTGCTCCAGGTCTACGCGTACCTGGCGGTCGCCTGGCTCTGGGGGATCGAGCCGCCGCCGATCGGCTATCTGACGGTGCTGCCCGCGCTCCTGCTCGCGGGCTTCATGCTCGGCGCGCTGGGCCTGCTGCTGTCCTCGGTGATCCGGCAGCTCGAAAACTTCGCGGGCGTCATGAACTTCGTCATTTTCCCGATGTTCTTCGCGTCCTCCGCCCTCTATCCGCTCTGGCGGGTGCGCGAATCGAGCGTCCTGCTCTGGCAGATCTGCGAGGCGAACCCGTTCAGCCACGCGACCGAGCTGATCCGGTTCGCGCTCTACGGCCAGCTCGAGCCGACCGCGCTCGCGGTGGTGGTCGGCTGCACCGTGCTGTTCCTCGCAGTCGCGATCTTCGGCTACGACCCCGCCCGCGGCTTCATGCAGGCGCGCCAGGCCTGAGCGCGGCAGGCGCAACCGGGGCACAGGGCGCGCGGCACTCGTTGTTGGCGCTATGGCGACCGGGTCGCTGCTCGGACAGCTGTTGTAGATCGCCGTCTCCCCAGCGCCATCTTGGTAACCTGGTATAAACCTTTGCGCGTCAGCATTCGGCCTGCTGATCGGTCCATGCGACCATGGGAATCCATGCGCCGCCAGGAAACAGAACGTGGTTGTCCGCGCACGGCCGGCGTCGACTGGCTGTCGCTGGAGCGGGGCATGACTGCGCAGACGGACAAGCAGTGGCGGATCGACAATGCCCGTCACCTCAAGGGTGTGCGCTTGCAGTTCCGCAGATACACCCGCTGGAACGAGCGCTGGGATCACGACCATTGTGCCGCTTGTTGGGTCAAATTTGCCGAGCTTGCCGGGCCCGGACATCCAGCACGAAGGGTACACCACCTGCGACGACTACCGACATGGTGCAGGCTACGAATGGATTTGCCGGGCCTGCTTTTCCGATCTGAGGGAGGACATGGATTGGATGGTCGCGAGCGATTGATGGTTTAACTTAACTACGACCACTCTTTCCTCGACAGCTTGTGGGGCGACGCCGCTGGTTCAGCGAGTCGGCAGCCGGTCTCAGCCAGGGAGGCGGAGGCCGGGGAGGTCGCGGTCGAGGAGCTGGTGGCGGGCGCGCTCGATCGCGGTTTCGTCGAAGCGTTCGTCCGCGGTGAGGGGGACGTCGAGGACTTCGAGCACCCGCGTCGGCGCGGGGGTCAGGAGCGCGATCCGGTCGGCGAGCATGATCGCCTCGCGCAGGTTGTGGGTGACGAAGACCACGGTCGCCGGGTGCGCCTGCAGGGTCTCGAGCAGCAGGCGGCGCAGGCGCTCGGCGGTCGGCTCGTCGAGCGACACGAACGGCTCGTCCATCAGGAGCAGGGTCGGCTGGATGATGAAGGCGCGGGCGAGCGCCACCCGGCGCGCCATGCCGAGCGAGAGCCGCGTCGGAAAAACGGCGCGCACGTCCGAAAGATGCATCTCGGCGAGCCAGGCGTCGATCGCGGGCTCGGTCGCGGGCGCATCGGGCAGGACCAGGCGCAGGTTGTCCTCGACCGTGAGCCACGGCAGAAGCCTCGGCTCCTGGAACATGTAGCCGATCCGGGCGGCCGCCGGCAGCGCGACCTCGCCCTCGAAGTCGGGATCCAGTCCGGCGATCAGGTTGAGGAGCGTGGTCTTGCCGCAGCCCGACGGCCCGAACAGCGCGAGAAAGCTGTCCGGCTCCGGGTCCAGGACAAGGTTCTGGATGACCAGCTTTGCCGGCGCCTCGCCGACCGCCGGGAAGCGCTTGGAGCGGATCGTGACGCGCAGCGGCGCGCGGCTGGCCGCGAGGTCAGCGGCGCCAGCGACTGGCATGACGCTCGATCGGCAGCAGCACGGTCCATTCGATCAGCTGGATCACGACCACGAAGGCGACGGTGTAGGCGAGGATGCCGGTGACGTCGAACAGCTGGAAATAGAGCCCGATCTCGAAGCCGACACCGTTCGAGCGGCCGAGCAGCTCGGTCACCAGCACGATCTTCCAGATCAGCGCCAGGCCCGAGCGGGCGGCGGCCGCCAGATAGGGATAGAGCTGGGGCAGGATCACGTGGCGGAGCGTCCGCCAGCGGCCGATCCTGAAGCAGGCGGCCATCTCGAGCAGCGAGCGGTCGAGCGCGCGCGAGCCTTCGCGCAGCGTCACCACGACGTTCGGGATCTTGTTGGCCGCGACCGCGACGATCAGCGCGGTCTCGGTCAGCCCGATCCAGATGTAGGCGAGCACGATCGTGACCAGGGCCGGGATGTTGAGGAAGAAGACCAGCCAGGGGTGGCCGAAGCGGTCGAGCGGCAGCGAGCGGCCCATCGCGATGCCGAGCGCGGTGCCGATCGCCATCGCGAGCACGAAGCTCGCCGCGACCCGGGCGAGCGTGACCCCGAGCTGATAGAACAGCTCGCCGCTGGCGCCGAGCTGGATCACGGCGGCCAGCACTGCGGCGGGCGAGGGCAGGTGGCGCGGGTTGTCGACGTACAGCGCCGCGAGCTGCCAGATCAGGATCAGGGCCGTGATCGAGAGCGCCGGCAGCAGCGCCGGCCGCAGGCTGGGCAGCAGGCGTTCGCGCAGTCGGGGTGCTGCCGGCCGCGGCGGCGCGGCGGCGACCTGGCCCTCGAGGGCGCGCGCTTCGCTGGTGCTCGCCACGATCCGGTCTCAGTAGACCACGGTCGGCCAGAAGGTGCCGGGGACCAGCTCCTTGGCCTGGCCGACCAGCTTCTCGCCGCCGAGCTCGGCCAGGATCGCATAGAGCTTGGCGGCATCGGCCCGTTCGGCCTCGCCCCAGTGCTCGACGATGCCGGCCTGGTAGCTGCGCTTGAGGGCCTCGAAGGTGGCGTCGTCCTCGGCCTTGGTGAGCGGCCGGATCCGATCCCATTCGGCGTCGGTCTCGAGCAGCTGCTTGGCATCGCGCGAGGCAGCGGCGAACGCCTCGATCAGGCCAGGATGGGTCTTGCCGAAGCTCTCCTCGAACACGTAGCCGATCTGGGGGGGGACGCTCGCGACGCCGAGCTCGGCGATCGCCTCGTCGACCCCGACCAGGGGCTTGTAGCCCTTGGCCTCGAGGCGGGCGGCGAAGTGCCAGTAGTTGAGCACGGCATCGAGCTCGCCGTCCTGGATCTTCTCGTTCAGGAGCGGCGGCGCGCCGTAGACCGGCTCGGCCGCGGCCGCGAGGTCGAGGTCGTGGCGCTTGGTCGCCAGGGCCCGGATCAGGAGCCAGCTCTTGTCGATCGGGCCGCCCGCGACCCCGATCTTCTTGCCCTTGAGGTCGGCCAGGCTCTTGATGTCCGAATCCGGCGGCACCATCACGGTCCCGACCGTGCTCGAGTAGGGGATGAAGGTCAGCATCTCGCCTTCGGCGCGCTGGCGCGACACCCAGAGATAGTCGTCGACGATCGCATCGACCGCTTCGCCCTGGAGCGCCACGTTGGTCGCCTGGCCGCTGCCGAACCCCTGGACCTCGAGGTTGAAATCGTGCTTGGCGTCGAGCTGGTGGTGCTTGATGACGTCGAGCTCCCAGTTGACGGTGCCGAACGCGAGCACGCCGACCCGGACCGTGCCGAGATCGGCCGCCGCCGCGGCCCAGCTCCAGCATGCGGCCAGCAGGGCCAGCGCCGCTGCCGGCAGGATGCTTCGATGATTCACATGCCTCTCCCAGATTCGTTCCGGTCCTGGTCGCGGGCGGGTGCAGGCCGGCCCCGGCTTCCCTAAGGTAGTCGCCGGGGCCGGACAGGCAAAGGCCCCAAGGCCGGTGTCTGCCTCGGATCGGAGGGCGTCAGACCCCCGGGTTGTCGTCGAGGGTGCCGATCACCTGCTGGTCGAAGTCGATGATCGCGCCGGTCATCAGGCCGGACTCGTCCGAGGTCAAAAAGGCGAGCGCGCGCGCGACCTCCTCGGCCTGGATCAGCCGGCCGAAGGGCTGCGTTTGGCTGATCTCCTCGAGCCAGTTCTCGGGCCGGCCGTGGACCCGGGTCTGAACCAGGTGCTCGCGCGGCGTGTTGGTCCAGCCGATGTTCAGCGTGTTGACCCGGATCCGGTCGCGCTTGAGCGCGTTGGCGAGGCCCCGGGTCATCGTCATCAAGGCACCCTTGGAGGCCGAGTAGGCGATCAGGAACGGCGGCCCGCCATAGGCGACGATCGTGCCGATGTTGGCGATCGCACCCGCGATCTTATGCCGGCGCATGACCTCGACCGCGCGCTGGATCAGGAAGAACTGGGACTTGACGTTGAGCGTGAACAGCCGGTCCCAGACCTCTTCGGTCGTGCTCTCGAGCGTGCCGCGGTCGGTGCCGGCGGCGCAGTTGATCAGCACGTCCAGCCGGCCGAAGCTCGCTTCTGCGCTGTCGATGAAGTTCTGGCAGTCGGCGAGCCGCTCGAGGTCGGCGTGGACGTACTCGGTCGGGCAGCCGCTGCCGCTGATCTGGCGCGCGACCTCTTCGCCGCGCTCGACGTTGCGCCCGCAGATCGCGATGCCGGCGGCGCCGCGGGCCGCCAGCAGGCGCGCCGTCGCCTCGCCCAGCCCCTGGGTGCCGCCGGTGATCGCCGCCACCTTGCCGGCGAATTGTGCCTCGGTCGCCGTTGCCGTCATGGTTGCCTCCCACCTTGCGCCGGGCCATGCTGAGCCAAGGCGCGCGCTCTGGCAAGCGCGGCCGGCGAGGGAGGCGGAGCATGCGGGAGATCCGGATCGGGCTGATCGGGGCGGGCTGGATGGGCAAGGCGCACAGCGTCGCCTATCAGAACGTCGCCGCGGTGTTCGGCACCGAGCCCGCGGTGCCGAAGCTCGAGATCGTGGCCGACCTCAATCCCGAGTGGGCCAAGGCGGCGGCGGCGAACCTGGGCTTCGCGCGCTGGACCGCGGACTGGCGCGAGGTGGTCGAAGATCCGAAGGTCGACGCGGTCGACATCACCGCCCCGAACCACGTCCACGCCGAGGTGGCGCTCGCGGCACTCGCTGCCGGTAAGCCGGTCTATTGCGAGAAGCCGCTCGCCAACACCGCGGCCGAGACCGGGGCCATGGCCGAGGCCGCGCAGGCCGCGGGCGTCCCGACCCTGGTCGGCTTCAACTACCTGAAGAACCCGGCGCACCCCTACGCGCGCGAGCTGATCCGCAGCGGCGAGCTCGGCGAGATCACGCTGTTCCGCGGTACCTTCGATCAGGATCTGCAGGCCGACCCCGATTTCCCGTTCACCTGGCGCCACGAGCGCAAGATCGCCGGTACCGGGACGCTCGGCGACATGGGCTCGCATACCCAGGCGTTCGCGCAATATCTGATCGGCGACACGGTCGAGGTCTGCGGCCTGCTCGAAACCTTCATCCGTGAACGGCCGGTCGCGGCGAGCGGCACCGGCCAGAGCTCGCGAGCGGCCGCGGGGGCGCCCGCCCGCCGGGTCGAGAACGACGACGTGACCCAGTATCTGATGCGCTTTGCCAATGGCGCGATCGGCACGATCGGCTCGAGCCGGGTCGGCACCGGCCGCAAGCTCGGTCTCGATTACGAGATCCAGGGCACCCGGGGCGCGCTCCGGTTCACCCAGGAGCGGATGAACGAGCTCCAGCTCTACCGGCACACCGATCCCGCGGCCGAGCGCGGCTACAAGTGTGTCTACATCGGGCCGGAGCACCCGGGCTACGCCGCCTTCCACCCGATTCCGGGGATCGGGCTCGGCTACAACGATCAGAAGATCATCGAGGCGCGCGAGCTGATCGTTGCGGTCGCCGAAGGCCGGCCCGCCGAGCCGGATTTCGCCTTCGGCCACGCGGTCACCCGGGTGATCGATGCGGTCCAGAGGTCGGCCGAGGAGCGCCGCTGGGTCAGGGTCGACGAGATCTGAGACGCAGAACCCTGGATTGTCCAAGCCGTCGCTGTAATCGACGTCGGCGCTTTCATCGACGCGCCGAGTCTGCCATCATGCCCGCTGCTCGCAAGGACAGTTGAACCGAAGCAACTCGAACGACTTGGCCAATTGCGGCCGCGCCGCCGGCCGTCAGCATAGGTTGCAGAGCATGATCCGGACTTCAGTCTCACGGCGACGGTTCCTTAAGGATACCGCCGGTGCGGCCGCGGCGACGGTCGCGCCGGCCATCCTGCCCGGCCGCGCCCGGGCCCGATCGAAGACGCTCAAGATCTCGCAATGGAAGCACTTCGTGCCGAGCTTCGACGAATGGTTCAGCGGCACTTACGTCAAGGAGTGGGGCGAGCGCAACGACACCGAGGTCATCGTCGACTACGTCCCCCTCGACGACATCGGCAATCGGGCGCAGGCCGAAGTGGCGGCCGGGCGCGGGCACGATCTGTCCATCTTTCTGGTGCCGCACGCGGCTTACGAAGATCAGGTGATCGACCATCGTGAGATCTACGAAGAATGCCGGCGGCGCTACGGTCCGGCCAGCGACTTCGCGCTCAAGAGCACGACCAATCCCAAGATCGACAAGGCCTACGGCTTTCTGGTCTCGTACCATCCCGCGCTGACCATCTATCGCAAGGACCTCTGGGACGAGGTGCGTTGGGCGCCGGACACCTGGGAGCACATCCTGGCGGGCGGGCGCTGGATCAAGCTCGCGTACAACAAGGCGGTCGGCTTCAGCCTGGCGCCGGAGGCCAACAGCAACCAGACGATGCGCGCGATCATGTATTCGTTCGGCAGCTCCGAGCAGGATGTCGGTGCCAACCCGGCGCTCAAGTCGCCGGCGACGCTCGAGGCCCTCAAATACGTCAGGTCGGTCTATCAGGAAGCGATGGTCGAAGAGGTCCTGACCTGGGATCCCGCGTCCAACAACCGCTTCATGCTGACCGGCGACGGCTCGCTGACGCTGGACACGATCTCGATCCCGCGCGCGAGCGAGAGCATGGACCTGCCGTTCGCCAAGGATCTGTGGCTGGCGCGGGCGCCGGCCGGGCCGGTGGCACGGGCGGCACCGTCATTCGGACTGCACAGCTACGTCATCTGGAAGTTCGCTGACAACATCGAGGGCGCCAAGCAGTTCCTGGTCGACTACATCGGCCATTCGCGCGCGGCCTTCCTCGCGAGCGGGTTCCAGAACACGCCGACCTTCCCGGGCGCGGTGCCCGACCTCGCGCAGCTGGTCAACGCCGATGCCGGGGCCAGGCGCGCCGGCAAGTACGATCTGCTGACCGAGGTCGCGAGCTGGAGCACGGCGGTCGGCTATCCGGGCTACACCAACCCTGCAGTCAGCGAGGTCTTCCACAGAGGGCTGATTCCGACCATGTTCGCAAAGGCCGCGACCGGCCGGCTGACGCCGGAGGCGGCGCTCGACGAGGCGGATGCCGAGCTGCGGCAGATCTTTGCGAAGTGGCGGGCGGATGGCAAGATCTAGGCGGGCGGTGACCCTAAGCTGAGGTCGGCGCGGGGACGGTCGTGCGGATTCGCAACAAGCTCCTGCTGGCGGTGGCCGTGGCGGCGGCGCTGCTGGTCGCGCAGATCCTGGCGGTCGGCTTCTTCATCCGGCAGCTGCAGGTCGCGACCACCTTCGTCGCCTCGGCGCACGCGATGATCGAGGCCGACTTCCAGGCGGCCGAGCTCGTCGGCAAGCTTCGCGAGGCGGTCAAGCAGCTGCCCTCAGCCTACGTCGCGGAGCGCAGCCGGGAGGCGGTCGACGCGCAACTGCTGCACGCGTCCTGGGACGAGCTGACCTCGCTGATCGATTTCATCCGCGGCTCGCCGGCGGCGCAGCAGATCGGGCCGGGCGTGCTCGCCGGGGTGACCGACGCGCTCGCCGAGGCGGCCAAGGAGTACCAGGAGACCGAGACGGTGGCCGCCGCCGGCAGCGCCAATCTCACCGAACTGATCGAGCGGGCGATCTTCACCGACAAGGCGCTGGCGGACCTGGCCAAGGCGCTGAACGAGCTCACGTTCGAGTTGCGCAAGCAACTGCAGGCCGCCGTCGACCGGGAGCAGCTGATCCACGACCGGCCGCTGATCGCGGGGGTCGCGATCGGCGCTCTCGCGCTCCTGCTCCTGCTGGCGTTCGCCTGGCTCTATGTGGATCGCAATCTGGTCGCGCGCCTGACCGCGCTGAGCCGGAGCATGCTGGCGATCGCCGGCGGCGAGCTCAGGGCGCCCTTGCCCGACCCCGGCGGCAACGACGAGATCGCCGGCATGGCCGAGGCGCTGCGGGTCTTCCGCGACACCGAGGTCGAGGTCGAGGAGATGAGCCTGCGCGAGCGGCAGGTCGTGCTCGACACGATCGACTATGGCGTGCTGATCCTCGATCCGGAGCTGCGCGTGCGCGTGCACAACCGGGCATTCCGCGATCTCTGGGGCTTCCCGGAGGAGGTGCTGCGGGCGCGGCCGATGGTGCGCGACCTGCTGGAGTCCTATCGCGGGCACGGCCGGCATGGCGTCGCCGACGCGGACTGGGACACTTACGTCGAGCGGCGGATTGCCGAGATCCGCGAGGCCAGCGTGCCGGCGCGGGAATGGCACCTGTCGGACGGCCGGGTCCTGCAATACGAGGTGGTGACACTGCCGGACGGCGGCCGCATGGTCACCTATTTCGATCTCACCGAGCTCAAACGGGTCGAGGCGGAGCTCCGGACCGCGAAGGAGCAGGCGGAGGCCGCCAACCGGCACAAATCCGAGTTTCTCGCCAACATGAGCCATGAGCTGCGAACGCCGCTCAACGCCGTGCTCGGCTACACCGAGCTGATTCGCGACGGCATCTATGGCGAGGTGCCGCGGAAGATCCTGGAGGTCATCGAGCGCGTTCAGCACAACGGCCGCCATCTGCTCGGCCTGATCAACGACGTGCTCGATCTGTCCAAGATCGAGGCCGGCCAGCTGACGCTTGCCCAGACCGACTACTCGCTGCGCAAGCTGGTCCTGGAGGTGGCGAGCGCGACCGAGGCGCTGGCGACCGAAAAGCAGCTCGCCCTGGAGGTCGACGTGCCGCCCGACCTGCCGCTCGGGCGTGGCGACGAGCGCCGGATCACCCAGGTGCTGCTGAACCTGGTCAGCAACGCGATCAAGTTCACCGATGCGGGCGGGGTGAGCGTCCGGGCGAAGGTCGAGGACGGCAGCCTGTTGGTCGCGGTCGCCGACACCGGCGTCGGCATCGCCGCCGCGGATCAGGAGCGGATCTTCGGCGAGTTCCAACAGGTCGACAGCTCGAGCACCCGCAAAAAGGGCGGCACGGGCCTCGGGCTCGCGATCGCGAGGCGCATCATCGAACTGCACGGCGGCCGCATCTGGGTCGAGTCGATCCCGGGCGAGGGCGCGACCTTCCATTTCACCCTGCCCCTCGCGTCGCAGACGCAGATGGTGACCGCATGACACCCGATCGCCGCCAGGAGAAACACCATGCCCAAGACCCCGGTCCAACAGAGTGGCAGGTCGGGCAACAGGGAGAGCCCCCCGTCCCGCCGCCACCTGCTCAAAGCGGGAGGCGCTATGCTCCTTGCGGGTGCGGTGCCCGCGATCCTGCCGAGCCGTGCCCGCGCCCAGAAGAAGACGCTCAAGATCCTGCAATGGAAACATTTCGTGCCGAGCTACGATACCTGGTTTGACCAGACTTTCATCAAGGAATGGGGCCAGCAGAACGACACAGAGGTGATCGTCGACCACGTTGGCGTTGCGGACGTTGACAAGTTTGCGCGCGCGGAGGTGCAAGGGCGGCGAGGGCACGACCTCGTCATGTTCATAAAGCCACCTGCGGAATACGAGGATGATGTGCTCGATCTTCGCGAGGTCTACCAAGAATGTGTGCCCAAATATGGGAAGCCATTGGACTTCATCACTAAGAGTTCATACAACCCGGCAACCCAAAAATATTTTGGATTCTGCAGTGTCTACCTGCCAGCGGTACTTACCTATCGAAAAGATTTGTGGGACGCGGTAGGCCAGGCCCCGGAGACTTGGCAGAATGTCTTCGAAGTAGGTCGCGAGATCAAATTGCTGTACGACAAGCCGGTGGGGATCAGTCTCGCGCCGGAGCAGAACAGTGGCCACACAATCCGTTCCATCATGTATTCCTTCGGATCGTCGGAACAGGACGCCGATGGCCACCCGACCCTCAGGTCGGAGGCGACCCTGGAGGTAATTAAGTACATCAAGAGCCTGTACGAGGAGGCCATGCTCGAAGAGGTGCTGCGGTGGGACCCGGCTTCAAACAATCAATTCATGCTTGAGGGTGCCGGCTCGTTAACGTTGGACACCATCTCCATCGCTAGGGCGAGCGAGAAGATGGGGGTACCACTCGCGACGAACCTCTGGTTGAGTAAGCCGCCAGCAGGACCGACTGCACGTCTGGCGCCCTCGTTCGGTTTCATGACCTATGTCATCTGGCGATTTGCGGAAAACATCGATGGGGCGAAAAAATTCCTGGTGGACCACGTGGCAAGTTCGCGACAAGGCTTGTTGGCAAGCGGATTCCAGAACATGGCGGCGTTTCCCGGGACGGTACCGGACGTGTCCGGGCTGGTGGCCAAGGATGCCGCGGCAAATCCACCGGACAAGTACCAGCTGCTCGCGGATGTCGCGAGTTGGACGACCAACATCGGTTATCCCGGCTATTCGAACCCTGCCATCAGTGAGATGTATACCGAGGGGATCATCCCGACGATGTGTGCGCGCGCCGCGACCAGGCAGCTGACGCCCGAAGAAGCGCTCCAGCAGGCTGATGGCGAGGCTCGGAGAATCTTCCAGAAGTGGAAGGAACGCGGCAAAGTCTGACGAAGGATGGACCGCTTCGCAATACTGGCGCGCACCGCAGGCGCAGAGGTTGCCCAATGAGCAAGCGTATCCTCGTCGTCGAGGACCAGGACGACAACCGGCGGATCATCCGCGATCTTCTGAGCAGCGTCGGCTACGAGATGATCGAGGCGCTCGATGGCGCGGCCGGGGTGGAGCTGGCCGCGCGCGAGCGTCCGGACCTGATCCTGATGGACATCCAGCTGCCGGTGCTCGACGGCTACCAAGCGACCCGCCGGATCAGGCAGAATCCCGACCTGGGCCAGATCCCGATCGTCGCGGTCACGTCCTATGCGCTCAGCGGCGACGACGCCAAGGCCCTGGAGGCCGGCTGCAACGCCTACATCGCGAAGCCCTTCAGCCCGCGCGAGCTGCTGGCCGTGATCCGTCGCCTGCTCGGCGACACCCCGGGCCAGGTCGCGGGCGATGCGTGAGCCGGCACGGGTTCTGGCGGTCGACGACAACGCCGCCAATCTCGAGATTCTCGAGACCCGCCTGCGTGCGCAGGGTTACGAAGTGCTGACCGCGACCGACGGCGAGCAGGCGCTGCAGCGCGCCCACGAGGCGACCCCCGATCTGATCCTGCTCGACGTCAACATGCCGGGCAAGGACGGCTTTCAGGTCTGCCGCGAGCTCAAGGCCGACCCGGGCCTGCCGTTCATGCCGATCATTCTGGTCACGGCGCGCTCCGATCCGAGCGACATCGTGGCCGGCCTGGATGCAGGCGGCGACGAGTACATCACCAAGCCGCTCGATCAGGCGGCGCTGGTCGCGCGGGTCCGCTCGATCCTGCGGATCAAGGGCTTGCATGACACCGTGCAGGAGCAGGCGGCCAGGCTCGAGGAGTGGAACCGGACGCTCGAGCAGCGGGTCGCGGGCCAGCTCGCCGAGATCGAGCGGCTGGGCGAGCTCAGGCGGTTCCTCTCGCCCCAGATCGCGGAGCTGATCCTGACCTCGGGCGACGCCCGTCTGCTCGAGAGCCACCGGCGCGAGGTGGTCGTCGTGTTCTGCGACCTGCGCGGCTTCACCGCGTTTTCCGAGACCGCCGAGCCCGAGGAGGTGATGGCCGTGCTCAGGCAGTATCACGAGGCGCTGGGCGAGCTGACCTTTCGCCACGAGGGCACGGTCGAGCGCTTCGTCTGCGACGGTGTGGTGGTGCTGTTCAACGATCCGCTGCCCTGCCCGGACCCGGCGGCGCGCGCGGTGCGGATGGCGCTCGACATGCGGGCCCGGGTCGCCGAGCTCGCCCGCGGCTGGCGCAAGCAGGGGCATCAGCTGGGTTTCGGCGTCGGCATCGCCCAGGGCTATGCGACCCTCGGACAGGTCGGCTTCGCCGGCCGGTTCGATTACACGGCGATCGGTCCGGTGCCGAACCTCGCCTCGCGGCTCTGCGACCAGGCGGGCGACGGCGAGATCCTGATCAGTCAGCGCGCCCGCGCGGCGGTCGAGGATCTGGTCGAGACCGAACTGGTCGGCGATCTCGATCTCAAGGGCTTCGCCCGTCCGGTCCCGACCTATCGCATCCTCCGCCTGCGCGCGGACCAGTCGCAGCCTGACGTCGCCAACGTCGGCCGGTGAGGGACACTGGGGATGGACGTCCCGCCGCCGCTCGTTCGTGAGGTCCTCGAGGGCGATCTCGAGGGCGTGGCGGCGATCTACCGGCCGGAGGTGCTGGAGGGGACCGCGTCCTTCGAGCTCGAGCCGCCGGACCTCGCCGAGCTCGGGACGCGCTGGCGGGCGATCCGGGCGGCGGGCCTGCCCTACGTGGTCGCGGAGATCGATGGCCAGATTGCCGGCTATGCCTATGCCGGGCCGTACCGGAGCCGGCCTGGGTACCGCTACACCTGCGAGGATTCGGTCTATGTCGCGCGCTTTGCGCGCCGCCGGGGGCTCGCCCGGGCGCTGCTGGAGCGGGTGATCGCCGATGCCGCCGCGAGCGGCCGGCGCCAGATGGTCGCGATCATCGGCGATTCGGCGCATCTCCCCTCGATCCGCCTGCACGAGCAGGCGGGCTTCGCGCCGGTCGGCGTGCTGCGCAACGTCGGCTGCAAGTTCGGCCGCTGGCTGGACACGGTGATCATGCAGCGCCCGCTCGGCGAGGGCGCGGTCTCGATCCCGGCCGAGCCGACCTCCGGTCCCGACCGGATCCGACCTTAGCGCTCCCACGACCGGTTGCCGAGGATCGGCGCGGGTGGGCAGCGGTGCCCGGCCCGTGGTGGGCGCGCCGGCCCGGATCACCCCCTACGGGAGAGCTCGACCGGGCGCCGGAGGGTGTCGTCGGCGCCAGGTCGCGTCATTTCGCGGCGCGGCCTGGCGGCCCGACGAGCTCGCCCCGGAAGCCACCGCGCGACCATTGCCGGTGCAGCGGCCCGAAGCCCGCGCGGGTCACCGCGCCGCTCTCCGTGTAGCCCGACCGCTCGCAGGAGCGCCGGATGCGCCGGTTGTAGGGCGCAACCAGGCAGCAGAGCCGCCGCACGCCGGCGTTCCGCGCCACCTCCAGGAGGTGGTTGTAGAGCAGAGGACGCACGCGGCGCCCGCGCGAGGCGGGATCGACGAAGGTATCGAACACGTACGCGTCGCCGGGCGCCAGCGCGAGCGTCTGCCCGAGGGCAGGGACGTCCGCCTCCTTGAGCGCCAGCCAGCTGACCGCGACCGGCTGCCCGTCCGCCTCGACCACGAAGCAGCGCTGACCACGGCGCAGCCGTTCCTCGTACTGCGCTCGGTTGCCCCTGCCACGCAGAGCGAGATAGCGGTCGGTCGCTTCGGTGCCGATCTCGCGGATCACGAGGCCCGGGCCGGCGGCGACCTCGGCGGGCGGGAGGTCGACCGGACGGATGAGCCAGAGGTAGGTCTGCCAGCCGAGCCGTTCGCGCACCCGCAGGAGCAGGCCGGAGACGCCATCCCAATGCAGGATGTCGATCAGATGGGCTATCCAGTCTCGCATATCATCTCGCCGTCCCGTGCGAACTCAGGTCACGGCCGCGGCCTCGGGTGGCGCGCAATGGGACACTACGGGCCGGAACTTGGTCACGCCGTCGCTGTGGAATTCGGCGACGCGCTCGAAGTCCAGTCGGACCGGACCAAGCGCATCGAGCAAGTCCGCCTTGAGCGCCGGCAGCAGCCGCTCGAACGCAGGCTGGTCGACAGTGGCCAGGCGGATCTCGAAGCGGTCGGGTTCGTGCTGCACGACCTGGCTCTGGAGGACCTCGAGCCGGTCGCGAAAGATGTGCCGCACCAGCAGCGAGTGCAGGATCCGGCCGTCGGCGAGAAACAGCGAGTCGTCCCGGCGGCCATTGATCTGCGCGAGCACCGGCAGCGTCCGACCGCAGGCGCAGGCCGGCTCGGATTGGACGGCGACGTCGCCGAGCCGGTAGTTCAGGAGGACCGTGCCATGATTGACCAGGTTTGAGATCACCACCTGTCCCGGTCGCCCCGGCGGCACGGGCTGACCACGTTCGTCGACGAGCCTCAGGGGGCAGATGTCCTCGCGGATATGGAAGCCGAAGCTCCGCTCGCAGGTGAAGCCGATGCGCAGGCATTCGATCGCGCCGTAACGCGAGAGGACCTTGACCCCGAGGCGCTCCTCGATCAGCTGCCGCCCGGCCGCGCTCATTTCGTCGGCGCCGTAGATCACGACCCGTGGGGCATGGACCGCGATGCCGCGCGCGATCGCGCGCCTGAACAGGAGTTCGAGGTAGGAGCCGTAGCTCATCAATACGCTCGGTCGCGCGGCATTGATCGCGCCGATGATCTCGTCGATCGGTTGATAAATCGTCAGACGACGCTGCCCGGCGCCGGTCGGGATGAAGCTCGCGCCCCGGTGAAACCCCGTGATCTTGGTGGCATTCGAGCGTGGCGACGTGATCGACATCACGCGCCGCGACAGGCGACCGGCGAGGCTGCGGACGACCTCCTTTTCGGGCTCGGTGTGGACCAGATTGTCCGTGAGCGAACGCCGATCGTGCCGGATCGGGACCGGATGGCCGGTGGTGCCGCTGGTCACCAACTCGAGGTAATCGTCGGCGCGCGCGGTCTCTGCGACGAAGCGCAAGGGATGCTCACGTAGCGTCCTCTTCTCGAGGATCGGCAGCAGGTCCAGATCGTCGGCGCCGCGAACGTCGCGCGCGTCGAGGCGCAGCTTCTTGAACAGGTCGCGGTAGTAGGGGACGTGGGCCGCCGCATATTGGACCAGGGCGCGCACGCGGGCGTCGCGTCGCTGCCGGATCTGATCGATGGGCAGGTAGGGCAGGCGCCGCTCGCCAGGTGTGCGGGCGACCACCTGGGCGGTCGTCCAAAGCCGCTGCAGCGGGCCGCCGGCCGCCATTGTGTCAACCGTTCGCGGGCGGGCAGGCCGTCGGCGAGGGGCGCCGCAGCAGATCGAGGACGGCGCGGCCATCGAGACCGGTCTCCTCGATCCCGGCAGCGCCCTGCAAGCAAACCTCAGCGGCGGGCATTCTGGCTCACCTGATGAACCGGCGGCGGGTGAGCCAACCCCGGCCGGGTCGAATACCGGCCGACGGGTGCCGGCGGCTCGCTGTGAGGCTGGAGGCAGTCGCGGAACAGGGTTTCGAACTGCGCGACGACCCGCGCCGACGCGAAGCGCTGCACACGCGCCCGACCGGCTGCCCGCAGCCGCTCGATCGCCGCATCGTCGGCGATCAGGCGCGCGAGGGCGTCCTTGAGGGCGGCGGTGCTGCCGGGTTCGACCACCACCGCCGCATCGCCGACCACCTCGAGGCAGCCTGGTGCCGACGTGGTCACGACGGCGCAGCCGGCGGCCATCGCCTCCAGGAGCACCATCGGGAAGTTCTCCTGCAGCGACGGGAAGACGAAGATCCGCGCCGAGCGATAGAGCTCCGCCAGCTCGCTGCGCGGCACGAAGCCGAGGAAACGCACCCTGGCGTTGGCGCCGCTCGCGAGCTTCTGCAGCTGCTTGAGGTACGGGCCGTCGCCGGCAATCCAGAATTCCCAGTCGGTCTCGAGATCGGGGAGCGCCTCCAGGAGGTGCTGCACGCCCTTGCGCTCGACCATCCGGGCGGCCACGAGGACCCGGCGGTGGGCTTGGCCGACGGCGGTTGGCGCGTCGAAAGGATTGGGGATGCGAACCGCGGTCCGCCGGTTGTGGACGGCGATCAGGTCCTTGAGGAAGTCGGACGGCGTGCTGAGTCCGCTGCTCTGATCGATGATCAGGCGCCACAACGGCCGGATCAGGCGATGCAGAAGGCGAAAGCGATCCGGGTTGTAGCCCGGGATGTCGGAGCCGTGGGCGGTGATCACGTACGGCAACCCGGTGCGGCGGGCCACCAGGTAGCCGAGCAGGCCGCCGGGCACGACGAAGTGACAGTGGACCAGGTCGAAGTCGCGCTCGCGCGCGAGTTCCATCGCCTTGGAGTAGGCGGGGATCAGCTGGCTGAGCTGTTCGGCGGCGGTGCTGTAGTGCTGATAGCGGCGAAGGCCCCGCACGCGGTGGATCCGGACCCCGTTCAGCTCTTCGAACCGCGCCAGTCCCTCCATGCCCGAGGTGACCACGTCGACCCGGTGGCCCGCCCGCACCAGCCCCTCGGCCAGCCCTTGGCAGGCGGTCGCGCCACCACCGCCGACCGGCGGATATTCGCAGCAGAGGGTGAGGATCTTCCACCTGCCGCTGCCCGATCGCCTCGGCATCACAGGGCTCCGGCGCGCCTTCCAGAGTGGGTGCATCACGACGGTGGTTCGCCCAGCTCCTGATTGCCCACTGGGGCCTTTGGCTGAACTAGAAAGGTGGTATCGCGTTTCCAGACAAGCCATCGCCCGCCGCATACGCGGGTCGCGCTTGTCAGTTCTTCGTGCTGCTGACCAGCTGCGCCGTCCATGCGGCTCCTCAGCATGAGGATGCTACCGGAAGGCGCACCGCGCAAGAAAGCATGAGCACGATCCGATGGGAAGCGCAAAGCGCGCCCCGGGCCGAAACGTCGCGCCCCGGCCGCCGGTCACGCCACGGCATCCGAAGGCGGCGGTTCGCGGAGCTTGGATTCGACGACCCGGAACTTCCGGCCCGGCGGGGGGTCGAGGTTGGCCTCGAGCACGACTTCGACCGCGGCGCCGGCGCCGGCGAGGCCGCGAATCGCGCGCTGCCCCGCGTCCTCGAGGTCGGCTGGTTGACCGGCGCCGGCCTCGACCCGAAGCACGAAACGATCGATGTCGTTCTGAATCAGCTGATAGCGTTGGATGCCGTTGATGGCTTCCAGGGCGAGCGTGAACCGATAGGGCGAGAGCAGCCGGCCATCCGCGAGGCGGATGCAGTCGACCGCGCGGCCTTCGATCCCGGCGATCCGCCGGAGCTGCCGCCCGCAAGGGCAGCCGTCATCGGCCGGGATCGCGAGATCGCCGGTCTCGAACCGGATCAGGGGCATGGCGGTGAGCTCGAGATTGGTCACCACCATCCGGGCCGCGACGCCCTCGGGCGTGGGCAGGAACTCCACGATCGCGGTGTCCTCGGCCATGTGGTAGCCCCGGCGGGCGGTGCACTGCCAGGCGATCATGCCCGCTTCGGTGAGGCCGTAGGCGTCGTAGACCGGCGCGCCGAAGGCCGCTTCCAGCAGTCGCCGCGATTGCGGGTCGAGACCCTCCGCGGTGCTGACCACCGCCCGGGGCGCGTGCCCGCGCCGGCCGCGCGCGACCAGCGCCATCTGCCGGAGCGGGGTCAGGCAGCCGTACAGAACCGACGGCCGGAAGTCTTCGAACTGCGTCATGAGGCGCTCGGGCGGCGCCTCGATCGAGGCGTAGCGCCAGCGCGGCCAGCGGCGATCCCGCTTGTGGCGGTCGCTGGTGACCAGCATCAGCCGGTCCGGGAGCCGGTAGCCCGCGGTCGCGAGCACGCGCAGGAACAAAGCGTCGCGCGCGGCGACGAAGCCGCGGTCGAACGCGACCGTGAACGGCCGTCCGGTCGAGCCGCTGGTGTGCTCGCGCACGAGCCGGTCCGGATCGAAGGCCGAGCTCAGCGTGGCGCCTTGCCCCGCCGCCTGCAGATCGGCCTTGGTGGTGACCGGGAGCCGCTGCAGATCGTCGACCCCCTGGATCTGGTCGGGACCGATCCCGGCCTGCTCGAAGCGGCGGCGATAGAACGGTACGGTGCGAACGGCGTGCGCCACCAGCCGGCGGAGCCTGGCTTCCTGCGATTGGCGCAGGCGACCGGGATCGAACCACTGCGAACGCTGCAGCCGGCGGTAGGCGAGCCAGGTGGCAAGTGCGCTCACGCCGCCGCCCGCAGCAGGTCGCGGTTGAAGGCCGACAGACCGTGGCCGAGCGCTTCGATGCCGGCGGCCTCGAGGCGGCCTCCGGCCAGCGCCGCATCGAGCATCGCTTCCAGCTGGTCGACCCGGTTGCCGTAGACGAAGCTCTGGACGTCGAGGACCCGCTCGGGACAGCCGAGCAGCTCGAAGAAGCCGTGGAACTTTCGATTGTAGGCCAGGCCGACGACGGGCGTTCCGGCGTCGGCGGCGAAGATCGTCGGGTGCATGCGGCCGCCGAGCATCAGGTCGAGCTGGCCCGTGACCGCTTTGTACAGGGGCGGCTGCCCGATCCGCATGACCTGCCCCGCCGGTTTTGCCATCCGGCCCAGGATCTGCTCGCAGAGGCGGTCGTCGCCCTCGTGCGGCACGCAGTAGGTCGGCAGGAAGAGGACGTGGGCGTCGTGCCGGCGCACCACTCGATCCAGGACCTCGGCGAGCAGACCGAGCAGGCGATCGCCGGTCGCGGTTTGCTGCTCATCCCGCAGCCCGAGGCGGACCGCGAGCCGGTGGGGGACGATGCGGCGACGCGGCGGGAACCAGCGCCGCGGCGCGACCCCGACCAGCGGCCGGCCATCCATCGGCACACCCTGGGCAGCCATCCAGGCGCGCGCCGCCTCCGGTGCGGCCGGGCACAGGCGCAGCGCGGGGTCGGGCAGAACCACCACCGGCTTGCGCGTGAGCGCCCGCGCGACCGCCCGCGCGTGACCGTCGCGCACGCTGATCTGCTCCATGCAGGCGAAGGCGAGGCGTGCGAACAGCCGGCTCGAGGCGGCGCCGAGCGGTCCGACCCCGAGCGCGTAGCCGACCACGCGCCGGCACAGCAGGCGCGCGAGCGCCACCCGCAGGCCCCAGTAGGGCATCTTGATCAGGCTGTCGTCGTCCTGGAACAGCCCGCCGCCGCCGCACAGGACCAGATCGCTGGCGGCCGCGGCGCGGCAGAGCCGGACCAAGCCGCGCCATCCGGGCCGGATCGCCGTGGCACCTAAGTCCCGCGCTACCCGCCCGGCGTCCTGCGAGACCACCGTGAGCGTCACATCCGGACGGATCGCGCGCAGCTCGTGACACGTCGCCTGGAGGATTGCGCGGTCCCCGAGGTTGTGATCCGCATCCCCGCACAGGATCAGAATCGATGACGGGCCCGGCATCGCAGATCGGCACTCCTGGTTCACGTCCCGGTTCCGGACCTCCCGATGAGAGCCGCAGGGGCAGCCGCCGCGGCGTCGGTGGCGCGCCTGCCGGTGGGACTGGCAGTGGATCGCGACCCGCCCTCGGCCCGCGACCGCTGTCCGCGGCGCGGACGGCGAGAGCTTTGCCTGAAGGTCGGGGCCGCCGCAAGCTGCCAGATCGTGGTGTGGCCGCTCGCGCCCTCCGATCAAGACGATCTTTGGTCGAGAAACCCGAGGTCCGGCTTGCCCGGGCGGTGGAGCTGGGCCAGACTGACTTGGCCAGGGGGCAGAGGGAGGCGCAGCCATGCAGCCGTCCCAGGATCTCGATCGCCGGTCAGGAGCGGCAGCTCGAGCGCGGCTGCGGACCCTCGGCCTGAGCGCGCTCGCGCTCGCCGTGCTGGGGTTGGTGCCGTTCTGCTTCTTCGTCGTCGACCAGGCCGAGTACGCGGTCGTCACGCAGTTCGGCGAGCCGGTCCAGGTCCTGACCGAACCCGGCCTCGGCCTCAAGTACCCCTTCCAGAGCGCCAACACGTTCGACCGCCGGCTGTTCGTCTACGCGCCGCCGCTGTCCGAGTTTTTGACCCTGGAGAAGACCGCGGTCGTCGCCTCGAGCGTGATCCTCTGGCGGATCGCCGAGCCCCGGAAGTTCTTCGAGACGGTGTTCGACCGGACCGGGGCGGAAGCGCGCCTGAGCGACATCCTGTTCGCCGAGCTCGGTGCGGCGATCGGCCGGAACCCGCTCGCCGCGTTCGTCTCGGTCGAGCCAGGCGAATATCGGGCCGAGGCCGTGCTCGAGCGGGTGACCGGGATGCTGCGCGCGACCGCGCGCCGCGATTACGGCATCGAGGTCGTCGACGTCCAGCTGCAGCGGTTCGACTTTCCGGAGCGCAACCGGCTTCGGGTCTACGCGCGCATGAAGTCCGAGCGCGCCCGCATCAGCATGAAATACCGCTCCGAAGGCGAGGAGGAGGGTCTGAAGATCCGGGCGGCCGCGGACGAGGAGAAAAGCCGGCTCCTGTCCGAGGCCTACAAGGTGAGCCAGCAGCATCGCGGCCAGGGCGAGGCCGAAGCGGCCAGGATCTATGCCGGGGCGCTGGGCAAGGCGCCCGACTACTACCGCTTCATGCGGACGATGGAGGCAACTCGGAAGTTCGTGAAGCCGGACACGACCATGGTCCTGCCTGCGGATTCCGAGCTGTTCGGGCTGCTCTACGACAGCCACCGCTATGACGAGCCCGGCGCGGCCGCGAACGCCGTCGGGCCAGCCAAGGAGGTGACGCCCATGCGCTGACGATCAGGGAAAGCCGCATCTGCGGCCAAGTTCTGGCAGTAGAACCAAAAAGGGGAATCAAACAATGTTCGTCCATGGCAGATCCGCCATCCGCAGCCTGCCCGTCCTCGCGGCGGCCGCGCTCTTGAGCACACCCACGCTTGCCGCCGAGGTCGAGTACGATCCCGGCGATACCGTCTACTTCACCTACTGCTACGCCCACCCGGTGGCGGCGCGGATCAACCCCGGCGACACGGTCAAGACCAACACCCGGGACGCGTCCAACGACGTGTTCTCGCCGTCGGACAAGACCGTGATGTCCAAGCTCGACCTGTCGGCGGTCAATCCGCAGACCGGGCCGTTCTACGTCGAGGGCGCCGAGCCGGGCGACACGCTCGCGGTCCACATCGACAAGATCTCGCTCAACCGCGACTTCGGTTGGGGCGCCTCGATCCCGTACTTCGGCGCGCTCGCGCCCGAGTACAAGACGGCGATGATCACCGACCCGGCGCCCGACCGGCTGTTCATCTGGCACCTGGACAAAGACAAGAACATGGGCGTGCTCGATCTGCCGAACAGCAAGATCGGCCAGGTCAAGGTGCCGCTGCGGCCGTTCTTCGGTACGATCGGCACGGCACCGCCCGGCAAGGAATGCTGGAGCTCGCTGACGCCGGGGCCGCACGGCGCCAACATGGACTTCAACGAGGTGGTCGAGGGCGTGACCATGTACTTCCCGGTGTTCGAGCCGGGTGCCCTGTTCATGCTCGGCGACGGCCACGCCGCGCAGGGTGACGGCGAGATCGACGGCGCCGCGATCGAGACCTCGTTCGACGTCACCTTCACGGTCGATCTGATCAAGGGCAAGACGATCCACTGGCCGCGGCTGATCAACGACGAGGTGATCATGTCGATCGGCAGCACCCGGCCGCTGATGGACGCGGTCCGGCTCGCCTGCGGTGATCTGGTCAACTGGATGGTCGAGGACTACGGCTACGACAAGTTCGAGGCCCTGCAGCTGCTCGGCCAGGCCGCCAAGATCGAGGTCGCCAACGTCGTCGATCCGCAGTATTCGGTGGCCTGCCAGCTGCCGAAGGAGTATCTGCCGCAATAGCCCGCAAGCGGGTGACCGGCTGGAGACTTGGCGGTCTCCGGCCGGTTTCCCGGGGGAACCGGATGGTCGACTTCCTGCTCCAGGTCGCCGTTGAGACCTGGTGGATCCTGAAAGAAGCCGCGATCTTCCTCTTGTTCGGCTTCGCGCTCGCGGGCGTGCTCGCGGTCCTGGTGCCGGCGCGCACGCTCACGCGCCTCCTCGGCACCGGCAAGGTCAGATCGGTGCTCTGGGCGACAGCGCTCGGCGTACCGCTACCGCTCTGCTCCTGCGGCGTCCTGCCGACCGCGCTCGGGCTGAGAAAGCAGGGCGCGACCAAGGGCGCGACGGTCGCGTTCCTGGTCGCGACGCCGGAGACCGGGGTCGATTCGATCAGCCTGAGCTATGCGCTGATGGACCCGGTGATCACCGTGTTCCGGCCGCTCGCCGCGATGGTGACCGCGATCAGCGCCGGGCTCGCGACCAACTTTTTCGGCGAGCCGCGGCGGCCGGACGAGGCGGTGGCCGAAGACGATGCGGCAACCGCGCCGGATCTCCGCTGCCAGCACGACCATGATCACGACCACCAAGTTCACGGGCACGGCCACGACCATGCGGCCGGCCTGCTTGGCGGGGAGCCCGCCGGCGCGGCCTCGCCGCCCTTGCAGACGGTCCGCGACATCTACGCCTATGCGTTTCGGGAGCTGCTGGACGAGACCAGCTACTGGCTGATCCTCGGCATCGTGCTCTCCGGCGTGGTCGCCGCCGCGCTGCCGCCGGCCTTCTTCGGGCAGTATCTGGGCGGCGGCTTTGTCTCGATGCTGGTCATGCTGGCGATCGGCATCCCGATCTACACCTGCGCCTCGTCCTCGACCCCGATCGCCGCGGCCCTGGTCCTGAAGGGGCTCAATCCGGGCGCAGCGCTGGTTTTCCTTTTGGCCGGGCCGGCGACCAACCTCGGCAGCCTGACGGTGCTGCTGAAGTTCCTCGGCGCGCGGGTGGTCGCGATCTATCTGGCCAGCATCGTGGTCGTGACGCTGCTCGCGGGCTACGCGCTCAACTGGGTCTACGCGACCTGGCAGCTGGACCCGGCCGCGACCTTCGGCGCGGCGACCGCGGTGATCCCCGAGCCGGTCAAGGTCGGGGGGGCTCTGGTCCTGACCCTGCTGCTGCTGGTGAGCCTCAGGCGTGCGCATGTCCCGGGCGAGTGGCTCTGGCTGCGCGACCGCATCGCCGGGCTCACCGGGATCGGGATCACGGCGCGCCGCCTGCAGGCGACCGGCCTCGCCGCCGTGCTGCTGCTCTACCTGGGCAGCGGCCTGTTCAGCGTCCAGCCGGGCGAGATCGGCATCAAGCTGCGCTTCGGCCGGGTGATCGCGCCGGATCTCGCGCCCGGGCTGCATTATCGGCTGCCCTGGCCGTTCGAGAGCCACCGGATCGTGGCGACTGACCTCGTGCGCCGGGCCGAGCTCGGGTTCCGCAGCGGCAGTGCGGATCTGGGCACCCGGACGCGCGCCCGCAACCTTTTGACCGTCGGCGGACCATCCAACCCGGTGCCGAATGCGATCAAGTCCACGGGCTTCTGGTTCGAAAAGCAGAGCGTGCCGGAAGAATCCTTCCTTCTGACCGGCGATGGCAACTTCATCGACGTCCGGTTCAGCGTCCAGTACCGGGTCAAGGACCCGGTCGCGTTCGCGTACCGGATGGCCGAACCCGAGGCGCTGGTGCGCAGCCTGACACTGGCGGCGCTCCGCGCCGTGGTCGCGACCGGCAGCATCGATGCCGTCTACACCACCGACCGGGGCGGCATCGAGCGGCGGGTCCGGCGAGCCGTGCAGGCGCGCCTCGACGGCTATGGCGCCGGGATCGAGCTTTTGTCCGTGAACCTGCTCTACGTGCATCCGCCGGCGGAGGTCCACGACGCCTTCCGCGACGTCGCGAGCGCGCAGGAGGACAAGCTGCGCACGATCAACCGGGCCGAGACCTTCGCCGTCGAGAAGGTCAACCAGGCCCAGGGCGAGGCAGCCGCGAGGGTCGAGGAGGCCAAGGCCTTCGAGGAGGAGCGCGTCCGGCATGCCGAGGGTGATGCCGCCGGCTTCGATCTCAAGGTCGATGCCTACCAGCGGGCGCCCGAGCTGACCCATTTCCGCCTCCAGCTCGAGACCATCGAGGCCGTGCTGCCGGGTGTGCAGAAGTTCGTCCGCCCCGGCGCCGACCAGCTGAAGGACCTCGATCTCTGGCTCCTCGAGCCCTTCGGCGCGGGCCGGAAGTGATGGCCAGGACCCAGCCAGCGATCCTTGCCAGGCGGCGTGCAACGCTGCTGCTGCTGCTGCTCGGCGCTCTCGTGCTGTGGGCGGTCTGGGCGGCGCTGTTCACGGTCGACGTGACCGGATCCGGGGTGGTCACCCGCTTCGGCCGCGTGGTGCGCGTGGTCGATCAGCCGGGCCTGCACCTCAAGCTGCCGTTCGAGCGCGTGCTGCCGGTCGACCGGCGCCTGCTCTATTCGAGGCCGGCCGAGGCGGAGTACCTGACCTCGGACAAGAAGAACGTCGTGATCCAGAGCCTTGCGATCTGGCGGATCGCCGATCCTGAACGCTTCCTCGAGACGCTTGCGACCCGGGCCAACGCCGAGGTCCGGCTCGCCGACGCCGTGCTCGCCGAGCTCGGGGCGGCGCTCGGCAACTATCCGTTCGCGGCGCTGGTCTCATCCGGTGACCAGGCGAGCCGGTTCCAGGGCCTGAACGCCGAGGTGCAGCGCGCGGTCGAGGCGTACGCGCTGAAAGCCTATGGCATCGAGGTTGTGAACGTCGCCGTCCGTCAGCTGTCGTTGCCGGGGCAGAATCAGCAGAGCGTGTTCGAGCGCATGAAGGCCGAGCGCGGTAAGATCGCGAAGCAATACCGCTCCGAGGGCGACCGCGACTCGAGCCGGATGATCGCCGAGGCCGAGGCGGACAAGACCAGGATCGCGGCCGGGGCGTACAAGGAAGCTGCGCGACTGCGGGCCGAAGGCGACGCCGAGGCGATGCGGATCTATGCCGACGCGTTCGGCCAGGATGCGCCTTTCTACAAGTTCCTGCGCACGCTCCAGACCTACGAGACCGTGCTCGACGACCGGACCACGCTGTTCCTGCCGGCCGACGCCGAGGTGTTCCAGATCCTGCAGGGCGATGGTGCGGCCGGCGGTCGCATCGGCCCGGGTAGGCCCCCGCCGCCGCGGGACAACCTCGCCGCCGACGGCATCAAGGCGCCGGAGGCGCAGCCGTGAGCCCGGTCGCCGGGATCGCCCGTGAGGAGGGCACCGTCGCCGATCGTTGGCGGCCGTCGCCGCGCCAGCTGTCCGGCGGGCTCGGCCTGCTGGTTCTGCTGCTGGTCGGCCTCTGGCTCGGCAGCGGCTTCTATGTCGTCGACACCGACCAGCAGGCGGTGGTCCGCCGGTTCGGCGCGATCGAGGCCCGGGTCGGCCCCGGCATGCACTATCGCCTGCCCTGGCCGGTCGACCGGGTCGACGTGGTCAGGACCAAGAGCGTGATGAAGACCGGGGTCGGCTTCGCGCTGCCCGAAGGCGAGCAGACCGCGGTCGTCGGCATGCCGCTGATGACCGGCGACACCAACCTTCTGAGCGTGGCGCTCGTGCTCCAGTACGTGATTCGCAGCCCGGGCGACTTCCTGTTCCGGATCGAGGACCCGCAGACGCTGATCGGCAACCTTGCCGAGACGGTGCTGACCGAGACCGCGATCGGCATGGGCGTCGACGACCTTCTGACCACCGGGCGCTTGGCGCTCCAGGAGAAGGTCAAGGCCGAGACCCAGGCGATGCTGGACCGCTACCAGAGCGGCATCCAGCTGACCTCCTCGAACATCATGACGATCACGCTCGACCCGTCGGTCGCGGCCGCCTTCCAGGAGGTGACCGACGCGATGGCCGATCGCGAGAAGAGCCGGAACGAGGCCCGGATGTACGCCAACAACCTGATCCCGAAGGCGCGTGGCGAAGCCAATGCCGTGGTCCGCGAGGCCCAGGCCTACAAGCAGCAGCGGGTCGCCGAGGCGATCGGCAACACCGACCGTTTTCTCGCGCTGCTCAAGGAGTACCAGAAGGCTCCCGAGATCACCCGCTCCCGGCTCTATCTCGAGGCGATGGAGCGGATCCTGCCGAAGGTCAAGATCTTCGTCGTCGATTCCGAAGGCGGCCGCGTGCCCTTCACGCTCCGGGTCGGCAAGCCGTGAACGAGGCGCTGCAACGGGACCGAGAAGGCCAACACAGCATCTGCCTCAACGACCAGTGGCGGCTCTGCTTCGTTTGGCGCGTGCCTACGACGTCGAGTTCGCGGACTATCATTGAGGGGAGTAGGACCATGAGCATTCCGATCGAGGATGACTGCCGGCCGCGTCGATTTCGGCGACGTCATTGATCCAGGTGAGGAGCGGTTGCCGCCACTGCATCCCGGCGAGGTCCCGCGGGAGGAGTTCCTCGATCCCTTGGGCATGTCGGCCTACGCGCTAGCCAAGTCGCTGTGCGTCCCCCTCAACCGGATCACCGCGATCCTCGCTGGCGAGCGCGCGGTCAGCGCCGATACCGCACTTCGGCTGGGCCGGTTCTTCGGCACGACGCCCGAATTCTGGATCAACTGCAGGGCGCTTACGACCTCGAGGTCGCGCGCCGGGAGCACGGTGGCGAGATCGCGGCCGAAGTGAGACCATCAAATCCCGAACTCCACGCTCCGTGAACCTCGGGGTCCCCCGCTCGCGTCTACGTCGATGCTGCGACCTGCCCACCGTCGGTGCGGAGCGCCGACCAGATTTTTTCCGGCGTGGCGGGCATGTCGAGGTGGGTGATGCCGCGGGCGGCGACGGCGTCGAGGACCGCGTTCATGACCGCGGGCAGCGCGCCGGTGACGCCGGCTTCGCCGCAGCCTTTGACGCCGAGCGGGTTGCTGGTGGCGGGGACCGGGTGGAAGCCGACCTCGATCGCCGGCACGCCGTCGGCGCGCGGCAGCGCATAGTCCATGAAGGAGCCGGTCAGCAGCTGGCCCGCGGGGTCGTAGACCGCCTGCTCCAGCAGCGCCTGGCCGATGCCCTGGGCGACGCCGCCGTGGACCTGGCCCTCAGCCAACATCGGGTTGACCAGGTTACCGAAGTCGTCGACCGCGGTGTAGCGCACGAGCTCGATCGCGCCGGTCTCGGGGTCGATCTCGACCTCGGCGATGTGGCAGCCGTTAGGGAAGGCAGACGGCGGGCCATCGGCGACCAGCGCGGTATCGAGGCTCTCCGGCAGGTCCGCAGGCAGCTCCGGCGCCGAGCGCGCTCTGGCCGCGAGCTCGAGCAGCGGGATCGCTCGGTCGGTGCCGGCGATCCGGAATTCGCCCGCCTCGAACTGGATGTCCGCGGCGGCGGCTTCGAGAAAATGGCCGGCGAGCCGGCGGCCTTTGTCGATCACCTCGGCCGAGGCCTCGACGATCGCCTTGCCGCTCGACATGATCGAGCGCGAGCCGCCGGTGCCGCCGCCGACGAGCAGCTGGTCGCTGTCGCCCTGGACCAGGTCGATCAGCTCGAACGGCACGTTGAGCCGCGAGGCCAGGACCTGAGCGAAGGGCGAGGCGTGGCCCTGGCCGTAGTCCAGCGTGCCGGTGATCACGGTGACCCGGCCGTCGTCCTCGAAGCGGATGCCGCCCATCTCGGGGTTGGAGGGTGCCGTGACCTCAAGATAGCAGGCAAGCCCGCGACCGCGCAGCCGCCCGCGCGCCTCAGACTGTCGGCGCCGTTCGGGAAAACCTGCCCAGTCGGCTTTGGCGAGACCGTCCTCGAGCACGGCCGCGAAATCGCCGCTGTCGTAATCGAGCCCGGAGGCGGCGGTCCAGGGCATGGCGCCCTGCGGGATCAGGTTTCTGTGCCGGAGCTCGACCGGATCGTGGCCGGTCTCGCGCGCCGCGGTGTCGACCAGCCGCTCCATCACGTAGTTCGCCTCCGGGCGGCCGGCGCCCCGGTAGGGGCCGATCGGCACGGTGTTGGTGAAGGCGCACCGGGTCCGGATCGCGACCACCGGGGTCCGGTAGAGGCTCGGCAGGTTCTTTTGCATGTTGATCGCCGGCATCGCCGGGCCGAAGGCGGTGAGATAGGCGCCCATATCGGCGACGGTGCTGACCCGGACCGCGAGGAAATTGCCCTCGGCGTCGAGCGCGAGCTCGGCCTCGACCACGGTGCCCCGGCCATGCTGATCGGAGAGAAAGCTGCCGCTGCGCGGATCGCACCACTTGACCGGGCGGCCGAGCTCGCGAGCGGCGTGCAGGATCGCCACGTATTCCGGGTAGGCGGCCGATTTCATGCCGAACGAGCCGCCGACGTTGCCGGTCAGCACGTGCAGCCTTTCCGGCTCGATCTTCAGAAGGTCCTCGGCGAGCGAGCGGCGCAAGCCGAACACGCCCTGGCAGCCGACGTGCAGCGTGAACCGGTCACTCGCGGCCTCGTAATCGGCGACCGCGGCGCGCGGCTCCATCGCTGCGACCACGATCCGGTTGCTGACGAGCCTGAGGCGGGTGACGTGCGCGGCGCTGGCGAACGCCCGCTCGGCGGCCGCGCGATCGCCGAAGCCCCAGTCGAGGCAGAGGTTCGGCTGGTCGTCGTGCAGCCGGGGGGCATCGGCGGCGAGCGCCGCGACCGCGTCGGCGACCGCCGGCAAGGATGCGATCTCGAGCTCGATCAGCTCGGCCGCGTCCTGGGCCGCAGGTATGCTCTCGGCGACCACCAGCGCCAGCGGCTCGCCGACGTAGCGCACCCGGTCGGTCGCGAACACCGGCCGGGGCGGCGCGAACAGCGGGCTGCCATCCTGGCTCTTGAGCGGCAGCTTGCAGAGGATCGGGCCATAGTCGCGAAGATCGGCGCCGGTGTAGACGGCGAGCACGCCCGGCGCGGCCCGCGCCGCAGCGCTGTCGATGCGGCGCAGGCTGCCGTGCGCATGCGCTGAGCGCAGGACCACCCCATAAGCCTGGCCCGGCAGGTCGACGTCGTCGGTGTAGCGGCCGTGGCCCGCGACCAGATAGGGATCCTCCTTGCGGGCGACCGGTTGGCCGATGCCGAACTTCATGGGAGGCAGGGGGTCGTGGTCCATCGCAGGCGTTACCTCGATCGGATGAAGGCCGACCCCCGAGGCTAGTGCGATCCTGGTCGGGGGCAACCCGTTTGGCCGCGAATCCGGGAATTTCGACGCGCAAAGCCGATTGCTGACGGATACGCTCCTATGCCAGAAAGCATCGCATCGGAAGCGGTAGAGGTCGGTTCCCGGCCGCGCGCGGCGTGGCCGGGAACCGCGGCGGCCGTCGCTGGCCGGGAGCCGTCGAGCCGGGAGCGAGGGGTGAGTTCGAATCAGCCTGTCGATCTGCTGGTCGTCGGCGGCGGCGTCAACGGCACCGGCATCGCGCGCGACGCCGCCGGGCGCGGGCTCAAGGTGATCCTGTGCGAGCAGGACGACCTCGCGCGTCACACCTCCTCGGCGAGCAGCAAGTTGATCCATGGCGGCCTGCGCTATCTGGAGCACCACGAATTCCGGCTGGTGCGCGAGTCGCTGATCGAGCGCGAGGTGCTGCTGCGCTCCGCCCCGCACATCATCTGGCCGCTGCGCTTCATCCTGCCCCATGACCGCGAGCAGCGCCCGGCCTGGCTGATTCGGCTCGGCCTGTTGCTCTACGACCACCTCGGCGGCCGGCGGCGGCTGCCGGCCTCCGAGGCGATCGATCTCAACGTCGATCCGGCCGGCCGGCCGCTCAAGCCGGAGTTCGGGACCGGCTTCGCCTATGCCGACTGCTTCGTCGACGACGCTCGTCTGGTCGTGCTCAATGCGCTCGATGCCAGGGAGCGGGGCGCCGAGATCCTGACCCGGACCCGGTGCACGGCGGCCCGGCGCGCGAACGGCCTGTGGTATGCCGAGCTCGATCCGGGCGGCGGCGGCCCGCCGCGCCAGGTCCGGGCGCGCGCCCTGATCAACGCCACGGGTCCCTGGGTCTCGAGCTTCCTCAAAGACCAGCTGCGGATGTCGGCGCCGAGCGATCTGCGCCTGGTCAAGGGCGGCCACATCATCGTGCCCCGGCTCTACGATCACCCGTGTCCTTACATCCTGCAGCAGACCGATCGCCGGGTCGTGTTCGTGATCCCCTACGAGCAGAAGTACTCGCTGATCGGCACCACCGACGTCGACTACCCGGACGAGCCGGGCGCGGTCGAGATCGGCGACGACGAGATCGACTATCTCTGCCGGGCGGTCAGTCGCTATTTCCGCGAGCCGTTGACGCCGGATCAGGTCGAGTGGACCTATGCCGGGGTACGGCCCTTGTACGACGACAGCGGCCGCGACGTCTCGGCGATCACCCGCGACTATGTCTTCGACCTCGACGAGCCCGTGGACGACGCGCCGCTGCTCTCGGTGTTCGGCGGCAAGATCACGACCTCGCGCAAGCTCGCCGAGCATGCGCTCGAGCAGCTGCGGCCGGTGATGCGGTTCGACGCCGGCGCCTGGACGGCGGGCGCGGCGTTGCCGGGTGGCGATCTGCCGGACGCTGATTTCGAGGCTTTCCTGGCCGGGCTGCAGCTCGAGCGCGCCTGGTTGCCGCCGGAGCTGGCGCGGCGCTATGCCCGGGCTTACGGCACCCGGGTGAGCGCGCTCCTGGATGGCGCCGCGAGCCTCGATGATCTGGGCGAGCCGCTGGGCGAGGGCCTGTACGAGGCCGAGGTCGACTACCTGGTCCGCGAGGAGTGGGCGCGGACCGCCGAGGACATTCTGTTCCGCCGCTCCAAGCTCGGCCTGCACGTCAGCGATGCGAGCGCGGCGCGCCTGCGCGCCTGGCTCGGGCGCAATACCAACGGCGCCGAGGATGCCGCCTCGGCCTGAGCCCGCCAGGCATCGAGCAGGCTTGCCCAATCCTGCCTTGCGGGGTAGTCCAAGCGGCAGTCGCCGTGCGCGCCCGTAGCTCAGCAGGATAGAGCATCGGATTCCTAATCCGGGGGTCGGGGGTTCGAATCCCTCCGGGCGCGCCACCTCTGGTCATGACATCCGTAATTTCAATGCTTTACAAGCCGGTTTTGGCTAACCCGTCAACCAGGTGAGACATTAGCGACCGGCTCGGTCTGCTCTGGGAACGCCTTGTCCCAGCGCCCGAAGGCCTGCTCGGCGAGGAGCCTTTGTCGAACCGCGCGGGTGTACAGCTCGACCTCGGCCAGGTTCTTGTGGCCGGTGATTGCCATGATCTCATGGACGTTGCACCCTGCTTCGGCCAAGCGCCTACAGGCCGCTTTGCGGAGCCCATGGGGCGAGCTGTCATGTGGGAGCCCGGCTGCGTGGGCAGCTTCCCGGAGCCAGTTCGTGAACGCCTTGTCCGACCGTGGGGTACCATCGAACGTGGCGATGTAGGTTCCCTGGTCAGGTGGCACCGAGGCCAGAATACGCTTCAAGCTCTGGTGGATCGGGATCATGAGCGTGATTCGACCCCGAGACTTGGACGTGGACAGGACGAACGTGCTCCCGTTGACCACATGCTCATGGCCAAGCCTCACAGCGTCAGATCGCCGCAGCCCGGTGTGCAGCAGGACCTCCATGGCGAGCCTTTGGGGCGAACCAACAGGCCAGTGCTTCCGGTACTTGGCGATGTCTTCTTCGGACCAGGTGCGGATGCCCTTGGCCACATGCCGGATACGCTTAGCCGTCGTGACCGGGCTGCTCTTGATCCAACCGTCCGAGACGGCGAAGTTCATGAGGGCGCTCAGGCGCTTCCTGAAATTGGCGGCAGCACCACGCCGGTCAGCCATCTTGTCCAGCATGCGGTTCACGTGGACTGTCGTGAGGAGATCCACTGGCTTGTTGCCGTGCTCCTGCCGAAAGCGCTCGTAGACGCGCCGGAAACTCTCCTTTGTGGCCGGGGCCAGGGATTTCCACTCCGCCGACCGGTAGTAGCGCTCGATCAGCGCAGACACACTGCCGGCCGCGGGCTTGCCTGGGGTCGGCGTGACTGTCTCCAGGGCGCCCTCCTTGGCCGCATGGTAGGCGGTCCAAAAGGCCTCGCTGTAGAGCGGCTCGGGCAGCGGTACCAGGGGATAGCCTGGGCGCCGATAGTAGACCCGCCGCTTGCCGTGGCGGTCCTTGTAGATCTTGAGATAGGGCGGGCGCTTCACTCGTCTTCATCCCAGGGGTTGGCCGTCGCTGCCACCTTGCCCGGTGACCCGGCCACCTCGATCGTGATCGTCCCGGTGCGCGTATCGATGAGCACCTTGCCCGGGATCTCGCCGGCCGCCCGGACTGCTCGCAAGGCCCGCTTGATGTCGGCTTCCCGGAAGGCACAGGGCCGCCGGCCAGCGACGAGCATCTTGGGCAAGAGGCGGCGGTAGTAGGGCATGGGCTGGTAGATACGGGGAGCCAGAAGGGAGCACAAGCGCCATTCCAGAATGCCTCTGAGAGCGCCTACAGTGCCCCAGGACGGGCGCGTTACGGATCACGAGGCGGATATTGCCCAGGGTGCCCTAACGCTCTCCCAAGGGGGGAGCCGGCTGCGGCACGTCTGCCCGCCCGGCGCTCGCCCAAGAAGCCGCCTCGCCTACAGTATCATCTTCGAAGATCCCCCGTATTGCGTCAGCCCTGTCGTCCCGCGCTGATGTCGACACGATCTCGACGCTGCCATCTGGCCGGTTGACCTTCAGGGCCGGCTCGACCCCGATCACACGCCTGTACTCCTCCTTCAGGGTTGCTACGGCTGCGCCCTCCTGAGCAGCTCGGACGATGATGCTGTCGTGGACGCTCAGGCAGACCACGCGCCGCTCCCTCTTCAGGCGCAGCATCGTCCGGCTGAGGGCCTCGCTCTCCAGGTACATCAGATCGAAGCAGGTCAGGTCCTGCTCCGGCCAGTCCGCCAGCACGGGGAGGGCACTCAGCACCGCCTCCTGGACCTTCCGGACGGGGTGGACCTTGCCCAGCTTCTCGCCGCCGGGATGCTCCTCCTGCCAGTCCTTGGAGATCTCCCTCGGCCACCTTGTGTGGAACCGATCGTGTCCGAGCGTCATGGTGATCCAGGCCTTGATCACGTTCCGGGGTAGGCCAGCGACGGCGTAAGGATCTCGGGAGAGATCCAGGTGCCTCCCCCTGAGGGCGTGCAGAATGGTCAGGAAGCTCGCCCTGATATCGATCTCGACCACGGGCTCGCCGTCGATGAGCATCTTCAGGCGGTCCGCCTGGCTGAGCTGCTGGTAGCTCTCGCCCTGGCTGTAGAGGCGCCCGCCCTTGTTCCAGGCGAAGTCCGGAGCGTCTCCACAGTTGAAGATCCGCCGGTAGCCGTGGTGCACCCCGTGCTGCAGGTCGTGCCCCTCGATGAACTCATTGATCTCCCGAACCTCGGCCTCCAGCTCTCGGCTGCGCTTCGTGTGCCGTATCTTCATCCGTTTCCCATGGATCTTCCGATACCCGTCCCGCTTGGAGGACGCCCGGAGCACGAGGGGCTTGGCGGGAACCTGCCGGTGGAAGTGCTGCTTGGTTTCCTTGAGGTCCACCCCATGCCGCTCTGCGAGGTCAAGAAGCTCCCTCGAGGAGCGAAGGCGGGTGCACCGGCCGTGCTGGCATTCACCCTCCGCGTGGCTGAAGTACCCTGGCTGCACCTCGATCAGGGCCAGCCCACGCAAGGCCCCAAAGATCGCCTGGAAGGCGCGGGAACTGACCGGCTCATCGGTAAACTCGTCTGGAGCCATGGGTCGGTAGAGCCACTGCCGCGGGCGCTCCTCCTCTGGGCCAGCGAGCAGATCCCCAATCACAAGCCCGACCGCTTCCCGGAACTGCTTGCGCTTGTTCCGGCGTCGCCCATAGGACCTCTTCTTTCGGGTGTGCTCCCACGCCTCGATGCGGCCAGCCACGTCCTCGCAGAGGCTCTTGGCCTCGACCGTGATCGGCTGGTGGTCGAGCGCCATGAAGGCCGCCTCCACGTACCGCTCCCAGTCGGGCTCGGTCTCCTCCTCGTCGAGGTCTTCGGAAAGTCGATGCTCGATCATCGCACTCTCCTTTCGAAATCGTTTTCAGTAACCCTGTAGGTGGGCCGGGGGCTTGCTTAGGTTATCTGGGAACCCCCCTGTGATGTTCATTAGCTCCCAAGAGGGCACTCAGGGCATCTCCCTAAGCCACCGAAGTACTCCCAAGGACATGCCTCCACCAGGTGGTGGAGGATGATGTAGATGGTTCATACCCTTGGGGTACTTTAGGATCTTCTATGGTCTCTCCCCAGCACTCACCTCCTTCCTGCACCAGCCGGGCTACATCCTCAGCGATCATCGTCAGGAGTGTAGGTCGAGGGCTTGCAGTTCCAGGACATGTCGTAGAACCACTCACGGTCCTCGCGGGTACCTCGGAACCAGCCCTTGCTGTTCATGAAGTAGCGGATATCAAAGCGCTCGTCCTCGGTCCACAGCTCTCTGAGCGTAGCAAGGCGCTTGTAGGCGGCCCGGAAGTTCTCAAAGGCGGCCTGTACGGTGTCCGTCTCGTTACACCCGTTATGCCCCTCGTTACGCCCCTGAACATGGCTCTCGGCCTGGGCTTTGGCATCCTCGTTACGCTCGTTGCGCCGCCTCTCGCGGTAACGCGCCTGTCTCTCGGCGTTGGTCATAGCCATGCCATCTCCTCTCCTCTCGAAAAGCTCGACAACAACAGGGGCAACAAATCCAGGCCTAAAGGGGCCGATCAAAGGAAGTGGTCTCTCGACCAGCGGCGATCCGGCCAGATAGGGTTGGTTAGATGGGACCCAATCATCATGCGGCCCTACCGTTGAGTTGCTGCTTCGGCAGTGCCTGACACCACGATCCTGGCATGCCAGGATCGTGGTGCGGCGGCGGTGCCGGGATGGTTTTCATGCTGGCTGCCCATGATGGCTCCGGAGGCAGATCCCCCGGCACCGCCACACCGCCTCGACCGCTGATTAGGCTCTGCGATCCATCGCTGTGTAGGGCGACGACGGCGCGGGCGGGATGCCGGGTCACGATCACCTGCCGGGGGGCGCCATGCGGATCAGTGTTGGGATCGATATCGCCAAGGAGGTGCATTGGGTCACGGCCGTCGATGCCGACGGCGTGGTTCGCCTTGATCGCAAGCTGCCGAACACGCCGACTGACATCGCGGCGCTGATCGAGGAGCTCGTCAGCCTTGGCGGCGCCATACGCGTCGGCCTCGATGTCGTTGGCGGCATCGCCGGCCTTGCCGAAGCCATGCTGGCCGCAGCGGGGTTGGCGCTCGTTCACGTCCCGGGCTTGGCCGTCAACCGCGCCCGCCAGGGCACCGTGGGGGGCGAGAACAAGTCCGATCCGCGCGACGCGCGCACCATCGCCGACCAGGTCCGCACCCGCTCCGACCTGCGGCCGATCGATCCGGCGACCGAACTCGATCTCGAGATCAGGCTGCTCGTCGGCCGGCGCCGCGACCTGGTCGATGCCCAAACCCAGCGCCTGTCCCGCATGCACGACCTGCTGGTGGGCATCTTTCCCGGCCTGGAAGCCTGCCTCGACCTCAAGACCAAGGGGCCGCTGGTCCTCCTGACCAAGTTCGTCACCCCGGCCGAGCTGCGCACCGCCGGCAAGAAGCGCCTGGTCCGCCATCTCAGGGCCGCCGGAGGGCTGCCCCATGTCGACGCGCTCGCCGAGCGCGCCCTGGCTGCCGCGGTCGAGCAGACCATTGCCGTCCCGGCCGAACGCATGAGCGCACGTCTGATCAAGGAGCTGGCCCAGGAAGCGCTCGCCGCCCGCGCCCGCCTCGCCGAGATCGATCGTGAACTCGAGGAGTTCCTCGACCGCCACCCTGACGCGGCCCTCATCCGCAGCCTGCCCGGCATGGGGGCCGTGCTCACCGCCGAGCTGATCGCCGAGGCAGGCTGCCTCTCCCGCTTCCGCTCCGCCGACGCGCTGGCCGCCGCGGCCGGCATCGCGCCGGTCCTGCGCCAGTCCGGCAAGGTGCGCTTCCTCAGGCGTCCCACAGGCGGCAACAAGGGACTCAAACGCGTCTTCTACCAGTCCGCCTTCTGCTCCCTTGGCCACCCCGACAGCCGCGCCTTCTACGACCGCAAGCGCCGCGAGGGAAAACGCCATCACCAAGCCGTCCTCGCCCTCGCGCGCCGACGCATCAACGTCCTCTGGGCCCTGCTCACCAGCCGGCAGCTCTTCCAACAAAACTTCAAACTCGCCGCTTGACGCACCCATTAGGCTGCCTCCTTGTGGATTTCTGGCCATTCCTCGGCGGGGACATCAACCGATCCTCGCGAGCCGGCCGGGTTCCTGTGCAGATAGCCCCAGCGATCGACCCAGCGTGGTCCCAGGTAGTCGGGGTCGTCGCCCCAGGCTGCCGTTTCCTCGGCCCTGAAGCGGCCTACAGGGGTCGTGGCCACTCCGATGCAGGGCAGATCCGTCCCGCTGGCAGAAAGCCCCAGCTGGATCAGGGCGACCCTCGGGGGCACCCCGGGCAACACTTGCCGCCACCCGCCCATACCGTCGCACTCCAGGACGCCATTGGCCACTCTCCACCGCCGGCCAGGAACCGTGTCGCCAGGAAGCTCGATGCCCTTTGTGCGCTCGCCGGGCTCCCTGGATGCCCCAGGAGGGGCCGCGGGACACATAAGTGGTATGACAGTCCCCGCGACAGTCCCCGCCTTATCCGTCCCGTCTTCCCGGTGCCGCAATCGGTAGGCCTTCTTGCGGCAAGCCGTAGAGCAGTAGACCGCATCGCGCCGCTTCTTCGGCCGGAACTGCTTTCCGCAGACATTGCAAACCATCTTATCCTCCGCTGACAGCGGCACAGGTCGGGATCGACACCACCAGGGCGATCACGCGGCCATCTTCAAGTGCGGTGGCGCCTCGAACCGCCCCAGAATTTCCTTCAGCGTCGCCAAGTCATCCCACTTACCGTTCTCGTAGAAGACGCTCGACATCTCTGCTTCTCCTAACAGTGCCGGCTACGCTCCAGCATCGTGACCAGCCGGTCACACACCCGGAACCGGTTGCCGCAGGCCCTCGAACACCGCCAAGAGCGCCTCCGGATCGAGCCCCAGGTTGTCCGGCATCCCCACACAGTTCCCGCGGCCGAGACCGGGGTCAGGATCGCGGCGCGGGCCACGAGCGATCAGCATTCGCTCATCTTCAGCGTTCTCCCCTCTTCCGCAGTGGCCACGGCTTGGCCCTGCGAGCACCGTAGCTCCCTTCCCAGTCCTTCCGGATCAGCTTCCAACTCTGGTCAGCTGGAGCTTCGACTGGTCCCTCCGGATGTAGACCGAGCTGACCGGGTACGGCCGGCTTCGGGTAGCGGCTCGGATCGATCGTCCATCTCGCGGTTCTCGTCTCTGGTCTCCCTATGGTTCACTTGAGATATGGTGATTGACGGGACTATCCGCAAGTAGGGATGGTCCGAGCGTCGGAAAAATCGTGGTGCTCAGGACCGCCCCCTCCTCGCTCGGCGCTTCCGGGGGGCCGTCGTCGAGCGGTACCCGGGCACCTCCGAGCCCAGCGATGAGGCGTACATGGCGTGGATCTCGGGCATCTGGTCGGCGCTGGCCAGCATCCGGTCTCGCAGGGCCTTCCCCTTGGCCGTCAGGTAGTATTCCTTCCGGCGCAACTCCTCGGGCGGGTGGCGCCAGGCGACCAGCTTGAGCCCCGGCTCCTTCTTGCGATTGCGCTCGCCGAGATCCAGCAGGTGCCGGCTCAAGGTGCTCTGGGCTTGGCCCGACAGATCGCACAGGTCCTTGAGGCTCGCGCCCTCGTAGAGGCAGACCAGGAGGAATGCCTCGAGGACGGCCAGGGGCACGTTGGGGCTCGCGCCCGGCTGCTCTCGGAACAGATCGCAGATCCGGAGGAGATTGCGCAGCTGCGTTTCGTCATTAGGCATCCCACACTGCTCCCGAAGTTTCTGTCCACGGCCACGGAGGTCGGGTGGCTGGGGACGCTCTACAAGGAGGGACGGTCCCCCACACTACGACTGGGCTCGAAGGGACCCTCGAGGTCGAGCCGGCGGAGCGTGTCGCACTCGGGCCGCGGCCCATGCCCTCATCGCCTTCCAACCCGTGGTACCTCAGCGAGTGCGGAGCAAATGCAGGTGTCCAGCTGTTGCGTTGCGGCGACAGTTGTCGGCAAACAATTCGCGGCGCCAGCAACTTTTAGCTTGATTCGGGCTCTGCTGGTCCTTATCAGCGGATGTGAGAAAGACGCTGGAGCAACCAGCGAAACCATGGCCCTGGTCATGGTTGGGGGGATGCGTGGACTTGGTCGCTGACCAAGTCCCCTGTGGCACCCGATGGCAGGACATGGACAGGCGTACGATGTGGCGCTCTGTCGGTCGAAACATTCGACGCGAGGGATGGATGCGTGCAGCAGCAACAGTGTGTGGCAGGCGGCCGCCCGGCCGCACTGAAGGCCGGAACTGGGCAATGAAAGCGCCAACACGGTGCGCCACGCCGGGTCTAAACTGAAAGGGAGGAACTTTCCATGAAATGTCGTGAACTCTTAGCTGACGAGATCGATAGACTGGTCACGTCGATGGACAATGATGGGTACGGCGTACTTCGTGAGTACTTTTCGAAGCAAGAAATTGATGAAGCGGCTCGTTTCGTCGTCGCGGAGTCGGCCAAGCACCGCGGCGAATACTTCTTCTACAACGGATCCGAGGCCGTGGCCGGCACACTCATGGCCGAGCTTGGTAAGTCGCCGGTGTTCCGCCGCATGCTCGCGGAGGTCTACGAGCGAGCGGCCGGCAAGTCAGCTCCTCCCGGCGAACTGTACCAGGCACTTCGCGTCCTCTCGGGGCGGAGTGGACTGAAGCTCGCTTGGAAATTCCATTATGACTCCTACGTGATAACCGCCCTCGTCCCGATAATTATCCCTTGCAAGCCGGGCGTCTCCCGCGGCGATCTCGTCATCTACCCGAGGCTTCGTGGCATTCGCCGGAACGCGATGGTTAATCTTGTTGATAGGATCGTGTTCCAGAACAGGCTCATTCAGCACTTTATGTCGAGAACTCTAATTCGACGCTTACTAAAAGCGCGTGTAATTCGGATGGAGACAAGAAATGTTTATTTTTTCCGGGGTTACGAGTCCTTGCACGCTAACGAGCCGTGCTCCCCGAATGTCCTACGCTGCACTGCGCTCTTCCACTTCGCTGATCCGCACGAGGGCAGTACCATAGTCCGGATCATCAAGGACCGTCGTCAGGACAGGCGAATGAGGGCTCAGACCCATCTTCGACAGTGAGCGTCAGGAATTGAGGGATTTTGAACATTAAGTAATTGATTTTGTTAAGGTGGCTTGGGTGGCGCGAGCAGGGCGTGCTGCTAAATAATTACGCTGGATGCCGCATCCGACTTGACATTTAGGATGTTTTGCGTGCTGCTTTCCGGCGTCTCGATCCGGCCCTCGCAGTAGATCAAATCACCCCTGGCACACGCGCCGAGCTGGCCCGCCAAATCGCGGAACGCGGTGATCCGCACCAAGATGAGCGCCGAGCTGAGCCGTTTCAGGGCTGAGTGCTTCAAGGCCGGCCGGGCCGGGATCGATGGAGCTGTTCGAGCAGACCCGGGCCGAGCAGCGCGCCGCCCTTGAAGCCCGGGAGGCCTAGCCCTACCCTCCGGGGTGTCAGGTCGCGGCGGATGGGGCCTAAATCCGCTCGAGTGCCACCCGAGATCGATGCACAAGCCCGAAACAGCGTTTCTGGCTGACGATGGGCTTGTCCCGGAACGGCGCATGATTGATCTTCCGCGGCCGGCATTGATGAACTTCCGGCTTAGAGCGCCTACCGGACGCCCGCGGTACAGATTACGACGGTTTGCATATCACTTGTGGATCACTCAAGCCTGGTTGTTTTGGCACCACGGTCGGGTCAGCTATTTGCCGGAATACGTGTCGATTGAACTTACCAATGTCTGCAACTTCAAGTGCGCTTTCTGTCCGCAGTCAAGCCCGACACATTTTCGCACTGTCGGCCGTTCCTTCTTGACGCTGGAAAAGGCGGAGCTGCTGCTGAGCAGGATTCGCGAAGCCGGGGTGCAGTCGACGCTGCTACACTGGACGCTCGACGGCGAACCGTTCATGAACCGACAGTTCCACAAGATTTGCGAGGTTGCGTGTCGATGGGGTTTCACCGAGATGGACTTTGCGACCAATGGCGTGCTGGCGACACCAAGTCGGCTGCAAGAGCTGCCTCGCGGGGCACGCTACCGACTGGGCATTGACTACTGCGCCGATCTTGAATACTTCGAGCGGGTGCGCGGAACTCGCGGATCGTGGGAGCGAATTCGGAGGAATGTACTTGAGGTCATAGAAAAAGATGAGCTCAGCCACTTTCGCGTTTGTCTGAAAGATATATCCTCATTCAGCATAACAGATCCAAAGGAACGGCGGCTTCGCTTTGAGCAACTGAAGCGGTTGTTTCCGAAGAGCGCCAAGCTCTCCTTTGCAACCAAGACTTTCCACAATGCCACGGGCTTGGTGGGAGCACCTGGGCGTCGATCCAAGCGGTATTTTCTGTGCCCTTACCCCTGGGCAACTCTGAACGTCGCCTCGAACGGCGACGTGGTCGCCTGCTCGCGCGACCTACAGCGGAAAACGGTCCTTGGCAACCTGCTCTCACAGCCCTTGGAAGAAATCTGGAACGGTCTCCCGATGCAGGCTTTACGACGCAACCTTCGAGATCGGAAGCCCGAGCTGTCGGCGGCCTGCGCTGGCTGTGACATGCCTTTCGACGGCAGCAAGTACACACTTCGCAATCTGTTCAATGCCGCGCGGGGGCGTCTAGCAGGATGCGGAAAAAGGGTGGTCGGTTGGGGTTGATCTGGTAGGTTGGGGTTTGCGGACTACCAGATGTGGGAATTTTGCGATGCGTGGCGACGACGTCCGGACGGAGAACCTGTTCAGCTACCTGAGCTGTGAGGCGCGGGTGCCGCAGGACCACCCGTTGCGGCCGATCCGGACGATCGTCGATCAGGCGCTCACGGCCTTGTCGCCGTCCTTCGACCGGCTCTACTCGGATCTTGGCCGGCCGTCGATCCCGCCCGAGAAGCTGCTGCGGGCGCTGCTGCTGCAGGCTTTCTATTCGGTGCGCTCGGAGCGCCAGCTGATGGAGCAGCTCGACTACAACCTGCTGTTCCGCTGGTTCGTCGGCCTGGCGATGGACGCGCCGGTCTGGGATGTCACGGTGTTCACCAAGAACCGCGAGCGGTTCCTTGAGGGCGAGGTCGCCGCGGCATTCTTCCAGGCGGTGCTCGGCCAGCCCGAGGTCAGGGCGCTGCTCTCGGACGAGCACTTCAGCGTCGACGGCACGCTGATCGAGGCCTTTGCCAGCCTGAAGAGCTTCAAGCCGAAGGCCGAAGCTGGCGGCGAGCCACCGCCGGGCGCTGGTGGCGGGCGCAATGCCGAGCGCGACTTTCACGGCGAACGGCGGCGCAACGACACGCATGCCTCGACGACCGATCCGGATGCCCGGCTGTTCCGCAAAGGCCGCGGCAAGGAAGCGAAGCTCTGCCACATGGGCCATCTGCTGATGGAGAACCGCAGCGGCCTGATCGTCGATGCGCTGCTGACGCCAGCCTCCGGCACGGCCGAGCGCGATGCGGCCGAGACCATGCTGGGCCGCCAGAGCGGCCGGCATCGCGCCAGCCTCGGGGCCGACAAGGGCTATGACGCGGCCGGCTTCGTCGCGCGGGTCCGGGCGCTCAACGTCACGCCGCACATCGCCCGGAACACCACGCGGCGCTCGGCGATCGACGGCCGGACCACGCGCCATCGCGGCTACCAGGTCAGCCAGCGGGTGCGCAAGCGGATCGAGGAGGCCTTCGGCTGGATCAAGACGACCGGCGGCCTGCGCAAGACCCGCCACCGCGGCACCGAACGGGTCGGCTGGATGTTCACCTTGACCGCGGCGGCCTGCAACCTGATCCGGCTGCCCAAGCTGCTGGCGGCGACCTGAGATGCCCGGACTCCGTCCCACGCGCCGCCGAACCGCTTCCTTCGAAGCAAGATGCCCCACGACCGGACCCCTGCAGACCGCTAAATCACACAACAAAGGCCGAAATATGCCTGAACTTCGCATTATTTCCGCATCCTGCTAGCGCTCTTGAATTATCCCGGATAGCTGATGATAGGAATGCTCCGCCTCGAGGCCAGGCCACCAGACAGCGATAACTAAAGACACCTAAAGGGGGTACATTTCAGGTGGTGGTCTCGGAGTTGCTCTCGAGTGGCCACAAAGGGGGGTGCCGATGGGACCCTGTGGGCACCCCTACGCAACCTCGGGGCTCCTTGCGGTCCTCGCAGCCTTGCCCGCTGCACTGCAATGGCGCATGGTCGGCCTTCAGGAGCTAGCACCCGGCGAATGCCGTGAACATCGTAAGCGGCACCGTTCTGGAGACCAACAATGAACCCCGCACGGCCGTGTCTCCGCCGCCGGCTGTTTGTCATGTCCGCCGGCCTGACCCTGCTTTCGCTGTCCCCTCGATCCGTCCTGGTGGCGGCCTCGCCCGTCAGCGCCGAAGCCGTGGTCCAAGATCTGGCCAAGCGCGCCTGGGAGCTGCTCCATCGCAACGACCTCGATCAACGCCACCGGCTCGACCAGCTGACCCAGCTGCTCACGTCGGCGACCGACGTGCCGCTGCTCAGCCGCCTCGTGCTCGGTCGCCACTGGCGGGCGCTGACCGAGGCGCAGCGGATGGACTACGAGCAGTTGTTCGAGGCGGTCGTGATGCGCAATCTGGCCCGCCAACTCGATCAATACGCCAACGGCGTCGAAGGTCCGCTCGACCAGCACTTCCAAATCCAGACTACCCAGCCCGCGGGCGAGGAGGACGTGCTGGTCCGCACCACGGTGGTGACCCAGCAGGGTGAAAACTTGAGCGTCGACTGGCGGCTGCGCTCACGCCACGATCGGCCGGTAATCATCGACCTGATCGTCGAGGGGGCGAGCCTGCTGGTGTCGCAGCGGTCTGAGTTCGCGGCGGTCATCGAGCGCAGCAGCATAGACGGCCTGCTGACGGAACTCCGGGCGCGGGCGCAAGCCCCAAATTCTTGACCGCGGCCCGCGGAGCGGGGCTTCCTGATCCGGCCTGGAGCTTGGGGCCCCGACCAAGTGCTTGGGCAGATCGCGTGTTGGTTATGGGTGAACTGAGGGCCGCGGCAGGGCTCAGACGGGGAGCCGCGTTCTCTGCGCTCAGAACGCTAGAAAGACCCAGGACGGGCGCGTCACAGGGTGGCTGCTACGCCTTTGCGCGGCGGCTCGGGGGTGGTGCCGGATGGGACCCGTCGAGCAATGCCCCAACGGGGCTCTCTCCCGTGAAAGGTCGACGGCAGCAACAACAAAACGCAGCAGCGAAGGCCCGACTTTGAAGGGGTGGTCTAACGGAGCGTTTACAATCGCTTCGGAATGGCGGATCATCAGTGTCCGGAGCCGGCGAACGATGGTTCCCGGTTAAGGTTCGATGAGGGAGAATTCTGATGATCCGCCACAATGCACGAAGATCACAAACCCTTTTACGCCGCGGGCGGACACCGTGCCTTGTGGTCGTCGCCGGTGTCTGCCTTGGGATGCTCTCGCCGGGGCTCTATGCCCAGACTGCAGTCCCTGAGGATATCGAGGTGCCAGCGGGACACATGTTGTTCTTCCAGGCACACGCCCGTGGTACCCAGGATTATATATGCCTCCCCACCGACTCTGGTTTTGGCTGGGCCTTTTTCGGGCCACAGGCGACCTTGTTCTATTACAGGTGGCAAATCGCGACTCATTTTCTGAGTCCAAACCCGGATGAGGAGGACCTGCCCCGTCCCACATGGCAGGACTCCCGGGATACCAGCAGGGTATGGGGCAGCGTGGTCGCATCTTCCTCCGATCCTGATTTCGTTGAGCCAGATGCCATTCCATGGCTGCTGCTCGATGTGGTGGGAGCGGAAAGCGGTCCCACTGGGGGCACCCGGCTCACGGACACCGTTTACATTCAACGAATAAATACCTCGGGAGGCCTAGCGCCGGAAACCGGCTGTGACGACCAGGCTCCAAACGTTGGGGCGAAAGCTTTGGTGCCTTATGAAGCTGACTACCTCTTCTACAAGCCGCTGTGAGCCCGACGGACGCGGAGATTTTGATATAGATCAATGCGCTGTGTGTTGTGTCGGGCCAGGCATGCGTTCTTCTGGGCAACGATCACCGGTACCTGGGGGGAACGGCGATGCGTACCTTCTTGATCAAGCTCAACGACAGGTTTCGCCGGCTGGTCGTGTCTCCGCGCAGAGCTTGGCTGCGTGCGCTTGGTGCCGGTCCGATCGGTGGCAGCTCGCGCGAACTGGGATCGCTGCCCCTCGACTTTCGCCCGGCGCGTCCGGGCAACCGGCCCGAGTTCAGGCAGATGGCGCAGTGCTACCGTGTCGACCTCGCGCGAGCACCGCTCGACCTGGGTGGTGCTGTTCGCGACGCCGAGCTCATCTGTGTGAACTGCCAAGATGTGCGCCGATGCCGACGCTGGCTCGCGCGGGAGAGCATCGACGATCCGCGGCTGTTCTGCGCCAACGCACCGCTATTCAAGGTGCTCGCCACTAAGCAGACTAACGCTACTATGCGCGGCCGATAGCGACAGGCAGCTTGGCGCTGTTGCGCTCGATCCGCCAAGCTGGCGTGTTTGTGGCGTGTTCCGAGGGTACGTGCCAGCCACGCACTGAGAGCGCGGTCCGAGGCCGGCACCCCATCTGAGGGACCGCCAGGGTGTCTCGCGGGTCCCCCCGGCGCAAATTCTTGGGGCCCCTCCACGCTGAAGGCTCGAGCACCATCAACAAATCGCGCCAGCGAAGCCGCCTGTTTTAAGAGGTGGTCTGACCTTTGGCCGTCGTTTGGCTTTGGCGACGGGTGCCTAGAGTTACTTTTGCAGCTCCGCCTGGCCGCCTGGTCACCCGGGAATTCGAGAGGCTGACCTCTGGCCTAGCCTCGGCCGGCCTTGGGCAGATCGCGTGGCCGCCCTCGGCCAGCGCCAGCAACCGGTTTGGCGCAGCGGCACGCATCGCAGGCACCGGCGTGGAACTCTTGGTTGCCGTGCACGTCCATTCTGCGCACCTAATGGTTTAGGAAGGCAATTGCGATGAAAGCTCAGAAGGGCGCTGGCCGCTCCCGGCCGCAGAACGTGGACCGCTATGTCGGAGCCCGGGTGCGCGAGTGCCGGATCACGCTCGGGATGACCCAGCACCAACTCGCCGATCTGATCGGCGTCTCATATCAGCAGGTACACAAGTACGAGACGGGCATCAACCGCGTTGCGGCGGGTGGGCTCTACCAGATAGCTCGCTTGCTTGGGGTTGATGTCGGCCACTTCTACGAGGGCTTTGCAGAGCGCGAGCGACGTTTCGTTCCTACCGCCCAGCAGCGGATGCTCCTTGAGCTGAGCCGCAATTTCGTGAAGATCCCCGAGCAAGAGCATCGGGAGGCACTTGTGTATCTTGCCCGGGCACTTGCGGAGCCAGAGAACGAAGAGGGGCTTGCGGGGTAGGTCGAATACCGGTCCCGGCCCCTCTTCAGCTTAGCGTTTGATTGTATCGAAAACCTATCCGTGCGGTGGCAGCCGAAGGCTAGGCGATCGGCCGCTTTCCGGAGCTGCTATGGACCGTATTGAAACCGAGTGTTTTCGATACTAAATCAAGGGCGTGCAATTGCTTCAGGTAGCGAGATGAAGAAGCGTGTCGCCTTCTACCTCCGAGTGTCCACCGGAGAGCAAACCACCGAAAACCAGCGGCGGGAACTCGAGGCCGTTGCCCGCCATCGGGGCTGGCAGATCGTTGCGGTCTATGAGGACCAGGGCGTCTCGGGCGCCAAGGGTCGCGAGAAGCGGCCCCAGCTCGACCGCATGCTCAAGGATGCCGTCCGGGGCAAGTTCGATGTTCTCGCTGCGTGGGCAGTGGACCGCCTGGGGAGGAGCTTGCAGGACCTGGTGGGGACGCTTGGCGAGCTGCGAGCCGGCGGTGTCGACCTCTTCCTGCATCAGCAGGCGGTGGACACCACGACCCCGAGCGGCCGGGCCATGTTCGGAATGTTGAGCGTGTTCGCGGAGTTCGAGCGAGCGATGATCCAGGAGCGCGTCAAGGCCGGCTTGGCGAGGGCCAGGGCCAACGGGAAGCGACTGGGCAGGCCCAAGGTCGGGGCGGACGAGAAGGGCATTCGGGCAGCGATCGATGGCGGTCTGAGCATCAGGAAAGCGGCCCGGCAGTTCGATGTCACGCCTGCCAAGGTACAACGGATGTTGAGCCGGTCGCGAGCGGCGTGAACGGACCAACGCCGGCTCGCCTCTCGCCTCGCCACAAGGTATCTAAAACGATCGCGACCAGCGGATTTGGGAATCCATAGAAGTAGTTAGGAACTAAGGCCCAATCAGGCCGCCAAGGCCTGCCCCGTCCTTGTTTGTTCCTTTTAAAAGGACAAAAGTCTGCCTCGGCTGTCCAAGGAAGGGAACTGTGCCCTGAGCGCTGCCCCGATCCAGCTCCTCAGTGGCGCTCATGACGCCAGCGCTCGGGTTCCTCGAAGGTCCCCGCCCAAATCCCCCTGTGAGTAAGCCTCCGGTGACGGCCGCGGTGCGAATGGGTTGACGGGAGTCTCGATGTCAGGCGGCGATCGATGAAGGGGCCGGCCGCCACGCCCAGGGCAGAAGCGCGGGCAGCCGCGACATAGGCAGGTCGGCGATGCGGGCGAGGACATCCGCGAGCCAGGCCTGCGGGTCGACGTCGTTGAGCTTGGCGGTGGTGATCAGCGTGTACATGAAGGCGGTCCTGTCGCCCCCGCGCTCGGAGCCGCAGAACAGCCATGACTTGCGCCCGAGAGCCACACCGCGCAGGCTGCGCTCGGCGGCGTTGTTGCTGAGGCAGATCCGGCCGTCCTCGAGGAAGCGGGCGAAGCGGTCCCAGCGCTTGAGCATGTAGTCCATCGCCTGGGCGACGCTCGCGTGACGGGAGAGACGCTCGCGCTCGCTGCGCATCCAGGTCTCGAGATCGGCGACCAGTGGTGCCACCTCTGCGCGGCGCACGGCGAGACGGGTGGCGCGGTCGGCGCCGTTGATCGTACGCTCGAGATCGAAGATCTCATCGATCCGCCTCACCGCCTCGAGCGCCAGCGGGGAGATCGGCTTGGCGTCCTTACCGCGCCGCGCGTTGGCGGCGATGTCGGCAAGCTCGAAGAACTTGCGCCGGCCATGGGCCCAACATAGCGCCTCGGTCACCGCGCGCGGCGGGCGATCGGCCTCGTACAGGGCCCCGAAGCCCGCATAGGCATCGGCCTGCAGCACGCCGGCCCATCCTTCCAGGTGCCGCTTCGGATGCTCGCCACGGCGATTGCGCGAGAACTGGAACAGCGCGGCCGGCGGCGCGCTACCGCCGAACGGACGGTCGTCGCGGACGTAGACCCAAAGCCGGCCCTTGTCGGTCTTGCCCTTGGCCAGCACCGGCACCGGCGTGTCGTCGCCATGAAGACGCTCGGCCGCCAGGACATGGGCCTCGATCAACGCGTGCAAGGGCGCGAGCGCGACGGCGCACGCGCCCACCTGGTCGGCGAGCGTCGACAGGCTGAGCTCGACGCCCTCGCGGGCATAGCGCTCCGCCTGCCGGTTGAGCGGCTGATGCTGGCCGAACTTCTCGAACAGGATCATCGCCAGCAGGCTCGGGCCCGCCCAACCCCGCGACGTCGGGTGGAAGGGAGCCGGCGGTTGGGTGATCCGCTCGCAGTCCCGGCAGGTGAACTTCTCGCGCACGGTCTGGACCACCTTCCACTGGCGCGGGACGACTTCCAGCGTCTCGGTGACGTCCTCGCCGAGCTTCGCGATCCGCCCGGAGCCGCAGCAGCCGCAGGTGGCGGGCGCTTCGATCACCACGCGCTCGCGCGGCAGATGCTCAGGAAACGGCTTACGAACCCGGCGCCGGCGCGTGAATGTGCGCACGGGCGTCGAAGCCCGCGCCGCGGCCTGCTCGGCCCTGAGCTCGTCTTCGGTGGCGGTCGCCTCGAGCTCCTCGAGCTGCAGCTCGAGCTGGTCGAGGAGCCGAGCCTTGCGCTCCGACTTCTGACCATGGAGCTCGCGCCGCAGCTTCAGGATCTCGAGCTTGAGGGCTGCGATCACGGCTTCGCTGCTGGCCAGCACCGCCTGCGCTCGGGTCGCCTCCGCAACCGCGCGCGTAGCCTCGGTCTCGGCCGCCTGGGCCCGCGCCTCGGCGGCGGCGAGCGCCGCGCGCAAGGCATCGAGATCTTCTCGATCCGCCGCCATGACTTCGATTGTACACGATGAGCCAAAGATGTCGAAGTCAAAGTGAAGGTATCGGCGCCTTTCCTGTCATCCTGCCTTCAACGGACGCCAGGTCCTCTGCGGATTCCTCCAATCAATCCCTTCGAGCAGATAGCCGAGCTGTGCCGGTGTGATCGCGACGACACCATTGGTCGGCGACGGCCAGAGGAAGCGACCCCGCTCCAGGCGCTTGGCGTAGAGCGAGAAGCCGAGCCCGTCGTGCCAGAGAATCTTGATCAAGTCACCTCGGCGGCCACGAAAGGCAAAGACATCGCCCGCGTGCGGGTCGCGACCAAGGTTCTGCTGCACCTGCAACGCCAGGCTGTTCATGCCGCGGCGCATGTCGGTCACGCCCGCCGCCAACCACACCCGCACCCCCGCCGGCACCGGGATCATGCGCGCGCCACCACCGCCAGCACCCGAACCAGCGCCGCCTCGTCGACGTCCGCGCCCGCCAACACGCGATATCCATTCGGCGTGACGATCTCGATCCGGCTTGGCACCGGCGCTGGAGCGGGGCGCTCGTCGACCACCACTGCCGGCACGAAGCCGCCCGGCGCCGCATCGACCAGCGCGCCGGCACGGTAGACCTTGCGCCACGCGAACAGCAACGAGGGCGAGATCCCGTGGCGCCGCGCCGTCGCCGAGGCCTGGCGCCAGCCGGCAAAGCTCTCCTCGACGATCCGCAGCTTCGCCTCGGCCGACCACCGCCGGCGCCGCCCGAGCTCCACCACCTCGAGCCGCTGAACCTGCGCACTGTCCTTACGCCTATCCATAAGGACAGTCCGCACCCCACCGCCTGCTACCGCAAGGCGGCCCTCACCGCAGGGTTACCCCTGTGATGAGAACGGGCTTGGTTCTCCTGGGGGACGTACTCCTTGGAGCACCGCCTGTAGGCGATCGCCCAGCCCTTCTCGACCATCCAGGCGCCGAGGTCCTGTCCATCGTAAGCGCTGTTGTCAGGCCACCTGGTTGGTCGGGGCGTAGGCCCAGGGCATGAGGTGGTCGATCTGGCTGGCGGGGTGGCGGTTGACGAGACGGGTCAGGACGTCGGCGAGATAGGCCTGGGGATCGACGGCGTTGAGCTTACAGGTTTCGATCAGCGAAGCGATCACGCCCCAGTGGACGCCGCCCTGGTCGGAGCCGGCGAACAGCGCGTTCTTGCGGTTGAGGGCGATCGGGCGGATCGTGCGCTCGACCACATTGGACTCGATTTCGACCCGGCCATCGTCGAGAAAGACGGTGAGTCCGGCCCAGTGCTTGAGCGCGTAGCGGATCGCCTGGGCAATGCGGGAGCCGCCCGAGACCTTGGCGAGCTTCGCCTCGAGCCACGCGCGCAGATCATCGACCAGCGGCCTGGTCTGGTCCAAGCGCACGCTGCGGCGCTGCTCGGGCGGAGCGCCGCGGATCGTACGCTCGATGCCAAAGAGCGCGGCGATGCGCTGGAGAGCCTCCTGCGCGATCGGGGCGTTGCCGCCCTGGGCGATCTCGTAGAACCGGCGCCGGACGTGGCTCCAGCAGTAGGCGAGCGTCACCGGACCGCCGTCGCGAGCGGGATCGGCCAGGGCGTTATAGGCCGCGTAGGCATCCACCTGGAGAACGCCCTTGAACCCCGCGAGCGGCCGGATGGCATGCTCGGCGCCGCGACCGGGCGCATAGAGATAGGCGACCGCCGGCGGGTCGGTGCCGCCCCAGGGTCGGTCGTCGCGGGCGATCGCCCAGAGGTAGCCGGTCTTGGTTCGTCGACGCCCCGGGTCGAGCACCGGCGCCCGGGTCTCGTCCATGAACAGCTTGGGCGAGCGCTTGAGGTGCTCGAATAGCCGCTCATGCAGAGGGCGGAGCTCGGCGGCAGCCCGCCCGACCCAATCCGCCAAGGTCGAGCGATCGAGCTCGATGCCTTGCCGGGCGTAGATCTGGCTCTGGCGGTAGAGCGGCAGGTGGTCAGCGTATTTGCCGACCAAGACATGGGCCACCAGGGCCTCTGTAGGCAGCCCGCCCTCGATCAGCCGCGCGGGTGCTGGCGCCTGGACCACGGCGCTTTCACAAGCGCGGCAGCCATATTTGGGTCGACGGGTGACGATCACCTTGAACTGGGCCGGGATGACGTCGAGCCGCTCGGCGACGTCCTCGCCGATCCGGTGCAGGGCACCGCCACAGCAGGGACAGGTTTGGTGGTCGGGCTCGATGACGATCTCTTCGCGCGGCAGATGCCGGGGTAGGGCGCCGCGATTGACACGCCGTTGCCGCGAGCGCGACGCTTGCAGCGTCGCGTCGGTCTTCTCTTCTTGCACCTCGGCTTCGGCGAGCGCCTGCTCGATGTCCTCGAGCGCCAGCTGCAGCTGATCGGGATCGGCCGTCTTCTCGGAGCGCCGCCCGAACAGAGCCCGCTGCAGCTCCTTGATGATCGCGCGCAGCTGCTCGTTGTGCCCGGCGAGCTTGGCCGCCGTCGCCCGTTCAGCCAGCAGCAGCGCTTGGAGCGTCGCCACGTCGGCGGGCAACGGGGCGGCTGCGGCGGCCTCCGGCGAAGGGCTCATAGGCCGAGTGGATCACACCGCGAGCGTCTTGTAATCCACTGACAAGACTGGTGATTCACTCTGTCGCAGGGTCATTGCGCGAGCTGCGGCCGGGTCACCCGCCGGCTGTGCACCCGCTTCCAGTCGAGGCCCTCGAACAGCGCCCCGAGCTGGCCCGGCGACAGCCGCATCACCCCGTCCTCGATCCGCGGCCAGACGAACCTGGCCTGGTCGAGCCGCTTATAGATCAGGGTCAGCCCGCTGCCATCCCAGACCAAAAGCTTCACGCGATCGGCGCGCTTGGCGCGGAACACGAACACCGCACCGCAGAACGGGTCGAGCCGCAGTTGTTGCTGCACCACGGCGGCCAGACCATCCATGCCCTTCCTGAAGTCGACCGGCCTGGTCGCGACGAACACGGCGAACCGTCCGCCCGACAGGATCACGCCAGCGCCTGCACGACGCGCAGCACCTTGGCCAGCAGCTTGCCATCGGCGTCAGGCGGCACCCGCACGACCGCATCACCGAGCACGACCTCGATGAGCCCGGCGGGCGCGGCCGGGCTCGCGACCGGCGGCGCATCGGCGGCGGCCGCGACCACCGGCACGAACGACAGCGCATCGGCCGGCAGCACCAGGCGCCCCTGCCGGGCCTGGTGGCGCCAGGCAAACAGCTGCTGCGGCCGCAGATCGTGCCGCCGCGCCACCTCCGAGATCACCACCCCCGGCGCCAGGCTCTCGGCCACGATCCGCGCCTTCGCCTCGGCGCTCCAGCGCCGTCGCCCGAGCGCGCCATTGATCACCTCGAGCCGCCGGACCTCACGAACCTCCGGGTCAACCGTACGGTCAAACCGATCTTCGACACCGCGATCTGAGAAAGATCGGATTCTCAGACGCTTACAGCGCGCGAGAATGGGCTTAGCACTACAAGAGGGCGGGTTCGGCGGGAGTGTCGTCGGGCTGGGAGGCGGCGTCGCGGAGGTTCGGCGGCAGCGCGACGCGCAGCGTCTGGAAGAGCTTGCCGGCCGAGCCGGCGGTCGGGGTACGGAGAACGAACCGTTTGCCGTCCTGCTCGACCTCGACCTCCTGGAGACGATCCAGGTCGCGCAGGACGTCGGCCCATTCGAAGTCGAGGCCGGCTGCCGCCAGGCGATCGCGGAGCGCCTTCTGCAGCACCAGGGCGAGGAACGAACAGAACACGTGGCCGCGGATGGTCGCGTCGCGTTTGTGGAAGATCGGCCGGGTCGCCAGCAGGGATTTGGCGCTTCGGAACAGCTGCTCGACCCCCTGCAGCTCGCGGTAGCGCAGCATCGCCTGGAGGGGGTCGAGCGTGGTGTTGGTGCGTAAGACGAAGATCCCGTCGAAGCGCGCGTCCTCGGCGATCCGCGCTTCGTCGATCGCAAAGCCGACCTCAGGCGCCTTCAGAAAGCGCCGGTAGCCGCGGTTGCCGACCAGCGCCTTGTCGCCGTGCCGGAGTGCTCGGCGCAGGCTGGCCACGATCGCCTCCCGGTCGGCGGCGTCCTTCTCCGCCTCGGCCAGGTTGCGACAGACGATGTAGCGGCGGCCGCCGAGGGTTACCGCCTTGGCCTCGAGTTCGGTGTCCGGTCGACTCTGGCGCGGGATGGTGAGCGGGACAAACGGGCCGTCGTCGTCCAGCACCAGGGTGCGAACCTCCTTGGTGGTCCGTTCGCGGACCCCGAGCACGTACTCGAGGCCGCGCGCCTCCAGAGCGGCGAGGGTCTGGGCGCTGATCATCCCGCGATCGGCCACCACGCACACCCGAGCGATCCCGAACCGCCGGCGCAGGCGGTCGACCACCGGGATCAGGGCCGTGACGTCGGTGGTGTTGCCCGGCCACATCTCGCAGCAGAGCGGCCGGCCACGTTGATCCATGACCACGGCGACGACCATCTGCATCAGGTCGGGCCGGTGGTCCTTGGAGTGGCCCCGCTGGCCGAGGGTCTCGCCGCCCGCGCCCTCGAAGTAGAGACTGGTGGTGTCCATGAAGACCACCGACAGCTCGCTGAACAGGTCGCGGCGGGCTTCGAACAGCCGCTCCTCCACCATATCCTTGAGGCAGCGCGGGGCGAATGGCGTGCGGTCCGTCTGCTCGGCGTCCGGCAGCTCCGCGCCGAGCCAGCCCATCGCCCGGTAGAGATGGTGCAGCGCGAGGTCGTCGGTGCCGTCGATCCGGTAGTCTTCGCGCCAGGCATCGGCCGAGCGGTCCGAGCCCGAGACCATCAGCCGGTGAAGCACGGTGAGGAAACACGCGCGTTCGAGTGAGAAGCCGAAGCCGCGCTCGGCGGCCAAGCCCTCGATCACGGCCCGGCAGCCGGTCTCACGCCAGAGCCGCTCGAAGGCGAGCGGCGGTCCGATCCGGTGAGTAGCGAGCGCCGGCACGCTGCCCTGGTCGAGCAGCGAGAGAACCATCGAGCGCTGCGCCATGCGGGCGGCGGAACGGGCGAGCCGATCGAGGTCGCCGTTCGCGTCGACGGCTTCCTTGCGGCCGAGGTTCTTGATGATCCGCTGCTTGGTACGGCCACCCTCGCGGACGCTCTCGACCAGGTAGAGGTAGCGGTAGGGGCCGATCTGCTTCTCGCGGACGAACATGCCGCAAAGCAGCACACGAACCGGCCAAAATGTCAATATAAAAGCGCTCTCTAGAGCTATTATTTAGCAGCACATCCCTTCACCGCCGCCGGTCTCGCTTCAACAAAATCAATCAATTGGCGGCCAAAACCGCCCGATCTCCCCCGCCCACTGTCGAAGATCGGTCAAACGCTGCCATCCAACGATCCCCCGCCGAGGATCATCACTCTCGCCGATCAGATCACCTTTGGGCAGGTGTCGCTGCCACAGCGCTTACGGTCAAACGCTGCCATCCAACGATCCCCCGCCGAGGATCATCACTCTCGCCGATCAGATCACCTTTGGGCAGGTGTCGCTGCCACAGCGCTTACTGTCCATCAAACGAACACCTGGCTATGGGTCGACCCCACCAGTCTGGTCACAGTGCACGGTCCGGGAGCCGAGGAGGTCACTCAGGGCGAATGCCGCGCGTTGGCCGCATCGGTACGCCTTCCCGTTCACGTCGCAGAGCAGCCGGCTCTCCGGCTCTCCGGAGCATCGATCCCTTGCAGCCGGACGCGTGCTCCATGGATCTCGATCGTGTCCCCATCGATCACCGAGGCACGCCCCATGATCGCCCCTTGGTTGGCCGAGGATTGGCTGATCAGCTGCTTGGTGCGGCCCGGGGCAACGCCGCCAGTGCCCCGCAGGATCACTGGTTCGCTTGGATCGTGCCGGACGATGCTGCCCGTCTCTCGTAGGATCAGAAGGAGGGCGCCAAGGGCAAGCGCGAGCCTCAAAGCCGATCTCATGCCGAAGAGCGATACCCGATGATAGCGTTAGGGATCGAGGGGGTACTATCTACCAGAGATCCCTAACGCGCCCGTCCTGGAGACCCTGGGAGGCTGCTTGACGGGGACGATGCGATTTCCCCGAGCAATCTTCCTGCATCGTCCAGCCGGGGCGGCTTCCGGCGGGGCGGTGTGGCCGGCTTCAAGGTTGACGTCCTTCGAGCACCTGGAGATGTGCCAGATCGAGTGGAACCGAAAACCGGCCGCGGGGCTCAATAGGACAACCTCCGCTCCCACATCAAAGGCGGCGAACTTCTCGAGTAGCCATTCGTCGACCGCAAGGGTGATCAGTACGCGGCCTGACGGATCACGGCCCACCACGTCGCCGGTCTCAAGGATCTGCCGGAGCACGGCTCGCATCATCACCGGAGCCTCGAGGTTGATGGACAGGGGCGGCGCCATTGCTCGTGTGCCTCCCGGGCGAGCTGGTGGGACCAAACGGCGATCATTTAACAGTACTCCCACATTCAGTCGGTAGGATCTGGGCACGTCAGGTCATTGGACTTGGGACCACCCCCGCGCACCCGGGGGAACCGAAACGAAGCTGACGCCCGCGGCCTCGTCGTAGGGACCACCCCCGCGCACCCGGGGGAACCCCGGCCGCCTGAACCCAGCGGATCGAGCCCGTGGGACCACCCCCGCGCACCCGGGGGAACCCAACTCTGTGATTACCGACGTGGAGGTGTTTGGGGACCACCCCCGCGCACCCGGGGGAACCGCTCGGGTGCCGTCCGGGGCAAAGCGGGGTCCGGGACCACCCCCGCGCACCCGGGGGAACCATTGTTGAATGTGGGCCGGCCGTTCGTAGCTAGGGACCACCCCCGCGCACCCGGGGGAACCTGCGGCTGGGCCTGGGTGGGAATGAAGTCGTTGGGACCACCCCCGCGCACCCGGGGGAACCGCCAGCTGCGTGAGCAACTCCGCGTCGGGCAGGGGACCACCCCCGCGCACCCGGGGGAACCTGGAGCGTCGTGGCTGGGTAGCAGCGATTGAGGGGACCACCCCCGCGCACCCGGGGGAACCGAATACCTGCGGCCGATGACCGTGCTGGGCAAGGGACCACCCCCGCGCACCCGGGGGAACCGGCCACCATCGCTCACGGAGGCCGCGGAACCCGGGACCACCCCCGCGCACCCGGGGGAACCTCTGAGCCGTAATCCCATGGAGCACCGAGATTATCGCCTTAGCCGTGCGCGAGCAAGTCGCGATGTAATGCTATCGAAGGTTATGCTGCCTTCAGCAGCAGCATACCATAGCCATATGCCCTGGCACGGCCGACACCGCTCTCCATCAGGCGTTCCAGGGCCAGGCCATCGGTCACCATGAGTTGCCCCACCAGGGTTGCGATGGGGAACCGGAACGATACTGTTGGCTGGCCTCCTTTCCCCTTCCGGGCCATCTCCTGGAGCCGCCACGCCGTAGCCGGATGTCGCTCAGCTCTCCGGCGCAAGCCGCTCGGTTCCGCAGGTATTCGGCATAGACTTCCAGCCTTGGGACCGGCGAGCGCTCCTCGCGGGTCGCAGTCTCGACCTCCACCAGAAAGGCATCGCGCTCCTGATGACTACCATCACGGCGGGAGCCCTGGCGGATGGTCGGGCAGATCGTGGCCCAGAGCTGGACGACCTTGCCTTCGCCCGGGAGGTGAGCTGGCCGACTGAAGATGCTGTCAGCGGGAACCGCCGCCGCTAGCTCTGGCAGCGCCAGCCGGGCCTGATCCCGGAGATCTTTTGCCGGTTGTCTGCTGTAGCCAAGGACCACACTTTCGCCTCCGGGGCGCCAAGCCTGAACGCGCCATGGCCTCGGAGCGCTACTGCCGAGAAGCTCGGTCAGCAAAGTCTTGAACAGGAAGCCCTCATCTCGGAAGGCGGGGCTGCGCACTGGCCAGAGGCGCCGGTAAAATCGCAGGGCCTTGGGTACGTCAATGGAGATCTGAACCAGGTGCATCAGGCCGCTCTCCTCCGTACGAACACATCAGCTCCGCAGTGGATGTCCTCACGCCAGGCCCGCCGTCCATAGACCGTCTCGTAGACATCACCCGGCCGCTCGTCAGCGATCGCCGCCGGCAGCACTAACTCCAGAATGTGCTGTCCCTCGGCTGCCTCAAGAAGCGCTTGGACAGGGTCCGTTGCCTCGGAGACTGCTCGCACGAGCTGGCCTACAGGCGGGCAGGAGCTGCGCCCGAGATAGAGCGGACGCATCGGAGAGCGCAGTGCTTCCGTGATTTGGTCCAGGGTCCATAACCGGGTCGAGTAGGTAAGCCAGAGGGCCGTCAGGATCGAAGCATCGGCGAGGTAGGGCCGCCACTGCTGACGGGTCGTGAGTGCTCCTGTGCTTGCCTCTCGCCGGAAGGGCTTGCCGGTGGTCGACCACATGGGGCCGGTCAGCTCCGGCCGGGTCACATCGGCAGTCTGGTAGTCCGTCATCAGATCCCCAGGACGAAGGACCGCATGAGCAATCTGGAGAGCGTCCTGCAGTTCCTGAAGACGGTTGGTCTCGCGTCGCTCGAGACCTGCGGCCTGAGCCGATCAGCCCTGTGATCATAGACGGCGTCGGCCAACGATACGCCGCCGGCTTGGCGTCGATCTTCGGGCCGCCAAAGCTCATCAGCGGAGCTGTGAAGTCGAGGATGAGATAGGTGGGCATCAAGCCGCCTCCGGAGCTTTGGCGAGCTGCCCTACTGTAGCGGCAGCAGCGAGCGCGGCTAGGTGCTCGATCCCGGAGGGACCCTGCGGAGCGTCCTCAAGCCCAACATTGGAGAGGAAGAGGCGCTGGTCGGGCATTCCCATGAGACGATCCATGTTTTCGGCGGTCATCCTGAGCCGGCTTGCGGCCTCTTCGCTGAGGCTTCGCTCACCTAGCGCCGACGGATCGATGGCCCGCTCATAGGCGCACATAAGCGACCGGGGCTGGCGCCGACCAACTTCCACCATCGCTTCGTGGATGGGGGCATACGGTGCCGTGCTGCCCCGTTTCGCCGCGGGCTCAACCTGGAGGAAGGCACGGATGAACCAGGCCACGACCCGACGCAGCACATCGGCGTCCTCCGTCCCCAAGTTGGCCGCGAGCTGTGGGCAGGACACGACCGCATAGTTGTAGAACAACCCGCTGGTCAGCTCGGCTGTCCCGGTATGAGCGGCGCCATGCTGTTCCGGCGCCTGCAATTCGTCCTGGACCGAGAAGTAGTCGCTGGTGGCCATGATGGGGTGGACCGTCATGGCGTGGGCAACGCTGATCGCCGCATCCACCGAGCTGCTTATGACGGAGGTCGCCATGCGGCCGAACAGGGCGCCACCAAGCCCGCAGTGCCGCCTGACTGCGATGAGATTAGCGACAGCTTCCTGCACTTCTTCGGGAGCCTTCGCGAGGGAGCGTGGCTTGGTGATCAGCTCCTCGAGTTCTTGGAGCTGCTTGCCAGCATGCGCCAGGGCGGCCAACGTGTTGACGAGCGCCTCCACCTCCTTGTCGCCGAGCACAACTGGCTGCGGCAGGAAACCGGGCGGGCCCTCGCCACTCTGCTCGGAGAAGAGCGGAACCAGTGCCTGTACCAAGGCCAGGGCCTTCTCCTCATCTCGGAGGCGCTCGCTCAGCTGCGGCAGCAGTCGGTTACTGAGGATATAGCGGGATCGGATGCTATGCCCGGCTCCGACGGCCGCTCCCAGACTGTTCAGGTCGTCGGGCACGAGCTCACGTTGGTCGGGATCGAACCAGACGAGACCGGCGGAACGAAGGGCTGCCTTGATGCACTGACTGCTGATCCGCTGCCGGACTGCGCCTCCGTAGGTCACTCGCTTGGCGAGACCGGTGAGATCGCGGTTAGGCAATGCACTGGCGTAAGAGCGCAGAGTGTGGACCTGAACGAACATGTCGCTCCTCCTTTATGTGGGGATAGGACCGCTACGCGGCCGCCCTGGCAGCTTCCGCGCGTAATTGGCGTGCGTAGTCGAGGGCGAGCCGACGGCGCGACCAGGTCAATCCTTCGGGGTCATCGTTCGCATCCGAGATCAGCATTTGTGCGGCAAGGCGCCAGTCGAGGGCATCGATCCCACTGCTCTCGAGCATTTGACGACCGTGCGATACTGCCTCGGCAAGGGCGCTTCCCCTCGCGCTGAGCAGCGAGGACATTCGCAGCTCCGCGTAACCGACCTTTGCCAGGGCCCGGCCGAAGCCATCGACCCGCTGACCGTGGTGGCGGGTCAGGTGACGAATACGGGCCATGCCGATGAGCAGGACGAGCAGCGCAGGTTGAAGCCGACTGTCCTCTGCCCAGGTAGCCGGCACGGCAGGTGCGGCGAGGAGGGACCAGAAGACAATCCCCGGGGTGGTTTGATCCATAGCCCGAAGCCTCTTGGCGGTATCGCCTTCGGGCGGCCCGATCTCCTGAGCCAGGGCTTCCAGGACTGCTGCGGTCTGACGGCAGAGGGCCGGGATCTCATCGTACGCCATGGGACGGTCTCCGCTGAGGGCCAAGGGGAACTCGCGCCGTAAGCGGCCCTCGAACACGAGCTGCGCCTGCGCCGCGAGAAGCGGATCACAGCCGCTGGAAAGCGCCGTGTCGGTCGCGGCCTCGAAGACGACGCGGGCCTCGTGAATGAGCAGGGGGAAAAGAGTGGTGTCGTCGCCGGTCAGCACGCCGGCGAACGCCTCCCAGACCCAGGTGATCGTCCTGTAGCCCGCCGCCTCCTCGAAGCGCTCAACGCTCTGATCCCCGAGTGCCGGATCGTCGAGGCGCCTGAGCGCAGGCCGCAGAACGCGGTACGAACCCCGAGCGATGGCCTCCAGGGCCATTTTGGAAAGACCGCCCTCGGTGACCTTCGGGCGATCCCTGAGGGACAAGCCTCTTCGCTGCTCGGGCACCCGAAAGAGCCGCTCGTGGTAGCCCTCGCTGATCCCCTGATCGTACGCAATGCCGCAGATCCGGACGTGGCTCGTCCCATTCGGCATCCGTCGGGCAGTTTCAGCCGGTTCGACTGGCGGCGTCGCGTCGGGCACTCCGAACAGCATCGCGTGCCACACCCGGTACCCAATGCGCCTCTTGGTCCAGCGATACGGCCCCTTGCCGACTACCGTGGCTACCTGAGGATCGCCAACCAAACCCAGGGTGTCCGTCGCGTCAATGGGCCTCCGGTGGGTCGCCACCTGGACGGCCCAGAGCTTGCCATCAGTGGCCACAAGGCGCAGGGGACGGGGCGCTTCGAGGAACGGCTGCTGGAGCCCTCCTGATTGCAATGCTGGGCCATTGAGATCTCGGGGCCTCAGCCAGACGAAATGATCCGTCAGGCTCGTCCTCGAAGCGTCTCGATGCGCCTCGTCGTACGCATCGGCCAGCAAGCGGATCTCGCTCCCGACGGTGCGACCATCTGAGGTCAAGACGCAGGGCAAGCCCCAGCGAACGCCGGCCGGATTGTGAGCCACCTGAATGCGATGGTTGCCGCAGATCAGGGCATAGACCCACTGGTCGGGAGTACCCTCGCTCCCGCGGGGCTTGGTCTCGTGGCCAAGGCTGGCAAAGACGCCGTCGATTTCGCCGATCGTCTTGGGCCGCCACTGGTGGGCTGGAGGTTGTGGATCAAGGATCGGCTGAAGCAGTGCTGGCTCGGTGAGCGGCGCGGTCAGTCGCCCCGCTGACGCCAGCTTCTCTGCCTGCAGCAGGTCCAGGAAGCCCGTCGCTGTGAACGGTGCGCCCGAATAGCGACGGCCCAGGTGCAGCAGGATCGCCAGCACTGACACGACCGAGGGCCGCTGATAGGGGCGCAGCCGCGTCAGATCGACCAGCTGTCCTCGTTCGGCGGCTTCGAGGACCTGGAGCAGCGATAGCTCTGTAAGGCCGGGCCCGGTTGCCAGCCGTGCAGCCAGAGCGGCATCAATGAAGAGGTTCATGGGCTCCTCCGGACCGAAGGGCCTCATCGGAGAGTTGTGACCATAATCTTTGGTTCCCCGAGCGGACGGGATGGCCGATTGAGGACGGGCGGCGGATGCCCCAGGGCATTTTCGCTCCCATGCGTCGGGTTCCGTGTTACCGTCCCGGTGGACCAGCGGCATAACACTCTGCTACCGTAAGACAACGGTGATCGCTGAAGCAACTCCTCGCCTATCTGCCGCCTGGGGCAAAACCAACCGGCTAACGTTCGGCGCCCCTGCGTTCGCTTGGCTCAGTCTCACCTGCCACTGCATCGACGTGGCGATTACGCTGCGCGAATTGCTCGAGGGCTGCACGCTCCATCGGCTCGAGGCAGCTGCAGGCCGCCGACTAGCGCGCTCTGATCTAGACCGCCTCTCTGTCCTCGGTCTCTACCACGATGCCGGCAAGGTCTTCGCCGGGTTCCAGAACAAAATCATCCGGCCGAGCAGGACAGGGTACACGGGCCATACGGGGCAATTCCTGGAGCTTGCTGATCGGCTCCGGTCGCAACAGCCGATCTTGCCGGGAGGACATCTGATCGTTGATGCGCTGCAGCTCGCAGATCTGGAGGAGTGGTTTGAGGACCTGAGCGATCTGTTGGATGCCCTCGTGCTTGTGGCGTCGCACCACGGCGGGGTCGGGCCGCGTCCGTCCGGCAGTCCACTCCTCGAGGCCGAAGCGACAACCGCGTTCGGCCACGTCCCCGCCTCCAGCATGGCGGAGCTCCCAAGGCTCGGCCGGCTTCTGTTCCCCGAGGCTTGGACAGCCGCTCCATCGCTGCCGGATCACCCTGCGTTCTGGCACGGGTTTCTCGGTCTTCTGATGCTGGCTGATTGGGTCGCGAGCGATGCCCGCTATTTCCCACTATCTGGCGCGGAGGAGGGCTGTAGCCGAGCAGAACGAGCGCACAAGGCGGCCGACGGTCTGTTGGCATCTGTGGGCTTTCATCAGCCGCTGCCTCGCGACCATCGGGACCCGGTCCCTGTTCTGCTCAGGCACCAGCCTCTCCGCCCCGTCCAGGCCGCGGTGGCTGGGGTGCCGATCCACGAGAAGCTGCTGGTGATCGAAGCGCCTACCGGCGAGGGGAAGACTGAGGCCGCCCTGATCCGTTTCATGATGCTTTTGCAGGCTGGAGAGATCGACGGGCTCTATTTCGCGCTGCCCACCCGTGCGGCTGGCCGGGAGATCCATGCCCGCGTGGAGGGTGCTCTGCGCCGGCTTTGGCCAGATGCAATCCTGCCTTCTGTGATCCTTGCCCAAGGCGGCGAGCGGGACGATCTCGATCTGCATGACGAGGTCCAAAGCATCCCTTGGGCCTCGGAGAACACCCGCCGCTTTCTTAGCGCTGGGGTCGCGGTCGGTACCGTCGATCAGGCGCTTCTCTCGGTTCTGCGCGTGCGCCACGCTCACCTCCGAGGTGCAGCGCTTATGCGGAGCCTGTTGGTCATCGACGAGGTTCACGCATCAGACCCCTACATGGCCGAGCTGATCGCGACCTTGGTCCAGCGCCATCTCAGGCTGGGAGGTCACGTGGTCTGTCTGAGCGCGACCCTTGGTTCTTCGGCGCTCAGTCTGCTTGTCGGCCAGCCAGCCGAAGGGTTCGAGAAGGCCAGGGCCAGGCCATATCCGATGATCTCCACTAGGAGTTCGAGGCTCGACAACATCAGACACGATCCGGGCCGCGAGCGGGCCGTGATCACCTCGATCGCATCACGGACCGTGGCGATGAAAAGGGCGGCCGCGGCTGCGATGGACGGTGCCCGTGTTCTCTGGATACGCAGCGCGGTCGATGACGCAATCGCAGATCACCGCGAGTTGGTTCAAGCGCGGGCAACCACCCTGCAGGCTGAAGGCAAACCCGTGCCACACCATGGCCGATTTGCCCCTGCCGATCGACCAGTGCTCGATGCAGCCATTCTGGAGGCCCTTGGGCCCTGGCAGGAGCGGGCCAAGGGACTTGTCGTCGTGGCGACGCAGACTGCGGAGCAGAGCCTCGACATCGACGCCGATCTGCTGATCAGCGACGCCTGCCCGCCGGATGTCCTGCTGCAGCGGCTTGGGCGCCTCCATCGCCACCACTTGGCGCGGCCGGCGGGCTACGAGCGGCCTGAGCTTGTCCTGCTAGATCCCGGAGCTCTGGAGCGGTTTCTGGGTGGCGACAGGAACCTGCCTCATGGCGAGCCGGGACAACGCTGGCCCTGGGTCTACGCCAATCTGCTCGCCGTTAATGAGACCCTCAGCTGGGTAGCTGCAGGAACCCTTGAGCTACCACGGGACTGTCGGGCCATGGTTGAGGCTGGCACCCATCCCGATCACCTTCGCGATCGCGCGGCACAGCTCGGAGATCAATGGGTGGCTCTGTGGACGGTCCTGTACGGCCGCGACGGCGCTCTGCGAACCGAGGCCCGCCAGGTCCTGTTGGACTGGTTCAAGCCGGCTCTGAGCCAACCCATACTCTCCGAGCAGGTCGTGAGGTCGCGGCTGGGCGCCGACAGGGTGACCCTGATGACGGACTTTCTTTCGCCGTTGCAGCGCCACGTTGAGCAGCTTCACGTTCCGGGCCATTGGTTAGTTGGGTCACTATCCGACAAGGCCGAGGCAGTCGCCATCGAGGGTGAGGTGGTCGTGCTTCAGGCCGGCTCGCTCAACATGCGGTATAGCTCGGTAGGGCTCGAGCGGATGGCCTGACCATCGCGATGGCTCTATCCGCGACCGCAACGGCGACCTCAGGGTCGGGAAGCCGGGGTCGCGCAGCTCCCTTGGGGACCACACCTGGAAAGTCGCGAGTTCGGGTGTCGCCGTGGAGCCGGACCAGGCTCGCAAAAAGCAAAAATTCAGGGCGTTTCGAGAAGAGGGGCTGGGGCGCTGGTTTTGGATCGCACGTCTCTTGAAATCGGGACCACCCCTCCCCACGGCGGTGGGTTGGAGGGCTTCATTCACCCGTCTGCCCGACCTTATCCAATACGCCCTCGTTGCCGGTTGGCCCCCTGTTTTAAGCACTTATAATGCCAAGTTTGCTGTGAAGCTCGCACAGCGACCGGCTCTTAGTCATTATGCGGCAAACTGAAAGGAGTTCAGACAATGAAACATCAATGCGATCAGGACTGACGGCGAATATGTCGGAAGGGCGCAAATACCGGTCGCCATGAAGTTCCATAACCATACCAGCCCCACCCGGTTGCCGGCGCAGCAAGACGACTTGGCGTATGTGATCTAAGACAGCATATTGGCGCTCTCGATTAAAGGAGAGGTGTTTACCACCGGTTTTATTGGCAACGTATTCAATTACGGTCTTGCGTGAAATTAGGCAGCCATGAAATCCGAGGACGATCTCAGAGAGAAAGCGGTCGTGGGTGAGTTCGATGGCGCGTCCGGAATGAAGATCGATACCGTCCAGTACGGTGGCAGGGCCGCCAACAAGCACCCCATATTCGAGGCCCCAGAGCGCACCGCCCCCGCGTTGAAAAAGGACTAGCTGCCGGTCCAAAATGGATTGCAGAGCAATCTCGTAATCCTGAGATGGAAATGTATAATCATGGTGCAGACGCGCGGCGGCCCGCCTTAGCACGTCGTCACCCCTGCCCGGCAGTAGCAAATGAAGGAGCACGTTGCTTGCGCGACGAAGCTCGGCGGGCGTGGCGTTTTCGCGGTGGCCCATCTCCAATGCGTAGCTAAGGTCGTCAAACGCGACGCGGAGAAGTTCCTTTTCCTGGTCAGGTCGCATGTAGCGTCTCCAAAACTCCCAACGATGTGGTCACCACCGCGTCCCGCATACCTGTAGTGGTCACCAGGCAAAGTGTAAAGGCTCTCCATTCACGCCGCACCCGGCCAGGTGCTTGGTGCCACCCTTCTCCTGGCTCTGCTTGAACCGGCTGTGAAAGGTAGCACACAGCGATTGCAGGGCACCATACCAGAACAGCTCGGGGTCGCCTCGGTGTGGGGTCACATGGTCAGCCACGGTAGCGGCTGTGGTGCGACCCTCGGCGAGGAACATCCGGCACAGGGGCTCAACGGACTGCTGGTGCCGTCTTGTAGAGGTGAGACACTGCGTCAAAAATCCTTTATGCTACAAAGCATCCATTACTGTCTCACCAGGGGTCAAGGCCTTGGTGTCGCTCGCGAATTTCTTTCCCTCCGGGCGCGCCAGCTTACCTGTGCTGCCCGGTCTCGCTGTCGAGGTGCGCCATCTGGGCGGCCGGGTAGCGATCGCCGGTGGCGGCATCTCTGGGTACGGCCCTCTCGATCGCCGCGAGATCCTCCGGCGTCAGGGCCACGTCGAGCGCGCCCAGCGCCTCGGCCAGCCGGTCGCGCCGGCGCGCGCCGACCAGCGGCACGATGTCCTCGCCCTGCGCCGCCACCCAGGCGATCGCGAGCTGGGCGACGCTGATGCCCCTGGCGTCTGCAACCGTGCGCAGGGCTTCCACGAGCGCGAGGTTCCGGTCGACGTTGTCGTCCTGGAAGCGCGGGCTCCGCGTCCGGAAATCGTCGGGCCCGGCACCTTCCTTGCGCCAGTGTCCGCTGATCAGGCCGCGCGACAGCACGCCGTAGGCCGTGATTCCGATGCCGAGCTCGCGGCAGGTCGCGAGGATCCCGTCCTCGATGCCGCGCGAGATCAGCGAATATTCGATCTGGAGGTCGCTGACCGGATGAACGGCCGCCGCCCTGCGGATGGTCTGCGGGCCGACCTCGGACAGGCCGATGTAGCGCACGTAGCCCGCCCGGACCATTTCGGCGATCGCGCCCACGGTCTCCTCGATCGGGACGCCCGGGTCGAGGCGGGCCGGACGGTAGATGTCGATATGGTCGATCCCGAGCCTCTGGAGCGAATAGGCAAGGAAGTTCTTCACCGCCCGGGGCCTCGCATCGTGGCCCGACCAGCTGCCGTCAGGGGCCCGGAGCGCACCGAACTTGACGCTGATCAGCGCTCCGTCCCGCCTGGAGCCTTTCAGCGCCTCCCCGATCAGCATCTCGTTGTGGCCCATGCCGTAAAAATCGCCGGTGTCGAGCAGCGTGATGCCGGCGTCCAGCGCGGCGTGGACGGTGGCGATGCTCTCCGTCCGGTCGGCCGGGCCATACATGCCCGACATGCCCATGCAGCCGAGGCCAAGGCTCGAGACGCGCGGCCCCGCGGCACCGAGTTGTCGATGTTGCATGCGCGGACTCCTGTCGAGGTCACTGCGACCCGCTGCGACGGTTGACGCGTCGTCTCGCGCTGTCGTTCGGCCGAGCCCTGGCCGGACCGGACGTCAGCGCAGGCGGAGCAGCCGTCCCTGCACGTCAGCCGGTGCGGTGCAGGATCTGGTCGGCGATGCCGGTATGGTAGCTCCGGCCTTCGGCGGTCAGGATCGGGACGCCGGCGGCCCCGGCGAGCAGCAGGCCCTTGCGGATCAGCGCGCTCATCACGTTCGGATTGGCGAGGCCGGTCGCATCGCGCGCCGACACTACCGCCCGGCCGACGTGGAAATGGTCGCCGTGGGCGTGGGGCAGGGAGTGGATCAGCACCGTCCCGTCCGGATCCGGCGGGTTGGCCAGATGCTGGTCCTGCGCCATTTCCTGCAGGATCGTCAGCGTCTTGAGCTGGAGCGGGTTGAGCCTCTTCGGGTTGGCTCGCATCAGGGCGCCGGCCTCGGGCCATAAGAAAGCGCCGCTGCCCGAAGACAGCGGCGCCGCAAACGCACGCGGTGGTTCCGCGGGTTTGTGATTGGACGATTTTCCCGCGGCGTCAGCCAATCCCGGCGGACGTGACCAAAGCCTCGTTCGCCGACCCGGCAAGACGCGCCACCTTCGCGTGAGACATTGGATCACCTCCTTTCCGTTGTTGCACCTGGCAGCGGTCATGCCATTCCTGCGGCCGCCTGTCAAAGGCTTCTCGCAGCGCCGCTCAGGTCGCGGATGGCGGCCCCGCGCCGTCGGCGTCGCCGTGCCCGGTCAGGCGCAGGAACAGCTCCTCGAGATCGGCCTCGGCAGTCGCGAGATCGGTGATCGTGAGCCCGGCGCGCCGGACCGCATCGAGCAGCAGGCCGACCCGGGCGCGGCTCGGCCGGTAAGTCAGGACCAGCCGTCGCTCGCCCTCGAGCCTGGCGCCGAGCGCCGCCAGCTCGCCCGGCAGCGCCGGCAGCGCTTCCGCGATCGTGACCGTCAGCCGCTTCTCGTCGAGGCGGCCGATCAGCGCCGCGGTGTCGTCGCAGGCGACCACTTCGCCCTGGTCGATGATCGCGATCCGGTCGCACATCGCCTCGGCTTCCTCGAGATAATGGGTCGTCAGGACGACGGTCACGCCCTGCCGGTTGAGCTCGCGCATGTATCGCCAGAGGCTGCGCCTGAGCTCGACGTCGACGCCCGCGGTCGGCTCGTCCAGGACCACGACCGGCGGCTGATGAACCAGCGCCTTGGCGACCAGGAGCCGCCGGCGCATGCCGCCGGACAGCGTGCGGGCATAGGCGTCGGCCCGATCGGCCAGGCCGACTGCCGCCAGAATCTCGTCGCTGCGGCGCTCGCGCCTGGGCACGCCATAGAGCCCCGCCTGGATCTCGAGGGTCTCGCGCGGGGTGAAGAAGGCATCAAGGTTGAGCTCCTGGGGCACGATCCCGATCGCCCGGCGGGCGCGCCGCGGATGGACGTCGATGTCGAAATTCCAGATCCGGGCGCTGCCGGCGGTCTTGATCACCAGGCCGGCCAGGATGTTGATCAGGGTCGACTTGCCCGCGCCATTGGGGCCGAGCAGACCGAAGATCGCACCGCGCGGCACCGCGAGATCGATCCCCTTGAGCGCCTCCTTGGGCGGCATGCGCCTGCCGCCGGCATAGACCTTGCGCAGGTCCTTGACCTCGATCGCGAGCGGCGGCGCGCCGTAGCGCCTTGCGATCTGATCCAGTCGGCCCGGCTGGAGCACCGCTGCCTGAGTCTCGAGACTGTCGCCGTCCTGATCCATGCTCGGTCGTCGTTCCCGGCGGTCACGCCGGCCGCTCGCCGACCCGGCTCCGATCGCCGGGACCGCGGCCGGCGACGGGCGCCCGGCCCTCGGTTCTGCCGGGGGTGGAGACGACCGCCTGGTCGACACCGGCTGCCGAAGTTAACGGTTTGTTAACTGTCATGAGCTAACTCGGAGATGTCAGCGGAAAGTTGCGATACAGCAAAGGTTGTGAGGCGCGCGATGCCCCAAGCGAACCTCGGCTCAATCCCCAGAACCCGTCGCCGGTCGCCCGGTCTGCCGCAGCTGGCGGATGCAGGCGACCGCCAGCAGACGCTGCTCGCGGGCCTGTTGCTGGCGGTCGGGAGCATCTGGATGGCGGTTCCTCTGCTCGACTTCATGACCGGCACGCCCCTGCCTTTCCCGGGCCTCGGCGCCGTCGGTGTCGCCGTCCTGCTCGCGGTCGGCGCCGGGCAGGTGCTTTGGGGACTGGACCTCCTGCTCTACCGCAAGACCCTGACCATTGACCACCATACCGTGCGCGTCTCGGTCCGCGGGCTCTGGAGCGTGCGTCGCTGGAGCGAGCCGCTCGCCAACTATCACGGCCTGCGCCATCGCCGCGAGCGCGTCCGCCACCGCTACGGCTGGCGAATCGTGCACCGGCTGCAGCTGGCGCATCGGGACCCCGCGAAGGAGATCGACCTGCTTCGGACCCGCGGCGAGCCCCGGATCGCAGCCGCCCGGCGGCAATGGTCGGAGTGGCTCGACCTGCCGATCTGGTCCGGGGATGTGGCCGCGTCGAGACGATGGGCCGACGAGCCCGAGCGCCGGGCGGTCGGGCCGAACGGTATCGCCAGCTTCTGAGCCTCGACGTCTTTGTGGCGAGCGGACGCGCGGGCGTGGCCGACGCGGCGGCCGCGGTTCGCTTGGCGGCGCTCGCGGGCACGGTCGGCCTCCCTTCGGCGGATCGGAGCACGTCTGGCCGGCGCTCATACCGGGCCCGAGCGTGCCGGGTCGGTTCATCCTCTAACCGAGTAACGATACACAAGTTGCTGGCAAAGGCTCATTTTCATGATTTTGGATGAGCGTTTCGATTTCGGCGCTCGGAGCACCTGGACTCATACCTCTTCCCAGCGGCCGGTCCTGCCGGAGCGATAGACCGCATCGAGCACGCGCATGTTCTTGACAGCGTCCTCGAGCGGGAACTCGAGTGGCGCGCCGGTGCGAATCGCGCGCGCGAAGGCGTCGCCCTGGAGCGTGTACTGGTTGACGGTCTCGAAGCTCTCGATCTGCGCCGAGCCGGCGCCCGGTTGGCTGCCGTCGTCGACGAAGATCCGACAAGGCCGGTCGGGCGGGGCATTGAACGGGATTTCGATCTCGATCCGGCCCGTGGTACCGAAGATCTGGATCCGCTGGTAGGGCACGAGCTGGGTCGAGCAGACGAACAGCGCCTGGCCGTTCGGAAACTCCAGCAGCACCGATGCCAGGCGGTCGGTCTCGAAGTCGGGGTCGTACTCGATCTGGCTGACGACCCGCACGGGTTCGGCGTCGAACAGGAAGCGGGCGGCGACGATCGGGTAGCAGCCGATGTCGTACAGGCCACCGCCGCCGATCCCGGCTTGGTTGCGTACGTTCCCGGGATCGAGGTTCATGTAGCTGAAGCTGCCCTGGACCACCCGGAGCTCGCCGATCCGGCCGGTGCGCACCAGCTCGCGCGCGCGGCGCCATTGCGGGTGCTGGCGGATCATGAAGGCTTCCTGGATCAGGACGCCTGCGTGGTCGCGCGCCTCGATCAGCTTCAGCGCCTCCTCGGCGCTCAGCGCGACCGGCTTCTCGCACAGCACGTGCTTGCCCGCGGCCGCCGCCTGGATCGAGATCGGCACGTGCAGGTGATTGGGCAACGGATTGTAGACCGCCTCGATCTCCGGGTCCTCGAGCAGCCGGGCGTAGGACCCGTACGCCTTGGGAATCCGGAGCGCCTGGGCCGCCGCCTCGGCGTGCGACTGAAGGCGTGACGCGATCGCGACGATCCGGCAGAGCTCGCATTGCTGCATCGCCGGGATCACCTTCTCGATCCCGATCCTGGCGGTGCTGATGACCCCGAAGCGCACCGGTTCCATGAGCCGTCCCCCTGTTGCGTTGCCCGATCATCGTCCCCGTCTGCGGTTATAGCGCGGCCGGCCCGCCACGCCACGGCCGGATCGGATCGGCCGGTGGAGCGAAGCTGAGCGGCCGCGCTCGGACCGTCGGTCGGCGCCGACGCAGAGTTGAATCCGAAAAAATGCTAACGAAATATTAGGTCGCTTCGGGCCCGGGCGCCTGCCTACGGGTCCGCCGCCATCCGTGCCAAGCCCGCCGCCCGGCGATGCGCGCTTTCGAAAGGTCCCCGATGCCATCACGTGATCCTGGAGTCTGGATGTGGGCCGAGGCGTGCGAGCTCCTGGAACGGGCGGAACGTCTGCATCGTCAGTTCTTCCAGCCACGTCCGGGTGAGGGGCGCGGGCCGAGGTGGGAGCCGCCGGTCGACGTCCTGGAGACCGAAGCCGAGCTCTGCATCCTGGTCGCCCTGCCTGGGGTGGGGGCGGACCGGCTCCAGGTCGTGGTCGATGGCGGGACGCTCGCGGTGGTCGGCGAACGGCCGATGCCGGGACGCGACCGCCCGGGGATCATCCGCCGGCTCGAGATCCCGTACGGTCGGTTCGAGCGGCGGATCGAGCTGCCGGCTGGTCGCTTCGAGATCGCGCGCCGCGAGCTGGTCGACGGCTGCCTGGTGCTCGGTCTGCGCAAGTTGTGAGGACGGTCGAATGACGACAGAGCAGCAGCCCCAGGGCGCCCGCACCGAGGACCAGCCGGTCGGCGCCGCCAGCGCGACACCGGCGGCCAAGGATCCGGGCGAAGGCACGGTCTTGCCCGAGGACGCCGTGATCATCCTGCCGGTGCGCAATGTGGTGCTGTATCCGGGCGTGATGCTGCCGCTCTCGCTCGGCCGGCCACGCTCGATCGCGGCCGCCCAGGAGGCGGCGCGCAGCGAGCAGCCGATCGGCGTGGTCCTGCAGCGCCAGGCCGAAGCCGACGACCCCGGCGCCGAGCAGATGCACGCGGTCGGCACGCTCGCGCGCATCCTGCGCTACGTCACCGCGCCCGACGGCTCGCATCACGTCGTCTGCCAGGGCCAGGAGCGCTTCCGGGTCAGCGAGTTCCTGTCCGGCTACCCGTTCATGGCCGCCCGGATCGAGCGCGTCGAGGAGCCCGAGGTCGACAACGCCGAGCTGCAGGCGCGGCTGGTCTATCTCAAGCAGCAGTCGCTCGAGGCGCTGCAGCTGCTGCCGCAGGTGCCGCCCGAGCTGATCAACGCAGTCCAGTCGGTGACGTCGCCGTCCGCCGGCGCCGACCTGGTCGCGAGCTTCATGGACCTCTCGCCCGAGGAGAAGCAGTCGGTCCTCGAGACCTTCGACGCGCGCGCGCGGCTCGACAAGGTGATCGAGCTGCTCGGACATCGGATCGAGGTGCTCAGGATCTCGCGCGACATCGGCCAGCAGACCCGGGAGGCGGTCGAGGGCCGGCAGCGCGAGTACATCCTGCGCGAGCAGCTGAAGGCGATCCAGAAGGAGCTCGGCGAAGGCGAGGGCACCGGCGCCGAGATCGAGGAGCTGAGCAAGGCGATCGCCGAGGCCAAGATGCCCGAGGAGGTCGAGCAGCACGCGCGCAAGGAGCTGCGCCGGCTCGAGCGCATGCCGGAAGCGGCGGCCGAGTACTCGATGGTCCGCACCTACCTCGACTGGCTGATCGAGCTGCCCTGGTCGAAGCAGAGCGAGGGCGCGATCGACATCGCCGAGGCGCGCAGGATCCTGGACGAGGACCACTACGGCCTCGACAAGATCAAGCGACGGATCCTCGAATATCTCGCGGTCCGCAAGCTCAACCCCAAGGGCAAGAGCCCGATTCTGTGCTTCGTCGGCCCGCCGGGCGTCGGCAAGACCTCGCTCGGCCAGAGCATCGCGCGCGCGACCGGGCGCGAGTTCGTGCGCGCGAGCCTGGGCGGCGTCCACGACGAGGCCGAAATCCGCGGCCACCGCCGGACCTACATCGGCGCCCTGCCCGGCAGCATCATCCAGAGCATCCGCAAGGCCGGCACCCGCAACCCGGTGTTCATGCTCGACGAGATGGACAAGCTCGGCGCGGGGTTCCATGGCGATCCGAGCTCGGCGCTGCTCGAGGTGCTCGACCCCGAGCAGAACGCGACCTTCCGCGACAACTATCTGGCGGTGCCGTTCGATCTCAGCCAGGTGATGTTCATCGGCACGGCCAACGTCCTCGACGGCATCCCCGGCCCCTTGCGCGATCGCATGGAGATCATCGAGCTGCCGAGCTACACCGAGGACGAGAAGGTCGAGATCGCCAAGCGCTATCTGGTCAGGCGCCAGCTCGAGGCGAACGGGCTGCGGCCGGAGCAGGCTGAGATCGGCGAGGCGACGATCCGGGCGATCGTGCGCGACTACACGCGCGAGGCCGGCGTGCGCAATCTCGAGCGGCTGATCGGCGGCGTGCTCCGCCACGTCGCGGTCCGGGTCGCCGAAGGCGTGGTCCCAGAGATGCGGGTCGAGCCCGAGGATCTGCGCATGATCCTCGGTCCGAAGCAGGTCGAGAACGAGATCGCGATGCGGACCAGCGTGCCCGGCGTCGCGACCGGGCTCGCCTGGACACCGGTCGGCGGCGACATCCTGTTCGTCGAGGCGACCCGGATGCCGGGTCATGGCAAACTGATCCTGACCGGTCAGCTCGGCGACGTGATGAAGGAGAGCGCCCAGGCGGCGCTCAGCCTGATCAAGTCGCGCGCGCGCCAGCTCGGGGTTGACGAAGGCCTGTTCGAGAAGAGCGACATCCATGTCCACGTCCCGGCCGGCGCCGTGCCCAAGGACGGGCCGTCGGCGGGCGTGGCAATGTTCACGGCCCTGGTCTCGCTCCTGACCGACCGCACGGTGCGCAACGACACCGCGATGACCGGCGAGATCAGCCTGCGCGGCCTGGTGCTGCCGGTCGGCGGGATCAAGGAGAAGGTGCTGGCGGCCCATCGCGCCGGGCTTACCCGGGTGCTGCTGCCGGCGCGCAATCGCAAGGACTTCGAGGACATCCCGGAGAGCGCCCGCGAGACCCTCGAGCTCGTCTGGCTGGAGCGGGTCGACGACGCCATCCGGGCCGCGCTCGAGGATGCCCCCGTGGCACCGGAGCCAGTGCCCGCCGAGTGATCCGACCGGCCGGCGTCCTGTCTCCAGGCGCCGGCCGGAGCCTCCCCCACCGCTGATCACGCCTGCGCTCGCCTGCCGCCCGACCCGCCGGTCGCCCGGCTCGGCGAGCGCACAGGCTGTCGACCGCCCAGGCTTGACAAATCAAGCGTATTTTATGCATATTGTATCGAGTTGGACAGGCAAGAGGTGCGGTCATGGCGGTGTTCCGGGGCGTTCTCTGCGACGACGGCAGTGCCATCAGACTGAGACACGCGGCGATCGCATCGATGCTCGCCCTCGCCGGGACCGCGGCCGGCATCTTCCTGATCGTCGCGAGCCATCAGATCTACGAGCAGACCAGCCAGCGGGTGCTCTGGGCGCTCGCCGAGAGCGCGCGCGCCCTGATCTGACCCGGACGCGTTGCGAGTCCGGACAGCCGTGCGCATCGATCCTGCCGCGAGCGCTCGCGCGCTCGGCCTGGCGGCGCTGCTGGCGATGGCGGTCCTGGCGCCGGCCCGGGGCGACGAGATCCCCGAATGCCGGGCCGCGATCGCCGGTCAGCTGAGCGTCCAGGCCGATGTCCAGTGCGAATGCCGGTTCTTCACCGAGAGCCGCCTGGCCGGCACCGGCGCCGCTTATCGCTGGGACTGCGGCATCCTCCGGCCGCGGCTCAACCACGGGGTCGCGGTCGACCTCAACGTCTATCCTTACGGTCTCCCGGACTCGCTTTCGATCGATCAGAGCAGCATCCCGGGCCAGGGCTCGACGCGGCCCCAGCGCCCGTAAGCTTTCGACTCGACAGCCGCGGCGCTGCCGTGATCTGCTCGCGGGCGTCCGTTCCCCGCCCGTTCCCCATATGCCCGGGAAAACGATCCGATCATGCAGGACAGAGCGCCATCGGCCGAGCCCCTGCTCCGCGTCGAAGGGCTGAGCAAGCGCTTCGGGCCGGTGGTGGCGCTCGATCAGGTGAGCTTCGAGGTGCGGCCGGGCGAGGTCCTGGGCCTGCTCGGCGACAACGGCGCCGGCAAATCGACCCTGATCAAGATCCTTTCGGGCAGCCTGGAGCCGACTGCTGGCAAGATCTGGTTCGATGGCCGGAGCGTCAGCTTCGAGAGCCCGGCCGAAGCCAAGGCGCAGGGCATCGAGACGGTCTACCAGGACCTGTCGCTGTGCCCGAACGTCGACACGGTCGCCAACTTCTTCATGGGCCGCGAGCTCACCCGGAACGTCGCCGGCTTCAAGTTCCTGCGCGAACGCGCGATGCAGGCCGAGACCGAGCGGGCGCTCGCAGATATCGGCACCGAGATCCCCTCGGTCCGGACCGCGGTCGAGCACCTCTCGGGCGGCCAGCGCCAGGCGATCGAACTCTGCCGCTTCGTCCACTGGGGCGGGCGGCTCGTGCTACTCGACGAGCCGTTCGCAGCACTCGGCGTCGCCCAGACCCGGCGCGGCCTCGAGCTGGTCGAGCAGATCCGCCGCCGGGGCGTCGCGATCATCGTGATCACCCACAACCTGCTGCACGCCTTCCAGGTCGCCGACCGGATCGTCGTGCTCCGCCACGGCCAGGTCACCGGGGAGCGCCCGGTCCGCTCGACCAACCCCGAGGAGATCGTCAGCCTGATCACCGGGGAGCTCGGCGATCACCCGCGCTCGAACGCCGACGTCGCGCCAGCCCGGCCGCAGCACTGACGCGCCCTGGAGCCGAAGAGCGAATTCGCACGCATCCGGTCACGCCAACTCGACGTCGGTTTGGCGGAAGTCTTGACCCTTGTACAGCAGCGGCAGCCCGCTGGTTCTGGTGAGCGCGTAGGCGATGCAGCCTCCGAAGTCGAGGGCGGCGGGGTGGTAGCCCTTACCCCAGAGGCGGACCGCGGCGTCGCGAGGACCACCGAGGGTGCCCGAAGGCCATTGATCCCGCCCGCGGCGGCTCGTTTAATCGGTCTATGGCCAACTGATCGCAACAGGGAGGCAGGAACATGAAGACGGTGACCAGACGGAGCGCGCTGCTGGCGGGCGTGGCGGTGGCCGGGTTGGCGGTCTGGCAGCCGGCGTTCGCCCAGCAAAAGGGCACGATCTATTACATGATCCCGACGCTGCTCGACGAGTTCCAGACCGAGACCCAGAAGGCGATCGAGGGCGTGTTCGGCAAGATGGGCTACAAGGTCGTCTCACTCGATGCCCAGAACCAGCCCGATCGGCAGCTCAACCAGCTCGAGGACGTGATCCAGCTGAAGCCGGATGCGATCATCATGAACGCGGTCGATTTCGATTCGATCGTGCCCGGGATCGAGAAGGCGCGCGCGGCCGGGATCAAGGTCATGAACTACGACCGCCAGATCCGGAACACCCAGTTCGAGCTGACCTCGGTCGCCGGCACGGTCGAGATCGGCAAGATCGCCGGCGGCGAGGCGGTCCGGCTCCTGACCGAGCGCAACGGCGCGCCCAAGGGGACCGTGCTCCAGATCCTGGGCGACCCCGGTGACAACTACACCCTCGACATCCAAAAAGGCTTCGAGGAGGTCATGAAGAAGGAGGTGCCGGACGCGGAGATCATCACCAAGGCGGCGATGCAGTGGGAGGCCTCGAACGCCGCCAACATCGTCCAGGACCAGCTGCTGGTGAACCCGAACATCGACCTGATCTTCTGCCACGCCGCCCATCTGACCGTGCCGATCGTCTCGATCCTCGAGGCGGCCGGCAAGAAGCCCGGCGACATCATGATGATGGCGTCGAACGGCGCCCCGGTCGGGCTCGACAACATCCGCTCGGGCTGGCAGCAGGTCGAGGTCGAGCAGCCGCTCTACGCCCAGGTCTACGGACTTGCGATGTTCACGCCGATGATCCTGGCCGGCAAGACGCCCAAGCCCGGCACCTACGACGTGGTCGGGCTGAAGTCCGAGCTGACGATCGAGGACTGGGGGCCGAACCTGAAGATCCCGGGGGCCGCGATCACCAAGGCGAACGTCGACGACACCCGCTTCTGGGGCAATCTCACGCCGCCTGACCAGCCGGTCCAGGTGGTCGAGTAGCATGGCATCGTACCGGGCGCCTGCGGGCGCCCGGGCGCTATGACTTCTGCTCCAGCTTGTCGAGGGCGCCCTCGCAACCCTTCCGCAGCGATGGCAGATCCTCGAGCAATGCGCCAGATCACATGCAGATCAATCTCATCATAGGCGTGTCGTAGCAAATTCCCGAGGGCGCGTATCTTCGACCATGGCTGGTCCGGCGCGAGCCTTTCGATCTGATCCTGGAGCTTCGCCGCAGCTTCGGTGATCCGGAGCAGGCAACATAGGACAGCATCCTGGATCCGCCGATCGGCGATGAACTGCTGTTCGCTCAGATCCCGGATGTCCGACTGAATCCACGCGACATTCCTCAAGGATGTCATCGAGACGGTCGCGCGGCTTCTTAGAAGTCGGGCCGGCATCGCCGCGCGCCGCCGAGTCGAACAGCCACAGGCTCTGCACGCCCGTCTGTCGAAGCTCGGCCTCGTGCGCCCGCAAGGCCTGAATCATGGCCCGCCGGTCCATGGACCGGAATATGCGCCCGGCCAGTGCGCAAGCCAAGCTCGGGGGATGGTCCCCGTAGCCGCCCCAGGCGTCAGTCGCGGGCGCCGAGCTGGTCGATCAGCTTCTGCAGCTCGGCGCGCTGGGGGGCGTCGGCCGGCATCTTGGCGAGCAGGCGTTGCCAGAGCGTGCGGGCGCGCTCGGGGTCGCCCTGTTCGGCGGCGGCCTGGCCGAGAAAGTACAGCGCCTCGGGATTGTCGGCGTCGAGCTCGGCCACGCGCTTGAACTGGTCGATCGCGGCGCCCGAGAGCGGCCTGCCGTCGTGCTCGAGCGCGAGCAGCGCCTCGGCGTAATCGAGCTGGGCAGTCGCATCCTCGGGCCGGCGGTCGGCGACCACCTTGGCCGCCTCGGCCGCCTTGCCGTTGTCGCCGAGCACGCGATAGGAGCGCGCGAGCATGCGCCAGCCCTCGACGTCGTCCGGCTGCTTGGCGAGGCGCGCCGCGAGCTGGTCGACCATGCCGCGGATCATCTGCGTGCGCTGCTCCGGCGACAGGTTCTGCGCCGCCTGCATCTGCGCCGCACTCGGGCCGCGCGCAGCCGTCGCGGTGCCGCTGTCGGCGCCCGGGGCGGCGATGCCGAGCTCGCTCGCCGCGGTCAGGAACTGCTGCTGGACGAACGGTGCCCCGGCATAGACCTCGGCACCGCGGTTGAGCGCCGCCTCGGCCGCCGGGTTGTCGCCGAGCGCCGCCCGGACGCGGGCGAGCCGGATCCAGCCCTGCCAGTCCTTGGCCTGTCGTTGCAGCGCGGCGTCGAGGCGGTCCGCCTCGGCGCGCAGTGCCTCCGGATCGGTCGGCAGCTGGTCCGCCGGTTGCGCCGCGGCGATCGCCGGCGGTGCCGGCTCCGGGATCACCTTGGCGGGATCCCGGCCGAGGTCCTGCGCCAGCGCCGTGACCCGCTCGCGCAGCACCGGCAGGTAGGGCGCATCGGCCGGGGTGTCCTTGATCAGGCTCGCCCAGCGCTCGAGCGCCTGCTGGCGCTCGCCGCGCTGGACCAGATCGAGGCCCTGATAGAAGCGCGCGCGCGGGTTGGCCGGGTCGAGCTCGAGCGCGCGCGCCAGCGCCTTGCCCGCCTTCTCGGTGACGATGCCGCCGGCGGCGGCGATCGAGGCTTCGGCAAAGCCCGCCTGCAGCTCGGCATCGTGGTCGTCGAGCGCGAGCGCATGCTGATAGGCTTCGACCGCCCTGGCCGGCTGCTCGACCAGCTGATAGGCGCGCGCCAGCCGGCTCCAGCCCTCGAGATCGTCCGGGGCCGCCTTGACCCGCTGCTCGAGCTCCCCAACCAGCTTCTCGACCGACGGCAGGTCCGGCGCCTCGCCGGCCGCGACCGCCTGGGCGCGATCGGTTCGCTCGGCGAACGGCAGTCCGGGCAGCCCGGGCTGCCCGAGACGGGCATAGAGCGCGACTGACAGAGCCGGCAGCGCCAGCAGCAGGACCAGCGTGATAGCCAGGCGCCGGCCACCCGCGGTTCCGCCTGGAGCGCGTTCGGTGCGGTCGTCGGCAGCCGCCGCGAGCACGCGTCGCTCGATCTCGAGGCGCGCCGCGCGGGCTTCGTCCGGGCCGAGCAGACCGCGCTCGCGGTCCCGCTCCAGCTCCTGGAGCTGGGCTCGATAGACGCTGAGGTCGTACTCGCGCCGGGCCTCGACCGTGCCTGGTCGGCGCACCAACGGCAGCAGCACCAGCGCCAGCACGAGCGCGGTCAACGCGATCAGGATCAGCCAGAGGCTCAACAGGACTCCTCGAAGGTTGGCCGCGTCGGTGGGAGATCTGCCCGACCTTCAGATAGGGTGCCCGAGGTGGCGCCGGCAACCGGCCCGTCGTCGGGCCATGGCCTGGCTCACCGGTCCGGACAGCCGGCGGTACGGGCGCGCAGGCGGGTCAGCGCCGCGACGGCGTCGATCGTCGGGGTCGGCAGCTCGACCAGCCGGCCGATCTCCTGGACCGCGCTCACCAGCGCATCGAGCTCGAGCGCGCGGCCGCGCTCCAGGTCCTGCAGCATCGAGGTCTTGTGGGCGCCGACCGCCCCGGCGCCATCGATCCGGCGCTCGACGTCGATGCCGAACCGGATGCCGAGGCGCTCGGCGATCGCGCGTGCCTCGAGCATCATCCTGCGCGCGACCTCGCGGGTGCCAGGATCGGCGCAGATCACGTCGAGCGTGGCGCCGGTCAGCGCGCTGATCGGGTTGAACGACAGGTTGCCCCAGAGCTTGACCCAGATCTCGTCGCGGATCCGGGGCCGGACCGGCGCCTTGAAGCCCGCCTCGATCAGCGCCTCGCTCAAGCGTTGCACCCGCTCGGAGCGCGAGCCGTCGGGCTCGCCGAGGCTGAAGCGATCGCCCTCGACGTGCTCGATCACGCCGGGCTCGACCAGCTCGCAGGCCGGATAGACGACGCAGCCGAGGCAGCGCTCGGGCCCGATCGTCCGCCAGAGCACGCCGCCCGGATCGACGCTCGCGAGCTGCCGGTCCCGCAGCGGGCCCTCGAGCCCGTAGAAGTACCAGAAGGGGACGCCGTTCATCGCCCAGACGACCGTGGTTGAACTGCCGAGCATGGGGGCGAGCGAGGGGGCGATCGCCGGCGCAGCGTTCGCTTTGACCGCCAGCATGAGAAAGTCGACCGGGCCGAGCGTCTCCGGGTCGTCGCTCGCCGCGACCTCGGCGCGCCGCTCCTCGCCGGCGATCCGAAGCCGCAGCCCGTGCGCCCGGATCGCCTCGAGATTGGCGCGCCGCGCGACCACCACGACCTCCTGGCCGGCACGGGTGAGCTCGACGGCAAGGTAACCGCCGATCGCGCCGGCGCCGAAGACGCCGATCCTCATGCCGACAGGCCCAGGCGCTCGGCGAGGCCGATCCGCTGCAGCTTGCCGGTCGCACCCTTGGGAATTTCGTCCAGGAACACGAGCCTGCGCGGGACCTTGAAGTCGGCAAGCCGCTCGGCCGCGAACGCGCGGATTTCGGCCTCGCTGGCGCTCTGCCCCTCCTTGAGCACGATCGCCGCCGCGACCTCCTCGCCGAGCCTGGTGTGCGGCATGCCGAAGGTCAGCGCCTGGGCGACCGCCGGGTGGGCGGTCAGCACGTTGTCGACCTCGAGCGGGGCGACCTTCTCGCCGCCCCGATTGATGATCTCCTTGAGGCGACCGGTGATGGTCAGATAGCCCTCGTGGTCGAGCATGCCCTGATCGCCGGTGTGGAACCAGCCGTCGGTGAAGGCGGCCGCGTTGGCCGCGGGATTGTTCTGATAGCCACCGGTGACCCCCGGGCCGCGGATCACGACCTCGCCGATCGCGCCCGACGGCAGCAGCTGGCCGCCGGTGCCGATGATCGCAACCTCGGGCCCGGCCGCGATCCCGACCGTGCCGGGTTTGCGCGCGGCCGGCGGCAGCGGATTGCTCGCCATCTGATGGGCGGCCTCGGTCATACCGTAGGACTCGATCACCGGGCACCGGAACAGGCGCTCGAGATCGGCCATGACCTGGGGCGGCAGCGAGGCCGAGGACGAGCGGATCAGCCGCAGCCGCGCGCGTTCGACGATCTCGGGGTTGCGCGCCGCGCGCGCGAGGATCGCCTGGTGCATGGTCGGGACCGCGGTGTACCAGCTCGGCTGGAGCTCGTCGAGCCAGCCGAAGAAGCGGAGCGCGTTGAAGCCGGGCGTGCAGACCACCGAGGCGCCCGCCGCGAGCGTCGCGAGCACCGCCGCCATCAGGCCGTGGATGTGGAACAGCGGCATCACGTTGAGGCAGCGATCGCTGGCGCTGAGCGCGATCGCGCGCCCGATGCTGGCGGCCGAGGCGCAGAGGTTCCGCTGGCTGAGCGGCACGATCTTGGGCCGCGAGGTCGTGCCCGAAGTGTGCAGGACCAGGGCGACGTCGTCGGCACTCGCGGCTCCGGCGTTGGCCGGTGCGCCCGCGTTGCCCGCAGCGAGCTCGAACACGCCCGCCGGCGCACCAGTCGGCACCGTCAGCTCGAGCACCTGGACGCCATGACGGTGCGCGAGCGCGCGCGCTGGCGTCTCGACACCCGCCTGAACGATGAGCGCCTTGGCGCCGAGGTCGGTCAGGTAGAAGTCGAACTCGTCGGAGCGGTAGGCGGGGTTGAGAGGGGCGGCGGTCGCCCCGGCCGCGACGCTGACGAAGGCGCTCGCCATCTCCGGGCCGTTCGGAAGCACGATCGCGACCGGGTCGTTGCGGCCGATGCCGGCCTGGTTCAGGCGCACGATGGTGCTCGCGACCTGCCGGCGCAGATCGCCGTAGATCAGGGGCGGCCGGTCGACCGTGGCGATCGCCGCGGCGTCGTCCCGGCCGTTCGCCAGCAGCTCGATGATCGTCTCCGCAGTCGGCATGGCCCGTATCCGTTGCTCGCGCGCTCCCGCGTCCCTGGGCGCAGCCTATCCTCTGCGGGCGATCCGCGCGACCGTCTTGATCATCCCGGATGTCGCCGCCGGTCTTGGGACGCGATGTCGCAGCCTGTGAAACCATACCGGGGCTCGGGCCGTTTATCCCGTAGGCGGAACCACAGAGGATGACACAGGTCCACCGGATTGGTGGACGGAGCTCAGCCATGACGATCCAGACTTCGCCCCAGTGGTGGCGCTTGATCGAGCAGAACTGGGACGAACTCCTTGCCCTGCTCGAGCGCTGCGGTCTGGCCGAGGACCGCGTTTTGGTGGAGCGGCTGAAGGCGAGGCGCGACGCCCGCATCGCCCGTCGCCTCCAGGCCGCCAAGCGCTGCGCCCCCGCGCGCCGGCCGAGCCGGCTCGGCCACGACTGGCGGGTGCTGTTCGATCTCTGCGCCGAGCAGTGGGTGCTCTACCAGGCCGTCGCATAGTCCCGGGGCGCGGCGGTGCCGGCTCGAAAGGGCCTGTGCGCGTAGCTTGCTAGTCAGGGCCGCTTCCCGCGGTTATAGGTGGCGCCAAAGCGCAGCCGATCGCGGGAGGCATCCATGGCGACCCACACCGTCTTCGACAAATCCAAGCTGCCGAGCCGGCACTCCACGGTCGGGCCCGACCGGGCACCGCACCGCTCCTACTACTATGCGATGGGCCTGACCCAGGGCGACATCGAGCAGCCGTTCGTGGGCGTGGTCACGACCTGGAACGAGGCGGCGCCCTGCAACATCGCACTCAGCCGCCAGGCCCAGGCGGCCAAGCGCGGCGTCGCCAAGTCGGGCGGCACGCCGCGCGAGTTCACGACGATCACCGTGACCGACGGCATCGCCATGGGTCACCAGGGCATGAAGAGCTCGCTGGTTTCGCGTGAGGTGATCGCCGATTCGGTCGAGCTCACCGTGCGCGGCCACGCATATGACGCGCTGGTCGGGCTCGCCGGCTGCGACAAGTCGCTGCCCGGGCTGATGATGGCGATGGTGCGGCTGAACGTGCCGGCGGTCTTCATGTACGGCGGCAGCATCCTGCCCGGACGCTTCCACAATCGCGACGTGACCGTGGTCGACGTGTTCGAGGCGGTCGGCCAGCATGCGGTCGGCGCGATCGACGACGCTGAGCTCGAGGCGCTGGAGAAGGTCGCCTGCCCCTCGGCCGGCTCCTGTGGCGGCCAGTTCACCGCCAACACGATGGCCTGCGTGTCCGAGGCGATCGGCCTCGCTCTGCCGGGCTCGGCCGGCACGCCGGCACCCTACGAGACGCGCGATCAGTGGGCCGAGGCCTCGGGCGAGGCGGTCATGGCGCTGCTCGCGAACGGCATCCGACCGCGCGACATCGTGACCCGCAGATCGCTCGAAAACGCGGCGCGCGTGGTCGCGGCCTCGGGCGGCTCGACCAACGGCGGCCTGCATCTGCCGGCGATCGCGAACGAGGCCGGGATCGACTTCGACCTCGAGGACGTCTGCGAGATCTTCCGCAGCACGCCCTACATCGCCGACCTCAAGCCGGCCGGGAAGTACGTGATGCGCGACCTGCACGATGCGGGCGGCGTGCCGATGCTGATGAAGGCGCTGCTGGACGGCGGCTATCTGGACGGCGACTGCATCACGGTGACCGGCAAAACAATCGCCGAGAACCTCGCGGCGCTGACCTTTGACCCGGATCAGCCGGTGATCCGGCCGGTCGCCAATGCGATCACGAGCTGGGGCGGCGTGGTCGGCCTCAAGGGTTCGCTCGCCCCCGAGGGCGCGATCGTCAAGGTCGCGGGGTTGAAGAGCCTGAAGTTCCGGGGCCCGGCGCGCTGCTTCGACACCGAGGAAGATGCCATGGCGGCGGTCCAGGGGCGCCGCTATCGCGAGGGCGAGATCCTGGTGATCCGCTACGAGGGGCCGCGCGGCGGGCCCGGCATGCGCGAGATGCTGAGCGTGACCTCGGCGCTCTACGGGCACGGCATGGGCGACAAGGTGGCCCTGATCACCGATGGCCGGTTCTCGGGCGGCACCCGCGGCTTCTGCATCGGCCACGTCGGTCCCGAGGCTGCGGTCGGCGGCCCGATCGGGCTGCTCAGGGACGGTGACACGATCGCGATCGACGCCGAGGCCGGCACCCTCGACGTCGAGCTCCCGGCCGACGAGCTCGACCGCCGCCGCCAGGCCTGGCAGCCGCAGCGCTCGATGTACACTTCCGGCACGCTTTGGAAGTACGCCCAGACCGTCGGCCCCGCCCACCTCGGCGCCGTCACCCACCCGGGCGCCAAGGCCGAGGTGCGCAGCTATCCGGAGATCTGAGTTGGGGCTTTCGATGAGCTGCGCCCGGCGACGGGGTCGGTTGCGGCGACCTTTTGTCGTCGTCGGCACCGCGTAGGCTCCGCCTATGAGCAAGCCCGCCGGGCTCCAACGCTATGGTGAGACGGACGCCGTCCAACGATTGCCGGAGGGCTGCCCCTATGCGCTGGACGAGATCCTCGGCGATTTCTGGCCGCCCGCTGATCCGGATGCCTCCTGACCGGCGGCCGGCGGTGTCAAGCTCGATGGAGATCGGCGAGTGGCGCGCTCTGACGCTCCGTCCGAAGGCGCGGTCACCCGTTGCGAGCACTATCGTTGTGGTGCCGAGCTGTGCACGACTCTGAGCGCCAGCGTAGGGGGCTGCGATGCGGACCGACCGGCGACGTCCAGGCGCAGCATCGGTTGGCCTCGGGCCGATGGTAATGGCCGGGCCCACGCTTGCTGACGAGCGGGTCGTGAAGGGCCCCGGCCCGGCGGCCTGGCAGGGCGACCTCGCCCCGATCGCGGCCGACGAGTGGAGCTACGATCGCGCGGCGCATCTGCTCGAGCGCGCGGGCTTCGGTGGCACGCCCGGGGAGATCGCAAAGCTCGCGGCCATGACGCCCGGGCAGGCGGTCGCCTTCCTGGTCGACTACGAGACGGTGGCCAATGACCGTCTGCCGGCGTTCGATGCCTCGGACATCCACGATCCGGGGCTCGTCAACTTCCCGCCGAGCCGGCCGGCGACCACGCAGCTCGCCGCCGCGACCGGCGAGGCGCTGGGGATCAAGGTCAAGCCGTCGGGCAACCGGCGCCTTCAGCCAGTGGTCGACAAGTTCTTCTATTGGCTGCGCGCCAGCATGCTCGAGACCCGCCGCGTCGCGTACTGGTGGGCCGATCGCATGCTCAACACCGAGCACCCGCTCGAAGAGAAGATGACCCTGTTCTGGCACAGTCATTTTGCGACCAGCGAGGACAAGGTGCGCGACGCGCGCAAGATGCTGCTGCAGAACCAGACCTTCCGGCGGCTGGCCACCGGCAACTTCCGTGACCTGATGATCGCGGTCGCGAAGGACCCGGCGATGCTCTACTACCTGGATGCCGGGGTCAACGTGAAGGGCGCGCCCAACGAGAACTTCGCCCGCGAGATCATGGAGATGTTCACGATGGGCGTCGGTCACTACACCGAGACCGACATCCGCGAGGGGGCGCGCGCGTTCACCGGCTGGAACGCGGACGACCTGACCTTCGTGATCCACCCCGAGCAGCACGATGCCGGCGCCAAGACCTTTCTCGGGCGGACCGGCAACTTCGACGGCGTCGATGTCATCGCCATCATTCTGGCCCAGCCGGCGACCGCCGAGTTCATCGCGGCCAAGCTCTACCGGTTTTTCGTTCGGGAGGAGCTGGACCCGGCGCTCCAGGGCCAGCTCGCCGCGGTCTTCCGCAACGCTCATTACGAGCTGAAGCCCTTGCTGCGGACGATCTTCCTGTCGCGCGACTTCTACAGCCGGGCGTCGGTCGGCACCCACATCAAGAGCCCGGTCGAGCTCGTGGTCTCGACCTACAAGAAGCTTGGCGCCACTGCGATTCCGGGCATCCCGGACCTCAACGAGACGACCGAGGCGATGGGCCAGGCCCTGTTCTGGCCGCCGACCGTGGCCGGCTGGGCGGGCGGACCCAGCTGGATCACGCCGGGCCTCCTGCTCGAGCGCGGCAATTTCGCGCTCGACGTGCTGTTTCCCGACATCGCCTTCGTGGCCCACGACCGCCATTCGCCCGACCCGACGATCATCGCCGTCCACGAGAGGATCAGGCAGGGCTACGACATCACCAGCGCGACCATGCCGGCCGATGGCGCGATGATGGCCGAGTCCAACATGGCCGCCGACCGCGACGAGGACTTCAACACCCGTTACGGCTCCTATCGGGGCTGGCAGATGGCGATCGAGCGGGTCAAGCCGATCCCGCGCACCGTGCTGCAGGTCGATCTCGCGCAGATGGTGCGCGCGGCCGGGCTGACCACGACCGCGCAGGTGGTCGATGTTTCCCTCGCGCGCTTCATGAGCGTGCCGATCGGGGAGCCCGAGCGCCGGATGCTGAACGAATGTCTCGACCGCCAGCTCGGCACCTCGGACATTGCGCGCGCCGACAGCTATCTCGACGACCCGCTGCGCGAGCTGGTGCACCTGATCATGAGCGAGCCCGAGTACCAGCTCGGCTGAGCCCCACGAGTTCATGCGGAGCGACGCACCATGAACCGGAAGTTTCTGCGCGCGCGTGGCATCACCCGGCGCGAGCTGGCGCGGGCCGGGGTCGGCGGTGCTGCCGCGCTCTGTACGCTGGGCGGCATCCCGGCGGGCTCGGTGTTCGGGCGGATTGCCGAAGCCGTGGCGCCGCCACGCGCGCCCGGCAATCGGATTCTCGTGGTGTTCGAGATGTCGGGCGGCAACGACGGCCTGAATACGCTGGTGCCCTATGGCGACGACGCCTACTACCGGCACCGGCCGACGATCGGGCTGAAGCCCGACGGGCTGCTCAAGCTCGACGACCATTTTGCCTTCAACCCAGGGATGGTCGGGTTCGAGCGGCTGTGGCGCGATGGGCAGCTCGCGGTCGTGCACGGCTGCGGCTACGACAATCCCTCCTTCTCGCATTTCACCTCGATGGCCTACTGGCAGACGGCCGCGCCCAACAGCGGTGCCGAATTCGGCTGGATCGGCCGGCTCGCGGACGGCATGGACCCCGACGACACGCCCAATTTCGTGGTCAACGTCGCCGAGAGCCAGTCGCTCGCGGTGCGCAGCCGCGGGCACGTGCCGGTGGTGTTCGACGATCCGAAGACCTTCCAGCGGGCAGGTTTCTTCGACGAGCAGGCGATATTCCAGCACGTCGCCGATCCGGGCAGCGCTGCGGACAACCCGGCGCGCCGGTACCTGCTCGAGATCGCCAGGAGCGCGCTCGATGCGTCCGCGCTGGTCCGCGAGGCCTGCGCCGACTATCACACCCCGGTCGACTACGGCCTCGCCCCGCTCGATCTCGACAAGGTCGCGGCGCTGATCGCCGCCGACCTGCCGGCGCGCCTCTATTACGCCTCGTTCCGCCACAACGCGTTCGACACCCACGTCCACCAGAACGATCTGCACCAGCGGCTCCTGACCTACACGGCCGATGCGATCGTCGCCTTCATGGCCGATCTGGCGCGGATCGGGCGCGCCGACGACGTCGTCCTGCTGGCGTTCTCCGAGTTTGGCCGGCGGGTGCCGGAGAACACCAGCCTCGGCACCGACCACGGCACGGCCGGGCCGATGTTCGTGGTCGGCAAGCCTGTCCGCGGCGGCCGCTATGGCCTCGTGCCGAGCCTCACCGAGTTGACCGACGGCGACAATCTTCGCCACACTACCGACTTTCGGCGGGTCTACGCCACGGTCGCGGAAGGCTGGCTCGGCTACCGCGACACTGGCAAACTGCTCGGGGCGAACTTCGAAGGATTCCCGATGTTCGTCTGACTCGCCGCCCTTGCCGGCAAGCGGGCGGTGCGCGCCGCAGGGCCGATCTCGCGTGCAGAACAAATTCGCAATTCGCCCTTGCAAACCAAGTGGTGAGTCGACATATCGCTGCGTTCCAAACCTTCGGGACACTGCTGGTTTGTGGGGGAGAGCGATGACCAGGCACTCTCTTGCCCAAATTGGGGTGGACGTCGAAGCAAAGGCGAGCAGCGCCGGCGCCGAGGTCGAAGTCCAAGCGGGTAAGACGGTCGCCCAAGGCGGCCACGATCATTTCATCGAGCGCGATGGTCTGCGCTACGCCGGCAGTCATCTGATCATCGACCTGTGGGATGCCGAGTATCTCGACGACCTGGGCGTGATCGAGCTGGCGATCCGGCGGGCGATCAAGGCGGCCGGCGCGAGATTGCTGCACCTGCATCTGCACGAGTTCGCGCCGAGCGGCGGCGTCTCTGGGGTCGCGGTGCTGGCGGAATCCCACCTGTCGATCCACACCTGGCCCGAGCGCGGCTATGCCGCGGTCGACGTCTTCATGTGTGGCTCGGCCGAGCCACACCGGGTCATCCCGATCCTGCGCTACGCCTTCAAGGCCGGTCGGATCGCGATTTCCGAGCAGCTGCGCGGCATCCTGTGACCGGATCGTTCTGATGGCCTGGTTCGAGGAGGCCTACCATCCGCACTGGCGCCAGCGGATGGCGGTGGAGCGCGTTCTGCTGCAGCAGCACACCGGCCTGCAGGATGTGCTGATCTTCGAGAATGCCACGCTCGGCCGGGTCCTGGTCCTGGACGGCATCGTCCAGGCCAGCGAGCGTGACGAGTTCATCTATCACGAGATGATGACCCACGTGCCGATCATGGCTCATGGCGCGGCACGGGATGTGTTGATCATCGGCGGTGGCGACGGCGGTGCGCTCGAAGAGGCGCTGAAGCATCCGGCGGTCGAGCGGGTCACGATGGTCGAGCTCGATCCGGGCGTGGTCGAGATCGCGCGGAGGTGGCTGCCCGCCATTCATCGGGGCGCCTTTGATGCTCCCCGCGCCGAGCTGCTGTTCACCGACGGCGTTCGCTTCGTCGCCGAGACCGACCGGCAGTTCGACGTGATGATCCTCGATACGACCGACCCGATGGGGGCCGGCGAGGCCCTGTTCACCGAGAGGTTCTACGCCGACTGCCGGGCACGCCTTCGACCCGGCGGCATCCTGGTCGGGCAGAGCGGCAACCCGGTGTCCGAGCCGGAGCGGATCCGCGCCTGCCGCGAGCGGCTCGCGCGGGTGTTCGCCGATACGAGCTTCATTCTGAGCTCGGTGCCGGCCTACCTCGGCGGCCCGTTCGTGTTCGCCTGGGGCTGCGACGATCCGGCCAAGCGGCAGTTGAGCGCCGCCCAGCTGGCAGCGCGGCCGTGCCCGCCTGGCCTGCGCTGCTACACGGCCGCGGTGCACGCCGCGGCGTTCGTCCATCCGCCCTGGCTGCTGGACGATTTCGGCTGACCGGGGGCGACTCAGCCGCCGCCCAGCTCGATGCTGAAACGGAGCTGCGCGAACCAGGACCGGCGGTCGCCCTCGCCAGTAGTCCCGGTCTCGATCTCGAACGGAGCAAGTGGCCCGAGCTGCAGGCTCAGCCGGTCGCCGACCGGCGCGGTCTCGCCGCCGCCCGCCGTCTGCCACTGGCGTGCGGATCCGGGCCCGCGGCAACTCGGGAACGCGATCGACGCCGGGGTCCTCATAGTCGTCGAGCCGGCGATCCAGTACGCCGTTTCGCGCCGGCCATCGGATCGTACGCCGATGTCCCGAGCTCGGACCGTTCCGGGCGCAGGGGCAAGGTGATGCCGAAGCGCTGATGCTCCTCGAGCCCGTGATTCTCGGTCCGGCCGCTGAGCTCCAGCGTCAAGTTCTGATCCAGCCCCTGGGGGCGGTAATCGAGGCCGAGGCCGTTGCCGGCCTGCCCGGAGGCGGGATCTTGCGTGAAGCGCTCGCCCGGCCACCGCCCGTCACCCTGCGCGCGCGTCCGGGTCGCCGCGCACTCGTAGGCGGTCTGCAGACCGTCCTGTTGGCCGGCCTTCACCGAGGCCCGGCGGAGCCATGCCGGACCGCTCTGTTGCGGGCCCGCGCGATCATAGGATGCGGTCGCCCGCGCGGTGTGCGCCCCGGTTTCGGCCAGCCAATCGTCCCGACCGGGCGCCGGAGCGGTGACGGCCGCTGCCGGCGAGTTGGCGATGACGACAGCGGCGAGCAGCGAAAGCGTGGCGAGAACCAGGCGAGCGGGGCGCATCCGCGGCCAGCAGCGAAGCACGCGACTTTCCCCACCTTGCGCCGCCTGGGACGGCGCCCACGACCGGAGGGCGCCCGCCCCGGCCTTGGTCCCGGCCTTTGTCGGTCGAGCGCCGGGCGTAAGCCTGGCCGTCGGGGGCTTAAGGAGGCCTTGTCGGCCGTGCAGGCCGGCCGCGAACGTGTCGAGAGCTGACGCCGAGCGTACCCCAAGGCATCGTCGCAACAGTCGAGCCTCGGGGCATTTTTCGATGTATCTCTGATGGTTAGCGGGCCGTAATCATCTCAAGACCGCAAAAATCGAGGCAATGGCAACTCCGGCCGTAGCTTGTCAGCATTCTGGATTAACGTTAATGAAACATTGGGACTTGGCATCCTATCTGAGTTGTCATGGTAAGCGACGAGAGCAAGTTGGCGCAAACGATCCGCCCGGAGTCCGAGCCCTCGGAGGCCGCTGGTGGCCTGCCGCCCGAGGAGGCTGCTGCCGAAATCGAACTGGCGCTGGCCGACCTGGTTGCGGACGCGAACGGCGAGATCGTCTTCTTCAATGACTCGGGTTTGCGCAGCCTGGCGATTCGGACCGACCGGGCGGTGGTCGCCGACGGGCAGGCCGGCGCCCATGTGACTGCCGCCGGCGACAACGTCTTCGGCTTCCAGTTCGTCAGGTTTGACAACGGCTTGACGCTCTACTTCGAGGCCGGGCTGCACCTGATCCTGCCGGACTCGACCGCGTCGTCATCCTGAGCGGCTTACGGACGGTCGCCCAGGTTCTCGAACTCGCAGAGCTCGTCCGCGCTGAGGCCGCCCAGGATCGCATGCAGCTCCTGATCCGGCGTCCGGTCGCTCGGCGGTGTGATCAGCTTCAGCCGGTCGGCGAGCCAGAGGATCACGCGGACGTTGCCTTTCCTGACCTCGGTTTCGATTGCGGCGTGTACGACGGCGCGCAGGTCGCCGATCGGGTTGCCCTGGCGCTCGCCGGCGGGGTCCCCGAACTCTTCGATCCAGCGCCGGAAGTTTGGGTTCTGGGTGCGCTTGCGCGACAGCTGGCTGCGCGAGCAGCCGACCCGGCGGGCGACGATGGCCGCCGGCAGACCGCGTGCGAGCAGTTCGGCCGCTTGACGCCAGTCGATAACGCGCGAGTCGGCGCGGCGAGCGCCGGCGACGGGGCAGGCAGTCATGGATGTGGATTCCCCCTGAGGAGGTGCTGAAGCGGCGGATTTTGGGAGGGAGACTCGATGGGTGAGGCTCCATAACTATAGGAAATTCATCCCAAAGTCAAGCTTGTTGCCCACAGGGGGCCGATCCCGCAGGCGATTGCCGGCAACGAGGACTGCGGGTCTGAGAATCTCCAGACGGTTGCGTTAATGGAATTTTAAGGGAACAAGGGCCATCCCGGGCAATTGCGATAGCGGAGATCACGGGATCATGCCGGTTGCGGGTCCGATCGAAGTGAACTTGCCCGAGGCCGAGCCACAGCTGCAGGGCGAGGCGGCGGCGCTCCGCCTCGAACTCGAGGAGTGGCGGGACCGGGCTCGGGCCGCCGAGCGTGCCAACGAGGCGAAGTCGGTCTTCTTCGCGACCATGAGCCACGAGATCCGCGAGCCGATGAACGGCGTCATCGGGATGACGCGGCTGCTGCTCGAGACGCCGCTGACCGACGAGCAGCGCGGCTTCGTTGAGGCGGTGCATGATTCCGGTCAGGCGCTGCTCACGATCATCAACGACATTCTCGACCTGTCGCGGATCGAGGCGGGCCGCCTTGAGCTGGACAGCATCGACTTCGATTTGCGCACGCTGCTCGAGCGGGCGCTCGCGATCGTCATGCCACGCGCGCGCGACAAGGGCCTCGCGCTTCGGCTTCTGATCGATCCGGCGGTGCCGAGCGCGCTCCGCGGCGATCCGGGAAGAATCCGCCAGATCTGCCTCAATCTGCTCGGCAATGCGATCAAGTTCACCAGCGTGGGCGAGGTCAGCCTCGAGGTTCGTCTGGTCGCCGACCGGCCCGCGGACCTGCGCCTCGGCTTGACCGTCCGCGATACCGGCCTTGGCATCCCCGAGCATCTGCAGGAGCGTCTGTTCACCGCCTATGCCCAGGCCGACCCCTCGGTGCCGCGCCTTTACGGCGGCAGTGGCCTCGGCCTCACGATCTGCAAGCGCCTGGTCGGTCTGATGGGCGGCGAGATCCGATTTTCGAGCCGGCCGGGGGAGGGGACCGCGTTCGATCTCGAGATCGCCCTGGCCAGGACGCCCGAAACGCATCCCGGTCCACCGCCGCCGTCGGCTGAGATCGCCGGCACGCGCCTGCTGATCGTCGACGGCACGCCGGCCACGCGCACGCTGCTCGAGCAGCGGACCCGGAGCTGGGGTATCGCCGCGGCGATGGCGGAGACGGGCGCGGCCGCGCTGACGCTGCTGAACCAGGCGTCCGACCGGGGCCGGCCGATCGAGATCGCGCTGATCGACCGCTCCTTGCCCGACCTGAGCGGCGAGGAACTGGGCCGACGGATCAAGGCCGATCCCAGGTTGCGTTCGACCGAGCTGGTGATGATCGCCTCGTCCGGCCTGCGCGGCGATGCCGCGCGGGTCAAGGAGATCGGCTTCGCCGCCTATCTGCCCAAGCCAGTGACCACCCAGACCCTGCTCGAGTGCCTGCTTCAGTTGCGCGGCGCGTCGCCGGCGACTGGCGCCGCGTCCGGCGCCGCCGCGCTGATCACGGTCCATAGCATGTCCGAGCGCCGCGCCGCCGGCCTCAGGATCCTGCTGGCCGACGACAATCCGGTGAACTGTCGGCTGACCGCACTGATGGTCGAGAAGGCCGGTCATCAGATCGACGTCGTCAACGATGGCGCCGCGGCGGTCGAGACCCTGCGGCACAAGGACTACGATCTGGTCCTGATGGACGTTCAGATGCCGGGCGTCGACGGGCTGGAGGCGACCCGCCGGATCCGCCGGCTGTCGTCTGATCGCGCGGAGGTGCCGGTGATCGCGATCACCGCCCAGGCCTTGGCGGGGGACGAGCAGCGCTGCCTGGACGCGGGCATGAACGACTACATCACCAAACCGATCGACCGCGCGCGTCTGCTCGGCAAACTGGCGCAATGGGGCCAGGGCGCGAGCCGTGCCGGATGAGGCGCCACGAGCGAATCGCCCATGGGTAGCACGGCGACGCGGCGCAAATCCTGCTTGTCCGGGCCGCTGACCATGGTCTATGCTACCGCCGGTTGGTTACGCCGCGGGTGCAGCAGACGCAGGGGCCGACGCATCATGCCGCTGCCGGCGAGATCGAACGGGCGCCGTTTGGGATCGATCGTCGCCCTGGTGCTGGTTTGGCTGGCGCGGCCCGCGCTGGCCGACGCCCCCTCCTTCGACGCCTGGCTGGGCGGGCTGCGCCAGGATGCCCTGGAACAGGGCGTCGCCGCCGCGACCCTGGATGCGACCCTGACGGGGCTGGAACCGATCGCGCGGGTGATCGAGCTCGACCGCCGCCAACCAGAAGGCCGGTTCACGTTTCAGCAGTACAATCAGCGGGTGCTGTCGCCGACTCGGATCGAGCGCGGTCGCGAGCTGTATCGCGAACACAAGGACCTGCTCGAGCGGGTCGCGCAGGACTATGGCGTGCAGGCGCAGGTCATCGTGGCGATCTGGGGCATCGAGAGTACCTACGGGACCTACCACGGCGAATTTCCGGTGATCGGCGCGCTCGCCACGCTCGCCTACGACGGCCGGCGGACCACGTTCTTCCGTCGCGAGCTGCTGGAGGCGCTCAAGATCGTCGACCACGGCGACATCACGGCCGCCGGCATGACCGGCTCCTGGGCCGGCGCCATGGGCCAGAGCCAGTTCATGCCGTCCAGCTATGACGCCTATGCGGTCGACTACGATCACGACGGGCGGCGGGACATCTGGACCAGCCTGCCCGACGTGTTCGCCTCGATCGCCAATTACTTGGCCAAGGCCGGCTGGAATGACCGTCGCACATGGGGCCGCAGGGTCCGCCTGCCGTCGACCATCGACGGCGACCTCGCCGGCCTCGAGACACGCAAGCCACTGTCGGAATGGCAGGCGCTCGGCGTGCGTCGGGAGGATGGCGCGGCGCTGCCGGGCATTCCCCTGAGCGCGTCTTTGTTGCGCACCGACGATGGACAGGGCCCATCCTATCTGGTCTACGATAATTTCCGGGTCTTGATGGCGTGGAACCGCTCGACCTATTTCGCCCTGACCGTCGGCGAGCTCGCGGATCGGATCCGCCGTGGCTGATCGAAGTCCCGAGCGAGCCGCGAGCGCCACGATGGGGCGCATGCGCCAGGCGAGAACCAAGCTCACGCTGCTCGGGCTGCTCGGCGCGGTCGTCCTCGGCCTCGCCGGCTGCGGCTCGTGGGGGCCCGAGGGAGTCTACAAGCTCGGCCAGCCCTATCAGATCGCCGGGCGCTGGTATTATCCCGAGTTCGATCCCAGCTACGACAAGGTCGGAATCGCGTCGTGGTACGGCCGCGAGTTCCACGGCCACGCGACCGCCAACGGCGAGGTCTTCGACCGGCACGAGCTGACGGCAGCGCATCCCACCCTGCCGCTGCCGAGCATCGTGCGAGTGACCAATCTCGCTAATCACCGCCAGCTGGAGTTGCGGGTCAACGATCGCGGGCCGTTCGTCGGCGACCGGCTGATCGATCTCTCACAGGAGGCGGCGCGCGAGCTCGGCTTCGAGCGTCAGGGCATCGCGCGCGTGCGCATCCAGTTCGTAGGTCTGGCCGACGCCAAGGGTGAGCCGCCCCGGCCGAGCCGGCGTGACGCGCGACCCGCGCCGGCGACCACGCTGGTCGCCGAGGCGTCGGCCCCGAGCCTGTCCGGCGGGCTGATCGCCACCGCCGAGGCCGCGACCTGCGGTGGTCGTTTCATTCAAATCGGTGCCTTCGCCGAACCCGCGCGCGCCGCGCGCGCGGCAGCGCGCCTGCGCGGCGCGCTCGTCGTTTCGGTGCGCACGCAGGCGCAAGGCGACGATCGACTGATCCGGGTTCGCCTCGGGCCGATCACCAATTCCGGAGCCGTCGAGGCGACGCTGGATCAGCTCAAGCAGAGTGGCTACTCGGGTGCCTTCATCGTTCCACCGGAGGCTCCCGGTCCCGCCAGTTGCTGAACTGGCGTCCCCGTCCGTTCAGTTGACCCCTAGCGGTTGGAGCCGAGAGGAAAGCATGACGAGGGTTTTGCGCGGCGGCCGCCTGACCATCCTGGCGGCCCTGATCGTCCTGGCATCAAGCTCGCTCGCGGCGCGGGCCAGCACCTTCGAGACGCCCGCCAAGGCGGCGATCATGGTCGATCTGCAATCGCATCAGGTGCTGTTCGCCAAGGAGCCGGACGTGCCGCTGCCGCCGGCGTCGATGAGCAAACTGATGACCGCGTTCATGGTCTTCGAGCGGTTGAAGGATGGCCGCCTCAGCCTCGATGACACCTTTCCGGTGAGCGAAAGGGCCTGGCGCAAGGGCGGATCGAAGATGTTCGTCGAGGTCGGCTCGCGGGTGCGGGTCGAGGATCTCCTGCATGGCATCCTCATCCAGTCGGGCAACGACGCCTGCATCGTGGTCGCCGAAGCGCTCGGCGGCAGCGAGGACGCCTTCGCCGAAATGATGACCAAGCGCGCCCACGAGATCGGTCTGACCCACTCGACCTTCAAGAACGCCAGTGGCTGGCCCGATCCCGAGCACCTGATGAGCGTCCGTGACCTCGCGACCCTGGCGCAGATCATGATCGAGCAATTCCCTGAATATTACCCGATCTTCAGCCAGAAAGAATACACCTACAACGGCATTCGTCAGCATTCGCGCAATCCGCTCCTTAACCATGACCTTGGCGTCGATGGTCTGAAGACCGGGCACACCGACAATGCCGGTTATGGTCTCACCGCCTCGGCGGTGCGCGATGGCCGCCGCGTGGTCTTCGTGCTCGCGGGGCTCGAACGGGCGACGCAACGCGCGCGGGAAGCCGAGCGGCTGCTCGAGTACGGCTATCGGGAGTTCAAGAACTACAAGCTGTTCTCGGCCGGCGACACGGTCGAGCGGGCCAACGTCTGGCTCGGCAACCATAACTCCGTGCCGCTCGTCCTGCAGCAGGACGTGGTCGTGTCCCTGACCACGGAAGGTCGCCGGGCGCTCGAGGCCAAAGTCGCCTACGACGGGCCGATTCCGGCGCCGGTCGTCGAGGGCGACCAGCTCGCCCAGCTCGAGATCACGGCGCCCGGAATCGAGCCGAGACGGCTGCCGCTGATCGCCGGCGAGACGGTGCACGCGGCCAATCTGTTCGGCCGGGTGACCAGCGCGCTTGGCTATCTCATCTGGGGGCCGTCGTGATCGTCCAGGCGCGGCCGATCCGGCGCCCGATCGCCGGCGCATGACGCCGCGCGGCCGCCTGATCACCTTCGAAGGCGGTGAGGGCGCCGGCAAATCGACCCAGATCACGCATCTGGCAGACGCGCTCGTGACCGCGGGCCTCGACGTGGTCACGACCCGCGAGCCGGGCGGCACGTCTGGCGCCGAGGCGATTCGGGCACTGCTGGTCGACGGTCCGCCGTCCCGCTGGTCGCCGCTCACCGAGGTCCTGTTGCTGCTGGCCGCGCGCCACGATCATGTCGCCCGGGTGATCGAGCCGGCACTGGCCGTCGGCCGCTGGGTGCTGTGCGACCGCTTCATCGATTCGACCCGGATCTACCAGGGCGTCGCGGGCGCGCTCGGGCTCACGCTGATCGACCAGTTGCACGCTCTCATCTTTGGCGACCTCCGCCCCGACCTCACGTTGATCCTGGATCTGCCGGCACCCACCGGTCTGGCGCGGCGCCGGGCAGGCGCCGGCGCCAACCGCTTCGAGCGGATGGACAGGGCCTACCACGAGCGGGTGCGCGAGGGCTTTCTGGCGATCGCGCAGGCGGAGCCCGAACGCTGTCGGGTGATCGACGCGGCGCCGTCGGAGGCCCTGGTCGCGGGCCGGGTGCGCGCCGCGGTGCAGGAGCGTTTCGGGCTCGACCTCCCGGGCCCGGCGTGAGCGGCACATGGAGATCCCGGACGCGCCACCCGAGCCGCGCGCCAATCCCGACCTTCTGGGCCAGGACGCAGCGCAGGCCATCCTGGCCCGGGCGCTTCGCTCCGGCCGACTGCCGCATGGCTGGCTGCTCAGCGGCCCGGAGGGCATCGGCAAGGCGACCCTCGCCTACCGGTTTGCGCGTGCCCTGCTCGCCGGACCCGGGGCGACGGGTCCGACCCTCGACGTCCCCCCGGATCATCCGGTCTTCCGCCAGGTCGCCCAGGCTGCTCATCCCGATCTGAGCGTGATCGAGGCCGAGCGCGATCCGAGGAGCGGGCGCCTCAAATCCGAAATCCCGGTCGGCGTGGTGCGGGCGGCGACCCAGGCCCTGCACGCGACCGCCGCGATGGGCGGATGGCGCGTGGTCGTGGTCGATGGCGCCGAGCGGCTCAATCGCAACGCTGCCAATGCCCTGCTCAAATCGCTCGAGGAGCCGCCGGCGGCGGCGGTTCTGCTCCTGGTCAGCCATCGGCCGGCCCAGGTCGCCGCGACCGTCCGGTCGCGCTGCGCCAAGCTGCCGCTCGCCCGCCTGCCGGACGCGCTCGTGGTCGAGCGCCTGGCGCGCTGGGCACCCGGGCTCGAACCCGAGCAACGGAGCGCGATCGCGCTGCTCGCGCGTGGCAGCCTCGGACGGGCGCTGGAGCTGGCTGGCGACGACTGGCTGCCGCTGTACCGCCGGCTCGCCGAGAGCCTCGACCGGACCGCTCGGGACCGCCCGGCGCTTTACGACCTGGCGGTCGCGCTCGCCCGCCAGGCCGAGCAACGCGGCTTCGGCGGGCCGCTCGGCCTGATTCAGGAACTGCTCGGCCGAATCGTCGCGACCGGCAGCGGCCGCCTCGGGCCGGCGCTGTTCGCGGCCGAGCCGGCGGCGCTCGACCGCCTGGTCCAGAGGCGCCCTCTTGATCGCTGGGCGACCCTGTGGGAGAAGGTCGGCCGGCTGGCGGCGGCCGTCGACGGTCTGAACCTTGACCGGGCTCAGGCGCTCCTCCACATCCTGACGCTGTTGGCGCCGGATTCCGACCCGGACGAGTTCCGCACCGGCGCATCCCTCGGAGCCCTCGATGTGCCCGGCTGACGCCTTCTACGTCACCACCCCGATCTACTACGTCAACGACGTGCCCCACATCGGTCACGCCTACACGACGCTCGCCTGCGACACGATCGCGCGCTTTGCCCGCCTGGAGGGGCGCCGGGTCTGGTTCCTGACCGGCACCGACGAGCACGGCCAGAAGGTCGAGAAGGCGGCCGCGGCCGCGGGTCTCGAGCCCCAGACCTTCACCGACCAGGTCTCAGAGCGCTTCCGCGAGCTGGCCAAGCGGATGGAGATCAGCTGCGACGACTTCATCCGGACCACCGAGCCCAGGCACAAGGCCGGCGTGCAGGCGCTCTGGCGCGAACTGGTGCGCCGCGAGCAGATCTACCTTGGTACCTATGCCGGCTGGTACTCGGTGCGCGACGAGTCGTTCTACGCCGAAAGCGAGCTGGCGAACGGCCTGGCGCCGACCGGCGCGCCGGTCGAATGGGTCGAGGAGCCGAGCTACTTCTTTCGCCTGTCCGCCTGGCAGGAGCCGCTGCTGTGCTGGTACGAGGAGCATCCGGATTTCGTTCTGCCGGCGGCGCGCCGCAACGAGGTGATCAGCTTCGTCAAGGGCGGGCTGCTGGACCTCTCGGTCTCGCGCACCAGCTTCCGCTGGGGTATACCGGTGCCGGACGATCCCGACCACGTGATCTACGTCTGGCTGGATGCGCTCACCAACTACATGACCGCGCTCGGCTACCCGGACACCGACGGCGAGCGGTTCCAGCGTTTCTGGCCGGCGGAGGTGCACGTGGTCGGCAAGGACATCCTGCGCTTCCACGCGGTCTACTGGCCGGCTTTCCTGCTCGCAGCCGGGCTCGAGCCGCCGAGGCGGATCTTCGCCCACGGCTGGTGGACCAACGAGGGCCAGAAGATCTCGAAATCCCTCGGCAACGTGATCGACCCTTTACGGTTGATCGAGGACTACGGCCTCGACCAGACCCGCTATTTCCTGCTGCGTGAGGTGCCCTTCGGTAACGACGGCGATTTTTCGCGGGCCGCGATGGTCAACCGGATGAACCGGGACCTCGCCAACGACTACGGTAATCTGGTTCAGCGCGTGCTGGCGCTGATCCAGCGCAACTGTGATGGTCGGCTGCCGGAGCCGGACGCGCTGACGGCCAGCGACCGCGGTCTGCTCGAGGCCTCCTCGGCCCTGCTCGATCAGGTGCGCGCGGCGATGGCCGTCCAGGCCCTGAGCCGGTCGCTCGAGGCGATCTTCGAGCTGATCGGGGCCGCCAACCGCTACGTCGATGCCGAAGCGCCCTGGGCGCTCCGTCGGACCGACCCGGCGCGCATGGCAACCGTGCTCTACACGCTCGCCGAGATCATCCGCCGGCTGGCGCTCCTGACCCAGGCGTTCATGCCCGATGCATCGGCCCGGATCCTCGACCAGCTCGGGGTCGACCCGGAGGCGCGCAGCCTGAAGCACTATGGCGACGGGATCGGGGCGTTGCGGCCGGGGGTGGCCCTCCCCAAGCCGGTCGGCGTTTTCCCGCGCTCGTCCGAGTAGCGCCGGCATGCTGGTCGACAGCCACTGCCATCTGGATTTCCCGGCGCTTGCCCAGGAGAGCGAGGCGGTCCTCGCGCGCGCCCGCGAGGCCGGAGTCGAGGTGATGCAGACCATCGGCACGCGCCTTGGCACCTTCGGCCGGGTGCTCGCGATCGCCGAAGCCAACCCCGGGATCTACTGCTCGGTCGGCGTGCACCCGCACCGGGCGGCCAAGGAGACCATCGAGGATGCGGCGCCTTTGCTGTCGCACGTCGAGCATCCGAAGGTGATCGGGATCGGCGAGAGCGGCCTCGACTACTACTACGAGCACGCCCCGAAGGACGTGCAGGCGCGCGTGTTCCGGGCGCACATCGAGGCGGCGCGCGCGAGCGGCCTGCCACTGGTCGTACACACGCGCGACGCCGATCAGGACACGATCGCGATCCTGCGCGAGGCGATGGCAGCCGGGCGGTTCACCGGCGTGATCCACTGCTACAGCTCGAGCCCCGAGCTTGGCTGGCAGGCGATCGAGCTCGGCCTTTACCTCGGGGTCGGCGGCATTCTCACGTTCCGGCGCTCGGACGAGCTGCGCGCAACCGTGCGCGATCTGCCGCTCGAGCGCCTCCTGCTCGAGACCGACGCGCCTTACCTGGCGCCGGAGCCGTTTCGGGGTCAGCGCAACGAGCCCGCCCACGTCGCCGAGGTCGCCGCTAGGCTCGCCGAAATCAAGGAGATCCCGGTCAGCGCGATCGAACGCGCTACCACCGAGAACTTCTTCCGGCTGTTCACCAAGGCCCAGCCCCCCGCCGGCGCCGCATGCGGGTGACGGTGCTCGGCTGCGGCACGTCGAGCGGCGTGCCGGTGATCGGCTGCCGCTGCCCGGTCTGCACCTCCGGCGAGCCGCGCAACCGGCGGCGGCGCTGCGCGATCCTGATCGACCAGGGCGCGACCCGGGTCCTGGTCGACACGCCGCCCGATCTCCGCTGTCAATGCCTGGACGCCGGCGTCGACCGGCTGGACGCGATCCTCTACACCCACGCCCATGCCGACCACATCAACGGCATCGACGACGTCCGCAGCCTCAACTTCCTGATGGACCGGGCGATCGACGCCTATGGCGACGCCGCCGTGCTCGCCCGCATCCGCGAGCGCTTCGGCTACGCCTTCCTGCCGCCAGAGCCGGAGAAGGGCTGGTGGCGACCGGCGCTGACCCCGGTCGCGATCGAGGGGCGGTTCGCGGTCGGTGACCTCGCGATCGAGCCGTTCGAGCAGCGCCATGGCCGGCTGCCGAGCTGGGGCTTCCGGATCGGCGCCTTCGCCTACTCGCCGGATGTCAACGGCCTGCCCGAGACCGCGCTCGCGGCACTCGCGGGGGTCGAGGTCTGGCTGGTCGACTGCCTGCGCGAGCGACCCCATCCGAGCCATGCCCATCTCGAGCAGACGCTCGCCTGGATCGCCGAGCTCCGGCCGCGCCGGGCGGTGCTCACGCACATGAACCACGAGCTCGACTACTGGGATCTGCAACGTCGCCTGCCGATCGGCGTCGAGCCCGCCTACGACGGGATGCTCCTCGAGATCCCGGACCGGTAAGCCCGGCCCGGGTCGTCGACACCGGCACGCCGGATCGGCTCAGGTTTCCGTATAGCGCCCCGGCAGGAACTGCTTGATCCAGGTCTGGGGGGCGATCAGGCGATAGGCGATCGCGCTGTAGCACACGATCTTGTCCGCGAGCGCGATCGGCGCGCCACGAACCACCTCGACGTAGCCCGGGATGACCTTGCGCAGCCGCAGCGTCAGCCAGCCTTCCCGTCTGCCGCCGCCGATCCAGCTGTGCTTCTGGGTGAGCCCGAGGTTGCTCGACTGGCCAGGGTGACAGCGCCGGTACAGCAGCACCTCGGGCAGCAGGTGAAAGCGGCCAAGCAAGCTGAGCTCCGCCAACAGCACCTTGTCCGAGCCGTAGTAGCCGCCGTGCAGATGGGTCTTGCGCAACACGTTGGAGCGGATCACCCCGAAGATCTCGAAGGTGCGCATGGTCCGCACCAGCACGTCCCAGAAGCGGCTCGCGGGGCGCGCTCCCTCGGCCCGATGATGCGGGTCGATCTGCCCGACGCGCTCGCCGTGCCGGGTCACGTAGCATTTCTGCTTCCAGTCATAGGTGACCGGCGAGCCATCGTCGTTGATCAGCTGCGTCTGACCACAGCAGAGCACGACCGCGGGATCGCGCTCGAGCACCTCGACGCACCGCTCGAGGAAATCCGGGGTACACACGTCATCATGCGCCGCCCACTTGAAGTAGCGGCCACGGGCGCGCTGGAAGACCAGATTGTAGTTGGCCGCGGCGCCGACGTTCTGCGGGTTGCGGACGTAACTGATCCGGGGATCCGCGGCCGCATAGGCCCGGCAGATCTGTTCGGTGCCGTCGGTCGACGCGTTGTCCTGGATCAGCAGCTCGAAATCTTCGAAGCTTTGGTTGATCAGGGACTCGATCGCCTCGGCCACGTAGTCGGCACCGTTGTACACGGGCAACCCGACAGAAATTGCGGGGATCCCGGAGCCCTTGACTGCGCTCACGCTCGACCTCCGACCGCTGCTGCGGCTTGGTTGCGCGGACACACTCCACGACCTCGCGTCTGACAAGCTGGGAACGGGCGGTTGCGATCGCGAGCATCAATTCCAACTCGCCGACCGCGCCTGACGATTGTCTCAACGATACCTTCAACTACGCCCGTTCTCTTGTGCGGACTGTCAAGTCTGGATTGATCCGCAACCGCTTTGGTTCACCCCTAGCACTCTGCCGGAGGTCTGCCTGGAGTTCAAGCGATATTGTTACGGTTGAGTGACCGTCGGGCAACCAAGAGTGCGTCAGGGGCGGGCTTGACCGGCCATCGAATCGATCACCGCCGCCTCGATCTCGGCATAGACGGCGGCGACCTGCCGGCGCCAGTCATAGCGCCGCACCCGGTTGCGCGCACTCTCGCCGAGTTGCCGTCGAACTCGAGGATCGGCCAGCTCCTGCAGGGCATCCGTCAGATCATCGATGACCTCGGCGCGTGAGCGCTGCGCGGTCGCGACCACCCGGCCGGAGCTGGCGTCGACGATACTGCCGGGGCCGCCCAGATCGAAGCACACGACCGGCAGGCCGTGGGCCATCGCCTCGAGCACGACATGGCCACCGGAATCGTGCAGGCTCGGGAACAGCAGCAGATCGTTGGCCCGGTAGACCTCGGGCATGTGCTCATGAGGGACCCAGGACAACCAGTCGACGGCGTCGTCGACGCCGAGGCGGTGCGCCGCCGCCCGCCAGCGGCGCTCGGCGTTGCCGCTGCCGGCAATCGTCAGGCGGGCCGGACAGCCGCGGGCGCGCAGCTTCGCCAGAGCCTCGATGCCGAGGTGCATGCCCTTCCAGGCGAGGCAGCGGCCGACGTAGAGCAGCCGCAGCTCGCCACCGGCCTGCGGACGGCGCAGGGCCGCCGCGACGATCTCCTGCTCCTCGATGCCGATCTGGAGCTGCACCCGGACCTTGTCCTGCAGGCGGTCGGGGACCAGCCGCGCGGTATCGGGGCTGGACACGTAAATCAGCCGGGCGGCGCGCAGCGCGCTCCGGGTGATCGGGTCGGCCCGGGCGATCAGGTTCAGCCCGTCGCGCACCAGATCGAGCAGCCAGCCTCGCGTCCCCATGCCGCGCCGGAGCGCGAGCGGCGCCGTCTCGCCGCCGCCGACCGGCCCGAGGACGAACGGCAGCGGCAGCCGGCCCATGAAGCTCGGCTGGCGGATCACGCAGTAGGTGATGTGATGGACAAGATCGAAGCGCTCGCGACCGATCAGCCGGCGGGCATGAAGGTACGCTGCCGCCTGCCAGGACAGATGGACGAACTGCAGCGGCAGACCCCGCTGCCTCAGCGCCTCGAGCCACGGCGGCATCACGTATTCGAAGCGCACCGAGGGCGGCACCATGCCCGCCGCGCGCGCCCTCTCCAGGACCGCCTGGTCGCGGGTCCACGTCAGAACCACGACCTCGTGACCGAGCCGGGCGATCTCGAGGGCCCAGCGCCACCCGACCTCGGTCTCCGAGCCGACACCCGGCGCGCATTCGAACGCGCTGAGCAGGACCCGCAGCTTACGCGGCGGCGGCCGCATCGCGCGGTCCGGGGCGACGGTGATCGGATCGAGCTCAGCGGGGCGCAGCATGACTATCCCGGTCGCGGAGATCGCTTGCCAAAACCCACTCAGGAAAGGCATAAATTCTTGCGCTCGTCAATATCCAGAGGGGCTGACGGCGCCGAAGGACAAGATGTAGATGAGTACAGTTGATTTTGAGCGTCGATGTCCAACCGTCCACGCGTACGGCCCGACGACGATGCTGTTGGACGTGCTCTAGGGTTGATACGGATCGGGATGGATCCGCTCGGCCGCCGGCCCGATCAGACCGCGCTCCAGGAGCAGGCCCAGGCGCAGGATGACGCCCCAGAAGAAGTAGAACGGAATGATGTTGTAGGGCTTCTCGAAACCGTCCTCGCCGAGCGCCAGCACCCAGGTGCAGATGAAGAACACCATCAGCACCAGGAGCCGGTTCTCGCCCTCGCGCCAGCCGAGCAGGCGGCAGCGCATGAAGGTGTTGTGCCAGCGACGGAGCAGCTCGAGCATCATCGTGCCCCAGCAGATGGCGCCGATGATCCCGGTCCGGGCGACGACCGAGATGTAGGAGTTGTGCGGTTCGCGCACTTCGGCACCGCTGCTGCCGTGGAAGTCGGTCAACGGCAGGCCGTAACCGAGTCCGAGCAGGAGGCTGAACGGATCGCCGATCATGCTGTCGTAAATCTTGGTCCACCACCCGAGCCGCTGGTCGACGCCCTCGGCCGCCGAGCAGACGCCCGGGTACGAGGGATCGCAGATGCCGAAGATCGCGAGGAAGTGGGCGACCAGGAAACCGGGCCCGAAGTCGGCCCCGAGCCGGCCCTCGAAGTGCAGTCCGACCAGCGTGATCAGCGCCAGCAGGAACCCGGCCAGGATCGCCAGAAAGCCCAGATTGCCGACGATCGCGCGCCGGTACAGCATCAGGAAGCCGAAGACCGCCATCAGGATCAGATAGAGGGTCCGGGCCTGGAAGATCGCGATCGTGTAGCCGATGATCACCACCGCCACGACGTTCGCGAGCACCCGGTTGCCATGGAACAGGAACAGGTAAATCGCCGCCATGATCATCAGATGCGCGGTGTTGGCCATGCTGCCCAGGATCGGCGCCGGGTAGCCCGAGCCCGACATGATCGTCGGCGACAGATTCCAGACTTCGACGCGAAACGGGTACAGCAGCCCGTACAGCACCGAGATCGCCAGCAGCTTCGGCAGCCAGTCGAAGAACCGCTCGAAGCTTCTCAGATCGCCGGCGAACACGAAGCCGACCAGCAGGAACAAGGATTCCAGCACGTGGGCGGCATCGCGCAACGCCCAGGCTCCGTGTTGGGTGAAATCGAAGATCGCCCGGCCGAGACCGAACGTCCACCAGACCATGAAGGGCAGGATCGCGACCATCAGCGAGAGCCGGCCGAGGACGCCGCTGTAGTTGATCGTGACCAGGCAGAGCAGCAGGACCATCTCGCCGACCGGCAGACCGCTGCCTGCGGTCGGCGGGATCCGGAGCTGCATGAAGCCCCAATTCAAGAGCAGATACAGGCAGACCGTGACCAGAACGGTCGTGTTTCGGAGCGTGTCGAGCCGGCTGGCGGGCGCCAGCTCGGGCCGACCTGGCTGGTCAGCGTGGTCCGGCCGGCCGGGCCAGTGCAGCCGGCCGTCGTGGATCACCACCTCCGTGCCGCCGGTTCGGGTCGAGCCTAAGGGATCCATCGGGCGTCCAACCTCTGGCTGCGCGCCGCGCATGCCAAGCCTCTGATGTGCAATAGCAGCCCGCCGGTTTCAAGGACCTTGTGCCGGGCGAGCCCGGCGGCAGGTCGCTGCGGCGGGGTCAGCAATTGGGCCCCGGGGGGCGCGGCGTCCGCCCGGCGCCGGCCTGCGAGCCCAAGGTGTGCTCGATCTCGGCGTAAACCGCGGCGACCTGATCGGACCAGCGATAGCGAGCGGCGCGCGCGCGCGCTCCTTGTCCGAGCCGCTGGCGCAGATCGGGCGCGTCTGCAAGTTCCTGAAGCGCGTCGGTCAGCTCCCGGACGACCTGCCGCCGGCGCCGGCCGTGCGTCACGATCACCCGCCCGCAGCTGGCGTCGACCACGCTGCCGGGTCCGCCCAGATCGAGACAGACCACCGGCCGCCCGTGGGCCAGCGCCTCGAGGACCGCCTGGCCGCCGGAGTCGTGCAGGCTCGGGAACAGCAGCAGGTCGTGCGCACGATAGACCTCGGCCAACCGGTCGTGCTCGACCCAGGCGAGCCAGTCGATCGCGTCGTCGACCCCAAGCCGCTGGGCCTGGCCCCGCCAGCGGGCCTCCGCGGGCCCGGCGCCGGCGATCGTGAGCCGGGCCCACCGCCCCCGCGCCTGCAGCCCGGCGAGGGCTTCGAGGCCGATGTGCATGCCCTTCCAGGCGAGGCACCGGCCGACGAACAGCAGCCGGAGCGGTCCATCGGCCGCGGCCGCGACCGTCCCGGTCGCCTCGGCAGCGGCGGGCTGCGCCGGCGCGGCGATCCCGACCTGCAGGCAGACCCGGACCTTGGCCCGATCGCGCGCCGGTACCAGGCGAGCGGTCTCGAGGCTCGAGACGTAGATCAGGCGTGCGGCGGCCAGCGCCCGCCGGGTAATCGGATCGATCCTGGCGATCAGGTTGAGGCCGTCGCGGACCAGCTCGAGCCACCAGCCGCGCGCGCCCATGCCGGAGCGCAGCGGCCAGGGCGCCCGCTCGCCGCCGCCGACCGGGCCGAGCACGAAAGGCATCTGCAGGCGCCCCATGAAGCTGGGCTGCCGGATCACGCAGTAGGTGATGTGATGGACGAGATCGAAAGCTCCGATGCCGGCGAGCCGGCGGGCGTGGCGGTAGGCGAGCGCCTGCCAGGCGAGGTGCACGAGCTGCAGAGGCAGGCCGCGCTCGCCCAGGCGGCAGAGCCAGCGCGGCCCGATGAACTCGAACCGCAGGCCCGCCGGCAGTCGCCCGCCGTCGAGCTCGGCCTCGATCGCGCTCCGGTCGCGCGTGCGGGTGAGCACCAGGACCTCGTGGCCGAGGCGCGCGACCTCGAGCGCCCAGTGCCAGCCAACTCCGGGCTCGGAACCGCTATGCGGGGCGCAGGCGAAGGCGCTGAGCAAGACCCGCATCGTCCCGTCAGACTGGGCGCCAACCTTCAGAGGTGGCGCGGTTGGATCCGTTCAAGTGCCGCGCCGGCAGTGGTTGCCGACGGACGCTGCAGCCGCCGGCCGACGTCCGCGTAGAGGCTCGCGACCACCGCCGGCCAGCGCATGCTCTCGGCACGAGTGCGGGCGCCGGCGCTCAACCGATGCAGCAGACCGTCGGTCCGCGCCAGCTCCTCGAGGGCATCCGCGATCGCCTCTGCGCATGCGGCCGCGTCCTTGCCTGCGGTCGCGACCACCCGGCCGCAGGTCGCATCGACCATCTCGGCCGGCCCGCCGAGATCGAGGCAGACCACCGGCAGGCCATGGGTCAATGCCTCGAGCACGGCGTTGCCGCTGGAATCGTGCAGGCTCGGGAACAGCAGCGCATCATGGCGGCGGTAGAGCTCGCCGACCTCGTCGTGGTCGAGCCAGCCCAGCCAGTCGATCGCATGGTCGACCTCGAGCTGTTCCGCCAGCCGCCGCCAGGCGCCCTCATCGGGGCCATGGCCAAGCATGGTGAGGCGCGCCTCGACGCCGCGGTCGAGCAGTCGCGACAGCCCTTCGAAGCCCAGGTGCATGCCCTTCCAGTAGAGAAACCGGCCGGCGAACAGCAGCTTGAGCGGCTGGCCCGCGCGATGCTCCAGGCGTGTCGGATCGGCGACCTCGCGCGTGCCGATCTCCAGGCGGACGTCGATCTTGTCGTGGTAGCGCGCCGGCAGAGCCTCGCGCGACTGCGCGGTCTTGACGTAGATCGCGGCGGCGTCGGCACAGGCCCAGCGCGTGATCGGGTCGAACCGGATCAGCCAGGTGTGCAGGTCACGCACGGCGTCGAGCAGCCAGCCGCGCCAGCCGAACCCGCGCCGGAGCGCCAGGGGCGCCCGCTCGCCGCCGCCGAGCGGGCCCAGGACCATCGGGATCGGCAGCCGGCCCATCAGGGTCGGATGGCGGATGCCGCCGAAGGTGACGTGGTGGACCAGATCGATCCGCCAGGCCGCGAGATGCTTGCGGGCGTGGCGGTAAGCCAGGATCTGCCACACGAGATGGACCAGATGCCAGGTCAGCCCCGCGAACCCGAGCGCCACCCCCTTGCGCTGCAGCCGGTCGAGCCAGGGTGGCATGAAGAACTCGAAGCGCAGGGTCGGCGGCAACCGGCCCGATGCCACCTCGGCCTCGATTTCGCTGCGCAGCTCGGTCTGGGTCAGCGCGATCACCTGATGGCCGAGGCGTGCGGTCTCCACTGCCCAATTCCAGCCGACACCCTCTTCCGAACCCCGATTCGGACCGCAGGAGAACACGCTCATGAGGATTCGCATAGGATTTCGGTTCCCGACCGCGGCCGCTCCCGCGGCTTTGTCCCATCGGGCAGCCGAAGCTGCTCGGTGCGCTGGTCGTAGACTCGAAATCCGGACTTTTGGTAAACGCGGAGCGCCCGCGGGTGATCGAGATCGCAGGTGTGGACCCAGAGGCGGCGCGGCCTCGCCCGCCAGGCATGGCGGATGGTCCAGTCGAGCAGCCAGCGTCCGAGGCCGTGGCCGATGAACTCCGGCAGCAGGCCGAAGTAGGCGAGCTCGATCTCGCCCGGCTGGCGGCGGTCGAGCTCGGCGAGGCCAGCCGGCACGCCCTCGACCCAGAGCACGTTCACCTCGACCGCCGGGTCGCCCAGGATCTGGCGGAGTTCTTCGTCGGACAGCAGCCGGCGCACCACCCAGGTCCAGCCCTCGCCGATGGTGCCGTAGAGGTAGCGGTAGAACGAGACGGTCGGCGACCGGGCCAGGCGGACTTCGAGGCCGGAGCGCGGCGCCGGCAGCGGTGGCGCGGCCGGCGGTCCGGTCATCTCGAGATAGGTGACCAGGGTCTCGACCTGCCGCTGGTCGCGCGCGTCCGTGGGGGCCGGGCGGAAAACGTCCTCGGGCATCGTCGTCGGTGCAGGCGCGCTCAGGGCTTCAGGGTTTACGAGCGGATAAGATCGCGTGCCCGGCGAGCAGCCAGTGCAGATCGACCGCCTCGAAGCCGGCCGCGGAGAGCCACAAGACGTGCTCGGCGACCGTGGACGGGTGGTCGATCCCGTTGTCGGCCGGCCAGCGGAAATAGTTCCAGCGCAGCTCCTCGAACTTGCGTCGCGCCCGGTCGTCACCATAGAGCGTCTGTGAGCGCTCGGCGACGGCGCGATCCCAGTCCAGGGCGGCGATCTGCCAGCCGGCCGCACTCGCGGGCCGGATCAGATCGGCGAGCACGAACAGGCCGCCCGGGCGCAGCGCAGCGAACAGATCCGCAAACAGCTGCCGCTTCTGGTCGCCGTCCAGATGATGGACCGCAAGCGAGGAGCAGATCGCATCGGGGCCCGGCCGCAGGTTGCGCCAGTCGGTCGCGGCCAGGTCGAACGGCTGCAGGTGCAGGCGATCGGCGTAGGCGACGCAGGTCTCGCCGGTCTCGGCGAGCATCGTCGGCGAGCCATCGAGCGCTTTGAGGTGGATCCCGGGCAGGCGCTCCAGCAGCAGCCTTGCCAGATCACCGCTGCCGCAGCAGAGCTCGACCACGAGCCGGGCGGGCTCGAGGCCCGCAATCAGCTCGCAGATGATCTCCTGCTGGCGCTCGCGCTCCGGCGTGAAGGCCCGGCCGTAGTCGATGAAGACGGCCGAATGGTCCTCCCGCCAGCCCTCCCGATCCGCAGGCTCGGGCATGCGCCGCCCCTCAACGCTCGATCGGAGTGTCGCTGCGGCCGCCCCACTCGGTCCAGGAGCCATCGTAGACCGCGACCGCGGGCGCGCCGATCTGGTGCAGCGCAAGCGCAACGGTGCACGCGGTCACCCCGGAGCCGCAGCTGGTGACGATCGGCCGGTCAACGTCGAGACCTGAGGCCGCGATGCGCTGGCGAAGCTCCGGCGGCGACAGAAGCGTGCCGCCGGGGCCGATCAGGTCCAGATAGGGGAGGTTCAGGCTCGCCGGGATGTGGCCGGAGCGCAGGCCGGCCCTGGGCTCGGCCTCGGTGCCGGCGAACCGGCCGGCGGAGCGGACGTCGAGCACCTGCTCGCGGCGGGCGACGATGTTGGCGCGGATCTGCTCCAGATCGCGCACCAGAAGGCTGTTCAGGCGCGCCGTGAAATGCGCCTCGCGCGGCACGACCGTCCGGTCGTCGACCGGCCGCCCCTCGGCCCGCCATTTCGCGAGCCCGCCGTCCAGCACGGCGGTATCTTCGTGGCCGAACACCCGAAACATCCACCAGGCCCGGGCGCTCGCCGAATAGCGGTTGTTGTCGTAGACGATGATCCGGGTGCCGTCGCCGAGGCCGAGCTTGCGCACCCGGCTCGAGAACTTGACCGGGTCCGGCAGCATGTGGGGCAGGGGGCTTGTGGCATCGGCGATGTCGTCGATGTCGAAATAGACCGCACCCGCGATGTGCGCCTCGGCGTATTCGGCCTTCGCGTCCCGCTGCATCGTCGGCAGATACCAGGTGGCATCCACCACCTTGACGTCGGGGGTCGCGAGATGCGCGGCCAGCCACTCGGTGCTGACCAGCGCGCTGGCGCTCGCAGCCATGTTTTCCCCACTTTCCGGAGTTGAGCTCAGTCCTCGGCCAGCCAGGACGGCACCGGCAGGCCCTTCTCGCGCAGGAACGCGGGGTTGAACATCTTGCTCTGGTAGCGGTTGCCGTAGTCGCAGAGCACGGTCACGATCGTGTGCCCCGGCCCCATCTCGCGGGCCAGGCGAATGGCGCCTGCGATGTTGATCCCGGTCGAACCGCCGAGCACGAGGCCCTCCTCGAGCACCAGGTCGAACACCAGAGGCAGGGCCTCGTCGTCCGGGATCTGGAACCAGGCGTCGACCGGCGCGCCTTCGAGGTTCTTGGTGATCCGGCCCTGGCCGATGCCCTCGGTGATCGAGTTGCCCTCGGCCTTGAGCTCGCCATGGGCGTAGTAGTTGTAGATCGCCGAGCCCAACGGATCGGCGAGCGCGATCACGACCTTCGGATTCTTCTCCTTCAGGGCCATGCCGACGCCGGCGAGCGTGCCGCCGGTCCCGACCGCGCTGACGAAGCCGTCGACCTTGCCCTCGGTCTGGCGCCAGATCTCGGGCCCGGTGCCCTCGATGTGCGCCTGCCGGTTGGCGACATTGTCGAACTGGTTCGCCCAGATCGCCCCATTAGGCTCCTTGGCCGCGAGCTCCGCGGCAAGGCGGCCCGAATAGCGGACGTAGTTGTTCGGGTCCTTGTACGGCACGGCCGGCACCAGGATCAGCTCGGCCCCGACCAGCCGCAGCATGTCCTTCTTCTCCTGGCTCTGGGTCTCCGGCATCACGATCACCGACCGATAGCCCAGCGCGTTGCCGACCAGTGCCAGCCCGATCCCGGTGTTGCCCGCGGTGCCCTCGACGATCGTCCCCCCCGGCCGCAACTGCCCCTTCGCCTCCGCATCCCGCACGATCCAGAGCGCCGCCCGATCCTTGACCGACTGGCCAGGGTTCAAGAACTCGGCCTTGCCCAGGATCGTGCACCCGGTCTCCGCCGACGCCCGCCGCAGATGCACGAGCGGCGTGTTGCCGATCAGCTCGATGAAGCTCTTTTTTTCCATGGTGCCCACATGCCCGCTTCCCGGGCCGCCACCCTAGTCCACCCTCAGCCCCGGCTCAAGCCGGCAGCGTCTGGCAGCATTTGCGTCCGAAATCTCCACGGTCCCCGAGCGCTTCCGATATGGATCGCGCCTCTCCACGTAGACGCTGCGGTCTGGATTAGCTCGGCTGTCTCCTCCTGGTCCAGAGCGCTCGGAAGCTCCAGGCAACATGCATTGCCCTGGGCACGTGATGCGGGGTCTCGACGCCCCCATTGACTGCCCGCAGACAGTTGAGCAGACATTCAGATGGCAACGCAGACAGATGTTGACAGCCAAGTGATGATCCGCTTATGTTCTCCACGCCGGCCAACCAGCCAGGTGGAGAGTCTCATGGAGCACACTGCCGCCGCTGATGCGGATGCCACAATGGAAACTGCCGCGAACGGCGAGACGACGCCTGCGCCGGATGCGACCAGGGACGGCTCGGCACAAAAGCGTGAGCGTTCCACAATCGAGTTTCCATACATGGATCTGGCCGACGCGCTTGCTGTCGCCAAGGCGATCCACAAAACGACTGCATCGAGTCCGTGTCAGTCTGATCAGCTCGCCGCTGCCATGGACCTGAGTATGCGCAGCAGCGGCTTTCGAATGCGCATGAGTACGGCGCGCCTGTTTGGGCTGGTCGAGTCCGATCGGGGAAGCGGTGGTGCGAAACTCACACCTCTCGGTCAGATGGTTGTAGACGCAAAGCGCGAACGCGAGGGCAAGGCAAAGGCTTTCTTGAACGTCCCGTTATACGCCAAGCTTTATGAGCTTTACCGCGGCAAGGTCCTCCCTCCGAGCGGAGCTCTAGAGCGGGAGATCGCCGCGCTAGGCGTGGCGCAGAAGCAAACAGACCGCGCTCGGCAGGCATTCGAACGATCGGCTACCGCAGCTGGTTTCTTTGAAGCGGGCCGCGATCGTTTGGTTGCGCCAGGGATCGCGAATAGCGAAACACCTGCCAGCCAATCTCGGTCAGACCAGGGTGGGAACGGAGGGGGCGGTGACGGAGGAAGCGGTCGCGGTCGAGATCATCCCTTGGTCAAAGGGCTGTTCGATGCTCTACCCCTGACGGAGACAATGTCTAGCCTGGAGCGCTGGCGCTGGCTTCGGGCGGCTGAGATCAATCTTTCGTTCGCGTACGATTCGCCAGAAGGCGACAACGGCGAGATCGACATCAAACTAACGCGCGACGGTGGCGGTGCGTGAGACGGGTTCCTGCGTGGCGGGCGGAAAACTTCAGAGTGACACACCATCAGCCGCCGCCGACAGACTCAGCCTTTGCTGCCAGGAGAAAGGTGGTGCGTGCTCAGCTTCGTAGCGATCTGGATGACGTGATCAGGCACCTTCGGTTGGCAGGGTCACGTGCACCTGATCGATAGTCCAGGCCCGCGATCGTGCCGGTCCACGAGCTTGGCAAGCCACAGGGGCGGACCATCGAGCCATGGCCGACCGTCGTGAAGTACAGAGACTTAGTTCGAGTCCTGGAAGAGCACGGTTTTCGCCAAACCCGGCAAAGGGGCAGTCACAGGCGTTACGAGGGGCTGGTCTCTGGACAACTGCGGCTGGTCACGGTGTCCGGCAAACCCGGAGACGAGGTTCTGCAGCGGACCCTGGCATCCATGATCCGCCAGTCGGGACTGCCGAAGCGGCTGTTTAGGAGCTAGGCCGGATAGGGAATCGTGTATCGATGCTCAAACGGCCCGCCATCCCGGCGGCGCATGAAGAAGAAAAACGCTTCCAAGGCATAGCGGAGGCGCACGTGCCACGGGACACGGCGGTTGAGAAGCCGAGCTCGATCCTTCTCCGGGAGTTCCATCACCCGCTCGAGATGAAACGCAATGGCCTCCTGCAGGAGGCTGGCGGCCTCCTCGAAGGATCCTCCTTGCACGGCAAGATCGAGATCGATGCAGATCGCCTCCCAGGCTCCTTCGCGGCCGAAGGCGTAGCAGTGGAGAACACCCTGCATCTGTTCATCCTCCTTGCCCCATTCCTCGCCCCGAGGCACGTCCATCACGCCGGTAGCGCGCTCAGCGATTCAACCTTCCGGGCCATAGCGGGCATCTTAGCGGCTTTCTCGGAAAGGATTATGCCCTTTCTCATTGGTAGCGTCCCACCGGAACGAGCAGTGAACAGCGAGCCCCAGCCGATGTCACCTATTGCCCGCGGCGTCGGCCGGCTCGCGGCCGCTGACCTCCAGGGGTTCAGGGCCGCATCCGAACCTCTGTCGGGAGCGGCTGTCACCTCGCTCAAGCTTCCCTGAGACCCGCTCCAATCAGCAATTCGAGCTCGGTACGGAAGCCCTCGCGGTCTTCGAACGAGCGCAGATATTCGCCGACCTCCGACCACGCGGCCGCGCGGGCTTCCCGATCGAGGTCGGCGACGACAGCGCGATAGGCGCCGAAGGCCTGCTGCATCATTTCGAGGGCCCGAGCGGCCGATGCCAATCGTAGCCGTGCCCGAACAACTCTGGTTTCGACCTCCGCCAGGCCGCTGTCCGAGAGTAAGCCTTGAAGAACACCTGGGCCCCCGAGCGCGAAAATCCCCGGCTTGCCAGCCCCGGGCGCAGCTTTTCCGGCGTGGCGAAGCAGGATCTGCATGGGCTTCGACATGAAGGGGTTGCTGGATGGCGTCGTGAACACGAGCGTGGCGATGCGGGCCTTTGGTTTCAGAACGCGCTGCACTGCGATCAATGCCTGCCTGGGAGCTGGAAAGAGCATCAGGCCAAGACGGCTGATGGCCGCATCGAAGGGGCCAGTGCTCGCGGGCAGATCCTCCGCCGCGCATTCGAGGGTCTCGACATGGCTGAAGCCCCTGCGGTCCGCCGCCACGCGAACGTATCTCAGCATGGTTGGCGATAGATCGCTGGCCACCACACGCCCCTGCGGCCCGACGCGGTCCGCTGTCCTCAGACTTTGGCTGCCGGCTCCACAGGCGAGATCGAGGACATGCATGCCGGCATCGATGCCGGCCATGTCCAGCATCAGGTCGGTCACGTCGGCCAATGCTTGCGCGAACACGTCTTCCCATTTGGCCCAGCCAGGCGCAGCGGACTCCCACACCCTGCGCACTTCAGCTTTCACGTCACGGGTATCCATCCCTCCTGCCCTCCTGGCGAAGTCCCCCCTGGGGGCGACACGAGCAGTATGGAAGGCATCAGTTCGCGGCGGCCGGCTCCGCGCCGGCGACGTTCTGGGCGAGGGCAGCCTCCAGAAAATCGTCGAGGTCGCCGTCGAGGACGCCGGCCGCGTTGCCTTTCTCGACGCCGGTGCGCAGGTCCTTGACCATCTGGTAGGGCTGGAGGACGTAGGAGCGGATCTGGTGGCCCCAGCCGATGTCGCTCTTGTTGGCGGCCTCGGCCTCGGCCGCTTCACGGCGCTTCTGCAACTCCAGTTCGTACAGGCGGGCGCGCAGCATGGCGTAGGCCTGGGCGCGGTTCCTGTGCTGCGAGCGGTCGGTCTGGCAGGCGACCACGATCCCGGTCGGCAAGTGGGTGAGACGGATCGCGCTGTCGGTCTTGTTGACGTGCTGGCCGCCGGCGCCCGACGCCCGGTAGGTGTCGATCCGGAGGTCCTTGTCCTGGATGTCGACCTCGATGGTCTCGTCGACCACCGGGTAGACCCAGACGCTGGCGAAGCTCGTGTGCCGGCGCGCCTGGCTGTCGAAGGGGGAAATCCGCACCAGCCGGTGGACGCCGCTCTCGGATTTGAGCCAGCCATAGGCGTTGGGCCCGAGCACCCTGAGCGTGACCGACTTGATCCCGGCCTCCTCGCCCGGGCTCTCCTCGATCCACTCGAGCTTGTAGCCATGCGCCTCGGCCCAGCGCGTGTACATGCGCTGCAGCATCTCGGCCCAGTCCTGGGATTCGGTGCCGCCGGCGCCGGCGTGGATCTCGAGGAAGCAGTCGTTGCCGTCGGCCTCGCCGTCCAGGAGCGCCTCGAGCTGGAGACGGGCGAGGCGCTCCTTGAGTTCGGCGAGTGCCGCCTCGGCCTCGGCCGCGCTCTCGGCATCGCCCTCTTCGTCGGCGAGCTCGGCCAGCGCCAGGCCGTCCTCGAGCTCGCGCTCGAGCCCGTGCTGGCGCTCGACCGCGCCGGCAAGACGCGTGCGCTCGCGCATCAGCGCCTGGGCGCGCTCGGCCTCGTCCCACAGCTCGGGCTTCTCGACCTCGGCGTTCAGCTCCTGAAGGCGCTTTTGCGCGTGGTCCCAGTCAAAGATGCCTCCTCAGCAGGGCGAGGCCCTGCTCGATCTCTTCGGCCAGATGGGTGATCTCGGCACGCATGGCGGCTCCGACGGCTGGGCGGGGAGAGTTGGCGGCATGTAGCACGGCTCGCCGAGGGCGCGAAAGGTCTGAACGGCGCGCGCCGGCTCAGTACAGCCCGCCCGGCCGGGGGGCGGCGCGTGGCGGCGGGCTCGGGCCGGCGCCGTTGCCGTCGACGCCATCGAAGCTGACGGTCGCCCCGCGCGACGGGCTCGCCTCGGTCGGCTCGGTGCCCGGCATGTAGGCCTCGAGGATCACGCTGCGCGTGTCCGGCCCCGGCAGGAGCCCGGTATCGGCGTCGACCCGGACCAGGCGCACGCCGGGCGGCACCCGGAACGGGGTCGCGGGCTGGTCGGCGAGCGCCTTCTGCATGATCTCGATGAAGATCGGCAGCGCCGCGGAGGCGCCCTGCTCCTGGTCGCCCAGGCTCTTCGGCTGGTCGTAGCCGACGTAGACGCCGACCACGAGATCGGGGGTGAAGCCGATGAACCAGGCGTCGCGGGCATCGTTCGAGGTGCCGGTCTTGCCGGCGACCGGCTTGTTCAGGACGCGTGCGCGCACGCCGGTGCCGCGCTGGACCACGCCCTCGAGCAGGTTGACCATCTGGTAGGCGCGCGCTGGCGAGATGATCTGCTCGCGCTGGTCGACCAGGATCGGAGTTTGCTGGTCCTGCCAGGTTACGCCTTCGCAGCCGGGGCAGGGCCGGTCGTCGCGGCGCTCGATGGTCTTGCCGTGGCGGTCCTGGATGCGCTCGATCAGGGCCGGCTTGATCTTCTTGCCGCCGTTGACCAGGCTGGCGTAGGCACTGGTCAGGTCGAGCAGGTCGACCTCGCCGGCGCCGAGCGCCGCGGCCAGATTGTTGCCCATGCCGCGATCGATGCCGAACCGGTGGACCATCTCGACCACCTTGTCCATGCCGGTCGCCTGGGCAAGCCGCACGGTCATCAGGTTGCGCGACTTCTCGAGCCCGAGCCGGAGCGTGCTCGGACCGTAGAAGTGGCCGGAGTAGTTGGCCGGCTTCCACTTGCCGAGCCCCGGCCCCTGATCGATCACGATCGGCGCATCGAGCAGGATGCTGGAGGGTGTCAGGCCGTTCTCCAGGCCGGCCAGGTAGATGAACGGCTTGAGCGCCGAGCCCGGCTGGCGGAGCGCCTGGGTCGCGCGGTTGAAGACGCTCTGGGCGTAGCTGAAGCCGCCGGACATCGCGAGCACGCGACCGGTGTGCGGGTCGAGCGCCACCACCGCGCCCTCGACCTCGGGCGGCTGGCGGAGCGTGTAGCGCACCGGTTCGGCATGGCCGGAGGTCGCGACCGTCACGTCGGTCCCGCCGACCGTGACGTCCCTGGCCTCGGGATCGGCGAGCGGCTCGACCCAGACCACGTCGCCCGGCTGCACCACCTGGTCCGCCTTGGCCACTTCCGGGCCAAGCTGGTCGCCCCCGGTCGCGCGCCGGGCCCAGGTCATCTCGGCGAGCGGCAGCTGGGCCTGGCTGCCGTCCTCGAGGCCGAGCCCGGCGCCCTCGGAGTTGGTCTCGAGCACGACCGCGAGCCGCCAGCGATCGAGGCCGTCGCTGTGGTCGAGCCCCGCCAGCTGATCCGGCCAAGCCGCGGTGCTGTCCAGATGGCTCTTCGGGCCGCGCCAGCCATGCCGCCGGTCGTAGGCGATCAGCCCGTCGTGCAACGCCCGCTGCGCAACCGCCTGCAGCGGCGGCGAGAGGGTGGTCCGGATCGAGAGGCCGCCCTCGTACAGGAACGCCTCGCCATGCTCCTCGACCAGCTCGCGGCGGACCTCCTCGGTGAAGTAGTCCGCCTTCACGATCTCGGTCGGTGCGCGATGACGCATCACCAGGGGCTCGGCCGTGGCCTGCTCGGCGTCGGCGCGGTCGATGAACCCGAGATCCAGCATCCGCCCGATCACCCAGTCGCGCCGGGCCTTGGCCGCATCCGGCCGGCGGGCCGGATTGTACCAGGACGGCGCCTTGGGCAGACCGGCCAGGAACGCGGCTTCGGCGATGGTCAGCTCGTCGAGCGACTTGTCGAAGTAGTTGAGCGCCGCCGCCGCCACGCCGTAGGAGCCGAGGCCGAGATAGATCTCGTTGAGATAGAGCTCGAGGATCTGGTCCTTCGTGAACGCCTGCTCGATCCGGAACGCGAGCAGCGCCTCCTTGAGCTTGCGCTGGAGCGAGACCTCGTTGCTCAAAAGAAAGTTCTTGGCGACCTGCTGGGTGATGGTCGAGGCGCCGACCGGCCGCCGATTCTCGCCGAAGCGCCAGAGATTGGTCAGGGCTGCCCGGAGGATGCCGAGCGGATCGATCCCCGGGTGGCTGTAGAAATTCTTGTCCTCGGCGGCGAGGAAGGCCTGGATCAGGCGCTTGGGGATCGCCTCGACCGGCACGAAGATCCGCTTCTCCTGGGCGTATTCGGCCATCAGCCGGCCGTCGGCGGCATGGATCCGGGTGACGGTCGGCGGCTGGTAGTCGGCCAGCTGGCGATAGTCGGGCAGGTCGCGGGCGTAGCGGTGGAGCAGATAGAGCGCGCCGCCCGCGCCGACGGTCGCGAGGATCAGCAGGCTGGCGACGAGCGCCCCGAAAAGCCTCAACAGTTTGCGCAATGCCGACCTTCTAGCGAATGCCAGGATGGCGTGCCTGGTGGAGCCGGTGGGCCTGACCGATCAGGAGGGCTCGGCGGCGAAGTAGCGATCGATGCCCTCGACGATCGCCTTGGCCAGCCCGCCGAGATGGGCGGCGTTCCGCAGCGACGCCTCATCATCCGCATTCGACAGATAGCCCAACTCGATCAGCACCGAGGGCATGTCGGGCGATTTCAGCACCACGAAGCCGGCCTGCGAGCGTCGCTGCCGGGCCATCCTGGTCACGGTCCCCAACTCGTCGACCATCAGGTCCGCGACCTCGATCGACTTGTTGTTGGCATCCCGCTGCGCCAGATCGATCAGGATCTCGGTAACGATGTCCTCCTGGTCGGAAAGGTCGAGCCCGGCCAGGATATCGGCACGATTTTCCTTGCTGGCAAGTCTTGCCGCCTCGTCGTTGGAGGCCTGCTCCGACAACGTATAGACCGAGGCGCCGCGAACCGCGGGCGCCGTGACCAGGCTGTCGGCGTGGAGTGAGATGAACAGCTGGCCACCACTCTGGTGCGCGATGTGCAGCCGGTCGCGCAGCCTGACGATGCGATCCGCATCCCTGGTCATGACCACCTGATAGCGGCCGGTCGCTTCCAGCTGACGGCGCAGCTCGAGGCCCATCCTGAGCACGATGTCCTTCTCGTAGTCGCCCCCGGCACCGATCGCTCCGGGATCGATCCCGCCGTGGCCGGGGTCGATCACGATGATCCGCTGGCGCGGCGGCGGCGGCGCCTGTTTCGGCGGCGGTGGCGTGATCACCGGCACCCCCGCGAGGCGCTGCCCGTCGACGCCGTCCATGCCGGCCGCGACCTCGGTCGTCCCGGATTGCGCCGCCGCCGCGACCAGGTCGGTCACGATCCGATAGCCGTGGCCATCGCCCGGTGGCAGCTCGAAGACGTTGCGAATCTCGAACCGCTGCGCGAGGTCGAGCACGATCCGCGACACGCCGGGACGGAAGCGGCCGAACCGGTAACCCTGCACCAGACCGACCGCCCCAGCGTTGCTGGCCGGCGGCACTTCCCAGGCGACCTCCGGCAGATCGATCGCCAGCCGGGGCGGCTGCTCGAGCTTGAGATGGCGAAAGCTCACCCGGCGGTTGAGATCGATCACCACCCGGATGCCATCGCCATAGGGCGCGATCCGGAGGTCCTGGACCGCGGTCGGCGCGGCCCGGAGCGGGAGCTGGGCCAGGCCGGCGAAGACCAGCAACCAAGCGGCAGCGAGCACAGCCAGCCGGCGAGCGAACACCCCCCACCGCCCGGCGGCACCCGATGTCGCCAGTCTACCGCTGTTCTCAGGACGCACGCGGGATCCCGTACCGTCGCTGACCTGCACCTGCGAACACGTCATTATCGCATTGTACGGTGTAAGCCGAGGCACTATAATTAACAAACAACGGTTTGTTGCCGACCGATGTGATTTTTCGTGAGCGCGTGTTGCGCCGCTGCCACCGGTCGGCCTCCTGCCCGTTCCCATCGGCAGGTCATCGTTGCGACGGGCCCGGCGCCAGGCGCCGGGCCGGCATGGAAAACTGGTGCGAGACGACCACGGTTCTGCCCCTGCCCCGGATCCCGCAGTCGCGGCGGCCCTCGTGGTCTGCCGTGGCCGGTCGATTCCCGCGCTCGCTGATGACCGATGCCAGCTCGCCGCGGCGCTGATGCGCCTGCGGCCCGGCCACCGATTCGCGGAGAAGTTTCCGAATGACGAAACGCATGCTGATCGACGCCTCCCATCCGGAGGAAACCCGGGTGGTGGTGATCGACGATCGCCAGCTCGAAGATTTCGACTTCGAGTCCTCGACCAAGAAACAGCTTAAGGGCAACATCTACCTCGCCAAGGTCACCCGGGTCGAACCGTCGCTGCAGGCGGCGTTCGTCGACTATGGCGGTCAGCGTCACGGCTTCCTGGCGTTCAGCGAGATTCACCCCGACTACTACCAGATCCCGCAGGCCGACCGCCGCCTGTTGAAGGAGCCGAGCGCGCCCGAGATCGACGCCGCTCCGGAACCTGTGCTCGAGCCCGAGGTCGGCGCCGACGAGGTCGGAGCCAACGGCGCCGACGACGACGCGCCGGTGGCGGCCGCGACCGATCCCGACGAGGAGGCCGCCGAGGTCTTCGACGAGCAGGCGCGCCAGCGCTCGCGCCTGCTGCGCGGCTACAAGATCCAGGAAGTCATCAAGCGCCGGCAGATCATGCTGGTCCAGGTGGTCAAGGAGGAGCGCGGCAACAAAGGTGCGGCGCTGACCACCTACCTGTCGCTCGCCGGCCGTTACTGCGTCCTGATGCCGAACACCGGCCGCGGCGGCGGCATCTCGCGCAAGATCGCCAATGCGGCCGACCGTGCCAAGCTCAAGGCGATCGCGCGCGAGCTCGAGGTCCCCGAAGGCATGGGGCTGATCATCCGCACCGCCGGCCAGCAGCGGAACAAGCTCGAGATCAAGCGCGACTACGAATACCTGCTCCGGCTCTGGAACGACATCCGCGAGCTGACGCTGCGCTCGGTCGCACCCTGCACGATCCACGAGGAGGGTGCGCTCGTGAAGCGCGCGGTCCGCGATCTCTATGGCCGCGACGTCGACGAGGTCTGGGTCGAGGGCGAGGAGGGCTACCGGACCGCGCGCAAGGTCATGAGCATGCTGATGCCATCGCGCGCGCGCCGGGTGAAACTCTACAAGGACGAGCTGCCGCTGTTCCACCGCTATGGCGTCGAGGAACAGCTCGACGGCCTGCATCAGCCCGTGATCCACCTGCGCTCGGGCGCCTCGATCGTGATCCACACCACCGAGGCGCTGACCGCGATCGACGTCAACTCCGGCCGCTCGACCCGCGAGCGCAACATCGAGGAGACCGCGCTCAAGACCAATCTCGAGGCCGCCGAGGAGATCGCCCGCCAGCTCCGGCTGCGCGATATCGCCGGTCTCGTGGTGGTCGACTTCATCGACATGGACGAGCTCCGCAATCAGCGGGCGGTCGAACGACGGCTGCGCGACCATTTGAAGACCGACCGGGCGCGGGTGCAGCTGGGCCGGATCAGCGCCTTCGGCCTGCTGGAATTGTCGCGCCAGCGGCTGCGCCCGAGCTTCCAGGAGCTGAGCACCCAGCTGTGCCCGACCTGCACTGGCACCGGCGTGATCCGCTCGGTCGAATCGGCGGCGCTGCAGGCGCTGCGCGCAATTGAGCTCGAGGGCATGAAGGGCAAGGCGGCGGCGCTGGCCGTGACCCTGCCGCTGCCGGTGGCGCTCTACATCCTCAACCAGAAACGCGACCGGCTGGTCGCTCTCGAGCAACGCTACGGCATGAGCGTCGGGGTCGCGGTCGACACCCAGCTGATCGCGGGCGCCTATCAGGTCGAGAGCACCGCGGCCAAGGTCGACGGCGAGACCGCCCCGGAGGTGCGCGCCGAGGTGGCCGCGGAAGCCGCGCCTCCGGCTGCGACTGGCGAGGAGGAGGCCGACGGCGGCCGCAAGCGTCGGCGCCGGCGGCGGCGCCGGCGCCGGCCCGGCGATGGCGACGGCGAGGCGGAAAGCGCGCAGCTGCCGGCCGCGGCGCCGGTGGTGCCGCCGGCACCGGCAACGACGAGGCCCGAGCCGGCGGCGGAGCTGGCCGCCCCCGAGGCCCTGGCCGTCGAGGAGGCCGGGACCGGCGAGGCAGCACCGGCCGTCGCGCCGAAGCCCGAGCGCAAGCCGCGTCGCCCGCGCCGGCGTACCGGCACCAGGCGGGGCGGCGCCGAGGCGACCATCGAGCCGGTCGGTGCGAGCACGGTCGAGAACGGCGCTGATCGCGCCTCGGCGCCGGTCGCCGACGGTGCGGGCGCCGGCGTGCCCGAGATGCCGGCAGCGGCCTCGGACGAGGCGGTCGAGCCGGCGGCGCGACCGGTTTCCGCGGCCCGTGCCGGCCGGCATCGGCGCGCGGCGCCGGTCGAACCGGTGCCGGAGCCCGAAGATCGGCCCGAGCCCGAAGATCGGCGCGAGCCCGAGGTGCCGGCGGCCGCGGTGGTCGACCAGGACCGTCCGGCGGCCCCGCGGCGTGGCTGGTGGAGCCGTTTCGTGCACAAGGACGAGTAGGGGAGAGCGGACCGGAGAACTTGATTCTCAACGGCGCGCGCGCAGCCATGCCGCGAGGCGGTCGGCGCCTGCGACCACCCGTTCGTGGGTGCCGGCAAAGGCCAGCCGGACGAAGCGATGGCCGTCGACGCCATCGAAGTCGGCCCCGGGCGTGAGCGCGACCCCGGTCGCCTCGAGCAGGGCCTCGCACCAGACCGCCGAATCGTCGGTCAGCTGGCTGACGTCGGCATAGAGGTAGAAGGCGCCGTCGACCGGCGCCAGCCGGTCTAGCCCGGCCGCCGGCAGCCGCTCCAGCAGCGCCGCCCGGTTGCGTCGGTAGCCCTCAACCCGAAGCGCCAGCTCGGCTTTGGCGGCGAACGCGCTCTGGGCGGCCTCCTGGGCCAGCGCCGGCGCCGAGATGAACAGATTCTGCGCCAGCAGCTCGATCGGCCGGACCAGGTCGGGCGGCGCCACCAGCCAGCCAGGCGCCAGCCGGTCATACAGAAGTATTTGGAGAACCCGTTGATCACCACAGCGTCGGGGTCGTGCGTCAGGATGCTGGTAGCCGGACGGTCATAGGTGATGCCGTGATAGATCTCGTCGGAAACCAGCCGGATACCGCGCGTGCGGCAGTACCGGGCCAGCCCGGCGAGCTGCGCGGGGCCGAGCATGGTCCCGGTCGGATTGGCCGGGCTCGCGATCACCAGGCCTTGCACGGACGGCTCGATCGCGGCCAGCTGCTCGACGGTCAGCGCGAAGCCGGTGTCCGGTCCGAGCCCGAGCCGGACCACCTCGACCCCGAGCGCCCGCAGGATGTTCTTATACGCGGGGAACGCCGGCTCCGGCACGACCACCCGGTCGCCGGGATCGAAGGCCGCAAGGAAGGTCAGGACGAAGGCGCCGGACGCGCCGACCGTGACCACGACCTGCGCGGGGTCGACGTCGAGGTCATAGGTCGCGCGATAGTGCGTGGCGATTGCCCGGCGCAGCGCCGGCCGGCCGAGCGCTTCGGTGTAGCCGAGCGGGATCCGGCCGAGCCCGTCCCGGGCGGCCTCAAGCACAGCCGCCGGCGGCCCGCCGCCGGGTTCGCCGACCTCGAGATGGATCACGTCCTGGCCCTGGGCTGCGCGCGCGCTCGCCGCCGCCAGCACGTCCATCGCGATGAACGGCGCGATCCGGGCCCGGGCGGCGGTCTTGAGCCCTGGCAGTGAGCCGATGGTCGACATACCTACTCCTGAAATCGGTGGCGCCGGCGGCGGTTCTGTCACAAGCGTCCCGCGTCTGCTAGGGATGGTCGATGGCAAAGCGAGGCGCGAGATCTCGGATTCCGAGGGGGTGAGGGCTCCGTGCAGTTAGGATTCAGCCGACGATTACGACTCGCGGTAGCATTGCTTGCGGCCCTGGCGCTCCAGGTCCCGAGCGTGGCCGCGGCGCGCAGCGTCAGCCTGATCCGCGATGCCGAGATCGAGGCCACCCTGCAGCGCTTCCTCGCACCGCTGCTGGAGGCGTCCGGGCTCGGTGCCGGCTCGGTCCGGATCTACATCGTCAACGACGGCCAGCTGAACGCGTTCGTTGCTGGTGGCATGAACCTGTTCCTGAATACCGGGCTGATCATGAGCACCGACAATCCCGACGAGCTGGTCGGGGTCATGGCCCACGAAACCGGCCATATCGCGGGCGGCCACCTGAGCCGGGCGAGCGGTCCGCAGCACGCAGCGACGGCCGAGTCGATCCTGTCCGCCGTGCTCGGCGCAGCGGCTGCCGCGGTCGTGCCGGGGCTGGGCGCGGCGATCATCGCGGGCGGCCAGCAATACGCCCAGGCGGGCCTGATGCGCTTCTCCCGGGGTCAGGAGCAGGCCGCCGACCAGGCGGGGCTGACCTATCTGGATCGGGCCGGCCTGTCGGGGCGCGGCATGGCGCAGATGTTCCGGATCCTCGATGCTCAGAACGTCCTCGCGGTCTCGAACGCCGGTCCCTGGCTGATGAGCCACCCGCTGACCCGGGAGCGGATCGAGTTCGTCGACAACTGGGTCGCCACCCACCCCAATCCCCCGCCGCCGCCCGGGTGGGTCGACGCGCACCGCCGCATGGTGGTCAAGCTGAAGGCCTTTCTCAACGACCCACGCGATACACTGAGGGAATTCAAGGGCGACGACAGCCTCTACGGCCGCTACGCGCGCGCGATCGCGGAGTACCGGCTGCCGGATCTGCCACAGGCCCTCAAGGACATCGATTCGTTGATCAAGGAGCACCCGGACGATCCCTATTTCCGCGAGCTCAAGGGCCAGATGCTGTTCGAGAACGGCCGGGTCCAGGACGCCGTGGCGCCCTATCGGGAGGCGGTCCGGCTGGACCCGGATTCGGCCTTGCTGCGGATCGGCCTCGCGCAGGCCCTGATCGAGACCGACGCCCCAGGACCGACCCGCGAAGCGATCCAGCAGCTGCAGGATGCCCGCCAGCGCGAGCCGGACAACGCCGCGGCCTGGCGACTGCTCGGCATCGCTCAGGGCCGTGCCGGCGAGCCGGGGCTGTCGGACCTGGCGTTCGCGGAGTATGCGCTCAGGATCGGCAAGCGCGATGATGCCCGCCTCTATGCCCATCGCGCCGAGGGCAAGATCGCGGCGAGCGACCCCGGCTGGCTCAGGCTGCAGGACATCCTGCGCGAGCTCGAGGAGAGTTGAGGCCGGTCGCGGCCGGCGCGTGGTTGTGAATGGCGTCTGCGGTCGCGGGCGACTATGTTGATGCGGGATTCGATCAGGAACGGGAGCGAGCCGGCGATGCAGCGATGGACCAGGACCTGGATGCGGGGCTGCATGGGCCTCGGGCTCGTCGTGCTCTTGGCGGCCCCGGCAGAGGCCGGCAGCGACGACCCTGCGGCCGGGCTGTCGGCCGAGCAGATCGAGCGGATCGTCCATGACTACCTGTTGCGCGAGCCGGAGGTCGTCTACCAGGCGCTCCAGGAGCTGCAGCGGCGCCAGGAGGCGGCCAAGGCCGAGCACCAGAAGGCCGCGGTCGCCGCCAACCACGCCCAGCTGTTCCAGCACGCCGACGATCCGGTCGGCGGCAACCCGGACGGCGACGTCACCGTCGTCGAGTTCTTCGACTACCAGTGCGCCTACTGCCGGCGGGTCATGCCGTCGCTGCAGGCGCAGCTCCGGGAAGACAAGAAGCTCAGGGTCGTATTCAAGGACTTTCCGATCCTCGGTGAGGCCTCGGTGACCGCGGCGCGGGCGGCGCTCGCGGCGCGCAAGCAGGGCCGTTACGTGCCGTTCCATTTCGCCCTGATGGGCGCCAGCGATCTGTCGCTCGACGGCATCATGGCGGTCGCCAGGAGCGTCGGCATCGACACCGAGCGCTTGGCCGCCGACATGAAGGCGCCCGAGGTCGAGGCGCAGATCCAGGCCAACTACACGCTCGCCCGCACGCTCGGGATCGAGGGCACGCCGGCGTTCGTGGTCGGCGACGCGCTGATCCCGGGCGCCGTCGACAAGACCCGCCTCGCCGAGCTGATCCAGGAGGCCCGCACCGGCTGCGTCACCTGTTGAGGCGGACGGCTGCCGCGGGCGAGCCCGGCGGCCAACGGAGTGCCCGCGCCCACGGTCGCTCGACGACCCGGCATGAGCCGGGCGCCCGTGCCTGTTCCTCCGCATGCCGCCGGATATCGGGGTCTCGGCATGCGGTGCCCGTCTTAACGGGCTCTTAGCGCTTCGGCGTTGACCGACCCTTCGGTAGGTCCATGCGACCGTCGGAGTCCGCCTGCCCGGTTCCACGACGACAGGAATTCCCAGGATCGCATGGACCGCTGACCACGATCAACGCCAATGGTTGACGGCCGGTAAACCGACCGGTCGTGAGCGCGACGGTCAGTCGGCGATACTGAAGTGCGTGATTGGACGGGGCGGTCGCGCAGTCCAGTAAAAGGAACCCGATCGCTCAGCGTTGGCAGCGACCAGCCGGTCGCGCAGGTGCGAGGCGAGGTGCCGGCAGCGACGACCGCCGAGCTCAACCTTCCGGGCGCCTGCGGGCGAGCATCAGGCCGTCGCCGATCGGCACCAGCGCTGGGCTGACCCGCGGGTCGGTCTGGAGCTTGGCGTTGAGTGCGCGCAGCACCTGGGTCTGCCGGTCGTGGTTGGCGGGGTCGGCGACGGCACCGCCCCAGAGCACGTTGTCGATCATGATCAGGCCGCCCGGCCGGACCAGGACCAGGCTGCGCTCGTAGTAGGTGTCGTAGTTCTTCTTGTCGGCGTCGATGAACACCAGATCGAAGCTCGCGCCGGCGCCCGCCGCGATCAGCCGGTCGAGGCTCTCGAGCGCGAGCCCGAATTGGACCTCGATCCGATCCTCGACGCCCGCCTCGCGCCATGCCCGCCGGCCGAGCTCGACCCAGTCGGGGTTGACGTCTAGGCTGACGAGGCGCCCGTCGGGCGGCAGCGCCAGCGCCATGGCCAACGTACTGTAGCCGGTGAAGCAGCCGATCTCGAGCACCCGGCGGGCACCCGTCAGCTCGACCAGGAGGCCCATCAGCTGGCCCTGCTCGGGCGCGCTCTGCATGCCGGCCTCGGGCAGCTCGGCGGTCGCCGCGCGCAGCCGCGCCTGCGCCGGATGCTCGCGCAGCGTGGCACTCAGCAGGTAATCGTACAGGCGGTCGGTGAGCGGCAGGGTGCGGCGGGTCATGGGGCTACTTCATGCTCTTGGCCGCCGCGAGCACCTCGTCGACGTGGCCCGGCACCTTGACCTTGCGCCAGACCTTCTGAACCTGGCCCTGACCGTCGATCAGGAAGGTCGAGCGGTCGATCCCCATGTAGCTGCGGCCGTACATGCTCTTTTCGACCCAGACGCCGTACGCCTCGGCGACCCTGCCGCCCTCGTCGGAGGCGAGCGGGAAGGGCAGCTCGTGCTTGGCCTTGAACCGGTCGTGGCTGCTGACGCTGTCCTTGGAGACGCCTACGACCTCGACGCCCGCGGCCTGGAATGCGGGATAAGCGGCGGCGAAATCGAGCGCCTCGCGAGTACAGCCGGAGGTATCGTCCTTGGGATAGAAATAGAGCACCAGCGATCGCCCTTTGAGATCGCCGAGGTGCAGCCGACCACCACCGGCGGTCGGCAGGTCGAGTTCCGGGGCAGCTTGGCCGGCATCGAGCGGCATCAGTCATCTCCTCGAGCGGGGTTGATCGGATCGGACCGGTGCCTGGCTGTCGGCGGCTCCGGCGTCCGGGCAGTGGCGGGCGAAGATCTGGGTGACCGCCGCCTGGGCGGCACGCAGATGCGCTTCCAGCTCCTCGAACCCGTGCGCGGACTCGGGCGCCGGGCCGTCGTCCTCGCGGGCGGCCGCCCGCACCAGCGCCCGGCGGAGGCCGCGCGGCGCCGCGCCGGCCTCGAACCGGTCCCGGATCGACAGCCGTAGCACCGCCTGCAGCCGGCGGTACAGCCGCACCGCCTCGACCACGGCCTGGCCTTCGTCCGTTGAAAGGAGCCCCTCGGCCACCGCCCGCTCGAAGGTCCCGAGCGTGCTCGTGGTGAGCAGCGCCGGATGTTCGGGCGCGAAGCGCAGCTGGAGGAACTGGGCGAGGAACTCGGCCTCGACCAGGCCGCCCCGGACGTGCTTGAGGTTCCAGGGGTCCTGGTTGCCGTGCTCGCGAAAGATGCGCGCGCGCATCGCGCCGACCTCGCGCGCGAGCTGCTCCGGGTCGCGCGTCTGGGCCAGCGCCCGGCGGATGATCGCCGCGGCCCGGGCGCCGAGTTCAAGGTCGCCGGCGACCACGCGCGCCCGGGTCAGCGCCTGATGCTCCCAGGTCTGGGCCGAGCGCAGCTGATAGCTCTCGAAGTTGGCGAGCGAGCAGGCAACCGGGCCGACATTGCCCGACGGCCTGAGCCGCGTGTCGATCTCGTAGAGCGGGCCCTCGGTGGTCGGGGCGGTCAGCGCCCGGGTCAGGCGCTGACCGAGCCGGCCGTACCAGGTCGCTGCCGGCAGCGGCCGCACGCCGTCCGAATGCGCCGCCTCGTCGGCATCGAAAACGAAGATCAGGTCGAGGTCGGAGCCGATCGTGAGCTCGCGCGAGCCGAGCTTGCCGAGACCCAGGACCACGAACGCGCCGGTCGCGACCCGGCCGTGCTGGGCGGCGAGCCAGCGATCGACCCATGGCAGCAGCGCGCGGATCACGATCTCGGCGATCTCGGTCAGGACCAGGCCGGCGGCATCGCCGTCCAGCAGCCCGAGCAGCACCTGCAGGCCGATCTGGAACTGGCGCGCCTGTGCCCAGTGACGGGTGGTCTCGAGCACGTCCTGAAGGTCGTTGGCGCGCTCGAGGGTGCGGTCGAGCTCGGCCTCGAGCTCCTCGGCGCCGGGCACCGGCTCGAGGAAGTCGGGCGCCAGCATGGCCTCGAACAGGCTCGTGTGGCGGCTCAGGTGGCCGGCCAGGCGCGGCGCCGTGCCCATCAGGTCGGCGATCAGAGCGAGCAGCCTCGGATTCGCCCGGAACAACGAGAACAGCTGCACGCCGGCCGGCAAATTGGTGACGAACTCGTCGAACCGGGCGAACGCAGCATCGGGCTCGGCCTGGTCGGCGAGCGCGCTGAGCAGACGCGGCATCAGCTCGGTCAAGAGTTCGCGTGCCCGGGCGTCACGGGTCGCGCGCACGTGGCCGTGGTGCCAGGCGCGGATTCGGGCGGCAATCGGCGACGGCTTGGCAAAGCCCATCTCGGCGAGCGTGACCAGCGTCTCCGGATCGTCCTCGGTGCCCGTGAACACGAGGGCCCGGCCGCCGCCGAGATCGATGCTGCTCTCGAACAGAGCCGGCGTAGTGACGCTCGACCCGCTCTAGCCGGACGCGCACGGCCTCGGTCAGAGCACTGCCGTCAGGGTAGCCCATGAACGCCGCGAACCGCTCGATCTGGTCGGGCCGGGCCGGCAGGCTATGGGTCTGCTTGTCGGCGATCATCTGCAGGCGGTGCTCGATCCGTCGGAGAAAGCGGTAGGCCTCGATCAGCTCATCGGCGGTCCCGGGTTCCAGCCAGCGGGTCGCGACCAGCGCACGCAACGCGTCGCAGGTCGCCGGCACCCGCACCTCCGGCACCCGGCCGCCCAGGATCAGCTGTTGGGTTTGTACGAAGAACTCGATTTCCCGGATGCCTCCGCGGCCGACTTTGAGGTCGTGGCCCGGCACCCGGATCGTGCCGTGGCCGCGGTAGGCGTTGATCTGGCGCTTGATCGAATGGATGTCGCGGATCGCGGCGTAGTCCAGCAGCCGACGCCAGAGGAACGGCGCCAGATTGGCGAGGAAGCCGTTGCCGGCGACCCGATCGCCGGCGATCACCCGCGCTTTGATCAGCGCCGCCCGCTCCCAGTTCTGGCCGTGCCGCTCGTAGTACTGCTCGGCATCCTCGACCGCCAGCGCCAGCGGATGGCCGGGCGGATGCGGGCGCAGCCGGAGGTCGGTGCGGAACACGTAGCCGTCCTGGGTGCGCTGCTCGAGCACGTAAACCAGCGCGCGGGTCAGGCGGACGGCGCACGCCATCGGCCCCTCGCGGCCGCGATAGGCCAGGCGCTCCGGGTCGAACAGCACGATCAGGTCGATGTCGCTCGAATAATTGAGCTCGCCGCCCCCGAGCTTGCCCATGCCGAGGACGACCATGCCCGAATCGGCGAGCGGCCCCGCCACGCCATCGCGGTCGATCTCGCCACGCGCCGCCACCTCGGCGAGCGTGAGCTCCAGCGCACGCTGGACCGCAAGGTCGGCGAACCGGCTGAGCGCCGCGGTCACCCGCTCGAGCGGCCACAGGCCGGCGAGGTCGGCGAGCCCGGTCAGGAGCGCCAGCCGCCGCCGGCTCTGGCGCAGGATCGCCATCAGCCGGGTGCGCCGCTCGGCGATCTCGGCGCTGAGCGGCTCGATCAGACGCTCGAAGGCCGCGTCCGGGCCGTCGAGCAGGAGCGAGCGCAGGACCTCGGGCTCGGCGAGCAGCGCCTCGCTGAGGAAGGGGCTGTTGCCGAACACCGCCGCGAGCAGACCCTCAGGATCGACCGGGCTGGCGCGCGGATCGACCCCGCGCAACGGCTCGGGCAGGCGGGACCAGCGGGCGAAGCCGCGCTCGGCCGCTGCCGGGTCGCCGACCCGCGGCAGTCCGTCCGGCGTGTTCGGGGATGGCATCATCACAAACCTGTTCTTAGCCGATCTGGTGCATACTATTGAACCAATGCCATCGTGCCAGAGCGGCCGGCTTGGTCCTGAGGATCACACACGCGTTTTTCCGGATCGCGGCCACGCTGGTGGCGGCCGCGATCATTGCCATTGCCGCCCTCGGCGTCCGCCTGGCGATGGGCCCGATCCAGCTGACCTGGCTCGCCCCCTACCTCGAGCATGCGCTCGCCCCAGGCGACCAGCAGATCAGGTTCGCGATCCGGGACGCCGGCGTCCGGCTCGGGCAGCATCGGGTCATCGAGCTGGTCGGCGCCGGCGTCGAGGCCAGGGGATCCGACGGTAAGGTCCTGATCGACCTGCCCGAAATCCAGATCGGCGTCAGCCTGCGCGCCCTGATCTGGCATGGCATGCTGGCACCGGCTTCGCTGGAGGCGAGGGCGCCGCTCCTGATCCTGACCCGCAATGACGCCGGGAGCATCGGGCTGAGCGGGTCGCAGACCGAGGCCGAGCCGGCGGCGCCCAAGGGTGAGATCGACCTCGACGCGCTGCTCGCGCCTTTCCTCTCCAACCAGTCGAGCCAGCCATTGAGCTATCTCGAGCGGGCCGACATCTCCGGCGGCGAGCTGATCCTCAAGGACCAGGTCACCGACCACACGGTCGTCGCGCGCGCCGCCACGCTGACCGTCCGCCGGTTGCGGGGCGCGGCCGCGGCCGACCTGACCTTCGCGCTCGACCAGGAGGGGGCGTCGGCCAAGGTCCACACCAGGGTGGAACGCGATGCTGCAACCCGCCGGGCCCGCTTCGCCGTCGACTTCGAGCAGCTGAATGTTGCGGAGCTCGCCAAGCTCGAGCCGAGCCTGCCCCTCGAGGGGGTGAAGCTCGCGCTCACGGGCCAGCTGAGCGGCGATATCGATCGCGAGCAGGGTCTGTCGCCGATCGCCTTCGAGCTGCGGGCCGAGAACGGCGCGATCGAGCGGCCGGATTTGCTGGCGGGCGCGCTGCCGATCGAGTCGGTGAGCGTCAAGGGCCGCCTGGCCGCCAATCTCTCGGCGGCCGAGGTGACGGAATCCCGGATCGCGGCCAAGGGCGCCATCGCCGAGGCCCAGGCCCAGATCGTCTGGGCCGACCGGCAGATCACGCTGCGGGCGACGGTCACCGCGCAGAACGTCGCGGCTTCGGACCTCGAACTCTACTGGCCGCCGGCCGCCGGCCGCGAGGCGCGCGCGTGGGTGCTCGCGAACATCACCGATGGCGTGGTGCCGAGCGCCCAGGCGACGATCGCGCTCAAGCCGGGCGACCTCCACCGCTACCCGTTTCCGGAAGAGGCGGTCCGGGGGCGGTTCGACTTCCACGATCTGAGCGTCCGCTATTTCGAAACCATGCCGCCGCTCGCCCGCGTCGACGGCAGCGCCACCTTCACTGCGCGGCGCATGGACTTCGCCCTGACCGGCGGACGGGTCGGGGCCATCCAGCTGGACAACGGCTCGGTCGTGATCACCGGGATCGGGATCAAGGGTCGCGACACGACCCAGCTCGTGGTCAAGGCGGCCGTCAACTCGCCGCTCGACCAGGCGCTCGCCCTGCTCGACCATCGCCCGCTCGGTGTCGCGGGCAAGCTCGGGGTCGCGCCCTCCGACGCCTCCGGCCAGGCCCGGACCGACCTGACGCTCACCCTGCCGCTGCACCGCGACCTCGACGCCTCGGAGCTCGGTGTCCGGGCGTCGGCAAAGCTGCAGGGCGCGGGCCTGCGCGGTCTCCCGGGTGGGATCGACCTGAGCGACGGCGATTTCACGCTCAAGGTCGACGATCGTGGTGCCGACCTGACCGGCCGGGGCGCGCTCAACCAGGTTCCGCTCGCGATCGAATGGCATCAGACCTTCGCCGATGGTGCGGCCGCCGAGCAGCGCTATCACGTTCAGGGCACGTTCGACATCGAGGCCTTGGACCGGTTCGGGCTGGACCTGCCGATTCCGGCCACCGGCAGCTCAGAGATCAATGCCACGATGACGCAGTCGGCCAAAGGCCGGCAGGCGAAGCTGGCGCTCGATCTCGGACCGCTGGCGGTCGAGGTGCCGGTGCTCGGCTGGCAGAAGTCGAAGGACCAGCCCGGCCATCTTTCGGCCTCGATCCTGATGCCTCCGAGCGGGCCGGTGCAGGTCGAGGCCTTCGAGCTGGCGAGCCCGGGGCTGGAGGTGGCCGGCAGCCTCGAGCTCTCGGTCGAGCCGATGCAGGTCGAGCGCCTGGCGCTGAGCCGCTTTCGGGCCGGGCGCAACGAAGGCACCCTCGAGCTGCACCATCAGGCGGGGCCGGGCTACCAGATCGCGGTGCGGGCGCAGACCCTCGACCTCGCACCTTGGCTCGGCGGCGAGGCGCCGGCCATGCCCGGCGAGGCCGGCGAGGCCAGCGCGCCGACGCCTTTGCAGCTGAGCCTGGTTGCCGATCGCATTCTGTTCGGCGAACTCGGGCTCAGCGACGTCGACCTCGATCTCGCGCGCGACCCCGAGGGTTGGCGGACCGGCGCCATGCACGGCCGCCTGCCCCGGGGCGGCACGGTCGAGATGAGCCTCGCGCCCGCGGACGGCCAGCGGCAGCTGAAGGTCACTAGCGACGATGCCGGCGACCTCCTGCAGGCGATGGGTCAGACGACCCGGATCGAGGGCGGCAAGCTGGAATTTCGGGCCGGGATCGGGCGTCAGGTGCCGACGCTCCAGGCCGACGGCCGCTTGCGGGTCAAGGAGTTCACGCTCCTCGATGCCCCGCTGCTGGCGCGCCTGCTGACGGTCGCTTCCTTCACCGGGATCGGTAACCTGTTGGGCGGCCAGGGGATTCATTTCGACCGGCTGGACCTGCCCTTCGCGCTCCGGCAGGAGACGATCGTGATCGAGAAGGGTCGCCTGTCGGGCTCGCAGATCGGCCTGACCGTGCGCGGGCGCGTCGATCTCGACCACGACCGGCTCGATCTGGACGGCACGATCGTGCCGATCTACTGGCTCAATTGGGCCCTGTCCAAGCTGCCGCTGGTCGGCCCGTTCCTGGCCGGCCGCGAAGGCGAGGGGGCGTTTGCGGCGACCTACAGCGTCAAGGGACCGCCCTCGGAGCCGCAGATCAGGGTCAACCCCTTGTCCGTGCTGGCCCCGGGCTTCATCCGCGACCTCTTCAGCGGCAACACGGACAGCGCGTCCGAGCCGGTGCCGGCGATTGCGCCCAAATGAGACGGTTTGTCAGCTAGCGACGCGCACCCGGGCGTGGCGCTTCCTGCCTGCGGACAGCAGCAGCTGACCGTCGACCAGATCGTCGAGACCGACGGTCATGGTCTCGTCCTCGACCTTGCGCTCGTTGAGCCGGGCGCCGCCGCCCCGAATCAGCCGGCGCGCCTCGCCGTTGCTCGGGACCAGGCCCGCGCGCCGCAATAGCTCGACGACGCTCAGGCCCGCGTCGAACTCCGCGTGGGGCACGTCGATCGTTGGGAGGCCGCCTGTGACTTCGACGGTTGGTGGAAAGCCGCTAGCAATCACTCTGCCCGCACCAGGCACTAGTTCGACATTCCTAAACAGACCCGCCGCTGCGCTCGCGGCCTGCACCGCCGCCTCTGCGCCCCGGCACAGCCGCGTCGCTTCGCTCGCGAGAATCTTCTTGGATTCGTTCAGCTCGGCGCCCTCGAGCTTCTCCAGCCGCTCGATCTCGGCCAGCGGCAGGTCGGTGAACAGCCGGAGAAAACGGCCGACGTCGGCGTCGTCGACGTTGCGCCAGAACTGCCAGTAGTCGAAATCGGGCAGGCGCTCGGGGTTGAGCCAGACCGCGCCCTGGGCGGTCTTGCCCATCTTGGCGCCCGAGCTCGTCGTGATCAGCGGCGTCGTCAGGCCGAACAGCTCCAGGCCGTCGACGCGGCGGCCGAGCTCGACGCCGTTGACGATGTTGCCCCACTGGTCGGAGCCGCCCATCTGCAGCCGGCAGTCGTGACGCCGTCCCAGCTCGAGAAAATCGTAGGCCTGCATGACCATGTAGTTGAACTCGAGGAAGGTCAGCGGCTGCTCGCGCTCCAGCCGCAGGCGGACCGAATCGAAGGTCAGCATGCGGTTGATCGTAAAGTGCCGGCCGTAGTCGCGCAGGAACGGAACGTAGCGGAGCTCGTCCAGCCAGTCGGCGTTGTCGACCAGCAGCGCCTCGCCAGGGCCGTCGCCGAAGCCGAGAAAACCCTCCAGCGAACGGCGGACGCCGGCGCGGTTGACCGCGAGCGTCGCGTCGTCGAGCAGCTGGCGGCTCTCGTCCTTGCCCGAGGGATCGCCGACCTTGGTCGTGCCGCTGCCGATCAGCGCGATCGGCCGGTGCCCGGTCCGCTGGACCCAGCGGAGCATCATGATGCCCACGAGGTTGCCGACGTGCAGGCTGTCGGCGGTGCAGTCGAAGCCGACGTAGGCGGTGAGGCGGCCCTTGGCGGCGAACGCGTCGATGCCCTCGAGGTCGGTCGCCTGGTGGATGAACCCGCGCGCGTCCAGTTCGCGGACGAGCTCCGAGCGATGCGGGCTCATCGGCCTGCTTGCGCCAGCGCGGTCTCGGGCTCCGGGCGCAGCGCTCCGCCAAGATAGCGCTCGATCACCGCGCCGAGTTCGGTGAGATGGCCGCCGAAGAAGTGATCGGCGCCCGCGATCACCTCGAGGTCGATCTTGATGCCGCGCTGCTGGGAGAGCTTCTGGACCAGCTTGGCGACCAATTCGTGAGGCACGAGCGCATCGTCGCCGCCGTGCACGATCAGGCCCGAGGACGGGCAGGGCGCCAGGAAACTGAAGTCGTACATGTTGGCGGGCAGCGCCACGCTGATGAAGCCGTGAATCTCCGGGCGGCGCATCAGGAGCTGCATGCCGATCCAGGCCCCGAACGAGAAGCCGGCCACCCAGCAGCTGTTGCTGTTGGGGTTGTGCTGCTGCATCCAGTCGAGGGCGGCGGCGGCATCGCGCAGCTCGCCCTGGCCGTGATCGAAGCTCTCCTGCGAGCGGCCGACGCCGCGGAAGTTGAAGCGGAGCACGGAGAAGCCGCGGCGCACGAACATGTGGAACAGGTCGAACACGACCTTGTTGTTCATCGTGCCACCATGCAGCGGATGCGGGTGCAGGATCAGAGCCAGCGGCGGGTTGCTGCCCGGACCGTGATGGTAACGCCCCTCCAGGCGACCGTCGGCCCCGTTGAAGATCACTTCCGGCATGGTGTGCTCCCTACGCCCGCCGTCGGCACCGAGCGCGACCGCGCCCTCGCCCGACGTGGCGAAGACGGACGTCGAAAGGCCTGCTCGCCAGGTTGTTGAACCCGAACCCGCAGCCGCATATATTCGGCTTTAAGCGGTGACTCCACTCGAGTGTTGACGGCGGAATCAGGACGACGCGCGCACAAATCCGCCCGTTTTCCTTTAGCGTGAAGCCGCTCTGAATTGCAATCCCCAAGCACGGCACCCCGCTATGTTCAAGACCCTGGCCGACGATATCCAAGCAGTGGTCGAGCGCGATCCGGCGGCCCGGTCCAAGCTCGAGGTGCTGTTGTGCTATCCGGGCGTGCATGCGATCATGGTCCATCGGGTCACGCACGGCCTCTGGCGCCATGGCTGGCTGGTCAGCGCGCGCTTCCTGTCGCAGATCGCTCGCTGGCTGACCGGAATCGAGATCCATCCGGGGGCCGAGCTCGGCCGGCGGTTGCTGATCGACCATGGCATGGGCGTTGTGATCGGCGAGACCGCGGTCGTGGGCGACGACGTCACGTTATACCAACAGGTTACATTAGGTGGTGTGTCGCTCGATCCGGGCAAGAGGCACCCCACGGTCGAGGATGGCGTGGTGATCGGCGCCGGCGCGGCCGTGCTCGGACCGATCACGATCGGCAAGGGCGCCCGGGTCGGCTCCAACGCCGTGGTCCTCAAGGACGTGCCGTCCGGTGCCACCGTGGTCGGCATCCCCGCCCGACCGATCGGGCCGCAGCCGGTGGTCAAGGAGTCCTGTTTTCCGGCCTATGGCACGGCCCCGGGCGCCGCGATCGACCCGGTCGCGCGCGTGATCGACCGTCTGGGCGAGCGCCTGGAGGAACTGAGCGCGCGGGTCGCGGAACTCGAGCACCAGCGCGGGGCCTCCGAGGGTGGCCATGACGAGGAGCGGCGCATCGCCGCATCTTAGCCGTCCGCCGGAGCCGCTGGCCGTGGGCGGTACCGGCTCGGCACCCTGCTATCTCGACTACAATGCGAGCGCGCCGGTCCGGCCGGCGGTGGTCGAGGCGATCGCAACCGCCCTCGGCAGCGTCGGCAATCCGTCCTCGGTGCACGGCTTCGGTCGCGCCGCGCGGCGGGCGCTGGAGCAGGCCAGGGCCAGCGTCGCCGGGCTGGTCGGCGCGAGGCCGGAGGCTGTCCTGTTCACGAGTGGCGGCACCGAGGCCAACAACCAGGTGCTCGCGGGTGTCCACGGCGCGCGCTGGGTGTCCGCGGTCGAACACCCCTCGGTGCTCGAGGCCGCGCCCGATGCCGAACGGCTGCCGGTCGACGCCCACGGCCGGGTCGATCTCGGCCACCTGGCGGACCGCCTGGCCGCGACCGGGCCGGCCCTGGTCTCGGTGATGCTCGCCAACAACGAGACCGGGGTGGTGCAGCCGGTCGCGGAGGTGGCACGGCTCGCGCGCCGTCGCGGCGCGCTCGTCCACTGCGATGCCGTCCAGGCGGCGGGCAAGATTGAGATCGATCTCGATGCGCGCGGCGTCGATTGTCTGACGCTCTCGGCGCACAAGCTGGGCGGTCCGCAAGGGGTTGGCGCCCTGGTCCTGCGTGAGGGTATCGAGCCTCGGGCGCTGCTCCGGGGCGGCGGCCAGGAGCGGCGCTGGCGGCCGGGCACCGAGAACCTGCCGGGCATCGTGGGCTTCGGGCGCGCCTGTGAGCTCGCGCTCGAGGACCGCGATTGCGCCCGCCGCACAGGCGCGCTCCGCGACCGGCTCGAGGCCGAGATCCGGGCGGTGGCACCCGCGGCGCCGGTCCACGGCGCCGGCGCCGAGCGGCTGCCGAACACGAGCTGCATCGGCATGCCCGGGGTCAGCAATCAGACCCAGCTGATCGCCCTCGACCTCGCAGGCATCGCGGTCAGCACCGGCTCCGCCTGCTCGTCGGGCAAGGTCGGACCCTCGCACGTGCTGGCGGCGATGGGCGTCGAGCCGGCCGAGGCCGCCTGCGCGATCCGGGTCAGCCTCGGCTGGGCGTCAACCGATGCCGACGTCGACCGCTTGGTCGCCGCCTGGACCCGGCTCTATGTCCGCGCCCGCCGCCCGGATGCGCTGCCGAGCCGCAGCGCCTGAGGCGGCAGCCGCTGGCCTGCGCTTGTTTTCGGCCGTAAGATCACGACATAAACCCTTACCAGCCAGCCCGATCGTGGGACGAGTTGGAAGGACTAAGAGATGGCCCAGCAGGTGTTGTCATTGACCCCGGCGGCGGTCGGCCGGGTGCGCCACCTGGTCGAGACCCGGGGCGCCGGTGCGGCCGGAATCCGGGTCGGCGTGCGCACCGCCGGCTGCTCGGGGCTCACCTATACGATCGACTTCGCCAAGGAGATTGCTCCGGGCGAGGAGGTGATCGAGGCCGACGGGGTCAAGGTCGTGATCGATCCGAAGGCTGCGATGTACCTGATCGGCACCGAGATGGACTTCGTCGAGGACCCGCTCGGGGCCAGCTTCAAGTTCAACAATCCGAACGAGGCCGGGCGCTGCGGCTGCGGCGAATCGTTCACGGTCTGAGCTCCGGGGTGCGGTGGGCGCGATGCCGCGCTTGACGTTCATCGACGCGGCCGGCGGCCGGCATGTCATCGACGCCGAGAGCGGCCTCTCGGTCATGCAGGTGGCGCGCGCCCACGACCTCGGGATCGAGGGCACCTGCGACGGCTCGCTGGCCTGCGCTACCTGCCACGTCATTCTCGAACCCGAGGATGCGCTGCGCCTGGGCGGCGCGAGTCCGGAGGAGGAGGACATGCTCGATCTCGCGGCCGGCGTCCAGCCGACCTCGAGGCTCGGCTGTCAGATCGTCGTCAGCGAGGAGCTCGACGGCCTGATCGTGCATCTGCCGGCCGACCTCTGACCCCCTCGAGCGCGTAGCCATGCCTCTGAGCAGCGACCCGCTGGACTTCGGGCGGCCGCCGGCGGAATGCCGGGTGGTGGTCGCGATGTCGGGCGGCGTCGACAGCTCGTGCGCGGCGGCGCTGCTCGCCGAAGCCGGCTATCAGGTGATCGGCGTCACTCTCCAGCTTTACGACCACGGGGCGGCGCTCGGGCGCAAGGGCGCCTGCTGCGCCGGCCAGGACATCCACGACGCTCGCCGGGTGGCGGAGCGGCTGGACATCCCGCACTACGTGCTCGACTTCGAGCAGCGCTTCCGGGCCGCGGTGATCGAGGACTTCGCGGCGAGCTATGCGGCCGGGCGCACGCCGATCCCTTGCGTGCGCTGCAATCAGCGGATCAAGTTTCAGGACCTGCTCGAGATCGCGCGAGATCTCGGCGCCGATGCGCTCGCGACCGGGCATTACGTCCGGCGGACGGTCAACGGCGCGGCAGTCGAGCTGCACGCCGCCGCCGCCGAGCGTGATCAGAGCTATTTCCTGTTCGCCACGACGCGGACGCAGCTCGAATATCTGCGCTTTCCGCTGGGTGGCCTGAAAAAGGAAAAAACGCGGGCGCTGGCGGCGCGCTTCGGCCTGCCGGTCGCCGCCAAACCCGACAGCCAGGACATCTGCTTCGTGCCGGCGGGCCGCTACAGCGGGATCGTCGAGCGGCTGCGCCCGGACGCAGCCGAGCCCGGCGAGATCGTGCACGTCGACGGCCGGGTGCTGGGCCGGCACCAGGGCGTCATGAACTTCACGGTCGGCCAGCGCCGCGGCCTCGCGGTCGCGGCCGGCGAGCGCCTGTACGTGACGCGCCTCGAGCCCGCGCGCCGGCAGGTGACCGTCGGTCCACGCCAGGCGCTGCTCTGCCGCTCGGCCGAGCTTTCCGATCTCAACTGGCTCGGCGATGCGCCTCTGCCGGACGCCGGCCTGAACGTCGAGGTCAAACACCGGGCACGCGAGCCGAGGGTCGCCGCCCGTGTCCGCGCCAGCGGCGACGGCGGCGCGTGGGTCGAATTTCGAGACCCGCAGGCCGGGGTGGCACCCGGCCAGGCCTGCGTCGTCTACCAGGGCACCCGGCTGCTCGGCGGCGGCTGGATCGAACGGGCGCCGACGCTGCCCGGGGCCTGACCTGGCGCGTCCTCCGGTGCCCGCGGGCTCCAGATGCAGGAAAAGGGGCGGCCGCGGGCCACCCCTCTCCTTCACGTCGCGGCGTCAGGCACGCCGCCCCAAACCTCAGAAGCGCCCTACGCGGGCAGCGCATTCTTCAAAGGCTCGGCCTTGGCATCCGTCACCCGCCCCTTCAGGACGTCCGTCGGACTGACCTGCTGCCCCTTGTAGTACGCGCGGTTGGTGTCCTCGTCCCAGTTGATGTCGGTGACGCTCACGGTCGCCCCGGCATAGGCGCCCTCAGTGTCGGACCACAAGATGATGTCGCCCTTGCCCCAGGAGGCCTGCTTGTTCGCCGAGTAGTCCACGATCGTGAGCCCGGCGCCCGCGTTGAGCGAAAAACTGTTCTGGCTCTTGAACTTGTTCACGGCGTTGTCGCTCATCAGCAGGAAGGCGATCTGGCCCGCTGATCCGCCGGCCTGGGCGCCGATGCTGATGCCGCCCATGTTGTAGAAAGCCGGCCCGGTCCAGGTATCATCCTGGTGTGAGAGCATCACGCCCGAGCCGCCCCGGGCGCCGATGCCGAGCGCGCCGCGACCGAAATCCGGCACGATGTAGATGCCCTTGGCCTGCTGCATCAGCTGCTTGAGCTGGGGGTCGTTCCCCATCTTCTGCACGACGCCGACCGCCTCGTTGACGAGGCCCTGCGGCCCGCTGTTGTCGGCAGTTGCGGCGATTGCGCTGGTCTTGGCCGCGTCTCCAGACCCGGCCGCGAGGGCCGGACCGGCGACGAGCAGGCCGGCCACCAGCAGCGGGGCCGCACAAAGTTGCAAACGCTTGTCCATCTGGTGCTCTCCGCATTTGGAACTGACGTTGCCAACGCAACGCTGCCGCTCGCTCGCAGTTCCGATCGAAGCGCCCGAGCATCGGGCAAGCAGGAACCGGCGCAGGCTCGGTGTCAGCGGGAGAGACCGGCGGGGTCGATCCGGCCGCCGGCGCAGCCGCCGCTCGCCGCTGGGACGGCGGCGAGCAGGTCGGCGAGCCTCGGCGCCGGGCTGATCGCGCCCCGCAGGCGCAGCCGGACCTCGATGATCAGATCGCCCTCGCAGGCGAGCTCGATCCGCGCGCCGGCTTCGGGCCCGAAAGTCTGCTCGAGCGCCGCACGCACCTCCGATACGCTCAGATGACGGCCGATCCGTTCCGCGACCAGATCACGCAGAGCGCTGGCATTGAGCTCCTCCAGCAGCGCGAGCGCCGCCGTGAAATAGACCTCGGGCGAGGCGCCGGCGCAGGTGCCGTGCTTCAGCCATTCGTGGCGCTCCAGCCCGGAGCGCGTGCCGGGCATGACGATCTCGAGCTCCGCGCGCGTCTTCCGGGTCAGGTCGACCGGCGGCAGCTCGCGCCACCGGCCCGGCTCGTCGACCGATCGCAGCGCCGGCGCGACCCCGCAATAGACCTGGCTGCGCGGTTCCGGCCAGAGCCCGTGCAGGGCGAAATGCGAGGCATCGAAGCGCCCGGCGGTCTGCGAGCGGCATTCGGGTGTTCGTCGATGGGCCTCGCAGAACGCCGGCTGCCAGCTCGCCGCGAGGACATAGTCGGCGGCGGCCGGCGCATCGGCTGCGGCATCGCAGGCTTCGACCCGGTGGCCACAGCCGGTCGCAACCCAGCGGTCGCGCGGGTCGGCTCCCGGCATCCGGATCTGGACATGGGTCGCCCGGTCCTTCCGGTTGGCGCCGAGCAGCGGATAGGCCCGGCCCGGCTCGGTCGCGACCTCGCCAGGATTGCGTTGGGGCCGGATCGACGGGGCGGCCGGACAGACCGCATCGGCGACGAAGCAGCCGGAGAGCGCCTCGAATGCCCGAGCCTCGCCCCAGGGTCCGGCCAGGACCAGGAGCCAGAGGATGATCGGCCAGTACGCACGTCGCATCGGAGCTCACCCCCTTCCCGGCCGGTGCTCGGACACTGGGCATAGCGATCGGATCGCCGGTCCCGGGCCAGCGAGGGGTTTCGCTGACCGGCCTTGGACGGCGTTTTCTTTACTCTGTGCTCGCAGAGGCTTAGGCTCCGTCGCGCAAGGCCCGCTCGAGCGGCGGGCGGCGATGCGGGTAGCGGTTCATGGTCAGGGGCAAAGCGCGTTCGATGCTGGGACTGGCGGCGGCGCTTCTGGTCGTGCTGGCGGTTCAGGGTTGCCGCAAGGACGAGCAGGATCGGCCGCTGCTCTATCACAAGGGAAGCTACCAGGGACAAACCGAGCCGCCGCTGTCCGATCAGGACGTCGAGCAGCTGCGGTCCCGCGCCGAGCACCAGAAGTTCTGATCAGGAGTGTTGTCCATGGCGACGTGGCGTCCGTTCCTCGCGGCTCTGCTGTTGGCGGCTGCCCTGACCGGCACTGTCGGCAGCGGCCCACAGCCAGCCTTCGCCCAGGAGCAGGGGCGGGTGCCGGGCAGCGCGCTCGGCAACCAGAGCGACCCCGATTTCTGGCGCGCGATCCGCCAGGGCGACCGCGGCACGGTCTCGATTCCGAACCGGCAGGCGGGCGTCCTGATCCAGTCCGAGGGCGACAACTGGCGGGCGTTCCGCAACGGACCGCTGTCGACCTACGGCGCCTGGGGCCTGCTTGGCATCATCGCGCTGCTCGCGCTGTTCTTCGCGCTCCGCGGCCGGGTCCGGATCGAAGAGGGACGCAGCGGCCGGACGATCCGGCGCTTCGGCTTCGTCGAGCGCTTCGCTCATTGGTTGACCGCCTCCTGTTTCGTCGTCCTGGCGCTGACCGGCCTCAACATCCTCTACGGTCGCTACGTCCTGAGGCCGCTGATCGGGCCCGACGCGTTTGCCTCGGTGACGCTCGCCGGCAAGTACGCCCACAACTATCTCGCCTTCGGCTTCATGCTCGGCCTGATCCTGATCTTCGTGCTCTGGGTTCCCCAGAATTTTCCGAACCGCTACGACTTCATCTGGCTGGCGAAGGGCGGCGGCATGTTCAAGAAGGGCGTGCACCCGCCGGCCAAGAAGTTCAACGCCGGCCAGAAGATCGTGTTCTGGCTGGTGATCCTCGCCGGCATCTCGGTCAGCCTGTCGGGCATCATGCTGCTCTGGCCCTTCCAGCTGCACATGTTCGGTCCGACCTTCGCGACCCTCGACCGGCTGTTCGGCCTCGACCTCCCGACGACGTTGGCGCCGCTCCAGGAGATGCAGCTCGCTCAGCTCTGGCACGCCGTGGTCGGCCTGTTCCTGACGATCGTGATCATCGCCCACATCTACATCGGTACGATCGGCATGGAGGGCGCGTTCGACGCGATGGGCTCCGGCGAGGTCGATCGCAACTGGGCGCGCGAGCATCACGATCTCTGGGTCCGGGACCTGGAGAAGCGTGGCCGGCTCGCCGGCGGCGACGACTAGGCCGGTCGTTTCGGGGCCGCGCGATGATGCTGAAAGCGGCACTGCTGATCGGGCTCGCAGGCGCGATGCTGCCAGCGGGAGTGGCGCTGGCGGCGGATCAGGGGCGCGAGAACCAGGCCGACGCGGCGCCCGATGCTCAGGCGGGCTCGCCGGCCGCCGCCGCGCTGCCCGAGCAACAGATCGCGAAGCAGATCGCCGAGCGGCTCGGTGTTCAGGTGCTCAAGGTGACGCCGACCGACGCCAAGGACCCGCCGACCTATGCGGTCCGGGTCATGAACCCGCCGGGCAACGACAATGCCGCCTTCCTGGTCAGCACGCTGCTCGTCGACGCGACCACCGGTGCCATTCTCGGCGAAGCGCGGCCGGTGCCGAGTGACGCGCAGCCCGACGTCACTCCGCTGACGCGCACGCCCGAGGACGCCGACGGCGGCCGCGACCTGCGCCGGCGCACCTGGCGGCCGTAGAGCGGGGCTCGCTGCGTGCGCTCGGCCGCCATCTGGCTCCTCGGGCTGCTGCTCGCGCCGCTCGACTCTGCCGCGGCCGGGGGCGCCGAGGTGACCCTCGATCAGCATGGCGGGCCGGTCAAGGGCATCGCGGTCGCGGCCGACGGCGAGCGCGCGCTGACCGCGAGCTTCGACTACAGCCTGATCCTCTGGGACCTGCCGCACCAGATGGCGATCCGCCAGCTCTACGGCCACGAGGCGGCGGTCAACGCCGCGGCCTTCCTGCCCGGCGGCAAGGCTGCGGTCTCGGCCAGCGACGACGGCACGGTCGGGCTCTGGGATCTCTCGACCGGCCGCCTGGAGGCGCGGCTCACGGGGCATCAGGGCAAGGTCACCGCGATCGCGGTCAGCGCCGATGGCCGCTTTGCCGCCTCGGCCGGCTGGGACAGGACGGTCCGGCTCTGGGACCTCGGGCAGCGCACCGAGCTGCAGGCGCTCAAGACCGAGGACAACGCCAACGCGGTCCGCTTCACGCCCGACGGCCGCCGGCTGCTGGCCGGCGAGTCCGACGGCAGCCTGCAGATCTGGCGAGTGGCCGACGGCACCCCGCTCGGCGCCATCAAGGCGCACGATTTCGGGGTCACGGCACTCGACGTCGGGCCGGATGGCCGGGTCGCGGTGACCGCCTCGATCGACGAGACCGTCCAGCTCTGGGATCTCGCGACCAGCGAGCGCGCGGAGACCCTCTACGGCCACGAGGGCCCGGTGCTCGCGGTCGCCCTTTCGGCCGACGGCGAGCTGGTCGCCTCGGGCGGCGTCGACGGCACGGTCCGGCTCTGGCGCCGCGGCGACGGCGACCGGCTTGCGGTCTTCCGCCGCCACAAGGGTCCGGTCTGGGCGGTCGCCTTCGCCCCCGATGGCAAGACCCTGCTCTCCGGCGGGGCGGACGGTCTGGTCCTGAGCTACGACCTGACCCGGGAGCACGCGCCCGACGTCGTGTCCGAGCAGCCGCCCGCGGTCACGGCCGATCGGGCCCCCGACGACGGCAGTCGCGGCAGCCGGCTGTTTCGCAAATGCGCCGCGTGCCACACCGTCACCGCCGACGACGGCCACAAGGCCGGGCCGAGCCTCGAGGGGCTGTTCGGGCGGGTCGCCGGCAGCCGGCCCGACTATCCGTACTCGCCGGCGCTGCGCGCCAGCCGGATGGTCTGGACCGAGGCGACGGTCGCGAAGCTGTTCGAAGTCGGACCGGCGGCGCTGGTGCCGGGCTCCAAGATGCCGCTCCAGCGGATGCCGAATGCCGCCGACCGGGCCGAGCTCATCGACTATCTGAAGCGGATCACCGCACCCGCGGCCGCTCGATGAGAAGTCGGAACATGGTCGCTCGACCCAACCCGCAGCGCCGAATACAGGGGAGATGCGCGACATGAAGGCGTTTTTCTCGGCCGTGATCGCCGCGATCGTGATCGCGGGGGTCGCCGCCTGGGCTCTGGACTGGGTGGACCTGAGCTCTGCCAGAGTGTACCAGTCCGAGCATGGCAACGTCCGGCTCTGACCCGCAGGGTCGGACGGGCTTGCGGACGCGCGCGCGTCAAGACGCGCCGTTCGGGGAGGCTTGATTCAGCCGGCCGCAAGACGGCGGAGGGCATGATGCGCGGCCTGATGATGGACCTGCCGCTCCGGATCTCGTCGATTCTCGACTATGCCGCCGATTATCACGGCGAGGCGGAGATGGTCTCCTGCACCGCCGACCAGCCGGCGCACCGGATCACCTATGCCGGGCTGCGCGAGCGGGTCGGGCAGCTGGCGAACGCGCTCCGGTTCGGGCTCGGCGTCGAGATGGGCGATCGGATCGCGACGCTCGCCTGGAACGACCACCGGCACTTCGAGCTCTACTACGGCATCGCCGGGATCGGTGCCGTCTGCCACACGATCAATCCGCGCCTGTTCCCCGACCAGATCGCCTACATCGTCAATCACGCCGAAGACCGCTATCTGTTCACCGACCCGATGTTCCTGCCGCTGGTCGAACGCCTGGCGCCGCAGCTCGAGACCCTCGAGGCCATCTTCGTGCTGACCGACGAGGCGCATCTGCCGGCCGCCGGCCTCGAGGTCCAGAGCTACGAGGGCCTGATCGCGGACCAGCCGGCGACCTACGACTGGCCGGTGTTCGACGAAACCACGGCCTGTGGTCTCTGCTACACCTCGGGTACGACCGGCGCGCCCAAGGGCGCGCTCTACCACCACCGCTCGACCGTGCTGCACGCGCTCGCGACCGCGCTGCCCGATGCGATGGGGCTGTCGGCCGGGGACACGGTGCTGCCGGTCGTGCCGATGTTCCACGTCAACGCCTGGGGCCTGCCCTACGCCTGTCCGCTGGTCGGCGCCCGGGTGGTCATGCCCGGGTCGCGGCTGGACGGCGTGAGCCTGTACGAGCAGTTCGAGCGCGAGCGGGTGACCTTCGCGGCCGGCGTGCCGACCATCTGGTTCGGCCTGCTCGAGCACATGCGAAAGACCGGCAAGAAGCTGTCGACCCTCAAGCGGGCGGTGATCGGCGGGGCGGCGGCGCCGCCTTCGATGATCGAGACCTTCGAGCTGGAGTACGGGATCCAGGTGCTGCACGGCTGGGGCATGACCGAGATGAGCCCGGTGGGCTCGGTCTGTTCGCTCAATGCGGCGAGCTCGCGCCTGGCGGTCGAAGAGCGCCATCGGATCAAGCAGAAGCAGGGGCACGCGATCTGGGGCGTCGAGTTCAAGATCGTGGACGAAGAGGGCCGACGGCTGCCCCACGACGGCCGGTCGGCAGGCGTGCTGTTCGTCCGGGGTCCCTGGATCGCCTCGGCTTATTTTCGGGACGAGCAGGCGACCCGGGACGCGTTCGACGCCGAAGGCTGGTTCTCGACCGGCGACGTCGCGACCATCGATGCCGCCGGCACCATGCAGATCACCGACCGGGCCAAGGACATGATCCGCTCGGGCGGCGAATGGATCAGCTCGATCGCGCTCGAGAACGCCGCGGTCGGTCACCCGGACCTCGCCGAGGCGGCGGTGATCGCGGCCGGTCATCCGAAGTGGGGCGAGCGGCCGCTGCTGATCGCGGTGCGCCGGCCGGGAGCCGCCGTCGGGCGCGACGGGATCATCGACTTTCTGGGCGCCAAGGTCGCCAAGTGGTGGCTGCCGGACGACGTCGTGTTCGTCGACGAGCTGCCGCACACCGCGACCGGCAAGATCCAGAAATCGGTGCTGCGCGAACGCTTCCGGGACTATCGCCTGCCGACCGCGTGACCGGCGCGGGCGCTCACTCCTTCGGGCCCTTGCCGGTGGCCTTGCCGCCGGCACCGGCCATGCCGCTCATCAGCTGGCTCCAGAACCGCTCCTGCATCTGCGCCATCCCCTGAACGCCGCCGGGCAGCCAGAGCTTCATCAACGCCTCAGGATCCATCGCATCGAGCGACTTGGCGAGGCGCTCGTGGAGCTTCGCGACCAGAGCGTCCTGCATCGCCTCGACCCGCGGCAGGCCGAGAAAGGCTCTGACCTCCTGGGGCGTGCAATCGATGTCGATGTTGATCTTCACAGGTGTCGTCCCGCGGTTGCGGTCATGGCCCGGACTTCTCCTTGAGGACGTGACCGCTCTGGTCGACGACCTGCACGCGCCGCGGCTGGGCGTTGCCGGCCGCGGCCAGCCAGCGATCGAACAGGGTGCGCATGAAACTGTCCTGACCGCCCTCCGGCACGCTCTTCCAGGCATCGGTCGCGGTGACCTGGACCGCCCCGTCGCCCGCCTCCTTGACGCCGGTGAACAGGTCGACGCCCGCGGCCGCAACCGCACGATTGTTCAGATAGGTGACGCTGTCGCGGAAGCGAGCCAGCGCGTCGCCGCCGTCGACCGCCGCCAGCTGCGGCCGCGCCGACCCGGATGGCGCCGACGTCGGACCCGCCGTGGGCGCGGATCTCGAGGCCGACGGGGCAGCGGCCGCCGTCGCGGCCGGTCGGGAGGCGCCGTTGGCGGCGCTCAGCAGCGAGCCGTGAATCCAGCCTTCGGCATTGCGGTCCGGCAGGCGCACCTCGACCCAGCCGCCCTTGCGTCCGAGCTCGACGGCCGCAGCGTTGCGATTGACCTGGAGCAGGATGGTAGAGCCGGCCTCCGGCCTCAGCCGCACGTTGACGCCGTTGCCGGTCACCACCAGGTGGTCGCCGGGCGTGGCCAGAGCAGCGCTGCTGAGCAAGATCATCAAGGTGCCGGCTAGACTGGCGACCCGCATCCCTGCCTCCGTTGGTGGGCGTTTCGGCTCCGCGTACCTGGTCCGACGACCGTCCGGCGCTTACGCCCTCGCATGCGCACCCACCGTCGGCCCGCAGCGGCTCCCGAAGGGTGTGCCAGCTCATATCGCGTGGTTCCGAGCCATAGTAATCCAAACCTGGGTTCCGCCCAAGAGCATGCAACCGTCGTCTGCGATCTTGTCGCCCCCGACTGCCCGGCCGGCGGCCGCCGCGGACCTGCCACCGGTTCTCAGCATCGGGGGATTTGGCGCATGCACGACGCTCGCGAGGTCCAGCGCTTCGACGGCGTCCGCTGGACCGATCAGCTGCAGCAACCGCCGCAGATACCTCAGCCACCGCAGGTGCCGCGCTGACCCGCGACTGGACTGTTGCCTTGGTACACGAGGCTCTAGCCGGCCTCGCGGGAGGCGCTACAATGCCCCGGCAACCATAACCGAAAAATGGGGGGTTCTCATGATGACACGGGTGTTGTTTGCGAGCGTGGGCGCGCTGGTCTTCTCCGCGGGGATCGCGTGGGCCGACTGTAGCCCGGACAACTGGAAGGACTGCGCCGGCAAGCCCTGGGTCACCGGCGACAAGATGGAAACGCCGATGGGCGAGCGCTGGTGGCCGAACAAGCTGTGGGGCGAGGGCGACGAGGCGGGCTCGACCAACTGGTACACCAAGCCCGAGGTGGTCCTGCGAGCAGTCGCCGAGGCCGACCAGGGCAAGGTCTACAAGCTCGGCCAGGACTACGACGCCGACATGCCGCTGTTCGGCGCGCGCAAGTTCAGCATGCGCATCCCGGGCTCGCCGACCGGGGGGCCCTTCGGCGCCAACCGCCTGATCTATCACGACGAGTTCATCGCGACTGAAATCGGTCAGGTCGGAACCCAGTTCGACGGCCTCGGCCATATTGGTATCATCACCGGCGCTGCCGGCGACAAGAACGAAATGCGCTACTACAACGGCGCGACCGAGGCCGAGATGGTGCCCGATCCCTACGGCCTGAAGAAGAACGGCGTCGAAAAGCTGCATCCGATCGTCGCTCGCGGCATCCTGATCGACGTCGCGGGCGCCAAGGGCGTCGAGGCGATGGAGGCCGGCCAGGAAATCACCATGGCCGACGTCAAGGCTGCGCTCCAGAAGCAGAACATGGCCGACTTCAAATTCGCCGAGGGCGATGCGGTTCTGTTCCGCACCGGCTGGATGAAATATTGGAAGACCGACAACGCCAAGTTCAACGGCGGCGAACCCGGCATCGGCATGGAGGTCGCCCGCTGGCTCAGCGATGAGGTCAAAGCCGGGGTCTACGGCGGCGATACGTGGGCGACCGAAGCCGTGCCCAACCCGGATCCCGCCTGCGCGTTCTGCGTCCACGCGCACATGCTGACCCGCAACGGCATCGTCAATCAGGAGAACATGAACCTCGACCAGCTCGCTGCCGACCAGGTTTACACCTTCATGTACGTCTACGCCCCGGTCCCGATCGCCGGCGCGACCGGCTCGGCCGGCTCTCCGGTCGCGGTCGACTGATCGCGCTCGGCAGTTGCGGTAAGCGGCCGCGCCCTCCGGGGCGCGGCCTTTTTCGTGCCGTCGATCCCGTCGAGGCCAGTTTACGCGCGTTCCGGCAGCGCCTATGGTGCCCCGGCCGCCCGCAACCGGCGGTCGCCTGCGCTCAAGAGGCCGAACCGCCCGCGCAGGCGGATCAACGATGTTCGGCCATGGGAGCTTCGACCGAACCCGGTGCCCGCTACGGGTGCCGAAATGAAAACCAGGCAGACGAGGGAGTTGTTTTTTGATGACGCGACCACAGTCGGTACGCACCGCCGCCACGCTGGCGGGCGCTCTGCTTGTGACCACGGTCTTCGTGAGCGGGGCATCCCCGGCCGCGCGGGCCGCCACGCAGGCCATGCCCCAGGGCATGTCCCGCACCGTTTCCATGCAGGACCTCTGCGGCGACTGCACGCCCGAAAAGTGGGTCCAGTGCGGTGACTTCCTGGAGGGGCCGGCGTTCGACGACAAAGGCAACCTCTGGATGGTCAGCATCGAGAGCGGCAACATCGAGAAGGTGACCCCCGACGGCAAATGCACGACCGCCACCGAGACCGGCGGCCAGCCCCAGGGGCTCAAGTTCCACGACGGCAAGCTCTATGGCGTCGACCGCAAGCGCGGCGTGTTCACGATCGACCCCGCGACCGGCAAGGTCGAGGACTACATGCGCTACTTCAACAACGAGAACTTCCACGGCCCCAACGACCTGATCGTCGATGAGACCGGCGGCATCTACTTCACCGACCCGTGGGGCTCGAGCGTGCTCAACCCGACCGGCGGCCTGTACTACGTCTCTAAGGACAAGAAGATCTGGCGGCTGGCCGACAATCTGCACTTCCCGAACGGGGTGACGCTGTCGCCCGACGACAAGACTCTGTACATCGGCGATTTCAACGCCCAGCAGGTGATCGCGGTACCGATCCTCTCACCGGGCATGCTCGACGTCGGCTTCGCCCACGTCGCCGCGCACCTCAGCGGCGGCTGGGGCACCGACGGCATGGCGGTCGACGCCAAGGGTGACGTCTACATCGCCCATTACATGGGCGGCGAGGTCGTGGTCCTCGATCCGGACGGCTTCATCGTCGGTACGATCCCGCTACCGGAAGGGGCCGGCAAGCAGACGACCAACCTGGCATTCCACCAGGGCTACATGTACATCACGGAAGCCGGCAAGAACGAGGTCTGGCGCGTCAAGATGAACGTCGAGGGCGCCAAGCTGCACTGAGGCGGACCTCAGCTGCCGCGGCCGCGCTCCCCGGGGGCGCGGCCGCCTTCGCTCGCGCCGGGCCGGCCGACGCGGGACCGAGGCGGCTCGAGCCGGGCCAGCAGTTCCGGCGGGATCGGCCCGTCGGGCACCAGGCCGCCGTGCAGCAACTCGCCCGGGATCTCGATCCGGCCCGCCGGCACCAGCGCGCGCCAGTCGTGGTCGAGCGCCTCGACCCGCATGGCGAAGTCCTTACCCCAGGTGCGCTCGCCGAGCACGGTCGCGCGGGCATAGCGACGTAGCAGACCCGCGAGCACTTCGCCGCTGCTGATCGTCTGATTGCCGACCAGCACCGTCAGCCGCCCCGGCCAGACCGGTCCGGACGGGTCCGGAATCGCGAGCACGGTCACGCCATCGTCCGCGATCAGCCTGAGCGCATCCGGCACCGGGCCGGTGAAGTCGGCGGCGACCCCGAGCATCCGTCGAACGCTGCCGCCACGATTGTGGCGAAGATCGAGGACCAGCAGGTCGACGGGCCCGAGGGCGGCGCGCAGTTCGGTCTCGACCCTGCGCCCGAAGCGATCGAGCTCGACCAGCCGGGTCGCCTGGTCCAGACGCGCGGCCCGCTCGATCGACGGTTGGGCGAGCGCCCAGAACGCCTCGCCATCGACCGTCTGAAGCCGCCAGAGCATGGTGCTCGGCGGCCAATGACCGAGGTCCGGTGCGAAGGTCGGGTCCATCAGGTCGAGCAGGGCAGGGGCCACCGCGACCGTCGGCGGCGCCTGCTCGGCCGCCCCGGCGGCCCCAGACCACGACAGCGCGGCCGCAACCAGCAGCGATGTGCAGCCGCGGCCGCGCGGGCACTCGGCTCCACCGCGCTGCGCCGGCCAGGCCCGGGTCCAGGCCACCGTCCGATCTTGGCTCACAGCGCCTGATGTAGGAGCCGGCCGCCCAAACGCAATCACGGTGCCGCCCGCCCGAACTCAGGCCGGGCCGAGCGCGAACGGCGCGGGGCCGACCGCCGCGACCCGCCGGAGCGCGTCGAGCGCCAGCCGGCGGTCCTTCGAGAAGTGCCAGGCAGCCCCGATCTCCCATGGTCGCCGCAGCAGGCGGGCGACGATCGCAAGGCGTCGCGTGTCGCCCGCCGCGGTGGTCGCCGCGAAGGCGATCCCCGGACGCATGGTCTCGGCCGGCTCGGCGACCGCCCGGACCACCAACAACGGCAGGCCGGCCTCGGCCGCGACCTCGGCGACCGCATGGCTTTCGGTATCGAGCGCCGCCGCGACGGTCGTCTGGAACGCCCGCCGCTTGGCCCCGGCCGAGGTCAGCGGCTCGTCGCTGCCGGCGATCCGCACGACCCGTGGACTGAGCCCGGCCGCGCCAAGCCTGCGGAGCACGGCCGCGCGCCAGGCCGGGTCAGTCGCGATCGTCTTCCCGGTCGGCAGCACCACGCTGTCGCCGACCACCAGATCGCCGGGACGCAGGACCGGCGCCAGGCCGATCGCGAGCCCGAAGCTGACCAGACCGTCGATGCCCTCGGCCCGGAGCTGCTCGGCTCCGAACCGGGCCCGGAGCGCGCTGCCGCCGCTGATGTAGGTGAGCGTGCCGTCGTCGAGCGGCTGGCGCAGGCAGCCGGCTTCGGCCTGCAGGCCCATGACCACCCCGAGCCGGATCACGACGCCCGGAGCCAAGCGTCGTCCGCCCGGCGGGGCGAGACGTGCGCGCTGGCCGCGCGCGCGGCCGCGTGCTCGCCCGAGCGCACGGCGCCCTCGATCGTGGCCGGCAGGCCGGTCGCGGTCCAGTCGCCGGCGAGGTGGAGGTTGGCCCAGCGCGTCCCGGCGCCAGGCCGGCGGGCGGCGGCGGCCGGGGTCTGGGCAAAGGTGGCGCGCCGCTCCTTGACGATCCGGACCGGCGGCTGCGGCATCGCCGGCAGCCCGAGCGCCTGCGCGACATCGGCCCAGAATCGCGCAGCGATCGTCTCGCTCGGCTGCTCGGCGAGCGCATCGGCGGCACTGACCGTCAGACTGACCAGCTCATCGCGGACGAACAGCCATTCCGCGGTGCCGCCGATCAGCCCGAGCAGCGGCGACCCGCCCGGCAGTCGGGCCGGCCGGGACAGGCGGAAGTGGCCGTTGACGATCGCGTGGCTGCTCTCGGGCACCGCGATCTCGGGCAGCAGCGCGCCCGCCTGGCCGGGCGGCAGCGCCAGGATGATCTCGTCCTCGGGACCGAGCTCGATCCGGCGCTGGCCGAAGTCGAGGCCGTCAGCGCGGCCGTCCCGGCGGGGGATCGCGCGCAGGCGGTGGCCGAACGCAACCGTGACGCCGGCAGCGGCGAGCCGGCCGAGCGCCGGATCGATCAGGCTCGCGGCCAGGCTCGTGCGGGCGATCAGCGGCCGGCAGCCGGCGCCGCCGCGGGCAAAACTCTCCCGGACGGCGGCCCAGAGCAGCCGCGCCGAGCCCTGCTCGGGCGGCGTGTTGAGCACGGCGCGCGCGAGCGGTTCCCAGAAGCGGCGCCAGAGCGGGTTGGCCACATCGAGGCAGTCGGCGACGGTCTGCTCCGGTCCGGCGCAGGCCAGGCGCCAGGCGCCGAGATAGTCGCGCAAACGAGTACCCGGTACGCGCCGCCCCGGCACCGCGGGCCAGATCGGCACCAGGCCGCGGTTCGGGCGCACCGCCCAGCGCTCGCCCGTGGCTAGGTCGAGGAACGGGAAGCAGGGCTCGGCCGGGCCGGTCAGCTGGTCGCCGGCGCCGATCGCGTCGAGGTAGCCGAGGGTCGCGCGGTTGCCGCTCAGCAGCAGGTGATTGCCGTTGTCGATCACCCGGTCGAGGCCGCGGTCGAAGTAGGAACGGCAGCGGCCGCCCGCCTGCTGGGCGGCCTCGTAGAGCGCCACCGGCCGGCCCCGCTCGAGCAGCCGAATCGCCGCAGGCAGGCCAGCGAGCCCCGCCCCGACCACGTGGATCGTCGCCATCCGGTCAGAGCAGTCCGTAGCGCAGCGCCAGCCACAGGCGCTCGGGCTTGGCCAGGCGCACCGGTTGATCGAGCCGCTGCCAGCCGCGCGCGACCAGCCGCTCCAGCGTGCGCCGATAGACCTGCATCATCACCAGCGCCGGCCGCATCCGGCGGCGGTCGCTGCCCGCGAACCGGCGATCCGCCTCCTCGAAGCGGCGCCGCGCCCGTTCGGACAGCGCGGCGCAGACCGCGGGCAGCGCCGGGTGGTCGAGCACGCGCTGCGGGTCGCGCTCGGCGATCTTCTGCTGCTCGAGCAACTCGCGCGGCAGATACAATCGGCCGCGCTCGGCATCCTCGGTCAGGTCGCGCAGGATGTTGGTCAGCTGCAGCGCTTCCGCGAGCGCGAGCGCACCTCGCTCGGGGTCGGGGCCGAGGGCGCCGAACACCCGCACCGACAGGAGCCCGACCGCGCCCGCGACGCAGCGGCAGTAGCGCTCCAGCTCGGCCAGCTCTGGCGCTCGCATGCGCTCGCCGGCGTCCATCTCCATGCCGTCGATCATCGCGTCGAACTCGGCCTTGGGCAGATCGAAGCGGTCGACCGGCTCGATCAGTGCCAGCGTGGTCGGCCAGCTCGCGTGGCCTGCGAACAGGGCCTCGACCTCGGCCCGCCAGCCGGCGAGTTGGGCAAGCTTGAGCGCTGGCGGCAGCGCGCCGTCGGCGATGTCGTCGACCTCCCGGCAGAAGGCGTAGATCGCGTACATCGCGTCGCGCTTGGCGCGCGGCAGCAGGCGCATGCTCCAGTAGAAGGACGTCCCGGAGGCCGCCACCACCGCCTGGGCATGCGCCCGACCGCTCGCGGCATCGAACGCGGCCGGCGCTTCGTCGAGCTGGCGCACGGCGGTCATCGTGGGGTGACGCGGGCGGCGCCCGCAGGCGACCGGCGGCGCCGCGCCCATGGCAGGCCAACCAGGCCTTGCAGAGCGCAGTAGAAGAACGCTGGGCGGCTGAGCTCGACCCGCTCGGCCAGCGGGTCGCGCCGACGGAGTTCGCGGGCAAGTCGCCGGGCGATCGCGAGGATCACCGCCGACTCGGCTGCGAGCCGGGGGCTCTCGAGCGCGCGTGGCAGATCGGCGGCGGCCGCCAGCAGCTGGTCGACGCCCGCGAGCGTGTCGTCCAGCACCCGCCGGAGCGCCGGGCTGGAGCGCGGCCGATCCAGCGCCTCGACGGCGATGCCGGCGGCCGCGAAGCGATCGAGCGGCAGATAGACCCGGTCGAGATTGCGGTAGTCGGCCTGGCAGTCCTGGAGGTGGTTGAGCACCTGCAGTGCATCGCACAGCGGGTCGGAAAAGGCGTAGAGCGCCGTCGCCTCGCCGTGCAGATCGAGCAGCTGGCGGCCGACCGGCCGCGCCGAGAGCGCGCAGTAGCCGAGCAGATCCGACCAGTCGCGGTAACGGAGCTTGGTCGCATCCTGGGTGAACGCCGCCAGCAGGTCGAGCGCGTGCTGCGGCGTGACGCCGGTCGCGCCGAGGCTCGCCCGGAGCGCCAGCGCCTTGGGCAGGGCGGCTGCGTCCTCGTAGCTGCCGGTGAGCGCGCGCGCGAACTGCTGCAGGCGGGCGACCTTGTCCGCGGCCGCGAGCTTGGGGTTGTCGGCGACGTCGTCGGCCGCGCGCACGAACGCGTAGAACGCCTGGACGTGCGGCCGCAACGCCGCCGGCAACAGGAACGAGCCGACCGGAAAGTTCTCGTCCCGGGCGCCCTTGCCCGATGGTGTCTCCAGGGCGGCCGGGGCCGCGTGATGCGCTCTGCTCGCCATGGCCACTAGTCAATTGCCGCCGCAGCGTAGCGAAATCCGCGGCGCGACGCTACCTCCGGGCGCACTGACGCGCGTCGACGCGCTGATCCCGCACGCGGTCGTTGCCGCGAACGCCCTGACGGCGTACGAATTCCGGCTTCCTCCGGATCGGATCGGTCGGCGATGGTGGCTGCGGTCGCGAGCGTGTGGGCGCTGCTGCTCGGGATGGCGCTGCTGATGGTCGGCAACGGGCTGCAGGGCTCGCTGCTCGGCGTGCGCGCATCGCTGGAGGGCTTCCCGACCACGGTCATCGGCCTGCTGATGTCGGGCTATTACATAGGTTTCCTCGCGAGCTCGACCCTGACCCCGAAGCTGGTGGCACGGGTCGGCCACATCCGGGTGTTCGGGGCGCTGGCCTCCCTCGCCTCGATCGCGATCCTGATCCATGCCGTCCTGGTCCAGCCGTTCACCTGGGGCCTGATGCGCCTGGTCAGCGGCTTCTGCTACGCCGGCCTCTACGTGGTCGCCGAGAGCTGGCTGAACGACCAGGCGAGCAACCAGACCCGCGGCCAGCTGCTCTCGGTCTACATGGTGGTGAGCCTGGGCGGCATGGCGCTCGGCCAGGGCCTGCTCAATCTCGCCGACCCGGCCGGCACCAGGCTGTTCATCCTGGTGTCGATCCTGGTCTCGCTCGCGGTCATCCCGATGCTGCTGTCGGCGCGGCCCGGACCGCCGTTCGCGGCGCTCGCCAAGGTCAGCCCCGGCGAGCTCTACCGGATCTCGCCGCTCGGCGTCATCGGCATGCTGGCGACCGGCATCGCGCAGGGCGGGTTCTTCGGCATGGCCGCGGTCTACGGCCGCGCGGTCGGCTTCTCGGTCCGTGAAATCTCGCTCTTCATCGGCTGCTGGCTGGTGGGCGGCGTCCTGCTGCAATGGCCGATCGGCCGCCTGTCGGATGCCTTCGATCGCCGTCTGGTGCTGACGCTTGCAACCTTCGCCGCAGCCCTCCTGGCGCTGCTCGGCCCGCTGCTGGTCGGGCGCTCGGAGCCCGGGATGCTGCTGGCGGTCGCGCTGTTCGGCGGGCTCAATCTGCCGATGTATTCGCTCTGCATCGCCCACACCAACGACTTCCTGCGGCCGGAGCAGATCGTCAGGGCGAGTGGCACGCTGGTGCTCGCGGCCGGGCTCGGCGCCGCGTTCGGCCCGGTCACCGCCGGCGCCATGATGACCCTGGTCGGCCCGGCCGGGTTCTTCTGGTGGCTCGCCGCCATACACGCCGCGATCGGCCTGTTCGCGATCTGGCGCATGACCCGGCGCCGGGCGCTGCCGCTCGCCGAGCAGGGCCCGTATGTCGCGCTGCCGCCGCGCGCCACGCCCGCCGCGAGCGCGCTGTGCGCCGAGGCCGTCGACACCGAGGAGCATCGGCCGGTCGCGCGCGCCGGCTAGTAGAGCTTGAGGTCGAGCAACGGGATCTCCGAGTACAGGAAATCGACCTCGGCCGCCGCCAGCTCGGCCGATCGGAAAAACCGCGGCACGCTGATCGGCTCGGTTTCGGCCGCGACCGCGAAGCCGTCCAGGAACCGCCTGTCGACAGCGAGCACGCTCGCGCCTGGCGCCAGCACGAGGTTTGCGAACGCCTGCGCATGGCGGGCGAGCACCGCCGGCCGGCCGAGATGCAGCACCTCGTGGTAGGCGACGTCGGCAGCCTTTTCCTTGACCGACAGGATCACCAGGCAGTCGCCCTCGGGCGCCCGCAGCAGCCGGGGCTGAACCGGCAGGTCGCGGTGATCCTCGAGGATCTGCCGCTCATCGTCCGATGCTTCGGGCAGGACAGCATCGAGCCCGGCGAGCACCTCGATCCCGGCTGGATCGTCGGTTCGTCGCCAGAGGAAGCGCTCCCGGTCGAGCAGCCCGAGCCCGAGCCTGGTCATCAGGCGGAGCGCCGGCGGGTTGCTGCTGAAGGTGGTGTAGGTGACGCCAGGGTTCCGGGTCGCGAGCTCGAGCATGGCGAGGCCCAGCCCGCGCCCGCGCAGCGAGCGCGCGATGTACCAGGAGCTGAGATTGGCGGTCCGCACCCGCCGTCCGCGGATCTGCCGCTGCGCATGGATGACCCCGAGATAGCCGGCGACCGCGCCCTGCTCGATCACGACCACGCCGCAGTCCGGCTTGGCCTCGAGCCAGCCGTAGTCGAACAGCCGGCGCCAGCGCTCGAGGCTGATTTTGCTGCTCATGCGCTCGTGCAGGAAGGCTGCGACCCGATCGCGATCGTCGGGGCCGGCGGGTCGCAGCTCGGTCATGGCCGGAACACGTCCGCCGCGCTCAGCCAGCGCGCCGCCGGGTGGGCTCCGGTCCGGCGCAGCACCTCGGCGACGAACTCCCAGGCCTGCGCGTCCAGATCCAGATGGTGGGTCACGAGCCCGGTCGGCTCGAGCGGATCGATAGAGCCGGTGCGCCGCGCCGCGAGGTGGCCCCGCAGATCGTCGAGCGCCCGCGCGGTGCCGGCGAACCGGCCACCCTGCTTCCACTTGACCGGGTCGCAGTGGACGTTGACCTGCAGGAGGCCGGGCGCTGGTTCGGCGCGCGCGCGCGCGCCGAAGGTCGAAACACCGATGAAGCCGAGCCCCGGCAGGCATTCGGTGACCCGGGCCGAGATCCGGTTCCAGGGCGGCACCATCACCGGCAACGCCTTGGCGCCGAACGCGCCGGCGAGCTGCCGATGCCCCGCCTCCAGCTCCTCGCGAATCTGCGCGAGCGGGCGATGGTCGCCGAGCTCCCAGGCGCCCTCGCCGCGGCCGGCATGGTTGATGTGCCGCCAGCCATGCTGGAGGATGGCAACGCCGTGACGGTCGGCGAGGCGCACGCCGAGTGCGGGCGACATCGTCCCCGGAACGACGCACAGCGCGAGCGGCACCCCCGACTGCGCGCTCAGGTCGAGCAGTCGCTCGAGCGCGGGAACCACCGCCGCGGCGTCGTCGTCACGCCACCAGAGCGTAGCGGCGCTGTCCGTCTCTGCCCAGCGATCCAGCTCCCGGGCCAGCGCCAGCCAGGCTGCATCGGTTGCGACCCGCTCAGCCGCCAACGCCGCTCTCGCCGGCCACGCCCCGGTAGATCGCGACCGCGGTCATCAGGTCCAGATGCGCGCCGCCGCCGTTCTTGAAGATCGTGATGTCGTCGGCCGCGCGTTGCCGGACGAAACCGCCGGCGAGATCGTAAAGATCGGCGATCACGTCGTCGGCCCGGACCACGCCGCACTCGATCGGGATCATCAGCTCGCCAATGTGCTCGAGCGTGGTCTCGCGGGCATCGACGAACAGCCGGCCGCCCCGGATCGCCTCGTCGTCCGCCTCCCGCATCCTGGGCGTGAAGGCGCCGACCAGATCTAGGTGGGTTCCGGGCCGCAGCCATGTCCCCTGAACGACCGGCGCCTCGCTACGGGTGGCGACGCTGACGACGTCCGCTGCCGCGACCGCGGCGCCGAGATCGGTCGCCACCTCGACCTCGACCTCGCGACCGTCACTGCACAAGTCGGTCGCCAGCGCCTCGGCGCGCGCCGGCGTCCGGTTCCAGATCGCGACCCGCCGGATGCCGGGGCGGACGCTGAGATGGGCCTGGATCAGGGGCCTCGCCATGGCGCCGGCGCCGACCATCAGCAGGCTCTGCGCGTCGGGGCGGGAGAGATAGCGCGAGCCCAGCGCCGAATCGGCGGCCGTCTTCCAGGCGGTGATCGCGGCGCCGTCGATCACCGCGAGCGGCCGGCCGTCCTCGGGGTCGAACAGCACGAACAGGCCCTGGATCGAAGGCCTTGGCGGGGTCCGCCTCGGGTTGTCGAAGAAACCGGTCACGGTCTTGAGGCCGATGCCATAGCCGGGCTTCCAGGCGGCGCGGTTCAAGAGGATGGCGTCGTCCTGCTCGAGCAGCAGGTCACCGCTCTTGCCGCGGCCGAGCTTGTGCCCGGCATCGAGCGCCTCGACCAGCAGGGGCCAGCTCAGCACGCCCTCGATCTGCGCCTTCTCGATGACGATCAAGCAGTGCCTCCCTCAGCCGCCAAGCCCGGTCTGGCGGAGGATGCCGCGGTAGATCTCGTCGTCGCCGATGACGCCGATCAGCTTGCCGTCCGCGACCAGGGCGACCGGATTGCCGGTCCTTTGCCGGATCTCGAGCGCCGTCTTGAGCTTGATCTCGGGCGAGGCGGTGACCACCGTGTCGCGCTCGAGACGCTCGAGATCGAAGCCGTCGTCGAACGCCACCAGGCGTGCCGGCCGGTCGGCGATCATGACCGAACCTGGCCGGCCGTCGGCTTCGAGCAGCATCACCAGTCGCTGGTTGCGATCGAGCAGCACCTGCTCGCCGCGGCGCGCGACCGCGGCGACCGGCGTCATCAACGAGGCCCCGCTGAGCACGTTGAGCGGGTTCATGTGCGCGACAAAGTCGGCTACGTAACTGTTTGATGGGTTGAGGACGATGTCCTCCGGCTCGCCATACTGCACGATCCGGCCGCTCTCCATGATCGCGATGTGCGTGCCGAGCTTCATTGCCTCGTCGAGATCGTGGCTGACGAAGATGATGGTCTTCTTCAAGCTTCGCTGCAGCTCCAGCAGCTCGTCCTGGAGCCGGTTGCGGATCAAGGGGTCAAGGGCGGAAAAAGGCTCGTCCATCAAGAGGATGTCGGCGTCGGTCGCGAACGCGCGGGCGAGCCCGACCCGCTGCTGCATGCCGCCCGAGAGCTCGTGGGCGTATTTGTCCCGCCACTGGTCGAGATTGACCATCTTGAGCTTGTCGGCGACCACGCGGTCGCGCTCGGCCCTGGACATCCCGCGCAGCTCCAGCCCGAAGCCGACGTTCTCGGCGACCGTGCGCCAGGGCAGCAGCGCAAACTGCTGGAAGACCATCGCGATCCGCTCGGTGCGCAGACGCCGGAGCGTCTTCGGATCGCACTTGGTGACGTCGACCGGACCGCCGGCATCCTCGATCACGACCTCGCCCCGGGTCGCCTCGTTGAGGCGATTGATGCAGCGGAGCAGGGTCGACTTGCCCGAGCCCGAGAGCCCCATCAGGACGCAGATCTCGCCCGGCTCGATCGCGACCGTGGCGTCGGCGACGCCGATTACGTGGCCGGTCTGCTCGAGGATCGCCTGCCGGTCGGCGCCCTGGTCGAGCAGATCGAGCGCCTGCTGCGGCTTCGGCCCGAACACGATGTCGACGTGGCGGAAATCGACCTCGACCTTGCCGGCTGCGGTCGGCGCCACGGCCTCAGCCTCCGACGCCCGTGCCGCGCCGCTTGCACACCCGGTCGAGCATGATCGCGACCAGCACGATCGCGAGGCCGGCCTCGAAGCCCTGGGCGATGTTGACCGAGTTCAGCGCACGCACGACCGGCTTGCCGAGCCCGCCGGCACCGACCAGCGCCGCGATCACGACCATCGACAGCGACAGCATGATGCATTGGGTCAGCCCGGCCATGATGGTCGGCATCGCGTGCGGCAGCTCGACCTTCCAGAGCAGCTGCCAGCGCGTCGCGCCGAACGCCTCGCCGGCCTCGATCAAGGGCTTCGGCACCGAGACCACGCCGAGATAGGTGAGCCGGATCGGCGCCGGGATCGCGAAGATGATGGTCGAGATCAGGCCCGGCACGGCGCCGAGCCCGAACAGGATCAGCGTCGGGATCAGATAGACGAAGGTCGGGATCGTCTGCATCATGTCGAGGATCGGCCGGATCGTGGTGTACAGCCAGGGCCGGTGCGCCGCGGCGATCCCGATCGGCACGCCGATCAGCATGCAGAGCCCGGTCGCGAAGATCACCAGCGCCAGCGTGTCGATGGTCTCCGCCCAATAGCCGAGGTTCATGATCAGCAGCAGCGACAGGACGACCATGACCACGAGGCCGATCGAGCGGTGCAGCCAGTACGCGAGGGCGGCGAACAAAGCGGCGAGCGCGAGGGGCGGCACCGCCTGCATGATCCCGACCAGGCCGTCGATCGGGTAGCCGAGCCCGGTCGAGATCGCGTCGAACAGCCAGCCGGCATGGTCGATCAGAAGGTTCACCAGATCCTCGACGCCCTTGCCGATCGGGATCTTGTGCGCCGTGAGCCAGTCCATGGCCGCTCTCCCTCACCGCCGGCCAGGCGCCGCCCGAGCCGGCAGCCGGCCGGAACGAAGCCTCACCCGCCCGCCGGCCGCCGTCAACTCTCTTGGTGGGCGGCGAGCCCTGCGGCTCAGATTGCCGGAGTCGGCTGCGCGCCATAATCTGCCGGCAAAGGGAGGTGCGAGCTCATGACCAACACGACGCCGATCGATCGGGTGCTGCGGACCGCGACCGATGCGGGCGCCGTGCCGGGCGTGGTCGCGGTGGCGGCCGACCGGCACGGCATCCGCTACGAGGGCGCTTTCGGGCTGCGCGAGCTCGAGCGTGGCCCGGCGATGACGCTCGATACGGTCTTCTGGATCGCCTCGATGACCAAGGCCGTGACCTCGGTCGCCGCGCTGCAGCTGGTCGAGCACGGCCGGCTCGAGCTCGACGCGCCGCTTGCTGACCTGCTGCCCGGCCTCGCGTCGCCGCAGGTGCTCGAAGGCTTCGATGCGCAGGGTGCACCGAGGCTCCGACCGGCCAGGCGCCCGATCACGCTCCGCCATCTGCTGACCCATACCGCAGGCTTCGGCTACCGGATCTGGAACGCCGAAATCGACCGGTACGCAGGGCTCACGGGCCTGCCGGCGCCCGGCAGCGGACAACTCGCGGCGTTCTCAGCACCACTCCTGTTCGAACCCGGCGAGCGTTGGAACTACGGCATCAACACCGACTGGGCCGGGCGCGCGGTCGAGGCGGCGAGCGGCCAGAGGCTCGACGTCTATTTCGACGAGCACATCTTCGGCCCGCTCGGCATGGCCGATACCAGCCACCTGCTCCGGCCCGAGCAGCAGGCCCGCCGGGCCGCGATGCATCAACGCGCCGCTGACGGCAGCCTGGCGCCGGTCGCGTTCGAGACGCCGGAGGCGCCAGAGTTCTTCGGCGGCGGTGGCGGCCTGCATTCGACCGCGGGCGACTATCTCCGGTTTGCCCGGATGATCCTCGGTCGCGGGCGCCTCGACGGTACCGAGCTGCTGCGCCCGGAAACCGTCGACCTGATGATGGCGAACCAGATCGGTACGCTCACCGTCGGCGCGCTCAGGTCCGTGCTGCCCGAGCGCTCGAACGACGCCGAGTTCTTCCCGGGCATGACCAAGCGCTGGGGCCTCGGGTTCCTGATCACGACCGAGGACGCGCCGAGCGGGCGCGCGGCCGGCAGCCTGAGCTGGGCGGGTCTCGGCAACACCTACTACTGGATCGACCCGAGGCGGCAGGTCGCGGCCGTGCTGATGACCCAGATCCTGCCGTTCTGCGATCCCGCCGTGATGCAGCTCTACGCCCATTTCGAGCGCGCCCTGTACGATGCGGTGGGCCAGACCTGAGGGGCGTCGCGCGCGGACGTCAGATGACGAACAGGATCAGCCCGGTCGCGACCAGCGCCGCGGTCCAGAGCAGGTCGAGATTGATCCAGCCGCGGCGCAGGATCGCCACGCCCAGCCAGTCGTAGACCACGATCGCAACCGCGCCGGTCACGACCAGCAGCGCTGCCGTGTGCACGGCGACCGCGGCGAGCGCCACCTCGAGCGAGCCGCTCGCGGTCAGCTCGCGCGCGGGCGAGGCGGCGAGGCACAGCGGGATCAGCACCGGCACCAGCATCAGCCCCGCGCCATGGGCGCTCGCCATCAGGAACGACCAGGCGGCAAGACCGAGCATTCCGGTCTGCATGCCGAAGCGGGCGCGGTGCCGCGAGCCGTACAGCCAATGCCAGATCGCCCAGCCGATCAGCAGGCCGCCGGCGAGCTTGCGCACGATCCCGGGGTCGACCACGAAGCCGAGGGCCACGACGGCAAGCGCCACCAGCGCAATCGAAAGCGCGTGCCCCAGCGCGATCGGGACCAGCGCCTCCAGCACTACCGCCCGACCGCCCCGATGCAAGCCCAGCGCGACTGCGAACAGCCAGCCCATGGCCGGGTTGATGCCATGGAACGCGCCCAGCCCGGCAAGCGCCAGCCAGGGCCAGAGCTGGGTCACCGGTCCGGCCCGGCGATCGGGTCGATGCGCGGCCGCGACGCGGCATCCGAGAGGTGCGCCAAGTCAGCTGTCGCCCTGCGAGGACGAGCAATTCTCGTTCCCCTGGTGCTTGTCGGGGCCTTGGTCGCCGCGGTCCGTCCTGATTGCCCCCGCCTTGCCGGGACGGCTCCAGGGACAATGTCAAGAGAGCAGGTTCCTTGGAGCCCTGGCGGAACGCTCGCAGATCTACGGAACACGTCGATGCCAGCCGGCAGATGGCAAACCAAACTCACCGCCCTGATTGCAGCCCTGGCCCTCGCGGCCTGCGGCTCGGTCAAGCAGACAATGATCGAGCGCGGCTTCCCGCCCGCCTATGCCGAAGGTTACGATGACGGCTGCGCCAGCGGCAAGGAGGCTGCCGGCGGTCTGTTCGCCGAGACACGGAAGGACATCAAGCGCTACGGCAGCGACGAGGAGTACAGCCAGGGCTGGAACGACGGCTTCGAAAAATGCAGACGCGAGATGGCGGCGATGGTGCTGGAGGCCTGGACGCGCAACCCAAGCCGGGACAAGTGACGGCCGCAGCGTCCGGGAATGGCGCATGGCATGCAGCCCGGGCGGGTCCAGCTTGGCTGACGTGAGGCCGGCCGGACGGGGGCGGTCCCGTCCGGCCGAGAAGGCGGTGATGGATCCGAGGCGCTGAGGCTCACGGATAGCAGTAGCTGTCCGACGAGGCGTCGCCGCCCTGGAGGCGGACCTGGTGCGGCCGGTGGCCGGCCGGCCAGTCGACGAAGAAGTCCTTGTCGAGCTCGAGGCCGCCGCCGTCCTTGGCGTTGATCTTGACCATCCAGCCCTTGATGCCGTCCGGATAGAACTGCGGGTCGACGGCGCCATAGAGCGAGTTGGTGAAGTAGATCCGCTTACCGTCGCGGCTGACCTCGACCATCTGCGGACCGCCGTTGAGCGGGCCGTTGCCGGCCGGGTGCGACGCGCGCGAGACGATGCCGCCGAGCCGGATCTTGCCGGTGAGCTTCGGGGTCATCGGGTCGGAGACGTCGTACTGGTGGAAGTCACCGGTACCCCAGCAGGAGACGTAAAGGTACTTGTCGTCCACGGAGAGGTCGATATCGGTGACCAAGGGCGGCACCGCCTTGAAGCCCTGGAGCAGCGGCGGCAGCTGGTCGGCTTCGGCCGGCTCGGCCGGGATCGTGATCACCTTCTTCACCGCCCACTTGTCGCCGTCCCGATACCAGGTCCAGATCGAGGACGACAGGTCCTCGAGCGACAAGACGCAGTTGACGAAGCCATAGGCCTTGGTCGGGTCGTGGGCCGGGCGGAGCTCGAACACCAGCTGGTACTTGTCGCCGAAGTCGATCTCCTGCAGGTGCTTGCGCTTGTGCAGGTCCCAGAAGTGCAGCCGGCGACCGTACTGGGCGCCCAGGATCTTCTCCGGGATCAGGCCGTCCTCGACCATGTCGGGCGTACCCCACTCGCTGGTCACGACGGTGTCGTGGCCGAGGTGCCACCACATGTCGTAGGCGAAATACTGCGGGCCGCGGTCGATCTCCCAGCGGCCGCGGACCTCGAAGGTCTCGTGGTCCATCAGGAAGACGCCGCCCGGCCCCTTGCCGGCGCCGTTGCCGAGCGCGGTCACGTAGATGCCATCCGGCCCGCAGTGGACCGTGTGCGGCCTGGAATAGTCGGCGCGCTCGGCGAGTTCAGCCGCCTTGACCGTCTTGACCAGCTTCGGCGCCTTCGGGTCGGGCTTGGTGTCCAGGATGTGGATGTTCGAGGAACGCAGGCCCGGCACGACCAGATAACGCCGCTCGACGTGCGGATGGGGCGCGTTCGGGCACAGACACGAGCTGCAGGCGTTCCAGCCGAAGTGGTGCAGCTCGTCGCCGACCGTGCCGACCTCGATCCGGTTGACGATCTTCGCGTAGCTCGACGAGCTCGGGTCGAGGTCGACCACCGCGAGCCGGTCGGGCTTCTTCCGCTCCGGGTCGAACTCGGCGACATAGGCGAGCTTCTCCGCGGGCGCGCGCGTCGCCAGGCGCGGCGACGGATAGAAGGTCGGATCGGGCGTCCACTGGGCCATGTCAAGGCCTCCCTTGTGTTTGGCGACAGAGCCTCGCGTCGCGCTCGACCGGGCTCTCGCGATCGTGTTGGTTCACGACGGGGCTTCCCTCTGAACACGCCCGAGTTTCACATAGTCCATCGACAAAGGCGACCCCTTTGCGGCTATGGTGGGCGCGATCGCGACCCTCACCGCCGCCCGAGCCATGCCGACCGAGCCCGATCCGATCATCTTCGAGCTGTTCCGGAACGCGATCTTCGCGATCGCCGACGAGATGGCGCTGACCATCTTCCGCACGACCTATTCGGGCGTGCTCAAGGACAACATGGACTATTCGACCGCGTTCTGCGACGCCGACGGTAGGCTGGTCGCCCAGGGCCTGACGCTGCCGGGCCATCTGGGCTCGATCCCGACCGCGCTCGCGGTCGTGGTCGAGCGCTATGGCGCGACCATGGCGCCGGGCGACGTGTTCGTGATGAACGACCCGTTCGCGGGCGGCATGCACCTGCCGGACATCTTCCTGTTCAAGCCGATCTGGCGGGACGGCCAAAGGCTCGCGTTCGCCGCCACGATCTGCCACCACACCGACGTCGGCGGCCGGGTCGCGGGCTCGAACGCCTCGGATTCGACCGAGATCTACCAGGAAGGCCTGCGTATTCCCCCACTCAAGCTGTACGCGGCGGGGGAGCGCAACCGGACGCTGTTCGATCTGATCGAGGCCAACGTCAGGGTGCCGGTCAAGGTGTTCGGCGATCTGCGCGCCCAGCTCGCCGCCTGCCACATCGCCGAGCGCCAGTTCCTCGAGCTCGTCGACCGCTACGGCGCCGAAGCCGTCCGCGACCTGATGGCGAGCGTGATCGACCACGCCGAGCGGCTGACGCGGGCGGCGCTTGTGGAGCTGCCGGACGGCCAGTGGAGCTTCGAGGACTGGATCGACGACGACGGCGTCGACCTGGAAAGACCGATCCGGCTGTTCGTGACGATGACCAAGCGCGGCGATCGGATGCTGGTCGACTGGACCGGCACCGACCCGCAGGTCAAGGGCGCGATCAACAACACCTACTCCTACACCAAGGCCGCGAGCTACACCGCGATCCGCTCGGTCCTGCCCGCCAACATCCCGAACAACGAGGGCGTGTTCCGGGCGATCGAGGTGGTGGCACCCCCGGGCACGATCGCCAACGGCGTGCTGCCGGCCGCCTGCGCCGCGCGCGGCCTCACCGGCTTCAGGATGGTCGACTGCGCCTTCGGCTGCCTCGCGATGATGCTGCCGGACCAGGTGTTCGCGGCCTCCGACGGCGGCAATACCGGGATCAGCATCGGCGGCTACCATGCCGACCGCACGCCCTTCATCTACGTCGACTTCACCTGCGGCGCCTGGGGTGCCCGGCCGTTCGCCGACGGCCTCGACGGCAATTCCAACATGTTCGCCAACATGGCCTCGCACTCGGTCGAGGTCACCGAGGCCGAGCAGCCGATCCGGATCGAGGCGTACGAGTTCCTGCCCGACAAGGCCGGAGCCGGCCGCTTCCGGGGTGGCGTGCCGTTCCGCCGCGACTACCGTTTTCTCGAACAAGAGGGCGTTTTGCAGGTCCGCTCGGACCGCCGGCGTTTCCGGCCCTACGGTCTCTATGGCGGCGGCCCGGGCCGGCCCTCGGCCAACTGGCTGAACCCGGACTCGGACAACCGGGCGCTGCCCTCCAAGCTCACGATGACCATCCGCAAGGGCGACGTCTTCCGCCACGAGCTCGCCGGCGCCGGCGGTTGGGGCGATCCGTTGGAACGGGACGTGAGCGCGGTGCTGCGCGATGTCCGCAACGAGCTCCTGAGCCTGGAGGCGGCGCACGCCGATTATGGGGTCGTGATCGAGGCGGGAGCGGTCGATGCCGCCGCCACGCGCCGCCTGCGGGAGGAACTACGCCGGGCCCGCGGCTGGCGCGCGCCACCAAAAGTGCTGCGTTAGGGATCCATGGCATGGCGGCTTACCGGGTTGGCGTCGACATCGGCGGCACCTTCACCGACATCGTGCTGCTGGCAGACGACGGCCGGGTCCACACCCGCAAGGTCTCGTCCTCGGTCGACGACTACGCCCGCGCGATCGCCGAAGGCTTGGCCCTGCTGTTCAACGAACTCGGGATCGCCGGCGAACAGATCGCCGAGGTCCGCCACGGCACGACCGTCGCCTCGAACGCGATCCTGGAGCAGAAGGGCGCCCTGACCGGCCTGATCACGACCAGGGGCTTTCGCGACGTCCTCGAGATCCGCAACCTCCGCATGCCCCGGCTCTACGACATCGCATGGACCAAGCCGCCGCCGCTCGTCGAGCGATTCCTACGGGTCGTCGTCGACGAACGCATCGCAGCCGATGGCGAGGTGATCCGGCCGCTCGATCCGGCCGATGCCGAGCGCGCGGTCCGCATCCTGCTCGATCAGGGTGTCCAGGCGATCGCGGTCTGCCTGCTCAACTGCTTCGTCAACCCGACGCACGAGCAGATGATCAAGGCCACGCTCGAGCGCCTGGCGCCGGACCTGCCGGTCTCGATCAGCTCGGACGTGTTGCCCGAGATCAAGGAATACGAGCGCACCTCGAGCACGGTGATCAACGCCTACGTGATGCCGATCGTGGCCCGTTACCTCGCCCGGCTCGAGGCCGATCTGGCGGCGCGGGGGGTGCGGGCGCCGCTCCTGATCATGCAGTCGAACGGCGGCCTGATGAGCGCGGGCGCGGCTGCCGCCAGGCCCATGCACATCATCGAATCCGGCCCGGCAGGCGGCGTGGTCGGCGCCCAGGCGCTGGCGCGCGCGAGCGGCACCCTCAACGTCATCACCTTCGACATGGGCGGCACCACCGCCAAGGCCGGCATGATCGAGCGCGGCGAGTTTTCCCGCGCGCTGGAGTACCAGGTGGGGGGCGGCATCATGACCGGCTCGCGCCTTCTGACCGGCGCCGGCTACCTGCTCAAGGTGCCGGCGATCGACCTCGCCGAGGTCGGCGCGGGCGGCGGCTCGATCGTGCGCCTAGACGCCGGCGGCTCGCTCGTCGTCGGACCGGACAGCGCCGGCGCGCTCCCGGGGCCCGTCTGCTACGACCAGGGTGGCAGCGAGCCCACGATCACCGACGCGAGCCTCATCCTCGGCTACATCAATCCCGGCTATCTCGTTGGCGGCGAACTGAAACTGAACGCCGACCGCGCCCGGTCGACGTTCGAGCACAAGATCGCGACGCCGCTCGGGCTCAGCCTCGAGCACGCCGCCTACGGCGCTCATCTGATCGCCAGCGCCACCATGATCCGGGCGATCCGCGCGGTCTCGATCGAGCGCGGCCGCGACCCGCGCGACTTCGCGCTCTGCGCCTTCGGCGGCAACGGCCCGGTGTTCGCCTGCGCGATGGCGCGCGAGCTCGGCATCCGCCGCATCCTGATCCCGCCCGCCCCCGGCCTTTTTTCCGCACTTGGCCTGCTCTACGCCGAGGTCGAGCACCACTATGGCCGGAGCTTCCGGAGGCTGTTGCGCCGGCTGGATCTGGACGTCGTCAACCGGGACTGGGCCGACTTGGCCGACGAGGCCAGGGATCAGCTCGCGGCCGAGGGCTTCGCTGCCGACCGCATCCGCATCCGGCGCCACGCGAGCCTGCACTACCAGGGCCAGAGCTTCGATCTGACCCTGCCGGTCGAGGACGGCCCGCTCGATGCAGCGGCGATTGCCGCGCTCGAGGAGGCCTTCGGCCAGGAGCACGAGCGCACCTACGGCCACCGCGCCGGCCCCGATGAGCCGGTCGAGCTGACCGAGATCCGGCTGATCGGGCAGGGCCTGCCCGACCGGCCGCTCCAGCCCCAGAAGCTGCGGCCGACGTGGGTTGCCGTCCCCGATGCCGGGCCGGCGCCGCGCCCGGCCTATTTCGGCCCGGAAATCGGCTGGCTCGAGACCCCGGTGCTCCGCCGCATGGATCTCCTCACGCCTCGCGATGGTCCGTGCATCGTCGAGGAATACGACGCCACCTGCGTCATTCCGCCCGGCGCGCGCGCCGGGCGGAATGACCTGGGCAACATCCTGATCGAGCTCTGATCGCCTTACTCAGCCGAACAGATCACCCTGAGCAGCAAGGTGCCGGCTGAAGCGCGCTTCGTGGGCCAGCAGAAAGCGCTTGGTCCCGAGGCCGCCGCCGAAGCCGGTGAGCGAGTGGTCGCCGCCGATCACGCGATGGCAGGGCACCACGATCGGCAGCGGATTGGCGCCATTGGCGGCGCCCACCGCGCGCGCCGCCGACGGCTGGCCGATCCGGCGCGCGAGCTCGCCATAAGAGATCGTGACCCCGAACGGAACCGCTTGCAGCGCCGACCACACGCGGTTCTGGAACGGCGTGCCCCGCGCTCGGAGCGGCAGCGAGAATTCCCGGAGCTCGCCGGCGAAGTACGACCTCAGCTGCGCGATCGGCTCCGCGAGCACGCCCGCATCGCGCGCCCAGCTCGCCGACGGCTCGCGGGGGCGCCGGCCGCAGGGGAAGCTGATCAGCATCAGACCGTCCCCATCGCCCGCCAGCAGCAGCGGGCCGACCGGGCTCTCCAAGTAGGCGTAGCTGATGGCCGGTTCGGCCATGGCGCGCTCGTCGGTGCGTCCTCGATCCCAGGCGACTATCGCATGGTTTGCCGGGAACGGCAAAGCTATCGGCTCGCGGTCCGGCTCCGGTCCGCCGCCAGGACGCGCCAGACCCGGTTGCCGACATCGTCGGCGACCAGCAGCGCCCCGGTCTGATCGATCACGACCCCGACCGGGCGCCCCTGGGCGTTGCCGTCCTGGTCGACAAAGCCGGTCAGCACGTCGACCGGCGTGCCGGCCGGCTCGCCGTCCTCGAACGGCACGAGGATCACCTTGTAGCCACTGCGCGGCTTGCGGTTCCAGGAGCCGTGCTGACCGACGAAGGCGCCCTGCCGCAACGCCGGCGGCATCGCCGCGGCACCTTTGGCGAAGGTGAGCCCGAGCGATGCGGTGTGGGGGCCGAGCGCATAGTCGGGCACGATCGCTTTGGCGACCAGGTCGGGCCGCTGCGGCTTGACCCGCTCGTCGACGTGCTGGCCGTAGTAGCTGTACGGCCAGCCGTAGAAGCCGCCGTCCTTGACCGCGGTCATGTAGTCCGGGACCAGATCGCTGCCGAGCTCGTCGCGCTCGTTGACCACGGTCCAAAGGGCGCCGGTCCGGGGCTGCCAGGCGAGGCCGTTCGGGTTGCGCAGCCCCGAAGCGAAGATCCGGTGCCCGCCGGTCTTCGGATCGACCTCCCAGATCGCGGCGCGCCCCTCCTCGACCGCCATGCCGTTCTCGGCGACGTTGCTGTTGGACCCCACCGTCACGTACAGCTTGGAGCCATCCGGGCTCGCGATCACGTTCTTGGTCCAGTGGTGATTGATCGGCCCGGCGGGCAGATCGGTCACCTTCTCGCCGGCCGCCTCGATCCGGGTCTCGCCTTCTTGATAGGGAAAACGCAGCAGAGCGTCGGTGTTGGCGACGTAGAAGTCGTTGCCGACCAGCGCCATCCCGAACGGCGAATGCAGCCCGTCGAGGAACACCGAGCGGCTGTCCACAACGCCGTCACGATCGGCGTCGCGGAGCAGCGTGATCCGGTCGGCGCTCGGCCCCCCAGCGCCGGCGCGCTGCATCATCAGGCCCATGATCCAGCCCTTGATGCCCTGCTTGTCCTCGGGCTTGGGCGGCGCGTTGGTCTCGGCGACCAGGACGTCGCCATTGGGCAGCACGTAAAGCCAGCGCGGGTGATCGAGGCCATCGGCGAACGCCATGACCGCCAGCCCGTCGGCCGCGACCGGCTGGCCGCCGTTCGCCCAGCCCTCGGCCGGGGCGATGTTGACCGTGGGTATGAAGGACGTCTCGGGCGGCGGCAGCTGTGGATCGGGCCCGATGCCTGCGGAAACCGGCAGCGTCGCCTGCTCGCCGCATGCCGCGAGGCCGACCGCGACGATCGCCAGCAGCCCGCCGGAGAGACTCTTGATCATGACGAAGGATCCCGTTTTGCCCACCCGTACCCGCCACGACAACAGGCTCGATTCCGATTGGTTCCTGAGATCGTCGGCTGGCTGGCGGTCAGGCCTCGGGGCCGGCGCTGCCCGGCAACGCGAACACCTCCTGCTCCAGGGCGACGCCCTTGAGCGCGAAGCGGCCGAGCGAGAGGGCCGGTGCCCCGAGCTCCCGGGCGAAGGCCGCCGAGCAGAGCACCGGCCGGTCGAGCTGCTTGGCCAGGCCCTCGAGGCGGCTGACCAGGTTGACCGCCGGGCCGAGCACGGTGAAATCGAGCCGGTCGGGGCTGCCGATGTTGCCGTAGACCACCTCGCCGACGTGCAGCGTCGCGGTGAACGCGAGCGGCGTCCCGCCCGCGGGCGGCGCGTCGGCCAGCCACGCGGCCGCCTGCCCGACCGCCCGGACCGCCGAGCCGCAGGCGGCCGCCTGGCTACCGGCGCCCTCGACCGGGAAGATCGCGAGGATGCCGTCGCCCAGGAACTTGAGCACGTCGCCGCGCTCGGCGCGCACCGCCTCGACCACCGCCTCGAAGTAGCGATCCAGGGCCGCGAACAGCGCCGCCTCCTCGAGCCGCTCGCTGAGTGCTGTGAACCCGCGCAGGTCCGAGAACAGGATCGCGGCCTCGATCCGCCGGCGATCGCCGCGCCTGATCGCGCCCCTCAGCACCGCCTCGGCCGGGCCGTCGCCGAGGTAGGTCCGCAGCAGGCTCTCGCTCGAGCGGCGCATCGCGGTCGGCTCGAGCGCGGCGGCGAGCGGCTGGCGCAACGCCTCGATGATCTCGAGATGCCGGTCGGCGAAGCCCGCGGCACCGTCGGCCACCAGGCTCAGGCCCTGGACCGAGCCGTCGCCGTACTCGAGCGGCACCGCCAGAAAGTCGGTGCCGCCGGCCGCCGCCATCTCGTGCAGGACCTGATGATCGCGCTCGGGATCGAGACCCTCGAGCCGCCGCCGGAAGCTCTGCCGGGTCCGGATCACGTGCTGGAAGGGGCTGCCGTGCCGGGCGCCGGTCGCGGGCATGGCCCGGGGCACCGTGTATTCATGGGTGCCGGCGCCGTCGCGGGTCCAGATCACGCCCCAGGCGCTGGCCAGCGGGTTGGCGATCCGTGACCGGACCCGCAGGCGCCAGAGAGGGACGCCGAGCGCGAGCATGCGTCGGCAGAAGCCCTCGATCAGCTCGAGCGGAGCGCAGTTCAGGCGGGCGTCGGCGATCAGCCAGCGGGCGATCGCCGCGATCTGGGCGCTGTCTTCGGCAGCCTGGTCCATCTCGACCTCGATCTCCTGACGGTCCTGCTTGGGTTATCGGCGCCGCTCCGCTATTGCTGCCGGCGGGCGACCTTACACCAGCCTGGAGCGCATCTTGTCCGCTGTCCGAACCGTGCTCGACTTCCTGGCGCTGGCCGAGCGCCTGAAGACCGAGCTCCGCCACAGCTGGCTGTCCGACGGCCGCCAGGAGAGCGTCGCCGAGCACTGCTGGCAGATGGCGCTGATGGCGATGCTGGTCCACCGTGAGCTCGAGCAGCCGGTCGACCTCTGCAAGACGCTCAGGATGATCCTGACCCACGATCTGGTCGAGGCGCTGACCGGCGACGTGCCGTTCTTCGACCGCAGCGAGCGCAAGGCGCTCAAGCCCGAGCGCGAGCAGGCCGCGATCGCCGAGATCCGCGCGCGGCTGGGCGAGCCGGCCGGCACCGAGATCCACGACCTCTGGCAGGAGTTCGAGGCCAAGCAGACCCCCGAGGCCAAGTTCGCGACCGCGCTCGACCATCTGGAAGTGCAGATCCAGCACAATCTCGCCGGCATGGAGAGCTGGACGCCGATCGAGTACGACCTCGTCTACACCAAGATGGACCAGCACTGCGGGTTCGATCCGTTCCTCGCGGCGCTTTGCGAGGGCGTCAAGGACCAGGCCGAGGCCAAGATGCGCACCGCCGGGATCGACGTCGACGCGGTCAAACGCCGCCTGACGCAACCCGGCAACGAAGCGGAGGCATCGTAGGACGATCGCGCATCCGCGGGCGCGGCCCCGGCTTCGCGCGGTTGGTGCGGCCGCCGCTCAGCTCTGCCGTCGACCGGGAGAATGAGCGGGGCGGGTATCAGTGCCCGAGGTAGGCCTCGATCACCGCCGGGTCGTGGCGGACCTCGGCGGGCGCGCCGAACGCGATCGTCTTGCCGGCCGCGAGCACGGTGACGGTCGCGCACAGGCGCATCACCGAGGGCATCTCGTGGCTGATCAGCAGGAAAGTCTTGCCCTGGTCCCGGTTCAGGCCCTGCACGATCTCGGTCAGCCGGTCGACCAGGGCGGGGTTGATGCCACCGAACGGCTCGTCGAGCAGGATCAGCTCCGGATCGAACATCAGCGTGCGCAGGAACTCGAGCAGCTTCTTCTGGCCGCCCGAGATCTCGACCGCGACGTGATATCTGAGCTCCGCGAGCCCGGCCAGCTCCAGCAGCTCGAGCCCGCGGCGTTCGGCCGCCCGCCGGGGCGTGCCGCTCGGGATCGTCGGCACCACGAGGTTGTCGAGCAGGCTCATCTCGTTGAACACGCGCGCGACCTGGAAGGTGCGCCCGAGGCCCCGGCGCGCGATCTCGCTGACGCTGCGGTTGGTGATCTCCTTGCCCTTGAAGATCACCCGGCCGCCGGTAGCCGTGTAGATGCCGTTGACGACATTGAACAGCGTGGTCTTGCCGGCGCCGTTCGGCCCGATCACCCCGTGGATCTGGCCACGCTCGACCGCCAGCGAGACGCCGTCCAGCACGACCATGCCGCCGAAGCGCTTGGCCAGCGCCTCGACCGCGAGCAGCGGCGCGCTCACCGGCAGGGCGCGGCCGCCGCCGGGACGGGGGCGGACCGGCGGCCGCCCCCCGCCCGCGTCACGCCTGGAGCCAGGGCGGCGCCTGGAAGTCGCCGGCGGCGTACTCGAGCGGCCAGATGACCTGGGCCTTGCCGTCCATCAGCTGGACCATCGGGAAGAAGAACCCCTTCATGAACGGCCCGACCTCGACTTCGTTGGGCGCGAGCGCGTTCTCGTTCGCCTCCCGCGGGAACTTGTACAGGTTCCAGACCCCCTTGTAGGGGGTGTCGTAGATGGTCTTGACCAGGGTGTCGAAATCGAGCGTGCCCGCCTTGTTCAGGACCTTGAGCGCCATCCGCATGTAGTCGTAGGTGATGCCGCTCGCCGCGATCCCGGGATCGATGCCGAACTTGTCATTGTAGCGCTTGACCCAGTCTTTCTGGAAATCGGCGATCACCTGCGGCGAATCGATCGCAACCGCATAGTTCGAGGCCTCGCCGGTGAGCTGGTACCATTCGCTGAACCAGCCGAGCCCATGGGCGATCAGCAGCGCCGGCACCCGTTGCTGGTGAAACTGCTTGACGAAGTTCGAGGCGCTGACGTTGCCGGTCGAGGTCATGCCGACCAGCGAGACCTGCTGCGCCTTGTACTTGGTCAAGAGCGGCGTGAACTCGGTCTCCTCGAGCGAGGTGACGTCGTAGGGCAGGACGTCGAAGCCTGCCTTGCCCAGGCTCTCGATGATCGCATCGCCCCAGCCGCGCCCGAAGTCGGTGTCCTCGACCAGGATCGCCGCCTTCATGTTCTTGGGCTTCCAGGCCCCGGTCTTGATGAAGTGCTCCAACGGCGGGCCGTACAGGCCGGCGAGCTTGGGCGGCGCCGGCCAGCCCTTGAACCAGCCGCGATACTTCTCGGGATCGGCGGCCATCTTCTCCGAGATGTACTGCGACTCGCCGAGATGGCCGATGTGGATGATCTTGTAGGGCGCCTCGGCGTCGGTCACCGCCATCGCGACCGAGGAATGCCAGCCGTTGCAGATGAACTGCACGCCCTGGCGGTCGATCGCGTCGGTCACCGCCTTGACCGCCTTCTCCGGGCTCGACTGGCTGTCGATCCAGACGATCTCGACCGCGCGCTCCTTGCCGCCGATCTTGAGCGGCAGGTCGCCCTCGGCCTTGGCGTCCTCGAGCGCCAGCGTGACCCCGTTCTTGATCTCGTCGCCGGTGCGGCTGGCGGGCCCGGTGAACGGCCCCATCGAGCCGATCTTGAGCGGCCCCTCCTGGGCCCGGAGCGCCGTGGTCGCGAGCAGGAAGGCGGCGCTGACCGCGCTCGCCGCGCCGGCCCGCTCGATGAAGCCGCGTCGTGAGAGCGCCCCAGCGGGCGGCAGCCGGCCCTGGATTCGATCGTCGTCACGCTTGGTCATGCCACTTTCTCCATCTCCCGGAGTCGCCTCCGTGCGGGCGCCCGTTGTCGTTGTTGGGATCCGCCAAGCGGATCGTACGCCCATGAGCCTGCCGCTCCGCGGCAGACGAGCTGGCCGCATCATGGAAGACCGCTCCACCGAGCGTCAACTGGCAAACTCGAAAGCCGGCGCCAACGCCTTGATCCGGCGCAGTTACCCAGGTTGAGCACGCGAACCTCACTCCCAATTTGCGCGGGAGCCGCCAATGCCTCGTCTATGCCGCCCAGCCGGCCTTTCGCCTTCGCGCTCGTCCAATCAAGTGGCAAATGGCCCAATCGGGCTTGCGGCCTTAAGTAAGTCGCGCGATCGCTCGTGTTGACCGGAGACGGGGCGGCTCTTACAGCTGGGGTGATGTGGTGCGGCGAGGTGCCGTCCGGAGGGCGGCTCGGCGCGGCGCGGCGGCCGGAGGCTTCCACGTGACAACGAGTGCGTCCGCTCGGTCCGGCATCGTGACGCCCGCGGTGCTGCCGACATGAGCCTCGAGGCGCGCGGCATCGTCGCCGGCTATACGCGCGAGGTGCCGATCCTCAAGGACGTCGACCTGGTCGCGCAAGATGGGCTCGTGACCGTGATCATCGGCCCGAACGGGGCCGGCAAGTCGACCCTCCTGCGTACCATCTACGGCTATTTGCGGCCGAGTGCCGGCGACGTGCTGCACGATGGCAAATCGATCAAGGGGCTGGCGCCGGCGGCGATGCTGCGCGAGGGGATCGCGTATTTGCTCCAGGGCCACAGCGTCTTCCCGGCAATGACGGTCGAGGAGAACCTGGAGCTCGGCGGCTGGATCCTGAAAGGCGACCGGACGGCGCTCGCGCGGGCGTTCGAAGAGGTCTACGCGCGCTTTACCGAGCTCAAGGAACGGCGCCGGCAGCCGGCGGGCGCGCTCTCGGGCGGCCAGCAGCGAATGCTCGAGATCGCACGGCTGACGATGACCGGGCCCAAGACGCTGCTGCTGGACGAGCCGTCGGTCGGCCTGATGCCGAAGCTGGTCGACCTCGTCTACGCCGAGATCGCCAAGCTGAAACAGGAAAAATTCACGATCGTCGTGGTCGACCAGAACGTGAAAAAGTCGATCGAGATCGCCGATTACGTCTACGTGCTGAACCTCGGCGAGAACAGTCATCACGGGCCGCAGCAGGATTTCGAGGCCCGGCTCGAAGACATCATCCGGGAATGGCTCTGATGGTCGATCTCAGCATGCTGGCCGACCCGTCGGTGCTCTCGGAGCTGATCTTCCAGGGGCTGGTGCGCGGGGCGATGTACGGGCTGATGGGGATCGGCCTGTCGCTGATCTTCGGCATCCTCGGGATCGTCAACTTCGCCCATGGCGAACTGTTCATGCTCGGCGCTTACGTGATGTACTTCGTCGCCGCCGCCCTCGGCCTGCCGTTCGTGGTCGGGGTCGCCGCCGCCGGCGCCGCGCTGTTCCTGGCCGGCGTCCTGATCGAGCGCGGCCTGGTCGAGCCCTTGCGCCGGCGCGCCGGCCGCGACTGGCTTTTGGATTCGTTCGTGCTGACGATCGGCCTCATGGTGATCCTGCAGAACCTGGCCCTGATCGCGTTCGGCAGCCAGCGGCGCGGCGTCACCACGCTGATCCCGGGCAGCCTGATGTTCGGCGACATCATAATCACTTACGAGCGCCTCGTGATCCTGGCGCTCGCGGTCGTCGTGGTCGGGCTGCTCGCCGCCTACGTCAAGTTCACCCGCACCGGCAAGGCGATCCGGGCGACCGCCCAGCACCCGGAGGCGGCGCAGACCCTCGGCATCGACATCAACCGGATCTACACGATCGCGTTCGGGATCGGCGCCGCGCTGGCCGGCATGGCCGGCGCCATGCTGATCTCGATTTTTCCAGCGTTTCCGACGGTCGGCGCCCAGCCGGTGCTGAAGAGCTTCGCGGTCGTGATCCTGGGCGGGCTCGGCAACATCCCGGGCGCGATCGCCGCCGGCTTTCTGTTGGGGATCGTCGAGGCTTACGCGTTCTTCTTCATGTCGGCCGGCTGGCAGAGCGTGATCACGCCGATCATCATCGTGCTGGTCCTGATCTTCCGGCCGCAGGGCCTGTTCACGGCGCAGGGCGAGCGGCCGTGAGCCCGGAGGTGCCGTCGTGACGATGGTCGCTGCCGGCGTGGGCGTCGCGACCTCCCGGCCGGCGCGCGCGCTCAAGGTTGCGGCGCTGGTGGCACTCTTGGTACTGATCCCGCCGCTCGCCGGTCATCCCTACATCACGACGATCTTCATCTCGGCGCTGATGTTCGGGATCTTCGGCGCGATCTACGATCTGATGCTCGGCTACGCCGGGCTCGCGAACTTCGGCTATGCCGGGTTCATCGCCGCCGGCGCCTACGGCTCGGCGCTGGCCTCGTTCCACTATGGCGTCAGCCCCTGGTTCGGGCTCGCGATCGGCGGCGTCTGCGGCGGGCTGATGGGCCTGTTCACCGGCCTGATCACGCTCCGCCTGAAGGGGCTCTATCTCGGCCTCACGACCTGGTTCATCGCCGAGGCGCTGCGCTTCACTATCGCCAACACCCCCGAATACACCCGGGGCGTGCTCGGCCTGGCGGTGGCGCCGTTCCCGGACCTGTTCGGCCTCGATTTTGCGCGCGGCCAGCTGCTCCATTACTATTACCTGCTGCTGGTCTTGGGGGCCGTGATCCTGGTCGCGATGCAGCTGCTCGTCAGCTCGCGCATCGGGCTCGCCTTCAGGGCGATCCGCGAGGACCAGCTGGCGACCGAGAGCCTCGGGCTCAACGCCACCAAGTACAAGCTGATCAACTTCACCGTGGCCTGCTGCTGCACCGGCGTGATCGGCTCGTTCTACGCCCACTATCTCGGCATCCTGTCGCCGACGCCCGAGGAGTTCGGCGTGCCACGCACGGTCGAGATCCTGACCATCGCCTACGTCGGCGGCCGCGGCACGCTCTGGGGCGCTTTGTTCGCGGCCTTCCTTCTGATCGGCTTCCAGGAATACTTCCGCGAGCTCGAGGCCTGGCGGCTCGTGATGTTCGGCGTGCTGCTGATCCTGGTGATGATGTTCGCGCCCAAGGGGCTCGCCGGCCTCAAGAAATATCTGTGGTAGGGGCGGGCTTCGCCCTCACCAGCTGGCGTCGTCCTCGAAGCGGAAGTCGTCGCCGGCCCGGCGGATATGGCCGGCGGACGGCAGCGGGAAGTGGGCGGTGCAGACCAGGGTGTCGGTGTCGCAGTAGCGCTCGAGGAAGGCGCGCCGGGTGCGCTTGGCGAGTTCCGGCTCCCAGTCCGGCCAGGCGGTCCATTCCGGGTGCAGCAGCTGGACCGGCGAGTGCATCACGTCGCCGCACATGACCGCGCGCTCGCCCTTGGACGCCAGGCAGATCGCGACGTGGCCCAGCGTGTGGCCGGGCGTCGGCTCGAGCGTGATCTGGTCGTCGAGGGCGAAGTCGTCACCGACCACTTCGGCCTGCCCGGCCGCGATCACCGGCAGGACGCTGTCCTCGAGCGCAGCCCGCGAGAACTTCGGGTGGCCTTTTTCCCACAATTCGAGCTCGGTTTTGGAGAACACATACCGGGCGCTCGGAAAAGTCGGAACCCAGCGGCCGTCCATGAGCCTCGTGTTCCAGCCGACGTGGTCGACGTGCAGGTGCGTGCACAGGACGTAGTCGATGGCCTCGGGCGCGACCTCGAGGTCGGCCAGCGCGCGCATATAGGTGTCGTCGGTCTTCCGGTGCCAGAAGGGCCGGTTCGGCCGCTCCTTGTGGTTGCCGACGCAGCTGTCGATCAGGATCGTGTGATGGGCGGTGCGCAAAAGGTAGCTCTGGACCGGGAATAGCAGCGCGCCGCTGTTCGGGTCCATCGCCCGGGGCTTCAGCCAGCCCTCGTGCGGCGCCCAGTCGGCCGGCGTGGTCTCCGGAAAGAACACCAGCGGATCGAACGGCGAGACGATCTCCAGCGCGCGCATCAGGGTCACGTCGCCAAGCTGCCTGCCGGTCGCGGTCATCGGGCTCGCCTCCCGTCGCTGGTTATCGGCTCCTCAATAGCCGCTGCCGGCGAGATCCGATAGTTCGCGGTGGTCGATCCGCGCACCGGACAGGCGCGCTCCACCCAAATCAGCGAGCGTTGGCGAACGGGCGTGCCGCCGCTGCGACGCCTTGGAAGGCCCCGAAAGTCTCTGCCAGGACGGTTGCCGCATCTTCGCTCAGCAGCCGGTGCGCCCGCGTGGTCGGGTGGACGAAGTCCCAGAACAGATACTGGTTGGGGTGCCGGCAGATCGCGCCGACGATCACGTCGGGCGTGATGCAGCTGTCCTCGACATTGCTCAGCCCGACCGACGCCGGGTCGGCCACCGCGTCGTCCAGAATGGTGAAGACATCCAGACGCGCGATCACGATCTCGGCGTCTTGGGCCTCCAACCCCTGCAAGACCTGCTCGAGACCGCCGTTGTACAGCTCGGAAAGAGCGCGCGCCGCCGCCCGGACTTCAGGCGGCTGAGTATTGATCGCCGGTGCGATCGCGAGATTCGGCTGGTTGACCACCAGGAACGAACGCGCGCCGGCGTCGTAGAGTTGCTGGATCCCGGCGCCGGTGGCCTGGACAGCCGCAGTCACGATGGCGCCGGCGTTGAGCGGATCCTCCAGAGCGTCGCGCAGATCGTTGGCGCCGATCCAGACCGCATACAGCGCCTCGGACGAGGCCGAGTCCGCGAAGTCGCTCAGAAACAGCCGGATCTCCGTGTCGAGATCGACAGGGTCGGCCGGCGGCCGCGCCCTGGCCCCCCCGATTGCGTAATCGGTGAAGAGACCGGGACGAAGCAGGGCCGGCAGCCCGCTCCCGAGCCGCCGCACGTGCCGGGTCAGCCATTCGATCCAGGTCGGGCCGTTGCTGAAATGAAAGCGCCCGATCGCGTAGGGAGCATCCGGCACCGGGTCGAAGGGGCGCACCACGAAGTCCCTGGTGGCGACGAAGGCGTTGCCCGGGTCGGAGAGGCTGTCGCCGAACGTCACGATCCGCTCGAACGGGAACCCGCCGCGGATCCAGGGCGCGTGGTGATGGAACGAGGGAGCCAGAGAGTTCGCGCCGGCCGGTGCCGAAAGTGGCGCCAGCACCAGGAGCAGCGCAACGAAACGGATCTTCCACAAGGAAACCATGGGTCGCCTCCCTGCACGAATTCTTATGATCCATTCTGCGTACCGGAAATAGCACGTTCTGACGGCGAGCGTCAAGTTATGGTAGTGATATTCTACACATTCGTGTCGATCTCACCCAATACCCTGCACGGCGATGATTAAGCTCGCAAATCTCAATTCACGAGAATCTTCGGGATTTTCGTCGACACTCTCAATGGCCGATCCGTGACCGGTTCTCGCATGACCGCAAGCGCCCCGGACAGGCTCGGCCTCAATTGCAAGAAAAATTGCGTGTGGCTGGCAACCCGCGCGGCACGCCTGGCGTTATCCCGATCAGGTTCGTCCCTCACCCCTCGGCGACCGCGGCTGGAATGCCGGCGGAGGTGAGGGTCGATCCGCGGTCATGCGGCCCGACAGTCGCCCCTCACAACCGGAGTCCCGATGGATGTTCATTCACAGGAAAGAGCCCCTGCACGTCGTCAAGGTCGACCAGCCCAGTCCTCAGTTCGCGAAGCTGCTGTTGGAGCAGTTCGGCGGCGCCACCGGCGAGTTGACGGCCGGTCTGCAGTACTTCGTGCAGTCGTTCCACACTGACGATGCCGGCGTCCGCGACATGCTGCAGGACATCGCGACCGAGGAGTTCGGCCATCTCGAGATGGTCGGCATGCTGATCGAGCAGCACACCGCCAAGGCCGACCAGTCCAAGCTGCACGATGTCGGCATCTTCGCAATCAAAGGGAAGGGCCCGCACCTACTCGACGCGCAGGGGTCGGCCTGGAAGGCCGATTACATCAATGAGGGCGGCAGCCCGGTGCGCGACCTCCGCGCCAACATCGGGGCTGAGGCCGGCGCGCTGCAGACTTACGAGAATCTGCTCGCGATGGCGCCCGACGACGGTACCCGGAAGGCGTTGCAGCACCTGGCGACGCGCGAGGTCGCCCATACCCACATGTTCATGAAGGCGCTGGAGTCGATGGGCAAGCTCTCCGAGCCGCTGTTCGGCGATCTCAAGCCCGACGACACGGTCAACGTCTATTACAACATGTCGTCGGACGGGCAGGCGAACCTGCGCGGGCCGTGGAACACCGAGCCCACCTTCCAGTACGTCCCGAACCCCCAGGCGCAGCTCGTCGGCAGCAGCAAGAGCCAGGGCTGAGATTCCCTGACGAGCGGTCAGGACTCTCCGCGGCCGGAGCTGTCGCGGGGGCGGCAATCTCCGCTCCCGTGCTCTCCGGCCGCGGCCCTGCTCATGGTGGAGGACGTATGACGAAGCTTCGAACTTCTTTGGGCCGGCGAGAATTCGTCCGATCCGCGGCGCTGACCGGCGCCGGGTTGGCCGCGGGCGCTCATCTGGCCATGGCTCCCCGGACCGCGCTGGCCTTCGCTGGCGAGGGCGGCATGCCGGAAGCCCCCGTCGGCGGCGACATCCATGCGTGGGTCCGCGTCGAGCCGGGCGGCGCCACGGCCTTGCTCGCGTGCTCGGGGACCGGCGCGGGAAGCTATCTGCCGATCGGTCCCGCCGTGACCCTGCCCGCGCCAGCGGCAGAGTCCGGCAGCGATCTGCTCAACCGCCGGACGGTCTCCTCCTGGGACCGGATGCGCCAGGTTTCGGCGGCGGCGCGGGCGCTGATCGTGGCGACCGCGGCCCGGGGCTGGGACGTGCCGGTCACGGCCTGCCACGCGGAACCGACGTCGGTGGTGCACGCGGCGAGCGGCCGACGGCGGGGCTATACGATCTGGGTCGACGTCCTCGCCTGAGGCGACGGCCCTGAAGACCTGCAGGTCAACGCTGCGGCTCGGCCGCCAGGCCGGCCAGGGATTAGCCGTCGGCGACGCTCGGTGAGCGCGCCGGCGGCCCGGCCGCACCGGCCACATCGGGCGCGAGCACGCGGCCGCGCTCGATGTGGAAGATCCGGTCGAGCAGGTCGGCGACGTGGGTCTCGTTGGATTCCGCGAGCAGCACCGAGACGCCTTCCTGCTTGAGGTTGGAGAGCACCTCGGCGAGCCGGCGGGCGAGCGCCGGCGCGAGGCCCTCGAACGGCTCGTCGAGCAGCAACAGGCGCGTGCCGGCCATCAGCGCGCGGCCGAGCGCCACCAGCTTCTGCTGGCCGCCCGAGAGCTGGATTGCACGGGCTCCGCGAAACTTCTCGATCTCCGGCATCAGGCCGAAGATCCACTCCAGGCGCCCGTCGGCGCCCTCGACCCGCATCGACCAGGCCGGCAGCATCAGGTTCTCCTCGACCGTCAGCTCGGGCACCAGCCGGCGGTCCTCGGGCATGTAGCCGAGCCCGAAATGCGGCCGCCGGTGCGGAGGCACGTTCATCAGGTCGATGTGCCCGAGCTCGATCGTGCCGGTCGCCGGCACCAGCCCCATCAGCGCCCGCATGAAGGTGGTCTTGCCGGCGCCGTTGCGGCCGATCAGGCCGCCCATCTCGCCCTCCTCCATCGACAGCGCGACGCCGTAGAGGATCTGCACCGGCCCGATCCGGGCATCGACGTCGCTGACCCTGAGCATGGCCCTCAAGCCCGGACCGGGGCCGCAGCGGGCCGCGCCGACCGGCGCAGGGTCTCGCCGACCACGAACTGCTTGACCTGGTCGTCATGCAGCGCCTGCGCGGGCGGCCCGTCGGCGATCACCGTGCCGTCGTAGAAGGCGAGCACCCGGTCGGCGTAGCGCTCGACGATCTCCATGTCGTGCTCGACGAACAGCACGGTCAGGCCGGCGCTGGTCAAGGCGCCGACCACGACCTCCATGATCTCGTACTTCTCCTCGACGCTGATGCCGCTGGTCGGCTCGTCGAGCAGCACGAGCCGCGGCCCGGCCGCGACCGCCATCGCGATGTCGAGCAGCTTGCGCACGCCCTGCGGCAGCGTGCTGGCCAGCGCGTGGCGGTAATCCGCGATCCGATAACGCTCGAGGATCGCTTCGGCGTCGTCGAGCAGACGCTTCGTGCGCAGCGGCCGCCAGAGGGCGCCGGCGTCGCGCCGCGCGATCCCGATCGCGATCGCCATGTTGTCGAGCACGGAAAGCGTGGAAAAAACCTGCGCCACCTGGAACGAGCGGCCGATGCCGAGCTGCGTCACCTCGCGCGGCGAGAGATCGGTGATGTCCTGGCCCTCAAAGCGGATCCGGCCGCTGGAGGGCTTGAGGTAGCCGGTGATCAGGTTGACGAAGGTGGTCTTGCCGGCGCCGTTGGCGCCGATGATGCCGACCGTCTGCCGGGGCGGCACCGCGACCGTGATGTCGCGCGCGGCGGTGATGTTGCCGAAGGTCTTGCCCAGGTCCTGAACCTCGAGGATCGGCGCCGCCATGGCACTAGGCGCCCGCGCGCCGGCGCTCGAACAAGGACCACAGGCCGCCCGGCACGAACAGGATCGTCAGCAGCAGTGCCGTGCCGAGCATCAGCTGCCAGATCTCGGGCGTGTAGGACATCGCGAAGCTCTGCACCAGCTCGAACAGCAGCGAGCCCAGGAACGGCGCGATCACGCTGCCGGTGCCGGCCAGGATGGTCACGAACACGAACCCGCCCGAGGTCGTCCAGTAGGCCATCTCCGGGTCGATGTGGCCGACCGCGAGCGCGGTCAGGACCCCGCCGAAGCCGGCGAGCGCGCCCGCGATCACCACCTCGAGGTGGATCACGCCGCGCACCGAGACGCCCAGGTACTCGACCCGGATCTCGTTGTCGCGGATCGGCCAGGCGAGCTGGCCGATGGTCGAGCGCAGGAAGATCTGGACCAGCCAGGCCGCGATCAGGCCGGTCGCGATGGTCAAAAGATAGATGCTCTGAATCAGCGCGGCGCCGCTCGGGGCGTAGCCGAAGAAGGAGGGCTGGGCGATGTTGACGCCGTCGGTCGAGCCCAGCGCCTCGGTGTTCACGAGCAGGCCGTAGAGCAGCATCGAGAAGGCGAGGCTCAGCATGGCGAAGAAGATCTCGCGGTAGCGGGCGAGCAGCAGCCCGACCGCCCCGGCGATCACGGCCGCGACCGCGCCACCGAGCAGCAGCAGCAGGATCGCGTCCGAGAGGCCGAACCAGAGGCCCGCAAGCCCGGCCGCATAGCCGCCGGCGCCGTAGTAGAGCGCCTGCCCGAACGAGACCAGGCCAGTGCGCCAGAGGATCATCAGCCCGAGCACGACCAGCGCCTTGGCGACCGCGACCGTGGCCAGGAACAGCGCCCACTGCGGCAGCACGAAGCCACCGACCGCGGCGACCACGAACACCACCGCCAGGATCGGCAAGGTCCGGTCCGGCATCAGATCTTTCTCGCCTGGACGCGGCTGAACAGGCCCTCGGGCCGGACCGCGAGCACCAGCGCCATGACCGCGTAGACCACGAACAGCTCGGCCTGCGGGAACAGGTGCACGGCCGCCGCCCGGCAGAGGCCGACGATCAGCGAGCCGACCAGGGCACCCGGAATGCTGCCCATGCCGCCGATCGCGACGACCGCGAACGCGATCACGATGACCTCGACCCCGAGCCCGGGCGTGACCGAGATCTTGGGCGCGGTGAAGGCGCCGCCGAAGGCGCCGAGCACCGCCCCGATCAGGAAGGTGATCGCGAACACGCGGGTGACGTTGATGCCGAGCGCGGTCGCCATCTCGCGGTCGTAGATCACCGCGATCAGGAGCTTGCCCCACCTGGTGCGGTTCAGGCCCCACCAGGCCCCGAGCGCGATCAGGACGGCTAGCCCGATCAGGCCGAGGTCGTAGTCCGAGATGATCATCTCGCCGACGACCACGTTGCCGAGGGCGACGTACGGCTGGTAGGCGAAGTAGGAATCAGCACCCCAGATCAGGCGCAGAACGTCTTCCAGGATCAGGAAGGAGGCGTAGGTCACGAGCACGACGATCACCTCGTCGCGGCCATAGACCCAGCGCAACAGGCCGCGCTCCAGGATCGAACCCAAGAGGATCCCGATCAGGACCGCGGCCAGCAGCATCGCGGCGAAGCCGCCGGCCGTCGGCAGGCCGGCATCGAAATAGAGGCCGACCAGGGTCGCCGCCCCATAGGCACCAAACGCGTAGAACGAGCCATGGGCGACGTTCAGGATCTTCATGACCCCGAAGATCAGCGACAGGCCGACCGCGACGATGAACAGCCAGGCGGCGTAGACCAGGCCGTCCATCACGATCGCGAACGCGATCAGCGTGCTTTCGCTCACGGCTGTGCCCGGCTAGAGCGGCCGGGGACGGTGCGCGCGGCACCGGCCCCGAGAGCATCCCGCTGCCGGATCGCCGCTCAGCCGCATTGGGCGCCCGGCATGCCCGCCTTGAGCCAGTCGACGCTGGGCGTCCCCTTGGGCGGGTTGACGCAGTCGGCCGGATAGCGGACCACGTCGACGATCGTCGGCTTGTTGCTGTCCTTGTCGAACTTGTAGGTGCCGTAGGCGGTCTCGCTGACCGCCTGGTGGCCCTTGCCGAGCTTCATGTCGACCGGGCCGTCCATGGACTCAAAAGTCAGGTTCTCGAACGACTTGATCACGTCGTCGGTCGAAGGATTGCCGCCCTTGGCCTTGGCCGCCTTGTCGTAGGCCGACTTCAGCCCGAGCAGGGCCTGCGCCATGTGGTAGGCCGAGTAGATCGGCGGCGTGCCGTAGCGGTCGGTGAAGTTGCTCTGCAGCCACTTGTTCAGCTCGGTGTCGTGGGCGAGCACGCCGTACGGGCCGCGGGCGCCGATGATCACGCCGTCCGGCAGCTTCGAGCCGAGCCGGAACATCGCGGTCTCGGCGGTGGTCAGCACCATCGGCATGCGCTGCGGCAGGCCGCGGGCGACGCTCTGGAAGATGAAGCTCTCGAGGTCGCCGCCCCAGAGGCTGGAGTGCAGCACGCCCGCGTTGCTGACCAGCAGCGCCGAGATCTCGGAGCCGTACTCGCCCGCGAACAGCTTCGGGAACAATTCCTTGCTGACGGTCGCGTTCGGCTCCAGCGCCTTCATCGCGAGCACGAAGTCGCGCCAGCTGTCCTGGCCCCAGGCGTAGTTCTGGTTGATGCCGGCGTAGTTCGAGACGTCGCCGAGCTTCTCCTTGACGTAGCGGGCGGCGCCGACGCTGTCCATGGTCGCATGTGGTGTTGTGCGGAACACGTACTTGTAGTCGTTCTCCTCGAAGATCCGCGGCGTGCCGCAGTCGAACAGCACGGTCAGCAGCTTCAGCTCCTCGGCGACCGGTGCGACCGCCAGGCAGCTGCCCGAGGAGATGTAGCCGATCACGGCATCGACGTGCTCGCGCTGGGCCAGGTTGCGCAGCTCGGTGACCTGGGTGGTCGTGCCGCCGGCCTCGTCGATGTAGATCGGCTGGATCGTGAACCCGCCGACGCCCTTGCTGTCGTAGGGGGCGGGCAGGTCCCCGGCGTTGATGTGCTCGATCATCAGCTCGGCGGCGTTGCGGGCGGGAACGCCGAACGGGCCGGCGGCCGGACCGGACAGGAAGGCGACGATCCCGATTTTCAGGGTGCCGCCGCCGTCCTCGGCCTTCGCCGGGGTGCTACTCGCCAGCAGCGCCGCCGCGAGCGCGCCGCCCGCGACCACCTTGCCGAGCGGGTTTCCCAGGTTCCAGATCATGATGGCCTCCGCGTCTCCGGTTGTTCTTGGCGCCACGATGCACTGTCGCGCCCCTTCTGGCAAACCCCTAAGGTCGCCAAGCGCGGCGCCGCGGGGTTGCCGGGCCCGCCCTGGTGCCGATGGTGGCGGCGAACCCGGGAGACCTCGATGCCGCCCATGGACGAGCTGCCGAGCGTGCCGGCCGGCGCGGGCTTCGCGCTGCTCGAGGGCGTGCGCGTGCTCGACCTCACGACCTCGATCGCGGGGCCTCATGCGACCCTGCTGCTGGGCGATCTCGGCGCCGAGGTGATCAAGGTCGAGCGGCCCGGCGTCGGCGACGACGCCCGCCACTGGGGGCCGCCGTTCCTCGATGGCCAATCGCTCTGGTTCCTTTCGGTCAACCGCAACAAGCGCAGCCTGGCGCTCGACTACGCCAGGCCCGAGGGCCACGCGCTGCTCCTGGAGCTGGTCGCCGGGGCGGACGTCGTGGTTCTCAACCAGCTGCCGCGCTTGCAGGCCAAGCTCGGTACCGACTACGAAACGCTCAAGGCCGCGCGGCCGGACCTGATCCACGTCTCGCTGACCGGCTTCGGGCTGACCGCTGCGCGCGCCGGGCGCCCCTGCTACGACCTGATCGCCGAGGGGCTCTCGGGCGTCATGGACCTGACCGGCGAAGCCGACGGCGCGCCCCAGAAGATCGGCACGCCGGCCGCCGACCTGCTCGCCGGCAGCGACGCCGCGCTCGCGACCGTCGCGGCCCTCCTCGACCGGCAGCGGACCGGGCGCGGTCATCAGATCGACGTCTCGCTGGTCGAGAGCATGACCCGCTTCATGAGCCCGCGGCTCACGACCTACCTGGGCTCGGGCGAGCTGCCCACGCGCTCGGGCGCCAAGGACAGCGTGCTCGCGATCTATCAGGTGTTCGAGACCGCGGACGAGCCGCTCACGCTCGGGATCGGCAACGACGCCACCTGGCGGCGCTTCTGCCGCGCGATCGGCCAAATGGCACTCGCCGAGGATCCCCGCTACGAGACCAACGCGCAGCGGCGGGCGGCGCGGGCGGATCTCGTGGCGCGGATCGCGGCGATCCTGAAGACGCGCGGTCGCGATCACTGGCTCGAGCTGTTCGCCGCAGAGGGAATCGCGGCCGGCCCGATTCTCCGCCTCGACGAGGTCGCGGCCGATCCCGGCCTGCGGGCGCGCTGCCTGTTCTATCGTATGGCGGCTCCCGACGGACGCGCGGTGCCGCAGGTCAACACCGGCATCCACCTGGATGACGCCGCCAACGCGCCGCGCTCGGCGCCGCCGAAGCTCGGCGAGCACGGCGAGGCAATCCTGCGCGCGCTGCTCGGCAAGAGCGACGACGAGATCGCCCGCCTGCGGGCCGCGGGCATTGTCCAGGGCAACAATCAGGACGGGGCCTGATGGACCTCGATCACGTTGCCCTCGGGGTCATAGAAGAAGATCTGCTGCCAGCCGTTCATCGCGAAGCCGCCGTAGTCGGCGTAGGAGACGCCCTTGGCCTCGAGGCGGCGCTTGAAGGCGGCGATGTCGTCGGTGCGAAAGGCGATGTGGCCCCGTTCCAGCGGGTTGACCGGCTTGTCCATCCGGAAGCCGCACTCGAGGTCCTTTTCCGCGAGGTGCATCTGGGTGGTGCCATCGGTGACGAACGCGACGTCGCCCGCGTAGCCCTGCGCGCTCACCACCCGGCTGGCGTTCATGGTCGGCTCCGGCTCGAGATCGAGCACGTCGCGGTAGAACGCGTCCATCGCCGGCACGTTGGTCGTGCACAGGTTGATGTGGTGCAGCTTGAGCTTCATGGGTTTCTTCCTCCACTGCCGGGGACCCGAGGCGCGATGACCGACGCGAGGCATTCAAGGGGCAGACCGCGAGGGCTGTCAAATGCCGCGGCCAGCGGCGGGCCGTGACGCTGACCTGGACGAAGCCATCGGGAGCAACGGCATTGCACGATCCAAGCGCTTATGACAGCCGGGCCGATTTTTGGCCCACATCCATCGGGTACGCGATTACATCGACGTGTTCGTCGCCGAGATGCTGGCGCGAGGCCGGGTCCACGACGCCAGCAAGCTCGACGAGCCGGAGAAGTCCACCTTCGACCAGATCATCCCGCTGCTGGAGGGGGTGGCGTACGGCTCCCCGGACTACGAGGCGATCGTCGAGCGCGCGCGGCCGGCGCTCGAGCATCACTATCGGCGCAACTCCCACCACCCCGAGCACTACGGCCCGGCCGGCGTGGCCGGGATGGACCTCTTCGATCTGCTGGAGATGGTCTGCGACTGGATGGCCGCTGCCGAGCGCAACCCGGATGACGGCGTGAACCTCGGGTACAACGTTCGCCTGTTCGGCATCGAGCCGCAGCTCGCGAGCGTCATCGCCAACACGCTCGCCCGTTGGCCACGAAGCCTAAGCCAGGGCCCGGGCTCAGACGGTACCGGCGAGGCGCTTGCATCCGCCCGGCCGGGCGCTTAGGCAAAACAAAAGGAGGCAGGCTTGGGCTTCGAGACCATCCTCTACGCGGAAGACGGGCCGGTCGGCTGGCTGACGCTCAACCGGCCCGAGGACGGCAACATGTTCACGGCTGTAATGTGTCACGAGATCCGTGACTGCATCAACGCCATCCGGCGCGAGACGAGGACGCGCGTGCTGGTGATCACCGGGGCGGGCGAGAAGTTCTTCTGCCTCGGCGGGCGTAAGGAGGGCATGGAGGAGACCCGGCTCTATGCCGGCGTCCTGCCGACCCTCGAGATGTACGAGAGCATCGATAAGCTGCAAAAGCCGGTGATCGCGAGCGTCAACGGCTTCGCGGTCGGCGGCGGCAACGTGCTCCAGGTCGTGTGCGATCTCACGATCGCCAAGGAGAGTGCTGTCTTCCGCCAGGTCGGGCCGATGATGGGCAGCTTCGATGCCGGCTACGGCACCTGGTACCTGGAAGACCTGGTCGGCAAGAAGAAGGCCAAGGAGCTCTGGTACCTGAACCCCAAGATCAGCGCCAGGGAAGCGCTCGAGATCGGCCTGATCAACCGGGTCGTGGCGGACGACCGGCTGCGCCCCGAGACCCAGGCCTGGGCGCTCGAGATCGCCGAGCGGGGCGCGTTCGCGCTCGCCTCGATCAAGGCGGCGTTCGGCGCCCGCCACGGCGGCGTCGCCGGGCTTGCCCGGGTGGCGCACGACCTTTTGCTGCGCCAGTATCTCGAGAGCGACGAATCGAAGGAGCTGGGCGCGGCGTTCGGCGCGCGCCGCAAGCCCGATCCCGACAAGTTCGGCCACTGAGGGCCATGGGCCATCTCCTGACCCTGCACGATCCGCAGACCGCCAGGCGCTACTACGAGGCCGGGGTCTGGCGCGGGGAGACCTTCTACACGCTGCTCGCGCGTCATGCAGCCGAGCGGCCGCAGAGCTTCGCAGCCCGCGACGGCGCCCGCCGGCTCACCTATGTCGAGCTGCTCCGCTGGGTCGACGCCATGGCCGACAGCTTCGCCGAGGCGGGGCTCCGGTCGGGCGAGCGGGTCAGCCTCTGGCTCTCGAACCGGCTCGAAGCGCTCGCCGCGTTCCTCGCCTGCGCACGCAACGGCTACGCCTGCAACCCTTCGCTGCATCGCAACTACCGGGTCGAGGAGCTTTCCGCGTTGCTCGGCTACATCGACGCCCGCGCGCTCCTGATCGAGGACGGCTGGGGCGCCGACGCCGACCGCCAGGACGAGCTCGCGGCGCTGCCGGGCCTGCGCAAGATCTGGCGGCTGCCCCGCGGTCGGGAGCCGGGCGCCGAGCTGCCCGGTCCCGACGCCAGCGCGTGCGGCCTCGCGCCCGTCGACGACAACCCCGACAAGGTCGCGTATCTCGCCTTCACCTCGGGCACGACCGGCGTGCCCAAGGCGGTCATGCATTCCGACAACACGCTGCTCGCCAACTGCCGCGATCTGGTGCGCGACTGGCGGCATGATCACACGACCGTGCTCCTGACCCTCTCGCCGCTCTCGCATCACATCGCCTGGGTCGCGACCGGCCAGGCGCTGACCGCCGGCATGGAGCTCGTGGTCGACGACCCGCCCGCAGGCCAGAGCCGGCTCGACTGGCTGCTCGAGACCGGCGCCACCTACGTCATGGGCGTGCCGACCCACGCCATGGACATCCTGGCCGAGCAGCAGCGGCGTGGGGTCGAGCGCCTGGGCGCGGTCCGCCTCTTCTACATGGCGGGCGCGCCGATCCCGCGCGCGGTCGCCGAGCGTTTTCTGGAACAAGGGATCAAGCCGCAGAACATCTACGGCATGACCGAGAATTCTTCCCACCATTACACCCATCCCGAGGACGACGCCGATACCATCTGCGCCACCTGCGGCCGCGGCGGGCTCGCCTACGAGGTCAGGATCTTCGATGCCGCCGACCCCGACCGCGAGCTGCCGGCGGGCGAGGTCGGCCAGATCGGCGGTCGCGGCGGCGCGCTGATGCTGGGCTACTTCGGCAACCAGGCGGCAACCGAGCGCTCGTTCAACAAGCACGGCTGGTTCCTCTCGGGCGACCTCGGCCGGCTCGACCCGCGCGGCAACCTCGAGATCGTCGGTCGGCTCAAGGACGTCGTGATCCGGGGCGGCCACAACATCCACCCGGCCCGGGTCGAGGAGCTCGCCTTCCGCCATCCGCTCGTCGCCCGGGCCGCGGCCTTCGGCGTGCCGGACGACCGTCTTGGCGAGCGGCTCTGCCTCGCGGTCACCTGCGCCGGCGACGAGGCGCCCGAGGCGGAGCAGCTGCTCCGCCACCTCTGGGAGCTCGGGCTCGCGATCTACGACATGCCGGAATATTTCGCCGTGCTGGCGCAATTGCCGCTGACCGCGAGCGGCAAGATCCTGAAGCGCGAGCTCGTGATCTGGGCGCGCGAGGGCAGGATCACGCCGGCGCCCTGCCGCTTCGAGCTGCAAGAGCGATCATGACGCGCCTGCTCGATCGCCTCGACCTGCCGCCCGGCCTCGCCGACGAGGAGACGATACTGGTGCGCACCGTGCGCCGGCTCGCCCAGGACGTGATCGCGCCGCGCGCCGCGCACTACGACCGCACCGCCGAGTTCCCCTGGGACAACGTGAAGGCGATCAATGAGCTCGGCCTGAACGCGATGTTCGTGCCCGAGGCCTATGGCGGCCAGCCGGTCTCGTACTGCGCCTATCTCGCCTGCGTGCGCGAGATCACCAAGGCCTGCGCCGCGACCGGCAGCATCTGGTCGACCAGCTTCCACGCCATGAAGCCCCTGATCGACTTCGGCACCGAGGAGCAGAAGCGGCGCCTGCTGCCGAAGATCGCCGCGGGCGGGCTCGGATGCCTGTGCATCACCGAGCCGCACGCCGGCTCGGACGCCACCGGCATGCGCACCCGTTTTTCCCCCGACGGGGAAGAAATCCGGATTGACGGCGGCAAGACGTTCATCACCAACGGCGACGTCGCCGACCGTCTTCTCCTGTTCGGCAAATGGAGCGATATCGAGGACCCGCGCCGGGCGATCTCAGTGCTCGTGGTCGAAGGCGGCACACCCGGGCTTCAGGTCGTCCGCACCGAGGACAAGATGGGCATCCGGGCGTCCTCGACCGCGACGCTCGCCTTCGAGGACTGCCGGGTGCCGCGCGCCAATCTGTTGGGCGAGCCGGGCGACGGCCTTCGGATCCTGCTCGCCGCGCTCAACAAGTCGCGCCCCTCGATCGCCGCGCATGCGCTCGGGATCGCGCGCGCCGCCTTCGAGGACGGCATCGCCTACATCAACGAGCGCCGTCAGTCGGGCCGGAAGATCGTCGAGTTCCAGGGCATCCAGTTTCTGCTCGCCGATCTCGCGAGCGAGCTGGCGCTCACCGAGCGTTTCCTCTGGCACGTGGGCGCGCTGGTCGAGGCCGGCGAAGACGACATCGGCATCGAGGCCTCGATCCTGAAATTGCGCGCCTCCGACCTCGCGATGCGCATGACCACCGAGGTCGTGCAGCTGTTCGGCGGCTACGGCTACTGCAAGGACCAGCGCGCCGAGCGGCTGATGCGCGATGCCAAGATCACCCAGATCTGGGAGGGCACCAGCCAGATCCACCGCCAACTGATCGGACGGAGCTTCGTCCGCAAATGAGCAGTTCGATCAAGACGGTCGGCGTCACCGGCGCCGGCGGCACCATGGGCGCCGGGATCGCGATCGTCGCCGCCCGCGCCGGTTTTTCCACAGTCGCCCACGACGTCGAGGCCGCAGCGCTGGAGCGCGCGCGCCGCCAGACCGAAGCTTTTCTCACGAAATCGGTCGAGCGCGGCAAGCTCAGCCGGGAAGAGCTCGACCGGATCGTCGGCAGCTTCGTCCAGACGACCGAGCTCGGCGATCTCGGGGCCTGCGATCTGGTGATCGAGGCGGTGTTCGAGGACCTCGGGACCAAGCAGAAGCTGTTCAGGACGTTGCACGGGGTCTGTTCGGAAAAAACCATCTTCGCCTCCAACACCTCGACGCTGTCGATCACCGAGATCGCGTCGGGCTGCGGTCGCGAGGACCGGGTGGTCGGCATGCATTTCTGCCTGCCGGCGCAGCTGATGAAGCTGATCGAGGTCTCGCCCGGCCTCAACACCAGCGCGCCGACGCTTCGAGGCGGCGTGGGCCTGGTGCGAAGCGGCCGGCCAGACGCCGGTCAGGACGGAGGACCGGCCGGGCTTCATCCTGAATGCGCTGCTGGTGCCGTTCAACAACGACGTGATCCGCGCGGTCGACGCCGGGGTCGCGACGGCCGCCGACATCGACAAGGCGATCAAGGTCGGGCTCGGCTACAAAATGGGTCCTTGCGAACTGCTCGACCTGATCGGCCTCGATACCCAGCTCCGCCTCTGCGAGGCCTTTTTCCCGGTCACCCTCGACCCGCGCGCGGCAGCACCACCCTTGCTCCGGCGGATGGTCGCCGCCGGCCATCTCGGCCGCAAGTCCGGCCGCGGCTTTTTCCGCTACGAGGGCAACGCGATGTTCGGAGGCTAGGGCATGCGCTATCGGATCGTGCAGCAGGCCGAGAGCCGGTCTTTCCCGACGGGCGACCCGTTCCTCGCAGGTGCTGCGGACGACGGCGAGGTCGTGCTCTATCTCGGTGCCGCCCATGCGCAAGACAGTTCGAAAAAGGCGATTCTCGTCGAGCTCGGCAGCGAGTGTCTGGGCGCGCACACTGGCGAGGCCTACGGCGACGAGGGCTCGAACGTGCTGGGTTTCGCCCGCTATCGCAACGGCGACGACCCGCCCTCGAAGCTGATCGAGCTCGTGGTCCAGCCCGAGAGCGATCCCGCTGCGATCGCGGCCGCCCGCGCGCTGTTCGAGAAAGCGGGGCTCGAGGTCGTGGTCTCGGCGGACCAGGCCGGACGGATCCTCGACCGCCTGCTGCGCCCGGTCTACAATGCGGCGCTCCGCTTTCTCGACGAAGGCCTGGCCAGCGCCGAGGCGATCGACACCACCTGCCGGCTCGGGCTCGGCTATCCCGACGGGCCGATCGAGCGGGTGATGCGCGGCGGCCTCGCTCACCACCACGACGTCAGCAAGGCTCTGTTCGAGGTCTACGGCACGCCGGGCTTCGCGCCCGCGCGCCGGGCGGTGGTCGCAAAGCAGCGTGTGGGAAAGGACGCGTGAGCCAGCCGCTCGCCGGCATCACCGTCCTCGACTTCTCGACCCTGCTGCCGGGGCCGCTCGCAGGCCTGATCCTGGCCGAGGCGGGTGCCGACGTGATCAAGATCGAGCGCCCGGGCCAGGGCGACGAGATGCGCGTGTATGAGCCCAGGCTCGGCGAGGACAGCGTCAACTTCGCGCTCCTCAACCGCAGCAAGCGCTCGATCGCGCTCGATCTGAAGGACCCGGACCAGCGCGACCGCCTGCTGCCCCTGATCCGCAAGGCGGACGTCCTGCTCGAGCAGTTCCGGCCCGGCGTCATGGACCGGCTCGGGCTCGGCTACGAGGCGCTGCGTCCGGAAAACCCGCGGCTGATCTGGTGCTCGATCAGCGGCTACGGCCAGAGCGGCCCCAAGGCCGGGGTCGCGGCGCACGATCTGAACTACATCGCCGAGACCGGGCTGCTCGGCCTCTCGGCCGGCAGCGACGGCGCGCCGGTGATCCCGCCGACGCTGATCGCTGACATCGCGGGCGGCGCCTACCCGGCCGTGATCAACATCCTGCTGGCACTCCAGCATCGGGCGCACACCGGGAAAGGCTGCCGGCTCGACATCGCGATGACCGACCAGCTGTTTCCCCTGATGTACTGGGCGCTGGGCAACGCCTCGGCGGCCGGCCGCTGGCCGCACCCGGGGGGCGAGCTCGTGACCGGCGGCTCGCCCCGCTACCAGATCTTTCGAACCGCCGATGATCGCTTTCTGGCCGCGGCGCCCCTGGAGCAACGGTTCTGGGACCGTTTTTCCCGGTTGATCGGCCTCGAGGAACGCTTTCGGGACGATGCCCGCGACCCAGCGGCGACGATCGCGCGTATCGCCGAAATCGTAGGCGCCAGTTCGGCAGCCGATTGGGAAAAACGGTTCGCGGGCGAAGACGTCTGCTGCTCGATCGTGCGCACGCTCGAGGAGGCGCTCGCCGACCCGCATTTCCGCGCGCGGGGTCTCTTCGATCACGAGCTGCAGGCCGCCGGGCGCTCGATCCCGGCGCTGCCGGTACCGGTCGCGCCCGAGTTCCGGAGCGCGGGATCCAAAAGCTTTCCGGTGCTCGGCGAGGCTGACGATCTGCTCGACGAGAGTTAGGAAAAAAATGCGCGCGATCGTGGTCAGGGAGTTCGGGCCGCCCGCGGCGATGGCGATCGAGGACTGGCCGGCGCCCGAGCCGGGGCCGGGCCAGATCCGGGTCGACGTGAAGGCGATCGATGTCAACTACCCGGACCTCCTGGTGATCGGCGGCAAATACCAGATCCTGCCGCCCTTGCCGTTCGTCCCGGGCAAGGCCGCGGCCGGCGTGGTCGGCGCGGCGGGCGAGGGGGTCCGCCACTGCCGCGTCGGCGAGCGCGTGCTGGTCCAGGTCGAGCACGGCGCCTACGCCGAGCAGATCCTGGCGGCGGACGAGCACGCCTACCCCATGCCTGAGGCGATGAGCTTCACCGAGGCCGCGGCCATGGGTCTCGCCTACCAGACCGCGCATTTCGCGCTGCTCGACCGCGGCCGCTTCGAGCCCGGCGAGACGGTGCTCGTGACCGGCGCCGGCGGCGCAGTCGGCCTCGCCGCGATCCAGCTGGCCAAGGCGCTCGGCGGCACGGCACTCGCCGGCACCCGCAGGCCGGCCGAGGCCGATGCGATCCGGGCCGCCGGCGCCGACGCGACCATCGATCTCGGCGTCCCGAACCTTCGCGATGCGCTGCGCGCGCAGGTCCAGGCCGCAACCGGCGGCCATGGCGCCGACGTGGTGCTCGACCCGGTCGGCGGCGACGTCTTCGAGGCCAGCCTCAGGGCGCTCGCCTGGCGCGGCCGGATCGTCGTGATCGGCTTCGCCGCCGGGCGGATTCCCGAGCTCCGGGCGAACTACCTGCTGGTCAAGAACATCTCGGCCGCGGGCCTGCAGTGGAGCGACTACCGGGACCGCGATCCGGCCTGGGTGCGCCGGGTCCAGGATGAGCTGTTCGAGCTCTACGCCGCCGGTCGGCTCCGGCCGCAGATCGCGCGGACCTTGCCGATGGCCGAGTTCGCGACGGCACTCGATCTGGTCGCGACCGGCCGGGCGCGCGGCAAGCTGGTCCTGACCACGCACTGAGCGGGCACGCCGCCGGTCACGGCAGGATGCGCGCCGCCCGGTACTGCTCGAGCATCTCGAACAGCATCGCCTCGCTGTCGACCCCGTCGTGGAAGCCGAAACGGCGCGCCTTGGTCATGTCCGAGATCAGATCGAAGTCCTGGCCGAATACGAAATCGCCGAACCTCCAGAGCGCGATTTCGGCGAACGGCGTCGGCCGCAGCCCGTGACGCGCGACGATCCGCTCCCAGACCGGCGCCTTGTCCGCCATCCACCCGGCGAGGCGGATCGGGCGCACCCCGCCGGCTGGCATCTCGAACCAGGCGGCGAGCCGCGGCCAGAGGTTCTGCCACCGAAACAGGTCGCCATTGGTGATGTTGAACGCCTGGTTGGCGCACTTGGGCTCGGTCGCCATCCAGAGCAGCGCGCGGCCGAGATGCCTGGCCTCGATCACCTCGGTCAGCGTCGCGTAGGCGCCGGGCTCGCCCGGGAAGTCGAAAGCCAGGCCGAGCTCCCGGCAGATCGCGGCGTAGGCGCCGAGGATCGTGATCAGGTTGCGGGCGCGTCCGGGCGCGAAGTCGCAGATCACGTTCGGCCGCGAGGCCGACCAGGACCACCCCCGGCCGCGCTGGCGCGTCTCGAGAAAATCCTGCTGGTCGTAATAGAAGTTCGGCGCCGGGTGGCGCGGGTCGTCCTCCCGGGCCGGGGTCTTGTAGGGCCCGTGATGGAGGCCGTACCACTTGCCGCCCTCGACCAGATGGATGTGGCGCAGACCGGGGGCCGCCGGCTCGATCGCCGCGACCAGGTTCTGGAGCATGGCGAGGTTGTCCGCGACCGGCTCGTGGCCGCCCTCGCCATGCGCCGCCCGGGCCGCGTAGAACACATGCGTCACCTCGGGGCAGGCCGCGAGGCGCTCCCGACAGGCGCCGGCGTCGAGGAGATCGAGCGGCAGAAAACGCACCCGCGCCGGGGCTTCGGCCGGCGGCCGGCGGCAGATGCCGATCACCTGCCAGTCCGGACGCGCCGCGAGCAGCTCGGCGAGCCGGCTCGCCGCGGCGCCGGTCGCGCCGACGATCAGCGCGGTCGCCATCGCCTCCATGTTGCTCCCCTCACGGCGGAGCCGAGGCTAGTTTCCGGAGCGATCGCCTGTCAATTCGAGGGCCGTGACGGAAAGGAGAAAGCAATGACCGCAGCCCAGCCGGGCATCCTGGCGCTCTGGCTCGACCTCGCGCCCGAGGCCGAGCTCGAGGTCAACGAATGGTTCAATCGGGAGCACCACGCCGAGCGGGTGGACGTGCCGGGCTTTCTTTCGGCCCGCCGCTACGTCGCGGACCGCGGCGCGCCGAAATACTTCATCTTCTACCGGACCCGGGACGTCGGCGCGCTGACCGCACCCGCCTATCTCGAGCGGCTGAACCATCCGACCCCCTGGACGCGGCGGGTGATGCCGCACTTTCGCAACACCTCGCGGACCGCCTGCCGCCGGCTGGCGCATGGCGGCCGCGGCGAGGGCGGCACGGTCGCGACGCTCCGCTTCGGGGCGGCCGCGGGCGCCGAGGCGAACCTCGAGCGCTGGCTCGGCGAGAGGGCGCTGGCCGATGCGCTCAGGCACACCGGCATCGTCGCGGCCGAGCTCTGGCAGGGCGATCCGGCGGCGAGCAATCCCGAGACCGCCGAGCGCCGGATGCGCGGCGGCCCGGATGCGCTCGTCGAATGGGTGGTGGTCCTGAGCGGCAATCACGCCGCGCAGCTCGACGGCTGCGCTTCGCAGCTCGCCGGCGAGCTTGCCGCCAACGGCGGCACCCCGCCCGAGGTCGGAATCTACCGGCTGCTGTTCGCGCTCGACGGCCTCGGTTGACAGCCGGGAGGCCGGGGCTAGGCTGCCGGTGGTTCAAAGGCGGCGGGCAAACTGAGATGGCGGACGCCAAGGGCGCGGAGCTGATCACCGAGTTCCTGATCCGGGAACGTATTTCCCACGTTTTCGGCATCTGCGGCCACGGCAACGTCGGCCTGCTCGATGCGCTCTACGACGCCCGCGACCGGATCCGCTTGGTCTCGCCGCGCCACGAGCAGGTCGCCGGCCACATGGCGGACGCTTTTTTCCGAGTTCGCCATCAGCCGGCCGCAACGCTCACCTCCTGCGGCCCCGGCTCCTGCAACCTGGTCATGGCGCTCGCGGTCGCGCTGACCGATTCCTCGGCCTTCCTCGCGATCACCGCCAACGTCCCGACCGGGCAGTTCAACCGCGGCCCGTTCCAGGAGCTCAACCGCCACCATCAGGCCGATTTCCCGAACGTGCTCCGGCCGGTGGTCAAGCGCAGCTTCCAGCCGACCCGGGTCGAGATGCTGCCCTTGTTCCTGCGCCAGGCGACCACGACCATGCTCGCCGGCCGCCCCGGGCCGGTCCAGCTCGACGTGCCCTTCAACCTGTTCCAGGAGACTGCCGAGGTCGCGCTCGAGCCGCCCTCGCCCGGCTACCTCGCGCAGCGGAGCGGCGCCTCGCCCGACGACGTGGAACGTGCGCTCGACCTGATCGCCGCCGCGCGGCGGCCGGTGCTCTTCATCGGCCACGGCGTCACGCTCTCGGAGGCCGGCCCGGAGCTGACCGCACTCGCCGAGCGCCTGCAGATCCCGGTGATCAGCTCGCCGAACGGCATGGGCTGCCTGGACATGGCGCACCCGCTCTCGCTCGGCTTCATCGGCCGCAACGGCGCCTATCCCGCGAATCAGGCCGGCCGCCACGCCGATCTCGTGCTGACCATCGGCGCCCGCTTCGACGACCGCTCGTCCTCGTCCTGGCTCCCTGGCTACTCCTGGAATTTTCCGTTTTCCAAACTCATCCAGGTCGACGTGGACCACGCCGAGCTCGGCCGCAACTATCCGCCCACACTTCCCATCCTGGCCGACGCCCGCACCTTCCTGCGCCAGCTGCTGGCCGAAATCGAGCGCCGGGGCATGAGCGCCGAGCGCGCCGAATGGCAGGCCGAGATCGCCGCCTGGCGCGCTGCCTGGGATGCGCACGTCGCGCCCAACTTCGAGCTCCACACCTCGCCCCTCCGCCCCGAGCGGATCGTCGCCGACTGCCGCCGCGTGCTGCCGGACGATGCGATCATCTCGCTCGATTCCGGCGTCCACCACAACTGGTTCATGCAGTTCTGGCAGGCGCGCCGGCCGCAGACCATGCTCAACACCTGGGGCTTTTCCGGCATGGGCTTCGGGCCCGCGGGCATCCTCGGCGCCAAGCTCGCCGCCCCGGACCGGGCCTGCGTTGCGATCTGCGGCGACGGCGGCTTTGCGATGGTGCCGCACGTGCTCTGCACCGCGGTCGAGCACGACATCCCGGCGGTCTGGGTGATCTGGAACAATTTCTCCTGGGCGGCGATCCGCGACCTCCAGTACGGCCTGTTCGACGGCCGCGAGATCGGCACCGGCTTCTACGCCGGCGCCAACCGCGCGCCCTACAACCCGGACTTCGCCGCCTGGGCGCGCGCCGCCGGGGTCGACGCGACCACGGTCACCCGCTCGGAGAACTTCGCCGAAGCGCTCGAGCACGCGATCCGCGCCGAGCGGCCCTGCCTGATCGACGTCCACGTCGACGCCGAGGTCCGCCCGCCCGCGACCGGCACCTGGGCGCTGCCGCCGATCCCGCACAAAGAGCCGGTCTTCGGTCATCCCCACGTGCCCGAGCCCGCGCCCGCCGACTGAGGACACGCCATGCCGACCGAACCGCGCGCGTCGATCCGCAACATCGCCGAGGTGCCCTGGGAAGAACCGCCCGCGCACCACGGCGGCGCGCTCTCGAAGATGCTGGTCCGCCCGGAGACCACCGGCTCGAGGCGGATCGACCACCGGATCTCCTGCTACCAGCCGATGGCCCACGTCGCGCCGCACGCGCACAAGGTCCAGGAGCAGGTCTACCACGTGCTGGAGGGCGAGGGCCTGATGGAGATCGCGGGCGAGCGCCGCGTGGTCCGCCGCCACGACGTGATCTTCCTGCCGCCCGGCGTCGAGCACGCGATCTACAATTCGGGTCTCACCGACCTCGTCTTCCTCGTCATCACCTCGCCGCCGGACGACGAGTGAGGGTTCCGGCGGCTGCTGAGGTCCGGACCCCTGCTCGCCGCGCCTGGCGCGCGCTGCCGACGAGCGCGACGCCGGCGCGCCGGGCAGCCACCGCCAGCTGGCGATCGCCGCTGGCGAGCGGCAGGCCCCTGCGCATCGCCAGCTCCAGATAGGCGGCGTCGTACGCCGTGAGCCTGTGCTCGCGTGCGAGCCCTATCGTCTCGTGCAGGGCGCGGGTGTCGGTTGCCCGATCGGCGACGATCGGCAGCTCCTCGATCATGGCGATGAAGGCGGCGCTCTCGGCGGGCTTGATCCGGCCGCGGCGCTCGCCCATCACCAGACCGTTGGCGACCTCGAGCGACCACGAGCCCGGCACCGCCGCCCCTTCGGCGGCCACGCGCTCGATCAGGGCATCGGCCTCGGGCCCGCCTTCGTCCTCGAAGCACCACGCCAGCACCGACGAGGCGTCGATCACCAACGCGCTCACCGGCGCCCTTCCTCGATCAGCGCCTTGGCGGAGAGATCGCCGAGCCGACGCCCCGTCCGGAAGGCCTTGAGTCGGACCACGGTCTCCTCGAGCCGGTCGCGGCTCGCCGCGGCGCCCACGGGCACCAGGCGCGCCACCGCCTTGCCATGCCTGGTGATCGTGACTTCCTCGCCCCGCTCGACCTGCTCCAGCAGGCTCGAAAGGTGGGTCTTGGCCTCGAACGTCCCGACCGTCCTCATCGCCGTTCTTTCTGCACCTTGACCAGTTTGGCTCTGGTTAGAATTCTGGTCAAGACGAGAGCCGCCTCCGGTGCGGCGCTACGAGCCCGAGCCCAAGCCCTCGAAAGGTGACCCCCGGCCGTTCGTCCTCGCGCACGACTCCAGCGCCGGTTGTTCTCGCCCGGCGAGGCGCGTAAATTCAAAAACTATGACCAAGGTTCTGGAGCGGGACCTGTACGAGGCCGACTTCTTCGCCTGGACGCAGCGCCAGTCGAAGGAGCTGCGCCGGTTCGCGCGCGCCCGGCCGAACCTGCCGCTCGATCTTCCGCACCTTGCCGAGGAGATCGCCGACTTGGGCAAGGAGCAGCGCAACGCGCTGCGCAGCTGGACCGTGCGCATCCTCGAGCACCTGCTCCTGCTCGAGCACTCGCCGGCCGCAGCCCCGCGCCGCGGCTGGATCGACGAGATCGCCAACTTCCGCCGCGAGATCGACCTCCGCCTGAGCCCCACCCTGCGCCGCGACCTGACCCGCCAGCTGCCCCGCCTCTACGACTACGCCCGCCGCCATCTGAAGAGCCGGCTCGCGCCCTACGGCGAGGCCGAGATCGCCCTCCGCCTGCCCGAACGCTGCCCCTACACCCTCGACCAGGTCCTCGCCGACTTCTGGCCACCCCGGCGCAACCCGAGCCCGGCGCCGGAAGCCTCGTAACCCGTAGGCGCAAACCATGAGCAAGGTTCTGGAGCGGAATCTGTACGAGGACGACTTCTTCGCCTGGACGCAGCGCCAGTCGAAGGAGCTGCGCCGGTTTGCGCGCAGCCGGCCGAACCTGCCGCTCGACCTTCCGCACCTTGCCGAGGAGATCGCCGACTTGGGCAGGGAGCAGCGCAACGCCCTTCGCAGCTGGACCATCCGGATCATCGAGCATCTGCTGCTCCTGGACCATTCGCTGGCGCAGCCGCCCCGACGCGGCTGGCGGCGCGAGATCATGACCTTCCGCGACGAGATCGAAGACCGCCTGACGCCGACGCTGCGGCGCGACCTCGAACGCCAGCTGCCGCGGCTCCACGCCAAGGCACGCCGCCGCGCGCTCGTGGACCTGGAACCGTACGAGGGCGATCTCGAATCACGCCTGCCGGCCGACTGCCCCTACACCCTCGAGCAGATCCTGGGCGAGCCGTGAGATGGCGAAGGTCGATCCCTAGGCTCGGTCTCCCTTGCGGCCGGTATTGGTTCCTGACACCTTTTTCTCTCGGCGCGACCCGACCCCAAGCGCCTGAAGCGCCGTGAGACTTTGACCTCGAGCAGGGCCACCAAGCCGCAGGACTACCCGCCGCACCGGCTCTTGCGCGGCGAGCAGGCGGTCACCCCCGAGATGGCGCTGCGGCTGGGCAAGCTCTGCGGCAACGGCCCCGAGTTCTGGATGCGCATGCCGATGCTGCGCGACCTCTGGCGCCCGCAGCGCACGCTCGCCGCCGACCTCGCCAGCATCCCGACCCACCGCGCTGGCTGGGCCAACTGCGATTTCTCCCCTCGGGCCGCCATCTACTATCGGTTCCTGGCACCTCTTCCGCCCGCTGACGCCCTTTCCTCACTACGCGCCGGCTCGGCCTTCTTAGGCTTGCGGTAGCAAGGGTGCGCGTGATATGCGCACGCAGCGAGCGCTGGTCTCGCGCCGGCCGCTTTCCCAGCAGGGACCTCATGATCCGATCTATCAGCATCGAGAACTTCCGGTGTTTCAAGCGCCTCAGAATCGAGGAGTGCCACCGTATAAACGCGATCGTCGGCGACAACGGATCCGGGAAAACCGCCCTGCTTGAGGCTATTTTTCTCGCTCTCGGCACTACCACTGACTTGGTCCAGCGTTATAGGGTCCAACGGGGTCTCGCTACTCCTCTAACGGGCTCCGCTCGCAAAATTGAGGAAGCAGTCTGGCGCGATTATTTTTATGATCGAGATTGGCGACGGAACGTGTCGGTCAGGTTAGAAGGCGATGGACCAGAAGCCCGTCAGGTTGAGATTGCTTTTAGTCCGTCTTCCGCGCAAACACGTACTAGCACCGAAGATCCGCAGGAGTCCTCAGTCACCGCGCCTATAACAGTGTCTTGGATTGACTCTGATGGCGAAAAACGCAACGTCGTGCCAAACGTGTCTCCCAAATCTGTTAACTTTCCCGGTACAGATGAAGATCTTCCGGACTTCTTTTATTTTGCTGCACTTCAGGCGGTATCTCCTCTTGAGACGGCCGACCGGTTTGCTGAGATGCGTCGGCGCGGCGGACAGGTAGAGTTGAATAGGGCGATAAAGTCAGAATTTGCATGGATCACAGGGCTCGATATTGATATAGTAGCCGGCGCACCAATGGTCTGCGCGGTCATGCACGACGGCCAATTGCGTCCGCTCCCGAATGTTTCGGGAGGTCTCAATCGGATAATGAGTGTAATACTCACCATCGCATCACGCGAGCGATCGGTTGTATTGATCGATGAGGTAGAAAACGGCATTTATTTCAAACATCATGCCGCCATTCTGCGACTGTTGTTTGGATGTGTGCGACAATACAACAGCCAAATTTTCGTTACTACCCATAGCCATGAATGGTTAGACGCATTGCTCAAGGCAGTCGGCGATCAGATCGATGACATCGCATTGTGGCGCGTTGAGCGCGGCGAGGTACAGCCCGATGTTTTGCAGTTTGATGGTAAAACTTTGAAAGCCGGACTTGAGCATGGCGCGGAAGTGAGGGGTGAAAAAGGCGAGGCCGATGATTCCACGTCTCTTGATATGTGAGGGTCCAGAGGATCGGTGGTTTTTCTCTAAGCTCATAGAGGCGCGCAATCTTTCACGGTTTCATATTCGCGCCGCTGGTGGGAATAGACAGTTTGCAGCTGAAATTAGCAAGTTTGAATTGGAGCAAACGAAAGAATATATTAACCTTACTGATATCCTCATAGTGGCGGACAACGACGATGCACCAGCGGAGAGTTTCGCAAGCGTATGCGACCAGATCAATGCGAAATTTGGCCCTGGCTCTGCGCCCGATGAGCCTCTCAAGCCGACTAAAGGCAGACCACGCTGTACGATTCTTATGATCCCGTGGACAGCCACAGAAGGAACTCTGGAAAGTTTATGTGTCGATGCGACGCGTAATGCGGACAAAGCTGTCGGCTCGCATGTGGATCACTTCCTAGCGTTGCTAGCAGCGGAGAAATGGACGAGTGTGTCACGTCGAGGTAAAGCGTGGCTTAGAACCGACCTGGCTGGGCGGTGTGAGGTCGACCCATTTGTTCCGCTCGGGAGGGTTTTCAGTGAAAAAAGACACGAGGACCTGATTCCCCTTTTGGATGCGTCATTCACCCGGCTGGCGAATGCGCTGGCGGGGATTGGGTAAGCTGAGGCCGGATTCGGGAAGCCACGCCCACCGCCTCACGGCAGGAGCGGCCATCCAAGTCACGGGGCTACAAGACACCCCGTGCGCCATATCAGCAGCATGCTCACCGCAGCGTAGATGGCCGTAAGGCCTTCCGCGCTCCGAGGTCAGGTCTTGCGTTCAAGCAAGGGCGGGTCACGGGCGCCGGCGGCCGTTCAGCCCCGGACCGAGCCCGAGGTCAGGCCGGCGACGTAGTGGTCGACGAAGAAGGAGTAGATCAGGGCGACCGGGATCGAGCCCAGGAGGGCGCCGGCCATCAGCTGGCCCCAGTAGAAGACGTCGCCGCGGATCAGTTCGGTGATGACGCCGACCGGCACCGTGCGCACCGAGCTCTTGGTCAGGAAGATCAGGGCGTAGAGAAACTCGTTCTGGGAGAGCGTGAACGCGAAGATGCCGGCGGAGATGAAGCCGGGCGTGCAGAGTGGGAGAAAGATCCGGCGCATGGTCTGCAGGCGGCTCGCGCCGTCGATGCGCGCCGCCTCCTCGAGGTCGCGCGGCACGCTCTTGAAATAGCCGAGCAAGAGCCAGGCGCAGAACGGCACCAGCATGGTCGGATAGGTCAGGATCACCGAGGTCAGCGTGTTGCCGAGGCCGAGCCGGTTGATCACGTCGGCGAGCGGCAGGAACAGCAAGGGCTGCGGCACCAGATAGATCGCCGCGACAGTCATCGCCATCAGGCTGGCGCCGGCGAACCGCATGCGCGCGAGCGGGTAGGCGAGCATCGTGCCGAACACCAGCGAGATCGCCGTCGAGACGACGGCGACCAGCATCGTGTTCCAGGTCCAGCGCAGAAAATGCGTCTTGGTCAACAGGTCGACGTAGTGTTCCAGCGTCGGATTGCGGATCAAAAGCGGCATCAGGTGCCGGTTGTAGAGCTCGGAATCCGGCTTGATCGAGGTGATCGCCATCCAATAGAACGGGAACAGCGCCACCACCAGAAAGAAGCCGACCGGCAGCCAGACCCGGAGCGCCTGACTGAGCCGCCCGTGCCCGGTGACCATCAGGGTTTCCGGATGTAGAGGGTGAGGGCCACGATCAGGAGCGCGAGCGCCGGCAGCATGGTCAGCGCGATCGAGGCGCCGAGACCGAGCTGGCCCGCGGTCATGCCGATGTCGAAGGCATAGGTCGCGAACAGGTTGGTCGCATTGTTCGGGCCGCCATGGGTCAAAACGTACACGAGCTGAAAATCGGCGAACGTGAAGATCACCGAGAACAGCGTGACGATCAGGATCACCGGCTTCAGCAGTGGCAGCGTCACGTAGCGAAAGCGCTGCCAGCCGGTGCTGCCGTCGATCGTCGCCGCCTCGTAGAGCTCGGGCGGGATGGTCTGCAGGCCGGCGAGCAGCGTGATGCCGTAGAACGGCAGGCCGCGCCAGGTGTTGATCATGATCACCGAGAACATCGCGAGCTTCGCGTTGCCGAGCCAGGACGGCCCCGGCCGCGTGCCGCCGAGCTCGACCCAGAGCCGGTTGACGACGCTGAACGCGGGGTCGAGCATCCACAGCCAGGCGACCGTGCTGAGCACGGTCGGCACGATGAACGGCAGCAGCAGCACCGCCCGCACCAGCTTCTTCATCCGGAAGTGCTGGTTCATCGCCAGCGCCAGGCCGAGCCCGCCGATCATCTTCAGGATGGTCGCGGCGATCGTGTAGACGAACGTATTGGTGGCGACCTTCCAGAAGATCGGGTCGTGATAGTCGGTGATGAAATTCTTGAGCCCGACGAAATGGCCGGGCCTGCCGATCACCCGGTCCTCGAGGCTGAGGAGGACGCCGTAGACCAAGGGATAGCCGACCAGCGCCACGAGGAACGCGAGCGGCAGCGCCATCATCAGCCAGCTGAACACGGCCTCGCGATCGAGCCAGCCGGCCAGCGAGAAGGCGCGGCGCGCCGGCCGCGCCGCGCCGATCAGCGATTCACTGCGGACCGACATGCCAGGCCCGCAACGAGGCTCAGGCGGAGCCGTAAATCTGCTTCAGCTGGTTCTCCGCATTCTTGATCGCGTCCTTGGTCGAGGTGCCGCTGCAGGCCGCGGCGAACATGTCGACCACGACGTATTTGGCGACGTTCTCGGCCAGCTGGCGATTGGGTGGTGCCGGCCAGCCCGGCAGGTGCGCCTCCGCCATCGCGTCGCGATAGGGCAGGTTGCGCGGCTCGACCTGCCACATCGGCGCGTTGTCGTAACCGCGCAGGAACGGCTGGTAGTAGCTGTCGGCAACCGCGTACCACCTGCCCAGCTGCTTCTCCTGCATCAGCCACTGCAGGAAATCGTGCGCCTCCTGCTTCACCGGGCTGAAGTTGAAGACGCCGTGCGTGATGCTGTTCAGCAGATGGAAGCGGCCCTTCGGCCCTTCTGGATTCTGCGCGTGATCGGTGACCTGGGCGATGTCCGGGAAATGCTCCTTGGCAAACCAGAGGATGCTCTCGGCATTGTTGGTGCACGAGATCTGCTCGGCCATCCACGCCTTGTTGTTGCTGACGTCGGTCCAGCCGAGGCAGTCCTCGAGCACGCAGTCCTTGAACAGCTTGCGGGCGTAATCGAGGGCGTGCGCGGTCTCGTCCGAATCGATCACCACGGTCTTGCCGTCGGCCTCGACCTCGTGGCCGCCGAACGACCACAGCAACGGATAGATCCAGCCGTGATTGTCGCCGAAGCCGTGGCCGAGCTCGAGGCCGTAGGGATAGCCTTTGGCCTTCAGCTTCTTGCCGACCTCGTAGAACTCGTCCCAGGTCTCCGGGAACTTCTTGACGCCGACCTCGGCGAACCAGTCGGTCCGCCAGACCATCAGCTGGCCGATGTTGGCGAACGGGATCGCGATCCATTTGCCGTTGCGGACGCCGGCCTCCTGGGCCGAGGGATACCAGCCGCCCTGCGTCTTGCCCATCTCGTCTGCGATGTCGCTGACGTCCATCAGCTTGTCGGCGTAGAGAAACGGCTGCAGCAGCGCCATCATCGAGACGTCGGCGCCGGCGCCGGTCTCGATCACCGTGCTGATCCGGGTCGGCAGGCCGCCGACCGCGGTCGTCTCGTAGACCACCTTGACGCCGGTCTGCTGCTCGTACTCCTGCGCCAGCGTGGTCTTGATGAACTCGTCGAACGGCGGGATGAACGAGCTCTCGTGGATCATCGTCACCGTCTTGCCGGCCGCGCGGCCCGCCGCCGGCAGCAGCGCCGCGCCGGCCGCCCCGGCGGCCGCGGTCGCCAGAAACTCGCGCCTTGACTGGCTGCCCATGTTGGTTTCTCCCCTATCTCGCCAAGCAGCCCGCAAGGCCGCCTCCCGGCGACCATCGTATGGGATTTGGCCCGATGCCGAAAGCCCGTTTTGGGCGCGACCCCGCCACCGCGCCGCCACACAAGCCAAGGCGGCGGCTCCGCCGGATCACGTTCGGGTGAAGCGACCATCGCGATGCCCACGCGCTCGACCTCGAGCAGGGCCACCGAGCCGCAGGGCTGCGCGCGTCGTCGACGGCGCCATCGGCCTGGAAAGCGTAGCGATCAGCGGACAGCCGGTGTCGTCACCCGCCTCGCATGCGCGCACCGTTTCGGCCAGGACGCGCTCCATCCGCCTCAGATCCGCGATGCGCGCTCGCACATGCCTGAGATGGGCAGCGGCAAGGTCGCGAGCTTCGGCGCAGGACGCTTGCCCGCCGGCGGCGAGACCGAGCAGCGCGCGAACTTCGTCCAGCGTGAAGCCCAGTTCGCGGGCCCGCCGCAGGAATCCGAGCCGGCCGACGTCCTCGGGGCCGTAGCTGCGGTAACGCCCGCGACGTGCTGGCGCCGGCAGCAGACCGATCCGTTCGTAATAACGGATCGTCTCAACGTGGCAGCCTGTCCGACGCGACAATTCGCCGATCGGGATCATGGGTTCGGCCACCGCCCGGCTCCCCGAAGATCGCGCTTGAGTCTGTAGCCGCTACAGACGGTACGGTGCTCTCAGGTCGATCTCAAGGGGGATCTCAATGGCCGATCCTGCAGGCAAAGCGCCGGCGCCCCGGCGAGCGACGGTCGGCTCGGGCACGCTGTTGTTCACCCTTGGCGGCCTCGCCGCCGCCGTCGGCTTGGCGTCCTGCTGCGCGCTGCCGCTGCTGTTCACGACCTTGGGCTTGAGCACTGCGTGGTTGGGCGGGGTGGCGCTGATGGCCGCGCCTCATCGCGGGCCGCTCCTCGTCGTCGGAGCGCTCTTCCTGGCGGGCGGCGCCATCCTGCTTTGGCGCCAGCAGCGGACCGCAGCGACCTGCGGCCCGAACGGTGTCTGCATGCCGCCAGCCGTCCGCGCCCTCACGCTTGCCGGGCTGTTGATCGGGGTGGTGCTGCTTTGGGCAGGATACACCTATGCCTGAGCTGGCCCCCGTTCTGGAATCGACCATCACCTGTCCGCACTGCGGCCATCGCACCAACGAAAGGATGCCGACCGATGCCTGCCAATTCTTCTACGAATGCCAGGCCTGCGGCGCCCTGTTGAAGCCCAAGGCGGGCGATTGCTGCGTCTTCTGTTCCTACGGCACCGTGCCATGCCCGCCGATGCAGGTCGCCGGCGGCGGACCAGCATGCTGCAGGGGCGGCGGAACAGACCATCATGACCGCCGAGATTAGACCCCCGGCGAAAGAGATCAGGCGGCAGGTTCTGCAATTGGAGCGCAACAGGTCTCTGGAGCCTTTTCTTGTGCAGCTGTCGATGGCAGCCGCGCCTCAGCTCGGCATCCGCCGGATGATTCTGCACCGCCTCTTGCGCGGCGAGCAGGCGGTCACCCCCGAGAGGGCGCTCCGGCTGGGCAAGCTCTGCGGCAACGGCCCCGAGTTCTGGCTGCGCCTGCAGATGCTGCGCGACCTCTGGCGCCTGGAGCGCACACTCGCCGCCGACCTCGCCCGCATCCCAACCCACCGCGCCGCGTGATGCAAACGGCGGGCCGGCTCCTCTGTAAAGAGTCCCGACCCCGTTTTCCAACCCTATTGACGGTGATCACGGGCACACTCACTTAGAGTTCCATGGACTGGGCCGCTCTCATCAGCGTCGTCTGTGGCGATCTAGCAAACGTCGGCACCTTCTTGGTCGGCATCGCGGCGGCATACGCTTTTAAAAAAATCCACGGTGTCGGCTTTTGTAGGCGTTTGTCGGCATATGTCGTCTTTTGTCCCTCCATCATCGTCCGTTTTTTGGGGGTTTAATCACCCACCAAAGGTACCGCGTGAACCTCCTCGCGGTCCTCCGGCTCGACGAACAGAAATCAATCGAGCCTTGACTACGCACGATCGGGGCTATGCTTGCCATGGACTCAACTTGCAGATGTACGGGCAAAACGGGGTTTGCTCGGGCAAAAGGGGGCTGGACTTTTTCGACGGAGCACCTGGGTTGACATTTGCAACGCGGCGTGCTAGGAATGCGGTCCCATCATTCGTGGAGATGCAACGTGGTGGAGAAAGAGCGGCGCTTTTTCACTAAGGCTCGAACCCCGTGTCCGGAGCGAAGCTCAGCGGCCTATATTGGGATCGAGCGGACCTACATCACCTCTTTCATCCAAGATATTCCATGCGTCGAGGTGCGAAGTAAAGCGTGGAAAGTTTGCGCACCAGACCAGAGTTTCGATTTCAATTCGGAAAAAGCACTGCGCGAGTGGTTGGATACGATGCATCAGAGTGAGTAGATCGTTCAAAACGGGTCCTGTCGCTGGAAACGAAGTTTCTTGAGAACGGGCGCTGCAAATGTCCATCGATACCTTGGTAGACGAGTTATATGCGGAAGCACGGGCGGCTCTCTTCAGAGCCAAAGCCATCGAAGCATGTAGGCTCCATCCCGATGTGACGATCAGGCTCGGCGACCCTGAAGCCGAGCGTAAGGCCTATGCAATTGCCACGGGTACTCTCAAGAAGGAGGGGAGGATATGTGGCTGCGCGAAGATCTCATACCGGCCATCAAGGACCAGCTCGACATGACTGCTGACGGTGAGTGTCCTGAATGCGCGAGACTTCGTGATACCTGAAGTTCGGCAGACCGGGGGGCAGGATCTTTTCGGCCCAAGGGTCGAGTCTTGTATTTAAGCATTGCGGAGCAGGCCATCGGGAGTCGTGCGGCGCGGTCGAGCTCGACGGCGGTGCGGGCGCGTGATCGCGGTCGGCGACCGCAAGGTCTAGCCGGTCTGTCTGGGCACAGGGTTGGTCGTTGGGCGAACCTCCTGTTCGTGAGAGGGGATGGGGAGCAGTCGTCTGGGTAGGAGAAGTCCCCGGCGGCTACGCAGCGCACGTGCGGCTTGATCGTGGCCCGACCATCCTTGCATTCTCTGACGGCGGGATCGCCTTCCCAGGAGAGGACCCGCGCAATGCGTGTAGATGAGCGCACGCCCCGATCTATCGCTGCTCCGGAGCGAGGTCAAGGCGGGCGCGCCCAGCCGCGAGGCTCCAGGGTCAGGTCTCGCGTTCAAGCATTTTGCGCGAGGGTTAAGGGGACACAATACGCAACTCTGGCAGGGTTAAGGGGACACCTTGCGGGAGGTTTTCCCGAGCGAGGTCAAGGCCGGAGGGTTAAGGGGACACAATACGCAACTCTGGCAGGGTTAAGGGGACACAATACGCAACTCTGGCAGGGTTAAGGGGACACCTAGGGTTAAGGGGACACAATACGCAACTCTGGCAGGGTTAAGGGGACACCTTGCGGGAGGTTTTCCCGAGCGAGGTCAAGGCCGGCGCGGCCAGCCGAGTTCGAGGAGCCGGCGGACGCTGTCGGCGATCGCGCGGTCGGGATCGTCGGTGATGATTTCCAGCATCGGCGGGTCGCGGTAGCCGATCTCGTCGAGCACCGGCGGCAGCGCGGCGAAGGCCACGCTGCCCTGGCCGATCGCGCTGTGGCGGTAGACCTCGCGCGGCGTATCCGAGAGGTGGACGAGGGCGAGGCGGGGGGCGACCCGGCGCAGGCCCTCAGCCGGGTCTTCGCCGACGAAATGCCCGTTGGCGACGTCGTAGATGACCCTGATCCGCTCGTCGCCGTAGCGCTCGAGCGCCGCCATCAGCTGGTCGGCCCGGGGGAGAAAAGCGAACGGCATGTTCTCGACGTAGAGCTTCGTCCCGACCCGCTCGGCGTGCGGCGCGAGCTCGTCCAGCGCTCGGAAGAAGTGGCCGAGCAGCTGCTCCTCGGGCGCCGGCATCAGCGGGTTGGCCTTGCCCGGGCCGATCACCACGCCAGGTACGGAAAGATCGCCCGCGAGCCCGATGATGGCGTGCAGGAGGCCCAGCGTGTGCCGCCGCATCTCCTCGGCGAGTGCGGCGATGTTGAGGTCGATGTTCGGCATGTTGAGGCTCACGAGCCGCAGCCCGCGCGTCTCGACCAGCCGCCGGAGCGCGCGCCGCGCCTCCGCGCCGGCGTCCGCCGGCCAGAGATGGCCCGGCACCATCATCAGCTCGAAGTCGGTGTAGCCCCGGTCGGCGAGGTGGGAAAGACAGTCGGCCGCCGAATGCGAGCCGGTGTAGGCGTAGGTGTTGATCCCGAAGCGCACTTTTGTGTCTCTCCCGGTCAGCCGGGCGCCGGCGCCCGCATCCGCCGCCAGTTGCTGGTCGGCACGAAGCCCAGGATCTCGCGGGCGCGGCTGCCGTCCAGGATCGATGCGGTCGGCAGGCGCCGGTAGACCTCGGGCCTGCGGATCTTCGGCAGGCGGCCGTAGCGCTCGCGGCAGAGCGCCAGCGTCGGCAGCCGGTTGAGGCCGTCGGCGGCCGAGATGAAGAAGGTCTCGAAGCGGACCGCCGGCAGCGCCAGCGCCAGGCGGAACGCCTCGGCTACGTCCTCGGGCGCGACGTAGGTCCAGACGTGGTAGTTCTCGAGATCGGCGCCGCGCGCCTCGAGCTCGGGATATTCGGGCGGAAAAACGATATGAGTCGGGCGGATCACCACCACCTCGAGGCGGCCGCGGGCGGCGAAGCTCTCGGCGATCGTCTCGCCGACCCGCTTGCTCAGCGAATAGAACTCGGTCGGCCGCAACGGATGCGCCTCGTCGATCGGCAGGTAGAGCGGCCGCCAGTCCGGCGGGTTGTAGTGAAAGCCGACCACCGAATCGCTCGACGCCAGCACGACCCGGCGCACGCCCGCGTCCTCGGCCGCCTGGAACACGGCGAAGGTACCCTGGACGTTGGTCCGGAAGGTCTCGTCCGCGGGCGCGGTGCGCGGATTCGGGATCGCCGCCACATGGATCACCGCGTCGCAGCCGGCGAAGGCTGCCTGCAGCGCGGCGTGGTCAGTCACGTCCAGGGCTCTGAAGGCAACCGTGTCGTCCGGCGGCACGCGGTCGACGACCAGGCGCTCGCAGACGCCCTCGAGCCGCGCGACCACGGCCCGGCCGAGGCGGCCGCTGCCGCCGGTGATCGCCACCTTCTCGAACCGGACCCCGGCCGTCATCGCCCCGCCTTGCTCCCGGCGCAGCCTATTTTTGCCGGCGTGCTGGTGTCAACCGCAGGCGCCCCGACGCGGATTTCGCACGCCGGCGGGCGGCGGCGCAGATGTTCGGCTTTCGTTCCCGGCAGGATGGCACGGAAGTGTCGCATCCGGGCACGGGCGTCGCCTGGAGACGGGCGTTGAGTCTTGCCCGTTTGCCGACATGGTCGTCCAGGAAGTGTGAATTGTATTTCTGCTCTGATGCTGCATTGTTATCACCATAACTTAGGACGCTGCATGAGGTTGATCCGGCCTCAATCGGGTTGATGTTTGCCTGATGCTGCGGGGCCGATAGTAAAACATGCGACACTTCTGGCGCATGGCGTGCGCGTCGCCAGAAGAAGATGCTACATGGATGCGACAGTTCTGAATCAAAGCCGCCGGTTCGAACCCCGCTCTGACCAGGGATTTCATTGCTTAGACTGTCAATGAGGATTTCAGAACCGAAGATCGGTGAATGAGATCGCGCCGTGGCGGCAGCGATTGTGACGAGCGCCGGCTGCTGTTCCGGGTCATGTCTTGGCAGCGAATCCCGAGCCCGGGCAGCCGGGGGCAGCGCTCGGGCACCGGCATCAATCGCCGGGCGGAGCCGCGGGCCATGTCCGGATCGGGCCTGGACCGAGGCCGCGTGCCTGGGCTAGAAAGGTTGGTGGGTTCGCGCCGCCGCGGCGAGGCCGGGCGAGCGCGGGCGTGGGCGGTCCGCACGCGGTCGAGGGTTCATGCTCGAGGACGGCGACAAGGCCCTGCTCCCCAGGGAAGGTCTGGAACAGCTGCTGCAGGTCCTGCAGGCGCAGGGCTTCCGCGTGCTCGGGCCGACCGTGCGCGACCAGGCGATCGTCTATGACGACATCGCTACGCTCGACGACCTGCCGGCCGGCTGGACCGACGAGCAGGATGGCGGCCACTACCGCCTGACCCGTCGCAGCGACCAGGCGCTGTTCGGCTACGCGGTCGGCCCGCACTCCTGGAAGCGTTTTTTGCACGCCCCGCACCTGCAGCTCTGGCGCGCCGAGCGGAGCGGCGAGGACCTGCGGATCGTGACCGAGGCGGAGCCCGCGGCCAAGCTCGCGTTCATCGGCGTCAGGTCGTGCGAGCTGCACGCGATCCGGGTCCAGGACCGGGTGCTGCTCGAGGGGCCGTACGTCGACCCGCACTACCGCGCGCGGCGCGAGCACAACTTCGTGGTCGCGGTCAACTGCGGCCAGGCGGGCGGCACCTGTTTTTGCGTCTCGATGGAGACCGGGCCCAAGGCGAGCTTCGGTTTCGATCTCGCGCTGACCGAACTCGATGCCGGCGAGCTCGGGTTCCTGGTCGAGGTCGGGACCGAGGCCGGCGCCAGGGTCCTGGGTGAGGTGCCGCACCGGCCGCCGCGGCCCGAGGAGATCGAGGCGGCCGACGCGGTGGTCGCGCGCACCGCGCACAGCATGGGCCGCGCGCTGGACGCGAGCGACGTGCGCGAACTCCTGCTGCGCAACCTCGAGCACCCGCGTTGGGACGAAGTCGCCGAGCGCTGCCTGACCTGCGGCAACTGCACGATGGTCTGCCCGACCTGCTTTTGCACCAGCGTCGAGGACGAGAGCGACCTCGCGGGCGGGACCGCGACCCGCAGCCGCCGCTGGGACTCCTGCTTCACCATTGATTTCTCGTACCTCCATGGCGGCAGCGTGCGCACGTCCGCGCGCTCCCGCTACCGCCAATGGATGACCCACAAGCTCGCGACCTGGGTCGACCAGTTCGGCACTTCGGGCTGCGTCGGCTGCGGCCGCTGCATCACCTGGTGCCCGGTCGGCATCGACATCACCGAGGAGGTGGCTGCGATCCGCGCCAGCGAGCCGGACTGATCCGAGCGCAAAGGCCGCGCGGCGTCACGGAGCGCGGCTCACCGGAACCGGCCGCGGTGGACTGCATTTGACCGCCCAAGCGTGGTATCCCTGAGCCCAGTCGCGGTCGACCGAGCAAGCGCGGGGCACGGCCGTGATCAACCGGCGGAGCGCGGGATCCCGCACCGGACCGCTCTGCCCGCACCGGAGTGTGGCCGGTCTCCGCAGCCGGGCGCAGGTCACCGAGACGGAGCCGCTTGATCGGATGAGCAGTTTCGGAGTGAACCGACCGCCGCTTAGCCTTTGGTCAACATGTCGCCGTCAGCATGCCCAGGCGATGGTCCATGAGATCGTGGTAGTCCCTGCCGCCGTGGGTTGGCGGCGGCGCGGATTCCCACGGTCGCATGGACCATCGTGCCTCGACAGGTTGGGCGCCAATGGTTGACGAAGGGTTGGCGGCGCGGTTGATAATGGGTCAACGGATCGGCATCGCTCGGGCCCGGTCGTGATCGGCCGTGGAGCGAAGGCGAGGCAGTCCGGGGGAGGGGGTCATGGAGGGACTCGAGCGGATCATTCGGGAGCACCCGTTCTTCGCCGGGCTCGACGAGGGCTTCTGCCAGCTCATGGTCGGCTGCGCCAAGAACGTGCGCTTCGAGGCCGGCGAGTATCTGTTCCATGAGGGCGAGCCGGCGGATCAGCTCTACCTGATCCGGCACGGCCGGGTGGCCCTCGAGATCACCATGCCCGGGCGGGCGCCGGTCACGTTCCAGACCGTGCCGGCGGGCGAGATCGTCGGCGTCTCGTGGCTCGTGGCGCCCTACCGCTGGACCTACGACGCCCGGGCGCCCGAACTGACCCGCGCGATCGCGATGGACGCCACCTGCCTGCGCCGCAAATGCGAGGAGGACCACGACCTCGGCTACGAGCTGATGAAGCGCTTCGTGCCGGTCGTGGTCGAGCGCCTGCAGACCACCCGGCTGCAGATCCTCGACGTCTACGGCACCCCCGGCAGCTGATGGCCGGCCATAGCCATTCGCCGATGACGACCGGGATGACGCCAGGCGCCCGACCCACGGCACCGATGGACGGCACCGCCGCTCCGATGCCGCCGACCGCGACCGGCACCGCCGATCCCATGGTGCCGGCGGTCGCCCGGCTGTCCGGGCGCCGGCGCGAGACCGCCGATACCTGGACCCTGACGCTCGAGGCCGACGGGCTGGACGGCGCCCCGGGTTTCGCGCCCGGCCAGTTCAACATGCTCTACGTGTTCGGCGTCGGCGAAGTGCCGATCAGCATGAGCGGTGACCCCGGACGGCCCGCTCCGCTGGTGCACACGGTGCGCGCGGTCGGTCCGGTTTCGGGCGCGCTCGCCCGCGCTCGCCCGGGTGCGATGGTGGGCGTGCGCGGGCCGTTCGGGGCGGGCTGGCCGCTCGAGCAGGCGGTTGGTGCCGACGTCCTGGTGATCGCGGGCGGGCTCGGCCTCGCGCCGCTCCGGCCGGCTCTGTACCGGCTGCTGGCCGAGCGCCAGCGCTACGGCCGGGTCGTGCTGCTCTACGGCACGCGCAGCCCGGCCGACATCCTGTTCCGGCGCGAGCTCGAGAGCTGGCGCCGCCGGCTCGACCTCGAGATCGAGGTCACGGTCGACCACGCGAGCAGCGACTGGCGTGGCAACGTCGGCGTGGTCACGACCCTGATCCCGCGCGCCGCGTTCGACCCGCTGCACAGCATCGCGCTCGTCTGCGGGCCCGAGATCATGATGCGCTTCGCGATCGCGAGCCTGCGCGACGCCGGCCTGCCGGACGACGCGATCTGGCTGTCGATGGAACGCAACATGAAATGCGCGATCGGCCAGTGCGGCCACTGCCAGCTCGGGTCGACCTTCGTCTGCAAGGATGGGCCGGTATTCCGCTACGATGGCATCGCCCCCTTGCTCCGGACCAAGGAGATCTGAGATGGCGGCGCGCCGACGACCGAAGCTCGCGGTCTGGAAGTTCGCTTCCTGCGATGGCTGTCAGCTGAGCCTGCTCGACTGCGAGGACGAGCTGCTCGCGGTCGCCGGCGCGGTCGAGATCGCCTACTTCCTCGAAGCGACCCGGACCGAGGTCGCCGGGCCGTACGACCTGTCGCTGGTCGAGGGCTCGATCACCACGGCCCACGACGCGGCGCGGATCCAGGACGTCAGGCGCCGCTCGCGCCGGCTGGTCACGATCGGCGCCTGCGCCACCGCCGGCGGCATCCAGGCGCTGCGCAACTTCAAGGACGTCGCCGAGTTCACCTCGGTCGTCTACGCCCATCCCGACTACATCGACACGCTCGCGACCTCGACCCCGATCTCCGCGCACGTCAAGGTCGACTTCGAGCTGCACGGCTGCCCGATCAACAAGTACCAGCTGCTCGAGGTCCTGAGCGCATTCCTGAACGGCCGCCGGCCGAACGTCGCGGCGCACAGCGTCTGCATCGAATGCAAGCTCAAGGGCAACGTCTGCGTGATGGTCGCGCACGGCACGCCCTGCATGGGGCCGGTGACCCATGCCGGCTGCGGCGCGCTCTGCCCGTCCTACGATCGCGGCTGCTATGGCTGCTTCGGGCCGATGGAGACCCCGGACACGCGAGCGCTCAGCGCCTGGCTCGCCCGCCTCGGTCTGCCCGAGCGCGACGTCCGCCGCCTCTACAGCACCTTCAACACCTGGTCCCCGGAGTTCCGTGCGGAGAGCCTGCGCCATGGCGACTAGGACGGTCAAGGTCGACTACCTCGCGCGGGTCGAGGGCGAGGGCGCGCTGAAGGTGACGGTGCGCAATGGCGAGGTCCGCGCCGCCGAGCTCAGGATCTTCGAGCCCCCGCGGTTCTTCGAGGCCTTCCTGCGCGGCCGCGCCGGCACCGAGGTGCCGGACATCACCGCCCGGATCTGCGGCATTTGCCCGGTCGCCTATCAGATGAGCTCCTGTCGGGCGGTCGAGGACGCGCTCGGGATCACGGTCGAAGGGCAGCTGCGGGCGCTGCGCCGGATGCTCTACTGCGGCGAGTGGATCGAGAGCCATACGCTCCACGTCTACATGCTGCACGCGCCCGATTTCCTGGGCTGCGAGAGCGCGATCGAGCTGGCGCGCGAGCACCCCGACATCGTCCAGCGCGGGCTCCAGCTCAAGAAGGCCGGCAACGAGCTGATGGCGCTGATCGGCGGCCGCGAGGTCCACCCGATCAACGTCCGGGTCGGCGGCTTCTACAAGGCGCCGCGGCGGCAGGAGTTCGCGCCCCACGCCGAGCGCCTGAAGCGGGCGCGCGATGCGGCGCTCGAGACCGTCCGCTGGGTCGCGGGCTTCGACTTCCCCGACTGCGCGCGCGACTACGAGTTCGTCTCGCTCCGCGACGGCGCCGAATATCCGATCACCCATGGCCGGATCGTCTCGAACCGCGGCCTCGACATCGATGTCCGGGAGTACGACGGCCATTTCAGGGAAGAGCACGTCGCCCACTCGAACGCGCTGCACGCTCACATCCGCGGCCGCGGCAACTACCTGGTCGGGCCGCTCGCCCGCTACAACCTGAACTTCGAGCGGCTGTCGCCGCTGGCGAGGCAGGCGGCCAAGGAGGCGGGCCTCGGCCCGGCCTGCACCAACCCGTATCAGAGCATCGTCGTGCGCAGCATCGAGGTGCTCTACGCCTGCGACGAGGCGCTCCGGCTGATCGAGGCTTACGAAGAGCCGGACCGCCCGGCGGTGCCGCTCGAGCCGCGCGCCGGCACCGGCCATGGCTGCACCGAGGCACCCCGCGGCATGCTCTACCACCGCTACCGGCTGGCCGAGGACGGCACGATCGAGGATGCCTGGATCGTGCCGCCGACCTCGCAGAACCAGCCGAGCATCGAGGACGACCTGAAGACGTTCATCGGCGACTGGCTCGAGCTCGACGACGAGGCGCTGCGCTGGCGTTGCGAGCAGACCGTGCGCAACTACGACCCCTGCATCTCCTGCGCGACCCATTTTCTGCGGCTCGAGATCGACCGCGGCTGACCGCAGTCATGGCGCGCACGCGCCGGCTGGTGATCGGCATCGGCAATCCGGACCGCGGCGACGACGGGATCGGCCCGATCGTCGCACGCGGCCTGCGCGCTCACGTGCCGGAGGGCGTCGAGGTCCTGGAGGCCGACGGCGAGGCGAGCCGCCTGCTCGAGCTGCTGGCGGCGGCCGAGGCGGCCTGGCTCGTGGATGCCGCGGTCTCGGGCGCGCGCCCGGGCACGATCCGACGCCTCGACCCGATCGCGGCGCCATTGCCCCGAAGCCTGTTCGCCGTCTCCTCGCACGGCCTCGGTCTGGTCGAGGCGGTCGAACTCGCGCGCGCGCTCGGCTCGTTGCCGGAGCGCCTGATCGTCTACGCGATCGAGGGCGCCGAGTTCACGCCCGGCGCGCCGCTGGCGCCGGCGGTCGCCGCGGCGGCCGTCGAGGTCGAGGAGCGGCTGCTCGGCGAGATCCGGGCGGGGCGCAGGCCATCTCCATCAGCGAGCCACGGTTCGGTCACTCGCCGGTGAACACCGGCCGGCGCTTTTCCTTGAAGGCGCGGATCCCCTCCTGGTAGTCGCGGCTGTCGTAGACCACGCGGCGCAGGCCCTGGACGCGCTCGAAGCCCTGCGGCGACATCGGGTGCGCGCCGCAGAGGATGCGCAGCTGCTCCTTCATCACGGCGATGCTGAGCGGCGCATTGGCCACGATCTGGCGGGCAAGATCGAGCGTGAAGCGCTCGAGCTCGGCGGCCGGCAGCGCGTAGTTGATCAGGCCGAACCGCTCGGCGCGGATGGCGTCGATCGGCCGGGCGGTGAAGATCATTTCCTTGATCATCGGCAGCGGCGCCGCGTTCAGGAAAGTGAGCATGCCGCTCACGTTGTACGGCACGCCGAGCTTGGCCGGCGTGACCGCGAAGGTCGCGGTCTCGGCGGCCAGGATCAGGTCGCAGGCCAGCACCGTCTCGGTGGCGCCGCCCCAGACGCTGCCCTCGACCATCGCGATCACGGGCGCCGGGAAGGCTTCGATCTCGCGCACCAGGTGGCGCAGCGGATCGTCCCAGCCCAGCGGATCGCGCCGCGTGATCGGCAGCTCGTCGACCTCGTGACCGGCCGACCACACGCGGCTGCCGGGCTTGGCGCGCAGGATCGCGACCCGCACCTTGGCCTCGCAGAACGAGCGCAGAGCGGCCAGGACCTCGTCGATGAGCGCGCGGCCCAGGGCGTTGCGCCGGTGGTCGTGATCGAGGGTGATCGTGCCGATGGACTCGGTCATCTCCGAAAAGATGTAGGGCATCTCGACGCCTCCCAGGGCACAGAATGAGGCAGCCGGGCGAGGCCCTCCAGAGTCCCGGGCGAACGCCGCACCGCCACGGATCGAGAATGCCATCTTGCCCGGCCGCCACCAAGGACCGAGCGGCGGGTCCGGTGACGTCCCGCAGCTCGATCCGCAGCTAGCTGCTGCCGCGCAGGCGCTCGAGCCCGCCCCGGCTCGGGTCGCCCATCAGGAAGCCGAGGTCGGACGAGTACATGACGAGGCCCATGCCGCGCGCGAGCCAGGCCTGCAGCGCCTCGACGTTGCCCATGTGGATCGCCGAGACGACGCCCTGGCGGGCGGCCGCGGCGATCATCACTTCGATCGCCGCGTCCACCCGGCCGGGCGCGTCCACCCCGCCCAGCCCGAGCGAGACCGAGAGGTCCTCCGGCCCGACCAGCGCCACGTCCAGCTCCGGCACCGAGAGGATGTCGTCGATGTCATCGATCGCAGCCTTGCGCTCGATCTGGGCGATCGCGATCGTGTCCTCGTTGTTGATCCGGACGAACTCGGCGAGCGGCCGGAACTCGTAGCCGCTGTGCGGCGCGTCCGAGGAGATGCCGCGCCTGCCGAGCGGTGGATATTTGACCGACTGCACGAGCAGCTCGACATCGGCCCGGCGCTCGACCCGCGGCAGCATCACGCCGACCGCCCCCTGATCGAGGATCCGGCCGATCAGCTCGTACTGGGGCCCGGCGACCCGGACCAGGGGCGCGATGCCGGCGAGGCGGGCAGCGCGGATGATCTCGGCCGCAGTCTCGAGCGTGTAGGCGCCGTGCTCCATGTCGAGCATGAAGAAGTCAAACCCGACCTGCTTCAGGATCTGCGCGATCGCGGGCGTGCGCACCTCCTGGACCATCGTGCCGATCACGATCTCCCCCTGCTTGAGGCGCTGCCTCAGAAGGCTTCGTTGCATGGATGGTTGTCTCCAATGGTTCGGGGCAGCTGGCGCTCAGGCCCCGGCGGTTCGAAGCATGCGGGTCTCGAGATGCGCGACCGCGCGGGTCAGCGGAAAGGCGACCGCAAAGTACAGCAGGGCGACCGTGGTCAGGACCTCGATCGGCCGCGCCGAGATGTTCGAGATGTTCTGGCCGACGTACATCAGATCGCTCATCCCGACCGCGGAGACCAGCGAGCTCTCCTTGAACAGGCTGACGCTGTTCGAGAGCAGGGTCGGGATCGCGAGGCGGATCGCCTGCGGGAACACGATGTAGCGGACCCGCTGGTAATGCCCGAGCCCGAGCGCCACGCCCGCGTCCGTGTGGTCGCTCGGGATCGCGAGCAGGGCGGCGCGGAAGGTCTCCGAGGAGATCGCGGCCATGAACAGCGTCAGCGCGATCACCGACGACGCGAAGTTGCTGATCTCGACGCCGAGCACGATCGGCAGGCAGAAGAAGATCCAGAACAGCTGGACCAGGACCGGCGTGCCGCGGAAGAATTCGACGTAAGCGGTGCTGACGATCCGCAGTGGCCGCGAGCGGCTGACCCGCATCAGGCTGATCAGGAACCCGACGAGCGAGCCGAGCACGATGCAGATCAGCGTGAACTCGATCGTCGCCAGCAGCCCTGCGAGCAGGACGTCGAAATAGTCGGCGACCACCCCGATCGAGAAGTCGTAGCTCATCGCGCCCTGCCGTAGCCTCAGCCGCCGATCCGGGCGGCGAGCCGGTCCTCGACCAGCTTTACCGCCTGAGCGATCGGAAAGGCGATCGCGAAATAGAGCAGCGCGACCGTGGTCAGGGTCTCGATCGGGCGGTAGGTCTGGGTCGCGAGCAGCTTGCCCTGGTACATCAGATCCGCGATCGCGACGATCGAGACCAGAGCGCTCTGCTGGAACGCGCCGATGCCGTTGGTCATCAGCACCGGCACGGCGAGGCGGATCGCCTGGGGCAGGACGATCCTCCGCACCCGCTGCCAGGGCGACAGGCCGAGCGCCACGCCGGCGTCGAGGTGGGCGCGCGGGATCGCCTGGATCGCGGCCCGGTAGGCCTCGGCGTTGAAGGCGGTGAGGTTGAGGCCGAGCGCCAGGAGCGCGCTCGCGAACGGGCTCATCGAGAGGCCGAACAGGATCGGCAGGCAGTAGAACACCCAGACGATCTGCACCAGCATCGGCGTGCAGCGGAAGAACTCGATGAACGCGGTCGCCGGCCAGGCGACGAGGCGCTGCCGGCTCATGCGCATCAGCGCGACCACGAAGCCCCCGAGCAGGCCGATCAGGATCGTGAGGCCGGTGATCTCGAGGCTCACGCGCAGGCCCTCGAGCAGCATGTCGAAGTGCCGCCAGACGAAGAAGAAGTTGAGCCGGTAGTCCATCTCAGGCCCGGCCCCGGGCGCCCGCGCCGCCGATCCGACCCCGTCGCATCGCCTGGGCTCCGCCTGCTTCAGCCGACGATGAAGTGGTCGAGGAAGTCGCGGGTGCGGGCCTCGGTTGGCGCGGTGAAGATGCGCTCGGGCGGACCCTGCTCCATGATCCTGCCCTGATCGATGAACGCGACCCGGGTCGCGATCTTGCGGGCGAAGTCCATCTCGTGGGTGATGATCATCATCGCCATGTTCTGCTCGGCGAGCTGCAGCATCACGCTCAGGACCTCCTTGACCAGCTCGGGATCGAGCGCCGAGGTGATCTCGTCGAACAGCATCAGGCGCGGTTCCAGCATCAGCGCCCGGGCGATCGCGACCCGCTGCTTCTGGCCGCCGGACAGCCGGTTCGGATAGGCGTCCGCCTTGTCCAAGAGGTTGAAACGCTCGAGCAGCGCGCGCCCGGCCGCGACCGCCTCGGCCTTGCGCTGCCGGCGCACCAGGACCGGCGCCAGCACCAGGTTCTGCATCACCGAGAGGTGCGGGAACAGCGTGTAGTGCTGGAACACCATGCCGACCTGGAGCTGGATGCGCTTGTCGACGAAGGTGCGCCGGCGCCGGCCGCGCGGGCGCGCCTCGACGTAGACCTCGCCGTCGAAGGCGATCCGGCCGCGATCGATCTCCTCGAGGCCCATGACGCAGCGGAGCAGCGTGCTCTTGCCGCCGCCGCTCGGGCCGATCACGACCAGGCGCTCGTTCTCGGCGAGCTCGAGGTCGAGCTCGCGCAACACGTGCAGCGGCCCGAAATGCTTGTCGAGCCGCTCGATCCGGAGCAGGCGCCGTGCGCCGTCCGGACCCGCCCCGGCACCGGGCGGGGCGGCATCCCGCAGCGCGGGCTCCAGGGCGGACATCCGGAGGGGCTCTTCGGCAGCCGGCGCGCGGTCGCGCACCAGCCCTGCCCAGGAGGCGGCCGCCTCCCGACAGAGCTGCGCCCGGATCAGTCCTTGGTCGCCAGGATCTGGGTGACGTAGTGGTTCATCCACTGGTCCATCACCCCCTCCGCGCGCAGCTCCTCGATCAGGATGTCGAGCGCCTGGATGTCCTCGAGCGGGACCGTCTTGCGGAAGCCGAAGGCGATGCCCTGCTTGGCGATCGCCGGATCGGGCAGCACGGTCGCACTCCACTCGGGGTGGCTCTCGGCGAACAGCATGTTGCCATCGGCATCGTCGGCGAGCACGTCGGCGCGGTTCGAGATCACGGCCATGCGCGAGGCGTCGAAGTCCGGCAGGCGGGCGATCGTGGCGTTGTGGATCAAGGGCGTGATCGAGTGATCCTGGGCGGTGCCCGACATGACCGCAATGGTCACGCCCGATTTGTCGAAGTCCGCCAGCGACTTCCAGCCCGGATCGATCTTGTCGTTGGTCTTATTGTAGACCAGCGAGATCTGATAGAACCAGTACGGCGCCGAATAGTTGATGGCGATCGCCCGGCGCGGGGTGCGGTTGAGCGCGACCGCGATGTCCCATTTGTTGGCCTGCATGCCGGCGATGATGTTGTCCCAGGTGGTGTCCTCGACCTTGAGATCGACTTCGAGCGTCTCGGCGAGCTTCTTGAGCACGTCGATCGCGACGCCGCTCCACTCGCCGGTCTTGGGATCGCGGATGGCGTGCGGAGCGGCGACCGCGGCGCCGACCTTGAGCACGCCCTCGCTCTGGACCTTCTCCCAGAGCTTCTCCTGGGCCTGGACCGGGCCGCCGGCCAGCAACCCGCCGAGGACCAGCGTCGCCACGCCGGCCAGCGCCACTCTCGCAAGGCTTCGCATGTTCGGACCTCCCTGGTGCTTCGGCGAGCCACCGGCGTGCCGGTCGGCCTGTCTCACGATCGCTGCAAACTGTACGCAAAGTGTCGACAGGGGGCAACACGCAACGCCGAAACGGCAGGGCCGCGCTGCCGCCGCAGCGCTCCGCACCGGCCTTCGGGGGCGTGACCGGGCGCGATCCGAACCACCGGCTCGCTTGTCGTTCAGGGGCGACACGCTTCGGAATCGCCCGGGCGTTAAGAAGCCGGCAACGGTTGCTCCTTGATCCTTGCTTCGGCTGGTCCATGCGACCCTGGGACTCCGTCCCCGGCGCGATTTGGCCATCGACGGAGTCCCAGGATCACATGGACCAATGAGATCGGCAGATTGACGGCGATACCTTGCCGAATGGTCAACGAGATCGGAATCCGCCCGGCCGGCCCGATCGGTGATGCCGACCACCGTGCGAGGTGTGGCGGGCCCGCGGGCGGTCGTCGGCTCGGTGCCGCCAGACGATGCCGGCGCGCCCGGCAGCTCACGGCGCGCAGGTCCCAATCTAGACGTGGCGGCTGAGGCCGCCGTCGACCCGGAGATTCTGACCGGTGATGTAGCCGGCGCCGTCGGACAGCAGGAAGACGATCGTCTTCGCCATCTCCCGCACCGTGCCGATCCGCTGCGCCGGCACCCGCAGCCGGTGGTCCTCGCTCTGCGGCAGGCTGTCGATGAAACCGGGCAGGACGTTGTTCATCCGGATGCCGGCCCTGGCGTACTGGTCGGCATAGAGCTTGGTGAAGCCCGCGAGCGCCGCCCGCAGCGAGGCCGAGACCGGATAGGCGGGCTCCGGCTCGAAGGCCGCGAAGGTCGAGACGTTGACGATCGCCCCGCCGCCCTGCGCGACCATGATCGGGGTCACCAGGCGGCAGATCCGGACCACGTTCAGGACCAGCATGTCGAGCCCGGCGTGCCAGTCGCGATCTGCGATCTCGAGCAGCGGCCCTTTGGGCGGATGGCCGGTGTGGTTGACCACCGCGTCGATCCGGCCGTAGCGCTCGCGGCAGGCGGTGACCAGGCGCTCGAGGTCGGCCGCCTCGGTGACCGAGCCGCGCACCGCGAGCCCGTCCAGCTCGCGCGCGAGCGCCTCGACCGCCGCCGAGCGCGACATCAGCGCGAGCCTGGTGCCGGCGGCCGCGAGCTCGCGCGCGACCGCGGCGCCGATGCCGCCGCCCGCGGCGGTGACGATCGCCACCCGCTCAGCTGCCATCTCTTGATCTCCTCCTGCTGTCGCCGGCGCGCCCGGCTAGAAGCGGTCGACGCGGTAAGGGTGCAGATCGAGGCTCGCGGGCCGGCGCGCGGCCAGCTCCGCGATCAGCTGACCGGTGATCGGGCCGAAGGTCAGGCCCAGATGGCCGTGGCCGAACGCATAAGAGACGTTGGCAAAGCGCGTCGCGCGGCCGATCACTGGCAGCGAATCCGGGGTCGCGGGCCGATGGCCCATCCACTCGATACCGCCGGTGTCGTCGAGCGCCGGGTAGATCCGCCTGGCCTTGCGCACCAGGACCCGGGCGCGGGCGTAGTTGGGCGGCGCCTCGAGGCCGGCGATCTCGACCGTGCCCGCGACCCGGAGGCCCATCTCCATCGGCGTGACCACGAAGTGCTCGGGCGCGTACAGCACGAGCCGCCGCGGCCGGATGCCGGGGTGGGGGAGGGTCACGTGATAGCCGCGGTGGCTCTCGAGCGGCACGCGGTCGCCGAGCTGCCCTGCCGGGATGTGGGACCAGGCGCCGGCTGCGATCACCAGCTGATCGAAGCCCAGCGTGCCACCGCCGGCGAGCCTCACCGCCAGCGCCTGCCGGTCGCGGGTGACGATGCCGACCGCCTCGGCGCGCAGCAGCCGGCCGCCGGCGTGCGCGAAATGCTCGGCGAGACCGGTCACCAGGCGGTAGGGGTTGGTGATGTGGTACCAGCCGGGCATGCGGATGCCGAGGCCGAAATCCCGGGCGAGGTCGGGCTCGAGCTCGGGCAGAGCCGGCCCGGCGATCCGCTCGAACGGGATGCCGTGCGCCCGCCGCAGATCCCAGTCCAGCGCCTCCGCCGCCAGCTGGCGCTCGTGGTCGTAGAGGTAGAGACAATCCTCGCGCGCCAGCAGATCGTCCAGGCCAGCGGCCGCGAGCAGCTCCTCGAGCGGCGGCCGCGCGGCATGGGACAGAGCGGCGAGCGCGCCGGCCAGCGCGCCCACGCGGGCTCTCGAGCCGGCGCGCAGGAAGCGCACGAGCCAGGGCAGGGCCCGCGGCAGATAGCGCCAGTCGACCGCGAGCGGCCCGAGCGGGTCGAGCAGCCAGCCCGGCACCTCGCGCAGCAGTCCCGGCACCGCCAGCGGGACGATCTCGCCGGTCGCGACCCCGCCCGCGTTGCCGTAGGAGGTGGCCTCGCCCGGGCCCAGCCGGTCGACCACGGTGACCTCGAAGCCTTCACGCCGCAGCCAGCAGGCGCAGCAGATGCCGACGATGCCCGCGCCGAGCACCACGATGCCGCGCCCGCCCGAGCGATCTGCCCCGCCCGAATCATCTGCCCCGCCCGAATCATCTGCCCCGCCCGAATCATCTGTCCCGGAAGCCATCACTCGCCTCGGTGATTTTGGCCGGAGCGTAAGCGCGCCGGCCGCGGGCGACAAGTAGACATTGTGTCGACAGCCTGCCGATGCCAGGATAGGGCATCGATCCGAAGAGATCCTGCGCGCCGCATCCTCGAGGTGGACTGGGGACCATGGCCAGCATCGCGACCGAGCGTTCGAACGTCGGACCATTTGATGAAGCCCTGCCGCGGCCGGCGCCGGTGCGCCGGCGGCGGGCCGCCGGTTCCCAGCGGATTTACAAGAAGATCCGCGAAGACATCCTCTGCCTCAAGCTGCGCCCGGGCGAGCCGCTCGACGAGGTCGGCCTCGGCAAGCGGTTCAAGCTGTCGCGCTCGCCGGTCCGCGAGGCGCTGATCCGGCTCGCGGGCGAGGGCCTGATGACGCTGTTGCCGAACCGGAGCGCCCTGGTCGCGCCGCTGCAGTTCGAGACCCTGCCCCGCTATCTGGAGGCGCTCGACCTGATGCAGCGGATCACGACCCGGATGGCCGCGGTGCGCCGCACCGATGCCGAGCTGAACGCGATCCGGGCGGCCCAGAGCGCGTTCGAGCGCGCCTGCGCGCGCGTCTCGATCGTCGATATGATCGAGACCAACCGGGACTACCATCTCGCGATCGCGGCCGCCGGCCGCAATCCCTACTTCACTGCGCTCTATGCGCGCCTGCTCGACGAGGGCATGCGGATGCTGCACATCCACTTTAAGTTCCGGGCCGAGACCCAGGAGCTGAAGCCCGACCTGATGTTCGCCGAGCACACCGCGATGACCGAGGCGATCGCGCAGCAGGAGGCCGCGCTCGCCGAGCGGCTCGCCCACGAGCACGCGGAGGGCTTCAGCACCGGCTTCATCCGCTACATGCGCCAGAACCTGGCCGCCGGGATCGACATCGCGAGCTCGACCGAACGGGTCCTGCGCGAGGTCTCCCAGCTGCAACGCGCCAGTGCGAGGACGCGCGACTCGAGGGAGAGCCAGGGTCATGACTGAACTCGCCGGCATCTGCGTGCCGATCTGCACGCCGTTCGATCCGAGCGGCGAGAGCTTCGACGAGGGGGCGCTCCGCGCCCAGATCGATTCGATGCTGGACGCGGGCGTGCACATCGTCCTGGTCTGTGGCGGGACCGGCGAGTTTCCCTACCTGCGGCCCGGCGAGCGGCGGCGGATCGCCGAGATCGCCGGCCGCCACATCGACCGGCGCGCAGGCTTCATGGTCCAGACCTCGGGCGTGAGCACGACCGCGACGATCGAGGCCTCCCGGCATGCGCTCGACGCCGGCGCCGACGGCATCATGGTGCTGCCGCCCTATTTCGAGGGCCCGGAGCGGCGCGGGGTGCTCTGGCACTACGAGCAGGTGGCGCGCGCGGTCGACCTGCCGATCATGGTCTACAACATCCCGCAGAGCACGACGATCGACATCACCCCGGAGCTGTACGCGCAGCTGCTCGGGATCGACAACATCGAGGCGATCAAGGACAGCACCGGCAGCCTGATCCGGATCCAGGAGCTGCTGGCGGTCGGCGGCACGGTCTTCAACGGCGCCGATCCGATCGCGTTTGCCGCGCTGCTCGCCGGCTGCCCGGGCTGCGTCTGGGGCGCGGTCAACGCGATGCCGAGGGAGGCGGTCCGGCTCTACGAGCTGGTCGCCGCCGGCGACCTGAACGGCGCCCGCGAGGTCTGGCGGCGCATGCTGCCGGCGCAGCTGTTCTTCTGGAGCCATTTCTACAACGCCGCGGTCAAGGCCGCGACCAACCTTTCCGGGCGCCCGGTCGGCCCCTGCCGCAAGCCGGTCCAGCCGCTGACGCCCGAAGAGCACCGCGACCTGCTGCGGGCGCTGCAGCCGCTCGGCATCGGCCACTGACCGCCCGACCCGCCGGCCTGCTGGTGGCGCTGCAGCCGCTCGGCATCGGCCGGCTGACCAGTCGCCCGTCCGGCTGCTGCGAGCGCTGGAGCCGCTCGACTGACCTGCCGATCCGCCCGCCCACATGATGCGGGCGCTGGAACCGCTTGGCATCGGCCACTGACCTGGCCGGCCGGCTCGCCTGCTGGCGGCGCTGGAGGCGCTCGGGATCGGCCGACTGACCTGCCGACCCGCCGGCCTGCTGCGGGCGCTGGAGCCGCTCGGCATCGGCGACTGACCTGTCGCCCGGCCGTCTGCTGGTGGCGCTGGAGGCGCTCGGGATCGGCCGACTGACCTGCCGACCCGCCCGCCCACATGATGCGGGCGCTGGAGCCGCTTGGCATCGGCCACTGACCTGGCCGGCCCGCCCGTCTGCGCCGGGCGCTCGAGCGGCTCGGCATCGACGGCTGGCGTGCCGTCCGATCGTCCGCGGCGCTGATCCATCTCAATTCGCTGTTATGGCCCGGTCACTCTCGAGAAGTCTTCAGGTTTCGTTAACCCTCGATCGCCAAGCTTCTCCCACTGGTCCATGAGACCCTGGGACTCCACGCCGCCAGGTTTTTCGGCGCGGCGGCGGACTCCCAGGGTCTCATGGACCAGCAGAACCAAGGGTTAATGGCCGATCGTTAAGGGCCGGTTAACAGCGCGTTGGCGTTCCGCCTGCGGGTCAGCCCGGCAGCCGCCTGACGGATCAATTCGGGGTCGCTCGCAGCCGCGCGATGGCCGGTCCGGGGTGGCGTTGTCCTGCTGGCGAGGCGGCTGCAACGCGCGCTCCACGGCCGGGAGCGTGGCCGCTCGATCGACTGGATCAGCTCGACGCACCAGGGGACCAGGCCTTTTCGGGCCGCACAGATTCGCGTACCCTCAGGCGCGCCGTCTCGATCTCGGGCGGCCGCCGCTCAGGCCGGGATGCGCGAACACGCGGGCGAGGTTGCCGCCCAGGAACTGGTCGATCTCGCGCCCCGTCAGGAAATCGCAGTGCCTGCGGACGTAGTCGAGGCTCTGCTGGTAGGTGCAGAAGCGCTCGACGTTGGGCATGTCCGAGCCCCAGACCAGCTTGCCGGCGCCCAGCCGATCGCGCAGCCCCCGGATCAGCTGCCGGGCTTCCGGGAACGGGTAGTCCCAGATCCCGCCCCAGGTGATCGGATAGCAGACCTCGAGCAGCGTATTGGCATGCCGGTAAACCCGCTCGACCGGCTCCGGGAACTGCCAGCGGCCGTCGCTCGCGAAGAATTGCGGCGGCGGCGCCGTGCCGAGCACCCAGGTGATGCTCGGGTAACGATCGAGCAGACCCGCGAGGCGCCGGAAGACCTCGATGCAGGACGTCCGGTCGTAGGCGGGGATCGCGGTGATCTCGAAGATCACCGGCAGCCGATGGCGGTCGACCAGGCTCCAGAAGCCCTCGAAGCGCGGATCGTCGAACCAGACGTCGAAGCCGTACCGGCTGAAGTGCTCGAGCTGATAGTAGAGGCCCTTGAGCCCGAGCTGGCCGATCGCGCGGCGCGCTTCCGCGAGCCAGTGGTCCTGATCGGCCCGGGCCTCGTCGACGTGCCACAGACCGGTGAACCGCTCCGGATAATGGCGCTGGGCGAGCGCGTTGTAATCATTCATATAGCCGTAGGTGAAACCGGCCTGCAGCACGCAATGGTCGACGCCGGCCGCGGTCATCTGGGTGAGCATGAACTCGGGCGTCGACGCAATCTCGGCCATCGCGACCGGCATGTACTGAACGTAGTGGTCCTCGCCGGCGACCCTGAACTCGATCCGCCCGTACCGCCCGACCCGGAAATCGATGTCGTCGCGCAGGCCGTCCCAGCCCGTGGTGCCGGGCCGGAACAGATGGGCGGCCTCCGACGGTGCGCCGTCGCGGGCGCGGAACACCTTGGCGGCCGGGCGGCACAGGTTCTTCTGGAGATAACGCCAATGGAGCGCGCGCGAGGCGAGGCCACAGGGCCCCGACCAGTTCTCAAAGATGTGCGCGTGCGAATCGATGATCACCGGCGCTGCCCCTCAAGGTTGGCCAACGCGCCAGCGATCATCGAGCCCGGCATGCCTGTCAAGAGCTCGCAGGATCGAGGCCGGCGGATCGCGATCGCGCCCGGTCGGCACCCCCGGGGGTCCGGCAGACACGAGGTGCGCTTTTCAAATCCGGATCGGCCTCCTATCCTCGGTCGCAGGCTCGAAGATCGGAACGGGCGGCAAGCGTGCCGGTCGGTCGCAAGCGGCCAGGCACGGCGCACCACTTTGAGGAGGCAACGATGAGACGTGCACTGCTGGCGGCGCTCTTGACCGCCGCATCGATCACGGCGGCGAGCGCTGCGGACAAGACGCTGGTGATCTCGATCCAGGCCGACCCGACCGGCTTCGACCCCGAGGCGGTCCTCAACAATACATCGGGCTTCGTCATGGCGACCGTGTTCGACAGCCTGGTCCGCTACAAGCCCGGCACCGTCGAGGTCGCGCCCGGGCTCGCCGAGAGCTGGGACATCTCCGACGACGGCCTGACCTACACGTTCCATCTGCGCCCGGGCGTGACCTTCCAGGACGGCACGCCGTTCAATGCCAAGACCTACGTCGAAGGCCTCGATCGCCTGTTCAAGAAGGACGATCCCAACTACATCTACAACACCGGCGCCGTCGAGAACATGGTCGACTTCACCTACGATGCGATGGACAGCTATCGCATGGTCGACGACAGCACGGTCGAGTTCAAGCTCAAGCATCCATCGGCGCCGTTCCTGGCGAGCCTGGCGATGGTCTGGAACGGCGTGGTCAGTCCGCCCGCAGTCGCCAAGTTCGGCAAGGATTTCCGGAGCAATCCGGTCGGCACCGGCCCGTTCACCTTCAAGGAATGGGCGCACGGCGACCACGTCACGCTGGATGCCAACCCGGACTACTGGGGCGGCAAGCCGAAGGTCGACCGGTTGATCTTCAAGGTGATCCCGGAGCCGCAGGCGGCGTTCCTGGCGCTCAAGAACGGCGACGTGCACATCATGGGCGACGTCGTGACCCAGGTGATCCCGGCGATCCAGGGCGACTCCAACCTCGAGCTCCTGACCCAGACCGGGCTCACGATCAACGGCATCGGCATGCCGACCGACACCAAGCCCTTCGACGACGTGCGCGTGCGCCAGGCGCTCAACTACGCGGTCGACAAGAAGGCGATCAACGACAGCCTGTACAAGGGCCTCGCGGTCACGATGACCTCGCCCTTGCCGCCCGCCGAGTGGAGCTTCGACGAAAGCCTCAAGGGCTATCCTTATGACCCGGAGAAAGCCAAGGCGCTCCTGAAGGAGGCGGGCTACCCCGACGGCTTCAAGGCCGAGCTCCTCGCCTACACCTCGGCCCGCGGCTACAATCCGGCCGGCGCCCAGCTCGCGGTCGCGGTCCAGGGCTATCTCAAGCAGGTCGGGGTCGACGCGAGCGTCCAGCAGATGGAGTTCGGCTCGTTCCTCGCCAAGGTCCGCTCCGGCAAGTACGACGGCATGTTCATGACCGGCTGGTCGGGCGACAACGGCGACCCGGACAACTTCCTGGGCGAGATCTTCGGCAGCGAGCACATCCCGGTCGGCAACACCACGCGCTACCGGAACCCGGAGCTCGACAAGGTGCTGCAGCAGGCGCGGCGCGAGAGCGACCACGCCAAGCGCATCGAGCTGTACCAGCAGGCGCAGGCGATGATCGACGAGGGCGCGCCCTGGATCATGGTCAATTCGACCCTCCAGGTCCGCGCCGAGCGCAAGGAGGTCAAGGGCTTCCAGCTCAACCCGACCCAGATGTTCTTCGACATGGAGAAGGTCTCGCTCGAGCCCTGAGCGGGGCTGTCGCCGGCGGGGCAGGGGTGGGATGGCCGGGCGCCGCCGCCCTCTTCCGATCCGCTGCCTGCCGGCACGCGCGGGCCGCGTGAGCGGCCGGCGCTGACCAGCGGGCTCCGGCGGCGTGGCCGAGTATCTCGTCCGGCGGCTGATCCAGCTCGCATTCGTGCTGGTGGGCGTCAGCGTCGTCGTGTTCTTTGCGATGCGGGTGTTGCCGGGCGACGTCGCGCAGCTCCTGCTCGGCGACCATGCGACCGCCGCGCAGCTCGAGCGCCTGCGCCACCAGCTGGGCATCGACCAGCCAGTCTACATCCAGTATGTGCGCTTCGCGCTCGACGCGCTGCACGGCGACTTCGGCACCTCGCTGCGCACCAACGATGCTGCGCTCGACGACGTGCTGATCGCGTTTCCGGTGACGCTCCAGCTCGCGCTCGCGGCGCTGGTGGTCGCGGTCGCGATCGGCGTGCCCGCGGGCGTGCTGGCCGCGAGCCGGCCCTATTCCTGGCTCGACAATCTGGTCATGACCGCATCGCTGTTCGGCGTCTCGATGCCGATCTTCTGGCTCGGGCTGATGCTGATCCTGGTGTTCGGGAGCTTCCTCAACTGGTTGCCGCTGGGCGGCGTCCTGCCGATCGGCGCCGAGCTGCCGCGGGTCACCGGCATGCCGGTGCTCGACAGCCTGCTGGCCGGCCGGCTCGACCTGTTCGGGCTGGCGCTCGAGCACCTGATCCTGCCCGCCTGCACGCTCGCCACGATCCCGCTCGCGCTGATCACCCGGATCACCCGCTCGGAGATGCTGGCAGCCCTCGGCCAGGACTACGTGCGCACCGCGCGCGCCAAAGGCGTCGCCGAGTGGAAGGTGATCTTCAAGCACACGCTGCGCAACGCGCTGATCCCGGTCGTGACCGTGATCGGCCTGCAGCTCGGCCTGCTGCTCTCGGGGGCGGTTTTGACCGAGACCATCTTCGCGCTGCCGGGGCTCGGACGCCTCGTGGTCAACGCCGTGCTGAGCCGCGACTATCCGGTCGTGCAGGCGGCGGCGATCTTGACCTCGCTCCTGTTCGTGCTGGTCAACCTCGTGGTCGACGTCAGCTACGCCTACCTCGACCCGCGGATCCGCTACCGATGATCGGAACCGAGCGCGCCGGTGCGCTGCTGGCGTCCGCACGGCGCAGCAGCGCGCTGCGCCTGATCCGCCGCCCGACCGCCCGGATCGGCGCGCTGATCGTCCTGGTCTTCCTGCTGGTGACGCTCGCAGCACCGGTGATCGTGCCCTATGGTCCTCTGGACGCGGACTTCCTGCAGCCGCTGGCGCCGCCCTCGGCTGCGCATCTGCTCGGCACCGACCAGTACGGCCGCGACCTCCTGAGCCGGGTGATCTTCGGCTCGCGCACCGCCTTGATGTCGATCCTGGTCGCCGACGGCATAGCACTGGTGCTCGGCAGCGCGCTCGGCCTCGTCGCCGGCTTCTACGCCGGCCGGGTCGACAGCCTGATCATGCGTCTGATGGACGTGCTGCTCGCCTTTCCCTACCTGTTGCTGGCGCTGATCATCGTCGCCGCGCTCGGCCCGAGCCTTTTGAACTCGATGATCGCGATCGGGATCGTCTACACGCCGCAATACGCCCGCCTGATCCGCGGCCAGGTGCTGGCGGTCAAGGCCCAGGACTTCGTCCAGGCGGCGGAAGCCCTCGGTGCCGGCCGCATGCGCCTGATGCTCCGCCACATCCTGCCCAACAGCTTCACGCCGATCCTGGTGATGGCGACGCTCCAGGCCGGGACCGTGGTCGTCGAGACCGCCGGCCTCTCGTTCCTCGGCCTCGGCGCCCAGCCGCCGTCCCCCGACTGGGGCGCGACATTGGCCGACGGCCAGGGCTATTTCCTGACCGCCTGGTGGATCGCGACCTTCCCGGGCCTCGCGATCCTGATCGTGGTGCTCGGCTTCAATCTCCTGGGCGATGCGCTTCGCGACCACTTCGACCCGCGGCGGCGCTGATCCAGCCACCATGCGACGGTCCCGGTCACGGTCGGATCCGCCCCCGGCGGTCCGTCTCGGCAAGCTGTCGCGCAATGCAAACATAGGATTCACAAGAGCTGAGGGATGTGCGATGCTGGGCCCATGGCTCAGAGCGTCTGTCCTTTGTGTCGGCTGCGGATCGTGCTCGTCTCGAGGCGATCGTGGCCGATCGCAATCGCGCCCAGAAGCATGTGGCGCGCGCTCGGATCATCCTCGGCTCGGCCGACCGCCTGAACGTCGCCGAGGTCGCGGCGCGCCCAGGTCGGCCGGCCGGCGGTCTGGCGCTGGCAGCGACGCTTCGTCGAGGCCGGGGTCGAGGGCTTGCTGCGCGATGCCGCCCGCAAGCCCGGCAAGGCGCCCTTGGGCGAGGTGGTCGTTCGCCAGGTGGTGACGCTGACCTGCGCCGAACCGCCCGGCGAGGCGACGCAGTGGACCGGCCGGGCGATGGCCAGACACACGGGCGTCTCCCTGCGTTCCGTGCAGCGGATCTGGGCGGCGCATGACCTCCAGCCGCACCGCATCCGGACCTTCAAGCGCTCCAACGACCCCGAGTTTCGCGGCCAAACTCGAGGACATCGTCGGCCTCTACGTCGACCCGCCCAAGCATGCGGTCGTGCTCTCGGTCGGCGAAAAGTCCCAGATCTTCAGACGTGGCGCTCCGCGCCGACCACCGAGGTGGTCGCTGGGAGCCAGCCCCGCGACCGCACCCAGCCCGGTCTGCCGATCAAGCCAGGCGAGGCCGGAACCATGACCCACGACGACCTGCGCAACGGCGTCACCACGCTGTTCGCCGCCCTCGACGTGCTCGAGGGGACCTTGCTCGGCCCCTGCGTGCAGCGCCACCGGCACGAGGAATTCCTGCGCTTCCTCAACACGATCGAGGCCGCCGTCCCGGCCGGCAAGATGAATTTCACGTGATCCTCGACAACTACGGCAGCCACAAGCACCCCAAGGTACTGCGCTGGCTCGCCCGCCACCCTCGCTTCGTCTTCCACTACACGCCGACCTCGGGTTCGTGGCTGAACGCGGTCGAGACCTTCTTCTCGGCGCTCACCCGCCGCCGGCTCAAACACGGCAGCTTCCACGTAGGCCGCGACGATCTTGCGGTCAGCTCGGCGAAGCCGTTAGGCTGGGAATAGTCCGGTCACTCGGATGGCGCGGCCGATCGCCAGCATTTTGCGCTCGCCGCCCGAAAGCGTTCCCGCCTGCTGCGACAGCCGCGCCGACAGCTTGGGGAAGAAATCGAGCACCACGTCGAAAGCTTCGCGCCCGCGCTGCGCCATGGCGCCGAGCGCGAGGTTCTCGCGCACCGTCAGCGTGCCGAACACCGCGTGATCCTGCGGCACGTAGCCGAGGCCGCGGCGGACGCGGTGCTCCGTACCCTCGCCGGCGCAGCTCCGCCCATTGAACACAATCTCGCCGCCGGTCGGCGCAATCTCACCGACCAGCGTCTTCAGCAGCGTCGTCTTGCCGGCCCCATTGCGGCCGAGGATGGCGACCGCCCCCACGCGGGGCGCCGTCAAAGAGACGTCGAACAGCACCCGACTGCGGCCATAGCCGGCCGAGAGATCCCGGACCTCGAGCATCGCCGCATCAGACACGGCTAGTGTAGACCTCCTGCACCCTGGCCGAGCGCTCGATCTCGGCCACCGTGCCGTCGTCGAGCACACGGCCGTTGTCGAGCACGGTCAGCCGGTCACAGATGTCCTTGATGAAGTCGAGGTCGTGCTCGACAATGACCATCGCGCAGTGCTGGCGAATCGGCGCCAGGAGCGCGCTGGTAGCCCGCCGCTCCTCGAGGCTCATACCGCTGGTCGGCTCATCGAGCAGCAGAAGCTTCGGGCGCTGCGTCAGCGCCATGGCGATCTCGAGCCATTGCTGCTGGCCGTGGCTGAGCTCACCAGCCAGGTCGTCAGCCCGGTGGGCGAGGCGAAACCGCGCCAGCGCATCCATGATCTCGCCGTGCAGCGCCCTTCTTGACGCCGAACGCAGCAGGCTCCAGGGCGAGGCGTGCGCCTGCAGCGCGATGAGCAGGTTGTCGTAAGCCGACAGCTCAGGCAGCACCGCGGTGATCTGGAACTTCAGGCTGAGGCCGAGGCGCGACCGCTCCGATGGACGCATCTCGGCGATGTTATGACCGGCGAAGGTGATCGTGCCGGCATCAGCGAAATGCGCCCCGGCGATCGCCTTGAGCAGCGTGCTCTTGCCTGATCCATTCGGTCCGATCAGTCCGTGAAAGCTGTTCTCGGCGACGGTGACGTCGACGCCGTCGAGCGCCCTCAAGGCGCCAAACGTCTTGGCGACGCCGCGGACCTCAAGCAGCGCCACGACGGTCCTCGGGCGTTTCATCGGGCACTGGCCGCGGCGCGTCGGTGCAGCCGATGCCGAACGAGCCGATCCGCTCGCGCCTCGACAGCACCAGGCCCATGATGCCGCTCGGCCGCCAGGTGACGACGACCAGCATGATGACGCCAAGAATGACGGGCCAGTAGCTCTTGACCACGTCGATGTCGGAGAGCGTGAACGAGATGGTCTCGATCGCCGCCACGCCCAGAACAGGGCCAAGCAGCGTGCCGATGCCGCCGAAAAGGCCGTAGAGCACGGCAAAGGTCGACAGGCCGATGCCCATGCTGCCCGGGCCTATGAACCCCTCGTGGAAGGTGTAGAGTCCGCCGGCGAGCCCGGCGATCATCCCGGCGAACGAGAAGACCAGCGCCTTGAACCCCTGCACTCGGTAGCCGAGGAAGGCCAGGCGCTGCTCGTTCTGGCGCATCCCGGCGAGGACCAGCCCGAACTGCGAGCGCACCACCCAGCGGCTGGCGACGTAGGAGGCGACGAGGAAGCCGAGGATCAGGTAGTAGAAAACCGGCCCCGGCTGGAATTCATAGGCGCCGGCCTTCATGAAATCCCAGACCGACATGCCGTTCGCGGCACCGACCCATTGCCAGCCGGCGACGAGGCGCTCGGCGGCGTAGGACGCCGTCAGCGTGCCGAGCGCGACGAAAATGATCGTCGGCGTCCGCTTTCCCAGCAGTAGGAGCCAGCCGATGAGAAAGGAGCCGACGAGGCCGACCAACATCGAGACCGGCACGACGCCCCAGATCTGCGAAAACCCCGCCTTGTTGGCGAGCAGGGCCGTGACATATCCGGCCATGCCGAAGAACAGCGCCTGGCCGAACGTCATGATCCCGGAATAGCCCCAGCAAAGGTCGAAGCTGATCGCCAGCATCGCCAGCAGCATCATCCGCGACGCGATGATCGTGTGGAAGCTGCTCGTCACCAGCGGGACGATCAGCAACCCGATCAGCGCTGCCAGCTCAAGGTAGGGCAGCACGGGTCGTGGCTGGCGGGGCTGGAGGTCTTCTCGCGACATCTCTCTCTGGGGTGGGCGAGCCCCGCGGGAGCCCTCGCCGCGGCTGCGGCTTCGGTCAGCCGCACTCCTTCGGCGGCACCATCAATTCCTGCGAGATGATGTCCCATTTGCCGCCCTGTTGCTGGGCGATGTACATGTTCATTTCGCAGTGGCCGGTGCCCGGCACCATCTGCGCCGGGCCGCCAGGGCCGTGCTCGAGTTTCGCGCTTTCGTAGGCGGCGCTGACGGCATCGCGCGAGAGGTCGCCGTTAGTCGCGATCACCGCCTGCTCGTAGAGCTTGATGCCTCGATACATGCCGGTCGCCGCCGTCCCGGCCGTGAGTTGGTATTTCGTGTTCGGGAACATCTTGTTGTAGTCGGCGAGCAGCTGCTGCGTGAACGGGTCATCGACCGTATGGAACATGTCCAGGCAGGAGTAGACGCCCTCAAGCTCGCGCGGTGCCACGTAGTTCACCGAGTTCTCGTCGAAGTAGACGCAGCTAAGCGAACCCTTATCATAGTAACCTGCCTCAAAGAGCTGTTTGGTAAACGCCTGCAATCCCGGTGGGATCACTGTGTTAAAGACGTGGTCGACGTTCCCCGACATGATCTTGGCGACAGCAGCGGAGTATTCTAGCTGGTCTAGCGGGAAATACTCCTCATAGACCACCTCGGCGCCGTTATCCTCGATGACCTTGCGGGCCCACTTGTTCAGGAGCTGGGGCCAGATGTAGTTGGCCGAGGGGAATGCGAAGCGCTTGTTGCCTTTCTCGTGTATCAGGTACGGCAGCAGCCGGCCGCACTGCTGGAACGGCGTCGGGCCGGTGCAGAACAAGTGCGGTGTACACTCCTGCCCCTCGTAGAGCTGTGGATAAATGTACAGCGTGCGGCCGCGACGCACGATCGGGTTCTTGATCGCCTCGCGCATCGCCGAGGTGATGCCGCCGAGCACGACATCGACATTGTCTTCCTGTATCAGACGGCGGACATTGCCGACGGCGACGCCCGGGTCCGAGGCGGTATCCTCGAGGAAAAGCTGTATTGGCCTGCCGAGGATGCCGCCGGAGTCGTTGATTGGCTTGACGGCGAACTGTGCCGTCTGCCAGTTGGCATTGCCGCTCGGCGCGATGGCGCCGGTGATGTCGGTGGCAATGCCCATCTTGATCGGTCCCACGGCGTGCGCCCAGTCGGGCCAGAGCACCCAGCCCGTCGCGGTGGCGACCCACTCGGCCGCCGCCAGCGCGCTGGCGCCCTGCAGCAGCCCTCGGCGCGTCACCCTGTCGCGTCCCCGCATTGTCATCTCCTCCCCGCGATGATGAGGCCGGAAGGCCGGAACTTGACGATGGCGAGCGCCGTCACGAAGACCAGCACCTCAGCGAACACGGGGCTGACCGCGTTGGCGACGCCCGGAATCTCGCGCAGCCACTGGAAGCCGGGGACCATGGCACCGATGATCGCGGCGCCGAGCAGCGGCCCCTCGAAGGTGCCGATCCCGCCCAGCATGACCGACAGGAACGCCTGCACCAGGAACCGCACGCCGATATCGGCCGACAGCGAGAAGAGCGGCACCACCAGCGCCCCGGCGAGCCCGGCCAGCGCGGCGCCGAGCGCGAAGGTCAGCGCGTAAAGCTTGGTCGTCGAGACGCCCGACGCCCTCGCCAGTGCTGGATTCTCGAGCGCGCCGCGGATCTGCAGCCCGGTCCGACTACGGGTCAGGAACAACCAGGCTAGCACCATGATTGTCAGGGTCGCGCCAATGATGACCGCGCGCCAGATCGAGAAGCTGACGCCGCCAATCTCGAAGGCGCCCGGCAGCGGCTCGGCAATCGCGTAGTATTGCCCGCCGATCAGGCCGCGGACGATCTCGCGGATAATCAGCCCGATCGCGTAGGTCGCGAGCATGGCGATCACCGGTTGTGCGTAGAGCCGCCGGATCACGGTGCGCTCGATCGCAGCACCGAACAGGCCGACAGCGACAGGCGCGACCAACATGCCGAGCCAAGTCGGCAGCCCCCACCTGCCGAAGAGAAAAACGGTGTAGGCGCCGAGCAGCACGAACTCGCCGTGCCCGAGATTGAAGATGCCCATCAGGCTGGCGATGACTGCGAGGCCCGAGACCACCAGCACCATGATGGAGGCGAAGGCGGCGACGTCGAAAATCAGCTTGATTGCATCGTCCATCGCGCGGTCCGACTCGGGTCTCCGCTCCTCCCGCTCCGAGGGTGAGCACGAATCGGAAAGCGGATCAAGTGAACACGGTGCACGCATCGCCATTCCGATCAAGCCAGCGGCGAGCGCCAATTCACGACTGCGGTAGGGTGCATCCGGGCAATGGATTGCCCAAGTCAACCCCATGGCCTGGCAACAGCACTCACCCGCTTTCTGCGCTTGCGGACTCTGCAGCTGCAGCGCCCCTGGTTGTGCTATGCTTTAATCTTCTGGAGTGTGCGGGGGGCGGAATGCTTGACGTCTGGCGTTGGCTCGCTGACCAAGGGCTCGGGCACTACGCAGGGGTCTTCAGAGAGAACGGCATCGCCGGCGACATCCTGCGCGAACTCACCGATGCCGATCTCAAGGAGCTCGGGCTCAACCTCGGCGACCGCAAGCGGCTGCTCAAGGCGATTGCGACGCTGAACGCCGAGTTTCCGCAGGATCGGGCGGAGGCAGCTGAGCCAAGCGCGACCTCGGCAGTTCCTCGCGAAGCGGAACGCCGTCAATTGACCGTGATGTTCGTCGATCTGGTGGGCTCGACGGCCCTTGCGGTGCTGCTCGATCCGGAGGACATGAGCGCACTGATCCGCGGTTACCACAACGCGGTTGCATGCGAGATCGCGCGCTTCGAGGGCCACGTCGCGAAGTTCATGGGCGACGGTGTGCTCGCCTATTTCGGCTGGCCACAGGCGCACGAGGACGATGCCGAGCGGGCGGTGCGGGCTGCGCTCGCCGTGGTCCAGGCGGTGGGCGGGCTCAGGACCGCAGACGGCGCGCTGGCAGCTCGGGTCGGGATTGCCACCGGGCTGGTGGTGGTCGGCGACCTGATCGGCCAAGGCGCGGCTCAGGAGGAAGCGGTGGTGGGTGAGACGCCGAACCTCGCCGCACGGCTGCAGGCGCTGGCAGAACCCGGCAAGGTAATCATCAGCCGGGCGACCCGGCACCTGATCGGCGGACTGTTCGAGCTGACTGATCTCGGCCCCCAGCGCCTAAAAGGCTTCGCCGAGCCGCTTGCGGCGTTCCGGATCGAGGGCGAGGGCCGCGCCGAAGGCCGCTTCGAGGCGCTCCGCGGCGTGTCGCTGACGCCGCTGATCGGGCGCGAGCATGAGCTTGCCATCCTCCTGGAGCGCTTCGCCTGGGCCAAAGATGGCTATGGCCAAGTGGTCCTGATCGCGGGTGAGGCAGGCATAGGCAAGTCACGCCTGGTGCTAGCGTTACGCGAGGCGCTGGCCGGGGAACCGCACATTCCGCTGAGCCACTTCTGCTCGCCCTACCACACCAACAGCGCACTCTATCCAGTCATTGCCCAGCTGGCGCGGGCGGCAGGCTTTGCATCCGATGATGAGGCCGGCGACAGGCTCGTCAAGCTGGAAGCACTGCTCGGTCGGGGGAGTTCTCAGCTGGTCGAGGTGGTACCCCTGGTCGGGGCGCTGCTGAACATTCCCACCGAAGAACGATACCAGGCCCTGAACCTCAGCCCGCAGCAGCAGAAGCTGCGCACCCTGGAGCTCCTGATCGAGCAGCTGACTGGTCTCGCTCAGGACCGGCCTGTGCTGGAGCTGTACGAGGACGTGCACTGGATCGATCCCTCGACCCTGGAGCTGCTCGATCTGTAGGTCGAGCGCGTCCGCAGCCTGCCCGCATTGGTGGTCCTGACCTATCGCCCCGAGTTCATCCCGCCCTGGGTCGGTCAGGCGCATGTCACTGCATTGCCGCTCAACCGCCTAGGACGGCGTCAGGGCGAGGCAATGGCGCTGCGCGTCACCGGGGGCAAAGCATTGCCCGCCGAAATCCTCGAGCAGATCGTGGCCAAGACCGACGGCGTGCCGCTGTTCGTCGAGGAGTTGACGAAGGCCGTGCTCGAGTTCGGGATTGTTGCGCGACTCAGGCGACCACTATGAGCTGGCGGGCTCGCTGCCGCCGCTCGCGATCCCGGCGAACCTGCACGACTCGCTGATGGCCCGGCTTGACCGTCTGGCGCCGGTTAAGGAAATCGCGCAGATCGGGGCCGTAATTGGCCGCGAGTTCTCGCACAAGCTGCTCGCCGCTGTCTCATCCCTGCCGGAGGATAAACTCCGCGAGTTCCTCGACCAGCTCGTCGCCTCGGAGCTGGTGTTCCGCCGCGGCTCTCCACCCGACGCAAACTACACTTTCAAGCACGCCCTTGTTCGGGACGCCGCCTATCAGTCGCTCCTCAAGAGCACGCGGCAACAATTCCATCAGAAGATCGCAAGGACGCTGGAGGAGCAGTTCCCGGCCACTGCCGAGACGCAGCCCGAGCTAATCGCTTAACCATTACACGGAGGCGCAGCTCACCGATCAGGCGATCGACTACTGGCAGCGGGCCGGCCAACGCGCCTCGAAGCGATCGGCCACGGTCGAGGCGATCGCCCAGCTCTCGAAAGCCCTGGATTTGCTCGAAAGCCTACCGCCGTCCGTCGAGCGAGACCGCAAGGAGCTCCGCCTGCGCATAGACCTGACCTCACCCCTGATCGCCTCCAAGGGCATGGCTGCACCCGAAATGGGGCAGACGACCACCCGCGCGAGGGCACTTTGCGAGCGACTCGGCGAGACGACCCAACTCTTCCCTGTCCTCTATGGACAGTGGGTGTTCCATCATGTCGGCGGGCAGGTTGCCAAGGGTCTCGAATACGCCAAGGAGGCGGCCCAACTCGCGGAAGGTGAAAGCAGCGAGATCCCGCGCATGGTCGCCCACCGGACCCTCGGCATTGCCTTGGTAGTTCTTGGCGCGCCCGCCGCCGCGCGACGGCACCTGGAACAGGGAAACCGGCTGTACGACGCCCACCGTCACCGTGACTTGGCGCTCGTTTACGGCATGGACTTCTTCGAGGTCAACCTTGCCTATCTGGCACTGACGGATTGGTTTCTGGGCTTTCCGGATCGGGCACTCAAGGCGAACGAGGAGACGATTCGCTTCGCCCGGTCCCTGTCGCATGCGAGCAGCCTTTGTCATGCTTTAACTAATGCCGGAATCTTGCACACCTTTAATCGCCAGTTTGCCTCGGCGCAGGCGATCGGCGAAGAACTGATGCGGGTGGCTGGCGAGCATCAAATGCCGCAGTGGTCGCTTTGGGCGCGCATGTTCGTCTCAATCGGCCTCCTTGAGGCAGAGCCGGAGGAGGGCACGAGCACACTGGAGGCATGCCTCGAGACGTGCCGGGCAGTGCCCATCTTGGTGAACAGCACGCTGGCTCTCGCGAGACTCGCCGAGAGCCAGGCCCGCCGCGGAGAATACGACAACGCCCTGAGATCTCTTGACGAGGCGGACGGGATCATCGAAGCCGGCGGCGAACGCTGGGCCAGACCCGAAATCGTGAGGCTGAAAAGGGAGATCTTGCGTGCCCGATCCGCCAGTGCGGAGGCGGAGGCATGCTTCCGGCGAGCGATCGACGTTGCACAGCGTCAGGGCGCGAAGCTACTGCAGCTCCGCGCGGCCACCAGCCTCGCTCGTTTGTGGCAGAGCCAAGGCAGATTCAGCGAGGCGCGCGAGCTTTTGGCTCCCCTCTACGACTGGTTCACCGAGGGCTTTGAAACGCAGGATCTCAAGGACGCCAGAGTGGTGCTCGAGGAGCTGCAGTGAGTCAGGTAAACAATGTTCGCGCGTGGCTTGAGGCGAGCGGTTTCGGACGCTTCGCCGATGCGTTCGAGGAGAACGAGATCGACGGCGAAACGCTACTCGAGCTGACCGACGAGCATCTCAAGGATTTCGGCATTGCCCTCGGTCCGAGGTTGAAGCTCCTGAAAGCCATTCAATCATTGCGAACAGAAGCAGGCGGGATGGTTCCGGTACCGGAGCAGGGAGCGAGGCGAGACTCGCTGGCCAGCGCGGCTCGGGAAGCCGAGCGGCGACAGCTCACGGTGATGTTCGTAGACCTCGTCGGCTCGACAGCCTTGTCCGCGCAGCTCGATCCGGAGGAGATGCGCGAGGTAATTCGCAGCTACCAGAACGCGGTCGCGGGCGAGATGGCGCGCTTTGAAGGTCACGTCGCCAAGTTCATGGGCGACGGCGTGCTCGCCTATTTCGGCTGGCCGCGGGCGCATGAAGATGAGGCCGAGCGCGCGGTCCGGACCGGGCTGGCGATCACGGCGGCGATCGGGCACCTGAGTAACCCAGCGGGTGAGGCTCTAGCCGCGCGGGTGGGCATCGCGACCGGTCTAGTAGTGGTCGGCGACCTGGTCGGCGAGGGTGCGGCGCAGGAGCAGGCGGTGGTCGGCGACACACCGAATCTGGCCGCAAGGTTGCAGGCCGTGGCCGAGCCGGGCAGCGTGGTCATCGCCGACGCCACACGGCGGCTGCTCGGGGCAAGCTTCGAGCTGGAGAGCCTGGGCAAGCTCACGCTCAAGGGTATCAGCGAGCCGGTCCGAGCGTTCGCGGTAATCGGCGAGCGACCGGTCGCAAGTCGCTTCGAAGCGATGAGCGGCCCGTCGCTTCTACCCATGGTCGGGCGCGATCAGGAGCTGGCGCTGCTGCTCGAGCGCTGGACGCAGGCCAAGGCCGGCGAGGGCCAGGGCGTGCTTCTGGTCGGCGAAGCCGGGATCGGCAAGTCGCGGATCAGTCGGGCCCTGCTTGACGCCCTTGCCGAGGAGCCCCACCTTCGCGTCCGCTAGCAGTGCTCACCCTATCATACCGACAGCGCGCTGTGGCCGGTGGTCCAGCAGCTGAGCCACGCGGCGGGCCTGGAGGCCCACGACCCAGTCGAGGCCCGACTGGACAAGCTGGAGTTGCTGCTCGATCGGGCCGGCGGACGCGAGGCCGCGCCTCTGGTCGCCGATCTGCTCGGCCTCGATGGCGCGGGGCACTACGGGAAAACTCGACCTTGTTCCGCAGGTCCAGCGGGCGCGGACCCTTGAGGCGCTCATCTGCCAGCTGCTCGGTCTGGCCACCAAGCAGCCGGTCCTAGTGATTCTGGAGGATGCTCACTGGATTGACCCGACGACGCTCGAGCTGATCGAGCAGTGCCTCGATCGAATCGCGGACACACAGGTTCTGATCCTCCTCACCAGCCGGCCGGACCAGCAACCGGCGCTCGCCAGCCATCCCCACGTAACCCGGTTGACCCTCAACAGACTGGGCCGCGCCGGGGTCGAGGCAATTGTGGCGCGCCTCGGCGGCGACGGTCTGCCGGGCGCGACGATCGACACGATCATCGCGCGCACGGACGGGGTGCCGCTATTTGTCGAGGAATTGACCAAGGGTAAGACCCTCTGTCGCTTGAGGCTATCGATCGCGGCGATCAGCGATCTCGTTGAGTCAATCCGCTCGGTAAATCCAAACTGATAGATCTTGTTGACGTCGGAGATCACGTCCAACTCGGTGTGGAAAATAAAGTCGCCGAAAGGCCATCCGACGAACTGCGCAAGTCAGGCTGCAGAAGACCATGCTTTGCAGCGATCTCCTTCCAGACCGGGCCCTTGTCCGCCATGTGTCGGGCGAGGGTCAAAGGCACCGGCGGCCCGACCTCCAGACAGAGATGCCGGGCGGGTCGGAACCAGTGGCGATCACCGCCTTGCGGAACCGCAACTGCCGGCCCGTCCACCTCGACGCCTGGCTCGTCCACTACAACCGCGAGCGGCCCCACCTCGGCGACCGCAACCAAGGCCGCCGCCCGTGGGAGACTGTCGAGCTGTTCGTCAGCCAGTCATCCGCAAGACAAGGTGGTTAAGAAGACATCTGTCGGCACGGCAGCCCGGCATGATGAGCCTGATCGCGCTGGCGATCTCGGTCGCCTACTTCTATTCGAGCGCCGTGGTCTTCGGCCTGGCGGGCGAACCATTCTTCTGGGAGCTCGCCATCCTCGTCGACGTCATGCTGCTTGGCCACTGGATCGAGATGCGCTCGGTCATGGCGCCTCGCGCTCGCTCGAGAGCCTGGTGCGCCTGCTGCCGGCGACCGCGCTGCGCCTACTCCCGGACGGCTGGACCGAGGAGGTGCCGTGAGCGCGCTCGTGCCAGGCGATCGCGTACTGGTGCGGCCGGGTGAGAGGGTGCCGATCGATGGCGTGATCGTCAAGGGCCGATCGCACCTCAACGAGGCCATGCTGACCGGGGAGTCGCGCCCGGTCGAGCGCCGCGAGGGCGACGAAGCAATCGGCGGCGCGATCAACGGCGAGGGCGCGCTTTCCCTCGAGGTGCGCCAAGACCGGCGACCGGACCTATCTTGCGCAGGTCATCGCGCTCGTGCGCCAGGCCCAGGAGAGCCGCTCGCGCACCCAGGACGTGGCGAACCGCGCCGCGCAGTGGCTCACCTGGATCACGCTCTCGGTCGGCGGGGCAACTCTTCTGATCTGGCTGGCCCTTGGCGCCGCGGCGCCATTCGCGGTCGAGCGCATGGTGACGGTCATGGTTATCGCCTGCCCGCATGCGCTTGGGCTCGCCATGCCCCTGGTGGTCGCGGTCAGCACCAGCCTCACCGCCCAGAGCGGTCTTTTGATCCGCGACCGCGCCGCCTTCGAGCGTGCTCGAGGCCTGAATGCGGTCATCTTCGACAAGACGGGGACTCTCACGGAAGGCCGCTTCGGTGTCTCCGATGTGGTCCCGCTCGCGGATCTTCCTCAAGACGAAATCCTCGCTTTTGCGGCGGCGCTGGAGAGCCAGTCCGAGCATCCGATTGCAGCGGGAATCGTGCGCGCGGCGCAGGAGCGTGGTCTCGAAACAAAGCCAGTGAGCGACTTCCGCAATCTCGCGGGCGAGGGCGCCGAGGCGATCGTCGAAACGCGCCGGGTTCGGGTGGTCAGCCCCGGCCATCTCAGACGGATGGGCAGGGAGGTCGACAGCGCCGAAGTCCGCCGCCTTGCTGAGCAGGGCAAGACGGTCGTGTTTGTGCTCATCGATAGCGAGCTGGCCGGAGCGATCGCGCTCGCCGACATCGTACGGCCCGAGTCCCGCGCCGCCATCGAGGGGCTCAAGGATCTCGAGCCGGCCGTCGTGAGCGAAGCGGCAGAGTGCTGGCCAGCGCGAGAGGCTGTAGCGGATCGCGCCGGCAAGTGAGCTCTTGCGGCTGATGCTGGCGAGGGCGGCAGCGAGGAAGTCCTTCAGGTCCGCGAGCAGCGGGAGCGAGTGTTCCTGGCGCACGGTGTGGCGGTGTTCGGGTGCCTGACCGTTGATCTCAGCCTCGATGTTGAACAGTGCGGCCATCCGTTGGAGCGTCTCTTGGGCGATCGCGGAACCCGTGGCGGCGTGCACCTCGAACAACTTCCTCCGGCCGTGCGCCCAGCACGCGACCTCGACGAGCCGCGCGTCGCCGGATGCGGGGTCGGGCTCGTAGAGGCCGTTGAATCCGGCGTACCCGTCCGCGTGCAGGAAGCCGCGACAGCCCTCGAGCAGCGTTTGCGCATGCGCGCTCTTGCGGTCAGGCGAGTAGAGGTAGGTGACGGCCGGCGGCGCAGGTCCGCCCCAGGGTCGTTCGTCCCGAACCAGCACCCATAGTCGGCCGGTCTTGGTCTTGCCACGCCCCGGATCCAGTACTTGCACGGGCGTGTCGTCGGCATGCAGGGCAACACCTGCCCGAACGTGCCGGTTGATCGCGGCGGCCAGAGGCTCGAGCAGGAACGCCGCCTGACCGAACCAGTCGGCCAAGGTCGACCGCTCGAGCTCCACCCCGGCCCGGCCATAGATGACGCTCTGCCGGTGCAGCGGGGTATGGTCGCAATACTTGGCCACCAGCACGTGGGCGAGCAGGTTCGGGCCCGGGCGGCCGCGCTCGATCGGCAGCGATGGTGCCGGCGCCTGCGTGATGGTCTCGCATTGCCGGCAGCTCATCTTTGGGCGGATGTGGACCACCACCTTGAAGTGCGAGGGCACGTATCCGAGCACCTCGCGCTCGTCCTCGCCGAGCCGGGTCAGCGCGGTGCTGCCGCACATAGGACAGGCCCTGGCGGCTTCGTGCACCACCCGCTCGCGCGGCAGGTGCGCCGCGAGCGACCGACGGCCGCGGGCCCGCGGCTCGCCGGTCTCTGACGGGCGTCGATCTCCAGCCGCGTCCCGGCGCGCCTGCTGTGCTGCCGCTTCTTCTTCGAGATCGCCGATCAGCAGCTCAAGTTGCTCGATCCGCTCCGAGGAGCGCCCGAAGCGGGCGCGCTTCATGAGCGCGAGCGTCGCTCGCAGCTTCTCGATGTGCAGCGTCTTGGCATAGATCTCGGCATCGCGTCCCGCGAGCTCACGGTCCTTGGTTGCGAGCGCCGCTTGCAGCGCGATCGCGAGCGCACGCAGGGCTTCCGGATCTGACGGGAGGGGAGCGGTTGTCGACCGCATGCCTTCCTCTACCAGAAGGCAACCGCGTTGGCGACGAAAAGATCAGCGGCTCAGGCCGTTATCAGACCGCCGTGGGGCGCGCGGGCGGCGCCGGTGCCACCGTTCGCCGCCAGTCGATCGCCTCGACCAAAAGCGCGAGTTGCGCCGGCGTGAGCACCAACGCACCATCCACGATCGGCGGCCAGACGAACCGGCCCCGCTCCAGCCGCTTCGCGAACAGACAGAGGCCGGAGCCGTCCCAATACAGGATCTACAGGTAGTCACCGAAGCGTACGTCATACCGCATACCGGTCGGTCGTAGCCACGGTCGAATACCCCTGGCACCCGCTGTTCGGCCGACGGCTTCGCGTCCGTGAGGGCGCACCCCGCGGGCGGTTCGATATCGTCCTAGTCGAGGACCAGCCCGGGCGCTGGCGTGAGGTGCCGCGTTGGATGTGCGACCCGGTCGCCTGCACCGGAATGGATATCGGCCGACCACGGGTCGCTCTCGAGGCCCTGTCGAAGCTGGCATCGGTCCTCCAGAAGGCGCCGGATCGCCGGCGAAGCGGGTCATCCTGCGGATGTCCAGCATTCCAGGAGGTCCCCGGTGCCCCAACATCGCCCACCATCGCCGCTCCAGCTGAGCCTGATCTTCAAGCCGGACCGCAACCAGCCGCCGAAGGCGCCGCCGTCGGCGGCGCTCCTCGAGGCGCTTGCCGAACTGCTGCTGGCGGCCATGGGCACGACGACGGTAACCGCAAGCAGCGGGGAGGCCGACGATGAGCGCTAAGATCGCCGCTGACCATCTAGCGCGCGGTGCCATCGTCTACGTCCGCCAATCGACGATGACACAGGTCCTCGGCAACCTCGAGAGCCAGAAGCGTCAACACGACCTCGCCGATGCCGCGCGCGCCGCCGGCTTCGCGTGCGTGAGGTCGGGCGTCGCCTCGACCAGCCGGCGCAGGTCGGCTGCGTGCGGCTCGAGCACGGGCCGCCGGTGGCCGCCGTAGCGCGCCGGCGCGGCGCTGCCGGTGGCGCGCACCCGTTGCATGAGCTTGATGGCGGCCGACGGGCTGACCGCAAAGCGCCGCGCCGCTTCTCGGATCGAGCTGCCGCGCTCAATCGCACGGACAATCCGCAGCCGCAGGTCCATGGAGATCGGTGCCGGCATGATGACATCCCGGTGGTCTCAACCGTTATTGTCGAATCACAGGCGCCGATTCCACGCAATAGGAATATGCTCTAGCATCAACGTTCCGGAAGAGGCGCTCCTCGATCTCTGCCGGCGCATTGCGGCGACGCTCCTTTCTGCCGGACTCCGCGCCGCCTTCAGATCACTTCGGCCGGCACGCTGATCGCCAGGTTTCCACGTGAAAGCCGAGGGAGGGGGCGAGAGGGATTGCCGGCGCAGCGCCGACCACCATCTGTCCGATGCCTGCCAGATTGTGGTGGATCGCCGGCAGGTCGCTCGCTGGAAACGACAGTCGCCAGCCCGGGCTGACCAGACACTCGGTCAATCTGACGACATCGACCTCCAACGTCGTCATCAGAATTTCCAGATCAGAACGAGACATCTGGAGATTTGGACGATTGGCCACCTGTTCAGGACCCTTGGATCGTCGCGTTGTCTTACGAGTTGGGTGCTGCTCCCAGATGGGCGTCGGGCCCCGCGGCGGAGCAGGCACGTAGGTGCGAGCCCGCTTCTACGCCAGATCAGGTCACGGAGAAACAGCTATGATCAAGACGGCCATGACCGGCAAAATTCCAGTCGTTTCTGTGTTGCTTGGGGTTGGCATCCTTGCAACCTCAGTATTCGCGTTCGCACAGTCGCCATCGGATGAGAACGCGCAGACGAAGTCGCGTTACTTGCCCGAGTATACCGAGTCCGGCGACCTCATTCTCCCCAAGAACTGGCGCCATTGGGTTTTTGTCGGGTCACCCCTGACCCCCAACGCGCTCAATGATGGCAAGGCGAATTTCCCGGAATATCACAACGTTTACATCGAGCCGGGATCGTACGAGATCTACAAGAAGACAGGTAAGTTCCCGGAAGGGACCATCTTTTTCAAGGAGCTGCAGCTCACGCTGCCCGGCGACGAGCCCAATGGCTCACGCAAGGAGCCTTCGGGGCGTGGCTATTTCCCCGGCCCCTACAACGGCGCCGACGTCACCGTCAAGGACTCCAAGCGCTTCGCCGACAGCGACGGCTGGGGGTACTTCAATTTCAATCATCACGAGCCCAAGGCGCCGACCGCCACGGTGAAGACGAAAGACGAATGCGCCTATTGTCATATCGCCCTCGCGAAGAAAGATGATGTCTGGACCCAGTTCTATCCCATGCTGGACAAGTAATCAACCGAGATAGGCGAAACCCCGGCTGACCGCGGCGGCGACGGGATCTGTCGCGAGGGCTGACCGTCGCTCGCCGAGGCGTAGCCGCCCCCCGCAGTCCACCCGACAAGGGTTTATGGAGCAATCGTCATGAGCGTCATGAAAGTCATCGGCATCGCAGGGTTGGTGGCGTTGTCGGCGGCATCGCTGGTTGCCTATGGGCAGACGCAGACCACCGCGCCGACCGCCCGACCGAAAGCGGACGCCGTGGTCGACGCGGATGGCAATCTGCGGGTGCCCGCCGACTATCGCACCGCGTACCAGTTCCTCGGGACCTGGGCGGTGGCGGCCGACGAGGGCCAGGGTTCGCAGGATCTCCACGACGTCTACGCGTCGCCCGGCACGATCGCTGCGTACCGCAAGAACGGGCGTTTCCCCGACGGATCGGTGCTGGTGAAGGAGGTGTTCGACGCGGCAACCGCACCGATGACGACCGGCACGGTCAGCCGGGCCGGGACGTTGCGGGGCTGGTTCGTCATGGTAAGGGACACCAAGAACAGCCATCCCGGCAACCGCCTGTGGGGCGACGGTTGGGGCTGGTCGTGGTTCGATGCCGCCAATCCTTCCGAGACCACATCGACCGACTACGAGGTGGATTGCAAGAGCTGCCATGTCCCGGCCGAAGCGACGGAGTGGGTCTACGTCGAAGGATATCCTCCCCTGAAGCGATAGCGCCGGCGGCTTCCTGGAACAGCCACGCAGATCGAGGTGATCATGGTCTCATCCTTCTCTATCGCCGAAAGCACCGACGGGTCGCGCGGGTCGCTGGCCCTGCTTCGCTCGGCGCTCGTCATCGTGTTCCTGTGGTTCGGCGGCATGAAGTTCACCGGCTACGAGGCGAACGGCATCGCGCCCTTGATGGCCAATAGCCCGATCATGAGCTGGCTTCACGTGCTGTTCGGCGTGCAGGGGGCAAGCTACTGTCATCGGGGTGCTCGAACTGGCGACGGCCATCGCGCTGATCGCCGGCGCCTTCAATCCCATCGCCTCCGCGCTCGGGGCCGCGATGTCCTGCGCCACCTATCTCATGACCTTGTCGTTCTTCGTGAGCACACCCGGGGTCGCCGAGCCGACACTGGCGGCTTTCCGGCGATCTCGGCGCCTATCGGGCAGTTCCTGCTGAAGGATCTGGTGCTGCTCGCAGCCTCGGTCTGCCTGTTGCTGGCGTCGGTGCGCGCCGTCGAGCGGTCGTCGCAAATTACGACCAGGGCGTCGCACATGGGCCACCAGCCGGGCTCACGCGAGGACAGCGTGGTCCTACATAGCTGCAGCGGATCCCATGCCGAGGCGATCGGCACAAACGACGAACTCTTTGACTATATCGATACGCCAAAACTGCGAGATCTCGCCTGGCGCGGCGAAAACAGAGTTGAACCCATCGCCATCGGAGCGGCGGCATGAGACGGACTGGCGCCTGCGTTTGTTGTCTGGCGATGGTGGCACTGATCTTCGCCGCCGCGCCCGCGAAGGCTGGCGACAACTCCATTGATGTCGGAGTGATCGTCTATGACGGGGTGCTGACGAGCGATATCACCGCTCCGCTTGAAGTCTTCGGGAACGCCGCCAGGAAACCCTGGCTGCAAAAAATCGCTGTCGAGGCCGTTGCCGCGGACGGCGATCTCGATATCCTTACCGAGGAAGGCATCAAGCTGAAGGCCGACAGGCTTCTCGCTGAAGCGCCCCGCTATGACGCGGTCATCGTGCCCAGCCGCTACGGCATGGACGCCGTGCTCGGCAACCGGGCGCTCATCGACTTCATACGGGATCAGTCAAAAACGGCTGACTGGATGGCGAGCAATTGTTCGGGCGCGCTGGTGTTGGCCGAAGCGGGCGTTCTCGACGGAAAACGGGCAACGACCTGGGCAGGCGGCGAAGCGTCGTTTCAAAAGAAGTACCCGGACGTGCTTGTGCAACACGACATCAACGTCGTCATTGATGACGGCGTCCTGACGTCCAACGGCAGCGTCGTTTCCTACGAAGCGGCGATCGCCTTGCTTGCAAAGCTGACGAGCGACGAATTTGCCGCGGAAGTCGCCAATGATCTCCAGTTCAAACGTGTCGCCAATGCTGTCCTGCCGCCGCGGCTGCGCTGGAAACTTGCCTCCGTCATCGCTGCGGCTGCTTTCCTGTTCGGTGCGTTCGTTGCGGGTCTCACATTCTTGATACGTACCAGGAGGACAGAACGGTGATCAGCCGTCATCGTGCCCGCTCTTATAGAGCTTGCCCAGGAGGCCGCCAGTATCCCGGCTTCCTCGTCGTTCGGCCTGTCGCTGATGGCGCGTTGAATCGCGGCCCCATAGACGGGCCACATGCGCTTCAGGAGCGATCGGCCGGCGGGCTTGATGCGGACGATTTGGCCCCGGCCGTCAGCGGGGCAGGACTCGCGGCGCACAAGGTCCTCTGTCTCCAATCGATCGATCAGTCGCGATACGTTGTGCTGGGCGGTCAGAAGGCGCTGTTCCACCTTCGCTTTCGGAAACTACCCATGGCCCCTGGCATCAGATGTCGAACGGGCTTTCCGTCCCTGCAACTTTTCCAGCAAAGAGACAAATGACCGAGGAGACAATTCCCATGAAACTGACATGGTACGGCCATTTCGCATCGAGGCGGGCGCGGCCAAGATCCTGATCGATCCGTTCCTGTCCGATAACCCGTCCTGGGACGAGGAGTGGATCGGCAGCCGTGCAGGCAAGGACTCGACACGGGGAGGCGGACGATGAAGGCGATCGTGGTGACGGACCGGGCTGCGGGAACGGCCGGGATGACGCTGGTGGAGCGGCCCGAGCCGCAGGCAGCGATAAACGACGTCGTCGTTCAGGTTCATGCGTCGGGATTCACCTCGGGTGAGCTGACGTGGCCCTCGACCTGGACCGATCGCCTCGACCGTGACCGGACGCCGGTGATTCCCGGGCAGGAGCTGGCCGGAGTGGTCACCGCTCTCGGCTACGGCACGACGGGGCTGTCGGTGGGACAGCGAGTGTTCGGCCTCTCGGACTCGTATCGCGGCGGCACGCTGGCGGAGTATGTGGCCGTCGAGGCACGCAACCTTGCGCCGCTGCCGGGCGACGTCGACTTCACGGTGAGCGCGAGCGTGGCGATGCCGGGCCTGACCGCGTGGCAGGGACTGTTCGAGCACGGCCGTCTTCAGGCGGGGCAGAGCGTCCTCGTGCACGGCGCGGCCGGCGCAGTCGGTTCGATGGTGACGCAGCTCGCACGTGAGTTCGGCGCTTACGTCATCGGCACCGGACGCGCTGCCGACCGTCAGAAGGCGCTCGACTTCGGCGCGCGGGAGTTCGTCGACCTCGAGAGCGACGCCCTGGAAGACGTCGGCGGAGTCGATCTGGTGTTCGACGTCATCGGCGGCGACATCGGGAAGCGGTCCGCAGGCCTGATCCGGGCCGGAGGAACACTGGTGACCATCGCCGGCCCGACCGAAGCACGGCCCGCCGACGGCTTGGCGATCGACTTTGTTCTCGTGTCCGATCGCGCCCAACTCGGTGAGATCGTCCAGCGGGTGCGTGACGGACGACTGCGGACGAACATCGGCAATATCGCGACCCTCGACGCTGCCGTCGCCGCTTTCAATCCGACCGAGCGGATCAGCGGGAAGACGATCATCCGCGTTCGTCCGTGAGCGACACGCGCCCACCGATAAATGACCGAGGAGACAATTCCCATGAAGGCGATCGTGGTAATGGACCAGGCTGCGGGAACGGCCGGGATGACGCTGGTGGAGCGGCCCGCGCCACAGGCAGCGATAAACGACGTCGTCGTTCAGGTTCATGCGTCGGGATTCGTCCCGACTGAGCTGGCATGGCCCTCGACCTGGACCGATCGCCTCGACCGTGACCGAACACCGTCGATCCCTGGGCACGAGCTGGCCGGAGTGGTCACCGCCCTCGGCTATGGCACGACGGGGCTGTCGGTGGGACAGCGGGTGTTCGGCCTCACGGACTGGACTCGCGACGGCACCCTGGCGGAGTACGCGGCCGTCGAGGCACGCAACCTCGCGCCGCTGCCGGGCGACGTCGACTTCACGGTGGGCGCGAGCCTGCCGATCTCGGGCCTGACTGCGTGGCAGGGACTGTTCGAGCACGGCCGCCTTCAGGCGGGGCAGAGCGTCCTCGTGCACGGTGCGGCCGGCGCAGTCGGGTCGATGGTGACGCAACTCGCACGAGAGGCCGGCGCCTACGTCATCGGCACCGGACGCGCCGCCGACCGTCAGACGGTGCTCGACTTCGGCGCGAAGGAGTTCGTCGACCTCGACAACGATGCCCTGGAAGACGTCGGCGAAGTCAATCTGGTGTTCGATGTCATCGGCGGCGACATCGGGAAGCGGTCCGCAGGCCTGATTCGAGCCGGAGGAACAATGGTGTCCATCGTCGGGACGCCCGAGGCGCGGCCCGCCGACGGGCTGGCGGTCGACTTCGTCGTCGAGTCCGATCGTGCCCAACTGAGTGAGATCGTCCAGCGGGTGCGGGACGGACGACTGCGGACGAACATCGGCAACGTCTCGACCCTCGACGATGCCGTCGCCGCCTTAAACCCGACCGAGCGACGCAAGGGAAAGACGATCATCCGCGTTCGCCCGTGAGCGACACGTGCCCATTGATGCACGCAGCCGGCCGGCGCTTTCCAGGTCGGCCGGTTGCGTCCTATCAGCCCCAGCCACCGAGAGGCAGCCATGGCTTTCACGTTGAAGATCAACGGCACACCCCATGAGGTCGATGTCGACTGAAGCGATAGCGCCGGCGGCTTCCTGGAACAGCCACGCAGATCGAGGTGATCATGTTCTCATCCTTCTCTATCGCCGAAAGCACCGACGGGTCGCGCGGGGCCATCGCGCTGATCGCCGGCGCCTTCAATCCCATCGCCTCCGCGCTCGGGGCCGCGATGTCCTGCGCCACCTATCTCATCACCTTGTCGTTCTTCGTGAGCATACCCGGGCTCGCCGCGCCGACGGCCGGCGGCTTTCCGGCGATCTCGGCGCCTATCGGGCAGTTCCTGCTGAAAGATCTGGTGCTGCTCGCAGCCTCGGTCTGCCTGTTGCTGGCGTCGGTGCGCGCCGTCGAGCGGTCGTCGCAAATTACGACCAGGGCATCGCACATGGATCACCAGCCGGGCTGACGCGAGGACAGCGTGGTCCTACATAGCTGGAGCGGATCCGGCGACGCGCGTGCGTGTCGCACTGTCGGAATCGCGGATGGAAGGAGGAGTGATCGTATGCGGACTTACCATAAGAACCCTGAAGCAATATCACGTCTCTCGCCCGAGCAATACCGCGTGACGCAGGAGGACGGTACCGAACGGCCTTTCGCCAACGCCTATTGGGACAACCACGAGCCAGGCATCTACGTCGACGTGGTGTCGGGCGAGCCGCTGTTCGCGTCGGTCGACAAGTTCGACAGTGGTTCCGGCTGGCCGAGCTTCACGCGGCCCATCGAGCCGGACAATGTCGTCGAGAGCCGGGACAGCAGCCATGGTATGATCCGCACCGAGGTGCGCTCGAGCCATGGCGACAGCCATCTCGGCCACCTCTTCCCTGACGGGCCGCCCGAGGCCGGCGGGGCGCGCTACTGCATCAACTCGGCAGCGCTGCGCTTCATTCATCTCGACGACCTTGAGGCCGAGGGCTACGGCAGCTACCGCAAGCTGTTCGAGACCCAGATGGAGGCAACGACATGACGGCGTTGACCGAACGCGCAGTCCTTGCCGGCGGCTGCTTCTGGGGCATGCAGGATCTGCTGCGCCGCTATCCGGGCGTGATTGCGACGCGGGTGGGCTATACGGGGGGCGACGTGCCCAACGCTACCTACCGCAATCACGGAACCCATGCCGAGGCGATCGAGATCGTCTTTGATCCGAGGACGATCACGTACCGAAGGGTTCTGGAGTTCTTCTTTCAGATACATGATCCGACCACGCTGAACCGCCAGGGCAATGACGTCGGAGCCAGTTATCGTTCGGCCATCTTCTACACGAGCGACGAGCAGAAGCGGATCGCAGAGGACACCATCGCCGATGTCGATGCATCGGGACTGTGGCCGGGCAAGGTGGTGACCGAACTGGCCCCAGCCGGTGCCTTCTGGGAGGCCGAGCCGGAGCATCAGGATTACCTGGAGCGCTATCCCAATGGCTACACATGTCACTTCATCCGGCCTGACTGGAGGCTCCCCTCGAAATACGCGGCATGACGCTGCTGAACCTGCTCGAACTCGCCGCTCTCGTGGAGCTTCTCCAGGGCGTAGGCCCGCGTCGTCTCGAGCAGCCGGTAGCTCGGCACCGCGCGATCGGCATCCGCCGCTACGATGGAGTTCGCGACCAGGTTCGCGACGCATTCGAGGACTTCCGGCGCGCCGATCTCGGCGCTCGCCGCGGTGGCGCCCGCCGCAGCCAGCGTGAATCGTCGGCGAAGATCGCAAGGCGCCGGAAGACCGCGCGGTCGGGCGCGGAGAGGAGCTGGTGGCTCCATTCGAGGATCGCGCGCAACGACTGGTGCCGCGCACCGCCGGCCGTCTCCCGCCGGTGAGCAGCTGAAGACGATCGTCGAGGTGCATGGTGAGGCCACGCCACGCAGGCCCACGGCGTCGACCCGCGCTGTCGCAAGCTCGATGGCGAGCGGCAGTCCATCCAGCGCTGGACGATCAAGACCACCAAGGCCAAGGCGCGCGAAGGGGGGAGCGCGCTGGTCGATCTCGCGATCCCCGCGTTCGGCTACCGGAACCACATCAGCACCGACCGCCGGCACCGGCTGATCCGCCGCTGGCTGGTGACCGATGCCGCGGCGCATGCCGTGACGCGGCTGGCCGACCTGCTCGATTTCGACAACACCGCGTCCGGCTCGCCGCTCCGCGAGGACTACCAAGATCCTCGCTGGGAGCCAGGCGAGGGGCCGACACCGGCTACCGCTCCAAGAAGAACGAGGATCTGCTGCGCCGGCGGATGCTGGTGAGCCACATTCACCGCAAGAAGCCGGCGGGGCGGCTGATGCCGGAGCGCACCGCGCGAGCCAACGCCAGGAAGTCGGCGGTGCGCGCCCCCATCGAGCACGTCTTCGCTGTGAGCAGAAGGCGCGGATGGGGCTGTTCGTGCGCATCGGTCTGGCCCGGGCGACCACCAAGATCGGCTTGGCCAATCTGGTCCACAACATGCGCCGGCTGCTCTGGCTCGACCGCCAGCCCGCGCTCGCCTGAGGTACTCGGCTCCCGCGGCAACCGACAATAGTTCCGCAAGCCCCAACCTTCGCCTCAAATCCGGTAGATGGAGGTCTCCAGCTGCCTCGATGACGTGCTCGCAGTTATCGAGCACGAGCAGCATCTCCTTGTCTTTGAGGAAGGCGATCAAATCGGCGCCCGGCTGCTCCGATCCGGCGTCGAGCCCGAGCTCGGAAGCGAGCGCGACCGGCAACTGGAGGGGCTCGCCAACCGTTGCAGATCGACGATCCGCGCTCCGTGCTCGTGGTTCGCCGACAGCCTCTCGGCCACGGCGAGGGCGGCGGTGGTCTTGCCGATGCCGCCCGGTCCGACGATGGTCACGAAACGCTGATGCGGCAGTTGCGCCGTGAGCGTCCCACGGTATCCTCCCGGTCCACGATGCGTGCCACGGGGACCAGCAGATTGTGCGTGGGTCCGGCGGCGCGCTCTGGCGCCGGCGGCCTCGGGGCCTTCGAAAGCGTGACCGGCGCCACGAAGCGGTACCCTCGCCCGTGGATGGTAGCCAGGTACCGGTTGCTGCCACGAGTGTCACCGAGCGCTCGACGCAACGCGGCGACCTGAACCCTGAGATTGCTCTCCTCGACGAAGGTATGGGGCCAGATGCGGGCCATGAGGTCGCCCTTGCTGACCAACTCGCCGCGGCGCTCGACCAGGGCGATCAGGATGTCCAGGGCGCGGCTGCCCAGACGCACGGGCTGGCCGGCTTTCAGCAGGAGTCGCCATGTCGGGAGGAGATCGAATGGCCCGAAGGCGATCGCGCGTCCGCCCTGAGCACCGGGGCGATCCACGACGCAGGAAGCATGCTGGTCGATCCGGAGAGAATACCCGCGGCGGTCGGCTTCAGGCAGATGCAGGCCTCTCGCGCCGAGCGGATGTTGGTGAGCGGTCGGTCCGGTCGTGATCATGAACTTGCTCCTCGATCAACATCGGAGGCGAAGCGATTCGAAAGCCTCGCGAACCAGTCGCGTCAGGCGGCCTCCTCGGACCGCGCGCCGGCGACCTTCGCGGCGAGCCCGGGCCAGCCTTCGAGTGCCGTGGCGTCGAGCGTGACATGGTCCGAGCCGCCCAAGGAACTGCCCAAGCGTGGCTTCGTCGAGGTCGCGGGCGGGGGAGGTAGCGGCGCAGGCTGCCTTCGACCTCTCGCACATAGCCGTCCCGGTCGATCTGGCTGCACGACACACCAATGATGCGGCTATCCGCGGCAAGCTGCCGGTAGTGGTCGCGATAGCAGAGGCCCGGCAGCAGCTTGCGCAGGGCCAGGTCGCCCGTGCCGCCGAACACGACGAGAGCGAACTTGTCCCGGGGATGATCTGGGCTGTCATGGCTGCTTTTCTTTGCAAGAGATCGCGCCGCAGGACGGGTTTCGGGGGCTGGCCCCGAGGCGGCTGAGCCGTGGCCTGGCGCCACAGCCAGCTATCGGTATGGCACCACAACGGCCACAGGCTGTCGCCGCCTCCATTCGGACCAGCGCTAGCTAGGATCGAGCCAGCGCCTCGAGGCCTTTCACATGGCCCACGCCAGGGCGGGGAGGTCGGCGGGGGCCAGGCGAGATCATCGAACTCCCGGTCGTCGAGCTGATGCAGCTTGCGCGGTGCTCACCGGTATCGGAGCTTCTCGTCGAGGCGTGCCAGAACTCGCGTGGCCCAAGCCGCCCCCGCCATTGACCGGGCTCCGGCTGGGCAGCGTCGCTCGGTGCGAAACGGCCGAACACCAAAACTGGGTTGACGAATTCCACGTTCATGGTCGTGGTTCCGTGCCGCCATTGACGCGCGGATCAACGATCTGCCGGGCGTCGCTTCCCACGTGGACTAGATCAGGGATCGGGTATGGACGGTGCAAGTCGCGTCTGAATTGCTCGCGCTTGCCAAGCCATTTATCCAGTGACCGCCGTGCCGCAGCGCGGTGGTCTGAGGGGTCGTGGCCATAGATCTGCCGAAAGGCGCGGAAGAAGCTGCTGCGGCTGGTGTAACCGACTGCGTGTGCAATTTGTTCGATCGAGAGGATGTTCGCCGCCAGCATATTGGCGGCACGGCGCATGCGCAGCTGGCGCAGCACCACCATCGGCGAAGATCCGAAGGCACCGGCGAACCGCGCCATGAATGCCGATCGACTAAGACCGGCAGTCTCCGACAGGGTCAGCACCGAATGAGGCGCACCGGGGCGGGCCACCATGTCAACGAACGCACGCGCGATCTGAGGGTCGCTCAACATGGCAAATCGTTCCAGCCACAAGTCGGTGGAGCTCAGAGATCGGCGGAGGAGCGTCACGAGAACCTGCTTGAGCAAGGCTGTCGTCATCGCCTGCATGCCGACCTGCTGAGCGCTGATCTCGGCCAACGCCGACTTCAGCTTGTGCTCCAGGTCGTCGGCGCTCTCGAATCGCTCGACGATCGGAGAAGGCAGCTTCGCGAAAAGATCAATCGACATCCCGTACGACGCGCGGAAGTAGCCGCAGATCAACATCACCATCGGTTCGTTGTCGCCCGCGACAAACGTTTGCACCGTCCACGGGGGATCGCCCGACTGCCATCGCGCTTCCACCACCCTCGGCGCCGACGCTATTCCTTGATCAATGGTGACATCGATTCGCACGGCCAGCCTTGGCGGAGCGATGATCAGGGTATGCGGGGTGAGAGGGATCGCCGGCGCAGTGCCGACGACCATTTGTCCGGTCCCTGCCAGATTGTAGTGGATCGCCGGCAGGTCGCTCGCCGGAAACGAGAGCCGCCACCCCGGGCTGACGAGGCACTCCGCTAAACTGATCTCATTGACTTCCAACGTTGCCATCAGAATTTCCAGATCAGAGCGGGACATCTGGCGATTTGGACGATTGGCCACGGCTGCAAGACCCCTGGATCGTATCGTCGCCTTACGAGTGGGTTCTGCTCTCGGAAGGGCGTTTGGCCCTATTCCTGAGCGGCCCCCAGGTGCCGCCGATCAGGCCGCGCTCGATCACGGCCGTGCGCCGGCCGGCCCCGCCAGGTCCCAGGCGGTCAGCTTGCCCGCAGCGCCGCTCCCAAGAATGGCGTTCTCGAACTGCTCGACGGCGGTCATCGCGGTCTCCTTCAGCGTGGCGCAACGTCGGGAGGATGCTTCCCTGATCCCTGTTGGTGGCGGCGGTACCGTGGTGGCCGTCCATCGCCCCGCCTCCTGCCGGCTTGCCGAAAAGGACGGCGGGCACGGCGCCATGCCGAGCAGCGGAGTATCTGATGACACCCGTCGCGGCGAGTTAAAGGGGGTGAATTTCGGTCAGAGATCTGTGCCGAAGTCCACGTCATGCGCATGGCCATGCTGGTAGTCCGAAATGTGTAACTTTGCGTCCGTATGTTGCGGGAACCGGCTTGGAAGCCCGCGATCGCGCGACGATTTTGTTGGCAGACCGAAACCCGAGTGCCGCATGATGGGTCAGACGACACACCACTATCTGATCTTCGAGACCGCGAGCGGCTTTTGCGGTATCGCCTGGAACGGCGTGGGCGTCACGTGTCTCCAGCTGCCGATTAAAAGTGCCGAGGCGGGCGAACGCGCTGTGCGGCGCCGGGCACCCGGCGCCGTGCCCGGCGCACCCACGCCCGCGATCGCAGAAGCCGTCGCCGCCGTGAAGCGCTATTTGGAGGGCGAAGAGACGAATTTTTCCGGCTTCAAGCTCGACCTCGATTAGCAGGGAGCGTTCTTGGAGCAGGTCTATGCTGCGGCACGGCGGGTCGGGTGGGGACACACGACCACCTACGGCGCACTGGCGAAGGAACTCGGCGCCGGGACAGAGGCCGCTCGAGACGTCGGCCAGCCCATGGCCAGGAACCCGGTGCCGCTGATCATCCCCTGCCACCGGGTCCTGGCGGCGGGCGGAAAGATTGGCGGTTTTTCCGCGCCAGGCGGCTCGGCCACCAAGCTTCGCATGCTCGAGTTCGAGGGCGTTCATGTCGAGCGGCCGCGATCGATACAGCAGGCCGAAGGCGCGCCGCTCCTCGAATGGCGCGCTGCAACGCGACAACCAGAAACCCGGTAAGGAGATGTCATATGACGGATGCCAGGAATACCCAAAGCGACCTGGAGGTTCTCAAACAGCTGAACGCCGACTTTCTGGCGTCGGCTCAGAATGGTGATGTGGAACGTCTCGAGGAGATCCTGGCCGAGGACTTCATGGCGTCCCTGCCCGACCTTCTGCTACGCGACAAGAAGCAGTTCCTCGAGATGATGTCCGCTCCCAGGCCGTTCACCGGGCTCAAGGGGCACGATGTGAAGATCCGGCTGCTAGGAGACTTCGCGATCATTCATGCGCGGATTAGCTACACGACGCACGATGGCGTTGAGCACCAAGGCCGCTATACCGACGACTATCAACGGCGTTATGGAAAATGGGTGTGCGTGGCCGCCAACCTCATAGCTTGTAGCACGGGCCGATTGAGGAGGTGGCACTTCGAAGAACTGGAATGTCAGGCCACCCGCGAGCCGGGAACCTGCGGCGGTCGATCAAGCTATCTACCGCCCCGTCACGCGGGGTTCGAAGGGGCCGCAACCAATTGCTCTCCTCTCGCGACCAGCGCCGGCGGCGCTCCGCAAGTACGTTCAGCAGATACGCGAATGACGATCGCAACTGGGCCTAAGGCCCGATGGCTTTAAGCTAGTGATCGACTGATGACGCCCGCGCTGCCCGCATTGGGGATGGAAGATCCAACGAACACTGTCGCGCACCTCATACAGACAGCGCTCACGCCAGTCTTCCTGTTGTCCGGTATCGGCGTTTTGCTCGGGGTCTTCAACACGCGTCTGGCGCGCGTTTCCGATCATATGGCGCACGCAACCGACTTGTTGAGAGGCGTCGCCCGCCCGGAAGAAGAGGCCAAGCTAAGGGCCCACCTCCGGCGTCTGGCGCATCGCATGCTAATGCTGGACGCATCCGTCGCGCTGGGTGCCATTGGCGGTGCTTCTACATGCGGCGCCGCCTTCGTCCTGTTCCTGGGAAGCGTCGGTAACTCGAGCGTTGCCGATTGGCTGATCGGCCTTTTCGCCCTGGCCCTGGGTTGCACTGTCTGCTCGCTGATCACGTTCCTTGGGGACAGCTTGCTGGCCTGGCATGGACTTTGTCGCGAAGGAGCGCTTCCTCGATCCATGAAAGACAATACGAAATGACCCGGCCTGGCAGGCAGGTCCGAACGGGCTTGCTTCGCCGTCGCGCTGGTGGAGGTTCCCTTCCGTTCACCGGTGTTCCCTCCAACTTTCGCGACAAGTTGTGCCCAGGGCAGGGCTTTCTCGAAGTCGCGGGCATGGCGACCGTTGTTCGCATCGGCACGCGCCGCAGCGCGCTCGCCCTCGCCCAGGCCGAGGAGACGCGTAGGCGTCTGGCCGCTGCGCATCCGGCTCTGGCGGCATCCAGCGCGATCGAGATTGCCGTCATCCGCACGACCGGCGACCGGCTGGAGGACCGACCCCCTGTGCGAGATCGGCGTGAAGGGCTGTTCACCAACGAGATCGAGGACGAGCTGCTGGACGGCAGCCTTGACCTCGCCGTCCATTCGATGAAGGACACGCCGACGAAGCTGCGGGATGATCGGAGCCCTGCTGCCCCGCGAGGATCCGCGCCACGCGCTGTTCGCCCGCGACGGCGCATTCGAGGGCGCCGGCAGCCTGGCGGCGGTGAAGCCGGGCTCCGTGGTCGCCTCCAGCCTGGGCCGCTAGGCGCGGCTGCTGTGACTGCGCCCGGATCTGCGCATCACGCCGTTCCGCGGCAATGTCGACACTCGTCTGGCCAAGCTCGATGCCGGGGCGATCGACGCCACCGTACTCGCCCTAGCCGGGCTGACGCGCCTGGGCCGGGCCGATCGGGTCTCGGCCGTGCTGGAGGCGGCGGAGATGTTGCCTGCGATGGCCCAGGGCGCGATCGGCATCGAATGCGGGCCGGGGATGCGCGGGTACACGCGCTGCTCGCCCCCCTGCACTGCCGCGACACCTGTGACCGGTCGCGGCGGAACGGGCCCTGCTGACCGCGTTGGAGGGGCAGCTGCCGCACCCCGATCGCGGCGCTGGCCGAGCTCGACATGCTGACCCTGACCTCGCGCGTTGCCCTGCCCGACGGCAGCGAGATGCACGAAGACCGACGCAGCGGCCCGCGGGCCGCTGCGGAGCGGCTGGGCACCGAGGCCGGCGAGGACCTGCGTCGCCGAATCGGGCCAAACTTCCTGGACGGAGGACGGGGGCTGAGCCTTCGTAACCGGCTGCGAGGGATTTTAGACCGAACGGTTCCAGAAGGCCCGTATGGAGCAAGCCCCTCATCGCTGCGGATTCAGAGAGGGCTGAGGGAATTCCTGGAGCGGCGCGAGATCGCGCGCCGTCCGCTGCAGGTGACATAGGAGGGGACCCGGCCTCCGCACCTTGGCAACATCGTGCGCCTTCTCTCCTCCTCAACCAGCCTTCGGCCGAGCACAAGCTGCTCGGCGGAGAGGGCCCAGCGGTCGACCGAGGCGCAAACCGTGCCACCTCGCTGCAGTTCAGCGGTGCTCGTGCGCTCGTGCATCAGAGCTGGCTCGAACTCGGCGATCCCGGCGAAGACGATCAGGACCATGGGCCCAACTGGTGACGTCGTATCGGACCATGGCCTTTGAAGCGACCGTCGGTTGCCTGGAGAGGCCCTATATTGTCAAGGACATCAGGCGTCCATCCCGGAACGCAGTCGAGGCGCGGCATGGAATTTCGGCCGCGCCGGCGACGCGGCGTCGAGCACATCCGCCGGCACGCCCTGAACGGCGATCCGGCCTGCCGCCATCAGGACGGCGCTGTCGGCCAAGCGCAGCAGCGCCGGCCGGTGGGTGATCGCCACCGTGGTGCGCCCGGCGGTCAGACGCGCCAGCGCGTCGATGATCTGCGCCTCGGTATCGCGATCCAACCCCTCGGTCGGCTCATCCAACACCAGGATCGGCGCGTCCTTCAGGACGCAGCGGGCCAGTGCCATGCGCCGCGCCTGACCGCCGGAGACCTGGGCGCCGGCCTCCCCAACCCAGGTATCCAGTCCGCGCGGCAGCGTGGCGATCCAGCCGGTCAGGCCGGCCGCCTCGATCGCCTCGGCGAGCCCGGCATCGTCGGCCGCGGCAGCCCCGATTAGCAGGTTGTCGCGGATAGTACCGGCGAAGATCTGGCTGCGCTGGGACAGATAGGCGATGCGGCGCCAGATCTCGGCCTGGGCCAGATGGCGCAGATCGGTGCCGCCCAGGGTGACGATACCGGCATCAGGGTCGCGGAAGCGCAGGATCAGTGCCGCCAGCGTGCTCTTGCCGCTGCCGCTGGGCCCGAACACTGCCACCCGCTGACCTTCCGACAGCACGAGGTCGATGTCCTGCACGGCTAGTCGGCCGCCAGTGCGATAGCGGTAGGATACACCGGACAGCGCCAGCGCGTTGCTGGATGGCGTGGGCGCCGGCGCCTCAGGGTCGCGCACTAACGGCGCCAGGCCGGCGAAATCGACCAGCCGGCGGGCGGCGGCGCGGGTGCAGCTGAGATTCTGGAAGGCGAGGGGCAGCGGCAGCAGCGCATCGGACAGCGCTATCGCGCCCACCATCATCAATACCACTGCCGGGCCCGGCAGCACCCCCGCGGCGACGCCGGCCACACCCAGCGCCAGGATCGCCGCCGCCCCCAGCTGCCCAGCTAGGCCTGACAGCGCAGTCGACACGCCGGACAGCCGGGCCATGTGCCGCTGCGCCGCCATCAGCGTCTCGTTCTCGGCCAGCACCGCCTCGGCATGGCGGCCGGCGGCCTGATAGACCTTGAGCTCGGCCAAGCCCTGCACGCCCTCGACGATGCGGGTGCGCAGCCGCGCCGTCGCCGCCGCGATCGCCTGGCCGGCCGGCGCGCTGATGCGGCGCATCATCAGCGGCGGGACGATGCCAACCAGCAGCGCAAGTGCCACCACAATCACCGCGGCCGGCGGGTCGAGCCACAAGAGCACGCCGCCGATCAGTAGCACGGCGACCACGGCGACCACGCTTGGCACGATCACGCGCAGATAGATCGCATCCAGCGAGTCGACATCTGCGGTCATGCGGTTCAGCAGGTCGCCGCCACGCTGCTCCTCCAACCGTGCCGGGGCCAAGGAAATCGCGGCGCGGAACAGCCAGACGCGCAGCCCGGCGAGGAAACGGAAGGTGGCGTCATGCGTCACCAGCCGCTCGGTATAGCGTGCGCCGATGCGCAGCACTGCGAATCCGCGGATGCCGGCCAAGGGCCCGGCGAAACTGAAGGCCGGGGCGCTGGCCGCCGTCGCCCCGGCCACGGCCGAGGCGGCGATGAACCAGCCGGACAGCACTAGCAGGCCTAGGCCGGACAGGGCGGTGACAATGGCCAGGACGAGGCCAAACGTCATCTTCCAGCGCTGCGGCCGGGCCATGCGCAGAATGGTGAGGAGCGGACTACTCGACCGGGGAATCAGGAGGCCTCCTCCTCGAGGCGGCCCTGGTCCAACAGGATCCGGCGACCGGCGATCGCCATCGCCGCTGGGCTGTGGGTGGCCACCAGCGTGGTGCGGCCACGGGCTAGACGGTGGATCGATTCCAGGATCTCCGCCTCGGTGTCGCGGTCGAGTGAGGCGGTGGGTTCGTCGAGCAGCACCAGGGGGGCATCCTTGAGGAAGGCGCGCGCGAGGGCGACACGCTGGGCCTGGCCGCCGGACAGACCGACGCCCCGCTCGCCGACCGGCGTATCCAACCCGTGCGGCAGCGCCGCCGCGAATTCCGTCAGCCGAGCCTCGGCAGCGGCGCGCTCAACCGCCCCGTCGTCGGCCTCGGGCCGACCGAGACGGATGTTGTCGCGCAGCGTGCCGTGGAACAGCACCGGCGCCTGGCCGATCCAGGCGATGCGGCGGCGCAGATCCTCCGAATCGATCGTCGCCAGGTCGGTGCCGTTGACCAGGATCCGGCCGGCATCCGGCCGGCGGAAGCCGAGCAGCAGCGACAGCAGGGTTGACTTGCCGGCGCCGCTCATGCCGGTCAGGGCGATATGGTCGCCCGATGCGATGCGCAGGCTGACACTCTGGATCGCGCTGCGGGCACCGCCCTCGAAGGCGACGGAGACGTCTTCGAACACGATCTCCAGCTCGCCCGATGGCATCGGCGCGGACCCGGCAGGGGCCTCCTCCGGCGCACTGAGCATGTCGGCCAGCCCCTCCGCTGCGCCGATCGCCGCAACCCGGTCGTGGTAGTAGGCGGCGAGCAGGCGCAGCGGCTGGAAGAAATCCGGCGCCATCAGCAGCACGAACAGGCCGCTGAACAGGGTCAGATTTGGCGCAGTACCCCAGCCGATGTGCCCGAGCAGGCCGAGGCCGACGTAGGTGGCGACGATCGCGACGACGGCCGAGGCGAAGAATTCCAGGCTGGCCGAGGAGAGGAAGGCGATGCGCAGCACCCGCATGGTGCGGTCGCGGAAGGCGTCGGCCGCCTGGGCAATGTTGGCGACCTCGGCCTCCGCCCGGGCGAACAGCCGCAGCGTGGTCAGGCCCTGCAGCCGGTCGAGGAAATAGGCGCTCATCCGTGCCAGGGTGCCGAACTGGCGGCGGCTCTCATCCGCCGCTTTCATGCCGATCAGGGCCATCAGCAGCGGCAGGAAGGGCGCGGCCGCCATCAGGATGACGCCCGAGACCCAGTCGACCGGGAGGACTGCGGCGAGGATCAGCAGCGGCAGGATCACCGCAACCCGGCTCTGCGGCAAGAAGCGAGCGTAATAGCCGTCCAGCGCCTCGATCCGCTCGATCAGCCCGACCGCGAGGTCGCCGGTCTGCCGTTCCGCCCGCCAGGCGGGGCCGAGGGCGTGCACGCGGTCGAGAAGCTGGCGCCGCAGGTGGGTCTTGACCTGGGTCGCAGCGACCGCGCCCAGCGCCTCGGATGTCCATGCGGTGCCGGCGCGCAGCAGCGCCGCGGCCAGCAGCGCGGCGAAGGGCAACCAGAGCGCCGCTGGGGCCGAGCCTTCCATCACTGCCCGCTGCAGGATCCAGGCGATCAGCCCGGCCTGGGCGACGCCGCACAGGCCCTGGGCAATGCCGGCCGCCGCGGTCAGGCCGATCGGACCGCGTACCAGCCCCGCCTGTCGCTTCAGCCAGCGGCCGGCGGCGCGGTCATCGATCGGGCGGGACGGGGTCGGGGCCAAGGACGCGATGCTCCGAATGTTTCCACGGTGTGATTGTGCGTCGTCATAGTGGCGGCAACTGGGCGATGTGCTGCTCGATCGCCGCGCGCTCCGGGCTGCCCTCCTGGAACTGGTCGCGCATTTGCCCCCAAAGGCGGCGCGCCTCTGCCGGCTGCCCCGCCCGTTTTGAGGCGACGCCAAGGAACCAGAGGGCGACGAGATCCTTCGGGTCCGCCGCTAACATGCGGTGCAGCCCGGCTTCCAGTACCGGTGGCACCTCCTCGCCCCGGCCGGCGGCCAGCAGCGCATTGGCATAGGCGCGCAGCAGGGCGGTGTCGTCGGGCGCCAGCGCCACGGCCCTCGCATAGGCGTCAGCCGCGGCCGCGGCGTCGCCCAGCACGCTGCGGGCGCCGGCTAGCCGAACCCAGCCATCGAGGTCGTTCGGCGACTGCCGCAGCCGAGCGGCGAGACCATCGACCATGCCGCGGATCGCCCTGGCCTGTTCGTCTGGCGGCAGGCCGGCGATCGCCGCGGCCGCCCTGCCGGCCCGGCCCGTCGCCGGCTGTGGCTCCGGGATCGCGGCTCTCGGGTCGAGGCCCAGACGCTGCGCCGTCTCGGTCAAGTGCTGACGCACCGAGGCGACCCATGGCGCATCGGCCGGCAAATCCCGCATCAGCCCCTGCCACAGGTCCAAAGCGGCACGGTCGTCGCCGGCCTGGGCATTCCCCAGCGCCAGGAAATAGCGGGCACGCGGATCGCCGGGCCGCAGCTTGAGCACCTGCTCGAAGGCGGCCCGCGCGGTGTCGGTGACGGTGCCGCCATTAGCGCCCACCAAGGCCTCGCCGTAGCGACCTGTCAGGTCCGGATCGCCGCCCGACAGGCCGATGGCGTGACCATAGGCGTCGGCCGCCTTGGCGTCCTCGCCCAGTTCGCTCCAGCGCTGTCCGAGATCGATCCAGCCGCTGCGATCCTGCGGCGCCGCGGCCAGCCGCTGCTCCAGCGCCCGCGCCTCCGCCGCCGCGGTCTGAATCGCAATGCGCATGCCCTGGTCGCGCGTTGCGAAGGGTTGCGACGGCAGGCCGGGCGCGCCTTCCACCAGATAGATGGCCAGCGCCGCCACCGGCAGCAGCAAGGCGAGGCCGACAGCCACCGCGTGCGGCGGCCGGGCCGGCACCGCGGTGGCCGGCTGCGCTTGCCCGATCGCGGCCAGCAGGCGGCGCCCGATCTCGAAGCGCGCCGCCTCGGCCTCAGCGGCGCCGATCTCGCCGGTGGCGCGTTCCCGTTCCAGCGCCTTCAGCTGATGGCGATAGATCGTGCTGGCGAAGTCTTCGGGCGAGGCCGGCGCGTGGTCCATCGCCAGCAGCCGGCGCAGCAGCAGGGCCACGGCGCCCACCGTCATCGCCGTCGCCGCGATCCAGAAGATCCAGGAGGTCACGGCGCCTTCTCACGGTCGAACAGCCGGGCCAGGCGCCTGCCCTCGTCCGCCGAAAACGGCTCGGCTGCGACCCGGCGGCGGCGTAGCATGATTGCGGCGATACCGGCCACCAGCAGCACCACCGGGCCGAACCACAGCGCCAGCGTGCCGGCTCGCAAGGGCGGACGCAGCAGGACATAGTCGCCATAACGGGCAGTGACAAAGGCCATGGCCTGATCGTCGGTGTCGCCTGCCGTCAGTCGCTCGCGCACGATGCGGCGAAGGTCGCGTGCCAGATCGGCGTCGGAATCGTCGATCGACTGGTTCTGGCAGACCAGGCAGCGCAGCTCCCGCCCGATCTCTCGAGCGCGGGCCTCCAGCGCCGGGTCGGCCAACTGCTCCTCCGGTTCGACCGCGCCGGCCGCCGCCGCCAGCGCCAATGCCAGCAGCAGCGCCGCGAGGGCGGGGCGCCAGGTCACTTTGCCAGCTCCGCCAGCAGGGGCCGGATCTCCGTGTCGACGAGGTCGGGGGTCAGCGGGCCGGGGTGGCGGTAGCGGATGCGGCCCGCCTTGTCGATCACGAAGGTCTCCGGCACGCCGTAGACGCCGAGGTTGATCGCGGTCCGGCCGTCGGCATCGGCTCCGATCCGCAGATAGGGATCCCCGTTGCGCCGCAGCCAGGCCAGGGCATCCGCCGGGTGGTCCTTGTAGTTTATGGCGAGGACCGGGATGCCGTCTTCTTTCCCCAGCTTAGTAATCACCGGATGTTCGGTGAGGCAGGGCACGCACCAGCTGGCGAAGACGTTAAGCAGCATCGGCTTGCCGCCGAAATCGGTGCTGGCGACGCCGTCTGATCGCCCAGGCAGCGCCGCCAGGGCGAAGGCCGGCAGCGGTTTGTCGATCAGGGCCGAGGGCAGCGCATGCGGGTCACGGCCGGACAGCAGCAGTCCGCCGATCCAGACGGCCATGGCCGCGAGCAGCAGCAGCGGCAGGAGAAACGAGAGCGAACGCATCGGTTCCTCAGGCCGGCGATCCGACGGCGCGCGCCACCGTCCGCCGCGGCGCGCCGACGCGCAGCCGCCGGTCGCTGAGCGACAAGGCGCCTCCGAAGGCCATAATCAGGGCGCCGCCCCAGATCCATGGCACCAGCGGGTGGTGATAGAGTCGCAGGCTCCAACGCCCGACCGCCTGCTGTTCGCCCAGCGCGGCATAGATGTCGCCGATGGCGGTGGTGTGGATCGCCACCTCGCTGGTTCGCATGCGGGCAACCGGGTAGAAGCGCTTCTCGGGCGCCAGATGCGCCACCAAACTGTCGTCGTGGTACAGCTTCAATGCACCCTTGCGGGCCTCGTAGTTCGGTCCCTCCGTCACGTGCACGCCGTCGAATTCGACGGAGTAGCCGGCGGCAATGTCGAATCGGTCCCCGGGCTTTGCCAGCTCCAGCCGCTCCGTCGACCAGAAGCTGGATGCGATCATCCCCAGGAGGGCGACGCCGAGGCCGGCATGGGCGAAGGCGGTACCCCAGGCGCTACGCGGCAAGCCAGCCGCGCGCGACAGGCTGTCGCCGAGGGGGATGCGAAACAGTCGCACCCGCTCTGCAATCTGGGTCGCAGCGCCCAGAATGGCCCAGGCACCGAAGGCGATGCCGATCGGCGCAAGGACCGGCCCGCCGCCCCGCAGCCACAGCGCGGCCAACATCACGATGATAGTGCCGACGGCGGCGAATTTCAGCCGGCCGAGGACGCCCAGGAGGTCGCCCCGCTTCCAGGCCAGGAGCGGCGCGATCACCATCGCCGCCACGACCGGCGCCATCAGAGGCACAAAGGTGAGCTTGTAGTACGGGGCCCCGACCGAGACCGTCTTGTCGAGTAGCGGATACAGCGTGCCGGTGAACACCGTTACCGTGGCGGTGCAGATCAGGAGGTTGTTCAGCACCAGCGCCCCTTCCCGGCTGACCGGAGCGAAGAAGCCGCCCAGCTTGAGCCGTGGCGCCCGGATGGCATAGAGGGCGAAGGCACCGCCGATCATGATAGTGAGCAGCAGCAGGATGAAGACGCCGCGCGCCGGATCGACCGCGAAGGCATGCACAGAGATGATGATGCCCGAGCGCACCAAGAAGGTGCCGACCAGGCTGAGCCCGAAAGTGACGAAGGCGAGCAGAATGGTCCAGCTCTTAAGCGCGTCGCGTTTCTCGACCACCAGCGCCGAATGGAGCAGCGCGGTGCCGGCCATCCACGGCATCAGCGACGCGTTCTCCACCGGGTCCCAGAACCACCAGCCGCCCCATCCCAGCTCGTAGTACGACCAGTAGGAACCAAGCGCTATGCCGATGGTCAGAAAGGACCAGGCGGCCAACGTCCAGGGACGGACCCAGCGCGCCCAGGCGGGATCGACCCGGCCCTCGATCAGCGCGGCGACGGCGAAGGAGAACGCAATCGAGAAGCCGACATAGCCGAGATAGAGGAAGGGTGGGTGGATCGCGAGGCCGGGATCCTGCAGCAGCGGGTTCATGCCCTGGCCGTCGAGAGGCGCCGGGTCGAGCCGGAGGAATGGATTCGAGGTCAGCAGGATGAAGGCCAGGAAGCCGACCCCGATCATGCCCTGCACCGCCAGCACCCGGGCCTTCAGCGTCGGCGGCAGGTTGCTGCCAAACTGCGCCACCGCGGCGCCGAACAACGCCAGGATCAGGACCCAGAGCAGCATCGAGCCCTCGTGGTTTCCCCAGACGCCGGTCACCTTGTACAGCATCGGCTTCGCCGAATGACTGTTGCCGGCGACCACCGCGACAGAAAAGTCGGAGGCGACATAGGCCCATGTCAGCGCGGCGAAGGCGATCAGGATCGCGGCCAGTTGCAGCGTCGCCGCCGGTTCTGCGATCGCCATCAGCCCGGGGTGGCGCCGGGCGGCGCCCCACAGCGGCAGGGTCGCCTGCACCACCGCGAGAAGCAGCGCCAGCACCAGCGCATAATGGCCGATCTCGGGAATCATGGCGTGACCTCGGAGGCGTTGGACACGGCGAGCTTGCCGGCGGCGCCGGGCGCCCCCGGATGGCCGGCGTCCTGCAGCGCCTTGGCCACCTCGGGCGGCATGTAATTCTCGTCGTGCTTGGCCAGAAGTTCGTCGGCGACGAAGACGCCGTCCGGCCCGACTCGGCCATGGGCGACCACCCCCTGCCCTTCGCGGAACAGGTCCGGCACGATGCCGGCATAGCGCACCGGCACGTCATAGGCGGTGTCGGTCACGGTGAAGGTGATGGTGCGGCCGTCGGCGGTGCGGTGCAGCGAGCCCTTGACCACCAGCCCGCCGAGGCGGAAGCGTCGCCCTTCCGCGACCTTGCCGGCGTGCAGCTCGCTCGGGCTGTGGAAGAACAGCAGGTTGTCCTGGAGGGCGGTCAGGGTCAGGGCGGAGGCGGTGCCGAGGCCGAGGGCGGCGAGGCCCAGCAGGATCAGGCGGCGGCGCTTGCGGGTCATACCTGCTTCCTTCGGCCGCGCAGCTGCTGCAGCCTCTCCAGGTTGCGTCGGCTGCCGCGGCGCCGCGCCAGGGTGGCGACGGCCAGCCCGGTCAGCATCAGCATGGCTGCGCCATAGGCGCTCCAGACATAGGCGGCGTAGCCGCCCATCGCGAAGAACTCAGCCATGGAGCCTCGCGACCGGCTGCTCGAGCTGCGGCGCCTCGTCACGCCCGGCGGTCATGGCGGCAACGAGGCGCAGGGAGCGGATGCGCCGCTCGGCGATCTCCGTTTCGGTGCGCAGCAGCACCAGCCAGACGAACAGCGCGGTGAAGGCGACCGCCATGATCAGCAGCGGCCACAGCATCGACGGGTCGAGCGCCGACCCGCCCAGCCTTATCACCGAGGCCGGCTGGTGCAGCGTGTTCCACCAGTCGACCGAGAACTTGATGATCGGCAGGTTGACCGCGCCCACCAGGGTCAGCACCGCGCCGGCCTTGAGGCCGCGTTGCGGGTCGTCGAACGCGGTGACCAGGACCATGTAGCCGAGATAAATGAAGAGCAGGATCAGCACGCTGGTCAGCCGCGCGTCCCAGACCCACCAGGTGCCCCACATTGGCTGGCCCCAGAGCGAGCCGGAGACGAGGCACAGCGCGGTGAAGCCGGCGCCGAGCGGCGCCGCCGCCTTGGTGTACAGCTCCGCCACCACATGCTTCCACACCAGCCCGACAACCGAGGCCACGGCCATGGTGGAGTAGACCATCATCGCCATCCATGCGGCAGGGACATGGATGTACATGATCCGCACCGTCTCGCCCTGCTGGTAGTCCGGCGGCGAATCGAACAGCGCCAGCCACACGCCTGCCAGCAGCGTCAGCAGGGCGACGCCGAGGGCCCAGGGCCGCACGGCCGCACTCAGGCGCAGGAAGCGGGCGGGGTTGGCGAAGCGGTGCACCACGTAATGGACCCCATGCCGCGTCGACTGCATCCTGTAGCTCCTCCAACGACCTGCCCATTGTTACGTCGCTCTCCGTGGGCCCGAGGCGAGCAATGCTGGAGCCTAAGGCAGCACCATGATCCAATGGTCCTGAAGAGGTGGCCAATCGTCCGGCTTTGCGGGCGCCTGATTCCACTTTGGACAATGCGCGATCTTATGAGCGTGCCTGGCGCAGCGCCGCTGCCGCCGCGATCGGCGCCAGCGTCAGGGCGGCGGCGAGGCAGCCGCCCTGCAGCAGCAGATGGGGGCGTGCGGTCAGCCCGGTCGCCACGGCTTCCACCGCCGCCGCGCCGAAGATCAGCACCGGGATGAACAGCGGCAGAATCAGGAGCGCCAGCAGGGCCCCGCCGCGCCGCGCGCCGAGGATCAGGGCGGCGCCGACCGCGCCGATCAGGCTGAGGCAGGGCGTGCCGAGCAGCAGCGACAGCAGCAGCACCGGCCAGACCCGGATCTCCAACCCCAGCATCGCCGCCATCAGCGGCGACAGGAGGATCACCGGCAGCCCAGTCAAGAGCCAATGGGCCAGCGCCTTGGCCAGCACCGCGGCCTCGAGCGGCAGCGGCGCCAGCATCATGAGGTCGAGCGAGCCGTCCTCGTAATCCTGGACAAACAGCCGGTCGAGCGCGAGCAGCGTCGCCAGCAGCGCCGCGACCCAGACCACGCCGGCGGAGATGCGAGCCAGCAGCGCCAGATCCGGGCCCACGCCGAGCGGGAACAGCACCACGGCGATCACAAAGAAGGCGAGCACGGCGGCGACGTCGCTGCGCGAACGCAGGGCAAGCCGCAGGTCGCGCGTCAGCATGGCGAGAAAGGCCCTCACAGCGGCGGCTCGGCCACAGCAAACTGCTCCAGCGCCAGCCCGCGCGCGCCGTCGAGGGCCAGGGGCGTATGCGTCGCCAGCATAACGATCCCGCCTTCGGCCCGGTGCCGCGCGATTCTTGCCTCGAGTCGCGCGACCGAGGCAACGTCAAGACCGAGCGTCGGCTCGTCCAGCAGCCACAGCCTGGCCGGGCCGAGTTCGAACCGGGCCAAGGCCAGGCGGCGGCGCTGACCGGCGGAGAGGTAGCGGCAGGGCAGGTCGTCCAGCCCTTCCAGCCCGACCGCAGCGAGCGCGGCCTCGAGGTCGACCCGGTCCGGCGAGGCGCCGAACGCGGCGCCCCAGAACCGCAGGGTCTCACGCGGGGTCAGCGCCGGCTTTACCGCGTCCTGATGCCCGAGATAGGCGATCGAGCCGGTTCCGCCGGTCCAGTCCAGCGTTCCGGCGAAGGTCGGCACCAGCCCAGCGACCAGACGCAGCAGGCTGGACTTGCCGCTGCCGTTCGGCCCGGTCAGCACCAGCGCCTCGCCTGCGCCGAGCCGGAAGGACAGACCGACAAAGACCAGCCGGCCGCCGCGTAGGCAAGCGAGATCGTCGGCTTGCAGCCTGGGGGCCGTCAAGCCCGGTTCCGACATGGGCGATGGGTCGGCTTGGAAGGCATGACCTATTAGTGGGCATCAGCTTCCCAAATCGGAATCAGGCATCCCTATAACTTGGACGATTGGCCACCTATTCAGGACTCTCGGATCACGGTGTTGCCTTAACAAGACCAGGGCCTCTCGATCGACTGAACTCAATAGGCTCCAAGAGGACGGGAGCGGCCGAGGGCAATCCATGAGCGAGCGTTACATGGACTATGACACGTATTTCACCACCGCTCTGAGCCGGCTGCGCGATGAGCGGCGCTATCGGGTGTTCGCCGACCTCGAGCGCATCGCGGGCCGCTTCCCGTACGCGATCTGCCATTCGCCGGAAGGCCGGCGCGAAGTGGTCGTCTGGTGCTCAAACGACTATCTCGGCATGGGCCAGCACCCCAAGGTAATCGGCGCGATGGTGGAAACCGCGGTCCGGCTTGGTGTAGGCGCCGGCGGCACACGTAATATCGCCGGGACGAACCATCCCCTCGTCGAGCTTGAGCGTGAGCTCGCCGACCTGCACCGCAAGCCATCAGCACTTGTCTTCACCTCCGGCTATGTGTCGAACCTGACCGGCATAGCGACGATCGCCAGGCTCATTCCCGACTGCCTGATCCTGTCCGACGCGCTCAATCATAATTCGATGATCGAAGGCGTGCGCCAATCCGGCTGCGAAAAGCTGATCTGGCGGCACAACGATGTCGAGCATCTCGAACGATTGCTGCGGGAGGCTGGCCGCCATCGGCCCAAGCTGATCGTGTTCGAAACCCTGTATTCGATGGACGGCGACGTTGCCCCGATGCATCGCATCTGCGATCTCGCGGAGCACTATGGGGCGATGACCTATGCGGATGAGGTGCATGCCGTCGGTATGTACGGCGCCCGCGGGGCCGGCGTGGCAGAGCGTGACGGCGTCTTGGACCGGATCGATGTGCTGGAGGGCACGCTTGCCAAGGCGTTCGGCTGCATCGGCGGCTATATCGCTGGCAGCAGCGTACTGATCGATGCGGTCCGCTCCCATGCATCGGGCTTCATTTTCACCACCGCCTTGCCGCCCGGAGTGTGCGCTGCGGCAACTGCTGCAATCCGCCACCTGAAGACGTCGAGCGCTGAACGCGAGAGGCACCAAGAGCAGGCGGCGCGGTTGAAATCAGTGCTCAACGCCGCTGCCTTGCCAGTTATGCCGAGCAAGACCCATATAGTGCCGGTTCTGGTTGGCGACGCTGGGAAGTGCAAGGCGGCGAGTGATCTGCTGTTGACCGAGCACAGAATTTACATCCAGCCGATCAATTACCCCACCGTCGCGCGGGGCATGGAGCGGCTGCGGATCACGCCAACGCCCCACCACAACGACCGGCTGATCGATGCTCTTGCCGAGGCCCTAGTGGATGTGTGGGAAAGACTTGACCTTACTTTCAACGAAGGCGCGCTGACGGCCGCGTGAAGAGCCAGGAGTTTCGTCTTTGGGAGATCGGACAGTGCTCCCAACTATGGGCGGTGCTGGAACGGGCAGTCGACGGACTATTTGTGGTGGCGACGCATCTTTCGCGGCTACCGAGCAATACGGCCCGGGACACGGTGCGGCCTACAACGCCTTGGCCGATCCCGCTCGCGCCGACGGTCCGGTGACGCTCGCCTACTGCTGGAGCCATGTCCGGCGCCGCTTCTACGAGACGCTAACCCGGATTTCTCAAACCAGAGCGTGCATCGGGGCTCTGGATCGGCGATAACTCTTCTGTGACAAAGGCTTAACGCGACGCAGAGGAGCTCCCCGATGCCGACAGAGTGTAACCGCGACCTGTTCGGATTTGAAGCCGTCGAAGGACGCCAGGTGGTGGCCGCGTTCGACGGCGGGCAGGTGACCTCGGACGCCGGGGCGCTGCTGCTCGGGGCCGTGAACCGGGCGATCGGTCTGATGGGGCGTCTGGCCCGCTGTTTCGCCGACGGACGCATGCAGGAACTGGTCGAGCACGGTGTCGAGACCATGCTGATGCAGCGCATCTGCGGCATCGCGCTGGGCTACGAGGACCTGGTCGACCACGACGAGCTGCGCCATGATCCGGTGCTGGCGACCCTGGCCGGCAAGCTCGAGGCGCGGCGCAAGGACTGCGCGCCGCTGGCCGGCAAGAGCACCTTGAACCGGTTCGAGCATGCGCCGGCCGCGGCGCTCGACCGCTATCACAGGATCGGCCACGACCCGCGGGCGATCGAACAGCTGTTCGTCGCTCTGTTCCTGGAGGCGCATGCGAGGCCGCCCGAGCGGATCATCCTCGATCTCGATGCCACGGACGACCCGCTCCACGGCCACCAGGAAGGGCGCTTCTTCCATGGCTACTACGACTGCCACTGCTATCTGCCGCTGTACGTCTTCTGCGGCCGCCACCTGCTGGCCGCCAAGCTCAGGCGCTCGAACATCGACGCGTCGGCCGGAGCCAAGGACGAGATCACACGCATCGTCGCCCAGATTCGTGAGAGCTGGCCTAGGGTCGAGATCCTGCTGCGGGCGGACTCTGGCTTCGCCCGCGACGAGTTGATGAGCTGGTGTGAAGACAACGGCGTCGACTACGTCTTCGGCCTCGCCCGCAACCCTCGCCTGCTGGCCGAGATCGACGGAGCCCTCGCGGCCGCCGAGGCCGAGCATGCCGCAACCGGCCAGCCGGCTCGGCAATTCGACGACTTCACCTATGCCACCCGGGACAGCTGGAGCTGCGAACGGCGGGTCGTGGCCAAGGCCGAGCATCTGGCCAAGGGCTCCAACCCGCGCTTCGTGGTCACCTCGCTGCCGCCGTCGGTGATCGACGGCCAAAGCCTCTACGAGCAGATCTACTGTGCCCGCGGCGAGATGGAAAACCGGATCAAGGAGCAGCAGCTTGATCTGTTCGCCGATCGTACGTCAGCAGCGACGATACGGGCCAATCAGCTCAGGCTTTGGTTCGCCTCGTTCGCCTACGTGCTGCTGGAGGCGCTGCGCCGAATTGGCCTCCGCCATAGCCAGTTCGCCAACGCCACCTGCGGCACGATCCGCCTGAAGCTCTTGAAGATCGGCGCCCTGGTCCGGGTCAGCGTGCGTCGGATCAAGGTCGCCATGGCCTCGGCTTGCCCCTACCAGGACGAGTACCGCCTCGCCTACCTGTACGTGAAGCGCGCCGCCTTCTGAACGTTCTTGCATGCCCGATAGGCGCCCCACCCGCGGGGCGTTCGCTTGCGTTCGTCCGAGAATTCGCTGTCAGGCGACCTCCACGGACGCTCACCTCAACCCGAGCCAACTTCTGCGCCGACCCCGCCACCAATCAACCCGTGCTAGGGTTTGAGAAATCCGGACTAAGGGCGACGGCAACGCCCCGATCGCTGAGGAGGCCCTCGTGCGCATCGCCGCACTCTTTGGGATCGAGCGCACGATCTGTGGCCATGCGCCCGAGCAGCGCCGCGGCGTGCGCTTGGCCCAAACCAGGCCGCTCATCGATGATCTGCGCGCTTGGCTCGAGGCGAAACTCGCCAAGGTCTCATATATCAGGCGGCTCCCGCATCGCCCAGGCGATCCGCTACGCTCAAGCGTTGGGGGTCTCCCCGTCTTTCTCGACGATGGCCGGGTCGAGATCGATTCCAACGTGGTCGAGCGCTCGATCCGCCCGATCTCGAGGCCGCGGAGCCGGATATCCTCATAGACCAACTCACCTGGCTTCCCGCCAATCCGGCCGACATCATCAATGCCATGCCGAATGGTACGCGCCTGCATCGTGAGGGCGGCAGCAATCTCGTCGCTGCCGCCAAGGCGCTGGGTGTCCGCCGCTTCATCATGCAATCGCGCGGCTTCTACCTCGACGCTCCCGCGGGGCAGCTCGCGGACGAGAATGCTGGCTTGAGAGGAGACGCACCCGGCGAGATCGGGGACAGCGCGCGCGCTTTCAGGTCGGCGAGCCAGCCGCGATGAGCCTTGCTCCAGCTCGAGCCCGAATAGCTCCGCCCATGGCGCAGCAGGAAGCTCTGGAGCTGCTGTCGGGCCCGTCGCTGATCGCGCTTGGCGAGCGCGCGCATCCGCACCAGGTCGCGCATCGCCTCATGGGCTTCGTCGGGCACCCAAACTCTCGACCAGGTGACCGGCGCGCAGGTTCTGCGCCAGCGTCATCGCATCGCGGCGGTCGTTCTTCACCCGATCACCGGTTTTGCGGGGAATCAGGGTTGGAGCCACCACGTCGCTGCGGTGCCCGAGACGGCTCAGGCGACGCTGCGCCACGTAGCCACACGGGCCCGCCTCGTAGGCAAAGTGCAGCTCGGCGCCAGTGGCGGCCAGCTTCTTGCACAGCCGCCGCAGGGCGTCCGGCGTGTTGGCGATCGTGCCGTAGTAGGTGCACGACGTGCCCGCCGTGTCTGGCGCCGTCGCCACCGCGATCGTCCGTTTGTGGACGTCCAGTCCGACGAATGTGGTAGGTTCCATGCGGCCCGTCTCCTGTACCTGAGGCTCGGCGCCGGCCGATCCGGCGCAACCCTCAATTCGGCATACCGGAGACGGGTCCCTTCGGCTCAGGGCCGCGAACATAGGGTCTAGTGCCGCCACACGGCGTCTCGAGCATCACCTCGACCCGCGCCGGCGCCACGGCTTCGCTCAAGGCCGCGTGCTGCGCAGCGCAAGCCGTTGCCGCAGCGCGGCCGCTTAGGCGTTGCGGCCGGGCGGGCTGTAGATCTGGGGCGGCGGGGCGGCGAGGTCCTTGGGCGGCGGCGCCGGTTGCGGCTGCGCGTAGAACATCGGCTTACGATCCTCGAGGCTCGGCTCGTACGGCAGCCGCATCTGCACGGTCCCGCCGCCCTGCTGCTGCTGCTCGGCCTCGCGCTGCGCCTGCTGCAGCTGCTCCGCAATCGTGCGGTTCCAGGGCAGGACGTAGCCGCGCGGCTCCGCGACCTCCGGCAGCTGCAGCCAGAGATAGATCCCCCGCCCCTCCTGCATCTGGGAGCCGAGCACCGTCGCCTCCTTGGCGTGGGTCTGCCACCATTCCATCTCGATCGGCTTCGGCCGGCTCAGAAGATCGACCAGGCTGGCATAGCTGAGCGGCAGCAGCAGGACGCCGGTCGCCAGCGCCGTGCCCTTGACCGCAAGCCGACGCGGCGTCCAGAGGCTGATCAGCGTCAACAGGCCGACCGCCGCGGCGGTCGCGACGAACAGCTGGCTCAAGTCGCTCATGACGGCCTCCATGTGCGCAGCTCTTTGAACAGATTGGTCACGCTGCCCGGGACCAGATCGCCGGCCGCGGTCAGTTGGAAGCGGTAAACCGTGGTCTCCTCGCCCTCGTGGTTCAGCATGACCTTGCTCGCGAGCAGCTGCTGGGTGTGCTCCTCCTTGGGCCGGTTGACGCTGGTGACCACGGTCACCGGCACCGGGAAGATCCGGTCGGAGTCGCGATAGAGGTGGAGGTTGACCGTGTATTCGCCGGGGACGATGCCGCGCGAGTAGGAGTTCTCGTAGTTCAGGCCGGTCGCGTCGTTGCGCTTGCCGAGATCGTCGCGCAACAGGTTGAACACCCGGCCGCCCTTGTTGGAATAGCCGACCGGCCGGTCGCCCGGCCCCTGCACCCACAGGTCGACGTCGGCGTCGATCTGGTCGGGCCAGCGGATCTCGACGATCACATTGCCGGGCGGCATGATCTGATCGCTGGCCTTGGCGCCCGGCGGGTGGATGTACGGCAGCATCAGGATCACCATCGCGACGAAACCGACCAGGGCGAGCATGATGACATCGCGGAACACCGTGCTGCTGGCGTCCTCGTCGAAGACATCAAGACCGTGCATGGTGCTCTCCGAGCTCGACCGTGGCGGTCAGGAGCTTGATCGTGCCGCCCTCGAGCAGCCGGACGTTGACCATCAGCCAGATGTGCAGCAGCGAGCCGACCAGCGTCGTGTAAAGAGCGATCGACATGCCCCGGATCAGGGTCGAGATCATCGGACCGATCGCGCTGACGTCCGAGGCGCTGTCCGGATGCACCCCCGAGAGCGCGATGATGAAGCCGATCACCGTGCCGGTCAGGCCGAGCAGGACCAGGCTGTTGGCGATGTGCCGGACCGGGGCGATCCGCCCGGCGAGCCGCAGCTTCAGGGTCGAGGCGAGGATCGCCCGGCTCTGGCCGTCCGAGCGCTCGACCAGGCGCAGGTAGGCGGGCGCTGGAGCGCTCCGATGGGCCTCGTAATCCTTGATTTCGTTCAGTGCCCGGCTGAGCTGCGTCACCCGCTGGCCACTCCAGAACAGGCCGACCGCGAACACCGCGACGATCGCCAGCGTGTATCCGCTGCCGTCGGCGGCGAGGAGGGTGCGGATCCAGCCCTGACCGGCGGCCGCGCCGACCAGCGCGAGCGCCAGGCTGTTGGCGAGCGCGAAGCGGAGCAGCAGCAGATAGCGATGGGCGATCGGGTCGTCCCGGGTAATTGCTCGGTAGGCATCCGCAAGCAGCCGCCAGAGCGACGCTTCGTGCTCGGCAACGAGTGTCGCGAGTATCTCATCGTCGTGGGCGGCCGCACGCGGCCAGGTTTTGGTCCTCTCCGCCGGGCGGGCGTGAGGGCCGCGGCTCCCCGTGCCTGCTCCGATTCCGATGACTTCGCTCGATCGCAGGTCGTCCGTGTTCATGGTGCCTCCGTTGCGACTGAACCTTCAGGCCCTTGCCGATCGCCCGCGGGCCACTCAGGTCGATGTGGCCTAGCGGCCGCAGGCAAGAGGTGCGTTAGAACCGTTCCGGTTTTCTGTTCTCGCGGCGCTCAGGCGGGCTGGCCGGCGAGATGCATCTCCCAGGACTCGCCGGTTGCGATCACGCAGGTCGGGCGCCTGGGGTAAGTGAGCAGCATGGTCCAGCCGCCCTCTGGCGAGACCAGCACCTCGATCACGCCACCGTCACCGGAAACGCCGAGCGCCTGCGGGGTCTCCTCACGGGCCTGCTCGAGACGCTTGAGGATCTGGTCGCGGTCGCCGCACAGCCTCGGCGCGGCCTCGGCGGGCTGGCTCAGCATCGTGCCGCCAAGCAGAGCGAACGCCGCGAAGCCCGGTAGACCGGTCGTCCGCGCCGTGGGCGCAGCGCGCCCGGATGGCATCGCCCTCGCGTGTTTGCACGTGGTACGGATCGACATGGTTGCACTCCTTCTTCGCCGGCCGGCCGACCAACCCGACCGCGCCTGAACGGTTCGAAAGGGGAGAACATCGAACTAAGGCGATCTAACAACCTGTCGTCCAGCAAATCGAGTGAAGTCGGGTAAACCTTGATGAATCGTGGTAAAGCGAGCGGGACAGGGACCGGATCACGCGCCGGGCGAATGCCTCCTGGGACCCCACCGGGCAGCAGCCGCCTCGACAGGTGGACACAGTCATCAAATGCATCCCGACGCGGGTCCCGAAAAGTGCCGGCGCCAGCTCGACTGCGATCGAATTGCCGTCCCATGCGCGCAGATGTCGGAGACGACTGTAGCTTCCTCATCACAGAACTTGAACCCCTGTTCACGGTCATTGCAGGGAAAAGGAATTCCGCCCGGCAGCGGAGCAGGCACCAGTGACAAAGGCCCTCTTCCTCCTGGGCGGCATCGATCCGACGGCGGCCACACCCCGCCAGTCGTTTGGCGGCGGGCGTCGAGCCCTATCCGACGTCGGTCCGCTGAACCAGGCTCCGCGAGTAGTCGCTGTAGCGGTGCTCGACCTGCTCGAGCTCACCACTGTCGGCGAGCTTCTCGAGCGCGTAGGCCCGCGTGGTCTCCAGCAGCCGATAGCAGGGCGCCCTGCCCCCGACCTCCGCCGCGGTCAGCGACTTCGCGACCAGGTTTGCGGCGCACACCACGACTTCCGCATCGGCGATCTCGGGGCTCGCCGCGACCGCGCTCGCCGCCTCCAGGGTGAAGCTCCCGGCGAAGATCGCAAGGCGCCGGAGAACCGCGCGCTCGCGCTCGGGGAGCAGATCGTGGCCCCAGTCGAGCGCTGCCCGCATCGTGCGGTGCCGCGGCAGGGCCAAGCGGCGCCCGCCGGTGAGCAGCTGGAGAGGGTCATCGAGGTGAGCAGCGAGCCCGCGCAGCCCGAATGCCTCAACGCGCCCAGCCGCGAGCTCGATGGCAAGCGGAATGCCATCCAGCTTGCGGCATATGTCGGCGACGATCGGAGCATCGCGATCGTCGAGCTCGAATGCGCAAGAGGTCGCCGCCGCGCGCTCGACGAACAGCTGCACCGCCGGGAAGCCGAGCGCCTCCGCAGCCGTGAGTCCTACCGAGGTGCGAGGGGTCTGCAGGGGCGGCAGACGGTGCACATGCTCGCCCTCCGCGCGCAAGGGTTCACGGCTGGTCGCCAGGATCTGGACGCCCGGGGCGCCCCTCAGGATCCGCGCCGCCAACGGAGCGGTCGTCTCGATGACATGCTCGCAGTTATCGAGCACGAGCAGCATCGCCTTGCCTTGCAGTGGGGCGATCAGCTCGGGGATCGGATCGTCGGAGCGGATCTCCAGGCCGAGCGCGTCAACGAGCGCGCCCAGCACCTGGAGGGGATCGCGAATTTGCGCCAGATCGACGAATCGGACGCCATGGTCGTACCCTTCGATCAGCCCCTCGGCCACCGCGAGGGCGACTGTGGATTTGCCGATCCCGCCCGGCCCAACGATGGTGATGAAACGACAACGCAGCAATTGCGCCGGGAGCGCCCCCACCCTGTCGCTGCGGTCGATCACGCGCGTGACTGGCGCTGGCAGATTGTGCATGCGCGGAGCGGCGGCCCGCGGCGCCGGACTTGGCTCCCCTGTGCGGACTACCGGAGCGACAAAGCGATAACCCTGCCCTGGAATCGTGGCCAGATAACGGTTGCTGCCACGGCGATCACCCAGAGCCCGCCGCAGGCCGGCGACCTGGACCTTCAGGTTGCCATCCTCGACGAACGTTCTGGGCCAGACGCGAGCCATCAGCTCGTTCTTGCCCACCAGCTCGCCCGGGCGCTCGACCAAGGCGATCAGGATTTCCAGGGCGCGACTGCCGAGGCGCACGGGCTGGTCGCCGTGCAGCAGGAGGCGTCGCATCGGCAGCAGGCGGAACGGTCCGAAGGCGACCTCGGGTCCGTTCGGGGTAGCCGCCCTGACTGCCGTCGTGGAAGCATCTGGCTCGGCCTGTAGCCTGTGTGTGGGGGCTTCAGCTTGGCGCGAAGGCAGACCGTTCCCACCAGGCAAATGCTGATGAACCATGGCGAAGGTAATCATGAGCCCTTCCCATCCTTCTTGCGATGGTCGAGGGCGAACGGATGCAGCCGAGCACATCGTTCTCGTCGAATGGCTTGGTCAGATAGCCAATGATCCCGGCCTCCAGCGCGCGCGCCCGCGTCCCGTCATCGGGGTGGGCAGTGATCAGGACGGTGGGAATCGGATTACCTGATAGGACCAGGCGACGATGGAGTTCGAGCCCGCTCATCCCGGGCATCCTCACGTCCGCGATCAAGCATGAGGTGCGCTGGAGACGCCCGGACGTCAGGAAGTCCTCGGCGCACGAATACGCCTCGTTGGCAAAGCCCACCGCTCTCAGCAGGCTCATGATCGCCTCGCGGACCGAGTTGTCGTCATCGACGATCGCAATCACCGGCTTCTTCGTAGGCATTCCGGCCTTCGACTTGCCTTGCGTTGCGAGACTAACTAGGCCCGCGCGATGGCTCGATCTATTGCACGTGGGTACGGCTCGCTTGCACGTGCGTAATGATCGATGAACCGAGCGGTCAATGCGACCCATACTATGGTTTAGACGGCCCCGGTGTTCCGGGAGGCAGGCCGAGCTTGTCCGCCATCCGCACCAGCTCGGCCAACGATCTCGCGCGCATCTTTCGCATCACCTGGCCACGGTGGACCTTCACCGTGATCTCGCTCACGTTGAGGTCGGCTGCGATCTGCTTGTTCAGGCGGCCGCTGACGACGAGCGCCATGACCTCGCGTTCGCGCGGCGTCAGCGAGTTGAAGCGCTCGCGCAATCCCGCCACGGCCGCGGCATCCCGGCGCCGGGCGCGGTCGCGCTCGATTCCAAGCTGGATCGCGTCAAGCAGCTCCTGATCGTGAAACGGTTTGGTTAGGAACTCGATCGCTCCGGCCTTGATCGCCCGCACGGACATGGGAATTTCGCCGTGGCCCGTGATGAACACGATCGGAAGATGAATGCCGGACTCGGCCAGGTCGCGCTGGAAATCCAATCCGCTGCGCCCCGGCAATCGGACATCCAGCACCAGACAACCGGGCGCGTCCGGCCGCTCGCTCTGCACAAACTCCTGCGTCGAGCCGAACACCCGCACCTCCAGGCGGACCGAGCGCAACAAGCCCGCCAGAGCGTCGCGAATCGATGGATCGTCGTCGATCACGAAGACGACAGGCCCCTCCTCACTCATCAGACATCCCCCGCGGGCGTTGGCCACGCGCTGCGTCGTGGGCATCGACGTGGCCCACCGACGCCCGCCGTCGGTGTCGATGATCGGGCGGCTGATCAGCCGCCCCCGTGCCGACGCCTGCCTCACCTAGTCCTATAGAATTCCTCGAGCGCGCCGTCGAGACTCCGCAAGCCCCATCGCGAGATTGGCTTGACACGGGCAGACCGGAACCAGGTCCGTCAGGCGGCGCCGGCGATGGTGATGCCGGCACGTTCGGCTCACAACGATTATCCAGGATTCACCGAACCTCACTCGACCCGGTGCGCGCTGCGACGTAACAGATCTGCGCCAGAGCCTGTGTTCCGGCCAGTACGGCATTGACGGGGACACTTCTGGGCAAAGAGCCGATACCAGGCCAACGCGAGAGTTCCGAGGTTCAGACGATCGTGCCGACCACGCCGCCGTCGACCCGGAGCGCGGCGCCGGTCGTGGCCGACGCCTGGGGCGAGGCGACGTAGACCACGAGATTGGCGATCTCCTCGACGGTCGCGGCGCGTCGGATGATCGAGGACGGCCGGTACTCCTTGACGAACGCCGCGGCCGCCTCCTCGATGGACTGGCGGGCCGCTTCCGCGGCGTCCTTCAGCATCGCCTCGACGCCCTCGGACAGCGTCGGGCCGGGCAGGACCGCGTTTACCGTGACGCCCGTACCGGCGGCCCGCTTGGCGAGGCCGCGCGCGACCGCGAGATTGGCGGCCTTGGCTACGCCGGAGTGGGTCATGCCGACGAGGATGTTCAGCGCCGACTCCGAGGACAAGAAGATGACGCGGCCCCAGTTGCGCTCGAGCATGCCGGGAAGTAGGCGCGCGACAGGCGCACGCCAGACATGACGTTGACCTCGTCCATTCGCGATCCCGAATGTCGAAAAAGTCCTGCGGGCCGTAGATGCCGACGTTGTTGATTAGGATGTCGGCGGCGGGCTCGGTGGCTACCAAGTCTCGCAGCCTTGCGCCGAGCCGAGGTCGGCAACCACCCCGCGGACGATTGCGCCGGGCACAGCGTCTTTCAGAGCGGCGCTTGCCTGGTCGACCTAGGCCTGCGTGCGCCCGTTGATCACCGAGGTGGCGCCAGCCGTCGCCAATCCCTCGGCGACGGCAAAGCCGATGCCAGCCGTCGAGCCCGTAACGACGGCAGTCTTGTTCGAAAGATCGGTCTTTATGGGATGTTCTCCCCACGGACAGGCTGAGGATCGATTCCCTCTTCCACGTCGAGGCTGTCGCCCTTCCTGGCGAGGACGAATCGGCGCTCGCCGAAGCCGATGCACGAGGTCAGCGCGTCCGCCGGGTTGCCGCGCGTCTGGTCTTTGATCCGATCGCGGTACAGGTAGCGGTTTCAGGATGTCACGGCGCGCCGGCTGTCGGAAGCGGCACTTGACAAGGCCAGAGCGCAGCTCACACATGTGGCCAGGGTCACGAGCCTCGGAGTGTTGGCGGCCTCAATCGCGCACGAACTCAACCAGCCGCTGTCCGGCATCATCACCAACGCCAGCGCCTGTCTGAGGATGCTGGCCGCCGATCCTCCAAACGTCGACGGCGCGCGGGAGACCGCGCGACGCACCATCCGGGACGGCAACCGTGCGGCCGACGTGATCGCGCGATTGCGCGCGCTCTTCAGCAAGCGGACCACCACGATCGAACCGGTTGATCTGAACGAGGCCGCACGAGAAGTGATTGCGCTGTTGCGGAGTTGACCTTCAGCGAAGCCGAGTGGTTCTGCGCACCGAACTTGCCGACGAGCTTCCGGTTATCGGCGGCGATCGTGTCCAGCTTCAGCAGGTCATCCTAAACCTGCTCCGGAACGCCTCGGACGCATTGAGCGGAATCGATGATCGCCCAAAACAGTTGGTGATCAGAACCGAACGAGACGAAGGCGATCGTGTGCGCCTCTCTGTGCAGGATGCCGGCGTCGGTTTCGAAGCCGAGGGTGCGGAGCGGCTCTTCGAGGCATTCTACACGACCAAGAGCGACGACAGCATGGGGATTGGGCTATCGGTCAGTCGCTCGATCGTCGAGAGCCATCACGGGCGCCTGTGGGCGCAAGCCAACGATGGCCCGGGAGCTACGTTCTCCTTTTCCATCCCCGAGTCGCTTGGGGATGAGGCACCTGTGTGTGCTGAGATCGCAATCACCTGACAGGTGGTGCCACACCCGGCCATGGCCGGGTGTGGCCATGCCGCTCCTGAGATGGCTTAGGATGAGTTTGCCGAACCATCCGAACCATCAGGAGCAAGACATGACCACGAAGGACAAGGTAGCACGGCGCAAGCTGTCGCTGCTGCAATTGGCCACCGAGCTGGAGAACGTCAGCCGGGCCTGCAAGGTGATGGGCTACTCGCGCCAGCAGTTCTACGAGATCCGCCGCAACTTCCAGACCTATGGCGCCGAGGGCCTGCTCGACCGGCTGCCTGGCGCCCGCGGCCCGCACCCGAACCGGGTCGCGGCCGAGATCGAGGCGGCGATCCTCGACCATGCGCTCGCGCATCCCTGCCACGGCGCGCTGCGGGTCGAGCAGGAGCTGCGGCTGCGAGGTCTCCAGGTGTCCGCCGGCGGGGTGCGCGGTGTGTGGCAGCGCCACGGCCTCTTGACCCAGCACGAACGCCTGCTGCGTCTGGAGCAAGCCACCGCCGAGCGCAAGCTCGCGCTCAGCGACGAGCAGGTCCGCCTCTTGGAGCGGTTCTCGCCCGAGTTCCGCGAGCGCCACATCGAGGCGCCGCACACCGGCGCCCTGGTCGCCGTCGACACCTTCTTCGTCGGCACGCTCAAGGGCGTGGGCAAGATCTACCTGCAGACCGCGATCGACTGCCACGCCCGCTACGCCTGGGCTCGGCTCTACCCCAGCAAGCTGCCGATCACCGCCGTCCAGCTGATGAACGGCGACGTCCTGCCGACCTTCGAGGACGCCGGCGCCAAAGTCGAGGTGGTGCTGTCCGACAACGGCCGCGAGTTCTGTGGCCGACCCGACCGCCACCCCTACGAGCTGTTCCTCCAGCTTGAGGAGATCGCGCACCGCACCACCAAGGTGAAGCGGCCGCAGTCGAAGGGCATCGTCGAGCGTCTGCACCGCACGCTGCTCGACGAGCACTTCCGGGTCGAGGGCCGGCGCACCTGGTTCGAGACCATCGAGGAGATGCAACGCGTGCTCGACGACTACCTGGTCGTCTACAATCACCAGCGGCCCCACCAGGGCCGCGGCATGAACGGCCGCACGCCCGCCCAAGCCTTCGAGGACGGCCTGGCCAAACCCGCCAAACCACTGGAGGAGGCGACCCGACGCAAAACCGCCAGAGCCGCCTGAGCCCTCATCCGAGCGGCACTGTCAGGCCATTACCCTCTCTGTACAACCTGTGCATGACATCAGGGTCGCGCGGACGCCCCTCACCAGCAATGCTCAGAGCACAGCGAGAGTTTCATGAAGGTTACGCAGCCACTCGTGTCGGTCGTGGATGATGACGAGTCCGTACGCGAGTCTCTACCCGACCTGCTCAAGGGGTTCGGCTTCAGCGCCGAGGCGTTCTCCTCGGCGGAAGAGTTTCTGGCGTCCGATAATGTCGGCAAGACTAGATGGACACCTTCTGTCATCGGGCGTCGTGTGCCAAGGGGTTGTTGAACACCGGCGGGGTGCTGGCTTCTGTCCGTGATCCGCGGCGATGGTTTGCTGCCGCGCTCACCTGATGCGATCGGGGTTGGCGGAGGGAGCCCATCTCAAAAACGGCGTCCTGATGGCGCCGAAGTGTCCAGCGGCTTGCCCTCAGCCATCGTCCCCACCGGGTTCTTCCCTCAGCGGGAAGGGAGCACAGGCGTAACCGGGGTCATGCCGATTGCGCCTGGAAGTCGGTGCCGTCGACCCACATACGGTGCAGGATCACGGCAAGCCTGCGTGCAAGTGCGACTTTCGCGCGCTTGGCGCCGCGGCGTGCTGCCACCCGCATGGCCCAAGCCTTCAACGGAAACCAGCGGGCGACGCGGGTCATCAGCACATGCGCCGCTTCGAACAGCGCGATCCGCGCTCGGGCATCGCCGGCCTTGGTGATCGCGCCTGGCCGATCGGTTTCGCCCGATTGGTAGCGGCTCGGGGTGAGACCGAGCGCCGGTCCCACGGCCTTCGATCTGGCGAACCGCGCCGGGTCGTCAATCGCCGTAACGTAGCTGAGCGCGACCACGGCGCCGACACCGGGCACCGTCATCAGGCGGCGACAGACGGCATCATCGCGCGCCTGATCCCGGACGAGCTTGTCGAGGCGGGCGAGCTCCTCGCTGAGTCGGTCGCGGGCGACCAGGATCGGGTCGAGCGCCGCCACGAGCACCGGATGTACGGCGATCAGCCGGCGAACCGCTCCGCTCCAGCGCTCCCGCAGCAGGCGCGGCGGTCGGAGACTGAAGCCACGCAGCAAACCTCGCACGCTGTTGTCGAGATCGCGTAAACGCCGGACCAGGGTGTCGCGGGCGCCAAGGGGAACGCGCCGCTCGCGGGCGCAAGCCGTCTTCACGTGCACCGGTCGGAACCAGCCCATCCGCAGGAGCTGTGCGATGCCGCAGGCGTCCCGACGATCGGTCTTGACGAACGAGGCCTTGAGCGCCGCACGCACGTGCCGGCTCTCCATGAGCACGGTCTCGAGACCCTGTCGCGACAGGCCCGCGTGCAACCACTCCGACATCGGCCCGGCTTCCAACCCGACCAGATCTGGCGCGTGCGCCGCCAGGGTGGCCGAAGGCAGATCTGGATCCGTCGCCACCGAACCCTCACAAACGACGTGGCCCTGCTCGTCGACCACACAGATCACGGTCGTCGACAGCGAGATCATCCAACCCTGCGAAGCGCTTCATCACGGTCATCCTTTCTATTTGGTCGACCCGGCAGCTTCTAAGCTTGCCAGGGCCTGAGCCCGATGACCGCATCTCGAAGAACCGGGGTCTGTGGCGCTGAGTTGAGGTCCGGGGTGTGGGCGGTGCCGCGGAGGGCATCGGGAGATCGGTCCGGTCATTCCCGAGCCGGCGCCGCCGGCTGTCAGGCCGGTGCCGCGCGCGTGGCGAACCAGACCAGGCGGCGCATGTTGGTGACCAGGTTGGCGAGCCCCAAGCGGGTGGTGGCCCGGGCCAGGCCGATCGAGCGGATGATGAACCCGAGCCGGCACTTCTGGGCAGCGACCACGTGCTCGATCGCGACCCGCACCCGCGCCCGGCTGGCGTTGCCGTGGGCCACGTGCGGCCGCAGCGGCTTGCCGTGCGGCTTGGCTCGCTGGAACTGCGGCACCAGCCACGCCGCGCCAGCAAGGTGGTGTTCGCCGCCGAGCGGTAGGCGGTGTCGGCCCAGACGCTGCTCGCGGTGTTGTGCGGATCGAGCAGCTTGCCGAGCTGACGGCCGTGGTGGCTGGCGGCATCGGTGACGAGGAAGCTGCGGATGAAGCCATGTCGGCGATCGATGCCGAGGTGGTTCTTATAGCCGAAGACCGGGATCACCAGCCCGCTCTGGGTCCGCGCGGGCGCGGCGCTGCGCTCGGCTGCGCGCTGGCGGCCGCGCTTGAAAGTCCAGCGGCCGTCGGTATCCATCTGCGCCCGCTTCGCCTTCGACCAGCCTTCGCGCACGGCGCCGCCTTTGACGGTCGCCTTCTCATCCCGGCTGAGCCGCGGCCTGCGCGCCTGGATGATCGTGGCGTCCACGATCTGCCCGCCCATCGCCAGGCAACCGGCATCGCGCAGCACCGCGTCGAAGCGCTGGAATAGGCGTCCGATCGCCCCCGCCCGGGTCAGCTGCTCGCGGAACAGCCAGATGGTCTTGGCGTCCGGCACCCGGTCCTCGAACGCGAGCCCGCAGAACCGCATGAACGAGAGCCGATCGCGGATCTGGTACTCCGTGTGGTCGTCGGACAGCGTATGGACCGTCTGCAGGACCAGCACCTTGAACATCAGCACCGCGTCGTACGCCGGCCGGCCGCCCCTCGCCCGGTCCGAGCGGTCGAGCGCCGCGTCGAACTCGCCGCGGAGCAGCTCGAAGTCGACCACCGCCAGAAGCCGCTCGAGCGGATCGCCCGCCGCCGACAGCGCCGCGTACCGGTCGTCCCGATCGAAGAAGCCCGGCTGTCCCGCCATGTGATCCTCCCCCGCCACAACATATGGCAGAGAATCACGCCCAGAACTCAGTCGCTAGCGGTTTTTCGAGGCGTCCTCCTGGTTCGACGGTCAGCACGCCAAGAAGCAGCCGGGGATCGTCACCTGCTCGACACTCAAGCGATCCTATCGCCAGATCATCCGCGATAGACCGAAAGTACGGCTGGTCTACCTTCCGGGCGGCCGGGACCTCCTCGCCGAACACTTGCCGGAGCGCCGCGGCCATTTCATGCCTGCAAGCCCGCTGCAAAGCCAGTTCGATGTTCTCGAAGAGCCGCACCCGGGCGAGGACGCTGTGACGGTCGAAGTGACCGCCAGCCGGTGAGGTCGCCGAGGAGATCCTCCGGCGGCTCGGCACTTCGTCAGCGGTCGGCCAGAGCGCGAGGCGCAGCTTTCCAATCTCGGCTGGAATATCCGTAAGCGCTGTTTTCAGGCCACGGGATTGGCGTAGGCCCAGGGCATGAGCTGGTCGATCTGGCTGGCGGGGTGGCGGTTGACGAGGCGGCTGAGGACATCGGCGAGGTAGGCCTGGGGATCGACCGCGTTGAGCTTGCAGGTCTCGATCAGCGAGGCGATCACCCCCAGTGGACACCGCCCTGGTCGGAGCGAGCGAACAGGGCGTTCTTGCGATTGAGGGCGATCGCGCGGCCATTCTGCCCATGTCGGGCAGGAGGTCGAGGTGCACTATCGCTGGCACGTCCCGCTGTCTGCGCCGGCATGGCCTTGGGGGCTCCGCGCGTGGCGCAGGCAGCGCTGGTCGAGCTTCACCATCTGCTGATCGCGCAAGGTTTCAGGCGAAGCTCCCAGGACGATCCGACCATCGTCCTGGAGGAGCCAGATGCCAAGCCTGCCGACAGCGGCGCCGTCATCAGCAGCCGCCCCGCGCCAGCTGAACCTGTCGCTCGATTCCACCAAGCTCCGCGGCATGACGCCGGCCGATCGAGGCGCGGTCCTCGCACTGCTGGCCCGTCTGTTGATGGAAGCGGCGGGCGTCGCGGCGACGGAGCGTGACGATGACGAGCACTGAGCTCTTGCCTGCCGCGGTGCTGCGGCGCAAGGCCGTGGTCTATGTCCGGCAATCCACCCAGGCGCAGGTCCAGACCAACCTCGAGAGCCAGCGGCGACAGTACGAACTCGTCGAGGTCGCGCGTCGTCGGGGCTTCCGCGAGGTCGAGGTGATCGACGACGATCTCGGTCGCTCCGCCAGCGGGACGGTGGCCCGGCCCGGTTTCGAGCGGCTGGTCGCCTGGCTGTGTGCGGGCAAGGTCGGGGCCGTATTGTGCTTCGATGCCTCCCGCCTCGCCCGCAACGGCCGCGACTGGCATCACCTGCTCGAGCTCTGCGGGCTGGTGGAGGCGCGTGTGATCGATATCGACGGGGTCTATGACCCCTGCCGGCCGAATGACCGGCTGTTGCTCGGCATGAAGGGCAGCATCAGCGAGTTCGAGCTCGGTGTCCTGCGCGCCCGCATGCTCGACGCCGCCCGCGCCAAAGCCCGGCGCGGTGAGCTGCGCATCAGCGTGCCGATCGGCTATGTGTGGCATCGCGAGTTCGGCCTCGGGTTCGATCCCGACCTGCGCATCCAGGAGGTGATCCGGCTGATCTTCGCCCGCTTCCGCCAGCTCGGCAGCGCCCGGCAGGTCCTGCTCTCGATGCGCGCCGAGCAGATCCACTTCCCGCGGCCCTCCAACGGCAAGAAGCTGGTCGCCTTCGAGTGGACACCGATCCGCTACCGCAATGTGATCTCGGTGCTCAAGAACCCGTTCTATGCTGGCGCCTACGCTTACGGCAAAGGCGAGAAGCGCACCGAGATCATCGACGGCCGGGCGCGTACGAGCTACGGCCACCGCAAACCGATCGAGCAGTGGGAGGTTCTGCTGAAAGATCACCACGACGGCTATGTCGACTGGGCGGAGTTCGAACGGAACCAGAAGCAGCTGGCCGTCAACGCCTATGGCATGCTGGGCGGGACGAAGTCCGGGCGCGGGGGCCGCGCGCTGCTGGCGGAGCTGCTCTCCTGGGCGTCGCCTGGTCGTCAGCTACTCGGGCCGTCCGCCCGGACAGCCCGTCTATCGCTGTGATCGCCCCAACCTGATGCTCGGGCTGCCACGGTGCTTCACCTTCGGCGGCCTCCGCGTCGACGCCGCGGTCGCCCGAGAGCTTTTGCGCGCCGTCGAACCGATGGCGATGGAGGCGGCGATGGAAGCGGAACGAAGGCACACATGGAAGGCCAAAGTGAACGACAGCGCATCGTGGCTTTCGAGCTGCAACAGGCACGATATGAAGCTTCGCTCGCGGAACGCCGCTATGCGGCCTGCGATCCAGACCATCGCTTGATCGCCGCCCAGCTCGAGAAGAGCTGGGAGGCGGCGCTGCGGCGCGTCGAGACGTGCCAGGCGCGGTTGGAGACGGTACGAACCCCCGATCCGGCCACCGCGCCACCCGACTTTGCCGGACTGGCCGACGATCTCGAGGCCGCATGGAACGCGCCAGGGTTGACCATGCGCACCCGTCAACGGCTGCTCCGAGCCCTCGTCGCGGAGATCATTGCCGACGTCGACGAGGCGGCGCGCGAAGTCGTCCTGACGATCCACTGGCGAGGCGGCCAACACTCTGAGTTGCGGGTCCGCAAACCGAACTCCGGTGAGCATGGCTGCCGGACCCCCGAGGAGGCGCTCGCCGTGATGCGGAGCATGGCGACCCGATGGTCGGACGAAGACATCGCCGCGTCGCTGAACCGAATGGGCATGCCCACCGGTCAAGGGAAGACCCGGACCGCGCACCGTGTCGGCTCCCTGCGACGCGTGCACGGCATCCACGCGTACCGCTCCGCCGAGAAGAGCGGCGAGTGGCTCACGATGTCTGAGGCCGCGACGATGCTGGGCGTCACGAGCCACCGTATCCGTCGCCTGATCAAGGACGGCCTCCTCCCAAGCGAGCAGGTCGTCCCGGGCGCTCCGCACCAAATCCGCCTCGCCAATCTCCATCATGAACAGGTCAAGGCCGCGATCGAGCGGACAGGGCCGTGTCGGGTCTTGCCCGACAGCCAATTCCCAATGTTTCCAGACACTTGAAGAAGAGGGGTACAATGAACGCGTCATCGCGATCGGCCGGATGGTGCGCTCGACCACGTTAATATCGAGTTCGATGCGACCGTCGTCGAGGCAGAGGCGGAGCCCGGACCACAGCTTGAGGGTGTAGCGGATGGCCTCGGCGATGCGGGCGCGGCGCGGGACCTTGGCGAGCTGGGCGTCGAGCCAGGTCCGGAGGTCCTCGAGGACGGGTCTGCTGTGCTCGTGGCGAACGGCTTGCCGCTGCTCGGGCGCTTGGCCGCGGATCGCCGCCTCGACGTTGTAGAGCGCGTTGATCCGCCGCAAAGCCGCCTCGGCGATCGGGGCGTTGCCGCCCTGAGCGATCTCGTAGAACCGGCGGCGGACGTGCGACCAGCAATAGGCGAGGGTCACCGGGCCGCCGGCACGCCCGGGATCGGCCAAGGCCTGGTAGGCGGCGTAGCTGTCCACCTGAAGGATGCCGGTGAACCCGGCGAGCGGCCGGATCGCGTGCTCGGCGCCGCGGCCCGGGGCATAGAGATAGGCGACCGCCGGCGGATCGGTGCCGCCCCACGGCCGGTCGTCACGGGCGAGCGCCCACAGGTAGCCGGTCTTGGTCCGCCGGCGCCCCGGATCGAGCACCGGCGCCCGGGTCTCGTCCATGAACAGCTTGGCCGAGCGCTTGAGATGCTCGAACAGGCGTTCGTGCACAGGCCGGAGCTCGGCGGCGGCGCGGCCGACCCAATCCGCCAGGGTCGAGCGATCGAGCTCGATCCCCTGCCGGGCGTAGATCTGGCTCTGCCGGTACAGCGGCAGGTGGTCGGCGTACTTGCCGACCAGGACATGGGCCACCAGTGCTTCGGTGGGCAGTCCGCCCTCGATCAGCCGCGCCGGCGCGGGCGCCTGGACCACCGCCCCCTCACACGCCCGGCAGCCGTATCGGGGCCGGCGGGTGACGATCACCCGGAACTGCGCCGGAATCACGTCGAGCCGCTCGGCGACGTCCTCGCCGATCCGGTGCATCTCGGCGCGACAGCCGGGACAGGTCTGGTCGTCGGGCTCGATGACGATCTCTTCGCGCGGCAGATGCTTCGGCAAGGCGCCGCGATTGACGAAAGGGTCGAGGCGAAGCCGCTCCTGCACCACCGCCGCCAGGCAGTCCATCCCCTTGCGGAAGTCGACCGGCCTGGTGGCGACGAAGACTGGAACCGTCCGCCCGGCAGGATCACGCCAGCGACTTCACCGCGCGCAGAACCTTGGCCAGCAGCCTGCCATCGACCTCGGGCGGGACCCGCACGAGCGCACCGCCGAGCGCGACCTCGATGAGCCCGGCCGTTGCGGCTGAAGCCTCGGCGGGCGGCGCACCGGTCTCGCCGATCACCGGCACGAACGACAGCTCCGCCGCCGGCAGCGCAAGCCGTCCCTGCCGGACCTGGTGCCGCCAGGCGAACAGCTGCTGCGGCCGGAGATCGTGCCGGCGCGCCACTTCCGAGATCACCACTCCCGGCGCCAGGCTCTCGGCCACGATCCGCGCCTTCGCCTCCGGCTCCACCGACGCCGACCCAGCGCCCCGGTGATCACCTCGAGCCGCCGAACCTCACGAACCTCAGGGTCAACCCTACGGTCAAAACCTGACATGCAACGATCCTCACAAAGGACCGTCACTGTCGCCGATCACCCCGCCCATGGGCAGGTGGGGCCAGCACATCGCTTACTAATATCCGGCCCGTGTCGCTTCACCGCTCTTTACCGAGCTTCACCTGACTTCACTCGGCCCAGCGCGCGATGGGGTGTAGCAACATCATGACCAGAAGTTCCGTGTTGAAACCTCGACGAAAGGAAAGACCCATGTCGTTTCAGGACAGGCTCGACGCCTTCCGAGCGAATTTCGAGGCGGGCGGGCCGCCATACAACGCGCCGGAGTGGATCCATGAGCCGATGCACCGCGCGACCGCCAAGCTCATCTCCTTCGGTGCGGCCGATCACGCCCTGAGGATCGGCGACAAGGCGCCTGCCTTTTCGCTGAATGACCCTGAAGGCAACGAGGTTTCCTCGACCGAGTTTTGTCTCACGGCCCGTTGGTCGTGACCTTCTACCGCGGTGTCTGGTGCCCGTACTGCAACATGGATCTCCAGTCGCCGGAGGCCGCGTTGCCGGAGTTTGAGAAACACGGTGCCAGGCTGGTGGCGATCTCGCCGCAGACCGCACAGCGAACAGCCGCCGCTCGATGCGCCAGAACAAGCTGACTTTCCCGATTCTGTCGGACCCGCACAACGACGTCGCGGCAGCCTTCGGCCTGCGTTTCAAGCTCCCCGATTATCCGAGCTGGACGCTGCCGATGCCGGCGCGCTTCGTCGTCGGTCAGGGCGGATTCACTCTCTACGCTGAAGTGAACCCGGACTACACGCGCCGTCCCGATCCGGCAGAATTGTTGCCGGCGCTGCAGAGGCTTCGGGCCGCCGCCTGATCGCGGCTGCGTCGCATAGTACCGATCTCGTGACCACGAACAAGGCAAGTCAATGACGAAACTGCATAATGCTGTGGTCGTCACCGGCGGAAGCAGCGGCCATGCGCTCGCGACAGCTCAACGCTTCGTCGAAATGAGTGTATTTTCAGCTTCGCATGTCTGGAGAGTGCTCCATGCGACCCCGACGCTGGCGCGCGTCTTCGACGCGGCCGCTCGGCGGTGGCGCTGGTTGACGGCCTCTTTGTTCGACCCGTACCGGCCCGAGCTACACTATATGCGCGGCCCCGGCCCGAAATGCCGAGAGAAGCAAGCACGCGGCGCTGGGCGCTAGACTGAGATTAGCTGGAGCGATACACCGTAGGCGGCGAAAGCGAACTTGATCTGCCGTGGCACGTTACGAAATATCGGTCGCCGATGCTGCGGTCCGATGGTTGATCGGCAAAGTAAAATGAACCGTGATGCCTGGCCCGGCGTTCGGGCTGGCCCATATGCGTCCTCCGTGAGCTTCGACGATCGAACTGCAGATCGATAATCCCATGCCCATGCCGCCGGGCTTGGTGGTGTAGAATGCGTCGAACAGGCGATCAAAACTCTCCGGGTTCAGTCCCGGGCCGGAATCCTGCACGGCGACGAGCACTCTCCCCGATACATCTTTCCCGGTGCCGATTAGCAACTCGCGCGACCCCTCGCTGACACCCCTCATCGCTTCGAGGGCGTTGATGATCAGGTTCATGATCACTTGTTGGAGTTGGACTCGATCTCCTTGGATGAGCGGCAAACCCTCCGCGAGTTGCGTCTGCATAGAGACGCCGTTCTTCACCACTTCACCACGGGTCAGGGCAATGACCTCAGAAATGGCTTCGTTGATCTCCAAATCATCCATCCGTAGGGGCGCCTTCTTGATAAGCGTGCGGATCCGGCCGACGACGTCGCTGGCGCGATTGCCCTCCTTGACAACACGGCCGAGCGCCTGCCGGGTCTCCTCCAGATCCGGTGGCTGGGTGCCCAGCCAGCGCAAGGCGGCCTGGGCGTTTGTGACCGCCGCTGCGATCGGCTGGTTGACTTCATGGGCGACCGAGGCCGCCAGCTGCCCCATCGTCGTGACGCGATTGATGTGCGCGAGCTCTGCCTGCGCCTCACGCAACGCTTCCGAGGCCTCCATCAGTCGGCTGGTCCGTTCTACGACACGTCGTTCGAGCCCCTCGTTGAGTCGCTGGATTTCGGCCTTGGCTTGCTTGAGCCCGGCGGTCTCGAAGATGTCCCAACTCCCGTGTTGCCTTGCTATGGCAAAGTGGTGTGTACGCACCGCATCCAGGACTTCAAGAGCTCCGCAGGCCGCAAGCGGATACGTGCAGAGCACGGCCACGCGCCGATTGGCGACAACTCCGTTGAGACCCTCCTCGTATTCGCAAAAGTCTTTCCAAACTTTCTTTGTTAGCCAGGTCGTATCCCCGGTCACTCTCACGCCGGGGTAACCTCGGGCCGATACGCGAGCGAGTTTGTCATACCAGCCGGCGGTCACCCTCTGGCCATCAAACATGCCACCCGGGAGAAACCAGTCGGAGGCCGACGCAATTTCCAACCTGGAATCCGCCAGGTGTCGATCGATGTGGGGCACAGCGTCTTCCAGGGCATCTATAGCATCTTTGATCGTCAACGGCTCGGCAACAAGCCAGAGGCAGTACTCCTCGCTTTCCAATCCCGCCTTGCAGTATGAGACCAACGTGTCGAGGAGATCCTCTTTGGTGTCGTAGAAGAGACAAATGTGAGCACCCCAGGCCACCAGGTCGCCAACGATGTCGATTCCGGTCTTCCACATCTGAGTTGCCATCGGGTCATCTCCCTCTTCAACTTGTAATGGGCCTCGACCAGACCTGGGTGAGCGCGGCGACCAGATGGTCGATGGCGGCATCGTCGTGGGCCGGCGTGGGGGTGATCTGCAGACGCTCGCTGCCGCGCGCGACGGTCGGGTAGTTGATCGGCTGGAGCCGACGCCGTTCGCGGCGCCGGCTGCACGATGGCCCATCGATGCGCCGCTCGACGCGTCCCAGCGGCTGACGAAGAGCGAGGCGACCGAGGAGGTCGAGCGCGCGGGGCTGGCCGCTGCCGTGGACGGACGCGTGCTGATCTATATCCATAAAGAGGAGGCGCTCGATGGCCGTCCGACAAAACGCGGTCGGACCGAGGCGGCAAAGCTGCTTCAGGACCTCGAGCGCGCCCGGGAACAGCCGGTCGGCGAAGGGGTAGTCCAAAACGAAGGAGGACATCGACAAGAGCTCGATCTCGAGCGGGTTCTCCTCGCGATAGCGCTGCAGGGCGCCCAGATAGTCGCGATAGCCGAGCTCCGGGAACAGATCCTCCTGGATCCGCCAATAGCGCTCGCGAGACGCGAGGCCGAAGGGGTGTTGTCGACGTCGACCAGGAACACGATCGGATGAGGCAGTGTCGTGCAACAATCCGAGCGCGACTGTGAGCGGCCCTGAGGATTTCTAGGCCTGCCTCGAAGCGGTTCCATCAAATTGCGCTCCATGTCACCGACATGAACCCGTGACCGTCAGCTCCCGCCGAAAGCCCGGGGGCCCATGTCACCGACATGAACCTGTGACCGTCAGCTCCCGGCCGAAAGCCCGAGGGCAATGGTGGCGGCAAGAAGGCCGAGGAAGACGAACGTCATGAGCACTCCCTCCATGACAGACGTCTCCCGGCTTGCGTGGTGGGTTTCGATACCGGGCGAGCGAGTCGCCACGCCAGCCAGGGATGCAGTCGACGCCGTGGTGGCGGCCTTATCGCGGACTGTCGACATGACGATCTCCTGGGTGGTTGGATGGGAGACCAGTTAGGCCGCATTGCGCGCCAGGCCGAGTTAGATCAGGTAAATCTTGGTTAACCTTACTGAGGTGACGCTGAAGAGCATGACGATCGCTGACGCAATCGCCCGTCGTTGCTGATCACCGCACTACCCAGGAGATTGGTCGGCCTGGATGGATCGCGCGTTGGTGGAGCGCGTGGCAACTGAATCACCGGCCGCCAAAGCGAGTGATCTGCCGCCATTCACTCGGGCATGATTTCTCCTGGGCCCGTTTCGGCCGACTGCCAAGGAAACTGGGGTTCGTCGTGGCGGCGGTCAGGACGCAGTGCCTGAGCTGGCGCGGAACCGACGCGCCAAGCATCAGCGAGCACATAGCAAGATATTCGTCACCGCGTCACGCTCTTGGCGGGGCCAAACCGGCCGAAAAGCATGCCAAGCCACTAACCCTCTTGAGATTCGTGGGCACTGCTTCACCACGATTCACCGACATTTACTCGACTTCACTCGGCCTGGCCCGGGAACCGATTTAACTATCGGGCGTCCATAACGGCAAATGGAAGCCTCAGATGAAGATGAGTTCCAAGCACATCGCAGCTATGCTCCTGAACGGTCTGGTCGTGCTCTCTGCGGCAGCGGCGCCCGCAGCTGCCCAGGGGTTAAGCGTCATCGCCCCGACCGACCCGACCTGGGCCAGATGGCTCGGCCTGGAGACCGGCAGTGAGTTCGTCCTCGGCCATGGTCGAAATCGAATCCAGATTGGCAACTTCCAAGAACCTCGGCGCATGCGGGTCTGCGTCACCGACAATATCGGGGCGCGGGTCATCGCCGACGGCCGCCAGACCATCGTGCCCGTATCGCACTGCGGTGAGATCGTCGGGTCTAAGATCACTGTGGAGCCAGCCGACACCTTGGGCGGGAAGAGGCGCGTCGCGGGCGTCTACGGCATCGTCGGCTGACCGCTGAAAGGCGCCATCAACGCTGACTTTGGGGTCCCCGTCGCCGCGTGGTTGCGCAGCGACGGGGCCGCTCCTCGACGTCTCCGCAACCGCAGGCGTGCCGCAGCCACGAGCATCGCTGCCGCTTGGGGCGCTCTATGATTCCCATCTCTCCGCCTGACCGGCGATGCCCTGCATGTGACGTTCAGGCGCTCGGTCGTAAGCGTCCGATCTCGAGCGCCTGTTCGGACCCGGCGAGCACGGGGTAGAGACTGGCCTCTTGGCGCGATGGTGTCCACCAAGCCGATTGGTGGACGCCAAGGTCGAAGCGGGCCGGGTGAGCGATTGGGCGGCTGCGGCGGCGCCGGTCGAGAGCGACCCGTGGTCGGCCGATATCCATTCCGGTACAGGCGACCGGGTCGCACATCCAGCGCGGCACCTCGCGCCAGCGCCCTGGCTGGTCCTCGACCAAGATGATATCGAACCGCCCGCGGGCTGCGCCCTTACGGACGCGAAGCCGTCGGCCGAACAGCGGGTGCCAGGGGTATTCGACCGTGGCTACGACCGGTTAGTACGCTGAATGACGTACGCTTCGGCGATTACTTGAAGATCCTGTACTGGGACGGCTCGGGACTGTGCCTGTTCGCCAAGCGGCTGGAGCGCGGCCGGTTCGTGTGGCCGCCGATCGTGGATGGTGGTCTGATCCTGACGCCTGCCCAGCTGGCGCGCTGCTGCTCGAGGCGATCGACTGGCGGCGGACGGTGGCGCCAGCCCTGCCGGTGCGGCCGACGGCGGTGTGGTGACGGCTGATCCGGCATTCTTGGGATCGCACTGGCCCGTCTCGGGGCGACATTTTGGGGGCTCACGACCGGATCCCATCGTGGCGCCTTTCGTATCGTATTACCACGACGTGTAGTGTACTTCATGGGCGAGCAGCAACCCGTCGTCTTCGTGATCGACGACGATCCGTCGGTTCGAGACGCTCTGGCCGGTCTGTTGCGATCGGTCGGCTTGGAAGTGCAGTCGTTCGTGTCGGCGCAGGAGTTCCTGCAGAGCAAGCGGCCGGATGCGCCCGGTTGTCTGGTGCTGGATGTCCGACTGCCGGGCCGCAGCGGGTTGGATTTCCAGCGTGAGCTCGCCGAGTCCGGCATTCATCTCCCGATCGTGTTCATCACCGGCCACGGCGACATTCCGATCTCGGTCCGGGCGATCAAGGCGGGTGCGATCGAGTTCCTGACCAAGCCGTTCCACGATCAGGAGCTGCTTGACGCGATCCAGCTGGGGATCGAGCGCGACCGTTCCCGGCGCCGGGATGCCGCGGCCACCGCGCGCCTGCATCAACGCTTCGCCTCGTTGACGCCGCGCGAACGAGAGATCATGGGGCTCGTCGTCAGCGGACGCATGAACAAGCAGATTGCCAGCGATCTTGGCATCAGCGAGATCGCCGTGAAAGTCCACCGCGGTCAGGTCATGCGAAAGATGCGCGCGCAATTTTTGGCCGAGCTGGTGCGGATGGCGGACAGGCTCGGCCTGCCTCCCGGAACATCGGGCACATCTAAACTTTAGTATAACTTGCATTTATCCTTAGGGTCAACGACCATGCCGCACGTCTAGTCGAACCGTACCCACGTGCAATGGTTTCGAGCCCGGCGCGGGCCTAGTTGACCTCGAAACCGGAGTCGAAGGCCGGAATGTCGAGACAGCAGCCAGTGATTGCGATCGTCGATGACGACGAGTCCTTCCGCGAGGCGCTCATGAGTCTGTTGCGGGCGCTGGGTTTCAGCACGGAAGCGTATGCGTGCGCCGAGGACCTTCTGAAATCCGGACGCCTCCATCGGATCTCGTGCATGATCGCGGACGTGAGGATGCCCGGGATGACCGGGCCCGAGCTGCACCGTCACCTGGTGGCCTCGGGCAACCCCATTGCTACCGTCCTGATAACCGCTCACCCCGATGAGCGGGTCCGGGCGCGCGCGCTGAAGGACGGGGTCGCCTGCTACCTGACCAAGCCATTAGACGAGGACGATCTGCTCGGCTGCATCCGTTTGGCCCTCGAACGCGGCAAGAGAGATGGGAAGGGATCATGAACACCGCCGGTTCGACGCTTCAACCGCACCCGCCCGGGGACGAAGTCCCCGAGTCGCCTCACGCCGAGCGCGACGCGTGCAGCCGCTGCAAGGATCTCCAGACGATCGCAGGTCGGAGCAATGTTTTCGCCGAGCGCGCGGTCGCGTTCGGTCCGTTCCGCCTGCTGCCTGCTCGGCAACTCCTGCTGGAAGGCGATGAGCCCGTTCGCCTCGGCAGTCGTGCCCTGGAGATCCTGATCGCCCTGGTCGAGCGCCCCGGCGAGCTGCTCCGCAAGGACGAGCTCATGGCCCGTGTCTGGCCAAATACCTTCGTCGAGGAGGGCAATCTCAAGGTCCAGATCGCCGGATTGCGCCGGGCGCTGGGCGATGGCCGCGACGGCAACCGATATGTGGTTACGATACCTGGGCGAGGCTATCGCTTCGTGGCGCCGGTCACCTTCTTGGAAGCCCTACCAACTCAGTCGGAGGCCGCCAAGCGCGCGCACAACCTGCCGGCCCCGGTGACGCGCCTAGTCGGCCGCACCGACACGGTAGCGGCGCTCAAGAACCGATTGCCTCGCGAACGCTTCATCACCATCGTCGGCCCGGGCGGCGTCGGCAAAACCAGCATTGCCCTTGCGGTTGCGAGGGGTTTGATCGATCGATATCAGCATGGCGTTCGCTTTGTCGATCTCGCGCCTCTCGCCGATCCACGTTTGGTACCGGGCGCGCTCGCCGCCGCGCTCAATGTCGAAATTCGCTCCGACGATCCGATTCCAAACCTAATTGCCGCTCTGAGTGTCAAAGAGATGCTGCTCGTGCTCGACAACTGCGCACATCTGATCGAAGCCGCTGCTGCCCTGGCGGTCGAGGTGCTCAATCAGGCGCCCGAGGTGCAGATCCTGGCGACCAGCCGCGAGCCCCTGCGCGCGGAGGGCGAGCACGTCCACCGCCTGCCCGCGCTGGAATGCCCGTCAACATCATCGCGGCTCAGGGCCGCGGAGGCGCTGCGCTTTCCTGCGGTACAATTGTTCGTCGAGCGGGCAGCGGCGATCTTGGGCCGGTTCGAGCTCAGCGATGAGGACGCCCCGATCGTCGCCGACATCTGCCGTAAGCTGGATGGTCTTCCGATGGCGATCGAGTTCGCGGCCGGGCGGGTCGATGCTTTGGGGTTGCGCGAACTCGCGGTACATCTCCCCGATCGTCTCCAGCTGCTCACCAATGGGCGACGTCCGACGCTACCGCGGCACCACTCGCTACGAGCATCGCTCGAATGGAGCCACGTGCTGCTCCCCGAGCGTGAGCGCATGGTTCTGCAGCGGCTTGCGATCTTCGCTCAGGGCTTCACGCTCGCCGCGGCGAGCGCGGTGGCGGCCAGCGCCGATATCAGCGCCGCGGATGTCGTCGAGTGCGTTGCGGAGCTGGTTGCGAAGTCGCTCGTGATGGCGGAGGTGGGTGGCCCGGTGCCGTGCTATCGGTTGTTCGAGACCACGCGGGCCTACGCCCTCGAGAAGCTTACCGACAGCCGCGAGCTCGAGCAGGTCGAGCGCCGCTATGCCGAGTACTTGCGAGAACTCGGTCAGCGGGTCGAGGTCGGAAGGGACTCGCCGCCCGCTTCCGAACGACTGGCGGGGAGTGGCCGTCGTATCGATGCCTCCCCGGAGGACTGGACCTTCTCGCCTGCGGGCGACGCCTTGATCGGCGGCGCACCGTCGGACCGTTCGGTCCCGCCCCGAGAGTTCAGCACAACAGGGATGTTCATAGCTTCTGTTGCGACCGGCGAAGCGCGGCGCGGTGAGCAGCCGGCCTCGCTGACCACCGATGTCCACTGGAACCGGGTCGACTCCGTGCCCCTGCGAGCCGCAGTCGGTGATCGGTAGCGCAGGGTGGCCGCGGTCAGGCTGACTCCCGGATGAGGATCTCGTAGTGCTGCGAGCGTTCGTCGAAGCGGCACAGAAGTGCACGGACGTTCGCTGGCACGCGCGCCCTCTCAAATTCCTCGCTGGCAAAGGCTTTGGTGACCGGCGGCGTGTGCTGTTCCGTTCCCGGAACCTGGCGCTCAGCCTCAAGGCGACGGTGCCGCTCACGATCGATGGCCGCGAGGTGACCGCCTGCTTCACGCTGTCCGAGGGACACTCTACGGCGAGCTGATGGATGGGCTATCTCTATAATAAGCACCGCGACGACACCTGGTTGAACCTGCGGAACCTGGTCGAGTGGATTCACGCCAACTGGGGCTCTGCCGACGAGGGCGTCTGGGAAACTCGTGGGAAGCGCCCCGCTGCCATTTCTTGCCCGGCTCGTCGGTCGAGATCGCGGCGGCCGATGGGACCAGCCGCGATGCGCCCGCGGCGCTGGCCCCTACGGCGTCGGCGGGATCGGACGTTCCAACCGCCCGGAGCTTCACCACGACTTACTGAGCTTTACCCGACTTCACTCGGCCTGGCCCGCGACCGGATGTAGCAACGTCACAGCCGAAAGTTCCAGGGTTGAGACGTTCAGCGAATGGACACACTCGTGTCGCTTCAGGACAGGCTCGCGCCTTCCGGAAATATTTCGAGGCGGGAGGGTCGCCATCCGATTCGCCACATTGTTGCACCTGACCGGGGGGCGTACCGGATCGCGGCGGACGGAGTGAATCCCGGCGCGCTCCGGTTGTCGCTCGCTGGCATCTGGCGCGCGACGACAGGCATGCCGTCGGTGGACCAGGTCTACGAGGAGCTGAGGGCCAAGGCCGCCGGCCGACGCATCGTCTTCGACACGACCGGCCTCGGCGCCTGGGACAGCGGCCTTCTGAGCTTTCTGCTCGAGCTTGATCGGTTGAGCGCCAGGGGCGAGTTGGCGGTCGATCCAGTTGGTCTCCCCGATAGCGTCAAGCGTCTGCTGCGCCTCGCAACCGCGGTGCCGGAACGAGCTGAAGCGCGTCGCGGTGTCACCCCCGAACCCTTCGTGACCCGGGTCGGAATGGCGACGATCGATCTGATCCGGGGCAGCGGCGAAAGCCTCCGCTTCCTCGGCGAGCTCACGATCGCCTTGGGCCGCCTGCTCCAAGGTAAAGCGCGCTTTCGCCGCTCGGACCTCATGCTGACCATCCAGGGGGTCGGCGCGCAGGCGTTGCCGATCGTCAGCCTGATCAGCTTCCTGGTCGGCGTGATCCTGGCTTTTCTCGGCTCGGTCCAGCTGCTCCAGTTCGGCGCCCAGATCTACATCGCGCCCTTGGTCGGGATCGGCATGGCCCGCGACATGGCGGCGATGATGGTCGGCATCATCCTCGCCGGCCGGACCGGCGCCGCCTTCGCCGCCCAGCTCGGCACCATGCAGGTCAACGAAGAGATCGACGCGCTCACCACCTTCGGCTTCGCGCCGATGGAGTTCCTGGTCCTGCCGCGCATGCTGGCGCTGATCCTGATGACGCCGCTGCTCTGCCTGTACGCCGATCTGATGGGCATCCTGGGCGGCGCGCTGGTCGGGGTGATGTTCCTCGACCTGCCGTCGGTCACCTATTTCCAGGCGACCCAGGAAGGGGTGCGCCTGATCGACTTCGCGGGCGGCCTATTCAAGGCCGCGGTCTACGGCGCCCTGGTCGCGTTGGCCGGCTGCATGCGCGGCATCCAGTGCGGGCGCAGCTCGGCTGCGGTCGGCCAGGCCACCACCTCGGCGGTGGTCACCTCGATCGTCCTGATCGTGGTCTCGATGGCGGTTCTGACGGTGATCTACAATGCGCGCGGCATCTGACGTCGCGACCGGCCCGGACCAGGCGGTCGCCGCCCGAGCCGGCGAGCCGGCCGAGGCGCACATCGTCGTGCGCGACATGACGATGGCCTACGGCAGCTTCGTGCTGATCAAGGACCTCAACTTTACCATTCGCCGGGGCGACATTTTCGTCATCATGGGGGGCAGCGGCTCCGGCAAAAGCACGCTCCTGCGCCAGATGATCGGCCTGAAGCCGCCGGCGCAGGGCCAGGTGCTCTACGGCGGCGTAAGCTTCTGGGACGAGGGGCCCGAGGGCCGTGAGCAGCTGATGCGCCGGTTCGGCGTGCTCTACCAGCAAGGCGCGCTCTGGAGCTCGATGACGCTGCTCGAGAACGTCTGCCTGCCGCTCAGCGAATACACCGACCTGAGCGCGCAGGAGATCCGCGGGATCGCCTCGCTCAAGCTCGCGCTCGTCGGGCTCGCCGGCTTCGAGGACTACTATCCCTCGGCGATCAGCGGCGGCATGCGCAAGCGCGCGGGTCTCGCCCGCGCGATGGCCATGGACCCCGAGGTGCTGTTCTTCGACGAGCCCTCGGCCGGCCTCGATCCGATCAGCTCGCGCCGGCTCGACGATCTGATCCTCGAGCTGCGCGACAGCCTCGGCGCGACGATCGTCATGGTCACCCACGAGCTGCCCAGCATCTTCGCGATCGCCAACAACTCGGTCTTCCTCGACCCCGAGACCAAGAGCCAGCTCGCGACCGGCAACCCGCACGATCTGCTGGTCCATCCGCCGGATCCGAAGGTCGAGGAATTCCTGACCCGCGGCGGCGGCGAGCATTCAGGCGATCCCGAGATGGCAGGGGACGTGAGGCAGAGGAGCGGCAGATGAGCAAGGCCAGTCCAACGCTGATCGGCGGCTTTGTGATCGGTGCCATTGCCCTCGCTGTGTTCGGCTCGCTGGTGTTGGGCGGTGCACGCTGGTTGGACCGGAGCGATATCTTCGTCACCTATTTCCCAGGCTCGGTGAAGGGGCTGCGGGTCGGCGCGCCGGTCGACTTCCGCGGCGTCAACATCGGCGAGGTCACCGACATCAGGGTCGTGTTCAACCCCAAGGACGTCACCGCGCGAATCCCGGTGGTCATTCAATTCGACCCGTCTCGGATTGATGTCCCCGGCATGCCGCTCGCGGCCTCATCTAAGGAGGTCAGCCGACTGGTTGAGGCCGGATTCCGGGCGCAGCTGCAGTTCCAGAGCCTGTTGACCGGGCTCTTGCTCGTGAATCTGGATTTCAGGCCTAACACGCCGGTGCGGCTGATCGGCGGCGCCCAACCCTATCCGGAGATCCCGACAATTCCTTCTGGATTGGAGCAGTACCAGGAGAGCGCTGACCAAGTAGCCCAACAGCTGCCCAATGTGATCAACCGGCTGAACCGCCTCCTGGCAAGTGTCGATGACGAACTGCGGTCGACGAGCGGCGACCTAAAGCGTATGGTCGCCAATCTCGCGGCCATAACGAGCGGCATCCGGGAACAGGGACCGGTACTTGCGACGATCGTCAACGATGCAAAGGACTCGACCGGCAAGATCCGCGAGACTGCGACCGTTCTAGACCGGACGCTACAGACCAACCAGGATGCCATCGGCGCGTTGATTAAGGAGTGGACCGCGACCGCCGGGTCGGTGCGGCGGATGGCCGACCAGATCGACGCTGCTGTGGCGGATAACCGGGGGAGCCTGCGCGATTTTACCCAGACCGGCTTGTACGAGTACACCGGTCTCGCGCTGGACGCCCAGCGCATGGTGAATGAGATCACACACCTCGTCGACGAGCTCAAGCGCGATCCGGCCCGCCTCCTGTTTGGTGACCGGGTTCAGGGCGTCGGGCCGTGACCGAGCGCTTCACATGAGCGGCGCCATGGTCCTATGCCGCCGGCGCTTGATCCGGACAGCGGCACTGGCCCCCCTATCGCTGATTGCCGCCTGCCAGTTTCCGAGCCAGGGGCCGCCACCGCGCCGATTCCGCCTCACCCCCAAAACGACGTTCGCCGACGATCTGCCCAAAGTCGATTGGGCGCTGGTGGTCGACGGCCCGACCATCGAGCCCTTGATCGACAGTGCCCGCATAGCCCGCACGAGCGGGGTCGAGGTCGAATACTACGCCGATGCCGCCTGGGTCGATGAGCCCGCGGCGATGATCGAGCCGCTGATCATCCAGTCCTTCCAGAACTCGGGCGCGATCGAGGTGGTTGCCAGTCGCCGCGCCGATGTGCGCGCAGATTTCATGCTCCAGACCAACGTCGCGGCCTTTCAGGCGCAGCAACCGGCCTCCGGTCCGCCAGAGGCTCGGGTCCTGATCTCGGCGCGCCTGCTGAGCATGCCCAAGCGCAACGTAGTCGGCACGACCGAGATCGGCCGCAGCGCTTCGGCTGAGGCTCGCAATCTGCCCTCGATCGCTGCCGCGTTCGACGACGCGCTGGGCAAAGTGCTCAAGCGCTTGGTCGCATGGACACTCGTGACCGGTCAGGCGGCGGTCCAGGCGAGCGAAGCGACCCTCCTCTCGGTCAGGGCGCCGGTCACGTCGAACCGCCAGTTGGGACAGGGGTGCCGGAGTTTCGGGCTCGGCAACCAACGCGCCGCGACCCACATCACCTTCCGCCACGTCGGCCTGTGCCGCCGGCTTCACGGCCGCAGGCCATTTTGGTACGGATGTCGAAGGCTCGACAATTCAACGGGTTAGAGGGCGCCCGAAGGGGAGCGGGTTTGAAAAACCTCCGCTCAGGCGGCGTGTACACGGATCGAACTGTTCGGTTCGGTGTGCCCGCTTCAAACCGCACAGCGTCTCAACCTAAGATCCAGGCGTCCAAAGCCCTCGCTCATGTGTCAGCTCGTCGAGCAGCGCCTTGGCGTCCCGAAGGTCGGGGCTATCGAAGCCCTCGGTGAACCAACCATAAACCGGCACGAGAAGGCTGGATGCCTCGACACGCTTGCCTCCGTCAGCCCACAGGCGGGCGAGGCTGGTCGTGGCGCGCAGCTCCCAGAGCTTCGCGCTCCGCGCGCGGGCGAAGCCGATGGCGCTGAGAAAGCAAGCTTCGGCCGCGGCTCGATCGCCACCGGCCAACCTCAGCTCTCCCTTCAGCCGGTACAGCTCCGCCTCGAACCAGCGCTCGTCGCTCGCACGCCCCGCATCCAGGGCCTCGGCCAGCAGGCGCTCGCCCTCCGGCCCTTCGCCCTCAGCGCCGTGGCTCGCGCCCAGAAGCCCGAGAAAATACGGCACGAAAAGCCTGGCACCCGTCGCGCGATACGCTTCGAGGCCGTCTTCGATGTGCGCGATCCCCTCGACCGCGCGGCCCCCCTCGGCCAGCGCCCAGCCATCGAGCACGATGCCCGCCGCCTGCCATAGCGCGAAGCCATGCTCGGCAGAGAGCGAGACCAACGCCGCGGCCCGCTCCCGTACGCCCGGACCGTCCCGGCGGACCTGGTCCAGCATGCACGCGTGGTGAAGGGCGTAGGCCAATCCCGCGGGGTGCGACAGCCGCTCGGCGTCGTCGACCGCCTCGCAACAACGCGCGATCGCCTGCTCCGGATAGCCCAGCTGAAACAGGGCAAAAGCCAGCCCGGCCAAGCCCGCGAGCCGCGGATCGTAGGCGTAGACTGAAGCGAGGGACCGGTGCCGCTCCGGGTCGTACAGGGCGTGCGCCTGCTCGAGATGCGCGCGGGCGCAGAACAGGTCACCCCGCCAGAGCGAACCGATTCCAACCGCCCGGTGGCCGACCACCAAACCAGCTGCGTCGCCGTCCCGCTCGGCCGAGCGCAACGCTTCCGCAGCAATCTCCCGTGCCGCAGCGTGCTCGGCGCGTGCCATATGGAACACCCACTGCCCGAACAGAAGAGGAAGCAGCCGGTCCAGGTCGCCAACCTCGCGGCGGAGCTCGCCGGCCCGGGCGTACGCCCGACCCGTCTCGGGCGCGGCGTAGCCCTTCACGGCGATCAGCACTCCACCGAGCGCGATCTGGAGGTCGATCTCGCGCTGCATACGCGCCGACGGCTCGCGAAAGCTGCCGAGCAGGTCCAACGCCTTGCCGAAGTGGCTGATGGCTTCCGCCAACGCTGCGCGCTCGCTGGCACGGCGTCCCGCCTGGTACCAGTATTCGACCGCCTTCTCGCAGAGCCCCGCCTCGGTGCAGTGGTGCGCCACAAGCTCTGGCTGCGCGTCGCCCGCCTCCAGGAACCGCTCCTCGAGCACGGCTGCGATCCGGCCGTGCAGCTGCTGGCGGCGCGATCTCAGCAGCGACTGATAGGCGGCGTCCTGGACCAGCGCATGCTTGAAGCTATAGATCGCATCGGGGGGCGTGCCGCGGCGAAACACCAGCTCGGATTGGACGAGCTGCTCGAGCGCCTCGTCCAGGAGGTCCCGCGCCATCGGCGCCACCGCCGCGAGCAGCTCGTGCGAGAACTCGCGGCCGATCACCGCCCCGAACTGTGCCACCTCCTTGATCGGCGCCAGACGGTCGAGCCGGGCCATCAGCGAATCGTGCAGGGTCGTCGGAATGGCGAGCGGCGGCAGGGGGCCCGACAGCTCGTAGTGGTCGCCGGCATCCGCAAGCAGGCCGGAATCCAGCACGGTCTTGGTCAGCTCCTCGATGAACAGCGGTACGCCATCGGTGCGGGCCACGATCTGATCGACGATCTCCGCCGGCAGCGACTTGTCCCCCGTCACCCGCGCGACCAGATCCGCCCCCTGGCGGCGGCCCAGTCGATTCATGGTCAGCGTCGTCACGTGCGCCTGACCGGTCCAGGGCGGTTGGAACTGCGGCCGGAAGGTGATCAGCAGCAGAACCGGCAGCTGCCGGATGCGCTCGATCACGAGAGTGAGGAGCTCGAGCGTCGAGGGGTCGATCCAGTGCACGTCCTCGTAGAGAGACAGCACCGGCTGCTGTGCAGCGAGGCCCGCGAGTTGGTCGACCAGGGCCTGCAACGTCCGGCGCTTTTGCGTGTCCGGGGTGAGCGTCAATGGCGGATACCGATCGCCGGTCGGCACCCCGAGGAGTGCGGCGAGCAGGGGCACATCCAGCCCGTCGCTTGATCGGCCGACCAGCGCCTCGATCCTGGCGAGCTGCTCCAGCGGCGGCTGGTCGCGGTCGAGGCGCGCCTGCCGCTCCAGCAGCCCGATCACCGGGTGAAGGGCGCTGTTGGTGTGATATGGCGAGCAGTAGTGGCTGAGCGGAGCGTACATCTCATCGCCGAGGCGCTCGCGCAGGGTGCGGATCAGGCGCGACTTGCCGATCCCGGGCTCGCCCGCGAGCAGCACCACCTGGCCGTCGCCGTCCTTGGCCCAGGCCCAGCGCTCGAGCAGGATGCCGAGCTCGTGCTCGCGCCCGACCAGGGGTGTGAGCCGCTCGCCGTGCAGCGCATCGAAGCGGCCTTCGACGTGACTCTCCCCTTCGACCCGCCAGGCCGCCAGCGGCTCGCCAAAACCCTTGAGCCGCTGCGGACCGAGGTCGGACAGCGCGAACAGCCCGCCCACCAGCCGTCGGGTCGCCTGGCTGATCACCACGCTCCCTGGCGCCGCGAGCGCCTGCAACCGCGCCGCAAGATTCGGCGTCTCGCCGACCACTGTCCGCTCCTGGGCCGCCCCCTCGCCAATCAGCTCGCCCACCATGACCAGGCCAGTTGCGATGCCGATCCGCGCCGCGAGCCGCGCGCTTGACGGCGTCTCCAGGCGCGCGAGCGCCTCGATGATGGCGAGGCCCGCGCGCACCGCCCGCTCGGCCTCGTCCTCGTGCGCCTGCGGCCAGCCGAAATACGCCAGCACGCCGTCGCCCATGTACTTGGCGACGTGCCCGTCCCAGCGCTCGACCGCCTCGGTGCAGCACCGCTGGTAGGCGCGGATGACGTCGCCCATGTCCTCGGGATCGAGGCGCGCCGCCAGCTCGGTCGAGCCCAGGAGGTCGACGAACAGCACGGTCAGCTGCCGCCGCTCGGCTTCGCGAGGAACCGCCGGCCTCGGTGTCGGCTCGGCGGTGTCGGTCCGGGCAGCGGCAGACCCGGCGGAAAGGGCCGCCATCGCTTTGAGCAGGCGCTTGCGGTCGCCGAGGTTGAGCCCAAGCTCCCTCAGATCGAGGTCGGTCAGATCGCACAGGACGTCTCCCGCGATGCCGTTCTCAGCGAACGCCTCGGCATGATGGCCGAGCCCTCGTTCAGCGAGCCAGCGCGCGACGTCCAGCATTTCGCTCCTCAAGCCCCCGCTTATGCGAGGCCCGGGCCGCCATCGACGGCGATCACCTGCCCCGTCACCCGTCGGGAAGCCGGATCGGCGAGCGACACGATCCACCGGGCCACATCATTCGGATTGCCGCGCCGCTTGAGCGGTATCCGCTCGCGTTCCGGTTCCTTGATGGCCGCAGCCTGTTCCGGTGAGAGCCCCATCATTCCCGTCAACGCGCCCGAATTCAGTCGGCCCCGCTGCGATGGCGAGAGTGACGACCGCAACATCATAGAGAATGGTTCCATCCTGGGCGATCACGAAGCGCGCCGGCATCGGCAGCATCCAGCTCGGATCTCCGTTGAGGACAGCAAGGTTGTTTTTGAAGACATTTTGGTAGAGGTCGATGAGGTAGTCGGGCAGCTTGAAACGAAGGCCGAAGGCCGACCGCGACGTTGCTGTGCGGATCCGACAGAATCGGGAAGGTCAGCTTGTTCTGGCGCACCGACCGGCGGCTGTTCGCCTGGGTTCGCGGCGAGATCGCGACCAGGCTGGCGCCGTACTTCTCAAACTCCGACAGCGCGGCAGCGCCTGGAGATCCATGTTGCAATATGGGCGCCGGACGCCGCGGTAGAAGGTCACGACCAACGGCCCCTGAGACAGCAGTTTGGTGGAGGACACCACGTTGCCTTCGGGTCCTTCAGCGAGAAGGCGGGCGCCTTATCGCGCTTCGTGTCACCCATGAAGAGGCTCCGTCGGCCCGATCCTCTCGTGAAAGCGCCCAGCGTCCTCGGACGTGCGGGCAGCGCGGCGTGGATCGGCCGGCTCTAGCGGCAGCGGCTCCTCGACGATCCGCGGCTCGCACGGGACGATGGCGGGGTCATAGCCGAGCACGTTGAGTGCACCCCGCACCATGCCGATGTGCGGTCCCCAGCGGTGCCCGCGGTACAGCCACGTCCGGTTGGTATCCTGCCCAGGTTCGCATTGACCTGGAGCTGGCGGGACGCCAAGACGCCGCGTGCTGTCTTAAGGATGAAGCGGACTGCCGGATCGGCATCAGCAGGGATGCGGGCAACGACACGGTTCTGCCTCCTAAAAATGCCCGAGCGCAGCGAACCACGCCCGGGCAAGTTGATCAGGGAGGCTTGCCTGACTGGCGTCAGGCTCCAGCGCGGGGGTGCGCTGGCGCGAATCATCGCTCAGATGCCTCGCGGCAACGCACGTCATCATCGCCTCCACGCCGTTCCGAAGATCGAGACACAGCTCATCGGCCCCGGCCGCCGCGGGATCGGAATGTCGGGCATCAGGTGAGCCGGGAAACCGTCGCCTTGGGCCTCTGGCTCCGGCGTGCATGGCTGCTGGCGCACATGCTCGACACGGTGCTGCTGCGGCGCGACCGCGGCACCGACCTTGGCCGCTCGGTCGGCCGTGCCGGAAGCGATGAGCTCCGCGGTCACGCGGTGCATCGGCTCATGGACCCATTCCGGCGCATTGTATGACGGCCCGCCCCCTCGAAATTCTTGCGGAAGGCGTCGAGCCTGTCCTGAAGCGACATGGGTCTCTCCTTTCGTTGAAGGCTTCGACCTGTAACTCCGACCGTCACGTTGCTACACACCGTCGCGCGCTGAGACGAGTGAAGTCGGGTGAAGCCCAGTAAATCGTGGTAAAGGGGCAAGTACTGGGGCCAGAGCGTACGCGGCCGGACCTACTCTCTGACCTCTTTGACTCGTCCTGGCGGTTGCTCAGGCCGAACAGGCGCTCCTTCAGGATCGCCTGCTTCCACGTCGCTGGCGGCCGTGCCCGCCTGCTCTAGAGCCGGATCGAAGACCGCCTTGCAGGCCGCGCACCGGCCCCACGTGGGTGCCTCGGAGAATCAGATTTTGTACACTAATCCATCAGATGCAATGTTATAATGATCGCGGTAGGGACGCCCGTTGCTGAGCGCTCCCCGCACAGATCCGGACGTGCCGCATCCGGCTCCTACGGGTGCTTGACGGCAAAGCGCTGGCTTGGCCAGGGTGGAGATGCGCGGCCGCGGGAGCCAGTCGTCGGCGAGCTTCGTTGCCCGCGCCCAGGTCGTCCGAAAGCGTGCGCCGCCAGAGGTTCGTGACGTGGTAGCGGAACGCCCCCAGGGACCGGCCGTTGGTCGGCACTGCATGGTAGGCGAAGAAGCCGCTCACGATCCGCCTCAGCCGCTTCCCCTGCGCGGGGATCGGCTGGTGCTGCTGCCGTCGCATTTCCTCCTTGATCTCCTTGAGCTTGGCTCGCATGCGGTCGCGGCGGCTCTTCCATTCAACCCGGAAGCGGCCCCAACGGCTCTTGCCGCAGACGAAGGTGAACCCCAGGAAGTTGAAGGTCTCCCGTTTGCCGAGCCCGCGCAGGGCGCGCCCCGCCGCCGCGTGGCGGCCGAACTCGAACGGGCGGGTCTTGTCCGGATGGAGCGACGGCGCGAACTCCTGCAACCGCGTCCGCATCGCGTCCCGGAAACGATGGGCGTCCGTCTCGTGCTCGAAGCCGACGATGATATCATCGGCATAGCGGACGACGATCATGTCGCCCGCGCCTCGGCCCCGAGCTCCCGGCGCAGCGACGCCACCGCGCGCCCGACCGTGCGCAGGCCCACCGTGATCCCGTGCTCGGCCAGCAGCTCCTGCCGCACCACGTCGGCATTGCCGCGGTGTCGCCGGGACCGCTCCGCCAGCCAGTCAGCGAGCCCGTGCAGCGCCTTCGCCCGCTGCGGCCGGTGGCAGCGAGTCCAGCCGCCCAGCCCGAGGTAGCGTCTGACCGTGTTCCGACTGCAGCCGAACTCGGCCGCGATCCGCTTCGCGCCCCATCCCAAACCCGCGCAACCCCAGCATCGCCGTCACCTCGTCCGGTGGCAGCATCTCCTCCCGCCGCAGATCGAAGATCTGCGGCATACCCTCGCTGCCTTGTCGGCTCATCGCCCTCTCCTCGTCTGGAGGGGGTCAGTTCTTCGTGTCGCCAGGGGGGCAGTTTACGGCGTCGCCCGACACACCGACGCAATTGCTTGAAGCAACTGCCTGGCTGCCACAGTTGAAGATTATTTTGCCGGCACTAGAAATGAACGAAGGATCTGCGATGAAGTCGACGATTGAAGCAATGGTCATCGTTTGACGGCGAATAGGGACCAGTCGCCGGCGACGCCTCTCAGGCTTTAGCTTCTCTTTTCGTTGAACTGGAAGCTCGATCCAGCAACCAGATCTTTGACCGATCTTCGACACCGCGATCTGAGAAAGATCGGATTCTCAGACGCTTACAGCGCGCGAGAATGGGCTTAGCACTACAAGAGGGCGGGTTCGGCGGGAGTGTCGTCGGGCTGGGAGGCGGCGTCGCGGAGGTTCGGCGGCAGCGCGACGCGCAGCGTCTGGAAGAGCTTGCCGGCCGAGCCGGCGGTCGGGGTACGGAGAACGAACCGTTTGCCGTCCTGCTCGACCTCGACCTCCTGGAGACGATCCAGGTCGCGCAGGACGTCGGCCCATTCGAAGTCGAGGCCGGCTGCCGCCAGGCGATCGCGGAGCGCCTTCTGCAGCACCAGGGCGAGGAACGAACAGAACACGTGGCCGCGGATGGTCGCGTCGCGTTTGTGGAAGATCGGCCGGGTCGCCAGCAGGGATTTGGCGCTTCGGAACAGCTGCTCGACCCCCTGCAGCTCGCGGTAGCGCAGCATCGCCTGGAGGGGGTCGAGCGTGGTGTTGGTGCGTAAGACGAAGATCCCGTCGAAGCGCGCGTCCTCGGCGATCCGCGCTTCGTCGATCGCAAAGCCGACCTCAGGCGCCTTCAGAAAGCGCCGGTAGCCGCGGTTGCCGACCAGCGCCTTGTCGCCGTGCCGGAGTGCTCGGCGCAGGCTGGCCACGATCGCCTCCCGGTCGGCGGCGTCCTTCTCCGCCTCGGCCAGGTTGCGACAGACGATGTAGCGGCGGCCGCCGAGGGTTACCGCCTTGGCCTCGAGTTCGGTGTCCGGTCGACTCTGGCGCGGGATGGTGAGCGGGACAAACGGGCCGTCGTCGTCCAGCACCAGGGTGCGAACCTCCTTGGTGGTCCGTTCGCGGACCCCGAGCACGTACTCGAGGCCGCGCGCCTCCAGAGCGGCGAGGGTCTGGGCGCTGATCATCCCGCGATCGGCCACCACGCACACCCGAGCGATCCCGAACCGCCGGCGCAGGCGGTCGACCACCGGGATCAGGGCCGTGACGTCGGTGGTGTTGCCCGGCCACATCTCGCAGCAGAGCGGCCGGCCACGTTGATCCATGACCACGGCGACGACCATCTGCATCAGGTCGGGCCGGTGGTCCTTGGAGTGGCCCCGCTGGCCGAGGGTCTCGCCGCCCGCGCCCTCGAAGTAGAGACTGGTGGTGTCCATGAAGACCACCGACAGCTCGCTGAACAGGTCGCGGCGGGCTTCGAACAGCCGCTCCTCCACCATATCCTTGAGGCAGCGCGGGGCGAATGGCGTGCGGTCCGTCTGCTCGGCGTCCGGCAGCTCCGCGCCGAGCCAGCCCATCGCCCGGTAGAGATGGTGCAGCGCGAGGTCGTCGGTGCCGTCGATCCGGTAGTCTTCGCGCCAGGCATCGGCCGAGCGGTCCGAGCCCGAGACCATCAGCCGGTGAAGCACGGTGAGGAAACACGCGCGTTCGAGTGAGAAGCCGAAGCCGCGCTCGGCGGCCAAGCCCTCGATCACGGCCCGGCAGCCGGTCTCACGCCAGAGCCGCTCGAAGGCGAGCGGCGGTCCGATCCGGTGAGTAGCGAGCGCCGGCACGCTGCCCTGGTCGAGCAGCGAGAGAACCATCGAGCGCTGCGCCATGCGGGCGGCGGAACGGGCGAGCCGATCGAGGTCGCCGTTCGCGTCGACGGCTTCCTTGCGGCCGAGGTTCTTGATGATCCGCTGCTTGGTACGGCCACCCTCGCGGACGCTCTCGACCAGGTAGAGGTAGCGGTAGGGGCCGATCTGCTTCTCGCGGACGAACATGCCGCAAAGCAGCACACGAACCGGCCAAAATGTCAATATAAAAGCGCTCTCTAGAGCTATTATTTAGCAGCACATCCCTTCACCGCCGCCGGTCTCGCTTCAACAAAATCAATCAATTGGCGGCCAAAACCGCCCGATCTCCCCCGCCCACTGTCGAAGATCGGTTTGACAGCTCGGGAGGTCCAGACTTCACGAGCGATAGCCCTTTCCAGCACCCGTGCCGCTATGTGGACGGCAATTCCTCCCAAGTCGCCATCCATAAGTTCTACTTCGTCCGTATGTAGTCCCGACCGAGTCTCAATCCCCAATCGCTCCATTTGCTCGTGCACCGCCAACGCACAGTGGATTGCGACGGACAGGACGCAGGGCCGGTGATCACGGATGTAAGCCCGCTTCTCGGCGGAGGTGCGCTTCGCCGAGCCCCCTTCAGAAACTCCAGCTCGAGCGCCTGCTTGCCGACCAGGCGCTCGAGCTCAGCGATGCGCGCCTCGTAGGCCTGGATGAGGTCGGCAGCCTTCGCGTCGTCATCGAACGCGCCTGCCTCGTATTTCGCGACCCAGACGCGGATCAGGTTGCGCGAGATGTCATGGCGCTTGGCCAGGCCATGCAGGGGCTCGCCGGCGAGGAACTCCTCGGCGACCTGGCGCTTGAACGCGACGCTGTGGGATCGGTGTCTTGCCATGGGCCTTCATCCTCCGAAGACGCCCCCAAATAGAGGAAAATTGATAGCAGTTCCACGACGAGAGAGTGCGCTGGCCAAGGTCTCCACGCTTCTGTTAAGCTACAGAAGGGCCGAGGAGGCCTTTTTGAGAGCCAGCCAATCCTTCAATTCCACCACAAACTGGTTCCAACCAACCCCCATGAGGTCCACCGAAGGGGGAAACTCGTTCGCATTTTGCTGACATAGCTCGAATATAAGCCCCAGTTTTGCGGTTCCAAATCCCTTGGAACGGGAGTAGGGTACACCGTCGGGAAAAATTAGCGTTTGGAACCGCGGCCGCAGCTCCGGCGCAAGATCGAACCATTGCCTCGCGAGGTTGCCCATGAAGCTCGTCGCATAGGATATCGCTGTTTCCATATCGAGCTGATCGATACGTGCTTCATTCAGCGCAATTTCGGTGGCGATTATTCCGCTTTTGATCTCCGCGAGGCGCTCTTTGCCTTCCTCTTTGGAGTAGGTTCCGTCTTCCAATAGCTCGCGAATACGCGCCCGCTTTTCAATCAAAGTTGCCAGCACCGTTGCATGTCGCTCCTCCTCCGATCTGAAAGCGAGCTGCTTTTCCTCCCAAAGATTGATCAGGGAGGCTTTGATGACGTTCAGAACGCGGGGCTTCGGGGTAACCCGCTCCAGGTACCCGGCGAAAGCCGCCTCAAGGTCAGCCTTGGGGATGGCTTTACCATATTCCCCACAGGCCTTCCCGTGGCAGTGGTAATAGAAGTACTGTCCGCCATTTCCGCGCGAGACGCTCCCTGTCAGCATCCGGCCGCACCCGGCACAGGTCACTGTCCTTCGAAGGGGGAGATCGGCGTTGTGCCGTTCCCGCTTTTGCACCCGCGCTTTCCCGGAGCGTATAAGCTGAATTCTGCACATCTCCTCGTACGTGATCATCGGCATGTGGAGGCCGGGCACGTCCTCGCCGGTCCACGGATTGACCAAGACGCCGGAGTAAAACTTCAAGTACCTGCCGAGTATCCTGTCTACATACTGGCTGGTCGTTCTTCTGCCGCGGATATCCCGTAGGCCCCAGTCATCCAACGCCGCAGCAAGCTGCATCTGCGACGGGAACATGCCCCTGGCGTACTCTCTGAGGCCCCGTTGGACGATAGGGAACGTCCGCTCGTCGGGCGGGTCGGGTTGATTCTTCTTTTCGCCCCTCTTCTTTGCGCCCAGCGGTTTATAGCCGACCGGCGGTTTCCATGGATAGATGCCCTGCTGTACCCGGGCTTGCATCCCGTTCGAACACCGTTGTCGCCGTACCGCGTTATCAAACTCGGCGAAACCTGCGAGCATAGTCTCAAAGAGCTTTTCGGCGGGGCCCTGTCCGATCGGTTCTGTGACAGAGCGCAGGCTGACACCATATTCCAGCAGCAACTTTCGGACTGCGAAATGGTCTTCCGCATTTCGAGCGAAGCGATCCACCTTCCATACGACAAAAGCATCCACCATCCCTCTGTGGTGGCGGCAGTACTCCATAGCTTCGAGCAGCATCCGACGATCTATCGTCTTCGCTGACGCTCCTTCCTCGCGGAAAACTTGTAATATTTCCTTTCCTTGATCGACGCAATACTGCCGACAGCGAGCTCGCAGGGAAGGACTGATGCAGAGTTTTGCTGAGAGATTGGACCCAGCTTGCGCTCACCACTACTGCGCGGATCGGTGACGAGTATGTCATGCAGCTTCGTTGGTGGGGACAATATATGGCCCGCGCCGCTGTTCCTGGTGCAGCGTTCCTTCCTTTTTCATATTGGCGAGGAGATTGGCGATAGCCTGTTTATCCCTTTTGTCGGTCGCGTTCAGCGAGTGGTTGATCTGGTCGGCGGTAAGCCCATCGGGGTGTTGCCGAATGAGATCTAGGAGTTCGGCTCTTCTTTCTCCGCGTTTGCCTCTCGGTGCGCCTGGCGCTCTAGCGGCGTGAGCCTTGGGAGCAGGTTTCCCGCGCAGCGTCGCTTCATATGCCTCTGCAGCTTCCCAGCGTCGGTCAAGACTCTGCAGCTTTTCATCGATCTCCCGACGCTTGGCAAGGAGATCCTCTCTCCCTTTTTGTATCTCCTCGCGCTCACGCGCTATGTAGGTTGCAAACGTCGGCTGCTCGGCCATGGGCTGTCTCCCTGTGCGGGTGGAGCGCCCTCATTTGTAGTTCCAGCCAAGTGCGGGGGCAATAGGAAAGAGGCCCGGTGTGGACGCCGGGCCTCCGCCCTTTCAAGGAAACGTCTACGGTGTCGCAAACGGTTCCTCTGGACTGTTACTCAAGGTGCGGTTTGACCTCGCGCCAGCGCCACGCCACACGAGCGCCGGGGTGATCTCCGAACTTTTTGGGTTGCGGAAATTTCCCCGCGGCGATCAGGCGGCCTGTGTGCACTCTGGAGTAAGGCCATCCCAGCTTCTTGAGCGTCTTCCAGTCCACTAGCAAGCGTTCCTCGGTCATCGAGATGTCTCCTTGCGGAGCCATCGCGATGCGCCGCTGGTTGTGCCAGCTAGCGGGCGGCTATGAGGGTAGCCAAATACGCTTCCCACTTCAAGACGGCTTCGCGCATCTCGTCGAGATAGCTGTAGCGGTTATAGACCTGCGCGATCGGGCTTTTGCTGCCGCCGGAAACGTGGTTCAGGAGCTTCTCGACGACGATCTGGGGAGCGCCGAGCGCCGGCATGCCTGAAGAGAAGGTGCGCCGGAGGTCATGAAGCGTCCAAGCCGTAACGCCGCACTCCTTATCGAAGCGGGCTTTGGGCTTGCCCCACCCGTTGAAGACGGTGGTCTTCTCGTTTCGCTGCCGCACGGCAGGGAAGACGTACGGGCACTCTTTGATCCGCTCGATCGAGGCGAGAAGCTCCTGCGCCTCGGGACCGACAGGGATCGTCCACGCCCGATGGTTCTTCGCAAGAGCTCCGGGAAGCTCAATCACGTCGCCGTTGATCCACGACCACGCGAGGCGGCTAATCTCACCCCTTCGCTGACCGGTGAGGACGAGTAGGGCAACGATGCGATGGAAGGGACCGCTCCCGGAAAGCGCGGTGCGGTATACGGCTCTGAGCTCGTCTGGAGTGAGAACCCGGCTTCTCGCTTTTCCCGTGGGAGCCCCTACCATATGCTCCATCGGCGAGCGGTTGATGAGGTGGTTTTGAACGCACCAACGGAAAAAGCGGCGGCCTGCGGTGAAGGCGTGGTGCCTTTCTGAGGGAGCGAGAGAGGCGAGGCGCTGCAGAACTTGGCGCGCGGTGATGTCGGCCACCGACTGGCGCCCGAACGGATAGTGCCGCCGTAGTAGGCGGGTGTAGTCCTGGACGGTTCGCGGTTTGTTCCGCTGCTCGCACTCCTTGAGGAACCGTTCTTTGGCGTCATCAAAGGCGGTGTGGGTCGGGTGGATCCGGCCAAGCGTCTTCTCAGCCAGCATGCGACGGGCCTCGGCACGGGCGGCGGCAAGGCTAAGGAGAGGCCAGGTCCCAATTGCTTTCCGTCGGCCAGAGGCCACGAGCACCACGAAGGTCTTGCGATGCTTGCCTACCCGAACGCCGAAGCCTTTGAGAGAGCCGTCCCAGATAGTGCCGGGCTCGGCATTCCTGATCTGCGTTTCGGTTAGCACCGTTTTGGCACCTCGAAGGGGCGGGATAGAGTGTGTCCGGATGATCGCTATGTACTATGGAACTGGCGGATCGCCTAGCCTTTTGTGCGGCATGTTGCGTCTTGGAGCGCGCTAGCCACGGACTGAAAATCCGCGTGTCGGTGGTTCGATTCCGCCCCTGGGCACCAGGCTTTCCGAGCAACCGCGCTGTTGCCTTAACAATAGGGTAACGAAGCGCGCAAAGCTTGGACCTCACCGTCAGGCAAGGGGAAGGCCGCAGCGTCGCCACCGCGGCTCACCGGGGGAATGCTCGTGAGGTCCAGCAGATTCCGCGCGGCAAGGCTGGGCCGCCTCGAGCTCCGGATCGCCCGGACGGCGCTGCATGAACTGCTGCATGGCGGGAAGTGGGGCCCGGTCGCAGCGTTCGTCGTCGGTTGGCCTCGGCTGCGCGTACGACCTTCTACAATTCCACGCTGGACCTACTACTTCGGCACCTCCACGACCCCCGACGCCAGTGCAGACGGCGTTCGGCGAGCGTGTGCGTGTACGAGCAAGTTGGCACGTGTCGGGGTCGGGCCTGCATGTCAGGAGAGGGCTGGGAGAACGGTTGCGTACGCCAGCAGCCCTACTTGCACAACCCCCACCCGCAACCCAGCACCGACCCATCGGAGCCACCGTCGCACGTACATCCCAAGCCGAGCGGAGCCTTCGGGCTCCCCCGGCGCTCGCTCATAAAGCCGGGTGATACGGGCCGAGTGGCACACTGGCTGGGCCGGGCGACACCTTGGCTGAAGGTGAGACCGCTCGATGGCAGCGTCGTCGAGGGCAACGGCAACGCTGGCGAGGGCGACCGGGGGAACGGCAGCGGCGCGGCCCACGCCTGCGCCGAGGACGCCGAAATCGGCGACCTGGCCGAGGAGTGCGTTCAGCACTGGCCACGCCGCTTCGGCCGCGGGCGCGGCCGACGCACGGTTGACCTGCCCCCCAGGTGAGGATGGAATTCGGCTTCTTGCGGCATGACAGGGATCGAAGGGAGGGACGAGTGCCAGGGTTTACGGCCGCGGAGCAGGCTCTGATCGATGTGTGGGACGCCCACACCGCCGCCGAGTTCGAGCAAAAGGATGCCGACGCGGCGATCGCGACGATGACCGAGCAGCCAGTGCTGATCCATGTGCCCGTCGGTACCGGCGCCACCGGGCGGGAGCCGCTGCGCAATTCTATCGGGAGATCTCCATCCCGCAGATGCCGCCGGATTTCGCACTCGAGCTCTTGACCCGCAGTGTCGGGCAGAACCGCGTGATCGACGAGCTCATCGTCCGCTTCAGCCACACGGTCCAGATGGACTGGTTCGCACCCGGGATCGCGCCGACCGGGCGCCGGCTCGTCGTCCCCATGTCGGTATCGTCACGTTCGAGGGCGGCAAGATGAGCTCCGAGCACATCTACTGGGACCAGGCCACGGTCCTGCTGCAGCTCGGATGCTCGAAGACGGCCTCCCGGCGCTTGGTGCCGACCAGGCGGATCGCCTGTCGAATTCCGATGCGCCTGCGAACACGCTGATCAAACGGCTCGCGTAGACGATCACCACCGTGGCGCCCCACTGGCCGCCGTGGAGCTCCCACGGCGGTCTAATCATCATCCGCGCCGCCGCCGCGATGTCCGCTCGGGTCCGGTCGAAGCCTCCCTATGACAGGTCCCGATCGCGGCAAGTTCCCGCGTTACGTTCCGCGTTCGCGCCGCTCGGTTGGCCCAAAAAAGCTCCGACAGTCATCTTCAGTCATGTGCGGGAGCAGGCGTCTCACGTCCTGGGCGCACCGATGCCTCACTCCTCCGTCATGGAAACGGCAGCGCATAGGTCACGTGCAGCTCCTCTTCACCGGGATTGGAGTGGTGGATGCCGGCGTTTGAGAGATGCGCGATGCGCACGCCGAGTCGGGCGCCATCGTCAAACTGGTATGCGACACCGAGTTCAGTGCGGAACTGCAGGACGCCGCCGAGATCCTTGCTGTGGCCCTGAACGTAACCGCCGGGGCCGAAAAGAGGCGTGATCACGAGGTTTTTGTAGGTCAGGTCGGCGTAGATACCGCCGTAGCCGAACACGCCACCGTCGGTGTTTCCCATCAGGCCGATTGCGGGCCCGATGAACCAGGCTTTCCGGCCCCAGCGAAGCTCGATCTCTGCGGCGGCCGATGTTGCGCGCTCACCCTGAAAGGCGAAGAGGTCGAAGGCGCCGACGCCTAGCTCCGCGTAGCTCGGCCCGTCCTCCAGCACCTCAATCGGCCCGAGCCGAAAGGCAATTTCGCGCCCCTGAGCGGACACGGGTTGGCCGCTCAGACTGAGGAGTGCCAGGAGGCTGGATGAGGCCAGGCGCGCACGGCGAATCATTGCTACCCCCCTTACATGTGGACCCCGCGGCCATGCGCCTTGAGTTCGAGGGCTCATGGGACCTCCGGCCCAACGTGAACTTGGCTCCGCCCAGATACAAGATCACATGTGGCCGGCGCTTGATCGGTTGGCGGCGGGCGAGCTGGCGCTGGTCGGCTCACTGCAACAAGAAACGGCCATTTTGCGACATGATGAGCTGGATTGGCAGTAGCGCTCACATTGCTAGAGCACCGCGGCGGACTGAAGGATCCGCGTGTCGGTGTGTTCGATTCCGCCCCTGGGCACCATCTTCCAGCCAGCCATGCGTCGGCGTCTGGCGGCCTGGCGCTCAGCTCTGCTTTTGGCCGGTCTCGATCGAGACGTCGGCGAACTCGACCTCGACCGGCTCGGCGAACCGGCGGCCGTTGGTCTTGTCGTGGCGCGGGGAGTCGGGCGAGGCGATCTGGACGCGCAGCCGGTAGGCGCCGTCGCCGGGAACTTTCCAGTTGCGGCCATAGTGGTAGAGCCATGGGTGCCACAGGAACGCCTGGCGGTGGGTGCCGAGCTCGTTGCCGGCGGCGTCGATCAGGGTCGCGTGGACCGTCAGGCCCGGCACGAAGCGGCCGTCGGCGCGGTCGCGCACCGAGACCTCGACGTGGACGTTCTCGTCTTCCGGCTGATGCCATACCAGCTCGCCGTCCTGCATCAGATACATGCCCTCGGCCTCCTCGACCGCATAGCCGATGAGGTAGTCGCCGGCCGCCTGCTCGCCGCCGTCGTGCGCCTCCTTCCCGGCCATGGCTCGAGCGCCCGGGTGAGCGCCTGGCCCTGCGCGCGCGCCAGCCGGAGCTGCTCCTCGCTCGCCTCGTCGCTCGGCCGCATCGGCGGCGCCTGGCGCTGCTGCTGCCCGCTCATGGTCTCTCCTCTCGGACGTCCTTCTGATCTCGACTGGCACAACGTCCGGCCGGCCTTTACACTCCCGCCGCGCGCGGGGCGCCAAACCGGCAAAGACTCAGAGCGCGCCAGCGCGTTGCTGCTCGTGCGCTGCTCAAGACTGCTCTGGTCGCCGACAGCAGCTCGGCGAGGGCGGCCCAAAAGCGGTCGAGCCGGCTCCGGATCAGGGTCGAGATGGCGCGCCCGGCGCCTTCTCGCGGGCGCTCGTGCCACCTCGCTCTCGGCTCTTCGTCAATCCCCCGGGGGATCGATCGCGTCGCCGGCGGCGTCCAGCGGCGCCGCGACCGCGTCGCCGACGACCGGCACCACCTTCGCGACGTCGGCGGTTGCCCGGAACGGCAGCGCGATCGCGCCGCAGCCGGCCAGGCTGGCACAGATCAGCAGCATCCCGAGAATACGCATCGCCTTTCCTCCTCGCCTTGGATTGCGGCCCGCGGCAACGCCGGCCGACCGCTCCCTCACTGATGTTCCGGCAGGTGGACCGACAGGTTCGGCGTGCTGTCCTGGTCGACGATCGTGATGTAGTCGTGACCCCGATCGTCCTGCATGACCAGGCGCACGGGCGCGCCGTTCTGATGGTTCTTCCACATCTCGTACATCGCGGCCGCGCCCAGCAGATGGTCAGCGCGGCTGCCGTTGAGCAGCCAGTCGCTGGTCGGGACCACGCGCAACAGGTCCCCCTCCGGCTGGTCGACCTTCTGCACCGTCGGGTAGCGGAGATCGGAATTGATGCTCGCGAGCAGCCGGTTGAAGCCCTCCGACCAGCGCAGGAAGCCGACGTCCTCGACCGGCGTCGGCGCGCCGTTGCCGAGCGTGGTGCGCGCCACCGGCTCCAGCAGCTGATCGAAGATCCAGCCCTCCTCGCCGGTGCGCAGCACGCGCACGCCGAGCCAGTTGTCGGACCGGGTCAGCTCGATCACCTGATCGCCCTGCTGCACGGTGCCGCGCACGTTGGCCTGGTTCGACGGACCGGCGCGCAGGTTGACGGTCTCCGCGTGCGCCACCCGGTGGATGTCGCCCGGCGCCGCGCCGGCCGGCACGCCTGCGAGTGCGATCACACCGAATGCCAAAAGGCCGAGCTGCCAATCGATCGTCGCAGACATCCTCGTCTCCTTCGGATGGGACCCGCAAAAAGCAACCGTCCAAGACGGCGCCGAGTTCCATGGCCGACCGGCGGTGCGTCACCTCGACCTGAACCCCGTGAAGCCAGGTCACGCTCTGGACGTGAGCCGGTCCATTTTCCGTTGCGACGTCTTTGACCACCGCCCGTCGGGCGTGGCGATCACTGTTTCATCTCCGGAAAGCTCGAGGTTCGTGACGGTCCACTTCCGCATGATTGGTCGATGTCCTACCTCCCGAATCGGAATGTCGTGGTGTGGTGCTCGCGAATTTGAGCTGCCCCGTTGTCTTGCGGCCACGCTGTCTGCGCCGCCACCACCGCCCGGGGCTCGGCCGCCGCGAGGCGCCCGTAGCGGGCTCGAGATTGACGGCCGATCGGGGAGGGGGCAGGCTCGACCCTCGAGGTCAGGCAGGGAAGTCCGGCTCGGGGTCATGTCCGCTCGCAAAGGTTTGCTCGCGCGCCTGCGGCTCGACCTCGATGCGGTCCTCGACCCGGAGGTCACGAGCCCGGCGGCGCGCGTCTTCCGCGCTGCCGAGCGGATCGCGATCGCGGTCGGCCTGGGCGCCATGATCGTCGGCACCGTGCCCGCGATTGCCGCGGCGCACGAGCAGGCGCTGAGCGGGCTGGTCCTGGTGATCGCCGGCCTGTTCGCGCTCGAGTACGGGCTCCGCTGCGGCCAGGCGCGCCCCGATCCGGCCGGGGTCGAGGCCGACCATCCACCGGGCCGGCCGGCCGCGGGTCGCCGGCATCTCCGGCGCGCCTGGCTGCGCCGCCTATGCGCGCCCTTGGCGCTGGTCGATCTCGCGGCCGGGCTCGCCGTGCCGGCGGCGCTGCTCTCCGGCATCGCGCCCGCGAGCGCGCGGCTGTTCGGCCTGATCTGGATCTTCAAGCTGGTCCGCTACACGCCGGCTTTCGACCTCCTGGTGCGGGTGATCCGCAACGAGCGGGCGCCGCTGGCGAGCGTGCTGCTCGCCTTCCTGATCATGCTGCTGCTCGCCGCCACCGGCGCCTATCTGGTCGAGCGCGACGTCCAGCCGGCGACCTTCGGCAGCATCCCGGCGGCGCTCTGGTGGGCGATCACGACGCTCACGACCACCGGCTACGGCGACGAGATCCCGGTCACGCCGCTCGGCCGGATGCTCGCCGGCATGGTCATGGTCGGCGGAATCGCGGTGTTCGCGCTCTGGGCCGGCATTTTGGCCAGCGGCTTTGCCCAGGAGCTCAGGCGGCGGGAGTTCCTGCGGACCTGGGACCTGGTCGCGCGCGTGCCGCTGTTCGCAAGCGTCGGCGCCCAGGCGATCGCCGAGATCGCGCAGCGGCTGCGGCCGCGCGATCTGGGCGCCGGCCGGACCGTAGTCCGCAAGGGCGAGCCCGGCGACTGCATGTACTTCATCGTCGAGGGCGAGGTCGTGATCCGGCTGCCCGGCCATCCGGTCCGCCTGGGCGCCGGTGGCTTTTTCGGCGAGATGGCGCTGGTCACCGGCGCGCCGCGGGTCGCGAGCGTCGTGACGGTGCAGCCGACCCGGCTCCTGACCCTCGACGTCGCCGATTTCCGCGCGCTGGCCGCGAGCCGCCCTGAGCTCGGCGAGGCGATCCACGCCGAGGCGGGCGCGCGCCACGCCGAGCTGCAGGTGCGCGCCGCCGGGACGAGGCCCGCGGCCGCCGATTGAGGCGCATCAGGCCCGCCGGCGTTGCCCTCGGGGGCCGGGTCTGCTAACCCGCCGCCTGCGACGGCTGGTTGCGGAGGTCCGATGTTCGGCGTGAGCGACGAGGTCAAGAGATTCGCGGTGCTGCTGCCGACCGCGGCGCTGCCGCGCGGGCTGCGGATCACGAGCCGCCGGCACTTTCTGGCGCGCCAGGAGCTCGCCAAGGCCCTGCGCACCGACCTTCTGATCATCGGCCACCCCAAGAGCGGCAACACCTGGCTCAAGGTCATGTTGTCGCGGCTCTATCAGATCCGCCACAACCTGCCGGCCTCGCTGATCGTGACCTCGGACGAGCTCGCGAGAAGGCATCCCGGGATGCCGCGGATCACCGCGACCAACGGCCACTACAGCTACGAGGGCGCGGTCGGCGCCGCGCTCGCTCCCGATGCGCCCGAATCGCCGCTCCGCCGCAAGCCGATGCTGCTGCTCGCGCGCCATCCCTGCGACATCGCCGTCTCCTGGTACTTCCAGTTCACCCGGCGCCAGTCGGCGGCCAAGCAGGAGCTGATCAACGCCTGGATCGACCACCCGATCGACCGGCGCACGATCGGCATGTGGGACTTCGTCCGCCACAGCGACATCGGCCTCGTGAGCCTGATCGACTACCTGAACGGCTGGGAGCGCAACCTCGCCTGTCTGCCGCGCGCGCTGATGGTCCGCTACGAGGACCTGCGCGCCGAGACGGCGAAGGAGCTCCGCCGGATCACGGCGCTGATGGGCGAGACGTTCAGCGACCCGGAGATCGAGCAGGCGGTCGAGTTCGGCGCCTTCGACAACCTCCGCCAGCTCGAGAGCAAGGGTTTCTTCCGTCAGGGCGGCCTGCGGCTGCGCAACCCCAACGACCCGGAGAGCTTCAAGGTGCGCCGGGCCAAGGTCGGGGGCTATCGCGACTATTTCACCGACGATCAGGCCGCCGAACTCGATGCCCTGGTCGCAGACCGGCTGTCGCCGGCCTTCGGCTACGCGCCGGCCGCCGCGCCCGCCGCCCGCATCGCGGTCTGAACTCGAATCGGGCCGGCCCCTCGATGGTCGCCGCTACAGCCATGGACCCGCCGCGGACCTGGCTGCTGCTCGGCGACAAGCGAGGCGACAATGCTCAGGTCGAGGCGATAGCGCAGGTCCTCGGCTGGCCCTGCGAGCGCAGGTTCCTGCAGATGCGCGAGCCCTGGACGGTCGCCAAGCCGAAGGTCGAGACCTCGCTGCACCACATCGACCTGGACCGCTCCGACCCCCTGACCCCACCCTGGCCGGACCTGGTGTTGACGATCGGCCGGCGACCGTCGATGGCCGCCCTCTGGGTCAACCAGCAGGCGGGCGGACAGACCAGGCTGGTCCTGGTCGGCAAACCGTCGGGCAAGGCCGAGCGCTTCGATCTGGTGATCACCAGCGCCGAGAACCAGATGCCGCCGCTCGACAATCTTCTGCCGATCACGCTGCCCTTGATGCGCGTCGACATGGCGGCGATCGAGGCCGCCGCCAGGGCCTGGGAGCCGCAGCTCGGACCCTTGCCGCGGCCACTGATCGGCTTTTTGATCGGCGGGCCGACCGGGCCGTTCATCTATGACCAGGGCGTGGTCCGGCGCCTGCTCGACCACGCCGTCGGGATCGCGGCCGCGGGCGGCACCCCGTACCTCACCACGAGCCGCCGGACGCCGCCCGCGGTCGAGGCGGCGCTGGCCGAGGGCCTGCCGGCCGCCGGCCGGCTGTTCCGCTGGCACGAGGACGCGGCCGACAACCCCTATCTCGGCCTCCTGGGCCTGGCCGACGGTTTCGTCGTGACCGGCGACAGCATCTCGATGCTGGTCGAGGTCGTCCGGCTGCACCGGCCGCTCGCGATCTTCGAGCTGCCGACCAGCGCTGCCGGCAGCCTCGACCGGCTGCGCCGCTCGCTCGCGAGCCTGGTGTTCGGGTCGGCCGCGAAGGCGCCTGCGGACAGCTGGCGACGGCGGCTGGCGCTCGCGCTCTACGATCTGGGCCTGATCGGCTACACCCGCGACTTCGAGGCGTTCCATACCATGCTGTTCGAGCATGGGCTGGCCGTGCCCGCCGGCAAGCCGCTGGCGCCGCCCTCGGGCGAGGTGCCGGACGATCTCGGCCGCGTGGTCGCACGCATTCGGGCGCTGGTGGGGGCGGCTCAGGCGGAGCGCTCGACGGCGTCCGCGACGCCATAGCCGAACAGCGGCAGCGGCCGGGCCGCGAGCATGGCGTCGATCGCGGCGCTCTGGCGGTCGTCGAAATAGTCCCGCCAGCCGCCGACCTTGGCGCGGCGGACCTTGTAGGAATCCGGATTGGCGCGATCGCCCGGCCGCAGCCGGATCCCGCTCAGCCAGAACACGTCCTTCTGCTCGAGCTGCTTCATGTTCTCGTAGGCGGCGTAGGCGACCGCGGCCTCGATCTGCTCTTGTGTGCCCGGCGTGCCGAGGAACGCGAGCACGCGCTCGAGCGCGCCCGCCGGATCGGCGCGCATGTCCTCGTAGCGGACGATGATCGACGCCTTCACCTTGGGCAGTTCGCGCTCCCAGATCTCGAAGAAGTCGAGGATCGCGGGCAGGCCCGCCCCCTCGCCCATCACGAAGTCGAACACCGGCACCTCGGCGCCGTGCGGCGGGTAGTCGTTCAGGAGCTTCTTGACCGGCCGCATCCGGAATTTCCATTGGAAATATTGCGAGACGGCGACGTCGCGCGGGTCGCGTACCAGCATGATGATCCGCTTGTCATAGAAGGCGCGCTTGGTCGTCCAGTCGCCGGTGTAGTCGCGCAGATAATTGCTGTGCGTGAAGAACAGGCGCGGGATCGCCGGATTGGTCCGGTGCAGGTTGTCGAACTCGAGCATCCGGCCCTCGGGGATGCCGTAGGCGAGCTGGTAGAAGCGCGAGATCATGATCCGCAGCCAGGTCCGGCCGCTCTTGCCCCAGGACATCAGCACGTGGTCGGTCTGCGCGAGCTTGCGCGCCTCCTCGCGGCCGCGCAGCCAGCGGTCGATCGCCTTGCGCCGCGGCGGCGGCAGGAAGCGGAGCGACCCCATCAGCGCCTCGCGCGCCGCCTCCCGCCAGACTGCATCCATCGATCGAAACCTCCAGGCTAAACGCCGTTCCTACCTGCGGCAATCGGGGTATAGCAACTTCGGCGCGATGCTGCTAATGCTCGCGGCCGCTGCAGCCAATCCCAGCCGGACCCGAGGAGAATTGATGGTGCCACATGCGAGCGCAACCGCAGTCCGGCCGGGGCCGCCCGCGCCGTTCGCCGGCCCGCTGTTCGACTGGTCGGCGTTCGACACGACGCCGCTGGTCCGCGAGCCATTCGATTTCCTGATCGTCCCGGGCTTCATCCGGCCCACGGCGCTCGACGCGCTGAACCGCGATTTCCCGGTCATCGAGGGGCCGGGCAATGCGTCGCCCGAGGGGCTCGACTACGGCCAGACCTTCGCCGCCCTGCTCGACGAGCTCTATGGCGATACGCTCCGGGAGCGCTTCGCGGCCAAGTTCGGGCTCGACCTCGAGGGCGCCGACGCGACCATCGCGGTGCGCCGGCACTGCGAAGCGACCGATGGTCACATCCACACCGACCATCGCGCCAAGCTGATCACGGTGCTGCTCTATTTCAACGAGGAGTGGCCGCACGAGGGCGGCCGGCTGCGCATGCTGCGCTCGGCCAGCGACCTCGAGGACTACGCCGCCGAGGTCGTGCCGGCGGCCGGCAACATGCTGGCGTTCCGGCGCGCCGACAACTCGTTCCATGGCCACAAGCGTTTCGTCGGCGAGCGGCGCATCCTGCAGCTGAGCTTCGCCCGGCCGAGCGTACTGGTCGACGCCCAGCGGCGGATCGGCCGGCTGACCAAGCCGATCCGGCGTCTGCTCAATCTGAGCTGACCGCCGCGACGCTCAAGGGGCGCGAGCCTCACCGTTCGAGACCTGAAATTGGCGAACCGATGACAAGCTGCGTCTTCATCCATACCAACGACCGCCAGATGGTCGGCGCGCTGGTTTCGCAGCACTCGATCCGGCGCAACAGCGCTCACCGCGACGCGTTCGAGGTGCGGATCATCGACACCAAGGACCATCCGTTCCTGCAGGCGCGCGAGGGCCAGCTGTACCTCCGCGACGGGCTGAAGCGGGTCTGGCTCAACGACGACCTGCAGTCGTTCACCCCGCTCCGGTTCGCGCCGCCCGGGCTGATGGGCTATCAGGGCCGGGCGATCGTGATCGACCCTGACGTGTTCGCGGTCGCCGACATCTACGAGCTCCTGACCCGCGACATGGGCGGCAAGGCGATCCTCTGCCGCACCCACAGCGGCATCAAGCGGACCGTCCGCGGCAGCTACGCGAGCTCGGTCATGCTGCTCGACTGCGCCAAGCTCACGCATTGGCAGGTCGAAAAGCAGTTCGGCGAGCTGTTCAGCTTCGAGCGCGACTATACCCCCTGGGTCGGGCTGCACGACGAGGACCCCGAGACGATCGGCACGTTCGAGCCGGAGTGGAACGACTTCGACCGGCTGAGCGAGCAGACCCGGCTGCTGCACAACACCCGACGCAAGACCCAGCCGTGGAAGACCGGCCTGCCGGTCGATTTCCGGCCGACCGAGCATTTTCCGGCGTTTCCGCCGTTCGGCTGGCTGATGACCGCACGCCGCAAGCTGTTCGGCGAATACGCGCTGCTCGGGCATTACAACCGGCACCCGGACCCGCGCCAGGAGGCGCTGTTCTTCGGCCTGCTGCGCGAATGCCTCGAACAGGGGGTGGTGAGCGAGGACCTGCTGCGCGCGGCCATGCGTGCCAACCACATCCGGCACGACGCGCTCGAGCGCGTCGCCGGGGCGCCGCCGGTCGACGACCTGCTGGCCGGGCTCGCGGTCCGTCGGGCGGCCTGAGGGCGCGGGCGCGCACGCAGCGCTGCGGACGGATTCTCCCGATATGAACTTGGACGATCGGCTGCCGCCCCGGGTCTGGGCGGTGATGTGCTACCGGGCCGGCGAGAACTCGCAGATCCGGGCGCTCGCCGACGCGCTCGGCTGGCCCTACGAGGAGAAGCGGCTGCATTACCGCTGGTGGGGCTATCTCGCCGACGTCTGGCGCGGCACCAAGCTCACCGGCATCGACCGCGGCCGCTCGGGCCCGCTCGAGCCGCCCTGGCCCGATCTGATCATCTCCGCGGCCATGCGCAACGAGCCGGTCTGCCGCTGGCTCCGGCGCCAGTCCGGCGGCCGGGCCCGCTACGTCCACCTGGGCAAGCCGTGGGCGGACGCCTCGAGCTTCGATCTGGTGATCACAGTGCCTGAGTATCCGGTGCCGGACCGGCCGAACGTGCTCCGCAACAGCTTCAGCCTGCACCGGGTCAATGACGACCGACTGGCCGCCGAGGCGCGGACCTGGGGGCCGCGGCTGGCTCACCTGCCGGGACCCTACGTCGCGGTCCTGATCGGCGGCTACAGCGGCCGCTATGCCCTGGACCCCGAGAAGGCGGAGCGTCTCGCCCGGGAGGCGAGCGCGCTCGCGCGCGAGCGCGGCGGGTCGCTGCTGATCACGACCAGCTCGCGGACCGCACCTGCGGCGGCCGACGCCTTCGAGCGCGCGCTCGAGGTCCCCTACCAGCTGTTCCGGTGGCGCCCGGATGCCGACGACAATCCCTACTTCGGCTATCTGGCGCTCGCCGACGCGATGGTCGTCACCTGCGAGAGCGCGACGATGCTGGCCGAGGCCTGCGCCACGCGCAGGCCGGTCTACATCTTCGATCTGGACCGGGACATCGACCCGGAGACCGCGTCCGGCGAGCCCTGGCGAACCCGGCTGCGGCGCTCCGCCGCGCGCTGCAACCTGCAGCGCCTGAGGGCCTGGCTGTACCGGGAGGTCTTTCTGCGCGTCGCGCCGCGCCGGATCACGCGCGACATCACCCGCGTCCACGAGCTGCTGATCGGCTCCGGCCGCGCGGTCTGGCTCGGGCAGCCGTTCCCGCCGAACGCGCCGCCGCCGGTCGACGACCTGGCGCGCTCGGTGCGCGCGGTCCGGGCGCTGGTCGACGACAACGCGCCCGCGCCGGCGCCCCGCTCGAGCGCCGCAACCGCCGCCGGCCCCCTGCATCGGCCGCTGCCCGAGGCCGGGCAGTCCTCGCAGGGACTCGCATGACCGGCGCCGCACCCGGGTCGCTGACCGTTGATGGCTGCTAAGCCACGGCCAGGCCCGGGCCGGAACGCCGAGCCGACGCCATCCTTGCCCGCTCGACGTCAGACTCCTTTGGCCGGCGCTTCCGATCGCCAGGCCGGGATGCGCACGGCCGAGCCGCACGATTTCCGTCCGGTCCGGCGTGACGTCCTGAACGGCCGGGTGGGCGCGATCCTGGCCCGGACCGGCCTGCTCCGGCCGAACCTCCTCTTCCTCGGCGTCGCGATCCTCGGCTTCGGGGTCATCACCGCCCTGCTCTCGCTCGCGAGCGGCGCGCCGTTCGTGATCCCGGGCGAGCGGGTCAGCCCGGCGCTCGGACTGTCCCCTGCCCTGCCGCTCGAGATCGCGCTGCTCGGCTGGCTCGCCGGCCAGGTCATCAGTTGGAAATTCAGCACCGGCGCCCGCGACGGCCACCAGCTCCTGCAGAGAATCACGACCGATCTCACCTACATCATGATGTTCGTGGTCGTGATCTATTTCCACTTCCACATCAAGATGTGGATGCCGTTATTGAATGCCCGGCTCTACGACAACTCGTATTTTCAGATCGACCAGCAGCTGCGGCCGCTGATCGACGGGCTCGGCCGGGTCCGCGCGGGGCTGGCGAGCGTGCTGCCGGCCGCCGACTTCTGGTACCAGGGCGCGCAGCTCGGCCTGTTCATCGGCTCGTTCTGGATCCACGGGCTGGGCGACCGGCGCTGGCATCACCAGAACATGACCGCCCTGCTCCTGAACCTGATGATCGGGCCGCTCGCCTATCTGCTGGCGCCGGCGGTCGGCCCCTTCATCTTCGAGGCCGGCCCCAACCAGGCGGCGACCGACGCCCAGCAGGCGATGTATGCGCAGTTCACCGATCTGGTCGCCCAGGGTCCCTCCTGGCTGGTCGCCCACGGCAGCCAGTACTTCACCGCGCCGCTCGCCGCGATGCCGTCGCTCCACGTCAGCGCCGCCTGCATCGTCTCCTACTACGCGCTCCGGGCGCGCTCCCGGTTCGCGCCGCTGATGCTCCTGTTCGCGGTCTGGATCTTCATCGATTCGGTCGTGTCCCGCTGGCACTACCTGGTCGACCTGCCGGCCGGCATCGTTTTGGCCGCGGTCGCGATCGCGATCGCCAACCGGGTCTGCGGCCGTGGCTTCATGGCCCGGCCGCAGCCTCAGGGTCCCGGCGCGGCTTGATCGCCTAGTTTTAGTTTAGGGCCCGTCATTGGCCAGAACTCGGTGAAACCCTGTCCTCTGCGCCGGGAGCCACCTGGCGTTCGGCTCTCTCGCGGCGTCGAGCCGCACCCGATCGCGGCGAGCGCCGGCTTCATCCGGGGTCGTCACCATAGGTCGAAATCGGCTCCGTCCGCGCGGGTCCCAAAACAGCGCTGGTCATCGGACCATCGGACAACCTTACGTGCGAGAAACACGGAAGCGTCGGCTTTCTCGGCCGCTCCTGGCGCTATTCCACCACATGCCTGCCCCCTTTTACCGGTTGGCATTCAGGGCAAAATTACCGAAGGGGCGGGATCGTTACTGCTTCTGAGCCCGCATCGGACTTCTGGATGGCCGCCATGGCTTGCCTTCTCCGCAGCGTGCCGCTTAGGACGTACGTGAGCAACAGCACTCCCATCGCGATGCCAATCAGTTCTTGCTGGGCGGGTGCGGGAAGCCAACCTGTCGCCGTATAGAGCGCCCGCGTCGCAAATAATCCAATCATTAAAGAAATGGCTCCTCGGACCACCGTGGCGGACCGCACTACCAGTACGGCTAGGTGCACCGCGAGCACGGTCACGGAAACTAGGACACTTTCATACGTCAACTTCGTTGGAATGCCCCTGAATGATTCGTTGGTAAGAACGGTAATCCCAATGTTCACGATCGATAGAATCACGATAGTCGCGGAATACCGCCAAGCCTCTTTACAGAGTTCGATGCGGAACCACCAGCTCAATACAGCGAACGCCAAGGTTGCGACCGAGAGCGAAATCCCAAGATAAATGATCGTGTTTAGAACACCGTACCAGGAAAAGCGCACGCCTTGTTCGGAGAATGTGACTGGCTTTTCCTCGACCGCGACTACCGCGCGTATCCGGTCTAACTCCTCGCTAAAGAGGGTCCAAATTTCTGCGTCCTCTTGCATAACTGGCCCAGAAAGTTTTACCGATAATATGCACCACGGTCTAGCAACCAAATCCATCGAAAAATCACGGTACAAGACATTGCCTTCCGACTGTTCTAGGGTAAAGAAGAAGGCAAATGGCTTAGTCTCCGAAAAGCGATATGTGGCTTCGGCATTAGGGTTTATGGCGTGTTTATTGTATTCAGCAGTCGCTCGGAACTGTTCTCGCACCTGTAGCTCCGAAAATTTGGAATAGTCTTCAGGTAGTTTTTCCCAGCCGACCAATGCTATGTATCCACCTTGCTCAACGAACACGCGTTTCGTGCTGGGCAGGGCCCGTCGCGCCAGCTCGGCGAGATCGGGTTTTTCGGAGAGCTTGCCTGTGACTTCGGCGAACTCCTTCGCGATCAGACCATCTACAATTACATAATCGAAAGCGCATAAAGCGTCTTCTTGCGCCCGAGCAATCGACGTCAGGAGGGAACTGACAAAGCAGAACCAAGCAATGAATCTCATGGCCGAGGTCATTTTATGACGTCCTAGGTACGAATCAGATCTCAATTGTACAGCCTGATTGTCAAGCACCATTGTGCGCACCATGGGCCTTCGATACGTTGGCTGCTGGAGGCCGATGTGACCTGGTTTTCGCATTGGCTCTCGAGGTCTCCACGGATCCGACCTAGAGTAGCGCGCCATGTGATGGTTGTCACTCTTAGATTGAAGGATCGTACTCCGCCCCATCAGCGGCTAGAGGATATCGTCGCGGATGCAGGCCTTCGCGTGCCCGGGGGCGACCTCGCGCAGCTCCGGGACGCGCTCGGCACAGGCCGGGAGCGCGTAGGGGCAGCGGGTCCGGAACACGCAGCCGGACGGCGGATTGATCGGGCTCGGGATATCGCCTTTGAGCACGATCCGGCCGCGCTTGGCTGTCGGGTCGGGGATCGGCACCGCCGACAGCAACGCCTCGGTATAGGGGTGCTTGGGGTGGCGGCAGAGCTCCCGCGCGGGCGCGACCTCCATCAGCTTGCCGAGATACATCACCGCGACCCGGGTCGAGACGTACTCGATCACCGCGAGGTCGTGGGCGATGAACAGGAGCGTCAGGCCGAGCCTAGCCTTGAGATCGCGCATCAGGTTGACGACCTGGGCCTGGATCGAGACGTCGAGCGCCGAGACCGGCTCGTCGGCGACGATGAACTCGGGCTCGACCGCGAGCGCCCGGGCGATCCCTATCCGCTGGCGCTGGCCGCCGGAGAACTCGTGCGGGTAGCGGCCCATGTGCTCGGGCGACAGGCCGACCATGCCGAGCAGCTCGGCAACCCGCTCGGCGCGGGCCCGGCGGCTGGGCGTGAGCTTGTGGATCGCGAGCGCTTCGCCGACGATCTCGGCCACGGTCATGCGCGGGTCGAGCGAGGCGAACGGGTCCTGGAAGATGATCTGGGCGCGCCGGCGGAAGGCGCGCAGCGCCGCGTGCGACAGAGAGGTGACCTCGAGCCCGTCGAAGCGGATGCTGCCGGCGGTCGGCTGGATCAGGCGCAGCAGGCTGCGGCCGACCGTGGTCTTGCCCGAGCCCGATTCGCCGACCAGCCCCAGGACCTCGCCGCGTTCGACGTCGAACGAGACGTCGTCGACCGCCTTGACGTGATCCTTGACCCGCGCGAGCAGGCCGCCCTGGGCCGGGAACCAGGTCTTGAGATGGCGCACCTCGATGAGCATGGAGGGACTGCCGGTGGATGCCATCAGGCGGCTCCCGCGGCGATCTCGCGCCAGCGCCGGCAGCGCACGCGGTGCTGGCCGCCGCAGGCCTCGAGCGCCGGCAGCTCGGCATCGCACAAGCCCCGGACGAAGTACCGGCAGCGCGGGTGGAACCGGCAGCCGGGCGGCAGGTGGAGCGGGCTCGGCACGCCGCCGGGAATGGCCTCGAGCCGCTGCTCGCCCACGCGGGCGAGGTCGAGCCGCGGGATCGAGCCGAGCAGCGCCCGGGTGTAGGGCATCCGCGGCTCGGCGAAGATCGCACCGACCGGCGCGGTCTCGACCGCGGCGCCGGCGTACATCACGACCACCCGGTCGGCGATCTCCGCAACCACGCCGAGATCGTGGGTGATGAACAGGACCGACATCCCGAGCTCGGTCTGCAGGTCCTTGATCAGCTCCAGGATCTGGGCCTGGATCGTGACGTCGAGCGCGGTCGTCGGCTCGTCGGCGATCAGCAGCGCCGGGTTGCAGGACAGCGCCATCGCGATCATGACCCGCTGGCGCATGCCGCCGGACAACTGGTGCGGGTACTCGCGCATGCGCCGGCGCGGCTCCGGGATGCCGAGCCGGGCGAGCGCCTCGACCGCGAGCTCGAAGGCCTGGCGCCCGCCCCGGCCCTGGTGCAGCGTGATCGCCTCGATGATCTGGTTGCCGACCGTGTAGACCGGGTTCAGCGAGGTCATCGGCTCCTGGAAGATCATCGCGACGTCGTTGCCGCGGATCTGGCGCATCTCGGCCTCGGACAGCCGCGCGAGGTCGCGCACGCGGCCGTCCTTGGTGCGCAGCTCGATCCTGCCGCTGACGATCCGGCCGGCCGGCCCCTGGATCAGGCGCATCAGGGCAAGGCTCGTGACCGACTTGCCCGAGCCGGATTCGCCGACCACCGCCAGCACCTCGCCGCGGTCGATCGCGAACGAGATGCCGTCGACCGCGCGCACGACCCCGTCCTCGGTCGCAAACTGGACCGCAAGGTCCTGCACATCCAGCAGCCGGCCCTGGTCCACGCTCGCTCCCTCGGAATGCCCGGATTGAACTCGGCAGGCGCCGGGTCCCATGTTAAAGCTCGACCGTCGGGCTTTGTCATGCCGCGTGCGCGCGGCCGCAAGGGGATGGCACGCTTTTGCAGATCGGCTTCGCCGGCCGGACCGTGCTGGTCACCGGTGCCGGCCACGGCATCGGCCGGGCGATCGCGCAGGCTTTTGCCGAGCGTGGTGCCTCGCTCTGGGCCTGCGACCTCAACCGCGAGGGGCTCGAGGAGACCGCGCGGCTCTGCGGTGCCGGGACGCAGGTGCGCCAGGTCGACGTGACCGAGCGCGCCGCGGTCCGGGCCCTGGTCGAGGAGGCGGCGGCCGCGGGCGGCCGGATTGACGTTTTGGTCAACGACGCGGGCGGCGTGCTCGGTCAGGTCGGCCGGCCGCTCGAGGAGATCGAGCCCTCTGACTGGCAGGCGATCGTCGATGTCAACCTCTCGGCCGCGTTCTGGTGCGCGCAGGCGGTGGCGCCGTCGATGAAGCGGGCGGGCGGCGGCCGGATCGTCAACATCTCGAGCGGCGCCGGCCTCGGGATCAGCCTGACCGGGATCCAGGCGTATGCCGCCGCCAAGGCCGGCCAGATCGGGCTGACCCGGCAGCTGGCCCACGAGCTCGGGCCGTTCGGGATCACGGTCAACAGCATCGCGCCCGGGTTCATCCGCTCCAATCCGACCAGCGAGCGCCAGTGGCAGGCCTACGGCGAGGAGGGTCAGCGGCGGCTGCTCGAGGGGATCGCGCTGAAGCGGCCCGGCCGGGTCGACGACGTCGCCCATGCCGTGCTGTTCCTGGCCTCGGACTACGCCGGCTGGATCACCGGCCAGGTGCTGAGCGTGGACGGCGGCAAATGACGCCGCAGGGTTTTCTCGACCTCCATCGGGCGCAGCTCGTAAACGATCTGATCGAATTTGCCCGGATCGCGAGCGTAAGCACCGATCCCGCCTATCGGGGCGAGGTCCGGCGGGCGGCCGACTGGGTCGCCCTGCGGCTGCGCCGGGCCGGGCTCGAGGCGGTGCGCGTCCATCCGACCGAAGGCCACCCGGTGGTGACCGCGGCATGGCTGGGTGCGCCCGGCGCGCCGACGCTGTTGGTCTATGGCCACTACGACGTCCAGCCGCCCGACCCGCTCGAGGCCTGGACCAGCCCGCCGTTCCAGCCGCAGGTCCGGGACGGCCGGATCTATGGCCGCGGCGTCTCCGACGACAAGGGGCCGGTCCTGATCCCGATCGCGGTCGCGGAGGCGTGCCTCAGCACGACCGGCCGGCTGCCGGTCAACCTGCGTTTCCTGATCGAGGGTGAAGAGGAATGCGGCAGCCCGAGCCTGCCGGCCTTTCTTCGGGATCACGCCGGCGAGCTCGCCGCCGACTGGGTGCTGTCGGCCGATGGCGCCATGTGGCGCGCGGACGTGCCCTCGGTCACGGTCGCCGGCCGCGGTCTGGTGGCGCTCGAGTTTTCCCTGTTTGGCGCCGTCAAGGACCTGCATTCCGGCCGCCACGGCGGCTCGGTCGCGAACCCGCTGCACGCGATCGCGCGCCTGGTCGCGAGCTTGCACGACGAGACCGGCCGGGTCGCGGTCGAGGGCTTCTACGACCAGGTCCGAAAGGCCGACGCCGCGACCCGCGCGGAGATCCGGGCGCTGCCGTTCGATGAAGCGGCCTACCTCGAGGCGATCGGCGCGCTGCCGGGCGGCGGCGAGGCCGGCCTGGCGCTGCTCGAGCGGCAGTGGTTGCGCCCGACGCTGGAAGTGAACGGCCTCTGGGGCGGCTACCAGGGCGCCGGCGGCAAGACCGTGATCCCGAGCGCGGCGCACGCCAAGCTCAGCTGCCGGCTGGTGCCGGACCAGGACCCGGCGGCGATCGGGGCCCGGATCACCGGACACCTCCGTCGCCACTGCCCGGCCGGCGTCCGCCTCGAGGTCGGCCCGCCCGACAAGGGGGCCCGCGCCTACGCCGTGCCCGCCGACCACCCGGGCCTGCGGCTGGCCGAGCAGGTGCTGACCGAGGTCTACGGCCGCGAGGCGCTCCGGGTGCGGATGGGCGCCACGCTGCCGATCTGCGATCACTTCCGCCGCCTGCTCGGCCAGGACACCGTCTTTTTCTCGTTTTCGACCGCGGACGAGGACTACCACGCGCCGGACGAGTTTTTCCGCCTCGAGCGCTTCGAGGACGGCGTGCGCGCCTGGCTCCGCTACTGGCAGCGGCTGGGCGCCAGTTCCTTGTAAGGCTTTGGAGCGACCCCATCGGCGGCTTCCCTTGACCCTGCCTGGTTGCGCGCCATGATCATTGGCGGCTTGGCGAACCTGCTCGGCGCCAATGAACGCAGACGGTCGAAACGACAGAAGCAGCAGTGGCCCAGGACAATGCCGCCCTGATCAAGAGCGGCTACGACGCATTCTCCCGTGGTGACGTTCCGGCTGCCTTCGCGGTCTTTGCTGATGACATCCTCTGGCATGTTCCCGGACGCGGACCGCTGTCGGGCGACTATTGGGGACACGCCGAAGTGGGTGGATTTTTCCAGCATTTCATGGAGCTGCCCGCCGGCACGTTTCGGGTTCAGGTCGAGGACATCCTGGCCAAGGGTGACCGGGTCGTCGTGCTGTGCACCGAAAGCGCCCAGCGCGGTGGCCGCAGCTGGTCGTCACCCGAGGTCCACGTCTGGACGGTCAGGGATGGCCGCGCCACCGTCTTCTGCCAATACCAGGGCGATCAGCAGACCGAAGACGAGTTCTGGTCGGCGCCGCGCTGCGGCTTCGGTAGGCCGAGCCGTTGTCGGTAATGACGCCCCGGCGCGCGAACCTGGCCACCATCCGCGCCGCGCCCGATCTGCCCGAGGTCGTCGAACGCGACACCCTGGCCGCAGCGGTGAAGCATTGCTGGGCCACATGCCGGCCTTGGATGGAGGGCGCGTTCATCTCAATTGACACTTGCTCTCCTCCCATGGCGTCGATCTGGCGACGATCACGGCTCCCCGGGCTAGCAACGCAACCTGCCTGGGCACGCCGTCGGCAAGGCGACCCTTGCGCGTCGGGCCTGGCCCCGAGCTTCCGATATCGCCGGCGGACACTCGTCTTCTGGATCCGCTGATCGGTACGTTGCTTCAGGCGCCCCACGGCACGACGGTGAGCGACCGCCCGGTCACGGATGAGCCAGAGGAACAGCACGCGGTCCGGCACGCAGCTCTCCCAGGCCTCAGCGCACCGCCTCGGTCTGCCGCCCGCGAGATGCCAGACGTTGTGGCAATGGAAGAACCACTGGCCCGGGGTTGTCGGCTCGCCATCGAACGCCGCGATCCAAGACGTCTTGGCGTGATCGGGAGCAGCGACCGCCACCCCCGATCCCAGCCAAAAGTCCGCTCAAGCTCACTCGGCGGTGAACAGATTTTGGATCTGGGTCATCTGGAACGACAGCGGATAATCCAGTGCCCCGAATTGCAGGCCATAGCCGATCGGGCAGGGAAAAGCGAAGCTCGGCGCGCAGGTTTCTGTCGTCCCCAGCCACTCCAGAGGTTGGTCGGCGTCGTTCGTTGCGGGGCTGGGCCCGCCGTTGATATAGCCAAACCACAGCCCTGGAGGCTGCGTGCCTTGCGTCGTGAACACTTTGCTCGTCAACTGGGACAGATCCGCGTTCGGGTCGAGGGGCAGAAACGCGAGGGATGCCCCGGTCTCGGTGGCGCCCGCGTTGATGTAGGCGGCATCGGCAAACCCGACCAGCGCTGCCTGATTTCCGATCAGGAAGAACTCGTTGAGATCACTCCAACTCGGCAATTGCGGAATATACACGACGTCCTGCGGCCACGACGATCCGTTGTTGTAGGTGAGCAGTCCTGTATATTGCAGCGCTATCGTGTTCTCCCGAGCGAAGAAGTTCGGGTTTTCCCCGCCTGTGTCATACCACTCGTAGGCATTGGCGATCGTGTTGTTGATGATCGGAGCGCAGACCGATGTGACGTTGCTTTCGGTTGCACTGAGGCAATTCTCCAGATTACTCAGCAGCGTCGATCGATCCGGATCGTACGCGCCGTCCTCCAGCTCCTCGAGGGAAGACTGGACATCGAGAAACGACGTCGGATCGAAGTTCGGCTCAGCGACCTTGGCCTGCAGCGTCACCGTGCGATTGTTGAGCGTCGCGATCTCGTTCAACAGCGTCAGGTAGGTGCTCAGCTGGGTTGCATACGGCTCGAGCAGGTCACTCGTGGTGACAGGAATCGGAACCGTCACGGGCGCGGTCGTATCGGCGCCGGCGACCCCGTTCGGGAAGGTCTGGAAGAAGCTCAGGTCCGGGTTGCTCGCGCCGTCGAGGCCGCTGACCAGGTCGTTCAAGCTGCTCAAGGCATTGCTCGCCGCGGTGCCCATGTTCCCCGAAAAGGTCGTGCAGTCACCGGTGTTGCCGGCAGCGCATGAGGCGTAATACGCCTCGCCCGAGGGGTTCGTCTGCGCGAACGCGCTGTTGAGATCGGTCGTGGCCGCGCTTCCGCCACCGTAGCTGTTCATGCTGAACGTGAAGTACGAGGAGGAGTTGGTGGCGGAGTTGGCCGTGCTCACGGCGGTGGAAATGCTCTCCAGCCCTTCGCTCGCGCTGAGCGAGTTGGAAATGTCGGTCTGCGTCGACGACGACGTCGAGCCGTAGTTGATGCTGATCGTCGCGACCATGCCGACCGTCAGCGATGACAGGTACTCGCTGCCGCAGAGCGTGCTGAAGTTGTCAACGGCATCCTGACCTTGCGCCGTGAGCGGATCGCTCGAGGGAACGGCGCTGTCCAGCGTGTAGAGTGAGTAGAAATTATAGTACTGGCTGGTCGAGTTGCTCGAACTCTGGTACTGATCGCTGTAGGAGAAGGTGTCGCTCGCCTTGAAACCGTCGACCCCGCCGCTCACTGTGGCTGAGAGATTGATCTGCGCCGAGGTGCTGCTGGCGGCGCTCTGGGAGCTGAAGCTCGCCTGCTCGACGTTGTTGCTCGGCGTGTTGATCGTATAGTTGAGGCACTGCCCCGGCGTGATGCCCGTGGACGGGTTCCAGCCGATCGGCAGCCCCGTGGCGAACCCGGTCGGCGCCGCCTGGGCGACGGGCGGGGCGGCTGCGTGTCGGCCGCGTTTGCTTGAGCCAGACGACGGCCGACCGTCCAGGAACCGCTCCAGATCCTCGGGCTTCATCCGCAACTCGCGATCGCGCGGGTCCGGCGCGGCGAAGGCGATGCCGTAGGGGTACCCCGCGTACACCACCCGGCCGGTCGCGGTCTCGATCAGACGGATCGAGCGGACCGTGCCGTTGGCCGTAAGGCGCACCGTGTTGAAGAGCGGCACGTCCGCGAAACGCTGCTGATCGCAGAACAGCTGGGTCCGCCTGCTCAGCCCGGAGCGCTGGCAGAGATTGGGGGTGCGGGCGATGAAATCGCAGCGCGCCTGAGGCTCCGGGCTCAGGGTCGCGCTCTGACATTCACTGGGGACGGGGAGGTCCGTCGCCGCCGCGGCTGACGGCACGGCCGCCGGCATCGCCAGCAGCCACAGGCTCGCCGCTGCCCGCTGTAATTGCTCGCGCACGCGTTTCACTCCGATGTTTTGTTGTCGACTTCCCCTGGGGGAAGATCAGTCGTCTTCCGAAAGCCCTTTGGGGCGCCCGTCCTCGGGTCCCGCAGGCCCTGCGGATCGTTCACGACGGGTCCAGATTGAACACCAGCTGGACGAACCCCGCAGAGCTACCGGGATTGCTCGGGCGTGTGGTGGGAGCGTCGCCGTCCGAGCTTGTGGAGGGGATGCTGAAGCTGCCGCCGCCGCCACCAGCACCGGGATGGGTGTCCGTGTTCCCATGGGAACCACCACCGCCGCCGCCCCAGCCGCCACCGCCAGCGCCACCGCCTGCGGTGCACGAACTGCTATCGCCCCCGCCCACGCCGCCCTGCCCGTTGGTCAAGGTCAAGGTGATGCTGCCGGTGTTGACCCACCCCGGATTGCCGGAGACTTTATCGCCAGCGCCCTCTCCACCCGCGCCGCCCCGGCCACCAATACCGGCCATGCCGTCCTCGCTGCCGCCTCCCTGCCCGAGACCGCCCACGCCCTGGCCGCCGCCTTTGCCACCTCCGCCCCCGTTTGTGCCTTGGCCTATGCCTTCTCCGTTCGGTCCAGTGGTGCTGATCGCGATCCCACCCTCCCCGCCGGTGTCCGGGGAGTCAGTCCCGACGATGCAGGCCGTGTCATCGCCGCCTCCGCCCCCACCGCCGCCGGCGATGAGGATAATCATGCTTTGATCCGGCTCGGCGGTCGGGTTCGTCGTCAAGTCCTGTGCGGTGACGATGGTGGCAGCGCCACCCTGTCCACCAGAAGCGCCCGAGTGCGTACCGGCTTGCGCAAGATAATAGTACAAATCCAGCGCACCGAAGTCGTCTTCCAGCGATTGAATGCTGGTGACGGTCTGGGCATAGCCTCCGATCCCTGCCTTACCGGTGCCGCCATCGGCACCCCAGGCCTGCAACCAGAGGACGGTCTGCGCCGTGATTTGGGCACACGGCGTGCATTCGGAGTCTGATTGGAGCTGGGCGAGGAGATCTTGGAGATTGACGCTACTGACCGCCGTGTTTTCCCCCGGCTGGTTCAGCGAGCAGGTGACCCGGTTGCCGCTCCCGGTTATGGACGCGCACGGAGGCTGGCTGACGTCGCCGGCCAGCACGTCGTGCGCCTGGCTCCGAACGCTCGTCCGGGTTCGATCCAAGTTGTCCAAGGGCTCGCAACGCGGGCTGATCCGATCGGCCTGTTCGAACGCCGCTGTGAACCGCTGGTCGCAGCGCTCCTGCTTCGCCTCGTCGTCCTGCGCGCTCAGCAGGCAGACGTAGTACTGGCCCACCGCCCGGAATTTGAGAGACCGGCAAGCCTGGGCGGCGGGTGTCGTGCCGAGCGAGTCGCAATAGCGCTGGGTTTCCTCGCTCAGCCCGGAGCGCTGGCAGAGGTTGGGGGTGCTCGCGATGAAATCGCAGCGCGCCTTAGCCTCCGGGCTCAGGTTCGCGTTCTGACATTCACTGGGGGCGGGAGCGTCTGTCGCTCCTGCATTCGACGGCAGGGTCGCCAGCAGCGCGAGCAGCGACATGCTCACGACTACCCACTTCAATCCCCGATGCATGCCTTTTGCTCCCCTGTGTAGGCCCGTCGCCGGTGAACACGGCGCATCCGACGAGGAGGACTTGCCAACAGCTAGGAGCAGTCCGAACTATGCCGCGTTTTTCGCGGAATTTTTTCCCGTGCGCACAGTAGGCGCCGCATCTCGAAAGCGCAAACCAAATATATTCCGATAGCCGCAACGGCGAACCCGTGTCGTCGCCGCCCGCGCCGGAACGGGCTCGCGAGGCGCGCTGAGCGTGGCTTCTCGCCGCGCGGGGTCTCATCAACGCCGCTACCGTATGACGAAACGGACCCGAGGGCCACGGCAGGCCTGGGGTTGGGCCTCTCCTGTTCGACCCGTTGCCGAGCCGTCCGTTGGAGTCGGGGCGCGTTCGCCCCGGGCGCGCGAGCCGGCGCATCGACCCGCGGTGGTGACAGGTGGCGGCGGTGGCGTTATAGCAGCGCTCAGCTACGAACCGGCCGTCGGCGAGCATGGCATGCTCACAAACCGGCCGCGAGGGGGACCGTTCTGCTCGTGCGCTCGCTCGATCTGTCGCCGCCGGTCGCGGACGAGGTCAAGACCACGACCTGCTACATGTGCGCCTGCCGCTGTGGCGTCAAAGTCCACCTCGAGGACGGTAGAATCCGCTACATCGAAGGCAACCGGGACCATCCGGTCAACCACGGCGTGCTGTGCGCCAAGGGCTCGGCGGGGATCATGCAGCACTACGCGCCGGCCCGGCTGACCAAGCCGCTGCTCCGGGTCGGCGAGCGCGGCAGCTGCGAGTTCCGCGAGATCGAGTGGCACGAGGCGCTCGCGACCGCCACCCAGTGGCTGTCCGCGATCCGCCACGACGACCCGCGCAAGCTCGCGTTCTTCACCGGCCGCGATCAGAGCCAGGCGCTGACCGGCTGGTGGGCCACGCAGTTCGGCACGCCCAACTACGCCGCCCATGGCGGCTTCTGCTCGGTCAACATGGCGGCCGGCGGCCTCTACACGATCGGCGGCTCGTTCTGGGAGTTCGGCGAGCCCGACTGGGAGCGCACCCGCTACTTCATGCTGTTCGGCTGCGCCGAGGACCATGATTCCAACCCGATCAAGATCGGGCTGGGCAAGCTCAAGGGGCGGGGCGTCAAGTTCGTCTCGGTCAATCCGGTGCGCACCGGCTACTCGGCGATCGCCGACGAATGGCTGGGCATCACGCCCGGCACCGACGGCCTGTTCGTGCTCGCGCTGGTCCACGAGCTCCTGCGCGCAGGCAAGGTCGACATCGACTCCCTGATCCACTGCACCAACGCTCCCTGGCTGGTGCTCGACGCGCCCGGCAAGGGCGACGACGGCCTGTTCGCGCGCGATTCGGACGGCGCGCCGCTGGTCTGGGATCGGGTCGCCAAGGCGCCACGCCCGGCCCATGATCCGGACGTGAAGCCGGCTCTGAAGGGCGAGGTGACGCTGCCCGACGGCCGGCGCGCGCGGCCGGTCTTTCACCTGTTGGCCGAGCGTTATCTGGCGGAAGAGTACAGCCCGGATGCGGTCGCCGGGCGGACCGGGATCGCGGCGCCGACCATCCGCCGGATCGCGGCCGAGCTCGCCCAGGCGGCGTTCGCCGAGCCGCTGGTCCTCCAGCAGCCCTGGACCGATGCCTTCGGCCGCCGCCACGAGCAGATGATCGGCCGGCCGGTCAGCATGCACGCGATGCGCGGCATCTCGGCGCACGCCAACGGCTTCCACACCTGCCGCGCGCTGCATCTGTTGCAGGTCCTGCTCGGCAGCATCGATGCCCCGGGCGGCTTCCGCTACAAGCCGCCGTTCCCGAAGCCGATCCCGCCGGCGCCGAAGCCCGCAGGTCGCGCGGACCAGGTTACCCCCGGCCAGCCGATGGCGGGGCCGCCGCTCGGCTTTCCGACCGGTCCGGAGGATCTGCTGGTCGAGGCGGACGGCACGCCGCGGCGGATCGACAAGGCGTTCTCCTGGGAGGCGCCGCTCGCCGCCCACGGCCTGATGCACCTCGTGATCACCAACGCCCACAACGGCGATCCCTACGGAATCGATACGCTCTTCATGTACATGGCGAACATGGCCTGGAACTCGGCCATGAACATCGGCGGCACGCTCGCGATGCTGACCGCCAAGGACCCCGCCACCGGCGAGTACCGGATTCCGCGGATCATCTATTCGGACGGCTACTTCTCGGAGACGGTCGCCTACGCCGATCTCGTGCTGCCCGACACGACCTACCTCGAGCGCTACGACTGCGTCTCGCTGCTCGACCGGCCAATCTGCTCGGCCGACGGCCCGGCGGACGCGATCCGCCAGCCGGTCCTGACCCCCGATCGCGACGTCCGCCCGTTCCAGGACGTGCTGCTCGAGCTCGGTCATCGCCTGGGTCTGCCGGGTATGACCAACGACGACGGCAGCGCCAAATTTCCAAAAGGTTATGCCGACTACCTGATCCATCACGAGCGCCAGCCCGGGATCGGCTCGCTGGCCGGCTGGCGCGGCCCGGACGGGACCAAGGAGGGCCGGGGCGAGCCCAATCCGGGCCAGCTCCAGCGCTACATCGAGCACGGCTGTTTCTGGCAGGGCGAGATCCCGGTCGAGGCGCAGTACTTCAAGCACGTCAACCGCGCCTATCTCGACTACGCGGTGCAGATGGGCTTCATTCCCAAGGCCGAGCCGATCACGCTGCAGCTCTACAGTGAGGTCCTGCAGAAGTTCCGCCTCGCGGCCGCTGGCCATGGGGCGGTGCAGCCGCCCGACCGCCACCGCGGGCGCGTGCGCACCTATTTCGACCCGCTGCCGTTCTGGTATCCGCCGTTCGAGGACGGCGCCGCAAAGACCGACGGCTTTGCGCTGCACGCGATCACCCAGCGGCCGATGGCGATGTATCATTCCTGGGGCGGGATGAACGCCTGGCTGCGCCAGATCCACGGCAGCAACCGGCTCTATCTCCACCACGCCCGGGCGGCCGCGCTCGGCCTCGAGGACGACGCCTGGGTCTGGGTCAGCAGCCGCCACGGCCGGATCAAGGCCCAGATTCGCCTGGTCGACGGAGTTAACCCGGACACCTGCTGGACCTGGAACGCGATCGCCAAACGGGCCGGTGCCTGGAACCTGGCGACGAATGCCCCCGAGGCTCAAAAAGGCTTTCTGCTCAATCATCTGATCGACGATCTTCTGCCGGAGCGGGAAGGCGGCTACCGTTACGCCAACGCCGACCCGGTGACCGGCCAGGCCGCCTGGTACGACCTCAGGGTGCGGATCGAGCCAGCGCTCGCCGCCGAGGCCGGCACCAGCGCGCCGCAGCTCCCGACCCTCCGCCCGCCACGCAGCCTGCCGCCGAGGCCGAAGGTATCCCGCTTCGGGCTCGAGTTCCGGCGGCGCCGATGACCAGCCTCCCGGAGAGCCGTCCCGCACGTCGTCTGGGCCTGGTGATCGATCTCGACACCTGCGTCGGCTGCCAGGCCTGCGTCGTCCACTGCAAGGAATGGAACACCGGCGGCTATCCGGCGCCGCTCACCGATCAGGAGCCCTACGGCGCCTCGGCGCGCGGCGCCTGGCTGAACCGGGTGCACGGCTACGAGGTCGGCGAGGGGGCGGACGGCCGGACCGTCCACTTCCCGAAGTCCTGCCTGCATTGCGAGGACGCCGCCTGCGTCACGGTCTGCCCGACCGGCGCCTCCTACAAGCGGGCCGAGGACGGCATCGTGCTGGTCGACGAGGAGCTGTGCATCGGCTGTGGCCTGTGCGCCTGGGCCTGCCCCTACGGCGCGCGCGAACTCGATGCCGATCGGGGCGTCATGAAGAAATGCACGCTCTGCATCGACCGGATCTACAACCAAAATCTGGAAGAAATCGACCGCGTGCCGGCCTGCGTGCGGACCTGCCCCGCCGGTGCCCGACACTTCGGCGACCTCGCCGATCCCGACTCGGCGGCCTCGCGCCTGGTCGCGGAGCGCGGCGGCTACGACCTGATGCCGGAAATCGGCTACCGGCCCACCAACAAGTACCTGCCGCCGCGGCCGCGCCGGACCGAGCCGGGCCATCTCGGCGCACCCGCCGCCCTCGAGCCGGCCGCACCCCAAGGCGGCTTCCTCGCCTGGCTGGACCGCGTGCTCTCGGACTGAGCCGCTTCGTGCATCCGGCGCCCTCGATCATCTGGTTCACCACCGCCTCGGGCGCGGGCTACGGCCTTCTGTTCCTGCTCGGCCTCGGCGCTGGGCTCGGCCTGCTGCCGGGGGATCCCTGGTTCGATCTCAGCGCGCTGCTGCTCGCCCTGGCGCTGATCACGCTCGGCCTTCTGTCCTCGACCCTGCACCTCGGCCACCCCGAGCGCGCCTGGCGGGCGGTCAGCCAATGGCGCTCGTCCTGGCTGTCGCGCGAGGGCGCCATGGCGCTGCTCACCTACCTGCCGGCGCTGATCCTCGGCCTCGGCTGGATCTTTTCCGAACCCGACGCCGCCTGGTTCGCGGTCCCGGGGTGGCTCGCGGCCCTCGGCGCGCTCGCGACCGTCTGGTGCACCGGCATGATCTACGCCTCGCTGAAGCCGATCCGGCAATGGCATCAGCCGCTGACCGCGCCGGTCTACCTCGGCTTCGCGCTGATGAGCGGAGCGCTGCTGCTGCACCTCATGCTCGCTCTGTTCGACCTGCCCCGGCTGGCGGCGGGTGGCCTTACCCTGGTCGCGACCGCGCTCGCCTTCGCCCTCAAGGCCGGCTGGGGGCGCACAATCGCGCGGCAAACGTCACAAAGCACGCCCGAGAGCGCGACCGGCCTCGGCCGGTTCGGGCTGGTGCGGATGGTCGAGCCGCCGCACACCCAGACCAACTATCTGCTGAGCGAGATGGGCTTCGTCGTCGCCCGCCGGCACGCCCGCAAGCTCCGCCGGCTGGCCTGGACCCTCGGGCTCGGTGGCGGGCTCGGGTTCACGCTGCTGGCACTGCCGACCTCCGGCATCGTCGCCGGCGCGCTGGCGCTGCTGGCCGCGCTCGTGGGGCTCGCGGGCATCGCGCTCGAGCGTTGGTTGTTCTTCGCCGAAGCGACCCACACGGTCACGTTGTACTACGGTTGCCGGCCCAAGGCGCCAGAAGCTGCCTGAAGCGGCGTTTCTGCGGGTTGTTCGCTACAGGGAGAGGCGGGGCGGCTCGAGGGTCGCGGCCTGCGTCTCGGCCGGCTCGCGCGCGCAGTAGAGCCCGTGCAGGGCCTGGAGCAGGGCGCGCGCGTCGGCGCCCGCGATTGCATAGTAGATGGTCTGCGCCGAGCGCCGCGTGCTGACCAGGCGATCCCGGCGCAGCCGGGCCAGATGCTGCGAGAGCGCCGACTGGCTGAGGCCGATCCGGCGGACCAGCTCACCGACCGATTTCTCGCCCTCCATCAGCAGGCAGAGGATCATCAGTCGACGCGCATTGCCGAGCGCCTTCAGGAGCTCGGAGGCCTCCTGCGCTCGCCGCTGCAGCTGGTTCGGATCCATCCCAAGCATCCCTGTCGCTGGTGCGCCCGGCGCCGGTAGCCTGGCATCCGGCCGCCTGGCGGCGCCGATCGCGCGCCGCCGTTGGCCACGCCGACCGGCCTGACGCGAAGCGGCAGGGTGGCGGTCGCGGCGGCAATTTCCTGACATAGTCGCGTGCGCCGGCGGTTTCCAGCGTCGCGATCGGATTGGGCTCAGTCGCTCGCGGGCGTGTCCGCGACCTGCTCGACCGGGATGCCGCCGGGGTTGGCGAAAATCCCGACCAGGAACCGGCCGGCATGCAGGAAGCGGGCGGGATCATAGGCGACGTCGTCGATCCGGATCTCATAGTGCAGATGCAGCGCGGTGCTCCGCCCGGTGCTGCCGATCACCCCGACCTCCTGGCGGAACCGGACCTCGTCGCCGACCGCGACGCTGACCGATTTCAGATGCCCGTAACGGGTCACGATCCCCATGCCGTGGTCGATCTCGACCATGTTGCCGTAGGGGCCGGCGGGACCGGCGTGGGTCACGTGGCCGGGCGCCGTGGCGAGCACGTGCGAGCCGCGCACGGCGCCGAAGTCGAGCCCGGCGTGGAACGCCAGCTGGCGGGTGAACGGGTCGCGCCGCTTGCCGAAACCGCTGGTCAGGTAGAAGTGGTCGAGCGGCGACGCGAGCGGCAGCGTGCGGGCGAGCTTCTGCAGCGCCGCCAGGCGCTGGAGGTCGTTCTGCATCGGATTGGCGGGCGTCAGCTGCGCGAGCTTGTCGCCCGGAGCGTCGGGCCCGGGCCCCGCCACCTGGAGCGGACCGCCCTGGCCCATCTCGGGGCCGTCGGCCCGGGCGACCAGCGCCTCGACGTCGACCCCGGTCTCCCCGAACAGCTGCTCGAGCGCTTCGGTGCTGCCGAGCACCCAGTCCTTGAGCCAGACCTGGGCGTTCTCGCGCTGGCTGCGCAATTCCTTGACCTCGTCCTCGAGCCGGGCGACGTGCCACCGCAGGCCGACCTGGACCTGGCGCTCGGCATCGCGCTGCTGGCTCGCCGCCGCGAGCCGCTGCTGGGTCTGGCCGAGGCGCTCCTGCAGGGCCGACCGCTCGGCGGTGACCGTCTGCAGCCGGTCCTCGATCCCGGACAGCGCCTGCCTGACACCGTCAAGCTGGTCGCGGGCGTGGTCGCGCTCCTCGGCCAGCGTCGTCAGCTGACGCTCGCGGGAACCGAGCTGGCGTTCCACAGTCTGACGGATCTCGGTCAGCTCGCGGATCGCGTCCTGCTGGCGGCGCTTGCTCGTCTCAAGGTCGTCGATCTGCTCCATGAAGCTCTTGGTCGAGAGCTGGGACTCGGAGCGGAGGTCGGCGTAGGCCTGCTCGAGCTGGTTGATCCGCGCGACCGTGTCGCTGAGCAGGTGCCGGTTGCCGACGTAGCTGACGGAGGTGACGGTCACCCAGGCCGAGAGGGCAAAGATGATCGCTCCGGTAGCGAGCTGCGCCTTGATCGGGATGACATGACCGCCGGTGCATATCCGGGCGAGCACGTGGCGTGGGAGAAGCCTTCGCTTGGCGAGCGGCCTCACCACCGCCATGATTCTACCTCGAGCATCTGGTCACCCCCGCGCGCGAACAGGAAAACCACCATCTCGGCGAGGACCCTCACCCGCCTGCCGTCATTGCTTGATAGATCGATCGTCCCCAGCAGCCAACAGCCAGCATTCAACGGGGCAATTATGTGAAGGTTCCCGGGCTTGAGCAAGGCCGAAAGCGGCCGAAATCCCGGAACGGCAGGCCAACATGCAGATTTTTTCGATCATCCCCACGCGATTTCCGGGACTCTCGGCAACCCGGGATCGATCCGGCGCTCCGGCCGCCCCCTCAGTCATGAAAGCGCGTCCGGAACTCCTCGGTCGTGTTGACGTGCGGAAACGGCGTGTCCGGCACCGGCACTCCGAGGAAACGGCAGAGCGGCTGCCAGCCCTCCTCGACCTCGTAGACCAGCAGCCGCTCCGCCGGCAGGCCCCGCTTCACCGCCTCGATGTGGCGGAGGAAGACGGCCCGGGCGTGCTCTCGATCCTCAATGTCGCCGCCGAAGGTCCGCTCGACGATCAGCTGGCGCTGCATCCGCGTCCGCCGCCGCCCGACGTCGTCGCCCTCGGCGACCGGCCGGGTGATCCGCCGGAAGATCGTGCTCCAGGCGCTCTCGAACCAGCGCCCCGGATCGCGCACGGTCAGGATCACTTGGCATCCGGATGCTGCGCGGCGAGTTCGGCACGCGTCGGATCGTGTCCCAGCGGGTCCGCGCGGTCCGCGCCGGGTCAGGAATCGCAGGCAGCCTCGCGGGCTCAGTATGGCTGAACGGGGCGCGGGTATCGAGGCCCATGTAGCGCCGGCCGACGGCTGATCAGCCGCCCGGCGGCAAGGCCGATCATCTCGCGCAGGAGGTCAGCTTCGGCCTTGTCCTCCAAGAGCTCGCGAAGCGCGATCCTGTGAGGTGACCCCCAAACAGCCCGCGCGTCCTACGCCACCCGGTCTCTCGATCGCGTTCGATCGCCCCTAGTAGAGCCCCGGAATCAGTCGTGACGTCCGGGCGCGGTAGGCATCGTACTCGTCCTTGAACTGGGAGCGCAGCAGGTTCTCTTCGGACCAGATGCGGGCGAGGAGGGGTGGGATCAGGAGCGCGGTGAGGAGCACGCCGATGGTCGAGCGGAAGGCGAGCGCCCAGCCCAGCCCGTTGACCAGCAACCCCAGATAGCTCGGGTGACGGATCCGGGCGTAGATGCCGGTGGTGACGAGCGTGTGGCCGGGTTGGATCGCGACCAGGCCGCTGAAGCGGTGGCCGAGCACGAAGACAGGCCAGAGGCGGAGCGCGCCGCCGGCGGCAAACAGCGCGACGCCGAGCCAGCGGACGGCGTCGCCGTCGAGGGGCCAGAAGTCCTTGCGGTCGCAGTAGGCCGGGAGCCAGGCGGCGAGCAGTCCGATCAGGCCGAGCGCGGCGATCACCCACCGGTTGGCCCGGTCCTCGCGTACGCCCGCGCTCAGGTTGCCGCCGGCGAACAGCGCGGCGCCGGCAAGTGCGATGAAGACGATCGCGAGCGCGGTCAGCGCCGGGTGGGCGAAGAAGGCCGCGAACCCGCCGCGACCGAGGATCGCGAGGCCGAAATAGAAAGCGGTGCCCGCGACGATCAGCATCGGTCGGACGATCGATATCAGCACGGCCGGCTCGATGCCTTTTCGTTCCCCTCCGCTTGCTGTGCGGCGGGTCGTGGAGCCTTGCAATCGCGGCTATGGCGTTGGTTGAGCCTTCCGGACCAGCTTCTTCGGGCGGTAAGGCCGCCGCGGCGAGGTATCGATCGAACGCCCGGCGGATCAGCTCGTTGCGGGAGATCAGGCCGGTCGTTCGACCTGGACACCATACTCCAAGCCGGCGTCTTCCAGCCAGATCCAGAGGTAATGGGAGAACGAGCGGGCGACGAAGAGCTCGAAGATCGGACCCGTCTGCGGGTCGTCATCGCGCAGATGCAGCAGGACAGAGGCCTTCGCCAGCAGGCTCTGGGCGCACTGGCCGGGCCGGAACGCGCGCGGGTGCAGGTCGAGGGGGCAGCCCTTGGCGAGCACGTCGCGGGCGCTCGGACCGGCGAGCGTGAGCGCGATGCGGCCGTCGCTGATGTCGGTCAGTGCGGCGTGGCTGTCGGCGAGCGCCTGGCGCAGCGTGTTGATGAAGAAGGCGGCATCATCCGCCGGGCAGGTCAGGAGCCACTGGTCGGGGCCGTGCCAGAGCGCGGTGATTTGGCCTTTGCTCGCGGTCGTGCCGGGCTCGGTCGGCAGCAGCAGGTCGAGGACGCGGCCGACCCCGCTCATGAACGCGCGATCGGCAGGGTCGCCGCGCAGGTCGATCTTGCCGAGACTGGTCCGCTCGGCAAGGCGGATGCCGCGCGGTTGGCGCCGCTCCGGCGCGAGCGCGGGTGTCCGGACCAGCCGCTCAGCCATGCAGCCTGGCTCCTTCGGCGTCGAGAAAAACGGGCTCGGTGACGGTCACCGCGAGCGTGCGATCGAGCAGCGGGACGTAGAGCTTCTGGCCGATCCGGGCGCGGCCGTCCGCGACCAACGCGAGCGCGAAGGAGCGGCCGAGGTTGGGGCTGAAGTAGGCCGAGGTGACGTGGCCGAGCAGGGTCATCGGGACCGCCTCGGCAGGCGCGGCGACGATCTGGGCGCCTTCGTCCAGGCGTGCCTCGCGATCCTCGGGGAGCAGGCCGACCAGCTGCTTGCGGCCATCCTTTTGGAGGTCGGCGCGGGCCAGCGAGCGCTTGCCGATGAAGTCGGGCTTCTGCTTGCCGATGATCCAGGCCATGCCGAGGTCCTCGGGCGTGATCGTGCCGTCGGTCTCTTGGCCCGCGATGATGTAGCCCTTCTCGGCGCGCAGCACGTGCATGGCTTCGGTGCCGTAGGGCGTGACGCCGTATTTCCGGCCGGCTTCGATGCACGCCTGCCAGAGAGCGAGGCCATAGCTCGCCGGGATCTGGATCTCGTAGCCGAGCTCACCCGTGAAGCTGATCCGGAAGACCCGTGCCGGCACGCCCAGGACGTCGGCCTCGCGCACGCTCATGTGGGGGAAGGCCTCCGGGTCGAGATCGAGGTCGGGCACCAGCTCGGCCATCAGCTTGCGGGTCTCGGGGCCCGACAGGCCGACGGTCGCCCACTGCTCCGTCACCGAGGTGCAGAAGACCCGCAGCTCCGGCCATTCGGTCTGCAGCCACTCCTCGAGCCAGGCGAGCACGCGCGCAGCGCCACCGGTCGTGGTGCTCATCAGGTAGTGCTGCTCGCCGAGCCGCGAGGTGACGCCGTCGTCGAACACCATGCCGTCCTCGCCGAGCATCAGGCCGTAGCGGCAGCGCCCGATCGCGAGCTTGCTCCAGGCGTTGGTGTAGACGCGGTTCAAGAGCTCGGCCGCGTCCGGGCCCCGGAGGTCGATCTTGCCGAGCGTGCTGGCATCCAGGATGCCGATCGACGTGCGCGCCGCTTCGACCTCGCGCGCGACCGCCGCCGCCATGTCCTCGCGGGGCTGTGGATAGTACCAGGCGCGTTGCCATTGGCCGACCGGCTCGAACACCGCTCCCTGGGCCGCGTGCCAGCTGTGCATCGGCGTGCGCCGGACCGGGTCGAACAAGGCGCCGGCATTGCGGCCGACGATCGCGCCGAAGCTCACAGGCGTATAGGGCGGCCGGAAGGTGGTGACGCCGAGGTCGGCGAGCGGCTGGCCGGTGATGGTCGAGACGATGCCGAGCGCGTTGACGTTGCTGGTCTTGCCCTGATCGGTGCCCATGCCGGTCGTGGTGTAGCGCTTGACGTGCTCGATCGAGCGGTAGCCTTCGCGGAGCGCCAGTGCGAGGTCGGCGGCGGTGACATCGTTCTGCAGGTCGACGAACGCTTTTTCCCGGTGCGCCAGCCGGCCGGAGGGCACCTGCCAGAAAAGCCGTGCGGGCGCTTCCTCGGCGTCCTCAAGGTGAGGCAGCTCAGGCAGCTGCGCGCTGAAGCCCGCGGCCTCGGCCGCGGCGAGCCCGGCGCGCGCGCCCTCCTCGAGGCAGGCCCGGAGCTCGAAGGTGCCGTTGCATGCGCCCGCGGAGCGCTCCGCCTGGACGGGCGCGCCCGGCAGAAAGATGCCGCGCTCGGGATCGTAGCGGGGCCTGGCGCGCGATTGCGACTGCAGATGGATCGTCGGGTTCCAGCCGCCCGAAGTGCAGACCAGATCGCAGGCGATCTTTTCCGGGCTCCCTTGGACACTGTCGCCGGCGTAGTTCAGCGCCTGGACCTGGACCGCGCTCACCCGCCGGTGGCCCTCGGTGCCGGTGATCGCATGGGCGGCCCGGACCTGGATGCCGGCCGCTTCGGCCTGGCGCGGCAGAGCGCCCTCGAGGCGTGGGCGAAGATCGATCACGGTGATGCCAGCGCCGGCGGCCTGCAGATCGAGCGCGGTCCGGTAGGCGCCGTCGTTGTTGGTCAGCAGCACCGCGTGCCGGCCGGCGAGCACGGCGTGGTGGTTCAGATACCGGCGCACGGCGCCGGCCAGCATGATCCCCGGCCGGTCGTTGTCGGCGAACACCAACGGCCGCTCGAGTGCGCCGGTCGCCAGCACGACCTGCCTGGCGCGCACCTTCCAGAGCCGCTGGCGTGGCAGGTGAGGGGGGACGGCGGGCCCGAGATGATCGGTCACCCGCTCGATCAGGCCCAGATAGTTGTGGTCGTAGTAGGCGAATGCCGCGGTCCTGGTGAGAAGCCGGACCTCCGGCAGCGCGTCGAGTTCGGCCCGCACCTCGGCGAGCCAGGCGGCCGCTGGATGATCCAGGGGATCATCGAGCAGCGCGCCGCCGACATCGGCATCCTGCTCGACCAGGAGCACGCGCGCGCCGCTCCGGCCGGCCGCGAGCGCCGCGGCGAGACCCGCGGGTCCGGCGCCGACGATCAGCACGTCGGCATGGGCGAAGCGGTGCTCGTAGCGGTCGGGGTCGGGGTCGCTCGGCGCCTGGCCGAGACCGGCGGCCCGGCGAATCGCGCCCTCGTAGACGCTCCGCCACCAAGACGGCGGCCACATGAAGGTCTTGTAGTAGAAGCCGGCCGGGAACAGCGGGCTCAGAAGGTTGCCGATCGCGCCGACGTCGAACTCGACCGACGGCCAGCAGTTCTGGCTGCGGGCGACCAGGCCTTCGTAGAGCTCGACCTGGGTCGCCCGCGCGTTGGGCTCGGTACGTGCGCCGATGCCGAGCTGGACCAGCGCGTTCGGCTCCTCGGCGCCCGCGGTGACGATGCCGCGCGGTCGATGGTATTTGAAGCTCCGCCCGACTAGGTGGATGCCGTTCGCGAGCAGCGCGGATGCCAGCGTATCGCCGGCGAAGCCCTGGTGGCGGCTGCCATTGAAGGTGAAGTTCAGCGGTTGCGAGCGGTCGATCCGCCCGCCCTCGGGCAAGCGATGGCCCGGCCGGCCGTGGTCGTGCTCGCTCATGATTTTCGACCGTCGGATGCGGCAGTAAGGTCGATCTTGGGCCTTGGCTCGCCCATGCGGTAGGCCGTGAGGATCCGGTCGCTTACGGTGTCGCGGGCGAGGTTGAACCAGCGGCCGCAGCCGTGGAGGTGGCGCCAGCGCTCGAAGTGCAGGCCCTTGGGGTTGGCGCGCATGAACAGATAGTCGGCCCATTGCTGGTCGGTGAGGTCGGCCGGGTGCTTGGGCCGGACGATGTGCGCCTCGCCGCCGCAGTGGAACTCGGTCTCTTCGCGCTCGCCGCACCAGGGGCAGGGGATCAGCAGCATGGCTCGATCACGGCGTTGGATCCTCAAGGCCATGGATGTTGGTCGGGTACCAGTCGGGATCGAGGACCTTGTCCAGCGTGTAAGGGCAAGCGGCGGGAATCGCGTCGCTTGGCACGCGGTCCTTTTCGAGCTGACGCGCCACCGGCCGACGAAGGCCGCCATAAAGCGCCGGAAGCTCCGCCTCGAGGTGATTGCGCAGGCTGGTCGTCAGCTTGCGAGCGAGCCTGAGCCGTTGCTTGTCGACCGTCACCAGCCAGCCCCGCCGCGGCCGCTGCCGAGGGGAGACGGCCAACTTCAACAGATGCTCGACGATGGTCTCGACCAGGCTCTCGACGGCGTCCCGCTCGCGTCGGCTCAAATCCTCCACCTCCTCGATCAGGTTGTCGAGATCGAGTTCGCCGAACCGGCGCGCGCGCAACAGCGCCGCCTGATGCTCGGCCCACAGCGGAAAATCGTCCTCGTAGAGCGTGGCGTCGGACGGTCGCGAGAGGGTCTTGGCCATCGCTACTCCTCAGTGCGCCACGGCGGCGGCGCCGTGCTCGTCGACCAGATCGCCGCTCGAGAAGCGCTCGAGGCTGAAGGGGGCGGCGATCGGATGCGGCTCGCCCTTGGCGATCGTGTGCGCGAACACGTGACCGGAGCCCGGGGTCGCCTTGAAACCGCCCGTGCCCCAGCCGCAGTTGATGAACAGGTTCTCGACCGGGGTCTTGCCGATCAACGGGCTGCGGTCGGGGGTGACGTCGACGACCCCGCCCCATTGGCGCAGCATCTTCATGCGCGAGAAACTGGGAAAAAGCTCGACGATCGCCTGGAGCGTGTGCTCGATGATGTGAAACGAGCCGCGCTGGCTGTAGGACACGAACTGGTCGGTGCCGGCGCCGATCACGAGCTCGCCCTTGTCCGACTGGCTGATATAGCCGTGCACCGCGTTCGACATGATCACGGTGTTGACGCAGGGCTTGACCGGCTCCGAGACCAGGGCCTGCAGAGGAAAGCTCTCGATCGGCAGGCGAAAGCCGGCCATCGCCGCGAGCACGCTGGAATGGCCGGCGGCGACCAGCGCAAGTTTTTCACAGGCAATCTCGCCGCGGCTGGTCTCAACTCGCTCGACCTTGCCGCCCCGGGTGCCGATGCCGGTGACCTCGCAGTTCTGGATGATGTCGACGCCCATCGCGTCGGCCGCGCGGGCGTAGCCCCAGGCGACCGCATCGTGGCGGGCGGTGCCGCCGCGCCGTTGCAGGGACGCTCCCAGGATCGGGTAGCGGGCGCTCTTCGAGACGTTGAGCAGCGGCTCGAGCTCATGGATCTCGGCGGGCGTGAGGAATTCGCTGTCGATCCCGCAGAGCCGGTTGGCGTGCAGGCGGCGCTTGACCTCCTGGAGGTCGTGAACCGAGTGGGCGAGATGCATCACGCCCCGCTGGCTGAACATCACGTTGTAGTTCAGCGCCTGCGACAGGCCCTCCCAGAGCTTGACCGCGTGATCGTAGATCGCGGCGCTCGCGTCCTGGAGATAGTTCGAGCGGATGATCGTGGTGTTGCGCCCGGTGTTGCCGCCGCCGAGCCAGCCTTTTTCCAAAACCGCCACGTCGGTGATCCCGCATTGCCTGGCGAGGTAGTAGGCGGTTGCGAGCCCGTGCCCGCCGGCGCCGACGATGATCACGGCATAGCGCGGCTTCGGCTCCGGGCTCCGCCACACCGGCGCCCAGTCCTGATGGCCGCGGAACGCGTTCCGGGCGAGCGACCAGATGGAGTACTTCGTCATGCTGACCGATCAGCGGTGCGAGGTTTCCATCGTTGTCGCAAACGCGCCGGCCGGCTTCAAGGGCGGCAGCGGTGATCGCTTTCGCCGCGGCGACATTCGTCGTCGGACTGGCGGTGTATTCGACACCCTATCTGTGACCAGTCACCCCTTCGGTTCCCGCGTCCCATTCCAAGCCTCACGAGAACGTTCGTCGCCATCGCGAGCTCATGCGGGCCAGGGGCCCATGTGAGGCTCGCCCGCTTCAAGGGTTGGTCTGTGCGCTCTCGGCGCGTCGCGTGTCGCATCCCGGGAAGTGTCGGATCGCCGGGTCGTCCGCGATCTGTCGCGCGGTCGCGCAATGCGGCAGACCGGCTTTGTCAATTCCCTCGAGGAGCAAGGCACGGTTGGCGGTGGCCGCCGGCGCGAACTCCCCATTGTAGGTCAGCCACCACTCCGCAGAGAACTCCGGCTTGGCCTTGAGGACCATGGCTGCGTTGGCTGCGGCCTCGTCCGTCATTTCCAGCTCGCCGTAGCTCATCGCGAGGAACAGAAAGTCGAAGAAACTCGGAGCGCCATGCGCCTTGCAGTTCGCGATCGCCTTCTTGAAGTCGCCGGCAAAGAAGTAAACCAGCTTCGCCATGTGCGAAATGCCGATGTCGAAAGGGTTCAAGCGAGTCGCCCGCTCGATCATCCCCACGAGGCGCGCCGACGGCCATCCCAGCCAAGTCGAATTGCCTGCGATCAAGGCCAGCGCGTAGGGGTCGTTCGGGTTGGCGCGAAGCGCCGCCTCGAATTCTGCGGCGGCGGTATCCCAGTCGTTGGCGTAGAGCCAGCACAGGCCGAGCACCACGTGCGCCATGGCATCGCTGGGGTCGAGGGCGACGGCCTGCTGCGCCTCCGCCAGCCACGCCGCCATCGCCTGCGGGAACGGCACCCAGCTGTAGTCGACCTGGTTCCAATAGGCCATGGCCAGCGCGACGCGGGCTGACGGCAGGGACGGATCGAGCGAGACAGCACGGCGCAGCAACTCCACCGCCTTGGCGTTATCCTCCTTGGTCAAGCGGAGCCGCGCCTCGGTGCCGAGCAGGACCAGGTCATAGGCTTCCAGGCTCTGAGGCGGCCGGCGGCGCGCGGCGTCGAGCGCCGCCTTGCGGTAGGCCCCCTTGGTGCCGCCGATCGCGCCTACAATGCGCTCGGCGACGTCGGCCCGCACCGCGAAGAGGTCGTCCAGAGGGCGGTCGTAGCGCTCGGACCAGACGTACGCCCCACTCGTCGTGTCGACCAGCTGCGCCGTCAGCCGCAGCCGGCCGTCGCCGCTTTGCACGCTTCCCTCGAGGACATAGCGGACTCCGAGCTGGCGTCCCACCTCGCGCACGTCGACCGGCTTGCCCTTGTAGACGAAGGTCGAGTTGCCGGCGATGACGAACAACTCGCGGAACCGGGACAGATCGGTGATGACATCCTCGACCATGCCGTCGGCGAGACGGCCGAGGCGCTCGTCGCGGCTCAAACTGTCGAAGGGCAAGACGGCGATGGAGGGTCGGTCCGGGAGCGGCAATGCCGGCTGCCCGGCGGCTGCTCGGGCCGCGGCATCGGAACCCAATTCGAGGCGCCACCACCAGCCGGCCCCGCCGGTTGCCGCCAGCAGTATGAGAGCGGCGAGGGCTGCGGCAACTGCCCACGGCAACCGGATCCGTGGCTTCGGCCGCCTCGCGGGGCGGTCGACCAGCAGCCGGTAGGCCCGCACCGGCTCGGCGATGTTCTTCAGGCGCTGCGGTCCGAGATCCTTCGCCGCGACCGGCAGGCCGCTGCGGATGCTGCGGACCACCGCCTCGCTAAGGCAGATTCCGCCCGGCTCAGCGAGCTGCTCGAGCCGTGCCGCGATGTTCACCCCATCGCCCAGCACGTCGCCGTCCGGCTCGACCACGACGTCGCCGAGATTGATCCCGACCCGCAGCACGATCCGCTCGGCGAGCGGGAGCTCGACCTCGTGCGCCGCGGCCGCGGACTGCATCTCGATCGCCGCCAGGACCGCCTCGGCAGCGCTGGCGAACTCGACGATCGCCCCGTCGCCCATCAGCTTGGCCACGCGACCGCCGTGGTTGGTGAGGATCGGCGTGACGACCTCGACCCGCAGGCCCCTCAGGCGCGCCAGCGTACCCGCCTCGTCGCGTTCGACGAGGGCCGAGTAGCCGACGACGTCCATCGCCAAGATCGCAGCGAGGCGACGCTCCCCGTTCGGCCTCGCCATCGCCATCCTCTCGGGCTGTTGCGGGGCCAGAGGTTAGCACGACCCCGTGCCTGCCGCCATGACGTCCGCGCCGGCGCTGAGTCGCCGGCGATCCGGGGCTAAAACAGCCCCTCGACCTGACCCTGGGGATCGATCCGGATGGCGTTGGCGGCGGGGACGCGGGGCAGACCCGGCATGGTCATGATGTCGCCGCAGATCGCGACCACGAACTCGGCGCCGTTGGCCAGGCGCACCTCGCGGATCGGCACCACGTGGTGCGAGGGCGCGCCCTTCAGGTTCGGGTCGGTCGAGAAGCTGTACTGGGTTTTCGCCACGCAGATCGGGTAGTGGCCATAACCCTGTTCCTGGAGCTCGGCGAAGCGGGCGCGGATGGTCTTGTCGGCGATGATGTCGTCGGCGCCGTAGATCTTGGTCGCGATCGTCTTGATCTTGTCCCAAAGCGGCATGTCGTCCGGGTAGAGCAGCTGGAAGCCGCGGCCGTCGAGATAGCGGTCGCCCGTGCACAGGTGGACCACGTGCTCGGCCAGGCGCTCGGTCCCGGCACCACCGTCAGCCCAGTGGCTGCAGACGATCGCCTCCACGCCCTGGGCCCGGCAGAGCTCCTGGACCAGCGCGTGCTCGGCAGCCGTGTCGCTGGTGAAGTGATTGATCGCAACCACCGCCGGCACGCCGTAGCGGCGGACGTTCTGGACATGGCGCGCGAGGTTCGCCATGCCGCGCCGGAGCGCATCCAGGTTTTCCTCGCCCAGTCGGTCGCGGGCCACGCCGCCATGCATCTTGAGCGCGCGCACGGTCGCCACCACCACCGCGGCATCCGGCGTCAGGCCCGCCTTGCGGCACTTGATGTCGAAGAATTTCTCCGCACCCAGGTCGGCGCCGAACCCGGCTTCGGTGACCACGTAGTCGGCGAGCTTGAGCGCGGTCTTGGTCGCGATCACCGAGTTGCAGCCATGGGCGATGTTGGCGAACGGGCCGCCGTGGATGAAGGCGGGGTTGTGCTCGAGCGTCTGCACCAGGTTCGGCATCAGCGCGTCCTTGAGCAGGACCGCCATCGGCCCCTCGGCCTTGAGGTCGGCCGCGGTGACCGGCCGCCGGTCGCGGGTGTAGCCGATGATGACGTTGCCGAGCCGGCGCTCGAGGTCGTGCACGTCCTCGGCCAGGCAGAAGATCGCCATGACCTCCGAGGCGACCGTGATGTCGAAGCCGTCCTCGCGCGGAAAGCCGTTGGCGACGCCGCCGAGTGAGCTCACGACCGAACGCAGCGCGCGGTCGTTCATGTCCATGACCCGGCGCCAGGTGATCCGGCGCGCGTCGATGCCGAGCTCGTTGCCCCAATAGAGGTGGTTGTCGATCAGCGCCGCGAGCAGGTTGTTGGCACTCCCGATCGCGTGGAAGTCGCCGGTGAAGTGAAGGTTGATGTCCTCCATCGGCACGACCTGGGCGTAGCCGCCGCCGGCCGCCCCGCCCTTCATGCCGAAGCACGGGCCGAGCGATGGCTCGCGCAGGCAGATCGCGGCGCGCGCGCCGATCCGGTTGAGGCCGTCGCCGAGGCCGACGGTCGTCGTGGTCTTGCCTTCGCCGGCGGGCGTCGGATTGATCGCGGTCACCAGCACCAGCTTGCCGTCCGGACGGCCCTCGAGCCGTTCGAGAAAATCGAAGCCGATCTTGGCCTTGTCGGGCCCGTACTGATAGAGCGCCGCGCCCGGAATCCCGAGCTTGTCGGCCACCTCGCCGATCGGCAGCAGGCTTGCCGCCCGGGCGATCTCGATGTCGCTGCTCATCCTGGTCGTGGCCATGTGCGCTCCGGCCTCCCCTGGCTTCGCTGCAGATGACAGGAGCCGGTGTAGCACCGCATCGCCGGCGGCGACACCGGCTATCTCGGCCGCGACATGGCGGGTCGGGGCGCGCCCCGTTGTGTTCGATCGCAGATCGTTCGATATTGGCTGGCGAATGTCGCCCTTGCGACATCGGGGTCGCGGCCTTCGCGAGAGGAGCTGGCAGGATGGCCCGAGGCAACGGGCATCAGGAGCCGCGCGCGGCCGACCGGCCGGACCGGGCGTCATCGCCCGAGCGCTTCGCCTTCGTGCTGGTGCCGAACTTCTCGATGATGGCGTTCGTCTCGGCGCTCGAGGCGCTGCGGATCGCCAACCGCATGGCCGGGCGCACGCTCTACAGCTGGCAGGTCGTGGCCAAGGAGGCCGGCCCGGTCCGCGCCAGCAACGGTTGTCCGGTGATCGCCGATCACAGCCTGGCCGACGTGCACATCGGCGGTCCCGGGCGCGACCAGTCGACGATCATCCTCTGCAGCGGGCTCGGGGCGGAGCGGATCGTCGACCGCGAGCTGTTCGCCTGGCTGCGCCGCGCCGACCGCTCGGGCGCGGTGGTGGGCGCGCTGTGCACCGGGGCGCATCTGCTGGCCAAGGCCGGGCTGCTGCACAAACACCGCTGCACGATCCACTGGGAGAACCTGCCGGGCTTCATGGAGGAGTTCCCCGAGATCGACGTCAGCGCCGATCTGTTCGAGGTCGACGGCAAGCGTCTGACCTGCTCGGGCGGCACCGCCGCACTCGATCTGATGCTGCACCTGATCGCGCGCGACCACGGCCAGGAGCTGGCGGTCAAGGTCTCCGAGCAGTGCCTGCTCGATCGGATCCGTCAGCCTCACGACCACCAGCGCATGCCGTACCGGGTCCGGCTCGGCATCTATCATCCGAAGCTGATCGGCGCGATCGAGATGATGGAGAGCAACGTCGAGGAGCCGCTCGACCAGGAGATGCTCGCGCGCTACGTCGGCCTGTCGCGCCGGCAGCTCGAGCGCCTGTTCAGGAAGCACCTCGGGCGCACGCCGGCCCAGTACTATCTCGAGCTCCGGCTCGAGCGCGCCCGCCACCTGCTCTACCAGACCAGCATGCCGGTCATGAACGTCGCTTTCGCCTGCGGTTTCGTCTCGGCCTCGCATTTCTCGACCTGCTATCGGCAGATGTACGGCAAGACGCCGCGGGCCGAGCGGGTCGGGCTCGCCTGACCGGTTGTCCGGCCGTGGCCGGTGGAACCGCGGGCGGGCAATCCCGTTGAAGTGGTCAAAGAACGAGGACGATCATGGAACGGGACGAGTCAGTTCTTCTGCACGAGCCGGACCTGATGCTCGCAGTGCTCCGGGTCGCGGCCGCCAGGGCGGGTACCGTGGACGCCTGCATCGACCATCTGCGCGAGCTCCGGCACCAGGCCGAGGTCGAGCACCGGCTGCCGGAAGGGGATGTGCGCGCGCAACTGCAGGCGATCACCGCCAAACTGGGTCGGGCCAGTCTGATCGAGTGGCGGCCGGCCAGCCAGTTTCGGATCACCGCCCGCGGCCGGCAGGTCCTGGCCGAGCATCCTGCGGGCGTCGACGACGGCGTGCTGGTACGGCTCGAGGAGTCGCGGGCCGCCGATGGCGCCCGGGACGAAGCGCCGCCGCCGGAGGCGCCGGCAGGCGAAGCACCGAAGGTTTCCGACTACGATGCCGGCTATCAGGCCTATGGTGAGGGCCTGAGCTTCGCCGACAACCCGCACCCCTCTGATGCGTGCGGCCATCTCGACTGGCAGAACGGCTGGTCGCAGGCGCGCGACGAGGCCGCGCAGGCGAACGGGCGATAGAGAACCCGAAGTCAACGAGCGGACGGGCGCCGCAGCAGGTAGTCATCCAGAAAACGGTCGAGCCAGCGGTCGGTCGCCGGCGCGTAGCGATCGTAGCTCTTGAGCTGAACCTCGCGCGGCTGGGCGCCGAGCAGGGTCAGCATCGCGCCGCCGCGCTCCGAGCCGCTCCAGCGGTCGATCATCGTCCGGGTCATCTCCGGGTGGAACTCGATCCCGAACACCCGGTCCATGTAGCTGAACATCTGGGCATCGAAGGCGTCGTTGTGGGCGAGGTGAACCGCGCCCGCCGGGATCGCGAAGGTCTCCTTGTGCCACTGGTAGAACATGGTCGGGCCCTCGAAATAGCCCTGCCCGGCCGGGGTCGGGTAGATCGGGTGCCAGCCGATCTCGACCAGCCCCTCGGGATGGCGTCCGACCTTCGCGCCGAGCACGCGCGCGATCATCTGGGCGCCAAGGCAGATCCCGAGCAGCGGCGTCTTGCTCGGCAGCGCCACCTTCTCCAGCCAGTTCAGCTCCATCCGGATCGCCGGCCGGTCGTCGTCGTTGGCGCTCTGCGGGCCGCCGAACACGATCGCGGCCGCGTAGCCCGAGAGATCGTCCGGGAGCGGATCGAAAAGGTTCGTGCAGCGGCGCTCGAGCACGCAGCCGCGCGCCTCCAGCCGCTCGCCGACCCGCCCGGGCGTCGAATGCGCCCCGTGGACGACGATCAGAATACGCTCGGTCATGCCGCTCCGACCGTGGTGTTTGCGCGACCGCTGTCGCTGGCCGTGCTTCTGAGATAGGAGACTGCTGATAGCCGATGAAGGTGCAGTGAGCAATTTGCGTGCCGGCGGCCTTCGGGGCCGCACCGCACGCTCGCCATTGACGGGCGAACGCCGGCGCCCCTAGCGTCGCCGGATCCGGCGGGGAGGACAGGATGGCGGCGAGCGAAGAGACGGGCGGTCTGGGCGAGGGCGTCGCGGCGCGCCGGCGGGAGCTGCAGGCCGCGGTCGAGCGCCACATGATCCGCTATGTCGGCGACTTCCCCCCGTTCTTCATCGAACGGGCAGAGGGCAGCTACGTTTACGACGACCGCGGTCGGCAGATCCTCGACTTCACCTCTGGCCAGATGTGCGCGACGCTCGGCCACAATCACCCGGCCGTGGTCGCCGCGATCGGGCGCAGCTGCGAGCGCGCGATCCACCTGTTCAGCTGGATGCTGGCGCCCGAGGTCGTCGAGCTCTGTCGCGAACTCGCCGCGCTGCTCCCGCCTCAGTTGCAGAAAGTCATGCTGCTCAACACCGGCAGCGAGGCCAACGAAGTGGCGCTCAGGATGGCCAAGCTCGCGACCGGCGGCCATGAGGTGGTCGGGCTCAGTAACTCCTTCCATGGGCTGACCGGCGGCGCCGGGGCCGCGACCTATTCGGTCGGTCGCCGCGGCTATGGTCCGGGCCTGCCCGGCAACTTGGCGATCCCGACGCCGAACGCCTATCGCTGCCCGATCCGCCATTGCACCGATGCCTGCGACTGCACCTGCCTCGAGGTCGGCTTCGAGCTGATCGACAGCCAGACCTCCGGCCAGCCGGCGGCCGCGATCGCCGAGCCGATCATCTCGACCGGCGGCGTGATCGTGCCGCCTGCGGGCTATTTCCCCCGCCTCAAGGAGCTCTGCGAGGCGCGCGGCATGCTCCTGATCCTGGACGAGGCGCAGACCGCGTTCGGCCGGGTCGGGGCCAATTTCGCCTTCGAGCAGGACGGCGTCGTACCGGACTTCCTCGCGCTCTCCAAGACGCTGGGCGGCGGGATTCCGCTCGCCGCAGCGGTGACCAGCGCCGAGCTCGAGGAGCGCTGCTACCGGCGCGGCTTCGTGCACGTCACCTCGCACGTCTCCGATCCGCTGCCGGCGGCGGTCGGGCTGGCCGTGCTCGAAGTGCTGGCGCGCGAGCATCTGGCCGAGCACGCGATGGTCCTGGGCGAGCGGCTGGCGGCCGGGCTTCGCGGTCTGCAGCAGCGCTACGAGGTGATCGGCGACGTGCGCGGCCGCGGGCTGCTCTGGGGCGTCGAGCTGGTGACCGACCGGCAGAGCCGTACCCCCAGCCCCGAGCTCGGGGCGAAGATCACCCGGCGCTGCCTCGAGCTCGGCCTGTCGATGAACATCGTGTCCCTGCCAGGGCTGGCCAGCGTCTGGCGGATCGCACCGCCATTGACCGCGACCGATCGCCAGATCGACGACGGCCTCTCGATCCTGGATCAGGCGATCGGCCGGAGCCTCTGAGGTCGTGACCAAACCCGCCCGGTCTCGGGCCAAACTCGGGTGGCGCCCGTCTGCCGGTGATCGGCGTTAACCAGTAATTAGCACGTTTCGGCTCTCCTGACGCTCCGCACGGCACACCGATCGATCCTGCGGGCGCGGGTGATCCTCATGATTCTGGCGAAGGGGACGCTTCCCCGGGGCATTTCCTCACGGCTGGCGTCGATCGTGATCGGCGCCGGTCTGCTGGCCGGTTGCCAGAGCGCCGGGCAGGCGCCGACGCCCGAGGTCCATGCGGACGCCTGGCGGGTGGTCGAGCGGATCGGCGAGGCGCGCTACCTGGCGCCCGGCGCGGGCAGCTGGGCAGCGGCGCTTTCGGCCACCGCGCTGCCGGACGGCAGCCGGGTGGTGACCGGCGCCGGCAGTCGCCTGATCCTGGCGCGCGCTACCGACCACGTCAGCGCCGGCCCCGGCAGCCGGTTCAGCCTGCCGGATGCCGGAACGGTTCTGGAGCAGACCGCCGGGCGTCTCCGCTACCGCCTCGGCAACTCGGCACGGTTCTCGGTCGCGACGCCGGCGCTCGCAATCCGGGTCGGGGGGCGCGTGTTCGACGTGACCGTCGATGCCGATGGCACGGAGGTCGCGGCCGAGCGCGGCCGGTGCCGGGTCGCCACGCCAGACGGCGAACGCGAGATTGAGCTCGAGCCCGGTCAGTCGGCCCGTGCCGGGGGTCACGAGGCGCTCGCCTTTCGACGGGCGAGCGGCGATCCGTTCGCGCCGGTCGAGCGGATCGTCATGCCCGCGCTCCAGCCGAGGCCGGTGGTGGCCGAGGGCGTCCAGCCCGGATCGTCGCTGCCGGTCGCTACCGAGACGCCGAACCAGGCCTCGACCTCTGCGGCCGCCAGCGTCGAATTTGCGGTTCCGGTCGCAATCGCCGGTCCGAGCGGGCCGGTCGAACCGATGCCGCGGGCGCCGCCGCCGGTCGCCGCGGAAGTTCTGCCCGCGACCGGGGGCGACGTCGCTTCCCCGCCTGTGGCCGTCGACGTCGAGCCGGCGACGACGTCAGCGCCCGGCCGCGAATCGACCGCCGAGGGCGGTTCGGCGGCGCCATCGGGCGCGGACCCGACCGCCGGAGCGACCCGCGACCCCCGGCGATCGCTGTTCGACCGCCTGACCGAAGGCATGATCGATGCGGCGCCCGCGCGACCTGCACCCCGTGAGCCCTCGGCCGATGCCCGCTCCCTCTAGGCCGGGCCGCAGGCCGGCACCTGGGGCGAGCGTCGAGCCGGCGACCGATCGGTCGGCGATGGCGATCCGCTACCGCTGGCCTGGCGGCGCGTGCCTGGCGCTGGCGTGCGTGCTCGCACTGCTCGCGGCGTCCGGCCCGACGAGCGGCGCGGCCGCCGGGCCTGCCGGCGTTCAGCCCGGCGCGGCGATCTTGTTGGACACCAGCCAGGCGCCGCTCGACGGCGAGTGGGTCGTGGTGACTGCGACCGGGGATGTGACCTGGCGGCCGCAGAGCGCTGCCGCCTGGCAGCCGATCGTGATCGGCGGGGTGCTGCCCGCCCCGAGTGAGATCGAGACCGGCCCCACGGGCAGCGTCACTTTGGTGGTCGGCGGCGATCGCCTGGTGGTGGCGCCTGACAGCCGGCTGATCCTGACCGCGCGCCGCCAGGGCGAGGATCAGCGACTGCGTCAGGAGCGGGGGCGGCTGCGGGTCGACATCGAGTCCCGCAGCGGCCGCGACGTCGAGGTCCGGACACCGCTGCTGAGCCTCGGCATCAAGGGCACGAGCTTCGAGGTCGCGGTCGACCCGCGGCAGACCAGCATCCTCGTGCTCGACGGCCGGGTCACGGTCAGCCCGGCGGATGGGGGACCGCCGGTCGAGCTCGGGCCGCGGCAGGGCTTGAGCCAGCCGACCGATGTCAGCCAGGCGGCGAGGCGGCTGGAGTTTTCGGATCTGCCGCCGAACTTCAGCCGGACCGGGCCGGTGCGCTGGCACTTGGCCGCGTCGGGCGTGGCGGCCGAGGCGGTCCTGGACCAGGCGTCAGGTACGTCCAGCAGTGCGCCGGGTGCGACCGCCCTGCGCGCGCCGGCGCGGGCGGCCGAGGCGCATTCCGGGCCTCCGGAGAGCTCGAACGGGCTCGGCGCTTGGCTCGGCAACCAGCGGCTGCTGGTCGCTTCCATGCTGGTCGCCGCCGCCGGGCTGGTCGTCCTGATCGGGCCTGGACTGGTTCTCGGGCAGAACCTGCGCCAGCGGTGGCTGGACCGGCTGGGCGGCAAAGGCAAGCGACGGCGTAGTCTGATCCGCGGCTGGTGATGCGGTCGATGCTGCGGCGGGTGACCATGCCGCGCCATCGGCCGTTTCTGCTGGTCGGCCTGCTGGTTGCAGGGCTCTACCTCGCCGGCTGGCTCGACGGGCTCGAGCGCGATCTGACCGATCTGCGCGCCCGTCTGCACACGCGACCCGCATCCGGCGAGCTGCTGGTGGTGGCGATCGACCCGGCGAGCCTGCAGGCGCTGCAGCATTGGCCGTGGCCGCGCCGTTATCACGCCGAGGTTCTCCGGCACCTGCTTGCGGCCGGCGCCCGCCGGGTCGCCTTCGACATCGATTTCAGCTCGTCCTCGACGCCCGGGGACGACCGGGCGCTGGAGGACGCCCTGGCCGCGGCCAGCCCGGACCGGGTGGCGCTCGCGGTTCATCGGCAGTGGGTGCGGGATCAGATCTTCGAGACCGCGCCCTTGCCCCGCTTCGAGCGCCACGTCAGCTTGGCGTCGATCAACGTTCGGCTCGATCCGGAGGGCCTCGTCCGCGGGGTGCCGACGGCCGCGGCCTGGGGCCATGCGACCGTCCCGACCATGCCGGCCTGGCTGGCCGGCGAGCGGGGCGTTGCCGCCCGCGATGTGCTGATCGACTTCAGCATCGATCCCGCCACGATCCCGTCGCTGAGCTTCGTCGACCTTCTGTCCGGCCATTACGATCGGGCCATGGTCGCGGGCAGGTCGGTCCTGGTCGGCGCCACCGCGATCGAGCTCGGCGACTGGCGCAGCGTGCCCGGTTACCGCGCCTTGCCGGGGCCGCTGCTCCAGGCGCTGGCCCTGGAGACCCTGGTCCAGCACCGCGCGCTCCGCCGGCTCGACGGCGCCCCCGTCGCGCTGACCAGCGGCCTGCTGGCGCTCCTGATCGGGCCGTGGTTCCTGCGTCTGCCCTGGCGCCGCGGCCTGATACTGCTGGCTGGCAGCGGCGCCCTGATCGCGATCATCGCCGGCGTTCTGCAACCGCTCGCGGTCTGGGCGGTCGATACCATCGCGCCCTCGCTCGCGCTCCTGCTCGCTTTCAGCGTTGCAATCCTGCTGCGGGTCGAACGTCAGGCGCGGGCCCTGGTGGGCCATATCGGCAGCTTGCCGGCCACGGACGACATGATGCGGCAGCTGGTCGACAGCAGCTTCGATGCGATCATCACCTTCGCCAACGACGGCCGCATGCTGTCCTGCAACCGTGCCGCCGAGCGCATCTTCGGCGCCTCGGCGGGGGTCCTGATCGGCAGTCCGGTCGAGGCTCTGCTGCCCGACCGGCACGGCCTCTCGCTCGAGGCTCTGGCGCAGGCCGGCGGCAGCTACGAGCTGACGGGCCAGGCTCAGGGGGGCCGCCGGTTTCCGGTCGAGGCAACGTTCAGCCGCATCCAGGTCGACGAGAAATGGGTCGGGATCGCGATCCTGCGCGACATCACCGAGCGCAAGGCGCAGCAGGCCGAGCTCGAGCGCATGGCCCTGCACGATGCGCTGACCGGGCTGCCCAACCGGACCCTGTTCAACGACCGGATCGACCGCGCGATCGGCGCCGCCAAGCGGGCGCAGCGGTCGTTGGCGGTGCTGCTCCTGGATCTCGACCGGTTCAAGGACGTCAACGACACCCTCGGGCATGACGTCGGCGACCTGCTCCTGACCGAGGTCGGGCCACGCCTGCAGCAGCCGCTGCGCGAGACCGACACGGTGGCGAGGCTCGGCGGCGACGAGTTCGCGATCTTGCTGCCGGGACCGACCGAACTCCAGACTGCCTGCCGCGTCGCCGAGCGGATCGTCGACGGCTTGCGTCATCCGTTCGAGGTCCGCGGCCTGATCCTGGAAGTCGGGGTCAGCATTGGGGTGGCCCTCTATCCGGAGCATGGTCAGACCGGGCCCGAACTCCTGCAGCACGCGGACGTCGCGATGTACGCCGCCAAACGCGGGCCGGCCGGCTTCGCCGTCTACAGCGCCGACTCCGACACCCACAGCGTTCGCCAGCTGACCCTGAGCGGGCAGTTGCGGCGGGCGATCGAGGACGATCAGCTGCTGCTCGAGTTCCAGCCGAAAATCGATGCCCGCACCCTCCGGGTGGCCGGGGTCGAGGCTCTGATCCGCTGGCAGCACCCCGAGCTGGGCCCGATCCCTCCGGACGAGTTCATTCACAGTGCCGAGCAGACCGGCCTGATCAAACCCCTTACGCTCTGGGTGATGAACGCGGCGCTGTGCCAGTCGCGGCGCTGGACCGAGCGCGGCCATGATTTCGGCGTGGCGGTCAATCTCTCGGTCAGGTCGCTGCAGGACCCGGAGCTGCCGGATGCGATTCAACGTCTGCTGGCGTCGTGGCGGCAGCCCCCTGAGCGCCTGACCTTCGAGATTACCGAAAGCGCGTTGATGGCCGATCCGGCTGCGGCGCTCGAGGTCCTGGAGCGAATTGCGGCAATCGGCTGCAAGCTGTCGCTGGACGACTTCGGCACCGGTTACTCGTCGCTCGCCTATCTGCAGAAGCTGCCGATCGACGAACTCAAGATCGACCGCTCGTTCGTGATGGCGATGACCCGTGACGACAGCGCGGCCGTGATCGTGCGTGCGGTGGTCAAACTGGCCAAGAGCCTCGGCCTCGCCGTGGTTGCCGAAGGCGTCGAGAGCCCAGATACGTTCGAGCGGCTGCGGGCGCTCGGCTGCGATCAGGCGCAGGGCTACTGGTTCGGCTCCGCGATGACTGGCGACCAGCTGCTGGTCTGGCTCAAGGAGGCGAGTTGGCAGCGTGGCGGCCGGACGCCTGCGGCGCAGATTGCGTCGGCCTGAGCGCCGTCGCCGGGCCCGCAGCCAGACCCAGCGCGGCGAGATTGGCCTGGGTGGTCGAATTGAGCGTCAGTTCGTTGCGCCTGGCGATGCCGGTTGCCCGGCGCAGCAGTTCGTCGAATCCCTCGAGGGTCGAATCGACCCGGATCGCGGGCCCATGCCGCCCTCGCAGCGTCAGCTGCAGCCAACCATCCCGGCGCGTCCGGCGCGGAGCGTAATAGGCCAGCTGCAGACGTCGGAGCTGCTGCCAGGGCAGGCGTCGGCGGATCGGCCCACAGAGCGCGACGTCGGTGGCCGAGAGTTCGATCCAGCTCAACTGCCGGAGCGCCGTACGGCCGCCGAACCAGGCGAACAGCAGGGCCAGTCCGGACAGCCCGATCGCGACCCCCCGGGCCAGATCGAGCGCCAGGAGCGGTCCGACGGTCGCTGCCAGACCAAGCGCGACGCGCAGATAGTCCGGGACGAGGGCCGTGGCCGGATAGCGGTAGGACTCCATTGCGCCGCTCCGCGAAAATCCCGGCGAGCGCCGGCTGCGGTGACTGCCGGCACCGATACCGCGATCCCGATGCCCGACTTGTCAACTCGATAATCGGTGAGCGCAGACTTCCTGACCAGGTCGGGCGAGCCGGGTCGGCGTTAGCCGTTCGTTAAGTCGAGTGATCCTAGGTTCACCTGCAACCGCCCGCGCGGGGGCGGGCGAGCATCGAAGCGCGCCAGGTCCGGCGGCGCGGAGAGACCTCCTTGATGTCACGCGCGAGAAGACCGATTTCTCAGCTGGAGAGCCGATCGAGGGCGCCCGGAGGAGGCGATCGCGTCGGACCGACGGCGCGGCAGGTTCCGCAGCTCAAGAGTTGTACCGACGTCAACGCGGTGGCGAACGGCTCGGGGGTGCTGAGCGGCAGCCCATTGCCGGAAGTGGCGCCGGCCCGCTTGAGCCACGAGCTCAGGACGCCGCTCAACGCCATTCTGGGCAACGTCGAGTTGTTGCTCGACGGCTCGGCTGGGCCGCTCTCGGGCCAGGCACGCGCCTGTCTTGACGACATCCAGACCGCCGGCCGGAGGATGCTGCGTCAGGTTCAGATCTTGCTCGATCTGTGCCACGCGCGCTCCCGGCCGGAGATCACGAGCGAGACGGTGATCGATCTGATCGAGCTGCTGCGTACCGCGCACGCCGCCGCTCTCGAGTCCGGCCAGGTGGTCCAGGTCATGCCCGCCCACGCCCGCTATCTGGTGCGCGGCGAGGCTGCCTGGCTCAGCGCGCTGGCGGCGGCCCTGGTCGAACTCGCCCGAGGCGAGGGCCAGACCCGGGGGCGGTTGCGGGTCACGGTGGGCGGCCGGGCCGCGCCGGCGTGCGATGGCGTGCTCGGGCTCTGGTGGCCGAACTTCGCGCCTGACCAAGTGGCGGCGCTGCCGACCTCCTTGATCGGCGCTATTCTTGACTTACATGGTGGTGGAGTAGCTTTGACCGGGGGCGGCCTGGAACTGCATTGGCCGGCTGCGCGCGTGATTCAGGGGGAATCGGCTGCCCCCGTGGTCGCGGGCGACCGAGGCGCCTGAATGCTGCTAAATAGGGCGAGTATTCAACGGCAGCTGGCTCGAAAAGGGTTGTCGTGCGTGCCCCGGCTCCCTATTGTCAATGCAACGAAGCTGCCGCCGCGCAGTTTGTCCGGCATTGTTGCGTTTGTCTGAACCGGGCGGAAACACGATCCTGGTTGAACTTGACCAGAGCAGGTTGGCGACGCTAGCTGGGGCCCCATTGAGGGCGGGCGCGGCCGGTGAGTTGGGCGAGCCAGGCCGCCTGAACAGCCGCCCCGATGGCGACCGGAATCGCCGGTGATCCCATGCTGAGCCGGTCTGGCGTCGAGGCCGCGGGCCCCGACGCCAGGACAGAGCGGCAGGTCGTTGGATCCGGCCTCTTGGTTCGGGCAGGCCTCCTGGTGCAGGGGACCGGCCAAGATCTCCAAGCCTGAGCGAAGTCGGGAGCGCGCGACGATTGTCACGGAAGCGGTGGGTCGAGGCCCACGATCACACAAGGACTGTACCAGGTCGATGCAAAATCGCAGCATGTTCCCGTATCGGCGACATGGCCCGAAGAAGCGGAGCAAGGGTGGCGGCCCGATGCGTAAGCCACACGGGCCGCAGAAGGCACTGCCGAACTCGGCGCGTGATCTTTTGCCGATGCTTCAGCCAGCGACCAAGGCATTGGCGCAGATGTTGGCTGGGCGTACTCAGATGTCGGGCCAGCTGGAGCAGGCGCGGGCAATCCTGGCCCAGGCCGAGCGGCTGATCGCCGACCGGGTGCACAACCGCCTGAATCCGGCCGAGCGTGAAGAGTTCTTCGAGCAGATCGCGCGCCTCAGACTAACCCTCGCTGATGCCGATGCCGAGGCCGAGTTCCGGGCGGCCGAGCAGCAGGCGCCGGCACGGCCGGCGCCGCCGCCGATCGCCCAGGAGCGGCTGAAGGAGATGGCGATGGCTCTGGCAACGCCGGAGGGTCGTCGTCGCCCGCCAAGTGGTGACGATGGCGGTTCACCGGCGCCAGCGGCGGCGCTCGAGGAGCGACCCGGTCCGAGCTCCGGCCGAGGCCCGACCCCAGTAGCCGAAGCCGGGAGCGCCGTTGACGTACCAGCTCCGAGCGCCGAGGAGCGGGAGCGGGAAGAGGCGCCGAGCGTTGCGCCCGCGACCGACGGCCCGCGCCGGCTGCTGGCGATCAACAAGCCCGGGCGTCTCGAGCTGCCCAAGGACGCGGCGTTCGACGCCTCGCGGACCATGCCGGTCGGCCGCAGCCGCGGCATCGGGGGGCGTCGGCGTCCCACTGGGCCGGCGCCGCGCGGGGCCGCGATGCCCGCCGCCGCCGAAGCGGACGAGACCTCGTCCGCCGCGAGCGGTCACGACCAGGCGAGTAATGGCGCGGCCGACAAGCCCAAGCCGCTGCGGCGTAGTCGCAAGACCCAGCAGGGTCTGCCGGAAGGCTGGATCATCGACGACGAGGGCTTTGTCGTACCGGGACCTGACTGAGCAACGGTTCCGGCCCGCCAGCGATTTCGCAAGCACGGCGACCGGCGTCAGTCCGGTCTGCTCGGGCGCTCGAGGCGAAGGCTGCCCCAGGGCGAGGCAGGTGGAGCGCCGGCCGATCGCCAGTTGCCGATTGAACCGCTAGGGCAAAACGCCGCGGTGGCGATGAGGTCGCCCGCGAGCCGCTGAGCGACGGCCAGCTCGCGCAACCAGAGCCGCGGGCGCGGTTGACTCTTCGCGACTGCAACATTACTTGTGCGATGCAGCAGGGCCGGCCCGGCCGGCGCGACCCAGCCGGCCTCCGGACTGCATGACCGGGTCGTGAGACCCTAGCCAAGCGGGGGGAGCGATGGCTGCCGACAACGTGATGTCGATTCAGCAGGTGCAAAATCAGGTCCGCGACGGCTACGCCGATCTGGCGGCGCTGTACAAGGGCAACCTCGAGACGGCGATGGCGTCGAGCCAGGTTCTGGTCGGTGGCTGTCAGACGTTGACCGCGACCCTGCTCGCGTTCATGCAGAGCCGCGCCAAGGAGGGGCTCGCAACCGGCAAGCGCTTGGCCGAGTGCGGCTCGCCGGCCGATGCCGCCGAGATCCAGCTCGACTTCGCGCGGGAGACCCTGCAGGCCTATGCCGATCAGCTCAAGCAGCTGAGCGACACGATGCAGCGGGTGTTGAACGACGCCTACGGGCCGTTCGAGCGGCGGATCGGGACGGTCGCCAAGGCCGCAGCCGAAAGCGCCGCCGCCTGACCCTGTCCGGCGGGCCGGGCCTGACCGCCGGGTCCGGGCCCGGCCCAATTCAGGATAGGCGCCCGCCGCGGCGGGCGGTCATGCTGCGGCGCAACATTTCCGACGCGCCGCCGCCTGAGTTTCTTGAGAGGAGATGACTGCCGATGGCCAGATCGAGCCAAGCCAGGGGCGACCAGGCCGGACGGGCCATGAAGCCGAACCCGCCGCTCAAGCGCGCGGCGACCCGCGCCAAGGCCGGATCCAAGCGCGCGGAGGCCGCTAAGGCCGAGGCACGCAGCGTAGGTGCTGAGTCGTCGCCGCCGCCCGTGACCAGGCAGGCTGCACGGACGGCACAAGGCTCCGCGGCCACGGCGTCGCCGCCGCCTGCGGATGCCGCCGCGAACAGCCAGAAGGCCGCGGCGCGCCGGATCGGAACCGGCGCCGCGCCGGCAGCCTGCGAGCCCGCGCCGCGGGTCGCCGAGCCCGCACCGCAGATCGAGCCCGCACCGGAGATCGAGCCCGTGGCCTCGCGCGCGGCCCACGCGATCGCGGCCGAAGCGCTATCCGAGTCCGCCGCCCCGGCCGAGCCCGCACCAGCGCCCGCGGGCGTCGTCCCGCCGCCGGCGGCTCCAATCGCTGGGCAGGCACCGGACCTGGCGGCCATGGTCCAGGCCGGCCGCTCCCTGGTCGAAGGCTCGCTCCGCGTGCGCAGCGACATGATCGGCTTCGGTCGTCGCCAGGCGGAGCATGGCTTTGCGTTCGGTCGCGCCGTGCTCGCCGGCGGTTCGCTGCCGGAGGTGCTGGCCCTGCAGGCCAGGTACCTGGGCCAGGTGGTCGACGACGTCCTCGCGCAGACGGTCGAGTTCAGCCGTCTCTCGACTGACCTGGTCCGCGCCGGCCTGGAGTTGCTGCGCCCGCGTTGAGTTGGGGTCGCCGGCGCCGCGTTTCGGCGCCGCACCTCAGGCTGCCAGCCGCTTCCTTCTGCAAGCCGGGCGGGCCGATCGTAGCCCGCTCGTCCAGCCGCCAGAGCCGAATTGCCGGCGCGACCACGGGGTGCGCCGGAATGGGCTTTTCTTTGAGCCGAGAAATCCTTTATCATGACCACCGGGTCGAACTGGTGAGGACGAACGGTCGCGAGCATGACCAACCGAGCCCGTGATCCCGAGGGCGGTGCGATCGGTCAGATCGTCACCAAGCCGCGCGACAAGACACAGAAACCGTCGATGTACAAGGTGTTGCTGCTCAATGACGACTACACACCGATGGAGTTCGTGGTTCACGTGCTCGAGCGATTCTTCGGCAAGAGCCAGGAGGATGCGACCCGCATCATGCTTCATGTGCACAATCACGGCGTTGGCATCTGCGGCGTCTACACCTACGAGATCGCAGAGACCAAGGTGACCCAGGTGATGGACTTCGCCCGGCAGCACCAGCATCCCCTCCAGTGCACGATGGAGAAGGACTAGCGGACGGCGCGGATGCCCATGTTGTCGCGGAACCTGGAAAAGACCCTCCGTCGAGCCTTGGCGCTAGCCAATGCCCGTCAGCACGAATATGCGACTCTCGAGCATCTGCTCATGGCGCTCCTCGATGACGAGGACGCGGCCGCGGTGCTCAAGGCCTGCGCGGTCGAGATCGATCGGCTGCGCGCCAGCCTGAACGACTTCCTGGATCACGATCTGACGAGCCTCGCGGTCGAGGGCGTGGTCGACGCCAAGCCGACCGCGGGCTTCCAGCGGGTGATCCAGCGCGCCGCGATCCACGTCCAAAGTTCCGGGCGGAGCGAGGTGACTGGCGCCAACGTGCTGGTCGCCCTGTTCTCCGAGCGCGAATCCCATGCGGTCTACTTCCTGCAAGAACAGAACATGTCGCGGCTCGATGCGGTCAACTACATCAGCCACGGCATCGCCAAGCGTCCTGGCATGAGCGAGACCCGGCGGGTCCGCGGCGCCGAGGAGCCCGAGGAGCGGCGCGCCAACCAATCGACCGAGGCGCTCAACGCCTATTGCACCGACCTCAACGCCAAGGCGAAGCAGGGCAAGATCGACGTCCTGATCGGCCGCGATCTCGAAGTCGAGCGGACGATCCAGATCCTCTGCCGCCGGTCCAAGAACAACCCGCTGTTCGTCGGCGACCCCGGGGTCGGCAAGACCGCGATCGCCGAGGGCCTGGCGCTTCGGATCGTGCGCGGCGAGGTCCCGGAGGTGCTGCGCAAGGCGGTGATCTTCCAGCTCGACATGGGGGCGCTGCTCGCCGGCACGCGCTACCGCGGCGACTTCGAGGAGCGCCTCAAGGGCGTGCTGACCGAGCTCGAGGCCGACGACCGCGCGATCCTGTTCATCGACGAGATCCACACCGTGGTCGGCGCCGGCGCCACCAGCGGCGGTTCGCTGGACGCGTCCAACCTGCTCAAGCCGGCGCTTGCAAGCGGTACGCTCCGCTGTATCGGCTCGACCACCTACAAGGAGTATCGGAACTATTTCGAGAAGGACCGTGCTCTGGTCCGTCGCTTCCAGAAGATCGACATCCATGAGCCGTCCCAGGACGAGACCTTCAAGATCCTGATGGGGCTCAAGCCCTCGTTCGAGGACCACCACCAGGTCCGCTACACCGCCAACGCGATCAAGGCGGCGGTCGAACTGTCGGCGCGCTACATCCACGACCGCAAGCTGCCGGACAAGGCGATCGACGTGATCGACGAGGTCGGCGCGGCCCAGATGCTGAAGCCCGAGGCCCAGCGGCGCAAGACGCTGGGCGTCAAGGACATCGAGGAGGTGGTCGCCAAGATGGCGCGGGTGCCGGTCAAGAACGTCAACGCCCGCGACAAGGAGGTGCTGCGCAACCTGGACGGCGAGCTCAAATCGGTGGTGTTCGGGCAGGACCGGGCGATCGAGGCGCTGGCGAGCGCGATCAAGCTGGCGCGCGCCGGCCTGCGCGATCCGCAGAAGCCGATCGGCTGCTATCTGTTCTCGGGCCCCACGGGGGTCGGCAAGACCGAAGTCGCCCGTCAGCTCGCCCGGATCATGGGCATCGAGCTGGTCCGCTTCGACATGTCCGAGTACATGGAGCGGCACGCGGTCTCGCGCCTGATCGGGGCACCCCCGGGCTACGTCGGCTTCGACCAGGGCGGCCTGCTCACCGACTCGATCGACCAGCAGCCGCACGCCGTCCTGCTGCTCGACGAGATCGAAAAGGCGCATCCGGACGTCTTCAACATCCTGCTGCAGGTCATGGACTACGGCAAGCTGACCGACAACAACGGCAAGACGGTCGACTTCCGCAGCGTCATCCTGATCATGACCACCAACGCCGGCGCTTCCGACATGAGCAAGCCCGCCATGGGCTTCGGGCGGGGCCCACGTGAAGGCGAGGACACCGAGGCGATCAAGCGGATGTTCACGCCCGAGTTCCGTAACCGCCTCGATGCGACGATCGGCTTTGCCGGCCTGACGCACGAGATTCTGGCGCATGTGGTCGAGAAGTTCGTCCAGGAGCTCGCGGCCCAGCTCGCCGACCGCCGGGTCCACCTCGAGGTCGACGCGCTCGCCAAGGCCTGGCTCGGCGAGAAGGGCTACGACCCGCTCTACGGCGCCCGACCGCTCGCGCGGGTGATCCAGGAGCACATCAAGCGGCCGCTCGCGGACGAACTGCTGTTCGGCACGCTCGCCAAGGGCGGCAAGGTCGTGGTCACGATCCGGGACGGTCAGCCGGCCTTCGACTGCACACCGGCCAACACGCCGGCGCTGCTGCCGCCGCCCGGCGAAGATCCTGAAGTCGCGGCGCTGGATGACGAGGACGACGAGGCCGACGACCAGGAATACCTGACCAAGGAGCCGGTCGCCTGAGATCACCGGCAGCAGCCGTTTGAGTGCTCAATCAGGTCCCGGGCGAAGCCCCGTAGCGGGTCGGTCGCTCGCCCGCTTCCTCGTTATGCCCCCGATGAGCGAAGCGTTTCCTGATGCCCGGACCGCCGACCCGGCCGTTTTCCGCTCGCATTGATGGCTCTCGATTGGGCAGGCTGGCTGCTCCTTCCTGTCGCTAGGGTCGCGTGGCGGGGCCAAGCATGAAGCCGCCGCCGGAGGCGTCGAGCAGTGCGCCCGCGATGAACGAGGCCGCGTCTGAGAGGAGCCAGAGGATCGCTCGCGCCATCTCCTCGGGTTCGGCGCAGCGGTTGATCGCGATCGTGCCCGCGATCCGGGCGCGCAGCTCCGGCTCGCGGCGCACCGCGTCGGTCATGTCGGTGAGCGTCATCCCGGGCCGCAGCGCGTTGACGCGGATGCCTTCGCGCGCGACCTCCTTGGCGAAGCCGACGGTGAAGGCGTCGACCGCCGCCTTCGAGGCGGCGTAGGCGCTGCGCCCGGGCCGGCCGCCGATCGTCGCGGCCATCGACGAGAGATTGACGATCGCGCCGCCGGCACCCCCGGACCCGGTCGACATCCGGCGCGCCGCCGCCCGGCAGCAGAGCATCGTGCCGATCACGTTGACCGCGAGCAGGCGCTCGAGCGCCGCCGGCTCGAAATCGGCGACCCGGGTCGGCGGCCCGCCGTCGGTGCCGGCGCTGTTGACCAGCGCGGTGATCCGGCCGAGCCGCTGCTCGGTCGCCTGAAACATCCGCTCGACTTGGCCCTCATGGGCGACGTCCGCCTGCACGGCGAGCGCCCGGCCGCCCGCCGCCTCGATTTCGGCGACCAGCGCGTCGGCGGCATCCTGCCGGGCACGATAGTTCACGGCTACGGCGTAGCTATGCGCGGCGGCAAGGCGCGCGGTCGCGGCGCCGATCCCGCGGGCCCCGCCGGTCACGAGCAAAACGCCCGGCATGTTCCTCTCCCGAGAACCGGGTGGAGCGCCATCTTGCGGGCCGGCTGCCGGGCGTCAAGCCAGCCGAGGCCGATCACTTGACAGGCCCGCGCGGCGGCCGGACGGTGCGACCGGCAGCAGGGAGGGCCGGCGATGGAGTTCGAGAACAGGCTGATCGTGATCACCGGTGGCGCCGGCGGGATCGCCCGCCCGACCGCGACGCTGCTGCTGGCGGCGGGTGCGCTACTCCTGCTGATCGACCCCAACGCCAACGCCCTCGAAGCCCTGACAGCGGAGCTCGATGCCGGCGCGCGGGTGCGGACCGTGACCTCGTCGCTGGCGACCCCCGAAGCCTGCGCCGGCGCGCTTGAAGGCCTGGAGCGGCCCATCTATGGCCTCGTCCACCTCGCCGGGATCTTCCGGGCCGATGCCCTGGACGCGGGCCAGCGACCGCTCTGGGATGCGACCATCGCGGCCAACCTCACCAACGCCTTCGACATGGCCGCCGCCTGCCGGCCGCGGCTCGATCCGGCCGCAATCGCGCGGCTGGTGTTCGTGAGCTCGCTCGCGTTCCGGCGTGGCTCGTTCGACCACATCGCCTATACCGCGGCCAAGGGCGGCATCGTCGGCCTGGTGCGCGCGCTCGCCCGCGGCCTCGCCCCGAAGGTGCTGGTCAACGGCCTGGCGCCCGGCATCATCCTGACGGGCATGCCCGAGCACATCATCGAAGACCCGGCGCGGCGCGAGCGCCTGCTCGCCGAGACCGCGCTCAAGCGCTTCGGCGAGCCCCACGAGGTCGCGAGCGTGATCCGTTTTCTGCTGAGCGACAACTCGAGCTTTATTACGGGCCAGGTGATCAACGTCGACGGCGGCGTGGTCAATTCCTGAGCGACGGCGGCCTGTTCTACGGGTGGACCTGGTTGACCAGCGGCTGGCCGGCGAGCAGGCGCTCGACGTTGTCGGCGATCACCGCGAAGCGGCGGCCCATCAGGCCCTCGGTCCAGCCCGAGCAGTGGGGTGTCATCACGACGTTGTCGAGCTCATGGAAGGGGTGGCGCGAGGGGTGCACCGAGCCGTCGCCGCCGCTCGGGTAGCGGTACCAGGTGTCGAGCACGGCGCCGCCGATCACGCGATCGCGGAGGGCTGCGAACAGCGCATCCTCGTCGACGACCGGGCCGCGGGCGACGTTGATCAGCACCGCCTCCTTGCGCATGCGCGCGAACTCGGCCCGGCCGATCAGGCCTTGGGTCGCCGCGGTCAGCGGGCAGGCGATCACGACGAAGTCGGAGGCCTCGAGCAACTGACCCAGCTGGTCCGGCCCGCCCAGCCAGTCGGGCGGCGGCTCGAGCGGGCGGGGCCGATGGGTGATCGCCACCACCCGCATCCCGAAGGCGCGCGCCCGAACCGCGACCGCCTGGCCGATATGGCCATAGCCGACGCAGCCGACGGTCTTGCCCGCGAGCTCGGGACGGAACGGCGCCGACAGGCGCGGGCTGTCGGCCCAGCTCCCGTTCCGGAAGCGCGCGTTGCGGCCGGCCAGATCGACCGTCCAGTATAGCATCGCGGCGAGCACGTATTCGCTGATCCCGATCTCGTGCTCGAAGGTGTTGCACACCCGGCAGCCTGGGGGCACGGCGTCGAGGTCGACCGCGTCCAGGCCGGCGACCGGGAGATGGATCAGCTTGAGATTCGGCGTCAGCGGCAGGCCGCTGCCCAATTCCATGGTCACGAGCACGTCGGCCGCGGCGAACGCGGCGGCGCTCGCCGCCGGGTCGGCGACCTCGAGTACTCGCACCCGGTGCCCGAAATGACGACGAAGCAGGCCGGCGCCCTGGCCCGCGATCGGGCCGTTGAGCAGGACCGTGAGCGGCCGCGGCGCCGGCGCCGTCATCGGACCATCGCCGGGTCGTTGTCGACATCCTTCGAAAGACGGCCGGCGCCCGGCGCCTCGGGCGGCAGGCCGGCCATGGCGAGCCCGGCCCGCATGCGCTCGCGATCGCTCGGCTTCTGGAAGGGCAGGGTCGCAAGAAAGCGCTCGATGGTCATGTCGGGCCGCTCCTGGAGGACCTTGGCGACCTCGGTCGCGGCCTCGGTCAGGCGCCCGAGCTGGCCGTAGCTGGCGGCGAGATAGAGGCGGTGATCCATGCGCGGCGCGCTCATCTTGCGGACCATGCTGACCGCATCGTTGTAGCGCCCCACGAGGTAGAGGTTCAGAGCCAGATTGCCGAAGTAGCGGTCGGGGTGGCGCGGGTTCAGGCGCATCGCCCTCTCGACGAACGCGATGCCGTCCGCGGCCCGACCCGCGGCCGGCAACAGCCAGGCGCCATAATCCTGAAGCAGCTCCGGGTCGTTGGGGTTGAGTGACAGCGCCTTCTCGTAGGCGGCGAGCGCCCGCTGCGGCTCACCTTTGGCCTGATAGGCGTCGCCCAGGACCCAATGGGCGTTGTACTCCTGCGGATCGGCGGCGACCGCCTTGCGCGCCCAGTCCAGCGCCTGCGCGACCGACTGATCCGGATCCTCACTCCACGACCACCAGAATTCCGCCATGTAGGTCCAGGCGACATAGGCGTGGGCGAGCGCGAAGCGGGGATCGATCGCGATCGCCTGGAGCGCCGCGGCGCGCGCCTGCAGGTTCCCGTCTTTGGTGAATTGATCGTAGTAATCGGCTGCCCGCAAAGCGTAATCATAGGCATCCAGGCTCGCCGTCGGCTTGTGCCGGGCACGCTCCTGGTCGGCGGCCGCGATCGCCGAATCGATGCCGCCGAGGCTGCCGACGATCCGCTCGGTCAACTCGTCCTGGACGGCGAAGAAATCGGTCCACTGGCGATCGTAGCGCTCGGCCCAGACGTGGTAGCCGGTGGTCGCGTCGATCAGCTGCGCGTGCAGACGCAGCCGGCCCTCTTCCCGGCCGATGCTACCCTCGAGGACGTAGCGGACCCCGAGCTCGCGCCCGACCTGGCGCAGGTCCGGATGCTGTCCCTTGTAGGCGAGGCTGGAGCTCGAGGCGACCACGAACAGCTGTGGAAACCGCGACAGCCCGCTGATGATGTTGTCGAGCAGGCCGTCCGCGAACCGGTCGAGCTCGGCATTGTCGCTGAGCCTGGTGAACGGCAGGACCGCGATCGAAGGCCGCTCCGGCAAGGGCTGGCCGGACTGGATCGGGTAGCGCCCGAGCGGCAGGCCGCGTAACCCGGGCGGGGCCCACCAGGCGATCCCGCCGGCGGCCAGCACCGCCAGAGCGATCGTGATCGCCGCCGGCCAGCGGGACCGCTGGGCCAGCCGCAGCGGCCGGGTCCACCAGGAACGAGAGGCCTCCGCGCGGCGCCAGCGGTAGACGCGGATCGAGCGGTCGAAATTGCGCAGGGTCCGCCGGCCGAGGAACTCGAAACGGTGATCGAGCTTGCCCTCGATCTGGTCGAAGGCGCTGCCCGAGATCAGCACGCCGCCGGGCTCGGCCAGGGCCTCCAGGCGGGCGGCGACGTTGACGCCGTCGCCCAAAAGATTGTCCTGGTCGACCATGACGTCGCCGAGGTTGACGCCGATCCGATATTCGACCCGTTTCGCCGCCGGCCGCCCGGCGTTGAGCTCTGCGATCGCCTGCTGGATCTCGAGCGCCGCGCGAACCGCCTGGACGGCGCTCGCGAATTCGACGATCGCGCTGTCGCCGGCGCTGCCGAACACCCGGCCGCGGTACCGTGCGACCAGCTTCTCGATCAGCGCCCGGCAGGCGTTCAGCGCCGCGAGCGTCGCCTCCTCATCGCGCGCCATCAGCCGGCTGAAGCCGACCATGTCGGCGGCGAGGATCGCCGCGATCCGGCGCTCGACCTGAGGCTCAGTCATGACCAGCCGATCCACGGAGCGACGCGCGACTGGGAACGCCGCCCGGCTCCTGCTGCGAACATCACGCCAACATATGGGAAATCGGCGCGGGCGGCACTAGCGTCTGCTCGGGCGCCAGGGCCGCGATGGCGCGCGGCCGCCGGCCATCACCGAGAGGACCGGGGAGAGTTCACGGACCATCTCGGCGGGGCCTGGCGAGGTCCGATCGACCACCAACGGTGCGAGCAGGTGCTCACCGGCGGTTAGGTCTAGACCCGCGGCTCCGGGCGTTCAACCAAAGGTTTCCCTCGATGCGCTCGCCAAGCCTGATCGAGTTCAGACAAATATGAGAGAGCCCTCCGGTCGATCCGGCCGCCTCAAGGTCCACCTGTTCGAAGATTCGCTGGCGGGAACGGCATTGAGGACTGGATCAGGCAGCGCTTGGCGGCATCGGAGATCTTACTGTTCCTGCACAAGGATCGATCCGCCGACTGGAACTGGTGCTTTCGTCGAAAACGGCAAATATACCGAGCTGCCGCCGCCCCGCAACGTGATCTGTATCTGCAGTGAGCACATCTCGTGGCCGGCGGCTTTGCAGGATATCCAAAACGTGCGGGCAGACCGAAAGAGCTCATCAATAGATTTCCTGATCCATTTCGTCGAAGCAATACGTTTTACGAGCGTCATGAGGGCAGCCGATAGCAGGAGGGCGCCGGCCTGAAGCGCGCGACGACCGGACGAGACCTGCCGGCGCGCTCCGGCAGTCGCGCTGGGCCGCAGCACAGGTCGAGAAGCTCAGATCGTGCGGATGCCGCCCTTGATCTCGGCGTCGGGCACGCCGACCGAGCGGGCGGCAATGCGCAGCTGGTCCAGCGTCTTGGCATCGAGCGGCAGGCCTTCGGCCAAGCGCCTGGCCCGGAGCCGGCGCTCGGGCTCGCCCGGGAACAGGATCTCGCCGCCCGGTGCCGCGGCCGGGGAGGCCTTGACCCAGCCTTCGAGGCGCGCGAGGTCGCTCGCCAGCGCCGCCATGCCGGCCATGCGGCCGGGGTCGATCAGGATCGAGAGCATGTTGTTGACCACCCGGTCGGCGTCCGGATTGTCGGGGTGGCTGCTGCCGCCGCCGGTCAAGGCACCGGCCAGGACCTCGCAGAAGATCGAGAGACCGTACCCCTTGTGACCGCCGACCGTAAGCAGGGCACCCGGCGGGTCGGCGAACAGCGCGGCGGGGTCGCGGGTCGGCCGGCCCTGGCCGTCGATCAGGCAGCCTTCGGGCACGAGCTCGCCCTTGTTCTGCGCGACCCGCACCTTCCCGGCGGCGATGATCCCGGTCGACATGTCGTGGATGATCGGCTCGGCATCCTGCCGCGGCACGCCCATCGCGATCGGGTTGACCGAGAGCCGGCGGTCGCTGCCGCCGAAGGGTGCCACCAGGATGCCGGCGCCCGAAGTGTTGACGAAGTGCAGCGAGATCATGCCCGCGGCCGCCGCCTGCTCGGCCCAGGCGCCGACCCGGCCGACGTGCGAGGCGTTGCGGATGCCGACGATGGCGACGCCGTGCTCGCGCGCCCGCTCGATGCCGAGTTCGATCGCCTGCTTGGCGATCACCTGGCCGTAGCCCTGCTGGCCGTCGACCGTGATCAGCGCGCCGCCGTCCTTCATGATCCGGGCCTGGCGGTTGGCGCGCACACCGCCCTGCTGGAGCAGCTTGAGATAGGGCGCCACCCGGATCACGCCGTGGGAATCGTGGCCGACCAGGTTGGCGCCGATCAGATGCTCGGCGACCGCGTCCGCTTCCGCCGCATCGGACCCGGCGTGCCGGAAGATGCTGACGACGAAATCCTTGCAGCGGCGCCGCGGCGATTCCCATGGTCGATGTCCTCCCTCGAGGGTGATGTTGTGCCGACGCGCCGTCGTCAGGCCGTCAGAGCCTTCTCCATCAGGATCACCGCGAACGCCGTGCCGTCCGGCAACGATGCGGTCTCGCGCGCGATCTCGACGTATCCCGATCGCCGGTAGAACGTTTCGCCGCTCAGCGTTGCGCCGAGACGCGCCCGGTTGAAGCCGGCATCTCTGGCCGCGTTCTCGGCGGCGGCAAGGATCGCGCGGCCGACGCCCTGGCGCGCAACGTCGGGTGCGGTGAACATCGCGCGGATCCGGGTCGGCTCGCGCCGGGGGTCGAGCCGCTCGGCAGTCCGCCTCGCCGTCGGCCGGCCCGGCATAGTGCTTGCGGCGCAGGCTCCAGCCGCCGCAGCCGACCAGCCGGCGGTCGAGCAGGGCGACCAGATAGGTGCCATCCTCGATCAGGTCGCGGTCCGGCACGCAGACATAGCGGACCGCCGCCTCGACCTCCGCCGACGCGTAGTAGCCGGCGCCGAGCGCGCGCATCGCGCTGACCTGGAGCTCGCGCAAAGGCCCGATCTCGACCGGCGTCGCGAGGCGGACCACGAGCGGCATGGTGCAGATCCCGCGCCTAGTCGCCCCGCCGGCGCGCGGCCGCAAGGCGAAGCGCGAACTCGATCGCCTCGAGCATGCTCTGCGGGTTCGCGATTCCGCGGCCCGCGATATCGAAGGCGGTGCCGTGGTCGACCGAGGTGCGGATGATCGGCAGGCCGAGCGTGACGTTGACGCCGGAGAGCGCGCTCATCCGGCCGGTCTCCGGGTCCATCGCGAAGCCCAGCGTCTTGACCGCGACGTGGCCCTGGTCGTGGTACATCGCGACCACCGCGTCGAACTGGCCGCCGAGTGCCTTGACGAACACGGTATCGCCCGGGACCGGCCCCTCGAAGCTCATGCCCTTGGCGCGGAACTCCTCGATCACCGGCGTGATCAGGTCCATGTCCTCGCGGCCGAACAGGCCGCTCTCGCCGGCGTGCGGATTGAGGGCGGCAACCCCGATCCGCGGCTTTTCGATGCCGAGATCGAGCATCGCCTGGTGGGTCAGCGCGAACACCCGGCGCAGGCGCTCGGGCGTGATGCGTGCGGGCACGTCGGCCAGCGCCACGTGGGTCGTGACGTGGCTGACCTTGAGGCGGTCGTGGGCGAGCAGCATGCAGCTGCCCTTGGAGCCGGTGAGCTCGGCCAGGATCTCGGTGTGGCCGGCGTAGGCGTAGCCGGCGGCGTTCAGCGCCTCTTTGTTGATCGGCGCGGTCACGATGGCATCGATCTCGCCGGCCATGGCGAGCCCCACCGCCCGCTCGATCGCAGCATAGGCGAGCCGGCCGGCTTCTGCGGACAGTTTGCCCGGCGAGATCGCCTCGCGGGCCGCGGCGGCCTCGATCAGCCGTACTTTCGGCCACGCGGCGGCTGCGCCTCCGGTCACAAGCTCGACGTCGAAGCCGAGGGCGCGGGCGCTGGCCTCGATGCAGCTCGCGGTGCCGACCACCGCAAGCTCGAGCTCGCCCGCCGCGACCCGCTCGCGCAACCCTTGGAGCGCCTTGAGGATGATCTCGGGTCCGATCCCGGCGGGGTCGCCCATGGTCAGGCCGAGGATGGGTCGATGTTCAGTCATGGTTGTCACCTTGGGCGGAAAGGGCGAGCCGGATCAAGAGGCCAGAATCGCCAAAGGCGCCGGATTTCGAGATCACCTCGGCGCCGTGCCAGCGACCGCCCCGCAGGCGCGAGCGCGCGATCCCGGGCAGCGGCTCGCCGCTGACCAGGAGCGCCTCGGCCTCGAGCACCTCGACCAGGCGGTGCAGGGTCGCGCCGCCGGTCACGATCAGCGAGCGCGGTGACGGCAGCTCTCGGCCCGCGCGGCCCAGGATGCGATCGAAGACCGGTCCGGCCACCGCCGGTCCGGTGCCATCGGCGAGCGCGATCACCAGGGCCGCCCGGCCGTGGCGGGCGAGCGCGTCGCCGGTCGCCCGGATCGCCGGGCCGACCGCCGCGGCCGGCGGGACGCGGATCACGATTGCCGGCGCCTTTGCGGCGAGGGCTTCCAGTTGGGCAAGCGTGACCGGATGATGGCTGCCGATCACGAGCAGGAGCGGCGGCTCGAGCCGAAATGCCGCACTCGTTTGTGGCGCGCCGGCGAGCGCCCGGGCGAGGCCGGCGCTGCCGCACCAGAGGACCGGCGGCTCGAGGCGGCGTCCGGCGTCGACCAGGGCGGCAAGTTCGGGCTCGCTCAGCGCGTCGCAGAGAAACATCCCTTCGCCGGTGAGTCCCTCAGCAGACGCGGCGAGCCTAAGCTCGATGCCGCTGCGGCGGAGTTCGCCAGCGAGATCGCAGGCGACGGCCTGCCAGGGCATCGCGGCATCGGCGCGCCAGTGCTGCCGGCCGCCCCGGGTGATCCGCTGCTGGGCCGGGAAGGCGGGCGCGATCACGGCGCTTGGGAAGCGGCCGCTCGCAAGGCAGGCGGCGACCTCGCGCGCGGTGTTGCCGCGCAGCAGCGAATCGATTTTCTTGTATGCGAGGTCGGCGCCTGCGAGGGCGTCGAGCCAGGTGGCGCCGGGCGCGTCGATATCTCTCGATTCGGTGTCGAGGGCGAAGCTGCCGGCACTCTCCAGGCCGGGTCCGGGGTGCCAGAAAACCGGCAGCGGGCCGGCGAGCGGCACCAGCGGCGCCGCCGTGTCGAGGGCGCCGGTCAGGTCGTCGGCGACGATTCGAACCCGCATCGGGGGCACGCCCGGCGTTTCAGCCTTTGCTCATGGTTGATCGCGAGATTGACCGGCTTTGGACGGGATGACCAGTCGAAAGGCAGTCGGGATGTCGATCGGTTCTGCAACGCGAGCGGTCGGCCGCCACGATCTCGAGCGGGCGGTCGCCGGCGGCGTGCTGGAGGCCGCCCAGGCCGAGGCGCTCTGGCAGTTTCTCGGCAGCGAGCCGCAGAGCCTGCGGCCGCGGTTCGATCTGGTCCACGTGCTCTGGTACGCGGGGGCCTTGCTCGTGATCGGCGCCATGGGCCTGTTCACGACGCTCGCCTTCGCGAAGCTCGGCGGCGGCGTGCTGGCGCTGATCGCTCTCGCCTATGCGGCGGTGTTCATGGCGGCCGGGCAGAGGCTCTGGCATCGCGGTCTCCGGATCCCGGGCGGCCTGCTGATCGCGGTCGCGGTCACGATGGCGCCCTTGTTCACCTATGGCGTCCAGGATGCGCTCGGCTGGTGGACTCACGCTGACCCCGGCAACTACCGCGACTTCTACATCTGGATCAAGGCGAGCTGGCTGCCGATGGAGCTCGCGACCATCGCGGCCGGCGTGGTCGCGCTCCACTTCTGGCGCTTCCCGTTCCTGATCGCGCCGATCGCCTTTGCGCTCTGGTTCATGTCGATGGACCTCACGCCCTGGGTGTTCGGCGAGGGCTGGGACAGCTGGGACCAGCGCCGGATCGTCTCGCTCTGGTTCGGGCTCGCGATGCTGGTCGTCGCCTGGGCGGTCGACGTCCGGGCGCGGGCCGACTTCGCCTTCTGGCTGCATCTGTTCGGCCTGCTGGCGTTCTGGGGCGGGCTCACGCTGCTCGACAGCCAAAGCGAGCTCGGCAAGGCGTTCTACTGCCTGATCAACCTCGTGCTCCTGGTGCTCGCGCTGTTCCTGCAACGGCGGGCCTACGCCGTGTTCGGCGCGCTCGGCGTCGCCGCCTACCTCTGCCACCTGGCCGGCGAGGTTTTTCGGGACTCGCTGCTCTATCCGTTCGCGCTGTCGCTGATCGGCGTCCTGATCATCGTCGCCGGCCTCTGGCTGCACCGGCGCCAGGCAGCGCTCGAGCAGGCGCTGGCCGAACGCCTGCCGCCGGCGCTCGAGGCGCTGCGTCCGGCGCACGCTCGCTGAGGCCTGGCTTCGGCGTATGCTCCGGCCTAGCTTGGGCCGGGGAGCCGGAGATGCGTCTGAACGATGAGGAACTGCGGATGCGCGCGGGCGCGCGCGGCGAGCCGCGACGCTGGGCGATCGAGCAGCAGATCGCGGTCGGCGAGTTCTTCGACGCGCTCGACTTCGTCCCGGTCAGCCAGGTGCACATCTGCGCCGACAGCGAAGCGCTCGGGACCTCGGGCGTCGCCTTTCTGGAGCAGCTGGCGGGCGCGCCGGCGGATGAGCGGCGCGTCCTGGCGCCGACCGTGACCGATCCGCGCGGCGCCGATTTCGCGCGCGCGGCGGGGCTCCGTCAGCCCGAATGGATCGTCGAGCTCGAGCGGCGCGCCGCCGACGCCCTGGCCGCGCTCGGCATGCTGCTGACCAACACCTGCATCAACTACCAGAGCGTGCTGCCGCCGGTTCAGGGCGAGCATCTGGCCTTCGGCGACACCGGCTCTGTGATCTACGCCAATTCCGTGTGCGGCGCGCGCAGCAACTACGAGGGCGGGCCGGCGGCGCTGGCGGCGGCGCTCACGGGCCGCGTGCCGCGCTACGGCTTTCACCTCGACGCCTGCCGCAAGGGCGGCCGGCGCTACCGGATCGTCGATCCGCCGCGCGACCTCTCCGACTGGGGCGCGCTCGGGGCGCTGATCGGGCGCGCGCAGGAGTCCTACTGGCAGGTCCCGGTCGTCGAGGCGGCCAGCGCCCGCGCGCCGAACTCGGATGAGCTGAAGCATTTCGGCGCGGCGATGGCGAGCTATGGCTCGACCGCCATGTATCATGTCGCGGGCGTCACGCCGGAAGCGCCACCCGCGGCTCCGGACGGGCCCGCAATCCCGTTGGGCCATGCCGAGATCGACGGGTTCTACGCGAGTTTCGCGCCGGCGAGCGAGGCGCTCGACGTCGTGGTGTTCGCAGCACCACAGCTGTCGCTGCTCGAGCTGCAGAGCCTGGCCGCTTTGCTGGATGGCGCGCGCGTGGCCGAGAACACCGCGCTCCTGGTCGCGACCTCGCCCGAGATCGGGCACGCCGCCGACCGGATGGGGCTCACCGCGATCATCGAGCGGGCGGGCGGCGTCGTCCTGGAGGGCGTGTGCTTCTACCAGATGCACGCGCGCGTGCTGGCCGAGGCCAACGGCTGGCGGACGCTGATGACCAACTCGGCCAAGCTGGTCAACATCGTCGCCGGCTACGGCTATGAGCCTGTGCTGGCGCCGATGGCGCGCTGCGTCGGATCCGCGATCGCCGGACGCATCCAAAGATGACTGAGATCCGTGGCCACCAGGGCATCGGCCGGCCGGTGCGCGGCCCGGCGCTGGTCGCGGCCGACAACTTTTCGGCCAGGTACGATCTCGATCGCGAGCGAGGGATCTTCTCGCGCCCGAGCCACCAGCTTCACGGCCAGAGCTACGTCGGAAAAATCCTGGTGCTGAACGCCGCCAAGGGCGGCGTGGCCACCTCCTGGATGCTGGCCGAGATGGCGGCACGCGGCATGGCGCCGCTGGCGCTGCTGCTCAACGACGCCAACCCGATCATGGCCCAGGCCGCGGCCTTCAGCAGCGTCGCTCTGATCGACCGCTTCGAGCGCGACGTCACCGAAGCGATCGTGACCGGTGACCAAGTTGAAGTCGATCCGGCGCGAGGGATTGCGCGCGTTTTTTCTAACTCAAGCCAAGGGCCCGGCGATTGAGCGCCGGGTCGGCGCGGCGCATCATGCCGGCATCGAACGGCCGTTCGGTGACGCGGATGATGTGGTCGCGGATGAAGGCTGCACCCTCGCGGGCGCCGTCTTCGGGGTGCTTGAGCGCGCATTCCCATTCCAGGACTGCCCAGCCGGCGTAGTCGTTGTCGGCGAGCCTCGTGAAGATGCCGCCGAAGTCGATCTCGCCATCGCCGAGCGAGCGGAAGCGCCCGGCGCGCTCGGACCAGCCGAGATAGCCGCCGTAGGTGCCGCTCCGGCCGTTGCGGCGGAACTCCGCGTCCTTGACGTGTACGGCCCGGATCCGCTCCCGGTAGCGATCGAGGAAGTCGAGATAATCGATGTGCTGCAGGAACAGGTGCGCCGGGTCGTAGAGGATCCGGCACCGTGGGTGCTCATGGACCAGGTCGAGAAACCGCTCGAAGGTGGCGCCGTCGTGCAGGTCTTCGCCGGGGTGGAGCTCGAAGCAGAGATCGCAGCCCGCCTCGTCGAAGGCATTCAGGATCGGCCGCCAGCGCCGGGCGAGCTCGGCGAACCCCTCCTCGACCAAACCCGGCGGCCTGGGCGGGTAAGGATAGAGAAACGGCCAGAGCAGATTGCCCGAGAAGGTTACGTGACGCTCGAGGCCGAGGTTCTTCGAGGCCTTGGCGGCGAGCAGCAGGCGCCGGGCGGCCCAGGTCTGGCGGGCGGCCGGCCGGCCGCGCAGGTCCGGCGGTGCGAACACGTCGACGATCGGATCGTAGGCCGGGTGGATCGCGACCAGATGCCCGAGCCGCTGGCTCGCGAGCTCGGTGATCACCAGGCCGTGGCCGGCCAGCATGGCGGTGATCTCCTCGCAGTACGCTTCGCTGTCAGCGGCTTGGCGCAGCTCGATCAGGCGATCGTCGAAGACCGGTACCTGCAGCCCGAGAAAGCCCAGCCCGGCAGCCCATCTGGCGAGCGGTTCCAAGGCGTTGAATGGTGGTTGCTCGGCCAGGAACTGAGCGAGGAAGATGGCTGGGCCCTTAATCGTACGCATCGGTTTGCTCCGCTTGAGGGACAGCCTGCCGCCTGCGTTCGCGGGCGAAGCTGTAGATGCCGCTCGCCACGATGATCGCCGCCCCGACAATGGTCGCGAGATCGGGCAGGTTGCCGAACACGAGGAAACCGACCAGGGTCGCCCAGATCAGGGTGGTGTAGCTGAAGGGCTGCAGAACCGAGGCGGGCGCCAGCTGCAAGGCGTTGATCAGGAGGAAGTGGCCGCTCGCGCCGAGGCAGGCGACCAGGGCGAACAGCGCCCAGCCGCGGGCGTCGGGCGTGGTCCAGTAGAACGGGCCGATCAGGGTGAGGCCGATCGTGCCGACGACCGCGGTATAGAAGAGCGTCGTGATCGGGGAATCGTCGCGGCTCACGATCCGGGTCAGGATCTGGTAGAGCGCGAACATCAGCGCGCACAGCAGCGCCAGCAGTGCTGCCGGCTGGACCACGGCGAGCCTCGGGCGGAGGATGATCAGCATGCCGACGAAGGCGACGCCGATGGCGCTCCAGCGGCGGACGCCGACCCGCTCGCCGAGCAGCGGCACCGAGAGCGCGGTCACGAGCAGCGGCGTGACCGCGAGGATCGCATGGGCATTGGCGAGCGGCACGCGGGTGATGGTCAGGATGAAGAGGCCGATCTCGACCACCAGCAAGAGCGAACGCGCGCCCTGCAGCCAGAAATGCCGGGTCCGGAGCGCTGCTTTGCCGCCGCGGCGAATGGCGAGCCAGGCGGCGATCGCCAGCAGCGAGGCGAAGCGCAGCCAGAGGATCTGGACGATTGAATAGCTCAGGGCGAGCTGCTTGCTGCCGGCGTCCATGCAGGCGAACAGCAGCCAGGCGACGAGGATGCAGGCGATGCCCCGACCGGTCGAGGCGCCCGCCGGCGGCTCGAGGGTCAGGGCGCTCGCGGACGGCCTCAAGCTGGGCGCCGATGCGGACGGAGGAGTTGCCACCTGGCCATCCCGGACCTGTCAGGGAGCGTCTTGTTAGCCTTTCGGCACCCCGTCGTCACCAGCGGGCGGGCCGAATTCGGCCGGCGCGAAAGCCGATCGCCGCGGCTGGTAACCAATCGTTAAATTTCGGCCGTTAACGTCTTGTTTGGGTGGTCCAGGCGACCGTGGGAATCCGTGCGCGGTGCGAGACGGCAGTGGGGAGACCCGGGGTCGCATGGCCTCTCGACGGCTGCCCGCCGCACGACCGGGTGCCGGGATGCCTGATCGGGTGCGGATCAATGGACGCGGGATCAGAGGCCGACCTGCGGGTCGCGGTCGAGCGGCTGCGTTGACCGGGTGCCGCTCACATCGCCTTTCGATTCCGGCCGCTATTCGATTTCGCCGAAGAACCGGAGCTGGGCTTCGATCTGGTGGTCGACCATCGCCCGGCCACCCATGGTCCGGCAGCCGATGTCGGTGGCCGCGCGCCTGAGCGGGGTGACCTCGACCGCGGCGATGATCTCGATCACGTCCATGGCCGGGGTCAAGAGGTTGGGATCGACCGGCAAGGGGTCGGCCTCGTGCAGGCCGAGCGAGGTCGCGTTGATGATCACCTCGTGGCCGCCGGGGTCGGGCGACCCGAGCTCGACCCGGCTGCCGGGAACACCCTCCGCGAGATCGGCCGCCAGCGCCTCGGCGCGGCTGGCCGTGCGGTTGGCAAGCGTCAGCGAGCGGACGCCTGCCTGGGCAAGCGCGAAGGCGATCGCCCGGCCGGCGCCGCCGGTGCCGACCAGGAGCACCCGCCGGCCCTTGAGTGCGATGTCGTTGGCAAGCGCGCCCTGGACCAGGCCGGTGCCGTCGAACATGTCGCCGATCAGACGCCCGTCGGCCGTGAAGCGCACGGTGTTGACTGCGCCGACCAGCCGGCCGTTGGCGCCAAGCTCGTCGCAAAGACGCACCATCGCCTCCTTGTGCGGGATGGTCAGCAGCAGCCCGCGGAGGTTGCGCAGCTTCTTCAGGTGCGGCACCACATCGGCCAAGTCCTCGGGCAGGACATGCAGAGGAACCAGGAAGGCGTCGATGCCGCGGCCGTGGAACACCGGGTTGTAGAACTCGGCCGCCCGCACATGCGCAACCGGGTCGGCGAGGATGGCGTACAGACGCGTTTTGCCGGTTGGATGCATGAAGGTCTCTTTTCCCCGTATCAGGTGCTCAACTGGGCGGTTTCCGGGTCGAGCGTGTACAGTTCCTGCGGCTGCTGAACGCCGCGCAGCGCATAGCGGCCGACCGAGACCAGCCGCCGGCGTGCGGCGCCGGCAGCCTCGGCGAAGGCGGACGACAGGAGCACGTCCTGATCGATGGCGCGGCACATGGTGGCGATCCGGCTCGCCTCGTTGACCGCTGGGCCGACCACGGTGAAGTCCAGCCGGTCGACGCTGCCGATGTTGCCATAGAACACCTCGCCCACGTGCAGGCCGAGGTAGAAGCGGGTGACCGGCAGGCCCGCGTGCTGGCGGCGCTCGTTCAGCGCGGCGATGCGCGAGCGCGCGCCCTCGGCGGCATCGAGCGCGCAGCCGCAGGCATCGGCGGCCACGGCCGCATCGAAGATCGCGAGGATACCATCGCCGATCAGCTTCAGGACCTCACCGCCCTGGGCCTGAATCGCCGAGACGATCGCGTCGGCGTAGTCGTTGAGCAGCGGGATGATCTGCTCGGGCGGCGCCGTATCGGTGATCCGGGTGAAGCCCTGCAGGTCGCTGAACCAGAGCACGGCGCTGATCTGGTCGGCGACGCCGCGCTCGATGCTGCCGCGCAGCACCCGATGGCCGGCATCGTGGCCGAGATAGGTCTCGACCAGGGTCTCGGCGATCCGGGCGATCGAGGCGCTCTTGATCGCGAGGGCAAGGAGCGGGACCAGGAACTCGAGCGCGGCGAGGTCGTCGGCCGCGAAACCACCCTCGCGGTCGGTCGCCCAGGACGAGAAGGTGCAGTCCATCATGCCGATCGCACCCTCGGCGCCGAACCGGTTGACCATCGCGATGTAGTCGGTCATGCCCTGCTGGCCGATCTCGTCGAGCACGGGGAACTCGCCGGCCGGGCCGGGCAGACGCCGGCGGAGCGTGGTCACGCCGCTTTCGTAGAGGTGGAAGAACGGGCTCGCCCGCCAGTTGGCGTCCGAGGCGCCGGGATCAGCGCGACCGTATTCGGATTCCTGCGGCGCCGTACCATCGGCCTGCCAGTGGAAGACCCGGCCTTCGAGCACCGGATGCAGCGTATCGACGCCCAGCACGGCGCGCCTGAGCGGCAGGCCCGCGGCCCGCGCCCGCTCGCAGAACCCCTGCAGCAGGTCGAGTTCGCGCCGGCCGGACAATCCGGCCTCGGCGATCCAGGCGAGCAGCGGCAGGTAGCGTTCGTGGTCCATCTGGTCGAGCTTCCAGCACCGGCAGCATAGCAGGCTTCGGGCCGGCGATGCACCGCCGTCCGCAGGGGAGGGCGGCGGTCGGTCGCCCCGGGTTCCGGCCGGATCGGTTTTACTGTAGCACGGCGCCATGGCTACCATCGCTGGGGATCGGACCGGCCGAGGCACGGGTGCGTGGCGACGGGAGGCGCGGGCGCTCGTCGCGCTGAGCCTGCCGATCGTGCTCACCAACCTCGGCCAGGTCGCGATCCAGACCACGGACGTGATCATGATCGGCCGGCTCGGGCCCGAAGCCCTGGCGGCGAGCGTGCTCGGCGTCAACGTCAGCTTCGTTCTGCTCCTGTTCTCGATCGGCGTGGTGGCTGCGACCGGGCCGATCATGGCGCAGGATCTCGGCCGCCGGTGCCATGCGGTGCGCGAGCCTCGCCGGACCGTGCGCCAGGGCTTGTGGGTGGCTCTGGCAATGGGTCTGCTCGCCTGGGCGGTGCTCTGGAACATCGTCCCGATCCTGCGGCTGTTGCATCAGGATCCGGTCTTGATCCAGGCGGCGGAGCCTTACGTCCACGCCGTGATGTGGGGGTTCGTGCCGGCGCTCTGGTTCGTCGTGCTGCGCAACTTTATCGCCGCGCTCGAGCGGCCACGCGCCGGCATGGTGGTCATGCTGCTCGGCGTCGCCTTCAACGCGCTCGGCGACTACGCGCTGATCTTCGGCGCCTTCGGCCTGCCGGCTATGGGCCTGCGCGGTGCGGGCATCGCGACCGCGCTGACCAACCTCGGCCTGTTTCTCGGCCTGCTCGGTTTCGTGCTGCGCGATCGCCGGTTCCAGCGCTACCACATCCTCGGGCGCTTCTGGCGCCCGGACTGGGTGCGCCTGCGCGAGATCTTCCGCCTCGGCCTGCCGATCGGCCTGACGCTGGTCATGGAGGTCGGGCTGTTCGCGGGCGCCGGCTTCCTGATCGGTCTGATCGGGCGGGCCGAGCTCGCCGCCCATCAGATCGCGCTGCAGTGCGCGAGCGTCGCGTTCATGGTGCCGCTCGGCCTCGGCCAGGCGGCGACCGTCCGGGTCGGGCTCGCGGCCGGCCGTGCCGATCCGGCCGGCGTGGCGCGCGCCGGCATCACCGCGCTCGCGATCGGCACCCTGTTCATGACCACGACCGCGACCCTGATGTGGACCAGACCCGAGGCGATCATCGGGCTGTTCATCGATGCCGGCGATCCGGCCAACGTCCGGGTGCTTCGGCTGGCGGTCAGGTTCCTCGCGGTCGCGGCCCTGTTCCAGATCTTCGACGGCGGCCAGGTGATCGGGATGGGCGCCTTGCGCGGGCTCAAGGACACGCGCTTTCCGCTGCTGATCGCCGCTTTCGCGTACTGGGTGGTCGGCATCGGGCTCGCGGTCGGTCTCGCCTTTGGCGTCGGCCTCGGCGCACTCGGGGTCTGGATCGGGCTCCTGGCGGCGCTCGCGGTCGCAGCGATCCTCCTGGTCGGGCGGTTCTTTGCCTTGCAAAGGGTCGAGGCTCACAGGCCGCGGCCGATCGGCGGCCGCGGCTGAGGTTCGGCGCGTCTCGATCAGGCTGGGCGGGCGAGCGCCCGGCGCAGCGGCAGGGTCAAGGGAACGGTGACCAGAACGAGCACTGCGAGCAGGGCGAGCGCGCTCGGCACGCCCGCCCCGTCGCTGATCAGGCCGAAGACGAACGGTGCGGTCGCGCTCGACCCGATGCCGAGCGTGTAGAACAGGCCGAAGGCGCGCGAACGCCGCTCTGCGACCACGAACTCGGCGACCGTGGCGTAGAGCACGGACGAGGTGCCGTTCAGGGCCGCGCCCAGGACCGGCAGGCAGGCGAGCGCGGCGACCAGCGGCAGCGGCAGCAGAGCGAGGATGCCGCCGGCGGTCACGATCTCGGTCAGGATCACGGTGCGCAGCAGGCCGACCCGCTCGGCGAGCACGCCGCAGAGGAACTTGCCCGAGGCGCCGCCCGCAAATGTGAGACCGAGCGCCAGACCGATGGTCGCGACGTCGGCGCCTTTGGCGGTCAGGAGGAACGGAAGAAACGTCAAGAAGCCGGTGCGTCCGGCGCTGTCGATGACGCCGATCGCCGCGAGCGCGCGAAAGCCCCGCCAGTCGCTGATGCCCCAGCCGGGCGTGACCGACCCGGCCCCGCGCGCCGTTGGCGGCCGGGCCGGTCGATCGCCCGCGGCCACGAGGCGCATCGCGACCAGGGCCAGGGCGGCGACCGCGACCCCGATCAGGCCGTAGCCCGTGGTCGCGGCAGGCCAGCCGAAAGTCGCGATCACCAGGGCGGCACACATCGGCACCGCGACCTTGCCGAGGTCGCCCGTGAAGTTGTAGATGCCGAGCGCGGCGCGCCGGCCTTTTTCCGGGAAAGCGGCGGCGACCACGGTCGCGTTCAGCGGGTGCTGGGTCCCAGAGCCGGCGCCGGCGATCAGGAGCAGGACGGCGAGGCTCGCAAAGCAGCCGGCCGTGCCGAGCGCCATGAAGCCAAGCCCCGTGATCACCGTGCCGATCACCAGCAGCGGGCGCTCGCCGAGCCGTTCGGCGAGCAGGCCGGCCGGGATCTGGGCGGCGGCGAGCGCGCCCGAGTAACAGGACTTGAGGACGCCGACGGCAGCCAGCGACAGGCCGAGCTCGGCCTGCCAGACCGGCAGCAGCACGAAGATCGCGTCCGAAAAGCCGTCATGCAGGAAATGAACGGCACCCGCGGTCGCGAGCACCGCCCGCCGGCGGCGGCGCTCGTTGTGCTGGACTAAGGCCTGGGCTCGGGCGAGCATGGCGCGGAGCTCAGGGCTGCGGGTAACGGGAGGCAGGCATGGCGGACAAGGTGATAATCACGTGCGCGGTCACGGGCAATCTCACCCGGCCCGAGCAGCATCCGGATCTGCCGATCACGCCGGCAGAGATCGCGACTGCCGCGATCGACGCCGCCAAGGCCGGGGCGGCGATCGCCCATATCCACGTCCGCGACCCGGAGATCGGGGCGCCGTCGATGGCGCTCGAGCATTATCGCGCGGTGGTCGAGCGGATCCGGGCGAGCGAGACCGACCTGATCATCAATCTCACGACCGGCCCGGGCGGACGCTTCGTCCCGAGCGATGACGATCCCAAGGTGGCTGCGCCCGGCACCACGTTGGTGCGCCCGGAGCGCCGGGTCGAGCATGTGCTGGCGCTCAAGCCCGAGATCTGCTCGCTCGACCTCAACACGATGTGGTTCGGCAGCGCGGTCGTGATCAACACGCCCCGCAACGCCCGGATCATGGCCGAGGCGATCCGGGGCGCTGGTGTCATGCCCGAGCTCGAGGTGTTCGATTCCGGCGACCTCCAACTCGCGCATCAGCTGCTGGCCGACGGCGCGCTCGCGCGGCCGCCCCTGTTCCAGGTCGTGCTCGGCATCCGCAATGGCTTCCCGGCGACGCCCGAGACCCTGCTCTACGCCAAATCGCTGTTGCCGGCCGACGCCATGTGGGCGGCGATGGGGATCGGGCGCATGGAGTTTCCGATCGTGGCCCAGGCCTGTCTGCTCGGCGGTCACGTGCGGGTCGGGCTCGAGGACAACCTCTACCTCAGCAAGGGCGTGCTCGCGCCCTCGAACGCCGCCCTGGTCGAGCGGGCGGTGCAGCTCGTCGAGCTGCTCGGCCGCAGCGTCGCAACCCCAGCCGACGCGCGCGCAATTCTGGGGCTCAAGGCGCGGTAGCCTCAGCCTCGGTCGGCCGCGGAGCCCGTGCGTTGGGGTGCAGAGAGGCAGTCGGGCGGCGGCCGAGGGTGGTCTCGCGGTAGACCACGAAGAGGCCGCTGGCGGCGACGATCAGGGCGCCGAGCAGCTTGGCCGGGTCGGGCAGGTCACCCCAGATCAGGAAGCCGAGCACGACCGCCCAGAGCATCTGGCTGTACTGGAACGGCGCCACCAGAGCCGCGGGCACGCGCCGGTAGGCGCCGATCAGGACCAGCAGCGCCGTGCCGCCGATCAGCCCGGCCGCGGCCATCAGCAGGACGTCGATGGCGCTCGGCAGGATGCCGTCGAATGGCAGCAGCGTCGCCATGACCAGGATCACGGTGAGGTTGCTGTAGAGCGCGATACTGGCGGTGCTCTCGGTCGCGCTGAGCTTGCGCACGAGCAGGATCGCGACCGCCGAGAAGCAGGCGGCGCCGAGCGCTGCGAGCGAGCCGAGGCCGATCGGGGCGACCCCGGGCCGGAGCATGATCAGGACTCCCGCGAAGCCGACCGCGACCGCCGACCAGCGGCGCCAGCCGACATGCTCGCCGAGGATCGGCACCGAGAGCGCCGTGATCAGGAGCGGGGTCGCGAAGATCATCGAGTAGGCATCGGCCAGCGGCAGCCGGCTGTAGGCGAAAAAAGCGCAGAAGCCGCCACCCATGCCGAGCACGCCGCGGAGGATGTGCAGGTGCAGGCGCCGGGTGCGCAGCCGGGCGAGGCCGCCCCGGCGCAGGGTCGTGAGCGCGACCGGCACCAGCGCAAACAGAGCATTGGTGAACAGCAGTTCGTGAACCGGATAGCCGGCGCTCAGCCACTTGATCGTCGTGTCCATCACCGTGAACAGCGCGAAGGCGAGCGCGCCGAGGCCGAGGCCGGCGCCGACCAGCGGCGTCGCGGCGGCGGCCGGGACAGCAACCCTCAGTTGACTGACCGATACAGCAGACATACGGGCGAGCCCCAGACCATACGGGCGCAAGCTAGCACCAGCGCGTCAATAAATGGTGGCGCAGGCTTGGCCGCCAGCGCGGGATTCGCATGGCTGCCCTGCAACTTTGCCGCGGGTCGGCGACGCTCAGGCGGCGGCTAGCCAGGTGCGCCAGACCTCGCGGATCGCACGAAAGCCGGTCAGCACGATGTCCTGTCCGCCGACCCAGCCGAGAAAGCTCGGATCCCGGAACAGCTCGTATTCAGCGATTCGGAAGGCAGCATCGCTCGGATGCAGGTGCTCGATCTCGCCGGGTGCGCTGCAATGCAGCGACAGGTAGGTCACGCCGAGGCCGGCCTGCTCGACCAGCTGTCGCCAGGCCTGTTCGCAGGGGTGATGCTGGAGCGCCAGCCCCATCGCGAAGCGGTCGATCAAGGGCGCGGCCTGCGCGCTCAGCTCCGCGACCAACCTCTGATCGAGGTCCGGATCGAGCGGTCCCATGTCGAGCACCGAGCTGTAGGTCCCGCTCTCGCGCGCCAGCAGCACCGGCAGGCGGAATTCCCGGCCGAGCTTGAGGTAGAGGTCGACGAACTCCGGCGCCGCGGCGGCGCCCATGTGGGTGTCGAGGTGGGTCACGTCGAGCCCGGCCGCGAGCGCCGCCTCGATCTGGGCCCGGCATTCGGCCTCGACGGCGCCCTTGTGGGCATGTCGGCGCAGCGCCGGCACGTCCGGCCACATGTAACCGTCGCCATCGATCAGGCCGGAGACCTTTGCGGTGGTCGAGATCGGCCGCCAGCGGCAGGCGCGGGATTCGCTGGTGAGCGTCAGGTGGACGCCGAGGTCGACCTCCGACCGCTCTCCGGCCAGCGCCACGATCTCCGGGAACCAGGCGCAGGGCACCATGACCGACCCGGTGGTGACGAAGCCCTTGCCGGCCAGCTCGACGAAGGCCCGGTTGGCGCCGCGGCAGACGGCGACGTCGTCGACGTGCGGGATCAGCACGCGCTCGCCCGGAGCGCAGCCCAGCCTGGTCGCAAGCTCGCTCATGCTGGCGCCATGCGCCGGCCTGGTTCAGAGGATGCCATATTTCGCGAATACGTCAGCCAGCCGTGCCCCCTCTCGCAGCTCGGCACGCGTCCGGTCCTCGCCCTCGACCTTTTCGAGCGCCTGGGTGAGCGCCTGCTTGACGATCGGCTGCGGTACCATGAGCACGCCGTCGGCATCGCCGAACACCAGATCACCGGGATTGACCGTCACGCCCGCGCACTCGATCGGCACGTCGATCGCCGCAACCTCGCCCCGGCCCTTGGAATCGAGCGGGCCGACGCCGCCGTGGAAGACCGGGAACTGCAGCTCCCGGATCATCTTGGTGTCGCGCACGAGGCCATCGGTGACACAGCCGGCGGCACCACGTGCCCGGCTCGCGGTCGTCAGGAGCTCTCCCCAGGGGGCGATCCGGCCGGAGCTGCCGCAGCCGAGCACCGCAACGTCGCCCGGCTGCAGGTCGTCGATCAGGGCGATCTCGAGGGCATAGGGATTGTGGCCGCGCGGCACATGATAGACATCGCGGTAGAGGCCGGTGCGCGCGCGGCCGACCAGCACCAGCGGCTCGTCCAGCGGCCGGATGTGCGGCGGCAGCACCTGGTGGCGGTAGCCGAGCTGATCCAAAACGTCCGACAGGACCGCCGCGTACAGCTTGGCGCGCGCCGTCTCGATCACTCCATCATCGACCACCATGCCTCGGCTCCTGCTCCAGGCTGTCGTGCCCGCGGCATGACCGTAGCGCAAAAGCGGCCGCGATGCGCGGCAAAGTCTTGCTGCTATCGACGCTGTCCACTACCATCCCGTGCAAATAAGCCTCGACCGCGAGAAGTCGGGAGGCCGAGACCCATCGATAAGACGTCACTGATGTGCCGCGACCGGCGCGCGAGCCTGCGTCTCGTGCCGGACGGGTCGTCGTCATCAGCGCGTAGGGACCGCCCGCGGCGAGGGGTGGTCGGGACTCAACCAAGAGGGAAACCATATGTTTAGGGAGCAAGAGCCAAAGCTTGTCGACGGCGACGCGGCCAGCAGCAGTCAAGCGCGACCGCCGGTCAACCGGCGCGGTTTTCTGGGCAAGGTCGGCACTGCGGGTCTGGGAGCAGGTGCGCTCGCGGTCGGCGCCAGAGCGGCGCTGGCGCAGCAGCAACCGGCCATGGGCCCGGTGGCGCCGCCGAGCACGGTCACCAGCCCGCCGCGCGATTTCGGGCCGAACGGCGCGCCGACCACCTATTTCTGGGACCCGGACGTGATCGCCGTCGATCCGTCGTTCAATGGCCTGGCGCAGCCCAACACCGCCATCACGCGCCTGTGGACCGGGGCGCTCTGGGCCGAGGGGCCGGCCTGGAACGCCGAGGGCCGCTACCTGGTGTTCAGCGACATCCCCAACAACCGGCAGATGCGTTACATCGAGGACGACGGCCGGGTGACCGTGTTCCGCGTGCCGTCCAACAACAGCAACGGCAACACCTTCGACTTCCAGGGCCGCCAGATCAGCTGCGAGCATCTGATGCGGCGGGTGGTCCGCTACGAACTCGACGGCTCGGTCACGGTCCTCGCCGACAACTTCAATGGCAAGCGGCTCAACTCGCCGAACGACGCGGTGCCGCATCCGGACGGCAGCGTCTGGTTCACCGACCCGCCCTACGGCGGCCAGCTGTACGAGGGCACCACCGACGCGCCGGGCGGACCGAGCAACGCGTCCGGTCACATCAACCCTAAGCTCGGGCAGCCCGCCGGCATCGGCATGTGGAAGCGGGAGCTGCCGACCCAGTGCTACCGCTGGGACCCGAGCGGCGGGCTCGACATGGTGGTCACCGAGGATCAGTGCCCAGATCCGAACGGGCTCTGCTTCTCGCCGGACTACAAGAAGCTCTACGTGATCAGCACCGGCAAGGGGCCTGGCGACCAGGGTCCGGGCGGCAAGGGCAACATCTTCGTGTTCGATGTCGGCTCCGACAACAAGCTCTCGGGCTACAGGCTGTTCACCGAGTGCATGGTCGACGGCGTGAAGTGCGGCCCGGACGGCATCCGTTCGGACGTCAACGGCAACCTCTGGGTCTCGAGCAACGCCGGGCGGGCGGTCGGCTACAACGGGGTGACGGTCTGGAGCCCCGAGGCCAAGCTGCTCGGCCGCATCCGCATTCCCGAGGTGTGCGGCAACGTCTGCTTCGGCGGCCCCAAGCGCAACCGGCTGTTCATGGCGGGCAGCCAGTCGCTCTATGCGGTCTACACTGCCACTCAAGGGGCGGCGCCTGGTTGATGGCGCGGCGCCTCTGAGATCGCGGGCGGAGGGGCGTAAGGCGCGCCCCTCCTGTCCGGGGAACAGCCAGCCGGGCGGCTGCATCACAAAACGATGGAGGCAAGGACCAAGTCTGACCTGCACGACCAGACGATCATCGATCCCGCCATCGAGCCGGAAAAGCCGGCGGATGTGGGTCGTCGTCAGTTCCTGACCACGACCGGGGCGGCGGCCGCGACGGCGCTGGCGCCGGTGGCCTTCCGCCTGAGCCAGAACCGCGAGTACGGGCCGCGGCCCGTCGATCGAAGCTGACGATCAGCGGGCCGCCCCTGCAGCTCGGCCGAGCGGATCAGGGCAGCAACGCGCCCTGCGTGCCTGTGTAGAGCGCATAGACCGACGTGCTGGCGCACATGAACAGGCGGTTCCTGAGCGGCCCGCCGAAGCACAGGTTGGCGCATGTCTCCGGCAGATGGATCTTGCCCAGGAGGTCGCCCGAGGCGGTGTAGCAACGCACGCCGTCCTCCTTCGGGTCAGCCCAACCCATGCTGCACCAGACATTCCCGGCGACGTCGGTGCGGATGCCGTCGGTGATGCCAGGCGCGAAGCCCTCGGCGAAGACCTTGCCGTTGCTCAGCTTCCCGGTCTCGACATCGCAGTCGAAGACGCGGATATGCGCGGGGCCGCCGTTCGTCAGTCCCGAATCGATGACGTAAAGTTTCTTCTCGTCCGGCGAGAAACAGAGGCCGTTGGGTTGCGTGAAGTCGTCGACCACCACCTTGACTTCCCCGGTCTGGCCGTCGACGTGGTAAACGTTTTGCTTGTCCTGTTCTTGGTCTTGCTTGAGGCCTTCATAGTTGCCGCCGATGCCGTAGGTCGGATCGGTGAACCAGATCGAGCCGTTGCGCGCCACCACCACATCGTTCGGCGAATTCAGCCGCTTGCCGTTGTACTTGTCGGCGATGACCGTAATGCTGCCGTCGAGCTCGGTGCGGGTCACGCGCCGGGCGCGGTGCTCGCAGGTCAAGAGGCGCCCCTGCGGATCGCACGTGTTGCCATTCGAGTTGTTCGACGGTTCGCGGAAGACGCTGAGATGGTTGTCCTCCCACAACAGGCGCATCTGCCTGTTGTTAGGGATGTCGCTGAAAATCAGGTAATTGCCTTCACGGAAGTACGCCGGCCCCTCGGCCCAGCGGAACCCCGTGGCAACCCGCTCCACGCCGGCGGTGCCGGCAAAAGCCGGAAAGGTGGTGCCGAAGGCTTTCTTATCGGTGGCCTCGATGCGAGCCTCGGGGTAGCGCATCCCCGTGAGGGGACCCAAGGGGAGCTCGTCAGCGGCCGCCGTCTTGACGACTGCCGCCGTGGCGGCGGTGGCGGCCGAGGCGGCCAGAAACTTCCGTCTGTCCATGTTTTCCTCCCTCACGTGAGCCCGGATGGGTTGCGGAGACCGGAGGCCGTTCCGCGCCGCCTCCCGTGCGCGCGCGGGGCCGGCTGGTGGGCCCCGTGCCACGAGAAAACGCCTGCCCGCTCGTAATGTCCAGCCCAATCCGATATGCGGAATTTCGGGGACCTTCGCCGACATGGAATGGAAGGGCAAGTCCGGCCTTGTCGACGGCGCCGGTGTCGATGTCGACGGCAATGTCTGGGCCGGAGTCGGCTGGGTCGGTCAAGGCTGGGACGGCGACCATGGCTTTGCCCTGATCGGCGTGATCCTGCTGCCGGAGATCTGCGCCAACTGCGTGTTCGGCGGCAGAAGCACAGCCGGCTGGTCATGGCCCCGAGCCAGTCGATCTACGTCGTCTACGCCGGTACCCGCGGCGCCACGCTGCTGGTACCCAGTTCCTGCTCGCGGCAGGCGCCGGGCGGCGGCCCGCCTTCTCTGCGGCCGGGTCCTGGGCTGCGGCGCCAGGCCCGCCGGTGTCGTCGAGAGCAGCGGAGCGGCTCCCGGACGTGGCTGCGGGGCGATGGAGTAGGGTCTTGCCGGCCGCGGTCGGGATCGCTATCCCGCGGCATCTGTTGGTCATGATGTCCGGGCCGGAAGCCGTGGCGTGACCCGGGTCGGGGGCCCGCGGGCCGGCCGGATGGCGCGGACCCCGAGCCCAGGGAGGAGCCGATGCAGCCGACAGGCAACCCGCAGCGGGCGGCGACATTGCGCGAGATCCGCGAGACCGTGGGTGAGCTCGACGACGCCAAGCTCGAGGCGATCCTGGCGACCGGCGTCACCCAGGCGGAGCTCGAGCAAGCGCTCGCCTGGGCCGAAGGCGAGAGCGATGTCATGGGGAAGGAGGCGCGCCCCCTTGAGGGGCGGGTGGCCGCGGCCTACGAGATCCTGATGACCGAGACGCCGGTCGACGACCGCGACCTCTGAGCGAGCGCCATGACGAGGACTCCCGCCGGCGATCTCGGCTCGGCCCTGCTGCTGACCGACCTCTATCAGCTCAACATGCTGCAGGCCTACCGCGACGCCGGCATGACGGCGACCGCGGTCTTCGAGTTCTTCGTCCGCAAGCTGCCGCCGACCCGCGGCTTCCTGATCGCGGCCGGGCTCGAGCAGGTGCTCGAGTTCCTGGCGCGGGCGCGCTTTCGCGCGGACGAGCTCGACTGGCTGCGCACGAGCCGGCGGTTCAGCGACGATCTGCTCGACGAACTCGCCGGCTGGCGCTTTTCGGGCGATGTTCATGCGTTCCCGGAAGGCCGGGTGTTCTTCCCGAACGAGCCAATTCTCCGGATCACGGCGCCGCTGCCCGAGGCCCAGCTGGTCGAGACCCGGATCATCAACCTTCTGCATTTTCAGACCCTGATCGCGTCCAAGGCGGCGCGCCTGGTGCTGGCGGCGCCCGGCAAGACCCTGGTCGACTTCGGTCTCCGCCGGGCGCACGGCGCCGAGGCGGGCCTGCTCGCCGCGCGCGCCAGCTATCTCGCGGGCTTCGCGGGCTCGGCGACCACGCTCGCGGAGGCGCGCTTCGGCGTGCCGATCTTCGGCACCATGGCGCACTCGTTCATCCAGGCCCACGACGACGAGAGCACGGCGTTTCTGAACTTCGCCCGCGCCCGGCCCGAGCATGCGGTCATGCTGATCGACACCTACGACACCGAGCGCGGCGCGCGGAAGGTCGTGGAGCTGGCGCCGCGGCTGGCGGCGCTCGGGGTCAAGGTCCGGGGCGTCCGCCTCGACAGCGGCAACCTCGCGGCGCATGCCCGTAAGGTGCGCCGGATCCTCGACCAGGGCGGCCTCACCGAGGTCACCATCTTCGCCAGCGGCGGCCTCGACGAGGGCCAGTTGCAGCAGCATACGGCGGCGGGCGTGCCGATCGACGGCTATGGCGTCGGCACCAGCCTCACGACCTCGGAGGACGCGCCGGCGCTCGACTGCGCCTACAAGCTGCAGGAGTACGACGGCGTCGCCAAGCGCAAGCGCTCCGAGGGCAAGGCGACCTGGCCCGGCCGCAAGCAGGTCTGGCGCCGCTATGCCGACGACGGCGCGATGGCGGGCGACGTCCTGAGCCTGGAGGAGGATGTCCAGGACGGCGAGCCGCTGCTCCGGCCGGTGATGCGCAACGGCCGGGCGGTCGAACCTCGGCCGACGCTCACCGAGGCGCGCGCGCGGTGCGCGGCCGAGCTCGAACGTCTGCCGACGCATCTCCGCCGGCTCGAGACCGAGCCCGCTTACACCGTTGAGATCGGGCCGGCGCTGCGGGCGCTGGCGGCGGCGGTCGATCGTCGGGAGATGTCTCAGCGCTAGCTGGCTTTGGACATATGATCCGATCGTCAACCCCGAGCGTCTAGACGCAGCCTGAGCGCAGAGCTTGCCAAGCGGGGGACCAAGCTCGTAGATCAGCGGCGGACTCAACCCGGGTGGCGGACGCGACGCCAAAGGACGGCCATGAAGCTTGCGCTGTTGCCGACCGGCGAGGCGGTCCGCCCGGCCGACGTCAAACGCATCCGGATCGAGCCGGAGGCGCCGCTGCTGGAGCAGGAGCTGGAGCGGTATGCCGTCGTGATCGAGCTGCTCGACGCCGTCCCCTGGACGATCAGGGCCGGTCTGTCACTGGACGATGCCACCTCGCTCAGCCGGCGCTGCGGCCAGGCGATCAACGAAAGTCTGGCGCCGGAGGCATAGCCTTGGCGGCCAGCGCCGCCTCGGCACGGCCGACCCGGCCACGCTGATCCGACCTTCGCAGCATGCAGCACACCCTCCTCTACTATCCGGACTACGTCCACGCGAATCCCTACCAGTCGCTGTTGTATTCCGGGATCGACGCCGTCTTCCAGGCCCAGAGCGGCAGCATCGAGGACGCCCGGCTGAGATTGCAGCGCCAGGCCTGGGACAGCCGGGTCATTTTCCATCTGCATTGGGAGGACGCGATCTACCGGCATCTGCCGAGCGAGGACGAGGCGCTCGGCGAATGTCAGCGCTTCCTCGATCAGCTCGAGCGGTTCCAGGAGGACGGCGGCCTGTTCCTGTGGACGGTGCACAACCGGGCGCCGCACGACGGCCGCTATCTCGAGCTCCATCGCGAGCTGGGTGCCAAGCTCACGGCACTGGCGGATCAGATCCATCTGCATTCCTATGCCGCGCTCGAGGAGCTGGAGCGGGAGCGGGCGCTCGAGCGCGCCAAGGTCACCGTGATCCCGCACGGCAACTATCGGCCGCTGTTTCCGAATCCCGGCCCGCTCGGGCGGAGCGCGATCGAGGACGGCCGGCGGTTCCTGCTGTTCGGCCGCCTCGGGCGCTACAAGGGCGGGCAGGAGCTGGTGCAGAGCTTTGCCGGGCTCGACGGTGCCGAAACCCGGCTCACGATCGCCGGCAAGCTGATCGACCCGATCGATCTCGCCGGGCTGCCGCCGGCGGTCCGCGACCGGATCGCGGTCCACGATCGCTATCTGAGCGATGCCGATCTGCTGGAGCTGTTCGGCGAGACCGATTTCGTGGTTTCGCCCTATCGCGCGAGCCTGACCTCGGGCACGGTGCTGCTCGCGATGTCGCTCGCCCGGCCGGTGATCGTGCCGCGCCTGCCGACGCTCGCCGAGCTGGTGATCGACGGCGACAACGGCCTCTTGTTCGCGCCCGACGATCCGGGCGCACTCGGCGCCGCGCTCGAGCGCGCCAGCCGGCTCGACCCCGACGCCTGGCGGCGCATGGCCGAGCGGGCGTTTGCGACCGCCAATCGCTACGACTGGCAGGTCATCGGCCATCTGATGTCTGGCCTGCTCCATCGTCTGGCCGCCTGGCCGCGGGTGCGCCGCGTCCCGGGCGCGCCGGTCGCCTGAAGCTCGGGAGCTGGCGGCCGATGGCGGTCCAACCCAAGCCCATGACCTTGCCGCCGGGCCTGCTCGACCGGCTGCGCGGCGCGCTCGCCGCGGTCCGTCCGGGCCGGGTCGCGCCCGGTGAGCAGCCGTCCGCCGAGCCGGCACCGGCGGCGGATGCCCCGCGCGCCGTGATCTTCGTCACGGTCTTCGGGCTCTCGACCACGGCGCTCGAGGAGGTGCTCGAGGTCGTGATGCGGGAGGGCAAAAACGCGCCGGTCAGCCCGGTCTTCCTCACCGACTCCCTCGAGTTCAAGCCGTTCCGCGAGCGGCGCCTGCGCTTCGAGTACCTGCCGGACGGCGGCCGCCGGCAGCGCTTCGCGCCCGATCTCGACTGGCGTGCCTACGAGCGCCGCCGCTACCGCCTGCTGGTCGAGAAATGGCGGCCGCAGTCGCTGATCTCGTTCGGCACGCCACCACCCGCCGAGTGCGCTGCGGCGATCAAGTCGCCGGGCTAGGCAGCCGCCGGCCGCCCGCCTGGCGATCTGTGGAGGATGACCGCCAATGCCGGCAAGCTGACGCGTGTCACGACGACAGTCGTCGCCGATCCGGCCGACCAAATTCCGCGGGCTCAACCAGTTTGCGCTCCTGTGCTCGATCTATCCCGAATAGAGAACAGCGGTTCACCTGCCGGTGGCAGCGGCACGAGCAAAAATTGACGTCTTACACCGTTCGCAGTCGGGTCATTCTGGAGCATACTGAGGGCAACCAAGGTCAATGAGGGGGAAGGTCTCTTGGCTTGCCAGACCGCAAAGCCCGATCGGCCGCGCCGCGCTCAGCGCCACCGGGTGCGGCCGTGAAGTATCTCGCGACCCTGTGCTCGAGCCTGCGGGCGCTGACGATCGCGGCGCTCGCCGGCAGTCCGATCGGCGCCGCGCCGCAGGCCCAGGCGCAGACGAGCGCGGACCGCGAGGCCGCGGAGTGGAACGCGACCCAAGGCATCGGCACCGCCGCCGCCTACCAGCACTATCTCGAACAGTTTCCCCTGGGGCCGCATGCCGGCGATGCCTTTCGCCGGATGATCGAGCTGACGATCGACCCTGGCCTGATCGGAGGCCCCGGGGAGGGGCCCGCAGGCGTCGATCGCACGACCCGCGGCCTCGTGGTCGACCTGTATTGACGATGGGGGAAGGGTGTCGCCCAATGAGCGGTCCGGATCGGTCAACGGAGCCCGACGAGGTGAGGGTCATATTAGCATGAGGGCCGGGTCTCGAATTCGGCGCTGGGAGGGCAGGTGATGCGCCGCTACACCATCGGCCTCGGCGTGATCGCGCTGGCGCTCGGCGGCTGCGCCACCGCGCGGCCGCCCGAGATCGGTTATCTGGCTCCGACCGGTGTGCCGCCGACCGCCCGCAGCGCGGTGATAGCGCAGCAGCCCGAGCTGGTGATGGGCAATCTGGTTGACCGGCTGCAGCAGGAGAACTTCAAGATCACCCATCTCGACGAGCAGGCGGGCGACGTCGTGGTTCTATATAGCGGCGATCCCAAGCCCTACGTCGATTGCGGCTGGATCGTCACCTATCGGACCAAAGGGCTCGACCGCATCCCGGCGGCGACCGAGAGTTCGACCTTCGACCACATGGTCGACAAGCGCGAGTATGAGCTGAAGCGCGATCTGCGGCTCGATGGTCGCATGGTCATCCGGTTCGATCGCGAAGGTCCGGAGACCGTGGTCAGCCCGGCCACGACCTACGTTCTGACCAAGACGGTCGACGTGCTCGCGACCGACGGCGTCGAGCGCGGGCAATCGCGCGAGACCATCAGCTTTGCGACCGGCGAGAGCGGCACGTTCAGCAAGGGCACGATCTGTCAGCCGAACGGCAAGCTCGAGCGCGTGGTGCTCGACAGCCTGCCGGCGAACTCGGTCGTCCGCTCGCAGCCGCAGCCGCAATCGCTGGGGCCGGTCGTGGCGAGCGAGCCTCTCGAGCCGCCTGCGCCTGCGGCCGGTCCGAGCCCGGTGCCCGCCGCGCCGCCGGCCAAACTCCGATCGAGCGAACCTGTGGAGGCTCAGGTCGCCCGGACCACGGCGGCCCTCCCCTGCGCTGCGGTCGATACCGTCTACGGGTACGGCAACAGCGTCCGGCTCACGGGCTACGTCAGCAGCGAGCAGGATCTCGCGCGGCTCCGGCAGTCGCTCGCGCAGATCGACGGCCTCGGTGCCGTCGACACCGCCGCTCTCGAGATCGCGCCGCCGCCGACCTGCGATCTGCTGCAGGTGCTGGCGCCATACAGCGGCGCGGCGGAATCGGATACCGGCCTGCAGGTCACGACCGCCGGGCGCGACACCCGCCTGCGCGAGGGCGAGGATCTGACGCTCGACATCTTCCTGCCGCGGTCGGCCCGCTATCTCTACCTCGGCTACGTCCAGCACGACGGCCGGGTCGGCTACATCACGACCATGCCGGTGCAGAAATGGGCCGAAGGCACGGGCGCGATCCGCTACCAGACCGGCTTCCAGATCTCGCCACCGTTCGGCCGCGAGATGATCGTGGCGGTGGCTTCGAGCAAGCCGCTGTTCGAGCAGCCGAGGCCTGGCTACGAGCCGGCCGCCGACTACATCGCGGCGATCCGGCAGCGGCTCGGCGCGCTCCAGGCGAGCGGCGCCACGGTCGCGACCAGCCACCTCTTCATCACGACCGAGCCGGGACGCTCGTCCTGACCGGGCGAAGCGGCAGAAGAGCAGACCGCGGCCACTGAGATGCGCAGGCTGATCCACCTCCTGCTGATCCTGGTCCTGGCAGCGCCGCTGCCGGCGACCGCAGCGGTCCCCAGGCAGGACGCGCAGGACCGGCCGCCGGCGACGGTCCAGCGCGTGGCCCTGGTGATCGGCAACGGCCGCTACCAGTACCTCGATCAGCTCCCCAATCCCGCCAACGACGCGCGCGCGGTCGCGGCCGCGCTCTGGGGCCTCGGCTTCGAGGTGATCGAGGTGATCGACGCCGACCTCGGCCAGACGCTGGCGGCGATGACCACCTTCGCCGGCCGGCTGCGGCCCGGCATGGAGGCGCTGTTCTACTATGCCGGCCACGCCGTGCAGCGGAACGGCGCCAATTTCCTGCTGCCGGTCTCGGCGCGGGTGACCCGCGCCACCGACATCGCGACCCAGGCGATCGACGCCGGTGCGGTCGTCCGGATCATGGACAAGGCAGGTGCCAGGCTCAACATCGTGATCCTGGATGCCTGCCGCAACAATCCTTTCCCGGGCGGCATCGCCGAGGGCTCCTCGGGTCTTGCCGAGATGCGCGGCGAGAGCGCCGAGATGCTGATCGGCTACGCCACCGCGCCGGGTGCGGTGGCGAGCGACGGCGCTGGCCCGCACAGCCCGTACACCGCCGCCCTGCTCAAGTATCTCGAGCAGCCCGGCCTCGAGGTCGGGACCTTGTTCCGTCGCGTCCGGGCCGAGGTCCGGCAGGCGACCAAAGGGGAGCAGATCCCCTGGCTGTCGAGCTCGCTCGAGGGCGAGTTCTTCTTTCGCCCGGCCGATCAGCCGGCGATTCAGCTTGCGGCCCTCGGCAATTCGCCGACTGACACGCTCGGCATGCTGCCGCCTTCGGCGGTGGTCGAACTGGCGTACTGGCAATCAGTCAAGGACAGCCGCGAGCCGACCGAGCTCGGCGCCTTCCTGGATCGCTTTCCGGACGGCAACTTCGCAGACGTCGCCCGGCGCCGGCTCGCGGAGCTGCGCCTCCCGGCCGCCGTGCCCGCGCACCCGCCGCAGCCGGTCCCGACCGCGACCGAGCCGCTGCCGGCGGACGCCTCGGGCGAGGTCCAGAGCTACGTCGGGGTCGGGCCGGTGCCGATCGCGCTCGCGCTGCCGCGCGGCGCCAACCCCGGCCGGCTACGCGTCCGCCTCGATCAGCTGCCGAGCAACGGCGAGCTGACGCTCGGGGCGAGCGAGGTCCTGGTCAGCGGCGACCGGCTGACCGCGGGCATGCTCGACCAGCTCCGCTTCCAGCCCCACCTCGGCAGCCGGAGCGCGCAGGACCGGCTGCGCTACACGGTGCTCGACGGCAATGCCGAGGTCGCCCGCGGCGATCTCGCGATCAGCGCCAGCCTGCACCCCTGCGACGTCCTGGGCGGCCATCCGCACGATCCGCACCGGGTCTCGATCGGCGTCCGCATCGAGCTGGTCGACGCGCCGGCCGCGATCGCCGCCTGCCGGCGCGCGGTCGAGCAGTTTCCGGACGTGCCGCGCTTTGCCGAGGAGCTCGGCCGCTCCTACCGTGCCGCCGGCGACTATCGTCAGGCGATGAGCTGGCACCGGCGCGCTGCTGACGCCGGCTATTCGGCGGCCGAGGTCAGCATCGGCAAGATGTACCGCGACGGTCTCGGTGTCCGGGTCGACGACGCCGAGGCGCTGAGATGGTACCGCCTGGCGGCCGCGCAGGACGACAGCTGGGCCTGGGTCAGCCTCGGCATTATGGCGCGCGACGGCCGCGGCGTGCCGCAGGACTACGCCGAGGCGCTGCGCTGGTTCCAGCGCGCCGCCGAGACCGGCAACGACTGGGCGTTCACCAATATCGGCCGCATGTACATGCAAGGTCTCGGCGTGCCCCGCGACGTCGGCCGGGCGGTCGCCTGGTTCCAGCGCGCGGCCGAGATGGGCGATCTGCTCGCGGCGATCACGCTCGGGCGCATGTACCGCGACGGCGAGGGCGTCGCCCAGGACTACGGTCGGGCGGTGCGCTGGTACCGGGCGGCGGCCGGGCAGGGCTTCGCCCACGCCGAGGCCCGGCTCGGCAGGCTGTACGAGGCGGGCCACGGCGTGCCCCAGGACTATGGCGAGGCGCTGAAATGGTACCGCCGCGCCGCTGCCCAGGGCGAGGTCTGGTCCCATCGCTACCTCGGCCGGCTCTACGAGGCCGGCGAGGGCGTGCCCCAGGACGATCGCCAGGCGGTGCACTGGTACCGGCTCGCGGCCGAGCAGGGCAATGCCTGGGCGCAGCGGGACCTGGGCCGGATGTATGAAGCCGGCCGCGGAGTCGGGCGCGACCTCGCCGAGGCGGCGATCTGGTACGCCCGCGCCGCCGGCCAGGACGACGTCAAGGCGCGCGAACTGTCGATCCGGCGGCTCAACGGCCTGCCCGAGGAGGCTCGCGTGGCGGCCGGCGAACGGCTGCTGATCCAGGCCGACCGGCTGCGGGGCCCGGCCGACGGCCGCCTCGACCCGACCACCAAGGCGGCGATCCGGGCCTTCCAACGGACCGCGGGGCTGAGAGTCGACGGCGCCGTCTCGACCGATCTCCTGGTCGCGCTCGGCCGGCAGGTCGGTCTCGCCGGCCCACGTCCTGACCGGGAGGAGCTCTGAGGCCGCCGATGCCGGCTCTGGCCTATGATGTCCTGCTGATCAGCGATCTGCGCCTGCCCGGGTCGACCGGACGAGCGATCGCGGCCGAGATCCGGGCCCAGGCGGGCGCCGGCTACCGGACCGCCCTGCTCCACGTCAAGAGCCCGCTGCTCGGCCGGCCGCATCCGCTCAACCCATTGATCCGCCGGGCGATCGACGACGGGCTCGCCGACTGGCTCGATCCCGACGCGCCCGGCAGCGCGCGCCTCGCGGTCGCCCATCACCCGGGCGTGTTCGCGGAGCCGCCCGCCCGGGTGCCGCGCCTGGTCGCCGAGCAGAAGCTCCTCGTGGTCAACCATCCGCTGATCGACCCCCGGGGCCAGCCGTATTTCGAGCGCTCGCGCCTGCTCTGGGGCCTCGAGGATCTGCTCGGCGACCGGGTTCGCCTGGCGCCGGCCGGGGCGCAGATCCGGGCCCAGTTCGCGGCCATCGGCTGGAGGCTGCCGTTGCTCGATCGGGACTGGCCGCCGGTGCTCGAGGCGGTCGAGCCTACAGGCCCGACGCGCCGTCCCTGGTCCGGTCGGGTCGTGATCGGCCGCCATGGTGAGCTCGACCGTCTGGCCTGGCCGCTACCCCGCCCGCTGCTGCTCGCCGCTTATCCGGACGATCCCGACCTCGAGGTCCGCGTGCTGGCCGACCGTCGGCGCCTAGCGGCTGTGCTCGGCGAGCTGCCCGCCAGTTGGACCGTGATCGATCCTGAGGCCGCGACGGCCGGCGACTTCCTCGCCGGGCTCGACTGCTACGTCCACCTGGGCGCCGACGCGGTGCAGCCGGTCCGGCTCGAGATCATTGAGGCGCTGGCGAGCGGCGTGCCGGTGCTTCTGCCGGCGCCGCTCGCTACCGACTTCGGCGAGGCCGCGGCCTATGTCGAAGCCGACGGCCTGCGCGCGGCGATCCGGGGCCTCGAGCGCCCGTCCACCCGCGCCGTGTTGGCCCAGCGTGCCCGCGAGGTCGTCGCCCGCCGGTTCAGCCCGGACGCCCACGTCGAGCGCCTGCGCGTGCTGATCGGACCGCCTGCCCCGACCCGCGGCCTGGCGTTGCGGCGCGAGCGGCGGCCGCGCCAGCGCGTGCTGTTCATGTCCTCGAACGGGATCGGCATGGGCCACCTGACCCGGCTGCTGGCGATCGCGCGCCGGTGCCCGCCCGCGATCGAGCCGGTCTTCCTCGCCATGTCGCAGGCGGCCAGCGTGGTCGAGGCGTTCGGTTACCTGGTCGAGTTCACCGCCCACCATCTCTATCTGGATCTCGACGTCGAGCGCTGGAACCAGGCGCTCCGGGCGCAGATCACTGAGATGATCGGGTTCTACGACGCACGGGCCCTGCTGTTCGACGGCAATGTGCCCTACCGCGGCCTGATCGATGCCCGGATCGATCACCCGAGCCTGCCGTTCGTCTGGTGCCGGCGGGGCATGTGGCTGCCGCGCGCGGGGCGCGTGGCGCTCGACCGCGCCCGCTATTTCGACGCCGTGCTCGAGCCGCGCGATCTCGCGGAGAGCTACGAGCGCGGCGAGACCGTCTATCACAGCGAGCACCGGCGGCCGGTCGAGCCGGTCCTGCTGCTCGACCGGGACGAGCTGCTCGACCGGTCCGCGGCCCGCGCCGAGCTGGGCCTGGATCCCGAGCGACCGGCGATCCTGTTCCAGCTCGGCTCGCGCAACAACTACGACTATGGCGAGCTGTTCGAGATCGCCCATGCCCACCTGAGGCGGCGCTACGACGTCCAGATCGCGGTCGCCGAGTGGTTGATCGCCGAGGCCGCTCACGATCTGCCGCCGGGCGTGATCCCGCTGCAGACCTACCCGCTTTGCCGTTACTTCCGTGCCTTCGACGGCGCGATCAGCGCGGTCGGTTACAATTCCTTCCACGAGCTGATCCACCATGGTCTGCCGGCCATCTTCGTGCCCAACGAGCACCCGTCGATGGATGATCAGCTGATGCGGGCGCTGTTCGCGGCGCGCCGCGGGCTCGCCCTGTGCGTGCGCACCGCCGAGCCTTACCGGGTGCGGGACGCGATCGACCGCCTGATGGATGTCTCCGAGCGCGCGGCGCTCACCGGGCGCTGTCGGGCACTTGCAGCCTGCAACGGCGCCGGCGCGGCGGCCGCGCTCGTCGAGGAGATGGTGTTGAGCCTGCCGGCGGCGACGCCGCCGCCCTGGGCGAGCGGCATGGCCCGGCTTCGGCAGGTCGGCCGCCGCGTTTGACGCCGTCGCGGGCCGGTGACGCTCGGGCAAGTGGCACTTGCCCTCGGCCTACCTCAGCGCGGCGCGGGCGGTGGCGGCAGGGGTGCGAGGTTGGCGACGCTTTGCTGGATCGCGCTCTGGAGCTCCGCGATCCGTTGCTTGGCGGTGTCCAGCTGCGCCTGCAGGTCGGCGACGGTCCGGCCGTTGGCGCCGGGGGCCGGCGCCGTTGCCGGACCGCCGGCGGCAGCTGGGCGCTTTGCCGCCTCGAGGTCGGCGCTCAGCTCGGCGATCCTGCTCTGCGCGCTGGCGAGCGTCGCCCGGAG
>CAWALL010000008.1:555000-788564 GCA_963782885.1 uncultured Alphaproteobacteria bacterium
TGAATCCATAGGGTGGTGAGGCGAACCCGGCGAACTGAACCATCTCAGTAGCCGGAGGAAAGGACATCAACATGAGACTCCGCTAGTAGTGGCGAGCGAACGCGGACCAGGCCAGTGGCTTTTTGGGACGAACCGGAAGCGTCTGGAAAGACGCGCCAGAGACGGTGACAGCCCGGTACGGGTAAGAGTCCGAGAAAGTCCTCGAGTAGGGCGGGACACGAGAAATCCTGTCTGAACCTGGGGGGACCACCCTCCAAGCCTAAGTACTCCTCGGTGACCGATAGCGAACCAGTACCGTGAGGGAAAGGTGAAAAGCACCCCGTCGAGGGGAGTGAAACAGACCCTGCAACCGGATGCCTACAGCCAGTCGGAGCCCGAGCTTGTCTTCGGACAAGCGGCGGGTGACGGCGTACCTTTTGTATAATGGGTCAGCGAGTTGGTCTGTGGCGCGAGCTTAAGCCGCAAGGCGAAGGCGCAGCGAAAGCGAGTCTGAACAGGGCGTTCAGTGTCACGGAGCAGACCCGAAACCGGGTGAGCTAGCCATGGGCAGGCTGAAGGTGCGGTGACACGCACTGGAGGGCCGCACCCACCACTGTTGAAAAAGTGGGGGATGACCTGTGGCTAGGGGTGAAAGGCCAAGCAAACCCGGAGATAGCTGGTTCTCCGCGAAAGCTATTTTGGTAGCGCGTCGTGTGATCACCCTTGGGGGTAGAGCACTGGCTGGGCTAGGGGGGCGCGAGCCTTACCAAACCTAACCAAACTCCGAATACCAAGGCGTTGCAGCACGGCAGGCAGACGGCGGGTGCGAAGATCCGTCGTCGAGAGGGAAACAGCCCAGACCGCCAGCTAAGGTCCCGAAGTCATGGCTAAGTGGGAAAGGATGTGGGACGGCCAAAACAACCAGGAGGTTGGCTTAGAAGCAGCCATCCTTGAAAGAAAGCGTAACAGCTCACTGGTCTAACAGCTGTCCTGCGCCGAAGATGTAACGGGGCTCAAGCCATGCACCGAAGCTGCGGATTCCAGAGGTCAGAGATCAGAGGTCGGAGGTCAGAGGGCGGGTGTCTCTGACGGCCGACCCCGATCAATGATCGCAACGATGAGGTCAGCGATGGACAAGCCGCGAGCGGTTGAGGATCTCGACGTCTTCAAACGAGCGTATCGGATCTCGCTCGAGGTCCATCGCAGCAGCCTGAAGTTTCCGCCGATCGAGCAGTACGCGTTGGGCGACCAGGTCCGGCGGGCGAGCAAGGGCATCTGCGCCAATCTCGCCGAAGGGTTTGGTCGGCAGGCGGCCTCGAAGGCGGACTTCAAACGCTTTGTCATGATGGCCATGGGCTCGGCCGACGAGATGCGGATCTGGTGCCGCTATTGTCTGGACCTGGGCTACATCGACGAGGCCACGTGGCAGGCGTGGCGGCAGGAGTATCGCGAGATCGCGAAGATGTTGCAGGCGCTGCACCGGAATACGGGATCAGCGCCCGGCGGCCTCTGATCTCCGACCTCTGATCTCTGACCTCTGGAGTGGTAGCGGAGCGTTCCGTAGGCCGGTGAAGGCGGCTCCGTGAGGACCGCTGGAGGTATCGGAAGTGCGCATGCTGACATGAGTAGCGATCAACCGAGTGAGAAACTCGGTCGCCGGAAGTCCAAGGGTTCCTGCGCAAGGCTAATCCGCGCAGGGTGAGCCGGCCCCTAAGGCGAGGGCGACAGCCGTAGCCGATGGCAACCAGGTTAATAGTCCTGGGCCCGCTGGTGGTGACGGCCGCCTACCGTTGTCCGACCTTACTGGATTGGTCGGGCAGCCGCGGCGGTCCAGGAAACAGCCCCAGCATCATGGACCGTACCCGAAACCGACACAGGTGGACTGGTTGAGCATACCCAGGCGCTTGAGAGAACGGTGTTGAAGGAACTCGGCAACTTGCCCCCGTAACTTCGGGAGAAGGGGGACCCGTCTTTGGGCAACCAGAGGCGGGTGGCACAGACCAGGGGGTGACGACTGTTTACTAAAAACACAGGGCTCTGCGAAGTCGCAAGACGACGTATAGGGTCTGACGCCTGCCCGGTGCCGGAAGGTTAAGGGGAGAGGTGCAAGCTTCGAACCGAAGCCCCGGTAAACGGCGGCCGTAACTATAACGGTCCTAAGGTAGCGAAATTCCTTGTCGGGTAAGTTCCGACCTGCACGAATGGCGTAACGCTTGCCCCGCTGTCTCCAACACCAACTCAGCGAAATTGAACTGCCCGTGAAGATGCGGGCGACCCGCGGTCAGACGGAAAGACCCCGTGCACCTTTACTACAGCTTTGCACTGGCAGCAGGCGGGCCATGTGTAGGATAGGTGGGAGCCTTGGAAGCGCAGGCGCCAGCTTGCGTGGAGGCAGCCTTGAAATACCACCCTTGGCGTGCTTGCTGTCTCACCGCGGCCCGTGATCCGGGTCCGGGACCCTGCATGGCGGGTAGTTTGACTGGGGCGGTCGCCTCCCAAAGAGTAACGGAGGCGCGCGATGGTGGGCTCAGGCTGGTCGGAAACCAGCCGTCGCGTGCAAGGGCACAAGCCCGCCTGACTGCAAGGCCGACAGGCCGCGCAGAGACGAAAGTCGGCCCTAGTGATCCGGTGGTCCCACGTGGACGGGCCATCGCTCAACGGATAAAAGGTACGCCGGGGATAACAGGCTGATCGCCCCCAAGAGTCCAGATCGACGGGGCGGTTTGGCACCTCGATGTCGGCTCATCACATCCTGGGGCTGAAGCCGGTCCCAAGGGTTCGGCTGTTCGCCGATTAAAGTGGTACGTGAGCTGGGTTTAGAACGTCGTGAGACAGTTCGGTCCCTATCTGCCGTGGGTGTCTGAGACTTGCGAGGCCCTGCCCCTAGTACGAGAGGACCGGGGTGGACGAACCTCTGGTGGACCGGTTGTGGCGCCAGCCGCACCGCCGGGTAGCTACGTTCGGAAGGGATAACCGCTGACCGCATCTAAGCGGGAAACCCGCCTCCAAACCAGGTCTCGTCGAGAGCCGTGGTCGACCACCACGTCGATAGGCCAGAGGTAGAAGCGCGGCAACGCGTGCAGCCGACTGGTCCTAATCGCTCGATTGTGAGCTCCTCCCGCTCAGCCCCAAGCGCGCCCGGCGCGCTCGGGCTTCGCTCCAGATGTCAGAGGTCAGAGGTCAGATGTCAGAAGATGACCGAGCCCGTCCCCGGGCCGCGCGCCTTCTGATCTCGGGTCTCTGATCGCTGACCTCTGAACCCCATGCCCATCGCTTCACGACTGCAGAGCCGGCAGCAGATGCGCCGCGTCGGGGCCAGCCCCCGACGCCGTCTGACATCTGCCATCTGACCTCTGTCCTGGGCGCGGCCGCCGGCCGCGCCGGACGTCTGCCCCGACCTGGTGATCACAGCGTGCGGGCCCCACCCGACCCCATTCCGAACTCGGCCGTGAAACCGCACCGCGCCCAGGGTACTGCCCTCCTAAGGGTGGGAGAGCGGGTCGTCGCCAGGTCTGGCCAGACGTCCAGGCGGCCCCTTGGGGACCGTCGAGCCCAACGATCCGACCGACAGATCCGAGCTCAGAGCGCCCGAGCCCGTCAGGCCCGCCAGGCGGACCCGCCGGCGCCGGCCCACGACTCGCTTCCAGCCCCGAGGCCAGATCCGATCTCTGACCCCTGACCTCGGATCTTTGACCTCCGAACGCGGGGTGGAGCAGCCCGGTAGCTCGTCAGGCTCATAACCTGAAGGTCGCAGGTTCAAATCCTGCCCCCGCAACCACCTAAAAAGCCCGCTAAGCCAATAGCTTAGCGGACTTTTCGATTCCCAGATCCGCTACCTCACATATCCCCGGGAAGCACATGGGAAGCGGCCGGATCACAGTCGCGGCCGGCGCACCAAGCGCGCTGCTTTACGCCAAGCGGCGCTGTGTGCTACCTTGACGCAGGATGGGGCAGCTGGACACCTCCATTTACCGTGTTTTGGATCTGAGTTTGCTCGGATCGGTGATGGGCGGCATGGGTGCGCTGGCTGGCTGGGTCGGTCGGCGGTCAGGTTGGGCTCTGGTGGTCCCCCCGCGGATCAGGCGAGGGCTGCCTGACGTTCGGGCCAAAGCAGGCGGCGCATGTTGTGGACCCGGTTGGCGAGGCCGATCTTGGTCGTCGCCCGGGCCAGGCCAATGGTGCGCACGAACAGGCCCATCCGGTGCTTCTGCTCGGCGAACACGTGCTCGATGGGAGCGCGCACCGCCGACTTCCTTGCGTTCGCCCGGGCGGTCCGAACGGGCATCGGGCGCCCCTGCGGCTTCCGGCGGTGGATGTGGCTGACCAGCATGCGCTGGCGTAGCAGCTCCTCGTTGGTTCTCGAACGATAGGCGGTATCGACCCAGACACCAGAGGCGGTGTTGCCGGGGTCGAGCAGCCCGGCCAGGCGGGCGCCGGCATGGGCCATTTGCGGATCAGCCGGTGCCGTCGATCGGCGCTGACGTGGTTCTGGTAGCCGAACGCGGGCATCGCCAGATCGACCATCGCGCCCTCGCGCGGCTTGGCCTTGGTCGCCTTGACGGTCCAGCGCGCATCGCGATCCTTCTGGCGGAGCTTCGCCGGCTTGTCCTGCCAGCCCTCGGGCACACGACCTTCCTTGATCGCCTGCTTCTCGGCGTCGGGGTTGCGCTGCTTCGGCGCCGACACGATGGTCGCGTCGACCAGCTGCCCGGACATCGCGAGGTAGCCTTGCGCCCGGAGCTGCTGGTCGAACCGGCTGAACAGGGGGTCGAGCGCGCCGGCCCTGGTCAGCGCCTCGCGGAAGGTCCAGAGCGTGTTCGCATCCGGCACCGGATCGCCCGGCCCGAGGCCGAGGAACCGCATCCAGGTCAGCCGGTCGCGCAAGTAGAACTCGGTGCGCTCGTCACTCAGGTTGTTCTGGGTCTGCAGGATCACGACCTTGAACATCAGGACGTGGTCGAACGGCGGCCGTCCGCCCTTCGACCGGTCGGCCCGCGGCACCGCGCGCTCGAGCTCGGGCCGGAACAGCTCGAAGTCGACCACAGCCTGCAGCCGCTCGAGCTGGTCGCCCTTCTTCGACAGACCCGCCAGCCGATCCTCGACGTCGAATACACCGATCTGCCGAACCATCCGAACCTCCCTGCGACCCACGCCGCAGTAGATCAGATCCCGTCGCTCTCGCCCAGGTTTTTGGGAGTGTCAAGCTGATGTTCGGCGCCATGACCCGAGCCGCCGAACGCTGGCGGTCGATCCGGATCACTGAGTTTGAGCGCCGCCAGATGGCCGCCCTCAGGCAGGAGCTCGATGAGGACTACGAAGCCGCCGTCGACCTCGACACGACCCGCTCAAAGCCCGCCCCCACCACCAAAATTCCCAGCACGATCAGGACTTGACCATCGCGCCGCCACGATGGCGGGCCGGGCTTGCTGTGCGAGACGGTCAGAAGGCGGCGGCGCGCTTCAGGTAGGGTAGCCGACGTGATAGTCGGTCTGGAACGGGCAGGCTGAGGCCATCGCGATCTTGATCCGGCGCAGGCTGCGGCGGACCTGGGTGCCGATCTTCAGGAGGGCGGGATGCCGTACGCCGCGCAGTCATCGTTGGCGATGTTTGCGCACTTCCTTCAAGATCGGCCTGGGTCGGCTTGCCCACCGTCCGCGGCCACAGTGCCGACCAGCGTCATGCCGGGTTTGTATGTGCGATGTCTCGGAACAGGACCACGACCGAGCGCGCCGCCGCCCGGTAGGCCGGGCCGGAGATCGCGGGCGCCGCTCGCCATTCGACGATGTCCTGCGGCGAGGCGAGTGCGGTATCGATCCAGCGGCGCCATGCGCCGGCCGCGCCATCGCCCGCCGGCGGCAGCTCGAACTCCAGCGGCTCCCTGTAGGCGTTCAGGATCAGGTAGACGCGCAGCCCTTCCTGGCGGAGCTCCGCCTCGAAGACCAGGCTGTGGGAATTCTCGCCCCAGTCGGGCTGCCCGACTTTAACGCCGTGCCAGGCCTTGCTGGCCTGTCGGATCAGCTGGTTCAGTGTCACCCGCTGGCGCTCGTGCTCGACATCGCGCAGGAGTCGCCTGGCGTTCTGCAGGCTTACGAACCGGTACAGGTCGGCATGCTTCTCGACCAGCGTCCAGTCGAACCAGCTGATCTCGTTGTCCTGGCAGTAGGCGTTGTTGTTGCCGGACTGGCTGCGCCGGGCCTCGTCGCCCATCAGGATCATCGGCACGCCGAGCGCCAGCAGCGTGACGGTCAGGAAGTTCCTGACCTGCCGACTGCGCAGTCGCTCGATTTCCGGGTCGGAGCTGGGCCCCTCGACGCCGCAGTTCCAGCTGCGGTTGTCGTTCGCGCCGGCGCGATTGTCCTCCCCGTTCGCCTCGTTGTGCTTGCCGTCGTAAGAGACCAGGTCGTTGAGGGTGAAGCCGTCGTGGCAGGTGACGAAGTTCACGCTCTGCTCGGCCTCGCGCTCCTCACGGCCGTAGATCTCGGGGCTGCCGACCAGCCGGTCCGCGACCCGCGCGACCGAACCGGGGGCGGCGCGGAAGAAGTCGCGAACGTCGTCGCGGAACCTGCCGTTCCACTCCTTCCAGGCATCGCCGATGAAGCTGCCGACCTGGTAGAGGCCGCCCGCGTCCCAGGCCTCGGCAATGAGCTTGGTGCCGGCCAGCACCGGGTCGGACTCGATGTCCCAGAGCACCGGCGGGTTCGGCAGTGGCTGCCCCGAGGTGTCGCGCGCCAGGATCGATGCGAGATCGAACCGGAAGCCGTCGACGTGCATCGCCTCGACCCAATAGCGCAGGCTGTCGACGATCATCCGCCGCACGACCGGATGGTTGGCGTTCAGCGTGTTGCCGGTGCCGGTGTAGTTGGCGTAGCGCGCCCGGTCGTCCTCGAGGATGTAGTAAACGGTATTGTCGAGGCCGCGAAAGCACAGCGTCGGTCCGCGCTCATCCCCTTCCGCGGTATGGTTGAACACGACGTCGAGGATGACCTCGATGCCGGCCCGGTGCAGCGCCTTGACCAGGTCGCGGAACTCGTCGATCGGGCCCTGCGGGTCCCGGCGCGAGCTGTACGCCTGATGCGGCGCGAAGAACGAGACCGGCGCATAGCCCCAGTAGTTGACCTTGCCCGGCGGGCAGCGCGTCGCCCTCCCAGTCGTAGCCGGCCGAATCGATCACCACGCTCTTCATCGCGGTCGCGGCGTTGTCGCCGGGCTGGCCGGCGGCATCGCGGCCGTAGCCATTCGGAACTGCCACGCCACGGCCGTACGGGTCGAGCAGGACCTTCGAGGGATCGAAGCGCATGCCGTTGGCGGGGTCCCACGGCCCGGCGGCGCGATAGCCGTAGATCTGGCCCGCGATCACGCCAGGGACGAAAACATGCCAGTAGTGATAGGTGCGGCTTGCCGGGTCGATGCGGATCACACGTGCCGCACGCGGGTCGTCGACGTGATCGAAGAGCAGGAGCTCGACCGCCGTCGCATACTTTGAGAACACGCTGAAGTTCACCCCGCCGCGGCCAGGCGTCGCCCCGAGCGGCGAGCTAGCTCCCTGGGTGCGGCGGTCCAACGCCCCTGAGCCGATCGGGACTCGTTCGGCCTCGAGCATCGTTGTCACGGCGCGCTCCGTGGGACGGGTTCGCCGGATCCGTCCGTCGCGGGTTGCCTCGCTATGGCACCGGACACGGCTTGGCGTCCCAGATCTCGGCCGTGTATTCGGCGATCGTGCGGTCGCTCGAGAACTTGCCGGAGTGAGCGATGTTGAGGATGACCTTGCGCACCCAGTCCTCGGGATTGGCGTACGATTCGAGCAGCTGGCGGTCGGCTTCCAGGTAGGACGCTAGATCGGCCAGATGCATGTAATGGTCGCCCCGGGTCAGCAGGGTCTCGCGCAACGGCTCGAACACGCCGGGCTCCTTGCGGCTGAAATGGTCCGAGAAGATCAGATCCAGCGCCGCTCGGGTTTCCGGCTCGTGGTCATAGTGCCACCTGGGATCATACCAGCCGCGGCTGCCGGCCACCTCCTCCGCGGTCAGCCCGAACAGGAAGAAATTGTCCTCGCCGGCGGCCTCGGCCATCTCGATCGTGGCGCCATCGCGCGTGCCGATCGTCAACGCCCCGTTCATCATGAACTTCATGTTGCTGGTCCCGCTCGCCTCGTAGCCGGCGGTCGAGATCTGGTTCGAGACGTCGCTCGCGGGGATCAGTCGCTCGGCCAGCGAGACGCAGTACTCGGGCAGGAACACGACCTTGAGGCGGCCGCGCACTGCCGGGTCGCCGTCGATGGTGCCGGCGAGGTTGTTGAGAAATTTGATGATGATCTTGGCGAGGTGGTAGGCGGGCGCAGCCTTGCCGGCGAAGAAGAACGTGCGCGGCGCCATCTCGAGATCCGGGTTCTGCCGGAGCCGGTCGTAGAGCACCACCACGCGCAGGCCGTTCAGCAGCTGCCGCTTGTACTCGTGGATGCGCTTGACCTGGCTGTCGAAGATCGATTCCGGATCGACGCTCACGCCGGATGTCGATTTGAGCCAGTCGGAGAACCGCGACTTGGCCTCGCGCTTGGCATTGCGGACGGCGTCGCGGAAACTCCGGTCGCCGGCGAGCGGCGCGAGCTTCGAAAGCTCGGCGAGGTCCGTGATCCAGCGATCGCCAATCGCCTCGGTGATACAGGCGGCGAGCGCGGGATTGGCCAGCAGCAGCCAGCGCCTGGGCGTCACGCCGTTGGTCTTGTTGCTGAAGCGCTCCGGGAACATCTCGGCGAGGTCCCTGACCGTCATCGTGCGCAGCAGCTCGGAATGGATGGCGGCGACGCCGTTGGTGCTGTGCGCGCCGACGATCGCGAGATTGGCCATTCGGATCTTGCCCGGGTCGCCCTCCTCGACGAGACTCACGCGCTCGATCAGGCCCTCGTCGCCCGGAAAGCGGGTGCGCGCCTCTTCGACGAGGCGGCGGTTGATCTCGAGGATGATCTCGAGCTGGCGCGGCAGCAGCAGCTCGAACCACGGCAGCGGCCATTTCTCCAAGGCCTCGGGCAAGAGCGTATGGTTGGTGTAGGCGAGCGTCCGCCGGGTGAGGTCGAAGGCCTGGTCCCAGCCAAGGCGCGCCTCGTCGAGCAGGATCCGCATCAGCTCGGGCACGGATAGGCTGGGATGGGTGTCGTTGAGCTGGATCGCGACCTTCTCGGGCAGCGCGCTCCAGTCGGGATTGCTGCCGCGGAAGCGCCGCACGAGGTCCGCGAGCGAGCAGGCGACGAGGAAATACTCCTGCACGAAGCGCAGTCCCTGTCCCATGCTCGTCGTGTCGTCGGGGTAGAGGACCCGGGTCAGGGATTCGGCCGTCAGGCGCTCGGCAAGCGCGCTCACGAACTCGCCGGCGCTGAACGCCTGGAAGTCGAAGACGTCGGGCGCGGCCGCCGCCCAGAGGCGGAGCGTATTGACGGTCTTGCCGCCATAGCCCACCACTGGCCGATCGAACGGCAGGCCGAGCAGGCTGGACGGCCGGCCGGTGATCACGCCGAGCGTCCCGCCGCGGACCTCGAACGAGCAGCCGAGCTTGACCTCGACGACCTCCTGCGGCCGGGCGACCTCCCACGGGTCTGGCCGCCGCAGCCAGTTGTCCGGTTGCTCGTGCTGCCAGCCATCCTCGATCGTCTGCCTGAAGATGCCGTACTCGTACCGCAGCCCATAGCCCATGGCCGGAATCTGAATCGTCGCCATCGAGTCGAGGAAGCACGCCGCCAGGCGGCCGAGCCCGCCGTTGCCGAGACCGGCGTCCGGCTCCTCCTCGAGCAGTGCCAGCCAGTCGAGGCCCTTCTCCAGGGCAACGCGCTTCGCGACCGGCTTGAGCAGGAGGTTCGTGATGTTGTTGGCGAGCGAGCGCCCGATCAGGAACTCCATGGACAGGTAGTAGACGCGCTTGGGGTTCTCGCGATCGTATGTGCTCTCGGTGCGCAGCCACCGCTGCGAGAGGACGTCGCGCACGGCGCGGGCGGCGGCCTCATAGCGCTCCCGGGGGCCGAGAGCCGCAGCATCGACGACATTGTCGAACATGAGATGCCGCTCGTAGAGCGCATCGCGGGTTCCGGTGAACTGGATCGGGCCGCACCCGTACTGCTCCAGGAGCTTCCTCATCTCCGGCTGATCCGCCACCGCTCTGTCGCTGCTCATCGCGTCGTTCCTTACGGGTGAGAGGGTGTCGTCCCGGACCCGGTCACCGGCTCAGCGGAGCCATCGCGCCCGGCTCACGCCGTTGGCGGGGCGGGCGACGAGAGGACCGGGAATGGCGGCGCGGGCCCGACGGCCACGCTACCCGACGAGGGGGCCATTCCAGACCCTCACGGCGGGGACCCCGTGGTAGTACGCGAGCACGCTCAAGCTGCCGGTATCGAGCAGAAAGTGCTGGCCCCCCCCCGCGGGCAGGCCGAGCCAGCGGGCCGCGAGCACGCGCAGCACGTGGCCGTGCGCGAACAGCGCGACGTTGCCCTCGACCGCGCGGGCGCGGGCGATCACCCGATCCACCCGCGCACCGACCTGCTCCGGCGCCTCGCCGCCCGGGCAGCCATCGCGGAAAATCAGCCAGCCTGGCGCCCGCTCGCGGATCTGCTTGGGCGTCAGCCCCTCGTACGCGCCGTAGATCCATTCGACCAGGTCGGGCTCGATGACCGCCCCGTCGCCGAGACCGGCCAGCTCGCAGGTCTCGCGTGCCCGCTGCATCGGGCTCGTGAGAACCAGCGCGAAGGCCTCCTTGGCCAGCGCGGGCCGCAGCCGCTGGGCGAGTCGCCGTCCGTTGTCGGTGAGCGGAACGTCGGTCGTGCCAGTGTGCTGCCCGCTCAGGCTCCACGCGGTCTCCCCGTGCCTGATCGCGAAGACGTTCACGCCCGCCTCCCGGCTCAGACGTTGTCGGCCTCGGTCGAGCGCACCCCGCCGGACGCCGCCACCTCGCCCCACTTCCAACCCGTGATCTCGGGCATGTCGTCACCGTAGCGGGCGATGTATTCCTTGTGCTCGATCAGCTTGTTGTGGATCGCCTGCTTGGCGTAGGCGGCGCGCGCGCCGAGCTTCGGCACGCGGTCGATCACGTCGTTGACCAGGTGGAAGCGATCGAGGTCGTTCAGCACGCACATGTCGAACGGCGTGCTGGTGGTGCCCTCTTCCTTGTAGCCGCGCACGTGGAGGTTGCCGTGGCCAGTCCGCCGGTAGGTCAGGCGATGGATCAGCCACGGGTAGCCGTGGAAGGCGAAGATGATCGGCTTGTCGGTCGTGAACAGCGCATCGAAGTCGTGGTCCGAAAGGCCGTGCGGGTGCTCGCTCGGGGGTTGCAGCTTCATCAGGTTCACGACGTTGATGACACGGACCTTGAGCTCGGGCGCGTGCCGGCGCAGCAGGTCGACCGCGGCCAGCGTCTCCAGGGTCGGCACGTCACCGCAGCAGGCCATCACCACATCGGGCTCTGCGCCCCGGTCGTTGCTGGCCCACTCCCAGATCCCGAGCCCGGCGGCGCAGTGCTTGATCGCCTGATCCATGGTCAGCCATTGCGGCGCCGGCTGCTTGCCGGCGACCACGACGTTGACGTAGTTCCGGCTGCGCAGGCAATGGTCGGTGACCGTGAGCAGGCAGTTGGCGTCCGGCGGCAGGTAGACGCGGACGACCTCGGCCTTCTTGTTGACGACATGGTCGATGAAGCCCGGGTCCTGATGGCTGAAGCCGTTGTGGTCCTGGCGCCAGACGTGGCTGGACAGCAGGTAGTTCAGCGAGCCGATCGGCCGCCGCCAGGGGATATGGTTGCACACCTTCAGCCACTTGGCGTGCTGGTTGAACATCGAGTCGATGATGTGGATGAAAGCCTCGTAGCAGGAGAAGAAGCCATGGCGGCCGGTCAAGAGGTAACCCTCGAGCCAGCCCTGGCACTGGTGCTCGCTCAACATCTCCATCACCCGCCCGTCGGGCGCGAGGTGGTCGTCCCATGGGAACGTCTCGGCGACCCAGGCGCGGTTGGTGACCTCGAGCGCGTCCTGCCAGCGGTTGGAGTTGTTCTCGTCCGGGCTGAACAGCCGGAAGTTGCGCGCCTCCATGTTCAGTTTCATCACGTCGCGCAGGAAGGCGCCCATGAGCCGGGTGGACTCGGCCGTGGCCGCGCCGGGCGAGGGCACCGTGACGGCGTAGTCGCGGAAATCCGGGAGCCGCAGATCCCGCAGCAGCACGCCACCGTTGGTGTGCGGATTGGCGCTCATGCGCCGGGCGCCCTGGGGAGGGAGATCGGCCAGCTCGCGCCGTAGCCCGCCGTGGTCATCGAAGAGCTCCTCGGGCCGGTAGCTCTTCATCCAGTCTTCCAGGATGCGCACATGCGCCGGGTTCTCGTGCATCGCCCCCATCGGCACCTGGTGCGAGCGCCAATAGTCCTCGGTGCGCCGGCCGTCGATCTCCTTGGGGCAGGTCCAGCCCTTGGGCGTGCGGAGCACGATCATCGGCCAGCGGGGGCGTTCGGTGAAGCCGTTCGAGCGCGCGTCGGCCTTGATGCGCTGGATCTCGCCGAGGATCGTGTCCAGGGTCGCGGCCATCAGCTTGTGCATCGCCTCCGGCTCGTGCCCCTCGACGAAATAGGGCGTATACCCATAGCCGCGGAAGAGCTGGTCCAGCTCCTCATGGCTGATCCGGGCAAGCACGCAGGGATTGGCGATCTTGTAGCCGTTCAGGTGCAGGATCGGCAGGACCACCCCGTCGCTTACCGGGTTCAGAAACTTGTTGGAGTGCCAGCTGGTCGCGAGCGCGCCGGTCTCCGCCTCGCCGTCGCCGACCACACAGGCGACGATCAGATCAGGGTTGTCGAAGGCGGCGCCGTAGGCATGCGAGACGGCGTACCCGAGCTCGCCGCCCTCGTGGATCGAGCCGGGGGTTTCCGGCGCCACGTGGCTGGGAATGCCGCCGGGGAACGAGAACTGGGTAAAGAGCCGCTTCATGCCCGCCTCGTCCCCGGAGATGTTCGGGTAGACTTCACTGTAGGTGCCCTCGAGGTAGGCGTTCGCGACCAGACCGGGCCCGCCATGCCCTGGGCCGGTGATGTAGATCATGTCCAAGTCGTGCTTCTTGATCAGCCGGTTCAGGTGGACATAGATGAAGTTCAGCCCCGGCGTGGTTCCCCAGTGGCCGAGCAGCCGTGGTTTGATGTGTTCCTTGGCGAGCGGCTTTCTGAGCAGTGGATTGTCGTAGAGGTAGATCTGACCGACCGACAGATAGTTGGCGGCGCGCCAATACGCGTCCATCAGTGCTCGTTCCTGGTCCGGCAGCGCGTTCGCCATGATCGCCTCCTCTGATCCCTGTCTCATGAAGCCGCGCATCGCAGTGCGCCGCGGGTGTGTTTACGGTGCGGGCGTCGTCCTACGGTATCAGTCGTGGTGCCGCTCGCGCCGATGCACCGGACCGCCGGCTATCATCATGCCGCCTCCATCGCATCGGTGTACTCCCCGCGCGTTGCGGCGCCGTTGCCGCGGGCCCGGTGGAGAAATGCCTGTTGGCCGGCTTTCAGGTTCTCTTCCCGCCCATGCCACGCCGCCATGGCTTCATCCTGAAGGGCACGCCCGTAGGAGAAGCTGAGCTTCCAGGGCTTCGGCTCGGGCAGCCGGTTGATCGCGTTCAGATGCGCAGTCGCCAGCCGGTCCTTCTGGCCGCCCGACAGGAACACGATGCCAGGCACCGCCGCGGGCACGTGCCGGCGCAGGCAGCGAAGCGTCGCCGTGGCGACCTCCTCTACCGAGCCCTGCCGTGAGCTGTCTTTGCCCGCGATCACCATGCCGGGCTTCAGCAACATCAACTCCAAGACGACGCCCTGGTCGAAGAGCGCATTGAACACAGCTTGGAGCACGATGCCAGTCACCTCCTCGCAACGCTCGATCGTATGTGCGCCGTACATCAGCACCTCGGGCTCGACGATCGGCACGAGGTGCTGCTCCTGACAGAGCGCGGCGTATCGGGCGAGGGCGTGCGCATTCGCGCTCACGCACCCCTCAGTCGGCAAGATTTCCGCGATGTGGATCACCGCCCACCACTTGGCGAACCGGGCGCCCATGCCGCGATACTCCGCGAGGCGCTCACGCAGCCCGTCAAGTCCCTCGGTCACGGTCTCGGCCGGGGAGCCGGCGAGAGGCTCTGCGCCGGTGTCGACCTTGATGCCCGGGACAATGCCCTGGCTTGAGAGGACCGAGGCGAGCGGCGTTCCGCCGGAGCTCTTCTGGCGGATCGTCTCGTCGTAGAGGATGACGCCGCTGATCAACTCGGCCACGCCGGGCGTGCTGAAGAGCATCTCGCGATAGCTGCGCCGGCTCTGCTCGACCGACTGGATCCCGAGCGGGTCGAACCGCCGGGTCAGGGTAGCGACGCTCTCGTCGGCCGCGAGAATGCCCTTGCCGTCGGCGACGAGCGTCGCGGCGACGCTCTCCAGATCCTCGCTCATCCTGCCGATCCTCCGCTGACGTCATGCAGCTCCTGCGCCCGAGAGCCTGCCGGACGGTGGCGGGACGCGACCGGGCTCGGGCCGCCGCGGTTCAGAGTGCTGCCACGGTCGACATCTTGGCCACACGGCGCGCGTGGCGGCCCCCGGCAAAGGGCGTCTTCAGAAAGGTCAAAAGACAATCGCGCGCAACCTCCGGCCCGATCAGGCGCGCGCCAAACGCGAGGACGTTGGCATCGTTGTGCTCGCGCGCCAGCCTCGCGGAGGTGACGTCGTGACACACGGCGGCCCGGACCCAGGGAAAACGGTTGGCTGCGATGGCAATGCCGATCCCGGTGCCGCACACCAGCAGCCCCTGCTGCGCGCGGCCATCCTTGAGCGCCGCCGCCAGCTTGCCGGCCATGTCCGGATAGTCGACGGGATCGGCGGTCTCTGGCCCCAGGTCGATCAGCGGAAAACCGTGCTCGTCAAGCACGACTTTCATGCTGTTCTTGAGCTCGAAGCCGGCGTGATCGGCCGCGAGCGCGATCACGGAGCCGGTCATGGCGCACGTCCGTGTGGCGCCGATCGCTCACGGAGCGCCTTTGGGGTTTCGGCAATGTGCTCGGCATCGCGGGGCCGACCTCCCCTAAGCTCGAGCGAGCCTAGATCCGCCGCTAAGAACGTTGCTCCTGCGGTCAGACGGATGAGGTCGTCTCTTGGAGAGGTCATGTCAGGTGATCCCACCTTCCGTCGGCAGCCGGAGTGCGGTAGCGATCTCGATCTCCAGCGCTTTAGTGAGTTCTTGATACTCCTCGACGCGAGCGGCTCTGTGCGGGTCGTCCGATGCCTGCCACCGCTGCAACGTTTCCAACGCTTCGGCGTAGTCGCTGCACATCTCCCTGAAGCTTGGATCATCGTGGAACCGGACCTGGATCGACGTCGCGAGCTCAGGAACCCGCTCGATCACGCGTTCCATCCCGGAAGCCGCGAGGTCTCTTGCCATCAAGCGACAGCTCCCGACGCCGAACTGGAGCTTTGATGGACTGCTCGAAGGCGCGCGGGGAGTACGTAACAGTAACTTTACGGGTCGGGCTCGCCGCCACGCCCGCCGCCGTAGGCTAGGCTCGGGAGCTTGATCGACGTGTACGGTAGGTGGTAACGTCGGTCTCTGGGGATGGCGACCGGCAATCGGATCGTGCCACGGGGGCGACCGCGATGAGCGCGGGAAAGGGGTCTGGGCTTTCAAATCCCGAAGAAATACCCGCCGATTTGATCCAGGCTCAGCTGGAACGGATCGCTGCCAGCAGCGCATTCGATGCGTCGCCCAGGAACTGCGCCTTTCTGCGCTTCATTGTCGAGGAAACCCTCGCGGACCGCGGCGATCGAATCAAGGCGTACACGATCGGCACGGACGTGCTGCAGCGCGACGCCGGGTTCGATCCGCAGGCAGACCCCATCGTGAGAATAGAGGCGAGCCGGCTCCGGCGAAGCCTGGAACGCTACTACCTGATCGCAGGCAAAAATGACCCGATACGCATTGACATTCCGAAGGGGGGCTACGTCGCTTCGTTTCAGCGGTTGCCCTCGTTACGCCACGATGGCGCAACGCACCAAGATGCCGCTGCGTTTGAACTCCCGCAGCCAGAGCCGCCTATTGTCGCCAGACATCTGGCGACGCGAAGGAGTCGCGAGGGCATCCGCACCTTGTGGCCGTCGCGGCGCGTCCTTGGCCCTCGGGACGCCTGGGGAGTAGCGCTCGGGACGGTCGCCCTGGCGCTCGCGATTGGCCTTTTGCTCTGGCACAACACAACCGAACCGGAGCCCATCGTTCCAGAGGCTGCCGGACCCGGCCCTTCGATCATCGTGTTGCCGTTCGAGAACCTGAGCAACTCGCCGGCGAAGGCCTACCTGGCCGGGGGGCTCACTGAGGAGATCCTCACCGGTCTGGCCCAGTTCAGGGAGTTGTTCGTCTATGGGCACGAGACGGGCGTCCAATACGGCTCCGCGAGCTATCGGGCAATTCATCGCGAGATCGGCGTCCGCTACGTCCTGGAAGGCAGCGTCAGCGAAGCGGACGGACACATCCGTGTGACCGCTCGTCTGTCCGACGCTACCACCGGACTCCAGTTGTGGGCGGCCGCCTACGAGGAAAACGGCGCGGATCTGTTCCGAGTTCAAGGCGACATCGCCCGGCGCGTCGCGGTCGAGATCGCGCAGCCATATGGTGTCGTTGCGGAAGCAGACACGCAACTCATGCGGGGCAAGGCTCCGGAGAGTTTGAGCGCCTACGAGTGCGTTCTGCAGGTTCTCGACTACTATCGTCACATGTCGTCCGCGCGGGTCGCGGAGGCGCGCGACTGCCTGGAACGGGCGACCAAGAGCGACCCTGAGTATGCCGATGCCTGGGCCCTGCTCGGCATGAACTATTTGGATCAGGTCCGGCTGCGAATGGTGCCGAGATCTCACGACCCGGAACTCCTCGATCGCGCACTACAGGCTGCACAGAGGGCGGCAGACATCGCACCCGATGGCGCTCTCCCACTTCGATCGTTGCTGCTCGTGCGTTTTTTCCGAGGTGAGGTTGAGGACGCCCTGGCGGCTGGTGACCGGGCGGTCGCCTTGAACCCGAACAACGCGGAGGTCCTCGCCGAATACGGCATGCGCCTGGCGTTGATGGGACGGTGGGAACGCGGCATTTCGCTGATCGACGAGGCGATTGCGCGCAATCCAGCCCATCCCGGCTGGTATCACACGGCGCCGGCGCTCAACTTCTATCGCCAGGGCCGGTATGCTGAGGCGCTCCAGGAGGCCAGGCAGATCGACGCGCCGGGCTGGGTCCACAACCACACCATCCTGGCTATGATCTACGGCCAACTCGGACAGGAAGAGGAGGCGCGGGCGGCGGCCCGTCGCATCCTCGAGCTCGATCCGGACTTCGAGAAGAACGCCTGGTACGAGATTCAGCTCCGCAATTTACCGGAGCAGGTGGCGGAACAGATGACCGAGGGTCTGCGCAAGGCCGGCTTGCATATTCCGGCGCGGCCGCGTCAGCGAACGGTCCGGGCAGCTAGTGACGGTCAATAGTGAGATCGAGCAGGTTTCCTGGCACGCACGTATTTTACCGTTACGTACTTCCGAACTCTGAAGCGCCCGCCGCAGTCTTTGAGCTGAAACCAAACAGCATAAGATGGGTCGATGGCTACCCTAGCCGCGCAAGTCGAAGGGCAGGCGGTCCGACCGACAAGCGCCCAGGCGATGACCAGCGCGATCAGCGGCAAAAGTGTCAGCTCCACGTCCTCTCGATCGTCTGCGCCCCAGTGTCCCTCTTCCGCACCGATGCGGCTGTCTGCGGGAGCTAGCATTTGGGGAATTTCGGCTACGACCTTCCACCGCGGCTGGGGCAGCCGAGCCGGTCATGCGGGCGCTCCGCTGACGCGATGTACGCCGGCCAAGCTGGTCCGCGTGGACAGGAAACATCCTCATGCTGAAACTGATCAGGACCACGATCATCGGGGGGATCATCTTCCTGGTCCCGATCGCGATCTTTGTCGCCGTGATCGGCAAGGGTCTGGAAATCACGGGCGCCATCGCCAAGCCAATCGCACACGTCTTGCCTGTCAACCTGATCGGCGGGCTTGCGGTCGCGCAAGGACTGGCAATCCTGTTGCTCGTGCTGATCTGCTTCCTGGCCGGGCTGCTTGCCCGAGCGGCGATCGCGCGGAGGGTGGTCGACGGGCTCGAAGTCAACGTGCTCTCGAGAGTTCCTGCCTACGCGCTGCTGAAGACCAAGACCCAGAGCATGCTGAGCCCTGAAGATGTCGAGGGGATGTCGCCTGCGGTCGTCCGCTTTGACAACTCGTGGCAGATCGGCTTTGAGATCGAGCGCATCGCGGGTGGCAAGGTCACCCTCTTCCTGCCGGGCTCGCCTGACCCTTGGTCGGGCTCCTTCTGCATGGTGGATGAGGACCGCGTCACGCCCCTCGATTTATCCGTTCCGGCCGTCGCCGCTATGGCGAAACGACTAGGAAAGGGCGCGAGCGAGGCGCTGCGCGATCGCCTTCGACCGAGCGCGCACGCGGCTTAGCTCGCCTCAAACCGGGGCACTGCAGTAAGACCTATTGGGAAAAGCGTCATCCCTGCGGAATGCTGGGAGCTAGAAGTTCGAGACCGATCGTTCGGCGCCACGCTGCGCGAGTCGCAGGACCAGGGGGCACATGTTATGCGCACGCGACGAATTCACCTGATCAATCCGCGGACTCACTCGTTCACCACCCGCCCGCTGTACATGAATCGGGCGCTTTACTCCCCGATCGCGGGCTTGCTGGCGGTCGCGGCGACGATCCCGACCGACCAGTATGAAGTCGTGCTCACCGACGAAAACATCGAGCCGATCGACTTCGATCTGAAGGCCGATCTGGTCGGCATTTCGGCGATGACCAGCTACGTCAAGCGCGGCTACCAGATCGCCGATGCGTTTCGGGCCCGGGGCGTTCCGGTGATCATGGGCGGCGTGCACCCGAGCTTCATGAGCGCCGAGGCGCTCGAGCATGCCGACGCGGTCGTCGTGGGCGAGGCCGAGCTGGTCATGCCGCAGGTCCTGGACGACCTCGAGCAGGGCCAGCTCCGCGGCATCTACAAGTCCGACCAGCTGCATCCGATGGTCGGCATGCCGCTGCCGCGCTACGACCTGGTCAAGAAGAACCGATACGTCAATCGCACCTTCATCCAGACCTCGCGCGGCTGTCATCACGGCTGCACCTTCTGCTCCGAGCCGCTGACGAACGGCCTGCGGTTCCGCTACCGCCCGGTCGACGAGGTGATCCGCGAGGTCGAGAGCTGCGGCCAGCGCCATGTCTCGCTCAACGATGCCGATTTCTTCGGCACGCCCGAGCGGCCGAAGGAAGTGATGCGCGCGCTCAAGGGCCGCGGCGTGCGCTGGCAGGCGGGCGTGACCAGCAAGCTGGCGTTGAAGGACGACATGCTCGAGCTCGCGGCCGAGAGCGGCTGCTACATGCTCTGCATCGGCTTCGAATCGATCTCGCGCCGGACGCTGACCAGCGTGCACAAGCACGTCAACCGGCCGGACACCTTCCAGGAGCTGGTCGCCAAGATTTACAGCTATGGCATCCTGGTGTTCGGCTTGTTCATCTTCGGATTCGACAGTGACGAACCGACGGTGTTCGAAGAAACCGTCAAGTTCAATATCGACGCGGACTACGATATGTGCGCGTACTCCGTGCTGACGCCGTATCCCGGCACTTTGATCTGGTATCAGATGGGCAAGGCGAATAACATCGTGTCGTACGATTGGAATCATTACGACCAGGCGCACATTGTCTACCAGCCGCAAGGCATGACCGCCGAGCAGCTGCGCGAGGGTCATATGAATGCCTATCGGGGATTTTATTCGCTGCCCTCGATGGCGCGGCGGTTCCCGCGGACGGGATCGCGCAGCCGCGCGCAGTGGAGCATCTACAATCTGTTCTACCGCAAGGGCGAGGTGACCGGTCGCACCCTCAAAGAGCCGATCGCGCCGCCGACCGCCCCGCCGAGGCACGCACCCAATCCGCCCCTCCTGCCGGTCAAACGCGAATGGCGCGAAGCGGTTCTGGACGGCCTGCGGGAGACCGGGTCGGCATAACGATCTGATGGGCAGGTGGCATCGCAGGTGAAGATACGCCTCGACCTCCGCCGTGCCAAGGGCGACCGGCCTCCAGGTGCTCGATCTTGGTCGCCAGCAGCTCGTTAGTCATGGCCAGGGTCGCCGACCCCGGCCTTGAGACGACTGATCTCGACGTCGCGACCATCGGCCGGGCGGATCTTCAGCGATGCCACGCCGGCGGCAAGGAAGGCGCCTCGCCAGGCACTCAGCTCGGCCGCCGTCACCCCCAGATCCCGCGCGACACCAGCTCCAGATCGTCGCCGCGCAGCAGGCGCAAGACCGCGCTCTGCCTGCGCTTGGCCGACATCCGACGACGCCGCAAACGCTGGCCCGGCGCCGTCAGCGTATCGGGCGCGCGCCGCCGGGCCAGCGTCTCCTGCCATCGGGTCCGTCATGTTCACCTCCTCGCACTCCTACGCACAAGGCGGTGTCTCAGCTATCTGTAGATTGCAGGACGGGGTTATTGAAAACGGCGATTCTCCAACCGCCGCTGCGATCGCTGCTACCTACTCGATCTGCGCGCGGACTGCGCTGATCGCCTGGGTGCAGGGCTCGCTCAGGCTGTCCCTGTGGTCTGCGAGACACTGGGCGATCCGACCATGGCCGGGCTGGACGGAGGCGCACTTGCTGTCGATGTCAGCGCGGCACTGGTCGGCGAGATAGGCAATCGTGCTGATCGCCCGATCGAGTACCGATGCCGATTGGTAGAGCGCCGTCTCGCACTGGCTGGAGAGCTTGTCGCCGTGGGAGTAGAGGCAGGCGAGCAGCCGGTTTTGGCCCGGGGTCACCTGGCTGCAATAGGTCCCGAGCTCGGTCTTGCAGCTCTGTATGACGTACCCTGCCAGCGACTGCGCAACCACGGGTGCGGGCTCGACCAGGGTGATCGAGCGCGCGTTGTTTGCGGCACCCGTGGTGCTCTTCGCGTACATGACCGTCACCTTGTCGCCCTCCTTGAGCTCGTCGACCGACGCCCCGGCGGTGTTGTTGGGGGCGGCCTTGAACACTTCGTCGCCGACCCTGAAGCTGTTGTGGGCGGTATCGAGGTTCTTGACGTAGCCGGTGATGCTGTCGGCATGCGCGAGCGTCGCGCCGAGAATCAGGGCGGTTGCCGCTGCCAGCCCGAGCAGACGTTGCATCTTCGTGTCCTCCTGAAAGGATTGTTGATATGAGGTGTCAGTAGCTCTGGTGCCGAGCTTGAGGTTGGCACGCGCAACGGAGCACTGGGAGCACGTAACGGTAACTTACGGGGAGCACGCGCCGGATCTGTGACGCAGCAGATGCGGGCGGCTTGATCGGCCAGGCGATTCCCGTGCAGCCGCGCCCGAAAGATGGTCCGAGCAGTTAGTCTCGGTCAGTCGCGAAGGTCGGTCAGCGCCTGGTACGCGCCCGTCGCCGCCCGTAATTAACGGTTACGTACTGTTGGGCTCGGGCGCGTGGTCTTGATTCCAAGCAACGGCCGTGGTGACGAACCGAGCAATTCCTGTCTTCGGGAATGGCCCAGACCTGACCCGTGGGCTGGCCGAAGGGGCAGGCACAGCCGCTGTCGCGAGCGTGTGCGGCCGGTTCAAAACCGCAGGGAGTACCGCTGTGGCAGAAGGCTTGATCACTCCTGATCAATTCAGGCTCGTCGCCGAAGAGAAGAAGATGGCGCGGGCGCGTGAGACCCTGGCAGAGAAGTTCAGGGCCGACACCGAACAGCCTCGCCCGGCGGATCCGGATTTCAGCCCCATCGCTGCCGGACACGATCGTCTCGCCAAGATGGTCGCCGAAGCCCGGGCCGGACTTGAGGACCTGCAGAAGGCAGATGGCCACTGGGTGTTCGAGCTCGAAGCCGATGCGACTATGCCGGCCGAATTCATCTTCCTCGAACACTTCCTGGGCGAGATCGACCGGGCGCTCGAAGACCGGATCGCCGTCTATCTCCGCGCCGGGCAGGCGGATCACGGCGGCTGGCCGCTCTTCGCCGGCGGCGACTTCAACCTCAGTGCCACGGTAAAGGCCTACTTTGCGCTCAAACTGATCGGCGACGCTCCGGACGCGCCGCACATGGCGGGGGCGCGCGCGGCGATCCTGGCCCGTGGCGGCGCCGCGCGCTGCAACGTGTTCACGCGCGTCAGCCTTGCGTTGTTCGGCCAGGTGCCCTGGCGCGCGGTGCCGGTGATGCCGGTCGAGATCATGCTGTTGCCGCGCTGGTTTCCGTTCCACCTGGACAAGGTGTCCTACTGGTCGCGCGTCCTCATCGTCCCGCTCACGATCCTGATGGCCTACAAGCCCCGCGCGCGCAATCCGCGAGGGATCGGGACCGAGGAGCTGTTCGTCACCCCGCCGGAGCGGGAGCACGATTACACGACCAATCCGACCGGCTCCGCCTGGGGACGCGTGCTTCTGGCGCTCGACCGGATCCTGCGCCTAGCCGAGCGGTTTTTTCCCAGGCGCACGCGGCGGTGGGCGATCCGCCGGGCGGTCGCGTTCATCACCGAGCGGCTGAACGGCGAGGATGGCCTGGGCGCCATTCTCCCGCCGATGGCCGCTACCGTCATGGTGTTCGATTGCCTTGGGTACCCCAAAGATCATCCGGACCTGGTGATCGCCAAGCGGGCGGTCAGGAAACTCTTGGCCGACAATGGCGATTTCGCCTACTTCCAGCCCTGCCTGTCGCCGGTGTGGGATACGGTGCTCGCCTGCCATGCCCTGATGGAAGCGGGCGCCACGGGAGCGCCGACCGTCCGCCGCGCGCTCGATTGGATCGTCGGGCGCCAGGTCCTGGATGTGGTCGGCGACTGGGCCAGGGCGCGGCCTGGACTCCGCCCCGGCGGCTGGGCGTTCGAATACCGGAACGACCACTATCCTGACGTCGACGACACGGCGGCGGTCCTATGCGCGCTGCACCGCGCCGACCCTGTGCGCTATCGGCACGCGATCGAACGCGGCGTCGAATGGGTGCTCGGCATGCAATGCCGGAACGGCGGCTGGGGCTCGTTCGACGCCGACAATACCCACGACTTGCTCAACAACATTCCGTTCGCCGACCACGGCGCGCTGCTCGATCCCCCGACCGCGGACCTCACCGCCCGTTGCGTCAGCGCCCTATCCCAGCTCGGCCATGGGCGCGATCACCCGGCGGTCGCACAGGCGCTGCAGTATCTGCGTCGGGAGCAAGAGGCCGACGGCTCGTGGTTCGGCCGCTGGGGGACCAACTACATCTACGGCACCTGGTCGGTGCTCTGCGCGCTGAACGCCGCCGGCGAGGACATGGCGCTGCCTTACGTGCGCAAGGCGGTCGCGTGGCTGAAGTCGCGCCAGCAGGCCGATGGCGGCTGGGGCGAGAGCTGCGCCAGCTACTGGGTGGAGCGCAGCAACGAAAGGGTGATCAGCACGCCCTCGCAGACGGCCTGGGCGCTCCTCGGGCTCATGGCCGCGGGCGAGGTCGAGAGCGCGGCGGTCGCGCGCGGCATCGCCTATCTGAAGGCGGCCCGGCGTCAGGGCGGCAAGTGGGACGAGGAGCTGTACAACGCAGTCGGTTTCCCGCGCGTCTTTTACCTGCGCTACCACGGCTACAGCGCCTATTTCCCGCTGTGGGCCCTCGCCCGCTATCAGAACCTGATGGTCAGGAACGACCGCCGCGTGGCCTGGGGGATGTGAACTTAGCTAGTGCCCGTCCACAAAGGGTAACATGCTGAAATAATTGTGGAAATCCGCCTTTTCTGGAGGCGGTCTCCGGCGGCTTCGGCTAGGCTTTGGCGTCAAGCCACTGATTCCAAAGCCCAACCCGCAGCCACCGGAGCCGACAATGCGCCAAGAACGCACGGTCCAGGCCAGCCTATTCGATCTGTTCGCCGGGCACGAGATCGGCCGTGAGCTGAAGGCGATGTCGGCATGGCTCGACGACTACCGCGAGCTGTCGAGCCTGGTCGCGGCGGACCTGCGCCGGGACGGGGTCAAGGCGACCGGGCGGCAGGGGCTGCCGGCGGAGTCGGTGTTGCGCTGCGCCTTGCTCAAGCAACACCGCCAGCTGAACTATCAGGAGCTGGCGTTCCATCTCGAGGACTCGGCGTCGTTCCGGGCGTTCGCAAGGCTGCCGCACGCCTGGAGCCCGCAGAAGTCGGTGCTGCAGCGGACGATCAGCGCGATCCGCCCCGAAACCTGGGAGCAGATCAATCACACGCTGCTGATCAGCGCGCACGAAGCGAAGCTCGAGCGCGGCCGGGTGGTGCGGCTCGACAGCACGGCCACCGCAGCGCCGATCCACGAGCCGAGCGACAGCAGCCTGCTGTGGGACGCGGTGCGGCTGATGGTGCGCTTGCTGAAGGAGGCGGAGGCGTGGGCTGGCCGGGCGGGGCTGGCGTGGCGCGATCACCGTCGGGCGGCGAAAAAGCGCGCGCGCGACATCCAGTTCACCCGAGGACGACCCAGGCGGGTGCAGCTGTACCGTGAGCTGATCCGAACCACGCGGGTCACCTTGGCCTATCGGCAGCAGGCGGCGGCGCAGCTGGCGACCACGGCCGATGGCGCGGTCGCGCTCTGGCAGGCCAAGGTCGAGCATTATCGGACACTGATCGAGCGCCTCATCGCCCAGAGCGAGCGGCGGGTGCTGGCGGGTGAGACGGTGCCGGCCAGCGACAAGCTGGTGAGCCTGTTCGAGCCCCGCGCCGACATCATCCGCAAGGGCCGCGAGGTCGCCTATGGCCACAAGCTCAACCTGACCACCGGCCGCAGCGGCCTGATCCTCGACCTCGTCATCGAAGCCGGCAATCCGGCCGACAGCGAGCGCCTGCTGCCGATGCTGGAGCGCCACAGCACGCTCTATGGCCAGCCGCCGCGGCAAGCGGCCGCCGACGGCGGCTATGCCAGCCGCGACAACCTGCGCCGGACCCATGCCTGCGGCGTCCGCGACATGGCGTTCCACAAGAAGGGCGGCCTCGGCATCGAGGACATGGTCAGGAGCCGCTGGGTCTATCGCAAGCTCAGGAACTTCCGCGCCGGCATCGAGGCCGACATCTCCTGCCTCAAGCGCGCCTACGGGCTCGCCCGCTGCACCTGGCGCGGGCTCGGGCACTTCCGCGCCTACGTCTGGTCCGCGGTGGTCGCCTACAACCTCGCCCTCTTCGCCCGCCTTAAGCCGGCCTGACCACCCGCCCGCCGCACCGACGTCCAGCCGACCACGCGACAACCCTGTCCGAAGGCTCGCGCCGGCGCAGGCTCAACCGGCCGCGCGCCATCGCCCCTGCGCCGCCGCGTCCCAATCGATCGCTCGGCTGACCTAACGCTCTTGATTCGCCCCGCAAAAACAGCGCTTTATGGACGGGCACTAGCTAGGCAGAGGGGGCTTCGGGGAGGTGAGCCGGCTCCGGCGAAGCCTTGAGCGCTACTATCTGATCGCAGGCGAACAACAGCGATCAGGACCAGCTCGACACGTTGAAGTTCCTCTGCCACTGGGTCGGCGACCTGCACCAGCCGCTCCATGTGTCGTTCGAGGACGACCGCGGCGGCAACGGCATCGCGACCACGGGCGGACTCTGCAACCGTAACCTTCACGGCGTCTGGGACACCTGCATCATCGAGCAGGGCCTGGGCACGGACGTTGCCGCCATCGCTGGCCAGCTGCGCGCCGGCATCACCGATCAGCAGCGGTCGGAGTGGTCAGCGTCCACCCCGACCGACTGGGCCAACGAGTCTTTCGCGATCGCGACCGATCCCGCGGTCGGTTACTGCGTCCGGACGGCGGCCGGCTGCTGGTACAACACCGACCGCGAGCGGCTGGACCCCGGTCAACCGGAGAGGATGGTCCTGGTCGACGACGCATACATAGCAGCGCAAGCGCCGATCGTGGGCGATCGCCTGGCGCGGGCCGGTGTCCGACTGACTGGGCTGCTGAATAAGGCGTTCGACCCGCAGAACCAGTAGGTCTGAAGCCGGGTGCCCGACCAAGCAACCAGGCGATCCGCACGCGCGCCGCGCGCCTCGACCCCCCTCTGTTGCGACCCAATACCGACTTGACCCATCAGACGGCGGGTTGTCCCATGTCCGAAGCTGACCAACGCTGAACGTTGGCAGGGGCACATCGAAAGCCGCGAGCCGTGCCCAAGACGGCTCGTCTGAGGGAGGAAGCCGGATGAAGCCAGGCCCGAGTTTCTGGTCGAAGGAGCTTCGGGAGATGCGTCTCAAGAAGGGGATGTCGCAGCGCGAGCTGGCCAAGCTTGCCAAGGTCAATAGGACGACCCTGCGGAAGATCGAGGACGGCACGTGCCCGATCCCCTTCGACATCGCCATACGGTTGGCCTATGCGCTCGGGTACGAGTGCGTGATTCACAGAAGGGAGTCCTCGCTGAAAGAGCTCCGCAGGCAGGCAGCGACGGAGACCGATCCGGACCGGCGTAGCAAAATCGCGGCGGAAATCTTGCTGCGTTTGGGGGTCGAGTAGCGGCAAGGCAGTAACGTACCCGAGCCGATGGTCAGGCGCTCGCGCGACAGCCACTACCGATCCGCCACCCGGGTCTTGGATCCCTTAGCGACCTGTCCGAGGTTGAAGCGGCATAACGGAATTCGGCCCTCGAGCTGGCGGGGACGTTCAGTGCAATCGATTGCACTGGGTCGGGGTCCTCGACCGCGAGCCCGGCAGCCGAATCGGTTGTCTCGCTACCAGCCCGATCCCGGCACGGAAGCTCGAACGGTCCTGCACCACCTGCTCGAGCACGGCGACCTGGCTGGCCGCGACGCCATCGGCCGGACGCTCATCACGCTGGCGGTCGACGACCGGCTGCTTGAGCGGCTCCTGACGTTTGAGGCCGGGTCCGAGGACCTCGAGGACGGCGGGGATGGGGAGCCGGACGATCACGACAAGTCCGTGGTGTCGCCCTGCTGAGGAGCCAGGTCGGCCCCTTGACACCGCCTCGTGCCGGGGATCTGATGCCGGGTCAGAACAAAACCAGAACTGACCGATGGATCACCGCTCTTTCCGCGACCAGCTTGCGTTCTCGACCGGCTTCGCGGTCACCCGCAGCCGCGACCTCCTGCGCCGCATTCTCAAGGAGCACACCGCCGACGACGCCCGCCAGATGCTTGCCAAGCGGGTCGTCGAGCACCTCGAACTCTCGGGCTTCGAGATCGACGAGACTGATCAGGTTATGCGGAAGCGCCCGCCGACCCGCTGGCACGGCTAGCTCGCCGACGCTTCGACGGCTCGGTCGGCTCCAACCACTTCAGCTCCTGCTTGGCCGGCATCACCTTGTTGGTCGCCGCGTTCAAGCTGGAGCGGGTGGTCGCGGCCTTGAGCTCTCGCTCGGCTTCGTTGAGCGCCCTCGTCCAGTATTCCCGGTCCATGCCGACCAATGTAGGCGCGGGGTCAGGCGATCGGAAGCCAGCGGTGATTCGACCTCTGGTGATGCCCCCACGCCGATCGCTGGCGGTGTGCTAGACGCGCCGGTCCGCGGCCGAGCCCGTCGACCGCGTCGTTGGCCTGGCCGAGTGCCGGGAGCCCAGCGGCGGCCGCTATGAGGCCAAGGGGCCGAGGTGCTGCCGACCGATCGGCGATCAGATGGAATTACCCTTTGCCTGGCATTGCCGGCCGCGCTGACCTGGGTGCCGGTCTGCCACGGACGCGCTCAGGGCGATGCCGCGACAGGGCGGGATCGTCGACCGCGTCCCAGTGCAATCGATTGCACTGAACGGGCTCGGCCGACTCGAGGTCGGGCTCATGCAGAATCGGTTCTCCGGCACATCTGGCCCGGCCAGACCGGTCCGGTTTCAGCCGACTCTTTTTCGAACGGCTCGAACTCAGGTCACCAACCTCTCATCCTTACTGGGGTTGGCCCGGGAATCCAACGGGACCGGTGCTCCGATTCGGTCGAACAAGCATCTGAAGTCATGCCCTTTTTCGCCGTAAGGCCGCCGGCCTCTATCGCAGGCCTGGTTGCAGGTATGGGCCACGCGGCCAGAAAGCGCTGGGCGTCCGGGTCGATCCATGAATGATCCCTGGCGGACAGATGTGCGCAACGGTTCTCTTGGGCCAAACAAGCGAGGCGGCATAGCGCTGGCCGGCGGCCGCCGCACCGGCTTGCGACCGTGCCGGGCGTGGCGCTCGGCGACCTCACCGCGATGACCATCTCGCTGCTGGGCGCAGGCGCCGTGCTGGCGGCCTCGGCGACCCTGTTCACCGCGCTCAAGCTGGTCGGCGCCGTCTATCTGGTCTGGCTCGGGCTCCGGCTGTGGCGGGCCGATCCGGCCGCCGACGCGTTCGAGAGCCGGGCGCGGCGGGCCGGCCAAGGCGCCATGTTCTGGCACGCCTACGTGGTCACGGCGCTCAATCTCAAGAGCATCGTCTTCTTCGTCGCGTTCGTGCCGCAGTTCGTCGCCGCCGGGCGGCCGCCGCTGCCGCAGTTCCTGATCCTGGAGCTCACGTTCGTGCTGCTCGCAGCGTTCAACGCCGCCCTCTGGGCGCTGCTCGCGGGCCAGCTCCGCACACGTCTTCGGACGCCCCGGGTGCAGCGGCTGGTCAACCGGACGGGCGGCAGCCTGCTGATCGCGGCCGGAGCGCTGACCGCGCTCGCGCGGCGCGCCTGATCAGCCCGCCAGGGCAGCCGCCCGGCGCGCCGGGCTCGGCAGGACGCCGGCGCCGAGCGCCATCGAGCCGACGACTGCGGCGACGAGGCCGAGCGCGACCGCGAAGCCGCTCGCTTCGGCGACGAAGCCGATCAGCGGCGGGCCGGCGAGGCAGCCGGCGTCACCCGCGGTCGAGACCGTCGGTAGCGAGCTTGGCAGGCGCTCAGCCGGCGCTATCTCAGCCTGGAGACTGTCGCCTCGTTCGGGCGAAGTGACCCGCTCAGGCTGCCGGCCGCGGCCACCCGACCCCGGCAGCCTCCTGCTGGAGATCTGCGAGTCCGCTCGTACGCCGCCCCAAGGGACGCGATCACGGAAAGACTAGCCGTCATGGAACGCAATGCCGACCAAGCCAAGGCTGCCGGATCGAAGCCGGGATCGAAACCCGACGCGAAGGACGATCTGAAATCTCTGCCCCTGCCGGAAGTACAGAAGAAATTGGGGTGGTCGCCGGACGGTCTCAGTCAGACCGAGGCGCAGAGACGGCTGACCCAATATGGGCCTAACGAGATTGAAGAAAAGAAAACCAATCCGCTCCTGAAATTCCTCACCTATTTCTGGGGGCCCATCCCGTGGATGATTGAAGCGGCAGTAATTCTATCGGCGGCAGCCCAGCATTGGCCGGACTTTGCCATCATCCTCGTACTGCTTCTGGCCAACGCCGTGGTCGGATTTTGGGAAGAACACCAGGCGGGCAACGCCATCGCGGCGCTGAAGGCCACGCTGGCGATCAAGGCCCGGGTGAAACGTGATGGGAAGTGGGTGACCCCGCCGGCGCGCGAGTTGGTGCCGGGCGACGTCATCCGCGTGCGCCTGGGCGACATCGTGCCAGCGGATGCGCGCTTGCTGGAAGGCGACCCGGTGGAGGTGGATCAGTCCGCGCTGACGGGGGAGTCGCTGCCCGCCACGCGCAAATCCGGCGAGGCAGTGTTTTCCGGCTCGATCATTCGTCAGGGTGAAATCGGCGCATTGGTCTATGCCACGGGTGCGAACACCTACTTCGGCAGGACGGCGCAACTGGTGCAGGAGGCGCACACGGTCAGCCATTTCCAACGCGCAGTGCTGAAGATTGGCAATTACCTGATCATCCTCGCGGTGGCTCTGGTGGCGGTGATCATTACCGTCGCGCTCTTCCGCGGCGACCCGATCCTCACCACGCTTCAGTTCGCCTTGGTGCTGACCGTCGCCGCGATTCCGGTGGCGATGCCGACGGTGTTGTCGGTGACCATGGCGGTCGGCGCGCGCCTGCTGGCCAAAAAAGAGGCAATTGTGACCCGGTTGGCGGCCATCGAGGAATTGGCGGGCGTGGACGTGCTGTGCGCGGACAAGACCGGCACCCTGACTCAGAACAAGCTGACGCTGGGCGATCCGTTCAGCGTGAACAAGGTCCCAGCCGAGCAAGTCATCCTCGGTGCCGCGCTGGCATCGCGCGCGGACAATAACGACACCATCGACCTGGCCGTTCTGGGCGGCCTGAAAAATGATCAGGCCTTGAAAGGCTATCAGGTGGTCCATTTCCAGACGTTTGACCCGGTGCATAAGCGCACCGAAGCCACCGTCAAGGGCACGGACGGCAACGAGTTCAATGTGACGAAGGGCGCACCCCAGGTCATTTTGGAATTGTCGGCCAATGCCGGACAGGTGAAGGCCGCCGCCGAGACGGCGGTCAACGAATTCGCGGCGCGCGGCTTCCGTTCGTTGGGTGTGGCTCGGGCGGACGCGCAAGGCCGATGGCAGTTTCTCGGCGTGTTGCCCCTGTTCGATCCGCCACGGGAAGACGCGAAGACAACCATCGCGACCGCGCGCCAGATCGGCGTGAAGGTCAAGATGGTTACCGGCGATCAACTGGCCATCGCGCGGGAAACCGCCGGCAAACTGGGGCTGGGCACAAATATCCTCGATGCCAGCGGCTTCGGCGACACGAAGCACCATGAGACGGCGCAGTTGGCAGAGTTTGTCGAGAAGGCCGACGGTTTCGCCCAAGTGTTCCCCGAACACAAGTTCCACATTGTAGACGTCCTGCAGCAACGCGGCCACATCGTCGGCATGACGGGCGACGGGGTGAACGACGCCCCGGCGCTGAAGAAGGCCGACTGCGGCATCGCCGTTGCGGGCGCGACGGACGCGGCGCGCGCGGCGGCGTCGATCGTGCTGCTCACGCCCGGCCTGTCGGTGATCATAGACGCAATCAAAGAGAGCCGGCAAATCTTCCAGCGGATGAACAGCTACGCGATCTACCGCATCGCCGAGACGCTGCGCGTGCTGTTGTTCATGACGCTGGCGATCCTGATCTTCAACTTTTATCCATTGACGGCGGTGATGATCGTGATGCTGGCGTTGCTCAACGACGGGGCGATCCTGTCGATTGCCTATGACAACGTTCATTACAAGGACAAGCCCGAGGCATGGAACATGCCCATGGTGCTGGGGGTCGCCACGGTGCTGGGCGTCGTCGGACCGGTGGCTGCGTTTGGCCTGTTTTACATCGGCGAGCGTGTCTACCACCTCGACCGGCCGCATCTCCAGACGCTGATGTACCTGATGCTGTCCGTGGCCGGGCATCTGACCATTTTCCTGGCGCGCACGCGCGGCCCGTTCTGGTCGATACCCCCCGCGCGGATTTTATGGGTAGCCGTGCTCGGCACGCAAGCCGTGGCGACTCTGATCGCGGTTTATGGGTTATTTATGACCCCCCTCGGCTGGGGCTGGGCGCTGTTCGTTTGGGGCTATGCCCTTGTGTGGTTCCTCGTGAGCGACCGCGTGAAACTACTGGCGTATCGCGTGTTCGATCCGACTGCCGCGCCCCTGTTGGCCAAGAAACCTGTCGATGGGACCCCGCAGATCGCCAAGCGGGCGTAGTCGGGCGAAAGCAGCACGGTGAGTAAGCTGGGTGTGGTTGGCCACGTGCCCGGCCGCCACAGCTGGTTACAGCAGCGGCTGCAGCTCCTCGAACATGCCCGGGATCATCTCGTAGACCGTCGGGTGGATGTGCATCGCGCGCTGGATCACCGTGTAGGGTGCCTTGGCGTACATCAGGTCGAGCAGGCCCTGGACGATCTCGTCGCCCTCGATCCCGAGCAGCGCCGCGCCCAGGATCTGCTTGGTTTCCGCGTCGACGATGATCTTGATGAAGCCCTTGGTCTCGCTGCGCTCGTAGGCGCGCCCGACGTCCTCCATCGGCATCTTCGCGACCAGCGCCCTGACCCCCTTGCGCCGCACCTCGGCCTCGGTCATGCCGCAGCGGCCGAGCGGCGGGTCGATGAACAGGCCGTAGGTCAGGATCCGGTCCTCGACCCGGCGCGGATCGTCGTCGAACAGGTTGGCGGCCACGATCTCGAAGTCGTTGTAGGAGGTGTGGGTGAACGCGCCCCGGCCGTTGCAGTCGCCCATCGCGAAGATGCCGGGGACGCTGGTGCGGAGCGCGCCGTCGACCTTGATGTAGCCGCGCTCGTCGGTCGCGACCCCGGCCCGGTCGAGGCCGAGATCGTCGGTGTTGGGCCGCCGGCCGGTCGCGACCAGGAGGTGCGAGCCGACGACGGTGGTCGCCGCGCCGCTGGCGCTGACCGCGACCGCGACCTGGTCGCCCCGCGCCTCGACGCGGGTCGCGTCGGCGTGGGTCAGGATGCGGATGCCCTCGTCCTCGAGCATTTCGCGGATCGCCGCCGACACGTCCTCGTCCTCGCGCGGGATCAGCCGGTCGTTGCGCTGGATGATCGTCACCTCGCTGCCGAAGCGCCGGTACATCTGGCCGAATTCCAGCCCGATGTAGCTGCCGCCGAGGATCACCAGATGCTCGGGCAAAAAGTCGACCGCCATGATCGAAGAGTTGGTCAGGTAGGGCACCGTCTCGATACCCGGAACTCTCGGCACGTCGGCGCGGCCGCCGACGTTGATGAAGATCTGCTCGGCGGTCAGCCGCTCGGCGCCGACCTCGACCTCCTTGGGGCCGACGAAGCGGGCGTGGCCGACGTGAACGGTGACGCCCGGATTCTCGCGCAGGCTCTCCTCGACGCCCTCGTTGGACACGCGCACGATCGCATCCTTGCGCGCCTTGACCGCCTTCATGTCGACCCGGACCGGGCCATCGATCATCACCCCGAACTCGGCCGCCCGGCGGGCGACGTGCGCCGCCCGGGCGCTCGCGATCAGGGTCTTGGTCGGAATGCAGCCGTTGTTGACGCAGGTGCCGCCGAAGCGCTTGCGCTCGACGACCGCGACCTTGCGCCCTTCCCGGGTCAGGCGCCCGGCGAGCGCCGGCCCGGACTGGCCGGTGCCGATGATGATGGCGTCGTACCGCGTGGTCATCGTCTACGCCCTTCCTGCTCGAATGGTCCACAAATCGACCCCGGCCGGTCGCGCTTGCCGGTCGTCTGCCTCCCGGGACAGGATGGCCGGCGCGAGGCCAGCCATGAAGGGAGAGAAACAACGACACCATCGCCAATCGGACCGCCAGCCCGCAAATGCCAAGTTCGTATCGACTCGATGCTTGGCCATCATGACCACCCCTTTTCATCCTCCGGCCGGCAGCCCAGCACAAAGCACGAAGCTCACTGTGAATTGATCCGGCGTGCGCGGCGAGTCCGGTAAGGACGGCGGATGGCAAGCTTTGCGACCGCAGCGCCAAAAAAAGGGCCGGCGTGGCGCCGGCCGTGAGCGGCGAGGGAGGCTGACCGGGATCAGAGACTACATTGGCCCATAGGGGAAATGCCGAAAGCGTATTAATTTGATGCGACCGGGGCATCGGAGCCGCCGATTGCGGCGCTGCAGCGCGAGCCCGGCGATCGGAGAGGGCACGCCCATGGAGATGCACCAGATCCGCTATTTCCTGGCAGTCTGCGAGACGTTGAACTTCACCCGCGCGGCCGAGCAGTGCAACGTCACCCAGCCGGCGCTGACGCGGGCGGTCCAGAAGCTCGAGGAAGAGCTCGGCGGCCTGCTGTTCCGCCGCGAGCGCCACCTCAGCCACCTGACCGACCTCGGGCGCCTGATGCGGCCCCAGCTCGAGCAGGTCTGGAAACAGACCGAGGCCGCCAAGACGACCGCCAAGAGCTTCCTCAAGCTCGAGGACGCCCCGCTCAATGTCGGCCTCATGTGCACGATCGGGCCGCTGCGCGGCATCGGCTTTCTCAACGATTTCCAGCGCAACCACCCTGGCATCGAGGTGACCCTGCTCGAAGGCGTGCCGAGCCGGCTGTGCAACCTGCTCCACGATGGCGAACTCGATCTCGCGGTGATGGCACGCCCGGAGGCCCTCGACGAGCGCTTCGTCGTGCAGCCGCTGTATCAGGAAAACTTCCTGCTGGCGTTCCCGACCGGCCATCGCTTCGAGGCCCAGAACGCGATCGAGATCACCGACGTCGCGGGCGAGACCTATCTGCTCCGGATCAATTGCGAGTACCGGGATCACATCGCCGGCCTCCTCCGTGAGCGCGACGTCAAGATGCGGGTCGGCTACCGCAGCGAGCGCGAGGATTGGATCCAGGTCATGGTCATGGCCGGCATGGGGGTCTGCTTCATCCCCGAGTTCTCGCCGGTCCTGCCCGGTCTGCAGACCCGCCGCGTGATCAATCCCGAGGTGACCCGCGAGGTCTCGCTGATCTCGGTCGCCGGCCGCCGCTACTCGCCGGCGGTGGCCGCCTTCGTGCGCGCGATCAAGGCCTATCCCTGGCCGGGCGCCGCCGGCAACGGCGTCGCCGCCTGATGGTCGGCGCCTGCGCCCAGGCCGCGCGGCGCTGCGATTTGCACCAGGGCACGCCGAGCCGGATCGGAGACGAGGGGGCGCCGACCGCGGTTGGCTGAGGTTGCCGCCGAGGACTGGCCGCCCGCTTCGGTCGTAAGGGGGAACCTGCGCGGGCGCGTGCCCGTTAGTTTGTCATGGCGGAAAATACCCAAAAGCCGGCTCACGATGACCTGCGCCTCGAGGCGTATCGCAAGCGCCGCGATCCCCGGCGGACGCCCGAGCCTGCCGGCGAGCGCCGGCGCGCCTGCAAACGGTCGCGCTTCGTCGTCCAGGAGCACGAGGCGCGCTCGCACCATTTCGACTTCCGCCTCGAGGTCGACGGCGTGCTCAAGTCGTGGGCGGTGCCCAAGGGGCCCTCGATCGATCCGCGTGCGAAGCGCCTCGCCATGGCGGTCGAGGATCATCCGCTCGACTATGCCGATTTCGAGGGCGTGATCCCCGCAGGCGAATACGGCGCCGGCGCGGTCATCGTCTGGGACCGCGGCACCTACGACAACCTGACCGAGCAGGGCGGCGCGCAAAAGCCGGTCGCGCAGGCGCTCGAGGACGGCCATCTGCTGATCGAGCTGCACGGGCAGAAGCTGAAGGGCGGCTATGCGCTCCAGCGTCTCGGCGCGAAAGACGACCCCAAATGGCTCCTGATCAAGATGAGGGACCGGGCCGCCGACGCCCGGCGCCGGCCGACCTCGAGCCAACCCCGTTCGGTCGCGAGCGGCCGGACCGTCGCCGAGGTCGCCAAGGGAGCGGCCGCCGGGGGCCGCGATGGCTGATCGGCTCGACCGGCTCGCGGCCGAAGACCGGGACCGGATCGTGGCCGCGCGCCAGCCCGACTGGTACCCGCCGATGCTGGCCCGGCTCACCGAGCGACGGTTCTCGGACCCGGACTGGCTGTTCGAGCGCAAGCTCGACGGCGAGCGGGTGCTGGCCTTCCGCGACCGCGACCGGGTCCGGCTGCTGAGCCGCAATCGGGCGGCGCTGAAACGGCAGCTATCCCGAGCTGGTCGCAGCGCTCGGCGGGCAGGCCTGCGCCGATTTCGTGGTCGACGGCGAGGTGGTCGCCTTCGAAGGGCCGCGCACCAGCTTCGCCCGCCTGCAGCAGCGGATGCAGATCGACGACCGGGCGCGGGCGCTCTCGAGCGGCGTCACGGTCCACTACTACCTGTTCGACCTGCTCCACCTCGAGGGGCACGACCTGCGCGCGCTGCCGCTCCGCCGGCGCAAGGCCCTGCTGCGCGCCGCGATCGCGTTCGACGACCCGCTGCGCTTCACAGCCCATCGCAACGCCGCCGGCGAGGCGCTGTTCCGGGACGCCTGCGCACAGGGCTGGGAGGGCCTGATCGCCAAGCGCGCGAGCGCGCCCTACCAGGGCGGTCGGACCTCCGACTGGCTCAAGTTCAAATGCAGCGAGGGCCAGGAGCTGGTGATCGGCGGGTTCAGTGCTCCGCGCGGCAGCCGCCGCGGCTTCGGCGCGCTGCTGCTCGGCTACTACGACGGCGCGGGCCTGCGCTACGCGGGCAAGGTCGGGACCGGGTTCGACGAGCGCACGCTGGTCGACCTGCGCCGCCGCCTCGACCGGCTGGCAAGCGCCGGCTCGCCGTTTCAGGACGAGATCCGCGACTCCTCGGTGACCTTCGTGCAACCCAGGCTCGTGGCCGAGATCGGCTTCACCGAGTGGACCGCGGACGGCCGGCTGCGCCATCCCCGCTTCCTCGGCCTGCGGCGCGACAAGCCGCCCCAGGAGGTCGGCCGCGAGCGGACCGACCCTTGATGGCGAGCGCCAGGACCCGCGAGGCGCTCGAGGTCGACGGGCGGCGGATCGAGCTCTCGAACACGGACAAGGTCCTGTTCCCGAAGCCGGGCCTGACCAAGGGCGACCTGATCGGCTACTACCGTCGGGTCGCGCCGGTCATGCTGCCGCACATCGAGGGCCGGCCGCTGTCGCTGCAGCGCTTCCCCGACGGCATCGAGGCCGGCGGCTTCATGCAGAAGAACGCCTCCGACTATTTCCCGCCCTGGATCCAGCGGGCGCATCTGGCCAAGGAGGGCGGCGCCGTCGACTACGTCCTGGCAGGCGATGCCGCGACGCTCGTCTATCTCGCCAACCAGGCCGCCGTGACGCTGCACACCGGGCTCGCGCGCGTCGACCGGATCGACCACCCCGACCGGCTGGTGATCGACCTCGACCCCTCGGAGGACGACTTCGCCAAGGTCAAGCGGGGCGCCCGGGCGGTCCGCGAGCTGTTCGAGGCGCTGGGCCTGGTGCCGTTCGTCCAGACCACCGGCTCGCGCGGCCTGCACGTCTGGGTGCCGCTCGACCGGTCCGAGACTTTCGACGAGGTCCGCCGCTTCGCCGGTGAGCTCGCGGAGCGGCTGGTCGCGCGCGCGCCGGACGAGTTCACGACGGCGCAGCGCAAGGCCGGGCGCGGCTCGCGGCTGTTCCTGGACGTCGCCCGCAACGCCTACGGCCAGACCGCGGTCGCGCCTTACAGCGTGCGCGCCCGCCCGGAAGCTTCGATCGCGACGCCGCTCGATTGGGCCGAGCTCGACGATCCCAAGCTCGCACCGCGGCGCTACACGATCGCCAACCTGTTCCGCCGCCTCGGCCGCAAACCCGACCCCTGGGCCGAGATCGGCCGCCACGCCCGGCCGCTCAAAGAGGCGGCCAGGCGCCTGGCCGCGCTCACGGCCTGAACCTGATCGGTCCGGCCGGCAGCACTGGGGTGCCGGCGGAACCTTGAACGGATCGGGCCCGTTTCTCGGGCATTCCCGGTCGCTTGGCCGACGACGCTCACGGGCGCTTGGGGGAGACCGTCATGCTGTTCAGCTTCGAGGCTATCCGCGGCTATCACATCCGCGCCGTCGACGACGAGATGGGCGCGCTCCGGGACCTGCTGTTCGAGGACGCGAGCTCGGCCGTCCGCTATCTCGTGGTCGAGACCGGCGGCTGGCTGTTCGGCCGGGAAGTGCTGCTCGCGCCCGCGGCCGTGGGCTCGGTCGACCCGGACGGGCACGCGATCGAGACCGGCCTGACCACGGGTCAAGTCAAGGACAGCCCGAGCCTCGCCGACGAGGAGGCGATCTCGCGCGAGCACGAGGAACTGCTCCATCGGCATTACGACTGGACGCCCTATTGGCAGGGCACGACCGCGGCCGGCCTGGCGCCGCAATGGGGCCTGCTCGGGCTGCCGCCGTCGGTCGCCAGCGACGATCCGATCGCGCGCGAACTCGCCGCCGCCGAGCGGGAGCACAGCGAGCCGCAGCTGCGCAGCGCCCGCGAGGTGATCGGCTACTACGTCGCGGCGAACGACGGCGACATCGGTCACGTGGCCGATCTGTTGGTCGACGACGGCAGCTGGACGATTCGCCATCTCGTGATCGACACGCGCAACTGGCTGGCCGGCAGGAGGGTGCTGATCGGCCCCGACCGCCTGCGCTCGGTCGACTGGATCGAACGCACGATCACGCTCGATCTGTCCCGGAACGAGATCAAGACCAGCCCCGAATACCAGCCCGGGGTCAGCGCCCACGCCTGAGACATGCGCCGCGAGCGAGAGGCCCGCCCATGAATGCCCAGGAATACCGCGAGGCCGTGGTCGATCCGGCCGGCTGGTTCGCGTCGCCCGAAGCGGTCCTGGCTCGCGCCGATCTCAGCCCGGAGCAAAAGCTGCATCTATTGCGCCGCTGGCGCTACGATGCCCGCGAGCTCTCGGTCGCCGAAGCGGAAGGCATGGCCGGCGGCGAACCCTCCGAGCTCGACCGGGTCAGCGCCGCGCTCGCAAGCCTCGAGCCGGCGACGCTGACCAGAACCGGCAGCTGAGCCACCGCTCAGGCGGCGATGTCGTGGGCCCGGATCTCGCCCGTGGCATGGCGCGCGAGCACCCTGCGCGCCTCCTCTTCCTGCGCCGGCGCGCGCAGCGAGACCCAGAGCAGGATGCCGCCGTGCTCGACCTGCGTCTGCAGGTCGGCCGCGACCTGATCATTGTACGTCTTGGCCAGGAAGCCGCCGAGCGCGCCGACGCCGCCGCCCGCCGCGAGCGCCGCGATCGCGATCCCGGCGACGCCGCCAGTCAGAGCCGCCGCGGCGCCGGCTGCGGTCAGCGCCGCGAACGCGGCCGGCGCGCCGACGGTGACCCCGGCGACGTTGCCGACGTCGGTGCGCGCGAGCGGCTCGCCCCGGGGCGCATCGGGATCGGCCTCCAGCTCATGGGTGTCGTCGAGCGGGTGGCGCAGCTCGTCTTCGACCGTGGAGCGGCTCGCCAGCAGGCTGAGCTGCGACCGGTCGAAGCCGTGACTTTGGAGATCCTCGATCGCGTTCTCGAGCGCCTCGCGGCTGTCGAACGCCGCCACCACCTCGCGGATCGGGGTCGGTTCGGTCATCGTCGGCCTGCCTTTCCTGTTGCGCCCGGCGACGCTCTCGAGCGTCGCTTGAGGGCCGTCTCGGCTCAACGTCGGGCGGCGGGCGACGGTTCCGGGAACCGGTTCGCACCACGGCCCGTTGGCTCGGCGAGATTCACGCTCGGCGAGCGTGGTCTATCGGGACAGCCGCAGCGCCGGGGAGCCGGGACGAGGAGGAACGGACGTGCCGACCACCATGCGACCGGATGGGCGCCTCGATGCAACGCGCGTCCGGCTGGCGTCGCGCCGCGGGCGACCAGGCGATGGACTGGCCGGGCTGGCTCGGTGACGGCGGCTGGCTCGGGCCGGGCCAGATCGCGCTCAGGCTCGGCGCCGCGATCGCGCTCAGCTGCCTGATCGGGCTCGACCGCGAGCTCAAGGACAAGCCGCTGGGCTTGCGCACCCACATGCTGGTGGCGCTCGGCGCCGCGAGCTTCTGCCTGATCATGATCGAGCTCCTGCACATGTCCAACCCCGGCGCCAACGCGCGTCCGATCGATGCCGGGCGGGTGCTCGAGGGGATCATCGGCGGCATCGGCTTTCTCGGCGCCGGGGCGATCATCCAGGGGCGGCAGCGGGTGTTCGGCGCGACCACGGGCGCTGCCATCTGGGTGGTCGGCGCGATCGGCATGGCCTGCGGCTTCGGCTTCTTCGTTCAGGCGATCGCGATCACCCTGCTGGCGCTGTTCGTCCTGACCGTGCTCGGCTTGCTCGAACGCGGCGGGCGCCGCCGGGACCGATCCGAGTAGCCGGTTCGAAGTCGGGCGTCTCGGACGACCGGGCGATGCTCCGGGGAAACCCGATTGTGTCACCCTGCGCTCCCGGCTAGTCTCATGCCGGTCCGCATTGCCGAGGGATGGCTCATCAAGATGGCATCGACGGAGCGGCCGATGGCTTCGATTGTCATCGTCATTGACTACAAGGCGGGGGGCGGCGCGGCCTGGACCCACCTGCGGCTCACGCTGAACGGCTTGGCCCAGCAGGACTATCGCGAGCCGGTCGAGTTCCTCCTGGTCGAGACCGCCGACGGGCATCCGCTGCCCGACGACCTGCAACAGATCCTGCCCGGTCTCAGGGTCGTCCGGGTGGCCGGGACGACCTCCTACGACTTGAAGAACGCAGGCGCCGAGGCGGCGGCATCGGACTTCGTCGTGCTGCTCGACGCCGACTGCGTGCCTCGTCCGGGCTGGTGGCGCTCCCTGATCGAGCATCGCCGCCAGCACCCCGAGGCGGCCGCGATCAGCGGCAAGACCTTTTACCGGGCGAAGGGACTCCTGCCCCGGATCTTAGCCCTGGTCGACCGCAGTTACGTCGACTGCGGCGGGCCGGGCCGGACCCGCACGATCTCCAACAACAACGGTGCCCTGCGGCGCGATGTCCTGCTGAAGTTCCCGTTGCAGAACGATCTCGGGCCGTTCGGATCGAAGGCGCACTCCGACCGGATCCAGGCGGCCGGCGGCGAGCTCCGGTTCGAGCCGGGCATGGTCGTCGAGCATGCCTACGGCGGCTGGCCGATGCAGCAGGCAGACCGCCGTCGGATCGGATTTGCGATGACGCGCTACCGGCAACTGAACGGTGGGTCCAGCCATGCCTGGATGTTCCGGGCCGGCACCCTGGGCCTGCCGCTGATCGTGGCCATGGCGGTCTCGGGGAGCTGGAAGCGCTGCCTGAAGCATGCGGCGCATTACGGCATTCGCTGGTATGAGCTGCCGGCCGCGCTGGCGGTGGCGGCGGCGGCGCATGCCATGGAGATTCCGGGGATCTTGCGGGCCCTCCGCGGCGCCCAGAGCGAAACCGCCGGTTCCTACCGTTGACCCGCGCAGCCGAGCGGCCGCCGCGCGGCGATGGCGGTCCCCGGGTGCTCGCCTGGCCCGCGTTCCGCAAGCAGGCGGCCAACCCGCACGCCGCCCTTCTCGCCCGGGAACTGATCGCGATCGGCACCGAGGTGCTCGACTGGACGCCCCTGCGCGCGTTGCTGCGGCCGGGCGACCTCTGGCACCTGCACCACCCGGAGACGGTGGTCTACCGCCGCAGCCGGATCGGCAGCCTGGCCGAGACGATCGCCTTCCTCGGCCTCCTCTGGCTGGCCCGTCTGCGCGGCCTGCGGGTTCTCTGGACGATCCACGATCTCGGCAGCAACGACGGCCTCCATCCCCGGCTCGAAGCCTGGTTCTGGCGGGCCTTCATCCCCGCGGTCGACGCAATCGTCTGCCTGAGCGAGCGCAGCCGCGTGCTGGCGCTCGAACGCTATCCGGGCCTGGCCGGTCGACCGGCGCACGTGCTGCCGCACGGCCACTACCTGGACGCCTATCCCCGCACCATGACCCGCAAGACGGCGCGGCAGCGGCTGGCTTTGCCGCCCGGGGCGACCGTGCTGCTGCACTTCGGCCTGCTGCGGCCCTACAAGGGCGTCCCCCATCTGATCCGCACGTTCCGCTCCCTGGCGGCGCCGGGCACCGTGCTGCTGGTGGCCGGCAGGCCCTTCGATGCGAATGTCGAGCGCGAGATCCGCGACGCGGCGCAAGGTGCTGACAACGTGCGCCTGGACCTGCGCTGGATTCCGCCCGCCGACGTCGAGGCCTTCTTCGAGGCGAGCGATCTCGTGGTGCTGCCCTACCGGCAGATTCTGAACTCGGGTGCGGCGATGCTGGCGTTGACGTTCGCCCGGCCGGTGCTGGTGCCCGACCTGGGGTCGATGCGCGAGCAGCTGGAGGCATTCGGCGCCGACTGGATCCGGCTCTATCCCGGAGAGCTGACCCCAGCCGAGCTAGGGGCGGCGGCCGAGTGGGCACGCACCGCCCGTCGCGGGCCCCTCGACCTCGAGCCCCTCGACTGGCAGGGTCTCGCCCGGCGGACCCATGAGGTGTACACCACTGTCCTCTCCAGGCCGTCGAGCGCCAGCTGGTCGGCGAGGGCCGACAGATGGACCGGGGCGTAATCTATATCGCGACCGGGCCAGCGTATGTCGCCGAGGCGCTGGCGTCGGCGGCGAGTGTCAGACACCACATGCCCGACCTCCCCATCACCCTGTATACCGAGCGATCCGTGGCCTGCCCGCATCTCGATGAGGTTGTCCGGTTTGAGGCCGATGGCTACCTGGCGCGGATACCGCGCCTCGCGTCGTCGCCCTACGAGCGAACCTTGTTCCTCGATTCGGACACCTACGTGTGCGGCGAGCTCACCGGGGCCTTCGACCTACTGGACGAGTTCGACATCGCGCTCGCGCACGCCCCGCTTCGCGCGATCCCCGAGGTCGCCGGGGTTCCGGACGCCTTTCCGGAGTACAACGCGGGCGTCATCCTCTTTCGCCGATCGCCGGAAGTTCAGGCCTGTCTGGCGGACTGGGCAAGGGGATTCGCCGAGTTCCAGGAGCAGGTCCGCCGCGGGCAAGTTCGGTGGCGGTGCCCGGAGGACCGGCGGATCTACGGCCACGACCAAGGCGCATTGCGGCAGGCGCTGTACCGAAGCAACCTGCGGATCGCAACGCTGCCGCCGGAGTACAACTGTCGCTTCTCGGTTCCCGGTTTTGTCGACGGCCCGGTCAGGATCCTGCACGGACGGGGTCTCGCTCTCCCGGCGGTCGCGGCCGCGATCAACGCGACCGGGGCGCGCCGCGGCTACGAGGAGCGCGCCGGCAGGCTCAGGCTGAAACGCTACCCCGAGCCAAGCAATGTAACCTTCAGCCTGGCCAACCTCCGTTACACACTGCGCCGACGTGGTCTCTGGTGGACCGTGCACGCCGGCCTCCGCCGACTCGGCCACGGGCTCGATGAGCCGCGCTGCAACAGCAAGATCTACCCTCAAGATGAGTAAGCTGTCCAAGATCACGATGCTGTGCCGCAATTGGCGGGACGTCAAGGAGGTCGTCAATTCCTACATATATTTTACGGAGACTCGTGCAGACGGGTTCTGGGGTAGTATCTCCGAACAGGAGAACCAAGCGATCATCGATTTGGCCCGACAGGCTGCCCGGTATCCCGGGCCCATCATTGAGATCGGCACGCTATTTGGCCTAACAGCCCAGATCTTGGCGGCGCACAAACCGCCGGATAAGCCGCTGCTGTGCGTCGATGACTTCTCCTGGAACCCGCTTTACCTGACCAGCGACGACCATCATACCTTCACGACACGTATCTTGTATTATTGCACAGTGCACTGTCAGACGCAAATCATCCGGATGGACAAGAAGGAATTCTATGAGCATTACGACGGGCCGCGGCCGAGCATGGTGTTCATCGATGCATTCCATCAGTATGAATTCGGTCATGGAGGACCTGCGGTGGGCGACCGCACTGCAGGTCCCGATCATTTCCGGACATGATTACTGCGACAAGTATCCGGGGGTGTTACGTGCCGTCGACGAGACATTCGGCGACCGGATCGTCGTCCAGGGCTGGGTATGGGCAGTCACCAATGTCTGATCGCCGAGCGCCCGCTGTCGGCCCGGCGCGATCCTCCGCTCAGGCGCCCTCCGCCGGGCGTTCGGCCTCGGCCGGCGGGCAAGGCCGGGCGACAACAGCGGGTCGACCGATCCGGGTGCTGATCGCCAAGGACCGTCTGCACGACACCGGTGGCACGCGTTATCTGCTCGAGACCCTACCACGGCTGGATCGGGCGCGGGTCGAGCCGCTGCTCTGCGCGTTCGCGGGCTGGCACCCGATCGCCCGGCGGTTCGAGGCCGCCGGGATCACGCCGGTCTTCTTCGGACGCGGGCGCTGGAATCCGCTGGTGATGGCGGATCTGCTCGGCTTCGTGCGCCGCCACCCGGTGGACCTCCTGCATCTGGATGGTCGGCCCGGTTTTCCCTTCGGACGGCTCGCCGCGCGTCTCAGCCGGCGCCCGACGCTGGCCCATCTGCACGCGATGCTGCGCATGCCGCTGTCGCGCGAAATTCTGAGCCGGCTGCCCTGGTTCTCGGCCTCGCGCGCGATCGCAGTGTCCGCGACGGTTCGCGCGTGGGCGCTGACCTGGATCCCGATCGCCCCCGATCGGGTCGAGGTGCTCTACAACGGCCACGACTTCGAGCGCTTCGCCTTCCCGCCGGCGGACGCGCGCGAGCGCGTGCGCCGCGAACTGGGACTGGCGCCCGAGTTGCCGGTGATCGGCGTGATCGGCCGCCTCGATCTCGACCAGAAGGGGCAGGACGTGATGATCAGAGCGCTGCCGGAGGTGCGAGAGCGGCATCCCGACGCTCGCCTGCTCGTGGTCGGCGACGGGCCGGATCTCGGCCGCTGCCAGGCCCTTGCGGCTGCATGCGGCCTCACCCGCGAGGTGGTGTTCGCGGGCCCTCGAGAGGACATTGAGGCGGTTCTTGCCGCGGTCGACGTCGTCGTCGTGCCCTCGACCTGCGAGGAAGGCTTCCCGCTGGTGGCGCTGGAGGCGCTCGCGGCCGGACGCCCGGTGGTGGCGTCGGAGAGCGGCGGCGTCGTCGAGGCCGTGCGGCACAAGGAGACCGGGCTGGTGGTGCCGAGGGGCGATTCCGTAGCCCTGAGCCGGGCCGTGAGCCAGCTGCTCGATGATCCCGCCCTCGCCCGACGCCTCGGCGCAAACGGTCGGGAGCTGGCGCGCCAGTTCAGTCTCGAGACCCACGTCGAGCGCCTGACCGCGATCTACGAGGCCATGGTCCCGCGCGCCGGGCGGGGCCCGGCCGGCGAGCGCTGACGGCCATGCTGCAGCAGAAGATGGCGGCGCTCCGCGAACGGCTGGCCGACCGGTGGTTGGCCTTTCGACCCTATGTCCGGACCTTGCCGATCGACGGCCGCCCGATCCGCTTCTTCTATGCCACCGCCCAGGCGGCCAGCTGGTATGACCCGCTCAAGGAGAAGAACCGCCGCGAGCTCGAGTGGCTGGTCCGGCATATCGAGCCGGAGGGCCAGAAAATTATCGACGCCGGGCGCCTACCACGGCCTCTACGCACTCGTCTTCGCCAAAACCGCCGGCCCGCTCGGCGAAGTCGTGGCGGTCGATCCGGTGCCCTCGAACGCGACGGTGATCGAGGCCAATCTCGCCATCAACGGCCTGCGCGGCCGGGTGGAGACCTGCGTCATCAGCAATGCCGAGGGCGAGGTCGGGTTTTCCGCCGACAGCTGCGGCCGGATCGTCGAGCGTGGCCGGATCCGCCGGCCGTCGCGCCGCCTGCGCTCGATCCTGCCCGACGCCGCGATCGTCAAGCTCGACATCGAAGGCGCGGAGTTCGAGGTCGTGCCGGCGCAGATCGACGAATTGCCGGCAGCCCGGGTCTGGATCGTCGAGATCCACCCGGCTCGCGGGCGCGACCCCGCCACCGTGCTCGATGCGTTTCGGGCCCGGCCGTTCGATCTCTGGTGGGGGCATCCGGCGAGCGGCCGGATCGAGCCCTACGCCGGCGAGCCCTGGACCGCGCGGACCACGCTGATCGCGATCCGCCGGCGCTGACCGGGCAGATCAGCAGATGCCGGTTGGCCAAGATCCGTCAGGAGCGGGCGGCCTCGGTCTCGAGTTCGTACAGTTCGGCGAACAGTCCGGGCCGTTGCAGCAGATCGAGCCGGGATCCCTGTTCGGCGATTCGGCCGTCCTTCATGACCACCACCCGGCTGGCCCAGCGGATCGTGCTCAGACGGTGCGCGATGATGATGATGGTCAGCCGACCGGTCAGATGCTCCAGCGCCCGCTGGATCGCGGCTTCGGTCAGGTGGTCGACGGCGTTGGTCGCCTCGTCGAGGATCAGGATGTCGGGGGTCCGCAGCAGCGCCCGGGCCAGCGAAATCCGCTGGCGCTCGCCGCCCGAGAGTTGCATGCCGCGGGTGCCGACCGGAGTGTCGTACCCCTGCGGCAGGGATTCGATGAAAGCGCGGATGCTGGCCTGCTCCGCGGCTTGGACGATGCGCGCATGGTCGGCGTCGGGATCGCCGTAGGCGATGTTGTCGCGGATCGTGCCGCCGAGCAGCTCGGCGTCCTGACCGGCGATCGCGATGTGGCGGCGCCAGCTCGCGAGATCGAGGTCGGCGAGACGGACGCCGTCGATCCGGATCTCGCCGGCGGTCGGATCGTACAGCCGGCAGAGCAGATTGATCAGGGTCGACTTGCCGGCGCCGGAGCCGCCGACCAGGGCGATGGTTTCCCCCCGCCTGATCTCGAGCGAGAGGTCGGCGAGCGCCGGGCGCCGCTGCGCGCCCTCGTGATAGGCGAATCCGACCCGGTCGAAGACGATCCGCTCGCCGAGGCCCGCGAACGGCACATGCCCCGGGGCCAGGTAGGGCTTGTCGCGGCGGTCGAGCAGGGCTGCGACCTCGGCGACCGGCGCGGCGTGCGAGGCCACGCGCACCCGGTGGTAGTCGAAATCGCGAAGGTAGCGCTGCATGCGAAAGACCAGGAGCAGGAACGGCAGCAGGACCGGCAGGCCGACCGCGGCGTACCATGCCACCAGGAGCGCTCCGAGCAGCAACGGAACGTAGAGCAGATCGACCAGCGGTTGCATCGCCCGCCAGGTGAACTCCAGCCAGCGCTGTCCGCGCCGGAGACGGTTCGAAGCCGCGTCGAGGCGGGCGCGTTCCCGTGGCTCCTGTCCGAAGATGCGGATGATGCGCATGCCGTTCAGGGCCTGGCGCTGCCGTCCTCGACCTGGCTACCGACGCGCTGGCTGCGGGCGATCAGCCAGCGCATGGCCAGGCCGGCCAGGACCACGCCCGCCATCATCAGGAGGGTCATCGGCCACGAGATGAACAGCAGCAGCACGGCCAAGATCGCTGCGGTGCACAGATTCACCAGCAGCAGGCACAAGTCCAAAACGGCCTGCCCGGTCCGATAGGGTCTGGCCTTCGAGCGCATTGATCTGATTGCCCTGCGCCGTCTGCATCACGTGCTGGTAGCTGACCTTGAGAAACTGGTCGAAGAGCGCGAGCCGGAGGTCGTGGGCGACCCGGCTGCTCGACCAGGTCAGGATCCCCAGATAGCCGAAGTGGATGACCGACTTCATCATCACCAGGCCGATGATGGTGCCGCTGATCACGATCAGACGAATGTCTTCGGGAAAGCTCGCAGCATAGTCGTAGAATAGATCGGTCAGCATGCCGGGCCGAGATCTTTGACCCGATATCAGCGCATCGAGCAACGGGATCAGCAGACCGATGCTGATGCCTTCCGCCAATGAGGCGATCGTGCCGAGCCGAAGCGATCCGACTGGCTATCAAGGCGTAAGCCGGGCGCGCGTCAAACGCTTTTCGAACTCCGCCCCGTCCCAGTCGCCGGCGTAGACCCGGGGCAGCGCATGGCGCCGGCTGAGGCCATGCACGAGGTCGGCATCGGAGGTGCAGGCGCAGGCGAACCCCGCGTCGCGAACCAGCGCCACCGTCTGCGCGCCATACCGGCCGTAGGGATAGGCAAACGCCTGCACCGGCCGCCCGAGGACGCGCTCGCAGGCGGCCTTGCTGTCCCTGACCTCCTGCTCCTGCGTCCTGGCGTCGAAGGCCGGCAGGACGGGGTGCGTGACCGTATGAGCGCCGATCTCGATCAGGTCGCCGTCGCCGAGCGCCAGCAGCTCGTCGACGCTGAGCGGGCGCCGCGAGGGTCGAACCCCGGGCTCCTGCCGCGCCCAGACGCGCAGATCCTCGAGCACCTGCCATTTCTCCGCCGCCGGCACCAGCAGAAGCAGGCGACGGACATCGTAGTACACCCGAAGCCTGCGCTCGCGCTCGTCGCCCTCCGGGTGAGAGGTCCCGCGGACCCGCCAGCGGTACGCCCGCGAGCCGACCGTCAGCTCCAGCATCTCCGGCAGATCCGAGGGCGCGAGCAGCAGCCGCTCCAGCTCGTCCCACCAGAACTCGCGGTCGGCGCCGATCTGACCGGTCGTGACGAACACCGTCGCCGGCATCGCGTGTCGTTCCAGGAGCGGCTTGGCCGCGTGCAGGTTGTCGGCGTAGCCGTCGTCGAAGGTGATGGCGATCGTCCGGCCGAGCGGCCGGCCCTCGGCCAGGGCCTTGGTCAGCTCTGCCAACGGCACGACCCTGACGTGCCTGGACAGGACCTCGAGCTGCTGGTCGAAATGGCGCGGCGATACGCAGACCGGCCATGGCTCGGCCTGTGCCTCGGCGATCCGGTGGTAGCGGAGAATGATCGCGCCGCGATGACGGCGCAGCCACCAATTGAGCCGGCGCCAGCTCGGTCCCGGCCGCGGCAGCTTGATCATCCACGCGCACTCCGCGCCCTGGGCTCGATCGCGAGCCCGGCTTGTCGGAGCGTGACAACTAGCACAAGATCCTGCCGACGACACCAAGCGGGGGAGGGACGTGTCGATCGAACAGTTCGCTGCCCGTCATTACGAGAACACGAAGATCGTCCGGCGCTATGCCACCAGGAGCGCGCTGTTGCCGGCCGAGGAGCGGCTTCTCGAGATGTTTCGGGCCGAGATCGCCGGCCACCGGATTCTCGATCTCGGCTGCGGCGCCGGTCGCACCACCGCGCGCCTGCGGACACTCGCCCGGACGTACGTCGGCGTCGACTGTTCGCTGGCGATGATCGAGAGCTGCAGGCGGCAGCATCCGGCCGCCGATTTCATCCACGGCGATGCCACCGACCTGGCCATGTTCGATGCGGCCTCGATCGACTTCGTGCTGTTTTCCTACAATGGCCTGGATACGATGTCGCACGGCAAGCGCCTGCAGGTTCTGACCGAAGTCCATCGGATCCTGGTCCCGGGTGGTCTGTTCGCATTCTCCTCTCACAATCTCGACAACCACCATAAGGTCGTCGCGATCGATCGATCGCTTGGCTTCAGACCGCACGCGTTGCGTCGCAACGCCAGCTATCTGCTCAGCTATCTCCTGGTCCGAAGCAAGCAAGCCAGAACCGATACTTACTCGATCCTGAGCGATCCGCGGCTCGGATTTCGCCAGCTGACCTATCACATCGACAAATCCAACCAGGTCGAACAGCTGAAGAAGAGCGGCTTCGCGACCATCGCGATTTTGAGCGCAGAGGGCGAGTTGGTCTCTGCTGCGACAGTCGACCGGGAGACGCGCTGGTTTTATTACGTCTGCCGGAAAGCACAGGAGTGCGGACCGGCGGCCGACGCCTGATCGCCGGTCGACGCCATGGGCAGCACGACCGATCTCAGGATCTACACGAGCTTCGAGGAAGCACAGGAGGTCTGGCGCGATCTCGAGGCCAGAGGCTCCTGCTTTCTGTTCCAGTCCTACGAATGGTGCCGGACCTGGTTCGAGGCCATGGGACGGGCGCAGGGAGTCGAACCCTGCCTGGTCTACGCGCGCGCTCCTGAGGGCGGGACCGAGGTCTTTCTGCCGCTCGGCGTCGAGCGCAAACGCTACGGCGTCCGCTGCCTGGAGTTCCTGGGCAGGCGTCTCGCCGACCACACCGCGCCGATCCTGGTTGAAGCGGATCGGATGCAAGACAGCAGCTGGCTCTGGGCGATTCTCCGGCGCGTCCAGCGGACAAGCCGCGCCGACGTCGCCGACTTCCGGCACCTGCGCGCCGACGTCGACGGCCAGCCCAACCCGCTGGTCGGACCGGGATGCGCTCGTGCCGGCTACCAGACCCACAGCCTGACACTTCAGGGGAGCTGGGAGGCATACTGGCAGCGGCAGCTCAGCGCCATGCACCGGTCGAACAGTCGCCGTTGCTGGCGGCGGCTGCGGGACCGGGGAACGCCCGACTTTCAGATCGCCGAGACGGTCGACCACGCGCTCGCGATCACCGAGGTCACGCTCGAGCAGAAACGCAACCGCCTGCGCGAACGCGGGCTTCAGGACCGGCTCACCTGGCGCCGTGAGTTCTACCAGCGCGCGACGCGCGAGCACCAGCCATCCGGGATCATCCATGTTTCCGCGCTAGCCCTCGACGATCGGATCCTCGCAACCCACTGGGGGGCCGTCTGGCGCAACCGGTTTCTCTGGCTGATGCCGTCGTTCGCCGGCGGCGAGTGGTCGCGATTTGGTCCGGGCAGGCTACTGCTCGAGTGCCTACTCGAGTGGAGCTTCAGCAAGGGGCTGGCGGCCTTCGATTTCACCATCGGCGACGAAGGCTACAAGCGCGCTTACTGCGACCGCAGCGAGATGCTGCACTGGCTGGTGCTCCCCCGCACGCCGCTTGGCTGGGCGTACCGCACGCACGCCAGGCTGCAAAGCTCATCCGCCGACGCCGGGCAGATGCCTTAGCTCGCAGGGCCGGTTCAGCGATCATGCCGAAAGCCGCCGTCAGGGGCGGTATGCCGCCCGCCATGAGCTGCTTCGCTCGGCGTTCACGGACTCGCGGTGTTTGGCCGGGATCGCCGTCGCGTCGAGGCGCTCTCGCAGCCGTTCGCCGACCGCCGAACCGCCACCCGCTCGAGCACTCCCTCCAGGAGCGCGGCGCTCTGGGCCCAGTTGTTTCCTGCCCGCACGACCCGCTTGGCCTGGTCGCCGAGACGGCGCGCGAGCCCGGGATCCTCGAGGATGCGGACGATCGCCTCGGCGAAGCCGCCGACGTCGCCGTTCTCGACCAGGAGTGCGGTCTCGCCGTCGACCAGATGCCGGCCGGAGCCCACGAAGGACACGATCGGCAAGCCCGTTGCCATGTAGTTCAAAGTCTTCTGGGCGATGCCGGGCGCATCCAGGCGCGGATTGAGCGCGACATCGGCCCGGGCGAGGTGTTCGGGCACCCGTTCGAAGCCGGCCTCGACGATGTCCAGCGCCTCCCGGATGCCAAGCTTGCGGGCCATCGCCTCGAACGGCGCGAACGCCGATTGCGATACGATGTTCAGGCGGGCGTCGGGGCGGCGCTCGCGGACCCGCGCGAACGCCTCCAACATCAGATCGACCCCTTGATAGACCGCGAGATTGCCGGTGAAGATCAGGGTCTCGCCACGGGGCCTCGCGCCGACGCGCCGGTGGGCCTCCTCGAACAGTTCGAATTCCAGGCCGTTGCTGACCACGGTTATGCGCCCCGGGTCGACCGAACGATTCGCCAGCAGTCGATCCCGGAGTTCGGTCGTGACCGCGACCGTGTGATCGGCGCGGGCCGGAAGCAGGCGGTCCATCGCCGAACCCACCCTGCGCATGAGCCGGCGAACGCTCGTCCGCCCGTAGTAATAGGGAAGCTCCGACTCCAGCGTGACATGAGCGTCGAAGACGACCGGCAGGCGCCGACTCCAGCGTGCCAGCAAAGCGACCATCAGGCCTTCGGCGTGGTGGGCGTGGATCACGTCGAAGGCCCGCTCGGACAAAAGCCGCCTTAGCTTTCCCACGAGCAGGGGGTCGACCACCAGCAGCTTGCGGGGGCTCGGCCCCGGCCCCGACCTGGTATAGCTGGGGACGGGCGCGATCCGATGGGTCCGCACGCCTGGCAGGTCCACGGCGTCGCCGAGGTGATAGGTCGCGACGTCAACCTCGTGGCCCCGCGCCGCCAGCCCCTCGGCAAGCCGCCGGATCCGGATCGGCGTGCCGCGCCCATAGGGAAACGGGCACGCGGCAACCACCGCTATGCGGAGTTTCACCGGCACCGGGCGTTTCCGTGGCGCACGCGCTGTGGCCATGGCACCGACCACCAGAACGCTAACATGGCTCGGTCGTAACCGACAGCAAGAGCGCCTTGCGGGCGGCCCTGCGGATGGTGAATGCCAGGCAGGCGGCGATCAGGATCTCCGTGGCGAGGGTCGTCCACGCCGCCCCTTCCGTGCCCAACCGGGGGATGGCGATTGCATTCGTCGCGACATTGAAGAGCGTGGCCAACGCCATCCAGCGCATCAACTGGCGTTCCTCGCCCATGGCCGTCGCGATCATCACCCCGATCATATCGACGAAGACGAACGGGGCGCTCACAAACAGGATCCGCAGGCCTCCGCCCATGCCAGCATAGGCCGGACCCCAGATCATCACCATGATCCTCTCGGGATTGAGCACCCCGATCAACAAAACGCCGACCCCAATCGCCGCCGCCAGCAGAATGATCTTCATTCCATAGTCGCGCGCCGCTGCCCACTGCTGGCGCAGAAGCGCGCATACCGGGAAGCCGATCGTCGCGAGCGGTCTGATCGCCAGGCGGCAGACCTCGAGCAGCCGGTAGGCGGTTTCGTAGCCGGCGGTCGCCTCCGACGACAGCAGCCAGAACACCATCAGCGTGTCAATCTTGAACTGCGCGACCTGGAGGGCGTCGAGCACGACGAACGGCCAGCAGACGCCGATCAGAGACAGCAGGCGCGTACGGTCGAAGACCAATGGAATCCGGCCATAGCGGACCCTGACCACGGTGCGTGCTTGCGCCGATGTAGCAGAGCAGCGTCTGTTCGAGCGTCGCGCCCAGGTGGACGGCGAGCGGCACGGTCACGAGCAGGGCGACCGGACCGGCGAGGGCGACGGCGAAGCGGAGCCCGAAGTCGCGCCGCCCGGTCATGTCGGCGCCGAAGCTGTTGGCGAAATCGCCGATCAGCATGAAGATCGACGCCAGGACCAGGATCGGCGCGAGCGCCGGAGCGATCGCCAGGACCGCGCCACCGAGCAGGAGCAGGGCCAGGGAAGTCAAGGGCAGCCTGAGCCCGAGGACTGCACCCAACTCGTCGAGACCGCGCTCGGGGGCGCGCGCGACGGCGCGTACCAGGTGGATGTGCGTGCCGAACGTGGTGAACAGCAGCACGAGGAACGTGAGCGCGGTCGCAAAGAAGAAAACGCCCATGGCCTCGGGCGGGAACACCCGGGTCAGGATCATCGCCGCCACGAGGCTCGGCGCCTTGCTGACGAGCGCGGTCAGCAGCGAAAAGACGTAGCCGGTCGGGATCAGGGGGCTGTTCCTCCGTGCGGCAGCGAAGACCGGCGCGCAGACGGGCCGGCGTGCCCGCTGCCTTGCAAGACCGGCGCCAACGGGCAGGCCGCAAGCGGAAGCTGGCTGCCGGTCGGGAGTTCGCGGTCGTCGAGACGTCGTTGTGCCCGGAGCGCACGCCCCGGCCTGAGGTCCGGTGCATGGCCCAAGAGCCGTCGCCAGCCGGCGATCCCGGCAGCCAACCAGCCGCGTCGGATGGCGAAGACCCGAGCGGCAGGCGCTAAATGTGAAGGGGCGACCGGCAACGTAGGATCTACTCACCACCGTTGTGGTTGAAGACGACTGCGCTGACGCTGGTCCTTTCTGCGCATGCCCACCATCCAGCGCCCGATCCGGCCTCGGCTCACCCCGGCGCGTCGAGCCGGGTCTTCAGGTGGTCGGCAAGCCGAAGCGCCATAGCAATGATGGTGAAGGTCGGATTCGCATACCCCGAAGTCGGGAACACCGAGCTCCCTGCGACGTAAAGGTTGGCGATCCCATGGACCCGACAGTCGGGATCGACGACCCCCTGTTTCGGGTCCAGGTGCATGCGGGTCGTGCCGATGTGATGCTTACCACCCTCCATCGAGCTTGGCCAGCCGGCGTCGTCGACCCCCGGATCGTCGATCAGGGCGCCGAGCCGCTTGCTTTCGATGGCCCTCGCGAGCGCCCGCCGGAACCGATCGAGGCCGCGACGATCGCTCTCGCTGATCCGCCAGTCGACCCGGGGGACCGGTACCCCCAGGCGATCGCGCGCCGTCCCGAGGGTGACCCGGCTGTCCGGTCGCGGGGTCGTCTCAAGGACGGTTCTGAAGGCCAGCACGGTCTTGGGCCGGATCACCTCGGAGGCGCGCCGTGCCAGCGTCAGCCCGACCTCCCGGTAGCCCTTGGCGACTTGGCGAAGATGCCGGCCGACCTCGGCTCCCGCCAGCACCCGATGCTCCAGAACCTCGGCCAGGCGCAGTCGCGACTTGCCGGCCGGGCTGAAATGCTCGGGCGCGGTCTCGGACGCGAGGCGGCGGATGAAATAGGCGCTGCACCCGGTCAGGGCCTCGTCGCGCCTGATCGGCTCGCGGAGCGCGAAGCTGAGGTGGAACTTCTGCTCGAGGCCGACCCGCTTGAAACTCCGGATCACGTGCGGGCCGTCGGCGTGGGCCGGGATCGCCGGCACGAAATGCCCGCTCGTGAGATAGGGATGGTCCATGAAGAAGCGGCCGACCAGATCGTGTTGGTTGCCGATTCCGGCCGCGGACATGCGATTGGAGGCGAGGAGCAGACGCGGGTTCTCGATGCCGCCGCAGGCCAGGACGTAGGCCCGGGCCTCGACCTGGAAGTCGGGCCCGTCGAGACTCTTCGCCCGCATCGTCCGGATCGCGCGCAGATCCGGGGCCGGCTCGATCTCGACCACGCTCGCGCCGAGCACGACCTCGACGTTGGCCGAGCGCTCGAACTCCCGCCGGTACCTCTGGCCGAAATCGCGCGGGTAGCCGAACCGGAAGAGGATCGTCTCGAGCTCGTCGCCGGCGAGCGGCAGGCCCTCGTCAGCGGGCGCCCAGGCCGGTTCCTGGCCGACGTCGAGGCCGCAGACCGCCTGCGCCCGCGGGTACCAGGCTGCGAGATGGCGGTGGTCGAACGGCCAGCCGCTGTGGGCGATCCCCGGCCGGGGCTGAAAGTCGAGCGGGTCGAGGGGCCGGCACTGGGCCGGCCAGCGCGTCGTCGAGCCGCCGAAGACCCGAAATCTCGAGTAGGTGAGCGCATAATTCGGCAGGCCGACGTTCTCGCCGGCGTAGAGCCGCTGAACGCGGGGCGAGTACCGAAGGCCGCCGCTCTCGACGACGATGACACGGCAGCGGCTGCCGACGAACTCGCGCGCGAGCGTGAGGCCGGCCGCACCAGCCCCGACCACGCACAAGTCGGCCGACAGCCGCCGATCCGGGGGGAACCGGCGAGCATCGAGGAAGGCCATCGCGGTCGCATCTCCGCGCGGTTGTGTAGGCGTCACCGGCCCGGCAGGTCAGCCAGATCATGACCGCGCCCCGCCCGCCGGGTGGCGAGCGGTCATGGCTGCCAGGGACGAACCAGGAGCACGCAATCAAAGCGAGACTACCAGGAACGGCGCGGACGGGGGAAGAGCTGGCGAAGCTCTCGACGGTGGCCACCGAAGCCGGGAACGTCGCCATCCTGCGCCTCGCACCAGCGCAATACCGCCGACCTCTGCCGCGCCGCGGCGGTTGCAGCCCCGCATCCGGAGCCTCTGCCGACGGCGCCGCGACAAGATCGCGCCAGGCCCGTCGGCCCGGCTTCCGGCGCACCGGTCCTGCTGTATCCTCACGCGATGAAGATCGCGACTTTCAACATCAACAACGTCAATCGCCGGTTGCCCAACCTGCTCGAATGGCTCCAGGCCTCAGCCCCGGACGTCGTCTGCCTGCAGGAGCTCAAGGCGACCGACGCGAGCTTCCCGGAAGCGGCGATCCGGGATGCCGGCTACGCTGCCGTGTGGCGGGGGCAGAGGAACTGGAACGGCGTCGCGATCCTGGCACGGGATCGAGAGCCCATCGTGGTTCGGGAAGACCTGCCGGGCGATCCCACCGATACCCAGAGCCGCTACCTCGAGGCCGCGGTCAGGGGTGTGCTCGTCGCCTGCATCTACCTGCCGAACGGCAACCCGCAGCCCGGCCCGAAGTTCGACTACAAGCTGGCCTGGTTCGAACGGCTCATTGCCCACGCGGCCGGCATCTGGGCGACGGGCGTGCCCGCGGTCCTGGCCGGCGACTACAACGTCGTCCCGACCGATCAGGACATCTACCCGACCAAGTCCTGGACGAAGGATGCACTGCTGCAGCCGGAGAGCCGGGCGGCGTTTCAGCGGCTCCTCGACCAGGGCTGGACCGACGCGATCCGCAGCCGTCATCCTTGCGAGCCGATGTACACGTTCTGGGACTACAAGCGGGACCGATGGCGGCGCAACGCCGGGCTGCGCCTCGACCACCTGTTGCTGAGCGGCCCGCTCGCCGGCCGGCTGGCGGCGGCTGGCGTCGATCGCGACGTCCGCGGGCGGGAGGGAGCGAGCGATCATGCGCCAGCTTGGATCGTGCTGCGCTGATGACGATCGCTGAGGGCGCCCTCGACGCGACGTTTTCGGCTCTCGGGATCGACGCCGCCTGCCTGCCGGCGCGCGGCGGGCCGGTCCTGGCGGGTGATCGCGTCGTCCCACACGGCCAGGGAGGCGAGCGCTGAGGCTCATCCTTGCCGTCGCCGCCGGCGGCCTGGCGCTGGCCACGGTCTTCGCGCTCTCGGCGCGGCTCTGGTGGGCGTTCGACCTGTTCAGCCATTTCCGGCTGCAGTACGCGGTCCTGGCAATCGCCTTCTGCCTCGGGGCGCTCGCCGTCCGCGCCTATCCGGCCGCAGCGGTGCTCGCCGTGGTCGCGGTGCTGCACGGCTGGGCGATCAAGGATCTCTGGCTCGGGGGCTCGGCTGCGGCCCGGCCCGGGGGCGAGCCGCTGCGCGTCGCCAGCGCCAACGTCCTGAGCTCGAATCCGGAGCCCGGGAAGGTGCTCGACTTCGCCCGCGCCAGCGATGCCGACGTGCTCGTGCTGGTCGATGCCCGCGGAGAGCGATGGCGAGGCGTCCTGGCGGCGATCGGCGCCGACTATCCGAATCGGGCGCCGCAGGGCTGGCAGGAGGGCGCTCCCGTCATCCTGTTCAGCCGCGATCCGATCGTCGCGGATTCGGTGATCCTGCCCCCCGCCGGCCATCGGCCTTACCTCGCGGCCGACATCGCGCTTGGCGACCGCACGCTCACGGTCGTGGGCGTGCATCCATCCTCGCCCTCGCCCGAGCATCCGAACGACAGCCGCCGCCGGAACCTGCAGCTCGACTATCTGGCCAGGCTCGTCGAAGGAGCGGGCGGGCCCGTCGTCCTCGCCGGCGACTTCAACACCACGCGCTGGTCGCCGCACTTCGAAGACCTCATGGTCGCGGCCGGACTGCGCAACGCGGCCGACGGCCAGGGCTACATCGGAACCTGGCCGAGCTGGTTCTGGCCGGCCCAGATCCCGATCGACCACATCCTGGTCAAGGGTCCGATCGCCGTCGCGAGCCTGCGACGAGGCCCGGCAACCGGCTCCGATCACTACCCGGTCATAGCCGACCTCCTGATCACCGGCAGGTGAGGCAGCAAGCGCACGCGTGCGCCGCCCGCCAGGAGTTTGTCGACGACTGGCTCCACAACCTGCGGCTACCAGTTGCGGCCGGACCTCAGCATTGCAAATCGCAGTCGGCGCGCACCAGCTACTGTAACTGCTCACATTCTGAAGCGTGAGAACAGCTCGCGACAACTCGGTCGAGAAACGCCAGAGCGCCCGACATTTCGGTGCCGATGTGGTGGATCAAGTATGTTTCACCCTTCGACAACAGACTGGCGCGCTCTGAGGCTGTTTGAAAATCGTCGAAGACCGCAGCGATCTGCTCGCCCTGAATCAGGACGAACTTCCCGAAATGCTCGCTCTCCAGGCAGGCACGTTCGCGCTGATAGGTTGTCAGCTCGAGCTCCAAGGCTCTGACCATATGGAGGCCCCTGTGCAGGTCCAGAACTGGTCGATCGATACCGGCAAAGAATGAACAAGTTGGGATTCGGGTTGGCCTGATCGCCCTCTGGCGCACGCCCTGGGCGTCGTGCCCACCAGGCCGGGGGCATCGAGCAGACGTTTGCGGGCCGGCAGGGGCACCTCCGCCGGAGAGAGGGCGTCGGGTCGGTCGGTTTCTCCGCGACTCCGATTGCGAGCGATTCTGCCGGCATCTGCGTGCAAAGGCCAAGCGATTCTCCAGCATAGCAGGCGGTTCATGCCACACGGAGTACGTCAAACGGCGGAGCGGTTATCGTCCGACCCGCCATCAAGCTGAAGAATGCGCATTTTTGGCCGATTAGATGTAGAACCGTTGACAAAAACTCGTGATGGTGGCGAGGTGTTCGAAGGCCTGGATGGGACCTGGTAGACGTATCCAGCCACAACTTTATGTTGAACGTTTGCGAAAGCGAGCGCTATCTATGGCTGACTCCCGCTGAAAGAGCGCCGTCTTGCTGGGCATTGAGATTGCGAAGCTGGCCTTGCGCCGAGGTCTGCCGGTCGTGATTCGCGACCGGACCGGCGAGGCCGCGCTGGTGCAGGCGGCCGAAGCGATCGGCCCATCCGATCTGAGCCGGCTCAGGGACCAGAGCGGCAGCGAGCCGACCCTCGTGCTCAGCCGCCAGCGCGCGCTGGCTCTGGGGCGCGGTCGCAAAGGCGCAGGCGCGGTCGTGCTCCGGCCGCGGGGCGGGTTCGATGTGGCGGTCCTCGACAGCCTGGTCGATCCGCTGGCCGGCTCGGCCTCGCCGCTGGCGCTGTCCCGGTTTGAGGTCGCAGAGACGCACACCTTCGACCTCGCGGCGCTGAAGCTGATGAAGCTCGCGGGCCTTCTGCCGGCGGCGCTCGCCGCCCGGCTGGAGGGAATTCCCGACGATCTGCGTGGCTGGGCTGCCGAGCGTGGATTGCCGCTGGTCGCGGCGGCCGACGTCCTCGCCCACGATGGCCAGGCGAGCATCACCTTACAGCCGGTTGCCCGCGCGCGCGTCCCGCTCGGCGCCGCCGAGGATGCGCAGGTCGTCGCCTTTCGTCCGGGCACCGGCAGCTCTGAGCATCTGGCGATCATCATCGGCCGGCCGGATCCGGATCAGCCGGTGCTCACTCGGGTGCATTCGGAATGCTTCACCGGCGACGTGCTGGGCAGCCTCCGGTGCGACTGCGGCGATCAGCTGCGCGGCGCGCTCGGCGTCATGGCCGCCAGCGGCGGCGGCATCCTCCTCTATCTGGCGCAGGAGGGGCGTGGGATCGGCCTGGTCAACAAGTTGCGTGCCTACACGCTGCAGGACCGAGGGCTCGACACCGTCGACGCCAACGGCGCGCTCGGCTTCGAGCCGGACGAGCGGTTCTATCGGCCGGCCGCCGAAATGCTGCGGCAGCTCGGATTCACCAGGATCCGGCTGATGACCAACAATCCGCAAAAGCTCGCGGCGCTCGCGCTCCACGGCATCGCGATCGTGGAACGGGTGCCGCTCGCCTTTCCGAGCAACGCTCACAACGAGGCGTACCTGCGGACCAAGGCGGTGCGCAGCGGCCACTACCTCGATGGCAGCTCCACTACGTCGCTTCCTCGCCAGGGACGGCTGTCGCGATGAGGCGCGGCAGCGATCGACGGGACGGATGCGGTTCCGCCCTGCCGGTGCGATCCGAACCATCAACCGCACGCAGAGGTGGCCAATGACCTCCAGCCTGTCCGAACAGCGCGCCACCGGGATCCGTTCGGCTCGCCCGATCGCCGGCGACCACGGGGCGCCGGTCAGCTCTCGCCCGAGCCAGGCCGAGACCGAAGCGGCGATCCGAACCCTGATCGCCTGGCTCGGCGACGATCCCGAGCGCACCGACCTGCAGGGCACACCCGCGCGGGTCGCGACCGCGTTCTTCGACCTGTTCACCGGCTATCGGACCGACCCGGTCGCCGTCCTCAGGCGCAGCCTGATGCCGCAGGAGGGCAGCGGCCAATTGGTGATGCTGAGGGCGATCCGCTTCATCTCGTTCTGCGAGCGCCACTTCCTGCAGATCATCGGACATGCCCACGTGGCCTACGTTCCGCGCCGTCACGCGGTCGGCATCGGCGCGATCGCCGCGGCGGTCGACGCGGTGACCCGCCGGCTGCAGATCCAGGAGCGGATCACCGAAGGCATCGCGGAGGCCGTCGCCGAGGCTCTGGACCCCGAGGGCGTGGCCGTGGTCGTGGAGGCCGAGCACCAGTGCATGACGGCGCGCGGCGTCTCGAAGGTCGGCGCGCGATTCGTGACCAGCCGGCAGCTCGGTTGCCTGGCCCCGGATACCGGCCTTGGACGGGCATTCTTCCAGCTCCTGGAGCAGCCCGCCCCGGCCGGGATGGATCCGGCGCGGATCGCGGCCGGGCACGCATAGGTCGACCGGGTCAGCGCCGAGCGGCCCTTGGCGGCCGGGGCGGCTGCGCGGAACCCAGAACGCGGCCTGCTGCCATCTGACCCTGCCGTCGCGGAGCTACCGCTCGGAGGCGTGTCCGGAGGGATTCGATGACGTCTGCAGCAGCCCGTGCCGTGATCGTGACCGGCGCGGCCAGGCGCGTCGGCCGGGGCATCGCGCTCGACTTCGCGCGGCGCGGGTGGGCGGTCGCGGTCCACTATCGCCACTCCGAGGCGGAGGCGCGCGAGGTGGTCGCCAAGATCAGCTCGGAGGGCGGTCGGGCGGTCGCGATCCGCGCCGACCTCGCCCGGGAGGATGAAGTCGAGCGGCTCGTGCCGCTGGCGACGAGGGCGCTCGGCCCGCTCGGCTGCCTGATCAACAACGCCTCGACCTTCGAACGCGACGGCGCGCTCGATGCCACCCGCGGGTCGTGGGATCTGCACATGGAGAGCAACCTTCGCGCCCCGTTCGTCCTGATCCAGCAGTTCGTGCGGCAGCTCGAGCCCGGAGCGGAGGGCAATGTCATCAGCATCATCGACCAGCGGGTGTGGAATTTGACCCCGCACTTCGTTTCCTACACGCTCAGCAAGGCCGCGCTTTGGACCCTCACTTCGACCCTGGCGTCGGCCCTGGCGCCGACGGTCCGGGTCAACGCGATCGGCCCGGGCCCGGTCCTGCCGAGCATCCATCAGACGGACGCGAGCTTCAGCCGGTTGGCCGCCACCTTGCCCTTGCGGCGCGGTACCACCCCGGACGAGATCTGCCGGGCGATTCAGTTCATCCTGGAATCCCCGGCCATGACCGGACAGATGGTCGCTCTCGATGGCGGGCAGCACCTGGGCTGGCTCTTCCCCGACCAGGACCATGAGCTGGCCGAGAGCTGAGCCGTCGCCACCGCTCCTTCAGGGCCGCGGGTCAACCTGCCTTGCGAATTCGCGGCGGAGGGAGGCTTCAGCCAACCTCGGCGAGTGACGGAACCGCAAGCGTCTTGGCCGTCGTGCCCTGGGAGCGGGCGATTTCGGCGAGGCGCCGCTGGAAGGCCTGCGCCGACATCGGCCGGCCGAAATAGTAGCCTTGCAGCTCGTCGCAGCCCTGCGCCCGCAAGTGGACGACCTGCTCGAACGTCTCCACCCCTTCGGCGGCCACGGTCAGGCCCAGCCCGTGGGCGAGGCCGATCACCGCGTTGACGATGGCGGCGTCGCCCCGGTCACTCGTGACCTCGCGCACGAAGGCCCGGTCGATCTTGATCTTGTTGACCGGAAACAGCTTCAGATATGCCATGCTCGAGTAGCCGGTGCCGAAGTCGTCGATCGCGATCTGGATGTCGAGTTCGGCCAGCCGTTGCAGGGTGTTGATCGTGACCTCGGTTTCGCGCATCAAGATGCCTTCGGTGATCTCCAGCTCCAGGGACCCATGATCTAGACCACTGGTCTCGAGGGCGCGGACCACGCTCGCCATCAGGTCGCGGTAGAGGAACTGGACCGTCGAGAGGTTCACGGCCACGCGGACGCGCGGCAGCCCGAGATCCCGCCACAACTTGTTCTGTCGGCAGGCGGTCTCCAGCACCCATTCCCCGAGCGGCACGATCAGGCCGCACTCTTCGGCGATCGGGACGAATTCCGTGGGTGGGATGAAGCCTTTGTCGGGATGCGGCCATCTGAGCAGCGCCTCGGCGCCGATGATCGCCTCACGGCGGGCATCGATCTGCGGCTGGTAGTACAGGTCGAGATCCCCATTCGCAAGCGCCCGGCGCAGATCGCGTTCGAGCTCCTTGCGGGCTTGGACCGCCAGGTTCATGTCGTGCTTGTAGAATTGATAGTTCGCGGCCGGTATTCTTGGCGCGGTACATTGCCATATCGGCGTTTTTGACGAGTTGATGGGGCTCGTCCTGATCCAGAGGACAAATCGTGACGCCGATGCTGGCGCTCATGTGGATCTCCTGGTCCTCGAGGGCAAACGGCGCCGACAGGTTTTCCAGGATCTTCTCCGCGAGCTTGGCTGCCGACTCGGAGCGCTCGAGGTCGGTCTGGATGACGGCGAACTCGTCGCCGCCGAGGCGAGCCACCGTGTCGCTCTCGCGCGTGCACCGGCGCAGCCGCTCGGTGACGGCCTTGAGCAGGTGATCGCCGAACTCGTGCCCGAACGCGTCGTTGACGTCCTTGAAATTGTCGAGGTCGATGAACAGGATCCCGACCAAGAGGCCGGTGCGGCGCGCATGCGCCACGGCCTGCTGAAGCCGGTCCTGGAACAGGACCCGGTTGGGCAGGTCGGTCAGCGCATCGTGGTGGGCGAGGTGCCAGATGCGCGCCTGGCTCTGGAGGCGCTCCGTGATGTCGCGCTTGACCGCGACGTAATGCGTGATCTCGCCGCGGGCGTTGCGGACCGGCGAGATCGTCGCCTCCTGCTGATACAGCGAGCCGTCCTTGCGTCGCCCGGTGAGCGTGCCTTGCCAGACCTTGCCACTCGCGATCGCGTTCTGCACCGCGCGGTAGTGCGGCTCCTCGCTCCGGTCGCTCATCAGCAGCGACACGGGGTCCTGGCCGAGGGCCTCGAGGCGGCGGTAGCCCGAGATCCGCTCGAAGGCGGCATTGACGTACTCGAACCGGCTCTCGGCATCGGTGATCTCGATCGCGTCGCCGGCGTGCTCGATCGCGGTCGCGAGCAGCGTGTTCAGCCTCTGCGCCTCCTTTTGGCGCGTGATGTCGAGCGAGACCGTCACCACGGCGCCGATCCGGCCGGCGGCTTCGCGCAGAGGCACCTTGGTGGTCAGCCAGGTGTGCAGGGCGCCGGCCGGCTCCCGCAGATCCTCCTCGAAGAAGGGCACCACGCGGCCGCTCTCGAACACCTGATGGTCGAGGGCGTCCGGCTTGTTGTCGATGGTCCCGGGCGCATGCTCGCTCCAGTCGGCGCTGTACCGGTTCCGGAAGATGATCGCGCCTTCGCGGTCCCGCGCGGCGATCCGGGCGGGGACGGCGTCGATGACTGCGGTCAGCTGCGCCTTGGCGGCCGACGCCATCGTCTCGGCGTGGCTGGCGATCCGCAGCAATCGGTTGGCTTCCTTGAACTCCTTGAACAGCAGCGCCACCAGCACGATGGCGCTCGCGAGAATGCCGATGAAATACTCGAGGATTTCCCAGAACAGGTGCCGGATGTCCTCCCGCTGGGCGGCGGCCACGTGCTCGTCCATCAGCATGGTCTTGGCGGTAACGTGGCGGATCGGAACGATGAACGGTTCCAATCGCTGAAGGAGCGCAAGGTACGTGGTGAAGTCACCCTTGTGCAGGGCCAGGACTTCCGGCTCGAGCGCCTGCAGCGTGTCCCGGAAGTTCTCGATGAGCTCGACTGCCCCCTCGACCGCCCTGACGTGATCCAACTCGCTGCCGAACAACAGCAGGGGCAGCCGGCTCATCAGGATGTGCAGGCGCAAGGCGACCTGATCGATCTGAACCGGCGAGTCCGGCTGGACGAAGAGATGAATCGAGTCGCGAAATCTGTAAAATTCTATTTCTGCTTGCGCTGCCACCCATAGATTGGGAATAAATCGTTGATTGATACGATGATACTCTCGCTGTATTGCATACGAACTCAGCGCCATACTCGTGGTAAAGATAAGGAGGGCTACCGCTAAAGCATTGTAGCCTTTAGTCAAACGTAGTTTCATCTAACCTCGAGTTCGTTCAGCTGCCAGACCCAGTTCTTATCGATCATCGGGTTGTTCAGCGCCTGATACTGGTCGCGGGGATAGACGATCCAGATCGGACCCTTGTCCGCGACCTGGAGATCGTGGCCGTCCATTCGCAAGGCCAGCATCACCGGGTAGTCGTACAGCTCGCGCAACGGAATCGTGGCGACGTAATCGTTCAGGGCGGTCGCGACCACCGACGTGCCCTGGGCGCCGACCGCCTCCAGCAGATCCCGCACCAGAACACCCTCGAAGACCAATTCGCCGGCGGTCCACGCGGTCGAGGTCTTGAGCGTGGTCATTCCGAGCGATTCCAGCATCGCCCGATCCAGCTTCACGGTCTTCGCGCCGCCGACACCCTGGAGGTTGCCCGAGACCGTCAGGATGACGGGTCCGACGGGCGCGGCGCCCAGTTGCTTCTTGGCTAAAGCGGCCGAGGCGGCGACTGGCAGCAGCAGTGCGAAGCCGAAGGCGATCCAGCGATGGAGCATCCAAGTCTCCCATAGGGGTTCTGCCGGACTGCGCGTTGCTGGTGCAGGCCCGCATCGATCTCCGCAATCATCGGCCAGCAACTCTGAAAAAAACGTAAGCGTTCGATGAAGATGAACCGCCCAGGGGAGGTCGAGCGCGCAGCGATGACCTTGACAGGGGCGACGGAGGCCGCCGGTCCTCGATCCCGGACGGTGGCATCGAGGACGGTCAGGGGCGTTGCCTGCGCAGGCGATGCGGCCGTTCCGGCGACCTGCGGTCAGCGCGCGGGCGCTCGAGTTCGGATCTCGCCCCGCCTTGTGGAGCCGGGCCGGATTGGTATAATGATTGTGCCACTTGCGCGGTCGAGGCATCGGGGCGGCATCAGGGATCCGCTCCTGCCGCCGCGACCGCGAGCGTCGCCGCTCGCGAGCCGGGCTGGTCGCGTCCAGGCGAAGCCGTCTTCAGCTGTCACGCGTGATCGGGAGGCATCGATGACAACAAACCATCCACCGAGCGAGGGCCGCGAGTCCGGGTTCGGCATCGCCCCGGCCGGCCAAAAGATGCGCGGACCGGGTGCGACCCGCCGCGACGTGCTGCACCTCGGCATGGCCGCTGCCGCCGCCGGCGCGCTGGGCGGTCTGTCCTGGCCGGCTCGCGCCGCGCAGAAGCCCTTCAAGATCGCCCTGTCCAACGCCTACAACGGCAACGAGTGGCGGCGCCAGCATGCCGAGGCCTTCGAGCGCGCCTGCAAGGATCTCCAGGACGCCGGCATCATCAGCAGCTACAGCGCCGTGCACGGGTCCGACAATTCGGTCCCGGCCCAGCTCGCGGCGGTCGGCGACATGATCCTCAAGGGCAATGACGGCATCCTGATCAACTGTTCGTCGGGCAGCCAGGTCGGCGGCGTGATCGAGCAGGCGTCCGACGCCGGCATCAAGGTCGTGTCCTACGACGCCTACGCATCGTCGGACCGCTCCTGGAACATCGGCTTCGATTTCGCCTCGTGGGGCCGCAACAACGCCGCGTTCATGGAGAACCATCTCGGCGGCCCCGGCAAGGCCGCAGGCAACATCCTGATCGTGCGCCTGTCGCTCGGCGCTACCGCCGGCAAGCTGATCTACAACGAGTACCAGGCGATGCTGGCCCGCAATCCCGGCCTCAAGGTGGTCGGCGAGGTCGAGGGCCAGGCGACCCGCTCGGTGGCACAGCGCAACGTCGCCCAGATCGTGCCCAGCCTGCCCAAGATCGACGGCGTCCTCGGTGCCGGCGGCAACGACGCCTTCGGCATCGTCGAGGGCATGCTGGCCTCGGGCTACACGATGGAGACGATGCCGCCGATCTGCACCGGCGCCGACGGCGACTACGTGCAGTGGTGGCGCGAGGCCCGCGACAAGTACGGCTACACTGCGACCGGGCTGAACGCCGATCCCGAGATCGGCGCGTGGGCCGCCTACTACCTCGCCCGCATCCTGCTCGATGACGACAACCAGCCCAAGGACTGGTTCGCGCCGTCGGTGCCGACCAACGACGGCAACATCGATTCCTATGCCGACGTCACCGGCGAGCGCATCCCGGTGCAGACCTTCAAGTTCGACCAGATCCCGGCCGTGTTCACCCGGACCGACAAGCTGCCGGGCTGAGCGCACGAGCGCAGCCTTCGTGAGGGCGAGGATGGCCGAGGCGGCCTGCGCTGTGCCTGCGCGGCCGGTCGCGCGGGATCCCGGACCATCGGCGGAAGGCGGGACCGAAGCCCCGCTTCTGCTGATGACCGGGGTCAGCAGGTCCTTCGGCACGACGCGGGCGGTGCAGCAGGTCGACTTCGCGGTGCGGCCGGCGGAGATCGTCGGCCTGATGGGCGGCAACGGCGCCGGTAAGAGCACGCTGATGAAGCTCGTCGGCGGCCTGCTCGCACCCGATGAGGGCGCGATCGAGCTGTTGCGCCAGCCCCTGGGGCCACGGCACTCGCCGCGGGCGGCCATGGCAGCCGGTCTGCGCTTCGTGCACCAGGAGCTCTCGCTGTGCGCCAACCTGCGCATCTACGAGAACTTCGCCCTCGAGCTGCCGGACGTCATCCGGGGCGCGCGCTGGCGGAACACCGGCGCCGAGTTCGCCAAGGCGGCGCTCGACGACGTGTTCCCGAACCACGGCATCGATCCGCGCGCCAAGGTCAGCGCGCTCTCCCTGTCGCAGCGGCAGATGGTCGAGATCGCCCGCGCCGCCGGCCATCCGGCCACGCGCCTGCTGATCCTGGACGAGCCGACCTCGTCGCTCGGCTCACGGCAGGCCGAGCAGCTGCGCGCCTACATGAAACGGCGGCGGGACGACGGCATCTCCTTCATCTTCATCTCGCACCGGCTGCACGAATCGCTCGACGTCGCGGACCGGGTGACCGTGATGCGCAACGGCCGGGTCGCCTGGGCCGGCGAGACCGGCGGCATCGGCGTCGCCCGGCTGATGGAACTGCTGGGCGGCAAGCACACCGCGATCGACGTGGCCCAGCCGACGGCCGCCGCACGGGCGCGCGATGCCCTCGTCCGCCTCCGCGATCTCCGCCAGGGATCGCTGCGCGGCGTCAGCCTCGAGGTCACTCGCGGCGAGATCGTCGGCCTCGCCGGGCTCGAGGGCAGCGGCCAGCGCGAGGTTCTGCGCGCGGTCTTCGCCGGAGGGCAGGGCGCCGGCGACGTCACGGTCGGCGGCAAGGTCGCCTTCGTCTCCGGCGACCGGACCAGCGAGGGCATCTTCCCGCTGTGGTCGATCGGCGAGAACATCGCCGTCTCGAGCCTCGGACGGCTGAGCCGCTGGGGGCTGATCTCGACGAGGCGCCTGCGGGCGCTGACCGCGGGCTGGATCGAGAAGCTCAAGGTGCAGGCCAGCTCGGAAGCGGCCGAGATCACCTCGCTCAGCGGCGGCAACCAGCAGAAGGTCGTGATCGCGCGCGCCTTGGCCGCCGACGCCAGCATCGTCCTCCTCGACGATCCGACGCGCGGCGTCGACATGGGCACCAAGTCGGATCTCTACCGCCTGTTCCGCGGCCTCGCCGACGACGGCCGGGCGGTCCTCTGGTACTCGACCGACGACACCGAATTCGCCGAGTGCGATCGCACGCTGGTGATGCGCGACGGCGCGGTGACCGCCGAATACAGCCGCGGCGAGACCTCGCCGGAGCGGTTGGTCGCGGCCTCGTTCCGGCAGGTCGAGGGGCAGGTCGACACCGACCACGCCCAGCGCACCGCCGAGCGCGCCCGGCGGCGTGAAGCGCTGGTCTCCATGTTGATTCCGCTCGTCACCTTTGCCGCCGTCTTCGCCACCAGCATTGCGCAGAATCCGCTGATCTTCTCGGCCCTGGGCCTGAAGCTCGTGTTCTCCGCCGCGTTCGCGCTGTCGTTCGCGACGATCAGCCAGCTGTTCGTCATCACCGCCGGCGACATCGATCTGGGCCTCGGCAATTTCATCGGGCTCGTGAACGCGGTCGCGGCCACGTGGCTCGTGAGCGACCCCTGGCTCGCGCTGCTCTGCCTGCTCGGCATGCTCGCCGCCTACCCGCTGATGGGGCTGTTCATCGATGCGCGCCGGGTGCCGGCGATCATCGTCACCCTCGGCCTGTCGTTCGTCTGGCTGGGGCTGGCGGCGTGGCGCCTGCCGCGCGCCGGCGGCTCGGCGCCGGGCTGGCTGGTCGATCTCCTGCGCATCCAGGTTCCGGTCGTGCCGCTGCCGGTGCTGCTCGCCGTGGTGCCGGCGATCGTCGCCTATCTGGTACTGTTCGTCTGGCGCTATGGCGCGGTCATGCGCGGCTACGGCGCGAGCCCGCGCGCGATCGAGGCGGCCGGCTGGTCGACCCGGCGGGCCAAGGCGACGCTCTATGCCATCGCCGGCGGCTTCGCGGTCCTCGCCGGGATCATCGTCACCGCCAGCACGCGCGGCGGCGATCCGACCGGTTCGGTGTCGATGACGCTGCTCTCGGTCGCCGCGGTGATTCTCGGCGGCGCCGCGTTCTCGGGCGGCCTGGTCGCGCCGATCGGTGCCCTGTTCGGCACGCTGACGCTGGTGATGGTCGGCACGCTGCTCTCGCTGTTCGAGGTCAACGCGGTCTATCTGCCCATGGTCCAGGGGCTGATGTTGCTCGGCGCGATCGGCGTGCGCACGCTGCTGATCGGCAGGAGCGCGTCATGACCGCGCCGGCGCTCGATCTGCGGCGCCAGACCTGGTTCTGGCCGGCGGCGGCGAGTGCGCTGCTGATGGTCTTGATCGTGATGCTCTCGGAGCAGTTCCGGATCGGCATTCTGACCGCCAATCTGGCCGCGGCCTCGTTCCTCGCGCTGGTCGGCATCGGCCAGATGTTCCCCGTGGCCTCCGGCGAAGGCGGCATCGATCTGTCGATCCCGTTCGTGATGAACTTCTGCGCCTTCCTCGCGGTCAAGCTGATCTCGCCGCAGCCCGCCGCGGTCGTGCTGGTGCTGCTGGCGAGCATCGCCTTCGGCGTCCTGGTCGGCACGGTCAACGGCCTGATCGTCGTGCGCTTCCGGATTCCGCCGATCATCGGCACCTTGGCGGTCGGTTTCGTCGTGCTCACGCTGGTGCAACTCATCTCGGTCGGCGGCGACACGACGTTCGGCAACCGGGCGGTCACCAACCTGATCCGCTCGAACCTCGCGGGCATCCCGACCCCGTTCTTCTTCGTGCTGGCGATCGGCGGCCTCGCCACGCTCGTGGTCCGGCGCACGCCTTACGGCCAGGCCCTGCTCGCGGTCGGCCAGAGCCGCCGGGCGGCGTTCCTGTCCGGGATTGCCGTCAAGACGACCGTGCTGCTCGCCTTCGTCGTCAGCGGCGCGCTCGCCGGCCTGACCGGCGCCCTGCTGGCGGCCTCCGTGGGCAGCGCCGACATGGAACTCGGCAACCCGTTCCTGTTGACCAGCGTCGGTGCGGTCGTGCTCGGCGGCAACCGCATCGCCGGCGGCACCATGTCGATCGTCGGTACCGTGTTCGGCGCCCTTCTGCTGACCCTGCTGGTCGCGGCGGTGACCATTGCGGGCCTGCCGATCGAAGCCAAGAACATCGCCAGCGGCCTGGTGATCACCCTGGTCCTGGTCATGGCCAACGCGCCCGAGGGACCTGTCCGAACGCCACTCCAATTCCTCGAGCGGCTCAGAGCGTCGACCGGAGAGTGAGATGAGGGACGTCGCGACGAAGTACGCGTTGGACCGCGACTGGACCAGCGGGGTCATCGGCTATCCCGATCCGGCGATCGAGGCCCTGGATCCGCGCTTCGAGCGCCACCGGCTGCCGGCGACCGCGATCGAGCGGCTCTGGACCGGCGCGCGTTGGGCGGAAGGGCCGGTCTGGTTCGGCGACGCCCGCTGCCTGCTGTTCAGCGACATCCCCAACGAGCGGATCCTCTGCTGGTCGGAGATGACCGGGGCGGTGAGCGTCTACCGGTCGCCCTCGAGCAGCGCCAACGGCAACACCCGGGATCGTCAGGGGCGGCTGATCACCTGCGAGCAGGCCGGGCGGCGGGTGACGCGCACGGAGATCGACGGCAGCATCACCCTGCTGATCGACCGCTTCGACGGCCGGCGGCTCAACGCGCCGAACGACGTTGTCGTGCATCCGGACGGACACGTCTGGTTCAGCGATCCCGGCTACGGCATCCTGTCCAACTACGAGGGCTGGCGCGCCGAGTTCGAGCTGCCGACCCGGGTCTACCGGCTCGACCCGCTGAGCGGCCGCGCGAGCGTCGTGATCGAGGAGCTGACCCGCCCCAACGGCCTCTGCTTCTCGCCCGATTACACCAGGCTCTACGTCGTCGATACCGGCTGCACCGACGATCCCGCCCACCACCGGAACATCCTGGTCTACGACGTGAACGACGGCTCCAAGGTCGACCACGGGCGGACGTTCTGCGACCTCGCGCCGGGCCGGAGCGACGGCATCCGCTGCGACACCGACGGGAACCTCTGGTCGGCCTCCGGCTTCGGCGGGCCCGAGACCAACGGCATCCGGGTGTTCGCGCCCGACGGCAGCCCGATCGGCATGATCCATCTGCCGGAGCCGACCTCGAACCTGTGCTTCGGCGGCCGGAAGCGGAACCGGCTGTTCATCACCGGCAGCCAGTCGCTCTACTCGCTGCACGTCGAAGCTCAGGGCGTCCCCTATGCCTGACGCCCGGCGCCGCCGCGACCGCGATGGCCGCCGTCACGAGCGCGCGTCCCGCCCGCCGGCATCGGCCGGCCGGACCCGCAGCCTCGAGGGATGATCAGCCGACTTACCCGGCCAGCCCTGGGCGCCGATCCGATCCGGCGCCGCAAGCTGTCGCGCGACGTGCTCGAGCGCCTGCTCGCGCTGATCAACAGCGGCGAGATCAAGCCCGGCCACTATCTGCCGTCGGAGCGGCAGCTCACGGAGTCGTTCAAGGTCGGCCGGCCGGCGGTGCGCGAGGCGCTGCAGGAGCTGCAGCGCATGGGCCTGATCGTGATCAGCCAGGGCGCCGGCGCCCGGGTCGTCGAGGCGACCGCGCGCACCGTGCTCGAGCAGATGGCCGGCACGGCGCAGCACATCCTCTCGACCTCGCCCCAGAGCCTCGAGCATCTCAAGGAGGCGCGGCTGTTCTTCGAGATGGGGATGGCGCGGATGGCGGCCGCCCGGGCGACCGACGAGGACGTCCGCGACCTCGCCCGGTGCATCGCCGAGCAGGAGGCGGCCGGCGACAACTTCACAGGGTTCCTCAAGGCCGACATGGCCTTCCACCGAAGGCTCGCCCAGACCATCGGCAATCCGATCTTCGTCGCGGTGACCGAGGCCATGCTCGGCTGGCTCGCCGAGTACCACGTCGGCCTCGTGCGCAAGGTCGGGCGCGAGCGCAAGACCGTCTCCGAGCACCAGCAGATCCTCGAGCGGATCGCCGCGCACGACGTCGAGGGCGCGGCCGCGGCGATGCACGCCCACCTGACGCGCGCGCAGGACCTCTACGTCTCGACCGACGCGCAGGACGCCTGAGGGCGAAAGGTCCGGATGCCGATCGCGTCCGGCCCGTGCCTCCGATCGAAGACAAAGTCCGACCGCGCGCGCTGCACGCCCATCGACTGAGCCCGGACGCCCGTATTGCCAGTTCGACTGCGTTCCGCGCCGACGCGACCACTAAAACGCCTGATCGAGCCGATCGGGAGCATGTGATACACAGCACTACTTCGACCACGCGTCGTCGGTGACCTGGCAAACTGATCGCCGCTCTGCCGCGCGCGGCCTCGACCCGTCTGTCCTGTGTCAGGCCGGCGCTCCATCAGCTGCATGTGTTTGCGCACCGGGCCGACGGGTTCATCCTGACCAAGCGCTGGTTCCACGCCCCCGGCTGGCTGCCGGCCCAGCCTTTGACGCCCGCGGCGCCGTTCGCATCCGGACTCAGTCCGATCTCGCGTGGCGAACACCTGCTCGAGCTGTACGCCCTCGCCAGTCCCACGGCACTGGCCTGGACCTGGTTTGCCTGAGCCTGTCCGCCATTGCTGCCGCGCTCGCTCCGGGCTCGCCGCCGGGGCCGCCGCGCACGCGGCGAACTCGGACCCAAAAATCGCTGGTTGAACAAATCAGGAGCCCGTGCTAGACGCCTACAATCGATTCCTGGAACAGCAGAGCTGATGGCTCAGACGTGATCACCGCCGGCCAGATCCGGGCGGCGCGGGCGTTGCTTGGCATGGATCAGCGGGCGCTCGCCGCGGCTGCCGACCTGTCGGTGCCGACCATCCAGCGCATGGAGGCGAGCGAGGGCGTGGTCCGCGGCCACGTCGATTCGCTGATGAAGCTGATCACCGCCCTGGACGCGGCCGGCCTCGAACTGATCAACGAGGGCGCGGCGAGCCAGGGGGGCGGGCGCGGCGTGCGGCTGAAGGCATGACCAAGGGGCCAGTCCGGTCGGCGGCGCGGAGCCGGGCATGCCGCTCGCGCTGATCCTGGTCGGCGTCCTGCTGCTGCTCGCGACCGGCGCGGCCGCGCCGGCGGTGCGCGCCGACGCGACCCGCCTCGTCTATGGCGCCAGCGCCGCGCTGACGACGATCCTGTTGCTGCTCGCTCTCGGCCGCCTGGTCGCCGGCGGGGGCGCGGTCACGACCCTGGTCCTGCCGCTCGGTCTGCCCTGGATCGGCGCCCACCTCCGGCTCGATGCGCTGGCCGCGTTCTTCCTGGTCGTGGTCAACCTGGGCGGCGCCGGGGCCGCGATCTACGGGCTCGGCTACGGCGCCCACGAGCAGGCCCCGGCCCGCGTCCTGCCGTTCTTCCCGGCCTTTCTCGCCGGCATGAACCTCGTGGTCCTGGCCGACGACGCCTTCACCTTCCTGCTCGCCTGGGAGTTCATGTCGCTCGGCTCCTGGGCCCTGGTCATGGCTCATCACCGCGAGCCCGGCAACGCGCACGCGGGCTACGTCTACCTGGTCATGGCGAGCTTCGGCACGCTCGCGCTGCTGCTCGCGTTCGGCCTGCTCGCGGGCCCGAGCGGCGGCTATGCCTTCGATGCGATCCGGAGCGCTCATCTGCCGCCCGACCTCACCGCGCTGGTGCTGGCGCTGGTCCTGCTCGGCGCCGGCTCCAAGGCCGGCCTCGTGCCGCTCCACGTCTGGCTGCCGCTCGCCCATCCGGCCGCTCCCAGCCACGTCTCGGCGCTGATGAGCGGCGTCATGACCAAGGTCGCGGTCTATGCCTTCGTGCGCATCGTCTTCGACCTCTTGGGCCCGCCGGTCTGGTGGTGGAGCCTGGTCGTGCTGGCGCTGGGCGGCATCACCGCCGTGCTGGGGGTGCTCTACGCGCTGATGCAGCACGACCTGAAGCGCCTGCTCGCCTACCACACGGTCGAGAACATCGGCATCATCTTCATCGGCCTGGGCCTCGCCCTCGCCTTCGAGGCCAACGGCATGGGCGTTGCGGCCGCGCTCGCGCTGACCGCCGCGCTGTTCCACGTCCTCAACCACTCGCTGTTCAAGAGCCTCCTGTTCTTCGGCGCCGGCGCCGTGCTGAGCGCGACCGGCCTGCGCGACATGGAGAGCCTCGGCGGCCTGATCCACCGCATGCCGCAGACCGCGTTGACCTTCCTGGTCGGCGCCGCCGCGATCTCGGCGCTGCCGCCGCTCAACGGCTTCGTCTCCGAGTGGCTGACCTTCCAGGCGATCCTGCTCAGCCCCGACGTGCCGCAGTGGAGCCTGAAGTTCCTGGTGCCCGCGGTCGGCGCCGCGCTCGCCCTCTCGGCAGCGCTCGCCGCCGCCTGCTTCGTCAAGGCGTTCGGCATCACGTTCCTCGGCCGGGCGCGCAGCGCGGCGGCCGAGCGGGCAGGGGAGGTCGACCGCTGGTCGCTCGCCGCGATGTTCGCCTTCGCCGGCCTTTGCGTCTTTGCCGGCGTCTTCCCGGGCCTGATCATCGACGCGCTGGCCCCGGTCGTGACGGCGCTCGCCGACGGCGCCCGCATGCCGGTCCAGACGACGATCGCGTGGCTCACCGTGGTTCCCGTGAGCGAAAGCCGGAGCTCCTACAATGGCCTGCTCGTGCTCCTCTTCATCGCGATCTCGGCGAGCCTCGCCGCCTGGGTGATCCACCGGTTCGCCTCGAAGGCGCTCCGGCGCTCCGCAGCCTGGGACTGCGGCTTCCCGGACCCGAGCCCGATCACCCAGTACAGCGCCGGCAGCTTCGCCCAGCCGATCCGCCGCGTGTTCGGCACGCTCGCCTTCCGCGCCGCCGAGACGGTCGACATGCCGGCACCGGGCGACCTGCGGCCGGCGCACCTCCACGTCCGCCTCCAGGACCTCGCCTGGGAGGGCTTCTATGCCCCGGTCGCGGGCGCGGTCGGGGCCGCCGCCGACCGGCTCAATCACCTGCAGTTCCTGACCATCCGCAGCTATCTGATGCTCGTGTTCCTGGCCCTGATTACGCTGCTCCTGGTGCTCGCGATATGGCGCTGATCGTCGGGCTCATCGTTCAGGGCGCGCAGATGGCGCTCCTCCTGCTGCTGGCGCCCTTGCTGACCGGCGTCGTGCGCAAGCTCAAGGCGCGCCTGCTCCGCCGGCAGGGGCCGCCCTTGCTCCAGCCCTATCGCGATCTGCTCCGCCTGCTGCGCAAGGACGTCGTGCTCGCCGAGAGCGCGTCCTGGCTGTTCCGCGTCGCCCCCTATCTGATCTTCGCCGCGATCTGGGTCGCCGCCGCGCTGGTGCCGACCTTCGCGACCGGCCTCTTGTTCAGCTGGTCGGCCGATCTGATCGCGATCGTGGCGCTCTTGGGCAGCGCCCGGTTCTTCCTGGCGCTGGCCGGGCTCGACGTCGGCACCAGCTTCGGCGGCATCGGCGCGAGCCGCGAGGTCATGATCGCCTCGCTCGCCGAGCCCGCGATGATCATGATCATCTTCACGCTCGCCCTGCTCGCCGGCACCACCGAACTGTCCTCGATCGCGGGCTTCATGCTCGAGCGCAACGTCGGCCTGCGCGTCTCGCTGGGCCTCGCCCTGGTCGCGCTGATCATGGTCGCGATCGCCGAGAACGCCCGGATCCCGGTCGACAACCCCGCGACCCACCTCGAGCTCACGATGGTCCACGAGGCCATGGTGCTCGAATACTCCGGCCGTCACCTCGCGATGATCGAGCTGGCGGCGGCGCTCAAGCTCCTGCTCTACGTCTCGCTGCTGGGCTGCGTATTTCTCCCCTGGGGCATGGCGGCGGCCGACGGCGGCCCCGCGGCCTACGCGGTCGGCGTCGTCGCGTATGTGGGCAAACTCGCGGCCGGCGGCTTCCTGCTCGCGGTGTTCGAGACCGCGATCGCCAAGATGCGCGTCTTCCGCGTGCCGCAGTTCCTCGGCGCCGCCCTGATGCTGGGCCTGCTCGGCACGCTCTTGCTGTTCGTCTCGCGCGGCCTTTGATGTCCACAAGCCTCCAGTTCGACATCGCACACCTGCTGGCCGGCGGCCTCGTGCTGCTGAGCTTCATGCTGCTCTACCAGGACCGGATGTTCGGGCTGCTCAACGTGTTCGCGCTGCACGCCTGCGTGCTGGCGTTCTCGGTCGGCTGGCAGGCCTGGATCCAGGCGGCACCGCACCTCTACGTCACCGCCGCGATCGCGCTGCTGTTCAAGGGCATCGCGATTCCGGTCGCCCTGCACCGGATCGTGCTCCGGCTCGGCATTCACCGCACCATCGAGACCGTGGTCGGGGTCGGCCTCACGATGCTCGCCGGCATCGGCCTCGTGGCGCTCGCGATCATGGTCATGCTGCCGGCGTCCGCCGATGCCGACCCGCTCGCCCGGGAGGATCTCGCGTTCGCGCTTTCGGTGGTCCTGCTCGGCCTTTTGATGATGGTCACGAGGCGCAATGCGGTGAGCCAGGTCGTGGGCTTCATGTCGCTCGAGAACGGCCTGATCCTGGCCGCGACCGGCGCCAAGGGCATGCCGCTCGTGGTCGAGATCAGCGTCGCCTTCTCGATCCTGATCGCGTTCATCGTGATCGGCATCTTCCTGTTCCGGATCCGCGAGCGCTTCGACACTGTCGACCTGCAGGCACTCGAATCGTTCCGGGGCGAGCAGCGATGATCAGCGGGCTCGGCACGGTCGCGGTCGCGGCGGTACTGGCGGTGCCGGCGGCCGCCGCAGCGATCCTGGCGCTATTGCCGGACTACCGGCTGGGCGCCAGGCTCAACATCGCGGCCGCCGCGCTCACCTTGCTCGCCGCGCTGACCCTGTTCGTCGCGCGTCCGGCCCCGGGCCCGCTGCTGCTGGTCGACGACCTGAACGTCGTCTTCATCGCGCTCAACACCTTCGTCGCCTTCACGACCAGCGTGTTCAGCGCCAGCTACATCGGCCACGAGCTCGAGATCGGCCGCCTGACGCCCACCTATCTCCGCTTCTACCATGCGATGTACCAGGTGCTGATGCTGGCGATGAACCTCGCGCTGGTCTCGAACAACATCGGCCTGATGTGGGTCGCGATCGAGGTCGCGACGCTGACCACCGTCCTGATGGTCGGCATCTACCGCACCGAGGCCGCACTCGAGGCCGCCTGGAAATATTTCATCCTCGGTTCGGTCGGCATCGCGCTGGCGCTGTTCGGCACGATCCTCGTCTACCTCGCGGCGCGCGCGGTGGTTGGCGAGGGCATGGACGCCATGGCCTGGAACGTGCTCGCGAGCCGGGCCGCCGCCTTCGATCCGGGCCTCCTTAACCTTGCCTTCGTCTTTTTGCTGCTCGGCTACGGCACCAAGGTCGGGCTCGCGCCGCTGCACGCCTGGTTGCCGGATGCCCACGCCGAGGGGCCGACCCCGATCTCGGCCGTGCTCTCGGGACTCCTGCTCAATGTCGCGCTGTTCGCGCTGCTGCGCTTCAAGCTGCTGCTCGCGGCCAACGCGGGCGCGCTCGCGCCCGGGCCGTTGATGGTGACCCTGGGCCTGGTCTCGCTGATCTTTGCCGCCTTCATGCTCTACCGGCGGCGAGACATCAAACGGATGTTCGCCTACTCCTCGATCGAGCACATGGGCATCATCACCTTCGCCTTCGGCATGGGCGGCCCGCTCGCCAACTTCGCGGGCCTCTTGCACATGACCATGCACAGCCTGACCAAGTCCGCGATCTTCTTCGGCGTCGGCCACATCGCGCAGGCCACCGGCACCCAGCGGATCGAGGGCATCCGCGGCCTGACCGAGAGCCACCCGAAGCTCGGCTGGGGGCTGGTGCTGGGCGTGGTCGCGATCGCCGGCATGCCGCCGCTCGGCATCTTCATGAGCGAGTTCCTGGTCGTCAGCTCGACGATCGCCCGCCAGCCGCTGCTGGCGCTGCCGCTGGTCGCGGGCCTGCTGATCGGCTTCGGCGCGCTGATGCTGCGCCTGCAGGGCCTCGTGTTCGGCGCGCCAGCCCCGGGCGGGCAGCCGGTCCAGGCCTCCTACGCGCCGATGTTCGCCCATCTGAGCCTCGTGCTGCTGGCCGGCATCTATCTGCCGGGCCCGCTGGTCGCCTGGTTTCAGAACGTGGCGCTCCGGCTGGGCTAGGGCGATGGCGGACCCGGGCACGCTTGCCGAACTGCTGGCCGCTGGCGAGCCGGTCGTCGCCCACCGGCCCTGGCCGCGCGTCCTGGTGTCGCGGCCAACCTGGGGTGCCGCCGCGGACGCGCTCGCCGAAGGCAACCTCGCGCTGCTCGGCCTGTTCGGCGAGGCGGATGCCGTCCACATGGCGCTGCTCGAGGCGCCGTCCGGAAACATCGGCGTGCTCAGCCTCGCCTGTCCGGACCGCCATTTCCCCTCGCTCGCGCGCCGGCATGCGCCGGCGATCCGGCTCGAGCGGACGATCACCGATCTCTTCGGCCTGGTCGCCGACGATGCGCCCGACCCGCGCCCCTGGCTCGACCACGGCGTCTGGGGCATCCGCCATCCGCTCGGCGCCGAGCCCGGCGAGGCGGCGGCTGCCGACCCGCCGTACGCGTTCCTGGCGGCCGAGGGCGAGAGCCTGCATCAGATCCCGGTCGGGCCGGTGCACGCCGGGATCATCGAGCCCGGCCACTTCCGCTTCACCGCGGGCGGCGAGACCGTGGTCCGCCTGGAGGAGCGCCTGGGCTACGTTCACAAAGGGATCGAGGCGCTGATCGCCGGCGCCGATCTGGAGCGCGCGGCCAGGCTCGCGTCCCGCACCTCGGGCGACAGCACGGTCGCCTATGCGCTCGCCTTCGCCCGCGCCGTCGAGGCGGCCCTCGGGATCGAGCCGCCGCCGCGGGCGGTCTGGCTGCGCGCGCTGATGGCCGAGCTCGAGCGGGTCGCCAACCACCTCGGCGACATCGGCGCGATCTGCAACGATGCCGCCTTCGCGCTGATGCACGCCCATTGCGGCGTGCTCCGCGAGCGCGTGCTGCGCGCCGCCGATGCCGGCTTCGGCCACCGGCTGATGATGGATCGCATCCGCCCGGGCGGCGTCGCCGCGGACCTCGCTGCCGACGGCGGGCCGGCGCTGCGCGCGCTGCTCGCCGAGATCCGGCGCCGCTTCCCCGAGCTGGTCGAGCTCTACGACAACACTGCCTCGCTCCAGGACCGGACGGTCGCGACCGGCCGGGTCGCGCCCGGGCTGGTCCAGCGGTACGCCGCCGGTGGCTACGTCGGACGCGCCGCCGGCCGCGCCTTCGACGCCCGCCGCACCCCCGGCTATCCGCCCTACGACCGGCTCGGGTTCGAGCTGGCGGTGCGCGAGGAGAGCGACGTCAACGCAAGGGTCTGGGTGCGGATCCGCGAGGTCGAGCAGAGCCTTGCTCTGGTCGAGCAGATCCTGGAGCGGCTGCCGGAGGGCGCGACCCGGGTCGACCTGCCGCTTGTGGGCGGCGAGGGCATGGCGCTCGCCGAGGCGTTTCGGGGCGACGTCCTGGTCTGGCTGCGGCTCTCAGCCGACGGCCGCATCCAGCGCTGCCACCTGCGCGATCCGTCCTGGTTCCAGTGGCCGCTGCTCGAGGCCGCGATCGAGGGCAACATCGTCGCCGACTTCCCGCTCTGCAACAAATCCTTCAACTGCTCCTACTCGGGCCACGACCTCTAGCCCCGGAGCCGGATCGACCATGCGCCGCACCCTGCTGCTCAGCCTGTTCCGGCCGCCGCTCACCGAGCGCGCGCCGGCGCCCGGGGACGCGGCGCTGGCCGAGCTCGCCGGCCGGGTGGACCGCGCGGCGCACCGCCGCCTCGGCCGCTCGCTCGCGATCCGCGAGGTCGACGCCGGCTCCTGCAACGGCTGCGAGCTCGAGATCCATGCGCTGAACAACGCCTTTTACGACCTCGAGCGCTTCGGCCTGCGCTTCGTCGCCTCGCCCCGTCATGCCGACGTGCTGCTGGTGACCGGGCCGGTGACCAGGAACATGCGGCAAGCCCTGCTGCGGACCTGGCAGGCGACGCCCGATCCCAAATGGGTGGTCGCGGTCGGCGACTGCGCCCTCGACGGCGGCCTGTTCGCCGGCGGCTACGCGGTCACCGGCGGGGTCGCCGAGGTCGTGCCGGTCGACCTGCACATCGCCGGCTGTCCGCCCCGGCCCGTCCAGCTGCTCGAGGGCCTGCTCGCCCTGCTCGAGACCGGCGCCGATGCGCGCTTCGGTTAAGCTTCCCGTGGTACGCCTGCGGCCCGGCCGCGGTGGCCATCGTCTGGCATTTTCTGCTAAATCGGAATGTCGCCCATCAGCGGGCTCCGGATCAGGGTTGGCAAGCATGCGCAGCGTGTTTCTCCTCACTCGTGCGGGTCTCGGCATCGTCGCCTTGCTCGCCGCCTGCGCGAGCGACCCGCCGCGCTCGATGCCGGCGCCGGCGCCGGTCGCCAAGTTCTCCGCCGTCGGCGATGCTGCTGCCGTCGCGCCCGGAGCCGGCATCGCCCCGGCCCCGATCGAGGCGAGCCCGACCGCGGCCGAGGTCGACGAGACGGTTCCGGGTGGTGAAAGCGCGCAGGCCGATGCCAGGCTCGAGACCATCGCTGCCGACGCCAGCGCTGCCGCCGCGTTCGCATCGCCCCCCCGGGGCACCCAGGTCGGCTACCTGCTGGTCGACCTCGCGAGCGGCCGCGAGCTCGCGGCGCTCCACCCGGACGTGCCGCTGATTCCGGCCTCGACCACCAAGCTCGCGACCGCGATCGTCGCGCTCGACGCGCTCGGCCCGGAGTACCGTTTTCGGACCGAGCTGCGCGCCGCCGGCCGGATCCGCGACGGGGTGCTCAAGGGTGATCTGATCCTCGAGGGCGGCGGCGACCCGGCGCTCGATGTCGCCGATCTGCTCGAGCTCGCCGTGCGCCTGTCGACCGCCGGCGTCCGCGAGGTCGACGGCCGCTTTCTGATCGACGACACCGCGCTGCCGCGCTGGCCGGAGATCGCCCCCGACCAGCCGCCGGAGGCGGCCTACAACCCCGGCATCGGCGCGCTGTCGGTGGCGTTCAATCGCGTGCGCGTCGCCTGGCGCGGCGATGGCCACGCGATCGAGGCCGTGACCCTGCCGCCGCTCGACGAGGCGCGCTTCGAGGCGGCCTCGCCCGACCAGCTGCCGCCCGGCGGGGTCGAGCTCGAGAGCCGCAAGGACGGCACGGTCGTCTGGCGGGTCGCCGATCGCGGCCGGCGGCGGCAGGTGAGCGAGCTCCCGGTCAAGGACCCGGGGCTGCATGCCGGCAACCTGTTCCGCCGGCTGGCGCTGGCGCTCGACATCGTGGTCGGCCCGCCGCAGCGCGGCGCCGTGCCGGCCGACGCGACCCTGATCGCGGTCCACGAGAGCGCGCCGCTGCGCGAGCTCGTCCACGACATGCTGCTCTACAGCAACAACATGATGGCCGAGACGATCGGGCTCGCGGCCGCGCAGCAGCTCAGTCGGAGCTATGGCGCCGCTGCCGCGGGCGCCCAGCTGGTCCGCCACCTCGCCCGCCTGATGCCCGAGGTCGACTGGCGGGGCGCCGTCCTGCCGAACAGCTCCGGCCTCGACGGTCAGGCGCGGCTGACCCCCCGCCAGCTCGCCGCGATCGTCCGCTACGGCTGGCGGACCGACGCGCTGCCCGCCCTGCTGCCCGCGAGCGGTTGGTCGGGGACCCTGGCCCAGCGCTTCGACGATGGCGAGGCGCTCCGGGTCTGGGCCAAGACCGGGGCGGTGCACTACGGCGGCGCGCTCGCCGGCTACCTGTTGCCCGACAGCCAGCCGCCGGCGGCGTTCGTGACCATGGTCTCGGACCTCGGCGCGCGCGCGGCCTACGATGCGCTCGACCGGCCAGGTCGCGCCGACGACGCCACCGCCTCGGCCTGGAACGCGCGCGCCCGCGGGGTGCTCGACGGCCTGGTCGAAGGCTGGCTGGCGCCGGCGCCGACCAGCTGATTCAGGCGGCGGCGCCGGTCACGAAGACCGCCTCGTCCTGGCCGAGCGGCAGCGGTGCCGGCCGCTCGCAGATGGTCTCGATCCGGATCCGCTGGCTTTCGACCGAGGAGCGCTCGATCGCCGTCAGCACCTCGAGCACGTGCAGCGCCAGATCGCCGTTGGCGCGGTGCGGCCGGCCCTCCTTGATCGCCTGCGCCATGTCGAGCACGCCCAGCATCCGGTAGTCGGCGACCATCACGCCGGACTTGGTCCGACGGTTGGGCGCGCCGAACGGATGCGCCTCGATCGGCAGGTCCTGCCAGTCGCCGTTACGCTCGGAGAGGCGCGGCCGGCCGCCGAAGAAGTTCGGATCGGGGTTGAGCAGCGTGCCCTCGCTGCCGTAGAGCTCGATCGGCTCGCGGGCGTGCTTCCAGACTTCCCAGCCGACCGTGATCGCGACGTTGGCGCCGTTCGCGAAGCCGAGCGCGCCATTGGCCATGGTCGGCACCTCGACCTCGATGACCTCGCCGCGCCGGGGCTCGCTGGTCACCGTGCGGGTCGCAAAGCCGCGCGAGGTGTGCGCCACCACGCTCTCGACCGGCCCCAGAAGGTTGACCAGCTGGGTCACCGGGTAGGGGCCGATGTCGAGGATCGGGCCGCCGCCGCGCTTGTAGAAGAAGAGCGGGTTGGGGTGCCAGGTCTCCATGCCGTGGCTCGCAAAGCAGGCAGCACCAGCGACCACCCGGCCGATCCGGCCGGCATCGATCGCCCTGCGGACCGCCTGGTGGCCGGCGCCGAGAAAGGTGTCGGGTGCCGAGCCGAGGCGCACGCCCTTGGCGCGCGCGGCGGCGCTCAGCTCGCGGCCCTCGGCGAAGGTCGTCGCGATCGGCTTTTCCGAATAGACGTGCTTGCCGGCCTCGATCGCGCGCAGGCTGACTTCGGCATGGGCGAGCGGCACGGTGAGATTGACCACGATCTCGATCTCGGGGTCGGCCAGCAGCTCCTCGATGCCGACCGCCGCGATGCCATAGGCCGCCGCCTGGGCCGCGGCCACCTCCGGCACTAGGTCCGTGCACGCCTTGACCGCGACCAGCTGCGAGCGGCCGGCACCCTGGAGATAGGCGTCGCTGATGACGCCGCAGCCGACGATGCCGAGCTTGACGGGCGGCATGGGCACTTCCTTACGCTGAGGTTGCGAATTCAGGCGCAGTGCTCGAGGAGGAAGGCCCGGCTCTCCCGCGCGAACCGGACCGGATCGCTCGGCTTGTCGTGCTCGAGCACCATCCAGCGGGCGCCGCGCGCTCGCGCTTCCCGCCAGAGCCGCGGCCAGTCGAGCGTACCCTGGCCGATGTCGGCCCAGCCGTCCTCGTCCAGATTCTCACCGGCTGGCGCTATGTCCTTGACGTGCAAGGAGACCAGCCGGTCGCGATAGCGCTCGAGCCAGGCCACCGGCTCGACCTCGCCGCGCACCAGCCAGGCGACGTCGGCCTGCCAGCCAAGCCTGGAGCCGGTCGCCGCCTCGAACAGATGCTCGAGCGGCCGGCTGCCGTCCGGGTACGGCTTCAGCTCCCAGTGATGATTGTGATAGCCGAGCGCCAGGCCCTTGGCGGCGAGCCGCTCGGCCATCTCGGCGAGTTCGTCGCCGACCCTGCGCCAGTGCCCGGCCGGCCGGTCGCGCTCCTCGACCGGCACCGCCGGCATGAACAGCTGGACGATGCCGAGGATCTTCGCCTGGTCGACGACCCAATCGAGGCGCGCGCGCAGATCCGGGAGCGGCACGTGGCCCGTCGGTGCTACGAGGCCATGGGCATCGAGCTTCTTGCAGGCGTTGTCGGCATCGGCGATGTGCCCGGCGACCGTCTCGACCCGCCGGAAGCCGAGGCCGGCCAGCGCCTCGAGCTGGCGGTCGAGGTCGCCGTAGTTGCGCATCGAGTACAGCTGGATCGAGAGCTCGTCGGCGAGGTTCATCCGGGTCTCCTTAAGGTCAAAGGCGGGCGCCGTCCGGCGCCGCGAACAGCGACAGTTGCCGGGGCGAGATGCCGAGCGGCAAGGGCGTGCCGGGCGCCACCGGCCGCTCGCCCGGCATCCGCACGCCGAGCGACAGCCGGCCGTCGCCGCACCAGACGAGGCTGTCGGCGCCCATCGGCTCGATCATCTCGACCGCGAGGCCCTCGAGCCGGCAGGCGCCGCTGCCATCGGGCGCCAGATGCTCCGGCCGGATGCCGAGCGTCACCGGCACGCCCGCCTCCGGCCGGCGCCGAAAGTCGTAGCCGTCGAGCGGCACCCTATGGTCGCCGGCGACGAAAGCCAACCCTAGGTCATCAGGCTCGAGCCGGCCCTCGATGAAGTTCATGCGCGGCGAGCCGACGAAGCCCGCGACGAACAGGTTGGCCGGCCGGTGGTAGATCTCGGCCGGACTGCCGAGCTGCTGGATCTCGAGCCTTTGCATGACCGCGATCCGATCGGCGAGCGTCAGGGCCTCGATCTGATCATGGGTGACGTAGATCATCGTCGTCGAGCCCAGCCGCTGGTGCAGGCGCTTGATCTCGACCCGGAGCTCGTTCCTGAGCTGGGCGTCGAGATTCGAGAGCGGCTCGTCGAACAGGAAGACCGCGGCGTCGCGGACCAGCGCCCGGCCGATCGCGACCCGCTGGCGCTGGCCGCCCGAGAGCTGCTCGGGCCGGCGGGAGAGCAACGGCTCGATCTGCAGCATGGCTGCCGCCTGGCCGACCCGGCGCTCGATCTCGGCCTTGGGGGTCTTCGCCATCTTCAGCCCGAACGACAGGTTCTGGCGCACGTTCATGCGCGGATAAAGCGCGTAGGACTGGAACACCATCGCGATGCCGCGGTCCTTGGGCTCCTCCCAGGTGACGTTGCGCTCGCCGATCCAGATTTCCCCGCGGTCGACCTCGAGCAGGCCCGCGATCGCATTCAGAAGCGTGGACTTGCCGCAGCCCGACGGGCCGAGCAGCACGAGAAACTCGCCGGGCTCGACCTCGAGGTTCAGGCGGTCGAAGACGCGGACGCCGCCGAAGGCGATGCTGATCTCGCGGACCGAGACCCGGGCCATGCCGCTCAGCCCTTGATCGCGCCGGCGGCGATGCCGCGCACGAACCAGCGGCCCGAGACGAAATAGACGACCAGCGGCACGAGGCCGGTCAGGACGGTCGCCGCCATGTCGACGTTGTAGGCGCGCTCGCCCTGGGTCGAGTTGACGATGTTGTTGAGCTGCACGGTCATCGGCAGGTTGTCGCGGCCGGCGAAGGTCAGGCCTAAGATGAAGTCGTTCCAGATCCCGGTCACCTGCAGGATCGTGGCGACGATCAGGATCGGCGTCGACATCGGCAGCACGATCTGGAGAAAAATCGTCAGGAAGCCGCCGCCGTCGATCCGGGCGGCGTTGAACAATTCCTGCGGCAGCGACGAGTAGTAGTTGCGGAACAGGAGCGTCATGATCGGCAGGCCGAAGACGATGTGGACGACCACGATCCCGGCCAGCGTGTTGTAGATGCCGAGCACCGAGAACAGCCGGACCAGCGGGTACAGGAAAACCTGGTAGGGAATGAAGGCGCCGATCAGCAAGATCGCGAACAGCAGATCGGCGCCGCGCACCCGCCAGAACGCGAGCGCGTAGCCGTTCAGCGCGCCGGCCAGGATCGAGAGGATCACGGACGGGATCAGGATCCGGACCGAATTCCAGAAGCCGACGCTGATGCCATCGCAGCGCAGCCCGGTGCAGGCCTCGGCCCAGGCCGCGATCCAGGGCCGGAGCGTGACCGCGGACGGAAAGGCCAGGATGTTGCCGAGCCGGATCTCGTCCATGGTTTTCACGGACGTCAGCAGCATGATCCAGAGCGGCAGCAGGAAGAAAAGCGCCGAGACGATGAGGAAGGCGTAGACGCCGGCCCGGCCCCAGGTGACGTGCCGCGGCCGGCGGCCCGCGGGCCGGGCAGGGGTCATGCCGCCCGCCGCTTCGCGCCGGGCCCGTACTGGGCGTAGAGCCAGGGTGCTAAGACCGCGATCACGGTCGCCAGCATGACGGTCGCGCAGGCAGTTGCGAGGCCGACGTTGCCGCGCTGGAACAGATGGTCCATCACGAACTTGGCCGGCATCTCGGACGCGATGCCCGGGCCGCCGCCGGTCATCGCGACCACGAGGTCGTAGACCTTGACGACCGCGATCGCGAGCAGGACGGTCGCCGTGATCAGCATCGGCCGCAAGAGCGGCAGCACGATCGAGAGGTAGACCCGCCAGGTCGGAATGCCGTCGACCCGGGTCGCCTTCCAGATGTCCGGATCGACCCCGCGCAGGCCGGCCAAGAGGATCGCCATCACCAGCCCCGACGACTGCCAGACCGCGGCGATCACCAGCGTGTAGACGACCATCTTCCGGTTCACGAGCCAGTCGAAGGTGAAGCTCTCAAAGCCGGCGTCGTGCATCAGCTTCTCGAGCCCGAGGCTCGGATTGAGGAACCACTGCCAGACCAGGCCGGTGACGATGAACGACATCGCGTGGGGGTACAGAAAAACCGTGCGGAACAGGCCCTCGGCGCGGACCTGCTGGTCGATGAAGACCGCGAGCAGGAAGCCGAGCACGAGGCAGCCCGCGAGGAACAGCACGCCGAACACGGCGACGTTCTCGGCCGAGATCAGGAAACGGGCGTTGGTCAGCAGGCGCCGGTACTGGTCGAGGCCGACGAAGTCGAGGGTCGGCAGGAGCTTGGAGCTCGTGAGCGAGAGCCGGACCGTCCAGACCATGCAGCCGAGATAGACCACGACGACCACGACCGCCGCGGGCAGCAGGGCCAGCCGCGCCGGCAGGCGCGCGGCCAGAGAGCGCCGGCGGCGCGCCGGCAGCCGGATCGCGATCGCCATGGGGCCAGTCCCGAAGAGCCTGCCGGCGGGCACAGACGCCCGCCGGCGTGGCGCTCTCAGCCGGCGGTCTCGACCGCCGAGGCGTAGTTGTCGACGAAGGTTTCGACCTTCATCGACGGGTTGTGCCAGTACTGGGTGATCGCATCCTGCACGGCGCCCACGAGGTCGGGCGTCGAGAGGAAGTTGTCGCTCGGGATCTGCTGCGCCGGGTCACGGAGCTCGGCCATGCCCTTCTGGGCGCAGATGTCCATGTCCGAGACGTCGACGTCGAGGCGGACCGGCACCGAGCCCTTCTTCATGTTGAACTCGAGCTGGGTCTCGGGCGCGAACATCACCTCGGCGAGCTTGTCCTGGGCCGCCTTCTGCGCCGGATCGTCGATCTTCGGGAACACGAACACGTCGCCGCCCATCACGTAGCCGCCGCCCAGAATCGTGCAGCCGTACTGCTCGCCCGGCGTCTGGCCGGCGGCGATGAACTCGCCCTTGGCCCAGTCGCCCATCATCTGGACCGCGGCCTTGCCGGTGATCACGAGATTGGTCGCATCGTTCCAGTTGCGGCCGGGGCTGCCCTCGTCGACGAGGCCGCGCAGCTCGCCGAAGGTCGCCGCAGCCTTGCGGAAGCCCTCGCTCCGGACCGCCTCGGGATCCTCGCCGGTCAGCACCTTGCGATAGAGCTCGGGCCCGGCCTCCTCCAGCAGGACCGCGTTGAACAGGAGACGCTCCTGCCAGGGCTGGCCGCCCTGGGCCAGCGGAATCACGCCCGCATCCTTGAGCTTGGGCCCGAGCGCGATCAGGTCGGCGAAGCTCTTGGGCGGCTCGAGGTTAGCGTCGGCGAAGATCTTGGAATTGTACCAGAGCCAGTTCTGGCCGTGGATGTTGACCGGGACCGCGTAGACCTTGCCGTCCCGGGTGATCGCCTTGACGATCGCCGGCGGCAGCACCTTCTGCCAGTGCTCATGGGCGGCAAGCTCGTCGAGGTCGCGCAACAGGCCGTTGGCGACCAGCTCGTCGAACTGCTTGCCGGTATTGAACTGCATCGCGGTCGGCGGGTCGCCGCCGACGATCCGGTTGATGCCGGCGGTGCGCGCAGCCTCGCCGCTGGCGATCGCGCTGTCGACCCAGGTGCCGCCAGCCTCGGTGAACTTGTCGGCGAACACCTTGACCGCCGCCGACTCGCCGCCCGAGGTCCACCAGTGAATGACCTCGGCTTTCATGTCCTGGGCGCTCGCCTGGGCTGCGCCGAGCGCGACCAATACCGTCGCGAGACAGACTTTCCGGATCTTCCGCATTGACCGGCCTCCCTGCTGACTGCTCTGGTGGTAAACCTTTGCCGGGCGCTTGACGAGGGGCTTGTTGCGCCAAGGCGCCCGAGTGCTCGCGCCAGGACATCAGCCGCTCCGATGCGCTGCAGCGAGATGAAAGGCGATGTCCCTCCCGCCCGCGCGTCGCGATGTGATCGCCATCGGGGCTTCCGCCGGCGGCCTTCAGGAGATCGCGGCCATCCTGAGACTCCTGCCCGCGGATCTGCCCGCGATCGTGCTGGTCGTGCTCCATCGGCCCGGCGATCAGGTGAGCCGTCTGCGCGAGGTGCTGGCCCGCAAGAGCCGGATGCCCGTGGTCGAGGCCGCCCAGGGGGAAGAGCTGCACGTCGGGATCTGTTACCTGGGGCAGCCGGCCGAGCACCTCGGGATCGATCGGCTGGTGCACGCGCAGCTGACCTCCGATCCGGGCGGCAAGGGTCGCCGCGGCCAGACGATCGACGACCTCTTCGCCTCGGTCGCCGACCATGCCGGACCGCGGGCGATCGGCGTGCTGCTGTCGGGGGTCCTGCGGGATGGCAGCAAGGGCCTGGCCGCGATCAAGCGGGCCGGTGGCATCACGATGGTCCAGACGCCCTCCGAGGCGCTGTTCGCCGGCATGCCGGAGTCCGCGATCGCGCGCGCCGGCGTGATCGACGTCATCGCCCCGACCGCGCAGATCGCACGGGCCATCGAACGCTACGTGCGGGCTCAGGACTAGGGTGCGCTCCGAGCAGCCGTAAGCCCGCAACCCGACGTCGCCACCACCGCCGACCGCCTCCTGGCTTTCGCCGACGTTGCTGGCATACTCGGCGTCTACGCGAGGAGGTGCCAGGCCAGGCCGATGGACTTCATCTTCATGCTGACCCGCGACGACCGGACCGTGCTCGATGCGCTCGACGTGCTGGACGAGATCCGGCCGCTCGAGCTCCGCCACATCGGGTTCAAGGACGTGGGCCTCGAGCCCGCCCTGATGCGGGAGCTGAACCGGAAGATCAAGGCGCAGGGCGCCACCAGCTGGCTCGAGGTGGTCGACACCGCGCCCGGGGCCACGCTCGCCGCGGCGCGCGCCGCGATCGAGATCGGCGTCGACCGGCTGCTCGGCGGCGCCGACGTCCAGGCCGTGCTCGCGCTGCTCGCGGGCACCGGCATCCGTTACTACCCGTTCCCGGGCGCGCCGCACGGCCATCCGACCGTGCTCGGCGGTCGGCTGGACCAGATCGCGGCCGATTGCGCGGCCTTCCGGGCCAAGGGCTGCGCCGGGGCCGACCTGCTCGCTTACCGCGCGACCGACGCCGAGCCGCTCGAGCTGGTGCAGGCCGCGCGCCAGGCGCTCGGCGACCGCACGCTGATCGTTGCCGGCAGCATCGACCGGCCGGCGCGCGTCCGGGCGCTCGCCGCGGCCGGCGCCGATGCCTTCACGATCGGCTCGGCGGTCTTCAACGGCGCGTTCGCGCCACGCCAGGGCGCGCTCGTCGCGCAACTGCGCGCGGTGCTGGCCGCCTGCGGCCCAGGATGATCGCCGGCCCATGATCGTCGGGATCGACATCGGGACCCAGAGCCTGAAGGCCGTGGTCACCGACGATGAGCTGCGGCCGCGCGGCCAGGCGGCGATCGCCTACCGGCCATCCTATCCGCGCCCGGGCTGGGCCGAGCAGGATTCGCGGCTCTGGGAGCAGGCCCTGGGACCGGCGATCGCGCGTGCCCTCGAGGCGGCCGGCTGCCCGCCGGACGCGGTCCGTGCGCTCGGCGTCTGCGGCCAGCTCGACGGCTGCGTCGCGGTTGACCGGGACGGGCAGGCGCTGGCACCGTGTTTGATCTGGATGGACCGGCGCGCCGAGGCCGAAACCCGGGGCGTTCCGGCCGAGCGCATCCGGACCCGGGCCGGGCTCGTGCTCGATGCCACCCACATGGCGGCCAAGGCGCGCTGGCTGAAGCGCCATCTGGAGGCGCCGGCCCGGATCCGCCGCTTCCACCAGCCGGTCTCCCACCTGGTCGCGCGGTTGACCGGCGAGCACGTCTTCGACCACGGCCTCGCCTCGACCACGATGGTCTACGACCTCGCCCGTCGCACCTTCGATCGCGGCCTGCTCGAGCTCTTCGATCTGACCGTGGACGAGCTGCCGGCGATCGCGGAAGCCTCCGACCGCGCCGGTTGCCTGAACGGAGAAGGCGCGGCGCTGACCGGCCTGCCGGAAGGCCTGCCGGTCGCGGTCGGCACCGGCGACGACTTCTCGAACCCGCTCGGCGCCGGGCTGGTCGAGCGCGGCAAATTCGCCTGCGCGCTCGGCACCGCCGAGGTCGTGGGCGCGCTCCACGACGCGCCGGCGATCGACCGCCGCGGCCTGGTCGAGACCCACGGCTATCCCGGCGGCCGCTTCTTCATCGAGAACCCGGGCTGGCTCGCCGGCGGCGCGCTCGCCTGGTTCGTCGACACCTTTCGGATGCGCGACGTCCAGGAGCTCGACGCGCTGGCCGCGAGCGCCCCGGCCGGCGCCGACGGGATCACCTTCCTGCCGGCGCTCTCGGGCGCGATGACGCCGGAATGGATCGCCGCGGCGCGCGGCTGCTTCTATGGCCTCAGCGCCGCCCACGGCAGCGCCCATCTGGCCCGGGCGGTGCTCGAGGGCTGCGCCTTTGCGATGCGCGACGTGCTCGAGCGGCTCCTCGAGATGGGCCTCGCGATCGACGCGATTGTGCTGCTCGGCGGCGGCGCCCGCAGCGCGCTCTGGGCCCAGATCCGCGCCGACCTGACCGGCCTGCCGGTTGAGCTGCCGCAGTCTGTCGACACGTCGCCGATCGCCGCCGCGATGCTCGCCGCGGTCGCCGCGGGCGTGCAGTCCTCGCTCGCCGCCGCCGCCCCCCTGGTCGCGGGCGAGGTCAGGACGATCGAGCCCGACCCCACCAAAAAAGCAGCCTCCGACGACGCTTATGGCGCCTACCGCAAGCTCTTTCTCAGCCTGCGGCCGATGTTCCGGGAGCGGTGATGGCGCCGGACACGCTGGAGAAACTCCTGGCCGGCGAGTTCCGCGACCCCGAGGGCGGCGAGCCGCTGGTCGCGCCGATCCGGACCGTGGTGATCGAGGACAGCCTCGCCGGCCGCGAGGCCGACCTGGTCGCGCAGCTGGACCTCGGCAGCCGGCTCGCGGTCGTCAGCGATCCGACCACGCGGGCGGTGCTCGGGCGCCGCGTCGAGCAGGCGCTCGGCCCGATCGCCGAGGTCGAGAGCATCGTCCTGCCGGCGCAGCCGGAGCCGGACCTCGAGACCGTCAACCGCCTGCGCCGGGCGATCGGGTCGGCGGGTGCCCTGATCGCGGTCGGCTCCGGCACCATCAACGACCTCTGCAAGTACGCGTCCGCCCAGGCCGGCCTGCCGTTCGCGGTGTTCGCGACCGCGCCCTCGATGAACGGCTACACCTCGATCAACGCCGCGATCACGACCCTGGGCCACAAGCGCTCGCTCGCCGCCCGGCCGGCCGCGGCCGTGTTCCTCGACCTCGAGGTGCTGGCGGCAGCGCCGGTCCGGATGATCCGGGCCGGGCTCGGCGACTGCCTCTGCCGGGCGACGGCGCAGGCCGACTGGCTGCTCGCCCACCTGCTGCTCGGCCGCCCTTACCGGCAGGCGCCGTTCGCGCTGCTCGCCGAGGACGAGGGCCCGCTGCTCGCAGCCTCGGCCGAGCTGGTGGCGGGCGACCTCGACGCGATCCGGCGCCTGGTCAAGACCCTCGTGCTGTCCGGCTTCGGCATGGCCCTTTGCGGCGGCAGCGAGCCCGCGAGCCAGGGCGAGCATCTGATCAGCCACTACGCCGACATGCTGGGCGATCCCGCCTGGCCCGCAAGCTTCCACGGCGAGCAGATCGGGGTCGCGACGCTGACGATGGCGCGCTTGCAGGCGCAGATCCTGGACGGTCCGCCGCCGCACGTCGATCCCTCGCGGATCGACGAGGCGGCGCTCAGCCGCCACTTCGGCCCCGAGCTCGGCCATGCCTGCTGGCAGGAGTTCCGCAAGAAGCGCGTCGACCCCGGCGCCGCGATCCAGCTCAACCACCGGCTCCGCGAGCGCTGGGACGAGATCCGTGCCCGGATCGGCGCGATCCACAAAGCTCCCGAGGAGCTGGGCGCGGTCCTGGAGCGGGCCGGCGCGCCGACCACGCCCGAGGCGCTCGGCTGGCCGCGCGCCTTCTACCAGCAGGCCGTCCGCCACGCCCGCTTCATCCGCAACCGGTACACGTTCCTCGATCTGGCCGCCGACAGCGGCTCGGTCGATCGCCCGGGCTGAGCGGCCGCCGCGGAGCTTGTGCACCCTGGGCCATCGGCTATCCTGCGCGACCGGCGGCGGACGGGAGACCGCCGGCCGCCGAATCCCGGAGGGTGCTGCTTGACCGACGTTGGCCTTCCGAGCCCCGATCCCGGCACGCGCTCGCCCGATTTTGCCGCCGGCGGCGGCGAGATGGGCGCCCGCATCCAGGCCCACGACTGGGCGGCGACCGCGCTCGGCCCGGCCGCCGCCTGGCCCCAGAGTTTGAAGACCGTGGTCCGGATCATGCTGGGCTCGCGCTACTCGATGTGGATGGCGTGGGGGCCGGAGCTCACCTTCTTCTACAACGACGCCTACCGGCCGACGCTCGGGGTCAAGCAGGCCTGGGCGCTCGGTGCCCCGGCGCGCGAGGTCTGGGCGGAGATCTGGAAGGACATCGGCCCGCGCATCCAGACCGTGCTCGAGACCGGCCGGGCCACCTGGGACGAGGCGCTGCTCTTGTTCCTCGAGCGCAGCGGCTATCCCGAGGAGACCTACCACACCTTCTCCTACAGCCCGCTGCCCGACGACGACGACCGGATCGCCGGCATGCTGTGCGTGGTCACCGAGGAGACCGAGCGGGTGATCGGTGAGCGCCGGCTCGCCTCGCTCCGGGAACTCGCCTCCGAGCTCGCCGGCACCAACACCCGGAGCGAGGTCTGCGGCGCGATGGAGCGCCGGCTCGGCACCAATCTCAAGGACCTGCCGTTCACGCTGACCTATCTGTTCGAGGACGGCGCCCGCGCCCGGCTCGCCTGCACGACCGGGATCGACCCCGGCCACCCGGCGGCGCCGGCGCTGATCGAGAGCACGGATGCCACCGCCTGGCCGGCCGCCGAGCTGTTCGCGCACGGGACCTCGCTGCTGCTCGATGATCTCGAGCGCCACTTCGGAAAACTGCCGACCGGGGCCTGGGACCGGCCGCCGCGGCAGGCGGTCGTGGTCCCGGTCGCCCGCCAGGGCCAGGAGCTGCCGGCGGGCTTCCTGGTCGCCGGCATCAACCCGTACCGGCAGTTCGACGCCGGCTACGCGGGCTTCGTCGAGCTGCTGGCCGGCCAGATCGCGGCCGGCCTCGCCAATGCCGGCGCCTACGAGGACGAGCGCCGGCGCGCCGAGGCGCTGGCCGAAATCGACCGCGCCAAGACCACCTTCTTTTCCAACGTCAGCCACGAGTTCCGCACGCCCTTGACCTTGATGCTCGGTCCGCTCGAAGAGGTGCTCGACCGGCCCGAGGGCGCGGTCGACGCGCACAGCCGGGCGAGGGCCGATACCGCGCATCGCAACGCGCTCAGGCTGCTCAAGCTCGTCAACTCGCTGCTCGATTTCTCGCGCATCGAGGCCGGGCGCGTGCAGGCGAGCTACGAGCCGACCGATCTCTCGGCGCTGACCGCCGAGCTCGCCTCGAACTTTCGCTCGGCGATGGATCGCGCCGGGTTGCGCCTGACCATCGATTGCGCGCCGTTGCCCGGGCCGGTCCATGTCGACCGCGAGATGTGGGAGAAGGTCGTCCTGAACCTGCTCTCGAACGCCTTCAAGTTCACCTTCGAGGGCGAGATCGCGGTCACGCTCCGGCCGGCGGCCGACGGCGGTGCCGCCGAGCTTGCGGTCCGCGACACCGGCACCGGCATCCCCGAGGCCGAGCTGCCGCGCCTCTTCGAGCGCTTCCACCGGGTCGAGGGCGCCCGCGGCCGGAGCTTCGAAGGCAGCGGCATCGGGCTCGCCCTGGTCCAGGAGCTGGTCCGGCTGCACGGCGGCACGATCCGGGTCGAGAGCAAAGACGGCCTGGGCAGCACCTTCACCGTGACGCTGCCGTTCGGCACCGCCCACCTGCCGGCCGAACGCCTGGGCGGCGCGCGCCCGGAGGCGTCGACCGGCGTGCGCGCCGAGGCCTACGTCGAGGAGGCGCTGCGCTGGCTGCCCGACGGCGCCGGCGGCGACGACGATCTGGCGGCTGCGCCCTCGCTCTCGGCGCCCGACGATCTGGGCGTGCTCGGCGCCGGCAGCGGCGAGCGGGTGCTGCTCGCCGACGACAACGCCGACATGCGCAACTACGTCCGCCGTCTGCTGGTTGCCGAAGGCTACCGCGTCGAGGCGGTGGCCGACGGCGAAACGGCGCTGGCGGCGGCGCGGCGCGAGCGGCCCGACCTCGTGCTGAGCGACGTGATGATGCCGCGCCTGGACGGCTTCGGCCTGCTCGGCGCGCTGCGCGCCGAGCAGGCGCTCCGCGACGTGCCATTCCTGCTGCTGTCGGCCCGGGCCGGCGAGGAGGCGCGCGTCGAGGGCCTGAGCATCGGCGCCGACGACTACCTGACCAAGCCCTTCTCGGCGCGCGAGCTGCTCGCCCGGGTCGCGAGCAATCTCGCGCTCGCGGACAGCCGCCGTCAGTCGGCCCGCGCGCTCGAGGAGGAGGCGCGCACCCTCGAGGCGCTGAACCGGGTCGGTGCTGCGGTCGCCGCCGAGCTCGACCTCGAGCGCGCGGTCCAGGTGGTGACCGACGCCGCGACCGAGCTGACCGGCGCCGCCTTCGGCTCGTTCTTCTACAACGTGCTCGACGAGCGCGGCGGGAGCTACATGCTCTATACGCTCGCGGGCGTGCCGCGCGAGGCGTTCGCGAGCTTTCCGATGCCGCGCAACACCGCGGTCTTCAGCCCGACCTTCGCGGGCGAAGGCACCGTCCGCTCCGACGACATCACCAAGGACCCGCGCTACGGCCAGAGCGAGCCCCACTACGGCATGCCCGAGGGCCATCTGCCGGTCCGCAGCTACCTCGCGGCCCCGGTCGTGTCGCGCTCGGGTGAGGTCCTGGGCGGCCTGTTCTTCGGCCACCCCGAGCCCGGCGTCTTCACCGCCCACGCCGAGCGCCTGGTCACCAGCATCGCCACCCAGGCGGCGAGCGCTATCGACAACGCCCGGCTCTACCAGGCCGCCCAGGCCGAGCTCGCCGAGCGCCGGCAGACCGAGGCGGCGCTCCGCGAGAGCGAGGACCGCTTCCGCAACATGGCCGACAGCGCCCCGGTCATGGTCTGGGTCACCGATCCGACGGGCGCGTGCACCTATCTCGGCCGGCCCTGGTACGAGTTCAGCGGCCAGACCGAGGCGACCGGCCTGGGCTTCGGCTGGCTCGAGGTCGTTCATCCGGACGACCGGGAGCGCACCCACGCCACGTTCCTCGCCGCGCATGCCCGCCAGGCGCCGTTCCGGCTCGAGTACCGGCTGCGCCGGGCCGATGGCGTCTATCGCTGGGCGCTCGATGCGGCCGAGCCGCGCTTCGACGAGGGCGGCCGCTTCCTCGGCTACGTCGGCTCGGTGCTCGACATCACCGAGCGCAAGCAGGTCGAGGACGAGCGCGAGCGCCTGGTCGCGGCCTTGCGCGACCTCACCGACACGCTCGAGGCGCGGGTCGCCGACCGCACCGCGGCGCTGGCCGCAGCCAATCGCGAGCTGCTCGCCCAGATCGAGGAGCGCGAGCGGATCGCCGAGGTGCTGCGCCAGGCGCAGAAGATGGAGACGATCGGTCAGCTGACCGGCGGCGTCGCCCATGACTTCAACAACCTTCTGACCATCATCCTCGGTAACCTCGAGACCCTGCAGCGCCAGCTGGAGCGGCCGACCCTCGATGCCGTGCGCCTGCAGCGCTCGGCCGACAACGCGGTCCGCGGCGCCCAGCGCGCGGCGGCGCTGACCCAGCGTCTGCTCGCCTTCTCGCGCCGCCAGCCGCTCGAGCCCAAGGCGCTCGACGTCAACAAGCTGGTCGGGACGATGTCGGACCTGTTGCGCCGGACCCTCGGCGAGCGGATCGCGATCGAGACCGTGCTGGCCGGGGGCTTGTGGAACACCCATGCCGACCCGAACCAGCTCGAGAGCGCGATCTTGAACCTCGCGCTCAACGCCCGCGACGCGATGCCCGAAGGCGGAAGGCTCACGATCGAGACCGCGAATGCCCACCTCGACGAGAGCTATGCCGTCCGCCAGGCCGAGGTCGCGCCCGGCCAGTACGTCGTGATCGCGGTCACCGACAGCGGCATCGGCATGAGCCGGGAGGTCATCGGCCAGGCGTTCGAGCCGTTCTTCACGACCAAGGATGCCGGCCACGGCACCGGGCTCGGCCTGTCCCAGGTCTACGGCTTCGTCAAGCAGTCGGGCGGCCACGTCAGCATCTACAGCGAGCCGGACCAGGGCACGACGGTCAAGGTCTACCTGCCGCGCCTGCACGGCGCCGAGGCCGCCGAGGCGCCCGCCGACCCCGGCGCGGCCGCGGCCGCCGACGAGCGCAGCCAGACGGTGCTCGTGGTCGAGGACGACGACGACGTCCGGGCGCATTCGGCGGAGCTTCTGGAGGAGCTCGGCTACCGCGTGCTCGAGGCGCCGAACGGCCCCTCGGCGCTTGAGATTCTCGACCGGCAGCCGGAGGTCGCGCTACTGTTCACCGACGTCGGGCTGCCGGGCGGCATGAACGGCCGCCAGCTCGCCGAGGAGGCCTGCCGGCGACGGCCCGGACTGCGCGTGCTGTTCACGACCGGCTACGCCAGGAACGCGATCGTGCACGACGGCCGGCTCGACCCTGGCGTGCAGCTGATCACCAAGCCGTTCAGCTTCGCCGGGCTCGCCGCCAAGGTCCGCGACCTGCTCGAGCGGGACGGCGGGCCGCCCTGCGTGCTCGTGATCGAGGACGAGGCGCTGGTGCGCATGGTCGCGGTCGACGTGCTCGAGGCGCTGGGCTTCCGGGTCGAGGCGGCGGCGTCCGCGACCGAGGCGATCAACAAGCTGCGCCTGCTGAACGGCCGGATCGATGCCGCGATCATCGACATCGGCCTGCCGGACCGCAGCGGCGATACGCTCGCCGCCGAGCTGCGCGCGCTCAACGCCCGGCTGCCGATCGTGATCGCGAGCGGCTATCGCGACCCCGGCCTGGAGCAGCGCTTCGGCGACGATCCGGCGCTGGGCTTCATCGGCAAGCCTTACGACGGCGAGGGTCTGGCGGCCGCGCTCGCCGCGGTCGGGGTCGCAGCCCCGGCCGCGGGCTGAGGTGGGAGGCGACGGCATGGGACCCACGAACCGGATCCTCTGGCAACCGCCGGCCGAGACCGCGGCCGCGACCCAGATCGCGACGCTGGCGCGCGCGAGGGGCTTTGCGGGCGAGGACGCGATCGCGCGCCTGTGGCAGTGGTCGGCCGAGCATCCGGCCGAGTTCTGGCAGGCGGTCTGGGATCTGGGTGGCGTCAGAGCGAGCCGGAGCGCCGATCGGGTGCTGACGGGCGGCGAGATGATGCCGGGCGCCCGCTGGTTCGAGGGTGCCAGGCTGAACTTCGCCGAGAACCTGCTCCGGCGCGATGACGCCAGCCCGGCGCTGATCTTCGCGGGCGAAGACGGCCGCCGGCGCGAGCTGTCCTGGGCCGGACTGCAGACCGAGGTGAGGAACCTCGCCGCCGCGCTCAAAGCCGAGGGCGTCGGCGTCGGCGATCGGGTCGCGGGCTATCTGCCGAACATCCCCGAGACCATCATCGCGATGCTCGCCACGACCGCGCTCGGCGCGATCTGGTCGTCCGCCTCGCCCGATTTCGGCGTCGAGGGCGTGCTCGACCGCTTCGGCCAGATCGAGCCCAAGGTGCTGTTCGCGGTCGACGGTTATCCTTACGCGGGCAAGCGGCTGGACATCCGCGCCAAAGTGGCCGCGGTCGCCGAAGGGATCGCCGGCCTCAGGCGCACCGTGCTGGTGCCCTTCCTCGATCCGGCCGCCGACCCCGGCCCGGTCGCGGGCGCCGTGCTCTGGAGCGACTATCTGGCAAAAGACGCGCCGCCGCTCGAGTTCGCGCAGCTGCCGTTCGACCACCCGGTCTACATCCTCTACTCCTCTGGCACGACCGGCAAACCCAAGGCGATCGTGCACGGCGCCGGCGGCACGCTCTTGCAGCACATCAAGGAGCACCGGCTGCACTGCGACGCCCGGCCGGGCGATCGCGTCTTCTACTTCACGACCTGCGGCTGGATGATGTGGAACTGGCTGGTCGGCGGGCTCGCGGTCGAGGAGACCCTGGTCCTGTTCGACGGCTCGCCGTTCCATCCCGACGGCAACGTGCTCTGGGAGCTCGCCGAGCGCGAGCGGGTCAACATCTTCGGCACCAGCGCCAAATACATCGACGCCTGCAAGAAGGCGGAGGTCGAGCCGGCCAAAACGCACGATCTGGCCGCGCTGCGGGCGGTTCTCTCGACCGGCTCGCCGCTGGTGCCGGAAAGCTTCGACTATGTGTACGAGGCGATCAAAAAAGATCTGCAGCTCGCCTCGATCTCGGGCGGCACCGACATCGTCTCCTGCTTCGTGCTCGGCAATCCCGCGGGGCCGGTGCGCCGCGGCGAGATCCAGATGCGCGGCCTCGGCCTCGCGGTCGACGTCTTCGACGACACCGGCCAACCGGTGCGCGGCGAGAAGGGCGAGCTGGTCTGCACCAGTCCCTTCCCCTGCATGCCGGTCCGGTTCTGGAACGACCCCGACGGCGAGCGCTACCACGCGAGCTACTTCGCGCGTTTTCCGGGCGTCTGGTGCCACGGCGACTTCGCCGAGATCACCGCCAGCGGCGGCATCATCATCTACGGCCGCTCGGATGCGGTCCTGAACCCGGGCGGCGTGCGGATCGGCACCGCCGAGATCTACCGCCAGGTCGAGCAGATCCCGGAGGTGCTGGAGGCGATCTGCGTCGGCCAGGAGTGGCAGGGCGACGTCCGGGTCGTGCTGTTCCTGCGGCTCGCCGACGGCGTCGCCCTCGACGAAGCGCTCCAGCAGAAAATTCGGCAACAAATCCGCGAGCACTGCACGCCCCGGCACGTACCGGCGCGGATCATCGCGGTGGCCGACATCCCGCGCACCCGCTCAGGCAAGATCACCGAGCTCGCGGTCCGCGACGTGATCCACGGCCGGCCGGTCAAGAACACCGAAGCGCTCGCCAACCCGGACGCGCTCGAGCTGTACAGGGACCTCGAGGCGCTGCGCAGCTGAGACCGCTACTGCTGGCTCGCCAGCCGGATCACGTTCCATGAGGCGGGCGCCAGCGTCGCGCGCAGCCTCGCGCCGTCGACCCTGACGCCGGCGAGCGGCCCGGGCCTGATCCGCTCCGGCGCGGCCCTGGTGTTGCTCGCCTGGAGATCGTCGTCGCGCAGCTCCTGCGCCTGCTCGACCTCCAGGCCCTCGAAGCCCTTCGCGTGCAGGTCCAGGGGCAGCTCCTCCTGGAGATGCCGGTTGAGCGCGAACAGGGTCAGGGCGCCTTCCGCCTCGTCGTGCACCGCCGCAAGCTTCAGGAACGGCACGGCGGGCAGGGGATAGTAATGGTCCTCGGCGCCGCGCGGATCATAGTACCGGGCGGCGTAGGTCGGCGCGTCGATCTGGGCGCGCAGGACCCGGCCGCGGCCGAGATTGCTGAAGTGGGAAAAAGGAAAAAAAATCGTCTGTCGCCAGGCGGAGCCGCCGGTCTCGGTCATGATCGGCGCGATCGCGTTGACCAGCTGGGCCAGGCACGCTGCCTTCACCCGATCGGCATGGTTGAGGAGCGCGATGCAGGCGCCGCCGAACACCAGCGCATCCTGCATGCTGTAGACCTCTTCCAAGATCTTCGGCGCCACCGGCCAGCCGGCCTCGACCCGTTCGGCCCGGTTGCGCCGCGTCCGGTACCAGATGTTCCACTCGTCGAAGCTCAGCATGATGCGCTTGGCCGAGCGCCGGCGGGCGGCGACCGCATCGGCGATCGCTGTCACCTCGTCGATGAAGCTGTCCATCAGGTCGGGGCTCGCCAGGAACGCCGGCGGATCGCCCGCATAGTCGTTGAGATACGTGTGCAGCGAGATGTACTCGACGTGGTCGAAGCAGTGCTCGAGCACCACGTCCTCCCAGACCCCGAAGGTCGGCATCGTGCGCCCGGACGAGCCGCAGGCGGCAAGCTCGATCGACGGGTCGACCCACTTCATCATCTTGGCCGCCTCGACCGCGATCCGGCCGTACTCGGCGTGCGTCTTGGCGCCCATCTGCCAGGGCCCGTCCATCTCGTTGCCGAGGCACCAGAACTTGACCCCGTGCGGCGCCTTCCAGCCGTGGCTGCGGCGAAGCTCCGAAAGCGCGGTGCCGCCCGGATGGTTGCAGTACTCGACCAGGTTGCGGGCCTCGTCGGGCCCGCGGGTCCCGAGATTGACCGCGAGCATCGGCTCGATCCCGGCCGCCTGGCACCAGTCGATGAACTCGTTGGTGCCGAACGTGTTCGGCTCGGTCGACATCCAGGCGAGATCGAGCCGCTGCGGCCGCTGCTCGACCGGCCCGACCCCGTCCTCCCAGTTGTAGCCCGAGACGAAGTTGCCGCCGGGATAGCGCATGATGGTCGGCGCCAGCTCGCGCACCAGCGCCAGCACGTCCTTGCGGAAGCCGCGCTCGTCCGCGTCCGGGTGCCCGGGCTCGAAGATGCCGCCATAGACGCAGCGCCCGAGGTGCTCGACGAAGGCGCCGAACAGCCGGCGATCGGTCGTCCCGATGGCGAAGTCGCGATCCAGGAGCACGGTCACGGTACGCATGGTCACAACGTCTCCGTCTGAGCGGTTGGCAGGCTTTCGGCTTCGTCGAGCGGCACGCTCGCGGTCATGAGCGCGCTCCGCCCGGCCGGATCAGGCTGGAGCACCGAGTCCTTGAGCAGGATTGAATAGGTCTGCTGGGGCGCGGTCAGCACGGCGCGCGCCTCGCCGCTCTCCACCACGCGCCCCTTCTGCATGATGATGATCCGGTCGCTGATGTAATACGCGGTCGCGAGGTCGTGGGTAATGTAGACGATCGAAACCTTAAGATCGTCGCGCAACGCCTTGAACACGTTGACGATCGCCATCCGGAGCGAAGCATCGACCATCGAGACCGGCTCGTCGGCGACGATCAGCGCGGGTCCGGGGATCAGCGCCCGGGCGACCGCGATCCTTTGCAGCTGGCCGCCCGAGAGCTCGTGCGGAAAGCGCCGCCTGACCTCGGCGAGCGACAGCCCGACCTCGCCCAGCGCCCGGTCGGCGCGGGCTTCGATCTCGGCCCGCGTGCGCGCCTCGGTGAACCGGCGCGCGGTCATGAACAGGTAGCGGTCGATCCGCTTCAACGGATTGAAGGCCTCGAACGGGTTCTGGAAGATCGGCTGCACCTTCTGCATGAAGGCGAGCCGCTCGCGGCGCCTGCGGATCAGCGCCAGATCGGTGCCCTCGAAGCGGACCCGGCCCGCGGTCGGCGGCACCATGTTCAGCATCATCCGGGCGAGCGTGGTCTTGCCGCTGCCCAACTCGCCGATGATCGTGAAGATCTCCGGCCGGCCCGCCTCGAGGGCGAAGCTGACGCCGTCGACCGCGTTGAACCGACGGCGGGAGAGGATGCCGCCCATCGCGTAGGCCTTGGTCACCCGCTCGACGTCGAGCAGACGGGCGCTCACGGCGCCGTCTCCGGGGTGACCGCGAAGCAGGCGACCCGGTGCCCGGGGCCGACCGGCACCAGCGGCGGGTTCTGCTGCCGGCAGACCGCCATCGCGAGCGGGCAGCGCGGATGGAACCGGCAGCCGGGCGGCGGGTCGGCGAGGCTGGGCGGCGCGCCTTCCAGCGCCGGCCGCGGCGCATCATCGCCGATCCGCGGCAGGCTCGCGATCAGATGCCGGGTGTAGGGATGGAGCGGCTCGCGGAACAGATCCTCGGTCCGGCCCTCCTCGACGATCCGCCCGGCGTACATGATCGCGAGCCGGTCGGTCAGATTGGCGTGGACCGCGAGGTCGTGGGTCACGAACAGGAGCGACGAGCCCATCTCCTGCTGGACCTCCCGGATCAGCGCCAGCACGCCCTTCTGGACGACCACGTCGAGGGCGGTGGTCGGCTCGTCGGCAATGATGAACTCGGGCCGGCAGACGGTCGCGAGCGCGATCGTGACCCGCTGGCGCATGCCGCCCGAGAGCTCGTGCGGATAGGCATCGAGCACCTGGGGCTGCAGGTGGAGGCGCGCGAGATGGGTGCGCACGATCTCCCAAAACGCCGGCATCGGCTGACCGATGTGGCGGAAGGCGAAGTCGACGAACGAGTGCCGGATCCGCCGCACCGGGTTCAAAACGCTCATCGAGCCCTGCATGATGTAGGACAGATGCCGCCAGCGGATCGCGGTAAGCTCGCCCGGGCTCGCCTCGTAGACGCTGATCCGCCTGCCCCCGAAGTCGAAGCGGACGCTGCCGGCGAGCACGTTGAGCGGCGGCCGGATCGCGCCCGCGATCGTCTTGATCAGCGTGGTCTTGCCGCAGCTCGATTCGCCGGCCAGCCCATAGATCTCGTTGTCCCGGATCGCGAGCGAGATGTCGTCGACCGCCCGGACCTCGCGCACGATCCCGAAGTAGCGCATCTGGTACCAGGCGCGCAGACCCTCGACCTCGAGCACGGGCCCGGCCCGGGTCGGCGCGGGCTCGGCCGCCATCTCCAGCTGCCGCGCCGCCATCAGACGGCGCCGCCCATGCGCGAAAGCCGGCTCCTCGGGTCGATGTACTCGTTCATCGAGACCGCCAGCAGGAACAGCGCGATGAACGTGATCACGACCAGCGCGACCGGGAAGAAAATCCACCACCAGATGCCCGCGACCAGCGCGGTGTGCTGGTTCGCCCAGTAGATCATGACGCCGATGGTCGGCGTGTTGATGTTGGTGAAGCCGAGCACCGACAAGGTGACCTCGAGGCCGATCGACCAGTTGATGTTGTTCATCGTGGTCGAGAACACGATCGGCAGCACGTACGGCAGGTGCTCCTGGAGCACGATCTGGCGGGTGGTCATGCCCGAGAAAATACTGTTCTCGGTGAACTCGCGGGTGCGCAGGCTCATCGTGATCGAGCGGATCAGCCGCGCGTCATAGGCCCAGCCGAGACCGGCCATGACCAGCGCCAGCAGCGCCCAGCTCATCTCGTCGCGCATCACGAAATAGAACAGGACCAGGATCGGAAACAGCGGGATCACGATGAAGGTGTCGTTGATCGACATCAGCACCCGGTCGACCACGCCGCCCAGATAGCCTGAGAGCAGCCCGATGATCAGCGACAGGATCCGGCTCAGGAGTGCGACCGAGAAGCCGAAGGCGAGCGTGTTGCGGATCGCGAAGGTCAGCTGCCAGAACGTGTCCTGGCCGCGCGAGGTGGTGCCGAGCGGATAGGCCCAGGACGGCGGCACGTCCGGCGGCACCAGATAGACGTCGCCCGGCGGGTACGGCGAGAAGAACGACATCAGGGCGATCACCAGGACGAAAATCAAAAGCGCCGCGCCACAGGCGAATTCGCGGTTGTAGCGGAGCAGGTCGCGCAGGATCGCGAGCATCGCTCAGCCGAGCTTGACCCGGGGATCGATCAGGGGATGCAACAGGTCGATCAGCAGCACCGCGGTCGAGACCGCGATGATCGAGACCGTCGCGACCCCGAGAACCAGGCTGTAGTCGCCGGCATGGACGGCATCGATCAGCAGCCTGCCGATGCCGGGATAGCCGAACACCTGCTCGGTGATGATGGCGCCATTGAAGATCGCGCCGAGCGACAGCGCGAGCCCCGTGACCTGGGGTGCGAGCGCATTGCGCATCACGTAGGACGTGAGGATGCGATGGCGCGCGACCCCGCCGTACTCGGCATAGACCACGTAGTCCTCGGTCACGATGTTCGAGACCAGCGCGCGCATGCCCATGAACCAGCCGCCGACGCCGACCAGGACCAAGGACAGCGCCGGCAGGATCGAGTGCTGAAGGATGCTGAGAATGAACTCCGGGCTGAAGCTCCGGGTCATGTTCATCTCGTAGCCGCCGCTGATCGGCAGCACCGGCCAGAGATAGCCGAACACGATCAGGAGCACGAAGGCCACGATGTAGTAGGGGATCGGGTGGAAGCCCATCGCGACCACGCCGAGCGCGCGCAGGATCCGGCTGCCGCGATAGTAGCCGGCGAGCCCGCCGAGCAGATTGCCGAGCACCCAGGCGATGACCGTCGCGACCAGCAGCAGGCCCACGGTCCAGGGCAGCGCGTTCCAGATCAAAAACGAGACCGGGGTCGGGAAGGCTGAGAGCGACGGCCCGAAGTCGGCGCGCAGCACGCGCCCCCAGAAGGTCAGGTACTGGTGGAACAGGCCACCCTCGAGGCCGTAGAGAGCGCGCAACGACTGGCGCAGCATGTTGACCGCCTCGGGGCTCGTGCTGCCGAAGCTGGTCGCCGCGGCCACCGACTGCTCGACCGGATCGATCGGCGTCAGATGGGTGACGAAGAACGCGATGTTGATGCCGATGAAGATCACCAGCACGAACTGGACCAGCCGCTTGCCGACGTAGGTCAGGTAAGCCTGCATGCGCTCTGCCGGGCTGTCGCCGTCGGCGGGAGGCGAGCGGACCCGCCTCCCGCGATCGGCCTCGACGGCGCGTTGCGCCGGGCGCTCTCAGTTCTGCGCCATCTTCTTCGGCCTGAGCTTGACGAACATGTACTTGGTGTTCGCCCAGTTCGGCACCGGATCGGTGTAAGGATCGTCCTCGGCCGACGGGTAGCCGGTCCAGTAGGTATCGTCCATGACCGTGAACACGTTGTAGGACATCAACGGGATGGTCGGCATCTCGCGGGTGACCAGCTTGACGTACTCCTGGCCGAGCTCGACCCCCTTCGGGTCATCGAAGTCGACCTTGCGGATCTCCTCGATGATCTTGTCGAGCTCCGGGTTCGACCAGCGCTGCCAGTTGCGCGGCGGCTGGATCTCGCCGGGCTTGGCGAGGAACTGCGAGTGCCAGCTGTCGAGGAAGAACGACAGGTCCGGATGGCCGCCCCAGGTCTCGACGCTCCAGGTCATGATCGCATCGAAGTCGCCGGCCGCCCGGCGCTGGACCAAGGTACCCTCGGCGACGCTCGTGCTGGCGTCGATGCCGAACTGGCGCCATTGCTGGGCGATCATCGAGCCCGCCCTGGTCATCACCGGCCTTGTGTCGCCCTCGACCGCGATCTTGATCGTGAACGGCGTGCCGTCCGGCTTGTACCAGGCGTCACCCTTTTTGCTGAAGCCCGCCTTCTCGAGCAGCTCGGCCGCGGCCTCCGGATTGGGTTTCCACCACCCGCGCCCGAACGCGGTCGCGATCGCCTTCGGGTCGGACGGGATCGCATCGCCCATCGAGGGCCGGAGCATGTCGGCGATCTGCTGGCCCACGGTCGGATCATAGGGCTTGATCTTGCGCTTGCCGGTGTCGATCTCGAAGTTCTTGAGCCAGTCCTCGAGCGGCTCGTGGTAATATTGAGGCTGCGTGCCGGTCGGCGGCACCCCGATCGCCGAAATCGTGGCCGCCCCGCGGTAGGACGCCATCGAGACCGCCTTGATGTCGATCAGCAAGGCCAGCGCCCAGCGGACATCGCGGCTTTTGAACATTTCGCGCTGGTCGTTGAAGATCACCGCCGGCAGGGTCGGGTCGGGATGGGCGTAAGGAAAGCCCTTGAACCAGCCGTGCGACGACTTCGACTGCTTGGCGAGCGTGAACATGCCCTCGGGTGCTATGTCGTGGATGATGTCGAGCTGGTGGTTGAGCTGCAGGATCACCCGCTTGTCGGGCGGGCCGGGGTCGATATAGGCGGCGTACTTCGGGCCCGGCTCGCCGAAGCGGGCGACCGTCGTCCTTTGCCAGTCGTCGCGCTTTTGCCAGATGAACCACTTGCCGTTCGGGTCGAAGCTGTGGAGCACGTAGGGCCCGAGCGAGACCGGCGGGTTGAAGGCGAACTTGCGCGGGTCGCCCGCCTTCTCGAACACGTGCTTGGGCATCATCCACATCGCGTTCCAGCGGACCGTGAACAGGGTATGGAAGCGCGAGTTCGGCTTCTTGAGCTTGAAGACGACGGTATAGGGATCGGGGGCGCTGACCGAGGCGACGTTGATCTGGACCGGCGCGCTCCAATAGAGGCCGTCGGTCTTGAGGTGGGTATTGATCGTATAGAGCACGTCGTCGGCGGTGAATTCGACGCCGTCGCTCCAGTAGATGCCCTGGCGCAGCTTCACCGTCATCTGCGTGAAGTCGTCGTTGTAGATCGGCTTCTCCGATGCCAGCGAATTGTCCCAGACGCCGTCGATGCCGTAGTCGGGATCGATGTACCAGAAGGTGTCCATGGCCAGCTGCTGCAGGCCGGTCGAGCGGCCGCCGGCGTTGACCGCCCAGTAATTGAACCAGCCGGGGTTCTTGATCGTCCCCTCGGGGTTCTCGATGATAATGGTCTGGTCGCGCGGCAGGTTCGAGATCGTCCCTTGCCCATGAGCGGCGATGCTGACCAGCAGCGCGCCCGTCGCGAGCGCGAGGGTTCGAAGGATGCGCATGGTCGCCTCCCCTGACGGCTATTGGCCGAGAGCGCATGTCGATTGGTCGACCCCGACGCTATCCCAGGGACCACCGCAGGTCAATTTTATTCCTGATACATATCAATCGAATTGATACACTACGCGGCGCCCTCGACTTGCGTCCAGGGGAAGCTGGCCAACATCCACCAGCGCGCGGCGCCGCCGCCATCGACGAGGGTCCGGCGAAGGTCGCGAACACCGGCGGGCGCGCGCCCGCCGGCGACTTCGTCCAAGCGCAGGTCACGACGGTCACAGCGGCCACGAGGGCGACGCGCGCCCGCCGCGACTTCGTTCAGGCAACGCGTCCCTCGCGAGCGCGAGGGTGCAAAGGCTTCGAACGAGCCGACCGTCGACCGGACAACCCCAGCCCGGGCGAGGCCCCGGACCTTCAACGGACCGCTAAGCCTGCCCGTGCACTGGTCGCGAGCCGGACACAGGCCCTCAAAAGGATCCCTGCCGATCCCCCCTGAGCGCGTCACTTTCACCAAGACCGGCATAGTGCCTTCATCGGGTGGTCCACGGGGCCATGGGCAATCCGTCCCCTGCAAGGGCTTTCGCGCCGAGACGGATTCCCAGGATCTCATGGACCGTCGCCGACGGTAGCGCCGGAAAGTTGAAGACAAGTAAACGCGATCCAAGCGCCCGACTGCTGCAATTGGACGCGCGTCCGTGAGCAGCAGACTGTCGCCGGCTGGTCCCTTGACGAGCTTGAGCGGTTGCGGCCGCCGCAGACGCACGGCCGGTCAGCCGGGCCGAGCGGCGGAAGCGGGGGCGACCGGCCGATCGCGGGTCGACGGCCGAACGCCTCAGCCGGTGCTCTGGCGCAAGTAGATCCGCATCAGGATGTCCTGATCGTAGTTGCCGAAGCCGCGGCCGAAGATGTTGACGCCGCCCGGGTGCGCCGCTCGATCCGCAGCCGGATCGAATGGTGGCTGGCGAGATCGAGCGCCGCCAGCGTGACGTCGGAGAGCCTGCGGTCGATGAGCAGCCCCGGTCGGTGATCCGCCAGGTCGTGAGCTTGCCGTATTGCGAGCCTTCGAGCTTCCACCATCTTGGCGTGTAAATGCCGCGCTGGTCCCCGAAGTCGCCGGGCGAGGTCCAGGTCCCGATCAGCACTTCGTTGACCCAGAGGCTGATGTCGGACGGCCAGTCGCTGTTGGTGCCCGGTACTTCGGACGACAGCTCCATGCTGTATTCGATGGCCTCGATCGCGGCATTCAGGATCTTGGCGTTGTTCGGGAACTTGTACTCGAGATAACCGCGGCCGAACCAGACAGCGAGGCCTGCATCCGGCTCGGATCGAGGAAATGATCGGGAACGTCCAGGAGGCCGATGATGCCTTCGGTCGAGCACAGCCCACAGGGCGCGCTCACCTGGTAGCCGGTATACAGCCCGAGCGGCATCGCGACCTCGATCAGATTGTCCTGGCGGGTGGCGGGCGCGCCATCGAGGCGGATCACGATTTCGTCGAAGCGTGCCGAGCAGACCTTCTGCTGGCCTTTGGCCGCCTTGAGCAGCTCGGTCCGGATCAGGCCGGCGGCCTCGAGCACCTGGATGTTGGTGGCGATCGTCGACTGCGGCAGCCGGAGTTCGGCGCTGATCTCGTTGACATTGGCCGGCCCGCGCCGGCGCAACAGATGCAGGATCCGGAACCGCACCGGCGACGACAGGCCCTTGATGACCTCGACGTTGTCATCCGGGCTGATCGTCAGAAACTTGCGTTGCGGGCCGCGCGAGGTTGCCAAAGCCGTCGATCCTGGCAAAGCCGTTCCCGACATTTGTATCGGATTGTTGCGTTTTGTCCAACGCGACCGTGGTCCGCCGATCCGGGCGCCGGGTTGTGTTTCCCGCCATCTACCAGTGCCATTCTGCGGGCTTTTTTGGTTGCTGGCGGGTTTTGCGACAGTCATTCGGCCCGCAGGATCGCTGGCACCTCCGGGCCGTCCGATCGCAATGTCCGCTGTGATTCAGCCGGCCAAGATTTTCAGATGCATTTAGCGCTAGACAAAGTTATTGCCGGTGTGTGACAAGACCAGTATCGCAAGTCATGAGGTGACAAGATGACCGAACGTTCCGACCAGGCCGCTCTGGCGGAGATGACCGCCGAGATCGTGTCGGCCTTCGTGTCCCACAATCAAGTTCGACCGGTCGATGTCGGCCATCTGGTCGGGCTGGTGGGCGGCCGCCTGGCGAGCCTGGCTGCCGAAGTCGCTAACGCGGTTCCGCCGCCGCCCGAGCCGGCGGTTCCGATCCGTCGCTCGATCGGCAAGGACCAGATGACCTGCCTGATCTGTGGCCAGAAGCAGAAACTGCTGAAACGGCATCTGGCGACTGCGCACGACCTGACGCCGGACCAGTATCGGGAGCGCTTCGGCCTCAAGAGCGACTATCCAATGGTGGCGCCGAACTATGCCAAGGCGCGCTCGGAGATGGCGCTCAGGATCGGCCTCGGCCGCCCGAAGAAGGCGCAGCCGGCCAAGCGCGGGCGGCCGCCCAAGGCCGCCGGCGCCACGCCCAGGCGCGCGCCCGGCAAGGCTGCTGCCAGCAAAGCCGCGACCGCCTGAGCGGGCGGGCTCGCGGCCGGTCCAGGAGCCACCGGACCGGCCGTAAGCCTCTGGGCCAAGCGCGGGTCAGCCCGCCCGCCGCCAGCGGGTACCGTCCGGGCCATCCTCTAGGATGACGCCGGCAGCCGCCAGCTGCTCGCGGATCCGATCCGCCTCGGCGAAGTCCTTGGCGCGCCGCGCTGCAACGCGCAGGTCGACCAGACGCTCGATCTCGGCACGGCCGACAGCCGCGACCGTCGCTCTGCCCGCCGCGCGACCAACCGCGGCATCGATACCCTGCAGCCAGCGCTCCGGGGCCTCCTGCAGGAGACCGAGCAGCTGGCCGCCGGCCAGGAGCTGGCCCTTGAGCGCGCGCCGCCGGTCCGGGTCGTCGCTGGCATTGGCCGCGCGGGCGAGCATCCGCAGCTCGGCGAAAGCCTTGGGCGTGTTCAGGTCGTCCTCGAGGGCGGCCAGCACGCCCGCCGGCATCGCGGCCGCCGGCTCGTCGGGCCCGGGCAGGTCGCGGAGGGTCAGGTAGAGCCGGTCGAGCGTCTGCCTGGCGCGGACCAGCCCAGCGTCCGACCAGTCGAGCGGCTTGCGGTAGTGCGCGCCGAGCAGCGCGTAGCGGATCGCCTCGCCCGGCGCCTGCGCCAGCAGGTCGCGGACCAGCAAAACGTTGCCGAGCGACTTCGACATCTTCTCGCGCTCGATGTCGAGAAAGCCGTTGTGCAGCCAGAAGCGGGCGAGCGGCGCGCCACCGTGCGCGCAGACGCTCTGGGCGAGTTCGTTCTCGTGGTGCGGGAACTTCAGGTCCTGACCGCCGCCGTGGATGTCGATCGTGATCCCGAGATGGGCCTCGACCATGGCCGAGCATTCGATGTGCCAGCCGGGCCGGCCGCGACCCCACGGGCTGTCCCAGCCGGGCTGCTCCGCGCTCGAGGGCTTCCAGAGCACGAAATCCGCGGGATCGCGCTTGTAGGGCGCGACCTCGACCCGGGCGCCATCGATCATCTCGGCGCGCGAGCGCCGCGACAGCAGGCCGTAGTCCGCGAACGACGGCACGTGGAACAGCACGTGGCCCTCGGCGGCATAGGCGTGGCCGCTCTCGATCAGGGCCCCGATCATCGCCAGCATGCCCGGGATGTGCTCGGTCGCGAACGGCTCGACGGAGGGCCTGAGCACGTTCAGCGCGTCCATGTCCTCGCGATAGGCGCGGGTGAACTCCGCCGCGACCACCTCGTAGGGCACGCCGCGCTCGGCCGCCGCCTTGATGATCTTGTCCTCGACGTCGGTGACGTTGCGGGCGTAGAGCGCATCGCCGAAGCGCTGGCGCAGCAGCCGGAACAGCACGTCGAACACGACCGCCGCGCGGGCGTTGCCGATGTGGGGGTAGTTGTAGACGGTCGGGCCGCAGACATACATCGTCGGCCGCTTCGGATCGGCCGGCACGAAGGTCTCCTTGCGGCCGGTGAGCGTGTTGTGCAGCTTCATGGTCGAGGCTCGAGGCGGGCGGGGCGGCCAAGCGACGACGCGGCCGCCGTCGACGGACCGTCCAGCGACGCGGGGTGTCCAGGGACGCGTGCAGCCGGCGCCCCGCCTATATAGCACGGCGCGCCGGCGGCTCCAGGCCCGGAATGGCGGCGCGGCGGCCGGTCGGCGCGGCGGTCGGCCGCTAGCGCTGGGCCAGATGCGGCCCGGCGCAGGGGAACGCGGCGCGCAGCCCGAGCAGCAGCACCTGGCTCGCCGGCCGGTCGTCGTAGCGGTCGAGCGACCCGTTGATCTGCGCGGTCAGCGCGAACAGCTCCGAGGTGACGTGGTCGACCAGCCGGACGATGTCGTCGTCCTTGCGGAAACGGAAGGTCGCCTCCGGCGCGCAGAACAACGGCTGCTTGATCGCGCTCGCCGCCTGGTTGGCAACCTCGAGCGTCTCGAACACGGTGTAGGCGTAGAGCTCGAAGTTCTGGTAGAGGGTCACCTCCTCGTCGGTCAGGGCGCGCTTGGTCGACTCCAGGGGCAGGCTCTGCAGGTGCTGCATCTCGCCGAACGTGAACAGGACCTCGTCGGCCTGCGCGGGCGCGCCGCCGGTCAGCGCGCCAAAGGCGAGCGACAAAGGCAGGCAGAGACGGTGGAACAGCGTGGTCGCCATGAGATTGCCAGTGACGGAGCTCAACCCATGCGAGAGAGCATTTTCTATCGGACGTTGATTGTCAAATGAAATCTTAACGCTGGTCCGGCCGGCCCGGCCGGTGGGCTCCCGGCCGCCTTTTCGCCGCGGCGGCTTGCCGCGGCGCGATCGATCGACGACTCTAAGAGGAGCGATCCCTCGACCGGCGAGATGGTGCACGAACCCCGATCCCAGAACATCGAGCTGCGGCTGGCCGCATCCGGCGAGGAGCTGGCGGTCGCGATCGAGGCCGCCCAGTTCGCGCGCGTGATCCAGCCGGGGGCGCCCGACGACCCGGCCGAGGCGGCGGCGATCGAGGCGTTCGTCGAGCTGTTCGCGACCGCGGCGGAGAGCTGGGACCAGCTCGGGGCGGGAGCCCGGGGCGGGCTCTTGCGCCAGCTCGCGCGGCGCCTCGACGCGCTCGAGCAGCACGGCTGGTTCGTGCACTGGGCGACCGCCGCGATCGGGGTCCCCGACCGCGAGCAGGAAGCCCTGCAGCTGCCGCTCGCGGTGCTCTCGGTCAGCCGGTCGAGCGAGCCCTCGCTCCAGGCCCGGATCCCGGGCGCGCTCCCGGTCGATCCCGGCTCGGGCGCGGTCCACTGAGCCCCGGCCACGGGCCGCGCTCAGACCGCGTCGGGCCCCCAGGTGTCGGCCAGCGTATAGCCCAAAGGGTAGGGGTCGCTCGGATCGAGCCCGAGCTGATGGATGCCGTGGATCCAGGCCCGGCCCGAGATCCGCGGCACGATCGCGGCCCGGTCGCCGACCGTGGTCGCCCGGACGATCTCGGCGCGGAAGCTGCTGTCGATCAACGACCGCACCTCGATCGGCTGGCCCAGGCCGAGCTCGCCTTTCGCGTGCATGACCGCGAGCCGGGCCGCAGTGCCGGTGCCACAGGGCGAGCGGTCCATGCGCCCGGGATGGATCAACGTGCCGTTGCGCGGCGGCTCGCCCGCGCCGGCCGCCCCGGCGCAGAACATCACGAAGCTGATCTCGCGCAGATCCGGGATCTCCGGGTGGCGGACCGGGATCTGCCGGCGTGCGGCGCGCCGGATCTGGCGCCCGAGCGCGACCATGTCGCGGGCCTCGTCCGGGGTCACCCGGAAGCCGCAGGAGCCCGCGTCGACCAGGCAGAAGTAGTCGCCGCCGTAGGCGACATCGACCCTGAGCGTGCTCCGGCCCTCGACCTCGAGCGGCTGCGCGAGATGCTCGACGAAGCTCGGCACGAATTCGAGCGTGACCCGCGCGCAGCGGCCGCCCTGACAGGTCGCTTCGGCGGTCACCGGGCCGGCCGGGGTGTCGAGCACGACCCGGGTCGTCGGCTCGACCATCGGCAGCATGCCGGTCTCGAGCAAAACCGTGGTCACGCACATCGCGTTCGAGCCGGACATCGCGTGGCAGCCGTCCGCCTGCATGACCAGGAAACCGGCGTCGGCGCCGGCACGGGCCGGCGGCAGCAGCAGGTTCGCCGACATCTGGGCGCAGCCGCGCGGCTCGAACAGCGCGAACCGGCGGAGCCGGTCGTCGGTGCCGTTGAGGTGGCGCATCTTGTCGAGCATGGTCTTGCCGGGCACGTCGACCACGCCGCCGGTGATCACCCGGCCGACTTCGCCCTCGGCATGGGCCTCCACGACCGTGATCATTCGCGACCAGCGCATCGCAGCCCTCGAGCGGACGGCAGGAAGCGGTCACCGGTGCTTCCCGCGGGCTTCCAGGACGGATGTCAAGCTGTTTTCGCGATCCGTTCAAGCAGTATTTCAAAAATCGCGCGATTGAATCGTTCCGGCCGCGTCCGAACGGTTGAGCTCTCAGGGAGGAAGGCGATGGCGACAGGCAATCGGCAATGGCTGCTGGCAGCGCATCCCGTCGGACTGCCGGGACCCGCGACCTGGCGCCTGGTCGAGCGGCCGGTCCCGGAGCCCGGACCGGGCCAGGTGCTGGTCCGCGGGCGCTATCTCTCGGTCTATCCCTACATGCGCGGCCGGATCAGCCCGGCCGCGAACTATGCCGCCGGCGTCCGGCCCGGCGAGGTCATGACCGGCGGCGGGGTCGGCGAGGTGGTCCGCTCCGAACATCCGGACTTCCGGCCCGGCGAGATCGTCGAGAGCTTCACCTTCGGCTGGCAGGAGTACGCGGTCCTGGACGGCGAGCGCGCGCGCAAGGTCGACCCGGAGCAGGGACCGGTCGAGAGCGCGCTGAGCTACCTCGGCCTGCCGGGGCTGACCGCCTACTTCGCGCTCCTCGAGATCGGCCGGCCGCAGCCCGGCGAGACCGTGGTGATCTCGGCCGCGGCCGGGGCGGTCGGCCAGATCGCGGGCCAGATCGCGAAGCGCGCGGGGGCGCGCGCGGTCGCGATCGCGGGCAGCGACGCCAAGCTCGCCTGGTGCCGGGAGCTCGGCTACGACGCCCTGATCAACCATCGCACCGCGCCCGACCTGGAGGCCGCAGTCGCGCAGGCCTGCCCGGACGGCATCGACGTCTTCTTCGACAACACCGCCGGCCCGATCCACGACGCGGTCATGGCCCACCTCGCAACCCGCGCCCGGGTCATCGTCTGCGGCACGGTGGCGCTCGCCGATCGCTTCGAGCAGCCGGACATCGGCCCGCGCCATCTCCGCCGGATCCTGATCACCCGCGCGCGCGTCGAAGGCTTCTTGCTGTTCGACTTCGCCGACCGCTACGAGGAAGGCCGGCAGGCGCTCGCCGCCTGGGCCAAAGCCGGCCAGCTCCGCCACCGCGAAGACGTCCTGGACGGCATCGAGCGCATGCCGGAGGCCTTCCTGCGCCTGCTCCGGGGCGCCAATTTCGGCAAGCAGCTGGTCCGGTTGGGCCGGCCGGGAACCGATTGAGCCATCAATCGTTGGCGATTCGAAAAGGAACCGCGATAATCAACCAATACGTGAATAACCTTATGTAACCTCAATCGAAGCGGGATTATTGGCGCTCGATCGCCGATTTGACGCACGCCACCGGAATTGCTTAATTCTGCACTAAGGGCTCGGAGAAGAACCCGATCTGTCGTCTCTAGCGATGGGGCGCGGAGGACTGGTCGCGATGCTGTTTGCAGAAATCGCTAGACGAGTTGTGCGCTGGGGCCGGCTGTCGATCGTCGACGCCAACGGGCGGTATCACGAGGCCGGCGGCGGCGACGGCCCGCAGGTGACCATCCGCCTGCACGACAAGGCCCTGCATCACCGGCTCGCGCTCAATCCCTACCTGCATCTGGGCGAGGCCTACATGGACGGCACGCTCACGATCGAGCAGGGCTCGCTGTACGAGCTCCTGGACATCTGCACGGCCAGCAGCGAGCACGTCGAGGCCAGCGCGCTCGGCCGGGCGCTCGGCATCGGCCGCAAGCTGCTGCGCCATCTCCACCAGTACAATCCGGTGCCCCGGGCCCAGGCCAACGTCGCCCATCACTACGACCTGTCGGACCAGCTGTACGATCTGTTCCTGGACCGCGACCGGCAGTACAGCTGCGCCTACTTCACCCACCCGCACACCGACCTCGAGCAAGCGCAGGCGGACAAGAAGCGCCACCTCGCGGCCAAGCTGCTGCTGCATCCAGGGGCGCGGGTGCTCGATATCGGCTCGGGCTGGGGCGGGCTCGCGCTGTCGCTCGCGGAGGCCGGCGCCGGCGAGGTGCTCGGGATCACGTTGTCCGAGGAGCAGCTCAAGGTCAGCCGGGAGCGCGCCCGCCGTTGGGGCCTGGCCGACCGGGTCCGGTTCGAGCTGCGCGACTACCGCGAGCAGACCGGGACCTTCGACCGGATCGTCTCGGTCGGCATGTTCGAGCACGTCGGCGTCCGCCACTACCCGGAGTTCTTTCGCTCGGTCCGCGCCCTTCTGACCGAGGACGGCGTCGCGGTGCTGCATGCGATCGGCCGCATGGACGGGCCGGGCGCGACCAACCCATGGCTGCGCAAGTACATCTTCCCGGGCGGCTATTCGCCGGCGCTCTCGGAGGTCCTGCCGGTGGTCGAGCGGCTGGGCCTGTGGGTCACCGACATCGAGATCCTGCGCCTGCACTACGCCGAGACTCTGCGCGCCTGGCACCAGCGCTTCACCGCCCAGAGGGCCAAGATCGCGGCGCTCTATGACGAGCGCTTCTGCCGGATGTGGGAATTCTACCTGGTCGGCTCGGAACTGACCTTCCGCCGGCTCGGCCACATGGTGTTCCAGATGCAGCTGGCCAGGCGCCTGGATGCGGTGCCGTTGACCCGCGACTACATTACGGATTGGGAGCGCGGCCGGCTCGACGCGGCGATCGCCGCCGAGTGAGGCAGCCTGCCACGGGGGCTGGACGGCGGTTCAGCTGAGGTTTACTCGGTCAGGCGTAAATCTGATGGCCGATGCGCGCGCCGAAGCGGCGAGCGCCGCGTGAGCAACGCCCGATGGCCGATGCGGCTTGCCCTGCCGAGCTGTTGATCGACTCGATCCCGACCCTCGGCCGGAGCCGGCTGATCCTCGCGTTCCAGACCCCCCTGGGGCTGCGGCTAACTGACGCGGGCCTTGGCCAGCGCTGGCATTCCCCGCCCACGCCGCCGAGCCCATGGGGCGTCGATCGCGGCCGCCCGGCCCGTCTTTGGCTTCGCCGGCGACCGACCGGGCGCCAGCCCGATAGCTTGACGATGCAGCCCGACGTGCAGCGAGGATCGCCGCGGTGAGCGCCCAGATCACGGCGGTCCCAGCGTTCGATCTGGTGGTCTTCGGCGGCACCGGCGACCTCGCCCGGCGCAAGCTGATGCCGGCGCTCTACTATCGCGACCGGGACGAGCAGATCCCGCCCGAGAGCCGGATCGTCGGCGTCTCGCGCGGCGACCTCGGCCGCGACGGCTACGCCACCGAGATCGAGGCAGCGCTCCGCGAGCACCTGCCCGAGGCCGCGCTCGAGCCGGACTGCCTCGCCCGCTTCCTCGACCGGCTCGATCACGTCACGCTGGATGCGGTCGGCGCCCGCGGCTGGCCCGAGCTCGCCGCCAGGCTCCAGGAAGCCGGCGACCGGGTGCGGGTGTTCTATCTCGCGACCGCGCCCGACCTGTTCGGCCGGATCTGCCGCAACATCGGCGCCGCCGGGCTCAATACCGGCGCCGCCCGGGTCGTGCTCGAGAAGCCGATCGGCCACGATCTCGCCTCGGCGCGCGCGATCAACGATCAGGTCGGCGCGGTGTTCGCCGAGGAGGCGATCTTCCGGATCGATCACTATCTGGGCAAGGAGACGGTCCAGAACCTGATGGTGCTGCGCTTTGCCAACTCGCTGTTCGAGCCCTTGTGGAATAGCAGCGCGATCGACCACGTTCAGATCACGGTTGCCGAGACGATCGGCATCGAGGGACGGGGCGCCTATTACGATCAGGCGGGCGCGCTCCGGGACATGGTCCAGAACCACATTCTCCAGCTGCTCTGCCTGGTGGCGCTCGAGCCGCCGACCTGCCTCGAAGCCGACGCCGTGCGCAACGAGAAGCTGAAGGTGCTGCGCGCGCTGCGCCGGGTCCAGGGCACCGACGTCGCCCTCAAGACGGTGCGCGGCCAGTACCGCGCCGGCGCCAGCGAGGGCGGTGCGGTGCCGGGTTATGCCGAGGAGATCGGCGCCGATGGGGGCAGCCGGACCGAGACCTTCGTGGTGATCAAGGCCGAGATCGCGAACTGGCGCTGGGCCGGCGTGCCGTTCTACCTGCGGACCGGCAAGCGCCTGCCGGTGCGCGCCTCCGAGATCGTGATCCAGTTCCAGAACATCCCGCACTCGATCTTCGGTGTCGGCGGCGGCGCGATCCGGCCCAACCGGCTGGTGGTCCGCCTGCAGCCGAACGAAGGCGTCGAGCTGATCCTGATGAGCAAGGACCCCGGGCCCGGCGGCATGCGCCTGCGGGCGACGCCTTTGAACCTGAGCTTCGCCGAGACCTTCCAGGTCCGGTATCCGGACGCCTACGAGCGCCTGCTGATGGATGTCGTGCGCGGCAACCCGACGCTGTTCATGCATCGGGACGAGGTCGAGGCCGCCTGGGCCTGGATCGAGCCGATCCTGGAGGTCTGGCAGGAGAGCGGCGAGGCGCCGAAGCCGTATACCGCCGGCAGCTGGGGACCGTCGGCCGCGATCGCGCTGATCGAGCGCGACGGTCGCACCTGGCACGAGGATGGGGCATGACGCCGCCCGCGGCTGCCCCCAACGAGAGCGAGGTGCTGGGAGCGAAAGCCATGGCCGAACCGCAAGCTGGCCTGCATGAGCTGCTGACGACGGCGCCAGTCGTGCCGGTGCTGGTGCTCGAGACCGTCGAGACCGCGCTGCCCCTGGCGCGCGCGCTGCTCGCGGGCGGCCTGCCGCTGCTCGAGATCACGCTCCGGACGCCGAAAGCACTCGAGGTGATCCGGGCGCTCGCGGGCGAGATCGAGGGTGCGATCGTCGGCGCCGGCACCGTGCTGACGGCCGCCCAGTACCGCGATGCCGAGCGCGCGGGCGCGCGCTTCGTGGTCAGCCCCGGCGCGACGCCGGCCCTGCTCGAGGCGGCGGCCGCGGCGCGAGTGCCGTTCCTGCCCGGCGCGGCGACCGCGACCGAGGTCATGCGCCTGCTCGAGCACGGCTATCGCCGGCTCAAGTTCTTCCCGGCCGAGCCCGCGGGCGGCGTCGCCTACCTCAAGGCGCTGGCCTCGCCGCTGCCGGAGGTGGCGCTTCTGCCCGACCGGAGGTATCGACGCTGCGCGTGCGAAAGGCGTATCTCAGTCTGCCCAACGTGATTTGCGTCGGCGGCTCCTGGGTCGCGCCCGGCGCGCTTGTGGCCGCCGGCGACTGGGCAAAGGTCACCGGGCTCGCGCGCGCCGCCGCAGCGCTCCGCGGCCCGGCCGAGTAGGAGACGCCCCTTGTCGGCTCTGACCAGCTCCCCCGCCTGGCGCGCGCTCCAGCGGCACGCCGAGGCGATGGCCGAGGTCCATCTGCGCGACCTGTTCGCGGCCGACCCCGGCCGGTTCGAAGCGTTCTCGCTGCGGCTCGACGACCTGCTGCTCGACTACTCCAAGAACCGGATCACCGCCGAGACGCTCCGGCTGCTCCTCGACCTCGCCCGCCAGGCCGACCTGGAAGGCTGGCGCGCGCGCATGTTCGAGGGCGACAAGATCAACATCACCGAGCAGCGCGCGGTCCTGCACACAGCACTGCGCAACCGCTCCAACCGGAGGGTCCTGGTCGACGGCCAGGACGTGATGCCGGCGGTCAACGAGGTGCTCGCGCGCATGCAGCGCCTTCAGCGAGCGGGTGCGGAGCGGCGCCTGGCGGGGCCATACCGGCGAGACCATCACCGATCTGGTCAACATCGGCATCGGCGGCTCCGACCTCGGCCCGCTGATGGTCTGCGAGGCGCTGAAGCCTTATCAGCGGGCCGACCTGCGGCCGCATTTCGTCTCCAACGTCGACGGCGCCCATCTGGTCCATACGCTCGAAGGGCTCGATCCGGCGCGCACGCTCTTCATCGTCGCCTCCAAGACCTTCACGACCCAGGAGACGATGACCAACGCCGGCTCGGCGCGCGCCTGGCTGCAGGGCAAGCTCGGGCCCGATGCCGAGGTCGCCAGGCACTTCGTCGCGGTCTCGACCAACGCCGAGGCGGTCCAGGCCTTCGGCATCGACACCGCCAACATGTTCGAGTTCTGGGACTGGGTCGGCGGCCGCTACTCCTTGTGGTCGGCGATCGGGCTGCCGATCGCGCTCGCGGTCGGCTTCGAGCGCTTCGAGGAGCTGCTGGCCGGCGGCCACGCGCTCGACGAGCACTTCCGGACCGCACCGCTCGAGCGCAATCTGCCGGCGATCCTGGGCCTGCTCGGGGTCTGGTACCGCGACTTCATGGGCGCCTGCAGCCACGCTGTCCTGCCCTACGACCAGCATCTCCACCGGCTGCCCGCCTATCTCCAGCAGGCCGACATGGAGAGCAACGGCAAGTCGACCGACCGCGAGGGGCACAAGGTCGACTACCCGACCGGCCCGATCCTCTGGGGCGAGGCCGGCACCAACGGCCAGCACGCGTTCTATCAGCTGATCCATCAGGGCACCGAGCTGATCCCGGCCGACTTCCTGGCCGCGGCCGAGAGCCAGACCCCGCTCGGCGACCACCAGGACAAGCTGCTCGCCAACTTCTTCGCCCAGCCCGAGGCGCTGGCCTTCGGCAAGACCGCGGATCAGGCGCGCGCCGAGCTCGAGCGGGCAGGGCTCCAGGGCGCCGCCCTCGAGGCGCTGCTGCCGCACAAGCTGTTCGCGGGCAACCGGCCGAGCAACGCGCTCCTCTACCGGCGCCTCGATCCGGCCACACTCGGCCGGCTGATCGCGCTCTATGAGCACAAAATCTTCACTCAGGGTGTGCTCTGGAATGTCAACTCGTTCGATCAATGGGGGGTCGAGCTCGGCAAGCAACTGGCGAGCGCGATCCTGCCCGAACTCGCGGGCAGCACCCCCGTGGCGAGCCACGACGCCTCGACGAACGGGCTGATCAATCACCTGAAGGCGCTGCGCGGCGGCGCCTCGTGACGACAGGCAAGGTATGACGACCATCACTCCGGAAGCGCTGCGCACCGCGATCCTGGCCAAGCTCGCCTACGCGGTCGGCAAGGATGTGGCGCACGCGCAGGATCACGACTGGTACGTCGCGACCGCGCTCGCGGTCCGCGACCAGGCGGTCGACCGCTGGATCGAGACCACCCGCCACGTCTACGCGAGCGGCCAGAAGCGGGTCTACTATCTCTCGCTCGAGTTCCTGATCGGCCGCCTCCTGAGCGAATATCTCTGCAACCTGCAGCTCCAGGAGACCTGCCGGGCGGCGCTTGCGGGCCTCGACGTCGATCTCGACCGGGTGCGCGAGATCGAGCCCGACGCCGCGCTCGGCAACGGCGGCCTCGGCCGGCTCGCCGCCTGCTTCATGGAGAGCATGGCGACCGTCGGGGTCGCCGGTTTCGGCTACGGCATCCGCTACCAGCACGGCCTGTTCCGGCAGCTGTTCCACGACGGCTGGCAGGTCGAGCAGCCGGAGGACTGGCTGGCGTTCGGCAATCCCTGGGAGTTCGAGCGCCCCGAGGTCGCCTACGAGGTCGGCTTCGGCGGCACGGTCGAGCGCGTCAGCGACAACGGCCGCGAGCATCAGGTCTGGCATCCCGGCGAGCGGGTCCTGGCGGTCGCCTACGACACCCCGATCGTCGGCTGGCCCGGCCACCAGGTCAACACGCTCCGGCTGTGGTCGGCGCAGTCGGCCAACCCGATGCGGCTCGACCAGTTCAACCGCGGCGACTATCTGGGCGCGGTCGCCGAGCAGGTGACCTCGGAGAGCATCGTCCGGGTGCTGTACCCGAACGACGACACGCCCGCCGGCCAGGAGCTGCGCCTGAAGCAGGAATATTTCTTCACCTCGGCCTCGCTCCACGACCTGTTGCGCCGCCATCTGCAGCAGTACGGCCAGGTCGGCACGCTGCCCGAGCACGTCGCGATCCAGCTCAACGACACCCATCCGGCGATCGCGGTCGCGGAGCTGATGCGCCTGATGGTCGACGAGCACGACCTGGCCTGGGAAGAAGCCTGGCGGATCACCCAGGGCTGCATCGCCTACACCAATCACACGCTGCTGCCGGAGGCGCTCGAGAGCTGGCCGGTCTCGCTGCTCGAGCATCTGTTGCCGCGCCACATGCAGATCATCCACCGCCTGAACGCGGATCTTTTCCAGGCCCTGAACGGCGCCGAGGTCGATCCGGCCGCGGTCGCGCTGATCGACCAGGCCAACGGCCATCGGGTGCGGATGGGCCACCTGGCGTTCTTCGGCGCGCACAAGGTCAACGGCGTCTCGGCGCTCCATACCGAGCTGATGCAGCGCACCGTGTTCCGCGATCTCAACCGGGCCTTCCCGGGCCGGATCACCAACAAGACCAACGGCATCACGGCCAGGCGCTGGCTGCGCCAGTGCAATCCCGCGCTCTCGGAGCTGATCACCGAGGCCGTGGGCCCGGGCTGGGTCGGCGATCTCGAGCAGCTCGAGGCGCTGGTGCCGCTCACTGACGACGCCTCGTTCCGCGACCGCTTCGCCGCCGCCAAGCGGCGCAACAAGGAGCGGCTCGCGGCCCTGATCGCCGAGCGGACCGGGGTGCAGGTCGACCCCTCCGCGCTGTTCGACGTCCACATCAAACGGATCCACGAGTACAAGCGCCAGCTGCTCAACATCCTGGGCACGATCGCCGACTGGCAGGCGATCCGCGCCGAGCCCGGCCGCAACTGGCTGCCGCGGGTCAAGATCTTCGGCGGCAAGGCCGCCGCCTCCTACCGGCAGGCCAAGCTGATCATCAAGCTGATCAACGACGTCGCCCGGGTGGTCAACCACGACCCGGCGGTCGGCGACCGGCTCAAGGTGATCTTCCTGCCCAACTACAACGTCAGCCTGACCGAGCGGATCATTCCCGCGGCCGACCTCTCGGAGCAGATCTCGACCGCCGGCATGGAGGCGTCCGGCACCGGCAACATGAAGCTCGCGCTCAACGGTGCCTTGACCATCGGCACGCTCGATGGCGCCAACATCGAGATCCGCGAGCTGGTCGGCCACGACAACATGTTCATCTTCGGCCTGACCGCCGAGGAGGTCCGGGCCGAGCGCGCCAACGGCTACGACCCGCGCGCCGAGGTGGCCGCGGCGCCGGCGCTGGCGGGCGTGCTCGAGGCGATCGGCAGCGGCCAGTTCTCGCCCGACGACGGCGACCGCTTCCGGCCGCTGGTCGAGCGCCTGCTCGGCGAGGACTACTTCATGGTGCTGGCCGACTTCGCGGCCTATGCCGAGGCCCAGAAACGGGTCGACGCGGCCTACCGCGACTCCGGGACCTGGTGGCGCCAGGCGCTCCTCAACACCGCCAAGGTCGGCTGGTTCTCGTCCGACCGCACGATCCGCGACTACGCCAGCGAAATCTGGCAGGCGTTGCCGGCGCCGGCGTGAGCGGGCCGCGCCTAGGGCGCCCGGGTCCCGAGGGCCGGCCCGTCGGCGGTCACGGAAACCAAGGTGGCCATGGGGAGCATTCGTGTAGTCCGTGCTAATTTGGGCAGAGCTCTCAAAGCTGGACATTCGTGATGGCGACCAAGGTCCCCGCGCGCGCGCCGCTGCATGATGACGACTTTTACGCCTGGACCCGGCAGCAGGCGGCGCTGCTGCGGTCCAAGCGGTTCGGCGCGCTCGATCGGGACCATCTGATCGAGGCGATCGAGGCGTTGGGCGACATGCAGCGCGAGGCGACGCTCAGCCACGCGCGGATCGTGATTGAGCACCTCCTGAAGCTCGTCCACAGCCCCGCCCAAGACCCGCGCAACGGCTGGCGCGCCACGGTGCGCGAGCACCGCGCCCGGCTCGAGCTCGGCCTCACGCCCCGGGTCCGCCAGGCCCTCCAGGACGAGCTGCCGCGCGTCTACGAGATCGCGCGCCGCAACGCCGAAGGCGCGCTCCGCGACCACGGCGAGCCGTCCGCCGCCGACGCCCTCCCCACCACCTGCCCCTACACCGTCGACCAGCTCACCGCCGACTGGTGGCCGTGAACGTCCTCCAGAACACCTCGACCAGGTATTTCATGGGGTTATTCCGTACTTCTCGATCATTCGGCCTATACTAGCCCTGCTTTTCAGCCGAGGCGTAGCGCATGCTATCGTATTGCGGTAGTATGCTGCCGGCATGATCAAGTCGTTCAGGAACGAAGCCGCTCGCGCTGCCTGGCAGCGACGCTTCGTCAAGGGTGTGCCGCATGAGGTGCTGCGGATCGGCAATCGCAAGCTCTTGCAGCTCCACAACGCGCGCTCGCTGCACGACCTGCGCGCCCCGCCGGGCAACCGTCTCGAGGCGCTCTCGGGGGATCGCCGGGGGCAGCACAGCATCCGGATCAACGATCAGTGGCGCGTCTGTTTCGTCTGGGACGATGGTGACGCCCATGACGTCGAGATCGTGGACTACCATCCCTGAGGCCGCTTGGAGCCGATGATGGCCGATTTTCCGCCTGCCCATCCGGGCGAGATCCTGCGCGAGGACTTCCTGAAGCCACTTGCGATGAGCCAGTACGCGCTCGCCAAGGCGCTCGGTGTGCCCGAGATCCGGATCAGCGAGATCGTCAACGGCAAGCGCGCGATCACGCCGGACACGGCGCTGCGGCTGGCCCGCTACTTCGGCACGTCGGCCGAGTTCTGGCTCGGCATGCAGACAAGCTACGATCTGGAGCTGGCCCGGGAGCGCATCGGCCCGGAGATCAACTCGACCGTCCGTCCCCGCGCGGCGTGACGCGGCTGGTCGGGGGCTGCTTTGAGGAACTGCTCAGCGCTCGGAAGCTGATAAGTGGTCAGCACGCCTCGTCGGCGCAGCCGGCGGGCTCGAGCTGGACGGTGGCGTGGCCGATGCCGTAGTCGCGCTCGAGGAAGCCACGGATCGCGCGCAGGATCTGGTCGCGGTCGGCGTCGTGCTCGATCCGGGCGTGCATCGTGAGCAGCGGCCGCTCGCTGGTCAGCATCCAGGCGTGGACGTGGTGGACGTCCTGGACCGCCGGGATCGCCGCGACCAGCTCGGCCTTGAGCTCGTCGACGTCGAGCCAGTCGGGGGTGCCCTCGAGCAGGATGTGGGCGGATCTGCGGACCAGCAGCCAGGCGCTGCGCAGGATCAGCAGCGCCACCACCACCGACAGCAGCGGGTCGATCGGGGTCCAGCCGGTCGCGTAGATGATGCCGCCGGCCGCGATCGCCGCGACCGAGCCCAGGAGGTCGCCCAGCACGTGCAGGGCAGCACCCCTGATGTTGAGGTTCTCCCGATCGCCGCCGTGCAGGAGCGTGAAGGCCGCGATGTTGACCAGGAGGCCCAGCCCGGCGATCACCAGCATCAGGCCGCCCTCGACCGCGATCGGCGCCAGCAGCCGGCGGATCGCCTCGATCGCGATCCAGCCGACGACCGCGATCAGCGCGACGCCGTTGACGAACGCCGCCAGCACCTGGAAGCGGTGGTAGCCGTAGGTCCGCCTGCCGTCGTGCGGCCGGCGGCCGATCCGGAACGCGGCCCAGGCGAGCGTCAGCGAGGCGGTATCGGTCAGCATGTGGCCGGCGTCCGCGAGCAGTGCCAGCGAGCCCGCGGCGATCCCGCCCACCACCTCGGCGACCATGAAGCCCGCGGTCAGCACGAGCGTCCAGAACACCCGGCGCTCGTTGTCGGCCGAGGCGTCGGCGCCGTGGGCGCGGCTGTGAGCGTGGCCGGCGCCGTGGTCGTGGATATGCGCGTGCATCTGCCTGCCGTCGTGGTCGCAACCGATCAGATCAGACCATCGTAGACCAGCTTCAAGCCGGTGATCGCGACGAAGACGTAGCAGAGCCGATAAAAGGTCGCGGGCTCGATCCGGTGGTGCAGGCGCATGCCGGCGCTCATGCTGAGCGGCGCCAGGGGCGCCAGTACGAGCGCGGTCGCGAGGTTCCTGGCGCCGAGCTGGCCGAGGAGGCCGTAGGGCCCGAGCTTCAAGAGATTGATCGCCGCGAACAGAACGATGTTGGTGGCGACCAACCGGGTCTTGTCGAGCTTGAGCGGCAACAGATAGATCGCCGCCGGCGGGCTGCCGGCATGCGCGACCGTGCTGGTGAAGCCCGCGACCGCGCCGCAGCCGGCGCCGAGCCAGGCGTTCGGCGGCCGCGCCGGGGCGAGCCGGCCGCCGCCGAGCAGATAATGGGCGACGAAGGCGAGCGCGATCGCGCCCACGATCAGCCGCGTGGCGCGCGCATCGAGCAGGCCGAAGGCGAGCCCGCCGAGCGCGATCCCGACCACCGCGCCCGGCAGCATGACCGCGAGCGCATGGCCGTCGAACCGCCGCCAGTAGGCGCGCACACCGATCAGGTCCATCAGGATCAGGACCGGCAGAAGGACCGCCGCCGCCTCGGCCGGGCTCACGACCAGCGCCAGGAGCGGCACCGCGACGATGCCGAGCCCGCCGCCGAAGCCGCCCTTGGAGACGCCGGTGATCAGCAGCGCCGGCACCGCGATCAGATAGAACCAGGGATCGCCGATCGGCACCGGCTCAGGCCCATCCTGCTGTCAGGACTGTTCGTGCGCGCCGCCAGCCGGCCTCAGGGCCGGGCCATCAGGCCGCCGTCGACGACCAGTTCGGTGCCGGTGATCCAGGCGGCCCGCTCGGACAACAGGAACAGGCAGGCCTCCGCCATGTCCTGAACGCTGCCGACCCGGCCGAGCGGCACGGCCGCGGCGGTCCGATGCTTCATCGCGGGATCGGCCTGCCAGCGTGCCTGCATCGGGCTCTCGGTCGGCCCCGGCAGGATCACGTTCGACCGGATTCCTCGCGATGCGAACTGGATCGCGATCGACTTGGAAAGCGCGAGAATGCCGGCCTTGGCGACCTGGTACGCATCCTGTGGCCTATCATCGCCGCGCAGGCACTGGATCGAGGACACGTGCACCATCGCCCCGCCGTGTTTTGCCATATGGGGAATGGCGTGGCGGGCGGTCAGCATGCAGCCGGTGAGGTTGATCGCCAGCACCCGGTGCCAGACGTCGAGCTCGATCCCGACCAGGGATCGGTCCTCGCCGAACAGCAGAATCCCGGCGGCGTTGACCAGATAGTCGAGGCGGCCGGTCGTGGCGACGGCGCGCTCGATCGCCGCGCCGACCAGGCCGTCATCGCTGACGTCGCCCTCGGCGTAGAGCCCGGCATCGAGCCCGGCGGGCGGCGGCTTGACGTCGATGCCGGCGACCCGCGCGCCCGCGGCCGTCAGCCCGCGCGCGATCGCAAGGCCCATGCCGCCGCCGGCGCCGGTCACGACCGCCGTCCGGCCGGCGAACTCCGTGCGCCCGGCCATCGGCTCAGGCGCGCTCGAAGCCGCGGATCAGCTCGTGGTCGGTGATCCGGCGATCGTACTCGAACTGCTCCCAGCGGCCGGCGTGCAGATAGTGCTCGACCACGGCGTCGCCGAACGCCGCGCGCATGGCCGCCGACCGGTCCAGGCAGTCGATCGCCTCGCGCAGCGTCTTCGGGATCTCGCGGATGTCCTTGCCGTGGTAGGCATCGCCGGTGAACGCGGGCTCGAGCTCGAGGTTCTGCTCGATCCCGGACAGACCGGCCGCCAGCAGGGCCGCGAAGGCGAGGTAGGGGTTGGCGTCGGCGCCGGGGACCCGGCATTCGACGCGCAAGGACGGCCCGCCGCCGATCACCCGGAAGCCCGCGGTGCGGTTGTCGGTGCTCCAGATCGCCTTGGTCGGCGCGAAGGAGCCGGCCTGGAAGCGCTTGTACGAGTTGATGTAGGGGGCGAGGAACAGGGTCAGCTCGCGCGCCAGCGCCAGCTGTCCGGCGATGTAGTGCTTGAACGTGTCCGTGTAATTTCCGGAGGAATCCGGAAAAACCGGCTTGCCGTCCTCTGCATCCACGAGCGAGCTGTGGATGTGGCAGCTGCTGCCGGCGAGCCCGAAATCCCACTTGGCCATGAAGGTCACGGCCTTGCCCTGGAGGAAGGCGATCTCCTTGACGCCGTTCTTGTAGATCGCGTGCCGGTCGGCCATCTCGAGCGCTTCGGCGTAGCGCAGATTGAGCTCGGCCTGGCCTGGCCCCCACTCGCCCTTCGAGAACTCGACCGGGATGCCGGCCGCGTCCATGTGGTTGCGGATCGCCCGGATCAGGCTCTCTTCCTTGGTGGTCTGGAAGATGTGGTAGTCCTCGATGTACCAGCCGGCGGTCTTGAGGCCCTTGTAAATCCTGGCGCGCGCCTGATCGTAGGGCTCGTCGAACACGTAGAACTCGAGTTCGGACGCCATGTTGACCTTGAAGCCCAGCTCGCGCGCCCGGGCGACTTGGCGCTTCAGGATCGCGCGCGGGCTGTGGGGCACGTCCTCGCCATGGTGATCGACGACGTCGCCCAGCACCAGGGCGGTGCCCTCGAGCCACGGAATCCGGCGCAGCGTCGCGAGATCCGGCCGGATCGCGAAGTCGCCGTAGCCCAGATCCCAGGACGCCGCCGCGTAGCCCGGCACCGGCTCCATCTCCATGTCGAGGGCCAGCAGGTAGTCGCAGGCGTGCATCTCGTGCACCACCTGCTCGAGGAAGTAGTGCCCGGTGACCCGCTTGCCGATCAGGCGGCCCTGCATGTCGACGAAGCAGGCGAGCACGGTGTCGATCGCACCCGCCGCCACCTCCTGCTTCAGTGCGTCGAGATCCAGATTGCCGGCCATGGCCTTGTCCTGACGGGTGGTTCCGGGGACCGCCCTTTTGCCATGGCTGATCCCGGGATTAAAGTCTTCTGCTGTGTTGGGCCTTGCGATCGGCCGAGGCGATCATTACCATGTTCATGGACATGCCAGCCACAGGATGGATCATGAAATCCGACCGCCTGGTCGTACTCCTCGCGCCGGAAGAGAAGGCTCGGCTCGTTGCGCTTGCCAGAGCCCGGCGATCGAGCGTCGGGGAGCTCGTCCGCGGGGCGTTGTCCGCGTTGAACGACGCCGAGCCGCCGAAGACCGATGCCGGCAAGCCGGGGCGCTCGCCTGAGGCGCCGCCGTTGCCGGCCGATCAGGCGGCCGCCCTGGAGCGACTGGCAGAAGTGGCGCTCCGGACGATGCAAAGGGCGAATGCGGCCCTCGACCAGGCCTTCGAGGAGGTCGAGGCGACCAAGGCCTATTTCGAGGCCAAGCGGCAGAAGGCGGCAGCCGAGGCGTGAGCTGGTTCGACAAGATCGTCGACGCCGTCCAGACGGCGGCCGTGATCGGCGAGCGGGTCGAGCGCCTGGGCAGGTCCGTCGCCGACCTGGCGATCGAGCTCCGCGATCTCGATCGCCGCGTCGCCCGCTTGGAAGGGGTCATCGCCGCGACTGGCACAAGGCCGCCGACGCGGGGCTCGCTCCCTCCGCCCCGCCGGCGGTAAGGCAGGCGCCCGCGCCGGGTCAGCCAGCGGCTCTGGTGCTTGCGCCTCGCAAGCGGCCGTGCGGCGGCCGGCCCCGAAAGCCTGGATTCCGCAGCCACCATGGCGGCTGTAATTTCGTGAAAGGCACCGGGCTCACGCCTTCAGCTCGCGCTTGATCTCGTTCAGGAAGCGCCAGTCGGTGCCCTCGGCGATGATCTGCTGCGGGGTCGATTTGATCATGCCCGCCTCGTTGAGGCGCAGCGCATAGAAGCGGATCGTGTCTTCGGGGTCGAACTCGCGCCAGACATTGTAGGGCACCTCGGTCAGGGTCTGGAGCGCGTAGTCGTAGCGCGGTGTGAACCCGCGATCGACCAGCATTCGGGCGACGCGCTCCGGCTCGGCGGCGCAGATGTCGGCAGCTTTGAGGATGGCTCGCAGGTAGCGTTTGGTGGCGACCGGATGAGCGCGGACGAAGTCCCTGTTGCCGAACGCTGTGCAGCAGAAATAATCTGACCAGGGTTTATCCGTGGCCGTGTTGACGATCACGTGTCCGATCTTGCGGGCGCGTAGTTCCTGCGGCTCGGGCGGAAACCCGAGAAAGACATCGACTTTCCGTTCGGCGAACATCTGCATGGTGGATTCGCTCGGACCCGGGGTCACCCAGGCGATGTCTTTGTGAGGGTCGAGCCCGACGTCGACGGCCATCATCGAGAGATACAGGTGGCTGCCAGACTGGAGTGCCCGGATCCCGATCCTCTTGCCCTTCAGGTCGCTGACGGTTCGGATGGGCTCCTGCGCGAACAGCTCGTAGCATCCAGAGTGCACACCGGCTAACGCCGTGATTGGCGCGCCGGCATCCAGCCGTGAGGCGATCCATGCTCCGGTGTCAGCGGTGAAGTCGGCTTCACCCTGCGCGACGACGTCGCCACCCGATACCGTTGGCACGTAGTGGATTTCTGTGAACCCCTCTGCGCGCAGGAGTTCGTCCGCGATGTACCACGGCGCGGTACAGATGCCCGGGTCATAGATCAGCCGGAGCGTGGTCGTCTCCGGTGGCCCCTCGTCGGCGAGCGATGCCCGGGCGCCAAGGACGCCCGCGGCCGCAGCCAACGACGCGCTGGCCAGAAAATCACGGCGATTCTGTATAATACGCATCGAAGCGTCCTCTCTCTTTCAAGTCTGGAGCAGCGCGCCTACCGCCAACGTGGCTCAAGCCTTCAGCTCGCGCTTGAGCTCGTTGAGGAAGCGCCAGTCGGCGCCCTCGGCGATGATCGTGTTGGGGCTCGACTTGATCATGTCGACTTCTCGGAGCCGGAGCGCGTAGAAGCGCATCGTGTCTTCGGGGTCGAACTCGCGCCAGGCGGCGTAGGGCAGTTCGGTCAGCGACTGGAGCGCATAGTCGTATCGTTGCGTGAACCCGGCATCGATCAGACGGCGCGCTACGCGCTCCGGTTCAGTGATGCAGAGGTCGGCGGTCTTGAGGACGGCGCGCAGGAAGCGCTTGGTGGAGATGGGGTGTGCACGGACGAACTCGCGGTTGCCGAACACGGTGCAGCAGAAGTACTGCGACCAGGGCTGGTCGGTGGCCATGTTGAGGATGGCGCGACCGAGCCCGCGGGCGCGCATCTCCTGGGGCTCGGGCGGGAACCCGAGATAGGCATCCACGTCCCTGTTGGCGAACAGCTCGAGCGAATAGCCCGCGGGGCTGACGATCCAGTCGATGTCTTTCTTAGGGTCGAGCCCGACGTGCGCCGCCATGACCGCAAGCTGCAGGTGGGGGCTGGAGCCGAACGCCGGGATGCCGAGCCGCTTGCCCCTCAGGTCGCTGATGGTCCTGATGGGTTCGTAGGCGAACAGCTCGAAGCAGCCGGGATGGATGCCCGCGAGCGCCGTGGTCGGCTCGCCCGCGGCCAGCTGAGCGACGACCCACGGCGCGGCGTCGATGTCGAAGTCGGCCTCGCCGCGGGCCACGACATCGAGCGGCGGCTTCGGCACCCAACGGACATCGGTGAAGCCCTCCGCGCGCAGCAGCGCCTCGGCGGTGTACACCGGCGCAGCGCAGATGCCTACAAATCGGGCGAGCCGGATCGTGCTGACTTCCGGCGGCCCCTCGTCGGCGCGCGCCGTGCGGGTGCCGAGAAAGCCGGCCGCGGCCAGCGACGCGCTGGCCAGGAAATGGCGGCGATTTATTTGGATCTGCATCTGAAGTGTCCTGTTCTGCGGCTTGCCCGCAAACGCGCTATGGCGCCAACACTGGCGTAGTGTAAATTCGTGCCCTTATTCGATGCCGACCAAGCATGATGTCATGGCGCATCATCTAAAGATATGGTCCCGTCTTACCGCCGAGGGTGCCTCAACGTGCGTTCTGGGCTCGCTGGTGCCGAGGATCGGAAAGGTCAGCTCGCGCTTGAGTTCGTTGACGAAGCGCCCGTCGATGCCTTCGCCGAGGATCTTCCCTGGGGTGAAGCATCAAAGCCACCCCACTGTTCAGGCATCGGGATCGGCTGGTGCAGCGCGCAAAACCTGGGTAAGCGATGCGGCCGGACCGGCGCGCCGAAGTGGACCCCGACATTCGCTTCGACGACGGCGCGCCGACAGCTCGACCCGTCTCCCCTGCCAGATCGGGTCCCCGCCGCGCCAATTTCCGCGCGGCTGGCGGGATGACGCTCGTGGCTCTACAGAAGGCGGACGCGGGTCAGGATCACGCCTGCGAGGCGGTCGAGGCCACCAACGCCTGTTCCGCGGCCGGACCGGCGCAGGGCGGGAACCCCGTCAGGCCGTGGCAGGACAAGGCCCCGGCGTCGAGCTCCCTCCCTCCGCCGCGTCGCCTCAGGCGGCGGCGCGGCCGCCGCGGCGGCGGGCCTCCTCCTTGCGCAGCTCCTCGAGCGCGAACTCCTCCTCGGGCGAGCGGACCATGTACTTGCGCGCGTAGACCCCGAAGTAGATGACCGCGAGCCCGTACCAGATCGCGCAGCCGACCACCCCGACCCGGTAGTCGGGGTTCAGGAACAGGAAGAAGAGCGTCACCAGCGCGATGATCAGCGCCGCCCAGGCCCCGGGCGTGCCCACGGCGCTGACGTAGGGCCGCTCGATGTTGGGCAGCTTCTGGCGCAGCCGGATGAACGCCAGCATCTGCATCGCATAGGAGATCACCGCCCCGAACACCGCCATGTTGAGCAGCACGGCGCCGACCGGGACGCCGCCGAACAGCTCGCCCGAATACTGGATCAGGCAGGCGACCACGAAGCCGATCAGCGCGCCGACGATCAGGGCGACGTGCGGCGTCCGGCGCTCGCCGTGGGTGACCGAGAGCCAATGCGGCAGGTAGCCCGCGCGCGAGAGCGAGTAGATGTTGCGGCCGTAGGCATAGATGATCGTGTGGAAGCTCGCGATCAGGCCGGCGACCGCGATCAGCGCCAGGACCTTGCTGCCGATGCCCTCGCCGAAGATGGTCTTGAAGCCGAGGAACAGGGGCTCGTTGGAGCCGCCGACCTCGAACGAGCCGGGCGCGATGCCGGCGTTCAGGAACAGCGTCAGGAAGGCCGCGACGATCAGCGTCAGGATGCCGAGCAGGATGCCCTTGGGCATGTCGCGCTGGGGTGCGTGCGCCTCCTCGGCGGCGAGCGGCAATTCCTCGATCGCGAGATAGAACCAGATCGCGAACGGCAGTGCCGCGGCGATCCCGAACAGGCCCCTCGGCAGCCAGGGGCCGCCGCCCTGCTCGAGCGCCACCGGCGCGCCCTGCGGGTCGGTCCCGATGTTGAGCGCGTAGAGGCTGAAATCGAAGTGCGGCAGCGCGCCGATGTAGAACACCAGCAGGATCGCCAGCGCCACGAAGGTGATCAGGATCGTGAACCGGAACGACAGCTCGACGCCCCAGATGTTGAGGCCGACGAAGGCGACGTAGGCGAGCGCCCACCAGACCGGCGCGAACGCCTCGGGCGTGCCGAAGATGGCGCCGAGATAGCCGCCGATGCCGACCACGATCACCGCCGGCGTCAGCACGTACTCGATGTTCTCGCCGAGTCCGGTCAGGAAGCCGCCCCAGGGGCCCATCGCCGAGCGCCCGAACGAGTAGGCGCCGCCGGTGTGGGGGAGCGCCGGCGACATCTCGGCGATCGAGTAGCACAAGCCCAGGTACATCACCGTGATGATCAGGGTCGCGATCAGCAGGCCGCCGAAGCCGCCCGAGATGAGCCCGAAGTTCCAGCCGAAGAAATCGCCCGAGATGACCGCGCCGACGCCCAGCGCCCAGAGCGACCAGACCCCGGCGTAGCGGCGCAGGCCGCGCTTTTCGAAATAGTCGGCGCCGACCTCGACGTAGCGAATCCCACTCTGCTGGTCCTGATTGGCCATCGTCGCCTCCTGGCTGAGGACTCGCCGGGCTGCCCTCGGGCGCCCTCCGGGCAGCAACCCGGAGGCGCCGCCCGCGGCCCGGCCGCCAACGGGTAACACACTTGATATTGTTGGGAAAGCGAGCCGTTGCGCCGGGCGTGCCAGGGCCGGCCGCGCGCGCCGCCGGCGGCTTTGCAGTTCCGCTCGCGCCTGGCCTGTGGCAGAATGGCAGCGCCGACAAGGCTCGGCGGTGCCGCCGGAGCGCGGCCTCGACCGGAACCCGGTTCAGGCTCGACCAGAATCAGGAGAGATGGAGGGATGCCCGCCGGTCCGATCGACCAGGTGGCCTCGGATCGCCGCCGCATGCTCGGCCTGATGCTCGCCGCGGGCTCGGGCCTTTTGTTCGGCGCGGCGCGCCCGGCCGCCGCCGCGGGCGTGCTGCGCCGGCTGAGCTTCGACAACATCCACACCGGCGAGAGGCTGACCGCAGTCTACTGGCAGAGCGGCCACTATCTGCCCCAGGGTCTGCGCGAGATCGACTACACGTTGCGCGATTTCCGGACCGGGGACGTCTATGCGATCGATCCCCGGCTGCTCGACCTTCTGTACCGGCTGCGGCAACAGCTGGCCTATCACGGCCCGATCCACGTGATCTCCGGCTATCGCTGCCCGGCGACCAACGCCATGCTCGCGGCGCGCAGCCGCCGGGTCTCGAAGACCAGCTACCACATGCGCGGCATGGCGATCGACATCCGGATGCCCGGCCGGCCGCTGCCGGAGCTGCGCGACGCCGCGATCCTGCTCGGGCTGGGCGGGGTCGGCTACTATCCGGAATCCGACTTCGTCCACGTCGACACCGGACCGGTGCGCTTCTGGTAGATCGGCGGCTGCGGGGGCGATCAGCGCGCGCCCGGCAGTAACCAGCGCGGGAATTTCGGCCAGATTAGCATTTCCTTTACCATTGCTCTTGCTTAACATGCGTGGGCTCAACCGATGATGATCAGAAAGAGGGTTCAATGAGCAATCTCGCACGGGGTCTTCGCGTCGGCACGCTGATCGTGGCCACGGCCACCTTGATGTCGGCTTGTGCGTCGAACATGAGCGATTCGGATCGCGCCGCGCTCAGCCAGGCCCAGACCGCGTCCCAGAACGCGCAGGCTGCCGCCGATCGCGCCGCCCAGGCCGCCGACCGGGCCGAAAAGGCCGCGACCGAAGCCGCCGATGCCGCCTCGAACGCGCAGATGGCGATGGAGCGGCAGGACCGCATGATGCAGCAGTCGCTGCGCAAGTAACTGCGGCCGGCGCCCGCCGGCGGTCACCCGGCGAACCGGGTGGCCGCGGGCGGCGGGCTGGCTCTGGCGTTCTGATGGGTGCGGGCGCCCCGCCGGTTCGCGGGGCGGCCGTTCAGCTATGCTTCGATCGCGATGCCCGGCGCGCGGACGGGAGCCCGGAGTGGGCGGACTCCGCACCCCGGTCGGTCCGGCCCGCCTGGCACTTCGAGAGGCTGGCCCGGCCTCGGCAGTCCCTGCGTTCAGATCAGCGGGTCACGCGCACGGGGTAGCCGCGGCGCTCGACCACGGCCTTGCGGATCCGGCTCCAGTCGAGTCGCGCCGCCTCGGTGCCTGCGGCCGCCAGCGCCTGGTCGACGACGCTGCTCGGCACGTCCGGGTCGAAGCGACCGAGCGCCTCGAGCTCGTCGCTCTGCGCCTGGGTCGGATGCGCCTCCATGAACAGCTGGCCGTCGATCCAGCCGAACTTGAACGGCTGATCGACCACGGTCACCCTGGTGCCGACCTGGACCAGATCGTAGAGCGCCTCGACGTCCTCGGGATACATCCGGATGCAGCCGCTGCTGACCCGGCGGCCGACCCCCCAGGGCTTGTTGGTGCCGTGGATCGCGTACTGCGGCCAGCCGAGATACATCGCCCGGTCGCCCATCGGATTGTCGGGCCCGGGCGGTACCGCTTCGGGATATTCCGGATGCTCGGCGCGCATGCGCGCGTTCGGCCGCCAGGTCGGGTCCTTGGCCTTGCGCACGATCTCGGTCGTGCCGGTCGGCGTCAGCAGGCCCTCGCGGCCGATCCCGATCGGATAGGACCGGGGCGCCGCGTCCGGCGTCTCGAAGTAGTAGAGGCGCATGTCGGCGAGGTTGATGACGATGCCGTCCGGCTTGGCGTCGGGGACCAGGTGGACGGTCGGCAGCACGAGCTCGGTGCCCTCGCCGGGCAGCCAGGGATCGGTGCCGGGATTGGCCGCGACCATCTCGACGTAGCCGAGCTTGAACTTCCGGGCGACGTCCAGAAGCGTATCTTGGTATGAGGCCCGGTAGGTCGTGGTCTCGCGCAGATTGCCATCGCGGTCCAACATGCTACCAAGATCGCAGCCGCTGGAGAACCAGACGCCGACCAGGCAGAGCGCGATGACGTCGCGACGGTGCATCGGTGGCAACTCTTCGTTAGGTCTGCTCATGGAAATTCGGCCGTCGAGGATCCCCCTTACCCCAGCCCATCCTGTACCCGGTCGGGTGTTTCGATTGAGCTAAGAGCCATGCCTCGAATCGAGCAAATCCTCCGTCGGATGGCCATGCGGCCCTGGGTCGCTCTCGGTCTGGGCGCGCTGCTGCTGGCCGCGGGCCAAGGCGGCCCGGCGCGCGCCCAGATCCCCCACTTCGAGCCCCTCAAGGCCGACCTCGTGATCGTGCACAAGGCCGCCCGCCGCCTGCAGCTGATGCACGCGGGCCAGGTCATCGCGAGCTATCGGATCGCGCTCGGCCGCGCGCCCGACGGCCCCAAGCGTCAGGAAGGCGACGGCCGCACCCCGGAAGGGGTCTACACCCTCGACTGGCGCAACGCGAACAGCAATTTCCATCGCTCGCTGCACGTCTCCTATCCGCGCGAGTGGGACGATCAGCGCGCCCTGCGCTGGGGCGTCTCGCCGGGCGGCGAGATCATGCTCCACGGCCTGCCCAACGGCGTGGCGGCCGAGCGCGTCGGTCACCCGTACGTCGACTGGACCGACGGCTGCATCGCGCTCACCAATCAGGAGATCGACGAGATCTGGACGCTGGTCGACGACGGCACCACGATCATCATCTATCCCTGAGCCCCATCTGTCCCTGAGCCCCGCCGCGGCCGCAGCGCCGGTCGCTTGCCGGCGGCCCGCCGCAATTCCCGGGCCCGCCAGTGTCGTTCGGCGCCAGGACAGATGGCCGCGAGGACAGATGAAGGGCGCCCGGACGACTTTGCCGTTTGACCGGCGCACGATCTCTCCCTAATCTGGCGCCGCAACCGTGGGCCCATAGATCAGCCCACTGAATCAATTCATCTTTTTGCCACCTGGGAGGTGTTCAAAAATGCCGTTTTGGACCTGCGCCGGCCGGCCGGCGTGGTTGCTTGGCGTTTGCGCGCTGGCGCTCGCGACGCCCGCGCTCGCCGCCAGCGAGACCACGATGGAGCAGCTGCTCAACGCCGACAAGGAGCCGCAGAACTGGCTCACCCACCACGGGGACTACGCCGCCCACCGGTTCTCCAAGCTCGACCAGATCAACACCGACAACGTCAAGAACCTGAAGGTCGCCTGGACCTATGCCATGGGCGGCATCGAGGGCGGCGGCATCTGGCCGCACGGCGGCCTCGAGGGCACGCCGATCGTCGAAGACGGCGTGATGTACACGACCGACGGCTGGGGCTCGGTCTACAAGCTCGACATCAGCGACGGTCCGGGCAAGCTGGTCTGGAAGATGGACCCCGGCACCGACAAGGACTGGTCGGGCGCGGTCGCCTGCTGCGGCGTCGACAACCGCGGCGTGGCGCTGTGGAAGGACAAGGTGATCTCGCACACGCTCGACGGCCGCCTGCTCGCGACCGACAAGGAGACCGGCGAGGTCGCCTGGGAACGCCAGGTCGCCGATCCCGGCATCGGCGAGGTGATCACCGTCGCGCCGCTCGTGGTCAAGGACATGGCGATCACCGGCACCTCGGGCGCCGAGTACGGCATCCGCGGCTGGATCGCGGCGACCGACCTCAACACCGGCAAGGAGATCTGGCGCCGGCATACGATCCCGGGTCCGGGCGAGCCGGGTCACGACACCTGGACCGATGACCACGACGCCTGGAAGCACGGCGGCGGCTCGACCTGGGTCACCGGCTCCTACGACCCCGACCAGAACCTGTTGATCTGGGGCGTCGGCAATCCCGGTCCCGACTGGGACGCCGAGTATCGGCCGGGCGCCAACCTGTACACCGACAGCATGATCGCCCTCGACGCCGACACCGGCGAGATCAAGTGGTACCACCAGTTCACGCCCAACGACCCCTACGACTACGACAGCGTCGGCGAGAACGTTCTGGTCGACACCCAGGTCGACGGCCAGCCGAAGAAGCTGGCGCTGCACGCCGACCGCAACGGCTTCGGCTATGCGATCGACCGCACCAACGGCGAGTTCGTCTGGGGCACCCCGTTCGTCAAGCAGCTGACCTGGACCAAGGGCCTCGACAAGGTGACCGGGCTGCCGATCGAGTACGACCCGGGCAAGGGCGTGCAACCGTACATCAACGCGCCGACCCGCGAGAACCCGGTCGGCGAGGCCTGCCCGGGCAACATGGGCGGCAAGAACTGGCCGCCGACCGCCTACAACCCCGAGCTCGACGTCTGGTACATCCCGGTCATCGAGAGCTGCAATCAGATGACCAACAAGGAGACGACGCCGGACTCCTACAAGCCCCGGGAGTTCTTCACCGGCGGCGGCCCGCGTCAGAACACGCCGATCACCGGCAGCGTCACCGCCATCGACGCCAAGACCGGCGAGATCGTGGGCAAGTACGAGACCAAGTACCCGATGCTGGGCGGCGTGCTGGCGACCGCCGGCAACCTGGTGTTCGTCGGCCGTCCCGAGGGCACGATCGTGGCGCTCGACGCCAAGACCCTGAAGGAGCTGTGGAGCTTCGACACCGGCGCCGGCGTCAACGCGCCGCCGATGAGCTACAGCGTGGGCGGCAAGCAGTACATCGCGATCGAGGTCGGCCTCGGCGGCGCCTGGCCGAAGTGGTTCGTCGACGGCACCGCCGGCCTCGAGAAGATGCAGCCGGGCTCGATGCTGTTCGTGTTCTCGCTGTAGCCCGCAATCTCGTCTCGAGAGCCAGGGGGGCGGGTCGTTCGCGATCCGCCCCCTCTTCTTGCGCCGGCCCGAGATCTTCACGTGTCCGCGATGTCAGCGCACGCGGTTTGCCTCGCCCAGCCCGCCGCTCGCGCCCGTGATGACGACGATTTTTCCTTCGATGCTATTGCTCCAATCGCGGCCGCTCAGCGACCGACCAGCCGCTGCAGGTGTTCCGGGTAGCGGGCGCCTTGCACCGTGACCTTGGCGACGGCGCGGTCGATGTCGCGAAGATCGTCGGGCGTCAGTTCGACGGCCGCCGCGCCGATGTTCTCCTCCAGGCGGTGCAGCTTCGTCGTGCCGGGGATCGGCACGATCCACGGCTTTTGAGCCAGCAGCCAGGCGAGCGCGATCTGGGCAGGCGTCGCGTGCTTGCGGGCTGCGATCTGGCCGAGCAGATCGACCAGCGCCTGGTTCGCTTTCCGCGCCTCCGGCGTGAAGCGGGGAACGGTGTTGCGGAAATCGGTGCTGTCGAACGTCGTGGTCTCGTCGATCGCGCCCGTGAGGAAGCCCTTGCCCAGAGGGCTGAAGGGGACCAAGCCGATCCCGAGCTCCTCGAGCGTCGGCAGGACCTCCTGCTCGGGCTCCCGCCACCACAAGGAATATTCGCTCTGGAGGGCAGTCACCGGCTGGACCGCATGCGCGCGCCGGATCGTCCGCACGCCAGCTTCCGACAACCCGAAGTGCTTGACCTTGCCTTCCTGGATCAGGTCCTTGACCGCGCCGGCGACGTCTTCGATCGGCACGTTCGGGTCGACGCGATGCTGATAGAACAGATCGATGACGTCGCTCTGCAGCCGCCTGAGCGACGCCTCCGCCACCTGCTTGATATGCTCCGGCCGGCTGTTCAGGCCCCGCTGCTCGCCCGTGTTCGGATCGAGATCGAAGCCGAACTTGGTGGCGATCACGACCTGCTCGCGGACGGGAGCGAGCGCCTCGCCCACCAGCTCTTCGTTCGTGAACGGGCCGTAGACTTCGGCGGTGTCGAAGAAGGTGACGCCGCGCTCGACGGCGGCCCGGATCAGCGAAATTCCCTGCTGGCGATCGACTGCCGGACCGTAGCCGAAGCTCAGTCCCATGCAGCCCAACCCGATCGCCGAGACTTCCAGGTTGCTGTTGCCAAGTGTGCGCTTTTGCATGTCTCTTCTCCTTCGACGGACAACCCGCAGGTAATCAGGCCTGGTATTGTGCGTCGCTGACCTTTTCCATCCAGTCGACGGTCTTGCCGTCGAGCCTTTCCTGAATGGCGATGTGCGTCATCGCCGTCGTGGGCGCTGCCCCGTGCCAGTGCTTCTCGCCCGGCGCGAACCAGACCACGTCACCCGGCCGGATTTCCTCGACCGGCCCGCCCTCGCGCTGCACCCGGCCGCAGCCGAACGTGACGATCAGCGTCTGACCCAGGGGATGCGTGTGCCATGCGGTCCGCGCGCCGGGCTCGAAGGTGACGCTGGCGCCCGCGGCGCGGGCCGGATCGGGCGAGCTGAGCAGCGGATCGATGCGGACGGCGCCCGTGAAATAGTCCGCCGGTCCTGTGCCGGAAGGCTGTGAGCCGCATCGTTTGATCTCCATTTCGCGCCTCGCCTGCAGGGGCAGCCTCGCCGGCTGCCGTCGATCGGGAATCTAGGGCGCGCGACCGCACCCGATTAGGTGATAGAATTCGCATGAACCCATGAGATGGATTCATCAATGCCGCGCCAAAACGTCAACGACCTCCCGGCCTTCCTCGCCGTGGCCAGAGAGCGGAGTTTCACCAAGGCTGCCGCGCAGCTCGGCGTCTCGCAGTCGGCGCTGAGCCACACGATCCGCGGACTCGAAGAGCGGCTCGGGCTGCGACTGTTGACCCGCACCACGCGCAGTGTGGCGCCGACCGAGGCTGGGCAGCGTTTGGTCGAGACCCTCGGGCCTCGGTTCGATGAGATCGACGCCGAACTGGCCGCACTGAACGAGCTTCGGGAGAAGCCCGCAGGTACGATCCGCATCACGACGGGCGAGCACGCGGCCCAGGCGATCCTCTGGCCTGCCCTGGCGCGGTTCCTGCCGGACTACCCCGACATCAGGGTCGAGCTGGTCGTCGACTATGGCCTGACCGACCTCGTCGCGGAGCGCTGTGACGCGGGCGTTCGTCTCGGCGAGCAGGTCGCGAGGGACATGATCGCCGTGCGCATCGGGCCGGACATGGGCATGGCGGTCGTCGGGGCGCCTGCCTACTTCGCGAGACGGAAGCGGCCGCAGACACCGCAGGATCTGACCGCCCACGACTGCATCAATCTCCGCCTGCCCACCTACGGCGGTCTCTACGCCTGGGAGTTCGAGAAAGCGGGACGCGAGCTGAAGGTGCGCGTCGAGGGGCAGCTGGTGTTCAACAACATCGCCCTGAGACTGAACGCGGCGCTGGCCGGATTCGGCCTGGCTTACCTGCCGGAGGACTAGGTGGAGACGCAACTCGCGAAAGGACGGCTCATCCGGGTGCTCGAGGATTGGTGTCCGCCGTTTTCCGGCTACCACCTCTACTACCCCAGCCGCCGCCAACCGACGCCGGCCTTCGCCTTGCTGGTCGACGCACTTCGCTACCGAGACGCCCCCAAAGTCTTGCAGGACGCTTGATTTGCGGCGCTCCTGGCGGGAGGGCTCGCAAACCGCACGCGACGTGGATGTCCGCTTCAGGCCGGAGGCCGAATCTGGCCTGGGTGGCAAGCGTTAGGTTCCGACCACCAGCAGAGATCGCGACGGTGCGATCCAGACCCTTCACTTCATGTCCTGGCACTGGCGCTCGCCTTCGCCCCAGAAGGCGATGCAGTCGGCCTTGGTCGGCTCGCCCTTGCCCTGCAGCTGGTTCTGGACGTAGTCGACCACCGCCTCGATCTCCTGGTCGCGCAGGAAGACCGCGGCCTTGGCCGGGAAGTCCTCGCCGAGGTCGGCCTTGGACATGCCGTCGTAGCAGCTCGTGGTCTTGTAAGCGTTGCGGTCGTGATAGGGCATCCGGGTGCCGGGCCGGCCGCAGCGCACGACCTCTATCAGCTGCGCGCGGTCGAGCTCGGTCGCGCGCAGCGACAGCGCCGCCCCGCCATAGCCGCCGCCGCCGCCGCCGTGCCACTTGTGGCAGCCGACGCAGTTCGCCTTCTTGTAGACCCGCTTGCCGAGCTCGAGATCGGGGGCCGAGCGCGCCCCGCCGGCGCAGACCAACAGCGCCGCCACCGCCAGCGCCCCAGCGACCCCGCTCACAACCTTCGCCAGATCCATCGTTTGCCGCCTCCCCAGGCCTCGTTGTGCGGTCTATAAGGGACCACGCCCGCCGGCCGCCGACAAGGGCACAGCCGGTCGCACGCCAGAGGTCAACAGGGAGAGGGGGATGACGATCCGGACCATGGGGCTGGGGCTCACAGCCGCGCTCGCCGCCGGGCTCGCGCTCGCCGCCGCCGCCGCCGAAAACCCGCTCGAGGGCGACCTGCGCGATCTCCGGGTCGGCATGAAGGTCGCCGACCTGCCGGCCGAGGGCTACGCCGATTTCGCCTGCGGCAACGACGGCGCCAAGCCCGGCACCGCGATCGGCGGCTGGCAGGAGTTCGGCAAGTGCCCGGCCGATCCGAAGGGGCTGCACGAGGTCGCGTTCGCGTTCGCGCCCTCGCCGCTGGCCAAGCTCGGCGATCAGTGGGAGGGCACCAAGGTCGCCGGCCACCCGGTGATCCCGTCCTTGCTGATCGACGACCAGGGCGTGGTCCAGGGCCTGCGCATCGTCACCGATCCCGACGCCCGCTACTACCAGAAGAAGGCGGCGTTCCTGTTCGGGATCCGGGTCATGGGCCGCTACGGCCGCGAGGGGTGGCAGTGCACCGAGGCCAAGCCCGGCGACGGCAAGGAGCCGATCGGCGGCATGTTCATCGACCGCCGCTGCGAGAAGATCTTCCACGACCGCCGCCTGATCCTGAACACCGAGCTGTACCGCGCCGCCGGCCAGGAGGGCCGCGACTACACCGACGAGGCGCGCTTCGAGATCTACGAGCGCGCGGGCTGAGCCGCGGGTGCGATCTCGTGGGCACGCGGCCCCGGCTGCAGAGGTGACCGGTTGAGCAACCAGCCGTCCGGGCCAACGCGGCCGACAGGGGAGGTCTGGCTGGTCGGCGCCGGCCCGGGCGCGGCCGATCTTTTGACGCTGCGCGCGCTCCGGCTGCTGCGCAAGGCCGAGGTCGTGGTCTACGACCGCCTGGTCGGCCCCGACATCCTCGATCGCGTGCCCGCCCGGGTCGAGCGGATCTTCGTCGGCAAGATGCGCGCGCGCCACGTCTGCCCGCAGGCCGGCATCAACGCGCTCCTGATCGAGCTGGCGCGCGCCGGCAGGCGCGTGCTCCGCCTCAAGGGCGGCGACCCGTTCGTGTTCGGCCGCGGCGGCGAGGAGCTGGAGGCGCTGGCCGCGGCCGGCATCCCGTTTCAGGTCGTGCCGGGGGTGACCGCGGCGATCGGCTGCGCCGCCGCGGCCGCGATCCCGTTGACCCACCGCGCGCTCGCTCAGACCCTGATCTTCGTCACCGGCCATACCCGCGACGGCGAGCTCGAGCTCGACTGGCGCCTGCTCGCGCAGCCCGGCCAGACGCTCGCGGTCTACATGGGGATCAAGGCGCTCGGCAGCCTCTGCCGCAAGCTGATCGAGCACGGCCTGGCCGCCGCGACCCCGGCCGCGCTGATCGAGAACGGCACCTACGAGCACCAGCGGGTGGTGACCGGGACACTGGCGACGCTGCCGGAGCTCGCGCCCGATCCGCGCCTTGCCGGCCCGACCCTGATCGTGGTCGGCGAGGTGGTGGCGCTCCGCCAGAACTTCGGCTGGCTCGCGGGCGCGCTCGCGCCGCGGGCCGCGCCTGAGACCCGGGGCGGCGAGCTTGACGGCGCCGGCGCCGGCGCGTCAGGTTGAGCCCGGGCTCCAGGGGCCACGCCAAGAGCGCACGTCACGGATCGCCGGGGAGGCAGGCAAGATGCGTCTGGTGCAGTTGGTTTCGCCGGCCGGCGCCCGCCGGGTCGGCAGGGTCGCGGGCGACGGCCGCCAGGTCGAGGTGCTGCGCGACGCCGGCAGCGTCTACGAGCTCGCGCGGCAGGCCGTCCAGAGGGGGCAGGGCCTTTCGGAACTCGCCGCCGCCGCCCCCGCCGAGGGCCACGAGGAGCTCGCGGGCCTGCTCGCCGAGGGCCGCCTGCTGGCGCCGCTCGACCATCCCGACCCGGCGCACTGCCTGATCACCGGCACCGGGCTCACCCACATCGGCAGCGCCCAGGCGCGCGATTCGATGCACCAGGTGCAGCAGACCGAGGAGGCCAAGCTCAGCGATTCGATGAAGATGTTCCGACTCGGGATCGAGGGCGGGAAGCCTGCGCAAGGCCAGATCGGGGTCGCCCCCGAATGGTTCTACAAAGGCGACGGCAGCATCGTCACAGCACCGGGCCAGCCGCTCGCGATGCCGGCCTTCGCGCAGGACGGCGGCGAGGAGGCGGAGATCGCCGTGCTCTACCTGATCGACGACGACGGGCGGCCGCGCCGGGTCGGCTACGCGCTCGGCAACGAGTTCGCCGACCACGTGCTCGAGCGCCAGAACTACCTCTACCTCGCCCATTCGAAGCTGCGCCCTTGCGCCTTCGGCCCCGAGCTGCTGCTCGGCGATCTGCCGGCCGACGTGCGCGGCCAGGTGCGCGTGCTGCGCGGCGAACAGTGCCGGTTCGAATCCGAGTGGCTTTCGGGCGAGGCCAACATGAGTCACAGCCTCGCCAACCTCGAGCACCACCACTTCAAATACCGGCTGTTCCGGCGGCCGGGCGACGTCCATGTCCACTTCATCGGCGCCGCGGTGCTCAGCTTCACGGCCGGCGTCCGCCCCGAGCCCGGCGACGTGTTCGAGATTTCTTCTCCGACTTTCGGCGCGCCGCTGCGCAACCCGCTCGCCCGCGCCGAGGACGAGGGTATGATCAGGGTCCAGGCGTTGTAGTCCAGCTGCGGGGATTATGCGGTGCCCGCTCAGTTTTTCGGTCTATCGCCTCGCGATGCCGCAGTGGCGGCAGCGAACCAGTCGGTAGGCGCCAAATTGAGTGGCTGCTGAACGCGCGGATCATAGATCTGGCAAAACACCTTGCCGACGATCTGGCGTCGGCTCCGCACGCCCACCTTGTCGAAGATCGCAGTGAAATGCTCCTGCACGGTATAGGGCGAAATCCGGAGAGCAGCCGCGATCTGCTTCGTCGACAAGCCTTGCAGCAGATAGCGCATGACTTCACTCTCGCGGCCGGTGAGGCCATAAGCAGCCGTGATCGCCGGCGCGAGGCGAGGCGGTTCGGCGCGCTCCATAATAATGGCGATCCGCCTCTGCGCCTCGCTGGCCATGAAGCAGCCGTGAAGGGTCAGCCATTGGCCGGATCTCGTGCGCACGTGCGCCCGCGCAAGTGCCTCGGCGCCGTTCGCACGACCGGCCAGGCGCGCCCTCGCAGCGACCGCGTGGACAACATAGGGGAGTTCTCGCTGCGCCGGCTCCCCCGCTCGGACCTCGGCCAGTTCCTGAAGGAGGCGCTCGGCCGGTGGCGTCATTGCATCGAGCCGCTGGCGTTCATCGAGTAGGATGAGCCCGGGCCCTTCCGCGTCGATCAGGGTCGCGGACGCCTCCTGCAACAGCAGAGCCGTGCGGATGCCGCGGCCGACGTGTCCCGCCACCTCCTCGAGAAATGACGCCTCTTCGGCGGTGAAGTCCCCCGAACAACGCTCTCGGAGCAGGCAGACCGAGCCCCAGGCTGTGCCGTCGCTGACGAATGCGGCGCGCAATTCGCCGGCGAGACCGCACGGGCGAATCAGCTCCCGGTACCGCAGACTGCGCTCGGGGGCGCCCCGAGTCGCCACGCTTAGAATTGCGGCGTGCTTCGGGGCGCGGGCGAGAGTGGCGAATTGGTTGTAATCTTGATGGAAATATTCAATCTCAGCGGCTAGCGGGTTCTCGATCGGCAGATTCACCGCCTTGTAGCTCGTCTCGAGCAAGGTGGCGGGATCGAGGGCGTGCCAGCAGCCCGCCTCGTAAGGGATCGTCTTGCGAAGCACGCGGACGGTTTCGTCAAGGAGCGTAGGCAGATCAAGGCCGGCGTGCGCAAGCCGGACGATTTCCTGACGCCGGCGCGCCCGCAGCTCGCCGTTCGTGCCAACGCCGTTGGCCATGGCTGGACGATGCTTGCATGTGGCCCGTAAGCCGAAAAAGGTTCACATATCGGCGGCTTCGGGGCAACCCCCACATTTCTGGCATAGGCGGCCGTCGCCTGCCCTCCTAGTCTGACGGCATCGGTGATTTGACCCAGGAGCTGGGCCGATGGACCCAACGCTGCCGGCACCCTCCGCTGCGCTTTCGCTCCGTCCTCTCCGGGAGAGCGAATTGGACGATGCCGATCGGATCTTCCGTCTGGCCTTCGGCAGGTTTCTCGGCCTGCCCGATCCGATGGCCTTCATGAACGGCGCCGAGCTCGTGCGCGCCCGCTGGCGAACCGACCCGGCCGCCTTCCTCGCGGCAGAGCTCGACGGAACGCTCGCCGGTTCGAGTTATGCGACCAGTTGGGGCAGCGTCGGATTCTTCGGCCCGCTGACGGTCCGGCCCGAGTTGTGGGACCGTGGCATCGGGCAACGACTGCTTGAGGCCGTGATGGAGCTTTTTCGCCGGTGGGGAACGCGCCATATCGGTCTGTTCACGTTCCCGCACAGCCCGAAGCATATCGCCCTATACCAGAAGTTCGGATTCTGGCCGCGGAGCTTGACCGCGATCATGCGCAAACGAGTGGCGCCGGCGTCCCATGGCGCCCAGGCTTCGCTGCTTTCGGAGCTTCCGGAAGACGCGCGCCGGGACTGGATCGATGCATGCTTCGAACTCAGCGACTCGGTTCACCCCGGCCTCGACCTGCGCGCAGAGATCACAGCCGTTCTTGCGCAAGGAACCGGAGACACCCTGTTGCTGCGAGACGGTTCTCGCTTGCAGGCGTTCGCAGTCTGTCATTGCGGGTCGGGCTCGGAGGCCGAAAGCGGCACCTGCTACGTGAAATTCGGTGTCTGCCGGCACGGCCAAGAGGCAGATGTCATCTTCGGACGACTTCTCGACGGCTGCCAACGCTTTGCCGGTGGACGCTCCGTGGAATGGTTGATCGCCGGCGTCAACACGGCACGGCACGCCGCCTATCGCACCATGCTCGCCAGCGGCTTCAAGCCGCAGATACTTGGCGTCGCGATGCATCAACCGAACGAGCCCGGCTACAATCGCGAGGAGCTATTCCTGATCGACGACTGGCGCTAGAGCGCGGTCTCCGATCGAGCGCGTGGCCCAATACCGATCTCCTCCGGAAGCGCAGTCGACGCGTGCGGTCACGGCGCGGTCCCAGTCCATTCGGATGGCCGCGCCGAACGCCTGCTCGGAATCCGCTGCGGCCTGACGCTGGATCGCTAACCCGGATTTCTCAAACCAGAGCGTGCATCGGGGCTCTGGATCGGCGATAACTCTTCTGTGACAAAGGCTTAACGCGACGCAGAGGAGCTCCCCGATGCCGACAGAGTGTAACCGCGACCTGTTCGGATTTGAAGCCGTCGAAGGACGCCAGGTGGTGGCCGCGTTCGACGGCGGGCAGGTGACCTCGGACGCCGGGGCGCTGCTGCTCGGGGCCGTGAACCGGGCGATCGGTCTGATGGGGCGTCTGGCCCGCTGTTTCGCCGACGGACGCATGCAGGAACTGGTCGAGCACGGTGTCGAGACCATGCTGATGCAGCGCATCTGCGGCATCGCGCTGGGCTACGAGGACCTGGTCGACCACGACGAGCTGCGCCATGATCCGGTGCTGGCGACCCTGGCCGGCAAGCTCGAGGCGCGGCGCAAGGACTGCGCGCCGCTGGCCGGCAAGAGCACCTTGAACCGGTTCGAGCATGCGCCGGCCGCGGCGCTCGACCGCTATCACAGGATCGGCCACGACCCGCGGGCGATCGAACAGCTGTTCGTCGCTCTGTTCCTGGAGGCGCATGCGAGGCCGCCCGAGCGGATCATCCTCGATCTCGATGCCACGGACGACCCGCTCCACGGCCACCAGGAAGGGCGCTTCTTCCATGGCTACTACGACTGCCACTGCTATCTGCCGCTGTACGTCTTCTGCGGCCGCCACCTGCTGGCCGCCAAGCTCAGGCGCTCGAACATCGACGCGTCGGCCGGAGCCAAGGACGAGATCACACGCATCGTCGCCCAGATTCGTGAGAGCTGGCCTAGGGTCGAGATCCTGCTGCGGGCGGACTTTGGCTTCGCCCGCGACGAGTTGATGAGCTGGTGTGAAGACAACGGCGTCGACTACGTCTTCGGCCTCGCCCGCAACCCTCGCCTGCTGGCCGAGATCGACGGAGCCCTCGCGGCCGCCGAGGCCGAGCATGCCGCAACCGGCCAGCCGGCTCGGCAATTCGACGACTTCACCTATGCCACCCGGGACAGCTGGAGCTGCGAACGGCGGGTCGTGGCCAAGGCCGAGCATCTGGCCAAGGGCTCCAACCCGCGCTTCGTGGTCACCTCGCTGCCGCCGTCGGTGATCGACGGCCAAAGCCTCTACGAGCAGATCTACTGTGCCCGCGGCGAGATGGAAAACCGGATCAAGGAGCAGCAGCTTGATCTGTTCGCCGATCGTACGTCAGCAGCGACGATACGGGCCAATCAGCTCAGGCTTTGGTTCGCCTCGTTCGCCTACGTGCTGCTGGAGGCGCTGCGCCGAATTGGCCTCCGCCATAGCCAGTTCGCCAACGCCACCTGCGGCACGATCCGCCTGAAGCTCTTGAAGATCGGCGCCCTGGTCCGGGTCAGCGTGCGTCGGATCAAGGTCGCCATGGCCTCGGCTTGCCCCTACCAGGACGAGTACCGCCTCGCCTACCTGTACGTGAAGCGCGCCGCCTTCTGAACGTTCTTGCATGCCTGATAGGCGCCCCACCCGCGGGGCGTTCGCTTGCGTTCGTCCGAGAATTCGCTGTCAGGCGACCTCCACGGACGCTCACCTCAACCCGAGCCAACTTCTGCGCCGACCCCGCCACCAATCAACCCGTGCTATGGGGTTTGAGAAATCCGGACTAAGGTCCATGGCCCGGCTCCACCAGCCGGGGCAAAGGCGACCTTCGATGTCGGCGTGGGGCGCTGATTGGCTCCGGCGGCCGCAATCGGTGCGCAGGACGGGCCGATCAACTCGGCGCCAGCGGTCGGGGCACACGGTCAGCTGCCGCGGATCCGAGCGAAGGGTCGTCCGGTCCTGGTCTCGGCCGCGGTGGACTCCAGCCGGTAGCCCTCAACGTCCGGCTTGTGGCGGGAAGGACCGTCAGGCCGCCTGGGCGATCGCGTAGCGGGGGCCTGAGCCGGCCGCCGCGGCGTCCAGGGAGCCAATCAGCCGATCAGCAGGCCGACGATGATGCCGATCGCGAAGAACAGCCAGTGCTCCGGCGACCGGGTCCGCAGATAGGTCAAAAGGCTGCCGACGAAGCTGCTGGCCTGCTGGCCGAGATCGCCGTCGGCGCCGCTGCGTCGGTGGTAGGGGTCCATGGCGCGCCCTCCTCGATCGATCGCCCGTGCGCTCTCGAAGCCGCGCCTTTGTAGCAGCTGAGCGGCAGGCCGCAATCCGGTCGCCGATCAGGCCAGCCGGCCGAGCACCTCCTCGGCCAGCGCGGCGATCTCGAGGCCGGCCGGGCTCCTGGGCGCGCTCTCGGCGACGCCTTGCCCGGCCGCGATCGAGGCCGCGAACGCCTGCCGATTGCCCAGGCAGGCGGCGGCGAGCGGCCAGCGCTGCTGCTCGATCTCGGCCCGGATCGCCTCGGCCGCGAGCCCGCGCGCCGGCACCCGGTTGAGCACCAGCAGCGCCTCGGTCTTGGCGGCCTCGGCGAGCTCGAGCGTGGTCCTCGAGGCCCAGAGGTCGAGCGCGTTCGGCTGGCAGGGCAGCAGCGCCAGGTCGGCCGCGCGCAGGGCGCTCCGGGCGTCGGTCTCGGCGTGCGGCGGGTTGTCGATCAGCACGAGGTCGAACTCCCGGCGCAGCCGGCCGACCTCGCCGCCGAGCCGCCAGCCCGACAGCCCCTGGACCACTAGCCCGCCCTCGTCCTCGCCCAGCCGCCGCCGGCGCAGGTTGAACCAGGTGAACAGGCTCGCCTGCGGATCGATGTCGAGCATCGCGACCCGCCTGCCCATGGTCAGCCAGGCCACGCCGAGCTGGATCGCGAGCGTGGTCTTGCCGGCGCCGCCCTTCTGCTGCGCGATGCTCACGACGGCGCCGGTCATCGGCACAGCGCTCCCGTCACCCAACCCTCACTCGAATGGTTAGCGGCTGCGCCAAACCGGCGCAAGACGTAGCTGCACCCGGCCGGCGCGCGCCTTCAGCCCGGGCCGCGGCGGGCCGCCTGCAGCCGCGCCTGCACCTTTTGATCCGCGACCGCCTGCGGGGTCTGGCCGGTGCGCGCGGCGGCGCCCAGGACCTCGGCCGCGATCCCCTCGATCCGGCCGACCGCGGCGAGCACGGCGTCGGACGAATCGTCGATCCGCTCCTGATGGAAATCGATCACGCCGCCGGCATTTGCGAGGTAGTCGGGCACATACAGGATGCCGCGCTCGGCGAGCATGGCGGCGTGGCGGCGGAGTGCCAGCTGGTTGTTGGCGCCGCCGCAGACGATCCGCGCCCGAAGCCGCGGGATGGTCAGGTCGTTGAGCACCGCGCCGAGCGCGCAGGGCGCGAACAGATCGACCTCCTGGTCGTAGACCGCCTCGGGCTCGACCGCTTGCGCCCCGAGTTCCCGGACCGCCTGCGCCACACGCGCCGGGTCGAGGTCGGCGACGATCAGCTCGGCGCCGGCCTCGTGGAGATAACCCGCGAGCGGCCGGCCGACGTTGCCGAGCCCCTGGATCGCGACCCTGAGGCCCTCGAGCCGGTCGCGGCCGGTCGCCTGGCGCACCGCCGCCCGGATCGCCATCAGCACGCCATAGGCGGTGACCGCGAGCGGCGCCCGCGCCGCCGTGGTCGCGGCTGCGGTGTGAGCGGTGACCTCGCGCATGACCACGAGGTCGTCGAGCGTCGTCCCGATGTCGTCGGCCACGATGTAGCGGCCGCCCAGCGCCTCGACGGCGCGACCCATCGCCCGCAGCAGCGCCGGCGTCTTGGCGCGTCTCGGATCGCCGATGATCACCGACTTGCCGCCGCCATAGGGCAGATCGCAGATCGCGGCCTTGTAGGTCATGCCGCGCGCCAGCCGGAGCGCATCGGTCAGCGCCTCGGCGCCGCTCGGATAGGGCCACATCCGGCAGCCGCCGAACGCCGGGCCGAGCGCGGTCGAATGCAGCGCGACGATCGCCCGCAGCCCGGCCGCGGGATCGGCTGCGAACACCACCTGCTCGTGAGCATCGAAATCCGGATGGTCGAACATGGCCGCGGCTCCGCCAAGGTATCTGCGCTCTCGACTGTCCGCCCCGCGCTGTCAAGAATTGGTTGCTGCCTGCGGGTCGCGGCGATCTCGACCGCACGTCCGGGACGTGCCACCATCCGCGCCGCCGGCCGATCGGTCGGGGACCGGGGGAAAAGTGCGGTTCGCACGCGAAGGAGGAAACCTCATGGGCATCATCTGGACACTGATCATCGGCCTGCTCGCCGGCATCGTCGCCAAGCTCCTGATGCCGGGGCGCGACCCCGGCGGCTTCATCATCACGATGCTGCTCGGCGTCGCGGGCGCCTTCGTCGCCACCTACCTCGGCCAGGCGGTCGGCTGGTACCAGGCCAACCAGGGCGCGGGCTTCATCGGCGCCGTGGTCGGGGCGATCATCCTCCTGGTCATCTACCGCATGGTGAAGCGCTGATCCGAACGCCCGGCGACGATGCCCGGCCGCCAGCACGGCCGGCGTCGCCGCGGCGGCCGGGTCATGACGCGGTCCCTCCGATCTGGACCGCGGCGGTAGCCGCCATCCCGGCGCGGACTCGACCGCTGCAGGCTGACGAGCAGACCTGCTAGCCGGAGGCTTCGATCGGCTTTTTCGCGACCCTGAACGGATATGGCGAGTTCGCGGGTTTGAGCCGTCATCGACCCTCCGAGGGGGCGTACCGGAAGCTAAACCGAGCCGCGGGCGGTGGCGAATCGGAACCGGTACAAACCTGAACGTTTCTGCAGAATGTTCTGATCACATCGGCCATCCTGCTGCATAGCCGATAAGACTAACGATCGCTTTTATTGGTCTTTTGTTTACTTTTGGCCATGTATGATACCGCTACGCTACTTTGGTGAAGAGCAGCGGAGCTGACAGTGCCAACTCTGCAGCCGATCGGCAGCCAGCGCGGCATCTTGGCAACTCTGCTACTGATCCTCTTGTTCTGGATCGGCGGCTGCCAGTCGCTAGGGACCCCATCAGAAGGGATGGTCGGGCCTGACACCCGGTGGACCATCTCCGGGCGGGCCGGGCCGGTCTCGCTCCGATCCCCGGGTCAATCATTTTGGCAGAGGGCGATCGCCGGAGTGAGGATCGCTCCAGGTAGCGAGATTGCGACCTTCGATGGCAGTCGCCTCGAGCTGGCGAGCGCCGGTGACGAGGTGACGGCGTCCGGCCCGAGCCGTTTCACCCTGCCCGACTCCGAACGAAACGGCGTCCGGGTCCGTCAGGACGCCGGCAGTCTTCGTTACAAAGTGCAAAGCGCACCAAAGCGGCGCTTTGAGGTCAGGACGCCGCATTTCTCGACGGTCGTTAAAGGAACATCATTTCTAGTGTCCATCGATCGAACCAGCTCGGCGGTCGCCGTAGATGAAGGCCGGGTTGTGGTAGTCGATGCCGATGGAGAACCACTCGCAGAATTGACCCCCGGACAGATTGGCCGGATGGCTGCCGAGCCTGGCGCGACGCTTCAAGTCACCACGGTTGCCGCCCCGACATTGGAGAGTACGGAGCCGGGGGCGGGACGCGAGGCGTCGGCTCATGGCACCACGGAGTCCCCCAAAACTGCGAGCGGCACAGACACCCCCCTCGCCGCGCCGCCGAACGAACCCGGCGCGCCCGCCGCCGAGCCTTCTTTCTTCGAACGCATCGAGAGCATCGTTGACGACTTGGCCGCGCAGCTCAGCAGTGCGGGCGCTCTGACCAGCGGGGCTGCCGAACCCGATCACGAGCGCGAGCAGGCGCAGCAGAGCAACGACGGCAACCCGTTCGGTGGCAGCCGTGGCAACGAGAACAGCGCCGGCCACGGTGGCAGGGGCGGTAAAGGGGGCAAAGGCAAAGGCGGCAATGGCCAGGGCAGGGGCCAGGGCCAGGGCAAAGGCCAGGGCAACGGCAAGGGCAACGGGCATGGCCACGGACCAGGCATAGGTGCCGCCGGCGGTCGCGCCCACATGATCCTGGACCGCGACGACCGAGGATATCTTATCGCCTCCAGCGAGCGCCATTGAAAATGCGTCGTCAGCTCATTCTTGGGGCCATTGGTGGTTTTGTCGCCGCGCTGTATCTGACCGGTGCGCTCGACTTTGTCGAACGCCATCTGCACGACCTCCGCAATGGCGTCCTCCCCCGCGCCGCCAGCGGTGAGATCGTCCTTGTGACGGTTGATCGCCAAAGCCTAGAACGACTGCCCGGGTGGCCATGGCCGCGAGCATATTACGGCACTGTGATTGAGCGGCTCATTGATGCCGGCGCGACCAAGATTGCGGTCGCGATCGATTTCAGCACGCCATCAGACGCTCAGAACGATCGACGTTTAGCCGCAGCCCTGGCGCGCGCCGGACCCCATCGGATAGCGCTTCCCGTGTTTCGCCAACTTGGCGAAGGCGACGAGGTTGACCACGTCGTCGAGCCGCTTGCCCTGTTCCGCCAACACTCGGCATTGGCATCGGCCGATCTGTGGCCGGACCAAGATGGTCTGGTCCGTCGTTTCGATGCCTATCAAAATGTGACGGGAGCCTCGATTCCGACCGTCCCCGAGTGGTTGCTGGGCGAATCAGAGAATCCAGCAAGGGGTAACCTCATCGATTTCAGCATCGAGCCCAGCACTGTCCCGCGCATCAGCTTTGCGGATGTGCTCGAAGGCAAATTCGACCTCACGCGGGTGGCAGGAAAACGCGTGCTCATCGGCGCCACCGCGGTCGAACTCGGGGACGAAGTCAGTGTCCCTCGCCACCGAATGTTACCCGGCACCGTGTTGCAAGCCGTCATCGCGGAAACGATGCTTCAACAACGGGCCATCCGCACCCTCGGGGGTTGGCCTGTCGCCCTGCTTGGCGCCCTGATGGCGCTCGCCGTCGGCTGGCTCCTGGGCAAACTCGAGTGGCGCCGAGGCACGGCGCTGGTGGTCGCGGCCGTGACGCTCGTGCTATGCGTCGGCCTCGTGCTTCAGTTGACGGCAGCCATCTCGCTACAGACTTCACCGATCCTCCTGAACATCCTGCTGGCCGCGCTCGCCGGGCAGCTCGATCGTCAGGTCTCGACGATATTGGCGCAGCGTCTGGCTCTTCGGGGCAAAGACGCTCTTCTGGGCCGTCTGGTCAATAATGTGTTCGATGGCATTGTAGCGTTCGACGATCAAGGCAAGGTGTTGTCGTGGAACTGTGCTGCCGAGCACATGTTTGGTGACTCGACTGAACAGATCAAGGGACGGCCGCTAGGGGAGTTGTTGCCGCTCTTACAGCACAGCCACGCCGCCGAGGGTACACGCACCCCGCGCGAGCTCGTTGCCAAACGAAGTGATGGCAGTCGCTTCCCCGTGGAGGTCGCGGTTAGCACCGCCGACATGGAAGGCGTGCGGATGGGGATTGCAGTTGTCCGGGACATCACGAAGCGCAAGGCGGACGAGGAACTCGCCCATCAAGCTCTTCACGACAGCCTGACCGGGCTGCCGAATCGAGCGTATCTGCTCAACCGGCTCGGGGAAATGATGGTCGACGTCGAGCGCTCGCGCGAGCCGTTCGCTCTGCTGATGGTCGACCTCGACGGCTTCAAACAGATCAATGATCGGTTTGGCCACTCTACCGGCGACCTGGTCTTACGCGATCTCGCACCGCGCTTACAAGAACCTTTGCGCAGGGACGATGTCGTCGCTCGGCTCGGTGGCGATGAATTCGCGATCCTGCTGTCGCCGCCGACCGACGCCAGCGCCTCCTTGGCGATCGCAGGTCGAATCAATCATTGCTTGCGCCAACCCCTGCTGGTTGATCGGATGCGCTTCAGGCTGTCCGCAAGCATCGGCATCGCCCTCCATCCGCAGCATGGTCGTAAAGCCAGCCATCTGCTGCGCCGCGCCGACGCGGCCATGTACACAGCCAAGCGCGATCGGCTCGTCCTGGCCCTGTACGACCCGGACTGCGAGGCGGCGATGATGGATGACTTCGTGCTGCGGGACGAGCTGGATCGGGCGATCCAGCAGGGCAATCTTTTGTTGCACTATCAGCCCAAGGTCGACGCCCGCACTCTGCGGCTTGTCGGACTGGAAGCATTGGTGCGCTGGCAGCACCCGGAGTATGGTCTGCTGCCGCCAGACAAGTTCATTCCGCTGGCGGAGGCCACCGATCTGATCCGACCCCTGACCGATTGGGTGTTGGATGCCGCAGTCCGCCAACAACGCCTGTGGTTTGAGCGCGGATACGACCTGGTTATTGCCGTCAATCTGTCTGCTAAATCAATTCGGGACCCTCAGCTCGTCAATAGATTTCAGGCGGTCTGCGAACGATGGATGGTCCCGCCGGATCGGGTGATGCTAGAGATTACTGAAAGCGCGGTGATTTCGGATCCCAAATGCGCTTCGCGAGTACTCAGGCGCCTGGCACGAATTGGCTGCAGGATCGCACTCGATGATTTTGGCACGGGTTATTCATCGCTCGTGCATTTGCAGACCCTGCCGATCAGTGAGCTCAAGATCGATCGTTCCTTTGTTGCATCGATGTCGACCGAGCAAAATGCCTCAACTATAGTTCAGACTATTATCAATCTGGCACATACCCTGGGAATGCAGGTCGTCGCTGAGGGCGTCGAGGACCGAGCAACATTCACCAAACTCACGGTGATCGGCTGCGATCAGATCCAAGGTTATCTGTTTGGGCGACCGAGGGCCGCCGATGACCTGGAAGAATCACTCCTTGAAAGCTCGCGGTCATCTGGCTCGAGCGACCAGGCGGATCGGCCTAAGAGCAGACTTGCTGCACTCCTCGCCGCAAGAGTTGGTTCTCTCCGATGCCCACCGGTTGCAGAGTTGGAAGGGGCCTTGAACAAGCCGGGCGCGGCGTGAGGATCTGCGAGTGGGCACTGGGGCACTGGCCCGTCGTTCGTCGCTAAGTGCAGCAACTCCACCGCCGGTACGGATTTCATCGAGAGCTTGACACGGCTCAGGGACGCCAAGGCGTGACTGGGAGACGACTCTAAGAGCCGATCTTTCGCATGGCGCCCCGACCGTCCGCAAAGGGACCGGTAGCGGACTCCGACGTCGAGATCGCTTGATCGTTCGAGATGCGGCGCGGCCAAGAGCGGGTCTGAGCTCAATCCCTCATTAACCTCGGCCAGCTAATAGGGAGCGCGCGCACGGGGTGCGCCTGGATCGGGCGATCCAGCAGACCGCCGAATGGGGAATGCACGCGCTATGATGGCTGTCCCTTCGCCGCGCCGGTTGGTGGCGCTGACCCTGGCCGTGGTCATGTTCGCGCTGACCGGGCCGATCGATGTCGCCCGCGCCGCCCTGGTGACGACCGAGCAGGCGATCGAGCCGGCGGTCCAGGTCGATGCGCGCGCCCGCGTGGCCGCCTTCCTGGCCCGCGACGACGTCCGCCAGCAGATGGTGGCGCTCGGCGTCGACCCGGCCGAGGCGGTCGATCGGGTCGCCAGCCTGTCCGATGCCGAGGTCCAGAGGATCGCCGGCCAGCTCGACCGGCTGCCGGCGGGCGGGGACGCCATCGTCGCGGTGATCGGCGCCGCCGTGTTCATCTTCCTGGTGCTGCTGATCACCGACCTGCTCGGCCTGACCCACGTCTTTCCGTTCATCAACCACCACTGACGATGGCACGCGGGCGCCTGGGCGTCGCGGCTCTGGCCGCGCTGGGCCTGGCCGCCTGCGCGACCCCGGCCGCGGTCGAGCGCGCGGCGCTGCGCCCGGCGCTGCCGGAGCGGGCCGAGGTCGCGGGCGTCCCGTTCGAGCCCCAGGACGAGCTCTGGTGCGGGCCGGCAGCACTCGCGATGGCGCTCAGCTGGTCGGGCCCGCGGGTCACGCAGGCGGAGCTGGCGCCCGCGGTCTATACGCCCGGGCGCGCCGGCACGCTCCAGTCCGACCTGCTGGCCGCCGCCCGCAGCCACGGCCGGCTCGCGGTCCCGGTCGCCGAGCTCGGCGATCTGATGGCCGAGCTGGCGGCCGGCCATCCGGTGCTGGTGCTGCAGAACCTCGGCCTCGGCTGGTGGCCGGTCTGGCACTACGCGCTCGCGGTCGGCTACGACCGCACCGCCGGCGACCTCGTGCTCCGCTCCGGCCTCGAGGCGCGCCAGCGCATCGCGCTCGCGACCTTCGAGCGGACCTGGGCGCGCGCCGGGCACTGGGGCCTCGTGATCCTGCCGCCGGACCGGTTGCCCGCGAGCGCCGGCCCGGCGCAGGTCGTGCCGGCCGCCGCCGCCCTCGAGCGGGCCGGCCGCCTCGCGGCCGCCAGGGTCGCCTACGACACGATCCTCGAGCGCTGGCCGGACGACGCCACCGCCCGGCTCGGGCGCGGCAACGTCCGCTACGCCGAGGGCGACCTCGAGGGCGCCGAACGCGCGTTCCGGGACGCGGCGTCGAGCGATCCCGAGAGCGGCGCCGCCTGGAACAATCTCGCCCAGGTCCTGCTCGAGCGCGGCGAGCCCGAGGCCGCGCTCGACGCCGCGCGCCGCGCGGTCGCGCTGGGCGGCCCGCTGGCGCCGACCTACCAGACGACGCTCGGCCAGATCGAGGACGCGCTGCCGACGCCCCGGCGATCGCCCGCCGCGGACGCGCCCGCCACAGCCGCCACAGCCGCCCCACGCGCCAAGCCCCCCGACGCCCACATCGCCGCCCGCTGAGCGCGCCGACGGCGCGCCCGGCGGCGTCGTGCGCCCGGGCGAGCGCCCGGCCATCGCGTTTTCCGCCTGCGCGCGGCTCCCGACGTCGGGCCGGAGGCGCGCCCGCCCGGTCCGGCCCGCGCGGGGCTGTTCAAGCCTGGCGCCAGCCGGCAGGATGCGCGCAGCGCGGCCCTGATCCTGGGAGGTGGCACGTGGCGCTGATGTTTTTGAGCCCGGACGATCCGGCCGAGGCCTGGCGGCGCGAGCTCCTGGCCCGCATGCCCGAGCTCGAGGTCGAGATCTGGCCCGAGGTCGGCGACCCCGCGGCGATCGATCTCGCGCTGGTCTGGCGGGCGCCGCCGGGCGAGCTCGCCCGCTACCCGAACCTGAAGGTGATCCTCTCGCTCGGCGCCGGCATCGAGTGGCTGGTCGCCGACCCCTCCGTCCCCGACGTCCCGATCGCGCGCATGGTCGACCCCTCGCTGACCCGCACGATGACCGAGTACGTGCTGCTCGCGGTCCTCCGCCATCACCGCGAGTTCGACCGCTTCGAGCGCGCCCAGCGCGCCCGCGACTGGGCCTACCGCTTTCCGCCCCAGGCCGCCGACCGCCGGGTCGGGATCATGGGCCTGGGCGAGCTCGGCGCCGCGGCCGCCCACGAGCTCGTCCGCCACGGCTTTGCCGTCGCCGGCTGGAGCCGCACTGGCAAGGCGCTGCCCGATGTCACCGACTACGTCGGCCGCAGCGAGCTGCACGCGTTCCTGCACCAGACCGACATTCTGGTCTGCCTGCTGCCGCTCACGGCCGACACCCGCGGCATCCTCGACGCCGAGACCTTCGCGAGCCTGCCGCACGGCGCCTGCGTGATCAACGCCGCCCGCGGCGCCCACCTGGTCGAACCCGACCTGCTCGCCGCCCTCGGGAGTGGCCACCTCGCCGGCGCCACCCTCGATGTCTTCCAGACCGAGCCGCTGCCCCCGGAAAACCCGCTCTGGAGCCACCCCAAGGTCCTGATCACGCCCCACGTCGCCAGCTACTGCCTGCCCGCGACCGCCGCCGACGGCGTGGTCGACAACATCCGCCGCGCCCGGGCCGGCCAGCCGCTCCGCCACCAGGTCGACCGCACCCGCGGCTATTGACCCGGCGGCTGCCCCGCCCGACCGCCCGCGATCCGCCCGTCCAGGGCCGGCTCGCGACCCGCGAGCGTCGCGCCCACCCCCTATCCCGAACTCCAGAGTCACGAAAAACGCTGGAGCCCGCCGCCATGCGCCTTCCCGCCCTCCTCGCCCTGGCCCTTGCGCTCGCCGCCTGCGCCGACCAGCGCGCGAGCGACGTCCTGCCCGGCGAGCGCTCCGCGACCGGCACCGCGCGCCAGGTTCTCAACGGCGTCGGCACGCCGGTCTACGCGGTCGTCAAGGGGGCGAGCTGCGTTGCGACCGGCGTGGTCGCGATCCCCGCCGCGACCGCCTTCCAGGTCACCGGCAACCCCCAGGACCGCGGCCTCGCGGACGACACCTACAAAACCGTCGGCCGCGTCTGCGGCGGCTCGTACAAGCTCGGCGCCCCACCCGAGGGCGTGCCCCCGAGCCAGTGATCACGACAAGCCGCTGACGGTTCGTGACCCGCCCGTCGGGTTCGCGCCACCCGGCCCGCCGGCCTTCGCCTCGCCGCCATCCTCTCGTCCGCCGCCGCCCCGGCTCTGCCAGTAGAGCTGCTGCTCCTCGGCGATGATCTCTTCGATCGCCTCGACAAACCGCAGATACGCCTGGTCCTCGTCCGCAATCTCCCGATAGGCGCCGGCGCCGTTGATGTAGAGACGATATTCGCGCTTCATCCGCTCCGACGCCTTGCGGTAGCCGAGCCAGATCTCATCGAAATTGCCGATCCGCTCGATCCCCTTGGCCAGGACCACGATCAGGCCGAGCGCGCCGGTGACGAGCTTCACCGGGAAGTTGGCCGGGATGATCTGGGCGGCGGTGGTGAGCCCGCCGGCCGCCAGCACCACGAACGCGAGCCACTGCGACCACTGTTTGTAGCGGCCGGCTTTCCGGGCGTACCAGTCGCGCTGATTTTCCAGATGCTCGCCGAGATACCGCTTGGCCCGCGCGACCCGCCCGGCCGTGCGGTCGTCGGTCGCCGCCTCCGTCAAGGTCGCTTCGTTGCCCATGGCGCCAATTCCCAGCTACCCGACCTCGGCTTCCAGCGCCTCGACCTCCGGCCGCCGCCGGCCGTAGCCGGTTTCTTCCACGAGCCGCCTCGCCTCGACGACCTGCTCGCGCCCCCTTTCCCGATCGCCCTCCGCGAGCGCGAGCCGGGCATATTCGAGATGGGCATCGCACTGAAAGAGCCGCATCTCGGAGCGCCTTGCGATCCGCATCGCTTCGTCCAGATCCTGCTTGGCGGCCGGGAGATCGCAGGTCTCCCGGAACAGCCCCGCGCGCGCCAGCAAGCCACGTGGCAGGTAGTGCATCGTACCCGCTTGGCGCAGTCCGTCGACCGCTTGGTTGAGCTGCATCATGGCCTTTTTAAACTCGCCCACCGCTAGCGCGGCCCGGCCAAGGGAGAGGTGACCTAGGCCGAGGTCGAGCAGCTTACGACTGCCACCCAGCACGACCTCGAGCGCATACGCCGCTCGCCCGCGCGCCTCAGCAGCCCGGCCCCGAGCGAGCAGCAGATCGCAATACCGATAGCTCGGGATTGAGTAGAGCCGTGGGAACTTCGGCTGCCGGGACACCTGCAGCGCCTCCGCCTCTTGGAGCAGTTCCTCCGCACGCGTCGGCTGGCCCGCTTGGTGCAGCGCATCCGACAAAGCTGTACGTAAATCCATGCGCCGAGCAAGGTCTTTACTGCGGTCGGCGAGGTCGAACTTCCATCTTCCCGATGGCCATTGCCTCGGCGATGTTGCCCAGCGTCAGATGCAGCTCAGAGAGATTGTTTGCTCGAACGGCTGCTTCCTTGAAATCCTGCATCACGACGCACGCGTCGAGCGATGCTTTCATTGGCGGCACCGCGTCCCGCAGCCGTCCGAGCGCGCGGAGATCGAATGGCGGCGGCATTCAGCAGGAACGCCTGAGTCGGATTCAGTCAGCGTCGGCACTGGTTTCTCGAACGGCGGATCGAACAGGCCGGCGAGCGCCGCCAGATCCTGACCGAAGGCGCCGAGCTTCCTGGTGGCGTAGAACTCGTTCGTCCTGCTGATCCGCGCCCAGTACACCTTCTCAGCAGCTTCCTGATACCGTCCCGCTTGGCAACCGTGGTGCATCGCCTGGAACAGCAGCGCCATCTCGGTAAGCGTGTCGGGCAGCTCCTTAGCGCTGTCCCGCAGGAGCTCGTACAGCCGCCCGTGCCCCGCCCGCCACGCCTCCGGTTTTTCCGCCTTTAGCCGCTCCCCGAAATGCTCCCGCACCAGCGGATGCGCGTCGATCTCGTCGGGCGCGTGGTGGCTCGCCGGGGCGAACAGGCCCAGAAGCCGTAGGCTTTCGATTTCCTCTTTCCGGTCTTCCGATGAGAGAGCCACCAGATGTTCGGTGAGACCGGCGATCGCCGGCGGCTCTATCAGGGCGGCTATGGCTTTGGCATCGGCCGGGCGATCGAAAAGACCGAGAAGGGCGAGCAGATTGGCCTTGGGGCCGTCACCAAAGCGCTCGGCGAAGGCCTGCATAAGTCGACGGGGATGGCGGCCTTCCTTCAGCGGAATGTCGAGATCGGGGATGGCCTCGGCGCGGCGGATGTGGTGGTCGTGCCACAGGCCGATCCAGGCGCCAAGCAACTTAATGGCGTAGGCATGATTGCCGAAGGCTTTGACGGCAACTAGCTCTCCATGAGTTTCAGGTAGCGCCAGCAGCGACGAGGCCGCGATAGGTGGTGGGGCGGGTCAGGACGGCATGCTGGATGACGCGGGCGAAGCGGTGGCTGATGCTCTTGGCGGTGCGGCGGTTGAAGCGGAAGACGTACTCGTCGAGATAGGCCGGCAGGTGCTTGTTCGAGACCGCGCCGTGGTGGGTGCCGAGCAGCCAACGCTTGGCGAGGCCGAACACCAGGTGGATCGCCGGCAGGCGCAGCGCGGCGTCGCCCCAGGCGGCGGCGAGGTTGATCGGCTGGTGGGCGTAGCCGGCGGCGGCGAGGCCAGTGTAGCCGGACCAGCCATCGGTGGTCACGGTCGCGGGCTTGGCGACGTTTTCGCCGAGGAAGCCTTCGAGGCTCCGGGCCGAGACATCGGGCACGACGGCCAGCCTCAGCCGGCCCAGGCGGCACCCGCGGGCCTGGCCGCGGCCGGTCTCGACCGCGCCGGCGACCGTCGTCTTGCCGGCTGCGCCGCGGCCGGAGCGGCCGGGCCTGGGGCCACCGACATAGGTCTCGTCGGCCTCGACCTGCGCGCCAAGCGGCGCCCGCTCCGGGCGCACCATCGCGCGGCGGATCTTGTGCAGCCAGCTCCAGGCGGTCTGATAGCTGCCGAAGCCCATCTGGCGCTGGAGCTCCATCGCCGAGATCCCGCCCTTGCTCGAGGTCACCAGGTAGATCGCGAGGAACCACTTGGCGAGCCCGGTCTTGGTCTGCTCGAACAGGGTGCCGGCCAGGATCGAGTGCTGCTTGCCGCAGGCCGTGCACTCCTCGATCAGGCGTTTCTTGTGGCTGTAAGCCTGACCATGCCCGCAGCCCGCGCAGCGGAACCCCGCGGGCCAACGCGCCCGCACCAGATACGCCCGGCACTTGGCGTCCGTGCCGAAGCGCTTCAGGAAGCTCGGCAGATCGCGCGGCAGATCCGTCAGCAGCTCGTCGGCCATGGCACCCTCCCCACTATGTTCGCTCTTCGTTCACCCTCCTCCATCCTGCCGCCGGAGTCAAGCAGCCTGAGCCTTGTGGAGAGCTAGTTGACGGCATTTTCCAGCTCTTCGTCGGTCCCCTCGATCCCCGAAACTCGAAGCAGGGCGCGACCGCCAATGGTCGAGACCTGGTCGAGGTCGACCTGGCGGACGGCCGCCTTGATCTCGCCGTCGGCGAGGTCGGCGACCGGCTCGCGGGTGGTGATCACGCAGAGGCCGGGATTGCGCTTGGCCAGTTCGAACAGGAGAACTTCCAGGCCCGGGTCTTTGAGCTTGCCGCGATCGAAGGCGTGGCCGGATTGCAGGGGCTCCAGGCCATCGAGCAGGAGGAGCGTCCGCCGCCGCTGGATCAGCTCGGCGAGGCGGTGGCCGCGGTCCCAGGCGGAGAGCCCCGCGCCGGCGGTCTCGTCGCCGAAACGTTCGACCGCCTTGGCAATGAACTCGTCGCCCGAGGTCACGCGCTCGCCAGTGCCCTGGCTGTAGAACGACCAGGCGAAGACCCGCTCGGCGCCGCGGTAGTTGTCCTCGTCCATGGCCTCGCACCAGCAACGCACCAAGGTCGATTTCCCAACGCCACCCGACGCCTTGAGGACGACCAGGTTCAGCTCCTGATCGTCCCATGCCTTGTTGAGGAAGTTCAGCTCCTTCCGCCGGCCGAACAGCAAGTCGTCGCTCTGGGGCAGGCGCGTGATGTCGACCTCGGGCGCCGGACCGACAGGGGCCGGTCGCTCGTGACCCTTGCCTGTTTCGAGGTAGGAGACGACTTGGCGGGCCACTTCGGCAAACACCTGATCCGGATCATGGGCGAAATGGGTCAGCACCGGCTTCGCGTCGCGCGGCAGGATCTGCCAGCGCTTCAGCCAAGGATGTCGCTGCCAGACACAATCACGGAGCAGAATCGGGAACAGCTCGAGTTTGCCCCGGTAGCGCTGCTGCAGCAGATAGGGGATCTCCTCGTCCATGCAGAACGACAAGTCGAGGAAGTCGGAAGAGATCAAGCAGACGGCGCAACAACTCTTGCTCAGGATGTCTCTTATTCTGGCGTACCAATCAACTCCTGCCTTGATCTGCCGGTCATCCCACACCTGCAGGATACCGAGTCGCCCCAGCTGACTCAGATGTGGCAGCAGCCTGTCCTTCCACTCTTCGTCACCACCGTGGCTGTAGCTGACGAAGACGATCGGGGGCTCGTCGCCCGGCTGGTGCAGAGACTCGAGTTGGACGGCCATCGCTGAAATCCGGCCCGCTCACGATCGGAAGTTGATCGACCTCGTCAGAAAGCCATATCGTAGCGGGCAGGGCAAGCGGGCCGGGCCAGGCCCCGTGGCGCACATGCGTCACAAGTGACGCATCAAGGCGACGGCGCCCGCGCTGAGAGGCAATGGAGCTCACCTTGAGGTTGATCCGATTTGACCGATTCCTGCCTTGAGAACCAACGCGAAGATATTCGCATTAACCTCCTATTTTTATGTGACAATATCAATTCACATGAAATCACTGGTATCAACTGCATCAATCTAACCGGTGGCTCCAGGGCTTGATCCCTCCGAGCGGATCGGTCTCCCTATGATTAAGATGCTACACCTCATAGTTCTCGATGCGCCACTGATGCGACACGTGGCAATGAATCAGGCTACACTTCTGACGCATCGCAAGACGATTGATCTCGATCAATTCAGTAGGGCGAATCGGTTTTGTCTGTATTTTTCTGTTCAGAAAAATCAGATCATTTGATCGATTCGCAGGCGAATTGGCTCCATATCGAATGTGATCAGGAGCCTGCGCGGGCATGGACGCTCGAATGAGGTCATCGGCAGGCTTGGTCGCGCATCAATCCGGGAGGCTGTGCGGTCGAGTTGAGCCGTCCGTTGATCGCCGGGCGAGGGCGGTGGACTTGACCCAGGTCAATGACCGGGGGGCGTGCCGGGCCGAGGTTGGCGCCCGCGATCCGCAACCGGGGAAGTGGGGGTGCGTCATGGCCGAGCCGGTCTATGTCCGTTGGTTTTCCGAGATCTCCTATGCCGACGTGCCGCTGGTCGGCGGCAAGAACGCCTCGCTCGGCGAGATGTACCAGGAGCTGACCCCGCTCGGCGTCCGCCAGGCCAACGGCTTCGCGATCACGGCAGCCGCCTTTCGCGACGCGCTCACCCAGGCGGACGCCGGGGACAAGCTGCACGCCCAGCTCGACGGGCTCGACAAGACCGACACCAAGGCCCTCTCCCGGGTCGGCTCCCGCTGCCGCGAGATCGTCTACGCTGCCGGCCTGCCCGAGGGCGCGCGCGAGCAGGTGTTGAGCGCCTACCGCCAGCTGGTCCAGACCTATGGCGAGGACCTCTCGGTCGCGGTGCGCTCATCGGCGACCGCCGAGGACCTGCCGACCGCGAGCTTCGCTGGCCAGCACGATACGTACTTGAACGTCCGCGGCGAGGAGATGGTGCTGGATGCGGTCCGGCGCTGCAATGCGTCCTTGTTCACCGACCGGGCGATCTCCTATCGGATCGACAAGGGTTTCGATCACTTCCAGGTCGCGCTCTCGGCCTGCGTCCAGAAGATGGTGCGCTCGGATCTGGCCGCGAGCGGGGTGATCTTCTCGATCGACACCGAGACCGGGTTCAAGGATGCGGTCTTCATCACCGGCGCCTTCGGGCTCGGCGAGAACGTCGTCCAGGGCGCGGTCGACCCGGACGAGTTCTACGTCCACAAGCCCACCTACCGGCAGGGTCACCGGGCGGTGCTGCGGCGCGTGCTCGGCGCCAAGAAGGTCAAGATGGTCTACGCCGAGGGCCGCACCCGCGAGGCGACCCTGAACAAGCCGACCTCGAAGGAGGAGCGCGAGCATTTCTGCGTCACCGACCCCCAGGTGCTGACCCTTGCCGACTACGCGCTCAAGATCGAGGACCATTACGGCAAGCGCAGCGGCCACTTCACGCCGATGGACATCGAGTGGGCGCTCGACGGTCTCGACCACGAGCTCTACATCGTCCAGGCGCGGCCCGAGACGGTGGCTTCCCAGCGCCAGGCGACGGTGCTCGAGGAGTACCACGTCACGGGCGGCGGCAAGGTGCTGGCCGAGGGCCGCGCGGTCGGCACCAAATGCGCCGAGGGTCACGTCCGGACCGTCAAGGACGGCCGCCATCTGTCCGAGTTCCGCCCGGGCGAGGTTTTGGTCGCGGACACCACGACGCCCGACTGGGAGCCGGTGATGAAGACCGCGGCCGCGATCGTCACCAACCGCGGCGGGCGCACCTGCCATGCCGCGATCGTCGCCCGCGAGCTCGGGATCCCGGCGGTGGTCGGCACTGATCACGGCACCCGCGTGCTCCAGACCGGTGCCGAGGTCACGGTCTCCTGCGCCGAGGGCGACATCGGCCGGGTCTACGAGGGCAAGGTCCCATATCAGATCGAGACCACCGACCTGCGCACGGTCGAGAAGCCCAAGACCCGCATCATGGTCAACCTCGGCAACCCCGAGCTCGCGTTCCAGACCAGCTTCATCCCGAACGACGGCGTCGGGCTCGCGAGGCTCGAGTTCATCATCAACGAGTACATCAAGGCGCACCCCTTGGCGCTGCTCCACCCCGAGCGGGTCGAGGACGAGGCCGAGCGCGCCCGCATCCTCGAGATGATCAGGACCTACCCGAGCGGGCGGGAGTTCTTCATCGAGCGGCTGTCGGAGGGTGTGGGCACGATCGCCGCGGCGTTCTGGCCCAAGCCCGTGATCGTGCGGCTGTCGGACTTCAAGACCAACGAGTACGCGGCGCTGATCGGCGGCCGCGCGTTCGAGCCGCACGAGGAGAACCCGATGATCGGCTTCCGCGGCGCCTCGCGCTACGCGCATCCCGCCTACCGGGATGCCTTCGCGCTCGAGTGCGCGGCGATGCGCCGGGTGCGGACCGACATGGGTCTCAAGAACCTGAAGATCATGATTCCGTTCTGCCGCCGCCTCGACGAGGCCGACAAGGTCCTCGCCGTCATGGCCGAAGAAGGCCTCCGGCGTGGCGACGACGGGCTCGAGGTCTACGTGATGTGCGAGATCCCGAACAACGTCATCCTGATCGACGAGTTCGCCAAGCGCTTCGACGGCTTCTCGATCGGCTCCAACGACCTGACCCAGCTGACGCTCGGCGTCGACCGCGACAGCGAGATGGTCGCGTTCGACTTCGATGAGCGCGATCCGGGCGTGCTCGCCTTCCTGAAGCAGGCGGTCGAAGGCGCCAAGCGCAACGGCCGCCATTCCGGGATCTGCGGCCAGGCGCCCTCGGACTATCTCGAGATCGCGAAGTACCTGGTCGAGCTCGGCATCGACTCGATGAGCCTGACCCCGGACAGCGTACTCAAGACCATGCGTGCGGTGGTCGACCTGGAAAAGCAGCTCGGCCGCGAGATCCGCACCGCCGAGGCCGAGGCCGCGGACTAGCGCTCAATCGACCCAGGGCGGGGCCGCCTCCCGGTGCGAGAAAAATATGGTCGCCGCGATGCCTTCGGGAACCGCGGCGATCACGCCCGGCGCCGCTTGCCGGGGCTCGAGCCCGCGCGCCAGCAGGGCCGCGCGGGTCGCCGCGAGATCGTCGCTGCTGAGCGCGAAGGCCGCCATGAACGGCGGCGAGGGCAGGGCGCTCCCCGGGAGCAGTCGCAAAAGACAGCTCTGATCCACGAACCCGATCCGGCCGCGGTCGAGCTGCAGCAGCCAGCCGCAGGTCGAGCGCCTGGCCGCGCGGCCGACGAACCGGCCGAAACGCTCCGCCGCCTCGGCGGGATCTTCGACGCAGAGCAGGACGTCGGTCAGTGCCCTCGCGCGGTTCGGGTGCTCCAGCCAGCGGGCCTGCCAGACAAGCTCGGGCGTGTGGTGCCGGCAGAACTGAATCCGGCCTTCGGCCATCGTGCCGGGCGGGATGCGCACGACCGAGAACCGCGCCAGCCCCTGGCCTGCCGACGTCTCGACCGTGCGTTCGAGCGCGATTGGCGGCTGGGGCGCGAAGCCGGAGGTGGCGAGCTGCCGATAACTGGCTTCGGCATCGCCGGTTCCCAACGCGATCAGATGCAGCCCGACGTAGCGGCCGATTCCCTGCCGGAGCTGGCCGGCCACGGAAGTGTCGGCGATCGGGGCCAGGACTTCGACGTAGCCCTCGCCGAGCATGGCCAGGCGATTGGCGGTACCGGCCGGGACCAGCGGCTCGCCCGGCGCCAGCCGGTGGCGTTGCGGCGAGAACGGCGTCAGGCGAAAGCCCAGTCGCTCGAACGCCCGCGCCGCGGGCGCGATCTCCGGCACGAACAGGCCGACGTGGTCGAGCACCACCTCGCCCGCGCGCGGCACGTTGTCGGGACGGTTCGGGCTCAGAACCGGATCTCCATCCGCAGGCCGCGAGAGTCGAGGGGCGGCATCGCCGGCAGCCGTCCGGCGGTACCGGCGGCGATGCGCGTCGCGGTCCACGCCATGACGCAGGCATCGAGCACGTCGTCGGCGCGGGCGCCGAGCGCGCCGACGCGCCGCAACAGCCGGTCCGGATCCGCGAAACCGGCCCGGCGTAGCAGCTCGGCCCGCTGCGCTCGACCTTGGTCCGAGCGTTTACGCGCGATGATCTGGAAATCGGGCTCGTGCCGCGCTGCCTGATCGCGCAGCGCAGTGAACGCCAGCTCCGGGTGTGCCTCGATGATCCGCGCCTGCAGCGCCGGGGTCATGACCCGGTCGATCTCGCGCATGTAGCGGAACAGGCTCCAGGACTGGCGCGACAGGCCCCGCCGATCGGGCGAGCTCGCCCGATTGATCCGATTCGCCTCGGCGTGGCAAGCCGCCTCCAGGGCCTGCCGGCAGGGGCTCGAGAACACGCTGCTCGCCCGCCCTCTCAACCGCGCCCGCGCAAGGCGCTCGCACTCGCGTCCGCCAGCCACCGCTTCGCCGGGGAAACCGATCGGCATGTCGACCGCGACGCAGGCGGCGCCGGCGGTCAGCGCCAGGACGTCGTCGAACACCGGCGCGCGGTGCAGCTCGACAATCCGGCCGCGCTTCAGGGCAATCAGCCAGGCGCCGCCCATGACGTCGACGCCGGCGACCGGTGCCGCGGAACCGTTCACGAGCCGACCTGGACGGGCGCAACCAGGGAGCGCAACGCCGCCATGATGCTCGGCGCGACCGCGCGCGAGGTGCGCGGGTTGGTCGCCGAGGGCCGGTTGCGACTGGTCAGGCTGAGCTGGATGTCGGCGGCGTCGACCTCGACGTGGTGGACGGCGCCGGCCACGTCCGGATCGGCCAGCACCAGGACCTCGGTCCGGTCGAGGCCGATGCCGGCGAGGCTCAGCGTGACCGCGACGTTGAAGTGCTTCGGAAAGGCGAGCGCCGCCTCGCGGGCGGTGCCGGCAAAGACCTGCACGGGTTTGCTGATCGGTTGCGTGAAGTCGAAGCCGCGTTCGCGGACGTAAGCCTCGCGGACCAGCGAGTCGGGCCGGATGCGCGAGGTGAGCTTCAGGCTCCCGATCTCGCCCTCGGCGGCGGCACGGATCGCATCGAGCCCCGGCAGGGCGCCGGTCGCGATCTTGATGCGGCCACCGCTCGCGCCCACCCGGTCCAGCACCTCGGGATGGGCCGCGAGGCCGCCGACGCTGACCGGCACCAGGACCTTGCCGGCGCCGAGTGCTATGCGCGCGATCTCGGGTAAGGCGTCGCCGGTCGCGCATTCGACGATCACGTCGGCGTGCGCCGGCAACTCGGCGAGCGGCAGCACCAAAGGCGGCGGCTCCAGACCGGCAGCGTTGCGCCGCGCCCGATCGAGATCGCGCGCCGAGATCGCGGTCAGCCGCGCCTCCGGGATCGCGCCGGCGACCAGGCGCCGGGCCAGATCTCGCCCGACCGTGCCGAAGCCCGCGAGCGCCACCCGCATCGGTTTTTCCCGGGAAAAGGTCGTCATGGGCCGTCCTCGGCTTCGAGCGGCGCCCGGAGCAGCCCGGCGTAGGTTTGCAGATCAGGTGCCTCGGGCAGGCCCCGGATCGCACCCTTGAGCTCCGCACTGCGCGCCGCTGCACCGACGACCGCGAGCAGCCGGTCGAACTTCGCCTCGATCTCGGCGGCGGTCATCGGCGCTTCGGGGTAGCCGCGGGCGATGTCGTTTCGCCGCCGATGCACGTGGCCCGACCGGGTCCGGATCTCGAGCTCGGTCGCGTAAGCGTCGGGAAAGCGCTCCTCGAGCTCGCCGTCATCGGCCTCGACCCTGACCCGCGCCGCGAGGTCGCGGACCAGGGGGTCGGCGTCACGCCGGTCGACGAACAGATCGGCGACCTCGAGCCGTCCCCGCGCGAGCGCGACCGCGAGCACGTATTGCGCGCAATGGCTCTTCAGCGGGTTGGCGTCGATGCAGTGCACGCCCGAGCGGGCAAAGCGCATCACGATTCTCTCCACGTCCCCGGGCTGCAGACCGAGGTCGCGGATCAGCTCGAACAGCGCGTCGAGCGCCGGGTGCAGGAAGGAGACGCAGGGATAGGGCTTGATCGCGAGTTCGGCGATCCCATCCCAGCGGTGGCCGAGATCCCGGATCAGGAGCGCGGGCTCAGGGTGACGGCTGAAGGCCTTGAAGACCGTGTGGCCATGGTCGAAGACGCCGAGCGGGCCGCCGAAGCCGTCGGCCGCGAGCAGGGCGGCGGTCAGCCCGTTGCGCGCCGCCATGCCCATCTGGAACGGCCGCGAATTCTCGCTCGGATCGCTCTCCCAGGCCATCAGACCCGAAGCCTGGCAGGCGGCAAGACCGAGCGCCCGGATCACCGCCCCGGCGTCGAGCTCGAGCAGACGGCAGGCGGCGGCCGCGGCCCCGAAGCCGCCGCAGACGGCGGACGGGTGAAAGCCCAGCGCATACTGCTCGGCGGGCCCGAGCGCGATCGAGACCCGGTACTCGACTTCGCAGCCGAGCGCCACCGCCGCCAGGAAATCGTGCCCGCGCGCGCTGGCCCGTTCGGCTGTGGCGAGCGCTGCCGGGATCACGACCGCGATCGGGTGCAGGATCGCCGCGGGGTGGTGGGGCTCGAAATCGCAGGCGTAGCCCATCGTGCCGTTGGCGAGTGCCGCGTGCACCGCGCCGGTCTTGAAGCCATGGCCGACCACGCTCGCCTCGGGCGCGCCGCCCTGGCCGCGGGCGAACGCCGCGATCCGCCGCCCGGTCGACCAGGCCGGATTGGCGGCGGCCAGCAGGCAGCCGCTGCCATCCAGGACCAGGTCGATCAGGCGCGGCCCGAGCGCGGCGGGCAGGTCGTCCGCCCGGAAGCTCGCGATGAAGTCGGCGAGTGCCTCGGTGCTTGGAGCTTCGGTCATGGCGCGCTCAGAGACCGAGGCCGCCGTCGACATGGATCAGCTGGCCGGTGAGGTAGCTCGCCGCCTCGCTCAGGAGAAACGCGATCACCGCCGCGACCTCGTCGGGGCGGCCGAGCCGGCCGAACGGGATGCGCTCGAGCGCCCGGCGCCAGCCCCGCTCGTCGAGCGCGGCATGGGCGCCGACATCCTTCTGAATGTAGCCGGGCACGACGGCGTTGACCGTGACGCCGGCCGGCGCAAGCTGCGCCGCGAGCGACCTGACCAGCGCCTCGAGCCCGGCCTTGGCGGCGGCCGAGGCCGCGAAGCCTTCGCCGCCCGGCGCGAAGCGGTGGCCCAGGAAAGAACTGATCGCGACCACGCGGCCGGCGGGCGCGGCCTCGAGCAATGGCAGCGCGGCGCTCGCGAGCGCGAAAAATGCATCGCGGATGACGGCGCTCGAGCGCGCGAGATCATCGAGGTCGAGCTCGCCGAAGCCGCCCCTGCGGGCAAAGCCCGCGGCATGCACGAGGCCGTCGAGCCGGCCGAAGCTCGAGCGCGCGTCCTCGATCAGGGCCGGCGCTGTCGCCCGGTCGGCGAGATCGCCGAGCCCGAGGCGCACGCGCGCGCCCGCGTCCTCGGCTGCGGCCGCGACCCGCTCCAGGCCAGTGCGATTCTGGCGGGTGTGGAGCAGGAGTACGACCTCGGGGCTCGCGATCCGCCGGGCCAGCGCGGCGCCGATGCCCGAGCCGGCGCCGGTCACCAGGATCACCCGCAGCCCCTCCCCGGCCTCACTCAAGCGGGGTCTCCGCGCCGGCCGGCCTCGCCGCCGCCCGCTGACCGAGCGCGAACGGGCCAGGCAGATAGTAGAGCACGGCCAGGACCACGAGCGCGATCAGGACGCGCGGCCAGACCGGGTAGATCTCGAGCAGCGCGATCGCGAGGCCCGCCACGAGCAGCAGCGGACGCAGCGGCAGCGCGATCGGGCCGTTCAGGTAGCCCGTGAGCCCGGCCGCGAGGATCGTGAGGCCGGTGAGGTTGACCAGGATCTGGCCCAGCACCTCGAAGAACGGCGCGTCCATCATCAGCGCCGGCGTGTACAGGTAGCTGTAGCCGACCACGAAGCCGGCGATCGAGAGCCGGAGCGCCTGCACGCCGGTCATGATCGGATGCGCGCGCGCGATCGAGGCGGCGGCGTAGGACGCGATCGAGACCGGCGGCGTGGCATCCGCCAGGATCGCGAAATAGAACACGAACAGATGCGCGCCCAGCACCGGCACGCCGAACTCGGAGATCAGGGTCGGCGCGCCGATCGCCGAGGTGATCACGTAGGCGGCGGTGGTCGGCACGCCCATGCCGAGCGCGATCGTGGTCAGCATCAGGAGGATCGCCGCGAGCCAGAGCTCGCCGCCGGCCGCCTGGGTGATGATCGTGCCGAGCGAGATCACGAGGCCGGTGACCGTGAGGCATGCGACGATCATGCCGGCCCCGACGCAGGCGACCGCGATCGAGGTGATGTTGCGACCGGCGTTCGCCAGGATCCGGAACAGCCGGCGCGGGCCGATCCGGGTGTGCGGCCTGAGCCACGAGGCGCCGATGGTCGCGAGGATCGAATAGAAGGCCGCGAAATGCGGCGAGTAGCGGAACGCCAAGCAGGCCCATCAGGACCCCGATCGGGATCAGCAGGTGGGCGTCGTCGAGGACCGCCCGCCAGGTCGGCAGGTCGGCGGCGTCCATGCCGCGCAGGCCGAGCTTGCGGGCTTCGAGATGGACGCTGATCAGGACCATGAAGAAGTAGCAGCAGGCGCCGAGCAGCGCGGCGACGATGATGCTCCGGTAGGGGATGTTGGTGATCTCGGCCATGATGAAGGCGCCGGCCCCCATGATCGGCGGCATGATCTGGCCGCCGACGCTGGCCGCGGCCTCGACCCCGCCGGCGAATGCCGGCCGGTAGCCGAGCTTCTTCATCATCGGGATCGTGAACGAACCGGTCGCGAACACGTTCGAGGACGACGAGCCGCTCATCGTGCCGAACATCGCCGACGTCAGGACCGCGACCTTGGCCGGCCCGCCCGAGTAGCGGCCGGCGACCCGGGAGCCGAGATTGCTGAACAGCCGGCCGACGCCCGAGCCCTCGACGAACGCGCCGAACGCGATGAAGATCGCGACCATGGTCGCCGAGATGCCGGTGATCGTGCCGTACATGCCCTCGCCGTTGACCAGGTACATGTCCTCGACGATCTCGTCGAAACCGAGGTCGCGGTAGTTCCACATACCCGGCATGTGCTCGGTATTGAACAGGTACACGAGTGCTGTCACCAGCAGGCCGGCGAGGATCGGCGTCACCGCCCGGCGCAGCGCCTCGATGAACAGGAGGATCGCGAGCGTGCCGAGGACGAGCTCGGCCGGCAGCAGCGGCGTCACGTTCTCGAGGCGCATGTTGATCCGGTTCGCCTCGAAATAGGAATAGGCGTGGGGCAGAAGCGCGAGCCCGGCGAGCAGCCAGTCGAGCGCCGAGGGCCGGTCCTTGGGCGAGCGGGTCGGGTGGGCCGGATAGAGCAGGAAGGCGAGCGGCAGGAACAGCAAAAGATGCAGCGAGCGCTGCTCGCGCGGCTCGAGATAGCCTACCCAGGCGGTATAGAGCTGGAACAGCGTCGCGGCCGCGGCCCAGATCGCGACCGCCGCGCCGACGCGACCCTCGAGCTTGCGCATCGAGCCGCGCGGTCCCGCCGGCTGGCGGGACCAGCGCCCCGCGAGCTACATGTAGCCCTTCTCCTTGTAGTACCTGGCAGCGCCCGGATGGATCGGCGCCGGCGGGTCCTTGGCCGCGGTCGCGCAGTCGAACACGCTCATGCTCTGATGGATGTCCGGCAATTTGTCGGTGTTCTCGCAGAGCGTCTTGGTGATCTGGTAGACCGTATCCTCGCTGACGTCGGCATTGACCATCAGCGTCGTGCCCATGATCACGGTCGGCACGTCCTCGCTCTGATCGGGATAGGTGCCGGCGGGGATCACGCCGATCTTGTAGCCGTACTTGTCGTGCAGCGCCTGCTGCACGTCCTTCGGCCAGGGCACCAGCTCGGCGTTGCGGCCTTCCAGCATCTCGATCGCGGCGGCGCCCGGAATCCCGAGCGTGAAGAACACGTAGTCGACCTGGCCGTCCTTGAACTGCGACGCCATCTCGCTGTAGTTGCCGTGATTGATCTTGAAGTCGCGATTGTCGCGCAGATCGTCGTAGCTGGTGCCGTAGTAGTCCATCACGTACTGAAAGGTCTGCTCGTCCGAGGAGCCGGCCTTGGTCACGGCGAGAGCGACATCCTTGCCGTCCTTGAACAGGCCGGCGAAGTCGAGCGGGGCATTCTTGGCGCGCAACAGGTGCATGTAGTTGTCGGAAAAGCTCATGCCGATCATCATCAGCTTGTCGTGCGGCGCGCCGTCGTAGATGCCGGTGCCGTTGCGGGCGGCGAAGGTGAAGATGTCGAGGCCCATGCCGAGCTGGCTCTGGCCCTTTTGGACCTTGGACGGATTGGCGGTGCCGCCGCCCGGCACGACCTTGATCGTGAGGTCCGGATTGGCGTCCATCAGCAATTTGGCCATGCCCGAGGCCATCGTGTACCAGCCGCCGCCGATCTGGCCCGCGGTCCATTCCAGGGTCTCGGCCGCCGCCGCGCTGGTGATCCCGATCGCGAGCGCTCCCGCCGCCGCGACCGTCTGCCATGGTCTGGACATCTCTGCCTCCCTTCTTGTCTCCGCGGTCCCGGACCGATTGTCCACGCGAGCGGCACCGGGTCAAGCTTCCCAGGCTTTCAGCGCGCTCGCCTGAGCGCCCGCCAGACCCGCTCCGGGGTGAGCGGCATGTCGAGCGCCGTGACGCCGTCGGCGGCGAGCGCGTCGAGCACCGCGTTGACCACCGCCGGCGGCGAGCCGGTGGTCGGGCCTTCGCCCGTGCCCTTGACGCCGAGCGGATTGTCGTCGGCGACCAACGCGTTGAAGCGCGTGGTCAGCATCGGCAGATCGTCGGCCCGCGGCAGCGCGAAATCCATGAAGCTGCCGCTCAGCAGCTGGCCGCTCGCCGGGTCGTGGACCACCCGCTCGAGCAGCGCCTGGCCCAGCCCTTGTGCGATGCCGCCGTGCAGCTGGCCCTCGACGATCAAGGGATTGAGCATCCGGCCCGGGTCGGCGACCATGACGTGGCGGATCAGCGTGACCTTGCCGGTCGCGGGATCGACCTCGACCTCGGCGAGCTGGCAGCCGTTCGGATAGCTCGGGCCCTGGGTCTCATAAGTCTCGGCCGCGAGCAGCGGCGCGCCCCGCGCCTCGGCGGCGCGCGCCACCTCGAACAGGCCGATCCGTCGGTCGGTGCCGCGGATCGTGTACTGGCCGTCCGCGAACGCGACGTCAGCGGCCGCCGCCTCGAGCAGTTCGGCGGCGAGCGCCTTGCCCTGCTCGACCACCGCCTCGGCACCCTGCAGGACGGCGCCGCCGCCGATCCGGGCGCAGCGTGAGCCGTGGGCGCCGAAGCCCGCCTCGATCAGATCGGTGTCGCCGTCGACGACCTCGATCGCCTGCGGCTCGACCCCGAGCGCGTCCGCGGCGACCTGGGCGAACACGGTGGCGTGGCCCATGCCGAAGTCCTGGGTCCCGACGTGCAGCTGGACCCGGCGATCGCCGCCGACTCGGACCTTGGCGAACTCCGAGGGCGCGCCGCCGGCGTTCTCGATGTAGACCGAGACCCCGATCCCGCGCCGCAGCCCGCGCGCCGCCGCCTCGGCGCGACGCTTAGGAAATCCACCCCAGTCAATGGCTTCTAGCCCGATATCGAGATTACGCGCGAACTCGGCGCGGGGATAGACCGCGCCGGTCGGCGAGCGCCAGGGCATCTCCTCGGGCGCGATCAGGTTGCGCCGGCGGAGCTCGATCCGGTCGATCCCGGTCGCGCGCGCGGCGGCATCGACCAGCCGCTCGAGCAGATAGGTGAGCTCGGCGCGCGCGATCCCGCGGTAAGCCGAGATCGGCGTCGTGTTGGTAAACACGCCATCGAGCGTGAAGTGATGCACCGGGATGCGATAGGGCCCGCAGATCATCGGCGCCATCCAGTGCATCAGCACGAAGGCGGAGCGGCTGGCCAGATAGCCGCCGTGGCGCCAGGTCGCGGCGACCCGGATCGCGACGAAGCGGCCGTCGGCGTCGAGCCCGAGCGTGCCGCGCAGCCGCTGGCTGCGGGCCTGGGCGTCGGCGATGAAGCTCTCGCTGCGCTCGGCGACCCATTTGACCGGGCGCCCGAGCGCCTTGGCGGCGAACAGGGTGAGGACGAACTCCGGATAGACCATGTTGCGGGCGCCGAAGCCGCCGCCGACGTCGGGAACGATCACCCGCAGGGCCGGCGCGTCCACGCCCATGATCCCGGCGAGCACGCCGCGGATCGCATGGCCCGACTGGCAGCCGGCGCGCAGCGTATAGCGCGCCTCGGCTGGATCGAAGCTCGCGAGCGCCGCGCGCGGCTCCATGAAGGCCACGATCTGGCGCGGAAACTCGACCTCGAGCTCGACCACCCGGGCGGCAGCCTCGAGACACTCGGCGACCGCGGCCGGATCGCCCGCCTGCCAATGGAGCGAGCGGTTGGAGGAGAGCTCGGGCCAGAGCCTGGGCGCACCCTCGGCGAGCGCGGCCTCGAGATCGACCGCCGCCGGCAGGACCTGGTAGTCGACCTCGACCAGCTCGGCGGCATCGCGCGCCGCCGCCAGGGTCTCGGCGACGATCAGCGCGACCGGCTCGCCGACGTAGCGCACCCGGTCCGTCGCCAGCGGAAATTGCGAGGCGTCGGGCAGCTCGCTGCCGTCGGCGTTGGTGAAGGCGAAGGGCGGCGTCCGGGTCAGGGATGGGATCGGCCCGATGCCGGCGGCCTGCAGGTCGGCCGCGGCGTAGACCCCGAGCACGCCGGGCGCGCGCCTGGCCGCCGCGAGCTCGATGCCGGCGATCTCGGCGTGGGCGTGCGGGGAGCGCAGGACGACCGCATGGGCCTGGTCCGGAAGGTCGAGGTCGGCGGTGTAGTGCGCCCGGCCGGTGATGAAGCGCTCGTCCTCGAGACGCGGCAGCGGCTGGCCGACGTAGCTTGGCATCAGGTTTCCTCGGAAAGCGACCAGCGGCGTGGCCGCAGCCCGCCTTGGAACCAGGTGACAAAGCTCACCATGTCGAAGACCGGCAGGCCGGTCCGGTCCCGGAGCATCCGGGCGTGCGGGCACATGTTGGTGCACTCGAGCAGGATCGCGCCGACCTCGGGATGGCCGCGGACCAGCTCCGCACCGGCATCGAGGATGTCCTGCTCGCCGGCGGCGAGGTCCATCTCCACTTCGTCCTCGAGAATCACGCGGGAGAACTCGCGGCCGCCGTCGGTGCCGACCACCGGCGCATCGGCCGGCACGCCTGCGGCCGCGAGATGGGCGGACGAGAGCGTCGCCTTCGAGATCGTGAGGATGCCGACCCGGCGGCCAGGCGGCAGCAGGCGCTCGATCAGCGGCGCCTGCATCAGCGCCGAGGTCGCGACCGGCACGCCCACGGCATCGGCGAGCTCGCTCTGGAAAAGAGCCAGAAAACCGCAGTTGGTGGTGATGCCGTCCGCGCCCATGGCGACGAGCTCGCGGGCGCCCGCGACGAAGGCGTCGAACAGCCCCTCGGCGCGCCGACGCACGACCCGGTCCGGCGAGGCGCCCTTGACCACCTTGTAGTGGACCGGAAACGGCCAGGTCAGCGCATTGCCGACATCGCCGGCGATGCGCGGAAAGCGCGCGTCCAGCATCAGAATGCCGAGCGCGGCGCCATAGACCGCCTTGCCGCCCCGGACTGTACGGCCGGCCATGCTCAGGCGACCCACTCCGAAACCGGCGCCCGCGCCTCGTGCAAGGGCTGCGTGACGACGTCGACCAGGGCCGGCCCGTCGCTCGCGAGCGCCTGCGCGAGCGCGGGCTTCAGATCGGCCGGGTCTTCCACGCGCCAGCTCCGGATGCCATAGGCTTCGGCAATTCGAGCGTGCTGACCGGGCGAGAAATCGACCGAGAAATAGCGGCCCTCGAACCCGCTCCGCTGGCCGGCCTTGATCCAGCCGAAGGTGGCATTCGCGATCACGACCATCGTGATCGCCAGGCCGAGGCGGGCGATGGTCTCGAGCTCGCCCGAGGCAAAGCCGAAGCTGCCATCGCCCATGACCGCAACGCAAGGCGCCTCCGGCCGGCCGATCTTGGCTCCGACCGCCGCCGGCAAGGCATAGCCCAGCGCGCCATGCGCCCGGTTGCTGATGAAGTGCCGCCCGGCCGCACGCTGTTGATAATAGGCCGAAAAATATGGGCAAGGCGTGCCGGCATCGGCGACGATCACCGCCTCCGCCGGCAGCAGTTCCTGGAGCGTGGCGACGATCCGCTCCGGCCGGATCGGTATTTCCTCAGAACGCGCGAGTTCCTCGAAGGCGCCGAATTTCTCGGACCAGGCGCGTGCGACCGCTTCGCGGCCGAGACCCCGGGAGCGGTCGGGCGGGATGTCGACGAAGCGTGCGACCTCGTCTTTAAGCGCGGCGAGCGCCAGCTTTGCGTCGCCGACCAGGGCGACCTCGGTCGGATAGTTGGCGCCGATCACGGCCGGGTCGACGTCGACGTGGACGATCCGGACCTGGCCCGGCGCCGGATGGCGCCAGCGCTCGGTCGTGACCGAGCCCGCCCGGCAGCCGACGAACACCACCAGATCCGCCTGATCGAGCAGCGCCCGCGTCTCCGGCGTGCCGCCGTTGCTGCCGACCACGCCCGCCGCCAGCGGATGGTTTTCCGGGATACAGCCCTGGCCGCTGATCGTGGTCGCGACCGGCACCTCCAGGAGCTCCGCGAGCGCCTGGAGCTCGGCCTCGGCGCCGGCGATCACCGGCCCGCCGCCGCAGATGAAGAGCGGATTTTCGGCGCTCAGGATCGCCTCGGCGGCGGCCGCGATCGCTGAGGGCTCGGGCGCGGTCCGTCGGGCGGGGAAGACGCCGAGCGTCGGATCGGCATGGACGTCCGCCTCGTCGATCGGTGCCCGCTGGACGTCGAACGGCAGGCCGATATGCGCCGCGCCCGATCGCCCGGTCGTCATGTGCCGGAAGGCGGCGCGCAGCGTCTCGGGAATCTTGGCCGCCTGGTCGATCACCCGGTTCCATTTGGTCAGCGGCCGGAACAGCGCCTCCTGGTCGAGCTCGGTCAAAACGTAACGGCCGCGCGAACCGACCGCGATGTCGGTGGTCACGGCGAGCACCGGGATCGAGGATTCGTTGGCTTCGACCACGCCCGGCAGGATGTAGGTGGCGCCGCCCCCGCTCGGCCCCTCGCAGACGCCGACCCGACCGGTGACCCGGGCATAGGCGTCGGCCATGTAGGCAGCCGAGCGCTCGTCACGCGCCAGGATATGGGTGATGCCGTGATCGAGCCGGTAGAGCGCGTCATAGAGCGGCAGGCTCGTGTCGCCGCACAGGCCGAAGACGTGACGGACACCGTGCAGCTGGAGCATGCGCACGAACGCCTCGGCGCCCGAGAGCTGGTTCATCAGGGGTCTCCCTCGCTCGCCCTTGGAAAGCTAGCGCGCGGCACCGGTCTGGCGCAAACTCCGCGTCCGCGGGAGGCGTCGATGAAACTTTCGGCTCATGAGCAGGCGATGCTCGACGGCGAGCAGGGCGAGGCGCGAAGGATCGCGATCGCCGGCCTCGTCCAGCTCGGCGACGCGTTCGGCGCCGAGGACATGGTCGAGATCGGCTATGCCCACATCCACGCCGGCATGGCGCTCTATCTGCACGACGTCGAGCTGATGGAGGAGCTGGCGGCGATCGGCGCCAAGATGGCGGTGCCGGCGTCCGCCAATATCGCCAATGCCGACATGACGAACTGGCGCCAGACCGGGGCGCCCGAGACGCTGGTCCGCCTGCAGCGGCGCGCCGAGGTCGCGCACCGGCAGCTCGGCAGCGCCTGCAGCTTCACCTGCACGCCGTACTGGGCCGGCCACTGGCCGACCTGGAACACCCACATGACCTCGATCGAATCGACGGTCACGGTGTTCTGCAACTCCGTCCTGGGCGCCAGGTCGAACCGGGACGGCTTCTTCGCGGTCTATGCCGGCATCACCGGGCGTTATCCCCGGTTTGGCTACCATCTGGACGCCAACCGGCGGGGGACGCACCCGGTCCGGGTCGAGACACCGCTCGAGACGGTCAGCGACTTCAGCGCGCTCGGCTTCCACGTCGGCCGTCTGGTCGGCGACGGCGTGCCGGTGTTCGAGGATTTCCCGCATCGCCCGAGCCTGGATGAGCTGGACGCGCTCGGCGCCACGCTCGCGACCGCGGGCGGGGTCGCGCTGTTCATCGTCCCGGGCATCACGCCGCCGTTCGCCGATCTCGGGCAGGCGTTCGCCGGCCCGGCGCCGCGCGAGGCGATCGTCGCGCGGCGGACCGACCTCGAGGCGATCTACGACCGGTTCACGACCGGCGATGCTGGCTTCGATCTGGTCCACGTCGGCTGCCCGCACGCGTCGTTCGAGGAGATGAAGACCTACGCGCGGCTGCTCGAGGGCCGGAGGGTGAGCGACGGCGTCGAGCTCTGGGTCACGACCAGCCGCCAGGTGCGCCAGATGGCCGCGGACGCCGGCATCGTCCGGACGATCGAGCGCGCGGGCGGCAAGGTCATTTCGGACACCTGCCCGATGTCCTGCCACTTCGCGCGCACGACCTCGCCCGATCCGGCGCTCGGCGTCGAGCCGCCCGCGTTGCGCGCGATCGTGGTCGACAGCGCCAAACAGGCGAAATACGTGCGCGACATGATCGGCTGCGACACGCTGCTGACCAGCACCGAGCGGGCGATCGAAACCGCGCTCGCCGGCGCGTTCCGGCCGCGGTTCGGCGATCAGCGGTGAACCCGCCGCGCAGCGTCCGCGGCCGCGGCATCGTCCAGGGCCGGGCGGCAGGCCCGGCGCTGGTCGCCAGAGAGCCGATCTCGTTCCTGGGCGACGTCGACATCCGGACCGGGACGGTGGTCGGCGACCTGCCGAGCGTCCGCGGCCAGAGCCTCGCCGGCAAGGTCCTCGTGTTTCCGGCCAGCATCGGCTCCGCCGGCGCCTGGCGTTTTCTCTACCAGCTTTACCAGCACGGCACGCACCCGGTCGCCCTGGTCTGCCGGGAAGTGCCCGACCCGTCGGTCGTCCAGGGCGCGATCCTGGCTGGGATCCCGATCGTCTGCGCGCCGGAGGAGGACGTGCTGAGCATGATCGAGCCCGGTGCCAGGCTCGAGGTCGACGGCAGCGGCCTGATTCTGATCGGCGCCCGATCGCATTAGCGGAACAAAGCAGTCGCGGTGGCTGTTCGCAAAACCGGGAGGGGGTGCGCTCAAGCCGCCGACGTGCGATCGCGCTGGCTTCGGACCCCGCGCAACGAAAGCTGGAAGGGTACCGGCAGCGCATGTCGTACCGGCGACTCGGTTGGTGCTTTGGTTTCTATGCCTTGGCGCTCCTGTCGGCGCTCACAACCGGGGCGCAGGCCGAGCCGATAAGGCTTGCCGCCCTGACGCTTCCAGGTGATGGCGCGCTCGACGGCGCGCCCCTGGACGACGCTGTCGACTGCCTGGCGCTGAACGTCTACTGGGAGGCGCGCGCGGAGCCCCGCCTCGGCCAGATCGCGGTCGCCGAGGTGACGCTCAACCGGGTCGCCGATCCGGCGTTTCCGGATACGGTCTGCGCCGTGGTGCGGCAGGGTGAGGATCGGGGGCTCAATCTCTGTCAGTTCTCATGGTATTGCGACGGGCTGGACGATCAGCCGCGCGACCCTTCGGCCTGGCACCACGCGCGCCGGCTTGCGCTCCTGGCGCTCAGTGGACGGCTGCCCGATCCGACCGAGGGCGCGCTCTGGTTCCATTCCGACCAGGTCCACCCGGACTGGCCGGAGCTGGCGCCGACCGTGAAGATCGGCAGCCACATCTTCTATCGGACCGCGCCGGTCGAGGCGCGAACGACGGCCCAGCTTCAGGAACCACCGCCGCTGCCGCCGGCCGCGAAGCCGGCTCCGCCCGTGCGGAAGATGGCGGCCGAGGTGGTCCCGGCGGTGGCGCCCCCCGGTCCCGGCGCGAGTGCCGATCCGGTCGCGGCAATCGACCACGCCGGTGACTGTGATCAGGGCCTGGCCCAGGCGCTGGCGGGCGCGAGCGAAGCCGATTTTCTGGCGCTGGTCGACCGGATGAGGCGGCATGGCGCGCAGGAGGCTGCTGCCGGGCGCGTCACCTGCGCCGGCGACACGCCTGGCGACCAGCAGGCGATCGTGCTGGCGCCGGCATCCACACCCGTTCCGACGGTGCACGCAGATCGCTCCTCGGGCGCCTTCGCGCCGACCCTGCTCGACCGCGCCGATGCGCCGCTTGCGGAGCTTGACGGCCTGGCGGCATCACTCAGCGCGCCGAGCCGACCGGCCGGGGCGCCGATCGCCGTCGACCTTGCGCCGGCCACTTCCTTCTAGCAGCTAGGCGACCGCCGCCTGCTCGATGAACGGCTTGCCGCCGGCCGCGCGGATGGTCTGATCCATCGCGTCGCCGAGCGTCGGCCGCGACTGGCTGAACAGCACGCCGAGCGCTGGCGTGTTGGTGTCCATGGCCTCGGCCATCGCGGCCATCAGGTCGGTCGGATCGTGATCGGCCGACAGGTGGCGGACCTGCATGCCGAGATTCTGGTAGGTCTTGCTGGTCTTGTCGAAGGTCACGCAGGGCGAGAGGATGTGCAGGTACGAAAAGCCGCGGTGGGCGAGCAATTCCGCGATCATGTCGGTCAGGTGGTGGGGCTCGCCGGCATAGGCCTGGCCGACCCAGCTGGCGCCGTAGGACAAGAGCATCATCAGGGGATTGAGCGGCGCGTCGCGGTTCTCGTACGGGCTGGTCTTGGTCTTGAAGCCCATGACCGAGGTCGGCGACACCTGGCCCTTGGTCAGGCCGTAGATGCCGTTGTCGAACAACAGATAGGTGATGTCGACGTTGCGCCGCGCGGCGTGCGGGATGTGGCCGCCGCCGATCGCGAAGCCGTCGCCGTCGCCCCCGATCGCGATCACCGTCAGCTTGTCGTTGGCGAGCTTGATCCCGGTCGCGACCGGCAACGTCCGCCCGTGCAGGGTGTGGAAGCCGTAGGTGTCCATGAAGAACGGAAAGCGCGAGGCGCAGCCGATGCCGGATACGATCACCGCGTCCTTGTTGGCGATGCCGAGCCGGTTGAGCGCCAGCGTCAGGCCCTCGGTCATGCTGAAATAGCCGCAGCCCGGGCACCAGGTCGGCAGCGACTTGGAGCGGTAGGACAGACGGCCCGCGCCCTGGATCTCCTTGAGCTTCTCCTCGAGGTAGATGGGCTCGCGCAGCTCGGCCATGATGGCGGTTCCCTTGTGCGAAAATCAGGCGGCGGCGAAGCGCCGTTTGGCATCGACCTTGGCCAGACGGCGGACCTCGGCCAGGATGTCGTCGACCGGCATCGGCCGGCCCGTGACCCGGTCGAGCCGGTGCACGACGCAGCCGGTCGCGCCGGTCATCAGGTTGGCGAACTGGCCCTCGTAGTTGAGCTCGGGCACCAGGACCTCGGCGCAGTCGGCGCAAAATCGGGAAATCGCCTCGACCGGCAGAGGCGAGAGCATGACCACCTTGATCGCGGCGCAGCGGATGCCCTCGGCGCGCGCCTTGAGCATCGCCTCGAGCGCCTCCCCGAACGTCGAGCCCCAGGCGATGATCCCGACGTCGACCCGGCCCTCGTCGCCGAACCGCTTCCAGGTCGTGAGGTCGGGGTGGTCGACTGCCGAGGCGAGCTTGGTGTGCCGCTTCTCGGTCATCCGGGCGTGGATCTCGGGCGTGTCCTTCGGCCGCCCGGCCTCGTTGTGCTCGAGCCCGGTGATCGTATGGATGCCACCCTCCTGCCCGGGCACCGCGCGCGGGCTGACGCCGTCGTCGGTGAGCGCGAAACGCTGGTAGGGAGCGCTGCGCGCGCGGCCGTCGAGCCCTTTGATCAGGCTCGGCGCGAACGGCGGCTTGGCCGGCAGGGTCACGCTCTCGAGCCGGTTGGAAAGATAGAGGTCGAGCAGCACGATCACCGGCGTCTGATACTTCTCGGCGAGCTCGAAGGCCTTGCCGGCGCAGCGGTAGCAGCCCTCGACGTTGGTCGGCGCCAGCACGATCCGCCGGGCATCGCCCGAGGCGCCGTAAACCGCGAGATTGAGGTCCGACTGCTCGGTCTTGGTCGGCATGCCGGTCGAGGGGCCGCCGCGTTGGGAGACGAAGATGACTGAGGGCACCTCGGCCATGACGCCCAGCCCAAGCATCTCGACCATCAGCGCGAGCCCCGGGCCCGAGGTCGCGGTCGCCGCGCGCACGCCCGCATAGCCGGCGCCGATGGTCGCCGAGATCGCCGAAATCTCGTCCTCGGTCTGGAGCACGCGGCCGCCCTGCTTGGGCAGGCGCGCCGCCAGCATCTCGAGGATCGTGGTCGCGGGCGTGATCGGGTAGCCGAAGAAGGTCTCGACGTGGGCATCGAGGCAGCCGCGGACGATCGCCTGGTTGCCGCTCATCATCACCGCCCCCGGCTCGGGCTTGCCGGTCGGCCCGAGCTCGAGGAAGTCGAGCTGGAACGTCCGCGCGCCCTCGTCGTAGCCGGCATCGAAGGCCTTGATGTTGCCCTCGGTGATCGTGTCCGCCTTGCCCTTGAACTTGGTCGCGATCGTCTCGTGGAAGGCCTGGCGCGGCATGCCGTAAAGGCCGGCCGTGAAGCCCAGCGCCACCATGTTGCGCGACTTGGCGGCGTTGGTCGCGCGCTCCGAGATCTCGCGCATCGGCAGTCCATAGGGCAGCTGGCTGGGCGCGATGTGGCCGGAGATGTGCTGGCCCTCTTTGAGGGTGCTGATCGGCGCGTCGTCGTAGATCACGGCACCGTAGTCGGCGACTTCCGGCACGTGGGCGATCGCGTGGCCGTCGTTGAGCGAGACCAGGATGTCGGATTGCGTCTTCAACGAATAGACCTGGTCCGAGGTGATCCGCGAGCAGGCGATGCACTCGCCGAAGCCCCGGATCTCGGCCGGATAGACGTCGAACGCGATCACCCGGTAGCCGGCGCGCGCCATCGCCTGGTTGAGGATCCCGCCGGCGGCGATCGTGCCGTCGCCGGCCGAGCCGCAGATCGCGATCTGAATGTCGGTACCGCTCATCGGGCGCTCACCTAATCGTAGTCCCAAAAGGAGGAGTGCAGCCGGCCCTGGCCGTTGACCGCCAGGGTCTCGTCGCCGGCGGTATGAAACGGCTGCTCGGCACCGGCGATGTTGCGGGCGGCGATCTCGCCCATCGCCTTGACGTTCTTCCAGCCATAGTAGAAGCGGTAGGCGTTCTCCTCCGCGCTCCAGATCTGGCAGACGTCGCCCGCCGCCCAGATGTGCGGATCGGTCGTGTGCAGCTCGGGATTGACCAGGAGGCCGCGCTCGATGTCGACGCCCGAGCCGACCATGAACTCGAGCGAGGGCACGAGGCCGTAGAACGCCATCACCACGTCGGCGGCGAGCACCTCGCCGTCGCCGAGCACGACCCGGCGCGCGGGCCCACCGCTGTCGACCGCCTCGATCCGCTCGACCGGTCGGCTGTCGAGAACCTCGATCCCGGCGCGGCCGAGCGCCTCGAACAAGGGCGCCCGATCCGCCGCGTCGACCTTGTGCGGCCAGAACGTCTGCTCGCTCGGGATCAGGATCACCCGGTGGCCGGCCGCCGCCATCGCATACGCGACGTCGAGGCCCAGGATGTCGCCGCCGAGCATGATCACCGTGCCGCGCTCCGGCAAAGCGTCGGCGGTCGTGATCGCGGTCCGGTAGGTGACGAAGCTGTGCAGGAGCGGCCGGTAGTCGGAAAGCGTCGGCGGCAGATAGCCGGCGCCGCCGCTCGCGATCAGCAGGTGGTCGTAGCCGACCTCCTCGCGATGGGCGAGCACCAGCACCCGCCGGCGCGGGTCGACCTGGGTGACCCGGCACTTGCGCCGGACCGCGATCCGGCGGTCCTCGTAGTAGGACGGCGGATAGACCAGGAACTCCCGCCAGTCGCGCTTGCCACGGAAGATCTGCGGCAGCTGGTAGCGGTCATAGAACAGCAGCGCGCCGATCGAGATGATCGTGATCCGGTTGTCGGGATCAAGCTCGCGCAGCACCGCCGCGGCGCGGTTGCCGGCGACGCCGTTGCCGATGATCACGTGATGCTGCGTCGCCATGGCCGACCAGTCCCGATCCGCTCAGACGTCCTGATAGAAGATCTCGTTCTTGGTGATCGAGATGCAGCGCGTCGGACAGACCATGTAGCAGGCGCCGCAGCGGATGCACTCGTTGTTGTCGATCCAGATGGCACCGACCCGGTCCCATTCGGTGGTCTCCTCGAGCTCGCCGTAGCTGCCGTCGTCCTTGATGTCGATGCCGCTGACCAGCTTGATGCAGTTGCGCGGTGCGACCTCGATGCAGGCGCGGCAATAGATGCAGTTGTCGGGGTCGATCTCGTATTTGTGGTGGCAGAGATAGCAGCGCTTGGCCTCCTCGACCGCGAGCTCCTGGTCGTAGCCCTTCTCGGCCTCGAGGGTCAGCGTGTCGAAGCGCGACTTCATCGGCTCCATCGGGATGTGCTGGGCCGGGATGAAATCCCAGGCGCGATCGCGCCTGGGCTCCTCGACCGGCTCGATCTTGACCACGAGCTTGCGCCGCTCGCGGCCCATCAGCCAGTTGTCCATCTTGAGCGCGGTCTTGCGCCCGAGGCCGACCGCCTCGACCACGGTCGAGGCGCCGATCACGAAGTCGCCGGCCGCGAACAGCCCCTGGACCGAGGTCATCCCGCGCTCGTCGATCTTGACGGCGCCCCAGCGGTCGAGCTCGACCGGCAGATCGAGGTAGTCGTTGACGGTCTTCTGGCCGATCGCGATCAGGAGCGTGTCGCAGGGCTCGACGAACTCCGAACCCTCGATCGGGATCGCCTGCCGGCGGCCGCCGGCGCGCCAGCCGCCGAGCCGGTTCTGCGCGAACTGGACGCCGGTGAGCTTCCCCTGGTCGTCGGTGATCAGGCCGACGGGCGTGCGGAGCCCGAGGATCTTGGTGCCCTCGCGCTTGGCCTCGTGGATCTCCTCCTTGGTGACCGGGATGTATTCCTCGGTGGTTCGGATGTGGATCGTCACGTCCTCGGCGCCGAGCCGGAGCGAGACGCGCGCGCAGTCGAGTGCGGTGAACCCGGCACCGACCACGGCGACCCGCCTGCCGACCGTCTTGGTCTCGCCGCGGTGCAGTTCCATCAGGAAGTCGAGCCCGTACTCGGCGTTCGGCAGGTGGCGCACCGGATCCTCGGCGCCGTCGTCGACACCGCGCAGCGGCAGCCGGATCGCCGCCATGCAGCCGGTCGCGAGCAGGACGCTGTCGTAATCCTCGAGCAGCCGCGACAGACGCACGTCGTTCGGGCCGGTGCCGACGGCCGTGCCGGCCTTGAGTTCGACCCCGAGCCGGAGCGCGTTGCGCACCTCGACCGACAGCACGTCGCGCGGCAGGCGAAACTCCGGGATGCCGTAGTAGAGCATGCCGCCTGGGACCACCTCGGCCTCGAAGATCGTGACGTCGTGGCCGAGCATCGAGAGGTCGTGGGCGGCCGCGATCCCGGCAGAGCCCGCGCCCACGATCGCGACCCGCTTGCCGGACGGCGTGAACAGGTTTTCGGTGATCCGGTGGCCGGACGGCTTGTGGTCGGCGGCCGCTCGCTTCAGGTGGCAGATGTTGACCGGGGCGCCGTTGCCGGGCCAGCCGTGGCGGCAGGCGTCCTCGCACGGCCGGGAGCAGATCCGCCCGAGCGTGCCCGGCAGCACGTTCGCGATCCGGTTCAGCTCATAAGAGCGGCCGTAGCGGTTCTCGAGGATCATCTGGATGTAGGCGGGGACGTTGGTGTCGGCGGGGCAGGCGGTCTGGCAGGGGATGTTCTGGCGCACCCAGCCGACATCGCGCGGGTCGGTCGAGTAGCGCACCGGCGTGACCACCCGTCGCCCATAGGACTGGCGCTCGGAAAAATCCTCCTCCTCGTCGAGATAGACCTTGCGGATCTGCTCTCCAGTCATCGCATTCTTCAGCCCCCAGCCGGCCGGCTCGAGCCTCCCGGGTCCAGCCGCGCGCTCTCAGCCTGCACGCTGCGCATGAACCAAGCCTGAACCCCGAATCTAGGCCGATCCGATGAACTTGACCACAGCCTTGGCGCACTTGTGAGAGATCGCGGTCTCAAATATCGTGTGGCGGTTGATATCCGCCAATGGTGGGAGCCCGATGGAGCGGGAGCAGCGCCGGCGGCTGCGCGAGATCCAGCGCCGGCGCGGCCACAACGTCAACGACGCGCCCGAGGTGCGCGCGGCCTGGGAGCGCTGCCGGGAGCTGAGCCTCGCCTATCTCGACGCCGTGGTCGAGGCGCACCAGTCCGGCGCACCGGGCGCGATCAAAGGCTTCGGCAAATACGCCCACCTCGGCCCCGACGAGCAGGTGGCGCGTCAGGACCTCGATCACCGCGACTGGGCGCGGTTTATGGAGGACACGTCCTGGTTCCCGGGCCGCACGCTCGGCCAGCCGCCGCTCGAGGCGCTCGAGGCCGAGATCTTCGCCGCCTGGGGCGAGTACGCGTTCCACGCCCGCCTCCAGGGTGAACCCACCAACTGCGCCGGCTTCGACGTCGAGCGGGCGCGCCTGTTCAAGGCGGGCGCGGTCGCGGTCGGCTTCGATGACGAGGACGAGCTCGCTCAGCTGACCGACGGCGGCATGGACCTCTCGGGCCGCGAGGTCGAGGTCCTGATCCCACCCGAGGCGCTCCGAATTCTCGGCCAGGACTGGGGCTTCAAGAACAAGGTCCCGAAGATCGCACTTCGGACCCGGCTGATCCCGGACTGGGAATTTCCGGGTTACTGGCTGATCAAGGACAACCGCGACGTCTCGCCCGCCATGCTCGCCGAGCTGCTGGCGGGCCATCCCGGCGTCACGGCGCGCCAGCTCGCAGCGCTGCGCGGCGAGGCGACCGGTCAGTAAGGATTCTTGGGCGAGCGGTCCTCCGACAGGCTCGGCCGACGCGCGCTCAGGCGCTCGATCGCGTCCGCCAGATGGATCTCGGCGATGGCAGGGTCGCCGCGCTCGGTCCGGATCTTGTGCGCCGCCATCAGGACCTCGGCATGGCTGCAGCCGGCCGGCGGCTCGAAGCGGTAGGACGCGAGCTCGATCAGGAGGCCGAGCGGATCGGTGAAGTAGATCGAATCCATGAACCCCCGGTCCTTGACGCCGCTGTGCTTGATGTCGCGCTCATTCAACCGCTCGACCGCCTGCTGGAAGGTCGCGCGCGAGAGCGCGAAGGCAAGGTGGTGGACCGCGCCCGGGTCGGTCGAGGTCCGCCTTGGATCGGGCTTGCGCTCGTCGTCGGTGAACACGGTGATCAGCCGGCCGTCGCCGGGGTCGAAGTAAAGATGGCTCTCGCCCGGATTGTCGAGGTTGGGCTGCTCGAACACGAACGGCATGCCGAGCACGCCCTCCCAGAAGTCGATCGAGGTCTGGCGATCGGCGCCGACCAGCGTGATGTGATGGACGCCTTGGGCCTGCAGCTTGCGCATCGGTGGTCTCCCTCAGGAGCGGCCATGACTGGCCACGATCCCTAGAATGTATCCGCTCGCCCGGCGCGCGCCAGTTGCCGTGGATGAGCGGCCGGACCGTCCGTTGACGGGACAGGCGTGGGCCTCCAGGAGGTGGCAATGGGCCCAAATCATAAGACGACCATCCTGCTGTCCGACGATCTGCACCGCCAGCTGACGCAGCTGGCGGAGGAACGTGGGCAAAGCCTTGGCGTGGTCGCGCGCCAGTTGACTGATCGACGCAGTCGCGGCTGGCGTCGAGGCATCCCGTATAAGGCGCGCCCAGCGTGGCTCTGCTGGACCGCGTTGCGCATGCGGCGAGATCGAGGCCGCGGTCGATGCCGAGGTGTTGCGGAGATTCTGCACCGCTACGGGCCATCCGACGCTGGCAGGATCGGCCGGGAGGTCATGCGCTGGCACGACCGGATCGTGCCGCTGGTCGTGGCGATCACCGATCAGCGTGAGTTGATCGCAGCTGGCGGAGGGACCTGGCCGAACGGCGACGGCGGCCTCAGGCGAACTGGTGCGCCAAGCTTGTGAGCGACAGTACGGCATTGTCGACCGGCAGGCGCGGTCAGCCGCGGTCAAGGCACTCGCGGCCATGCGGCTGCCGGTCGGACCGGTCGAGCAGATGATCGCCGAGAGCATACCGGAACCGCGGGATCTGCCAGATTGATCCTGATCGACGCCAGTCTCTTGATGTACGCGGCTGGCGTCGAGCATCCGTATAGATCGAGCGACCGGCGATCCCGGCACCGAAGGTAAAATCATGCTGATCGACACGCGTGGCGCTTCGACCTGGTATGCCGAGGGATCGATCGCGCGAGTTCGCTGTCCTGGAACACCGCATCGCCTCGAGGCTCTCCAGATGTAGATGCCCGTGTGCATGCCCGTGCGCGGCTCGAAGCCATCTCTGCACGAGGCCGCTCTGGGCGCGGAACCGGTCGGCGCGGCTGATGCATGACCCGCCGGACCTCGGCATCCGGCAGTGCGCTCTTGAACTTCACCACTGCCCATCATCGGAACCTCCATGATCGAGAGACCATCAATCCAGGCACCGAACGCTACCACCATGCTGTGGGCGCGTGCATGAAATCACGCACGCGGCACCGGGCACCGACGGGCCAGCAGCTCATGGCCCGAGCCTCCGAGGGTGCCGCTTGGTTCGACGAGGTGGCCGGTTCTGAACGAGGGGCCGGGATTGATCCCGGCCCCCGAAGGTCAAGCCGCTACGCCGCGGTCTTGGCGACGTAGCCGTAGGCGAGGTTGGTGCGGGCGCCGCCGGTCGCCTGGTACTCGGCGCGCATCTGTTGGATCTTGTCTGAGGTGATCTCGGCTTTCTCCAGGTCGACCGCGGCCTTGTTGGCGGTCAGCGGCACGTTGTAGAGGCGGGCGGCGTTGAGGCCGAAGATCGCGTTCTTGACCGGGCCGTTCGCGGCCCCGAGCGACGCGAAGCCGTACTTCTTCTGCATGTCGTCCGGGATCTCGAGCCGGCGGAGCGCCTCGATCTGCCACTGCGGCGAGCCGTACCAGACCGAATCGGTGCCCCAGAGCACGTGCTCGGCGCCCATGCCCTTGATCAGCGTGCCGACGAAGGCGGCGCAGAACTTGGGGTTGGCGACCGCCGAGTTGGCGAACGAGGTGCCGAGCTCGGCATAGACGTTGGTGACCCCATGCTCCTGCGGAATCCGGGCCAGATCGCTCGCCCAGCGGATCTCGCCGGTCTGCTCGAAATGCGCGAGCTCGGCGTCCGGCAATTCCAGGAACGGCCGCAGCCCCGAGTGGTACATCACGAAGGTGATCTGCGGCCAGTCCTTGGCGGCCTTGGGCACGTCGTCGACCTTGGCGTATTCCCAGACGCCGGGGAACGATTTTTCGTAGTCGAGGGGCAAGAGGCCTTTGTGGATGCAGACCGTGGTGATCCCGGCCTTCACCGCCTTCTCGTAGAACGGATAGACCAGCTTCTCGTCGTCGAGCCGCCAGGGGAAGCGCGACGGCGCCAGCGGGTCGCCGATCGTGTAGCCCTTCCAGGAATCCGGCTTCAGGTCGGCGATCGCGTGCTCGACGATGTCCATCCAGCCGTCCTGGCCGGGTGTGATCACGCTGTGCGCGAACAGGCGCTTGGATCCGGCGATCGAGCCCACGACGTCGCGGGCGCGGGCGATCTGGTCGTTGGTGAGCAGCCACCATTCCGGGTCGTCGAACGGCGCGCCCGACAGCAGCACCAGATCGGTCTCGCTGTCGAGGAAGATCTCCTTCAGGTAGTTGTCGAACCGGTAACGCTCCAAAGTCATGCCCATGTCCTTGAGCATCTCGGGGTTCCAGTGCTTCGACGCGAAGTCGCCGAGCCCGAGCAGCCCTTCCTTGGTGAAGTCGTCGCGGATGAAATGGCTCTGGACGTCGAAGATGAACTGACCGGAGAGATCCTGGGCGCGGGCCGCAGCGACCTCGGCCTGGGCCGCCTCGGCCTCGCTGACCTCGAACACGCGGCCGAACACCTGGTTCATCGCGAGGAACGCGGTCGCCATGCCGCAGCTGGTCTGGAGAAACCGGCGCCGGTCGAGGCCCTGCCTGGCGCCATAGGAATCGGCCAGCTCCTGGATGCGCGCCTCGACCTGCTTCTGCTGCTCGGTCTGCGGGATCGGCGTGAACTCGCCGTTCGAGACCACCCGGGTCGGCACCGGCGAGCGGAAAGCGGCGTCCTCGGCACCCTCGGTGTGCGCGAGGTCCTCCTTGCTCAGAAAAATGCCCATCTGAAGCCTCCCTTGCGAAAGCCCTGTCCAGACGCCCTGTCAATTCTTGGCGACCGTCCGGTCGCGGATCATGCCGGCGATGATGCGCGCAAAGCGCGAGGATCGCAACTGCAAGGCGACGGCAGAGGCCATCCGATCAGCCGGCCGGCGGACGGGCTTCGGCTTGCAGGACGAAGGGCCGGTCTCGCTCGAGACCGGCCCGCCATGGAGGAGTTCCGTCGGTGCGTGGACGCGGCCTTCGGTTCGACCGGAGGGCCCGGTCAGACCGTCGATCGGCCCGGCTGGCCTGCCCGATCTCCGGAGCGGCTCGGTCGCGCCGATCGGGCACCGCTCGGAATGGTGCCATCCCGCGGGTAAATGCAGAATGAAAAGGTCGGGTGTTTCCTGGTTCGCTTGACCACGATGCTGTCAGATGTGGCCGCCGCCCGGGCCGTCCTGGATGCGGACGTGGAAGCCGGCGGCGCGCAGCGTGGTCACGACCTCGCTCGCGTGCGCGGCGTTGCGGGTCTCGATGATGAAGTCGACCCCGGTCGATTTGATCGACAAGGGCGAGAATGCCCGCTGGTGCTCGACCTCGAGGATGTTGCCGCCGGCCTCGCCGATCAGCGCCGCGACCTTGGCGAGGTTGCCGGGCGCATCCGGCATGTCGACCTGGATCGAGATCAGGCGCCGGGAATGGACCAGCCCGCGCAGGATCACGACCGACAGCAGGCGCAGATCGATGTTGCCGCCGCACAGGACCAGGCCGACCCGGCGCCCGGCGAAGCGCGCGGGCTCGGCCATCACCGCGGCGAGACCGGCAGCACCCGCGCCCTCGACCACGAGCTTCTCGACCTCGAGCAGGGAGAGGATCGCGGCCTCGATGGCGTCTTCCTCGACCAGCAGGATGTCGTCGACCAGGGCCTTGACGATCGGCAGCGTGAGCTTGCCCGGCCGCTTGACCGCGATGCCTTCGGCGATGCTCGGCCGGACCGGCGCCTCGGGCAGGCCTGCCCGCCTGCGGTACATCGCAGGGCAGGCCGCCGCCTGGACGCCCACGATCTCGATACCCGGTTTGAGCGCCTTGGCCGCGGTCGCGACGCCGGCGATCAGGCCGCCGCCGCCGATCGGCACGACCAGCACCTCGAGCTCGGGCGCGTCGGCCAGCATCTCGAGCCCGATCGTGCCCTGGCCCGCGATGATCGCCGGGTCGTCGTAGGGGTGGATGAACACGAGGTCGCGCTCGGCCGCGAGCCTGCGCGCGTAGTCGGCGGCCTCCTCGACCAATTCGCCCTCGAGCACGACCCTGGCACCGAACTGCGTCGGTCTTCTCGACCTTCACGAACGGGGTCAGCTTCGGCATCACGATGGTCGCCGGGATGCCGAGCCGGGTCGCGTGATAGGCGACCCCCTGGGCATGGTTGCCGGCGGACATCGCGATCACGCCCTGCCTCCGTTCCGCCTCGGTCAGGCTCGCGAGCTTGACCAGAGCGCCCCGGTCCTTGAACGACGAGCTGTGCTGGAGCGTCTCGAGCTTGAGCGTGATCTCGGCGCCCAGCACCTCGGACAGGCGGGCCGAGCGCAGGCAGGGCGTGCGCACCACCTGGCCGTGCAGGACCTCGGCCGCGGCCTCGATCTCGGCGAGCGTGATCGCCATCGCGCTCGGGCGCCCGCCTTAAGGGAACAGCGGCGCCTGGCCGAGGCCGAGCGTCTCGGGCAGGCCGAGCATCAGGTTCATGTTCTGGAGCGCCTGGCCGGAGGCACCCTTGACCAGGTTGTCGGTGACGCTGAGCAGGATCGCGCGGCCCGCGACGCGGTCGGGATGGACCGCGATCAGGCAGATGTTGGTGCCGCGGACGTGGCGGGTCGCGGGCAGGCTCTTGAACGGCAGCACGCGCACGAACGGCTCGCCCTCGTAGCGCCGCTCGAGCTCGGTCTGCAGGTCCTGCGCCGCGACGCCGTCCGCCAGCCGGACGTAGATGGTCGCGAGGATTCCCCGGTTCATCGGCACGAGATGGGGGGTGAAGGTGACCGCGACCGGCCGGCCCGCAAACTCCGACAGGCCCTGCTCGATCTCGGGCGCGTGCCGGTGGCTGGCGACCCCGTAGGCGTGCAGGCCCTCGCTGACCTCGCTGTGCAGCGAGGTCTCCTTGGCCGCGCGGCCGGCGCCGGTGACCCCGGACTTGGCATCGATGATGATCGGGTCGAGCTCGATCAGCCCGGCCTCGAGCAGGGGTCGCAGCGGCAGCTGCGCCGTGGTCGGGTAGCAGCCGGGGTTGGCGACCAGATCGGTCGCCCGGACGTGTTCGCGCGCGAGTTCGGTGAGGCCGTAGGCGGCATCCCTCTGGCGCGCCGCCGCCCGGTGCGGCTGGCCGTAGGTCCGCTCGTAGAGCAGGACGTCGTGCAGGCGGAAATCGGCCGACAGATCGATCACCTTGGGCCCGCGCGGCAACTCCCGGATCACGTCCTGGGTGGTGCCGTGCGGCAGGCAGCCGAAGACGACGTCGAGGGCGCCGGGGTCGCTGTCCTCGATCTTCGCGAGCCTCGGCAGCGGACGGCCGGCGAGATGGGGAAAAATCGCGGCGATCGGCTGGCCGGCGTAGCGATCCGAGGTCATGCAGGCGACCCGGACCGAGGGATGGTCCTGGACCAGGCGCAAGAGCTCGATCCCGGTATAGCCGGTCGCGCCCAAGATCCCGATGCTCACGCTGTTGGCCGTCATCCTTGAAGTCCCCGGCTGGCGCCGCTGCTGGTGGGCGCGCTCGGCGCGCTTATGTCATGTTTCGGGCCCGAGTTGGACCCCTTTTCTCCTGTTGCCCGACCCGACCGGGCCGCTACAACGAACCAGGAGGTGCCACAGGCGTGAAGCTGCTGGTGATCGGCGCGGGCGGGCGCGAGCATGCACTCTGCTGGACGCTCGCGGGCTCGCCGCTGGTGAGCGAGCTCCTGTGCGCGCCGGGCAGCGATGCGATCGGCCGCGTCGCCCGCTGCGTGCCGGTCGCGGTCGACGATCTGGACGGCATCGTCGACCTCTGTCGCGAGGAGCGGGTGGAGCTGGCGGTGCCCGGCCCCGAGCTGCCGCTCGTGCTGGGGCTGGTCGACCGGCTGGAGGCGGCCGGCATCAAGGCGTTCGGCCCCTCCGCCGCGGCCGCCAGGCTCGAGGGCTCGAAGGCGTTCGCGAAGGACTTCTGCGTTCGCCACGGCATCCCGACGGCCCGTCACCGGACCTTCCGGAACACCGAGGCCGAGGCCGCCAACGCCTACGTTCGCGCCGAGGGCGCGCCGATCGTGATCAAGGCGGACGGGCTCGCGGGCGGCAAGGGGGTGACGGTCGCGGCCACGGTCGACGAGGCGCTGTCTGCGCTCGAGGAGGCGTTCGGCGGTGCGTTCGGCGCGGCCGGCAACGCGGTCGTGGTCGAGGAGTGCCTGGACGGCGAGGAGGCGAGCCTGTTCGCCCTGGTCGACGGCGAGCACGTGCTGCCGTTCGGCACCGCTCAGGACCACAAGCGCGCGGGCGAGGGCGACACCGGGCCGAACACCGGCGGCATGGGCGCCTACTGCCCGGCGCCCTGCCTGACGTCCGAGCTCACCGAGCGGGTGCTGGAGGAAATCGTCCGGCCGACGGTCGCCGGCATGGCCACCGAGGGCGCCGCCTACCGCGGCGTGCTCTACGCTGGCCTGATGCTGACCGCGGCCGGACCCAAGCTGCTCGAGTACAACGTCCGCTTCGGTGATCCCGAATGCCAGGTGCTGCTGCCGCGGCTGATGACCGACCTCGGGCAGCTGCTGGTCGGCGTCGCCGACGGCGCGCTCGGCTTCATGGATCTTCGCTGGTATCCGGACTCGGTCCTGACCGTGGTCATGGCCGCGAGCGGCTATCCCGGTGCCTACGCCAGGGGCAGCAGGATCCGGGGCCTCGAGCGGGCCGGCGAGGTCGAGGGCGTCACGATCTTCCACGCCGGCACCAGGATCGTGGACGGCCGCGTGCTCGCCGACGGCGGGCGCGTGCTCGACGTGACCGCGCAGGCCGCCTCGCTCGCAGAAGCGAGGGCGCGGGCCTACGCCGCGATCGATCGGATCGACTGGCCGGAAGGTTTCTGCCGGCGCGACATCGGCTGGCGCGCGCTCGGCGCCACCGCCGGTTGCTCCGGCTCGTGACCGAGCGGCTCGGCTGCGCCGCGGCCGACGTCGAGCGCGCTGCGCGCACGCTGCGCGCCGGCCGCCTGGTCGCGTTCCCGACCGAGACCGTCTATGGCCTGGGCGGGGTCGCGACCAGCGATCTCGCGGTCGCCGCGATCTTCGCGGCCAAGGGCCGGCCGCGCTTCAATCCGCTGATCGTCCACGTCGCGAACCGCACCGCGGCCGCCGGCCTCGCGCTCTGGGACGAGCTCGCCGACCGGCTGGCGTCCCGGTTCTGGCCAGGACCTTTGACCCTGATCCTGCCGCGGGCCCCGGACTGCCCGCTGTCGCCACTGGTCAGCGCCGGCGGCCCGACGGTCGGGCTGCGGGTGCCCGCGCATCCGGTGGCGCTCGCCCTGCTCGAGGCGACCGGGCTGCCGCTCGCGGCGCCGAGCGCCAATCCCGCCGGCGCGATCAGCCCGACCACGGCGGAGCACGTCGCCCTGGGCCTGGGCGAGCGGGTCGATCTGATCCTGGATGGCGGCGCCTGCCGGGTCGGCGTCGAATCGACCGTGCTCGATCTTTCCGAAGCCCGGCCGCGCCTGCTGCGCCCGGGCGGCGTCACCCGAGCGGCGCTCGAGGCCGAACTCGGACCGCTCACGACCGGGCCCGGCGATCCCGCGCAGCCGCCGCGGGGGCCTGGTCAACTTGCGAGCCATTACGCGCCGGCGCGTCCGCTCCGGCTGGAGGCGCACGCGGTCGCCGCCGACGAGGCCCTGCTCGCTTTCGGACCCGAGCCACTGCCCCGGCCGCTCCGCGGCGCGGCCGCGACCCTCAATCTCAGCCCCGCAGGCGACCTCGGGGAGGCGGCGGCCAATCTGTTCGCCATGTTGCGCCAGCTCGATCGGCCGGCGTTTCGCGCGATCGCGGTCATGCCGATCCCGGGCGGCGAACTCGGCGAGGCGATCCGGGATCGCCTGACGCGCGCCGCCGCACCGCGGCCGGCCCAACCGTCCGGCACCATTCGAGGCGGCTGAGCGATATTTTTGCCACAATCAGGCAGGAATCGGCCGGAAATCACTGGACCGGACGGCAAGATCGGGTTAGGCGACCCGCAAGAGCTGGTTCGCTCGGGGGTGTGCCGGCGTTCGGAGCACAGGGACGAAGCCAGGCAGGGGATCGAGTGTTGGCGCTGCGAAACTCGGCGCAGCAGACGGTTGTGCTTGATGGCCAGGCGGAGGACGGCAGCCGCCGGTTCGGGCGGTTGCGGCCGTCACCCGCGGTCCCGCCGGCGCCGGCTGCGCTCGAGGGCGGCCTCCGGCTACGGATCCCGGACCGGCCGCCGGCCGCCCTGACGGCATCGGAGGAGCTGGAGCCGCCGGTGCTGCCGTTCAATTCTACCAAGACTTTCGTCGGCCCGAACGGCACCTATTACGACGAGCGCTGGCGCTGGATGGAGTGGCGCGGGCGCAACCAAAGCTGGAACTGGGCCGCCGCGCTGACCCTCGGTGGCTGGCTGGCCTATCGACGCATGTACGCGCTGGCGGCGGTCTATCTGGGGTGGCTCGGCGTGCTGGTGCTGATGCTTCTGCATCGCGTGTTCCTGCCGCTCACGGTGGCGGCGCCGTTGGGTGTCGCGATCGCCGTCGGCCTCTATGGCAACCGGCTGTACCAGGCGAGCTTCCGGCGCGCCGCCCTGGAGGTCGCACGGCAGCACGACCAATATGCCGCGCGGGTCGCGGCGCTCGCCAGCCGGGGCGGCGTCGATCCGCGCGCGGTCTGGGTCTGGGCGCTGGCCGCGCTCGGCCTTGCGGGCCTGCTGGTCGGGCTCGAGCGCTAGTCCCCGCGCCCGCAGCCGGCGAGATCGACCGGTCGGCGCGCCGCTGCGGTTGACAGCGGGGGATTCGCGGCTAATATCCGGGCTCTCTCGATCCGACCGGTGGGCCGGCTGCGCAGGCGGTGGCGGCACCGGTATGAATGTGTTCAGCGCGGGCCTGAGACGCCGATGTACGCAGTCATCAAGACCGGCGGCAAGCAGTATCGCGTCGCCCATGGCGACGTGATCAAGGTCGAGCGCCTCGCCGGCGAGGTCGGCCAGACGATTGCCTTCGAGCACGTGCTGATGGTCGGCGGTGGCGACGGCGCTGAGCCGCGGATCGGGGCGCCGCTGCTCGACGGCGCGCGGGTCACCGCCGAGGTGCTGGAGCAGGCCAGGGCGCCCAAGATCATCGTGTTCAAGAAGAAGCGTCGCAAGAACTACCGGCGCAAGCACGGTCATCGGCAGCTCCAGACCGTGCTGCGCATCCAGGATATCGCGGTCGCCTGAGCGGCGCCCGAGGCAGGACATCGCGGTCGCCTGAGCGGCACGGGCAGAGGAGAGCGGAGATGGCGCACAAGAAGGCTGGCGGCAGCTCGCGCAACGGACGCGACTCCCCGGGGCAGCGGCTCGGCGTCAAGAAGTTCGGCGGCGAGCGTGTGGTGCCCGGCAACATCATCGTCCGCCAGCGCGGCACCCGCTGGCATGCGGGCCGCAACGTCGGCATGGGCCGCGATCACACGCTGTTCGCGCTGCAGCCGGGCCAGGTGCGCTTCGGCGCGGGGCCGGGCGGGCGGTCCTATGTCTCGGTGGTCGCAACCGAGCCGGCCGCCGAATAGCACGGCGCGCCCCAGGGCGCTCTGGTCGGCTTGGGGAGGGGAATGGCGCGCCATTCCCCTTTTTGACGGCTCGCTTGCTGGGTGGACCGAAGCGCGATGCGCTTCCTCGATCAGGCCAAGATCTACGTCAAGGGCGGCGACGGCGGCGACGGCTGCATCAGCTTCCGGCGCGAGAAGTACATCCCTTACGGCGGCCCGAACGGCGGTGACGGCGGTCGTGGCGGCGCCGTGATCGGGCGCGCCGACCCGGCGCTCAACACGCTGATCGACTACCGTTACCGCCAGCATTTCCGGGCCGCGCGCGGCGGCCACGGCATGGGCAAGGACCGCACCGGCGCCGCCGGCCCCGACGTCGAGCTGGCCCTGCCACCCGGCACCGAGGTCCTGGACCAGGATCGCCGGACGGTGCTCGCCGACCTTCTGACCCCCGGGCAGACCGTCGTGCTCGCCGCGGGTGGGGCGGGCGGCCTCGGCAACAGCCGCTTCAAGTCCTCGACCGATCGGGCGCCGCGCCGCGCCACGCCCGGCCAGCCCGGCGAGGAGCGCTGGCTGTGGCTGCGCCTCAAGCTTTTGGCGGACGCGGGCCTGATCGGGCTGCCCAACGCCGGCAAGTCGACGTTGCTCGCCGCGGTGTCGCGGGCGCGCCCGAAGATCGCCGACTATCCGTTCACGACCCTGACGCCCGCCCTCGGCACGATCCAGCTCGACCACGACAGTTTCGTGCTCGCCGATCTCCCGGGCCTGATCGAGGGCGCCCACGAGGGCGCCGGGCTCGGCGACCGCTTCCTCGGCCACGTCGAGCGCTGCCGGGTGCTGATCCATCTGGTCGACGGGACCCAGGAGGACGTCGCCGGCGCTTATGGCACGGTCCGCCGCGAGCTCGCGAGCTACGACCCACGGCTGCTCGAGCGCCTGGAGCTGGTCTGCCTGAACAAGGCGGACGCGCTCGCCGAAGAGGTGGCGCAGGCGCGCAGCGAGGCGCTCGCAAGCGCAGCCGGCCGGCCGGTGTTCATCACCTCCGGGGTGTCGCGCCGAGGCCACGAGGCGGTGCTCGGCGCCGCCTGGGCGGCGATCCGGACGGCCCGCGAGCAGGTGCCGGCATGACGCCCGCCCTGGTCCGGCCGCTCGCCGCCCTGACCGGAGTGGGCGAGCGTTGGACCCTCAGGTGCCGCCCGGCGGGGCGGGTGATGATCAGCACGGGCGGCGAGCCCGCCTTGCCACGGTGTCTCGTCCGGGCGCGCCGGGCGAGGATCGACGTGAGCGGCGCCGCGGGCCCGGCATCCGGAGCGGGCCCAGCTCGAGACGGACGTCCTGGGGCAGCGATGCAGCCACCGAGGATCAACCCTGCTCGTCAACTGTTCCATCGCGTGGTTCACGCGAGCGTGGGCAGCCATGCCGCCGGGTTTTTGGGCGGGCACGGATTCCCAGGATCCCATGGACCATCGGGCCAGGCTAGGCGCCGATGGTTGACGAGACGTTAATGCGAACCTCGGGCACGACTGACCGCCGGAAGGCCCGAGCAACCGGCCCGAGGGGGCGTTCACGGAGCGCGTTCGGCTTGAGCCGGACGCCAGTGACCCGCGGTCGGTAAGCCAATGTTAACCCTTGCTCGTCAACCTTTCCCTCGGATGGCCCATGCGACCGTGGGAATCCGAGCCATCCTTTTTGAGCCGCAGACGGATTCCCAGGATCCCATGGACCATCGGCAAGGATAAGTACCGATGGTTGACGAAAGGTTAACTGGAACCTCGGCCCGAGTGGCCGCCGCAAGCGCCCGAGCAACCGCCCCAAAAGGGGCGTCTTCGGGGAGGCGAGCCGGACGCCGTTGGCCTGCGGGGCAGTAACTCAATGTTAACCTTTGTTCGCCAACCTTTCCTTCGGATGGTCCATGCGACCGTGGGAATCCGTGCCGCCTTCTGGCCGCAGCCCGACTCCCAGGGTCACATGGACCGTCGGGCAGCTAGGCGCCGATGGTTGATCGAAGGTTGACCGGAACCTCGGTCACGAGTGGCCGCCGGCGCCGGGTGGTCAAGATCGGCTCGTCGCTGCTGGTCGACGGCGACGGCCGCATCCGGCTCGCCTGGCTCGAGTCGCTCGCCGAGGACCTGGCCGCCTGCCGGGCGCGGACCGAGGAGATCATCGTGGTCACCTCGGGCGCGATCGCGCTCGGCCGGGCCGCCCTCAACCTCGCGGCCGGCGCCCTCCGGCTCGAGGAAAAGCAGGCCGCCGCCGCGGTCGGCCAGATCAACCTCGCGCATGCCTACCAGGCGAGCCTCGCCCGTCATGGGCTCGCGACCGCGCAACTGCTCCTGACGCTCGCCGATACCGAGAACCGGCGCCGCTACCTCAACGCCCGCTCGACCGTCGAGGCCCTGCTCCGGCTCGGCGTCATCCCGGTGGTCAACGAGAACGACACGGTCGCGACCAACGAGATCCGCTTCGGCGACAACGACCGGCTGTCGGCGCGGGTCGCGGTCATGGCCAGCGCCGAGGAGCTGATCCTTCTGTCCGACGTCGACGGGCTCTACACCCGCGACCCGAGCCGCGACCCCGGCGCGGTCCGGATTGAGCTCGTGACCGCGATCACGCCCGAGATCGAGGCCATGGCCGGTGGGGCCGGCAGCGCCGCCGGTACCGGCGGCATGGTCAGCAAGCTCGCGGCCGCCAGGATCGCGACCCGGGCCGGCTGCAGTGTCGTGCTGGCGCCGGGCGCCGATCCCCATCCGCTCGCGCGCCTTGCGGCCGGCGGCCCCTGCACCCGCTTCCCGGCCCGCGCCAACCCCAGGCGCGCGCGCAAGGAGTGGCTGGCCGCGACGCTCGGCGTCATGGGCGTGTTCCGGATCGACGCCGGTGCCGCGAAGGCGCTCCGGCGCGGCAGCAGCCTGCTGCCGGCGGGCGTGGTCGCGGTCGAGGGCGGCTTCGAGCGCGGCGACCCGGTGCTGGTCCGGGGCCCCGACGGCGAGGACCTGGCCAAGGGCCTCTCGGCCTATGACGCCGCCGATGCGAGGCGTATCCTCGGCCAAAGGACCGAGCAGATCGCGGCCGTGCTCGGCTATCGTGGTCGCGACGAGCTGATCCATCGGGACGATCTGGTGCTGCTCTGAGCCGGCGGCCACGAATGCTCAAGGACTGGCGACAGACTCCGACCACCCGGTGGGTCCTGGCCGAGGGACCGCGGGCGAACTCGCACCTGGAGTTCCTGGTCGAGCTCTGCGCCTGGCTCTGCCAGCGCGGTCTGCCGCTCTACCAGGTCAACCAGTACACCCCGACCCTCCACCCCTTGATGCAGGGCGTGGAGTGCGTCTGGCACCGCTCCGGCCGGGCGCCCGAGGAGGTCCAGCTGCACTGGCGTGGTGGCGAGGACCTGCGCGCTTGGCAGGAGAACCCGTTGCGCCGGATCATGCTCGGCACCGACGAGCTCCGGGTCGACCTCGCGGCCCCGGCGCCCGGGCTGGCGGCGCCGATCTTCGGGCATCTGCGCGCTGCGGGTGCGAGCGAGTATCTGGTCATGGCGGTGCCGCTCGCCGACGGCCGGCGCAACGCGATCAGCTGGGCGACCGATGCGCCAGGCGGCTTCACGCTCGCGGCCCGCAACGAGCTGCGCAACTTGGCAGGGCCACTGGGCCTGGTCCTCGATCTTCTGGAGGCGCGCCGGACCGCGCGCACGCTGCTCGACACCTATCTCGGCCGCGGGCCCGGCCGCGAGGTGCTGAGCGGTGCGATCCGGCGCGGCGACCGCCGCGACCTGGAGGCGGTGATCCTGTTCGCCGACCTGCGCGACTTCACCGCCAAGGCGGCGAGCTGGAGCATCGAGGATCTGCTGGCCGCGCTCGACTCCTATTATCAGGCGCTGGTCGACGCGATCACGGTCGCCGGCGGCGAGGTCCTGAAGTTCATGGGCGACGGCCTGCTGGCGGTGTTCCCGATCGGACAGCCGCAGACGCTCGCGCGCACCTGTCAGCACGCGCTGGCGGCGACGCTCGCGGCCCGCAACGCGCTCGCGGCCGCCAACCAGGCGCGCGCCGCCGCCGGCGCCGAGGCGCTCGAGTTCGGGGTCGCTCTGCACGTCGGCCCGGTCGTCTACGGCAACATCGGCGGTCAGGGGCGGCTCGACTTCACCGTGATCGGGCCCGCGGTCAACCTGGTGAGCCGGGTCGAGGGCCTGTGCAGGACCCTCGCCCAGCCGCTGCTCGCGACCGCGGCCTTCGCCGACCCGCTCGGCGACGAGCTCGTCACGGTCGGCGAGCACCGGGTCCGTGGCCTGGCGCTGCCGGTCGAGCTGTTCGGCCTGCCCGAAGCCGTGGCATCCGCCTGCCGATCGGCGTAGGCTGGACGCCCGGACAGCGGAGGGGCCATGGCGACCGCATTGCACCACAATCTCGAAGCCGAGATGCGAGCGTTGGGCGCGCGCGCCCGCAGCGCGGCCCAGGTCCTGGCGACCGCCGGCCGCGAGGTCAAGGATCGGGCGCTGCTCACGGCGGCCGCGAGCCTCAGGGCACGCGCCGGCGAGATCCTGCGGGCGAACGCCAGCGACCTCGCGGCGGCGCGGGCGCGCGGGCTCAGGGCTTCGCTGCTCGATCGGCTGGCACTCGACGCGAAGCGCGTCGAGGCGATGGCGATCGGGCTCGAGCTGGTCGCCGCGCTCGACGATCCGGTCGGCGACGAGATCGCCCGCTGGTCGCGCCCGAACGGCCTCGACATCGCGCGCGTCCGGGTGCCGCTCGGGGTGATCGGGATCATCTACGAATCCCGACCCAACGTCACCGCCGATGCCGGCGCGCTCTGCCTCAAGGCCGGCAATGCCGCGATCCTGCGCGGCGGCTCCGAGAGCTTCCATTCCGCGCGCGCGATCCTCGCCTGCCTGCGGGAAGGTCTGCACGCGGTCGGCTTGCCCGAGGCGGCAATCCAGAGCCCGCCGACCACCGATCGGGCGGCCGTCGGCATCATGCTGACCATGAGCGATCAGATCGACGTGATCGTGCCGCGCGGCGGTCCGTCCCTGATCGAGCGGGTGCAGCGGGAAAGCCGGATTCCGGTGCTCGCGCACCGCGATGGGATCTGCCACGTCTACCTGCACGCCGCCGCCGACCCAACGATGGCCCGCGAGATCACGTTGAACGCCAAGATGCGCCGGACCTCGGTCTGCGGCGCCGCCGAGACCCTGCTGGTCGATCGCGGGGCGGCGACGCGGCTGCTGCCGGGCGTGGTCGAGGGGCTGCTCACGGCCGGGTGCGAGCTGCGGGCCGAGCCCGAGGTCCAGGCGATGGACCCGCGGATCGCCGCTGCTTCCGAGGCCGACTGGTCGACCGAATACCTCGACGCGATCCTCTCGATCAGGCTGGTCGACGGCCTGGACGCCGCGATCGCGCACGTCAATCGCTACGGCTCGCACCACACCGACAGCATCGTGACCGACGACCGGACCGTCGCCGAGCGTTTCCTCGCCGAGGTCGACAGCGCGATCGTGCTGCACAACGCCTCGACCCAGTTCGCCGACGGCGGCGAGTTCGGCATGGGCGCCGAGATCGGCATCTCGACCGGCCGGCTGCACGCCCGCGGGCCGGTCGGCGTCGAGCAGCTGACCAGCTTCAAATACGTCGTGCGCGGCAGTGGCCAGATCCGACCGGCATGACGTTCTTGCCATGAACCTGCGCCGGCCGGTCGTCCGGATCAACCGGCCGCGCCCGGCCGAGGTGCAGGCGCGCCCGGTCACGAGGCGCCAGATCGGGCTGCTCGGCGGCTCGTTCAACCCGGCGCACGAGGGCCATCTCGCGATCAGCCAGGACGCGCTCCGGCACCTCGGGCTGGATCGGGTCTGGTGGCTGGTCTCGCCGCAGAACCCGCTGAAACCGGCCGCCGACATGGCGAGCTTCGCCGAGCGCTTCGCCTCGGCCGAGGCACTCGCGACCAGAGACCGGCGCATCGTCGTCAGTGATCTGGAGCAACGGCTCGGCAAGCGCTACACGATCGACACCATCTTATGGTTGAAGCAACATCGCCGTGATCACATCGTTTGGTTGATCGGGGCCGACAACTTGCTGCAATTGCCCGAATGGCGTCACTGGAGACGCCTTCTGGCGCTGGTTCCCATTGCCGTCTTCGATCGCGAACCTTATTCTTACGCTGCATCGGCTGGTCGGGTCGCGCGCGCCTACGCTGACCGGCGCCTTGAGCAATACGCCGCGCGGGCTCTGGCGCTGCACCCACCACCAGCCTGGGCGTATTTGCGGCTGCGTCGGCACGAAGCGTCGAGCACGGCAATTCGTCGGGAACAGGAGAGTTCGGGTCGGCGCGCCAGATCGAGGAGTGACCGTCATCGTCACGGAGACGCGCGCGCGGCCAGTCAGCCCTGACCTGCTACAGCTCATCCTCACCTCGCTCGCCGACGACAAGGCGATCGACCCCGTCATCATCGATCTCACCGGCAAGACCAGCATCGCCGACGCCATGGTGATCGCGACCGGCAACTCCCAGCGCCACCTCGCGACCATGGCCGAGCACCTGATCGTGCGCCTCAAGGGCGTCGGGCTGCAGGGGCTCGGTTCGGAGGGCGGCGGCCAGTCGGACTGGCTCCTGCTCGACGCCGGCGACGTCATCGTCCACCTGTTCAAGGACGAGGTCCGGCGGTTCTACGATCTGGAGAAGCTCTGGGGCGCAGCGTTGCCCGAGCAGCCGGTTGCGGCGCGGCTGCACGCCTGATCGCCGGCGCGCCGCGTGGCTGCGGGCGCGTTGCGGATCACGGTCGCCGCGGTCGGCCGCGACCGGGCGTCCTCGACCCGGGACCTGTTCGAGGCCTACTGCAAGCGCTCGACCTGGCCGATCCGACTGGTCGAGGTTGCGCCCCGCCGGGCCGCCACCCGCGGGCGCCGCCTCGCCGAGGAGGCCGAACGGCTGTTGCGCGCGCTGCCGGCCGGCGCGCTCAGGGTGGCACTCGACGAGCACGGGCGGCAGCTCGACAGTCTGGGCTTCGCCCGCCGGCTCGGCCGCTGGCGGGAGACGGGCGTGATCGAGGTCGGGTTCCTGATCGGTGGCCCGGACGGGCTCGCGGCAACCGTCCTGGAGCAGGCCGCCGCGGTGCTCGCGCTCGGCGCCATGACCTGGCCGCACCGGCTGGTCCGGGTCCTGCTGGCCGAGCAGCTGTACCGGGCCGAGACCATCCTCGCCGGCCATCCCTATCATCGCGCTGGCCTGGAGGATTGACGCGCTTTCCCGGGATCGCCGATACCGACTGAGCGCAAAGCGCCTGGCGCGGGAATGACCCACGCCGGTCGGGTCGGCCGATGGGAGCGGACCCTTGATGCGGCTGAGAAGGGGGTGCGCGATCGGCCTGCTGGCCGGCGGGCTCGGCGCGGCGCTCGCCGCGACGCCCTACGGCTGGGCGGTCGAGGAGCGGCTCGGGCTGAGCTGGTTGTTCAGCGTGCGCGGCCCGCGCGAGGCGCCGGCCGACACCGCGGTCATCAGTATGGACCGGGAGACGGCCGAGCAGCTCCACCTGCCCGAGAAGATCAGGGACTGGCCGCGCGCCGTCTACGCCCGCCTGATCGAGCGCCTGGTCGACGCCGGCGCGGCGGTCATCGTCTTCGACGTGATCTTCGACCGGCCGCGCGACCCGGCCGACGATCGCGCGCTGGCCCAGGCGATCGCCGCCGCCAGACGGGTCGTGCTGTTCGAGTATCTGTACGAGGATTTCCGTTGGCTGCCCGGCCGCAACGGCGGGGTCGCGGGCCTGCTGGCCGGCAAACAGCTGCGGCCGCCGCTGCCAGTATTCGCCCAGGGCGCGGTCGGCTTGGCGCCGTTCCCGCTACCGCGGGCGACCGAGCGGGTCAGCCAGTTCTTCGCCTTCGCGTCGGACCTGGACGATCGGCCGACCTTGCCGGCGGTCGCCTTGCAGCGCTACGCCCTGCCGGTGCTCGCGGACTGGTCGCGGCTGTTGTCGGCGGCGGGCCTTGCGGTCGGGCAGGGCGAGCCAGCGACTGCACCCGGCCGGCTCGCGACCGCGGAGGCGCTGCGGGCCTACATGCAGACGGTGCGCCGCGCGTTCGTCGCCGATCCCGGGCTCGGCACGCGGCTGCGGTCGGCGCTCGCGCGGACGTCGTTGGCTGCCGGCACGCGCCGTCTCCTCGCTGCTCTGATCGCCCTCTACGACGGACCCGACGGCCACTATCTCAATTTCTACGGCCCGGTCGGACAGATCCCGACGATCCCGTTGCATCGCGTGCTGGAAGCGCCCGCGAGCCGTCCGCTGGCGCTCGCGGGCAAGGTGGTGTTCGTCGGCCAGTCGGAGCCGATCAACGCCAACCAGGACGGCTTCGTCACCGTCTTCGAGGGGCCCAGGAGCGCGCGCATGGGCGGGGTCGAGATCGCCGCGACGGCGCTCGCCAATCTGCTTGAAGGGCGGATGCTCCAGCCGGCCGGGCCCGGCCTACGGCTGGCCTGGACGCTCGGCTTCGGCGCGCTGGTCGGGCTGATCGGCGGGTTGCTGCCGGCGCCGCTGGCGGTGCCGCTGGGTCTGGCGTGCGCCGGGCTCGCCTATGCCGCGGCCCAGATGACGTTCGCCCAAGCCAGCCTGTGGCTGCCGGTCACTGTGCCGCTTCTGGTCGAGCTGCCGCTCGGCCTGTTCTTGGGCCTGCTGCTGCAATACCGGGAGGCGCAGCGGGCCCGGGCCAACATCAGCCGGGGTCTCGGTTACTATCTGCCGGCCCGGATCGCGGCCGGGCTCGCCGAAGCCCGGGTCGACCCGAGAACCGTCAAGGAGGAACTGTTCGCCGCCTGCATGGTGACCGACGCCCATCGCTTCACCAGTCTCGCCGAGGACATGACCCCGGACCGGCTGAGCGGGTTGCTGGACCAATATTTCGAGACCCTGTTCGGGGTCGTCGAGCGGCATGACGGCGTGGTGACCGACGTGGTCGGCGACGGCATGACCTGCGTTTGGACGATGGCGGCACCCGCATGCCGGACGCAGGCGTGCCTGGCCGCGCTCGAGATCGATCGCGAGGTGGTCGCGTTCAACCGTCGCTTTAAGCGGCTCGGGCTGCCGACCCGGATCGGCCTCAACGCCGGCCGCGTGATGGTCGGCAACGTCGGCGGCGGCCGCCGCTTCGCCTACAGCGTGGTTGGCGATGCGGTCAACACCGCCTCCCGGATCGAGGGCCTGAACAAGCAGCTCGGCACCCGGATCCTGGCGACCGACACCGTGGTCGAGGGCCTGCCCGGGCTGCTGCTGCGGCCGCTCGGCCACTTCCTGCCGGTCGGCAAGACCCGGCCGCTGCGCCTGTTCGAGATCCTCGGCCGCAGCGGCGAACCGCACGATGTCCGTCTGCTCGACGCCTTCGCCGCCGGGCTGGCGCAGTTCGAGATCGGCTGCTGGAGCGAGGCGGCGGCCCGCTTCGAGACGGTCCTGGCCGACCGCGCGGACGACGGTCCGGCCCGCTTCTATCTGGAGCGCTGCCGGCGCTACCAGAACGGCGCGCCGCGGCCGCCCGAGCCCGGGCTGATCCGCCTCGAGCACAAATAGGAGTGAGCGCTGCGGTAGCGGTGCCGACCCGTCGAACGAAGGATATTGTTGCAAAATTCAATCTGCATTAATCTGACTCCGATAGGAGATTCAAATTTACAGTTATGGTTGGCGGAAATGCCCCGTAGCAGGGCCACAGCGGTCGGGATCGTCTCGACGGCCGCCGGATGGGTGGTGGCGGTCTCGGCCGGCGCCGCGCTGTTCTTATCGGCCGCCACGAGCCATGCCGCCGAGCCCTGCGAGCCGGGGATCGCACGGATCGTCTCCCTGCAGGGTCGGGTCGAGGTCCAGCGCGGCGAGGCTGGCGCCTGGACGGCGGCCGCGCTCGACGAGCAGCTGTGCATCGGCGACACCATCCGGGTCGGGGCGTTGGCCCGGGCGGCCCTCGCGCTGGCCAACGATTCCGTGCTCAGCATCGATCAGCTGACCACGCTGCGTCTGGACGCGCCGGCGGAGCCCGGGCACTCGCTGCTCGACCTGCTGTCCGGGGCCGTCCATTTCTTCAGCCATCGGCCGCGCACGCTTGAGATCGACACGCCGATCGCGAGCGCCGGTGCCGAGGGCACCGAGTTCCTGATGCGGGTGCGGCCGGACCGGACCGAGGTCGTCATGTTCGAGGGCCGCGTCCGGCTGCGGACGCCTGAGGGCGAGCTGCTGCTGGCGAGCGGCGATGCCGGAATTGCGACCCCGGGCGCGGCACCCCGGCCCGAGATCGTCGCCCGGCCCCGCGATGCGGTCGCCTGGGCGCTCTACTACCCGCCGATCCTGGCGCCGCTGGCCGAGCGCCGGCCGGCGCCGAGCGCGCTGCCCCAGGGCCTGCAGACCGCGATCGAGCGGGTCGCGGCCAACGACTACGCAGGCGCGATCGCGGCCCTCGATGCCGTCCCCGAACCGGCGCGCGATGCCCGCTACTACACCTACCGCGCCGGCGTGCTCCTGAACGTCGGCCGGGTGGACGAGGCATCGCAGGCAATCGACCGGGCGCTCGCCCTCAATCCGGACGCCGCCGAGGCGCTCGCCGAGCGGGCGGTGATCGCGGTCGTCCAGAACCGGCGCGCCGACGCGCTCGCCGACGCCAGGCGCGCGGTCGAGCTCGACCCCGCTTCGGCGCCCGCCCGGATCGCGCTCTCCTACGCGCTGCAGGCGAGCTTCGACCTCGAAGCGGCGCGCGCCACGCTGCGCGAGGCGGCGGCGCATACGCCGGACAATGCGCTGGTCCAGGCCCGGCTCGCCGAGCTCGAGCTGTCGTTCGGCAACCTCGACGCCGCCGAGGCCGCGGCCGAGCGGGCCGTGGCGCTGGCGCCCGAGCTCGAGCGGACCCAGATGGTCCTGGGCTTCGCGGCCCTGACCCGGATCGACATCGACCAGGCCAGGGCCGCGTTCGAGCGTGCGATCGCGCTGGATTCGGCCGAGCCGCTGGCCCGCCTCGGCCTCGGCCTCGCCAAGATCCGCGCGGGCCACCTCGACGCCGGCGGCCGCGAGCTGGAGATCGCGGTCGCCCTCGATCCCAACGACTCCCTGCTCCGCAGCTACCTCGGCAAGGCCTACTTCGAGGAGAAGCGCGGCCCCCAGGATGCCGATCAGTTCCGGATCGCCAAGGAGCTCGATCCCAACGACCCCACGCCCTGGTTCTACGACGCGATCCGCTTGCAGACCGAGAACCGCCCGGTCGAGGCGCTGCACAATCTTGAAAAGTCGATCGCGCTCAACGACAACCGCGCGCCCTACCGCTCACGCCTGCTGCTCGACGAGGATGTCGCCGTGCGGCAAACCAGCCTCGCACGCATCTACAGCGATCTCGGCTTCAATCAGGTGGCCCTGGTCGAGGCGACCAAGTCTCTCAACCAGGACCCGACGAATTATTCCGCCCACCGTTTCCTGTCGGACACCTACGCGTTGCTGCCCCGTCACGAGATCGCCCGCGCAAGCGAGCAGCTGCAATCCCAGTTGTTTCAGCCGATCAACATCAATCCAGTTCCGCCGAGCGCGCCGATCACTGATCTCAACGTGATTACCGCCGCCCGACCGACGGAGGCCGCCTTCAACGAGTTCACGCCGCTCTTCGAGCGTAACCGCGCCCAACTCACGGCTGCCGGCACGGCCGGCAGCAATCAGACCTATGGCAACGAGCTGATCGCCTCGGGCCTCTGGAACCGCTATTCCCTGTCCGCCGGCCAATTTCACTTCCAGACCGACGGCTTCCGTAAGAACAACGATCTGCAGAACAACATCTATACGCTGTTCGGCCAAAGCGATCTCACCGAGAAGCTCAGCGTGCAGGCCGAGTACCGCCATCGCAGAACCGACAGCGGCGACCGGCAGTTGCGATTTAACCTGGACGACTTCCGGCCTAACTTCCGCGACGACATCGAGGAGGATGTGTTCCGCGTCGGCGGCCGAATTACACCCGCGCCCGGACAGGTTGGCCTCATCTCGGGGATTTACACCGATCGTCAGGATGATACCAAGGACGAAGACGTGGATTTCGGCAGCAAGACCAAGGATAAGCTGAGTACCAATATCAGCCAGCTCGAAGCCCAGTACTTGGGCGAGTTCGGCTCCTTGCGTCTAGTCGGCGGCGCTGGCGGGGTCGGATCGGATGGTCGTACTCGCGAGTCGGAGGATGGGGAGCCTTTCCCGAAGCGGCAGCACAATATCACGGCGGGCGACATCTATCTGACGGCTAACTTGGCGCTATCGCCGGCGCTCGATCTGACGACGCGCCTCGGGTACGCTGATGTCAGCATCGAAAGCAAGCAAGAGGGGGGACAGGACGAGATTGGCACGGCGGGGCTGACGCCGGGATTCGGCTTCATTTGGCGGCCTGCCGAGCTCCTGCAGTTGCGGGCAGCTGGGGGGCGAACGATCAAGAGGCCCTATGTCGCCAACCAGACCTTAGAACCCACTCAGCTCGCTGGCTTCAACGAGCTGCTTGATGACAAGGACGGCACGCGTGCCGACTGGCTGGGCCTCGGCGCCGACCTTCGTGCTAGCGAGTCGCTGCGAATCGGGAGCGAGCTGGTGTGGCGGCGCCTATCGCGTCAGGTTTCAGAGCCCACCGATACCGGCGATTTCCAGCACAAGAATGAGACCGCGAGGGACGACCGCGCCACGGCTTATCTGTATTGGATCGCGACCGACCAAATCGTGATGTCGCTGGAATTGATTGGTGAGGACTACTCAGCCAATAAGCGAGACAATCCATCCTTTTCAAGGATGCGGACCCTGACAGTGCCGCTGCGCCTTAACTACACCATGCCCGCCGGATGGTTCGCGACGGCACAGACCTCCTTTGTGGCGCAGGATGTAGACCAGCCCAGCGACGGCGACAACACGGATCTCGACAGCCACGGCCTGCTGGTCGACTTGGCGGCGGGCTACCGATTGCCGAAACGATACGGGATCATCGCTGTGGAGGCAACGAACCTGCTCGATGAGCGCTTGGCTTTCCAGGACGAGAGCTTTCGCACTAGCCGGGGACAAGTGGACCCGCGCTTCATCCCGTCCCGCGCTTTCTTCGCCACCGTCACCTTGAACTTTTGAGAGGGCACCATGCAACGACGATCGGGCATACTTGGTGAGTTCAGCTGTCTGGCGGCAGCACTGATGTTCTCTCTCGGTTGCGGCAGCGCCACTGCGATTGCGCAGCCGACATCCATCTGTACGCTGACTGGTCCCGCGGCCGCGGTACTCCTTGACCTCTTCAATCCGTCCGTGCCGGTGCTTGTCGCCGGCGTTGGCGGGAACCCAGTCCCCATCCTCCTCACCCGAGATGAGGGCGACGCTGCCTCCCTACTGAAAACACTGTTCTCGACCGACCCGGTGGAGAACTGCGACCTCGAGGGCGGCACCGCGTGTTGCAATTCCGTAACTCACAAAATGGTGCTGAGCGCCACCTACGAAGCCAAGCCCGGCTGGCTGCGTATGGGCGAGCTTTGCGTGGCCCCGAAAGCGGTGGCGCGACCTGGAATCGATTTCGTTCCCGTCCCGGAAACGGTTTCGATGGAGCTCAACGCCCAATGCGGCGTCGATGACTGCTTCATGGAGCTATCGGACGAGAACGGCGAGCCTGTGGTCGCGGTCAACGCGCCCTCGCGGAGCAGTCCGCTTTGGGCCTACTGCTTCATGCACTTGACAAACTCCGACGATTCCACGCGTGCGTTTGCATATTCGCCGGCGAAAGAGGGCAGCGTCCGGTTGACATCATGGATTATGCGGCGGCCAGTGCTTCGGGCGAACCCTCAGATCATCCCCGCCAAGCATGTGCACTCGCCACCACCGCCGCCCAGATGCCAAAGCGCTGCCCCTGACCATTGCAACAACGGGTCGGAGATCACCTATAAGCGTTGTCGGCCCGACGTGCGGCACTGGTACAAGTATTCCGACAGCACCGACGATTGGTGCCAGCTGACAAGCAAGTGCAAATGCCCGAGTCCTTGAGTTTGTCAGCCGAGCGCCAGAACGCAGCGGCAACGGGCCTAAGGAGGCGTTGGCCAGTGGTGGTTTCGGGACAACGGCGTGGGCATCGGCGGTCTGTTCGACGAAGTCGCAGGCCTGGCGCAGGCTGCCGGGGGCGGTGGCGGCGCGGGCTGCTGGCGGGCGAACTTGACCAGGTCGCATTGGACCATCACCGCGCGATCAGGTGGCGGCGGCCCGCTTCGAGACGGTCCTGGCCGACCGCGCGGACGATGGTCCGGCCCGCTTCGATCTGGAGCGCTGCCGGCGCTACCAGAACGGCGCGCCGCTGCCACCCGAGCCCGGGCTGATCCGCCTCGAGCACAAGTAGGAATGCGCGCTGCGGTAGGATGCCGACCGACCGAACGAAGGATATTGTTGCAAAATTCAATCCAAGCTAGGGTGACTTCGATAGGTGAGCCAAATTTACAGTTCAGGGGCAGCAGAATGCCTCACAGCAGCGTCACAGCGGCCGAGGTCGCCTGGGCGGCCGCAGAATGGTTGCTGGCGGTCGCAGCCGGCGTCGCGCTGCTGGTTGTCGGCCGCCACCAGCCATGCCGCCGAGCCCTGCGAGCCCGCGATCGCGCGCATCGTGTCCTTGCAGGGCCGGGTCGAGGTGCAGCGCGGCGCCGCCGGCGCCTGGACGGCGGCCGACGCTCGATGACCAGCTCTGCATCGGCGATACCATCCGGGTCGGCGCCTATGCCCGGGCGGCGCTGGCGCTGGACAACGAATCGGTGCTCAGCATCGATCAGCTGACCACGCTGCGTCTGGACGCGCCGGTGGAGACCGGGCGCTCGTTGCTCGACCTGCTGTTCGGCGAGGCCCATTTCTTCAGTCACCGGCCACGGGCGCTCGAGATCGACACGCCGATCGCCAATGCCGGCGCCGAGGGCACCGAGTTCCTGATGCGGGCGCAGGCGGACCGGACTGAGGTCCTGGTGTTCGAGGGCCGGGTCCGCTTGCGGACGCCCGAGGGCGAGCTGCTGCTGGCCAGCGGCGATGCCGGGGTGGCGGCTCCGGGCGCGCCGCCCCGGCCCGAGATCATCGCCCGGCCGCGGGATGCGGTCGCCTGGACGCTCTACTATCCGCCGATCCTGGCGCCGCTGGCCGAGCGTCGCGCACCGCCGAGCGCGCTGCCCCAGGGTCTGCAGACCGCGACCCTGCGGGTCGCGGCCAACGACTACGCGGGCGCGATCGCGGCGCTCGACGCGGTGCCGGAGGCGGCGCGCGATGCCCGTTATTATACCTACCGCGCCGGCGTGCTGCTCAACGTCGGCCGGGTGGACGAGGCATCGCAGGCGATCGACCGGGCGCTGGCGCTGGACCCCGAAGCCGCCGAGCGCGCTCGCCGAGCGGGCGGTGATCGAAGTCGTCCAGAACCGGCGCGAGGAGGCGCTGGCGGACGCCAGACATGCGGTCGAGCTCGACCCCGACTCCGCGCCCGCCCGGATCGCGCTCTCCTATGCCCTGCAGGCTGGCTTCGATCTCGAAGCGGCGCGCGCGACCTTGCGCGAGGCGGCCGAACGGACGCCCGAGAACGCGCTGGTGCAGGCCAGGCTCGCGGAGATCGAGCTCTCGTTCGGCGATCTGGACGAGGCGCAGGCCACGGCAGAGCGGGCGGTGGCGCTGGCGCCGGACCTTGCCCGCACCCAGATGGTGCTGGGCTTCGCGGCGCTGACCCGGATCGACATCGACCAGGCGAAGGCGGCTTTCGAGCACGCGATCGAGCTCGATTCCGCCGAGCCGCTCGCGAGGCTCGGCCTCGGCCTCGCCACGATTCGCGCGGGCGACCTCGAGGCGGGCCGGCGCGAGCTCGAGATCGCGGTCGCGCTCGATCCGAACAATTCGCTGCTCCGCAGCTACCTCGGCAAGGCCTATTTCGAGGAGAAGCGCGCGCCTTTGGACGCGCAGCAATACCAGATCGCCAAGCAGCTCGATCCGAACGACCCGACGCCCTGGTTCTACGACGCGATCCGCCTGCAGACCGAGAACCGCCCGGTCGAGGCGCTGCGCAGCCTCGAGACCTCGATCCGGCTCAACGACAACCGCGCGGTCTACCGCTCGCGCCTCCTGCTCGACGAGGACATCGCGGTCCGCCAGACCAGCCTCGCGCGCATCTACAACGACCTCGGCTTCGAGCAGGTGGCGCTCACCGAGGCGACCAAATCGCTCAACGCCGATCCGGCCAACTACTCGGCGCACCGGTTCCTGTCCGACACCTATGCCGCCCTGCCGCGCCACGAGATCGCGCGCGCGAGCGAGCTGCTGCAGTCGCAGCTGCTGCAGCCGCTCAACATCAACCCGGTCCAGCCGAGCCTGCCGCTCACGGATTTCAACATCGTGACCGGCGCCGGCCCGTCCCAGGCCGCGTTCAACGAGTTCACCCCCTTGTTCGCGCGCCAGAGCGCCCAGCTGAACACGACCGGCATCGTGGGCACCAATGACACCTATGGCGGCGAGGGTGTCTTGACCATGCTGTACGATCGAACGTCGCTGTCGGTCGGCGGTTCGGACTTCACCACCGATGGCTTCCGGGCCAACAACGACGACAAAACCGGCTTGGCCGATGCCTATGCGCAGGTCGCGGTGACGCCCAAGCTCAACCTTCAGGCAGAATACCGCTATCGGAACACCGACCAAGGCGATCTCCTATTGAACTTCGATCCCGACGATTTTTCCCGCGACAACCGGCGCAATCTGGACCAGAACACGGGACGCATCGGACTGCACTATGCACCGGCGCCCAGCTCGGACGTGCTGGCATCGGTCTTTTTCGCAGACCGAACCGAGAAGAGAACGGTAGTAGACTTCGCCACGTTAAATGGTCATGTCGAAGACAAGGGGTATCAGGCTGAAACTGAGTATTTGTTTCATACCGATAACGCCAGTCTCGTGGCCGGCGGCGGCCTTTACGACATCGATGTCAATGGGAAAATCACCGCAGATTTTGGCGCCGGCTCGCCGATCGTCGTGAGTGACGACGACGGCAAGCGCCAACAGCAGAAGGGTTTTCTATATGGCAATCTCCAACTACCGGCCAATTTTTATTGGACTGCCGGCGTCAGCGTGGATCATTTTGAGGAGGGCGATTTCGATCGCAACGAGGTCAATCCGAAGGTCGGCGTGCGCTGGCTCGCGACCGACTGGTTTCAGGTGCGTCTCGCTTATTTCGAGACGCTCAAGCCGGCCCTGGTCGTCCAGCAGACGATCGAACCGACCCAGGTCGCAGGGTTCAATCAATTCTTCGACGATATCAATGGCGCCGAGACGTCGACCTATGCTGGCGGCGTCGATGTTCGAATCCTGGACAATCTTTATGGCGGGGCCGAGTATCGGCATCGCGATGTCAATTTCCCTGGCACTACTATCAGCATCAGTGGCGGGTCTACGACCACCACCTTCAGCCACAAAGAGGACTCTTACGGCGTCTATCTGGATTGGATCCCCCACGAACAATGGGCGGTAAACCTCAACGTCCTCTACGAGACGTTCGATCCGGCCGCCCCGGACGACCCCAAGGTCGAGACGATTACGGCCCCGGTGACCCTGCGCTACTTCAATCCGAACGGCCTGTTCGCCGATCTGGGGGTCAGCTACGTCCACCAGGATGTCAGTCGACCACCGAGTTCGACCCAAAACGATGGCACAGAGGATGTCGTCCTGCTGGACGCCGCGGTCGGTTACCGGTTGCCCAAGCGCTACGGCATCATCAGCCTGGAAGGGCGAAACCTGCTCGACCAGAAGTTCGACTACCAGGATCTCAACTACCTGACCTCCGAGGATCGCGCTTCGCCGCTGCTCCCGGAGCGGACGATCCTGGCACGGCTCACGCTGAGTTTCTGACCGAGTCGAACCCCACGGACCGAGTCCATTTCCACGGCAGGACACCGGAGCTCGTGAACCGAGCTCCCGGCGCCCCAATCGTTGGCTCGGCGGCTAGCTTGCCACCAACGGAAAACGCCAGTTCAGCCGGTCGCCACCTCAGAGCCAACTAAAAGCATCTGTTCAGCGAGCCAAGAGCCGGCGGATTATTTACGATGTAACACATATCCACTGACCACCAAGCTTCATCATGACGCAGTTGCTGCCTTCATAGATCTGGATGTCTGTGATACTACCTTCGCCTTTGACATACTTAGCAACAGGGGGGTTCTCTGGATCCCCGTTCTGATTGCGCCACGTGCCGTTTTGATCCTTCATCAAGACTCCGACGGGGTTTGGTCCTGGACTGTTGATAGCATATGCCTCGATGGTGCCATCGAGCTTAAGCAAGATGACGACCCCTCCGCCCATCGCAGAGGGCGTGATCAACGCATTTACAGCTCCAGCGTCTTTCTTGCCAGCGAATTCCGGCTTGTGCGCGTCCTGGGCCTGGGCTGCGTGGGAAGCCAGGAAGCAAGCAGCCGAGAAAGTGACGAGTGCCGCCGCGGCAACCTTCACGCTCAACCTGCTAGTGTAGGACATGATTGTACCTCCCGCGGTTAGTTCATTGAAAAATTTCATACGCTAGCGGTTGGAAATACTCCGGTCGCGGGATGCACGCAAGCACTCCGTAGGAGTGTTATGCGCGTGAGTCGCCCGATCGAGCGGGCATCGGCGGCGGACGACTGACGACGGTAGGGAGCCGGCGCGGGGAGGGGGACCGCGCTCCTGCGGTGCCGCTTGGTCACTGCGGGCCGGCGGTCTGCTCGACGAAATCGCGCGCGCCTGGCGCAGGTTGCCAGGGGCGGTGGCGGGTGCTGGCTGCTCGCGGGCGAACTTGACAAGGTCGCAGCGGGCCAGGATTCGGCCGATCAGATGCCGGCGGCCGGCGATCGGGCCGCCGGTCATCGTCGACCGCGGCGAGCAGCTCCTCGGTGGTCTGGGCCGGCGCGCTGAGCCCGAAACGCAGGGCCATGTAGTGTCGGAGGATGTCGGCGAGGCGGACGTAGAACTCTTCGGTCCCCGGTCGGTCGGCCGGCAGCCGGCGCTCGAGGCGCTCGAGTTCGGCCAGCGCCAGCAGATGGGCGGGCTGAGCCGCCAGCGGCGCGGCGGTCTGGCGGCGCCGGCGCCGCCAGACCAGCAGGGCGAGGCCGGCGAGCCCGAGCGTTAGCAGGGCCGCCGGCCAGACCAGCCAGGACAGCGGCGCCGGCGGCAGCTCGACCGGCGGGGCGATGTCCTTGTACGCGGTGAAGTCGACGTCCGCCGGCAGCAGTGAGCTCACGGTGATCGCAACCGGCGCGGTCGCGAGCTGGCGCGTCTCGCCGGCGGCCGGTTCGCGAAACCTGACCGTCAGCGGCGGCACCGTCTGCGCGCCGACGTCCTCGGCTTCGAGGACATAGTCCTGGCGCCACTGTCCGGGATCGGAGCTGGCGCCGGACGGGGCTTGCGCGCTCTGGCTCGCGATCACGAACGGCCCGAGTTTATCCGCCGTCGCCGGCGGGGTGACGGCGGTCCCGGCGGGCGCCTCGACCGTCAGGGAAAGGTGCAGCTGGCCGTCGATCGGCATCGTCCGCCGGTCGGCCTCGAGCGTGACCCGGACCGGGCCGAGCTGCACCTGCTGACGGAGCGGCTCGGAACCGGCAGCGGCACTTCCGGCCTGGCCGGCGCCTGCGGCCAGCAGGCCCAGAGCGAGCGCGCCGGCCAGCGCTGCCCGGAGGGTGCGGATCAGATGCCGGCGCATCCCCGGGCCGCCGCCTACCGGCCTTCGCGCAGCCGCTTCTCCCGCTGGCGGAAGAAGCGCATCAGCGGCCGGATGTAGGGCTGGTCGGTCCGGACCTCGATCGGGTCGATGCCGAGGCCGCGGAACAGGTGCTGGCGCGCCGCCGCCGCCGCCGCCCGTTGGTCGCGGTACTGCCTGCGCACGGCGGCGCTGCCGCTGTCGACCAGGACCTGCTCGCCGGTCTCGAGATCCTGGAGCGCGATCAGGCCGAGGTCGGGCAGGCTCGCCTCGCGCCGGTCGAAGATGCAGATCGGGATCACGTCGTGGCGCTGGCGGGCGAGCCGGAGCGCCCGCTCGTAGCCGCTGGCGAGGAAATCCGAGATCAGGAAGGCGACCGAGCGCCGCCGGCTGATCCGGTGCAGATACTCGAGCGCCAGCGCGAGGTCGGTGCCGCGCCGCTCGGGCTCGACGTGAAGCATCTCGCGGATCACCCGGAGCGCCCGGTCCTTGCCCTTCTGCGGCGGCACGAAGCGCTCGATCCGGTCGGTGAACAGGATCAGCCCGACCTTGTCGTTGTTGCGGATCGCGCTCAGCGCCAGGAGCGCGCAGAGCTCGGTCGCGATCTCGGTCTTGAGCTTGGCGATGCTGCCGAACCGGCCGGACGCGCTGAGGTCGACCAGCAGCATCACGGTCAGCTCGCGCTCCTCGACGTAGCGCTTGACGAACGGATGGCCGGTGCGGGCGGTGACGTTCCAGTCGATCGTGCGCACGTCGTCGCCCGGCACGTACTCGCGCACGTCCGCGAACTCCATGCCGCGGCCCTTGAACACGCTGTGGTACTCGCCGGCGAACACGCCGTCGACCAGCCGCCGGGTGCGGATGTGGATCCGCCGGATCTGCCGCAGCGCCTCGACGCTCAGCATCGCCGCCGACCCTCAGGGCTTCTCAACCGGTCGAGCCCCCGAAAGAACGCCGGTCGAAATCCTTAGCATCTTGCGGGCTGCTCCGGCGCCCTCTGCGCATTCCTTCGGGTCTCTCAGGGGACGGGGAGGTGATCGAACACCTGCTGGATCAGGTCCTCGGCGCTGACGCCCGCGGCCTCGGCCTCGTAGGTCGTGAGCACCCGGTGGCGGAGCACGTCCATGCCGATCGACTTGACGTCCTGGGGCGTGACGTAGTCGCGGCCGCGCAGGAACGCGTGCGCCTTGGCCGCGAGCGCCAGATAGATCGAGGCCCGCGGCGAGGCGCCGTAGTCGATGTAGGCGGCAAGGTCCAGGCCATGCGCCTGCGGGTCGCGGGTCGCGAACACCAGGTCGACGATGTAGCGCTTGACCCGGTCGTCGACGTAGATGCGATCGACCAGCTGGCGCGCCCGCAGCACCTGGGAGATCTCGGCGACCGGCTGGATCGCGGCCGGCGGCGCGGTGCGTGCCATCCGCTCCAGGATCAAAAGCTCCTCGGCGCGGCTCGGATAGGTGACCTTGAGCTTGAGCATGAAGCGGTCGACCTGAGCCTCGGGCAAGGGATAGGTGCCGTCGTGCTCGAGCGGGTTCTGGGTCGCGAGCACCAGGAACGGCTGCGGCAGCCGGAAGCTCTCCTCACCGATCGTGACCTGGTTCTCCTGCATCGCCTCGAGCAATGCGCTCTGCACCTTGGCGGGCGCGCGGTTGATCTCGTCGGCGAGCAGCAGGTTCGCGAACACCGGCCCCTTGCGCACCCGGAACTCGCCCGACTGCGGCTGGTAGATCAGCGTGCCGATCAGATCGGCCGGCAACAGGTCCGGGGTGAACTGGATGCGCTGGTAGTGCGCGCGCAGCGCCTGGGCGAGGCTCGTGACCGCGAGCGTCTTCGCGATCCCGGGTACACCCTCGAGCAGCACGTGGCCGTTGGCCAGGAGACCGACCAGGAGCCGCTCCAGCATGTAGCGCTGGCCGACGATGACCGCCTCCATGGCGGCCAGCAGATCGCGCGCAAACTGGCCCTCCTCGACCAGGCGTGCAGCGCTCGCCTCGGAATCGGCATCGGTCGCAACCCCGGGGTCGGCGAACGTGGGGTCGGCAAAGGAGGGGTCGTCGAGCCGGGTGATCTCGTCCACGTCGTCAGCACCGATCCCGCTGCAGTGGGCCTGCGCGCACCCGAGCGGACCGGCTCGCTATGACGCCCGCATCGCGGCCATCCGTTACGCCGGCGCTCTCGGAGCGCCACGGGCGCAACGCTTCCACGATCGCATACGGGCGATCAAGCAGTTTCTCTGAGCTGGCCTGCGACCAAGCGCCGGCCGGCCGGCTTTCCGGCCAAGTCGAGGCTGAGAACGGGACGGTTCAGTGCAGCCGCATCAGCGCGCGGGCGTGACGGTAGCGGCTCGGCTGAACGAGTTGGGCGCTCGCGATCTTGACGCTGTGCAGGCGGCCGTCGAGCGAACTTTCCCAGAACGCCAGGAACTTGTGCAGGATCGGAAACTTCGGGGCAATGTCGAGGTTCTGCCAGACGTAGGTCTGCAAGAGGCTCGGATGATCCGGCATGTGATAGAGAATCTCCGCCGTCGTCAGGCGGTAGTCTTTGACCATCAGCTCGAGATCGCGCATCAGCTGTCTCCTCGGAGTACGCTCCTGCCTCTGCTCTCTAGATGATCTTCATCCTCTATGGCGCCGACTACGATTGCCGGCGCGGGATCGACAACGCTCTCTTCGGGATTGTAGTTCCGGAATCGGCGATGAAAAGCACGAATCGCAGGGTTTTGCCCAAAACGTGCTGGTGCGGTACAAGGATGCACGAGTTTCGACCGGACCAGGGAAACGTTGGCATGCGGGACTTCGCGTTGCCGGGACGCTCGGTCGCCTATGGCGAGCGCGGCATGGCGGCCACCTCACATCCGCTGGCGACGCAGGCCGCGCTCGACGTGCTCCGGGCCGGCGGCAACGCGGTCGACGCGGCGGTCGCCGCGGTCGCGGTCCAGTGCGTGGTCGAGCCGGCGATGACCGGCATTGGCGGCGACTGCTTCGTGCTGCTGGCGCCGGCCGGAGGCGGCGTCGTCGCGCTCAACGGCTCGGGCCGGGCGCCGCAGGCGGCCGACGGTCGAGCGCCTGCAGGCGGACGGCGTCACCGGGCTCGAGGGCAGCGTCCACGCGGTCACCGTGCCGGGCGCGGTCGACGCCTGGGCCCGGCTGCTCGAGGCCCACGGCAGCAAGGGCCTGGACGAGCTGCTGCGGCCCGCGATCGACCATGCCGAGCAGGGCTTCCTGATCACGCCGCGGGTCGCCGCCGACTGGGCGCGCAACGGCCAGCGCCTGCTGCGCAGCCCGGCCGGGCGCGTCTTCTATCTGCCCGACGACCACGCCCCGATCGCCGGCCAGAAGCTCCGCCTGCCGGCGCTCGCCCACACGCTGAGAAGGATCGCGGCCGAGGGACCCGCGGCCTTCTACGAGGGCGAACTCGCCGACCGCATGGTCGCCTTCCTGAACCACGAGGGCGGGCTGCACAGCACGGACGACTTCGCGGCCGCGGCCGGCGAGTTCGTGGCGCCGGTCAGCGCCCGCTACCGCGACCTCGAGATCTATGAGTGCCCGCCCAACGGCCAGGGCGTGATCGCGCTGCTGCTGCTCAACATCCTGAAGGGCTTCGAGCTCGGCGGCCTCGACCCGAACGGGCCCGAGCGCCTGCACCTGTTGGCCGAGGCGACCCGGCTCGCCTATCGCGACCGCGACGCGTGGCTCGCCGACCCGCGCCAGGCCGAGGTGCCGGTCGGCCGCCTGCTCGACGAGGGCTATGCCGCCGCGCTCAGGCGCCTGATCGACCCCGAGCGGGCGCAACCGGCGCTGCCGCCGCGGCCCGTGGTCGCCCACGCCGACACGGTCTATCTGACCGTGGCCGATCGCGAGCGCAACGTCGTCTCGTTCATCAACTCGCTGTTCGACAGCTTCGGCAGCGGCCTCGTCTGCCCCGAGACCGGCGTTTTGTTCCACGATCGCGGCAAGTCCTTCGTGCTCGATCCCGACCATCCGAACGCGATCGCGCCGGGCAAGCGGCCGCTGCATACGATCATCCCGGGCCTCGCGCTGCGCGCCGGCCGGCCGGCGCTCGCGTTCGGGGTCATGGGCGGCCACTACCAGCCGGTCGGTCACGTCCAGATCCTGACCAATCTGATGGAGTATGGCCAGGACCCGCAGACCGCGCTCGACGGACCGCGCAGCTTCGCCTATGGCGGCGAGTTGCAGATCGAGACCGGCGTGCCGGCCGCGACCGCCCAGGCGCTGGCGAGGCGCGGTCACAAGGTCGTGGCGAGCGGAAAGCCGCTCGGCGGCGGCCAGATCATCATGGTCGACCACGAGCGCGGCGTGCTGGTCGGCGGCTCCGACCCGCGCAAGGACGGGCTCGCGCTCGGCTATTAGAGCGCGGGCACAGACGGATGATTCCCCATTCCGTCATTTCTCGGACTCGATCGACTCGATCGGAGCCCTCACCTTGATGATCAGGCGCCCCCGAGTTTCGGCGCGGCCGCCGCATCGGCGCGGCGCGCTTCGAGCGGGGGGAGTCGATTCGGAAAAAATTCCGTTGCTCGAGGATCTCTCGCCGGACGAACCGCATTCGCGCAACGCCGGAGGAAGTATGGGGATGCGACCATTTTCGAGATCGGTCCAGGCGCGATGACCTTGCATACTTTCCTACAATGTGCTATCAGCGGGAAGCCGAGCGCCGACCGCGCTCGCTGGCGGCGCGGGCGCCGCACGGACCCCCTCCGCCGGCAGAGTGCGCAAATACCAAACGAACCCAAAACCCGCGCAAACCCTCAGCTTTGGGTATTCCAGTGAGCTTCCGGCGACGGACAGGTGATCCAACCCGATCCGCCGGTGCACTAGGGGAGCGGGCAGGGACGGCTCGCAAGGGAAAGAAATGTCATGGCCAGGAAAGCCGCGCGTAAGCCGCCGCCGGCGGCGCGCTCCATGGTCGGCCGGCTGCTGAGCCCGGTGCAGGATCTGATCCGCACCGAGAGCGCCAGCGGCGTGCTCCTGATCGCGGCAGCGCTGCTCGCGTTCGCCTGGGCGAACTCGCCCTTCGCCGCCAGCTACCTCGCCCTGCTCGACCTCCGGCTCGGCATCGGCGCCGGCGGCTGGCAGCTCGAGAAGCCGCTGATCCTCTGGGTCAACGACCTGCTGATGGCGATCTTCTTCTTCCTGATCGGGCTCGAGATCAAGCGCGAGGTCCTGATCGGCGAGCTCGCCGGCTGGCGCCGCGCGGCGCTGCCGATCGCCGGCGCGCTCGGCGGCATGGCCGTGCCGGCGCTGATCTACGTCGCCTGCAATCTCGGCCAGCCCGGCCTGCGCGGCTGGGGCGTGCCGATGGCGACCGACATCGCGTTCGCGCTCGGCGTGCTGGCGCTGCTCGGCGATCGGGTCAGCCTGGCGCTCAAGGTGTTCCTGCTGGCGCTCGCGATCGTCGACGACCTCGGCGCGGTGCTGGTGATCGCGCTGTTCTACACCGAACAGCTGAGCGTCGGCGCGCTGGCGCTCGCCTTCCTGGTGTTCGGCGCGGCGCTGGTCTACGGCCGCTACGGCGGCGCCAGGCCGCTCGGGTTCGCGCTGCTCGGGGCCCTGCTCTGGTACTGCATGCTGAAATCCGGCATCCACGCGACCATCGCCGGCGTCCTGCTGGCGCTCGCGGTGCCACTCCGGCACCCCCTGTCCGCCGAGCAGTTGCACCAGGAGCTCAGGCCGCTGACCGGGCAGGGCGGGAGCTTCGAGCAGGTCGAGGTGGTGATCGAGCATCTGGAAGCCGTGCTCGCCCGGGCGGCGAGCCCGCTGCACAGCATGGAGCACGCGCTCGCACCCTGGGTCGCCTTCCTGATCATGCCGGTCTTCGCCTTCTGCAACGCCGGCGTCGCGCTCGGCAGTGAGCCGGCGGGGCTGATCGGCATGGTCTCGGTCGGTGCCGGCCTCGGCCTTCTGATCGGCAAGCCGATCGGGGTTGCCGGCTGCGCCTGGCTCGCGGTCAAAACCGGGCTGACCCGGCTGCCGCCCGGCGTCAGCTGGCCGGGCCTGATCGGGATCGGCCTGCTCGCCGCGATCGGCTTCACGATGTCGCTGTTCATCGCCAATCTGGCGTTCGGCCAGAGCCCGGAGCTGGACCAGGCCAAGATCGGCGTGCTCGCGGCTTCGGTGGTAGCGGCACTGGCGGGTCTGGGCTTTTTGTCCCGGGCCTTGCCGCGCGGCGGGCGGGCGGCCGCGCCCGCGGGCAAGGCGCCGGCGCGCGCAGCCTGACCGGGCGCGCCCGGCGGCGCTCGCGCCAGACCCGCAAGTCGCCGTCTCAGACGTGGAGATCGATCGGCATGACCGGGCCCAAATAGCGGATCCGGTGCCCCAGCTGCGCCTGATAGGCGGCCAGGGTCCGGGACCGGCTCGGCGACGCCAGGCCGAGCTCGGGCGAGGCTGCGAGCAGCTGGCGGATCAGAAAATGGGTGCCGCGCGCGAGCTTCGGCGGCGCGAGCTCGCCGGTCCCTGGCCGGAGGGCCGGTCCCGGTCGTGACCGGGCGCGCTCCGGCGCCGGCCGCTCGGGACGAAGCGCACCCGGACCGCCTGGATGCCTGCTCGCGGCCGAGCTGCCGGCAACCCCGATAGTCATGGCCGCAAGCGGGGCTGCAATGGGAGCGTGCGGTCGATCGGGCGCTCAGGGCTCAGCGGAACGCGCCCGATGCTGGTGAGAAAACCGGCGAACTGGCCGTTGCGCGCGGGGGGCGGACGTTCAGGCCGTCAGGTCGAGCAGCCGGCCGCGCAGCGGATCGGTCTTGCGCCGCGGCTGCCGGCGCCGCTCCTGGCGGGCGGCCAGGCGCAAAGTCTCGGGCGTCGCCGGCCCCGGCTGGCTGCGGCCGTAGCTCTCGGGCTCGATCTGGAGTCGCGGCAGGATCAGCCGCTCGATCAACCCGTTGGGACGGATCAGGTTCATCGCATCGCCCCTCGCTGCTACGCCGGTCTCACCAGTTCCGGCCGGGTCCGCCGATCTCGCCGATGGCCGCTAACCATAAGGCCAACCTGGTTAAGGCGGGCTTACCTTACCCAACCATTAAGCGGCCGGCGGGCCAGCCGGCGCAAGCGGCGACGCATGCAGCCGGGTGCGCCTCCGATCGCGGCCGCCGCACTTGGGCTCAGAGCCCGCCCGCGACCCGGCGCTCGAGCCGCAGCAGCAGCTGTTCGAGCTCGGCGCGGTCCCGGTCGTCGAGCCTGGCCCCCGGCGGCCGCAGCGCCGGGCTCGCGATCACGCCCCGGCGGTACAGGATCTGCTTGCGGATCGCGAGCCCGATCCCCGGCTGCTGCTCGTAGCGGATCAGCGGCAGATAGGCGTCGTAGAGATCGAAGGCGTCGTCCTCGCGCCCGGCCGTGAACCGCTCGTAGACCTCGACCAAAAGCTCCGGATAGGCGAAGCCGGTCATGGCGCCGTCGGCACCGCGGGCGAGCTCGAGCGGATAGTACAGCGCGCCGTTGCCGATCAGGATCGCGACCCGGCGGCGGCCGTCGCGCTCGGCGCTCGCGCGCAGTCGCGAGAGCTTGCCGAGCCCCGGGCAGTCCTCGTGCTTGAGGATCTTGATCTGCGGCAGCTCGTCGATCAGCCGGTTGAGCAGGCCGACCGAGAGCTGGACCCCGCTCGCCTGCGGATAGTCCTGGAGCACGAGCGGCACGTCCTCGCCGATCGCCTGGCAGAGCTGGTGGACATAGCCCTCGATCTGCTCGTCGGTCGCGAGGCCCGCGGGCGGCGCCGCCATGACCGCAGCCGCGCCCAGCGACATCGCATCGCTGGTCAGCGCCGCCAGCGTCGCGAGCCCGGGGCTGCTGACGCCGACCACCACCGGGACCTCGCCCGCGATCTGGCGCAGCGTCGCCTGGATCACCGAGCGGGCCTCGTCGTAGGTCAGCTTCTGCGCCTCGCCCATGATGCCCAGGATCGCGACGCCGTGCACGCCCGCGTCGATGTAAAAGCCGATCAGCCGCTCCAGGCTCTTGAAATCGAGCGCGCCCTGGTCGGCAAAGGGCGTCGCGGCGATCACGATCACGCCCTTGGCGCTTTCGTCGAGCAGATGTCCAGCCATGACTGCGCTCACCCCGCAGAGATCATGACCCGCATCCGAGCATCTGTACGCGTGGACCGCAAGCGGGATGGCAGATCAGACTGCCGCCGGGAATTGCAACTGAAAATATAATCATGTTCGAGATAGCTCTCGTAATGGACCATACTTGAGCTGAAAGCCGGGGCTTCTTCCCAACTTCTCAGTTGACGCGGGACCGGTTCCCTGCAATCGCTGAGCAAACAAGGTCAATCAAGGCCGCTGCGGCATCAATCGAGCGCCGTCTGACCAGCCACCCGCCGGAGGGCGCCTATCGCTTCAGGCGCAACCCCCGGGCGTTGCCGGAGCCAAGGGATGCCTCAGGGTCGTCGTTCCACCCCGGTGCTGCAGGAGCTGTTCGCGGATCGGCAGGTCTACGTGCGCAGCGGCCTGACCAGCCGCTACGTCATGCTGTCGCGCTCGCTGCAGATCTCGGTCGCGATCGGCCTCGGACTGGTCGTGCTCTGGCTCGGTCTGGCATCGTACGCCGCGATCGCCAAGCATCTCGAGACGCTCGCGCAGGGCCGCGAGCTGGCCCGGCTGGAGAGCATCACCAAGACCCTGCGGACCACGGTCGAGGACTCCCGGAGCACTCCGGCAGCCAGTCCGCAGGCCAAGGTGGTGCCCGACCTGGTCGCCGAGCTGTCGGACGCCAGAGCTGCCCGCGAGCGGGCGCAGACGCTGGCCGACGCGGCCGCCGGCGAGGCGGACGAGCTGCGTCACGAGCTCGCCCTCGCCCACGATCAGATCCGGGAGCTCAAGTGCGATCTGGCCCGGGCCGAGGCGGCGCGTCGGACCGTGGCCGACCGGGTCGCCAAGCTCGACGGCGGCAAGCGCCCCCCGGTGCCGGACGGTGCCGAGGTCACCCTGGCCGGACAGCTGGTGCTCGCCGACCCTGCCTGCCCGCCGCGCTGACTGGCGTGCCGTTATGGCCCCGTCGACGGCGGAGCGTCCCGTCCGGCCGGGGCCGACCATGGTCCGGGATGCCGTCGCGAGCCGAGCGCCTGGCGCGCCGGTCAACCGATCATCGGAGGTCAGGCGCTTCAGCGAGCCGTTTGAGCAACGCCGGCGGGGCCAGCGCACGGGAAGGCGTGGTACGCCAGGTTCTGGTTGTCGGCCGATGCGATACGAGAAAGGGGTGAAGGCCTGAGCCACCAATTCGATGGTAGCGGAGGAGGGACTCGAACCCCCGACCCATGGATTATGATTCCACTGCTCTACCAACTGAGCTACTCCGCCCCAAACCTGAGCAGGCTATAGGATTGCCCGCTTCCCGGGTCAAGCCTGCGGCGGCCGCGCCCCTCGATCCAGCCGCTCCAGCCGCCGACGGGATATAGGCATCAGGCCGGCCGCCCGCCATGCCACGTGATCGTCCGACAACGCAAGCTGCCGATCACAAAGGCAATCGCCCCTTGCCCGATTAAAGAACCTTTTTCCGCCGTGTCGCTCTAAAGATCGGCGGTGCGTTCGCCGCCGCCGGGACGCAGCTGCCGCTCAATTCGTCGGTCCGATATCGGGCGCGTCGGTCGTAAATCGAGACGATGAAAATTCCAGGACACGAGGATGGCAATCGCTGCCAGGATGACATAGGTGAAGAAGCCGCCGGCATAACCCTGCTTTCCGAGTGCATCCACGGTCGCGCCGAGGAAGGGCGGAATGATGAAGCCGCCGCCGGCTCCGAGCCCCCCCACCAGACCCGACGCGCCGCCCACGGCCCCGGGCACGTATTTCGGCACCATCTTGAAGACGGCGGCGTTGCCAATTCCCATGCCCAGAGCGATCAGCAGCTCGCCTGCGAGATCCTGGTAAAAATCTTCCACGAAGGTGAGCACCAGCGCGCCCAGCAGCACGAGGGTGAAGGCCATGACCGCGGTCCGCTCGCCGCCGATCTTCTCGGACACCGTGCCGCCGAAGACCCGTATGAGCGCCGCGAGGATCGAAAAGCCGAGCCCGCCGATGGCACCGGCCGCGCGGGGATCCAAGTTATGGAGATTGATCCAGTAGGTCGGGAACCAAGCGGTGAGCGCGAGAAAGCCGCCGAAGGACACGAAGTAGAGCGTGACCAGGCCCCAGGTGCGGGGATCCTCGGCCGCGGTGATCACGGCCTGCCAGACCGTACCAGTCGGGAACAGCTCCTGTCCTTTCTCCCTGGCGATTTTCCGGCTCTGCTCGAAGTCGAGCCCTTGACGGCGCAGTTGGAAGAAATAGGCGTCTTGCGCGAAAAACAGATAGATCGTCGCGCCGACCGTGAGGAAAAGCAGCCACGCGAGGTAGGAGCCGGCAAGCCCCCAGACCGCGATCGCGTAGGGCAGAAGCAGGGTGAAGATGCCGGGCGCGAGATTGCCGATGCCGCCATAAGCGCCGAGCACGGTGCCCTGGCGGGATTGCGGATACCAGTAGGAGACCTGCGGAATCCCCACCGAGAACGAGGCGACGCCGCATCCGCTCAGGAAGCCGAACATGACGATGATCGGATAGGCGCTGATCGTCAGGGTCTTGACCGTCACGAGAATGAACACCAGGCCCCACATGCCGATCAGCGACAGACCGAACAGCGTCAGCATCGGCAGGCGGCCGCCAACCCGGTCGACCCAGGCGCCGAACGGAATCCGCAGGAGCGAACCAGTGAGCTGCGGCGCGGCCACAAGAAGCCCGAGCGCCAACCCGCTGAGCTCCATCTGCTGCTGGAAATATTTGGCCGCCGGCCCGTAGAGCGCGACGGCGGCGAAGCCGACGAAGAACCCCCAGGTCCCCATCGTCAGACCGAGGGCCGGATTTCCTCCCAGCTCATAAGAACCGGTTGACCGACTGGCCACCGCGCCGGCTTCGTCCGCCATGATGCGTCGCTCCGCATGGATTCCGTTGGAGCGCGCCTGTGGGCTGCCCCGCACTCGCCCTTCTATCGGATGAGCACCTCACTCCCTTGATCCACGTCAAATTGTCGTACCCCTTTAGCAGCGCCGGTTGCGTCCGCGCGATGCCCGACCGCAGCGACGGTCACAGCAGCCCGGAGAAACGCCTCCACGGTCAAGTCGGTCTGACGAAGGACCGAGTGCAGGACCGGGCGCTTGAGGTCTCCCCGGGGCGCGATCCATCCGATGCAATGTCAAGTGCCGCTGTATGTACTGGAGGGAGTGACCACAGAGCCGATTGATCGCAGGCTGGGCTGACGCGATCGCCGTCTCGATCGCCCAGCCCCAAATGGCGGATTTTCGCACGTCGGGGTCTCCACCGAGCGACCCCGGATCGAGGCCATCGCGGCTGGAGCAATCTTGAGGGCCGCCTGGGTGCCGTCAATCGCGCGCGTGGTGCCGCGCCGTGCGGATGGCGGACCATGCCCAGTCCTGGCTTTGCTGAACCAGCCTTGCTGGAAAAGCCGTATTTGCCCGGCTGCAGATGCCGGTTTCGAGCCCGGCGTTCACTTCAATACGTAGCATGCTACCCCTGCTGCATCGGCAAAACGCGTGATCGCCTGTGAATGAACTTCACAATTGTTATTATTGCTGTTGTATTCAATTGCAGTGCATGGCGTGCTGCCATTGAAGCATCGTGCTTTGCATTCGTCCAAGGATAGCCCGGCGCTGTATTTAGGATGACCATCACCGCCGTCGGCGGTCCGACAGCCGCCATTTCCGAGTAGCGTCAACCGGTCCTGCTCGTCGCCCCAGCACCCCTGCACCGCCAGGGCGAGGCCGACGACCGCGAACCAAGACGCCATCTGTTTTGGTTTGCCCATCTCTCCTCTCTCTCTGTCCGCGGCTCCCGAGCCCAGGGAGCGCCGCGGATCCCTCTGCGGTCGTCGCCGGCCGGCACTGCCGATCGTCTACGCACGGTAAGCACGATATTCTCGCAAAGGTCCCGTTAACGCTTCATTTCGCTCGTCGCCAGTCCTGCACCACCAGCGCCTGCTGCAGATCGAGTGCCGCCTGGAGCTGGTCGACGGACGCCCTGCGGCCGCTGATCTGGCTGGATCGGACGCCGTCCGACAGAGGGCTGGCGATCTCCGTGGCGCCGCTCCGACGGCGCCGGGAGCGCGGTGCTGTCACCGCCGCCCGAAGGACGAAGGAGGAGGCGCCCCGGCGCTACCCGCTCGGCACTGCAGCGGCTCGGCTTCGGTTCAGGTTTGCCGTGGTGACTTCAGGCGGAGGCGTTAGAATGATCATGGCGTTGCTGCGAGCGGTCGGGGGCAGCCCAGTGGAACAGCCCGAGCTCTTGTCGCGCGAGGCGGGACGGTCGGCGCCCGGCCTGATCGCGGAGATGGCGCGCCTCTATTATCTGTCCCGCGCAATTCATGTTGCGGCCGAGATCGGCATCGCCGATCGCCTTGGGGACCAACCGGTCGCGGTCGACGAACTGGCTCGCAGGACCGGGACCCACGCGGGAAGCTTGAGGCGGCTGCTCCGGTTCCTGGCGGCCTATGGCGTGTTTGCGGAGAGCACGCCGGGACGGTTCCGCAATACGGTCCTGTCCGCGGCGCTTCGCGATGATCATCCGCATTCGATACGCGCCCATGTGCGCAGGACCGAGGCCTCCTGGTGGTCGGCCGCATGGGAGCTGGAGCATGCGGTCCGTACCGGGGAAGCGGCCTTCACCAAGGTCCACGGCATGCCCTTCTTCGAGCACATTCGGGGCGATGCCGAGGCGCAGAAGCGGTTCGACGAAGGAATGGCACGCTCTTCGGATGCCAACGACGCGGCGATCGCCGCTGCGTTCGACTTCGGGCGCTTTCACCGCATCGTCGACATCGGGGGCGGCCGTGGCGGCCTGCTGCGCCAGATCCTCACGCACGCCCCGCGAGCAGTGGGCGTGCTGTTCGAGCAGTCTCAGGTCCTGCAACAGGCAACCAGGCTGCAGGAGCCCGCTCTCCTGGGGCGGGTGGAGCTGGTCGCGGGCGATTTTTTCGAGTCCGTCCCGGCCGGCGGCGACTGCTATGTCATCAAAGGGGTGCTGCATGATTTCGACGATCAGCAATGCATTACGATTCTCGCCAACTGCCGCCGTGCGATGCGTCCCGACGGCTGCGTGCTGCTCGCCAACCAGGACCTGCCGTCGCCGATCGATGGCCCACATCCCAATCTGACCATGGACATCCACATGATGACGCTACTCGGGGGGCGCGAGCGCTCTGCCCCCGAATGGTCGGCGCCGTTGCAGCGCGCCGCGCTCCGGCTGACCGCTACCGTCCAGACCGAAGTCGGCTTCGCGCTGGTGCGGGCAGACCCGGTATAAGTTGGCCGGCGCGCGTGGCCAGATCTGCGGCGCGCATGCCGACGCCCTCATTGCGCTCGGGAGCGTCCATGTACCTGTTCGGCGCGGGCACGCAGGACCAAGCCGGCGAGGTGAGCGATCTCGAGTTTCTCCATCGTAGCGCCAGGCGGGTCCGGCGAAGCGAAAGGGGCGGCCAAAGCCGCCCCTGGTGAAAGCTCGGCCTGCAGGCGCTGCCTGCTAGGCGCCGCCTTTGAGCTGGTAGGCAGTGCCCCAGCCCCAGGCGCCGGAGCCGAAGCCGCGGGCGACCACGCGCTCGCGGTAGATGTTGGAGATCACGTCGCCGTCGCCGCCGAGGAGCGCCTTGGTCGCGCACATCTCGGCGCACAAGGGGAGCTTGCCTTCGGCCAGCCGATTGCGGCCGTATTTCTGGAACTCGGCCTCGCTGTTGTCGGCCTCCGGACCGCCGCCGCAGAAGGTGCACTTGTCCATCTTGCCGCGACTGCCGAAGTTGCCGGCCTGGGGATACTGCGGGGCGCCGAACGGGCAGGCGTAGAAGCAATAGCCGCAGCCGATGCACAGGTCCTTGGAATGCAGCACCACGCCCTGCTCGGTCTGGTAGATGCAGTCGACCGGGCAGACCGCGATGCAGGGCGCGTCCGAGCAGTGCATGCAGGCGACGGAGATCGAGCGCTCGCCGGGCTCGCCGTCGCTGATCGTGACCACACGCCGGCGGTTGATGCCCCAGGGCACCTGGTTCTCGTTCTTACACGCGGTGACGCAGGCGTTGCATTCGATGCAGCGCTCGGCATCACACAGGAACTTCATCCGTGCCATGGTTCAGCTCCTCACACCGCTTCGATGCGGCAAAGCGTGGTCTTGGTCTCCTGCATCTGGGTGACCGAGTCGTAGCCGTAGGTCTGGGCGGTGTTGGTCAATTCGCCGAGCACGAACGGATCGGCGCCCTCCGGGTACTTGCTGCGCAGGTCCTTGCCCTCGTACCAGCCGCCGAAGTGGAACGGCATGAAGGCGACCCCGCGGCCGACCCGGTCGGTCAGCATGGCCATGACCTTGACCTTGCCGCCCTCGGGGCCGTGCACCCAGACCATCTGCCGGTCGCGCACGCCGAGGTTGTTGGCGTCGTAGGGGTTGACCTCGACGAACATGTCCTGCTGGAGCTCGGCGAGCCAGGGGTTGGAGCGGGTCTCGTCGCCGCCGCCCTCGTACTCGACCAGCCGGCCCGAGGTCAGGATGATCGGGAAGTCCTTGAAGAAGTCTTTCTGCTGGATCGAAGCGTAGAGCACCGGTACCCGGCCGAGCCTGGTGTCCTTGTAGGTCGGGTAGTCGGCGACCAGATCGCGGCGCGGGGTGTAGAGCGGCTCGCGGTGGATCGGCACCGGGTCGGGGAAGGTCCAGACCACGGCGCGCGCCTTGGCGTTGCCGTAGGGGGCGCAGCCGTGCTTGATCGCGACCCGCTGGATGCCGCCCGAGAGGTCGGTCTTCCAGTTGACCGAATCGCCGCCGATCTTCTCGATCACCTTGCGCTCGTCGTCGGAGAGATCCTCGTCCCAGCCGAGCTTCTTGAGCATCGCCATCGTGAACTCGGGGTAGCCGTCCTCGATCTCGGAGCCCTGCGGCCACGAGCCCTCGGCGAGCAGATTCTGGCCGCCGCGCTCGACCCCGTAGCGGGCGCGGAAGCCCATGCCGCCCTCGGCCACGGGCTTCGAGGTGTCGTAGAGGATCGGCGATCCCGGGTGCTTCATCTCGGGCGTGCCCCAGCCGGCCAGGGCAGGCCGTAGTAGTCGCCATCGCACGGGCCGCCGACTGCCTGCAGCGTGGTCTTGTCGAAGGTCTGCTGGTTGGCCATGTGCAGCTTGAGCCGCTCCGGCGAGATCCCGGTGTAACCGATCGTCCAGGTGCCGCGATTGACCTCCCGCAGGATGTCCTCGACGACCGGCTCTTCGCCCTTGACTTCGATATGCTTGAACATCGGGTCGGCGAAGCCGAGCTTCTTGGCGAGCAGATAGAGGATCACGTGGTCGGGCTTGGACTCGAACAGGGGCTCGATCACCTTGTCGCGCCACTGCACCGAGCGGTTGGACGCGGTCGCCGAGCCCGAGGTCTCGAACTGGGTCGAGGCCGGCAACAGGTAGATGCCGTCCTTGCGGTCGTGGAGCACCGCCGAGACGGTCGGGTAGGGGTCGATCACGACCAGCAGGTCGAGCTTCTCCATCGCCTTCTTGAGGTCGGGCTGCCGGACTTGCGAGTTGGGCGCGTGGCCCATGTAGATCAGCGCGTGGATGTTGCTCGGCTGGTCGAGGTTCTCCTTGGCCTCGAGCACGCCGTCGAACCAGCGCGATTCGGGGATGCCGGCCTTCTCCATCAGGTCCTTGGAGCCGAAGCCCTTGAGCAGATCGTCGTAGGGGACGTCCCAGACCCGCGCCCAGTGCTTCCAGGCGCCCTCGGTCAGGCCGTAGTAGCCCGGCAGGTTGTCCGGCAGATTGCCGAGGTCGGTCGCGCCCTGGACGTTGTCGTGGCCGCGGAAGATGTTGGTGCCGCCGCCCGACACGCCGACGTTGCCGAGCGCCAGCTGCAGGACGCAGTAGGCGCGGGTGTTGTTGTTGCCGCTCGTGTGCTGGGTGCCGCCCATGCACCAGACCAGCGTGCCCGGGCGGTTGTTGGCCATGATCATGGCCACCCGCTTGACCTGCGAGCCGGGCACGCCGGTGACCCGCTCGACCTCCGCGGGCGTCCACTTCGCGACCTCGTCGCGGATCTGGTCCATGCCCCAGACCCGCTGGCGGATGTACTCCTTGTCCTCCCAGCCGTTCTCGAAGATGTGCCAGAGGATGCCCCAGACCAGCGGGATGTCGGTGCCGGAGCGGAAGCGCACATACTCGTCGGCGTGCGCCGCCGTCCGCGTGAAGCGCGGGTCGCAGACGATCAGGGGCGCGTTGTTCTGCTCCTTGGCGCGCAGGATGTGCAGCATCGCCACCGGATGCGCCTCGGCGGCATTGGCGCCGATGAACAGCATGGCCCGCGACTTGTGGATGTCGTTGTAGCTGTTGGTCATGGCGCCATAGCCCCAGGTGTTGGCGACGCCTGCGACCGTGGTCGAGTGGCAGATGCGCGCCTGGTGGTCGCAGTTGTTGGTGCCCCAGAAGGCCGCGAACTTGCGGTACAGATAGGCGCCCTCGTTGCTGAACTTGGCCGCCGATCCAGTAGACCGAGTCGGGCCCGTTGGCCTTGCGGATCTCGAGCAGCTTGTCGCCGATCTCGTTGATCGCCTGGTCCCAGGTGATCCGCTGCTACTGGCCGTCGACCAGCTTCATCGGGTACTTCAGCCGCCGGTCGCCGTGGCCGTGGTCGCGCACCGAAGCGCCCTTGGCGCAATGGGAGCCGAGATTGATCGGGCTGTCGCAGCCCGGCTCCTGGCCGGTCCAGACGCCGTTCTGGACCTCGGCGATGACCGTGCAGCCGACCGAGCAATGGGTGCAGACGTTCTTGACTTGCTGGATCGCCTTGGCCGTGGCCGGGGTCTGCGCCGCGGCGCGGGTGACCATGCCGCCGCCGACGAGCGAAGCGGCCGCGACGCCGCTCGCGGCGAAGCCGGACCGGCTGAGGAAGGTCCGGCGGTCGAGCACGCTGCCGGTGAGCGCGGCGAGAGGGGTCGAGAGGCGCGCGCCGGTGGTGGCTCGGCTCGTCTTCTTGTGCAGCATGATGGCTCTCCCTGGGCGCCTAAGGACGGGTCGCGGCCGACCGCTCAGAAGCGGGCGAAGGCGTAGACCTTCCTGACGTCCGCAGTACCTGGATCGCCCTGAGCCTGCGCTTCGGGCTCGGCGGCCTTGGCCTCGCTGCGGCCATCGCTGGCGACCGCGGCCACCGCACCGGCCACGGCACCTAAGCTTGCGAGCTTGAGAAACTGGCGGCGTCCGCTCGCCTTGGCGTCGTCGTGATCGCTCGACATGGTTTTGACCTCTCGCTGCCTTCCGTCCCGGGGTCGGCTGGTCGACCGCCGGCCCCATCCTCAGTCGGTCA
>CAWALL010000009.1:0-169697 GCA_963782885.1 uncultured Alphaproteobacteria bacterium
CGGCCAAGGGTCAGTCCTTGCCCTCGAAAGCTTCGAGGATGTCGGCCGGCAGAGGCTCGTCGAAGTCGTCGGCGACGAAGACCTTGCCTTCCCAGCCGCCGGGCCGGCGCGGCGCCGCACGGTCGGCGAGCGGGACGAGGCGCGCCTTGGGCTTGCCGGCCTTGGCGATGATGATCTCCTCGCCCGCCGCCGCGCGCTCGACCAGCCGCGAGAGCGAGGTCTTCGCTTCGTAGAGATTGACGATCGCGTCGGCCATCGAGGTCGCCTTGGTCAACTCGACCAAGATGGGCGGGCACGGCATCGGAGTCAATCGCGGGCTCAGGGCCCGCCCGGCAGCCCCTCAGCTCTGGGTGCGCAGGCGTGCGACCGCGCGTTCGTCGATCGGCCAGTGGAGCAGGGCGGCGATCAGGCCGAGCGCGATCGAGAGCCACCAGACGAGGTCGTAGCTGCCGTAGCGATCGTACAGAAAACCGCCGAGCCAGACGCCGAGAAAACTGCCGAGCTGGTGGCCGAGGAAGACGAAGCCGAACAGGGTCGCCATGTAGCGGGGGCCGAAGATCTGGGCGACCAGGCCCGAGGTCAAGGGCACCGTCGAGAGCCAGAGCAGGCCCATGATCGCGCTGAATACGAGCGCGGAGGTGGCGGTGAGCGGCAAGAGGATGAAGGTGAGGATAAGAATCGAGCGCGCGGTGTAGAGGAAGCTCAGGCAGTATTTCTTGGACAGGTGGCCGCCGAGCAGGCCCGAGAGGTAGGAGCCGACGACGTTGAACAGGCCGATCAGGGCCAGGCACCAGGCGGCGGTCTGGGTCGAGAGGCCGTTGTCGGCGAGATAGGCCGGGAGATGCACGGCGATGAACGCGACGTGCCAGCCGCAGACGAAGAAGCCGGCGGTCAGGTAAAGGTAGCCCGGGTGGCGGCGGGCTTCGGTCAGCGCCTGGCGAAGGGTCTGGGTGTCGCCGGCGGCGGCCTGCGGCCGGCCCTGGATGCCGGCGGCGAGCGCGACCATCGCGAGCGAGCCGGCGGCCATGAGCATCAGCGCGGTCTGCCAGCCGTAGGCGGCGAGGAAGGCCTGGCCGATCGGCGGCATCAGGAACTGGCCGAGCGAGCCGAGTGATGTGGTGATGCCGAGCGCCAGCGAGCGGCGCTCAGGCGCGACGCTGCGGCCGACCGCGGCGAGGACGACGCCGAAGCCGGTGCCGCTCAGCGCCAGGCCGAGCAGGACGCCGGCGCTGAGGTGGAGGGCGAGCGCGCTGCTGGTGGTCGCCATCAGCCAGACGCCGAGCGCGTAGAGGAGGCCGCCGGCGGCGAGCGTGCGGCCGCTGCCGTAGCGGTCGGCGAGCATGCCGGTGAACGGTTGGGCAAGGCCCCAGACCAGGTTCTGGAGCGCGAGCGCGAACGCGAACACCTCGCGGCCCCAGCCGAGGTCGAGGCTCATCGGCTGCAGGAACAGGCCGAAGCTCGAGCGGATGCCGAACGACAGGAGCACCATCGCCGAGCCGCAGGCGATCGCGAGCGCGGCGGTCCTCGACAGGCTTGCTGGCACCGTTTTCCCCACTCTTAAGGCGTCCGGACGGTCCGGCGGCGATCGGGCGCTTGTAGTGGGGCCGGGATCTGGCATAAAGGACAACATGACCGCAATTTCTGCCATGGCCGGGTTCGTCCCCGACCCGGCGGGCCGGCAGGTCGTGATCCTGGCCTACGAGGGGGTGAACCTGCTCGACGTCGCCGGCCCGGCGCAGGTCTTCACCAGCGCGGCCGCGATCGTGCAGGACGGCGGCCCGCCGCCTTATCGGGTCAGCGTGGTCGCGCAGCCCGGCGGCCCGACGCCGACCTCGACCGGGATCGCGATCGTCACCGACGGGCTCGCCGAGGTCGCGGGGCGGCCGGTCGACACGCTGATCGTCGCCGGCGGCCCGGGGATCCATGGGCTCAGGCAGGACCGGGAGCTGGTCGCCTGGCTCGCGGCGCGGGCGGCGGAGGCGCGGCGGACCTGCTCGGTCTGCACCGGCGCGTTCCTGCTCGCCGCGGCCGGGCTGCTCGACGGCCGGCGCGCGACCACGCACTGGCGCTGGGCCAAGGCGCTGCAGGCCCAGTTCCCGAGGGTCCGGGTCGAGCCCGACCCGATCTACGTCCAGGACGGGGCGATCTGGACCTCGGCCGGGGTCAGCGCCGGCATCGATCTGGCGCTGGCCCTGGTCGAGGCCGACCTCGGGCATGCGGTGGCGCTCGAGGTCGCGCGCTACCTGGTGGTGTTCCTGAAGCGGCCGGGCAGCCAGGCCCAGTTCAGCACCGCACTCGCCGGCCAGGCCCCGGGCAACGGCCGGTTCGGCGAGCTGCAGGCCTGGGTCGCCGCCAACCTTAAGCGCGACCTCAGGGTCGAGCGGCTGGCCGAGCGGGTGGCGATGAGCCCCCGGAACTTCGCCCGCGCCTATGCCGCCGCGACCGGGGTCACGCCGGCGAAGGCGGTCGAGGCGCTCCGGGTCGAGGCGGCGCGCCGGCTGCTCGAGGAGACCGCGCAGCCGATCGGCTGGGTCGCGCACCAGTGCGGGTTCGGCGACGACGAGCGGATGCGGCGGAGCTTCCTGCGCTGGATCGGGGTCACGCCCTCGGACTATCGGGACCGCTTCCGCACCGGTCGGCCCGACCCCCGGCAGCCTGACGGCGCGTACCCCGACACCTTGCCAAGACAAGCTTGATTGCGGATGACCGGGCTCGGATTGGGCGAAATCCGCTCTCAGCGAGCCGGTCATTGGGGTTGATGTGGGTCAAAGTGTGGCCCGCCCGATCCGACCACTCTCGCGCGAGCTTCTTTGCCAAGGCACAGCATCTCAACGGGAGATACCGCCGTGAAGATCCGGAGCGTGCTTGCGGCCGCAGGCGTTCTCGCGGTGAGTTGCGTCTCGGCGTTGGCTCAGCAGATCACGGGTGTGCCGGGCTCACCCGGCGCCACCACCACGATCGAGGGAGGACAACTTCCGCCGCCCGATCCGAAGTTCGGCGGGGTGATCAAGGAGAGGGCCTCGGAGTCGACGCCGTGGTGGGCGCCTCGCGTGGTGCCGCCGAAGGGCGCGCCCAACGTGCTGCTGATCATGACCGACGACGACGGCTACGGCGCGCCCAGCACCTTCGGCGGCGTCATCCCGACCCCGGCGCTCGATCGCATCGCCGAGGCCGGGCTGCGCTACACCAACTTTCACTCCACTTCGCTCTGCTCGCCGACGCGGGCGGCCTTGATCACCGGTCGCAATCATCACGTCGCCGGCTTTGGGGTCGTGGATGAGATTGGCACGGGCTATCCGGGCTACGATTCGATCATTTTGCGAGCGAACGGCACCATCGGCACGATCCTCAAGGAGAACGGGTACGCCACCGCCTGGTTCGGCAAGGACCACAACACGCCCTCGTATCAGGCAAGCCAGGCGGGACCGTTCGCCCAGTGGCCGATCGGCATGGGCTTCGATTATTTCTACGGCTTCGTCGGCGGCGACGCCAGCCAGTGGCAGCCGAACCTGTTCCGCAACACGACCGCCATCTACCCCTTTCAGGGCAATCCCAGCTGGAACCTGACCACGGCCATGGCCGATGACGCGATCCAGTACATGAAACAGCTCAAGGAGCTTGCGCCCGACAAACCGTTCTTCGTCTATTACGTCCCGGGCGGCACCCACGCGCCGCATCATCCGACGCCGGAGTGGATCAAGAAGATCGGCGCCATGCACCTGTTCGACGACGGGTGGAACAAGCTGCGGGAGACGATTTTCGCCAACCAGAAGCGATTGGGCATCATGCCCGACTACGCCAAGCTGACGCCGTGGCCGAAAGAGCTGCCGCAGTGGGATTCGCTCAGCCTCGAGCAGAAGAAGCTGTTCATCAAGCAAGCCGAGGTCTACGGGGCGTACCAGGCTTACACCGACCACGAGATCGGCCGGGTCATCCAGGCCGTCGAAGACCTCGGTGAGCTCGATAACACCCTGATCATCTACATTAGCGGCGACAATGGCGCGAGCGCCGAAGGGATGCTGAACGGCACGCCGAACGAGTTCACGACCTTCAATGGCGTTGAAGTGCCGGTCACGGACCAGTTCCTCTGGTACGAGTTCTGGGGGTCCGCCCGGACCTATCCGCACTTCGCGGCGCCCTGGGCGTGGGCGTTCGACACGCCGTTCAAGTGGGTGAAGCAGGTGGCATCGGACTTCGGCGGGACGGCCCAGGGCGTGGCCATGTCCTGGCACGGTCACATCAAGGATGTGGGCGGCGTCCGCCGCCAGTTTCACCACATCATCGACATCGTGCCGACCATCCTGGAAGCAAGCGGCATTCCGGCGCCCGACACGGTCAACGGCATCAAGCAGCGTCCGATCGAAGGCGTCAGCATGGTCTACACGTGGGACAAGGCGAACGCGGACGCCCCGACCCGACACACCACGCAATACTTCGAGATGCTCGGCAACCGCGCCATCTATCATGACGGCTGGATCGCGTGCACGACGCCGGTGACGCTGCCCTGGGAACTGAGCACGAAATCGCCGCCCGACGTGATCACCGGCTACCACTGGGAGCTTTACAATGTCCTGAAAGATCCGACCGAGGCCGACGACCTAGCCGCCCAGATGCCGGACAAGCTCAAGGAGATGCAGGACCTCTTTTATGTCGAGGCGAAGAAGTACGATGTGCTGCCGCTCGACAATTCGACGCTCGCGCGCTGGAACACGCCACGGCCGAGCCTGACGGCGGGCAGGACGGTCTTCACCTATTCCGGCGAACTGACCGGCGTGCCGGCCAGCACGGCCCCGAGCATCCTGAACAAGCCCTACATCATCACGGCCGAGGTCGAAATTCCCGAGGGGGGCGCAGAAGGCATGATCGTCACCGAAGGCGGGCGCTTCGGTGGCTACGGCCTGTTCCTGAGCCAAGGCGAATTCGGCTTTGGCCGGGGCAAGGTCGTGTTCCTGTACAACCTGCTCGACCTCAAGCGCACCGCCTGGGAGGGGCCCGAGCTGGCAGCGGGCAGGCACGCGATCGTGTTCGACTTCAAGCCGGAGGGTCCCGGCCTGGGCAAGGGCGGCACGGGCGTGCTGTCCGTCGACGGCAAGGAAGTGGCCAGGAATTCCATGGACCACACCACCCCGATCACCTTTCCGGAAGACGAGACCTTCGACATCGGCGAGGACACCCGCACCCCGCTGGCGCTCCTGGAGTATCGCTACGATGTGCCGTTCAAGTTCACCGGCAAGATCGACAAGCTGACCTTCGAGCTCGGTGAGGCGCAGTCAGCAGCGAAACAGTAGCGGCCGCGCGGCCCGCGCGCGGGAAGCGCCGGGCGCCAACGGATGATGAAAACGGCGCTCATTCTTGCGGCCGTCGGCGAAGCCGCGACCGGGCTGGCGTTGCTGATCGCGCCCTCGCTCGTCGCGCAGTTGTTGCTGGGCGAGGGACTCATCGGCGTCGCCATACCGGTGGCGCGCGTCGCGGGCATCGCCCTGGTCGCGCTGGGAATCGCCTGCTGGCCGGGCCCGCCGCTGGTCGGCATGTTGACGTACAGCACGGCCGTCTCGTTGTATCTTGCTTACCTCGGTCTCGCGGGCGGGTTGGCTGGCGTCCTCCTATGGCCGGCGGTGGCGCTTCACGTCGTCTTGTCGATATGTCTCGGTCGCGCTTGGCGGGATGCTCCTTGAATCGGACGTTGATCGTGTTTGGCGTGCTTACCGGGACGGGCTAAGACGGCGCTCGCGCGGGCCATCGCAAGGAGCTTTCGGCAGCCTAAGTGCGGGTCGGGGGGACGGCGGGCGAGCGCGGCGCGGCGGCATGCGCATCGACGCGATTCGTGACCGCTTGCCCGGCGCGCGGAAAGACATCCCGAGCAAGGAGGCGGCACCATGACCGACTACGACGTCCTGATCACCGGCAACAATCTCGCCTACGCCGACGGCGCGCTCGGCATCAGCAGCGTCGTCCTGGTGACCGGCGCCGACGGGCCGCTCCTGTTCGATACCGGGCATTACGGCAACCGCCCCGCCCTGCTCCGCGGCCTCGCCCGCCATGGCCTCGAGCCCAAGGACGTGCCGCGGGTCATGCTCTCGCACCTGCACTGGGACCACAGCCTGAACGTCGATCTGTTCCGGGGCGCCGAGATCCTGGTGAGCCGGCGCGAGCTCGACTACGCGCAGGCGCCGCATGCCGAGGACACGCACCTGCCCTGGGGCATCCTCGACGAGCTCCAGCGCCACCGGGTGACCCTGCTCGAAGGCCCGACCGAGATCGGCGCCGGCCTTGCCGCGTTCCCGGCGCCCGGCCACACCCCGGGGCTCTATGCGCTGGCGCTCGAGACCGCCGACCGCGGCCGGGTCGTGCTGGCGAGCGATGCGATCAAGTACCCCAAGGAGGTGATGATCGGGGAGGGCGACCTGGTGCTCGACACGCTCGAAGCCAGCCGCGCCTCGATCGCCGCGATCCTGGCCCAGGCCGACCGGATCGTGCCCGGCCATTTCGTCCAGATGCGAAAAGTCGGGAATAGCTGGACCTGGGACCAGCCGGCGCCCTTCGATCTGCGGCTGCGGTGACTGTTCCTTAACAATCCCTCTGTCGGGACTGCGTGCGAATGTCTCCCGTCGGATCAAGAAGCGGGAACCGACGCGTGCGACCCTTGAAGGGGCCGACCTGACCCGATCCGGATTCGCGGCAAGGCGGGGTGCGGCGACGGTCGCCCAGATTCGCCGGCCGCCGCCGCTCACCTGCTGCGCCATCGAAGACCTCAAGGAGGCAGCCGAGGGCCAACGCGGCCTCCAAGAAGAAGCTTTGCTTGGCATCCGGACCCTGCCATCATGCCGCAGTGACAGCCGGATAAAGCTTTCAGTTCGCGCTGCCGCGGCGTCGGTGGTCAAGCCGCTCGCGGGAGTGACTCGATTGACATCGGCCCCGAACCTGAGTGAGGGGACTCGCATGCAATTCATTCAGTCTCGCCGCCGTTTTCTGGCCCACGCGTCGCTGGCCGCGGCCGCGGGGGTGCTGGGCGCCCGGGGATCGCTTGCCGCCGAGGAGCCCCCTGAGACGACCACACTCCGGCTGACCTATGACCCGAGCATCTGTACCGCACCTTGGTACATCGCCGACCAGCTCCTGCGTGCGGAGGGGTTGGCCGATGTCCGCTATCTGCGGACGATAGCAGGTGGCGAGGCCGTCGCACGCGGCGAGGCCGACTTCAGTGCGGACACCGGGGCATTTATCGTGTCGCGTCTGGATGCCGGCGACCCGATCACGGCATTGGCGGGCGTGCATCCGGGATGTTACGAGCTGTTCGCTCATCAGCCCGTCCAAACCATCAGCGACCTGAAGGGCAAGAGGGTCGGCATCCGCGCGCTCCGCTCCGGCAGCCATCTCTATCTCGCGATGATGGCAGCCCAGGTCGGGCTCGACCCCCACCAGGACATTGACTGGGTCACCCCAGGTCCGAGCGGCACCACCCTGCAGCTGTTCGCCGAGCGGAAAGTCGATGTCTTTCTCGGGTTTCCGCCCGAGCCGCAGGAGCTGCGCGCCCGCAAGATCGGCCGCGTGATCCTCAAGACCGCCACGGACAAGCCCTGGTCGGAGTATTTCTGCTGCACGGCGTTCGGCAACAGGGACTTCGTCCGCGCTCATCCGGTCGCGACCAAGCGCTACCTGCGAGCCATCCTCAAGGCTGCCGATATCTGCGCCGCTGAGCCCGAGCGGGCGGCGCGAGATCTGGTCGAGGGCGGGTTCACCCAGCGCTACGACTATGCGCTCGAGACGCTGACCGACGTGCCGTACAATCGATGGCGCGAACATGACCCGGAGGACACGATGCGCTTTTACGCGCTTCGGCTGCACGAAGCGGGGATGATCAGCTCCACCCCAAACGCGCTCGTTGCCGTCGGCACCGACTGGCGCATCGTCAACGAGCTCAAGCGCGAGCTGAAGGCGTGAACCTGGGTCTCGGGCCAAGGTCCGGGCCAGACATGGCGGAGGCCATACTGATGCAGATCATTCAGAGTCGCCGCGATTTTCTGACCGGACTGTCCGCCGCCGCCGCCGCTGGCGTCCTTGGCGGCCGGACAGCGCTGGCCGACGAAGCGCCGCCGGAGACCACCACGATCCGCCTGGCGTTCACGACCGGGATCTGCTTCGCCCCGCTCGACGTCGCCGCGGAGCTCCTGCGCGCCGAAGGCTTCACCGACGTCGAGTACGTGAGAGCCGCCGGCGGCTTCAGCACGCCGCAGATGATGGCCAAGGGCGAGGTGGACTTCGGCGCCAGCTTCGCCGGTACCGTCGTCTACCATCTGGATGCCGGCCTGCCGATCACCGCGGTCGGGGGCCTGCACGTCGGCTGCTACGAGCTGTTCGCGCACGCGCCGGTCCGCAGCATCCGCGACCTGAAGGGCCGGCGCGTCGGCATCCAGACGCTGGCCTCGAGCGGGCACCTCTACCTCTCGATCATGGCCAAGCACGTCGGCCTCGACCCCAAGCAGGACATCGAGTGGATCGTGCCGACGGATGGCAACGCCAAGGAGCTGTTCGCCGCCGGCAAGACCGATGCTTTTCTCGGCTTTCCGCCCGAGCCGCAGGAGCTGCGCGACCGCAACATCGGCCGCGTCATTCTCAACACGGTCACGGACCAGCCATGGTCGCAGTATTTCTGCTGCATGCTCTACGGCAACCGCGCCTGGGTGCGCGCCCATCCGGTCGCGACCAAGCGGTTCCTGCGCGCGACCTTCAAGGCTGCCGAGTTCTGCACCGCCGAGCCCGGCACCGCCGCGCGCCGGCTGGTCGACGGCGGGTTCACCGAGCGCTACGACTACGCGCTCCAGACGATCCAGGAAGTTCCGTACGACCGCTGGCATGAGTACAATTCGGAGGACACGATGCGCTTCTTCGCGCTGCGCCTCCACGAGGTCGGCATGATCAGTTCCATCCCGAACGCGATCCTTGACGAGGGCACCGACTGGCGCTTCCTGAACGAGCTCAAGCGCGAGCTGAAGGCGTGAGCCAGATGCCGTGGAGTGTGTCGGCTCGTGGGCTACGAGCTGAACTGCTGCGGCTGTGGGCTTCAAGACCGGACGGTCACGGTTAAGGAGCTGCCCGCGCCAGGTACGCCCGTCGGAATGAGCCGGACCCGCCGCTCCGTCTTGCGGCGGCCGGGTGGCCTGAGCTCAAGGCTGACCAGGATGCGCGGTGCGGGCTGATTAGGCAATCAGACTGTGAAGCAGCTCACATCGGGCGGCACCGGCAGTGCGCTAAGCTGCCCTGGCAGTGGCTGGATGAACTGCGAGCCAGGAGGCGGTCCCATGAGCTTGGCCCAAGACGTGGAGATCCTGAGCAACATTCCGCTGTTCGCCAAGATCAATCCGACCAGACTGAAGTTGCTGGCGTTCACCAGTGAACGCCTAGCGCATCCGGCGGGCAACGAGCTGTTTCACCAGGACGACTACGGTGACGCCGCCTATGTCATCCTCGAAGGTGAGGCCGACATCCTGGTCGATGCGCCGCGCAAGGCGCTCAAGATTGCGACCTTGGGTAAGAACGACATCATCGGCGAGATCGCGATTCTGTGCGACGTGCCGCGCAGCGCGACCGTGGTCGCGCACGGCGACCTCGATACGCTGCGCCTGTCGAGGGAGGGGTTCTTCCACCTGGTTGCCGAGTTTCCGCAGGTGGGCGTCCAGGTGATGCGCGCGCTCGCGGCGAAGCTGCACCGGACCACCCAGGCGCTGAGTGCGGCGCGCGCAAGGCTCGACGAGCTGGAAAGCCCCGCGGCGGCTGAGCGAGGCAGCGCGCCGGCGCAGGGCACCGCCCGATAACCGCTGCGCTCAGGCCGCTTGCCCAGAGCGGTCTGCCCGGCTCTCCCGGCAGTGGCGTTGCTTTTCCTCGACCGCCTGGGCCAGCGCGCGGGTGACGATCGCGACCATGATCCCGACGTAGACGACGCCGACGAATCCGGCGACGACGCTCGCGATGCGGCCGACGGCGGTCGCAGGGGCGATGTCGCCAGCTCGGCATGCTGCCGAGCCGGCGCTCTCAGTCCAGCAGCTGCAGGTTGTGGATCAGGCTCGAGGTGTCCCAGCGGCTGCCGCCGGCTTTGATCACCTGGTGGTAGTACTGGTCGACCAGCGCCGTGATCGGCAGCAGGGCGCCGTTGCGGTTGGCCTCGTCCATGCAGATCTTGAGGTCCTTGCGCATCCAGACGACCGGGAAGCCGAAGTCGAACTTGCCCTGGACCATGGTCTTGGCGCGATTGTCCATCTGCCAGGACTGGGCAGCGCCCTTGGAGATCACCGCGATCAGCTTGTCCATGTCGAGGCCGGCGCGCATGCCGAAGTTCATGGCCTCGGACAGCCCCTGGACCAGGCCGGCGATGCAGATCTGGTTGACCATCTTGGTCAGCTGGCCGGCGCCCGCGGGGCCCATCAGCGTGACCGCCTTGCCGTAGCAGTCCATGACCGGCTTGGCCCGGTCGAAGGCCGCCGGCTCGCCGCCGCACATCACGGTCAGCTGGCCGTTCTCGGCGCCCGCCTGGCCGCCCGAGACCGGAGCGTCGACGAAGTGTTTTGCCTGACCTTTGGCCTCGCTCTCGAGCTCGCGCGCGATGTCGGCCGAGGCGGTCGTGTGGTCGACCAGGACGCAGTCGCGGCCGAGACCGGCGAGCGCACCGTCCTCGCCGTAGGCGACGCTGCGGATGTCGTCGTCGTTGCCGACGCACATGAACACGAACTCCGCGCCCGCCGCCGCTTCGCGCGGGGTCCGCGCATGCCGGCCGCCGTGCTGCTTCGCCCACTGCTCGGCTTTGGCCGCGGTCCGATTGTAGACCGTGACCTCGTGACCCTTGGCCTGGAGATGGCCGGCCATCGGATAGCCCATGATGCCGAGCCCGATGAAGGCGCATTTCGCCATGTCGCTCCTCCCGCCGCTTTTGACGGGCGGCAAGCTAGTCGGAATTGCCCGAGGGGACAAGCTTGCCCCGGCGATGGCGCGCGGCGCGGTGGCCGCCTGCGGGCGAGCGGCCCGCCGCCGCGTGGGAATTCGGCTCGCGGGCGGCGGCCGAGGCACGTAGACTGGGCGCCGGCGAGCAAGGACAAGACAGTTGGCACGCGCACGAGCCGACCTGCCCGAGCCCTGGACGGTCGAGGAGTTCCTCGCCTGGGAGCGCGAGCAGGAGGAGCGTTACGAGTACGTCGGCGGGGTGATCCGGGTGATGGTCGGCGACACGCTCGACCACAACACGATCGCCGGCAACGTCTTCAGCGGCCTGCGTTCGCAGCTCCGTGGCGGCCCTTGCCGCGTGTTCATGGAAGGGGTGAAGGTCGTCTCGGCGTCGGCGACCATGTATCCCGACGTGGTCGTGACCTGCACGCCCGGATCGGGCCGGAGCGACGTCGTGCCCGAGCCGGAGATCGTGGTCGAGGTCCTGTCGCGCTCGACCCAGGGCTTCGATCGCGGCCCCAAGCTCGACGCCTATCAGCAGATCGCGAGCCTCAGGCAGTACGTGCTGATCGCGCAGGAGGAGATCAGGGTCAGCGTCTACGAGCGCGACGAGGGCGGCTGGCGCTACCGTATCCTCGACGACCCGGATCTGCGCCTCGGCTTCGCGGCCGGTGGCGCCGCCATGACGCTGGCCGAGATCTACGAGCGCACGACCGCTGCCGAAGCCGCGAGGCGCCCGAGCGCCTGATCCCCGGTAGGGGGGAACGCCGCCTTCGCGGTAACGCTCAGTGCTTGCGCAGCGACTCCGCCTCCCGGTGCAGGGATTCGGCGACCGCGTGCTCGGCCGCCGCCGGGTCGAGCTTCGAGCTGCTGCCGGCGTCCGCCCGGGAGAACTCCTCGAGCTCGGCCGAGAGCTCGTCCAGCTCCTTGCCGCCGGCCATCATGTTCAGGACCTCCTCGCGCGAGACGTCGGCCTTCTGGAAGGTGCCGTAGGTGCGGCCGCGGTTCAGGATCGTGAACGCATCGCCGACCGGGTAGGCGTGGTGGACGTTGTGGGTGATGAAGATCACGCCCAGGCCCCGCGCCCGCGCCTGGGCGACGTAGCGCAGCACGACCGAGGCCTGCTTGACCCCGAGCGCCGAGGTCGGCTCGTCCAGGATCAGCACGCGGGCGCCGAAATGGACCGCGCGCGCAATCGCGACGCACTGGCGCTCGCCGCCCGACAGCGTGCCGACCGCCTGGCTCGGATCGCGCACGTCGATGCCGATCTTGTGCATCTCCTCCTTGGCGATCCGGTTGGCTTCCGCGACGTCGAAGCCGCCGAATGCGCCCTTGCCGCGCCCGGGCTCGCGGCCCATGAAGAAGTTGCGGGTGATGCTCATCAAGGGGATCATCGCCAGGTCCTGGTAGACCGTGGCGATGCCGCGATCGAGCGCATCGCGCGGACTGTCCATCGCGACCGGCTGGCCGTCGATCAGGATCTGGCCCTCGGTCGGCTGATGGACGCCCGAGAGCGTCTTGATCAGGGTCGACTTGCCGGCGCCGTTGTCGCCGAGCAGGCACATCACCTCGCTCGCGTGCACCTTCATGGTGACGCCGTTGAGCGCGATCACCGAGCCGAAGCGCTTGACGATGTCGCGCAGCTCCACGATCGGCGGGGCGTTGCCGTCGGTCCGGTCTGCCATGGTCCGATCTCCTCCTGCGCTCGTGCCTAGCCCGAATGCGACAGGACATTCAGGACGTTGCCCAAAGGATCGCGCACGAAAAAGCGTCGTACGCCCCAGGGCTCGTCGGTGATGTCGTAGACGATCTCAGAAGCCTCGGATCTGGCGCGCCGATAAATCTGGTCGACGTCGTCGACCTCGATCGAGAGGTCGGGGACGGGCGCGCCCGAGCCGCCTTCGCTGGCGAGGCTGATCTGCGGCGCCGCCGACCCTTCGGCCGCCAAGGTCAGGATCCAGCCGTGATCCATGACCACCTTGAGATCGAGCAGTCGCTCGTAAAATGTGCGCGCAGCGCCAGGATCGGTCGCCGCGAGGTTGGCCACGATGCGCCGGACGGTCATGGGATCTGCCTGCGCCGGCGGTGGTCCACGGCTAACGGGCCTCGGTCACCTTGCGGCGGATGTAGCTGTTGAACAGCACCGCAATCAGCATCATGACGCCCAGGAACACCTTGAACCAGTCGGTGTTCACGCCGGTGTAGAAGATGCCCATCTGCACCGTGCCGAAGATCAGCGCGCCGAAGGAGGCGCCGATCGCCGAGCCGTAGCCGCCGGTGAGCAGGCAGCCGCCGATCACCGAGGCGATGATCGCCTCGAACTCCTTGAGCAGGCCGCGATTGGTGTCGGCCGAGCCGGCGTCCAGCACCTGGACGCAGGCGAACAGCGTGGCGGCGCAGGCGGTGAACATGAACAGGCCGATCTTGACCTTCGCGACCGGCACGCCGACGTTGCGCGCCGCGTTCGGGTCACCGCCGCAGGCGAAGATCCAGTTGCCGACCCGGGTGCGCAACAGGATCCAGGTCGCGACCGCGGTCAGCACGAACCACCACACGATCGACATCGGGATGCCGGAGATGGCGGGCGAGCCGTCGGCGCGGGTGGCGATCACGCCGATGCTGGCGAGCCAGACCATCAGGCCGTGTCCGACCTCGCCGGCGAACACCGGCGCCAGCCAGTCGTGCTCGGCCAGGGCCTTGAGGCCGGAGACCTGGGTGCGGCCGGTGATCAGGCGGGTGAAGCCGATCGTCAGGCCACGCAGAATGTAGAGGCCGCCGAGCGTGACGATGAAGGATGGCAGACCGCTCCTGATCACGATCTGGCCGTTGATGTAGCCGATCACGGCAGCGATCGCGAAGGCGAGCAGGATGCACAGCCAGAGCGGCCAGCCCCACTGGGCTGCGGGGATCGCGATGATGACGCCGGCGGCGCCGATCATCGAGCCGATCGAGAGGTCGAACTCGCCGCCGATCATCAGCATCGAGGCGGCGACCGCGATGATCCCGAGCTGGGCCGCCACCTCGAGGAAGTTGAGGATGCCCGGGGCCGAGAACAGGCCGCTGCGGCCGGCGACGATGCCGAAGAACACGAACACCAGGATGGTCCCGGCCATCGCCCCGAGCTCCGGGCGGGCCATCAACTTCCGCATGAGCGGTGTCTTGGTGACCCGCTCATCAGCGGTTGCGGCTCTGGTCGCGGCCATGGCAGGCCTCCCCGATCGCTGCCCGTCGGTCGACCGGGGGTCCGCCTGAGCGACGGACCCCCTTCGCGGGCTAGCGGATGCCTTGCTTGCTCAGCTCGATCACCTGGGCGGCATTGTCCTTGGTGACGAAGCCCGGACCGGTCATGACCGTCCCGGCCGGCATCGTGCCGTAGAGCTTGTACAGCCTCAGGAACTGGATCGGCAGGTAGCCCTGCAGGAACTGCTGCTGATCGATCGCGAACATCATCTTGCCGTCGTCGATCGCCTTGAGGACGGCGGGCGACAGATCGAAGGTGCCGAACTTGACCTTGTCGAGCATCTGGCTGTCTTCGAGCGCCGCGAGCGTCGGCTCGGCCGCCGCCGGGCCCAGCGCGAGGATGCCGTTGACCTTGGAGTCGGAGCTCATCGCGGCCTTGACCGCATTGCCGATCTCGGTCGGGTCCATGCTGACCGCGAGGACGTTGACGTTACCCTCCAGGCCATCCTTGAAGCCCTGGCAGCGCAGGTCGAGGGCGACGTTGCCGACCTCCTGGTTGACGCAGAGCGCGTCGGTGACGTCCGCGGCCTTCATCTTCTTGCCGGCGCCCAGGCCCGCCTCGTATTCGGTCTGGCCGACGTGCACCAGGACCCCGAGCTCCTCGTAGACGTCGGAGCCGGAGTTCATCGAGACCACCGGGATGCCCGAGGCGACCGCGTTCTTGATCGAATCGCCGAGCGCCTCGGCATCGGGGATCGAGACCACGAGGCCGTCGGGTTGCGAGGCGACTGCGGCATCGATCAGCTGCGCCATCTGGACCATGTTGTAGGTGTCGGGCGCGTTGTATTCGACGGTCACGCCCAGATCCTTGGCCGCCTGATCGACGCCGTTCTTGACCACCGACCAGAACGGGTCGGAGGCCTGGCCGTGGGTGATGACGACGAAGCGCATGTCCTGAGCGATCGCCGAGCCGGCGAAGCCGAGCGCAGCCGCAAGCACGGCAGCGGTGGCGAGTTTCCTGATCACGCCTGTACTCCCTGAGCTGGTTCTGGTTCTGGCCTAAGGGGTAGCGCCGGATCGTGCCCTTGCCAACTGTGAATCCGCCGGGCCGGTGGCGCCCCCGGGTGCGAGCTTTGATCTTGCCGCGCGCGCAGCCGGCCTGCAGGATGCTCGCATGCGGCTCGAACCCCACGAGATCCAGGCGATCCGGCAGGCGGCGCTGGCGGTGTTCGGCGCCCGGGCGACGGTCCGCGTGTTCGGCTCGCGGGCCCTGGACCGGCTCAAGGGGGGCGATCTCGACCTGCACCTCGAGGTCGAGCCGGGCCAGGCGACCCTGGCCAACGAGATGCGGTTTCGCGGTCTGATCGAGCGCCCGCTGGACGAGCTCAAGGTCGACGTCGTGCTGCATGAGCGCGGCCGGCCGCTCGGCCCGATCGACCAGATCGCGCGCCGCGACGGGATCCTGCTTAGATTGATTCCCCTTCGCCGCGAGCATCAGATCTCTCCAACCGTGCAATTCTGTTGTATGACGCCGCCTTTCTCAGTTTGGTCGTTTTGCTGTCGCTCCTGTTAACGATCGTGATCTGGCTTCTACTCAGACGATTGGGCCTTTCTCGCACGATTTTGGCTTAGCCGAAGATCAATCCATATCCACCCTCCTAGACAATATGATGCATCAGATCACCGTAAGACGACCGATGCGAGCAGTTTACTTTATCTTCTTATATCACGTCTTCGGCCTCAAACCATTTGGCTATCATCTTGTAAACGCCGTGGTTATAGTCACCAACGCCCTTTTGTTCTATCTGTGCCTGCTGGAACTCCGCCAACCACGTTTGGTTGCTTTGGCGATTTCGCGCATTTACACTTTACTTCCGCACTACTCTGACCGACCGATTATGGATATCAGCCTGCCAGGCACCCCAAGCATGGCTTTTTACTTTCTTAGCTTGTACTGCGATCTTGCAGAGCATTCGAAGCCAATCGCTGGCATTTACGGCCTGGGGAGCGCTCAGCGTAGGAGCGCTGCTCTGCAGTACACTTGCCTACGAGGACGACGCTTTTCTTATTCTTGCTCAATCCACTGCCTGGCAGGCAGCGGCCCGGGCCGGAGCGCGAGGCGAGAGCGGATAGCCGCTAGTCGGCGAGCCGGGTCCGGATCTTGATCTCGCTGGTCAGGGTCCGGTGCACCGGGCATTTGTCGGCGATCTCGAGCAGGCGCTGGCGCTGGGCGGCATCGAGCGGGCCGGGAAGCTCCAGCGTGCGTTCGATCTGATCGAGCATGCCTTCTCTGGTTTCGCAGTCGGCACAGTCCTTGGCGTGGATCTGCTCGCGCTTCAGATGGACCACGACCGGCTCCAGCGGCAGGCCCTTGCGCTCGGCGTAGAGGCGGAGCGTCATCGAGGTGCAGGCGCCGAGCCCGGCGAGCAGGTAGTCGTAGGGGCTGGGGCCGGTATCGAGGCCGCCCGCCATGCTCGCCGGCTCGTCGGCCGGCAGGCGATGGCGGCCGACCCGGACGCTCTGGGTGAACCTGCCCTCGCCGGTTTCCGCGACCACGACCTCGCGGGCGGGCGGCGCCTGCTCGACGGCGGCGTCCGTGACCTCCGGCAGGTAGCGGCTCGCCCAGGCGGCCAGCACGTCGGCGACGTAGCCGGCATCCGCGCGCCGGGTCAGCAGGTGATCGGCATCGTCGAGCGAGACGAAGCTCTTGGGATGCCTGGCGGCGGTGAAGATGTGGCCGGCGTTCTCGATGCCGACGGTCTCGTCGCGCGGCGCATGAAAGACGATCAGGGCCTTGCGCAGGTTCGCGATCCGCTCGCCGAGCTGGTGCGCCCCGATGTCGTCGAGGAACTGCCTGCGGACCCGGAAGCTGCGCCCGCCGAGGATCACCTCGGCCTCGCCGCTCGCCTCGATCTCCGCCCGGACCGGGGCGAACAGGCGGGCGGCGTGGGCGGGATCGAACGGTGCTGCGATGGTCGCGACCGCGACCGCCTCGGGCACCCGGTGCGCGGCCGCGAGCATCGCAGCGCCGCCGAGCGAATGGCCGATCAGGATCCTGGGCGCCTGATGGACCTGACGCAGGAAGTCGGCGGCCGCCGCCAAGTCCTCGAGATTGGAGGAGAAATTGGTGTTGGCGAACTCGCCCTCGCTGGAGCCGAGACCGGTGAAGTCGAAGCGCAGGACCGCCATGCCGTGGGCAGCGAGACCCCGGCTGATCCGCGCCGCGGCGAAGCTGTCCTTGGAGCAGGCAAAGCAATGGGCGAACAGCGCGAAGGCGCCGGTCGGGCCATCCGGCCAGTCGATGCGCGCCGCCAGCTGCTCGCCGGCGGCGTTGGCGAACGTGATCCTCTCGCTCCGGGCGGCCATCGCTGCTACCTCCAGCGGCGGGTTTGCACGACGCCCCTATCTTGGCGCAAACTCGCCCGTTTGACAGCAGCCGGGATCGCCCATGGCCCGCGCGCTCCGTCTCCGCCTGGCGCTGTTCTACGGTGCTGGCTTTGCCGCGATCGGCATCTCGCTGCCCTACTGGCCGGTCTGGCTCGCGGCCCAGGGCCTGAGCGCCTCCGAGATCGGCCTGCTGCTCGCGGCCAATTTCTGGCCCCGGGTCCTGACCAGCGTCGCGATCCCGCTGGCCGCCGATCGCCTCGGCCGGCGCCGGGGGCTGATGCTGGTCATGGCCGGCGTCACCCTGGCCGGGATGGCGCTGTTCGCGCTGGCGCACGCTCTCTGGTCGCTCCTGCTGCTGAGCCTGGTGACCGGCGCCAGCTGGGCCGCGATCCTGCCGCTCGGCGAGGCGCTGGCGCTCGAGGAGCTGAAGGCGGAGGGCTTCGGCTACGGCCCGGTCCGGCTCTGGGGCTCGATCACCTTCATCCTGGCGGCGATCGGCGGCGGCTGGTGGATCGGGCGGAACGGCCCCGGCAGCGTGCTCGGGCTGTTGCTGGCGTTGCTCGCGCTCAACCTTCTGGCCTGCCTGCAGCTGCCGGAGAACCGCCCGCTCCGGCGCCCGGCGGAGCCGCCGCGGCTCGGGCAGCTGCTGCGCCTGCCGGGCCTGGTCCAGCTGGTCTTCGCCGCCGGCCTGATCCAGGTCAGCCACGCGCTCTACTACGGCTTTGCGAGCCTGCACTGGCGCGCGGCCGGCCTTGGCGAGACCCTGATCGGCTGGCTCTGGGCCGAGGGTGTGATTGCTGAGGTGCTGCTGTTCGCGGCCGCGGGCAGCGTGCTGCGAAGGCTGCCTCCGCTCCGGCTGCTGACGCTTGCGGGCGGGCTCGCCGTGCTCCGCTGGTGCCTGACCGCGGCCGGCAGCGACCTCGGGCTGCTGATCCCGGCCCAGGCCCTCCATGGCGCGAGCTTCGGCGCGGCGCACCTCGCGGTCATGTACCAGCTGCGCGACCGCGTGCCGCCCGAGCTGCTGGCGAGCGCCCAGGGCTTCTACGCCGCGATCGGGACGGCGCTGCTGTTCGGCCTGGTCACGCCCGTCGCCGGCTGGCTGTACGCCGCCGTCGGCGGCCGCGCGTTCTTCGCCATGGCCGGCCTCGCGCTCGCCGGCAGCGTCCTCAGCGTCAAGATCCGCCCGCGGCCTGACTAAGCAGCTGGCTGCTGCCGATCAGTCGGCAGGATCTGCAACGCGCGCTGGCGCCGCCAGCCGAAGCGCATGATCTGGAAATGCCTGTCGAATGCGAACGCCCGGCGGATATCGAGGCGCTCGATCAGGGCAAAGCTGGTGCAATCGACGATGCTGAACGTCCGATCGGGCCATTCGCGCGCAATCTCGCGGCCGCGCTGAAAATCCCGAGCCGCGACCGCAAGCGATACCAAGTCTCGTCATCCTCTCGGACGGTCGCCTGATAGGCGGCAACGGCTTCGCCGTGATGCCGGTCCGCGAGATTGGCTAAAGCAAAGAACGCGCTGGTGTCGACGAAGACGTCAGCCACGGAACGCTTCGTCCAACGCCTCGTCATGCCGTTCGGACAGATCGGCCGGCTCGGCGCTGCCCAGCCCAACGATCGCCATGACCGCATCCTTGTCGTAGTCTGGCCTCGCGTTCCGACCCAGGAGCTCGCGCTCGACGAGGCGCCGCAGGAGGGCGGTCATGCTGATCCCCTCACGCCCGGCGGTGCGGCGGAGCGCGCGGTGTTGCTCGTCGCTGAAGTAGACTTGGGTGCGAACCATGGGAATGATGTTAGTTTGATATTTGACCCGGAGTCTCTACGGGACGGCGCCTTCGCACCGTTCGTGCGACCTACTCCTCAAAGCGACCCGTAGCGTCGCGATCGCGGTCGTATCGTCGCGTGAGCGGAAACGGCGGCAACCAGGACTCGCGACGGACGATCCAGCTTTCGTAGGTCGGCATCAGTTGGTCATGGGCATCCAGGGTTCCTAAGTTCACCTCGACTTCGTCTGCGCTGCGTCCGAAAACCGACGAGCCGCAGCGGGGACAGAAAAACCGGCCGGCGTAGTCGCGTGTTTCGCCATCGATCGTCACCGCATCCTGAGGGAACACCGCGGAAGCGTGAAAAAGGGCCCCATGATGCTTGCGGCAGTCGAGACAATGACAAAGGCCGACCCGGTATGGGCGGCCCGACGCCACAATTCGGACATTGCCGCACAGGCAACCGCCGGTGAATCGGTCCATGCTGCGTCTCCTCTAAACATGGATTCCCCAGATCACAGCTCCCGAAGGCCCACCATGCGCCGTTCCAACGCGGGAGCCAAGATTGCAATGGCCGGAACGCGGCCGCCACGAGCCCCGGGGTTGCGCAGAACCGCTCTTTCGGGCTTGCGCCCCGCAGCGTCGTGAGCGACCACTGCTCGACCTCCTCCGGCAGCGCCAACGTGCGCAGGAAGTTGGCCAGGTTGGAGGCGAGGGCGTGAAGCTGGAGCCGCACCGCATTGTGGCGAAAGGCGTGGCACGACAGTCGCGTCCAACATCATGATTTCAATAGCAGAATCCGGCTACGACGTCACCGAACATTCAACTCATCCGGGGAATCCAGGGTCAATTTCGGTCGGAGGCACGGATCATGGTTGCCGCTGGCGAACGATCGCGGTTCGAGCGCGACGGTTACCTCGTCCTGCCCGGCTTCGTCCCGACGGCCGAATGCGCGGCGTTGCGGGCGCGGATGGCGGCGCTGGTCGACGCGTTCGAGCCCGGTGAGGTGGCGTCGATCTTCTCGACCACGAGGCGGGACCATGCCCAGGACCGCTATTTCCTCGAGTTGGGCGACCAGATCCGGTTTTTCTTCGAAGAAGAGGCGTTCGACGAGGCAGGACGGCTGCGCCAGAGCAAAGAGCGCTCGATCAACAAGGTCGGCCACGCGCTCCACGATCTCGACCCGGTGTTCGACCGCTTCTCGCGCCGGCGGGCGCTGGCGGCGCTGGTCGGCGCGCTCGGCATCGCCAGGCCGCTGCTGCTCCAGTCCATGTACATCTTCAAGCAGCCCCGGATCGGCGGCGAGGTGATCTGCCATCAGGATGCGGCCTTTCTCCACACCGAGCCGCAAAGCGTCGTCGGCCTCTGGTTCGCGCTCGAGGATGCGACGGTCGAGAACGGTTGCCTGCACGCCGCACCGGGCCAGCACGAGGGGCCGCTGCGCTCGCGTTTTCTGCGACATGGGATGCGGACCGAGACGGTCGTCCTCGACCCGGCGCCCCTGCCGAGCACGGACCTGGTGCCGCTCGAGGTCGAGGCGGGCACGCTCGTCGTCCTGCACGGGCCCTTGCCGCACTGGAGCGCGCCCAACCGCTCGAGCCGCTCGCGCCACGCCTATGCGCTGCACGTGATCGACGGGCAGGCACGCTACAGTGCGGACAACTGGCTGCAGCGCGCGCCGGAGATGCCGCTTCGCGGGTTTTGGGCCCCGTGCACGGAACGAGAACGTCGCGGTGCTCCGGGCGTGCGGCTTTGACCGTCGGGGCGGAGACTGGCTAGGGTGCCGTGATGGCAAGGGTGCTCCTGTTTCATCACGCCCACGGGCGGACGCCCGGGTTCCTGACGTTTGCCGACGATCTGCGGGCCGCCGGCCACACGGTCCATGCACCGGATCTCTATGGCGGCCGCACGTTCCGCGAGCTCAGGGAAGGTGTTGCCTACGCCGGGCAGGTCGGTTTTGCGGAGATCATCCGCCGCGGTTCGGACGCCGCCCGCGACCTGCCCGCCGACATCGTCTATGCGGGCTTCTCCCTGGGCGTGATGCCGGCGCAGGCTCTGGCGCAGACGCGTCCAGGGGCGAGAGGGGCGCTGCTCTTCCAGGGTTGCGTGTCGCCCTCCGAGTTCGGGACCTCCTGGCCCCAGGACGTCCCTCTCCAGATCCACACGATGGACGCCGACGCCTGGACCGAAGAAGACAGAGCCGTGGCTCAGGCGCTCATCGAGCAGATTCCAACCGCAGAGCTGTTCCTCTACCCGGGTTCGGCCCACCTGTTCGCCGACCCGAGCCTCGGCGACTACTACCAGGCGGCCGCCCTTCTGCTCAAGGAACGCACGCTCGCCTTCCTGCACCGGGTTGGTTAGTTCGGGGCCAGGGTCGTCATCGGCTGCAAGTGAGGGGAGGCAAGAGCCATGACCGTCGTGGAGTGGTTGCTGGATTCCGACCCGTCGATCCGTTGGCAGGTGCTGCGCGATCTGACCGACCAGCCCGACGACGTGGTCGCTGCCGAGCGCGCGCGGGTCGCGTCCGAAGGCTGGGGCGCCCGCCTGCTCGAGCGCCAGACACCCGACGGACAATGGGGCGAGAGCGGCTATACGCGCTGGATCGATAGCCCGGACGGCAAGGCCTGCCACGCGCTGATCCTGTTGCGGGAGATGGGGCTGGACCCGGCGAGCGCGGAGGCGCGGCGCGCCGTGGGCCGGGTGCGCGACCACATCACCCTCTCCGAGGGCGGCCAGCCCTTCTTCGAAGGCGAGGTCGAGGCCTGCATCAACGGGCGGCTTTTGAACCTTGGCGCCTATTTCGGCGAGCCCTGCGCAAAGGTTCTGGAGCGGCTGCTCGGCGAGCAGCTCGACGACGGCGGCTGGAACTGCGAGGCGCCGCCGAGCGTGCGCTCCTCGTTCCACAGCACGGTCTGCGTCCCGGAGGGGCTCTTGGAGTACGAGCGAGCGAACGGCGCCACGCCTGCGGTGACGGTGGCCCGGGCCCGGGGCGAGGCGTATCTCCTGGAGCGCCGCCTGTTCCGGAAGCTGTCGTCCGGCGAGGTGATCAATCGCGACTGGACCCGGTTCTCGTTCCCTCCCGGGTATCACTACGACGTGCTGCGCGGGCTGGACTATCTGCGCAGCGCCGGCGTCGAGCCTGACGACCGGGTCGCCGAGGCGATCGAGCTGGTCGAGAAAAACCGGCGCAGCGACGGGCGCTGGCGCTCGCACCCGCACGCCGATGTGCTCGATTTCGACCTGGTCGAGCGAGCGGACGAGCCGAGCCGCTGGAACACGCTCCGGGCGCTGCGCACGCTGGCCTGGGCCGGTCATGGCGACTGACCCTCCGGGCTGGAAGACCGGAGGCCGGATAATGGCACTGACGATCGAGCGATAATGGCCCTTTCGGCAGGGCCAGTCGGCTGCCTAGCTTTTGCGCCGGACCCAAGTGGAGAAACCCGGCATGGCCGAGCGTTCCCAGCCGACTTCAAGAACCCGCGTCAAGCGCCTGCCGAAGCGTGGCCATTACGATCGGCCGACTGTGCACGCGGTGCTCGATGCCGGCGTGATCTGCCACGTCGGCTACGCGATCGAGGGCTTGCCTTACGTCACGCCGACCTCGTACTGGCGCGCGGGCGATCGCCTGTACTGGCACGGCTCGTCGGCGAGCCGCATGCTCCGGCACCTGAAGCAGGGGGTGCCGGTCTGCGTCACGGTCACCCACGTCGACGGCTTCGTGCTCGCCCGCTCCGGGTTCCACCACTCGGTCAACTACCGCTCGGTGATGGCGTTCGGAACCGCGCGGCTGGTGCCCGACGACGACAAGCTCGCCGTCCTCGAGGAGTTCGTCGAGCGGCTGTTCCCGGGCCGCTGGCCGGAGCTGCGGCCGCCGACCCGGCAGGAGCTGAAGGCGACGACCGTGCTCTGGATGGACCTGGACGAGGTCTCGGCCAAGATCCGGACCGGCCCGCCGGTCGACGACGAGGAGGACTACGCGCTGCCGGTCTGGGCGGGCGTGCTGCCGCTCAGGATGATGGCAGGCGCGCCCGAGCCCGACCCGCGCCTGATCGCGGGGATCGCGGCGCCCGGCTATCTGGGCGAGGTCGACCGGCTGTTCCGGCCGCCGCCGGCCGAGGGCTCAACGGCTCCACGGCCGGTCGCCGCGCACCTCGCGCACGCTCAGGCTGCGGATGCCGGCGGCGTCCAGCCAGAGCGCGAGACCGCCGCCGGCGCGTAGCGCCTCGGGCCCGATCAGCGGCGTGCCGTTCGGGCAGCGCTCCAGGCGCGGGTAGCTCAGCACCAGATCCGCGCGCGCGCAGTCCGCATCGAGGGCTTCGGGGCGGCGCGCGAGCGCGACCTTGCGGCCGTGGCGAGCGAGCACGCAGCCCTCGGCATCGCACGTCAGGCCGCCCTGCCCGCCCTTGCCCGCGGCCGGCCAGGGGGCGGCCTTGGCCTGGCCCGCGGTGCGCAGCCAGCCCTCGGTGATCCAGCGGTCCCGCGCCCACGGCGAAAGGGCGAGGCGACCGCTGTCGAGACGGACCGCGGCGATCTGGCCGCGGGCGTCGATCAGCAGGTCCGGCGGCCGGTCGAGCAGGGCGAGCAGGCCGCCCACCGCCACGCCCAGGACGCCGAGTCGACGCCAGGGGCCGCGCCAGAGGCAGAGCCAGAGGCCGCCGATCAGCGTGACGGTCAGCGCCGCCGTCGAGGGTCTGGCGATCAGCAGCGCCGCTCCCGGCCAGCCGGCGATCGTGCCGGCGACCGCGAGCATCAGCTCGATCCCCCGGCCCATCAGGGCGAAGCAGGGAGCGCCGAGGCCGAGCGGCAGCAGGAGCAGGCCCACGAGCCCGAACGGCATGATCCAGAACGCGGTGAGCGGCACCGCGATCAGGTTGGCGAGGATGCCGTAGGTCGGCAGCCGGCCGAAGTGGAAGATCGCGAGCGGCGCGGTCGCGAAGCTCGCGACCAGCGTGGTCAGCGCCACGCCGCCGACGTAGAGGGCGAGCCGCGTGTCGAGGCCGCTCGCGCCGCGGGGCCGGCGGCCGACGCCGGTCTCGTAGACCGCGATCAGCGCGATCACGGCCGCGAACGACATCTGGAACGAGGCGCCGGGCAGGCTTTCGGGCTGGCACAGGAGCACGACCAGGGCCGCCCAGGCGACCAGGCGCATCGAGAACGGGTTGCGGTCGACCATGACCGCGAGCAGCATCAGCGCGGTCATCACGAAGGCGCGCTGGGTCGGCACCGTGGCGCCGCTCAGCAAGAGGTAGCCGAAGGCGCCGAGCAGCGCGAGCGCGGCCGCGACCTTCTTGGTCGGCACCCGGAGCGCGAGCGGCGGCACCAGCGCGAGCGCGACCCGCGCGCCGAAGAACAGCGCGCCGGCGACCAGGCCCAGATGCAGTCCCGAGATCGCCAGCAGATGCGCGATCCCGGCGACCTGCATGTCGTGCCAGACCTGATCGGTGAGGCCGCCGCGCAGGCCGGTCATCAAGGCCACGCCGACCGCGCCGGCCGAGCCCGGGATGGCCGCCTGGATCGCGCCCGCGACCTGCTGGCGGACCCGGGCGAGGCCGAGGCGCCAGGTCGAGGCCTCGGCGGCGCTGACCCGCTCGAGCCTGCCCAGGCCGTAGCCGACCGCGCCGAGCCGGAGAAACCAGGCCTGGCGGGCGAAGTCGTAGCCGAAGGGCTCGGTCGGCGGCGATGGCGGCATCAGGAAGGCCCGCAGGCGGACGCGGTCGCCGGGCCGGATCGGGGGCAGCGCGCTGCGCACGCTGACCCTGAGCTCCGCCGGGGTCGTGCCCGGCTCCAGCCCCTCGACCTTCAGCGCGCCGAGCGTCAGCCGGGCGCCGCGGACCTGGTCCTCGACCAGCAGGACCTGCCCTTCGAGAACGTGGGCGCCCCGATGCTCCAGGACCGGCGCCGCGACCAGCTGGGTCCGGATCGAGGCCGCGGTCAGCCCGGCGGCGAGCGCCCCCAGGGCGAGCGCGGCCGGCAGGCGCCAGGGCCGGTCCTGGCCGGCCCCGGCAGGCCACGCCCAGAGCAGCCCGACCGGCGCCAGCAGCGCCGGGCCGAGCCAGAGGGGCGGCTCGAGCGGCAGGGCGAAATAGATGCCGATGCCGAGGCCGAGCGCCACCGGCAGCCAGAGCAGCCAGCGCTCGCGCTCGGCGAGCAGCTGGCCGAGCAGCCAGGGGGTGAAGCCGGCCCCGAGGCCGCGCGCCCAGGCGAGCGTCGGCCGGGCCCCGGCGGCTGAGGGCGGCAGGCCGAGGGAGCGGTGCGCCATCGCGGCGTTTATGCTAGACGACGGCGAGACGATGGTTCGGCATGGAGCCAGTTTATCAATCATGAGTGTAGTTACAAGGTTCTCTCCTTCCCCTACCGGTTTTCTGCACATCGGCGGCGCGCGGACCGCGCTGTTCAACTGGCTGTTCGCGCGCCATCACGGCGGCCGTTATCTGCTGCGGATCGAGGACACCGACCGGGCGCGCTCGACCGAGGCGGCGATCCAGGCGATCCTCGATGGTCTCGGCTGGCTCGGCCTGCTCGGCGACGAGCTGCCGGTGTTCCAGTCGCAGCGGCAGGGGCGGCATGCCGAGGTCGCGCGCGAGCTGCTCGCGCGCGGCGCCGCGTACCATTGCTACGCCACGCCCGAGGAGCTGCAGGCGATGCGCGAGCAGGCGCGCGCCGCCGGCCGCTCGACCACCTACGACGGCCGCTGGCGCGAGCGCGACCCGGCCGAGGCGCCGCCGGGGGTGCTGCCGGTGATCCGGCTGAAGGCGCCCCGCACCGGCGAGACCGTGATCGCCGACCGGGTCCAGGGCGAGGTCCGGTTCGACAACGCCCAGCTCGACGACATGGTGCTGCTGCGCTCCGACGGCACGCCGACCTACATGCTCTCGGTCGTGGTCGACGATCACGACATGGGCGTGACCCACATCATCCGGGGCGACGACCATCTGGTGAACGCCGCCCGCCAGACCCAGCTCTATCGGGCGCTGGACTGGCCGGTGCCGGAGTTCGCGCACATTCCGCTGATCCATGGGCCCGACGGCGCCAAGCTGTCGAAGCGGCACGGCGCGCTCGGCATCGACGCCTACCGGGAGAGGGGCTTCCTGCCCGAGGCGCTGCGCAACTATCTGCTGCGGCTCGGCTGGAGCCACGGCGACGACGAGATCATATCGACCGAGCAGGCGATCGCCTGGTTCGATCTCGACGCGGTCGGCAAGGGGGCGGCCCGCTTCGACCTCGCGCGCCTGACCAACCTCAATGCCCACTATCTGCGCGCGACCGACGACCGGACGCTCGCGCGCCTGATCGCGCCACGGCTCGAGGCGGAGGGCTCGCCGGGCTCCGAGGGCCGACCGCCGAGGGCGGCCCGGAGCGGGCAGCGGATCGACGCCGAGGCGCTCGCCCGGCTCGAGGCGGGCATGGCCGGGCTCAAACCGCGCGCGAGCACCCTGGTCGAACTGGCCGCGAGCGCCACATTCTATGTTGCAGCGCGGCCGTTGGCGCTGTCGGCGCCGGCGGCGCGTTTGCTCGAGGGCGGCGGACGCGAGCGGCTGGCGGGCTTGATCCCGGTCTTGCGCGCCGCGCCGACGTGGGCGGAGGGGGCGCTCGAGCAGGTAGTGCGCGCCCATGCCGAGAACGAGGGCGTCAAGCTGGGTCAGGTCGCGCAGCCGCTGCGCGCGGCGCTCACCGGCTCGACCGCCTCGCCCGGAATCTTCGAGGTGATGGCCGTGCTCGGCCGCGAGGAGACGCTGGGACGGCTCGCGGACGCGGTCGAGGACCGTCATGCCGCACTGCAACATGGCGATTGATCGGCCGCGGACCGGCAATTAGGATCGGCGTCAAGGTTTTCTCAACTCCGTTCGATCAGCACGGGTCAGCCGGGCGGTCGGGAAGCACGCATGAGGGGGTGGCCATGACCGAATCGACTGTGCAGACGGTCACGCTGGCGAAACGCGGCGGACCGTCGACCGAGCTGCCTGTGCTCACCGGCAGCATGGGGCCGACCGTGATCGACGTGCGCAAGCTGTACGCCGATACCGGGCATTTCACCTACGATCCGGGCTACACCTCGACCGCGAGCTGCTCGTCGAAGATCACCTACATCGACGGCGAGGAAGGCATTCTTTTGCATCGCGGCTACCGGATCGAGGATCTGGCGACCAGGAGCGATTTCCTCGAGGTCGCCTACCTGATCCTGTTCGGCGAGCTGCCGACCGCGGCGCAGAAGGAGAAGTTCGTCCATGGCGTGACCTACCACACCATGGTCCACGAGCAGATCATGTATCTGTTCCGGGGCTTCCGCCGCGACGCTCATCCGATGGCGGTGATGATCGCGGTGGTCGGCGCGCTGTCCGCCTTCTACCACGAGGATCTCGACATCGACGATCCCCACAACCGGATGATCGCGAGCTACCGGCTGGTGGCCAAGGTGCCGACGATCGCCGCGATGGCCTTCAAGTATGCGGCCGGCCAGCCGTTCATGTACCCGCGCAACGATCTGAGCTACGCCGAGAACTTCCTCTACATGACCTTCGGCGTGCCGTGCGAGCCCTACAAGGTCAACCCGGTGCTGGCCAAGGCGCTCGATCGGATCTTCATCCTGCACGCCGATCACGAGCAGAACGCCTCGACCTCGACCGTCCGTCTGGTTGGCTCGAGCGGGGCGAGCCCCTACGCCGCGATCGCCGCCGGCATCGCCTCGCTCTGGGGGCCGGCGCACGGCGGCGCCAACGAGGCGGTGGTCAACATGCTGGGGGAGATCGGCTCGGTCGAGCGGATCCCGGAATTCATCGCCCGGGCCAAGGACCGCAACGATTCATTCCGCCTGATGGGCTTCGGCCATCGGGTCTACAAGCATTACGACCCGCGCGCGGCGGTCCTGCGCGAGAGCGCCCACGAGGTCCTGGCCGAGCTCGGCAAGGCCGACGACCCCTTGCTCCCGATCGCGATGGAACTCGAGAAGATCGCGCTCGAGGACGACTACTTCGTCGAGCGCAAGCTGTTCCCGAACGTCGACTTCTACTCGGGGATCATCCTGCAGGCGATGGGCATCCCGACCTCGATGTTCACCGCGATCTTCGCGCTCGCGCGCACGGTCGGCTGGGCGGCGCAGTGGAACGAGTTGGTCGAGGATCCGGAGCAGAAGATCGGCCGGCCGCGCCAGCTCTACACCGGCCCGACCGAGCGCCCCTACGTGCCGCTCGAGCAGCGCGGCTGAGGAGCCCCCAAAGAAGGGCTGCCCGGCGGCGGGGTTGCGCGCGCCGGGCAGACCGGTCAGGCGCGCTCGACCAGCTCGATCTTGTAGCCGTCGGGGTCCTCGATGAAGGCGATCGGGCGGCCGCCGTGCTTCATCGGGCCCGCGGGCCTCGGGATCTTGACGCCCTGGGCCGCGAGCTCATCGCAAGTCTTGTAGATGTCAGGCACCGCGATCGCGATGTGGCCGTAGGCGGTGCCGAGCTCGTAGGTGTGATCGCCCCAGTTGTGGGTCAGCTCGATCACCGCATGGTCTTCCTCGTCGCCGTAGCCGACGAAGGCGAGCGTGAACTCGCCGCTCGGGAAGTCCGTCTTGCGCAGGAGCCGCATGCCGAGCTTGTTGGTGTAGAAATCGAGCGCCGCATCCAGGTCCTTGACCCGGAGCATCGTGTGCAGCAGGCGGAAGTTGTCGGTGTTGCTGGTCATGCGGTCCTCCTCCTCGGTTGCGCGTCGGCCATGATCTCCAGAACCCGGGCCGCGGCGTGCTGGCTCGGCGGCCGGCCGTCGGCGGTCCGCAGCCGCGCCACCGCCTCGGCCAGCGCCGCCTGCTGGCTCAAGCGGAGCTCCTCGTCCTCGAGCAGGCGGGTCGCGGTCGCCGCGATCCGCTCGGGGTCACAATCCTCCTGCAAAAGCTCCGGCACCGCCGGCCGGCCGAGGATCAGATTGACGAGGTTGACGTGCGGCACCTTGATCAGGCGCCGGGCCAGCCAGGCGGTCATCGGCCCCGTGCGGTAGATGGTGATCATCGGCAGGCCGGCCAAGGCCGCTTCCAGTGAGACCGTGCCCGAGGCGGCGATCGCGAGCCAGCTCGCGGCATAGGCGTCGAAGCGCTCGGCCCGGTCCTCGAGCACGATCACCGGCAGCCGCCAGCCGGCGACCAGCTGCTTGACCATCGGCACCAGCTGAGGAAGCGTCGGCAGCACCAGCCGCAGCCGCGCGAACCGCTGCCAGAGCCTGTCGACGGCGGCGCCGAGCAGCGGCAGATGCTGGCCGACCTCGCTCCGCCGGCTGCCCGGCAGCAGGCAGACCAGCGGCGCGTCGGGCGGCACCTCGTAGCGCCGGCGGAAGCGCTCGCCGTCGCCCTGCCGCCCGGCCTCCTCGGTGATCGGATGGCCGACGAAGCTGCAGGCCAGGCCGTAGCGCTCGAAGAACGGCGGCTCGAACGGCAGCAGCGCCAGCAGATGGTCGACGTCGCCCGCGAGTCGGACGGCGCGCTGCTGGCGCCAGGCCCAGACCTGCGGGGCGACGTAGTGCAGGCGGAGCAGGGGCAGGCCCGCCAGCCGGCGCTGGAGGCGGAGCGCGAAGCCCGGCGAATCGATGGTCAGCGCGAGCGCCGGCCGGCGCCGGCGGATCTCGCGGGTAGTGGCCCCCAACCGGTGAGCGAGGCGCGGCAGGTGGGGCAGGACCTCGGTGAAGCCGATCAGCGACAGCTCTTCCATAGGGAACAGGCTGACCAGGCCGCGCTCGGCCATGCGCGGGCCGCCGACGCCGAAGAACTCGAGGCGATCGCCGCTCTGATCCCGGAGCGCCTGGATCAGCCGGCCGCCCAGCATGTCGCCGGAGGGCTCACCGGCGAGCACGAAGACCTGCGCCCGCTGCATCCGCCACCCCCGCGCTCAACCGCGGCCGCCCACGCCGACGCCGACGCCGACGCCGACGCCGACGCCGATCACGAACAGGCCCGCGCGGTCGGCGGCCTCGACCAGGGCCGCCCGCTCGATGATCAGGCAGTTGCCGGCGTGCACGGCGATGCCGGCGAGCCCGGCCGCGACCGCCGCCTTGACCGTGCCCGGCCCGATCGTCGGCAGGTCGGCACGCCGCTCCTGCGTCGGCTTCTTGAGCTTGACCAGGACCCCGCCCGGGCCGTCCCGGCGCAGGCCGGCGCAGCGCGCCAGCAGCTGGTCGGTGCCCTCGACCGCCTCGACGCCGAGCACCAGGCCCTGCTGCACGACCACGGCCTGGCCGACGTCGAGCTCGCCCAGCCGGGTCGCGACCTCGATGCCGAGCTCGATGTCGCGCGCCGCGACCGGATCCGGCGCCGCCTCGGTCAAGAGGGCCTCGGGCGCCAGCAGCTCGTCGATCACGTCGTCGGCGCCGATCACGCGAAAGCCCTCGCCCTCGAGCTCGCCGACGATCGCCTTGAACAGGCGGTCGTCGCCGGCGCCGGCGCCGGGCCCGATACCGAGCCCGACACCGAGCCTGGTCAGGAGCTGGAGGCCGCGCCAGTCGATCTTCATCGTGGCGAGCGACGGCCGGCGCACCGGCCCAATCATCACCACGTCTTCGGCTTCGGCCGCGTGCAGGGCCTTGAGCGCGCGGCCGACGGCGCCGAGCGCCACCCACTGATGGGGCACGCCTTCGACCACCGCGGGGTCGGTCTCGCCTTCGAACGCCAGCACGAAGACCTCGCGGCCGGCGGCGCGGGCCGCTCCGACCACCTGAGCGGGCAGCGGCCCGCCGCCGGCCAGGACTCCGAGCTTGCCGGCCATGGTCAGCCGATCCGGTTCTGGCGGGGCATGCAGATCGCCCGGCTGTCGGCGCTGCGGGTGAAGTCGACGATCTCCATGACCCGGGCATGGGTCGCGAACTGGCTGGCGACCTCGGCCAGGCGCTCGGCGAACGCGCCCTCGGGCGCGAACAGCAGCCGGTAGGCGGTGCGCAGGTCCTGGATCTCCTCGCGCGACACCCCGCGCCGCTTCATGCCGACGATGTTCAGGCCGTTCAGATAGGCCCGGTTGCCGAGCACCATGCCGTAGGGGATGACGTCCTGCTCGACGCCCGCGAGGCCGCCGACCATCGCCTGCTGACCGACGCGCACGAACTGGTGCACCGCGCACAGGCCGCCGAGATAGGCGTGGTCCTGGACCTCGACGTGGCCGCCGAGGGTGGCGTTGTTGGCCATGATCACGCCGTCGCCGACCTGACAGTCGTGGGCGACGTGGATCGCCGCCATGTACAGGCCGCCGTCGCCGACCCGGGTGATGCCGCCGCCGCCGGCGGTGCCCGGGTGCATCGTGACGTGCTCGCGGATCTGGTTGTCGCGGCCGATCACGAGCTCGGTGTCCTCGCCGCGATACTTGAGGTCCTGCGGCCGGTGGCCGAGACAGGCGAACGGGAACACCCGGCAGCCCTCGCCGAGCGTGGTCCGACCGGTGACCACGACGTGGGATTCGAGCTGGACCCGCGCCCCCAGGCGGACGCCGCCACCGATCACGCAGTAGGGCCCGACGAAGACTCCCTCGGACAGCTCGGCGCGCGGGTCGACGATCGCCGTCGGATGGATCTCGACCATCAAAGGTCCATGATCTTGGCGCTGATGATGGCCTCCGCTGCCAGCCGGTCCTCGACCGTGGCTTGCCCCAGGAACTTCCAGACGCTGAGCTTCTTGTGCTGCTTGACGACCTTGATGCGCAGCTGATCGCCGGGCAGCACCGGGCGCCGGAAGCGGGCCTGGTCGATGGTCATGAAATACACGGGCTTGCCCGCCGCCGCCGGCCCCATGCTGGCCACGACCAGCGCTGCCGCCGTCTGCGCCATGGCCTCGACGATCAGCACCCCCGGCATGATCGGGCGACCGGGAAAGTGGCCCGTGAAATAGGGCTCGTTGACGGTCACGTTCTTGATCCCCACCGCGCTGGTCTCGGCCGTGACCTCGACCACCCGGTCAATCAGCAAGAACGGATAGCGGTGTGGAATCATCCGTTGGATGGCGTCGATATCGAGATCGCCCAGACGGGTCCCGGCCGGGATGGCGTCATTCATCCTTCGCCACCTTTCGTCTGCCCAGACGGCTGATCGCCGCCATCTGGCGCCGCCACTGGCGGACCGGGATGGCCGGCGCGCCGCCGTAGGTCTCGCCGCCGGGCAGATCGCGGATCACGGCACTGCGGGCGGCCAGCTGCACGCCCGGGCCGACGGTCAGATGGCCGGTGATCCCGACCTGGGCCGCGAGCACGCTGCCGGCGCCGATCGTCGTGCTGCCCGAGATGCCGCTCTGGGCAACCACGACGCAGCCGTCACCAAGCCTGACGTTATGGGCGATCATGACCAGGTTGTCGATCTTGCAGCCGCGACCGATCACCGTGTCGGGGCCGCTGCCGCGGTCGATCGTGCTGTTGGCGCCGATCTCGACGTCGTCGCCGACCAGGACCCGGCCGAGCTGCGGCACCTTGAGATGGCCGCTTGGGCCAAGCGCGAAGCCGAAGCCGTCCTGCCCGATCCGGGCGCCGGCGTGGACCACCACCCGGGCGCCGAGCAGGCAGTGGCTGAGGCTGGCGCCGGGGCCGATCACGCAGTCCGGGCCGAGCCGGACGCCAGCGCCGATCACGGCATTGGCGCCGATCCGGCAGCGGGGGCCGATCTCGGCCGCGGCCTCGATCACGGCCCCGGCCGCGACCCGGCAGCTGGGATCGACGCTCGCCTCGCCGTCGACCATCGCCTGCGCGGCCACGCCTGCGACCGGCGCCTGGTCGGGACCCGGGGCCGCCATCCCCGGATGCAACACGGCCGCGATCCGGGCGTAGCCGTGGTAAGGCTCGGCGGTCAGCAGTCGTGCGACACCGGCCGGCAGGTGGTCGGCATGTTCCGGTCGGACCAGGCAGGCGGCCGCGCGCGTCGCCCTCGCCTGCTCGAGGTACCTGGCGTTGTCGAGAAACGTGATCTGATCCTGGCCGGCGCGATCGAGCGGCCCGACCCCGGCGATCAGGGCGTCCGGGTCGCCGCCGGTCAGGCGGGCCGGCGCCAGGGCCGCGAGCGCGCCGAGGGTGAACGGCCCGGCGGTCCGGAAGAAGCGCGCATCGACCATCGTGCTAGTCGGTGGCCTTCGGCACCCGGACGTCGGGCAGGCTCTCGTCCAGCTTGGCCAGCACCTCGTCGGTGAGATCGATCTTGCGCGCGAAGAATAGCACGTCCGAGGTCGGCAGGACGACGTTGAAGCCGCGCTCGTCGGCGATGCCGGTGACCACCTCGATCAGCGCCTTCTTGACCTCGTTCAAAGCCCCCGCGGAGACGCTGTCGAGCTCGCGCCGGCGCTCCTGGACCATCTGCTGGACGTCGGCGACCTCCTGCTCGTACTGGCGCCGCTTCTGGGCGAAGGCCTCCGGGGTCAGCAGCGAGCGCTGCTTGGCGACCTCCTTGTCCGCGTCGTGCAGACGCAGCTCCTGCTTGTTGATCTCCGCCTGATACGCCTTGCGGCGGGCGTCGATCTGGTCGCGGATGCTGCGCGCCGCGGCCGAATCGCGCAGGATCCTCTGGTAGTCGATCACCGCGACGACCGCGGGCGGCAGCTGCTGGGCCCGCGCCGCGCGGCTCCAGTCAGGCCCTGCCAGAATGCCGGCCAGCAGAGCGCCGATCACGAGGTTCGCAAGGTGGCGTCGTTGGGCGCGCACGGCTCGCCTCTGCCTTCTGCTCGGCTCTGCCCTCTAGAAGCGGGTGCCGAAGCTGATCCGGAAAAGCTCGGTCTGATCCTCGCTGTCTTTCAGGAAGGCCTGCGACAAGTCAACCGCGATCGGGCCGAGCGGCGACAGCCAGGAGATGCCGACCCCGGCGGCGGCCCGGATGCTGCCGCTGTCCGAGACGTTCGAGCCGTGCACAGCGGAATCGGTCAACGTGCCGGCATCGACGAACACCCGCCCGAACATCCTGAGCTCCTCCGGCAGGCCCAACGGGAAACGCTGCTCGACCGTGCCAGTGTAGAGCAGATCGCCGCCCAGCGCATCGTCGGTCGAGGTATCGCGCGGCCCGACGCCCGCGAACTTGAAGCCGCGCAACGTCTGCCCGCCCAGGAAGAAGCGGTCGAACAGGTGCACGTCCTGACCCAGGCCGAAGATGTAGCCGACCCGGCCGGCCACGTTCAGCACCCAGTCCGGCGTGAACGGATAGTAGTAGGAGGCATTCAGCTCGTGGCGCAGGTAGCGGACGTCGCCGCCGAGGCCGGCGATGTCCTGATCGAACCGGACGATGTAGCCGTCCGACGGCAGGAATTTGGTATCGCGGACATCGTAGGTCAGGTCCTGGCCGATCTGCGAGGTCAGGAAGGTCCCCTCCTCGTCCTGGATGAAGACCGAAGCGTTGTCGTCGACGTTGTTGATCTGATCCTGCCGGAGGGTGTAGTGCACGCCGTGCCGCCAGTGCTCGGTCAAGGGATATGACGCGCGCAGCGTGCCGCCCAGGGAATTCTGATCGAACGAGCTCTCGCTCTGGAAATTGGTCCTGCGATCGAAGAGGTCGAAGCCGGCGGCCAGATCCCGATCGAGGAAGTAGGGCTCGGTGAAGCTGAAGTTGATCTGCTGGGTGCGGGCCGAGATCGTGAAATCGGCCAGGACCGACTGACCGCGACCGAGCAGGTTGCGCTCGCTCAGCCGGATGTCGCCGAGCGGCCCCTCCGAGGTCGAATAGCCGGCGCCGAACGACAATTCGCCGGTCGACTTCTCGGCGACATCGACCTCGACCTTAGTCTTGTCGGGGCTCGATCCCGGCAGGGTCTTCATGTCGACCTTCTCGAAATAGCCGAGGTCCTGGATGCGCTGGCGGGTGCGGCGAAGCAGGGCGGTATTGAAGGCGTCGCCCTCGTCGAGCCGGAACTCGCGGCGGATCACTTTGTCGAGCGTGCGGACGTTGCCGTTGATGTCGATCCGCTCGATGTAGACCCGCGGGCCCTCGTTGATCACGTAATTGATGTCGATGACGTGCTCGGCCTCGTGCTTGGCCGGCTGCGGCTCGACCTGAACGAAGGCGTAGCCGAGCTTGCCGATCTCCTCGGTCAGCGCGACCACCGAGCTCTCGATCTGATCGGCGTTGTAGGTGTCGCCGGAATCGGTCTCAATCAGGTTGCGCAGCTGCCCGGGCTGCAGGTCCGGCAGCTTGGATTCGAGGTCGATCTTGCCGAACTTGTAGCGCTCACCCTCCTCGACCGTGAAGGTGATGACGAAGTTGCGCCCGTCCGGGGTCAGCTCCGCGATCGCCGAGCGGACATTGAAGTCGGCGTAGCCGCGCGCGAGGTAGAACCGACGCAGCAACTCCTGGTCGAATGCCAGCCGGTCGGGATCGTAGGTATCGTCGCTGGTCAGAAAGCGATACCAGGCCGTCTCCTTGGTCTGGATCACGCCGCGCAGCGTGTTGTCGCTGAACGCGTGATTGCCGATGAACACGATTCGCGAGACCTTGGTCAGCGCGCCCTCGTTGATCTCGAACACCAGATCGACCCGGTTCTGCTCGAGCTCGATGACCTTGGGCTCGACGGTCGCGGCGAACCGGCCGTTGCGGCGGTAGAGCTCGAGGATCCGGCTGACGGCGTTCTGCACCCGCGAGCGGGTATAGACGACCCGCGGCCGCAGCTGGACCTCGTCGGACAGCGTCTTGTCGTCGAGGCGGTGGTTACCCTCGAACTCGATCCGGTTGATGATCGGGTTCTCGACCACCTTGACGACCAGGGTGTCGCCTTCGCGGCTGAGCGTGACGTCGTCGAACAGGCCGGTGGCGTAGAGGTTCTTGAGCGACTGGTCGAGCTTGGCGGGGTCGAAGGGATCGCCGACCGCGACCACCATGTAGCTGCGAATGGTCGGCACCTCGATGCGCTGGTTGCCCTCGACCCGGATGTCCTGGATGACGCCCTCGGGGCTGGGAGTCTGGGCCGGCGCGAATGATGCTCCCGGTTGCTGCGCCCGGGCCGCGCTCAGGCCACCGCCGGGCCCGCCGAGCAGCAGCCAGACAACCGCCAGGCACGCGGCCAGACGCTGCGCCATCGTTCCTCCCACGGCTTTTTGGTGGGCGTGGCCCTTCTCCCTAAGAGACCAGGCCCTTGAAGAATTCGATCACGTTGAGCTGGACCAGGTCGTTCCAGGTCGCGAACACCATCAGCGTCAGCACGAGCACGAGGCCGAACCGGAACGCCACCTCCTGACTGCGCTCGTTGAGCGGCCGGCCGCGCACGCCCTCGATCGCATAGAGCACCAGATGGCCGCCATCGAGCATCGGGATCGGGAACAGGTTAATCAAGCCGAGGTTGATCGACAACACAGCGGTGAACCAGATCAGCGGGACCGCGCCCTCCTCGGCGATCTCGCCCGACATCTGCGCGATCCTGAGCGGACCGCCGAGCTCCTCGGTGGTCCGGCTGCCGATGATCATCTCGCCGAGCGCCGAGAGCGTGCCGCCGATCAAATGGAACGTCTCGCGGCCGCCGTCGACCAGGGCGAGCAGCGGGTTCGTGCGCTGGAACTCGACCCCGGAGCGGCTGACCCCGATCAGCCCGATCCGGTGGACGTGGCCGAACCGGTCGGTGATCTCGGTCTCGCGCGGCGTGACCTTCAGGTCCAGGGTCCGGCCCGCCCGCTCGATCGTGAAGGTGAGCGCCACGCCCGGGCTGTCGCGGACCACGGCCTGGAGATCCTCGAAGCTCGCGATCGGCGCGCCGTCGACCGCGACGATCCGATCGCCGGGCGCGAGGCCCGCGGCTTCGGCGGCGCTGCCGGCCTGGACCTCGCCGACCTCGGCCGGGGTCACCGGGCGGCCGACGGTCGCGAACAGGAGGCCGAGGACCACGATCGCGAAGGCGAAGTTGGCGAACGGCCCGGCGGCCACGATCGCCATCCGCTGCAGGACGCTCTTGGCCGGGAAGCTGTCGGGTTCCGGCCAGGCTTTGAGGTCGATCGTCGAGCTGCTCGGGTCGGCGTCGCCATACATCTTGACGTAGCCGCCGAGCGGCAGGGCGCTGACCTTCCAGCGGGTGCCGGCGCGATCGTTGAAGCCGAACAGCTCCGGCCCGAACCCGATCGAGAACACGTCGACCCGGACGCCGTTGCGACGCGCGACGAAGTAGTGGCCGAACTCGTGCACGAACACGACGACCGACAGGATCACCAGGAACGGAACGACGTAGATGCCGATGCTTGTCAGCAGATGCATGGGAGCTCCTCAGGCGCTGCCGACCGACGCCCTGGGCCAGTCGGCCAGCAGCGTCTCGGCCCGGCGCCGCGCGCGCGCGTCGACCGCCAGAATGTCGTCCAGGTTGACCGCGGCCTCGCCGGCGCCGGCCTCGAGCGCGGCCTCGACCACCGCGACGATGTCGAGAAAGCCGATCCGGCCCGCGAGGAAGGCGCCGACCGCGACCTCGTTGGCGGCGTTGAGCACGGTCGGGGCGGCGCCGCCCGCGCGCAGCGCCTGGCGCGCGAGCGCGAGCGCGGGGAACCGCTCCTCGTCCGGCGCCTCGAAGGTCAGCCGCCCGATCCGGCCGAGATCCAGGCGCGGGGTCGGCACGCTGATCCGCCGGGGCCAGCCGAGCGTGTAGGCGATCGGGATCCGCATGTCCGGCTGGCCCAGCTGGGCGAGCAGCGAGCCGTCGCGGAACGCGACCAGGCTGTGCACGATCGATTCCGGATGGACCAGGATCTCGATCTGATCCTGCTCGAGGCCGAACAGATGATGGGCCTCGATCAGCTCGAGGCCCTTGTTCATCATGGTCGCGGAATCCACCGAGATCTTGGCGCCCATGCTCCAGTTCGGGTGGGCGACCGCCTCGCGCGGCGTGACGCCCGCCATCGCGGCGCGCGTGCGGCCGCGGAACGGTCCGCCGGACGCGGTCAGGATCAGGCGCTCGACGCTCTCGGTCGGCTCGCCGCGCAGGGCCTGGAAGATCGCGTTGTGCTCGGAATCGACCGGCAGCAGCACGGCTCCGCTGCTCTCGACCTCGGCCATCAGCAGCGCCCCGGCGCAGACCAGGCATTCCTTGGTCGCGAGCGCCACCATCGCGGCCCGGCGCACCGCGGTCAGCGTCGGGCCGAGCCCGGCCGCGCCGACGATCGCCGACATGACCCAGTCGGCCGGGCGCGCCGCCGCCTCGCCGAGGCCCTCCAGGCCCGCGGCGACCGCGATGCCGGTGCCGGCGAGCGCGTCGCGCAGGCGCGGGTAGCCGGCGGGATCGCCGATCACCGCGAGCCGCGCGCGATGCCTGACCGCGAGCGCCGCCAGGCCCTCGACGTTCTGCTGCGCGGTCAGCGCCTCGACCCGGTAGCGCTCGGGCGCACCGCCGATCAGATCGAGCGTGCTCCGCCCGACCGAGCCGGTGGCGCCGAGAATCGTCACGCTCCGCTGCGGTTCGGTCGACCAGGCTACCGCCATGGCAGGCCCTCGGGGCCGGCGATCAGGCCGAGCAGCGCCAGCGCCGGCGCCGCGAGCAGCAGGCCGTCGACCCGGTCCAGGACGCCGCCGTGACCGGGGATCAGGCTGCCGCTGTCCTTGACCCCGGCCAGCCGCTTGAACGCCGATTCGATCAGATCACCGAGCTGCGACACGGCGGCCAGCACGGCGCCCAGGCCCGCGGCCTGAACCAGTCGCCCGGAGCCGAGCAGCCAGGCGGCGAGCGCGCCGACCAGCGCCGCCCCGAGCACGCCGCCGAAGAGGCCCGACCAGGTCTTGCTCGGGCTGACCGCCGGCGCCAGGCGCGGCCCTCCGAGGCTGCGGCCCGCGACGTAGGCCGCGGTATCGGTCGTCCAGACCACGACCAGCAGCCCGAGCAGCAGGCCCAGCCCCAGATCCGGCACCGAGCGCAGCCAGATCAGCGCCAGCGCGGGCAGGCCGAGGTAGACGACGCCGAGACCGGTCCAGCCGGGCGGCCCGCCGACCGCCAGGGCGACCACGCCGGCGACCACGGCGCCGCCCAGCAGGCAGGCGAGCGCCACCTCCGGCCGGCCCGCGGCGATCAGGATCACCGCGCCGACGCCGACCAGGAACACCGCGATGCCGGCGACCCGGCCGCTCCGCTGACCGAAGCGGCGGCCGCAGAGCCCGGCCCATTCGCGGGCCATCAGCGCGACCATCAGCGCCACCGAGCCGGCAAAACTCCAGCCGCCGAGCACGACCACCACCAGCGCGACCGGCAGCAGCGCCAGGGCGGAGAGCACGCGCAGCCGGAACGCCGGGTCGCGGTCAGCCACCCGACGCCCCGTAGCGGCGCTCGCGGCGCCGGAATTCGGCGATCGCCTCGGCCAGGTGCCGCTGGTCGAACTCCGGCCAATGGACCGGCAGGAAGACCAGCTCGGTGTAGGCCATCTGCCAGAGCATGAAGTTGGACAGGCGCTGCTCGCCGCTGGTCCGGATCAGGAGATCGGGGTCGGGCAGGCCGAGGGTGTTCAGGGTGCGGCCGAACAGGTCCTCGTCGATCGCGGCGCACTCGAGCGTCCCGGCGACCGCCCGCTCGGCGAGCTGGCGGGCGGCCTGGACGATCTCGCGCCGGCTGCCGTAGTTGAGGGCGATCGTCAGCGTCAGCGCGGCGTTGTGCTGGGTGCGCCGCTCGGCATCGGCCATCATGTCCGCGATGTCGCCGGCCATCAGCTCGCGCTCGCCCAAAAAGCGCAGGCGGACGCCGCTGCGGGCCAATTCGTTGATCTCGCGGCGCAGATAGAAGCGCAGGAGATTCATCAGCTCGTTGACCTCGCTCGCCGGCCGGCGCCAGTTCTCCGAGGAGAACGCGAACAGGGTCAGGTAGTGGATGTTGCGCTCCCGGCAGCCTTCGACGGTCCGGCGGACCGCCTCGGCGCCGCGCTGATGGCCGAACACCGGCGGCATGCCGCGCAGCCGGGCCCAGCGGCGGTTGCCGTCCATGATGATCGCCACGTGCCGGAGCCCGCCTTCGGTCGAGGCGGTCTCGGGCGCGCGCGTGGCGGCCACCGGTTCGATCGAGGTTCGCGAGGGCATCGGCGGCTCAGATGGTCATGATCTCGGATTCTTTGGCCGCCAGCATGTCGTTGATCTGCTTGACCTCGCTGTCGGTCAGCTCCTGCAGCTGGTGGGCGATCCTGTGGTGCTGGTCCTGGGAGATCTCGCTCTCCTTCTCCTGGCGCTTGAGCTGCTCCATGCCGTCGCGCCGGACGTTGCGCACCGCGACCCTTGCGGCTTCGGCGTAGCGCGCCGCGACCTTGGCGAGCTCGGCGCGCCGCTCCTCGCTGAGCTCGGGGATCGGCACCCGGATCACGGTGCCCTCGACCGCCGGATTGAGGCCGAGATCGGAGCTCCGGATCGCCTTCTCGACCGCCTTGACCAGCCCCCGGTCCCAGACCTGGACCGACAACAGGCGCGGCTCGGGCACGCCGACCGTACCGAGCTGGTTGAGCGGCATCTCGCTGCCGTACGCCTGCACCGTGATCGGCTCCAGCAGGCTGGCGGAAGCGCGCCCGGTGCGCAGGCCCGCGAACTCCTTGCGCAGCACCTCGACGGCGCCATTCATGCGCTTCTTGAGATCAGCCAAGTCGAAGCCGCTCATGAGCCCACCTCCTTCGTTCTTGGCGCCTCCTCCGCGATCATCGTATGCGGCCCGTCGCCGCGCAACACCCGGATAAGCGCGCCTGGGTTGCGCAGCGAGAACACGATGATCGGGATGGCGCTCTCGCGGGCGAGCGAGATCGCCGGCGCATCCATGACCTTGAGATCCTTCGCCAAAACGTCGTGATAGGTCAGCCGGTCGAAGCGGACCGCCTTGGGATCGCGCATCGGGTCGGCCGAGTAGACGCCGTCCACCTTGGTGCCCTTGAGCAGGACGTCGCAGCTCAGCTCGGCCGCGCGCAGGGCGGCCGCGGTGTCGGTCGTGAAGAACGGGTTGCCGGTGCCGCCGGCGCAGATCACCACGCGCCCCTTCTCCATGTGCCGGATCGCCCGCCGGCGGATGTAGGGCTCGCAGACCGCGGCCATCGGGATCGCCGACAGCACCCGGGTCTGCAGCCCGGACTGCTCGAGCACGCTCTGGACCGCGAGCGCGTTGATCACGGTCGCGAGCATGCCCATGGAATCGCCGGTCGTCCGCTCGATGCCGTTGGCGGCGTACTGCTCGCCACGGACCATGTTGCCGCCGCCGATCACCAGGCACTGCTCGATCCCGCTCGCGTGCACGCCCTGCACTTCCTCCGCGAGCCGGCGCAGCGTCGAGGGATCGTGACCGAAGCCACGGTCGCCCATCAGGGCCTCCCCCGACATCTTCAGGAGCACCCGGCGAAAGCGCGGCAGTGGCTCGGTCCCCTCGGTCATCGGCGCTGGTCCGCCTCGTGCTACGCTCGTGCGGTTAGGTCAACGTTAAGAGCGCGGCCGCGACCAGCCCGGTTGCCACGAGCCGCCACCGCCCGGACCTCAGGCGCCGGTCAGCTCGGCGACCTCGTCGGCGAGGTTGGACGGCTTCGGCGCCAGGCCCTCGCCCAACGCGAAGCGCACGAACTCGGTGACCACGATCGAGCTGCCGAGGGTCTCGGCCAGCCGGTCGACCGCGTCCTTGACCTTGAGGTCGGGGTCGATCACGAACGGCTGCTCGAGCAGCACGACCTCCTCGTGGTACTTGCGCATCCGGCCGTCGACGATCTTGTCGACGATGTTGTCGGGCTTGCCGCTGGTGCGCGCCTGCTCGGCGTAGATCGCGCGCTCGCGGGCGACCAGCGACGGGTCGAGCCGGTCGGCGCTGACCGCCTGCGGCCGGGCGGCGGCGATGTGCATCGCGAGCTGCTTGCCGAAGTTGGCGAGCTGCTCGGCATCGCCCCCCGAGCGCAAGCCCACCAGGACGCCGATCTTGCCGAGCCCGGGCGCGAGCGCGCCGTGGACGTAGGTCCCGACCACCCCCTGATCGACCTCGACCAGCGCGGTCCGGCGCAGGTTGATGTTCTCGCCGATCACGCCGATCGCCTGGGCGATCTCATCGGCGACGCTCCGGCCCGTGCCCGGCACCGGCTGCCGCAGCAGCGCATCCAGATCGCCGCCGGCCGCCAGCGCCAGCCCGGCGACGGTGCGGACCAGGTTCTGGAAGGTGTCGTTGCGGGCGACGAAGTCGGTCTCCGAGTTGATCTCGACCACGGCGCCGCGGCCGCTCTCGACCTGGACGCCGATCAGGCCCTCGGAGGTCAGCCGGCCGGCCTTCTTGGCGGCCGCCGCCAGGCCCTTCTTACGCAGCCAGTCGGTGGCGCCCTCGAGGTCGCCTTCGGTCTCGGTCAGCGCCGCCTTGCAGTCCATCATGCCGGCGCCGGTCTGGTCGCGCAGTTGCTTGACGAGAGCTGCGGTGATTGCTGGCATCGGGTGTCATACTCGCCTGGTGAATTGCTGTCCGGACCGGTCGCGTCCGGGCGCGCGCGTCAGGAACCGCTGCGCGACGGCTGCTCGGGCCCCGGGACGCCGACGCCCTCGGCGGACGGCGTCGGCGCGGGTGCCGGCTCGGCCTCGCGGTCCTCGCCATTCGCAGCCGGCTCTGCTGCCGCCTCGGCGACCTCCTCAGGATCGCCGCCGTCGGTCGTGAGATCTTCGGGCAGGCTCTCGATCTCGCCGAGATCGGCACCGGAGGCGGTCATTTCCGCCTGGATGCCATCGAGCACCGCGCCGACCATCAGATCGCAGTACAGGTTGATCGCGCGCGAGGCGTCGTCGTTGCCGGGCACCGGGTAGGCGATGCCGTCCGGCGTCGAGTTGCTGTCGACGACCGCGACCACCGGGATGCCGAGCACCTTCGCCTCGGCGATCGCGATCGACTCCTTGTTGGTGTCGACGGCGAAGATCAGGTCGGGCAGGCCGCCCATGTCCTTGATGCCGCCGAGCGCCCGCTCGAGCTTGTCGCGTTCGCGGGTCAGCTGCAGGGTTTCCTTCTTGGTCAGGCCGACCGTGCCCTCGGCGAGCCTGCCCTCGAGCTCGCGCAGCCGGCGGATCGACTGCGAGATAGTCTTCCAGTTGGTCAACATGCCGCCGAGCCAGCGGTGGTTGACGTAGTACTGGCCGGACCGCTTGGCCGCCCGGCTCACCGGCTCCTGCGCCTGGCGCTTGGTGCCGACGAACAGGATCCGGCCGCCGGCGGCGGCGACGTCGCGGGTCGCGACCAGCGCCCGATGCATCAGCGGCACGGTCTGGGTCAGGTCGATGATGTGGACGCCGTTGCGCACACCGAACAGATACGGCGCCATCTTGGGGTTCCAGCGCCGCGTCTGGTGGCCGAAGTGGACGCCAGCCTCGAGCAGCTGGCGCATCGTGAAGGTCGGAATCGCCATGAGATTGCTTCCAAGCTCCGGTTGGCCGCCGCGGGTCTGGTCCTAGGGGACACCGGAACACGAGGGGCGCACCTGCGTGCGCCCCCGCGACCCGCGTGAGAGATGGCTTGGTTAGTAGTGATTGCGGTGGGCTTTGGCAAGTCTTGCGAGGGCTCAAAGGTCGACAACGGCCAACACGCCGGCCCGCCGCTCGAGGTCGATCCGCCGTGCGAGGGCCAGCCGGTGGGCGTCGTCGAGCTCGATCGCGACCTCCTCGGCCTCGAGCGGCAGGACGAAGCGCACGCGGGCGCTGCCGTCGCCGTACGGGCCGAGCAGATCGGCGAGGCCGGCAGCCGCGCCGGCGTCGCTCAGCCGGACCTCGATCCGGCTCTCGAACCGTCGGCCGCCATTGGCGAGCGCCGCATCCAGCGCCGAGACCGAGGACGCCAGCACCTTGACCGCCTCGCCGTCGACCCGGACCTCGCCTTCGACCAAGAGCGGCTGGCTCGCTTCGAACAGCGCGCGCGCCTCGGCCAGCTGCTCGGCGAACAGGGTCACCTCGAACACGCCGCAGGGGTCCGACAGCTGGACGAAGGCGAACCGCGAGCGGGCGGTTGAGCGCTCCTGCTTGCCGAGCACGACGCCCGCGAGCTTGACCCTGAGGCCGCCGCAGAGCGCCAGCTGGTCGGAAGGCGTGACCCCGAGCTTGGCGAGGCTCGCCCGGTAGCCCTCGAGCGGGTGCGCGGTCAGATAGCAGCCGAGCGCCTCGAACTCCTGCTGCAGGCGCTCGAGCTGCGGCAGGTCCGGCGCCTCCGGCAGGCGCGGCCTGGGCAGCTGCGGCTGCTCCAGCAGGCCGCCGAACAGGCTCACCTGATCGCTCACCGCCTGCTCGGCGTGGGCGGCGCCGTAGCGCAGCGCGAGGTCGATCCCGGCCAGCGCCTGCTGCCGGTTGGGGTGCAGGGCGTCGAGGGCGCCGGCCTTGATCAGCGCCTCCAGCAGGCGGCGGTTGAGGAGCTTGCCGCCGGTCCGGGCGGCGAGGTCGAACAGGTCCGTAAACGGCCCGTTCCGGTCGCGCTCGGCGACCAGCGCCTCGACCGCCTGGACGCCCACGCCCCGGATCGCGGCCAGCGCGTAGCGGATCGCGGCGCCCTCCGGCCGGTCCTCGACCGTGAAGTTGGCGTCGCCATGGTTGACGTCCGGCGGCAGCAGCGCGATCCCGGCTCTCGCGATTTCCTGGCGGTAGACGTTCAGGCGGTCCTGATTGGCCCGGTCCATCGTCATGGCCGCGGCGAAGAACTCGAGCGGGTGGTTCGCCCGCAGATAGGCGGTCTGGTAGGCGAGCAGCGCGTAGGCGGTCGCGTGCGCCTTCGGGAAGCCGTAGGAGGCAAACTTCGCGACCTGCTCGAAGATCGCGGTCGCGAGCTTCTGCGGCACGCCGCGGGCGACCGCGCCGTCGATGAAGGTCTCGCGCTGGGCATCCATCTCGGCCTTGATCTTCTTGCCCATGGCCCGGCGCAAAAGGTCGGCGCCGCCCAAGGAGTAGCCCGCGAGCTCGCGGGCGATCTGCATCACCTGCTCCTGGTAGATGATGACGCCGTAGGTCTCCTTGAGGATCGGCTCGAGCATCGGGTGCAGGTATTCGGGCTGCTCGATGCCGTGCTTGCAGTTGATGTAGCGCGGGATGTTGTCCATCGGCCCCGGCCGATAGAGCGCGTTCATCGCGATGATGTCGTCGAAGCTGTCAGGCTTGAGCTTGCGCAGCGCATCGCGCATGCCGCCGGATTCCAGCTGGAACACGCCCGCGGTCTCGCCGCGGCCCAGGAGCTCGAAGGTCGAGGGATCGTCGAGCGGCAGCGCCGCGAGCTCCAGCCTGGTGCCGCGCTCGTTGACCAGGCGCTCGGCCAGCACCAGCAGCGTCAGCGTGGTCAGGCCGAGGAAGTCGAACTTGACCAGCCCCGCCTTCTCGACGTCCTTCATGTTGAACTGGGTGACCGGCATCTCGGAGCGCGGATCGCGGTAGAGCGGCACCAGCTCGTCGAGCGGCCGGTCGCCGATCACGACGCCCGCGGCGTGGGTCGAGGCGTGGCGCGGCAGGCCCTCGAGCTTCTGCGCGATCGCGATCAGGCGGGCGACCTGCTCGTCCTCGCGGGCGGCGTCCGCGAGCCTGGGCTCGAGCACCAGCGCCTGCTCCAGCGTCGGCGGATGGGCCGGGTTGAACGGCACGAGCTTGGCGACCCGGTCGACCTGACCGTAGGGCATGCCGAGCGCGCGGCCGACGTCGCGGAGCACGGCGCGCGCCTGCAGCTTGCCGAAGGTGATGATCGCCGCGACCCGGTCCGAGCCGTACTTCGCGCGCACGTAGCGGATCACCTCGTCGCGCCGGTCCTGGCAGAAGTCGACGTCGAAGTCCGGCATCGACACCCGCTCGGGGTTGAGGAAGCGCTCGAACAGGAGGCCGAAGCGGAGCGGGTCGAGATCGGTGATCGCGAGCGCCCAGGCGACCACCGAGCCCGCGCCCGAGCCGCGGCCCGGGCCGACCGGGATGCCTTGGCCTTTCGCCCAGCGGATGAAGTCGGCGACGATCAGGAAATAGCCTTCGTACTTCATGCCGGTAATGACGTTCAGCTCGTACTGCAGTCGTTCGCGATAAGGCGCTGCGAACGCGTCGAAACCGGCTTGGGGCCGCTGGTATGCGGCGAGCCGCCCGGCGAGCCCCGCCTCGGCCTGGACACGCAGCTCGCTCGCCTCGTCCCGGCCGGTGGTCGTCGGAAAGTTCGGCAAGATCGGCGCCCGGGTCGGGACCATGAAGCTGCAGCGCTGCGCGATCACCAGCGTGTTCGCGATCGCCTCCGGCAGGTCGGCGAACAGCAGGGCCATCTCGGCCGCGCTCTTCAGCCGGTGCTCCGGGGTCAGCCGGCGGCGCTGCTCCTGACCGACCTGGGCGCCGTCGGCGATGCACAGCAGGACGTCGTGCGCCTCGTACTCGGCGGCGTCGACGAAATGCACGTCGTTGGTCGCGACCAGCGGCAGCTCGCGCGCGAGCGCCAGCTCGATCAGCGTCGTCTCGGTCTCCTCCTCGGCGGCGAGGCCGTGGCGCATCAGCTCGACGTAGAGCCGGCCCGGGAACAGCCCCGCAAGCTGCCCGAGCAGAGCCTCGGCGAGGCCGCGATTGCCGTGCAGCAGCGCCCGGCCGACCGGCCCCTCGGGGCCGCCGGTGAGCGCGATCAGGCCGTCCGAGGCGTCCGCGAGCTGGTCCAGGCGGACCTCGGGCGCGCCACCCGCGCCGCCGAGATAGGCCTGGCTCAGCAGCCTCAGCAGGTTCTGATAGCCGGCCTGGTTCTGGACCAGGACCGGCAGCCAGGCAGGCGCCGCAGGCCTGCCGTTGGCGCCCGCCGGGTCGTCCGCCGGCAGCGGCAGGAGACAGCCGACCAGCGCCTGGACCCCGGCTTTGGCGGCGTCCTGGCCGATCGCGAGCGCGTCGAACAGATTGGCCCGGTCGGTGATCCCGACCGCGGGCATGGCGTCCGCCCGGCACCGTTGGAGTAACGCCTCCAGGCGCACGGTGCTCTCGAGCAGCGAGTAGCAGGAGTGGACGCGGAGATGGACGAAGGCGGCGTGACCCAAGGGCGGCTCCGGCGCGCGAGGTTGACCGGAAGCTAGGCCAGCTCGCGTGTCGGCTCAACCGTTTCGCATGCGGGCGTTGACGGCCGCCGATCCGGCTGCCATCCCTCGCCGTCGCTGAACCGGCTGCCGGCCGTGCTGCCGGCGCCGGCGTCAGCGACCATCGAGCGCGGTACCTGCGGATGATCGACCTTCGTCCCGTGCTGTTCGTGATCGGCGTGCTGATCTGCGCGATCGCCGTCGCGATGCTGGTGCCGGCGACCGTGAACTGGCTGTCCGGCCGGCAGCCGCCCGAGCCGTTCTCGATCGCCGCGGTGCTCTCGATCGGCCTCGGCGGACTGTTCGTGCTGGCCAACCGGGGCACGATCGGCGCCTTGACGCTCCGCCAGGCCTACGTGCTGACCTTCCTCGCCTGGTTCGCGGTGCCGGCGGTCGGCGCCCTGCCGCTGGTCTTCTCGGAACTCAAGCTCAGTTACACCGACGCCTTCTTCGAGACCATGTCGGGGGTCACGACCACCGGCTCGACCGTGCTGGTCGGGCTCGACAGCATGCCGCGCAGCATCCTGCTCTGGCGGGCCCTGCTGCAGTGGCTGGGCGGGGTCGGCATCGTGGTCATGGCGATCGCGATCCTGCCCTGGCTGCGCACCGGCGGCATGCAGCTGTTCCACGCCGAATCCTCGGACCGCTCGGACAAGCCGATGCCGCGGCTGGCGGCGGTCAGCGCGGCGCTGTGCGTCGCCTATGTCGTGGTCTCGCTCGCCTGCGTCGTGGCCTATCAGGTCGCCGGCATGAACCTGTTCGACGCCATCGCCTACGCCATGACCACGCTGTCGACCGGCGGCTACGCCACACGCGATTCGTCGTTCACGGCCTTTCCGGCCGCGGCCCAGTGGGTGAGCGTCGTGTTCATGCTCGCGGGTGCCCTGCCGTTCCTGTTGTTCGTGCGCGCGGGCCGCGGCGACTGGTCGATCCTGCGCGACCGCCAGGCCGGGGTGATGTTGCTGGTGGTCGGGGTCAGCGTCCTCGCGCTGACCGGCTGGCTGTACTGGCACGGCGGCCGGCCGTTCGTCGACGCGCTCCGGCTCGCCGCCTTCAATGCCACCTCGGTGATGACCACGACCGGCTACGCCTCCGACGATTTTGGCGTCTGGGGACCGTTCGCCGACGGCATCTTCTTCTACCTGATGTTCGTCGGCGGCTGCACCGGCTCGACCGCGGGCGCAATCAAGGTGTTCCGGTTCCGGGTGCTGCTGATCGTGCTGCGCGAGCACATCCAGCGGCGCTTCATGCCGCACGCGATCGCGCAGCGCACCTACGACGGCAAGCCGCTGTCGGTCGACGTGGTCGAGGGCGTGATGGCGTTCCTCGCCATCTACTTCATGGCGGTCGCGGTCGGGGCGGTCAGCCTCGGTGCCTTCGGCCTGGACTGGCTGACCGCGCTCAGCGGCACCGTCCAGGCGATCGGCAACGTCGGCCCCGGGCTCGGCCCGATCATCGGCCCGGCCGGCAACTACGCGAGCCTGCCTGATGGCGCCAAGTGGATCCTCGCCTTCGAGATGCTGCTCGGGCGGCTCGAGCTGTTCACGGTGCTGGTGCTGCTGACGCCCCGCTTCTGGCGGCCCTGAGCCAGGGGTCAGGAGCGCTCGACGACGCCGTTGTGCAGGCGCAGCATGGCATCGGCGCGGGCGGCGAGCTCGGCGTTGTGGGTCGCGACCAGCAGTGCTGCCGAGGTCTCGCGGGCGGCCTGGATCAGGGTCGCGAACACCGCGCTCGCGGTCGCCTCGTCGAGATTGCCGGTCGGCTCGTCGGCGAGCAGCACGGCCGGCCGGTTGGCCATCGCCCGGGCGATCGCGACCCTTTGCTGCTCGCCGCCGGACAGCCGCGCGGGCCGATGGCTCTCGCGCCGCTCGACCCCGAGCACGGTCAGAAGCTCGCGCGCCCGCGAGCGCGCCGCGCTCCGGCTGGACCCGGCCAGCATGCCCGGCAGCATCACGTTCTCGAGCGCGCTGAACTCGGGCAGCAGGTGATGGAACTGGTAGACGAAGCCCAGGCTCTCGCGCCGGATCCGGGTGCGCTCGGCGTCCGACAGCCGCCCGCAGGCGCGCCCGCCGAGCAGCACCTCGCCGGCATCGGGGTGCTCGAGCAGGCCCGCGATCTGCAACAGCGTCGACTTGCCGGAGCCGGACGGGCCCATCAGCGCGACCACGGCGCCGGGCGCCAGCTCCAGGTCGACCCCGCGCAGCACCTCGAGCCAGCCCTCGCCCTGCTGGAAGCGTCGGCCGATGCCAGTGAGCTGGAGTGCGACGCCGCTCCTGCCGAGGCCGGCGGCCTCGGGACCCCGGTCAAGGCGCCTCGTGGCCAAGGCGGCTTCACTCATAGCGCAGCGCTTCGACCGGATCGAGCCGGGCCGCTCGCCAGGACGGGTAGAGCGTGGCGAGCAGCGACAGGGCCAGGCTCATCAGGACGACGCTGATCACGTCGCTGGCCTCGATCCTGGCCGGCAGGTGCGACAAAAAGTAGATCTCGGCCGAGAACAGGTTGGTCCCGGTCAGCACCTGCAGCCACTGCCGGATGGTCTCGATGTTCTCGGCGAACACGAGCCCGAGCAGGAAGCCCGCGACCGTGCCGGTGACCCCGATCGCGGCGCCGCTCATGAAGAACACCCGCATGATGGCGCCCCGGGTGGCGCCCATGGTCCGGAGGATCGCGATGTCGCGGCCCTTGTCCTTCACCAGCATGATCATGCCCGCGATGATGTTGAAGGCGGCGACCATGATGATCAGGCTGAGGATCAGGAACATCACGTTGCGCTCGACCTTGAGCGCCGTGAAGAACGAGGCGTTGGCCTGCTGCCAGTCGACCAGCTGGCCGGCGTCGCCGACCAGCGGTGCCAGCTCCCGCCGGTAGGCGGCGACCCGGTCGGGGTCGGCGACCATGATCTCGAGCTGGTTGGCGCGATCGTCGAGCTGGAAGTAGGCCTGGGCCGCCTCGAGCGGCATGTAGACCAGCGTGCTGTCGTACTCGTACATGCCGACCTCGAAGATCGCGCCGATCTGGTACGCCTTGACCCGCGGCATGGTGCCGAACGCGGTCGGCGTGCCCTGGGGCGAGATCAGGGTCAGGCGATCGCCGAGGCCGAGCCCCATGCGGTAGGCCATGCGCGAGCCGATCGCGATCTGATCGTCGGTGAGGTGCGCCACCGAGCCCTCGAGCAGGTGGTCGGCGATGGTCGCGCGCGCCGCCAGGTCGGCCGGCCGGATGCCGTGCACGAGCGCGCCCGACGCGGTGCCGTGGGCGGTCGCCATCACCTGGCCGGTGACCAGGGGCGTCACCGAGAGCACGCCGTCGGCTCCGCGCAGCCGATCGGCGAGCGCGTCGAAGTGGCTCAGGCCGTCGGGCCCGGCCTGGAGGGTGACGTGGCCGTTGAGGCCGAGCACGCGGCCGAGCAGCTCGGCCCGAAAGCCGCTCATGACCGCGAGCACGACGATCAGGGTCGCGACCCCGAGCGCGATTCCGAGCAGCGAGAACAGCGCGATCACCGAGATGAAGCCCTCCTGCCGGCGCGGCCGCAGGTAGCGGCCGGCGATCAAGCGCTCGACCGGAGCGAACATCAAGCGGTGAGCCGTCCGACCAGCGCTTCAGGCGTGAGCTCGACGCGCTCGCCGGTCGATCGCGACTTCAGCTCGACCACGCCCTGCCTGACGCCGCGCGGCCCGACCACCGCCTGCCAGGGCAGGCCGATCAGGTCCATGGTCGCGAACTTGGCGCCGGCGCTCTCCTCGCGGTCATCGACCAGGACATCGATGGCGGCGGTCGCGAACGCCGCCTCGAGCGCCTCGACCATGGCGTCGCAGGCGGCGTCGCCCGGCCGCAGATGCACCAGTCCGAGCCGGAACGGCGCCACTGACTCCGGCCATTTGATCCCGGCGTCGTCGTGGAAGACCTCGATCAGCGCGCCGACCAGGCGCGAGACGCCGATCCCGTAACACCCCATCTCGACCGGAGTGTCCTGGCCGTCCGGGCCCGTCACGGTGGCGCCCATGGGCTTGGAATACTTGGTGCCGAGGTAGAAGATCTGACCGACCTCGATGCCGCGCCCGGAGCGCAGCCGTTCCGCCGGCACCGGGCAGCTTGCCGGGTCGTGCTGCTCGTCGGTCGCGGCGTAGAGCGCCTTCAGCTCCTCGATGTCCGCCATGTCGCGGAGGAAGTCGATCTCCTCGAACGCCGGATCGTAGAAGACCTGGCTCTCGCCGGTCGCCGCCAGGACCTGGAATTCGTGGCTCATGTCGCCGCCGATCGCGCCACTGGCCGCCCGCATCGGGATCGCGGTCAGGCCCATGCGCCGGAACGTCTTGAGATAGGCGATGAACATGTTGTCGTAGGAGCGCTTCGCGCCCTCGAAATCGAGGTCGAAGGAGTAGTTGTCCTTCATGTAGAACTCGCGGCCGCGCATGACCCCGAAGCGCGGCCGGATCTCGTCCCGGAACTTCCACTGGATCTGGTAGAGGTTGACCGGCAGGTCGCGGTAGCTGCGGACGCTGCGGCGGAAGATGTCGGTCACCACCTCCTCGTGGGTCGGCCCGTAGAGCATCGGGCGCTCGTGACGGTCGGTGATCCTGAGCATCTCCTTGCCGTAGTCGTCGTAGCGGCCGCTCTCCTGCCAGAGCTCGGCCGGCTGGATCGCGGGCATCAGGATCTCGTGGCAGCCGGCCCGGTCCATCTCCTCGCGGACGATCTGCTCGACGCGCTTCAGCACCCTGAGGCCGAGCGGCAGCCAGCTGTAGATCCCCGCGGAGCTCTGGCGGACCATGCCGGCGCGCAGCATCAGCTGGTGCGACACGATCTGCGCCTCGGCGGGGGTCTCCTTGAGCAACGGCAGAAAGTAGCGCGACAGCCGCATCTGGGTCTCGCTTGGGAGGGCATGGTCGAAGCGGCGCCACTCTAGGCGGATCGTGTGCCGATGACAATTCCGGCGCCGCCCCGCCGACGGTCCCGCCGGGCTCTCGGACCGCAACGCTCAAGGGCTTCCCGAGCTCTATCCCAGAAGTTGATAACTATGTCCCGATCCGGCCGATGCAAGCGCCGCCGGCGCTCCTTTGTGATCCAGCCGATCATATCCGACCGCGCCCCGGACCGCAGCCGATCTCGCTCCCGGAGCGCACCTGCCAACTCCAGCTCCAGGCGTAATCCATTGATCTATAACGCCGCGGGCCGACGAAAAAAGCCGCGCCAGAGGTCTGACGCGGCTAAGGTAGGGAGGAAACGCCTCAAGTCGGGTGTCACAGGGGAAACATCCCATGAACACCCCACTAATATGGGGGCATGCTCCTTGGATGGCAAGAAAAATTTGATGATGAATAAGTAACCTCGCGACAAATTCCACAGCGTGATCGGTAGCAATTTTTTCTCAAATTTTAGCGGCTGATACGCGGTTGAACGCGATGCAAGAGCAGAGCCTTGCTCAGATGCGCTTTCGAGTGGCGATGAAGGCCGATCACGGTCATTTGAGCGAGCACTGGCGCCGTCCGTACTGACGACGGCGATCCGCGCCCCCGGATCGTCATGAAGAGCTAATTCTGGTCGATTAATTGCCAGCTCTATCAGAAAGATACAATCTAGACCTCGGACACTACATTGCGTATGTGCCGTAATCAGAAAATCCAGCAACTGGTGCGGGAATTGGTTCAGCGGGTGGGCTGGAGCTGGATCGCGCCGCTGTCGATCAGCCAGAGGATGAGCGCGGTCAGGACCACCGCGATCAGCGTGGTGATCAGGAATTTGAGGGCGATCCGCGGCCTGGCCGGCGCGCTCGGCGCCATGCCGGGCTCGACCTGGTCGGGCGGTCGCGCGCCGAAGGGCAGCACCATGAACAGGACCAGCCACCAGACCAAGAGGAAGGTGATCCCGGTCGCGAACCAGTCCATGGGCCCGCTCAGGCCTGCTCGAGCTCGATCAGCGTGCCGCTGAAGTCCTTGGGGTGCAGGAACAGGACCGGGCGGTCGTGGGCGCCCTGCTTGGGCGTGCCGTCGCCCAGCACGCGCGCGCCCTGGGCCACCAGCCGGTCGCGCGCGGCCAGGATGTCCGGAACCTCGTAGCAGAGGTGGTGGATGCCGCCGCTCGGCAGACGCTCGAGGAAGGCCGCGATCGGCGAGCCGTCGCCCAGCGGGTGCAGGAGCTCGATCTTGGTGTTGGGCAGCTCGACGAACACCGTGGTCACGCCGTGCGCCGGTTGCGGGACGGCAGACGATACTTTGGCGCCGAGCAGGTCACGGTATTGCGCAACCGCCGCATCGAGGTCCGGGACCGCGATCGCGACGTGGTTCAGCCGGCCGATCATCAGGCGGCTCCGGCCTCGTCGTACAGTCCTTCGAGCGCCTCGCGGTCGAGCCGGGTGATCTGGATCTCGATGATCGGCCGCTTCTCGCGCACGAGCTTGAAGGCGCGCCGGACCGCGACCCGGACCGCGACCCGGATCTGCTCGTCGTCGAGCGCGGCGTCGTCCTCGAGCGCCTCGACGGCATCCTCGATCGCGTTCTGGACGCTGGTCGCGAGGTCGGGCTCGCGCTCGAGGTCGACCGCCCCGAAGGTCGAGAGCCTGGGGGTCGCGAGCAGCGTGCCGTAGCGGTCGAGCACCAGCCCGACCAGGACCGTGCCGTGGGCCATCAGCCGCCTTCGGGTGCGGAACAAATCGTCGCCGGCGGCGACCAGGCCGTCGTTCTCGAGCACGAGGCGCCCGGTCGGCACCTCCTCGATGACCTCGGGCGGCGCCGGCGCCAGGCGCGCCACGTCGCCGTTGCGGATCTCCAGCACCTCGGGCACCCCAAGCGCGCGGGCGAACGCCAGGTGTTCGTGCAGATGGCGTGGCTCGCCATGCACCGGGATCGCGATCTGCGGCTTGATCCAGCGATACATCTGCGCGACCTCGTCGCGGCAGGGATGGCCGGAGACGTGGACGAAATGGTCCTCCTCGGTGATCACCTCGATGCCGCCCCGGATCAGCGCGTTGTGCAGATTGTAGAGGGTGCGCTCGTTGCCCGGGATGATCTTGGAGGAGAAGATCACGACGTCGCCCGGCTCGAGCGCCACGGTCGGGTGCTGGCCGGCGGCGATCCGGGTCAGCGCCGCCCGCGGCTCGCCCTGGCAGCCGGTCGAGAGCCACAGCACCTTATGGCGCGGCAATTCGCTAGCGGTCCGCTCGTCGAGCAGCTCCGGGATGTCCTCGAGATAGCCGACCTCGCGCGCCGCCTCGATCATCCGGCGCATCGAGCGCCCGACCGCCGCGACCTCGCGCCCGGTCGCGGCCGCGACCGTGATCGCGGTCGCAAGGCGCGCGATGTTGGACGCGAAGGTGGTCAGCAGCACCCGCGTGGTCTGGCGGCCGATCAGCTCCATCAGGCTGTCGCGGACCTCGGCCTCGGAGCCCGAGGTGCCGGGGTTCAGGATGTTGGTCGAATCGGCGACCATCGCGAGCACGCCCTCGTGGCCGAAGGCCTCGAGCGCCTCGCTGTCGGTCAAGGGCCCGACCAGCGGCGCCGGGTCGAGCTTCCAGTCGCCGGTGTGCAGGACGTTGCCGAGCGGCGTCCTCAGCGCCAGCGCGTGCGCCTCCGGGATCGAATGGGTGACCTGGATCAGGGCGCAGTCGAACGGCCCGACCTGGAAGCGCTCGCCCGGCGCCACGACGTTGACCGGCACCCCCTTGAGCCGGCTCTCGTCGAGCTTGCGGCGCAGCACCGCCGCGGTGAACCGGGTGCACCAGATCGGGCAGCGCAGCCGCTGCCAGAGGTAGGGGATGGCGCCGAAATGGTCTTCGTGCGCATGGGTCAGGACCAGCCCGCAGAGATCCTCCCTGCGGCTCTCGATGAAGCGCGGATCGGGCAGCACGATCTCGACGCCGGGCAGCGTGTCGTCGGCGAAGCTGATCCCGAGGTCGACCATCAGCCACCGGCCGTCCAGGCCGTAGAGGTTGAGGTTCAGGCCGATCTCCCCGGCCCCGCCGAGCGGTACGAAGAGCAACTCCGAATTCTGCATGCCCACCCTCAGTTCGACTGCTGCGGTCGATTGGCATAGAACAGCTCGACCAGCCCGGCCATGGTCAAGTCGCGATCGACGTGCTCGATCGCATCGGTAGCGCCTGCGAACAGGCCGGCGAGGCCGCCGGTCGCGATCACCTTCATCGGCGCGCCGAACTCGGTCCTGATTCTGGCGACCATGCCTTCGATCAGGCTGACGTAGCCCCAGTAGACGCCGGACTGCATTGCGGTCACGGTCGACGTGCCGATCACCTGCGACGGCCGCTCGACCGCGACCCGGGGCAGCTGGGCCGCGGCCCGGTGCAACGCCTCGAGCGACAGATTGATCCCGGTCGCGATCACGCCGCCGCAATAGCGGCCATCGTCGTCGACCACGTCGAAGGTGGTGGCGGTGCCGAAATCGACCACGATCAGCGGCCCGCCATAGCGGCCGTGGGCCGCCACGGCGTTGACCAGGCGGTCGGCGCCGACCTCGCGCGGGTTGTCGATCGTGATCTGGATGTCGACGCCGAGGTTCTCGCCGACGACCCTGGCGGCGCAGTTGAAGAACTGCTGACACATGCTCTTGAGCGGCGTGAGCGCCTGGGGCACGACCGAGCAGATCGCGGCGGCGCCGATGTCGTCCTGGCCGAAGCCCTTGAGCGCCATCAGCTGGGTGAGTGCTGCGGCGTACTCGTCGGCGGTCCGCTCGCGCACGGTCGAGATCCGCCACTGGCCCAGCGCCTCGCGCTCGCGGTAGAGCGCGAACACGGTATTGGTGTTGCCGACGTCGATCGCGAGCAGCAGGCTTGCAGCCATCGTCAGGGATCCAGATCGAGGACTTCGCCGGCGGCGATCTCGCGCCGGCGGCCGCCGGCCTGCTCGATCAGCAGCGAGCCGGTGTCGGAGAGGTCGAGGAAGCGGCCGCGCAGCTCGCCGCGCTCGAGCCCGAGCCGGATCTCGCCGCCGAGCCGGAAGGCGCGCGCGAGCCAGGCCTGCCGGACGGCGCCGAAGCCGGTCCGCCGCCAGCGCTCCAGCCAGCGCTCGAGCATCTGGAGATAGGCTTCGAGCACCGCCTGCGGGCTCAGGGCCGGAAACCCGGCGCGGGCCAGGCAGGTCGCCGGATAGGGCGTATCCTCGGGGCAGCTCAGGATGTTGACGCCCGTGCCGATGACCACGAACGCGGCCCGCCCGTCGGCGTGGCTGGTCCCCTCGAGCAGGACGCCCGCCGTCTTGGCGCCGCCGAGCAGGACGTCGTTCGGCCACTTGAGCGCCAGGTCGGGACCGGCCGGGCCGAGCTCGAGCAGAGCCTCGCCGAGCGCGAGACCGGCGACCAGCGAGAGCTGCGCCGCGACCGCCATGGCGCAGTCCGGTCGGAGCAGCACCGAGGCGTAGAGGTTGCCGGGCGGCGAGACCCAGGTCCGGCCGTAGCGGCCGCGGCCCCGGGTCTGCTCGGCGGCCGAGACCACGAGCCCGGCCGGCTCGCCGGCCGCCGCCAGCCGCATCGCTTCGTCATTGGTGCTGGCGAGCCGATCGTGCGCCTGGAGGACGAAGCCGGCCGGCAGCCGGACTTCGGACGTCACGACACCAGAGCCGCTGCCGCAGCCTGGGCCTGGCTCAACAAGGGGCTCGGATGCAGGCAGAACACGACGTTCAGGACCGCGGTGACGCCGACCACGATCCCGAACTCGCGGCCGATCGGCTGGTCGAAGCCCTCCCGCGCCTCGTCGAAATACATGACCTTGACGATCCGGATGTAATAGAAGGCGCCGACCACGCTCGCGAGCACGCCGATCACCGCGAGCGACACCAGGCCCGCCTGGATCGCCGCCATGAAGACGTAGAGCTTGCCGAAGAAGCCGGCGAGCGGCGGGATCCCGGCCAACGAGAACATGAACACCGCGAGCGCTGCGGCCAGCAGCGGCTGCCGGCCCGCGAGCCCGGCCAGATCGTCGATCCCTTCGACCGCCGCGCCATGCCGGCGCATGACCAGCACGCAGCCGAAGGTGCCGAGGATCATGACCACGTAGATCGCGAGATAGATCAGGACGCTGTACGCGCCCTGCTCGGTGCCGGCGGCGAGCCCGACCAGCGCGTAGCCCATGTGGCCGATGCTGCTGTAGGCGAGCAGGCGCTTGATGTTGGTCTGGCCGATCGCGGCGAACGCCCCGAGCAGCATCGATGCGATCGAGATGAAGACCACGATCTGCTGCCACTGCAGGGCCCAGTCGCCGAACGGCTCGTAGAAGACGCGGAGCGTCAGGCCCATCGCCGCGACCTTGGGGGCGGCCGCGAGGAACGCGGTGACCGGGGTCGGCGCGCCCTCGTAGACGTCGGGGATCCACATGTGGAACGGCACCGCCGCGAGCTTGAAGGCGAGCCCCGCGGCGATGAACACGAGCCCGATCAGCGCGCCGATGCCGATCGTCACCTGCCCGTCCTGCCCCGGCCGCAGCAGGTCGGCGAGGCCCGCGAACGACAGCGTGCCGGTGAAGCCGTAGACCAGCGAGCAGCCGTACAGCAGCAGGCCCGAGGCGAGCGCGCCGAGCACGAAGTACTTGAGCCCGGCCTCGGTCGAGCGGGTCTGGTCGCGATGGAACGCGGTCATCACGTAGAGCGGCAGGCTCTGGAGTTCGAGCGCGAGGTAGAGCGCGATCAGGCTGTTGGCCGAGATCATCATCAGCATGCCGACGGTCGAGAACAGCGCCAGGACCGGGAACTCGAAGCGCTCGATGCCCTCCCGCTGCAGGTAGTCGGTCGACATGCTGAGGCAGACCGCCGACCCGATCAGCACCAGGACCTTGAGGTAGACGGCAAAGCCGTCGGTCACGAACTGGCCGCCGAAGGTCCAGGCGCGCGCCTGGCTGCCGAAGCTCAAGAGGAACAGCCCGATCACCATCGCCATCACGGCGAGCGGCGTCACCAGCCGGCCGGCCTCGGGCTCGCGACCGCGGAACGCGCCGACCATCAGCAGGGCGAGCGCCGTGCCGGTGAGGAAGATCTCGGTGATCGCGGGCGTGAGGTTGAACATGGTTCCTTCAGCTTCGGCCGAGGTCTCAGTGCGCCACCAGCAGCGCGGTCGTGGCAGGCGCCGGGTGGCCCGCGACCTGCGTCAGCAGATGATTGACCGAGGCCGCCATCGGGTCGAGGAAGAGCGCCGGATAGACGCCCATCATCAGGACCAGGAGCGCCAGCGGCGCGAACGCCGCGACCTCGTGCGGCCGCAGATCGCGGATCGTGCGCAGATGGCTCTGGAGCAGCGCGCCGAAGATCACCCGCCGGTACAGCCAGAGCATGTAGGCGGCCCCCAGGATCATGCCGGTCGCGGCGAGTGCTGCGACCCAGCTGTTGATCTGGAACACGCCGATGATCACCAGGATCTCGCCGACGAAGCCCGAGGTGCCGGGCAGGCCGACCGAGGCCAGCATGAACAGCATGAACGCGGTCGCGTAGGCCGGCATCCGCTCGGCAAGGCCGCCGTAGCTCGAGATCTCTCGGGAGTGGATGCGATCATAGACGACGCCGACGCACATGAAGAGGGCACCACTGACCAGGCCGTGGGAGAGCATCTGGACGATCGAGCCCTGGATGCCCAGCGGGTTGAGCGTGAAGATGCCGATCGTGACGATGCCCATGTGGGCGACCGACGAGTAGGCGATCAGCTTCTTCATGTCGCTCTGCATCAGCGCGACCAGCGAGGTGTAGACGATCGCGACGATCGAGAGCGCGTAGATCATCGGCGTGAAGAACACCGAGGCGTCGGGCAGCATCGGCAGCGAGAAGCGCAGATAGCCGTAGCCGCCGAGCTTGAGCAGGATGCCGGCCAGCACCACCGAGCCCGCGGTCGGCGCCTCGACGTGGGCGTCCGGCAGCCAGGTGTGGAACGGCCACATCGGCACCTTGACCGCGAACGAGGCGAACATCGCGAGCCACAGCCACCTCTGCAGCGTCGGATCGAAATGCGCGTTCATCAGGGTCGGCATGTCGGTCGTGCCGGCCTTGAGGTACATGACCAGGACCGCGATCAGGAACAAGACCGATCCGGCCAGCGTGTACAGGAAGAACTTGAAAGCCGAATAGATCCGGCGCGGCCCGCCCCAGATCCCGATGATCAGGAACATCGGGATCAGGATGCCCTCGAAGAACAGGTAGAAGAGCACGAGGTCGAGGGCGCAGAACACCCCGACCATGAAGGTCTCCATGACCAGGAAGGCGACCATGTACTCTTTGACGCGGTACTGGATCGAGTGCCAGGAGACGACCACGCAGACGAGCGTGATCAGGGTCGACAGGAGCACGAGGAACAGCGAGATGCCGTCGATGCCGACGTGGTAGCTGATCTCGAAGCCGGCGAACCAGTCGACCTTCTCGACCAGCTGGAAGTCGGCGGTGGTCGGGTCGAAGTTGCCCCAGATCAGCAGCGACAGAAGGAAGGTGATGCTCGCGGTCCAGAGCGCGACGCTGCGCGCGTTCTGGGCCACGACCTCGGGCTCGCCGCGGATCAGGAGGATGAAGGCCGCACCCGCGAGCGGCAGGAAGATGACCAGGGACAACAGCGGCCAGTCGCTCATCGCCGGTCCCTCAGAGCGCGAACAGGTACCAGGTGACCAGGGCCGCGACCCCGATCAGCATGGCAAACGCGTAGTGATAGAGGTAGCCGGTCTGCAGCCGGACCGCGCGCCGGGCCACGGTCAGCGCGCCGGCGGCGACGCCGTCGGGTCCGAAACTGTCGATCACGCCGACGTCGATCATCTGCCAGAGGCCGTAGCCCAGGCGCTTGGCCGGCTCGACGAACAGGAAGTCGTAGAGCTCGTCGAAGTACCACTTGTTGTACAGGAACCGGTACAGGCCGTTGGAGCTGGTGGCGAGGCGCGCCGGCAGGCCGGGGTCGCGGATGTACATGAGCCAGGCGAGGCCGATCCCGACCACGGCCATCAGGAGCGGCAGGATCTTGATCGGGAACGGCACGTGGTGCGCCTCCTCGAGCACCGACGGCTCGCCCAGCACGACGATCGAGCCCTTCCAGAAGGCGCCCGAGGGGTCGACCATCGCGAGGCCGGCGATGCCGCCGAAGGTCGCGCCGATCGCGAGCAGGATCAGGGGGATGGTCATGACCTTCGGGCTCTCGTGGACGTGGGCCATGACCTCGGGCGTCGCGCGCGGCTGCCCGTGGAAGGTCATGAACAGCAGGCGCCAGGAGTAGAACGCGGTCAGCAGGGCGGCGAAGGTGCCGAGCCAGAAGGCGTAGGTTGCAAAGGGCCCGTGCGCCGCCCACGCGGCCTCCAGGATCAGGTCCTTGGAGAAGTAGCCGGCGAAGAACGGCACGCCCGCGAGCGCCAGCGAGCCGATCCACATGACCGCGTAGGTGATCGGGATCCGGCGCCAGATGCCGCCCATCCGGCGCATGTCCTGCTCGTCCGACATGGCGTGGATCACCGAGCCCGCGCCCAGGAACAGGAGTGCTTTGAAGAAGGCGTGGGTGAACAGGTGGAAGATCGCGCCGGCGTAGGCCGACACGCCGCAGGCAAAGAACATATAGCCGAGCTGCGAGCAGGTCGAGTACGCGATCACCCGCTTGATGTCGTTCTGGACCAGGCCGATCGTGGCCGCGAACACCGCGGTCGTGGCGCCGATGAAGGCGACGAAGGCGAGCGCGGTCGGCGAGTGCTCGAACAAGGGCGAGCAGCGCGCGACCATGAACACGCCGGCGGTCACCATGGTCGCGGCGTGGATCAGCGCCGAGACCGGGGTCGGGCCCTCCATCGCGTCCGGCAGCCAGGTGTGCAGCGGCAGCTGCGCGGACTTGCCCATGGCGCCGACGAACAGCAGCAGGCAGATCACGGTCAGCGTGTCGAAGCTGTGGCCGAACACCAGGAGGTTAGTGTCGGCGAACTTGCCGGCGTTGCCGAACACGGTGTCGAACTCGACCGAATCGAACACCAGGTAGACCGCGGCGATCCCGAGCGCGAAGCCGAAGTCGCCGACCCGGTTGACCAGGAACGCCTTGATCGCGGCGGCGCAGGCCGAGGGCCGCGTGTACCAGAAGCCGATCAAGAGGTAGGAGACCAGCCCCACCCCCTCCCAGCCGAAGTACAGCTGGAGGAAGTTGTCCGCGCTGACCAGCGCCAGCATGAAGAAGGTGAACAACGACAGGTAGCTCATGAAGCGCGGGATGCCCGGATCGTGCGCCATGTAGCCGACCGAGTAGACGTGGATGATCGCGGACACGGTCGAGACCGTGAACATCATGACCGCGGTCAGCACGTCGACCCGGAGCGTCCAGTCGGCCTCGAAGGTGCCGGAGTGCACCCAGCGGAACAGCTCGACCTTGAACGGCGCGCCCTCGACCACCTCGCCCAGCACGACCCAGGAGCAGACGGCGGCGAGGATCAGGCCGCCGCAGGTCACGATCTGGGCGCCGCGATCGCCGATCGCGCGCCCGAAGATGCCGGCGATCGCTGCACCCAGCAGTGGCAGGAAGACCACGAGTGCGGCGAACATCGGCGCTCAGCCGCGCATGAGGTTGATGTCCTCAACCTCGATGCTGCCGCGATTGCGGAAGTAGACCACCAGGATCGCGAGCCCGATCGCCGCCTCCGCGGCCGCGACCGTGAGCACGAACATCGCGAACACCTGGCCCGCGAGGTCGCCGAGATAGGCCGAGAACGCGACGAAGTTGAGATTGATCGCGAGCAGCATCAGCTCGATCGACATCAGGATGATGATCACGTTCTTGCGGTTCAGGAAGATGCCGAAGATGCCGAGCGTGAACAGGATCGCGGCGACCGTCAGGTAATGGGCGAGCGGGACCGCCATCAGATGCCGCTCCCGGGCTGGACCTTGCGCAGCTCGATCAACTCCTCGCGCCGCCTGTGGACCTGCTCGGCGATCCGCTGCCGGCGGGCATCCGGCTTGTGGCGGAGCGTCAGCGTGATCGCGCCGATGATCGCGACCAGGAGGATCAGGCCGGCTGCCTGGAACAGGTAGAAATAGTCGGTGTAGAACAGGTTGCCCAAGGCCTCGATGTTGCTGACCTCGGCCGGCACCGGCTGCGCCGCCATGCCGGTGCTCGCCCCGGCCGAGAGCCCCCAGCTGCCGAGCACCAGGATCAGCTCGACCAGCAGCACGAGGCCGATCAGCGCGCCGATCGGCAGATACTGGAGGAAGCCCTCGCGCAGGCGGACGAAGTTGATGTCGAGCATCATGACCACGAACAGGAACAAGACCGCGACCGCGCCGACGTAGACCACGACCAGGACCATCGCCAGGAACTCGGCGCCGATCAGCACGAACAGGCCTGCCGTGTTGAAGAAGGCGAGGATCAGGAACAGGACCGAGTGGACCGGGTTGCGCGCCGAGATGACCATGACGCCGGCCGCCACCGCGACCGCCGCCAGCAGGTAGAAGACCAGGAGCGCAACCGTCATGACGTCCTTTTGCGCCGGCTCCCTCGGTCCGGCCGCCTAGGGTTTAGCGATAAGGGGCGTCGGCGGCAAGGTTGGCCGCGATCTCGCGCTCCCAGCGCGCGCCGTTGGCGAGCAGCTTTTCCTTGTTATAGAAGAGCTCCGCGCGCGTCTCGGTCGCGAACTCGAAGTTCGGCCCCTCGACGATCGCATCGACCGGGCATGACTCCTCACACATGCCGCAGTAGATGCACTTGACCATGTCGATGTCGTAGCGGGTCGTGCGGCGCGAGCCGTCCGGGCGCGGCTCGGATTCGATCGTGATCGCCTGCGCCGGGCAGATCGCCTCGCAGAGCTTGCAGGCGATGCAGCGCTCCTCGCCGTTCGGGTAGCGGCGGAGCACATGCTCGCCGCGAAAGCGCGGGCTGAGCGGCCCTTTCTCGTAGGGGTAGTTCAGGGTCACGCTGCGCTTGAACATGTAGCGGAAGGTCAGCGCGAAGCCCGAGACCAGCTCCTGCCACAAAAGCGTGCGGGCGGTGCGGTCGAGCCATGCCATGGGGTGTCTCCAGCGCTCAGTGATGCGGCAGGTTGCCGGTCGCGACCAGGAAGCCCGAGGTCAAGACGACCCAGAGCAGGGACGCCGGCAGGAACACCTTCCAGCCGAGGCGCATCAGCTGATCGTAGCGGTAGCGCGGCAGCGTCGCGCGCGCCCAGATGAACACGAACAGGATCAGGCAGACCTTGGCGATCAGCCAGATCGGCCCCGGGATCCAGGTGAACGGCGCGATCGCGAACGGCGGCAGCCAGCCGCCCAGGAACAGGACCGAGCAGATCGCGCTCATCAGGATCATGTTGGCGTATTCGCCGAGGAAGAAGAGCGCGAAGGTCATCGCCGAGTATTCGACGTTGTAGCCGGACACGAGCTCGGCCTCGGCCTCGGGCAGGTCGAACGGGTGGCGATTGGTCTCGGCCAGGATCGAGGCGATGAAGATCGCGAACATCGGGAAGTGCGGGATGAAGAACCACAAGCCCGCCTGGGCGCGCACGATCGCCGAGAGATTGAGCGAGCCGACCGTGATCAGGACGTTGATGATGATCAGGCCGATCGAGATCTCGTAGGACACCATCTGGGCGGCCGAGCGGAGTGCGCCGAGGAAGGCGTAGCGCGAGTTGCTGGCCCAGCCGGCCATGATGATGCCGTAGACGCCGAGCGAGGAGATCGCGAAGAGGTAGAGCACGCCGACGTTGATGTCGGCGATCACTAGGCCTTCGCCGAACGGGATCACCGCCCAGCCGATCAGCGCCAGCACGAAGGTGATCATCGGCGCGGCGACGAACACGACCTTGTTGGCGCCGCTCGGGATCACGGTCTCCTTGACCAGGAGCTTGAGGCCGTCGGCGATCGGCTGGAGCAGGCCGAGCGGGCCCACGACCATTGGCCCCTGGCGGAGCTGCATCGCGGCGATCACCTTGCGCTCGGCGTAGGTCAGGTAGGCGACCGCGAGCAGGAGCGGCACGATCACGACCACGATCTGCATCACGATCCAGATCGTGGGCCAAGCGTAGCCGGTCCAGAAGTTAACCATGGGTGCCGGTCGCCGGCTCGGGGACGGGGCTGTGCAGCGCGCTGCACTCGGCCATGATCAAAGACGCCCGCGAGATCGGGTCGGTCCGGTAGAAATCCTCGATCGGGCTCAGGAACGGGGCGCCGTCGAGCTTGCCCTTGCGGCCGAAGGCGCGCCAGGGGGCCGGCTGGATCACGTCCGGCTCGGCGAGCTCGGGCGCGATCTCGACCATGCGCGCGCGCACCTGGCCCAGCGTGTCGAGCGGCAGCTTGCGGCCGAGCGCCTCGGACAGCGCGCGCAGGATTTTCCAGTCCTCGCGCGCGTCGCCCGGCGGGAAGACCGCGAGCCGGGTCCGCTGCGGCCGGCCCTCGGTGTTGACGTAGGTCGCGTTCTTCTCGGTATAGGCGGCGCCCGGCAGGATCACGTCGGCGTGCCGGGCACCGCGGTCGCCGTGATGGCCCTGGTAGATCACGAACGCATCGCCGGTCTCGTCGAGGTCGAGCTCGTCGACACCGAGCAGGTAGAGCACCTCGAGCGCGCCCTTGCCCGCCGCCTGCAGCATGCCGGCGACGTCGAGACCGCCCTTGCCCGGAACCAGGCCGAGATCGAGGCCGCCGACCCTTGCGGCCGCGGTGTGCAGGACGTTGAAGCCGTTCCAGCCCTCCTTGATCAGGCCGAAGCGCTCGGCGATCTCGCGCGCGGCCGCGAGCACCGCCATGCCGTCGGGGCGCCGGAGCGCGCCCTGGCCCAGGATCAGCATCGGGTGCTCGGCCTGCTCGAGGCGGGCGGCGAAGTCGAGGCTGCCGTCGACGAGCTCGGAGAGCGTCGGCGGCCCGGCGCCGAGCTCCTCGACCGGATAGGTCAGATCGGCGACCGCGCCGATCCGGGCGACCGCGAAGCCGCCCTGGCGGAAGCGCTTGCGCAGGCGGACGTTGACGAGCGGGGCCTCGAAACGTGGATCGGTGCCGATCAGAAGGCACAGGTCGGCCTGCTCGATGCCGGCGATCGTGGTGTTGAAGAGGTAGCCGCAGCGGGCCTTCGGATCGAGCCTGGCGCCGGCCTGCCGGCAGTCGAGGTTCGGCGATTCCAGCGCCGTCATCAGGTCCTTCAGCGCGGTCATCGCCTCGCAGTCGGCGAGGTCGCCGACGATCGCCCCGATCCGGTCGCCGGCAACGCCCTCGAGCCGCTGCCGGATCGCGCCGAAGGCCTCGCGCCAGGTGGCCGGCTGCAGCTTGCCGCCCCGCCTGACCATGGGCACGTCGAGGCGGCGCTTCTTCAGGCCGTCATAGGCGAAGCGGGTTTTGTCGGAGATCCACTCTTCGTTGATGTCCTCGTGCAGGCGCGGCACGATCCGCAGGACCTCGGGGCCGCGCGCGTCGACCCGGATGTTGCAGCCGACCGCGTCCAGGACGTCGACCAATTCGGTCCGGCGCAGTTCCCACGGCCGCGCCCGGTACTCGTAGGGCTTGGAGTTGAGCGCGCCGACCGGGCAGATGTCGATCGTGTTGCCCTGCAGCTCCGACATCACCGCGCGCTCGATCCAGGTGCCGATCTCCATGTGCTCGCCGCGGCCGGTCGCCCCGAGCTCCTCGATGCCGGCCACCTCGTTGAGAAAACGGATGCAGCGCGTGCAATGGATGCAGCGGGTCATGTGGGTCGAGATCAGGGGTCCGAGCTCCTTGTCGGTGACGGTCCGCTTGTTCTCCTTGAAGCGCGAGTGGTCGGGTCCGTAGAACAGGGTCAGGTCCTGCAGATCGCACTCGCCGCCCTGGTCGCAGATCGGGCAGTCCAGCGGGTGGTTGATCAGCAGCATCTCGAGCACGCCCTTGCGCGCCTTGTGCACCAGGGCCGTGTCGGTCTTGATCACCATGCCCTCGCCCGCGGGCATCGCGCAGGACGCGATCGGCTTCGGCGATTTTTCCATTTCCACCAGGCACATGCGGCAGTTGCCTGCGATGTTGAGCCGGGGATGGAAGCAGAACACCGGGATCTCGCGGCCGGCCGCCTCGCAGGCCTGCAGCACCGTGGAGCCGGGCGGGACCTCGACCTCCAGGCCATCGACGGTCAGTTTCGGCATCGTGTTCTCTTCTCGGACATGAGGCTCGTTTGGTTCGAGGGCGCTCAGGCGGCGCGGCGGCCGAGGTGGTAGTCCTTGATCCGGCGCTCGAGCTCGGGCCGGAAGTGGCGGATCAGGCCCTGCACCGGCCAGGCGGCGGCATCGCCCAGCGCGCAGATGGTATGGCCCTCGATCTCCTTGGTCACGTCCTGCAGCAGGTCGATTTCCGCCGCTTCGGCCTCGCCCCGGCCGATCCGGATCAGCATCCGCCACAGCCAGCCCGTGCCCTCGCGGCACGGCGTGCACTGGCCGCAGGAACTCGTGCATGTAGAACTTGGACAGCCGGGCGATCGCGGCGACGACGTCCGTCGACTTGTCCATCACGATCACGCCGGCGGTGCCGAGCCCGCTCTGGACGTCGCGGAGCGCATCGAAATCCATCAGCACGTCGGCGCAGATCGACTTCGGGATCAGCGGCACCGAGGCGCCGCCCGGAATCACCGCGAGCAGGTTGTCCCAGCCGCCGCGCACCCCGCCCGCGTGCCGGTCGATCAGCTCGCGCAGGGGGATGCTCATCTCCTCCTCGACCGTGCACGGCTGGTTCACGTGGCCTGAGATGCAGAAGATCTTGGTGCCGGTGTTGTTCGGTCGGCCGAAGCCCGCGAACCAGGCGGCGCCGCGCCGGAGGATGGTCGGGATCACCGCCAGCGTCTCGACGTTGCTGACCGTGCTCGGCCGGCCGTACAGGCCGACCGCGGCCGGGAACGGCGGCTTCAGGCGCGGCATGCCCTTCTTGCCCTCGAGGCTCTCGAGCAGGCCGGTCTCCTCGCCGCAGATGTAGGCGCCGGCACCCCGGTGCAGGTAGATCTCGTAGTCGTAGCCCGAGCCGCAGGCGTCCTGGCCGATCAGACCTTCGGCGTAGGCCTCGTCGATCGCGGCCTGGAGGACGTTGGCCTCGTAGATGTACTCGCCACGGATGTAGATGTAGCAGGCGGTGGCGCCCATGCCGACGCCCGCGAGCAGGCAGCCCTCGACCAGCTTCTGCGGGTCGTGGCGCATGATCTCGCGGTCCTTGCAGGTGCCGGGCTCGCTCTCGTCGGCGTTGACCACCAGATAGGCGGGGCCGCCGTCCGACTTCTTGGGCATGAACGACATCTTGAGGCCGGTCGGGAAGCCGGCGCCGCCGCGCCCGCGCAAGCCCGAGTCCTTGACCTGGGCGACGATCCACTCGCGCCCCTTCGCGATCAGATCCCGGGCGCCGTCCCAGTCGCCGCGGCGGCGCGCAGCCGCCAGACGCCAGTCGTACTCGCCGTAGAGGTTGGTGAAGATCCGGTCCTTGTCAGCCAGCATCGGGGTCCTTCGCCTTCTCCGTTTTCTCGGCCCCGCCCGGCTCGCCGGCTCCGTGGCCCGGCCGTCCCTGGTGCTCGGTGCGGGTGGCGTGCTCCTTGACCTCGGCCTCGGGCCGGCCCTTCTCGACCGGCTCCTCGTCGCGCCGGCCCGGCCCTTCCTCGCGGCCGTTGCCGCCGGTGTGGGGGTCGGTCAGCAGCGTCTTCTTGCCGCCGGCCGGCATCGAGGCGCGCCGGCCGGTCTGCGAGCCGGGCGCCGGCCGCTCGCCGCGGATCAGGGCCTCGAGGATCGCCGTGGTCGTGTCGTAGGTCAGGTCCTCGTAGTAGTCGTCGTCGACCCAGAGCACCGGCGCGTTGGCACAGGCGCCCAGGCACTCGAACTCGCGCAGGAAGAAGCGGCCGTCGGCGGTCGACTGGCCGATGTCGATGCCGAGCAGATCCCGGCACGCCCTGACCACGTCGTCCGAGCCGCACAGCCAGCAGGGCGTGGTCGTGCAGACGCGGACCTGGGTGCGACCGACCGGCCGGGTGTTGAGCATGTCGTAGAACGATGCGACCTCGTAGACCCGGATGGTCGGCATCTGGAGGACGGCGGCGACATGGTCGAGCGCCGGCTTCGGCAGCCAGCCGCCGCACTGGTTCTGGGCGAGCGTCAGCAGCGCCAGCACCGCGCTCGCCTGGCGGCCCGCGGGGTAGCGCGCGATCGCGGCCCGGGCCTGCGCCGCGTTCTCGGGCGTGAACGCGAACGGCTCCTGCACCACGGCCACAGGCTCGGGCGCGCTCACCGGTCGATTTCTCCGAAGACGATGTCGATCGAACCGATGATCGCCGGGATGTCGGGCAGCATGTGGCCCTTGGCCATCTTCTCGAGGGCTGCGAGGTGCGGGTAGCTGCTCGCCCGGATCTTGCAGCGCCAGGGCCGGTTGGTGCCGTCGGCGACCAGGTAGACGCCGAACTCGCCCTTGGGCGCCTCGACCGCGGCGTAGGTCTCGCCGGCCGGCACGTGAAAGCCTTCCGTGTACAGCTTGAAGTGATGGATCAGCGCTTCCATCGACCGCTTGAGCTCGGCGCGCCGGGGCGGCGTGATCTTGCGGTCCTGGAGCTTGACCGGGCCGGCCGGCATCTGATCGAGGCACTGGGCCATGATCTTCAGCGACTCGCGCATCTCGGCCATCCGGATCATGTAGCGATCGAAGCAGTCGCCGTGGCGGCCGACCGGGATGTCGAAGTCGAGCTGCTCGTAGACCTCGTAGGGCTGGCTCTTGCGCAGGTCCCAGGCGAGCCCGGAGGCGCGCAGCATCGGCCCCGTGAAGCCCAGATCCTGCGCTTCGTCGGCATTGACCACGCCGATGTCGACCAGGCGCTGGCGGAAGATCCGGTTGTCGGTGATCAGTCGCTCGATGTCGTCGAGCAGCGCCGGGAAGGTCGCCATCCAGGCCCGGATGTCCTCGGCGAGCCCGTCGGGCAGGTCGCGCGCGACCCCGCCCGGGCGGTAGTAGTTGGCGTGCAGGCGGGCGCCCGAGACCCGCTCGTAGAACTCCATCAGCTTCTCGCGCTCCTCGAAGCCCCAGAGCAAGGGCGTCATCGCGCCGATGTCGAGGGCGAGCGTCGTGATGTTGAGGAGGTGGTTGAGGATCCGGGTGATCTCGTCGAACAGCACGCGGATCCATTTCGCGCGCGCCGGGATCTCGATGCCCAGCAGCTGCTCGATCGCGAGCACGTAGGCGTGCTCCTGGGACATGGGCGAGACGTAGTCGAGGCGATCGAAATAGCCGACGCTCTGGATGTAGGGCCGGTACTCGATCAGCTTCTCGGTGCCGCGATGGAGCAGGCCGATGTGCGGATCGGCGCGCTCGACGACCTCGCCGTCGAGCTCGAGGACGAGCCGCAGAACGCCATGCGCAGCCGGGTGTTGCGGCCCGAAGTTCAACGAGTAGTTCTGCAGCGAGATCTCGGGCATCGGCAGCTCCCGATCAGCCGGTGCCGCCGGCGCCGTCGGCCTTCTCGTCACCCGGCAGCAGGCCGCCGCCCTCCCAGGGGCTGAGGAAATCGAAGCTCCGCCAGTCCTGGCGCAGGCTCACCGGCTCGTAGACGACGCGTTTCTGCTCGTCGTCGTAGCGGACCTCGACGTAGCCGGTCTGCGGGAAATCCTTGCGCAAGGGGTGGCCCTCGAAGCCGTAGTCGGTGAGCAACCGGCGCAGGTCGGGATGGTCGGCGAACAGGATGCCGTAGAGGTCCCAGGTCTCGCGCTCGTACCAGGTCGCCGCGCCGTAGACGTCGACCGCCGAGGGCACCGGCGTCGCCTCGTCGGTCGCGACCTTGACCCGGAGCCGCTGGTTGTGCCTGAGCGAGAGCAGGTGGTAGACGACCTCGAAGCGCTGCTCGCGCTCGGGGTAGTCGACCCCGCACAGGTCGACCAGCATCTTGAACTGGCACTGGGGCGCGTCGCGCAGATAGGCGAGCACGCGCGCGATCGCGTGGCTCTGGACGCGCAGCGTCAGCTCGCCGCGGACCACGGCGGTCTCGAGCAGCACGTCGCCCAGGGGGGGCGCGATCTCGTCCAGGAGCTCCCGCAGCGCGTCTTCGCGTTCAGCGAGGGTCGGAACGGCCATTGTGCCTCATGGGTTCGGGTTTGCGGCGGCCGCGGGCTCAGCGCTCGATCGTACCGGTACGGTGAATTTTGCGTTGCAGCAACAGGATCCCGTACACCAGGGCCTCCGCGGTCGGCGGGCAGCCCGGCACGTAGACGTCGACCGGGACGATCCGATCGCAGCCGCGCACCACCGAGTAGGAATAGTGATAGTAGCCGCCGCCGTTGGCGCAGGAGCCCATCGAGAGGACGTAGCGCGGCTCGGCCATCTGGTCGTAGACCTTGCGCAGCGCCGGCGCCATCTTGTTGCAGAGCGTGCCGGCGACGATCATCACGTCGGACTGGCGCGGGCTCGGGCGGAACACGAGCCCGAAGCGGTCGAGGTCGTAGCGCGAGGCGGCCGCGTGCATCATTTCGACGGCGCAGCAGGCGAGGCCGAAGGTCATCGGCCACATCGAGCCGGCGCGCGCCCAGCTGACCAGCCGGTCGAGGTGAGTGACGAAGAAGCCCTTGTCCTGAAGGTCCTGGCTGACCTGGTCGAACAGGGCGGGATCGGCGGCGTCGGGCCGCTCGAGGGCCGTGGCCGGTGCTGCTACTCCCATTCCAGCGCCCCTTTCTTCCACTCGTAAGCGAAGCCGATGGTCAGCACGGCGAGGAAGATCATCATCGACCAGAAGCCGAGCAGGCCGATGTTGCCGAGCGACACCGCCCAGGGAAACAGAAACGCGACCTCGAGGTCGAAGATGATGAACAGGATCGCGACCAGATAGAAGCGGACGTCGAACCGCGAGCGCGCGTCCTCGAACGGCGCGAAGCCGCATTCGTACGGCGACAGCTTCTCGGCATCGGGCCGCTGGCGCGCGATCACGAACGACGCGGCCAGGATCAGCGCGGCCAGGCCGACCGCGATGCCGAGAAAGATCAGGATCGGCAGATAGTTTGCCAACAGCGCATTCATCGCGGCGCCCCTATGCGGTCGACGGGCCGATGGTCGCCCGGCATATTGGAACCATAGATCGCGCCCGGGCCTCGTCCAGGGAGGACCGCGCCTACCTAGCATCCGGGCCACCGACTCGCAAGGCCGCGCCCACGATCGAGCGCCGGCGCCACCGGCGCGGCGCGGCTTGCAGGGTCGGGAAAGCTGGCGGGAGTGACGGGACTTGAACCCGCGGCCTCTGGCGTGACAGGCCAGCGCTCTAACCGACTGAGCTACACCCCCGGGATCGATCGCCGGCCTGGAGGTAATCAAGGCGGGCGACGGAGTCAAGACTGGCCGCTGCAGCCGGCTTGCCCCGGGCGCAGGCTCCGCATAGTCTAGCGCGGCGCCGACGGGCGGGCGTAGCTCAGGGGTAGAGCACGGCGTTTACACCGCCGGTGTCGGAGGTTCGAAGCCTTCCGCCCGCACCAGCACCCATTCCCGTCACCCCCGCCGGCGGCTCCGGCACCCGGCGTCGAGGGCGCCGCCACGCCTCGGCGGCGCCGTCGGCCCGAGGTTCCGGTTACTGGCGTCGGCTAATTAAGAGCGTCGTTCAAGCCTTTGCCAGGCTTGAACTTTGCCCGCTTGGAGGCCGGAATCTTGATCGGTGCGCCGGTGCGCGGATTCCGCCCCTCACTGGCGCTACGCTCGGTCACTGTGTAGGTGCCGAAGCCGACGAACCGAACGTCGTCGTTTTTCTTCAGCGCCTCGGTAATGGCGTCCAGCGTCGCATCAACCACCTTCGTGACGTCGGCCTTCGACATGCCAGACTTCCTGGCGACCTCGAGGACCAGATCGTTCTTGTTCACCGTGCAACCCCCTGTGACAATGACACCGCCTGCGGAGCAATCTCCAGCAAGTCGGCGTAAAGTAAAGCGGGCGCGACCAAGTCGTCAACGGTTCAAGGCCGCCGAATCCTGGTTTTTTGCCGATTCGGCGGCCTGAACACGCTTTTTTTTCGCCGCAAACGTTAGTTCGGCAGCCGGGCGGACGGCTCGTTGGTTGGTTCGGCGGCCGGCGCCGGTACGGGCTGGGCCTCGACGTCGACCCATTCGATCGGCTGGGGCTGGCGCGCGAGCGCCCGCCGCAGCACCTCGTCGACCGTGGCCACGCCGACGATCGTCAGCCCCTTCTTGACGTTGTCGGGGATCTCGGCCAGGTCCTTCTCGTTCTCCTTCGGGATCAGCACGGTCTTGATGCCGCCGCGCAAGGCCGCGAGCAGCTTCTCCTTGAGACCACCGATCGGCAGCACCCGGCCGCGCAGCGTGATCTCGCCGGTCATCGCCAGGCTCGCCTTGACCGGGATCTTGGTCAGCACCGAGACGATCGAGCTCACCATCGCGACCCCGGCCGACGGTCCGTCCTTGGGCGTGGCGCCTTCGGGAACGTGGATGTGGATGTCGGTCTTCTCGAAGGTCGGCGGGATGACGCCGATCTCGAGCGAGCGCGAGCGCACGTAGCTCCTGGCCGCCTGCACCAACTCCTGCATCACGTCGCCGAGCTTGCCGGTGATCGTCATCCGGCCCTTGCCGGGCACGGTCACCGCCTCGATCGACAAAAGCTCGCCGCCGACCTCGGTCCAGGCGAGCCCGGTGCTGACGCCCACCAGATCTTCGTGCTCGGCCTCGCCGTAGCGGAACTTGCGCACGCCCGCGAAGCGGCCGACGTTGCGCCGGTTGACCCGGATCTGGCGCTTGTCCTCCATGAGGATCTCTTTGGTCGCCTTGCGGATCAGATTGGCGAGCTCGCGCTCGAGATTGCGGACCCCGGCCTCGCGCGTGTAGTAGCGCAACAGATCGAGCAGCGCGTCGTCGGAGATCGACCACTCCTCGAGCTTGAGCCCGTTCGCCTCGAGCTGCTTCGGGATCAGGTGGCGCTTGGCGATCTCGACCTTCTCGTCCTCGGTGTAGCCCGGGATCCGGATCACCTCGAGCCGGTCGAGCAGCGGCTGCGGCATGCGCAGCGTGTTGGCCGTGCACACGAACATCACGTCCGACAGATCGTAGTCGACCTCGAGATAGTGATCGTTGAAGTTGCTGTTCTGCTCCGGATCCAGAACCTCGAGCAGCGCCGAGGACGGGTCGCCGCGGAAATCGGCGCCGAGTTTGTCGAGCTCGTCCAGCATGAACAAGGGGTTCGAGGTCTTGGCCTTCTTCATCGACTGGACGATCTTGCCGGGCATCGAGCCGATGTAGGTCCGCCGGTGGCCGCGGATCTCGGCCTCGTCGCGGATGCCGCCGAGGCTGACGCGCACGAAGTTGCGCCCCGTGGCCCGCGCCAGCGACTTGCCGAGCGAGGTCTTGCCGACGCCGGGCGGCCCGACCAGGCAGAGGATCGGCCCCTTCATTTTGTCGACCCGCTGCTGGACCGCGAGGTACTCGAGAATCCGCTCCTTGACCTTCTCCAGCCCGAAATGGTCCTCGTCGAGGATCTGCTGCGCGTGACGGATGTCCTTGCTGATCTTGGAACGCTTCTTCCAGGGGATGGCGAGCATCCAGTCGAGGTAGTTGCGGACCACGGTCGCCTCGGCCGACATCGGGCTCATGCTGCGCAGCTTCTTGACCTCGGCGGTCGCCTTGTCGCGGGCCTCCTTGCTGAGCCTGGTCTTGCGGATCCGCTCCTCGAGCTCGGAGACCTCGTCGCGGCCGTCCTCGAGCTCGCCGAGCTCCTTCTGGATCGCCTTCATCTGCTCGTTCAGGTAGTACTCGCGCTGGGTCTTCTCCATCTGGCGCTTGACCCGCGAGCGAATCCGCTTCTCGACCTGGAGGACGCTGATCTCGCTCTCCATGAAGCCGTACAGGCGCTCCAGGCGCTCGGCCAGCGAATGGGTCTCGAGCAGCTCCTGCTTGTCCGAGATCTTGAGCGACAGATGGGCGGCCACGGTGTCCGACAGCTTGCTCGGATCGTCGATCTGGCTCAGCGAGACCAGGACCTCGGGCGGCACCTTCTTGTTCAGCTTCACGTACTGCTCGAACTGGGTGACCACGGCGCGCGCCAGCGCCTCGAGCTCGCGCGGGTCGGAGGCGACGTCGGCCAGAACCTGGGCGTGCGCCTGGAAGAACTTCGGATTGTCGATGAAGCTGTCGATCTCGGCGCGCGCGTTGCCCTCGACCAGCACCTTGACCGTGCCGTCGGGCAGCTTCAGCAGCTGGAGCACGCTCGAGACCGTGCCGACCCGATAGATGTCGTCGGTGCCGGGGTCGTCCTGGCCGGCGTTCCGCTGCGCCACCAGCAGGATCTGCTTGTCGTCGCGCATCACCTCCTCGAGCGCCCGGATCGATTTCTCGCGACCGACGAACAGCGGCACGATCATGTGGGGAAAGACCACGATGTCGCGCAACGGCAGCACGGGGAACAGGGAGGCCTTGGGCGTTTCGATCATGATCACCTTACCGCATTGACAGCCCCGCACCGGACGCTCGCGCGGCTGCCCTTGGTTATCGGACTCTTGCTCAGGACATGGCTCGACTGCGGCCTCGATTCAAGTGCGCTGCGTCGGCCCGACGCGTACCGGGCGCGGCCCGACTGCGGGCCGCCCGGGCGCTTTTGGACAGGCCTGCCCGGGAGCCGGGCTTAGGACGCCGAGCCCACGTCCCCGGGCCGATCGGCGTAGATCATCAGCGGCTTGGCGTTGGCGTTGGCGACCTCCTTGTTGATCACCACCTCCTCGACGCCGTGGAGCGAGGGCAGCTCGAACATGGTCTCGAGCAGGATCGTCTCCATGATCGAGCGCAGGCCGCGCGCCCCGGTCTTGCGCAGAATTGCCTTCTTCGCGATCGCGCGTAGCGCGTCCTCGGTCAGCGTCAGGCGCACGTCCTCCATCTCGAACAGCTTCTGGTACTGCTTGACCAGCGCGTTCTTGGGCTCGATCAGGATCTTGACCAGCGCCTTCTCGTCCAGGTCGGTCAAGGTCGCGACCACCGGCAGCCGGCCGACGAACTCCGGGATCAGGCCGAACTTGAGCAGATCGTCGGGCTCGACCTCGCCCAAGAGTTCCCCGGTCTTGCGCTCGTCCGGGCCCGCGACCTCGGCGCCGAAGCCCATCGAGCGCGCCCGTCCGCGCGCCGCAATGATCCGCTCCAGGCCGTTGAACGCGCCGCCGCAGATGAACAGGATGTTGGTCGTGTCGACCTGCAGGAACTCCTGCTGCGGATGTTTTCTGCCACCTTGCGGCGGCACGCTCGCGATCGTGCCCTCGACGATCTTGAGCAGCGCCTGCTGCACGCCCTCGCCCGAGACGTCGCGGGTGATCGAGGGGTTCTCGGACTTGCGCGAGATCTTGTCGACCTCGTCGATGTAGACGATCCCGCGCTGCGCCCGCTCGACGTTGTAGTCGGCCGCCTGCAACAGCTTCAGGATGATGTTCTCGACGTCCTCGCCGACGTAGCCCGCCTCGGTCAGCGTGGTCGCATCCGCCATCGTGAACGGCACGTCGAGCGTGCGCGCGAGCGTCTGGGCGAGCAGGGTCTTGCCGCAGCCGGTCGGGCCGATCAGCAGGATGTTGGACTTGGCGAGCTCGACCTCGCCGCCCTTGGAGCCGTGCGCCAGGCGCTTGTAGTGGTTGTGCACCGCCACCGACAGCACCCGCTTGGCCTGCTCCTGCCCGATCACATAATCGTCCAGAACACCCTTGATCTCGACCGGGGTCGGGACGCCCGCCCGGCTCTTGACCAGGGCGCTCTTGTGCTCCTCGCGGATGATGTCCGTGCACAGCTCGACGCACTCGTCGCAGATGAACACGGTCGGCCCAGCGATCAGTTTCCTGACCTCATGCTGGCTCTTGCCGCAGAACGAGCAATAGAGCGTGTTCTTCGAGTCACCGCCGGGCTTGGTCATCGGCCCCTCGTTCCGATGAGCGAACGGACAGCCATGTTAGCGAGCGCACCCGAGCCGAACAACCATGGAAATCCCCGCACCTCCACCCCCGAAGCGCCATGATTGGCGCGCATTAGGCAGCTTGCGCTGAAGAGCGTCACGATTCTGTAAAAACGGCGCACGGTCACGGCCCTTGCCCGATCAGTCGGCCGGCAGCCGGACGCGCTCAGACACGACTTCGTCGACCAGGCCGAACTCCTTGGCCTGCTCGGCGCTAAGGAAGGTGTCCCGCTCCATGTTGGCCTCGATCACCGACAGGTCCTGGCCGGTATGGCGGGCGTAGATCTCGTTCAGGCGGGCGCGCAGCGACAGGATCTCGCGGGCGTGGATCTCGATGTCCGAGGCTTGGCCGCGAAAGCCGCCGGACGGCTGGTGGATCATGATCCGGGCGTGCGGCAGGCAGAAGCGCTTGCCATGGGCGCCTGCGGCCAGCAGCAGCGAGCCCATCGAGGCCGCCTGGCCGATGCACAGGGTCGAGACGTGCGGCCGGATGTACTGCATGGTGTCGTAGATCGCGAGCCCGGAGCTGACCATGCCGCCCGGCGAGTTGATGTAGAACGAGATGTCCTTCTCCGGGTTCTCGGCTTCGAGGAACAGCAGCTGGGCGGTGACCAGGCTCGCGACGGTGTCGTCGACCGGCCCGGTCAGGAACACGATCCGCTCCTTGAGCATGCGCGAGAAGATGTCGTAGGCACGCTCGCCGCGGCTGGTCTGCTCGACCACCATCGGCACCAATTGGCTCGTTGGCAGGCTCATCTTCTGGCTGACCTCTTGCTGGTGCGCCGCGATCGCCACGGCGGACCTAAGCCTCCGCGACCGCGGCCGGCGCGGCGTCGTCGTCGGGATCGCGCAGCAGTTCCTCGGGCGGCACGTTCTGCTCGGTGACGGTCGCCATCTGCAGGACGAAATCGACCACCTTGTCCTCGTAAAGCGGCGCCCGCAGCTGCTCGATCGCCTGGGGATTGCGGCGAAAGTACTCGATCACCTTGTCCTCCTGGCCCGGATAGCGCCTGGCCTGGGCACCGACCGCGGCGTTGAGCTCGCTCTGCTCGACCCTGAGCTCGTTCGCCTGGCCGATCTCCGAGAGCAGCAGGCCCAGACGCACCCGCCGGTCGGCGATCGCACGATACTCCTCCTTCAGCTCGTCCTCGGACTTGCCCGCGGCCTCGGCGCCGCCGGAGCGCTCGAACTCCTCCTGCAGCTGCTTCCAGATCGTGTCGAACTCGAGGTCGACCATGCCCGGCGGCACCTCGAACCGGTAGCGCTCGGCGAGACGGTCGAGCAGCGCCCGCTTCAGGCGCAGGCGCGCGAGCTGGGCGTATTCGCGCTCGATGCTCTCGCGGATCGCCCCCTTGAGCGCCTCGAGGCTGTCGAAGCCCTGAGCCTTGGCCAATTCGTCGTCCAGCTCGACCGGCTGGGGCTCGGCCAGCTCCTTGATCTGGACGGCGAAGCCCGCGGGCTTGCCGGCGAGCTCAGGCTTGGGGAAGTCGGCCGGGAAGGTCACATCGACCGTGACCTCCTCGCCCGCGCTCCGGCCGACCAGCTGATCCTCGAAACCCGGGATCATGAAGCCCGAGCCCAGCACCAGCGGCAGCTCCTCGGCCTTGCCGCCGTCGAACAGCTCGCCGTCGACCCGGCCCTCGAAGCTGATGGTCAGCCGGTCGCCCTCCCGGGCCGACCGCGGCTCAGCCGGCGGCGCGAACTCCTGGAACCGGCGGGCAAAGCTCTGCAGCCGCTCGGCGACCGTCTCATCGGTGACCTCGGCGGACAGGCGCGTCAGCTCGATCGCCTTCAGGTCGACCGCCGGCACCGCCGGCAGGACCTCGACCGCCATCGTGAACTCGAGATTGGCGCCCTCGTCGAACGAGGTGACCTCGATCTTGGGCTGCAGCGCCGGGCGCAGCTCGTGGTCGCTGATCGCCTTCTGCGAGCCCTGATTGACCGCCTGCTCGAGCACCTCGCCCATGACCGAGCGGCCGTACTGCTTGCGCAGCAGCGACACCGGCACCTTGCCCGGCCGGAAGCCCGGCATGCGGATGGTCTGGCGCAGCTCGTCGAGGCGCTTGACGACCCGGCCCTCGATCTCGTCGGCCGGGACCACGACCTTGTACTCCCGCTTCAGACCGTCGGCCGACACCTCGGTAACCTGCATACCCCGCCCCGCTGCTCGCTCAACTGCCGAAGGTGGTGCGGGCGAAGGGACTCGAACCCCCACGGCCTCGGCCACGAGAACCTAAATCTCGCGCGTCTACCAGTTCCGCCACGCCCGCCGCCCTGCTACCGCGACGCCGTCGGCAGATGACTGCCGGACGCCGGGCGCAGATGTGGGCGCCCGTATAGCATGAATCAAGCGACTGCCAACAGCAGCGCCCGTCCAGGCGGGCGGCGCGAAGGCTGGCCGGGGGTCAGCCGGTCAGTGCCTGGCGGTAGAGCGCCGCGTAACCGGCTTCGCCGAGCGCGATCGGATTGCCGGCGGCGCTCGGATCGGCCGCGGCGCGCGGTGCCAGCACCGGCACGTGTTCCGGGCGCATGCCGAGCGCCTCGAGGGTGTTCGGGATGTTGCAGTCCGCGCGCATCGTGGCGACCCAGTCGAGGAAGCCCCCGGGCTCGAGGCCGAGGCTGCGGTCGAGCCGCTCGAGCTGGTCGCCGATCGCCTCGCGATTGCGGGCGAGCACGTAGGGCATCACGATCGCAATCGTGAGCCCGTGATGGCTGTCGAGCAGGCCGCCGATCGGATGGGCGAGCGCGTGCATCGCGCCGAGGCCCTTCTGGAACGCGATCGCCCCCATGCTCGCAGCTGCCAGCATGTAGGCGCGCGCGGCGAGATTGCCGCCATCCCGCGCCGCGGTCCGGAACCATTGGTGGATCAGACGGATGCCCTCGGTCGCGATGCCGTCGGCCAGCGGATGGAAGGCGGGCGCGCACGCCGCTTCCAGATTGTGCGACAGGGCATCGAACCCGGTCCAGGCGGTGAGGTTCGGCGGCAGGCCCAGCGTCAGCTCGGGATCGGCGATCACCTGGCCCGGCAGCATGCGCGGATGGAAGACGATGCATTTGCCATGGGTCGCCAGGTTGGTGATCACCGCGGCCCGGCCGACCTCGGAGCCGGTGCCGGCGGTGGTCGGGATCGCGACCACGGGCAGGATGCCTTCGGTGCTGGCGCGCAGCCAGTTGTCGCCGATGTCCTCGAAGTCCCAGAGGGGGCGGCTCTGGCCGGCCATGAAGGCCACGGCCTTGGCGGCATCGAGGCCGCTGCCGCCGCCGAGCGCGATCACCCCGTCATGGCCGCCGGCGCGGAGCGCCTCGACGCCCCGCTCGACGTCGGCCCCGGTCGGGTTCGGCCGGATCGCCGCGAACAGGCCGCAGGCGAGCCCGGCGTCCTTGGCGATCTTCAGGACCCGCTGCCCGAGCGCGTGCTCCGCGAGCCCGGGATCGGTGATCAGCAGCGGCCGTGCGATGCCGAGCGCCCGGCACGCGTCCGCCAGCTCCGCGATCCGCCCCGGCCCGAACCGGATCCGGGTCGGAAAGCTCCAGTCGCCGCGCAACGACTTGGGATCGATCGCCATCATGGCTCCTGCCCCGAGCAGAGGTTGCCCGCTTATGCTCCCGCCGACGGTAACGCTCAAGCCCGACGACAAGTGGCTTTCGGGCCTGCGACGGCACGTCTCGCCGGCGCCGGCCAGGCCAGGTCTGCGCACCGCCGGGCGCCAGGATCAAGGACGCACGTCGCGCGCCGGCGCTGCCGGTCGAAGATCCTTGATCCCGCCGCCCGGCGCTGCCATCCAAGGGCATGACCGAGCGCGTCCTGATCCTCGACTTCGGCGCCCAGTACACGCAGCTGATCGCGCGGCGGGTGCGCGAGCAGGGCGTCTATTCCGAGATCCTGCCGAGCACCGCCGACGAGGCGACGATCCGTGCCTTCGCGCCCAAAGCGATCATCCTCTCGGGCGGGCCGGCCTCGACCACCGAGGTGGCAGCGCCGCGCGCGCCGGAGGTGGTGTTCGAGCTCGATGTGCCGATCCTCGGCATCTGCTATGGCGAGCAGACGATCTGCGCCCAGCTCGGCGGCAAGGTCGAGATCGCGCAGCACCGCGAGTTCGGCCGCGCGTTCATCGAGATCGTCGACCGCTGCGCCCTGTTCGAGGGCGTGTTCGAGCCGGGCGCGCGCGCCCAGGTCTGGATGAGCCACGGCGACAAGGTGGTCGAGCTGCCGCCCGGTTTTCGGGTCGTTGCGACCTCGGACGCCTCGCCGTTCGCGGCAATCGCCGACGAAGTCCGAAAAATCTATGGCGTGCAGTTCCATCCCGAGGTCGTGCACACGCCGGCAGGCGGCGCGCTGCTGAGGAACTTCACCCAGCGCATCGCCGGCTGCCGCGGCGACTGGACCATGGCGCGGTTTCGCGAGGCGGCGATCGCACGGGTGCGCGAGCAGGTCGGGTCCGGCCGCGTGATCTGCGGCCTCTCGGGCGGGGTCGATTCCGCGGTCACGGCGCTCTTGGTGCACGAGGCGATCGGCGAGCAGCTGACCTGCATCCTGGTCGACACCGGCTTGCTGCGCGCCGGCGAGGTCGACGAGGTGCTCGAGCTCTTCCGCGGCCGCTTCAACATCCCGCTCGATCTCGCTGACGCTGGAGATCTGTTCCTCAAGCGGCTGGCCGGCGTCAGCGACCCCGAGCAGAAGCGAAAGATCATCGGCGCAACCTTCATCGATGTCTTCGAACAAGAAGCCCGGCGATTGGGAGAAACCGATTTTCTGGCTCAGGGCACGCTCTACCCGGACGTCATCGAATCGGTCTCGTTCAAGGGCCCGAGCGTCACGATCAAGTCGCACCACAACGTCGGCGGCCTGCCGGCGCGGATGAACCTCGGCCTGATCGAGCCGTTGCGCGAGCTGTTCAAGGATGAGGTCCGCGAGCTCGGGCGCGAGCTCGGCCTGCCCGACACCTTCATCGGCCGCCATCCCTTCCCCGGCCCCGGGCTTGCCGTGCGCGTGCTCGGCGAGATCACGAAGGAGCGCCTCGACGTGCTCCGCCAGGCCGATCTGATCTTCCTCGAGGAGATCCGCATCGCCGGCCTCTACGATGCCATCTGGCAGGCGTTCGCGGTGCTGCTGCCGGTGCAGACGGTCGGTGTCATGGGCGACGCCAGGACCTACGAGAACGTCTGCGCGCTGCGCGCGGTCACCTCGCTCGACGGCATGACTGCCGATTTCTTCCACTTCGACATGGAGTTCCTCGGTCGGGTCGCGAACCGGATCGTCAACCAGGTGCGCGGCATCAACCGGGTGGTCTACGACGTCACCTCCAAGCCGCCCGGCACGATCGAGTGGGAGTGACCCCGCCGCCCGGGGACCGACCCATGAGCCTGGTCCGCACGCCATCGGCGGGGGCTTCGCCGCCGAGAGCATCGCGCCGATGGGTGCGCCAGCCACGAGGTTGCTCAGTCCCAGTATCTTTTGGGCCGCGGGATCCCGGGCGGATGTGGCGGCCCCTTGGGCGGTCCACCCGCAAGCTGGTCGGCGATCTCCCTGGTCGCTTCCGGCGCGGCGACGCTCGTGCCGCTCATGGCTATCATGGAACCGCTTCGCGTGCCGGCGGCCAGGACCCCGTCATGGACGAACGAGTCGTCGCTGACCTCGTGACGGAGGTTTTCCCCGACCGGCGATCCTGGCGCTGGTTCGGCCGAGTAGCGCGCGCGGCGTTTCTCCTTGCCCAGGAACCCGTCGACCACGACGACCCGCTCGCCCGTGGCGATCGCGTTGATCGAGCCCGCACGTTTCACGGCGGAGGGCGACGCCCTCTGCTCCCGATCGCTGTCCTCCTCGACGATCCGCCCTTGCGCGTTAAACCGAACGTAAGACGGATCTTCAAAGTGCGACTGCCGGCCGCGCCGGCGAAAGCCGTGGGGCGTGTCGTCCCGCTGAATCCAGGCGTCGACCCGATCCTTGCCCGTGAGGGCCAGGTTTTCGAGCTCCACCGTCCACAGACCCGATGGCGCGATCGGGCTCGTGGGGCGGCCCGTCGGACCGGGCCCGAGCCGCGCGCTCGGTTGCAGGGCCACGAGGAACACGCCGCGCCCGGTTCCCTCCCGCCGCCCAGGCATGTAGCGGTAGCGCGCCTCGCAGATGACTTCGCCGTTCCGCTGCCACTGCAGTCCCGAACCCGGATTTTCCCCGAGCGAAGGGCTCCCGGGCGATCCGGGCGGCACGATTTTCAGCTTGATCCGGGTCTCGTCCGGCGGCGGGCACGGCGGCAGCCAAATCTCCATGAAGGTCGGGGTCTCGTCGTCCGGCAGCACGCGCCAGTGCAGCTGAACCGGCTCGTCCCGCTCCTCGAACGAGACTTCGGCGTGCAGACGGGCGAGATGGCTGTTGCCGGCCGGCAGCACGACCTTGGAGGGGCCGGCGACGATGCCGTAGCTGAAGTTGATGACCACCGGCAGGCGACCGCATTTGCGTGCGCGCGCGATCGCGTCCGCCCGGTCCAGGATGTAGCGGATCCCATCCAGGCCGAAGTCGTCGAGGGTCGCGCCGGAGGTGTCTTCGCTGACCGCAATCGGCAGCTGGACGCCCACGATCGGCCGGTCCCGCCGGGGCTCGGTCCTGAAGTCGTAGCCGCAGGCAAGGTCGGTCACGTGGGTGCCGTGCGCGAGGCGCCGCGCCAAGGGCTTGCGGCCGTCGCGGCTGAAGTCGATGACCCCGGCGCGCCGATAGAGGTCGTCCTCGTCGACGAAGCCGGCGCCCTGGTAGCGCGCGAGGAGATCGTCGATGTCGCGCTTGCGCAGCTCACGACCGTACGGCACGGCCGATCCCTTTGGGAGGCCATCCTGCAGCCAAAGGTACTCCACGCGCGTCTCGTAAAGAGCTAAGCGAAAGCGCTCGTGCGCAAACGCCAGGCCATCATCGATGACCCCGATCACCACGGTGCCGGGTTCCGGACCTCCGAATAGCGCCGGCTGCTCGGCGTCCGGTCCGGCGCCAGCCGCCTCCGGTGGCGAATGATCGTCGCCGGAGAATTTCCCGAACGTGATCTGGGCCACCGCCCGCTGCAACGGTGGAAACCCCGGCAAGAGGTCGTCGAAAAACTCGTGCCGGCGCACATAGGCGGTGCACGACCTCTGGGCGGCCAGCCCCGCGGCCGGCCGCCGGTACAAGGCCGGGACATGCACCAGCTGCTTCCACCGTTCGCGCCATTGGGGGTCGTGATAAAATTCGCCGCTGGCAAACGCGCTCGCGCTGATGCCGTTCAGCCGGAGCAGGACCGACGCCCACGGCTGCTGTCGCTCATACGCATAGAAGCCGCCTTCCGGCATCCCCGAGGCGAGATCGATGTACGGATCGACGCCGGGGATCGCGGCGTAGCGGGACGTGGTTTCAATCCAATCTGGTGCCATAGCAATCGCCCTCCGCAATAGGATTGCGCTGTCCGTCGGCGCCTCAGGTCCATTCGTCGAGCGCTTTGCCCCAAAGCCAGGTCAGTGCGTTGGCCTGCGGCCGGAGAGCCTGATGTTTCAGGTCGACCACGTAGGCCTTCTTGTAATTCAGGGCCGAAGCGTCCCCGTCGACCAGATAGAGCTGGTCATCCAGCCTCCCCAGGTGAAATCCTCGCGCTCGGGATAAGCCTCGCCGTCGAACCCGGCGGCCGGATAGTATTCAGCGCCGGTGCTACGGGCGACCAGATACCGGCCAAGCGTTACGCCGAGGATCGACCCGGCGGCACTGTCGGCCGGGAAATGCACGCCGGCCACGGATCGATTGATCGCAATGCGGGCGGCCTGGCGCATCAACTGCTCGCCCCAACCGTTTTCCGCATAGGGCTTGAGCCCGGCGGCGCGCAGCAGCGACCAGAGAACGACGGCGGCGGTGAACGATTCGGTCGAATGGCCGCTCGGCAGGGAGCCGTGGGACGGCGTCAGGATCATCGGCTGCACCTGCGGCGAGTATTCGATCGGGCGCCGGCAGGCGAGCGCGTGCTTGAACCGCATCTCGACGAACTGCGCGAGCCGCAACGTCAGGTCGAGCAGCTCCAGGGTCCAGCGCGTGCGGTCGGGGCGCAGATAGGCGATCGAACCGAGGAAAGCGCTCGGCCCCTCGATCTGCGCCAGGATTTCCGCAGCCCGGTCCTCGCGCAGGTCGGCATAGCCGTTGACGTAGTCGAGCTGCGCTTCGAAGGTCGCCTCAGTCGGGCGAACCAGGGTGACGAGCGGTTGATATTCGGCTCTGGGCGTGCCGCCGCCCGGCGTGACCTCGAGGTGCCAGACCGACATCCGGCCCGCCCCGTCGCCCTGCCCGGCGCTGAAAGCCAGGTGCGAAAACGTCTCGAAATTCAGGACGCTCGCCCGGACCCACGGCTCCCAACGCGCGAGGTTGTCGAGATCCCTATGCTCCGCGTCGCCTTCGAGCGGCAGATTGACGGGCCGGGCTTGCACGGCTTGCCACTGGCCGACGATCCCGTCGCGATTGGTGATCAAGGCATCCGTGAGGAGGGGCGATCCGAAATCCACACCGCCATCATCATCACTATGGCCGCTATGGCCGCTATGGCCGCTGTGTCCGCTATGCCCGCTATGCCCGCTGTGTCCGCTATGCCCGCTGTGTCCGCTATGTCCGCTGAGAGTGCTCATGGTCTTCATCCTTCTCGCGTGATCAGACCGATTGCGTCATCAGGCCGGTATGCCAGCCTGATGAAGCACTTTGGCAATTCGTTTTCCGATGTTGTAAGATGCGCTTGGCGTGCGTGCGAGATACCTGTCGATCGTCAGCCCGGGTTCCAGTCTCATGAGTTCTTGTGCCGTCTGCCGCGCTTCGCGACGACGGCCAAGTTGCCATTGAGCGACAGTCATGACCCGCAGCGTCGAGGTATGCGATCGATTGGCGCGCAGAGACGACCGCGCGAGGTCGAGTGCCCGCTCGTAATGACCTGCTGTGAGATGGGCAGTCGCCGCCAACAATTCGTAATAGTAGCGGTGCGGGTCGAGCGGCGAGAGCTTCAGAGCCAATTCGGTGTCGTGGACGGCTAGATCGCCCTCGTCCGTGAACGCATGCAAGGTACCCTTGAGCAACCAGGCGAGCGAGTCGTTCGGGCTTGCCGCGATGGCTCGCTGGTACCGCTCCTGCGCGACGTCGAGCCGCTTCAACAGATTGGTGTGAACCAAGCCATCGATCGCGAGCGCGAGGGAGCACTCCGGATCGGTATCAAGCGCCTGTTTGGTGCATTGGAGGGCCAGCTGCGCATCCTGTTGCGGATCTGCGGACCAGCCCTGCTGGACGCGCAGGACATGCCATTTGGCGAGCCACGCCAGCGGAATGGGCTGGCGCCGGGCGCGGTCGATCAAGGTCTGCAGCAGCTTGCATGCCTCTTCGAAATCGCGCGGAGAGAGGCGGTGCATCAAGGTGATCGCCGCCATCAGGAGCGTGTAGCTCTTGAGCGTCGGCAAGGCTTGTGACCGGGCCCGCTGCAGCTCGCGTGACCTGACGGCTCTGCGAATCTCGGCGACTATACGGCCGACCAGCTCCTGCTCACCGCTGAGGATGCCGGCGAGGCGATCATGGACGCGGTCGGCCCACGTGACGTGGCCCGTTTTGGCTTCCGCGAGCTCGGCATCTAGCGTGATCCGCTGGCCGTCGACCTGGTAGATGCCCGACAGCACATAGTCGGCGTTCAGATGGGCATTGACCTCGGCGAGGGTGACCACACGCCCGCGGAAAGCGGTGGTCGACAGGCGCGAAATGACGTTGACGTCCGGCGACCGGGACAGCTCCCGGATTAACTCTTCGGCGAGAACTTCCCCAAGCACATGCTGCTCCGGGGTGCCGTCGCGTGCTGTGAACGGGATCACCGCGAGCGTCGGCCGCAGTTCGCCCAGCGAGAACCCGGGCGTGATCATGGGTCTGGGACCGGGCGGGCCGATCCGGTAGGCCCGCACCGGCGCCTCGACATGCTTCAGGTAGCACTCGCCGAGGTCTTCGACGTCGGCGTCGAGCACCGGGGTGAGCCGGTCGCGAACCTCCGCCGAGATCACGATCTCGTCCGGGCCGGCGAGCGTCGCCAGCCGGGTCGCGAGGTTGACGCCGCGGCCGTAGAGATCACGCTGATCGATGATCACGTCGCTGATCTCGATTCCCATGCGCAGCAGCATCTGCCGATCGGGCGTCACCCCGAAGTTCAGCCGCTTGCTCGCATGCCGGATCGCCAACGCCGCCGAGACCGCGGCCCGGACGTCGCCGAACTCCATCAGCATGCCGTCGCCCAGGCATTTCACCAGGCGGCCCTCACCGGCGGCGAGCAGATCGGCTTCGACGTGATTGACCAGGCTCAGCCAGCGCGCGACCGCGCCTTCCTCGTCCTGCTCGATCAGGCGCACCAATTCGACGATGTCGACGACCAGGACGGTGCGGATCGCCCGCTCGACCGGATGACCCAGAAGAGGCCGCCCACCAGCGATGTGGCGGATCGTCCGCGCGCTGCCCTCCGCAGCTGCCGCGGCGCTCCCTGGTCCAGCCAGATCTTTCGCCATCACGTTTTCCGATGCCCGGATCAGGCTTTGCTGATCGGCGACCCTAGTCAGCCGTTATGCGGCAGGTATGTGAACAGCGTCACACAACCTCGCATAAAATAAAACAGGCTTCCGATGCAGTTCACCGGGCCCCGGGTGAGCGTTACCGCGCGTGCCCGTGGCCGCTGGCATCGCCGCCGAGCCGGCCCTCGGCGACGGCGTGGCAGCGCACCCGGCTCGCGCCGACCACGGTCGGCTCCGGCGTCTCGCGCCGGCAGCGGTCGTTGGCGAACGGGCAGCGCGGGTGGAAGTGGCAGCCCGTGGGCGGGCTGATCGGGCTCGGCACTTCACCGGCGACCGGGATCCGGCGGCGGCCGCTCTGCTCGAGGTCCGGGATCGCGTCCAGCAGCATCCGGGTGTAGGGGTGCCGCGGCTCCCGGAACACTTCGCGCGCCGGTCCCCATTCGACCAGCCGGCCGAGGTACATGACCCCGAGGTCGTGGGCGACGTGATAGACGACCGCGAGGTCGTGGCTGATGAACAGGTAGGAGAGGCCGAGCTCGCGCTGCAGGTCCTTCATCAGGTTCAGGATCTGTGCCTGCACCGAGACGTCGAGCGCCGAGGTCGGCTCGTCGCAGACCAGGAATTCCGGGTTGCTGGCGAGCGCGCGCGCGACCGAGATGCGCTGGCGCTGGCCGCCCGAGAACTCGTGCGGGAATTTTTCCCCGTCGCGGGCGCTGAGGCGGACCTGCTCCAGGAGCTCGGCCACCCGGCGCACGACCGCGCGCTCGTTGTCGAGGAGGCGATGCACCCGGATCGGCTCGGCGACGATGTCGACCACCCGCCAGCGCGGGTTCAGGCTGGCGTAGGGGTCCTGGAAGATCATCTGCATGCGCCGGCGCAACGGTGCCATTTCCCGGCGCGATCGCAGCCGCGTCATCTCGAGCCCGTCGAACTCGATGCTGCCGCCGGTCGGCTGGTAGAGACCGACGACCAGGCGCGCGACCGTCGACTTGCCGCAGCCGGATTCGCCGACCAGGCTGAAGGTGCGGCCGCGCGGGACGCTGAAGCTGACGCCGTCGACCGCCTTCAGGATCGCGCGGCCGCCGCCGGCGAGCAGGCGGCTGAGCCAGGGCGGCGACACGTCGAAGTGCTTGGTCAGCCCCTCGACCCGCACCAGCGGCCGGTCTGGCGGATCGGTCGCCACCGGAGCTAGGCCGCGCCGGCGTGCAGCCAGCAGGCGGCCGCACCAGCCTCGACCGGGATCAGCTCGGGCCGCTCGCGCCGGCAGCGCTCGAACGCCGCCGGGCAGCGCGGGTGGAACGGGCAGCCGGGCGGGATCTCGGTCAGACGCGGCATGCTGCCCTCGATCTGGACCAGCCGGTCGAGGTCGTGGCCGATCACCGGGATCGAGCCCATCAGGCCCTGCGTGTAGGGATGCTTGGCGCCCCGGAGGACTTCGCGCACCGGGCCGACCTCGACGATCCGGCCGGCGTACATCACCGCCACCCGATCGGCGGTCTCGGCGATCACGCCCATGTCGTGGGTGATCAGCATGACCGCGGCGCCGTGCTCCTCGCACAGGCGCTTGAGCAGCGTGATGATCTGCGCCTGGATCGAGACGTCGAGCGCCGTGGTCGGCTCGTCGGCGATCACGACCCGCGGATTGGCGCACAGCGCGAGCGCGATCACGACCCGCTGGCGCATGCCGCCCGAGAACTGATGCGGATACTGATCGAAGCGCTGGGCCGGCGAGGGCATGCCGACCTCGGCCAGCAGCCGGATCGCGCGCTCGCGGGCGGCGGCAGCGCTCAGGTCCTCATGGGTCAGGATCGTCTCGACCAGCTGCCGGCCGATCGTGTACAGCGGGTTGAGGCTGGTCAGCGGGTCCTGGAACACCATCGCGATCTTCTTGCCGCGCAGGCGCCGCATCCGTTCGTAGGGCAGCTGGTCGACCCGCTCGCCGTCCAGAATGACCTCGCCCCCGGCGATCCGGCCGGGCGGCTCGAGCAGCCCGATCACCGCCGCACCGGTCAGCGACTTGCCGGCGCCCGATTCCCCGACCACGCCCAGAACCTCGCCCTCGTCGATCCGCAGCGACACGCCATCGACCGCGACCAGCGTGCCGCGCCGGGTCGGGAACTCGACCTTCAAATCCTTGAGCTCGAGGACCGGCGCCATCAGCGGAGCTTCGGGTTGAGGGCGTCGCGCAGCCAGTCGCCGAGCAGATTGACCGCGAGGACCAGCAGCGCGAGCGCGACGCCCGGGAAGATCGTCATCCACCACTCGCCCGAGAACAGGAAGTCGTTGCCGATCCGGATCAGGGTGCCGAGCGAGGGCCGGGTCACCGGCACGCCGACGCCGAGGAACGACAGCGTCGCCTCGGTCAGGATCGCGATCGCGAGGCTCAAGGTCGCGATCACCAGCACCGGCCCCAGCACGTTGGGCAGCACGTGGCGGAGCATGATCAGGCCCGGATGGACGCCGATCACGCGGGCCGCCTGCACGTATTCCTTGTTCCGCTCGACCATGGTCGAGCCGCGCACGGTGCGGGCGAAGTTGACCCAGAGCGAGGCGGCGATCGCGGCGACCAGCACGTAGATCTTGAACGCCTTGTGGGTCCCGGGCGACAGCACCGAGCCGACGATGCCGTCGATCAGGAGCGCGATCAGGATTGCCGGGAAGGTGAGCTGGACGTCGGCGATCCGCATGATCACGCTGTCGAGCAGGCCACCCGCGTAGCCGCTGATTAGGCCCAGGAGCGTGCCAATCAAAGCCGCCAGGATCACCGAGACGAAGCCGACCAGGAGCGAGATCCGCAGGCCGAACATGATCGAGGACAGGACGTCCCGGCCCTGGTCGTCGGTCCCGAGCAGGAAGCGCGGATCGCCGCCCTCGGCCCAGGCCGGCGGCCGGAACGCCTCCATCAGGTTCAGGCTCGCGACATCGTAGGTATCGTGCGGCGCGAGCCAGGGTGCCAGCAGCGCCGCCAGGAAGAAGATCAAAGTCACGAAAAAGGCGATCACCGTCACCGGCGAGCGCTTGAAGCTGTGGAACAGATCGCCGTCGAGGAAGCGGCGCAGGCCGTCGCCGAGACGGGCGCCGAACCCGAGCCCCGGGCCTTCGGCCTCGACCGGTCGCGTGGCCATGTCTCAGACCGCGGCCACGGCGCGCTCGATCCTAAGGCGCGGGTCGACGGCATAGTACAAGAGGTCGACCGCGAGGTTGATCAGCACGAAGAACAGCGCGATCAGGACCAGGTAGCTCGACATGATCGGGATGTCGACGAACTGGATCGCCTGGATGATCAAGAGGCCCATGCCCGGCCACTGGAACACCGTCTCGGTGATGATCGAGAACGCGAGCAGGGCGCCGATCTGCAGGCCCATGATCGTGATCACCGGCACCAGCGTGTTCTTGAGCGCGTGGCCGAAGTTGATCGTGCGGCTGCGCAGCCCCCGGGCGCGCGCGAACTTGATGTAGTCGGTGCGCAGCACCTCCAGCATCTCGGCACGCACCAGGCGCATGATCAGCGTCAGCTGGAACAAGGCGAGCGTGAACGCCGGCATGATGATGTGGCTCCAGCCACGCAGCGTCAGGAAGCTCGTCTCCCAGAAGCCGAGGCGCACGGTGCCGCCGCGACCGAAGGTCGGCAGCCAGCCGAGCCAGACCCCGAAGGTCAGAATCAGGAGAATACCGATCAGGAAGGTCGGCAGCGAGATGCCGATCAGCGAGACGGTCAGGAACAGGCGGCTGAGCCACGAGTCGCGGTGAAGGCCGGTATAGACGCCCATCGGCACCCCGATCACGAGCGCGAGCACCGCCGACAGGAACACGAGCTCCAGGGTCGCCGGCAGGCGGGTCGCGATCAGCTCGCCGACCGGCTTGCCCATCCGATAGGAGATCCCGAACTCGCCCTGCGCCGCGTGGCCGACCCACTTCACGAACTGCACCGGGACCGGGTCGTTCAGGCCGAGGCGCTCGCGCAGCGCCTCACGCTGGGCGACCGTCGCCTCCTGGCCGACCATGTTGTTGATCGGGTCGCCGACGAACTGGAACAGCGAGAACGAGATCAGGGCGACCACCAGCATCACCAGGATCGCCTGGAGCAGCCGCTGGATGATGAAGGCGAGCACGGCCCTTGACCTCGCGCCGGCGCGTCAGCCGCGCTCGCCCGGTTCGCCGGCCGCCTCTACTGCAGCACGACCGTGCGCAGGTCGACGTCGTTGAACGGCCGCTGGATCACCGACTTGACCTTGTCGGTGCGCACGCCCCAGGCCAGGGCCTGCTGGTGCAGCGGGATATGGCCGACGTCGTCCTTGTGGATCTGGAACGCTTCGCGGATCTCCTGGTTGCGCTTGTCCTTGTCGATCTCGACCGCGATCTGATCGGTCAGCGCCTCGACCTTGGGATTGGAGTAGTGGCCGCAGTTCCAGGTGCCCTGCCCTTCGCCGTCCATGGTCATCAGGTTCTGGAGCGCGTTGTAGGCGTCGTACGAGCCGGGCGTCCAACCGAGCATGTAGAAGCTGGTGTTGTTGCCGGTGGCCTGGCCGATCTTGTTGAAGTGCAGGGACTTGGTCTGGGCGTTGAGGGTGACGTCGATGCCGATCCGCTCGAGCATCGGCACGATCGCGGTGCAGATCGCCTCGTCGTTGACGTAGCGGTCGTTCGGGCAGTCGAAGGTGACCGGAAAGCCGTCGGCGTAGCCGGCGTCCTTGAGCAGCTGCTTCGACATCTCCGGGTCGTACTTGTAGGGCTGGTTCATGTCCTCCTGGAAGCCGTTGATCCCGGGCGCGATCATCAGCCCGGTCGGGGTCGAGGCGCCGCGCATCACCACCCGCTTGATCGCGTCCAGATCGATCGCGTGCGCGAACGCCGCCCGCACCCGCTGGTCCTTGAACGGGTTCTTGCCCGAGCCCGGCATGTCGAGCAACTCGTCCCGCCACTGGTCCATGCCGAGGAAGATCGTGCGCAGCTCGGGCCCCTGCAGGACCTCGACGTTGCCAGCACCCTGCAGCCGGCGGACGTCCTGGAGCGGCACCGGGTACATCAGGTCGATCTCGCCCGACAGCAGCGCCGCCACCCGGGTGGCGTCGTTGGCGATCGGCGTGAACACCGCGCGGTCGAGGTTGTCGGTCCGGTTCGCCTGGTTCCACCAGTCCTTGTTGGGCTCGAGCACGACCCGGTTGTCCTGCACCCATTCGACCACCTTGAACGGGCCGGTGCCGTTGGCATGCGTGTTGGCGAAGTTGGTCTTGCCGGCGCCCTGGACGACCTCGAAGGCGTTGTTGGCCTCCATGTACTTCTTATCGACGATGTAGAAGTTCGGCATGTTGAGCAACAGGATCGGATCCGGCCCCCTGGTCTCGATCTCGATCGTGTAGTCGTCGATCTTGCGCAGGTCCTTGACCGAGGCGAGCGCGAACGACATCTCCGAGCTCGGCTGGGTCTGGCGCTTGAAGGAATAGACGACGTCGTCGGCGCTGAAGGGGTCGCCGTTGTGGAACTTGACGCCCTGGCGGAGCTTGAAGGTCCAGGTGACGCCGTCGTCGGCGAGCTGCCATTCGGTCGCCAGATCCGGCTCGAGCGACAGGTCGGGCAGGCGGTGCAGCAGGCGCCCGTAGATGTTGCTCTTCATCGTGTTGGTCGGACCCTCGTTGTTGGCGTGCGGGTCCAGCCCCAGGATGTCGCCGGTGGTGGCGTAGTGAAACACCTTCTCCTGCGCGGCGGCGGGCAGCGCGAGCAGAGCTACGGCGCCAGCCGCAGCAACCAGAGCCATCCCGATACGCATGATGCTTCCCCTTGGTCTGCCGGTTGTTCGTGTGCCCTGGACCGGCCGCCAGCGAACCCGAGGCCGGAGCCGAAGGCCCGCCGGCCCGGCGGGTCGGCGGCGCTAGCGGACGAAGTTAGACCTGCGCCCGGACCGGAAACAAGGGTCGTCGCTCTGGTCCGCGCGACGCGGCTCAGGGGCGAGCTCGGCCGCGTTCGAGCCAGACCTCGTCGGCCAGCACCACGGAGGTCTCGATCTGGCGCTCGGGAATCGACCAGTAGCGGTGGAGCAGAGCCGCGGTCTCGGCCGGCGCGACGAGCTCGAATCCGTGCCGGCGATAGAAGTCGATCGCCCAGGTCGCGGCGCTCCAGGTGCCGACCAGCAGCGGGCGCGACGTTCTGGAGCGGAGATCCTGGAGCAGCCGGCCGCCGATGCCTTCGCGCCGGTGCGCGCTCCTGACGTAGGCGTGCCGGATCAGTGTGACGTCCGCGACGTCCTGCAGCCCCATGACGCCGAGCAGTCGTCGGTCCCGTTCGAGGCCCCAGAACCGGACTTCGAGCCCGATCTCACGCCGCAGCTCCGGCCCCGGCATGTAGGGTTCCTTGAACCGGTCGGCGGGGATCACGCCTTGGTAAGCCTGCGCCGCGTCGTTGATCACCTCGAGGATGTCCTCGAGGTCCCGATCGGTGCATGGCCGGATCGCGTCGGTCATGGCTGATGGCACTCCGGGCTCCCACGGTCGCCGGCGAGGCTACCAGCGGCGGTGATCGGCGTCGACCCGGACCTTGCGGCCTCGCCGGTCTTTGCCGTTGCCTTGCCGCGAACCGCCGTGGCAAGCTCGTGCCGCCATGATCCAGCCTTGGGCCGTCCTGGCCTATTCGCTGGCCTACGTCGGTTTCCTGTTCGCGATCGCGTACTGGGGCGACGAGCGCGCGCGCCGGCGCGGCCGCCCGCGGGCCAAGCCCGTCGTCTACGCCCTCTCGCTCGCGGTCTACTGCACGTCCTGGACCTTCTACGGCAGCGTCGGACTGGCCTCGAAGGCGGGCTACAGCTTCCTGCCGATCTATCTCGGCCCGATCCTGGTGTTCGCGCTCGGCTGGCCGCTGCTGCAGCGCATCGTCCGGATCTCCAAGGCCCAGAACATCACCTCGATCGCGGACTTCATCGCCGCCCGCTACGGCAAGAGCCAGATCCTGGCCGCGACCATCACCGTGATCGCGGTGCTCGGGACCCTGCCCTACATCGCGCTGCAGCTGAAGGCGGTCTCGACCAGCTTCCAGATCCTGCTCGCCTACCCGGATATCGTGATGCCCTCGCGGATGGCGAGCCTGCCGCTGTGGCGCGACACCGCGCTGATCGCATCCCTGATCCTGGCGCTGTTCGCGATCCTGTTCGGCACCCGGCACATCGACGCGACCGAGCACCACGAGGGCATGATCCTCGCGATCGCGTTCGAATCGGTGGTCAAGCTGATCGCCTTCCTGGCGGTCGGCGCGTTCGTTACCTGGGGCGCCTTCGGCGGGATCGGCGAGCTCGCCGGCAGGGTCGCCGCCGACCCGCGGCTCCACCGCCTGTTCGCCGGCGGGGTCGATGGCACCGCCTGGGTCACGATGACCCTGCTGGCCCTGATCGCGGCGCTCTGCCTGCCCCGGCAGTTCCACGTGGCGGTCGTCGAGAACGCCGACGAGGCCGACATCCGCAAGGCCGCTTGGCTGTTCCCGGCCTATCTGGTGACCATCAATCTGTTCGTCGTGCCGGTCGCGATCGCGGGCCTGCTGCGGTTCCCGGGCGGCGGCGTCGACGGCGACATGTTCGTGCTCGCGCTGCCCATGGCCGGCGGCCAGGAGCTGCTGACGCTGCTCGCCTTCATCGGCGGCCTCTCGGCTGCGACCGGCATGGTGATCGTCGCCTCGGTCGCGGTCAGCAACATGGTCAGCAACGATCTGATCATGCCGATCCTGTTGCGCGGGCGCCGGCTCGGACTGTCGGACCTCGCCGACATGGCGAGCTTCATCCTGCAGATCCGCCGGCTCGCGATCGTGGCCTTCATGCTGCTCGCCTACCTTTATTACCGCATGGTCGGCGACGCGTTCGCGCTCGCCTCGATCGGGCTTTTGAGCTTCGCCGCGGTGGCGCAGTTCGCGCCGGCCTTCCTCGGCGGCCTGATCTGGCGCGACGCGACCCACAAAGGTGCGCTCGCGGGCGTCACGCTCGGCTTCCTCGTCTGGGCTTACACGCTGCTGGTGCCGTCGTTCGCGCAGTCCGGCTGGTTGCCAATGGCGCTGCTCGAGGCCGGCCCGTTCGGGATCGGCTGGCTGCGGCCGCAGCACCTGTTCGGGCTGCAATTCGAGCCGCTGCCGCACGGCGTGTTCTGGAGCCTGCTCGCCAACGCGCTGGCCTACGTCGCGGTCTCGCTGACCAGCGTGCCGAAGCCGATCGAGCGCCTGCAGGCGAGCGCGTTCATCGACCCCGACCGGCGCGAGAGCCACGCCGCCTCGGGCCTGTGGGGCGGCTCGGTCAAGGTCGGCGAGCTGCAGGCGGTGGCCGCGCGCTATCTGGGCGCCGACCGGGCGCGGCGCTCGTTCGCGCAGTTCGCGGCCGAGCGGGCGGGCGCGCTGCCGTCCGCCGGCGACGCCGACCTGCACCTCGTGCGCCACACCGAGCGGCTGCTGGCGAGCGCGATCGGCGCCGCGTCGGCGCGCCTCGTGCTGGCGCTGGCGCTCGAGCGGCGGAGCGTCGGCGCCGGCAGCGCGCTCCGGCTGCTCGACGACGCCACCGCCGCGCTCCAGTACAATCGCGACCTGCTCGAGGCGACCGTCGAGAACGTTGCCCAGGGCATCAGCGTGTTCGACAAGGACCTGCGCCTGGTCTGCTGGAACCGGCGCTTCCTCGACCTGCTCGATCTGCCGGCCGACTTCGGCCAGGCCGGTGTGCCGCTGCAGACGGTGCTCCGCTTCAGCGCCCAGCGCGGCGAGTACGGGCCCGGCAAGATCGAGGAGCTGGTGACGCAGGAGCTCGACCGCTTCATCTGCAGTCTGGATGGCGCGATCGAGCGCCGGCGGAGCAACGGCGCGGTCCTCGAGATCCGCACCAGCGGCATGCCGGGCGGCGGCTACGTCACGACCTATTCCGACATCACCGAGCGGGTGCGCACCGCCGCGGCGCTGGCCGCGGCCAACGAGACGCTCGAGCAGCGCGTGCGCGCGCGCACCGCCGAGCTGGCGCGCGCCAAGGCCGCGGCCGAGGACGCCAATCTCGACAAGACGCGCTTCCTGGCCGCGGCCAGCCACGATCTGCTGCAGCCGCTGAATGCCGCCCGGCTCTATGTCTCGAGCCTGCTCGAGCGGCGCGCCCGGGCGCCGAGCCCGACCTCGGTCGAGGGCGAGCTGGCGCACAAGATCGACGCCTCGCTCGCCTCGGTCGAGGAGCTGCTGGGCGCGCTGCTCGACATCTCCAAGCTCGATGCCGGCGCGCTGACGCCCGAGCGCCGCAGCTTCCGGCTCGACGAGCTGTTCCGGGCGCTCGGCGTCGAGTTCGCGCCGATCGCCGAGCGGCGCGGGCTGCGTCTGCGGATCGTGCCCTGCACCCTCGTCGTCGAGAGCGACTGGCGCCTGCTGCACCGGGTGCTCCAGAACCTGCTCGCCAACGCGGTCCGGTACACGTGCAAAGGCTCGGTGCTGATGGGGGCGCGCCGGGCAGAGGACCACGTCCGCATTCAGGTCGTCGACACCGGTCCCGGAATTCCGCACGAGCAGCAGGCGCTCGCGTTCAAGGAATTCCAGCGCTTCGCGGCCGGCCCGGAGGCCGAGCGGGGGCTGGGCCTCGGCCTCTCGATCGTGCAGCGGATCAGCCGGATCCTCGACCACCCGGTCGGTCTGCGCTCCGAGCCCGGCCGCGGCACGACGTTCACCGTCAGCGTGCCACGCAGCCTCGCGCCGGTGACCGCAGCCGTCCCGGCGACGACCGTGCCGCCGACGCCCGGTCCGGCGCCCGCCGCGGTGCTCTGCATCGACAACCAGACGAGCATCCTGGACGGCATGCGGGCGCTGCTGGTCAACTGGTCGTGCAGCGTGCGCACGGCGACCGGGCTCGCCGACCTGGAGGCGCTGTTCGAGCGCGACCCGCGCCCGCCGGACCTCGTGATCGCCGACTATCACCTGGACGGCGGCGCCGACGGCATCGCCTGCATCGAGGCGTCGCGGCGCCGGTTCGGCGCGGAGCTGCCGGCGATCCTGATCACCGCCGATCAGTCGGAAGCGCTGCGCGCGCGGGCGCGGGGACACGGCCTGCCGGTGCTGAACAAGCCGATCCGGCCGGCGGCGTTGCGGGCGCTGATGCAGCGCGCCCTGGCCGCCCGCCAGGCCGCGGAGTAGCCGGCCTCAGGCAACCGGCTTCGCCTCGGCGGCAGCGCGCAGGATCTGCTCCTGGGGAGCATTGGCGTCGGCAGCCAGACGCGCCGCCAGGATCACGACCTGGGTGCGGCTGTCGACCTGGAGCTTCTGCAGGATCGCCGAGACGTGCGCCTTGACGGTGCCCTCGGACACCCCGAGCGCGTGCGCGATCTGCTTGTTGGGCAGCCCCTCGTTCAGCATCATCAGGACCCGGACCTGCTGCGGCGTGAGCTTGGCCAAGAGGGCCGCGAGCGCCGCGTCGGCGTCGGCCGCCTCGCCGCCGCGCTCGATCCCGGGCGGCAGCCACATCTCGCCCGCCAGCATCGCGCGCAGCGCGGCGCGGATCGCGTCGGGCGAGGCCGATTTGGTGATGTAGCCGGCCGCGCCGAACTCGAGCGCCCGCCGGACCACGGCGGCCTCCTCGTTGGCCGAGATCACCGCCACCGGCGTGCTCGGGAACTGCGCGCGCAGCAACACGAGCCCGGAGAAGCCCTGCATCCCCGGCATGTTCAGATCGAGCAGGACGAGATCGGTCTCCGGCGACGCCGCCAGGGCCGCCTCGACGTCTTCGAGCGAGCCCGCCTCGACCACCTGAGCCTGCGGCAGAGCTTCGACGATCGCGAGGCGCAGCGCATCGCGGAACAGCGGATGATCGTCCGCGACGAGGATGCGCTGGCGCGCCATCAACTCTCCGCCCGCCCTGCGGGGCCCGCTCTGACTGCCCTCGGACGGCATTATGCGGAGCCGCCTTCGATCGCCGCAAGTCCCGTCTAAACTAAAGTCAAATTCCGCCCGCGACCGCCGGCTGCTAACGTATTCGGCTCGCTTGAGAACGCACCAAGCACTGGGAGATGCGAGAATGTCGAGCGACCATTCGAATCCAATAAACGATAAGTTGCGGATCAGCCGCCGCCGCTTCGTGCAAACGGCGGCCGGGGTGACCGCCGGCGCCGGCATCCTGGGACTCGGCGGGCGGGCGCCCTGGCACTTCGTGCGCGCCGCCTGGGCCGCGGACCAGCAGCCGATCGGCAACTTCCCGATCAAGGGCTCGGAGGTGGTGTTCGGGTTCAACGTGCCGCAGACCGGCTCCTATGCCGACGAGGGCGCGGACGAGCTGCGCGCCTACAAGCTCGCCGTCAAGCACCTGAACGAGGGCGGCGGCATGCTCGAGACGCTCAAGCCCTTAGCACTCAAGGGCAACGGCCTGCTCGGCATGAAGGTCAAGTACGTGACCGGCGACACCGAGACCAAGCCGGATCCCGCCCGCGCCAGCGCGCGCCGGATGATCGAGCGCGACGGCGTGATCATGTTCAGCGGCGGCTCGAGCAGCGCGGTCGCGGTCGCCCAGCAGTATCTCGCCCAGGAGAAGGGCGTGATCTTCATGTGCGCGCTGACCCACTCCAACGACACCACCGGCAAGGATCGCCGGCGCTACGGCTTCCGGCACTTCTTCAATGCCTACATGTCGGGCCAGGCGCTGGCGCCGATCCTGGCCAAGCAGTACGGCAAGGACCGCCACGCCTACCACCTGACGGCCGACTACACCTGGGGCCACACCCAGTACGAATCGATGAAGCAGTTCACCGAGCAGGAGGGCTGGACGACCGTCGACAACATCATGACGCCGCTCGGCACGACCGACTACAGCCAGTTCCTGACCGCGGTGCTGAACAGCGACGCCGACGTGCTCGTGCTCAACCACTACGGCCAGGACATGGTCAACTCGCTGACCCAGGCCGTGCGCTTCGGCATGCGCGACCGCCAGGTGGGCGGCAAGCAGATGGAGATCGTGGTCCCGCTGTACAGCCGGCTGATGGCCCAGGGCGCCGGCGCCGAGAACATCGAGGGCATCCTCGGCACCACCAACTGGCACCCGGACCTGGACGACGAGGGCTCCAAGGTCTTCGTCAAGGCATTCCAGGACGAGTACCAGGCACCGCCGTCGCAGGCGGCGCAGACCGCCTACGTCCAGACCCTGCTCTACGGCAACGCCGTGGAGCGCGCCGGCAGCTTCTATCCGCCCGACGTGATCAAGTCGCTCGAGGACTTCGAGATCGAGGGCATCGGGCCGGGCAAGGTCGTCTACCGCGGCTGCGATCACCAGGCGTTCCACGAGATCCTGGTGGTGCGCGGCAAGGGGCCGAGCCAGATGAAGGACAAGTACGATCTGCTCGAGATCGTCGAGCGGGTGCCGCGGGAGAAGATCGGCTACGAGTGCGATCACTTCCCGGGCGAACTCGGGCCCTACGTTCCCGAGGCGTAAGTGCGGGGCTGATCCCGACCACGAGTGAGCAGCGCCGGCCACGGCCCCGCCCGGCCGTGGCGGGCAGCCGCCGGAGGGAACAACGATCGGCAGTCTGGGATGACCATCGGCAGTCTGGCCTTGCAGGTCCTGACTGGCCTGCAGATCGGCGCGATCTACGTCCTGATCGCGCTCGGCCTGACCCTGATCTTCGGCACGCTGGGCGTCGCCAACTTCGCCCATGGTGCCTTGTTCATGATCGGCGCCTATCTCGGCTGGCTGATCGCGAGCGCGACCGGCTATTGGCTCGCCTTTCTGCTCGTGCCGCTGGCGCTGTTCGTGTTGGGCGTGGCGCTCGAGCGCGGGCTGATCCAGTTCTTCTACCGCCGGCCGGTGACCGATCAGATCCTGGTCACCTTCGGTCTCGCGCTCGTGCTCCAGGAGACGATGCGCTGGGCGTTCGGCGGCACCACCAAGCCATTCCCGCCGCCGTCCTGGGCGCTGATCCCGATGAACATCGGCATCGGCTACTACCCGCCCTGGCGGCTGATCATCATCGGCCTGACGCTCCTGATCGTGCTCCTGCTCTATCTGTTCCTGCGCTTCACCCGTTTTGGCCTGGTGATCCGCGCCGGCATGCGCGACCCGGAGATGCTGCGCTTTTTGGGCATCAACGTGACCAACCGCTTCACCTTCGTGTTCGGCTTCGGCGCGCTGCTCGCGGGCTTCGCCGGCGTGATCGGCGGCCCCACGACCGCGGTCAATCCCGAGGTCGGCATGGCGATGCTGGTGCCGTCGTTTCTGGTCGTGGTGATCGGCGGCATGGGCAGCCTGCCGGGCGCCATCCTCGCCGGTCTGCTGATGGGCGAGGCCGTGAGCCTCGCCGTGCTGGTCTACCCGCCGATCGCGCAGGTGATCGTCTACATCGTCGCGGCGGTGATCCTGCTCTGGCGCCCGCGCGGTCTGCTCGGGGTGCGCGGGGTGATGGAATGATCGCGGCCCTGCGCACCGACTCGCCCTGGCGCGAGGCCGCCCTGATGGTGGTGGCGGCGGCCGTGCTGCTGGCCCTGCCCTGGATCCTGGATGCGATCGGCGGCTATCGCGAGCTCGCGTCCCGGATCATCATCTGGGGCATGTTCGCGCTCGGCTTCGACCTCCTGGTCGGCTTCACCGGCTATCTGTCGTTCGGCCACGCGGCGTTCTGGGGGCTTGGCGCCTACGGCGCCGGTTACACGCTCCTGCACTTCACCGACAACGCGCTGGTCGCCATGCTCGTCGGCACCCTCGTGGCCTCGCTGGTCGCGGTCGTGCTGGGCTATCTGACGCTGCGGCGCCACGGCATCTATTTCGCCGTCCTGACGCTCGCCTTCGCCGAGATGTTCTATTACGCGGCGCTGGCGCCCCTGCAGGACTGGACCGGCGGCGACAACGGCCTGACCGCGATCCCGACCCCGGTGCTCGCGGGCGTGCCGCTCAAGGGGGCGGCGATCCACTATCTGGTCAGCGCCTGTGCGCTGATCGCGCTCTACGTCGCCAGGCGGATCGCGCGCTCGCCGTTCGGCCTGATGCTGCGCGCGATCAAGTCCAACGAGACCCGGCTGCGCTCGACCGGCATCGACGTCTACCGCTACAAGGTGACGGCGTTCGCGATCAGCGGCGTCTACGCCGGCCTCGCGGGCACGCTCTACGCGCTCTACGAGACCTACGTGCCGACCGAGAGCCTGCACTGGGTGACCTCCGGCGAGGTCGTCATGATGTCGGTGATCGGCGGCCTCGGCACGCTCGTCGGCCCGATGATCGGCGCTGGCGTCGTGCTCTACCTCGAGAACGTGCTGTCCGCCTGGACCGAGCAGTGGCTCCTGATCGAGGGTCTGATCTTCATGGGCTTCGTGATCTTCCTGCCCGGCGGCATCATGGAGGCTGCGCGCCGCATCCTGCACTGGTTCGGCGGCTCCCGCCGCGCGGCCGAGCCGGCCGCGCGCCCGCTCGCCGAAGAGCGCTCCCGCTAGGCCGCGGGCGCCGAGGATCAGGCCCATGGCCCTGCTCGAAGTCTCCGGCGTCAGCAAGCGCTTCAACGGCCTGCGCGCGCTCGACCATGTCGACCTCGCGGTCGAGGAGGGCAGCATCCACAGCATCATCGGCCCCAACGGCGCCGGCAAGAGCACGCTGCTCAACGTGCTCACCGGCAGCCTGCAACCGGACCAGGGCGGGGTGCGCTTCGATGGCACCTCGCTGGTCGGGCGGCCGCCGTTCGCGATCAACCAGCTCGGCATCGCGCGCGTCTTTCAGACCCCCGCGATTTTTCCGGAGCTCAGTCTGCTCGACAACGTCCTGATCGCAGCGCTCGCCGCCCGCGACGGCAGCTTCCGCCCGAACCTGCTCGAGCATCCGCGAAAGCGCGGCGAGGTCCGGGAGCAGGCGGCCGGGGCGCTCGCCGACGTCGGCCTGGAGCGCCTGCGCGCGACCGAGGCCCGGCATCTGTCGCGCGGCGACAAGCGGCGGCTCGAGCTCGCGATCTGCCTCGCGCACCGTCCCCGGCTGCTGCTGCTCGACGAGCCGACCGCCGGCATGTCGCACGGCGAGACCCGTTCGACGGTCGAGCTTCTGCGCAAGATCTCGGCGACCGGGATGACCAAGGTGATCATCGAGCACGACATGGACGTCGTCTTCAGCCTGTCGTCGCGGATCACGGTGCTCCATCAGGGTCGGGTGATCGCCGACGGCCGGCCCGAGCAGATCCGCGCCGACGCCGCGGTCCAGGAAGCCTACCTCGGGGGCGCGCAGGCATGAACGGGATGGCCGCGAGCGCGCTCCTCGACTGCCGCGACCTGCACGCCTACTACGGCGAGAGCTACGTGGTGCACGGCGTGTCGCTCTCGGTCGAGCCGAACGAGATCCTGGCGCTGCTCGGCCGCAACGGCGCCGGCAAGACCTCGACGCTGCGCACGATCGCGCGCGCCCAGCAGCCCGAGCTGAAGCGCGGCGAGATCTACCTGAAAGGCCAGCCGCTGCATCCGGTGCCGACCCATCAGGCGGCGCGGATGGGGGTCTCGCTCGTGCCCGAGGACCGCCGCATCATCGCTGGCCTGACGGTCGAGGAGAACCTGATCCTGGCCCAGATCGCGAAGGAGCCCGGCTGGACCCTCGAGCGCATCTACGGGCACTTCCCCCGGCTCGCCGAGCGCCGCCGGCAGGAGGGCGTGACGCTCTCGGGCGGCGAGCAGCAGATGCTGGCGATCGCCCGGGCGCTCGCGCGCCACCTCGATCTTTTGCTCCTGGACGAGCCCTACGAGGGCCTGGCGCCGCAGATCGTGCGCGAGATCGAGAGCATCCTGGTCGAGGTCAAGAAGACGGGCATCACCGTGATCCTGGTCGAGCAGAACGCGATCGCGGCGCTGCGGATCGCGGATCGCTGCGCGATTCTCGACGACGGCGCGATCGTGTTCACCGGCAAGTCCGACGAGGTGCTCGCGAACGAAGAGATCCGGCGCGAGTATCTGGCGCTCTGAGCGGGGCGACTCGATCCCGAGAGCCGGCGGTCAGCGCGCCCCACGGCCGGCGACGACCGCGCCCAGCGTCCGGGACAGGATGTAGAAGTCGATCCAGATCGACCAGTTGCGGATGTAGTAGGTGTCGAGCGCCTGCTGCACTTCGAGATCGCCGTCGCTGCGCGCCGACACCTGCCAAAGGCCGGTGATGCCGGGCACCACGCTCGAGCGCAGGGACTGAAAGCTCTGGTCGAAGCGGTCGAGGTGGTACTTCGGGAACGGCCGCGGTCCGACCAGGCTCATCTCGCCGCGAATGACATTGAAGATCTGGGGCAGTTCGTCGAGGCTGGTCCGCCGCAGGACGCGGCCGACGCCCGGCAGGATGCGCGGGTCGTCGGTGAGCTTGAAGTAGCGGTCCCACTCCTGGCGAGCTCCGGGATGCTCGGCCAGGTGCTGCTCCAGCCGGGCTTCGGCATCGGCGTACATGGTCCGGAGCTTCCAGACCTCGATCGGCCGCCCGCTCTTGCCGGCCCGCTCCTGGGCGTAGAACGGCGAGCCGCGGCTGACCGCCATGATCCAGAGCGCCAGGATCGCGATGATCGGAGCGCTGAGGATCGCCAGCGGCAGCGCGATCAAATAATCGGCGGTCTGTTTGATCAGGCGGTTGCGTCTGAGCAGCAGATTGCGCCGCACCTGCAGGCCAATCAGGCCGTTGAGATCGCGGCTGCGCACCCATAGCGTCGGCAGATCGCGAAGCTCGGGCACGATGATGATGTCCCGGTAGCCGAGCTGCATCGCGACCGCATCGACGGTTTCCCGCGCCTCGACCGGCGTGGTCACGATCGCGGTTTCGATCCCGCCCGCTGTAGAGGGCGCTGTCGGCGATCGAGCCCAGGACCGGCAAACCCTGAAGCCCTGCCGCCGGCCCTGCGTCCTCGCTGTGGCGGTCGTCGAAGAAGGCGACCGGCCGCAGCCCCAATTCCGGCGCCTGCTGCAGGATGCGGACCACCTGACGCCCGATCGGCCCGGCACCGATCACCACGGCCGGCACGCCCCACAGTCCGAGCCGGATCAGCACGGACCGGACGATGCTTTCGCCGAGGAGCGGCAGCACGATGCCGAACAGGATCATCGGCGCGGCCGCGCCGAGCGGCCAGAGAAACCCGTGAGCTGCGTAGGACCAGGCGAACAACAGCGTGAACAGCACGCCGGTCGCCTTGACCCGCACAGGAAACCGCTCGATCGGCGCCTGGCCGTGCACCCGGTAGACGTCCAGCAGCCAGTAGACAAAGGGCAGCGACAAGGCCACCACGGCCGGATGCGGGCGGATCGCGAGCGCCTCCGGCCCGCGGCCGGTGAGGGCCAGATAGCTCTCGATCCCGAAATGGAAGGCAGCCAGAGCCGCGAGACAGTCGGCCGCAACCAGCGAGAGCAGCATCGTGATCCGGCCGGACAGGCGCGGGAGGCCCGGATGCCCGACCTGGACCCCGCGCGCCGGCTCGAAGCCCTGCAAGGCACGGCGGTCCGCCGAGATCGCGGCCTCTTTATAAGCGAACGCCATACCGGTGCACCATTCAACCGGGGCGGCGGCGATGTCGCGCCGGCGCCGGCCCGGAGCCGCCCGGGCGCCTTCGCCGGCATCCGGCCCGGCTGCAGGTCGCGCGGCCGCTGACGGTCCGGCGCTGCTCGCGGCCCCGAGCCGGATCGGCAAGGCTGCGGACCCTGAAGCATGCGGGCGGGCGCCGCCCGAAGCCGGCTCCCCGGGCCCTGTCGCCCCCGGCCGCGACCCCGGCGACCAGGCCGCGACCGATGAAGGCGAGCGCACCGGTCCTGCCCAATCGCCCCGTCATCTCAACCCTCCTCAAGACAATGCATGCGCACTTGACGACAATGCATGCGTGCCCGTCGCCGGACGACCTACCGTACTATGGACCGATGATCGTCAGTATCGCTGCAGACGTGGAGCGCTGCGGAAGAACGGACTATCTCCAGCTATCTCGAACAGCCAGGCTCGGGTCGATGAAATCACCCGATCGGTTGGTCGTCGCAGCGCTCGTGACCTGTTGGAGGCAAGAGACGAGCGATTGGAGGTAAGGACACGAGCCGCGCGGGGTGGCGCGCAAGTCTGCTGCGATGACGAGCGCTGCGGCGGTCGGGATCGCGATCGAGACTTGCGGCCAGCACGGCCGCTGATGCCGGCGGCTCGCGCGCGCCGATGTCCCGTGCCCGACCTGCCCGGCAACCGCAGGCCGGATCCCGGCTCGATCGTTCGCGCCGATCGCGCCCGCTTTGTGCAGACGCGCCGCCCCCGACGTCCGGCGGCCATCACCTACGCCCTTTCGGCAGTCGGCCCCCTCCGATCGAGGCAGCCACGGCACCACCTCATGAATCAAATCGCGCCATACTACCTTGGTGTCGCGTGCTCCAACGAGCCGGACTAGGTAAAATTCAGCCAGGATTTACTACCAATTCGGGGGTATCTCGGTCGGTGGCATCACTCCAAGATGGTCTGGAGCGCAATGCTTCCGGGCGCCGGGCCGAATACCGGCCGGGGCAGGCGCGCTGAGGGCCTCGGGGTCGACCGCGCACCCGCCAGAATTGGACGCGCCGGCGGACCGAATGCGGAGAATCGGTCGTGAACATGATCAAGGTCGTCTTGGTCGGCATGAACAACCTGTTCCTACAGGGTTTGCGCCACCTACTCGACCCGTCCCAATTTGCGGTCGCGGGCGAAGCCCGTGATCTCGCCAGCTGGTATGCTCTTCACGGGCAAGATCAGGTTGCGGACGCGGTGCCGGATCTGCTGGTCGCCGATCTGCATGGTTGCAGTGACCATGATCTCGACAGCCTCCAGGAGGTGCGCGCGACTTTCGAGGACATCCGGATCGTCGTCCTCGCCAACGAGCTTTGCCTGACCGACATGACCCGGTTCCTGAAGGCGGGAATCGACGGCTATTTGCTCAAGGATCTCTCGGCGGAGGCCCTCTCGCTGTCGCTTCTGCTGGTCATGAAGGGAGAGAAGGCGCTGCCGAGCACGCTGGCGAGCGTGCTCGCCAACGACCCCCGGACATCGGTCACCAATGGCGCTTCGATCCGGGCGCAAAAGCACCTCACCGAACGCGAAGAGCAAATCCTGTAATGCCTGCTGAACGCCTACAGTAACAAGCACATCGCGCGTGCTCTCAACATTTCTGAGGGTACCGTAAAGGTGCATCTGAAGAGCCTCATGAAGAAGATCGCAGCCGGCAACCGGACCCAGGCGGCACTGTGGGCCCGCAATCACGGGATCGTCAATGCGGAGCTGATGACGGGCCAGCCTTAGTCGTCAGCAGAGCCGGGACCAATGCAGGCTTCGACGTGACCAGGATGGCGCACGCGGAAGCCGGAGAGGATTTGCGATGAACAGGAATGTTCCCGCCCGCAGCGGCTGGGAAATCGGCGACGCCCGGTTCCGCGAGATCGGCTACCCGAGCGTGCCGACGATGGCCGATACCGGCGAGATCGATCTGCATAGCTTTCTTCGCACGATTTATCGGCGGAAATGGATGCTGATCTCGACCATGGCGGTTGCGATGGGCGCAACCATGGTCTGGCTCTCGCAGGCCACCCATTACTATGACGCGGACGTCCTGATCGTCGTCGAGACCCGCCCGTCGAGCATCGTCAGGGTCGACGAGAAGGTGCAGGACGTCATCAGCGACGGCGCGAAGGTCAACACCGAAGTGGCGGTGCTCGAGTCCCGTGGCCTGGCGGCCCGCGTCATCCGCGACCTGAAACTCGATCGCGATCCCGAATTCGCCGAGGCGGCGGACGCGGAGGATGACCCGGGTGCAGGCGGTGCGCCTGACGGAACCATGACCGGAGGCTTTCAGGAGAAAGTTCTCGCCGAGGTCGTGGCTGGAGCCCTGGACAGCGTCCGTTCCTTCCTCGCCGCCGCATGGGCCGGGGCCCGAGGCCATAACGGGCTGACCGCTCAGGAGGCGGCGCGCGAGGAACAGGAGAGCGCTCGGGTGCTGGAGGTGAGCGAACGCCGGGATTCGGCCGCCCTGCTCGACCGATTTCTGAAGCGTCTCACGGTCGAGCCCGAGGAGGGGTCGCGCCTGATCCGGATCGGGTTCACCTCGACCGATCCGAGCAAGGCGGCGCTGATCGCCAACACGCTGGTCGACGAGTACATGAAGAGCCAGCTCGAGACGAAGACCGAAGGCGCGCGGCACGCCGCGGAATGGCTGGCCGATCGCCTGTCCGAACTGGGCAATACGGTGCGCTCGCTCGAGCAGAACGTTCAGCAGCAGCGCACCGAGGCCGGCAGCAATAGCCTCGACATCGTCTCGCAGCGCCTGGCCCAGATCAATCTGCAGCTGATTGCCGCCCACGCTGCCGCGGCGGCGTCGCAGGCGCGGTACGAGCAGGTCCGGTCGGTCGTCCAGAGCGGCGGTAACCTGGATGCGCTGCCCGAGATCATCAACTCCCCGGTGGTCCAGGCGCTTCGAGCCAAGCACACGGAGCTCGTCGCCAATCTTTCCGAGCGCCGGACCATCTATGGAGAGAACCACCCGCAGATTCTCTCGCTGCGCGCCGAGATCGCACAGATCGAGCGGCAGCTGAGCCGCAACACCGCCGACATCCTGGCGGGCCTGCGCAACCAGATGGAATCCGACAAGATCCACGAAGCGAGCTTTCGCCGCGACCTCGACGCGGTCAGCGAAGAGATGGCTCATCTGAAGGAGTCCGACGCCGCGGTCGCCCAAGTGGCGCAGAAACTGCAGGTCAATCAAGGCCTCTATCGAAACCTGCTCGAGCGCTACACCGAGGCGGTGGCCCTGCGGGACAACCAGCAGCCCGATGCCCGCATCATTTCGCCGGCCCAGATCCCGCTGCAGCCGTCTTTTCCGAACATCCCGCGCGTGATCACGCTGGCGTTCGTGGGTTCGACCTCGCTGGCTGTGTTCCTGCTGGTCATCGCCGAACGCCTGCGCCAGAAGCTCGACACCGTGGACAGCGTCGAGCGCCACGTCGGCCTTCAGATCCTCGGCGCCATCCCGGAACTGCCCCGGCTGCGGCGTCTGGCGTCGAACCCGGCGGGGTACTTACAGCGCCAGCCGCTGTCGGAGTTCGGTGGCGCGTTCCAGCGGCTCCGGGCGCTCCTCAACCTTGGCAAGAGCCGCGAGATGCCGCGCACGCTGCTGGTCACGTCCGGCTCGGCGGGCGAAGGCAAGACGACCGTCGCCCTGTGCCTCGGGATCGCCAGCGCGCTTTCCGGACAGAACGTTCTGCTCGTCGACTGCAACTTCGCGCGACCGCGCGTCCATCGGATGGTCAACGTCAAGAACACGACGGGGCTGACCGACGTCCTGCGCGGCATCGCGCCCCTCGAGGCCACGATCACCCGGGCCGCGGAATATCAGCTGTCGATCTTGACCATCGGCAGCTCACCCGAGGGCGCGATCGATCTTTTGAATTCCGGCAGGATCCAAGCCCTGCTGGACGAGCTCAAGAGCATCTTCGACGTCATCATCCTGGACTCGGCGCCGGTCCACGAGGTGTCCAACGCCTTGACCCTCGGATGTCTTGCCGAAAAGACGATCCTTGTGACCCGTCGCGAATGGACGAGGCACCGCGACGCCTCTTACGCGGCCAAGCAGCTGCAGCTGTCGGGGGCGGACCTCGCCGGGGTCGTGTTCAATCGGGCCGAAGCCTGAGATGCGGACCAACGCCTGGCCGACGCCGCCGGCCGCCGGCCGCCGAGATCGCGAGCTTACGGCTCACGCAGGCCGGTGCCGTCGGTACCCGGCGAAGTGCTGACGGCTACCGACCTCGAGAGCCGGCCACTGAACGACGCGACTTGCCGGAATTCGGAAGATCGGTCAATTAACTTGGAGCGGGAGCCTTGATTGATGGTTACGAAATTCTCGAGCCCGGAACGGATTCTGGTGACGGGCGGCGCTGGATTTCTCGGCTCGCATCTTTGCGAACGATTGCTCGCCGAAGGTCACGAGGTGCTTTGCGTCGATAATTTTTACACGAGCCGGCGCAGCAACATCGGCCATCTGCTGACCTCACCGCGATTCGAGTTCATGCGGCACGACGTGACGTTTCCGCTGTACGTCGAGGTCGGCGAGATCTACAATCTGGCATGCCCGGCGTCGCCGATTCACTACCAGCGCGACCCGGTTCAGACCACCAAGACCAGCGTCATGGGTGCGATCAACATGCTGGGGCTGGCCAAGCGGACCGGCGCCAAAGTGCTCCAGTCATCCACCAGCGAGGTCTATGGCGACCCGACCGAACACCCGCAACGGGAAAGCTACCGGGGCAACGTCAATTTCCTCGGCCCGCGGGCGTGCTATGACGAAGGCAAGCGCTGCGCCGAAACTCTGTTTTTCGACTATCGGCGGCAGCTGAATTTGCGAATCAAAGTCGCCCGCATCTTCAATACCTATGGGCCTCGCATGCACCCCGACGATGGCCGCGTGGTCTCGAACTTCATCGTGCAGGCGCTGAAGAACGAGCCCCTCGTCGTCTCGGGGGACGGCAGCCAGACGCGCTCGTTCTGTTACGTCGACGACCTCATCGAAGGCCTGATCCGACTGATGGGGACGTCGGACGAGACGACCGGCCCCGTCAACCTCGGCAACACGGAAGAGGTGCCGGTGCGCGAGCTCGCCGAGATGGTCATCCGGCTGACGGGCTCGCGCTCCCAGATCACCTACCAGCCGCTGCCGGTCGACGATCCGCTGCAACGCTGTCCCGATCTCTCGCGCGCCAGGGAGCTGCTCGATTACGCGCCCAGGGTCCCGCTCGCCGACGGTCTGGAGTGGACCATCCAGCACTTCAAGGAACGTTTTCTCTAACCCGGATTTCTCAAACCAGAGCGTGCATCGGGGCTCTGGATCGGCGATAACTCTTCTGTGACAAAGGCTTAACGCGACGCAGAGGAGCTCCCCGATGCCGACAGAGTGTAACCGCGACCTGTTCGGATTTGAAGCCGTCGAAGGACGCCAGGTGGTGGCCGCGTTCGACGGCGGGCAGGTGACCTCGGACGCCGGGGCGCTGCTGCTCGGGGCCGTGAACCGGGCGATCGGTCTGATGGGGCGTCTGGCCCGCTGTTTCGCCGACGGACGCATGCAGGAACTGGTCGAGCACGGTGTCGAGACCATGCTGATGCAGCGCATCTGCGGCATCGCGCTGGGCTACGAGGACCTGGTCGACCACGACGAGCTGCGCCATGATCCGGTGCTGGCGACCCTGGCCGGCAAGCTCGAGGCGCGGCGCAAGGACTGCGCGCCGCTGGCCGGCAAGAGCACCTTGAACCGGTTCGAGCATGCGCCGGCCGCGGCGCTCGACCGCTATCACAGGATCGGCCACGACCCGCGGGCGATCGAACAGCTGTTCGTCGCTCTGTTCCTGGAGGCGCATGCGAGGCCGCCCGAGCGGATCATCCTCGATCTCGATGCCACGGACGACCCGCTCCACGGCCACCAGGAAGGGCGCTTCTTCCATGGCTACTACGACTGCCACTGCTATCTGCCGCTGTACGTCTTCTGCGGCCGCCACCTGCTGGCCGCCAAGCTCAGGCGCTCGAACATCGACGCGTCGGCCGGAGCCAAGGACGAGATCACACGCATCGTCGCCCAGATTCGTGAGAGCTGGCCTAGGGTCGAGATCCTGCTGCGGGCGGACTCTGGCTTCGCCCGCGACGAGTTGATGAGCTGGTGTGAAGACAACGGCGTCGACTACGTCTTCGGCCTCGCCCGCAACCCTCGCCTGCTGGCCGAGATCGACGGAGCCCTCGCGGCCGCCGAGGCCGAGCATGCCGCAACCGGCCAGCCGGCTCGGCAATTCGACGACTTCACCTATGCCACCCGGGACAGCTGGAGCTGCGAACGGCGGGTCGTGGCCAAGGCCGAGCATCTGGCCAAGGGCTCCAACCCGCGCTTCGTGGTCACCTCGCTGCCGCCGTCGGTGATCGACGGCCAAAGCCTCTACGAGCAGATCTACTGTGCCCGCGGCGAGATGGAAAACCGGATCAAGGAGCAGCAGCTTGATCTGTTCGCCGATCGTACGTCAGCAGCGACGATACGGGCCAATCAGCTCAGGCTTTGGTTCGCCTCGTTCGCCTACGTGCTGCTGGAGGCGCTGCGCCGAATTGGCCTCCGCCATAGCCAGTTCGCCAACGCCACCTGCGGCACGATCCGCCTGAAGCTCTTGAAGATCGGCGCCCTGGTCCGGGTCAGCGTGCGTCGGATCAAGGTCGCCATGGCCTCGGCTTGCCCCTACCAGGACGAGTACCGCCTCGCCTACCTGTACGTGAAGCGCGCCGCCTTCTGAACGTTCTTGCATGCCCGATAGGCGCCCCACCCGCGGGGCGTTCGCTTGCGTTCGTCCGAGAATTCGCTGTCAGGCGACCTCCACGGACGCTCACCTCAACCCGAGCCAACTTCTGCGCCGACCCCGCCACCAATCAACCCGTGCTATGGGGTTTGAGAAATCCGGACTAAGCCATCTCGGCCATAAGCTTGCTGATCGGCCGCCGGGAGCAGGACGCCCCGTGCGGCCGGAACTTTCTGCGCACGGGCCACAGGCCCCGAGGCCGAGCGCCCCGGTTCGGCTCGCCCGCCATTGAAGCTGTCGGGACGCGGGCGGCCTGCGCCGGCGAGCGGCGTGCGTCCGTCCCCGGCACGCTGCCCGCGGCCCGCGGTGGGAGCCCGGCACCATGCCGGCGGGTGCTCGCAAGCTTCCGCCAGGCCGCTCCGCTGCTGCTTCCGGTGTCGTGATCAGGGATTACGGGTGGGCGGATCGCCAGGGATCGCGATTGCCAGCGCCTGCAGACGAGCCCTGCCCTGACGCGGACCGGCTCAGGTGGCCGGGTCCGGCGCATCCAAGGGGTTGGCGCATCGTACCGCGCCCGGGTCGCCGAAGATCAGGGCGGCAAGAAGGTCTTCCTGCTCCCGCAGTCTGCTCTCGAAGCGGGTGCCCGCGCGCAGCACCTGGTCTTCCAGGGCATATCGATCCGAGATCATTTGCATGGTCTGCGTCTCGAGCTGCGCGACGTCCAGCTGCTCGATGCTCTGGCAGTAGTCGGCCAGTCCCATCTCGGCCAGGAGCGCATCGTTCTTCTCGGCGTAGCCGATCGAGATCGTGGGTTTGCCGATCCTCAACGCACAGACGACGTTGTGATATCGCGTGGCGACGACGAGGTCGGTGTCGGCCATCTGCTGCATGACGTCGTGGAGCGTCTGCGCCGGCGTAAATGCCACGGCGTCTGCGCTCTCGGGTCTCCGCGTGCGCACGGCTCGCAGCAGATCGTCGACCGCGCGTCGATCGGCCTTGTCGCCCATCAGAACGCGCACGCGATGGCCGCGATCGAGCAGCCAGAGCACGAAGCTGGTCATCTTCTCAAGGTAGCCGGCGTAGATCACGCCGCCACGGTTGGCATCGTTGCGCCAGCCGTAATACGACATGACCCCGAGGCCGACTGTGAGCGACCGGCCTCCCAGCCGATCCGGCCGGGTCGTTGCCGGGGCGGGAAGTCGAAACGCGATGTCCGGATAGATCGGATCGTTGCCTACGTCGAAGCCGATGCTGTCCATGAAGGTCTTGGACACGGTGTCGCGATAGGACCGCCAGTGGGCCGCCCGGGCCGCCGCCTTCATCAGCCATCGACTGACCGGGTGCCGGATCGGTCCCGCGCCGACGCTGGCGAAGATGATCTTGACGCCCATCAGGCGCCCCAGAAGGCACCAACTCAGGACGTCATGGGGCCATCCCAGGCCGAGGGGGCTCACCGAGAAGTCGTCCAGGACCCCCATGCCGGGAATGATCAGCACCTGAACCCGGCGGAGGTGGCGAACCGCGTGGACCCACAAGGTTGCCCGTCCCGCCGCTCTTTGGAGCGGGGCCGCACGCCCCCCGGTCGATGTCCGGGCTCTGGGATAGATCGAGACCGCCTCGAGGCCGAAGGCCTGTTCCACCGCCGCGGGGTTGCCGCAGATACACAGCAGACGCTGTTGCGGTGCCACTCTGCGCAGGAATCGCACCATCAACTCGAGGGAGCCGTCGTTGCCGATATTACCAGTGCCAAACATCCCGAACAGGGCAATGGCCTTCGGGGCATCGGTCATGAACGTCTCCATCGACGCGGCTGGCCGCGATGCGCACACGGACGAAACACCTCGCTGAGTTTTCTCATGCCATGGCAGGGCAGTGTCCGGCGCCAGGCGCGGCGGCCGCATCGAGGTCACCGGCGCGCCAGCGACAGTCCCCAGAAATTGTCGGGCCCGGGAATCAGCAGCCGGCGCCAGACCTCGCGCCGGCGCGCCATGCCGACCACCGTCACCATGCAATGCAGGCGCTGGTAAGTGTTGAGATCGGCAGCGAGCGTCATCCGGGTATAGTCGCGGACCATCCGGACTTGCGGGATGCCCGCCGCTTCCTTGGTCTCGTGGCTCGCGCGCTCGCGTGTGGTCTTGTAGTGAGTGCCGCCACGGTGGACGCGCTTGGCGAACAGCTCGTCCGGCACCTGATGGAAACGGCCTCTGAAAGCGAGCTCCGCCAGCAGCACCTTGTCGGCGCCGTAATAGTTATGGTAGAGGGTCGTCTTCAGTAGTTCTTCTCGCCGGATGACGCCGCACAACGGCAACGACCAACCCATCGGCCAGAGCACTTCCCGGAAGCGCTTCTCGGGGCTGTCCGCCGTGCCGATGTACGGCGGCGGCGGCGTCATGAGCACGTCGCCGTAATGGTCGAGGTAGCAGTTTCGCGTCCGGTCGAAGGGCAGCGAATCGCCGTTCTCATCGATCATCCTGGTGCGGGCGTAGCTGAGAACCAGGCCCGGGTCGCGGTCGAGCGCGTCGACGCAACGCGCCAGGAACCGAGGCTCGTAGAGATCGTCGCAGGCGCCGCCGTGAAAGTAGGGCGCGTGCGCCAGCTCGACGACCCGGTTGAAGTTCAGCGCGGCCCCGATGTTGCGGGGGTTGCGGAAGTACCGGATCCGGCGGTCTGTCTCTTGATAGGCCCGGCAAATCTCCGGCGTCCGATCGGTCGAGGCATTGTCGGAAATGACGATATCGATATCCTGGAAGGTTTGCGCCAGCAGCGCCTCCAACGCTTGCGCCAGGTATTTTTCACCATTGTAAACGGGAACGCCGACTGAAACCCGGGCCATGCAGGTAGTCCTTCATTACTGGCGAATGGACGTCCGCCCGCGTTCAAGTTGATGCTTGCACAGGCGTGTCCCTGACCTTAACTCCGGCGGAAGATCGGCGCAAAGGAGCAGAAGGGCTACCGCATGCGGCAACCGATCGCCGGACGGGGCGAGCTCTCCGAACTTTCGACGGCCGAAGTCCCGACCGGATCACCTCTCGCGGCCGCCTGGTCGCAACGACATCTCTGCTGAGCCTGCCGGCGACGCCGATGCGGCGCGACCGCCAATCTGGCCGAAAGGACAAACCCGGGCGAGGACGTCTGCGATCGGCTCGGCGCCATCGGGGCCAGCGGGCTGACCCGGATAGGCCGGTCGCGCAGCGCTGGTCCGGTCGAGATACCCCGTACGGGCAAGGTCCTGTTCTTGACGCCGGGAGACTCTGGCCGAATGCGCCGCCGGGCCCTGGACCAGGCGCCGCATAATGCCATGCGAGGTGCATCGCGCCCAGCGCCGAACCTGGCAAAGCGAATTAGCGCTCGCGGAGGGTCCCAGGCTTGCAGGAACATGGTGGTGTCGGACGAGCCGGCCTGAGCTGGGGACGAGCGGACAGCGGAAACGGGCAGAGGCCGGGTCGCCGGCCAGCTTCGCCGCGGCAGGACTCGGGCCCAGTCAGGCCGACGCGCACGCTCACGCGAGCAGCCGCAGTCAGGCTCCCATGAGGTTCCGGGCGCCTGAGCGCAGCCGGGCAGCGCCAGGCCTGGCAGGTCAGCCGTGCTTCGATGCGCGTGGACTGGAGCGACCGCGCGCTGCGATCGGAATCCCCGGTCCCGGATGCCGGCGACCGGCTCCGCCGAGCGTATGGGTTTGCCCCTGATGGGTGCGATGGGATAGTTCATGGTCATTTGGCCGCAGATCGCGGGCTTCCTGCTCGTCGGCTATCTGAGCCTGGCGCGATCGTTCGCCTATCTTGGCGTCCCGCCGATCTTCATTGGCGAGATCGTGCTCGCCGCCTTCCTGCTGCTGAAGCCGCGCGTCGCTCTCGGCACCTGGGCGTCTTCGCTCTTTCGGCCGTCGCCGTTGAACGGGCTCGGCCTCGCTCTGCTCGTGTTCATGGCCTATGGCGTCTGGCAGGTCGGGCGCGGTATTCTCAGCGGCATCCCGGCTCTGTACACGCTCAAATTCTTCACCTTCAACTACTACACGCTCTATCTGTTCATGGGCATGTGGATCGGATTGCAGGCCCCGCAATTCCTGCCGAAGTTGATTCGCACGGTCGCCTGGGTCAACGGGATCTACGGCATCATTTACGTGCTCGGGTTACGCGATCTCGGTGTCTACATTCCGGGCACGACCGTGCCTCTGTTCTCGGCGCCGACCGGCCAGGTGCTGGTCATCCTGGGATTGCTGTGCTTCGAGCGAGACCTCCGGAAAGTCTCGGTCGTCCTGGTGATCAACATCGTGATCACGCTGGTATGGCAGGTGCGCGCGGAGTGGGCCGGCCTGGCATTCGGGATTCTGGCCTGGGGCCTGCTGACCGGTCGGATCGGCCGCGTGCTCGCGATCGGCATGGCCGGTCTGGCAGTGCTCGGGCTGATCGAACTCGCCGGCATCCAACTGCCCGGCCGCAACAGCGAGGTCTCCCTGTCGGAGACATTAGCCCGCGCCATCGCTCCGATCGATAAGGACCTTGCCCGGCAGTTCAGCCCGAACGCGAAGTATCACGCCGGTACCGCGGAATGGCGGGAGCAGTGGTGGCACGGCATCTGGCAATCCGTGCACTCACGGCCGATGCTCGAAGCCTTCGGGCATGGCTACGGCTTCGCCCTGATCACCGTGGCGCCCAAAGAAGCACAAAAGAACAACGAGAACGACCGGACCCCGCACAGCGTCTTCTATTACACCCTCGGCTATACCGGCTGGGTGGGCGTCGTCATCTTCGCCGCATTGCAGCTCGCGATCGTCAAGCTGCTTTGGCGCTCGTACCAGATTACCGGACAACCGGTCGGGCTGGCTTGGTGGCTCATGCAGCTCGTGATGGCTTCGTTTGAGGAGGGCCTGGAAACTCCATTCCACGCCATTCCCTTCTACCTTCTGGTGGGCATCACCATGGCCCCGGCATTGCAGTGGCAGGAATGGCTGCCCGCATTTCCCGGACGACGAGCTCGCCCCGAGCCAAGCGCGCCGGCCCCCGTCCCGTCAGGACTGGTCCTATCCGAATGAAATGGCAGCAAGGTGGCGCTAAGCATTTCAGAGGATCGTCTGCAACGCAAGAGGTAGCGAACCTGCGGTCAGATGCTCATGCGATTTACGGGCCTGTGCAGAATCCGATTTGCTGATTTCATGACCGAGGAAACAAGAGGGACAACATGGACATTGCAATCTTCGGCCTCGGATATGTCGGTGCGGTGTCGGCCGCCTGCCTGGCGAAGGCGGGACACAGCGTCGTCGGCGTCGATTCCAACCCGGTCAAGGCGGCCCTGATCAACGCCGGCCGGAGCCCGGTCGTGGAGAAGGACGTCGACGAGATGATCGCCTCGGCGGTCGCCGAAGGCCGGCTGCGCGCGACCGCTGATCACCGGGCCGCCATCGGCGAGAGCGAGCTCGCCATCGTCTGCGTCGGCACGCCGAGCCGCGCTAACGGCGATCTCGATCTCACCCACGTCAGACGCGTGTGCGAAGACATCGCCCCGGTGCTGCGCGACCAGACCGGGTTCACCGCGATCATCATCCGCAGCACCGTCCTGCCGGGAACCGTTCGCAACCTGGTGATCCCGACGCTCGAGAGCGGGTCCGGCAAGCGGGCGGGCGAGGATTTCGGCGTCGGCTTCTTCCCCGAATTCCTGCGTGAGAGCACGGCGGTCGCCGACTTCCACAATCCGCCCAAGATCGTGATCGCGGCGACCGATGCCCGCACGCGCGCGATGCTCGAAGCCCTGAACGCCGGGATCGACGCGCCGCTCACCACGGCCGACTTCGAAGTCGCCGAGATGGTCAAATACGCCGACAACACCTGGCACGCCTTGAAGGTCATCTTCGCCAACGAGATCGGCAGCATCAGCAAGGCGCTCGCGATCGACGGCGGCGCCGTCATGGACATCTTCTGCCAGGACCGCAAGCTCAACATCTCGTCCAGATACCTGCGCCCGGGCTTCGCCTTCGGCGGCTCCTGCCTGCCCAAGGACGTGCGCGCCCTGACCTACAAGGCCCGCAGCCTCGATCTGGAGCTGCCGCTGATCAACGCGATCATGCCGAGCAACCGCAGCCACATCGACCGGGCGATGCAGATGGTCCTCGACCTGAACGAGCGCCAGGTCGGCGTGCTCGGACTGAGCTTCAAGGCCGGCACCGACGACCTCCGGGAAAGCCCGGTGGTCGAGCTGGTCGAGCGGCTGCTCGGCAAGGGCCACGAGATCCGCATCTTCGATCGCAACGTCAACCTCAGCCGCCTGGTCGGCGCGAATCGCGCCTACATCTACCAGCACCTGCCGCACATCGCGAAGCTGATGGTCGACCACGTCGACGAGGTCGTGCACCACGCCGGCACGATCGTGATCGGCAACAACGACCCCTACTTTGGCGAGGCGATCGGCCGTCTCAACAGCACGCAACGGGTCGTCGACCTGGTGCGGATCGATGCCAACGGTGCGTACCATGGCATCTGCTGGTAGCCGCCGCCGCGTCCTGATCATCGTCCAGAACCTGCCGGTCCCGTTCGACCGGCGGGTCTGGCTCGAGGCGACCTCGCTGACCGCGGCGGGCTACGCGGTCAGCGTGATCTGCCCGAAGGCCAAGGGCCATACGGCGTCCTTCGAGACGCTCGAGGGCGTCGACATCTATCGCTACGCCCTGCCGATTGACGCCCACGGCGCCGCGGGCTTCGTCGTCGAGTTCGCGTGGTGCTTCCTGCGCAGCTTCATGAAATCGGTCCGGATCGCGGTCGCCGGCCGCGGCTTCGACGTCATCCATGCCTGCAATCCGCCCGAGACGTACTGGCTGCTGGCGTGGTTCTGGCGCCTGTTCGGCAGGCGCTTCGTGTTCGACCATCACGACCTGTCGCCCGAGATGTACGCCGCCAAGTTCGGGCGCGCCTCCGGGCTGATGTACCAAGGACTGCTGCTGCTCGAGCGCATCACCTTCAGGTCCGCGGACGTGGTCATCACGACCAATGAGAGCCACAAGCGGATCGCGCAGGCGCGCGGCGGCCTGGCGCCGGAGGACGTGTTCGTCGTCCGCTCCGGCCCGGACCTCGCCCGGTTCCGGGTCTATGATCCCGATCCCGCGTGGAAGAAGGGCAAACCGTTCCTGCTCGTCTACTTGGGCGAGATGTGCCGACAGGACGGCGTCGACCACCTGGTCCGCGCCGTCCGGATCCTGCGCGAGGACCGGAAGCGGGGCGACTTCCACGCGGTGTTCGTCGGCGGCGGTCCGGAGCAGCCGGTCATCAAGGCCTACGCGGACGAGCAAGGGGTCAGTGACCTCTGCACCTTCACCGGCCGGGTCAGCGACGACGACCTCTGCCGCATCCTGTCCTCGGCCGACGTCGCGGTCGACCCCGACCCCAAGACCGCCTGGTCCGACCAGAGCACGATGAACAAGATCATGGAGTACATGTTCTTCGGCCTGCCGATCGTCTGCTACGATCTGACCGAGCACAAGGTGTCCGCGCAGAAGGCGGCGCTCTATGCGGACGCGAACTCGGAGCCGGCGCTGGCGGACGGCATCAGCGGCCTGCTGGACGATCCCCGCCGCCGCGCCCGCATGTCACGGTACGGCGCCCAACGGGTGCGCGAGCAGCTGGCGTGGCAGCATTCGGTGCCGCCGCTGCTGGCCGCCTACGACGCGATCTTTGCGCGCCTCGAGCATCTTCCGGGGACGACGGCGGCCTGGAGTTCAAAGGGTGCGCCTGCCCGGACCACGGGCGCCCCGGGCGACTGAGCGGGCGATCCCTCGGCCCGCCTGTCAGCGGGCGCCGTCAGCGACCATCATCCGATCCGACGCCGCCCGTTCGGCGCGCCTGGCGTTGAGCTCGATCTGCAGATCGGTGATCAGGCGCTGCCCGCCCGCGATCACGCCCTGACCGACCAGGGTCACGATCGGCAGGCGCGCCCCGAAGCAGGACGAATACCAGCCGAGCGGCGGCTCCGTCTGACCGCGCGCCGAGGACCAGTCGAGCGCCCCGGGCAGGCGCATGAGCGCGCGCCAGGTGCCGGCGCCGCTTTGCCAGGTGAGCTCCGCGACATCGCCCTCGAGGCGGCAGTCGATGTCCGGCCCGAGGTGAAACGCCAGCCGGCAGTCGTGGCTGCCGGCGCTCTCGACGGCATCCTCGATGACCAGGCGGCGAGCCCCGCGATCGAGGCTGACCGTGCGCTCGTGTCGGGCACCGGGGGAGAGCCGCCGGTAGCCGTCATGGGCCGCGCGCCAGACCGCCCTCGGCCCGCCGTCGAGCCCGGCGGTCGCCAGTTCGGCGGCGGCGGCATGGCTCGACCACATGAAAGGACCGCCCGACACCGACTGGTCCTGGCCGCCGAGCTCGAGGCAGTTGTGGCCGATGGTCGAGCGGAAATAGGCGCGCCACTCCTCCTCGCCCTGATAGGTGTAGGTGCCCGGATCGACCAGGACCTCGACGCCGCCGCAGCGCAGCTCGATCGACAGTGCGTCGGCATGGGCGTGGGCCGCGATCGACAGGAACCCGTGGGGCCCGTGATCGCACCGGCACCAGATCTCGTCCTCCCGGTGCGGCGCGGCGCGCAGCAGGACCATGCCGGCATCGGCGAAGCGGTCGGGCAGCGTTCGGGGGCGGCTTCCAGCGGGCATCGCGCCGCCCGCCAGCCGGCGCCAGAGCAGCGTCCGGAGATCGGTCGCCCCCTGCGGCTCCGGCCACCACGCGCAGGCGCCGAACAGGGCGGTGCCGGTCGCGAGCAGCGAAGTGCAGGGATCAGCGTCCGGATGGTCGAGCAGCAGGCCGCGCCCCTGATCGCCGTCACCCTGGCGCGGCGGCCGGCCGCGGATATCGACCGTCGCCGCGAGCGCATCGATCATCGCGCAGAGGCGCTGCCAGAACGCGGCGCCGAGCGGCCAGCCCGCAGCTTCGCCTTCGACCGCCGCTGGCGAGCAGCAGCTCGAGCACGAAGACGTGGTAGCTGCTCGCCAGCTCCCGATTGAGGCCGCATTCGAAGGTCTGCAGCTGGACTTCGCGACGGAGCGACCTCGCCGCGTGCTCACGCCACCGCGGCGTCTCCGGGAAATACGGAAAAACGCAGCAGGCCGCGAACTGACCGGCTTCCTCGGCGATCAGGTGGTTGTTCGCCGAGGAGCCATGGCTGCGCAGTCGGGCGAGGTAGTCCTGGTGATGGTGGAGCTGGCGCAGGAAGTCGGGATTGGCGTCGAACAGTGCCGTGACGCCGGGCCAGCCGGCCAGCAGGCGCCGGACCCAGACCCAGGACAGGAGCCGGACGCCGAGCTCGATGCCGCTGGTCCAATGCACGCCGGACAGGAACGGATTGCGACGCCACCAGGAGCGCAGCTGCGCGGCCGCGAATTCGGCGTAGCGCGGGTCCGAGGTCAGGAAATAGGCGGCGGCAACGACGGACAGCTGGTGGTGGCGCGATGGCTCCCAGACGTATTTGATCGTGCCGACCTCGTCGACGTCGCGGCAGTCGATATCGAAGGCGTAGGCGGCATCCGGCGCGCGCCGGCCGGTCCTCGGGTCGAAGAACCAGTCGGGCGTCCGCCCGAGGTCAGCGCGTTCCCGATCGAAGAACTGGAACCGGCCGGCGAGCGCCGCATCGGCGGCCTGCAGCAGCCGCGCCCTCGGCTCGGCGGCAAGCGCCTCGGCCAGCGCGGGGTCGAGCGCGCTCGCGAAGGCCGGGATCGAGGCCGGCAGCGGCAACGGGTCGGGCTCGCCCGGCCGGAGCTGGCGCGCGCGCCAGCGATGCTTGACCCAGGTGTCGGCCAGACGGCCCTGGACCTCGGCCGGCGACATCCGGGCGAGCCGCCTTGCATACCAGGCGAGCTTCACTGCGCGACCCGCAGCTCGTAGCAGCCCTGGTCGTCAGCCGCTTCGGGCTCGGGCGCGGGCCTCCAGTCGTCGACCCGCTCGCAGCGCCCGCTGGCGATGCTGCGGCCGACCGCCAAGGTGCAGGCGGTGGTCGCGATCAGCGAGGCGAGGTCGACCGGCATCTCGGCGCCCGTCCGGACCGCCCGGACGAAGGCCTCGAGGGCATGCTTTTGCCCCTTGTCCAGCCCGGCGCGCGTCCGCTTGCGCCGGCCGCCGCGCCAGAGCTCGGTGCGCCTGAAATTGTCCAAGCGCGCGACCTTGCCGTCGCCGAACGCTTCCAGAACCTCTTTCGGATATCTCGGGTCGCCCTTGGTGACGTAGGCGATCTTCGCGACCGAGCCGTCGGGATAGGTCAGGAGCGCCAGAAGGTTGTCCGGATCGCCCGGCGTCGCCACGGCCTGCGCGGTCACCGGATCGGCGCCGAGCCACCAGGAGACGGTGTCGATGAAATGGCCGCCTTCGCCGGCGAAGCGGCTGCCCTGGGCTTCGGTCTGGGCGTACCAGCTGCCGGCATCGAGCGGCCCGGCATTGACGGTGTAGCTCACGACCTGCGGCCCGCCGCAGCCGGCCCAGGCGGCGTGGAGCCCGGTCAGGGCCGGCGCGAAGCGGCGATTGAAGCCGACCATCAGCCGGTCGTTGCCGGTCTCGGCGATCGCGTCCTGTACCGCGGCCAGCTGCTCCGCGGTCACCGCCAGCGGCTTCTCGACGAACACGGCCTTGCCGGCCCGGAGCGCCTCGCCGACCAGGTTGGCGTGGCTGTCGTGCCGGGTCGCGATCAGGACCGCATCGATCTCCGGGTCCGCGAGCAGGCCGCGGAAGTCGGTCGAGATCCGGCTGAAGCCGAATTTGGCGCGCGCATTGGCGGCCGACAGCGAGGTCGCGGTCGCCACCTCGACCAGCTCGACGTCCCGCCTTGGCTTCAGATGGGGCAGCAGCATCGTGGTCGCGTAATTGCCGCAACCGATCACGCCGAGCCGCACCCGGTCGGTCGGCGACGGGCGGCGATGGCGCCGGCGGACCGGCGCGGCCAGCGGTGGCTCGACGACGGCCGCGACGGCGCTGCCCTTCAGCGGATACTCGAACACGACGCCGAGACCGCGGAGCTCGCCCTTGTCGATCTTCTCGTAGACCGCGACCGCATCGTCGAACGCGACCACGTCGCTCGTGATCGCATCGAAATTCAGCCGTCCCGCCGCCAGCAGGTCGAGAATGCATTCCATATTGCGGCGCTCGGTCCAGCGGACGTAGCCGATCGGGTAGTCGATGCCGCGCTCCTCGTAGTTCGGATCGTAGCGACCGGGCCCGTAGGAGCGCGAGAAGCGGACGTCGAGCTCCTTGCCGTAGTAGGCGTTCCAGGGCAGATCGAGGCGGCATTTGCCGATGTCGACGACGCGGGCGCGATCGCGGGCGAGCTCGGCCGCGACCTCGACCGGCTGGTTGGTACTGCCGCCGGCGGTCAGAAAGATGCAGTCGGCGCCGGCACCGCCGGTCAACGCCAGGAGCCTGGCTTTCATCGCCTCGAACGACGGATCGCCGGGCATGCCGCTGGCGGCCGCACCGCTCGCCGCGGCGAGCTCGCAGCGGTCCCTCGCGACGTCGATGCCGACCACCTGCAGGCCGGCCGCGCGCAGGATCTGGACCAGGATCTGACCGACCAGCCCGAGCCCGATCACGCAGGCAGTCTCGCCGAGCCTCGCGTCCGACTGGCGGAAGCCCTGCATCGCGATCGAGCCGACGGTCGTGAACGCCGCGTGCACCGGCGACACGTTCGCCGGCACCGCCACGCACATGTTCCTCGGCACCCAATTGTATTCGGCGTGCAGCGCGAACTGGTTGCCGGCGCAGGCGACGCGCTGGCCGACCTTGAACTCGTCGGCGCCGGCGCCGACGGCGACCACGACGCCCGCGAGCGAATAGCCGAGCGGCGTGTAGCTGTCGAGCCGGTTCATCACCTTCTGGTACGTGGCGACCGGACCCAGCTGGGCCACGGTCTGCACCACCTTCTTGACCTGGTCCGGTCGCGCCCGCGCCTTGCCGATCAACGAGAGCTTGCTCTCGTGGATCTTCATGGCCTCGGTGCCCATCGAGATCAGCGAGAACTCGGTGCGCACCAGCACGCCGCCCGCGCGGCATGCCGGCACCGGCACCTCGAGCAGGCTGATCTCGCCGGTCTTATAATTCTGCGCGATTTGCTTCATGATCGTTGGCCAAAATGTGAATTTTGCGGGTCATCGGTGGCAGGAAGGCGCGGTCGGTGCCGGCTGCTCGATCACGAGCTTGCTGTTTTCCTCGTAGCCGAGCGCCTTGAGACCGTTCCAGGCCTTGTCGTTATCGTCGAAGCGCCAATGTTCGAAGGTACCATCCGTGACGAGGTAGGTGTTCCAGTCGAAGCTGTTGCCGGCATCGCGCAGAAACCGATCATCGCCGGTGTCGGTGACCAGGCCGTTCTGGCCATGGTGGCCGCGATGCACGATCGTGTTGTGGTGGACCGAGTTGTTGACCGACTGCCAGCGCCCGTAGGCGCCCTCGCCCCGGTCCTGATAGATCACGCCGATGCCGTTTCCGAAACCGGCCGCAGTCTCGACCAGATTGCCATAGACTTCGACGTTGCTGCTGTCCTGAATCAGGATCTGCGATCCCCACAACCAGTTATCGGCGCCGCTGGTGGCGTTGCCGACGACGATGTTATTGCGAATGATCGCATCGTAGGACACTTCGTGCTTGATGCCTTCGTTGGCATTGGCGAAGACTGCGTTGCCTTCATAGGTGGTATGGCGATTGTCGGTATCGGTCCAGAGGCCCGGGCCGGCATTGTCATGAACGCAGGAGTCCCGGACGATGAGGTCCGTCGTCTCCCAGAACTTGGTGCCGCCGGCTTCCCATTTGGGATTGTAGCCGGCGTAGTTGTTGAAGGCGATCTCGACCTCCTGGAGACTGGAGCCCTCGCCGATACCGGCGATGCCGAGCTGGCCGTTGTGGCCGAAGAAGCCTCCGGTCACCCGCGTGTCCGGGCCGAAGGAGAGACCGGCGCCGTGGTTCCAACGGGCGGTGACGTCGGCGATCTGCCAGCCACGCGCCTCGTCCGAGGCAATGGCGCCGTGCTGGGCGTCGGACGCATACCTCTCGACGATCAGATTCTCGAGCACGACATCTTCGGCCTGACCGCCGAATGCGAGCGGGGTCACCCCCAGCTCGACGGACTGGCCGGTCGGGTCGTCGGCGATCCAGGCCTGACCCCTGGCGTAGTACCATCGCCCCGGGGCCAGATCGGCCAGCTCGCCGACCCGATCGTAGAGGCGACCATCGACGAACAGATCCTCCCGGCGGCTGCACAGCTCGTGGCCGTCAGCGCATTCGCCATGGAAGTGGAGGGGACGAGGGAGACCGGTCGCCTTCCAGAAACGGCCATCTCTGGTCCAGCTCGTCAGCTCGATGGCGCCGCTCAGGATCACGCCGTCCTGCCCGATGAACTGCTGCCCGCGCTTCGGATAGATGGTCTGGCCGCGGTAGATCCCGGGCTCGAAATCGAAGCGCGTGCCTTCGGCCGAGCGCGCCACGACCGCCTGAAGGTCCTGGCCGGGCCTGAGAACGACGGCCGGATCCACTTCCGCCGACAGGGCACAGGCGCTGCCGGCGAGGATCGCGATCCCGCTGAGCCAGATCGGCCGTCGTCGCCAGGTCGTTCGGATCATGGTCCTGAGCCTTCAGGTCGCCGGGCAGGATGAGGAGCGGCGGCCGCGAGCCGCCGGCGGCCGCCGGGCCGGCGCTAACCGAGCCTGGCCTTGCGCACGCAGAAGGCCTCGGCGTAGCGCTCGGGCGCGCGGCATTCCATGCCCCGCAGGCGCGCGAGCCCGCGGAACGTTTCCGCATCGAACCACGGCTTGGAGCGCTGGGTCGGGAAATGCGCGTGCAGAAGCTCGATCTTGCGCTCCAGCGCCCTGGTCGTGAGCGGCACATAAAAGTTCGGGCGGCCGAGGTCGCCGTCCCATTTCGGGATCTCGTACTCGAGGATCAGGTGATCGCGAAACAGGTTCCACGTCAGCCCGGACAGCTCGCGATGGTCCTGGTGCGCATCGCCGCCCCGATGGGTCAGGACGACGTCCGGATCGACCCAGGCCCGCACGTCCTCGAGCCACGCCTTGATCTCGCGGCCGTGGTAGGGAAAGAGGCCGTCCTCGAACTGGCCGAGTTCGATCGTGGCGCTGGCGGCGCCGGCCAGGAAGGCCGAGGCCGAGGCTTCGGCCTCCCGGGCGCGCGGGCCGGGGGCGCTCAGCACGCACCAGCAGACCTCGAGTCGCACCCCGGCGGCGAGCCAGCCGAGCAGCGTGCCGCCGGCGCCGATCTCGATATCGTCGGCATGCGCGCCCAGGCATAGGACCGAGAGCGTCTGGCCGGGCCGGGTGACCTGCAGGGCGATCATAGCGATGCGATCGACAACGTTCTGGCGTGCCTGCCGGCTTCGCCGGAGCGCCACGGCATCTTGCCCTGCTCGACCATTTCCTCGAGGACCTGCCGGTCCTTGAGGTTGTCCATGCAGCGCCAGAAGCCCTCGTGCTTGTAGGCCATCAGCTTGTTGTCTTTGATCAGGCGCCAGAAGGGCTCGAGCACGAGCTCCTCGCCTTGCCTCATGTAGTCGAAGATTTCCGGGCGCAGGATGAAGTAGCCGGCGTTGATCCAGATGTCCGAACGATCGGACGAACGGAACTCGCGCACCCGGCCATCGGCGTCGATGTCCGCCAGGTGATAGGTCAGCGGCGGCCGCACGGCGAGAAAGCAGGCGAGCTTGTCGCTTCTGCGGAAGCGCGCGACCATGTCGTCGAGGTTCACATCGGTGAGACCGTCACTATAGTTGGCGAGGAAGATCTCCTCGTCCTTGACGTAGTCGCGCACCGCCCACAGCCGCTCGCCGATACTGCGCCAGATGCCGGTATCGATGAGCGTGACCCGCCAGTCCTCCTCGGGCTCGTTGAGCAGCTCGACGTTAGCGCCGAAACCCGAGACGACGCAGTCGGCGAACGCCTGCGGTTTGTAGTTCAGGAAGAACTCTTTGATGATGTTGGCCTTGTAGCCGAGTGTCAGGATGAAGTCGCTGTGGCCGTACTCGGTGTAGTATTGCATGACGTGCCAAAGGATCGGCTGATGGCCGACCGGGATCATCGGCTTCGGGATGTTCTCGGAATATTCGCGTATCCGGGTGCCCAGACCGCCGCAGAAGAGCACGACCTTCATGATCTCGGTTCCTTCGGGTCGATGACCGTCAAGTCGGGGATCGGGACGATGAACTTGCCGCCCCAGGCGCCGACGTGACGCATCTGCTGGATGATCTCGTCCTTGAGGTTCCACGGCAGGATCAGGATGTAGTCGGGCTGGAGATCGTCGAGGGCGGCGACCGGATGGATCGGCACGTGCATGCCCGGCGTGAACCGGCCGTGCTTGTACGGGTTGCGATCGACCGTGAACTCGAGGAAGTCGGTGCCGATCCCGCAATAGTTCAACAGGGTATTGCCTTTGCCCGGAGCGCCGTAGCCGCAGATGACCTTGCCGGCATTCTTGGCGGTGATCAGGAACGACAGCAGCCGACGTTTGGTGCGCGTCACCTGTTCGGCGAACGACGCGTAGGTCGCGATCTCTTCAAGGCCCTGGCGCCGCTCGCGGGCGAGAAGGTCCGAGACACTCCTGCTCGTCGGCCGCGCCGAGCCGGCATGCGCGAGATAGACCCGCAGCGAGCCGCCGTGGGTCGTGAGCTCGTCGACATCGATCACGCGCAGGCCGTGGCGGGCCGCCAGGCGCTCGATCGCGATCAGCGAGAAGTAGGAGAAATGCTCGTGATAGATCGTGTCGAACTGGTTCTCGGCCATCAGCCGCTCGAGGTGCGGGAACTCGAGCGTGATCACGCCCTCTGCCGCCAGCAGCCGGGCCATGCCGGCTGTGAAGTCATTGAGGTCGGGGACCTGCGCCAGGACGTTGTTGCCGACGATCAGATCGGCCCGCCGGCCTTCGGCGACCAGCGTTTCTGCCAGCTCGACGCCGAAGAAATCGACCCGGGTCGCGATACCCTTGCCGATCGCGACCTCGGCGACGTTCACGGCCGGCTCGATCCCGAGCACAGGCACGCCGAGCGGCAGCATGTGCTGCAGCAGATAGCCGTCGTTGCTCGCGAGCTCGACGACCAGGCGGTCCGGACCGAGCCCGAGCCGGGGCTTGATCATCTCGCAATAGGCCTTGGCGTGGGCGACCCAGGTCGTGGAATAGGACGAGAAGTACGCGTATTCCCGGAAGATGTTCTCCGGGCTCACGTATTCGCCGAGCTGGACCAGAAAGCAGCGCCCGCACACCAGCACCTGGAGCGGGTAGTACGGCTCCATCGCGTCGAGCTGCCCGGAGGCCAGGAAGCTCTCGCAGAGCGGCGACATTCCGAGATCGACGAAGGTGTGCTCGAGCCCGGCACCGCACAGCCGGCACGGCCGCGCGGTCCGAGCTCCTGCATCCGGCGATCGCGCGAGAATTTGCGTGGTCATGGCTGATCTCGACGAACGCGGCCGGCGGCACGCTTGCGCATGTCAGCGCCGACCGGCAAAACTGCGGCGATCTGCATCATGGTCCCCGACTGGCTGGCCCGCAAAAAATCCGCCGAAGCTCGCGACGGCCCGACCAAGATAACCGGATCGAAGATCTTGGGAGCTTACCTTTGAGGGTGGCCCGCGACCCACGATCGGGCGCGCGGCTACGCCTTTCAGAGAGACACTTGGGCAAATCAGACCGACGCGGCGCCGATTCGGTCAAGCCCCGCTGTCCGCTCGGCATCGTCCTTAAGACCTGGATGGCTGCGATATCTGTACGGCGGCGCTGTTACGATCGATAAGACCTCAGAACGCAAGACGTTGTCGCCACCTCGGCCAGGCAGGCCGAGAGACCCTGATCCCAACACGCGCTCGGATGACTGGAGACTAGGCGAGCCGCAACAGCAATACGCGTAATCGCTACCACGATCTTGGTATGGGCGCCGGCCGCGGACAGGTCCTAGTGTAACAGTAAGAGCGGCCGCGCGCTGGCTGTTCCGGCACAGATCCTCCGGGCCTGGGCATCGTTCAGTCTGACAAGGGAACTGAAGAGCATGGTCCGACGCGCTCTCGCCATGGCCGCCGGCGAGCAATACCTGCGGTTGGTGATCAATTTCGCCTCGATCGCGACGATCTCGCGCCTGCTGACCCCGACCGAGATCGGGGTATCCGTGATTGGCACCGGGATTACGGCGATCGCCCTTGGACTGCGCGAGTTCGCGACTTCGGACTTCCTGATCCAGCGCCAGGAAGTCGCGCGCGACGACATCCGGACCTCGTTCACGCTGGCTTTCCTGCTGACTGCGCTGATCGCCGGCGCGATGTTCGCCCTGGCGCCCTGGTTCGGAAGCTTGTACGGCGAGGCCAGGCTCGCAAGCTTTCTGCGAATCACGGTGGTCGCCGGGCTGATCGAGGCGGTATCGCTGCCGATTCGAGGGCTCCTGCGCCGCGAGATGGAGTTCGGAACCCTCGCCCTGGTCAATACCGCGAGCGCGGCGGTGACGGCCGGGGCGACGGTCCTGTTCGCGCTCGCGGGCCTGAGCTACATGAGCGTCGCCTGGGCCATGCTGGCCGCTGCCGTCACGACCACCGTCGTGTCCTTCTATTTCCGCCCGGACCTGTCGATCCTGCGCCCGGCTCTGAAGTCCTGGAGCAGCGTCCTGGCGTTCGGCGGCTACAGCGGCACCAGTTTCGTGATCAACCGGGCCTACGAGTCGCTGCCTCAGCTCGTGCTCGGCCAGCTGCTGCCGCACTCGGCCGTGGGCCTCTACAATCGCGCCCAGACGGTATCCGACATTCCAGACCGGATCGTGCTGACCAGTGTCTTCTCGGTCGCGTTCCCCGCGCTCGCGGCCGAGATTCGCGCCGGCCGCAGCCTGAAGGAACCGTATCTGCGGGCGCTCGGCTACATCACGGTGTTCTATTGGCCGGCGCTGGTCCTGCTGGCGGTCCTGGCCGACCCCGTCGTATCGCTGTTCCTGGGCGCGCAATGGCGGAGCGTGACGCCTCTGCTCCAGATCATGGCCATCGCCGGCCTCGCGTGGTTCCCCGTGCTCCTGACCTCACCGGTCCTGCTGGCCGTCAGCGCCAACCGGGACCGGGTGCTCGCGGATCTCCTGGGACGTTCGGTGTCCGCCGGCATCCTGTGCGCATCGGCGTCTTTCGGGATCATGGCCATGGCGGTGAGCAAGCTCGTGACGCTGCCCTTCCAGATGATGGTCTCCTTCTGTTTCGTACGCCGGCACATCCGCTTTCGCTGGCGCGAGCTGGGGGGTGCCATCTGGAAGAGTGCGGTCGTGTCGGCTGGCAGCGCGGCCGGACCCGTCTGCCTGGTGGCGTTTTCCGCTTCGGGTTTCGATCTCTCGGTCCTACCCGCCCTGCTGGCCCTGCTGCTGGCGGTCACGGGCTGGCTGGTGACGGTGCTCGCCGTGCAGCACCCGGTGCTGCTCGAGGTCAGCCAAGCCCGCCGCCACCTGCGTGTCGATCTGCTGCGCGCCAGGCTGTTCGGGTCTTCGCGCGCGGGCGATGGCGCCCGCCCCGACGGCCAGCAGGCCCGGATCGTCTAGCTCATCGAGCCTTGCCGGGATCCGAGCCGGCGCCGATCTCGCGACGCCGCGAGCGCGACCCGAACGACGCCCGGCCGGGGACCGGAGGCAAGCTCCAGGTCGCTCGGCCGGCAGTGTCGGTCGGCGGCGCGGCGATGTCTCAGAAGACGGGATCGCGGAACTCGGGCCAGCTACGGTCCTTCTCCGAGATCTCGGCCAGGGGCAAGGGCCACTCGATGGTGAACGCCGGGTCGTTGTAGCGGACCCCGCTTGCCGCCTGGGGCGCGTAGAACGCGGAGATCAGATAGCCCACCTGAGTGTCGTCGCACAGCGTCTGAAAGCCGTGGGCGAAGCCTTCGGGGACATACAGCTGACGCTGATTGTCCGCCGTGAGCTCGAAGCCCTGCCAGCAGCGATAGGTCGGCGAATCCGGACGGAGATCGATGATCACGTCCCAGATCGCGCCTTTGAGGCAGCGCACGACCTTGACCTCGCTGTGCGGCGGCCGCTGGAAATGCATGCCACGCAGGGTGCCCCGGCTCACGGACTGGGAGGTGCTGTGCTGAACGAAGCCGGTCGTCAGCCCGTGATCGGCATAGGCCTGAACACAGAAGGTGCGCGCGAAGAAGCCTCGATGATCGCGCGCCGGGGTCATGTGGATCAGCCAGGCCCCGCTGAGGTTGGTCTCTTCAAAGCCCATCGGCAGGCTCCGGAATCGAATTTGCCCAAGCTCGAACAGGCAGCGCGCCAGCGCATCCATGTATTGGGAAGATCCGTCCGACCCGGGCTCACCTTTGGCGACCACTGGGACGCTCCGGCGAACTCCCTCACCTTGGCGATTGGTCTGCGCTACCCGTCGCTTGTCTTTGTAGCTACCGCTTCTGCCGCCATGCCAGCAAGTCCAGCAAACGGAGTAGCCCCTGCACGAATGGCGGCTTATTTACTATCTCAGAGGGAGACCAAGTTTTCGGACGGCAACATTGACTATGGATCGCAGCCATGCTCGACCAGCAGGCCGCTTTCCTTGAGCAAACGGGCAGCGTCGGCAACGACACCGAACGGCAACTTGGCTCGCTCGGCGATGTCCAGCAAAGAGTGCTGACCATCGGCAAGATTGAGAATCCACAAGAACGCCATGCTCTTCGCCGCCGCCTCCCGGTCGCCGCCCAGCGCGCCATAGAGACCGCGCCGGCCGAGCTGGGCCTCGCATTTGGGCGTCGTGCTTCTGGGCCACCAGTCGTGCTCGAGCACCTCGAGCACGCCGGCGATCAGCCGATACGACGAGGCGAGGTGCTCCGGCCGGATGAAGTCGAGATTGTCGGCGGAGGTATGATATTCGGGAAAAGTTCCAAACTGGCTGCGCTGGAACAGACCGACCGGCAGATTGAAACCGGGCGAGCAGTATTGCCGCTCGTCATAGCCGTAGGGAAAGAAGTCGAGGATGGACGACGACGGCGCGGCGTGCTGCAGGACGTGGGCCATCGCGCGATCGATCAGCGCATCCCCCCGCCGGCTCTTTTTGTAGGTGGGGCCGCCGGCATCGCCGACGCAGGACAGCACCAGGCCGTGGCGGATGCGCGCGACCCGATGCTCGTTGCGCGCGAGCCACGCGATCGCCCCGATCGTGCCCGGAGCGAACACGAACCGGTAGCTGTAGCGCGTCTTCAAGGGAGCGAGACGCGCGGCCAGATGCGTCAGCAGCGCCAGCCCCGAACAATTGTCGTTGGCAAGCGAGGGATGGCAGATATGGGCGGACAACAGCACCTCGTCATCGGTCTCGCCGCGGTGCAGATACTCGCCGTAAGTCAGGCTGCCGGCCTCGAGGCTGGCATCGATCATGACCTCGTAGACGCCGTCCGGCAGCGCCGTCAGCTGATTGTGGGCCATGCAGAAGCCCCAGCGCTCGGCGTAGTAGGAGGTCCGGTAGGGGATCAGATCGGGCTGCTCGGGCAACGTGAAGACGTGCTCCTTCAACTCGTCGAGCGCGATCCTCGCGTGCACTGGCCGGCTGTAGTTCAAGACGTGCAGGTTGGAGCTTCGGAAGTCGACGATCCGGCGGCCCGCCGCATCCTTGATGTAGGCGTCCCGGATTGTCCATTCCGGCGGAATCGACCAGTCGAAGACCTGGGTGCCGGTCGGCACTTCGTGGACCTCGAGGGCGACATGCCGGGCCAGCCGGCTGAGCGTCCGGCGGACGCCGTCGCCCGTGATGCTCCGGCAGATCGGGAAGATCTCGGCGGCCAGGGCATAGATCTGATCGCCGCTGCCGACGTCATCGAGCCGATCTTTCACGGACGCGGCTGCCCGCACGAAGCGCTCCATCTCACGAGGGCCGGCAAGATCACGCCGTCGCGGCCGCCGTCACGGCGACCTCCGGGGCCGCAGGCTCGCGGCGGCGGAGATCGTCGCGGACCCTGCCCTCGCGGATCAACGTCTTGATGTGGCTGATCCGCTGATAGCGGCGCTCGATCTCGTTGAGGGTGAGGCCGGCAGCGCGATAGGCGGCGTGGAGCTGCTCGGCGCCCTTGCGCACGTCCCAGCGCGGCTTGAACTCGGGCAGGACGCGGGCGATCTTGTCGAAGCTGACCCGATAGGAGCGCTTGTCGGGGCCTGCGTCGGGCGCGATCTCGAGACGGCAGCCCGGCACGACCTCGGCGACGACCTCGGCGATCTCGCGGATGCGATAGTTGTGCTCGGTCCGGCCAACGTTGAACGCCTCGTTGAAGACCTGGTCCGCAGGCGCCTGCAGGCCGGCGATGAAGGCGCGCGCGATGTCCTCGATGTGCACGATCGGGCGCCAGGGCGAGCCGTCGGACTTCAGGTAGATCAAGCCCTTGGTGACCGCCGAGGCGACCAGATCGTTGAGGACGATGTCGGCGCGCAGGCGGGGCGAGAGACCATAGGCCGTGGCCGGGCGGAAATAGGTCGGGCAGAAGCCTTCGCCGGCCAGGTGGGCGATGTCGCGCTCCGACTGCACTTTCGATCGGCCGTAGGCCGTGACCGGGTTGAGCGCTCCGGTCTCGTCGACCATCTGGTCGCCGGCGAAGCCGTAGTTGCTGCAGGACGATGCGAACAGGAAACGCCTCACCCCGGCGCGTTTCGCCAGAATCGCCAGACGAACGCTGGCGCGATGGTTGATGTCGTAGGTGATCTCGGGATTGAGGTCGCTGAGCGGATCGTTCGACAGCGCGGCCAGATGGATCACGGCATCGAAGCCGGCGAGATCGCGCACCGTGGCGTCGCGGACGTCCTTGCGAAGGCTCGGCACCTCGGCGATCGGGCCGCCGATCGCGAGCGTGCACCGCTCGTAGAGATCGCTGTCATAGCCGGTCACGTCGTGGCCCGCTTCGAGCAGCATCGGCACCATCACCGTGCCGATGTACCCACGATGGCCGGTCACCAGAACTCGCATCGATGGCGCTCCTCAGGTTTTGGTCAAGATCGGCCGGTCGCCCCGACGCGATCGATGGTTCGGCCCGGGTCGGGTAAGGCTACGGCCTCGGGGGACGGCTTCGCCAGAGACCCGATCGGGGCAGGTCATTGCGACATCGGGGTAGCCCACCTTCCGATGGCTGAAGGCACGCACGCTCGGGCCCCTCCGTTCGGCTGAGCGGCCACCCGATCCGGACGGGCGGTGACTCGGGCAGTTCCGCATCTTCGGTTCCTCAAGAGGTCGATCGCAGAATCAGCACCCAATCATCGAACCCGGAACGGTTGCGGGCGCGCTCGGGCTGCAGCCGTCGCGACCCGGTCGCCGGGAACGGCGAGCCGCTGACGGTGACGAACCGGCCGCCGGCCGGATCGAACCAACGGGCCACGACCTGCGGACCGGCGAGCTGACCGAGATCGACGGTGATCGCGCGCTCCGTGGGCATGTAGACCATCGCGAACGACCGGTCGGAGGCGCGCGCCGCGACCGCCCGCGCCGCCTCCGGACCGTGACCGCCGGTCAGGAAGCTGTGCTCGGCATCCGGCTCGAGCAGCCACCACGGCACCGTCGCCATCAGCTCGCGCAGACGGGTCATGCTGCGCGCGCCGGGGCTCGCCAGCGCCTCCTGCCAGGTCACCGGCGTCGAAAAGAGGCCCGGCCCGTGGAAATGCCAGATCGGGTTGTTGCCGAAGACCTGCCCGCTCGCGCCGCAAAGCACCGCCTGGTAGGCCTGCATCCGCAGGTCCTGCTCGGTGATCCCGTGCTCGTTCTCGTAGGCGCTCTCGATCAGGAAGAACGGCATGCGCTCGGGCCGGGCATACTGCTCGAGCGCCGCGGCGTAGATCGGCCCGTAGGTATAGATGTCGTTGACCTGGAGCCACGGCTCGCCCCGCCAGTAGTCGAGCGCCGGGCTGTCGGGCCGGTCGTGCGCGGTCTGCAGAGCATCCGGGTCGAACTCGCGGATGCCGGTCGCGATCGCCCGCACCAAGTCCTTGTCCGGCGGATTGTAGTCGCCGCCATGAACCCAGACGATGTTCGGGAAGTCACGATAGCGCCGGCCGAGATAGGCGCCGTACTGACGCAGCCGGTCCGGGCCGTTGGCGACCATGGCCCGGTACCAGCCTTGCGAGCCACCGTGCCAGCCGGCATAGGACGGGGTCAGCAGGACCAGAAAGCCCTTCTCGGCCGCCCGCCGCAGCACCCAGTCGGCGTGGCTGAAGTACGCCTCGTTGGGCGACGTGTAGTCGGCGAACAGGCTGGCGACGCTGGTCCCGTAATGTGCGAAGCGTCGTGGCAACCACCCCGCGAGCGAGGCGACCGCCTCGAACGCCTGGCCACGAAAGGGCCGTTGTCCGTAAGCGTTGGCCGCCGGGTTGGTCGAAAAGCGATGCTCGATGAGGTTGACCAGCAGCGTGTTGAAGCCGCGGGCCTGCCGGTCGTCGAGATAGAGATCGACCTCCTCGCGGGTGAGGTCCGCGATCAGCGACCAGGCCGCGTCGCCCTGGATCAGAAACGGTTGTCCGGCGGCATCGACCAGATAGCGCTTGTCGGGCTCGACGTGCAGCGGAAAAACCGGCGCCCTCTGCATCCCGGCCAGCGCGGCGGCGCTCTCGGCCTTGGCGAAATCGGCGATCAGCGGCGGACCCGCCTCGGGGTCCGCGGCCCGGGCCGCGGCCGCGCCGGATCCGAGGACGGCGATCATCAGGGTGGTGTTGGCCACTGCCCGGACGCCGCGCAGGCCGGCTAGCCAGCCGGAGCCGTGCTCGGGGGTGACGCGCAGGGTGGCTCGCCGGGTTTGCGCCATCACCGCGCCGCGACCTCGTTACCCACGACCGGCGGCCGCTTGGGCGGTCCGTCGGGCTGGTTGTAGCCCCGGTACACGGTCTGGGATGGCCGGCCGACGAGGTAATGTTCGACGCCGTGGTCGAGGGCCCGCCGATAGACCTCGAGCGCGCCGTCGATCGCCGCCACGGTGAGGTCGATGTCATGGTCGGTATGGGCATAGCTGACGACCAGCGAGGGCATCAGCACGCCGCGCCGGATCGTCTCCTGCAGGAACAGCGTCCGGAACGCCTGCGATGGCCGCCGGTCCGGCCCGAGCGTGGCGTAGGACAGGCAGCAGGGCTTGCCCAGGATCTGGACGAAGTCGGCCAGGCCATGCCGGCGGATGACCTGCTCGGCGGACTGCCGGAGCCGGGCCCCCTGCCGGTACAGGTGCTCGATCACGCCCTCGTCTCGATAGACCTGCATGGTCGCGATCGCCGCGGCCAGCGCGTGGGTCTCGGCGCCATGGGTGGTCGAGAGCAGGAAGACGCGCGGCCGGTCGACGTGGTCGAGGCCGCCGAGGCGCATGAACTCGCGCCGGCCCGCGAGCGCCGAGACCGAGAAGCCGTTGGCGAGCGCCTTGCCGAAGGTGGCGAGGTCGGGGACGACGCCGTAGAGCTTCTGCGCACCGCCGTTGTGCCAGCGAAAGCCCGTGATCATCTCGTCGAGGATCAACAGCGCGCCATTGGCGTGGCACAGCCGCTGCAGGGCCTGCAGATAGCCGAGCGGCGGATCCTCGGTGCGTGCCGGCTCGAGGAGCAGCGCGGCGATCCTGCCCGGATGCTGCTCGAACAGCGCCTCGACGCCGGCGATGTCGTTGTAACGGAAGGTGAGCGTCAGCTGCCGGATCGCCTCCGGAATGCCGGCGTTCATCGGCGTGGTCCCGATGAACCAGTCGTCGGTGGAGAAGAACGGGTGGTCGGCGCAGCAGGCGATCAGGTTGCGGCCGGTGTAGGCGCGGGCCAGCCGGACCGCGCCTGAGGTCGCGTCCGAACCGTCGCTGCAGAACTTGACCATCTCAGCGCCGTCGATCAGGTCCAGGAACGCCTCGGCGCAGGTCAGCTCGATCGTCGACGGGCGGGTGAAGTTGCTGCCGCGTCGCAGTTCGCGCTGCACGGCCTCAATGACCGGGGGATAGGCATGACCGAGGCCGACCGCCCGGTTGCCCATGCCGTACTCGATGTATGGACGACCGTCGACGTCCCAGACCCGGCAGCCGGAGCCGCGGACGATGAACCCCGGCGCGAGAACCGGATATTGATCGTCGCCCTTGGCATAGGTGTGACACCCGCCCGGGATCAGCTCGTGGGCCCGCGCCTGCCGGGATCGCGACGTCGGCACCGGCCGCAATCCAGACTGGTGAACCTGATGACCATTCAGCTGCATGCGGCCGTCCTCAAAAGTTCGCGACGTGCCTGAGCGCCGCCGCCGGAGATCGTCACGGGCGTCGGCAGGCGCCCCCGCAAGCCTAGAGCCTGCCAGCGGCTCCAGCCCTGGTTGCATTGGGCCGGCGCTTCGCCGCAGACCTGCCGGTGATGCGCCGGTTCCAAGAGGTTAGCGCAAGTCCGCGGCCCGACCCGGTCTGCAAAACGGACTAAATCCCCCGCAAGAAAGGCGTAGCCGCTGCCAACCGACCGATCCCGCCGGCCCCGGCGTCATCCCTAAGCCGGAACCGGCCGACGCCGGATCGCGATGACGCGCGGGGCCGGTCGGCACCGCCCGCCTGCAGGCCGGCCAGCCCACGAGCGTCGGCTGCCGGCAGCCCCTCGCTGATCGACGACGGAACGGCGCGTCAGCCCGGGCGTCGATACTGGCTGTTACCTTCGAAGAAGCCGTTGGTCAGGTAGACGACCTGCGTACGATTGGTTGCTTTCAGCTTCTTCATGATGTTGCGGATATGAACCTTGACGGTGCTTTCGCACATGTTCAGTTCGTAGGCGATCAGCTTGTTGGCCATGCCACGCCGCAGGCAATCCAGGATCTGCGCCTGCCGCTGCGTGAAGCCCTCGATCAGCGGCGTACCCTCGGATCCGTCACGGGCGCCCGAAGACGACAGCAAGGCATTGGTCGGCGCAAAGGTGCCGCCGGCGCAGACCAGGTGGACCGCCTGGACGGCGACCAGCGATGCGAGGCTGGTGGGAATGTAGCCGCGCACCCCGAGCTCGAACGCCGCTCGAATGTTCTCGGCATCCTCGTAGTCGGACAGGACCGCCACCGGAATCGAGGGCATGAGTTCGCCGACCCGCGACAGCAGGCTCGTAACCCCGGCCGAGGACATGCGCTCAGGACCGGTGGCGATGATGACGGCCCGGATTTCGAGGTCGGCCGCCGGCCCGGCCACGATCTGCTCCGGATCCGGCAAAGCGCAGATGGTAAAGCCGCTGAGATGGCTCTGCAGCCAGCGCCCGACACAGTCGCGGGTGAAGGTCCGCGCGTCGAGATAGATGAGCGTAGGGGCGTCCGGAGCGACTTGTCCGGTTCCGGAACAGCCCGGATCGGTTCGCCGTCGCCCGGCGTCCCGATCGCCCCCCGTCAGCCCGAATTGATCGAGGGCGGAGTCCGTGAGCCTGACGCCGGCGGGCAGACCGGCGTCGCTCCAGCCGACACCTCGGCTCGTAGCCTCAGTCGTGGTCATCTGGCGCTCTCCTGGGTGCCTATTCAGGCTCCCCATTTGGGTAAATCTCGCAAGGCCGGCTCGCTGGTCGAGACTGCCGCCCTACTCACGCGTTCCTAATTGAGTGTATCCCCGGATTTTTGGTGTCATCCCGCAATCACAATGAGCTGGAGCGAGGACAGGTGCCTACCCCCAGATGGGGGTGATTCAATTCAAATTTATGCTATAATGAGGTACCGAAATTGAGGGTGCCCCTGTTAAGCAAGGCGCGTGGACGACCTGGAGCGCACATGTCAGTTGAAAACACGCTGCAAAGACTTATACCGCTAATTTACGACACCACCACCTCTGAGGCATTGCCGGAACTTCTCCAGGCTGTCCAGCAATTGTTTCGCGCCCGCGCCTGCGGCCTGGCTGTATTCAACTTCCAGCATCGACAGGGCGCATTAGAGTCGAACAGCGGCTACGACCCCGGCTTCGTGATTTCGTACCGCGACCACTATTCGCGTTACGATCCTTGGTTGCGCAACGAGCAGCCTTACCGTGTGCCTGGCACAGTCCATCTCGGTCGAGAACTGGTGCCTGAAGCTGAACTTTTAGATAGTAGGTTCTATCAAGAATGGCTGAAGCCGCAGAACCTTTTCTACCGTTTGAGCGCAGTGCTGATCCGAGAAGAGGCGAGCTTGGTCTATTTCTCTATCACGCGTGGGCGCGAAGACACTCCGTTCGGTTTCGAAGAGATACGGCTGTGCCGGACGCTCGCGCCCCATCTGCGCAGCGCCGTTCAGATGCGCCGACAGCTCGCTATGCTCGAGGTCGAGCGGAACGCGGCCGTCGAGGTTCTCGACCGGCTGCCGACGGCTGTGGTGCTCTGCGATCAGAGCGGGACGCCGATCATCGTCAATGGCGCCGCGCGGGAGATTCTTGCGACCAACGACGGGCTGGTCGTGCGGGGCGGCAAGCTCGCCGCGCGCCGGCAGTTCGAATCCGCCGTCCTCGAGAACCTGATCGTCGGCGCTGCCACCACGGCCCGCGGCCGAGGTCAGACTTCCGGCGGCACGATGTCGGTGTCACGGGCCTCCGGGTCGCGCCCGCTGTCCGTGCTCGTCTCGCCGATGCGGGCGCCGGGGACGGGTCCCGGGCATCGCCGGATCGCCGCGGCGCTCTTCATCAGCGATCCCGAATCGATCACCCTCACCAATGAGGAGCGCCTGCTGCAGTTGTATGGCCTGACGCGCGCCGAGAGTCGGTTGGCAGCCAAGCTCGCCGAGGGCAGATCGCTGGAGGAGGCCGCGGCCGTGCTCAATATCAAAACCCAGACCGCGCGCAGCTACATCAAGCGGATCCTCTGCAAGACCGGGACCAAGCGGCAGGTCGAGCTGGTCCGCCTGCTCCTCCTCAGCCCGGCTCAACTGAGCTGAGCACGCCACCGCGCCGGCCGTACGACTGAGGGTCCTCGGGTCGGCGGCGGCCGGATCGCGGGCGGCCGCGCCGGCTCCGCTCCCGACCGGCGAAGCTTTCCGCAGCTCGATCGCCACGACCGCGGGCGCCGGGTGCCGATGGCGCTCGACTTGCCGCCCGCGACGCCCGGCCGTAGTGTCATGGGCCTGTCAAGAAACCGGGCAAAGACGGTCCCGGCGGTGCGGCGCCGCCGATCGTCGGAACAGGAGAGGCAGACCATGCGAACCGATCGGATTGTGCTCTCGGCCGCCGTCCTGCTGGCGGTCGGTCTGGGCGGCCTCGAGGTGCGGGCCGCGACCGAAATCCAGTGGTGGCACGCCATGGGCGGGGCCAACGGCGAGCGGGTCAACCAGATCGCGCAGGGCTTCAACGACAGCCAGAGCGACTACAAGGTGACGCCGGTCTTCAAAGGCACCTACACCGAGACCATGACCGCGGCGATCGCCGCCTTCCGGGCCGGCCAGCAGCCGCACATCGTCCAGGTGTTCGAGGTCGGCACGGCGACCATGATGGCCGCCGAGGGCGCCGTCTACCCGGTCTACCAGCTGATGGCCGACGCCGGCGAACCGTTCGACCCGAAGAGCTTCCTGCCGGCGGTCATCGGCTACTACACCACCCCCGACGGCAAGATGCTCTCGATGCCGTTCAACAGCTCGACCCCGGTACTCTGGTACAACAAGACCGCGTTCGCCAAGGCCGGCCTCGATCCCGATCAGCCCCCCAAGACCTGGCCCGAGCTGGTCGAGGACGCCAAGGCGACCCAGGCGGCGGGCTACCCCTGCGGTCTGACCACGGCCTGGCAGTCCTGGATCCAGGTCGAGAACATGAGCGCCTGGCACAACCAGCCGATCGGCACGCTCGCGAACGGCTTCGAGGGGCTCGCAACCGAGCTCGTGTTCAACCACAACGACGTCGTGCCACGCCACATCGCCAACCTTGCCGACTGGCAGAAGAGCAAGATCTTCGACTACGGCGGCCGGACCAACGAGGCGGCCCCGAAGTTCTATACCCAGGATTGCGTGATGTACACCAAGTCCTCGGCCGGTTACGGCGGCATCAAGGCCAACGTCAAGGACTTCGAGTTCGGGGTCGGCATGCTGCCGTACTACGACGACATCAAGGGCGCGCCCCAGAACTCGATCATCGGCGGCGCCTCGCTGTGGGTCCTGAAGGGCCATCCGGCCGAGGACTACAAAGGGGTCGCGAAGTTCTTCAGCTATCTGTCCTCGCCCGAGGTCCAGGCCGCCTGGCATCAGGCGACCGGCTATCTGCCGATCACCCGGGCCGCCTACGAGCTGTCGAAGAAGCAGGGCTTCTACGAGCAGAACCCCGGCACCGACACCGCGATCAAGCAGATCACGCTGAACCCGCCGACCGAGAACTCCAAGGGCCTGCGCTTCGGCAACTTCGTCCAGATCCGGGACATCATCAACGAGGAGCTCGAGGCGGTCTGGAACGGCAGCAAGAGCGCCAAGGACGCGCTCGACGCCGCCGCCTCGCGCGGCAACCAGCTGCTGCGCCAGTTCGAGGCCAACAACTCCTGAGCGGCGGCCCTTAAGGTCGTGCGGGGCGCGCCGAGGCGCGGCGCGCCCCGCAGGCGCCGGACCCCATGCAGAAGCGGGTGACCTTCCGCGGCCTGGCCCTGCCGCTCCTGCTGCTCGCGCCGCAGCTCCTGATCACGCTCGTCTTCTTCATCTGGCCGGCCTCGCAGGCGCTGTTCCAGTCGCTCCTGCAGCAGGACCCGTTCGGGCTGAAGACCAGCTTCGTCGGCTTGGCCAACTTCGCCCGGGTGCTGCGCGATCCCGGCTATCTGCACTCGCTCGAGGTGACCCTGATCTTCAGCGCCGCGGTCACCTCGAGCGGGCTCGCGCTGGCGCTCCTGCTCGCGGCCATGGCGGACCGGGTGGTCAAGGGCGGCAATGCCTACAAGACGATCCTGATCTGGCCCTACGCGGTCGCGCCCGCGATCGCGGGCGTGCTGTGGCTGTTCATGTTCAACCCCTCGATCGGGATCGTCGCCTACCTGCTCCGGCACGCCGGCATCGACTGGAACCACCAGTTGAACGGCACCCAGGCCATGATCCTGGTCGTGATCGCCGCCACCTGGAAGCAGGTCAGCTACAATTTCCTGTTTTTCCTGGCTGGCCTGCAGGCGATTCCCAAGTCCCTGATCGAGGCCGCCGCGATCGACTGCGCCGGCCCCGGCCGCCGCTTCTGGACGATTATTTTTCCACTCTTGTCGCCGACCACCTTCTTTTTGATCGTGGTCAACCTGGTCTACGCGTTCTTCGACACCTTCGGGATCATCCACGCGGTGACCGCGGGCGGCCCGGCGCGCGCCACCGAGATCCTGGTCTACAAGGTCTTCCGCGACGGCTTCATCGCCCTCGACCTCGGCGGCTCCGCCGCCCAGTCGGTCATTCTCATGCTGATCGTCATCACGCTCACCGGCCTCCAGTTCCACTACGTCGAACGCCGCGTCCAGTATCAGTAAACCCCGACACCGTTACTGCCCATGCGCCACCGGACGATTGCCGCCGTCGCACGACCGGCGCACGCATGCCGCACAAGTGACGCATCTTTGACTTGCAGGCTCCAAATGGTCCATGAGGATCAACCCGGATCAACCGGATCAACCTTCGCGGCACTCCCAATATTGTCCCGCAACCACATGAATTCCAGCAAATGCGCCAACCGGCTTCCGGAATTACGATGTCGCAACCAGGCAAGTCGATACCGGATTGATGGCCGCTTGATCCGATCGACTGCGGCCCCGATGCGACAGATCTGCGCCATTCCATGCCCTGGGGGCGCGGATCACCCTCTCCCGAGATGGATGCAAGCGAGGCACGTCTGAATGTCGCGGGCGACCGCTCGCCTGCCGCGCGTGCCGCTGGCCCCGCCCGGGCGCATTGACCAAGCCTTAACTTTTGCGAGTTAACCAATCCTTCGGGTGGTCCGTGCGACCGTGGGACTCTGTCCCCGCGCCAGCCCGGGCCGCCCACCTCGGCCAGCCGGTCCATGTCGGCGCTGGCCCAGCGCCTCGAGGGGCACGCGCTCGCATCGGTCGAGCCCCTCCAGGAGCGCGGATCCGTGGAACGGCCTAAAGTTGTAGTCGCGGTGCCAGTCCTGGTGCGAGCCGGTCTCTGGTCGAACACTTGGCCCGGCAGGCGCAGCGCGAGGCTCTCGGTGCCGGTGATGCTCTCGACCTCGCCGAACGGGCGTAGCACCGCCGACCATTCCAGCTGGCCGAGGCCGCCCGAGGTCATCGCCACCGGCGTGCCGAGTTGGTCGGTGTGGAGGTAGTGGATGCGGGGGCGCGCCGTGCCGGCCTCGGTCACCAGCCCGATCGGCAGCGCCCAGGGCCTGGTCGTCGCCCGCATAGTCCAGCGGCAGCCAGATGTACTCGCGGTCCGCGACGCCGGTCGCCGCGCTCTCGGCTAAAAGCCGTCCGTCCGGGTCGTAGTTGGCGTGCGTGGTGCCGCCGATCGTCAGGTCCTTGAAGACCCGCAGGCCGAAGGCGTCGTAGGCGTAGGCCGCCTCGGGCGCGCTGTTCTTCTCGACCGCCGTCAGCCGGCCGGCGGCGTCGTAGGTGAAGCCGAACACCTCGGCGCCGCGGTCGTCGCTGACCACGCTGCCGTCGGCGGCGTAGCCGAAGCTCCGGGTCGTGCCGCCGTCCGCGACCGACAGCAGGCGGTGGCTGAAGGCGTAGCTCAAGGGCAGTCCTACCAATTCGACTCCGGTCTACTCAGCTGCATCCGCTAGTACACGGGAGCAGACAAAAGATTCATCCGCCTCTGGCGATGCACTCCCCAGTTCCGCGGTGCCAGCCATACCGGAGCGCCGATGGGGTGAATCTTCTGAACACCTCTGTGCACCTAGTGCTTCGTCCCGGTGTCCTTTGACCGGCAGCCCAAACAGAAAAAGAACAACACCCCTACACTAGGAAACAGGATCGATAGGGGAAACAGTAGCAAGGCTCTAGTTTTGTAAACCTCCGACATGATTGGTTGTGCGGGAACGGAAAACGAAGCGCTCTGATATGACCACATCAAGAGGTACAATCCTCCCGTTACAAACACGACCAGAAGAAACCATCGGATCACGGCCAAACTCTTGGACACTCTCACCATAAAGCGGCTCCTTTGAGAACAGTTCAATCTCCTAGTGGGTTGGACCGATTTGCGGCCCGGTTCTGCACCGACCTATCACGCTATACGCAAAACTCTGGCACTGATTGTAAGGATTCCAGGGGCCGGTCGGCTGGCCGGGAACAATAAGATTGTTTACGCATTGCTCGTCGACATTCCGTTGCACTTCGCACGAGGAATTAGGCGCGAGCGACTGACCGGTATGGTCTACCGTCTGTGTCGGATCATATGGCCAATCGGAGTTACCAGCTTGCCCTGGGACACCGCCGCCCATACCGCCCATGCCGGCTTCCAGCGTGTCGGTCTTGATCCAGTAGTGGTCGAATTGGTTCAAGGGAAATGGAAGATCTGCAGGCCGATGGCAGAGCAAGACCTCCAATCCAAGAGCGTCGGTCCATCGGATGGGATTGTTACGCACATACGCGTACGTGCTCAGCCCGCCAGTGAGCCCGATCGGGTCGCTCTGCAGGTAGCGGGCGAGCCTAGGGTCGTAGTCGCGGTGCCAGTTCTGGTGGAAGCCCGTCTCGGGGTCGAACACCTGGCCGGGGAGGCGCAGGGCGAGCAACTCGGTGCCGGTGATGCTCTCGACCTCGCCGAACGGGCGCAGCACCGCCGACCATTCCAGCTGGCCGAGGCCGCCCGAGGTCATCGCCACCGGCGTGCCGAGCTGGTCGGTGTGAAGGTAGTGAATGCGCGGGCCCGCCGTGCCGGCGTCGGTCACGACCGCGAGCGGCAGCGCCCAGGCCTGCTCTCCGCCGCCCGCGAAGTCGAGCGGTAGCCAGATGTACTCCCGCTCCGCCACGCCGGTCGCCGCGCTCTCGGCCAAAAGCCGCCCGTCTGGGCCGTAGTTGGCGTGCGTCGTGCCGCCGATCGTCAGGTCCTTGAGCACCCGCAGGCCGAAGGCGTCGTAGGCGTAGGCCGCCTCGGGCGCGCTGTTCTTGTCGACCGCCGCCAGCCGGCCGGCGGCGTCGTAGGCGAAGCCGAACACGTCGGCGCCGCGGTCGTCGCTGACCACGCTGCCGTCGGCGGCATAGCCGAAGCTCCGGGTCGTGCCGCCGGCGGCGACCGACAGCAGCCGGTGGCTGAAGGCGTCGTAGCCGTAGGTCTCGACCGTGGTGCCGCCCGCGGTGATGCTGCGCGCGAGCCGGTTGCCGGCGGCGTCGTAGGCGTAATCGATGGTGCCGTAGGCGCCCGCGGCCTGCTCCAGCCGCCACAGCTCGTCGTAGGCGAACGCCTGGCTCCGGCCGGGGTTCAGCCCGTCGATGATCGTGCTGGCGTGGTCGTTGGCGTCGTAGCCCAAGGCCAGGTGCTGCACCTGGTTGCTCGCCCCGTCCGAGGTGACGATCCCGGTCAGCCGATAGTCCTGATCGTGCCCGAGCGCAAGGGCGAGCCCATTGCCGAACTGGAGCCCGGACAATGGGCCGAACGGCAGGTAGGAGAAACTGGACGCGAGCGTCACCACGGCGGCCAGCTCGTTGTCCTGGGTCCGAACGGCGCTCACCCGGCCGAGCGAGTCGCGCTCGGAAGGGCAAGTGCCGGGAACCATTCTGTCGGGCTCATGCAGGAGCGGCGGAGCGGGGCGGGCCTGAATGGTGGCAAGCGGCCCATGGCCCGAAGTGCGTTCCGCCGGCCGGTCGACATGGTATGGTCGATTTTGGGAGGCACAGAGCGGCGCGGAGGTCGGAGGAAATGGGCGACGACAAGAGCGAGCCGCGGAGGACCTGGGACGCGGCGGCGCCGGGGTGGGCGAGATGGGAGCACGTGTTCGCGCAGGCGCTGGCCGAGATCACCGAGACGATGCTGGACCTCGCGGGCGTCGAGGCCGGCATGCGCGTGCTCGATCTCGCCTGCGGCGCCGGCAGTCAAAGTCTGCGGGCGGCGGCCCGGGTCGGGCCGGAGGGGCGCGTGGTCGCGAGCGACATCTCGACCACGATGCTGAGCCATGCGCGGGAAGCCGCCGAGCGCAAGGGTCTGAGCAATGTCGAGACCCTGGAGTGCGCCGCCGAGGAGCTGCCGGCGTCCGTCGGGACCTTCGATGCGGCGATCAGCCGTCTCGGGCTGATGCTCTTTCCGGCGCCCGGGCAGGCGCTGGTGGCGGTGCGGCGCGTCCTGCGGCCGCAGGCGCGGATCGCGGTGCTCGTGTTCACGACGCCGGCCAGCAATCCCTTCATGTCGCTGCCGATGCAGATCCTGCTCCGCCACGCGGGCAAGCAGCCGCCGGCGGCCGGCAGGCCCGGGATCTTCGCGCTCGGCGGTCCGGGCGTGCTCGAGGGTCTGCTCGCCGGGAGCGGGCTCGCCGAGGTCGAAGCCAGGGTCGTGAGGGCGGAGCTGCGGCTGCCTTCGGCGGCCGAGGTGCTCGAGATGATGCAGCAGGCGTTCGGCGCCTATCGGGCCGTGGTCGCCGACCTCGGACCGCAGGCGCGCGCCGACGCCTGGTCGGAGGTCGGGGAGTGCGTGAAGCAGTTCGAGACTGAGGAGGGTTTTCGCACCGAGCTGGAGCTCGTCATCGGCTCGGGCGCCGCGGTCGCCTGACCATGGCGGCGTGCCGGGAGCGGCGATGAGGGGGACCGTGGCCTCGCGGGACGGGCTCGGGTGATCGAGCGGCGGCCCGGGCTCACGGTCTTTGCTCACGCGGTGCTGGTCGGCGGCGTGCTGCTGGTGGCGCTGCCGATCTGGCTCGCGTTCGTCGCCTCGACCGAGCCGACCGAGAACGTGCTCAAGGCGCCGATCCCGGTCTGGCCGGGGGATCACTTATGGGCGAATTATGCGGCCGTGCTCGGGCAGGGCGTGAAGGGGTCGAGCAGCGGGCCGGTCGGCGAGATGCTGCTCAACTCGCTGGTCATGGCGGTCGGGATCGCGGTCGGCAAGATCGCGATCTCGATCCTCTCGGCGTTCGCGATCGTCTATTTCCGGTTCCCGCTCCGGATGCTGGCGTTCTGGACGATTTTTTTGACCTTGATGCTGCCGGTGGAGGTGCGGATTTTGCCGACCTTCGCGGTCGTGGCCGACCTCGGGCTGCTCAACAGCTACGTGGGCCTCACCGTGCCGCTGATCGCGTCGGCGACTGCGACTTTCCTGTTCCGACAGTTTTTCCTCACCGTGCCGGACGAGTTGACCGAGGCGGCGCGGATCGATGGCGCGGGGCCCCTCAAGTTCTTCTGGGACATCCTGTTGCCCCTGTCGCGGACCAACCTCGCGGCGCTGTTCGTGATCCTGTTCATCTATGGCTGGAACCAGTACCTCTGGCCGCTGATGATCACGACCGACGAGCACATGTACACGATCGTGATGGGCATCCAGCGGATGGTCACCGCGGCCGACGCCGAGCCGGTCTGGAACTATGTGATGGCGGTCGCGATCCTCGCCATGCTACCGCCGGTCGCGGTCGTGATCCTGATGCAGCGCTGGTTCGTCAAGGGCCTGATCGAGCCCGAGAAGTAAGGCGGGTTGCCGATGGCCGAGGTCGTGCTCGACGACGTGCGCAAGGTGTTCGGCAAGACCGAGGTCATCAAGGGGGTCTCGACCGGGATCGCGGACGGCGAACTGCGCGTCGTGCTCGGGCCCTCGGGCTGCGGCAAGTCGACGCTGTTGCGCATGGTCGCCGGGCTCGAGGAGGTCAGCGCCGGCACGATCCGGATCGGCGAGCGGGTGGTCAACCGGCTCGAGCCCAAGGACCGCAACATCGCGATGGTGTTCCAGAACTACGCGCTTTACCCGCACATGAGCGTCTACGACAACATGGCCTACGGCCTGCGCAATCTGGGCACGGCCAAGGGCGAGATCGAGCGCCGGGTCGGCGAGGCCGCGCGCATCCTCGGGCTCGGTGAGTTCCTCGAGCGCAAGCCGCGCGAGCTGTCCGGCGGCCAGCGCCAGCGGGTCGCGATGGGCCGGGCGATCGTCCGGGAGCCCGCCGTGTTCCTGTTCGACGAGCCGCTCTCCAACCTCGACGCCAAGCTCCGCGGCCAGATGCGGATCGAGATCAAGCAGCTGCAGCAGCGGCTCGGCACGACCAGCGTCTACGTCACCCACGACCAGGTCGAGGCGATGACGCTGGGCGACCGGCTGATGGTCATGAACGGCGGCCTGGTCGAGCAGATCGGCAGCCCGCTCGAGGTCTACGAGCGCCCGGCGAGCGAATTCGTCGCGAGCTTCATCGGCGCGCCGGCGATGAATTTTCTCGAAGCCACGGTCGGCGCCGAGGGCCGGGAGCTCGTGATCGGCGCCGATCGCCTGGCCTTGCCCCGGCCGCTCGCCGGGCAGGCCGGCCGCCGCCTGACGCTGGGGCTGCGCCCCGAGCACCTGCCGCTCGCGGATCCGAGTTCGGCCGGGCTGCACGTCGAGGTCGGGCTGATCGAGGCCTTGGGCGCGGACACGGTCGTGCACGGCCGGATCGGCGGCGGCCGCGCGCCGCTCACGGTCCGCCTCGACGGCACCCGGCGGGTCGCGCCGGGCGACCGTCTGACGGTCGCCCCCGACCCGGACCGGCTGCATCTGTTCGACCCGGACAGCGGCCGCCGCATCGGCGTCTGATGTCCGGGAAGCGGCGCCCGCAGCCTCGCGGCCGTCGTTCCGCCCCTCCATTGATGTGCGTCAATGCGAGCGGCCTCGCGCGCACGCAGTCATGGGGCAGGTTCGGCAGGCATGGGCGGGCAGCAGTCGTCTAATCGAAGGCGTTGTCTGGTCTGCAAAACCGCAAGTATAATGGAGGCACCGGCAGTCGTCGGCGTGGCACGCCCGGCGTTCGCCTCGAGCGCCGGCCAATTGGGGGAATCCCTCATGGAGCACCAGGCTTACGCCCGGGTCAGGAGCCACCCGAAGTTCGTCGAGCTGGTCGAGCGGCGCAGCAGGTACGCCTGGACGCTCTCGTTCGTCATGCTCGCGATCTACTACGGCTTCATCCTGGTGGTCGCCTTCGCGCCGGAATGGCTCGGGGTGCCGCTCGCGGACGGCGCGGTCACGACGGTCGGGATCCCGGTCGGCATCCTGATCATCCTCGCCGCTTTCGTGCTCACCGGGCTCTACGTCCGGCGGGCCAACACCGAGTTCGACGACCTGAACCGAGAAATCCTGGAGGCCTCGAAATGATGCGGGCACTGACGGTCCTCGGGCTTGCGGCCGGGGCGGCAGCGCTCCTCGACCCGGGGCTTGTCGCCGCGGCCGACGCCGTGAGCGGCGAGGTCCAGCGCCAGCCGGTCAACATTCCGGCGATCGTGATGTTCTTCGGCTTCGTCGCCGGCACGCTCGGCATCACCTACTGGGCCGCCAAGCGCACCCGCTCGGCCGCCGACTTCTATGCCGCCGGCGGCAGCGTGACCGGCTTCCAGAACGGGCTCGCGATCGCCGGGGACTACATGTCGGCGGCCTCCTTCCTCGGCATCTCGGGCCTGGTGTTCGCGTCCGGCTTCGACGGCCTGATCTACTCGATCGGCTTTCTGGTCGGCTGGCCGATCATCCTGTTCCTGATGGCCGAGCGGCTGCGCAATCTCGGCAAGTACACCTTCGCCGACGTCGCCTCCTACCGGCTGCAGCAGACCCCGATCCGCTCGCTGGCGGCGATCGGCTCCTTGACCGTGGTCGCCTTCTACCTGATCGCCCAGATGGTCGGCGCCGGCAAGCTGATCGAGCTGCTGTTCGGCCTCGACTACCTCTACGCCGTCGTGATCGTCGGCATCCTGATGATCCTCTACGTCACCTTCGGCGGCATGATCGCGACCACCTGGGTGCAGATCATCAAGGCCGGCCTGCTGCTGGTCGGCGCCACCTTCATGGCGCTCGCCGTGCTCTGGCACTTTGGCTTCAGCTTCGAGGCGATGTTCGCGAGCGCGGTCGCGGCCCATCCCAAGCACCAGGCGATCATGGCGCCGGGGGGCCTCGTCGCCGACCCGATCTCCGCGATCTCGCTCGGGCTCGCGCTGATGTTCGGCACCGCCGGCCTGCCGCACATCCTGATGCGGTTCTTCACGGTGCCCGATGCCAAGCAGGCGCGGCGCTCGGTGTTCTACGCCACCGGCTTCATCGGCTACTTCTACATCTTGACCTTCATCATCGGCTTCGGCGCGATCACGCTGGTGATGGCCAACCCGGCCTTCCTCGACCCGGCGGGCAAGCTGCTCGGCGGCAACAACATGGCGGCCATCCACCTCGCCAATGCGGTCGGCGGCAGCCTGTTCCTGGGCTTCATCTCGGCGGTCGCGTTCGCGACCATCCTCGCGGTCGTGGCCGGGCTGACGCTCGCCGGCGCCTCGGCGGTCAGCCACGACCTCTACGCCTCGGTGTTCGCCCGCGGCCGGGCGACCGAGATGCAGGAGGTGCGGGTGTCGCGGATCGCGACCATCGTGCTCGGGATCGTCGCGATCGGGCTCGGCATTCTGTTCGAGCAGCAGAACATCGCCTTCATGGTCGGGCTGGCGTTCGCGGTCGCGGCCAGCTGCAACTTCCCGATCCTTTTTCTCTCGATGTACTGGAAGCGGCTGACCACGCGCGGCGCCTTCTACGGCGGCTTCCTCGGCCTGATCACCGCGGTCGTGCTGGTGATCCTGTCACCGACGGTCTGGGTCACGGTGCTGGGCTACGAGGCCCCGATCTTCCCGTACAAGGACCCGGCCCTGTTCTCGATGGCGGTCGCCTTCATCGGCATCTGGCTGTTCTCGATCCTCGACCACAGCCGGACCGCGCAGCTGGAGGAGGCGGCGTTCGAGGCGCAGTACGTGCGCTCGCAGACCGGCCTCGGGGCGGCGGCCGCCGCCGCTCACTGAGCGCCTTCTGCCACGCGACGTCGACGCCCCGGGGCCGGCAACGCCCCGGGGCGTTCTCTTATCGACCGGAGACCAGCCTTGCCGAAAGCGTTCGACTTCAGCCATCCGCCGTTCGACCGGCTGACCGGCCCCGAGATGGAACGCTTCAAGGCGAGCCTCGACGTCCGGTTTTTCCGGGAAGGCGAGACGATCATCCGCGCGGGCGAGGTCCCGGACGCTTTTTACATCGTGATCAAGGGTGCGGTCCGCGAGGTCGATGGCACGGGCGTGGTCGCGGTCCACGGGGCCCACGACTGCTTCGATACCGGCCTCCTGGTCGAGGGCAGGTGCCGGTCCGACCTCGTGGTCGAGGAGGAGGCGATCTGCTACGTCCTGCCGGTCGACGAGCTGCTCGATCTCACCGCCAACAACAAGGCGTTCGCCGAGTTCTTCTACCACGACATCTCGCTCCGGCTGGAGGCGCTGGCCTCGCGCCAGACGATCCGCGAGCTGCAGCCGGTGATGATGGCGCGCGTGCGCGAGGCCTATGTCCATCCGCCGCTCTACGTCGATGCCGCGACCTCGATCTTCGAGGCGGCGAGCCTGATGAAGGCGAACAAGGCGACCTCGCTGCTGGTGCGCGGAAACGGGCGCGCCGGCATCGTCACCGGCATCGACATGCGCGAGGCGGTGATCCTCGGCCGCCGGCCGGTCGAGACCCCGGTCGGCGAGATCGCGACCTGGGAGCTCGTGACGATCGCGCCCGAGGAGCTGCTGGCCGATGCTCTGCTCCGGATGACCCGGCACGGCGTCAAGCGGCTGGTGGTCGAGGAGCGCGGCCGGATCACCGGCGTGCTCGAGCAGGTCGACCTCTTGAGCTTCCTGTCCAGCCAGTCCTACATCCTGGGCCTGCAGGTCGAGCGCGCTGCTTCGATCGAGGAGCTCCGCCGCGCGAGCGAGCAGCTGCCGCGGCTGGTCCAGGTGCTGCACGGCCACGGCACCAAGATGCCCTACATCACCCAGCTGGTCGCCGAGCTGACCCGCAGGATCGCGGCCCGGCTGTTCGGGATGATCGCGCCGCCGGAGCTGGTCGCGAACGCCTGCCTGATGGTGATGGGCAGCGAGGGCCGGGGCGACCAGATCCTGAAGACCGATCAGGACAACGGCCTGATCCTGCGCGACGGCTACGAAGCGCCGGAGCTGCGCCGGGTCGGCGAGGCGTTCACGGAGGCCCTGGTCAGCTTCGGCTATCCCCCCTGCCCTGGCGACATCATGGTCAGCAACCCCGCCTGGGCCAAGCCGCTCGCCGCGTTCAGGGACGACCTGCGCGGCTGGCTGCTCGCGCCCGACGAGCCGGCGCTGATGAACGTCGCGATCCTGGTCGATGCCGCCCCGGTCGCGGGCGACCCGGCGCTCCTCGCCGAGCTCAAGGCGCAGCTGTTCGAGCAGAGCCGGGGCGAAGCCGCGTTCTGCGCCCGGTTCGCGCGCGCGATCGACAGCTTCGAGACGCCCTCGCTCGGCGGCCTCCGCAGCCTGCTGGTCGGCCGCATGCCCGGTCGGGAGCCGCTCGATCTGAAGAAGAGCGGCATCTTCCCGATCGTCCATGGCGTCCGCGCGCTGGCGCTCGAGCGCCAGATCGCCGAGACCAACACGCCTGAGCGCATCCGCCGGCTCGAGGATCTGGGCCTGTTCGACCACGCCTTCGCGGTCGACCTGATCGAGGCCTACGGCTTCCTGCTCGGGCTGCGGCTCCAGGCCCGGCTCGACCAGCTCCGCCTCGAGCAGGCGCCGGACAATCTGGTCCGGCAGAACGACCTCAACAGTTTCGAGCGCGACCTGCTCAAGGATTCCTTCGCCATCGTCGGCCGCTTCAAGGAGCTGGTCCGCCACCACTTTCACCTGAAGATGCTCTGAGCATGCTAGGCGGCCTGCGCCGGCGCTGGTGGCGGCGGCGCCTTAAGGACCCGGCCTACGCCTTCCTCGCCGAGCCGGGCCCAAAGGGCGAGCTCGTGAGCCTGGATTGCGAGACCACGAGCCTGGACGTCGGCTCGGCCGAGCTGCTCTCGATCGCGGCGATCCGGATCTGCGGCGATCGCATCCTGACCAGCCAGGCGCTCGACCTGCTGGTGCGGCCGATGGCGCGCCCGAGCGATGCCGGCGTCCTGATCCACCGGCTCCGCACGATGGACGTGGCCGGCGGCATCTCGCCGGACGCGGCGATCGAGCGCCTGCTGCACTTCGTCGGCGGTCGGGTGCTGGTCGGCTACTTTCTCGAGTTCGACCTCGGCATCATCAACCGCTATCTCCGGCCGAAGCTCGGCGTGGGGCTGCCGAACCGGCGGATCGAGATCTCCTCTCTCTACTACGACCTGAAGACCCGACGCCTGCCCGGCATTCACGTCGATCTCGGCTTTCAGACGATCCGCGCCGACCTCGACCTGCCGGATCTGCCCGAGCACGACGCTTTCAACGATGCGCTGATGGCGGCGATGATGTACCTGCGCCTGACCGGTCGGGCCGCGCGCGCCTGAGATCGGGCCCCCGCCCCGGTCGACCAGCTTCGGGGGTCACGCCCCCGCATCGGCGGGACGGTCGCGACGTCATCGGCAGTCCCGTGCCGCCCGGCAGAGCGGGACCGCGATCGCCCCGTCCTTGGCAGTCGCGCCGGGCACGCCACTCCCCCGATGGCTTGACACAGGGAACGCTGATCCCTTCACTCCGGGAAATGCACGCAGCTCGACCGCGGTACGACGGGGCGCTCCTCGCACGGTCCCGTGGTCGCTCCCCTGGGAGGACGATCGGGTGACTGCGGGGCCGCCGCTCCTGACGGTCGAGGCGCTCGCGAAGAGCTTCGGCGGCGTGCGCGCGCTCGACGGCGTGTCCTTCTCGGTGGCGCCGGGCGAGCTCGTCGGCCTGATCGGCCCCAACGGCTCGGGCAAGACGACCGCCTTCAACCTGATCTCGGGCGTGCTGAAGCCGAGCGGCGGCCGCATCCAGTTCGCCGGCAAGGACGTGACCGGAAACGCGCCCGAGGAGAACGCGCGCGCGGGGATCGCGCGCACCTTCCAGAACATCCGCTTGTTCCGCGAGTTGCCGGTGCTCGACAACGTCATGGTCGGCCGGCACATGCGCCACGGCGCAGGCTTCGTTCCGACCGTGCTCGGACTGCCGGCGGCACGCAAGGCCGAGGCGGAGACGCGCCGGCGCACGCTCGAGATCCTCGACGTGCTCGGCCTCCGCAGCCGGGCCGGAGAGCGGGTCGCCGACCTGCCCTACGGCGACCAGCGCAAGGTCGAGTTCGCGCGCGCCCTCGCGACCGAGCCGCGGCTTCTTCTCCTCGACGAGCCGACCGCCGGTATGAATCCGATCGAGACCGCGGACCTCTCCGAGACCGTCCGGCGCCTCCATGCCGATCTCGGCCTCACCGTCCTGCTCGTGGAGCACGACATGCGGATGGTGATGGGTCTCTGTCCGCGCCTGGTCGTCCTGAACCAGGGCCGCGTCCTTGCCGAGGGCACGCCCGACGCCATCCAGCGCAACGAAGAGGTGATCGAGGCCTATCTCGGCCACGGCCGGAAGCGTCATGCTGCGGCTTGACGACGTCCATGTCCGCCGTGGCGACACGCTGGCGCTCCGCGGCGTCAGCCTCGGGGTCGATCGCCGCGAGATCGTAGCACTGATCGGCGCCAACGGCGCCGGCAAGACGACCACGCTCGCCGCCATCTCGGGCCTGCTCCGGCCCGAGCGCGGCGCGATCCGCTTCGCGCCGGACGCGCAAGCGGAACCGCTCGACCTCGCGACCACACCGCCCGACCGGATCGTGGCCGCTGGCATCTCGCATTGCCCGGAGGGGCGGCAGATTTTCGGCAGGCTATCGGTCGCCGAGAACCTGCGGATCGGCGCCTATCTCCGCCGCGACCCGGCGGCCATCGAGCATGACCTCGCCGAGGTCCACCGGCTCTTCCCGATCCTGAAGGAGCGCGCGCCGCTGCCCGGCGACCGGCTCTCGGGCGGCGAGCAGATGATGCTCGCCATCGGCCGCGCGCTGATGAGCCGGCCGAAGCTCCTTCTGCTCGACGAGCCCTCGCTCGGCCTCGCGCCGCGCCTGGTCGAGCAGATCTTCGACATCCTCGAGCGGATCCGCGCCGAGGGCGTGACGGTGCTCCTGGTCGAGCAGAACGCCGTCATGGCGCTCGAGCTCGCCGACCGCGCCTATGTGCTCGAGACCGGCGTGGTCGCGCAGTCGGGCAAGGCCCGCGAGCTCGCCGAGGACGCCAACGTGCGCCGCGCCTATCTCGGAGCCGCCTGATGACCAGCGCCTACGTGCTCTCGCAGGTCGTCAACGGCCTGATCCTCGGCAGCATGTACGCGCTGATCGCGATCGGCTTCTCGATGATCTATGGCATCGTGCAGCTGATCAACTTCGCGCACGGCGATATTTTCGCGATCGGCGCCTTCGTGACGCTCGCCTGCCTTGCCGGCCTGAACCTGCCCTTCCCGCTCACGATCCTGGTCGTGCTGCTGACCGGTGCTGTCGTGGGCGTGGCGATCGAGCGGCTCGCCTTCCGCCCGATGCGGGGCGCGCCGCAGGTGACGGGCTTCATCGCGTCGCTCGCGGTCGCGATCATGCTGGAGAATGCGGCCGTCATCACGATCACCGCGCAGCCGCGGACCTTCCTCGTGCCCGAGGCGCTGAACGTGCTCGTGCCCTTGGGCGGCGGCGTCGCGGCGCGGATGATCGACATCGCGATCGTCGTGCTCTCGCTCGTGCTGATGGCGGCGCTGGCGGTCTTCGTCCGCTTCTCGCGGCTCGGCATGGCGATGCGGGCGACGGCCGAGAACTACGACGTCGCAAGGCTCATGGGCATCCAGATCGACCGCACGATCGCCTTCGCCTTTGCCATCGGCAGCGGCCTCGCCGCGGCGGCGGGGCTGATGTGGGGCGCGAAATACGGCCAGATCAGCCCGCTGATGGGGCTCGTGCCCGGCCTCAAGGCGTTCGTCGCGGCGGTGATCGGCGGCGTCGGCTCGATCTCGGGCGCGATGCTCGGCGGCTACGTGCTCGGGCTCGCCGAGGTGCTCTTCGTCGGGCTGCTGCCGCCGGAATACTCCGGCTACCGCAACGCCTTCGTGTTCGGGATGTTGATCCTGGTGCTGCTGGTGGCGCCCAACGGCCTGCTCGGGCGGAGCACGGAGACGCGGGCGTGAGCGGCGCGGCCGGCCTCGCTCGGCTGACGGCATTGCTCGCCGCGGGGGCGGCGCTGGTGGTGGCGGCGCGCGCCCATCTCGACCCCTACGCGCTCTCGGTCCTGCAGTTCGCGGGCCTGAACGTGATCCTCGCCGTCAGCCTCAACATCACCAACGGCTTCATCGGCCTGTTCTCGCTCGGCCATCCGGCGTTCATGACGCTCGGCGGCTACGTGACCGCGATCCTCGTGATGCCCTCGCCGCGAAAGACCCTGATGCTGCCCGACCTGCCTGCACTGCTCGCCGGCCAGCAATGGCCGTTCCTCGCCGCACTCCTCGGGGGCGGCGTGCTCTCCGCTGCGGTCGCCCTGGTCGTGGGCTTTCCCGTGCTGCGGCTGCGCGGGCACTATCTCGCGGTCGCCACGCTCGGCCTGATCTTCATCGTGCAGAGCTTGGCTGTGAACCTGCGCGGGCTCACGCGCGGCGCGCTCGGCCTCAGCGGCCTGCCGGCCGCGACCAACCTCTGGTGGGTCTATCTGTTCGTCGTGCTGACGCTCTTCGTCGCCTGGCGGCTGAAGCATTCCTCGATCGGCAGCGCGATGCTGGCGATCCGGGAGAACGAGCTCGCCGCCGCCTGCCTCGGCGTGCGGGTCGCGCGGCTGCGGATCTTCGCCTTCGCGCTCGGCGCCTTCTTCGCAGGCGTCGCGGGTGGCCTCTGGGCTCATCTCGTGACGCTGATCAGCCCGAGCTCGTTCTCCTTTCTGCTCGCCTTTCAGCTGGTCGTGATGATCGTGCTGGGAGGTGCCGGCAGCATCGTCGGCGTCGCCCTGGTCGCCGCGGCGCTGACGCTGGCGCAGGAAATGCTGCGCCCGATCGAGGAGGCGGCGGGGCTGTTCGGCGCCAGTCAGATCATTGTAGCGCTCGCGACGCTTCTCGTGCTGATCTACCGCCCGACGGGCCTCTTCGGCACGGCGGAGCCGGACTTCCTCCGCTGGACCGCGGCGCTCCGGCGGTACGTCAAGAACAATGCCGAACCGACAGGGTAGGGAGAAAGACCATGCCGAACGTCATCAGGACTTTGGGGCTCGCGGCCGCCGCCGCGCTCTGGACCGTGGCCGCGATGGCAGCCGAGCCGATCCCGATCGCAGCACTCTACAACGTCTCGAGCGGCGGCCTCGCCTCGCTCGACGGGCCGTCCCTGAACGGGGTCAAGCTGAAGGCCAAGCTGATCAACGATGCCGGCGGCCTGCTCGACGGCCGCATGATCCAGATCAACGCCATCGACACCAAGAACGACACCAGCGAGGCCGCGACCGCCGCCAAGCGCGCGGTCGCGATCAAGAATCTCGCGGCCGGCATCGGCCAGAGCGACACCACGTTCGCGCTGGCGATCGCACCCTTGTTCCAGTCCGCCGGCATCCCGTTCGTGACCTCCGGGGCGACCTCGCCCGAGCTGCCGGCCATGGTCGGCGACGAGATGTTCCTCGTGCCGTTCGGCGACGATGTCCAGGCCCACGCGATGGCCGAATACGCCTACGGCAAGCTCGGCCTGCGGAACGTCGCCGTCTGGACCGATCAGGCCATGGACTACACCACCGGCCTCTCGAAATACTTCAAGGAGCGGTTCACCGAGCTCGGCGGCAAGATCGCGCTCGAGGACAGCTACATGACCAGCGACACCGACTTCTCGGCACAGGTCTCGCGGCTGAAATCGGCGGGCGACGTCGACGGCGTGTTCGCCTCCTCGGGCCCCGATACCGCGGGCCCGATCGTCAAGCAGATCCGCGAGGCCGGCATCAAGCTGCCGATCCTGGCCGGCGACGGGTTCGACACCGACCTGGTGACGAGCGTGCCGGGGCCCGAGCTCGCGACCAACGTCTGGTTCACGACCCACGCCTATGCCGGCGTCGAGAGCGGGCCGGCGCAGGAGTTCCGCAAGGCTTACCAGGCGGCGTACGGCGTCCAGCCCGAGAACGCCTTCGCCGCGCTCGGCTATGACGCGATGGGGCTGGTGGCGGACGCGATCTCCCGCGCGGGCTCAGCCGAGCCGGCGGCGATCCAGCAGGCGCTCGCGGCGACCAAGGGCTACGAGGGCGTGACCGGCACGATCGCCTACCCCGGCGACAGCCACGTCCCGAGCAAGCCGGTGGCGATCATGCATGTCGAGGATGGCAAAATGGGCTTCGAGACCACGGTGACGCCCGAGTCCTGATGCCGCTTGCCGGCCCTCCGCGCCGCGCGGGGGGCCGCATAGGGGTCGGATGCCGGTGGTCGTGCTGTTCTTCCGGGGCCTCGAGGCGGCGGCGTGGCGTCTCTCCGTGCTCCTGGTCCACGAAGAGGGGGAGCCGCCGCCAGCTTTGATGCTGAGCGAGAGCGAACGCGCGCTGCCGCCGGCCTGTCGCCTCGGTGGCCGCCGCGGCCGCAGCCTCTGGCGCTATGACTTCCGCCTCGAGCTCGCGGCGGCCGAGCGCACGGTCGACTACGGCATCGGCGGGGAGCGCTGGCGCATCCACCTGCCGGCGCGCGGTGGGCCGCTGCGGATCGCGTTCACCGCCTGCAACGGCAGCGAGGGCGAGCTGACCGGCAGCCACGAGCCCGAGCGCAACGCGCTGTGGCGCCAGCTCGCGGCCGAGCACGCGAGGGCGCCCTTCCACCTCCTGCTGCACGGTGGCGACCAGCTCTATGCCGACAGTCTGTGGCAGGAGGTGCCGGAGCTGGCCGCGTGGCAACGACTGCCGGCAAAGCGACGCCGGGCGGCGCCGTTCCCGCCTGAGCTCGCCGCCGACGTCGCCGACTACTACTTCACCCGCTACTGCTGGCTGTGGGGGCAGCCGGAACTCGCCGCTCTGCTGCCGGGCATTCCATCGCTGATGATGTGGGACGACCACGACATCTTTGACGGCTGGGGCAGCCACGATCCGGAGTGGCAGGCGTGCCCGGTGTTCCAGGGGATCTACGCGGCGGCGCGGGAGCAGTTCGCGCTGTTCCAGCTCGCCGCGCGGCCGGACCAGCTGCCGGCGGATGGCTTCTGGGACCGCGGCGGCGCCCAGTTCGGCTGGGCCTATCCGGTCCTCGACGGCATCGGCGTGGTCGCCCCGGATCTGCGCTCGGAGCGCGACCGGCATCAGATCATGGGCGCGCGCGGTCGATCCGCCCTGCACCGGCAGCTCGAGCGGATGCGCGAGCACCGCCATCTGCTGCTGGTGTCGACCGTGCCCCTGCTCAACGCGAGCGCACCCGCCCTCGAGCGGCTGTACGAGGCGCTGCCCGGCCACCAGTACTTCCAGCTCGACCTGCGCGATCAGTGGCGCAGCATCTCTCACCGCGACGAGTGGCTGCAGCTGGTCCGCGACCTGCTCGCCTTCTCGGCCACAACCGGCGCCCGGGTGACCGCGCTTTCCGGCGAGATCCATCTTGGCGCCCTGGCCGTGGCGGCGCGCGACCGGACCCGGATCTATCAGATCACCTCGTCCGGCATCGTCCACCCGCCGCCGTCGGCGCCGGTCGTCGCCTTGCTGGACTGGATGAGCACGGGCCCGGCAGAGGAGATCGAACCCGGGCTCGACCTCAAGCTCCTGACCATCCCAGGCCATGGCCGGCGCTTTCTGGGCGCCCGCAACTGGTTGGCGCTGGAGCTGTCGCCCGAGAGCGAGCGTCTGTCCGCCACCTGGCACACCTCGACCGCGCGCTTCGCCATGGAGTTGGCATGAACGGGCGCCGCGCCCGCCGAGCCCGAGGAGGTAGGCGCGAGCCCCAGCCTCGGAAAGGCTGACCTGCGGCGCCCCCTTGAGCGATCCGGCGGTGCCCCGCGAGCATCAGTTCGCAATCGTGCTGGGCCGATCCTCGCCCAAATCACCGCCACAGCTCGCTTCTCCGAGGTCTCAACTTGAACGCCCGCCCGCTGCCGGCCATCGAAATTGTCGCGACTCCGAATCGCCGATGCGGGGCGACTGCAGCGGGGAGCGGCCAGGGCCGCGGCCCCAAACTAGATGGCGAGATATTCTTTCATCACCTCGCTCGCGGCGATCTCCGCCTGCGAGCCTTGGGTGACGATTTGCCCCTTCTCCAGGATGATGAAGCGGTCGGTCATGCGAAACAGCATCGGCACGTTCTGCTCGACGATGACCAGCGTCATCCGCTCGTTGCGATTGATCGCCACCAGGATCTCGGCGATCTGCTTGACCAGCACCGGCATGATGCCGTCCGACGGCTCGTCCAGGAGCATGAGCTTGGCATCGGTCATCAGACCGCGCCCGATCGCGAGCATCTGCTGCTCGCCTCCGGACAACGTGCCAGCGCTCTGGCCCAGCCGTTCGCGCAGCCGCGGGAAGTAGTCGAGGACCTCGTCGATCCGGCTGCGGCGCGCCCGACCCGACGCGATCCGGCCCATCTCCAGGCTCTCGCGCACCGACAGCTTGGGGAACATGCCGCGGCCCTGGACGACGGTCGTCATGCCGCGCCGCGCGCGCTCATGGGCCGGCATCTCGGTGACCTCGCGGCCGTCGAAGTCGATGCGCCCGGCGGTCGGGCGGATCAGACCCGACAGGCAGCGGATCAGCGTCGACTTGCCCATGCCGTTGCGGCCGAGCACGCCCAGGATCTCGCCCGGCGCCACGGCCATCGAGATGCCGCGCAGAACGGTGATCGGGCCGTAGCCCGCGCTGACGTCGTCGACCTCGAGGATCATTGCTCGCCGCCGAGATAGACCTCGCGCACCTGGGCATCGCGCGCGATCTCGTCGAACGAGCCTTCGACCAGGACACGGCCGAGGTGCAAAACCGTGATCGGCGCCTGCAGGGCGCGGATGAAATTGATGTCGTGCTCGATGATGATCGCGGCGACATCGAGCTCCCTGATCAGCCTGCGCACGAGCTCGCCGGTCGCGCCCGTCTCCTCGGCGGTCATGCCGGCGGTCGGCTCGTCCAGCAGCAGGAGCTTGGCATCGTTGGCGAGCAGCAGCCCGATCTCGAGCCACTGGCGCTGACCGTGGGAGAGATTGCGCGCGCGCAGATGCGCCTGATCCTCGAGCCGGACCAGCTCGAGCACCTGGGCGATCCGCGCCCCGCGGTTGCCGGGACGCCTGGCGGCCGCGAGCACGGCGAGCTCGGCGTTCTCGTAGACGCTCTGATCGTCGAACACGCTCGGCGTCTGAAACTTGCGCGCGATGCCGCGCCGCGCGCGCGCCGGCACCGGCAAATGCGTGATCTTTTCGCCCCGATACCAGATCGTGCCGGCGGTCGGCCGGAGGTGGCCGGAGATCATGCTGATGAAGGTGGTCTTGCCGGCGCCGTTCGGCCCGATCACGCAGCGCAGTTCGCCGCTCGAGAGCTGGAAATCGATCGACTCGTTGGCGAGCAGGCCCTGGAAGCGCTTGGTCAGGCCCTCGGTGCGCAGGAGCTCCGCCATCGCCTCAGCTCCGCCGCCTGACGGCCAGCAGGCGCGTGATCGCGCCGGCGACACCGCCCTTCAGGAACAGGATCACCAGCACGAACAGGATGCCGAGCGCCAGCTGCCAGTAGTCGGGCATGATCGCGCTCAGATAGTTCGAGAGCGAGGACACCAGGATGCCACCGAGCAGCGCCCCGAGCAGCGAGTTCCGGCCGCCGATCGCAACCCAGACCACGACCTCGGTCGAGAACTGCACGCCGGCGAGCGAGGGCGCGACGAACGCCGCGTGCGTGCCGTAAAAGGCGCCCGCGAGGCAGGCGATCGCACCGGAGAGCGCGAACGCACCGGTCTTGTAGAGGGCCGTGCGCACGCCCAGGGCCAGCAGCCGGTCCTCGTTCTCGCGGACGCCGACCAGGAGCTTGCCGAACGGCGCCCGGGTCAAGCCCTTGAGCAGCGCGAACGCCGCGGCGGCCACGACCAGCACGAGGTAGTAGATCGGCGCGTCCTCGAACAGCGAGACCTCGCCCAGCGGCCCGAAGGTCAGCGTCATGCGATCGATGAACATGCCGTTCCAGCCGCCGGTGATCTGCGACTGGCTGACCGCGAGCTGCTCGACGATGATCGAGAGCGCGAGCGTGACGATCACGAAGTAGGCGCCGCGCACGCCGGCGCTGAACAGGAAGTAGCCGATGATGCCGGCGAGCGCGCCGCCCAGCAGGATGCTGCCGAGGAGCCCCAGATAGGCGCCGTTGACCGGCAGCGCCGTCTGGTGCATCGCGAGGCCCATCGTGTAGGCGCCGAGCGCGAAGAACGCGGCCTGGCCGAAGCTGACGATGCCGACCTGACCCCAGAGCAAGGCGAGCGACAGGGCCAGCATGCCGAACAGCATGTATTGCGGCAGGATGTAGATCGGGTAGCCGGAGATCACGACCGGCAGCGCCGCGAGCGCGAGGAAGACCACGATCGCGGCCAGGCTCTCGCCGTCCAGGAGCCTGCGGCCGCCAGCCTGGCGCCCGGGTTGGCCGATGTCGCCGGCCGCAATCCCGCGCGCGAGCTTCATCGCTCGCCCAAAAAGCCCTGCGGCCGGAACCGGAGCACCACGATCGCGAGCGCGAACACCACGGTCTGCGCGAACGCCTGGCTCGAGGCGAGCGCGATGATCGTCTCCGAGCCGCCGATGAAGAAGCTGCCGACCAGCGTGCCGCCGAGCAGCGCGCCGAGGCCGCCGACCGTGACCACGAAGAACGAGCGCACCAGGTAGACGTTGCCGATGTAGGGATCGACGCTCAGGAGCGGGCTGATCAGCGCGCCGGCGAGCCCGGCGATCAGCGCGCCGCTCGCGAACACGAGCTTGTAGGTGCGGCCGATGTCGAGGCCGAGCAGGCTCGCCATCTCGCGGTTCTGGATCAGAGCCCGGATCCGGATGCCGAGCGAGGTCCGGAACAGCACGAACGCGGTCGCCCCCAGCAGCACCAGCGAGAAGCCCGCGACCGCGGTGCGGTAGGCCGGCACCGCGACTGGTCCGATGTTGAAGGCGAGCGGCAAGGGGTTGGTGACGTTCCGGAAGTCGGTGCCGAACACGATCTTGATCAGCTCGGTCGCGATCAGGAAGAAGCCCCAGGTCAGGAGCAGGGTCTCGAACGGGCGGTCGTAGAAATGCCGGATCACGAAATGCTCGAGCAGCAGCCCGATCAGGCCGACGCCGAGCGCCGCGATGACCGCCGCGATCAGGAACGGCACGCCCGCCGACGTGCAGTACCAGGTGAAGTAGGCGCCGAGCGTCAGCATGGCGCCGTGGCCGAGATTGATCACCCCGATCAGACCGAAGATGATCGCAAGACCGAACGCGGCGAGCGCCAGCACGAGCGTGATCGAGACCGCATCGATCAGAACGTCGAGCCCCAGGATCACGGCGCGCCCCCGGTCAGCCGGCAGGGCGCGGGGAGCCGCGCCGCGCGGCTCCCTGGTCCGGCGCGATCAGAGCGGCAGATCGCAACGGGCGTCCAGCGGCTCGACCGAGTCGAAGTGCTGGACCTCCTCGAACATGTCGTTGACCCCGGTCCAGCCTTTGCGCACCTGCATCAGGTAGGACGGCAGCACCATCTGATTGTCGATCTCGCGCATGCGCACCGGCCCTTGCGGCGCCCCGTCGAAGGTCATGCCTTTGAGGCCCTCGCGCAGCGAATCGGTGCTGACCTGGCCGGTCTTCTCGATCGCCTTGGCCGCCATGTAGGCCGCGTTGTACATGGCGACCCCGACCGTGTTCATCAGCGCGTCCTGGCCGAACTTCTGCTTGAAGCGCTCGAGGAACGCCTTGTTGTTCGGCTGCGCGATGCTCATGAAGTAGTCGAAGCTGACGTAGTCGCCCTGGGACACGTCCGGCCCCAGGCCCGACGTCACCACCTCCTCATCGTCCACCGTCCAGAACCCGAAATGGTCCTTCATGCCGGCGGCCGCGTACTGGCGCCGGAAGTTGACGGTGTCGCTGCCGGTCAGCGAGTGGAAGACGATGTTGGCGCCGGAGCCCTGGATCTCGCGCAGCACCAATTCGTATTGCGGCGTATTGAACGGGATGTAGACCTCGCCGACGACCTCGCCGCCCAGTTCCTTGAGCTTGCGCTTGGTGACCAGGTTGGTGACCCGCGGCCAGGCGTAGTCGGAGCCGATCATGAAGAACTTCTTGCCGAACTTGTCCATCATGTACTGCATGTGTGGCCAGACCTGTTGGGTCGGCTCGGGCCCGAACATGAAGATGTTCTTGTTGCAAACGCCCGGATAGTAATCCTTCTCCTGGCCCTCGTAGAAGGTCGGGTAGAGCAGGATCTTGTTGGCCGCGGTGACGACCGGGCCGGCGGCGTTGCGCTCGGCGCTCGAGAAGGTGCCGGCGAGGAAATCGACGCGCTCCTGGCGGATCAGCCGGTTGGCCTGCTCGACCACGATCCGCGGCTCGGTCTTGGAATCGCCGATCACCACCTCGAGCGGCCGGCCGAGCACGCCGCCCTTCTGGTTGATCTCGTCGACCGCCATCTGGAAGCCGGCGCTGTGCGCCTTGCCGTAGACGGTCCAGGCGCCGGTCAAGGGCGAGATCACCCCGACCCGGATCGGATCGGCGGCCGCGGCGCTGCGGATGATCGCCGGCGCCGCGAGGCTGCCGGCCGCGAGCGCCGTCGATGCGCCCAGCGCCTTCAGCGCGCTGCGGCGGGTGAGCTCTCCAGCCTTCGCCATGCGAGCCATCCGTGTCTCTCCCTCGTTGGTTGTTGTGGTGTGCCGGCGTCCGGCCCCGCCTCAGTACCAGCCCGGCCTGAGGTCGGCGCCCAGCATCTCATCGTAGACGTCGCCGCGCCGGTCGCGCAGCACCTGATTGTACTCGTTCCAGTTCCGCTTGCGCCGGGCGTCGGCGAGGTTGGCCTGGGCGTAGACGATCTCCTCGCGATCGTAGCTCGCGGGTCCGCCGATCGGCCAGCCGGTGTAGCTCACGATCAGGCTCTGACCGATGAACGGCTGACCGCGCTCGCTGCCGACCCGGTCGGCGGCGGCGACGAACACCGAGTTGCTGTGCGCGGCCGCCATGCACAGGATGTTGGCCATCGCCTCCCGGTTCGGATCCTGGCCCGGGATCGGCACCCAGTTGGTCGGCACGCAGACGATGTCGGCGCCCTGCAGCGCGCACAGCCGGAAGCTCTCCGGGAACCAGCAGTCGTAGCAGATGAAGGTGCCGATCCGGCCGAGCGGCGTCTTGAACACCGGATAGCCGACGTCGCCGGGCTCGAAGTAAAGGTTCTCCTCGTTCCACAGGTGGACCTTGCGGAAGCTGCCGACGTGGCCGTCGGGGCCGATCACGACCGAGCTGTTGTAGAGCGCATCGCCGGCGCGCTCGCTGATGCCGGCGACGATGTGCAGGTCGTGGCGCCGGGCGATCTCGATCCAGGCCCGGGCGGTCGGGCCGTCCGGCACCGGCTCGGCAAGCGCGAACGCCTCCTCGCGGCTCTCGAAGACGTAGCCCGAGTTGCAGAGCTCCGGCAGCACGATCAGGCGCGCGCCATGCCCGGCCGCCTCCTCGATCATGTCGAGCGACTTGCGAAGGTTCGCCTCCTTCGCGCCGACCACGGGCTCCATCTGCATGCAGGCGATCTCGATGACCGCCTCCTGTCCTTTGCCCATACCCTCGGCTCTCCCCCTGGCTCTGGCTCGACAGGATCGTGGCATTCCCCGTCAACCGAACGATATCCTTCCCGACGGGGCGGTCGCAAGTGACCAACATTCCGCGTGCGCCGCATGCCGGGAGGTTCGCCCCTGCCCTCTGATTGGACGGCGGCAGGGCTGAAAACCCGATCATCGGGCTGGGACGATCAAACCCAATGACCTCGCTAAAACCGGAGTATGCCGCCAGCACCTACGCAGCAGCGCCGCGAAGTCGGGCGCACGCAAGGACCCGCTCGCGGCGCGGGCGCGCCAGGATCAAAACCTGAAGCGACCGAGCCCCATGTCACGCCGCCCGCCGATCGGGTAACCCAGCACCCAGCTGCGCGTGCCACCGTCGCGCACGACCAGCATGAGCCGCTTGACCGTGCCGCTGCCGCGCCGGGAGGCCGGTGCCGGCGGTCCGCGCGGGTCTGTCGGTGAGCTCTTCATGGCACCCGCCCCCCATCTGCTACCACGCCAGGGGGCGGATGATCTCGGACGTGATTGGCGGAGGGAGAGGAGTGCGACCAGAAACATTCTCTACTTTCGAGCACACCCGAGGGGAGGATGTTGCAAGGGTCGAGATTTGAGTGCCGGTCGGGGCAGCCCGGCCGGACCCTATGGTGCTTAGGTGCCCCTACCCGGACATGCTGCGGGGTGACCCAAGGTGTGAAGCTCCGGGGACAACGTCGGCAGCTCTGCCAGCCTCGAGGCGGAGCGCGGCCAGGGGAGACGTGGAAGGCTGAAGTACGTGAAGGCTCGCAGGGCTCGTCACTCCGAAGCGGCCAAAGAGGCTGACAGGCCGCAGCCAAAAGGCGACGTGGGACGGACCGTCGGACCTGCCTTTGCCGACGGCAGCACCCGGATGTCCCACCGGGCTATAGAGCCCAGCCTCCCCACGACGCATCTCGATCTCGATCAACTGGGTAAGCCCCACGGCCCCCGCCCCGCAAGGGCGGTATCCCGACCGCGAGGAAGGGGGACGGGCCAGGGGGTAGAGGATGCCGGAGAAAGCGAACGCCGGCCGGTAATCGGCCGGATAGGGCAATACCCGTCCCGAAAGGGAGCTGACTTCCGGCGGGTGTCAAGCGGTGCCCCTGCCCTGCCGCACCTGCCGGGACGTTAGACGGTGATCAGCACCGAACCGACGGCAGGGCGTGGCGCTCTTCAGAGCTGGTCCAGCATCGACTGGCCGGCGGTCGAGCGCAACGTATGCAGGCTGCAGGAGCGGATCTTTCGGGCCAGCCAGAACGGCGAGCCGGCGAAGGTCAAGAACCTGCAGAAGCTCCTCGTTCGGTCGAGTTCCGCGAAGCTGCTGGCGATCCGCAAGGCGACCCAGATCAATCGCGGCAAGAGGACACCGGGGATCGACGGCGTGGTGTGCCACGTGCCGCCGAGACGTCTCGCGATGTTCCGGAAAGGCCTGAGCCTCAGGGGGCTACCGCCCCAAGCCGGTCCGCCGGGTCGACATCCCGAAGGCGGATGGCAGGGAGAGGCCCCTGGGCATACCGACCATGCTGGATCGGGTGATGCAGGCGCTCGTCAAGCCGGCGCTGGAGCCGGAATGGGAGCCTCGCTTCGAGGCGAACAGCTACGGCTTCCGGCCAGGACGATGCACCATGGACGCGATCGAGGCGCTCCACCGGACGCTGTCCAAGCCGGGCAGCAGCCGGTGGATCCTCGACGCCGACATCGCCAAGTGCTTCGATCGGATTGACCACGCGGCGCTGCTCGCGCGTCTGCCTGTGTTCACCACCACGATCCGGCGCTGGCTCAAAGCCGGCGTGGTCGAGCTCGGCGCGCTGGATCCGACGACGATGGGCACGCCGCAAGGCGGCATCATCTCGCCCCTGCTCGCCAACATCGCGCTCGACGGCATGGAGCGTCTGTTCGGCGCCGAGCGTCCGGATGGCCGCCACATCACCCCCTGCCTCCGGCGGGGAAGCAATCGAGGCATCAACCTCATCCGGTATGCCGACGACTTCGTGGTCACCGCCCCTTCGCGGGAGGTCCTCGAAGCTTACGTCCTCCCGCGGCTGACCGAGTTCCTCGCCGGCCGCTGGCTGGAGCTGAGCGAGGCCAAGACCCGCACCGTCCACATCGACGACGGGTTCGACTTCCTCGGCTTCAACCTCAGGCACTTTCCCAATGGCAAGCTGCTGGCCCGGCCCCAGAAGGAGAAGGTCGCCCTGCACCGCAGGCGGCTCTCCACCTTCTTCCGGGGCAACCGGCAGATGCCGACGGCCGAGGTGATCAAGCAACTGTCGCCGGTGATCCGGGGCTGGTACAACTACTACCGCTACGCGGTGGCCAAGCGCACGTTCGCTGTCTTGGACCATCACGTCTGGCGGGTCACCTACAAATGGGCCAAACGCCGCCATCCCAGGAAGAACCGGCGCTGGGTAGTCAACCACTACTACGGCGTGGACCAGGGCCGCGGCTGGGACCTGTGGGACGGCCGCAACCGGCTGCCGCGCCACAATGAGACCCGGGTGTCGCGTTTCGTGAAGGTCAGGGGCAAAGTCAGCCCGTTCGACCCGAGCCGGCGCGGCTACTGGGAGGATCGCCGCACACGGCGGCTGGTGCGCGAAGCCAGTCACTTCCATCGCGTCTACCTGCTGCAACGGCAGGCGGGCCGGTGCGCGGCCTGCAAAGCGGCTTCGATCCGGACCTCGAGCAGGGCGGCAACATCAATGTCGTGGTGCGCCGCGACCCCGCCACCGGGGATACCACCCGTGCTCTCGTCCACCGCTGGTGCCGTCCCGGACGGTCCCCGCGGTCGATCTCGAATGGGCTGGCCGATGCTTGAGCCGTATGCGGGGAAACCTGCACGTACGGTTCTCAGGGGCCGGGCGGGCCGCAAGGCCTGCCCGGCTACCCGACACTGTGGTCGAACATTCTCTGCGTTATATTTCAATGACTTAGAATAACACGGCATCTGATGGATTAGTGGAGAATAGCTAAATCTCCAAGATACCCAGGGCGGGGCCGGTGCACGGCCTGCAGAGCGGTCTTCGATCCGGACCTCGAGCTAAGGGCGGCAACATTAGCCTCGCGATGCGCTGCGACCGCCGCCGACTATCGGCACCTCGTTCCGGTTGCCCGCTACCAGCGAGGCCGGTGAGCTGGTCATCTTCACTCGTCAGGCGAGTCTCATATCACATCCAATTTCAGGGTGGCCTTGGCACTGCTTGTTGGCGGCCGGAGCGGCGGTCCTCCGATCCGGCGAAGCTCGCCATGACCTCGGCGACGCTCAGCGACGACTACCTCGAGGCGGTGCCTCAGGCAATCCAGGCGTTCGTCCGCAAGCGGATCGACAAGGCCACGAAGCGGGCCGGCTCGGAGATGGACTTTCCCAAGCTGGCCGGCATGGTGGGCGGCCGGGTTGGCATCCGCGACACCCTGCCATTGATCTCTCACCCGGAAGCGGCCCGAGCTCCGGAGTTCCAGGCCATTCTCGATCAGGTGTTCGCGGCCTATCGGGAGACGCTGACCGACGACCGGCGCGCCCTGCTCGGCCGCTATCGCGTCGTGGACGCGGCGATCAAGGTCGTGGGCATCGGCAGCGTCGGGCGGCGATGCTGGATCGCGCTCCTGATGTCGGAGGCCAACGATCCGCTCTTCGTGCAGTTCAAGGAAGCGGTCGAATCCGTCCTGGAGCCCCACGCCGGCAAGAGCGCCTACGTGCACCGCGGCCAGCGGGTGGTCATGGGCCAACGCCTGATGCAACCGGCCTCGGATTTGTTCCTGGGATGGCTGACTGCGCCTACGGGCACGCAGTTCTACGTGCGCCAATTGCGCGACGCCAAGATCAAGCCGCCGGTCGAGACCTTCGACGCCGAGCTGCTCCAGATCTATGGCAAAGCCTGCGGTTGGGCACTGGCGCGCGCCCACGCGAAGGCAAGCGACGCCTCAGCGACGATCAGCGGCTATCTCGGCACGAGCGATCAGTTCGACGAGGCCATGGGCGACTTTGCGGTGGCTTACGCCAATCAGGCCGAGCGCGACCATGCGGCGCTGAAGGCCGCCGTGCGCAAGGGCAAGATCATCGCCTATCAGGAGCAATAGGTTTCCGCTTCCGTTCATGCAGCCGCAGCGCGTGGAGCGCCGGGGCGGGTCTGCAGGTGTCGCCCGCTGGCCGCAGCGCCGCCACAGCTTCATTCGGTCAAGCTTGGCTCGAGGTCGGGGGTTTCGACCGCGTTCCACTCCCGGATCAGCTCGTAGCCAACCGCCAGCAGCGTCGGGCCGAGGAACAGACCGAGGCCGCCGAACGTGACGGCCCCGCCGATCACGCCGAACAGGATCAGGATCAGGGGCAGCTCGCTGCCGCGGCTGATCAGCCAGGGCTTGAGCACGTTGTCGGTGACGAGGCCGGCGGCGATGCTCCAGACGATGATGAAGACCGACCAGCCGACCTCGCCGCTGAAATAGAGCCAGACCGCCGCCGGGCCCACGACGAGCAGTCCGCACCTCTCCGCTGCTTTCCGCAGCGCAGTGCATCACATCGACGCCTCATCTGCCAGGCTTTTCGAGGCGTCCATTCGCCTCGCTCACCGGGCTGAACCGGCATGGAAAGCGAGAACCGGATCGAGCGCACGGTCGGGCTCGTGATGCTGGCGATCCTGGCGGTCGGCTGCGTGCTCGTGCTGCGGCCATTCTTCACCGCCGTCTGCTTCGCCCTGATCCTGGTCGTCGCCACCTGGCCCGCGTTCGATCGCCTGCAGCGCCTGTTGAGCGGCCGCAGGACGCTCGCGGCCTTCCTGATGATCAGCTCGCGACGCTCGTGTTCGTGCTGCCGCCGGCCCTCGTCGCCTCGAGGATCGATTACAACGTCGCCGGCACGGTCCCGGTGCTGCGCGACATCTCCGAGCACGGCCTGCCGCCGCCGCCGGCCTGGCTCGCCGACCTCAAGGTGATTGGCCCGCTGATCCACGCCCGCTGGCAGGCCCTGGCGCGCCCCGAGCCGGCGGCAGTGGAACGCGTCCAGGCCTTCGTCGCCTGGGCACGGCTGCAGTTGATCGGCGCCGGCCTGAGCCTGGGCAACGCCGTCGTCCAGCTGATCCTGGCCATGCTGACGGCATTTTTTCTCTATCGCGACGGGGTGGCAGTCCAGCGCGGCCTGGTCGCGGCCGGCACGCGCATCGCCGGCGATCACGCCCCGCGGCTGCTCCGGGTCGCCTATGCGACCATCATCGGCGTGGTCTACGGCGTCCTCGGGACCGCGCTCGCCCAGGCGCTGCTGCTTCTGATCGGCCTGTGGGTCACAGGCATTCCCGCGGCCCTGCTGCTCGGCCTCCTGTTGTTCGTGCTGTCCCTGATTCCGCTCGGGCCCCTGAGCTCGTGCCACAGCCACGGCGTCAGCCCGCCGGTCTCCAGCAGCAGCCGGGCCGGGCCTTCCGGCAGCGCGGCCAGCGCGGCGGCGATCGCGTCCGGCTCGGTTGCCACCCGACGCTCCAGGACCACTGCCCCGCCCTCGTCGAGCACGCATACCGAGGTCTGTTCCAAAGACACGTCCAGTCCGGCATAGTACGCCATGGTTGCTCTCCTTGGTTCAGTTCAGCTCCGAACCAGCGATGGATCACCCATCGCTGGAGAGCAACCACCCGATTACCTCAT
>CAWALL010000010.1:0-222462 GCA_963782885.1 uncultured Alphaproteobacteria bacterium
CGGCCGGGTGGTCAAGGGCATCAGGTTCCAGGGCTTGCGCGACGCCGGCGATCCGGCCGAGCGCGCCGCCCTCTACGAACGGCAGGGCGCGGACGAGATCGTGATCCTGGATGTCTCCGCAACTCCCGAAGCCCGCGGCAACCAGGCCGAGACGGTCCGCCGCGTACGCGCGCGGCTCGGGATCCGCTGACCGTCGGCGGCGGCATCCGTACCCTCGAGGATGCAAGGGTCTTGCTCGAGGCCGGCGCCGACAAGGTCTCGGTCAACACCGCCGCGGTCCAGCGGCCCGAGCTTCTGACCGAAATCGCCGCGCACTTCGGCCGCCAGTGCACCGTGCTCGCGATCGACGCCGCCCGCCGCGGTGACGGCTTCGAGGTCCTGGTCAAGGGCGGACGCGAGGGCACCGGCATCGATGCGATCCGCTGGGCGGCTGACGGCGAGGGCCGCGGCGCCGGCGAGATCCTGCTGACCAGCTGGGACCAGGACGGCACCCGCACGGGCTACGACCTCGAGCTCACGCGGCGGGTCGCCGGCGCCGTGCGCGTGCCGGTGATCGCCTCGGGCGGGGCGGCCGGCCCGGAGCATCTGAAGGACGCCTTCGAGGCCGGCGCCGACGCGGTGCTCGCCGCCTCGATCTTTCACGACGACGAGCTCACCGTCGCCGACGTCAAGCGGGCGCTCGCCGCAGAAGGTGTGCCGGTCCGACCATGATCGTTCCGTCGATCGATCTCGAGGCGGGCCACGCCGTCCAGCTGGTCGGCGGCGCCGCCAAGGCGCTGGACGCCGGCGACCCGCGCCCGCTCGCGCGCCGCTTCGGCCGGGTCGGCGAGATCGCGGTGGTCGATCTCGATGCCGCCCTCGGCCGCGGCAGCAATGCCGACGTCGTTGAGGAGCTGATCGACCTCGCGCCCTGCCGGGTCGGCGGCGGCATCCGCAACGTCACCGCCGCGATCCGCTGGCTCGATCGGGGTGCCGAGAAGGTGGTTCTCGGCACTGCCGCGCGACCCGAGGTGCTGGAAAAGCTGCCGCGCGAGCGCGTGATCGCGGCCCTCGACGCCCGCCACGGCGAGGTGGTCATCGAGGGCTGGCAAAAGCCGACCGGCGAGCGCGTGCTCGAGCGGATCGCGGCGCTCCGCGAGCTGGTCGGCGGCTTTCTCGTGACCTTCGTCGAGCGCGAAGGGCGCCTCGAGGGCACCGACCTGGCGTTCGCAAAGCAGATCCGGGACGCCGCCGGCAGCGCCGCGGTCACGATCGCGGGCGGGATCACGACCGAGGCCGAGGTCCGTGACCTCGACCGGCTCGGCTGCGATGCCCAGGTCGGCATGGCGCTCTATACCGGCAAGCTCGGTCTCGCCGAGGGGTTCGCGGCCCCGCTTAAGAGCGACCGGCCGGATGGCCTCTGGCCGACCGTCGTGGTCGACGAGCAGGGCACAGCGCTCGGGCTCTGCTATTCGGACCTCGCCTCGCTGCGCGCCGCCCTCGAGCAGGGCCGGGGCGTCTATCACTCGCGCACGCGCGGGCTCTGGGCCAAAGGCGAAACCTCGGGGGCGACCCAGGAGCTGCTCCGTGCCGACGCCGACTGCGACCGCGACACGCTCCGCTTCACGGTCCGCCAGCAGCCGCCCGGGTTTTGTCACTTGAAGACCCGAACCTGCTGGGGCCCGGACCGGGGCCTGGGCGCGCTGACCCGCCGTATTGCCGAACGCAAGACCTCGGCGCCACCCGGCTCGTACACGGCCAAGCTGTTCGCCGAGCCCGAACTGCTCGGCGCCAAGCTGCGCGAGGAAGCCGCCGAGCTGGCCGAAGCGGAAGCCCACGACCACGTGGTCCACGAGGCGGCCGACGTCTTCTACTTCACCCTCGCGACCCTCGCCCGCCACGGCGTCGATCTCGCCGAGGTCGAGGCGGCCCTCGACCGCCGCGCGCTCAGGGTGACCCGGCGGGGCTGACGGCGCTTCGACCTCCGAAACTTCTGACCTTTTTTAAAAGAATGCGCTACAGGCGTACTTCGATACTGAAAATTAACTATGTTCGCTTAGCCGCTGACGGCATACAGTTTCCTGCCAAATCACGGAAGGAGACGGCAATGCCGTGGCTGGTCGCTCCTCTGCTTGCCTTGGGTGTGGTCACCGTTGCCGGGTCCGCATCGGCCGTGATCTATGTTCCCGGCCAGTACCGGGACGGCGTCTACACCCACCCGCATTTCCTCGACGGGCCCCTGGTCAAAGGCGTCAAGATGGAAAGCGCGGATCCTAAGATGCCCAAGCCGATCATCGTCGACGAGCCGGCGCCGCCCAAGAAGCTGGCCCCCGACTCCCCGTCCTGAGCCGCCGCTCGTCCAGAAATTCCGCGAGATCCGCCAGCCGCCGCGCAGCTGACGGTCCTCTACATGTCGCGGCGGTAGTTGGGCGCCTCGCGGGTGATCCCGACATCGTGGACGTGGCCCTCGCGCACGCCCGCCTGGGTCACCCGGAGGAAGGTGCAGCCCCGCTGCATCGCGGCGATGCTGGCGTTGCCAGTGTAGCCCATCGCGGCGCGCAGGCCGCCGACCAGCTGGTGGACGATGTTGGCGACCGGGCCGCGGTAGGGCACCTGGCCCTCGATCCCCTCGGGCACCAGCTTCAGCGAGTCGCGGATCTCTTCCTGGAAGTAGCGGTCGGCCGAGCCGCGCGCCATCGCACCTAGCGAGCCCATGCCGCGGTACGCCTTGTAGGAGCGCCCCTGGTACAGATAGACCTCACCCGGGCTCTCGTCGCTGCCGGCGAACAGCGAGCCGATCATCGCGCAGTCGGCGCCGGCGGCGATCGCCTTGGCGAGATCGCCCGACGCCCGGATGCCGCCGTCGGCGATCACCGGCACGCCCTGCTGATGGCAGTGCTCGGCCACGTCCGTCAGCGCCGCCAGCTGCGGCACGCCGACGCCCGCGACCACGCGGGTGGTGCAGATCGAGCCCGGCCCGATCCCGACCTTGACCGCGTCGGCGCCGGCATCGATCAGCGCCTTGGCGCCGGCGAGCGTCGCGACGTTGCCGGCCAGCACCTGGGTCGCGTTGCTGGCCCGTCGAATGCGTTCGACCGCCTCCAGCACGCGCGCCGAATGACCGTGCGCGGTATCGACCACCAGCAGGTCGACGCCCGCCTCGATCAGCGCCTCTGCCCGCTCGAGCCCGGCCGGCCCGACGCCCGTGGCGGCGCCGACCCGCAGCCGCCCCTGCTGGTCCTTGCAGGCGTTCGGAAAGCTCTCGGCCTTCTCGATGTCCTTGACCGTCACCAGGCCGATCAGCCGGTAGTCGGCGTCGACCACCAGCAGCTTCTCGATCCGGTTACGATGCAGGAGTTGTTTCGCCTCCTCGCGCCCGACGCCTTCGCGCACCGTGACCAGCCGCTCGGCGGTCATCAGCTCGCGCACCGGCACCTCGAAGTCGGTCGCGAAGCGGACGTCGCGGTTGGTCAGGATGCCGACCAGCTTCCGGCCCTCGCCCTCGACCACCGGGATGCCCGAGATCCCGTGCGCGGCCATCAGGTTGAGGGCGTCGGCGAGCGTCGCCTCGGGGCCGAGCGTGATCGGATTGACCACCATGCCGGCCTCGAACTTCTTGACCTTCCGGACCTCGTCGGCCTGCGCCTGCGGGCTCAGATTGCGGTGGACGACGCCGAGCCCGCCGTGCTGGGCCATCGCGATCGCGAGCCTGGCCTCGGTGACGGTGTCCATCGCCGCGGACAGCAGCGGGATGCCGAGCTCGATCTCGCGGGTCAGGCGCGTGCCGACGTCGACCTCGGCCGGCAGGACCTCGGAATGGGCCGGCTCGAGCAGGACGTCGTCGAAGGTCAGCGCCTCTCGGATCGCGATTCCCGCCCGCTGCATCACTGACCTCACCCTGCCCGGAAAGTTGCGCCTATATAAGCGCAGCCGGCCCGAAGGCCAAGCCAAAGCCGCGCGCCGCCGCCCGGCCCGAGCGCCTAGGAGGCCAGCGCGATCGCGACCGTCCGCTCGATGAACCAGAACGCGGCGAGCGTGCCGATCAGATAAGCGGGCAACGGTTCGAGCCGGCTCGGCCAGGCCACCTCGAGACGCCGGAACGTCCAGACCAAGCTCAGGCAGACCGCCACGAACACCAGCTGGCCGACCTCGACCCCGACATTGAAGAACAGGAGCGCCAGCGGGATCTCCGCCGCCGGCAGGCCGACCTGGCCGAGCGCGCTCGCAAAGCCCAGGCCGTGGAGCAGGCCGAAGGCGAAGGCGATCAGCCAGGGGAACTGATGCGTGAGTCCGCTCCGGCCCTGGCGGGCGTGCAGGATCTCGGCCGCGAGGAATACGATGCTGAGCGCGATCGCGGCCTCCACCGGTCGGGTCGGCACCGTGATCAGACCGAGCGTGGCCAGCGCCAGGGTCAGGCTGTGGGCAACCGTGAACGCGCTCACGGTCTTGATCAGCATCCAGGGCCCGCGGACGATCAGCAGCAGTCCGAGCACGAACAGCAGGTGGTCGACCCCGGACAGGATGTGCTCGATGCCGAGGACCAGATAGCGGCGGGCGGCATCGGCAAGCGCGCCGGAGCTGGCGCTCAGCGCCTCGAGCGGCACCTCGATGCCGGCCCCGCCCCGGCCGAAGAACTGGTGCGCGCTCGAGCCGTCCAGCCAGCGGGCGGCGAGCATCACGCCCTGACGCTGCCAGGGCAGCTCCAGGACGTCGCCCGCGTGCAGCGCCTGCCCCGGGCAGCTGAAGACGTAGCGGAGGCTCGCCGCCCCCGACCGGCCGCCGGGCGGCGCCGGATCGAGCTTGCAGCGCGCCGGCAGCCCCGGCGGCGCGAACGCCTCGGCCGGCCCGGAGCTGAGCTCGACCTCCAGTGCGTACCGTCCAGCACTCAGCTCCTCGAGACCGGCGCGCGCGACGCCGATGTCGTGGGCGGCGGCGGCCGGCGCCAGCCAGAGACCGAGCAGGATTGCGAGCAGCCGGGTCCAGGTCCGCGCGCTGGTCACGGACTGCCCCCGACAGCACCCCCGGCCGCATCGACGACGATCCGATAGTGGGCGCGCAGCTCCGCGACCCGGGCGGCGACGTGCTCGCGCTGCCGGGCCCGGCGCCAGTCCTCGAGCACCGAGTTCCGGACCTCCTCGAACGCCGGCACGCGCGCCGGCTGCTCGCTGACCACCCGGACGAAGTGCACGCCCTCGGCCGAGCGCAGCGGTCCCTGCCATTCGCCCTGCGGCAGCTCGAAGATGCGCTCGGCGTTGCTCGCGCCGAACAGATCGCCCAGATCGCGGGCGCTGTAGTTGGTGAGCCGGTTGCCGAGCATGTAGAGCGGATCGCCCAGGCCCTGGATGTCGGCGCCGGCGCGCAGATGCTCGAGCAGATCGTCCGGGACCGTGGCCGGGTTGGCGAAGTAGACTTGGTCGAGAGTGACCGCGGGCGGGCTCCGGTAGCGCTCCAGGTTCGCTTGCAGATAGGCCCTGAGCTCGGCCTCGCTCGGTTCCGGCAGGTCTTGGTTGAGCATGAAGCGCATCTTCTCGACCAGATGCTGCTCGACCAGGCTGTCCTGCTCGAGCCCGCGCTTGTAGGCCTCGCGCAGCAGCACCGCGTCGTCGATCATGCCCTGCACGACCTGCTGCCGCTCGGCCGGCGACAGCGGCCGGCCCAGGAACTGCGCCTGCTGGTCGATCATCGCCTGGACGGCCGGCGGGTCGATCACGATCGTCTCGCGCTCGGCCGCCTGGCGCAGCGCGTCCGCCCCGAACAGGAGCGCGCCCAGGACCATGAAGTGGACCAGCGGCTCGTGGCGCAAAAAGGCCCAGATGCGCGCACCCCGGGACCGGGCCCGCTCGCCCGAGCGCGCGACCCGGGCGCCGACCCGCTCCCGCGCCCGCGGCGGGCCGGCCGCCGAGGCCGCCGAGCGCACGCCTCAGACCCGCTCGCCGCCGGTCGCGAGCAGCGTGGGCTTGGGCGCGATGCCGTAACGGTACGCCCAGCCGAGGCCCTCCTCGGTGCCGGCGGCCGGGAAATACTCGCAGCCGACCCAGTCCGAATAGCCCAGCCGGTCGAGCAGCTCGAACAGGTAGGGATAATTGATCTCGCCGATGTCCGGCTCGTGACGCTCGGGTACGCCCGCGATCTGGACGTGGCCCGTGATCCCCTGGTGGCGCTCGAAGTTCTTGGCGAGATCGCCGGCCATGATCTGGGTGTGGTAGAAGTCGAACTGCAGCTTCAGGCTCGGCGCGCCAAGTTCCGCGATCAGCGCCGCCCCCTCGGAGGGCGTGTTGAGCAGATAGCCCGGGATGTCGCGGGTGTTGATCGGCTCGATCAACGCCATGCGCCCGGCCCGCGCGCAGGCCTCGGCGGCGCGCCCGAGATTGGCCTGGTAGACGTCGAGGCAGGCCGCTTTCGATGTGCCCTCCGGCTTGATGCCGGCCATCACGTGGATCTTGGGACAATCGAGCGCCTGCGCGTACTCGAGCGCCCGCTCGAGCGCGGCCCCGAAGTCGGCCTCGCGTCCGGGCAGGCCCGCGAGACCGCGCTCGCCGGCGGCGAAATCACCCGGCGGGGTGTTGAGCAGGATCAGCTCGACCCCGGCCTCGCTCAGGCGCTGCTTCAGCTCGCCGGCACCGACCTCGTACGGGAACTGGCACTCCACCGCCTTGAACCCGGCGGCCGCCGCGGCCCCGATCCGCTCGGCGAACGGCCGGTCGGTGAACATGGTGCTAATGTTGGCGGCAAAGCGCGGCATGACTCTCCTCCAAGGGGCTTTGCCGCTCTTGTACACGACCCCGGCACGGCCGCCGAGCCCTTCGTTCGCGGCCAGTATGGCGTCAGCCCGGTATCGGACGCGTCGGCGCGTCAGTAAGCAAGCTCGCTGAACACCGGCTCGACCCGACCGCCCCAGCGGCCGTGGTACAGCTCGAGCAGGCCTTCGGCCGGCGTCCGGCCGGTGTCGACGATGCCGCGCAGCGCGGTCAGGAACTGGCGCTCGTCCTGCCCGGCCCAGTCCTCCTCGGCGCGCCGCCTGAGGCCGGCGTCCGCAAGCTCCAGCATGCGCTTGGCCAGATCCTGGACCGTGCCGCCGCGGAACGGCGTCTGGAGCCCGTGCTGCGGGACCTCGGCGCGCAGATGGGCGTGCTCCTCGATCGTCCAGTCCCGGGTCCACTCGTAAGCCTCGTCGAGCGGCGCGTCGTGATAGAGAACGCCGACCCAGAGCGCCGGCAGTGCGCACAGATTGCGCCAGGGACCGCCGTCGGCGCCGCGCATCTCGAGAAAGCGCTTCAGGCGGACCTCCGGAAACAGCGTCGTCAGGTGGTCGTTCCAGTCGGTCAGCGTCGGGACCTCGCCCGGCAGCGCCGGCAGCCGCCCGGCCAGGAAATCACGAAAGCTCTGACCGCTGGCGTCGATGTATCGGCCGTCGCGATAGACGAAGTACATCGGCACATCGAGCGCGTACTCGACGTAGCGCTCGAAGCCCATGTCCGGATCGAACACGAACGGCAGGATGCCCGAGCGGTCGGCGTCGGTATCGGTCCAGATGTGGCTGCGGTAGCTGAGAAAGCCGTTGGGCTTGCCGTCGGTGAACGGCGAGTTCGCGAACAGCGCGGTCGCCACCGGCTGGAGCGCCATGCCGACCCGGAACTTCTTCACCATGTCGGCCTCGGAGGCGAAGTCGAGGTTGACCTGGATGGTGCACGTCCGGAGCATCATGTCGAGGCCGAGCCCGCCCTTCTTCGGCATGTACGCGCGCATGATCCGGTAGCGGCCCTTGGGCATCCAGGGGATCTCGTCGCGCCGCCACTTGGGCTGGAAGCCGAGGCCGAGCATGCCGATCCCGAGCGGCGCTGCGACCGTGCGCACCTGATCCAGGTGCTCGTGGACCTCGCAGCAGGTCTCGTGCAGGGTCGCGACCGGCGCCCCCGACAGCTCGAACTGGCCGCCGGGCTCGAGGGTGATGTTGGCGCGCCCGCGCTGGAGCGCGATCGGCCGGCCGTCCTCGAGGATCGGCTGCCAGCCATAGCGCGCGGCCAGGCCCTCGAGCAGCGCCCGGACGCTGCGCCCGCCCTCGTACGGCAAGGGCCGCAGGTCGTCGTGGGTGTAGCCGAACTTCTCGTGCTCGGTGCCGATCCGCCATTCGCTTTTCGGCTTGCAGCCGGCCTCGAGATATTCGACCAGCTGGCGGTCGTCGGTGATCGGCTCGCCTTGGGCTTCGGGCGGAGCGGACATGGATGACTCCGATGCTTTTCCGGGAAAAGAGGTGGCGCGCTGGTGCTCTGCCGTCGAGCCATGGGCGAAGAAATCCCGCCATTGAGGGCAGCGCCCGGCCCTTGTCAAGCCCGCCGCCATGCGAACCGTCGGCCGGATCGGCGGGCAGCGGTTGACGCGGGCCCCCCAGCCCCGCACTCTGGCGCCGGACGCCTTCTCAGACCGGAGCAACGCCATGGCCAGGCACAAGATTGCCGCAATCCCGGGCGATGGCATCGGCCAGGAGGTGATCGCGGCCGGCCTCGAGGTCCTGCGCGTGCTGCAGACGCGCGAGCCCGGGCTGGAGCTCGAGGTCGAGAGCTTCGACTGGGGCTCGGCCTACTACCGCGCCCACGGCCGGATGATGCCGGCAGACGGCCTCGCCCGGCTCGAGCCCTTCAATGCGATCTACTTCGGCGCGGTCGGCGCCCCTGACATCCCGGACGACGTCACGCTCTGGGGCCTGCGGCTCGCGATCTGCCAGGGCTTCGACCAGTACGCCAACGTCCGTCCGGCGAGGCTGCTGCCGGGCGTGACCGGTCCGCTCCGCAACGTCGGCGCCGGCGACCTCGACTGGATCGTCGTGCGCGAAAACTCGGAGGGCGAATACGCCGGCGCCGGCGGCCGGGTGCATCGCGGCCTGCCCGAGGAGGTCGGGACCGAGCTCGCGATCTTCACCCGCACCGGCTGCGAGCGGATCATGCGCTTTGCCTTCGAGCTCGCCCGCACCCGCCCAAAGAAGCAGCTCACCCTGGTCACCAAATCGAACGCCCAGCGCCACGGCATGGTCCTCTGGGACGAAGTTTTTTCCGAACTCAAGAGCGAGTTCCCGGAGGTCGCGACCGACAAGGAGCTGGTCGATGCGATGACCACGCGCATGGTCCTGAAGCCCGGGACGCTGGACGTGATCGTCGCGACCAACCTGCACGCCGACATTCTTTCCGATCTGGCGTCAGCGCTCAGCGGCTCGCTCGGCCTCGGCCCGACCGCCAACCTTAATCCGGAGAAAAAATTCCCGTCGATGTTCGAACCGATTCACGGCTCCGCCTTTGATATCACCGGCAAGGGCATCGCGAACCCGATCGCAACCTTCTGGACGGCCGCACTGATGCTCGACCACCTGGGAGAATCCGCGGCCGCATCTCGCCTTATGAGCGCGATCGAACGCACGCTTGCCGCCGGCGACGTCCTCACCCCCGACCTCAGCGGCAAGGCCACGACCGCAGAGGTCACCGCCCGCGTCTGCGACCTCCTGCGCGGCGCCAACGTCTGAGCTCGGAGCTGCGCCGGGTCATGGCGCGCCCGCGAGATCGCGCTGGAGCAGGGTCGCGACCGGGAGCGCCCGGATCAGTGCGACCGAGCAGAGACTGCCTGAGAGCGACGCCCAGCCGGAGGCGAGGTCCGCCAGGCCCCGGAGCAGGTCCGGCGTTGGCAGGAGCATCGTGAGCGTGCAGTGGGGGACCCAACGGCCCGGCAGATAATGCGGCCGGCAGACGGAGCTGAAGGCGGCCGCGCGGTCGTGCCAGTCCCGATGGAGCGCGAGCAGCGCAGGCCAGACGACCGCCGCGAGAAACAGGACGTTTTTCGGAAGTGGCAAACACACCGAGGCTCGAGAACGTCACGAGTTGGGATGCGCTTCCCTTGGCCAGCAGCTCGGCCAGCCCGGCCAGCACGCCAGGGTCGACCGCCTCCTCGTCGTCGTAGACCGCGAGGCTGACGTGCGGGATCGCGGCGCACTCCAGCATGTAACGGCTGATGCCGGCATCGGCGAGCGTCTGCCACATCCCGACGACCTGCCGCGCCAGCGCCTCATCGAATCGAAGCTCGACGGAATACGCCATGATCCGACGCTACCGCGTCCGTTGGCGCAGGGCCATCGAGTGAACCGGGAGGCTCGGCGGTTGACGCGGCGCGCCGGGCGCGGATGATCGGGCGTCAAGTGGGAAAAAAGAGGCGGACATGGACAAGCCGGAAGTGCTGCAGATGATGCCGATCACGCCCAGGATCCAGGGGCAGGCGGACGAGACGTTCACGCTCCGGAAGCTCTGGGATGCGCCGGATGCCGAGGCGTTCGTCCGCGAGGCCGGGCCCTGGGTGCGCGGCATCTTCACCAACGGCATCATCGGCGCCGGCAAGGCGCTGCTCGAGAACCTGCCGAAGGTCGAGATCGTCGGCGTCTACGGCGTCGGCACCGATGCGGTCGACCTCGCCACGGCGCGCGCGCGCGGCATCCGGGTCACCAACACGCCGGACGTGCTGACCGTGGGCGTCGCCGAGCTCGGCATGGCGCTGCTGCTCGATGTCGCGCGCCGGGTCGCCTACAATGACCGCTACGTGCGCGCCGGCCGCTGGCCGGACGAGGGCGATCCGGTGCTCTCGAACTCGCTCTCCGGCAAGCGCATGGGCATCTTGGGCCTCGGCCGGATCGGCCAGGCGGTCGCCAAACGCGCCGCAGCCTTCGACATGGTCATCTGCTACCACGGCCCGAACCGCAAGCCGGACGTGGCTTATGAGTATTTTCCGGACCTGGTCCAGATGGCGCGCGCGGTCGATTGCCTGATGGTGACCTGCCTCGGCGGCCCGACCACAAAGGGCCTGGTCAGCCGTGCGGTGATCGAGGCGCTCGGGCCCGAGGGCTGGCTGATCAACGTTTCCAGGGGCTCGGTGATCGAGGAGCCGGCCCTGGTCGAGGCGCTCGCCTCCGGCCGCCTCGGCGCCGCCGGCCTGGACGTGTTCGCCAACGAGCCGAACGTGCCGGAGGCGCTGCTCGGGCTCGACAACGTCGTCCTGCAGCCGCACCAGGCGAGCGCCACCTGGGAGACCCGCGACGCGATGGGCCAACTCATGGTCGACAACCTCAAGGCCCACTTCGCCGGCCGGCCGCTCCTGACCCCGGTGGTCTGAGAGCGCACCCCCGCTCAGCGCATGGTCGGCTCACGAAGTCGGCGCCGGTGCGGATGCCGGTCGGCTTTCTCCTTTCAAGAGATGCGGGGCGCCGGTCGCGAACTCGGCGACCTCGATGCCGCGCGCGAGCTCGCCCTTGGCGTCCGAGAGCACCTTGCCGTGCTCGGCGGTGATCACCGCGGCGATCCGGTCGTCGTTCTCCTCGAGCAGCCGGAGAAAGCGGTTGAGCACCCGGGCGCGCCGCAGCGGCGTTGTCGCCGCCCACTTCGGAAAGGCCGCCTGCGCGGCGCCGACCGCCGCGGCCATCTCCTCGGCGCCGGCCAGCGGCACCCGGCCGCTCTCCCCGCCGGTCGCCGGATTGAAGACCGGCGCAAACCGGCCGCTCTGACCGGCAACCAGCCGGCCGCCGATGAAATGCTGGATCTCGCTCGCCATGCCGCCCTCCGGGGTTTCTGGGTCTGCCCGCGTCAGGCGAGCTTCTGTCTCGTGAACGCTTGCTCGTAGGCTTCGCGGGCAGCCCGCACCTCGCCGCGCGCCGAGGTCTCGGGCACCGCAACGTCCCACCAGGCGCCGCCCTCCTCGGTCGTCACCAGCGGGTCGGTATCGATCACGATCACGCTGGTCCTGCTCGAGCCCCGCGCCCGCTCGAGGGCAGCTTCGAGTTCGGCTATGCTTTTGACCTTCTCCGCCTCGGCGCCGAGTGCTCGCGCGTGACCGGCGAAGTCCACCACGGCCGGATCGGCCATGTGGTCGACATGGTCGAACAGGTTGTTGAAGGACGCGCCGCCGACTGCCCGCTGCAGCCGGTTGATGCAGCCGAAGCCGCGGTTGTCGAGGACCACGACCGTCAGCTTGACCCCGAGCATGACCGCGGTCGCGAGCTCGGAGTTGAGCATCAGATAGCTGCCGTCCCCGACCAGTACGAAGACCTCGCGCTCGGGCTCTGCGAGCTTGACCCCGAGCCCGCCCGCGATCTCGTAGCCCATGCAGGAGAAGCCGTACTCCAGGTGGTAGCCGCCCGGCCCGCCGGTCCGCCAGAGCTTGTGCAGCTCACCCGGCAGGCCACCCGCGGCGCAGACCACGACCGCATCGCGGGGTGCGTGGCGGTTGACGGCACCCAGCACCTGCGCATCCGAGGGCCGTTCGGCGTTGGTCGCCGCCGTCACGCGCTCGACGACCGCATCCCAGTCCTGGCGCAGGAAGCGGACGCGCGCCTGCCAGGCGGACTCGGTCGCAGCCTCGCCGAGCGCCGCATCGAGCAGCTCGAGCGTCCGCCTGGCGTCGCCGACCAGCGGCACCGCCCCATGCTTGCCGGCATCGGGGGCGGCGACGTTCAGCTGGATCAGGCTCGCTGTCCCCGGCAAAAGCGCGCGCGAGCCGGTCGTGAAATCCTGCAGCCGGGTGCCGATTGCCAGGATCACGTCCGCCTCGGCGGCGAGCGCGTTGGCCGCCGAGGAGCCCGTGACCCCGATCGAGCCGACGTTCTGCGGATGATCGAACCCGAGCGCGCCCTTGCCGGCCTGGGTCTCGGCGACCGGGATCTTGTGCCGGGCGGCGAACGCCTGGAGGGTCCCGGCGGCCCCCGAATAGAGCACCCCGCCGCCGGCAACGATCAGCGGCCGCTCGGCGCTCTCGAGCAATTCGATCACCGCGACCAGAGCGTCGTCATCGGGCGCCGGCCGGCGGAAGCGAACCGTCCGGGGCGCCAGGAAGGCGTCCGGGAAGTCGAAGGCCTCCGCCTGGACGTCCTGGCTCAGGGCGAGCGTCACCGGGCCGCACTCGGCGGGATCGGTCAGCACCTGGATCGCGCGCGGCAGCGACGAGAGCAGCTGCTCGGGTCGCGTGATCCGGTCGAAAAACCGGGAAACCGGCTTGAAGCAGTCGTTGGCCGTCACGGTGCCGTCGCCGAAGTCCTCGACCTGCTGCAGCACCGGGTCGGGGCGGCGGTTGGCGAAGGTGTCGCCCGGCAGCAGCAGAACCGGCAGCCGGTTGACGTGCGCGACCGCGGCCGCGGTCACCATGTTGAGCGCCCCCGGCCCGATCGAGGTGGTGCACGCCATCATCTGCCGGCGGAACTTCGCCTTGGCGAACGCGATCGCGGCGTGCGCCATGGCCTGCTCGTTGTGCGCCCGGTAGGTCGGCAGGTTTTCCCGAACTTGGTAGAGCGCCTCGCCCAGCCCGGCGACGTTGCCGTGGCCGAAGATGGCCCAGACGCCGGCGAACAGCGGCGCCTCGACGCCCGCCAGCATCGTGCGCTGGGCGGCCAGGTAGCGGACCACCGCCTGGGCGGCGGTCAGGCGGATCGTGCTCACGGCCTTGCTCCCTCGAGCAGCCAGCGGTGTGCCGGCTCGGTATTGAAGCGCCAGATCCGCTGCGGCCCGGCCATCACGTTCAGGTAATAGAGGTCGTAGCCGTGCGCCGTGCCGCAGGGATGGTAGCCCTTGGGCACCAGCACGACGTCGCCGTCCTCGACCGCCATGGTCTGGTCGAGCGCGCGGTCGTCGGTGTAGATCCGCTGCAGCGCGAACCCCTGCGCCGGGTCGAGCCGGTGGTAATAGGTCTCCTGCAGCTCGCTCTCGTCCGGCAGGTTCAAGGTGTCGTGCTTGTGCGAGGGGTAGGACGACCAGCAGCCCGACGGCGTGATCACCTCGACCACGAGCAGCGAATGCGCGGGCTCGCTCTCCGGCAAGATGTCGTGGACGTGCCGGATGTTGGTGTCCCTGCCGCGTTTCGAATAGGCGATCTGATCCGGGCTGATCAGCCTGGCCTCGTGCGCGCCGCCGCCCGGGGCGGTGCAGACGGCGAGCTCGAGGTCGGTCGTCGCCTCGACCCGGTAGTCGCCGTGCCAGGGGACGTAGACGGCAAACGGTTTCTTGCGCTCGAACGGGCCCATCCGCTCCCCGACCTCGCCGAAATCCTGCCCGCCCGCGCGGATCTTCGCCCTGCCACCGACCAGCACCAGACACGCCTCACGCTCGCCGGTCTCCGCCTGGAGACTCTGGCCCGGCTTCAGCCGGTAGAGCTCGAAGCCGACGTGCCCCCAGCCGGCGCTGGCGGGCGTCACCCGGTGGACCAGTCCGCGCGCGTCAGGCGCATGGTTCTTCAAGAGCAGATCGGCCATCGCTTTCCTCCCGATCTCAGGCGGCACGCAGCCACGCGCGGCTTTCGGCGAGATAGCCTTCGAGCACGGCCCGATAGTCGCCGGGCTTGACCGGCGTGAACGGGTTGGCGCCGGCAGCGGTGCATTCGACGATCACCGGCCCGGCGTAGCCGACCTCGTCCAGTGTCCGGGCGATCGCGCCGAAGTCGGTATGGCCGCGACCGACGCCCTCGCGGTTGGAATCGGCGACGTGGAACAGGTGGAGCCGGTCAGCGTCCGCAGGTTGGGGGTTGGAATCGGCGACGTGGAACAGGCCGAGCCGGTCCCCGACCGCCCGGATCGCCTCGGCCGGCGCCGCCTCCTCGATGTTCATGTGATAGGCGTCGAGCAGCACGGCCAGGTTGTCGGCCCCGACCCGCTCCAGCAACGCGAGCGCCGCCCGGCCGGTGTTGACCAGATGGCTCTCGTAGCGGTTCAGGACCTCATATACGAGGCGCACGCGAGCGCCGCGCGCGTGATCGCACACAGTCCGTAGAGCTGCCACCAGCAGTTCTTCTTCCTCGGCCATGGAGACGAGCGGCGCGATCCGGCCGACCAGGCCATGGAACGAGACGATGGCGCCGCCGAGCTCGGCCGCGAAGTCGATCAGCCGGCGGTAGTAGTCGAGCGCCGCCGTGCGCGTCGCTGCATCGGGCGTCGCGGGATCGACGTTGTCCGGCGTCAGGGAAAAAACCTCGAGGCCGTGGTCGGCGAGCAGCGCGCGCACCGTCTTGGCCGGAAGGCGGCGAGGTCGCCGTGCAGCTCGACCCCGTCGTAACGAAGCCTTGATAGGTTAGTAGTTGGGTGGCCGGAAGGCGGCGAGGTCGCCGTGCAGCTCGACCCCGTCGTAACGAAGCGCCTTGACCCGGGCCAGCGTGTCCGCGAGCGGCTGGGGCCCGAAGGTCCAGGTGCAGACGCCGAGCTTGCGATCCATGACCGTCAGCCGAGCCGGACCAGGCGGCCGGTCTGCATGCTCTCGAGCGCGGCATCGGCGAGACGCAGCGCCTCGCGGCCGTCGCGATAGCCGACCATCGGCGTCTCGCCCTGCTCCACGCAGTCGACGAAATGGGAAATCTCGGCGTTGTAGGCGGGCGTGTAGCGCTCGACGAAAAAATTGAGGACAGGGTCCTGCGCCTCGGTCGCGGCCGCCCCCCAGAAGGCGACCGTCGTCGGCCGCTGATTGCCGACCTGCAACATGCCCTGCTCGCCGAACGCCTCGACCCGCTGGTCGTAGCCGTAGGCCGCGCGCCGGCTGTTGTTGATCTGGCACATCGCACCGCTCTTCGCGATCAGCGTGATCATCGCGGCATCGATGTCGCCCGCCTGCTCGATCGCCGGATCGACCAGATGCGCGCCGATCGCCTGCACGGCCGCGATGTCGCCCATCAGATAACGCGCCATGTCGAAGTCGTGGATGGTCATGTCGCGGAACAGGCCGCCCGAGACCTTGATGTAGGCGATCGGCGGCGGGCCGGGGTCGCGCGACGTGATCACCACCTGCTCGAGTTTGCCGACCTCGCCCGCCTGGATGCGCTCGCGCAGCGCCTTGAAGGACGGATCGAAGCGACGGTTGAAGCCGACCATGATCGTGGCGCCCTTGTCCTTGATCCGCGCCCAGGACGCGTCGACCTTGGCGAGATCGAGGTCGATCGGCTTCTCGCACAGGACCGCCTTGCCGGCCTCGATCGCGCGTACCAGCAGATCGAGATGGGTGTCGGTCGAGGACGCGATCAGCACCGCCTGCACGGCGCGGTCGTCCAGGATCTCGTCGACCGTGCGCGCCTTTCTGGCGCCGGTCGCCTCGGCCGTGCCCGACGCGGCGGCGTCCACGACGTCATAGACCCAGGTGAGCTCGGCGCGCGGGTGGCGGGCGAGGTTGATCGCATGCATGCGGCCGATGCGGCCGCAACCGAGAATGGCGAACTTGACCATCGTCATCGCCTCACTTTGCCTGCTGCCGGGGAGACCGCTTGGGCGGTCGGTGGGTGGTCGGAAAAACCGGCGGCCGGAGCCGGTCCCAGGCCTGGATCAGCCCGTTGTAAGTCTCGGCCATGCGGGCGATTGCGGTCTGATCGTCGATCTCGCCCTCGAACCAGGCACGGGCCGGCTCGCCGAAGATCGTCCGCCCGATCGCGAACCCTTTGCAGACCGGCTGGCGCGCGGCGCGCACGAAGCTCGCCTCGAGCTCGGCCACGGGCGCATCGAGGCCCAGCAGCAGCACGCCCCGGCAGTACGGGTCGTAGCGCCCGATGACCTCGGCGATCCGCTGCCAGGCAGCATCGCTGCCGGGATCGGGCAGCTTCCACCAGTCGGGACAGATGCCGAGCTCATAGAAGCGCTCGAGCGCGCGCGCGAGCGTCCGCTCGTCGACCGGGGCTTGCGACCGGCTCGGGATGAGCTCGAGCAGCAGCTCGTGGAAGGTCCTGCGGCAGGCGTCGAGCAGGCGGAGCGCCTGGGCTTCCTGCTCGGCGCGCAGAGCCTCCGGATCATCCGGGTGGTAGAAGATCAGGCACTTGACGCAATGCGCGACCGGCCATTCGCGGAGCGTGCAGCCGACGTCGGCGCCGCCCTCGAAGCGGACCGGGATCGCGCCCGGCAGCTCGATCGGCCGGCCGATCCAGATGCCGTCGCCGGTCGCGTCCCCGGTCGCATCGTCCAGCGCCGCCTGGCCGAGCCGGCCATCGAGCAGGATGCCGAAATCCGGCCGGCCGGCCGCAGCCTCGCGCGCCGCCCGCAGACAAAGCTGCTTGAAATACGGGACATGCTCGCGCGTGACCTCGGCCGTGTCCGCGATCGCCTCGAGCTGGGCACGATGATCGAACGCCATCGCCAGCACCTGCGGCCATTTCCGGGTCCGGGTGGTCGACCAGTGGATCTGCTCGAGCCCGGCGTCCTTCCTGAGCGCACGCTCCCTGGAGCCGTGCTCGAAAAAATACGACAGCTCGGTCCAGCTCGGGACCGCCGGCGCGCAGCCGTGGCGCGAGACCGCGAACGCGCCGCAGGCATTGGCGTACTTGCAGCATTCCTCGATCGGCAGATCGCGCAGATAGCCGCGGAGAAAACCGCTCATGAAGGCATCGCCGGCGCCCAGAATGTTGAACACCTCGATCGGGAAGCCCGGGCCCTTGATCCCACTTCTCGATGTCGCCCGGGATCGCGCGATCGAACACGGTGCAGCCCATGGGCCCGCGCTTGACCACGATCAGCGCTGCCGGCGCCAGTTCTCGAATTTTGCGGCAGGCGCCCAGCGTCTCGGTCGAGCCGCCGGCGATATGGATCTCCTCCTCGGTGCCGACGATCACGTCGCACTCCGGCAGGATCGTCTGCAAGTGGGAAGAAACGCTCTCGCTGGCGACGAAGCGCTCCTCGCCGAGGCCGAGCCCGGTCAGGCCCCAGAGCACCGGCCGGTAGTCGATGTCGAAGATCACCCGGCCGCCGTGTTTCTTCGCGAGCCGGATCGCCTTCTTGCTCATGGCATCGAGGTTGGGCTTGGAGAAGTGCGTGCCCGAGACCACGACCGCACGGGCAGAGGCGATGTAGGCCTCGTCGACGTCGTCCTCGGTCAGCCCCGCATCGGCGCAGTTTTCCCGGACGAAAATCAGCGGGAAAGTATGTTCGTCGCGGATGCCGAGGATGACCAGCGCGGTCAGGCGTGAAGGATCGGTCTTGACGCCTTGGATGTCGACCCCTTCGGCCGCGACCGTCTCCTTGATGAAGCGGCCCATGTGCTCGTCGCCGACCGCGGTGATCAGCCCGGGCTTGAGCCCGAGCCGGGCGGTGCCGACCGAGATGTTGGTCGGGCAGCCGCCGACGTATTTGGCGAAGCTCGCCATGTCCTCGAGCCGGCCGCCGACCTGCTCGCCATAGAGATCGACCGAGGAGCGGCCGATGCAGATCACGTCCAGCGTCTTGGCCATGTTGTCCCCACGAAAGTCAGGCAGGCAGCCTCGCGATCTCGCGATCGATCCAGTGCATGCTGGCCTCGAGCGCACGGGCGATGTCGGGGACGATCATGCACGCTCGCGGCGAACGGCTCGAACGAATAGGCGCCGCCGTAGCCCTCCATCAGCCCCAGGATCTGGAGCAGGCTGGTGGCAAGATCGTCGGGCCCGACCAGCACCCGGTGCTCGTCCCGGATCCGCTCGAGCGGCAGGCTCGCATCCTCGACGCCCGAGATGTGCACGAGGCCGGTATGCTCGGGGAACATCCGGGGCTCGCCGGAAAGGTGGTGGTGGAAGGTGTCGTGGACGAGCTGGAAGCGCTCGCCCAGATCCAATTCCTCGATCGCCTCGACCGCATCCTGCTTGAGCCGGAGCGAAGACTCCTCGAACCCGAGCGGCTCGACCAGGCCGATGATCCCGGCCTCCTCCAGAATGGTGCTGAGCCCGCGCAACGCCTCTTTCAGCTTCGCCTGACGCTCGCTCTCCGACGGCTGCCAGCCCCGGTCGTTGACCGGGCACAGCACCAGCGCCTCAGCGCCGCAGCCGCTCGCGTAGGCCGCGAGCGAGCGCGCCTCCTCGGCGCGCGCCGGGCTCCAGTCGTTGAAGCGCTGGAGCGCGTTGATCGAGAGGATGCGCACCTCCCCATCCTCGACCGCCCGGCGGACCTCGGCCGCCGGCGTGCCGTCGCCGATCGGAACACCGGGAAGATCGTTCCGGATCTCGATCCGGTCGAGCCCGAGCTCTTTCGTCAGTGCGACCAGCTCGGGCACCGACCGGCGCGGCGCCACCATGTGGTTGAGGGCGAACGTCACCAGATGGCTCAACGGGTGCCTCCCCTGAGAGCTCGGGTTGGTTGCGGACCCGGCCGACGGCGGCCGCGGTGCGGGCGATGCCCGAGCATGCTGCCACAGCCGGGCGGGCGACGTCGAGCGGGGCGCGGCTGCCCTCGACGAGGTCATTTGAATGTCGCCTGGGATGGTGGACAAAGAACCGTGAAAATGCCATCCCTAAACTTTCACTGCCGGTTGGGCAGCGGTGTTCGTGGAACGCTATGTGTTCGGCCTGAGCGAAGCTGATACCTGTCGCCTCTATGTGACGCCGAAGCTCCAGGCGGCTGGGTGGGATCAGGAGCCCTACCTCTTACGGGAGCAGGTCACCTTCACCGATGGCCGGATTTCGTGGTCGGCGGCCGCGCCCGGCGCCGCCCGGGCAAGCGGGCCGACTATCTCCTGCGCTATCGCCCGGATTTCACGCTCGCCGTGGTCGAGGCGAAAGCGTACTACACGCTCGCCCGGTGACGGCTTGCAGCAGGCCAAGGACTACGCCGAGATCCTCGGCCTGAAGTTCGCCTACGCGACCAACGGCAACGGCATCGTCGAGTTCGACTACCTGACCGGAGCGGAACGAGAGATCGTCGACTTTCCCGCGCCCGAGGAACTGTGGCAACGACTCAAGGCCAGCGAGGGCTTGACGGAGCCCGCTGCCGAGCACCTGCTCGCCCGTCCTACCACCTCGCGGACCGCAAGACCCGCTACTACCAGGAGATCGCCATCAACCGCGCCGTCCAGGCGGTCCTCCAAGGCCAGCGGCGCATCCTGCTCACGATGGCGACCGGCACCGGCAAGACGGTCGTCGCCTTCCAGATCTGCTGGAAGCTGTCCGAGGCCGCTGGAACCGGACGGGCGAGCTACCGGCGAGCCGCGCATCCTCTACCTCGCCGACCGCAACATCCTGGTCGACGACCCGAAGGACAAGACCTTCGCCCCCTTCGGCGACGCCCGCCACAAGATCGAGGGCGGCGAGGTCGTCAAGAGCCGGGAGATGTACTTCGCCATCTACCAGGCGATCGCCAGGACGAAGCGCCGGCCCGGCCTCTACCGCGAGTACGCCCCGGACTTCTTCGACCTGATCATCGTCGACGAGTGCCACCGCGGCAGCGCCCGCGACGAGAGCAACTGGCGGGAGATCCTGGAATACTTCGAGCCCGCCTATCAGCTCGGCATGACCGCCACGCCGCTGCGCGAGGACAACCGCGACACCTACCTCTACTTCGGCAACCCGATCTACACCTACAGCCTGCGCCAGGGCATCGACGACGGCTTCCTGGCGCCCTACCGCGTGCACCGCGTCGATCACCGACGTGGGACGCCGCCGGCTGGCGGCCGAGCAAGGGCGAGCTCGACCGCTACGGCCGCGAGATCCCCGACGAGGAGTACCAGACCAAGGACTTCGAGCGCGTCGTCGCGCTCAGGGCCCGCACCGAGGCCATCGCCCGGCACCTCACCGACTTCCTGCAGGAAGACCGACCGCTTCGCCAAGACGATCGTCTTCTGCGTCGACCAGGAGCACGCCGACGAGATGCGCCGGGCCCTCAACAACCTGAACGCCGACCTCGTGCAGCGAGTATCCGGATTACGTCTGCCGGGTCACCTCCGACGAGGGCGACATCGGCCGCGGCCACCTGCAGCCGCTTCCAGGACGTGGAGACGCAGACCCCGGCGATCCTCACCACCTCGCAGCTGCTGACCACCGGCGTCGACGCGCCGACCTGCAAGAACGTCGTGCTGGTGCGCGTCGTCAACTCCATGACCGAGTTCAAGCAGATCATCGGCCGCGGCACCCGCGTGCGCGACGACTACGGCAAGCTCTTCTTCAACATCCTCGACTACACCGGCTCCGCCACCCGCCTCTTCGCCGACCCCGACTTCGACGGCGATCCGCTCGATCGAGACCGAGGAGCAGATCGACGAAGAGGGCGACGCCGGTCGAGGACGGCACGATCATCACGCCCGAACCGCCAGAGGACGAGGCCGAGACGGTACTCGAAGAGCCGCCCCAGATCATCGAGCGACCGACTGGCGAGCGCCGCAAGTTCTACTTCGACGGCGGCCAGGTCGAGATCGCCGCCCACCTGGTCTACGAACTCGACCCGACGGCAAGCAGCTCCGCGTCGTGCAGCTACACCGACTACACCGCCGAGAAGGTCCGCACGCTCTGCGCCAACGCCCACGAGCTCCGCGAGGCGCTGGGCCGACCCGCAACAGCGCGCCGAGATCATTCGAGCGCTGGCCGAGCGCGGCATCGACTTCGACGCAGCTGGCCGAGGACGCCGGGCAGCCCGACGCCGACCCCTTCGACCTGCTCTGCCATCTGGCCTTCAACGCGCCGCTGCGCACCCGGCGCGAGCGGGCGCAGCGATCTGCAAGCGCGAGCACAAGGACTTCTTCGACCGGTACGGCCCCGAGGCCCGGGAGATCCTCGACGAGCTCTGGAGAAGTACGCCGAGCACGGGACGACGCAGTTCGTGATCCCCGACGTGCTTGAAGTGCCGCCGATCACCGCCACGGCAACGTGATCGAGATCGCGGACCTGTTCGGCGGCACCCGACAGCTGAGGAGGCCGTCCAGGAACTGCAGACCCTGCTCTACGCTGCCTGAGGGGCACCATGGCACGACGCAAGAGGATCGACGCCCAACCGCTGACGACCGCCCAGCAGCTGGGCAGCCTGATCAAGTCCGCCCGCGACATCATGCGCAAGGACAAGGGGCTGAACGGCGACCTCGACCGCCTGCCGATGCTCACCTGGATCATGTTCCTGAAGTTCCTCGACGACCTGGAGCAGGTCGCGAGGACGAGGCCGAGCTCGCGGGCAAGCGCTACCGACCGGCCATCGAGCCGCCCTACCGCTGGCGCGACTGGGCCGCCCACGCCGCACGGCATCACCGGCGACTGAACTGATCGCCTTCATCAAGCACGACGAGGCGATCCGCCCGGACGGCACCCGAGGCCCCGGCCTGTTCGCCTACCTGCGCAGCCTCCAGGGCGCCAACGGCGACGACCGCCGCGACGTGATCGCCACCGTGTTCGAAGGCGTCAGAACCGCATGATCAGCGGCTACCTGCTGCGCGACGTGATCAACAAGGTCAACGGCATCCATTTCACCTCCACCGAGGAGATCCACACCCTCGGCCACCTCTACGAGTCCATGCTGCGCGAGATGCGCGACGCCGCCGGCGACTCCGGCGAGTTCTACACGCCGCGCCCGGTCGTCCGCTTCATGGTCGAGGTCACCGACCCGCAGCTCGGCGAGACCGTGCTCGACCCGGCCTGCGGCACCGGCGGCTTCCTGGTCGAGGCCTACAAGCACCTGGAAAAGCAGTGCAAGACCGTCGAGCGACCGCGACATCCTGCAGAACGACAGCCTCTTCGGCGGCGAGGCCAAGCCGCTGCCCTACCTGCTCTGCCAGATGAACCTGCTGCTGCACGGCCTCGAGCGCCCGCAGATCGACCCCGGCAACAGCCTGCGCTTTCAAGCTCACCGAGATCGGCGACAAGGACCGCGTGGACGTGATCCTGACCAATCCGCCCTTCGGCGGCGAGGAGGAGGCGGGCATCCAGGGCAATTTCCCGGACGACAAGCAGACCTCCGAGACGGCGCTGCTGTTCCTCCAACTCATCATGCGCAAGCTGCAGGCGGCCCGGTCCCGACGCGAAGCCCGGCCGGGCCGGCGTGGTCGTGCCCAACGGCACGCTGTTCGGCGACGGCGTCTGCGCCGATCAAGGAGGAGCTGCTCAAGGAGTTCAACCTGCACACCATCGTCCGGCTGCCCAACGGCGTGTTCGCCCCCTACACCCGCATCCCGACCAACATGCTGTTCTTCGACCGCTCCGGCCCGACGAAGGAGATCTGGTACTACGAGCACCCCCTGCCCGAGGGCCGCAAGAACTACACCAAGACCAAGCCGATGCAGTTCGAGGAGTTCGCCGACTGCATCGCCTGGTGGACGCGCGTGAGGAGAACGACCGCGCCTGGCGGGTGCGGCTGAGGACGTGCTCAAGTACGATGGGGAGGCGCGGCTGCTTTCGCCAACCTCGATCTCAAGAACCCGAACAGCGCCGGGACACTTGAGCACCTTCCGCCCGAGCAGCTCGTCGAGGACATCCTGGCCAAAGAGCGCCGAATCATCGAGCTCATGCACGAGATCAAGCGGGAGTTTTCGGCAACGGAGGAGGCCGCAGCGTGATATGGCCCCTGGTCAAATTTGGCAAGATCTTCGAGCGCGTCGATCGGAGCTTCGAACTAATAGACGATGAGGAATATGATTGTGTTGGTGTCCGATGGTATGGACATGGCGCCTTCGTGAGAGAACGTCTAACTGGGATGCAAATAAAGAGAAAACAACAGTGGCGAGTTCGTACGGGAGATATTGTTTACAATAAACTCTTTGCCTGGAAGGGTTCTTTTGCAGTCGCAGATAGGCCCGTTAATGATTGCATTGTGTCTGACAAGTTCCCCACTTATCGACCGGACCAGGATAAAGTCTATGTCAGTTATTTGAAGTGGTTCTTCAGGACGGAGCACGTCGCGAGCCAAGCTCAGCGACTGTCTAAGGGCGCTGCGGCGATCAGCAAACTTACGCTGAACCCACCGCAGTTCTGGGAGCTTGAAATTCCCCTGCCACCCTTGGAGGAGCAGCGGCGGATCGTGGCTAAGATCGAGCGTCTCGCGGCCAGAATCGACGAGGCGCGGGAAGAGGGACGGCTATCCTATCAAGAAGGCGCAGCGCTTCTCGGTTGTGGGCTTAACCGTCTCGCCGAGCTATTTCTGGAACGGGCACCGCTCGATACGTGTCTTACAGGTAAGCCAAGGAACGGATGGTCTGCTCGGTGCGACAACGCGCCTGATGGCGTGCCTGTTCTCGGCCTATCCGCCGTGACGGGGTTCAGGTACCGCGAAACAGACTTCAAGAGAACGTCGCTACAGACTGACACGGACGCGGACTACTGGCTGCGCCCAGGTGATCTACTCATCACACGAAGTAACACTCCCGAACTTGTTGGGCACGCTGCTGTCTACAATGGACACCCTTCTCCATGCATCTATCCCGACCTCATGATGCGAATTCCTTTGGACACTAACAAAGCCGATTGCAAGTTCGTCTGGTATTGGCTCCAGACGCCCATTGCCCGTGAATTCATTTGCTCGAAAGCAAAGGGTACCAGTCCCACTATGAAAAAGATCTCGCAAGACGTTGTAATGAATATTCCTTTCCCACGGTCGATTTCTTTGGAACGACAGCGCCGCATCGTCGTCTACCTCGACGGCCTGCAGGCCAGGGTTGACCGGCTGAAGGCGCTCCAGGCGCAGACCCGGGCCGAGCTCGACGCGCTCCTGCCCTCGATCCTCGATCGCGCCTTCAAGGGCGAGCTGTGAGCCGAGCGCCAGCCGATGCCGGACGGCGACGCTGTATCCCTGCACCAGTCGGCTGGCTGCCTGCCGCGAGGTTTCTTTCCAACGGAACCGGTTGTCCTCGGTCGCCAGCCGGTGCTTTCTCTGTCCCGTCACCAATAATCACCGATCCTGCCGAGCGAGAGCCGGGGCGGCCGCGTCGGTCTGCAGGCTCCTGCCACCGACCTACCTCGCGCTGGACTCGTCCGAGCGATCAGTCAAGGGCACGCCGGGCCACCCCTCGCCGGCGGGGGCGACAGCCGCACGCAGGCATTCGGCTTGACGTATAACTCTGGGTCGAGCAGTCTGGCGGCGTATAGTCGTGAGACGCCGCCATGGCAGAGCAATTTCGAAGCGATCCAGACAAAGGCATAGGGCAACGGGGAGGCAGCCCTCGCAGCGGGCGGTGGCTGTGGCGCGCTGGGGCTGCCGGCGTGTTGGTCTGTATTCTGGCGGTGCTCTATTGGGGCGCGTTTGGTCAGGACGCGAGGCCGTACCCGTTTTATGCACCTGATCTGCCAGCCTGGTTCCTGGAGAAGATGCCGCATCCCGGCCATGGCACGATGCCCGTCGTGCCGGCCGGCAGCCTCGGCGGTTTCGTGCCGCGCGGCCTGTGCGCCAATGCCGAGGCCGCCTGCGCCGGGCTCGAGATCGCCGACGACGGCCGAGCGCTGCTGCGGCGCGAGGGCCGCATCGAGACCCTGGCCCGCGTCCGCCACACGCGGACGACCGGGTACGCATTCGCGGTGGGCTCAACTGGCGAGCTCTGGCAGCTGATCCAGAGCGGTCAGCTCACATGGTCGCGTATCAAGCTCTCCCCCCTTGAAGCTGGCTACGAAAAGTCAGGCGGTGTTCCCCAAGCCCTGGCGCTGGCCGGCCACACGGGCGAGGTCTACTCGGCGGCGTTCAGCCCGGACGGCACGCGGGTGGTCACCGCGTCCGATGATCAGACCGCGCGGCTGTGGGACGCGGCCACGGGCAAGGCGCTCGCCACCCTGGAAGGCCACACGGCTGGGGTCAGGTCGGCGGCGTTCAGCCCGGACGGCACGCGGGTGGTCACCGCGTCCGATGATCAGACCGCGCGGCTGTGGGACGCGGCCACGGGCAAGGCGCTCGCCACCCTGGAAGGCCACACGGCTGGGGTCAGGTCGGCGGCGTTCAGCCCGGACGGCACGCGGGTGGTCACGGCGTCCGATGATCAGACCGCGCGGCTGTGGGACGCGGCCACGGGCAAGGCGCTCGCCACCCTGGAAGGCCACACGGATAGTGTCTGGTCGGCGGCGTTCAGCCCGGACGGCACGCGGGTGGTCACCGCCTCCTTTGATCACACCGCGCGGCTATGGGACGCGGCCTTGGGCAAGGCGTTCGCCACCCTGGCAGGCCACACGGAGGAGGTCTCCTCGGCGGCGTTCAGCCCGGACGGCACGCGGGTGGTCACGGCGTCCTTTGATCACACCGCACGGCTGTGGGACGCGGCGACGGGCAAGGCGCTCGCCACCCTGGAAGGCCACACGGATGCGGTCTCCTCGGCGGCGTTCAGCCCGGACGGCACGCGGGTGGTCACGGCGTCCTTGGATAAGACCGCGCGGCTGTGGGACGCGGCGACGGGCAAGGCGCTCGCCACCCTGGCAGGCCACACGGCTACAGTCTCCTCGGCGGCGTTCAGCCCAGACGGTACGCGGGTGGTCACGGCGTCCCACGATGGAAACGTTCGGATTTGGAGGGTTGCCTCGATGGTGGCAGCGGCGCCGATCGTCACCGATGTCGCTGTCGATGCCGCACAGACGCTCTGGGTCGTCGGACGACATGGTTACGCGGCGGTCGGAGATACCGGCGATCTGCAGCCGGTGCCCTCCGATACCAAGGATGATCTGCTCGCGATCGCTTCGCTGAGCGACGGTCTGGCCATGGCGGTCGGGACGAGCGGGACTGTCGTCCGGTTCGAACGCGGGCAGACGGGGGGCGCGACCGGTAAGGTGCCGGCCAGCAAGCAGACCCAGCAACAACAGGCGCCGCAGCAGGCGCACCCGCAGCCCGCCATTGCCCATAGCCTTCCGATTCAGGAAGCGCATCATCAGGCCCTGCGCGCCGTGTTCTTCGCCGACGAGAAACATGGCTGGGTCGCCGGCGACGACGGGCTCCTGCTCTACACCGAGGACGGGCCTGGCCAACACTGGAAGGTGCTGCACGAAGGCGGCGGCTACCAGTTGACGGACGTCTATGTCCAGAGCGGTCTCGGTTGGGCGGTCGGCGAGACGCCGGACGGGCATCGGGTCGTGCTCGCGTCCGACAAGCCGGCCGAGGCTCAGAGCTGGCGCGAGCTGCCGCACTACGTCGCCCCGTGGTGGTTCTTCCTTGGCGTGCCGGGGTTCGTCCTGGCGGGCTTCTTGAACGTCTGGGCCTGGCGGCTGGAGTTGCCGCGGCCCGAGGCTTCGATCACCGGAGCCGGCATTTCCGATCTACCGTTGACCTGGCGGGATCCGGATGCGCGCGTGCTGCGGCCTTTAGCCCGCGGGCTCTCGCGCTTTCTGCGCAACGTCAACACCGAGCCGCCGCTTACCATCGCCATCACCGGACGCTGGGGGAGCGGAAAGAGCTCGCTGATGAATCTGCTGCAGGAGGACCTCAGGCAATTCGGCGCGCGCCCGGTCTGGTTCAATGCATGGCATCACCGGGAGGAGGAGCACCTGCTGGTGGCTCTGTTCGCGGCCGTCCGGCGTCATGGGCCGCCCGGCTGGTGGCTCGATCGCGGCCTCGCTTTCCGCCTGCGGCTGCTCTGGCTGCGCAGCCGGACAGCCTTCGTCAACCTGTTCTACCTGCTGCTGTTTGCCGCAATTGCGGCGATCACCGTGCACTGGTCGCTGCCATGGCTGGGCTTGCCGGAAACCGAGGAACTTCTCCGACGCGTGGCGGCGTGGCTCGACAGTGATGGCGAGCTGTCCAATTTCGTCCGCGACTACGGCGGGGCGATTCTGAGCTCGGGCGGGCTCATGCTCGCCGGACTGTGGCTGCGCGGCAAGATGGTTGCGCTGCCCGCGAATCCCGCCAAGCTTGTGGCCGCCGTGGCACGCCGTGCCAGCATCGGCGACTTCAGCGACAAACTCAGCTTTCGCGACCGATTCGGCGAGCAGTTCAGCGAGGTGTGCCAGGCGTTGCGCACGCGCACGTCACCGGGGTTGGTAATTCTCGTCGACGATCTCGATCGCTGCCCGCCGGAGGATACGCTCAAGATCCTCGAGGCCGTGAATTACTTCGTCAGCGCGGGCCCCTGCATCGTTATCCTCGGCATGGATCGGCGCCAGGTCGAGTATTGCGTCGGTCTCGGTTTCGAGAAGCTCGTCGAGGGCCTGCCCGAGGACGAGCTGCTCTATGAGGACGAGCTGGTTCGCGACAGCGAAGGCCGGGTCGAAAAAATCGCCAAGCAGCGCGCCTTTGCCCGGCATTATCTCGAAAAGCTGGTGAACGTCGAGGTGCCGGTGCCCGCGCGTACTGGGGAGCAGCTCGACGCAATGCTCATCCCACCCCAACCAGAGCCCCGTGACACGCGAGGTGAGGATCGTGTCGCCTGGTGGCGGCGTCTGGTGGCAGCGCCGGGGAGGCGTGCAGAGAAACCGTCGGCGGTCGGAAAAGAAGTGAATAACACAATGGCGCCGACGACAGATCCGCCAGGCTGGCTCTATCGGTTGAAGTTTGGCTTGTCCACCGCAGCGCAGGTCGCGCGGGTCGGTGTACTCGCGTTCGTTCTCGCTTGGCTGCTCGTCTGGAGTGTCGAAAAGGTGCACGAATGGCCAGCTCCGGAAGTCAAACGGCATTCCACTGAAACTTCTACAGAAACACCAAGCGCGCAGTCTTCAAACGAGCTGCCGCGAAATCCAGCAATTGCCTCTGGCCCTCAACCGGAATCAAAGCTCGCCCGAATCCCCGAGCCCGAAGTCAGTTTCTTCAGCGATATCCCCAGCGGGCGGCGCTGGGTCTGGTGGTCGCCGACCGTACTTGTCCTGCTAGTCGCAGTCCTGTGGGGCGTCGGCACGTTCATGCACCGTGAACGGCGGGTGGTCGACGATTCGCCGGATTTCAGGAAGGCGCTGGCTATCGTGCGCCCGCTCTTGGAGGAAGTGAACCCGACGCCGCGCGCGATCAAGCGCTACCAGAACCGGATGCGCTATCTTGCCGAGCGTCTCCGTCCGCAGGACTACGAACCGGACGCCATCGATTCATTCCTGCACTGGCTCGGCGGTCGCTTGAAACGAAGCATCGTGCCCGACGCGTGGTTTGAGGACACGCTTCGAACGGCGATCAGCGAGCCGGCGCTCATTCTGCTCGGTGCGATCGAGACTTTCGCCCCGCGGGCCTTCGAGCAGCCCGCCGAAGAGGCTCTCGAATGGCTCGACCGGGAAGCTGATGGCGACCCGCGCGCGCAGCGACGCGCGAATGTTTGGCGCAAGGTCAGGGAAGATTTCAGGAAGATATTCCCTGAGGCTAAATATTCCCGCGCATGGCCAAGTGCGGAGGACGTTCGGGCCTATAAGGGCTTCTCGCAAAGCGGCACACGCGGGGATGTCGCTCGCGGCGCAGCTTCCACCTCGTCAAGCCGCCATCCACCCCGGCCGGGACCGGTCGTCGTCGCTCACAACCCGAGCTAACGCGCGTACACGTCCGATAATAGCCGCCTTTGCATGATAAAATCATGGACCCGTCACATGACGCATTCGTGCGTCACTTCTGCACCGAAATGAGCAGTTTCGAGACCGAATCCCGGCGGTTTTGCGGCCGAACCCCGACACAGATCGCGGCTCCCGGAAATTCGCAGGAAAATCTAAAACCGTTGAAATCGACGAAAATCCAATGATGCTACACATGTGACGCATCCGTGCGCCACTTTGCGCTCGAAATCGGCGCTTTTTGCGGTCGAATCCGGCGGTTTTGCGGTCGAATCCGCGGTCGAATCGGCAGAATGCGGAAAGCTCTTCGGAATCAAGCCCTTACGTGTCGCATCGATGCGACAGAAGTGTCGCATCGGTGTCGCATCGGCGCGTCGCTTCGAGCTGACCTCGGTGGTCCGCTCAGGAGCCAGAAGCGGGCCGCGGCGGTCCGGAAATTCGAGAAATTCGGAAAACGCCCGTCGCCGCGCGCCCGCCCGGGGCTCTGTGCCAGGGTCCGGGCTGGTCTCGAGAGGGATGAGATGATCAAGATCGCCAGAGCGCCCCGCATGCACGAGCGGATCGCGGCCAGGCCCAAGGTCATGGGCGGCAAGCCCCGCATCGAGGGCACGCGCATCCCGGTCGATCTGATCCTCCGCGACCTCGAGCCAGCCCAGCGAGCAGAAATTCGCTCCGCCGGCCCAAGTTCAGGAAATTAACCCGGGTCGAGATTCACGCATGTCCCGCGCAGGCCTCAGGACGGTCAACCAGCCTCTCTCTTCCCGTCGTCCCCGCCGTCCCCTAGCCGCCCTTCGGCATCCTCTGCCCGCCACCCGCCCGCCGCCCTCGCTCAAGCCAATTCGCGGGCACGGATTCCCAGGGTCCCATGGACCATCCAAAGGTATTGTTGACCATCAAACGGTTACTCTCCGGTTAATGTCTCTTCGTCCGCCGGAGCCATCACCAGCCCGTACGCAGCCCGCCGCGTCGGGCGGGGCGGAGCTGCCTGGGCGAGGATGAACGAATAGCTTCGCCTCGGCGAGTCGCCACGTGATACAATGACCGTGGTCAGCAGGAGTGCGGACGTGCGTTTCTACGCCCTCGAGATGGTGGTCGAGAATGGGCGGAGGACGAGGGCTACAGAGCCTACAGCCGGAGCCTGCCCGGCTGCTTCAGCAATGGCCGCACGACCGAGGAGGCCAAGCGCAACATGCGGGAGGCGATCCAGCAGCACGTCGAGGCGCTGCTCGGCCGACGGTGAGCCCGTAGCTCAGAACGAGCGGCTGGTTCCCGTCGAGGAGCTGTCGATCGGGCTGCCCTGATGGCGCGCATGCCGCAGGTGGACAGACCACCGCCGAAGCCGGCGGCGTGCTTGCGCCTGGTCGTGGCGCCCGGCCGGGACCTCGGCTATGCTGCGCTGCTGCCGGTGCCGACGATCCGATCCAGGTTCGGGCGTGCCGTCTTCTGTCGGCGCCTGGAGGCTGTTTTCTCGGCGGCGGGACGATGCAACACGGGAGTGCCCTGATGGTGGCGGAGACCGGAGCCTTCGATCGCATCACCTTCGAGCCCGGCAAGATGGGCGGACGCGCCTGCATCCGCGGCATGCGGATCACGGTCGGGACGATCGTGGGCCTGGTCGCCGAGGGCGAGACCGCCGAGGCGATTCTCGCCGCCTATCCCGACCTCGAGCCGGAAGACCTCCGACAGGCGCTCGCCTACGCCGCCTGGCTCACCCGCGAGGACGTGGTCCCGGCCTGATCCATGCGCTTTCTCGTCGACATGAACATCGCGACCGACGTGGCGGTTTGGCTGCGCGGACAGGGTCATGATGCCGTGCATCTTCGCGAAGTCGGCCTCCAGGAGCTTCGCGACGAGGCGGTGTTGGCGAAAGCCGTAGCCGAAAAACGAGTGGTCTTGACGTTCGACCTCGACTTCGCTGACCTTGCCGCCGCCGCAGGTGACGCACGCGCGGCCGTGATCCTGATGCGGCTGCGCTCAGCGCAGACAACGCGAATCCTCGATCGGCTTCGAGATATCCTCGCGTCTACAGCCCAGGCCCTGGAGACCGGCGCCATCGTCATCGTCGAAGAAAAACGGGCGCGGATCCGCCGCCTTCCGATTGGCCGCTGAAACCCAGCTGGCAAGCCACTCGTGATATTTCGGGAAATTCGGCTCCCGCGCAGATTTCCAATTCGAGGCCTGCGCACACTAGCGCACACATCTGTAGCATCTGCCCTCAGGAATCAGCGGTTTTCGCGCCCGAATCCAGCCCTGCTGGGCGCCAGGGAAATTTCCGGAAATTCGGCGACCGGGCGGGATGTCCGGCTCGGGCCCCGGCGCCGGAGAGCGCACAGATCTGTCGCATCCGTGTCTCGAAATCAGCGGTTTTAGCGCTCGAATCGGGCGGTTTCGCGGTCGAATCCGCGGTCGAATCGGCAGAGTGCGAAAAGCTATTCCGCAACAAGTACTTACGTGTCGCATCGATGCGACAGAAGTGTCGCATCGGTGTCGCATCGAAAATTCGGGGCGGCGGTCCGGAAATTCGGGAAATTCGGAAAACGCCGGTCGCCGCGCGCCCGCATGGGGCTCTGTGCCAGGGTCCGGGCCGGTTCAGTAGGCGAGGACCTGGACGTGGCCGGCCTCGCCGTAGGCGACGATCCGACGGTCGACGGTCACCACCGGCGCCTTGAGCAGGCGGGCGATCGCGACGATCAGGCGGTCGGCCGGGTCCTTGTGGAAGGGCTCCGGCAGCTCGTAGGCGGCGAGCGCCATGTCGGCGGACATGGGGATCTCGGTCAATCCGAAGCTGCGCACCGCGTGCGCGAACCAGGTTCGCGCGCCGGCCTTGCCGAGCACGAGCTTGCCGATCGCCATCTTCTGCGCGATTTCCAGGGCGACGAAGCTCGGCACGAACAGCGCCTGGGCGTCCTGCGCCGCTTCGATCGCCGCCGCCGCGGTGCGCGGCAAGGGCTCGCCCTCGACGAGCGCAACCAGGGCGCAGGTGTCGAGGACCAGCTGCGGCATCAGTCCTCGAGCATCTCCCAGCCCTCCATGGGTTCGGTGAGGTCGCCGTGCGCGACGATCCAGCCCCTCATGAAGCCGTGCCGCGCCGGCGCCACCCGGCGCGGAGCTCGGATCGTGGCGCCGAGTAGCACTGGATCGACACCCGTGGCCTCGGCAAGCCGATGCGCCAGTGGCTCGACCAGCGGCGAGTGGCCGTTCAGGATGTTCGAGAGGTGCTTGCGCGAGATCCCCAACTCGGCGGCCAGCGCGGTGACGGTCAGGCCCCGGGTCCGCAGCTCACGCCGAACCAGCTCGCGGCCCACCGGCAGGAGCACGGGCTTCTCCTGGTCCAGCTCGACGGCGGCCAGGGCCGACATGGCGGCGGTCCTCCTCTGTGAACTCCGAGGTTACATAAGGGCATCGCCTCGAACGCACAAGGCATCTCGCCCTACCCGGGACATTCGCCTCAATTCAGGGCCGTGGCCGCCAGCGCGCCGTTTTTCTTGTTCCGGCTGCCGGGCGGGCGGCCGCGGCCGCGCTTCGGCGTCGGCGCCGTTGCCGCCACGCTCACCGGCCGGGCGGCGGCCGTCGGTTCGGCCGGGTCCGGGGCATCGGTCCGGCCGAAGTCCTGGACGAGCCGGACGCCCACCCGCCCGCGCGCGCCGGCGCGCACCATCAGCAGCGCCATGCGCACCGCCGCGGCCCCGGCGCCGGGCACGTCCCCGTCGGCCGCGCGCGCACGGACGTAGACCAGATCGCCGGGCTGGAGCAGCGCGCCCGCGGCACCGAAGTAGCCCGCGGCGAGGACCGCCTCCAGCGGGTCGGCAGTCCCGTAACCCAAGACCCGGAACGCATAGGCTCCCGGCACGAAGAAGGCCTCCTGCAGATCGGATCGGCGAAACGCCATCATGGTTCTCCCCGCGGCTGGCTCGATGCGCGCCCTGGAGCGCTGAGCTCGCGGGCGCGGAATATATTCCGAAGAAATCGGCGGCGGCAACCATTTTTCCACCTGAATTTCCTCGGGCCCCGCATTCCGGCGGGCAACTGGGCGCTTGCATGATTCAGGACCCTTGCATTTTTTCCTATTAACGCGCAGCATGGCCATCGACCCCGGGCGCCGGCGGCGCCGCCGGGGCCCGATCCCCGCAGCCACGAGGCCAAGCCATGACCAGCGACCGCCAGCCGACCGCCCGAACGCGCCGCTCTGAGCCCTTCCCTAGCTTCCAGGACCGACCACCGGAGGTTGGTCCGAAGCGGGAAGCGGTGGTCGCTTCGCTGGCTCCCAGCGCCGACTTGGTGTCGGCGCGGAGCGCGAAGGAGAGCCAGGCGCGCGCCAGCCGGCAGAACGGCGCGAGGTCGCGCGGGCCGAAGACCGCCGCCGGCAAGGCGCGCTCGGCGGGCAACGCCCTCAAGCACGGGCTGCGCGCCCGCCAGCTCGTGCTGCTGGAGGACGAGGACGCGACCGAGTTCCGGCGGTTCGCGCGCGCGCTCGAGGCCGAGCTCATGCCCGCAGGCCGGCTTCAGGCCGACCTCGTGGACCGGATCGTGATGGCCGCCTGGCGGACACGGCGCGCCGACAAGCTCGAGGCGGGCGTCCTTGCCAGCTATCTCGAGGGCGTCGACCGGGCCGATTCCGACCCGCGCGCTCTCCTGGCTCCCAGCGCCGCTTCCCGCTCCGGACCGACCTCCGGTGGTCGGTCCTGGGAGCTAGGGAAGGGTGGTCGGCGCGGAGTGGAGAGGTTGGCGACCGGCTTGAGCCGGGACAACTACGGCCCGCGCGCGCTCGCGACGCTGGTCCGCTACCGCGGCTCGGTGCTCGCCGAGCTCTTCCGCTCGCTCGCCGCGCTGAAGATGGTCCAGGCCGAAACGCGCCAGCGTTCCGAGCCCGCTCGCCGCCCAGCGGCCGCGGCCCTCGCGACGACCAAACGAACCCGGGAAGGCACGCCTGGACAAGGACTTGGCTCATGAGCACGGCTCGCCTCGGTCCGCCCTCCGACAGCGGCCGGCCGCGACCCTGCCATGGCCTCCGCAGCGGGCGCGCCGGCGCCCGGTAGGGACTGAGGTCGAACTTCATGCCGGCAGCGCTGGCCGACCCTGGCGATGCGCGCTCGCGTCCGTCCGGCGGCATCGCCGTCGCGGAGCGCAGATCGTCAGCGGCAACAGCCCGGGGCGCAGCCCGCGTCAGGCCTGGTCGCGACCACGGTGACGCTCTCGAGCCCCGCCTCGCCACATCTCTCCGTCAGCTCGGCCGGCAGGCTCAGGCGCCTCGCCTCGGCGACCGCGATCGCGCCGAAGCCCGCCGCCTGGATCAACTCGAGGTAGGCCTCCTTGTCCATCGCGCCCGCGACGCAGCCGACCAGCAGCTCGGCGTCGCGGCGCACGGCCTCGGGCAGCTCGCCCACGCTCACCACGTCCGAGATGCAAAAGCGCGCCCCGGGCTTGAGCACGCGGAAGATCTCGGCGAACGCGCGCGCCTTCTGGGGTACGAGATTGAGCACGCAGTTGGAGATCACGACGTCGACGCTGCCCGCATCGACCGGCAGATGCTCGATCTCGCCGAGCCGGAACTCGACGTTGCCGTAGCCGAGCCTGGCCGCGTTGGCGCGCGCCTTGGCGATCATCTCGGGCGTCATGTCGACGCCGATCACTCTACCCTCGGGTCCGACCTCGTGGCGCGCGATGAAGGCGTCGTTGCCGGCGCCCGAACCGAGGTCGAGCACGGTCTCGCCGGCCGCGAGCGCCGCCAGCCGGGTCGGCACCCCGCAGCCGAGGTTGAGGTCGGCCTCCGCGACATGGCCCGCGACGCCTTGATAGGCATCGCCGATCGCGTTCAGGCCATCGGGCGCCATCTCGGGGCCGCACCCGCAGGCAGCGGGCGCGCAGCAGCTGGCCCGCTCGCGCGCGATCGTGGCATAGCGCTCGCGCACCAGCGTCCTGGTCTCGTCCGCGGATCTCATGTCGTGGTCTCCTCGAGTTCAGATGTGGCCCAGGCGGACGCCGACAGCTCGCCCAGCAGGCCATCGAGCGCCGCACGGACTTCGGCGATGCCGAGCGGATCGAGGCAGTAGCAGGAATTGCGGCCTTCGATCTCGCCGCGGATCAGCCCCGCCTCCTTCAGGATCTTCAGGTGCTGCGAGACGGTCGCCTGGGCGAGCGGCATGACCGCCACGAGCTGCCCGCAGACGCAGCGCCGCCGGCGCGCCAGCACCCGCAGGATCTCGAGGCGTGCCGGATGCGCGAGCGCCTTCAGCTGGTCGGCGAGCCGCTCGTCCATGTCCGATCGTCCATCGTCGATGGGCGATTGAATGCGCGCCCGGACCGCGTGTGTCAATTAAAATTTCCATTCTTCGACGCTGGTCGTATCATCGGCAAAACATCAGTCAGGGAGATCGAAGCCATGGCCCGTTGCCAGATGTTAGCCGATCTCGGGCGCCGCCACTTTCTGAAGGGCAGCGGCGTCGCCGCGGCCGGCGCGGTCGCCGGAACCACGATGGGCGCCGCGCCTGCGCGGGCCACGCCGGCGCCGGCGCGGATCGCCTATCCCTCGAGCCGGCTCGCCAACCTCGCCAACCTGAAGGTCAACCAGCCCCTCGAGATCGCCTATCCGGACCCCGATTCGCCGGGCGTGCTGCTGAAGCTCGGCCGGCAGGTGGAGGGCGGCATCGGCCCCGACGGCGACGTCGTCGCATTCTCGGTCCTCTGCCCCCACAAGGGCTTCCCGCTCGCCTACGACCCCTCGGACCGGGTGTTCAACTGCCCGGGCCACTACTCGCGCTTCGACGCCGAAAAGGGCGGCCTCGAGATCTGGGGCCAGGCGACCCAGAACCTGCCGCAGTTCCAGCTCCGGGTCGACGAGGGCGGCGACATCTATGCCGAAGGCGTCGACGAGCTGATCTACGGCCGCGTCAGCAACGTGCTCTGAGGGAGTGGGTCATGGCCTACAAGCGACAGATCGATCGCCTGCCGATCATCCCGGCGGACGCGACCGAGCACAACGTCGTCTGCCACTTCTGCATCGTCGGCTGCGGCTACAAGGCCTACAGCTGGAACATCAACCGCCAGGGCGGCACAGCACCCGATCAGAACAAGTTCGGGATCGACCTCGGCCAGCAGCAGGGCGCGATGAGCCCGGCCTGGTACACGCCCGCGATGTACAACATCGTCAGGCAGAACGGCCAGGACGTCCAGCTGGTGATCAAGCCCGACCCTGAGTGCGAAGTGAACTCCGGGCTGGGCTCGATCCGGGGCGCGAGGCTCGCCGAGGAGATGTATTCGCGCGCGACCTTCAGCCAGCTGCAGCGCCTGACCACGCCTTCGGTCTGGCGCTACGGCCAGCTGCAGCCGACCAGCTGGGACGACGCGCTGTCCCTGGTCGCGGAGGTCACGAGGCGGGTGATCCAGGAGCAGGGCGAGGATGGCGTCTTCGTCTCGGCCTTCGACCACGGCGGCGCCGGCGGCGGCTACGAGAACACCTGGGGCACCGGCAAGCTCTACTTCGAGGCGATGAAGATCAGGAACATCCGGATCCACAACCGGCCGGCCTACAATTCCGAGGTCCACGCCACGCGCGACATGGGCGTCGGCGAGCTCAACAACTGCTACGAGGATGCCGAGCTCGCCGACACGATCGTCGCGGTCGGCACCAACGCGCTCGAGACCCAGACCAACTATTTTCTGAACCACTGGGTTCAGAACCTGCGCGGCAGCTCGATGGACAAGAAGGCGGCGCAGCTTGCGGGCGAGCCGCATGCGCCGGCCCGGGTCATCATCGTCGATCCGAGGCGGACCGTGACGGTCAACGCCTGCGAGGCCGAGGCCGGCAAGGACAACGTGCTCCACCTGGCGCTGAACTCCGGCACCGATCTCGCGCTGTTCAACGCGCTGCTCGGCGAGATCGCCGACCGGGGCTGGCTGGACCGGGAGTTCATCGACGGCCATACCGCGGGCTTCGAGGATGCGCTCGCCGGCAGCCGGATGAGCGTCGACGAGGCGGCTTCGATCACCGGTCTGTCGCCGGACGACATCAAAAAAGCCGCCGCCTGGATCGCCGAGCCAAAAGGGGAAAAACGGCGCCGGACCATGTTCAGCTACGAGAAGGGGCTGATCTGGGGCAACGACAACTACCGGACCAACGGCGCGCTCGTGAACATAGCGCTCGCGACCGGCAACGTCGGCCGGCCCGGCGGCGGCTGCGTGCGCATGGGCGGCCATCAGGAGGGCTACGTCCGGCCTTCCGACGCCTTCATCGGTCGCCCGGCACCCTACGTCGACCAGCTGCTGATCGGCGGCAAGGGTGGGGTCCACCACATCTGGGCCTGCGACCACTACAAGACGACGCTGAACGCCGACCAGTTCAAGGCGGTCTACAAGAAGCGGACCGACCTCGTGAAGGACGCGATGAACGCCGTGCCCGCGGGCGACCGGGCGGCCATGGTCGAGGCGATCATGGGCGCGATCCGGCAAGGCGGCCTGTTCGCGGTCGACGTCGACATCGTGCCGACCCTGATCGGCCAGGCCTGCCACGTCATCCTGCCGGCCGCGACCTCGGGCGAGATGAACCTCACCTCGATGAACGGCGAGCGGCGCATGCGGCTGACCGAGCGCTACATGGACCCGCCCGGCGACGCGCTGCCCGACTGCCTGATCGCGGCCCGGCTCGCCAATCACCTGGAGCAGGCGTTCCGGGCGGCGGGCGATGCCGCCACCGCCGACAAGTTCAAGGGTTTCGACTGGCAGACCGAGGAAGACGCCTTCATGGACGGCTATCATCAGAACGCCCATGGCGGCGAGTTCGTGACCTACGAGCGCCTGCGCGCGATGGGCACCAACGGCTTCCAGGAGCCGGCGACCGGCCTGGATGGGGAAAAAATCGTCGGCACGAAGCGGCTTTACAGTGACGGAAAATTCGGCACCGAGGACGGCCGGGCCAAGTTCATGGCCGCCGCCTGGCGCGGTCTCGAGGCGCCCGGCAAGCAGGCCGAGAAGGACAAGTTCCCGTTCCTCGTCAACAACGGCCGCACCAACCACGTCTGGCAGTCGGCCTATCTCGACCAGGACAACGCCTTCGTCACCGACCGCTGGCCCTACCCCTTCATCGAGATGAACCCCACCGACATGGCCGAGCTCGGCCTGAAGGCGGGCGATCTGGTCGAGGTCTACAACGCGAACGGCGCGACCCAGGCGATCGCCTATCCGACGCCGACAGCGAAGCCAAAACAGACCTTCATGCTGTTCGCCTACCCCAAGGGCATCCAGGGCAACGTCGTCTCCAAGGGGGTCAACGAATTCATCATCCCGAACTACAAGCAGACCTGGGCGAATATCAGAAAACTCGCCGACGCCCCGGCCTCGACCGGTCATCTGTCGTTCAAGTCGATCGAGTACCGCCCCGCCTGATCCGCGAGTTGGCGGACCCGGACGCCGCGGCCGGCCCCGACCGGTCGCGGCGTCACGAAGCTGTCACGGCCAGGACTCTAGAAATGTCGAAGTGCCAACCGATATCCCCGGTGCCCTTTGACCGCACCGGAATTGAGGACATGGAAGAGAAAGCCGCTCTCGCGGCGCTCGCCGCGCTCGCTCATGAGACCAGGCTCGCGGTGTTCCGCCTGCTGGTGACGGCGGGGCCGAGCGGCCTGTCGGCGGGCGACATCGCGGATCGGGTCGGCGTCGTCGCCTCGACGCTCTCCTTCCATCTCAAGGAACTCGACCGCGCCGGCCTGCTGCGCTCCTGGCGCCACCAGCGGCAGGTGTTCTACGCCGCGAACTACCAGGGCACGCGCGGGCTCCTGACCTTCCTGACCCGCGACTGCTGCCAGGGCCACCCCGAGATCTGCGGCGATCTCACGCGCGTCGCGGCCCTGCCCGAACCCGAGGACGCATGAGGCTTTCGAATGGCCGACAAGGTCTACAACGTGCTTTTCCTGTGCACCGGCAACTCGGCGCGCTCGATCATGGCCGAGTGCGCGATCAACCGCTGGGGCCAAGACCGGTTCAAAGGCTTCTCGGCCGGCAGCCACCCGAAGGGCCGGATCCATCCGATGACGGTCCGCCTGCTGGAGCGGCTGAACTACCGGACCTCGGCGCTGCGCAGCAAGAGCTGGGACGAATTCGCCGACGGCAAGGGGCCGCCGCTCGACTTCGTCTTCACGGTCTGCGACCAGGCGGCGGGCGAGGTCTGTCCGGCTTGGCCGGGCCAGCCGATGACCGCCCATTGGGGCGTCCCGGACCCGGCGGCGTTCGTCGGCAGCGACGAGCAGACCTACCGCTTCTTCCGCAACGTCTACACGCAGCTCGACAACCGCATCAAGATCTTCACGAGCCTGCCGATCGCCGGGCTGGACAAGCTCTCGCTGCAACGCCGGCTCGACGAGATCGGCAACGCCATGACTGAGACCGGCGCCGCCCGCGCCTGAGCTGCGCGTCAGCCGGCGCGCTCCCTTGCGACGGCGCTCGCGGCCGCGGGCCCGACCGGAGGCGCAGATCGACCCGAACTCCCGAATGGAAGCGACATGAGATCGACGGACACGACCCTTCCGGCGGCGGGCGCGCCCTCCTCGCGCCGCGCCGGGCTTGGCATCTTCGAGCGCTACCTGTCGCTCTGGGTGGCTTTGTGCATTCTTGTCGGCATCGCGCTCGGCCGGCTGTTGCCGGCACCGTTCCAGCTGATCGGCAGTGCCGAGGTCGCCCGGGTCAACCTGCCGGTAGCCGTGCTGATCTGGCTGATGATCGTGCCGATGCTGCTCAAGGTCGACTTCGGCGCCCTGCACCAGGTGACCGGGCAGTGGCGCGGGATCGGCGTGACCCTGCTGATCAACTGGGCGATCAAGCCGTTCTCGATGGCGCTGCTCGCCTGGCTGTTCATCGGCTGGCTGTTCCGCCCCTGGCTGCCCGCCGGCCAGATCAACTCCTACATCGCCGGCCTGATCATCCTGGCGGCCGCGCCCTGCACCGCGATGGTGTTCGTCTGGAGCAACCTGTCCGACGGCGACCCCAACTTCACCCTCAGCCAGGTCGCGCTCAACGATACCATCATGGTGGTCGCCTTCGCGCCGATCGTCGGGCTGCTGCTCGGCCTGTCGGCGATCGTCGTGCCGTGGAGCACGCTCTTCCTCTCGGTCGTGCTGTTCATCGCGATCCCGGTGATCGTGGCTCAGATCTGGCGCCGGGGCCTGGTTGCCCGCGGCGGACGGGCGCTCGATCGGGTGCTCGCCCGCCTGCAGCCGGTCTCGCTGCTCGCCCTGCTGGCGACGCTCATCCTGCTGTTCGGCTTCCAGGGCGAGCAGATCCTGCGGCAGCCCCTGGTGATCCTGCTGCTCGCGATTCCGATCCTGATCCAGGTCTACTTCAATTCCGGTCTCGCCTACCTGCTCAACCGGCAGCTCGGCGTGGCGCACCGCGTCGCGGCGCCCTCGGCGCTGATCGGCGCCAGCAACTTCTTCGAGCTCGCCGTCGCGACCGCGATCGGCCTGTTCGGCTTCGAGTCCGGAGCAGCGCTCGCGACCGTGGTCGGCGTCCTGGTCGAGGTCCCGGTGATGCTCTCGGTGGTCAAGATCACCCAGCTCACGCGAGCCTGGTACGAGCGCCCGGCCTGAGCCGACGGCCACGGTCTGGATGCTCGGCGCCACCGCCAGGACCGGCGTCGGCCAGTGGGCCGGCGAGTTGGTGGCGACCTTCGGCCTGGTCGCGACCATCCTCGCCTGCGTCCGGTTCCGCAAATCCGGCCGTGACCATCGCGCGCTCGGTGTCCGCCACCTTCGCCGGCATCCGGCCCCGGGACGCGCCCGCCTTCATCCTGGCGCAGCTCGCCGGCGCCGCGCTCGCGGTCTTCTTCTTTGGCTGGCTGCTGCGCAGCAAAGGGCTCGCCACGCGGCGAGAGGACGTCGCGCAGGCGGCGGACTGAGCTTTCCGGCGCAGCGACGGCCCCGCAAGCTCACGCCCCCGATCCGCTCAGCGGTTGCGGTCGCTGGCCCCAAGGTCCGTCCTGGCGCCGCCAGCGGCACCGCCCGGCGCGTGCCGAAATCATCTGCGGGCTGGCGGGATGACATCTTCAGCGCTGGTCATTCGACGGCGGTGCTGTCCGTTTCGAGTTCGGTCGCCTGTGTCGGTAGGTCCGGACCGCCACGTTGCGCCTTATCGACGAGGGACAGACGGGTCAGGACCTCGCCAAGGCGTGCCGCGGCCTCCTTGCGTTCACCCGCCGACATCTGCTCGGGGGCCACGTCGAGCTTGAGATACGGCAGCTCGACACGCAGGTGCTCGCGACCATCAGCCAGGTTCGCGTACAGATTGATCGCACGATAGGTGGCGACCGGGTGGCCGATGCCGCGCACCTGAATGGGTCCCACCTCCTCGCAATAGATCTCGTCCTTCACGTGGGCGTAGGTCTCGTACGAGATCAGGATGCCGCCCTCGGGCGCCTCGTGCTCGAGGCGCGAGGCGAGGTTCACCGCACCGCCGATGATCGTGTAGTCCATGCGGTCCTCGCTGCCGAAATTGCCGACCGTGCAGTAGCCGGTATGGATGCCGATCCGGCAGCGGAGCGGGCGCTCGATGCCCGCGTCGCGCCAGATCGCACCGAGCTCGGTCAGCCTCTCCTGCATCGCGATCGCCATCGTGACGGCGGCGAGCGCGTCCTCCTTGACCCCGCGGGTCTCCGGATCGCCGAAAAAGATCATCACGGCGTCGCCGACATATTTGTCGATCGTGGCCCCGTACTCGAGCGCGACCTGCGACATCTCGGTCAGATATTGATTGAGCAGCTGCGTGACGTCCTCGGATTCCATCGCGTCCGTGAGCTCGGTGAAGCCGGCAATGTCGGAGAAGAACACGGTGAGCTTCTTGCGCTGACTGGCGAGCTTGACATCCTGCCGGCCCTCGAAGATCGAAGCATAGACCTGGGGCGACAGATATTTCGCGAGCTTGGTGGACAGGACCTCGAGCTCGCGGTGCTTCTGCCCGATCTCGTCGGCTGCCTCCTGGGTGCGCCGGTGGGCGGCCTCGAGGGCCACCTCGCGCTGCTTGAGCTCGGTGATGTCGGAATAGACCGCGACCGTGCCGCCGCCGGCGACCCGCCGCTCGGTGATCAGGATCCAGCGGCCGTCGGCGCGCTGCTGCAAGGTCGGCGGGCCCGGATCGCGGTGCTGCGCCAACCGCTGCCGGACATAGCGCTCGGGGTCAGCGGCAGCCTCCGGGATCAGCCCCCGCTCGACCGCGCGCCGGACGATCGCCTCGAACGACGTGCCCGCTTCGAGCTCGATGTCGGTATCACTGTAGAGCAGCTCCCGGTAGCGGCTGTTGCACAGTTCCAACCGGTCATCGGGGCCATAGAAAGCGAACCCCTCCGAGGTGCTCTCGATGGCGTCGATCAGCCGTTCCCGGGCGCGCTCGATCTCGCGCAGGCCCTTGTCCTCGATCTCGACCGCAGTGTCGCGAAAGACCGTGAGCGCCCGCGTCATCTCGCCGATCTCGTCGCCGCCGCCGGCGGCCGGCAGCGGCACCCGCAGGTTGCCGCCGGCGACCGCGAGCATGCTGCCGCTGAGCGCCGACAGGCGCCGCAACAGATCCCGCTGCACGTACAGCCAGACGATCAGGCCCGAGCTCACGAGGCTCAGCAGCACGACCGCGATCAGGATCCGGGAGCTCACCCGCTGCACCGAGCCGGCCTCGGCCGTCGCGGCCGTCATCTCCGCTCTGGCCTCGCCCACCAGCCCGTCCACGGCCTCAGTCAGCCGCGCCGAGATGCCCGCGTTCTGATCGAGAATCCCCTGCGCCCGCTGGAGGGCCTGAAGCTCGAGGCCGCGCACCGCGATCAGCCCGCGCGCCCCGAGCAGGCCGTCCTCGAAGGTCTTGAACTGCTCCTGCGCGCGCGCCTGCAGCTTGGGCGGGAAGCCGCCGATGTGCTCCTCGAGCTGCTGCAGGGAACGCTTGACCGGGGTCGCCAGGACCGCAAGCTGGGCGGGATCGTCCGCGGCTGCGATCCGAAGCGTCGCCTCGGCAAGCGTCGCGACCACCAGCTCGGCCCGCTGCTGCGGCAGCATCGAGCCCAGCGTCTCGGTCAGCTGCGCGGGCTCGATCGGCGCCGGCACGGCCCCCGGCTCGTCGGCCGCGCGGCGCCACTCGGCGAGCTTCGCTTCGATCAGCGCCTGGCCTGGCTCCGACACCCGGCGCGCGGTACGGGCGGTGTTGAGCACGCGGCGCATGATCGTCTCGCGCTCCTGCGCCAGCGTCAGGCGCTCGGCGACCGCCGCATCCAGCCGCTTCAGATTGGCGCCCATCCGGTCGATGTCGCCCCACAGCGCATCCAGGCGCGCCTGCTCGACCCGCCCCTGGAGCCGACCGCGCAGCTGCTCGAGCCGGCTGACCTCGCCGGCGATCTCGGCGGAAACCTTGGCCTGCTCGTCCGGGGTCGAGACCGCCAGCAGCTTCGGCGCGGCGGCGACGATCAGCTCCGCCTGGCGCGACAGCTCCAGGGAATCGAGCGCTGCCGGGGTGCGCACCTCGGTGATCTGGCCGAGCGCGCCGCCGACCTCGGAGAACGAATACATCGCCGCCGCCGCCGCGATCAGGGCAAACGCGCTGATGCCCATGAAGGCAAGCAGCAACCGGCCGCGCACGCCCATCCGCCGCAACATGGGATTTACCTAGCAGAAACCTGCCGCCGACGCCACCGAACCCAGCGTCGCAAACAACGGCGCTACTCGTCCAGAATGCCGTGGATCACGATATCTGACGGCGACAGGTCGAACTTGAGGATTCCAAGGCTCGAAAAAACCTCGATCGCCCGCTGCGCCGTCTCGTAGATCGGGCCGGGACTCGCCGGTGTGCCAAAATAGGTCTTGTTTGCCTGCTTATCGTAATAACGGATGACCTCGAGAGTCTTGGCGAACTCAGGCCCCTCCAGACCGCCGCCGGTCGTTCGGGCCATGATCGCCATCGCCTCGTCGGGATGGGCCTGGAGGTAGTCGAGACCTGCGAACCAGGCGCGCGCCAACCCCTGAAACTCGGCCTTGCGCTCGCGGACGATACTTGCCGTCGTGATCAGGCAATCGACGATGAGCCCCGGCTGCTGTGAGCTGTCGGTCAGCAGATGGAGGTGTTCTGCAGCTTTGCCCTGCGACAGCCAGGGCTCCCAGGTCACCGCCGCATCGACCTCCCGCAGCATCAAGGCGGTGACCCCATCCTCGGCGGTGAGGTCGACAACCCTGACGTCGGACTCGGTGAGCCCGGCCTCGTTGAGCAGGACATTCAAATAGAATTGTGAGACGCTGCCGTGGAGGACCGCCACAGATTTGCCCTTCAGGTCCGCGATCGAGCTAATGCCTTTTGTCGCGAGAACGCCATCACCGCCGAACGACTGGTCGAACATCAGGACGCAACCCAGAGGTTCGTCGCCTGGTTGCGAGAAAGCCGCCGTATCGGGAAGGGAGCCCAGGACAGCATCGATCTGCCCAGCGGAGAATCCGGCGAACGCGGCGGTATGCTCCTCCATCTCGATCAGCTCGACCTGGACCCCCTCCTTCGCGAACAAGCCTTTCTCCTGAGCGACGAACAGCGGGCCGAATCCAGGCCAGACGGCGTAGCGTAGCCGCAGCGGCTCGGCCTGCGCCACCCCGGTTCCACCCGCGGCCACCAGCAGCGCCGCGACCATGCCGGCAAATGATGCACTGAATTTCATGTTACGCCTCCGCTAGGCTACTCGTCCCAGACGCCGTGGGCGACGAAGTCGGCTGGCGCAACGTCTGCCTTCAGCACGCCGACGCTGTGCCAGACGTCGATTGCCTTCTGCAGAGTCTCGTAGATCTGACCCGGCTGTTCGGTGGTGCCGAAATACTGCCTATTGCGCTCACCGCCGTAAAAGCGGACGCCCTTCAAGGTCTCGGCAAACACGGCTGGATCTTTGAGGCCGCCGCCAACCTTTCTGGCCATGATCTCGATAGCCTCGTCGGGATCTGCCTCGACATAATCGACGGCCGAGGCCCAGGCGCGAGCGACCGCTTGAAACTCCGCCTTGCGCCTCCGAAACTTGTCAACCGTGGTGGTCAGGCAGTCGGCGATCAAGCCCGGATGATCCGAGCTGTCAGCCAGAAGATGACCATGGCCGACAGACGTCCCTTCGGTGAGCCACGGCTCCCAGGTCACCGCCGCATCCACCTCCTGTAGCATGAAGGCCTCCGCGGCGTCGCGTGCGGGCAAGATCACCGGCTCGATATCAGCTTCGGTGAGGCCAGCGTCGTGCAGCAGAACGTCGAGATAGAACTGCGGTGGCGAGTGTTCTTGAAACGCGACTGACTTACCCTTGAGATCGGTGATGGTCTGGATGTCCTTGGTGGCCAGAATACCGTCGCCGCCCGTCGAACTCCATGAATACGAACACGCAGAGCAGCGGTTGATTGTAGTCCTGGAAGCGTGCGACCGCCATATCGATGCTGATCGCCGACGCGTCGACCTGGCCATCGATCAGGGCATCGGTTGCAGCGCTGCCGTATTCGATGTTGATCAGTTCGACATCGACGCCTTCGTCGGCAAAAAACCCTTCTCCTGCGCGACGTACAACGGACCATAGCCCACCCACGTGGTATGGCTGATCCGCAGCGGCTCGGCGTGGGCCGCTCGGGTACCGCCAACGATGAGGAGAAGAGTCGCCACAATGGTGACCACGAGGGTTCGTGCGCTCATGTTCCGCCTCCGCTCGGCTACTCGTCCCAGATGCCGTGGGCGATGATGTCTGGCGGCGACAGCTGCATTTTCAACATCCCCACGCTGCCCCAGATATCGATGACGTATTGCGCCGTCTGGTAGATCTGGCCGGGTTGGTCGGGCGTGCCGAAGTACGTCCGATCGCTCTTCGCATCGTAGAAGCTGACGCCTTTCAGGGTGCCCGCGAACACGGCCGGATCTTCGAGCCAGCCGCCGACGTGGCGGGCCATGATCGGGATCGCCTCGTCGGGATGGGCCCGGTAGTAGCCGACCGCGGCGTCCCAGGCGCGAGCCAGGGCCTGGAACTCTCTCTTGCGGCTGTTGAAGACGTCGGCCCTGGTGACCAGGCCGTCGACGATCAGGCCGGGGCGCTCCGAGCTGTCGGTCAGCAGATGACCATGCGCGACCGTCCGCCCTTGAGAGAGCCAGGGCTCAAACGTCACGGCCGCGTCGACCTCCTGCATCAGGAAGGCTTCGGCAGCGTCCTCCGCGTTCAGGTCCACGATGTCGAGGTCGGCCAAGCGAAGCCCGGCCTCCTTCAGCAGCACGCTCACATAGAAATGCGAGACGCTGCCGTGCAGCACGGCGACCGATCTGCCTTTGAGATCGGCGACGGTCTGAATGTCCTTGGCGGCCAGAACGCCGTCGGCGCCACTGGATGCATCAAACATCAGCACGCACACGTATGGCGGCTCGTGCGGATCGGAGAACGTCGGTGCATCCTGGAGAGCAGCCGCGATCGCGTCGACCTGCCTGCCGGACAGGGCCGCGTAGTTGGTGGTGGCCTCGTTGATTCGGATCAGCTCGACCTCGACGCCTTCCCTCGCGTAGAAGCCCCTCTCCTGAGCGATGAACAGCGGGCCAAACCCGACCCAAGGCGTATACGCGACCCGCAGCGGCAGGGCCTTGGCCACCTGGGTACCGCCAACGATGACGAGAAGAGCCGCGACGATGCCGGCCAGTCGTGTCCCTGCGCTCATGTCCTTGCCCCCGTTGGACTACTGGGTCCAAAGGTCGTGCCTGATCACGTCGGCCGGCGTCAGCTTGGTATGCGGCGCGCCGAGGCTCGACCAGATGTCGATCGCGTATTGCGAGGTCTGGTAGATTTGGCCGGGGTTCTCCGGGGTGCCGAAGTACTCCCGGTTTCGCGCCGCGTCGTAGAACCGGACGCCCTTCAGGGCCTCCGCAAAGGTAGCCAGATCCTCGCCACCGCCGACATGGCGGGCCATGATCTGATCGGCCTCGTCGGGATGGGCCTCGGCTTAGTGCACGGCCTCGTCCCAGGCGCGCGCCAGCGCCCGGAACTGCGGCAGACGAGCGTCGAGGACGGGGGTCTTGGTGAGCAGGCAATCGACGTTCAGGCCCGGCGTCCCGGATAAATCGGCGAGCAGATGCCCGTGCTCCGATCGCCTCCCTTGGGTCCACCAGGGCTCCGCACTCACCGCAGCATCAACCTCCTGCATCAGGAATGCGTTCGCCGCATCGTCGAAGCTCATCTCCACGGGTTTGATATCGGCTTCGCTGAGGCCGGCCCCCTTGAGCAGCACGTTTAGATAGAATTCCGACACTGTGCCCTTGGGAAACGCCACCGTCTTGTCCTCGAGGTCGGCGATCGATTTGATGTCGTTGTTGGCGACGATACCGTCGCCGCCGTGCAACTCGTCCAGCGCGAATACACACGCGTAGGGATCGGCCGGGTCGAAATGCGGCAGCATGTCGTCGACCGTGCCCGTGATGGCGTCGACCTGACCGGCGAACAGTCCGGCGTACATGGCTTCGTGGATCGCCATGTCGATCAGCTCGACCTGGACGCCTTCCTTGGCGAAGAAACCCTTCTCCTGAGCCACAAACAGCGGCCCATAGCCGATCCAGGTCAGATAGCCGATCCGCAGCGGCTCGGCCTGGGCCGCCTGGCCGACGGTCGCCGTCAGCAGGAGAGCCGCGGTGATGCCGACAAATTGCCTCCGTGCGCTCATGGTCCGTCTCCGCTGAGCTACTCTACCCACAGGTCGGGCCTGATGACGTCGGCGGGCGTCAGCTTGGTGTGCAGCGCGCCGAGGCTCGACCAGACGTCGATGCCGTACTGCGCCGTTTGGTAGATCTGACCTGGATGTTCCCGCGTGCCGAAAAACTCGCGGTTTCTGGCGACGTCGTAGAACCCGACGCCCTTCAGGGTCTCGGCGAACGCCGCCGGGTCCTCGATCCCACCGCCGACATTGCGGGCCATGATCCGGTTGGCCTCGTCGGGGTGGGCCTCGACATAGTCGAGCGCCGCATCCCAGGCGCGCGTCAGAGCCCGGAAGTCCGCCAGTCGGTGCTCGAAGACATCGGCCTTGGCGACCAGGCAGTCGGCAATCAGGCCCGGTTTCTGCGATGAATCCGCGAGCAGATGGCCGTGCCCGGCCTCCTTGCCCTGGCTGAGCCAGGGCTCCCAGCTGACCGCGGCGTCGACCTCCTGCATCAAAAATGCATTGCCGGCATCGTCGCCGCTCATGTTCAGAGGCTTGATATCGGCTTCACTGAGCCCGGCCTCCTTGAGCAGCACGTTCAGATAGAACTCCGATACGGTCCGCTCGGCAAACGCCACCACCTTGCCCCTGAGACCGGCGATCGACCGGATCTCGTTGCGGGCGAGGATGCCATCGGCGCCCAGCGACTCGTCCATGACGAAAACGCAGACATAGGGTTGCTGCGGATCGTAATTGGGCAGCATGTCGTCAACCGTGGCATCGATCGCGTCGATCTGGCCGGCGAACAGCCCGGCGTACATGGCTTCGTGGATCGCCATGTTGATCAGCTCGACCTCGACTCCCTCTTTCGCAAAGAGGCCCTTCTCCTGGGCGACGAACAGCGGCCCGAGCCCGACCCACGTCAGATAGCCGATCCGCAACGGCTCGGCCTGCGCCGCGGCGATCACGCCGGCGCTGAGTCCAAGCGCCGCAATGCTGCTGACGATCCGACGCGTGATTTTCATTGCCCTGACTCCACTGAAATCGAAGGGTCGACGCGACGCCGCCTAGCTATCCGTCGAAGATCCCAGGCGCGATCACGTCGGCCGGCGTCACCTTTACCTTCAGCACGCCGAGCGCTGACCAGACATCGATCGCGTTCTGCATCGTTTGATAGAGCGGACCGGGCTGCTCCGGCGTGCCGACGTAGTCCCGGATGCCCTCGGCATCATAGAACGCGACGCCCTTGAGGACTTCGGCAAAGTCCCCTGGACCTTCGAGCGATCCTTCGAGGTGCCTGGCCATGATCCCGATCGCCTCCTCCGGATGGGCCTTAAAATAGTCGACGGCGGCTGCCCAGGCGCGGCCGACCGCCTTGAACTCCTCCCTCCGGTCACTGAGCACGCCCGCCGTGGTCGCCAGGCAGTCGGTGATCAATCCGGGTTGCTTCGAGCTGTCGGTCAGCAGGTGGCCGTGCTCGGTATTCTTGCCGGGCGTCAGCCAGGGCTCGTAGGTGACCGCTGCATCGACCTCCTGCATCATGAAGGCCTGGGCGCAATCGTCAGCCGGCAGGTCCACGACCTCGAGATCGGCTTCGCTGAGGCCGACCTCTTTCAGCAGGACGGCCAAGTAGAACTGCTGCACGCTACCGCGCAGGACCGCCACCGACTTGCCCTTGAGATCAGCTATGGACCGAATGTCCCTGGTCGCCAGAATCCCGTCCGCGCCGCGGGATTGGTCGGTCGGCAGCACGCAGATCAGGCGGTCCTGATCCGGTTCGGCATCCGTCAGCACGTCCTGGGTCCCCGCCGCGATCGCATCGACCTGGCCGGCGAACAGTCCCGAGAACGCGGCGGTATGGTCCTCGATGTTGATCAGCTCGACCTGAACCCCTTCCCTGCCGAAGAAGCCCTTCTCCTGAGCCACGAACAGCGGCCCGAAGCCAATCCAGGTGAAGTAGAAGATCCGCAGCGGCGCGGCGTGGGCCGCCTGGCTGGCTCCCGCCGTCACGAACAGGGCGGCCAATATGCCCGCGAGATGCGTTCGTACGCTCATGGGTCGTTCCTCCGCCACGCTACTCGTCGAAAATCCCGTGCGCGATCACGTCGGCCGGCTTGAGCTTGACCTTGAGCATGCCGAGGTCCGACCAGACGTCGATCGCGTATTGCATGGTCTGGTAGATCTGACCGGGCTTGTCCGGCGTGCCGAAATACTCCCGGTTCCTGGCCGCGTCGTACAGCGCGACACCGCGCAGCATGTCTGCGACGACGGTCGGATCTTCGAGCCAGTCGCCCATGCTGCGCGCCATGATCTGGTTGGCTTCGTCCGGATGGGCCTCGGCGTAGCGCACGGCCCTATCCCAGGCGCGGGCTATGGCTCGAAATTCTGCCTTCCGGGCGTTGAAGATGCTGGGCGTGGTCATCAGGCAGTCGCCGAGCAGCCCGGGGCGCTCGGAGCTGTTGGCCAGCAGATGGCCATGCTCGACGCCCTTGGCCTGGCTCAGATAGGGCTCCCAGGTGACGGCGGCATCCACTTCGCCGAGCATGAAGGCTTCGGCCGCCTTCTCGGATGGCAGATCGACGAAGTCGATGTCGGCCTGGCTGAGGCCGACCTCCTTGAGCAGGACGTTGGCGTAGAACTGCGAGATGCCGTGGTCGCCGTAGGCGACCGATCTGCCCTTGAGGTCGGCGACGGTCCGGATGTCCTTGGTGGCGACGATCCCGTCGCCCCCGCGCGAATCGTCGAACGCGAGCAGGCACGCCGGGGGCTCTTCGTCCGGTTCGCTGAAAGCGACGGCCTCCTGGGTCGCTGCCGCCAGAGCATCGATCTGGCCGGCATAGAACGCCGCGAAGGCCGCGGTGTGATCGTCAAGGTTGATCAGCTCGACGTCGACGCCTTCCTGCTTGAAGAAGCCCTTCTCGGCGGCCAAGAACAATGGCCCGAAGCCAACCCAGACCGCATAGCGGAGCCGCAGCGGCTCGGCGTCCGCCGCGCTCACAATCCCTGCTGACAACCAGGCTGCCGTCGCCGCACAGGCGAGACCCCACCAAAAACGCATCTCCCGCCCCCACAATCAATGATGCAAACCGTTCCATGCTCGCTCGCCTTCCCCGGCGATGCAAGTCGATTGGTCCCGCCCAATAAAATCTGGAGCAGCGGCAAGAGACGACGCAGTTCAGCGCTTCTCGATGGCGTCCCCCTGGCCTACCGGCGCGTCGGCGCCCGAGATCCATGACAACGCCCGGGCAAAATCCGGCAAGGCATCATGACGATGGACCAGCGGTCGACGCGCGCTGACGCATCGATGCGGCACGTCGGCCCGAAATCGGCGCTTTTCGCGGCCGAATCCAGGCGGTTTCGCGTCCGAATCGGACAAAATCCGGGACGCCCGGAAATGCGCGGAAAATCCAAAACCGTTGCAATTGACGAAAATCCGCTGATGCGCCACTTGTGACGCATCGGTGCGTCACGTTCGACACGAAATCGGCGGTTTTTGCGGCGGAATCGAGCGGTTTTCGCGGTCGAATCCGGCGGTCAAATCGCGATGTGCCGAAAAGCCGTTCCGCGACAGCGACTTACGCACACCCCACATCCCGTCGCATGATGCTACAGAAGTGAAGCATCGGTGTCGCATGAACGGGTCGCGACCTCGGCCGGAAATTGCTCAGAAAATTCCAGAAATTCGTCTGTGGGGCAGGAAATCCGCCTCGATTGAGGAGTTCATTCCCAGTCCCGCCGGATTGTGTCCAGTCCCGCGCCCGGCGACGGCGCTGAGCGTCTCGGCTTTGACCGCCCCGTGCGTTCCTCGTCGTCCCCGGAACTTGCATCGACGAGGGATTTATCAGGCATAATTCCAAGGCCAGAATTTCCTGCGCCGGCCAGCGAGCTTCACTGCGCCTGCTTGCGCACATTTGGGCTCGTTGGCGACAGCGCGCTTGGCTTGCATTTTTTCCTATGGTCTGGTAAGATCACGGTTCCCGCTCCGCCTGGGCCAGGTCGGGTCCAGGACGCATCCCGGAGTTCTTCGATCGGAGGCCTGAGGCTGGCCACACTCAACCACCACCAGCAACAACTCCGGCCGGCCGAGCGGGCCGGACGGCGGCCAGGGCCGCAACTGGGAACGTCGCGGGCAGATCGCGCTTGCGCGAGCAGCTCAATTCACGGGCTCTCGGCCCGCAGGAAGCCGGCTTCGCAACGGAGCCGCTCCTCGTCGGCACGATCTCGCAGCTCCGCGAGGGCCAAAATACCAAACGAACCCAAAAGGCGCGCAAACGCTGGCCTTTGGGTCCGCCCGACCCTCGGGGACTGGCAGCGCACGTGACCCCCGCGAAACCAGACGAACCCGAGCGGAAGGGGAAAACAAGAACTTGGCTCGCGGGCACGGATCGATCCGGTCGCACCTTGACAAGCGGCGGGCGCGGCCGTCCCATCGGCCCGGAATGGATGTGCCCGCGCCCTCGCGCGGCAGGGAGCTTCGGGCGATGCGGTTCTCGGAGAACGGCTACTACGTCGAGAAATACGTCAAGTGCGCGAACTGCGGCCTGCTGATCTACGACCAGGGCCTCCCGGTCGACAAGGACGGCACGCACGAGCTTTACTGCTCGGACTGGTGCATCGAATGGGCGCGCCTGCGCGCCTCCGGCCAGCACTACTTCCAGCTGCCGATCGTGCCGCCGGCGATCAGGACCTCGCGTCGTTCGCGGCATTCATGAGCGATCGGCGGTGACAATCGGATACTTGAGTGCGGCGCCGTCAGCCGACCCCGGGAACTGGATGGCGGTCCATATCGACGCCGGGCTCGAGCCGCCGCGGGATCGAGGTCACTCGGAGCCGGCCTGGGCCGCCGGCCGGTGACCGAGGGTGTCGCGCAGACGCTGCATCGCCTCGCCGAACGCCGCCCAGTCGCCCTGGGCCAGCGCCTGCTGGGCCGCGTCCAGGGCCTCGCGCGCCTTGTCCAGGCCGGCGGGCGGCGCGGTCGGCGGCGGCCCGCCCGCGACCACCGCGGTCTCGGGCGCGCCGCCGAACACCACCTGCAGCGACTGGGCGAGCGTCGGCTCCATCGCGACCCGCTGGCCGTCGCTGACGATGATCCGCTTCAGCTGCGGGATGTCGTTGTCCTCGGCGCGCAGATAGACCGGCTCGACATAGACGAAGGCGTCGTCGATCGGGATCACCAAAAGGTTGCCGCGCAGCACCTGCGAGCCGCGCTGGTCCCAGAGCGACAGCTGCTGCGAGATCGTCGTGTCCTGGTCGATCGTCGCCTCGATCTGGGTCGGGCCCAGGATCAGCCGCTCCTTGGGCAGCTTGAAGACCACGAGCTGGCCGTAGTGCGGCGGGTCCGAGCGGGCCGCGAGCCAGGCGATCATGTTGTCGCGATGCGCGGGCGTGAGCGGCGTCAGCAGCAGGAACTCGAGCCTGGGCTCGCCCGGCATCCGGATCAGGACGTAGTAGGGCTCGACCACGACCTGCCGGCCGCCGTACTTCTCCTGCGGAATCTGCCAGAGATCCTCGCTGTTGTAGAACACGTGCGGCACGGTCATGTGGTAGACGGCGTACTTGCGCGCCTGGATCGCGAACAGGTCCTCGGGATAGCGCAGATGCGCCTTCAGGTTCGCCGGCATGGCGTCGAACGGCTGGAACACGCCCGGGAAGGCCGCCGCATAGACCCGCAGCACCGGGTCGTTCGGGTCGATCGCGTAGAAGCTGACGTCGCCCTGGAAGGCGTCGACCACGATCTTGACCGAGTTGCGGATGTAGCTGATGCCGCTCTCGGTCGGCTCGGCGTAAGGAAAGCGCTCCCCGGTCGTGTAGGCGTCCTGAATCCAGACCAGGCGTCCCTGGTCGACCACCAGATAGGGATCGCGATCGAGGACGAGGAACGGCACGATCTTGCCGATCCGGTCCTGGATCTGGCGCCAGATCTGGATCCGGCTGTCCGGGTGCAGGTAGTCCGAGATCAGAAGGTTGATGTCGAGCTCGTGCCAGGCATAGACCAGCCGCTTGAGCGAAGTGTCGAGCAGCACGCCGCCGTGGCCATCGTAGCTCGTGTAGACGTTGTCGTCGCCCTTCGGGTAATCGAACTCGCGCACGCCCGTGTTGACCAGCCGGTAGCCCAATTCCACCTCGCCGTAATAGATCGCAGGCTGCGGCACCTCGAGCGAGGGCGGGGTCACCGGCGGGATGTCCTTGATCACCAGGACCGGCCGGCCATCGGGCGTCTTGGCGGCGGCCGGGGTCATGACCAGGCCGTAGCCGTGGGTGTACTGCAGCCGCCGGTTGACCCAGCTGATGCCCTTGCCCGGCAGATCGGGCGACAGCTCGCGCCCCGAGAGCAGCACCTGGCGAAGGTCGCCGTGCAACGGATAACGGTCGATGTCGACGTCCTCGAAGGTGTAGTAGGTGCGGATCTGCTGCAGCTGCCGGAAGGTCTGCTTGAGCGGCTGCCAGTCCCACAAGCGGATGTTGTTGACGGTCTCCTGGTTGGCCTCGATGTCGGCCATCGTCAGCGCCGCGCGCGGATTGTAGGCGCGCACGTCGACCCGATCGAGGCCGAACGCCGTGCGGGTGAGGTCGATGTCTCGCTTGAGATAGGGCTGCTCGAGCGCCAGCTCGTTGGGCTCGACCACCAGGCGCTGGACCGTGACCGGCAGGACCACCCGGATCAGCAGCATGGCGCCGAGAAAGCCGCCGGCGAGCGCGAACACCAGGCGCGCCCGGCCGGTCGCGACCACCGCATAGGCGGCGAGCGCGAACAGGACTGTCAGCAGCGCAGCACCCCAGAGCGCGAAGCGGGTGACGTGGACCGCGGTGTAGCCGGCGCCGAACACCGCCCCCGACGACGAGGTCAGAAGACCGTAGCGGTCGAGCACGTAGCCCGAGGCCCAGGCGAACAGGAACAGGACCGCGTTGGCCAGCAGGTGATTGAGCACGGCCCGCGGCGCCACGATCCCGACGCCAGCGCGGTAGCCGATCAGCCCGGCCCGGCGATAGGCCGCGAACAGCATCGCAGTCGCGGCAAACGCGAGCATCGCGATCGTGTTCTGGACCCGGTCGAGGAACGGCAGCTGAAACAGATAGAACCCGATGTCGCGCCCGTAGAGCGGCTCGGTCTGGCCGAACGGCTGCGCCCAGAGGAAACGGATGAAGGCGTCCCAGCCCTCGGCGAAGCCGAGGCCGATGACCAGCGCGGCCCCGAGCGGGGCGATCAGCTCGATCGCCCGGATCAACCCCGGCGGCGCCATGCTCGCGACCGCCGCCGCCGGGCCCGTGGGCTGAAGCGTGCCGATCAGGTCGACCCGGCGCGTGAGCAGCCGGAGGTTGACCCAGGCGTAGACGAACACGATGCCGCTCGCAGCCGCGAACAGCCCGAGCCTGATCGCCAGCAGCCGCCAGAAGATCTGCGCATAGCCGACCGCCTGGAACCAGAACAGATCGGCCAGCCAGCCGAGCGCGAGCAGGGCTGCGAGCAGCAACGGGACCAGGAGCCAGAGGACCCGGACGGAGGTGAAGAAGCGCACGAGGCTGCTCATGAAGCGTCGGCCGGCTCCCTGGTGATCGGCCGTGGCCCGGCGGCCGGCGGCCCGAACCCCTCCGGGCCCGAAAGCAGCACCCGGCGGGGGCGCCGCCCCACCGACCGATATAGGCCCGCTCGCCGCCGCCCGCCAACCGCAACCGTTGGCATGACCGGGGAATTGCGGCTCCAGGGTCCTGACGAACGGGCGTGGTTGACGCCGAACGCGGTTGCGGCTGTCCTGAAGCCCGGCCGATCACCGCTCGGATGACTGCATGACCGATCTGGTCGAAGTTGGCCGGTTCGGCACAACCGCCGAGGCCGAGCAACGGGCGCTCGTGCTCGCGGCGGTCGGGATCGAGACCCATTTCCTCCGCGATGCCGGCGTCGTCAGGCTCTGCGTCCCGGCGCCGGACGCCCTGCGCGCGGACTACGAGCTCGCCTGCTACGAACGCGAGAACGCCGCCCCCAGGCGGCCGCGGTTCAAGGGCCGCGCGGTCCTGTGGCGGTCCGAGGGTGCCCTGGTCTATGCCGCCGTCCTGCTGTTCTTCTTCGGCGCCGAGCGCCGGGACGCGTTCTCGATCGACTGGCTCAGCGCCGGCGCCGCGAACGCCGGGCTGATTGTCGACGGCGAATGGTGGCGGACCATCACCGCGCTCGCGCTGCACGCCGATCTCGGCCACCTGATGAGCAATCTCGCCTCGGGCGTGATCGTCAGTCTCCTGGTCGCGGAGCTGCTCGGCTCGGGCCTCGGCTGGCTCGCAATCGTGCTCGCCGGAGCGATCGGCAACGCCCTCGACGCGCTCGTCCATGCCGCCGACCACACCGCGATCGGTGCCTCGACCGCGGTGTTCGGCGGGCTCGGCATCCTCTCCGGCCACACCCGCCGGTCCCAGATCATTCCCTGGCGGGGCGGTCTCCGCCGCTGGGCGCCGATCGGCGCCGGAATCATGCTGCTCGCCTTCCTCGGCTTCGGCGGCGAGCGGACCGCGGTCTGGGCCCATGTCGTGGGCTTCGCCGTCGGGGTCGCGATCGGGCTGGCGCTCGCCCACAGCGGCGACCGGGTGCCCCAGGGCGCGCGCGCGCAGCGGGTCTACGGCGCCCTGGCGGGCGGCCTGTTCGCGCTTGCCTGGCTGCTCGCGGTCCTGGCCTTGGAATAGATCGCGCCCGCGCGTGTCATCCTCTCGGGGACAAACCGAACGGGAGGACCGACGTGAACCAGGCAATCCGATGGTCGATGCTCGCCCCGGCGCTCCTGCTGTCGCTCGGCGGCGCCGCCGGCGCACGGGCGCAGTCGAGCGACATGACCTTCTTCGTGACCAGCGCCGGTCCCGGCCAGGGCGCGGACCTGGGCGGGCTCGAGGGCGCCGACCGGCACTGTCAGCAGCTGGCGGAAGCCGCCGACGCCGGCGGCCACACCTGGCGCGCCTACCTCAGCACGCAGGCGCAGGACGGCACGCCCGCGATCAACGCCCGCGATCGGATCGGCGCTGGGCCCTGGCAGAACGCCAAGGGCGTCGTGATCGCGCGCGACCTCGAAGAGCTGCACGGCGACAACCAGATCGACAAGGCGAGCGCCTTGACCGAGCAGGGCGAGGTCGTCAACGGCCGCGGCGACAAGCCGAACCGGCACGACATGCTGACCGGCTCGCAACCGGACGGCACCGCGTTCGCCGCCGGCGAGGATCGGACCTGCGGCAACTGGACCAGGAGCGGTGAAGAGGGGGCCGCGATGCTCGGCCATCACGACCGTCAGGGCCTGCGCGACGACGCGCCCTCGCATTCGTGGAACAGCTCGCATCCCTCGCGCGGCGGCTGCAGCCAGGAGGCGCTGCGCTCGACCGGCGGCGACGGCCTGTTCTACTGCTTCGCCGCCGACTGAGCCCGGTCGATCGTTGCCAAGCGCCGCCCGAGGTGGTCTGATCCGATGCCGGGCTTTCGGGGAGGAGCTGCATGCGGATCGCGCGGATTGAGGACCTGCACTGTGACGCCGGCTGGCGCGTCTGGTCGTTCCTCAAGATCACCACCGACGACGGCGTGGTCGGCTGGTCGGAGTACAACGAGAGCTACGGCAGCGGCGGCCTGACCGACGTCATCCGCAGGCTCTCCGAGCGCCTGATCGGGCTCGACCCGCGCCCGATCGAGCGGATCACGGCGCTGATGCACGCGATCACCCGCCAGGCGCCGGGCGGCCTCGCCCAGCAGGCGATCGCGGCGATCGAGAACGCGCTGGTCGACGTCAAGGCGCGGGCACTGGGCGTGCCGGTCGCGGAGCTGCTCAACGGCCCGGTCCGCGACCGGCTGCGCCTCTACTGGTCGCACTGCGGCTCCTACCGGCTCGACCACTTCGAGACCATGGGGACGTCGCCGGTGCGCTCGATCGACGACATCAAAGCGCTCGGCCAGGAGGTCCGCGAGCGCGGCTTCACAGCCCTCAAGACCAACATCTTCTGCTTCGACCGGGGCGCGCCCTACATGTATCAGCCAGGCTTTGCCCGCAACGACGGCTGGCCCGAGGTCAACGTCGACCAGCGCCTGCTCGGCATCATCGACCGCCAGATGGCGGCCTTCCGCGAAGGCGCCGGACCCACGGTCGATCTGCTGCTCGACCTCAATTTCAACTTCAAGACCGAGGGCTACATCCAGGTCGCCAGGATCATCGAGCCCTATCGCCTGCTGTGGCTCGAGATCGACAGCTACGACCCGCAGGCGCTGGCATTGATCCGCCGCAAGGCCCAGACGCCGATCGCGTCCTGCGAATCGCTGTTCGGCCGCCGCCAGTTCCGGCCGTTCTTCGATGCTGGCGCGGTCGACGCCGCGATCGTCGACATCCCCTGGAACGGCATCCTCGAGGGCATCAAGATCGCGGCGATGGCCGAGCCTTACGAGGTCAACTGCGCGCCGCACAATTTCTATGGCCACCTGTCGACCATGATGAGCGCGCACTTTTGCGCCGCGATCCAGAACTTCCGGATCATGGAGATCGACATCGACGACGTGCCCTGGAAGGACGAGATCGTGAGCCCGCCGACGATCGAGGCCGGCCACCTGGTGCTGACCGATGCGCCCGGCTGGGGGGTCGAGGTCGACGAGGCCGCGATCCGCGCCCATCCGCCCCAGCGCTGAGGGCCGCCGCGATGGACATGGTGACGATGAACATCATCAATTCGACGATGGTGTCGATCTGCCGCGAGATGGGCATCCTGTTAATGAAGACGTCGTACTCGACGATCTTCAACGAGGGCCTCGACTTCACCTGCGCGCTCGCCGACAACAAGGGCGACATGATCGCCTGCGCCGAGTTCTGCCCGACGATGATCGGCGGCATGCCGCTTCTGATCAAGACCTGCGCCCAGGAGATCCCGTTCGACACGATCGACAAGGGCGACGTCATCCTGCACAACGACCCCTACCGGGGCGGCCTGCATTGCCCGGAGCACACCTTCTTCCAGCCGTTCTTCGTCGATGGCGAACTGCTCGGCTTCGCGGTCTGCATCGGCCACATCGCCGAGATCGGTGGCATGGTCCCGGGCGCCTTCGCCGGCGAGGCGACCGAGATCTTCCACGAAGGCCTCCGGGTGCCGCCGATCAAGATCAAGAAAAAAGGCGTCGACGTCGACGAGGTCTGGAAGCTCCTGCTCGCGAACGTCCGCACGCCGCGCCAGAATTACGGCGATCTGCGGGCGATGATCGGCTGCGTCGACCTCGGCGTCCAGCGCGCCAGCGAGCTGGTGAAAAAGTACGGCAAACAGGTCTTCAAGCAGACCTGCGAGGACCTGATGGACTATTCCGAGCGGCGGATGCGCGCCGAGATCGCCCAGTTCCCGGACGGCCGCTATCCGTTCGAGGACGTGATCGAGAACGACGGCATCGAGGCCCGCCCCTACTATGTCCGGGTCGACGTGTTCGTGCAGGGCGACGAGGTGGTCGCCGATTTTTCCCGAAGCTCAAGACAGGCGAAAGGGCCGATCAACGCGACGCTCGGCGTCACGACCGGCGCCGTCTACAACGGCCTCCTCCATCTGACCGACCCCTCGATCCCCAAGAACTCCGGCTGCTTCCGGCCGATCCGGGTGGTCTCGCCGCCGGGCCTCGTAACCAACGTCGACTACCCGGCGCCCGAGGTGGCGGGCAACACCGAGACCCACCCCCGCCTTGCCAACATCGTGATCGGCGCGCTCTCGGCCTGCGTGCCGGAGCGGGCGATGGCGTCCGAGAGCTGCACCGGCACCAATTTCGTGTTCGGCGGCAACCATCCCGACCACGACGAGTACTTCGCCTGCTACGACATCATGTCGGGCGGCTGGGGCGGCCGGTTCGGGCATGACGGCAACGACTGCGTGATCGCGATCAACGGCAATTGCCGGTTCAACCCGACCGAGGTATTCGAGACCCGCTTCCCGCTCCGGGTCGAGGACTGCGAGCTGGTCCCGGATTCCGGCGGCGCCGGCCGCTGGCGGGGCGGCCTCGGCTACCGCCGGACCCTGCTCGCGACCCAGGTCGAGATCAACGGCAGCCAGTGCAGCGACCGCCACGAGGTCAAGCCCTGGGCGCTGTTCGGCGGCCAGGAGGGCGGCAACGGCGCGACCGTGATCCAAAAGGCCGGCAGCGACCAGTGGCTGACCGTCAAGGAGCTGTACGGCAAGGTCTCGAGCAGCAAGTACTGCAACATCAAGCTGCAGCCCGGCGACCGGATCCGGCTGACCGCACCGGGCGGCGGCGGCTACGGCGACCCGCGCGAGCGCGATCCGGCCCTGATCGAGGAGGATCTGCGCGAAGGCTACGTCTCGGCCGCGAGTGCCGAGCGCGACTACGACTACGGCCGCGCCAACGACGCCGCCTGATCGGCAGCGGCGGGGTCGTAGGCAGCCGCCAACAGGTCGAGCGTCGCCCAGTCCTGCCGGCGCCGGCCCTGCTCGAGATCGTAGATCAGCTCGAGCAGCCGGGCCGTCAGCGGCGTCTCGATGCCGTGCTGCCCGGCGACCTCGACGATCGGTGCAATCAGCGCATCGGCCTCGGTCCGCCGCCTGCGCACGGCGAGATCGCGCCAGATGCCGCTGTGGCTCTTGGCCGACCGGCGGTTGAAGGCGACCATCTCGGCGAACGAGCGCTCCAGCGCCGACGGCTCGGCGGCCGCCGTGAACGCCTGCGGGTCGAAGCCGTTGAACGCCTCCAGCCTGACCCGCTTGGCCGCGGCCACGGCCGCCACCTCGCGCCCGAGCGCCGCCAGTGCCGGCCGATAGCGAGGCGTCTCGAGCACGTCCGCGATCGAAGCCTCGGTCAGCGCGGTGGCGAACAGCAGCGCGCCATAGATCAGCTTGCTCCAGAGATAGCCCCAGATGTTGTCGGTCAGCACGGCGTCGGCATCGAAGATCCGGAACAACGCGTGGATGCCCTCGATCCGCGGCGTGCGCTGGCCATCGAGCTCGCCGACCACGACCGCGCCGCGGCCGCCGTACAGGATCACGCCCGGTCCCTGGTAGTCGGCGCCGAAGTTGACGAAGCAGCCGATCGTCCGCTCCGGCCCGACGATCCCGGCTATGGTCCGCTCGTTGAGCCCGTTCTGGACCGAGACGACCGCGCCGGCGCCGGCGAGATGGGGCGCAAGCGCGCTGGTCGCGGCCAGCGTGTCCTGGCCCTTGACGCAGAGCAGCACGGTCTCGAGCACGCCCTCGAGCTGCTCCGGCGTCGTGGCCCGGACGCGGACCGAATAACTCTCGATCGGGCCGGTGATCGTGAGGCCGGCGCGATTGATCGCCGCCACGTGGTCCGCCGCCCGGTCGACCAGCAGGACCTCGCGACCCGCCCGCGCGAGTGCTGCCCCGATGCAGCCGCCGATCGCGCCGGCACCCCAGATCACGGTCGGCGCACTCACGCCCAGGGCCCTTCCAGCAGCTCGCGGGTCTCCTCGACCGCGACCTGCCAGATCGCCAGCATGTCCGCATCCGGGCGCTGATAGTAGCCGCCGAAATTGCCGTCGCCGATGTAGGCGCGCAGCCGCGCCGGGTCGAGAAGGCGCATCCTCGCGAAGTCGATCATCGGCTTCTGCTCGAGCGGCAGCTCGACGCCCGGAAGGCGCGTCCAGGGAAAGTTCTCCATCCAGGACGCGTGCGAGGCGACCGGGTCGAGCGCCTCGACCTTGGCGAAGGTCCTGGGCGCGTTCCACCAGTTGTGGAACTTGACCCGCACCTCGGGATGCTCGGACATCCACTCGATCGCGACCGCGTGCGCCGGCTGGTTGCCGCCGTGGCCGTTGACGATCAGGACCCGCCTGAAGCCGGTGCGCGCCAGGCTGTCGAGCACGTCCCGGACGACCCGGGCATAGGTCTCGACCCGCAGGCTCACGGTGCCGGGAAACCCGAGAAAATAGGGCGTGAGCCCGTAATTCACCACCGGAAAGACCGGAACCCCGAGCGGCTCGGCGGCGTCGGCTGCCACCTTCTCGGACAGGATGCTGTCGACCGACAGGCTCAGCCCCGCGTGCTGCTCGGTGCTGCCGAGCGGCAGCGCCGCCCGATCGTCGCGCTCGAGATGGGCCTCGACCTGTCGCCAGTTCATATCCCTGATGCGCACGCTTTTTCTCCACCTGGACCGCGTCGGCACTGTGGAGCAGCAAGGCGAGCGCGACAAGTCGCTGCTGGCGGCGTCGCGATCAGGCGTTTGAGGCCGGAAGAGCCTGTTCCGGGCGATGATCACCGGCCGCGAGCCGCGCCGGGCCGAGGTCGAGGACGAAGACCGCGCCGCCACCCTCGCGGCCCTCCACCCGCACCGAGCCGCGATGGGCGGTGGCGATCTCGGCGACGATCGCGAGACCGAGCCCGGCGCCCTCGGTGCGCTCGCCGCCGCGCTGAAAGCGCTCGAAGATCGTGCTCCGCTGGCCCTCGGGCACGCCCGCACCGCGATCGAGCACCCGGATCGTCGCCGGCGCCGCGATCTCGACCTCGACGGTGCTGCCGCGCGGCGCATGGGTCAGAGCGTTCTCGATCAGGTTGGTCAGCGCCAGGACCAGGGCGGAGTGGTTGCCCTGCGCCCGCTCGTGGCTCGGCGCCTCGCTCAGCGCCAGCTCGACGTCCTGGCGCAGGCCGAGCGGCGCCAGCGCGCTGATCGCCTCGACCGCGACCGCGTGCAGGTCGACCGGCTGGCTCACGTCCAGCGGCAGGCCTTCGAGCCGCGCCATCCGCAGCATCTGGCCGACCAGCCGGCTCATCCGGTCGACGTCGTGGCGGAGTGCTTCCGTCTCCGGCCCTTCGGGAAGAGCGTCCAGGCGCGCGGTCAGCACGGCAAGCGGCGTGCGGAGCGCGTGCGCCGCCTCGCCGACGAACCGGCGCTGGCTGTCCAGGCCCTTCTCCAGCCGGTCCAGGGCCTGGTTGACGGTTGCGACCAGCGGCACCAGCTCGCGCGGCAGGCGCGCCCTCGGCAGGCGCACGCCGGGCCGCGTCGGCCCGACCAGCGCCGCCGCCGCCGAGGTCCGCCGCAGCGGCCGCAGCCCGCGGTAAATCGTGAACACCGCGATCGCGACCGTGATCAGCCCGATCGGAACCAGCAGCCAAAGCGCGCTGACCATGAACTCCTGCAGCAGGCTGTCGACCAAAACCTCGCTCTGCTCGCGCCCCTGCGCGACCACGACCCGCCACGGCCTGGCGTCGGTCAGCAGCCCGACCATGCCGCTCGGATGCACTTCCGAGGGCGGCACCCGAAAGAAGCCTTCGCTCCCCGGCGCCGGCAGGAACGGCAGGATCGGGTCCGCCTGGCCGGGATCCGAGCCCGCCACCGGCCGGTTCTGCCGATCGCAGATCAGATAGAGGTTGTCGCCCTCGGACGTGCGGAAGGCGGCCTCCAGCGCCGGCGGCAGGTCGAGACGCAGCGCGCCGCCCGGCCCGGTGCCGAGGTGCTCGGCGACGGCGCGCGCCTGATCCTGCAAAGCGGTATCGTCGAGCTCGCGGACCGTGGCGATGGTGCGCCAGGCGACTGCGGCGGCGGCCAGTGCGATCGCGGCGACCATGACCGCCGCGAGGCGCAGCGCCAGGCGGATCGAGAGCCGCCAGGGGCGGCTTTTCCGGCGGCGTCTCATCCGGCTTCGGCGAGCAGGTAGCCGACGCCGCGCACGGTATGGATCTGGAGCCGCGCAGCCGCGTCCTGGAGCTTGCGGCGCAGCCGGTGCACCAGCACCTCGACCGCGTTCGAGCCGAGCAGGCTCTCGAAGCTGTAGAGGCTCTGCTCGATCGTCTCGCGGGTCACGACCCGGCCGTGGCGGCGCAGCAAGAGCTCGAGCAGCGCCGTCTCGCGCACCGACAGGCCGATCCGCACGCCGTCGACCAGCGTCTCGCGGGACGCGGAATCGAGCACCAGATTGGCGAGCTCCAGCCTGACCCCGAGCGCGGCGTTGGGCCGGCGCAACAGCGCGCGCATGCGCGAGATCAGCTCGGGCATGTGGAACGGCTTGACCAGGTAGTCGTCGGCGCCGGCATCGAGGCCGGTGACCCGGTCCTCGGGCCCGTCGCGCGCGGTCAGGATCAGCACCGGCAGCATCGCGCCCTGGCGGCGCAGGCGCCGCAAGAGCGCCAGGCCGTCGCCGTCGCCGAGCGCCAGGTCGAGGATCAGCGCCTCGTAGCGCGCCACCGCCAGGTGCTCCTCGGCCTCGGCCAGGCTGCCGGCCAGATCGACGGCAAAGCCCGCGGGCTCGAGCGCGCGGCGCAGCAGCTCGGCGAGCTCCGGTTCGTCCTCGACCACGAGGAGGCGCATCGTCAGGCGGTTCGAGGGTGGTCAGCGCACGTCATCGGCCCGCGAACAATGGACGGACCCGCGCGCCAATACAACCTCGGTCGCCGACGCCCGCCGTCGCAGGAAGCTGGTGCGCCCCTGCACCGGGTGGTGCTAGGAAGGCAGCCAGGCGCTGGTACGCGTCGCTCGAGTGAACGCGGGGGAGAGAGACATGCCGATCGAGCAGCGGCCCTTCGGGCGCACCGGACACATGAGCACGGCCGTGATCTTCGGCGCCGCGGCGCTCGGCCGGGTCAATCAGGGCACCGCCGACCGGGTGCTCGACGTTTTGCTCGAGCACGGCGTCAACCACATTGACACCGCCCCCTCCTACGGCGATGCCGAGCTCCGGATCGGCCCCTGGATGGACCGCCACCGCGACGACTTCTTCCTCGCGACCAAGACCCGCCTTCGCGACTACGCCGGCGCTAAGGCCGAGATCGCGCGCTCGCTCGAGCGGTTGCGCACCGACCGGATCGACCTCTTGCAGCTGCACTCGCTGAGCCACCCCGACGAATGGGAGCAGGCGCTCTCGCCCGGCGGCGCGCTCGACGCGGCACGCGAGGCGCGCGATCAAGGCCTGATCCGCTTCATCGGCGTCACCGGCCACGGCTGGACGATCGCGGCGATGCACCGGCGCTCGCTCGAGCGCTTCGACTTCGATTCGGTGCTGATGCCCTGGAACTGGCACTGCGCCCATCACGAGACCTACGCCGCCGACTTCGAGGCGACGCTCGCGCTCTGCCAGCAGCGCCGGGTCGCGGTCCAGACCATCAAGTCGCTCGCCCGCGGCCCCTGGGCAGCCGGCGTCGACCGCAACCACAGCACCTGGTACCAGCCGCTCGAGGACCCGGCCGACATCCGGCTTGCGGTCCACTGGGTGCTGGCCCGCCCCGGGATCTTCCTGAACTCGGTCGGCGACGTCGACCTCCTGCCGCACGTCCTGCGCGCCGCCGCCGAACTCGGCACCGCGCGCGAGCCAGCGCCGGCCGAGGCAGCCATGGCGAGCTTCGGCCAGCGCGCTGGCCTCGCCTCGATCTTCGGCCTCTGATCGCCGGCCCGGCGCGGCACGCGCGGCGTCCCGGCTCGGTCGCCCTGGCGCCGCTCAGGTCCGGTCGAGCTGGAGCTCGACGTCGATGCTGTGCACCGCCAGGTGCTCGGGCTCGCGACCGGGATCGAGGAACACGAAGCCGATCTTGTCGTCCTGGCTCCGGCTGATCAGGAAATCGGCGGCAAAGCCGATGACCAGCCGGTCGGTGCCGGCTTCGGTCGCGCTCAAGGCTTTGATCGCGCTCCGCACGACCGAGAGCAGCCCGATGTCGGCCTGACAGGCGGGACCGGACCTGGTCTCGCCGAACGGCACGAAGCGGATGTCGATGGCATGGGTCGAGACCGGCGGAGCGTTGCCGGTGTCCGTCGCCTCGAGCGCGCGCAGATCGACGCCGGGCGCGATCGCCGGCACCTCGACCGCCTCGGCCGCCTTGCCGCTCCCGCCTTGGAGCGCGCTGAGGTGCAGATCGACCGCGGTCACCGTCAGGCGCATATGGGCCTTGGCGGTCGCCGCGAGCGCCTCGCCGAGGTTGCAGCGAACCGCGCCGATGACCCGCTCGATCGGCAGGCTGCCCGCCATCTGCGGCGCGTCCGCCGCCAGCGCCGGCCCGGGAGCGAGCGAGGCGGCGAGCGCCGTCGAGCCCGCCGCCGAAAGGCGGGCCAGCCGCTGTCGTAGCTCTGGCTGCACCGTCCTGTTGTCCCGGCTCGAAACCTGACCTAGCCCTGGGCGGCGGGCCGCGCGAACGCCTGGCCCTCGCCGTCGAACAGGTAGCAGGCGCTGGCCGGGACGCCGACCGGCAGGACGTCGTCGACCTTGGTCTTGGAATCCCCGGCCGCCTTGACGATCATCGGCATCTCGCCGCCGCGCTCGAGATAGATGTAGGTCTCGCCGCCCAGGTGCTCGACCGCGATCACCCGGCCCCTGAGCTCGGCATCGCCGCCGCCGCCCTCGACCAGGTGCTCGGGTCGCAGCCCGAGCGTCACCTTCTCGCCCGCCTGCGCGCCGTTGGCGCTGACCGGTGCCACCAGCTGGGCGCCGTCGCCGAGATCGACGGTGATCGCGTTGCCGGCGCTGCCGGCGACCGTGCCCTCCAGGAAGTTCATCCGCGGCGAGCCGATGAAGCCGGCGACGAACAGGTTCTGCGGGTGGTGGTAGAGGTCGAGCGGCGAGCCGAACTGCTCGACCACGCCGGCGTTCAGGACCACGATCCGGTCGGCGAGCGTCATCGCCTCGACCTGGTCGTGGGTGACGTAGATCATGGTCGCGTTGAGCTCGTGGTGCAGTTTCGCGATCTCGATCCGCATCTGGACCCGGAGCGCGGCATCCAGGTTCGAGAGCGGCTCGTCGAACAGGAACACGCGCGGGTCGCGCACGATCGCGCGGCCGATCGCGACCCGCTGGCGCTGGCCGCCCGAGAGCGCCTTGGGCTTGCGCTCGAGCAGATGCTCGATCTGCAGGATCCGGGCGGCGTTGCGCACCCGCTGGTCGACGCCCTCCTGGCCGACCTTGGCGAGCTTGAGGCCGAAGGCCATGTTCTCGTAGACGCTCATGTGCGGGTAGAGCGCGTAGGACTGGAACACCATGGCGATGCCGCGCTCGGCCGGTGGCAGGTCGTTGACCTCCTCGCCATCGAACATCATCCGGCCCGAGCTGATGTCCTCGAGGCCCGCCACCAGGCGCAGCAGGGTCGACTTGCCGCAGCCCGACGGCCCGACGAAGACCACGAACTCCTTGTTCCGGATGTCGAGGGTCACCCCCTTGATGACGTGCGCGGCGCCGAACGACTTGCGGACCTCGCGCATGGTGATCTCTGCCATCGTCGCTCTCCCTGCTACCCCCCGGACCACCGCCCGAAGAACGCGCCGTAGCCCGGCAGGCCAATTGTCGCCCCTTCGAGCGCGGAGGTAAAGCCGGCTGCGGGGAGCGGCTCAACCGGGCCGGGTGCGGTGAAGGTCGCGGGCGCGGCCCCGAGATTGAAGGCGCAGAGCAGGGCCTCGCCCGCAGCCGCACGCACCAGCGCCAGAATCGGCGCCGGCGCGTCCAAGAACCGCTCGCTGCCAATCCGAAGTGCCCGCTGGCCCTGGCGCCAGGCGAGGAATCGCCGGGTACTGGCCAATACCAATTCTGGGTCGGCCAGCTGCCGGTCGACCGCGAGCGCCAGATGGGCTTCGGGGAGCGGCAGCCAGGGTCGGCCCCTGCTGAAGCCACCGGAGGGCGCCTCGTGCTGCCAGGGCATCGGCGTCCGGCAGCCGTCGCGGCCGACCGGCTCCGGCCAGAACGCGATCCCCGGCGGGTCGCGCAGATCCTCGAAGGCGAGCTCGGCCTCGGGCAACCCCAGCTCCTCGCCCTGGTAGAGGCAGACCGTGCCGCGCAGGCTGCCGAGCAGTGCCGGCAGCAGCCTGGCCAGCGCCGCCGGCGCGGCGCGGCCGCCGAGCCGGCTGACCGCGCGCCGGACGTCGTGGTTGCCGAGCGACCAGCAGGGCCAGCCATCCTCGATGCTCGCCTCGAGCGTCTCGACCACCGCGCGCACGGCGCCGGGGCTGAGCGGACAGCCCAGGAGATCGAAGGTATAGGCGCAGTGCAGCCCATCGCCGCCCCTGGTGTAGGCGGCGGCGCGCTCGAGCTGGCCGTCGCCGCTGAGCTCGCCGAGCAGCGCCACCTCGTACCGATCGGCGAGGCGCCGGAGCGGCCTCAGCAGGCGCTCCGGGAGCGCCGGATGGGCCTTATCGAAGATATGCAGCTGGCGGGCGTAGGGGCTGGTGGGATTAAGGCCGGGCGCGACCGCCGCGCCCTCGGGGCGCACGGGATTGGCGCGCAGCGCCGGATCGTGCATCGCAAAGTCGATCGCATCCAGGCGAAAGCCGTCGACCCCGCGCTCGAGCCAGAATTCCGCCTCGGCGCAGAGCGCCTTGACGACCTCGGGGTTGTGATTGTTGAGATCCGGCTGCGCGGCGAGAAAATTGTGGAAATAGTATTGGCCGCGGCGCGGCTCCCATTCCCAGGCGGAGCCGCCGAAGATCGAGAGCCAGTTGTTGGGCGGCGTGCCGTCCGGCCTGGCATCCGCCCAGACGTACCAGTCGGCCCTGGGATCGCTGCGTGAGCTCCGGCTCTCGAGGAACCACGGATGCCGGCTGGAGGTGTGGCTCAGCACCATGTCGACCATGACCTTGAGGCCGAGGCCGTGCGCCCGCCCGAGCAGCGCGTCGAAGTCGTCGAGGCTGCCGAACAGCGGGTCGACCGCGCGATAGTCCTCGACGTCGTAGCCGTAATCGGCCATCGGCGACTTGAAGAACGGCGAGATCCAGACCGCATCGACGCCGAGCCCGGCGATGTGCTCGAGCCGCCGGGTGATCCCCGGCAGATCGCCGACGCCGTCGTCGTTGCTGTCCTGGAAACTGCGCGGATAGACCTGATAGATCACCGCGCCGCGCCACCACTCGTCCATGCTCTCCCGACCGCGCTTCGCCCGCGCTCATGATCGCCCACCCCGTCGCGCGGGTCGAGAATTCGATCGCGACCTCAGATCGGCGGAAAACTCAGAAGATTCCGCGCCACGACATCAGGGCCGGGCTGATCACGGCGGCCACTCGCCGACGATTTGGTCGAGTGTGTAAGGACAGGTGGTGGGCAGCGCGTTGGCGGCGGTGTCCTCGCCGTAGCGCCGAAGCGCACGGGCGGCGGCGGCGCAAGCGCGTTCATATTGTTTCGGGAGATCGGCTTCCATCCGCGAACGCAGGGTCGCCGTCAAGTCGTCTTCAAGGTCAGCCCGTTGCACGGCGACCGTGTCATGCCAGAGATCTCTCGGACCGCGCGCGGGCGAATGCTCCAGCTTCAGGAGGTGCTCGATGATGGTCCGCACGCGGGACCGAACCGACCGATAGAGCGAGATGCCCAAGTCATCGACTTCCTCGATCAGGTTCTGAAGGTCGAGCTCCTCATATCGCCCGGCGCGCAGAAGCGCGGCCTGCTCCCGAGACCAAGCGTAGAAATCGGCCTCGTAGAGCGGCTTCGTCGCCTGCTGGATCCGCATCGCCATCGACAGCCCCTCTTTTGAATGACGATCCTGCCACCAAATCGAGGGAGCGGCAGTCGCGTGCAAGCCCTTCGATCCGCGAGTCGGAACCTACCCCTTGACCGCACCCGCCGTAAGGCCGGAGACGATCCGGCGCTGGAAGATCAGGACCAGGACGATCAGGGGCACGGTCACGATCACCGAGGCGGCCATGATGTTGCCCCAGGGCAGCTCGTAGGAGCTGGCGCCCGAGATCAGCGCGATCGCGACCGGGACGGTCCGCTGCTCGGAGGTCAGCGTGAAGGTCAGCGCGAACAGGAACTCGTTCCAGGCGGCGATGAACGCGAGCAGGCCCGTGGTCGCGAGCGCCGGGCCCATCAGCGGCATGAAGACCTTGGTCACGATCGTGTAGGGCTTGGCGCCATCCACGATCGCCGCCTCCTCGAGCTCCTTGGGTAATTCGCGCATGAAGGTCGTGAGCACCCAGACCGTGAACGGCAGCGTGAAGATCATGTAGGACAGGATCAGCGCCGGCAGGTGGTTGTAGAGCCCCATGGCGCGGACCAGCTCGAACATGCCCGAGAGCACCGCGATCTGCGGGAACATCGAGACGCCCAGCACCAGAAACAGGAGCGTGGTGCGGCCGCGGAACTGGATCCGGCCGAGCGCGTAGGCAGCGGCGACCGCGAGCGCCAGCGACAGCACCACGGTCGAGACCGCGACGATCACCGAGTTCAGGATGTTGCGCGCGAACGGCTGCTCGCGGAACACCGCGACGTAGTTGTCCCAGGCCGGATGCGGCGGCCAGAAATCGACCTTGAACAGGTCCGATCCGGCCTTCAGCGAGGACACGATCGCCCAGTAGAACGGGAACACCGTGTAAACCACGATCACCGCCAGGAACAGATAGAAGGCGATGCGGCCGATCAGCTTCTTGAGCTTGCGGTTCATGTCCGGTCTCCCGCTCAATCCTCGCTGCCGACCCGGGCCAGCGTCAGATAGCCGACCGTGAACAGCGCGATGATCAGGAACAGCATGGTCGCGGCCGCCGAGCCGTAGCCGACGTCCTGGAAATCGACCAGCTGCTGGCGGGCGTAGACCGACATCGACATGGTGTCCTTGTTGTTGCCCGACATCACGTAGATCAGATCGAAGATCCGAAGCGCGTCCAGGACCCGGAAGATGATCGCGACCATCAGCGCCGGCTTGAGCAGCGGCAGGGTGATCTTGAAGAACACCCGGACCGGATGGACGCCGTCGACCTTGGCGCTCTCGTAGCACTCCTGCGGCAGCATCTGCAGGCCGGCCAGCAGCAGTAGGGCCATGAACGGCGTGGTCTTCCAGACGTCGACCATGATCACCGCGAGCAGCGCGGTCGAGGGCGACGCCGTCCAGGCGATTCCCTTGTCGATCAGGCCCAACGAGATCAGGACCGCATTGATCACCCCGAACACGTCGTGGAACATCCAGCCCCACATCTGCGCCGAGACCACGGTCGGGATCGCCCAGGGGATCAGGACCGCGGCGCGCAACAGGCCGCGACCGCCGAAATGGGCGTTGAGCGCCAGCGCGATCGCCATGCCGAGGACGGTCTCGATGGTCACCGACGCGGTCGCGAACACGACCGTGTTCCAGACCGCGTTCCACCAGTCCGGGTCCTGCAGCAGATAGAAGTAATTGACGAAGCCGATGAACTGGGCGGCCTCGAGGTCGGACAGATTGGCGTCGGTGAAGCCGAACCAGATCGTGCGCGCGAGCGGCCAGCCCGCGACCAGGGCGAGCACGACCAGCATCGGCGCCATGAACAGCCAGGCCGAGCGTACCCGCTCCCGGGTCAGCCGCGAGGCCTTCGGCGGCGGGGCGACCACCTCTTTGGCGGCAACGGCGGCGGTCGTGCTCATCTTGAGCCTCCCTTAGCGCTTACTCCATCGATGCGGCGCCTTCGAAGCCCGGCCGGCGCTCGACAGCCTTACCAGCGACCGCCGCGCGACAGGCGATCGAGCTTCCGCTCGAGCGCGGCGAGACTGCTGGCGGCATCAGTCTTGCCGCTCAGGACCGCGTGGACGGCGTTGTAGAATTCCGAGCTCACCTGATTGTACTTGGCGCCGGTCACCTTCGAGGGCCGCGCGACCGCGTGGGTGAACGTCTCGTACAGATCGCCGAAGAACGGGCTCGCTGCGAGCACCTCGGGGTCCTGGTAGAGCTTGGCGATGGTCGGGTTATAGGAGCCTTTGATGGCGCGGCGCTTCTGCTCGTCGTAGCTGGTCAGGTATTTGACCAGATCGGCCGCGACGTCCGCGTTGGCCGAGTATTTCGACACCGCCAGCTGCCAGCCACCGAGCGTGGCCGCGTGCTTGCCGTCCGTGCCGCCCATCGGCAGGACCGTGACCCCGATCTTGCCCTTGATCGCACTGTCCTCGGCGTTACCGAGCGCCCAGGCGTAGGGCCAGTTACGCATGAACACGGCGTTGCCGGACTGGAACACGCCGCGCGATTCCTCCTCCGAGTAGTTCAAGACGCCCTCGGGCGCGATCTTGCCGACCCAACTAGCCGCGAGATCGATGGCCTCAGCAGCCTTCGGATTGTTGATCGTGATCTTGCCCTTGTCGTCGACGATCGTGCCGCCGCCGAAGCTGTCGACCCACTCCAACGCGTCGCAGGTCAGGCCCTCGTACGCCTTGGCCTGGAACACGAAGCCGCGCATCTTGTCGTTGCCGGCCGCGTGCTCGCCATCCACGACCGCCTTGGCCGTGTCGGTCAATTCCTGCCAGGTGGTCGGCGGCTTCTTGCCATATTTCTCGAGCAGATCCTTGCGATAGTAGAGCACCCCGGCGTCGGTGAACCAGGGCATCGCCACCAGGGCGCCGTCGACCGTATTGTTCTCGATGATCGCCTTGAAGTTCTGCTCGATCTGCGCCTTGTCAATGTGCTGCGACAGATCGATGAAGTGGTTGGCGAGGATGCCGGGCCAGATCACGTCGATCTGGTAGACGTCGATGTCGGCCGAGCCGGCCGCCAGCATCTGCTGATAGAGGGCGAGACGCTCGGTCGAGGAATTGGGCGTCGAGATCACCTTGACCTGGTTGCCGGTCGTCTTGGCCCAGGCCTCGGCGCCCGTCTGGCAGAGCTGCAGCTCGAGACCGACGGCGCCGCAGGAGATCGAGATCGTGGCCGCCTGCGCGCTTGCGAGCGTGCCGCCGAGGAGCGTCGCCAGAGCGGCTGCGATGATCGTGCTGCGCATCGGTTGTCTCCCCCTTGGTCGCTGTATCGATTGTTGATACGTAAAGCCCCGGTGCCGAGCCTATCCCAGGTCGGCGTCTGAGCAAAGTGCCGATCCGACCCGTCCCCCTCAAGCCGCTGCGAGCCTGACGTGACCACCAAGCTCGATCCGACCGATCATGGCTTCGAGTCGCTGAGCCTGCCGGCCAACGGCATCACCGTCCACGTCGCGCGGGCCGGCAGCGGCCGGCCGCTGCTGCTGCTGCACGGCTGGCTGGAGTTCTGGCTGACCTGGGCGCCCTGCATGCGACGGCTTCAGGACCGTTTCCAGCTGCTCGCCCCGGACCTGCGCGGCTTCGGCGCCAGCGACAAGCCGACCACCGGCCCCTCGCGCGCCGCCGGTCCGGAGGTCCACGCGGCCGACGCGGTCGCCCTGCTGGATCACCTGAAGATCGCGCGGGTCGGCGTGGTCGGCCACGACGTCGGCGCCTACGTCGCCCAGGCGCTCGCGCGCGAGCACCCCGAGCGCATCGCGGGCCTGTTCTTCTTCAACTGCCCCCACGCCGGGATCGGCCGGCGCTGGGCCGAAGTCTCGCATCTGATCGAGATCTGGTACCAGTCGTTCCATCAGATGCCCTGGGCGGCCGAGCTGGTCGGCAGCTCCAGGCAAGCCTGCCGGATCTACATCGGCCATTTTCTCCGCCATTGGGCGCGCGACCCGCACGCGTTCGACGCCGACCTCGAGGCCTGGGTCGAGAATTTCATGCGGCCCGGCAATCTACAGGGCGGCTTCGACTGGTACCTGAGCGCCGCCAGAGCGCGCGCGGCCGTGATCCGGGAGGAAGTGCCGCCCATGCCCAGGATCGAGCTGCCGACCCGGGTCATGTGGGGCCGCCACGACCCGATCCTGAAAGCCGAGTGGGTGGACCGGCTCCCCGAGTTCTTCCAAGACCCCGAGATCACGATCGCCGAGGATGCCGGCCACTTCGTCCAGTACGAGACGCCCGATGCGGCGGCCGCCGCGATCGTGGCGTTCTTCGAGCGGCTCAGCTGGTGATCGCGCCCGATCTCGCCGCCGACGAGCTCGGCGAGACCGGCGCGCCGGTCGTGATCCTGCACGGGCTCCTGGGCTCGGCCCGCAACTGGACCAGCATCGCGAGGCAGCTCGCCGCGACCTGCCGGGTGCTGACGCCCGATCTGCGCAACCACGGCCGCTCGCCCTGGTCGGAAACCATGAGCTTCGACCAGATGGCGGCCGACGTCGCAGCCTCGATCGAGGCGCGGGACCTCGCGCCGGCCACGCTGGTCGGCCACAGCCTGGGCGGCAAGGTCGCGATGCGTCTCGCCCTGACCCGTCCCGATCTGGTGAGCCGCCTGGTCGTGGTCGACGTCGCACCGGTCCTCTACCGCCACAGCCTGCGCGAGTACATCGACGCGATGCGCGCGGTCGACCTCGCGCGGATCACCCGCCGGCCCGAGGTCGATGCCGAGCTCGCGAAGACCATCCACGACCCGCTGATGCGGGCGTTCCTGCTCCAGAACCTGGTGCGGACGCCCGAGGGCTACGCCTGGCGCGCCAATCTCGAGGCGATCGCCGCGAACCTTTCCGAGCTCATGGATTTCCCGCCGAGCGCCGGGCAGAGTTACGCGGGCCCGACGCTGTTCATCGCCGGCAGCCGCTCGACCTACGTGCGCGACCAGTACCGGCCGGTGATCAGGGATCTCTTTCCCGCGGTCGAATTCGCGACCATCGCGGGCGCCGGTCATCAGGTGCACGCCGACCGGCCGGACGAGTTCCTGGCGCGCCTTCTCGCTTTCCTCCGCTGAGATCTGGCGTTTGCACCGCCCGCTCGGCCGGACCCGGTCAGGCGGCGGCCGGCGGCATCCGGTTCCAGGCGTCGAGTGCTGCGACCTTGTAGGCTTCGGCCAGCGTCGGGTAGTTGAAGGTGTTCTCGACGAAATAGTCGAGCGTGCCGCCGAGGTTGAGGACCGCCTGGCCGATCTGGATCAGCTCGGTCGCCCCTTCGCCGACGATGTGCACGCCCAACAGGCGCCGGCTGTCGATCGCGAACAGTATCTTCATCATGCCGTTGTGCAGGCCCATGATGTGGCCGCGCGAGGTCTCGCGAAAGCGGGCGACGCCCAACTCGTAGCCGATGCCCTCGGCGCGCACCTGCTCCTCGGTCATGCCGATGGTCGACATCTCGGGCACGGCGTAGATGCCGTGGGGGAAGAAGATCGGCGGCGCCTGGGCCGGCCGCCCGAAGGCGTGGGGCCTCGATGTCGTCGGCCTGCCGGTCGATCATCGCGGCCGGCTCGAGGTCGATCCCAGGACCTTCCAGACCCAGGTGCCGCACATTTACGCCGCCGGCGACGTGATCGGCTTTCCGAGCCTCGCCTCGACCTCGATGGAGCAGGGCCGGACGTCCATCGTATTTGAAGATGCTGGCGTACTCGACCCCGATCACGCCGGCGCCGATGACCGCCAGGCTCTTGGGCATGAACTTGAGGTCGATGATCTCGTCGCTGTCCAGGAGCCGCTCGCCGTCGAACGGCACGTAATCGGGCCGGAACGGGCGGGTGCCGACGGCGAGCACGAAGCGCGGCGCCTCGAACGTCTGGCGCTCGCCCCTGCAGATTACGTGCCGCGACACGGCCGGGGCGGCAGGTGTCGAGCAGAAACGTGTGTTTTTGGTGAGGGCCGGCCGTGGTACCTTGCGCCGGCTCTATGCGGTCGTGCGCGCCGGCATCAGGCCCGCGGCATAGACGGTCGCGACGTGGGCGGCGACCCGCCGCAGGCGCGCGCAGTCGGCGCCGAACACCAGCTGGTCGACGAAGGCGAGCCCGAAGCTCAGGGACGCGAGCGCAGTGGCCGCGGAGTCCAGATCCGCCTGGGCATCGACCAGGCCGCGCGCGCGCAGCGCCTCCAGGCGTTGGCGCAACAACGGAATCCGGGTCTCGGCGAACTGGCGGCCGATCGCGCAGGCGACCTCGGGGTCGGACAGCGAGCGGTAGAGTGCCACCTTGAAGACGTCGCCCACGGCCGCGATGTGCTCGAGCTGATATTCGAGAAAGCCGCGGATCTCGGCCTCGACGCTGGCGCACGGCGGCGGCAGCGCGCAACAGCTGCGCTCCTGCTCGCCGAAACGCTCGATGATCGCGAGCAAAAGTCCCGCCTTGCCGCCGAAATAGCGCTGGATCAGCTGCTCGTTGACGCCCGCCGCCTGCGCCACCGCGCGCGTCGTCGCGGCATCGTAGCCGTGCTCAGCGAACACCTCGACGGCCGCGGCCAGCAGCGCCTGCTTGGTCGCCTCCCGGTCGCGCCGCCGGGTCGCCTCGGTCTCCACGGCCGTCTCTGGCATGATCCTCTGGCTCATCGCCCGTCACATTGCGGCAACGGTGATCGTAGCACCGGAAGAATGGTACGCGATTACATACTTGACAGCGCCGGTGCCGATGACATGTATGTATTCACATACATTCTTCAACCCGGAGACCAGCGATGGCCGCACCCGACCTGTTCACGCCCTTCCAGCTCGGCGCGCTCGCCCTGCCCAACCGCATCGTGATGGCGCCGATGACCCGCAACCGCGCCGGTCCGGGCAACGTCCCGGGCGCGCTCGCCGCGCAGTACTACCGGCAACGCGCCTCCGCCGGCCTGATCGTCACCGAGGCGACCCAGGTCTCGTCCCAGGGCGTCGGCTACCCCGGCACGCCCGGCATCCACAGCGCCGCCCAGGTCGCCGGCTGGCGCCGGGTCACCGACGCCGTGCACGCCGGGGGCGGCCGGATCTTTCTCCAACTCTGGCACGTCGGCCGGATCTCGCATCCCTCGCTGCAGCCGGACGGCGCGCTCCCGGTCGCGCCCTCGGCGATCGCCGCCAAGGGCGAGGCCTTCACCGCCAGCGGGCCGCAGCCCTTCGTCACCCCGCGCGCGCTCGAGACCGGCGAGATTCCGGGCGTCGTCGGCCAGTTCGCGGAGGGTGCCCGTCGCGCGCTCGAGGCCGGCTTCGACGGCATCGAGATCCACGGCGCCAACGGCTACCTGATCGACCAGTTCCTGCGCGACGGCACCAACCGGCGCACCGACCGCTACGGCGGAACCCGGGAAAACCGCGCCCGCTTCCTGCTCGAGGTGACCGAGGCGGTGGCCGCCGTCTGGGGCGCCGAGCGGGTCGGCGTCCGTATTTCTCCACGGAGCGACTTCAACGACATGAGCGACAGCGACCCGGCCGCGACCTTCGGCCATGTCGCCCGGGCCCTTGCCCCCTTCGGGCTTGCCTATCTGCACGTCGTCGAGCCGGTCGGCGCCGACGCCGCGCCGCTCGCGCCCGCCCTGAAGGGGGCCTTCGGGGGGCCCCTGATGGTCAACGGCGGCTACACCCGGCCGCTTGCCGAGGCGGCGCTCGTCCGCGGCGAGGCCGATCTCGTGAGCTTCGGCGCATCATTCCTCGCCAACCCCGACCTGCCGTCGCGGCTGGCCCGCAACGCGCCCCTCAATGTGCCCGATCCGGCCACCTTCTACGGCGGCACCGAGCGCGGCTACACCGACTACCCGGCCCTCGACGACGCGCTCGCTCTCGCTTCCTAGATGACCCGGCAGCCCGGCCTCTGCCCCGCCGGCGGTGGGGGCCGCTACGCCGCCTTCCAGTCGACCGCCTGGGCGTAGGCCTGGGCGGCCGCGATCAGGGTCGCCTCGTCCATGTGCCGGCCGACCAGCATCAGGCCGACCGGCCGGCCCTCGACCAAGCCGCAGGGGATCGTGAACGCCGGATGTCCGGCGACGTCGAACGGGCAGGTGTTCTGCTGCATGTTGAGCGCGAGGTCGATGTAGTCCTCGAGCGCGCAGTCCTCCCGCGGCAGCCGGGTCGCCGGGAACGGGATGGTCGGCATCGCCAGGATGTCGACCTGCTGGAGAGCCGCATCGTAGGCCGCCTTGACCACGGGTTTCAGGTTCTGGCCCTTGGCGTGGTAGCGGCCGTGGTAGTGGCGGTTCAGATATTCGCCGAGCAGCAGCACGAGCTTGCAGGTCGCCGACAGATCGTCCGGCCGCGAGCGCCAGCCGCGCGCGAACGCGTCGATCAGCGAGACCGTATAGTAGCCGTTCCAGTTGTTGCCCTGGCCGTTGCCCTTGATCATCAGCTCGGTCGCGCCCTCGAGGATCACCGCGGTCCAGACGTGCGGCGCGTCGTAGTGCATCGGCACCGAGACCTCGCTGACCACCGCCCCCTGCTCGCCCAGCACCTCGATCGCCCGTCTGACCTTGGCGCTGGTCGCGGGATCGCTGACCGAGTGGGAAAAACCCTCCTTCAGCATGCCGATCCGAAGGCCGCGGGCGCCCCGCTGGAGGGCGCCCATGTAGTCGCCGGGTTCGGAAAAAGCGGTGCGCGGGTCGAGCGGATCGGGGCCGGCGATCGCGGTGAGCAGGCGCGCGACGTTCTCCGGGCTCGAGCAGATCGGGCCCAGGTGGTCGAGCGCATAGGCGATCGGCATCGTCCCGGTGCACGGCACGAGCCCCCAGGTCGGCTTCAGGCCATAGGCGCCGCACCAGGCTGACGGCGTCCGGATCGAGCCGCCCTGATCGCCGCCCATCGCGCACTCGACGACGCCCGCCGCGACCAGCGCCGCACTGCCGCCCGACGAGCCGCCGGCCGAATGGTCCGGCGCCCAGGGATTGCGGATCGGGCCGGTAACGCAGGTGTGGCTGCCGGCCGAGAAGCACAGATCCTCGCAGGCGGCCTTGCCAATGACCCGGCCGCCGGCGTCCAGGATCCGGGTCACGACGGTCGCGTCGACGTCCGGCACGTAGCCCTCGAGCACCCGCGAGCCGTTCGCCATCGGCACGCCGGCAACGCAGATGTTGTCCTTGATCGCGACCCGTTTGCCGGCCAGCACGCCCTCGGCGGCGCCCGCGATCTCGCAGCGCCAGTACCAGGCGTTCAACGGGTTCTCCTCGGGTCCGGGCCGCCAGCCCGAGGTCCGCGGATAGCGGACCGGCAGGGCCGGCTCGACCAGCTCGTCGACCCTTGCGTAGGAGCCGAGCGTCGCCGCCATGATGCCCCGGAAGCTGTCGGCGGCGGACCGCTCGAGATGCATGCCGAACCCGGCCGCGATCTCCAGGATCTGGTCGGTGGTCGGCGCCTTGACCGAGATCGTCATTCCCTGGCCCCCCTGATCCCGCCGGCGCGAACGGCGCCCAAGGAGGCCATCGCACAAGCCGGGGTCCGGATCAACGCCGGACGGCGCCCGGGTTCGCCGTGCGCTCGCCTCCCGGCTGCGCTATGGGGTACGATCGTCAGGAGGCAAGGGATCGGACATGACGGCACTGCGCCGCCGAACGCACGAGATCCTCGACCATACCGAGCCCGCCGATCCCCCGGCCGCGGTGCTGGCCGGGACGCTGGTCGTGCTGATCACGGCCAACGTGGCCACGATCGTCCTCAAGTCCGAGGCCGGGATCGATGCCGTCTGGCACAGCTGGTTCGACGGCTTCGAGGTGGTTTCGGTCGCGCTGTTCACGGTCGAGTACCTGTTCCGGGTATGGGCCGCGGTCGAGAGCGAGCACGGGCGCTATCGCCGGCCGCTGCTCGGGCGGCTGCGCTACATGGCAACCCCGCTGGCACTGGTCGACCTGATCGCGATCCTGCCCTTCTACCTCAGCTTCCTGATCCCTGTGGACCTCTTGTTCGTGCGCGTCTTCCGGATGTTTTTGATCTTCAAGCTGACCCGCTACCAGGCGTCGATGAACCTCCTGGCCAGGGTCCTGCGCAACGAGGCCGGGCCGATCGCGGCCGCGGTCTTCGTGCTGATGATGCTCTTGGTGGTCGCGGCGAGCTTTGCCTACCTCGCCGAGCACAAGGCCCAGCCGCAGGTCTTCGCCAGCATCCCGGACGCGATGTGGTGGGCGATCGTGACCATGACCACGGTCGGCTACGGCGACATGGTGCCGGTGACTCCGCTCGGCAAAGTGGTCGGCGGCGTGATCGCGATCATCGGGCTCGGCATGGTCGCGCTCCCCGCGGGCCTGCTCGCGTCCGGCTTCTCCGAGCAGCTGCACCAGCGCCGGCAGGAATTCGAGGCCGCGGTCGGCCGCATGCTCGCCGGGGGCGCGATCACGCCGGAAGAGGGCGACGAGCTGAAGGAGATCCGCAGCCGGCTCGGCCTCACCGACCATCAGGCCGCCGAGATCGTCCGCCTGCTCGCGCAACGGCGGGCGCACGCGCGCTGCCCGCATTGCGGCGGGTCCTTGGGACCGAGCACGCCAGCCCCGGAGCCCGCCACGACCGGAGCCGCCGATGCCGATCCGGTCCGCCCCTGAGCCGGGCGCGAACCCGCGCCGGGCCGTCAGGCGGCCTGGAAGCGGACCCGCGCGACCTGCTCGATCGCGCGCGCCATGGCCGGCTCGACCTCCAGCTGGGCGCGGATCTGCTCGAGGATCTGCAGCTCGTGCCGGTGCAGGCGGCTGTCGGCCGCGATCACATCGCAGGCAATCGCATACGCGGTCTCGCGCAGCGGCGCCGAGAGCGCCTCGCGGATCAGGACGAACACCCGCTCCCGGCCGCCGGCCGCGGCCAGCAGCTTCGAGCAGGCGGTCGCGATCCTGGTGGTCGCGGCCCGGTCCACGCCCCGGAAGACCGGCAGATGGTTGACCAGATCGCCGATGATCCGGATCTCCGCATCGTCGATCTCGTGATCGGCTTCGGCGGCCGCCACCATCGTGTACACCAGAGCTTCCTGCGCACTCAGCATCGCGGTCTCCTGCCCGACCTGATTGACCGGCCTCAGTCATAGGAGCCGGAAGGTTGACGCCCGGTAAACCCGGGCACGCGCGGGGCGCCCGCGGGCGCGGCGAGGAACCGCCGGACCCGGTCCGGCGTTCACAAAGCTCACCAGCCCGAGTCCGGAGCCCGCCGATGCCATCCCGCGAGCCGCCAGCCAGCCGGAGTCGCGCCGCCGGCGGGCTCGTCCTGGGGCTCGTGCTCCTGATCCCGCCCGGAGCCGCCGCCGCCGACCGCAATTCGATCACCGGCTATGCCGAGGCCACCAAAGCGGCGCTCGCGCACCCGCCCGGCGACGTCGTGTTCCTCCACGACCTCGAGGAGCGGCTGATCGAGCTCACCGGGGAGCGGCGGCAGGCGGCCGGCGTGCCGCCACTGCAAGCCGATCCCGGCCTGCGGACCGCCGCCCGGGCGCACGCGCTCGACATGCTCGAGCGGCGCTATTTCGACCACGTCGGCCCGGACGGCCGGGACGTCAGCGACCGGGTCGCGATCCTGGACCGGCGGTTCATCGGCACGACCGGCGAGAACCTGGCCCAGGAGAAGGGGATCGAGGTCGCCGATCTGAAGGAGCAGGTCGGGCCGCTCGCGCTCAAGATCGTCGACGGCTGGATGCACAGCCCGGAGCACCGGAAAAACCTGCTGGACAAGCGCTACACCCATTTCGGCCTCGCGGCCGCCGGCCAGGGCAAACGGATCCTGATGGTCCACGATTTCGGCCGGCGCAGCGCCCGGCTGGCAGAGCCGCTGCCGCTCGAGGTCGAGCAGGAGGCGGAGCTGCCGCTCAAGGTCGAGAGCGACGGCAGCGATCCGGAGCCCGAACAGTTCGCCTTTGCGCCACCGGGTCGCGCGGCCCAGGATCTGGTGCCGCTGCCGCTGTCGGCGAACCGGGTCGTAGTCGGCCCCGGCGACTACCGGCTCAAGTTCTTCATTGCGACCGAGCGCAAGGACACCTTCGACGTCGTCGACGGCCCGGCGCTGATGGTCAAACCGCGCTGACCGCAGCTCTCAGAGGACCATGCCCGCGCCGGTCCTGCGCACCCGAAACCAGCGCAGACCGTAGCCTTCGAGCGGCAGCTCGAGCGTGCCGTCGGGCTGCAGCTCGCAGGCGGCACCGTCCAGAAGGTCGGTGAGCCCGAGCCAGTCCTCGGCGCCGCCGAGCTCGATCCGCGTCTTGCAGCGCTGGCGCGCAAGGTTGTGGATCGTGACCACGGTGCGCCCCTCGACGTCGTAGCGCAGCGCGATCACGCCCTTGTGCGGGCTCGGCAGGACCTGCCAGGCGCCGAAGCCGACCTCCGGGCAGTGCCGCCGGCAGCGGATCAGCCGGGTCATCCACTGCAACAGGGAGTTCTGGTCGCGCATCTGGTCGGCGACGTTGACCGCCTTGGGCCCCCATTCGCCTTCGACCAGCGGCCGCCGCAGCTGGTCGGGCGCCGCCGTCGAGAAGCCGCCGTTGGCCTCGGCCGACCACTGCATCGGCGAGCGCACGCTCTCGCGGCCGGCGATCGCGAGGTTCTCGGCCATGCCGATCTCCTCGCCGTAGAACAGGATCGGCGAGCCGGGCAGCGCGAAGGCCAGGCTGTAGACCATCCGGATCCGCGCCTGGTCGCCGTCCAGCATGGTCGGCAGGCGGCGCCGGATGCCGCGGCCGTACAGCTGCATATCCTTCTTCGGGCCGAGCTCGGCAAAGGCCTCCTCGCGTTCGGCCTCGGTCAGCTTGTCGAGCGACCACTCGTCATGGTTGCGCACGAACATCGCCCACTGGTCGTCGACCGGCACGCTCGGCAGCGCCCGCAGGCCGTGGATCAGGGGGCCCGCGTCCTCGCGCACCATGGCGAGCGCCAGCGACTGGTTGAGGTTGAAGTTCAGGCACATCTGGAGCTCGTCGCCGTCCTCGTCGCCGAAGAAGCGGCGCACGTCCTCGGGCTCGAGGTTGACCTCGCCCATCAGGATCGCATCGCCGCAGCGGCGGTCGAGGAAGGCGCGCAGATCGCGCAGGAACCTGTGCGGGTCGAGCTTGAGCCGGCCGGCGATGCCGTCGAGCTCGAGCAGGAACGGCACCGCGTCGACCCGAAAGCCCGACAGCCCGAGCTCGAGCCAGAAGCCCGCGATCTTGGCGATCTCGTCGCGCACGTCCGGATCGGCGATGTTGAGGTCGGGCTGGTATTTGTAGAACCGATGCAGGTAGTACTGGCCGGCCTGCTCGTCGTACTGCCAGTTGCTGGTCTCCTGATCCGGAAAGACCAGGCCCTTGGGCCCGTCCGCCGGCGGGTCGTCCTGCCAGACGTAGAAGTTGCGATAGCGGCAGTCGCGATCGGCGCGCGCGGCCTGGAACCAGGGATGCTGGTTCGAGGTGTGGTTGACCACGAGGTCGGCGATCACCCGGATGCCGTGCGCACGTGCGGTGCGCAGGAAGACGACGAAGTCGCCGAGCGTGCCCAGGCGCGGATCGACGCTGTAGTAGTCGGTGATGTCGTAACCGTCGTCGCGGTTCGGCGAGGGATAGAACGGCATCAGCCACAGGCAGGTGACGCCGAGCCCGTCCAGGTACTCGATGCGTTGGGTCAGCCCCGCGAAATCGCCGCAGCCGTCGCCGTTGCCGTCCTGGAAGGTCTCGACGTCGAGGCAGTAGAAGACCGCGTTCTTCCACCACAGGTCGCTGGCGCGGGCGTTGATCATGGCGCGTGCTCAACGCTCCCCGGGCAGCGACGTTCCCGCAAGCGGAGCACCTGGTCGATCGTCAGCGCGCCGGTCCCAGGGTCCGCTCGAACAGCCGGCCCCATTGCGGCCTCGGCTCGTCGACCCCGGCCAGGCGCAGGCAATGCCAGGCGAGCGCATGGTTGCTCGAGGTCACGGGTTTTCCCAGTTCGGCCTCGATGCCGGCGACCGCCTCGACCAGGCGCAGGCTCGTGCAGGAGACGAACACGCCATCGACCTCGGCCGCCCCGCCGAGCCGGAGCGCGGCGTCGCGGATCGAGGCGATCGCGATGCGTGCCGCCTGCCGGTCGTCCTCCTCGTTGAACGAGCCCATCACCGGCACTTCGATGCCGCGGGCCTCGATGTAGTCCCGGATGAAGCGGTTGATGTCGTCCCGATACGGGGTCAGCAACGCGATGCGGCGCATCTCCAGCGCCCGGAACGCCTCAAAGGCGGCGGTGATCGGCGTCGTGCAGGCGACCCCCGGGCGCGCTTCGCGGATCCGCTCGAACACCCGCTCCTCGCCGATCACCATCGAGGCCGAGGTGCAGCCGAAGCCGACCACGTCGAGCGGCAGGCCGGGCAGGATCAGCCCCGCGGCCTCGGCGAGGCGCGCCTCCATGGCCTTGAGCGTCGCGGGCGTGATCGCGTTGTCGTTCAGGATCCGGCTCTCGTAGAACGCGACCCCCGGCAGATCCATCAGCAGGCGGCATTCGTGCTCGAGGGTCTGATCGGTCGCGAGCACCACCAGCCCGATCGCCGCCCGCTCGGCGATGCCGCGATCGAGCCGGTGCGGCAGATGCTGCTCGTTGATCCGGAGGTCGTCGAGTTGGGTCGCCATGGACGAGACCTCCATCAGCCGGCGAGCACGAGCAACAGCCCGATCGCGATCATCAGGCCGCCGCTCACGCGCCCGACCCGGTCGCCGCGCGGCAGCACCTTCTCCAGCAGCACGAAGATCGCGAGCATCGCGATCCAGATCAGGTTCATGACCCCGAACACGAACAGCAGCGCCATCAGCACCCAGCAGCAGCCGACGCAGTAGAGGCCGTGGTGCAGGCCCATCCGGAAGGCGCCCGCGCGCCCGGGCCGCCAGTGATGGGCGAGGAAGGTGATCGGCGCCCGGCAGTGCACCAGGCAGGCGTTCTTGAGCGGCGTCCACTGGTAGACCCCGGCCAGGATCAGAAGGCCGCCGCCGAGCCAGGGGCTGGCGCTGACCATCATCGGCGACAGGAGCGCCGCCTGCTCCAGCGCCCACTGGGCGAGCACGGCGGCCAGGCTGAACAGCGCCCAGGCGGCGAGATAGCCCGCGGCGAAGATGGCCGTCGCCGCCAGGTTCGCCCCCTTGGCCTCCTGACGCTCGCGCACCCGGTCGTAGAGCAGGATCATCGGCGCCGCGCTCGGCAGCATCATGCCGACCATCATCACCGCCCACATCAGGAACATCAGGACGAAGTAGCCGACGGTCCAGGCATGCAGCGCCGGCATCGCCATCCCGGCCATGCCGCCCGCCGACATGCCGCTCATGTCGCCGGCCATGCCGCCACCCGGGGCGCTCATGCCGGCCGCCAGCCAGAACAGATAGAGCCACGAGAGCACCGTGACCCCGATCATGCCGACCAGCGCCGGCAGCCGGTCGCGGCGCAGGATCAGCGGCAGGATCGCCTCGCCCCCGGCCACTCGGCCGGCCACGTTCTCGGCCATCGCTCAGCCCTCGACGATGCCGTGGGGGCCGTAGGCGACGTGGGTCAGGCAGGCGTAGCAGTCGCGGTTGGCGAAACCGAGCTCGTCGCCCGTGCCGGTGAAGCTGCCGCTCGCGACCTCCGCCGCGCGGAACTCGAAGCCCTCGGGCAGCCGGATCTGGGCCCGGTGCGGCTTACCGGTGACCGGGTTCTTGATCGGCTCGATCGCAAGCGCCATCACGCCCGGCACCTCGAGCCTGCCGGTGCGGGCCTCGAGGTCGCAGGCAAACGCGATCGGCGCGAACACCGGCTCCAGCTCGCGCGCGATGGTCGCGCCATAGATGTTGTAGACCGTGGTCGGCGCCTGCTCCTTGCCGCCCAGGATCGTCAGCAGAGCGTCGCGCTGCTCCGGGCTCGCCCGCTCGTCGATGATGCCCTCGACCGTGCCACCGCCCTCGTGCACCGGCCCCGGCCAGCGATAGCGGGCGGCGATCACCAGGCCATCCAGGCGAAGCTCGCCGAAATGGCCGTCCTCGATCAGATGCGCCTCGAGCCCCTCGCAGACGCCATGCGTGGGCCGGGCATTGAACTCGCAGGGACAGCCCCAGTCGCAGTTGCAGGACGCGATCTTGGGTCCCTTGATCAGCCAGTCGACGTACGCCATCGCAGCCTCCCCGGGACCACACTGTAGCCGCGGTGGCCGGTCGCGTCGAGCGCTACCGGGCCCTGCCGAACCAGCCACTTCTCAGGCGGCGGCAAGGCCGCTATGTAACCGTCGGCATGATGCAACCTTAAGGCGATCGATGGCACAGGTGGGATTTTCGGCGGGCGGCTTCCTGCTGCGCTGGGCGTTCGCGCTCATCCTGGTGATCGTGACCTTCAACCCCACGCGCTGGTCGTACGCTGGCTGGCTGCTGCAATCGCCGGGCGACCGCCTGCCGCTCAAAGCGCTGGCCGGCGTCGTGCTGCTGATCCTCTACGTGATCTTCCTGCGCGCGACCTGGCGCTCGATCGGGCCGGTCGGCCTCGTGCTCGCGGCGCTGTTCTTCGCCACAGCGCTGTGGGTGCTGATCGACTACGGCTGGCTCGACCCGCGCCAGGCGGAGCTGATGACCTGGATCACGCTCGTGGTGGTCGCGACCATCCTCGCGGTCGGCATGTCCTGGTCGCACATCCGGCGCCGCCTGTCGGGCCAGTACGACGTCGACCGTGTCGACGACGACGAGGACTAGCGCGCTCAGCGCACCGGGCCGTGGCCGGTCAGGTGCAGGGTCGCGAAATGGCTGTGGCCGCCGGTCCACTCGAGCGGCACCGTGCCGGTCGCCTTGGTCGTGGAGCTGCCGTATTCGGCCTCGGTGTACTCGAAGCCGTGCGGCAGCACGACCCGGGCGCGGTGCGGCTGGCCGGTCACCGGGTTCTTGATCGGCTCGCCCCGCGCCTCGACCAGACCCGGCACCGCGAAGCGGCCGGTCCGGCTCTCGATGTCGACCTCGAACTCGATCGGTTTCGAGAGCGGCTCGTGGACGGTGTCGATCACGCTCGCGAACACGTTGAAGACCGTGGCCCCCGGCTCGGTCTCCTCGCCCGACAGGATCTTGAGCAGCGCCTCGCGCTGACGGTCGTCGGCGCGCTCGTCGACCACCGGCTGGGCCTCGCCCCTGCCCTCGTGGATCGCCCCCGGCCAGGCCGCCATCACGACGAACTTCAGGCCGTCGAGCCGGACGTCGCCGAAATGGCCCTGGTCGATCCGCATCGCCACCGCCGCCCGGCAGTGGCCGTGGGTCGGGCGCGCGTTGAACTGGCAGGGACAGCCCCAGTCGCAATTACAGGCTGCGAGTTCCGGTCCCCGAATTTCCCAATCGACTTGCGCCATCCTTACGCCTCCCAGACTGTCGCAGCTGAGCTCGCAATTCTATCCAGGTCTACCGCAGCGTCAAACCTTCGAGCGGCAGGTCGGGGGTGCGGCCGGCGATCAGATCGGCGGTGATCCGCGCCGTGCCGCAGGCCATGGTCCAGCCCATGTGGCCGTGGCCGGTGTTGTAGTAGAGGTTCGCGTACCGGCCGCGGCCGAGCACCGGCGTGCCCTCGGGCGTCATCGGCCGGAGACAGGCCCAGTACTGCGGCCGGGCATAGTCGGCGCCGCCCGGGAACAGATCCTTGAGCGCGGTCAGCATGCTCCGGAAGTCGGCCGGCGCATGGCTCGTGTCGTAGCCCGCGAACTCGGCGACCGCGGTCGAGCGCACCCGGTCGCCGAGCCGGACGTAGGCGCACAAGTTGTCCTCGTCGACGCCGCCGATCGTCGGCGGATTGTTGGCGCCGTCGACCGGGAAGGTCACCGAATAGCCCTTGATCGGGTAGACCGAGAGCCGCTCGCTCAGTCCTCTGGTGAGCAGCGGGCTGTAGCTGCCGCAGGCCAGCATGTAGACGGTCGGCGCGTAGCTCGCCCTGAGCGGTCACCACCCGCTCGATCCGATCGCCGCTCGCCTCGAGCCGCTCGATCGTCGTGCCGTAGCGGAAGCTCGCGCCCCGTCCGGTGCACAGCGCCGCGAGCGCGCGGGTGAACTTGCAGGCATCGCCGCTCTCGTCGCCCGGGCTGTAGATCCCGCCCGCGATCTTGTCCCGGCTCGGCGCCAGCGCCGGGTCGAGCGCGACCGCCCGCGCGCGGTCGACCACCTCGAGCGCCTGCCCGGCCGCGCGCAGGATCTGCATGTTGGCGGCGCCGCGATCGAGGGTCGCCTGCGAGCGGTGCAGGTAGAGCACGCCCCGGCGCTCGCCGTCGTAGTCAATGCCGGTCCGATCGGCCACCTCCTGGAGCGCCTGCTGTGCGTAGCGGCAGAGCCGGTGCTTGATGCGCGTGTTGCGCCTGGCCCGCGCGCTCGTGCACTGGGCCAGGAACTGCAGCGACCAGCGCCAGAGCGCAGGCTCCATCCCGAACTTGAACCGGAGCGGCTGGTCCTTGTAAATCAAAGATTTCAGAAGGACTTTCGCGGCCTTGGGTGAAGCCCAGGCGAACGCGTGGCCGGGCGCCACCAGGCCGGCGTTGGCAAAGCTGGTCTCGGAGGCCGCCTCGGCCTGGCGGTCGACCACGGTGACCTCGTGGCCATCCTCGAGCAATTGCCAGGCAGCGGTGACGCCGGCGACGCCGGCGCCCAGGATCAGCACGTGCATCAGGCGAGCGCCTCAGCCGCGCGCCGCGGTCACCATGATCTCGACCGTGAACTGCGGCCGCGCGAGCTTGGCCTCGACGCAGGCGCGCACCGGCGGATTGCCCGGCGCCACCCAGGCGTCCCAGACCCCGTTCATCTCATCGAAGCTCGCGATGTCGGCGAGCCAGATCTGGGCGGTTAAAAGCTTGGATTTGTCGGTCCCGGCCTGCGCCAGCAGATCGTCGATCTGGGCCAGGATGTCCTTGGTCTGCTCGGCGACCGACCTCCCGGCCGCGTCCTGCGCCACCTGGCCCGCGAGGTAGACCGTATCGCCGCGGACCACGGCCTGGCTCATCCGCTTGCCGACGTGCAGACGCTCGATGCTCATGAGTTCCTCCCCCTGATCGCAACCCGCCCGCCGAGACTAGGCGGCCACGCGCCGTTTGTCCAAGGCGGCGCTACCCTGGTATCATCAGGTCGAAGCGGGAGACGGCAATGGATGTCCGCGCCTGGCTGCAGAGCCACGGCCTCGGCCAATACGTCGAGGCATTCCGGGCAAACGACATCGATGGCGACTTGCTGCGTGGCCTGACCGCGGACGATCTCAAGGAACTCGGCATCGCGTCGCTGGGTCACCGCAAGAAGCTGCTCGCGGCGATCGCCGCTCTCGGCGCGGACGATGCCCCGCCGTCGGGCGCCGGCGCAGCGCCCGCGACCTACACCCCGCGTCATCTGGCCGAGCGGATCCTCGGCGCGCGCGCCTCGCTCGAAGGCGAACGCAAGCAGGTCACCGTACTGTTCGCCGACATCAAGGGTTCGCTCGCGCTGATCGAGCACGCCGATCCGGAAGACGCTCAGCGGATCCTGGATGCGGCGCTGAGCGTGATGATGGACGGCGTCCACCGCTACGAGGGCACCGTCAACCGGGTGCTGGGCGACGGCGTCATGGCGCTGTTCGGCGCGCCGATCGCCCACGAGGATCACGCGGTCCGCGCCTGCTTCGCGGCGCTCGCCATCCAGCGCGCGATGCAGACGCAGGCCGACCAGTCGCGCGCCATGCATGGGCTCGAGGTCAGCGTCCGGATCGGCCTCAACTCGGGCGAGGTGCTGGTGCGCGCGATCGGCAACGACCTCAGCATGGACTACGACGCGATCGGCCCGACCGTGCATCTGGCGAGCCGCATGGAGCAGCTGGCGAGCCCCGGCACCGTCCGGCTGACCGCGGCGACCGCCCGCCTCGCCGAGGGCTTCCTGGACCTGCGGGCGCTCGGGCAGGTCCCGGTGAAGGGCCTCTCGCATCCGGTCGAGGCCTTCGATCTGGTCGGCGTCGGCGCGGCGCGCACCCGTCTCCAGGCGGCGGCCGGGCGCGGCCTGACGCCCTTCGTCGGCCGCCAGGGCGAACTCGCGACGCTCGAGCGGACGCGCGAGCTGGTCGCGGCCGGCCAGGGCCAGATCGTCGCTCTGGTCGGCGATCCCGGCGTCGGCAAGTCGCGGCTGTTCCACGAGCTCACCCGCGGCTCCGGGATGCGTCCATGGCTGCTCCTGGAGGGCACGTCGGTCTCCTCGGGGCGCGCCGGCGCCTGGGCGCCGGTCGTCGATCTGCTCAAGACCTATCTCGACATCCCGCCGGGCGAAGGCCGCCGGCGCCGGACCGAGAAGGTGCTGGGCAAGATCCTGATGCTGGACGAAGGGCTGAAGCCGATTGTGCCGGCGTTGCTCGCCCTGCTCGATCTGCCGGTCGACGACGCCGCCTGGCAGGCGCTCGATCCGCCTCAGCGCCGGCGGCGCACCCTGGACGGCCTGAAAACATTGCTCGTCCGCGAGAGCCAGCGGCAGCCGCTCGCGCTGGTCCTCGAAGACCTGCACTGGATCGACGGCGAGACCCAGGCCTTGCTCGACGGCCTGGTCGAAAGCCTTCCGACCTGTCGCATCCTGCTGCTGGTCAACTACCGCCCCGAATACCGGCATGGCTGGGGCAGCCGGGCCCACTACACGCAGCTGCGGATCGACCCGCTGGCTGCGACCGGCGCCGAGGAGCTGCTGTCGAGCCTGCTCGGCGATGCCCCCGGGCTCGCCCAGCTCAGGCAGCGGCTCCTGGCGGCGAGCGAGGGCAATCCTCTGTTCCTCGAGGAAAGCGTGCGCAACCTCGTCGATGCGGGCGTTCTGGCCGGCACCCGCGGCGACTACCGGCTCGCCCGGCAACCGGGCGAGCTGGAGGTCCCGGCGAGCGTCGCCGCGATCATCGCGGCTCGGATCGACCGGCTGAGCCCGGCCGAGAAATCGGTGCTGCAGCTCGCTTCGGTGATCGGCGAAGACGTGCCGCTCACGCTGATCGAGGCCCTGGCCGAGCGGCCCCCTGACGAGCTCCACGGCACGCTCGCCGACCTCAGAGCCCGCGAGCTCCTCTACGAAACGCGGCTGTTCCCGGACATCGCCTACGCCTTCCGGCACGGGCTGACCCGGCGGGTCGCGTACGACGGCTTGCTCCACGAGAGCCGCCGCGCGCTCCACGCCCGCGTCGCCCAAGCCCTCGAGGCACGCCATGCCGATCACGTCGACGAGGTCGTCGAGACGCTCGCACATCATTTCGAGCACGGCGCCCATTGGCTCAAGGCCGCTGGATACTGCCTGCGCGCGGCGGCCAAAGCGAAGCAGCGCTACACCTACGCGACCGCGCTCGAGTTCGCGAACAGGGCGGGCGAGCTCGCCGAGCGCGATCCGGCGCTCGAGGCCGTCCGGCCGCGGGCGCTCGAGCTGCAGGGCGACCTGCACAGCCTGACCGGCGAGCTCGAGATCGCCAACCGGAGCTATGACGCGGCGCTCGCCCTCGAGGCGAGCGACGAGCCGCGCCATCGCCTCGAGAGCAAACGCCACCGCCCGGGCATCGCGGTCCGCGACGGTGCCCGGATCGCCTACTACCTGCACGGCAGCGGCGACGAGACCCTGCTGTTCGTCAATCCCGTCGTCTACGGCCTCGAGGTCTTTCAGCCGATCGTCGAGCGGCTGTGCCAGGAGTTCCGGATCGTCACCATCGACCCGCGCGGCACCGGCGCATCCGACGCGCTGCAGCGGCCCTACGGCCTCACGCAGCACGTGCTCGACGTGCGCGCGGTGATCGGGCAGGCCGGGGTCGACGCCATTACCGGCGTCGGTATCTCGCGCGGCAGCAATCTGCTGGTCCGGCTTGCCCATATGCATCCCGAGCTGGTGCGCCGGTTGGTCCTGATCGGCGCCCCGACCGATCTCGGGAGCGTGGGCAGTCCGGCGCAACGTCCCGAGTACCTGAACGCGACCGCGGCCTTTCTCGCCAAGGACGACTTCGAAGGCCTGATGCGCTACCACCTCGGCCGGGTCTTCTCCGAGCCGGATGTCGCGGATCTGGCGGCCGGCCGCCTGAACAGCTGGCTCGGCATGCCGCGCGAGACCGTGCTCAGCTTCTACGACCGCGACCCGGAGATGGACATCAGGCCGCTGCTGCCCAGGGTCCGGGTCCCGACCCTGATCGCCCACGGCACCGAGGACCGCCAGGTGCCGTTCGCGGCCGCGGAGTACCTGGCCGCGCACATCCCGGGTGCACAGCTCTACGCCTTCGAAGGTTACGGCCACGTGCCGCTGTTCACCGCCACCCAGGAGTTCTGTGAGGTGCTGCGCCGGTTCGTGCGCAGCACCGCGACCCAGGCGTGACTTTTCCCGCTCCAGCTGATCTCTTACCGGGTACGCGGCAACCACCAAGCGGGAGAGGCAGGATGAAGCGGCGCGATTTCGTCAGAACCGCCGGCACCGGCGGGGCGCTGATCTTGGCGGCGACGGCCGCGTCGAGCTTCCCGGCGCCGGCGATTGCCCAGGGCCTCAAGCAGTTCAAGATGGTCACCACCTGGCCCAAGAATTTTCCGGGTCTGGGAACCGGTGCCGAGCGTCTCGCGCAGCGCATCACGACGATGTCCGAGGGCAAGATCCAGGTGAAGGTGTTCGCCGCCGGCGAGCTGGTCCCGGCCTTCCAGTCGTTCGACGCGGTCTCGAGCGGCAACGCCGAGATGAGCCATTCGGCCTCCTACTACTGGCAGGGCAAGTCGCCGGCGTTCAACTTCTTCACCGCGGTGCCGTTCGGCCTCGAGCCGATGGAGCACGCGTCCTGGATCGCCTATGGCGGCGGCCAAGAGCTCTGGGACCAGGTCGCCGCCCAGTTCGACATCAAGCCCTTCCTGCGCGCCTCGACCGGACCCCAGATGGGCGGCTGGTTCCGCCGCGAGATCAACACGCTCGATGACTACCAGGGCCTCAAGTTCCGGATGCCGGGTCTCGGCGGCGAGGTCCTGCGCCGGCTCGGCGCCGCGGTCGTCAACCTGCCCGGCGGCGAGATCTTCCCGGCCCTGCAGTCGGGCACGATCGACGGCACCGAGTGGGTCGGCCCCTGGCACGACCTCGCCTTCGGCTTCTACAAGGTGGCGAAATTCTACTACTGGCCCGGCTGGCACGAGCCCGGCACCACCGGCGAAGTCCTGATCAACCAGAAGGTCTGGCAGATGCTGACCAAGGAACAGCAGGCGATGTTCGAGGCCGCGATCGAGGCCGAAGCCTGGCGCGAGTACGCCGAGATCAACGCCAAGAACGCCGACTCGCTCAAGGTCCTGGTCGACCAGCACAACGTCGAGGTCCGCCGCTTCAACGACGACCTGCTGAAGGAGATCGGCCGGGTCTCGGGCGAGGTCGTGGCCGAGGTCGGCAAGTCCGACCCGATGACGCTCAAGGTCTACGACAGCTACATGGACTTCCGCAGCAAGGCGATCGGCTGGTCGGCGATCGCCGACCAGGGCTACTACAACGCCCGCTCGCTGCCGTTCCAGTACGGCTGAGCCCGACCTTGCCGGCCTGCCCGAGGCGGCGCCCGCCCCGCGGGCGTCGCCCGTCTTTCCGCATGACGACCGGCTGGCCGCGCCGGACGGCGCGATTGGCAAGGCGCGGGTGATGCAGGCGCTCCAGGGCTTCGCGCGCGCGATCGACCGCGCCAACGAGGCGCTCGGCCGCACGCTCGCCTGGCTCGCGCTGCTGATCGTGCTCCTGCAGTTCGCGGTGGTCGTGCTCCGCTACGTCTTCGGCCTCGGCTCGGTCAGGATGCAGGAGACGATCGTCTACATGCACGCGACGCTGTTCATGGTCGCCGCCGGCTACACGCTCTTGCACAACGGCCACGTCCGCTGCGACATCTTCTACAGCGCCGCCTCGCGCCGGACCAAGGCGGCGATCGACCTGTTCGGCGTCTGCGTCTTCCTCGTGCCGATGTGCACGCTGATCGCCTGGGTCGCCTGGCCCTACGTCGCCGCCGCCTGGGCGGTGCGCGAGGGCTCGCCCGAGGGCAGCCTCGGCATCCCCGGCGTCTATCTCCTGAAGACCGTGATCCTCCTGTTCGCCGGCCTGCTCGTGCTCCAGGGCACAGCGCTCGCGATCCATTCGGCGCTGCTGCTCGCCGGCATCGAGGCCAGCCGCGGCGAGGCCGACGACCCGGGCGAGGCGGCCTTATGAGATCGGCCGCCTGATGAGCGCGCTCGGCGAATCGCTCGATCTCGCGATGTTCCTGGGCCTTTGCGGCCTGATCCTGATTGGCTTCCCGGTCGCCTTCACGCTCGCCGGCACCGCCCTGATCTTCGCCGGCCTCGGCTGGACGCTCGGCGTCTTCGACACCTCCTACTTCGGCTTCTTCCCGAACCGGATCTACGGCGTCATGACCAACGAGGTCCTGATCGCCGTGCCGCTGTTCGTGTTCATGGGCGTGATGCTCGAGCGCTCCAAGGTCGCCGAGGAGCTGCTCGACACGATGGGCCAGCTGTTCGGCAACCTGCGCGGCGGGCTCGGGATCTCGGTCTCGGTCGTGGGCGCCCTGCTCGCCGCCTCGACCGGGATCGTCGGCGCCACGGTCGTGACCATGGGCCTCCTGTCGCTGCCGACCATGCTCAGGCGCGGCTACGACCCGGCGCTCGCCTGCGGCTCGATCGCGGCCGCCGGCACGCTCGGCCAGATCATCCCGCCCTCGATCGTCTTGGTCGTGCTCGGCGATCAGATCTCGAACGCCCACCAGGAGGCCCAGCGCCTGCTCGGCAACTTCGCGCCCGAGCCGGTCTCGGTCGGCGACCTGTTCGCGGGCGCCCTGATCCCGGGCCTGACGCTGGTCGGCCTCTACATCCTCTACCAGGTCGTGATCGCGATCCTGCGGCCGGCCTCCTCGCCCGCGGTGCCGCGCGATGCCGGGGGCGGCGCCATGGGCCGCCGGCTCGTGCAGGCCCTGATCGCGCCGATCGTCTTGATCGTCGCGGTCCTGGGCTCGATCCTGGCCGGCGTCGCGACCCCGACCGAGGCGGCCGGCGTCGGCGCGATCGGCGCGACCCTGCTGGCCGGCCAGCGCTTCGTCCCCGACCGGCCGCTGCCGATCTACGCAGCCGCCCTCAGCCTCATCTCCCTCCTTGTACTGACCAGCCTGCTCGATCTCCGCCTCGGCCGGACCGAGATCCCGACCGCCGACCAGGCCGGCATCGCGCTCGCCTTCCTCGCCTGCGCGCTGCTCGGCTTCGGCCTCCTGGTCGCGCTGATCCGCGCCTGGCGCGACGGCACGCTCACCCAGGTCATGCGCGCGACCACCCGGATCAGCTCGCTCGTGTTCGTGATCGTGATCGGCGCGCAGCTGTTTTCCCTGGTCTTCCGCGGCCTCGGCGGCGACCAGATGGTCCACGAGTTCCTGACCGGCCTGCCCGGCGGTGCGCTCGGCGCGATGATCGTGGTCATGGGGCTCATGTTCATCATGGGTTTTTTCCTGGATTTCATCGAGATCACCTTCGTGGTCGTGCCGATCATCGGCCCGGTGCTCTTGCAATTGAACCTCGACCCGGTCTGGCTCGGCGTGATGATCGCGGTCAACCTCCAGACCAGCTTCCTCACGCCCCCCTTCGGCTTTGCCCTCTTTTACCTGCGCGGCGTCGCCCCGCCCGAGGTCACGACCATGCAGATCTACCGGGGCGTGATCCCGTTCGTCCTGATCCAGCTCTTCATGCTGGTCATCCTCGCCCTGTTTCCCAGCATGGCGACCTGGCTGCCCAAAGCCGTCTTCGGCTAGTTTTCCGAACCAGGGCTTGCGCCTGCCCCGACGCCTGGGTCAGGATCCGCCTTCAGCCCCGTGCCTGGTAAAGTGGGGAAAAAAGAAAAATGCCTAAGGTCCTGGTCATCGGAGCGTTCCACGCGGACGGCATGAAGCTGCTCGAGGCCCGTCCGGACGTGGCGGTCGCGATCATCGACGGCGCCGACGAGGCCGAGCTCGTGGAGCAGATCAGGGACGCGGACGCCGTCACGATCCGCACGTCGCTCCTGCCCGCCTCGGTGATCGAGCGCGCAGAGCGCCTGAAGATCGTCTCGCGCCACGGCGTCGGCTACGACAACATCGACGTCGCCGCCCTGACCGCCCGCAGAATCCCGCTCGCGATCGCGGCCGACGCCAACGCCACCGCGGTCGCCGAGCATGTTCTGTACTTCATGCTGGCACTCGCCAAGCGGGGCCTCGCCTACGACCGCGCGACCCGCGAGGGCCAATGGTCGGTGCGCAACAGCCTGGACGCGGTCGACCTGCTCGGCCGCCGGGTCCTGGTCATGGGCTTCGGCCGGATCGGCCGCGAGGTTGCCAGACGCTGCGCCGCGTTCGGCATGGCCGTCAGCATCTACGACCCCTACGTCCAGGCCAACATCATCGAACGGTCCGGCGACTACCGCTCGATCCCCGACTTCGAAGCTGTTCTCCCGGCAACCGACATCCTGACGGTCCACATGCCTCTGGGCCCGGACAGCAAGAGCCTGATCGGTTTTTCCGAACTTGCCGCCCTGCCCGCCCATGCCTTCGTGATCAACGCCGCCCGCGGCGGCATCATCGACGAACCCGCCCTCTACGACGCCCTGACAACTGGCAAAATCGCGGGCGCGGCGCTCGACGTCTTCGACCAGGAACCCCCGCCCGAGGACCACCCGCTGTTTTCCCTGGACAACGTGATCCTGACCCCGCACAGCGCCGGCCTCTCCAAGGAAGCCGCGATCCGCATGGCGATCTCCACCGCCCGCAACGCGCTCGCCGCCCTCGACGGCAACCTCGACCCGACCATGGTCGTCAACCGCGATGTGCTGTGATGCCAAGGAGGTGGCCCAAGACCTTATGATAAAGGGGCTCTACAGCATTTATTCCTTTCTTTGCATGCTCAATCTCACGCTGCCCGCGCCCCCCGATTGTGAAGCCACTCCCAGGCGTCCTTCGGGAGCCAGCCCGCGTAGTCTTTTGTGACCCCAATCACGAGCATGCTGTCGTTACGGTCGACATGTGGATCGAGGCGCTTCCAGATGCCTTGGGCATCGAGCCCCGTGTCGACCAGCCAAGTCGATCCGAGGTAATGCCACCAGGCGCCGCAGCGCTTGATGGCCTCGTAGAGTCCGGAATAGTCTCGACCCGGCTGTCTCAGGTCGTAGTTGATCGCGTAGATCATGACGTTGATTCCTTCTGTTGCGAGCGCTGGTCTCGGCGTGTCCGAACACCGGCCTTACCTCCCCATGCGGAAGACCGCGGAGGCCTCGGACATCCGCCAGCGAAAAAATCTGTCCGAGTGACGCCGCCGGTGCCGCATAGGGAACTGAAGGAGGAGCGAACCCTTTGTTCCGGACGGACACAGTCACCCTTCGGACGCACGACGAACTCGCCGATGCGATTCGGGGCCTGTCAGACGCCGATTGGGTCCGGCTGCGGAAAGTTGCCGCGGCCTACGCTCGCGGGCGTCCGATCGAGGCCGATGACCTCCTCCAGGAAGCGTTTCGGCGCGCGCTTAGTGGCGGACGCACCTGCCCAGCTCGTGTCACAGTCGCGAGGTTCCTGGCCGAGGCCATGCGTAGCATCGCTCACGGTGAGAAAGAGAAAGGCGACAAGCAACCAGTACTCGTGGCGATCGCCAATCATGGCGACAGTGAGGCGGTCGACCCGCCCGATCCGGGGCCCGACCCCGAGCAACTCGCGATGAGCAGCGAGGCCGCCACCGCTATGAAGAGGGCCGTGCTCGCCCTCTTCGAGGACGACCCTACTGCCCAGATCATCCTTGAAGGCCTGATGGAGGGGATGGAGGGCGAGGAGTTGCGAGAACTCACTGAGCTGGACGCAACCACCTATCAGAGCAAGCGCAGGTTGATCCGCCGACGGATCGACATGGCTCTACCCGAGGGATGGACGCCATGACCGGAGACCCAAGGAAGGAGCGCGACGCGCTCGACCGGCTGGCAGATGCTCTTGTCGACGACGTCCTCAATGCCTCCGACGAGGACATCCTGGCCGAACTCACCGAGGAGCACGGTGAATCCGCGCGGCTTGCCGCCGAGGTACGCGCTCTATTCGAGCGCACGGCCCTGCAGGCTGGCAAGGTCAAGCTCGCCACCGCCAAGCAGGCCGCCGCCGAGGCGCGCCGCAAAGGCGCCACCGTGCTCAACATCGACCGCGCCGAAGCAAGGCGCCGCTATGAGCGTATGACCACCAAGCTGACCCTCGCCGCGCGCAAGGGCAAGGGCGAAGGGCAGTCGGAGCACGACGTCGACAGCGCCATCGAGGATTTAGCCGAACTCGGCGCCTTCGACGAAGAAAACGAGGGTACGTGACAAACCCGGCGCCGGCCGAACGTGTCTTACAGGAGCTGGGCATCACCGATCCCTGCGAGATCGACCTTGAGGCAATCGCCTGGCATCTGGGCGCCCGTATCAAACTTGCGGAGCTCGACGGGTGCGAGGCACGTATCATTGGCTATGACGGCCGTGCCATTATCCGGATCGACCGCCGGACTCTTCCGCGCCGTCGGCGGTTTTCGATAGCGCACGAGCTGGGCCACTGGTGCCATCATCGCGGGCGGATGCTCTTCTGCCGGGCCGACGATATCGGCAGCCGCAATCCGGGGACGCCACAGATCGAGCGTGTCGCCGACGTGTACGCGGCCGATCTTCTCCTCCCGTGCTATCTCTTCGTTCCCATTTCCCGACAGCACGCCAAACTGGGCTTTCGGGTGGTCCGCGAGCTAGCCGACCTGTTTGACACCAGCCTGACCGCGACCGCCATTCGCCTGCTCGAAAGCCGGCACAGCCCGGCCATGCTCGTCTGCCACGGTCCGCAGGGGCGCAAGTGGTTCACCCGTTCGCCCGGCGTGCCGACACGGTGGTTTCCCCGCGATGAACTCGACCATGAGAGCTTCGCCTTCGACCTTCTGTTCGGCGAGGGTCAGGAGCAGGCACATCCGCGGCTAATTGGCGCCGATGCCTGGTTCGACCGCAACGAGGCACAGCGCTACGAGCTGCGCGAGGACTCCGTTCGCACGGCGGACGACGAGATCTTGACCCTCCTGCTGTTCACCCAGGATGGGATGCTGGAAGAGTGGGGCGGGAGAAGAGTATGACTGCTCAAGACCATATTCTTGAACATATCACCGACCTACTCGATAAAGGGAAGTCGGTGTTGGCCACTCACGAGCCCAACCCGCCAGGAGTTATCGGCTTTCCAACGCTTGATCATGGGGCATTCACACAATGGCGCACTCAAACGCTCTTCGCTCTCAATGCTATACTGGGTGACCATCATACATATACAAGAGCATTTTCTGAGTCGGTCGATAGAGGATATACCTCCGCAGTCAAAGCTGGAATTGGAATTCTGACTGCTCTTCTGGAAGATACAGCGAAAGGTCGCCTCCAAAGTTTACGGCAACTGGTGATCGCGGAAGTGTTTTCCGACTTCCTCGATATGGCTAAGCATCTGCTCGATCACGGGTACAAAGACGCAGCAGCTTTAATCTCTGGCGCCGTACTCGAAGATGGGATGCGACGTATTGCCCGACGAGCTGGGTTGACTGTGCACGCGAAGGATGATCTGAGTGCACTGAATTCCAAGTGCTCTCAGAGCGGAAGTGTACAGTAATCTCGTTAGAAAACAAATCGCCGTCTGGACTGATATTAGAAACAATGCTGCGCATGGCAAGTTTGTTGAATATTCTCTGGAAGACGTTCGAAAGATGCACGAGGACGTGTCTGAATTTCTGGCGAAGCACTTAACGTAATATAATTTAGGAAGGAAAGGAGCGGCAAGACCGCATCAGCGTGTTCGGGCGGGGTTGCGCCCGGGGCCTTAGCACCGAGGAGCAGGCCGGCGAGTTCGATGTCCTCGTCGATCTTCGGCCAATGGACGTCGAAGCGGCCGATCTCGAAATGCTCGCGCTGGGCCGGCGTGGCGCGCAGCGGGCGCGGATACCACCAGAGCGGCACGGTGAGGGTTCGCCCGTCGGCAGGCCAAAGGTGTCAGGAACCTTTTTCGCAAGCAAGGGTCGCTCACTTCCCTTCCACCTCGTCGCCTTCGCGCGGGCAGGCCAAAGGTGTCAGGAACCTTTTTCGCAAGCAAGGGTCGCTCACTTCCCTTCCACCTCGTCGCCTTCGCGCGGGGGCAGGCCGCCGAGGCGGCCGAGGATCTGATCGAACCGCGCGCGGTCGGCCCGGGCGGCGCGGGTGCGGAAGTAGGTCGCGGTGTTGAGCGCGCTCACTTTCTCCGCGACCGCCGTGGCGATGAACTGGTTGAGGCTCACGCCGTCCTCGCGGGCGAGCCCCTCGGCCGCACGCCGGATCGACTCGGGCAGGCGCAACGGGAAGGTCCGGCTCATGACAGCCTCCGTAGCAGGTCCGCCGGCCGCTCCACGGCGATCCCGAAGTATCTTGCCGCCTGGGCGAAATGTCGAACGTTGAAGGTGACGATCGTATCGGCCTGGCCGTTGATCGCCGTCTCCAACACCATGTCGTCATCCGGGTCCCTGGCTCGCGACCGCCACAGGAAGTGCAGCTCGACCGCGGTGGCAGCGGCGGCAAGCTGGTCCAGCACCACGTCCATGTCTCGCGCGCTGCCCTTCGCCGCTCGAAGGATCGCCGGACGCTTCAAGACCGCCTCCCACTCCAGCATCAGCGGCACCGAGACCAGAAGCTCGAACCGCCCGTCGGCAGCAGCGATCAGGAGCTGACGACTGGCGCCGGTCGGACTGACCACCCCTGCAACCACGACATCCGTGTCCAGGACCAAGCGCATGACATCATATACGGCATCACCTGTGCCCCGACAAGGCTATTGAGGAGAACGCCGGGGCCGACGAAAGTGTTCGGCCGACAAAAGATGACAAAAGGTGCCGGGAACCTTTCCTCGGAAAAGGATGTTGCGCAGGACCTCGTGGCTCGTCAGAGCGACAGCTTGCATATGTTCCTATGATCTGGTACAGTGATGGCGCCCGATCGGTGCCGGGCGCGCGAGCGCGTTGCCCGCACGAACCAGAGAAGCGCTCGCTTGCCGCCTCGGCCCGGCGCCACCCCAATTCTGCCAAACGAACCCAAAAGGCGCGCAAACCCTCGGCTTTGGGTATTTTGGTGACCTTTACCGGGATCTCTTCCCGACACCAGGCGCCGACTGCCGTCGCCCGCTGAGCCTCACTTCCGATAGCGCGCCGGCATCTGGGGGTTGCGGTCGGGGTTGGTGTCGTGCTTGGCCAGCCGCGTGATCAGCGGGCCGCCGACCAGCGGGCGCAGCTCCGCTTCCAGCGCATCGGCTCTTTCCCGGGAATAGACCTCGGCGCCGTCGACGTAGAGCGTGAAGGATTTTTCGTACTTTGCCCGCTTCGCGGGCTGCTCGATCGTGTCCTTGGTCCATTGGTAAAGCGGGTATTTTTCGACACCTTCCCGCTCGGCCAGGGCGACGTAGTCGGCGAACGCGTCGTACTGGCTCTTGAGCGTCGCGCGGTGCCGCTCGAGGATCGCCACGAGCGGCCGGAGCGCCGGACCCGCCGGATCGCGCCGCGCCACCGCCGCGGCCTCGTCCGGCAGCTCGATCCGCAGCTGGTATTGCCAGGGCTCGGACATGGGCAGCGCCGCGCGCCTCAGGCGGCGGTGACCGGCAGGGCGCCGCCGTCGCCGGCGTTGTGCGCGCGTTCGGGCCCGTGGCGGTGGCGGCCGTGTTCTTCGACGAACACGTGGCTGTAGAGCTGGGCCAGCCACGTCTTGCCCTCCTGGGTCCGGTCGAGGTGGCCGAGCGCGTCCTGGACGTAGGGCTCGACGCAGGTCCAGAAGAAGCGAGGATAATCCTCGGCGAGATCGGCCGGGCTCTGGTAGCCGCGCTGACGGGCGATCCCGAGCTCGGTGAACTCGTAGAACAGCGCGTTCAGCTTGTTCGGATAGAACGGGTCGCCGAGCTGGCCGACCAGATCGGCCGCGCGCACCAGCCCCGGCTCGTCGGCGGTGTCCTGGTAGTCGTCGTCGCAGGGCACCGGGAACCGCGTGTGCTCGATGCCGCAGGCGATCCGCTCGGCGTCGATCGCCGGGACCACGCTCAGGCGGTGGCGGACGAAGATCTTGGCGCGATCGACGTGGTAGGGCGCGAGCGACGCGTCCGAGGCGCCGCGCGGCAGCGCCAGCGTGTCGCCGGCCTCGTTGATCACGTAGCGGCCGTCCCGATCGCCCGGGCAGATGCCGCGCAGATAGCCGACGTCGTGGACCAGGGTCGCGGTCGTGAAATGCAGCCAGTCGTCGGCGGTCACCCGCTCGACCAGGATCCGGCCCTTGAGGATCGCCTGGCCGACCATGGTCACGAGGATCGTGTGGTCGGCGTCGTGGTAGAGCGCGTCGGTGTTGGAGATCCGCTCGATCCCGATGTAGGCCATCGTGCGCAGCACGTCGGCGAGCTCCGGCCGCGACTGGCCGAAGATCCCGCAGTAGTTGGCGGCGAGCCGCTCACCGAGCTCGATCGCGAGCACGCTTGCGATGTTCATCCGCGCCACCCCAGAGGCCAGCGTCACGACCTTACATTGCGCCCATCGGGCACCCTTGACAATGGCCGCGATCGGCCCTCGAGGGTGGCAGCGATCCGCATCGGCTGCCCGCCTTGACAGCCGCCGCCAGCACCAGCTTCCCGGCATTGGCAGGCTCAGGTCCGCGCCGGCAGCGGGCTCGGAGGGCAGACGACCGATGACCGACAAGGTGGCAGTCCATTACGGCGGCAACGCCGATCTGGCGGCAACGATCGCCGCCGTCCTGCGCCGGGCCGGCAAGGACCTCGATGCGCTGACCACGGCCGATCTCGCGAGCGTCGACGAGTTCCACATCCGCGGCCGCAAGGCGACCCTCGAGATCGCGGAAAAGCTCGATCTGCGGGCGGATTCCGATGTCCTCGACATCGGCAGCGGGCTCGGCGGCGCGGCGCGCGCGCTCGCCGAGACCTGCGGCTGCCGGATCACCGGCGTCGATCTGACGGCGGCGTTCTGCGCGGCCGCGAACGCGCTCTCGGGCTGGGTCGGGCTCGGCGAGCGCGTGAGCTTCCGCCAGGGCGACGCCACCGACCTGCCCTTTGAGGACGACCGCTTCGATGCCGCGCTCACGAATCCACGCCGCGATGAACATCGCCGCCAAGCCCAGGATGTACGCGGAGGCCAGGCGCGTGCTCAAGCCGGGCGCGCGGTTCGCGGTCTATGACGTTCTCCAGGGCGAGGGCGGGGAGGTTTTGTTCCCGGTGCCCTGGGCGCGCGAGCCGTCGATCAGCCATCTCGCGACCCCGGACGAGATGCGGGCGCTGCTGGCCGACGCCGGCTTCGAGATCAAGGAGGTGCACGACTCGACCGAAGAGAGCCAGCGCTGGTTCGAGGCGAGGGCCCTGCATATGGCGCGCTCAGGACCGCCGCCCGTCAGCTTCGACGCCGTCCTCGGCGACGACTATCCCGAGATGGTGCGCAATCAGGTGCGCAACCTGACCGAACGCCGGATCCGGACGGTCACCTACATCTGCGAGGCCTGAGTTCCGGTCGAGCGGATGGCCGGGGCCGGTGACCAGCCGCGCCAACGCGCCACTGCAAAAGCGGGCGCCGAGCTTCACCGGCACCCGACGGTTCTTCTGGCCGGGCATGGTCGGTGACGGCCCGCCAGTGCCCCAGCTTGGGCGACGCCGCTATCTCGGCCGCCGAATCCGGCGCGAGCGGGGATCGAGGGTTAGCCCAGCGCGAGTCGAGGGCCGCGACAGCTCGCTCGCCAGGGTCTTCAGGACCTCCTCGAAGGTCGCCCGGATCGACCGGCACCCGGCCTTCCAGATCGGTGTAGCTGAACAGAACGCCCGACCGCCGATCCTCGCCGCGCACCGCAGAACCGCACGCCTGGTCGCCTGCGTCTCCGATCTGCCAAATCAAGCGGCAGCGCACGACTTCCCCGGCGGCCCGCTAGGCCGGCCGGCGGCAATCATGACAACCTCGCATCGCGTCCTCCGGGCCGCCGCCTCCCCGCCAGAATCAGCGCCCGGAGACGGCTGCGCTCGAGTTCGATCAACCACACGGCAGGGCAGGCGCGCGCGCGGCTCGGACAAGACCTGGCACGAGTTTGCTGCTGTCGTTAAACATGCCGCAATACAAATTGTTAATGAGACACTGATAGCCTGGTTTCGAATGGCAATCGGCGAAAACGCGAGGTTCGACATGCGCAAGCTCTTCTTCACTACGCTGGCTGCCCTGCTGTGCACTCAGGCCGCATCGGCGAGCGAGCGGACGGCGGAAGTCCAGAAGGTGGGCTGCTTCCTTTCCAGCGCCGCTTCCGGTGTCGGCATGACCTTGTCGACCAACGATGCTCAGCGGGTGGTCACGCCCAGCGGTATGGCCATGATCGATTGTCACTTCGACATCCCGGCGGGCTACGAGCCGCAAAGGGTGGTCACGAACGCCGGCTTCCTTTGCAAGACTTACCTGGGCAACACGTACGACAGCTCGGCCATCGCGACCCCGGGCGGCAAGGTGCATTTGCGGTGTCAGGTCAAGCAGGGATGAAGCGCAGCCGCGGTCGGTGTCTCCTGCGCGTCGACCCAACGGTCAGCACCTCTGGACCGACGGATCTTCCGCGTCCGAGAACCGAGCACCGACCGCCTCACCTGCACGGCAGGCCGACACTGATCGTCCGCGATCGGCGTTCCAGGCAGAAATCCAAAAGCTGAACTGAGACCTGCTGGTGTCGCGCCGCCATACCGACGCTGCTGGAGGTGGGCGCGGGCCGATCTCCTCGCCTCACATCGGCGGGCCGAAGCGGAGCGCCTCGGCGATGTTGTCGATCATCTGGTCGAGCAGGCTGCCGCGCTCGACCGGCCTGAGCTGGCTCCGGGCCTCGATCAGATAACGGTTCACGAGGTCCAGCCGCCCGGCCAGGATCACGGCGACGTACAGCGCCGCGGTCGGATCGACCTGGAGAAAGGTCTGGCCGTCGGCGACGTAAAAGGTCGAGGGCTGGAGGGCCCGCACGTCCGCGGTGTGCGGGCGGCCCAGCAGCAGCGCCAGTTCGCCGAACACCGCGCCGGGCTCACTGACTTCGGCGAGGCGCATGCCGTCGCGCACGACCTCGACCGCGCCCTCCTTCAGGATCAGGAGCTTGCCCGTGGTGCCGCCGGTGGCGAGCACGAGGTCGCCCGGGTGGTGGACCTCGACCGGCAGCGACGACAGCCTTGCCAGCACCAGCGTCGGGTCCAGGATCGGCGACATGGCCGCTAGCCTCCCCTTCGGGCGGAACGCTCGCATGATGCCAGCTTTGGCCCCGCCTGTCGCGTCGCGTGGACGAGTTCTGCCGCGCGGTCGTGCTTTGCGCGCGGACCGACAGCCGCCGGCGCTCAGACCTTCTCGACCACGTAGATGAAGATCTGCTCGTCCTGCTCGCTCTTCAGAAGCTTATGGCCGGTCGCCTCGCAGAAGGACGAAAAATCCTCGACTGAGGCCGGATCGGTCGCGAGCACGCAGATCGTGGCGCCGGGCTCGACCACCATCAGCGCCTGGCGGGTCTTCACCAGCGGCATCGGGCAGACGAGGCCGCGGCAGTCGAGGAACACGTCGTAGGTCGGGCGCTGTTGTGCAGTCACGATCCGGCTCCGAAGCTCAAGACGCCAGTTTAGCAGACCCGGTGCCGGCCCGTGAACCGGTCCGCTGCCAGGCGAGATCGCCGGGCATTGACAGCCGGCCGGCCAGGTCAAAACTCCGGGTACGCGACCAACGATGGAGGCGATGCCATGACCACGCCACCGTTCCGGGCCGATCACGTCGGCAGCCTGCTGCGGCCGAAGCGGCTGCTCGACGCCCGCGCGCAGCGCGTCGACGGCAAGGCGACCGCGGAGGAGCTGCGGGCGGTCGAGGACGAGTGCATCCGCGAGGCGGTGCGCAGGCAGCAGGAGGTGGGCCTTCGCGGCATCACCGACGGCGAGTTCCGGCGCACGTTCTTCCACGTCGATTTCCTCGAACGGCTGGCTGGCGTCAGCGTCGAAGAGGGCAGCTTCACCGCGAGCTTTCGCCGCGACGACGGCACCGAGGTCGGCTTCAAGCCGCCGACCATGCGGATCACCGGCAAGCTCCGGCACCAGGGCCCGATCCAGGGCCCGGACTTCGAGTTCCTGAAAGGCTGCACGACCCGCACCGCGAAGGTCTGCATCCCCTCGCCTTCGATGCTGCACTTCCGGGGCGGCCGGCAGGCGATCGATGCCGGGCTCTATCCCGACCTCGACGGCTTCTATGCCGATCTCGCGGCCGCCTACCGCGCCGAGATCGCCGACCTCGCCGCCCGCGGCTGCCGCTACCTGCAGCTCGACGACACCAACCTCGCCTACCTTTGCGACCCGAAGATCCGCGATGCGATGAGCGCCCGCGGCGACGACCCGAACGAGCTGCCCCGGACCTACTGCCGTCTGATCAACGCCGCGGCCCAGGGCCGGCCGGCGGAGATGGCGGTCTGCATCCATCTCTGCCGCGGCAATTTCCGGAGCGCCTGGGTCGCCTCCGGCGGATACGAGCCGGTCGCCGAGATCCTGTTTGCCGAGCTCGATCTCGACGGCTTCTTCCTCGAATACGACAACTCGCGTTCCGGCGATTTTTCACCGCTGCGCTTCGTGCCACCCGGAAAAACCGTGGTCCTCGGCATCATGACCTCAAAGCGCCCCGAGCTCGAGAGCAAGGATGCGCTCAAGCGCCGGATCGAGGACGCCGCCCGCCACGTCTCGGTCGATCAGCTGGCGCTGAGCCCGCAATGCGGCTTCTCCTCGACGGTTCACGGCAACGAGCTAACCGAAGACGACCAGTGGCGAAAGCTCGCCCGCATCGTCGAGGTCGCGGACGAGGTCTGGCCCGCCTGATCCTTTCCCCACCGGCGCCGAGCGCGTGCCGGAACAATGCGTCCGAGCGGCCGTTGGTCCGGCTCGACCAGGAGATCGGCACGGAGAACGAGCAACCATGCGTGAATCCTTTGCAACGGATCGGGCCCGACGACTGGCGGCGCTGGCGGCATTGGTGGCGCTGCTGAGTCTCGCACCGGGAATCGCGGATGCCGTCCTCACGCCCGGGCTCGAGGCCAAGGGCTGGCACGAGCTGCCCAATCCGCACAAATCGGAGAACCGGTTCAGCCTCGGCCAGGACGGCGCGATCGAGGTCGCCTCCAGGGACAGCGTCTCGACGCTCTACAAGCCGGTCGACGTCGATCTCGCCAAGCGCCCGATCCTGACCTGGCGCTGGCGGGTCGACCAGGCGGCGCCGGCGACCGACCTCACGGCCAAAGGCGAGGACGACTGCTCGCTCGCGGTCTACGTCGGTTTTCCGTACCAGCCGGAGCGCGCTTCCATCGTCGAGCGCGTCAAGCGGCAGCTGGTCGAATCCTGGGCCGGCGCGGACGCTCCCGGCCGGGTGCTCCGCTACGTCTTCTGCGGCCAGGGCGAGCGCGGCGAGATGATCAAGAGCCCCTATCTGGGCGATGCCGGGATGATCAAGATCCTGCGTCCGGCGGACAGCCCGACCGGCCAATGGTTCGAGGAACAGGTCGACATCGCCGCCGACTACCAAAAGGCGTTCGGGGAGAAACCGCAGAACCCGAGCCAGATCGCGATCCAGGCCGACACCGACAACACCCACAGCACGAGCCGCGCCGAGGTCGCCGACCTGGCGTTCGTAGCGCGTGATGGCGCGAACGCCCATTCGCAATAACGAACTGCCACGGGCTCCGATCTTGTCGGTCGCTGCCGACGATCGATCAGACTCCGCCCTATGAACCATTTCACAGCATCTGGGTCAGAAGCCCTGTATGGGAAGGATGTAAATTGGACTATGACGAGGAGATTTCAGATGTTCTGCACCAGACGTCATGTCGCGCTATCGGCTATGTTCCTTATCGTGGCTGCTGCATTGCCGCCGCCGGTCATTGCCGAAACCGTCGAGCACTACAAGCCTGTGCACGAGCAGCGGGAGCCCGTCAATCCGGGAGGTTGCCCGCAAGGGTGGCGTCCGGCAACTCCGCCGCTGAACCCCGCTCTCGGCTGCCTGCCGACCGCGGTCTACCTGAAGCCGGGTGCGGGCGGTGTGGGGGCGGTTCCTGCGGGCGACTGCCCCGACGGGTGGCAGCCACTCACCCCGCCGCGCAACCCGATGCTGATCTGCATGCCGAAGAGCGTCGCGCCGGCTCCGGTCGGGCCGGGCATCGGGCGCACTGATCCTGGCTGCCCGGCGGGCTGGAAGGCCGCGACCGCGCCGCTCAACCGTGCGCTGATCTGCCTGCCGGACCGCATTGTCGCGGCCCTGCCCGCCAGCACCGGCCCGAGCCTGCCCCCCGGCCGCTGCCCGGAGGGCTGGTGGCGCGTGACCGCGCCGCTCAACCCGGTGCTGGGCTGCCTGCCCGACAGCTTCGCCAATCCATGACCCCACGGCGGCATCGGTCCCCCACTCGCGGGGGGCCGATGCCGGTCCCGGTTCAGGCGCCCCGGTAAACCAACTCGATGCACTGGTTGGTCTCGGACGCGGTCAGGAAGACGGTCTCGTCGACGGGTACAGCCGGGCGTTGGTCGCCGTCATCTGGAAATCGTACTCGAAGTCCGACGTCGCCGCCGATTACCGCAAGGCGTTCGGGGAAAAACCGGAAAACCCGAGCCAGATCGCGGTCCAGGTCGACACCCGCAACACCCACAGGAGCCGCGCCGAGGTCGCCGACCTCGCCTTCGTTGCCCGCCGCGCGCTCGCCGCCACCGGCTCCGGCTCGAGCGCCCGCTGAGCCAGCCGCAGCCGCACGTTACCCCGTCAAAGGGCGCCTGACCGCATCCGGCTCGTTCACCTGGCCTGTCAGCTCGCCGCAGGCCAGGCAAACGCCAGCGCCGGTCGCGCCCCTGCAGCACGTCGGCCAAACCCAGTCAGTCGAGCAGGTTCACCTTGCCGCTGGCGAGGTCGTAGACGGCGGCCACCACTTTGATCTTGCCGTCCTGCACGAGGCCCGCGATCACCGGGGAGGACTCCCGCAGCAGCTGGGCCTGGATCTGAGCATTGGCCGCGATCGCCGCGTCGAGATCCCCGTTCGCGTGGTTCACTGCCGGCCGGAGATAGCTGTACAGCGAGCTGATCTGCCCTGGCACCGCCTTGGCGGCGATCGCGGCCTTGAGCGCGCCGCAGTTGCCGTGGCCCAGCACCATGAGCACCCTGGTGCCGAGCACGGCGGCGCCATATTCGATGCTGGCGATGATCTCCGAGGTCGCGATGTTGCCGGCGACGCGGTTGACGAAGACATGGCCGATGCTCTGGTCGAAGACGAGCTCGACCGGCACGCGCAAGTCGGCGCAGGCGAGCACCGAGGCAAACGGCTCCTGCTTCTCCGCGGTCCCTTGCCTCAGCATGTCGATGTCCTCCTGAAATGAGGACAGTCGCCGCTCGACGAACCGCCGGTTGCCGTCCATCAAGGCCTTGAGGGCCTGATCCGGGCTCAGCGTGCTTTGCGCCGCAGCCGCCCGCGGCGCCGCGAGCCCCGTCACAACGCCCGCGAGCCCGGCCGCCGCGGCGCCACCAAGCGTCACCCCGAACAGCCGCCGGCGCGAGATCGTCGGCAGCACGCCCCGCTCCCCGACCGGCAGGCTCCCTGCCGCGGCTCGACGGCCAACACAGAGGCAGCCGCCAGGCCCATACGAACCAAGCCCATGCGCCGACATCGCCTTGCTCCTTGAGGAGATTTGTGAATTTTCGCGCCAACGCTCGAGATTCGGCCTTCGGGGTCGCCGACACGCCCCGCCCGGCGGCATTCACCTGACCTTTCCCGGACGCCCATCAGGCCAAGCTCCAGCGTAGCATGGCGCGGGGTGCCGGCGGAATAGAGACCGCTTTCGAGATCGTTAGTTCGATGGACTTGCATATTTTCCTATGATCTGCTATCAGCGATCGGCAAGCGCCGACGTCCGCGCTCTGGGACTGGGTGAACGCCGCGTGGGAGAGTGCGAACCATGGCGGTCGATCGCGAGCCGAGCGCGCGAACGCCGCTCGCACGGCCGGAACGGCGCCCGCTCGCCGCCTCGCCCGGCCGCCGCAACGCCGCCGGCCGCCACGACCAAACGAACCCGAGAACCAGGCAAACCCTCGGCTTTCGGTGGTGGACTGACTTGGGGCTGATCGGCTTGAGAGGCCAGAGCGGCAACTGAAAAGTGACACGAAAGTGACGCATGAGCGCACGGAAGTGTGCGCTGGCTGTCGTATCGTTGGTCGACAGATCTCAATGCCGCTGTCGTCTCCGGTCAAGGCCGTGATGCGCACGGCAATGATGGCATGGATTTTGGGCTCCGCAACGGAGTGCGGGACAGTCGATTTTCCATGTCGTCGTGCTCAGACTTGACCAGCGCGTTTGAAGACCGTCGGAGTTCTCGCGTCGGATCCGAGAACGACAGATGATGTGGATGCCCCTATTGGGCCGCCTGGATCTCTTGAAGCTTGGCGCGGACGTGGGGCGAGACGAAGCTGGTGACGTCGCCGCCGAGGCGGGCGATTTCCTTGACGAACCGGGAAGACGTGAACTGGTTGGTCTCGGAGGCGGTCAGGAACATGGTCTCGATGCCGGGCGCGAGGCGGGCGTTGGTCGCCGCCATCTGGAACTCGTACTCGAAGTCCGAGACCGCGCGCAGGCCGCGGATGATCACCCGCGCACCGACCTCGCGGGCGAGGTCGACCAGCAAGCGCTCGAAGGCGTGAACCTCGAGCCGGCAGCCGTTCACCCGGTCGGCGGCCATCAGGGCCTTGGCCTCGTGCTCGACCATGCGCACCCGCTCGTCGAGCGTGAACATCGGCTCCTTGCCGATGTTGACCGCGACCGCGATCACGAGGCGGTCGACCACCTTGGTCGCGCGCCGGATGATGTCGAGGTGGCCATTGTGGATCGGGTCGAAGGTGCCCGGATAAACCCCGGTGCGCGCGGCGCTCATGGCCGGCCCTGCCGCGCTCACTCGTCGGCCCCGGCGCCGTCGTCGGCGGCCGCACCGCTGCCGTCGAGGCGGTCGCCACCGGCGTCGTCCCCCGCCTCATCGCCGTTCGCCTCGCCGCCGTTGGCCTCGGCGGCGCCCGCGAGCCTGGCGACCGAGACCACGTGCTCGCCCTCGGCGACGTCGAACAGGGTCACGCCCTGGGTGTTGCGGCCGGCGATCCGGATGCCGTCGACCGGGATCCGGATCACCTGGCCGCGGTCGGTCACCAGCATGACCTGGTCGTCGTCGGCGACCGGGAAGGCCGCGATCACCGGGCCGTTGCGCCTGGACGTCTCGATGTTGATGATGCCCTGGCCGCCGCGGTTGGTGACCCGGTACTCGTAGGCCGAGGTTCGCTTGCCGTAGCCGTTGGCGGTGACCGAGAGGATCAGCTGCTGGTGGGCGTCGAGCTCGGCCAGACGATTGGGGCCGAGCATGTCCCGCGCGGTCCGGATCGCCGCTTCAGCCTTCTGCAGCGCCTCCTCGGGGGTCTCGGCGCCGCCGTCCTCGTGGAGGTCCTGGCGGCGCCTCGCCGCATCGTAGCGCAGGAACGCGTCCCGCTCGTCGATCGTGAGCTCGACGTGGTCGAGGACCGACATCGAGATCACCCGGTCGCTCCTGGCGAGGTCCATGCCGCGCACGCCTTCCGAGCTGCGCGAGCGGAACACGCGCACGCTGCCGGCCGGGAAGCGCACGCATTTGCCGCCCTCGGCCGCCAGCAGCACGTCGTCCGCTTCCGTGGCCACGGCGACGCCGATCAGGTGGTCGCCTTCGTCCAGGCCCATCGCGATCTTGCCGTTCGCCGGCACGAAGATGAAGTCGGCAAGGGCGTTGCGCCGGACCTTGCCGCTCGCGGTCGCGAACACCACCGAGAGCGCGTCGTAGGTGCTCTCGTCCTCGGGCAGCGGCAGGACCGCGGTGATCGTCTCGCCCTCGGCGAGCTGCGGGAACAGGTTGATCATGGCCTTGCCGCGCGCCTGCGGGTTGCCCTGCGGCAGCTTGTAGACCTTGAGCTTGTAGACCCGGCCGGCCGAGCTGAAGAACAGCACCGGCGTGTGGGTCACGGCAACGAACAGCTGGGCCAGGAAATCGTCTTCGTGGGTCGCCATGCCGACCCGGCCCTTGCCGCCGCGGCGCTGCTCGCGATAGGTCGAGAGCGGGGTCCTCTTGATGTAACCCAGCCGGGTCACGGTGACGACCATGTCCTCCTTCTGGATCAGGTCCTCGATGTCGATGTCGTAGTCTTCGCCGACCTCGAGGGTCGTCCGCCGAGGCGTCGCGAAGCGCTCCCTGACCGTGATCAGCTCTGCCTTCAGGACCTCCAGCAGGCGCTCGCGCGAGCGCAGGATCTGCAGCAGCTCCTTGATCCGCTCGCCGAGCTCGGTCAGCTCGTCGGTGATCTTGCTGCGCTCGAGCTGGGTCAGACGCTGCAGGCGCAGGTCCAGGATCGCCTGCGCCTGACGCTCGGACAGCCGATAGGTATCCTCGGGGCCGGCGGGCGCGGCATCGTCCGGCCCCTCCTCGGCCAGCCGCAGGAGGGAAGCGACGTCGCCCACGCGCCAGTCGTGGGCGGTCAGTTCCGCCTTGGCGGTCGCCGGGTCGGGCGCGCGCCGGATCAGGGCGATCACGGCATCGATGTTGGCGACCGCGACCGCGAGACCGAGCAGGGTGTGCGCCCGTTCTCTCGCGCGGGCGAGGTCGTAGGCGCTGCGGCGCGCGATCACCTCCTCGCGGAACTCGAGGAAGGCGCGCAGCACGTCGATCAGGCTGAGCTGGGCCGGGCGGCCGCCGGCCAGCGCCACCAGGTTGACACCGAAGGTCACCTGGAGCGTCGTGTGCCGGAACAGCTGGTTGAGCACGATGTCGGGGTCGGCCTCGCGCCGGAGCTCGATCACCACGCGCGTGCCCTGGCGGTCGGATTCGTCCCGGACCTCGGCGATGCCCTCGATCCGGCGCTCGCGCACCAGCTCGCCGATCCGCTCGAGCGTCCGGCCCTTGTTGATCTGGAAGGGCACCTCGGTGACGATGATCGCGTCCCGGTCCTTGCGGATCTCCTCGACGTGGGTCTTGCTGCGCAGCAGCAGGCTGCCGCGGCCGGTGGCGTAGGCCTGACGGATGCCGCCCTGGCCGAGGATGATGCCGCCCGTGGGAAAATCCGGCCCCGGAATCAGCTCGAGCAGCCGCTCGAACGGCAGGTCCGGGTCCTCGACCAGGGCGAGGCAGGCGTCGATCACTTCGCCCAGGTTGTGCGGCGGAATGTTGGTCGCCATGCCGACCGCGATGCCGCCGGCGCCGTTGACCAAAAGGTTCGGAAACTGCGCCGGCAGCACCGAGGGCTCGCGGTCCAACTCGTCGTAGTTCGGCCGGAAGTCGACCGTGTCCTTGTCGATGTCCGTGAGCAGGGCATCGGCCGCCAGCGCGAGGCGCGCCTCGGTGTAGCGCATCGCCGCCGGCGCATCGCCGTCCATCGAGCCGAAGTTGCCCTGGCCGTCGATCAGCGGCAGGCGCATCGAGAAGTCCTGCGCCATGCGCACCAGCGCGTCGTAGATCGCATCGCCGCCGTGGGGGTGGTACTTGCCCATCACGTCGCCGACGATGCGGGCGCATTTGCGCGGCGGCTTGCCGTGCTCGTAGCCCCCCTCCTCCATCGCGTAGAGGATGCGCCGGTGGACCGGCTTCAGGCCATCGCGCACATCCGGCAGCGCCCGCGCCACGATCACGCTCATCGCGTAGTCGAGGTAGGAGCGCTGCATCTCCTCCTCGATCGGCACGATCTCGAAGCGTCGGGGCGGGCTGGTTTCGGCCAAAGCTCAGGCGGATCCGGCTAGTGGTTCGGGGCGCCTTCGGCTTGGAGGCGATGGCGCGCCGCTGATCTATCAGAACCCCGGCCCGCGGACAAGTTTTGCGCTGCAACACGAGCGCGTCGCGCCGCCGCGGCAGCTGGTCGGTCGCTGAGCGGCCGTCATGCGGGCTCGAGGGCACCGGCGTGACGGTCGGAGGCAGGCCGGATCGTCACGGGCGGGCAGAATGAGACAAGGCCGGCAACCCTAGGGCAAACATGCCCGACGGTTGAAGGCGATTGCTGGACAGGCGCTCAGCTCGCGATTACGATTCCCACCGATAGCGGCGAGTCGATGACCCAGAGCGTCCAGCCATGCCGTGTTTCCTCGGCGAGCCATTCCAGCACGACCTGTTCGTGAGCTACAGCCACGGCGATTTTGACGCTCTGGTCGATGGCTGACATCTTCCTCAGTCACAGCAGCGCCGACAACGATGCCGCCGATACGATCAGCGCCTGGTTGAAGCGCGATCGGGAGAGCTGGTCCGTCTTCCTGGACAAGAACCCGAGGGATGGGATTCGCGCGGGCCAGGGCTGGCAGGACCGGCTGCGCAGCGAGCTTCAGAGCTGCCGCCTCGTGCTCGCCGTCATCACCCAGGACTGGCTCGCCTCGCGCTGGTGCTTCACCGAAGCCATCACCGCGAACTTCCGCGGCAAGGACTTCGTCGGCGTGCTCCCGGCAGTCCTTCCGAATGGCGCCCTCGACATCGCCCCACCCGTCGTCCACGATCGGCAACGCCAGCCACTCGATCTTACCACGGGCGCCGGCTGGGACGACCTGCTCTATGCGCTCGACCGCTCCGGCCTCGACCCGAACCAATGGTTTGCGATCCCAGAGAATGTCGGTCCTTACCCCGGCTTCGTCGCCTTCGAGGAGAAGGATGCCGGCGTCTTCTTCGGCCGCGATTCCGAGATCACCGCCTATCTCGACGCGCTGAACCGCCTCAAGGCACCCGACCGCGCCCAGGCGCTGGTCATCTCCGGGGGCTCGGGGAGCGGCAAATCCTCGCTCCTCAAAGCCGCGCCTGCGCCGCCAGCCGGACTGGCTCATCCTCCCGCCGTTCGATCCCAGCCGTGAGCCCATCCACGCTTTTTTCGCCGCTTTGCGGGAGGCAGTCGTGGCGAGCGGGGCCGAGCTTGCCCTCCCCGTCGAGCCGCCGTCCACCGTCGATGAGTTGAAGAACCATCTCCAGAACGCCCTTCGCGCCATCGAGGACAAGGCGCAGGCTTGGCTGCTACTGTCGCTCGATCAGGCGGAAGTTCTGCTCGCAGGCGCAAAGGACGGCGCCGATACGGAGGGTTCTCGGCTCCTCGCGGCGATCGGGCAGCTGCTGGCCAGCCGGCGGCGCAATCTGGTCGCGGTCTTCACAATCCGCACCGAGTGCATGCCGGCGCTCGAGAGAGCCTTGCCGCCGCACGTGCGGTTCCATGACATGTCGCTTCGGCCGATCAGCTCGCTCGCTGAGATCATCGAGAAGCCGGCGGCGCGGTTCGGCATCGAGCTTGAACCCGGCCTTGCCGGGCGCATGGTCCAGGATACGAGTGGTGCAGACGCTCTCCCGCTGCTCGCCTACACGCTCCGGGAGCTCAACGCAAAGTATGGCGACGACAAACTACTCACGGTGCCCGAATACGAGGATCTCGGCGGCGTCAGGGGTGCGATCGAGCAGAAGCTGCGCGAGGCATTGTCCGATCCGAAGCCCACGGATCAGGAGCTTGCGGCTTTTCGGCGCTGCTTTGTACGCCATTTGGTCCGGGTCGATGAAAACGCAGTCGAAGGCGAGCGCTACTTGCGCCGGGCTGCACCGCGAGAGAGCTTGCCCAACGGAGCTGCCCGGCTCGTTGAGCGTCTGCTGAGGGCACGTCTGCTCGTCGGTGCAGATGACGGAACGATCAGCCTGGCGCACGAGCGCCTGATCGAGGACTGGGAGGGTCTGCCACTACGGGAATGGCTGTCCGAGGACAGAGATGATCGAAGGCTGATCGAAAGTCTGAAATCGCGGCTCACCGAGCATCAGCAAGGCGGGCCATTGTTAGCCGAAAAGCCACTGCTCGACGCCAAGGATTTCTTGGGGCGTGATCCGTTGCTCAAGGACGAAGAGCCAGAGCTCGCCGCATTCATCGAAGCTTCCGTCGCTGCGGAGCACAAGCGTCAGCGCAGACGGAAACTGCTATTTGGAGGGTCTATCGCAGCATCCCTCGTGTTCCTTGTCGTCGCGGCTCTAGCGGTCGTGTCTTTTCTTGTAGCACGTAACCAGACTCGTGTAGCGCAGGAGCAGACGCACCTTGCTCAGGAGCAGCGGGATCAGGCGTTCCGCAACGAATCTCAGTTCCTTGCCGAGCAGGCGCGGAAGGCGCTCGCTGACGGTTTCCCGGTGACCGCCATGCAGCTCGCCCTCGCGGGCCTACCCGATAACCCCGACAAAGCTGGAGGCCGGCCGTGGGTCGGTGAGACGGCGGGCGCCCTGGTCGAGGCCATGGGTACCCAGCGCGAGCTGAGGGATCTGCGCGGCCATGAGTACTCGGTCCGGGCCGCCGAGTTCTCGCCCGACGGTGCGCGCATCGTCAGCGGCTCCGATGACGACACGGTTCGGGTGTGGGACGCGGCGAGTGGCAAGGAGCTCCTGGTCCTGCACGGCCATGAGGACTCTGTGAATGCCGTCGGGTTCTCGCCGGATGGAGCGCGCATCGTCAGCGGCTCCGATGACGACACGGTTCGGGTGTGGGACGCTGCGAGCGGCAAGGAGCTGATGGTGCTGCGCGGCCACTATGGGCCGGTCCATGCCGCCGGGTTATCGCGGGATGGCGCACGCATCGTCAGCGGGTCCTTGGACGGGACGGTTCGGGTGTGGGACGCTGCGAGCGGCAAGGAGCTTATGGTCCTGCGCGGCCATGGGGATTTGGTTAATGCCGCCGGGTTCTCGCCGGATGGCGCGCGCATCGTCAGCGGGTCCGATGACGAGACGGTCCGGGTGTGGGACGCGGCGAGCGGCAAGGAGCTGTTGGTCCTGCACGGCCATGAGGGGTCCGTCACTGCCGCCGGGTTCTCGCCCGATGGCGCGCGCATCGTCAGCGGCTCCGACGACAGCACGGTTCGGGTGTGGAACGCGGCGAGCGGCAAGGAGCTCTTGGTCCTGCGCGACCATAAGAATTGGGTTAATGCTGCCGGATTCTCGCTGGATGGCGCGCGCATCGTCAGCGGGTCCGATGACAAGACGGTTCGGGTGTGGGACGCGGCGAGTGGAAAGGAGCTCCTGGTCCTGCGCGGCCATGAGGACTCTGTGAATGCCGTCGGGTTCTCGCCCGATGGCGCGCGCATCGTCAGCGGCTCCCGTGACGACACGGTTCGGGTGTGGGACGCTGCGAGCGGCAAGGGGCTCTTGGTCCTGCGCGGCCATGAGGGGACCGTCATTGCCGCCGGGTTCTCGCTAGATGGCGCACGCATCGTCAGCGGGTCGGGTTCTCTGGTTGGAACGCGCGACAACACGGTTCGGGTGTGGGACGCGGCGAGTGGCAAGGAGCTTATGGTCCTGCGTGGCCATAAGGAGCCCGTCTGGGCCGCCGGGTTCTCGCCGGATGGCGCGCGCATCGTCAGCGGCTCCCATGACAAGACGGTTCGGGTGTGGGACGCGGCGAGCGGCAAGGGGCTCCTGGTCCTGCGCAGCCATGAGGGGCCCGTCTATGCCGTCGGGTTCTCGCCGGATGGCGCGCATCGTCAGCGGCTCCCATGACAAGACGGTTCGGGTGTGGGACGCGGCGAGCGGCAAGGAGCTTATGGTCCTGCGCGGCCATGGGGGGCCCGTCTTTGCAGCCGGGTTCTCGCGGGATGGCGCGCGCATCGTGAGCGGGTCTGAGGACAAGACGGTTCGGGTGTGGCCGGCCCGTAGCAAGCAGGAGCTGATCGAGACCGCCCGCGCGCGGCTGCCGCGCGAGCTCACCGAGGCGGAAAAGCAGCATTTTCACGTGAGGACGGAGTAAAAAATCACGACGGAAGCTGCACTTCTGACGCATGTGGCACATTGATCCTGGATCAATCAGGACCAGGACTTGCTTGTTTGCGACACGTCCCACAATCGAATCGATCGCGGATTCGCGCCCTGTGCGGAAGGGGTTGCGCTCGAAAGCTATCGTAAGACATGAAAACTCCAGCGGCCTCCATCCGGTTGATCCGCCGTTCGCGCGCCGGGCCCAAGTCAAACCGATCTTCGACACCGCGATCTGAGAAAGATCGGATTCTCAGACGCTTACAGCGCGCGAGAATGGGCTTAGCACTACAAGAGGGCGGGTTCGGCGGGAGTGTCGTCGGGCTGGGAGGCGGCGTCGCGGAGGTTCGGCGGCAGCGCGACGCGCAGCGTCTGGAAGAGCTTGCCGGCCGAGCCGGCGGTCGGGGTACGGAGAACGAACCGTTTGCCGTCCTGCTCGACCTCGACCTCCTGGAGACGATCCAGGTCGCGCAGGACGTCGGCCCATTCGAAGTCGAGGCCGGCTGCCGCCAGGCGATCGCGGAGCGCCTTCTGCAGCACCAGGGCGAGGAACGAACAGAACACGTGGCCGCGGATGGTCGCGTCGCGTTTGTGGAAGATCGGCCGGGTCGCCAGCAGGGATTTGGCGCTTCGGAACAGCTGCTCGACCCCCTGCAGCTCGCGGTAGCGCAGCATCGCCTGGAGGGGGTCGAGCGTGGTGTTGGTGCGTAAGACGAAGATCCCGTCGAAGCGCGCGTCCTCGGCGATCCGCGCTTCGTCGATCGCAAAGCCGACCTCAGGCGCCTTCAGAAAGCGCCGGTAGCCGCGGTTGCCGACCAGCGCCTTGTCGCCGTGCCGGAGTGCTCGGCGCAGGCTGGCCACGATCGCCTCCCGGTCGGCGGCGTCCTTCTCCGCCTCGGCCAGGTTGCGACAGACGATGTAGCGGCGGCCGCCGAGGGTTACCGCCTTGGCCTCGAGTTCGGTGTCCGGTCGACTCTGGCGCGGGATGGTGAGCGGGACAAACGGGCCGTCGTCGTCCAGCACCAGGGTGCGAACCTCCTTGGTGGTCCGTTCGCGGACCCCGAGCACGTACTCGAGGCCGCGCGCCTCCAGAGCGGCGAGGGTCTGGGCGCTGATCATCCCGCGATCGGCCACCACGCACACCCGAGCGATCCCGAACCGCCGGCGCAGGCGGTCGACCACCGGGATCAGGGCCGTGACGTCGGTGGTGTTGCCCGGCCACATCTCGCAGCAGAGCGGCCGGCCACGTTGATCCATGACCACGGCGACGACCATCTGCATCAGGTCGGGCCGGTGGTCCTTGGAGTGGCCCCGCTGGCCGAGGGTCTCGCCGCCCGCGCCCTCGAAGTAGAGACTGGTGGTGTCCATGAAGACCACCGACAGCTCGCTGAACAGGTCGCGGCGGGCTTCGAACAGCCGCTCCTCCACCATATCCTTGAGGCAGCGCGGGGCGAATGGCGTGCGGTCCGTCTGCTCGGCGTCCGGCAGCTCCGCGCCGAGCCAGCCCATCGCCCGGTAGAGATGGTGCAGCGCGAGGTCGTCGGTGCCGTCGATCCGGTAGTCTTCGCGCCAGGCATCGGCCGAGCGGTCCGAGCCCGAGACCATCAGCCGGTGAAGCACGGTGAGGAAACACGCGCGTTCGAGTGAGAAGCCGAAGCCGCGCTCGGCGGCCAAGCCCTCGATCACGGCCCGGCAGCCGGTCTCACGCCAGAGCCGCTCGAAGGCGAGCGGCGGTCCGATCCGGTGAGTAGCGAGCGCCGGCACGCTGCCCTGGTCGAGCAGCGAGAGAACCATCGAGCGCTGCGCCATGCGGGCGGCGGAACGGGCGAGCCGATCGAGGTCGCCGTTCGCGTCGACGGCTTCCTTGCGGCCGAGGTTCTTGATGATCCGCTGCTTGGTACGGCCACCCTCGCGGACGCTCTCGACCAGGTAGAGGTAGCGGTAGGGGCCGATCTGCTTCTCGCGGACGAACATGCCGCAAAGCAGCACACGAACCGGCCAAAATGTCAATATAAAAGCGCTCTCTAGAGCTATTATTTAGCAGCACATCCCTTCACCGCCGCCGGTCTCGCTTCAACAAAATCAATCAATTGGCGGCCAAAACCGCCCGATCTCCCCCGCCCACTGTCGAAGATCGGTCAAACATGCCTCGGAAGTGGCGCATCGATGCGCCAGTCATGCGACGGTGGCAAGTCAAACATGCGCCACTTCTGACGCATGGCCGCCTTTTTTCTTCCAGCTCGATTGCCTGGAATCGCGGGTATATTGACCGACGGGCGCTGGAGTCTTGGCGATGATTAAGCCTGTTCAAACTCAGTTTTCGAAGAGACTGGCGAGTTTCAGGGCGATGCCGAGCGAGTTTTTCGATCTTGATTTGGCCCAGCGTGTCGGCGAGCGCGGGTGAAAGGCGGTCATCGATCAGCTGGCTGATGTGGTCGTCGGGCAGCCATCGGAGCCGGCATCCTGCGTTGCCTGGTCGCCGTCATTGGGCCGAGGAAGACGGGATGCTCGAACGCGGCGGACCTTGAAGCGGTGGCAGGGACATGAGGTATTCGGCGATCGCGGCCCGGTCGTCCGGGGTCAGGTGGCTGGTCGCATCCTTGATCTCCTCGGCCATCGCGCCGCCGAGCACGTCGCCGTCCGGCAGGATGCCGGTCTGGAGCGCGAAGGTGATGTCGGTCTTGCTCCAGTCGCCGATCCCGTTGTTCCGGTTTGGGGTGATGTTGGGCACCGCCTTGCCGTCCGGCCCGTCGCGGGTGCCGGCGAGGAACCGGTCTTCCTGCGGCGCGCCGAAGGCGTTGCGCGGCGTGTGGCATTCGCCGCAGTGGCCGGGACCGTTGACGATGTAGGCACCCCGGTTCCAGCTCTCGGACTGCGTCGGGTCCGGTTGGAACGGGCCTGGGTCGAAAAAAAGCAGCTGCCAGCCCTTGAGCAGCGGCCGAAAGCCGAACGGGAAGTGCAGGTCGTGGGCCGGCACCGGGTTCGCGACCGGCCGGACGGTGTCGAGATACGCCTTGAGATCCACAAGGTCCTGCTCGGTCATCCGGGTATAGGAGGGATACGGCAGGGCCGGGTACAGTGGATGACCGCCGGGCGATCGGCCCTGAGTCATGGCCTGGACGAAGGCGCCGGTCGACCAGCCGCCGAGGCCGGTCTCCGGGTCCGGGGTGATGTTGGGCGGATAGAAGGTCCCGAACTGGGTCTCGAGCGCGCGGCCGCCGGCCAGGAATTGGCCGTCGTGCTTGTCGTCGGTATGGCAGGTGACGCAGCCGCCGAGCCGGAGCAGGTACTCGCCGTGCTTGGCGTCGCCGGCCCGCGCGATCTCGGGCGGATGCAGCGGCCACGGCACCAGCAGCCACGCCGGCCCGCCGCCGAGCACGACTACGAGGGCGACAACGGCCAAGCGCATCAATCGATCACCAGCGCAGGCAGTCGCGCCCGGTGATGCCGGAACCGCGGCTCAACGGCACGGCTCGGCCGCCGCCGGCCGCTATTTCCGCAGCCCACCGGCATCCGCAACCTGGCTCGGGTGCGGCGCTCGGAGCTCAACGCTGGCCTGCGGCATCGGCGACATCTGATGAAGGATGCGGTGGCCGAACAGCTCGTGCAGCAGCGCCGCTCCCACGTGGACGACCACATAGCCCCACATAACGTTGGCGAGCGTGCCGTGGACCTCGAAGGCGGCGCGCGCGAGCCCGGTCATCGCGGTGCCCTCGGTCCAGACGAAGTATCCGATCGTGCCGGTGGCCGCGATCACGAGCGCCAGGACGAGACCGACCCCCTGGATCGCGGACGACAGGGCGACCGAGTGCTCGGGTTTCGGCATCTTCAGCCGCGCCGCGTACCGGACGTGCAGCATGATGTCGTCCCACAATCCCGCCAGGCGCTGCCGCGAGAACCATGGAAACAGCAGCCCGAGGCTGGTCTCCCGCCGCCGCATAAGCATCCAGAGCCAGAACAGAGCGATGATCGCCATGCTGGCGAGGCCGGCATACTCGTGAAGGGTGAAGGTCGCTGCCTCGGTGCCGGTCACGAACCGGCCGGGACGGGGCACGCGCATGAACTGGGAGTTCGCCAGTTGCAGGACGATCGCGGCGGCGACGAACACATGCAGCACGCGCGTGACCAGGGAGTGTTTCATCCGAGCTCGGCTCCCGTCGGAGTTGGCTTCGGCGGGATATGTGATCCATACCCGCCTGCGGCAATGTCAAACCGAGAACCCGTTCGGCCATTGTGCCGACGCCCGGGACTGGCCGGCGCCGATCGGCCCGGACTGGCACCCGAGGTTTCGGTCGGCATGAAGTTCCTGAAGGCGGAGTTAATGGGCGATCGTTACGGTTGGCTTACGGTCCCGACCGGCCGGTCCGCGGGCCCGCGCCGTCCGTCGCCCGCGCCGGCGCCCCCAGGGCCAGGTCGTCCAGGATCGGGCATGCGGGGCGATCGTCGCCATGGCAGGCTTCGGCAAGCTTGACCAGCGTCGCGCGCATCGTCGCGAGCTCCGCGAGCTTGCGGTCGATCGCCGCGATCCGTTGCTCGGTCAGCGCCTTGACCTCGGCGCTTGCCCGGCGCGGATTCCCATAAAGATCAAGAAGTTGCCGACATTCCTTGACGCCGAAGCCGAGCGACCGGGCGCGCTGCACGAAACGCAGCAGGTGGACGTCGGTCTCGGCATACGCCCGGTAGCCATTGTCGGACCGGCGTGCCGGCGCGAGCAGCCCGATGTCCTCGTAGTAGCGGATGGTCTTCGGCGGCACGCCCGCGCGCATCGCAGCCTGGCCGATGTTCATCGCTGCATCCTTCGATGCCTCGTTCAGTCACTGAGGGCGCGCTTGCGCTCCTCGTATTCGGCGACGTCGATCTCGCCCCGTGCGAGCCGCTCCTTGAGGAGGTCGAGCGCACTCTGCTGACCGCTGCCCGGCCCATGCCGGAACGGCGAATGCTCGGCGCCACCCAGCCAGCGGACGCCAAGGACCACCAGTACGACGATCACGCCGAGGAACAGCAGCATCATCAGAAAGCCGAACAGCATGTGAAACCAGCCACCGTCCCCCCCGCCCCACATCATGCCCGGGCCGTAGCCGTAGGGCATGACCTGTTGCGCCTGCGCCGTCACGGGCAGGCTGAGCGCCAAGCCCCCGATCATCATCGCCGTCCGCCAGCCGTACCTCATCACCTTGGTCCTCTCCAGACTACGAGGGCGTCTGCCCGGCCCGCACGCCCGCCGGCGGCAGCCGGCAGAAGCCCTGGGGCGGCACCGCGAGCGCCGCGTTGAACTTGCTCGACAGGTTCTGGAACGCGATCAGGGCCGTCAACTCGATCATCGCGTCGTCCTCGAAATGCTCCTTCACCCGCGCCCTTAGGGCGTCGTCGACCTCAAGGTCGGATCGCGTGATCGCCTCGGCGTAGTCGAGCGCCACCCGCTCGCGCGCGCTGAACAGGTTGCTCGCGCGCCATCCGTCGAGCGCCCGGAGTTTCGCCTCGCTGATTCCGCGCCGCAAGAGCGTCGCCGAGTTGAGGTCGACGCAGAAGCGGCAGTGGTTGATCTGCGAGACGCGCACGGTCAACAGTGAGCGCAACGCCGGCTCGAGCGGCGAGCCCCTACGGTCGAGCGCGCCATAGAGCGCCGCGACGCCAAGGAACAGCCACGGCGCGCGCGCCCAGAGCAACGCCGCGTCCAGCACCTTGCCGTACTTCCGCCGCTGGTTCCAGAAGAACGGCCGGAGGAACCAGGGATAGGCGCGGCGCGGCCTCGGCGCGATCCTCACTGCCGGAACGATCCGCTCAACCCGCGGGCGCGATCGCGCCGGTGTGCCGGTCGACCTTGTAGCTCGCGACCAGAGAGCCATCGACGGTCTCGATCTGCGCCTCGATCGTGTTGTCGTCGAGGGCCTCGACCTTGCCGACCTTGAGGCGCTTGTTACCCTCGTTTGCGAGCTGGTCCTGGAAGTACGACCGGACGTCGTCCGTGCTCAAATCCATCCGCGGGGTGACCCGCGGGCTGGCCCAGGGCTGCTGTCCCTGGCCCGTCCCGTACCCCGGGCCCATCATGCGGGGGCCCATGCCGTAGCCCTGGCCCATCATGCCCGGGCCCATGCCGTAGCCCTGCCCCATCATGCCCGGACCCATGCGCCATCCCTGCTGCCCGGGGCTCTGCCCATAGCCCGGACCCATCATACCAGGCCCCATGCCGTAGCCCTGACCATAGCTGGGCCCCATCATGCCGGGGCCCATGCCATAGCCGGGCCCCATCATGCCCGGCCCCATCCCGTAATAGCCCTGCGGGCCCTCGTCCCCGCCATGGGCAACGGCGGGCGCCACGCTCGCGGCACCGATCATCAGCGCCGCGGCCAGACTCGCGATCGTCGTCTTGCGGCTGGTCATTGTCTTGCTCCAGGTTCATCAGGTCGGACAGGATTGTGGACGCCTCCGGAAACCGCATTGATCCGGATCAAAGCCTGACGGCGCGCAGGCGTAGCGCATTGCCGATCACCGAGACCGAGGACAGGCTCATCGCCGCGGCCGCGATGATCGGGCCCTGCCCCCGGGCGACAGCCGGCAGAACCGCCCGCGGGTTCCCGAGCGCGGCGTCAAAGCTGCTCGATCAGTCCGGATTTTGCCCCTTCTTTTCCAGCCAGCCGCGCATCAAAGCGATCTCAGTCTCCTGCGCCGCGATGATATTCTCCGCCAGTTTCTTGATCTCCGGGTCCTTGCCGTACGCGAGCACTGCTTTCGCCATCTCGATCGCACCCTGGTGGTGCGGAATCATGCCGCGGACGAAGTCGACGTCGGCGTCGCCGGTGAAGTCCATCGGCATATCTCGCTGCATACCCTCCATGGCGGTCTGATAAGCCTGGTCCGCCGGACCGGCCGACTGCATCGGCATCGCGTTCTGGTGCATCGATTGTGGAGGATTTTGCTGGGCCACCAAGGGTCCGCTTGCCATGGCCAGCAAGGCAGCGCCGAGCGCGCCGGCCAGCGCGAAGGTTGCGTTAGATTTCCGTGTGAACATGTCTCAACAACCTCTGCGGTGCCGATCGGCGATCTTGCCCGACGATCTGAAGAGAAGAAGGCCTTGATGCGGGAAACCGGAATTCCGGGCCATTTCAGAGCCTCACCGTCTTGAGCCGCAGCGCGTTAGCGATCACCGAGACCGAGGACAGGCTCATCGCCGCGGCCGCGATGATCGGGCTGAGCAGCAGGCCGGTGAAGGGATAGAGAATGCCCGCGGCGATCGGCACGCCGAGCGCGTTGTAGACGAAGGCGAAAAAGAGGTTCTGCTTGATGTTGCGCATAGTCGCCTCGGACAGGCGGCGCGCGCGCACGAGGCCGGTCAGGTCGCCCTTGACCAGCGTGATGCCGGCGCTCTCCATCGCGACGTCGGCGCCAGTGCCCATGGCGATCCCGATGTCCGCCTGGGCGAGCGCCGGGGCATCGTTGATCCCGTCGCCCGCCATCGCCACCACCTTCCCCTCCTCGCGCAGCCGCCGGACGACCTCGTTCTTGCGCTCCGGCAGCACCTCGGCCTGGATCTCGTCGATCCCGACCTTCTTCGCCACCGCCTCGGCCGTGGTCCGGCTGTCGCCGGTCAGCATGACGATGCGCAGGCCCTCGGCACGCAGCGCCTTGAGGGCGGCGGCCGTGGTCGGCTTGATCGGGTCGGCGACCCCGATCAGCCCAGCCGGCCGGCCGTCGACCGCGACGAACATTACGGTCTCGCCCTCGGCGCGCCGTTTTTCCGCACTTTCGGCCAACGGACCGGGATCGATGTGAAGGCTCTCCAGGAGCCGCCGGTTGCCGAGCGCAACTGTGCGGCCGTCGATGGTCCCGCGCACCCCCTTGCCGGTCAGCGAGTCGAACTCGCTCGCGTCCAAGAGGTCGAGGCCGCGCTCCGTGGCGGCATCGACGATCGCCGCCGCGAGCGGATGCTCGCTCGCCCGCTCGAGGCTCGCGGCCAAGCGCAGCATCTCCCCCTCGTCCACGCCCTCGGCCGGCAGCAAGGTGGTGACCTTGGGCTTACCCTCGGTCAGCGTGCCGGTCTTGTCGACCACCAGCGTGTCGACCTTGGCGAAGCGCTCGAGCGCCTCGGCGTTCTTGATCAGGACGCCCGCCTGGGCGCCGCGCCCGGTGCCGACCATGATCGACATCGGGGTCGCGAGACCGAGCGCGCAGGGGCAGGCGATGATCAGGACCGAGACCGCCGCGACCAGGCCGTAGGCCATGGCCGGCGGTGGGCCGAAGATCGCCCAGGCGATGAACGCGAGGATCGCGACGCCGACCACGGTCGGCACAAACCAGCTCGCCACGACGTCGACCAGACTCTGGATCGGCGCCCGCGAGCGCTGGGCCTCGGCGACCATCTGAACGATCTGGGCGAGCATGGTGTCGCTGCCGACCCGCTCGGCGCGCATGATGAAGCTGCCCGACTGATTGATGGTGCCGCCGCTGACCCGTTCGCCCTCGGTCTTCTCGACCGGCACCGGCTCGCCGGTCAGCATCAATTCGTCGACCGTGCTCCGGCCCTCGAGCACGACGCCGTCGACCGGGATCTTGTCGCCCGGCCGGACCCGCAGCCGATCGCCGACCGCGACCTCGTCGAGGCCCACCTCCTCGTCCGAGCCGTCGTCGCGCACGCGGCGGGCGGTCTTGGGCGCGAGCCCGAGCAAGGCCTTGATCGCGCCCGAGGTCTGCTCGCGGGCGCGGATCTCGAGCACCTGGCCGAGCAGGACCAGGGCCGTGATCACCGCCGCCGCCTCGAAGTAGACGTCGACCTGGCCCTCGGGCCCGCGGAAGGCGGGCGGGAAGATGCCGGGCGCGACCGTCGCGACCACGCTGTACAGGTAGCTGGCGCCGACCCCGATCCCGATCAGGGTCCACATGTTGGGGCTGAGCCTCAGGAACGACGCCCAGCAGCGCTTGAAGATCGGCCAGCCGGCCCAGAGCACGACCGGAGTCGCGAGCGCCAGCTGCAGCCAGTGCGCCAGCACGCGGGACATGGCCGCGGCAAGCCCCAGGTTGAACAGGTGGTCGGCCATGACCCAAAGCAAGAGCGGCAGCGCCAGCGCCGCGCTGATCCAGAAGCGCCGGCGCATGTCGAGGTATTCGGCGCTCGGCCCCTCCATGACCGAGACCGTCTTGGGCTCCAGCGCCATGCCGCAGATCGGGCAGTCCCCCGGCCCCACCTGCTCGATCTGGGGGTGCATCGGGCAGGTATAGATGGCATCAGGAGGCACTTCTTGCGCCGCGGGCCGCTCGCCTTTCGAATACTCATCGAGTGCGGCGTCGAACTTGCGCGCGCAGTGGCCCGAGCAGAACCAGTAGGTCTGGCCCTGATGCTCGCGCCGGTGCTCGGCGGTAGTCGGGTCAACGGTCATCCCGCAGACCGGATCTCTCTCCAGTCGGGCGCCTTCGGGCTGTGCGGTCCGGGCGGGCTGATAATGTCGGGCGGTTGCCGGCAAGGCCTCTGCTCCCCGTTGCGCGGGACTGACCATGTGCACATGGTGCTTCCAGCCACTGGAAGGTCAAGGCCGGGCCCTGAAAAAACGCTCCCGCCAAGCGGAATGGGGCCTGGGCTTTCACATGTTCTCATGATCCAGCTACGGCACGATCCGCACCGGGAGGCTTGGCCATGGCGAGCGATTTCACCACCAGGGACGAGGTACTCGACGTCTACCGCAAGCGGGCGCGGCACTACGATCTCACGGCCAACGCTTACTACCTGCTCGGGTTTCGAGAGTGGGCCTACCGCAAGCGCGCGATCGCGGCGCTGGACCTGCGGCCGGGCGACACGGTGGTCGAGATCGGCTGCGGCACCGGTCTGAACTTCGGGCTGCTCGAAGAGCGGATCGGGCCGGAGGGACGGCTGATCGGGGTCGATCTGACGGATGCCATGCTCTCGCGGGCGCGCGAGCGGGTCGCGGCCAGCGGCTGGCGGAACGTCGAGCTGGTCGAATCTCCTGCGGCCGGGTTCCCCTTCCCGCCGGGAGTCGATGGCGTTCTGTCGACCTTCGCGCTGACGCTGGAGCCGGACTTCGACCAAGTGATCGAGGCCGGCGCCAAAGCCCTCAAGCCGGGGCGGCGTTGGGTGATTCTCGACCTCAAGCTGCCATCGAACTGGTTGCGCCCTCTGGCACCGGCCCTGATCATGCTCGTGCGACCCTTCGCCGTATCTGCGGAGGTGGCAAAGCGCCACCCCTGGGAGTCGCTCCGCCGGCACTTGAAGCAGGTCACGATGGAGGAGCTGTATTTCGGCATCGCATATATCGCCAGCGGGCAAGCCTGATCGCGGGAAAATGGCCGCCGGCAGAGCGGTGGCCCCTAGTCGGGCGAGGGAGCCGCCCGGGACTTCGGTCGCGGGTTGTCACGAAAAGCAGAGGCGCGCTACGCCTGACCGAGGACGACCCACCCGCGGCGCGGCCTCGACCCCCCGAGGCTGACGCACGCCCACCCGGAACCTGAGCCAAGGACGGTAAGCCGGTGCCGATCGCTCTCGACGTCATAGGTTTCGCCGTCATCGTCACGACCGCCCTGCCCTTCATCCGCAAGGGCTACTGGTGGGTCCGGATCTGGGATTTTCCGCGCCTCCAGAGCGCGATCGTGGGCGTCCTCGTGCTCTGCGGCTTTCTCCTCTGGCCGCCGGACGCCTTGATCGAACGGGTGGTCTTCGCCGGCCTGCTGCTGGCGGTCGGTTATCAGGCGTTTCGCATCTATCCGTTCACGCCCCTGGCACCCATACAGGTGCTCGCCAGCGAGGATTCGGACCCCGAGCGCAAGCTGCGCCTGCTGGTCGCCAACGTGCGCGCCGAGAATCGCCGGGTTCAGCCCCTGCTCGACCTGGTCGCCGCGACCCGGCCGGACGTGGTGCTGACCCTCGAGCCGGACGGATTCTGGCAGCGCGAGCTCGCGGTGCTTGACCGGGAGTTCCCGTTCCGGCTGAAGCAGCCGCAGGACAACCATTACGGCATGCTGCTGTTCTCCCGCCTGGAGCTGCGGGACGCCGAGGTCCGCTTCCTGATGGACCCCGGCGTGCCGTCGTTCCGTGCCCGTCTCGTCCTGCGCTCGGGCCACGGCGTTCACCTCTACGCCCTGCATCCGCGGCCGCCGCAGACCTTCCAGGCGAGCTTCGATCGCGACGCCGAGCTCCTGGTGATCGGCCGCGAGATCCACGCCAATCCCGAGCCGGCGATCGTCGCCGGCGACCTGAACGACGTCGGCTGGTCGCACACCACGCGTCTGTTCCAGCGGATCAGCGGGCTGATGGACCCGAGGCTCGGGCGCGGCCTGTTCAGTACCTTCCCCGCCACGATTCCGTTCATGCGCTGGCCGCTCGACCACGTCTTCTTCGACCCGGAATTCCGGCTCTGCCGGCTCGAGCGCCTGGGCTTCATCGGCTCCGACCATTTTCCGATCCTGGCCGAGCTGTCGTTCGAGCCCGAGAGCGCCGACGAGCATGAGGCGCGGGCGCCGATGCCGGGCGATCGCGCGACCGCCCGGCGCATGATCCGCGAAGGCCGCGCCCGGTGAGACGCAGCCCGGCGCGCCCGGCTCTGGGCGCCACAGGCAATCTGCTGCTATTCTGCGAGCCCGCCGGCAACCGCTGCCGAAGGCAATGCCGGTCGCAATCTCGAACGGAGGTGTCGTCATGGTGCTGGCAGCACGCGAGCCGGTCGGAACCGTTACCGGCTACCACGCCCATGTGTACTACGACGAGCGGACCAAGCCGGTCGCGGCCCAGCTGCGCGACGCGCTTGAGGGGCGTTTCGAGGTCCGCCTCGGCCGCTGGCACGACCAGCCGATCGGTCCGCACCCTTGCGGCAGCTACCAGATCGAGTTCGAACCGGAACTGTTTGCCGAACTGATCCCCTGGCTCGCGCTGAACCGCCAGGGCCTGTCGGTGTTCGTCCACCCGGAGACCGGCGACGCCATGGCCGACCATAGCGCGCATGTGATCTGGCTCGGCGACAGCTGGCAGCTGAACCTGGCCGCGCTCGGCTGAGCGGCGGCGCCCGGCGCGATGCCCGCGCGCACGCCTGCACCCGTACCTGGCGTGAACCGCTTCACACCTGAGCGCGAAAACCGACGATAAACTCCTGGGTTTTCCGCGGCAGCCTCAGTGGTCTAGCGCTTGCCGCCAAAGGCGACGGTTCGATGATTTGGCCGGCGAAGTTGGCCGTTATTTTGTTCGGTCACGCAATGGCTTCGGTAGGGGTCGTGGCTTGGCTGGTGATGGCCTTGCCGCCGCTCAGCCTCGCTAAGATAGCCCATCGCCGCCACCACCCACCGCTCGACGAGCAGGACCCCCCGGCCTGGTTCGTGGTCCTGGCGCGTGCGATCCTGGTCCTGGCGCTCATGGCGCTCTGCCTCGCGATCCTCCGCGGTGGCGACGGCTTGCACTGAAGCCCGCGGCGCCATCCCATTCCGGGTATCGACTGACGGCTGAGTCTGGCGCCACTCGGCCGATCGGCAGAGCTATTCGCCGGTTGAGCGCATTTTCTGCGCCTTCTTGTGAGCAACTTCACAGAAATCGGGCGGAATTTTAGGTAGAGTGCGATTCTCACTTGCACAACCTTCACGCCAGCAGTCTGCCGGCGTGAAGTCAACAGACCGATTTGATGTCGCTGGAGGGATTTCGATGATCAGCATGAGTAAGAACACGTTGGTTGGCTGCGGCTGTGTCGCGGTCTGCGCACTGTTAAGCGGGTGTTTGACCAACAGTGCCTTGGCGCCGCATCGATCCGTCGTGGCATCGAGCGCCGAGCCCGAATGTGCGGAGCCGAGACCACGGGTCGCGGTGGCTCGCTTCGATGCCGGTGTCAAGGAAATCCCGGCGGAGGTCGGCCCCGGTCTCGCGGACATGCTGATGGCCGCGATGACTGAGACCGGCTGCTACCGCGTGATCAACTCGACCGTGCTGGCCGCGGTTGCGAACGACGCCGGCGAACACGGCCCCGACCTCGCTCGGCAAGCCGGTGCGGATCTGTTCGTGGTCGGCCGGGTGACCGCATTCGAGCCGGACGCTTCGGGCGCCGGCATCGACGCGAAGGACAGCGACAAGCTGCCGGAGTGGCTGCGCAGCGCCGGCTTCAAAGTCGCGAGCTCGGAGATCTCGCTGGCCTTGCGCCTGGTCGACGCCCGCATCGGCGAGGTGGTCGCGGCATCGACGCTCACGGGCAGCGCTCAGGACTTCGGCGCCGCGGTCCAGGAAAACCGGTTCGGCCTGAGCCTGGCGGCCTATGCCAAGACCCCAATGGGCGAGGCCATGCAGTCGGCGATCGACCAGGCGGTGACCTTCCTGCTCGCCCGAACGCCGACCCGGACCGCGGCCTACCAGCAGGCCAACGTGACGTCGTCGCGATAGACTGCGCGCCTGGCGGCTTGTTTGCGGGGACGCGGTCACTGGATTTGGCCGCGTCCTCCGACTATGCAGGAGCGATCGGGAGCCAACTCAGGAAGAAGGGCCATGGTCAGCATCCGCAATCTCGCCAAGGAGCGCCTGGAGGCGGGCGAGCTGGCGCTGGGCGTCGGGCTGCGCCTCGCGCGCACGGTCGAAATCGGCAAGCTCATGAAGACCGCGGGCTACGACTTCCTGTTCATCGACATGGAGCACGGCTCGATGTCGGTCGATCTGGTGGCGCAGCTCAGCATCGCCGCCCAGGACACCGGCATCACGCCGATCGTGCGGGTGCCGGGGTTCGAGCATTTCCATGCCACCCGGGTGCTCGACGCCGGCGCGCAGGGGATCGTCGTGCCCCATGTCGATACGCCCGAGGTCGCCGCGCGCATGGTCAGCAATTGCCGCTACCCGCCGATCGGCCATCGCTCGGTGACCGGCGCCGTGCCGCAGCTCGACTTCGCGAGCCATCCGATGGCCGAGTGGACCCGCGCGGTCGACGAGGCGACGCTGCTGATCCTGATGATCGAGACGCCTGAGGCGGTCGAGAACCTCGACCGGATCGCAGCCGTGCCCGGGTTCGACGTGCTCCTGGTCGGCACCAACGACCTCTGCATCGAGATGGGCATTCCGGGCCAGCCGGAGCACCCGCGGGTGGTCGATGCCTTCGAACGACTGGTCGCGGCCTGCCGGGCGCATGGCAAATATGCCGGCCTTGGCGGAGTTTACGAGCCGCGCCTGATCCAGCGCTACATCGAGCTCGGCTTCCGGCTGGTGCTCGCGGGCAACGATCTGCCCCTCCTCCTGGCAGCGGCCAAGGAGCGGGCGGTGACGGTCCGCGCCACCGCCCTGCCACGCTGAGCTCGGGACCCCTACTCCGGAGCGCCGCTGCGGGTGCGCGCGCTGCCGGCCGGCAGCGGCGACGCGCCGCCACGGTCGAGCATCGCGGTCGGGTCGATCAGCTCCTGCAGCGGTGCCGTGATCTCGTAGCGAGCGCCTTCCGGGGCCAGCTCGAGCGACGCCTGGCCCTGCAGCTCGTAGCTCACCGCCTCCTCGAGCAGGCGAGAGCCGAAACCGCGCCGCGCCTTGGCATTGACCTCGGGGCCACCCCGCTCACGCCAGGCCAGCCAGAAGCGGGCCCCGTCGATCACGCGCCAAGCCAGCTCGATCCGGCCCTCGGCGGCCCCGAGCGCGCCATGCTTGGCGGCGTTCGTCGTGAGTTCATGCAGCACGAGGCCCAGGATCAAGGCGGCCTTGGGGCTGAAGACCATGTCTTCGCCCTCGAAGCTGACCTGCCGGCCGTAGGGTCGAAGCTCGTTCTCGATCAGCGCGGAGAGCTTGACGCCCCGCCACTCGCTCTCGGTCAGCAGGCCATGGGTGTCGGCGAGCGCGTGCAGCCGCCGCAAAAACGCGTCCCGCGCCTCGTGCAGCCGCCGCCCGGTCAGGCTCTGCTTGGCGATGCTCTGGATCGTGGCGATCGTGTTCTTGACCCGGTGGTTCAGCTCCGCGACCAGCAGCTTCTGGTGCTCTTCCAGACGCTTACGATCGGTGATGTCGATATCGATGCCGCTGTAGCGGACCGGCGCGCCGAGCGCGTCTCGGACCACCCGGCCCCGGCCGAAGATCCAGCGCAGGCCGCCATCGGGGCGGAAGATCCGGTACTCCATCTCGTAGTGGTCGGTGCCGCTCTCGAGCGCGCTCTCGAAACCGCGGATGACCTGCTCCTGGTCGTCGGGATGGCGCACCGCGCGCAGCCGGTCGATCGGCACCGGCTCGTCGCACGGCTCGAGTCCAAACAGCCGAAAGAACTGCGGCGTGCCCTTCACCTTGCCCGTCGCGAGGTCGATGTCCCAGACGCCGATCCCGGCGGAGCCCTCGGCGAGGCTCAAAATCTCGTCGCGTTCTCGGAGCGCCTGCTCCATCCGCGTGCGCTCGCTGATGTCGCGGAAGTATACCGAAAGGCCCGAAGGGCTCGGGAAGATGTTGATCTCGACCGGTGTTCCGAACACCGTCGAGACGGTCTCGAAGCGCACGGGCCGCGCTTCCGCCATCGCTCGCTCGTGCGCCTGCTGGGCTTCCGAGCCCACGAACGCCGGGAAGCTGTCGAGCAGGCTTTGCCCCAGCAGGTCCTCCCGCCGGCGGCCCCACAGCTGCTCCGCATGCCGGTTCACGTACAGCAGACGCCAGTCGCGATCGATCGCGTAAAACGCATCGCCGATGCTCTCCAGGATCTCGGTGGTGCGGGCTTCGCCCTCACGGCGCGCGTCCTCCGACCGTTCGCGCTCCTGGCGATAGAGCTTAGCGCCGATCTCGCTCGTGGCCGCCCGGCTGAGCACGCTCAACGTCTCGATATCGTCTTCGGTCCAGTCCCGGGGTATGCTATCGATTGTACAGACCGATCCCAGAGTCTCCCCATCCGGTCCGAGCAGCGGCACACCGAGGTAGGAGATCGCGTTCAGCTCGTGGATGACGGGACTGTCGTGCACCAGCGGATGGCTGCGGGCATCGCGAACCACGAGGGGGCCGTTGGTGGCGACCACATGCCTGCAGATCGACGTCGACAACGGCATCTGGCGCGAGTTCGCAAGGGCCTGCGGCAGGCCGTGCGCGCCGACGAAGACGTTTTGGCCCTGGGTCACCAGCGAGATCAGAGCGGTCGGGGTCTGGAGGAGGCGTGCCGCCAGCCGCGCCAGCCGATCGAGCGCATCCGGGCTCTCGGCCCAACCGCTCGGCGGCCGGGCCGGGAGATGCTCGGCTGCAAGCTCGCTGGCGTTGACGCAGGTCAAAGGGCACCTCCCTCACGGGAAACTGCCTTGATGTTACACCATGATGGAAGCTGCGAACGCAAAAGGATTCCACGGCTTCGCCAGACGACCCGAGCGCCGGATCGCCCATCAGCCGCGAGCAATAAACCGAAGCGCGCGACGGGATCGGGGGGCGCTCTCGCTCTCGTGCTCATCGGCCTTCTGCAGGCGGTCGCACCAGGGGCTCTGGCGGGCACCCTGATCATCAATGCCGACACGTCGAACCCGGCTCCGCGCGCGGCTTGGCAGGCCCCCGTCGAGCTCTTCAAGGCGGAAAATCCGGATGTCGACGTCAGCTTCAACGTCTATGACCACGAAAGCTACAAGAAGGCGATTCGCAACTGGCTGACCAGCGAATCGCCCGACGTGGTCTACTGGTACGTCGGCCAACGTATGAAGCAGTTCGTGGCGCCCGGGCTGCTCGAAGACGTCAGCGATCTCTTTACACCGGAAGCCAGATACGAGATCTCGAAGACTGCGCTCGACCTTGTGACCGTCGATGGCAAGCAGTACGGAGTGCCCTACACTTATTATGATATTGGGGTTTACTACCGCCGGGATCTGTTCGAAAAAGCCGGGATCGATCGACCGCCCCGGACCTGGAACGAGCTGCTGGATGCCTGTGCGAAGCTCAAAGCCATCGGGCTCGCCCCGATCGCCATCGGCTCGAAGGAACTGTGGCCGACCGCCGCCTGGTTCGACTACATAGACCTGCGCCTGAATGGCTACGACTTCCACATGCAGCTGATGGGCGGCCGGATTCCCTATACCGATCCCCGGGTGGTTGCCTTGTTCGGGAAATGGCGCGAGCTGATCGACCACGACTTCTTCATCGCCAACCATGTCGGGATGACCTGGCAGGAAAGCCAGGCCCTGCTCTATCAGGGCAGGTCGGCGATGATGCTGATCGGCAACTTCATCACGCCGAATTTCCCAGCCGAAATCCGCGACCAGATGGATTTCTTTCCGTTTCCGGAGATCACGCCGGGGATCGGGCTGTACGAAGATGCGCCGATGAACTCCGTGCACATCCCGATGCGCGCCCGGAACAAGCGGGATGCCAGGAAGTTCCTCGCCTTCGTCGCCCGCGCGGATGTCCAGGAGCGGATCAATGAGGCGTTGCTGCAGATTCCGGTCAATCGCGCGGCCAAGGTCGCCGACGATCGTTTCCTCAGGATGGGACAGCAACTGCTTGTACGCGCGGACGCGCTCGCTCAATATTTCGATCGGGACACGAGCGAGGAGCTGGCCACGATGGCGATGAAGGGTTTTCAGGAGTTCATGGTCAAGCCTGACCGGCTCGAGCGCATCCTCCGGGACATCGAGCGTGCCCGGCAGCGGATCTACGGCCCCTGAGGCCTGCCGCGCGTCCGCTCGTGGACGCCTCGCCGCTTGCCGGCTCCGATCCGCGAGGCGGCGGTCAGGCGGCCCGCCTGACCGCGTCGGCCTTGCCTGGCATTAGGTCAAGCCGTCCGAAGACGCTGACGCTGTTGCTGCTGCTGGCGCCTGCCGGTCTGCTGTTCGCGCTGTTCGTCGTCTGGCCGATCATCGCCAGCCTGCGGCTCAGCCTGTTCGACTGGGGCGGCATCGGCGCGAAAACCTGGGTCGGCCTCGGCAATTACCGGGAGCTGCTCGCCGATCCGGTCTTCAATACCGCGGTCGCGAACAGCGCCCTGTGGCTCCTTCTCTTCCTGCTGGCGCCCGTGGCGGGCCTGGCGATCGCCCTCTTGCTCAATCAGGAGGTCTCGGGCATCCGGCTCGTCAGGTCGCTGTTCGCGTTTCCCTTCGTGATCAGCCAGGTGGTCGTCGGCCTGGTCTTCTCCTGGTTCTTCAACGCCGAATTCGGCCTCTTGAACCAGATGCTGGGCTGGGTCGGCTTCGGCCCGGTGGCCCTGCTCGAGGATGAGAACCTCGCGACCTTCGCCGTCATCCTGGCCGGGCTCTGGTCCCAGATCGCCTATTGCATGATCATCTACCTGGCGGGGCTCGCGACGATCGACCTCGAGCTCGTTCAGGCCGGGCGGCTGGACGGCGCGAGCGGCCTTCGCCTGCTCTGGCATGTGATCGTCCCGCAGCTCCGACCCGCCACCTACATCGCAATCGTGGTCTCGATCGTCGGCGCGCTCCGGAGCTTCGATCTGGTGATGACGATGACGCTGGGCGGCCCCTACGACAGCTCGACCGTGCTCGCCTATTACATGTACGAGCAGACCTTCCTGGCCTTCCGCTACGGCTACGGCGCCGCGATCGCGACGGTCCTGTTCCTGATCATGAGCGTCTGCATCGCGCTCGTCCTCTGGCGCATGCTGCGCCTCGAGCGTGGCTGAGCCGCCATGTTCCCGAAACCGATCCGGACGGCGCCGGCTGCCTTGCAGACCGCCTATCGCGCGGCGCTGCCGGTCTGCCTGGCGTTCTGGCTGCTGCCGCTCGCGGCCGTGATGCTGACCTCGATCCGCTCGATCGAGGACCTGAACCGGGGCAACTTCTGGGGCTGGCCCCGCGAGGTCGACCTGATCGAGAACTACACCGCGGTGTTCACGGCCTCGCCCATGGCTCGCTTTCTTCTGAACAGCTTCGTGATCACAGTGCCCGCCGTCGCCGGCGCGATCGCGCTCGCCTGCATGACGGGCTTCGCGCTCGCCAAGTACCGGTTCCGGGGCAACCTCCTGCTGTTCGCGGTCTTCATTGCCGGCAACTTCGTGCCCTACCAGATCCTGATGATCCCGGTGCGCGATCTGGTGATCGTCCTGCACCTGTACGACACCTATGGGGCACTGATCCTGTTCCACATGGCCTTTCAGACCGGCTTCTGCACCCTGTTCATGCGTAACTTCATCAAGCAGCTGCCGGACGAGCTGATCGAGGCGGCGCGGCTCGACGGCATGGGCGAGCTCGGGATCCTCTGGCGCATCGTCCTGCCGCTGGTCCGGCCGGCCATCGCCGCACTCGCGGTGCTGGTCTTCACCTTCGTCTGGAACGACTACTTCTGGGCGCTCGTGCTGGTGCAGTCCGATGCGGTGCGCCCCGTCACCGCCGGCCTGCAGGCGCTGCGCGGCATGTGGCTCACCTCCTGGCAACTCCTGTCCGCAGGCGCGCTCGTCGCCGCCATCCCGCCCGTGCTGCTGTTCTTCCTGATGCAGAAGCATCTGATCGCCGGCCTGACGTTCGGGGCGATGGACGACCGGGGCGCGGGCCGCCACCCGCGCCGTTCCAACTGATCCTTGGAGGCAACGCGTGCTGGGCGTCTGCTACTATCCGGAGCACTGGCCGGAAACCTCCTGGACGGAGGATGCGCGCCAGATGGGCGAGCTCGGCATCGCCTACGTCCGGATCGGCGAATTCGCGTGGAGCCGGATGGAGCCGGCACGCGACCGGTTCGACTGGGGCTGGCTCGATCGGGCCATCGACACTCTCGGCCGAGCCGGCCTCAAGGTGGTGCTCGGGACTCCAACCTCGGCGCCGCCCAAATGGCTGATCGACCAGCATCCCGAGATCCTGCCGGTCGGCCGCGACGGTCGGCGGCGCGGCTTTGGCTCGAGAAGACACTGCAGCCTGTCGAGCGAGATTTTCCGGCAAGAATCCGCCCGCGTCGTCGAGGCCATGGCGCGCCGCTATGGCCAGCACCCGGCGCTCGCCGGCTGGCAGACCGACAACGAATACGGCAATCACGACACCGTCCTGAGCTTCGGCGAGCAGGACCTCGCCGCGTTCCGTGACTGGCTCCGGCGCCGATATCAGGGCGCCTCGGCGCTCAACCAGGCCTGGGGCAATGTCTTCTGGAGCATGGAGTTCCGAAGCTTCGATGAGGTGCCGCTGCCCAATCTCACGGTCGCCGCCGCCAACCCGGCAGCCTGGCTGGACTTCTGGCGTTTTGCGGCCGAGGCCGTGGTGACCTTCAACCGGGCGCAGGTCGAGATCATCCGGGCGCATTCACCAGGTCGCTTCATCACCCACAATTTTATGGGTCTGGCGCACGACTTCGATCATTTCGCGCTCGCGCAGGAGCTCGACTTCGCGGCCTGGGACAGCTATCCGCTGATGTTCGTCGAGCGCTTCCCGCTGAGCGACGCCGAGCGCAGCCGTTGGGCTCTGACCTCGCACCCCGATCTGGCGGCCTTCCACCACGACCTGTTCCGCGGCGTCGGCCGGGGCCGCTTCTGGGTCATGGAACAGCAGGCGGGGCCGGCCAGCGGCGCGCCCTGGAATCCGGCGCCGCTGCCGGGCATGGTCCGATTGTGGACCTGGGAGGCTCTGGCCCACGGTGCCGAGGTCGTCTCCTACTTCCGCTGGCGGCAATCGCCGTTCGCGCAGGAGCAGATGCACGCGAGCCTTCATCTGCCCGACGGCCAGCGATCCCAGGGCGGCGAGGAGGCGAACGTTCTCGGCCGCGAGCTGCGCACTCTGGCGCTGCCGGCCGGCCAGCGCGCGCCGGTCGCGCTGGTATTCGACTGCGAGGCCTGCTGGATCATACGCATCCAGCCGCATGGTGCCGACTTCGACTATATGGAGCTGACCTTCCGCTGGTACGAAGCCGCTCGCCGCCTCGGCCTCGACCTCGACATCGTCGCTGCCGGCGCGCCGCTCGCCGGCTATCGCGCGGTTCTGGTGCCCACGCTGCCGCACCTGTCCGACGCCGCGCTCACGGCCTTTCGCGACTACGACGGCCCGATCGTGTTCGGGCCGCGGACCGGATCCAAGACCGCCCATTTCAAGGTGCCGGACGCGCTGCCGCCCGGTCCGCTGCAGGATCTGCTGCCGCTCAAGATCACGCAGGTCGCCTCGCTCCGCCCCGGCCTGGCGCTCGCGGTCGCGGGCGATCCGATCGCCGGACGTGCCGAGCGCTGGCGGGAATGGGTCTCGACCCAGCTTTCGGCGCTCGCGAGCTTCGCCGATGGCACGCCAGCGCTGATCGGCGCCGGACGCCGCTACTATCTCGCCTGCTGGCCCGGCGACGATCTCCTGGCCGCGACCCTCAAGCACGTGCTGGTCGGGGACGCCGGGCTGGCGGTCGTCCAACTGCCGCCCCACGTCCGCCTGCGGGGCCGGGGCGAACTGAGGTTCGCTTTCAACTACGGCCCGGACCGCTGGGAAGGCCCCGCACGTGCTGACTACCTGCTGGGTGGTTCGAGCCTGCCGCCGCAGAGCCTCGCCTGCTGGCGCGGCTGAGTGGCCGCCTGCCGGGGTCCCCGTCGCCGCCGGACCAACCGAGCACCCGGCCGCTCGCGATGGGCTCGCGGCCTACTCGCCGAGCGCCGACAGATAGAGATCGAGCAGTTCGTCCTCCTCGCGCCGCTCGCGCGGGTCGCGCTTGCGCAGGCCGATCAGTTTGCGCAGCACCTTGGTATCGAAGCCTTCGCCCTTGGCCTCGGCGTAGACCTCGCGCAGATCCTGGGCGAGCGCTGCCTTGTCCTCCTCGAGCCGCTCGATCCGCTGGACGAAGCTGCGCAGGCGCTCGGCGGCGACGCCGCCGGTGTCGGAACTACGATCGGTCGGCGTCGGACTGGCGTCATTCATCGAGACAAGCCTCCGCTAGGGGCGACGGGCAGCGGCGCGGGCAAAGCGCCCGAGGGCGCGCAAAAGCAACCAAGGGGCGGCGGCCTAAAACGGAATTTCGTCGTCCAGGTCGTCGAAGTTCTCCGATGACGGCTCGCGGCGACCGCCACCGCCGCGGCTGGCGCCGGCGCCGGCGCCAGTACGAGCTGGCTGGCTTGGGGTCCGGCCCCAGTCGGACTGATCGTCGGCCGGCGGGCCGGCGCTGGCGAAGCCACCCTCGTCGCGACCGCCGAGCAGGACCAGCTCGCCCCGGAAACGCTGCAGTACGATCTCGGTCGTATAGCGTTCCTGACCCGACTGGTCCTGCCACTTGCGGGTCTGGAGCGCGCCCTCGAGATACACCGAGCGGCCCTTGGACAGGTAACGCTCGGCGACCTCCCCGAGCCGCTCGTTGAAAATGACCACCCGGTGCCACTCGGTGCGCTCGCGGTTCTCGCCGCTGTTGCGGTCGCGCCAGCGCTCGGAGGTCGCGACCGCCAAGTGGACGATTTTCGTGCCATCCTGGGTCTGGCGGACCTCGGGATCGCGGCCGAGGTTGCCGACCAGAATCACTTTGTTGACGCTCCCGGCCATGCTGCCCGCTCCCTCGCTCGATGCTTCACAGCAGTCTACCACGCCCGATCGCGGAAGCGAGAGCCGACTGCAGCCGCTCCAAAAATCAATTTGTTTCGCGATGTTGCTCGACCAGGCTTCTGCATAACTCAAGGGACGGCGCGACCCGCTCCCGGAGCTGATGTCCGGTCTGGCTCAGGTGGTCGTTGCCGTAGTCGGCCTCGGGGTGCGCGCCGCTTACCCAGTAGCCGATCACGATCGCCTGAGGTCGGCTGCCTGGGCTCGTCATCGGGCCCATTCGGGCTTGCACGAGCGCATATATTGGCAGTCAATACCGTCCAAGGGAGTGGTTGATCGCCTCGGGGCGCGCGCCATCGGCGTCGATCGCCAGCGAAAATCAGGGAGTGGGTCATGTCGTCCATCGTCAAGCCGCTCAAGCCCGGCGAGTCACCGGATCCCGAGGTCAACCGGCTGCTCCAGGGCGCGGTCGACGGCTGGTGGAACGATTCCGCTATGTTCGGTGTGATCGGCCGGCAGCCAGAGCTGCTCAAGAAGATCGTACCGGTCTTCGAGGCCTTCTTCATGGCGGGCCGGCTGCCGGCATCGCTGTTCGAGCTGATGCGGCTCAAGACCGGCGAGATCAATCAGTGCACCTACTGCGCGACGGTCCGCGCGGCCGGCGTGCGCGACGCGGTCCGGCCCAAGGAGGCCGCCGTCTTCGGTGAGGTCGACGCGACCCAGCTCAGCCGCCGGGAGTGGCTGGGCGTGCGCTTGGCCGAGTCCATGGCGGGCGATCCGAACTTCATCCCGGATGCGTTCTACGATGAGCTGCGCGCGGAGTTCTCCAAGGAAGAGATCGTCGAGCTGGTGTTCGCCTGCAGCGTCTTCAACTTCGGCAACAAGTTCAACATCACGATGCGCCTCGACAGCGCCGACGACAGCAAATACCCCAAGGGCATGACCTACCCGCTGGGCGAGCCCCAGGTCGCCGCGGAATAGGTGGGCGATGCCCGGTCAACCGGTTGCCGCAGATGGCGCCGCCTGCCGGGCGGCCCTGCGGCAGCATCAGACCGTGCTGGTCGACTTTTGGGCGCCATGGTGCGGACCGTGCCGGGCAGTTAAGCCGATGCTCGCCAAACTCGCTGCGGACCATTCCTGGCTCGCCGTCCTCGAGGTCGACATCGAGACCAACGGCGAGCTCGCCGACGAGTTCGGCGTCCAGAGCATCCCGGCCCTGCTGCTGTTCCAGGGCGGCCAATGCGTCGACCGGCTACTCGGCAAAGTCCCGTACATCACGCTCCAGCGTATGGTCGCCAAGCAGCGACCGGCGTGAGGGCCAAGCTGGACCTTCAGCGGCCCAGGGTCGGCGCGCCGGCGGCGCCCTGACCGGCGTCAGCTACGCAGGAGCACCAGGCTGCATGGCAGGGGGTTATCCACAATCTGCTTGCCGGCGGCCTCTTGCTGATCCGGGCGCGAACGGGCATCTAAGCGGTGGCTGCCCTGGAGGCGCCGGACGGCGGGACAAGCCGAAGCTCAGATGGACGAGTTCATCCGGATTCGCGGCGCGCGCGAGCACAACCTGAGGTCGATCGATCTCGATCTGCCGCGCAACAAGCTCGTGGTGATCACCGGGCTCTCGGGCTCCGGGAAAAGCTCGCTTGCCTTCGATACCATCTATGCCGATGGCCAGCGGCGCTACGTCGAAAGCCTGTCCGCCTATGCGCGCCAGTTCCTCGAGCTGATGCAGAAGCCGGACGTCGATTCGATCACCGGCCTGTCGCCGGCGATTGCGATCGAGCAAAAGACGACCTCGAAGAATCCGCGCTCGACCGTCGGGACGGTCACCGAGATCTACGACTACCTGCGCCTGCTGTTCGCCCGGATCGGTGTTCCGTATTCGCCCGCGACCGGGCTGCCGATCGAGAGCCAGACCGTGTCGCAGATGGTCGACCGGGTCATGACCCTGGCCGAGGGCACGCGGCTCTATCTGCTGAGCCCGATCGTGCGCGGCCGCAAGGGCGAGTACCGCAAGGAGCTGGCCGAGCTGCAGCGCGCGGGCTTCCAGCGGGTCAAGGTCGACGGCAGGCTGTACGAGCTCGACGACGCGCCGAAGCTCAACAAGAAGCTGAAGCACGACATCGAGCTCGTGGTCGACCGCCTGGTGCTGGCACCCGGGCTTGAGCAGCGGCTGGCCGAGAGTATCGAGACCGCGCTCAACCACTCCGACGGTCTCCTGATCGTCGAGAACGCGGACAATGGCGAGCAGCTGGTCCTGTCCTCGAAATTCGCCTGCCCGGTCTCGGGCTTCACGATCGAGGAGATCGAGCCCAGGCTGTTCTCCTTCAACAGCCCGCACGGCGCCTGCCCGGCCTGCGACGGCCTCGGCCGCCGGCTGTACATGGACCCGGCCCTGGTCGTCCCCGACCCGGAAAAGAGCCTTTACGACGGCGCGATCGAGCCCTGGTCGAGTTCCTCCTCCACCTATTATCTGCAGACGTTGGACGGCATCGCCCGGCACTTCAAGGTGAGCCTGCACACGCCCTGGGAGGAGCTGCCCGAGGCGATGCGGGAGCTGATCCTGAACGGCTCCGGCGCCGAGGAGGTCGAGCTCAGCTACGACGACGGTGTGCGCCGCTTCAGTACCAAGCGCGCGTTTGAGGGCGTGCTGCCGAACCTGCAGCGGCGCTGGCGCGAGACCGACAGCGCCTGGCTCAAGGACGAGCTCGGCCGCTATCTGTCGAGCGCACCCTGCGAGGCCTGCGCCGGCCACCGGCTCAAGCCCGAGGCGCTCGCGGTCAAGGTCGGCGACCGCCATATCGGCGGGGTGACCGGGCTCGCGATCGAAGCCGCGGCCGACTGGTTCCAGGCCCTGCCCGGCCAGCTGTCCGCCAAGCAGTCCGAGATCGCCAGCCGGATCCTGAAGGAGATCAACGAGCGCCTCGGTTTTCTCAAGAACGTCGGCCTCGGCTATCTGACGCTCGCCCGCGATTCTGGCTCGCTGTCGGGCGGCGAGAGCCAGCGCATCCGCCTGGCTTCACAGATCGGCTCGGGCCTGACCGGCGTGCTCTACGTGCTCGACGAGCCCTCGATCGGGCTGCATCAGCGCGACAACCACCGTCTGCTCGAGACGCTGAAGAACCTGCGCGACCTCGGCAACACCGTGATCGTGGTCGAGCACGACGAGGACGCGATCCGCGAGGCCGACCACGTGGTCGACATGGGGCCGGGCGCCGGCGTCCACGGCGGCATCGTCGTGGCGGAGGGCACGCCCGCCGAAATCCTGGCCTCGCCCGAGAGCCTGACCGGCCAGTATCTCGCTGGCCGCCGCCAGATCCCGCTGCCGCTGGTCCGCCGCCAGGCCAAGCACAACCGCTGGCTGACCCTTGTCGGCGCGTCCGAGAACAACCTCAAGCACGTCGACGCCAGCATCCCGCTCGGTACCTTCACCTGCATCACCGGGGTATCCGGCAGCGGCAAGTCGACGCTCGTGCTCGACACCCTCTACCCGGCGCTCGCCAAGCGCCTGCACAAGTCGCGCCTGATCCCCGGCACCCACGAGCGCATCGACGGCATGGAGTTCCTCGACAAGGTGGTCGACATCGACCAGTCGCCGATCGGCCGCACGCCGCGTTCCAACCCGGTCACCTACACCGGCTGCTTCACGCCGATCCGCGACTGGTTTGCGGGCCTGCCCGAAGCGAAGGCACGGGGCTACAAGCCCGGGCGCTTCTCGTTCAACGTCAAGGGCGGCCGCTGCGAGGCCTGCCAGGGCGACGGTCTGATCAAGATCGAGATGCATTTTCTGCCGGATGTTTTCGTCACTTGCGACGTCTGCCACGGCCGCCGCTTCAACCGCGAGACCCTCGAGGTCAAATACCGGGACAAGTCGATCGCGGATGTGCTCGACATGACGGTCGAGACCGCGGCCGAGTTCTTCCACGCGATCCCGCCGGTCCGCCACAAGCTCGAAACCTTGCAGAAGGTCGGGCTCGGCTACATCGGGCTCGGCCAGTCGGCGACCACGCTCTCGGGCGGCGAGGCGCAACGGGTCAAGCTCGCCAAGGAGCTGTCCCGACGCGCGACCGGCGACACGCTCTACATCCTGGACGAGCCCACCACCGGTCTGCACTTCGAGGACGTGCGCAAGCTGCTGGAAGTGCTGCACGCCCTGGTCGAGCAGGGCAACACGGTGGTGGTGATCGAGCACAACCTCGAGGTCATCAAGACCGCCGACCACATCCTCGACCTCGGCCCCGAAGGCGGCGATGCCGGCGGCCGCCTCGTCGCCACCGGCACCCCTGAGGACGTCGCCACCACCGCCGCCAGCTACACCGGCGCCTACCTCACCCGCGTCCTCGCCCCCCGCCTTGCCGAGGCCAAACGCCGGGCTTGATTGCGGCGACCGGGCGAGAATAGCTGCGGCCGGCTCGGCGCCGTGGCGGGTTCTGCGGAGGTATGCCAGGTGTCGCTCGAGTGTGGTCGCCGATGAGTGTCGCCAGCCTGCCGATGTACGATCTGCCGGAGCTGCGTGCCGCGCATGCGACGCTCTGGATCGGGATTGCGGCGCACTTGCAGCGAGCGGGTCTTGCGGATGTGCCGGCGGGCCTTTGCCAGGGCAGGCCGGCGGGCGAGGTCTGGTCCGACCCGGGTCTGCTGTTCAGCCAGTGCTGCGGCGCCGATCTCACGGGTGCCTTCACCGGCACGCTGCGCGTGATCGCCACGCCCCGCTACCGGGCATCCGGCTGCGCGGGCGGCGACTACGCGAGCCTGGTGGTCGTCGCCGAGGGGTCGGACATCCGCAAGCTCGAGGATCTGCGCGGCCGGGTCGCGGCGATCAACCATCCGGAGTCGCATTCCGGCATGAACGCGCTCCGGGCTCTGGTGGCGCCCTTCAGTCGCGACCGGCGCTTCTTCTCGGACGTCAAGCTAAGCGGCGCCCATTCGGCGAGCCTGGCCATGGTCGCGAGCGGCCAAGCCGACGTCGCGGCGATCGATGGCGTGACATACGCTCTGCTCGCCCGCCATCGGCCGGCAGCGCTCGCCGGCACCCGCGTGCTCGCGCGTACCGCCGCGGCGCCGGCTCCGCCTTACGTGACGCGCGCAGACGCCGGCGAAGATCTGGTGCTGCGTCTGCGAGCGGCGCTGCAGGCGACCCTTGCCGATCCGCAGCTGAGGGGCGCGCGGGACGAACTGCTGCTCGACGGCATCGAGGTCCTGTCGCCGTCGGCGTACCGGCGCATTCCCGCCCTCGCCCGAGAGGCCGCCCGCCTCGGCTATCCGACGCTTGGCTGAGCACGGCGCGAGATGCATCCCCTGGAGCGGCGGCGGAACCTGCATTACGATCGCCGCGTTCTTGCGGGAGCGGGCTTGCGCCGCATGCCGCCCGGGCCGCGCCCTCAAACCAGGTCACAGGGAGGACCGATCATGGCCGATGCCGTTTCGCGTGAAGCCCGCCGCCGTTTTCTCCAGATCGCGACCGCCGGGATTGCGGCCGCGCCGTTCGGCGGCATGCTGGTGATGCGCCGCGCGCGCGCCGCCGAGAAGGTCGATCCCAAGAGCGATCTCGCCCAACAGCTCGGTTACACGCCGGACGCGAGCACGGTCGACACGAGCCAGTGGCCCATGTACGAGAAGGGCCACGATTGCGCCAACTGCCAGCTGTTCCACGGCGACCAAGGCGCCGAATCGGGACCCTGCGACCTGTTCGGCGGCGAGCTGGTCGAGGCCAAGGGCTGGTGCTCGGGCTGGACCGAGCGGAGCGCCTGAGCCACACCTAGGGCGCGCCGAGCCAGTCGAGGGCTTCGGCGACGGTCGTGACCACCGGCCCCGCCGGCGGCGGCGGCCGGCGAACCATCAGCACCGGCAGGACGAGTTGGCGCGCGGCTTCGATCTTGGCACGCGTCGCCTCGCCGCCGCTCGCCTTGGTGACCAGGACGTCGATCGCGTGGTCGCTCAGCAGCTCGAGCTCGTCCGCGAGCGTGAACGGCCCGCGCGCCTGCACCCAATGAGCCTGTGCCGGCAGAGGTTCGGCCGGCCGCTCGATGGTCCGGATCAGCAGCCAGACGTCGCGCAAGTCCGCGAACGCGTCGAGATCCTGGTGGCCGATCGTCAGGAATGCGCGCCGTCCGAGCTCTGGCAGTCGTCCGGCGGCTTCCGCGAGGTCGGCGACCTCGACCCAGCGGTCGCCCGGCTGCCGGCGCCAAGGCGGGCGCAGGAGGCGGAGCCGGGGCACGCCCGCTGCCCGGCAGGCCGCTTCTGCATTCCGGCCGATCTGCTCGGCGAATGGGTGGCTGGCATCGACCACCCGATCAATCGCCCGCTCGCTCAGAAACCGCTCGAGCCCGGCGGCGCCGCCGAAGCCGCCGACCCGGACCTCGCCCGGCGGCGCCTGCGGCGCCTTCGTCCGGCCGGCGAGCGAGCTGATCACCTCGAGATCGCCGCGGCCGGCGCAGGCAGCGGCGAGCGTGCTCGCTTCGCTGGTGCCGCCGAGGATCAGGACCCGCACCCTGCCGTCCAGGGCTGGGGACGCCATCTCACGATGGCTCGGCGGGCGGATCCCGCGCGACCTAAGGATCCGGACACTGCCGCTGCTCCCCGAGCTCCGCGTCGAGTTCCGAGCGGATGTCGGTCACCACCATCTGGTCCGAACCCGCACCTACGGTCTTTCGCACGGGTTGTTCCTGGCCGGCAGAAATCAGCTTGCGCAGATCACTCCAGTTGCGCTGGAGCTCGGGTTCGAACGGTTTCTCGGGATCGATCCGTACCGCCGTCCACCGGTTCAGAAACTCGTGCAGCCGACAGACATCGCGATCATGAATGTCGTCGGCACCGGGGCACGCCCGGCGCGATAGGATCAGCTTCGCCAGCAGATACCGTAAACCCGCGATGCCGGCGTAGCCCTCTCGGTCATGGCTCGCCGAGTAATCGAGCTCGTGCCAGATCCTAGCCACCACGGCGTGGACGGCTCCCGTCGACCGGTCGCAGGCGCGCTGAAACAGACCGAACGTGAGTTTGGTCTGGTAGTCGAGTTCGGCAAGCGGGTCTTTGGCCCGTATCAGGTCCCCCTTGGAGAGATCCGCAAGTTCGGTCTCGGCCAGATCCGCATTCTCCAGCCTGGCGTTGCTCAATTCGGCGCCCGCCAGGTCAGCCTTGCGCAGGAATGCGTAGCGCAGGTCGGCGCCTTCGAGATGGACCTCGGGTGCGATCGCCTCCCGCAGAACTGCGCCAGTGAGCTTCGCGTCCTGCAGATCCGCACCGTCCAGGTGAGCCCAGACCAGCAACGCACCATCGAGCCGTCCCTGTCGCAGGGCAGCCTCCTGGAGCGCCACCGCGGTCAGGTTGGCTTCGCGAAAGTCGGTCTTCCAGCCTTGCATGTAGCGCAGATCGGCGCCGGTCAGATCGGCACCCACCAGACTGGTCAGGCAGTGGTCGTCGGCGGCCTCGTAAGCGCACGCTCCGACCTCCGCGCGCGGGATGTCGCCGGCGGTCGAGGCGGTCAGCTTGGCCTCCTGCAGGACCGCGCCGGTGAGATTGGCGCCGCGCAGGTCGGCCCGCCGCAGATCGCTGCCCGAAAGGTCGGCAAAGCGAAGATCGCGGTCCTGCAGATCGATGCCTTTGCCTTTGCGTTCCCAGGCCTCCTTGGGACCGAGAGTGCGAATCATCTCGTCGGTGGGTTCGGTCACCACCAGATTGGCGTCCCTGGCAACGATGTTGCGCCGCAATCCAAGCGGGGTCTCGGAAGCTTCGAACATGCGATAGGTCACGCACAGCACGTCGCGTTGGTCGGGCAGCCGGACGGTAGCCAGCCAGCTGCCGATCCGCCACAGCGACGGGCAGGCCGCCTGCCCCTCGTCCCGGCTTTTGGCGATCAGAACGCCCTCGATGGCTTCGCCCGGGATGGTCGCGACCACGAAGGCCATGAACAGCGCCAGTCCGACGAGACCGAAGCGCAGGCCAGCGCCGAGCAGGCGAAAGGCACCGCGCCACAGCCCCGCGCCGGATCGCCACGTCCGGAGGGAGCGCCGCCGGCCGATCTCGATGAATGCCCGAGTGCGCGCGGCCGGGCTCTGCAGCTGGCGGCCGGTGCGGCTCGTCATCGCGCTCAGCCGCTCGATCGCGCTCCGGCCGCGCGGGTGAATGATCGCGGGCCAGAGCAGCAGCAGGAGCACGAGGTCGACCACGATGTACAGGCGGTGCGCCCAGGTCACGGCTTCCGAGTGGTAGGGCAGGAAGCGGATCTGCGTCGCGATCAGCACCCCAAGAGGGAGCAGCACCAGGGTCAGCCAGATCGAAACGCACAGCAAGGTCCGGGGCACCAGCGCCCGAGGCTCGCCAAACAGACGCTGACTGATCGCGAACGGGCTGAGCAGAACGTCCTGGCCGAGCCCTGCCCCGGATCCACGCTGGCTTCTGAGCGCCTGCTTCAAAACGCCGATCCGGCGCGCCAGGATCACGAGCTGCAGCAGGGCGTAGACGTGAAATACGACGAACAGCAGGGGCACGAAGAGGTAGAAGCCCTCGATCGGCAGGCCGATCCCGAGCCCCGGCATCGTCACCGTCGAGCCGCGCAGCAGCTCCTCGTGAGTGGTTCCGGCAACCGCCAAAGTGAAGTACAAACCGAAGCCTGCGTAGTAGAAGAACGCGCTACGGGCCTCGGCCGACGCCGCCTCGACCGCTCCTTGCAGCTTCCCGATCCAGGCTGCAGTTGCAGGGGCCGTCGCATTCCGAACGAGCGAGTCGGAGCCGGATGGCGAGGTCGATGGTGGACCGGCGCTGTCGGACATGTCGCGATCAATCGATGCCTTTCTATTCAATCCTTGGTAAGAGCCTTAGACAATGCAAGCAACTGTTTCGTGCACGGGATAGGAAATGCCCGCCGGAGGGCCTCACCAGCCCCGGGCGTGGCCGATCAGGCCGCCGTCACGGTCGAAGATCATGACCTCGATCGCGCTCGCTCCGGCCAGCTCGGCGAGCGCGACCTGGCGCGCCAGCAGCGCGACGTCGTCGGCGAGCGGCAGGCCGAGACCCCGGGCCAGCTCGAGCACCTGATGGGCCGAGCCGGCATCCTTGGCGTGGGCGACCAGGTCGCCGGCGGCGCCGCGCTCGGCGAGCAGTCCGGCCAGCGCCGGCAGATCGACGGTCGAGCGGCTCGAATGCAGGTCCAGATGGCCGGCCGCGAGCTTGGCGAGCTTGGCGAAGCCGCCGGCGAGCGTGACCCGCGGGACCGGGTGGCGGCGCAGATACTTGAGCATGCCGCCGACGAAATCGCCCATCTCGATCAGCGCGAACTCGGGCAGACCGTAGAGCGCCTGCACGGCGCGCTCCGAGGTCGATCCGGTGGCGGCGGCGATGTGGGTGAGGCCGGCGGCGCGCGCGACGTCGATGCCGCGGTGGATGGAATGCACCCAGGACGCGCAGGAATAGGGAATCACGACCCCGGTCGTACCGAGGATCGAGAGGCCGCCGACGATGCCGAGCCGGCCGTTGGCGGTCCGCCGCGCCAGGATCTCGCCGCCCGGGATCGCGATCGTGATCTCGAGATCGCCGGCATCGCCCTGGTCGCGCGCGACCGCCTCGACCAACCCGCGAATCAGCCGGCGCGGCGCGGGATTGATCGCCGGCTCGCCGACCGGCACCGGCAGCCCGGGCCGGGTCACCACGCCGACGCCCTCGCCGGCGATGAACATCACCCCGCTGCCCGGCTCGCCGCGGCGGACGCTCGCCCGGACCAGGGCGCCGTGGGTGACGTCGGGATCGTCGCCGGCGTCCTTGATCACGCCGGCCATGGCCCGGCCACCGCCGAGCCCGCGTTCGGCCAGATCGAACCGCGGTTGCTCGCCGCCCGGCAGACGAACCGAGACGGGGTCCGGGAAGCGGCCGGTCAGCAGGGCCAGGTAGGCGGCCTTGGTCGCTGCTGCGGCACACGCCCCGGTGGTCCAGCCCCGGCGGAGCTCGATGTTCGGCTTGCGTCCCATCTGGCGCCGGCGATCCCGCTACGCTCGCTTCATCCTCGCGGCCGGTTCGGGCTACACTCCCCGAACCATGACCCGACCGATCTTCATCCAGCCGCCCGCCGTCGGCAAGCATCCGATGCGCCCGATCGATGAGCCCGGATCGATGAGCGCGCCGTCGTGAGCGCGCCGGGCATCATCATCGCCGCACCGGCGTCGGGCAGCGGCAAGACCACGATCACGCTCGCGCTGCTGCGCGCCTTCCGGCGTCGGGGCCAGACGGTTGGCGCGTTCAAGGTTGGCCCCGACTACGTCGACCCGACGTTCCATGCCCACGCCTCCGGCCGGCCCTCGCTCAACCTCGACAGCTGGGCGATGCGCATCGAGACCCTTGCCGGGCTCGGCGACCGGGTCGCGGCCGGACCCGATCTGGTGCTCGGTGAGGGCGTGATGGGGCTGTTCGACGGCGCCGCCGACGGCCAGGGCTCGACCGCGGATCTGGCCAGCCTGTTCGACATGCCGGTGATGCTGGTGGTCGACGTGCGCGGCATGGGCGCATCGGCGGCGGCCCTGATCGAGGGCTTCATCCAGCATCGCGACGACGTCGAGGTCGCGGGCATCCTGTTCAACCGGGTGGCCAGCGCGGAGCACGCGGCGCTGCTCCGGCGTGCCTGCGACGACCGCTTCGCGCAGCCGGTGCTGGCCTGCCTGGCGAGCGATCCGCGCCTCGAGCTGCCGGCCCGCCACCTCGGTCTGGTTCCGGCCGCCGAGCTTCCCGAACTCGACGACTGGCTCGACCGCGCGGCCGAGATCGTCGGCGAAGCGACCGATCTGGACCGGCTGGTCCGCCTCGCCCGGCCGTTCGGGCTCGGTCTTTACGGTCCCCCGCCTCGGCCGCTGCGGCCGCTCGGTCAGCGGATCGCGGTCGCGGGCGATGCCGCCTTCGCCTTCGCCTACCCGGCGACGCTCGAGGGTTGGCGGGTTGCGGGCGCGGAGCTCCTGCCGTTCGCCCCGCTCGCCGACCAGCCGCCGGACCCGAGTGCCGATGCGGTCTACCTGCCGGGCGGCTATCCGGAGCTGCACGCCGGCCGGCTCGCCGCCAGCCGGCGCTTTCTCGATGGTCTGCGCGCAGCCACGGCGCGAAGCGCTTTTGTTTATGGCGAGTGCGGCGGCTACATGGCGCTCGGGAAATCGCTCACCGACCGCGCCGGCGAGCGCCACGCGATGGCGGCCCTGCTACCGGTCGCGACCAGCTTCGCCGAGCCGCGGCTCCAGCTCGGCTACCGGCGCCTGAAACTCCTCGATCCCGGCCCCCTCGGCCAAGCCGGCACGACCTATCGCGGCCACGAGTTCCATTACGCCAGCCTGATCGAGGCCGGAGACGCGCCAGCCCTGTTCGCAGTCGCCGATGCCCGCGGCCGGGCGCTCGGCAACCTCGGCGCCTGTTCCGGCACGGTCGCGGGCTCGTTCCTCCATCTGATCGACCGCGTCACCGAGCCGCGCGATGGCGCCCGCGGCCCGCGTCATCTGCACCTGATCGAATCCTAGAAGCGGGCGCCACCAAGCTCGGCAATCAGCGCGAAGCGCTCCGCGTCGAGTGACAGCCCTGCGGCGTCAGGCCCAGAACCTGCTCCCAATCGAGACTCCCCTTCTCGGTCCGCGCGGCCGGCGACTGCTCGCCGAAGATCAGGGCCGCGAACAGCGCCTTCAGGCCCTGTCCCATCGCCCTCGCCTGGAGGCTTCGGCCCCGGCGGATGAACGCCTCGAGCTCCTCGATGTCGAAATCCTCGAGCCTGCGCGGCTCCTGCTCCAGTTCGAAGCTCAACATGACCCCGTCCTCCGTCCGGCGGCCGGACCGCCGCCCACAGACGATCAGATACGCCTTGGCGAGAGACTGGATAATCCAGATGAACGGCGTAAGATCTGTGCGCGCCGTGCACAGCTTGTGAGTCGGGATGAATACGTTCGAGGGCATGCGGCTGCTGACCGAGGTGGTCGAAGGCGGCAACTTCTCCGCGGCGGCGCGAGCGCTCGGAATTGCCCCCTCCTCGGTCGCGCGCGCGATCGGCTCGCTCGAGGACGAGCTCGGCGTGCGCCTGCTCAACCGCACGACCCGCAAGCTCAGCCTGACCGAGGCCGGCCGGCTATATCACGAGCGCAGCAAGCGGATCCTGTCCGAGGTCGATGACGCGCGGCTCTCGGTGACCCAGCTCGAGGCGGAGCCGCGCGGCATGCTCCGCCTGAGCGTGCCGGTGACGTTCGGCCGGCTGCACGTCGCGCCGGCGCTGCCCGAGTTCCTGGCCGAGTACCCGGCGGTGCAGATCGACCTCAGCCTGACCGATGCCTTCATCGACCTGGTCGAGGAAGGGGTCGATCTCGCGATCCGGATCGGCGAATTGCAGGATTCCAGCCTGATCGCCCGCCGGCTGGCGCGCAACACCCGGGTGATCTGCGGCAGCCCCAGCTATTTCGCGCGCGCCGACCTGCCGACCGCACCCAACGACCTCGGCCGGCACAACTGCCTGGTCTACAAGCGCCAGTCGAACCGCGCGATCTGGCGCCTGCGCGACCGGGAGCAGACCTATGAGGTCGAGGTCCGGGGCTCGCTTTGGGCGAACAACGCGGATGCGCTGCATACCGCCGCGCTCGCGGGCCTCGGCCTCGCGATCCTGCCGACCTGGATGGTCGGCCAGGACGTCTGTCGTGGCGCGCTCCGGGTGGTGTTCGCCGACTATCAGGTCAGCCCGAGCGCGCTCGACGCCAGCATCTACGCGGTTTTCCCCTACTCGCGCCACCTCTCGCCCAAGGTCCGGGCGCTGGTCGACTTTCTGGCCAGGCGCTTCAGCTCGAACCCTCCTTGGGAACTCGAGGATGCCGACCCGCCGGCGGATGGCTGCACCCCGGAGCCTTACTGCGGTTCGATCGAGACGTAGCGATTTTAAATGCTCTTCTTAGGAATTATGGATAATCACAACTGACATCAGCATAAAACCAACTTCTGCGAGCTGCTGGGCGGCACCCAGAACGTCGCCCGTATGGCCGCCGATCTGGTGCCGGGCCAGCGGGACGAGAAGGAGAGCGACACAGGCGGCGGCGACCACTCCGCTTGCCGCCATCGGGGGTGACAGCAGAGCGAGGGCCATAAGCACCGCGACCGCCACGCCAGCGGCGGCGCGCAGCGGATGGGGGCGGCCGGCGCCGGCGGCCAGGCCCTCGTCGCGGGCCGGCGGCAGCATCACCATGAGCACCGGCAAAGGTGCGCGCGACGCGGCCCCACCCGCGATCAGAACCGCCGCGGCCAGGGCGGGCTCGGCGAGGCCCGCGAGTGCGCCGATCCGGGCCAGCACCGCCAGCACCAGGGCGAGCGCCCCGAAGCTGCCGATCCGCGGATCGCGCATGATCCGAAGCGTGTCCGCGCGGGTCCGGCCGCCGCCGAAGCCGTCGGCGACGTCGGCCAGGCCATCCTCGTGCAGGCCGCCGGTCAACAAAATCTGCGCGGCGATCGCGAGCAGGGCGGCGAGCATCGGCGGCAGCCCGAGCCAGGTCCCGGAGGCGAACACGAGCGCCCCGGCCGCGCCGATCATGGCTCCGACCAGTGGGAACATCGGCGCGCTCGCGGCCAGCCCCTCAGGCGGCCAGGGCGGCGTGCCGACCGGCAACCTGGTCAGGAACTGCAGCGCCAGCTTGCACTCCTCGATCGCCGCGCGCACCATCATCGCCCCGAATCACCGCTGCCGCCCGCAGGATTCCCGACATGCCGCCGGCGAACCCGATGTCGAGCCTTGATGACCTGTGCCGGCGGCTTCGGCAACTGCCGGCGGCCGACGAGGCGGCGGCCGCCGCCGCGCGCGCACATCAGGCGCGGCTCACGAAGCCGCCGGGTGCGCTCGGCCGGCTCGAGGAACTGGCGATCTGGCTCGCCGCCTGGCAGGGCCGCGAGCCCAAGCTGGATCGGGTCGGCGCCCTGGTGTTCGCCGGCAATCACGGCGTCGCCGCCCGTGGCGTCTCCGCCTATCCGAGCGCCGTCACCGCTCAGATGGTTGCTAATTTCGAGGCCGGCGGGGCCGCGATCAACCAGCTCTGCCGGACCGCGAGCGCCGAACTGAAGGTTCTGGCGCTCGACCTCGACCGCCCCACCGCGGACTTCTGCATCGCACCCGCGATGACCGGACCCGAATGTCTCGATGCGATCAACCAGGGCCTCTCGGCGGTCGCGCCGGATCTGGATCTGCTCGCGGTCGGGGAGATGGGAATTGCCAATACCACCTCGGCTGCGGCGTTGTGCGCCGCCCTGTTCGGCGGCCCGGCCGCCTGGTGGACCGGGCCGGGCACGGGGCTGGACGCCCATGGCCTCGCCCATAAGGCGGCGGTGGTCGGGCGCGGCCTCGCCCGGCATGCCGAGGCGCTCGGCCGGCCGCTCGAGCTCCTGCGCCGGCTCGGCGGCCGGGAGATCGCGGCCATGACGGGGGCGATCCTGGCGGCGCGCGAGCTGCGCATCCCGCTCCTGCTCGACGGCTATGTCGCCGGCGCCGCGGCCGCGGTCATGCAGGCGCTCGAGCCTTCGGCCCTCGACCACGTCCACGCCGCGCACCGCTCCGCCGAGCCGGGCCACGGCCGCCTGCTCGAGCGCCTGGACCTGCGCCCGCTGCTCGAGCTCGACATGCGCCTGGGCGAGGCTTCGGGCGCGGCGCTCGCGATCCTGCTCTGCCGCGCAGCACTCGCCTGCCACATCGGCATGGCGACCTTCGAAGCCGCCGGCGTTAGCAATCGAGACTAGCGGACCGGCTCACTTGATCAGCCCCAGGCCTTCGAGCTTGAGGAGGATGCGCTGGGCGGCGACGTCCGGCGCTTCGCCCTCGGTGTCGATCACCACGTCCGGGTGCTCGGGCGCCTCGTAGGGGTCGTCGATGCCGGTGAACTGCTTGATCAGCCCCGCCCGCGCCTTGGCGTAGAGACCTTTGGTGTCGCGCTGCTCGCAGACCGCGAGCGAGGTCGCGACATGAATCTCCACGAAGGCGCCGTAGGCCTCGACCAGCTCGCGCATGCGCCGGCGGATCGAGGCGTAGGGCGCGATCGGGGCGCAGATCGCGACCCCGCCGGCCTTCGTGATCTCGCTGGCGACGAAGCCGATCCGGAGCACGTTGAGGTCGCGGTGCTCCTTGGAGAAGCCGAGCTCGCTCGACAGGTGCTTCCTGACCAGATCGCCGTCCAGCAGCGTGACCGAGCGGCTGCCGACCTCCATCAGCTTGGCCATCAGCGCGTGCGCCAGCGTCGACTTGCCGGCGCCCGACAGTCCCGTGAACAGCACGGTGAAGCCCTGGCGGTGGCGCGGCGGATAGCTGCGGCGGAGCTCGTCGACCACCTCCGGGAAGGTGAACCAGGAGGGCACCTCGATGCCCTCGCGCAGCCGCCGGCGGAGCTCGGTGCCGGAGAGGCTCAGCACCGTCTCGCCGGCCGCCACCTCGTCGACCGGCACGTATTGGCCGCGGTCCTGGACGTAGACCATCTCCTTGAACGGCACGATGCCGATCCCGAGCTCGGATGACAATTCGGCGACCAGCTCCTGCGCAGCGTAGGGCGGATAGAAGGGCTTGCCGGCGCGATCGTTGCCGGGGCCGGCATGGTCGCGGCCGACGATGAAGTGGCTGCAGCCGTGATTCTTGCGGATGATCGCGTGCCAGACCGCCTCGCGCGGGCCGGCCATCCGCATCGCGAGCGGCAACAGGCTGAGCTGGGTGGTCTGCTCGGGGTAGGTCTTGAGCAGATGCTCGTAGCAGCGCACGCGCGCGAAGTGGTCGACATCACCGGGCTTGGTCAGGCCGACCACGGGGTGGATCAAAAGGTTCGCCTCGGCGATCTGGGCGGCGCGCTGGGTCAGCTCCTGATGCGCCCGGTGCATGGGGTTGCGGGTCTGGAACGCGACCACCCGGCTCCAGCCCCACTGCTCGAACCTGTGCCGAAGCCCGGCAGGCTCGTCGCGCAGCTGCTTGAAATCGTACTCCGTCGGCCGGGCGAGGCCGGCGAGCCGGCCGCCCAGATAGACCGGATGGGTACGATTGAGCAGATGGTCGACCCCCGGATGGGTCTCGTCGAGCGTGCCGAACACCGCCTCGGCCTCGCCCTGCCGGTCCGGCTCGAAGATGTCCTCGATGGTCATGACCGCGATCATGAAGCCCTCGGGATCGCGCAGGCCGATGGCGTCGCCGACACGCAGGCTACCCGCGAACTTCTCGCTGACATCCAGCGTGACCGGGATCGGCCAGATGCTGCCGTCGGCGAGGCGCATGCGCTCGAGCACCCGTTCGTAATCGGCCTGGCCGAGGAAACCCTCCAGCGGGGAAAAACCGCCGTTGAGCAGCAGCTTCAGATCGCAGAGCTGGCGCTGGGTCAGGTCCCAGCAGGGATAGGCTCCGGCCTCGAGCCGCAAGGCTGCGGCCTCGTCGTCCGGCAGGTACAGGACCTTGAGCGTCCCGCCGTGCGGTTCGATCAGTGCCATCGTCGCTCCCATCCGGCAGTCATGGTTCGGGCGCGCACGCCAGGGCGCGCATGGATCGCGTTTGCCATCATGTCCCGCGCTGCGCAAGATCCCGAGCGCGGCTCCCGCGGCTCCTAAAGCCAGCCGCGGCGCTTGAAGTACCAGTAGGGCAGAATCGCCGAGCCGACCATCAGGCCTAGCGCCAGCGGATAGCCGAACGGCCAGCCGAGTTCCGGCATGTGGGTGAAGTTCATACCGTAGATGCTGGCGATCAGGGTCGGCGGCAGGAACACGACCGCCGCGACCGAGAAGATCTTGATGATCGCGTTCTGCTCGATGTTGATCATCCCGAGCGTGGCGTCGAGCAGGAAGTTGACCTTGTTGTTCAGGAACGAGGCGTGGTCGCTGAGGGACGCGATGTCGCGGCCAATGGTCTTGAGGCGGGAGCCGCCCGCCTTGCGTCCGCGCGCCTGGCTGCCCTGGATCGCGAACGCCAGCAGGCGACCGATGCTGACCAGGCTCTCGCGCGCCTTGCTGGTCAGATCGCCAGCGCGCGCGATCCGGGTTATCAGCTTCTGGAAGTCGCGGCTGGTCTCCTGGCTGCTGCGCGAGAAGACCTCCCTCGACATCCGGTCGAGGTCGGCCCCGACCGCCTCGAGGACATCCGCGGTCCGGTCGATGATCGCCTCCAGCAGACCGGCGAACACCGCGTCGCCGTCGCTGCAGGCACCCGGATGGCGGAGCGCGTAGGTCGCGAACGCGCGGAACGGCTGCGGGTCGAGGTGGCGCACGGTGACCAGCCGGTCGCCGGCGAGGATGAAGGTCAGCGCCGTGCTTTCCGGGTCGTCGGTGTCCGCCTTGGCGACCAGGGTTGCGGTCATGAACAGCGCCCCGTCCTCCCGGTACAGGCGACTCGAGGCCTCGATCTCCTTCATCTCTTCCCGGGTCGGCACCTCGACGCCCAGCGCGTGCTCGATCGCGCTCTCTTCGGCCGCGCTCGGCTGCAGCAGATCGAGCCAGACGGTCCGCTGCGGCAGCTCCAGGTCCGTGCCCGTGAGGTCTGCCCTCTTGAGCCGGCCATCCTCGAGGTAATAGACGTGCAACATGAGCCTCTCTCCGGGGAACACCGGGCGCCGACCGACACAGCTGCGGCCGCGGACTCCGCCGTCCGGCCGAGCGAAGACGCCCCTTTGCGCGCAAAGCTCAGGCAGGTTGGCCCGGACGGCAAGAGGCGGATTGAGGGGCCGGCTGTCTCAAGGCAGAATGCCGCGCGCCGGCGAGGCTCGCGCCGCCGGCTGGGGAGGATCCATGCTGAACATCTGCCTGATCGGCGCCGGCCGGATCGCCGTGCTCCATGCCCGGCACATGGCCGAGCGCAAGGATCTGCGCCTCGCGATCGTGGTCGATGTCAACCTCGAGGCGGCGGCCCGCCTGGCCGAGCCGTACGGGGCCGCTGCCAGCGCCGACATCGCCGGCGCGCTCGCCGAGCCGGGGATCGACGCCGTGCTGATCGCGTCGTCCTCGAACACCCACGCCGAGCTGATCGTGCGCGCGGTCGAAGCCGGCAAGCCGGTCTTCTGCGAAAAGCCGCTCGATCTCGACGTCGAGCGCGCCAATGCCTGTCTGCGTCAGATCGAAAGCAAGGGCGTGCCGGTGTTCGTCGACTTCAACCGGCGTTTCGATCTCAACCACGCGACGCTGGAGCGCGCGCTGCGCACCGGCGAGGCAGGCGCCCTTGAGCTGATCAGCATCACCTCGCGCGACCCCGAGCCGCCGCCGCTCGGCTATCTCGCCAATTCGCCCGGCGCCTTGTTCCTCGAGACCATGGTTCACGATTTCGACATGGCCCGCTGGCTGCTCGGCGAAGAGCCGGTCGAGGTGTTCGCGATGGCGAGCGGTCTGATCGAGCCCGCCTTCCGCCCCCTGAACGAGCCCGACACCGCGGTCGCGGTGCTGCGCACCGACAGCGGCAAGCTCTGCCAGATCAACAACAACTGGCGCGCGACCTATGGCTACGACCAGCGGATCGAGGTGCTGGGCTCGGGCGGCATGCTGCGCTCCGACAACGTCCGGCGCACCACGGTCGCGCGCTACGATGCCGCCGCCGTCCGCACCGACGTCTTTCCGTACTTCTTCACCGACCGCTATGCGGACGCCTACCGGCTGGCGCTCGACCATTTCGCCGACGTGGTCAGGCACGGCGCGGAACCGCGGATCACCGCTGAGGACGGCCGGCGGGCCCTGATCCTGGCGGATGCCGCGCTGCGCTCGTCCAGGAGCGGCCAGCCGGTGAGGATCCGTTATTGACCCCGGAGGCATGAGGATGCAGCTTGAGATCGCGACCGCGCCGGACTCCTTCGGGGTCTGGTTCGCTGACGACGACCGGCAGATGGGCTGGCGGCGTTACCTGGACGAGGCGGCCGCCGCCGGCTACCGCTGGACCGAGCTCGGCCCGCTCGGCTACCTGCCGGCCGACGCCAGGGTGCTCGCGGCCGAGCTCAAGGCGCGCGGCCTACGCGCCTGCGGCCAAGCGATCATGCTGCCACTCGAGGATCCGGGAGTCTGGCCCGATCTCGAGAGCGAGATCCAGGCGGCCGGGACGCTGCTGCAGGCGTTGAGCGCCAGGCATCTGATCCTGATCGACGCCATGTACACCGACCTGCACACCGGCGCGCGCGCCCAGCCGCGTGAGCTGGACGAAGAAGCCTGGCGGCGTCTGGTCGAGACCACCGAGCGGGCCGCGCGGTTCGCGCACGAGTTCTTCGGGCTTCGACTCGCCTTCCATCCGCACGCCGAAACCCACGTCGAGACCGAAGCCCAGATCGAGCGCCTGCTCGCCGAGACCGACCCCGGTCTCGTCTGGCTGTGCTTCGATACCGGGCATCACTTGTACGCGGGCGGCGATCCAATCGGCTTCATGCGCAAGCACCACGACCGGGTCGACTACTTGCACGTCAAGAGCGTCGACCCGGCGGTGCTGGCAGCGGCGCGCGGCGAGACGCTGCCGTTCTCGGCGGCGGTCGACCGCGGCGCGTTCTGCGAGCTCGACCGCGGCGCCATCGACTTCGCGGCGTTTGGCGAGCTCCTGCGCGAGGTGGACTTCCAGGGCTTCGTCGTGGTCGAGCAGGACATGTACCCCGCCCCGCCCGACAAGCCCCTGCCGATCGCCCGGGCGAATCGCGACTACCTGCGCCGGCTCGGCTGGGGATAGGCCGCCAGCCGGGCGGCCCCGTTCAGGGCTTGGTCGCTCTCACGATGTGGGCCGGCGAGGCGAACCCGACCGTGCCGTCGGGGCGGGCAAAGCGCTTCAGCTCCACCTGCGCCGCCCGCAGCAGCACCTGATACTGCGCGTCGTCGATGAGGTCGGCGAGCGTCCAGCCCTTGACGTCGGTGTGCACCCAGGACTCGATCGAGGGGAAGCGCGCGGTGCCAACCTCGGTCGCGACCTGAACATCGGGCATGCCCGCCTCTGCGAACAGGGCCCGGAGCTCAGCCAAATCACCGAGCACGAAGGGCGCGCGCAGCCCCGCCGCGATCTGCTTCCCGAACAACCGCTGCAGCAGCGCGGTCATCTCGGCGTAGCCGGGCGAGGTCTCGAGCCGGTCCCAGACCGCGACCGCGAGCCGACCGCCCGGCCGCAGGACCCGCAGCATCTCCTCGAGTGCGCGCTTGCGGTCGTCTAAGAACATCAGCCCGAACTGGCTGACCACGGCATCGAACTCGCCCATGCCGTAAGGCAGGGCCTCGGCCAGCCCTTCGCGCCAGGCGATCTCGGGCGCCTGCCGCCTGGCGACGGCGAGCATACCTTGGTTGCGGTCGAGGCCCACGACCTCGCCGGCCGGTCCGGCCCGCCTTGCCGCCTCGCGCGCCAGCACGCCGGTGCCGCAGGCGACGTCCAGGACCTTATGCCCGGGCCGAATGTCCGCCGCGGCCGCGACCCGCGGCGCCCATTCCTGGAAGAGCGCCGGAACGAAGAATTCCTCATAGACCTCGGCCGCGCTACGGTTGACCTGGCCGCGCTCGATGGCGGCATCCTTCTGATCTGCGGTTGCCAACATGACGTCACACCTCCTGTGGGTCGGTCGTGCCTGCACCCTGACCGGTGGGCGTCGCCGCCGGCGTGACAAGAGCGGGACAAGCGGGCAGCATGCGCCGATCGCGAGAGGCTCCAGCGGATGACACGTCTGCACCTCGATCTGCTCGGTGGCTTCGACTGTCGCATGACTGCGGGCGTGGCAGTCGGATTCCCGACCCGCAAGGTCCGGGCGCTGCTCGCTTATCTGGCGCTGAACGCGGCGCGGGCGCAGCGGCGCGAGCAGCTCGCCGGGTTGTTCTGGGACGACCACTCGGAGGCCGACGCGCGCGCCAACCTCAGGAAGACGCTTTCGCGCCTGCGCGAGGCCCTGCCGGCGGCCGCCCGGGATTGCCTGATTGCCGACGCCAGCGAGGTCGCGCTGCGGACCGATCAGGTCGAAATCGACGTGCTGCAGTTCGAGCGGCTGGCCGCCGACGGCACGCCCGAAACCCTGGAGCGCGCCGCCAGCCTCCATCGTGGCCCGCTGCTCGCGGGCTTTGCCGAGGTCGGCGAGGAATTCGACGACTGGCTCGCAACCGAGCGCCGGCGGCTGGACGAGACCCTGCAGCAGGTACTCCAGCGTCAGCTGGACCATTACGTCGTCACCGGCGCGATCGATCGCGCGATCCAGGTCGCGCTCCGCCTGCTTGCCCTCGATCCCCTGCAGGAGGGCGTCCATCGGGCGCTGATCCGGCTTTACATGTATCAGGACCGGGTCGGCTCGGCCTTGGATCAGTACCGGCGCTGCCGTGAGCTGCTCGCCAGTGAGCTCGGCGTCGCGCCGGCCCCCGAGACCGAGCGGCTGCGCGCCGAGCTCTCGGGGCTGCTGCCCGACGATGCGGAGGCCCCCGGCCCCGAAGGCGACGACCTGCCCGAACGCGGCGCGGTGCTGCGCGCTGCGACCGAGGATCGGGCGCGCCGGCGCGCCGAGCCGAGCGGGCGGCCGGTGATCGCCGTGCTCGCCTTCGCCGCCGGGGACGCGGATCGCCATCTCGGCGAGGGCTTGGCCGAGGACATCGCAACCGAGCTCGGCCGCTTCCGCGAGATCGACGTGATCGCCCCGGCGACCGCGCTCGCCTATCGCAGGAGCGCGCTGTCGCTTGAGCGGGTCGGACGCGAGCTCGGCACGAGCTACGTGCTGGGCGGCAGACTGAGAGCCGCGGGCGAGCGGCTGCGCCTGACGGTACGGCTGGTCGAGACCGTGAGCGCGCGCCAGCTCTGGGCCGAGCGCTACGACTGTGTCAGCAGCCAGGTCTTCGAAATTCAGGACGAGGTGGTCCGCCGGATCGTCGGCACCGCGGTCGGCCGGATCGAGGAGGCCCGCCTCGAGCTCGCCAGGCGCCGGCGACCACGCGATCTCGCGGCCTACGACCTCTGGCTGCGCGGCTGGAGCGCGCTCAAGCGCCCCGATCTCTCGGCGCTCGCCGACGCGCGCGGCTGCTTCCAGGCGGCGGTCGCCAGGGACCCGCAGTTCGCGCGCGCCTACGTCGGGCTCGCGATGGCCTATCTGAACGAATGGGCCTGTTTCTCCTGGAACCATTGGTTCTTTCTGCGCCAGGAGGCGCTCGAGCTGGCGCGCAAGGCGATCGAGCTCGACGAGCGGGATCACCGGGCGCATTGCGTGCTCGGCGTCGCGAAGCTCTACGGCCGCGATTACGAAGGTGCCCGCCGGCAGCTGCTGCGGGCGCTCGAGCTCAATCCGAACGACGCCGACGTGCTCGCCCATGCGGCCGCGGCGATGGCGCTGATCGGCGAGCCCGAACTCGCGGTCGAGGCCGGCCGGAGCGCGCTCCGCCTCGCCCCGCACCACCCCGAGTGGTATACCGCATTCGCCGGGATCGCGCTGTTCAGCGCGCGCGAGCACGAGGAGGCGATCGCGACCATGGCGCCCGCGCCCGAGGCGCTCTGCAACACGCCCGCGTTCATCGCCGCTGCCTACGCCCATCTCGGCCAGCTCGAGGCCTGCCCGGGCCACCGCGAGACGGTCTACCGCCACCACCGGCGTCAGGTCGCACGCGGCGTCTTTCCCAGCGGCACCAGCTGCATGGACTGGCTGGTCGCGATGGATCCGTTCCGGCGGCCGGCCGATGCCGAGCACTACGCCGAAGGGCTGCGCCGGGCGGGCTTCGAATGATCGACCTTCGACAGAAATCTGCGACCAAAGAAGCCGGCGAGCGCGACGATCGTGGCGCCGGCCCCGAGGTTCCACAGCAGCACCAGCACGGTCGCGTCGAGCTGGTGCAGGATCGACATGGCCGTTGCGGCGAGGCCGGCGATGGCCACACCACCGATCAGGGCGACCGGCGACGGGTCCAGCCAGGCAGTGCGGTGGAGCATCACGAGCAGGACGACCCAGGGCGGCAGGCTCACCAGCACCAGAGTCCCGAAGCACTCGAGTGTGCTGCCGGGCCGGATGCCACCGGGTCCGATGCTGACCCAGCTGGTCAGGCAGCCATAACCGATCGTCGCGAGCCACAGCCCGATCGCCGGCGCGGGCAGGAGCAGCCACCAGCGTGAGCGGTCCGGCAGGCTGAGTTCGAAGGCGGCGAGCGCCGCCAGGATCCCGGTCAGCAGCGAACCGGCCAGCGCGGCGACGAAAGCTGGCTGGCGCAGGCGCAGAGCGAGGTCCGGGCGGGTACCGTGGAGCGCCGCCAATACGACCAACAGGAGAGCCGCGAGCAGCAGCCATAAGCCGGCGCGCAGGAGCGGCGAGCGCAGGGGCCGCACGGGTGCCGCGCCGGCGCAGAGCCGGTCGATCAGTTCGGGGGTCGTGACCACCCGTCAGGTCCGCTCATCCAGCATCGTCCGCAAGGCTTTCAAGGCGCGATGACTCGCGACCTTGAGGGCCGCGACCGAAAGCCCGCTCTCGAGCGCCGCCTCCTTCAGCGACAGGCCCCGCAGCTTGAGCAGCAGGATTGCCCGCCGCTGGCCTGCCGGCAAGCTCGCGATCGCGTCGCGCAGCGCGCGCCGCCCCGAGAGCAGCGGATAGAGGTTCGCACCGTCGGCGACAATGGTTTCATGCTCGGGCCCGAGCGGGACCTCGGCCGCCCTGCTGCCGCGGCGACGAAGCCGGTCGACGATCCGTCGGCGCGTGATCGCGACCAGCCAGGGCCCGAACGGCCGGCCCGGGTCATAGGCCTGGCGGACCGCGTGAACCGTGAGCAGCACGTCCTGCACGACGTCCTCAACCTCGCCGGCCAGCGTCGAATGTCGCGCCACCAGAGAGCGGAGATAGGGCGTGACGTCCTCGAGCAGCCGGCGGTAGGCAAGCTTGTCGCCAGCCTGCGCGCGCGCCATCAGCCGGGACCAGTCCAGCGTGCCATCGGCGCGCATCGGCTCCAGCTCGCTCCTCTCGCTCATCCTTCAGGCCATCGTCTTTGTTGCCGGCCGACTGCGGAGCCGTCCGCCGACGGGCCGGGTCGCGGAAACCGGCCGCCCGGCGCGTAACCTTCCGCCGGATCGGCGCGAACCTGATTACCGCAATGTCCCCGCTCTCCGGGAATCAACAGGAGGTGAGAACTGCGCGATGAGCCTGTCCGCTCTTTTCCTCGTGGCGGGAGCCCGACCATGACGCCTCCGGCCGACACCGTGGGCGATCGGTCACCTGCACTTGAAGGCCGAACGGGGATCGGGCTGCGCCATCCCCACATCGCCGAGCTCATCGAGTGCCCGCCCGCCGAACTCGCCTGGGTCGAGGTTCATACCGAGAACTATCTGGTCGAGGGCGGCCCGCGCCTGCGTCAGCTGGAGCGGATCCGCGAGCGCTATGCGCTCTCGTTGCACGGCGTCGGACTGTCGCTCGGCTCGGCCGAACCGCCCGATGCCGCGCACCTCGCCCGCGTCCGCCGGCTCGCCGACCGGTTCGCGCCCGCGCTGCTCTCGGAGCACATCGCCTGGAGCATCGAGGACGGCCATTACCTGAACGATCTGTTCCCGATCCCCTACACCGAGGAAGCGTTGGCCGTGGTGGCACGCAACGTCGGGATCGCGCAGGAGGCGCTCGGCCGGCCGCTGATGGTCGAGAACCCGTCCTCCTATCTCCGCTTCGTCGACAGCACCATGCCCGAGTGCGAGTTCGTCGCCGAGATCGCGCGCCGGGCGGGCTGCGGCATCCTGCTCGACATCAACAACATTCACGTCAGCGCGCACAATCACGGCTTCGCGGTCGGTGACTATCTGGAGACGATCCCGGGCGCCGTGATCGGCGAGTTTCATCTGGCCGGCCACGCGACCTGCGAGATCGAGGGCAGCCCGATCCTGATCGACGACCACGCGAGCCGGGTCGTTGAGCCGGTCTGGCGCCTGTTCGAGACCGCCCTCGCGCGTTACGGGCCGCGACCCACGCTGATCGAATGGGACAACGCGATCCCGCCGCTCGAGGTGCTGCTCGGGGAGCGCGCGGCGGCCCAAGGCCGGCTCGACCGAGCCGTCCGGGAGAGAGCCCGTGCCAACGCTGCGTGAGGTGCAGGCGGCCTTCGCCCGGGGCGTGCTCGACCCCGCACAGATCGGCGCCATCGCGGTCGGGGTCATCGGCGCCGGTATCGCCCCCGAGCGCCGGCTCGGCGTCTACCGCAACAACGTCCTGAGCTCGCTCGGCGGCGTGCTCGAGGGCAACTTTCCGGCAAGCCGACGGCGGCTCGGCCCGGAGCGCTTCGCCGCGCTCGCGGAGCGCTTCATTCGCGCCGAGCCGCCGGCCCGACCGCAGCTCTCGGGCTATGGCGCCGGTTTTCCCGACTTTCTGGAGCGCTCGGGCGAGGCTGCGCGGTTGCCCTGGCTCGGCGACGTCGCCCGGCTCGAATGGGCCCGCGAGGAAGCCTACTACGCCGCCGACGCTGAGCCGCTCGCCCCTACGACGCTCGCCTCGATCCCGGCCGGGCGCTATCCGGGACTCCGATTCGAGCCGCACCTGAGCCTGCGCCTGATCCGCTCCGCGGGCCCGGTCCATTCCCTCTGGCGGGCGGCGCTCGACGGCCCGATTGGGGACACCACGCCTGGGAGCGGGCGGCCCGAGCAGGTGCTGGTGGTCCGGCCTGGGATGACCGTGACCACCCGGCCGATCGCGCTCGCCGACCTGCTCCTGGTCGAGGCACTGGCCGATGGCCTGCCGCTGAGCGATGCGGCCGCCAGGGCGCAGCGTGCCGATGCCAGGTTCGACCTTCAGGCGGCACTTGCGCTGCACTTGGCCGGCGGCAGCTTCGCGGGCTGCCATTGAACGGGAGCAGGAGCATGGCCACGACCGTCTTCGGCCCGGTTGGAGCGTCGTTGTGGGCCCACGCGGCGCGCCTCGTCTCAGCGCTGGTCGGCTTTGCCGAGCGCTGGCTGGCGCCGCCCGTGTTCCTCGCTATCCGCCTTTGGATGGCCGACATCTTTTTCCGCTCGGGGCTGCTCAAGATCCAGGATCTGGACGGCGCGATCTTCCTGTTCACTCAGGTCCACCCCGTGCCCCTCCTGCCGCCCGAGCTCGCCGCCTACCTCGCGACCACGATCGAGCTGGTCTGCTCGACGCTTCTGGCACTCGGTCTCGCGGCACGCTTCGCCGCCCTGCCCATGTTCGTGATGACGCTGGTCATCCAGTTCGTGGTCGGCGCTCACGATCCGAATTTCTATCAGACGGAGCACTATGACTGGATGCTCCTGCTCGCGCTGATCGTCACCAAGGGACCGGGCCGCCTGTCGCTCGACCACCTGCTGGCGGGGCGGTTCGGACCGCACCAGCCATACTGACGCGAACCGGGCTGCGGCCCGATGCCCGAGGAGCGGGCGATCGGGCCGCGGTATGACGCGTGATTCCCGGCCGCGTCACATCTTCATGGGCTTGCCGGCCATCTTCTCGGCCTCGGTATCGATGCCTTTGAAGGCCTCGAGCTTACCGCCGAGATGCGTGCAGGTGCCTTCTTTGACGACCCGGAACTCCTCGCCGCTGTAAGCCACCGTCGACTGTCCAGCGCAGGAGTGGCTGCCACTGGCGCTGGCACAACTGTTCTGGCCGGCGGCGGCGATGCCGTAGCACACCTCCATACCCTTGATCGTCGCGGCACCCGCCGGAGCCGCCAGCGAGGCCAACGCCACCGCGCCCGCCAGCGCGGACGCCACGTTCAACGAGTTCGACCAATTCGACATCATGCTCTCCCGACAATGGCTCCAGAGCGGAGCCGGGTTCGACTTCGAGCTCAGTTCCTGCCGACGCGCGGCTTGGTCCGTCGGCGAACCTCCTCTGAGGCGACGCCCCCTTGAGGACCCCTCATCACCGAGGTTCGCGACCTCGTCGGCGAAAGTTACGCCCGGCAGATAAAGACGACCGAGCGCTGCGCTGGCCACCGCGTGCCGGTCGAGCCCGACGGCGACGGTCTGGCCTAGCCGATGGTCAGGAGTTCGTGGCCCGCTGCGGCCGAGGTCAGTTCCGGCCCCCCTCGAGGCCGAGATCGGCAGCGTAAGCAAACAGGGCCGGCGTGCCGCCGGTGTGCAGGAAAACCACGGTCTCGTCCGGGCCGATCCGGCCTTGGCGGACATGGTCGATCAGCCCGGCCATCGCCTTGCTGCTGTAGACCGGGTCGAGGATCACCGCCTCGGTGCGCGCGAGCAGCTGCATGGCCTCGCGACCCCCTCGGTGACCAGGCCATAGCGCTCGCCGATATAGTCGTCGTAGCTCTCGATTTGCTCGGGCACGATCTCGAGGTCGAGGTCGAGGCACCTGGAGGTGGCGTTGGCGATCCGGGCGATGTCGACCGCGCGCGGCTCGCTCCAGCGGATCGGTGCGACGTTGACCACTCGGGTGCGCCGGCCGAGTGCCCGCAAGCCCAACAGCGTGCCGGCCGGCGTCATGTTGGCGCCGCAGAGATACAGCCAGTCGGGGTCGATGCCGGCCTGATCGAACTGCCGGTCGAGTTCGAGTGCCGCGTTGACGTAGCCGATCGCGCCGAGCGCCAGCCGGTCGACCGCGAACGGCGCCAGGATGTAGGGCTTGCGGCCGGCGCGCTCGAGCTCTTCGGCCTTGGCCTCGAGCAGCGGCGTCAGGCGCTCCATCGTGTCGAGATCGACCACGGTCACGTCGGCACCCATCAGCCGGTCGAGCAGAAGGTTGCCCTGCAGCGCCGGCCCGTTCTCGCCATGCAGCAGCACGAGCGCGACCTCGAGGCCCAGCTTGCACGCCGCGCCGGTCATCTGCCGGCACCAGTTGGACTGGGTGTACGCACCGGCGACCACGGTGTCGGCGCCCAGGGCCAAAATCTCGGCGAACACGAACTCGAGCTGGCGGGTCTTGTTGCCGCCGAACGCGAGTCCGGTCAGGTCATCGCGCTTGATCCAGATCCCGGGGCCGCCGAGCATCGCGCTGAGCCGCGGACAGGCCTCGAGCGGGGTCGGCAGATGCGCGAGCCGCACCCGCGGCTGCGCGTCGATCTTCGCCTGCAGCGCTGCCCGCGCGGCCGAGGTTCCGGTCATGATTGGCAAGCCTCCCCTGCTCCGCTAGTCCGGAGCCATTCTAAGCGACCCGCGGAAGGCGCAAAAGTGGCATGCCCGAGCTCCCCGACATCACCGTCTACCTCGAGGCGCTCGAGGCGCGCATCCTGAACCGCCCGCTCGAAGGCGTCCGGCTCGCGAGCCCGTTCCTGCTGCGCACCTACGATCCCCCGCTCAAGGCCGTGCAGGGCAAGCACGTCCTGGCCCTCCGTCGGCTCGGCAAGCGGATCGCGATCGGGCTCGAGGACGAGCTCTGGCTGATCCTGCACCTGATGATCGCAGGCCGCCTGCACTGGCAGGCTTGTCGCTCCGCGCCGACACCAAGTCGGCGCTGGGAACCAGGCAAGGGCGCCAAGCTCGCCGGCCGCTACGCGCTCGCGGCGTTCGATTTCCCGAACGGCACGCTGACGCTGACCGAGGCGGGCGCCAAGAAGCGGGCATCGCTGCACGTCGTGCGCGGCGAGGAAGCGCTGCGCGCGCACGATCCGGGCGGACTCGAGGTCTTCGTGGCCGAGCCCGAGGCGTTCCGCAACGCGCTGCTGCGCGAGAACCATACCCTCAAGCGCGCGCTGACCGACCCCCGCCTGTTCAGCGGCATCGGCAACGCCTATTCCGACGAGATACTGCACCGTGCGCGGCTGTCGCCGCTGGCGATGACCGAGAAGCTCGGCGCGGACGAGATCCAGCGGCTCTACGAGGCGATCCGCGCCTCGCTCACCGATTGGACGGCGCGTCTGCGCCGCCACTACGGCGATACGTTCCCCGAGAAGGTGACCGCTTTCCGCCCCGACATGGCGGTCCACGGCAAATACGGAAAATCCTGCCCGGTCTGCGGCACGGCGGTGCAGCGCATCCGCTACGCCGACAACGAGACCAACTACTGCCCGCGCTGCCAGACCGGCGGCCAGCTGCTGGCGGACCGCGCGCTCTCGCGCCTCTTGAGGAAAGACTGGCCGCGCACGATCGACGAACTGGAGCGGCTGGGCGGTCCGAGCAGCGCGGACCGGAGCGAATGACTGCCGCCCGGGTCGCGGCCGCTGAAGCCGAAAGCGGTCCGTGTGCCGCTCAATAAGCGTGATGGTAACGCAGGATCGTCGCGATGTTCTCGTAGGACAGGGCCTGCCTCGGGTCGACCTCGATCGACTTCCGATAGTCGGCCAAGGCCTCCTGGTAGTGGCCCTGCTTCTGTTCGATGTAGCCCAGATTGTAATACGACCAGAAGAACGAGGAATTGGCGGCGATCGCCGCCTGGTAGTGCTTGATGGCACCGGCATAATCGCCATGCTTCTGGAGAAGGTAGCCGAGGTTGTAGTGGGCGAACGCATGGTGCGGCGCGAGCCGCAGGGTCGTCAGATACTTCCGGCGCGCGCCGGCCTCGTCGCCCGCTTCTGCGCTTCTGCAGAAGATAGCCCCGCTCGTAGTAGGTCGCGGCGTGCTCCGGGTGGGCTTCGGCCGCCATGCGGTAGGCCTCGATCGCCTCCGCGACCTCGCCTTTCACCTGCAACCGATGGCCGAGCTCGTAGAGCGGATCGTCGGCCTCCGCGACCGTTCCGGTCAGGGTGCCGGCCCGCACGGCGATCGCCGCGAACTTGCCATCGGCGGCGAGACCGGAGGCCATGGTCTCAATCGTCGGCCGGACCTCGGCGCTCAGGCCGGCGACGCTGACGGGCGCCGGAGCGGAAGCGGCGGGCGGCGCGGCCTGGTCGATGGCCACATGGCCGACCTCGTCCAAGGGCGCCGGCCGATCCGCGACCAACAGCGGGCCCGGCAGGCTCCCCTCCTCTGGTGCGACTGCGGGTCGGTCGCGATTGGCGAGCGCTGGAGGGTGAACGAGGCCGCCGACGGCTGCGGGCGGGTCGACCAGCCGGCCCCGATCCTGGCCGTCGGTCGGCTCGAACAGAGCAACCAAGGCCAGGGCGGCGGCGCTCCCGACGCCGATCAGCAGGGCCGAGCGCCGGACGCCGGGCTGGCGCATTCTGCGCCCGCTCGCGGCGAGCCAGGCCGAGCCATCAATCAGGCGCTTGAGACCCCCCAGGTCAGTCCCGCCATTGGGCGCGCCGGAGCACCGGGCCGGGCGTCGGCCCAGGTTTCGACGCGCCAAAGCGCAGGCTCGGGTCCGAACATGCCGCCCGTAGACTGGAGCGCGGCCGCGAAGCGGGCAAAGCGCGGCGGGTGCGCGGTCCGGCGCGACCGCTGCGGCTGCCCGGTCAGGCCATGAAATGGGCCGCCGGCTGGCTCCCTGGCGCCCGGATGGGCCGCCCCCGAGGTGGCCGGGGGTGCGATACGGACGAAGCAGGGGCGGATGGCGGACCGCCATTGCAGGGGCAGCGCCCGGGCCCGGGGCGGCCACGGCCGGAAGGGCAGGGTCGGCAGCTTGAGCCCGGCGTCGTCGGCGCAATCACGGTCCCTGGTCATGGCCTCGCGCTCCGAAAAATCATCGGCGTGCCTCGGCAACGGGCGATCACATGAACCTTGGTCGTGCTGCTTCCCCGTTACCCTAGAATTTTCCGAAAATTAACAAGAGAATCGAAGGAATCAAGCGAAACGGCGCAATTGCTGGTTGCCGACAACGGCTCAGCCTAGATACAGGGATCGCAGTCAGATCAACTACAAGGTGTGGGTCAGCGGCCGATCGACCTTGAAGCATCCGAGGTGTCCGCGCGAGCCGGATTAAGGGCTGCGGGTCGGAGCGCGGGATGGGCACGGCCGCAGTTCGGCGACCGCATGACCCTTCAACGGCCCGACCGCGTCGAGGAAACCGATCAGCTTCTCGCGCTCGTCGATGAGCTCGACGATCACCGGCAGACCGTTCGAAAGGCGGAGGACCTTCGAGGGCTGCAGGTGGATCAGCGGTTGATCAGGCCGCCGAGTGACCAGCCGAGCCAGACGCCGCCGAGGCAGAGGCTGACCGAGAGGAGGACGTTGCTCGCCGCGAACAGCCACTCGTCGTCCTGAATGAGGGCGAGGGTCTGCAGGCTGAACGACGAGAAGGTCGTGAACCCGCCGAACACCCCGACCAGGATCGACTGGCGCAGGTCCGGGCCGAGCAGCAGCCGCCCGTCAGGACCGACGATCGCGGCGAACATCCCGATCAGCGTCGAACCGACCACGTTGACGGCCATCGTACCCCATGGGAAGGTCTCGCCGATCGCCACCGCCACGATGCCCGAGCACCAGTAGCGCAGCAGCGTGCCGACCGCGCCGCCGATCGCGACGTAGACCGAGGTCAGCACAGTTCCGAATCACTCCGCCAACGCCCTCGGAGCAGGGCCGGAGATGAGCTGTCGCGTCGTGCGGCGCGCATCGGTCGGCGTTTTCCGCCTTCGAGCCTCGAATCCCCGGGGATCAGGCCCGCCGCTCCCGCCACCTGCGTCAACGTCGATGCCGTCAGTCCAACTCCAGGAGCGTCGCCAGTTCGCGCCATTCGCGCGGGCTGAGGCCGCTGTCCGCCGGCTCGACCGGCTCACCCTTGAGCCGCCGACGGACGACCGCGAGCGCCTTGGCCGACAGCGCCCGCCCTTCCAGCCGGTAGTCGACGAAGGCAGCGTGGGTCAGCGGCACCCAGCGACGGACCACGTCGAGCAGCACCTCGGCGTACGCGCGGATCTCGTATTGGGCGTGAGGATCAGCGCGTAACATGATGAAATGCAGGAGATTGTGCAGATCGGTCTTCCAGTACCACTCGGTGTAGGTGCTGAGCGGCAGGACCATGCGCGCGAGCTCGCGCGCGAGCCCGGCCCGGCCAGAGTTGATCGGCTCGCCGGCCTCGTCCAGATTGAGCAGGCCGAGATAGCGCTCGTAGGCGGCCTCGGCATTGCGCGCGAGCGTGCGCCGGACGTCCTCGGCCTCGTCTCCCTCGAGCACCTCGCCCCGGCCCTGGCGGTTGCCCATCGACTGGGCCGCGAGCTGCTCGGCCGCAGGCAGGTAGAACTCGTCCTGAAGGACCGAATAACGCGCCGAGTACTCGTTGACACTAGCAGTCCGGTGCCGGATCCACTGGCGGGCGACGAAGATTGGCAGTTTGACGTGCAGCTTGAGCTCGCACATCTCGAATGGCGAGGTGTGATGCATGCGCATCAGATAATTGATCAAGCCGCGGTCATCGCTCACTTTTTTGGTGCCGCGGCCATAGGAGACGCGGGCCGCCTGCACGATCGCGCCGTCGTCACCCATATAGTCGATCACCCGCACGAAGCCGCGATCGAGCACCGGAATCGGCCGGTACAGGATGTCCTCGAGCGCCGGCACCACCGGCCGCCGGGTCGGCGTCGCCAGCCCGCGCAGCGCCTCGATCTCCTGCTCCTGCTCCCCGGATAGCGGCATTTAGGACCTCCTTGGTCGCCGACGGCGTCGCGGCGATTGGACCACATCGCACCCGACCGGTCGAGGGCTGCCTTGCGGCTTCCGGAATGGCTCTCTAGCCTGCTGCGGCTGGTCGCAGCAATGGAGGCAGCGATGTGGCGGTACTTCGGGATCGCCCTCGTGCTGACGTTCGGCGGGGAGCCAGGTGAGGTCCGGGCGATGGCCGGCTGGAGCTTTTACGGCGCCAATCCCGGCGGCACGCGTTACTCGGAGTTGTCTCAGATCGATCGCGGCAATGTCCGCCAGCTGCAGGTCGCCTGGACCTATCGCACGGGCGAGCTCGGCCACGGCTTTGCCACGGCGGACAAGCTCGCGTTCGAGGCGACGCCGATTCTGGTCGACGGCCGGCTCTATCTGTCGACCCCGACCGACCAGGTGATCGCGCTCGATCCCGCGAGCGGCCGCGAGCTCTGGCGCTACGACCCGCAGATCGATCGTGGCCGCCGCTACGCCGAAGCGACCTCGCGCGGCGTCAGCGCCTGGCGGGACCCCGAGGCCGCTCCTGGAGCGCCCTGCGCGCTCCGGATCTTCATCGGCACGCTCGACGGCCGCTTGATCGCGCTCGACGGCGCGAGCGGCCAACGCTGCGCCGGGTTCGGCGACGGCGGCGTGGTCGATCTCGCCCGCGACGTGCGGCCGACCCAGCCCGGCCAGTATGCGGTCACTTCGCCGCCCGCGATCGCCGGCGACCTGGTGATCACCGGCTCGGCGATCGGCGACAACCGGGCGGTCGAGGTCGAGCTCGGCACGGTGCGTGCGTTCGATGCCCGGACCGGCGCGCGCCGCTGGGCCTGGGATCCGGTGCCGCGCGGCGAGAACGATCCCGAGCATGGCGGCTGGCAGTCGGCCCAGGCGGCCCGGACCGGCGCCGCGAATGCCTGGTCGATCCTCTCGGTCGACCCGGAGCGCGATCTCGTGTTCGTGCCGACCGGCACCCCGAGTCCGGACTTCTATGGCGGCGAGCGCCTGGGCGATGATCGCTACGCCAATTCGGTCGTCGCGCTCCGGGCCTCGACCGGCGAGCTCGTCTGGCATCAGCAGCTGGTCCATCACGACCTCTGGGACTACGACGTGCCGGCCCAGCCCGTGCTGGTCGATCTGGAGCGGGACGGCGGCCATATCCCGGCCCTGATTCAGGCGACCAAGATGGGCCTCCTGTTCACCTTCGATCGGAGCACCGGCGCGCCGCTGTTCGCGATCGAGGAGCACCCGGTGCCGCAGGGCGGCGTCGCCGGCGAGCAGCTGTCGCCGACCCAGCCGTTCCCGCTCGCGCCGCCGCCGTTGGTCTCCCAGGCGCCGGTCACCCCGGATGATGCCTGGGGCGTGATTCTCTGGGACAGGTGGCGCTGCGGGAAGCTGATCGAGCGCTACCGCTCGGAGGGCATCTATACGCCGCCCTCGCTCCAGGGCACGATCATGAACCCGGGCTACGCCGGCGGCGTCAACTGGGGCAGTCTGGCGTTCGAGCCGGAGCGACAGCTCGCGATCGTCAACGCCATGCAGGTGCCGATGGTGGTGACCCTGGTGCCACGAGAGCAGTTTCGCACGATGGCGAGCTCCGGCAAGTTCGAAAAATCCGAGTTTGGGCGCCAGGAGGGCACCCCCTACGGCATGCGCCGCGAGGTCCTGCTGTCGCCGCTCGGGATCCCCTGCACGGCGCCGCCCTGGGGCACACTGGCCGCGGTCGACATGCGGGCCGGCACGATCCGCTGGCAGGTACCGCTCGGCACCACCAAGGGCAGGGCGCCGCTGGCACTGAACTGGGGCATGCCGAACATGGGCGGCCCGATCGTGACCGCGGGCGGCCTGATCTTCATCGCCGCCGCGACCGACGACCGGCTCCGGGCCTTCGACGTCGACAGCGGCGAGGAACTCTGGCACGCGGAGCTGCCTGCCGGCGGCCAGGCGACGCCGATGACCTACCAGACCGGACCGGCCGGCAAGCAGTACGTCGTGATCGCTGCCGGCGGCCACGGCGCGCTCGGCACCACCCGCGGCGACTATGTCATCGCCTTCGGGCTGCCGGATCGTGTGCGCGAGTAGGCACCGCGCCGGGTCATCAATCGGCGATCTGGATCGCGCCCCCGAGCGCGCTCCTCGCATCCTGGGGCAGACGCCTGGCGCCCTTTTTCACGCTCTCCCGCCATGCGGGCCCGCGGTCGCGCGCTTCGAGGAATGCGTCCGCAAGCTCGTCAGGGCGATCTTCGGCGAGCATGCGGATCAGCGCGCCAGCCTGCTCGATGTCCTTGGTCGACTTGGCTGCGGCCGAGGGCGTTCGCCGGATCGCCACGATCAGTTTGTGAACGGCGTAGCGGGCTGGCTGGGGCACGTTGACGAGGACGCCCGAGCGATAGAGCGCCGCAGCTTGCGCGGGTTCATGAATCAGATAGTCGAGGAAGCGAAGCGGGCGAGCCCAGGCGCCAAGCGCCGGCAGCTGCAAAGGCTCGTCACGGTCCGAGCCGGTATTGGGCGTGAGCAGTTCCACCACGACACCGCTGCCTTGCTCCCGCCACGCCGTGGGTGGTTGTCCGCGCAGACCCGGACGGGCGATGAACGGCCCGACTTCGCGCAGGACCTCGACCAGCGCCGGATCGACGCGATCGTCCAATGCCACGGCGACGGAGTGAAACGCGGCCACATCGATGTCCTCGGTGACAGCGAGCGCCTCGGGAAATTCAACGCCCAGCAGGCCGGGATAGCAACGGAAGGCGTGGGTCCCGACCAGCACTGCGCGCAGGCGGAACAAGCCGGCCTTGGCGAGCGCAAGGAGAACCTTGCCGGTCTGAGCGTCGACCCGCGGCAAGCCAGCTTCCCGGCACATCCGGGCAAGTCGACTGCGCTGCACGGCGCGCTGGCGCAGGTCTTCGTTGATCCGCTGGGCGCGGTCGACGCGCTCGCGAACCTCGTCAAAATCGGGCCCAAGGTAGCGCTCGATCGTATGGTCGGCGAGCCGTCGGACGGCATACCAGTATTTCCGGCCGCCCCGATCGCGAAGGATCGGAGTGCCGCCGAGTTCCAGGACGGCATCTTCCTGGAGCCGCGCCAGCAGATCCGCGTAGGCGGTCTGAACCGTCAGCGGCAGTCGTCGAGGATGTGTTGGTTCGGCCATCGACGCCGTTCCTTGCCAAACAAAAAGAAAGTTTGTTGGGCAACCGTAAGCCGCCCTCCTCTAGGAGGCAACCCCGCCGGATTGCGCCGACGAGGCCGGCCCGGCAGTCGGCAGGAGACCACGCTGCCATCCCCTTCAAACCGGCGAGCGGAACGCCTATATTGGGAACGTCGGCGACGGTCGACTATGGCGATAAACGCCGTTCGAAATAAGCGTAGCGGACCCGGGGGCAGTACCCGGCGCCTCCACCAAATCCCGTCCGGAATGCCCGGCCGGGGGCGCTTAGGGGGGCGAAACAGGCTCGACGCGCGTGGTAAAGGGACGGTTTTTGCCCGGCATGGTACCGCCGTTATCGGGCCAGACTTACAGATGCCAACGACAACCGTATGGCTCTCGCTGCCTAACCATTAGGTAAGCGCGGTCAGCGGGGGGGACCGGGCAACAGAAGCCCCCCGCATCAGCTGCCCCCTCGGGGGCAAGCGCGGCCCGGGGGGCGCCGGGCAACAGAAGCCCCCCACACTTACCATGAGCTCGTGAGCCCAGCGCAGGGTTCGAAGGTCGGTCGGATCGAGCACGCCAGCATGCCCGCAGCCCAGTTCGACTACGGCCAGCTGGTCGAGCGCGCCCTGCGTCGGGTCGTGCATGACGCCCTCGCGGTGGTCGCCGAGCACGGCCTGTCCGGTCGCCATCACTTCTACATCACCTTTCGCACCGACCATCCGGCCGTGGTCCTCGGCGACGGCTTACGCGCGCGCTATCCGAGTGAGATGACGATCGTGCTCCAGCACGAATTCTGGGGTCTGGAGGTCGGGCCGGACGCCTTTGCCGTGACCCTGAGCTTCAACAACATGGGTGAGCGGATCGAGATCCCGTTCGAGGCGATCCGCGTGTTCGCCGATCCGAGCGTCGAGTTCGGGCTCCAGTTCACGGTCCCGGAAGGACCGACCGAGGCCCGGCCAGCGGCGCCACCGGCGCCGGTCGCCGACCTCGCCTTGCCCGAGGCGTCGAAGGCGGAGCCGGGCGACCGGCCGCCCGGCGAAGCAGCGGACGGCGAGCCCGCCAGCGCCGAAGTCGTGACCCTGGATCGATTTCGCAAGAAGTAGCGTCCGGCCGCTTCAACCAGGCCGACGCCGTCCGCGGCGTGCTCGGCGATTGACAGGGTGCGGACGCCGGGCGTTGATGGAAGCGTCGCGGTTTACAACCACAGGTGCGGCCATGGCCGGCGATAAAAGAATGCGGGTTGAGACCGACACCTTCGGTCCGATCGAGGTGCCCGCCGATCGCTATTGGGGCGCGCAGACCCAGCGCAGCCTGCAAAACTTCCGGATCGGCACCGAGGCCATGCCGGCGCCGCTGGTGAGCGCGCTCGGCCTGGTCAAGCGCGCCGCGGCGCGGATCAATCGCGAGCAGGGCCGGCTCGAGCCGCGCCTCGCCGACGTGATCGCCCGCGCCGCCCAGGAGGTGGTCGACGGCAAGCTCGCCGAGCACTTCCCGCTGGTGGTCTGGCAGACCGGCTCCGGCACCCAGAGCAACATGAATGCCAACGAGGTGATCGCGAACCGGGCCAATGAGATCCTGGGCGCGCCGCTCGGCAGCAAGTCGCCGGTCCACCCCAATGATCACGTCAACCTGAGCCAGTCCTCGAACGACACCTTCCCGACCGCGATGCACATCGCGGCCGTGCAGCAGGTCCATCATCAGCTACTGCCGGCGCTCGAGCACCTGCTCGCTGGCCTCCAGGCCAAAGCCGCCGCCTTCAAGGACCTCGTCAAGATCGGCCGGACCCATCTCCAGGACGCAACGCCGCTCACCCTCGGCCAGGAGTTCTCGGGGTACGTCCAGCAGATCGCCTTCGGCGTCGCCCGGATCCGGCAGACGCTGCCGCGGCTCTGCCAGCTCGCCCAGGGCGGCACCGCGGTCGGCACCGGCCTGAACACGGCGCCCGGCTTCGCCGAACAATTCGCGGAGGAAATCGCGGCGCAGACCGGCCTGCCGTTCACGAGCGCCGAGAACAAGTTCGAGACGCTCGCCGCGCACGACGCCCTGGTCGAGCTGTCGGGCATGCTCAACGTGGTCGCGGTCAGCCTGACCAAGATCGCGAACGACATCCGCCTGCTCGGTTCCGGTCCGCGCTGCGGCTTCGGCGAGCTCCGGCTGCCCGAGAACGAGCCCGGCTCCTCGATCATGCCGGGCAAGGTCAACCCGACCCAGTGCGAAGCACTGACGATGGTCTGCGCCCAGGTCATGGGCAATCACGTCACGGTCAGCATCGCGGGCGCCAGCGGGCACTTGGAGCTCAACGTACACAAGCCAGTCATCATCTACAACGTGCTGCAGTCGATCCGGCTGCTCGCCGACGGCGCCCGCAGTTTTACCGACAGATGCGTGGGCGGGATCCAGGCCAACCGCGAGCGGATCGACGAGCTGCTGCATCGCTCGCTGATGCTGGTCACCGCGCTCAACCCCAAGATCGGCTACGACAACGCCGCCAAAGTCGCGAAGAAGGCCTATGCCGAGGGCACCTCGCTCAAGGAGGCGGCGCTGGCGCTCGAGCTGCTCACGGCTGAGGAGTTCGACCAGCTGGTTCGGCCGGAGCAGATGCTCGGGCCGGGCTGAGGGGCCGCCGACCGGCTCACGGCGGCGGCGCCGGAGCAACCGGCGACCCCGGCTGGCGCAGGCGCAGCTGCGGCCGGTCGAGCGGGCCGACCAGCCGGAGCTCGAGCGCACCGTCTGGACCACGGGCGGGGTTCGCGATCAGGGTCAGATCGGCCGCCCATAGCAGCAGGTCGACCGTGCCCTCGAGCTCGACCGGCGTCTCTGCCAGCTTCAGATGGACTCCCTGGGCGGTCGCAATGCCGCGCTTGAGCGCGAAGCTGCCGCTCAGGCTCGGCACCAGCACGGCGGGGGCGACCCCGACGGAGGCGCCGTCGGCGAAGGCCGCGTCCGACGTCGGCACCGGGGCGGCCGCCAGCTTGGCAAGATCGGCACCGACCAGGTGACCATCCTGAAGTCCGACCTTGGCGTCGCCGATCAGGCCGCGGACCAGATCGCGCACGTTGTTGCCGGCAGTGGTCGCCTCGACATACAGATCGGCCGCTCCTTCAACCACCGGCGGCAGACCGAGCCAGGCGACCAGCGCCTCCGAATCGATCGCGCGCAGATCGAGTGCCACCGCCATGAAGGGGAGCGGGCGGGCGCCGTCGAGCGAGACCTGGGCATCGAGATGGCCGTTCCAGAGCGTTCCCGACAGCCGGTCGATCATCAGCCGGCCTTGATCGAGCCGGGCCCGCAGCTCGATTCCCGGGCCAGCGAGACCGCCCTTGGCCGACAGCTCGACCTTGGCGTCGGCGGCCCCGAGCCAACCGAAGGCGAGCGGGCGGGTCGACCAGGCTCCGGCCCGCACGCCCTGGGTCAGGGTCGGGTCGGGCCGGACGCCCGCCAGGGCTGCCAGGCTCGCGAGATCGTCCGTGCTCGGATCGCCGGCGCTGAGCCGGACCACGAGCTTCGGCCGCGGCGTGCCTTGCTGCCAGTCGACCTGGCCGGTCAGGCTCATCGCGCCCAGCTGCGCCGTGCCGACCACGGCCGCCTTTCTGGTTAGATCGCCGGTCAGCTTGGCGGTCAGGTCGAACGGCGCCTTCGCGCCCCCGGCGGGCGCAACCACGACACCCATCCGGTCGAGCAGGTGGCGGTAGTCGGGGTCGCTGCCCTCGACCGCAAGGGCATAGTTCAACCGCCCCTCGGGCGGCGATTTGATCTGACCCTTGACGGCGAGGCGGGCGTCCTCGTGGTGGAGCTCGAGCGCCAGGTCGAATGCCTCCAGATCGCCCTTCGCGGTGCCGCTCACGCTTACCGGAGTGAGCCGGGCGAGCATCAGCGGGGGCGTCATGCCGAACCCCCTCAGCAGCTGGAGCGGTCGCGCGGTCTGCACCGCCCCCGAGAGGTCGAAGGTCCGGCGCTCGAGATCGAGCGCCCCGGTCAGATCAGCCTTGGTCTCGGCGGAATCATGCAGCAACAGGTGGTTCAAAGTCAGCTGGCCGCCGACCGAGCGACCGTCAAGCGCGATGTCCTGGAGGCGGAAGCCGCGCCACGTCAGGCGCTCGACGCGCACTTCGAGAGCGGCATCGATGCCGCCGAACACCTGCAGCCCACGCTCGATCAGGGGCGTCGCGCCGCCGTCCGGCAGGTAGGCATCCAGATTCAGCCGATCGAGGCTGAGCGAGCCCGCGATCTGCGTCCGGGTGCCCACGCTGCTGAGCGCGAGCGAGCCGGACAGGCGCGAGGCATCGACCCGGAGCTCGGCCTCGGTGAAGCGCGCGCCCGACGCGTCGAGCGTCAGCCGGCTGTCCAGGCTCAGCGTGCGCAGCCGGCCGGTGGCGACGCCCCCGGGCTCGACACCCGACCAGGCGAGCAGTCCCCTGAGGTCGCCGGAGACGACCTTTAAAGCACCCTCCAGCAGGGTGTCGGCGCCCCGGCCGGCAACGGCGCCGGTGAAATCGACGCTGGTCTGTCCGGGCAGGATCGCGCGCGCCTGCTCGACCGTCATCTGGCCGCCGCCAGTGAGGGCGAGCGTGGCGCGTAGTTGCCGGACGGTGCCGCCCCGATAGTCGGCCGCCTGCACCGAAAGGTCGATCCGCCCCTTCAGAGCCGCGAGGGCCGCAAGTGGAGCGAGGCCGGCGGTATCGCGCAGCCATGCGTCCGAGGCCACGAGATGGGGCAGGTCAAGCTCGAGATCGATCTCCGGCCGCGGCCCCCGCAGCCCGACCGCCAGACTGCCGATCGCCTCGGTATCGGCGAGCGCCACCCGCAGCTGATCGAGCTTGGCCTCGCGGTCTGCGAGATCGAGATGGCCGGCCAGACGAAACGACGTCCTGAGCCAGCCTGGCAGCGCCGGCAGCCCGCCTCCCGGGCCGCCACCAAGCGCGCGGCCGAGCGCGTCGAGACCGGCCTCGGCGCTGCTGCCGCTCAGCGACAGGTCGCCGCGCAGCCGCGGGGCCGCCAGATCCGACCAGGTCAGGCCGCGGAAGCTCAGGATGGTCGGATCGCTGCCCGCCTCGGGCGCGGTCACCACCAGTTGCAGCGTGCTCCAGCTGTCCGGATGGAGCTGGCCCAGACGGCCGGTGACCCCGAACCCCTGAGCGGCGATCACGAAATCGCCGTCCAGCGTATAAGGTCCGTTCGGCCCCGCCGCCCCGACCTCGAAGTTGATCGCGTCGATGGCGTGCCCGGCAGCGTGATCGCCGCCAGCCACGAGCGCGCGGCCGTCGACCACGGTGAGCTGGCTCGGGCCGCTGTTGCCGAGCGGCAGCAACAGGCCGGCGCCGGCGAGCAGCAGGGCGCTCGCGCGACTCGCATCCGGCGCCTCGACGCGGAGCACCGGCCGGACCAGCCGCACCGAAGCGATCTCGAGCTCGCCGCGCAGCAGCGGCAGGGGCTTCAGCCGGAGATCGAGCCGGTCGACCACGAGCGAGCGGCCAGCGGTGGCCTCGGCCGGGCTCGACCCGCCGGGGCCCGGCGAGGGACTCGACAAGGTCGCCCGCCCGAGCGTCAGGGTCGGCCGGGGCAGCAACTCGAGGTCGATCCGGCCGGCGATCGCGACCGTCTGGCCGGTGATCGCCTCGGCCTGCCGGGTCAGCTCGTCGCGGTAGTCGCTCCAGGTGACCAGGCTCGGCAGCAGGGCCAGGCCGCCGATCAGGGCGCCAGCGAGCAGGACCGCGATTGCGACCAGGATGCGCACGGCCGATGCAACCCGGCGGCCCGCGTCAGCAGCGCCAGCGACCGTAGCCGCCATCCGACGGCTCCGGGTCAGGCGCGCGGGTGGGCATGGTGATAGAGCCGCATCAGGCGTTCGCCCTCGATGCTGGTATAGCCCTGGGTAGTCGACAGGCTGGCATGGCCGAGCAACTCCTGGATTACGCGCAGATCGGCGCCGCCGGCCAGGAGGTGGGTCGCGAAACTGTGGCGGAGCGCATGCGGGGTGGCGGTTTCGGGCAGCCCCAGGCGTCGCCGCAGCGCCTGCATTCGACGCCGGACCAGCGCCGGTTGCAGGCGCCGGCCGCGCAGGCCGACGAATAGCGGAGCATCGGCGCCGAGCGCATGGGGGCAGCGTTCGAGATAGGCCGACAGCGCTTCGACGACCACCGGTAGGAGCGGCACCAGCCGTTGTTTCTGGCCCTTGCCCGTGACCGTCAGCGCCTGCTGCCGGGCCGGCTCACGCCCGAGCGCGCGGCGCTCGAGCGCGAGCGCCTCGCCAATCCTCAGGCCGGCGCCGTAGAGCAGCAGCAGGAGCGCCAGATCGCGCCTCGCGACCCAGTCGGGCGTCGCGACTTCGCCCACCTCCTGGATCAGCTCCCGTGCCTGCCCGCTCGAGAGTGGACGGGGCAGCCGCCTGGCGAGGCGCGGTGTGCGCAACGCCTTGAGCGCGGCATTGTGCCGCGCGTGCTGGCGATCGAGGTAGCGATAGAAGCTGCGGAGCGCGGCCAGCGCGCGCGCGGTCGAGGTCCGGGCCAGACCCTGGCGATGGCGCCAGGCGAGCCAGGCGCGAAAGTCGGCGGCCGGCAACGCGATCAGCTGGTCGAGGCCGGGGGGACCACCCAGGTGGTCGCAACAGAACGCCAGAAAACCGATCAGGTCCGTCTGGTAGGCCTTGACGGTCAGGGCCGCCTGGCGCTTTTCATGGGCAAGCCAGTCGGACCACGCCGCGGCCATCTCGCCAACTCCTGGCCCAGCGCTCGGAACGAGCAGCGTCACGTCGATCTCCGATGCCTTCTCTTCTGCGACAGTGCCGCGCGCAGTCGGTGTCGCGCAAGCTGAATAGGCGCGGCCGGCGGTAGCCTGATGGCCAAATCGGTTCCGGTCGTGGTCCCTCTTCCGCTCGACGGGCCGTTCGATTACGCCCTGCCGGCCGATCTGCGGGTCGCGCCGGGCGATCTGGTCGAGGTGCCGTTCGGGCCCCGCCAAGTGATCGGTGCGGTCTGGGATTCTGGCGCCGCCGAGACCGCAGGCGCGCCGGCGCGGCTCAAGTCGATCCAGCGGCGCCTGGACGCACCGCCGCTGCGGCCGCCGCTGCGCCGGCTGATCGAGCACGTCGCCGCGGTCACGCTCGCACCGCTCGGCGCCGCGTTGAAACTCGCCCTGAGCGTCCCGTCCGCACTCGAGCCGGCGCCGCCGAAGCTCGGCCTGGTGCTGGCGGATGACGCCGGCGCTGCCGGGGCGATCAGCGCCCCGCGCCGCCGGGTCCTGACCGCACTCGCCGATCGCCAGCCGCGCCGTCCGGCCGAGATCGCGCGCGTGGCCGGCGTCGGCGCCGGCGTCGTGCAGGCGCTGGTCAGGGCCGGCGTCCTGACCTCGGCGCCGCTGCCAGAGCTCGACGACACGCCGCCCACGCCCGAGCCGATGAGCGTCGAGCTGTCGCCGCCGCAGGGCGCAGCCGCGCGGGCGCTCTGCGATGTCCTGGCCGGCGGTCACAGCGTCACCCTGCTCGAAGGCGTCCCGGGCGCTGGCAAGACCGAGGTCTATCTCGAGGCGGTCGCGGCGACCCTGGCCCGCGGACGGCAGGTGCTGATCCTGCTGCCCGAGATCGCGCTCACCGCCCAGCTCATGGAGCGCTTCGAGCGCCACTTCGGCCGCCCGCCCGCCGTCTGGCATTCCGAGCTCGGTGCGGCGGCGCGCCGGCGGACCTGGCGGCGGCTCGCCGAAGGCCGCGAGCCGATCGTGATCGGCGCCCGCTCCGCGCTGTTCCTGCCGTTCCCCGAGCTCGGGCTGATCGTGGTCGACGAGGAGCACGACACCAGCTTCAAGCAGGAAGACGGGGTCCCCTATCACGGCCGCGACATGGCGGTCGCGCGCGCCCGTTTCGAAGCCTGCCCGGTGATCCTGGTGTCGGCGACGCCGGCGCTCGAGACCGCCTGGTCGATGGGTCGCCGGGCTGGCGATCGCTGCGAGGGCGGCGCAGGCCGGACGCTCCTGCTGCCGGCCCGGCACGGCGGCAGCGACATGCCCGAGGTGGCGCTGGTCGACCTGAGGCGCGATCGGCCGCCGTCGGGCGGCTGGCTGGCGCCCGGCCTGCGTGCTGCTCTGCATGCGACCCTGGCGGCCGGTGAGCAGGCGCTGCTGTTCCTGAACCGGCGCGGCTTCGCGCCGCTCACGCTCTGCCGCGCCTGCGGCCATCGACTGCGCTGCCCGAATTGCAGCGCCTGGCTGGTCACCCATCGCCTGCGCCATCGGCTGCTCTGCCACCACTGCGGCTACGGCCGCGCCGAGCTCGAGCATTGCCCGAGCTGTGGCACCGTCGATTCGCTCGTCGCCTGCGGGCCGGGGGTCGAGCGGCTGGCCGACGAGGTGCGGGCGCTGCTGCCGGTCGTCAGGCTCGGGATCCTGACCAGCGACCGCCCGGCCGGCCCGACCGCGGTGGCGGCGCTGCTGCGGGCGATGCGCGACCACGAGCTCGATCTTTTGATCGGCACTCAGATCATCGCCAAGGGCCATCATTTCCCAGACCTGACCCTGGTCGGGGTGGTCGACGGCGACCTTGGCCTCGCGGGCGGCGATCTGCGGGCCGCCGAGCGGCAGTTCCAACTGCTCTACCAGGTGGCGGGCCGCGCCGGGCGCGCCGCCCGGCCGGGCCGGGTGCTGATCCAGACGCATCTGCCGGACCATCCGGTGATGCAGGCGCTGGCGGCCGGCGACAAGGAGCGCTTTTACGCCGAAGAACTCGCCGAGCGCCGTGACGCGGGCATGCCGCCGTTCGGCCGCCTCGCCGCCGTGATCGTCTCCGGCAGGGACCTGCAGGCCGTGCGCCGCCTGGCCGCCCTGCTGGCGCGCGAAGCGCCCGAGGCACCGGGAGTGCGCGTGCTCGGCCCGGCGCCCGCTCCGCTCGCGCTGCTGCGCGGCCGTTACCGCCAGCGGCTCCTGGTGATCGCCGGCCCCGAGGTCGACCTGCCGGCGGTGCTGCGCCCCTGGGTGAAGGGCCGCAGACTGCCGGGCGACCTCCGTCTCCAGGTCGACGTCGACCCCTACAGCTTTCTGTGATCGGGTTCGAGCCCGGTTCTGCGCTGGCTCGGGCGACGGCCGCCGAGGTCACGGCGTGCGGCTTGCACGGCCGGGGGCCCTGTGTTATTCGGGCCGCGCTGCACGGGAAGGCGAGGTTCCGGGGCTTTTTTGCGGCCCCGTGTCGGGTTGGGCACAACCGGGGAAACGTCGGATTGCCTGCATCTTCAGCCGATGCGTCGGGCTTGGCGGGGCGCTATGCTGCGGCCCTGTTCGAGCTGGCGGAGGACCGGGACGCGCTCGACGCGGTCGCCGGTGACCTCGGCAATCTCCGCTCGTTGCTCGACGAGAGCGGCGATCTGCGACGCCTGATTCGCAGCCCGGTGCTCTCGCGCGAGGACCAGGGCCGGGCGATCACAGCACTCTCCGAGCGCGCCGGATTCCAGCAGCTGAGCGTCCAGTTCCTGGGGCTGCTCGCGCAGAAGCGGCGGCTGTTCGTGCTGCCCGAGATCATCGCCGCCTACCAGGCGATGCTCTCGCGGCACAAGGGCGAGATCAGCGCCGAGCTGGTCTCGGCGGTCGCGCTGTCCGAGGACCAGGCCCGGGCGGTCCAGGAACAGCTGAGCGCGTCTCTGGGTCAGACCGTGACGCTCTCGAGGGCGGTCGATCCGGGCCTGCTCGGCGGTCTGGTCGTGCGGCTCGGGTCGCGCATGATCGACGCCTCGCTCCGAACCAAACTCCAGCGCCTTGAGCTGGCCATGAAGGGGGCTGCCTGATGGACATCCGAGCGGCTGAGATCTCGGCGCTCTTGAAGGAGCAGATCGCCAGTTTCGGCACCGAGGCCGAGATCGCCGAGGTCGGCCGCGTGCTCTCGGTCGGCGACGGTATCGCCCGGATCTACGGGCTCGACCAGGTCCAGGCCGGCGAGCTGGTCGAGTTCGAGGATGGCACCCGCGGCATGGCGCTGAACCTCGAGACCGACAACGTCGGCGTCGTGATCTTCGGCGACGACCGCCACATCTTCGAGGGCGGCACGGTCAAACGGACCCAGACGATCGTCGACGTGCCGATCGGCCCGGGCCTGCTCGGCCGGGTGGTCGACCCGCTCGGCAATCCGCTCGACGGCAAGGGCCCGATCGAGGCCGCCGAGCGCAAGCTGGTCGAGGTCAAGGCGCCGGGCATCATCCCGCGCCGCTCGGTGCACGAGCCGATGCAGACCGGCCTCAAGGCGATCGACAGCCTGATCCCGATCGGCCGCGGCCAGCGTGAGCTGATCATCGGCGACCGCCAGACCGGCAAGACCGCGATCGCGATCGACGCCTTCATCAATCAGAAGGGCGTCAACCAGAGCGCCGACGAGCAGAAGAAGCTCTACTGCATCTACGTCGCGGTCGGCCAGAAGCGCTCCTCGGTCGCCCGGGTCGCCAAGACCCTCGAGGACTACGGCGCCATGGAATACTGCATCATCGTCGCCGCCACCGCCTCGGATCCGGCGCCGCTGCAGTTCCTGGCGCCCTACAGCGGCTGCTCGATGGGCGAGTATTTCCGCGACAACGGTATGCACGCGCTGATCGTGTACGACGACCTCTCGAAGCAGGCAACCGCCTATCGTCAGATGTCGCTCCTGCTGCGCCGGCCGCCAGGCCGCGAGGCCTTCCCGGGCGACGTCTTCTACCTGCATTCGCGCCTGCTCGAGCGCGCCGCCAAGATGAACGAGGAGCATGGCTCGGGCTCATTGACCGCGCTGCCGGTGGTCGAGACCCAGGCGAACGACGTCTCCGCCTACATCCCGACCAACGTGATCTCGATCACCGACGGCCAGATCTTCCTCGAGACCGATCTGTTCTATCAGGGCATCCGGCCGGCGGTGAACGTCGGCCTGTCGGTGTCGCGGGTCGGCTCCGCCGCCCAGATCAAGGCGATGAAGCAGGTCGCCGGCCGGATCAAGCTCGAGCTGGCGCAGTACCGCGAGATGGCGGCGTTCTCCCAGTTCGCCTCCGACCTCGACGCCGCCACCCAGCGCCTGCTCAACCGCGGCGCCCGCCTGACCGAGGTGCTGAAGCAAGGTCAGTACGTGCCGATGCCGGTCGAGCTCCAGGTCGGCGTGATCTACGCCGGCGTCAACGGCTACCTCGACCGGATCCCGGTCGCCCAGGTCACCCGCTACGAGGAAGGCCTGATCAGCGAGCTGGAGGCGAACGGCCAGGCGATCCTGAAGGCGATCCGTGAGCAGGGCGCGCTCAGCGAGGACACAGAGGGGCAGCTCAAGCGGCTGATCGACGGCTACAGCCAGGCGTTCGCGTGAGCCTCGAGCTCGAGCTCTGAGCGATGCCCAGCCTCAAGGACCTGCGCACCCGGATCGGCAGCGTCAAGCAGACGCAGAAGATCACCAGCGCCATGAAGCTGGTCGCGGCCTCCAAGCTCAAGCGAGCGCAGGAACAGGCCGAGGCGGCGCGGCCGTTCGCCGAGCGCATGGCGCTGATGCTGGCCAATCTCGCGGCCAGCGTCGCCGACCCGGCGGGCGCGCCGCCCCTGCTCGCGGGCACCGGCCGGGACGAGGTCCACCTGATCGTGGTCGCGACCGCCGACCGGGGCTTGTGCGGCGGCTTCAACAGCTCGATCGTGCGCGGCGCGCGCTCGCGCATCCGCGAGCTGCGCGAGCGCGGCAAGCAGGTCAAGGTCCTGTGCATCGGCCGCAAGGGCCGCGACATGCTGCGACGCGAGCTGGGCGAGCTGATCGTGGGCACGATCGAAGGCGTCGGCCGGCGTCGCCTGGAGTATGCAGAAGCGGTGCAGATCGCCGAGCGGATCAACGCGATGTACGAAGCCGGCGAGTTCGACGTCTGCACGATCGCGTTCAACCGCTTCCGCTCCGCGATCACCCAGGTCCTGACCTTGCAGCAGCTCGTTCCTGTCGAGGCGGCCGCGGTCGGCGAGCCCGAGGAGAGCGGGCCGGGCGAGGTGCATGCGGTCTACGAGTTCGAGCCCGACGAGGCGGCGATCCTGAAGGAGCTCTTGCCGCGCAACCTCGCGGTGCAGATCTATGGCGCGCTGGTCGAGAACGCCGCCAGCGAGCAGGGGGCGCGCATGACCGCGATGGACAACGCGACCCGCAACGCCGGTGAGATGATCGATCAGCTCACCTTGTTCTACAATCGCACCCGCCAGGCGCAGATCACGAGGGAACTGATCGAGATCGTCTCGGGTGCCGAGGCGCTTTGAGGGCGCCGCGCCGGAATCCTGGGAGCCCGAGGAACCACGATGAACGACGTCAGCCGCGAGAACGTCCAGGCCGGCCACATCACGCAGGTGATGGGCGCGGTCGTCGACGTCCAGTTCGACGGCAGCCTGCCGGCGATCCTGAACGCGCTGCACACCGACAATCACGGCCGCCGGCTGGTGCTCGAGGTGGCGCAGCATCTCGGCGAGTCGACCGTGCGCACGATCGCCATGGACGGCACCGACGGGCTGACCCGCGGCCAGGAGGTGATCGACACCGGCGAGCCGATCGCGATGCCGGTCGGGCGCGAGACGCTGGGCCGGATCCTCAACGTGATCGGCGAGCCGGTCGACGAGCGGGGACCGGTCGAGGCCAAAATCCGGATGCCGATTCACCAGCCGGCGCCGCTGCTGATCGACCAGTCGACCGAGACCGAGATCCTGACCACCGGGATCAAGGTGGTCGATCTGCTGACCCCCTACCCCAAGGGCGGCAAGATCGGCCTGTTCGGCGGCGCCGGCGTCGGCAAGACCGTGATCATCATGGAGCTGATCAACAACATCGCCAAGGCGCACGGCGGCTTCTCGGTGTTCGCGGGCGTCGGCGAGCGAACCCGTGAGGGCAACGACCTCTATCATGAGATGATCGAATCCGGGGTCATCGACCTGGACGATCTGTCCAAGTCCAAGGTGGCGCTGATCTACGGTCAGATGAACGAGCCGCCCGGTGCCCGTGCTCGGGTCGGCCTCTCGGGCCTGACGGTCGCCGAATACTTCCGGGACACCGAGGGCCAGGACGTGCTCCTGTTCATCGACAATATCTTCCGCTTCACCCAAGCCGGCTCGGAGGTCTCGGCGCTGCTCGGCCGCATTCCCTCGGCGGTCGGCTATCAGCCGACGCTCGGTACCGACATGGGCGCGCTCCAGGAGCGGATCACCTCGACCACCAAGGGCTCGATCACCTCGGTCCAGGCGATCTACGTGCCGGCCGACGATCTCACCGACCCGGCGCCGGCGACCGCGTTCTCGCATCTGGATGCGACCACCGTGCTGTCGCGCTCGATCGCCGAGCTCGGCATCTACCCGGCGGTCGACCCGCTGGACTCGACCTCGCGCATCCTGACGCCGTCGGTGGTCGGCGACGAGCACTACGCGGTCGCCCGCGAGGTCCAGTCGACCCTGCAGCGCTACAAGGGGCTGCAGGACATCATCGCGATCCTCGGCATGGACGAGCTCTCGGAGGAGGACAAGCTGGTGGTCGCGCGGGCGCGCAAGATCCAGCGCTTCCTGTCGCAGCCGTTCTTCGTCGCCGAGGTGTTCACCGGCTCGCCCGGCAAGCTGGTAGCGCTGGCGGACACGATCGCGGGCTTCAAGGCGATCGTCGCCGGCGAGTACGACGACCTGCCGGAGGCCGCCTTCTACATGGTCGGCGGCATCGAGGAGGTGGTCGAGAAAGCCAAGCGCATGGCCGCCGAGGACTGAGAGGAGGCCACGCGTGGCTGAGGCCGGGACTTCCACCGCAGGCAAGGTCGAGTTCGAGCTGGTGGCGCCGGAGCGGCTGCTGGCGAGCGCCGATGTCGACATGGTGGTGGCGCCGGGCGAGGCCGGCGACTTCGGCGTCCTGCCCGGCCATAGCCTTTTGATGGCGCTGCTGCGGCCGGGCGTGCTCGAGACCTGGGAAGGCAACCAGGTGACCCGGCGGATCTTCGTCGCCGGCGGCTTCGCCGAGGTCAACGAGCGCGGCTGCACCGTGCTCGCCGAGGAGGCGATGCCGGCCGAGGAGATCGAGGTCGACCGCGCGCGTCAGCGGCTGGCCGATGCCGAGGACGATCTGCGCGAAGCCAAGGACGACGCCGAGCGCGACCGGGCGGAACGCGAGATCGCCATCGCCCAGGCGATGCTCCAGGCCGGCGGCGGCTGAGGGTCTGCTGCGGGCGCGCCTCCGGAACTCTTGGAGACAGACGGAATGACCATCAGCCCGGATGCGGTCCGTGGCGCGGTCGCCGCGCTGGCCGACGCACGCCGAACCCGGACCCCGTTGGCAGGCTTGCCCGAGGCCTGCCGGCCAGCGACCCTGGACGACGGCTACGCCGTCCAGGAGGCGTTCGTCGCGAGCTGCGGGCAAGCGGTCGCCGGCTGGAAGGTGGGCGCCACCGCCGAGGCGATCCAGCGCCTGTTCGGCATCGAGGAGCCCTTCTACGGCCCGATTCTGGCGCCCCTGGTGTTCGCCTCGCCGGCCGAACTGCCCGCCGCCGACTTCCCGATGCGCGGCATCGAATGCGAGTTCGCGTTCCAGCTGGCAGCCGACTTCGAGCCGCGCGAACGGCCCTATCAGCCCGACGAGGTCGCCAAGCGGGTGAGCGCGCCGGTCCCGGCGATCGAGGTCGTGAGCCCGCGCCTCGACCACCCGATCAAGTACGGCGCGCCCTCGGCGGTCGCCGACTGCGGCGTCAACGGCGCCCTGGTGCTCGGGACCCCGAGCTTCGACTGGCAGACCCTCGATCTGGCATCGCATGAGGTGCGGCTTGAGATCGACGGTGAAGCGAAGGCCACGGGCACCGGCGCGCTGGTCCTCGGTCATCCGCTCAACGTGCTAGCCTGGTTCGTCAACCGCTACACCGCGCGCGGCCGCACCCTGCCGGCCGGCCAGATCGTCAGCACCGGCACGACGACCGGCCTGGTGATCCTCGAGCCGGGCCAGACCGCGGTCGGCGACTTCGGCGTGCTCGGCCAGGTCTCGGTCCGCTTCAATCAGTGACGCGCGCTTGTCATGAGGAGAGTGCCTTGCGCAGCGACTTCAAGAGCTTCTCCGCCTTGTCGATCTTGTTCAATATCTCCGGGTCGCCCTTCATCTTTTCAAGCGCAGTCCAGGGCACACGCGCCATGGCGTCAACCGCGGAGTCGAGATCGCTGGCAAGGCCATCCTTCGGCTTCTTCACAGAGGGATCCAGGCGCAGCATCGCCAATTCGACATCACCCTCCTCGCTCAGAAAATGCTCCCTCGCGATCGGGTCGGGCAGAATCGAGCGTAGCCTGCGAAGATCCTTCGAATTGGTGATGCGCTTCTGATTGACCTTTTTGACGACCGCCTCGGTCACGCTAGGAGCTAAGAGCTTCTTGCTGACGCCCATCAGCTCCCGCGCCCAGGTAATCGCGGCACCCGGCTCCCGAAGCCCGGTGAATTTTTCGGACAGTTCAAACACCTCGACGAGCTTGTCCAGTTCGCGGACGGTGATGCCGAGGATGTTAGCCGCTCCGGCCCGCCCGACGAGCTCGACGAGCCGGTACGCAACCATCTCCTTTTCCTTGGTATCCCATTCCTTTCGCTGACGGTGGATGTAGATCCAAACCCGTAGTCGCTCGTCGTCTGAGAGCGTGCGGTCTGTAACCTCGACCGGAATCTGGCGGTATTGCTCGCGCCCATGCGAGACCAGCGCCACCGAGTTCGTCCAGCGCCGGTCTCCATCGATGATCCGGAACTTCGTCGCAATGTCGGGATGCGGCTCGACCAGTAGTGGCTCGAACAACCCTTCATTGGCTTCGATCTGCCGTTGCAGCTCTTCGTCTTCCTTGGGACCCAAGCGCGGCTGCTTCTCGTTTGGTATCACATCGTCAATGTCGACCTTGGTCCGATAGGTGCGCAGGATAGTCCGCCCAAGCCTGCGCTCCTGCAAACCGATAACTCGACCGTGATCGCCCGTTGCGTCCAGCTGGCTCATGTCCGCTATTCCGTCTCGTCGGCGGTGCCGATGATCCGCTCGATCTCCCAGCACAGATCGCCCTTTACCTTGAGCACGGCCTTGAGCAACCTGCCCCTCCTTTCCCAGACGCGCCTGTGGGCTTCCTGCTCCGTTACATCAATGTCAAGGAGGTTGTTGACCTGCGTCTCGATAGAATTGAGGAATTGCCGACCCCGCTCCGACGTGATGAAGGCATAGAGCGCCGCGGTCTTATTCGCGCGTTCCTCGTTGCTGACCTGCAGCGTGTGCATTTGTACGACCCCCTGGCGGAGAAGCTCCGCGACGACCAGCACACGGGCAGGGCAGGCAACGACCACGCCGTCTTGGTAGTAGAGCTGATTCACGTCCTTTGGGAACTTCAGGCTCGAAAGGATGGCGTGCTGGGCACTGGCGGCGAGTTGATCCTCGCGGAGCTTGGTGACGTATTCGGTTGCCCACCTGTTGCGGTTCTTCGAATCGTAGACGATACGACCGCAGACTTTGCCGTTGTGTACCACCTCGTGGATGATGTCGGCACCCGGCGTGCCCTTCTTCACGCGGGTGATCCGGTCGTCCTCAAAGGCGCGCTTCAGTTCCTCGAAGAGATCGATCTCAGCGCCTTCGCCAAGCTCGTGCGCGCGCTCTTGCCTAATCTGCCTTTGCAGCTCGTCCACCTTGGCCTCGAGCTTCTGACGCACTTCGAAGGATTTCGCTTGCTCCGCCAGAACAGCCGTCGTCTTGTCCTTCTTAAGAGCCTCGCGTTCCTGCACGCGCTCGTTGATCATGGCTTCCTGCGCTTCCGCGAGCACCTGCACCCGCTGCTCGGCGGCCAGTTTTGCTTCTTCGGCCGCCATCAGCTTCGCCTGCGCGCCAGCAATTGCCTCGACCTTTTGCCGTTCAGCTTGGAGCAGTCGCTCCCGCATGGAAGCCTCCGCCGCCTTCATGCCGCCCTACCGTTGAGTTGCTGCTTCGGCAGTGCCTGACACCACGATCCTGGCATGCCAGGATCGTGGTGCGGCGGCGGTGCCGGGATGGTTTTCATGCTGGCTGCCCATGATGGCTCCGGAGGCAGATCCCCCGGCACCGCCACACCGCCTCGACCGCTGATTAGGCTCTGCGATCCATCGCTGTGTAGGGCGACGACGGCGCGGGCGGGATGCCGGGTCACGATCACCTGCCGGGGGGCGCCATGCGGATCAGTGTTGGGATCGATATCGCCAAGGAGGTGCATTGGGTCACGGCCGTCGATGCCGACGGCGTGGTTCGCCTTGATCGCAAGCTGCCGAACACGCCGACTGACATCGCGGCGCTGATCGAGGAGCTCGTCAGCCTTGGCGGCGCCATACGCGTCGGCCTCGATGTCGTTGGCGGCATCGCCGGCCTTGCCGAAGCCATGCTGGCCGCAGCGGGGTTGGCGCTCGTTCACGTCCCGGGCTTGGCCGTCAACCGCGCCCGCCAGGGCACCGTGGGGGGCGAGAACAAGTCCGATCCGCGCGACGCGCGCACCATCGCCGACCAGGTCCGCACCCGCTCCGACCTGCGGCCGATCGATCCGGCGACCGAACTCGATCTCGAGATCAGGCTGCTCGTCGGCCGGCGCCGCGACCTGGTCGATGCCCAAACCCAGCGCCTGTCCCGCATGCACGACCTGCTGGTGGGCATCTTTCCCGGCCTGGAAGCCTGCCTCGACCTCAAGACCAAGGGGCCGCTGGTCCTCCTGACCAAGTTCGTCACCCCGGCCGAGCTGCGCACCGCCGGCAAGAAGCGCCTGGTCCGCCATCTCAGGGCCGCCGGAGGGCTGCCCCATGTCGACGCGCTCGCCGAGCGCGCCCTGGCTGCCGCGGTCGAGCAGACCATTGCCGTCCCGGCCGAACGCATGAGCGCACGTCTGATCAAGGAGCTGGCCCAGGAAGCGCTCGCCGCCCGCGCCCGCCTCGCCGAGATCGATCGTGAACTCGAGGAGTTCCTCGACCGCCACCCTGACGCGGCCCTCATCCGCAGCCTGCCCGGCATGGGGGCCGTGCTCACCGCCGAGCTGATCGCCGAGGCAGGCTGCCTCTCCCGCTTCCGCTCCGCCGACGCGCTGGCCGCCGCGGCCGGCATCGCGCCGGTCCTGCGCCAGTCCGGCAAGGTGCGCTTCCTCAGGCGTCCCACAGGCGGCAACAAGGGACTCAAACGCGTCTTCTACCAGTCCGCCTTCTGCTCCCTTGGCCACCCCGACAGCCGCGCCTTCTACGACCGCAAGCGCCGCGAGGGAAAACGCCATCACCAAGCCGTCCTCGCCCTCGCGCGCCGACGCATCAACGTCCTCTGGGCCCTGCTCACCAGCCGGCAGCTCTTCCAACAAAACTTCAAACTCGCCGCTTGACGCACCCATTAGGCTGCCTTCGCGCGCCGCAGCCTCCTTCGTAGCGGTTTCCTGCCTTAGCTTCTCGAGAGCATCATTGGCGGCCTTACTCGCCAACTCGAACTCGCACTTCAGTGCCGCTCCGGCTTGCTCAGCCACAGTCTTCGCGTGCTCGGCTACCGTGATCCTCGCTTGGAACATGGACTCCGCTTGCTTATGGGCGCGGTCGGCCTCGGCGAGCTTTTCCTGAGCCGCGGCTTCCGCCGTTTTCCTCGCCTCTTCGCGCGCGGTAGCTTCTCGGGCCGCGGCCTCGGCCCGCAGCCTTTCCAGCGCGGCGGCCCCGTCTTTTTGCACCTGCTCCAGAGCAGTCTTCGCCTTGGTCGCGGTGTCCGCCTTCTCCCGCGCGAACTGCTCCCTCAGGCGGGCCGTCACCTCCGCGAAGCGCTCGCGCTCGCGCGCTTCGATCCTGTTGCTGATTTCCGCGAACTTTTCGTGAGGGATGGGCTGCTGGCACCATGGGCAAACTTCGCCGGCCACATGCAAATGCTTGTGGGCGGGCTGGATCAGGGCAGACGGGGACGTAGCCATCGGATGCTCCTTTCGGGACCTAACTTTTCCTATTTTGTCCTAATATATCCTTGAGTCAAGCCCCCGTTCGGTTCAGCCTCCTGCGATTCCCAAGTTGCGATGTGGTTGGGCCGGCCGTACGTGCTATCGTGGCGGCGGAGGATCGAGCCATGACAACGGCCTCGGCACGCGACGAAGCGCGCATGACGGTCGGCGATTTCCTGACCTGGCGCGCGGAGCTTTCCAACGACCGGCGCTACGAGCTGGTCGGAGGACAGCCGGTCCGGCTCATGTCGCCGACCAACATCCGGCACGCGCAGATCCAGCAGAACGTCAGCGCGGCGCTGAGGCGGGCCGTGCGTTCGGCGGGTGTGCCTTGCCGCGTTTACGATGCCGGCCCGGGCGTGGCCGTGAGTATGGAGGGCGGGGAGTGTCGGGTTCCCGACGTGGTCGTGACCTGTGCCCGCTCGATTGATGACAGCGCCTACCTGGTGCCCGAACCGGTGATCGTGGTCGAGGTCGCCTCCAAGTCGACCCGACTCGCCGATGTCAACGACAAGGTTGACTTCTATTCCGGCATTGGTTCGATCCGGCATTATCTGGTGATCGAGCAGGATCAGCGCCGCGTGGTCTATCACGATCGGGGTCCGAGCGGCAGCCTGGAGCCGCATATTCTGCGCCAAGGCACCATCGCGCTAGATCCGCCGGGCCTCGCGCTCGCGCTCGTCGACCTTTATCTCGAGACTGAGCTGGCCGATCCGCAGCAGCCGCCGGAAGGCTGCATTGCTTGACCACGTTTCCTCGGGCCGCCGCTCACGCGCCCGGGTGGGCGACCGCCGCCTCGAACGCGGTCAGGATCTGCTTCTGGCGCACGCCCCAGCGGTAGTTGTGGATGACCCCGGTCGACAGGATCACCCGGTGGCAGGGGATCAGCCAGGAAATGTTGTTGGCGCCGACCGCGCGGCCGACCGCGCGTACCGCCTTCGGCTGGCCGATCGCGCGCGCGATCGCCTGATAGCTGACCAGCCGCCCGAACGGAATCCGGAGCAGCGCCTCCCAGACCTTGATCTGGAAGTTGGTGCCGCGGACCAGCAGCGGCAGCGGCTCGGCCGAAGGCGCACCGACCTCGAACGCGCGGGCGGCGATCGCGACCGTGCCCGCCTCGTCACGGACCAGACGGGCGCCGCGCCACTCGCGCTCGAACTCGGCGATCACCGGCGCATCGTCGTCCTCGACGAAGGCGAGCCAGCACACGCCGCGCTCGGTGACCCCGACCAGCACCCGGCCGAGCGGCGCGTCGTGCAGCCCCCAGCGAATCACCAGCCGATCGCCGAGCGCCTTGAACTCGCCCGGCGTGATCGCATCGCAGGCGACGAACAGATCGTGCAGGCGCGACGGACCGGACAGGCCGGCATCGAGCGCCGCCTCGAGCACGCTGGCATCGGCGGCGAGCGACCGCTTGGCGTTGGCAAGCGTGACATACTGGAGAAAACGCTTCGGGCTGATCCCGGCCCAGCGCTTGAAGATGCGCTGGAAATGAAACGGCGAGAGGCCCGCCTGCTCCGCCATGGTCTCGAGCGAGGGCTGCTCCTCGCCGTGCTCGACCACATAGCGGAGCGCGGTCGCGATCCGGGCGTTGTAGGCTACGGCGCGGGCGGGTCCGGCGTCATCGATCAGCGCGAGACTGGCGGCCATGGCGGGGCTCCTCGGTTGACGTGCGCCCGAGGATCGGTCCCTGGCCCCGGCGCCACAACCCGTTTCTTGCGGTCGGCCGCCAAGCGCGCGAGTTGGGTCCGTCAGCGGCCGAGCATGGTGCCGACCGGCTGCAGCGGCTCGATGTGGTCGCAGCAGATCTTGAAGGTCGCGAGCAGAGGCACGGCCAGCAGCGCGCCGGCGATGCCCCACATCCAGGTCCAGACGATCAGCGCCAGGAAGACCGCGACCGGATTGAGGGTGAGGCGGCGGGCGAGCAGCGCCGGGGTCACGAACTGTGCCTCGATCGAGGTCAGGCAAAGATAGGTGAGCGGCGGCAGCAGAATCGACCAGAGCTGGTCGAACGTCAGCAGCGCGACCAGTCCGACGATGCTGATCCCGGTCACGGCGCCGAGGAACGGCACGAAGTTGAAGAGCCCGGCCATCACCCCCCAGAGCAAGGCGTTGGGCATGCCGAGAAGGAACATCGCGGTGCCGACCGCGATGCCGAGCCCGGCGTTGATCATGCTGACCGTCAGCAGGTAGTAGGAGATGTCGTCCTCGGTCTCGCGGGCGATCTCGACCACCCGCCGCTTGTCGCTTAGTCTGGGCGCGATGCTGACCGCCTGGCGTAGCAGCGTGTCGCCGGAGGCGAGCAGGAAGAACAAGAGCGCGATCATCACCACCATGCCGGCGACGATTGTCAACGCGCCGTCCAGGAAGAGCTGGGTCAGGCCGGGGCCCTGGACGGCGACCTGGACCGGCTGATGCTCGCCCGACTTGGGGTCGCCCTGGGCCAGAGCCTCGACCTTCTTGGCCGCCTGCTGGACCTCCTTGACCGGCTTGCGCAGGGCCTCGACCTTGTCTCGGACCTCAACCATCGCGACCGGGAGCTGGCCGAACCAGTTGGTCGCTGGGCCCGACAGACCGTAGATCGTGCCGACCACGATCGCCACCAGCGTCAGCAGCACCACGGCCGCGCCGACCCCCGCGGGCAGCCGGAGGTAGCGCTTCAGCCCGCGCACCAGGGGCGCCAGCAGCAGGTTGAGCAGCATGGCCAGCGCGATCGGGACCAGCACCGCCTGGGCGAAATAGCAGGTGTAGAGGACCGCAAGCGTGAACAGGCCGGTGAGCATGCGCGAGCGCACGCGCAGCCGCCCCTTGGTCACCTTGACCGGGTGCTCGCTCTTCTGGTCCTCGGCGCTGCCGGACCCGACCGCGGGCGAGGCGGCTGAGGCAGCGCTCACGGGGCGAACCGGCTCGAGCCTCACCGGCTCCTCCTGGCGCGCCGCCGATCCTGGCGATGGGGCGGGCATGCGGCAGTAACACTCGCTCGACGGTAGAAGTTCCGATCTCGATTGGCGCCCGCCTCCGAGCGCGCGTCAGTTCTCGTAGACGATCTTCGGGAAGGCGCGCCGTTCGGTGCCCGCCGACGGGTCGAGCTTGGCCAGGACCATCCGGGCGACCTGCAGATAGGCCTCGGCCTGAGGGCCGTCCGGCGCCGCGACGACCGGTGGCCGCCCGGCGTCGGTCTGCTCGCGGATCGCGAGATCGAGCGGGATCTCGCCCAGGAAATCGACCCCGAACTTGACCGCGGTCGCGCGCGCGCCGCCGTGGCTGAAGATCTCCGAGCGGCCGCCGCAGTGCGGGCAGACGAAGTAGCTCATGTTCTCGACGATCCCGAGCACCGGCACGTCAACCTTGCGAAACATGTTGAGCGCCTTGCGCGCATCCAGAAGGGCTATGTCCTGCGGCGTCGACACGATCACCGCGCCCGCGAGAGGTACCCGCTGCGCCATCGTCAGCTGAGCGTCGCCGGTGCCGGGTGGCAGGTCGACCACCAGCACGTCGAGCTCGCCCCATTCGACGTCGGTCAGCATCTGCTGGATCGCGCTCTGGACCATCGGTCCGCGCCAGATCATCGGCGCGTCCTCGTCGACCAGAAAGCCCATCGACATGACCCGGACGCCGTAGTTCGTCATCGGCCGCAGCTTCTTGCCGTCGGGGCTGGTCGGCTTGCCCGTGACCCCCATCATGCGCGGCTGCGAGGGCCCGTAGATGTCGGCGTCGAGCAGCCCGACCCGCTGGCCGAGCCGCGCCAGCCCGAGCGCCAGATTGACCGAGGTGGTCGATTTGCCGACGCCGCCCTTGCCGGAGGCGACCGCGATCACCGACCGGATGCCCGGCAGCCCTGGCTTGTCCGGCGCCGGTGGCGGGCCGCCGCGAGCCATCGGGCTGCCGCCCGGGCGGGGCGCCCGCTCGCCGCCGGGCGCCCGCTCGGCGGTCAGGACCGCAGTCACGGAAGTGACGCCCGGGAGCGCCAGCACCGCCTGCTCGCAGGCCTGACGCAGCGGCTCCTTGGCTTGCGCCTCGCTCGGCTCGACCTCGAGCGCAAAGCCGACGTTGCTGCCTTTGACCACGACCCCGGAGACCATGCTGAGGGTGACCACGTCCTGGCCGCGCGCCGGATCGAGAACGCCGGCAAGAGCCTCGAGGACCTGTTCTCGACTGACCTGAGCCATGGTTGAACACTCTCTGTCGCCGCACGATATTGTCGGCAGCAATGCGATGGGCACGAATCTCGCCCTGGCGCCTCCGGTCCTGGTGATATAGAGGACGCCGGAGCGCGGGCAAAGCCCTCAGGGCCGCCGCAGCAGCGATGAGGTAGTGACTGATGCCGTGGAGCAATCAAGGGGGCGGCTGGCAGGGCGGCGGCGGTCAGGGGCCTTGGGGCGGGCGACCGGGCGGCGGGGGCCCGCAACCACCGGATCTGGAGGAGCTGCTGCGTCGCAGCCAGGAGAAGGTCAGAAAAATCTTCCCGGGCGGCCCCGGCGGTGGCTTCGGTGGCAATCGCAAGGCGCTGATCGCGATTCCTCTGATCCTGGTTGCGGTCTGGCTGGCGAGCGGCTTCTATCGCGTGCAGCCCGATGAGCAGGGCGTCGTGCTCCGGTTCGGCAAGTGGATCAAGACCACCCAACCGGGTCTCAACTGGCACATTCCGGCGCCGATCGAGACCGTGTTCATGCCCAAGGTGACCCGCTCCAACCGGGTCGAGATCGGCTTCCGCTCGGCCGCGGAGATCGGGGGCGGCGGCTCGGCGCGCGAGGTTCCCAACGAGAGCCTGATGCTGACCGGCGACGAGAACATCGTCGACATCAACTTCGTGCTGCTCTGGATGATCAAGGACGCCGGCCAGTTCCTGTTCAACATCCGCGATCCGGAAGCGACCGTGAAGGCGGTGGCCGAGAGCGTCATGCGCGAGATCGTCGGCAAGACGCCGATCGCCGAGGCGACCACCGAGGCCCGCGGCCGGATCGAGCAGCAGGCTCGGGATCAGACCCAGGCGATCCTCGATGCCTACGGCGCCGGCATTCTGGTCACCCAGGTGCAGCTCCAGAAGGTCGACCCGCCGAACGAGGTGATCGAGGCGTTTCGCGACGTCCAGCGCGCCCAGGCCGACCGGGAGCGGGCCCAGAACGAAGCCGAGTCGTTCGCCAACGACATCCTGCCGCGGGCGCGCGGCGAGGCCGAGCGGATCTCGCAGGAGGCCCAGGCCTACCGGCAGGAAGTGGTCGCGAAATCCGAGGGCGACGCGCAACGCTTTCTCGCCGTCTACCAGGAATTCTCCAAGGCGCGCGACGTCACGATCAAGCGCATCTACCTCGAGACGATGGAAGACGTGCTGCGCGGCATGAACAAGGTGCTGATCGATCAGTCCGGGAAGGGCGCGGGCGTGGTGCCCTATCTGCCGCTGCCGGAGCTCGAGCGCCGGGCGCGCGAGCGCGCCGCGACCGCGGGCGCCAGCAGCGACGGAGAGCCCAAGCCATGAACCGCAACCTCGCGATCGGCGCGGGCGCGCTCGCCGCGGTCGTCCTGGTGCTCGCGCTGAGTGCGTTGTTCACCGTCCCTCAGACCCAGCAGGCGCTGGTCCTGCAGTTCGGCGAACCCAAGCGGGTGGTCACCGAGCCCGGGCTGCACGTCAAGCTGCCCTTCGTGCAGAACGCCGTCTATATCGACCGGCGGGTGCTCGACTTCGATGCCGAGGCGCAAGAGCTGATCCTTGGCGATCAGAAGCGGCTGGTGGTCGACGCCTTCGCCCGGTACAAGATCGTCGATCCGCTGCGCTTCTACCAGTCGGTCGGTACCGAGGCGGTGCTGCGGGGCCGGATCGACACCATCCTCGACGCCTCGTTGCGCAAAGTGTTGGGCGAGGTGCCGCTGTTCACCGTGCTGTCGGCCGATCGCTCGACGCTGATGAACAACATCCGCGACCAGGCGAACACCGAAGCCAAGCAGTTCGGCATCGACATCGTCGACGTGCGCATCAAGCGGGCGGATCTGCCGGCCGAGAACAGCCAGGCCATCTACCATCGGATGCAGACCGAGCGCGAGCGCGAGGCCAAGGAGCTGCGCGCGCAGGGCGCCGAGCTGGCGCAACGGATCCGCGCCCGCGCCGATCGCGAGCGGCGGGTGATCATCGCCGAAGCAGAGAAGGAAAGCCAGATCATCCGCGGCCAGGGCGATGCCCAGGCGATCAAGATCTTCGCCGATGCCTTCGGTCGAGACGTCGACTTCTTCACCTTCTACCGCTCGATGCAGGCCTATCGGAATGCGCTGTCCGACGACAGCACCAGCGTCGTGCTGTCGCCGGACAGCCAGTTCTTCCGCTTTTTCGACAGTCCCGAGGCGGCGCTGCAGACCGCGCATGGTGCCGAAGGCACGTCGGGCCCGGCGGCTGCCAGCGCGGGGAGCGAGCCCTCGCAGAAGGCGAGCGCCGAGACCTCGCCCGCGCCCAAGACGAATGCCGAGGCTGCGCCTTCGCAGAAGGCACGGCCTGCCGCGACGGTCGGGGCCGACCAGCCGCCGGCGGTAAACGCGGTCGAGTAGCTCCGTGTCGGGGCAGCCTGCGCGTCGCCGCCGCGCGCATCGAGGCGGCTCCGGGAGGGACTCGAGGCTTTCCTCTCGTGGCTGGCAGGAGCAGAGGCGGCGACCCGATGACCGATCTGGCTACGGCTTTGGCTCTGGTAGTGGTGCTGGAGGGGCTGCTTTGGGCGGTATCGCCCGACGCGATGAAGCGCGCCGCCGCGATGGCGCTCAACCTCGCCAACGAGCAGCTGCGCATGGGCGGCCTGGTGGCGGTCGCGGTCGGTGTCGCCCTGGTCTGGCTGGTGCGCGGCTAGCGTGGATCTGAGGCCGCGCTTTTTGCCCTGAGATGATGGCGCGGGAGCGATTTCAGGGGTATGCTTAGCTCGCTGCTAAGCCGATCATGCCCATCGTGGCGCGGCAACTTGGGTGCCCGTAGAGCGAGGTCAGCCGCTGCAATGGCCAGGGCCGATTTCGCGGAGAACCGTACATGAGCCTGGTGTCAGCCTTCGCCCCTGCTGTCCCGAGGGTGACGCGCGGTGGCGCGCGCGGGGTTGGTCGCATGCTGTTGCTGACCGCGGTGCTCCTGGGGATGCTGGCCGGCCCCCAGCCGACCCGGGCGGGGCCGCCGCCGATCAGCTTCGCCGACATCGTCGACCGGGTCGCCCCGGCGGTGGTCAATATTGCCACCTCGAAGGCGATTCCGGCGGGTCAGAATCCGGCGTTCCCGTTCCCCGAGCCGCCGCCCGGCTCGCCGTTCGAGGACTTCTTCCACGAGTTCTTCGACCGCAACCGGCCGCCCGAGCAGACCCCCCAGCGCCAGTCGTCGTTGGGCTCGGGTTTCGTGGTCGATCCCGCAGGCTACGTGGTCACCAACAATCACGTGATCGCCGAGGCCGACGAGATCCAGGTGGTGTTCAGCGACAATTCCACCTACACGGCCAAGCTGGTCGGCCGCGATCAGAAGACCGATCTCGCGGTGCTCAAGATCGAGGGCAACAAGCCGTTCCCGGCGGTCACCTTCGGCGACAGCGATCACATCCGGGTCGGGGACTGGATCATCGCGATCGGCAATCCGTTCGGTCTCGGGAGCACCGTGACCGCCGGCATCATCTCGGCCCGATCGCGCGACATTCACGCCGGGCCGTACGACGACTTCCTGCAGGTCGATGCGCCGATCAACCGCGGTAATTCCGGCGGCCCGACCTTCAATCTGAACGGCGAGGTGATCGGGATCAACACCGCGATCTTCTCGCCGAGCGGCGGCAACGTCGGGATCGGCTTCGCGATTCCGTCCAATCTCGCGCTGCCGGTGATCACGTCGCTGAAGACCGAGGGCAAGGTCAAGCGCGGCTGGTTAGGGGTCCGGATTCAGACGGTGACCGAAGAGATTGCCGACAGTCTGGGCCTGAGCGATGCGGCCGGCGCCCTCGTCGCCAGCGTGACCCCCGGCGGACCGGCGGAGCAGGCCAAGATCGAGGCCGGCGATGTGATCCTGGAGTTCGACGGCAAGAAGATCGACCATATGCGCGGCCTGCCCCGGATCGTCGCGGAGACGCCGATCGGCGAGGCGGCCAAGGTGGTGATCTGGCGCCACGGCGAGAAGAAGACCCTCGACGTCAATCTCGGCGAGCTGCCGGAGGAGGAGGAGCTGGCGGCGCTCACCGAGAGCGAGGCCGATACCTCGAACCCAGCCGAGATCGCGCCGCTCGGCATCACGGTCGCGACCATCACGGCCGAGCTGCGCACCCGCTTCCAGCTCGCCGAGGACATCAAGGGCGTGGTGATCATGAACGTCGCCGATGGCGGCACGGCGAGCCACGAAAACCTGCGGGCCGGCGACGTGATCGTCGAGGTCGGCCAGGAGGAGGTCCATTCGCCGCCCGAGGTCCTGGCCAAGGTCAACCAGGCCAAGCAGGACGACAAGAAGTCGGTGCTGCTGCTGGTCGACCACCAGGGCGATCTGCGCTTCGTGGCGCTGCGCCTGGCCGACGCGCAACCGTAGCGCTGCGGCGACCTGCTCCGGGCCGAGGAGCCCGCACCGGACAGCGCGCGGTGGCCGGCCGACCCGTCGGGTAGAGGGACCGGCCGGTCGCGGCGCGCTCAGGCGACCACGAAGTCGGACCGCGGGATGCCCTGCAGATAAAGCAGAGCGGTCAGGTCGCCATGGTTGATCACGACCGGGACGGCCGCCCTGACCACGGGATGGGCGCGATAGCCGACCCCGAGACCCGCCGCCTTCAGCATCGGCAGATCGTTGGCGCCGTCGCCGACCGCCAGCGTCGCAGCGGGCGCGAGGCTGCGGGCCTGGGTCAGGCGTTGCAGCAGGGCGAGCTTGCTGTCCGGGCCGCGCACCGGCTCGAGCACCCGGCCGGTCAGGCGGCCGGCGCTGGCCTGCAGGCGATTGGCCTGGACCAGATCGAAGCCGAGCGCTGCTCGCACGCGTTCGGTGAACGGCGCGAACCCGCCCGAGACCAACGCGGTCAAGGCCCCCCGAGCGCGCATCGTCTGCACCAGCGTGCGCGCCCCGGGCATCAGGCGCACGCGCTCGCGATAGATCTCGTCGAGGACCGCGACCGGCAGGCCCGCGAGGAGACCAACCCGGGCCGCGAGCGCGCTCCGGAAGTCGAGCTCGCCGTTCATCGCGCGCCGGGTGATCGCCGCGACCTCGGCCTGGATTCCGAGCGCGCCCGCCACCTCGTCGATGCACTCGACCGTGATCACGGTCGAATCCATGTCGCTGACCAGAAGCCGCTTGACCCGGTCCGCGGCCGGCACCAGCGCGACGTCGGCGCCAGCGTCGTCGAGGATCTGCCGGAGCGAGCGAGGCAGCGCTCTCCCGGCCCCGACCGCGTCCCCGATCACGAACTCGCAGGCTTCGGCCTCGGCCAGCCAGCGGGGTCGCGCGCCCAGCGCCTGGCCGACTTCGGCGACCATGTCTGGCTGAAGCGGCGCCCGCTCAGGATCTGCGATCATGCAGAGCACCTGGCTCACCGGCGCCTGCCCGCTCCAGAGCGCCGCGCGGCCGGCGGCCGATGACCGGCCTCGTGGTGATCGGCGGCCCGACAGCGAGCGGCAAGTCGGCCCTCGCGCTGCATCTGGCCGAGGCCGCAGGTGGCGTGCTGATCAACGCCGACAGCCGCCAGCTCTATCGCGACCTGCCGCTGCTCACGGCGCGACCGGGCCCTGCGGAGGAGGCCCGGGTGCCACACCACCTGTTTGGCGTTCTCGATGCCGAAGAACCCGCTTCGGCCGGACGCTGGCTGGAGCTCGCCGGCGACGCGATCGCGGCCGCACTCGAGGCTGGACAGCTGCCGATCGTGGTCGGCGGCACCGGCTTCTACCTGTCCGCGCTGCTGCGGGGCCTGGCACCGGTACCGTCGGTGCCGGCCGCCAGGCGCGCCGAGGCCGAGGCGCTGTTCGAGCGGCTGGGCGGCCCCGGCCTGCATGCCGAGCTCAGGCGGCGCGATCCGATCATGGCGGCCCGCCTGCGGCCGAGCGACCGGCAGAGGTTGATCCGCGCCCTCGAGGTGCTCACGGCGACCGGGCGCTCGCTTGCCGGCTGGCAGGCGGAGCCCCGGTTCCGGGTGCGCTTGCCGGCGCCGGTCGTCGGCATCGCCCTGCTGCCGCCGCGCGCGCCGCTGCAGGCGCGGATCGAGGGCCGGCTGCAGGCGATGCTCGAGGCCGGCGCGCTCGAGGAGCTCTGGGCGCTGCGGCTGGCCCATCCCGACGCCGATCTGCCGCTCCTGAAGGCCGTCGCGGTGCCCGAGCTGCTCGCGCACCTCGAAGGGCGGCTCGATCTGGCCGAGGCGCGTGCGCGCGCCCTGGTCCGCACCCGCCAATACGCCAAGCGTCAGGTGACCTGGCTCCGCCATCAGCTGCCCGAGCTGGAGCCGCTCCAGGGCTTCGGCGACGACCCCGCGCTCCTGGCGGACCTGAGGCGGCGCCTCTTGTTGACCGATGCCGCGTTGCCGCATAGTTTCCGATCCAGCCCTTAAGCGGGCCAACAAATCCGGCGCACGAAGGGTAACCGATCCCGACCGACCGCCGAGGCATCGATCGAGGAGCCAAAATCATGCCAGATGCCACCCCGCTGTCCCGAACCGACGCCCAGACCCGGCCGATGACCGGCTCCGAGGTCGTGCTTCAGGCGCTGGTCGAGCAGGGGGTCGAGGTGGTATTCGGCTATCCGGGCGGTGCGGTCCTGCCGATTTACGACGCGATCTTCAAGCAGGACAAGATCCGCCACATCCTGGTCCGCCACGAGCAGGGCGCGGTCCACGCCGCCGAGGGCTACGCGCGCTCGACCGGCAAGGTCGGTGTCGTGCTGGTGACCTCGGGGCCGGGCGCCACCAACACGGTCACCGGGCTGACCGACGCGCTGATGGACAGCGTGCCGGTCGTGTGCCTGACCGGCCAGGTGCCGACCCACATGATCGGCAACGACGCCTTCCAGGAGGCGGACACGGTCGGCATCACCCGGCCCTGCACCAAGCACAACTATCTGGTCAAGTCGGGTGACGCGGTCGCGCGCACGGTGCACGAGGCGTTCCATGTCGCGCGCAGCGGCCGCCCGGGGCCGGTCGTGATCGACCTGCCCAAGGACGTGCTGATGGGGCCCGCGACCTACGTCGACGCCGACCAGGTCCGGCATCGGACCTACAATCCCCGCGTCGAGCCGCAACCAGAGCCGATCGCCAAGGCGGTCGAGCTGATGGCCAAGGCGCACCGGCCGGTCTTCTACGTCGGGGGCGGCGTCATCAACTCCGGCACCGAGGCTTCGGAACTGGTCACCGAGCTCGTGCGCGCGACCGGCTTTCCGATCACGCTGACGCTGATGGGGCTCGGCGCCTATCCGGCCTCGGACCCGCAGTTCATCGGCATGCTCGGCATGCACGGCACCTACGAGGCCAACCTGGCGATGCACGGCTGCGACCTGATGATCGCGATCGGCGCGCGCTTCGACGACCGGGTGACCGGCCGGCTGGACAAGTTCTCGCCGGGCTCGCAGAAGATCCAGATCGACATCGATCCGAGCTCGATCAACAAGAATGTGCCGGTCGACGTCGCCATCGTTGGCGATGCCGCCCGTGCTCTGCGGGCACTGCTCGATGGCTGGCGGGCCAAGGGCAACCAAGCCGACCCGGCGCGCATCGAGCCGTGGTGGGCGAAGATTCGCGAATGGCAGGCCAAGGACAGCCTGCGCTTTCGCCAGAGCGGCAAGGTCATCAAGCCGCAATATGCGATCCAGCGCCTCTACGAGCTGACCAAAGATCGGGAAACCTACATCACGACCGAGGTCGGCCAGCATCAGATGTGGGCGGCGCAGCACTACAAGTTCGAGCGACCGCGGCACTGGATGACCTCGGGCGGGCTCGGCACCATGGGCTACGGCCTGCCATCGGCCATGGGCGTTCAGGTCGCGCATCCCGAGGCGCTGGTGATCGACATCGCCGGCGAGGCCTCGTGGGTCATGAACATGCAGGAGATGTCGACCATCGTGCAGTACCGCCTGCCCGTGAAGTCGTTCATCCTCAACAACTCCTACATGGGCATGGTCCGCCAGTGGCAGGAATTCTTCCACGGCAATCGCTACAGCGAGAGCTACATGGACAGCCTGCCGGACTTCGTGAAGCTGGCGGAGGCGTTCGGCGCGGTCGGCCTGCGCGCCCAGAGCCCGGACGAGGTCGACGACGTGATCCGGGCGATGATCGAGAGCCCGAAGCCCGTGATCTGCGACGTCGTGGTCGACCGGGCCGAGAACGTCTATCCGATGATCCCGGGCGGCGCTGCGCACAACGAGATCAAGCTCTGTCCCGAGGACGACGGCGCCGCGACCGTAGAGCGCTCCGAGCAGGGCATGGTCCTCGTCTTGACCGCGCCCGTTGCGCCGCCCTGCGGTCCGGATGCCGCCCGCGGCGGCGCCCGGACCAGAGGATTGCGGAGCAAGGGTAGCAAATCATGAGCCCACCGGAGCAGCGGCACACCATCGCGGTGCTGGTCGACAACGAGCCGGGCGTGCTCGCCCGGGTGATCGGCCTGTTCTCGGGGCGCGGCTACAACATCGAGAGCCTGACCGTAGCCGAGGTCGACCGCGCCCGCGGCCGCTCGCGGATCAACATCGTGACCACCGGCACCGCCCAGGTCATCGAGCAGATCAAGGCGCTGCTCGACAAGCTGGTGCCGGTGCACAAGGTCGCCGACCTGACCGTCGAAGGCCCCTGCCTCGAGCGCGAGCTCGCGCTGGTCAAGGTCACCGGCGAGCGCGAGAAGCGGGTGCAGGCGCTCCGGATCGCCGACTTCATGCACGCGCGCCTGGTCGACAGCACGCGCGACAGCTTCGTGTTCGAGATCACCGGCTCTTCCGAGGAGATCGACGCCTTCATCGACTTCATGGAGCCGCTCGGCCTCGCCGAGGTCAGCCGCGCCGGCGTAGTCGCGATCGCGCATGGCACGCAGACCTTGTGATAAGCTCATGGGCGTCTGTCCTGCGGGAGAGAGTTGATGGCCAAGGCACGGCCGCGGCCCTGGACGGTCGACGACTTCCTCGCCTTCGAGGCCGAGGAGGAGGAACGGTACGAGTTCGTGGGCGGCATCGTCCGCATGATGACCGGCGGCTCGGCGGCGCATGGCATCATCAAGAACAACGTGACCAACGCACTCAACGCAGCGCTCGGTGACGGTCCCTGCATGGCGATCGTCGACGAGCTGAAGGTCATGACCGACGCCGCCGTCGTGTATCCGGACGTGGTCGTGGCCTGTCGGCCGCTGGCGCCCGACGACGACCGAATCCAGGATCCGGCGGTCGTGGTCGAGGTGCTCTCTCCGACCACCGAGCGCCACGATCGACTTGCCAAGTGGCGCGAATACCAGGAGATCGCCTCCCTCCGGCACGTCGTTCTGGTGGCCCAGCGGGAGCGCCGGATCGAGGTTCAATCACGCACGCAGCGCGGTTGGGAGATGGTGGTCGTCAAACCGCCGGAGGATGCGGTGGTTCTGGAAGGCCTCGGCGTGACCTTGTCGCTGGAGGCGATCTACCGGCGGAGCGGCCGCTGACCGCCATCCTCGTGGTGCCCGCTTGATCGCGCGCTGCGGGTTGCCTAAAAGGCTCTGGCCGAACGAACACCGCGGGGTTCGAGCAGTCTCACTGTGGGCTAAGCACCCGCCACCAAACCTGGGGGCTCTATGGCCCCGTCGCCCAATCAAGCCGGAGGCCCGCGCGATGCGCGTCTACTATGACACCGACGCCGATCTGAACCTGATCAAGAGCAAGCGCGTGGCCGTGATCGGCTATGGCAGTCAGGGCTTCGGCCATGCCAACAACCTCAAGGACAGCGGCGTGCCGGAGGTCGTGGTCGCGCTGCGGCCGGGCTCGGCGACCGCCGCCAAGGCCGAAGGCGCCGGCTTCCAGGTGATGAGCGCGGACGAGGCCGCGGCCTGGGCGGACGTGGTCATGGTCCTGGTCCCGGACGAGCTCCAGGCCGATCTCTACCGGGAGGAGCTGAAGCCCAATCTGAAGGAGGGCGCAGCGCTTGCCTTCGCCCATGGCTTCAACATCCACTTTCGGCTGATCGAGCCGCGGCCCGATCTCGACGTTTTCATGATCGCGCCCAAGGGGCCGGGCCACTTGGTGCGCGCCGAGTATGAGCGCGGGGCGGGCGTGCCCTGCCTGGTCGCGATCCAGCAGGACGCCTCGGGCGGCGCCCTCGACTTGGCGCTCTCCTATGGCGCCGCGATCGGCGGCGGCCGCGCCGGGATCATCGAGACGAGCTTCCGCCAGGAGTGCGAGACCGACCTCTTCGGCGAGCAGGTGGTCTTGTGCGGCGGCATGTGCGCGCTGATCCAGGCCGGCTACGACACCCTGGTCGAGGCGGGGTACGCGCCCGAGATGGCCTATTTCGAGTGCCTGCACGAGGTCAAGCTGATCGTCGACCTGATCTACGAGGGCGGGCTCGCCAACATGCGCTACTCGATCTCGAACACGGCCGAGTTCGGCGACTACACGCGCGGACCACGGGTCGTGGACGAGCACACCAAGGCCGAAATGAAGCGCATCCTCGCCGACATCCAGGGCGGCGCCTTCGCCAAGGAGTGGGTGCTCGAGAACAAGGCCGGGCAGGTAAGCTTCAAGGCCTTGCGCGCGAAGCACGCAGCCCACGGCAGCGAAGCGGTGGGCAGGCAGCTGCGTGGCATGATGCCCTGGATCACGGCCAAACGCCTGGTCGACACCACCAAGAACTAGGACGGACAAACGTGGCTCGAGGCGACAAGAAGCCCCCCGCGGGCCGCGCCAGTCAGCGCCCCGGTCCAGGGCGCAAGCCGCCGGCACCGGCCAAGCCGCCGGCCGCGCCGATGATCGAGCAGCCGACCATGCGCCGGCGCCTGGCGCTGCTCGGCATCCATCTGCCCGAGGTCAAGCCTCCGACCTTCCACTACGTGCCCGTGGTGGTGCACGCCGGCATTGCCTACGTCAGCGGCCAGCTGCCCTGGCAGGGCGACGGGCTCGGGCCGCTCGGCAAGCTCGAGCGCGAGGTGTCGGTCGAGCAGGCCCAAGAGTCGGCCCGCCGCTGCGCGTTGCAGGCGCTCGCCTGGCTGAACCAGACGCTCCCCGGCGGCCTCGACGAAGTCGAGCGGGCGCTGCGCGTGACCGGCTACGTCGCCTCCAGCCCGGGCTTCGACCAGCAGCCCAAGGTGATCGACGCCGCCTCCGAGCTCCTGGTCAAGGTGTTCGGTCACGCCGGCCAGCACGCGCGCTCGGCGATCGGGGTCGCCGAGCTGCCGCGCAACGCTCCGGTCGAGATCGAGTTCACCTTCGCCCTCAAGCGCCGGCCGAGCCCCGCGCAGCGCCACCGCCGCCCCGGCTTCCCGGTCGTCGAGATGCGCTGACCCCGATCTGAGAAAAACGTTCAGCTAGGCTCATCAACATACTGTATAAAATATATAAATCTCTGGAAACACGGATCCCGGCTCGGCGCGCTAGGCCACGATCGGTAGCGTCCGTATGGCGTACGCGTGGTGGAAAGCGCGGCCGAGAACCGGGTCCTCGAGGGTCATCTCGAAGCGCTCCGCGGCGCGGATGCCGCCTTGCGCCGCGATCGCGCCCATGAACATGACCGTGCCGGGCGGTAGCGACGCTTCGGCGCCCAAGGCTCGCTCCTGGACGTAGGCAGCGATAAGGTCCTCCGGGCGGCGGACCGCGGCGAGACTGCTTTCCATGTAGAGCTTGCGCTCGCCGGCTTCGATGATCTGCGCGCGCAGCACCATCCGGTTCCAGTGGCCGATCACCTCCTCGTAGCGCCACAGTTCGGCTGCCATCGGCTTGCGGCAGAGCTGCTTGGAGATCGCGACGCCGTGGGCTTCCATAGCCCGGTCGGTGTGGTCCGAGCCGAGGCCGACCCAGAGGCCGTCGGCGAGCGCCACCAGCACCACCTCGACCTCGCCCGACGTGTGCTCACCCAGCACTTGAACTTCGGCGACCGGGCCCGCCAGCAGCGCCGGGTCGAGCCGATAGAACAGTGGTACCCGGGAAGGGCCCGGAACGCCGAGCGCGGCGAGTTCGGCGACGTGATCCTCGACCGCGGCGGCATCGCGCCCGGTCCAGCCGGCCATGATCAGATCCTTGGCCTCGAACGCGATCCGGTCGCGGCCGCGGGCGCTCGCGCGGTCGGTCGCGGCCGCGGGCGCTCGCGCGGTCGAAGGCGGGCATGGCAGGCTCCCGGAGCGTGTTTCGGCCGCGCCACACTAGCCCCGGCGCTTACCGAATTGAAGGCAGTGGGCTTTACAAAGACCGGGCGATGGTCTTGTATCGTGACGTGATGGGTGATCGCCAGGTCCGGCCGGTGACCCTCTGGGCGAACCTGAACGGGGACATGGGACGACGGTGATGCTGTGCCGCGACAGAACGACGATCGACGGTCGCGGCGACCGTGCCCATCGGGGTCTCCTTCCGGCGGAGCTTCGACTTAGCTGCCCCTGAGCCGCTGCCGATCCGCGCGCGTTCAGGGGACAGCCGTGTAAGCGAAGCATCAACCATCCGCCAGAAGGGAATCGGGCCATGTCGGCCGTACCAGTCCATCAGACCGCCCCGGACAACCGCATCATCATCTTCGATACCACGCTGCGCGATGGCGAGCAGTCGCCGGGCGCCTCGATGACCGTGCCGGAGAAGATCCGGATCGCCCAGGTGCTCGAGGAGATGGGCGTCGACGTCATCGAGGCAGGCTTCGCGATCGCCTCGCCCGGCGACTTCCAGGCGGTCTCCGAGGTCGCCAAGAAGGTCAAGAACAGCGTCGTCTGCTCGCTGGCGCGCGCCAACCGCGCCGACATCGAGCGCGCCGCCGAGGCACTCGAGCCGGCCGCGCAAAAGCGCATCCATACGTTCATCGCCACCAGCCCGCTGCACATGCGCGTCAAGCTGCAGATGACGCCCGAGCAGGTGCACCAGGCGGTGGTCGACAGCGTCAGCCTCGCCCGGCGCTTCTGTGATGACGTCGAGTGGTCGTGCGAGGACGGCTCGCGCTCCGAGCACGACTTCCTCTGCCAGTGCATCGAGAGCGCGATCGAGGCCGGCGCCCGCACCATCAACATCCCGGATACCGTCGGCTACGCCTATCCCGAGGAGTTCGCCGACCTGATCCGGATGATCAGGAACCGGGTCCCGAACATCGACAAGGCGATCATCTCGGTGCATTGCCATAACGATCTCGGGCTGGCCGTCGCCAACTCCCTGCGCGCGGTCGAGGTTGGCGCCCGCCAGGTCGAGTGCACGATCAACGGCATCGGCGAGCGCGCCGGCAACGCCGCGATGGAAGAGATCGTGATGGCAGTCCGGACCCGCCATGACCTGCTGCCCTACAACTCCCGGATCGTGACCCAGCACATCACCCGCGCCTCCCGCCTGGTCAGCGCGGTCACCGGCTTCGCGGTCCAGAACAACAAGGCGATCGTCGGCGCCAATGCGTTTGCCCACGAGGCGGGCATTCATCAGGACGGCATGCTCAAGGATGCCGGCACCTACGAGATCATGCGTCCCGAGGACGTCGGCCTGGTCCGCTCGAACCTGGTGATGGGCAAGCATTCCGGTCGCCATGCGTTCCGCAAGAAGCTGGCGGAGCTCGGCTATGAGCTCGGCGACAACGCGCTCGCCGAGGCGTTCGCGCGCTTCAAGGCGCTGGCCGACAAGAAGAAGGACATTTTCGACGAGGATCTGATCGCTCTGGTCGACGACGAGATCCAGACCATCGATCAGCGGATCAAGGTGCTCGATCTGGACGTGCACTGCGGCGCGCGGCCGAGGTCGCTCGCCCGCGTCGTCCTCGAGATCGATGGCGCCGAGAAGGCGGCCGAGGCCGAGGGCAGCGGTCCGGTCGACGCCACCTTCAATGCGATCCAGAAGCTCGTCCCCCATACCGCGACGCTCTCGCTGTTCCAGATCCATGCCGTGACCGAGGGCACCGATGCCCAGGCCGAGGTCACGGTCCGGCTGGAGGAGAACGGCAAGACGGTCAACGGTCAGGCCGCCGAGACCGACACGATCCTCGCTTCGGCACGCGCTTATGTGACGGCGTTAAACAAGCTTTTAGTGAAAAGGGAAAGAACAGCACCTGCTGCCCTGTCCGCGTGACGGCCAAGGCTTGGGTTCGCCCGGGCCGAGGTGGTCGGGTTGGGGAGCGGCTGACCGGTGACGGCCGACATGGCCGTGCGGGACAGCCGCTCCCGCGCGTCTGGGCCCGGATCCTTAGCCAGGGAACGCGTCCCCATGTTCTCGAGATTGCTTGGCCTGCTGTCCGCCGACATGGCGATCGACCTCGGCACGGCCAACACGCTGGTCTACGTCAAGGGCAAGGGCATCGTCCTCGACGAGCCCTCGGTGGTCGCCATCACCAACAATCGCGGACGCAAGCAGGTCCTGGCGGTGGGCGAAGAGGCCAAGCAGATGGTCGGCCGCACCCCCGGCAACATCGAGGCGATCCGGCCGTTGCGGGACGGCGTGATCGCCGACTTCGAGGTCGCCGAGGAGATGATCAAGCACTTCATCCGCAAGGTGCACAACCGGCGCGGCTTCGCGAGCCCCCGGGTGATCATCTGCGTGCCCTCGGGCTCGACCGCCGTCGAACGCCGGGCGATCCAGGAATCGGCCGAGAGCGCCGGCGCCCGACGCGTGTTCCTGATCGAGGAGCCGATGGCGGCGGCGATCGGCGCCGGCCTGCCGGTCACGGAGCCCACCGGCTCGATGGTGGTCGACATCGGTGGCGGCACCACCGAGGTCGCGGTCCTCTCGCTCGGCGGCATCGTCTACGCCCGCTCGATCCGGGTCGGCGGCAACAAGATGGACGAGGCGATCATCAGCTACATCCGGCGCAACCATAACTTGCTGATCGGCGAATCGACTGCCGAGCGGATCAAGAAGGAGATCGGCTCGGCCTGCCTGCCCGAGGACGGCAACGGCCGGGTGCTCGAGATCAAGGGCCGCGACCTGATGAACGGCGTGCCCAAGGAGATCGTGATCAGCCAGCGCCAGATCGCCGAATCCCTGGCCGAGCCCGTGAGCGCGATCATCGAGGCGGTCAAGGTCGCCCTCGAGCACACGGCGCCCGAACTGTCGGCCGACATCGTCGACAAGGGGATCGTCCTGACCGGCGGCGGTTCGCTGCTCGGCAACCTCGACTTCGTGCTCCGTCACGCCACCGGGCTGCCGGTCAGCCTCGCCGACGAGCCGCTCACCTGCGTCGCGCTCGGCACCGGCCGTTGCCTCGAGGAGATGAAGACGTTGCGCCACGTCTTGCACACGGCGTATTAAAGTACGCTCGAGGCCGCTTCTTGCTGTCGGTCCTGGTAGGTTCGCGCCGGCTGCACAGATCGTGGCGTCGGCGCGGGCGCTGTCGGTCCGGCCCCGCGGGCGCTCCTGGCCCCTGGGCTCGCCGGTACCGTCCCCGGCGCTTCGTCGTTCGTGACGGAGGCTGCGCGTGAAGCTCGAGCGTCGCTCGCTGTCACGGCTTGCGGTGCCGCTCAAGGCGCTGGTCGATCGGTTCGCCTTCGGCACCCTGATCGTCGTCTCGGTCGTCCTGCTGGTGGTCAGCAAGGCGGACGTCCGCCTGCTCGAGACCGTCGACAGCCGCATCAGCGACCTTATGGCCCCGGCGCTCGACGTCGCGGTCCGACCGATCGAGGCCTCGCGCCATCTGGCTCAGCAGGTCGGCGAGCTGGTGGCCCTCAGGGCCGAGAACGCCCAGCTGCGCGAGCAGAACCAGCGCCTGCTCGAATGGGAGGCGGCCGCGCGCCAGCTGGCGGTCGAGAACGCCAGCCTGCGCCAGTTGCTGCATGGCGTCGCCGAGGATCGGCGCCCGACCGCGGTCACTGCCCGGGTGGTGGCCGATTCCGGCGGGCCGTTCGTCCAGACGGTTCTGGTCAACGCCGGCCGCGATCAAGGGGTCGTCAAGGGCATGGCGGCGGTCAACGAGCGTGGCCTCGCCGGCCGGGTGATCGACGTCGGACGGCGGAGCGCCCGGATCCTGCTGTTGACCGATTTCAATTCCCGCATCCCGGTGATGGTCGAGCCGTCGCGCGACCAGGCGATCCTCGCGGGCGACAACGGCCGTGAGCCGGGCCTTGTGTTCCTGCCCCTCAACCCGCGCCTGTCGGTCGGCGACCGGGTGGTGACCTCCGGCCGCGGCGGCGTCCTGCCGCCCGGTCTGGAGATCGGCGTGGTCAGCGCGATCGGCGATCAGAGGGTGACGGTCAGGCCGCTGGTGGACTGGGACCGCCTCGCCTATGTCCGCCTCCTGAACTACGCGCCGGTGCTGCCGCCGGAGCAGCTCGAGGAGCTACAGCAGGAGATCTACGGGCCGCCGCTGCCGCCGCCGCAGGCGAGCGCCCGAGGCCCGGCCGGCAATTCGGAGCCGGCGCCGGAGGCGCCGTGGTGACCTGGCTCTGGCTGCGCCAGCTGGACGCGCAGCTGCGCGCGCTGGTGCCGTTCGCGACCGCGCTCGCCGCCGTGCTGTTCGACGTCGCCCCGGTGATCGGCGCGGGACCGGTCGGCCTGACCTCGTTCTCGACCCTCTGCGTGGGCTACTTCTGGAGCCTCTATCGGCCCGATCTGTTCACGCCGACCGCGGCGTTCCTCACCGGACTGGTCTACGATGGCCTGGCAGGTCTGCCGCTCGGTCTGTGCTCGCTCACCCTGCTGCTGGTCCGCAATCTGATGATCGTGCAGCAGCGGTTTTTCGTCACCCGCTCGTTCCTGGTCGTCTGGAGCTGCTTTTTACTGCTGGCGCCGGTGGTCGAGGCCGCTCGCTGGCTGCTGTCGAGCCTCTGGTGGGGGCATCTGTTCGCGCTGCGGCCGATGCTGTTCGAGCTGCTGGTCACGATGGCGCTCTATCCCGCGGTCAGCTGGCTGCTGAGCCGGATCCACAACCAGATCCCGAGGCTGATCCATGCATCGTGAGAGCGACCGGCTGCGCACCTTCGGGCGCCGCGCGTTGCTCCTCGGCGCCGGTCAGCTGGGACTGTTCGGCGCGATTGCCGGCCGGCTGTACTACCTTCAGGTGGTGACCGCCGACCAATATGCGCTGCTCGCCGATGAGAACCGGATCAATCATCGCCTGCTGCCGCCGGCGCGCGGCCGGATCTTCGATCGTCAAGGCGTGCCGCTGGCGCGCAACAGCCCGACCTACCGCGTCCTGGTGACCCGCGAGCCGACGACCGACCTGCGCGCTACCCTCGGCGCGCTCGCGCGCCTGATCCCGGTGCCGGACGATCAGATCGAGGAGGTGATCGCCGAAGCCGGCCGGCGCCGCGGCTTCGTGCCGATCACGGTTCAGGAGGATCTGACCTGGACCGAGCTGTCGCGGGTCGAGGTCAACGCTCCCGACCTGCCGGGGGTGAGCCTCGACGCCGGCCTGCTGCGCGAATATCCGGCCGGGTCGATCATGGCCCACATCCTGGGTTACGTCGGGCCGGTCTCGGAGGGCGAGCTGAACGGCGATCCGCTCCTGGAGCTGCCCGAGTTCCGGACCGGCAAGAATGGCATCGAGAAGGTCTATGATCAGGTCCTGCGCGGGCGCGCCGGCATCAGCCGGTTCGAGGTCAACGCGCTCGGCCGCGAGATCAAGGAGCTATACCGCTCCGATGGTGAGCCCGGACGCGACCTGACGCTGACCCTCGACCTCGACCTGCAACGTTACGTGCACGAGCGCCTGAGCGGCGAGCAGAGCGCCGCCGTCGTGGTCCTTGACGTGCACACCGCCGACGTGCTGGCGCTCGCCTCGGTGCCGACCTTCGACCCGCGCGCGTTCATCAACGGCCTGAGCCGTGACACCTGGCGCGACCTCACGACCAACGCCAATGCCCCCTTGGTCAACAAGGCGATTGGCGGCCAGTACCCGCCGGGCTCGACCTTCAAGCTGATCGTGGCGCTGGCCTCGCTCGAGGCGGGTGCCACCGGTCCGGACTACGAAGTCTTCTGCTCGGGTTCGGTCCGGCTCGGCGATCACCAGTTCCATTGCTGGAAGCGCTGGGGGCACGGACGGCTCAACCTGGTCCAGGCGCTGGAACAGTCCTGCGATGTCTACTTCTACGATCTTGCCCGCCGGGTCGGGGTCGACGCGATCGCTGCCATGGCGCGCCGGTTCGGGCTCGGTCAGACGCTCGGGATCGATCTGCCGGGCGAGCGCTCCGGGCTGGTGCCGGACCGGGCGTGGAAGCGGGCGACCTACGGCGTGCCCTGGCAGCTCGGCGAGACCCTGATCACCGGCATCGGCCAGGGCTACATGCAGGCGACGCCGCTCCAACTGGCGGTGATGGCGGCGCGCATTGCCAACGGCGGCAGGGAGGTCTGGCCGCGCCTGGTGCGTGACCGAACCGGCACCGAGGGCGCCCGGTTGCCCGAGCCGCCGCCATGGCTCGGGATCTCGGACTGGTCGTTCCGGTTCGTCACCCAGGGCATGTACCAGGTCGTCAACGGCGATCACGGCACCGCCCGTCAGGCGAGCCTCGGCGACCCGCAGGTGGCGCTCGCCGGCAAGACCGGGACCTCGCAGGTGCGCCGGATCAGCCGCGCCGAGCGTGCGACCACCGTGCGCAAGAACGAGGAAAAACCCTGGGAGGAGCGCGACCATGCCCTGTTCGTCGCGTTCGCACCCTATCGGCAGCCGCGCTACGCGCTCGCGGTGGTCGTCGAGCACGGCGGCAGCGGCGCGGCGTCGGCCTCGCCGATCGCCCGCGACATCATGGCCAAGGCGCTCGAGCTCGATCCGATCCGGACCCATCCGACCGTGAGCACGGACCGCCGGCCGGGCCCGAGCGGTGAACCGGCATGACGGTCATGGCGACCGCTGCCCGCTTGAAGACCGTCGAGCTGTCCCTGCTCGAGAAGCTCAGGCTCTTGAACTGGCCGTTCGTCGCCGTCGTGATCCTGATCGGGCTGGTTGGCTACGGCATGTTGTACTCTGCTGCCGGCGGCTCGCACGAGCCCTGGGCTTGGCGGCACAGCGTGCGCTTCGCGGTCGGCCTGATCCTGATGCTGGCGATCGCGCTGACCGACATCCGGGTCTGGTTCCGCTGGGCCTACGCGATCTACGGCCTGGCGCTGCTGGGCCTGATCGCGGTCGAGATCGGCGGCAACATCAGCATGGGCGCGCAGCGCTGGATCAACCTCGGCCTGTTCCAGCTGCAGCCCTCAGAGGTCATGAAGATCGCGCTGGTGCTGGCGCTCGCACGCTATTTCCACGGCACCTACCTGGAGGACGTGGCGCGCCCGGTCCAGCTGATCGTGCCGCTCGGGATCGTGCTGGCGCCGACCGCGCTGGTCCTCAAGCAGCCGGACCTCGGGACCTCGGTCATGCTGCTCGCGGGCGGCGGCGCGCTCCTGTTCCTCGCCGGCGTCCGCTGGTGGAAGTTCGCGCTGGTGATCGGCGCCACGCTCGGCGCGCTACCGATCCTCTGGCACCAGCTGCACGACTACCAAAAACAGCGGGTGATGACCTTCCTCGACCCCGAGCGCGACCCGCTCGGCGCCGGCTACCACATCATCCAGTCCAAGATCGCGCTCGGCTCCGGCGGCATCTGGGGCAAGGGCATCCTCAAGGGCACCCAGAGCCAGCTGAGCTTCCTGCCGGAGAAGCAGACCGACTTCGTGTTCACGATGCTGGCCGAGGAGGCGGGCCTGGTCGGCGCGCTCGGCCTGCTCTGCCTGTTCATGGTGCTGACCGCCTACGGCCTCGTCTTCGCGCTGCGCGCGCGCAACCAGTTCGGCCGGCTGCTGGCGATGGGCATCACGGTGACCTTCTCGCTCTACGTCGTGATCAACATCGCCATGGTCACGGGCCTGATCCCGGTGGTCGGCGTGCCGCTGCCGCTGATCTCCTACGGCGGCACCGCGATGATGACGGTGCTGATCGGCTTCGGCCTGATGCTGAGCGTCGACATCCACCGCGACGTCACGATTCCGCGCTTCCCGATCGACCACGACCGCTGAGCGCTCGCGCTCTCGGGACGATCTCGCTAGGGTGAGGTTCGGACCTGGGGGAAGCACGGGATGGGCCTGCGCGCGCGGATCGGGATCGACTTCGGCGGCAAGCTGCGGCTCGAGCAGGCGCTGACGTGGGCGGCGGCCAACGAGTGCTCGTACGTCGACGTCTGCCTCGACAGCCCGCCCAACGAGCTCAGCGCGTTCGACGATCGCCGGGTCCGGGTAATCCGCACGGCGCTCGATCGAGACGGCATCCGCCTCGGTCTGCACACGCTCTCCGCGGCCAACGTCGCCGAGACCTCGCCTTTTCTCCGCGATGCGGTCGACACTTACCTTTGCGCCTACATGGACCTCGCGGCGCGGCTCGGCGCCGGCTGGATCGTGGTCCACGCCGGTTATCATTTCACGAGCGACATCGAGCGCCGCAAGCAGGCCGCGCTCGAGCGGCTGCAGCGCGCCGCCGGCTATGCCGAGCGCAGCGGGGTTCAGCTCCTGCTCGAGAACATGAACCGCGAGCCCGACGACGCCGAGGTCCACTATCTCGGCCACGATGTCGCCGAGTGCCGCTATTTCTTCGACCAGCTGACCTCGCCACACCTCGGCTGGGCCTACACCGTCAACCACGCCCACATGCTGCCCGAGGGCCTCGCGGGCTTCACCCGCCGGTTCGATCTCGACCGCTGCGGCGAGGTCCGGCTCGCCGACAACCGCGGCGACAAGGAGGAGCACCTCTGTCCGGGCCAGGGCACGATCGACTTCAAGGCGATGTTCGATCAGATCGAGGAGGCGGGCTACCAGAAGCACTACATGCTGGCGTTCGGCTCGATCGAGGACATGCGGCGCGGCCGCGACGATCTGGTCGCGATCGCGGGCCGCGGCTGAGCGCGATGGCAAACGATGGCCCGGTCCGCTGCGGCTGGGCAGGCAGCGACCCGCTCAATCTCGCCTATCATGACCAGGAATGGGGCGTGCCGCTGCGCGATGACCGCCGGCTGTTCGAGATGCTGGTGCTGGAGGGTTTCCAGGCCGGCCTGTCCTGGATCACGATCTTGAGAAAGCGGGACAACTTTCGAAGAGCATTCGATGGTTTCGATCCAGAGAAGATCGCCGTCTACAGTTCGGCCAAAATCGCGACGCTGCTCGCCGATGCCGGTATCATCCGCAACCGCGCCAAGGTCGAGGGCGCGATCCTGTCGGCTCGCGGCTACCTCGAGCTGATGGCCGAACCCGGCGGCTTTGCCGGATTTCTCTGGCAGTTCGTGGCTGGCGAGCCGATCGTCAATCAGCGGCGCGCCATGAGCGAGATCCCGACCGAGACCGCGGAAGCCCGCGCCATGTCGAAGGCGCTCAAGGCGCGCGGCTTCAAGTTCGTGGGCCCCACCATCTGCTATGCCTTCATGCAGGCGACCGGCATGGTCGACGACCACCTGGTCGACTGCTTCCGACACAGCCGGACGCGACAATAAAGTCAATGGTTTGCGAGCGCTCGTAAACTGAACGTTTCAACTTCGGCAGCGTGATCCGTCGCTGGGATCTGAACGATGTCCAGCGCGGCGCGCGCCGGCGCCTGCTGGTGACCGCATCAGGCGGCCCCTGAACGCCCCGAAGCAGTGCAGCAGATGGATCGGCCCGAGATCGAGCGCCACGACCACCGCCTCCTGCCGAAAGCCGCAGCGCAGCCGGCACCGGCGGCTGCTGCGGTTGTAGAACGCGATCAGGCAGCCGAGCTGGCGATAACCTTCGTCGCGCGCAACCGTGGTCAAAAGCGAGGCGAGCAGGCGGTCGAGCCGCCGCCCCCGCCATGACGGGTGGACGTAGCTGTCAAAGTTGTACGCCTCTCCCGCGCCGGGAACGAGGTCCCGCCGCAGCGCCTGGGCCCGCGTCCGGCCGGACGACAGCCAGGTCACAGCGATCAGGTCGGGGCCATGCCTGACGGCGAAGCAGCGGTGCCCGTCGCGCAGCCGCCCCTGGAACCGCGCGGCGGTGGACCGACGCCGGAAGGCGAGATACTCGTCCGTCGCCGTGGGCTCGAGTTCCTCCAGCGCGCAGCCGGGCGGCACGGCCGGCCGCTCGATCTCTGCATCGGTGTCGATGCAGAGCCAGCAGTAGACCCTCACGCCCAGCCGGGCCAGCGGACGACCGACCAGCCCGGCGACACCCTCGAAGCGAGCGATCTCCGGCAGCCGCCGGACGAAACCCGGCACCCGTTCTCTGGCGCCGCGCGCCGCCTCCGTCCTTTCGTTCCTGACCGACACCGTCCCGCAGGGTAGATCGCTGGCTGATGAAAAATCCGCGGACCTGTCCCTGATGGGGAGCACGCGGGCGGAACTCGGCACGAGCGCCCAAGCTCCATGTTTGCGGGCGAGCCCGGAGGCATCCTGGTGGTCTGATCGGAGGCGCGCTTGACCTTCCGAGCGGTCCGCGAGCTGGCGACGGTCGGATCGAGCACGGCCAGGAGCTGCAGCTCGGAGATGCCCGCATTGGCGAGATAGACCTCGCTCCACTGGCGATCAAGCCCCGAACAGGCTTTCTGCCCCCTTCACGTCCAACTCCTCCCGATCGGACCAAGCCCCTCATCTGCGCCACCCCGATCGCGAGCGCGAGCCCCAGCTCTCGCCCGCTCAGGTCGCCGAAGCGGCAAGCGCCCAGAGCAGGCTCAGGATGCGGGCGAGATCCGCCCAGAGCCTCGGCCCCTGATAGGCGCGGGCGCTCCGCCAGACCGCGACCAGCACGACCAGGTTGTAGGGTATCGGCAGAGCGGCGAGAACCACGGCCAGCACGGCGGACAGATCGGCCGCGAGCACCGCCATCGCGAGCAGCGTCGCCGCGACATTGAGCGCCGTGCCGCAGGCGATCGCATACCACCAGAACGCGGTGCCGAGCGGCAGCCGACCGCCCCACAGCCGGCCAAAAAGGCTGCCCGGCGGCCGTTCGGCGGCGTGCGAGTTGGTCTCGAACGCGGGCGCTCCCCGCTCCTCTCCAAAAGAACTCCGCGGCAAAGGACTTCCGCGTCAGCCGGCAGCCTCGAGGCGGGCCACGGCATACGGCCCGAGTTCCACCCGGGCGAGGTCGGCCTCGCGCGCGAGCCCGGCCAGCGCATCCGGGTCGGCGGTCGCGGCGACGAAGCTCGCCTGGTCGAGCATGGCGACCCGCCCGCGGCGCCCGGGCAGGCCCTCGAGCACGACGCTCTGCGGCTCGGGCGTCAGGTTGGCGAGCCACGCAACCATCCCGCCGTCCGAGCGCCAGGCAGCCGCCTGAACCGCCGAGCCGTTCGAAAGCGTCGTCTCGAGGCGGCTTTTGCCGGCACCCGCAGCCAGGCCCCGCAGCACGTGGTAGACCGGATAGACCTTCGCCGCCTGCTCGTCGAACCAAGGCTGCGGGTAGTCCATCCTGGCGTAGACCACGCCGAACTCGCCGACCGGCGCGGCGAGGCAGACCGCCTCGAGGCCGCCGCGCGCCATGTGCGCGAAATAGCCGAGGTACCAGGCGGCACCGAGCAGGCCGCGCTGGCGCGGGTCCATGCCCGCGAGCGCGACGCGGCCGCCCGCGGGGTTCGGGGTCGCGGTCGCGCCATAAGGATTGTCGCGGGCGCCGATCGCGGCCGGCCCGGCCCGGTAGGGCTTGCCGCCGGCAAAGCTCCGGGTCGACTTGACGATGTGCGGCAGCGCCTCGAGGTTCTCGGTGACCGTGGTGTCGTCGCAGGCGTGGACGATCGGGCAGCTCGTGTGGACCACGAAATCCAGCGCCTCGGCCGGCGGCCGCTTGCGGTTCAGCTCGGTGAAATAGGAGAACATGCCGCCGCCGACCGGCACGCCCGGGAACGCCTCGCGCGCCGCCGCGTCGAGCGCCTCGGCCTCGGGGCAGGCCGGCCAGACGCTGCCGGGCAGCGTGCATTTCAGATCCGCGGCCGGCGCCACCGCGATCCGAGCAAAGCGCACCCCGGCGGCGGCGACCGCATCCCGGATCCTGGCGAGGTCGGTGCGCATGGTCGCCTCGTCGCCGCACGGGCTGCCGTCCGGCTCGCGGCAGGCAACCACCGCCTCGAGCACCAGCTCGGCCCCGGTCGCCTCGCCCATCGTCTTGTACATGGCCAGGATCCTGGCTGGATCGCCGGTCCGCCGATCGAAGGGGAATGTCGAGAGGCCGCGCGCCGCGGGCCCCGTATACCCGCCGGCAATCCGGGAATCGAACGGACAGACCAGGAACTGCGGCCCGAGCTTCTTGATCAGATCTGCCGCCTCGAGCGTCGCCTCGGCGTGCTCCGGCCGGAGGCTGAGACCCAGCGCCGGCACCGTCCCGGCGGCCTCGCCGAGTTTGAGCTCGACCGGCGCCGCTCCAGCCGCGGCCGCCGCCTTGGAGGCCTGGCCGCTGACGGTCAGGACCATCGACTGCTCGGTGCTCTCGCCGGCCTTCAGCGTATAGGGCCAGGGCTTGGCGAGCGGCCGGACGTAGGTTTTGTAGGAAGCGTCGTTCCAGTTGCGGTGATCCTCCATTTCGAAGGCATCACCTGCCATCGCGCAGGTGACCCGGACCCCCGGCAGCACCTCGTGGGTCAATGCCCGGATGTCCTGGAACGGGCACATCGGGTCGATCAGCTCGGGAAAGATCGAGCGCTCGCTGCGGCCGTCGGTGTGCAGGACCTCGACCGGCCGGCCGGCGACCCCCTCGATCGGATGCAGGACCACGAAGCCGGTCCGGTTGGTGACGAAGTCGGTGACCGCGGTGCCGGTCGCCTCGAAGCGGAGCGTGCCGTCGGCAGCCCCCCGGATTCGCGCCCGGTACCGAAGCTCCTGCTTCGCGTCCTTGCAGGTCGCCTGGTAGCTGACCTCGAAACCGTCGGTCCGCTGATCGATCCTGAGATCCTCGATCCCAGGGTTGTAGGTGCCCCAGTCCTGGTCGCGGACGATGAAGGCAATCGCCCGGATCGCTTCCCTGCCGCCGATCCGGACGTAGCGGAGATTGCCGCCGTCGAGCTCGCAGGAAAGCGGCCCCGCGCTCAGCACCTTGCGCGGCGTCACCTTCTCCTCGGTCCCGAACAGCATGATCGCGCGCGAGGGGGCATCGGTCATGACGGCTCTCCCGGTTCTTTCCGGCATCTCCCAACGCCGCCGGTTATAGCCGCTTGCCCGGCCGCAGCGGAAGACCGGCCGCAATCGGCCGGGCGAACGC
>CAWALL010000011.1:0-16915 GCA_963782885.1 uncultured Alphaproteobacteria bacterium
CTACGTCCTGTTCGTGGTTGTGGTCGCCACGATCAGGCCCGACCTGGCGCCCAAGCTGCCGCCCAATCTGCTGCACGTCCCGAGGGGCGAACTGGGCCCGCTGGTGCTCAGGGCCTTCATTCCGCCGGTGTTCCTGATCGGTCTGATCAAGGGCGCGATCCTGTTCGGCTGGTCGACGCCGAGCGAGGCCGGCGCGGTCGGCGCGTTCGGCGCCATGATGCTGGCGTGGTTCAACGGCCGGCTCAACTACCAGACGCTGGAAGCCGTGTGCCACAGCGCCGGGCGCACGGTCGCGATGATCTTCTTCATCATCATCAGCGCGACCTGCTTCGCCTACGTCTACCGCTCGCTCGGCGGCGACGTCGTGGTCGACGACCTGATCACCTCGGCCGGGTTCGGCTCCTGGGGCCTGTTGTTCCTGATCATGGGGATCGTCTTCGTCCTCGGCTTCTTCCTCGACTGGATCGAGATCACCTTGATCGTGCTGCCGGTGTTCGCGCCGATGGTCGCCGGGCTCGATTTCGGCGATCACGTCGCCAAGGAGGACATGATCCTCTGGTTCATCATCCTGTTGGCTGTCAACCTGCAGACCTCGTTCCTGACCCCGCCGTTCGGGTTCGCGCTGTTCTATCTCAAGGGGATCGCGCCGCGTGAAGTGAAGATCCAGAGCATCTACCTTGGGATCATTCCGTTCGTCCTGCTGCAGCTGTCCGCGCTGATCGTCGTCATGATGTACCCGAACGTCGCGCTCTGGCTGATGCACACAGTTTACGGCACCGGCGGCGGCATGGACCCGGACTAGAGGTGACTTCGATGACGCAGGATAGCCCGACCTTACGGCAGGCGAGCGCGGGCGAGTTCAGTGCACGCAGCGAACTGCCGACCGCGATCCGAATCAGCGACGCCTTGCGCAATTTCGTCGACTTCGTAGGGCGATGGGGGGCCTGGCTGATCGTGCCCTTGATCCTGATCACCGTGTTCGACGTCACCGCGCGCAAGCTGATCTGGATCCAGATCTGGCTGGTCCACAACTTCGGCCGAATCTTCGAATCGACCCTGCTCCAGGAGCTTGAGTGGCACTTCCACACTGCTCTGTTCGCTTTGGTCCTGGGCTACGGCTACATCTACAACACCCACGTGCGGGTCGACCTGGTGCGCGAGACCCTGTCGTTCCGCAAGAAGGCGTGGCTCGAGTTCCTGGGCCTGACGTTCTTCCTGCTCCCGTACTGCTGCGTCGTGATCTATTTCGCGTTCGTGTACGCCCACGATTCCTATGTGATCCACGAGATCTCGGCATCGCAGGTCGGCCTGACCAACCGCTGGATCATCAAGAGCGTCCTGGTGTTCGGGCTGATCGTCGCCGCGATCTCCGGGGTCGCGGTCTGGCTCCAGGTCGTGATCGTGCTGTGGGGGCCCAAGGACGTCCGCTTCCCGCTCATGACGCTCGAGTGGCCGGAAGAAGAAGGTAGCAAAATCGAGGGCAAGGAGCGCATCCAGCTCAAAGAATTAGAGGAGGCGGACTGGGACGTCGAGACCGAGACCGTACGCAGGAAGGCATCGCCAGTCGGTACCACCGGCTAGTCGCCCCTGGGTCGGCGGCTTGGCACGGGACGACATGGCGACTACTGATCAAGAGGCGCGATGAACTGGGAGGACTTCGTCAAGCGCTACGTCTGGGACGACGATCGGACGCCCTATTTCGTCCGGGTCGCCAAGATCACCCGGCGCCAGGCGGACTACGAGATCTACGCCTACACCCTGTTTCTCGGCAGCCTGTTCGGGGTCATCACGCTCGGAGCACTCGCCGGCGTCCTGCCCCAGGGCCGTTCCGAGGCGGTGGCACTCTATGGCCTCACGATGGTCTGCAGCACGATCCTGTTCGGGGCGACCAAGCATCTGTGGCCGGCGCTCTATTGCAGCGCGGCGCCGGTCGCGACCCTGTTCTATCTCTTTACCAGCGGTTTCCCACCGCAGCTGGCCGCGATCGATCGCTTCGTCCTGATCGGATTCGCGCTGATCTGGCTGCGCTACTCGATGCGGATCGTCGGCCTCGCCAAGGCCTATCCCGGGCTGCCGGACGTGGCCCCGAGCGAGTGAGAGCTCTGGCCCGATTGCGAAGCGGTCACCGGAAGCGGTCGATCGCGAACGGCGCGAGGTCCGGGTCGGGCACGCCGCCGGCGACGATCCCGGCGATCACCTTGCCGCTGTAGGGCCCCAGCCGGAGCCCGACCGGCCCGTGCCCGGTCGCGAGCAGCAGATTGCGCAGCCCGGGCACCGGGCCCAGGATCGGCAGACCGTCGGCGCTCGCCGGCCGCAGGCCGACCCTGACCTCGAGCAGGCTTGCGTCCTGCAGCCCGGGCGCCACCCGCAGCGCCTCGGCGAGCACCTGCATGATGCCCGCGGCCGTGGTCTGCGGCCGAAAGCCGGAGCCGGTCTCGCGGGTCGCGCCGACCACGACCCGGCCGTCCGGCCAGGGCACCATGTAGTGGCCGCGGAACGCCGATACGATCGGCCAGTCGCCGGTCGCGGCTCCCGGCAGGCGCAGATGGATGATCTGGCCGCGCTGGGGGGCTACCGGAATGCGGATGCCGAGCCCGGCGCCGAGCGCCTCCGACCAGGCGCCGGCGGCGATCACCACCTGTCCGGCCGGGATCGTCCCGGCACCGAGCGTCACGCCCTGAACCGCGCCGTCCCGGACGATCAGGTCCTCGACGCTCGCGGTCCGGGACTCGAGACCCCGGGCCAGGGCCGCGCGCCGCAAGGCGGCCGCGAGCAGGCGACCGTCGACCCGGGCGCTGCGGGCATCGTGGAGCGCACGCCGGACCGCGGCGAGCGGTGGGAACAGCGCCTGCGCCTGCGCGGCACTGACCTCGACGTGATCGCCGGGCGTGCTCACTGCAGACTGGGCCCGGCGGCGGCGCAGCTCTTCGAACGGCGCGAGCTCGTCGTCGTCGAGCGCCACGGTGAGCGCCCCCGGGACGCCGTAGCCGGTCGCGCCGGCGCCCTCGGCGGCCAGCGCCTCGATCAGCTCGGCATAGTGCAGGAAAGCCCGCGCCGCGAAGCGTTCGACCGGGTCCGGATCGTCGAGCGCTGCGCCCGCGGAGATGATGCCGGCGCCGGCATCGCTCGCCCGGCCGCGGTCGTCGCGGTCGATCAGCAGCGTGCGCACGCCGGCGACGACCAGATGGTAGGCGCTCGCCATGCCGACCACCCCGCCCCCGACCACGATCGCGTCGTAATTGGCCATGGTCTCCCCCGCTGCCGTCGCGCTAGCCTGTCCCGAACGCAGCGCGAGCGGAAGCAAGCCCGATGCCCAAGAAGAAGGCGGCCCTGTTCTACGATTACCCGATCGGCGATGGCGAGGTCTTCGGCCAGGGCCGGCGCGCGCGGATCGCGGCGCTGACCGACCTCTATCCGGAGGTGGTCAACGCCGGCAACTTCGAGCGCCACGCCGCGAACCTCGGCGAGCTCGAGGTGATCTTCGCGACCTGGGGCATGCCGAACCTCTCCGATGCCCAGCTGGCACGGCTGCCCAGGCTCGAGGCCGTGTTCTACGCCGCCGGCAACGTCAAGGCGTTCGCAGAGGCGCTGGTCGAGCACGAGGTCATCCTGGTCAGCGCCTGGGCGATCAACGCGATCCCGGTCGCGGAGATGTGTCTTGCCCAGATCCTGCTCAGCCTGCGCGGCTATTTCCGGACGGTGCGCGACTACCGCGAGCGACGCTCGCAGGACGTCAAGGCGTTCTGGCGGCCGGGCGTCAACGGCGAGACGATCGGCTTGATCGGCATGGGCAAGATCGGCACGCGCCTGCGCCAGCTCCTGCGCGATTACCCGATCGCCGTGATCGCCTGCGACCCGTTCCTCTCCGAGGCGGGCGCGGTCGAGCTCGGGGTCGAGAAGGTCGAGCTGGCCGAGCTGTTCCGGCGGGCGATGATCGTGAGCAACCACATCCCGGATCTGCCCTCGACCCGGGGCGTGCTGACGGGCGAGCTGTTCGGAGCCATGCGCGAGGGCGCCACCTTCATCAACACCGGCCGCGGCGCGCAGGTGGTCGAGGCCGACCTGATCGCCGTGCTCGAGGCCAGGCCCGACCTGACGGCGCTGCTGGACGTCACCTGGCCGGAGCCGCCGGCGCCTGAGTCGAAGCTCTGGTCGCTCGCCAACGTCGTGATCAGCCCGCACATCGGCGGCACGATCGGCGACGAGGTGATCCGCCTTGCCGACTGCGCGCTCGAGGAGTTCGAGCGCTGGCAGGCGGGCCAGCCGCTCCGCTACCGGGTCACCCGCGAGGTGCTGGCGACGATGGGCTGAGCTCAGCCGCCGAGCTGGTAGGCGCAGGCCGGATCGTCCGGCCGATGCTGGAGGACCCGGTCGTACAAGGCGCCGGCGTGCGTGACGAGCGGAGCGATGTCGGCCTCGAGCAGGAGACCCTCCCGCGCCAGCTCCTCGGCCGCCGCCCCGACCCGGCTTTCATAGTCGGCGCGGGAGCGGTAGCGGGCCTCGAGCGATCGGCGCGGATCGGCGGCTGCCCGGCGCTCGGCCTCGGTCCGGGCAAATGGGAAAAACGAGCCGGCCCAGCGGGCGAGGTGGTGCGGCGCGCCGACCTCGGGCCGGCGCAGGTTCCAGCCGGTATAGGTGCCGAGCGGCACCGCAACTGCGGGCAGGCGGATGCCGCCCCGGTCGATGCCGTCGGCATCGGGCAGCGGCACCCGGGTGATGAACGGGGGGCCGAAGTCCGGCGGCTGCTTGTCGGCGATGCCTTCGCTCGCGAACCGGGGGCCGAGATCGAGCCGCGGCGGCTGCAGGTTGCCGCTCGGCAGCTGCACGCCCCGGATCGCCGGGAACCCGCTCCGGTACTCGGCGACCGAGCCCAGCGTGCCAGCGGCGAGCTTCGGGTAGACGCTCGCGGGCGGTGCCGTACCCTCGGTCGCCCAGGCGTCGAGCGCGAGCAGGAGCGCGCGCATCGGCGGCCGGTGATCGAGCGGATTGCCGCAGTTCTGATAGGGCGCGCGGACGGCTGTGCGCCAGTTGCCGTGCTGGGCGCCGGCGAACATGTAGAGGCGCGCGTCCGGCGCGAGCGGCAGATCCGTCTCGCCGGCGACGTCGGTGTGCAGGAGCGATGCCGAGCGGGTCCAGTACTCGGTCGAGGTCAGGGTATAGAAGAGCTTGGGCAGCGCGCCCTGAGCGCGCGCCCGCGCCAGGACGTCGCCCTTCGCGCCGGTCACCGGGTCGACCTCGGGCGTGATCGTGAACGGGAAGAAATCGGCCGGGTACTGCTGATCCTCGAGCTCGCTCGGATGGCGCGTGGTTTGGGCAAAGCGGTAGTTGAAGCTGCCCTTGCCGCCGCCCGGGACGTCGATCAGGGCGCCGTCGAAGACCTTGCGCCCGGCCTCGTCGACGTGCAGCGCCTCGAGCAGCATGTGCTGCAGCACCCGGGCCGACTGCGAGATGCCGAACGCGAGGGTCGCCCGGGCGTCCGGCTGGCCGGCGCTCGCCAGAGGATTGGGCGTGCCGGCGTCGTCCGCGGCCGCGAAGCGGAAGAACGACAGCGAATCGCGGATCGCGGCGAGGCCGAGGCCCACGACCCGCGGGTCGCGCGCGGTATAGTCGACCTCGTAGATCCGGCCCGGCGCGAAGCCCAAGGTGGAAAAAACCCGGGTCGGGCCGTCGAAGCGCCATTGCTGGCGCGGGATCAGCGTGCGCGCGCCGGTCGGCTGATCCCGCACCGTCAGCCTGGCGCCGGGCTCTTGCAGGTCGACGGGCGGATAGCCGCGCGAGTCGCCCCACATGAAGGCGGCGCTCGTGGCCGGGCGCATGAGCACGAACTCGGCCGCGACCGGCCCGGTGATCGGAGCGCCGTTCTCGGTCGCGATCGGCAGCTCGATCTGGAGCCGGCGGTCGCCGGGCAGCACGTCCCAGTTCCAGGCGCTCCAGAGCAGGCTGTAGCCCTGACGCAGCAGAAAACCGTTGCCGAGATCGGCGGCGTTTTGCGGGTCATTGCTCCAGGGCGCGTCGTCGAAGAACGCGAGCATGCCGAGGTTGCCGCGGTTGTCGACCTCGTAGAACAGGCGGTGATTGCCGCGGCCGAGATCCTTGGGCCGGAGCAGGAGAAAATCGCCCGCGAAAGTCACGAGCCCCCGGCCATCGCGCGGCGCCCGCTGCAGATCGACGATCCGGGCATTGGCAGGATCATCTGGGTCGACCGCATAGTGGAGGCGGCCCCTGACGCGGTCATAGGTGCCAGCCTCTCCGAACGCCATGCCGCCCGCGAGCGGCCCGCGCTCGAGGATCTCGACCCGCTCGACCCGGGCCGCCGCCGGCCTGATCGGTGCGAGGATCAAGGTCAGAGCCAGGACGAAGAGCCGTGCGAGGATCATCGCGGGCCACGATATGGGCCGTCCGCGCCGGCTGTCGACCTCATTCGTGATCGATTGTAGCGCGATCGGATGGACGTGCCCGCCGAGAGCGCCTAATCGCAAAGCGATTGCACGACAAGCATGGGGCGGAGGATGTTCGGCTCGAAATCCGCCATTTCCAAACTGGCCCGGGCGTCCGCGGTCGCCGTCGCAGCCCTCGCCCTCCCCTGGTCGGCTGCGCGGAGCGCCGACCTCGTGGTGGGAGCAGGGCTTCTACCCCCAGGAGGACGAAGCGGTCCGGGAAATCATCGCCGCCTTCGAGCAGAAGACCGGTAAGCAGGTCGAGCTGGCGCTGATCCGGTACGACGAGACCTACGAAAAAGCCGAGGCGGCGCTCCGGGTCGGACGACCGCCGGATTTTCTGCTCGCCCGCGCGGGAGCCCCCCAATGGGCTCACGAGGACCGGCTGCCCGATCTGAAGGACGCCCTCGGGCCGGTCCTGGATCTGTTCGATGCCGATGCGGTCGAGGCCGCGACGCTGCTCAACGGCGCCACCGGTCGGCGTGGCCTGTACGGGCTGCCGATGGGCCGGAGGTCCAACCACGTCCACGTCTGGCGAAGCCTGCTCGAAGATGCCGGGTTCAAGCTTGGGGACGTGCCCAAGGAGTGGGAGGCGTTCTGGTCTTTCTGGTGCGACAAAGTCCAGCCTGCGGTGCGCGAGGTGATGGGGCGAGAAGACCTCTGGGGTGTCGGGCTGCCCATGTCAGCCGCGGCGACCGCCACCGAGGACGCGTATCTTCAGTTTCAGCTCGCGTACGAGGCGCCTTGGGCCAGCCCCGACGGCCGGCTGCAGATCGACGATCCTGCAGTGAGGGTGGGAATGGTCAAGGCGCTGGACGCCTACGTCGCCCTCTGGCGCAGGGGCTGCACACCGCCCGATTCCGTGGGCTGGACCAACATCGACAACAACAAGGCGTTCCTTGCTCAGACTGTGGTCATGACGTCTAACGTGACGCTCTCGATCACGAACGCACTCCGGCTGATAAGTCCGGACGACTATCGGCTGAACGCGGCGACCATCGACTGGCCGAATGACGCCAACGGTCGGCCGCTCGTCCTCTTGGGTTTCCTCCAGCGCGGCGTCGTGACCAAGGCCGGCAGGAACACGGCGAGCGCGAAGGAGTTCGTGCGCTTCCTGGTCGAGGACGGCTGGCTCGCCCATTGGTTGACCTTTGCGGGTGATCGTTACCTGCCGCCGATGCGCAAGCTGGTGGAGCAGCCGTTCTGGCTCAATCCAAGCGATCCTCACCGCATGCGGGCAGCCATGCAGACCTTGACGCACCCGCACCTGACCAATGTTGGGGTACAGGACAATGGCGATCGAGCCGGGTCTATGAGGAGAACGTCTGGGGCGAGGCCGTGCATCGCGTCGTCGCCGAGGGCATCAGCCCCGGGCAGGCGGTCGACGAGGCGATTGCCCGGATCAAGCAGATCCTGAGCGAGTAGCGACGACGACAACAGCGCCAGCTTTTGCGGCCTCGAGCGGCCGTGCTAAAACAGGCGAGCGACCGTCGGAGGCGATCAGGCTATGGCACGCGCGGGCCCGGTGACCAAAGAGCGTCAGTCGCTCTACGAGCGCGACTTCTATCTCTGGATCGAGCAGCAGGCGTCGCGGTTGCGTGGGGGGCGGCTGGATGAGCTCGACGTCGCCAATCTGCTCGAAGAGATTGAGGATATGGGTGGAAGCGAAAAGCGTGCCATCGAGAGCAACCTGATCGTTCTCCTGACCCGTCTCCTGAAGTATCGCTCACAGCCCGAGCGGAGATCGAGTCGCTGGGTCGGCTCCATCGTCGAGCATCGGCGTCGACTGCGTAAGCTTCTGGGGGAAAGCCCGAGCCTCGCCTACATTCAGGAGGTCTTCGCCGAATGCTACGCGGACAGTTGCGCGCAGGCGGCTGCGGAGAGCGATCTGTTGCTGGAGACTTTTCCGGCCGAACCACCCTTCACGCTCGAGCAGGCGCTCGAACTCGCGATTCTTACCGGAGTGACGCCGGGCGCCCCGGCATCGGAGCCAGATGGTGATCAGCGCCGCCGATCCCGTCAGGAAGCGCGTGGTCGTGCACGGCCGGTCGATGGCCTTCGTCGAGAGCGGGGCGGGCGATCCGATTGTCTTTCTCCATGGCAACCCGACGGCGTCCTATCTCTGGCGGAACGTGATGCCGCATTTGGCGGGGCTCGGGCGCTGCATCGCGCCGGATCTGATCGGCATGGGCGATTCGGAGAAGCTGGAGCCGTCCGGCCCGGGCAGCTATCGGTTCGTCGAGCATCGCCATTACCTCGATGGGTTGCTGGACGCGCTTCAAGTGGAAGAAAAGGTCACGGTCGTCGGGCATGACTGGGGCTCGGCGTTGGGGTTCGACTGGGCGAACCGGCACCGCGAGGCGGTCAATGGCATTGCGTATATGGAGGCGATCGTGCGGCCGCTCGCCTGGGCGGAATGGCCGGAGCCAATCCGGAAGCTGTTCCAGGGTTTTCGGTCCGAGGCCGGCGAGGCGATGGTGCTGGAGAAGAACGTGTTCGTCGGGCGGGTGCTGCCGGGCTCGGTGCTGCGCGGGCTGACGGAGGCAGAAATGGCGGTCTACCGCCGGCCGTTTGCCGAACCTGGCGAGGCGCGGCGGCCGACTCTGACCTGGCCGCGCGAAATCCCGCTCGACGGCGAGCCTGCAGACGTGGTCGCGATCGTTCAGGCCTACGCCGACTGGCTCGCGACCAGCGAGGTTCCGAAGCTGTTCGTCAACGCCGAGCCGGGGGCGATCCTGGTCGGTGCGCAACGGGAGTTCTGCCGGGGCTGGCCGAACCAGACCGAGGTCACGGTTTCCGGCAGCCACTTCATCCAGGAGGACTCGCCGGACCAGATCGGGCGCGCGCTCGCCGACTGGTACCGCACGCTCGGCTGACCACCTCTGGCCTGTGGCCAGCGCTGCTCCGCTGTCGTTGTCGGGCCGGGCGGCCGCGGCTATCGTCCGCCGCCTGAGCAGGCAGGGGGAGGGAGGCATGGTCTCGCTCGAGGGCCAGAAAGTCGTGATCATCGGCGGGTCCTATGGGATGGGCCTCGCGACCGCCGAACTCGCGATCGACGCCGGCGCCCGGGTCGCGATCGCAGCACGCACGCCTGAGAAGCTGGCGGCGGCCGCGCGCAGCCTCGCCGATCGCGGCGGTGCGCCTGTGCCCTGGCGTGCGCTCAGGGTCGAGGACCGGCCGGCCGTGGCGGAGTTTCTCGCCGAATGCGCGCTCTTCGACCACCTGGTTCTGCCCGGCTCGACCGTGAAGCCGATCCTCTACGACGAACTCACCGACGAGAATGCCCGCGAGGCGTTCGAGAGCAAGTTCTGGGGACCGTTCTGGGCGGCGTTCGATGCCAGGCCGCATCTCCGGCGCGGCGGCAGCATCGTGTTCTTCACCGGCGTCGCCGCCAAGCGCCCGGTCAAGGGCTACATCATGGGCGCCTGCATCAACGGCGCGCTCAACGCCGCGACCCGCTCGCTGGCGCTGGAGTTCGCAAGGCTCGGCTGCCGGGTCAACACGATTGCGCCCGGCCTTTGCGATACGCCGCTCAACGACCTCCTGCACGCCGACGACAAGGAGGAGCGCTACCGGCAGATGGCGGCCCGCCTGCCGGTCGGCCGGGTCGGCCATGCCGAGGACTGCGCGCTGGGCGCCCTCTATCTGATGGCCAACGGCTACGTCACCGCCCAGGTGCTCGGCATCGACGGCGGCCAGGAAGTGATGGATTAGTTGACATGGTCAATTAGTTTCTTGATTCTGGCATGGAGGTGCTGTCACCGGAGGTGTCGACCATGCCAGAGGCCAATGTTGAGCACGTCGACCGCGTGCGGCGCTTCAACCGGTTCTACACCAAGCACATTGGTGTGCTGCACGAGGGGTTGCTGCAGAGCCCGTTCTCGCCGACCGAGGCGCGCGTGCTCTACGAGCTTGCCAGCCGCGACGGCCCGGCAGCGAGCGAACTCGGCCGGGAGCTCCGCCTGGACGCCGGCTATCTGAGCCGGATCCTGCGTGGCTTCGAGGACGGAGGGCTGATCCGGCGGACGCGCTCGGCCGTCGACGGCCGCCAGAGCCAGATCCGGCTGACCGAGGCCGGGCGAGCGGCGTTCGTGCCGCTCGACCGGGCCTCGCGCGCCCAGGTCGGCGCCATGCTGGGCGGGCTCAAGGAGCCGGAGCAAAGGCGCCTCTTGGCCGCGATGACCACGCTCCAGCGGCTGCTCGAGCCGCAGCCCGAAGCCGGAACGCCCTACCTGCTGCGCCCGCATCAGCCGGGCGATCTCGGCTGGATCGTGCATCGCCACGGCGTGCTCTATGCGCAGGAGTATGGCTGGGACGAGCGCTTCGAGGCGCTGGTCGCCGAGATCGCGGCCGGGTTCATCCGGGAGCACGACCCGAAGCGCGAGCGCTGCTGGGTCGCCGAGCGCGATGGCGGGATCATCGGCTCGGTGCTGCTGGTGCGGGCCACCGACGAGGTCGCGAAGCTCCGCCTGCTGCTGGTCGAGCCCGAAGCGCGGGGCCAGGGCGTCGGCGCGCGGTTGGTGCAGGAGTGCGAGCGCTTCGGCAGAGCCGCGGGCTACCGCGCGATCCGGCTCTGGACCAACAGCGTCCTGGCGGCGGCGCGGCGGATCTACGAGCGGGCGGGCTACCGGCTGCTCGAGGCGAGCCCGCACCGGAGCTTCGGCCACGACCTCGTGGGCGAGACCTGGGAGCTCAAGCTCTGAGCGACGCTCGCAGGGGCGCCTTGGTGGGCGGTCGCGGCCGTAAGCCCAGACCATGGGGTGTGAACTCGGATCAGCGTCGGCTCGCGATTTCGTCGCGGCCGCCCGCCCCCAGATGGCCGTCCAGATCCGATCCGCTCAGGCCTTCCGGTGAGGACGCCGCAGGGAGACCGGCAGAGCGCGCTCCCACGGGCTGTCGGGCGGAACCTTCTGCGCTGATGCGGGTCGGGCCGGATCAGCATCCGGTCCGCGGTCTGCGGAACGTGGCGAGCTCGACCGAGTCCTTTGGTGACGACGGTATCTTCTGGTGACGACGGTACCTTCGCGCGAGTAACGGAATCTTAACAACTTCGGTCTCAACCCTTTCTTCGGGTGGTCCATGGGACCGTGGGAATCCGTGGCCCGAAAACGACATGGCGGCGGATTTCCAGGATCGCATGGACCATCGAGCTCCATCAGGTTGGCGCCGGACGATTGACGAAGAGTTAACGATCTCCGGTGGCAAGCGGGTCGTCCTGGGGCGTTCCGGGCGGGGGTGTGGGTTGCGCTGGGAGGCCCGGATGGAGACGGGTTGCGCTGCTGGAGACGGCGTGGGGCGGGGCAGCCGGCCGCTCTTGGCAGGACGGACGCGTTGGCTCGTGGCAGCACGGACGCGTTGGCAAGACACCGATCGCCTCGCCGACGCCGATGCCTCAGCGGGCGGTGGCAAGCGGAGCGCGCGTCTCCGCACCGGCGCCCGGGGCCTTGGACAGTGGACCTCGACAGGCCGGCCGGGAGCGGTCATCCTGATGGCCGGGCGGGGACAGGATTGGCGATCTCGCGATGCAAGTGATCGACGCGGCCGCCGCCGTCTTGCTGATCCGCGACGGCGATGTCGTGCTGTTCGGCGGCTCGGGCGGCGGCCATGCGGTGCCGGAGGCGGTGATCGAGGCGCTCGCGGCGCGCTTTCGCGAGCAGGGGACGCCGCGTGATCTGACCCTGATCAGCGTCGTCTCGCTCGGCGACTGGCAGACCACCGGGTTCAATCTTTTGGCCGAGCCCGGACTGGCGCGTCGGGTGATCAGTGGCGGCTTCAACAACTGCCCACGGTTTGCCGAGCTGGCGCTGGCCGACCAGGTCGAGGCCTACACCCTGCCCCAGGGCACGCTCTCACAGCTGATGCGCGACATGGCCGCCGGGCGCCCGGGTCTGCTCACGACCACGGGCCTGCACAGCTTCGTCGACCCGCGCCATGGCGGCGGCCGGCAGAGCCCAAGCGCCCGCGAAGATCTGGTCGAGCTGCTCAGGGTCGATGGCGAGGAGGTCCTGCTCTACAAGGCGCTCCCGGTCGACGTTGCGGTGATCCGCGCGACGACCGCCGACGAGCGCGGCAATCTCACCATGGAGCGCGAGGCGTTCTTCGGCGAGAACTTCTCGATCGCAACCGCGGCGCGCCGACAGGGCGGGATCGTCATTGCTCAGGTCGAGCGGATCGCGGCCGCCGGCAGCCTGCCCGGCAAGCAGGTCAAGGTCCCCGGCATTGTCGTCGACTACGTGGTGCCGGCGCCTGGCCAGCGGCAGACCTACCAGACGCCCTACAGCCCGGCCTACGCGGGCGAATTGCATGCGCCCGAGGCCGCGATCCCGCGCCTCGAGCTCGACATCCGCAAGGTGATCGCGCGCCGCGCCGCGCTCGAGCTGTTCCCGGGCGCGGTCGTCAATCTCGGCTTCGGGGTCTCGAACGGGATCGCCAACGTCGCGGCCGAGGAGGGCCTCTGGCGGGAAGTGACCCTGACGGTCGAACAGGGCATCATCGGCGGCGTGCCGGCCGGCGGCAAGGATGCGGGCGCCGGCGTCAACTACGACATGATGGCCGACCAGCCCTATCAGTTCGACTTCTACGACGGCGGCGGGCTCGACCTCGCGTTCCTGTCGTTCGCCGAGGTCGACCGGCAGGGCAACGTCAACGTCAGCCGCTACGGGCGCAGGGTCAATGGCCCGGGCGGCTTCATCAACATCAGCCAGGGGGCGCGCAAGGTCGTCTTTTCCGGGACCCTGACGACCGGCGGCCTCGAGATTGCGCCCGATGGCGAAGCCGGGCTCACGCTTTATCGGGAGGGCCGCACCCGGAAATGGCTGCCGGAGGTTCAGCAGGTGACCTTCAATGGCCGTTACGCGCAGGCGCGCGGCCAGGAGGTCATGTACGTCACCGAGCGCGCCGTGTTCCGGCTCGATGAGGACGGCCTGATGCTGACCGAGGTGGCGCCCGGGATCGATCCGCGCCGGGACGTGCTGGAGATGATCGGCTTCGAAGTCCGGGTCGCCGAGCCGCTCGAGCGCATGGACGCCCGCCTGTTCCGTGACGAGCCTATGAACCTGCTGCCGGAGTTCCGCGCCAGGGCCGGAGCTTCGACGAGTCGGAAAAAGAGCCGATGAGCGCTGAGCTGATCCTCTGCCGGATCGAGGACGGGGTTGCCGTCCTGACGCTGAACAACCCGCCGCTCAACCTGGTGACGCTCGAGCTCACCCGCGAACTCGACCGGACGCTCGACCGTCTGGCGGGCGATCCGGCGGTCCGCGTCCTCGTGCTGACCGGCGCGGGCGAGCGCGCGTTCTGCGCCGGCTCCGACATCCGCGAGTTTCCGGGCGTCGCCGAGGACGTCGTCGGCAAGAAACTCGCGGCCGAGAACCGGGCCTATGCCAAGGTCGACGATTTTCCGAAGCCCACGATCGCGGCGGTCGCGGGCCTGGCCTACGGCGGCGGGCTCGAGCTCGCGGTCTGTTGCGACCTGCTCGTGGTCGAGGCGAACGCCAGGCTGGCGCTGCCCGAGATCAAGCTCGGGGTTTTTCCGGGCTCGGGCGGCACGGTCCGCGTGACCCGCCGGATCGGCGAAGGGCGGGCCAAGGAGATGATGTATTTCGGCGAGCCGGTCGACCCCGAGACCGCGCTCGCCTGGGGGCTCGTCAACCGGGTCGTACCGGTGGGCGAAGCGCTGATCACCGCCTGCCGCATGGCCGCGGAGTTGGCGGAGCGTCCGGGCAAGGCGCTGCAGCTCTGCAAGCGGGCGATCGATTTTTCCCACGATCTCAGCGAGGATGAAGCGGTCGAGCGTTCGCTGGCCCTCTCGGCGGAAGCCTTCGCCTCGGCCGATTGCCAGGAGGGCGTGCGCGCCTTCTTCGAGAGGCGCCGGCCGCGCTTTACCCATTCCTAACGAGCGCCCGCCTGGGCTGTTGCGCGCCCCGCCGTCGCCGCCGCCAATCCGTTGACCGTTGTCGCTCATCCAGGCTTGATGTAGCGGAACCGATGCGGGAGGCGTCGATGACGGGTCACGCGGCCGGCGAGCGGATGACGGTGGCGGCCTTCCTCGACTGGGCGAGCCGCCGCCCGGAGGGCGAGCGCTGGGAGCTGGTCGACGGGGAGCCCGTTCCGGTGCGCGGCTCCGCCCCGGCGCATGCCATGGCGGCCGAGACGGTCGTGCACGCCCGCATCAAGCGCCGGATCGACCATGCGCTGAGCGCGGCGCTGGCCCAAGGCGGCCACGCGTGCGAGGTGTTCGTCTCGGGCCCGAAAGTCCAGATCGACGCCGACACCGCCTTCGAGCCGGACGTGGTGGTGAGCTGCGCCGAGGTGCCCGACGGCCTGCTCGTGCCCGAGCCGCTGATCGTCGTCGAGGTCCTGTCCCCGAGCACCCGCGACAAGGACTTCACCATCAAGCTCGCCGGCTACGCCGGCTTGCCGAGCGTGGCGCAGGTCGACACCCAGCGCCGGCTCGTCATCCACCACCATCGCGTGCCCGGCGAGCCGGAGTTCCGTACTGCGGTCGCCCGGGGCGGCCCCCTGCGCCTCGACCCGCCGGGCCTGGACCTCGACCTCGATGCAATCTATGCCCGAAGCGGGGTGTGATTCCATCCGCCCGGCCTCGAGCGCCCGAATTGCTCGACTGCAGGACCTCACCCGGAATGCACATGAACACTTGGAGGCACGTAGTCGTCATCGACATTGGCTCGCCGGGAAGAAACCTTGGCTGGGCGATGACGGGGCCTTCGGAGGCGGAAGGAACGTGCCTTGATCGGTGTGTCGAGGTTGTCGCTGAGGCATTGCGGGAGGGGCCTGCCGCTCTAGGTTTTGAGGCTCCGATGTTCGTTCCCGTCCGGGAGGAGCCCCGCTCACTGTTGTCGGCCCGCAAGGGCGAATGCGAGAACGGCATCAGCAGACCATTCTCGGCAGGAGCCGGAGCGAGTGTGCTCGTGGCCGGATTGGTGATTGTTCCCTACGTTCTCAATGCACTGCGAAAAAAAGTGCCCAAAGCTAGTCCGACGCTGATTGGTGCTCGCCACCTCCCGATTCCGCGAGTCTATTGCTCTTTGAGGCGTTTGTAACCAATCAGAGCAAGAGGAGCGCCAAGACACGCCACGTCGAGGACGCACGCTTGGCGGCGAAGGCATTCGAGCGCGGGATGCACGACCCTGCAGGTTTCACAAGTTCCGTGCTCGAATCGAACTGCCTGAGTTTACTTGGCGCTATGCTTCTGGGCACCGGATGGACAAGAGATCTGAAGGTCCTCTGCCGGCCCTGCCTCGTCGTTAGGGTCTAGACTAGCTGGTTGGCCGTTATTCCGAGGGGACATGTCAGTCGCCGGACACGTCGCGGCGGCGTTTCTGAGCGTCGACATAGGCGCGCAGGACCGCTTGCATGCGGGTGATGTGGCCCTTGCCGCCGGCCCTGAAGAAATCGACCACCTCGGGTTCGAGCCGCAGGTGGACCGACTGCCTGGGCCGGGGCATGACCAGTTTGGCGCGCGTCCAGTCGGGCTCGAGCTCGCGCTCTTCCTCGTCCTCGGCGATCGCCCGCTCGAGGTCAGCTTCGGTCATCGCGTCGACCTTGGCCCAGTCGGTGCGGTCCTCGCCGCGGCGGCGCATCGCTTTGAGGTCGTCAGCCGTATAGGTCCGTGTAGATTCGCCTTTCCGCATCGCGTGCGCTCCTCATCGAGATGATACGGCGGTCGCCGACGCGGAGCGTGTAGACCACCGCCGCCCACCGGCCGGCCACCCTGCCGATCGCCAGAATACGTTGCTCCGGCTGGCTGTGCCTGCAAGGGACGAGGACGTGCGGCCCCTGATGTTGCGCAGCCGCTTGCGCTCGTCCCATTGGAACGCCATGCCGTGGTATGATCACATAATGTGTACACTCGTCAATTGCACGGGTCGAGGCGGGGGGCGACAAGGAAGAGCGCGCCGGGCATGATACGTCAGCAGGTCAGCGCCGAAGGCGGCGTCTGTTGGGGAGAGGCGAGGATGACCGAGCAGGTGACGACGCCGATGCATGTGGTCCAGCCGGACGACGGGGAAAGCTTCTGGCAGCCGGTGCCGGCCAATGGCTATGCCGAGGTTCGGGTGTCGCATCGCAAGGACCCGGCGATCCGGAGTTTTGCGACCGGCATCCAGGTGATCGCGCCCAATTCCTACATCCGCGAGCACGTCCATCCGGCCCAGGAGGAGCTTTTGTTCTTCTTCGAGGGCGAGGGGGAGGCGGTGATCGACGGCGAGAGCCATCCGCTCCGGGCCGGGACCACGGTCTACGTCGGCGCCGGCCATCGGCACAAGTTCGTCAACACCAGCGCCGAGAAGGAGCTCAAGATGTGCTGGGTCATGCTGCCGGGCGGCGACGGCGGCCTCGATGACTTCTTCGCCCGGATCGGCCGGCCGCGCCGCCCCGGCGAGCCCGCGCCGGCGCCCTTCCCGCGGCCGGCCGACGCCCTGCGGATCGAGGCCGAGACCGTGTTCACGAGGCTCGATTAG
>CAWALL010000012.1:0-97175 GCA_963782885.1 uncultured Alphaproteobacteria bacterium
GCAAGCTTACGGCGCTTCTCAGCCGGCTCGCAGCCGGAATCGGGTCAGGCCTCCGGCGGCTCGGTGCTGCCGGACCCGGGTGGCCGGCGGTCCCAGATGACGCCGTTGATCTCCGCCCCGAAGATCAGCGTGGCCGCGCTCACGTAGAGGAACACGAGCGTCGCGACCAGGCCGGCGAAGCCGCCGTAGACCACGCTCAGGCGGGCGGCGCTGCGCAGGGTGTAGGAGAGGATCGCCGCCGCGATCAGCCAGAGGATCGCGCCGACCAGCGCGCCCGGCAGCACGGTCCGCAGGCGCTGCGGGATGTCGGGCAGCCAGCCGTAGAACAACGCATAGAGCGCGAACAGCACCGCGAAGGCCAGGCCGTAGCGGACGCCGGTCTTCAGCCAGACGGTTTCGGTGCCCAGCCCGAAGGTCTTCTCCAGCAGGGCCCAGGCGTAGGGCAGGATCACGACCGAGCTGAACACCAGCACCGCGCCGACCGTGCCGATCACCGTGAACACGGTGACCTTGATCCGCGCCTTCCAGAAGGTCAGGCCGCGCTCGACGCCATAGGCCTTGTTGAGCGCGGTGCGGATCGCCTGGGCGCCGGAGGATGCCGCCCAGACGGTCGCGAACATGCCGAACGTGAGCACCGTCGGGCTGCGCTGGTGCAGCAGCTCGTCGACCACCGGCCGGAGCGCTCCGGCGACCGCGGGCGGCGCGAACTCGAGCACACGGTTTGCGAGCTCAGCCCCGGCCCCGGGCTCGCCGACGAAGCTCGCCGCCGCTGACAGGAACAGCAGCAGCGGGAATATTGCGAGCACCGAGGAGAAGGCGACGCTGCCCGCCTGATTGGCGCTCTGATGGCGGATGTAGTTGAGGGCGGCCGCCAGGAAGGTGCCGAGGCCGGGCACGCGGTCTCGCAGCCGGCGCCAGCAGGCCCGCACGCGCTGCCTCAAGCTCGTCGCGCTCGCCCGCTCAGCGTCTGCTCTCTGCTCGCGCGACCACCGGACCACCAACGCCCGTCCCTCCAGCGGCAGATCCTGTTCCGGCCGCCCGGCCGCCCGGGCTGCCCGATCGGCAGTCTCGGCGATTCCATCCGGGCGGGCAATTCGTTGCAACCCGAGCGAAGCCGCACCAAAGGACGCTGCACGCCGGATGGCGTCCGCCTCACGATCCGGTGATTCGGTTGAGTTCGTGGGCAGCGCATCGATCGCCCACCGGACAAGCCCCAGGGTGCGTGCTATCTGATGGCAAGACGGTTCGCAGCGTGGGAGCGAGATCATGCTGATTCGGGTTCGACGCGGCTGGGAGCTGCCGGAAACGGCGGCCACGCCCGAGGCGGTCTTCACCGAGCGGCGCCGGCTCCTGAAGGGGCTCGCGGCCGGCGGCCTGCTCACGCTGACGCCGCCGGTCCTGGTCGGCGACGCCTGCGCGGCCGCGGCGGACGGGGACCCGTCGGCGAAGCTCTACCCGGTGCCGCGCAACGACCGCTACCAGGCCGATGGTGCGATCACGCCTTCAGATCTCACAAGCACTTACAATAACTTCTTCGAGTTTGGCTCGAGCAAGCGGATCTCCGATGCGGCGCAGGCGCTGAAGATCCGGCCCTGGACGCTGACCATCGACGGCATGGTCGAGAAGGAGATGACGCTCGCGATCGACGACCTGCTGACGCGCATGCCGCTCGAGGAGCGGGTCGTCCGCCATCGCTGCGTCGAGGCCTGGTCGATGATCGTGCCGTGGGACGGCTTCCCGATGGCCAAGCTGATCGAGCTCGCGCGCCCGTTGGGATCGGCGAAGTTCGTCGAGATGCACACTTTCCTCGAGCCCGACGTCGCACCCGGCCAGCGCCAGTTCTGGTACCCCTGGCCGTATACCGAGGGACTGACGGTCGCCGAGGCGACCAACGAGCTCGCCTTCCTGGTGACCGGCGCCTACGGCAAGCCGCTGCCGAAATCGAACGGCGCCCCGATCCGGCTTGCGGTGCCCTGGAAGTACGGTTTCAAGCACATCAAGTCGATCCAGAAGATCACCTTCACGGACAAGCAGCCGGTCAGCTTCTGGGAGGCGATCGGCAAGGGCGAGTACGGTTTCTGGGCGAACGTCAACCCCGATGTGCCCCATCCCCGCTGGAGCCAGGCGACCGAGGAGCGAATCGGCACCGGCGAGCGCATCCCGACCAAGCTGTTCAACGGCTACGCCGAGTTCGTGTCGGACCTCTACCCGGACCTCAGCGACAAGAAGCTGTTCGTCTGAGCCGGCGGCGGCCTTGTGCCGACGGCGGCGCGAATGCTCGACGGTCTCGGCCTTCATTGCCTACATTGACAGGGACAGGCAGCGAGATCGAGATGGCGCAGCTCACCGTCCGCAAAGTCGGCCCGGAAATTGTGCGGCGCTTCAAGCTGCGGGCAGCTCAGCACGGCCGCTCGGCGGAAGCCGAGCATCGGGCAATCCTCGAACGCCTGTTCGGAAATGGCGCCGACGACTTCCTGGGCGCAAGCCGCGCGGATGCGCGCGCAGACCCGCGGCCGGCAGCATACCGACAGCGCCGAGCTGATTCGCGCGGACCGAGACCGGCGCGCTGCGCGCGACGGATGATCGAGGCTGCGGTCGTCGAGGCCAGCGTCGCCCTCAAGTGGGTGATCGGGAGGTGGGTGAGGACGCTGCGGCGCGGCTGGCGACCCGCAGCCTGAGCGCGCCCGACATCCTGCTCGCCGAGTGCGCGAGCGCCCTTTGGGCGAAGGTGCGTCGGCGGGAGCTCGCCGAGGACGAGGCTACGGCAGCCCTCGCTGCGGTCGGCGACGCGCCGGTCGTCATGACGGCGATCCCGGTATTGGTGGCTGATGCCCTGCGTCTGGGTTTGCTGCTTGCGCACCCGATCTACGACTGTCTCTATCTGGCGCTGAGCCTCCAGACGCGCACGCCGCTGGTCACGGCCGATCGGCGCTTCGCTGTAGCGACCGGCCGGCATGCCGAGCTTGCCGCTGCCGTGATGCTGCTGGACGACGCGGTCTGATCGCAACCGTCCGAGCCGGCCGCGTGCCGGGCTTCGCGACCTTGGGTCGCTGCCCGGGAGCCGCCGGCAAGCCCGGGCCTGCTGGCCAAGGGCGGCAAAATGTGGCTGACTGCGCCCGCGATGGCGCGGTCGTCGGCTGGGGCGTTCGCGCGAACCGTTTGGCACCGGGCGCGACGCCGGGGAGAATCGAGATGAGGCTCAGGACAACGCTCGCGAGCGTGCTGGCAGGGCTGGCGGCGGTCGTCGCCGTCCACGGCGCGCCGGCGGCGGCGGCGGAATCGACGCTGCGCGTGGTCATGCACTCCGATCTCAAGATCGTCGACCCGATCTGGACCACGGCCTACATCTCGCGCAACTACGGCTACATGGTCTACGACACGCTGTTTGCGCTGGACGAGAAACTTGAGGTTCAGCCGCAAATGGTTGATTCGTACGAGATCAGCGACGACCAGCTGGTCTATACGTTCACGCTTCGCGACGGCCTCAAGTGGCACGACGGCCAGCCGGTCACGCCTGACGACGTGATCGCCTCGATCAAGCGCTGGGGCCAGAAGGACAGCATGGGCCAGCTGATGATGTCGTTCGTCGACAGCATGAAGGCCGTCGACGCCAAGACCTTCCAGATGACCCTCAAGGAGCCCTACGGCCTGGTCCTCCTGTCGCTCGCCAAGCCGAGCTCGAACGTGCCGTTCATGATGCCGAAGCGGATCGCGGAGACGCCGGCGAACCAGCAGATCTCGGAGTACGTCGGCTCCGGCCCGTTCGTGTTCGAGCGCGACCAGTGGCAGCCGGGCGTCAAAGCCGTGTTCACCAAGTTCAAGGACTACAAGCCGCGCAGCGAGCCGCCGTCCTGGGCCGCCGGCGGCAAGGTCGCCAAGGTCGACCGGGTCGAGTGGGACTGGATTCCGGATGCCCAGACCGCGGTCAATGCGCTGATCAACGGCGAGATCGACCTGATCGAATCGCCGCCGCACGACCTCTTGCCGGTGCTCGAGGCCAACGACAACATCACGATCTTCGACTACAACCCGCTCGGCAACCAGTACATGTTTCGGATGAACTGGCTGCACCCGCCGTTCGACAATCAGAAGGTCCGGCAGGCGGCGATCGCCGCCCTCAATCAGGAAGATTTCCTCAAGGCGGTCATTGGCAACCCCAAATACTACAAGGTGTGCCCGGCGATGTTCATCTGCGGCACGCCGTTCGCGACCGACGCCGGCGCCGAGCCCCTGGTGACCTCGCATTTCGATCTGTCCAAGAAGCTGCTGAAGGAGGCAGGCTACGACGGCACGCCGGTCGTGCTGATGCACTCGACCGACCTCGAGGTGCTGGCCAACCTCGCGCCGGTGGCCAAGCAGCTGCTCGAGAAGGGCGGCTTCAAGGTCGACATGCAGTCGATGGACTGGCAGACCCTGGTCTCGCGCCGGGCCAAGAAGGGGCCGCCGTCGGAGGGCGGCTGGAACGCGTTCCTGACCTCCTGGGTCGCCGCCGACGTGCTCAATCCGATCAGCACCGCGGGCCTGGTCGCCTCCGGCGGGGACGCCTGGTTCGGCTGGCCCAAGGACGAGCAACTGCAGCAGCTGCGTGACGACTTCGCGCGGGCCACCGATCCCAAGAAGCAGGTCGAGCTCGCCCGCCAGATCCAGGTGCGCGCGCTCGAGGTCGGGACCCACGCCTACGTCGGCCAGTGGTATCAGCCGATGGTCTATCGCGACACCGTCTCGGGTGTGCTGCACGGGCCGGCGCCGTTCTTCTGGAACGTCGCCAAGAGCGAGTGAGGCGGACCGCGGGTCGCGCGGCTGATGGCCGCGATCGCCATGCCCGGACGTGATCGCAGAGCTCCAAGTCGTCTCAATTGGCGGGTCTCCTGGTCCCAGAACTCGACCATCCGGTTAACCCTTCGTCAACCTTGGGTTGGTAGCCTGCGAACCCTCGATGGTCCATGTGACCGTGGGAATCCGTGCCCGGCGACAATCCCGGAGGTCGGATTCCCAGGATCGCATGGACCAGGTGAAGAAAAGGCTAGCGAGCAATTGTTGATCAAAGGTTCTCTTCCCGCCGGCCGGTCTCGTCATTGGCGGCCCAACGACCGACTTTGGCGCCCTAGCCTAGCGTTGGCGCGGCGCGCCAGCGCTGGGGCACGCGGCTCGATCAGGCCGGTACCGGGTCGGCCCGTTCGTGAGCAGATGGCGCTCCGACCGATGGCTCGGAACTAGCCGCCGGGCGCGGATCATGCTCGCCTTCGTCGCCCGCCGCCTGCTCGCCACCGTTCCGGTGCTGGCCATGGTGGCAGTGTTCGTGTTCCTGATGCTGCGGCTCACGCCGGGCGATCCGGCGGCGATCATCGCCGGCGACAACGCGACCGGCGCGCAGATCGAAGCGATCCGCGACCAGCTCGGCCTCAACCAGCCGATTCCGGTGCAGTTCATGATCTGGCTCGGCAAGCTGCTCCGGGGCGATCTCGGGCAGTCGTTCTTCTTCAAGGCCGAGGTCGCCGAGCTGATCGGCCAGCGGATCGGGCCGACCCTGGCGCTCGCGAGCGTGACCATGATCATCACCGTCCTGGTCGCGGTGCCGCTCGGCGTGCTCGCCGCCTACAAGCACGGCGGCTGGATCGACCGCCTGGTGATGGGCTTCTCGGTGCTCGGCTTCTCGGTGCCGGTGTTCGTGCTCGGCTATCTTCTGATCTACGTCTTCGCGATCCAGATCAGGCTGTTCCCGGTCCAGGGCTACCGCAGCCTGGCGACCGGCCTGTGGCCGTTCCTCTATCGTCTGATCCTGCCCGGCATCACGCTCTCCGTGATCTACATCGCGCTGATCGCAAGGATCACGCGGGCGAGCGTGCTCGAAGTCCTGAGCGAGGACTACATCCGCACCGCCTACGCCAAGGGCCTCTCCAACCGGGTCGTGCTGATGCGCCACGCGCTCCGCAACGCCGCGGTCCCGATCGTGACGGTGATCGGCATCGGCATCGCCTTGCTGATCGGCGGCGTCGTGGTCACCGAGAGCGTCTACAACATCCCGGGCCTCGGGCGGCTCACCGTCGATGCCGTGCTCGCGCGCGACTACCCGACGATCCAGGCCGTGATCCTTTTGTTCTCGTTCGCCTACGTGCTGATCAATCTCCTGATCGATCTCAGCTACACGCTGCTCGACCCGAGGATCCGCTATTGAGTGCCGCGCGGACCGGGGCCCTGGTCGACGCGGCCGCCACAGCCGCGGCGGCCGCGCGCAGGCCTGCTCTCTGGCGCCAGCTCGCGCGCCATCCGGGCGTGCTGTTCGGCGGCGGTATCCTCTTGCTGATGGCGCTGATCGCGCTGCTGGCGCCCTGGCTCGGCACCCTCGACCCGGCGGCGATCGATCCGGCCGATCGCAACCTCACCCCCGGCACCGCGAGCACGGTCGATCTCCCGGATGGGCGGGAAGTCTCCCGGGTGCACTGGATGGGCACCGACACGCTCGGCCGCGACGTCTACAGCCGGGTGATCTACGGCGCCCGCGTGTCGCTGATCGTGGGCGTCGCGGTCGCGGCGCTCTCGGTCGCGGTCGGCCTCGCGATCGGCCTGGTCGCGGGCTACTTCCGCTGGCTCGATGCGATCGCGATGCGGGTCATGGACGGCCTGATGGCGATCCCCTCGATCCTGCTCGCGATCGGCCTGGTCTCGCTCTGGGGCGGCGGCCTCTGGACGGTGCTGATCGCGATCGCGATCCCGGAGATTCCCCGGGTCGTCCGCCTGGTGCGCTCGATCGTCCTGTCGATCCGCGAGGAGCCCTACGTCGAGGCGGCGGTGGCACTCGGCACGCCCACGCCTTTGATCCTGATCCGACACGTGCTGCCGAACACGATCGCACCCCTGATCGTCCAGGGCACCTACGTCTGCGCGTCGGCGATCCTGCTCGAGGCGATCCTCAGCTTTCTCGGCGCCGGCATCCCGCCCGAAACCCCGACCTGGGGCAACATCATGGCCGAGGGCCGCCTGCTGTTCCAGGTGTTTCCGCACAACATCCTGTTTCCAGGCATCTTCCTGGCGCTCACCGTGCTGGCGGTCAACGTGCTCGGCGACGGCCTGCGCGACAGCCTCGATCCGCGCTTGGCGAAGCGGATCTAGGGCTGCCATGAGAGGGCCGAGCGTGGGCGACCCGGTCGAGGCCGCCGTCCTCGAGATCGAACGCCTGACGGTCGCGCTGCCCGAAGGCGCCGACCGGCGGCACGCGGTCGAGGAGGTGAGCCTCGCGGTGCACGCCCGGGAGATCCTGTGCCTGGTCGGCGAGTCGGGCTCGGGCAAGTCGGCGACCGCGCACGGCGTCATGGGGCTCCTGCCCAAGGGCCAGCTGCGGCCGGTCGCGGGCCGTATTCTCCTCGAAGGCGAGGATCTGCTGCAGGCGAGCGAGACGCGCCTGCGGGCGCTGCGCGGCACCCGGATGTCGATGATCTTCCAGGAGCCGATGACCGCGCTCAACCCGGTCATGAGCTGCGGCGCGCAGATCGACGAGGTGCTGGCCACCCACAGCCGTCTGGACCCGGCGGCCCGCCGGGAGCGCATCCTCAAGGTCATGACCGAGGTCCAGCTACCCGAGCCGGCGGCGCTGGTTCACGCCTATCCGCATCAGCTCTCGGGCGGCCAGCGCCAGCGGATCATGATCGCGATGGCGCTGGTTCTGGAGCCGGCGCTGCTGATCGCCGACGAGCCGACGACTGCCCTCGACGTCACCACGCAGGCGCAGATCCTCCGCCTGATCAGGGCCCTGCAGCGGGAGCACGCGACCGCGGTCCTGTTCATCACCCACGACTTCGGCGTGGTCGCCGAGATCGCCGACCGGGTCGCGGTCATGCAGGCGGGCCGGTTGGTCGAGCTCGGCGCCGCCGCCCAGGTGCTGGCGCAGCCGCAGCACGACTACACGCGCATGCTGATCGGCGCGGTGCCTAGCCTGGTCCCCCACGAGCGGGCGCGCGCCGCCCGGGCCCCGACCGTGCTGCGCACCGACGGATTGACCAAGGTCTTCCACGGCGGCTGGTTTCGGACCGGCCGCGAGGTGCGTGCGGCCGACCGGGTCTCGATCGCGGTCCGGCGCGGCGAGACGCTGGGCCTGGTCGGCGAATCGGGCTCGGGCAAGTCGACCGTGGCCCGCTGCATCGCGCGCCTGATCGCCCCGACTGCCGGCGAAATCTATCTCGACCAGCAGCCGATCGGCCGGCTCGGCGGGCGGGCGCTCCGCCCGTACCGGCGGCGGATCCAGATCGTCTTCCAGGACCCTTACCGCTCGCTCAACCCGCGCCGGACGATTGGCGCCTCGATCGTCGAGGGACCGATGAACTACGGCCTCGGGCGCGCCGCAGCGTTCGCCCGGGCGCGCGAGCTGATGGCCCTGGTCAACCTCGATCCGGACGCGCTCGGCCGCTTCCCGCACCAGTTTTCGGGCGGCCAGCGGCAGCGGATCTGCATCGCCCGGGCGCTCGCGATGGAGCCGGAGCTCTTGGTCGCCGACGAGGCGGTCTCGGCGCTCGACGTCTCGGTCCAGGCGCAGGTGCTGGAGCTGCTCGACGACATCCGCCGGCGCCTCGAGCTCGCGATGCTGTTCATCACCCACGACCTGCGGGTGGCGGCCCAGGTCTGCGACACGATCGCGGTGATGCATCAGGGCCGGGTGGTTGAGCAGGGCCCGGTGCGCGAGCTGTTCGCGGCCCCCAAACACGCCTACACCCAGGCCCTGTTCGCCGCCGCTCCCGGCAAGGACTGGGACTTCGGCCGCTTCCGCGCGGCGTGAGGATCGCCGGGCGGCAGCGCGCGGAGCGTCGATTCACGCAATCGTGGTTGCCAGGACCAGCCATCCCCTCTAAACCATGACTCCGAAAAGTGCAGGGGGCTGCAGGGGCAAAGCGGGCCGCCGGCCCGGGCGAGAGAGGCCCGGCCGGTGGACAACCGCACCGCGGGTCGCGGCCGCAGCCGCCTCGGGAGGGGTGGCATACCGACCAACTCAGCCTGACCATCGTCGATAGAAGCAACAGACCCAGCGGTGGGAAACCGCGGCCGGTCGAGGAGGCGAACATGACCGATGCAGTAGGGTGGCGTGCGGTGACCTGTGCGGTCACCGGCGTGGTTTTGTGGGGAGCGGTGACCACGGCGGCATGGGCGATCGATCCGCAACGGATCATCAATGCCGACAAGGACCCGAACAACTGGCTGACCTACCACGGCAGCTACAAGTCCTGGCACTACAGCGCGCTCAATCAGATCAACACCGGCAACGTCGGCAAGCTGCAGGTCGCCTGGATGCACACGCCCGGGCGCTCGACCCGCGGCCTGCAGTCGTTCCCGCTGGTGGCGGACGGCGTGCTTTACTATTCCGGCTCGTACAGTCGGCTGTTCGCGCTGGACGCTGCGACTGGCGAGGTCCTCTGGTCGTATATCCCGGAGCTCAATGAAGACCTGATCGCGACCCAGACCCACACGCCGTACAACCGCGGCATCGCACTCGGCCACGGTCACGTCTACGTCGGCACGGTGGACGGTCGTCTGATCGCGGTCGACATGAAGACCGGGACCCCGGTCTGGGATACCAAGCTGATCGATTCCGAGAAGCTGACGGTCGGGTTCACCGGCGCGCCGCTGGTGGTCAAGGACAAGGTGATCATCGGCGCCCAGGGCGGCGAGTGGCCGTGGCGCGGCCCGATCTTCGGGGTCGACGGCAACACCGGCAAGAAGGCGTGGGAGTTCTTCACCGCGGGCGGGACGCCCGAGGCCCAGAAAACCTGGGGTAACGACAGCTGGAAGATCGGCGGCGGCGGCGGCTGGATGGCGGGCGCCTACGATCCGGAAAACAACACCGTGATCTGGGGCACGGCTAACCCCGACCCGCTCTACGACTGGGCCGGGTCGGACTGGAAGACCAAGGGCCCCCGGCCAGGCGACAACCTCTACACCTCGTCGGTGATCGGGCTCGATCCCGACACCGGCAAGCTCAAGTCTTACTTCCAGACCATTCCCCACGACGCCTGGGACTTCGACGATGCGGTCGGCGAGTTCATGTTCATCGAGCGCGATGGCCAGAAGTACATCGTGCATCCGAACAAGGGCGGCTACGTCTACGTCTTCGATCGGAACCTCGGCTTCAAGAACGCCTGGGACCTGGTCCACTACAGCAACTTCATCAAGGGCGTCGACGCCCAGGGCAACCTCGTCGGCCGGCGCGACCTGTCGGAAGGCAAGCACACGAACCTCTGCCCGGCAATCATGGGCGGCGTCAGCTGGAACTCGGGAACTTACGATCCGAAGACCGGCTACTACTACAAGGTCGGCAACGAGTGGTGCATCGACCTCGAGGTCGTGAAGACGACGCCGGTCGTCGAGCCCAACGTCCAGCTCAACATGGGTGCCAATTTCACGGCAGTGCCTCCCGAAGGAGGCGTCATCTACGGCCACGTCGATGCCCGCGACCCGATCACGGGCGAGAAGGCGTGGGAGATCGACTTCCCCGAGCCGCCGCTGGCGAGCCTGCTCTCGACCGGCGGTAATCTTTTGTTCGTGCCGGACGCGCGGGGCATCCTGCATGCCTACAACGCGACCACCGGCGAGGAGCTTTGGACCCACAATGACGGTCTCGGCCACAACGGCGGCATCATCAGCTACGCCGTCAAGGGCAAGCAGTACATCGCGGTCATGGCCGGGTGGGGCTCACTGGTCGGCGAGGGCTACGGCAGTCTGTTCGGCGAGCCGTACAAGAGCATGCCGCAAGACAGCGGTATGCTGATCGTCTACAGCTTGGCCGACTGAGCCGACGCGCCGGATCGGGAGTAAGGGGTAGGGGCTTTGCCCCTACCCCGCTGGCGGTTTTCGCGCTGGAAAGCTCACCGGATTGCCGCATATGGAAGATGGGCAGGGGCTCGGGCCCCTGGCCGTCGGTTTTCGGCCAAGGGTAAGCATCGGGGGATGGCATGTCTCGAGTATGGGGGCTGGCGGCAGGCGGTTTGTGGATGATCGCATCCGCGGTTCTCGTTCCGGTGCAGGCGGATGAAGCAGCCAAGCCCGCGAGCCCGATGGCCGGGCAGGGCCAAGCCGCCAGCGACAACCACGCCGCGGCTCCGATCAATGGCCAAAAGCTGTTCGCCGGCACCTGCGGCTTCTGCCACGAGAGCGGCGGCCGCAAGGCCGGCAGGGGACCGAAGCTCGCGGGCACCGAGCGCAGCGACGAATTCATCATCAACCGGATCACCAACGGCAAGCCGGGTAAGATGCCGGCGTTCGGCAAGGCCTATTCCCAGGACCAGATTAAGCAGATCCTGGCCTACATCCGCAGCCTGAAACCCTGATCGACCAGGCCCGGCGCTCAGAGATCGACCATGACCCCGACGACTTCCGTTCGCCAAAGATGCGTGCTGGCGCTGGTTCTGACGGGCGCCATCGCTCTCGGTTTCGCGCCCAATGCCGGCGCGCGGGCGCTCGAGGACATCCAGCGCCGCGGCGTCATCTCGGTCTGCGCGCCGCCCAATGCCTTGCCGTTCGGGAGCAAGCGCGGCGACCGGCACGGCTATCAGATCGATCTCGCCCAGGCGCTCGCCGACCGGCTCGGGGTGCGGCTCGAGGTCGACTGGGTGACGCTGTCGTTCCACTACCGCCGGGTCGACTGCGACCTCGTCATGGACACGATCACCGATCGGCAGGCGCAGGCCGAGAGCCAGCTGCGCTGGTCGATGCCGTATCAGCGGAGCGGCGTCGCGCTCGCGGTCCGTCCCGGGGCCGACGACATCACGGGCTTCGACAGCCTGAAGGGGCGGCGGGTGGGCGTGCTGCGGGGCTCGCTCGCGCACATGTACCTCGACCAGCATGGCGCGCAGGCGATCCCCTACGGCTTCGAGGATGACATGTTGACGGCGCTCGCGGCCGGTGAGATCGATGCCGCCGCGGTCACCGCGCTCAGCGCCGGCTACTACAATCTCCAGCATCCCAAGGCGCAGTTCCGTCTGATCTACGCCTACGACGCGGTACCTGATCTGGGCTGGGATCTCGCGGTCGGGATGCGGCGCTCGGACCGTTTCCTGCGCAACGCGGTCGACGACGCCGTGGCGGCGATGCTGGACGATGGCACCTTCGACCGGGTCTATGCCAGCTACGGCATCGAGCACCGGCCGCCGGAAGGCCGGCAGGTCCGCAAGGTCAGAAGAACCGAGCCGCTCGAGGAGGAAGAATGCGTGCGTTTGGGTCAGTCGCGGGAGTGTGCGCCGGCGCGTTGATCGCGCTCGCCTGCTCGCCGCAAGCCGTCGCCAAGGGCACCGGTCTCGTGTTCGTCAGCAGCGAGAAGGACAACACGATCACGGTGCTCGACGGCAAGACCGACACCGTGACGCGGACGATCAAGACCTGCGAGCGGCCCCGCCACATGGAATGGAACCAGGACCACACGCAGATCTATGTCGCCTGCGGCGACTCGGACGTGATCGGGATCGTCGACATCAGCAAGTTTGCGACCGTTGACGACGAGTTGCCCTACATCTCGGATCCGGAGGCGTTCAAGATCGACTGGCAGCGGGGCCAGCTCTACGTGTCGAACGAGGAGGACGCGGCGCTCAGCATCTACGACATCAAGGATCGCCGGGTGATCGCCTCGATCGAGGTCGGCGAGGAGCCCGAGGGCGTGATGATCAGCAAGGACCGGTCCAAGGTCTGGGTCACCTCTGAGGCCTCCAACCTGGTCAGCGTGATCGACATCGACAAGGAGCAGATCCTGGCCGACATCCTGGTCGACGCCCGGCCGCGGCGGTTCGCGGCACCGCCCGACGGGCACGAGGTCTGGGTGACCTGCGAGCTTGCCGGCAAGGTCAACATCATCGATCCCAAGACCTACAAGGTGACCGGCTCGATCGCATTCCTGCCGCGCGGCATGCGACCGGAGCAGGTGACGCCCGTGGGTCTGGTCATGACCGAGGACGGCAAGACCGCCTATGTCGCGCTCGGCCGCGCCAATCACGTCGCGGTCGTGGACGTCGCGAGCCGCGAGATCAACAAATACATCCTGGTCGGCGAGCGGCCATGGGGGTTGACGCTGACCGCCGACGAGAAGAAGCTCTACGTCACCAACGGCCTCTCCGACGACGTCTCGATCATCGATACGGAAAAGCTGCAGACCATCAAATCGGTGCGGGTTGGCCAGGTTCCCTACATCGCGCTGATCGACGATTGAGGGCGGTGATGAGGTCGCTGGCTCGCGCCGCTTCGAGGCTCGCCGCGCTGGCTGTGGCTGTTCCGTGGTTGCTTGGCGTGCCGGTCGCGCCCGGCCTCGCCCAGCAGGCGCAGCGGACCACCGTGACCTTCGGCTATCTGTCGCTCAAGAACGACCCGCGCTACGCGCCGATCGAGACCTACGCCAACATCATCCTGCGCGAGGCGATCGATCCGTTCCAGGGCGCGAGGGTGGCGTTGCGCGATGGCCGGATCCTGGGTCGCGCGCTGAAGCTCGACTTCGCGCTCGAGCGGGTCGAGGGCGCGGATGCCAAGACGCTGATGGCCGGCCTCGAGCAGCTGTACGCCGATCGGGGGACGCGCTTTTTCCTGGTCGACGCCCCGGGTGACGTCCTGGCCAAGCTCGCCGAGGCGACCCGCGGCCGTGATCTTTTGCTGCTCAACGTCTCGGCGCCGGACGATGCGCTGCGGGGCGCCGGCTGTGCGCCGCAGCTGCTGCACGTGGCGCCCAGCCTGACGATGCTGACCGATGCGCTGGCGCAGTACGCGCTGGTCAAGCAGTGGCAGAGGATCCTGCTGCTGCGCGGGCCGGGCCCCGCAGATCAGACGCTCGCCGACGCCTACGCGCGCGCGTTCACCCGGTTCGGCGCCAAGATCGTCGAGACCCGCGAGTTCGTGGCGACCAAGGATCCGCGCGAGCGCGAGCAGAACAACATCGCGCTCCTGACCTCGGGCCCCGATTACGATGCCGTCGTGGTCGCCGACACGCAGGGCGACTTCGGACGCTATTTCCCCTACCAGGTGGCTTTGCCGCGGCCGGTGATCGGGAGCGTGGGGCTGGTGCCGGACGCTTGGTACTGGGCGTTCGAGCGCTTCGGCGCGCCCCAGCTCAACCAGCGCTTCGAGCGCGAGGCCAAACGGCGAATGACCGGCTACGACTGGGCGGCGTGGGCCGGTCTGCGGGTGGTCGTCGAGGCGATCGCCCGGGCTGGATCACCCGATCTCGCCGGGGTCGAGGCTTACCTGAAGGGCGACGACCTCAGGTTCGACATGTACAAGGGCACGCCCGGCAGCTTTCGGGCATGGGACAACCAGCTGCGGCAACCGATCGTCCTGCACACCAGCGATGCGGTGATCGCGGTCGCGCCCTTCGAGCAGTTCCTGCATCCGACCACCAACCTCGACAGCCTCGGGGTCGACCGACCCCAGACCGAATGTCGGTTCTAGCGCCGGCGTTCGCCGGCGCGCGCCTGACGGAACAGCGGCCCCGAGCGGGTCGGGGATGGCGACCGGGGGGGCGGCGCGGCCTGCCCTGACCGGCTTGGGAGGCCCGTACGGTGGTGCCGACCCTGAAGCAGCTCCGTTATTTTGCAGCGCTCGCCGAAGCCCTGCATTTCGGCCGCGCGGCCGAGCGCTGCCAGGTCACGCAGCCAGCGATGAGCATGCAGGTTCGCGAGCTCGAGGCGATGCTCGGCGTGGTCCTGGTCGAGCGGACCACGGGCGGCGTGCTCCTGACCGCCGCCGGCGAGGAGGTCGCACGGCGGGCGCGCGAAATCCTGCTCGCGGTCCAGGATCTGGTCGATCTGGCACGCCACGGCGATCGGGTGCTGGCCGGACCGCTCCGGTTGGGCGTGATCCCGACCATCGGCCCCTATCTGTTGCCGCAGGTGCTGCCCCGGCTGCACGCGACCTACCCCGACCTGCAGCTGTCGCTGCGCGAGAGCCAGACCGAGCAGCTGCTCGAGGCGCTGCTCGCGGGCGAGCTCGACCTTTTGATCCTGGCGCTCCCGGTCGGACGGGATGACGTCACGGCCCAGCCATTGTTCGACGACGCCTTCAATCTCGCCGTGGCGGAAGACCATCCGCTCGCCGGGCGGACCACGGTCGATCAGGAGGATCTGGTCGCCGAGCGGCTGCTGCTGCTGGAGGAGGGGCATTGTCTGCGCGATCAGGCGCTCAGCCTGTGCCACGCGGCAGGCGCCAATCAGGCCGACGACTTCCGGGCGAGCAGCCTCGCGACCGTGGTCCAGATGGTGGTCAACGGCTATGGCGGCACGATCCTGCCGACCCTTGCGCTGCCGGTCGAGGCTGGCATCCATTCGCGTCTCCGGGTGGTGCCGTTCACGGCGCCGGTGCCGTCTCGCACGATCGGTCTCGCCTGGCGCAATTCCTCGCCGCGACAGTCCGATTTCATCGAGTTCGGCCGGTTCGTCATGGCGGCACACGGGGCCGCGGCTACCCCGGCCGACGGCCCGCCGGCGTCAGCGCCCGCGTAGCCTCCTCGTCGCCATCGAGGCGCCGGTCCGCCCTCGATCCGATCGCCGCCAGTGGTGCGCTTCTTCAAAGCGACCGGTCTATCATCCGAGGTGATGCGACGACCTGCTGAGAACCACCTCACGGGCACGCGCGCCAGCGCCAGTGAGCCGCCGTTCGTTGGCCGACACCTTGGCCGTCGTGGAATCTTCGCTGTTGGGAGCTGCGAGAAATCAGCCGGCGCAGAGCTGCTCGGCGGTCTTGTCCGGGGTCATCGCGGCCGTGAAGCCGAAGGGGGCGGCGAGATCCCGATGGGCATCGCTGCCGAGGAAGTCGGCGAGTTCGGCGTTGAACGCCTCGAGAAGGTCCTGGTCGTCTTTGCGAAACGCGAAGCCGCCGTAGCCCTTGACTTCATTGCCGTCCAGGTGCGGGAAGAACTGCGGTGTCGCCTCGAGATCGGGCTCGCCGTCGACCAGGCCCCGGGCGGTCAGCGAGGTCAGCCCGACGGCATCGACCTCGCCGGCCTTCAGCGCTTCCAGGGCGTTCGCGAAATCCCGATACAGGAGCGCACGGTCGGCGGGAATCCCCGTCACCAGCGCATAGTTGTACTCGACCGTGCCGGCAATCAGGCCGATCCTGGCGTCGGGACGCTCGGAGATCGTCCCGTAGTCGGTGAGGCTCTTGGGGTTGCCCTCGTGGACTGCGAACGCCTCGCCGACCACGTAGGTGGGATCGGAGAATGCCACGGCGGCGCAACGCTCCGGGGTGATGAACATGCCGGCGGCCGCGATGTCGAAGTCGTCCGCCTGGAGACCGGGAATCAGCTGGCCGAAGTCGGTCGAGACCCAGTCGATCTCGACGCCGGGCACGATCCGCCCGAGGATCACCCGCGCGATCTCCGGCGCCTCGCCGGTCACCCGCCCCGCTTCGTCGCGGTAGCCGTAGGGCGCTTCGCCAGCGATCGCGACCCTGACCTTGCCGCTGTCCTTGATCCGCTCGAGCGTGCCCTGAGCGTTGGCGGGCTCGCTGACGGCGAGCGGGGCGAGGGCCAGCATCGCAGCCAGAACCGGCCGGGCGAGGCGGGCTATCGACGGCAGATCGAGCAAGCTCACGCCTCCCGGACCGGGTCAGATCGAGCGATCATTTGACCGTGATGCACGTGCATTCCGCGAGACTGCTGACCTTGTGAGAAACGCTGCCGAGGAGAGCGCCCTCGAGGTCCCCGAGGCCGCGGCTGCCCATGGCGATCGCATCGGCGCCGCGGTCCTTGGCGACCTGAACGATGGTCCGGGCGAGCGGCCCGCGCCGGACCAGACCCTCGACCTGCGCCGCGCCCTGCTCGCGCGCCCGCGCCACGGCCTGATCGACGATCTCGCGGGCAAGCCGCCCGAGCGTGACGTCGGGCGGCTCGATCTCGGTCGAGCCACCGACCAGCGAGTGGGTGCTCTGGAGGCTCGAATGGTGGCGATATGCGGACAGAATGATCAGCTGGGCGCCGTACTTCTGCGCGAGATCGCACGCGATATCGAGCGCCTTCATGGCGTGGTCGGAACCGTCGGTCGCGGCGAGGATGGTCTTGAACATTGGCGACGATGCCTCCTCGGCGCCGCTCAGCGGAACGCCAGGTCGCGCAGGAACAGTGCGATCTGCGGGAAGATGATCAGCAGTCCCGAAGCCCCCACGAGCATGGCAATGAAGGGCGGCGTGCCCCGGATGACGTCGAGATAGGGGCGTTTGAAGATCGCAATCGCGGTGAAGATGTCGCAGCCGAACGGCGGCGTCGCCGAGCCGATCGCGACCTGGAGCGTGATGATCGTGCCGACCAGGACCGGATCGAGGCCGGTCTTGTCGACGATCGGGGCGAAGATCGGCACCAGGATCAGGATCACCACGATCGGGTCGACGAACATGCAGCCGACGAAGAACGCGATCGAGATCGCGATCAGGACCGTGTAGGGCCCGGCCTGGTCGAGGCCGAGCCCGCCGAGGATCGCCTGCGGGATCTGGGCGAACGAGATCGTCCAGGAGAAGGCGGCCCCGGCGCCGACCAGGATGAACACCACCGCCGTGATCAGCCCGGTCGAGAGCGCGATCTCCGGCACCTGCGAGATCTTGAGCGAGCGGAACACCACGACCTCGAGGACCAGCGCGTAGAGCACCGAGACCGAGGCGGCTTCGGTCGGGCTGAAGATGCCGCCGTAGATGCCGCCGATGATGATCACCGGAAAGCCGAGCGGCCAGATCGCGCGGCGCATCGCGAGCAGGCGCTCGGACCAGGTGGCGCGCGGTACGGTCGGGATGCCGTTGCGCACCGCGTAGATCACCGAGTAGCTGGCAAACATGATCAGGATCAGCAGGCCCGGCCCGATCCCGGCGATGAACAACTCGGCAATCGAGGTGCCCGAGACGACCCCGTAGATGATCATGCCGATCGAGGGCGGGATCAGGAAGGCGATGTCGCTGGCGTTGATCGCGAGCGCGATCACGAAGGCGTCCTTGTAGCCGGCCTCCAGCATCTTCGGCCTGAGCGGGCCGCCGATCGCCACGACCGTCGCCTGAGTCGAGCCCGAGACCGCGCCGAACAGAGTGCAGGCCGCAGCGGTCGTGACGGCGAGCCCGCCCTTGAGATGGCCGACGAAGCGCATCACCAGGTCGAGCAGGCGATCGGCGGAATGACCGCGCGTGATGATGTCGGCGGCCAGGATGAACATCGGCACCGCGATCAGCGCCGACGGTTTCACGCCGCCGATGATCTGCTGGATGATGATCTCGGGCTTCATGCCGGCGAAGAACACGAAGAAGCCGAGCAGGGTCGCGCCGAGCAGCGGGATCAGCATGGGGAAGCCCAGCAGCAGCAGGGCGACCATCAAGGTGATCATCGCGGTGGCCATGGCTTCGCCTTCCGCCGCCCGCCCGAGGGCGTCACTCGGCCGAGGGGCGGCCCGCGGCCGCCTCGCTCGCCATCGTGGTCAGCCCCGCGGCGCCATCCTCGGCGGTCGCCGGGCCCTCGATCTCCTCGTACGCGTCGATCTGCTCGTACGAGATATAGACGTCATCGCTCTGCAAATTCTTCACCACCGTCATGACGTACTGAATGCCGGTGATGATGAAGCCGATCGGCACCCAGACGTAGGTCAGGTACAACGGGACCTGCAGCGACGGCGTGACCTTGCCCAGTCGGGCGACCCTGGCGACATAAGCGTAGGAATAATACGCGAGCGCGAACATCACGGCGGCGGTGACCGCGGCGATCAGGATCATCATGAGCTTGCGCTGGCGGTCGTTCAGCTGGTCGTAGACCGCGGACATCCGGATGTGGCGCCCCTTTCTGGCGGCATAGCCGAGGCCGACGAAGGTCACCAGCACGATCAGGAACTGGTTCAGCTCCTCACTGAAATAGAGGCTCTGCGAGAACACGAAGCGGCCGATCACGTTGGTGATCGAGTTGGCCGCCATCAACAGGACGCCGAAGGCCAGGACGAACGCCTCGAAGCGGGCGATGACGTGATCGATGCCGGCAACAACACGCATGGTTCCGGTGCCTTACAGATGGCCGAGACGTGCGTTCCACGCGATGCCCCGAGCGGCAGCTCTTCGGGTCCCCTCCCGGGCGCGGCTGCGCGGTGCCCGTGCTTGGGTACACATCCTTGGTCGAGAGATGAAGCATGTCAAGTTTGAAAATTGACCTGGTTCAATTGATGCGAGAAGCGCTGGCGCGCTTCAGATGGGCATGTAGAACGGCTCCGGCTCACGCCGCAGCAGATCGGCCAGGATGGTCAGCCCCTGGCGCAGCTGGTCGGCGGTCCGGGTCGCGGCGACGCTGATCCGGATCGATTGTTGGGCCGGATGCGGTCCGACCACGAACGCCTCCGCCGGCGTGACCGCGACGTTCTGGAGCCGGGCCTCCGAGACGAAGGCCTCGCCGCGCCAGGGCTCGGGGAGAGGCAGCCAGGCGTGCAGGCTGTGCGGGTGACTGGCATAGCTGAAGTCGCCGAGCACCTGATCGAGCACGGCGTGGCGCGCGGCGAGCTGGGTGCGTTGCCATTGCAAAAGCTCGTCGGCGGTGCCATCGGCGATCCAGCGGCTCGCCAGCTCAGCCACCAGCGGCGTCGCCATCCAGGAGGTCGCCCGCAGGCTGCGGCGCAGGCGGGGGATCATCGTTGCCGGCGCGACCAGATAGCCGGTCCGCAGCCCGGAGACGGTGATCTTGGTGAAGCTGGTGAGGTAGCAGCTCTGCTCGGGCAGATGGCTCCAGAGCGGGGGCGGGCCTTCCGGCACGAGCAGGCCGTAGATGTCGTTCTCGACGATCACGACGCCGAACCGGCGCGCGATCGCGGCGATCTGGCGCCGGCGCTCCGCGCCCATCAGCGCCACGGTCGGGTTGCTCAGGCAGGGCGTCAGGCACAGCGCCCTGGCCTCGCCGCCGGCGCATGCGGCCTCGAAGGCGTCCGGCAGGATACCCTCCTGATCGATCGCCAGGCCCTCGAGACGGAGATGCAGAAGCTTGGCGAGACCGATCGTGCCGTGATCTGTCAGCGCCTCGGTCAACACCAGGTCACCGGGGCCGGTCAGGCTCGCCAGCGCGACGGTCAGCGCGTGCGCCACGCCGTTGCAGATCAGCACCCGCTCGGGCGCCACCTCGATGCCGCGCCGGCGCAGCCACAGCGCTCCCGCCTGACGGTGCTGGTCGAGCCCGGCGATCGGCCGGCAGACAAGCATCGGGGCGACATCGCCGCGCTCACCGAGCTCGGTGAGCGCGCTGCGGATCCGCTCGGCATGGAGCTGGTCGTACAGCGGGCGATTGATCGAGAGGTCGATCAGCCGCTCGCTCCGCCGGTCCATGATGAAGCTGGCTTGCGGCTCGTCGAGGCCGAAGCGGACGAAGGTGCCGCGGCCGATCTCGCCGATCACCAGGCCGCGCCGCTCGGCTTCGGCGTAGGCCTGGCTGACCGTCTGGGTGCTGACGCCGAGCCGCAGCGCCAGCTCGCGCTGGGTGGGCAGGCGCGTCCCGGCGGTCAGCTCGCGACCGGCGATCGCCTTGGCGATCTGCTCGGCAATCGCGAGGTACAGCGGCCCCTCGGGGCTGTCGATGATCGGTGTCCAGCTTGCCATGCTGCAATTATAGGCTTGAACTAGTGCAATCTGCAATCTAGTCTGAGACCAGCTCGTCCACGAGGCACAAAACTGGCGTCTCCCCGTCGTGGCCGGATCGAGCCTGGGCTCGGTCCGCGGCCATGGTCTGGTCCGGGAGGCAAAAACCGGGAGTAAGATGATGCACTGTTCGTTTCCTGCCAGAATTTCGGCACTGGCCGCGGGCGTCGCGCTCGCGACCTTGATGAGCCACGCCGCCGCGGCCGAGGAATGGAAGTTCGCGATCGAGGAGATCGAGGGCAGCGTCCAGGACGCCTACGCCCAGGAGTTCAAGAAGCGGATCGAGGAGAAGACCAACGGCGAGGTCACGGTCACGGTCTACCCCTACGGCACGCTCGGCACCTCGGCCGAGCTCACCGAGCTCGTGACCCAGGGCGCGATCCAGTTCGCCAACGCCTCGCCCGGCCATCTCGGCACCATGGTGCCCGAGATCCAGGTGTTCTCGATCCCCTACCTCCTGTCCGACAACAACGAAGCCAACAAGCAGGTCCTGACATCGAGCGACGTCATCTACGACAAGCTGCAGAAAGACTTTAACGGCAAGGGCCTGCAACTGCTGACGATGTACCCCGAGGGCGAGATGGTCTGGACCACCGACAAGGAGATCCACTCGCCCGCGGACTTCGACAATTTCAAGATGCGGACCATGGTCTCGCCGATGCTGGTGACCGCCTACGAGGCGTTCGGCGCCAGTCCGACGCCGATGCCCTATGGCGAGGTCTACGGCGGCCTGCAGCTCAAGCAGATCGACGGCCAGGTCAACCCGATCTTCGCGATCGAGGAGATGAAGTTCTACGAGGTCACCGACTACATGATCTGGGCCGGCCAGCAGCAGTTCACGACCACGGTGGTCACCAACAGCGACTGGTATCAGGCCGACCTGTCGGACGAGCACAAGCAGGTCCTGGACGAGACGGTCGCCGAGCTGGCCGACTACATCTTCAAGGTGCAGGAAGAGTACAACCAGGAGCGCCTCGAGAAGATCAAGCAGGAAAAGCCCGACATGAAGATGATCAAGCTGTCGCCCGAGGAGCGGCAGGCGTTCGAACAGCGGGCGCAGCAGGTCCGCGACAAGTACGTCGAGATGGTCGGCCCGCAGGGCAAGGAGGTTCTGAGCGCGCTCCAGTCCGAGATTGCGGCCGCCGAGAAGGAGCACGGCGTCAAGTAGCTTTCGATCGCTACTGACACCCGTTACCGTCGTGCAGGGGCCGGGCGTCGCGGACGCCCGGCTTCTCTCGTTACACCCGGGTGGCACGATGACCAGGCTGGATGCCATCGACCTCAAGATCCTCGCGCGGCTGCAGTCGGAAGGGCGGATTACCAAGGCGGCGCTGGCCGAGGTGGTCAATCTGTCGCCGACGCCGTGCTGGGAGCGCCTCAAGCGCCTGGAGAAATCGGGCCTGATCCGCGGCTATCACGCCGAGATCGACCTCGAGAAGCTCGGCGCGGTCACGACCGTCCTGGTCGAGATCGCACTCAAGCAGCATCGCTACGAGGACTTCCAGCGCTTCGAGACCGCGATCCGCCATGTCGAGGAAGTCGTGGAATGCCATGCCACCGGCGGCGGCATCGACTACCTGCTCAAAGTCACGGCCCCCGACATCGACGCCTATCAGCGTCTGATCGACCGCCTGCTGCTCGCCGAGATCGGCATCGACCGCTACTTCACCTACATCGTGACCCGCACCGTCAAGACCAGCTTTCAGCCGCCGGTCGCGCTGTTCGCCCGTTTCGTCGGCCGCTGAGCGGGCCGGCATGGCCAGCCGAAGAAACCTCTGCTGAGCGCCCGAAAATCAGACCGTGCGGTCTGAAATCGCCGGATCTTTGGACGCCTCCTCTGCACCCTCGGGGCCATCTTCACGGCCATCGGACCTGCCCGGACGGGCGAGCGGAGCGGAGGGCGAGATGAAGATCGGCGTGCCGAAGGAAATCAAGGCGAACGAGAACCGGGTCGGCCTGGTGCCGGCCTGCGTGCGCGAGCTGTGCGCGCGCGGCCACGAGGTCGTGGTCGAGAGCGGCGCCGGGCTCGGCGCCGGGCTGAGCGACCAGCAGTACCGCGCGGCGGGCGCGACGATCCTGCCGGAGGCGGCCGCGGCGTTCGCGGGCGCCGACATGATCGTCAAGGTCAAGGAGCCGCAGCCCTCCGAATGCGCCATGCTGCGCCCGGGCCAGGTCCTGTTCGCCTACCTGCACCTCGCCGCCGACGCCGCGCAGACCGCCGGGCTGCAGCGCTCCGGCTGCATCGCGATCGCTTATGAGACGATCACCGATGCCAGCGGCCGGCTCCCGCTTCTGGCGCCGATGTCCGAGGTCGCCGGGCGGATGGCGGTCCAGGCCGGCGCCCGCTGTCTCGAGCACAGCGCCGGCGGTGCCGGTGTCCTGCTCGGCGGGGTGCCGGGCGTGGAGCCGGCGAAGGTCGTGATCCTCGGCGCCGGGGTCGCCGGCTCGAATGCGCTCGCGATGGCGGTCGGTCTGGGCGCCGACGTCACCGTCATCGACCGCGACCTCGCCAGGCTCAAGGCGCTCGATGCCCAGTACGCCGGCCGCGTGCGCACCGTGTTCTCGACCAAGGACGCGATCGAGCGCCACGTGCTGAACGCCGACCTCGTGATCGGCACCGTGCTGGTCCCGGGGGCGGCGGCGCCGAAGCTGATCACCCGCGAGATGATCACAGGCATGCGCCCGGGCGCGGTGATCGTCGACGTCGCGGTCGACCAGGGCGGCTGCTGCGAGACCACGCGGCCAACCACCCACGCCACGCCGACCTTCATCGAGGGCGGCGTCGTGCACTACTGCGTCGCCAACATGCCGGGCGGCGTCGCCCGCACCTCGACCTTCGCGCTCAACAACGCGACCCTGCCCTATGTGATCGCGCTCGCCGACAAGGGTTGGCAGCGGGCGCTGGCCGACGATCCGCACTTCAAGAACGGCCTCAACGTCTGCCGGGGCCGTGTGACCTTCGAGGCGGTGGCGCGCGATCTGGCGCTCGAGTACACGCCCGCCGACGCCGTTCTCGCCGCAGCCGCCTGAGTGGAGGACCGACCGATGCTGCCTGAGCTGACCGCGCGCAACGCGCTCTCGGAGTTGAACGACCCGCGCCTGTTCCGCGAGCAGGCCTATGTCGGTGGCAAGTGGACCGCCGCGCGGGATGGCAAGGTGATCGCGGTCACCAATCCCGCAACCGGCCAGCAGCTCGGCGTCGTGCCGGCGCTCGGCGCCGCCGAGACCGAGGCTGCCATCGAGGCCGCCGCCCGGGCCTTTCCGGCCTGGCGCCGGCTGCTGCCGCAGCAGCGCGCTGGTCATCTGCGCCGCTGGTACGAGCTGATGATCGAGGCCAAGGACGACCTCGCCCTGATCATGACGCTCGAGCAGGGCAAGCCGCTCGTCGAGGCCGAGGGCGAGATCGCCTACGCCGCGAGCTTCATCGAGTGGTTCGCCGAGGAGGCCAAGCGGGTCAACGTCGAGGGCGTCACGCCCCATCTCGCGAACCGCCAGATGAGCGTCCGCCGCGAGCCGATCGGCGTCACCGCGGCGGTCACGCCCTGGAATTTTCCCGCCGCGATGATCACCCGCAAGGCCGCGGCGGCGCTCGCCGCCGGCTGCCCGATGGTGGTCCGGCCGGCAAGCGAGACGCCCTATTCGGCCCTCGCGCTGGCCGAGCTCGCCGAGCGCGCCGGCATTCCGGCCGGCGTGTTCTCGGTAGTCACCGGGCCTTCCCGGCCGATCGTCGATGCGCTGATGGCGAGCCCGACCGTGCGGGCGGTGAGCTTCACCGGCTCGACCGAGGTCGGCCGCCAGCTGCTGGCCGCCGGGGCCGCGACCGTCAAGCGGATGTCGATGGAGCTCGGCGGCCACGCACCGATGATCGTGTTCCCCGAGGTCGATCTCGAGGACGCGGTCGCCGGCGCCGTCGCCGCCAAGTTCCAGACCAGCGGCCAGGACTGCCTCGCCGCCAACCGGATTTACGTCCACGCCAGCATCTACGAGCGCTTCGTCGAGCGGTTCGCCGCCTACGTGAAGGAGCTCCGGGTCGGCAACGGCCTCGAGGACGGCGTCGACATCGGCCCGCTGATGCACGAGCGTGCGGTCGCCAAATGCGAGAGCCACGTCCGCGATGCGCTCGCCAAGGGCGGCCGGCTGTTGACCGGTGGCGAGCGGCTGGGCGGGTGCTTTTTCGCGCCGACCGTGATCGCCAGTGCCGGCGACGACATGCTGATCGCCCGCGAGGAGACCTTCGGGCCGGTGGCGGCGCTGTTCCGCTTCGAGGACGAGGCCGAGGTGATCGCGCGTGCCAACGACACGATCTACGGCCTCGCCGCCTACGTCTGGAGCAACGATCTGCACCGGGTCGCGCGGGTCACCTCAGCCCTCGAGTACGGCATGGTCGCGGTCAATTGCGTCAAGATGACCGGCGCGCCGATCCCGTTCGGCGGGGTCAAGCAGTCGGGCCTCGGCCGCGAGGGCTCGCGCCACGGGCTCGAAGAGTTCACCGAGCTGAAATACGTCTGCATCGCCGTCGCCGAGGCGGCCTGAGCCGGCGGGGAGGAGATCGACATGACCACCAACGCCATGCTGCGGCCCAACGTCGAGGATCTGGAGGCGCTCGATCGAGCCCATCTGTTCCATCCCTCGACCCACCTCAAGAATCACGCCCACGGCCTGACGCCGTGTCGGATCCTGCGCGGCGGCGAGGGCGTCTACGTCACCGATCGCGACGGCCAGCGCAGCCTGGACGCGTTCGCCGGCCTGTACTGCATCAACGTCGGCTACGGCCGCCAGGAGATCGCGGACGCCGTGCACCGCCAGATGCAGGAGCTCGCCTACTACCATGCCTACGTCGGGCACAGCTCGGAGCCGGCGATCGAGCTCTCCGAGCGGATCATCGAGCTCGCGCCCGCGGGCATGCGCCGGGTCTACTACGGGCTCTCGGGCTCGGACGCCAACGAAACCCAGATCAAGCTGGTCTGGTACTACAACAACGTGCTCGGCCGGCCCGAGAAGAAGAAGATCATCGCGCGCGAGCGCGGCTATCATGGCTCGGGCCTGATGACCGGCAGCCTCACCGGCCTGCCAGTGTTCCACAAGGCGTTCGATCTGCCGCTGGCGCCGGTCAGGCACACGCTCTGCCCGCACTACTGGAAGTACGCCCGGCCCGGCGAGAGCGAGCTCGACTTCTCGAGGCGCTGCGCCGCCGAGCTCGAGAAGCTGATCCTGGCCGAAGGGCCGGAGACGGTCGCCGCCTTCATCGGCGAGCCGGCGATGGGCACGGGCGGGCTGATCCCGGCGCCCGAGGGCTACTGGGCCGAGATCCAGAAGGTGCTGGACAAATACGACGTGCTGCTGATCGCCGACGAGGTGGTGACCGGCTTCGGTCGGCTCGGCACCTGGTTCGGCTCGGACTACTACGGCATGCGGCCCGATCTGATCACGATCGCCAAGGGCCTGACCAGCGCCTATCTGCCGCTCTCGGGCGTGATCATCGGCGACAAGGTCTGGCAGGTGCTGGAGCAGGGCTCGGACCGCTTCGGCGCGATCGGCCACGGCTGGACCTACTCGGCGCACCCGACCTGCGCCGCCGCCGGGCTCGCCAATCTCGACATCCTCGAGCGCGAGGACCTGCCGGGCAACGTCCGCGAGGTCGGCCCCTACCTGCTCGCAGCCCTGCGCGCGGCGGTCGCCGACCATCCGATCGTCGGCGAAGTGCGCGGCGTCGGCATGCTGGCGGCGATCGAGTTCGTCGAGGACAAGGCTGCAAGGCGGTTCTTCGAGCCGGCGGGCAAGGTCGGCGCGGCGGTCGCCGCCGCCTGTCTGGAGCGCGGCATGATCGCGCGCGCCATGCCCCACGGCGACATCGTCGGGTTCGCACCGCCGCTCACCCTCAGCCGGGCCGAGGCCGACCGGATCGCCGCGATCGCCAAAGCCGCCGTCGAGGCCGTCGCGACCAGGCTGCCATGAAGTCCAATAGAGTTGGCGCCCAGGCCGCGCGAACGAGGGATCGAACCAGGAGCCCGGACCTGGGCGCCCGTGCTGCGCTCGCTGATCAGTCAGGGGCGTCTCTGGTCCGGATCGGGATCGGATCGGGTGCTCGGCAGCGCGCCGGGCACCCGTCGCGGCACCTGTGGCATGGGGATAGGTCGACCCGCCGGACTCAATCAGATTGAGCGAGCGCGACGTCGGCGCTCGGCCGCGCGCAGGCGGATGTTCGTGCTCCGACCTAAGGCGCTTGCCGAAATCTTTGTGTGATTCCATTGTTGCGAGAGAGGTTCAGCGTCCTCCACGCAAAGGCGGCGCGAATCGAACATGGATTTGGCGCGCCCGCGGACTTCGCCGCGGAGCAAGCCTGATGATGCGTCATGCTGACGGTGAGCTATGATCCGATGCTGGTGGCCGTCTCGGTCGCGGTCGCGATCGCGGCATCCTTCACCGGGCTGCAGCTGACCACGGGCATCGACGCGCTTGCGCCGGCCCCGCGCAAGGTGGTGATCGCCAAAGCCGCGGTAGCGCTCGGGTCGGGCATTTGGTCGATGCATTTCATCGGCATGCTGGCGGTCAGGCTGCCGATCGTGATCGCCTACGACGCGCTGCCGACCCTGATCTCCGCCCTGATCGCCATCCTGGTGATCGGCCTCGGCCTGATCCTGCTCCATTTCGGCGTCCGCACCCAGCGCCGGATCATCGCCGCCGGCGGTCTCACCGGCCTCGGCATCGTCGGCATGCACTACGTCGGCATGGCTGCGGTGCGCGGCAACTGCATCATCGCCTATGACGGCAAGGGGGTGGCGCTCGCGCTCGCGATCGCCGTGGCCGTCTCGATCCTGGCGCTGGAGTTCGCCTATCGACGTCGCAGCCTCGGTCTTACGGCGCTCGGTGGCATCGTGCTCGGCCTCGCGATCTCCTCGATGCACTACGCCGCGATGATCTTCACGACCTTCTCGCTCGCTACCGGGGTCGAGATGGTGGGCGAGCCGGTCCTGTCCACGGGCAGCCTCGCGATCGTGGTGTCGCTCGCGGCGTTCGTGATCTGCGGCTTGTTTCTTCTGGTCGCGGTGCCGTTCGCCGTGGCGCCCGAGGCGTCCGTCACGACCGCTCCCGCGAGGCTCGCGGAATCGGCGGCGGCCGTCCCCGCCGCCCATGGCCGCTCGAGCCGGGACGCGGCTTTCTCTCGGGCCTTCACGATGCCGGCCGGGCGGTCGCAGCGGCCGGCGCGCATCCCCTACGAGCAGGATCATGCGATCCGCTTTCTCGCCGCCCACGAGATCCATGCGATTCGTGCCGACGGCCACTACGCCCGGCTGATCAACGGCATGGGCGAACTCTTTTGCCCATGGTCGATCTCCAGGATCGAGAAGGCCGTGGCCACCGCTCCCTTCGTGCGGACCCATCGGAGTTTTCTGGTCAATCTCGACCATGTCTCCGGCTTCAAGCGCAATGGCGACAAGGGCTTCTGCCTGCTCGGCAGCGGGGCCGAGCAGCGCGTGCCGGTCAGCCGCTCCTACATGCCGAGCGTACAGAAGGCGCTCGGCCTCGTCTGAATCCGTCCGCATCTCGTGCGGCCAGGACGCATCTCGTGCATTCGGAGCAGCGTCCGTGACCGGGCCGTTGCTGCCGCCGGGCCGGTTCGGATAACCCACTGGCAGTGGCCCTCGGAGCAACGCTTCACGAAGAGGCGACCCGACCAGGCGAGGCAAGCGGAGGCAGCCATGATCCCAGGCTCGTTCGACTATCACCGCCCAGGCAGCGTGGCGGATGCGGTCCAGCTGCTTGCTGATCTGGGCGAGGAGGCGCGGGTGGTTGCCGGCGGTCACAGCCTGATCCCGATGATGAAGCTGCGCATGGCGCAGCCGGAGCATCTGGTCGACCTCCAGGATGTGGCCGAGCTGAAGGGCATCAGCGTTGAGGGTGGCAAGGTCACGCTTGGTGCCATGGCCACCCAGGCGGCGATCATCGGGTCACGCGAGCTCGCCAGCGCCTGCCCGATCCTCAGGGAGGCCGCTCATCAGATTGCCGATCCGCAGGTGCGCGCTCTCGGGACGATCGGCGGCAATGTCGCCAATGGCGATCCGGGCAACGACATGCCGGCGGTCATGCAGGCGCTGGACGCGGTCTACCTGCTCCGGAGCCGAGCCGGCACGCGCGAGGTCCGGGCGCGGGACTTCTACGAGGGCGCGTTCTTCACCGCCCTCGCCGATGGCGAGATCCTGACCGCGGTCTGTTTCGACGCCCCGCCGGCCGGCCACGGCTACGCCTATCTGAAGCAGAAGCGGAAGATCGGCGACTACGCCACGGCGGCGGCGGCGGTGATCCTCACGATGACGGCGGGACGCTGCGCTGCCGCCGCGATCGCGCTGACCAACGTCGGCGACACGCCGCTGTTCGCCGAGGCGGCCTCCTCGGCCCTGGTTGGCAGCGCCGTCGACAAGGCGGCCATCGACGCTGCGGTCGCCGCGGCCGAGGCGATCACCAATCCGGCAGCGGACGGCCGCGGTCCGGTGCAGTTTCGCACCAAGGTCGCGGGCGTGATGGTCAGGCGGGCGATCGAGCAGGCGCTCGGGCGCTCGGCGTAGGGGAGAGAGGCTGATGGCGAAGATGCACATCCGGATGACCGTGAACGGCGGCGAGGTCGAAGCGCTGGCCGAGCCGCGCATGCTGCTGATCCATTTCCTGCGCGAACAGCTTTCGCTCACCGGTCCCCACATCGGCTGCGACACCGGCCATTGCGGCGCCTGCACCGTCGACCTGAACGGCAAGTCGATAAAGTCCTGCATGGTGTTCGTGGCGCAGGCCAACGGGGCCGAGGTGGTCACGATCGAGGGTCTGGCAGCGGCGGACGGGACGCTGCATCCGCTGCAGGAGGCGTTTCGCGAGCATCACGGCCTGCAATGTGGCTACTGCACGCCGGGCATGATCACCCGCGCCTGGCGGCTGTTGCAGGAGAACCCGGACCCGAGCGACGAGGAGATCCGCTACGGCATCTCCGGCAACCTCTGTCGCTGCACCGGCTATCAGAACATCGTGAAAGCGGTCCGGGCGGCCGCGGACCAGCTGAACAGGCAGAAGGAGGCCGCGGAATGAACGCGCCGACCCCGAGCTCGAGCGAGCGCACCGCGAAGCTGGAGGGGCTCGGCTGCGCCAGGAAACGCGTCGAGGACGCCCGCTTCACCCAGGGCAAGGGCCACTATGTCGACGACATCAAGCTGCCGGGCATGCTGTTCGGCGACTTCGTCCGCTCGCCCCATGGCCACGCCAGGATCAAGCGGATCGACAAGGAGGCGGCGCTCAAGGTGCCGGGGGTCGTGGCAATCCTGACCGCCGCCGACCTGAAGCCGCTCAATCTCCATTACATGCCGACGCTCGCTGGCGACGTGCAGGCGGTGCTCGCCGACGAGAAGGTGCTGTTCCAGAACCAGGAGGTCGCCTTCGTCATCGCGACCGACCGCTATGCAGCCGCGGACGCGGTCGAGCTGGTCGAGGTCGACTACGAGGGCCTGCCGGCGCTGGTCGATCCGTTCAAGGCGCTGGCCCCGGACGCGCCGGTGCTGCGCGAGGACATCAAGGACAAGAAGGACGGCGCGCACGGGCCGCGGACACACCCCAACCACATCTTCCTCTGGGAGGCGGGCGACAAGGCGGCGACCGAGCAGGCGCTGGCCACGGCCGAGGTGGTAGCGGAAGAGCTGATCTCGTATCAGCGGGTCCATCCCTGCCCGCTCGAGACCTGCGGCTGCGTCGCCTCGATGGACAAGGTCAACGGCAAGCTCACGGTCTGGGGGACCTTTCAGGCGCCGCATGCGGTGCGGACGGTCGCATCCCTGATCTCCAACATCCCGGAGCACAACATCCGGATCGTCTCGCCCGACATCGGCGGTGGCTTCGGCAACAAGGTCGGCGTCTACCCCGGCTACATCTGCGCGATCGTCGCCTCGATCGTGACCGGGGTCCCGGTCAAGTGGGTCGAGGACCGGATGGAGAACCTCGGGGCCACGGCGTTCGCCCGCGACTACCACATGACCGGCAAGATCGCGGCGACCCGCGACGGAAGGATCACCGGGCTCTGGTGCCATGTGCTCGCCGACCACGGCGCGTTCGACGCCTGCGCCGATCCGACCAAGTTCCCGGCCGGGTTTTTCCACATCTGCACCGGGTCCTACGACATCCCGGTCGCGTATGTCGGGGTCGACGGGGTCTACACCAACAAGGCGCCGGGCGGCGTCGCCTATCGCTGCTCCTTCAGGGTGACCGAAGCCTCGTACTTCATCGAGCGCATGATCGACGTGCTCGCCCGCAAGCTCGAGATCGACCCGGCCGAGCTGCGGCGCAAGAACCTGATCCGCAAGGACCAGTTCCCCTACACCTCGGCGCTCGGCTGGGAATACGATTCCGGCGACTACCAGACCGCCCTCGACAAGGCGCTGGCCGCGGTCGACTACCAGGGGCTGCGCAAGGAGCAGGAGGCGAAGCGTGCAGCCTTCGCGTGCGGCGAGACCCGTCAGCTGATGGGGATCGGCGTCGCCTTCTTCACCGAGATCGTCGGCGCCGGCCCGGTCAAGAACTGCGATATCCTGGGCCTGGGCATGTTCAATTCCTGCGAAATCCGGATCCACCCGACGGGCTCGGCGATCGCGCGGCTCGGCACGATCAGCCAGGGCCAGGGCCACGCCACGACCTTCGCTCAGATTCTGGCCTCCGAGATCGGCATCCCGGCCTCGAAGATCACGGTCGAGGAGGGCGACACCGACACCGCGCCCTACGGGCTTGGCACCTACGGCTCGCGCTCGACCCCGGTCGCCGGCGCCGCCACCGCGATGGCCGGGCGCAAGATCCGCGCCAAGGCGCAGATGATCGCGGCCTGGCTGCTCGAGGTCCATGACGACGACCTCGAGTGGGACGTCGACCGCTTCCAGGTCAAGGGCAATCCAGAGCGCTTCAAGACCATGGCCGAGCTCGCGTTCGCCGCCTACAACCAGGCGATTCCGGGGCTCGAACCGGGCCTCGAGGCGGTCAGCTACTACGATCCGCCGAACATGACCTATCCATTCGGCGCGTACGTGTGCGTGGTGGAGGTCGACGTCGACACCGGGGTGACCGAGGTCCGCCGCTTCTACGCGCTCGACGACTGCGGCACGCGGATCAATCCGATGGTGATCGAGGGCCAGGTCCATGGCGGCCTCACGGAGGCGCTGGCGATCGCCATGGGCCAGGAGATCGCCTACGACGAGATCGGCAACCTCAGGGGCGGCAGCCTGATGGATTTCTTCCTGCCGACCGCGGTCGAGACGCCGGTCTGGGAGACCGACCACACGGTGACGCCGTCGCCGCACCACCCGATCGGCGCCAAAGGCGTCGGCGAGAGCCCGAATGTCGGCGGGGTCTCGGCGTTCTCCAATGCGGTCAACGATGCCTTCGCCCATCTGGGGCTGACCCATACCGCGATGCCGCACGACCACTGGCGGGTCTGGCAGACCGCCGAGCGGCTGGGGCTGCACGACTAGGCGGATTGCCGGGAGCGGCGAGATGCAGGCGCGGCTGGCGCAGGCGGGCTACGTCGCCGATCCGATCATCGCCGCGGCGCTGCAGCTCGCGGTCGACCTGAAGCGGCCGCTGCTGCTGGAGGGCGAGGCCGGCGTCGGCAAGACCGAGATCGCGAAGGCGCTGGCTGTGGTTATGGCGACCCGGCTGATCCGGCTGCAATGCTACGAGGGGCTCGACGTCAACGCCGCGATCTACGAGTGGAACTATCGCCGCCAGCTCCTGGCGATCAAGGCGCACGAGCAGGACGGCCTCAGCGCCGAGGCGATCGAGGCAGAAATTTTTTCCGAACGGTTCCTGCTGCGCCGCCCGCTCCTGGAGGCGATCTCGGCCGAGCGGCCGCCGGTCCTGCTGATCGACGAGATCGACCGCGCCGACGAGGAATTCGAGGCTTATCTTCTGGAGATCCTCTCCGATTTCCAGATCACCATCCCGGAGCTGGGCACGGTCCGGGCGACATCGATCCCTTATGTGATCCTGACCAGCAACCGCACGCGCGAGCTGTCGGACGCGCTTCGCCGGCGGTGCCTCTACGCCTATGTCGAGTTCCCGGACGAGGCGCGCGAGCTTGCGATCATCCAGGCGCGGCTGCCGGGCATCGGGGTGGCGCTCGCCGGCCAGATCGCGCGCTTCGTCCAGGCGCTGCGCAAGGAGGATCTGGAGAAGGTGCCGGGCATCGCCGAGACCCTCGACTGGGCGGCCGCCCTGGTCGGCCTGGGCGTCGAGCGCCTCGATCGCGACCCGGCCAAGCTGCAGGCGAGCCTGATCTGCCTGCTCAAGACCGAGCGCGACGCCCAGGCGGTGACCGCCGAGATCGCCGCCCGGCTGGCCGGCCAGGCAGCATGAGCGAGGGGCTGCCAGCGGGCGCCATCCAGCGGCGCATGATCGGCTTCGTCGGCCATCTCCGCCGCAACGACTTCCACGTCGGTCCCGGCGAGACGCTGGCGGCGCTCGATTTGCTGCGCCGGCAGGGCGCCCATGATGCGACCGCGGTCCGTTGCTCGCTGCGCGTCCTGCTCGCCAGCCGACAGGAGGAGTGGCAGCGCTTCGACGAGCTGTTCGAAGCGTACTGGTTCGCCCGCGGCCGGGTGCGCGAGCACTTGACCAACCGGCCGGAGACGAAGCCGCGGCCTGCCGGGCCGCCCGCCATCTGGCGGGACCATCTGGGCGAAGCGCAGTCGCGCTCGGTGGCTGGCGAAGACTCTCTCCGGCAGACGGCGGCCACTGATGAGAGCGCCGGCGGCGGCAAGGGGCGTCTGGTCGCCTCGCGCCAGGAGGCGCTGCGGCGCACCGATCTTCGCCACATCGCCGACCCGGAGGCGATGGCGGCGGCCGAGCGGGTCGCCTACCGTCTGGCCCGGGCGATCCGTTACCGCCTCTCGCGCCGCTACCGGATCGCGACGCGCGGCGAACGGCTCGACCTTCGGCGGACCATCCGGGCCAATCTTTCGCTCGGTGGCGATCCACTCCTGCTCGCCACGCGGACCCGGCCGGAGCGGCCGGTCCGCCTGGTGGTCCTGCTCGACGTCTCCGGCTCGATGAAACCCTACGCCCATGTCTTCCTGCAGTTCGTCAAGGGGCTGGTGGCGAGCTGGGCGCACGCCGATGCCTTCCTCTGCCACACCAGGCTGGTCCGGGTGACCGATGCGTTGCGCGAGACGCAAGGGATCAAGGCGATGACCAGTCTGGCGCTCATGGCCGAAGGTTTTGGCGGCGGGACGCGGCTCGGTCCGTGCCTGCGGGTGTTCAATGACCGCTACGCCAAGGGCGCGTTGAACAGCCGGACGGTCTTCATCGTGATCAGCGACGGCTACGATACGGCGCCGGCGGCGGATCTCGCGGCCGAGCTCGCCCGGCTGAAGCGCCGGGTGCGCCGGCTGATCTGGCTGAACCCGCTGCTCGGCTGGGCCGGCTACGCGCCGGTCAACCGCGCCATGGCTGCGGCCATGCCGTTCATCGATCACTTCGCCGCCGCCCACAGCCTGGACGCGCTGGCGGCGCTCGAGCCCGAGCTCCGAGCGCTGTAGGCCCACCATGAGCCTGTCGCTGGTCGCCACCCTGAGCCTGGTCGAGGAGCTCCGCCATCGGGGCGAGGACTTCTGCCTGGTCACCGTCATACGGACCGCGAACGCGACCTCGGCCAAGGCCGGCGCCAAGGCGGTCGTGACCAGGGAAGGATCGCTGCACGGCTTCATCGGCGGCGGCTGCGTGCAGGGGGCCGCGACCAGGACGGCGCTGGCCGTGATGCAGGCGGGCGAGCCCCGCCTGATCCGGGTACGGCCGAAGGAGGACCCGGGCTCCAGCAACGCGGACGGGCTGGAGCTGCACGACTCCCATTGCCCGAGCGGCGGCACGGTCGATCTGTTCCTGGAGCCGATGCTGCAGCGCACGCGGATCGTGATCTGCGGCGCTTCGCCGGTGGCGGCGACGCTTGCCAGGCTTGCCCGCTCCATGGGCTACGAGACGGTCGCCGCGGCCCTGAGCGCCGATCAGGCAAGGATCGCCGACGCCGACCGGCGGATCGAGGGCTTTGATCTGTCGGCCGTCACGCTGCGGCCGCAGGACGCGGTCGTGGTCGCGACCCAGGGCCGGCGCGACCGCGAAGCGCTGAAGGCGGCGCTGCTCAGCCCGGCGGGCTATGTCGGCATGGTCGGCAGCCGGGCCAAGGTCGGCAAGCTCCTGGAGCAGCTCGCCGACGACGTGCCCGAGCCCCTGCGGCGCCGACTGCGCGGGCCCGCGGGGATCGATATCGGTGCCATCGACCCGGAGGAGATCGCGCTTTCGATCCTTGGCGAAATCGTCCAGGACCGTCGCCGGCGGCAGCGGTCGACGCGGCCGGAGCCGCTGCCCGACCACTGACCAGCCTGCTCGTGCCGTCGGACCGCGCCTCGGCCGACCCTGGCTTGCAACCGGGCAGCGGCTTTGCTAGACAGCGGAATGCCTCGAGGCGAATTCAGCCTTGAGAGGTGATGGAGTCCACCGCAAGCGCCCTTCCGGGCTGATGACTCCTACCACGCCACCAAGCCGGGCTCTGAGCCGAGGGTGGCGTGGAGGACATGCCAACGGAAGGGGTCAACGGTTGCGATCAAGACGCTTCTCGCTTCCGCTTCACGCGTCGAGCCGTCTGGGTGCGCTTTCGGGCCGTGCGGTTCGGGCGCCCGCCAGCCGGGCTGGTCGGGACGGGCCATTCCCTGCTGATCGGACCCGGGTTCGGCCGTGATCGAGCGGATTCTCTACAACCTGGTTCAGGCCCTGGTGGTGATCGCCTTCGCCCCCTTGGCAGAAGGCGTGCTGGCGCGCCTGAAGGAGATCGTGCAGTCCAAACGCGGCCCCAGCATCTTTCAGCCCTACCGCGACATCTGGAAGCTGCTGCACAAGGACGAGATCGTCTCCGAGCACAGTTCCTGGATCTTCCGCGCTGCGCCCTACGTGGCCTTCACAACTCCGGTCTTCGTTGCCCTGCTGATCCCGGTCTTGACCAGCTATCCGCTGTTCTTCGCCTTCATGGGCGACATGCTGGGCGGCGGCTTCATCCTCGCGCTCGGCGGCTTCTTCGCCACGCTGGCCGCGGTCGACACCGGCAACCCCTATGGCCCGATGGGCGCGAGCCGGACGCGCATGGTCGGCTTCCTCGCGGAGCCCGTGTTCATCATCGTGTTCTTCACCGTGTCGTTCGTCGCCGGCTCGACCATTCCCTACATCGTCCAGAAAGTCTGGGTGACGCCGCTCAGCAACTTCTTTGAGCCGTCGCACGTCCTCGTGATGCTGGCCTTCCTGATGCTGATCCTCGCCGAGGACGGTCGGATTCCGGTTGACAGCCCGTCCGGGCATTTCGAGCTCGCCATGATCGACAAGTCAAAGTCCCTGGAATATTCCGGCCGCGGCGCCGCCGTGATGAAATGGGCCGGCGCCATGAAGTTCTTCGTGCTGGTCTGCATCTTCATGAACGTGCTCGTGGCCCCTTGGGGACTGGCGGGCTCGATGTCGTTCGGGGCAGTCCTGTTGGCGATTCCGCTGATCCTTGGGAAAATCCTGCTGTTCGTGCTGGTGCTGGTGGTGATCGAGTCGTCGCTCGCCAAGCTCAGGCTGTTCCGAATCACCGAGTTCATCGGCGCCGCTTTCGTGACCTCGGTGGTCGCCATGATCACCCGTCTGACCGGAATCTAAAGCATGACCGGGCCGCTGCCGCCCCTGCTCATCCAGCTCGACGCCCTGGTCGGCGGTCTGTTCCTGCTCACCGCGTTTGCGATCGTCGCGACCCGGCAGATGCTGGCCTGCGTCCGTCTGTTCATTCTCCAGGCGCTGCTGCTGGTCGCGTCCGCCGCGCTGCTCGCGCTCGCCCTCGGCTCGCCGCATCTCGCCGCGGTCGCCCTGATCACGCTCGTGACCAAGGCGCTGGTCATTCCATGGCTGCTGCGCCGCACTGTCCGCCGCGAGATCTACAGCCGGCGCGAGATCGTCCAGGTCATGAACATCCCGACCGCACTTCTGGTCGGCGCCGGCCTCACCCTGTTCGCCTATCTGATCATCGCACCGATGCTCAGCGCCGCACCGGGCGCGTTCGTCCGCATCAACCTGCCGATCGGGGTCGCGGCGCTGCTGCTCGGCGCCTACACGGTCACGGTCCGTCGCGAGGCGCTCTCGCAGCTGCTCGGCCTGCTCGCGATGGAGAACGGCGTGTTCTTTGCGGCCGTGGCGATCGCGCCGAATCTGTCGGTGATCGCCGAACTGGCGGCGGCCTTCGACGTGCCGGTGGTGACCCTGGTGATCGGCCTCCTGACCCGGCGCATCCACGAACGGGTCGGCGACACTTCGGTCGGCCTCCTGACCGCCTTGCGCGAGGAGTAGCCGGCCCATGGAGCTCACGGCCGTGCTGGTCGTCCCCGCGCTCGCCGCGGGCCTGGTCCTGACGCCGGCGCTGGCCCGCGGCGCTGCTCTGATCACCCTCGTGGCGAGCGGCCTGACGCTGGCCCTCTCGATCCGGGTCGCCGCGGGCGTCGTCGCGTCGGGACCGGCGACCGCTCTCGCGGGCTTACTGAGCTGCGACGCCTTGAGCGCCCTGGTGCTCCTGCTGATCGCCTTCGTCGGAACCACCGCGGCGCTGTTCTCGGCCGGCTATCTGGGGGCCCGAGGACACCGCGACGAGCGTCGGGAGGGCCGTCGCTACTATTCGCTCTACAATCTGTTCCTGCTCTCGATGCTCGCCGTGCCGATCATCGCGCACATCGCGCTGATGTGGATCGCGGTCTCGCTGACCACCCTGCTGTCCGCCTTTCTGGTCGGCTACGAGGACACGCCCGAGGCGCTCGAGGCGGCCTGGAAATATGTCGTCCTGACCACGCTCGGAGCCATCCTGGCCCTGCTCGGGATCCTGATCCTGTACTGGGGCAGCGGCATCGGCGGGGCCGGCTCGTTCACCTGGGCCGGCCTGGTCGCGGCCGCGCCGCGGATGCCGCCGGCACTGCTCTGGACCGGCTTCCTGCTGGTCCTGGTCGGATTCGGGACCAAGGCCGGGCTGGTGCCCATGCACACCTGGCTGCCCGACGCCCACAGCCAGGCGCCGGCCTCGATCTGCGCGCTGCTGTCCGGGGTCGAGACCACGACCGTGCTGTACGCGATCCTGCGGCTGTTTCCGGCGCTCGAGGCCGCGGGGCTGGCGCAGGCGCGCACCTGGTTCGTCGTGTCCGGGCTGATCTCGGTCGGGGTCGCGGCGATGCTCCTGATCCACGTCCGGGACTACAAGCGCATGTTCGCCTTTTCCACGGTCGAGCACATGGGCATCATCCTGGTCGCGGTCGGGCTTGGGGGCGGCGCGGCGCATCTCGGGGCTGCCTATCAGATGACCGCGCATGCCCTTGCCAAGTCGTTCTGCTTCTATGCCGCCGGGATCGCCGTGATCGCGGTCGGGACCCAGGAGATCGCCGCCGTGCGCGGGCTGCTGCGCAGCTCGCCGGTGGCAGCGCTGGCCCTCCTCGCGGGCGGCCTCGCGATCGCCGGCGCGCCGCCGTTCGCGGTGTTCGTCAGCGAGTTCGCGATCTTCAAGGCCGGGCTCGCCGCCGGCCAGTACTGGACGATCGGGCTGCTCGCGTTCTTCGTGGTCGTCGCGTTCTGCGGCATCCTCCTGCAGATCGGCTGGATGATCTTCGGCACGCCCGAGCCGCCGGCGCTCGCCGCCGCTGCCCCGGCGAGCTGCCGGACGACCCTGCTGCTCACGGCCATCCCGATGATCGTGCTCGGTCTCTACGTGCCAGCGGCCTTCCAGAGCCTGCTCAGCGCCGCGGCGGCGGCGCTCGGGAGCTGAGCATGAGCGGAGGGCTGCGCCGTCCTGCCCGGCCGGGCCCGGCGCTCGGGCGGAACGGACTGGCCCAGGCGGCTGCCGCGCGCTGGCAGGACGCCGTCGGGATCGACGCCGAGGCGGAGCCGCAGATCTGCCATCTGCATTGTTGCGCCGAGACTCTGGCGCAGGTGTGCGCCTGGTTGTTCGCCGATCTGAGCTATGCCTTCGCGACCTTGATCATCGAGGAGGACCCCGCCGGCAAGGTCTGGTCGCTCGTTTACGCGTTCTACGACAGCGCTGGCGGCAGTTGGGCGATGGTCCACCTGCGCCAGCCGCTGGAGAAGATGGGCGTGCCCTCGATCAGCGAGCGCGTGCACGCCGCCGACTGGCACGAGCGCGAGACGGAGGATCTGTTTGGGCTGGCCTTCGAAGGCCACCCCAAGCTCGGCGAGTTCGTCCTGCACGAGGAATGGCCGGACGGCGTCAATCCGATGCGCCGCGGATTCGATGCCGGCCAGCCGCTCGCGATGCGCGAGCTCGACCCCCAGTGGCAGCCCGAGACCATCGTCGAGGCCGCGGGCGCCTTCGCCATGCCGATCGGGCCGGTCTTTTCCGATTTTGCCGAGGCCGCGCATTTCCTGCTCGAGACCGTCGGCGAGGACGTGATCGTCACCACCCCGCGCTTCTTCTACAAGTACCGGGGGGTCGAGAAGATCGCCGAGGGCCAGGCGGTCGATCGCGTCCTGTTGCTCGCCGAGCGCTTTTCCGGCAGCTCCGCCTTCGCTCACGGCCTGGCCTTCTGCCAGGCGGTCGAGACGGTCTGCGGCGTCGAGGCGCCGGCGCGGGCGCGGGCACTGCGCAGCCTGTTCGCCGAGCTGGAGCGGCTCCGCCACCACGCCGCGGCGATCGCCGGCATCTGCGGCTCGACCGCGCTCGCGGTCGCCACCAGCCAGGCCCAGATCCTGGAGGAGGACCTGCTCCGCCTGAGCGCCGCCTTCGCCGGCCATCGCTACCTGTTCGGCCTGCTGCAGCCGGGCGGCCTCAGCCGGGACTTCGCCGACGAGGCCTGCCGGCGCCTGGCCGATCAGGCGGTGGCGATCTGCGAGCGGCTGTCAGGTCTGGAGCGGATGCTGCGCTTCTCGAGCAGCTTTCTCGACCGGCTCGAGGAGGTCGGCATGGTCGCGCACGCGCCGGCGGTCGACTACGGCTTGGTCGGGCCGATCGCGCGCGCATCCGGCATCGGCCGCGATCTGCGCAAGCTGTTCCCTTACGCCGCTTACGGCGAGGTCGGCTTCGAGGTGCCGATCGAGGCCGAGGGCGACGGCTACGCGCGCCTGCGCGTGCTGTTCCGCGAGGCCGAGCAGTCGGCGCGGATCATCCGCCAGCTCGCCGCCGGGCTGCCCGCCGGTCCGGTCGCGGCGCCGCCGATCGAACTCAGGGCCGGTGCCGCGCTGGTCGCGGTCGAGGCGCCGCTGGGCGCGGCGTTTCACTGGCTGCGACTCGCCGAAGACGGCACCGTCAGCCGCTGGCGGATCACGCCCCCGTCGTTCACCAACTGGCATGGCTTCCATCTCGCCGCCGAGAACTTCGCCTTCCAGGATTTCCCGATCATCATGGCGAGCTTCGGGCTGTCCAATGTCGAGTGCGATCGTTGAGGGCGGGTCCATGACCACGTGGGTGTTCGCCGGGCTGCGCACCGGGATCAAGAGCAGCCGCTACCCGGAAGCGGCCGAGGCGGCCGCCGGCGTCTCGCCCGGCCGGCCCGCCACGACCGAGGTCGGTGGGCGCGCGGCGGCCGCCCGACTGGCGGCGATCTGTCCGACCGGCGCGCTGGCCTCGGAGCCGGGCGGTGTCAGCGTCGACTACGCTCGCTGCGTCCATTGTTCGCGCTGCGCCAGGACCGACGACGGCGCCCGGATCGACTGGCAGGATGGCTACGAATGGGCGGCCGAAGCCAGCGATCCCGATGCGGTCGCGCGCCGTCTGGGGCGGGCGTTCGGCCGCTCCCTGCACATCCGCTATCTGGACGCCGGCGCCTGCGGCGCCTGCATGAGCGAGGCGCGCCAGCTCGACAGCCCCTACTACAACATCCACCGCCTCGGCTTCTTCATGACGCCGACGCCGCGCAACGCCGACGTCCTGCTGGTCGCCGGGCCGGTCACCGACGCCATGATCCTGCCGCTCAGGAGGGCCTACGAGGCCATGCCCGGGCCCAAGCGCGTGGTCGCCATGGGGGTCTGTGCGCTGTCGGGCGGCGTGTTCGGCCGGACCTTCGCCTCGCAGGGTGGGGTCCAGGGTGTCGTTCCGGTCGATGTCATGGTGCCAGGCTGCCCGCCGCCGCCGCTTGCGATCCTGCACGGACTCCTGGTCGCGGTGGGCAGGAAGCCTCCGACGGGCCTGACCTCGCCGGCACCGACCGGAGGCTGACAGTGGTGCCCGCGCCCGACCTCCTGCTGGGCATCTGCCTCGCGATCTGCGCCGGCGGCGCCGCGCTCGCCTGGATGACGCCGGCCGCTGTGCGAACGACCCTTTTCGTCGCCTCCGTCGTCATCGAATGCCTGATCGCGATCGCGTTGGCCGCACAGGTCCTGGCAAGCGGCACCGCGACCACGCTGCCGCTCTGGCCACTTGCCGACTTGGGCCGTCTGGTCCTGGTGCTCGATCCGATCGCCGCGCTGTTCCTGGCGGTGTCCGCGATCGTGTTCCTGGTCGGGGTCGTCCTGGCCGCGAGCGACCGTGGCCGCCAGCCGCGATCGGCGAGCTTTTCTGGGCTCTATCAGCTGCTGTTCGGGGCGATCGTCCTGCTCCTGGCCGCCGGCGACATCGTCTCCTTCATGATCGGGTGGGAGCTGATGTCGTTCCTGATCTTTGCGCTGGTGACCTTGGAGGGCGAGCCCTCTGCCGGGCGGGCCGGCTACGTCATGCTCGCGATGAGCGAGGCGGGCACGATCGCCGGCCTGCTCGGGCTGCTGCTGCTCGCGGGCGCTGCGGGCGGGATCGACTTCGGAGCCCTGCGCGGGCTGGCCGGTCTCGGCGGCGGGCTCAGATGGGCGGTCTTCCTGCTCACCTTCTTCGGCTTCGGGGTCAAGGCCGGCCTCGTGCCGGTCAATCAATGGCTGCCGGACGCCTATGTCGCCGCGCCGCGCCGGTTCACGCCGGTGCTCGCCGGTGCGACCACCAATCTCGGGATCTACGCGATCCTCAGGGTCAACGCCGACCTGCTGCCGCCGATCTCGCTCGGCCCCGGCCTGGTCGCCCTGGTGATCGGCAGCCTCACGGCTCTGGTCGGCATCCTGTACGCGACCATCCAGACCGATCTTCGGCGAATGCTCGCCCACAGCTCGATCGAGAACATGGGAATCGTGATCGCGGCGCTCGGCGCCGGGCTGGTGTTCGCAGCCGCGGGACTCGGCGTGATCGCCGGCATCGCGCTGATTGCTTCGCTATACCACCTGGTCAACCATGCTTTCTACAAGGCGCTGCTGTTCACCGGCGCTGGCGCGGTCGAAGACCGGGTCGGCAGCACCGACATGGATCGGCTGGGAGGCCTGATCCACCGCATGCCCTGGACCGCCGGCCTGTTCCTGATCGGCGTGCTCGCGATTGCCGCGCTGCCGCCACTGAACGGTTTCGTCTCCGAGTGGCTCACGCTTCAGAGCCTGCTGCGCGCGTCGTTGCTGTCCTCGACCGTGGTCAAGATCACCTTTGCGCTCGCCGGCGCGCTGTTGGCATTGACCGCAGGCCTCGCCGTCACCTGCTTCGCCAAGTGCTTCGCGATGAGTTTCCTCGGCATCGCGCGCTCGCCCGCGGCCGCCGCGGCCAGGGAAGGGCGGCCCGGCGTCCGCGCGCCGATGGCGGCGTTCGCCGTCCTCTGCGTGCTGCTCGGCCTGCTGCCGACCTATGCGATCCCGGCGCTCGACCGGACGGTGGCGCCGATCGTCCACGCCAGCGCCGCGCCGGCGCTGGTGCCGCCGTTCTTCGCGCCGGAGCTCGCCGCCGGCGAGGGGATCACCCCCGAGTTCCTGGCCGAGTTCCACGATCTCGGCGCCCAGGTCGGCCAGGCCAGCTTGCCCGGGCGCGGCCTCGTCGTCCTTCATCGCGGTGGGGCTTCGAACCCCGTCGTGTTCGCGATGTCGACCTCCTACATGGTCCTCATGCTGCTGGCGCTGCTGGCGCTCGCCTGGATCCTGTTCCGATCGATCAGCCTCGGGCGCGCAGTGATCAGGCGGGCCGTCTGGTGCGGCGGTCTGCGCCGATTGCGGCCTGGGATCACCTATACCGCGACCGGCTTCTCCAACCCGGTGCGGGTGGTGTTCCACGCCGTGCTCCGGCCGACGACCGTCGAGGACTCGACCGAAGCGGTCGCGCTGCACTTCCGGACCGCGGTGCGCCGCGAGTATGACGAGGTGCACCTGCTCGACCGGCTGGTCCTGGCGCCCGCGGTCGTCAGCCTGCGGAGCCTGGCCGGTCTGCTCCGGCGCATGCACATCGGTCAGGTGAACGCCTACGCCGCCTACGTGCTCCTCGCCCTGCTGATCGCGCTGGTGATCGGCGTCGGCACGCTGTGAAGCGACCGCGTCAACTCCGGCAGGAGCAGAGCAGCGCCTCCGTCCCCGCCTACGGCCCCTGAGGGTGCCAAGTCTCGTTGGTCGACCGCACCGACACCCCGTCGACCTCGCTGATTGCTTAGCTCGGGTCGTGCCGCTTGGTCACGACGACCGAGAAACCCGGCGTGTTCGGGACGATCGAAAGAACCGCCAGATGCCTCTCTCTTCCCAGATCCGGTGGCATGGAGCTCGTCCTGCGGCGGTCGTACAGAAGAGACAATCGAGCATGGCTAGTGGCTGTAGCGCAGCACCTTGATCTTCTCCAGCGTGACCAGCCCGCTTTGGATCATGCCGTCCAGGGTCGGAAGAAAACCGTCGATCTTCTCTTCGCTGTCGACGATCTCGACCACCATCGGCAGGTCCATGGACAGCCGGAGGATCTTCGACGTATGCAAGCGGCTCGCCCGGCCGAAGCCCATCGGGCCGCGCAGGACCGTCGCGCCGGCCAGATGCATCTCGCGCGCCTTGAGCACGATGGCTTCATACAGTGGGCGACCGTGGAACTTGTCGTTCTCGCCGATGAAGATCCGCAGCAAAACCGCGTTTTGCGGAATATCCATGGGATCGTCCCCTTGATCCGGCCGCTTTCGAAGTCACGCCAGCTTCGCTGCGACCAGCTGGAAATGGGGCAACCGTAGTAACCATCGGCTGCGCCTCGCCGCAGTGCCGCCAAGTTATTGAGCCGACTACCTCACGCACCGCGGGCTACGGTTCCACCGCAAGCGAAGGGCTCTACGGCTGGCCCAGGGTCAGCATGCCCTTGTCGGCGAGGTCCTGCAGGAACGCGGTGACGTCGGTCTCGATCTGGGCGCGCTCGGCGGCGAAGGTCACGGCCAGGTCGTCGACCACCGCGGCGACGCTCCGCTTACCATTGCAGCGCTTGAGGATCTCGACCGCGATCGGGTCGGGCATCAACACCCGCTCCGGCGCCAGCAGCACCCAGGCCTCGCGGGCCTGATCGAAGCGCAGCTTGACGCCGCGCGGCAGCGCCGGCACCAGCTCGGCGCTGACCTCGACCCGTCCGCTCATGGGCAATCCCCGTTCATGCTCCGCCCGCGATCCCGCGATCCCGCGATTCTCGCTTACAGATCCGCCGGATCGAAGGCGCCGGGCGGGATCCGGCCCGGGGTGACGTAGGCGTGCTCGAGCGCGTCCAGCTGGACCCAGAGCACGTCGCACTTGAAGCGCAGGGCATCCAGCACCGCCGCCTGCTGGTCCGGGCGCTTGGCCTCGCGCTTGACGTAGTCGAGCGCGAAATCGGCGTCGCGCGGCGCCTGGCTCAGGCGCTTCTCGAAGTAGGCGAGCGTCTGCCGGCTGACGAAGTCGTAGCTCGCGAGCATGCCCGAGACCCGGTCGGCGATGATCCTGGGCGAGAACATCTCGGTCAGCGACGAGGCGATCGCCTCGAGCAGCGGGCGCTCGCGCACGAAGTGCACGTAAGCCTGGACCGCGAACCGGGTCGCCGGCAGGAGCCCCTTCGTCGAGATCACATAACCGCGCTCCAGGCCCAGACCCTCGGTCAGCTTGAGCCAGCGCTCGATGCCGCCTTCGCCCTCGCGCTCGCCGTCATGGTCGATGATCCGCTGGCGCCAGGCACGGCGCAGCGCCGGATCGTCGAGCCGAGCGAGCAGGGTCGCGTCCTTGATCGGGATCTGCGCCTGGTAATAGTAGCGATTGAGCGCCCAGGCCTGGACCTGGGGCTTGGTCAGCTCGCCGTTCTTCATCGCGATGTGGAACGGGTGGTTCCAGTGATAGCGCTCCTCGCCGATCTGGCGGAGCGCCGCTTCCAGCCCGGCCGGGCTCAGGATCTCGCTCACAGCTCAATCTCCATGCCGTCGTAGGCGACCTCCCAGCCGGCGGCGGTGACCCGGGCGCGCTCGGGGGAATCCTCGAGCAGGATCGGGTTGGTGTTGTTGATGTGGAGGAAGATCCGGCGGCCGAGCGAGAGCCTCCGGAGCGCCGCGAGCGAGCCGTCCGGGCCCGAAACGCTGAGGTGGCCCATCCGGGCCCCGCTCTTGATCCCGGTCCGGCTCCGGATCATCTCGTCGTCGGTCCAAAGGGTGCCGTCGAAGAACAGAACGTCGGCGCCATTCAGCCGTTCGGCCAAGCCGGCCGTGACCCGGGCGCAGCCGGGCACGAAACAGGCGCGGGCGCCGTCGCCATGCAGCTCGAGCCCGATCGTGTCTTCGGTCTCGGCGCCGACGTCGAGCGTCTCGTTCTCGAGGTAGAGCGCCACCTTGCCCGGCACCGCGAACGGCACTGCCCGGAGCCCCGGCAGGATCTCCGCCGGCTGCTCGAGAGCGAGCCGGTGCCTGGTCACGTAGCTCGGGTTCAGCACGTCAAAGATCGGGTTCCGGGCGAGCACGTCCAGGATCGCCCCGGTCGCGAACAGGTCGAGCGGCTGGCTCTCTCGCAGACTGAGCAGGCCAGCGACATGGTCGACATCGCCATTGGTCAGCGCGACCGCCCGGATCGGGCTGTGCCGGGGCGCCGTCTCCGGATGCTGGACCTGGGGGTGCAACGCCGGCGTCGCCAGGATCTGCTGGCGGAGATCCGGGCTGGCGTTGAGCAGAGCCCAGTCCCGTCCGTCGGCACTGATCGCCAGCGAGCACTGGGTGCGCCAGCGGGCGGCCGGATCAGCTTGCCACGCCCGCTCCCCGACCGGACAGGCGCTGTTCCATTGTGGAAAACCGCCGCCGGCGGCGGCACCCAGAACAATGATGCGCATCACTGTCCAAAGCGCGCAGCCGCCGGCACGGCGGCCAACTCAGAGGTCAGCTGGGAAATAGGCGTTGATCTCGCAGCCGCAGGCGATCTCAACGATCTTGGGCGTACGCCACTGCATCAGGATCCTCCCTGGTTGTCGGGCATTCATCATCGGATGGATGCCAAGGCTTCTTAGGCCAAATGCGCCCGCAATGCCACAGATTTTGAGCCGCGCGACGCACGCTCGAGCGACCGCCTCCGGAGCTCGGTGACCCGAGCCGGACGCGGTGCGCCTGGACGCCGTCGGCGATCTGATCTAGAGCCGGCTCGGGAGAGGTGTTGCCATGAGGGTTGCAGCCACGTCCCGCCGGAGGCACCGGCGCTGGCTCGCGCTTCATCTGGCCGTCTGCCCGGTTGCGGCGGCGCTCGCAGGGACCGCGCACGCCGACGCCAAGGCGATCCAGGGGACGATCCGGGTCGAGCCGGGAATTGCCGGGCAGATCGCCGCCGGGGACCGCCTGGTGATCAAGCTGTTCCATCCGGCCGCCGGCACCGAGCTCGACAGCCAGTACCGGACGATCGAAAGTTTCAGCCTGCCGCTCGAGTTCAACGTGACGCCATCGACCGACATGAGCGGGCGGATCAGGTTCAAGGACTACGTCGTCGAGGTGTTCACCGATCACGACGGCGACGTGTTGAAGGTCGTGCCCGGCGAACTCGGCGCGCGCACGCCGGGACCGGTGCCGCTCGGCACCAGCGATCTGGTGCTCGAGCTGAAGCCGCGGCGCGAGTAGCTGCGCGATCGCGGCCCCGGAAGTCGTTCGATGTGACGGCACGAGCCGCAGGGGCTCGACGGCCTCCCGGAACGCCGCGCCTGACCGCGCCGGCGGGTTCGCATACGGCCGGCCTCCTGGACCGCCGGGCATCTCGGCGAACCGAAGACGACCCGGCGGTACCCGTGAACACAAGCCGTCAACCGCGAACCGCTAGCGTCGTCGGCTGGTCAGCTCGAGCGGCAGCTCGAGCTGGTCCCGTCGATAGCGATCCAGAAAGTCGCCAACCGCATAACGTACGAGCCAGGCGAGGGACACACGGTGCTCTTCTGCCAGCACCGACAGTTGCTCGTAGTCCCGCTCGTCGACGCTGACCGTGACCCGCGTGGCCAGCTTCTTCCCCCGCCTGGCTCGCACAGCAGTCTTGTCCTCCCAAGCCTGCATCACAGTGGTGAACGGGTCTGCACACTACTGCACTCCGATGCCGCCGTCAAGCACGACTTGCATCTTTTTCCGATTGATTGTCATCGGTGCGGTCGAGTCCGGCCGCGCCCCGTCAATCCGCAAGCTCTGCAGGTCACCGCCAAGCAGACGACCCACAACTGGGCTGCTTTTTACAGGTTTTTGTTGCGATCGGCGCCGCCCGCGCCGGTGCGCTCAGACGCGCGGGAAACGGGCCTCGAGCTCCGCGACCTCGGCCGGCGTGAGCGGGCGGGTGGCGTGCCCCTGGAGGAGCAGGAACAGGCGCGCGGTCGCTTCGAGCTCCTCGGCCGCGGCGACCGCCGCGTCCAGGCTGGCGCCCGCGACCACCGGACCGTGGTTGGCGAGCAGGACCGCCGCGTGGCGGGCGGCGACCTCGCGGACCGCCCCGGCGAGCCGCTCGTCGCCGGGCGGAAAGTAGGGAATCAGCGGCAGCTTGCCGACCCGCATCACGTAGTACGCGGTCAGCGGCGGCAGCACGTCGTCGGCATCGATTCCGGCGAGGCAGGAGACCGCGACCGAATGGGTCGAATGCAGATGGACGATCGCCCGCGCGCCTTCCCGCATCTCGTAGACCGAGCGGTGCAGGAACGCTTCCTTGGACGGCGGATCGCCGGCGATCAGGCGGCCGTCCCGGTCGAGCCTCGCGATCCGCGCTGGATCGAGCCGGCCCAGACGCGAGTTGGTCGGCGTGATCAGCCAGCCGTCATCGAGCCGGACGCTGATGTTGCCGGTGCTGCCGTGGGCCAGACCCTGGCTGGTAAGAAAGGCGCCGTACTCGGCAATCTCGTCCCGAAGCTTCGTCTCGGTCATGGCGCTCATCGGGCGGTCATCGGATGGTCATGGGGTGGTCAGGGCGCGCTCGAATGCCTTGATGAAGAAATCGGGCGCGCCGAAGTTGCCGGACTTCAGCGCCAGCAGCAGCTCCGGCTGGCCGAGGCTCAGCGTCCAGGGCACGCCCGGGTCGATCGGCGGGCCGATCTTCAGCGCCTTGACGCCGAGCGCATCGACCACCGCACCCGAGGTCTCGCCGCCCGCGACCACCAGACGACGCACGCCCTGCTCGATCAGGCCCTTGGCGATCGCCGCCATGGCGGTCTCGACCACGGTGCCGGCCCGCCCGCGCCCGAGCCGGGCCTGGACCTTGGCGACCGCCTCGGGCGCCGCCGAGGAGCTGAACAGGATCGGACCCTCGCCGATGTGCCGCTCGGCGAAGGCGAGGGCACGCTCGATCCCGGCGGAGCCCTCGGCGAGCTCGAGCGGGTCGAGCGCCATTGTGGGCCGGCCGGCGGCGCGGTGGCGCTCGACCTGGGCGAGGGTCGCGGCCGAGCAGCTGCCCGAGAGGATCGCTGCATGCCCCGCCACCTGCGGCAGCGCGTCCGCGGGCGCCGATTCGTCGAGCTTGCCCTGGCGCCGGAAATTCGCCGGCAGGCCCATCGCGATGCCCGAGCCGCCGGTGATCAGGGCGAGATCGGCCGCCCCGGCGCCGAGGTCGATCAGGTGCCGCTCGCTGACCGCGTCCGCGATCGCCTGCCGGACGCCCGCTGCGCGCAGTTCGGCCAGCCGGGCCCGGATCGCCTCCGGGCCGCGGTCGACCGCGGGATAGGCGAGGAGGCCGACCGGCGCCGCACTCTGCCGCTGCAGCACGCGCACCAGGTTGCTGTCGGTCATGGGCGTCAGCGGGTGGTGGCGCATGTGGCTGTCGGAGAGCAGCTGCTCGCCCACGAACAGGTGGCCGAGGTAGACGCTGCGGCCGTTCTCGGGCAGGGCCGGGCAGGCGATCGTGAGATCGGCGCCGAGCGCTTCCAGCAGCGCCTCACTGACCGGCCCGATGTTGCCCTCGGCGGTGGAATCGAAGGTCGAGCAGTATTTGAACAGGATCTGCCCGGCGCCTCGTTCGCGCAGCCAGGCGAGCGCCGCCAGCGACTGCCGGATCGCGTCCCCGGCCGGGATCGTGCGCGACTTGAGCGCGACCACGACCGCCTGCGCCGCGCCCGGATCGACCTCGGCGCCCGGCACGCCGATCAGCTGCACGGTCGCCATGCCCTGGCGCACCAGCATGCTCGCGAGGTCGGTCGCACCGGTGAAGTCGTCGGCGATGCAGCCCAGCAGGAGCGGTACTGGCGGGAGCGACATGGGCGGTCCGCTGCTTTATGGTAGGAGTTCTTTCTAGCGCAGTCGCCCCCGGCTGCGCCAAGCCCAAATCCGCCGGCCGGCGCCGGCATCTTCGAGGGAGGTCCCGCATGCGCATCGTGATCACCGGCGGCGCCGGCTTCATCGGCAAGAAGCTCGCGCGCGCGCTGCTCGCCCGCGGCACGCTGATGGATCGCCACGGCACGATTCAGACGATCCGGACGATCACGCTGTTCGACGTGGTCGAGGCGGACGGCCTGTCCGACGATCCGCGGCTCGAGACCACCGCCGGCGACATCACCGACCCGGCCGCGGTCAGCGAGCTGATCGGGGCGCGCACCGATGGCGTCTTCCACCTCGCCGCGATCGTCAGCGCCAACGCCGAGCAGGACTTCGACCTCGGCTACCGGGTCAACCTCGACGGCACACGCCACGTGCTCGAGGCCTGCCGGGCCCTGCCGGAGCCGATCCGCGTCGTGTTCGCGAGCTCGGTCGCGGTCTATGGCGGCGACATGCCGGCGGTGCTCGACGACGGCACGATCCTGACGCCCCAGACCTCCTATGGCGCGCAGAAGGCGGCCGGCGAGCTGCTGCTCAACGACTATGGCCGCAAGGGCTTCGTCGACAGCCGGGCGCTCCGCCTGCCGACCATCGTGGTCCGCCCCGGCCGGCCGAACAAGGCGGCCTCGACGTTCGCGAGCTCGATCATCCGCGAGCCGCTCGCCGGCGAGGAGGCGGTCTGTCCGGTCGAGCGCGATGCCGAGATGTACATCCTCTCGCCACGACGGGTGATCCAGGCGCTGACCCACGCCTTCGAGCTGCCCGCCGCGGCCTTCGGCATGACCCGGATGCTGACGCTCCCCGGGATCACGGTCTCGATCGGCGAGATGGTCGATGCGCTGACCGAGATCGCGGGTGAGCAGGTGGCAGCCCGGATCAAGTGGCAGCCCGATCCGACGATCCAGAAGGTCGTCGCCGGCTGGCCGGCGAGGTTCGACGCCAGGCGCGGCCGGTCTATGGGTTTCGAGCCCGACGCCGACGTCGGCGAGATCATTCGCGCCCACATCGAGGACGAGCTCGGCGGCAACATCGCGTAGCTGCGGCCGAGATTCCGAAGTAGAGTGCGCTCATGACGGACGCAGCGACGAAACTGATGACCGTCGCGGAGTTCCTGGCGTGGGACGACGGCACCGACACGCGCTACGAGCTGATCGACGGCCGGCCAATCGCGATGGCACCGACCGCGCCGGCTCATTCGGTGATCGTCGCCAATTTGAGCCACGCGCTCAGATCCAGGCTCGGCAAACCCTGCTACGTGGGCAATGAAGCGGGCGTCCAACGTCCTGATCGTGACGACACCTTCTACGAGGCCGATGTCGTCGTCAGCCGCACGCCGGTCGAGCCGGGTCGCGCGGCCATCCCCAATCCCGTGCTCGTGGTGGAGGTGCTGTCGCCTTCAACGATTGAGCACGACCGGGGGCGCAAGGCCTATGACTACAGTCAGATCGAGTCGGTTCGAGAGATCGTTCTGGTATCGAGCGAGCAACGCCACGTCGTGGTTTGGCGGCGCCGCGGGCTGAAATGGGAAGTCGAGCACCTGATCGGCGACGCCGGGCTGGAGCTGGAAGCGGTGAGCGTCACGATTCCGTTTGCCGCAATCTATGCCGACAGCGGCGTGTAGCTCTGACGGGCGCTGGCGATGCCTGATCTCATCACCAGATCGCTGAGTGCTGCTGCCGACGTGATCGCGCCGGACGGCTGCGAGGTGCGGCTTCTGGCGACCACGACCCGTGGCAGCATGGCCCATTTCACCCTCGGGCCCGGGCGGACCTCGCACGCCGTCGCCCATCGCACGGTCGAGGAGGTCTGGTATTTTCTGGCCGGAGAAGGCCGCATGTGGCGCCGGTTGGGCGAAGGCTCGGAGATCGTCAACGTCGCGCCCGGGACTTCGATCGCGATCCCGACCGGAACCTGGTTCCAGCTGCGCAACGACGGCACCGAGCCGCTCGCCGCGGTCGCGGTCACGATGCCCCCGTGGCCGGGCGAGGACGAGGCCTATTTCGTCGACGGCGCCTGGGAGGCGAACCTCGGTTAGGCGCGCCGCCCCGCGCCAGAGCGCGCCAGTGAGGCTACTTGGCGGCTTTGGGAGTCGCGGCGGCGCTGCGAAACGCCATGCCGCTGCCGTCGGACAAAGACAGCTCCAGCCGGCCCGGCGTGACCGCAAAGGCCGCGGCTTTGGCGAGCCGCAACAGATATTCCTGCTCCAGGTCCATGACGATCGGCGGGGCGCAGGCTTTCCGGGTGGAACTGGGCGCGGCCACCTGGAGCTGATCGCCGGTGACCGTGAGCGAGGCGGAGTAGTCGTTGCAGCCAGCGAAACCGGACAGGCGGCCGGCGGCGGGATCGAACCGGGCGGTGATCCCGCTTGCCGTCCACTGGGCCGCGGTGTGATCGCTGGGGCTGACGCTCACGAGCGACCAGGGGCCTTGGTCGAGGCGCCTGGTCAGCGTCCGCTCGGACGCGCCGGCGGCTTGCTTGCTCAGGACGCGGATCAGCGTCGGTCTCGCCGTGTCGGCCAATTCGGCCTCGCTCACGTTGGAGGGCTGCTCGACCAGCAGCTCGTAGGAATACCCCGGTTCGTAGGTGAAGCCCGCGATCTCCGCAGGGTGCGTGATCCAGATGTCACCCGAAGCATCCGTGACCCTGATGCAGGCGCTGGGCGTCCCGTCGGCGCAGTCGACCGGGTCGGGCGCGACCGTCATCCGCCGCTGCGACGGCTCGTATTGGGCACAGCCCGCCAGGATCGATCCGATCGCGAGCGCGCTCGCACCGAGGCGGGTCCCGACCCAGATCCGACCCGCAGGCTTGGAACTCTGCGCCACCCGGTTCATTCCGCCTTGTCCCCGCCCGTGCCGGCCACCTTGGCCCCGGTGAAGCTCTCGTACACCTTGACGAAGCCGGCGTCGTCGATCGGTCCCAGGCCCTGGGCCGCCGCCATCATCACGACCTGGTAGGCGGCCGCCGCCATCGGCAGCGGCATCTTCAGCGTCTTGCCGGTGTCGAGCACGAGGCCCAGGTCCTTGACCCAGATGTCGACCGCACTGGTCGGGCTGTAGTCGTCGGCCAGCATGTGCGGCACCCGGTTCTCGAACATCCAGCTGCCGCCCGCAGCGCCGCGGATCACCTCGTAGAGCACCTTGGGATCGGCGCCCTGCGCCACTCCGAACGCCATGCCCTCGGCGGCGGTCACCAGGTTGACCCCGGCCAGCAGCTGGTTGACCGCTTTGACCGTCGAGCCGATCCCGGGCTGGTCGCCGAGCCGGTAGACCTTTTTCGAACAGGCTTCGAGCGCCGGCCCGGCAGCCGCGAGCGCCTGCTCCGAGCCCGAGGCCATGATCGTCAGCTGGCCGGCAGCGGCCCCGGTCGCGCCGCCGCTGACCGGCGCGTCGAGCAGATGCAGGCCGCGCGCCGCCACCCGCTCGCCGAGGCCGCGCACGTAGCCGGCCGGCACCGTCGCCGAGAGCACGATCGTGGCGCCCGCGGGCAGCGCTTCCAGAGCTCCGTCGGCACCGAACAGCGCGGCCTCGACCTGGGCGTCGTTGACCACCATCAGGATCAGCACCGCCGCGCCCTCGGCGGCCGCGCGCGGGCTCGCAGCCGCCTGGCCGCCGCGCGCGACCAGCTCGTCGAGTGCCGCCTGCCTGAGGTCGAAGCCCGTGACCTCGAAGCCGGCGCGCAACAGGTTCGCGGCCATGCCGGCCCCCATCGCGCCGAGCCCGATGAAGCCGATGCGCGCGGTCTGCGGCATGATCCCTCTCCCCTCACCAGTCAGGAACGAGCATCGAAGCTAGCCAAGTCGCCGCCCGGCCACAACCGGAGGGGTTCGATTGGGGTTCGATTCGCGCCGGGTTCGCGATCCCCGGGCAGCCGTGCTACACTTGGGGGTGAACCGGCTCGCACGTGGCGCAGGGAGGCGATCATGCGGCTCGGAACCTGCTCGGCGGCGCTCGGCGCGCTGCTCCTCGGCATCGTCCTGGTCGGTCCTGCAACCGTCACGGCGGCCGAGGTCACGCTCTCCTGCGGCACCCAGGACATGGAGATCCGCCTCTGCCGGGAAGGGGCTGAAGCCTGGGCCCAGCAGAGCGGCAACAGCGTCAGGGTTATGCCCGCGCCGGCGCGCAGCAACGAGCGCTATTTCGCCTATCTCGACCTGCTCGGCCGCCACGACCCGGCCGTGGACGTGCTGCAGATCGACGTGATCTGGCCGTCCGCGCTCGCGGGCGAGCTGGTCGATCTCGGCCCGCAGATTGCGCCCGAGGTGCTGCAACAGCACTTGCCAGCGATCGTCGCCAACAACACGGTCGATGGCCGCCTGGTCGCCATGCCCTGGTTCACGGACGCCGGCATGCTCTACTACCGCAAGGATCTCTTGGACCAATATGGCGCGCCGGTGCCGCAGACCTGGGGCGAGCTCGCCGACACCGCGCTCAGGATCCAGACCGCCGAGCGCGCCGCCGGCAAACCGGACCTCTTCGGCCTCGTCTTCGAGGGCCAGGCCTATGAGGGTCTGACCTGCAACGCACTGGAATGGATCAACGCCTATGGCGGCGGCACGATCGTCGACCGCGAGGGCCAGATCACCGTCGACAACCCGGCCGCGGCGCTGGCGCTCGGCGAGGCCGCCGCCTGGGTCGGGACGATCGCGCCGGCCCGGGTCACCCAGTTCATCGAGGAGGACGCGCGGATCACCTTCGAGCGCGGCAACGCGGTCTTCATGCGCAACTGGCCCTACGCCTGGTCGCTGCTGCAGGCGGACGACAGCCCGCTCAAGGGCAAGGTCGGCGTGGCACCACTGCCCAAGGGCGGCGCCGACGGCCGGCACAGCGCGACGCTCGGCGGCTGGCAGCTCGCGGTCTCCAAATACTCCAAGAATCAGGCCGCGGCGATCGACCTCGTGCGCTATCTGACCAGCCGGGCCGAGCAGAAGCGGCGCGCGATCGAGGGCTCGTTCGCGCCGACCATCGCGAGCCTCTATCAGGATCCGGAGGTCCTGGCGGCCAATCCGTTCTTCGCCGAACTCGCCAAGGTCCTCGAGGACGCGGTCGCACGACCGTCGGCGGCGACCGGCGCGCAATATGCGAAGGTCTCGACCCTGTTCTGGGAGGCGGCGCACGCGACCCTGAACGGCTACGGCACGGCGCGCGACAATCTCGCCCGCCTGGAGGACCGCCTGCGGCTGCTGCGGTCGCGCGCCGGCTGGTAATCCCGAAGGCAGCGAGGGTAGCGGCCGCGCCGTAGGCAGGTCGCGGCTTTATTGCTACACTCGCGCTTGCGCCGAGGGACAGCAGCGTATGGAAGTCAAGGCCATCGAGCGCCGGCTCGCCGTGATCTTCGCCGCCGACATGGTCGGCTACAGCCGGCTGATGGAGACGGACGAGGCGGGCACGCTCGCGCGCCTGCGGGCGCACCGGCTCGAGCTGATCGATCCGGCGATCGCCAAGAACAAGGGCCGGATCATCAAGACCACCGGCGATGGCATGCTGGTCGAGTTCGCCAGCGTCATCGAGGCCGTCCAGTGCGCCGCCGAGATCCAGCGCCGGATGGCCAAGCGCAACGCCGACGTGCCGCCGGCCCGCTGGATCCAGTTCCGGATCGGCATCAACCTCGGCGACGTGATCATCGAGGACGACGACATCTTCGGCGACGGCGTCAACATCGCTGCCCGGCTCGAGGGCCTGGCGGATGCCGGCGGTATTCACGTCTCGCAGGCGATCCGCGATCAGATCGGCGACCGGCTCGACGTCGCCTTCGAAGACCTCGGCGAGCAGACGGTCAAGAATCTCGCCCGGCCGATCCGGGTCTACCGGGTGCTGCTTGGCGAGGCCGCAAGCCCGGCGCCGGCACCGCGGTCGCAGGCGGTGGCCGCTGGTGCTGCCACCGACAAGCCGGCGATCGCGGTCCTGCCGTTCGTCAACATGAGCGGCGACCCGGAGCAGGAGTTCTTCGCCGACGGCTTGACCGAGGACATCATCACGGCACTCTCGCGCTTTCGCGATCTTTTGGTGATCTCGCGCAACTCGGCCTTCGTGCACAAGGGCAAGGCGGTCCGGATTCAGGATGTCGCCCGCGAGTTCGGCGTCCAGTACGTGGTCGAGGGCAGCGTCCGCAAGGCCCGCAACCGGGTCCGGGTCACCGTCCAGCTGATCGATGCCGAGACCGACCGGCACGTCTGGGCCGATCGTTACGATCGCGAGCTCGAGGACATCTTCGCGATCCAGGACGAGGTGACCGCGGCGATCGTCGCAACCTTGCCCGGGCGGGTCGAGCAGGCGACTCACGATCGGGTGGAACGCAAGCCGACCGACAGCATGGCGGCCTACGAACTCGTGCTCGCCGGCAAGGTCCTGCACCACCGCTCGGCGCCCGAGGCCAACGCCGAGGCGCTCCGGCTGCTCGAGCGGGCGCTCGCGCTCGATCCGAAATACGCGCACGCCCACGCCTGGAAGGCCTGCGTCCTGGGGCAGACCTGGGTGAACGGCTGGTGTGAGGACCGGGAGGCGACCTGGGAGCGCATCGTCGCCGAGCTGCAAGCAGCACTCGCGCTCGACGACAACGACAGTGACGTCCACCGCATCCTGGCCGCGGTCAGCCTCGCCTCCGACGACCACGACCGGGCGCTCTACCATCAGGAGCGCGGCCTCGCCCTCAATCCCAACAACGACCTGATCGTGGTCCAGCAGGGCGAGCTCCTGACCTGGCTCGGCCGGCCGGAGGAAGGGATCGAGTGGATTCGCAAAGCGATGCGCCTCAACCCGTACCACCCGGAGCGCTTCTGGAACCACCTCGGCCGCGCCTACTTCGTGGCCCGCCGCTACCCCGAGGCGGTCGAGGCGTTCCTGCGGATCACGCGCCCGGACGCGACCCACCACGCCTTTCTCGCGGCCGCCCACGCGCAGCTGGACAATGCCGCGGCGGCGGCGAGCCACGCCGATGAGGTTCGGGCGCGCGACCCTGCCTTCACCGTCGAAAGTTACCTCGCGACGCTGCACTACCAGCAGCCCGGTGACCGCGAGCACCACCGCGCGGCCCTGCTCAAGGCCGGCCTCACCTAGCACCGCTCCGCGGCGATCGAGCCAGGCGGCGCGCTAGATCGCGCGCTTGGCGGCGCGATGCAGGTGTATATACCAATTTTGGGCCATCCATACGGAGGACCTCGTGGCCTTGAGCATCCGCGATCCCGAGACCGATCGGCTCGCTCGGGAGTTGGCCAAGCTGACCGGCGTCACGATGACCGAGGCCATTCGAACCGCACTCCGGGAGCGGCTGGCAGGCGAGCGGTCGAAGCGGCAGAGCGATAGGGACCGGCTCGCCGCGGAGCTGATGGCGATCGGCCGGCGCTGCGCCGCGCTGCCGGTCCAGGACGACCGCCCGGACGACGCGATCCTGGGCTACGATGAATTCGGTCTGCCTTCCTGATGGTCGTCGACAGCTCGGCCGTGCAGGCGATCCTGAAGCAGGAGCCGGCGGATCAACGGTGCACCGCGGCGATCGCGAGCGACCCCGTGCGGCTGATGTCGGCGGCGAGCTTGGTCGAGGCGGGTATGGTGATGCAGGCGCGTTTCGGTGACGCCGGCGCTCGCGCGCTCGATGCACTGCTTCGGCGAGCGCGGCTTGAAATCCTGCCATTTGACGCCGAGCAGGCGGCGCTCGCGCGCGAGGCTGTCCGGCAATTTGGCAAGGAACGGCATCCCGCCGTCCTCAACCTTGGCGACTGCTTCGCCTACGCGCTCGCCAAGCATCAGGACCAGGCATTGCTGTTCATCGGCGACGACTTCGCCCGGACCGATCTCGCGCCCGCAGTGCCGGGCTGAGCCGGAGGCTGGTGCCTCCCGATCGGCTGCTGCGATCCGCCCGGTGGTAGGCGCTTGCGCCGGCTGCCCGGGCGCGCTACAAGCGCGCCATGATCCGGCTCGTCTCCAGCGGTCGAACTGCGCCCAGCCGACGACGACGGCTCGGCTGAGCGCACCCCGGCGGCACGTCCGCCCGCCCCGACCTTCGCCCGAGTTCCGCTCGGGCCACCCAGGAGACCAGCCGTGCTTCCCTCAGATCGGGTTTGTCCTGCGCATGCTCTGGTAGCCTCGCGCTCGACGGCAGCGCCGGCGCTTGCAGATCTCGCACCACCTTCCCCGCACCCCGACCAGACGAGGATGCCATGCCGAGCTGGGCACGAAATCGACCTTCCATCCCATGCCAGGTTCCCGATCCGGGCTCGGGAGGCGGCCATGTCCCGGACGAGGCGGCTTAGCGGCGCAGACGCCGAGGCGTTTCAGGCGCTCCGGCTCGAGGCGCTCGAGCACCATCCCGCGGCCTTCGCCGCCGCGCCCGAGGAGGAGGCCGGCCGCAGCCTCGAGGAGGTGGCGCTGCGCGTGGACCAGGGAGCCGTGTTCGGCGCCTTCGTCGACGGCCGGCTCGCCGGCAGCGCCGGCTTCGTCCAGCCCGATCGGGCCAAGAAGCGCCACAAGGGCGTGCTCTGGGGCGTCTACGTGCAGGCGGCCGTGCGCGGCCAGGGCCTCGGGCGCGCGGTGGTCGAGCAGGTCATCGCTCATGCCCGGGAGCGGGTCGAGCAGCTGCACGCGACCGTCTCGACCACCAATCTGGCCGCCCGCCAGCTCTACCGCCAGCTCGGCTTTCAGATCTACGGCCTCGAGCCGCGCGGCCTCAAGGTCGGCGACCAGTACTTCGACCAGGAGCTGCTGGTGCTCCTTTTCCATGGCCTGAGCGGATCGGACGGGCCGTTGCCGCGCCGGTAGTCGCCGGGGCTTGTCTGGCCGGATCGATGCCGGCAGAGTGCCGCGCGTTCGTTCCGAACGGGGATTGCCCGATGGCCGAAGCTCCCAAGCCCCAGCCGATCCGCCTCGAGGACTACCGGCCGCCGGACTGGCTGGTCGATCGGGTCGAGCTCGACTTCGCGCTGGGCGAGACCGCGAGCGAGGTCACGGCCCGCCTCGAGGTGCGGCGCAATCCCGCCGCCGGCGAGGGCACGCCGCCCCTGGTCCTGGACGGGCAGGAGCTGGAGCTGCTGGCGCTCGAGGTCGACGACGAGCCCGCGGGCGCCAATCGCTTCGCTCGGGACGAGGATCATCTGACCCTGCACGAGCTGCCGGACGCCTGCACCGTCCGGACCCGGGTGCGCCTGCATCCCGAACGCAACACCGCGCTCGAGGGCCTCTACGTCTCGAATGGCATCTTCTGCACCCAGTGCGAGCCCGAGGGCTTCCGCAAGATCACCTATTTCCCGGACCGGCCGGACGTGATGGCGCGCTACCGCGTGCGGATCGAGGCCGACCGGGCGCGTTACCCCGTGCTGCTCGCCAACGGCAACCCGACCGAGGCGGGCACGCTCGCGGGCGGGCGCCACTTCGCCGTCTGGGAGGACCCGTTCCCGAAGCCCAGCTATCTGTTCGCGCTGGTCGCGGGCCGGCTCGGCAAGCTCGAGGACCGTTTCACGACCCGCTCCGGCCGCAGGGTCACCCTCCAGATCTATACCGAGCCGCAGGAAATCGACAAATGCGCCCACGCCATGGCCTCGCTCAAGAAGGCGATGCGCTGGGACGAGGATCGCTTCCGGCTGGAATACGATCTCGACCAGTTCATGATCGTCGCGGTTTCCGACTTCAACTTCGGCGCCATGGAAAACAAGGGCCTCAACATCTTCAATACCAAGTACGTCCTGGCGCAGCCGGAGACGGCGACCGATGCCGACTACCTCGGCATCGAGACCGTGATCGCGCACGAGTATTTCCACAACTGGACCGGCGATCGGGTCACCTGTCGCGACTGGTTCCAGCTGTCGCTGAAGGAAGGACTGACCGTCTTTCGTGACCAGGAGTTCACCTCCGACCAGCACTCGCGGGCGGTCAAGCGCATCAGCGACGTCCGAAGACTACGCGCGAGTCAGTTTTTGGAAGATGGAGGGCCGTTGGCGCATCCGGTGCGGCCGGAGAGTTATGTCGAGATCAATAATTTTTATACGACGACCGTGTACGAGAAGGGGGCGGAAGTCATCCGGATGCTGCACACGCTGATCGGCGAGGCGGCGTTCCAGGCGGGCATGCGGCTGTACTTCGAGCGCCACGACGGCCAGGCCGTGACCTGCGAGGACTTCGTCGCCGCGATGGCCGACGCCTCGGGCCGCGATCTCGATCAGTTCCGCCGCTGGTACCGCCAGGCCGGCACGCCCAGGCTCGACGTCCGAGGCGACTACGATGCCGGTGCGCAACGCTACACGCTGACGGTCCGCCAGTCGACGCCGCCGACCCCCGGCCAATCGGCCAAAGAGCCCCTGTTGATCCCGCTGGCGCTCGGCCTGCTCGATCCTGCCGGCCGGGAGCTGCCGGTAAGGCTCGCGGGCGAGGGCGGGCCCGCGGGCACGACGCGCGTGCTCGAGGTGACCGAGGCCGCGCAGCGCTTCGTCTTCGAGGATCTGCGCGCGGCGCCCGTGCCGTCGCTGCTGCGCGGCTTCTCGGCGCCGGTCGTGCTCGCAAGCGACGCCGACGACGCCCGCCTGCGCTTTCTGATGGCGCACGACCCGGACCCGTTCGTGCGCTGGGAATCCGGGCAGAGCTACGCGCTGAAGCTGATGCTCGGCCTGATCGAGGATCGCCGTCGGGGGCGCCCGCTCGCGTTCGACCCCGGGCTCGCCCAGGCGTTCCGCGCGACGCTTGCCGACCCGCGCCTCGATCGCGCCTTCATCGCCCAGGCGCTGAGCCTGCCGTCGGAGACCTACGTCGGCCAGCAGATGGCCGAGATCGACGTCGACGGCATCCACGAGGTGCGAGACTACCTGCGCCGCGAACTCGGCCGTCGGCTCGCCGCCGATTGGCTCGAGAGCTATCGGGCGCTCGCGACCGACCAGCCCTACCGGTTCGACGCGGACGAGGTCGGCCGGCGGGCGCAGCGCAACCTGGCGCTGGGCTACCTGATGGCGGCCGGCGAGGAGGGTCCGCGCCTCTGCCTCGTCCAGCTCAAGGATGCCGACAACATGACCGACACCATCGCGGCCCTCGGCCTGCTGGCGGAGAGCGATCTGCCGGAGCGGCCTCGAGCGTTCGCCGACTTCTATGCCCGCTGGCGGGACGATGCGCTGGTGATCGACAAATGGTTCGCGCTCCAGGCCACGGCGCAGCGCCCGGACGCGGTCGAGGTCGTGGCCGGCCTGCTCGGCCACGAGGCGTTCACGCTGACGAACCCGAACCGGGTGCGGGCGCTGATCGGCGCCTTTGCCGCCGGCAACCCGACCGGCTTTCACCGGGCCGACGGCGCCGGCTACGCGCTGGTCGCCGATCACGTGCTCGAGCTCGATCCGCGCAACCCGCAGGTCGCCTCGCGCCTCGCCAAGGCGTTCGACCGCTGGCGGCGCTACGATCCGAAGCGCCAGGACCGGATGCGCACCCAGCTCGAGCGCATCCTCGCCGCCCCCAAGCTCTCCCGCGACGTCTACGAGATCGCCAGCAAGAGCCTGCAATGATCGGCAAGACGATTTCGCGATCTATCAAAGTGTTCGCCCGCATACGAATTGACGAGGCGGCGAGCTCAAAGGAGTCGTAAAGTCGATCCAAGATGGCCAATCCGGACCCTCCGAGCCCACCGATGGAGGGCAGCTTGAGTCGGGCGGGTTGACGCGCCATTTTGGCTGCCGCGAGTGAGCAGTCAAGGATCAATCGAGCGTAAGTCTATGCTTAGAACGTTTCCCTTTGTCTCTACAATACTGTGCTGAATGGTCTAGAACCGGCGCGACCGGTTGACTTGGTCCTAAATAACCATTGGAATGCAGATTTGACATTTTGAACCGCAGTACACGAATGTGGCGCATATGTGGCGCATGGGTGTCGCATCGAGGTCTATCAGCCGGACAAAAGTGTCGCATCATCAACTGTAGCGCGCCAAGTAGCGCTGACGATCAATGAGAATCAAGGAAAAATCAGCAGCTGATCAACATGAGAAATCGCGATTCTTGCTACGATTAACCAATTGGCTTACTGGTAGAATCGTAAATAACATAGTTGAAATGGATAATAGAAATATGGTCTTTCGGGAGGGGGCATGGAGGCAGGTTGATCCTGCTCGGGGTGAGCATGGCCGGCGCAACATGCGCCACTTGTGACGCATGCTCGTGGCCATATCCCCGGCGGAATCGGGATCGGTGGCGGGAACGAAACAGGAATCTGCTGCTCCGGACGTTCGAGTTGCCGCCCCTGATCGTGCCTGCTATCGTAAGATGAGCGATAGTATTCGAGGAGAGCGAATTGCAATGTGGCGCTGGCCGCAGCGGGGCAATCAGAGGGTCCTGAGCCTGGCCGGGGCGGCGGTCGCCGTGGCGGCGTGGACCGTGTTCACGTACTTCGAGCAGGGAAGCCGCGGGGACGCCCTGCCGCGCGTGCAGGCGGACCACGGCGTCGCCGCGGGCGGCAGATCGAAGGCAGCACGATCACGATCGAGGGCGGCTCGAACGGCGGGGCCAAGGAGAAATAGCCGATGGCAGGCGCCGGGCGCCGGCACCTGATCCTGGCGAGCTTCCTGCTGCTCGGGCTGTCGGGGATCGCGCAGGCCGCCGGGAGCGTCACCGCCGAGCACGGGGTCGCGGCCGGCGGCGACATCCGGGACAGCAGCATCACGATCGGGCTCACGCCCAAGCAGGTGCACGAGCTGGTCGGCCAGATCCTGACCAAGGCCAGGGTCGACGGCGACCGGGTGGTCGAGCTCGCGACCCGGCTGGGCGTGACGCAGGGGGCAGTGACGACGTTCCTGCGCACGCTCGGCGAAAAGGACGTGCCGGTCGAGCAGCTGTCGCCCAAGCTCGGCGAGATCGCCGAACGGCACAAGGACCTGCTGGCGCAGATCGCGAGCGTGCGCGCGGCAAGCCCGGACGTGCAGGCGATCAAGGATGAGGCGCGCGGCGTGGTCGAACGCGGTGACTACGGGCGCGCCGAGAGCCTGCTGACCAAGGCCGAAGACGCGGCGCTCGCGGGGGCCGACCAGCTTCTGCTCGATGCCGCAGCGCTCCGCGCCGAGCGCGGCCAGCTGGCGCTCGCGCGTTTCGACTACGACACAGCTCTGAAGCACTTCGCCGCCGCCGTCGACCGGCTGCCCCGCTCGAAGCCGCTGCTTCGAGCCAAATACCTCGATCAGGAGGGCATCGCGGCGCTGAGTGTCGGCGGCTATGCCGTCGCGAAAGCTGCCCTCGAAGAGGCGCTGGCGTTGCGTACGACCGGGCTCCCGCCCGAGGCGCCGGAACTTGCGGTAAGTCTCAACAACCTGGCCTTGCTCTATTGGGCGACGGGCCGCTACGCCGAGGCCGAGCCGCTGTGGCGACGGCTGGTAGCGATCTCCAGGGCACGATCTGGAGACTCTGGCGATACGGCGATCGCGCTCAACAATCTCGCAAGGCTGTACGAGGCGACGGGAAGCTACGCCCAGGCGGAGGCGTCCTATGAGCGGGCAATTGTTCCTGCGGGCCATCGCGATCGACGAGGCGGCGCTCGGCCCTAGCCACCCTGCGCTGGCGATCTGGCTCAACAACCTTGCCGAACTCTACCGCACGACCGACCGCCCGGCCGAGGCCGAGCGCCTGTATCGCCGCGCGATTGCGATCGGTGAACAGGGCGCTCGGGCCCCAACGCCCGGACGTGGCGCGCAATCTCAACAATCTGGCGCTGCTGTATGCGTCGACCGGCCGTCCGGCCGAGGCCGCGCCGCTCTGCCAGCGGGCCCTGGCCATCCTCGAGGCGCGGCTTGGTCCCGATGACCCGAACACACGGACGGTCCGCGCGAATCTCGAGGCGCTGAAGCAGGCGCTGGCGGATCAGGGGATGGTCACGCGGCAGCTCAGCGCCCGCCGACCGATCCGGTCCGGCGAATTCCAGGGCACGGAGGGATCGCAGTTCGGCCCCGGGGTCGAGCGTGTGGCGAGCACGAGGCCGCGGGCCGGGCCCGAGGACGGCAGATCCAATGAAGGCGAGCCCGACAGCAACAGCCGACCACCGACGAGCAGCACGCCACTCGGAGAGCGGAACGCGCACCGCCGGTAGCGGGGAGGGCGCGCGGCACCCATATCGGGCTGGAAGGCATATGGAGAAAGAATGTCGCCGCTGAACCTGCTGCTCAACATTCTCTGGGTCGTGACCGGCGGGGTCTGGATGGCGGCCGCTTGGCTGCTCGGGGCCGTGATCATGGCGATCACGATCATCGGGCTGCCCTGGGCGCGGGCCGCGTTCAACATCGCGAGCTACACCTTGCTGCCGTTTGGCCGGGTCGCGCTGCCGCGGGAGGAGGTCGCCGGTGCCGGGGATCTCGGCACCGGGCCGCTCGGGATGTTCGGCAATCTGATCTGGCTCGTGCTCGCGGGCTGGTGGCTGGCGCTCGGCCATCTGATCACCGCGGTCGGTCTCGCGGTCACGATCATCGGCATTCCATTCGCCTGGGCGCATCTGAAGCTGGCGGCCATCTCGCTCTGGCCGATCGGCCGGGCGATCGTCAGCGCGGAGCAGGCCGAGGCCCTGCGTGGCCGCCCGATCTGAGGCATCGACGACGTCGAAAATCGCGGCCCCGCCAGGCCCGACCGTTCGGGCCTGATCCGCCAATTCCCGGCAGCCGCGATGGCTCAGGACCGCGGACCCCCGGATCGGCGGCGGAACGTGGCCGGATCGGCGTTCAGGCCTTCGTGACCAAAGCCCCCGGTGGGGAGACCCGAACCGGGCCGCCGCGGGATCGGCAAGCCGAGCGTGCAAAGCCGACCGGGTCGGGGCTCGCCATGGTGCGCCGGCCGGCGTATGTTCAGCCTGGCGCCAGGCGCTGACCGCGCCGGCGCACGATCAGGGGAGGCTATGGCATGTTGGAAGACCTGGACGAGGTCGTCGCGACCGGTGCGCCGAACGATCTGGAATCGCTCTGGCTGCCGTTCACCCCGAACCGCCAGTTCAAGCAGCGCCCACGGATCGTGGTCGCGGCCAAGGGCATGCATTACCGCTCGCACGACGGCCGGACGATCCTGGACGGCTCGGCGGGCCTATGGTGCGCCAATCTCGGCCACAGCCACCCCAAGGTGGTCGAGGCGGTGCAGCGGGCGATCGCGACGCTCGACTTTGCGCCGACCTTCCAGTTCGCGCATACGCCGGTGCTCGAGCTCGCCTCGCGGGTCGCGCATGCGATGCCGGCCGACCTCAACCGCGTTTTTTTCGTGAATTCGGGCTCCGAGGCCTGCGACACGGCGCTCAAGATCGCGCTCGCCTATCACCGGGCGCGCGGCGAGGGGCAGCGCATCCGGCTGATCGGCCGCGAGCGCGCCTATCACGGCGTCGGTTTCGGCGGCATGTCGGTCGGCGGCATGGTCGCCAACCGGCGGACGTTCGGGCCGATGCTGCCGGGCGTCGACCACATCCGCCACACCCTCGACCTCGAGCGCAACGCTTTCAGCCGCGGCCAGCCCAAGTTCGGCAAGGAGCTCGCCGACGACCTCGAGCGGTTGTGCGCGCTGCACGATCCCTCGACCATCGCAGCGGTGATCGTCGAGCCGGTCGCGGGCTCGGTCGGGGTCTATCCGCCGCCGGTCGGCTATCTCGAGCGCCTGCGCGAGATCTGCGACAAGCACGGTATTCTCCTGATTTTCGACGAGGTGATCACGGCCTGGGGGCGGCTCGGCCATGCGTCGGCCGCCGAGCGCCTGGGCATCGTCCCGGACATGATCACGATGGCCAAGGGCCTGACCTCGGCGCACGTGCCGATGGGCGCGGTGGTCGCGCGCGACTTCATCTACGAGGCCTTCATGAAGGGCCCCGAGCACGTCATCGAGCTGTTCCACGGCTACACCTATTCCGGCCATCCGGTCGCGGCCGCGGCCGGGCTCGCGAGCCTCGAGGCCTACAAGGAAGAGGGCATCTTCGAGCGGGTGCGCGCGATGGAAGGCTACTTCGAGGACGCGCTGCATGCCTGCCGCGACCTGCCGCACGTGATCGACGTGCGCAACATGGGCCTGATGGGCGCGATCGAGCTCGAGCCCTTGCCCGGCCAGCCGGGCAAGGGCGGCTTCGAGTGCATGATCGCCTGCTACGAGGCCGGCCTGATGGCGCGGATCGCGGGCGACACCTTCGAGTTCTCGCCGCCCTTGATCTGCGAGCGCAGCCACATCGACCAGATCTTCGACACGATCAAGGCGGTGCTGCGCAACGCCTAGCGGAGGTTTTGCGTCTCAGCGCACGGGGGTGCCCGCCTGCTCGCTCCAGTGTAGCGGCTTGTCCGACTTCGGCAGCGGCGCCTTGGCGCTGCTGATTGTAACCAGCCGCCGGTCCAGCCGCACTTGTGAGTGTTTATGTTCGAGTGTGCCGTTACACAGCTCGCTTTTCCACACACAGAAAAGCGACATCTCTACCAATTTTCTCGGAACGCGCAACGTCGACGGTGGCGCCGCCACATGCTTTCTCTAATCGCGCAGAGACGGAGGCAATCCATTCCTTCTCGCGACGGGCATGCTGGTAGAATACCAGCCAGTCGCCAGGACGAAGCTGCGACCAAGCGTCGTGAACTTCGTTTTCACTCGTATGGGCTGCCGTCAGGTGCTTCGGCTCCAGTCCGGTGTCAGGGTCGAGGAAAAGCATCAGAGGGCGCGCACAGCGCTTTAGGTCTTGGGCTATACGACCGGATAACGCTTGCGATCGCTGTGCTTGAATTCATTGAGAATGCGTTGTTTGAAGTCGCAGGGCTTCGTCGAGAACCCGGCAGTCCGGCGCCCACTTCACGCTGCGGCACAAGACCCGGAACGTGACGGTCACGGCACACCGGCGCCGATGTCGGCCGCGGCCTGGCCGTCCGCATCCTCAAGAACGCGGGCTTTCAGCGTCGAGGGTTACCTCCGGTTGCGGTGACCTCTCGGTGGCTCAGCGCGGGGGAAATCATCGGGAACAGCCGGAAGGCCGGAAAATCCCGGAAATTCAGCGCAGCGGCCGAAATTCAAACAATATTCCCGAATTCCGCTGTCGCGCCGCCGCCGCGGGCCGGGCTTGTGCCAGGGTGTGGGCCTGCTCCTGGAAGGGGAGAGATGACCACCACCGAGGGCGAAGGACGCGGAGATGAAGGGCGCGAGAGGTTGACCGTTGAGAATCACCGCCCGACGCAGGTCCGGAGGGTCCGGGACATCTCGGCGTCCTCTGCGCCTCCTGCGGTGAAATCATCGTCACGGGGAGATCCGCCATGGCCGTGGCATAGCCGGGCGCGCCGAATTTCCTCGGCGATGGATGGCCCGCAGGAATCTCCTCGAATTTCCTACGGCGTCGCGCGCGCCGGACGGAAATTCTGCCTTGTCGCGGGCGCGCGATCGCGCCGGGTGAAGTCCTAGGATTGCTGGGAAATCGGGATGGGGTGCATCCTTTGGGTGGATGATGGAACGGGCTCGGCAGGTCCGGCCCAAGCCCAGAGGAGCACCCCATGGCGAAGAGGATACCGGCTTCGGTGCGCACCCGGGAAGCCTTGCTGCGCTGATCGAGGGACGACTGGGATCGCCGGCCGGACGCTCGGAGCTGGTCGAGCTGGCGACCCGGCTGATCGTCGAAGAGGCCTTGGAGGGCGAGGTGCGGGACGCGCTCGACCGTGGCTATTATGAGCGCGGCGTGGTCCCCGGTCAGGGCCACCGCAACGGCCACCGCACCCAGCGCCTGAAGACCGCCGAGGGCGGGCTCGAGTATGCGGCTCCGCAGGTCGCCGGGCTCGAGCAGCCGTTCCGCTCGGCACTCCGTGATCACCTGAAGGGCCACACCGAGGCGCTCGAGGACCTGGCGGTCGAGCTGCTGGCACGCGGCCTCTCGGTCCGCGACATTGAGGACGCCTTCCCAGACGAGACCGGCCGGCTGCTGCTCTCGAAGACCGCAGTTGCCGAGATCGGCAAGCAGCTCTGGGAGGATTATCAGGCCTTCAAGAGCCGCGAGCTCGCCGAATACGACATCGCGTACCTGTTCATTGATGGGATCGCCGAGCGGATCCGGCCCGGGCAGCGGCGCGAGCCGGTGATGGCTGCCTGGGGCGTGACCTTCGACGGCCGCAAGGTGCTTCTCCACCTGATGGCGGGCTCGAAGGAGGACGCCGAGACGGTCTCGGCGTTCTTCCAGGACATGCGCGGGCGCGGTCTCGGCGATCCCTTGCTGGTCGTGAGCGATGGGGCGCCCGGCGTGATCAAGGCGATCGAGGTCTGCTTCCCGCGCTCGGCCCGCCAGCGCTGCCTGGCACACCGGATGCGCAATCTGGCCGTCAAGGTGCCGGACGATCTCTGGCCCGAGTTCAAGGCTCGGGCGACGGCGGCCTACCAGGCGCCGAGCCGCAAGATCGCCCGCGAGCTCGCCGACGGCGTCGTCGCCGACGATGGCAGCGATCTGGCGCACGCGGTCGCCTGCTTCCCCGACGACTTCGAGGCCTGGATCGCCCACCTGCGCCTGCCGATCGCCCACCGCCGGACGACCCGGACCACGAACCTGCTGGCACGCCTGTTCGTCGAGGAGCGCCGCCGGCTGAAGATCATCCCGAACGCGTTCGGCGAAAAGCCGGTGCTCAAGCTGATGTTCGGCGCCATGACCCGAGCCGCCGAACGCTGGCGCGCGCTCCGGATCACTGAGTTTGAGCGCCGCCAGATGGCCGCCCTCAGGCAGGAGCTCGATGAGGACTACGAAGCCGCCGTCGACCCCGACACGACCCGCTCAAAGCCCGCACCCACCACCAAAATTCCCAGCACGATCAGGACTTGACCCTGGGGAAATCCTCGCCGAGGGCCAAAATGTAAGAATCTGTTCCGTTGCTTGATACGGTCCGGTGAGAACCGCATCTTCCCAACCCACGGCAGCTCAGGGCCTCCGTGTCAGCGGACTTGACGCACGTGGCGGCGCGGGAAGCTGCGCTCCTTGTTTATTTTCCTATATCTTGCTATAGTTGCGGGCGTGACCCATTGGCCTCCCGACCCGTCTACAGGAGCTCACGTCATGATCACCGGCACCGAGATCAGCGCCCGGCGCTCGCCAGCCGGCGGTACCGCGCCCGGTCTGACGACCGCTCGAAGGCCGCCGCCGGCTTCCAAGAAACCAAACGAACCCGAGACACGTGCTTGGAATCAATGTTTTGGCTCGCCCGGGGGCGATGGCGCGCTCGGTATTTGATCCGCATGAGCAGCGGCCAGCGGCGGAAACCGCGGTTCACGCACCGCCGGTCGCGGCCCGATCGCGATGCTCTGGCCGACGAGCAGCCGGGCGTTGAGGTCAAAGGATCGTCCTGGTCGCGCCGCCGTCGATGAACAGATCGGCGCCCTGGATCTGGCCGGCGAGCGGCGAGGCGAGGAAAGCGACCAGGTTGGCGACGTCCGAGGGCTCGCCGTAACGGCGCAGGCCGGCGCTCGCCAGCTCTTTTTTCTCGTACTCTGGTCGGGAAATACCTTCGGCGGCGGCGCGCTGGTCGAGCAGCTGGTCGAGCCGGCCGGTCACGGTCATGCCCGGATGCACGGCGTTGACCCTGACCCCGTCGCGCAGGCCGAGACCGGAGAGCGCCTTGGTGAAGTTGGTGATCGCGGCATTGACCGCGCCGCCGATCATGAAGTTCGGGGTCGGCGTCTTGGAGGCGGCGCCGATCACGTTCACGACCGCTCCCTGGCTTGCCTTGAGCAGCGGCCAGAGCGCCCGCGACAGGCGGACACAGGCATAGAACTTGAGCGCGAAGCCATCCTCCCAAACGCTGTCGTCAAGTTGGAAAAAATCGCCGCTCTGGGTGGCGCCGGCGTTGTTGACCAGGATGTCGAGCCGGCCGAACGCGTGCTCGAGCGCGCCTTTCGCCGCCTGGCAGCCCTGGGGTGAGCGCAGGTCGGTCGCGCAGATCTCGATCCTGCGGCCGGTTGTGCTCCCGATCGCCTGCGCCGCTTTGGCGAGGTCGCGCTCGGTGCGGGCGACCAGCAGCACGTCCGCGCCCGCCTCGGCGAGCGCGCTCGCGCAGGCGCGCCCGATGCCGCGGCTGCCGCCGGTCACCAGCGCCACCTTGTCGTTCAGTCCCAGATCCATGTTGCCCCCCTTTTAAAAGACGCCCTTGAGCTTCATCGCCTCGAGCTCGGCGTCGGTGTAGCCGAGCCCGCGCAGGATCTCCTCGGAATGCTGGCCGAGCTCGGGCAGCGAAACGTCGAGCCGCCCGGGCTCGCCCTCGAACTTGACCGGCAGGCCGATGTGCTCCCAACCGCGGGCGTCCTCGACCACCATCCGGCGCGCGCGGACCTGCTCATCGTCGAGCCCCTCGCGCAGGCTCTTGACCGGAGCGAAGGCGACGTCCTTGCCCGCCATCCAGGCGACCCATTCGTCCCGAGTCCGGGTCCTGAAGGTCTGCTCGAGGAAATCACGCACGGCCTGCTGCGTGGGGCCGGGCGGCGGCTGGCAGAGCTCGATCAGGTCGGGCCGGCCGAGGGCGGTCAAGAGGTTGGTCGCGAACTTGAGCTCGGCGCCGCCGAGCGCCACGAATTTTTGGTCCTTGGTCTGATAGACCCGGTACATGGCGTTGCCGCCCCAGGAGCGCTCGTCCTTGGCGACCGGCGAGCGCTGCTCCGCCATCGGCGGGCCGTAGTTGTTGGGCATGCCGGCGATCAGCGCGTCCATCATCGCGACATCGAGATAATCGCCGCGGCCGGTCCGCTCGCGCCGGAGCAGCGCCATCAGCACGCCCGCGAGCGCGGTGTTGGCGGCCAGCATGTCGGCCGCGGCGACCGCCGGGTTCCAGGGCCGGTCGTCCCAGCCCTGATTGACGCTCAGTACGCCCGACATGGCCTCGACCGCGAGGTCGTGCGCCGGCCGGTCGCGATAGGGCCCGCTCTGGCCATAGGCCGAGATCGAGACGTAGACGATCCGCGGATTGCGGCCGGCCACCGCCCCATAGCCGACGCCCAGCCGGTCGATCACGCCCGGCCGGAAGGATTCGACGAACACGTCCGCCGAGTCGGCCAGGCGCAGCAGGGCCTCGACACCCTCGGCGGTCTTGAGGTTCAGGACCAGGCTTCGCTTGCCGCGGTGGGTGTTGGCGAAGAACACCGAGACGCCGTCCCGCTTCAGGCCGATGTCCCGGTTCGGCTCGCCGCCCGGGGGCTCGACCTTGATCACCAGCGCGCCATGGTCGGCCATGGCCTGGGTCATCGCCGGCCCGGGCAGGAACAAGGACAGATCGACGACCTTGATGCCTTCGAGCTTCATCGATGGCCTCGGCCATCAGGCAGAGCCCGATCCCGCGCCGAGGATCTCGGGCATCCCGATGGTCGCCGATGACCGGGCCTGAACGTCATCCAAGCTGCCGATCGCCATACTTCGCCCTCGAGCCCCGATGGCCATGCCCTGAGGACCACCTTGGCACGGCCCCCCGCAGGCGAGACTTCATGCTGTTAACGATTCGTCAACTCCTTCTCGCTATCGTGTGCCCTTCTCGATGGTCCATGCGACCCTGGGAATCTCGTCGCCGCCTTTTCCGCGGCCGGCGGAGTCCCAGGGTCGCATGGACCAAGCGAGGAAACGGTTAAGGCCAACACGCTAACCTTAGGTTAATGCGGACCCGCGAGCCGCCGCTTGCGCTGCTGCGCGCAGCGGCTGGCCGGCCGCGCGGAACGTGGAGTGCCGGTCGTCGATCCGGCGGGGCCGCGGTCGAGTCTTCGAGGGGCGACAACGAGCGTCGGCCCGGGCGCGCCCATCGATCCGGTCAGACGACATCTTCCGCCCGCAAAGCCTCGATCTCGTCCGGGGCGTAGCCGAGCTCGCGCAGCAGTTCGTCCGTGTCCTGGCCGAGCTTGGGCGCCGGGTGGGCCGGCACGTCCACTCCCATCCGGATCGGGCTCGCGACCAGCTTGAAGTCCGGACGATCGGGATGGTCGAGAACCTGCACGCCGCCGCGCTCGGCGACGAACCGATTGTCGAGCGCCGCCTGCAGATCGTAGACCGGCGCGCACGGGACCGCCCCCCCCAGGACCTCGAGCCATTCGGCCGTGGTCCTGGCCGCAAGCACGGCGTCGAGGACCCCGGTCAGCCGGTCGCGGTTGGCATGACGCGCGGCCTGGTCGCGATAGGCGGGGTCGAGGGTGAGCTCCGGCCGGCCGATCCGCTCGCAGAGCAGCTCCCAGAACCGCTGGGTCTGGCACATGAAGAAGATCCAGCCGTCCTTCGTCCGGTACAGTTGCGAGGGCACGAGGTAGGGGTGGGCCGAGCGCGGCAGGCGCGTGGTGACGTGACCCTCGTTCAGGTACCAGGCGGCCGGATAGCTCAGCTGGTGGAGCGCGACGTCGAACAGGCTGACGTCGACGTCGCGGCCGACCCCGGTCGTGCGCGCGGCGTGCAGGCCGCACATCAGCGCGAAGACCGCGGTCATGCCTGTCATGAAATCGACCATCGAGAGGCCGAAACGCGCGGGCGGCCCGCCCGGCTCGCCGGTCAGTTCGAGAAAGCCGCACTCGGCCTGGACCAGGTAGTCGTAGCCCGGCCAGCCTTTTCTCGAACCCTCGCGGCCATAGGCCGAGAGATGGGCGCAGACGATCCTGGGGTTGATCGCCGCCAGGTCGGCGTAGCGCAGCCTGAGCTTCTCCGGCTGGTCGCCGCGCAGATTGCCGAACAGCCCGTCGGCGGTGGCCGCGAGCTTCTCCAGGATCTCGCGGCCCTTGGGATGCTTGAGATCGACGGTCAGCGAGCGCTTGTTCCGATTCAGGCTCTGATAGAACTGGCTGTCGTAACTTCCTAGAAAATAGGGACCGACGCCGCGTGCCATATCGCCGCCACTGGCCCGGTGCTCGAGCTTGATCACCTCGGCGCCCATGTCGGCCAGATGCGTGGTGCCGTAAGGCCCGGCGCCATACTGCTCGACCGCCAGGACGCGCAGGCCCTCCAGTGGCAGCTGCATTCGCTGTTCCGCTCGACGATGCCTCAGCGCTTCTTAGCCGCTGGATCGGGCCGGTTCAACGGATCACGCCGCACGCCGGTAAAAGGTGATCGCGGTGTCGCGGAACAGCTTTGTGACCTCCTCGGCCGAGCAGCCGGCGGTGACCCAGTCGAGGATCGCCACCCAGTCCGGGTAGCGGTGGGTCTGCTCCGAGACCGGCCAGTCGGAGCCGTACATCAGGCGATCGAAACCGAAGCAGTCGATGACGTGGTCGAGGTAGGGGCGGACCTGCTCGCGCGTCCAGTGCTGATGGTCGGCCTCGGTGATCACGCCCGAGAGCTTGCACCAGACGTGAGGGAGCGCGGCTAATTCTTTGATCTGGCTGCGCCAGGGCTCCATGCCGCCGTCGCGGATCGGCGGCTTGCCGATGTGGTCGAGCACGATCCGAACCTCTGAACACTGGCGCACGAGCTCGATCGCGTCGGCGAGCTGCCAGTGTTTGACGCAGAGATCGAAGGCGAGATCGAAACCGGAAAGCAGCTTGACGCCCTCGACGAAGCCTGGCCGCAGGCAGAACCCGGGCTCGCTCTCGATCTCGATCAGGCGGCGGATGCTGCGGGTGATGTCGTGCGCGGCGAGCTTCTCCAGATCCGGCGTGACCGCGGCGCCGCGCTCGAGCGGCGCGGCCGCGACCATGGCCTGAAGGCGGGAGTCGCGCTCCGCGAGCCCGGCGATGTAGGAGGCTTCCTGGAGGTACTGGCCGGGATCGGCCCCGACCTCGACGAACACGACCTTCTCGACCTCGACCGGCCCGCGGGCGCGATCGAACTCGGGCAGCTCATGCACGCCCTCGTAGACGGGCTTGGCGCCCATCCAGGAATAGCGGAACCGGCCCGGGTCGTAGAGGTGGACATGGCTGTCGACGATCGGGAAGTCTGGCATTTTTTTGGCTTTCAGGGCATCGCTTGCGTTGGTCCCTGACTGTGGCGCAAGCTTCACGGAGCCGTCAATGGCGGCCGCAACGAGCCGGGAGGCCCGTCCGCTGCTCGAGATCTACGTCGATGCCGACGGCTGCCCGGTCAAGGACGAGGTCTACCGGGTCGCGGAGCGCTATGGCCTGCGGGTCTGGGTGGTCGCCAACGACTGGCTGCGGGTACCGGACGAGCCGCTGGTTAGCCGGGTCGTAGTCAGCGCGGGGCTGGACCGCGCCGACGACTGGATCGCGGAGCGGATCGGATCGGGCGACGTCGCGATCACCCCCGACGTGCCGCTCGCCGATCGCTGCGTCAAGCGCGGCGCGCGGGTGATCGCGCCCAACGGCCGCGTCTTCACCGAAGCTTCGATCGGCAGCGATCTCGCTACCCGCAACCTGATGTCGGCGCTGCGCGAGGCCGGTACGATCCGGGGCGGCGGGCGGCCGTTCACGAAGCAGGACCGCTCGCGCTTCCTCGGCGCGCTCGACGCCGCGATCCAGGCGATCAGGCGCACGGCGCGCTGAGCCGTCGAGCGTGGCCCAGGAGTTGGCAGGCGCCGGGCTTTGATGCTTAGTGGCGGGGGCAGCGGAGACAGGAAGCAGGAACGAGGCATGAGCGACGAAAAGATCCAGCCGCGGCGCAATTTCCTGTTCGTGCCCGGGACCCGGCCGGACCGGTTCCCGAAGGCGCTCGCGGCCGGCCCCGACATGGTCACGGTCGACCTCGAGGACGCTGTGATCCCGCCGCAGAAGGACGAGGCGCGGGCGCTGACCATGCCGCTGTTCGACGGCACTGCCGATCGGATCGAGCGGGTGGTCCGGATCAACGGCATGAGGACGGCCTTCGGCCTCAGGGACCTGCTCGCGATCATCGAGCATCCGACGCCGCCCGATGGCATCATGCTGCCCAAGGTCGAGTCCGCGGACGAGGTCCGGATCGTCGCGGCCCTGCTCGAGCGGGCGGCGCGGAGGGTCAACCTGCACGTGATCATCGAGAGCAACCCCGGGCTCGACAGGGTCCAGGCGATCGCCGGTGCTTCGCCCAGCGGTCAAGTCGCTGCTGTTCGGGGCGGTCGACATGGCGGCCGAACTGGGCTCGGCCATGGACTTCACCTCGATGCTCTATGCCCGGAGCCGGGTCGTGCACGCGGCCGCGAGCCATGGCCTTGATGCGATCGACGTGCCCTGGCTCGACCTCGAGGACGAGGCGGGCCTGCTCGAGGAGTGCCGCCTGGTGCAGGCGCTGGGCTTCACCGGCAAGGCCGCGATCCACCCCAAGCAGCTGCCGGTGATCAATGGCGTCTTCACCCCCGGGCCCGAGCGCATCGCCTATGCCAGGAAGGTGATCGCGGCGTTCGAGGCGGCGCCCGACGGCCTGGTCGTGGTCGACGGCAAGCTGATCGAGATCCCGGTCGCGCGGATCGCAAGGCGGACGCTTGCGGTCGCCGAAGCGATCGGGCGGACGTGAGAGGGCGGGGCCATGGTCGCTGAGGCTGTCAGAGTCGGAAAGAACCGCTATCGCGAGTCCTACGGCCGCTATTTCGAGGATTTCCGGGTTGGCGACGTCGACGAGCACCGGCCCGGGCGGACCATCACCGAGGCCGACAACACCTGGTTCACGCTGCTCACGATGAACCAGCACCCGCTGCACTTCGATCGCGAATACGCCCGCCAGACCGAGTTCGGCCAGCCGATCGTCAACAGCGCGCTGACGCTCGCCGTGGTCACCGGCATGAGCGTTTCGGACGTCAGCCAAAAGGCGATCGCCAACCTTGGCTGGACCGACATCGTGATGCCGGCGCCGGTGTTCAACGGCGACACGCTGTACGCGGAATCCGAGGTCCTGGAGAAGCGCGAATCGAGGTCGCGCCCGACCCAGGGAATCGTCACGATCCAGACCCGCGCCTGCTAGGCCGACGGCACCCTGGTCATCACCTTCAGGCGGACCATGCTGATCCCCAAGCGCGGCCACGCGGTCGAGGACAAGATTTTGGCGATCGACCAGCCCGAGGTCTGAGCGCGATGTCCGGACGTTCGGCCGTGGATGGCGACGAATCGCAGATGCTCGACAGCATCGAGCGCTGGCTCGAGCGCGCCGTCCGGCCGCGGGTCATGGATCTCGAGCGGGCGGATAGCTGCGCGCCCGAGCTGATCGAGCAGATGAAGGCGTTCGGCCTGTTCGGCGCGACCATCGCTCCCGAGCACGGCGGGCTCGGGCTCCCGGCGCTGACCTATGCCCGAATCGTGGCCCGAATCGCCGAGGTCTGGATCGCGCTGCCCGGCTACTTCAACACCCACCTGATCATGGCCGAGATCGTCCAGCGCTTCGGCACCGAGGCGCAAAAGCGGCACTTCCTGCCGCGCTTCGCCACGGGCGAGCTTCGGGGCGGCCTGGCGTTGACCGAGCCCGACGGCGGCACCGACCTGCAGGCGATCCGCACCCGCGCCGTCCGCCGGGGCGAGGGCTACGTGATCAACGGCGCCAAGACCTGGATCACCAATGGCGTCGGCGGCTCCTGCTTCGCCCTTCTGGTCAAGACCGACCCCGCGGCCGAGCCCCGCCACCGCGGCATGTCGCTGTTCCTCGCCGAGAAGGGCCCGGGCTTCCGGGTAGGCCGAAAATTGGAAAAACTCGGCTACCACGGCATCGAATCCGCCGAGCTTTTCTGCGAGGATTACGCCGTCCCCGCCGAATGCCTGATCGGCGAGATCGAGGGCCAGGGCTTTGCCCAGGTCATGGCCGGGCTCGAGCTCGGCCGGATCAACGTCGCCGCCCGCAGCGTCGGCCTCGCCAAGGCCGCCCTCGACGATTCTCTGCGTTACGCCCAGATCCGAAAGACCTTCGGAAAACCGATCGCGGAGCATCAGGCGATCCAGCTCAAGCTCGCCGAGATGGCGACCCGCACCGAGGCTGCCCGCCTGCTGACCGAAGCCGCCGCACGGACCTACGATCGCGGCGAGCGCTGTGACCTCGCCGCCGGCATGGCCAAATACTTCGCCTCCGAGACCGCGCTCGAGAACAGCCTGGAGGCGATGCGCATCCACGGCGCCGCCGGCTATTCCCGGGAATACCCGATCGAACGCTACTACCGCGACGCGCCCTTGCTCTGCATCGGCGAGGGCACCAACGAGATCCAGCGGCTCGTCATCGCCAGACAGCTGCTCGCCCGCTCACGCTGACGTCCCTGACCGATGCCGATCCCCGACCAGCTGGGTCTCGAGGCACCAAGGCACGCGAATCCCACCAGCTGGCGGGCCCAGGAGCGAACCGACCGAACGTCTCAGCCGGCGATCTGCAGCTCAGCGGAGGCGCGGGGAGCGGGCAGCTCGACATTGATGTCGAGCATCGACACCTCGGGTCCACGCTCGACCTCGATCGACACCTTGTCGTCGTCGATCTCGACATATTTCTTGATGACCCGCATGATGTCCTTCTGCAGCTGGGGCAGGAAGTTCGGCCACGAGCTGCTGCTGCTGCGCTCCAGCGCCAGCAGGATCTGCAGGCGCTCTTTGGCGGTATCCGCGGAGCGCGGCGGCGCGGCGCGGAACATGCTCAGCAGTTTCGCACCCTTACCCGGGCGCGACCATTGGAAAATGCTCACGCGCTCCTCCGCCACAACCGGGTGAAAAATCCGAGCGCGCCGAAGCCAGAAAAGCCGCCCTTCTCGGCAGCCACGAACCGGTACTCGAGCTGCTCACCGAGATAGCGGGCAACGGCGTCGCGGTAGGCTTGACCGGCCTTCGATCCTTCGTCGAGCACGACGGGCGCGCCGATGTTCGACGCCTGGAGAACCGATTCCGATTCCGGGATGACGCCGAGCAGCGGCAGAGCGAGCATCTCGACGACGTCCTCGACCTTCAGCATCTCGCCGCGCTCGACCCGGTCCGGGTCATAGCGCGTGATCAGGACGTGGGATTTGATCGGCTCCTCGTTGCGTTCCGCCCGACGCGACTTGCTGGCGAGGATCCCCACCATCCGATCGCTGTCGCGGACCGAAGACACTTCCGGGTTGGTGACCACGATCGCCTCGTCCGCGAAGTACAGAGCCGTCTGAGCGCCGTGCTCGATGCCGGCGGGGCTGTCGCAGACGATGTAGTCGAACTCTTTGCGGAGATCCTCCAGGACGCGTTCGACCCCTTCACGGGTGAGCGCCTCCTTGTCGCGCGTCTGTGAGGTCGGCAGCACGTGAAGGCCGTCGACCCGCTTGTCCTTGATCAGCGCCTGATTGAGCCGGGCGTCACCGTTGATGACGTTGATCAGATCGAACACGACGCGGCGCTCGCAGCCCATGATCAGGTCGAGATTGCGTAGCCCGACGTCGAAGTCGACGACCGCAGTCTTCTTGCCTTGTAGCGCCAGTCCGGTGGCTAGCGCCGCTGCTGTTGTGGTCTTGCCGACGCCGCCCTTGCCTGAGGTGACCACGATGATCTTTGCCAACTGTCTCCTCCTATGAGACGAAGTCTGGAGTAGGCTCTCAGGGGAGAGGCTCCATCACGATCGCGCCGTCCCGCCAGGAGATCTGGACGCGCTGCTGCAGAAAGCTCGGCTCGATGTCCTCGTTGACGACCCACGCCCCGGCGATCGAGACCAGCTGCGCCTGGAGGTTGTGACAAAAGATACGCGCAGTCCGGTCACCTTTGGCGCCAGCGTGGGCACGCCCGCGCAGGGTGTTGTAGATGTGAATGTGGCCGTCGGCGAGCACCTCGGCGCCAGGGCTGATCGGCGCCAGGGCGATCAGATCACCGTACTCGGCATAGATCTGCTGGCCCGCGCGCACCGGCTCGTGCACAACCACGGTCGCATTTCGGCGCGGCGCCGGATCGGCCGACGGCCCCGCCGCTTTGAACCCGCTTGGCGCCAGCTCGACCGGCCGGCCGGTCGGAAACAGAGCGAGCCCCGCCTTGACCGCCATCTCGCTCCAGGTCTCGTCGGCGTTCTGCAAGCCCACCGGAACGAGCAGCTGTTGGCGCAAACGCCGGGCGAACTCGGCCAGGTTCGGGGGTGGTTGGCCGGCAACCGGCCCGGCGTCCACCACCACTGGCGCGTGGCGGAAAAACTCGGGTGACCGAGCGAGGGCCTTTTGGAGGACGAGAAAGAACCGCTCGTCCCGGGGTTCGATCAGCCGCAACGCGATCAGCGTCTGGAGGTGGCCGCGAATCTGAAACAGCTCGCAGTCACCAGCGTCGATCGGTTCGCCTGTGATCGATTCGGCCGTCGGCTCAGCAGCGTACATACGCTCGGACGGTCCCTTCGCGCCAACGAGGATCGGATACCGCCTAGCATCTCCGAATAATGCGAAGCGGTCAATGCCTTGTTCGCGAGTTGTGACCAAAAAGATATCCACAGGTCGGCCCCGGGCCCGCGGCGCGCTCGCGACGCCTCATGCTACAAGATGTAGCTCATCGCCCCGATTGGCCATACAGTATGTCGGCAATGACCCTCGCCGGGAGGCGATCGCCGCAACCGACGGTAGCAGATAACAAACCGCGCTGGATTGTAGACTTCGATTTGCTCGGACCGACTGTATGCTTTCCAGCCAAATTCGCATACTTAATGCGATAGCGCGCTGTTCGCCGCGGACTATTGTCATTTGGACCGGAGAACCAGGAATTGAACTTGGTTTGGCTCGGCCGCTTCGTCCGCTGTCCGCTTTGAGCGGACACGCATGGGGCACGACGAAGCCGGAGTCGCGCCCTAATGCAGCCGCGGCTTCTTGAGGAAGTCGTTGCGGTCGGCGGAGTGGATCAGGACGCGTTTGGGGCTGCCCTCGCGCGCTATGGTCAGCGGAATGTCGGCGCCGGCCGGGCCGATCGACCAGATCTTGCGAAAGGTCGTCGCGAGGTCGGTGACGCGCGTGCCCGCGACCTCGAGCACGAGATCGCCGGGCTCGACGCCCGCCTTGTGCGCGGGACCGCCCTCGGCGAGGCCGGCGACGAACACGGCACCCTCGGCCTCGGAGGTGTACATGCCGAGCCAGGGCCGGGGCGGCTGTTCGACCCGGCCAAACTTCAGGAGGTCGTCCAGGATCGGCCGCAGAAGATCGATCGGCACGATCATGTTGCCCTGGGATGCGATGCCCTCGCCGCGGGCCTCCTGCACGAACAACGAGCCGATGCCGATCAGCCGGCCGTCGCCGGTGATGCAGGCGGCCCCGCCCCAGCTCGGGTGCGGCGGCATCGTGAACAGGGCCTCATCCAGCATGTATTCCCAGTAGCCGGCGAAGGCGCGCTTGGAGGCGATCCGCGCCTTGAGAGCATGCTGCCGGCCGCCACCACCGGCGACGATCACCGGATCGCCGACCTCGGCCACCGCCGAGACGCCGAGTTCGAGCGGCGGCACGCCGAGCCGGCCGAGCGCCTGAACCAGGCCGAAGCCGGTCGCCTGATCGTAGCCGACCACGTGCGCCGGCACGGCCGCACCCTGGTTGGCCGTGAGCCAGATGGTCTCGGCCTCGGTGATCAAGTAGCCGATGGTCAGGACCAGACCGTCGGCGCCGATCAGGACGCCGTTGCCGGCGCGCTCGGTGCCGAGGATGGACGCGGTGAAGGCATCGCCCGGGACTTCCGAGCGCAGCTGCAGGACCGCGGCCAGCGTCTGGTCGAGGTCGAACGCGAACTCGGCGACCTTGGGCTGCGCCACCTCGGGGATCGCCCATTCGGTCTCGCTCAACTTATGCCTCTCGCAAAGCCCAGCTTTGGGCGTTACCATCGGAGTCGGTCCGTCGGGCAGGCGCCCGGCCGCCGGTCCCGTCCTCCACCCCGCCAACATAGCGTCCTCTGCGGCCTTCGCCTATGCCCAACGAGATCAAGCGCGTCGACCGCGCCGCCGGTGGCAGCAAGGCCCGCGCGCGCACGCCTGCCCGCTGCGGCTTGATCGTGACGCGCGTGCAGCGGGCGCTCGCGGACGCCGCCCTGGCGCCCACCGCTTGATCGGGCGCTGGACGATCGTCTGGCTCGGGCTGTCGCAGCTCGTCTGCTGGGGCATCACCTATTATCTGATCGGCGCGCTGGGCGAGCTGATCGCGGCCGACCTCGGCTGGAGCCGCTCCCTAGTCTATGGCGGCTTCTCGGCAGCGCTCCTGGTGATGGGCCTGTCCTCGCCGCTGGTCGGCCGGCTGATCGACCGCTATGGCGGCCGGCTGGTCATGGCCCTGGGCTCGGGTCTGATCGCGCTCGGCTGCGCGGCGCTCGCTCTGGTCCACGAGGTCTGGGCGTACTACGCCACCTGGGCCGAGCTCGGACTCGCCATGCGCTGCACCCTCTACGATGCCGCGTTTGCGGCGCTCGCCCGGATCGGCGGGCCGCACGCGAGGCGGCCGATCTCGCAGATCACGCTGCTGGGCGGCCTCGCCTCGACCGTGTTCTGGCCGATCACGCACGTCCTCGCCGAGCATTTCGGCTGGCGCGGCGCGGTCCTCGCCTATACCGGCGTGGCGCTGCTGACCATACCTTTGCACCTTGCGATCCCGACCGGCCGCTACGGCGACCTGCCCGCCGGGCAGGCGCCGGAGCGGCCGCACCTCGCCCAGAGCCGCCCCGATCGCCTGCTCGCCGGCAGCCTCTATGCCCTGATCGTCACGCTGACCAACGTCCTGAACTCGGGCATGTCGGCGCACATGATCGGCATCCTCGGCGGGCTCGGGCTCGCGGCCTCGGTCGCGGTCTGGGTCGCGACGCTGCGCGGCATCGGTCAGTCCTCGGCCCGGCTCTGCGAGGTCCTGTTCGGCGGCCGTTTGCACCCTTTGACGCTGAACCTCGTGGCGGCGCTGGTCCTGCCGGTCTGCTTCGCGGCCGGCCTCGCGAGCGGCCAGCTGATCGCCGCCGCGATCGCCTTCGCGCTGGTCTACGGCGCCGGCAACGGCATCCTGACCATCACCCGCGGCACGCTGCCGCTGGTGCTGTTCGACCATCGCACCTACGGCGCGCTGGTCGGCCGCCTGCTGGTGCCGAGTTTTCTCCTGTCCGCAGTGGCGCCGCTCGGCTTCGCGCTGGTGATCGAGCGCCTGGGCGACGCCAGCGCCCTCGTGCTCTCGATCCTGATCGCCCTGACCACGCTTGCCGCCGCGATCGTCCTCAAGCTGCGCTTCGCCTGATCCTCGCCGATGATCGGCCCCGCGGCTGTCACGGCAGGGCGCCGGCGAGGCGCAGCAGCAGTCCCGCGGCGACCGACGCGGCCAGCAACGGGAGCGTGCCGATCTGGTATCGGAACACCGCGATCAGGGCGACGCCCGCCAGACCGGCCGCCCATGGGTTGAGGCTCGCAATCATCGGGAGATCGATCGGTCGGCCCAGGACGTCGATCGTGACGCTCTGCCGGAACATCGTATGGATCGCGAACCAGACCGCGAGGTTGAGGATGACGCCGACCACCGCCGCGGTAATCATCGAGAGGGCGCCGCTGAGCGCTCGGTTGCCGCGCATGGCCTCGATGAACGGCGCACCGAGAAAGATCCAGAGAAAGCAAGGCGTGAACGTCACCCAGGTGGTCAGGAGGCCGCCGAGAGTTCCAGCCAGCGCCGGCGCGAGCGACCCCGGCTCCCGGTAGGCGGCCATGAAGCCCACGAACTGAACCACCATGATCAAGGGACCCGGCGTCGTCTCGGCCATGCCAAGGCCGTCCAGCATCTCGCCCGGGGCCAGCCAGCCGTAGGCATCGACCGCCTGCTGCGCCACATAGGCGAGCACGGCATAGGCGCCGCCGAAGGTCACCATCGCCATCTTGCTGAAGAACACGGCAATCTGGCCGTAGACGCTGTCCGGCCCCAGCAGGAGCAGGATCGCCGCCACCGGCACCAGCCAGAGCAGCAGCCAGACAGCCGCCAAGACCAGCGCCCGGACCACCGACGGTCGCGTGTGGGCCGGCAGGTCTTCGCCCAGCAAGCTGTCCCCGACCAGCGCGCTGTCCTGCGCCTTGCCGTGACCGTCGAGCGAACGCGACGGCAGCCAGCCCATCCGGCCGCCGATCAGGCCTGCGAGCCCTGCCGCCAGAACGATCGCCGGGAACGGTACCCGCAGGCAGAAGATGCCGATGAAGGAGAGCGCCGCGACCGCGATCATGAGACGGTTCGTGAGCGCCCGCCTGCCGATCCGGACGACCGCGTGCAGGACGATCGCGAGCACGGCGGCCTTGAGGCCCAGGAACACCGCGGTGACCAGGCCGACATTGCCGAGGGCGGCATAGACGTAGCTCAGGCCCATGATGGCGACGACGCCGGGCAGGACGAACAGACCGCCCGCCAGGATGCCGCCCCAGGTGCGGTGCATCAGCCAGCCGACATAGGTCGCGAGCTGCTGCGCCTCGGGGCCGGGCAGCAGCATGCAGAAGTTCAGCGCGTGCAGGAAGCGGCTCTCCGACACCCAGCGTCTTTCCTCGACCAGGATGCGATGCATCACGGCGATCTGTCCCGCGGGCCCGCCGAAGCTGAGCATCGCCACCCGCAGCCACACCCGCAGCGCCTCGCCGAATGAAGGATAGGGCCGTGTGCCCGCTGCCCGGGGCACGCCCAGACCGACCGCGGTTTCGATCATCTCACGCGCCCGGCTTGTTCGATGGCCAGTTGTGGGTCTCGTCGGTCGCGTCGCGGCACCAACGATAGAAGGCGTCGTACAGAGCGAGCCCGGCCTCGAGCTGGGCGAGGTCGTCGGCGTACATGCGCGACAGACCGAGAGAGGCGGCGAGCAGGCCGGGCGCTTCGGGCGCCAGGTTGGGACGGGCCGTATCGGCGCCGCGGACGATGAGCGCCAGACGTCGGAGCGGCTCGCTCGCGATGCCGAACTCCTCGATCATCGTATCGAAGGTGCACCGGTCGCCGCGATGGCTCCAGAAGACGCCTTCGACGTCGAAGGGCGTAGCGGCGAAGCGCTCTCCGACCGCCGCGACCTCCGCGGGCGCCACGAACAGGAACACCGCTGTCGGATCGACGAACCGGCGGATCAGCCACGGGCAGGCGATCCGGTCGATCTTGGGGCGCGAGCGGGTCACCCAGACGGTCCGGCCGTGCGCATCCCGAGGCGGCAGCCGGTCAGCCTGCACCATGGGCAGACCAGCGCTCGCCCAGGCCTCGACGCCGCCTTCCAGGCTGTCGGCCGGCACGCCCTCGTGGCGGAGCCAGGCCGCGGCCCCCTGGCTCAGCTTCAATCCCTTCTGGCAGACCACGATCGCGGAGCGGCCGGCGAACTCCCGCGCCCACTCCGAGACCCGATCGTGGGGTCGGCGCACCGAGCCGGGAACGAGCCGCGGCGCGGTCGCGAAATCCTCGTCCATGCAGACGTCGACGAGCGCCGGACACCGCGGCGTCCCGATCAGACGAGCGAGCTTGTCGGCAGAGATGCTGTTGATCGACGACATGATGCGTCCCCATCGGTTTGAGCAGGACGCGATGCTTCAGCATGTCGCCTCATGGGGAGATCGCAATCCCCATGAGCGTAGTACAGACCGCAACCGGCAGGCTGTCAAGACGCGTGGTTGCTCAGCCCTGGACGGCGCCAAGCGTCAGGCCGCGGACCAGGTGGCGCTGGACCAGCATGCCGAGGATGATCGAGGGGACCAGCGAGGTGACCGCAAGCGCGCTCGCCTCGCCGTACTGGGCGCCCTGAAAGCCGAGAAAGGCGCGAAAGATGGTCGGCAGCGTGAAGGCGTGGCGGCTGGTGAGGTTGAGGGCGAAGAAAAACTCGGTCCAGACGAAGATGAAGGCGAAGACCGCCGCGACGATGATCCCGGGTACGGAAAGCGGCAGGGCGATCCGCCAGAAGGCGCCCCAGCGCGTGCAGCCGTCGACCAGCGCCGCCTCCTCCATCTCCTTGGGCAGCTGGCGGAAGTAGGCGTACATCATCCAGACCGAGAGCGGCAGGGTGATCACGGTGTAGATCAGGACCAGGCCGATCCGGGAGTCGTAAAGGCCAACGCCGCGATAGAGCAGAAACACCGGCAGCACGATCGCGATCGGCGGCAGGAAGCGTTGCGAGAGCACCCAGAACGAGAGGTGCGGGCCGCCGGTGTTGAAGCGGGCGAGGCTGTAGCCCATCAGCGTGCCGAGCAGCGCCGAGAGCACCGTGGTCGCGGTCGCGACGACGAAGCTGTTGGTCAGGCCCTCGAGACCGCGATAGGCGAACAGCGCCGCCGTGTAATGGACGAAGGTCGGCTCGGCCGGGAACCAGACCGGCGGGGTCGTCAGATAGTCGCTGACCGGCTTGATCGAGGTGACCGCGACCCAGTAGAGCGGCGCCAGCACGAACAGGATGAAGAGGCCGACGAACGCAAAGCGCAGGACCTCGAAGCCCAAGGGCCGCCTCGGGCCGCGTCGGGAAGCTGGGGCAGCGGCCACCATCAGCGCGCCTCCGGGCGCAGCAGGCGGCGGACCAGCGCCATGATCAGGAGCGCCGAAAGTAACAGAAAAATCCAGCTGCCGGCGGTCGCCTTGGACAGGTGAAACTGCTGGAAGCCAATCTGATAGAGGTAGAAGGACGCGGTATAGGTGCTGGCGCCCGGGCCGCCCCCGGTCATCACGTAGATGACGTCGAACAGCTTGACCGCATCGAGCAGGCGGAAGGTGAGCGCCAGCAGGATCAAGGGCTTCAGCTGCGGCAGCGTGACGTACCAGAAGGTCTGGGAGCGGCTGGCGCCATCGAGCTCGGCGGCCTCGAACATCTCGGGCGCGATCGCGGACAGCCCCGCGAGCAGGATCACGAACATGAAGGGCGTCCACTGCCAGACGTCGGCGGTCACGATCGCGATGAAGTTCCAGGGCGTCTGGGTGAGCCAGCTGATCTCGACCGGCCGGCCGAGCAGCAGCCCGAGCAGATAGTTGGTCGGTCCGAACGGCGGCTGCAGGATCAAGGACCAGAACTGACCGACGATCACCGGGCTGATGAACAGCGGCACGATCAGGATCGGCATGATCAGGCCGCGCCCGCGGAAGCGCTCGAGCATCGCGAGCGCCAGCATGAGGCCGAGCGCGAACTCGACCGCGACGCAGGCGGCCGACAGGATCATGGTGTTGACCAGCGAGGAGCGGGCGATCGGGTCGTTCACGATCTCCCGGAAGTTCTCCAAGCCGACGAAGGCGTGGCCCGGGATCTGGAAGTCGTAGTTTACGAACGCAACCCAGACCGAATACAGCAGCGGGTAAATCGAGAGCGCGAGAATCAGGAGCGCTGCCGGCAGGACCAGGAGCCAGGCGATCTGCCGGTCGGTCCGGGGGCCGTGGGCCGAAGGCTCGGCGGTGCGCCGGATTGCGACCCCGTTCACGCCCACGCCGTCCGCCATGCCACTCCCCGGTTTGCCTCGTCCCAGCGCCGACTTTGACGGTCCGTCCAAGCGCCCGACCGGCTCGCCCGGCCGGGCGTCAGGCGCGGCCAGCCCGCCGATCGCCGAACCGGCGCCTAAGCCCCGAATGACGTCGAAGCAGGCGCCCGCACGCCTGCGATCGACCGCTTCTTTTCTGCCCTAGACGTCGCCACGCCAACATCTTCCTCGCAGCCGGCATCTCTCTCGAAGCCGGCTTCCTTGCACCCGGCATGCATCTCGCAGCCGGCATCTGCCCTCGAAGCCGGCTTCGCTGCACGGATCGTTAACCCTTGGTTGGCCCTCGGCGGCCATGGTCGGTGCCCGATGGTCCATGCGATCCTGGGAATCCGTCCGCCCGCCAAACAGCCTGACGGCGCGGAGTCCGACGATCTCATGGACCATTCGAAACAGGAGTGAACCGCCAAGGGATTAAGCTCGAGTTAAGGCTGTTTGTAACGACCCGCGCTGGGTCCGCGAGCGTCGAGCATCCGCGGGCCAAGATCTTAGCTGCAGCCGATCGCTGGCGCGGCCCCGCGGCGATCGGCCCAGGCGATGCCCGAGACCAGCCTGCCGGGCACGGTGTTCGGCGGACACGAGGCGCAAGCGGCTAGGTGATGTGCACGGCCAGCCCCATCGTCTCGATCGTGTGGTCGGCATAGGAGCCCGGCAGCTTCAGGAACTGCTGGTAGGCGTCGCGCTGGCTGTCGACCCCGAGCTTCTGGGTCGTCGCGTCCCATTCCGCGGCCGCCGCCTGGAGCGCCGCCTTCGGGTCCTCGCCCGCCCAGACCGCGGTGCACATCCGGTCGATCGACAGCGCGTAGTCCTGCCATCCGGGCATGATCATGTCGAGCACGGCACCGTTCGCCGAGTTGCTGAGATTGATCAGATAGTCCTTGGCGTTCGGCCACAGCGCCCGATAGAGCGGCGACGTGAAATGCGACATCCGGTACGGGTCGCGCAGCGCGAACGGCGCCATCACGCGGGCGAGCGAGACCGCAGGACTGGTTGCCCACTGCATGAACAGATAGGCCGCCTCCTCGTTGCCCGAGTCCGCGGCCAGCGACTTGACGTAGCCTGACGCCTGCTCGGGATGGTCGCCCGGCATGACGGCGTAACCGGCCTTGCCGACGATCTTCAATTCGGGCACGAAGTTGATCGCCTTGTCCCGCTGCGCATAGTTCTCGGTCATGCGCCCGGTCGGCGGCCAGGAGAACAGCATCGCGGACTTGCCTTGCAGCCAGGTGACCCAGGCGGCGACCGCGTCCATGTCGTTGTTGCCCGGGACGGACGCCTTGTTGGCGGCGATCATCTGTTTGAACGTGGTGACGCCGGCGTCCGAATCGAGGAGCGCCTTCATGCTCTGCTCGTCGAAGAACTTGCCGCCATTGGCGCGGTACTGCTGCAGGAACGAGAACTGGTTGCCCGGGCTGCCCGCTTTGCGGAAGTGCACCGCGCCATAGATCTTGGGCGCCAGCTGGTCGGTGATGAACTGGGCGGTCTCGGCGTACTCGTCCCAGGTCTGCGGCACCCGCAGATCGCGATGGTATTTGGCCTTGTAGGCCTGCTGCAGCTTGGGGTCGCCGAACACGTCGGTGCGGTAGTAGAGCGCGAGGACGTCGCCGTCGTCGAAGAAGCCCCAGCGCTTGCCCTTGTAGGTCGGCAGGAACTGGTACAGGGGGTGGTAGTCCTCGAGATCGGCCTTGTCCATGTACTGACTGACGTAGTCGTCGATCGGCAGGATCACGCCGCCGTCGGCGAGCGAGGGGATCCAGGCCGGCTCGATGTCGAGGATGTCGTAAGCGCCGGAACCGGCGATGTGCTCGGCGATCGGCTTGGAATACTGGTCGGGGTGCGGCAGCTCCTCGACGTTGAAGCCGATGCCGGTCAGGTCCTGCCAGAGCGGGCCCGAGAAGTTGCGCGGCTCGAGCGCCTGCAGACCCAATTCGTAGGTCATGTTGAGGGTGGCCCCCTCGTATTGCTTGGCGGCCTCGACTGCGCGATAGGCCGAGTTCTCCGGCGGCCCCTCCTTCGAGGCCTTGACCGCCGCGGCCTGCGCTTTGCCGAAGGGCGTGCTCGGATCGGCGAGCTCGACCGCCGCCCGCGCCGCGCTCGCCCCGAAGGTGCTGCCGAGCAGCGCCAGGCCGGGGCGCGCGATCGCGGCGGCACCGCCGGCCTCGACCAGGCGCTTCAGGAAGGTCCGTTTGGAGGTGTCTCCCCGCAGCCAGGCGTCGACCTCCTCGGCCAGCCCCGCCTCGAACTCACGCCGCTCGCGCTCGCTGCTCATCGCTTTGCCCCCTGATCCGGCTCCAGTCGGCCGCGCCGTCCTGAACCCTGTTGATTGCGTGCTAGGTAGCGCGATTCCGGCGCAGCTGGCAAGCTGCGGTGCGCATCGGGCGAGCGTCCGGTTGAGCGGCAGCCGCGTTCCGAAGCCCACCGAGGGTGCTGACACCATCGGTCCAGCTGGGCTATGAGTGCCGCAGGCGGCCGGCGCGGCTGGCGTCGGCAGGTGCCCGGCATCCGCCCGGATGCCGACAAAGGATGAGGGCGTCGCCGCGCGCGGCGGCGCGCCCCTGGCCATGGGAGGCAACGATGACAGCGAGAATGGAATTGGCGCTCGGGCTTGCAGGCACGGGGCTGGCGGCGGTGCTGACGCTCGGCGGCAGCGCGGCGGCGCTGGCCGAGAGCGCCGCCGACCGGGCGGTCGAGGCCGCCAAGCAGTATGCCGGCACCGAGATCACGATCGTCTGGGAGGCGGGCCTGCAGGCGCTCGATCCACTGAACTTCTCCGGCCCGAAATGGAAGGAGCTGACCGGGATCGACGTCAAGGTGATCGAGGTGCCGACCGCCGAGATGTTCACCAAGATCCTGCAGGAGCACCGGGCCGGCACCGGCGCCTACGACGCCCTCAACGTGGTGCCGTCCTGGATGCCGGACCTGGCCCGCGCCGGCGCGCTCGAGCCGCTCAATTCCTACGTCGACAAGTACGGCTATCGCGACGAGCTCCAGCAGATCGCCCCAGTCTATCGCGACAATCAGATGAAGGTCGGCGACAAGATCTACGGCTTCCCGGACGATGGCGACGTCTTCCTGATGTATTACCGGACCGACGTCTTCAAGGAGAACAATCTGCAGGTGCCCAAGACCTGGGCCCAGTTGGACAAGATCGGTCAGATGCTGACCGACAAGTATGGGCCGAAGATGGATGGCGCGGCGTTCTTCCGTGATCCGACCTACGCTCAGCTGATGTTCCAGGAGCGCTTCCGGGTCGAGGGCGGCAAGTTCTTCGATCCCGAGACCATGAAGGCGACGATCAACAGCGACACCGGCGTCAAGGTGTTCACCGACATGCGCGCCGAGAACAAGTTCATGCCGCCGGGCGTCGAGACCTGGGGCTTCGTCGAGAACCTGGCGGCGTTCCTGGCCGGCCAGACGGCGATGACGATCTCCTGGCCGCCCTACGGCCGCTGGGCCGCGGGCTACGGCACCAACGAGGAGGCGCTGTCCTGGGTGCCGAAATCGACCATCGCCGGCAAGGTCGGCTACGCCCTGCCGCCGGGCGGCCATCCCGAGCTGGCGCTCGGCTTTTCGCTCGCGGTCGCCTCGGACAGCAAGCACAAGGAGCCCGCCTATCTGTTCATCCAGTGGCTGAACAGCGAGGACATCTCGCTGCAGCGGGTGCAGCTGCCCTACGCGTTGCGCGATCCGTTCCGCAACAGCCACTACGAGAGTGCCGAGTACAAGTCGCGCTGGCCGCATGCGGCGGACTATCTCGCGGCGCTCAAGCAGGCCTCGCTCAGCGGTCTGCTCGACCTGTCGATCCTGCAGACCGACCGCTACGAGGAGGCGCTGCGCCAGGGGCTCTCGCGGCTGTGGGCGGGCGAGGACCCGAAGACGATCCTCGACGACGTCGCGGCGCAGTGGGATCAGATCACCGAGCGGGTCGGCGTCGACAAGCAGAAGGAGGCCTATCAGGACTGGGCGAGCAAGCCCAACGCCTATCCGAACTGAGGTAAGGCACGGGGCGGCGGGTTCGGCACCCGCCGCCGGCGTGCACGGCGGACTTGAGTCCGGTGACCTCGAGTGGTAACATGTGACCTCGCACAAGAGGAGGCCTGTGTTGCCCAAGAGCGCGAAGGAGAAGATGTCGGACTACCGGCGGCGCATGCGCGCCAAGGGGCTGCGTCCGATCCAGCTCTGGGTTCCGGATCTGCGCGACCCCGAGCGCGTCGAGCGGGTGCGCGCCGAAGTCCGTGCCTTGCGCGATCATCCGAGCAGCCGTGACGGCAATCGGTTCCTCGACGCCGCCCTCGCCGAGATCGAGGGCTGGAAGGCGTGAGACGTGGCGACGTCGTCCTGGTCACGCTGCAAGGCGATTACGGCAAGCCACGTCCGGCGGTGATTTTGCAGAATGACCTGATCACGGCCGAAGAGTCGGACAGCGTCATTGTCTGTCCGATGACCAGCGACCTGACGAGCATGCGCGAGTTCCGGGTGCGGGTGGATCCGACCACGGACAATGGCCTTCGCTCGCAATCCGAGGTGATGGTCGAGAAGCTCGCCGGCGTACCCCGACGGCGGCTTCGCGAGGTCATCGGGCGGCTCGACGAGGACGCTCTATGGGCAGTCGAGCAGGCTTCTCTGCTCGTGCTCGGGTTCACCTGATGGCCGCGCTCGCGACGCCTGCTCCGGTCGGCGCCCGCCTGGGCGCGTTCGCCGACCGGCAGTTCAAGTATCTGACGATCGGCCCGGCCGTGCTCGTGCTGCTGCTGATCGGCCTGTTCCCGCTGATCTACACGCTGATCGTGTCGTTCCAGAACATCACGATGATGGACGAGGACCGCACGTTCAACGGACTCCTCAACTATGCCCGTCTGTTCCATGACGCGCGGCTGTGGCAGGCGCTGCTGCACACCCTGATCCTGACCGCGATCTGCCTGCCGCTGGAACTGGTCTTCGGCATGGCGATGGCGTTCCTGTTTCTCGAGCGGATGCCCGGCCGCCAGGAGTTCGTGGCGCTGCTGGTCCTGCCGACCGTGATCTCGCCGGTGATCGCCGGTGCCATGTGGCGGCTCCTGTTCGACAATCACTTCGGGCCGATCAACCAGATTTTGGGGTGGATCGCGGGTAAGCCCATGCCGCTGCTGTGGATCATCAGCCCGGAGCTGGTCTATCCGGCGATCGTGCTGTGCGAGGTCTGGCAGTGGACGCCGTTCATGTTCCTGATCCTCTTGGCCGCGCTCTCCAACGTCGACCAGTCGCTGATCGAGGCGGCCGAGATCGATGGCGCCGGCTGGTGGCGGGTCTTCTGGCGCATCGTGCTGCCGGCGATCCGGCCGGTGCTCGCGATCGTGCTGCTGATCCGGGCGCTCGACCTCGTGCGCCTGTTCGACATCGTCTGGGCGCTGACCAAGGGCGGCCCCGGCACCATGACCGAGACCATCTCGGTCTACGCTTACGTCCAGGGCTTCGAGCAGTTCGAGACCAGCTACACCGCGGCGATCGCGCTGCTGGTGATCGTCATCCTCTCGGCGCTGGTGATCTTCGCCCTGCGCCGCATGCAGATCGCCCGCACATGAGCGCTCGAGCCGGCGGCGGGGGGCGCAGGCCAGCATGAGCGAGGTCACGAGAGCGGTCCGCTGGCGCCGGCGCGAGGCGCGCAACCTGGCGCTGCGCTATCTCGCGGCCGTGCTGATCACGGCCTTCTTCCTGTTCCCGATCTACTGGCTGTTCACGATCGCCTTCAAGACCCCCGCGGAAATCTTCGCCTCGCCGCCGGTCTGGTACCCGGCGAGCCTGCAGCTCGACAACTTCAAGGTCCTGTTCAAGGACGGCGACGTGCTGACGATCTGGAACTCGCTCGTGGTCGCGACGCTCTCGACGATCCTCGCCATGCTGCTCGGCACCAGCGCCGCCTACAGCCTCGCCCGCTTCAGGACCGGCGGCGACAACCTCGCGATCTGGATCATCAGCCAGCGCATGATCCCCCCGATCGCGATCGTTTTTCCCATTTTTCTCCTCTACGTCTGGCTCGGCTGGGTCGACAGTTTTCTCGGACTCATCCTCCTCTACACCGCCTTCAACCTGCCCTACGTGATCTGGATGATGCGCGGCTACATCGAGGACATCCCGCTCGAGCTCGAGGAAAGTGCTTTGGTCGACGGCTGCACCCGCTTCGAGGTCCTGCGCAAGGTCGTCTTCCCGATGGCGCGCGCCGGCCTGTTCGCGACCGCGGTCTTCACCTTCGTGTTCGCCTGGAACGACTTCATTTTCGCCCTGGTCCTGACCCGCCGCGAGGTCACGACCTTCCCGGTCCAGGTCACCCACTACTTCGGCGGCCAATCCAACTTCTGGGCCAAGATCGCGGCGATGAGCGTGCTCGGCACAGTCCCGATCTTCCTCGCGGTCGCCATGCTCCAACGATACCTGGTTCGGGGCATTTCCCTGGGTGCGGTCAAGGGGTAAATGAATTGGGGGATGAGCGTACAAGCCTGCCCCATGCCAGTTAATCAACCGATAAAGATATACCGGTATCAGCACTTCAGCGCAACGACAGTCGAATCGTTGTGCCATGACACGTTGCATTTCGCCGATCCGACTGTTTTTAACGATCCTTTCGATTGTCAGCCCACTGTGTATGCAAACTCTGATATTGATACGTTGCGTCCTTTGCTCTTCGTCTTAGTGAAGAGGAGAGTAGAAGCTGAATCTGTTGCCGCGTTGAACAAGGCTCGCCTAAAAGGCGAGAAGGCTGCGGCGCATGCCAGCCGACTGGGCAAACGAGCAGCTCTCAGCGAGCTTGACAATATCGCATATCATGCGACGAATCCGGAGTATGAAGTCAGCGAAGAGGAAGCTGAGCTTTGGTTATTGACTTCCGACATCCAGCGTGAACTCCTAAAGCAGTATGACCGAGGCGTTTGCTGTTTTTCTGCTGTTTCGGACAACGCGCTCCTATGGAGTCACTATGGTGATCAGCACCGCGGCCTTTGCGTTGGGTATAGTCTAAATCGAACGCCGAGACCACTACTACGTGAGGTCGTCTACGGTGGCAGCCGCACCGTAGCGACAAGTCTAATTGCCAAGGCTATGCTCGGAAACGACGCTGAGGCGCGGGGATCTCTGGATCGCGATGTCTTGCTTAGAAAGGCGCCTTGTTGGCGATATGAGCGCGAGTGGCGGCTTTTGGGCGACAGAGGCGTTCAAGATTCCGCCCTAGAGCTAAAAGATGTGACCTTTGGCCTGCGCTGTCCAGCCGCCATCATGCACGCTGTCACCACTGCTCTGGATTCGAGAGAGAAACAAGTTGGATTCTACGAGATGTACAAAGTCCATGGGAGATTCAAATTGAAGCGGAAACCTTTAGATTTGGACGAGATGCGTGCCTTTCTCTCGACTACCGCTCGCTCGGGAGTCGAAATATTCGGTCTCCAGGAGACGGACTGACATGCAAGTATTTTATAAGCTCGGCAGTGTCATTTTGCTGCGGCCTTCAGTGATGCCGCAATGTCGGGCAGCGAGCGGAAGAAGGTGAGCGGGTCGTCCTTGGAGGGGAGAAAGCCGCGGCGGCGCCAGAAGGTGGCGGCGGTGTCGTCGAGGGCGTGGACGACCAGGGCGCGGCCGCCGATCAGGTGGGCGCCGGCGAGCGCGCGGGTGAGGGCGTGCTTGAGGAGGCCCGTGCCGATGCCGCGGCCGGCGTAGGTGGCGTCGGTCGCGAGCTGGCCGAGGAGCAGGCAGGGGACCGGGTCGGGCGGCTGGCCGGTGCGGATCCGGCGCGGCATGACCGCGGCGATGACGGCGGTCGGGGCGAGGCCGTAGTAGCCGACCACGTGCAGGGCCTCGTGCACCACCATCACGACAGTGAAGCCCTTTTCCTGGTTGCAAGGGCGCGGGTCTTGAGCCAGTGGTCGAGGGTGGGCTGGCCGCAGGCGAAGCGGGTGAGGTCGTGGCGGGCGGTCAGGAGCTCCGGGGTGGAGAGCGGCATGCAGCTCAGCGTTCGACGCCCTCCTCCCAGGGCGCCGGCCGGCGCAGCAGCTCGACCAGCTCGGGCACCGGGGCGGCGGGCGCCTCGATCGCGGCGCGGAAGGCGGCGAAGGCTTCGGGGGTCATGCGGATCAGCGTGCGTTCCAGCAGCACCTCCTCGGCCGCGCGCAGCGCTGCCTCGCGCACGAAGTCGGTGCGCGAGCGTCCACGCAGGCCGGCGGCGCGGTCGATGATCGCGATGTCGGCTGCCTGAAGACGCATCGAGAGCGGGTGGTCCTTTCGCCCGGCGGCATCCATCGCGGCACTCCTCGTGACCGTGGACCACATAGCCGCGCGTAGCGCAAATTGCAATACCGGGCGCCGCGCCCCGCCTTGGCGACCACTCCGACTTCCGGCGCCACCTGCGCGCGGCGGCGCTACTCCGCGGCGGCTTGGGTGAGTGCGCCCACCGGGTGATGGACGATCTCGGTGCCGAGGACGGCCAGCACTTCGCGGATAAAGGCGGCGAGCGCCGTCCAGCCTTCTGCGCTCACCAGATTGCCGTCGCGGAGCGCGTCGGTCGGGCCGATCCGGACGAAGGTCGCGCCGGTGAGCGCGACCTCCGGCTCGCAGGTGAAGAGGCCGGCGACGCGTTTGCCTGCGATCACCTCCGGCACCGCGACCAGGACCTGGACCCCGTGGCAGATCGAGGCGATCGGCTTGTTGTCGCGATGGAACTCGCGGACGATCTCCTGCACGCGCGGGAAGGTCCGGATATATTCCGGGCCGCGGCCGCCGGCGATGTAGACGGCGTCGTAGTCGGCCGAGTCGACGGCGTCGAACGAGCGGGTGATCGCGATGTCGTGACCGCGATGCTCGGTATAGGTCAGGACCCCGTCCATCCCGAAATCGTGCACGCTGGTCTTGAGGCGATAGCCCTTCGCGGTGTCGGGGCAGACGATATCGACCTCGTGCCCGACCGCCTCCAGCGCTTGCTGGAACACGAAGATCTCATACTCTTCGCTGAACTCGCCGACCAGCATCAACACGCGCTTCGACATCATCAGCTCCCGAGCTCGTTGTGCACGCCTCGGTCATCAGGCCGAAGCCGTAGATCCGATAGTCGAAGTCGGCGCAGCACCTGTCAAGGCGCCCACGCTCAGCAAAATGCCGCCCGGAATTCTTCGCTTCTTGCACCGGTCGGAACTATGGCGCCGACGACGCCGGCGAGGCTCCGCCTGAGCGCCGGCCACAGCGCGGCGACATGGCGGGAGCTCGAAACAGCAATACAGGCGCGGGGGCAATCCGAGAGCCGGCCTGATGGCGGCGCCTCAAACAGTCGAGAAGCTCGCGCCGGCTGGTGCCCTGCGCGAGCTTCTGGTCATCCTCCGATCCCTCAACCGATGGCGCGCCGCACCAGGTCCCAGAATTCCTCGGTGTTGTTGGTCCGCGGGAACGGGATGGTGGGGACCGGCTCGTCGAGGAAGGTGCAGAGCGGCTCCCAGCCGTCCTTGACCTCGAAGACCAGCAGGCGCTCGGGCGGAATCGCGTTCTTCACGGCGGCGACCTCGTCGTTGAAGGCTTTGACGAGCTCCGCGGCGCTCATGGTGCCGTGGAAGCCGCTCTTCTGCGTGACGCCGATCGACATGTCGAACCATGGCTTGACGTGCGGTGGCGCGTCGGCCCTGCCGGCCATGAGCTTGAAGATCGTGTCCGAGAAGCTCCGGCACCAGCTCTCGGCGCTGCGGGTGCTCAGCACGATCTTGGCCTCCGGATAGGCCGCTGCGAGCTCCTGCCAGAAGGCGGCGACCGGCCAGTCCACCGCCGCGTTGTAGCCCTCGAACAGCGCCGGCCAGTCGGGCTTGCCGGCGAGCGCGTCGTTCCAGAGCGCAACCCGGCGCGGCGCCTCCTTGAAGACCTCCTCCATGTGGTAGCAGGGGCCGAAGCCCAGCTGCTCGAGCGCGAGCTTGAGCGAATAGGTTCCGGTCCGGCCGACGCCGGCGCCGATCACCTGGAGCGTCATGGGGTTTTCTCCCTTGGTTCGTCTGGCCCGGCCTTGCTCCAGGGCCACGCCCGTTCGGTTCATTCCGGCAGCCCCGCCCGGCGCAGGCCCTCGGCCCGGCGCAGGCCCTCGGCCCAGCGCGCGGCGTCCTCCGGCCGCCGCAACGGGATCCAGAGCACAAGGTTGGAGAGGCAGAGCTCCGGATCGATCTGACGCAGGCGCGCGATCGCGCTGGCGGCGTCGGTGTTCCGGCCCGAGAGCGCGGCGCTGGCGGCGACCACGGCCGGCGCGAGCGGGAAGTTCGAAAGCTCGCGTTGCGCTGCCTGGGCGCAGGCATGCGCCTCCTCGTCGCGGCCGGCCAGGAAATGACCGAGCGCGACCACGGCCTGCATGGCGAAATACTGCGGGTCCTGGGGGCTGAGGCGCATCGCGTGGGCGGCCCGCTCGATCGCGGCGTCGGCTTGGCCGCAGCAGGCCTTGGCGAAGCCGCCGATGTGCCAGGCCCAGGCGAGGTTGGGATTGAGCGCCAGCGCCCGCTCGAGGTACGCGTCGCCGTCGGCCATCTCGCTGAACAGGACCAGCGTGAACCCGGCGGCGGCGAGCGCCACCGCGTCGTCGCGACCGGCATGCGCGGCGTTGCGTGCCAGGCGCAGAGCTTCGGCGCTTTCGTGCGCGGGGTCGGTGATCCAGGCGAAGCCCCTGCGCTGCGCGTAGCAGCGCGCGGCCATGCCATGCGCCGCTGCGAAGGCGGGATCGAGCTCGAAGGCGCGGGTGAAGCACGCCAGCGCCCCCCGGTTGGCGGCGCGCTCGTACTGGTGGAACAGCGCCATGCCGCGCAGATAGTGGTCGAGGCATCCAGGCTGTCGGTCGGCTTGCGCCTGGCGCGGTCGATCTCGGCCTGCTCGAGCTTGGGCGCGACCGAGCCGACCACGCTCGCCGTGACCTGGTCCTGGAGGTCGAAGATGTCGGCGAGGTCGCCGTCGAAGCGGTTCGCCCACAGATGGGCGCCGGTTGCGGTATCGATCAATTGTCCGGTGATGCCCACGCGCTCGCCCGCCTTGCGCACGCTGCCCTCGAGCAGGTAGCGGACGCCGAGCTCGCGGCCGATCTGGGTCACGTCGACGTGGCGGCCCTTGTAGGCGAAGCTCGAGTTGCGCGCGATCACGAACAGCTGGTTGAAGCGCGAGAGTGCGGTGATGATGTCCTCGACGATGCCGTCGGCGAAATATTCCTGCTCGGGATCCCGGACATGTTGGCGAACGGGACGACCGCGATCGACGGCTTGTCGGGCAGCGCCGGTCGTGGAGACGGCTCGCCGGCGGCGGGGCCCGGCTGCGCCTGCGCCGCGAGGCCGACCTGGAGCGAGTAGACCCGGATCGGCTCGGCGATGTTCTTGAGCGTCGTCTCGCCGAGGTCGTTCATGACGGAGTCGAGCCGCGAGCGCACCTGCCGGTAGGCGTCCTCGGACAGGCAGATGGCGCCCGGTAGGGCGACGCCCTCGAGGCGGGCGGCGATGTTGACGCCGTCGCCCATCAGGTCGCCGTCGCTCTCCTCGACGCCCGGTAGGGCGACGCCCTCGAGGCGGGCGGCGATGTTGACGCCGTCGCCCATCAGGTCGCCGTCGCTCTCCTCGACGACGTCGCCCAGATGGATGCCGATGCGGAACTCGATCCGGCGTTCCGGCGGCAGGCCGGCGTTGCGCTCGATCATCGCGTTCTGGACCTCGATCGCGCAGCGCACGGCGTTGACGAGGCTGCCGAACTCGACCAGGGCGCCGTCGCCGGTGCGCTTGACGACGCGGCCGTCGTGCACCGCGATCGTGGGATCGATCAGATCGCTGCGCAGCGCCCGCAGCCGCGCCAGCGTGCGCTCCTCATCGGCACCGGTGAGCCGGCTGAACCCGACCACATCCGCCGCCAGGTTCCTCTTCTCGGCCATCGTGAACTTCTCCTGCGACCCAAGCTA
>CAWALL010000013.1:0-581368 GCA_963782885.1 uncultured Alphaproteobacteria bacterium
GATGCCTTCGAGCGCCAGGTCGTAGTGCTGCTCCCTGCGGCTCTTGTTCAGGATCTTGATCGTGTAGCCGTTGCGGATGCTGCCGTCGGACAGCGTGACGAACAAGGGGTTGCGATCGTGAAGGACGTTGATGTCGACGCTCGAGCGGGCCGACAGTCCGACCAGCACGCCGATGCCGATCAGCACCAGGATCGTCGCGTAGATCAGGGTGCGCGGCCGGAGGATGCGGGTGGTCGGCGGCAAGCCCTGGATGCGCAGTTGCTGATTGCGCTCGGTGTCCAGCGTGATCAGCTCGCGCGGTCGGCCGACCCGGTCCATCACGTTGTTGCAGGCATCGACGCACAGGCCGCAGCCGATGCACTCGAGCTGCAGGCCGTCGCGGATGTCGATGCCCATCGGGCAGACCGCGACGCAGTTGTTGCAGGCGATGCAGTCGCCGCGGCCCTCCCAGCTCTGCCCCTTCTTGTGCGGCGCGCGCGGCTCGCCCCGCCAGCGCTCGTAGGTGACGACGTAGGAATCCCGATCGAGCAGCGCCGCCTGGAAGCGGGGCCAGGGGCACATGTAGGTGCAGACCTGCTCGCGCGCGAAGCCGGCGAGCAGGTAGGTGGTCGCCGTGAACAGGCCGAAGAAGAAATACTGGGCGAAGCTCGCCTCGCCGGTGACGATCGCGCGGGTCACGCTCGGCGCGTCGTTGAAGTACATGATCCAGGCGCCGCCGGTCAGCGCCGCGATCAGGAGCCAGGCGGCGTGCTTGGTCCCCTTGCGCAGGATCTTGGTGCGCGAGAGCGGCGCCTTGTCGAGCCGGATGCGGGCGCCGCGATCGCCCTCGATCCGGCGCTCGACCCACATGAAGAGGTCGGTCCAGACGGTCTGCGGGCAGGTGAAGCCGCACCAGACCCGGCCGCCGATGCTGGTCGCGAGGAACAGGCCGAAGGCGCCCAGCATCAGCACGAAAGTGAGATAATAGATTTCCTGCGGCCAGATCTCGATCCAGAAGAAGTAGGCGCGCCGGCCCGGCATGTCGATTAGCACGGCCTGGTCGGGTACTCCTGGGCCTCGGTCCCAGCGCAGCCACGGCACGACGTAGTAGATGCCAAGCAGCGTGATCAGGACCGCCCATTTGATCTGGCGGAAGCGGCCGTGGACGGCCTTGGCGTAGACCTTGATCCGGCTGACGTAGAGCGGATCCTTCTTCAGTTCCTTGAAGGAGACCGCAGGCTCGACGGTGACGGTGCTGTCATTCATGCGCGCGAATTTGCCTACCGACCCCGACCCGGCCAAGTCCGTAGGAGCTCGTATGGACCCGGGTCGTGCTCATGTCACTGGCCGCCGCCCAACGCGTGGACGTAGGTCGCGAGGCTCTTGATCGTGACCGGGTCGAGGCGGCCGGCCCAGGCGGGCATGACGCCCTGGCGCGGCTGGTAGACCTGGCGGACGATGTCGGCCTTGGTGCCGCCGTAGAGCCAGATGTCGTCGGTCAGGTTGGGGGCGCCGAGCTCCTGGTTGCCCTTGCCGTTTTCGCCGTGGCAGGCGGCGCATTGATCCGCGAAGATCACGGCGCCGCTTTTGATCGCAGCCGCCTGATCTTTGGACGGCTCCGAGGCTTGCCCGGAGAGCGAGAGCACGTAGGTCGCGACGTCGTCGATCTGGTTGCGATCGAGCATCTGGTCGGCGCCGAAGGCCGGCATCTGGTTGGCGCGGGTGTCCGGATCGCCGCTGCGGATACCGTGCTGGATCGTGGTCTGGATCGCGTCGAGCGTGCCGCCCCAGAGCCAGGAATCGTCGGCGAGGCTCGGGTAGTTGTTCTGGCCGGCGCCGCCGAGCCCGTGGCAGGGGGCGCAGTTGTCGTTGAACGCGGCCTGGCCGCCGGCGTAGGCGAACGCCATCAGCTGCGGGTCGGCGGCGATCTGGTCGAGCGAGGCGGCCGCCAGGCGCTGCTGAAAACCGCTCCGGGCCGCGGCCGCCTCGGCCATCCGCTCGTCCAGCGCCTTGCGCTGGCTGTAGCCGAGGATGCCCGGGAAGTAGGTGTTGACCCATGGCCAGCTCGGGTAGAGCAGCCACCAGATCACCGCGAACCCGATGGTCGCGTACATCACGTACAGCCACCACCTGGGCAGCGGCGTGTTCAGCTCCTTGAGGCCGTCCCACTCGTGGCCGGTGGTCTCCTGGCCGGTAATCGCGTCCTTCTCGACCTTGGTCGGCATGACCTCAAGTCTCCGAATCATCGCGCAACGGGATTTCTCCCTGTTTTTCCAGGCGCTTCTTGCGGCTCGGCCAGAACGCCCAGGCCGCGATCGCCAGGAACACCAGGACCAGCCACACCATCCAGAGCGGCTTGATCCAGGCGTAGAGGTCCGCGGCCATCGGCGAGCGCCCCCGGCTACTGGAGCACGTCCTCGGTGCGCAGGTCGGTGAAGTCGACCATGCGGCCGAGGATCTGGAGATAGGCGATCAGGGCGTCCATCTCGGTCAGCCGGGTCGGATCGCCGTCGAAGTCGCCGACCGCCGCTTTCGGATAGCGCTTGAGCAGGGCGTCGTGGTCGGCGTCGGGATCGGCCTGGGCATGCAGATCGGCCTGGGCGTCTTTGATCATCTCGTCGGTGTAGGGGACGCCCACGGTGCGGTTGGTGCGCAGGTGGTCGGCGATGTTGTCGAAGCTGAGCTCGTGCTCGCGCAGGAAGGCGTAGGGCGGCATCACCGATTCCGGCACCACCGAGCGCGGGTCGATCAGATGCGCGGTCTGCCATTCGTTCGAGTACTTGCCGCCGATGCGCGCGAGATCCGGGCCCGTGCGCTTGGAGCCCCACTGGAACGGGTGGTCGTACATGCTCTCGGCGGCCAGGCTGTAGTGGCCGTAGCGCTCGACCTCGTCGCGGAACGGCCGGATCATCTGGCTGTGGCAGTTGTAGCAGCCCTCGCGGACGTAGATGTCGCGGCCGGCGAGCTCGAGCGGCGAGTAGGGCCGGACGCCCTGGACCTTCTCGATCGTGCTCTCGATCGTGAACAGCGGCACGATCTCGACCAGGCCGCCGATCGAGACCGTGATCAGGATCAGGACCAGCAGCAGCGGGCCGCTGCGCTCGATGATCGCGTGACGCTCGAGCATGGCGCGCCTCCTACTCGGCCGCGACGGGGGCGGTGGCCGGCGCCATGGGCTCCTCGGTGCGCAACTCGCCCCGGATCGTCCGCCAGCAGTTGTAGACCATGACCAGCGCGCCGGTGAGGAACAAGAGGCCGCCGATCGCCCGGATCACGTAGAACGGGTGCATCGCCTGGACGCTCTCGACGAACGAGTACTGCAGGAAGCCGAGATTGTCGTAGGAGCGCCACATCAGGCCCTGCATGATGCCCGAGACCCACATCGCGGTGATGTAGAGGACGATGCCGAGCGTCGCGATCCAGAAGTGGACCTCAACCAGGCGCTGCGAGTACAGACGCTCGCGCCGCCACAGATGCTGGACCAGGAAGTAGACGGCGCCGAACGAGATGAAGGCGACCCAGCCCAGCGCGCCCGAGTGGACGTGGCCGATCGTCCAGTCGGTGTAATGCGAGAGCGCGTTGACCTGGCGGATCGACATCATCGGGCCTTCGAAGGTGCTCATGCCGTAGAACGCGACCGAGACCACGAGGAAGCGCAGGACCGGGTCGGTGCGCAGTTTGTCCCAGGCGCCGGACAGCGTCATGATGCCGTTGATCATGCCGCCCCAGGACGGCATCCAGAGCATCACCGAGAAGGTCATGCCCAGGAATTGCGCCCACTCGGGCAGGGCGGTGTAGTGCAGGTGGTGCGGGCCGGCCCAGATGTAGAGGAAGATCAGCGACCAGAAGTGCACGATCGACAGCCGGTAGGAGTAGACCGGCCGGTTCGCCTGCTTCGGGATGAAGTAGTACATGATGCCCAGGAAGCCGGCGGTGAGGAAAAAACCGACGGCGTTGTGGCCGTACCACCACTGGGTCAGCGCGTCCTGGACACCGGCGAAGGCGGAATAGCTCTTGGCGCCGAACAACGAGACCGGGACCGCGAGATTGTTGAAGATGTGGAGCAGCGCGATCGTGACGATGAAGGCGAGATAAAACCAGTTGGCGACGTAGATGTGCGGCTCGCGCCGGCGCACGAGCGTGCCCATGAAGATCACGAGGTAGACGACCCAGACGAGCGTGAGCCAGAGGTCGGTGTACCACTCGGGCTCGGCGTACTCGCGGCTCTGGGTGATGCCGAAGACGTAGCCGGTCGCGGCCAGGACCAGGAACAGCTGATAGCCCCAGAACAGAAAGGTCGCGAGCGGCCGGCCGCCGAAGAGGCTGGCGCGGCAGGTGCGCTGGACGACGTAGAGCGAGGTGCCGAGCAGCGCGTTGCCGCCGAAGGCGAAGATCGCGGCCGAGGTATGGACCGGCCGCAGGCGTCCGAAGGTGGTCCACTCGAGGCCGAGGTTGAGCACCGGATAGGCGAGCTGGAGGGCGATGAAGGTGCCCATCGCGAACGCCACCACGCCCCAGAACAGGGTGGCGATCGTGAACCAGCGGATGACCTCTTCGTCGTACTCGACGGCGACGCCCGCCGTTCGTTGCGCTACCGCAGCCATCTTGCTCCCCGCCCTCGATCGCCCGCACAGCTGGCGTGCCGGCCGGAGTAGGTGGGACGCTGGGCCTGCTCCTTGATCTGGATCAATTGCCCACGCCGCCACGCCGGCTTAAGATACGGAATTACTAGAAGCCAGGTGGGCTCTGCAAGCAACCACCGGCTGTATCAGCGCCTGGGAGCAGGGAGCATGGCAGAAGCGGTCCCGGTCGGCGTGCCGGCGCCACGGATCAGAACGGTCGAGCTTGAGCGGCCCTGGGCCTGGCTCGCCGCCGGCTGGCGCGATCTGGTCGGCGCGCCAGTGGTCAGCCTCGCCTATGGCGTCCTGTTCGCGGTGATCGGCTGGGTGCTGACCTTCGGCCTGTGGTGGCTGGATGCGATCTACCTGATCCTGCCGCTCAGCGCCGGCTTTCTGATCATGGGCCCGATCTTCGCGGTCGGCCTCTACGAGGTCAGCCGCCAGCGCCAGCAGGGGCACCAGCCGACCCTGGCCGGAGCGCTCGCGGCCTTCCAGGCCAATCCGACCCAGGTCGGCCTGATGGGCGTGACCCTGCTGCTGCTGTTCTTCGCCTGGGCAGATCTCGCCGTGCTGATCTTCTTCCTGTTCTTCGGGATGCGACCGCCCTCGCTCGCCGATTTCGTCGGCCAGGTGTTCTTCTCGGCCGGCAGCCTACCGTTCCTGATCTTCGGCACGGCGGTCGGCGCCGTGCTCGCCGCCCTGGCCTTCGGCATCAGCGCGGTGTCGATCCCGCTGCTGCTCGACCGGCCCCACGAGCACGTGGTCACCGCGATCGTGACCAGCTTCAGGGCGATCCTCGACAATCCCGCGACCATGCTGTTCTGGGCGGTGCTGATCGTCTTGTTCGTCGGCGCCGGCCTCGTGACCTTCTACCTCGGCCTGATCATCGCGCTGCCGCTGATCGGCTACGCCAGCTGGCACGCCTATCGGGATCTGGTCGAGTTCTGAGCCCGGGAGAGAAGCCCATGCGCGACGACGGCGTCGGACCCTGGATCGTGGGCGTCGTGATGGCGTTCTTGAGCCTGCTCGGCCTGATCATGGCGAACGGCGCCACCGACGGCGGCTTCTACGCCGTCGGGCTGGTGTTCTTCGTGTTCGGCCTGCTGTTCATCTTCGGTCTGATCCGGACCTACGTCGGACGCTGACGGCGTCGGTCCCGGACGCGACCGGGATTCTCGACCACAGCATCTGGTACGATTTGCGCTTCTCAGTCACGAAATAGGCGGTTCGGGGCTTTTCAACCGCGGGGCGTCGCTGTTATAGCATCGGTCATGCGACCGCGTGCCACGGGCTGAGCCCTTGCAGATCACCAGGCTGCGCCTCGCCGGCTTCAAGTCGTTCGTGCATCCGACCGAGCTCGCGATCGAGCCGGGGCTGACCGGCATCGTCGGTCCGAACGGCTGCGGCAAGTCGAACCTGATCGACGCGCTCCGCTGGGTCATGGGCGAGACCTCGGCGCGCGGCCTGCGCGGCGGCGAGATGGACGACGTGATCTTCGCCGGCACCGGCGCAAGGCCGGCGTTCGATCTGGCCGAGGTCGGCCTGCGCATGCAGGCGCCCGAGGTCGCGCTGCCGGGGCTGGGCGAGGAGGGCGAGCTCGATCTGTCGCGTCGGATCGGGCGCGGCGTCGGCTCGGTGTTCCGGGTCAACGGCAAGGAATTGCGCGGTCGCGACATCCAGCTCTTGTTCGCGGACGCCGCCTCGGGCGCGCGCAGCGCCGCGATCGTGAGCCAGGGCCAGATCGGCGCCCTGGTCGAGGCCAAGCCCGCCGACCGGCGCCGCCTGCTCGAGGAGGCCGCCGGCATCGGCGGCCTGCAGGCCCGGCGGCATGAGGCCGAGCTCAAACTGCAGGCGGCCGACGCCAACCTGGTCCGGGTCCAGGACCTGCTGCTGGCGCTCGAGGAGCAGGAGCGCGGGCTGGTCAAGCAGGCGCGCCAGGCCGAGCGCTACCGCAAGCTCAGCGCGGGCTATCGGGAGGTCGAGGCGGCGCTGCTGGTCGGCCGCTGGCGGCTTGCCCGGGCCGAGCTCACGACCGCCGAAGCGACGCTCCGGGACGGCCGCGACAGCGCCTCCGGCGAGGCCGAGCGGCTCGGCGCCGCGCGCCGGCAGTTCGAGCAGGCGAGCCAAAGCCTGGCGGCGCTCCGCTCGCGCGAGGCCGAGCTCAGGACCGAGCAGGCCCGCCAGAGCGAGCGCCTGAGCGTGGTCGACGACCAGGCCGCCCGGCTCGACGCCACGCGCACGCGCCTGGCCGAGCGCGACCGCCAGACGGTCCAGGACCTGGCGCATGGCCAGGCGGCCCTCGCGGACGCCCGCATCACCGGAGAGCGGCTCGCCGCCGAGCGCCAGAGCCTGGCCGAGACGATTGCGCAGCACCGGCGCGACCTCGAGCAGGCGACGAGCGCCGCTACCGGGGCTGCGGACGCCGCGCGGGCCGCGGATGCCGAGCTGCGTCAGGCGATGGCCCTGGTCGCCGAGGCGGAGGCACGGCGGCAGCAGCTGGCCGACCGGCGCGCCGAGGCGGTCCGCGAGCAGCGGACGGCCGGCGACGCCGAGCACGAGCTCCGGGCCCGGCGGGCGGCGCTCGCCGGGCCGGGGGCGGCGGACGACGAGGCGGGCGCGCTCGAAGCGCTCGAGGCCGAGCTTGGCCGGGCAGCCAGGGGCGAGGCGACGGCGATCGCGGCGCTCGAGGCGGCCGATCGGCGCCAGGAGGCGGCGCGCGCCAGCTTGCAGGCCGCGAGCGAACGGCTGCGCGAGCTGCGGGAGCGGCGCCGGACCGTGGAGGCGCGCGAGCAGCAACTCGGGGACCAGCGCGCGCGCCTTGCCGAGCTCGACCAGCGGCGCGAGCGGCTGGTGCTGCGCCTCGAGGAGGCGGATGCCCGCGCCGAAGCCGGCAGGCGCCGGCGGGCGGCCTTGGATCTGTCGGCGCTCGAGCAGGAGCTGGCGGCAGCGGAGCAGGCGCTGCGTGCGGCCGGCTCCGAGGTCGAGGCCGCCGATGCCGAGCTGGCGGCGGCCAACGCGACCCGGGACGATGGCGAGGCCCAGCTGCAGGCGCGTCGCGCCGGCCTCGAGCGGCTGCAGGCCGAGGCCGCAGCACTCGCCGAACTCGCCGGGCCGGACTCGGATCGGGCCGGCGTGATCGATGCGATCCGGGTCGACGAGGGTTGTGCCGAGGCCCTGGCGGCGGCTTTGGGCGACGACCTGACCGCGAGCCTCGAGCCGGCGGCCGCCAGCCACTGGCGCTCCGAGGTCGGCTCGGCTGGCAAGGGCCCGGCCCTGCCCGCGGGCTGCCAGGCGCTCGCCGAGATCGTCGAGGCGCCGCCGGCGCTCGCCCGGCGTCTGGCCCAGATCGGGGTGGTCGATGCCGGCGCTGGCGATGCGCTGCAGCCGGCGCTCGCCCAGGGCCAGCGCCTGGTCAGCCGGGATGGCGGCCTCTGGCGCTGGGATGGCCTGGTCCGCCGGCCGGAGGCGAAGGCTGGCGCCGCGGCGCGGCTGCGCCAGGCGGCCCGCCGGCGCGAGCTCGGGGCGCTGCTCGCCGACCAGCGCGCGCTGCTCGAGGGTGCCGGGCAGGCGGCCCGCGCCGCCGCGGCCGAGGCCGCCGCCGCCACCGGGCGCGCCCGCGCCGCCGCCGAGGCCGAGGTCGAGGCCCGGTCCGCCGCCCTGCATCGGCGTGAGGCGGTCCTGCAGCGGCGGGCCGAGGTCGCGGCGCTGGACGCCGAGCTGAACGCGCTGCTCAAGGAGCGGAGCGCGCTCGAGACCGAGCGCGCCGAGGTCGAGGCGCTGCGGCAGGCCGTGCTCGGGCAGCTTCGGACCCTCGCTGCCGATGCCGGGCCGGCGCCGGAGACCGGCGCTCTTGCCGCCGAGCTGGACGCGGCCGCTGCGGCCGAGGCCGGGGCCGCCGACCAGGACCGGCAGGTTCAGGCCGCGCAGGCCGAGGCCCGGAGCGCGCTGGCCGCGGCCAGGGCGGGGCTCGCCGGGGCCCGCGACGCGCTCGAGCAGCAGCGCACCGCCAGCCAGAGCCGTGCCGCCGCCGTCCGCGAGCGCGAGCTGGAACGGGCCCGGCTCGACGCCGAGCTGGTCAGGCTGGAGCAGGGCCGGGCCGGGCACGCGGCGGCGCTGACCACGCTCGCAGCCGCGCTCGAGGCGGCGGCGGCAGGGCTCGAGGCTGCCCGCGCCCGGCTCGCCGAGGCCGAGCACGCGGACGTGGCGGCGCGCCAGGTCCAGGCCGAGGTCGGCATGCAGCAGGCGCGGCTGCGCGACCGGCTGGCCGCCGCTGATGGTCGCTCGGCGACGCTCGAGCAGGAGCTGGCGCTCTGGTCGGAGCGCGCCCGGGCGGCCGAGGCGCGGCTCGAGGAGCTGGCGCTCCGCCGGCGCGAGCTCGCCGAGGAGCTGGCCGGCCTCGAGCAGCTGCCGGCGGCGCTCCGGCAGCAGCGGGCCGAGATCGCCGGCCGCCTCGCCGAGACCGAGGCACAGGCCGCGGCGCTCGCGGTCGAGATCGGCGCCGCCGAGGCGGCTTTGAGCGAGGGGCAGGCGGCGCTCGAGCGCGCCGAGGGCGCGCGCGTCGAGGCGCGCGAGGTCGCCGCCCGGCTCGAGGCGCGGCTCGAGCGCGCCGCCGCCGATGCCGCGGCCGCCGAGGCCGCGGTCCGGGCGCGCCTCGACGATCTGCCCGCGACCGGCCCCGAGCCGCCGCCGAACGCGGCCGAGCTCGCCGACCTGGAGGCCGAGCTCGCACGTCTGGGCGCGGCGCGCGAGCGCCTCGGGCCGGTCAATCTGCGGGCGATCGACGAAGCGCAGGAGCTGGCGCTCCGGATCGAGACCCTGCGCGCCGAGCAGGCCGAGCTGACGGGCGCGATCGAGCGCCTCAGGCGGGCGATCGCGACGCTCAACCGGGAGGGCCGCGAGCGCCTGCGCGCCGCGTTCGCCAAGGTCGAGACCCATTTCGAGGCGCTGTTCACGCGCCTGTTCGGCGGCGGCCGGGCCCGGCTCGAGCTGACCGATCTGGAAGATCCGCTCGCCGCCGGGCTCGAGCTGGCCGCGAGCCCGCCCGGCAAGAAGCTGCAGTCGGTTTCGCTGCTCTCCGGGGGCGAGAAGGCGTTGACCGCGCTGGCGCTGATCTTCGCCGTGTTCCTCACCAAGCCCGCCCCGCTCTGCGTGCTGGACGAGGTCGACGCGCCGCTCGACGATGCCAACGTCGACCGTCTGATGGCGCTGCTCGAGGAGCTCGCGCTCGGCACCCGGACGCGCTTCATGGTGATCACCCATCACCCGCTGACCATGGCCCGGATGCACCGGCTGTACGGGGTGACGATGGCCGAGCGCGGCATCTCGCAGCTGGTCTCGGTCGATCTGACCAGCGCGGTCGAGCTGCGCGCGACCGCCTGAGCCCGGCCGGCGTGGCACAGAACCCATGCTCACGGATTTTTTAGGAAGCAGGGACTAGGGGAGCGGAACGCCGGACCGTCCAGATTCATTATCCCGTTCTGGAGTTGGCCAATCGCCGCAAGTGTCGCACCGTGAAGGAGTGGAGCATGCTCCCGCAGGACGAGACCAAATCCGTCTTCAGCCAACCGAAAGCCGCCCCGGCGAAAGGTGCCAAGGGGGCGACCAAGACCGCCACGACCCCGACCATCCCGACCGAGGCCACGGGGACCAAGCCCACCGGGACCAAATCGAGCCCGCGCGCGGCCCCCCGCAAGGCCCGCGGTGCGCAGCTGAGCGACGAGCTGCAGCAGCGCATCCAGCAGCGCGCCTACGAGCTCTGGGAGCACGAGGGCCGGCCGCAGGGGCGCGAGGATGCCCACTGGGAGCAGGCCGAGCGCGAGATCACCGGCCGCAGCGCCGGCGGGCGGGCGTAAGTCCGCCGCTCATCGACCGGCGCGGCCTCGGGGTGGCCCGGTTGGCACTCGCCTCCGGGTCACCCGGCGGCCCGAGCAGCCGCGGCGTTCACGCGAGGTCGGCGCACGGCCTCGAGCCTCGTCCTTAAGTGGGTCCGTGCCCAGCTTGACAGGCGCGGCGGGCGACCTATTGTGGCGCCGCTTCGAGCCCGCGCGGGCGTTTCCGTGGCGGGCTCGGGACCAGCCGGGCGGTGGACCGATGGTGCGCAAGAACGGCTCGCCGGAGCTCAAGGAGTTCGACGAGCGGGTCCGCCAGCTGCGGGTCGATGCCGGCCTGGCTCGGGACGAACGTGAGGGGAAGCGCAACTCGCCGGCGCTGATCGGCGGCGCGGCTGTGCAGGTCGGGATCGAGCTGGTCGCCGGCGTGATCGGCGGGGCTCTGCTGGGCTATGGCCTCGACCGGTGGCTCGGGACCTGGCCGATCCTGTTCCTGGTGCTGTTCTTCATGGGCGCGGCCGCCGGGATGCTGAACGCCTACCGGTACCTGCGCAAGATCAGCGAGGTGCCCGAGGAGCGAACGAGAGACCGGTAAGCCCGGGCACCGTCGAGGGGCCGAAACCGGACGAGGGGGACGACGGGTCGGTGGAAGAGAATCCGCTCGCGCAGTTCGAGATCCACGACATCCTGCCGATCACGGTCGGCGGGGTCGATCTCTCCTTCACCAACTCGGCGCTCTGGATGGCGATCGCCGTGGCCCTGGTCTATGCCCTCGTCATGCTCGGCGCCCGCCACGGCAGCATGGTGCCGGGCCGCCTGCAGGCCCTGATCGAGCTCAGCTACGAATTCATCGGCGACATGGTGGGCTCCACCGTCGGCAAGGAAGGTCGTCGCTATTTCCCGTTCTTCTTCACGCTGTTCATGTTCGTCCTGTTCGGCAACACGCTCGGCCTGATCCCCGGCGGCTTCACCTACACGAGCCATATCGTCGTCACCTTCTCGATGGCGATCTTCGTGCTGTGCGCGGTGACCGTGATCGGCATCGTGCGCCACGGCTGGCACTTCTTCAGTCTGTTCGCGCCCGGCGGCTGCCCGATCTACGTGATGCCGCTCCTGATCCCGATCGAGCTTCTGTCCTACGCGATGCGACCGGTCAGCCTGTCGCTGCGCCTGGCGATCAACATGACCGCGGGGCACATCATGCTCGCGACCTTCTCGGGCTTCATCATCGCGCTTGGCATCTTCGGCTTCCTGCCGCTGGCGCTGACGGTGGCGCTGTTCGGGCTCGAGCTCGCGATCGCCTTCCTCCAGGCATATGTGTTCACGGTCCTGAGCTGCATCTATCTGCAGGACACGGTTCACCTGCATTGAGCCGCCGGCCGGGAGCGACCCTCAAACGCTGCGCTGACGACAATCATGGAGCAACTCATGGACGCAGAAGCTGCCAGACTGATCGGTGCTGGTCTCGCCGCCATTGGCCTGGGCGGGGTCGGTGTGGGCATCGGCAACGTGTTCGCGACCACGATCGCGACCATCGGTCGTAATCCTTCGATCCAGAGCCGGGTCGCGGCGCTGATGTGGATCGGCTTCGCGCTGGTCGAGGCGATCGGCCTGTATGCGCTGCTGGTCGCGTTCATCGTGCTGTTCGGCTAACCGCCGCCCGCGCCCGACTGGGATCGAGACCGGTGCCGCAGATCGATACGGCCACCTTCGCGAGCCAGATCTTCTGGCTGGCGGTGGCGTTCGTGACCCTCTACTACCTGCTCAGCCGGCGGGCGCTGCCGCGGCTGATCGAGGTTCTGGAGGCGCGCCAGGACCGGATCGCCGCCGACCTCGACGAGGCGGAGCGTCTGCGCCGCGAGGCCGAGGCGGCGCTCGCGAGCTACGAGGCGGTGATCGCCAAGGCGCAGGATGACGCGCACGCGCTGCTGGCCGAGACCCAGACCCGTCTCCAGGCCGAGACCGCCAAGCGGCAGGCCGAGCTCGAAGCGCGGCTCGCCGAGCAGCTCGGCGAGGCCGAAGCCCGGATCGCCGAGGCCCGGCAGAGCGCGCTCAAGGAGCTCGAGGAGGCCGCGGTCACGGTCGCGCAGAGCGCGGCCGAGCACTTGGCCGGCATCAAGGTCGCGAAGAAGACCGCACAGTCGGCGCTGCGCGGCGTGCTCGAGGAGGTCTCGTGATGCTGCACTGGCTGCTCGAGGTCATCGCGCTCGTGATCCTGATCGTGCTGATCTTCCGGCCGCTGAGCCGGACCGTGGTCGGCGCTCTCGACGGCCATGCGGCCAAGGTCCGGGCCGAGCTCGATGGCGCCAAGCGTCTGCGCGAGGAGGCCCAGAGCCTGCTCGCCAACTATCAGCGCCAGCGGGTCAGCGGCGAGGACCAGGCGCGCTCGATCGTCGAGCACGCCCGGGTCGAGACCGAGCGCCAGGTCGAGCGCCACCGCGCCGAGCTCGAGGCGAGCCTGAAGCGCCGGACCGAGCAGGTCATCGGCCGGATCGCCCAGGAGGAAGCGCGCGCGGTGCAGGAGCTGCGCGCCTATACCGCGACGCTCGCGATCCGGACCACCGAGCGCCTGCTGCGGGAGCGGGTCGACGGCCCGCACGCGCAAGCGATGCTGGACGGCGCGATCGAGCAGCTCGGCCGCAAGCTCAGCTGAGTTCGAGACGGCGGGTCGGCGCCCGCCCGGCGATGCTCAAGCTGCACCAGTTCCCACGGGTCTGGGGCGGAACATCAGCCCCTTCACCTTCAAGCTCGAGACTTGGCTGAAGATCGCCGGCCTGCCCTACGAGGTGGTGCCGACCCTCAACCCCGGGCCCGCGCCGAAGGGCAAGCTGCCGTTCATCGAGGACGAGGACGGCACGCGGGTCGGCGACAGCAGCCTGATCATCGAGCATCTCGCGCGGACCCGGGCCTCGATCTCGACGCCGGTCTGAGCGCGGCGGAGCGCGCCCAGGTGCTGGCCCTGCAGCGCCTGTTCGAGGATCACTTCTACTTCATCGGTCTCTGGAGCCGCTGGATCGATCCGGCGGGCCGGCGGATGACCGCGCCGGCGCTGTTCGGCTCCCTGCCACCGCGTGCCCGCCAGCTCGCGCCGGCGCTGGTGCGCCGCAAAATGAGACGCGATCTGATCGGCCAGGGGCTCGGCCGGCACAGCCAGGCCGAGCAGTACCGCGATGGCCGGGGCCGATCTGGCGGCGGTCGCGGCGCTGCTCGGCGACCGGGCGTTCTTCTTCGCCGACCGGCCGACCACGACCGACGCGATCGCCTACGGCTTTCTCGCCAATCTGCTGCTGGTCCCCGTCGAGACCGAGCTCAAGCGGATCGGCCAGGGTTTTCCGAACCTGGTCGCCTGGTGCGCCGCCATGGACCGCCGCTTCGCCTGAGCGTTCCGGGCGCGGCGGAGGGTCGCGCCCGGGCACGAAACCATCCGCGCGCCCGGCTCGTTGATAACCGGTCTTGGGGCGCGAATGCGCTCCGATCCCATCAGCACTGGAGATTTGACCATGCCCCATGACCTGAGCGGCAAGAAGATCGCCATTCTGGCGACCGACGGCTTCGAGCAGTCGGAGCTCACCGAGCCCAAGCGGGCGCTCGAGCAGGCCGGCGCCACGACCCACGTGATCGCGCCCAAGAGCGGCAGGATCCGGGGCTGGCAGCACACCGAGTGGGGTGACGAGGTGCCGGTCGACCGGGCCCTCGAGGAGGCGGACCCCGGCGACTATGACGCGCTGGTCCTGCCCGGTGGCCAGATGAACCCGGACAAGCTCCGCCTGGAGCCCGAGGCGGTCGAATTCGCGCGCGCGTTCTTCGCGGCCGGCAAGCCGGTCGGCGCCATTTGCCACGGGCCGTGGCTCCTGGTCGAGGCCGACGTGGTCCGCGGCCGCACGGTGACCTCCTGGCCGTCGATCCGGACCGATCTAAAGAACGCCGGCGCCAACTGGGTGGACCGCGAGGTGGTGGTCGACAATGGCCTGGTCACGAGCCGCAAGCCCGACGACATCCCGGCGTTCAACGCCAAGATCATCGAGGAGTTCGCCGAGGGCCGCCACGAGGCCCAGCGGCGCAGCGCCTGAGGGCTCCCTTCCCTGGCATGCCCGACGTTCTCGAACGGACGGGAGCCGCTCGAGACCCGGGCTCAGGCCAACTCGTCGAGCAGCGCCTTCGACTGCTTCAGATCGGCGGTCCCGAAACCCTCGGTGAACCAGGCATATACTGGCGCCAGCAACTCCTGTGCGGCGGCGCGCCTGCCCTGCCCGGCCCAGAGCCGGGCAAGGCTGATCGCGGCGCGAAGCTCGAGGGGATTTCGCCCGCCGCTGCCGCGCAACCTCGAGCGCGCGCCGGTAACACGTCTCGGCGTCCGCCGCTGCTGCGCTCGCGTCTTGCGCCAGCAGCAGGTCGCCCCGCAGCCAGTAGAGCTCGGATTCGTAGAACCCCTCGCCGGTCTTGGCCGCCAGTGCCAACCCCTGGGTCAGCGCGCCCAGCCCTGGCTCCAGGTCGCGCGCGGCGCCGTACGCCTCGGCGAGCAGGGTCAGATCGAAGAGCCGGTTGATTTCGGCGCCGATCGAGCGGCGCGTCTCGATGCCCTGCTGGATGCGCGCGACTCCCTGCTCCGGCTGCCCCCGATCGGCCATCGCCCGGCCATGAACGATCGTGCCCAATGCCAGATGCTGCGAGCACGCCGTCGCCCATGAACTTGGCGACGTGGCCCTCGAAGCGAGCGACCTCGCCCGCGACTGCGTTCTGGTAGCGGGTGATCACGTCGCGCATTGCCTCGGGATCGAGCTCGCCGGACAGCGCGGTCGAGCCGACCAGGTCACAGAACAGCACGGTCAGCTGCCGCCGCTCCGCCTCGCGCGGCGCCATCGCCCTCGCCGGCGCGACCAGCGGGGCGACCGGCATGGCCGCGGGCGCCCCGTTCGCGACTCTTCGATCGCTTCAGCAGCTTCTTGCGATGGCCGAGCAGCACGCCGAGCTTCTCGAGGTCCGCCTCGGTCAGCTCGGGCAGCACCTCGGCGTCGATCGCATGGTCCGCGAACGCTCCGGCATAGCGTTCCAGGCCCAACCCATGCAGCCAGGCGGTGACGTCCAATGTCTTCCCCGAAGGGCCGATCACGAGCCCAACCCCAATGTCGCGCGCGCGCCTAGCACGACCGGAGAGCGCTAGGCGACAGCCTTGATTTGACCGGCCAGACCTCATCTGCCGTTTCCGACCGAACCAGGCCCCGGACCGGTCGCGCGCGCGTTAATCCGGAGCCATCTTAAGGAATTATTAACCTCTTGATGTTAAGTGTTTGTTCGTCAAATAACGAGGTTAGTCCCGATGTCGACGGCAACCAGCGTGCTCAACCGTGTTGACCGTGGCGGCTTGCGCGGATTGTGGTCGGTGGTCAAAGCCGAGGGTGGCGCGGTCGCGGTCTACGTGGCCTTGGCCATTCCTCTGTTCCTCGGCGGGGCCGGACTGGCGGTTGACACTGCAGCCTGGTACCGCGCCAAGCGCACCATCCAGTCCGGGGTCGACGCGGCCGCTTACGCGGCGGCGATCAACATTGGCCGCCAGGGCCTGAGCCACGCGCCCGATCTGAGCGCGGCGCAGGCGGCCGCCAACGATGCCGCAGGGCGCAACGGGGTATCAGGTTCAGTCACGATCCACAGCCCGCCCTTGTCCGGCATCGCGATCGGCGATTCGCAGGCGGTCGAGGTTATCGTGACCGAGCCGGCACCGGTTTACTTCGCCAGCATGTTTCTCGGCGCGGTGCCGCAGATCACGGCGCGCGCCGTCGCCAAGGCAGTGGTGGCGGACGGCTGCCTCTGGGCCCTGCATCCCACGGCGATGGGCGCGCTCACCGTCTCGGGCAATGCCGACGCTGAACTGAACTGCGGCGTCGTGGTCAACTCGAAGCACCCGACGGCGGCCCTCGATCAGACCGGCTCATCCTGCCTCTCGGCGACCTCGATCACGGTTGGCGGCGGCTACAGCGGCAGCTGCGTCTCGCCGACGCCCGAGGTCGAAACGCCTGGCTACGGCGACCCGTTGAGCTCTCTGGTGGAGCCGACCTTCGGCGGCTGTGACCACACCAGCAAGGTGACGGTCAGCGGTGGCGCCAGCGCCACCCTCACGCCGGGGGTCTATTGCAAGGGGATCTCGATCAACGGCGACGTGGTGTTCGAGCCTGGTCTGTACGTCCTCGACGGTGTCGGACTGGACATTCAGAGCGGCGCGGTCGTGACCAACACCGAGAACGCCGCCGGCGGCGTCACGTTCTACCTGACCGGCAGCGGCAGCAAGTACGCTGACGTGAAGATCGCCGGCGGGTCGCGGGTGACCCTGACGCCGATGACGGCCGGGTCGCTCCCGAACGTCCTGTTCTTTCAGGACCGCGAGGCCAAGAACGGCGACAGCGACTTGACCGGCCAGGCACTGATGGACCTTACGGGCATCCTCTATTTCCCGAACTCGGAGGTCCAGTTCACCGGTGGTTCGGCCCTGCACGAGGCGGACGTGTTGCTGGTCGCCAACATGGTCAAGATCACCGGCGATTCGCACCTCAACGCCGACTATGCCAACGGCGTCCTGCCTCAGGAGCAGTACGCGCGTCTGGTGGAGTGACCGGGAGCGCCATCCGACCGGCCAAACTCGCCCGAGCTGCCCGCTCGCCAGCGGCCATTCGTTGAGCAGGCGACCGCCGGGTCCGAGCGGCCGAGCGCGGCGAGCCGAGCGCCGATGATGATCGGTGGGGCCGAGGCGAAGAACGAGGCGCTGCGCATCCGATGGCCGACGATCCGGGAACCGACGATCCGCTCGTGGCGCTCGACGATGCGCCGCAGCCAGAGGCGCCAGTAAGCCTCCGGGCTGCGCACCCGGCTGCGCTGGCCGTGGCGCGGTCGGCGAGCAGGGAGTTGCCGGCCCAGCGGGCGAAGAACCAAGATGCGATCAGGCCGGCGGGCGGGATCCCGCTCGGTTGCGGATCGGCCATGGCGCGCCCAGATGTGGGTCACCCGCGTCCGCGCTCAGCCGAAGGATGGTCATCGTGCCAAGTCCCCCATCGCGTCCGCGCATCGGCGTCACCCTGGATGCCGAGCCGCCGGGCGGCTACAGCAAGCTGCCGTGGTATGCGCTGCGCGCCAACTATTTCCGGGCGATCGCGCGCGCGGGCGGCCTGCCGCTGGCGCTGCCCCACGAGGTCGAGCTCGCCGACGCCTATCTCGAGCTTCTGGACGGCCTGGTCGTGACCGGCGGCGCGTTCGACCTCGATCCCGTGCTCTATGGCGATCAGGCCCGCCATCCGACGGTCAGGACCAAGGACCAGCGGACCGCGTTCGAGCTCGCGGTCACGCGCTCGGCACTCGCGCGCGATCTGCCGGTGCTCGGCATCTGCGGCGGCCAGCAGCTCCTGAACGTCGTGCTCGGCGGCGATCTGGTGCAGCACATCCCGGATGCGATCGCGGCCGCGCTGGCGCACGAGCAGCCCAATCCGCGCACCGAGCCCGGGCACGAGGTCGAGGTGGTGCCGGGCAGCCGGCTGCACGCGATCGCCGGCACCACCCGGCTCGAGGTCAACAGCGCCCACCATCAGGCGGCCGGTCGGGTCGGCCCCGGGGTCGTAGCCAGCGCGCACGCGCCCGATGGCGTGATCGAGGCGATCGAGGCGCCCGGACGGCGCTTTTGCATCGGCGTCCAGTGGCATCCGGAATATGCGATCTCGGTCGCCGACGACGCTCTGTTCGATGCCCTGATCGCGGCCTGCCACCAGGCATGAGTGCCACCGCCGGAGCTGCGGGCGGCGCCGGGCGGGTGGCCTCCGAGCGGGTGGCCCCCGAGCGGGTGGCCAAGCGGATCGCCCGCTCCGGGCTGTGCTCGAGGCGCGACGCGGAGCGGCTGATCGCCGCCGGGCGGGTCGCGGTCGACGGCGCCGTGCTGACCAGCCCCGCGGTAACCGTGACCGCGGCCAACCTGGTCACGGTCGATGGCGAGCCGCTCGCCGTGGCCGCGCCCGCGCAGCTGTTCCGCTACCACAAGCCCGCGGGCCTCCTGACCGCGGCCCGCGATCCCGAGGGCCGGCCGACGATCTACGACCGGCTGCCGCCGGGGCTGCCGCGCCTGATGCCGGTCGGCCGCCTGGACCTCGCCTCCGAGGGCCTCCTGCTGCTGACCAACGACGGCGGCCTCAAGCGCCAGCTGGAGCTGCCGGCGACCGGCTGGGTCCGGCGCTACCGGGTCCGGGCGCACGGCGAGATCGACGAGGCGAGGCTCGCGGCGCTGACCAGAGGAATCACGATCGACGGCTTCGCCTACGGGCCGATCGAGGCCCGGCTCGACAAGGTTCAGGGCAGCAACGCCTGGCTCACAGTGGCGCTGCGCGAGGGCAAGAACCGCGAGATCCGGCGCGTGCTGGATCATTTCGGCTGGCAGGTCGGCCGCCTGATCCGCCTCAGCTTCGGCCCCTTTCAGCTCGGCCGCCTAAGCCCGGGCGAGGTCGAGGAGGTCACCGGCAAGGTCCTGCGCGAGCAGGTCGGCGTCCGGATCGCCGGTGCGCCGGTCCACCGCCGCGCGCCAACCACTCGTTAACCGCCCCGGCTTACAAGGGGTCGGAACTGCGACCGCGGGCGGAACGGGTATGGCGCGTTGGCTGATCACGTTCGGGGTGTTGATCGTGCTCAGCAGCCTCTGCTGGCCCTGGCTGCGCACCTTCGGGCTGTCCGCGCTGCCGGGCGATCTGCTGGTCGATTTCGTGCCCGGCGTCCGCTTTCAATTGCCGATCACCACCTCACTGCTGATCAGCGGGATGATCGCGCTGGTCTGGAAGCTGCTGTCGCGCTGAGCGCCGCGGGCGCCCGCCACGCGGCGCCATCGACGCGCCAATCCTAAGGCTTTAGTAGCTTTAATCTTTTGCTTGATCGCCGCTAGGTTGCGGCCGCTGGCCAAGGCGAGAGAAAACCATGCGCTCGGCCGCTTTGCTGTTGACGCTCCTGGCGATCCTGCCGCTCGGGCTGCCGGCGCAGGCCGGGATGCCGGACGGGCTCGGCCTGCCGATCGACTGCGAGCCGGGCAGGGATTGCTGGATCGTGCGCTACGTCGACCATGATTCCGGCCCGGGGGTGCGGGATTACATGTGCGGCGGGCTGAGCGGGGATGGCCACAAGGGCACCGACATCGCGATCCGCGATCTCGAGGTCATGGCGCGCGGGGTCGAGGTGCGGGCTGCGGCGGCGGGCGTGGTCGAGGCGGTCCGCGACGACGTGCCCGACGTCAGCGTCGCCCAGGTCGGGCGGGCGGCGGTCGCCGGCCGCGAGTGCGGCAACGCGATCCGCCTCGCCCACGGCGACGGCTGGACCACCTGGTACTGCCATCTCCGGCGCGGCAGCCTGCTGGTCAAGCAGGGCGACCGGGTCGCGGCCGGCCAGCCGATCGCGCTGGTCGGCCTGTCGGGCGACACCAGCTTTCCCCATGTCCACTTCGACGTCCGGCACGGCGCTCAGGCGGTCGACCCGTTCGTCGGCGTCGCTGGCGATGGGGACTGCGGTCCGGGCAAGGAGCCGCTGTGGCGGGCCGAGGTCATGGCCGAGCTCGCCTACCAGCCGGTCGTGCTGACCAACGCGGGCTTCGCGCCGAGCCGGCCCGAGCTCGACGACGTCGAGCGCGGCTGGCATCAGCAGTCGGCGCTGCCGGCGACCGCGCCGGCGCTGGTGCTATGGGCGGAGGGATACTGGCTCGCGGCCGGCGATCGCGCGCGGTTCAGGGTCTCGGGCCCCGACGGCGCGCCGGTGGTCGATCGCCGGGTCGACCTCGACCAAGGCCGGCAGCACTGGTTCCAGTTCGTCGGCGCCAAGCGCCCGGGCGACGCCTGGCCGGCCGGCAGCTACACCGGCAGCGTCACTCTCGAGCATGCCGGCACGCCGCCGGTCAGGATCGAGCGCAGGGTCGAGCTGCGATAGCCTTGTATGTCTCAGTTGCCAAGCTCGCCCGGCCGGGCGAGCTTGGCGGCGGACGGGAGCCCGCGTTGGCCTGGGGTGGACGAGCCCGTGTCTGAGCTCGGCGCCCCGTCCGCCAGTTCGCTCTCGAACCCGAACCGTCGCTCGGGCCGGCGCCAGTCGAGCCCGCATTCGCAAGGACGGGTCATGGAGCGCTCTCCGGTTGCGCCGACCTTCGTCGGCATCGATGTCGCCAAGGACCGCCTCGACGTGCATCTGCGGCCCGCCGACCAGGCCTTCGCGGTGAGCCGCGACGGCGCTGGGCTGGAAGCCCTGGCCGCGCGTCTGATCGCCCTCGCTCCGGCGCTGGTGGTGCTGGAAGCAACCGGCGGCTTCGAGATCACCGTCGCCGGCACGCTGGCCGCCGCCGGCCTGCCCCTGGTCGTGGTCAATCCCCGCCAGATCCGCGACTTCGCCCGCGCCACCGGGCGCCTGGCCAAGACCGATCGCCTGGACGCCGAGGCGATCGCCCGCTTCGCCGAGGCGGTCCGACCGGCGCCGCGACCCGTGCCAGACGAGGCTGCGCAGGCGCTGGGCGAGCTGGTCGCGCGTCGGCGCCAGCTGGTCGAGATGATCACCAGCGAAGGCCAACGCCGCCGCCAGGCCCGCGATCCGCAGCTCGGGCGCCGTCTCGAGGCGCATCTGATCTGGCTGCGCAAGGAGCTGTCAGCCCTCGAGACCGACCTCGACGATGCGGTCCGTGGCAGCCCGGCCTGGCGCGCCGCCGAGGACCTGCTCGCCTCCGGGCCGGGCATCGGCAAGACCTCCGCCCGCACCTTGATCGCCGAGCTGCCCGAGCTCGGCTGTCTCGATCGCCGCCAGATCGCAGCCCTGGTCGGGGTCGCGCCGATCAACCGCGACAGCGGCGCCTTCCGCGGCCGCCGCATGGTCATGGGCGGCCGCGCCAGCGTCCGCACCGCCCTATACATGCCGACGCTCACCGCCATCCGCCACAATCCCGTCCTGCAAGCCTTTGACCAGCGCCTAGTCAGCCGCGGCCGGCCGGCCAAGGTCGCGATCACCGCCTGCATGCGCAAGCTTCTGGTCATCCTCAACGCCATGCTGCCTGACCAAACACCATGGCAACCCGCTTGACACCCAACACAGTCGCTCAGGCGTGCGCTTGGTGGTGCCCGGTCTCGTAGTGCTCGCGCAACAGGTCGCGGCCGAAGTTGCGCTCGAGGTCGTGCCAGACCGAGTGGATGTGGTTGGCCTCGTTCTGGGTGTTGTCGTACTCGATCACGCTGAGCGGGCCGTGCAACCGCCAGTAGTTGGGCTCGCCGGGCTCGAGGGCGCCGGCCCAGGCGAAGTGGATCTGGTCGGCGCCGGCCTCGCGGATGCGGCCGAGCTCGGCCTCGGCGAGGTCGTGGCGCAGGCTGCGGGTGAAGTCGGCGACCAGCTCCAGCGCGAGGGTGCGCAGGCTCTCGGGCATCGCGGCGAGCGGCAGGCCCTGGCGCTCGCGCAGGAAATCCTCGCGGCCGGGGATGGTCACGATGTTGCCGAGCGCGCCCTTGGCGATCGTCGCGCGGGCGCGCTGGGCCTCGTCGAGGCTCCGGATCAGCTCGAAGGAGAGGTCGGTCTCGCGGGCCAGCGCCCGGTGGCCGGCCATCGGATAGCCGTCGGGCACCTTGGCCGGGTTGGAGCCAAAGAAAACGGGCGTGACGGCGATCAGCCGCTCGTCGACCGCGGTGAAGTTGAGCGATAAATGATGGCCCTCGATCCGCCAGCCCCAGGGCAGCCGGCCGGGCTCGCCGAAGATCGTGACGCTGTAGTTCTCGGGGTGGCGGTAGTGGCTGCGATGGTTCTCGATCAGCCCGAGCGGCTCCTCGAGGCGCATGATGTCGGTCGCCTTCTGGTAGCCGGCCTCGCTCAGCGCGTTACGGAGCAGGTCGTGGACCGCGGCCTTGGCGAGGGCGCTCATCGCCTCGATCGGCACGCCGGCGCGCGCGCGTGGGACGTAGTGCCAGTTGAAGCGCTCGTCGCTGCCGAACGGCCATTGCATGGTGCGCCGATGCTCCGCGCTCAGCGTCTCGAGCAGGGCCTGGGCGAGGCTCGCCATGGTCGCGCGCGAGGCCCGGGCCTGGCTGCGCTCCGGCAGCGCGGTCGCGCGCACGAGCCGCGGGGCGTGGTGGTGCAGGTGGTCGCTGGCCATGACGGGGCTCCCTGAAAGGCGCGATGTCCGGAAGGTGACTCCCGGGGCGCGGTTCGGCAAGCCCTGTTCGCCGGCAACGCCCTCAATCGACCAGCGCGATCGCCGATAGCAGCAGACCGAAGCGCTCGCCGCCGGCCTTGCGGGTCCGCCTGGCGCTGAAGAAGCGGCCCTCGTCGGCGAAGGTGTCGGCGCCGAGCGCTTGGCCATGCTCGATGCCGGCGCGCGCCAGCCGGCGCAGCACGTAGGCCTCGAGGTCGAACAGGAGCCGGTCGGAGCCGGCGACAGGCGTGAAGAAGGGGGCGCTCGCCGGGTCCTCGGCGAGCACGGCTTGCTGCAGATCCGGGCCGACCTCATACGAAGGCTTGGCGATGCACGGGCCGACCGCGGCGCGGATCCGGGCGGGCCTGGCGCCGAGTTGCCTCATCGCCCGCACGGTCGCCTCGATCACGCCCGCGAGCGCGCCACGCCAGCCGGCGTGCGCGGCGCCGATCACGCCGGCCTCGGGGTCGGCGAACAGGACCGGCGCGCAGTCGGCGCTGAGCACGCCGAGGGTGACGCCGGGTCGATCGCTGACCAGCGCGTCGGCGCGCCGGCTCGGGCGGCCGGGCTCGGGTGCCCGCGCGACCACGACCTCGGCGCCGTGGACCTGCCGGACCGTGCACAGGCTGTCGGCGGGCGCGCCGAGCCTGGCCAGCGCGAGCGCCCGGTTGCGCTCGACCCGCTCCGGCTGGTCGCCGCTCGAATAGCCGCAGTTGAGCGCCTCGAACGGGCCCCGGCTGACGCCGCCCGCGCGGGTCAGGAAGCCGTGGCGGATGCCGCCGAGGTCGCTGAGGTTCGAGGCCTGGAGCATGGCTCTTGCAGGATTGGCGCCAGGGTTGGCGCGCTGAAGCCGGGCGGCAGCGGGCCATCGGGCCGCGCGAGCACGAGGACCTTGAACAGCTCGCCCATCGCGGCGGGATCGGTCAGGCGGAACAGGCTCGTGCGCAGGTCGCGGCGCTGCTCGGGGCGCGCCCGCTCGAGCAGCTGCAGCGCCCGCGCCTCGATGCCGAAGGCGCGCAGGAAGGTGCCCTGGGGCACCGGGCCGAAGACCGCGGCGCCGCCGGCGCAGGCGGCCTCCGCCAGCGCCCAGAAATCGACCTGGGCCGAGAGGTCCGCCTCGCCCGGCACGGCCAGCGGCTCGGCGCGCGCGTGGCCGCGGACCGCCTGCAGCGTGTCGCCGGTCGGACCGCCGGTGTCAGCGCCGTAGTCGATCAGCACCGCGACCCCGCCCGCGGCCGCGATCCGGGCGCCGATCTGCTCGGCGAGGCGCTCGCGCGCCGGGCTCAGTTCGGCAACCGTGCCGGACGCGGCCGCCGGGAGTGAGCCGGCGAGCGGAGATGACCGATCGTCGAGCACGAAGGCGAAGTCGTCCTCGGCGAGCCCGATCCGGCGCTCGACCCACCCGTGCCCGGTCCGGACCAGCTGGTGGACGGGCAGGGCGTCGAGGAACTCGTTCGCGACCAGGAACAGCGGGCCTTGCGGAACCTCGTCGACGTGGTCGTGCCAGGTGACGTCGATGCCGGCCAGACGTTCCGCCTGCAGCTCGCGGAGCCGGGGACTGCGCTCGACCAGATGGATCGAGAGGCCGGCGCGAAAGCCCGGGACCCGGGAGGTCGCGCGCAGCAGGTCGGCCATCAGCGTACCGCGGCCGGGACCGAGCTCGACCAGCCGCGCGGGCGCCGGCCGGCCGCGGCCGGTCCAGGCCTGGGCGAGCCAGAGTCCGAGAATCTCGCCGAACATCTGGCTGACCTCGGGCGCGGTGACGAAATCGCCCGCGGCCCCGAGCGGGTCGCGGTGCCGATAGTGCTGCTCGAGCGCCAGCTCCATGAACCGGGCGACCGGGAGCGGGCCGCGCGCGCGGATCTCGGCGGCCAGCGCCGCGCTAAGGTCGCTCAAGGCTCGAGCGCCGGGTGCCGCGGTAGCTCCAGGCCACGAGCGCGAGGCCGACCGCGATCATCGGCAGCGACAGCAGCTGGCCCATGGTCAGGCCGCCGGCGAGGAAGCCGAGCTGGACGTCCGGCTGCCGGAACAGCTCGCCGATGATCCGGGCGATGCCGTAGCCGATCAGGAAGGCGCCGCTCAGGCGGCCCTCCGAGCCGGGCGTGCGCGGGCGCAGCGCGAGGAAGGTCATGACCAGGAACAACAGGATGCCCTCGAGGCCGGCCTCGTACAGCTGACTCGGGTGCCGGGGCAAGGGGCCGGCGCCCGGGAACACCATGGCCCAGGGGAGGTCGCTGACCCGGCCCCAGAGCTCGCCGTTGATGAAGTTGGCGAGCCGGCCGAGGAACAGGCCGATCGGGCCGGCGCAGGCGATCGCGTCGCCGACCTCGAGGACCGGCAGGCCGCGCTGGCGCGCGAACAGGATGCTGGCCGCGACGACCCCGAGCAGGCCGCCGTGGAACGACATGCCGCCCTGCCAGACCGCGAAGATCTCGAGCGGATTGCTGAAGTAGAAGTCGGGCCGGTAGAACAGGATGTAGCCGATCCGGCCGCCGAGCACGATGCCGAGGGTGGCGTACACCAGGAAGTCGTCGAGCTGCTCCGGGGTCATCTTCCAGCCGGGGCGCTGCACCAGCCAGCGCAGATACTGCCAGCCGACCACGAGGCCGACGATGTAGGCGAGCGCGTACCAGCGGATCGCGAACGGCCCGAACCGGATCAGGACCGGGTCGATCGCCGGAAAGGGAATTGCGAGAAGGGGCACCTGGCGCTGGTTCCTCTGGCTTGCGCGCAAGCTCGTGGCCGGTTTTATAGGCCCTGGCCGTGGGCGCTCGCAAGGACGGGCGCCTTGCCGCCGAAATGGTAGGAACCAAGCCGCGCCGTGCCGCCATGATCGGTGATCAGCCTGCCCGGAATCGATCGAGCGCGGCTCGCAAGGCCCGGATCGCCGCGGGCCGAACAGGGATGACGCCATGGCCAGCCCATCCGCCAGGACCGATCCGGTTCTGCGGGCCGCGCGGCCCGCGGATTGCCGGCGGATCGCCGAGCTGTTCGAGATCTCCTCGGACGGGGTCGCCGATTACGTCTGGAGCCAATTGCAGGCGGACTATCCCGGGCTGTCGCTGCTCGAGATCGGCGCGCGCCGGTACGCCCGCGAGAGCACCGCGTTCTCCTATCAGAACTGCGTGGTCGCGGAGCGCGCGGGCGAGGTGATCGGCATGCTGCATGCCTTCGCGATCGAGCCTGCCTTGGGGCCGCCCGCAGTGCCCGCCGCGATCGACCCGGTGCTCAGGCCCTACGCCGAGCTCGAGGTCCCGGGCAGCCTCTACCTCTCGGGCCTCGCGCTGCTGCCGGGCGAGCGCGGCCAAGGGGTCGGCACCCGGCTACTCGGGATCGCGCGCGAGCGGGCGCAGGCGTTGGGCTGCGCCGAGCTCAGTCTGATCTGCTTCGCCGGCAACGCGGGCGCGCGGCGACTGTATGAACGGCATCGCTTTACGGTGATCGACCGCCGCGATATCGTGCCGCATCCGATGATTTACGTGACCGGCGAGGCGCTGCTGATGACTGCGCCCGTGCATTTGGAAGGAGCAAGTGATGCGTAACTCGCGATTGCAGACGGCCCTGTTAATCACCACCGCGCTGGTCGGCGCGGCGCTGGCCCAGCCCGGCGCGTTGGCGCACGAAACGAGTGCGCCGGCGGCGACGGCAGCAACCCCGGCCGGCGCGAGCGAGCCGCTGTTCGATAATCTGGGCAACCTCAGCTACCGGATCAGCACCACGGGCGATCTCGCTCAGAAGTACTTCGACCAGGGCCTGCGCTGGACCTACGGCTTCAACCACGCGGCGGCGCAGCGGGCCTTCAAAGAAGCCCAGCGCCAGGACCCGGACTGCGCGCTCTGCTACTGGGGCGAGGCGTTCGTGCTCGGCCCGAACATCAACGCCCCGATGGCCGAGGGTGCCGCCAATCCGGCGGTGGTCGCGATCGAAAAGGCCAAGGCGGCGGCGCACCACGCGAGCCCGCGCGAGCAGGGGCTGATCGACGCGCTGGCGCTCCGCTACTCGGCCGATCCCGGGGCCGATCGGGCCGCGCTCAATGAGGCCTATGCCGATGCCATGGCGGCGCTGCACGGGCGCTTTCCGGACGATCCCGAGATCGCCGTGCTGTACGCCGATGCGGTCATGAACACCGCGCCCTGGGATTATTGGGAGGCGGACGGTGCCACGCCCAAGGGCCGGATCGGCGAGGCGATCGCGGCGATCGAGGGGGTGCTCGCCGCCAGCCCCGAGCACGTTGGCGCGATCCACCTCTACATCCACCTGACCGAGGCTTCGACCACGCCTGAGCGCGCCGAGCCCTACGCCGACCGCTTGGCGGCGCTGATGCCGGGCGCCGGCCACATTGTGCATATGGGCGCGCACACGTTCTACCGGGTCGGCCGGTTCCACGATTCCGCCGAGATCAACAAGCAGGCGGTCGCGGCCGACGACGCCTACTTCGCTCAGGTCGACGACCAGGGCTACTGGCGCTACGGCTACCACCCGCACAACGTCCACTTCGTCATGGTCTCGGCCTTCATGGCGGGCAACTCGGCGAGCGCGCTCGAGTACACCAAGCGCCTCGATGGCAAGGTCTCGGACGACATCGCGGCCGAGATTGGCTGGATTCAGGCGATCAAGCAGGCGCCCTATTTCATCCACGCCCATCTGTCCGACCCGGCGACCGTCCTCAAGCTCGAAGATCCCGGCGAGCGCTTCCCTTACGTGCAGGCGGCCTGGCACTACGCCCGCGGGGTGGCCTTTGCCCGCCAGGGCGAGCTGGAGGCGGCGCGGACCGAGGCGGCCAGGATCGCGGACCTGGGACGGCGACCGGGCGCCGCCTATCCGGCCGACATCGAGTTCGCGGTCCGGGACGTGCTGGCGATCGCCCGGCACGTGGTCGAGGGCCGGATCGCCCAGGCCGAAGGCGACTTCGAGGCGGCGGTCCAGGAGTTTCGGACTGCGCTCCAGATCGAGGATTCGCTGGCCTATCTGGAGCCGCCGTTCTGGTATTACCCGGTCGGCCAATCGCTCGGCGCCGCTCTGCTGCAGGCGGGCAGGCCTGCGAAGGCGGCGGCGGCGTTCGAGGCGAGCCTCGAGCGCGTGCCGAACAACGGCTGGGCGCTGTTCGGGCTGATGAAGGCGCAGGAGACTCTGGGCGACGCCGCCGGCGCCGAGGCGACCCGCAAGCTGTTCGAGCGCGCCTGGACCGGCAGCGCCCTGCCCGATCCCGCGAGCCTCTGAGGGGGCTCAGCGCCCGGCTGCGGCCAGGGCGCCGGGCGCAGCGTCGCCGGCGATCTCGAGCAGGAGCTTGGACAGAATCGCCGAGGCGAAGGCACTGTAGTCCCTGGCCACGATGATGAACGCGCCCGGGCCGCCGATCACCTGGTCCTCGAAGTAGCGGTCGAGATCCTTGGGCGGCAGGCTGCCCCACGGGTTCGGCCGGTCGTTGACGATCGGCAGGCCGTTGATCGTGATCCCGGCCGCGACCGCCTGGTCGCGCGCGTGCTCGACCGGGCGACCGCGGTTGTTGTAGCCGTCGCCCGAGATGTCGATCACCCGGCGCATGCCCTTGAAGCCGTTGTCGTCGAATTGCGGTCGCGCGTAGTCGAGCGCGGCGCTGAGCGAGGTCCACTGGGCGCTGATCAACGGCGCTTCGGCCAGTGCGTCGGCGAAGGTGGAGGCCCCGGTGGCGTCCTCGATCAGCGCCCAGTCGAGCACGGTACGCTGATAGTCGTTGCCCGCCCATTCGACGTAGGTGAGCGCGATCCGGCCGAGCATGCCGCCCTTGATCGCCTCGATCACCCGGGGGTGCCGGAGCGCTGCAATGTAGCCCTCGCGCTGCAGGCGCGCCTCGACGCCATCGACGCTGCCCGAGACGTCGACCGCGAGCACCAGCTCCAGGTCGACCGGCAGATCGCCGGCGCGGGCCTCGATCACGGGCGCACCGATCAGGCCGAGCACCAGGGCGGCGCGGCCCGCCAGCTGTCGGATTGGCATCATGGCAGCTCTCCCGCGATGGTTCACGGCGCCGGCCGCAGGGCGCGCCGGCCGAGGCTCCGCAGCTGGGCCCAGGGCGCCGCGACCGGCTTGACCGCAGCGATGCCGTCCGCCGGCAGCAGGCCGGCATCGGGGATCAGACGGATGCGCAGCGGCCGCCGGCGGCCGCGGATCTCGATCTCGCGCAGTTCGTAGCCGGCGAGGTCGACCCGGGCGCGCTCGGCGAGCCGGGCCGAGACCACGAGCTGGACGCCGACCTCCTTGGTCAGGCCCTCGAGCCGCGAGGCGACGTTGACCGGATCGCCGATCGCGGTCAGCGAGGAGGCGCGGCCGAAGCCCATCTCGCCCAGGATCACCGGTCCGACGTGCAGGCCAATGCCCATCTTGAGCGGCTCCCGGAGATCGTGCGCCAGTTCCCGGTTGAGCCGGTCGAGCGCGAGCGCCATCGCCCGCGCGCCGGCGAGCGCCTGCCGGCAGGCCGCCTCAGGCCCGAGGTCGACGAACAGCGCCATGATGCCGTCGCCCAGGAACTTGTCGACCCGGCCGCCAGCACCTTCGATCGCTTGGCCCATGGCCTTGAAATACTGATTGAGCACGAACACCACGTCATAGGGCAGACGGCCCTCGGCCATGCGCGTGAATGCGCGCAGGTCCGCGAACAGGACCGCGATCTCGCGCTCGATGCCCTGGCCGGGACTGACCTGGACATGCACGTCGCGCGGCCCCGTGCTCGCCGGCAGCAGCGGGACCACGGCCAGGTTCTCGGTCGGCCGCAGCTGACAGGCGAGCCGGACGTTGCCGATCGTGCCGCCGATCCGGGCGAGCACCTTGGCCTCGTCGGCGGCCGGTGGCGGCAGGTGTTCGGCGCCGGCGCCGACCCGGATCCGGCAGGTCGAGCAGCGGCCGCGGCCGCCGCAGACCGAGGCGTGCGGGATGCCGGCCGCACGGGAGGCCTCGAGCACGCTCATGCCGGGCGCGATCGAGACCGTCACGCCGCCTGGGTACTGGAGCCGGACCCGGCCGCGGTAGTGCGCGCGCAGCGCGCGCATCGCCCGGCCGCCGAAGGTCGCGGCCAGGATCAGGATGAAGGCCGCGAGCACCGCCCGCTTGGTCCCATGGAGCCAGGCGAGCGCCGCCGGATCGGGCCAGCGGTCGGTTGCGGCGTGGGCCGCGAGCCACTGCGGATCCGCCGCGATCGTCTCCTTGAGCTCGCGGCCGGCATCGGCGAAGCCGATCAGGGCGAGCGCCGGCAAGAGGACGCCGACCGCCAACAGCCAGGGCTTCAGCCGGTCGTAACAGGGCCGGATGCGGAGCCAGAAATGCAGCCCGATGCAGCCGTGCAGCCAGACGATGATCAGCATCAGGGTCTGCCGCCAGGCGCCGTTCGGCCACAGCAGGTTGAGCACGTAGACGTAGTCGTCGTCGGCGCCGAACCGCAGGTTGGCCCCGCGGGTGCCGATGACGTGGGCGACGAGCCAGAAGGGGATCAGCAGCCCGAGCGTGATCTGGGCCGCCTCCCAGGCCGGCATGCGCAGGCTGCGGCGGCGCCACAGCCTGTGCACGACCAGGCCGACGTGACCGAGCAGGGCGGCATAGAGCAGGACCGTGCCTGGCAGACTGCGCCAGACCGCGACAAACACCGCGCGCCCCTCGGCCATGGCGGCGAGCGAGATGATGCCGAGGGCGTGGTTGGCGAGATGGCTCGCGACGAAGACCATCAGCACCAGCCCGGAGGCGAGGCGCAGGCGGGTGGTCAGATCGGAGCGCGGCCGCATCGAGCCTCATTCAACGCGCGCGTGCGGCCGGCGGCAAGTTACCTTCGCGCCATCTTGGCCGAGGCTACACGCTGCGGCGAGCACTGACGATTCCCAGAGTGCAACGTTTCCTTCGCCCGCGATCGTGAGCCGCCCGACTCGCGGTCGGCTGCTCCCACCGAGGCAGGCAGTGACAACGCTGGCGTCGAGCACCAGCCCCACCGGTCGCGATTCTCACGCAGCAGCTCCAGCGTCTCCGCGTCATACCGGTCGGCAAGAAGCACCCGCATGGCGTCGGCCACTCTGAAGACCTTAGCTTTCTGGTAACTTACGTCGGCGGTCGCGAGCCTCTATCTCCAGCGAACGATCATGGCACCGTGGGGATAGGGTTCTACGCCGCCAGGCCTTTCGCTAGGAAAGCGCTGAGGCGGCGGGAGAAGCCGCCGGGGTCGGGGAGCGGCTCGCCTTCGACGATCCGCGCCTGGTCGAGCAGCAGTTCGGCGAGATCGCCCAGCGCCTCCGCCTCCCCGGCCTCGCCCGCGCGCGCCGCCATCTCGCGGATCAGCGCGTGCTTCGGGTTGATCTCGAGCACGCGCTTGGACAGCTCCTCGAGCTGCTGGTGCTGCTTCAGGAAGCGTTCGAGGCGCAGATCCATCGCATGCTCGTCGGCGACCAGGCAGACCGCGCTCTCGGTCAGCCGCGCCGACGGGCGCACGTCCTTTACCTTGTCGCCGAGCCGGCCCTTGAAGACCGCGATCAGCCGGTCGAGCTCGGCGCCGGCGACCGCCTCGCCCGCCGCCTCGGTCTCTTCGGCTTCGCCATCGCCCGCCTCGATCTTGGACAGGTCGACCTCGCCCCGGGTCAGCGAGCGGAAGTGCTTGCCCTGGTACTCCGGCACCGCCGGCAGCCAGAACTCGTCGATCGGGTCGGCGAGCAGCAGGACCTCGACGCCTCGGGCGCGGCAGGCCTCGAGCTGCGGGCTCGAGCGGAGTGCGTCCAGATGCTCGCCGCTGATCGTGTAGATCGCATCCTGGCCCGGCTTCATGCGCGCGACGTAATCGGCGAGCCCGACCCAGCCGTCGCTCGCGGTCGTGCGAAAGCGGACCAGCTCCAGGAGCCGCTCGCGGTGCTCGTGGTCCTCGTACAGGCCCTCCTTGAGCACGGCGCCGAACTGGTCGACGAAGCCTGGATAGTCGCCGTTCTCGGCCTTGGCGCGCCGGTCGAACTCGTCCAGCAGGCGCTTGACCAGATCCTTGCGGATGCGCGCGAGCACGGCGCTGTGCTGGAGCGTCTCGCGCGAGACGTTGAGCTGCAGATCCTCGGAATCGACCACGCCGCGGACGAAGCGCAGATAGCGCGGCAGCAGGCCTTCAAGATCCTCGGTGATGAAGACCCGCCTGACGTAGAGCTTGACGCCGTGGCGATGCTCCGGGTCGTAGAGATCGAACGGGCGCGAGCTCGGGACGAACAGCAGCGCCTGGTAGGAGACCACGCCCTCGGCCTGGACGTGCAGGCGCGCCCAAGGCTCGTCGAAGGCGTGCGCGACGTGGTGGTAGAACTCCTTGTATTGCTCGTCGGTGATCTCGGACTTGGGCCGGGTCCAGAGCGCGCTCGCCTGGTTGATCTGCTCGGGCGCCGCGGGTGCTGCGGCCGCCTCCTCCTTGCCCTCGCCATCGGGCTTGGCCTCGCCCTGCAGGAGGATCGGCACCGCGATATGGTCGGAATAGCTGCGCGCGATCTGGCGCAGGCGGAACTCGTCGAGGAACTCCTTGGCGTCCTCGCGCAGATGCAGGATCACGCTGGTGCCGCGCGGCGCGCTCTCCGTCGCCTCCTCGACCGTGAAGCCGCTGCGGCCGTCGGAACGCCAGCGCCAGGCGTGCTCCTCACCGGCCTTGCGCGCGATCACCTCGACCTCGCCCGCGACCATGAACGCCGAATAGAAGCCGACCCCGAACTGGCCAATCAGGTTCAAATCCTTGGCGCTGTTGCCGCTGAGCTCGGTGACGAAGCGCTGGGTGCCGGAGCGCGCGATCGTGCCGAGGTTCTCGACCAGCTCGTCCCGGCTCATGCCGATGCCGTTGTCGCGCACCGTGAGCGTGCCGGCCGCGCGGTCCGGGATCAACAGGATCTTGAGCTCCGGGTCGTCGCCCAGCAGATGTTGCTCGGTCAGGCTCGCGTAGCGCAGCCGGTCGCACGCGTCCGAGGCGTTCGAGATCAATTCCCTGAGAAAAATCTCGCGATGCTGGTAGAGCGAGTTGATGACCAGATCGAGAACCCGGCCGACCTCGGCCTCGAACGGCTGCATGGCTGCGCTCATCGTCGCTTCCCCGCTGCTCCGGGTGGATTTGGTTGGCCGGGATGTAGGCAACCGGCGGGCGCGTTCAAGCGACCTCCGAAAACAGGCGGCCGAAGCCGCGCCCGCGCCCCGGCTCGACGCCGGCCAGGCGCAGCTCCTGCCAGAGCTTGGTCGCGACCGTGCCGTAGACCGGGATCCCGGTCTCCGCCTCAGCGTCGCGGCGACCGTGGCGCCCCGGAAGTTTGGTGCAGAAGACCGTGATCGCGTCCGGCCCCACGGTCGCGACCGTGCGCACGAGGTCGGCGATCTGCCTCGAGTTCGAGATGCTGATCGCCTACGATCCGCGCGGGAGCCCGGGCCGCGTGCTGACCCGCGACGGCGGCGCCGAGCGCGCCTTCGCGACGCTGGTGCGCTATCGCAACGGCGCCCAGGCCGAGTTCGTCCGTAGGCTCAAGGCCCTGAACGCCCAGGCGCCGGCCGCGAAGGCCGACCCGGCGGGGGCACCGAGATCGAAGATGCTCGGCCGCCGGCCGCGCGGCGGCGGACTCAGATGATCGACCGCGCCCCGCCACGTCAGCGGGTGGTCATGAAATCGGCGAACCGGTCGAGGGCGCGCTCCAGCGTCGGCAGGCTGGCCGCGAAGCAAAGCCGCAGATGGCCCTCGCCGCCGTCGCCGAAGGCGGCGCCGGGGGCGACGCCGACGCCGGTCGCCCGCAGCAGCTCCTTGGCGAACGCCAGGCTGTCGGACAGGCCGTCGACCCGGATGAAGGCATAGAAGGCGGCCGCCGGGGGCGCCAGGCTGAGCCGCTCGATGCCGCCGATGCGCGCGATCACCAGGTCGCGCGCGGCGCCGTAGCGGGCCACGGTCTCGCGGACGAACGGCTCGCCGTCCTGCACCGCGACCACGCCCGCGCGCTGGATGAAGCCCGCAGGCCCCGCGATGTTGTACTCGGTCAGCATCTCGAAGGTCGGCACGAGCTCGGCCGGGGCCGTGATCCAGCCGAGCCGCCAGCCGGTCATCGCCCAGCTCTTGGAGAAGCTGTTGACCACGATCACCCGGTCGTCCGGTGCTGCCTGCTCGAGGAACGAGGGCGCGACCGGCCGGTCGTAGACGATCCGGGCATAGACCTCGTCGCTGACGATCCACAAGCCGCGGACGCGGGCGAACTCGAGCACCGCCCGCTGCTGCTCGGCGGACATCATCCAGCCGGTCGGGTTGTTGGGCGAGTTCAGGAAGATCACGCGCGTGCGCCGGTCGCAGGCGTCGAACAGCCGGTCGAGATCGAGCCGCCAGCCGGCATTGCCCGGGCTCAGCGGCACGCTCCGGACCTGCCCGGAAAGGATCGCGGGCACGGCCGGCAGGTTGGGCCAGGCGGGTGTGGTCGTGACCACGACGTCGTCCGGATCGACCAGCGCCTGCATGACCAGCATCAGCGCGTTCATGGCCGAGGCCGAGACGATCACGTTGTCCGGCCCGGGGCGCCGGCCGTACAGGCGGCTCATGTAGCCGGCGAGCGCCGACCGAAGCTCCGGAATCCCGGCATTCGGCTGATAATAGGTGTCGCCGGCCCGGAGCGCCCGGCTCGCGGCCTCGCAGATGAAGCCGGGCGTCGGCACGTCGGGCTCGCCGAACCAGAGCGGGATCAGATCGGCCCGGCCCAAGCCGGCATCCGCGACCTCGCGGATCTTCGACGCCGGCAGGCCCGCGATCCGCGGCCGCAGGGCGTGGGTCAGGCCGGCCGGCGCCGGGACGGACTCGAGCATCGGGTGCCTCCGCGATGGTGGCCGCGATCTCAACCGATCCCGGCGCGGGGCGCAAGCGCTGCGGAGCGTCGGAAGGTCAGCAGGCGATCGCCTGGACGTGGCCTTGGGCGGCGTAATCGAGGATCCGCGAGTCACGGGTCACGATCGGCACATCGAGCTCCCGCGCGGTCGCGATCAGCAACCGGTCGGCCGGATCGCGGTGCAGCTGGCCGGGCAGGTAAGAGGCGGCGATCGCCGCTCTTGCACTCAACGGGGTCAGTCGCATTCCCGGCAGGTCGAGCAGATCGGCGAACCAGCTTTGTGGCGAGGGCTGGAACGACAAGGTGCCACGCGGGCGCCGGGCCAATAACCCGATTTCCCACGCGGAAACGGGGGAAACCAGCACGCGCGCCATACCTGAAGCCGCACGGATCGCATGCAGGCTGGCAGCGGACATCGGCTGCTGCTCGAACAGCCAGATTGAGGCGCAGGTATCGAGCAGAACCAACCCCGGCTTCTCAGAAGAAGGGCCCTTTGCCCGATTCCGCCTCCGGAATGTCCTCGAGAACCGGCTCGGTAAGATCGACCCCCGGGGGTACGTAAACCCGTCCCTTCAAGGCTCCGTACAGGTCCGGGACTTCGGTCTCTGTCGCCCGCAGCTCGGCAATCGGCTTGCCGCGCCGGGTCACCACGACCTTGTCGTAGCGGCGCGCCTCGAGCTGCTTGAACAGCTCCAGGCACTTCGCCTTGAACGCGCTGACGCTGATCTCGAGCACGGCTTCGGTCATGGCGCCTCTCATCTAGTCATTGCAGATGACCATATCGGGAGTTGCGCCGCCGGGTCAAGCGGACCATCATATTCCGTGTAACAGCACGGGGGGCCTCATGATCGAACCGCTCGGCGGCCCGGTCTACTGGCTGCCGTACATCGCCGGCTTCGTGATCGCCTACCTGATCGGCTCGATCCCGTTCGGGGTCATCCTGACCAGGGCGGCCGGTGCCGGCGATCTGCGCCAGATCGGCTCGGGCAACATCGGTGCGACCAACGTGCTGCGCACCGGCCGCAAGGGCCTGGCGCTCGCGACCCTGGTCCTCGATGCGCTCAAGGGCGCGATCCCGGTCTGGCTCGCCTGGCGCTATCTGGGCCCGGACATGGCGGTGGTCGCCGGGCTCGGCGCGGTGCTCGGCCACTGCTTTCCGGTCTGGCTGAAGTTCCGCGGCGGCAAGGGGGTCGCGACCGCGGCCGGCGTCGTCCTGACGCTGACCCCGCTCACCGGCCTGATCGCGCTCGCGCTGTTCGTCCTGCTCGCGCTCCTGACCCGCTACGTCTCGCTCGCCTCGATCCTGGCGACGGTCGCGGCAGCCCCGATCGCTTTCTGGCTCGGCCACTTCCAGGCGGGCGAGCTCTATCTCGCCCTGGCGCTCCTGATCATCCTCAAGCACGCCCCGAACATCCGCCGCCTGCTCACCGGCACCGAACTGAAGTTCGGCGGTTCTGCCGAGTAGGCGATCTGAAGCCGTCTTTCTAAACTATAGATTGACGGAACTCCGACGTGTCGCCATCTTGCCGCGCCATGGCGCGAACCCTGACGACCGCAGAAAAGCTGGATTGGCTGCAGCTGGCCCGCTCAGGCGGGGTCGGGCCCCGAACCTTCTTCAAGCTGCTGCAGCGCTTCGGCAGCGCGCGCCGCGCCTTCGAGGAGCTGCCCCGGCTGGCGCGCGAGGCGGGCGCCGAGGACCAGTGGCGCCGTTGCCGGCGGGACGAGGCCGAGGCGGAGATAGAAATCCTCGAGACTCTCGGCTGCGAGCTGATCGCGCGCGATGAGCCTGGCTACCCGGAGCGCCTCGCCGAGATCGCCGACCCGCCGCCACTGCTGATCCTGCGCGGCCGGGTCGAGCTGCTGGCCGCACCCGGGGTCGCGATCGTCGGCGCGCGCAACGCCAGCGCCAACGGCCGGATGTTCGCCAGGAGCCTGGCGGGCGAGCTCGCCGCCGGCGGCCTGGTCGTGATCTCCGGGCTCGCGCGCGGGATCGACACCGCAGCGCACGAAGGCACGCTCGCGGCTGGCGGTGCCACGGTCGCGGTGATCGCCTCCGGCATCGACGTGCCCTATCCCGAGGACAATGCCGAGCTCATGGCGCGGATCGCCGAGACCGGGGCCGTGATCACGGAGCGGCCGCCCGGCAGCGTCCCCCAGGCGCGCCATTTCCCCCGCCGCAACCGGATGATCTCCGGCCTCTCGCAGGGCGTCGTCGTGGTCGAGGCGGCGCCGCAGTCGGGCTCGCTGATCACCGCGCGGCTGGCCGCCGAGCAGGGCCGCGAGGTCATGGCGGTGCCAGGCTCCCCGCTCGACCCGCGCCACCGCGGCACCAACCAGCTGCTGCGCGACGGCGCCACGCTGATCGAGACCGCCGAGGACGTCCGCGCCGCGCTCGGCCCGTTTCAGGTCGCGCCCAAGCTACCGCCGAGGCCGCGTCCGACGACATCGCCCCGAAGAACGACGCGGCCGGAACCGCAGCGATCAGAGCCGGCTCTGGCCTCATCCCCAAACGACGGCGACCTCGCGAGCCAGGTCCGCGAGCGGCTCGGGCCCGAGCCGCTGCTGGTTGACGAACTGATCCGGCAGTGTCATGCGTCGACCGCCGAGGTGCAGCGCGCCCTGCTCGAGCTGGAACTCGACGGCCGGATCGAGCGCCATCCCGGCAACCGGGTCTCCCTTGCATTGGCCTGACCCGGGGTCATATCAGGGACGCCGCGCCGGGCCCTGCAGCTCAGAGGGCGCGCGCCAGCAAAGGGAAGGGTCGTCGTCACCGCATGGACGTTGTCGTCGTCGAATCGCCGACCAAAGCCAAGACCATCAACAAGTACCTGGGCTCCGACTATCGCGTGCTGTCGAGCTACGGGCACGTGCGCGACCTGCCGGAGAAGGACGGCTCCGTCCTGCCCGAGGAAGACTTCCGGATCATCTACGAGCCGCTTGCTGACCGCCGGCCGCGGATCAAGGAGATCGCGGGCGCGGTCAAGGGTGCTCGCCACCTCTATCTTGCGACTGATCCGGACCGCGAGGGCGAGGCGATCTCCTGGCATCTGGTGGCGGCGCTCAAGGAGCTCGGCGCGATCAACGGCGTCGACGTCAAGCGGGTGGTGTTCCACGAAATCACCAAGGGCGCCGTGCTCGAAGCAATGCGCCATCCGCGCGACCTCGACGTCGACCTTATCGACGCCTACCAGGCGCGCCGCGCGCTCGACTATCTGGTCGGTTTCACCCTGTCTCCGGTACTCTGGCGCAAGCTCCAAGGCTCGCGCTCGGCCGGCCGCGTCCAGTCGGTGGCGCTGCGCCTGATCTGCGAGCGCGAGAACGAGATCGAGGCGTTCGAGCCGCGCGAGTACTGGACCATCGACGGCCTGTTCGCGACGCCCGCGGGCGCCAGCTTCAGCGCCGGTCTCACCCGCCTCGACGGCAAGAAGTTAGGAAAATTCGATCTCGCGAGCGAGGCGGACGCGAGGCGCGCGCTCGGGCTGATCGAGGCCCAGGGCTTCGCGGTCGAGAACGTCGAGAAAAAGCAGGTGCAGCGCCATCCGGCGCCGCCGTTCGCGACCTCGACCCTGCAGCAGGAGGCGTCCCGCAAGCTCGGCTTCGGCGCCGATCGCACGATGCGCACGGCCCAGCGCCTGTTCGAGGGCATAGCACTCGAGGGCGAGACGGTGGGCCTGATCACCTACATGCGCACCGACAGCGTCCAGATCTCGCGCGAAGCGCTCAGCGCCTGCCGGCAGCAGATCGCGAAGCGCTACGGCGAGCGCTACCTGCCCGAGCAGCCGCGCGCCTACCGCACCCGGACCAAGAACGCCCAGGAGGCGCACGAGGCGATCCGACCGACCGAGCTCGGCCGCAGCCCGGAGGACGTCGCGCGCTTTCTCGACCACGACCAGCGCCGCCTCTACGAGCTGATCTGGAAGCGCACGATGGCGAGCCAGATGGCCAGCGCCCTGCTCGACCGGGTGACCGCCGATCTGACCTCGGCCGACGGCGAGATCGGCTTTCGTGCGACCGGCTCGACCATCGCCTTCGACGGCTTTTTCCAACTCTACCGGGAAGGCCGGGACGACCCGGGCCAGGACGACGAGGAGGCGGGCAGCATCCTGCCGCCGATGGCGGCCGGCGACCCGTTGCGCCGCGGCGAGCTCACGCCCAAGCAGCATTTCACCGAGCCACCGCCCCGCTATACCGAGGCGAGCCTGGTGCGCAAGCTCGAGGAGCTCGGCATCGGCCGGCCCTCGACCTACGCCAGCATCATTTCCGTCCTCCAGGAGCGCAATTACGTTCGCCTCGAGCAAAAGCGGTTCCGACCCGAGGACCGCGGCCGGCTGGTGACGGCGTTCCTGGTCGCGTTCTTCGACCAGTACGTGCAGCCGGGCTTCACCGCCGATCTCGAAGGCCAGCTCGACGACGTCGCCGCCGGCGCCCGGCACTGGAAGCAGGTGCTGCGCGAGTTCTGGGATCCGTTCAGCGGCCAGGTCGACGAGGTCAAGGAGCGCCGGGTCGCCGAGGTCATCGACGCGCTCAACGAGCTCCTGGCGCCGCTGCTGTTTCCACCGCGCGCCGATGGCGGTGATCCGCGCGTCTGCCCGCTGTGCGGCGAGGGCCGCCTCAGCCTGAAGCTCGGCCGGTTCGGCGCCTTCGTCGGCTGCTCGAATTACCCCGAGTGCCGGTTCACCCGCAAGCTCGGGGTCAAGGGGCAAGCCGAAGAGAGCGACCCCGAGTTCAAGCAGCGCCTGATCGGCGTGGATCCGACCACCGATGAGGAGGTGCTGCTGAAGCGGGGACCGTACGGGCCCTACGTCCAGCGCGGCCATGGCGAGACGCTCAAGCGCTCCTCGCTGCCGCCCAATCTCGATGCCGCCGAGCTCGACCTCGAGACCGCGCAGGCGCTGCTTGCCCTGCCGCGCGAGCTCGGCCGCCACCCCGAGACCGGCCAGCCGATCGAGGCCGGGATCAACCGCTACGGCCCCTATATCAAGCACGACCGCTTCGTCCGCCTGGGCCCCGAGGACGACGTCCTAAGCATCGGCATGAACCGCGCGATCGCGCTGCTCGCCGAGGCCGGCAGCAAGCAGCGCCCCGCGCCCAGGGCGCTCAAGGAGTTCGGCGCGCATCCCAAGGACGGCAGGCCGGTCGCCCTCTACCAGGGCCGTTTCGGCCCCTACCTCAAGCACGGCCGGCAGAACGCCAGTCTGCGCAAGGGCGAGAGCCCCGACGAGCTGACGCTCGAGCGGGCGGTCCAGCTGCTCGCCGAGCGCGTCGCCAAAGGCAAGACGGGCAAGTCGAAGAAGGCCGCGACGTCCGAGACCAAGCCGGGCCGTAAGCCGACCGGTCAGGGCTCGACCAGAACCGCCAAGGGGCGCGGCCGGGCTGCGACCGCGAAAAAGGCGGCGGTCGAGTGAGCGGTCGCGCGATCTCGAGCGCTGGGTCCGCTGGCCGCCAGCGGACCTGATCCGGTGGCCAAGGCGCCGGCGCGCCGGCCACGGTCGTCCTCGGGCCGGCTGCCGAGCCGGGACGAGCTGCGGCGCTATGTCGAGCACAATCCGGACGCGGCCAGTCTGCGCGAGCTGGCGCGCGCCTTCCGGCTCAAGGGACCGGACCGGACCGAGCTCAAGCGCCTGCTGCGCGAGCTCGAGCCGCGCGCGTCCGAGCGTGGCCGGAAGCGAGCGCAGAGCACGGGACGGCTGCCGTCGGTCGCGGTGCTCGAGGTCACCGGGATCGATCCCGATGGCGAGCTGATCGCACGGCCCGCGGCCAAGGCGCAGGGCGGGCCGGGTCCGGCGTCGATCGTACTGCTCCATGAGGCCGCGCGCAGGCGGGCGCCCGGGATCGGCGATCGCGTGCTGGCGCGGATCAGCCGGCGTGGCGACGAGACCCAGGGCCAGATCATCCGCGTGCTGCCGCGGGCGCCGGTGCGCGTGGTCGGCACGGTCGAGCGCGTCGGCCAGCATCTCGGCATCCGACCGATCGGCGCCCGTGGGCGCGAGCTCGAGCTGCGTGGCGCCGATGCCGGCGGCGCCCAGCCGGGCGAGCTGGTGGTCGCCGACCGGATCGAGGCGCAGGCGCTCGGCGCGGATCGCGCGCGGGTGCTCGAGCGCCTCGGGCAGCCGGGCGATCCGCGCACGTTCTCGCTGCTCGCCGCCCACAGCCAGGGGCTGAGGATCGGCTTTCCTCCCGAGCTCGACGCGCTGCGGGCGGCCGACCTGCGCCCTTGGTCAGCCGACGGCCGGACCGACCTTTGCGGTCTGCCGCTGGTCACGATCGATGGCGCCGATGCCCGCGACTTCGACGACGCGGTCGCGGCCGCGGCCGACGACGATCCGGCCAATCCGGGCGGCTGGCAGGTGGTGGTCGCGATCGCCGACGTCGCCCACTACGTGCGGCCGGACGACCTGGTCGATCACGAGGCGCGCCAGCGCGGCAATTCGGTCTACTTCCCCGACCGGGTCCTGCCGATGCTGCCGGAGGTGCTGTCCAACGATCTGTGCTCGCTGCGTCCGGACGCCGAGCGCGCCTGCGTCGCGGTCCGGATGCGGCTCGACCGGCAGGGCCGGAAGCTGCGGCATGAGTTCCTGCGCGGCGTCATCCGTTCGCGGGCGCGGCTCACCTATCCGCAGGTCCAGGCAGCCGCCGACGGTGTGCCCGACGCGCTCACGGCACCTCTGCTCGATCCGGTCATCCGGCCGCTGTACGGCGCCTACTCGGTCCTGCTCGATGCCCGCCGGCGCCGCGGCACCCTCGATCTCGACCTGCCGGAGACCGTGGTCCGGCTCGATGGCGAAGGCCGGCCGGTCGCGATCGAGCGCCAGGAACGGCTGGATTCGCATCGCCTGATCGAGGAATTCATGATCGCCGCCAACGTCGCCGCGGCCGAGACCCTGGAGCAGGCCGGCTGGCCCTGCATGTACCGGGTCCACGACCGGCCCGACCCGGTCAAGCTCGAAGGCCTGGCCCAGCTGCTCGAGCAGCTGGGGCTCGGGCGCGGCCGGGGTGACCTCGCGCGGCCGCGAGACGTCGCAAGGCTGCTCGAGCGCCTGCGTGAGAACGAACTCGCCCCGCTGATCTCGAGCCTCCTGCTCCGGGCGCAGAGCCAGGCGGTCTACAGCCCGCGCAACATCGGCCATTACGGCCTGAATCTCGGGCGCTACGCCCATTTCACCTCGCCGATCCGGCGCTACGCCGATCTGCTCGTGCATCGGGCGCTGATCCGGGCCAGGCGGCTCGGCGACGGCGGCCTGCCGGAAGCCGGCGTCGACTGGCATGAGCTCGGCGCCCTTCTGTCGCGCTGCGAGCGCGTGGCCATGGAGGCCGAGCGCAGCGCCCGCAACCGCTTCACGGCCGCCCTGCTCGCCGAGCGGATCGGCAGCGCGTTCGACGCCAAGGTGGTCAGCGTGCAGCGCTTCGGGCTGTTCGTGCAGCTGACCGAGACGCTCGCAGACGGCCTCGTGCCGATCGGCTCGCTCGGTTCCGAGTTCTTCGTTCACGATCCCGGCCGCCACGCCCTGATCGGGCAGCAGAGCGGGGCCGCGTTCGCGCTCGGCGACCGGGTCCGGGTCGAGCTGGTCGAGGTCGACACGCTCGTGGGGCAGTTGAACTTCCGTCTGCTCGAGCACACGCCCGGACCGGCCGCTCAGGCGGCCCTGCGCGCATGGCGCAAGCGGCCCCGGCGCCCGGGCCGGATCCGCGGCCCGCCGCGCCGCCGCTAGCGTTGGCCGGCCCGCGGCGTCGCTTGACAGAGCAGGGCCGGCGCCTATCTTCGCTCGGAGCCACGAACCAGCCGCGAGGGGCACGCCGCCATGGCCAAACCGAACACCGTCCTGATCAAGCTGGTGAGCAGCGCCGGCACCGGCACCTTCTACACCACCAAGAAGAACCCGCGGAAGACCACCGAGAAGATGAGCTTGCGCAAGTACGATCCGAAGATCCGCAAGCACGTCGAGTTCAAGGAGGCCAAGATCAAGTAGGGCCGGATCAGGCCGGACGCCGATCTGAGACCCCCGGGCCGCGGCGACGCGGCCCGAGCCGTCTCGAGCCGCTTGCAGCTGAATCCGTTAACGCCTATTTAAATCTATGGGTGAGAAATGTCGCCCAGGTTCGCCCGAAGCTGGGTGACCGAAAATGCTCCTGAAAGGGTCGCTGCTGCGATGAGATCACGTCGCACCATCGAGATTCGGATCCCGGTTCGAGCCCTGCTGAATACCGCCATCTTGAGCGCGGGACTGGCCCTGAGCGCACCCGTGCAGGCCGCAGTCGCCGACGAAGGCTTGCTGCAGCCGACGCCTCTGATCCTGAAAGACGGCCGGATCGCCAACGTCTCGGTGCATGTCCTGAGCTTCGCGCCCGGCCAATCGGTGCTCGGCCCGGCGAACGCCCAGCGCCTCGACCGCCTGAGCGCGCAGCTGGCAACCGACTGCTTTCTGACCGCCCAGGTGATCGGCCACGTCGGCGCGGCCGAGGTCGGGAACGATACGCTGGGCGCGCACCGGTTGGCGCGGGCCCGGGCCGACGCGGTCCAGGCCTCGCTGATCGCGGACGGGCTGCCGGCCAAGGCGATCGCCAGCGTCTGGGACTGGCAGTTCATGGTGCGCGAGCCGCGGGCGACCCTGTGGGTGTTCCGCCTGACCCCCGGGGAGGATTGCGAGGGCAAGCCGCTCGACCCGGCCGCCTCCGCCCTGGTCGCTGGCGCCGAGCCGGCGCCGGCAGCGAAGCCTGCCAGCAAGCCTCAGCCGGTCGCGTCGCCGATCAGCGAGGCGCACGCCGAGCAGGCCTTCTCCCGGGATCCCGGTCCGGAGCCGGCGGTGCCGGCAGAGGCCGCCCGTCCGCCGGCGTCGGCTGAGGCCGCCCGTCCGCCAGCGCCGGCTGCGATCGTCCGGGCGGCCGAAGCGCCACGGGACGCGGTCGCCGGACCGGCCGGACCGGCGCGGGCGCAGGCCAGAGTGCCGAGCGTCACCCAGGCCCTGCCCGCGGTGAGCCCGAAGCCGATGGCGGCGGCCGCCAACCGTTCCGAGCCCCAGCCCGCCGCCAGTCCGCCGGCCCCCAAGCCCGCCGCGGTCGGAGACAGCGAGCCGGCAGCGCGCAAGGTTCCGCAAGTCGTCGCCGCTCTCCCCGAGCCGCCCGCAGAGCCGGCGGCCGAGCCGGTCGCGGCCGGCGCGGCTGGCGCGGAGGAGCTGGTCATCGTCTTCCCGACCAACAGCAGCTACTTCCCGCCCGAAATCGGCACCCAGCTGCAGGCGCTCCTGAGCCACCTGGCTCAAGGTCAGCACTATCAGGTGATCCTGCAGGCGAGCGTCAGCGGTTCGCAGAAGGTGGTCGGCACCGAGAGCCCGGAGGAGGCCGCCAAGTACAATCAATGGCTGGCCGAGCGGCGGGTCGACCGGGTCCGGAGCTGGCTCGATCAGAACGTCGCGGACGATGTTCTGGTGGTCAAGCCGGAATACCGGCCCAACGACGAATCGCGCCAGCTCGTGGTCCGGCTCGTTCCGGCCGCGTAGCTGCGGGCAGCGTCTGCCGGCGTTACGCACCGGCGGTCGAACGGGCCGCGCCGGGAGCGCACCGGGTCGGCCAATCCGCCCCTGGCGTCCGGGCGCGGCCGCGCTATGCTGGTCGCGATCAATGCGGACCGGCGCATCGTACGGACGAAGCCGGTCCTCTGACCTTCGCTCGATGACACTTGGCCGATGACGCTCGCGTTGGGGATCGACCTCGGCGGCACCAAGATCGAGATCATCGCCCTGGCAGAGTCCGGGGCGGTGCTCCTGCGGCGCCGGCGCCAGAGCCCGCGCGGCAGCTACGGGCGGACGCTGGATGCGATCCGGGACCTCGTGCTCGAGGCGGAGGCCGGGCTCGGCGGGCGCGGCACGATCGGCTTCGGGACCCCGGGCGCGATCTCGCCGGCGACCGGGCTGCTGAAGAACTCGAACTCGACCTGGTTGAACGGCCGGCCCCTGGATCGCGATTTGGCCGAACACCTCGGGCGGCCGATCGCGCTCGCCAACGACGCCGACTGCCTGGCGCTGTCCGAGGCGACCGACGGCGCCGCCGCCGGCGCCTCGAGCGTGTTCGCGGTGATTCTCGGCACCGGCGTCGGCGGCGGGCTCGCGATCCACGGCCGGGTGCTGGCGGGACCGAACGCGATCGCCGGCGAGTGGGGGCACAACCCCCTGCCCTGGCCGGCGCCGTCCGAATTGCCCGGCCCGCCCTGCTACTGCGGGCTCGCGGGCTGCATCGAAACCTGGCTGTCGGGCCCGGGGCTGGCCCGGGACTACCGCGCGGCGACCGGCCTTGCGCAGGATTCACCGGCGATCGTGGCCGCGGCGGCCGCCGGCGATGATGCTGCCGAGGCGGCCCTTTGCCGCTACGAGGACCGCCTGGCGCGCGGTCTCGCGACCGTGATCAACATCCTCGATCCCGCGACCATCGTGCTCGGCGGCGGCATTTCCAACCTCGAGCGCCTGTACGCGCGCGTGCCGGCGATCTGGCAGCGCTACGTCTTCTCCGATACCGTCCGCACCCGCCTGCTGCCGCCGATGCACGGCAATTCCTCGGGCGTCCGCGGCGCCGCCTGGCTCGGCCGCAATCGCGCGCTGGTCGCCTGACGCCGCGCTGCCAGGCCGCCGCTAGCACTGCGGCCGGTCGAGCAGCTCGAGCTTCTCGAGCTTGGCGTCCAGGCTGAACTCGCCATAGTCGAGCACCAGATCGCGCAGCACACCGCTCTCGCTCAACAGGAAGGTGGCTTCGAACTCGGGCGTCTCGGTCGGGTGCTCGACGTTGTAATAGGCCATGCTGATCGGCCAGACGCTCTCGACCGAGACCTCGGCGGGATCGCCGGTGCGCGCCTCGATCTTGCGCCGGCTGCCGATCACCGAGGTGATCTGGGTCAGGGCGTCGAACCCCCAGCCGTCGAACACGTCGTGGCTGAGGAACTTCGCGCCCGAATGGGCGCCCGCCAGCAGCCGTTGCAGATGATCGGTCGGAAACACCGTGCCGGGCGGCAGCTTGACCTCCTTTTGCTCGGGCGTCGAGAAGCTCGCGGTCCCGCCGGCGCCGGCCGGCTCGAGCCGCGCCTCACCGCGATACTCCTGTTCGACGCCGTCGGCGCTGTAGCTGCGGATCGTGTACCGCAGGCGCGAGCCGTCGATCGCCTCCCAGCTGCTGAAGCGGACGTCGTGGCTGAAGCCCGGACCGTCCTCGGTGGTCGCGGCGAAGCTCAGCCGCTGGCGGGAGAGCCAGCCGTCGCAGGCCAGGCGCCACTCGATCACGAGGCCCCCCTGGACATCGATCAGCGCGCTGGTGCTCTCCTTGCCGTGGAGCGCCAGCCGGTAGGCGGCGAGATGCGGTTCGAGCCCGGGCATCGCCCACGCCGGCGCGATCGCGACCAGAACCGCGACCGTGGCGCCGGCGCAGGCCTTGGCCATCAGGGTCAAATCGAAGCCTCCTTGGTTCCCTGCATGGTGGCACGATGCGCCCGGATCGGGTAGGAAAAACCGAGCCCCAAGCCCGGTCGGAAGAGATCTCGATGACCGCCAGCAGGCCCGTCGTGTTCGTCACCCGCAAGCTACCGGACGCGGTCGAGGAGCGGCTGCGCCGCGACTACGAGCCCCGGCTCAATCCCGATGATCGGGTCTACGGCCCGGACCAGCTGATCGAGGGCGCGACCGGGGCGGCGGCGATCCTGACCTGCGCGACCGACCCCTGGCCCGCGGCGCAGATCGAACGCCTGCCGGACGACGTGCGCGCGATCGCGACCTTCTCGGTCGGCGTCGAGCACATCGATCTCGCCGCGGCGCGCGCGCGCGGCATCACCGTGACCAATACCCCGGACGTGCTGACCGAGGCGACCGCGGACGTCGCCATGCTCTGCCTGCTGGGCGCCGCGCGCCGGGCGTTCGAGGCCGAAGCTCTGATCCGGACCGGCCGCTGGGCGGGCTGGACGCCGACCCAGCTGCTCGGCCTGGAGCTGGCCGGCGCCGTGCTCGGGATCGTCGGCATGGGCCGGATCGGCCAGGCGGTCGCCAGGCGGGCGCGCGGCTTCGGCATGCAGATCCACTACTACAACCGGCAGCGGCTGCCGGCCGAGGCCGAGCAGGGCGCCTGGTTCCATCACACGCTGGCCTCGCTGCTGCCGGAGGCCCGCTTCCTCAGCCTGCACTGCCCGGCCGGTCCCGAGACCCACCAGCTGATCAATCGCGAGACGCTCGAGCTGCTGCCGCGGGGTGCGGTGCTGGTCAACACCGCGCGCGGCTCGCTGGTCGACGACGAGGCGGTGCTGGACGCGCTTGCCAGTGGCCAGCTGTTCGCCGCCGGCTTCGACGTCTACGCCGGCGAGCCGGCGCTGCACCCGGGCTATCGGACCCGGCGCAACTGCTTTCTTTTGCCCCATCTCGGCAGCGCCACGATCGAGACCCGCAACGCGATGGGCTTCCGCTGCCTCGACAATCTCGATGCCGTGGTCGCCGGCCGCCCGGCCCCCGACGCCCTCAATTAGGCCAGGTCACCGGCACCTTCGGTCGACCACGGTCATCGGACGCCTGACCCGCTCGAAGCCCCGGGCGCGCAGCCCCTGGGCATGCTCTTGATCACTGCGGCCCCAAAGGCCGCGGTCTGCTGGCTTTCGGGTTCGTTTGGTGGTCGCCCTGCGGCGCCGAGACGAGCGGGCGCCTGGTCGCCCCTTGGCCAGACTGTTGATAGCAAATCGTAGGAAAATATGCAAGCCGGTCGAGCCCGGAACGATGCCGAAAGCCGTCACTTTCAAAGCGCGCTGGCCGCCGCCGCAAAGGCGAGCGTCCGGCGAAACCTGCTCCTCACAATCTGCCGGCCTCGATGATGCGCTTCAGGAACGCGCGCGTGCGCTCCTCCTTGGGGTCGTCGAAGATCTGTTCGGGCGGGCCTTGCTCGTGGACCACGCCGCCGAACAGGAAGCAGACCTTGCTCGCGACCTCGCGCGCGAAGCCCATCTCGTGGGACGCGAGCAGCATGTAATTCCGGGCGAGCTCGGGCACGATGCTCAGCACCTCGGCCACGAGCTCAGGATCGAGCGCCAGGTGATCTCGTCGAGCAGCAGCACCATCGGCTCCATCGCGAGCGCGCGCACGATCGCGACCCGCTGCTGCTGGCCGCCCGAGAGCCGGTCCGGATAGTCGCTGGCCTTGTGCTCGAGCCCGATCCGCCGGAGCAGGATCATCGCCCGCGCCTCGCCTCGGCCGCGACAATCGCAGCACTTGGAGCGGGCGAGCGTCACGTTCGCCAGCACCGTCATGTGCGAGAACAGGTTGACGCTCTGGAACACGATGCCGACGTCGCGCCGGAGCGCATTCAGGTCGACCCCCGGCCCGGTCACCCGGTCGCCGTGCAGCCGGATCTCGCCGCCCTGGATGTCCTCGAGCCCGTTGATGCAGCGCAGAAGGGTCGATTTCCCGCAGCCCGACGGCCCGATCAGGCACACCGCCTGATGTTCGTCGACGTCGAGGTCGAGGCCCTTGAGCACCTCGATGCCGGCGAAGCGCTTGACCACCTGCCGGATCTCGACCAGCTCCATGCTCGTTTCCCCCGCGCAGTCAGCTGCCGGGACGGTGCTCCGGCGGTCACGCTCGAGCGGGTAGTCGACGAAGCGCGCCTGCGGGATCGTGATCATCACGAACAGGAACGCGACCGCTGTCCCAGGCGAAGGCTGAGATCGTTCCTAGCAGGTTATAGGAAAAAATGAAGGCGTCGATCACGCCGATCTCGGAAAATTGCGTAGTGTCTCGTTTTATCTGAGGCCGATCGTCGCCTTGACGCCGGGTTCGCGTCGCCGCCATGGCTCCTATATGCTTAGCGTCAGGCATATGGGAGATCGGCATGGCTAGATCGCAACGACAGCCCGGGGATGTGAACCGGAATGGCCAGCGGCTCGTTCGGAAGACAGGGATTTGCGCTGGCAATCGATCAGGCGGCCTTGTGGCCATATGTACAGCGCAAATGGCAGTGACTTCCACCTGCGTCTGTGCCCGGCCTGCTTCCGTCGCGCAGCACCTGGTTTGGAATACACGGAGGCATCTCATGCCTAAGACACCAAGGGCGGTAAGCGTCCGGCTGGTGTCGTCGGCAATGCCGTCCGCGGCCGAGAGCTGGTCGAGCGTGCCGTCGGCCTTCATGGCTTCGATGATCTTGTCGATGGCCTGCTCGTTGGGCAGTCCTTGGGTAGATCGCGCCATAGGTCTCGCTGGTCGAATACTGCCCGACCACCTCGAACGCGCCGTTCGAGACCGCGGCCTGGCCGAGCACGATCGCGGTGTCGGTCATCGCCGCGTCGATCTGGCCGGCCTGCAGGGCGGTGAACATCGAGGGCGTGTCCGGGAACACCTTGGCCGGCGTCTTGGGCTGCAGGACGTTGGCGACGAAATCGGCCCCGGTTGTCGCCTGCTGGACGCCGATCCGCTGGTCCTTCATCGAGGCGGAGTCGACCTCGGTTCCGGTCTTCACCATCACGCCGATGTCCGAGGAGAAGTAGGGCACCGAGAAGTCGACCACCTTCTTGCGCTCGTCGGTGATCGAGACTCCGAGAGCGCCAGGTCGAAGCTAGGCCGGCCGGCGACCAGCGCGCCGAGGCGACGATGACGACCTTGACCTTGTCGAGGCGGCGCGATGGGCGATGTTGGCCGCAATGCAATATTCATAGCCGTCCTGGATGGTGTCGGGCGTGTCGCCGTTCCACCAGCCGGGCGCCGCAAGGTTGACCTCGACGGTGAGCGAGGGCTGCGCTGGCATAACGCGAATCGCCCTGGTTGCGTAGAGATCGCAATTGCCGATCATCTCGGCGGCCTGCACCCCGCCGGCCGCCAGTGCCGCGCTCGCGAACGCCAGGCCCAGGACGCCCCGGCGGCCAATTCGCAGTCCAGTCCTGTTCACGGTGAACCTCCTTTTTTGGTTCTTGCTTGTCCGCCGGCGGCGTCGACGGTCGAGCAGATGATCGCAGCCGGCTCGTGGTCGTCGCTCCTCGTCAGCCCGGCTCCGACACCGGCAGCGCGGGCTGCTGCTGGGTGATGGCATGGATGCCGGCACCGCCATGGACCAGGTCGGAGACGTCGATCTGGACGATCCGCCGGTCCGGGAAGGCGGCGGCGATCGCCCGGTAGGCCGGATTGTCGGTCGCCGTGTCGAACATCGGCATCAGCACGGCGCCGTTGGCCAGGTAGAAACTGATGTAGGAGGCCGGAATCCGGCTGCCGTCGGCACGGAACTGTGCGGGCGGCTGCTCGATCTCGATCACCTCGAGCGTGCGGCCCCGGGCGTCGCTCTCGGCCCGCAGACGCGTGAGGTTGTCCTGCAGAACCGCGTGGTTGGGGTCCTCGGGATCGCGACAGACGAGCGCCAGGACCACGCCCGGGCGCGCGAAGCAGGCGAGGTTGTCGACGTGGCCGCCGGCCCGGTCGCCGACCAGGCCCTGCTCGAGCCAGATCACCTTGCCGATGCCGAGATGGTCGGCGAGTGCGGCCTCGGCCTCGGCGCGGCCGAGATCGGGGTTGCGCCCGGGATCGAGCACCGTGCCCGCGCTGACCAGACAGGTGCCCTCGCCATCGACGTGCACGGCGCCGCCCTCGAGCACGATCGGGGCAACGAACCGCGGCACCTTGAGGCGCTCGCAGATCGCTTCCGCGAGGCGCGCGTCCTTGGCGTGGTCCGGGACCGACCCGCCGTAGCCGTTGAACCGCCAGTCGACGCCCGCGAGTTGGCCCTGCGGATCGACCACGAAGGTCGGCGCGGTGTCGCGGGTCCAGGAATCGTCGTGGTCGAGCGGCAGGACCGATATGCCCTGGCCGCAGTGCAGCGAGGCCTCGGCGGTCAGATCGGGTCGGGCGATCATGGTCACCGGCTCGAACGCCGTGATCGCCTGGGCGACCTCGGCATAGGCCTGGCGGGCCGCGGCCATCCGTTCGCCCCAGAGCTCCTCGCGAGATGGCCAGGCCATCCAGCAGCGCCCGTGGCGCGCCGTCTCGGGCGGCATGGCAAAGCCCAGTTCCCGGGGTGTGCTCACGCGTGCCCTCGATCTCCGTTGGCCCGACCAGCACAGTACCGGGGCCGGGCCGCCCGGCGCAACCTTGCGCGACCGGCCGGGCAGGGGCGACGCTCGGTCGCGCCGCCCTCGGGATGCGGCCGGCGGCGAATCTCGGCGCCGCCCCCTTCTCGATGCCGGTTCCAGGGACTATCGTCGGCGCCACCACGGATCAGCGATCGAGGAGAGCGAGGTGACCAGCAGGGTCGAGCAACGGCTGGCGGAGCAGGGGCTCGAGCTGCCGGCCGCGCCGGCGCCGGCGGCTAACTACGTGCCCTACACGATCGGCGGCAAGCTGCTGTTCGTGGCCGGCCAGCTGCCGTTCCGCGATGGCCGGGTGGCGGTCACCGGCCGGGTCGGCGCCGAGGTCAGCGTGGCGCAGGGTCAGGAGGCGGCGCGGCTCTGCGCCCTCAACCTTTTGGCCCAGGCCAAGGCCGCCTGCGGCGGCGATCTGAGCAAGCTCAGCCGCTGCCTGAAGCTCGGCGGCTTCGTCGCCTGCGCGCCCGACTTCGGCGACCATCCCGAGGTCGTCAACGGCGCGTCCGATCTGATGGTTCAGGCGATGGGCGAGGCCGGGCGTCATGCGCGCTTTGCTGTCGGTTGCGCGAGCCTGCCGCGCAATGCTGCGGTCGAGGTCGAGGCGATCTTTGAGCTCGCCTGAAGCGCTCGGCGCGGCCGCATCGGGGACGCTCGAAGTCAAGCTCGTCCAGGGCATCGGGCAGCTCGATGCGGCCGACTGGGACGCCTGCGCCGGCGCCGATCAGCCGTTCCTGAGCCACGCGTTTCTCTCGACCCTGGAGGCGAGCGGCTCGGCCTGCCGGGAGACCGGCTGGCTGCCGCTGCACGTCGTGGTCGAGGCCGGCGGCCATCTGCTCGGCTGCGCGCCGATGTACATGAAGAGCCATTCCTACGGCGAGTACGTGTTCGACTGGGGCTGGGCCAACGCCTACGAGCGCGCCGGCGGCCGCTACTATCCGAAGCTGCAGGTGGCGGTGCCGTTCACGCCGGTGCCGGGGCCGCGCCTGCTGCTGGCGCCGGGCGCCGGGCCCGAGGTCCGGGCGGCGCTGGCCAAGGGCCTGGTCGGCGCCGCCGAGCAGCTCGAGGTCTCCTCGCTGCACGTCACCTTCTGCCAGCAGGCGGAGTGGGACGCGCTCGCCGCCGAGGGCCTGCTCAGGCGCCAGGGCGTCCAATACCACTGGCACAACCGCGGCTACCAGAGCTTCGAGGACTTCCTCGGCACGCTCAAGAGCAGCAAGCGCAAGACCATCCGCAAGGAGCGCGCCCGGATCGCCGAGCAGGGCCTCAGTCTCGAGATCCTGACCGGCGCGGCGCTGACGCCGGCGATCTGGGATATTTTCTATCCGTTCTACCGCTCGACCGTGGACAACCGTTGGGGTGGCGCTTATCTGCGCAAGTCCTTCTTCCGCCGGCTCGGCGAGACGCTCGCCGACCGGGTGGTCCTGGTCATGGCGCGCCATGGCGGGCGCTACGTCGGCGGCGCCCTGAACCTGCTCGGCGCCGACACCCTCTACGGCCGGATCTGGGGCTGCCGGCAGCAGTTCGAGTTTCTGCATTTCGAGGCCTGCTACTACCAGGCGATCGAGTTCGCGATCGCCCATGGCCTCGCTCGCGTCGAGGCCGGTGCGCAAGGCCCACACAAGCTCCAACGCGGCTACGAGCCGGTTGCGACCTACAGCGCCCACTGGATCCGCGACCCCGGCTTTCGCGACGCCGTCGAGCGCTTCCTCGCCCAGGAGCGCCTCGAGATGACCTGTGAACTCGAAGAGCTGCGCGAGCTGCTGCCGTATCGGCACGAGCAGGGATGTCCGATCCGCTAATCGGGGACGACCCAAAAGGCCGACAACAGCCAATCACACGGTTTTCGCGCTGATTCGGTATTGCACGTCCCTCCACTTCGCCACATCTGTTAGAATGAGGGGGCTTGCCGAGTGGCCGGCTCCGACGACAGCAGCGGAGTCTCAGCGGTGGAGAACCTTAAAATGGCCAGGATTTTTTCCTGCTCCAGCGCGGATGAAACGGTCGAAGACCACATGCGCGTACAATTTGAGCGGCCGCCCATCGGGGTCAAAGAAGACGATATGATAACGTGTCGCGAAGAAATATTCTATGTGCTCGCTAAATGCGCCCCGTTGTTAAACATTGAAGCGGGAGAAGAGGACGTCAAAGTTGCCTACCGGGCGAGATCGCCTCAGGCCAGCCTTCACATGCTCTTTCGAAAAGTAAGCGATCTCGAGTATGAACTCCTGATGGAAGCTCATCAGATCGACATCTGGAATTGCTAAGATATCTCCGCTGAGTCATTGCCCTTGCGAAATGCGCCCCTGGGCAGGCGGGCCATGAGGATGGGAGCCAAATCACCGGCGGGTATTCACCGGGCAGCGTGTGGAGCCAAGTCGCGGACCCCGCCCATGCTTGCGCGTGAATCGTGACCGCGGGAGTTCGTCGGGCCAGCGGCCGGGCCGCCGTCTACCGCCGCGGCGATTGCCGGCGTTCCCCGACGCGATGCCGGCAAAGCCGAAGACTCCGGTGCAGGGCGGAGGTGGGGTTGAGATCACGTTGGAAGGACGCCAAGGGCAGGATCTACGAATGGGACAGCAGGCACGGGACGGTCGAGGTCTACGGCAAGACCGGAAAACGACATCGCGGCGAGTTCGATCCGGTGAGCGGCAAGCGCCTCAGGCCGGCCGATCCCCGAAGGCGAGTCGAGCCGTGAACAGCGCGCCTGCCGAACAGCTTGCGCGAGGGTTTGTGTTGCAGGGCTTCGATCGGACGACGGAGGAGCTGAAGGTCGAGTTGCATCTGGAGCCGGTGCCGATCGACAAGCTCCGCTCGTTGTTCGACGTCGGCGACGACCCCGAGATGTGCGACGCTTACCCCGTGGACGCCGTCAAGGCGGGCGGTCTCGCACCGCTGGTCACCGAACCCATCGACCTCGACAGGTACGACTTCTTCCTGCAGCGCTACGCGTATCGTCACGTCAGGACGCGGCGCAGCGTGGCTAGCGCCGTATCAATGTCGGCGCGGGTGACGTCGAGGTGGGTGACCGCGCGCATGCGGGTCTGGCCGTAGCCGCCGATCAGCACGCCCTGCTCGCGCAGCGCGGTCGAGACGTCGGCGGCGCTCATCCGGTCGCCGACCTCGAACCAGACGATGTTGGTCTCGACGCTCGCGAGGTCGATCGTCACGCGCTGGATCTCGGCCAGCCCTTCGGCCAGATGGCGGGCGTTGGCGTGGTCCTCGGCCAGGCGCTCGACGTGGTGGTCGAGAGCGTAGAGGCAGGCGGCGGCGATGATCCCGGCCTGGCGCATGGCGCCGCCGATCTGCTGCTTGACCCGCCAGGCCTCGTGGATGAAGGCCTTGGAGCCGGCGAGCACGGCGCCGACCGGGGCGCCCAGGCCCTTGGAGAAGTCGATCCACAAGGTGTCGAACGGCGCGGCGTAGTCGGCGGCCGGGGTGCCGCTCGCGACCACCGCGTTGATCAGGCGCGCGCCGTCCATGTGGCAGGCGAGGCCGTGCTCCCGGGCGACGCCGGTGACCTCGTGAATCCGGGCGAGCGGCCAGACCGCACCACCGCCGACGTTGGTCGTGTTCTCGACCTCCAATAGGCGCGAGCGCGGCGCATGCCGCCAGGCGGGCGAATTGATCGCGGCTTGGACCTGCTCGGCCGTGAACATGCCGCGCTCGCCTTCGAGGCCGCGCAGCATGACGCCGGCGAGCGCCGCCGGTCCCCCGGACTCGGCAAAGATCGGATGGGCGGTCGCGGCGAGGATGATCTCGTCGCCCTGGCGGCAGTGGACCCGCGCCGCGATCTGGTTGCACATCGTCCCGGACGGCAGATAGACCGCGGCCTCCTTGCCGAGCAGGTCGGCGACCCGCTCGCACAACGCGTTGACGGTCGGGTCGAGCATCGCCTGCTCGTCGCCGACCTCGGCCCCGGCGATCGCCCGGCGCATGCCGGGCGTCGGCCTGGTGCGGGTGTCGCTGTAGAGGTCGATCATGCCGGCACCAGCTCCTCTTCCCGTACCGACGACGCCGCGGCGACCGGCCCCGGGCGCAGCCAGACCGCGGTGTCGTGGAACACCGCCCCGCCGCCGGGCGGTGCGGCCTCGGCGCTGATCAGCACGTTGATGCCGATCCCCTCCTCGAAGGCGGCGTTCGGCCAGATGCTCTCGACCACCAGCACGCCCCGCTGCTGGCCGTCCTTGAGCTCGGCGTGCACGACCACCGAGCCGCGCTCGTTGCCGAGCCGGACCCGGTCGCCCGCGCCGATCCCGAGCCGCGCGGCGTCCCCGGGATGGACCAGCACGGTCGGCCGGCCTTCGCGCCGCTGCGAGGTCGGCATCTCGGTGAAGCTCGTGTTCAGGTAGTTGCGGGCCGGCGCCGCCACCAGCCGGAACGGCCGCGCCGCACAGGTCTCGTCGATGATCGCGAAGTGGTCCGGCAGCTTCGGCATGCGCGCATGGTCCGGCCCCTGCCGGGACCAGTCGGGCTTGAACTGGAATCTTCCCGATGGCGTCGGAAAGCCGTTCAGGTGATGGGCGGTTGCATAGTCGGGCATGGCGTCGTAGCCGCCCGCGGCGTCGACGGTCGCGGCATCCGGCCAGCCCGAGCGCTGGAGCAGATCGTCGATCAGCTGCCACTCGGTCATCGCGAAGCCCGGGTGCGCCGGCGCGCCGAGCCGCCTTGCCAGCTCGCAGATCACGTAGTGGTTGGTCCGGCAGTCGGCGTAGGGCTCGAAGATTTTTCGCGCGGTCTGAATCCGGGTGTGGCCGGACGCCTGGTAGATGTCGTCATGCTCCAGGAACATGGTCGCCGGCAGCACGATGTCGGCCATCTGCGCGGTCTCGGTCAGGAACTGCTCGTGCACGCAGACGAACAGGTCCGTGCGCGAAAAACCCCGGTGCACCTTCTCGAGCTCGGGAGCCACGCACATCGGGTTGGTGTTCTGGATCAGCAGTGCGGTGACCGGCGGCCCGTCGCCGAGATCCTGCCGGTCGCCGACCAGAATCGGGCCGATCCGCGACTGATCGAGCAGCCGGACCTCCGGGTCGATCAGGTCCCAGCCCTCGATCAGGGTCTTGTCCCAGTGGTACAGGTCGCCCTGATTGTAGAGCCCGCCGCCGCCCTCGTACCGATAGGCGCCGGTCACGATCGGCAGGCAGGAGGCGGCGTGCATGTTGGCGGCACCGTTGCGCGACCGCGTGAAGCCGAAGCCGAGCCGCAGGTAGGAGCGCCGGGTCGAGCCGTAGAGCCTGGCGAACGCCTCGATCGTCTCGACCGGCAGGCCGGTGATCGGCGCGGCCCACTCGGGCGTCCGGGAGGCGAGATGCGCCTCCGCTTCCTGCCAGTCGTCGGCGTAGTTCGCGAGGTAGTCGCGGTCGGCATGGCCGTCGCGGAACAGGACGTGCATCACCGCGCAGGCGAGCGCGCCGTCGGTGCCGGGGCGCAGCGCGATGTGCATATCCGCCTGCTCGGCGGTGCCGGTCCGGTAGGGATCGACCACGACCAGCTTTGCGCCCCGCGCCTTGCGCGCCCGCGCGACGTGGGTCATGACGTTGACCTGGGTGTTCACAGGATTGGTGCCCCAGATCACGATCAGGTCGGAATGCACCATCTCCTCGCAGCGCACGCCCCAGCGCCGGCCGTAGCCCGCCCGCCAGCCGGCGTCCGAGAGCGTGACGCAGATCGTGGTGTGCCAGCCCGAGTAGTGCTGGGCGTGGCGCAGGCGATTGATGCCGTCGCGCTGCACGATGCCCATCGTGCCGGCGTAGAAGTAGGGCCAGACCGTTTCGGGCCCGTGCCGCTGGCTGGCGCGCGCGAGCTGCCCGGCGACCTCGTCGAGGGCGTCGTCCCAGGTGATCGGCGCGAATTTTTTCGAACCCTTGGGCCCGATCCGGCGCAACGGCTGGCTCAGCCGGTCCGGGTGATGGAAGCGCTCGTGATAGCGCGCGACCTTGGCGCAGATCACGCCCGTGGTGTAGGGGTTCCGGTTAGAGCCCCGCACCTTGCCGAGCCGGCCGCCGTCCAGCCGCTCGACCTCGAGCGCGCAGACGCTCGGGCAATCGTGCGGACAGACCGACGGCAGAAATTCGCTGGCCATGACGGCTCCTTCGCAGGCGGCGGTTGCTGCCATCATACCCGCCGGAGCCCACGTGACCAGGGCCTACGCCCGGTGCTAGGACGGCTCCGGAGGACATCTGGCCGAGCGGACCGGGCGTTGCAGGCTCACAGCTTCCCACCGATCGCAAGCAGAACGTCGCGCGTGCTGATCCTGGGCTCGATGCCGGGCAAGGTGTCCCTGCGCGAACACCAGTACTACGCCCATCCGCGTAACCAGTTCTGGCGGATCGTCGGCGAGCTGCTCGGGTGCGATCCCGCGAGCGCCTACGAGGCCCGAGTCGCCTCGCTGCGCTCGGCCGACGTCGCGCTCTGGGACGTGCTCGAGTCCTGCACCCGCGAGGGCAGCCTGGATTCGGCCATCGTCGGATCCTCGATCGTGGCCAACGACTTTGCGGATTTCCTGACCGCGCATCCGCAGATCCGCCGGATCTGCTTCAACGGCGGCACGGCCGAGAAGCTGTACCTGCGGCACGTTCAGCCGCGTCTCGCTGCCGACCCAAAGATCCGGCGTCTGCGGCTGCCGTCGACCAGTCCGGCCCATGCGGCGCTGCCGTTCGCCGCGAAGCTGTCGGCATGGCGCGCGATCGTGCCGTGAGCTCGAGCGCCATCGGCCTGCTCGGCCTGGTGGTGCTGTGGTCCTCGGGCGCGCTCGCGGCCGATGAAGCCGATCCTTGCAGCGTCGACCTCCCGGCGATCGCCGCGCTCACCGCGGCGCTGGCCTCGGGCCGTCCCGACCGCGCCGGGCGAGCGGACCTGCTGCGCCGGCGCGGCGAGGTGCTGTCCGCGCGCGGGCATGCGCGCCAGGCCCTCGACGACTACGACGCAGCCATCGCGCTCGCACCCGAGGTCGCCGAGGTCTATCTCGACCGCGCCAGCCTGCTGGTCGACGAGGCCCGCTTCGAGCCGGCGCTCGCCGATCTCGAGCGCGCGATCGGCCTGCGCCCGGATCTCGCGCAAGCCTACGTCGATCGCGGCGCCGCCAGATACGAGCTCGGCCTCTATGCGAGCGCGGCCCTGGACTTCAGCCGGGCGATCCAGCTCGATCCGAGCGCGCCCGCCGCCTGGCTGGGACGCGCCAACGCGCTGCGCGACGGTCGCGAGGCCGAGGCGGCGCTCGCGGACTACGACGCGGCGCTCGAACTCGCGCCCGACGATGCCGAGATCTGGTTCGAGCGCGCGGTCGCGCAGCACCGGCTCGATCGGTTCGACGTCGAGCAGGCCGACTGGGCGCGCGCGATCGCGCTCGATCCGGACCTGTTCTGGCTGTACGGCACGGCCTACCGGCACCGCTTCCTGTACGAAGAAATCCGCTCCGATCACCGGACCGCGCGCCGGCACGCGCCCGACAACGCCAAGGCCTACTTCAACCGCGCGCAGGCCTGGCGCTACCGGCGCCGGTACTGCCAGGCGCTCGAGGACTATCGCCGCGCGCTCGAGCTCCGCCCGGGCTACGTCGACGCCGAGCTCGGCCGCGGGATTTCGCTGCTGGCGCTGGGCACCGCTGAGGCCGCGATCGAGACGCTGTCCTCGGTCCTCGAGCGCGAGCCGAACCACATCGAAGCTTACTTCTACCGCGGCCTCGCCTGGCGCGCCGCCGGCATGCCCGATGCCGCCCGCGCCGACTTCATGCGCGCGGCGCGCCTGGCGCCCAGCAACCCGGTCGTCCGGACCGCGCTGGCGGCCGATCCGGGCGACTGATCGCCGTCACCGCGCCGCCGCACAGCCGGCGACCGGTTGCCAGGGATCGGTCATGCCGGAGCCTTCGCCGGTAGCCGGATCACGCAGCACCGCCGACGGGCAGGCGAACAGGTTCGGGTAAATCGTGGGTCTGAGCTGACGGACCTCGAAGCGCGCGGCCAAGGCTTCGAGGGCCGCATCCCCCACTCGGGGATCGGCAGTGACCTGCGAGGTGCCCGAGACGTCGATCCGCGGCGTGTGGAACGCGGTCTCGAGGTCGAGGCCGCCGTCGATCAGCATCGAGGCGAGCTGGAGGACGGCGGGCATGATCTTGCGCCCGCCGGAGGCGCCGAGGGCGAACCAGGGGCTGCCGGCGCGGGTCCCGATCACTGGGCACATGTTGGCGAGCGGCCGCTTGCCCGGGCCGATCGAGTTCGGCCGGCCGGGGCGCGGGTCGAACCACATGATGCCGTTGTTGAGCAGGATGCCGGTCTGCGGCGAGACGATCTTGCTGCCGAACAGCGAGAGCAGCGTCTGGGTCAGGCTGACCATGGTGCCGGCGCGGTCGACCACCGCGAGATGGGTGGTGCAGGCGGGATCGCGGGCGTCGGGCGCATCGCCCATGGTCGCGAGCCGGTGCTCGTAGGCCGCGAGCAGCGCCGAAGCAATGGCGCTATAAGCGTCGGCGCCGGGTCGGCCAGGCGGGATTTTGCCATCGATCAGCGAGACGGCATGGGCGAGCGTCGGCCCGGCGCTGAGGCCGGGCGGCGCCTGCAGGACCGCGTCGCCGTGGGTGATCGCGAGCGGATCGACGACCCGCGCCCGATAGCGGGCAAGGTCGTCGACCGTCAAGTTGCCACCGGCCGCGCGTAGATCCTCTACCAGCAGCGCCGCAAGCGCGCCGGTCAGGAGGTCCATAGGTCCAGCCTCGGCGATCCGCTGCAGGCTCGCCTCGAGCCGGCCGAGCGGCAGGTGGCCGAGGCTGCCGTCCTGGTTCGGGGCGGGCGCCAGCCCATCCGGCAGATAGACCGCGCGCGCCGCGTCGAACCGGCCAAGATGCCGCGCTGCGAACGCGATCCTGAGCCCGGTGTGCCAGTCGACCGGCAGGCCCGCCCTGGCGAGCGCGATCGCGGGCGCGGCGAGCTCCGCCCAGGACAGGCTCGCATGGCGCTCGAACGCGAGCGCGAGGCCCGCCGCCTGGCCCGGAACCGCGATCGCGAGCGGGCCGGCAACGTTGCGCTCGTCCTGCACCGCGGGCCAGCCGAACAGGTCCCGGTCCTGGCCGCCGGCCAGTGGATAGTCGGCCGGATCGAGCGCCGCGGGCGCGATCATGCCGAACTCGATCACCTCGGGCGGCCGACCGTCCGCGGGCGCCACCACCATCAGGCCGCCGCCGCCGAGCCCGCTCATCCAGGGCTCGAGCACGGCCAGCGCGAGCGAGGTCGCGAGCGCCGCATCGACGGCATTGCCGCCGGCCTCGAGGACCTCGGCACCGACCTCGGCCGCGGCCCGATGTTGCGCGGCGACCAAACCACCGGCAGCACGAATTGCTGGCTTGGTCACTTCCCACGAGGCTATCATCTCTGTCGCCATGCGCCCCCGGCCCCTCGCTTAACCGATTCCTGATCCCGCCAGCGGTAGGTTCGCAGGATGGGCCACATCATCGTCGTCGGCAACCTCAAGGGCGGCACGGGCAAGACCACGATCGCCGTGAATCTGGCCTGCGCGCTCGCGGCGCGCGGGTCGCGGGTGGCTCTGCTCGACGTCGACCCGCAGGCCAGCGCGGTCGCCTGGGGACGGGCCGGCAACCTGCCGATCCGGATCGAGGCGGCGCCGCCGAGCGCCGGCGCGGCTGGCGGGCGGTGGCTGGCCCGGGCCACCGAGCTCGCGGGCGTCGTCGACGTCCTCGTGATCGATCTGCCGGCGGTGATCGTGCCGGCGATCGCCTCGGCCACGATGATCGCCGATCTGGTCCTGGTGCCGGTCACCCCGTCGGCGGTCGACGTCGCGCCGACCGAGCGGGTCCTGCGCATGATCCGGACCACCCGCGAGTCGCGGCCCGGCCACAAGCCGGCGGCGATGCTGGTCCCGAACAAGGTCGACTTCCGCGGCTACTACCACGAGGCGACCGAGGCGGCGGTCGCGACCCTGCCCGGGCGCTGGGCGCCGCCGATCCGACAGCTCACCGATCACGTCAATGCGTTCGCGCTCGGCAACTGGACCGGCGGCTATGCTCCGGAATCCAAGGCCGCGCAGGACATCTGGGCGCTCACCGACGAGGTCGAGGCCGCGCTCGGCCTCGCGGGCCGCCGGCAGCCGGCCGCGACGGACGCCGCCGGGCTCATCGACGAGACCCAGCTCGGCGCGTGAGTCGCCGCCCTCAGGCGGCCCGGAGCGCCGCTGGCAGATTGGCATGAAAGTCGCTGCCGGCCGTGGTCGGCGCGACCTCGCCCGCGCGGATCACGAAGTCGCCGAAGCGCTCGCCGGTCAGCCGCTCCTTGGCGTAGCTCAGGAGCAAGGGCGTCAGCGCTGCGAGAATTTCCTCGTGATCGACGTCCTTGCGGTAGAGCTTGTTGAGCCGCGAGCCGTCGAAGGCGGCGCCGAGATAGAGGTTGTACCTGCCGGGCGCGCGGCCGACGAGGCCGATCTCGGCGAGATAGGGGCGGGCACAGCCGTTCGGGCAGCCGGTCATCCGGATCACGATCTCGTCGTCGCGCAGACCCGCCTTGTCGATCACGCCCTCGAGCGCGCGCACCAGGTCCGGCAGATAGCGCTCGCTCTCGGCGAGCGCCAGGCCGCAGGTCGGCAGCGCCACGCAGGCCATCGAGTTGAGCCTGAGGCCGGAGAGCTCATGGGTCAGGCCGAACTGACGGAGCAGGCGCTCGATCCGCGCCTTCTGCCGCGCCGGCACGCGCGCGATCACCAGGTTCTGGTTCGCGCTCAGACGGAAGTCGCCCTGATGGACGCCGGCGATCGTGCGCAGGCCGGTCTTGATCAGCTGCGCGCCGGTGTCCCTGACCCGGCCGTTCTCGATGAACAGCGTGTAGTGCCAGTTGCCCTCGTGGTCCGGCGCCCAGCCGTAGCGGTCGCCGGTGTGCTCGAAGCGGAACGGGCGCGGTTCCTCGAGCGCGAAGCCAAGCCGGCGCTCGACCTCGGCGCGGAACCAGGCGAGCCCCCGGTCCTCGATCGTGTACTTGAGCCGCGCATGCTTGCGGTTGGCACGATCGCCGAAATCGCGCTGCACGGTCACCACCTGCTCGGCGACCGCGACCGCCTGCTCGGGCCGGCAGAAGCCCATCAGGTCGGCGGTGCGCGGATAGGTCTCAGGCTCGCCGTGGGTCATGCCCATGCCGCCGCCGACCGTGACGTCGTAGCCGACCACCGCACCCTCCTCGTCGGTGATCGCGATGAAGCCGAGGTCCTGAGCGAACACGTCGACGTCGTTGCTGGGCGGCACCGCGACCACGGTCTTGAACTTGCGGGGCAGGTAGTGGCGGCCGTAGATCGGCTCCTCCTCGCTCCCGGTGTCGATCACCTTCTCGCCGTCGAGCCAGATCTCGTGATAGGCGCCGGTCCGCGGCGTCAGGTGATCGCTGATCGCGCGCGCCAGTTCGAGCGCCGCCGCATGCGCCCTCGACTGATACGGGTTCGGGTTGCACATGACGTTGCGGTTGACGTCGCCGCAGGCGGCGACCGTGTCCATCAGCGCCCCGTGGATCGCCTGCATGGTCCGCTTCAGGTTGCTCTTGATCACGCCGTGCAGCTGGAAGGCCTGGCGGGTCGTCAGCCGGAGCGTGCCGTTGCCGAAGTCCTCGGCGATCCGGTCCATCGCCAGCCACTGGGCGGGCGTGCAGACGCCGCCCGGCACCCGCACCCGGACCATGAAGGCGTAGGCCTGCTCGAGCTTTTTCCGGCGCCGCTCGGGCCGGAGGTCGCGATCGTCCTGCAGATAGGTGCCGTGGAACTTGGTGAGCTGGGCGTCGTCCTCAGCGATCGCGCCGGTCACCGCCTCGGCGAGGCCAGCCTCGATCGTGCCGCGCAGATGGCGGCTCGCCTCCTTGATGTCCTCGTTCCGGCTGCGCGCGGTCGTCATGACTGTCACTCCTCGGGCGGTTCTAATAGACGTCGCGCTGGTAGCGCCCCTGCTTCCTGAGGTCGCCGAGCCAGGCCTCGGCCGCCTCGGCCGGGCGGCCGCTCTGATCGGCGACGATCCGGGCGAGCATCGCGTGCACGTCCTTGGCCATCGCCTTCTCGTCGCCGCAGACGTAGAGGTGCGCGCCGTCCTCGAGCCAGGCGTAGAGCTCGGCGCGGCGCTCCCACAGCCGGTGCTGGACGTAGACCTTCTCCGGCTGGTCGCGCGAGAAGGCGACGTCGATCCGGCTGAGCACGCCCGCCTTCGCAAACGCCTGCCAGTCGAGCTGGTAGAGGAAGTCGTGGGTATAGTTGCGATCGCCGAAGAAGAGCCAGTTGCGGCCCTTGGCGCCGAGCGCCTGCCGCTCCTGGAGGAAGGCGCGATAGGGCGCGACGCCGGTCCCGGGCCCGATCATCACGACCGGGCGGTCGGGATCCTCGGGCAGGCGGAAGTTCTTGTTCGGCTTGACGTAGACCTCGAGCCGGTCGCCGACGCCGAGGCGATCGGCGACCAGGCCGGAGGCGACCCCCGTCCGCTCGCGGCCATGGCTCTGGTAGCGCACGACGCCAAGCAGCACGTGAGCCTCCTCGGGCGCCGCCTTGAGCGAGGAGGCGAGCGAATAGAGCCGCGGCGGCAGCTTGCGTAGCAGGCCGGTCAGCTGGTCAGGCGCCAGGGTGCAGGGAAAATCCTCGAGCAGGTCGACGATCTGCCGGCCCTCGAGGTAGGCGCGCCAGCCGTCGCCCTCGAGCAGCTCCGCAAGCGCTGGCGCCGGGTTGAGCCTGGCGAGCGCTGCCATGACCGGCCGTGACAGCACGGTGATGTCGAACTCGGCCGCGAGCCGCTCGCCAAGATCGCCGTCGCCGCCAAGCCCGGCCGCGGTCAGCACGGCCTCGACCATCGCCGGATCGTTTCGGGCGACGATGCCCAGCGAATCGCCGGGCTCGAAGGTCAGGCCCGAGCCCGCGAGCGAGAGCTCGAGATGGATCGTCTGCTTGCTCGAGCGGCTGCCGTTCAGATCGACCAGCTCGGTGATCTCGGCCGGGAACGGATGCGCCTTGCCATAGGCGGGCGCAGCCGCCGGCGTCGCGAAGTCGAGAATGACGGCGCCGCGGTGCGGCTCGGCCGGCTCGGGTTCGGCGATCCGCGCGAGCTCGTCGAGCGCGCCCTTCGCCCAGCCCGCGGCTGGCGTCTCGAAGTCGAGATCGCAGTCGATGCGCGCGGCAATGCGCTCGCCACCGAGCTCGGCCAGGCGGGCATCGAGCCGCCGGCCGACCTCGCAGAAGTTGACGTAGCTGGAATCGCCGAGCGCCAGCACGCTGAAACGGACGCCCTCGAAGCGCGGCGCATCCTCGGCCATCAGCGCCCGGAAGAAGTCGACAGCGCGCTCCGGCGGATCGCCCTCGCCCCAGGTGCTGGCGATCACCAGGAGGTGAGGCGCGTTCGCGATCTCGGCCGGACTGGCGTCGGCCATGTCGACCAGGCGCGCGGCAAAGCCCTGGCGCGCGGCGACCTTCTTGGCCTCGGCCGCAACCCCTTCGGCATTGCCGGACTCGGTCCCGAACAGGATGGTGAGCGGGATTTTGGCGCGAGCACCGGCCAAGGGCGCCGCGACCGGCAGCGCGGTCGCGGCGTGGTAGCCCGCGAGAAAGCCCGCAAGCCAGTGGCGCTGCTCGACGGTGGTCTCGGCCATCACGGCGTTGAGCGCCCGGATGTGCTCGCTCGGAAACGGCGCGCTCTCGGGCAGGACGGGGAGCGGAGAGCCGGACATCGTCGCCTCCTTCAGAGCCGGGCCGCTGCGCGGTCGGCGGGCGCGCCGGCGATGCTCGCCGGCAGGGTCTGCTGCCAGGGCGCGAGGATCGCGCCGAGCGCGACCACGCTGCCGATCACGATCAGCGTCGGCCCGGGCCCGTGATGGATTGCGCTCGCCCCGGCCAGCGTCGTGATCCTCTGCTGCGCGCGGGGCGTGGTCGCATCGCTCAGGATCGCGACCGGCTCCTCGGGCGCGCGCCCCGCAGCCAGCAGCTCGGCCGCGATCTCGGGCAGGCGCTGCAACCCCATGTAGAGCACGATCGTCTCCGCCCCCCTGGCGAGCGCCGGCCAGTCGACCCCGCGCGGCGCGCCGCCGCCCGCGTTGTGGCCAGTGACGAAGGCGACCGACTGCGCGCGCATCCGATGCGTTGCCGGAATGCCGGCGTAAGCGGGTGCCCCGATGCCGGCCGTGACCCCCGGCACGATCCGGAACGGCACGCCGGCCGCCGCCAGCGCCAGCGCCTCCTCGCCGCCGCGGCCGAACACGAACGGATCGCCGCCCTTCAGCCGGACCACCCGCAGACCGGCGCGGGCGAGCTCGATCAGGCGCTGGTTGATCCGGAGCTGCTTCGCGCCCGGCCGGCCGGCACGCTTGCCGACCGCCTCGAGGCGTGCTGCAGGCCCGCAGAGCGCCAGGATCTCGGGCGCGATCAGCGCATCGTGCAGGATCACGTCGGCGATCTCGAGCGCGTGCGCCGCGCTCAGGGTCAGAAGACCGGGATCGCCAGGCCCGGCCCCGACCAGCCAGACCGAGCCGGGCGTGAAGTCGGGCGCGATGACCCGGGCCGACATCGCTACACTCCAGGCCGGTGGATGCCGCATTCTGCCTTGTCCAGCCCCCACCAGCGGCCGGCGCGGGGAGCGGCGCCCGGCACTACCCGCCGAGTGCAGGGGACGCAGCCGATCGAGGCGAAGCCGTCGGCGACCAGCGGATGCGCCGGCAGATTGCGCAGGAGGCGATAGCGCTCGACGTCCTCGGCCGACCAGGGCGCGAGGGGATTGAGCTTGATCCGGCCGCTCGAGGGCTCGCCCTCGATCGTCGGCAGGGCGCTGCGCAGCCCGCCCTGGAAGCGCTTGCGGCCGGTGATCCAGGCAGCAAAGCCGTCCAGCGCCCGGTCGAGCACCGCGGTCTTGCGGACATGGCAGCAAAGGTCCGGGTCCCGGCTCCAGAGCCCGTGGTCCGGGTCATGGCGGGCGAGATCGACTGGCTCCGGCCGGGCCACCCGCACGTCCTCGAGCCCGAGCAGGGCGGTCAGCTCCTCGCGGTAGTCCTGGGTCTCCTCAAAGAGCTTGCCAGTGTCGAGGAAGATCACCGGGATCGCCGGATCGACGGTCGCGACCATGTCGAGCAGCACGGCGCTCTCGGCACCGAACGACGACACCAGCGCCGAGCGGCCCCGCAGCGGACCTTCGCGGACGAGGCCGCGCAGCAGGGCGAGGCCGTCGAGCCGGCCGTAGGCCCGGCGCAGATCGCCCAGGTGGTCGAGCAAGGTCATCGGACCGGACCGCGCGACGCCGGCCGCGACAGCCAGCCGCGACGTTCGATCAAGGCGTCGGTCAGGCGGCCGAGTTCGGCAAGCGATCGGGTCCGCCGGCGCCACGTCGTCCGACTTGCGCCCAGCTGCTGCACCCGGAGCGCCCACTCGGGACCGAAGCTTTGCGCCAGCTGGTGCCTGATCCGCGCGGCCAGGCCCGGGCTCTTGCCGGCGGTCGAGACCGTGAGCAGCAGATCGCCGCGGCGGACGATCGCCGGGTTGTGGAAATCGCACCAGGCCTTGACGTCCTCGACGTTGACCAGCACGCCCAAGCCTCGCGCGAGCGCGGCGAGCGGTGCGGCCTGGCCGAGTGGCAGATCGGCAATCCAGAGCGCCCGGAGTTGCGCCAGCTCGTCCGCGCTCGGCAACCGGCGGCGGAGTCGCTCCCCGGCGATGTCTGCAAGCTCGGCCGAGGGCTGGTCCGAGAAGACCGCGAGCTGGTCGGCGCCGCCTGCGAGCAGGGCTTCGAGGCGCCGGCAAGCGGCCTCGCCGCGTCCGACCAGCGCGATCGCCGTCGTCTTGGGGTCGATGACGATCGGGATCATGCCGCGATGGGTCCGAGATTGCGGACAGACGCCCGCCCGGAGATTGGCCGCATGGCCGGCTGTCGGAACATCGTTCTCGCCTCCGCGTGGTCGCACGCAACCCGCCAAGAGCTAGGCGGGCGCGGCGCCGCGGGCAATCACGTCGAACGGCCCAAAAGAGAAAAATATTTCTCTTGATTGCTTTCCTGGACGACATTTCTAGAATGATAGTCGGCTATAGCGGCTTGTATGGGGAATGTTGTTCCAATGACGAACGAATCTCTGGATCAGACCGATCGCCGGATCCTGGCCTGTCTGCAGCAGGATGCGACCATGCCGGTCGCCGAGATCGCACGCCGGGTCGGGTTGTCGTCGACGCCCTGCTGGCGCCGGATTCAAAAGCTCGAGGAGGCCAAGGTCATCCGCTCGCGGGTGGCTCTGCTCGACGGCCGCAAGCTGAACGTCGGCACGACCGCGTTCGTCTTCATCCGGACCAACCAGCACAGCGTCGAATGGCTGCAGCGGTTCGCCGCCGCGGTCAGCGATTTTCCCGAAGTCGTCGAGTTCTACCGGATGAGCGGCCAGGTCGACTACCTGCTGCGGGTCGTCGTCCCCGACATCGAGGCCTACGACCGCTTCTACAAGAAGCTGATCGCCCGGATCGAGCTGACCGACGTCAGCTCCAGCTTCGCGATGGAGCAGATCAAGTCGACGACCGCCCTGCCGCTCGACTACGCCTGAGCGACTGTGTTGGGTGTCAAGCGGGTTGCCATGGTGTTTGGTCACGCAGCATGGCGTTGAGGATGACCAGAAGCTTGCGCATGCAGGCGGTGATCGCGACCTTGGCCGGCCGGCCGCGGCTGACTAGGCGCTGGTCAAAGGCTTGCAGGACGGGATTGTGGCGGATGGCGGTGAGCGTCGGCATGTATAGGGCGGTGCGGACGCTGGCGCGGCCGCCCATGACCATGCGGCGGCCGCGGAAGGCGCCGCTGTCGCGGTTGATCGGCGCGACCCCGACCAGGGCTGCGATCTGGCGGCGATCGAGACAGCCGAGCTCGGGCAGCTCGGCGATCAAGGTGCGGGCGGAGGTCTTGCCGATGCCCGGCACGGAGGCGAGCAGGTCCTCGGCGGCGCGCCAGGCCGGGCTGCCACGGACCGCATCGTCGAGGTCGGTCTCGAGGGCTGACAGCTCCTTGCGCAGCCAGATCAGATGCGCCTCGAGACGGCGCCCGAGCTGCGGATCGCGGGCCTGGCGGCGGCGTTGGCCTTCGCTGGTGATCATCTCGACCAGCTGGCGCCGACGCGCGACCAGCTCGCCCAGCGCCTGCGCAGCCTCGTCTGGCACGGGTCGCGGCGCCGGTCGGACCGCCTCGGCGAAGCGGGCGATCGCCTCGGCGTCCAGGCGATCGGTCTTGGCCAGGCGCCCGGTGGCGCGGGCGAAGTCGCGGATCTGGCGGGGATTGACCACGACCAGGGGCAGGCCGGCGGCGGCGAGCGCGCCGGCGACGGTGATCTCGAAGCCGCCGGTTGCTTCCAGCACCACCAGCGCCGGAGCGAGGGCGATCAGACGCGCGGCCAGGGCTTCCAGCCCAGCGCCGTCGCGGCTTACCGCGAAGGCTTGGTCGGCGGGCCGCAGGTGCACGTCGAGGCGGTCCTTGGCGACGTCGATGCCGACGAAGGTCGGCGCAACCGGAGAGCGCTCCATGACCCGTCCTTGCGAATGCGGGCTCGACTGGCGCCGGCCCGAGCGACGGTTCGGGTTCGAGAGCGAACTGGCGGACGGGGCGCCGAGCTCAGACACGGGCTCGTCCACCCCAGGCCAACGCGGGCTCCCGTCCGCCGCCAAGCTCGCCCGGCCGGGCGAGCTTGGCAACTGAGACATACAAGGCTCAACGTCGAGCAGCCGACCAGGTCACGCGCTCAGGCGTCAGGTCAGACGCGCACGCGATCTCGCTGGGCGGCCGTCTTCGATCCCAAACTGCACCGCGCCTGACGCCTCGAATCGCGCCGCCGCGCGGCGGTCTTCAGGCGAGACACAAGCTCCGGCGTCCGGCGTCCTCGGCCGAACTCCTGATATCGCTCGCATCGCGATGGCGAGTCGACTGCACGACTGGTGCCCCCGGCCGGACTCGAACCAGCACGGCCTTGCGGCCAACAGATTTTGAGTTTGCCGCGTCTACCAATTCCGCCACGGGGGCGCACAGTGCGCTCCGGATCTTAAGGCCGCAAGGGTCCCGGTCAAGGTCAGGGGTGGCCGTCGCGGGCCGCGTGCTCATACCGCGCTGCCCTCGGACCTGGTTGCCTCCGCGGCCGGCGGCGACTCAGGATCGAGGCGCGCCTCGACCACCGGGTGCACCTGCAGCAGCGTGCCGTCGGCGCCGGTCACTTCGACCGGCACGCCCGCCGGCAGGTCGGGCCCGGTCACCGTCCAGCTGCTGTCGCCCAGCCTGATCCGGCCGCGGCCGTTGACGATCGGCACGAGCAGTGAGCCCCGCTGGCCGACGTACTGTGCGCCCCGCCGGTTGAGATTGGGCTCGTCGCTCTTCGCGGGGTGCGCCTTCTGGACCCGCCGCCAGGCGATCAGGCTCGCGACCGAGAGAATGGCAAAGGCGGAGATCTGGCCGGCCAGTTCCAGACCGGGCCAGACCACAAGCAGGCAGCCGACCAGGCCGGCCGCCACCCCGATCCAGAGGAACATGAAGCCCGGCGCGAAGACTTCGACCGCCGCGAGCACGCCGCCGAGCGCCCACCAGTGCCAGAACTGGACCGGATCGGGCACCGGCGTCACGGCCGGCCGGCCCCGTTGGCGGCCCCGTTCGGCGGACCGAATGCCTCGCGGGCGATCTGGCCGATACCCCCGAGCGAGCTCAGCAGCGATGTCGCCTCGATCGGCAGGAACACCACCTTCTGGTTCGGCGAAGTGGCGAACCGGCCGAACGCCTCGACATATTTCTGAGCGACGAAATAGTTGATCGCCTGCCGGTCGCCGCGGGCCAGCGCCTGAGACAGCATCGCGGTCGCCTTGGCCTCGGCCTCGGCTGCCCGCTCGCGCGCCTCGGCGTCGCGGAACGCCGCTTCCTTGCGTCCCTCGGCTTCCAGGATCGCCGACTGCTTCTCGCCCTCGGCCCGCAGAATCGCCGCCTGGCGCAGGCCCTCGGCCTCCAGGATCGACGCCCGCTTGTCGCGCTCGGCCTTCATTTGGCGGGCCATGGAGTCGACGAGGTCGGTCGGCGGGGCGATGTCCTTGATCTCAATCCGCGTGACCTTGATGCCCCAGGGCGAGGTCGCGTCGTCGACCGTGTGCAACAGCTTGGCGTTGATCCGGTCGCGCTGCGAGAGCAGCTCGTCCAGGTCCATCGAGCCCATCACGGTGCGCAGGTTGGTCATGACCAGGTTCAGGACCGCGCGCTCGAGCCCGCTGACCTCGTAGGCCGCCTTGGCCGCGTCCAGGATCTGGAAGAACACCACGCCGTCGACCGTGACCATGGCGTTGTCCTTGGTGATCACCTCCTGCGAGGGCACGTCCAGGACCTGCTCCATCATGTTGAGCCTGGCGCCGATGCCCTCGACGAACGGCGTGATCACGTGCAGGCCCGGCTCGAGCGTGCGCATGTAGCGGCCGAAGCGCTCGACCGTGTACTCCCGCCCCTGGGGCACCGCCTTGATGCCCGTGAACAGGGTCACCAGCGCCAGCCCCAGCCCGACCAGCGCCACCAGCCCGAAGCCACCGATCTCCATCCCGTCCACCCCTCCTCGTCCGCCGCAGCCCGCGCGCTTTGTCGCCGACCCTGGTTAACCGTCGGTGAACCCGGCCGAACCCTCCCCGGCCGACAACCCTTGGCTCATCGCTGCCAGCTACGCCCGAAGTCCAGGTGCCGCCCTCGCGCCGGCCTTGAGCGCCCGCGGGCGCTCGGCTAGACCCTATGTTCGCGCTCTGAGCTGAAGGACCCGTCTCCGGTATGCCGTGGTCGAGGGTTGCGCCGGATTGGCTGGCGCCGAGCCTCAGGCATAGGAGACGGGCCGCATGGAAGCTATCAGGTTCGTCGGGTTGGACGTGCACAAGAGAATGACGTCGGTGGTGCTCGCCGAGTTTGGCCGCGGCGGCGAAGTGCGCTTCCTGGGCGAGATCCCGAGCACCCCGGAGGCGCTGCATCGGCTGGTCGAGCGGCTGCAGGGCCGTCATCGGCAGCTCAGCTTCTGTTACGAAGCCGGGCCGTGCGGCTACGGCGTCCATCGGCGGCTCAGCGGCCTCGGCCAGGACTGCAGCGTGGTCGCGCCGTCGCTGATCCCGAGCCGGCCCGGCGACCGGGTGAAGACCAACCGCCGCGATGCCACCACGCTGGCCAGGCTGCACCGGGCCGGCGAGCTGACGCCCGTGTGGGTGCCCGATGCCGCCCACGAGGCGATGCGCGATGTGGTGCGGGCGCGGGCCACGGCGCGGCGCGTGCTCGGCAAGACGCGCCAGCACCTGCAGGGCTTTCTGCTGCGCCACGGCCGGATCTGTCGCGGCGTGCGCGGCTGGACCCGGGCCTATCGGCGCTGGCTGACCACGGTCCGCTTCGACCACCCGGCCCAGCAGATCGTGCTCCAGGACTACATCCACGCGGTCGAGGACGCGGAAGCGCGGCTCGCCCGCCTGGAGCATCAGATCGAGGAGCTCCTGCCCAGCTGGTCGATGGCACCGGTGGTCGAGGCGGTGCAGGCGATGCGCGGGGTCGGTCTGATCGTCGCGATCACCGTGGTCGCCGAGGTCGGCGACTTCTCGCGCTTCGCCAACCCCCGCCAGCTGATGGCCTATCTCGGGCTGGTGCCCTCGGAGCGCTCGAGCGGCAGCAGCATCCGCCGCGGCGGCATCACCAAGGCCGGCCATGCCCATGCCCGCCGCGTGCTGATCGAGGGCGCCTGGACCTATCGCATGCAGGCCCGGGTCAGCCGCAAGCTGCTCGATCGGATTGAACGTCTGCCGCAGACGATCCGCGACATCGCCTGGCGGGCGCAGCTGCGCCTGTGCCAGCGCTACCGCCGGCTGGCGGTGGCGGGCAAGCCCAAGGTGGTCGTGACCACCGCGATCGCGCGGGAGATGGTCGGCTTCATCTGGGCGATCGCCCGGATCGTCCAGCCACGAGCGGCGATCGGGTAACGGGCCTCGCAAGCGAAAGGAGATCGCAGCGCAAGCACATACATCCCGAAGCGCCTGGCGGGCGGCGGGCCCGGTTGGGGAAACCTCGTCGCCTGTTATGAGCCGGCCTGCTGGCCGACGCTCGTCCCCTAGAGCGAGGCAGCCCCGAGACGAACCCGCGGTCATGCGGTAGCCAACCCGCGCATGAGAGCTTGTTCAACCGCCGTCTCGACACCCCGCCGCCCGCCAGGCGTTTCGATCTATCATCGCCTACGGCGCCCGCCGGAGACCACATTTTGCTGCCCAACGGCTTGACTGCGAACATGAGAGCAGGCGATCCGCCCGCAGGGCATGGAAAGCCTCCAGCCGGCGGCAAGTCCGTACGCTCTCGGCGCGAGAGCTCAGGCGCGGACCGCGTCCGGCGGCAGCGGCGGCAGGCGGGCGGGATCAAAGGCGGACAGATCGACGGTGCCGGCCTCGCCATTGACGATCAGCTCGGCCATGGCCTCGCCAGTCGCGGGCGCGTTCAGCATGCCCCAGACGCTGTGGCCGGTCGCGACATAGGCGGCCGCGACCCCGGGCACCCGCCCGATCAGCGGCAGCCCGTCCGCGGTCACCGGCCGGTAGCATGCCTGCGACGCCACGATCTCGGCGGCGCCGAGCGCCGGGGCGAAGCCCGCGGTGATCGCGCGCAGCTGCTCCAGCGCGCCGGGATCGGGCTCGACCGCGGCCGGGTCGACCGGCACCGGCGCCGTGCTCGACAGGCCGCAGACGTAGGTCGTGCCGTCGGGGCGCGGAAAGACCTCGGGCGCATGCGCGGTGCCGTCCGCGGCCTCGTAGTCGACGAACAGCGCGTGCGGCGACACCGGCTCGCGGTTCCGGAAGATCAGGCTGTGGCCCTTGAGGCCATAGATCGCCGGCAGCGGCAGCCATTGCGAGGCCAGCACCGACCAGGGGCCCATCGCGATCACGACGGCATCGGCCGAGATCGCTTGGCCGTCGAGCAGAACCCCGGTGACGCGGCCGTTCGAGGGCGCGCGCTCAAGGCCGGTGACGTTGCCGGTCTGCACGCTCGCGCCCCGATCGATGGCCGCGGCCGTCAGACCGCGCGTGAACTCCGCGGGGTCGACCTGAGCCGTGGTCGCGGGCGTGCCGAGCCGGTGCTGGAGACGGGCCTCGCGCGCGACCCAGTCGGGCAGGCCGGCAGGATTCGAGGCCCGCATCCGGCGCCCGGCGCTGAGCGCGACGCTCAGCGTCTCGAGCCGGCGGTAGCCCCATGGGCGGTCCGAACCCGCGGCGAGTTCGGCGTGCAGCGCGAAGCTTCGCCGGGCGAGCGGTCCGAGCGGCGTGCCGTCGCACCAGTCGAGCGCCAGGAAACCGCCCGACTTGCCCGACGCGGCGCAGGCGACGCCGGTCCGCTCGACGACCACCGCCTCGACCCGGCGCAGGCTGAGGAAATAAGCGATCGAGGCGCCGATCGCGCCGCCGCCGCAGATCACGACCCGCATCGCAGTCGCCTCCTCACGGCGACACGTCCGCGAAGACCGCCGCCTGGCGACCGGTCAGGCCGCCGCCCGGACCGAGGCTGGTCGACCGGAGCGTCCGGCGCGCGCGGCATCGATGCTCCAGGCGCCAGGGCCGGCAACCGAGAAGTAGAGAAAAACGAAGCAGAACAGGATCGCGGCATCGCCGCCGTTGAGCGCCGGGAAGAAGCTCTTGGGTGCATGCGCGATGAAATAGGCGAACGCCATCTCGCCGGCGAGCAGAAAGGCGACCGGCCGGGTGAACAGGCCGGCCAGGAGCAACAGACCGCCGACCAGCTCGAGCACGGCGGCGAGGCCGAGCAGCGAGAGCAGCGGCGGGCCCCCGCCACCCGTTGGCGGCGGAAAGCCGAACAGCTTCTGCGTGCCGTGCTCGATGAACAGCAGCGCGACCATGATCCTGAGCACGGCCAGCATGCGCGGCGCCCAGACATCGTAGGCATCGGCGTTCATGGGCATCCCTCCAGTTGCTTCCGAGGCCCGATGTGCTGCGCCGGGCGCGGAATGGCAAGAGCAAGATTGCCGCCCTGCCGTCGATGCGCGGCGGCAGGGCTGGCAGCGGCGCGGTGCGGTGGTAGTCTCTTGGCCCGCTCACGCTGCCCGGGAGGCCCGGGCAGCGGCGCAGAAAGATGACAGAGATCGGAGGCAGGGCCGTGCGGTTCGCCGAGCATCCCAAGACCAGCCCCTACCAGCAGGACCTGGACAAGAACGCGGCCAACTATGCGCCGCTGACCCCGATCAGCTTTCTCGAGCGGGCGGCCGACGTCTACCCCGGCCGGACCGCGGTGATCCACGACCGCTGGCGGGCCGACTATGCCGAGCTCCGGCGGCGCTGCCGGCGGCTCGCCTCGGCGCTCGTGGGACGCGGTGTCCGGCCGGGCGACACGGTCGCGGTCATGCTGCCGAACGTCCCGGCGATGCTGGATGCCCACTACGGCATCCCGATGGCCGGGGCCGTGATCAACGCGCTGAACGTCCGCCTCGAGGCCGAGACGATCGCCTACATCCTCGACCACGGCGAGGCCAAGGTCCTGCTGACCGACCCCGAGTATGCGCCGGTGATCGCGGCGGCGCTGGCGCAGGCGGGGCGACGGCCGCTGGTCGTGGACGTGCTCGAGACCGAGTTCGAGGTCGCGGGCGAGCGCCTGGGCGAGCTCACCTACGAGGAGCTGCTGAACGAGGGCAGTGCCGATTTCGAGCCGCTCTACCCGGCCGACGAGTGGCAGGCGGTAGCACTCGGCTACACCTCGGGCACGACCGGGCGGCCCAAGGGGGTGGTGACCCACCACCGCGGCGCCTATCTGAACGCGATCGGCGACATCCTGGTCTGGGGCATGGGGCTGAACCCGGTCTATCTCTGGACGCTGCCGATGTTCCACTGCAACGGCTGGTGCTTTCCCTGGGCGGTGGCGCTGCAGGGCGGGACCCAGGTGTGCCTGCGCCGGGTCGAGCCGGCGGCGATCTATGCCGCCCTGGCCGAGCACAAGGTGACCCATCTCTGCGGCGCGCCGGTGGTCATGGGCATGATCATCAACGCGACCCCGGAGCAGCGGCGGCCGTTCGCTCAAGCCGTCAACATGATGACCGCGGCCTCGGCGCCGCCGGCGGCGGTCCTGCAGGCGATGGCCGAGCTCAACATCAAGGTGACCCACGCCTACGGCCTGACCGAGGTCTACGGGCCCGCGACCGTCTGCGCCTGGCAGGAAGGGTGGGATCGGCTGCCCGCCCAGGAGCAGGCGCGGCTGCAGGCCCGCCAGGGCGTGCCCTATCCGGTGCTCGAGGGGCTCGAGGTCATGGATCCCGAGACCATGCAGCCGGTCGCGCGCGACGGCCAGACGATCGGCGAGATCATGATGCGCGGCCACGACGTCATGAAGGGCTATCTGAAGAACGCGGAGGCGACCGAGGCCGCCTTCCGGGGCGGCTGGTTCCATACCGGCGATCTCGGGGTCATGCACGCCGACGGCTATATCGAGATCAAGGACCGCTCGAAGGACATCATCATCTCGGGCGGCGAGAACATCTCATCGATCGAGATCGAAGGCGCCCTGTATCGGCACCCGGCGGTGCTCGAGGCGGCGGTGGTCGCGCGCCCGGACGACAGATGGGGCGAGACGCCGTGCGCCTTCGTGACCTTGAAGGCCGGCACGAACGCGACGGAGGAAGAGCTGATCGAGCACTGTCGTTCGGTGCTCGCCCACTTCAAGTGCCCGAAGTCAGTGATCTTCGCCGAGCTGCCCAAGACTTCGACGGGCAAGGTCCAGAAGAACCTGCTGCGCGAGCAGGCACGGACGCTCTGACGGCCGGCAGCAGCACGGGACGTTCGTGCTATCCTATGCTGATGGCTCGGTCGAGGTGACATCGACATGTCGACGAAGATCAAGACCAGCGCGCGGCCCCTGTACGAGGACGACCCCTACCCCTGGGCGCAGGCCCAGGCGGCGCTGCTGCGTGAAGCGCGCTTCGCCGAGCTTGATCTCGCCAACTTGGTCGAGGAGGTCGAGGATTTGGCTGGCGCGATGCGGCGATCGGTCCGCAACGGGACGATCACGATCATGATGCATCTGCTCAAGCTGCAGCATTCGCCGGCCTCGGACCCCCGTCTCGGCTGGCGGGAAACGATCCGCACGCAGCGCACGGGGCTTCTGAACGATCTCACCCCATCGCTGCGCCGGGAGCTCGAAGGCGAGCTGGCCGAGCTCTATGCCCGCGCCCGCCACGATACCGAGGCGTCGCTCCGTGACCACGGCGAGGACGCCGCGGCCGATGCCCTGCCTCAAGCTTGCCCCTACGGCATGGACGAGATCGAGGGCGACTGGCTGCCGTGATCGCCGGACCCGCGGCGCCCGGGATCAGTGCTCGCGGACGACTTCCCAGGCCGGGTTGCGGACCCCGCGGGGCCAGCGCAGCCGGTATTCCGCGCCGTCGTCGAACCAGACGCGGAACACGAACCGCTCGGCCGACCAGACGCCTTGCTCCGGGCCGTGTTCGCGCTCCAGCTGGGCGATCAGGGACCGCAGGCTCGCGTGACTGAGCGACATGGCATCCTCGCACCCGACGGTGGTCCGCCCGGCGGCGGACCGCGCCGAGGCCATAGTCGCTCGGATCGGGTCGGGACGCAGCCCGCGACGGCAGGTAAGCGTCCGGCGATTGGCGCGGCAGGAATGGGTTGACGGGGACGGAGCGCAGGTCAGGCGGCTGCGGCGGTCGTCGGCGAGGTGGCCCAGGCCCACGGGAGCAGGTCGTCGATCCGGTTGATCGGGTGGTCGGCGATGCGGGCGAGGACGGCGCGCAGGTAGGCCTCGGGGTCGAGCCCGTTGAGGACCGCGGTCTGGATCAGGGTGTAGAGGATCGCGGCGCGGCCGCCGCCACTGTCCGAGCCGGCGAACAGATAATTCTTCCTGCCCAGGGCCAGGGGCCTGATGGCGCGCTCGGCAGAATTGTTCGTCATCTCGAGCCGGCCATCTCCGGTGAACCGGACGAGCGCCTCCCAGCGGGACAGGCTGTAGCGGATCGCGACCGCGAGGCCGCTCTTGCGGCTGATGCTCGTCAGGGCGTGCTCGAGGACGTCCTTCAGGTCCGCGAGCCGCGGCAGCGTGCGTTCCTGCCTGACAGCCCGACGTTCCTCGGGCGCGCGGCCGTTGATCTCGGCCTCGATCTGGAACAGCGCGGCGATCCGCTCCAGGGCCACCTGGGCGAGCGCCGAGCCGGTGTTGGCGTGCATGTCGAACAGCTTCCTGCGGCTATGCGCCCAGCACGCGACCTCGACCAGCGGCGCCGTGCCGCTCGCGTCGGGTTCATAGAGGCCGTTGAAGCCGGCATAGCCGTCGGCGTGCAGGAAGCCGCGACAGCCGGCGAGCAGAGCCCGCGCATGCTCGCCCTTGCGGTTCGGCGAGTAGAGGTAGCTGACCGCCGGCGGGGCCGGCCCGCCCCACGGCCGCTCGTCCCGGACCAGCACCCACAATCGTCCGGTCTTGGTCTTGCCGCGTCCCGGGTCCAGCACCGGCACCGGGGTGTCGTCGGCGTGGAGCGCGGCGCCGGCACGGACGTGGCGGGTGATCGCCGCGGCAAGAGGCTCGAGCAGGAACGCCGCCTGGCCGACCCAGTCCGCCAAAGTCGAGCGCTCGAGCTCGACGCCGACCCGGCCATAGATGACGCTCTGGCGGTGGAGCGGAACATGGTCGCAATATTTGGCCACCAGGACGTGCGCGAGCAGGCTCGGCCCCGGCCGGCCGCGCTCGATCGGCAGCGACGGGGCCGGCACCTGGGTAATCGTCTCGCAGGCGCGGCAGCTCATCCTCGGCCGGACGTGCACCACCACCTTGAAGTGCGAGGGCACGTATTCGAGCACCTCGCGCTCGTCCTCACCGAGGCGGGTCAGGCGCGTGCTGCCGCAGGCCGGGCAGGCGCGGGCCGGCGCGTGCACCACCCGCTCGCGCGGCAGATGGGCCGGCAATGGCTGGCGACCGCGAGGGCGAGCTGCGCCCCTCTTCGAGCAGGATCGATCCTCCGCAGGCCGCGCCGCCGTCGCACGCGCCTGCTCTTGGGCCGCCGCTTCCTCGAGGTCGCCGATCAGCAGCTCGAGCTGATCGATCTTCTCCGACGAGCGACCGAAGCGGGCCCGCTTCATCAGCGCGAGGGTCGCGCGCAGCTTCTCGATGTGCAGCGTCTTGGCGTGGAGCTCGGCATCCCGCGCCGCGAGCTCACGATCCTTGCTCGCGAGCGCTTCCTGCAACGAGACTGCGAGCGCCCGTAGCGCTGCGGGATCGCAAGGCAGGAAGTCGGTTGCCGACGACATGACTTCCTCTACCAGGAAGCAACCGACCTGGCGACCAGAAGATCGTCGGCTCAGATCGCTGTCGGGCGCGCGGGCAGCGCCGGCGCCACCGTCCGCCGCCAGTCGATCGCCTCGAGCAGCAGCGCCAGCTGGGCCGGCGTCAGGATCAGGCCGCCGTCCACGATCGGCGGCCAGACGAACCGGCCGCGCTCCAGCCGCTTGGCAAACAAGCACAGCCCTGAACCGTCCCAGTACAGGATCTTCAAATAATCGCCGCGCTTGCTGCGGAAGCAAAACAGATGGCCCGAGAACGGGTCCGACGCGAGCACCGAGGCGACCTTGGCGCACAGGCCGTCGAAGCCGTAGCGCATGCTGACCGGCCGGCACGCGAGATGGACCTTGGTGCCGGACGCGACCTGGATCATGGGATCATGGCCACCGCTTCAGCGCGCCCAGCACCCGCGCGAGCGCTCGGCCATCGACGAACGCATCGACCCGCACCCGGGCCCCGTTCAAAAGGTCGATCTCGATCACGCCCGCCCGGGTCTCGAGCCCCGACGGTCGCGGGGGCTCAGCCGGCCCATGCTGCCGGTTCCCGGCTTCGTCGGAATGCGCAGGCATCCTGGCGAGCAGTGCCGGCCCGCCATCACCCGCCTCGCCGACCACCCCAATCGGCACGAACTCGGGCCCCTCCAGCAACCGCCGCTCAGGCTGCCCAGCCTCCTCCTGGCGCTTCCACTTGAACAGGAGGTTGGCGTTGATATCGTGCCGCCTGGCCACCACGGACACCGAACACCCGGGCGCCCGCGTCTCCTCGACAATCCCGCGCTTCTCCTCGGCCGTCCACCGGCGCCGATCCGGTCGCCCCATCGCCCACCATCCCGCCTCCGTTGGTGTCCACCAAGCTCTTGGTGGACACCATCATGCCAAGAGACGAGCCTCTATCCCTCCCCGCAGCCCACGAACAGGCCCCCGAGATCGGACGCTTACGACGGCAGTATCAGGGTAAGGATTTCGTAAAAATTCGGCGGCCGCGGGGTCAGGTCGAGCGCGCCAGCAGGGCACGGGCGATCGCCGTCCATTCCTCGGGCAGAGAGCCGGTGCAGACCGGCTGGCCGGCGCGCCGGTACCAGTAGCCGGCGTTGGCGAGGTCGCCCTCGACCCGGTGCAGATAGGCGTGCACCCAGGCGCCGGCCGCGTCGTCCTCGGCCTGGGCGAGACGGTGGGCGGCCGCCCAGTCGCCCTTGGCCTCGTACCACAGCGCCCGGAGCGGCGCGCCCAGCTCTGTGGGCGGCGTGTCCGCCCGGAGCGAATCCCGAAGCGCCTCGATGGTCATCGGCGTGGTCACGTGAACGGCTTCCTGGCTCAGGGGCTGCGCGGACATCCCTAGCACAAGATCGTCAGCCTGGCGACCGGGAGCCCGCCGCGGTCAATGGACCTAGGGGAGCTTGGCGAGCGCACCGTCCGCGCCGTAGAGGAAGTCGCGAATTTCGCTCGCCTGCACGGCCGACAGCGAGCTCCGGCCCTGCTCAACCGGACCGCCGGTGCCGACGGCGATCACCTGGTCACCACGGAACCAGGGCAGGCCGTCGAGCTGGACCGGCGGCGCTTGGGCGTCGACCTGCGCGAGGTCGACCGAGCTCGCGCCGGTCAGGCCCGGCAACGGCCCGGCGCCGCGGTAGTGGCCGGGCGTCACCAGGACGCCGGCGTCCTCGGCGAGTGCGATCCCCTCGACCGGACCACCGGCCGCCACCGGCGGGCCATCGTAGACCGCGACCGGCGGTCCGGGCCGGGAGACCTGCACCAGCGCGAGATTGCGCGCCTCGTCGGCGCGTGCGACCAGCCCGAGCACGCGGCTGCCGTCGGCGGTCGCGATCTCGACGACCGCGCTGCCGGCGACCAGCTCCGCCGTGGTCAGAACCATATCGGGGCGGACGTAGACGGCGCTGCCGGTCCGGGCGCCGGCGTTGACGCGGACGACGCTCGCGGTCCGCGGGTCGCCGCCCGGCATCGCCGCCGGCCCCGCGCCCGGCGCGAGCTCGAGGCGGCCGGCGGCCCCGGCGAGCGGCGCGCCGGCGGCCGCCGCCGCGACCAGGCGGTCGGCGCGCTCGGGTCGGGTGAACCGGTGGTCCAGGTCGGCGGGCGGGCGAGATCGGCCTCCCGGCCGGGCGCGCCGGTAGCTCGGCATCCGGTCTTCGGCGGGATCGAGAGCGGCTCGGGCGCCGCGCCGACCGGCGCGATCGTGGCCGGCGCCGGCGCGGGAGCGGACGCCTCCAACTGGTCGATGGCGGCGGTCATGGTCTCGGGACCCGGCGTCGCGCTGGCCTCGCGCAGGGCCGCGACCACGACCGACAGCTCGAGTTTCGGCGGTTCGTTCTGCCAGCGCTCGAAGTCCTGCCGGGTCACGCTGGCGGAGCTGTACTTCTCGTAGTCCCGATCGCGCGGATCGAGACCCTCCACGATCTCGAACTGGCGCCGCTCCCGCTGGTGCAGCTGGGCCCGCCACAGGCGCCGGTTGGCCCGGTCGACCAGCGCCACCGGGATCGTCGCGTCCTTGCCGGCGACCAGCGTCTGGCGCTCGAACTGATACGCCCGGTAGACCGGCTGCTCGAGCGAGCGCGGGGTCGTCGCCAGCTCGGACATCGCGTCGTCGACCTCGCGCTCGCGGCTGCCCTGGCTGAAACCGGAGATCACGCCGCCGACCAGCAGCCCGAACAGGTCGAGCAGCGGGTCGCCGACCCTGAGGACCCCCGGCCCCTTCTCGTTGGCGGCGCGCTCCGCCTGCCGGACCCGCAGCTGGGCGGCATCATACTCGGGGTTCCGCTCGCTGCGGGTCCCGCTCTCGTAGAGCGAGCGCACGGTCTCCTGCCCGATCGGCCGTTGTGCGACCCTCTGATCCCGAGCCGGCTCCACGAGGAGCAGACAGGGCGCGTCGGAGATCGCCGGATCGCTCCGCTGATGGACCTCGAGCGGGAGATCGGCGGCCACGGTCACGCTCGGCGATGCCAGCCAGTCGAGGCGGTCGGCGACCCCGGGCAGCACGACCGCGATCGGCGGCCGCTCGTCCGGGCGCCAACTACCGGCCCCGGCCGCTTCGACCAGCAGGCCGAGCTTGGCCTGGCAGTCCGGTGCCGCGGCCCAGTCGATCGCCTGCGAGGCCGGGCTGGTCGCGGCCACCTCCGAGACGGCAGGTGCCGCCGGCGGGGCTGGCGGCGGGTCCGGCGCCTTCGTCTGGCAGCCTGCGAGCAGGGCGGGCAGGCAGACGGTGACGAGCGCGAGCGGGCGGCCCGCCGTCATCGCTCGCATCTCTGCGCCCTGGTTAACCGTCGCTGCACCATTTCGCGTATAGGTTAATGCATGCCCGATGATAATTCAACCCAACGAAGCGACACGTGCGGCCAATGCCTGGAGGATGACCACGCGCGCTAGCGTGCGGCACCCGATCCAAAGCGGATCTGCGCCATGGCGGCCGGGACCGGTACGAACCTGTCCCACGAAGGTGAAGACTCGGGGGCACGGCCGCTATGAAACGGGCGAACTGAGCCGGGTGCGTTCGCCTTCAGCGTCTCTGCGCACCTCCCGGGACCCGGGGCCCGGTCGCAGGATTTGCTCAGGCGTAGCGCTCGATGGTGCCGGCGACCTCGTCGAGCACGCCCTGGAGCAGCGTCTCGTCGTCGGCTTCGACCATGACCCGGATCAAAGGCTCGGTGCCCGACGGCCGGACCAGAAGCCGGCCGTGGCCATCGAGGCGCGCCTCGGCCGCCTGGATGCACGCGCGGACCTCGGTCTTCTCGAGCGGCAGCCCGCCGTTCAGACGGCAGTTGCGCAGCTTCTGCGGCAAAGGCTCGAAGGCCCGGCCGAACTCGCTCATCGGCCGGTCCTGGCGGCGCATCACGGCCAGGATCTGCAGTCCGGCGAGCAGGCCGTCGCCGGTCGTGGCGAAGTCGGTCATGATGATGTGACCGGACTGCTCGCCGCCGAGATTGTGGCCCGACGCGCGCATGTGCTCGACCACGTAGCGGTCGCCGACCCGGGTCCGGTAGAGGGTCAGGCCCCGGCTCCGCAGGTAGTGCTCGAGGCCGAGGTTGGACATGGTGGTCGCGACCACGCCGCCACCCCGCAGCGATGCCTGGGCGTGCCAGCTCTGGGCCAGCAGGGCCAGGATCTGGTCGCCGTCGATCAGCTCGCTGCGCTCGTCGGCCAGCACGATCCGATCGGCATCGCCGTCGAGCGCGATGCCGAGATCGGCGCCATGCTCGCGCACCGCGGCGCACATCGCCTCGGGGTGGGTCGAGCCGCAGCGGGCGTTGATGTTGAACCCGTTGGGGTTGGTGCCGATCTCGATGACGTCGGCCCCGAGTTCCCAGAGCACCTTCGGGGCGACGCCGTAGGCCGCGCCGTTGGCGCAGTCGATCACGATCTTCAGGCCGTTCAGGGTCATGCCCCGGGGCAGGCTGGCCTTGAGCGCCTCGATGTAGCGGCCGCGGGCGCCCTCGAGCCGCACCGCCCGCCCGAGCCGGCTGGGCTCGGCCAGGCCGTCGTCGACCGAGGCGCGCATCCGCTCCTCGATCGCGAGCTCGATCTCGTCGGACAGCTTGTAGCCGTCCGGGCCGAACAGCTTGATGCCGTTGTCCTGGTAGGGGTTGTGCGAGGCCGAGATCATCACGCCGAGGTCGGCGCGTAGCGAGCGCGTCAGCATCGCCACGCCCGGCGTCGGCAGCGGTCCGAGCAGCGTGACGTCCATGCCCATCGCGATGAAACCGGCGGTCAGCGCCGGCTCCAGCATGTAGCCCGACAGCCGCGTGTCCTTGCCGATCACCACCCGGTGGCGATGATCGCCGCGGGTGAAGTAGCCGCCCGCGGCCAATCCGAGCCGCAGCGCGATCTCGGCGGTCATCGGCGGCTGATTGGCCGTGCCGCGAATCCCATCCGTCCCGAACAGCTTACGAGCCATGCAATCCCCGTAGCAGAGTTGTGCGCGCCCAGGTTAGCGTGGAGCGCCGTCGCGCCCAAGCGGCGGACCCCGTACCCGGGTATCGTCGCTGCCGGTGCCCATCGCCCGCCAACCTTAACACACCAGGGCTTGCCAAATCCGCAAGCATTGTCGAGTCGCCGCGACATCGTGCACCCGGATCACCGCGACCCCTTGCGCAACCCCGGCGAGCGCCGCCGCCAGCGATCCGGGCAAGCGCTCGGACGAGGATACCTCTTCGGCCAGGCGGGCGATGAAACTTTTGCGAGATACCCCGAGCGCAATCGGAGCACCAAGACCGAGGTAAAGGCCGAGCCGGCTCAGGATCTCGACATTGTGCGCGACCGTCTTGCCGAAGCCGATGCCGGGGTCGACCAGCAGGCGCCGGCGCTCGAAGCCGGCCGCGACCCAGGCCAGGATCCGCTGCTCGAGATGATCGAACACATCGAGCGGGGCGGCGACATAGGTCGGCTGCCGCTGCATGGTCGCGGGCTCGCCCTGGCTGTGCATCAGGATCACCGGGCAACCGCTCGCGCCGGCGATCTCCAGGCTGCCGGGGTCGTGGGCGAGCGCCGAGACGTCGTTGATGATCGTCGCCCCGGCGCCGATCGCGGCGCGCATCACCTCGGCGTTGCGGCTGTCGATCGAGACCAGGATGCCGCTCGCCGCGAGCGCCTCGATCACCGGCAGGACGCGGCGGATCTCCTCGTCCACCGGCACCGCGGCCGCGCCCGGGCGGGTGGATTCGCCGCCGACCTCGACGATGTCGGCGCCTTCGGCGTGCAGCCTTCGACCATGGGCGATCGCCGCGGCCGGCTCGAGGAAGCGGCCGCCGTCGGAGAAGCTGTCGGGCGTCACGTTGACCACGCCCATGATCAAAGGGCGCCGATCGGGCAGGCCCGGAGGCCAGCCGGGGGACTCGGTCACGGCCGCGAGGCGGCGGCCGAGGGCAGCCTCGAGCGCTTCACCGCGCCGCTTGGCCCAGGGCGCGAACTCGGTGACGGGTAGAACGCTGCGCTCGATCCGGTCGGCCGAACGGCGCCAGATCTCGCCCGCCGTGAAGGCGGTGCGCCGGCCGCCGAGCGGCAGCCCGAAGCCATGCTCGATCGCGAGCCCAGCGGCGTCGCCGTGCAGCAACCCGAGCGGTCTCAGATAAACGCCGGCGGTCGATGCTGTCGGGTCGATCGCACGCCACCCGAGCTAGGCGGCTGGCCTCGGCGTCAGCTCCTTGGCTGCCGCTGCTCCGGCCGGGCCGGGGGCTGTTACGCCCCCGGCTGCGGGCTCGGCGCGAGACCGCCGGGATCGTCCTTGGGCGGTGCCGTGGTCGGCACCGAGCCCCGCTTGCCGCCGCTCGGCGCCGCGGCGCTCGGCGGCTCGTGCGGCGGCGACGACTTCGGGATCGGCTCGCCGCGCAACACGGCGCCGACCTCCTCGCCGGTCAGCGTCTCGTGCTCGAGCAGCGCGTTGGCGAGGTCGTGCAGCCGCTCGAGATTCTGGGCGATGACGGTCTTGGCGGTATCGAACCCGGCCTCGACCAGACGGCGGATCTCGGCATCGATCAGCTGCGCGGTCGATTCGGAGACGTTCTTGGTCTGGGTGATCGAGTGACCGAGGAACACCTCCTGCTGGTTCTCGCCGTAGGCCATCGGCCCGAGCTTGTCGCTCATGCCCCACTGGGTGACCATGTGGCGCGCGATCTTGGTCGCCTGCTCGATGTCGGAGGCGGCGCCGGCGGTCACCTTCTCGTGGCCGAAGATCAGCTCCTCGGCGACCCGGCCGCCCATCGCGACCGCGATGTCGGCGTTCAGCTTCTCGCGCGAGACCGAGATCCGGTCGCCGAGCGGCAGGCGCATCACCATGCCGAGCGCGCGGCCGCGCGGGATGATCGTCGCCTTGTGGATCGGGTCCGAGGCGGGCGAGAAGAAGCCGACCAGGGCGTGGCCCGACTCGTGGTAGGCGGTCAGCCGCTTCTCCTCCTCGGTCATGACCATGGAGCGGCGCTCGGCGCCCATCATGACCTTGTCCTTGGCGGACTCGAAGTCGACCATGTTGACCATGCGCTTGCCGACGCGGGCCGCGAGCAGGGCCGCCTCGTTGACGATGTTGGCAAGATCGGCGCCCGAGAAGCCGGGGGTGCCGCGCGCGATCACCTTGGGATCGACGTCCGGCCCGACCCGCACCTTCTTCATGTGGACCTGCAGGATCCGCTCGCGCCCGAGCACGTCCGGGTTGGGCACGACCACCTGGCGGTCGAAGCGGCCCGGCCGCAGCAGCGCCGGGTCGAGCACGTCCGGCCGGTTGGTCGCGGCGATCAGGATCACGCCCTCGTTGGCCTCGAAGCCGTCCATCTCGACCAGCAGCTGGTTCAGCGTCTGCTCGCGCTCGTCGTTGCCGCCGCCGAGCCCCGCGCCCCGGTGCCGGCCGACCGCATCGATCTCGTCGATGAAGACGATGCAGGGCGCGTGCTTCTTGGCCTGCTCGAACATGTCGCGGACCCGGGACGCGCCGACCCCGACGAACATCTCGACGAAGTCCGAGCCCGAGATCGTGAAGAACGGCACGTTCGCCTCGCCGGCGATCGCCCGCGCCAGCAGCGTCTTGCCGGTGCCGGGGGGGCCCACCAGCAACACGCCCTTGGGGATCCGGCCGCCGACCTGCTGGAACTTCTGCGGGTTCTTGAGGAACTCGACGACTTCCTGCAGCTCCTCCTTGGCTTCGTCGATGCCGGCGACGTCGTTGAAGGTGACACGGCCGTGCTTCTCGGTCAGAAGTCGGGCCCGCGATTTGCCGAAGCCCATCGCCTTGCCGCCGCCCGATTGCATCTGGCGCATGAAGAAGATCCAGACGCCGATCAAGAGCAGCATCGGGAACCAGGACACGAGCACCCCGAGCAGGGACGGCATGCTGTCGTCGACCGGTGCCGCGGTGATCCGCACGCCGCGATCGGAGAGCCGGCTGACCAGGTTCGGATCCTCGGGCGCGTAGGTGCTGAACGAGCGGCCGTCGGAGAAGTGGCCGGTGATCGTGCTGCCCTGGATGGTCACGTCGCGCACCCGGCCGTTGTCGACCTCGGCGAGAAAATCGGAGAATGCGAGATTGGCCTGCGGGCCCCGTCCGGAGGGGTTCTGAAACAGGTTGAAGAGCGCGATCAGCAGCAGGCCGATGATGACCCAGAGCGCCAAGTTCTTGGTAAAGTTATTCACCCAGCTGCCTCGCCCCGGTAGAGCCCTGTCGACCTCCGCCCGCCAGCGACCCGGCCCCGGGGCGCCCTGCGGGCCATACATCCGATCGGATTAACATAAGCCATCTCCTGCCCGAAGCAAAGATCTACGCACCGACAGCCGTACGCTCATGCGGCTGCGTCGTATGGCGGGCCGGGAGCGAACGGCGCGCCGGCGAGCGGATGGCGCGGGCGAAAGCGCGCTGAAACCACGAACCGCCCGACCTGGTCGGCGGCCATCAGGCCGAGGGTCGGCACGGCGAGCAGCCGGTCCCCCCGCCAGACGGCGGGCAGGCTCGCCCCGACCACCGCGGGCAGCACGGGCGCCGGCAGCGCGGGCGCCGGCTCCAGTCCGGCCCGCTGCGGCCAGCCGGGCGTGCCGAGCGCCCGCACCGACACGCCGCCGACATCGCCACTCACGCCGATCGCAAAGCGGCCGTCCCAGCGCTGCCAGGCGCCGGCCTCGGGTTCGAGGACCTCTCCGATCGCACCTGCCTCGCGGCAGACCAGCAGCTCCTGGCGCCGCCGCAGCAGCCGGCAGCCGCCGAGGGTCCGTCCGGCGAGGCGGCGGTCAACTGCGCGCAGTTCGCCGAGCAGCCGGTCGAGCCGGGCCCGGCGCGGCGGATAGGGCCGGCCGCCGACCGCGAGCAGCGTCTGCTCCAGGGCGCGCCTGGCGATCTCGGCCGGCGCCGCGGCCAGCGCCGCCTGCGTCATCAGCGCGAACCCGGCCGGGAAGAGCCGCACATGCTGCGCCAGCCAGGCTGCAACCCTGCCGTTCAGCGCGGCCCGAGCGGCGCCTCGCGCGCACGCCAGCCGTACGAGCCGCGCCGCATCCAGGTGCGGATCCGGCGCGCAGCCGGGCGCGCGCGAACCGGGGCGCGCGATTGCTCGGGTCGTCGTGCCAGGGCTGGCGCTCGGCAGCGAGCACGGCCAGCAGCGCGGCCTTGGGCACGCCAAGCAGCGGCCGGAGCAGGCGCAGGCCCGTGAGCTCCCGCACCGCCGCCATGCCCGCGAGCCCGTCGGGGCCGCTGGCGCGCGCCTCTCGCAGCGCCACGGTCTCGGCCTGATCGCCGCGATGATGGGCGCTCAGCAGGTGCAGCACGCCCGCGGCCCGGCACCATTCGCCGAGCAGCCGATAGCGGGCGTGCCGGGCCGCGGCCTGGATGCCGACCGCGGGCCTGGCCCCGGACCAGGTGAGGATCTGCGACGCGATCTGGCGCGCGCCGAGCCAGGCTGCGGTCTGGCGGGCCTCGCCCGCGGATTCCGGACGCAGGCCGTGGTCGACGATCAGGCCGACGACCGCTCCGCCCCGCCGCCGCGCCCAACGGTCGGCGAGCAGGCAGAGTGCCAGGCTGTCGGGCCCGCCCGAGACCGCGACCGCGAGCCGCGGCCGCGCCTCGAACGGCCCGAGCGCAGCCATCAGCGTGGCAAAGCGCGCCTCGTCGAGACCTGCCGTTGCCGCCGGCTCAGGCACATTCCGCGCGCGTCCGCTCGCGCGCGACCGCCTCCTGGATGTGGGCGGGCGCGTTGGGAAATGCCTTGGCCAGCTCGGTATAGGACAGGCAGGCCTTGTCCTTCTCGCCCATGCCCTCGAGCGACATCCCGAGCTTCAGCAGATTGTCGGGTGCCTTGGGCGCATTTTTGCCATAGGTCCGGTAGTTGCGCGCGAAAGCGGCGGCAGCGGCGGCGTAGTTCTTGCGCACGTAGTAGGTCTCGGCCAGCCAGTAGGCGGCGTTGGAGGCGAGCTGGTGGTCGGGGTGCTGCTCCAGGAACCGCTGCAACGTGCTCTCGGCGCCGGCGTAGTCACCGGCGCGCAGCAGCTCCATCGCCGCATCGTACTGCTGCTGGGCGGGCAGCTCGGCGGTCGCTGGCGGCGGGGCGACCGCCGGCGGGGCGGACCGCGGCAGGGGGGTGACCGCGCTCTGCGGGATTTCGCCGAGGTTCTGGGGCGGCGCCCCGAGGTTGCCGTCCGACGGCGTTGGCGCGGGGCTGGGCGCCGGCGCGCGGCCAGGTCGGGGCTCCGGCGCCACCGCCGCCAGCGGCGCGCCGGCGGGATGGCCCTGCTCCAGGGACCGAAGCCGCTGGTCGAGATCGCCGATCAGCTGGTCGAACCGGCCCTCGAGCGTGCGCTGGTCGTGCTCGAGCTGCTCGACCCGGCCGGTCAGCCGGCGCAGCGCCTCCTCGATCTGGCCGAGCCGGACCTCGTATTGCGCCAGCCGGCCGGTGTCGGTCGCCTGGGCCGGCTCGACCCGCCGCAGACCCGCAAGCTGGATGCGCAGAGCCGCGATCTCGCCCGCCAGCGCCGGCAGCTCGGCGCCCGCCGGCGGGCTCGGCGCGCCGAGCAGCAACGCGAGCGCGGCCCCGATCCGGAGAGCAGTCGTCCGACAGTCACTGGCGCGCTTCGTGAACATCACTGGGTGGTGGTGACGACCGTGACCGCGCGCCGGTTCTTGGCCCATGCGGCCTCGTCATGGCCCGGATCGACCGGCCGCTCCTCGCCATAGGAGATCGTGAGCACGCGGTCGGGGTTGACCTGCAGCGCGACCAGGTAGTTCTTGACCGCGTTGGCCCGGCGGTCGCCGAGCGCCAGATTGTACTCGCGGGTGCCGCGCTCGTCGGTATGGCCCTCGACCGTGACGATCACGTCCGGATAGCGCTTCAGCCAGGCGCCCTGCTTGTCCAGGGTCTGGGTCGCGGTCGGACTCAGGACCGAGCTGTCGTAATCGAAGAACACGCGATCGCCGACGCTGACCTCGAGGTCCTGCTGCGTGCCCGGCTGCGCCTGGCCCTGCAGCTCCGAGCTCGCGATGCCCGTACCGCCGCCGCCCGCACCGGCACCGCCGACGCCGCCCGCGCCATTGGCGTTCGCCGAGGCCGGCGTCTCGTCGGACGACGCGCAACCGGCGAGCCATGCCAAGGCGACGCACATCCCCACGACGGCGGCGATCCGAGCTGAGGGTGCGATCATCGAAGGCTCCATGTCGCCAAGCGGCCCGCCGCATTGGACGGTGAGGACGGCGCCGAGCGGCCACGATCCGGGGTCGCGGCGGCGTTGGCATACGAGGCCACGGGCATCCTAAGGTTGGTCAAGGGCAAGATCAATCAGGTCGGTCCGATCGCGGGTTCACGGCACCAGGCTGGACCAGTCGGGATCCGAGGCGTCGAGCGGGGTCGGCACCTCGCGCTCGTTGTAGCCCGTGACGTCGATGCTGAACAGACGTGAATGGTTCGTTTGGTAGTCCTCGCGGGCGAATAGAATCACCCGCCCGTTGGGTGACCAGGTCGGGCCCTCGTCGAGCGTGCTCTCGGTCAGCAGGCGCTCGTCGCTGCCATCCGGGCGCATCACGCCGATGTGGAACAGACCGCCCTGGATCTTGGTGAAGGCGATCAGGTCGCCGCGCGGCGACCAGGCCGGGCTGCCGTAGCGGCCAGAACCGAAGCTGATGCGGTGCACGCCGCTGCCGTCGAGGTTCATGACGTAGAGCTCGGGCGTGCCGGCGCGATCCGAGTTGAACACCAGGCGCTGGCCGTCGGGGGCGAAGGACGGCGAGGTGTCGATCGCGGAATCGGTGGTCAGGCGCCGCTGCACGTTGGTCTGGAGGTCGAGGCTGTAGACGTCGGAATTGCCGTTCTCGGCGAGCGACATTACCGCCAGGCGGCCGTCGGGGCTGAAGTCGGGAGCGAAGGTCATGGTGCGGAAGTTGCCGAGCTTCCGCTGCCGGCCGCTCGCGATGTCGAGCTCGTACACCTGCGGCACCAGGCCGTGATAGGCCATGAACGCGATCCGCTTGGCATCGCGCTCGAAGCGCGGGGTCAGGACCAGATCGGCGCCGTCGGTCAGGAAGCGATGGTTGGCGCCGTCCTGGTCCATGATCGCGACGCGCTTGACCCGGTCGGTCGCCGGCCCGCTCTCGGCGATGTAGACGATCCGGCTGTCGAAATAGCCGGCTTCGCCCGTGATCCGCTGATAGACCGCGTCGGCGATCTGGTGCGCCACGCGGCGCCAGTTCTCGGTCGTGGTCGCCAGGCGCAGGCCGCGCATCTGGACGCCGGCGAACACGTCCCAGAGCCGGAACTCGACCGCCAGATTGCCGCCGTCCTCGCCGCCTTCGACCGTGCCGGTGACCAGCGCCTGGGCATTGATCTGGCGCCAGTCGGCGAAGGTCGGCAGGCCGCGCAGCTGCCCGGGCGACTGGATGAAGGCGCGACGGTCGATCGGCCGGAACAGCCCCGAGCGCTCGAGGTCGGCGCTGACCACGTCGGCGATCTCGCGGCCGCGCTGCTGGGCCGCCGGGGTCGCGCCGTACAGCTCGCTGATCGCGATCGGCAGCGGCTCGACGATGCCCTGGGTGATGTCGAGCTCGAGCACCGCGCCCGCCGGCGAGGGCAGCAGGACCAGGCTCGACAGGATCACACAGAGCAGACGGAGGAGCGACTTCGAGGGAATCCGGAGCATCAACCGTTGATCGCGTCCTCGGGGCGGAAATTCAAGTGAATGTCGCGCCATAAAGCGTATTTCCCAGGCGGCAGGGTGAGGGGGCTGCAGCGGTCGACCGCGCGCCTGGCGCTCTCGGCGACCGCCCGGAAGGTCGGATCCCGCCCGAGCCGGGCCTGATCCTCGATCGTGACGCTCTGCACGGTGCGATCGGGTCGGACCTGGATGCGCAGCTGGACGACCATGTCGTCGATGCCCTCGACCCCGACCGGCAGGGTCCAGCAGCTGCCGATCTGGCGCCGGAGCGCGTCGATCTCGCTGAAGCTGAGCTGGGCCTCGCCGAGCGCGGCGCGCGCCTTGCCTGCGGCCGCGGCGCTGCGGCCCTGACCGGTCTGGGTGGTGTCGCTCTGGGTGCGCCGGTCGAGCTGCTCGACGCTCTTCAGGAGCGCCGCGAACGCATCCTCCTGGGGCGGCGCCGGCGCTGGCGCCGGTTTCGACGCCGGCGGCGGACTCGCTTCGGCGACCTTGCGCGGCGCCGGCTTCAGCTGCGGCTTGGGCGCCGGCGGCCGGGCGGCGGGCGGGGGCTCGGGCGCCGGTTTCGGCTCCGGCTTGACCTCCGCGACGTCCGGCTTGGGGGCCGGTGGCGGCTCCGGCTTGGGCTCAACCTCGGGCGGCGGCGGCGGCTCGGCCTTCGCGACGTCGGGGGTGGGCGCCGGTTCCGGCGCGGGCTTCGGCTGCACCTCTGGCGGCGAGGGCGGCGGGGCCGGCTCGGGCGGGGCCGGCTCCGGCTCCATCCTGGCAGCATCAGGCTTGGGCGCCAGTTCGGGCGCCGGCTTGGGCTGCACCTCGGCGACGTCAGGTTTGGGCGGCGGCTCGGGTGCGGGCTGCGCCGCGGGCGGCGGCGGTGGCGCCGGCTCGGGCTTCGGCTCAGGCGGCTTCTCCGCCTGCGGCGGCGCGGGCGCCGGCTTGGGCTCGACCTTCGGCTCGGGCGGGGGCGTGGGCTTCGGGTTCGGGCTCGCCGCCCGCTGCTCGGGCGCCGGCGCGGTCGCCGCCGGTGCCGGTGCCGGCGCCTTGGGCTCGGCCTCCGGGGCCTGGTCGACCAGCTCGACCGTGATCGCCGGCTCCATCGCCGGCGGTGGCCGGCTCAGGCTCGGCAGGCCGAAATACAGCAGGGCGGCGAGCGCCACGTGCAGCAGGGACGAGAACAGCCAGGCCCGGGCCATGGCTCAGAGCCGATCGGTCACGGGCGCGGCGCCGGCCGTGCGCTCAATGGGCCTTCTCATCGAACTCGGTCACCAGCGCGACCTTGCTGAAGCCGGCGGCATGAATGGCGCCGACCACCTGCATCACCCGGCCGTAGTCGATCACCTTGTCGCCGCGCACGAACACCCGCGCGTCCGGCTTGCGCTCGCTGATCGCGCGCAGCCGGGGCCCGAGTTCGTCGACCGAGAGCGGGCTGTCCTGAAGATAGACCTTGCCGTCGTGGTCGACGGTCACGCTCAAGGGCTCGTCCTGGCCCGGCAGGGGCGAACTGGTGGTCTTGGGCAGATCGACGTTGACCCCGACGGTCAGCAGGGGTGCGGTGACCATGAACACGATCAGCAGCACCAGCATCACGTCGACGAACGGCGTGACGTTGATCGTCGACATCGGCGCCCGGCGCCGCCGGCGCGAGATCCGCTGCGAGGCGTCGTCCGAATTGCGGATCGGCATGACGCTATGCCGCGCGGCTGCTGTCCAGACCCGGCGAGCGGCCGGTCTCCAGCTCGCGGGACAGGACCACCGTGAACTCGTCGGCGAAGCTGGTGACCCGGCTGGCGTAGCGCTCGAGGTCGCCGGACAGCTTGTTGTAGGCGACCACCGCCGGGATCGCGGCGATCAGGCCGAGCGCGGTCGCGAGCAGGGCCTCGGCGATCCCGGGTGCGACCACGGCGAGGGTCGTGTTCTTGGTCAGCGCGATCGACTGGAAGCTGTTCATGATCCCCCAGACGGTGCCGAACAGGCCGATGAACGGCGCGGTCGAGCCGATCGTCGCGAGCGAGCTCAGATAGCGCTCGAGCATGTCCAGCTCGCGATCGAGGGTCAGGGTCATGACCTTGCTGATCCGGTCGAGCAGCGCGCGCGAGCCGGCGCCCGCGGGCGGTCGCGGCGAGTCCCGCCACTCCTCCATCGCGGCCGCGAACAGCATCGCCATCGGGTGGTCGGCCTCGCGGCCGAGGCGCCGGTACAGATCGTCGAGCGCGGCGCCGGACCAGAAGGCGCGCTCGAAGGCGCGCGCCTTGCGGCGCAGGCGCCCGATCCGGAAGGTTTTGTCGAAGATCACGGTCCAGGACCAGATCGAGGCCAGCACCAGTATCGCCAGGACCACCTTGACCACCGGGTCCGCCTGGGTGACCAGCGACCACAGGCCAAAGCCGACCGCCTGATCGCCGGCGAGGCGCAGGGCGGTGACGGCGTTGTCTTCCATCGCGCAATCCTATGTCTGAGCCACGGCCGACCGGCGGCCCGGAGTTGCGCTATCAGATAGGCAGCGAACGGGCTGCAACCAATGCGGGTCGCGTCCGCACGGCCGGACGAGCGGTTCGCGGCAGCAGAAAGCCGCTTCACCTGGCGCTGTCAAGCGCGATGCCGGGTGCCGTCCGCGCCGAGCGGAGCGAGCGCGGCGCGCAGCTCGGCGGGCAGCCGGGCGGTGCGCATCGCGGCCGAGACCAGGGCGAGGCGCAGCTCCAGACGCACCAGCAGCCGGCCGGCCCGGGTGACCCGCTGCTCGAGGTCGAGCGAGGCGCCGCCCGCGCGGAGCAGACGGGTCTCGATCAGCAGGCCGTCGTCGAGGCGCGCCGGCGCCAGATAGTCGGCCAGGCAGCGGCGGACCGTGAAGGCGAGGCCGAAGCGCTCGAGCAGCGTCCCGTGGTCGAGCCCGAGGCAGCGCAGCATCTCGGTCCGCGCCCGCTCGGCGAACTTCAGGTGATTGGCGTGGTAGACGATGCCGGCGGCATCGGTGTCCTCGTAATAGACCCGGAGCGGCAGGCGATGGACGCCGGCCTCGAGCCGGCCGGTCTCAGGCGTCGGCGGGATCGGAGCCATCGAACAGTCCGGCCTGGGCCTCCACGCCTTGCGGCGCCTGCAGGCCGAGGTGCTGCCAGGCGAGGCGGGTGAGGAGACGGCCGCGCGGCGTCCGCTGCAGCAGACCCTGCTGCAACAGGAACGGCTCGACCACCTCTTCCAGCGTGTCGCGCTGCTCGGAGAGGGCGGCCGCCAGCGTGTCGACCCCGACCGGGCCGCCGCCATAGTTCCTGGCGATGCAGCCGAGATAGCGGCGATCGAGGGCGTCGAGGCCGAGCTGGTCGACCTCGAGCCGGGTGAGCGCGCGGTCGGCGAGGCCGGCGTCGACCTCGGCGTGCTCGGCGACCAGGGCGAAGTCGCGCACCCGGCGCAACAGCCGCATCGCGACCCGGGGCGTGCCGCGCGCCCGGCGCGCGATCTCGGCGGCGCCGCTCGAGGTCAGGGCGAGGCCGAAGATCGCAGCACCCCGGATCACGATCTGCTCGAGCTCGCCATGATCATAGAAATTGAGGCGCGAGAGGATGCCGAAGCGGTCGCGCAAGGGCGTCGTCAGGAGGCCCGTGCGCGTGGTCGCCCCGATCAGGGTAAAGGGAGCAAGATCGATCCGGATCGAGCGCGCCGCCGGGCCCTCGCCGATCATCAGGTCGAGCTGGAACTCTTCCAGCGCCGGGTAGAGGATTTCTTCCACCGCCGGGCTCAGGCGATGGATCTCGTCGATGAACAAAACGTCGCGCGGCTGCAGGTTGGTGAGCTGGGCGGCGAGATCGCCCGCCCGCAGGATCACCGGCCCCGAGGTCATCCGGAAGCCGACCCCGAGCTCGGCCGCGATGATCTGTGCGAGCGTGGTTTTGCCCAGACCCGGCGGCCCGGCGAGGAGCACGTGATCCAAAGCCTCGCGCCGCTGGCGCGCGGCCGCGATGAACACGCCGAGATTGGCACGCAGCGGCGCCTGCCCGATGAACTCCGCCAGCCGCTGCGGCCGCAGCGACGGCTCCGCTTCCGCCGGCGCCGGCCTCCGGGACTGACCAACCGCTCGTCCATGGGATGCTTCTAACGGCAACCGGACGGCAACGCACGCCCGCCATGGCGTCCGTCAACCCAACAGGCCGGCGAGTTCAAGACCGCGGACCAGGGCCGCGCGATCTTCTGCCCGGATGAACGGCAGACAATCCACGTAAGAACGCGTCGGCTCTGGCACATGGGCTCGCATGTCGTCCGCAGCGGCACGGGCACGATCGATACTGCCGTCCAGGGCCAGCGCCGCGATCCGTACGAGGTAGGGTATCCGGAAGATCCGCTTCGATCGCACCGAGCGGGTCGCCCAGGCTGCCGCCTCCTCGTATCTGCCCGCGGTGAAATGCGCCAGCGCGTTGACCAGGAAACGAAAGAAGTTGGAGGGGTCGCGGGGGTTCAGTCGCAAGGCGATCTCGTTGTGACGAATCGCTTCGTCGGCCCGACCACCCCAGGCCAACACGGTACCCATGCTGCCGTAGCCGAGCGAGAAATTCGGATTGATCTCGATCGCCCGCTGCAGTTCGGCGACCGCCCCATCGTGGTCACGCTGCAGCATCAGCACCATGCCGAGGATCCAGTGGCTCTGCTCGCTCGCCTCGTACAGCTCGACCGCGCGCTCCGCCGCTTGGTAAGCGCGCTCGACCGACGCAGGCCAGTCCTCGGCGTAACCGAGGTAGGTGTGGTGAAACAGCGCGCCCGCCAGGACTTGATGCGCTCGATCGTGGTTCGGGAACGCCAGGAGCGTGCTCCTGGCGAATTCCTCGGCCTCGCGCAGGCTCTCCGGACTCAGCTGATAGATGCGGTTCCAGGCCCGTTTCAGAAGTTCTTCGGCGTTGCGGCCGTCACGCCGGCGCCCGGGCAGCATCTCGCCTTCGCGCACCAAGATCTGGGTCTGGACGGACGCGACGATGCTCCTGATGATCTGGTCTTGCTCAGCGTAGAAGGCGTCGGTTCCGCTGTCGTAGATCTCGGCCCAGATATGATGACCGGTGGGCGCGTCGATCAGCTGGGCGTTGACCCTGAGTTTGCCGGACAGTTGACGGATGCTGCCCTCGATCACGTAGCGCACGCCAAGTTCGCGCGCCACCTGCTTCACGTCAACAGGCCGGCCTTTATAAGTAAAGGCAGAATTGCGGGCAATCACGAAAAGGCTGCCGATCCGAGATACGCTGGTGATCACATCTTCGCTGAACCCATCGGCAATAATCTCTTGAGCAGGATCACCAGTCATATTCAGGAATGGGAGGACCACGAGGGACGGTTTGTCCGGCAGATCGAACTCGTCGGCGGGCACCGGATCGGCGGGGGCGGCCGACCACCGCCAGATCTTGACCGGGTCGGCGATGTTCTTCAACTGCTCGAGGCCGCCGGGCTCGAAGGTGGCGTCCAGCCGCCCGACCACCTGGGAGTGCGCCAGATCGGAAAGGCAAAGGCCTCCGGGCTCGGCCAGGCCTTCGAGGCGCGCGGCCAGGTTGACGCCATCACCGTAGATGTCGTCCTCGTCGATGATGATGTCGCCGAGATTGATGCCGATCCGAAGCGAGAACTGCCGGCCTGCCGGCTCGCCGCGATTGCGTTCGATCATGCCGCGCTGGATCTCGATCGCGCATTGGACGGCGTCGACCACGCTCGCGAATTCAACCAACGCGCCGTCGCCCATCAGCTTGACGATGCGGCCCCGGTATTCGGCGATGATGGGCTCGATGAATTGGCGGCGGTGCGCCTTCAGCGCTTCGAGCGTGCCGGCCTCATCGGCCGCCATGAGCCGGGTGTAGCCTACGACATCGGCGGCGAGAATGGCGGCAAGCCTGCGTTCCATGGCGCCTAAGCAGTGCCGGTCAGCTCCTGGAGGCCGGTGCGGATCAGGGCGTCGACCGGGGCCTTCTCGCCGAGGCTGGCGGCGGCCTTGGCGATCGCGGCGTGGGCCTCGCTGCGGCCGTAGCCGAGGTTGATCAAGGCGGAAAGGGCATCGGCGGCGGGGCCGCTGGCGGCGGCGATCGGGGCGCCGCCGACCGGGCCGCCGAGCGTTGGGATATCGACCAGGCGGTCCTTGAGCTCGGCCGTGATCCGCGCCGCCAGGCGCGGGCCGACGCCGCTCGCCCGGGTCAGTGCCGCCTTGTCCTGGACGGCGACCGCGCGCGCCAGCTGATCGGGGCTGAGCACCGAGAGCACGCCGAGCGCGACCCTGGCGCCGACCCCCTGGACCGTCTGCAAGAGACGGAACCAGGCGCGCTCGGCCGGGTCGCGGAAGCCGTAGAGCGTGATGCTCTCGGCCCGGAGCTGGGTCTCGACGTGCAGGTCGACCGCCTCGCCGGCGCCGGGCAAGGTCGCGAGCGTGCGCGCCGCGCAGACCACGAGAAAACCGACGCCGCCGACGTCGACCACCGCGTGGTCCTCGCCGACGCTGTCCAGGCGGCCGCGCAGGCGCGCGATCACGGCGCCGGCCCGGCCGCAGCCAGAGCGGCCGCGAGGCGGTCGCGGCCCGCCTGGTGCTGGGCGTGACACAGCGCCACCGCGAGCGCGTCGGCGGCATCGGCGGTGAGCGCGCCGCTCGCCGGCAGGAGCGTGCGCACCATCATCGCGACCTGGCGCTTGTCGGCGGCGCCGGTGCCGACCACCGTGCGCTTGACCGTCTTGGACGCGTATTCGGTGACCGTGAGGCCGGCGTGCGCCGCCGCCAGCAGCACGACGCCGCGCGCCTGGCCGAGCTTCAGCGACGAGCCGGCGTTGCGGTTGATCACGGTCTCCTCGACCGCGGCGACGCCCGGGCCATGGCGGGCCACGATCTCCGTCAGGCCGCGGTAGAGCGCGTCCAGGCGGCGCGCCAGATCGTCGCCGGCCGCGGTTGCGACGACCCCGGCGGCGAGGAAGCGGAGCGCGTTGCCGCGGACCTCGATCACGCCCCAGCCGGTGCGCTGCAGCCCGGGATCGAGCCCGAGGAGCCGCATCAGGCGGACAGCCGCTCGAGCACCTCGTCGTCGACCTCGAAGTTGGCGGTGACCCGCTGGACGTCGTCGCTGTCGTCGAGGGTCTCGAGCAGCTTGAACAGGGTCTCGGCCTGGTCCGCGCCGACCGGCACGTTGACCTGCGGCCGCCAGCCGAGGCGGGCGCTCTCGGGCGGCCCGAGCCGGGCCTCGAGCGCCTCGCGGACCGCGCCCAGATCGTCCGGGGCACAAACGATCTCGTGGCCGTCCTCCGACGACTGGCAGTCCTCGGCGCCGGCCTCGATCGCGGCCTCGAGCATGGTGTCGGCGTCGGCCGCCTCGGGGGCGTAGCGGATCTCGCCGACCCGGTCGAACTGGAAGCTGACCGAGCCGGTCTCGCCGAGCGTGCCGCCGAGCTTGGTGAACGCGGCGCGGACGTCGGCCGCGGTCCGGTTGCGGTTGTCGGTCAGCGTCTCGACGATCACCGCAACCCCGCCCGGGCCGTAGCCCTCGTAGCGGACCTCCTCGTAGGTCTCGCCGTCGGCGCCGGTCGCGCGGTTGATCGCGCGCTCGATGTTGTCCTTGGGCACGTTGGCCGCGCGCGCCGCCTGCAGGGCCGAGCGCAGGCGCGGATTGGCGGCCGGGTCCGGCAGGCCGTTGCGCGCGGCGACCTGGACCTCGCGCACCAGGCGCGTGAAGGTCCGGGCCCGCTTGGCGTCCTGGCGGCCCTTGCGGTGCATGATGTTCTTGAACTGCGAATGGCCAGCCATGATCGGTTCACCGCTCTTGCTGCATGCTGCCGGTGATCTAGCACGGATCGTCGCGGGCGCCCATCGACACAATCGAGTGCCGAGGTTAACGGCGCATTTACCTCGACCTGCAGTAATGGCGCCCGAGCGATCCCCAAGGGGCACCCGAGTGACCGACATGACGAGCGACCCGGACGTCGGCGAGCAACAGGACGAGCGCCTCGACCCGCGCTTCGAGGGCCGGCTCGAGGCCGAGCTGCTGGTCGACGGCGCCTCATGGTGCTGCTGGATTCGCGATCTGTCGCTCGGCGGCGCCGGCCTGGAGCCGCCGATCCCGGCGGCGTTGGGCAAGACGGTCGAGCTGCAGAGCCGGCGCTTCGATTTCAAGGGCAGGCTGTCGGGACGGGTCGTCAACCTCGCGCACCGCCGGACCTGCCTGGCCTTCGACCTCGACCCGGCCACGCGCCAGCATCTGGCCGCGTTCCTGCTCGCCAACGTCGAGCTGGCCTGAAGCACGCTTCGCCGGCACCGTTGCCGGCCCGCTCGACACAGCAATAGCGTCGGCCGCCCGCCGCTCCCGGGCCAACCACAGACCATGCCCAATTGCGTCAAAATCAACGCAAATCGAGCACGCATTTCATCTACCTAAGATTTTATAAGTTTTTCCGTACTAACTTTTTTGTTGATTTCTCCTTTCGCCTGAGTTACAGCTTGGTCGTCAAGTCAGACGGTGCCTCCCTCCCTCCACTGCCCTCGTCGGCCACAAGCTGACGGGGGCGACTTTTTTGGAGGGGGTCTAGATGGGAGATCCCCGGCAGACTTGTTTCAGGGACACGACCATGATTGAGGCCGCCAGCTCGATCGCCGTTCTTCGCAACGAGCAGCTGGACGACGAAGACTTGGCCATCATCGATCTGCATCGACAGAACGTCCTGCTCCGCGCCGAGCTCGACGAAGTGCAGCCGGTCATCAGCGCGTCGTTGCTGGTGGCGACCGCCTTCCGGCTGCGCGACCAGCACGCGCTGGTGAGCGCACTGCGCCTGCTGGCGCGCGCGATGCAGCTGTTCGAGGCGCGGCGCGCCGAGGCGACTGCCTGAAGAACCGCCGGGGACCGGCGACGGGGCGCTGACGCTCAGCGGCGCCGGCCAGCGCCGGCGCCGGCGCTTGATCCAGGCGTCGAGGTTGACCACATCCTGGCGGCGGCCGTGCGACGGCCGCGCCCGAACCGGTCGCCCGCGCGTGGATTGATGAGCCAGCCTTCGAGCCTTCCCTGGCACGGCACGACGATCCTGTCGGTCCGCAAGGACCGTCAGGTCGTGATCGCCGGCGACGGTCAGGTCAGCCTGCAGAACACCGTCCTCAAGGCCGGCGCGCGCAAGGTGCGCCGACTCGCCGGCGGCAAGATCCTGGCCGGATTTGCCGGCAGCACCGCCGATGCCTTCACGTTGCTCGAGCGGCTCGAGGCCAAGCTCGAGCGCCACCCCGGACAATTGATGCGAGCCGCGGTCGAACTCGCCAAGGACTGGCGGACCGATCGCTACCTGCGCCGCCTCGAGGCGATGATGGCGGTCGTCGACGCCGAGGTCTCGCTGCTGCTCTCGGGCACCGGCGACGTGCTCGAGCCCGACGACGGCCTGATCGGCATCGGCTCGGGCGGGCCGTTCGCGCTGGCCGCGGCGCGCGCGCTGGTCGACGTCGAGGGCACGAGCGCCGAGGCCATTGCCCGCAAGGCGATGGCGATCGCCGCCGGGATCTGTGTCTACACCAACACGCATCTGACCGTGGAGACCATCGAACTGCCATGATGAATGGCCTGACCCCGCGCGAGATCGTCTCCGAGCTCGACCGCTTCATCGTCGGCCAGCACGCCGCCAAGCGCGCGGTCGCGATCGCGCTGCGCAATCGCTGGCGGCGGCTGCAGCTCGACGAGGGGCTGCGCGAGGAGGTGCTGCCCAAGAACATCCTGACCATCGGTCCGACCGGTTGCGGCAAGACCGAGATCGCGCGCCGCCTGGCCAAGCTCGCCCAGGCGCCGTTCCTGAAGGTCGAGGCGACCAAGTTCACCGAGGTCGGCTACGTCGGCCGCGACGTCGAATCGATCATCCGCGACCTGGTCGAGATCGCGCTGATGATGACCCGCGAGCGGCTGCGCAAGGACGTCACGGCCAAGGCCGAGCTCAACGCCGAGGAGCGCGTGCTCGGCGCCCTGGTCGGCGCCAACGCGAGCCAGGAGACCCGCGACCGGTTTCGCCGGCTTTTGCGCGAGGGCACGCTCGCGGACAAGGAGATCGAGCTCGAGGTCGCCGACCGGGCTGGCATGGCGCTGCCGACCTTCGACATCCCGGGCATGCCCGGCGCCCAGATGGGCATGCTCAATCTCGGCGACATCTTCGGCAAGGCGTTCGGCGAGCGCACCCGGCGCCGGCGCCTGACCGTGGCCGAGAGCTACGTGCTCTTGATGGAGGAGGAGTCCGACAAGCTGCTCGACCAGGAGCAGGTCAAGCGCGAGGCGCTGAACGCGGTCGAGCAGAACGGCATCGTGTTCCTCGACGAGATCGACAAGATCAGCGGCCGCGAGCACCGGGGCGGCGCCGACGTCTCGCGCGAGGGCGTGCAGCGCGATCTCCTGCCGCTGATCGAAGGCACCAGCGTCACCACCAAGCACGGCACCGTGCGCACCGAGCACATCCTGTTCATCGCGAGCGGCGCGTTCCACAACAGCAAGCCGTCCGACCTTCTGCCGGAGCTCCAGGGGCGGCTGCCGATCCGGGTCGAGCTCAATCCGCTGACCGAGCAGGATCTGGCGCGCATCCTGGTCGAGCCCGAGGCCAGCCTGGTCAAGCAGTACGTGGCGCTGCTGGCGACCGAAGGCGTGACGCTGGAGTTCACCGACAGCGCGATCGCCGAGATCGCGCGGCTCGCGACCCAGATCAACGACCGGGTCGAGAACATCGGCGCCCGCCGGCTGCACACGGTGATGGAGCGCCTGGTCGAGGAGATCAGCTTTACCGCCTCGGACCGGGCGGGCGAGCGGCTGGTGATCGACCCGGACCACGTCCGGGCCCACGTCGGCCATCTGCTCGAGGGCGCGGACCTCAGCAAGTTCATCCTGTGAGGATCCTGCGGGCGCGGGCCCGGGGCGAGCGCGCGAAGGGTACCGGCCGGTCGGCGCGCCGACTCGGACCGGTCCCTTCGGGGCGGCTTGGCCGCCAATTCCGACATCACCCTGCAGCATCCCGACTCGCCGGCTAAAAAATCGATCAATTTGACCTGATTAGGTCTTCTGTCTAAAGCCAGGTGTGAACGTAGTGCTGCGACGGTATGGAGTCCAGCCAAAAAATGCACCGCCGGTTGCGACGGCGACTGCCGGCGCGGGGCGCAGGCCGATCGGGGAACGGCGCACCAACCGCCCGAGTGGGCGGCCGGCGGGCGTTGGAAGTTCGAACAAAGGAGCAGCCCGCCCGGGGGCTATGCCTCCTGGATCGGCTTGAGCTCGCGGACGATCGCGCCGAGGTCGCGCGCCGCGGCGCTCGCGGCCGCCAGCTCGATCGCGCGATAGCGCTGCACGAGTTCGCGCCCGAACGGCGTCAGGCGTGCGCCGCCGCCCCGCCGGCCGCCCGACTGGGCGTCGACCACCGGCGCCCGGAAGCTGGTGTTCAGGCTCTCGACCAGGAGCCAGGCGCGCCGGTAGGACATCGCCATCGCGCGGCCGGCGGCCGAGATCGAGCCGGTCTCGTCGATCAGCTCGAGCAGCCGGGCCTTGCCCGGCCCGACCCGGCAGGCGCCCTCCCCGCCCTCGAGGTCGATCCGGATGCTGAGCCGGGCGGTCAAGGGCGGATCTCCCGGCCGGCGCCGGGCTTCAGGACGCGAGCGTGCGCTTCAGCCCGGTCGCGAGCGCACCCAGGAACTGCTCGGTCGTGAGCCAGGGCTGATCGGGCCCGATCAAGAGCGCCAGGTCTTTGGTCATCTGGCCGTTCTCGACGGTCTCGACGCAGATCCGCTCGAGCGTCTTCGCGAACTCTTCGACCGCGGGCGTCTCGTCGATCCGGGCGCGGTAGGTGAGCGCCCTGGTCCAGGCGAAGATCGAGGCGATCGGGTTGGTCGAGGTCGGCTTGCCCTGCTGGTGCTGACGGTAGTGCCGGGTCACGGTGCCGTGCGCCGCCTCGGCCTCGACCGTCCGGCCGTCCGGGGTCATCAGCACCGAGGTCATCAGGCCGAGCGAGCCGAAGCCCTGGGCCACGGTGTCGCTCTGGACGTCGCCGTCGTAGTTCTTGCAGGCCCAGACGAAGCCGCCGCTCCACTTGAGCGCCGCCGCGACCATGTCGTCGATCAGCCGGTGCTCGTAGGTTATTTTTTGCGCGCTGAACTGATCCTGGAATTCCGCCTCGAACACTTCCTGGAACAGGTCCTTGAAGCGGCCGTCGTAGGCCTTGAGGATCGTGTTCTTGGTCGACAGGTAGAGCGACCAATTGCGCTGGAGCGCGTAGTTCATGCAGGCGCGGGCGAAGTCGCGGATCGAATCGTCCAAATTGTACATGCCGAGCGCGACCCCGCTGCCCGGAAACCGGAAAATCTCGTGCTGCTGCGGCGCCGAGCCGTCATCAGGCGTGAAGGTCATCGTGAGCGTGCCGGCGCCCGGCACCAGGAAATCGGTTGCCCGGTACTGGTCGCCAAAGGCATGACGCCCGATCACGATCGGCTTGGTCCAGCCCGGCACGAGCCGCGGCACGTTCTTACAGATGATCGGCTCGCGGAACACGGTGCCGCCCAGGATGTTGCGGATCGTGCCATTGGGCGAGCGCCACATCTTCTTGAGCCCGAACTCTTTGACCCGCGCCTCGTCGGGGGTGATGGTCGCGCATTTGACCCCGACGTTGTTGGCCTTGATCGCCTCGGCGGCCTCGACGGTGATCCGGTCCTCGGTCGCATCCCGGCTCTGGATACTGAGATCGAAATACAAGGTCTCGAGGTCGAGATAAGGAAAAATCAGCTGGTCCTTGATCATGCCCCAGATGATCCGGGTCATCTCGTCGCCATCGATCTCGACGATCGGCTTTTGCACCTTGATCTTCGCCATGCTCGATCTCACAGGGCTGAGGGTCCGCGGCTCGCGGGTTGTAACCGACGGCCGCGCCGGGCGCCAGCGCCGATGACGGTGGGCGCGGGCCGGCTCAGAGCAGCCAGATCGGGTCCTTGATCAGCGCGAGGAAGGCTTGGTGGGCGGCGAGTTCCTCGGGGCTCGGGGCATGCGGGCGCGGGGCGCGCGGGATCCGTTCGCGGATCAGGACCGCGACCTGCTCGGTGCGCGCCACGATCAGGCCGAGGTCCGGCTGGCGGCCGCCGATCAGGGCGAGATAGACCTCGGCCAGGAGCTCGGCGTCGAGCAGCGCGCCGTGCCGGACGCGCGTGGTGGCATCGACGTTGAAGCGCCGGCAGAGCGCGTCCAGGCTCGCGGGCGCGCCCGGAAAGCGCTGGCGCGCGAGCTGCAGCGTGTCGACCACGCGTCGGCCCAGATCGAGCCGGGGCAGGCCGAGGCGGGCAAGCTCGTGATTGAGGAAAGCGACGTCGAAGGCGGAATTGTGAATCACGAGGGGGGCGCGCTCAGGACCGTCGGTGCCCTCGGGATCCAGGAACCCCAGAAAATCCGCGACTACCTCGGCGAACAGCGGCTGCTCGCCGAGGAAGGCCGCGGTCAGGCCGTGGACCAGCTGAGCGTCCGCCGGCATGTCCCGCTCGGGATTGAGATAGCTGTGGAAGACCCGGCCGGTCGGCACGTGGTTGACCAGCTCGAGCGCGCCGATCTCGACCAGCCGATGGCCGTCGCCCGGCTCGAGGCCGGTGGTCTCGGTGTCGATCACGATCTCGCGCATCCCACTCCTCTGCCCGCCGCGCTGCGGCCACGGAGCTCGTCGATGATTGCCGCGATCGCCGCCACCGCCCGGCGCCGCTCCAGGCCGGTCGGAATGACGAAGTCGGCGCGCCGGCGTTTTTCCAGATCGGGCAGCTGCCGGGCGCGGATCGCGGCGAGGCGGGCGGGCGTCATGCCCGCGCGGCGGAGCACTCGCTGGGACTGCAGAAATGGGGATGCGCTGACCACCGCGACCGCATCGAGGCGGCGCTCGCCGCCGGTCTCGTAGAGCAGCGGGATGTCGAGCACCGCCAGCCACTCGCCGCGGGCACGGCAGCGGGCGAGGAAACGGTCCTGCTCGGCGCGCACCAGTGGGTGCAGGACCGCCTCGAGGCGCGCCAGGGCCGCGGGATCGCCGAACACCCGCCGGCCGAGCTGGCCGCGGTCGATCGCCTGCTCACCGGCGCAGTCGGGAAACGCTTGGCCGACCGGCGCCACGCCGGCGCCGCCCGGCCCGAGCAGGCGGTGCACCGCGGCATCGGCGTCGAACACCGGCAGCCCGAAGCTCCGGAAGGCCGCGGCCGCGGTTGACTTGCCCATCGCGATCGAGCCCGTGAGGCCGAGGACGATCACGCCTCGGCTCCGAGGCCCGCAAGGACCACGGCGCGCAGCTCGTCGTCGACCGCGGGCTCGACCCCGAACCAGGCGTGAAAGCCGGGCCGGGCCTGGTGCAGCAGCATGCCCAGCCCGTCGACCACCGGATTGCCGTGGGCGCGGGCGACCGCCAGCAGTGGCGTGATCAGCGGCGTGTAGATAACGTCGGCGACCACCGCGGTCCGCGGCAGGGCTTCGAGCGACAGGACCAGCGGCGGCTGGCCCGCCATGCCGAGGCTCGTGGTGTTGACCAGCAGCGCTGCGCCCTCGAGCGCCGCGGTGCGCTCGGCCCACGGCACGGCGACGACCGGACCGTCGAGAGCGGCGGCGAGCTTCTGCGCCCGGTCGGGCGTGCGGTTGAGCAGCCGCACCTCGGGCGCGCCGGCATCGAGCAGGGCGACGGTCACCGCCCGCGCCGCGCCGCCCGCCCCGAGCAGGACCGCCGGGCCGGCCTCCGCCCGCCAGTCGCGGCAGCCGGCCGCCAGGCTCGCGAGGAAGCCGAAGCCGTCGGTGTTGTCGCCGGCGAGCGCGCCGTCGGCCTCGACGACCACGGTGTTGACCGCGCCGATCCGGCGCGCGAGCGGACTCGCGCGGTCGACCAGCGCGAGCGCCGCCTCCTTGTGCGGGATGGTGAGGTTGCAGCCGCGAAAGCCGAGCGCCGGCAGGGCGCGGAGCGCCGGCTCGAGGCTCTCGGGCGGCACCGCGAGCGGCACGTAGCCGCCGTCGATGCCGTGGCGGCGGAGCCAGTGACCGTGCAGGCGGGGCGAGAGTGAATGGCCGACCGGCCAGCCCATGATGCCGGCGAGCCTGGCGCGACCGGTGAGGTACGGGGCCGCGGTCATCGCGCCAGCACCCCCTGAGCGCGCAGGAACTCCAGGACCTCGAGCAGCGGCAGGCCCTGGATCGCGAACTGATCGCCCTCGATCCGGGCCAACAGCTGCGCGCCCGGTCCCTCGACCTGGTAGGCGCCGACCGAGCTGAGCGCCGCCGCGCCGACCGCGCTCAGGTAACCATCGAGGAAGGCGGCCGAGCAGGGCCTGAGCCAGAGCCTGGCGATCGACAGCTGGTGCCAGATGCGCGCGCCGTTGCGAAAGGCGACCGCGGCGGTCGCGAGCTCGTGCCGGCGGCCGGCCAGCTGCTCGAGCTGGGCGCGCGCCGCGGCGAGATCGCTAGGCTTGCCGAACCAGCGGTCTTCGCAGGTCAGAATCTGGTCGGCGCCGAGCACGATCGCGCCCGCGGGCGCCTGGCCCGCGAGCCGGCCGGCCTTGAGCTCGGCGAGCGCCACCGCCGCCTCCCCGGGGCCGACCCGTTCGGCCCGGAGCGCATCGCGGACCATCTCCTCGTCGATCGCCGCCGGGTGCTGGCTCACCGCGACGCCGGCGGCCCGGAGCAGCCGCGCCCGCGCCGGGCTGGCCGAGGCCAGGATCACCGCCGGCGCGTCGGCGCCCTGCAGGCTCGCCGCTGGCGTGGGCATCGGCGCGCGGGCGCTCAGCTCGGCAGCCGGACCAGCACGCGCAGCCCGCCCTCCGGCGCCTCGGTCAGCTCGATGTCGCCGCCATGGCCGAGCACGATGTCGCGCGCGATCGTCAGCCCCAGCCCGACGCCGCCGGTGTTCGGGTTGCGCGAGCCCTCGATCCGGTAGAACGCCTTGAACACCGCCTCGCGCTGGTCGGCCGGGATGCCGGGGCCGTCGTCGTCGACCGCGATCCAGACGTGGTCGCCCTGGGCCGCGACCCGGAGCCCGACCCACCGCGCGTGGCGCACCGCGTTCTGGACCAGATTGGTCAGGCAGCGGCGGATCGCGATCGGCCGCAGCGGCAGCGTGACCGGACTCTCGAGCTCGACCTTGACCGCCGGCCCGCCGGTGCTCGCGCGTTGCGCGACCTCGTGCAGCAGAGCGCCGAGATCGGTCGCGACGATCGCCTCCTGGCCCTCGCCGCGGGCGAACGCAAGATAGCCGTCGACGACGTTGACCATCTCGTCGACGTCGGCGCGCAGACCGTCGAGGTCGCCGCGCTGCGCCCGGGCATCGGCGAGCATCTCGAGCTCGAGCCGCATCCGGGTGAGCGGGGTCCTAAGATCGTGCGAGACCGCTGCCAGCAGCTCGGTGCGCTGGCCGATGTAGCGATGGATGCGCTTGCGCATCAGGTTGAAGGCCGCGCCCGCCCGGCGGATCTCGGTCGGGCCGGCGAGCTGGAAGTCGCCGACGTCGCGGCCCTTGCCGAACTGGTCGACCGCCCGGGCGAGCCGCAGAATCGGCTGCACCTGGCGGTTCATGAAGTAGATCGCGAGCGCCAGCAGCAGCGCCGACATGCCGATCATCCAGCCGATGAACACCTGGGTGGTGGTGCTGTCGACCCGCTTGCGCGGCGCCAGCACGCGCAGCAGACCGTCCTTGAGCTGGACGTAGACCGCGATCCGCCGGGGCTGCGCGACCGGCCGGGTATCGATCGCGAACGGGCGATCGAGCTCGTCGGCAAAGGTCAGGGCGAGCCGGCGGTCGAGCGCGCTCGGCGCCAGAAGGCCGCTCTCCGCCGCCTCCGGGTGCAGGACGCCGGCGGGTTCCAGCGAGACGGCGAAGTCCAGATGGTCGCGCGCGAGATCGAGCACCCGGGCCTTGGCCTGTGGGGTCGGGGCCGCCTCGAGCAGCTCGACGATCATGCCGACCTCGCCCGCGAAGCCGGACGCGAGCCAGCGGGTCACCGAGTCCCAGTGCCGCTCGTAGAAGATGTAGGCGAGCACCGCCTGCAGGATCAAAAGCGGCATGATCACGATCAGCAGGGAACGGCTGAACAGGCTGCGCGGCACGATCCGCGGCAGTCGGACAACCGTCGGCGCCGGCTGGTTCGAGCGGCTAGCTGCCAGGCCAGAGTACATAGCCTTCGCCACGCTTGGTCAACAGATAGCGGGGCCGGCGCGGATCGGGCTCGAGCTTGCGCCGGAGGCGCGCGATCTGGGTGTCGATCGCGCGATCGGAGCCGCTGATCCGGCTGCGCTGGCCGAGCTCCCGCCGGCTGATCGCGAGCCCCGGCTGCGCCGCCAGGATCTGCAGCAGCGACCGCTCGGCCTCGGTGAGGTGGACGCGCTCGCCGCCGCGCCAGAGCTCCTGGCCGCCGGCATTCAGACTGAACGGCCCGAACCGGAACGGCTGGTCGCCCGACGCGGCCGGCGCGATCCGGCGCAGGATGGTCGCGATCCGGAGCAACAGCTCGCGCGGATCGAACGGCTTGACCAGATAATCGTCGGCGCCGGCCGCGAGGCCGTTGACCCGGTCCTCGGTCTCGCCGCGCGCGGTCAGCAGCAGGATCGGCAGATCGAGCCCGGTGCGCAGCTCGGACACCAGGTTGATGCCGTCCTGGCCGGGCATCATGACGTCGAGCACCATCAGGTCGAAATCGAAGTTCCGGAGCGCCGCCTTGGCCTCCGGCGCATCGGCGGCGGCGGTGACGTGATAGCCGTGCTCGGTCAGGTAGCGCTGCAGCAGGCGGCGCAGGCGGCCGTCGTCATCGACCACCAGGATGTGGTGACCCGTCTCGCCGGCGGCCCCGATGCCGGTCATGTCGTCATCTCATGCGATCCGCCGGGGTTGCCGGCGGGCGGGCTCGTCGATCAGCCCGAGCAGGACCTTGTGGAAGCCGGCGACCGCCTCGGCGCCGGCCGCGCGGTAGGCGTCCGCGAGCTGCCGGCGCAGCTGATCGTTGAGCTGTGCGTCGAGCTCGCGCCCGGCCGGAGTCAGCTCGAGCAGGCGCTGCCGGCGGTCGCGCGGGCTCGGCCGCCTGGCGATCAGCCGCGCGCCGACCAGCTCCTTGAGCAGCCGCGAGAGCGTCTGCTTGGTCAGCTGCGCCTGATCCTGAAGCTCGACCATCGTGATCCCGGGCTGGCGGCCGACCCCGTAGAGGACCTGCTGATGGTTGCGGCCGAGCCCGCGCTCGGTCAGCCGCCGGTCCGGCCGGGCGAGCAGCGCCCGGTACGCGGCCTCGAGCAGCTCGATCCCGCGGGTCAGCTCCTCATCCCGCAGGAACAAGGGATTCGGCGCGGCGAACGGCAGGCTGCGGGCGACCTTCGGCTCGGTCACGTTGACACTCATGGACGCTCGATGCTACGCGCTGTCTCTTAGCACAAGCAATCGGGAAAGGCAGCGTCTCATGTCCCTCGTCCCGTACGACGATCGCGACGGCTTCATCTGGATCGACGGCACGATGGTGCCGTGGCGGGACGCCAAGGTGCACGTACTGACCCACGCCCTGCACTACGCCAGCTGCGTGTTCGAGGGCGAGCGGGTCTACGACGGCCGGATCTTCAAGCTCGCCGAGCACAGCCAGCGCCTCGCCCACTCGGCCAAGGTGATGGGCTTCCAGCTGCCCTGCGACCTCGCGACCATCGACCAGGCCTGCAAGCAGGTGGTGGCCGCCAACGGCATCGCCGACGGCTACGTCCGTCCGCTCGCCTGGCGCGGCGCCGAGATGATGGGGGTCTCGGCGCAGAAGACCAGGATCCACGTAGCGATCGCGGCCTGGACCTGGCCCGCCTATTTCACGCCCGAGGCGAGGCTCAAGGGCATCCGCATGACCCGCGCGATCTACCGGCGGCCGGCGCCCGACACCGCGCCGACCCAGAGCAAGGCCGCGGGCCTCTACATGATCTGCACGCTGTCCAAGCACGAGGCCGAGGCCAAGGGCTACGACGACGCCCTGATGCTGGACTACCGGGGCTACCTCGCCGAGGGCACCGGCGCCAATCTGTTCCTGGTGATCGATGGCAAGCTGCACACGCCGCTGCCCGACTGCTTCCTGAACGGCATCACCCGCCAGACCGTGATCGAGCTGGCGCGCGGCCGCGGCATCGAGGTGGTCGAGCGGCACCTCGAGCCGGACGAGCTGACCAGGGCCCAGGAGGTCTTCCTGACCGGCACCGCGGTCGAGGTGACGCCGGTGCGCGAGATCGACGAGCACCAGTTCCAGGTCGGGCAGGTCACCCGCCAGCTGGTCGGCGACTTCGATGCCTTGACCCGGGAGCCTGCCCAGCGGCAGGCGGTCTGAGCGGCCCGGAGGCCCGCGCCGGGCTCAGCCCGACGAGCTCATCCCGGCTGGGACCTCGAACACCTGGCCCGGATAGATCAGGTCCGGATCGCGGATCTGCATCTTGTTGGCGTCGTAGATCTGGACGTATTCCGTGCCGCTGCCGAACAGGCGGCGCGCGATCCGCCAGAGCGAGTTGCCGGGCTGCACGATCACGTAATCGACCTGGGTCTTGCCCTGGATCGGCGGCTGGCTGGCCCGGGTGAAGGGGGTTTCCAGCCTGGCGACCGGCCGCCCCCCGCTGCCGAGCTGGTCGAGCCGCAACGTGTACTCGCCGGGCGGCAGATTGTGCTCGAGGACCGCGGTCCAGCGGCCGCTCGGCTCGGCGACCGCCTCGGCGGCCGGCTGGTTGTCGACGTAGATCCGCAGCGGCGCGCCCGGCGGCGCCTCGCCGGTCAGCCTCGTCCGGCCGCTGTCGTCGTAGTCGAGCATCAAGAGCGCCAAGCTGCCGTCATTGCTGATTCGTCCCGGCGCCTGCAGGATCCGGCCGGGCGCCCGGCCGTCCTCGGCGAGCAGCACCGCGAGCGGCCCGCTCGACGCTTCCGCCTGCCTGACCTCGGGCGGCTGCGGCGGCGGGCCCTCGGCGACCGCGACCGGCGCCGGCTGGGGCGGCGGTGGCTCGGGCATCACGACGACCACGACCTGCTCGGCCTCGAGCGCGGGCGTGCCCTCGCTGACCGCCCGCAGGCCCAGCTCGAGACCGCCGGACGGCAGTGCCTCGGCCGGGATCGCGACCCATTCGCCCCGCGCGTCCGCCCGCACCCGGTCGAGCACCCGCTTGCCGGCCAGCAACTCGACCTCGGCGCCGGGTGCCGCCCGGCCGGCGACCACCGCCCGGCCGCCCGGCTCGACCCTGACGATGTCGAAGCTCGGGCGGACGACCTCGGGCGCGCCGCCGACCTTGGCGGCGTCCTGGGCCTGGTCTGGCTGCTGCTCTCGTGCGGGCGTCACGACCTTGGGCGCGACCGGATCGGTCGGTTCGGGGGTCCCGCCGAGCAGCGCCGCGAGCGCGCGCCGGATCGTGTCGAAACTGAGCGAGCGCGACGCCGGCGGCTCGGCCACCTGCGGGCTCGTCGCCGGCACCGCCGGTTCGGTCGACGGCAGCGGCGTCGTCGCGGCGACCTCGGGGGCGGCGGTCGGACGTTCGATCGAAGCGACCGGTGGCTGGCGGGGTGCCGGGCTCGCCTCGGGCACCGCCGCTGCGCTGGCCGGCGGCTCGCCCGATGGTCCGATGGCCGGGGGCGCCCCCGATTCCGGCAGCCGGGGTGCTGCCGCATCGGGCGCGGCGGCGACCACCGGGCCTTCCGCCGGCAGCTCGAGGGGCGCTGCCGATGCTGCCGGAACCGGCGGCGCGCCCGGCGGCCCGGCGGCGGGCGCCAGCTCGCCGACCCGCGGCTCCACCGCCCTGGTCTGGCCCGGCCCGCTCTTCGGAACCTCGGCCGAGCGTGGTGCCGGCTCGGCGGCGGCCTCATCCCGGGCGGGCGCCTGGTCGGCGGAGCCGGGAGCGGGCGGCGTGAGACCAGGCTCCGGCGGGCTCGCGGTCCGGGCCGGCGCCGTGGGCGACGCCGCTGGCGGCGGCACGGCCGGGGGCTCGGCGAGCTGCCGCCCGGGCGCCGGCGCGGCGGGCGCGACAGCGGGCGTCTCGGCTGTGGCCGCGGCGGGCGACGGGACCGAAGCCTTGGCGTCCACGCTCTCGGCGGGCGCGCTGGCCGGGGCGGGCGGCGGACCGGCCGGCGCTTCGGCGACGGTCGCGGGCCCGGGCTGCGGACCGCCCCCGGCCGTCTCGGTCGCGGGCTGCCACGCCTGCCGCAGTGGCCCATAGGCCGCCCAGCCGGCGCCGAGCAGCGCCAGGGTCGCGAGCAGCCAGACGATCGGGCGACGAACCATGGCCGTGAACATTTGCGTAACCTTGGCTGCTGAACATAGGGGGTATCGTGCGTGTTTGCAAAGGCTTGGCGAGCCGCCCCGGAAATCGCCGCCGCGCGCCCGATATTTGCGCGGCCAAACGAGCCGGCGGCTGCCTCGGGCGGCGCCGGTTCGGTCTTGAACCGGCCGCCCGGAGACCACAGACTGAGCCCTGGCCTGTTGCTGGAGACCCTGCATGACGATCAGCATCTGCGTCTTCTGTGGCTCGCAGTACGGCGCCGAGCCGCGGTTTCGGACCGCGGCGACGCGCTTTGGCGAGCTCGCGGGCGCAGCCGGGGCCAGGCTGATCTATGGTGGCGGCCACGTCGGCCTGATGGGCGCGACCGCGGATGCCGCGATGGCCGCGGGCGGCGAGGTCATCGGCCTGATCCCGACCCGCCTGCTCGAGCTCGAGGTCGGCCACCGGGCGATCACCGAGCTGGTGGTCACGACCGACATGTGCGAGCGCAAGCAGCAGATGATCGACCGCGCCGACGCGTTCGTCACCCTGCCGGGCGGGCTCGGCACCCTGGACGAGCTGCTCGAAGTGGTGACGCTGCGCCAGCTCGGCTATCACGACAAGCCGATCGTGGTGCTCAACCTCGCCGGCTACTGGGACCCGCTGGTCGCCCTGGTCGACCGGGTCATCGAGCAGCGCTTCGCGGCCGCGACCGCGCGCGGGCTGTTCCGGGTCGTCGACGCGGTCGAGGACATCCTGCCGGCGCTGGGCGTCGGCAACCTGGCCGCCCGGGTGGCGGTCGGGCTGGCCGAATGAAGCGCCTCAGACCGCCTCGCCGTCGCCGATGATCGGGTTGGGCACCGCCTGCCCTTCGCGCCCGGCCGGAGCCTCGGCCGCCTGCTGCCGGCGACGGTACAGCCCGACGAAGTCGATCGGATCGAGCAGCAGCGGCGGAAAGCCGCCGTCCCGGGTGGCGTCGGCGATGACCCGCCGGGCGAACGGGAACAGCAGCCGCGGGCATTCGATCAGGAGGAAGGGCTCGAGGCTGGTCTCCGGCACGTTCAGCACCACGAACACCCCGGCGTAGACCAGCTCGAGCACGAACACGGTGTCCTCGCCGGAGAGTCCCTGGAGCTGCACATCGATCGTGACCTCGTACTGATCGGCGGCCAGCGACTGGCGCTGCACCTGCAGCTCGCGGATCTGGACCTGGAACTGGCGCTCGGCCGTCAGGCTCAAGGGGCCGCGCGGATTCTCGAACGACAGGTCCTTGACGTACTGGATCTGGATCATCAGTCGCGGCTGATTGGTCTGGTTGGCGTCGCCGCCGGGCGGCGTCTGTGGAGCTTCGGCCATGCTGCGCGGTTCCTTGGGAGGGCGTGGAGGGAGTTGAGAACGGGTCGGCGGGGAACGGCGGACTCAGGCCAGGCGGACCAGCGTGGCGTTGCCGACCTCCTGGCCGGTCGCCGCCCGGATGAACCCCCAATGGGTGATCACCGCCACCCGGTGACGATCGGGCAAGGGGTCAGTGTCGGCGCGAAAGCGGGCGCAGCGGAGCGCGAGGCTCGCCTCGGTCTCGTCCGGCTGCCCCCACCAGAGCTCCTCGACGTGGCCGAAGTCGAGCGCCGGCCAGAGCGCCGCGAGCTCGCTCCTGGGCGTGCCGAGGTCGCAGGAGAACACGCAACGCTCGCGCACCAGCGGCTCGACGCTGATCGTCAGATCAAGGGCGCGGGCGACGATGGTCGCGGTCTCCAGCGCCCGCCGGTACGGGCTCGCGACCAGCCGGTCGACCCCGGCTGCAGCCAGCTGCAGCGCCAGCTCCTGGGCCTGGCGGCAGCCGTCCGGGGTCAGCGCCGGGTCCGGGATGCCGGGATCGATCCGGGTCCGCGAGTAGTGCCGGTTCCACTCCAACTCGGCGTGCCGGACCAGGATCACGAGCGCCGGTCCCAGCCGCCGCGGGGCGGCGGCACTTCCTCGATCTCCAGCTCCTCGAACTCGCCGTCGACCACGGTGCCATGCCCGTTCGGCGCTCCGGGCCGGGCCCCGGGCGGTTGCGGGACGTGGCGCTCGAGGTAATGCCCGAGGCGCCGGTAGAGCAGGGCGCGCACCGGCGGCAGCAGCAGGGCGGCACCGACCAGGTCGGTGATGAAGCCGGGCGCCAGCAGCAGAGCCCCCGCGACCACCAGACAGAAGCCCTCGAACACCTCGGCCACGGGCAGCACGCCCTGCTCGAGCAGCCGCTGCGCCCGGGCCAGGACGCCGAACCCCTGGCGCCGCAGCATCCAGGTGCCAATGACCGCGCTCAGCACGATCAGGGCCAGGGTCGGAGCCACGCCGAGCCAGCTGCCGACCTGGATCAGCACCGCGATTTCCGCCAGCGGCACGAGGAGGAACGCCATCAGCAAAATCGGGCCGAACCGAATCCGGCGGGCGGTTTGTCTTTCGGAAGTCCGCATTATATGATTGTTTAGGACGCCATCCTTAGCTTGCGCCAGCTGCTCCTGCGGGCACCATCCGCGAAATCGCCCGCCGCTGCAACCCGGGCGTCGACGGAGCCGGAATGTCTGAAGGCTTTGCCTACATCGATATCTTGTTCTTCGCCATGGTTGCGGCGTTCATCGCGCTTCGGCTGCGCAGCGTGCTCGGCCGGCGCACCGGCCACGAGCGGCGGCGGACCGCGGATTTCGCCAACCCCCGCCCCAATGGCGCGGCGGACAACGTGGTGGCGCTGCCGGACCGCTCCGGCGGGGTCGCGGAAACCGAGGCGGGGATTGCGGATGTGGCCGACGGCGGCGTCAAGACGGGCCTGACCAAGATCCGGCTGGCGGATCCCCACTTCGACCTGCGGCAGTTCCTGCGCGGCGCCCGCAGCGCCTTCGAGACGATCGTCGAGGCCTATGGCGCCGGCGACAAGAACGCGCTCCGGCCGCTGCTCGCCGACAACGTGTTCGAGGGCTTCGCCACCGCCATCGATCAGCGCGAGGCCGGGGGGCAGACGCTCGAGAGCCAGCTGATCGCGATCCGCGGCGCCGAGGTGGTCGCGGCCGGGTTGCAGGACGACAGCGCGCGGATCGGCGTCCGCTTCACCAGCGAGCAGGTCAACGTCATCCGCAACCGCGACGGCAGCGTGGTCGACGGCGACCCGGGCGTCGCCGAGGACGTGATCGACATCTGGACCTTCGAGCGCGACGTCCAGAACCCCGACCCCAACTGGACGCTGGTCGAGACCAGCACGCCCCCCGCCTGATGCACCGTGCGGTCCGGCCGCGGGCCGGGCGCCGCCGCAGTCTCAGACTGGCGCTTGGCCTGAGCGGGCTGCTCGGGCTGCTGAGCTGCGCGCCGCCGGCGCCGGTGGCGCCCAGGCTCGACCTCGAGCCCGTCAGCTTCGATCGCCTCGACGGCTGGGGCGCGGATGATCCGAGCGGGGCACTGCTGGCGTTCCGGCGCTCCTGCGGCGTGCTCCGGACCCGAGCTCAGACCGATCCGATGGGACCGGAGCCGGCGTTCGGTCGGGTCGGCGACTGGCTGCCGGCGTGCGCCGCGGCCGATGCGCCGGCAGCGCTCGCCTCGGCCGCCGCCGCCCGCGGCTTCTTCGAGAGCTGGTTCCAACCCTACCGGGTCAGCGACAACGGCGATCCGGCGGGCCTGTTCACCGGCTACTACGAGCCCGTGCTGCACGGCTCCCGGCACGAGGCCGGGCCCTACCAGGTGCCGCTGCACGCGCCGCCGCGCGACCTGATGCGGATCGACCTCGGCCGGTTCAATCCGGACCTGGCCGGCCTCTCGATCTGGGGCCGGGTCGCGGACGGCGAGTTCGTGCCCTACTACAGCCGCGCCGAGATCGACGAGGGCGCCCTCGCCGGCCGGCACCTGGAGCTGCTCTGGGTCGACGATCCGATCGCCAAGTTCTTCCTCCAGATCCAGGGCTCGGGCCAGGTCCGGCTCGACGACGGCGCGGTGGTCCGGGTCGGCTACGCGGGCCAGAACGGCCGCCCGTACCGGGCGATCGGCCGCGATCTGATCGAGATCGGCGCGCTGCCGCGCGATCGGGTCACGCTGCAGACGATCCGCGACTGGCTGCGCACCCATCCCGCCGACGCGGCGAGCATCATGGAGCGCAACCCCTCCTACATCTTTTTCGAGGAGCATCCCGAGCTCGCGGCCGACGACGGCCCGCTCGGCACCGAAGGCGTGCCGTTGACCGCCGGCCGCTCGCTCGCGGTCGATCGGCGCTACCTGCCGCTCGGGGCGCCGGTCTGGCTCGACGCCAGCGCGCCCCGGCCGGACCGCCCGGACGACGAGGCGCCGCTCCGGCGCCTGCTGGTCGCGCAGGACACCGGCGGCGCGATCAAGGGCGTGGTCCGGGGTGACGTCTTCTGGGGCGCCGGCGAGCCCGCCGAGGCGATCGCCGGGCGCATGCAGGGCCGGGGCGGTCTCGCCCTGCTCCTGCCGAAGGCGCTGGCCCCGACCAGCTGAAGCGCGACTTTCGAGAGCGGCTGGCCGATCGGATGATCGGCGACGGCGACCATTTGCCGGCCGATGGGATCATCGGCTAAGGTCGCGCACCTCCTAACGGTTGCTGGCCCCCATGGACCCCACATCGCCGCCGCGCGTTGCCCTGTTCGTCACCTGCCTGGTCGACCTGTTCCGGCCGGCGGTCGGCTTCGCCGCCGTCCGGCTGCTCGAGGCCGCCGGCTGCCGGGTCGAGGTGCCGCGCGGCCAGACCTGCTGCGGCCAGCCCGCCTACAATCAGGGTGACCGCGCCGATACCATCAAGGTCGCGCGCCGGATGCTCGACGCCTTCGCCGGCTACGACTACGTGGTCGCACCTTCGGGCTCCTGCGCCGGCATGCTGAAGAAGCACTATCCCGAGCTGTTCGCGCCCGGCTCGGCCGATGCCGAGCGCGCCCGCGAGCTGGCGGCGCGGACCTTCGAGCTCACCGGCTTCCTGGTCGACGTCCTGGGCATGGGCTCGAGCGGGCTCGAGCTGCCGGTCCGGGCGACCTACCATGATTCCTGCTCGAGCCTGCGCGAGCTCGGCGTCCGCAACCAGCCCCGGCAGCTGCTCGCGGGCGTCGCCGGGCTGGAGCTCAAGGAGCTCGACGATGCCGAGGTCTGCTGCGGCTTCGGCGGCACCTTCTGCGTCAAATATCCGGAGATCTCGACCAAGATGGTCGACGACAAGGTGGCGGCGATCGAGGCGACCGGGGCCGAGCTCGTGCTCGCGGGCGATCTCGGCTGCCTGATGAACATCGCCGGCCGCCTCAAGCGCCTGGGCTCGAAGGTCGAGGCCCGCCATGTCGCCGAGGTCCTGGCCGGACCGCTGAACCTGCCGCCGATCGGCGGCGCCGGCGCCTGACCCCCTGCAAGGACCCCCTGCATGCAACCGACCTCGCTCGCGTTCAAGACCAACACCCGCCAGGCGCTCGGCGACCAGGTGCTACAGGCGGCGCTCGGCTTGGCCCGCGGCGGCTTCCAGCACAAGCGCCGGGCCGCGGCCGACCGGCTGCCCGAGTTCGAGGCCCTCCGCGACGCCGCCAAGGCGATCAAGGACCACACGCTCGCTCACCTCGATCTCTACCTCGAGGCCTTCGAGCGCCGGGTGCTCGAGCAGGGCGGCAAGGTCCACTGGGCGCGCGATGCCGCCGAGGCGCGCGCGGTCATTCTCCGGCTCTGCAAGGCCGCAGGCGCGCGCTCGGTGACCAAGAGCAAGAGCATGATCTGCGAGGAGATCGGCCTCAACGAGGCGCTCGAGGCGAACGGCATCGGGAGGGTCGAGACCGACCTCGGCGAGTACATCGTCCAGCTCGCCGGCGAGACCCCGAGCCACATCCTGGCGCCCGCGATCCACATGACCAGGCAGCGGGTCGCCGACCTGTTCGCCGAGCACCACCACCGGCCCCGGGTCGACGCCCCGGACGAGCTGCTGGCCGAGGCCAGGCGCGCGCTCCGCGAGCGCTACTTCGCGGCCGAGATCGGGATCACCGGCGCCAATTTTCTGGTCGCCGAGACCGGCTCGGTGGTCCTGGTCACCAACGAGGGCAACGCCGAGCTGACCCAGGGCCTGCCCAAGACCCACATCGTGGTCGCGAGCCTCGAGAAGGTGGTCCCGACCTTCGAGGATGCCTGCACGCTGCTGCGGGTGCTGGCGCGCTCGGCGACCGGCCAGGAGTTCTCGGCCTACACCACGGTCCTGACCGGGCCGAAGCGGCCGGTCGATCTGGACGGCCCCGCCCAGTTCCACGTCGTCCTGGTCGACAACGGCCGCAGCGAGGTGGTCGGGAGCGAGTTCCAGGACATCCTGCGCTGCATCCGCTGCGGCGCCTGCATGAACCATTGCCCGGTCTACCTGACCACCGGCGGCCACGCCTACGGCTGGGTCTATCCGGGGCCAATGGGTGCGGTCCTGACGCCGCAGTTCATCGGCATCGAGCAGGCCCACCATCTGCCGAGCGCATCGAGCTTCTGCGGCCGCTGCGAGGCGGTCTGCCCGGTCCGGATCCCGCTGCCCAAGCTGATGCGCTACTGGCGCGAGCAGGAGTTCACCAAGGGCCTGGCGCCGCCGGTCGCCCGCTACGGCACCAGGCTCTGGGCGTTCGCGGCCGCCCGCCCGGCGCTCTATCACTTCGGTGCCGGCATCGTGGTCCGCCTGCTCGGCCTCCTGGGCGGTCGGCGCCGGCGCTTCAAGAGCCTGCCGCTGGCCGGCGGCTGGACCGGCTCGCGCGATCTGCCGGCGCCGCAGGGGCGCACGTTCCAGGCGCTCTGGCGGGCACAGGGCGGCGGTTCGTGAGCGAGGCGCCGCGCGATGTCGTGCTCGAACGCCTGCGCCGGGTCCTCGGCCGGCGCGGCCCGGGCGCGACCGAGGCGCGCAACACCGTGCAGGCCCGCCTGGCGAAGCCGCCGCCGGGCCTGATCCCGGCCCGGGCCGAGCTCAATCTGGAGGGCCGGATCCAGCTGTTCACCGCCGAGGCCGAGGCGGTCCAGACGACGGTCCGGCGGCTGCGGCGCTACGACGACGTCGCGGATGCGATCGAGCGCTATCTGCGCGAGCGCAACCTGCCGATGCGGCTGGTCATGGCGAGCGATCCGCTGCTCAGCCAGATCGGCTGGTCGCGCACGATGCTGACCCTGCGCACCGGCCGGGCGGTCGACGACGACCCGGTCGGGCTCACGGTCGCGTTCGCCGGGATCGCCGAGACCGGCACCTTGATGCTGTGCTCGGGGCCCGAGACGCCGACCACGCTCGCGTTTTTGCCCGAGACCTCGATCGTGGTCCTGCCGGCGGCCCGCGTGCTGCGCGCCTACGAGGACGGCCTGCGCCTGTTGCGCGAAGAGCGCGGCGCCCTGCCCCGCTCGATCAACTTCATCACCGGGCCCTCGCGCTCGGGCGACATCGAGCAGACCCTGCAGCTCGGTGCCCACGGGCCGCGCCGCCTGCACATCCTGCTGGTCGACGAGCTGATCGCCGCCGGCGGCGCCGGCCGCCGGCCATGAGCGCCCGCCGATGAGCCGGCAGCGGCGACCGAGCGAGGCCGAACTGGCGCTCTGGCAGAGCGTCATGGCCGGCACCGCTGCCCTCGAGGAACGACGGCCGCAGCCGCGGACCCCCGAGACCCCCTCGGCGGCGCCGGTGCGGCCGGCGCCACCGCGGCCGCGCGCGGTGCCGCGTCCTTATGCGCGCGCGCTCGATCCCCAGCGGCCGGTCGACCTCGACCGCCGCAGCTGGCTGCGCCTGAAGCGCGGCCGGGTCGAGGTCGAGCGCCGGCTGGATTTGCACGGCCAGACCCAGGCGCAGGCGCACCGGCGCCTGCAGGCGTTCGTCGCCGAAGCCACGGCCGGCGGCTGCCGCTGCGTCCTGATCGTGACCGGCAAGGGCCTGGAGACCGGCGGCACGCTGCGCCGGATGGTGCCGCGCTGGCTCAACGAGGAGCCGAACCGCGCCCGCGTGGTCGCCTTCACGCCGGCCCAGCCGCGCGACGGCGGCACCGGCGCGCTCTACGTCCTGCTCCGCCGACGCCGGGGCGAGCGCTGATCCGGGCAAAATTTTCGAGCGCGCAACCGCTGAGTCCGGGCTACACTTGCGCGCGATCGATGGAATTTGCGCGCATCGGTCTGGAGTGCGGCCGGTGGGAATTGAAGGCTGGCTCGAGGCACTGGGGCTGGAGCGCTATGCGGCAGCGTTCCGCGACAACGATGTCGATCTCGAGATCCTGCCCGATCTGACCGCCGACGATCTCCGGGATCTGGGCGTAGCCTCCGTCGGCCATCGCCGACGGCTGCTCCAGGCGATCGCGGCCCTGCAGCCGCCTGACGCGGCGCGCGCCGACGGCACGCCCGCGCCGATCGCGCGGCCGGAAGCCGAGCGGCGCCGGCTGACCGTGCTGTTCTGCGATCTCGTGAGTTCCACGACGCTGGCCGCGCAGCTCGATCCCGAGGACCTGCGCGAAGTGATCGGCGCCTATCAGAACGCAATCGCCTGCGAGGTCGCGCGTTACGAGGGGCACGTCGCCAAGTACATGGGGGATGGCGTTCTCGCCTATTTCGGTTATCCCAAGGCGCACGAGGACGACGCCGAGCGGGCGGTTCGGGCCGGCCTCGCGATGGTCGAGAGCGCAGCCGGCCTGAAGACACCCGCGGGCGAGTCGCTCGCCGCCCGGGTCGGGATCGCGACCGGGCTCGTGGTGGTCGGCGATCTGATCGGCGAGGGCGCGGCGCAGGAGCAGGCGGTGGTCGGCGAGACGCCCAGTCTGGCGGCCCGGCTGCAGACGCTGGCCGGCCCGGGCAGCGTGGTCATCAGCCAGGCGACCCGCCGTCTGCTGGGCGGCCTGTTCGAGCTCGACGACCTCGGCCCGCAGCGCCTCAGGGGCTTCGCCGAGCCGCTCGCGGCCTTCCGGGTCGTCGGCGAAGGTCGGGCCGAGGGCCGGTTCGAGGCGCTCCGCGGCGCCCAGCTGACGCCCTTGATCGGCCGCGAGCACGAGCTCGCGATCCTGCTCGAGCGCTGGAGCTGGGCCAAGGACGGCGACGGCCAGGTGGTCCTGATCGCGGGCGAGCCCGGGATCGGCAAGTCGCGCCTGGTGCGGGCGCTGCGCCAGGAGCTCGCCGGCGAGAGCCATCTCGCGCTCAGCCACTTCTGCTCGCCCTACCACACCAACAGCGCGCTCCATCCGGTGATCGCGCAGCTGGAGCGGGCGGCGGCCCTGGCCGCCGACGACGCGCCGGAGGCCAGACTGGAAAAGCTGGAGACGCTGCTGCGCCAGGCGACCGACCGCTTGGATCAGGCCTTGCCCCTGCTCGCGGCGCTCCTCGGTATATCTCCGGGCGAGCGCTATCCGCCCCTCAACCTCAGCCCGCAGCGTCAGAAGCAGCGCACGCTCGAGGTCCTGATCGAGCAGCTCGCCGGCCTGGCGCGCGAGCGACCGGTGCTCGAAGCTTACGAAGACGTGCACTGGGTCGATCCGTCGACCCTCGAGCTGCTCGATCTGCTGGTCGAGCAGGTGCGCTCGATGCGAGCGCTGGTGGTGCTCACCTACCGCCCCGAGTTCGTCCCGCCCTGGTCGGGCCACGCGCACGTGACCGCGCTGCCGCTCAACCGCCTCGGCCGACGCCAGGGTGCTGCGATGGTCGATCGGGTTACGGGCGGCAAGACGTTGCCGGGCGAGGTCATGGACCAGATCCTGGCCAAGACCGACGGCGTGCCGCTGTTCGTCGAGGAGCTGACCAAGGCAGTGCTCGAATTGGGTCTTTTGCGCCCTTCGGACGACGGCTACGAGATCGCGGGGCCGCTGCCGCCGCTCGCGATCCCGGCGAATCTGCACGATTCGCTGATGGCCCGGCTCGACCGGCTGGCGACGGTCAAGGAGCTGGCCCAGATCGGCGCCGTGATCGGCCGGGAGTTTCCCCACGAGCTGCTGGCGGCCGTCGCCGACCGGCCTGAGGAGCAGTTGAAGACCAACCTCGACCAGCTGGTCGCCTCGGAGCTCGTTTTCCGCCGCGGCACCCCGCCCGAGGCCACCTACAGCTTCAAGCACGCGCTGGTCCAGGACGCCGCGTACGGCACGCTTTTGAAGTCCCGGCGGCGGCAGTTGCACGCGCGCATCGCAGAGGTCCTCGAAAAACAGTTCCCCGAGACTGCTGATGCTCAACCCGAGCTTCTCGCCCATCACTACTCGCAGGCGGGGCTTGTGGAGAGATCAGCGAAAAACTGGGAGCGGGCGGGCCAGAACGCGGTCGGCCGGTTTGCGATGGCCGAGGCGGTAGCTCATCTGACGTCTGCCTTAGAGCAGATCGCAAGCATGCCCGACGCTCAGGATCGTTCCCGTACAGAGCTTCGGCTTCAGTTGTTGCTGGGCGGAGCACTGCTCGCGACCAGAGGCTGGGCGTCCGTTGAGATGGGGAAAGCCTACGATCGGGCGCGCCAGCTGAGTCGGCAAGTAGGGGATAGTTTTCAGCTGCTGCCGGCCTTGTGGGGCATGTTTATCTTTCATCACAACAGCGGCGAAATTCGTGCTGGATACAAGGTAGCAAACGAACTGCTCGAACTTGCGGAAAAGCAGCGAGAACCAGTCTTCAGGAGTTCAGCCCACCGCTGCGTGGGAGTCAGCTTGTTATTTCAGGCAAGATTTGATCTCGCACGGTCACACTTCAACCGCTTCTTGTCCAACTACGATCGGACCACACAGGGACTTCCGTTGCTTTTTCCCCACGACGCGCGGGTCGCGGCCTGCAGCTTCCTGTCGTGGATATTGCTGTTCGAAGGTCACCCCGATCGGGCCCTGGTGCAAAGCCAAATGGCGCTCTCGGAGGCTCGGGAGGTTTCGCAACCATTCACGCTGGCGTTCGCGCTACACGTAAACTGCGTGTTTCATCAAGTCCTTGGAAATTTTACGGTGGTGGAGGAGCGTTCCGCCGAGCTAATCGTGCTGGCGGCGGAACACCGCTTTCGCGCCATGCTGGGTACAGGCACCTTTTTTTAGGGCTGGGCTATCGCGATGAGCGGCGACGTCCATATCGGCATCGACGAGATGCACCGAGGATTGTCGCTCAAGCGCTCCACCGGAGCGGAGATCAAAGTGCCCTATTACCAGGGCGTGCTGGCGTCGACGTATGCCAGGGCAGGGCTGCCAGCCAAAGCGCTGCCGCTTCTGGCCGACGCCTTCAATCTTGTCGAAAGGACCGAAGAACGTTGGTTCGAGGCGGAGTTGCACCGTCGTAAAGGCGAGGTTCTGCTGTGCTTGCCGGATGCGATTCCGGCCAAAGCGGAGGAGTGCTTTCACAAGGCCATGACAGTTGCGCAAGGGCAGCAGGCAAAGCTCTGGGAGCTACGCGCGGCGACCAGCCTCGCCCGGCTGTGGGGCGAGCGGGGCGAGCGGCAAAAAGCGCGCGACCTGCTGGCGCCCGTCTATGCTTGGTTCACCGAGGGCTTCGACACCCCCGATCTCAAGGACGCGAAGGCCTTGCTCGAGGAGCTCCGTTAGCCCGGCACCTCACTTCACCTGGCTGGCGTCGATCACGTCGCCGAACAGCACCCACTGCTCGCCGTCGAACTTGGCGAGCTGCATGCTCTGGATCGGGTAGAAGTCGGTCGGGCTGGTGTTGATCACGACCCCGGGCAGCAGCATCGGCAGCTCGAGATTCTTGAGATTGGCCGCCTCGTGCATGACGTTGGCGCGGGTCAGGTCGTCACCGCATTGCTTGAGCACCTGCACGAGCGTCATGGCCGCGTTGTAGCCATAGACGTTGTTGACATCGGTCTTGTCGGCGCCCGGATCGTACTTGTCCATCCACTTGACCCAGTCGAGATACTCCGGGCTGTCCTGCCACTGCGGGTCGGTCGGGTCCTTCTGGTAGACCGAGGTGATCAGGCCGGTCGACTTGTCGAGCCCGGCCGGCGTCAGCACGGAGCCGACCGAGTTCGAGACGTTGTTCAAGAAATGCAAGGGTTTCCAGCCGACGTCGGCCGCCTTGCGGATCGCCTGGGCGGCGAACTTCGGGGTCGTGATGTTGAAGAAGATGTCGGCGCCGCTGTTCTTGAGCGAGATGATCTGGGAATCGATGGTCGGATCGGTGACTTCGTAGGACTGCTCCGCCACGATCATCTTGGCGGCCTGGTCACCGAGCCCGGCCTTGAAGCCGGTGAGGTAGTCCTTGCCGTAGTCGTCGTTCTGGTAGAGGATGCCGATCTTGCCGTCCGGCTGGTTATCCAGGATATATTTGGCGTAGATCTTAGCCTCGCTCTGGTAATTGGGCTGCCAGCCCATGGTCCAGGGGAACTTCTCGGGCTGGCCCCATTTGGTCGCGCCGGTGGCGACGAACAGCTGCGGCACTTTTTTGGCATTCAGATATTGATGGACGGCGGTATTGGTCGGGGTCCCCAGCGACTGAAAGATCAGCAGGACCTGGTCCTGCTCGACCAGCTTCCTGATCTGCTCGACCGTGCGCGGCGGGCTGTAGCCGTCGTCGAGCGAAATGAAATCGATCTTGCGGCCATTGATCCCGCCTTCGTCGTTGATCTTGGCGAAATAAGCCGCGATCGCGCGGCCGATCGCGCCGTAGGCCGAGGCGGGGCCGCTGTAGGGATTGGTGTTGCCGATCTTGATTTCGGTATCGCTGACGCCCGGGCCATAGTCGGCACCGCCGGCGGCCCCGCTCAGCAGCGCAAGCCCGCCGAGCACGGCGCCGACGGTCATCAATGATCTGACAGTTGCCACGGCTCTGACCTCCGCTTTTGGGCCGGCGGCTGGCCACCTCAGGCGGCACTGCGCCGGCGATGCCGACGTAATCGCCGATCAAGACTGCGCAGCAGACCCCACATACCATACGGCATCGCATACATGAAGGCGATCAGGAATGCGCCGTAGATCGCCCAGGGCGCCGCCTTCGAGATCTGCTCGGCGACGTTGGGAATGAACTGCACGAACAGGCCGCCGAAGATCGCGCCCGGGATCGAGCCGAGGCCGCCGACCACGACCCCGACCAGGAGCGTGATCGACAGGAAGACCGTGAAGCTGTCGGGGGCCACGAACTGGATGACGATCGCGCCGAGCGCGCCGGCGATGCCGGTGTAGCCGGCGCTGACCCCGAAGGTCAGCGTCTTGTAGAGCGCCTGGTCGATGCCCATCGCCTCGGCGGCGATCGGGTTGTCGCGGATCGCGTTGATGGCCCGGCCCGAGCGGCCGCGCAGCAGATTCCAGGCGGCGATCGAAAGCAGGAGAAAAACGCCGAGCGTGACGTAATAGAGCCACTGGTCGGGCGACAGCGGCAGGCCGGCGGGCGGGTCGGGCTTCAGGATCACGATGCCCTGGACGCCGCCGGTCCAGGCCGCGAGATGGCCCGACTTCAGGATCTGCGGCATCGCCACCGCGAGCGCGAAGGTCGCGAGCGCCAGATAGAGCCCGCGCAGCCGGAGCGCCGGGAAGCCGAACAGGAAGCCCGCGCCAAAGCCGACCGCCCCGGCGACCGGCAGGGTCCAGTAGTAGGCGAGGCCGGCCTGGGTCATCAGGACCGCGGCGGTGTAGGCGCCGAGCGCGTAGAAGGCGCCGTGGCCGAGCGAGACCTGGCCGTTGTAGCCGGTCAGGATGTTCAGGCCGAGGATCGCGATCGCGTACACCAGTGCCAGCGTCAGCTGGAAGGTCCGGTAGTCGCCGACCAGCATCGGCAGGGCGCCGGCGCCGATCAGGAGCGCCAAGAGCGCGAGCGCCCGACCGGTGGTCATGCTCAGACCCGCTGGACGATGCGCCGCCCGAACAGGCCGTTCGGGCGCAGCAGCAGGACCAGGATGATCAGCGCCAGCGCCAGCGTCAGCTTCAGGTCGGCGCCGATCAGCGGCACGTAGGTGCCGATCAGGTTCTCGGCGACCCCGACCAGGACGCCGCCGACCACGGCGCCGGCGGGGCTGTCGAGGCCGCCGAGCAGCGCGCCCGCGAAGCCGTAGAGCAGCGTGCCGATCATCATGTTGGGCTCGAGGAACACGATCGGCGCGATCATCATCCCGGCGACCGCGCCGATCGCGGCCGCGAGGCCCCAGCCGAGCGCCAGCATCCAGCCGACCCGGATCCCGACCAGGCGCGCCGAGGTCGGGTTCTCGGCGGCCGCGCGCATCGCGAGCCCTATGGGCGTCAGGCGCAGGAAGGCGAACACCAGGACGAGCAGGACCAGCGTGACGGCGATCACGCCGAGTTCGTGCGCGCCGATGTAAGGATTGCCGAGCAGGGGCTGCTCGGGGAACGGGCTCGGGAACGGCTTGATCGTGTAGTCGAACAACCAGCCGGCGAGCGCGTTGAAGATCACCAGCAGGCCGATGAAGACGACCACCTGATTGAGGACCGGGGCCTGCTCGACCGGGCGGATCACGATCCGCTCGAGCGCGACGCCGCCTGCGAACGAGATCGCGATGGTCGCAAGGAAGGCGGCCCAATAGGGCCAGCCACCGGCGATCAGCCACCAGGCGACGTAGGTGCTGAACATCGCCATCTCGCCCTGGGCGAAATTGAAGTGGTCGGAAGCCTGGTAGATCATGACCACCGCGAGCGCGACCAGCGCGTAGACCCCGCCGATCGCGACCCCGGACAACAGCTGCTGCAGGAACAGGTCCATCTCGCGTCCAAACCCCAAGCCCCGGAGCCGACGGCGCCGCTCACCTTGGTCGGCGCTGATTCGGCCATGCCACTCCGATCGACGCCGCCGCCTCGATCGCATCAGGTCCCGTCGGCTCGTCTTTCTGCCGTCTTGCGCATTGTCCAGACCGCCGACGCGCCACGCTCTCGCCGCGGCTCCCTGCTGCCGCCAGAAGCCACCTGCTCTCCTCGAGCCTCCCGAGCGGCCGAGGTTTCGGCTGCGACCCGCAGACCCGAGACGTGCCGGGCGCGATCGAGGCGCGCCGTTAAGCTTTGGTCAACCCGTCCACCCCATCGTACAGATCCAAGCGGTCCATGCGACCGTGGGAATCCGTGCCCGGCCGAATTTGGAGCGGGCCGGATTCCCACGGTCCCATGGACCACCCAAAGATCGCGTTAATGCGCAATCATTAATGCTTCCCTAAGCTCATCGTGATCGATTGCGCTCCGGCCCAGCCGGTCGTCTGATGCTGCCGGCACGCCGCGGCGGCGCCGGTTGGTCAACGTGGTCACGCGTCACTGACGAGATCAGCGCCGGCATGGCATCGGTCCGCGGCCAGATCGGCGGCCAGCCAAGACGAGCGGACCGGCCCACCCCTCTTACCGGCCTTGGCGCGCCGGCACAGGTGGACGGCTCGCGCCCCCGGCACGGCCCCTTCGGGCATGCCCGCGCTGGCCCCGCGGGCGAGCCGCAAGATCAACTGCCGGATCCGCCCGGCAACGACCGTCGAGCGCGCGCCGCCGCTAATAGCCAAGGTAAGCACGCCGGATGGCCGCATCCGCACCGAGCTCGACCGCCGGCCCGGCGCGCACGATCCGGCCGGTCTCGAGCAGATAGGCATGGTCCGCGAGGTCGAGCGCCAGCTCCGCGTTCTGCTCGACCAGGAGCATGCTGACCCGGTCCTCGCGATTGATCCGGCCGAGAATCTTGAAGATCTCGCGGATCACCAGCGGCGCGAGCCCGAACGACGGCTCGTCGAGCAGCAGCAGGCGCGGCCGGAGCATCAGCGCGCGCCCGATCGCCAGCATCTGCTGCTCGCCGCCGGACAAGGTGCCGGCCTGCTGCCGGCGGCGCTCGGCGAGCACCGGGAAGTAGCCCTCGACCCGCTGGAGATCGGCCCGGACACCCACCGGGTCGGGCCGCGTGTACGCGCCGAGCTTCAGGTTTTCGGTCACCGAGAGGCGGACGAAGGTGCCGCGGCCGTCGGGCACGTGCGCGATCTTGAACCGCGCGATCGCCTCCGGGCTCAACCGCTCGAGCCGGCGGCCATCGAACGTGATCCGGCCGCGGGTCCGGACCAGCCCCGAGAGCGCGCGCAGCGTCGTGGTCTTGCCGGCCCCGTTGGCGCCCAGGATCGTGGTGATGCTGCCCGCCTCGAGCTCGAGGTCGATCCCGAACAGCGCCTGGGTCTGGCCATAGAAGGCTTCGAGGCCGCCGACCTCGAGCAGCGCCGCCATCAGGCGGCAGCCCCGAGATAGGCCCGGATCACGTCCGGATGCTCCTGGACCTCGGCGGGCGCGCCCTCGGCGATCTTACGGCCGAAGTCGAACGCGACCACCTTGTCCGAGACCGCCATGACCATCTGGACGTGGTGCTCGACCAGCAGGACCGCGAGCTGGCGCCGGTCACGGAGCGCCCGGATCTGGCCGCCGAGGTCCTGGATCTCGGCGTGGTTGAGGCCGCCGGCGGGCTCGTCGAGCAGCAAAAGCGCGGGCTCGAGCGCGAGCGCGCGGGCCAGCTCGACCCGCTTTTGCATCGCGAAGGTCAGAGCACCCGCGGGGGTCGCGGCAACGTCCTCGAGGCCGACCTCGACCAGCAAGGCCTCGGCGCGCCGCCGCAGGCGCCGCTCGGCGCGGCCGATCCAGGGCAGCCGCAGCGCGTCCGACAGAAAATCGCTCCGGCTCCGGCAATGGCCGCCGATCATGACGTTGTCGACCACCGACAGGCTCGGGAACAGAGCCAGGTTCTGGAAGGTCCGGGCGATCCCGAGCGCGGCGATCCGGTGCGGCGGCAGGCCGAGAATCGAGCGGCCGCGGAACCGGATGTCGCCCCGGTCGGGCCGGTAGAGGCGGCTGATGCAGTTGAAGAGCGTGGTCTTGCCGGCGCCGTTCGGCCCGATCAGGCCGACGATCGAGCGCTCCTCGACGTCGAAGCCAACGTCCGCGAGCGCCTCGACACCGCCGAACCGCAGCGACAGCTCGCTCACCCGGAGCAGCGGTTGCCCGCCCATCGCCCGCGCTTCCGTTTCCCGCCCGAACCCGGCACGCCGCCTCGACCTGGCGCCGCCGCCTCAACCTAGCGTCAAACCGGCGCGGCCGTCACCGTCCGATCGATATCGGCCGGTGACCGGCCCCGCGGGATTGCCGTTGCGCTTTAAGATGCGATAACAAGAGCAAGTCCGTTCTCGACAACCCGACGGCGAGAGGCGATGAATCCCCTGCTCGTGCCCGGCGCCATGGTCCGCCATCCGACCCAGCCCGACTGGGGCCTCGGCCAGGTGCAGTCGGTGATCGGCGAGCGGGTCACGGTCAACTTCGAGGACCGCGGCAAGGTTTTGATCAACGCCGCCGTGATCGAGCTCGAGATCGTCGAGCCCGAGCGGCCGGGCTGACGCCCGCGACGGACCACGCGCTTGGCCAAAGCGAAGAGCATCGCGAGACCGCGCCCGGCGAACCGGAGCCGGGCGCGCCGCCGGAGCACCCCGAGCCCCTGGCCCCGGCGGCTGCGCTGGCTGCTGGCCGGACCGCTCGGCCTGGTCCTCGTGATCGTGCTCCTCGGCTGGTACACGAGCCTCGATCTCGACGACCTCAGGCGGCCGCGGCCCGAGGCCGGCAACGCCCAGATCACGCTGCTCGATCGGGCCGGGGTCGCGTTCGCGAACTTCGGCGAGCGCTACGGCGACTATCTCAGCCTCGAGCAGATGTCGCCCTGGCTGCCCAAGGCGGTGGTCGCGATCGAGGACCGGCGGTTCTATCGGCATCCCGGGATCGATCCGATCGGCATCGCCCGCGCCCTGGTTCAGGACCTCAAGGCCGGCCACGTCGTCCAGGGCGGCAGCACGATCAGCCAGCAGCTGGCCAAGCTCGCGTTCCTCGACCCCGAGCGCAGCCTCGGCCGCAAGATCAAGGAAGCGCTCTATGCGTTCTGGATCGAGGCCCGCTTCAGCAAGCGCCAGATCCTCGAGGCCTACCTGAACCGGGTCTACCTCGGCGGCGGCGCCTACGGCGTCGATGCCGCCGCGCGCCGCTATTTCGGCCGGCCCGCGGGCGAGCTGTCGCTGGCCCAGGCGGCGCTGCTCGCGGGCGTGATCAAGGCACCCTCCTACTTCGCCCCGACCCGCGACCTGGCGCTCGCCCGGGAACGGGCCGCGGTGGTCCTGAACAGCATGGTCGAGGCCGGGCTCGCGACCCCCGCCGAGGCGGCCGCGGCCAAGGCGCAGCCCGCGACGCTCGCCGCCCCGAAGCTGCGCGCCGGCAGCGGCTATCTCGCCGAATGGGTCGCGACCGAGAGCCGGCTGTACGCCGACGCCGGCCAGCCGCGGCTCAAGGTGCGAACGACCCTCGACCAGAAGATGCAGCAGGCGGCCGAGGCGGCGGTGCAAAGCGCGTTCGCGCAGACCGGCAACCCGGCCGGCCAGGCCGCTCTGGTCGCGATGACCCCGGACGGCCGGGTCCGCGCGATGCTCGGCGGCCGCGACTACGCGGACAGCCAGTTCAACCGCGCGACCCAGGCCGAGCGCCAGCCGGGCTCCGCCTTCAAGCTGTTCGTCTATCTGGCCGCGCTCGAGGCTGGCTTGCGCCCCGAGGACAAGATTTCGGCCGCGCCGGTCGCGGTCGACGGCTGGCGGCCGCGCAACGACGACGACGCCTACCCGCCCTCGATCACGCTCGCCGACGCGTTCGCCCACTCGGTCAATACCGCCGCGGTCAGGCTGACCGAAAAGGTCGGCCACAAGGCGGTGATCAAGATGGCCGAGCGGCTCGGCATCACCTCGACGCTCCGGGACGCCCCGAGCCTGGCGCTAGGCTCCTCGGAGGTCCGCCTGCTCGAGCTGACCGGCGCCTACGCGTCGATCGCCAACGACGGCCGCCTGGTCTGGCCGGAGGCGATCGAGACGATCGAGGGCACCGGTGACCAGGTGCTCTACCAGCGCCGGCCGGTCGACGAGCCGGTGCTCGAGCCCGCGGTCGTGCGCGCGATGCGGGCGATGCTCGAGGTCGCGGTCCTGCGCGGTACCGGCCACGAGGCGAGGCTGCACCGCTTCGTCGCCGGCAAGACCGGCACCAGCTCGGACAACCGGGACGCCTGGTTCATCGGCTTCACCGACGATCTGGTCGCCGGCGTCTGGGTCGGCAACGACGACGGCCGGCCGATGCCGGGAGTGGGCGGCGGCGGCCTGCCGGCCCGGATTTTCCGGGATTTCATCCTGCGCGCCGAGGGCGACGAAGCTTTTCTCCCACCGCCCCCGCCCGCCAAGCCGCGCGAAAACCCGGTGGTCGACGCCATCGGCACCTTCCTCTCCGACGTCGCCCGCTCCCTCAAGGGCCTGTTCGGCGGCGACTGAACCTTTATCGCCTCCAGTCATGAATCGGCGCCGTGGGGTGGGCGGCAGGGTGCCTCGTCTCTGACCCTCCGGCGGCCATGAGCCCCGAGAACCCGGATTGCGGCCAGTGCCGATTTGGCGCGGGAAAGGTCAGCATTGGCCCGCCAGAGGCCGCGGTCAGCGGTCGAACAGGGCCATGAAGGTGCGGAGCATCGGGGCGACTTTCGCGGTCATCAGCGGCCGGTGAACAGGTCGCAGTGGGCGGCGGGCAGGGTCAGGCGGGACCACTCGGCGACCATGGGGCGGGTTCGTCTGCCGGATCGCCCTCAAGACGGCCCCGGCACGATGACCGACTGGCATGATGTCGAGGGCGCCGAGGTCAAGGGGCGAGCGGGCCGTTCGAGGTCATCGCATTGTGGACCAGATGCGCGTGCTTGCTGGCGAACCGCAGCGGCACCGCGCCGGTCGCCTTGGTGGTCCCGCTGGCGACCTCGCCGAACTGGAACTCCTTGCCCATCGGCAGGTCGATGCGCGCCCGGTGCTCGGCGCCGGTCACCGGGTTCCTGATCGGCTCGACCGTGGTCTCGAGCAGATCCGGCACCTTGAGATGCGCTCTGCGGCCGGCGACGTCGATCGCGAGCTCGATCGGCGCGAACAGCGGCTCGTGGACGGTGGGGCACGTCGAGCGGTAGATCTGCAGCATGATCAGGCCCGGCTCGGCGCCCTCGCCCTGGAGGATCGCGGTCAGCGCGGCGCGCTGCCGCGGATCCGCGCGTGCGTCGATGATCGACTGCATGCTGCCGTCGCCCTCGTGGACCGCGCCCGGCCAGGCGTAGGTGTTGATCGCCCGCAGACCGTCCAGGGAGACGTCGCCGAAGTGGCCCTCCTCGATCTGCCAGGCGACCAGCGCAAGGCAGGTGCGATAGGTCGGCAGGGCATTGAACTGGCAGGGGCAGCCGTAGTCGCAGTTGCAGTTGACGAAATGCGGCCCCTTGATGCTCCACTCGATCGTCGTCATCGGCCGGTCTCCTCATCGCTCCGCTCGCCAATCTCGCCACCTTGCGCTTCAGCAACCCGGCTAGCAAGCCGAGCGACCATCCTCCAGCCGGCCTCGCTTGGGTCAGGTCGCGCGCCCCAACGCATCCTGGTGAGCTTGTCTCTCATCGTGCATCAAAACCGGTCGGAGGCGGCCATGAAGCTGCGGAGCGTCGGGGCGACCTGGGTGGTCATCAGCGGGCCGGTGAACAGGTCGTAGTGGGCGGCGGCGGGCAGCGTCAGGCGGGCGCGGCGGGCCTCGGGGAGTGCTGGCGTCAGGGCGTGGGCGGCGTGGGTCTGGCCGGGGCCGACCAGGGCGTCGGCGGCGGCCTCGATGGTCAGGAGCGCGGTCTCGTCGATCGCGGCGGGGTGGAGCTGGCGGCTGCCGACCCGGAGGCCGCCGTCGTAGAGGACCGGCGCGTGGAAGACGTCGCCGAGCATCTGCAGGACGAGCTCGGCCGGGACGTCGATCAGCGCGTGCAGGTCCTCGAGGCTGCGCAGGAAGCCGAAGCCGCCGCCGTCGGCGAGCTCGATGCCCGCCAGCTCGAGCAAAGCGCCGAACTGGGCGCGCAGATAGGGCTCGGGGTGGGCCGCGGCGAACAGGAGCAGGTGGTGCAGGCTCGGCAGCACGCGCCGGCCGGCGCCGGGGTGGCCGGCATCGACGGTCGTAAGCCAGGTCGCCTCCAGCGCCGCGGGCGGGGTCGAGAGCAGCAGGTGGTTGGCGCTCGTCGGATTGAGGCGCGGGTCGATCGGGCCGCCGAGCAGGCTGAGGGTGGCCGGCACCCGGCCCGCCGCCCGCCGTGTCGCGCGCCGGGCTGAGGTGGCCTCCGCCAGCGACGCCGCGGCCAGCAGGGCGGGCACGGTCGCCTGGGACAGGGCGACCACGTGCAGGCCGGGCCCCTGGTCGCGCATCAGGCGCGCGAGCAGGCGGATCTGATCGGCGAGATCGAAGGCGCCGGCCGCCATCGGCACCAGGCGGGCATCGCGCCAGTCGGTGACGACGATCTCTGCATCCTCGATCAGGGCTGCGATCAGCCCCGAGAGCACGGTCGTGGCGTAGCCGGAGTAGGGCGCGGCCAAAAGGATGCGGCGCGCGGGGGCCGCGCCTTGCAGGCGGAGCGCTCCGATGGTCGCGAACGGGTGCTCGAGGACCGGCTCGAGCCCGACCGGTCGGCCGGCGTCGCGCTCGACCGCGGCGCGCAGGTCGTGTTCGGTCGCCTCGCCGACCTCGAGGTTGAGGAGCGCCAGATCGGCGAACGCGGTCAGCGGGCTGGCGCCGCCGAACGGCAGGCAGGCGGCGCGGCCGAGCGTCAGCCAGGACCTGAGGCTGGCGCGCTGCCAGTCGGCGAGTTCGGTGAGCACGCGGGCTCGGCGGCGCTATTCGGCCGCGGCCGGATGCCGGGCGAGATCGCGCTCGATCGCGGCCAGCGCTGCATCGGCGCGATCGCCGTCGGGGCCGCCGCCCTGGGCGAAATCGGGCCGGCCGCCGCCGCCCTTGCCGCCGAGCTCGGCGACACCAGCGCGCACCAGCTCGACCGCGTTGATCCGCGGCGTCAGGTCCTTCGAGACCGAGACCACGAGCGAAGCCTTGCCGTCGCGCAGGCCGATAAACGCGGCCACGCCGCTGCCGGCCTTGCTCAGGACCTGGTCGGCCATGCCGCGGAGCGTCTGGGCGGGGACGTCCTCGAGCGCACGCGCGAACAGGCGGATGCCGGCGATCTCCTTGGCTTCGAGCTCGGCGCCAGCGCGGCCGCCGGTCGCCAGCTGCTGGCGAACTTTGGCAAGTTCCTGCTCGAGGCGCCGACGCTCGCCGACCAGCGCCTGGATCCGCCCGGGCAGCTGGTCGGGGGCGACCTTGAGGACGCCCGCGGCCTCGGCCAGCAGCCGCTCCTCGTCCTTGACGCGGGCGTAGGCGGCTTCGCCGGTCAGCGCCTCGATCCGGCGGATACCGGCCGCGACCGCAAACTCGGAGGTAATCTCGAACAGCGCGATGTCGCCGGTGCGGCCGACGTGGGTGCCGCCGCAGAGCTCCACGGACGTGGTCCGGCCGTCGGGCTCGCGGCCCATGCGCACGACCCGGACCTCGTCGCCGTACTTCTCGCCGAACAGCGCCATCGCGCCGGCGTCGATCGCGGCCTCGCGGTCCATCAGCCGGATCGCGACCTGATCGTTCTGGCGCAGGAAGAAATTGACCTCGGCCTCGATCGCGGCCTGCTCCTCAGGCGCCACGGGCTTGGGATGGCTGAAGTCGAAGCGCAGCCGGTCGGGGGCGACCAGCGAGCCCTTCTGGGTCACGTGGTCGCCGAGGTGGCGCCGGAGTGCTGCATGCAACAGGTGGGTCGCCGAGTGGGCCCGGCGCAGGCGCGCCCGGCGCTCCGCATCGATCGCGAGCTGAACGGTATCGCCGACCTCGATCGCACCGCCCTCGAGCCGGCCGATGTGAACGTAGAGGTCGCCGCCCGCCTTCTTCTGGGTGTCGGTCACGGCGACCACGGCCGGGCCGCGGCGGATCGTGCCGAGATCGCCAATCTGGCCGCCCGCTTCGCCATAGAACGGCGTCTGGTTGGTCACGACCATGACCTCGGCGCCGGGCTCGGCGCGCTCCACCGGCCGGCCGCCGACCACCAGCGCGCGCAGCTGCGCTTCGGCCTGATCGGTGTCGTAGCCCAGGAACTCGGTGGCACCCAGGGTCTCGCGGAGCTCGAACCAGATGCGGTCCTCGGCGAACTCGCCCGACCCCTTCCAGCTCGCGCGCGCCTCGGCCCGCTGGCGTTCCATCGCCACTTCGAAGCCCGCCTTGTCGACGGTCATGCCGCGCGCGCGCAGCGCATCCTCGGTCAGATCGAAGGGGAAGCCGTAGGTGTCATAGAGCTTGAACGCGGTCTCGCCCGGCAGCACACCGCCCGCGGCCAGCCCCGCGGTCGCCTCCTCGAGCAGCCGCAGGCCACGCTCGAGCATGTCGCGGAAGCGGGTCTCCTCGAGCCGCAAGATCTCGGTGATCAACGCCTCGGCGCGGCCAAGTTCGGAAAAGGCCTGGCCCATCTCGGCGACCAGCACCGGCACGAGCCGCCACATCAAAGGCTCACGGGCGCCCAGCATGTGGGCGTGACGCATGGCGCGGCGCATGATCCGGCGGAGCACGTAGCCCCGACCTTCGTTCGAGGGCATCACGCCGTCGGCGATCAGGAAGGACGACGCCCGCAGATGATCGGCGATCACCTTGTGCGAGGGCCGGTCGGGGCCGGTCGCGCGGGTCCCGGTCAGCTCTTCGCTCGCGCCGATGATCCGGCGGAACAGGTCGATGTCGTAGTTGTCGTGCCGGCCCTGGAGGACCGCCGCGATCCGCTCGAGACCCATGCCGGTGTCGATCGAGGGCCGGGGCAAGGGCTCCCGCCGGCCGGGCTCGATCTGCTCGAACTGCATGAACACGAGGTTCCAGATCTCGATGAAGCGGTCGCCGTCCTCGTCCGGGCTGCCGGGCGGCCCGCCCGCCACCTCGGGGCCGTGATCGTAAAAGATCTCCGAGCACGGGCCGCAGGGGCCGGTGTCGCCCATCTGCCAGAAATTGTCCGAGGTCGGGATCCGGATGACCCGGCTTTCGGGCAGGCCGGCGATCTTGCGCCAGAGGTCGAAGGCCTGATTGTCCTCGGCATAGACCGTGACCAGGAGGCGGTCCGCGGGCAGGCCATACTCCTCGGTGATCAGCTTCCAGGCGAGCTCGATCGCCAGCTCCTTGAAATAATCGCCGAACGAGAAGTTGCCGAGCATCTCGAAGAAGGTGTGGTGGCGGGCGGTGTAGCCGACGTTGTCGAGGTCGTTGTGCTTGCCGCCGGCGCGCACGCATTTCTGCGAGGTGGCGGCGCGCTGGTAGGGTCGGCGCTCGAGCCCGGTGAACACGTTCTTGAACTGGACCATGCCGGCGTTGGTGAACAGCAGCGTCGGGTCGTTGTGCGGCACGAGCGGGCTGGAGGCCACGACCTCGTGGCCGTGGCGCGCGAAATAGTCCAGGAAGGCCTTGCGGATCTCGTTCGAGCTGGGCATGGGGTCTCGGGCGGTGCCTGGGTTCTCGGTCATCTCTAGATAACCGTCCGGTCCCGCCTAGGAAAGCCCCGTGCCCGGCATTGACCCCCGCCTGGGCCGTCCCGTTCGCCGAACCGGTGATCGACCGCGCGGGCTTTGCTCCTTATTAATAGTTGATTCAGAGGCCAATCGGTATACCCTAATCGGAGGCTCCTGGACTGGAGAGCTGCGATGGGACTGCAGCGTTTCGTGATCGGCGCGGCGCTCGGCGCGATCCTCGCCGGCCTGATCCCGGCGACCGCGGGCGCCGATGGGCAAGCGGACCCGCGGGCCACCGGGATCGCCGCGCACGGGGCGAATGGCCCAAAGTCCGCACTCCCGGAGCACGGTCGGGGACTCGATCCCTGGGACCTGCGCGATCGCTTCGAGACCGGTGCGTCGGATCGGCGACACGACGAGCGGGAACGCCTCCACGTCGCGATCGAGCGGCTGCGCAGGCTCGTGCAGGTGTCCGTGCAGAAGCCGGCCTGTCATCCGCGCGGCAAGCCGCCGCACGGTCCCGTCGGGTCGGACGGCTACGCGCCCGTCGGGTTCTGGCCGGGCTCCGGCATCGGGTCCGAGGCCGAGCGGTGGGACGACCACGATCGCGACCACGGCGATCACGGGGACCACGGGCATATGCCGCCCTTCTGTCCAAGTCCGCATTAGAGCAGGCGGGCACGTCAGGGCCTGGGCGGAGAGGTGGCAAGCGGGACGGGCGCGTTCGGCGACGCGCCCTCAGCAGACTTTGCCGCCGAGGGCAGGGCTCGCCCGCGCAGCCGACGGGCGCAATCCACCGATCGCCATGCGCCGGCGCGGCCGATCTCCGGGCAGGTTCGAGCACGAGCCGGCTTCGCCGTTCTCCTCGGCGCGAGCATCATGGTCCTTGCGGTGCCGCGGGTCATGGCCGCGTTCTGGCTATGGCTGCGCGCGCCGGTCATGGAGCGCGTGATCTATCAGGAACCGGTGTCGAAGACCGACCTGTATGGCCTGATGGCATCGCGGGAGCTCGCGCTCCGCTGGCTCGGGTCCAGCGAGGCCTATGGCGATCTGGCAGCCGCGCTGACGTTGCTCGCATCATCCGAGCCGCCGGAGAGCGAGACGGGGCGCGCGCTGCTCGAGCGAGCGATCGCTGCGAGCGAGGCGGGCCTCGCGCGCGGCCCTGCCGACCCGCGCAGCTGGACCCGGCTGGCCTATCTGCGCACGCTGCTCGAGGCGGAACCCGACCGGCAGGCGGCGCAGGCCCTGGAGCTCTCGCTGCGGAGCGGCCGCTACGACCAGCCCGACTTCATGGCGCTACGGCTCGATCTGATCCTGCTGCATTGGCCGGTCATGCCGGATGCAGCCCGCGCCCGCGTCGGTGATCAGCTCCAGCTGATCTGGCGAGAAGCCCCGGACGAGGTGGTGCGGCTCGCCCTCGAGGCGGGCTCGACGGACATCATCCTGGCTGCCCTCGCGGCCGCGCCGGTGGTGCGCTCGGAGCTGCTCGACGCCATGCGCGGCGTCATCCAGGCGAAATGAACGCGGCCCGCGGCGCCGGCTGGGCCGCCAGTTCGGCTGCGCCGGTGGGCGCCGGCCTGGGCGCATCCGATCCCGAGCAGCAGCGCATAGGTGAGCGCGTTGGCTGGCATCTCCATGCTGAAGTCGACCAGGGCCTGAACGCCGACCAGCACCGAGCAGGCGAGCACCGTGGCCGGATATAGGCTCTCGCGCCCGCCGCGCGCGCCCTGCCAGCACCGATACACGAGACAGCCGATGGCCGCGAAGAGCGCCAGCGCGGCCGGCCAACCGAGCTCCAGGACGAGCTGCAGATAGGTATTGTGCGCCTTGTCGAGAAAGTAGGTCCCGGTCTCGGGCCGGTTGTACGCCGTGAACGCATCGGCAAAAGTGCCGTAGCCCGTCCCGAGCAGCGGCCGGTCCTCGATCGCGTTCCAAGTCGTCTCATAGTACAAAAGCCGGTCGTGAAAATTGGCGCCGGCCTGCCCCAGGCGTTGCAACGTCTCTTCACCCGAGTAGCGCACCAGGCTCGCCGCGGTCGCCAGCATGACGATTACGAAGCCGAGATAGAAGGCGCGTGATCGAAGGTTCGCGGTCGAACGCAAGAGCCAGAGATAGAGCAGAAAGGCGATCGCGACCGCGACGAACGCACCGCGGGACTGCGTCAGGAGCAGGGCCATGCTGCAGGCGAGGAAGCTCAGCATGGCGGTGGTCGTCGCGAGGTCGAGTTGCGAGAGCATCCGCACGAGCGCGCGCCCGACCGGCACGTCGCCGCGCCCGTACCGGGCGACCCGCTGCACGAGGAGGCTGAGCCCGCAGAACAGGGTCATGCCGGCGTAGGTGGCGTAGGAGTTCCGATTGACGAACGTGCTGGTGACCGGCCCGGGCCGGGCGACATTCGCATACAGGCCGTAGGCGGCGTACGCCAGCCCGGCTGCGGCCAGAGCCAGCATTGCCTGCCGGGCCCGTGCCGGCCGGGCGCAGAGCTGGACCGCGAGCCAGAAGACGCCGCCGTAGGCGAGCAGCCCCTGAACCCGGGTCCAGGTGGCCTCGGGATTGACGCTGACCGCGCCGGCGACCGGCACCTTCAGAACCGAGCGCGCCGCCGCCCAGTCGGGGTGATGCAGACTTTCGGGGGTGAAGCTCGAAGCCTGCGCCACTGCCCAGGCGACCGTGCCGACGAACAGAACCCCCGCGGGCAGCAGAGGTGCGATCGGGACGGCCGGGCCGGACCCCCTGGTCGACGCGGCAATGCCCCAGGCCAGCACGAGCGCACCGATGGCCGCGAACAGAACGCTCGCCGGCAGCGGCCGGTCGCCGCCGAGCGGCAAGGGGGACAGCAGGACGACGGTCGCGAGCAACCAGAAGATGCCCGCTTGCCAGCGGCTCATGCGGCCCTTCGCCTCCTCGAGATTGTCAAAACGGGCGGGTTTCAGCCTGCGCTCCTCAACTTCGAGGAGCATATCGGCGCGATCCGGATTGGTCCACGGGTCTGCGCCCCGAACCGCCCCCGCAATTTTGCGCCCGCCCGGCGCTCCGGAGGGTCGCGATTCACTCGGAAAGCGCCGGCTGGCCGGGCATTTCTGCGGTCCCGAGGTTATCACCTATAAGTTTACATAAAAAGCGTGTTGAAAACTACTAGCCGTTGCCAAACCCAACCTGCGCGGCTATGGAGCCTGCGTCGTCTCAACCATTCATGCGCTTGAGGCGGCTTCATAGCGTGACCGCGTGGGTCCCTTAGGTGAGCGGAAACGCATGCCGGAGACGTCCCAGTCGAAACCTTGGGCCGGCCCCCATGCAGCTGAGACCATCTCAGCGGGCCTGTCGTTGCGGGATCTGGTCACGATTCTGCGGCGGCGGCGGCGGGTGATCGCATGGGTCGGCGTCCTGATCACCGGGATCGCCACGCTGATCGGCCTGCAGGCCGACCGGACCTACACCGCGACGGCGCTCGTGATGGTGCAGCCGCAGGAAGCCCGGGTCGTGAACTTCGAGCAGGTGGCGCAGGACCTGTCGCCCGATGCCGCGACCATCGAGACGCAGATCAAGTTCATCCAGTCGTACGCCAACCTGGCGCGCACCGCCGAGCTCTTGAACCTCAGAGGCGATGCCGCCCCGGCCCCCCGGCATGACGGCCTCGCCGGAGCCTTCGGCGCCGCCAGCGCCTTCCTCCCGGACAAGTGGCTGATCGCGGCGGGCCTGGCCGATGCCCCGGAAGTCGCGGCGGACCCGGACGAGACCACGAGACGGGCGGTCAACACGCTGCGCGCCGGCCTCAAGGTCAGCCAGTCCGGCAACTCGCACGTGCTCGCGATCAGCTACACGGCCGCGGACCCGGGCGGGGCGGCGCGCTTCGCCAACGGCGTGGCCAAGGCCTACGTCCAGGGACAGCTGGGCGACAAGCTGGTCGCGACCCAGGGCGCCAGGGAGTGGCTGACCGAGCGGGTCGAGGAGATGCGCCGGGGCCTGCTGCGGTCCGAGCGGGCGGTCGAGGCCTACCGGGCGGCGCACGGGCTCGAGGCCCCCGGCGGTTCCGACCTGCATGGCCAGGAGATCGTGGCGCTGACCACGGAATTGATCAATGCGCAGGCCGAGCAGACCGCCCAGACGGCGAAGCTGAGCAAAATCCGCGAGCTCCAGATGAGCGGCGATGCCGGCGACGTCGTGGCCGACCTGGTGCCGTCGCCGCTGATCATGACGCTGCGTGAGCAGGAGCTCGGCCTGCAGCGGCAAGAGGCTCAGCTGTCGCGCGAATTCGGTGAGCGCCATCCGATCATCGAGCAGGTGCAGGCGGAAAAGAATCGCCTCACCGGGCGCATCGACCTCGAGATCAAGGCGGCGGTTCAGAACCTCGAGAACGAGATCGCGGTCGCCAGCAATCGGGCCGACGCCATCCGTCAACGCCTCGAGCAGGCCCGGAACCAGGTCGCTTCGAGCGGCCAGGCCGAGATCCAGCTCCGGCAGCTCGAGCGGGAGGCGGCCGCCAACCGGTCCCTCTACGACAGCTTTCTCGCCCGCCTGAAGGAAACCGACGAGCAGCAGGAGCTCGTGCGTCCGGACGTGCGCGTGATCTCGCCGGCGGAAGTCCCGGGCGCGCCGAGCTCGGCCTCGCCCCTCATGTTCACCTTCGTCGGGTTCACCGCGTCGACCATGATCGGAGCGCTGCTCGCGCTCATGATCGAGCAGCTCGACACCAGCCTGCGCAGCACGCGCCAGATCGAAGACCTGCTGGCGGTGCCGGCGCTCGGGCTGGTGCCGGCGGTCAAGGGCCTCCGGGGCAGCCTCTGCCGCTACTTCCTGGACAAGCCGGAGTCGGCTTACGCGCAGGCGGTGCGCGCGCTCTATGCCCAGCTGCCGCTGATCGACGCCGGGCATCCGGCCAGGACGCTGCTGGTGACCTCGGCCTTGCCGGGCGAAGGCAAGACGTCGCTCGCGACCAGCCTCGCCAATTGCGCCGCCGAGCTCCAGCTCCGGACCATCCTCCTCGAGCTCGACGTGCGGCGACCGAAAGTCGCGAGCGAGATGGGACTCGAGCCGGCCGCGGGCATCGCCGAGGTGCTGGAAGGCACCGTTCCGTTCGAGCAGGCGGTCCGGCGCGATGCGCAGAGCGGGGTCGACGTGCTCGCGGCCGCGAGCGGCGATGCCAACCCCTCGGCGCTGCTGAGCTCACCCCGCCTCGCCAGCCTGCTCGAGCGCGTCCAGGCGGAGTTCGACTGCGTGATCATCGACACGCCGCCGGTGCTTGGCGTGCCCGACGCGAAGACCCTCGCCCGGGTCGCGGACGCGATCGTGTTCGTGGTGCGGTGGGACCGGACCAAACGGGACGCTGTCCAGGCCGCCCTCAGAGAACTCGAACGCTTCTCCGCCCAGGTCGCGGGCGTCGTGCTCAATCAGGTCGACATGAAGAGACATGCACAATACAGCTATGGCGATGCCGGTCAATACTACATGCAGTACAGCGCCTACTATCGTGATTAGATCGACCAGGCGACATAGACCCTAGCATCAGCGGCCAACCGACCAGGAGCGGCGACGATGACCGATCGTGGCGGCTGTTGGGTCTCCCGAGACCATCGTGATCTCAGTCTCCACAATCAAACCTGCGCTATGTACCGTCCCCGACAGTAACTCGTAGGTCGCAAGCGCATGCAGGCCGGACTCCCGAGGACGACAATCATTCTCGTGCACGATGTGCTCGTCGCGGGCGCCTCGTTCATGCTGGCGTTCTGGCTGAGCAACGGCGGCCATCTGCGGCAGATCGAGTATCGGGCGCTGGGATACGGGGTTCCGGCCAGCGTGCTGATCGCGGCGGCCTGCTTCTACTCGAGCGGCCTGCACCGCCGGGTCTGGAGCTACACGTCGCTCGCTGATCTGATCTCGATCGCGCGGACCTCGACGTGGGTCATTCTGCTGCTGTTCCTGTTCATGCTGCCCGTTCTCTACCGGCGTGCCGAGATTCCCGGCTCCGCGCCGATCGTCCAGTGGTTCGTCCTGATCGTCCTTTTGAGCGCCTCCCGCCTTTCCTATCGGGCGACCAGGAACGGCGGACTCTCGCTGCGGCCCCTGCGGACGAGACAGGAAAAGGTGCCGGTCCTGATTTACGGCTGCGGTCCCCTGACCTCGCTGTTCGTCCGGGCGGCGCAATCCACCCTGGGGATGGGGCTGCACATCGTCGGCATCATCGACGACCTGTACGATCGCAGCGGCCGCTACTTCAACGGCATTCCGGTTCTGGGACGGGCATCCGATCTCGAACGCATTCTGGTCGGGCTCGCGGTCCGCGGCGTGCACCCGCGCAAGATCATCGTGACCCGCGCGCCCGGCGAGATCGCAGAGGTCGCGCGGGCCGCGATGGCCGCCGCACCCTGGCGCCACGGCCTGGAGATCGAATACCTGCCCAATCTGCTCAACATGGGCGCCGCCGCGGTCGCGCCGGCAGGCGCCGGCCGCCGCCCCGCGCCGATCGCCTACTTTCGTCTCCGGCGCGTGTTCGACGTGGTCGTCAGCGGTTCGGCGCTGCTGGCGCTCCTGCCGCTGTTCGGCCTGATCGCGCTCGTCGTCTACGGCGACGTCGGCGCTCCGGTGCTGTTCCGGCAGGCGCGCCCAGGCCGGTTCCTGCGCACCTTCACGCTCTACAAGTTCAGGACCATGCGCCCGGCCCTGGACGCCGCCGGCGCGATCCTGCCCGACCACGCCCGGACGTCCGCGGTCGGCCGGTTCCTGCGCCGGTCGCGCCTGGACGAGCTGCCGCAGTTCTACAATGTGCTGATCGGCGACATGTCGCTGGTTGGCCCGCGCCCGCTGCTGCCGCGCGACCTGCCGGCGCCGGGCTTCGAGCGCAGCCGGGTGCGGCCGGGACTGACCGGCTGGGCCCAGGTGCACGGCGGCCGGTTGCTGGCGATCGACGACAAGCTGGCGCTCGACCTCTGGTACATCCGCAACGCGAGCCCGCTGGTCGACGCCCGCATCCTCCGGCGCACCCTCCGGACGCTGCTGGTCGGCGAGCGGATCGACGCCGACGAACTGCGGCGGGCGCTCGAATGGGCGCGCCAGTCGCTGAGCCCGGAGGCCTCGGCCTGCGTGCCGGACCCGGCCGCCAGCACGGAGCCGCAGCCCCGGCTCCTGGTGATCAATCGCTATTTCCATCCCGATCGCTCGGCGACCGCGCAGCTGCTCACCGACCTCGTCGAGACGGCCGTCACGGAGGGCTTCGCCACCACGGTGTTCGCGAGCCGCCAGCTCTACACCGATCCCGGCGCCGGGCTGCCGGCCCGCCAGGGCCATGCGGGCGCCCGGGTGCGCCGCCTGTGGGCGACACGCTCCGGGCGGCTCTGCCTGCCCGGACGGGCGCTCGATTGCGCGACCTTCTGCTGGAGCGCCTTCTGGGCGCTCCTGACCAGCGCGCGGCCGGGCGACGTCATCGTCGCCAAGACCGATCCGCCGCTGCTCTCGGTGATCGCCTGGGCGGTCGCCCGGCTCAAGGGCGCGCGGCTCGTCAACTGGTGCCAGGACCTGTTTCCGGAGGCGGCGGCCGCGGTCGGCGTCCGGTTCGCGACCGGGACCAGCGGCCGCGTGCTGCGCGCGCTGCGCAACGCCTCGCTCGGCGGCGCCGCGATCAACGTCGCCGTCTGCGACAGCATGGCCGCGCGGCTGCGGGCCGAAGGCATCGCGCCGGACCGGATCACGGTCATCCACAACTGGGCCGACGGCGCCCACGTCCGGCCGCTGGCCCCGGAAGACAATCGCCTGCGCCAGCAATGGGGCCTGGGCGACCGCTTCGTGATCGGCTACTCGGGCAACCTCGGCCGGGTCCACGAGGTCGAGACTCTGGTCGAGCTGATGGACCGCCTGGACGACGAGCCGGGCCTGGTCTTCCTGCTGGTCGGCGCCGGCGCCGGCTACGAGCGGCTGAAGCGCCGGGCCGGCCAGCGCAGCCTCGCCAACCTGATGCTCCGGCCCTATCAGTCACTCGAACGGCTGCGCGAGAGCCTGACCGCGCCGGATCTGCACATCGTGAGCCTGCGCCCGGAGTGCGAGGGCCTGGTCATGCCGAGCAAGCTGTACGGGGCGCTCGCCGCCGGGCGGCCGGTGCTGGCGATCGGCGATCCGGCGGGCGACGTCGCGCGCCTGGTGCGCGCCCATGGCGCGGGCCTCGTCGCGGCCCCGGGCGAGGCCGGCGCGGCCGCCGCCGCGATCCGCGCGCTGCGCGCCGAGCCCTGGCGGCTCGCGGCCATGGGCGCCAACGCCCGCGCCGCCTACGAGCGCACCTACAGCCGCGAGGCGAGCCTCGCCGCCTGGAACCGCTGCCTGCGCCAGCTCCTGCCCGCCGAGCACCCGGCCCTCGAGGCGGTGGCGGCGGAATGACCATGCCGCCCGCAGCCCGCCGGCAGCGCCGGGTCGCCGCGATCGACCTCGGGGCCTATGAGCGCCCGGTAATCGCCGGCAATCGCAGCCGCGCCTGGCGGATCGCCTGGCACCTCTGCAGCGCGCTTTTGTTCCAGAGCGCGCTCGTGCTGCCGTCGCGCTGGAAGGCGGCGCTGCTGCGCCGGTTCGGCGCCCGCGTCGGCCGCGGCCTCGTCGTCAGGCCGCGGGTCACGATCAAGTACCCCTGGTTCCTCGCGCTCGGCGACCACGTCTGGCTGGGCGAGCGGGTCTGGATCGACAACCACTGCCCGGTCACGCTCGGCTCGAGCGTGTGCCTCAGCCAGGGCGCCTACGTGTTCACCGGCAACCACGACTACCACGACCCCGGTTTCCGCTTCTTCTGCAAGCCGGTCGCAATCGATGACGGCGCCTGGGTCGGCGCCAGGGCGATCGTCTGCCCGGGCAGCGTGCTGCGGCGGCTGAGCGTGGTCGGCGCCGGGGTCGTCTGGAGCGGCGTCACGGAGGAGCGGAGCGTCTACCTTGCTTCTGCTCCTGCGGCAAAGCTCGACGAGGCGGAAGGGATGAGCGGCGCCACCGTGTCGCTGCAGGTTCCTTCCAAGAGGCCACCTGTGCAGCGCTCGCGCCCATGTTCGCAGCCCTCGCCTACCTGACCGGCCGTTTCGGCGAGGCGCCTGGGACGGCAATGCGCGTCCCGATCGCCTTGAACGCCTCGTCTGTCGAGAACAGAGACTGCGCGCCGAGATCCTGAACCTTGCGCTTGGCGCAAGCGCGGGCACGGCCTTGATCGACGTCCACAACGAGATCGGCGGCTCGACCTCCTTCCGAGAGGTCGGGCCCGCGTCAGCGTCGCCGCATACGAGGTACCGGTCCAAAGATTCGATGCCGTGATCGGTGACTTCGTCCGTCCGGCCCTTGCAAGATCGACGTCCAAGGCGCCGAGCTCATGGTGCTGGAAGGCATGTCCGCCCGCATGGCCCACATCGACGCCATCATCATCGAGACCAGCGCGCTCGCGACGATCGAGAACGGCCCGGAGGTTTTCGCGGTCACGCAGAAGCTGAAGGACTACGGCTTCGTCCTCTACGACGTGCTCGGCCTCCTTCGATGGCCCCTGGACCACGCCCTTGCCCAGCTCGACCTCGCCTTCGTGCCCGAGGCTGCGCCGCTGCGGCAGGACCGCCGGTGGAGCGCGGCTGCGTGAGCGGCGCCATGAGACCGGCGATCCAGCCTCCGGCGAGCGGCCGAACCGGCACGCGGATGCGCGGATCAGCCTTCGCCGAGGAGGGTAAGAGCTCTGGCGCCGCGCATTCTCGCTCTCGTTACCGACGGTTTCGGCGCCCGTGGCGGCATCGCCCGTTACAACCAGGCGTTCCTCCGGGTCGTCGCCGGTTTCGGCAGCGTCGAGGACGTGCTCGTCGTTCCCCGATTCGGCGACGCCTCAGGCGCGGAGTCCCGAAGCGTCTCCGCCAGCTACCGCCATCGGCCGGCAAGGCCGCCTACCTGGCCCGCGTCTTCGGGCTGACCGCGACCCGGCGGTCCTTCGACCTCCTGTTCTGCGGCCACATCAACATGGCGGCGCTGGCCGGCGGGCTGGCCCGCTGGCTGCGTTATCCATGGTGGCTGCAGCTCCACGGCATCGGCGCCTGCGCCCCGCCCGGCCGACTCGTCCGGTCGGCCGTGGCAGGCCGAGCTGGTCACCGCCGTCAGCCGTCATACGCGCGAGCGGTTTCTCGCCTGGGCAGACGTGGACCCGGACAGGGTCCAGGTCCTCCCCAACGTTCTCGACCCCCGCTTCACGCCCGGATCGAAGCCCCCCTGCACCTGCTGCGGCGCTATGGGCTCGAGCGCAGGCGCATCCTGCTGACCGTAGCCCGCCTGTCCTTGCCCGGCCGCTACAAGGGCCACGACCGCGTGATCCACGCCTTGCCGGCGCTGCGCGCGCGCTTCCCCGATCTCGTCTACGTGATCGCCGGCGACGGCGACGACCGGCCGCGCCTCGAGGCCCTGGCGCACACGCATGGTGTCGCCGACATCACGCGTTTCATCGGCCAAGTCGCGGTGGCGGAGCTGGTCGACCACTACCGGATGGCCGACCTCTTCGTCATGCCGAGCACCGGCGAGGGCTTCGGCATCGTCTTTCTCGAGGCGATGGCCTGCGGCGTGCCGGCGATCGGGAGCGATGTCGACGGCAGCGTCGATCCGCTCTCGGGATCCGCTCTCGGCCTCGCGGTGCCGTCAGAGCAGCTGACCGGGAGCCGCAGCATCTATTTCGTGGCCTGTCTTGGTGCTTCTCGCAGGCATGGTCGCGAAGCATCATTGGCAGCGTGCCGCCGCGAGGAGGCTCCTCCTGCTGTTCGTGGTCGGCGGCGGACTGCTGTTCGCGACCGTTCTGAACTCTGCGCTCGACGACACGGATTTTCTGCCCGTGCTGCGGGACGCGCCGTTTCTGGGTTGCGGCATCGGGGCGGGCACGTCGGCCGCCAGGCCTTGGGTCGTTGACGGCCCCGACAACGAGAACGAGCTTCAGCGCGTCATCGTGGAACTGGGGTTCTCGCCCAGCCGGATCAGCGTGTCGCTGGTGAACGACAGGGGTGGCACCGGCAGGTTCAGCGGCGGCTCACGCCCCCGGCAGGTCCATGCGCTTGGTCAGGCGGATCTGCAGATCGAACTGGGGCCGGTCCGGCCGGCGGATCACGCCTTCGATCTTCGCTCCCTCCAGCCTGCCCTCGAGCTCGGTCGTGAACCGCTCCCGCGCCTCGCCGAAGGCGGGCTGCGGCGGGCCGTAGTAGTGGACCGTGATCCGGGCCTTCACCTCGCCTCCGCTCTGGCTGTAGGTGCCGCTCGAATACTGCCGGTGGTCGCCGCCGACGATGCGGCCGCCGTCGAAGATGAACACGCCCCGGCTGTCCCAGCCGAACGGGCCGTAGACTTCCCCGGTCCATACGCCTTCGATCGACATGGGCGGCAACTCCAGCCGGCTTCCGACGTTATCAGCATGACGGTAAAGGCCGGTTGTGTCTATCATCGCCAGACCGAGCCGGCGGGGGCGCCCGGACCGGGCGCAGGCAGCCGACCGCGATCGCGAAGACGGCAGCGAGGCACCCATGGCGAAACGAAACCGGGCCGCAAGTCCAAAGCTCAAGGTCGTCCGGGCCGCGGGCGACGGTGCCAAAGCCCGCACCGGCGATCCGGCCGACGGCGAGCCATCGCCCGCGCCGGGCAGGCTCAAGAAGAAGTTCTACGAAGCGGAGCTGGCCAAGCTGCAGGTCGAGCTCGTCAAGCTGCAGGAATGGATCAGGCACAAAGGCCTGAAGGTCGTGGTCATCTTCGAGGGCCGCGATGCCGCCGGCAAGGGGGGCGTGATCAAGCGGATCATCGACTGTATGAACCCGCGCGTCTGCCGGATCGTGGCGCTGGCGACGCCGACCGAGCGCGAGCAGACCCAATGGTATTTCCAGCGCTACGTGCCCCATCTGCCCGCCGCCGGCGAGATGGTCCTGTTCGACCGCTCCTGGTACAACCGGGCCGGCGTCGAGCGCGTGATGGGCTTCTGCACCGATGCGGAATACCAGGAGTTCCTGCGCAGCTGCCCGGAATTCGAGCGCATGCTGGTCCGCTCGGGCATCATCCTGATCAAGTACTGGTTCTCGGTCAGCGACGAGGAGCAGGAGCGCCGCTTCCGCGGCCGGATCCACGATCCGACCAAGCGCTGGAAGCTGTCGCCCATGGACCTGGAATCGCGCAAGCGCTGGGTCGAGTACTCGAAGGCCAAGGACGAGATGTTCGCCCACACCGACATCAAGCAGGCGCCCTGGCACGTGGTCGAGGCTGACGTCAAGGAGCGCGCGCGGCTCAACTGCATCAGCCACCTTCTGAGCATGATCGCCTACGAGGACCTGACGCCGCAACCGATCGAGCTGCCGCCGCGCCAGGACGCCGCCGGCTACGTCCGCCCCCCGAAGAGCGACCAGACCTTCGTGCCCGAACGGTATTGAACGGGGCAAAGTCCAGGTCGCGCGCCCGGAGCAGTCGGCGTGTCGGAAGGCCGGTTGATCTGGGTCAATGACGGCGGTTTGATCGATCCAAACATGCGGTCGGATCGTCGGAGACGCGGGACGAAGGCCGCGTCCGAGCGCGGGGGGCGGGAGGCGTCATGAAACGAACGTCTTTCTTGGCGGCACTGTCGCTTCTGCTCGGACATACGATGCTGATGGTGCCGGCCGCCCAGGCGCTGCCGAGCTATGCCCGGCAGACCAGCATGCCCTGCACCGCCTGTCATACCAACTTTCCGGAACTGACCGCCTTCGGTCGAAGTTTCAAACTCACCGGCTATCTGGCGAGCAGCGGCGAGAGCAAGCTGCCCCATCTCGCCTTCATGGCCCAGCCGGGCTTCACCCACACCAGCAAGGGGCAACAGCCGAAGCCGGCGTCGGGGTTTGGCGACAACGACAATTTCGCCCTGAACCAGGCGAGCGTCTTCTACGGCGGGATCGTGATGCCGGACTACGTGGGCGCCTTCGTCCAAGGCACCTATGACGGCGTGGCGCGGGAATTCACCTGGGACAATACCGACGTCCGGTTCGCTCAGGGCACGACGATCGCCGACCAGGGGATCGACTACGGGCTCACCGCCAACAACAACCCGTCGGTCTCCGACCTCTGGAACACGACCCCGGCCTGGAGCTTTCCGTTCTCGACCTCGGGTTTCGCGCCGGGGCCAAGCGCGGCGCCCCTGATTCAGGGCGAGCTCGCCCAACAGGTCGTCGGCCTCGGCGGCTACAGCATGTGGAACGATCAGGTCTACGTCGAGGTCGACGGCTACAAGGGACTGGCGCGATCGGCGCAGGACACGTTGGGGGTCGACACCGAAGGCGAGCTCGAGGTCGCCGGCATCGCGCCCTACTGGCGGATCGCCGGGCAGCACAGCTGGGACAGCAACTATCTCGAGCTCGGCACCTTCGGCCTGTACGCCGCCACCTACCCCGGCCGCGACGACAGCGAAGGCAAAGATGGCACGCTCGACGTCGGCCTCGATCTTCAGTATCAGTATTCCGGAGATCGCAACGACTTCTCCTGGCTGACCTCGTGGATTCTCGAGCACGACGACCTAAGCGCCAGCAAAGAGCTCGGTCTGGCCAGCCACTCGAATGATATGCTCTATAGCTTTAACATCGCCGGGTCTTACCTGTTCGACAAGACCTACGGATTGACCGTCGGTTATTTCTCGATCTGGGGGGACAGCGACGCGGCGCTCTACGACACTCGGACCGGGTCTCCTGACAGCAACGGCTTCGTGGTCCAGCTCGACTGGTTGCCCTTCAACAAAAGCGGTGGCCCATCGTTCTGGCCGTACAGCAACGTGAAGCTGGAACGTGGGGGTCAGGTCCTGCGGTCACTCATGGACCGCGGCAACAAGCACCCAAGACAACGGGGCCACCAAGACAACGGGGCCAGGATTTATTACGGCCGCTTCGCGCGCCTCGGCGAGCAGCTCAGAGAAGGAGCGAGTCGTGGCGTCGCACAAGGTCGTCGCTTCTCAGTCGGCTAGAACGCGATCCACGTTTGCAGATAGAGCGTGTTGTTGTCCGACGCATCGCGTCCGGAACCATCAAAGTTGTGGCTGGATCCGTCGAACTCTGTGTACGCCGTATACTGCAACGAGCGGTGTTGATCCAGATCAATGCCGGCGCCGTCAGGCAGTGCTCGGGTTGCTGCCTGGGATCATTGGCGCTCGGCCAGGCGATCCCCAAAAAGCAAAGCGACCGCGATGACCAGAGAGATTTCGAGCGACCGGTGCGGCATCCTCGCCGCGCTTCTGGTGCTCGGGCTGGTGGGCGTGCCGGCGATGCCGGCGGCCGCCGACACGACGGTCATCGGGCGGATGTCGGTTAAACCTGCCCGCCAAAGGGCATGTGCGGCGCACGCACAGTCTCAAATCGCATGAGGAACAAGAATGCAACCTCTCCTGAAGAAACTCCGGCTGCCGGTCGCAGCCCTGGTCATGGTGGTTGCGGCCGCTGGTCCATCCCAAGCCGCGGGGGCCGTGGCGAACGTGGCGCTCTGGGACAAGGGCGCCGACGTGCCGATGGCGACCAACCTCGGCCTTGGCATGGGCGGCGACATGTCGAAGGCGACGATGGGCATCAGCGTCACGCCGGATACCGTCAAGCCCGGCATGGTGACCTTCGAGGTGCTCAACAGTTCGAAGGACCAGATCCACGAGATGATCGTGGCCAAGCTTGCGAATCCGAAGAAGCCGCTGCCCTACATCGCCGACGAGAACCGCGTCGACGAGGACAAGGAGGGCGACCTGGGCGAGGTCTCGGAGCTCGATCCGGGCAAGTCCGGCGCCCTGCGGATCGAGTTGAAGCCGGGTACGTACATCCTCTACTGCAATGTTCCGGGCCACTACACGGCCGGGATGTGGACGACGTTCACGGTCAAGTAGCCCTCCCCGCACGCCGTCCGACCGGATCTCGCCGCAGGCGCGCCGCCACCTCGCGGCCTGACCGGGTCGCCGAGAGCAAGCTTGCCGGCCTTAAGGAGCTCGATCGGGTGCCTTCCCGGAACGGCCGTTGCGACCCTCCTGAGCTTCGGTTTCAGGGCGGCGCCGGCGCTCCTTCGCGGTGCCGCGCCCCATCACGGCAGCCTCGTCAGCAGCGCGGCGACGCTCACGTAGTGGAATTCGTAGCGCTCGGGGTGCTCGCGGATCAGCCGCTCGGCCCGGCCGAAGACGTCGTCGGCGAACCGGTCGGGCGCCCGGGGAAAAGCCGCGCGCAGGACGGGCTCGGTGAAGGCGCGAAAGAAATCGGTGTAGGTCCGGGCGAAGACCGCGGCATCGCCGGTGCGCTCGAACTCCGCGACGAACGGGACCGCGACCTCGTAGCTCTCGGCCCGCTCGAGGCGGAACAAGGGCGCCAGCGGCGCCTCCCGCCCGGCGACCGGCGCGACCAGCTCGTCCAGCGTCCGGAAATAGACCGGCTGGTAGTAGGGTTCGTAGGCGGGGCGATCGATCACGCCCGCGTCAAGGACCTCGAGCACGGCATCGTTGAGCGCGTCGTAGACGCCATCGCAGGTGCGAGCGCGTTCGCCCGCCCCGAAGACTTCGATCAACAGGCTGCCGCCCGGCACCAGCTCCGCGGCCCGCGCCCGCATGAAGCTCTCGAGATCGGCCAGCGCCTGGGCGGCGAACGTCGCCCGGTCCTCGGCGCTGACCGCACCCACGCCGCGCAGCGCGCTCGGCCCGTTCGGCAGGATGTAGTCGGGCAGCCGCTCGACCGGCCGGCGGCTGAGAAAGCCGATCGCGTTGTAGGTCATCGCGACCTGCAGCGAGCGCGGTGGCAGCAGCTGCTCGAACATCGAGCCGCCGACGAGCGCGGAGGAGGCGCCCGCGCCGAACACCGAGCGGCCGTCGGCGCGCAGGTCGCGCAGCAGCGAGCGGTAGTCGTTGGTCGCAAGGTCGCTGTGGATCGTCTGGATCGGCCGGTCGGTGCGGGCGCGCAGCGCCGCGACCAGCCTGTGCATGACCCGGATCGAATTCCGGCCTTCCGAGCAGCCGAAGTCGGCAAGCGCGATCGCCGGCGGCCCCTCGGCGAGCCGCATGCCGGCGATCGCCGCTTCGAGCCACGGCAGCACGGCCTCGGTCGCCGCCCATTGCGGCGCCGAGTTGTGATCGTAGAAGCCGTGGCCGACCATGCCCGTGGTCACCGCCATGGCGGGTCTCCTCCTGCGCGCGGACGCAATTCTTGCCCGTCTCCGCCCGGCAAGGCAAGGCGCCGGCAACCGACGGGCCGGCTCCGAGGTCCAGGCGGGGCCGGCGCGCGGACCCGCCCCCGGCCCCGATCGCCGCCTTGCCGGGCGACAGCGGGTGCGCGGCTGCATCACCGACCCGGAAACCTCGACAAAACGCTCCCCGAAAACCCCGACCTGCACCATATTCCTTCCTCGAGCCGCTGGCGCTCGGCCGGCCGCGGCTCCGGATCGAGCGCGCCGATCGGGATCTCCCCGGGCTCTGCCTCTGGTCGGGACGATCTCGGCGGCGCGCGCCGCCGGGGCCGCGGCGCCGCCGTCCCGCAGGCGGACCCATAGGGGCCGCGCGGCGGCCGCGACAGGATGGATGGTCAGCGAGGGAAAGGAGAGCGCGATGAAGGTCGATGCAGTCTTGACCGCCAAGGGGCACGAGGTCGCGACCGTGAGCCCGACGGCGACGCTTGCGACCGTGGCCCAGCGGCTGCGCCTCGAGGGCATCGGCGCGCTGGTCGTGCTCGACCAGGGCAGGCTCGCCGGCATCATCTCGGAGCGGGACGTGGTCCGCGCGTTCGCCGCCCACCGGGCCGACACCTCCGAGATCAAGGTCGCCGACGTGATGACCCACGACGTCATCACCTGCCGGCCGGAGGACGATCTGACCCGGATCCTGGGCGTGATGACCCGCCACCGGGTGCGCCACCTGCCGGTGCAGGACGGCGGCCGGCTGGTCGGCCTGGTCAGCATCGGCGATGCCGTCAAGCACCGCCTGGCCGAGCTCGAGACCGAGACCGCGGTCCTGCGCGACGCCTACATCGCGGTCCACTGAGCCCGCCCGGCGCGACCCGCGTCAGAGCGCGGCCGCCGGCACCCTATCCCGAACACCCGCCAAAGGCGAACGCCCGGCGCGGGGATCATCTTTGCGCGCGACCCGGGCCCAGCCTTGACCGGCGCAGGCGGTGGAGGTGGCGGGCATGCCGGAGGCTCTCGGATTCCTGGCATCGGGACTGGTCCTCCTGACCTTCGGCATGCGGACCATGCTGCCGATGCGCCTGCTCGCGATCCTGAGCAACCTCGCCTTCATCACCTACGGCCTGTCCCTCGACCTGACCCCGGTGTGGGCGCTGCACGGCATTCTTCTGCCCTTGAACCTCTACCGCCTGCGGGAACTGCAGCAGCGGAGGCGCAGGCAAGACCGCGCGGCGCCAGGCGAACGCTTCCTCGATCAGCTCCGGCCGCTGGTCGCGCAACGCCGCTTCGCCGCCGGCGAGATCCTGTTCCGCAAGGGCGAGCCGGCCGGTGAGCTGTTCTACATCCTGAAAGGCCGGGTCCGGCTCCGCGACCTCGACGGCAGCCTCGGCGCGGCCGACCCCCTCGCCGAACTCGGCCTGTCCGCCCCGAGCGGCCGACGGGCCGCGACCGCGGTCTGCGAGACCGACTGCGAGCTGCTGGTGGTCAGCGCCATTTTCCCCGAGCCACGCCCGGCGCCGATCCGTCCTCTGCCAATCCGCCGTGCGCGTGCCGCTTGGCGCCTGCCCGAGCTCGCGGATTTCATCCAACGTGCCGTTGGGGCGCAAAGAAAGGGTGCCTGACCGCCGGCGCTCCGATTGCGTCCACCCGAGGCAGGCTGTTGCTCGGACCTCGAGCGCAGACGCCTGCCCGAGGCATCGCCGCTGATCGGGCAGCCGCCAGACAACGGTCAGAGCGCAACCGTGAATGTCGCCTCGGACGGTCAACGCCGCGAGCGACCGACCGGCCGCAGGCCGGTCAGAGGCCACGCCGTATTGGGGTCTCGCCGACTCCCCGACGGAACGGCACAACCGGCCGCTCGTTTCGAAACCGGCGCCCCTTTTCTCGTGTGGCGAAAGCGTGTAGGCAACGGCGGGGTGCTGCTAGCTGGCGGCGGCCCTGGCGTGCGCGTTGGCGGCAGCTCGAAGGGATGGGATGAACGAGGCCTCAGTGCGGCAAGAGCCGGCCCGGAGCGAGCCGGTCCGGACCGACCCCATCTGCACCGACATGGTGATCGTCGGGGCGGGGCCGGTCGGCCTGTTCGCGGTGTTCGAGGCGGGGCTGCTGAACATGCAGTGCCAGCTGGTCGACAACCTCGACCGGATCGGCGGCCAGTGCATCGAGCTCTATCCGGACAAGCCGATCTACGACATCCCCGCGGTGCCGCGCTGCACCGGCGAGCAGCTGACCGAGCTCCTGCTCGAGCAGATCCGGCCATTCGAGCCCGGCTTCCACCTCGGCCAGCGGGTCGAGCGGCTGGAGCGCCAGGACGACGGCCGCTGGCGCGTCACGACCAGCGAGGGCGTGGTGCTCGAGGCGCCGGTCGTGGTGATCGCGGCCGGCGCCGGCAGCTTCGAGCCGCGCCGGCTGCCGCTCGCGGGCGCGGCCGAGCGCGAGGGCCGCTCGCTCTTCTACGCCGTGCGCAAGATGGAGGACTTTCGCGGCAAGGACCTTTTGATCGCGGGCGGCGGCGATTCGGCGCTCGACTGGACCCTCAACCTGCAGCCGCTCGCCAACAGCCTCGCCCTGGTCCACCGCCGCAAAGACTTCCGCGCGGCGCCCGATTCGGTCGCGCGCATGGAGCAGCTGGTTTCGACCGGCGCGATCGATCTGCACATCGGCCAGATCGCGGGCCTGCACGGGCCGGCCGACCGGCTGGACGGGGTCACGGTCAAGAGCCCCGACGGCGAGACGCTGGTGCCCTGCGATACGCTGCTCGCCTTCTACGGCCTCAAGATGGAGCTCGGGCCGCTCGCCAATTGGGGCCTGGCACTCGAGGACGATCTGATCAAGGTCGACACCGCGACCTTCGAGACCAATCTCGAGGGCGTGTTCGCGATCGGCGACATCATCACCTATCCGGGCAAGCTGAAGCTGATCCTCTCGGGTTTCCACGAGTCGGCGCTGATGTGCCAGAAGGCGTTCCACTACTGCTTCCCGGAGAAGAAGCTGATTTTCCGGTATACGACCTCGAGCACCGATCTGCAGAAGAAGCTGGGCGTCGCCTGATGTCTGGCCGCACCAGGCAGGCCGAGGGCGGCCCGATGGCGAGCTGTCTCGATACCCGGGAGGCCGGGCGGGCGCCGATGGCAGATCCTCCCGTCCAGCAGCAGCGGGGCGTGGCCTGATGGCGAACATCGTCGTGATCGACCGCGAGGGTGCCGAGCACCTGATCGAGGGTACGCCCGGCTGGTCGGTGATGGAGATCATCCGCGAGCATGATCTGCCGATCGAGGCAGCCTGCGGCGGTTGCTGCGCCTGCGCGACCTGCCACGTGTACGTCGATCCGGCCTGGCTCGACCAGCTGTCGCCGGCCTCCGACGAGGAGGACCGCATGCTCGACGAGGCCTACCAGGTCCAGGAAAACTCCCGCCTGTCCTGCCAGATCCCGTTCAGCGCCGAGCTCGACGGGCTGAAGGTCACCCTCGCCCCCGAGTTCTAGACGGAGCCCGGCGGGCTCAGCGCCCGGCGCCGCGCGTCAGCAGCGCCAGCTCGTCGAGGCCCCGGCGCTCGCGGCGCAAGGCCTCGGCCTGGCGGCGCCGGCTCCTGCCGGATCTGCAGCACCTCGATCCGCTTGAGCTCGAGCCGCGCGGCCAGCAGCCGGGCGAGCTGCCGCGCGCGCTGCTCTTCCAGGTCCGCGCGCTCCGCCTCGGCCGCCTGCCGGCGCTGCCGGTGCGCTTCGAGGTAGACCGAGAGCGCCCTCGCGCCGGCGAGATCCAACCCGCACCGCCGTTCGCTCGCGGCCTCGACCTCGGCCTTCGCGATCTGGCGGCGCAGCCGCTCGAGCCGGTCGTCGAGCGCGGCGAGCGCGCGCCGCTCGCGCTCGACCTCGAGGCCTGCGAGCCGGGCAAGCACCGCCAGCGGCGCCATCCGCTCAGGCGCCCGCGGCCGCGGCCTCGGCGGCGCCGACCGCAGCCGCCAGCCGGGCGAAATCGTCCGCGAGCGCGCTCCGCTCCCCGATCGACTGGCCGAGCACCGCCTCGAGCGCCGGGCGCGCCGCGATCGCGGCGTCGATCACCGGGTCACTGCCGGGGCGGTAGGCGCCGAGCTGGATCAGCTCGGCGGTATCGGCGTAGGCCCGGATCAGGCGTCGCGCGCGCTCGACCACAGGCCGCTCCTCGGGCTCGTAAGCGGCCGGCGCGCTCCGTGACAGCGAGCGCAGCACATCGACCGCGGGAAAGCGCCCGCCCTCGGCGATCGCCCGATCGAGCACGATATGGCCGTCGAGGATCGCCCGGACCGCATCGGCGATCGGGTCGGTCAGGTCGTCGCCCTCGACCAGGACCGTGAACAGGCCGGTGATGCTGCCCTCGCCGACGCCCGGGCCGGCCCGCTCCAGGAGCCGGGGCAGCTCGGCGAACACGCTCGGCGGATAGCCCTTGCTGGTCGGCGGCTCGCCGGCGGCGAAAAAGGCGGGGTCGGAGTTTGGCGGCCACAACGGACGCGATGGCCGGACGCGGCGGTTTCGGGTCGAGATTGATGGTCCGAGGCGAATTCCGGGCGAGCGATTGCGACCGCTCGGGCGGTCTGCGGTGCTGTGGGCGAGATGTTCAGAAGGCGGCGGCACGCTTCAGGTAGAGGTAGGCGAGGTGATACTCGGTCTGGAACGGGCAGGCTGAGGGCATTGCGACCTTGATTGGCGCACGCTGCGGCGGACCTGGGCGCCGATCTTCAGGAGCTTGAGCCGGATGGTGGCGCAGGTGGCGGTGGCGAACTGGGTGAACCGGAGCCCGATCCGCCTGAGCGCCTCGACCAGCACGTAGGCGAAGGACGCGAACCACAGCCTGAGCTGGTTGGCGCGCATGCTCGCGGCCGAGGTGCGATCGGCGAACAGGTCGAGCTGCTGCTCTTTGATCCGGTTTTCGACCTCGCCGCGGGCGCAGTAGACCTGCTCGTAGAGGGTCCGAGCGTCGATGTCGGTGACGCTGAGCGAGGTGACGACGAAGCGCGGGTTCGAGCTTGGGTAGGTGCTCGGCCTTGGCGACGACCCGCCGTGTGCGGCTCAGCTGTCCAGCGTGCGCCAGGCGAAGTCGGCGAAGCGGCGGGCGGGCCATCTGGGCCCGGCTCTCAGCCGCGGCCTCGGCGAGCTGTTCGGTGATCGCGCCGACCAGGCGCTCGTTGCGGGCGAGGCCGAAGAGATAATCGACCCGATGGTCCTCGCACCAGGTCATGAGCTGGTCCCGGGCAAAGCCGGAATCCGCCCGCAACAGGATCTCGACCCGGGGCCAGTGCGCCCGGATCTGGCCGAGGATGCGCTCGAGCTCATCGAGGGCCCCGGCTGACGCGTCGATGTTCGAGCGCCGGAGCTTGGCCGCCAGCAGATGCCGGCCGCAGAAGATGTACAGCGGCAGATAGCAGAAGCAGTCGTAGTAACCGTGGAAGAACCGACCCTCCTGATGCCCGTGCAAGGGGTCGTCGGTGGCATCGAGATCGAGAACGATCCTCTCGGGCGGCGTCTTGTGCGCCTCGAGGAACAGGGCGACGAACAAACCCTCGATCGCCGCCGCGTCGTGGCCGATCTTATGGTAGCGGCTCGGCGTCAAAGGTGCGTGCTCGAGCCGGTTCAGCGTGCTCTTGCCGGCGAGCGGCGCGCACTCCTGGCGCCGGGCGGTGAGCTTGCCGGCCAGCGTCGCCAGCACCGGGTCGTGGCGCAGCTGGTCGTGATCGATCAGATCCTCATAGCCGAGCGCGATGCCGAACACCCGCTGCGCAACCATAGCCTCGACCGTGTGCTCGACCTGCGCCTGGACCCGGCCGTCGTCGAAGCACGCCGCAAACCTCGTCACCAAGCCGATCGCGCGATCGGTCGCGCCGAGCAGCAGCGCCCCGGCGTCTGATGTCACCTCACCGCCGTCGAAGGCGGCCACCACCTGGCGCCCTTCGACCACTTCATATCCGAACAGGTCGCGATTACACTCTGTCGGCATCGGGGCTCTCCTCCGATCGGCTCCAAGTCATTCCGGAAGAACGACTTTCGCCGATTTAGAGCCCGATGCACTACACTCTGTGAGAAATCCGGATAGATCTCGCGCAGCGCCATCGCGAACCGGGTCATGCTGTCGATCAGGCAGAGCACGGCCAGCCCCTGATCGCGCAAGGCCTCGGCGATGCACAGCGTCAGATAGGCGGCGCGGCGGCGCAGCATCGCCGGCATGTCGGAGGTCGCGACCACGACCACGCTGCGATCGAGGCTGCCGCTGTCGAGGCCGTCCTGGAGCAGGGCGTTGACCTCGCGGCCGCGCTCGCCGATCAGCCCGAGGACCAGGGCGTCGGCGTTGCTGTGCCGGGCGAGCATCGAGAGCAGGGTCGACTTGCCGACCCCGGAGCCGGCGAAGATGCCCATGCGCTGACCGCGGCAGCAGGGCGTGAACAGGTTGAGCGCGCGCACCCCGAGATCGAGCCGTGGCCCGAAACCCCGGCGCTGGTGCGCCGGCGCCGGCCGCGCCTGCAGCGGATAGACCGTGCTGCCCCAGGCCGGCGCCGGCCCCCGATCGAGCGGTCGCGCCAACGGGTCCAGCACCCGCCCGAGCCAGCCGGGACTCGGCCGGATCCGATCGAGACCGCGGGTCAGCGTGACGCGCGCGTCGAGGCCGATGCCCTCGAGTTCGCTGAACGGCAGCAGATGGACGCCGGCGTCATCGACGGCGACGACCTCGCCGAGCAGCGGCTCGCGCTCGGCCACGCTCGGCCAGGGATACTCGCTATGGTTGTGCGAACGGGGCTCGATCAGGCAGGTGTCGCCGAGGCCCACCATGCCGGTCAGGCCGCCGCAGACCAGCAGCGTGCCCCGGCAGCTCCGCACACGGCCGCGGATCCGGTACGGCTCGATTTCACCAACCATCTGAAAAAGCTGGTCTATCGGATATCTCCCGGTAGATCGCGACGGCGCCTCCAGCTGTCGGCCGCTCCAGGCGTCGAGGTCGGTCATGCCCCTTCAGGTTGTGCAAGCAACGCTCGTGCTCACTTTTTTGTTGCGGAGTTCTAAAACCTATGATTGTATACAGCGCGTCGTTAGAGCCGCTCAGGTGCGGATGCCGCTCTCAGCTGCTCCTCGGGCCAGGAAATACAACCGGGCTTAACGAAGCCTTAAGGAACGTGCTCTTAGGGTTACGTTTGTGCAACGATTGATCCCTGAGAGCGTGCACTAAGGAGCGAGGAATGCGAGCTCTGGTTGTTGAAGACGATCCGGTCTCCGCGAAACTGATCGATGCCGCTCTGAAAAGCGAGGGCATGATCTGCGAGCCGGCGGAATCCGGGGAGGACGCCATTGACCTCGCCAAGCACTACGATTTCGACATCATCGTGCTGGATCTGCGCCTGCCCGACATGGAAGGCTTCGAGGTGGTCCGGCGGCTGCGCGCCGCCAAGGTGCGGACGCCGGTGCTGATCCTCTCGGGTCTGAACGACACCGACGACAAGGTCAAAGGGCTGGTGACCGGCGCCGACGACTACCTGACCAAGCCGTTCCACAAGAGCGAACTGATCGCGCGGATCCATGCAATCGTGCGGCGCTCGAAGGGACATTCGGAGTCGGTGATCAAGACCGGCAAGCTGGTGGTCAACCTCGACACCCGCTCGGTCGACGTCGACGGCCGCCGGCTGCACGTCACCGGCAAGGAGTACAGCATCCTCGAGCTCCTGTCCCTGCGCAAGGGGACCACGCTGACCAAGGAGATGTTCCTCGACCATCTCTACGGCGGCATCGACGAGCCGGAGCTCAAGATCATCGACGTGTTCATCTGCAAGCTGCGCAAGAAGATCGCGGCGGCGACCGACGGCGTCCACTACATCGAGACCGTCTGGGGCCGCGGTTACGTGCTCAAGGACCCCGAGGTCCATGGCGAGCCCGGCCATGGCGAGGGGACGGCCTTCCAGATCGGCAGCCAGGCCGCGGTCGCCTGAGCGTCGCGCCCGGGTTCGCCCCGGCTGCGCCCTCCGATCTGCGAGCGGTCGATGACCGGCCCGCGGGGCGAAAAGACCTCGAACTGTCGCCCCTCGCTGGGCTCCCCGGCGCCTCCGGCCGGCGGGCTTGCGGGCTTCGCGTCGGCCGGCCCTGAGGGCGCGCCGGGGGCCCGAATCGGGAAGACCCGGGCGGTCGCCCTCCGCCGGCCTGCGCAGCCAGCCTTCCAGAGCTGAGCCTGCGGGACGGGCCGGAGGGGATGACCCCCGGTCGTCGCTCCTTTGCGGGTCTGGGGATCGGCGCGCAGACGCAAAACAGACGCTCCAGGCGGGGGCGCCGTCGTCCGCAGCGACGGACCCCGGCAGGGCTCAATCGGGCGCCTGCAGCGCCGCACTGGTCATCGCTCGGCTCCGGAACCAACCCTGATCGCTCCTTTCGGCCGGGCGCGGGACCGACCGATCGTAGCCCGCGCGGAGCTGGAAGCTTCTGGCCTCGAGAACCGGGGCGCGCCGATCGGCCGCCGACCTCGGCCCGAAGCGGCGGGTTCGCGGCAATCGGCTCGCCCGGCGCCGAGGAGCGGCCGAACAGGCGGGCTGAACAACTAGCCGCAGCTGGACCAGCTGATTGCGTCCTGCCCCGCCCGCAAGGAGTCTGGGCCAGCGCGAAGACCGGGTTGGCGAGCCTTGAGCGCTCGACCGCCGGCTGTGGAGCGAGGTCGAGGGTCCGCTCGGCCCGATCGGGTCGCGCCCGGTGGTCTCAGGGCTGGGCCAGGAAGGTGCGATAGTCTGCGGCCAACGCTTCGACCGCCGTCCGGTACAGGCGCTCGCCATGCGCCGGCGTCGCGAGCGCCGGGTCCGAGCCGATCCGGCCGTCCGGATAGCGCCGGCGGAAGTCGGCGGCGTCGGTGAAGCCGGTGCTCGCCGGCGCCTGCGCCGGGTCCAGCAGGGCCTGCTTGATGCACTCGGGCAGCGCATACTGGGTGACCGCGATCTCGCTCGCGGTCGCGTGCGATCCGTCGCGCTCGCCGAACAGCTCCTTCTGGACCGCGGCCACCGCCGGCGGGCTCCACCAGTTGCGCAGGCGGCAGCGCAGGCTCGAGGGCTGGCCGGCCGGGCCCAGGCTGGCGGCGGCGTGCAGCTCGGAGAACGCGGCCATGATGGTCGCCATGTTGCCGCCGTGGCCGTTGATCACGAGGCAGCGCTCGAAGCCGTGACGGGCGAGCGAGCCGAGCAGATCGACCAGGACCGCGAGCAGGGTCTGCGGCCTGAGCGTCATGGTGCCGGCGAACGCCATGTGATGCTGGGCCATGCCGAAGCCGAGCGTCGGCGCCACCAGCGCGCCGGTCGCCTCGCCGACGCCCTGCGCGATCAGTTCGGCGCAGAGCGCATCGGTGCCGATCAGGCCGTTCGGCCCGTGCTGCTCGGTCGAGCCGATCGGCAAAAGGATGCCCCGGCTGCCCTCGAGGTAGCGCTCGACCTCCTGCCAGGTGCAGCGTGCCAACAACATCGAAGCCGCCCGCATGATGGGTTTGTGTCCCGGCAGGATAGCCACGGGCCGGCCGCGGGCTCAATCCCCGTCGGGCCGCCGGGCCGGCCAAGGGCGCGATCGCGGCGTCGTCGCTGGACCGTTGCGCAATGCTGCTGTAAGGGGGCTCGCAAACCACAAGACCATGAATGGGCCGGGGCGATGGCGGGTGCGGCGACGGGCACGGAGAGCTTCGATTTCATCGTGATCGGCGCCGGCTCGGCGGGCTGCGTGGTCGCCAACCGGCTCTCGGCCGACCCGGACCACCGCGTGCTCCTGCTCGAGGCCGGCGGCCGCGACCGCAACCTTTGGATCCACCTGCCGATCGGCTACTACCGGACGATCTTCGATCCGAAGCTCGGCTGGGGCTACCAGACCGAGCCCGAGCCCGGCCTGAACGGCCGCCGGGTGTCCTGGCCGCGCGGCAAGGTTTTGGGCGGTTCGTCGTCGATCAACGGCCTGGTCTACATCCGCGGCCAGAAGGAGGACTTCGACCACTGGCGCCAGCTCGGCAACGCCGGCTGGTCGTACGCGGACGTGCTGTCCTACTTCAAGCGCTCCGAGGACCAGCCGCGCGGCGCCGACGAGCACCACGGCGCGGGCGGCCCGCTGGTGGTCGCCGACGGCACGCCGCACGAGCTCTGCGAGGCGTACGTGCGCGCCGCCGAGGAGCTCGGCATCCCGCGCAATCCCGACTTCAACGGCGCCACCCAGGAGGGTGCCGGCTATTTTCAGCTGACCACCCGCCGGGGCTTTCGCTGCTCGGCGGCCCGGGCCTATCTGCGCCCGGCCAAGAAACGGCCGAACCTCAGGATCGAGACCAACGCCTCGGTGCTGCGGCTCGAGCTCGACGGCCGCCGCGCCCGGGCGGTCCGCTACCGCCAGAACGGCGCCGAGCGGACCGTCCGGGCCGAGCGCGAGATCGTGCTCGCCGCCGGCGCGATCAACTCGCCCCAGATCCTCCAGCTGTCCGGGATCGGACCGGGCGCGCATCTGCACAGCCATGGCCTCGAGGTGGTCCACGACCTCGCGGGCGTCGGCCACAATCTCCAGGATCACTTCCAGGCCCGCTCGGTCTACCGCTGCACCAAGCCGATCACGCTCAACGACCGTGTCCGCAGCCCCTTCCAGAAGCTCTTGATGGGCCTGGAATGGATGCTGTTCCGGACCGGGCCGCTGACGATCGGCGCCGGCCAGGGCGGGATCTTCGCGCGCACCAGGGCCGAGCTCGCGAGCCCGGACGTCCAGTTCCACATCATCCTGTTCTCGGCCGACCGGCCGGGCGAGCCCCTGCACCGGTTCTCGGGCTTCACCGCCTCGGTCTGCCAGCTGCGCCCGGAGAGCCGCGGCAGCGTCCTGATCAAGTCGCCGCGGCCCGAGGACCACCCGGCGATCGTCGCCAACTACCTCGCCGCCGAGACCGACCGCCGCTGCATGGTCGACGGCCTGAAGCTCGCCCGCCGCCTGAGCGAGACCGAGGCGCTCCAGCCCTACATCGCCGAGGAGCTCGAGCCCGGACCGGACAAGGTCACCGACGACGACCTGCTCGCCTACGCGCGCGCCCGCGGCGGCACGATCTTCCACCCGTCCGGCACCTGCGCCATGGGGCCGGCGAGCAACCCGATGGCGGTGGTCGATCCCGAGCTCCGGGTCCACGGCCTCTCCGGCCTGCGCGTCGCCGATGCTTCGATCATGCCGACCGTGGTCTCGGGCAACACCAACGCCGCCTGCATCATGATCGGCGAGAAATGCGCGGATCTGGTGCTAGGAGCAGCACGCGAGCGCCGAACATCATGCTTGAGCTACGTAGAAGTTGAATATCCGCCGAGCGAGGTCTACGCTCAATTCCATGATAACTGGCTACGATGCTCCCGCCTCCCGATCCGAAGATCTCCTTGGCCGATGGTCGTTTGCGCGGCAAGCGTACCGCATCGTCGACCAGACGCCCGCTTCCTGGTCTGTGCGCCTCGGCATTCATGGCAAGTGGGGTGACGGGAAAACAACAGTTCTCCGGTACATCCGCAGCTTGGCGGATGACGACAATCACGTGATCGTGGCATTCAATCCCTGGTCGGCCAAGACCCGAGACGAGCTCTGGCGTGATTTTCTGGTCGCCTTTGCCCAATCTCTCCAGGACAACGGGATCGATCTAGGAAATTCCATCGCAGCCAAGATAGTGTCCGCACTTCTGAAGTACGAGGATCTCACCAAGGTCCTAAGCACGGTGAATCGGATAGCGGAGGCGACGAGTCGTGGATTTTTCCATCTCCTGATGGAACTCCTCAATCCCAATGGCCCCGCGCTTGCACGAATCAACGGCAACTTGGCGAGCGTCGCATGTGGGACTGGTCGACGACCTCGACCATCAGACCAAGTTCCCTTATTTCACTTCGGTCATGGGCGACTTGCCCGGCTACACGTTCGTATTAGCGTTCGACGACGAAGCGGTAGCAATCCGAGACGTCTGCCCGAAGATGCACGGCTCCTGTCTTGGAGATCGACCGGCGGCCTTCGACGACGAAGACCGCACTGCTCGAGGAGACGCTTGAGGACTTCGAGTTCGCGGAGCGAGGACATCGAGCAGATTATGGGCCGCGGATGAGGAGACCGGCGCGCCAGCGCTATGATCGGGCGCGATCGGAGCTTGTGAGCCGGCGCCAGGCGGGCTGAGTGCGGAGGCGCAGCTCGATGGACCTCCATCGACGAGATCCCGCTGCTCGAGGTCACCAGGTAGATCGCGAGGAACCACTTGGCGAGCTCGGTCTTGGTCTGCTCGAACAGGGTGCCGGCCAGGCTCGAGTGCTCTTCCGCAGCCGTCGCTTCGATCAGGCGTTTCTTCGGCTGTAAGCCTGAATGCCCGCAGCCCGCGCAGCGGAACCCCGCGGGCCAAGCGCCCGCACCAGATACGCCCGGCACTTCGCGTCCGTGCCGAAGCGCTCAGGAAGCTCGGCAGATCGCGCGGCAGATCCGTCAGCAGCTCGTCGGCCAGGGCACCCTCCCCACTATGTTCGCTCTTCGTTCACCCTCCTCGATCCTGCCGCCGGAGTCAAGCAGCCTGAGCCTTGTGGAGAGCTAGTTGCGGATTTTCGACGAAGAGGCGTTAAATGCGGTCGCTTTGCTGATATGGAAGAATCCTCGGCGGATCAAGCGATTCGTGCGACATCTGATAGCGCACCAACCAACGCTTGAACGCTTCGAGGCCGACGAGATAGATCACTACATCTTATACTTGGCCGAACTTGTTCATCTCGAATCACAGGCGTTGCTGAAAAGCATATTGCAGGAACTCGCTGACTCAAATGTGCAATTGCTGGTTTCTCGAAAGGAAGAGCGGGAAGAACGTAGAGCGCTGATTGCAAAGCTAATCCAAAACGCACGTCTTCAGGCGTCAGAAGAATATCTAATCACTGTAGTAGAAAAGCTCCTCGCTAATGCGATCTTTCGGTTTCAGTCCTCGGTAGCGACAGTTCGTCTATTGATGCGATGTCCTTCGGTTACTGCCGGAGAGACCAATGCGGTTCTCGCGGTATGGCGCCAACGAGATCTGCAGCTATCGTGGGTAAACGAGTGGATCGTCGATCATGCTGCGAACTTCGACCTTGATGAGAACGTAATCGCGGAGGAGTTATTCGGTCAACTACCAAGACCGAGGAAAGCCAAATTGCAGGAGGCGGCATCTTCTGTAGCGAGTCGGACGTGAATGCATGTGTCGAGATAGCGCTGCGGTACCTGGATCTTCAAAGTACCCTGTTCTGCGATGGCCTGGCGTGTCTCGGACAGAAGTTTTATCGGAAATCGAATTCGTTCAATTGCTGGCAGCACCAATGCTTGAATGGGCACACTTCCGGGTGAACGAAGCCGACAGGCGGTCGCGCAAGCGCAGAGGAAGGTTCTTGCGGAATGCATCTCCCTCGGTCGAGGATGCTGAGGAGCTCCTTCGATGGCTGCAGCCCTGGGGGTTGGCACCACGATCGTTCGCGAAGGAGAGAGAGGAGCTGCTTTCGGACTCTATGCCGCACATAGAGGATTCTGTGGCTGCATCGCTCATCGAGAAATTTGGGGAACAGCTTGGATTCGATGGCTTGGCTGGGAATGAAGGCGACTGCTGGAGGTACATTCTTTCGCAGATCGAGGGGCCATTCTGGCGACGAATAGATGATGTTGTTGCGGCGCTCGCAAGAGCCGGGGAAGATCGCGTTGTACACGATAATTGCGTGCGATTTTTTGAGTGCGTCTGCACCGCTCTTAAAGGTGACGGATGGCCTCTGAAAATGGAGCACGTCAAAGAACTTCTAGCCAAGCATGGAGATTTGGCACGGGACCTATGGTCGGCAGTCATTTCCCAACCCGTACAGTTTCGTATGCAAAGCGATCTTCGCCAAATGCGGCAGCAGCTCGTCGAAGCGGGCATTTCAGAGGAGGCGCTTCCGCTACCAGGTTGGTGGGTAGGCCCGGAGCAGATGAAGGGCTGACCGGCCGGCCGCTGCCAGCCGACTGACCACGTGTGTTCGCTGGACGACGCGCACGATCCCCGGCCGCGCGACGAGCCGTGAGCCTCAAGGCAGCGCGCGCCGCCGCCGGGCGGGGCGCGTGCGGCGGCGGCGCTGCCAGGCCTTCTCGAGCTCGACCACGGCGAACACCAGGACGCCGGCGAGCGCGATCCTGAGCCACGGCAGAAAGCCGAGCGGCGCCGAGCCGAACAGCACCTGCATCGGCGGCGCGTAGGTGAACAGGATCTGCAAGACCACGACGATCGCGATCGCGATCAGCACCGGGCGCGAGCCGAGCAGGCCCGAGCGGTCGACCACGCTCGCCAGCAGGCGCCGGCAGTTCAACAGGTAGACCACCTCGAACACCACCAGCATGTTGACCGCGACCGTGCGCGCCTGCTCGAGGCCCTGGCCGCCGGCCTCGGCCTGGACGAACAGCCCGAAGGTGCCGGCGAGCAGCAGCAGCGCCACGAAGCCGGTCCGCCAGAGCAGGAACGGCGACAGCAGCGGCTCGGCGGCCGGGCGCGGCGGCCGCGCCATCACGTCGTCCTCGGCCGGCTCGAAGGCGAGGGCGAGCCCGAGCGTCACGGCGGTGATCATGTTGATCCAGAGGATCTGCACCGGCGTGATCGGCAGCACGTAACCGAGCACAACCGCGATCATGATGGTCAGCGCTTCGGCGGTGCTGGTCGGCAGGATGAACAGGATCGACTTGCGGATGTTATCGTAGACCTTGCGGCCCTCCTCGACCGCCGCGGCGATGCTGGCGAAGTCGTCGTCCGCGAGCACGATGTCAGCCGCCTCCTTGGCCGCCTCGGTGCCCTTCCTGCCCATCGCGACGCCGATGTCGGCGCGCTTGAGCGCCGGCGCGTCGTTGACCCCGTCGCCGGTCATCGCGGTGACCAGCCCCTTGGCCTGCAGGGCCTCCACCAGGCGGAGCTTGTGCAGGGGGCTGGTCCGCGCGAAGACGTCGACCCGCAGGGCGACCTCGGGCAGGCGCTCGTCCGGCAGATCGTCGAGATCGACCCCGGTCGCGACCTCGGCGGTGTTGGCGAGCCCGAGCCCGGTCGCGATCGCGCGCGCGGTGCTGGCATGGTCGCCGGTGATCATCTTGACCCGGATGCCGGCCGACCGGCAGGCGCGGATCGCAGCGATCGCCTCGGTGCGCGCGGGGTCGATCATGCCGACCAGGCCGAGCAGGACGAAGCCCTCGAGCGCATCGAAGCCGAGCCCGGTTTCTTCCGGTCCGGCAGGCTTCATGGCGACCGCGAGCACCCGCTGGCCGTTCGCGGCGAGCGCCTCCGCGCGCTGCCGCCAGGCCGCGAGGTCGAGCGGCTGGTCCCCCGCGCCGGCACCGGCGCCGGTGCCGGACACGGCGCGGCAGCGCGCCAGCACGGCTTCCGGCGCGCCCTTCATGAAGATCCGGGAGCGCCCGCCGCCGTCGACGTGCAGGCTCGCCATGAAGCGGTGCTCGGCCTCGAACGGCACCAGGTCGAGCCGGGGCCAGGCCCGCCGCTCGGCCTCGAGATCGAGCCCGGCCTTGCGCGCCGCGGTCAGGAGCGCGCCCTCGGTCGGATCGCCATCGATCCGCCACTCGCCGCCGGCATGCTCGAGATGCGCCTCGTTGCAGAGCAGAGCGGCGCGCAGCAGCGTCTCCAGGCGCGCCTTGGCGGCCGGCGCGGGCGCTGCGCCATCGACCAGCAGGGCCCCTTCGGGGGCATAGCCGATCCCGGTCAGCGCACAGGTCTCGGCGGGCGTGATCAGCCACTGCACGGTCATCTCGTTGCGGGTCAGGGTGCCGGTCTTGTCGGTGCAGATCACGCTCACCGCGCCCAGCGTCTCGACCGCCGGCAGCCGGCGGACGATCGCCCGGCGCCTGGCCATGCTCTGCACCCCGAGCGCCAGCGTGATCGTCATGATCGCCGGCAGGCCCTCGGGAATCGCGGCGACCGCAACCGCGACCGCGGCGAGCAGCATGTCGCCGGCGCTGTAGCTCCGGACCAGGAGCCCGAACGCGAAGGTGACCGCCGCGATCACCAGGATACCGAGGGTCAGCTGGCGGGCGAACACCGCGATCTGGCGCAAAAGCGGCGTCTCGAGCGGCTGCACCCCGGCGAGCATCGCGCCCAGGCGCCCGATCTCGCTGGCATCGCCGGTGGCGGTGACCACGCCCCGGCCGCGGCCGTAGACCACGAGCGTGCCGGCATGGGCCACCGAGCGCCGGTCGCCGAGCGCCGCCTCGGCGGCGACCGGCTCGGTCGTCTTCTCGACCGCGATCGACTCGCCGGTCAGCGCCAATTCCTGGATGCGCAGGCTCCTGACCTCGACCAGGCGGAGATCGGCCGGCACCTTGTCGCCGGACTGCAGCAGGACGACGTCGCCCGGGACCAGGGCGTCCGCCGGCACCACCCGGCGCCGCCCGGCGCGCACCACGCGCGCGTTCGGCGCCAGCAGGTCGCGGATCCCGGCCAGCGCCTGCTCGGCCTTGCCCTCCTGGATGAAGCCGATCAGCGCGTTAATCAGCACGACGCCGACGATGACGCCGGTGTCGACCCATTCGCCGAGCAGCGCCGTGGCCAGGCTGGCGCCGAGCAGCACGTAGATCAGCACGCTATGGAACTGCAGCGCCAGGCGTGCCAGCGGTCCGCGCCGCTTGGGCGGTGTGAGGCGGTTCGGGCCGAACCGGGCGGCGCGGCGCTGGACCTCGGGCTCGTCCAGCCCGTCCGGGCCCGTCTCGAGGGCGGCGCCGGCGATCGCCGCCGGCAGCGCATGCCAGGTCCAGCCGGCCAGGGCTTCCGGCGTGAGCGGGCCGTGATCCGGCATTTCGGATCGCCTCCTTTCGCGTTCGACGGTCTGCCGGTCGCCGGCACCTTCAGGGCTCGACGACGCTCGCCCGGGCGCTATGCTGCGGGCGGCATGAGCAAGGCACCGTCCCTAGCCGGTCGCACGCCCGTAAGGAAGGGCCCAACGGTCGTCTCACCGACCGGACGCGACACGTTGCCCGAGCGCGAGGCGTTGCTGACCGCGATCCTCGAGACCTCGCCGGACGGCCTGATCACGATCGACGAGAGCGGCACGATCAACTCGTTCAACCCGGCAGCCGAGCGGATGTTCGGCTACCGGCCGGACGAGGTGCTCGGCCGCAACGTCGCCTGCCTGATGCCGGAGCCCTACCGCAGCGCGCACGACGGCTATCTCGAGCACTATCTGCGCACCGGCGAGAAGCGGATCATCGGCATCGGCCGCGAGGTGCTCGGCCAGCGCAAGGACGGCACGATCTTCCCGCTCGAGCTCGCGGTCGGCGAGGTCCGGGCCGAGGGCTATCGTCTGTTCGCGGGCTTCGTGCGCGACGTCAGCGCCCGCCGGCGCGTCGAGGACCGCCTGCAGGAGCTGCAGACCGAGCTGATCCACGTCGCGCGGCTCTCCGCGATGGGCGAGATGGCCTCGGCGCTGGCGCACGAGCTGAACCAGCCGCTGACCGCGATCATCAACTATGCCCAGGCGACCCAGCGCCTGATTGAGGGCATGGACGACCGGCGCCGGGCCGCGCTCTCGGGCCTGCTCGACAAGACCGCCCAGCAGGCCAGCCGCGCCGGCCAGATCATTCACCGGCTGCGCCAGTTCGTCGCCAAGGGCGAGACCGAGCGCGCACTCGAGGATGTCAACGCGGTGGTCGAGGAGGCGAGCACGCTTGCGCTGATCGGGGCCGCCGGGAAAGGCATTGCCGTGCGCCGCGTGTTCGCCGCCGGGCTGCCGCCGGTCCTGATCGACCAGATCCAGATCCACCAAGTGGTGACCAATCTGATCCGCAACAGCATCGATGCGCTCGGCGAGGTCGAGCGTCGCGAGATCGTCATCTGCACCCGCCTGGCGGCCGCCGATCAGGTCGAGATCTCGATCACCGACAGCGGCCCGGGGCTGGCCTCGGAGGTGGCGGCGCGCCTGTTCGAGCCGTTCGTGACCACCAAGCCCGATGGCATGGGCATCGGGCTCTCGATCTGCCGCTCGATCGTCGATGCCCACGGCGGCCGGATCTGGGCGAGCGTGCCGCAGGACGGCGGCGCGGCCTTCCACGTCAGCCTGCCGGCCTCGGCGGATGGCTTCTGACATGGCGGATCCGGCCAAGGTGATCGTGGTCGACGACGACGAGGCGGTGCTCGACTCGTTGCAGATCATGCTCGAGGCCGAGGGCTTCGCGGTCGAGACCTTCGCCCGCGCGCGGGCCCTGCTCGAGAAGTACGATGGCGCCGGCAGCGGCTGCATCGTCACCGACGTGCGCATGCCGGACATGGACGGCATGGCCCTGCTGCAGGCCCTCAAGGGCCGCGGGCCGATGCCGCCGGTGATCGTGATGACCGGCCACGGCGACGTGCCGCTCGCGGTCCGGGCGATGAAGCTCGGCGCCCGCGACTTCATCGAGAAGCCCTTCGATCCCGGCGTGCTGGTCAGGTGCATCAAGGAGGCGCTGGCATCGGCCGCGCGCGCCGGGGCCGCCGACGACCAGCTCCGGCAGCGCTTGGCCGCGCTCACGCCGCGCGAGCGCGAGGTCCTCGAGCAGCTGGTGATCGGCCGGCCCAACAAGGCGATCGCGCGCGAACTCGGCATCAGCCCGCGCACGGTCGAGATCCACCGCGCCCGGGTGATGGGGAAGATGCGGGCCGAAAGCCTGTCCCAGCTGGTCCGGATGGCGTTCGTCGCCGGCATCAATCCGGATTGAGCGGCGCGGCCCGTAACGGATCGCCCCTACGTAGTCTGCCGAATTCCCCGGTCCGCGTGCGTCGCTTAGCCTCGCGGGGATGCATGTTCCCCTCGAGCCCGGGCCAGCGATGCCAGACAGCCCTAGCGAGACGCCGCCTCCTGGAGGCCGCCCTGAGCAGCCGACGATCTTCCTGGTCGACGCCGACGAGGCGGTGCGCGACGCGGTCGCGAGCGCGCTGCGGGCGGTCGGTTTCCGGACCCGCGCGTTCGGCGCCGCGCAGCCGTTTCTCGCCGCCTACACGCCGGGTTACCCGGCCTGTCTGGTGGTCGACCTGGATCTGCCGGACACCGACGGCGTCGCGCTGCTGCGGACGCTGGCGGCGGCCGGGCATGCGCCGCCCGCGATCCTGACCAGCCGTCGTCTGCGCCGCCGGACCGGCGCCGGCGCGCTCTCGCCGCTGCCGACCCTGCTGCTCGAGAAACCGTTCGGCGTCGACGACCTGCTGCCGCTGATCCGCAAGGCCCTGGCGAAGCCGGCCGCGACCGTCGGCCGATGAGCACGATAGGGACTTTACTTACGTGATCGACCGGATTCCCAGGCCCTAAACCGCAGGCCTAGCTTGGGACCTCATCGCGCTGCGGAGGCCAAACCCATGCAAACCGCTCTTGCCGTCAGAGTTCAACCGGTCGAGCCGGTCCGGCAGACCCCGGAGATCGAGACGCTGCTGGGCCTCGGCATCGCTCAGGACAGCGCCGCCGGCCAGACGATCGTGGTCGAAGGCGAGCCGCGCAGCCACGGCTTCCGGGTCCTGAGCGGCGCGGTGCGGCTGGTCAAGGGCCTGGCCGACGGCCGCCGCCAGGTGATCGAGTTCCTGGTCGCGGGCGAATATTTCGGGCTGATCGGCGCCACCCAGCACGCCTACAGCGTCGAGGCGATCGTCGCGAGCAAGCTCGCGCGCTATCCGTGCGCCAAGCTGGACGCGGCGGCGCGCGCCAATCCCGCGCTCGCCGGGCGGCTGCTCGAGTTCGCGCGCACCGACCTCGAGCGGGCGCACGCCCAGATGCTGCTGCTCGGGCGCAAGACCGCGGAGGAGAAGATCGCCTCCTTCCTGCTGGCGCTCGCGCGCCGGCAGGGCGACGGGGCGAGGCCCGCGCGCATCCTGAAGCTGCCGATGTCGCGCCAGGACATGGCGGACTACCTGGGCCTCACCATCGAGACCGTGAGCCGGACCGTGACCCGGCTGCGCCAGGACGGCCTGATCGCGCTGCCCTCGCCCCAGCAGGTGGTCCTGCAGCAGGTCTCGGCGCTCGAAGCCCTGGCCGAAGGCGCCGGCTGAACGAGCCCTAAGAGCCTCGGGCGGGCTCTGCCCGGAGCGGTAGCCGTACCTCGACGGCGCTGGGCTCGTCGGGCTGGCGAGTGCTCGTGAAGCCCAGCCGCGCGACCAGATCCAGCATCGCCCGGTTCTCCTGCAGCACGATCCCGAACAGCTCGCCGATGCCTTGCGCGCGGGCATAGGCGATCAGCGTCCGCATCAGGGCCGTGCCGAGGCCCTGGCCCTTCAGGTCGCTGCGCACCAGGACCGCGAACTCGGCCCGCTCGCGGTCCGGATCGGCAGCCAGGCGGACCACGCCGCAGAGCGGGTCTTCGGGCCCGGCCCCGGGCTCGAGCGCGACCAGCGCCATCTCGCGCTCGTAGTCGATCTGGGTCAGGCGCGCGCACAGGTCCGGGGCGAGCGTGCGGAACACCGCGAAAAAGCGCAGCCGGCGGTCCTCCGGCTCGGTGCCCTCCTCGACCAGACGGCGGAACCCCGGCGCGTCCTCCGGCCGGATCGGGCGCAACAGGAAGCTGCGGCCCTTGGCGAGCGTGATCGTCTGCTCGAGCTCCTTCGGATAGGGCCGGATCGCCAGACGGTCGGTGCCCCGGCGCTTGGGCTCCGCGACCCGGATCCGGGCATCGAGTGCGACCACGCCCGCAGGCCCGGCGAGCAGCGGGTTGACGTCGAGCTCGGCGATCCGATCGAGGTCGGCGACCATCTGCGCGACCTTGACCAGGGTCAGCGCGATCGCGTCGAGGTTGGCGGCCGGCCGCTCGCGGAAGCCCTGCAGCAGGCGGAAGATTCGCGTGCTGCGCATGAGCTCCTGGGCGAGATGCAAATTCAGCGGCGGCAGCGCGAGCGCCTGGTCGCCGACCACCTCGACCGCGGTGCCGCCCTGGCCGAACAGGATCACCGGGCCGAACAGAGCATCGTCGATCATGCCGACGATCAGCTCCTGGGCGCCGCGGGTATCCGCCATCGGCTGCACGGTCAGACCCTCGATCCTTGCGTCGGGGCGGGCGGCGCGCAGATTCTCGAGCATGGTGCGGGCCGCCTCGTGCACGTTCCAGGGATCGGCAAGCCCGAGCATGACGCCGCCGACGTCGGACTTGTGGGTGAGGTCGGGCGAGAGGATCTTGAGCGCCACCGGCAGGCCGATCCGGGCGGCGGTCTCGGCCGCCTCGTCCGGGCTGGTCACGATCGTGGTCGGCACCACCGGGATGCCGTAGGCGGCGAGCACGTCCTTGGCCTCGACCTCGGTGAGCCAGATCCGGCTTTCGGCGAGGGCGCGCGCGAGGATCGCCTGCGCCCGCTCGGGGTGCGGCTCGAAGTCGTCCGGGATCGAGGGCGGCACCTGCTGCAGCATCTGCTGGTTGCGGCGGTAGCGCACGAGGTGCATGAACGCCTGCACCGCCGCCGTCGGCGTCTCGTAGGTCGGAATGTGCTCCTTGGCGAACAGGCTGCGCGCCTCCAGGGCCGCGCTCTCGCCGAGCCAGCTGGTCAGCACCGCCCGCCTGGCCTGCCCGGCCGCAGCGATGGTCGCACGCGCGGCATCGGCGCTGTCGGCGACCGCGGTCGGGCAGTTCAGGACCAGGACGGCGTCGTTGCCGCGGTCCGCGAGCACCGCCTCGAGCGCCGCCGCGTAGCGCTCGCCCGGCGCATCGCCGATGATGTCGACCGGATTGCCCCGGCTCCAGGTGGGCGGCAGGACCGCGTTCAGGCGCTCGAGCGTCGCCGGCGCGAGTTCGGCGAGCTGGCCGCCGGCCTCGATCAGGGCGTCGGTCGCGAGCACCCCGATGCCGCCGCCGTTGGAGACGATTGCAAGGCGATCGCCGGTCAGGCGGACGCCGCTCGCCAGCGTCTCGACCGCGGCGAACAGCTCGTCCAGGGTCTCGACCCGGAGCATGCCGGCGCGGCCGAAGGCGGCCTCGTAGACCCGGTCGGAGCCGGCGAGCGCGCCGGTGTGGGACTGGACGGCCTTCGCGACCTCGCCGCTGCGCCCCGCCTTGACCACCACCACCGGTTTGGCGCGGGCGGCGGCGCGCGCCGCCGACATGAACTTGCGGGCATGCGTGATCGCCTCGACGTACAATAGGATCGCCCGGGTATGGCGGTCGGTCGCCAGGTAGTCGAGCAGGTCGCCGAAGTCGACGTCGGCCATGCCGCCGAGCGAGACCAGGTGGCTGAAGCCGATCCTGCGCGCCGACGCCCAGTCGAGCACGGCGGCGAGCACCGCGCCCGACTGGCTGACGAAGGCGAGATCGCCCGCGAGCGCCTGGCCCTGGGCGAAGCTCGCGTTGAGGCCGTGCCCGGGGACCATGATGCCGAGGCAGTTCGGGCCGACGATCCGCAGCACGCCGGGCCTGGCGGCGGCGAGCATCGCCTGCTGCAGTGCCACCCCCTGCTCGCCGAGCTCGGCAAAGCCCGCGCTGATCACGACCACCGCCCGCGTGCCGCGGGCGCCGAGTTCGCCGACGATCGCCGGGATCGTCTCCGCCGGCGTCGCGACCACCGCCAGATCCGGGGTCAGCGGCAGCGCCTCGATCGAGGGGTAGGTGAGCACGCCCTCGATCGCCTGGTGGTGGGGATTGACCGGCATCACCGGCCCGTCGAAGCCGGCGTTGAACAGATTGTGCGCGAGCACGGCGCCGACCGAGCGCGGCGTCTTGCTCGCCCCGATCAACGCGATCGAGGCGGGCCGGAACAGGAGCTCGAGGTTGCGGACGGACATCGGCGCTCGCCAGCTCAGCCGGCCGGGAGCGGCTGGCCCCGGCGCAGGACATTCGCGCTCCGCTCCGGAATCCCGGTCTCGCGGTGGCAGACCTCGGCCAGCCGCTCGATCCCGGCTGAGATCTCGGCCTCGCGCGGGTGGCCGAAGCACAGCCGGAGGCTGTGGCGCGCGGCCGCCGGGTCGACCGCCCAGTCCGGGCCCGGGTTGAAGGCGACCCCGGCCTCGAGCGCAGGGCCGGCAAGCGCGGCGGTGTCGACCCGGTCGGGCAGCGTGACCCAGAGAAAGATGCCGCCCCGGGGCGGTGTGAACTCGGCCGCGGTGCCGAACTGCTCCTCGAGCGCGCCGGAGAGCGTCTCGAGCTTGCGCCTGAGCCCCGCCTTCAGGCGACCGACGTGGTCGTCGAAATGGGCGCCGAAGAAGTCGGCGACCACCATCTGCTCGAGCGCCGGCGTGCCGCCGTCGTTCTTGCAAGCGAGCACGCGGCTCAGCACCGGCCAGGGCGCGCTGACGTAGCCGAGACGGAGTGCCGGCGCCAGCGTCTTGGAGAACGAGCCGATGTGGATCACCTCGGCGCCGCCATCCAGGCCGCGGAGCGCGGTCGGCCACTCGCCCTCCCAGAGCAGGTCAGCGTAGCACTCGTCCTCGAAGACCGGCACGCCAAAGGCCGCGCTGAGGCGCAGCAGCGCCCGCCGGCGCTCGAGGTCGAGCACCGTCCCGGTCGGGTTCTGGATGGTCGGGATCGTGTAGATGTACTTGGGCCGCACGCCGCTCGCCCGGAGGCGCTCGAGGGCGGCCGCCAGCAGATCGAGCCGCAGCCCGCCCTCGTCCAGCGGCACGCCGACCACGGTGGCGCCCCGGCGGCGCGCCCGCTCGATGGCACCACTGTAGGTCAGCTGCTCCATGAGCACGGTGTCGCCCCGCTCGAGCAGGACCTCGTTGACCAGATCGAGGCCCTGGAGCGAGCCCGAGGTGATCAGGATGTCGTCGGCCGAAGTCTCGATGCCGCGCTTGCTCGCGAGCTTGTCGGCCAGGAACGCGCGCAGGCCGGCATACCCCAGCGGATTGGCGCCCTGGCTGTAGGCGGCGAGGCTCCGCCCGTCGCGCCGCAGGACCCGCTCGGCCGCAGCGATCAGGCCTTCGACCGGCACGATCTCGGCGTCGGTGTGGCCGCCGGTGAAGTTGTAGGGCGGCGAGCCCCGCCAGCGGCCGGCGGGCGGCCGCAGGTCGCGGGCGAAGAGCTGGTCGAAATCGATCATGAGCACTCCTGAGGCGCTGGCGACCGGCCCCGCGGGCGAGGCGTTGCCGGACCGAGGCCCGATCCTACGCACGCCCGCCCGCCGATGCCAGCGACCCGCGCCCGCGCCCCGGCGCGATCGGGTGGTCCTCCTATCCCGAACGACCGGGTAACGGAGGAACCCATGTCCGCACTGATCGACTGCATCCGCGCCGGCGTCCTGACCGTCGCCATCGTCGCGACCGTCGCGCTCGGCACGCTCGGGATCGCTTTCTGGCAGGCCGCCGCCGCGCAGCCCGAGGCGCAGACCTGGATCCGGGCCGCCACCGCCGGCTGCCGCCTCGTCCCGGTCAGCCAGGCGCTCGACGCCGAACCCTGCCAGTCCTGAGCCCTGCAGCCGAGGTCATCCCGGCGCGCCGACCGGGCGCGCCTCACACATCCTCAGGCTTCAGGCCGCTGTGTTTGGCGATTCGGGCGAGCATGCGTGGTCCCAGCTCCTCGTCGTCGTGAAAGGCGAAGACGAGATCGGGCCACCCCTTTCGTTCCAGCGTGCGATGAGAACCGGACTGTCGCTTGACGCGCCAGCCGATGCGTCGAAGAGCTGCCAGGACCCGCCTTGCCTTGGTCGCTGACCAGTGGGTCACGCGGCTTCGAACAGCCCCTCGAGTTCGCCCGTCACCTCGCCGCGTTCGAGGCGCTCGGCGAGCACGCGCAAGGCCAAAGCCTGCGCGCTGGCGATCGCAGCCTCGCGCGTCATGCCATAGGCCAGGACGCCAGGCAGGGCCGGGACCTCGGCGATCCAGCGGCCATCGTCCTCGCGTTCGGTCTCGATCCTGAACCTCGCCGGCGTCTCCGGCATTCGCAAACCTCCGAAGCCGAACGGTCATACCACGCCATCGGCTCGTCCGACAGCCGTGCGGAGCCCTCGCCTGAGTCTGACCGGGGTCAGGGCGGCGGCGGGGCGGCGCTCAGCTGCTCGGGCGGGAAGACGGCCTCGGCCTTGGTGGCGCCATCGTTTTCGACGAACTCGACCAGATAGGCGGGGTAGGGCCGCTCCAGCGCCTCCACGATCGTGCCGCATTCGCCCCTGGCGAGTCCGAGGGCGGGATGCGCGTCGCGGACGTAAACCACCTGTAGCAGTTCGAAACGGGGCGGGGGTGATTTCATGGGATCGCTTCAGGTGCCGCGGGATCACGACGCCCGGAGATGATGGCGATCACATTGATGACGGAGGTCGTCGCCTCAGCACAAAGCGCGGCCTCGCGAAATGTGGCTGTCCTACGGTGCTGAAGCTCCACGGCGAGATCGACAGAAGCCCGAGCATGACGACGGACGGCCTCGTTAGAGCCCCCGGTGAGTTCGACTGCGACATATGCCGAGAGCATGCGCTTGGCATCTGTAGGGCTCGGGTCGATTCCATCAGGAGACGGATGGCGGTCTGGATGGTACACGGCTTGGCCGAGAGAGATCAGCGCCTCGCGGCAGAGCAATCCCACCACTTGAAACTGCTCCTCCGTCTGCGCCTCCGCCAACCGCCGCCGAAATTCGTCGACAGTCCGGTCAACCTTCTCCCACCCAGTAGCTTCTTCGGCGCGCGGTGCCCGGCCGTAGCCGTAGGCGCGCACTTGGCCAAGAAGCGGGTTGAACAGGTCAGCCAGGTAGATTCGCCGCGATTCCCAGGAAGGTAAATCGCCACTGTTCCAGCGACCGTACCAGTCCCACAAGTCGGAGAAGGGGATCGTATTCGAAATACTCCGCCTTTGGAGTTCAACTTCCGCGGACGTGTAGGCTCTCCGATACTCCGGATTTATAGACTCAATTCGAGGGCCGCCGGTCGAGACCGCGACCATCAAGTCACGCATGCGTTCGAGTAAGCGGATCAGTTCCTCGTTGCTCATAGGCCTCATCACCCCTTCACGAGCGTGCCGATCGCCGTTTTATCGCGGTCACCACGCGGCGAGCGGTTAAGGCTCGCGGCGCCGCGGGGGAGGGTTGGCCGGGACGACATCGCCCTCATGCGCCGCCGCGTCGATCCCGTCGCCCGGCAGCGGCAGCCGGACGGCGCCGAAGCGCCGGAGCAATTCGATCACCGCCGGGACGTGGGTGCGCGCCGAATGCTCGGCGAAGAAGCGGGCGGTGCGCAGGGCCGCGACCTGTTCCGACACGGCCACCTTGATGAACTCGTTGACCGACGTGCCCTCCTCTTGCCAGCTTGCGTACCTCGCGCAGAAGCGACGGCTGAAGTCGCACCGGATCCGTCCTCTCAGCCATCAAAGTCCATCCCGGTCAGGCGCAGCGCGGCGGCAGGCATGCCGACATTGACGCCGAACCGTGCCGCCGGTGCCAAATCTGCCACATTGAAGGTCACCAACCAATCGGCGCGGCCGTCGCCTCGAGGAGCATTTTGGCTTAGTCTCCGCTCATCCTCACAAGCTGCTCTTGGAGTACTCGTTGATCCAGTGGCGAGCAGCCTCCTCCCTGGTCATGCCTTCCTGGATCAGCAGGACCAGCCGGCGATTGTCGAGGAAGCCCTTCGCGAGCCATTTGGCCACTGCGCCGACGATGACAGCGTAGAGAACGTTCCACCAACTCCAATCGGACGCCAACGCCATCGCCACGAACCCCAGGACACTCACGCTCGCCCCGATCCAAACCCATCCAAACAGGCCCGACAGGAGTTCAAACACGAGTAGCTGACGCTTGGGGCTCATAGGGGTACTACCTCCAACTCAGAGACCGGCTGTCCCGATTTCTGCTCCGCCTGCGGCACAGCCTCGTTGAGCACGCAGGCCACTTCCCCTAGCGTCGAGCAGTGAAGGATCGCGTTCGTGAATGCATTCAGCACCGGATTGGTCATGTTTGTCGGCGTGAGCCGGTCCGGATAGAGATACGCAAGAGCCTTCGCCGTCATTGCAGCATCATACGTCCGTTTCTCTTCGTAGAGCTTTGCGCCGAAGAAGCCTACGCGCGACTTTTTCACCAGAACGCCTGTTTGCGCGACACCGACAAAGCACGGATCGCCGTTCTCCATTCGGATATTGGCATAGCAGCCCGTGCGGGAATCCTGGTAGCTGTGCAGTCGCGTCATCGGGTCTTCCCGGAACCGTCCGAAAGAGCATCGATGGGGCGGCAGCGGTCGACCGTGATCCAAAGACGATATGGATTGCTGTCGGATGCCACATCCTCAAGCCGTTCGACGACTAAGCACTGAACTTGGCCCTGATCACAGAGCACATTGCCGGCCCATTCCAGGGTTACCAAGCATTCGGTGACGAATATGTAATTGGCGGTCAGTGCCCGGTCGCCAACATGGATGGTGTCTCCCACCGAGATTCGTTGGGGAATCCCGTCTTTACCAGCAACACCGGTTATTGTGGTTACCCAATAATCGTCACGGTAGCGCATCGTTGCACTATGCTGTAAAACTCGAACAGATTGCGCCTTGTATTCTCTGGTCTTCTGTCCAGCAAGCGTACCGGGCCAGATCGGCAAGAGCGCTACGATCGCGAGCATGATGAAACTTTTGGACCACGGGGCCTTCATGTCGGCTCCTAGTGCTGTCGCAAAAGCAGCCAAAATCAACCTAAGCGCGCAGGGGCGGAACATGACTCGACCAAATCGTCGAGTCAAGGCTGATCAGCGCTCCTTGACATAGGGGACGCCGATCGCCTTGGGGGCTATGGCGCGGCCGACGAAGCCGGCCAGCAGGAGGACGGTCGCGAGGTAGGGCAGGGCCTGGATTGCCTGGGTCGGGACGGTGCCGATCAGCGGAAGTGGGGTACCCTGGAGGCGGATCTGCACCGCGTCGGTGAAAGCAAAGAGAAAACAGGCGAGCAGCGCCGGCAGCGGTCGCCATTTGCCGAAGATCAGCGCCGCCAGCGCCAGATAGCCCTTGCCCGCGGTCATGTCGCGGATGAAGCCCGCGTTGTGGCCGATCGAGAGATAGGTGCCGGCGATGCCGCACAACAGGCCGGTCACGACCAGCGCCCGGTAGCGCATGGCCGTGACGCTGATCCCGGCGGTATCGACCGCGCTCGGGTTTTCGCCAACCGCGCGCAGGCGCAGGCCGAAGCGGGTCCGATAGACGACCCAGGCGACCAGCGGCACGATGGCGGCCGTGGCGTAGACCAGAAGGTCGTGGCCGCTGATCACCTCGTAGTAGAGCGGGCCCAGGACCGGCACGTCGTGGAGCGCGCCGGCGAGCGGCAGCGTGATCGGCGTGAAGCGCGCCTCGACGCCGAGCAGCGGCGTCCGCCCGCCCTGGTGGAACCAGGCCTCCGCGAGGGTCGGCCCGAGGCCCGCGACCATGATGTTGAGCGCCATGCCCGAGACCACCTGGTTGCCGCGATGGGTGATGCAGGCAAAGCCGTGGACCATGGCGAGGCCGACCGAGAACAGCATGCCGGCGCCGAGCCCGAGCCAGGCGGAGCCGGTGACCGCGGCGGTCGCGGCGGCGGCGAAGGCGGCGCCCAGCATCTTGCCCTCGAGTGCAATGTCGACCACGCCCGAGCGCTCGCAGAACAGGCCGGCGAGGGCTGCCAGCACCAGAGGCGTCGCGAGCCGGATCGTCGAATCCGAGAGCAGCAGGGCCTGGAGGAAGAGGTCGCTCATCGCCGGCAGCCCCGGATCAGGCGACCGCCCCGGCGGGCGCCGGCCGCGCGAACAGCGCCTCGAGCCAGGGCCGGAACATGTGCTCGAGCGCGCCCGCGAACAGGATCACCAGCCCCTGGATCACGACGACCAGGTCGCGCGACAGTGCGGGCATGTCGAACGACAGTTCCGAGCCGCCCTGGTAGAGCGCGCCGAACAGGACCGCCGCCAGAATGATGCCGACCGGGTGGTTGCGGCCCATCAGCGAGACCGCGATCCCGACGAAGCCGAAGCCGCCGGTGAAGTCGAGGGTCAGGCGGTGCTGCGCGCCCAGCACCATGTTGAGCGCGACCAGGCCCGCGAGAGCCCCGGAGAGCGTCATCGCGAGCATGATCTGGCGCGCCGGCGAGATGCCGCCATAGACCGCCGCGATCTCGTTCTGGCCGACCACCCGGAGCGCGTAGCCGGAGCGGGTCTGCCAGACGAACAGCCAGACCAGAAAGCAGCCGACGAGCGCGATGACGAACGAGAGATTGAGCGGCGATCGCGCCGCCTCGATGCCGAACGCGCCCAGGATGTCGTGCAGCTGCGGGATCCAGGCGCTCTCGGGGAAGGTCGCGGTCTCGGGGATCTGCTGGCCGGGCCGGATGATGACGTTGACCAGCAGATAGGTCATCAGCGCCGCGGCCAGGAAGTTGAACATGATCGTCGTGATCACGACGTGGCTGCCGCGCCTCGCCTGCAGCCAGCCCGGGATGAACGCCCACAGGCCGCCGAACAGGGCCGCGGCGGCGATCGCGAGCGGCAGCACGAGCGCGAACGGCAGCCAGCCGAGATAGAGGCCGACCAGCGCGACCCCGAGGCCGCCGAGGTACGCCTGGCCCTCACCGCCGATGTTGAACAGGCCGCAGTGGAACGCGACCGCGACCGCGAGCCCGGTGAAGATGAAGCTGGTCGCGTAGTAGAGCGTGTAGCCGATCGCCTCGCCGTAACCGAAGGCGCCATAGATCAGCAGCTCGACCGCCTTGAGCGGGTTCTCGCCGAGCAGCAGCACGAGCAGCCCCGAGACGAAGAACGCCGCCGCCAGGTTCAAGAGCGGCAGGAGCCCGAGATTGACCCAGGCCGGCAGCTCGCCCGAGCGCGCCGCCATCAGCGTCCAGCCTTCGTGCACCCGGCTGCTTGACGCTGGTCCCGGCCGCCCACATCATCCGCACGATGGACAGCCGGTCGATCATCCGAAAGCTGCGCGATGCAGGCTGGGTCCACTTTAGAACGACTTGAAGTCACCATCATTTCATGCATCCGGAGACTGAGCACGTCGTGACCGTTCCTCATCCCAGAAAGGACGTGCCGATCGGCACCATCAAGAGCATCGAGCGGCAGTCTGGCGTAAAGCTCAGAAGGAGGTAGCCGTTGACCACCTACATCGCGCTCCTTCGCAAGGATCCGGACAGCGACTTCGGCGTCGATTTCCCGGATTTCCTCGGCTGTATCACGGCAGGGAGCACTCTCGAGGAAACGTGGGCGATGGCTCATGAGGCCCTGGAAGGGCACATCGAGACGATGGTCGAACTCGGTCAGGCGATTCTTGCGCCTTCGTCGCTCGAGGCGGTGATGGCTGACCCGGAGAACGCCGAGGCAATTCCCTTTCCGGTCGCGGTGCCGGATCGGCTGACCGGCCTCGGCCAGATCGAGGTCACCCTGGCGACCACGGATCTGGAGAAGCTCGACGCTCTGGCCAAGAAGCGCGGCACGAGTTGGCAGGCTTTGCTGGCCGAAGCGGTTCGCCGTCTGCTGGCCGCCGACCAGGAAGATCACGCCGCCTGAGCCCGATCAGTGATGCCGGCCATCAGCAGGCCGATCTGGCGCTCGTCGGCGTCGTCGCCCGCGAGCTCGCCGGTGATCGTGCCGTCGAACATGACCAGGATGCGGTCGGCCAGCGCCATGATCTCGTCGAGCTCGACCGAGACCAGCAGCACCGCCTTGCCGGCATCGCGCATCTCGATCAGGCGCTTGTGGATGAACTCGATCGCGCCGATGTCGACGCCCCGGGTCGGCTGGCCGACCAGCAGGAGGTCGGGGTCGTGCTCGAGCTCGCGTGCGAGCACCAGCTTCTGCTGATTGCCGCCCGAGAACGAGACCGCCTTCAGCAGCGCGTCGGTCGGCCGGACGTCGTAGCCGCGCATCCAGCGCAGACAGGTGCCGACGATGCCGCGCCGGTCGAGCAGGCCGTGGCGGCTGTACTCGGGGTCGAGGTGGTAGCCGAGGATCGCGTTCTCGGAGGCCGTGAAGTCGGCCACCAGGCCCATGCGCAGCCGGTCCTCCGGCACGTGGCCGAGGCCGGCGGTGCGCCCGAGGTGCGCGGCATCGATCGGGTGGCCCTTGATGCGAATCGTGCCGGCGGCGACCGGGCGGATCCCGGCCAGCGCTTCCAGCAGCTCCGACTGACCGTTGCCGGCGACCCCGGCGACGCCGACGATCTCGCCGGCCCGGACCGCGAAGCTGATGCCCTTGACCCGGGTCACGCCGGCACCGTCGCGCACGGTCAGCCCCTCGACCTCGAGCACGGGCGCGCCGGCCCGGGCCGCGCCCTTCTCGACCCGCAGCAGCACCTTGCGTCCGACCATCAGCTCGGCCAGCTCCTCGGTCGAGGTGTCGGTGGTCCGCCGGTCGGCGACCACAGCACCCTGGCGCATGACCGAGACGTTGTCGGTCGCGGCCATGATCTCCCGAAGCTTGTGGGTGATCAGCACGACCGTCCGGCCCTGGTCGCGCAGATTGCGCAGGATGCGGAACAGATGGTCGGCCTCCTGCGGCGTCAGCACCCCGGTCGGCTCGTCGAGGATCAGGATCCGCGCGCCGCGAAACAGCGCCTTCAGGATCTCGACCCGCTGCTGGATGCCGACCGGCAGATCGCAGACCCGCGCGTCGAGGTCGACATCGAGGCCGTACTCGCGCTCCAGCGCCGCGATCTCGGCCCGGGCGCGGGCGGCGCCGGCGGCAAGGGTCGCCCCGCCCTCGGCGCCGAGCAGCAGGTTCTCGAGCACCGTGAACGGCTCGACCAGCATGAAATGCTGATGGACCATGCCGATTCCGGCCGCGATCGCATCCTCGGGGCTCTCGATCCGGCGCTCCCGGCCGTCGACGCGGATCACGCCCCGATCGGCCTGATAGTAGCCGTAGAGGATGTTCATCAAGGTCGACTTGCCGGCGCCGTTCTCGCCGACGATGCCGTGGATCGTGCCGGCCGGGATCCGGAGATCGATGCTCCGGTTGGCGTGAACCGGCCCGAAGCGCTTGTCGATGCCGATCAGCTCGATCGCCGGCGGCGCCTCCGCCGGCGACGCTTCCGAAGATCGCCGGGCGGTCGCGCTCGCGGGCTCGCTCATCGCCGGGCGCGACTCACTGGGTCGTGTACGGGCTCACCTCGATCTCGCCGGAGATGATCTTGGCCTTGGCGTCCTCGATCTCTTTCTCCATCTCGGGCGTGATCAGTTTCCGGTTGTTCTCGTCGAGCGCGTAGCCGACGCCGTTCTCGGCGAGGCCGAGGTTCTTCACGCCCGGCTCCCAGGTCCCCTCCTTCGCGGTCTTGAAGGCGTTGTAGACCGCGACGTCGACCCGCTTGAGCATCGAGGTCAGGACGCTGCCCGGATGCAGGTAGTTCTGATTGCTGTCGACCCCGATCGAGAGCTTGCCGCTGTCGGCCGCGGCCTGGAGCACGCCGAGGCCGGTGCCGCCGGCGGCGGCATAGACGACATCGGCGCCGCGGTCGAACTGGCTCTGCGCGAGCTCGGCGCCCTTGGCCGGGTCGTTCCAGGCGGCGGGCGTCGTGCCGGTCATGTTGACGAACACCTCGGCGTCGGGATTGACGTACTTCACGCCCTGCTCGTAGCCCTTGGCGAAGTTCCGGATCAGCGGGATGTCCATGCCGCCGACGAAGCCGACCTTGCCGGTCTTGGACGCCATCGCCGCCGCCATGCCGACCAGGAACGAGCCCTCGTGCTCCTTGAACACGACCGACTGGACGTTGGGTGCCTCGACCACCGAATCGATGATCACGAACTTGGTGTCCGGGTACTCCTTGGCGATCTCCTCGAGCGGGGTCGCGAACGAGAAGCCGACCGCGACCACGACGTTGGCGCCCCGCCTTGCCATCCGCCGGAGCGCCTGATCGCGCTGCAACTCGTTGGTGACCTCGAATTCCAGGTAGGGGATGCCGGTCTCGGCCTTGAACTTCTCGGCGCCATGGTAGGCGGCCTCGTTGAAGGACTTGTCGAACTTGCCGCCCATGTCGAAGATGATCGCCGGCGTGAAGTCGGCGGCGGTGGCGACGCCGGCGGCGGCCAGGCTCGCCGCGAGCGCCAGGAGAAGGCTGCGCATCATCCCTGCCCCAAAAGCTGACCTCGGTTTCCAGCAGGGTAGGCGAGGCCGGCCGAAATGCAACGGCTTTCCGTTGACGCATCGGAGAAGCACGTGCAACGGTGGGTACGAAAGTCGGCAGCCTGAAACGGCCCGTCTTCGTTGAGAGGGGCGGGAGCACGAGACCCAAGCGGTTGGATCAATGGCGGTTCTGATCAGGCGAGTGACCCTCCGGAACTACAAGAGCATCGCCCAATGCAAGGTCGATTGCGGCGACCTGACCGTGCTCGTAGGTCCGAACGGTGCTGGAAAGAGTAACTTTGTCGACGCGCTGCGATTGGTTTCCGAGAGCTTGTCGACCACCTTGGAATTCGCTCTTCGGCAGCGAGGTGGGATCGGCGAAGTGCGTCGGCGCTCAGGCGGGCATCCAACCCATTTCGCAATCAGTATGCGTCTCCGGCTCGGGCCTTCGACCAACGCTCACTTCGCCTTCCAGGTGGGGGCGCGGTCAGAGGGCTCCTTCGCTGTTCAGCACGAGCATGCACGCATTTCAGGGCCTGATTCAGAGGACGCCTTTTACGAAGTTCGCGATGCCACTCTTGTTAACGCAAGTCCTCATTTGCAGAATCCACCAAAATCGCTTTCGGATCGTCTCTTTTTGACGACCGTTTCCGGGGTCGCGGCGTTCCGCCCTCTATTCGACGCGCTTGCTGATATGGGATTCTACAACATAAATCCGGATCCAATCCGGGAAATACACCCGCATGATAGAGGAGATATTTTGGCTCGCTCCGGGTGGAACCTAGCCGCCGTGATCAAGAGGTTATCGGAAGAGCGACCGGATCTTCTGCAGCGTGTCCAAGATTATCTTAGACAGATCGTCCCTGGCATTGTCGCTGTTGATCACGTCTCTCTTGGTCCACGAGAAACTCTGGCGTTTCGCCAAGCCGTGATTCGAGATAAGCCGGCTTGGCGATTTTACTCATCTTCTATGTCTGATGGCACGTTGCGTTCCTTAGGTGTACTTACAGCGTTGTTCCAGTTTGCTAAAAGAGAGGCTGGCCCGACGCCATTTATTGCCATAGAAGAACCGGAGAGTACAATTCATCCTTATGCAGCCGATATCTTGATGGATGCAATATTGGAAGCTATACGCTCGCAGCAGGTTCTCGTGACAACTTACAGTCCGGATCTGCTGGACCATCCTGCCTTGAAGGGCAACAGCATTTTCGGCGTGAAAAAATTTGAGAACGATACGGCTATCGCACGAGTGAATGAAGCCTCAATGTCTGCTATCAGAGATGGGCTTAAAACAGCTGGAGAACTTTTGCGTAATGGACAACTAGAACCTGAGACTGATGTGACTGGATCGAGACTTCGTCAATCGGACTTGTTCGTGAGTGCTCCTTGACACTGCGATCGATATTTCCAATAGTAGAGGGAAAGGGCGATGCGCTCGCGTTCCCGATCCTATTGCGCCGAATGGCTTATCCCTTTAAGTCTGGTGGATCAACATGTGGTAGGAGGCATGGTCGCGCTGGGCGGCGAGGCCGAGGAGCGAGGCGAACGCGGCCTGGGGCGTGCGCCTTCGGTTGAACCGGAACACGAACTCGTCGAGATAGCGTTGCAGATGGGGTGCCCGCAGCCCGTGGTAGACGCCGAGCGCCCAGCGTTTGGCGTTGGCGAACACCCGGTGGATCCAGGGCAGCAGCACATGCGCCGCCATCGGCCCGACCACCTTAGGATCGTGCTTGACCGCCTTGAGGCGCGCGTAGCCCGACCAGCCGTCGCTGACCACCGTGCTGCCGGCGACCACGTTGCCACCGACGAAGCCGCCGAGGGTCGCGGCCGAATAATCCCGGATCACCGCAAGGCGGGCCCGGCCCGGGCCCCTGCCATGGATCTCGACCGCGCCGGCGATCAAGAGCTTGCCCTGCTCCGAGCGGCCGGACTGGGGCGTGATCGGGTCGTCCTTGGTGCGCAAGGGGATGCTGGTCTCGTCGACCTCGACCAGGCCGCCAAGCGGCGACCGCTCCGGGTCGACCATCGCCCGGCGCAGCTTGGCGAGCAGCAGCCAGGCGGTCTTGTAGGAGCCCAAGCCGAGCTGCAGCCACAGCTGCCGCGCCGAGATGCCGTTCCTGTGGGTCGCCACCAGCCAGGCGGCGAGAAACCAGGTCTTGAGCGGCAGGTGCGAACGGTGCAGCACCGTGCCCGCGGTCGCCGAGGTCTGGCGGTGGCACCGGGCGCATTCGATCAGCACCACGCCGCGCCCCAGCTCCCAGCCGTGGTCATGGCCACAAGCGGGGCAGCGAAAGCCGTCCGGCCAGCGTTTCGCCAGCAACCAGCGGGCGCAGGCCTCGTCATCCGCAAACCGCGCCTCGAACTCACGCAACGACCGCGGAACATCACCTATCACCACGCCCTCCTACCATCGATCATACTACCCGTAGGGGCAGCCAGATGCAAAGGGATAAGCCGCTGCGCCGATTTGCGTATGAGATATTCGATAATTACGAGGTACGGATTTTTCCGGCGTACCGAATCGCCCGTGCAAGGATGATGGATCAATACCAGGACCTGGAGGAGGCCGTCGAGCTGGGATGTCGGCGAGTCCGGTCGTATGGCGGGAGGGGAGCGGTCGCGGTTCTCCTTGACGGAGACGATGACCTGCCGTGCTTGCTTGGCCCACGATTGCGTCAGCGCATTGAGGAAGTGAACGGGGCCGTTCGGAAAAGCGTCGTTCTCGCAAAGCGCGAGTACGAGGCGTGGCTCCTTGCCGCGGCGAGGTCGTTGCGAGGAAGACGTGGGGTCCAGGCAGGAGCCGAGCCGCCTCAGGACCCGGAAGGCATCACTGGCGCAAAAGAGCATTTCGAGAGGCACATCCTTGCCTCGGGAGCGACGTACAGCCCGACGGTTGATCAGCCTGCATTCACCACGTGGATCGATCTATCGGAAGCTCGGGTCTGTAGTTCATTCGATAAGCTGTGGCGAGATCTGGAGCGGCTGTTCGCCGACTGAGAACTTCGCTGGGACCGAAAAGATGGCTAAGCAGCTCTTGCACCTGGTGTTCGGCGGCGAGCTCAAGGACCCGAACGGCACCAAGTTCGTCGACACCGACCGGCTCGACATCGTCGGGATTTTTCCGAACTACAAGGCCGCCTATGACGCCTGGCGCGCGAAGGCGCAGCAGACCGTCGACGACGCCCAGACGCGCTATTTCGTGGTCCATCTGCACCGGCTGCTCGATCCCGAGACCGAGCCGACCGGAAACTGAGCTTGGCACGGCCGCCGGCCTGGACGTACGCTGGTCCGAGCCGGCAAGCGGGGAGAAATCGATGAAGGTCGCGCTGATCCAGATGAACTCGCAAGGCGACAAGGCCGCCAACCTCGAGCAGGCGCGCCGCCTGATCGAGCAGGCGGTCGCCGAGGAGCGGCCGGACCTCGTGGCCTTGCCCGAAGTCTGGACCATGCTCAGCGAGGACGCCGCCGCCAAGCGCGCCGCGGCCGAGCCGATCCCGGGCGGCGAGGCCTACGGCCTGCTCCAGGAGCTCGCCGCCCGGCACCGCATCCTGCTGCACGGCGGCTCGGTGATCGAGCAGGACGGCGATGCCTTGTGCAACACCACGGTCGTGTTCGGCCGGGACGGCCGCGAGCTCGCCCGCTACCGCAAGCTGCACCTGTTCGACATCACGACCCCCGACGGCAAGGAATACCGCGAATCCGCGACCTTCACCCGCGGCGCGCGCGTGATCACCTTCGATGCCGAGGGCACCCGCTTCGGCCTGTCGATCTGCTACGACCTGCGTTTTTCCGAGCTTTACCTGCAGCTCGCCAAGGCCGGCGCCAAGATCATCCTGGTGCCGGCCGCATTCACGCTCCAGACCGGCAAGGACCACTGGGAGGTGCTGCTTGAGGGCGCGCGCGATCGAGACCCAGACCTACGTGCTCGCACCCGCCCAGTGGGGCCGCTACGCCGGCGGCGCCCGCGCCACCTACGGCCACAGCCTGATCGCCGATCCCTGGGGCCACGTGATCGCGAGGGCCCAGGACAAGCTCGGCTATATCTGTGCCCGCCTCGATCTCGAGGAGGTCGAGCGTGTCCGCGCCCGCATGCCCTGCGCCCAGCACCGGGTGCTGTAGATCGGGACGTCGGGCAACCGAGAGCCGCGCGCATACTGTATCGGTTGAGACAGGCCCTTCAGAGATTTTTTTATCCGGCGACCATCGGCCCCCGGCCGCCCCGGTCCTGACCGCAACGACGTGAGCGGCGCCCTGCGCGAGGCGGGGCCGCTGGCGTGACCGTTCCACATTGTCGGCGGTCCGGAACGAGGGTAGGTTATTTCAAAGCGAAGGATTGACGCCATGATTCGCGCGAAGGTTCTTCTGATCGGTCTCATTTCGATCGCCGCCGCCCTATACGCCGCCGGCGCCCGCGCCGAGATCCTGCTCGGCTCTGCGGGACCGTTCACCGGCAAGATGTCCTGGATCGGCGAGCAACATCAAAGGGGAGTCGAGGCCGCTGTCTCCGAGATCAACGCGGCCGGCGGGGTTCTCGGCGAACCCTTGAAGATCGTCGAGGCCGACGACTATTGCGACAAGGAGCAGGCGGTCGCGGCGGCGAACAAGCTGATCGCGGAGCGGGTCGCTGTCGTCATCGGCCACAATTGCTCCGGAGCGGCGATCCCGGCTTCGAAGGTGTACGCCGATGCCGGTTTTCTGATGATCACCGGCACGGCGACCAACCCGTTCATCACCGATCAGGGCTTCCGCCAGACTTTCCGGATGGTCGCCCGCGACACCTTGCAGGGCGAGATGGCCGCCACCTACATGGCCGAGCATCTGCCTAGTCGGAGGATCGCGATCCTGCACGATGGCGAAGGCTACGGCAGAGGCCTTGCCGAGGCGACCAAGGCGGAACTGAACCGGCGCGGCGTCACGGAAGCCGTGTACGCGCAGGTCACGCCTGGCAAGGCAGACTATTCGGACACGCTCGCCAAACTCGAGGCGGCCGGCATCGACGTGCTCTTCTACGGCGGCTACACGCCCGAAGCAGCTCTGCTGATCCGCCAAGCGCGCGACCGCGGCTACGATCTGAAGCTGATCGGCAGCGACTCCTTGGTTACGGAATATTTCTGGCTGGTCGCTGGGCCGGCAGCCGTGGGCGTGCGCTTTGTCTCCATGGCCGACCCACGCAGCCATCCGGCAGCGGCGCCGATCGTGACCAAACTCCGTGCCGAAGGTTATGAGCCGGAAGGTTTCACCCTTTACTCCTACGCCGCGGTCGAGGTCTGGGCGCAGGCGGTCGAGCAGGCCGGCAGCGTCGCGACCGACGCCGTGGCTGAGGCTCTTCACACGCAACAGTTCGAGACCGTGCTCGGCCGGATCGGCTTCGACGAGAAGGGCGATGTCTACGGCTACGAGCCGTTCGTGTGGTATGTCTGGCAAGAGGGCAAATACGTGCCGCTGAAGCCGTGACTGTGCCGTATTGTCGCCTGCGGCGGGCGAGCGTGGGCTTCTTGGCTTCGGGGAGGGCTGGGCCATGCTTTGTCGGCAATGGCTTGTCGTCGGTCTAATTTCGATTGTCGCACTGGGCACTACGGCCGCCCGCGCCAAGGTCCTGATCGGCCTCGCGGCGCCGCTCACCGGCAATGCGGCCTGGGCCGGGGGCGAGACGGTGGAAGGGGCCGAGATGGCCATCGCCGATCTCAACGCCGCCGGCGGCGTTCTCGGCGAGCAGATCGAGTTGGTCAAGGCCGACGACTACTGCGATGGGGATCAAGCCGTCGCCGCCGCCAAAAAACTGGTCGCAAGCGGCGTGGTGATGGTGTTCGGCCACCAATGCTCCGGGGCCGCGATTCCCGCATCCAAAGTCTATGCCGAAGCAGGCATCCTGATGATTTCGACCTTTGCGACCAATCCGAAGCTCACGGAGCAGAGCTTCAGCAACGTCTTCCGCATCGTTGGCCGGGACGACATCCAGGGCGAGATCGCTGCCGAACTCCTCGCCGAACGCTGGCGCGACCAACCGATGGCCATTCTTCATGACGGCGAGGCGTATGGGAAGGGTCTGGCGGAGGAGACGAAACAGGGGCTCAACCAGCGCGGCGTCACCGAAGCCCTGTTTGACCAGATCGTGCCCGGTCAGGTCGACTACTTTGATATCGTCGAGAAAATGAGGAGCAACGGTATCGCTGTCCTGTATTATGGCGGCTACGCTCCCGAAGCAGGATTGATCATCCGCCAGACGCGCAGCGCTGGCTACGATCTGCAACTGGTCTCGGGCGATGCCCTGGGCAATGAGGACTTCGTGCTCATCGCGGGTGCGGCCGCGGAAGGAGCGCTGATGACGTTGGTCCCGGACCCGCGCCGCCATCCCGCAGCGGCACTCCTGGCCGGGCGGCTCGATCGCCTCGGTATTCCCGGATTTACGGCATATGCTGCCGTGCAGACGTGGACGCTGGCGGTCGAGAATGCAGGCAGCTTCCAGACCAAGGCTATCGCCGGGGCGCTCCGCGGCCGGGAGTTCGACACCGTGCTCGGTAGGATCGGGTTCGACGCCAAGGGCGACGTGACCGGCTACGACACCTTCGTCTGGTACGTGTGGCGAGACGGCAAATACGTGCCGCTGGAGTCGGGCGCGGCCGAGGAGTAGGCTCGGCCGCATCGCTTGCGGGAAAGGCGATCGGCGTGGGTGCGAGTGGCCGGCTGCTCCGGAGCATGACCGCGCGGTTCGGGCGGCCGGGCGTGCGCGGGCGGCTCTTGCACGCGTTCCTCGGCATCAGCCCCTTCGTGGTGATCGCCGCGGCGGCTGGCCTTTATTCGTTCGGCGAGGTCGGTAAGGCGCTCGGGCGGATCACCGAGGAGCGGGTGCCGGGCGCGCTCGCCTCGCTCGAGCTGTCGCGGCAGGCCGAGCGGACCGTGGTGGCAGCACCCGCGCTGCTCGCGGTCCGCTCCGAGGAGCAGCTGCAACAGGTCTCGGGCGGCATCCAGGCCGAGGTCGGCAAGCTCGAGCGGCTGCTCGAGGCGCTCCGGCAGAGCGGCCTGCACCCGGGCGCGCTGGCGCCGCTCGAGCCGGCGGTCGACGGGTAGCGCCGCAACCTCGGGGCGCTCGATGCGCTGATTGCCAAGCGGCTCGCGGTCGCGGCGCGCAAGCAGGCCCGGCTCGGCGACCTCGCCGACACCAACGTCGCCACTCAGCGCTTGGTGGCGCCCGGCATCCTGGTCATGGAATCCAAGATCGCCGAATGGCGGCGCAGCAATGCCGGCGCCGACCAGGGCGAGCGTGAGCGGGCGGCCGCGACGGCCGCGCTCGGCCAGGCGATCGCCGAGTACCTGCCGCAGCAGAAGGCGCAGATCGAGCTGTCGGCGATCAACGACGGCCTGCTCAAGGCGGCGGCGCCGACGCCTGCCGACCTGCCGCTGCTCGGCTTCCCGTTGCGCCGGTCGCTGTTCACCCTCGAGGCGCTGGCCAGCGAAGTCGATCCGGTCGCGCCCGCCTGCTGGAGCGGTCGAGCAGTTCAAGCAGATGACCGACGGCGACGACAGCATCCTGCAGGCGCGCGATCCTGGCCGACGCCCAGAGCCTGCTCGAGCGACCTCGCCATCGCCCGCGAGCACCTTGCCATCGGTGTCGACCCGCAGCAGGTCGCGGGCGCGGATCTCGCCGAAATGGCGGCCGTAGGGATTGACCAGAAACTCGCGGCCGTCGTCGGTCAGCGCCAGGCTGAAGTGGTTGTCGATGCCCTCATGAAAGCCGAACCGGACGGCGAGGCGGAAGGCCGCCGCCAGCTCGACCCGGCCAACGAGCTCGGAATTGTCCATCGCAGTCTCTCCGTTCGCGGCCACGCTTGGCGCAAAGTGTAGCCGGGGCTAGGATCGGCACCAAGTGAACGAGCGACGCCGCGGACGGCTCCGTCTGCGGTGAGCTGACGTAAGGCGGGAGGGATGCATGGTCAAAGGTGGGAGGGTTGCCGCCATCGCCGGGCTCGGCCTGCTCGGCGCCTGCGCGCAGGCGGTCAACGATCCGCTGGCGGTGCACAGCATCTATGGGGGGCTGAGCCCGAACCCGGTCTACCGGGGCGAGCTGCCGCGGGTGCTGTACAGCGCCGAGGCGACGCCGGCCAAGCAGGGCCTGCTGTACACCTCGATGTTCGAATCCGAGGTCGCGGCGCAATACGCCGGGCAGGCGACGGCGGCGGAGGTGCCAAGCGACGTCCGCAGCGCGCTCGGCGAGGTCCTGTACGCGATCGATCCGGACGCGGCGCCGTCCTGGGGCGCGAAGTCGACCGGGATCGTGTCCGGATGGGCCGGCGCCGGCTACGGCGCCCGGCGCGCGACCACCGAGATGGCGAGCGCGATCCGGAATGCGGTCGCGAGCGACGGCTCGGCCGCGCTCAAGCAACACGGCCCCGAGGCCGCGACCTGCGCCGACAATACCCTGCGCCGGGCCGACCAGGTCGCGACGCTCAGCCAGCAGGCGCTCGCCGGGCCGGCCGAGGAGCCGGCCCTGCTGCAGCAGATCCACGAGGTCGCGCGGCAGCTGCTGCGCGGCTCGGATGCCGGCGCCGACCCCGCGACCTGCGGGCTCGAGGCGGTCAGGCGCGACCTGGACCCGCTGGCGCGCTCGACCGGAGAGGGCGGCTGATCTCGCAAAGGTCCCCGGTCGCCATCGCGGCGGCTGCCGCGCGGCGGGGGTGAAGACTGATCGGACGGTCAACGAGGGTCCAGGGCGCCCCGCGCGCTCGGCTCAGCAGGGCAGGGCGCGCAGATGCCCTTGCCTGGCATACTCGAGCAACGGGCGATCGCGGGTCACGAGGGTCAAATTCTCGACCCGCGCGGTCGCGACGATGATCCGGTCTGCGGGGTCGCTGTGCATGGGCGATGGCAGGTCGTGGCTTTCGATCGCGATCTCGGGGGTCAGGACGATGACCTCGACGCGGGACCGCGCGAGCGCGCGGCGCACCCATAGCCGGCAGGGCTGATTGAGGCTCAGGCGGCCTTTGGCATCGAGCAGGGCGATCTCCCAGATCGACATGACCGAGATGAAGAGAGCTCCCGCTCCGGCGGCATCGAAGATCGCATCCAGCGTCGCCCTGGCGAATCGTCGCTGCCCGCGGACCAGCCAGATCCAGGCATGGGTATCCAGCAGCAGCGCGGCGCGATCACGCCTCGTCGTCATCTTCGCCGACGTAGAGGATGCCCTTCTCGGCGTTCCACTCCTCGCCGGTCGGGCCCACGATGTCGCCCAGAATCTGGATTGAGCCCTTCATGCAGCCGAAGATCTCGCGATCAGGCTTCGCCTCCTCGACCGGCACGAGCTTGGCGACCGGCCGGCCCCGCTTGGTGATCACGATCGGCCGGCCGGTGATCTGGACCTGATCCATCAGCTTCAGGCAGCGCGCCTTGAACTCGCCCGCGGGCATCGAGATCTCGGTTTTGGCCATCGCCGGCTCCATGGTCACGAGCTCGTGACCATAAGCTAGGTCCGCGCCCGGCGCGGCGCAAGCGCGCGCTCGACGCCACACCCGATGGCACCTATGATTCCGGCCATGGCCAAGGCAATTCCCACACCGCCCTCGATGACCGTCGAACAGTTCGTCGACTGGACCATGGCCCGGCCGGAGGGACGCTACGAGCTCGTGGGCGGCGAGGTCGTGGCGATGGCCCCGGAGCGGATCGCCCATGCCCGCCTCAAAGCCGAGGTCTGGCGGGCACTGCAGGACGCCATCGCAGCCAAGAAACTGCCCTGCGAAGCCTTGCTCGACGGCGCCGGTGTCCGGATCGACGACCGCACGCTCTACGTTCCTGACGCGCTGGTCTACGGCGGCGACCAACTCGCCGGCGCTCAGCTCCTGGTGCCGGCACCGGTGATCGTGGTCGAAATTCTTTCGCCCTCGACCAGCGACGTCGATACCGGCGGCAAGCTCGAGGGATATTTCCGAGTGGCCAGCGTCCGTCACTACTTGATCGTGAAATCCAATCAGCGCGCGGTCATTCACCACCGGCGCGGCGACGGCGACGCCGTCGCGACCCGGATCATCACGCACGGCACCTTCGAGCTCGACCCACCGGGCCTGACGCTGGATCCCGATCGTCTGTACGGCTGAGGCGTGCTGCCGCCGCGCTTGCGCGCCCTGGCGGCAGGCGCCATCTTGGGCATCAGGAGCTCCCATGGCCAAAGCGCTCGAGCAGCCGTCCTTGTACGACCGGGACTACGCCGCCTGGCTCGACGAGCAGGCGCGCCACCTGCGCGCCGGGCGGCTTGCCGTGCTCGACGTGGAGCACGTCGCTGAGGAACTCGAGAGCCTGATGTCGAGCGAGCGCCGGGAGCTCGAGAATCGGCTCGAAGTGCTGCTTCTTCATCTGTTGAAATGGGACCATCAGCCCGAGCAGCGCTCGAACCGCTGGCGCGCCACGGTCCAGGAGCAACGGGCGCGCATCCGCCGCCTTCTGCGCTCCAGCCCGAGCCTGAGGCGCGAGGTCGAGCCGATGGCGCAGGACGTCTATCCCGACGCGGTCGGGCAGGCCGCGATCGAGACCGGGGTCAGCGAAAGCGGGTTCCCGCAGACTTTGCCGTATCCGCTCGAGCAGATCTTCGAACGCAAGCTGCCGGCCGGGGAGCCGCCCGAGCCAGGACCCTCGCGAAAGAGACACCGATGACCGAACATCAGACCCTGACCGTCCGCCTGCACCCGAACGACAACGTCGTGACCGCGCGGATCGCGCTGATGCCGAACACCGCGGTCACGGCCGAGGGCCTCGCCGCGACCGTGCGCATCCCCGCCGGCCACAAGGTCGCGACCCGGCCGATCGCCAAGGGCGAGCCGGTGCGCAAGTACAACCAGATCATCGGCTTCGCGAGCGCCGACATCGAGCCCGGCGAGCATGTCCACGTGCACAACGTCGAGATGCACGACTTCGCCCGCGACTACGCGTTCGGCAGCGAAGCCAAGCCGACCGCGTTCGTGCCGGAGCGCGAGCGCGCGAGCTTCGACGGCTTTCTCAGGGCCAACGGCAAGGTCGGCACCCGCAACTTCATCGGCGTGCTCTCGACGGTCAACTGCTCGGCCACGGTCTGCCACTACGTCGCCGACACCTTCCCCAAGGAGGAGCTGGCGGCGTTCGGCAACGTCGACGGCATCGTCGCCCTGACCCACGGCACCGGCTGCGGCATGGCCGACAGCGGCGACGGCTTTTCGGCGCTGCAGCGGACGCTCTGGGGCTACGCCCGCCATCCGAACTTCGCGGGCGTGCTGATGATCGGCCTCGGCTGCGAGGTCAACCAGATCGATTTTCTCCTGGACGCCTATCAGATCAAGCGCGGGCCGCACTTTCGGACCATGACGATGCAGGGCACCGGCGGCACGCGAAAGACCGTCGAGCGGGCGCAGGCGATGATCCGCGAGATCCTGCCGCACGCCAACGAGGCCACACGCGAGCCAATCTCGGCCTCGGAGCTGTCGGTGGCGCTGCAGTGCGGCGGCTCCGACGCCTATTCCGGGATCACCGCCAACCCGGCGCTGGGCGCGGCCTGCGACCTCCTGGTCCGGCACGGCGGCACCGGTATCCTCGCCGAGACGCCCGAGATCTACGGCGCCGAGCACCTGCTCACCCGGCGCGCCGTGTCCCGCGAAGTGGGCGAAAAACTGGTCGAGCGGATCAAATGGTGGGAGGACTACTGCGCCCGCAACGGCGGCGAGATGAACAACAACCCCTCGCCCGGCAACAAGGCGGGCGGCCTCACGACCATCCTGGAAAAATCGCTGGGCGCCGCCGCCAAGGGCGGCACCACCAACCTGACCGGGGTCTACAAATACGCCGAGCCCGTGACCGCGCGCGGCTTCACCTTCATGGACAGCCCGGGCTACGACCCGGCCTCGGTGACCGGCCAGGTCGCATCCGGCGCCAACCTCGTCTGCTTCACGACCGGCCGCGGCTCGTGCTTCGGCTTCAAGCCCGCGCCCTCGATCAAGCTCGCGACCAACACCGAGATGTACCGGCGCATGGAAGAGGACATGGACGTCAACTGCGGCATCATCCTGGACGGCGAGGCGAGCGTCGAGCAGATGGGCGAGCGGATCTTCGATCTGTTCCTCGAGGTCGCCTCCGGCCGCCGCACCAAATCCGAACAGCTCGGCCTCGGCAACCACGAGTTCACCCCCTGGCAGATCGGCGCCGTGATGTAGAGGATTGACGGAGCTGGGCAGACGAATGGCGCGCGCGCGGCTCACGACCGAGGAACCGCAGTCGCTCTACGAGCGCGATCTGTGCCTCTGGCTCGAGCAGCAGGCGGCGCTGTTGCGCGAGGGCCGCTTCGCCGAGCTCGACCTCGATAACCTGATCGAAGAGATCGAGGCGATGGCGCGCAGGGACAAGAAGGCGATCAAGGACAACCTGGCCGTCCTGCTGACCCATCTCCTCAAGCACCAGTTCCAGCCCGAACACCGCTGCAGCAGCTGGCGCGGCTCGATCCTCGAGCACCGCCCGCGGCGGCGCGACGACTTCGAGGAGAGCCCGAGCCTGCGCCCGCACGCGGCCGAAGTGTTCGCGCGCGCCCACGCCGACGCCCGCGAGCAGGCGAGCGTCGAGACCGCCCTTCCGCTCCGCACCTTTCCCCCCTCCAGCCCCTACACCCTGGATCAGAGCCTTGATCCCAAGTTCCTGCCGGAGTGACTGCTCGGCCTCGTAGGCATCGATCGGAGACGCCCGGACAACAGACGGTTCGTGTCCTGGCGAGGCGGCTGACGTTCCACCCCTCTCAAGCCGCGAACGGGTCGAGGGTCGGGACGCCAAGGCGGGCGAAGTCGCGGACGTTGCGGGTGACCACGGTCAGCTGATGGGCGAGCGCGGTCGCCGCGATCATCGCGTTCTCGATCAGGTCGTCCGGCTGGCGATGCATGAGCCGCGCCCAGAGCCGAAAGCCGCGCCCGTCCATCGGCAGGATGGCGTAGGTCTGGGCGACTTGGTCGACCCAGGCCTCGATCTCCGCCGCCTTGTCCGCATCCTGGGTGCGGACGATTTCGACGCCCGCCTGAAGCTCTCCCAGAGTCACCGCCGACAGATGCAGCTCGTCATTGGAGACCTGCCTGAGCCAGGCGGCGACCCGCCGATCCGGGCGCCGCCGCCGAAGTTCCGAGACGACGTTGGTGTCAAGGAGGTACATTACTCGACCGTCGGCGGGCCGCGACGCCGCCACCTCCCGCGGGGCGGCACCAGATCGTCGACGCGCGCCGCATCGGCGAGCAGCAGATCCTTGAGCGAAGGTCTCGCGGACCTCTGCAGCCGCCGCCACTCCTCGACCGGCAGCAGCACCGCGGCCTCGACGCCCCGCCGGGTCACGATCTGCGGTCCGTCCCGCAGGCTCGCTTCCAGGAATTCGCTGAACCGGGCCTTGGCCTCCTGGACCTGCCACGCACGCATAGCCACCTCCGGGCACGACTAGTCATCCATCTAGTCAGCCGAGGCAGGCGCCGCAAGAGTGCGAATCACCGACCGAGAGCTGTACAGCCTCCCGGTTCGGGGTCTCCACCTCTACGGTCACTTCTTCTTGGCGGCGTGCTGCGGCTTGCCCTTGCGCTCGGTCGAGGCGAAATCGTCGAGCTGCCGCTCGCTCATCGAATCGTACATCGACTTCGCGGGCCCCTTGAGATCGCTCACCTTCTGCTCGCCGCGCTTGGCCGCGAGCGCCGCGCCCGCGGCCTTCTGCTGCGCCTTCGATTTGGCCGGCATGTCCACCTCCATCGCGATCGACGCCCGAAGCAACGCCGACCCGGCCGGGCGCGTTCCCGAGCGCAGACCGCAGAGCAGGTTCTGCTACTTAGAGTGGAAGTGGCGAGAGCTCCTTCGCCGTTGGATCGCCGCCGACCGCCTGCGGCAGACACCCAGGCGGCCGATTCCGCGGACTGGCGGATTTCGCGCCGGCGGGGGGAATTTTCGTATGGTCGCGCGCCAACTTCCGGCCTAGGATGCGCGCTCGCACCCGCGGAGCGGGTGAAGCGCGGTCCTGTGCACAGGGAGGACAGCACACGATGGTCAAACTCAACGTCAACGGGGTCGACCACGAGTACGACGGCGACCCCAATACCCCCCTGCTCTGGTTCGTTCGCGACGAGCTCGGGCTTCCCGGTACCAAATACGGCTGCGGCGCCGGGTTGTGCGGCGCCTGCACGGTCCACGTCGATGGCGAGGCGGTGCGCTCCTGCCTGACCACCATCAGCGACGCCGACGGCAAGCAGGTGGTCACGATCGAAGGCCTGAGCCCCGACGGCAACCATCCGGTCCAGGTCGCATGGCGCGAGCTCAGCGTGCCGCAATGCGGCTTCTGCCAGGCCGGCCAGATCATGCAGGCCTCGGGCCTGCTCGCCCAGAACAAGAGTCCGTCGGACGCCGAGATCCTCGACGCGATGGCCGGGAACATCTGCCGCTGCGGATGCTACCAGCGGATCGTCGCGGCGGTCCGGCAGGCGGCCACGGGAGCGTGATGCGATGTTGCACAACCTGAACCAGCAGCTCGCGTCGGCTCTCAAGCCCGCGGGCGAGCGCGTCCTGCTCGAGAACGTCAGCCGGCGCCGCTTTCTCAAGGGGACCGCGACCGGCGCGGGCTTCGTCGTCGCGATGCAGCTCGTACCCTTCAGCAGCGCCCGGGCGTTCGAGCAGTACCCGACCGGCGGCTCCGACATGCCGCATGGCCTGGTCACCGATCCGCACGTGTTCGTGTCGATCGACCCGGACGGCACCGTGACCATCGTCGCCCACCGCTCCGAGATGGGCACAGGCTCGCGCACGAGCCTGCCGATGGTGCTCGCCGACGAGATGGAGGCCGACTGGAGCCGGGTCAAGATCGTCCAGGCGCCGGGCGACGAGCCCAAGTACGGCAACCAGGATACCGACGGCTCGCGCAGCATGCGCCACCACATCCAGCCGATGCGCCAGATGGGTGCCGCGGTGCGGACCATGCTCGAGCAGGCGGCGGCCAAGCAGTGGGGCGTCGATCCGACCCTCTGCCAGGCCCAAAACCACGAGGTCGTGCTGGTCGAGAAGGTGGCCGAGGGCGTGTCGACCGCCGCCAGCAGCAAGCGGATCGGCTTCGGCGACCTCGCCAAGGCCGCGATGGCGCTGCCGGTGCCCGGCTTCGACCAGCTCAAGTTCAAGGACGAGGCCGACTTCCGCTACATCGGCAAGGGCGAGGTGCAGATCTACGACCTGCACGACATCACCACCGGCAAGGCGGTCTACGCCGCTGACGTCACGCTGCCGGGCCAGCTGTACGCGGTGGTCGCCAGGCCGCCGGTGGTCGGCGGCAAGGTCAAGTCGGTCGACAGCTCGGCCGCCGAGAAGATGCCGGGGGTCGTCAAGATCGTCCAGATCCCGGGCATCAGCCTGCCGGCGAAGTTCGCGCCGCTCGGCGGGGTCGGGGTGGTCGCCAAGAACACCTGGCAGGCCATTCAGGCGCGCGACGCGCTCAAGATCGAATGGGACGACGGCCCGCACGGCTCCTACAGCACCGACGCGTACCACAAGGAGATGTCGGCGTCCGCGGCCAAGCCCGGCAAGGTGATCCGCAACCAGGGCGACATCGACTCCGCCTTCGCCAACGCGACCAAAACGTTCACCCAGGAGTACTACCAGCCGCACATGGCGCACGTCGCCATGGAGCCGCCCGCGGCGCTGGTGAGCTACACGCCCGACAAGTGCGAGGTCTGGGCCTGCGTCCAGAGCCCCTGGGGCACGCGCGAGGACGTCGCGGCCAAGGTCGGCCTGCCGGTCGAGAAGGTGACGGTCAACGTCACGCTGCTCGGCGGCGGCTTCGGGCGCAAGTCGCAGTGCGACTTCGTCCAAGAGGCGGCGATCCTGTCCAAGGCGGTCGGCAAGCCGGTCCGGGTGCAGTGGACCCGCGAGGACGACGTCCGTCACGGCTTTTACCACACCACCTCGGTCGAGCGGATCGAGGCGGCGGTCGATGGCAGCGGCAAGGTGACCGGCTGGCGCCATCGCTCCGTCGCGCCCTCGATCATCTCGACCTTCAAGGAGGATAGTGGCTACCAGTTCCCGATCGAGTACGGCATGGGCTTCGCCGACATGCCGTTCGAGATCGCCAACGTGCGCTGCGAGAACGGCAAGGCGATGGCGCACAACCGGATCGGCTGGTTCCGCTCGGTCTCCAACATCCCGCGCGCGTTCGCGATCCAGTCGTTCGTGGCGGAGCTCGCGCACGAGCTCGGTAAGGACCAGAAGGACTTCCTGCTCGAGATGATCGGGTCGCCCCGGATCATCGACCCGGAGACGACCGGCATGCCGGACGACCTCTGGGACTACGGCGAGAAGTACAACGTCTACCCGATCGACACCGCACGGCTGCGCAACGTCGTCGAGGTCGCCGCCAACGGTGCCGGTTGGGGTAAGCAATTGCCCAAGGGCGAGGGGCTCGGCATCGCCGTGCACCGGAGCTTCGTGACCTATGTCGCGAGCTGCGTGCACGTCAAGGTCGACCAGGACGGCAACGTCCGCGTGCCCGAGGTGCACACCGCGATCGACTGCGGCTTCGCGGCCAATCCGGAGCGGATCCGCTCGCAGATCGAGGGTGCTGCGGTCATGGGCATGACGCTCGCGATGAACAGCGCGATCACCTACGACAACGGCCGGGTGCAGCAGAGCAATTACAACGACTACGACGTCGTGCGTTGCAACAACTTCCCGGAGCTGGTGGCCACGCACATCATCCCGCACCCGTTCTCGGTGCACGCGTCGGGCGTCGGCGAGCCGGGCGTGCCGCCCTTCGCGCCGGCGCTTTACAACGCGATCTTCAACGCCACCGGCAAGCGGATTCGCGCGCTGCCGCTCGGCGATCAGCTGACGAAGGCCTGATCAGCCTCACCGCTTGAGACAGGCGGGGCCGACCTTCGGGTCGGCCCTTTTTTTTGGCCATTATGCACTTGACACAGCCACATCTCCAGCGACGGCGCCTTCGTTTTGAGGGGCATAAAGGCATACGAAAGGGCAAGCGATTTGGCGGCGTTTTCTTCGCCTGTCATTGGTTGCCACCGCGCTTACCACCCGGCTCCTGCCCGTCCGCGAAGAGCGAACCCTGCGGTGACTCCTCAAGCGGTCGTACGTACGGCGTGCAGATCTTCAGCGGTTGCCCGTCGGCGCGCAGCACCTTGCCATTGAGGGTCAGCAGGTCCGACCCGTCGTAGGTGTGCATCTCGTCGACGTTGAGGCGGAGCGCTGTCGCCAGATGGATGCCGTCCGACGGTTTTTTGCACTCGGCGTGGTGCCGCATCAAGCGGCGGCCTGAAATGCCGATCTGTTCGTCTACCAAGACGCCGACGATGAACCCTTGCCCAAGAAGGCGCTCAATCTGCTTGTCACCCTCCTCGGCCAGCGGCTTCGCCTTACCCTCGCACTTGGCTTTGAACACCTCGGCGTAGGTAAAGAACGAGGTGTAGATCACCGCATCGCCGGATTTGGCTTGGCGCCAGACAGCTAAGCAGTTGGCGTGCTTCCCTGCCTCGGAATTGATGAGCCCGAGGAAGGTGCAGGAATCCCAGTAGACGCGCCTAGCCAAGCTCCCCCTCATGGAGCTTCGTTAGATACTCATCCGGTTCGAGCCCGGCGGTGAACTCAGGGTCAAGAATTGTCTCGATGTCGAGCGGCGGGGCCCCTGTTTCCCGAACGTCTTCCGCTTCGATGCGGCGGAGACTTCCGGCGGCGGCGTAGAAAACCCGTCCAGTCACGGCTACCGCTTTGCCCTGCCAAACTTCGGCGATCGTCCGCTCGCCGCCGAGTTGGCCAACTAGCGCAGGCGGCACGATGCACCAGACGAAGCCGTATAACTCGGTCCTGAGTTGAAGAGCCGGCTGCTTCCGGTAGCGGCCAACCGCGACGAGTTGCCCGGCTACCTCGCCGTAAGCCTCCCGCTCAGGGGTTACAAGCTCCGCAAGTGGTGCCATGCCTTCCAGGGCGGAAATGCCCCTGGTGGCACGCTCACGATCGATTACGACCGGCTCGACCCCCCTGAACATCTGGAGCTCGGTACGGGCGATCCCGTTCTGGCTGCGAACCAGCAACCTGCGGACGATCGGCTCCGCCTCGGCATCCATCCAACGTGGCGGCTCGCCGCGCTCTAACAGTTCCCGGTAGCCGACGGCCACCTCCTCCTTCACGGCGGCGACGTGCTCCGAAACATCAATGGCGGGGTCGATTGGATCGGCTAGCGCCACGACGGTAAAAGGCGACTTGGCAGAAGCGCGCTCCAAGCGCCATTCAAACGCCTCGTGAGGGCGCCCCCGACGCCGCTCGACGACCTCGTGCAGGCGCAGCAGGTCTACTACCTGCTGCATGGCATCTGTTACCCTCAGCAGGTCGTTGTCGGACGGCTCGGGCCGGATCGTGATTACGAGGCGGTCCCGCTGGTCTCGCTTCCTTCGCACGTCCCCACGTCCGGTGAGCCACCGAAAGTCAACGGCTTGCCCACGATACCAGCAAGCGGACGCTCTGTCCTCTCCGGATCCCTCACCCCGAGCGCCACGCGGTCGTCGCAGCGCAAGTTACTCGAATTCACGTGCATAGCGATGTAGATGCTTCCTGGCGGACTGCCAACAGACGCCCTTTCCTGATGGGTCACGACCGGAGGCTAGCAAGCGATCTTTGTCGGCGCGGGTACGTCAACTGCGTAGTCGCTTGCAAGCTACCGGGCGTCGCTGGGCTCGCCCGCCGTCGCCTCGGCGCATCTGCCTAAAATCAGGGCTCGGTCTGACCGCTCTGCTCAAACCATGAGCATCAGACGGAGGCGGCGGCGCGCCGGCCCGGATCTCACGTCGCTGGCACGAAAATTGAAGGGCGGAGGTGGACTCGACGGCGGCGAGCCTGGAGACCGTGACTTGGCCAGGAATTCAAGCAAGCGAGAGGGCGAGGATGAGACTCGGCATGGCAATCGCCAATCCTGCCAGATCGGCCCGAGGCCACCCGGCATCGAAGCAAATCCTGCAATTCGAAGCGATCAGCAGCAGGCGCAGCGCACCAGCGCGCCCGCCGCGATGGCGATTTAGGGCAGAGGCGGTGATGTTCGTAGGATCGATGGCCGGGCGCCGCCGGTGGTCGCGCCGCCGGGCGTGTGAGTTGGGTTTGAGCCTGGTCGCCGGCCTGGCGACCCTGCTCGTGTCGAGCTCCGGCGCGTTCGCGCAGGACCAGCCGACACTGAATTCCGGCGACACCGCCTGGATGCTGTCGTCGACGGCGCTGGTGCTGATGATGACCATTCCCGGCGTCGCGATGTTCTACGGCGGTATGGTCCGCCAGAAGAACGTGCTGACCATGGGCATGCAGGCGTTCGCGACCTGCTGCCTGACCACCGTGCTCTGGACGGTGATCGGCTACAGCCTCGCGTTCGCCGGCGAGGGACCGTATCTCGGCGATCTGTCGCGGCTGCTGCTCCGCGGCATGGGCAAGGACGCGCTCAGCGGCACGATCCCGGAGAGCGTGTTCATGACCTTCCAGATGACCTTCGCGATCATCACGCCCGCGCTGATCACCGGCGCGTTCGCCGACCGGATGAAGTTCTCCGCCCTGCTCTGGTTCATGGGCCTTTGGGGGATCTTGGTCTACGCGCCGATCGCGCACTGGGTCTGGGGCTCGGGCGGCTGGGTCGGCGGCCTCGGCGCCCTCGACTTCGCCGGCGGCACGGTGGTCCACATCAATTCCGGCGTCGCCGGCCTGGTCGCGGCGCTGGTGCTCGGCAAGCGGATCGGCTACGGCCACGAGAACATGGCGCCGCACAACCTGACGCTGACCACGATCGGCGCCTCATTGCTCTGGGTCGGCTGGTTCGGCTTCAACGCCGGCTCCGCGGTCGCCGCCGACGGCCGGGCCGGGATGGCGATGGCGGTGACCCAGATCGCGACCGCGGCCGCGGCCTTGGCCTGGATGTTCGCCGAATGGCCGAGCCACGGTAAGCCCAGCGTGCTCGGCATCCTGTCCGGCGCGGTCGCGGGCCTGGTCGCGATCACCCCCGCCTCGGGGTTCGTCGGCCCGATCGGGGCGCTGATCATCGGCATCGCGGCCGGCGTCATCTGCTTTTGGGCCTCGACCACGCTGAAGCGCTCGCTCGGCTACGACGACGCGCTCGATGCGTTCGGCATCCACGGGGTCGGCGGCATCGTCGGCGCGATCCTGACCGGCGTGTTCGCGGTCGAGGCGATCGGCGGCACGCCCGGAGCGCTCGAGGGCAATCCCGGCCAGATCCTGACCCAGATCTACGCCGTGCTCGCGACCATCGTCTGGAGCGGCGTGATCTCGTTCGTGCTGCTCAAGGCGATCGACGGCACGATCGGGCTCCGGGTCAGCCCCGAGGTCGAGCGCGACAGCCTGGACCTCCAGCTGCACGGCGAGACGGTGCAGTAGCCTGCGGCCAGGTCACGGCGCCGGCGGCCCGGAACTCGCCTTCCGGGCCGCGCGCGCGTCCAGCGGCAGCGCGCTCTCGAGGGCGGGTCGGTGCCGCGTGGCAGCGCACTGCCGACCCGACCCCCTGCGCCGATTGGCCCTCAGGCGCTCGCCGCCTCGGCGTGCGCCGCCTCCCAGGCGAGCAGCGCCCGGCGTCGGGCCTGGCCCCAGCGGTAGTCGCCGAGCGCGCCGGTCGCCCGGATCACCCGATGGCAGGGCACGAGGTAGCCGAGCGGATTGTGGGCCAGCGCGTTGCCGACCGCGCGCACCGCCCGCGGCTGGCCGATCGCATGCGCGATGTCCAGGTACGAGACCACCCGGCCGGACGGCACCCGGAGCAGCGCCGACCAGACCTTGACCTGGAAGTTGGTGCCGCGCAGCAGGAGCCGGGCGGCGCCATCGCCGGTCCCCTCGAACAGGCGCTCGACCACCGCCCTGGTCGCCGGCCGGTCCTCGACCAGGCGGCTCAGCGGCCAGGCCGCGCGCGCGTCGTCGATCGCCGCCTCGTGATCGCGGTCGACGAAGCTCAGCCCCGCGATCCCGCGCTCGGTCATCAGCAGCAACGCGTCGCCGAACGGCGTCGGATGGATGCCGTAGCGGATGATCAGCCCGGCACCCTGCTGCTTGTACTCGCCGGGCGTCATCGCCTCGTAGCTGACGAACAGGTCGTGCAGCCGCGACGGCCCCGACAGCCCGACCTCGTAGGTCGCATCGAGCACGCTCTCGCCTGCCTGCAGCGCCGCCTTGGCGTGACCGACCGTGAGCAGCCCCAGAAAGCGCTTCGGGCTGATCCCGGCCCAGCGGGTGAACAGGCGCTGGGCATGGAACGGGCTGAGCCCGATTTCGCTCGCCACCTCCTCGAGGCTCGGCTGGTCGACGACATGGGCGTCGAGATAGCGGATCGCGCGCTCGATGCGCCGGTAATCCTGCGCCGTCTCGACCCCGCCCGCGGCCCCGCCGACCGCCAGATCCGCCCCGCTCACCGCCGCCCCGCTCACCGCCACCCCGCTCACCGCCACCATGACTCGCTCCCTTCCTCCCAAAATGGCCGGTCGGCCTCGCGCACGGCATCCGCGCGGGTCAGGCCGATGTCCTTCAGCATGTGGTCATCCAGACGCAGGAGCGCGCGGCGCTGAGCCGCCAGCTCCTGCCAGCGCAGCAGGGTCGTGATCGCCCGGTCCGCCTGGCGTGCCAGTTGCCGGACCAGGCTGCCCCGCCGCCGAAGCTGCGGCCGTCCCGAGACCACGAGACGCAGGTCGGTCGGCATCGAAGACCTCCTCTTGACTTGCACCCGAAAGCTAGGCGCAGGCAAGCGGCCAACCCACCCGATTCTTGCGCACGACGATTCCCGCCTTCTGCCGTTTCTCGACTACAGTCGAGAAGGGGGAAAGGAGCGCCGGATGCCGAGAATCGTTGCCGCGGCCCTGCTTGCGCTCATGCTCGCCGGCTGCGCCACCCCGCCGGCCAGTCTGCCAGAGCCGGCTGCGCCCGAGCCGGACCTGTCCGACCGCGAGGTCCGGGCGCGGATCGACTTCATCGAGGAGCGCCTCGAGGCCCGCCGGCTCCACGCCCAGATCTGGTACTGGGGCTGGCTGACGATCTTCACGGGCTCGACCATCGGTAACAGCTACGCCGCCGCGACTACGGATCATGGCCCGCAACGGGCGAACGGCATCTCGCAGGCCGTGCTGGCCGCGAGCGGCATCGGCGATGCCTTGTTCCGGCCGTTCAACGCCCGCTTCGACGCCGACCCGATCCGCGCCCTGCCCGATGCCACGCCCGAGCAGCGGCGGCAGAAGCTCGCGCGCGCCGAGGCGCTCCTGCGGGGCAACGCCGAGCGCGCGAGCGAACGGACCTCCTGGCAGTACCATCTGACCAACGCCGCGCCCAACTGGGTCGCCGGCCTGATCGTCTGGGCCGCCGGCGACGCCGAGCAGGGCGCGATGGCGGCGCTCACCGGCACGCTCGGCAGCGAGGCCCACATCTGGACCGAGCCGGGCGGCCCGGTGCAGGATCTCGCGGACTACGAGCGCTTCCGCGCCGGCCATCCGGCCGAGGCCGCCGCCGGCTGGTCGATCGTCCCGGCGCTCGGCGGCGTCACGGTCCGCTATCGATTCTGAGGACAGGCGGCGACCGCCCCGCTTCATGGAGGACACAACCATGACCCATGCCGACGATCTGCACCAGCTGCCCGAGGGCCTGCCGCGCCCCGAGGCCGACGGCGCCTGCGATCACCTGGCCGGCCGCGTGTTGCCGGCGATCGCGCTGCCCTCGACCGCCGGCCAGCCCGTCGACCCCTCGACCCGGCCCGGCCGCCTCGTCCTCTACTGCTTCCCGCGCGCCGGCCAGCCGGACGCGCCGAGCCCCAAGGGCTGGGACCAGATCCCGGGCGCCCGCGGCTGCACGCCGCAGTCGCTCGCGTTCCGCGCCCACCACCAGGAGATCTGCGGACTGGACGCGGCGCTGTTCGGCCTCAGCACCCAGACGCCCGCCGCCCAGGCCGAGATCGCGACCCGCCTTTCCCTGCCATTTCCGCTCCTGAGCGACGCCGACCTCACCTTCGCCCGCGCCCTCGATCTCCCGACCTTCGCGGCCGAAGGCCTGACCCTGATCAGCCGCCTCACCCTGATCGCGACCGACGGCACCATCGAGCACGTCTTCTACCCGGTCTTTCCGCCCGACCGGAACGCCGCCGACGTGGTCGCCTGGTTGGAGGCCCATCGCCACTGACCACCGCCCGGGCTGGTCAGCGGCGGGTTCCAGGCCGGGAACCGGACCCTGCAGGTGCAGCGAACGGCCTCGCCGCGCCCGGGCCCCGGCGCTAGGATGTCGTTAAGCTGCTCGACCCATCCTTCGACGCGGGCTTCTCGAGTTCGCGAAGGACAGCGTCGATGGACGAGGCAACGGTCGATCGCCTCTGCGGCCTGATCGCCCGACTGCGGCAACAGCACGCCGCGCTCGGCCTGACTCTCGACGAGATCGAGGCCTGCCTTGCCGGTGGGCCGCCGGACGCGCTGACGCCGGAGCGCCCCCGCGCGCCGGCCGAGCGCGCCCCGGAGCTCCCCCGCCGTTTTTGCCATGCACCCGAGCCGGACCCGGGCTGAGTTCGAGAGAAGACGGCAAAAGAAGGCGGCAAGCCGCTCGCGGGCGGCGCTGCCCGCCTGGTCGGCATCAGCCGCTCAGCAAGATGCACGCATCCTGGCTCGCCGCACCGTGTGAACGAGGCGGGTCGACCAGGCCACGGTCAGCAAACCTGACCCCGAAGCCACGCTGGCAACGGGATCGAGTTCGCTCTTTTGGATTGAAGCGTTTATCTAATAGCGATATGAACACCCGATGCGTCTCGTGATCGAGAAGGCGGCAATGCGTCGGCTCAACAGTCTGCCCAGGTCGATCCGCGAGAGCGTGCGCCGTCGGCTCGATGAGATCGCAGCCGATCCCTCCGCCAGACATGCCAACGTCGAGCGCTCCAAAGGCGGCGGGCCGGACAGCTTCCAGCTCCGGCCTGGCCAGTGGCGGGCGATCTATCGGATCGACCGGAAGGCGCAGGAGATGCAGGTTCAGATCATCGACACCCGAGGGAGCGTCTACCAATGACCATCGCCGAGCCGCTTGCGCTCACGGACGAGATCGTGGTGCTGCGCCGCGCCACCTACGACGCGTTGCTGGCGGCGGTCGAGGACGCGCGCGACGCCGGGGCGCTGGCCGGGCTGCGCGCCCGCGAAGCCGCCGGCGAGGCCGAGTACGTCCCGATCGAGCTCGCCGACCGGATCTTCGCAGGCGAGCACCCGGTCCGGGCCTGGCGGGAGCATCGCGGGCTCACGCTCGGCGCCCTGGCGAAGAGCGCCGGCATCGCGCCGAGCTACCTGTCGGAGATCGAGGCCGGCAAAAAGCCGGGCTCGACCCGGGCGCTCGCCGCGCTCGCCAAGTCCCTGCGCGTCGCGATTGAGGATCTTCTGGCGATCGAACGCTGAACGCCACCCGCCCCAAGCCTTCGCCCGGCCGGATGGCTCTGCACCGCCTCCGCCGCGGCGAGCAGGCGGTCACCCCCGAGATGGCGCTACGCCTCGGCAAGCTCTACGGCAACGGCCCGCAATTCTGGCTGTGGATGCAAATGGCGTGAGACCTCTGGCGCCTGAAGCGCGCACTCAGCGCCGAGCTCGCCCGCATCCGACCCTCCGCGCCGCGTGATTCAGGCGGCCGGGACATAGGTTGACTTCTGTCAGCGGATAGCTTACATTCCGACATGATCAGGAGCTTCAGGAGCAAGGCCCTTGCCGAGCTGTGGAGCACCGGCATCAGCAAGAGAATCGATCAGCGGATGCACCGGCGCATCCTCGTTCGCCTCGACCGCCTCGATGCGGCGAGCGCTCCCGAGGAGATGCAGCTGCCCGGTTTCGACTTCCATGCGCTCAGGGGCATCAAGCCCACCCGCTGGGCGATCCACGTCAACGGCCCGTGGTGCCTGACCTTCGAGTTCGAGGATGGCGATGCCTGTCGGGTCGATTGGCAGCAATATCACTGAGGAGCAAAAGGAATGGAATACCGCGCCGTCCGCTCTCCCGACCGTTGCCCGGCCCACCCGGGTGAGCTCCTGCGCGAGGTCGTCATTCCGGCGACCGGCCGTTCCAAGTCGGAGATCGCTTCGCTGCTCGGCATCTCGCGGCAGCATCTCTACGACATCCTTCGGGAGCGAAAGCCAGTCTCGCCTCAGGTCGCGGTCCGGCTCGGCAAGCTGTTCGGCGATGGCGCCGGCGTCTGGATGCGCATGCAAGTGGCGCACGACACCTGGCACGCGGCACGGGAAGTCGACACCAGCCAGATCCCGACCCTCGTCGCGCCTAATCCAGGCGGCATCCTCGGGGAACTACCCGTCTGGACACGGCGTGGCGGGCACCTCCCCTAATAGGGCTAGAATTGCCACCCCTCACGTTCCATAAATTCTTCGAGATTCATGCATGGCACGCCAAAGTGCTGGCATATGTTTGGAATTCTAGCTCCATGCGGCGGCGTCGTTCGAGAGTCACTACCGCCCGACCCTCGATCGCCGCTTTCGCAATGACAAACGGATCCGCATTTAGACCGCCCTTCTGAATTTTCTTCAATTCTATATTCTGCTGGAAGTGCCGCACTCGGTAAATGTCTGCCACGAACCGTGCCTCGGCCGGCGTTGGAGTCGTAAACACCTCTCGATGATCTCGCAGCCAAACCTGGCAGGCCTCATTTCCATACCGTTCGAGTTCGCGACGGACCTCCCGCGTCGACACAATCGTTCGGGCCTCGATCATCGGATCAAATTGTGCCCACAGGCTGGGGAAACGTCCCGGGTAGAAACTGCCGAACAGGGCCGAGAAAGGAGATGTATCGAAAACATACATCAAATGATCTTTCTAGCAGAATATTCCTCCAGCTTTGGAATATTAGTTACCTTCGTATCAAGATAATCAGCTAGTTCCGGTCTCGTAATGCGATTCTGGTAATATCGCGAAAGCGCTAAGTTAATATAATTGGGACCAAGATAAGCGATCTTTGTCCAGTAGTGATTGCCTCCAGTGCCCTCTTGCCGCTGATCCGCCCATCGGCGAGCGGCGTCGCGGTATTTCTCCTCCGATATCAGATTGCGATCAAGGAACCGCCGAAAAATCGACTCCCGCGAGACATGAAAACGATCGGCCAATTGCTCGGCCGTCTGTTCGTTGGGAGCCTGGCCTTGTAGCTCGGCTTCGAATCGGGTTGCGGGAAGAAGAAATTCGGCAGCAAATTGGTTGCATATGACTTCTATACGCCAACCGTCAGGCGGCAAATCCTCAGCGAATGCATCGCTCTCGGTGACGATGCCGCTTGTATGAAATAAGAGGCGCGCCAACTCATGAAATAGAGTAAAGATTTGACGCGTCTTAACTGAATTGTTCACATAAATTAAAGGAAATATATCATCATATAAACAAAAACCAGAATAAAAGTCATTTTTAAATGCATCCTTGAAGACATAAATACCGACGCCTTCCAAGGCGCCACGCCAGTTGTCAAAGGCAGTGTCGCTATCTGGCCAGTCTATTTGTATTTCAAGTGTCACCCCTAGGTAGGCTCGAACGCGGAGGGCCATTTCTGAGATGTCCATATCCGATGAAAAGCGTAGATCGCGCAATATGAAACGGCCAGCTGGATTCTGTCCGTCATTCAGTTCTGCAAGATTGATTTGCAGAGCCTTTGCCTTACGCATTAGATACCGGATTTCGCGGGGGAGCCGCTCAAATTGCACATCGGGCACAGTGCGGAACGACTCTCGGATTGGCGGGACCTCTGGCGGCTCAGGAAAGAAGAAGAGCGCGATTGGAACCTTGAATGCATCACTTAGCTGCTCAAGCTGAGGATACGTTGGGAAGGCTTCCCCCGCCTCCCAAGCCTCGATATTGCGAAATTCGTGCCTCAACTCCTCGATTGAAAAGCGGGCACGCTCTCTCGCCCACGTGATGAGCGCCGGCGTCACCGGGATTTGTTCCGTTGTCATGGTCCTGTTGACTCCCCAGGATCTTTATAGGGGGCGCGTGGGAGACGAGCAACCGCGGCGGGAGAGCCTGGGGGGCGTCAAAAGCTTCTTTCGCCCCAGAACGACACCGGGTCACCTGAGGACGCACGCGGCGCGGTTGACCTCGGCGGCGATGCGGGCGCCTTGGTCGCGCTCGGCGACCGCGAGGTCGTAGCGGGTCGGCAGGTTCAGCCAGAACCGGGCGCTGGTGCCGAAATGGCGGGCGAGGCGGAGTGCGGTATCGGCGCTGATCGCACGCTTGCCGTTCAGGATCGACGTGATCCGTCCCGACGGTACGCGCAGCGCCAGCGCCAGGCGGTTGGCCGCCATCGCGCGAGCCGCAAGCTCGCGCCTCAGGATGCCGCCGGGGCGGACGGGGACCATCGGAGCTCACCCCGTGTGACCGAAAGCGACCTCGACCTCGTGCAGCCGCCTCCGACGTCGTCATGTTACGCGGCGTCCTCGGGTGCCAGCAAGAGCATCGGCGGTCGGAGCCAGGCTGGGGGCACAAAGCGCACGAAAGTGACGCATGTGGCGCATTGATCCTCCAGTCAATCCTCCAGATTCGGATCAAGCGATTGATCTGGTTGACGGCCGTTAGTGCGCTGAATCCCTGGAATGGCGGAAATTGCCGCAAATCCTATCGACTTACTTGATGCTGATTCGCTGGAGGCGGAAGGTCGTCGAGAAAAAGATGCGTCACTTGTGTGCGCCATGGAGAATTCGATGCGCCACCCATGCGCCACATGTGACGCATGCCCGCAAGCGGGTCGTCATCGATCGAAGTCGTGGCATGAATTGAGTCGATTGACATGTCGGAAAGTCCATGGCCGTCGTTGCCTTGGATTTTTTCTGTTCCAGTCCGAGCGCGATTGGATATACCGCAAACGGCGTGTGACCAGCGGTCGTCTCGCAATTTCGGCGCCGGAAACTGCGTGCCAGGAGGGGCCGGCGCCGGCTGGGGTTGAGCGCTGCGGCTGGTCAGCGGCGGTCGGGCTGGACGCGGCGGAAGGAGAGGGCTTCGGCGATGTGGCCGCGGGTGACGTGGACCATGCCATCGAGGTCGGCGATCGTGCGCGCGACCCTGAGCACCCGGTGATAGCCGCGCGCGGTCAGGTGCATGCGCTCGGTCGCGCGCAGCAGCAGCTCGCGGCCGGCGGCATCAGGGGTCGCGATCTTGTCGAGCAGCTCGCCCTCGGCCTCGGCGTTGGTGCGCAGCCCGGGTTCCTTGAGTTGGGCAAAGCGGTCGGCCTGGAGCTCGCGCGCCCGTGCGACCCGGGCCGCGACCGCGGCGCGCGCCTCGCCCGGGCTCGGGAGGCTCATCTCGGCCGGCGCCAGCGCCGGGACCTCGACGTGCAGGTCGATCCGGTCGAACAAGGGGCCCGAGATCCGCGCCTGGTAGTCGCGGGCGCAGCGCGGCGCCCGGGCGCAGGCGAGCACCGGGTTGTCGAGAAAGCCGCAGCGGCAGGGGTTCATCGCCGCGACCAGCTGGAAGCGCGCGGGGTAGGTCACGTGGTGGTTGGCGCGCGCGACCGTGACCCGGCCGAGCTCGAGCGGCGCCCGCAGCGATTCGAGCACCGCGCGGCCGAACTCCGGCAGCTCGTCCAGGAACAAAACCCCCTTGTGCGCGAGCGAGACCTCGCCCGGGCGGGCATGCGAGCCGCCGCCGACCATCGCCGCGACCGAGGTCGCGTGGTGGGGATTGCGGAACGGTCGGCGCTCGGTCAGGCGGCCGTCGTGGAGCAGGCCGGCGATCGAGGCGACCATGCTGACCTCCAGGATCTCGGCCGGATCGAGCGGCGGCAACAGCCCCGGCAGGCGCGCCGCGAGCATCGACTTGCCGGCACCCGGCGGCCCGATGAACAGGAGATTATGGCCGCCGGCGGCGGCGATCTCGAGCGCGCGCTTGGCGGTCTCCTGGCCTTTGATGTCGGACAGCTCGGGGTAGCGCGCCGGCTGCTCGACGGCTCTCGGGGAGGGCGGCGCCAGCACCTGGGTGCCGTTGAAGTGGTTGATCAGCCCGAGCAGCGAGCCGGTCGCCAGGATCTCGATGTCGCTGCCGAGCCAGGCGGCCTCGCCGCCGCAGGCCCCCGGGCAGATCAGGCCGAGTTCGCGCGCCGCCGCCGCGACCGCGGCCGGCAAGACGCCGCTGACCGGCAGAATCCCGCCATCGAGCGCCAGCTCGCCGAGCGCCAGATAGCCCTGGATCGCGTCCCCGGGCAGCGCACCCAGGCTCACCAACAGGCCGAGCGCGATCGGCAGGTCGAAGTGACTGCCTTCCTTGGCGAGGTCGGCCGGCGCCAGATTGACCGTGATCCGCTTGGGCGGCAGGCCGAGGCCGAGCGCGCCGAGCGCGCTGCGCACCCGCTCGCGCAACTCGGCGACCGCCTTGTCGGGCAGGCCGACCACGGTGAACGCCGGCAGGCCGGCGCTGATCTGGACCTGGACGTCGACGTCCTTGACGTCGATGCCGGAGAACGCAACGGTGCGCAGCCGGGCCACCCCCAGCGCCGAAGGCCGGTCGGTCGTCATCGCCCTGGTTCGGTCCCGCCAACGCCGCACATCGATGACGATCCTCGCATGCGGCGAGAATGCGGTAAAGAGAAAATCTATTTTCAGTTGAACGCCAGACGCAGCCGTTGCCCCGCTGCCAGCGGCTCCAGACGGCCGGCCAGACCGAGGCTCGCGAAGGCCCGCACCAGGTCGGCCTGGCTCTCGGTGAAAATGACCCCAGCCGTCGTTGTGCACCGCGACCACGCGGGCATCGGGGAAGGCGTGCGCGGTCTCGAGCGCGTCGTTGTTGTCCATGGTCACGTGGAACGGCCCGCGCGGCTTGGCCGAGCCCGCGAACAGGATCACCAGGCGGGGCCGGAAGCGGCGCGCGACCTCGGCCACCCCCTCGTACCAGACGGTATCGCCGGTCACGTAGACGGCATCGCCCGGCTCGTCGATCCCGACCACGAAGCCCGCGACCTCGCCGGCGATCGGCTCGAGCCCGGGCGGGCCGTGACGCGCCGGTGTCGCCGTGACCAGGAGCGAGCCCCCGGCCTCGCCCTCGACCCGCACCTGCTGCCAGGGCGCGAGCCCCCGCGCCGCCCCGCCCAGCCGCTCGGCACCGCCCGGCGTGGTCAGGACCCGCCGGGCGCGCTCCAGGAACGCCCGCCCGGACCGGTCGAGATTGTCGAAATGCTGGTCGTGGCTCAAGAGCACGGCGTCGATCGGCCCGAGCGCCTCGGCCGCGAGCGCCGGGCCGCGGCTCTTCACGAACGTGATCCCGCGGGCCTCGTAGCGGCCGGGCGGATCGAATGTCGGATCGGTGAGCAGGCGCAGACCAGCGAGCTCGATCAGCACGGTCGGCCCGCCGATCAAAGTCAGCGTCGTCTCGAAGCTGGTCATCGTGCGACCTCCAAGCCAGAACCGGCCCCGGGACAGTACCGGGCATGGGCCGGAGATAGGGACTCGCCGCCTGCGCGGGAATTCGCTAATCTTGCGCAATGTCCGATGTTTGCGCACAGCCATCGACTGGGAGGACGTCCGGTTCTTTGCCGCGCTCGCGCGCCATGGCAGCCTGTCGGCGACCGCGCGCGCGCTCGCGGTTAATCACGCGACCGTGGCGCGGCGCGTCACCGGCCTCGAGGATGCGCTCGGCACCCGGCTGTTCGAGCGCCGGCCGACCGGCTACGAGCTGACCGAAGCCGGCCGCTTGGCGCTCGACGCGGCCGGGACGATGGAGAGCGCCGCGAGCGCTCTGCCCCGGCTCGGACCCGAGGCTGCGCCGGCCGGGCTGGTGCGAATCACCGCCACGCCGAGCCTGACCGAAGCCTTCCTGATCCCGCATCTCGCGGCCCTGCAGCAGCGGCATCCGGCGCTCGACCTCGAGCTGCTCGCGGACCGTCGCTCGATCAGCCTGGCGCGCCACGAGGCCGATCTCGCCTTGCGCCTCGGGCGGTCCGCCGATGCCGAGCTGATCGCGCGCCGGGTCGCGAGCATCCGCTATGGCTTCTACGGGACCCCCGCCTGGCGGGAGCGACTGGAGCGCGGTGCGCCGCCCGTCTTCGTCGGCTTCGACGAGGCCGGCGGCCCGATCCCCGAAGCCGACTGGCTCGCTCGCCGCTTTCCCGGCCTCAGGCTCGCGTTTCGCACCAACAGTCAGATGGCGCAGGCCAGGGCGGCGCGCGCCGGCTGCGGCCTGACGCTGCTGCCGCGGTTCCTGGTCGAGAGCGATCCAGTGCTCGTGCCGGTGTCCCTGCCCGAGCTGCCGCCTGTCCGGGACCTGTGGCTGCTGACCCGCCCTGACGTCCGCCGGATCCCGCAGCTGAGGGTCGTCGCCGACTTTCTGGTCGACCTGTTCCGGCGCGAGCGCTCGCTGTTCGCGGGCGAGTGCTGAGCTTGTTCCGGTCGCTGCTGCTGCGGGCCTTGCAGCTGCTGCCGCCCGAGATGGCGCACGGATTGGCCATCCGGGCACTGCGCCAGGCCTGGGCGAGGGCGGGCGTCCTGCCCCACTCGCCCCGGCTCCGCACCCGGTTCCTCGGCTTCGATCTGCCGCATCCGCTCGGGCTCGCCGCCGGCTTCGACAAGAACGCCCTGGCCGTCGCCGGCCTGTTCGAGCTCGGTTTCAGCTTCGTCGAGATCGGCACGGTGACGCCCAAGCCGCAGGCCGGCAATCCCAAGCCGCGGCTGTTCCGCCTGCGTCGCGAGCGGGCGCTGATCAACCGGATGGGCTTCAACAACCACGGCCTCGAGGCGGTGTGCGCCCGGCTCGAGAAGCTCGGTCGCCGGCCCGGGCCGCTCGGCGCCAACATCGGCGCCAACCGCGACAGCGCCGATCCGGTCCAGGACTACGTTGCCTGCCTGCGGCGGCTCGGTCCGCTGGTCGACTACCTGACCGTCAACGTCTCGTCCCCGAACACGCCGGGGCTGCGCGATCTGCAACGCCGGGATCGTCTGGACGAGCTGCTCCGGGCGCTCCTCGAGGCGCGCGGCGCGGCCGCCGGCACCGCCGCGCCGAAGCCCCTGCTGCTCAAGATCGCGCCCGACCTCGCGCCGGAGGCGGAGGCCGCGATCGCGGAAATCGCGCTCGCCCGCGGCATCGAGGGCCTGATCATCAGCAACACGACGGTCGAGCGGCCAGCCGTCCTGTCCGGGCGCCATCGCCACGAGACCGGCGGGCTCAGCGGTGCGCCGCTATCGCCGCTCGCGACCACGCAGCTTGGCCGCTTCTTCCGGCTGACCGGGGGCCGGCTGCCGCTGATCGGGGTCGGGGGAATCGGGAGCGGCGCCGACGCCTATGCCAAGGTCCGCGCGGGCGCATCCGCGCTGCAACTCTACACTGCCTTCGTCTACCAGGGGCCGACCGTGATCGATCGGACCCTGGCCGACCTCGACCACCGCCTGGCCGGCGACGGCTACCGCCGGCTCGGCGACGCGGTCGGCGCCGACTATCCGGTTAGTTGAGCCGCTGCTCCACCAGGTCGAGGCGACGGCCCCGTCCGGGCGCATCGCCCAGACGGCGACGCCTCAATTCCGGGCGCGGCAAGGGCCGCTTCGCCAGCCGCTCGGTCGACCCGACATCGGCCGGAGCGAGCAGCTCCGCCACTTTCAGGCCGGTCAGTGCGGCCAGGAACCAAGGTCGCGGCAGGTTCTCGATCGCCATGATCGCTCACCCTCAGGTTTTCAACCGTCTCGCGGGAACCAACGCTTCGGCAACAACCGCTAATCCATCAAAAATGGCCCCGGGCGAAAAAAGTTCCCGTGGCCGCTCTCCGAGCGCGCCGATTTCGGGAACCCGGCCCAAGCGCGCCCGAAGCAGCGGCCGCGAGCCCGCCTGCCCGATCAGCCACGTGCTGGCGGGGCTCGGAAAGCGCGAGCAAGGTCGATCGATCGGGTGACGATTTCCTCGGGCGGGCGGGGCCTGCTATCAAGGGGCGGCGGCGGCCGAGGGGGAGGATGCGATGCGGATCAAGGTGATCAACCCGAACACGACCCAGGCGATGACCGACGGCATCGGGACGGCGGCCCGCGTGGCGGCCGCGCCCGGCACCGAGATCACGGCCGTCAGTCCCGCGATGGGCCCGCCCTCGGTCGAGGGTCATTACGACGAGGCGTTCGCCGCGATCGGCGTCCTCGACGAGGTCCGCAAGGGCGAGGCCGAAGGCTGCGACGGCTACGTCATCGCCTGCTTCGGCGATCCGGGCCTGCTCGCAGCACGCGAGCTGGCCAAAGGGCCGGTGGTCGGGATCGCGGAGGCGGCGATGCATCTGGCCAGCCTGGTCTCGACCGGCTTCGCCGTGGTCTCGACGCTCGCCCGCCTGCAGCCGGCGCTCGAGCACCTGGTCGAGGCCTATGGCATGCAGAAGGCCTGTCGGAGCGTGCGCACGACCGACATCGCGGTGCTCGACCTCGAGAGACCGGAGAGCGGCGCCCGGAGCGCGATCGTCGCCGAATGCCGCAAGGCCATGGCCGAGGACCAGGCCGACTGCGTGCTGCTGGGCTGCGCCGGCATGGCCGAGCTGCAGCGCTCGATCGCCGAGGAGCTCGGGATCCCGGTCATCGACGGGGTCGCCGCCGCGGTCAAGCTGGTCGAGAGCCTGGTGGCCCTCGGCCTGCGCACGAGCAAAGCGGGCGGCCTCGCCCACCCCTTGCCCAAGGCCTACGCCGGCGCCTTCGCGGCCTATGCCCCGGCCGCCCCGGCCACGCTCCGCGCCGCCGAGTGAGGTCGCCCGGCGGCGTCGGCTTGACGGCCGCGGCCCGGCCGATAACGATGATCGGGACTAGCTGGTTTCAACCGGACGGCAGGCCGTCGCACCCCGGCCGCCGTGATCGGGACACCGAAGGAGGAGCGGCAAGATGCGCGTGGCGACGATTCTGATCGGCGGGCTGCTGAGCTTCGGGCCGCTCGCCGCCGGGCCGGCCAGCGCCCAGAGTGCCAGCGCCAAGCTGATCAATTCGGACGGCGCGGCGATCGGCAGCGTCACGATGACCCAGCTCGCCAAGGGCGTGCAGATCATCGTCGAGGCTAGCGACCTGCCGGCCGGCGAGCACGCCTTCCACATCCACGCGGCCGGCGCCTGTGAGCCGCCCGAGTTCAAATCCGCGGGCGGCCACTTCAACCCGGGCGGCGCCGCGCATGGCTGGAACAATCCCGCCGGCCATCACGCCGGCGACCTGCCGAACGTGCACGTCGGCGACGACGGCACGTTGTCGCTCGAGTACTTCACCGATGCGATCACGCTCGGCCCCGGCCCGAACTCGCTGTTCGATGCCGACGGCTCGGCGGTGGTGATGCATCAGGAGGCCGACGACTATCAGAGCGATCCGGCCGGCAACGCCGGGCCGCGGATCGCCTGCGGCGCGCTCGCCAAGTCCGACTGACGGCAGGCAGGCCCGGGCGGCAGCTGCTGCAGCCTCGGCTCAGGAGGCGTGCAGCTCCTCCTGACGGTGCGCGACCACGGTCTCGGCGAGCTTGTCCGGGACCGGGTTGAGGTGGTCGTAGCGCCAGTCGAAGAACGCGACCCCCTGGCTCAGCGAGCGCAGGCTGACGATCAGGTCGTGGATCTCCGCCTGGGGAATGTGCGCCGAGATCCGGTCCCAGCCGCTCCAGCCGTCCTTGGCGTCGTAGCCCAGGATCTGGCCGCGCTTCTGGCTGACCAGCGCCAGGGCCCGCGAGGTGTAGTCGGTCGGCACCGAGATCTCGACCGCGAGGATCGGCTCGAGCAGCACCGGCTCGCAGGTCTTGAGGCCTTCGCGCAACGCCAGCGCGGTCGCCATCCTGAACGCGATCTCCGAGCTGTCGACGCTGTGGAACTGGCCATCGAACAGCGTGACGCTGACGTCGACCACCGGGAAGCCGAGCGGCCCGCGCTGCAGGAACTCGCGGGCGCCGGCCTCAACCGCGGGGATGTACTGGCGCGGCACCGCCCCGCCCACGATCTTGTCGACGAACTCGAAGCCCTCGCCGCGCTGGCGCGGCCGGATCTCGATCTTGACGTCGCCGAACTGGCCGTGGCCGCCGCTCTGCTTCTTGTGCCGGCCGTGGCTCTGGGTGCCCTTGCGGATGGTCTCGCGATAGGCGGTGTGCGGCGGCCGGCCCTCGACGGCGATGTGGTACTTGGAGCGCATCCGGTCGAGCGCGACCCGCAGATGCATCTCGCCCTGGCCCCAGAGCAGGCTCTGCTGCAGCTCCGGGTCCTGCTCGAAGCGCAGGCTCGGATCCTCGTCGACCAGCTTGCCGATCGCGCCCGACAGCTTGACCTCGTCGTTGCGGTTCTCGGCCCGGAGCGCGAACGCGTACATCGGGGCGAGCGGCTCCGCGACCGGCAGCTCGACCGCCGCCGGTCCGGCGCCGTTGCCGAGCGTCTGCCCGGTCTTCGCCTCCTCGAGCCGGCCGAGGCCGACGATCTCGCCGGCGCCGGCGCTCGGTACGTTGTTGTGCTGGGCGCCGAACATCCGGTAGACGCCGCCGACCCGCATGCCGCCGAGCGTCATGCCGTCCTTGACCTCGCCGGCCCAGACCCGGGCCAGGCAGAGCTTGCCGGCGTGCGGCAGATGGTAGTTCTTGAGCACCTGGACCAGCGTGTCGCCGGACGGGTCGATCCCGATCCGGGCCGCGGTCACCGCCGGCGGCGGGGTCTCCCGGATCAGCGCCTCGAGCAGGCGCCGCACCCCCATGTCGCGCTCGGCCACGCCCATAAACACCGGCACGACCTGATCGGCGCCGAGCGTCTTTTGCATGTGCCGGAGGATGTCCTCGGCCGGCGGCTCCTGCTCCTCGAGCAGCATCTCCATCAGATCGTCGTCGAAGTCGGCGAGCGTCTCGAGCATCTCGGTGCGCGCCGCCTGTTCGCGCTCGCGGTACTCGTCCGGCAGCGCGATCAGCGCCGAGGGCGCGCCGTCGTTGTAGCTGTAGGCCTGCTCGGTCACGAGGTCGATGTAGCCGACCAGGCTGTCGGCGCGGCCGATCGCGTACTGATGCGGGATCACCGGCCGGTCGGACAAATCGCGCAGGCTCTGCAACAGATCGCGATAGGCGACCTCGGAGCGGTCCATCTTGTTGATGAAGATCAGATGCGGGATCTGGTGCGCGTCCAGGAACTTGAGCAACGGCGAGACGGTGATCATGCGCTCCAGGACCGGCTCGACCACGACCACCGCGGCGTCGACCCCGAGCAGGACGCTGCGGACCTCTTGCGCGAAATCGATCGCCCCCGGGCAGTCGAGGAAGGTGACGACGATGCCCTCGTGCTCGATCGTCGCGGCGTTGACCTCGGTGCTCATCTGGCGCTCGCGCGCCTCGGGCGAGGCGTCGCCGACGGTGTTGCCGTCGCCCGCCTTGCCCTTGCGCGCGGTCGCGCCGGCGACGAACAGCAGGCTCTCGAGCAGCGTGGTCTTGCCGGTCCCGTTGGGGCCGACGATCGCGACATTCCGGACCGAATCACCTGCGGCCATGGCAATCTCCCAGGGTTGTTGCTGCGGCCGCCTGGACTTGTCTTCGCCACCTCCGGGCGGCGCCGACGGCCCTTGCCCGACCCGGCACTTTCGACAAGCCGTGCGTCGATGGCAACCGGAAAGTCAGCGAACCGTCACCGGCGCCGGCTGAACTTCGGCGCGCTCCAGCGCCTCCGCGGCTTCGAGCCAGCGGTGCTCGGCGGTCTCGATCGCGGCGCTGAGCGCCGCCTGGCGCTTCAGCAGGCCTTCCAGTTCCTCGCCCGGCAGCCGATAGGTGGCGCCGTCGGCGAGCTGCGCGGCGAGCCGCGCCCGCTCAGCGGTCAGCCGCTCCAGCTCGCGCTCGGCTTCTCTCGCGACCTGGCGCAAGGGCGCCAGCTCGGTGCGCAGCGCCGCGCCCCGCTGGCGCTGCGCCCGTTTAAGGTTCGGCGCCCCGTCCGAGCCAGGTGAACGGTCGGTCGCGGGGCCGGCGAGCAGACTCTGGTGATAGTCCTCGAGGTCGCCCTCGAACGGCCGTACCCGACCATCGGCGACCAGCCAGAGGCGATCGGCGCAAAGCTCGATCAGATGACGGTCGTGGCTGATCAGCAGCACAGCACCCGGAAAATCGTTGATAGCCTCGATCAGCGCCGTGCGCGAATCGATGTCGAGGTGGTTGGTCGGCTCGTCCAGCACCAGGATCTGAGGCTCTTTGGCGCTCATCAGGGCAAGCGTGAGGCGCGCCTTCTCACCGCCCGAAAGCAGGCCCGCGGCCAGCTCCGCCTTTTCCTGACTCAGGCCGAAACCGCCGAGCCGGGCACGCAGGCGCTCGGGTCGCTGGTCGGGCAGGAGCTCGGCCAGATGCTGGAGCGCACTGCGCTCGGGGCGCAGCTCCTCGATCTGGTGCTGGGCGAAATAGCCGACCCGGAGTTTCGGCGCGCGCACGATCTCGCCCGCGAGCGGGGCGAGACGGCCGGCGAGCAGGCGCGCGAAGGTCGACTTGCCGTTGCCGTTGGCGCCGAGCAGCGCGATCCGGTCGTCGGGATCGAGCCGCAGATCGAGCCGGTCGAGCACGACGTGCTCGCCATAGCCCGCGCGCACGCCGGCAAGCGTGATCAAGGGCGGCGGCGGCACCGCCGGCTTCGGAAACCGGAGAACGACGTCGGGGGCTTGCAGCACCTCGGGGATCGGCTCGAGCCTGGCCAGCGCCTTGAGCCGGCTCTGCGCTTGGCGCGCCTTGCTCGCCTTGTAGCGGAAGCGGTCGACGAACGCCTGCATGTGCTTGCGCTTCGCCTCCTGCTTCACCCGCTCCTTGGCCTGCAACAGGCTCTTCTCGCGCCGCACCCGCTCGAAGGCGTCGTAGCCGCCGGCGTAGGTCGTGAGCTTGAGCTGGTCGAGATGGACGATCTGCTCGGGCACCCGGTTCAAAAGATGCCGGTCGTGGCTCACGAGCAGCAGCGTGCGCGGGTAGCGCAGCAGGTAATCCTCGAGCCAGAGGCTGGCCTCGAGGTCGAGGTGGTTGGTCGGCTCGTCGAGCAGCAAAAGGTCGGGCTCGGCGAACAGCACGGCGGCGAGTGCCACCCGCATCCGCCAGCCGCCGGAGAAGCTCGAGAGCGGGCGCGCCTGGGCCGCCTCGTCGAAGCCGAGGCCGGCCAGGATCGCGCTCGCCCGCGCCGGCGCGGCATGGGCGCCGATATCGGCGAGCCGGGTCTGCACGTCGGCGATCTCGGCCGGATCGCGGGCGCTCTCGGCGGCGCGCAGCAGCTGCGCGCGTTCGAGATCGGCCTTGAGCACCGCCTCGCGCGGGCTCATCTCGCCGCCCGGCGCCTCCTGGGCGACCGTGCCGACGCTCGCCCCGCGCCGCAGGCGCACCTCGCCCGCATCCGGGCCGAGCTCGCCCCGGATCAGGCGCAACAGCGTGCTCTTGCCGCTGCCGTTGCGCCCGACCAGGCCGACCCGATGCCTGGCCGGCAGACGCACGCTCGCCTGCTCGAGCAGCAGTCGGCCGCCGATCCGCACGGTCACGTCATTCAGATGCAGCATGGCGGGCGCCACATAGCACGCCGCGGCGCCCCACCCAATCCCCCGCCCGCCGCTGGCATCTGACCTTCGCCTGGCTGTTCGCGGGCGCGATCGTGGTCTACGGCCTCTGGAGCCTCGCGAACGGCCGCCTATTACGAGAGCATCGATCTGCTCGACGCATTCCATCCGCAGACCATCCTCGCCTGCGCCAGGAACGACAGCGTCCTGCCGATCGGCCACGGCGCGCCCTTGCGCCTGCGGGGTCGAACGCCAGCTCGGCTAGAAACACGCGAAGTTCATCATGCGCATCGAGGCGGTCGCGAGCCTGGCCGGCACCGGCCGCGGCCAGGGCGGCTTCCGGGAGGACGTCGCCGACGACGACTGGTACGCGGGCATCTAGCAGACGAGCCCGGTCCCCCTTTGCGCTTTGGCCCTTGCTCCCCTCCGGGACGGGCCCGACCAGCCCGATCGCGGCCCCTGAGCGTCCTTGTCGACAGCTCCGTCTGGACCGCTCGTCTGAGAGGCGCCCGGACGCGTGAGACCGCCATGTCCGACGCGCTGCGGTCTTCCTTGGATCCCGAGCGCGGACAGCGCGACGGCATGGCCGGTCCCAGTCTCCTGGTGGCGATCCCGCGCCAGCGGACGTCCGCCAGCGCACTCCAGAATTCAGCGCGAAGCCGGATATCAGACCGTTGCAAGTCCAACCTTATGGTCGCCCTGCGCCGTCGCCGGGACTGCAAATTCCACTCTCTAGACGAGGATTACTTACACTTGCTGTTGTAAGGCCGGTCTTATCATCTCATATTGTGGTTGAAGGACCGGCGCCGCGATCGTCCGCATAGGAAGAACTTGTGGGTTTCCAATGAATTGGGCGTGTACGTCTCCGTCGGCGAAAGCCTGACATGGCGGAGTCGGAATCGATTCGGCACTTCTGATCGGGGGGCGACTCGAGCAGCGCCATCCTGACGCGGGGCCTGCTCGATGAGGCGAGTGCCGGCCTGGTCGATCTGGTTCATGTCGACGAGCTGCTGCCGGCCCTCGAGCGGCTGGCGAGCGAAGCGTTCGATGTCATCCTGTTCCGATCGGCGGCGCTGGCAGACGCCGGCAGCGAGCGCATCGATCGCCTGCTTTTGCAGGAGCCCGGCGTCCCCGTCATCGTGCTTGCCTTGTTGACTGACGCGGATCTCGCCTTGCCCATGATCCGATACGGAGCGCAGGATTTCTGGGTCAACGGCAGAGACACCGTGGAGACGTTGCTGCGCGCAATGCGCTTCGCCATCGAGCGCAAGCCACGGCTGCAGCGTCTCGCCTACCAGGCCAACTACGATCTGCTGACCGACCTTCCGAACCGCTATCTCTTCGGGGATCGCCTGGCCCACGCCGCGGTTCGCGCCAAGCGGCAGAAGAGCCCGCTGGCCGTGCTGTACCTCGACGTCGATGGCTTCAAGGGGGTCAACGATCGGCTCGGCCATCTCGCGGGCGACCACGTCCTGCGCGCCATCGCCGAGCGGCTGACCAGCATCGCGCGCGAGTCCGATACCGTGGCCCGCGTCGGCGGCGACGAGTTCGCCATCGTCCTCGAAAGCCTCGCCCAGGTGGAGGATGCCGCCACGGTGGCGCAGAAGATCCTGACGGCGCTCGCCGAGCCCTTCGTCGAGAGCAATCAGCGTTTCGATCTGACCTGCAGCATCGGCATCAGCTTCTTCCTCCTCGATGGTAACGATGCCGCGAGCCTGCTCGATCACGCCGACCGGGCGATGTATCGCGCCAAGCAACTCGGCGGCAATCGCTACAGCCAATGCACCGAAGACCTCGGTCCGCCGGCCTTGAACCGGTTCCACCTGGTGTCCGCGCTGCAGACCGCGCTGGCGCGTTCGGAGTTCCGGCTATTCTTCCAGCCAAGTCAATCTGGCGTCGGGCACGCTCCAGGGTGTCGAAGCGCTGCTCCGCTGGCAGCACCCGGAGCAGGGCCTGATCGGGCCCCAGAGTTTCATCGCGGTCGCTGAAGACAGCGTGCTGATCGATCCGCTCGACGCCTGGGTGCTGCGCAGCGCCTGCGCGCAGTTGAAGCGTTGGCAGGATGCCGGCCTGCCGGCTCTCAGCATGAGCATCAACCTGTCCGCACGCCAGCTCGTCAATCCTGGCCTGGCCGCGCTGGTCGCCTCGGTCCTTGAGGACGCGGGTCTGCAGCCCGAACAGCTGGATCTCGAGCTCAAGGAGGCGGCGCTGATCCAGGACTACACAGCCAGCGCCACGACGTTGGCCGAGCTCAAAGAACTCGGCACCCAAGTGTCGCTGGACGACTTCGGCAACGGCGGCACGTCGGCGATCAGCTACCTGCGGCGCCTGCCGGTCGACGCCATCAAGCTGGACCGCAGCTTGATCAGCGAGGCCGGCCATCCGGGCGTCGAGCGGATCGTCGCGCTGGCGCTCACCGAACTCGCGCACAGCCTGGCGATCAAGGTGGTCGCCGAGGGTGTCGAGACCGCCGACCAGCTGTCCTTTCTGCGTGAAGCCGGCTGTGACGTCATCCAGGGTTATCTCGTCAGCCCGCCGCTCGACGTCGACGCCACCACCGCCTGGCTCGGCCGTGCGCCGCCGGTCCTGCCGAACCGCGCCACGGGTGCGGTCCTAAGGAAGCGACCGCCCTCGAGACGGAAGTCAGCCCCGAAAGAGGGCAGCACACGCCCAAGCTGAGCCCTGCGGCCGTTTCCCCATCCCGTGCCATCGTTGCGGTTCCCGAGCTCGCTGGCCCGCCTCATCAGACCCGGTGATAATCCCGGTACCAGGCGACGAAGCGGGGCAGGCCCTGCTCGATCGGGGTCCGGGGCTCGAAGCCGAGGTCGCGCCGGCTCGTCTCGATGTCGGCGCAGGTGCGGACGACGTCGCCGGGCGGCAGGGGCGCGAGGCGGATCTCGGCGCGCTTCTCGAGCGCCTCCTCGAGCACCGAGACGAAATGGCGGAGCGGTACGGGCCGGTGGTTGCCGAGGTTGTAGAGTTTGTGCGGCGCCTCGCCGTCGGCCGAGGGCGGCCGGTCCAGGGCGGCGAGCACGCCGGCCGTGATGTCGTCGACGTAGGTGAAATCGCGCTCCATCTCGCCGTCGTTGTAGAGCGTGATCGGCCGGCCGGCGGTGATCGCGTCCGCGAACAGGAAGGCCGCCATGTCCGGCCGGCCCCAGGACCCGTACACGGTGAAGAAGCGCAGCCCGGTCGCGGGGATGCGATACAGATGGCTGTAGCAGTGGCTCATCAGCTCGTCCGCCCGCTTGGTCGCGGCGTACAGCGAGATCGGCCGGTCGACCCGGTCCTCGACCGCGAACGGGGTCTTGGTGTTGCCGCCGTAGACCGAGCTCGAGCTGGCATAGACCAGATGGCGCAGCGCCGGCAGCTCGTGCCGGCAGACCTCGAGCATCACCATCTGACCCACGAGGTTGCTCCGGACGTAGTCGAACGGCGCCTTGAGCGAATGCCGGACGCCGGCCTGCGCCGCGAGATGGACGACGCCCGTGATCTCGTCCCGCCGGCGGCGGGCGAGGCCCTGGATCGCCTCCAGGTCGGCGACGTCGGCCTGCTCGAAGACGAAGCCGGCGTGCGCCCCCAGGCGCTCGAGCCGCGCCCGCTTCAGCGCCGGGTCGTAGTAGCTGTTCAGGTCGTCGACGCCGAGCACCAGCTCGTCGCGGGCGAGCAGGGCCATGCTGACGTGATAGCCGATGAAGCCGGCGCTGCCGGTGACCAGAATCGTCATCGCGCCACGATCGCCATGGGTGCCACGATCGTCATGGGTGCCACGATCGTCATGGGTGCCACGATCGTCATGGGTGCCACGATCGTCATGGGTGGACGCCTTTCCTCGCGAGCGCGCGCCAGTGCCTGACTGGACCGCGCCGCGGCTCCGTCCTGGTGGCCAACCGTAACCTCATCGTTCAGCCGGCATCCCTTCGCCGCCATGAGTTCGAGCCCCCCGAGCCGGATCGGTCGGGTTGGGAGAGCGCCCGCAGGCGCTCAGATGTGGATCGGCGCGCCGTGGGCGGCGAGCGCCGCTTCCTTGATCGCTTCCTCGAGGGTCGGATGGGCGTGGCAGGTCCGCGCGAGGTCCTCCGAGGACGCCCCGAACTCCATGGCCAGCGCCGCCTCGCCGATCATCGTGCCGGCCTCGGCGCCGATGATGTGGACCCCGAGCAGGCGATCGCTCGCCGCGTCCGCCAGGACCTTGACGAAGCCGTCGGTCTGGCCGGTGGCGCGGGCGCGCGCGTTGGCGGAGAACGGGAACTTGCCGGTCTTGTACGCGATCCCCGCCTCCTTCAGCTGCTCCTCGGAGCGCCCGACCGAGGCGACCTCGGGTGCCGTGTAGATCACGGCCGGAATCGCGTCGTAGTCGATGTGCGGCCGCTGGCCGGCCAGATGCTCGGCGACGCACACGCCCTCGTCCTCGGCCTTGTGCGCCAGCATCGGCCCGCGGATCACGTCGCCGATCGCGTAGATCCCGGGCGCGCCGGTCGCGAACTCGCCGTCGACCTCGATCCGGCCCCGGTTGTCGGGGGTCAGGTTCACGGTCTCCAGACCCAGGCCCTCGGTGTAGGGTCGCCTCCCGACCGCGACCAGCACGACGTCCGCCCGCATTCGCTCGGGCTCGCCGCCTTCGACCGCCTCGGTCGTGACCATCAGCCGATCGCCGCTGCCGTCGATCTCGCTGACCTTGGTCGCGAGCTTGAAGCCCAGACCCTGGCGCGAGAGCAGCCGCTGGAACTGGCGCGAGACCTCGAAGTCCATGCCCGGCGTGATCCGGTCCAGGAACTCGACCACGGTGACCTTGGCGCCGAGCCGGCGCCAGACCGTGCCGAGCTCGAGCCCGATGTAGCCGGCGCCGACCACGACCAGATGCGCCGGCACCTCGTCGAGCTCGAGCGCGCCGGTCGAGGACACGATCCGCTGCTCGTCGATCTCGACGCCCGGCAGCAGCGCCGATTCGGAGCCGGTCGCGAGCACCACGTGGCGCGCGCTCAGCTCCTGGCTGCTGCCGTCGTTGAGCTCGACCTGGACCCGCCCGGGGCCGTTCAGCCGGCCGATGCCCTTGAACGCGGTCACCTTGTTCTTGCGGAACAGGAACTCGATGCCCTGGGTCAGCTCCTTGACCACCTTGGCCTTCTGGTCCTGCATGGCGCCGAGATCGAGCTCGACGGTCGGCACTCTGATGCCGAAGGCGTTGAGGCCGTCGCGCGCCTCGGCGAACAGCTCCGAGGAGTGCAGCAGCGCCTTGGACGGGATGCAGCCGACGTTCAGGCAGGTGCCGCCGAAGCTGCCGCGCTTGTCGACGCACGCGACCCGCATGCCGAGCTGGGCCGCGCGGATCGCGCAGACATAACCGCCCGGACCGGCGCCGATCACCACCAGATCGAAATTGTCGTCCGCCATCCACCGTCTCGTCGCAAAGGTTCGCTCAAACCGTCGCCTCAGACCTCCAGCATCAGCCGCTCCGGCGCCTCGATGCAATCCTTGACCCGGACCAGGAAGCCCACCGCCTCGCGGCCGTCGACGATCCGGTGATCGTAGGACAGCGCCAGGTACATCATCGGCCGGATCGCGATCTCGCCCTTCACGACCACCGGCCGCTCCTGGATCTTGTGCATGCCGAGGATGCCGACCTGGGGCGGGTTGAGGATCGGCGCGCTCATCAGCGAGCCGTAGACGCCGCCGTTGGAGATCGTGAAGGTGCCGCCCATCAGGTCTTCCATCGCGAGCTTGCCGTCGCGCGCGCGGGCGCCGAGCTCGGTGATCGTCTTCTCGAGCTCGGCGAAGCCCAGCTGATCGGCATCCCGCACCACCGGCACGACCAGCCCGGACGGCGTGCCGACCGCGACCCCGACGTCGTAATGGTGCTTGTAGACGATCTCGTCGCCGTCGATCTCGGCGTTGACCGCGGGGAACGCCTGGAGCGCGTTGATCGACGCCTTGACGAAGAACGACATGAAGCCGAGCCGGATGCCGTGGCGCTGCTCGAACGTGTCGCGATAGCGCTGGCGCAGCGCCATCACCGCGCTCATGTCGGCCTCGTTGTAGGTGGTCAGGATCGCGGCGGTGTTCTGCGCCTCCTTCAGGCGCTCGGCGATCCGCCGCCGCAGCCGGGTCATCTTGACCCGCTCCTCGCGGCCGGTCGCGGGCCGCGGCTGGGCCGCCGGCGCTCGCGCGGCAGGTGCAGGCTCCGGCTCGGGCGCCCGCTGCGCCGGCCGTGCCGGCTTCGCCGCTGCCGCCTCGGGCGCCGGCGCTGCGGTCTCGGGCTCCGGCTCGGGCGCCGGCGCCGGCGCCGCGCGCGCACCCGGCGAGGGCGCGGCCTCGGCCTGCTCGGAGCGCGCCGGCCGGCTGTCGGCCGCCGGCGCCGCCTTGCTCCTCAGCCTGGCCTCGACCGCGGCCAGCACGTCGCCCTTGGTCAGGTTGCCCTTGGGGCCGCTCGCGGGAATGCTCGCCGGATCGAGGCCGTGCTCCTCGAGCAGCTTGCGGACCGCGGGCGACAGGGCACCGGTGCCGCGGCCATTGTCCCCGTCTGCCGCCGCCTCGGGCTCGGCCGCCGGGGCGCGCGCGGGCGCCGCCGGGCGCGCGGTCGCCCCGTCCTGGGCGATCGTGCCGAGCAGCGCGCCGACCTCGACCTCGCCGCCCTCGTCGACCACGATCTCGGCCAGCGTGCCGCTCGCCGGCGCGTTGAACTCGAGCGTGACCTTGTCGGTCTCCAGCTCGACGATCGGCTCGTCGGCGGTGACCGGCTCGCCGACCTGCTTGAACCATTTGGCGACGGTCGCCTCGGTGACCGATTCGCCGAGGCTCGGCACGCGAATTTCGACGCTCATGGCGGGGTCCGTTCCGTTGCCGCTCAGGCGGTGCCGGTCGCCTCGGCAGCACCGCCGGTGAGCGCCGTGTCGACGAGATTGGTCTGCTCGCGCACGTGCTGCTCGTACAGACCGGTCGCCGGCGAAGCGGCCGGCGGGCGGCCGGCGTAGGCCGGACGCGTGCTGCGCATGCCGACCTGCTCGAGCACGGCCTCGATCCGCGGCGCGGCGAAGCTCCAGGCGCCCATGTTCATCGGCTCCTCCTGGCACCAGACGACCTCCGCCCGCTTCGGGAAGCGGGCCAGCTCCTCGGCCAGGATCCGATCGGGGAACGGCGCCAGCTGCTCGAGCCGGAGCAGCGCCGCCACCTGGTCGAGGCCGAGCTCCTGCCGGCGCTGCGCGAGGTCGTAGTAGACCTTGCCGCTGCACAGGACCACGCGGGTCACGTCGCGGTCGGCCTGCGAGGGCGGCTGCTCGTACATCACCCGGTGGAAGCTGCTGCCCGGTCCCATCTCCTCGAGCGTCGACGTGCACAGCTTGTGCCGCAAGAGCGACTTCGGGGTCATCACGATCAGGGGCTTGCGGAACGGCCGGTGCAGCTGGCGCCGGAGCGCGTGGAAGTAGGACGCCGGCGTCGACGGGTAGAGCACCTGGAGGTTGTCCTTGGCGTACAGCTGCAGGAAGCGCTCGAGCCGGGCCGAGCTGTGCTCGGGCCCCTGGCCCTCGTAGCCGTGCGGCAGCAGGCAGACCAGACCGCACATGCGGAGCCACTTGGCCTCGCCGGCGGCGATGAACTGGTCGAAATAGACCTGGGCGCCGTTGGCGAAGTCGCCGAACTGCGCCTCCCACAGCACCAGCGAGTTCGGATCGGCGAGCGAGTAGCCGTACTCGAAGCCGACCACGCCCTCTTCGGACAGAAAACTGTCGACCGCCTCGAACGGCGCCTGCTCGGGGTCGAGGTGGTTGAGCGGGATGTAGCGCTCCTCGGTCTCCTGGTCGTACAGGATGGCGTGGCGCTGGGAGAACGTGCCGCGGCCGCAGTCCTGGCCGCTCAGGCGGACCGGGAAACCTTCCTGGACCAGCGAGCCGAACGCCAGGTGCTCGGCGGTCGCCCAGTCGATGTTGTCGCCGGCGTCGATCGCCTGGCGGCGCTGGCCGATGATCCGCTCGAGCTTGCGATGGACGTGCAGGCCTTGCGGGATCTCGGTCATCGCGCGGCCGATCGCGCGCAGCCGCTCGATCGGCACCGCGGTCGCCCCGCGCTCGTATTCGGCCGGCGCCTTGATCAGACCGGTCCAGGCACCCTCGAGCCAGTCGACCTTGTTCATCTTGTAGCCGGTCGCGGCCTCGTGGGCGGCCGCCAGCCGCGCCTGGAAATCGTCGTACAGGCCCTGCGCCTCGTCCTCGCTGAGCACGCCCTCGGTGACCAGGCGGCGGGCATAGATCTGGCGGGTGGTCGGGTGCTGGGCGATCCGCCGGTACATCAGCGGCTGGGTGAAGCTCGGCTCGTCGGCCTCGTTGTGGCCGTGGCGCCGGTAGCACCACAGGTCGATCACCACGTCCTTCTTGAACCGCTGCCGGAACTCGGCCGCCAGATGGGCGACGTGCACGACCGCTTCCGGGTCGTCGGCGTTGACGTGGAAGATCGGCGCCTGGACGCTGCGCGCGATGTCCGAGGGATAGGGCGAGGAGCGGGCGTAGGCGGGGCTCGTCGTGAAGCCGATCTGGTTGTTGACGATCAGGTGGATCGTGCCGCCGGTCCGGAAGCCCCGGAGCTCCGACATCTCGAGCCCCTCGTGGACCACGCCCTGGCCGGCGAAGGCGGCATCGCCGTGCAGCAGCAGGCCCATCACCAGCGAGCGCTCGGTATCGCCCTTCTGGGTCTGCTTGGCCCGGACCTTGCCGAGCACCACCGGGTTGACCGCCTCGAGGTGGGACGGGTTGGCGGTCAGGCTGAGATGGACCCGCCGGCCGTCCGGCAGATCGCGGTCGGTCGAGGTGCCGAGGTGGTACTTGACGTCGCCGGAGCCGAGGACGTCGTCGGCGAGGTGCGCGTGCTGGAATTCGGAAAAGATCGCGGGATAGGGCTTGCCCATCACGTTGCCGAGCACGTTCAGCCGGCCGCGATGCGGCATGCCGATCACGATCTCGTCGACGCCGAGCTCGACCGAGCGCCGGATGATCGCCTCCATCGCCGGGACGGCGCTCTCGCCGCCGTCCAGGCCGAAGCGCTTGGTGCCCGGGAACTTGACATGCAGGAAGCGCTCGAAGCCCTCGGCGATCACCAGCTGCTCGAGGATCTCCCGCTTGTCCTCCGCACTCGGCCGCAGCAGGTTGTGCGAGCCCTCCATGCGCGCCTGGATCCAGGCCTTCTGCTCCGGGTACTGGATGTGCATGAACTCGACGCCGATCTTGGCGCTGTAGGTCTGGCGCAGGATCTCGACGATCCGGCCGAGCGTCGCCTTCTCGAGGCCGAGCACGTTGTCGAGAAAGAACTCGCGGTCCAGATCGGCGTCGGTGAAGCCGTAGGCCTTGGGGTCGAGCTCCGGGTGCTGCTTGTCGCCGGCCAGCCCGAGCGGATCGAGATCCGCCAGCAGGTGGCCGCGCACCCGATAGGCCCGGATCAGCATGACCACCCGCAGATGGTCGATGATCAGGCGGCGGGTGCGCTCGCTGCCGAGGTCGACGATTTCGCCGGGCTCGAGCGGGGTGAGGGCGGTGGCGGGGCGCAGGCCATTGCCCGACTGCGGCTGGAGCGCGCTCCGGCTGCGCTCGAACAGCGCCCGGGTGTCCGGTCCGAGCTCGTCGAAGTAGACCCGCCAGCTCGGGTCGATCGCGCCGGGATCGCTCAGATAGCGGGCGTAGAGGTCCTCGATGAATGCCCCGTTGCCGCCGTACAGGAAGGCGGTCTGCTCGAGCTCGAGTCGCTTGGCCATGGCTCCAGATCTACCGGTTCGGCTGCCCTACCCCCGATCGCCCGCAAAGGACAGCGCATGCGGCGCGAAAATGCCGTCGGGTGGCTTAACAAATGGCCTCAGCCGCCCATCGCCTCAAGCATCGTCTGGCCGATCTTCGCCGGACTGTCGGCGACGTGAATGCCGGCGTCGCGCATCGCGCCGATCTTCTCCTCAGCACCACCCTTGCCGCCGGCGATGATCGCGCCGGCATGCCCCATGCGCCGGCCCGGCGGCGCGGTCCTGCCCGCGATGAACCCGACCACGGGCTTGCGGGTCCCCGAGGCCTTGATCAGCGCCGCCGCCTCCTCCTCGGCGCTGCCGCCGATCTCGCCGATGATCACGATCCCCTCGGTCCCGGGGTCGCCGAGGAACAGCTCCAGGCAGTCGGTGAAGCTCGTGCCGTGGACCGGGTCGCCGCCGATCCCGATGCAGGTGCTCTGGCCGAGGCCCGCGGCCGTGGTCTGGGCGACCGCCTCGTAGGTCAGCGTGCCCGAGCGCGACACGATCCCGATCTTGCCCGGCTGGTGGATGTGGCCCGGCATGATCCCGATCTTGCAGGCCTCGGGCGTGATGATGCCCGGGCAGTTGGGGCCGATCAGGCGCGCGCCGGAGCCGAGCAGCGCGCGCTTGACCCGGACCATGTCGAGCACCGGGATGCCCTCGGTGATGCAGACGATCAGCCCGACCTCGGCATCGACCGCCTCGAGGATCGCATCGGCCGCGAACGCCGCCGGCACGTAGATCACCGAGGCATCCGCGCCGGTCTCGGCGACCGCCTCGGCGACCGTGTTGAACACCGGCAGACCGAGGTGCCTGGTGCCGCCCTTGCCGGGCGTCACGCCGCCGACCATGGCCGTGCCGTAGGCGATCGCCTGCTCGGAGTGGAAGGTGCCCTGGGCGCCGGTGAAGCCCTGGCAGATGACCTTGGTGCCCTGATCGACCAGAACCGACATCAGGCGACCTTTCCGACGGCGGCCACGATCTTGTCGGCGGCATCGGCAAGGTCGCTGGCCGCGGTGATCGCAAGCCCGGATTCGCCGAGGATCTGCTTGCCGAGGTCGACGTTGGTGCCCTCGAGGCGGACCACCAGCGGCACGCCCAGATTGACCTCGCGCGCGGCCGCGACCACGCCCTCCGCGATCACGTCGCAGCGCATGATGCCGCCGAAGATGTTGATCAGCACGCCCTCGACCTTGGGGTCCGAGAGCAGGAGCTTGAACGCCGCGGTCACCCGTTCCTTGGTCGCCCCGCCGCCGACGTCGAGGAAGTTGGCCGGCGCCCCGCCGTACAGCTTGATGATGTCCATCGTCGCCATCGCGAGGCCAGCGCCGTTGACCATGCAGCCGATGTTGCCGTCGAGCTTGATGTAGTTGAGCTCGTGCCGGCTGGCCTCGATCTCGTGCGGGTCCTCCTCGTCGAGATCGCGCAGCTCGACCACCCGCGACTGGCGAAAGAGGGCGTTGCTGTCGAAGTTCATCTTGGCATCGAGGGCGACCAGGTCGCCGCCCGCGGTCACGACCAGGGGATTGATCTCGACCAGGCTGGCGTCGAGCTCGGTGAACGCCCGCCAGAGGCCACGGATGAAGCCCACCGCCTTGCTCACCTGCCGGCCCTCGAGGCCGAGCCCGAACGCGATCTGGCGGCCGTGGAAGGCCTGGAAGCCCATCGCCGGATCGATCGCGACCCGGATGATCTTCTCGGGCGTCCTGGCCGCGACCTCCTCGATCTCGACCCCGCCCTCGGTCGAGGCCATGAAGGTGACCCGCGAGGCCGCCCGGTCGATCACCACGCCCAGATAGAGCTCGCGCGCGATCTCGCAGCCGTCCTCGACGTAGACGCGGCGGACCTGGCGGCCCTCGGGTCCGGTCTGGTGGGTGACCAGCGTCATGCCCAGCATCTGCCTGGCGAGCTGGCGGACCTCCTCGACCGAGCGCGCGAGCTTGACGCCGCCGCCCTTGCCGCGGCCGCCGGCGTGGATCTGCGCCTTGACCACCCAGACCGGGCCGCCGAGCTCGCGCGCCGCCGCCTCGGCATCGTCGGGCGTGTAGGCGACCTGGCCGCCCAGGACCGCGACGCCGTAGTCCTTGAGCAAGGCCTTGGCCTGGTATTCGTGAATGTTCATGCCGGGCCCGCTTCCCCTGGCTTGTGCGCGCGCACCGCCATGCTCAGAGCTCGACCGCCGCGCACAGGCTCTTGACCGCCGCGACCGAGGCCTCGAACGCCGCCCGCTCGCCCGGATTGAGCTCGATCTCGACGATCCGCTCGACGCCGCCCGCTCCGATCACCGCCGGCACGCCGACATAGTAGCCGCGCACGCCGTAGGCGCCATCCAGATGGGCGGCACACGGCAGCACGCGCTTCTGGTCCAACAGATAAGCCTCGGCCATCTGGATCGCCGAGGCCGCGGGCGCATAGAACGCCGAGCCGGTCTTGAGCAGCTTGACGATCTCGCCGCCGCCGTCGCGGGTGCGCTGGACGATCGCCTCGATTTTTTCCTGACTCGTCCAACCCATCTTGACGAGGTCGGGCAAGGGAATGCCGGCGACCGTCGAGTAGCGCACCAGCGGCACCATGCTGTCGCCGTGGCCGCCGAGCACGAACGCGCTGACGTCCTCGACCGAGACCCCGAGCTCGGTCGCGAGAAAATAGCGGAAGCGGGCGGAATCCAGCACGCCGGCCATGCCGACCACCTGGTTCGCGGGCAGGCCGCTGACCTTCTGCATCACCCAGACCATCGCATCGAGCGGGTTGGTGATCACGATCACGAAGGCGCCCGGGCACTGCTCGCGGACGTTGGTCGCGACCGTCTTGATCACGCCCGCGTTCGTCGCGATCAGGTCGTCGCGGCTCATGCCCGGCTTGCGCGGGATGCCGGCGGTCACGATCACGACGTCGGCGCCCTCGAGCGCCGCGCCATAGTCGTTGCTGCCGGTGATCTCGGCGTTGGCCCCGAGCACCGGGGTCGCCTCGACCAGGTCGAGCGCCTTGCCCGCCGGCATGCCCTCGACGATGTCGAACAGGACCACGTCGCCGAGCTCCCTCTGGGCAGCGAGCAGGGCGAGCGTGCCGCCGATCTGGCCGGCACCGATGAGCGCGAGCTTCCTGCGAGACATGATCAACCCGGCGTCTGATGGTGGAGCCACGCCCAGGTCGAGCCCGGGCCGCCCTTGTAGCGGAGCGGGGCGCCGACGGCAAGCGCCGGCCGGTTCTGCCGCCCGCGCGGCGCCGGCTCGCGGCTCAGACCGCGACGGTGCCGTGGTCGACCGCGGCCTGGGCGGTCGTGAGGCCGGTCGGATCGACCAGCGTCGCCATCGCGGTGAAGCCGAAGCTGTGGCCGCCGCCGTCCTTGTCGACGCTGACCACGACGTTGCTGCCGGCGCTGTCGAAGCGGACGAACGGGTCGACCGCGTGCGGGTCGGCCTGGCCCTGGAAGATGCCGCGGAAGTCCAGGCTGTCGCCCTCGTTGGCATTGAAGCCCTGGATCGTGTCGCCGCGCTCGGTGAGCGTGAAGAATACGTGTTGATCCGCTCCGGAACCGCCGATCAGCGTATCCTGGCCGGGGCCGCCGATCAGGATGTCGTTACCGGCGCCGCCGTCAAGGTGGTCGTTGCCCAGCCCGCCGTCGAGTACGTCGTCGCCGGACAGCCCGAACAGCTGGTCGTTGCCGTCGCGGCCGGCGATCGCATCGTTGACCCCGGGATCGCCGACCAGAATGTTGTCCAACTGATCGCCGAACTGCGCCCCCGCGGTGGTCAGATTGGCGTGGACCACGGCCGGATCGCTCTGGTTGCCATGCTGGTCGGTGACCGTGAAGGTGAGGTCGCGCACGCCCTGCGTCTCGGTGTGCAGCTGAATGCTGTGCAGCACGTTGACGTAGGTCGAGATCGGCGCGTTGCCCGCGAGCACCAGGTCGCCGTGCGAGCCGTCCTGGACCAGCGTGATCCCGGTCCCGGTCAGCGGGATGCCGACCAGCAACGCGTCGCCCGGCTGCTCGCCGCCGGTGATCCTGGCGGTGGCGCCGCTGAGGCCCGGATCGTCATCGGTGACCGCCGCGTCGAGCGCCACGTGCAGATTGGTCAGCGGCGCGCTGCTGCCGGTCGACGGCTGCAGCAGCACATCGTAGGTGACGTCGTTGAAGTCCTTGTCGGCGCCGGTCAGGACCTTGTCCTCGAAGCTGATCGTCAGGCCGGCAGCATCCGGGACCAGCCCCGAGAGCACCTGGCCGTGGCCACCGTCGTTCAGGCCGTTCTCGAGCGGATCGTCGAACGAGGGCGTCGCGGTGTGGAAGATGTTGCCGGCGACCGGGGTCAGGCTGCCGTCGGCGGCGACCACGAACAGATCGGGCGCGGCATCGGTCAGCTTCGCCGCGTGGCCGTCGCTCTGGAACACCAGCGCGTCGTGGTCGAGATCGCCGTTCAACCGATAGCCGTCGGCAATCGTGAAGAAGGCGAAGTGCTGACCCTCGTGGAGCTGGCCCGGAGCGAACAGCTCGCTGAGCTTGACCTCGTCGCCCGGATGCAGCGGGCCGCCGCCAGGCCTCGCGACCGGATGGCTCGGATCGCCATCGGCCTGCTCGACCAGCGGGAACACGACGTGCGCCGGCCCGAGCGTGCCGTCGTCGCCGATCAGGACGACGCCCAACGTGTTCTTGAAGGCCGCGACCTCGTTGCGGAAGGTGATCGTGGCGTCGGCGTTCGGACCGAGCACCAGGTTCTCCGGGTCGACCCCGTTGACCAGGCCGAGATCGATCGCGTGCTGCTCGGTCAGGGTCGGGAACGGCGGCGCCGAGTGAAAATCGATCGGCTGGGTGATCTCGCCGACTTCGGCCGAGACCGCGCCGGTGATGGTCAGCTGGGGGGTCGCATTGCCGCTGGGCGGGGGCGGCGGCGGTGGCGGACCGCCGGTTTCATTCGCAAGGCTTTCTCCGAAGGCGCCCGTGCCCTGGAGCAGAAACTCGCCGCCGCGGCCGAACTCGACCGGCGGCTGCGGCCCGATCGGCTCGAGCCCCGGGCCGATGTCGCCCGGACTGTAGGGGCTGAAGCTGGCGCCGCCGCCGTGCAGCTGGCCGGCCTCGGGCGGCGGCAGCAGACCGACCGGATGCCCCTCGGCGGCCTCACCGATCGGCTGCAGGTTGGCGAGCAGCTGATCGGTCGCGACCGCGGGCCCGCCCGCGACCGACACGGTCGGCGGCGTGCCGCTCTCGGCGCTGTCGACGAAGTTCGAGAAGAACACCTGGCGGCCGTCCTCGGTGAGGACCAGCAGGCCGCCGTCGACCACCAGGTAGGACGCGTTGGCGAAGTCGGTGCCCGCGAGCTGGATGCTCTGGCCCGGCTCGGTGTGGACGTCGATCCGGGTGCCGGGCTGGGGCGGCCGGACCAGGACCTCCGGGCCGGCCAGCGAGACCTCGTGCAGGGCGGTAGCACCAGCGGCGCAGGCGCGCGCGATCTCGGCCAGCTGCTGATTGCCGATCCCGGCCAGGACCGGGTGCGCGAGATCGCCGGTGCGCGGGTTGACGAACACCGCGACGTCGGCGTCGTCATGGCCGCCCTGGCCGTCGCCGATCTGGTAATGAAAGCTCTGCAGGCCCGGCGCCGCCGGCGTGAAGGTCACGGTGCCGTCGGCATTGATGGCGACGCCGCCGCTCACCGGCTGGCTCGCCGAGAGCAGATGGAGCGGATCGCCGTCCGGATCGTGATCGCTCTGCAGGACCGGGATCCCGAGCGGTGCGCCCTGGGCGGTGATCGCGCAGACGTCGCCCGCCTCCGGCGGCCGGTTGCCCGCCTTGGCCGCGGCCGGCGCGCCACCTTCGGTCGGCGCTCCGGTCTCGGCCTGCGCCAGACCACCCAGCTGCGGATCAGCCATCGAGCTCTCCGTTGTGCGCCCGCTCGGTTCGAACCCGCGGCAGTTTCGCCGCGATGTTTACCGTAAGCTAACTTAGATGCGTCTCATTATGTGGACAATTCCACTCACCCGGCAAGGGCAGCGTCACGTGCGAACCGGGCAGGCTTCTGGTCCTCAGGGCTGGCGATGATCCGCAAGACCATGCGCATCGGTGCGGTGCGCACCTCGATCAAGCTCGAGTCCGAGTTCTGGGGCTACCTGAAGGAGGTCGCCGACGGCCGCTCGATCCGGCTGTCGCGCCTGGTCAACGACGTCGCCAGCGCGACCCCCGATCGGACCAATCTGGCCTCGACGCTCCGGACCTTCTGCCTGATCCACGCCCGGCTGCGCTGGCAGGGGCTCGAGCGCGAGCTCGAGAAGCTGACGCTCGCCGGCAACACCCAGGATCTGTCGCGGGTGCTGGACGCCTGCCCGCTGCCGTGCCTGCTGCTCAGCGACGACCGGGTGGTCAAGCGCCAGAACCAGGCGTTCCTCGCCTGGCTGCACGTCGACGCGCGCGGCGTAGTCGGCCAGCGGCTCGACAATCTGATGATCCTGCGCGGCCCGGGCATGCCGCAGCTGTGGCAGCGGGTGTTCGCCGACGCCGGCGCCAAGGGCGGGTTCAACGCGACCTACGTCTCGCCGGGCAAGGTGCGGACCGCGCAGGCGCTGGCGGTCGGCCTGTCGAGCGCCGGCGCCGGTCGCGCCTGCCTGGTCATGTTCGAAACCCTGGCCGGCCGCGGCTGACCGGGCGCCTCCGCCTTTCTCCCAGCCCTGAACCGGGATTGGAGCCGACGCGTCGGCCACCCGGATCGGCCGCCGACCGCCGAGACCTCTCCGGCCCGGTCGCGGGCGCTCACGATTCGCCTGCCTCGATCCGCCAGCGCGTCCGGTCGCTGGTCCATCAGATGCTGGGACGTCGTGCGCCGCTCCAACCATGGCGGGCGGAGTCCCACGGTCGCATGGACCATCCGAACGAAGCGTTAGCAGGGCTGCGGTGAAGACGGCGTTAATGCCGCGGAGGGCTCGACGCGTGAGCGATCTGCTCCGGCAGGCTCGGCCGCGATGCCGGAGGACCCCACGGGTCGGGCCGGCCCGCTCAGCGCGCCGGGGCCGGGCCCGAGAAGCCGCGATCGCTCGGCGCGTCAGGCGCAAACGGCGGCCGCGGTCACTCGCGCGGGGCGCGCTTGTTCAGGATCCGCTGCAGCGTGCGGCGGTGCATGTTGAGCCGGCGCGCGGTCTCCGAGACGTTCCGGTTGCACTGCTCGAACACCCGCTGGATGTGCTCCCAGCGCACCCGGTCGGCCGACATCGGGTTGTCGCGCGGCGGCGGCAGGCCCTGGCCGCTGCGCAACAGCGCGTCGACCACGTCGTCGGCGTCGACGGGCTTGGCCAGATAGTCGACCGCACCCGCCTTGATCGCCGCGACCGCGGTCGCGATGTTGCCGTAACCGGTGACGATCACGATCCGGATCTCGGGCCTGAGCTCGCGCAGCGTGCGCACCAGGTCGAGCCCGCTGCCCTCGGTCAGCCGCATGTCGAGCACGGCGAACTCGGGCTTGTGGGCGTGGGCGTGGTCGCGCGCCTCGGCCAGGCCCTCGGCCGCCAGCACGTGAAAGCCGCGCCGCTCCAGCGCGCGGGCCATCGAGCGCCGGAGCGGCGCATCGTCGTCGACCAGCAGCAGCGAGCGACCGGCGCCCGGCGTCGCGATCGCCTCGGGCTCGCAGAGCGCCGCGGCCGCGCCGCGGTCTGCGGAATGGGTGGGCTCGGTCATCGTCAAATCTCCGGCGCGCTCCCGTCGAGCCTATCACGGCTCCAGGTGATCGTCACGCGCGCTCCGTGCGCACGATTGTCAAATTGGAGCGTCGCACCGGTCCGTGCAAGCAGCGTCTGGGCGATGAAGATGCCGAGGCCCAGGCCGCCGGCCTCGTTGCGGGTCGAGAGATAGGGCTCGCCGAGCAGCTCCAGGACCTCGGCCGGGAAGCCGGTACCGTCGTCCTCGATCCGGACCTCGACCTGCTCCGGGTCGAGGCTGAGCACGATCCGCACCTCGCGCTCGGCGAACTGGATCGCGTTGTCGATCAGATTGGCGAGCGCGTGCCGGAGCTCGGGCGTCGGCACCAGCTGCGGCTCGACGCTGCCGGCGGTCAGGCGCTCGACCCTGCTGGTGATCGTGATCCCGGGCCGCCGGCGGCAGGCGTCGGCCACGGTCTCGAGCAGATAGGAGAGCGGCATCCGGGTGAACGGCGCGTGCTCCTCGCTCTCGCCCTTCTGGCTCAGCGTCCGCAGGATCTCGCGGCAGCGCTGGCCCTCGCTGACCAGCTCGGCGATGTCCTCGGCGAGCGGGCTGTCGGGCGGCACCGCGTTGGCGAGCTCGCGCGCGGTCACCGCGATCGTCGCGAGCGGGCTGCCGAGCTCGTGGGCGGCCGCCGCCGCGAGCCCGCCCAGCGCCGAGAGCTGCTGCTCGCGCGCCAGCGCCATCTGGGTCGCGGCGAGCGCGTCCGACAGCCGCCGCGCCTCGTCGGCGACCCGCCAGGCATAGCCCGCGATCAGCGCGGTCCCGAGCACCAGCGCCAGCCACAAGCCGCCGACGTACAGCGCCGGCAGCCGGAACGCGCCTTCGTACCAGGGCAGATCGGTCGGCCACAGCGCAAGCACGGTCGCGGCCGCGACCACGAACAGGCAGAGCCCGACCGTGGTGCGCAGCGACAGCGTGGTCGCGGACAGCGTCACCGGCACGATCAACAGGATCGAGAACGGGTTCTGCAGGCCGCCGGTCAGCGCCAAAAGAAACGCCAGCTGCAGGACGTCGTAGCCGAGCAGCAGGGCGACGCTGCGCTCGGTCAGGCGCGTGGTCGCGGCGAAGCCCGAATTCAGCACCAGGTTGATGAGCGCCGACAGCCCGACCGCGCCGAGCAGCGGCCAGATCGGCAGATGGAACTCGAGCGAGAAATGCACCAGCGCGATCGTGAACGCCTGGCCGGTGATCGCGATCCAGCGGATCAGGGTCAGCGTGCGCAGCCGGACCCGGCGCTCGCCGCTGCCGGCCAACAGGCAGCCCAGCGGCGCCGCCAGATCCGCCAGCCGGCGGCGCGTCCGGCCGCTCGGCGGAACCCGGGCGAAGGCCTCCTGGCGGGACTGGGAGAACAACAGGCTGCTCACTCCGATCGCACGGCCGGCAAACTCTACACCGGTCGCGCACGCGGCAGCATGCGACCGAACGGCGCCTCGCCCGCTGCATCGGCCTTGACCCCAGGGCCGCATCGGTGTTGCTTGGATGCCAATGGGATCATGGGCGTAGCCTGCCGCGCGGCGGCGGGGCCCGCCCTCATCAGGGAGCCAAAACATGCGAACCTGGATCAGCGCCGCCGCCGTTTTCGGCCTGGTTGCCGGGCTCGGCGCGGCCAGCGCGCCCGCTGACGCCGAAATCCTGATTAAGTTCAGCCACGTGGTCGCCGAGAAGGGCCAGCCCAAGGGCGAGGCCGCCGCCGAGTTCGCCGCCCGGGTCAACAAGGAGCTGGCCGGCGAGGTCAAGGTCGAGGTCTATCCGAACTCCCAGCTCTACAACGACGACAAGGTCCTGCAGGCGATGCTGCTCGGCGACGTCCAGATGGCGGCGCCGTCCTTGTCCAAGTTCGAGCAGTACACGCTGAAGTACCGGATCTTCGATCTGCCGTTCCTGTTCAACGACATCCAGGCGGTCGACCGGTTCCAGCACAGCGAGGACGGCCAGAAGCTGCTCGGCGCGATGGAGGACAGGGGCCTGACCGGGCTCGCCTACTGGCACAACGGGATGAAGCAGCTGTCGGCCAACAAGCCGCTGCTGGTGCCCGCAGACGCCAAGGGGCTGAAGTTCCGGATCCAGGAATCCGACGTGCTCCAGGCCCAGTTCGAGGCGCTCGGCGCCAATCCGCAGAAGATGGCGTTCTCCGAGGTCTATGGCGCTTTGCAGCAGGGCGTGGTCGACGGCCAGGAGAATACCTGGTCGAACATCTTCACCAAGAAGTTCTATGAGGTCCAGGACGGCATCACCGAGACCAACCACGGCGTGATCGACTATCTGGTGGTGACCAATACCGAGTTCTGGCAAGGCCTGCCCGACGACGTCCGGACCAAGCTCGAGAAGATCCTGGCCGAGGTGACCGAGAAGTACAATGCCAAGGCCAACGACATCAACGACCAGTCGCGCCAGAAGATCGTCGACGCCGGCACCAAGATCCGCGAGCTGACGCCTGAGCAGCGGCAGCAGTGGGTCGAGGCGGTGAAGCCGGTCTGGGGCAAGTTCGAGGACGACATCGGCAAGGACCTGATCGACGCGGCGCAGAACGCCAACAGCGCGAGCTGACGCCGGCGGTCGCCCGTCGGCGCCGTCGATGCCGGACCGGACCCGGCTCCTCGGTCGGGTCGTGAACGCGCTGGAGGAGGGCATCATCGCCCTCCTCTTCGCCGGGATGACGCTCGTCACCTTCTCCCAGGTGGTCGCGCGCTACGTCTTCAACAGCGGCGTGGTCTGGGCGCTCGAGCTCACCCAGTACCTGTTCGCCTGGCTGGTCCTGCTCGGCATCTCCTACGGCGTCAAGGTCCACGCCCATCTGGGCGTCGACGCCTTCGTCCGCCTGTTCCCGGACAAGCCGCGCCGGATCATGGGCCTGATCGCGGTCGCCGCCGGCCTGATCTACGCGATCATCCTGTTCGTCGGTTCCTGGCAGTACGTCGGCAAGCTCTACAAGATCGGCATCGAATCCGAGGACCTGCCGGTCGCGCAATGGGTGCCGATGGCGATCCTGCCGGTCGGCATGGCGCTGCTGTTCTTCCGCCTCGCCCAGGTCGGCTGGCGGATCTGGAGCGGGCGGGAGGCCGGGCTCCTGCTCGGCGACGAGGCGGCCGACAGCCTGCGCCAGCACCTCGACAGCATGATCGAGGCGCCGCTGCCGCCGGAGCCCGCCCGGCGCCGCCGATGACGATCGCCTTCCTGTTCGCGATGCTGTTCGGGCTGCTGCTGATCGGCAGCCCGATCGCGATCGCGCTCGGCCTCTCGAGCGTCACCTCGATCCTCTTGTTCTCGCACGATTCGCTGGCCTCGCTCGCGCTCAAGCTGTTCGAGACGATGCAGCACTACACGCTGCTCGCGATCCCGTTCTTCATCCTGTCGTCCGCCTTCCTCTCGACCGGCGGCGTCGCCCGGCGGATCATCCGCTTCGCGCTCGCCTGCGTCGGCCACCTGCGCGGCGGCCTCGCGATCGCGGGCGTGCTCGCCTGCATGCTGTTCGCCGCGGTCTCCGGCTCTTCGCCCGCAACGGTGGTCGCGATCGGCTCGATCGTGATCGCCGGCATGGTCGGCGCCGGCTACTCCAAGCCGTTCGCCGCCGGCGTGATCTGCAACGCCGGCACGCTCGGCATCCTGATCCCGCCCTCGATCGTGATGGTCGTCTACGCGGCGGCGACCAATTCTTCGGTCGGCCGCCTGTTCCTTGCCGGCGTGATCCCCGGTATCGTCGCCGGCCTCTTGCTGATGATCGGCATCTACGTCGCCGCCCGGGTCACCGACCTGCCCCGCCAGCCGCGCGCCAGCTGGCGCGAGATCCTGGCCGCCGGCCGCGAGGCGGTCTGGGGCCTGCTCCTGATCCTCCTGATCATGGGCGGGATCTACGGCGGCGTGTTCACGCCGACCGAGGCGGCCGCGGTCGCCGCGGTCTACGCCTTCCTGATCGCGGTCTTCGTCTACCGCGACATGGGCCCGCTCAAGGGCCGGACCGGCGACAGCCTGATCCAGGGCTTCGTCCGGGCCGTGATCTGGCTGCCCTATGCCATGGTCCACAAGGACACCCGCCAGGTCCTGGTCGAGGCCGGGCGGACCACGATCATGCTGATGTTCATCATCGCCAACGCGATGCTGTTCGCCCACGTGCTGACCACCGAGCGCATCCCGCACGCGATCACCGAGGCGATCGTCGGCGCCGGCCTGCCGTCATGGGCGTTTCTCGTGGTCGTCAACATCCTGTTGCTGATCGCCGGCAACTTCATGGAGCCGTCGGCGATCCTGCTGATCATGGCGCCGATCCTGTTCCCGATCGCGCTCCAGCTCGACATCAACCCGATCCACCTCGGGATCATCATGGTCGTGAACATGGAGATCGGCATGATCACGCCGCCGGTCGGCCTCAACCTGTTCGTGACCTCGGGCATCACCGGCATGCCGGTTCTGGACGTGGTCCGGGCGGCGCTGCCCTGGCTCGCGATCCTGCTGGTCTTCCTGATCCTCGTGACCTACGTGCCGATTCTCTCGACGTTCCTCCCCGACCTGCTCTACGGGCCGCAGGCGCTCTGACCGCAGCGGTCGGTCTTCGCGGGTGCGGTGCCGGCAAGGATCGGCAACGGCCCGGACCCGGACGCGCCGGCCGTCTGCGCGGGCGGGCGGCCACCGGTCACGTTCGCTTCGTCCCCGGACGCCGGCATGCGCTCGTCGCGGGCGGGAACTTTCCGGCGGACCCAGGCCTCGCGGCAGCCGGCGACGAACGCGCGCCAGAGTGCCCAGAACGGCCTGTGCTCGGCGGCCAGTCGCGCGAGCGCGGCGCGACCGCCGGGGTAGTGAAGCACCGACGCCACCGGCGGGCTCGCGGCCAGCGCATCCGCGTGGCGCTCCCGCCAGCGGGCGCCGCCGGGAAGCTCGGCCACCTCCTCGGGGCTGAGCCTCGGTACGCTGCACTGTTGCTGTGCGCCAGGCTCCGCCGGGCGCGCGTCCTGATCGCCGGGCCGGTCGGCGGCGTCGGCCTGCGTAAGCTGACCGTCGCGCGCCGGCAGGTCGAGGACTGCGACCAGCCGGGGCAGGACGGGCTCGTTCTCGATCGCGCAGATGCCGGAGACATCCGGACCTGAAGCGGCGATCATTCGAGGGACGACGTAGTCAGGCTCGCCGAGCTTGGTGGCGAGCAATGCCGCGATCCGACCTGCATGCCCGCAGGCGAGCCGCGACCGCCGTCATGCGAGCGGTCCGGCGCGGCTTTGGTCCAGGCCCGAGTTTCGAGACTCGAAAATGCGATCCAAGCTTTGGTCATGACCTGCCTCCAAATATGACGGCTGGAGGCTGGCATATTTCGGCCCGCCCGGGTGTGAGCTGGTTCACAACTCCGCAGGCTGCCAATCGGCCTCTTGTAAAGGTCGGTCCGGCGCACTAACTGACCGTACGGTCAGTCACTAACGCGCACGCGGTCATGGACGAGAAATTGCCGACCGGTCGGCGCCGCCGCAAAGAGGCGCGGCCGGAGGAGATCCTGACGGCGGCGCTCGAGAGCTTCGCCGTCCGCGGCTTCGCCGCCACCCGGATCGAGGACGTCGCCGCCCGCGCCGGCATCAGCAAGGGCACGCTCTACCTCTACTTCGACGGCAAGGAGGAGCTGTTCAAGGCGGTCGTCCGCCAGGCACTTCTGCCCAACCTCGCCCGGATCGAGGCGCTGGCCGCGAGCTTCGAGGGTCCGAGTGCGGTGCTGCTCGAGCGGCTGCTGCTGACGGTCGCGGGCGTGATCAGCAGCCGGGTCGGCGCGATCCCGAAGCTCGTGATCGCCGAGGCCGGCAATTTTCCTGACCTTGCGCGCTTCTATCTCGACGAGGTCGTGCATCGCGGCCTCGGGCTGATCGCCTCGATTTTGCGGCGCGGGGTCGCGCGCGGCGAGTTCCGCGAGGTCGACGTCGACCACGCGGTCTTCTGCGTGATCGCGCCGATGCTGATCGCGGCGCTCTGGAAGAGCTCGCTCGAGCCGCACGACCAGACCGGCCCGCTCGACGTGCAGGCGCTGGTCCGGGCGCATCTCGATCTGCTGCTGCGCGGCCTCGAGGTGCGCTGATGACCTGGCTCCAGAGCCTGCTCGACTGGCTCGGCGGCGCGGTGGTGGCGCTCGCCGCGGCGATGGGGCTCGGCGGCGGCGGGCCGCTTGAGCTCCAGGGTTACGTCGAGGGCGAGTACGTCTACGTCGCCTCGCCGGTCGCCGGCCGCCTGCAGACCCTCGAGGTCAGCCGCGGCGCGCAGGTCGCGGCCGCAGCGCGGCTGTTCCAGCTCGACCCCGCCAGCGAGCGGCCGGGGCGCGACGATGCCGCCGCCAAGCTCGCCCAGGCCGAGGCCAACCTCGCCAACCTGAAGAAAGGCAAGCGCCCGTCCGAGATCGACGCGATCCAGGCGCAACTCGGCCAGGCCAAGGCCATGCTCGAGCTGTCGGCCACCGCGCTGCGCCGCCAGGAGCAACTGATGTCGAGCCACGTCGCCAGCCGCGAGGCGCTCGACGAGGCGCAGGCCGCCCATCAGCGCGACGCCGAGCGGGTGCGGGAGCTCGAGGCCGAGCTGCAGACCGCGCAGCTCGGCGCGCGCGCCGACGAGATCCAGGCCGCCGAGGCGGCCGTGATCGCCGCCCGGGCGCAGCTCGCCCAGGCTCAGTGGCGCGTCGACCAATTGTCCCAGACGGCGCCCCAGGCCGGCCTCGTGGTCGATACCCTCTACCGCCCGGGCGAGTGGGTGAGCGCGGGCGCGCCCGTGGTCCAGCTGCTGCCGCCCGCCAACGTCAAGATCCGCTTCTTCCTGCCCGAGCCCCGGCTCGGCGGCGTCCAGGTCGGTCAAGAGGTGCAGGTGCGCTGCGATGCCTGCGCGCCCGACCTGACCGCGACCGTCAGCTTCATCTCGCCGGACGCCGAGTACACCCCGCCCGTGATCTACAGCCGCGAGATGCGCGCAAAGCTCGTCTACCTGGTCGAGGCCAAGCCGGGCGAGCCCGGCGCGCTCCGGCCGGGCCAGCCGGTCGACGTGATCCTGCCGCCCGCACCCACGAGCTGAGGCCATGGCCGGCACCGATCTCGCGATCAGCGTCAAGGGCCTCTCGAAGTCGCTGGGCGGCCGCCAGGTGATCGACGACTTCTCGATCGACGTGCCCGCCGGCCACATCTTCGGCTTCCTCGGGCCCAACGGCAGCGGCAAGACCACCACGATCCGGATGCTCTGCGGCCTGCTCACCCCGGATGCCGGCGCCGGCCGATGCCTGGGCTACGACATCATCGCCGAGAGCGGCAAGATCAAGCTCGAGGTCGGCTACATGCCCCAGCGCTTCGGCCTCTACGAGGACCTCAGCATCCGCGAGAACCTCGATTTCGTCGCCCGCCTCTATGGCGTCCCCGAGCCGAAGCGCACGGTCGCCGCGACCCTCGAGCAGCTCGGCCTCGGCGAGCGCCAGCGCCAGCTCGCGGGCCAGCTCTCGGGCGGCTGGAAGCAGCGCCTGGCACTCGCCGCCTGCCTGCTGCACAGCCCCCGCCTGCTGCTCCTCGACGAGCCGACCGCCGGCGTCGACCCCAAGGCCCGGCGCGAGTTCTGGGACCAGATCCACGAGCTGGCCCGCGCCGGCATGACCGTGCTGGTCAGCACCCACTACATGGACGAGGCCGAGCGCTGCCACGAGGTCGGCTATCTCGCGGCCGGCAAGCTCCTGGTCCACGGCGGGGTCGACCAGGTACTCGAGCGCTCGGGCCTGACCACCTTCGAGGTCGCGGGCCCGGACCTGGAGGCGCTGGCGGCCGAGCTGCGCGCGCTGCCGGGCGTCGAGATGACCGCGGCCTTCGGCGCCTCGCTGCACGTCAGCGGCACCGACAAGGCGCTCCTCGAGCAGAGCCTCGCGCCCTTCCGTGCCGACCCGAAGTACCGCTGGGCCGAGACCAGGCCCAGCCTCGAGGACGTCTTCATCCACACCCTGCAGCGCGCCGGGGTGCAAGTGTCATGACCGGCCTGTCCCTGTCCTGGCGCCGCTTCCGGGCGATCCTGATCAAGGAATTCATCCAGATGCGGCGCGACCGGCTGACCTTCGCGATGCTGATCGGCATCCCGCTGCTCCAGCTCACGCTGTTCGGCTACGCGATCAACACCGACCCCAAGCACCTGCCGACCGCGCTGCTGCTCGCCGATCGCGGCGTGTTCGCCCGCAGCCTGGTCCAGGCGCTCGAGAACTCGGGCTACTTCGAGGTCACGCGCCAGGTCGCGAGCGAGGCCGAGGCGGGCGAACTGCTCGCGCGCGGCGACGTCCAGTTCGTGCTCAGCATTCCTGAGGACTTCTCGCGCGAGCTCCTGCGCGGCCGCCGGCCCGCGGTCCTGCTCGAGGCGGATGCCACCGATCCGGTTGCGACCGGCAATGCGCTGGCAGCGCTGGCCGCGCTCAACCGCACCGCACTCGCCCACGACCTGAAAGGCCCGCTCGCATCGCTGAAGGCCGGCGAGCCCGCGTTCGATCTGCGCGTCCACCGCCGCTACAACCCGGAAGGGGCGACCGAGTACAACATCGTCCCGGGGCTGATCGGCACCATCCTGACCATGACCATGGTGATGATGACCGCGATCGCGGTCACCCGCGAGCGCGAGCGCGGCACCATGGAGAACCTGCTCTCGATGCCGGTCCGGCCGTTCGAGGTCATGCTCGGCAAGATCGTCCCCTTCATCGTGGTCGGCTACTTCCAGGTCGTGGTCATCCTGGTCGCCGGCCGGCTGCTGTTCGGGGTGCCGGTGCTGGGCTCGCTCTGGCTCCTGTCGCTCGCCCTGATCCTGTTCATCGCCGCCAACCTCGCGGTCGGCTTCACCTTCTCGACCATGGCCGAGAACCAGCTGCAGGCGATGCAGATGACCTTTTTCTTCTTTTTGCCGTCGCTTTTGTTGTCCGGCTTCCTGTTCCCGTTCCGCGGCATGCCGGAATGGGCGCAGATCGTGGGCTCGGTCTTTCCGCTCACCCACTTCCTGCGGATCGTCCGCGGCATCCTGCTCAAGGGCAACGGCTGGAGCGAGATCACGCCCGAGCTCTGGCCGATCGTCCTGTTCATGATCGCCGCCGGCGCGATCGCGCTGAACCGCTACCGCGAGACCCTCGACTGAGGCAGCTTAATTCTCCTCGAGCGCGATCACGCGTGCGGGTGCGCCGTCGGCATCGGGGAGCTTGAGCGGCAGGCAGCAGAGGAACGTGCGCGGCCGCGTTCAACGCCGCCGTGTTCGACGAGATACTCGATCAGGATCACACCGTTCCTGAGCAGCACGTCGTGCGTCACGTGCTCCGCGACCGGCCGGATTTCCCCCTTGAGCAGGAGCCGGATCGTATAGTCCTGCGGGAAATCGAAGGCGACCGCCCGCGGCTGGCGCGCCAGCAGCCACGCCGCCGCCTCGCGCTCGATGAAGGGCGCCTCGGTCCAGAACTCCGGCGTCCGGGGCGACCGCTGCTGGCCCCAGCAGCTCTTCATGACCACGATGTCGCCCGGCTCGACGTGGCCGGCGGCCGCGGCCAGGCGCTCGGCCGTGATCGCCTCGTCCGGGCGCACCGGCGCGAGATCGACCACCGCCGCCTCGCCGACCGTGGTCTCGAGCGGGATCTCGCTCGTGGTCTTGCCGTCGGCGAAGAAATGGCGCGGGCTGTCCATGTGGGTGAAGCCGTGCACCGCCCACCCCGCCCAGGTCACCTGGAACAGATCGCCCCGGGCGTAGTCGCTGGTCAGGCGGCGCTCGACCGGCCAGCGGAAGTGGTCCGCGATCGGCATCGACAGATCGATGACCCGGGGCATCAGCGAACGGCCTCGATGAACTCGATCAGAAGACCGTAGGCGCTCGACAGGTAGACCACCTTGCGCCCGCGGTTCGGCCCGGAATCGATCGCGACGATCTCGCCGACCAGCTCGAGGCCATGGGCGGCCGCCGCCTCGACCGCGGCCGGGACGTCGTCGACGTCGAGCGCGATGTGGGCAGCACCGTCGTCGTAGACCTTGGGCTGGTCGAAGCCGCGGATGCCGTTCTTGGCGTAGCGGATCAGCTCGACCCGGTGCCCCGGCCCCTGCAGATAGGCGATCTCGACCTCGGGTCGCGGCAGCCCGGTCATGCGGCCGATCAGCGCCGGGCCGCGCGGCGCCCGCGACAAGAGCTCGAACCCCAGAAGATCGCGGAAGAAACCGATCGCCCGGTCGAGATCGGTCACGATCACGCCGGTATGGTTGAACCCCCGCACCTCGAAAGCGGCCACGCTCGCCTCCCCGTGATGTCGCCGGCCCGGCGCCGGCGGTCCCTTTGAATCGCCTATGGTACTTCACAGGGCGCAGGGCTAAGCTACCAGCGATTTCAGAGCCGAGGCCCCCGGTCATGGATAGCATCACCGATGATCCCCCTCCAGCGATTGCCGCCGAACTGCAGGCCGCCCGCGCCGGGCTGGACCAGTCGATCCCGGGCAAAGCCGCCGCCAATCTCCTGATCGCGACCTGGAACCTGCGCGCCTTCGGCTCGCTGACCCGCAGGTGGACCGCGCTCGACGACGACAGCCCCAAGCGCGACCTGCGCGGCCTGCGCGCGATCATCGAGGTCGTGCGGCGCTTCGACGTGATCGCGATCCAGGAGGTCAAGGGCGATCTCCGGGCGCTGCGCGACATGCTCCGCTTCCTCGGCGACGACTGGGGTTTCCTGATGACCGACGTCTGCCGGGGCAGCGCCGGCAACGACGAGCGCCTGGCCTTCCTGTTCGATCGCCGCCGGCTCAAGCCGTCCGGCCTCGCGGCCGAGGTCGTCCTGTCGCCGGAATGGATCGCGGGCGAGCAGCCCGAGGTCGCGCTCCGCCGGCAGTTCGTCCGCACGCCGTATGCGGTGAGCTTCGCCACGGCCTCGGGCGCGACCTTCATCCTGCTGACCGCCCACATCGCTTTCGGCACCGGCCCCGCCACCGCCGACCGGGTGCCGGAGCTCGCCGGCATCGCGCAGTGGATGGCGGCCTGGGCGGCCGAAAGCAGCCGCTGGCACCACAATCTCCTGGTGCTCGGCGACTTCAACGTCGATCGCAGCGGCAGCCCGCTGTGGCAGGCGTTCACCTCGACCGGCCTCGTCGTCCCCGATATCCTGCACAGCGTGCCGCGGACCGTGTTCTCCGATCCCGCCGCCGCCGACACCGACAAGTTTTACGATCAGATCGCCTGGTTCGTGGACGCCGGGCGCGCCCTGATCGACCTCACCTTCGCGAGCGCCGGCGGCTTCGACTTCCTGCCGTTCTTCTATCGCGACGCCGGTCTCTCGAAGACCTCGATCTCCTGGCGGATTTCCGACCACTACCCGCTCTGGACCGAATTCATGGTCTGAGGGGCGCTCGCCCCGCCTCCGCCGACCGCTCGCGGTTTCCCGCATGCTGTTCGACCACGCGGCCTGACGGTCCGGGCGGGTCAGGCCCTCAGCGCACCGTCGGGCCGAGTGGGCAACGCTCCTGGCTGACCGGGCGCCACGCGGCGCGTCCCGACAGCACCTGCCGCCGCGCCGCGGCTTCACGCAGATCCGGATCAGGATCGTGGCGGAATGTTCTGATGCAGTCCCGCGACGCCGGTGCTGGAGACGGCGCCGCCCGGGTCGCGAGGCCATGCAGTTGCGTCTCGCGGTTGAACTCGCCCCAGGTCACGCCGGCCTGCACGCGCACCGTGCCGGCCTTCGGACCGAGATGGCTGCCCTTGATCAGGCTGAGATCGATCATCAGGCCATCGTCGCAGACCGCGCGGCCGGCGACGTTGTGCCCGCCGCTGCGCACCGCGATCTCGAGACCGCCGTCGACAGCGAAGCCGAGGGCATCCACGACGTCGGCGGTGCCCAGACACCGCGCGATGACGGGGGGCGCCGGTCGATCATGCCGTTGTGCACCCGTCGCGTCGCGTCGCAGCCGTCGTCACCCGGCACCAGCAGCCGATCAGAGAAAGCCGCCGCCAGCGAGGCCAGCGCCCCCCGGTCGATCTCGGTCATGGAACTCGTCTTTCCGGTTTTGAATCCGGCAGTCCATCGGATGGAACAAGGAGGCGCCGTGAGCGCGGCCTGTAGGCAATCAGCCGCTGCACCGGCGCGTCATGGCACTGCGCTCACATGCCCGGCGGCGTGAACCTGCCGTCGATGGCCGTCCACCCGCCGTCGGCGAACAGCACGGCACCCGTGACATAGCTGGCTGCATCCGAGGCGAGGGAGATCGTCGGCCCAGCCATCTCGCCGATGCCGGAGGCCGCACCGACGACGGCGGCATCTTGCCCTCCAGGCTGAACATCGCCCTCATGCGCCCGACCTCTTGCCGTCACCCCAGGTCGGATTGCTCAGCATTTGGCCATCCATCGCCGCTGGGCCTGACCCGGCCCGAAGCCGACATTCCCCATTCGGAGCCGGCTCGAGGGCCAGAATGTGCCCGTTGAAAGCATGAGGCAAGCTGCGTCGGCGGGCGGCGGCCGCGGACGGAGCGCCAAGGCTCGATCTCGGCACACCCCCGCGCCAACCTCAGGGCGAACTTGCGGGATCCCGGAGGGCGCTGGCCGATCGAGGCCCTTCCGGCCGGCGATGGTCCGCATCGCCAGATCGCGGGCCAGCCGCTCGGCATCGTTGACGTCCGGGTCGCCGGCGGGCCGGCCATAGATCGCCTGGCGCCGGAGGCCCCGAGTGCTCGCCTGGGCTGGCCGGGGTGAGCGCCGGTCGCCGCCGGTGGCCTTGAGGCGTAGCGACGGTTTATTGACGCGATGTAACGATCACGCAATACGCTTGTCATTTTACCGGGCTACGCTAGGTCTTGGCTGCTGCCTCTCGGGTGCCCCTGAGGCTGCCCCTGCTTCAGCCATACCTTTGAGCCCAGCGATGAGCCGTCAAGCTGCCCTCGACCGCGCCGCCCGCCACTACGACAGCGGCGCTTTTCTGGCCGATCTCGCGCGCCTGGTCGGCGTCCCGAGCGAGAGCCAGACGGCCCAGGGCACGCCGTATCTGGCGGCCTATCTGACCGATCACCTGCGGCCGGCGCTCGAGCACATGGGCTTCGTCTGCCAGGTGCTGGTCAATCCGGCCGCCGGCGGGCCGCTGCTGCTGGCCGAGCGGATCGAGGACCCCGACCTGCCGACCGCGCTGATCTATGGCCACGGCGACGTGATCCGGGGGCTCGGGGAGGCCTGGGACGAGGGCCTGTCGCCCTGGGAGCTGACCGAGCGCGACGGCCGGATCTACGGCCGCGGGGTCGCCGACAACAAGGGCCAGCACGCGATCAATCTGGCGGCGCTCGGCATGGTCATCGCCGAGCGTGAGCGCCTCGGGTTCAATGCCAAGGTCCTGATCGAGACCAGCGAGGAGATCGGCTCGCCGGGGCTGCGCGAGATCTGCGAGAACCATCAGGCGCAGCTCGCGGCCGATCTGCTGCTCGCCTCCGACGGCCCGCGGCTGGCGCCCGACCAGCCGACCCTGGTCCTCGGCAGTCGCGGCGCGCTCAACTTCGATCTGGTGGCCGATCTGCGGGCCTCGGGCCAGCATTCGGGCAACTGGGGCGGCCTGCTGGCCAATCCCGCGATCCTGCTCGCGCACGCGATCGCGACCATCGTGACCAGGACCGGCGAGATCCGGATCCCGGAGCTCAAGCCGCGATCGATTCCGGGCGCGGTCGAGAGGGCGCTGGCCGATCTGGAAATCACAGCCGCGCCCGGCGACCCCGCGCTCGATCCCGACTGGGGCGAGCCCGGGCTGACCGCGGCCGAGAAGGTGTTCGGCTGGAACAGCTTCGAGGTCCTGGCCTGGACCGCCGGCAACCCGGACAACCCGGTCAACGCGATCCCGCCGCGGGCATCGGCGCACTGTCAGATCCGTTTCACCGTCGACACCGAGCCCGACGAGTTCCTGCCGGCGATCCGCGCCGCGCTGGACGCGGAGGGTCTCGCCGCGGTCGAGGTCCGGCCGGCCGCGGCGCCGGTGATGCGCGCGACCCGGACCGACCCCGAGCACAGCTGGGTCGGCTTTGCCCGGCGCTCGATCGAGCGGACCACCGGCCGGCCGCCGGTGGTGCTGCCGAACCTCGGCGGCTCGCTGCCCAACGACTGCTTCGCCGAGGTGCTGGGGCTGCCGACCGTCTGGGTCCCGCACGCGCATCGCGGCTGCAGCCAGCACGCGCCGAACGAGCACGCGCTGCCGGCGATCCTGCGCCAGGGGCTGCTGATCATGACCGGGCTGTTCTGGGACCTGGGCGAGCCCCGGCGCAATCATTAGCGCGGCGGGCATCAGCGCGGCCGGCAGCGGCCGAGCGTCCAGTCGGTGTCGAGCCGGAACGCGCGCCCGACCCGGAGCGGCCCGGCCGGCAGCCCCGCCAGCAGGTCCGGGTGGACCCCGATCTCGGCCTCGACCGCTTCGAGCCGCGCCCGCGCCAGGCCGAAATCGAACCGCGCATAGCGCCAGCGGCCGCCCGCGCCGCCGCTGATCAGAGGCTGCTCGAACAGGTCTTGCGCGGCCTCGGGACCGGTCGTCCCGCCGGTCGTCCGGAAGCGCGCGTCGAGCAACCAGGCGCCCCCGGGCCGCGCTGCGATCTCGAAGCTGGCCGCGGTCCACCGGATCGTCGCCCGGCGCTTGGCGAAGCCGTAGAGCCAGCGGCCGAGCAGGACCGGCAGCTGGCGGTCGAGCAGCAGCAACGGCAGGTGGCAGAACGGTCCTCGTGGCCCGCCCCGGGGCCGCACGAACGGCAACGCGAGCACGAACTCGCGGTAGCGCAGCCCGAAGGGCAGCCACGGCGGGCCGACGCGCTGATGCTCGCCGAGCAGCACGATCAGCGGGTGGCGCCGGCCCTGGGGCCGGAGCTCGAGACCGGCCGGCAAGAGGGCCGCGGCGACCTCCGCCGCCAGATCGGCGATCGCGACGACCGCCCCGAGCCGGCCGCTCGCCCGCGGCCAGGCCAGCGGATCGGCCACTATTCGGGCGGCTCCGGGGCCGCCTCGCCGGGCTGCTCGACCTCGCCCTCGCGCTGCAGCCGGAGCACCACCGCCCAGCACAGCATCGCCCAGCTGGCGCCGAGCGCCCAGCCCGCGAGCACGTCGCTCGGCCAGTGGACGCCGAGATAGATGCGGCTGATCCCGATCGCGAGCGTCAAAAGGATCGCGAGCCCGATCAGGTAGCTTTTGAGCCGGCGACGCGGCTGGACGCGGGCGAGCAGCATGCCGAGGGTCAGATAGACGATCGCCGAGAGCATCGAATGAGCCGAGGGGAAGCTTGCCGAGAACACCCGCGCCTCGGTGGTGACCAGATCGGGCCGCGGGCGCTCGAAGCCGGCCTTGAGCGCGAAGCCCAGGGCCACCCCGCCGCCGATCGCGACCAACAGGAACAGCGCCGCCCGGCGCTTGCCCGCGAGCGCCAGATAACCCGCGACGGCGAGCGTGATCAGCGTCAGCACCAGCGTGCCGCCGAGCGCGGTCAGGTCGCGCATCGCCTCCTCGAGCCAGGCGGGGCCCAGCGGGTTGCCGGCGGCATCGCGGAACAGCAGCAAAAGCGCCCGATCGATCTGCTCGAGATCGCCTTCCTGCATCTCGCCCGCGACCCAGAGGAACAGCCAGAGGCCGCCGGCGACGATCAGGAGGCTGACCAGCAGGCTCGCCTCGGGCATCCAGCCCGCGAGCCAGGCCCGCCACGCCGACACCTGCGGCCGCCGGCGCCGCAGCCAGCCGCGCCAGCCGGCGCCTTCGATCTCGCCGCGGGTCACCATGCGCCGATCGCGGCTGCGCCCGCCCGCCGATCCCCGGCCGGCGCGCAGCGCGATTGATCCCGCCGCCGGCTCGGGCATACTCGGGGCCAACCCCAAGCGCGCGGCCGCCCGCTCCGGCGCCGTCGCCCGCAGAACGAAAGGCAACGCCCGATGCCGACCCTCCGACCTCTCCTCCTGCTCGCCACGGCGCTGCTTACGACCCCGGCCGCGGCGCTCGAGGTCCGCCAGTCGGTCGAGGTCAAGGCCCCGCCCGAGCAGGTCTGGGCCCTGATCGGCAACTTCTGCTCGATCGCCAAATGGCATCCGGTCATCGCCGACTGCGCGCTGAGCCAGAAGGACGGCGTCGCGACCCGTAAGCTCACCACGGTCGACGGCGCGGTCCTGCTCGAAAAGCGCGTCCAGTACTCCGACGAGGGCATGTCCTACACCTACACGATCCTCGACAGCCCGCTGCCGGTCCGCGACTACACCTCGACGCTCGCGGTCATGGACCAGGGCGGCGGCTCGATGATCACCTGGAGCGGCGAGTTCGAAGCCAAAGGCGCCCCCGACGCCAAGGCCAAGGACGTGATCACCGGCATCTACCAGGCCGGCCTGAAATCGCTCCAGGACCGGCTGCGCTAGCCCTGCGGCCCCCGATGCGCCGCCAACGCCGCCCTCAGCGCGCGCGCGACCTCGAGCCGCTCGGGCACGGTCAGGAACGCGCCCAGCACCAAGTGTTCGCCATGCGAGCTCAGGATCAACTCGCTGTCGTAGCGCGGCGGATCGTCGAACCCGACCCGCACCCAGTAGGGCTCGAAGCGCCACTCGCATTGCCGCCCGTCCGGCTCGATCCGGCGCACGCTAAGGCCATCCTGATCGAGCCGGATCAGCTCGGCGCGCCGCCCCTGGCGGTAGTTCCAGCGGAACGCGAGGAACAGGAGCAGCACGTCCAGCCCGAAGAAGCCGGTCACGGGCCACGCACCGATCGCGACGAACCCGGCGCCGACCGCGGCGCTGACCGCGACCACGCCAGCCATCATCACCGCAAAGCCCAAGGGCGGCAGCGAGCGATGCGGATAGAGGATCGCATCGAAGCGGGGCGGCGCCGGCAGATCCGACGGCGACGCAGCGGCGATACCGGTCTCGGTCATGGCTGCAGATATAGACCGGCCCGCTGCGCCGCGCCAGCGAACCGACGCCGCCAGCTGTCGGAATCCACCCGATGACCCCCCGCCAGGTCGGCCGGTTCTTCGAGCAGCTCGCGGCGGCCAACCCGGCGCCCGCGACCGAGCTTGCCTACGTCGACCCCTACACGCTCCTGGTCGCGGTGATCCTCTCGGCGCAGGCGACCGACGTCGGCGTCAACAAGGCAACCGAGAAGCTGTTCAAGGTCGCCGACACGCCCGAGAAGATGCTCACCCTCGGCGAGGACGGCCTGCGCCAGTACATCAAGACGATCGGCCTCTTCAACAGCAAGACCAAGGCGATCATCGCGATGAGCCGGGCGCTGCTCGAGCAGCACGGCGGCCAGGTCCCGGGCAACCGCGAAGCGCTGGAAAAACTGCCGGGCGTCGGCCGCAAGACCGCGAACGTGGTCCTCAATTCCGCGTTCGGGGAGCCGACGATCGCGGTCGACACCCACGTCTTCCGGGTCGCGAACCGCACCGGCCTCGCCCCCGGCAAGACCCCGCTCGACGTCGAGCGCGCGCTCGAAGCCCGCGTCCCGAAAAAATACGCCCGCTACGCCCACCACTGGCTGATCCTGCACGGCCGCTACACGTGCATAGCCCGCAAGCCCAAATGCCCGGAATGCGTGGTCCGCGACTTATGTGAATACCCGGCCAAGACTCTCTGACTTTTGCCGGCACCGGCGCGAAATGGTATCATGCGCGCCGCTGATCACAGCCGCGAGGATGGAGAACGGCAGGTGGCCGAGCCCGCACGGAGACTTTGGACGCTCGACGAGTTCCTGGCGTTCGACGACGGCACGGACAGGCGCTACGAGCTGTTCGACGGCCAGATCGTCGCGATGACCCCGGCCTCGAGCATCCACGGCACCCTCGTGGCGCGCCTCGCGTTGCGCATCGGAGGGGGCCTGCGGCCGCCCTGCGAGGTCGTGATCGAGGCCGGCATCGTCCCGCCCGAGCGAGCGGACAGCTGGTATGAGGCGGACCTCGCGGTCACCTGCGCCGGGGTCACGGAGCGCCAGTTCATCACCGAGCCGATCCTGATCGTGGAAGTCCTCTCACCTTCGACCGCGGCCACCGATCGCGACCGCAAGCTCCCCGACTACCGCACGATCCCCTCGCTGCAGGACATCCTGGTGGTCTCGAGCACCGAGCCGCGGATTGAGCATTTCCGGCGCGAGGGCGACGGCTGGAAGATCCACGACCTGCGCGGCGCCGGAAGCCTGCGATTGCAGGCGTTCGACCTCACCCTCGACCTTCTCGAGCTCTACGCCGGCCTAACGTTGGCGGGCGACCAGGCGAAGAGGTCGTCCGAGTCTTAGCGGATCGACCGGATGCGCGATCACCGCACCATCATTCCCAGCAGCGGCAACGTCTTCGCCGACGCCGGTCTGCCCGATGCTGATACCCAGCTGGTCAAGGCGCAGCTGGTCAGCCGCATCGACGCCATCATCCGCGAAACGCGGTCTGAGCCAGCGCGAGGCCGCCCGCATCCTCGACGTTGCCCAGCCCGACCTCTCCAATCTCCTGCGGGGCCGGTTCCGAGGCTATTCCATCGAACGGCTCATGCGCATGCTGACCGCCCTCGATTGCGACGTCAGCATCGTGGTCGCCGAGAAAGGCCGCGAGGCCGCGAGCATCCACGTGCGCGCTGCCGCCACGCTCGACAAGCAGTGAGTGCTGGAATGCAAGACTTCACCCGTCCGGGCCCGAAGGCTTGGTGGCCGGTCCGGCCGCTCCACGGAAGCCCGGCAGTCTCGAGCATCGGGCGATGAAACGAGCGCTTCCGTCCTGCCCCCGGCGCTCGCAAGATCCACGAGGTGCACGGCGTCGGCGCCCTGCCGCAAGCTCCACCGTAGCCTCGACGAGGCCGACGCCGGGCGCCGCACTCACTGCCGGAAGCAGCAGTCTGCCCAGCTGCCGAAAAACTTCTTGAATTTGGATGCCGTCCCCTTTTGGTCATTCGTCAGAAGATAGTAGGCAAGGCCGGCATCGGAGACATCCGGCTTTCCTGACACCCGCATACGGCCGTAAATCCAGCGCATTCGACTGTCAATCGCGTCACGAAGCCAGACCCAAGGGGTCCAATTGTCGACACCGTCGGTTCGGGTGTAGAGGCGGACGTTTTGGTTTATGATCTGAATCCAGTTGACCCCCAGCGCCTCCACGTCGGCGCGCGTGTGTGTCATCTCCGGTGGGTAAGTCGTACCGGCGTTCCACTTGGTGTGAGAGATCACAGTTACGAATTGCCGCGCCTCGGGGTCGGAAGCGTCGACCGCGCGCCAGAGCACCTCCATCGGCCCCGCCGCCAGGATGAATAGGGGATCCGATGCGGTCGAGACATCGATCTCTTGGCGCAAGTTATTCAAGGCGGCATCGAGCTCGGTACGGCAGTCGAAGAACTTTGCGATGTCGAACCCGAACCGATCTATCGCGCCAAACGTACTTTGTTTCATCTGATCGTAGTAAACCGGATCATTCGGCCCGATGATATCCGCCCAGTCGTAATGGACCAGGTTCGCCTGCAAGCCGCGCTTGGCGAGCAATGCCAGCTCCATTGGGGTAGAGACCCAATCGTCCGGATCGTTGTAATTGCCGTCGGCGGTCACCGCAATTCGGTTGTCCGTGTAGGTGACCGCACCGGCGGTCTCGCCAGAAGCAAGCCCGACCCACGCGCACAAGCATAGGGCGGTTCGGATGCACAGCCGCACGCAGCTCATAGAAGTCCCTCCAGATCCCGGCCGGGTTAGCGGCCGAGATCTCCGACGTGACCAATCCCTGCTGCTCGAAGCCAGCTCTCTCGCCCCTCAACCGAGAAGTAGCAGCCGCGCGGTAGCGCGAAATGCTGCGAGAGAAATCACAGCTTCGAGATGGCATTGCTTACCTTCACCACCGTACTTGTGATCGAACCAACCGTCAAGCTATAAGTTGTATGCGTCTCGACACAATAACAGTTTATGGTTCAGTTCTCGGCCGCGGCGGACACGGTCCCCGGGACGGACGGAGTCCTCGGCGGTGAAGCTTTCCGCCGGCCGTGACTGCAGCGCCCGGCGCGGCAGCCGATTAGGATGCAACAGACCAAGCGATTTCCAACCGGCCGCGGAAGCTCTGCGGTCTGTTGTTCTACGCACGGTGCGACCGAGGCGGCCCTCTGCATTGCATTTCGGTTGATTTTTCGGCGATTTCGTGCTTAATTGAGTTTCTTCGCAAGAGCCGGTCGGTCGTGAGGCACACTATCACCGCTCTCTATAAGCCGGCGGGCTCTCTTCAAAATGAGCTTCTCGGGGGGCACGTTAACCGAATGCTCTTTGTCAAAGGCGAGCGAAGCTCATCCGGCCCGGCCAGCCAACAACGCCTCCAACAAATAAACGTCGGTCTCTTCGGAGGGACTAGCGATGAAGACGTTGATTGCCACAATGGTGCTGATCGCGACGGCCGCTTCCACTGCTGTCGCAGCGCCACCTGCTAACGACGACTTCGACAACGCGACCCTGGTTCCCGGCTTGCCGTTCTCAGACGCCATCGACACGACGGATGCGACCACCGCAGCCGATGACCCCGACTGCGCCGGGCAGGGCCCGACGGTATGGTACGCGTTTACGCCATCCGAGGACACGGAGGTTGCGGCGAATACCTTCGGCAGCGACTACGACACCACGCTGTCGCGTGTATACAGGGACTCTGGGTTCGCTCAACCAGCTCGCTTGCAATGACAACTCCGGCAGCTTGCAGTCATTCGTGCGTTTCGACGCGGTCGCTGGCCAGACCTATTACTTGATGGTCGGGTCGTTCGCCAGCGGGCCGGGCGGGATGCTGAAGTTCTCAATCGACGTGGCTCCGCCGCAGCTGGTGATCGACCTGGGCATCGATCAATTCGGTCGGTTCGTGCCTCAAACGGGGGAGGCCGAGGTCTCCGGCACTCTGACGTGTTCAGAACCGGCATCTGCGCAGGTGTTTGGCATTCTCCGCCAGGAGGTCGGAAGACGGTTCGTCATTCAAGGGTTCTTCTCCGTCTCCTTCGATTGTGAGGGCAAGACGGCTTGGAGTGCACCGGTCACGCCCGACGCGGGGCGCTTCGCCGGGGGGCCCGCCAAGGTAACCGACACGTCCGCCTTGGCGGTCGATTCGGAAACGGGTGAGTCCGTCCAGGACGAGGCCCTAGCGAGGATAGTTTTGCGGGGTCGACGCAAATAACCTGCGACGATCGGGGGGCAACGGGGCGGGGTGTCGTCCCGTTGCCCCTGAGAGACGTGCGCAGATCCGTGAGCTTCGCTATCGTGAGTGCCGGGGTCGATGCGTCACATCTGTCGCATGTGGCGCATCGCGTCGGGATTGATGTCTCCAGGTGATTGATCCTGCAGTGTCCGCGTCTGGCGTTCAACAACCCAGGCTTTCCGCCAAAACCAGCGCCGGGCGAGCCTCACGCATCAATTGAGTTTAGCCATCCAGATTGGTCGCCGCCCCGCGGCCTCCCGGCGCGACTAAAAGATGCGCCAGATGTTGCGCATGCGATGAATTCGATGCGACAGACATGCGACAGACGATACTAAAAGATGCGTCACTCCAAGATCATGCTCGCTATCAATTCAGTCTGCAAATCATCGATAATCTGATCATCGTTACCCGCCAACCATCGTAAGACGGGCGATTACGAGGGGCGTGGGATGATTGCGACGGGTTCTTCGAGGTTCCAAGCAGACATTCCCGACGAATAATGATCGATCTCCGACCCGGCCACGATCAATCGCAGCCGTGCCTCGGATCAATCTCAATCAACATTGATCCGGATTGACGGGCGATCGGCGCGGGAGACAGTCTGGCCGCTCGGCGCCGGCCTCGACGCCGGTGCTGCGGCTATGGCAACATCGGCGCCGGAGGCAAGACCATGACCACGCTCACGGCCTACATCGAGTTCGACGAGGAGACCGGGCTCTACGTCGGCATCGTTCCGGGCATCCCGGGCGCCCACACTCAGGCGGCGAGCCTGGATGAGCTGCGCGACAACCTGAAGGAGGTCGTCGGTCTCTGTCTCGAGGAGCAGGCGGACCTGCGTGAGCGTCTGCCGAACTTCGTCGGCGTACAGCAGATCGAGGTCGCGTGAGTGCCCCGTCTGACCCCGGTCGATCCGCGGGTCATGGAGCGGGTGCTCGCGAAGGCTTCGATCCCAGCGCGTGCGCCAGAAGGGAAGCCACGTCTTCTACCGCCACGCGGATGGCCGCACGACGACCGTGCCGCGTCACAAGGGACGTGATCTCGCGGTCCCTCTCGTCCGCTCCATTCTCGCCGACATCCGCCTGTCGCCCGACGAATTCCTGCGCCTGATCGGATCCTAGCAAGCCGGCGAATGGCGATATCGGGGCCCCTTGACTCCGCACCTCGGTTCAACGGCGAGCGGCGGCGAGCCGAGCCTGCGCGCCGCTTCGCCCGAAGCCCAGGGCGGCCGCGGCGGCATAGGCGGCGAGCGCGATGGAGGTGAGAAAATTCCAGCCGGCGAGGGTCAGGCCGAGGAAGGTGAAGCGGACCTGGTCGCAGGTCGGCGCGGCCGCGGCCAGCATCTTTTTCAGCTCCTCGATGCTCTGCGCGCTGCCGCCGGCGATGCAGCTCTCGGGCAACGCCACCCAGCCCTGCTCGACGCCGAAGTGGTAGGCCGCGAGCCCGGCGCCGACCAGCAGGGCGACGATCGACAGTCCGAGAAACAGGCGCGGCTGCCAGCGCCAGCCGACCATGGCGAGGACCACCAGGGCGACGTAAGGCCAGCGCTGCAGGACGCAGAGGTGGCAGGGGGCGAGCCCGCCCAGGTACTGGAGTCCGAGCGCCGCGAGCAGGGTCAGGGCGCTGATCAGCGCCAGCAGCAGGCAGGCGGTGCGTGGGGCGAGGATGCGCTCGAGCATGCGGCGAGTTTAGCCCCTGCCGCTGCGGGCGTCTCGGCCTGCGGCGTTTCGGCCCACGCGAGGTCGAGTTCGGCCCGCCATCGCCGATGGCTCAGAGCAGCTTGAGGGCGAGAAAGCCGCCGAGCAGCAGGCCGAAGAACAGGACGGTCAGCCAGCCGAGGTTGGTCTCGATGAAGCGCCGGATCGGCACGCCGAACCACCAGAGCAGGGCTGCGACCACGAAGAACCGGCCGCCGCGCGCCAGCACCGAGGCGATCGTGAACGTGGAGAAATCGAGCCCGGTGACGCCGCTCGCGATCGTGATCACCTTGTAGGGAAAAGGCGTCAGGCCGGCGCCGAACACGATCCAGGCGCCCCAGTCGTTATACCAGGTCTGGAACTCGGCGAAGTGGCTGGCATAGCCGTAGACCTGGAGGATCGTGTGGCCGATCGTCTCGAACAGGAGTGCCCCGATCGCGTAGCCGAGCATGCCGCCCGCGACCGACGCGACCGTGCACACCGCGGCGATCAGCCAGGCGCGGCCGAGTGCTGCCAGCACCATCGGGTTCAGCAGCACGTCGGGCGGAATCGGAAAGACCGAGCTCTCGACGAAGGCGATCAGCGCCAGCATCCGGAGCGCGTAGGGCTTGTCCGCCTGGGCCATCGTCCAGTCGTAGGCGCCCCGCAGCCAGCGGCCGGGCGCGGGCCCTGCCGGCCAGGCCGGCGCCGTTTCGGTTCGACCTTCGCCCGGTTCGCTCAACGTCGTCCCCCACATGCCGGCTGCGCCCGTCCGCGGCCCGCCGCCTCCTCTCTCATGTTCGCAGTCAAGCCGTTGGGCAGCAAAATGTGGTCTCCGGCAGGCGCCGTAGGCGATGATAGATCGAAACGCCTGGCGGGCGGCGGGGTGTCGAGACGGCGGTTGAACAAGCTCTCATGCGCGGGTTGGCTACCGCATGACCGCGGGTTCGTCTCGGGGCTGCCTCGCTCTAGGGGACGAGCGTCGGCCAGCAGGCCGGCTCATAACAGGCGACGAGGTTTCCCCAACCGGGCCCGCCGCCCGCCAGGCGCTTCGGGATGTATGTGCTTGCGCTGCGATCTCCTTTCGCTTGCGAGGCCCGTTACCCGATCGCCGCTCGTGGCTGGACGATCCGGGCGATCGCCCAGATGAAGCCGACCATCTCCCGCGCGATCGCGGTGGTCACGACCACCTTGGGCTTGCCCGCCACCGCCAGCCGGCGGTAGCGCTGGCACAGGCGCAGCTGCGCCCGCCAGGCGATGTCGCGGATCGTCTGCGGCAGACGTTCAATCCGATCGAGCAGCTTGCGGCTGACCCGGGCCTGCATGCGATAGGTCCAGGCGCCCTCGATCAGCACGCGGCGGGCATGGGCATGGCCGGCGTTGGTGATGCCGCCGCGGCGGATGCTGCTGCCGCTCGAGCGCTCCGAGGGCACCAGCCCGAGATAGGCCATCAGCTGGCGGGGGTTGGCGAAGCGCGAGAAGTCGCCGACCTCGGCGACCACGGTGATCGCGACGATCAGACCGACCCCGCGCATCGCCTGCACCGCCTCGACCACCGGTGCCATCGACCAGCTGGGCAGGAGCTCCTCGATCTGATGCTCCAGGCGGGCGAGCCGCGCTTCCGCGTCCTCGACCGCCTGGATGTAGTCCTGGAGCACGATCTGCTGGGCCGGGTGGTCGAAGCGGACCGTGGTCAGCCAGCGCCGATAGGCCCGGGTCCAGCCGCGCACGCCGCGATAGATCCGGCCGCGGCGCAGCAGAAAGCCCTGCAGGTGCTGGCGCGCCTTGCCGAGCACGCGCCGCGCCGTGGCCCGCGCCCGCACCACATCGCGCATCGCCTCGTGGGCGGCATCGGGCACCCACACGGGCGTCAGCTCGCCGGCCCGGTGCAGCCTGGCCAGCGGGGTGGCATCGCGGCGGTTGGTCTTCACCCGGTCGCCGGGCCGGCTCGGGATCAGCGACGGCGCGACCACGCTGCAGGCCTGGCCGAGGCTGCTGAGCCGCCGATGGACGCCGTAGCCGCACGGCCCGGCTTCGTAACAGAAGCTGAGCTGCCGATGACGGCCCTGCAGCCGCTCGACCAGCCGATGCAGCGCCTCCGGGGTGCTCGGGATCTCGCCCAGGAAGCGCACTTCGCCGCCGCGGCCAGACTCGGCGATCGCCACCGACGTCATTCTCTTGTGCACGTCCAACCCGACGAACCTGATAGCTTCCATGCGGCCCGTCTCCTATGCCTGAGGCTCGGCGCCAGCCAATCCGGCGCAACCCTCGACCACGGCATACCGGAGACGGGTCCTTCAGCTCAGAGCGCGAACATAGGGTCTAGATCACCGGCGATCAGTGAGGCCACCAGAGGATGCCGAACGACGAGGCGCCGCGTCTGCGCGAGGCGAGGGCCAGGGATCGCGCCTGGGTACGCGCCGGCCGCGGCCTGGTCGCACTCGGCCTGCTGGCCGGTCTGCTGCTCGGGGGTGATGCCTGGGCCGCGGACGATCTGGCAGCCGCCCAGGCGTTGTACGACCAGGGCGGGATGCGCGCCGCTGCCCGGCTGGCCCGCACGGCGGGCGGCGCCGACGGTCTGACGCTCGCCGCCAGGGCGGCGCTGGTGGACGCGTTCTATCTTGTTCCCGAAGCCGACCGCTCGAAGCTGCTGGAGCGCGCCGCCGCCGACGCCCGCGAGGCGCTGGCGGTCGCGCCCGATTACGAGCCCGCCTACCTGCAGCTGGCGATCGCGCTCGGCCAGATGGCCGAGCGGGCCGACCCGATCACCGCACATCTCAACGGCTACGCCACGGAGGGGCGCGCCCTGCTCAAACGGGCACGCGCGCTGGCGCCGGACGACCCCTGGCCGGACGGCCTGCTCGGCATCTGGCATCTGCAGCTGGTCCGCCACGGCTCAGCGGTGCTCGCAGCCGAATTCTATGGCGCGAGCGAGGCCGAGGGCGTCGAGCTCTGCCGGCGGGCCGCCGGGCGGGCGCCCGAGGCGATCGCGCTCCGCTACGGCTGCGCCGTCTCGATGCTCGAGCTCGATCCCGCGCGCCTCGGTCCCGAGGCGCGGCGGGAACTGGTCGCGATCATCCAGATGCCGGCCGCGGACGCGGCCGAGCGGCTGGTGCAGCAGGCCGCGCTCGCCCAGATCGGCGCGTTCAGGCGGAACGAGTCGAGCGGCACGAAATAGAGAGCCCGACGTGGGGCCTGCGGCCTCCCGGAGCCAGCGCCGGGTTTACCCCGCCCGGAAGGCCTGCTGCCGTTGTCGACGGAGAGCGCGACGACGTATACCTTTCGGGCAGGGAATGGCAACCAAAGCAGGGCATGACATGGGCGGCAGCTATCAGGAGACCTACGCGCGCTCTCTGACCGACCCTGCCGGCTTCTGGGCCGAGGCCGCCGAGGCGCTCGTCTGGCAGCGGCGCTGGGATCGCGTGCTCGACGACCGGAGGCCGCCGTTCTATCGCTGGTTCGCGGGCGGAGAGCTCAACACCTGTCAGAACGCGGTCGACCGGCACGTCGACGCCGGCCGCGGCGAGCAGCTCGCGATCATCCACGACAGCCCGGTCACGGGCAGCGTCCGGACGCTCACGTTCAAGGAACTCCAGGACCGGGTCGCCCGCTTCGCGGGCGTGCTGCGCGCCCAGGGCGTCGGCTACGGCGACCGGGTGATCGTCTACATGCCGATGGTGCCGGAAGCGCTGATCGCGATGCTCGGGTGCGCCCGGATCGGCGCCGTCCATTCGGTGGTCTTCGGCGGCTTCGCCGCGAACGAGCTCGCGACCAGGATCGACGACGCCAGGCCCAGGCTGGTGGTATCGGCGAGCTGCGGCATCGAGGCCGGGCGGGTGATCCCCTACAAGCCGCTGCTCGACGGCGCGATCGCGGCCGCAAGGCACAAGCCCGAGCGCTGCCTGATCCTGGCCCGGCCCGAGGCCAGGGCCGAGCCGACGCCGGGCCGCGATCTCGACTGGGACGAGTGCCTGGCAGGCGCGCAGCCGGCGGACTGCGTGCCGGTCGCCGCGACCGACCCGCTCTACATCCTCTACACCTCGGGCACGACCGGCCAGCCCAAAGGGGTCGTGCGCGACCACGGCGGCCATGCGGTGGCACTGCACTGGAGCATGAAGAACATCTACGACGTCGACCCGGGCGAAGTGTACTGGGCGGCCTCGGACGTCGGCTGGGTGGTCGGTCACAGCTACATCTGCTACGGGCCGCTGCTGCACGGGAATACGACGATCGTCTACGAAGGCAAGCCGGTCGGCACGCCCGATCCGGGCGCGTTCTGGCGGGTGATCGCGCAGCATGGCGCGGCCGCCCTGTTCACCGCGCCGACCGCGTTCCGCGCGATCAAGAAGGAGGACCCGGCGGGCGCGCACATCGCGAAACACGACCTCTCCCGCTTCCGCACGCTGTTCCTGGCCGGCGAGCGTTGCGATCCGGACACGCTGCATTGGGCCGAGGAAAGATTGCAGCGCCCGGTAATCGATCACTGGTGGCAGACCGAGACCGGCTGGGCGATCGCCGCCAACTGCTGGGGGATCGAGCGGCTGCCGGTCAAGGCCGGCTCGCCGACCAAGGCGGTGCCGGGCTACGACGTCCGGATCCTGGACGAGGCCGGGCGCGAGCAGAAGCCGGGCGAGATCGGCAGCATCGCGGTCAAGCTGCCGCTGCCGCCCGGCACGCTGCCGACGCTCTGGCAGGCCGACCAGCGCTACGTCGACGCCTATCTCGTGCGCTACCCGGGCTACTACCTGACCGGCGATGCCGGCTACCAGGACGAAGACGATTATCTGTTCATCATGAGCCGGATCGACGACGTGATCAACGTCGCCGGCCACCGGCTCTCGACCGGCGCGATGGAGGAGGTCTTGGCATCTCATCCGGATGTCGCCGAATGCGCCGTCTTCGGCGTCGACGACCAGCTCAAGGGCGAGCTGCCGCTCGGCCTCGTGGTCCTCAAGGCCGGCGCCGAGCGCGCCGAGAGCGAGATCGAGCAGGAGCTGGTCCAGCGGGTGCGCCAGGAGATCGGCCCGGTCGCGGCGTTCAAGCTGGTCGCGGTCGTCCAGCGCCTGCCCAAGACCCGCTCGGGCAAGATCCTGCGCGGCACCATGAAGAGCATCGCCGACGGCAAGCAGTACAAGGTGCCGGCCACGATCGACGACCCGGTGATCCTGACCGAGGTCGAAGCGACCCTCCAGCGCCTGGGCTACGCCAGAGCACCCTAGCGGCCAGGGCGCGCGCGTGGCCTCGCTCGTCGCCCTCGCGCCTTGGCAGCCTCGGACCGGCCACCGGCGGGCCTCCGGAATCCCGGACCGTGCGTCGTTGACCCTTCATCAACGATTTCCCGTCAGCATCCCATGGCCAATGGTCCACGCGACCCTGGGAGTCCGAGCCCACGCTCATTACCCGGGACGGATTCCCACGGTCGCATGGACCACCCGACGAAAGCATGAACGAGCAATCGCTAACGATCGCTTAACGGCCCAGAGATTGGATCGGGCTCTGGAACCGGCGATGATCGCGCGGTCGATAGTTCCGATTACAATCCTGTACCGGTCACCGGACGGGCGCCTTCGAGGACGGAGCGGAGAACACCGCGTCGGGGCGAGTTGCTGATGCGCAAGACGGGGGCCGCGACCAAGCTTGGCAAGGAGACGCGGGCTCGGAGCCCTCGAGCCCGCGCGGCCCTGGTCGACGTCGACCGGCTCGAGGCGCTGCTGATCGAGGCGGCGCGTGGCCGGCATTCGCTCACCTATGCCGAGGTCCTGGCGCATTTCGGCATCAAGATCACGCCGCGCCGGGTCTACGGCCTCTGTCGCGACCTCGAGGCGGTCTGCGAGCGCAACCGTACGCGCGGCGAGCCGGAGCTCGCGGTCCTGGTGGTGCGCAAGTCCGACCGCCTGCCGGGCGACGGCTTCTTCCACGGCGCCTGGCGCGACGGCAGCTATGACGGTCCCGCGACCGGGCCCCAGGCCCGCGCCTACATCGACGCTCTGAGCGCGGCCGTGTTCGCGTTCTGGGCCGGGCCCGCCCGCGGCTCGGCGCCGACCGGGTCGCGATCGAGGCCCTGAGCGGCTCGCAACTCTTCCGCACGGATCGCTGCGGCCCGGCGGGAAGAGGCCGTTCCAGTGCCGTACGAAGGCGCGAACGCTCAACCGGCACGATCGCGCCTTGCCGCCGCCGGACCGACCAGACGAGGGAACCGGCCCAAAGTGAGCCTTGCCGCAGGACCGGTGCCGAACTGTCACGCGGCCGTCGCGATCCCTGATTAGTTGAATTGAGCCGAGATCCCGTCCGAGGTTTCGAGCGGGACCCGTGCGACACCAGCCCGGTGAGGTGGCCGTGATCGGGACTTCGAACGGCGATCTGATCGTCCGCCTGGCGCACAAGCGGCGCGACGTCGCCGCGGCGCAGGCGCTCCGCTACCGCATCTTCCATCGGGAGATGGGTGCTTGCGTCAGTCTCCGGACCAGGGTGCGACGGCGCGACATCGACCGGTTCGACCGCATCTGCGATCATCTCCTGGTGATCGACCGCGGGCCCTCGATCTCCGGCCAGGTGGTCGGCACCTACCGGCTGATGCGCCGCGCCGTCGCCGACCGGGGGGCGGCTTCTATTCGGAGGGCGAGTTCGATCTCTCACCGCCGCTCGCGCAGCCGGGCGAGTGTCTCGAGCTCGGCCGGTCCTGCGTCGATCCGGACTACCGCTCGCGGGCGGTCATCGACCGTCTCTGGAGCGGCATCGCCGATTACGTGCAGGAGCGCGGCATCGGCCTGATGTTCGGCTGCGCGAGCTGGTCTGGCACCCGGCCGGACGACTTGGCGGCCCTGCTCGCCTACCTCCACCACCATCACCTGCCGCCGCCCGACTGCCGGCCGCGGGCGGTGCCGGCGCGCTACGTCGACATGCGCCGTCTGCCGCCGGAGCAGGTCGAGCCGCGCGCCGCCTGGGCCGCGCTGCCGCCGCTGCTCAAGGGCTATCTCCGGCTCGGCGCGACGATCGGCGACGGCGCCGTCGTCGACCACCAGGTTCAACACGACCGACGTCTGCGTGGTCCTGCCGACCGAGCGGGTGAGCGCGCGCTACCTCCAGCGCTACTTCGGCCGGCTCGGTGCCGGCGCAGGTGCCAGACGACCAGGGCGGGTAGCAGCAGGCCGCCGGTCCACAGGATCAGCGCCAGCGCCCGCGAGCTCGCGAGCAGATGGTCGTGCATCGTCGCCTCGCCCCGTCAGGCCGCCTGGCGGGCGTCGCGCCGGCGACAGCCTGATCCTGTTCGCCGAGGGCACCAGCACCGACGGCGCCAGGCTGCGGCCGTTCAAGACCTCGCTGTTCGGCGTGCTCGACCGGCCGGGCCTCGCGGCGCAGGTCGCGATCCAGCCGGTCACGATCGCCTATACCCGGTTCCGCGGCGGCCTCGCGATCGAGCATGCGCTCCGCCCCTGCTGCGCCTGGTACGGCGACATGGCGCTGGCACCGCACCTCTGGTCGGCACTCGGCCTGCCCGGAGCAGAGGTCGAGCTCCGCTTTCACGACCCGTCCCGGGCCGGGCCTTCGCCTCGCGCAAGGCGCTCGCCGGCCACGCCGAACGCCAGGTCGCGGACGGCCTCGCCCTGAATACACGCCGAATGCGCTCAGCAGGGGCGTTCCGGCCTCCTGCCTCTACAAGCTGCGACAGGGCGAGAGCGCCGCCAGCCGGCGCCAAACAGGAATAGAGACGTCTGGGCAGGCTTGCCGGCGATCGAACGCTGTGGTAGCAGTGCAGCGAGATCAGAAGTCAATGTACGGAAGCATACAAAGATATGAGAGGCAATGGTCGGACCTATCATTCCCTGGACCGAAGCCCACCAAAATCGTCTGAACGCTTCTGTGCGTTGGCGTCTCGGCAAACTGGAGGAAAAAAATCATGAAATATGAACTGACTGTGATCGCCGCGAGCTTTGCTCTCTCTTCCGGTGCTATGGCTGCTGAACTGCCCAAGAGTGGCCCGATCGAGGGTCGCTTCTATTCGCACAACGCTCAAACTATCAGTGAACTCGAGACCGCCGATGGCATGAAAGCATACATCAATGAAGCCTTCGAATTCCATGTCGGCAGCCAGCGAGGAGGCGACCCTTTTGACGGGACGAGCGGGCGCTGCCTGGGTTACGGCAGGTACTCCGCAGACAGCGGTGCGGTCAAGGAGACCGGTCGCTGTACCTTGGCCGACACTGACGGTGACCAGATATTCGAGGAGTACGAAGTCGAGTTGGCCGGACCGAACGACAGCAACCCGACCAAGGTCCAAATTCTGGGGGGCACTGGTAAGTACAAGGGAATTAGAGGAACGTTGGCCGCCACAGTGGAGATGTGGCCTGCCCTGAGCAAGGCCGACACGATGTGGGCCGGCGACTATAAGGGCGAGTACAAAATCGGCGAGTAAATCGAGCCGGCCACGGTTGACGGCCGATGGCCCCTCCGCGGGCAGATAGTCGCCGAGGAGGTTTGCCGCGGTACAAGTCGTTCCGCGGCACCCTTCTTGCGAGGCTCATTTCGCCGCGGCAGGCTCGGGGATCAGGCCTGTCGACGCCGCCGGGACCAGCCCCGGCCGCTTCAGACCAGCATCTCATGAGGGCTCAGCATGGCGCGGCAAGAGCCACGCACTCACTAAAGGCGACGTGCTCTGGGGCCAGTTTGATCTCCGGGCGTAGCTTGAGGCCCGGTGGGCGCCCGTGGTGCCGCGCCTTGCGCGGACCTTTTGCCAAAGCCCGAATCGCTGGCCACGCCGTCCGGGCTATGCCAGTCTGCGCCCCTGAGTTCGGGGAGGGCAGGCCATGGACTTCGCCTATTCGCCCAAGGTCGAGGCGCTGCAGGAGCAGCTTCGCGCCTTCATGGACCAGCGCGTCGTGCCCGAGATCGGCGCCTGGCAGCGCGAGGTCGAGGACGGAATCTGGCCGCCCTCGATGATCGAGCCGCTCAAGCAGGCGGCCCGGGCGGCAGGGCTCTGGAACCTGTTCCTGCCGGGGCTCCGGGACGATGAGCCGGGGACGCGGCTTGCCAACCTCGAATACGCGCCGCTCGCCGAGATCATGGGCCGGGTGGTCTGGGCGTCGGAGGTCTTCAACTGCTCCGCCCCCGACACCGGCAACATGGAGCTCCTGCACCTGTTCGCGACCCCCGCCCAGCGCGAGCAATGGCTCCTGCCGCTCCTTCGTGGAGAAATCCGATCCTGCTTCGCGATGACCGAGCCGGACGTCGCGAGCTCGGATGCCACCAACATCAAGACCTCGATCCGGCGCGAGGGCGAGCACTACGTGATCAACGGCCGCAAGTGGTTCATCACCAATGCCGCCGACCCGCGCTGCAAGATCTGCATCCTGATGGGCGTGACGGACCCGGACGCCGAGCCGCACGCCCGCCACAGCATGGTCCTGGTGCCGATGGACACCGAGGGCGTCGAGGTGGTGCGCAACCTTCCGATCATGCACCACACGGCGCCCGAGGGGCATTGCGAGATGCGCTTTGCCGACGTCAGGGTGCCGGTCTCGAATCTGCTCGGGGACCAAGGCCGCGGCTTCGCGCTCGCCCAGGCGCGGCTCGGGCCCGGGCGCATCCACCACTGCATGCGCTCGATCGGCCAGTGCGAGCTGGCGCTGGAATTGATGTGCGCCCGCGCCCGCGAGCGCCAGACGTTCGGCCGCAAGCTGCACGAGCACGGCACGGTCGCCGAGTGGATCGCGCTCGCGCGCCAGGAGATCGACCAGGCGCGCCTCCTGGTGCTGCGCGCCGCCTGGCGGATCGATCGCGACGGCAACCGGGCCGCGCGCAACGACGTCGCGATGATCAAGGTCGTGGTGCCGCGCCTGCAGACGGCCGTGCTCTCGCGCGCGATGCAGGTCCACGGCGCCATCGGCCTGACTCCTGACACGCCGCTTGCCCTGCTCTGGACCTGGGGCCGCGCGCTGCAGTTCGTCGACGGCCCGGACGAGGTCCATCTGCGCACGATCGCCCGCCACGAGATGAAGCGCCAGGAGGCGAACCATCTGCGGGCCGTGGACTACCTGACCCCGCCCGAGGTCCTGCGGCGCGGCTGACCGCGATGGTCTGGCCCGAGGATCCGCTGCCGCCGATCCGCGAGGAAGTGCATTTCGGCGGTCGGCGGGTGCGCTGCTTTGCGGACCGGCCGGCGAGCGTGGCCGCGATGTTCGAGACCGCGCTCGAGCGCAATCCCGACGGCGAAGCGCTGGTGGCCGGCGACGTCCGGCTCTCCTATCGGGCTCTGTCCGACCTGGTCCTGCGCACCGCGGCCGGGCTCGAAGCCCTCGGTGTCCGGGCCGGCGATCGGGTGGCGCTCCTGCTCGGCAACCGGCCGGAGTTCCTGGTCGGCCTGCTCGCAGCTCAAAGGCTCGGCGCGATTGCCGTGCCGCTCAGCATCCGCGAGCAGACCCCGGGGCTGCGCTACATGCTCGCGCAGAGCGGCGCCAAGGTCCTGGTGCACGAAGCCGGGCTCGCCGACCGCTTGCCTGCACAGGCCGACCTGCCGCAGCTCGAGCACCGGGTCTCGGTCGCCGGCGCGCCGGTGGGCTCGCTCGCGCTCGAAGAGCTGAGCGCAGGCGCTCGGCAAGCGCCGTCCCGGCGTGCGCCCGGCGAGGAGGACACCGCGGTCATCCTCTACACCTCCGGTACCACCGGCCGGCCGAAAGGGGCGATGCTGACGCACCTGAACATCGTCCACTCGGTCCTGCACTATGCGCTCGCGATGGACCTCGGGCCGCGCGACCGCTCGCTGCTGGCGGTGCCCGCGAACCACGTGACCGGCCTGGTCGCGGTCCTGCTCGCGATGGTCCAGGCGGCCGGCTGCAGCATCATGCTGCCGGTCTTCAAGGCCCGGCACTTCCTCGAGCTCGCGGCGCGCGAGCGGATCACCCACGGCATCCTGGTGCCGGCGATGTACAACCTCTGCCTGCTCGAGCCGCAGTTTTCCAGGTTCGAGCTCGGCGCCTGGCGGATCGGCGGCTATGGCGGCGCGCCGATGCCGGAGGCCACGATCGCGAGGCTCGCCGAGCTGCTGCCGGGCCTCCGGCTGATGAACCTCTACGGCGCCACCGAGACCACCTCGCCCGCGACCATGATGCCGGCGCGACACACCGCCGGCCGCACCGATTCGGTCGGCCTTGCCGTGCCCTGCGGCGAGCTCAGGATCATGGACCCGGCCGGGCGCGAAATGCCGCGCGGCGCCGCCGGCGAGGTCTGGATCGGCGGGCCGATGGTCGTGCCCGGCTACTGGCGGGAGCCCGGGCTGACGGCGGCCGCCTTCGCGGGCGGCTTCTGGCGCTCGGGCGACCTCGGGGCGCTCGATCAGGCCGGCTATCTGCAAGTCTTCGATCGCCTGAAGGACATGATCAACCGCGCCGGCTACAAGGTCTGCAGCGTCGAGGTCGAGAACCGGCTCTGCCAGCACCCGGCCGTGCTCGAGGCCGCGGTCGTGGCGCGGCCCGATCCGGTGCTCGGCGAGAAGGTCCAGGCGTTCGTCACGGGCTGCGGCGACCGGCCGAGCGAAGAGGACCTGCGGGCGTTCTGCGCCGAGGCGCTCGCCGACTACAAGGTGCCGGACGTGATCACCGTCTGCGCCGGGCCCCTGCCGCGCAACCCCAACGGCAAGCTGATCAAGAGCACCCTGCGCGAGCGCGCAGCCAGGGAGGCGGCCGGCTGATGCCGGCGGTCGTGATCACCGGCGCCGCGGGCGACCTCGGTCAGGCGCTGAGCGCGAGCTTCCTCGGAGACGGTCTGTCCGTGTTCGGCGCCGACATCGCGCCGATCGAGCCGCGCGCGGGCCTGACGCCGGTCGCGCTCGACGTCACCGACCGGGCGGCCGTGTTCGCGCTCGCCGAGCGCGCCGCCGCAAAGGCCGGAGCCCCTGCAGCTCTGGATCAACGCCGCCGGCATCGTCCGCGTCGTCAAGGTCGCGGAGGCCGCGCCGGAGGAGTGGGAAAAAATCATCGCGGTCAACCTGACCGGCACGTTTCACGGCTGCGCCGCGGCGCTCGCGGTGATGCGTCGCCAGGGCTTCGGGCGGATCGTCAATCTCGGCTCGCTGTCCGGCCAGGTCGGCGGCACCGGCATCCATCCGGCCTATGGCGCCTCCAAGGCGGGCGTGCACGCGCTGACCCGGACCTATGCGCTCGAAGGCGCCAGGTGTGGCGTGCTGTGCAATGCGGTCGCGCCTTCGGTGCTCGAGGGCCGCATGGGCGGCCAGTTCTCCGAGCGCCAGCGGGCGCAGCTCGCCGCGGCCAACCCGCTCCGCCGCCTCGGCCGGATCGACGAGGTGGTGGCGGCGATCCGCTACCTCGCGAGCGCGGCCGCCAGCTACACGAACGGCGTGATCCTGCCGGTCAACGGCGGTTCCTATCTGGCATAGCCCGCGTCCTGCGAGGTCCGGCGGCGCGTCTGTGCGGCGCGGACCGGGCGGCGATCAGTCAGCCTTTGCCGTGACCGCCCCCGTGCCCACCACCGCCGCCGCCACCATGGCCGCCACCGCCACCGCCCCCGTGGCCGCCACCGCCGCCGCCGTGGCCCCCACCGCCGCCGCCGTGGCCGCCGCCGTTGCCACTACCGCCACCATGGCCGCCACCGTTACCGTTACCGCCGCCACCGCCGCCGTTGCTATCGCCACCGCCGCCGCCGTTGCTGCCGCCGCCTTGACTACCGGCGCCGCCGCCGCTTGCACCGGCACTCCCGGCCGTGTCGCTGCCGCTGCCGCCGCCTTGACTACCGGCGCCGCCGCCGTTTGCACCGGCACTCCCGGCCGCGTCGCTGCCGCTGCTGCCGTCCCCGCCGGCCGTGTCGCCGCCATTGCCGCCGCCATTGCCGGCACCGGCGCCGGCCGCGCTGTTGCCGCCGGTCGGGCCGGGACTCGGGTCGGCCTGACCGGCGGTCGCCCTGGCGGGTCCGCCGGTTGAGGCGGGGCCGGCGCTGGCGTTGCTTCGGTCGGAGCTGCGGTCGCGGCGGCCTTCGCTGGCGGCAACGACCACCGGCCCGGCGCCCGAGGTAAACAAGTCGCGCAAGCTGGCGAAGAAAGACGCGAGGACGCCTTGGTCGCGGGCTTCGGCGAGGCGGACCCCGCAGTTCTGCGGCAGAGGGCCCGGTCCGACCACGGCCGCGTCGCAGCCATCGGGATCGGCAGAACCGGCCGCCAGCGCTCCGCGCACCGGCTTGAAAGCGGGCACCGGCGGCGGCACCGTGGCGACCCCGGCGCGCTCGCCGCTGGCGGTCATCGCTGCCGCCACGACCGTGACCGCATGGGACGGCTTCAGGGTCGGCAACCGCGCCGACGCCGCCACCGGGCTCGGCGCCTCAGGCTCTGCCGGCGTCACCGGCGGTTCGGCTCGAGCGTCCAGGGTCGCTGGCGGCCGCGCGTCGGCCAACCCGTCATGCACGCCCGATGTCGAGGGCGCATCCGAACCCTCCGACGGTGCGCCGGGACTCGGATCGCGCCCCGCGCCGTGCAACCCCTCGAGCGCCGCCAACGTGCGCCGCGCCGCCTCGCCCGTGATCGGCCCGGCTGGCCGCGGCATCGCCGGCACCGCCAGGCTGCGCCGTGCGGCCTGGCCCGCGTCCGGCGCCGCTGGCGGCGGGGTGGCTGCAGCCGGGTCCGGGGCGACGGCGGCCACGACGACGTCGGCGGCCGGACGCCTGAGTTCCGGGGTCGGCTCCGGCTGCGCGGCTCCGATCGACTCGACCGGCGCCGGCGCCGCGCCCGCCGGGTCCGAGGCCAGCATCGGCAGGGCCGATCGCGCTGCTTCGGTTTCGGACTGCGGCCCCGGGTCCGGAGCTGCGGCCGCGCTCGCCGGGGGGAGGACAGCTTCCGGCTCGTTGGCCGCCCGCTGCATCGATTCCAGCTTGATCGGCGCCGCGTCCGCGTTCACCAGCGGCGGCCGGTTCGCCCGCATGTCGGGCCCGAGCCGGCCATAAGCCGCCCAGAGCACCGTTCCGAGCGCGACGTAGGCGGCGCAGGTCAGCGCGACCGCCACGACCGGCCGCCTGCGGCTCGGGGTCAGACTTCTCCCCTGGGCCGGCTGATCGGCCAGCCTTTGCGCAACCCTGACCGCCGGGCTCTCGCGCAACCACGGATCGCCACGCAAGCGCGCTGCGGAATCGAGCATCCTCCCGCTCTCCCCTCCGCCCTCGACATCGATCGCCCTGTTATGCTTGCTTAACGCTCGATATCTCGCCCGCTTGCTGTCGGGTCAAGCCCCGGCAGGCAAAGGACACGAAATTGATCAGCTATACCAACCCCTTAGTAGATGCTGGAGCGATCGGCTGCTATCTGCGTTGCAGATCGCGGGCTGGCACGGCAACCGGACACCCGTCACGATGAACGACCCGTTCGACCTCTCCGGGCGCGTTGCGCTGGTCACCGGCGCTTCGCAGGGCCTCGGCCGGCGCTTCGCCTCGGTGCTGGCCGCGCATGGCGCTGCGGTCGGCCTCGCCGCGCGTCAGGTCGACCGGCTGGGGGCGCTCCGGACCGAGCTCCACGACGCCGGCCATCAGGCGGCGAGCGTGATGCTGGACGTGACCGACCACGCCGCGATCGAGACCGCGATCGACACGATCGAGGCGGCGCTCGGGCCGGTCGACATCCTGATCAACAATGCCGGGGTCGCGGTCGCCAAGGGCGTGCTCGAGCAGACCGAGGCGGACTGGGACCGGGTCCTCGACACCGACCTCAAGGGCGCGTTCTTCACCGCCCAGGCGGTCGCGAGGCGCATGGTGGCGCGGGCGGACAAGCCCGCCTGGGGCGGCAATATCGTCAACATCGCCTCGCTGATCGCGCTCAAGGTCGTGGGCCACCTGGCACCCTACGCCGCCGCCAAGAGCGGCCTTGCCCAGCTCACCAAGGCGATGGCGCTCGAGCTCGCCCGCCACGACATCCGGGTCAACGCGCTGGCGCCGGGCTACATCGAGACCGACATCAACAGCAGTTTTCTGGCGTCCGAAGCCGGCCAGCGTCTGCGCAAGCAGATCCCCCAGCGCCGCTTCGGCACGCCTGCCGACCTCGACGGCGCCCTGCTCCTGCTCGCCTCCGACGCGTCGCGCTACATGACCGGCAGCGTCATCGTGGTCGACGGCGGCCTGCTGCTGGCCTGACGGCGGGCCGGGGGCTCCAGGACGCAGCCGCGATAAGCTCCTCGCCGGGAATGACACAATCCGCGTCTATCGCCGCCCCTTCTCGATAAGCTGGCCCATGCTTTTGACCCAATCCGCGAAAGCGTCGAGTACATCGGTCCCCATCTGCTGCCCGGTCTCAGGCTTCCTGAATCGAACCATACTTTCGTTATCTCCGCCGGCAAAGAATGCTCGGGGAATGTGCTGTCGATGGGTACTGTGGTTCCGATAGGATTTCGCTTCACTCAACCAGCTTGCATCGTTCCTATGCAGTGCATCAAGTTCGTCGAGGGCCGCATTTTTAAGCCGCAGAGCACAGCTATATCGAACGTCCAACTCTTGGAGCAGTGCGTTCTCCGCGCCCAGCAAATGGAACAAGAAGGCCTCGTGGTGCGCACGCTCAAAGTTGTCGCCGGACCCGCGCCGCTCATAGGCGCGTAGCTCCTGCAATGTCAGCTCGGCATATTCAAGTTTGGCATCCGTCCTGCCACGGAAATGATCGAGTTCTTTGCTCATCGGCTCCTCGCGCCTCACTATCACCAGACTTGGCCGCGGCGCGGGTCAGCCGGGTTCATCGCCAATGTCGGGGACGATACCTTCGATCCAGTCCATCGCCTCGCGCTCCTGCTCCTCGTCCGCGGCCATGGCTCTGTAGCCCACCTCGAGGTCGTTCTGAACGACATGGGGACGCGCCAGCTCGGCAAGGAGGCTGCTGCTTCGGCGGCGGCCGACGACGCGGTGGAGTCCCTCGTAGACCTCCTGGTCGGCGGTGATCGTAAGCTTTCTTCGCATCTCAAGGCTCTTCCCAATAGCTTATGCTGGCGACGGGCGTCCGCAATGGCGTCGCCGGCCGAACGCGGCCATGTTACGCTCGTCGCCATGCAACCGCACCCCTGGCTGAAGCCCCTGCATCGGCGGGTCGCGACCACCGTCGCCTGCGCGCTCTGGGTTGCCTTCGAGGCCTTCTACGAGCCGGGCGGCATCTGGTTCGGCTGGCGCTCGGCGCGACCCTCTATGCGCTCTGGGATTTCTTTCTGTCGGGCAACTACCGCGACGCGGCCGGGTGAGCGTCCCGCACCTGCGCGTGCTGGTTGCTGAACCGGCCGACCTCGAACGCGCCGATGAAGTCGAGATGGCTGACCAGGCCGCGATCGGCGCGCCATTCGTGCAGCAGCACGGCCGGCGGCTCCAGGACCCAGCGCGCCGGCGCGCCCGCGAGCGTCAGCTCGACGGCGTGCGCGGCCCCCGGCCCGATCTGGCCGAGAGTGCCGGCGAAGCGGCATTGAATCGAGCGGTGGACGTGGCCGCAGAGGACGCGCGCGACCTGCGGGTAGCGGCCGACGACCGCGGCGAGCGCCTCGCCGTCCTCGAGCATCATCGCGTCCATGTGGTCGATGCCGGTCCGGAACGGCGGGTGGTGCAGTGCGACCAGGGTCGGGCGCTCCGGCGCCCGGACCAGCTGCTCGTCCAGCCAGCCGAGCTGGGGCGGCCCGAGCCGGCCGCCGGGCTGGCCAGGGATCAGGCTGTCGAGCCCGATCAGGCGCAGCGGCCCGAGGTCGACCGCGAACCGGAGCGGCCCGCTCTCCGGGAACAGCCCGCGACCGGCAAAGGCCTTGCGCATCAGCTCGCGATCGTCGTGATTGCCGGGCACCGGGAAGATCGGCGCCGGCAGCCGGCCGAGCAGGCCGGTCAGCTCGGCCCAGGCCGCAGCGTCGCCGTCGTTGGTGAGGTCGCCCGTGATCAGCACCGCGTCGGCTGCGGGCTGGAGCGCGTTCAGATGATCGATCGCCCGCTCGAGGTAGCCCGCCGTGTCGATCCGGCCGAAGGCGAGGGTGCCCTTGGGCAGAAAGTGCAGATCGGAAATCTGGGCAAGCAGCACTGGCGAACTCTCCCGCTGGACGTCCAGGCGTCGGCGGCCCGATCATAGAGCAGCGAGGAGCCGGCCGTGAACGTCCTGATCGTTGGCGCCGGCATCGCCGGGCTGACGCTCGCCCTCTGCCTGCGGCGCGACGGCCACGAGCCGTGGATCGTGGAGCAGGCGCCCGAGCTTCGCGACGCCGGCTACATGATCGACTTCTTCGGGTCCGGTTACGATGCCGCCGAGCGCCTGGGCCTCCTGACCGATCTCGCCGGCATCCACTACCAGATCCCGCGCCTGTCGTTCGTCGCCGCCGATGGCCGCGAGCGCTTCTCGATCGCCTACCCCACGCTCCGCCGCCGGCTGTTCGACGACCGGCACTTCAATTTCATGCGCGGCGAGCTCGAGCGGCTGCTCCGGGACCGGCTGCCGCCCGGCGTGCCGGTCCGCTTCGGCACGACCGTCGAGACGCTGCGCCAGCAGGGCGAGCGGGTCTCCGTGCGGCTGAGCGACGGCAGCCAGGCGAGCGTCGACCTGGTCGCCGGCGCCGACGGCGCGCACTCGAGGGTTCGCGACCTGGTGTTCGGCGGGCCGGCGCGCTTCGAGCGCTACCTCGGCTACCACACCGCCGCCGCGATCCTCGACGAGCCGCTCCCGGGGGCGCCGGCGGATGCGTTCTCGATCCTGACCGAGCCCAGATGCCAGGTCGGCGTCTATCCGATCCTGGGCGGTCGCATGGCGAGCTTTTTCGTGCACGCTGCCGGGCGCCGGATCGAGGACCGCACGACCGCCGCGGCGCGCCGCGAGCTGCGCGCCGTCTACGGCGACCTGAACTGGCTCGTGCCGGAGCTGCTCGAGCGCTGCGATCGGGTGTCCGGGATCTACTTCGACGAGGTCTCGCAGGTCGAGCTGCCGGTGTGGAGCCGGGGCCGGGTGGTACTGGTCGGCGATGCCTGCCAATGCGTCTCGCTGCTTGCCGGCCAGGGTGCGTCGATGGCGATGGCCGGCGCCTACGTGCTGGCGCAGGAGCTGGCGCGCGACGAGGTCGGGCCGGCGCTGGCGCGCTACGAGCTCCGGCTGCGCCCGAGCATCGAGCGGGCCCAGCGCGCCGGCCGCAGGATCGCCCGCTGGTTCGTGCCCGAGACCGGTCTGCGCCGGGTGCTCCGGGATGCGGTGCTGCGCGCCTCGGCGTGGCCGCTCGCTTCAGGGTTCCTGAAACGGCAGCTCGCGGCCGGGAGCATCTTTCGCGACTAGCGGCACCGCGGCCGCCGGATGCTAGGCCCGGACTTTGGAATCTGCTCAAATGCCGAGCGACCCGCGGATCGCCATGAGGATATGAGGATCGGGATGGCACATCGCGCGCAACCGGCGCTGGCAGCGTCGCTTCCGGCTTGCCACCGACGCCGGGCCGGGCTCTCGAGACCGCCCTTGAGCGCGATCGCCTGCCCATAGCGGGACCCGGCAGCGTGAGCCTTTTTCCCGATCTCGGTCCGAGCGAGCCTGCCCTGATCCTGGCGGTCGACGGCATTCTGCTGGTGCTGCTCCTGTGGGCCGCCTGGCGCAAGCCGACGCTCGTGCTGCTGATCGCGCTCGCCGGCCTGGCGCTGCGTCCGCAGCTGCTCTGGGGCGGTCCCCGGCTCGGTTCCGCCTGGGGCCTGAGCCAGAGCCTGGTCCTGTTCGGCCTCCTCGCCAACGCGCTCCGCTACGGCGTGCGCCGGACCATCAACTGGCCGATCCTGGCGCTGGTCCTGGTGCTCGGCCTCAGTCTGGCGTTCGGCGATCTGCAGCCGAGGCTGACGCTCCCGTTCATGCTCCAGAGTCTGATGGTCCTGGCGCTGCCGTTCGCGTTCACCCAGGTGGTGCTGGCGCCCGGCTCGCGCCCGGCCTACGCGGCCGTGATCATGCTGACGCCGCTACTGAGCCTGGGGCTCGCCCTGCTGCTGGGCGCCCTCGGCCTGCGGCGCCTGCCCCTGCCCGGCTGGGAGCACCTCGCCCGCTTCGAGGGCGCGACCGGCAACGCCGCGGTCTTCGCGGCCCTTTGCTTCTCTGGGCTGGTGGTGGCACTCCACGAGGCAACCCGGTCGGGCCGCTCGTACGCCGGACCGCTCGCGGCCCTCAACTTCGCCCTCGTGGTCCTGAGCGTCACCCGGATGGCGGTGCTCGCGAGCGTGGTGTTCGCGCTCGCTTACGCCTGCCTGTCGCAGGAGCTGCGCTCGCAGTGGCGCGCCCATCGCACCACGGCGCTGCCGATCGTCGCGTTCGCCGCCGCCGCCCTGATGCTCGCCTGGCCGCACCTGGAGGCGCGGATGTTCGCCGGGCCGGACGGCGCGGTCAACCTTTCCGGCCGCCAGAACCTGTGGCCGTTCTACTACGAGGAGTTCCTGTTCAGCCCGATCTTCGGGCGCGGCCTCGGCGCCGGCTTCGTCGCGTCCCGCGACTGGATTTCCGGGCTGGCCGCGCCCCATAACGAGTACCTGCATCTCCTGGTGATCGGCGGCATCGTCGGCTTCGTCCTGATCGCCGGCGGGATCGGCCTGTGGTACCGGCAGCTGCTGCAGACCGCCGCGCCCGACGACCGGCCGTGCCTGCTGGCGCTGATCCCGGCGATCGCGGTCTACATCGCGACCGACAACCTGTCCTTCTACACGACCGCGCTACCGCTGTACGCCTATCTGAGCATCCTCCTGACCCGTTCCGCCCCGGTGCCGGCGCGGCCCGCGCCGCTGCCGGCCGGGCCGCGGGCGAGCCGGACCAGGAGCAGTGGGCGGCAGGCCGAAGGCCGGATCCGGGAGGCGTTCGCGCGCATGCGCGCTAATACCGACGGGATCGAGCCGATCACCAGCCGCCATCGAATCGAGCAGGTTGAAGTTTTGGCCGAGATCGAACACCGTGACCCCGAGAGAGGATGACCATGCAGCGCAGCGAGATCGACGCGATCCCGGTCGAGGGCGACGTCACCTTCCGCCAACGTGCGGTCGAGCCGGAGCGGACGGCGCTGCTGGTGGTCGACCTGCAGAAGGGCGAGTACAACCCCGAGAGGGTCGCGGCCGAGCCCGACCACGCCTACCTGTTCGAGCGCATCCGCGCCGTGGTCGTCCCGAACGGCCAGAAGCTGCTCGCCGCCTGCCGCGCGGCCGGCATCGAGGTGATCTACACCGTGATCGAGTCCCTGACCCTCGACGGCCGCGACCGCAGCCTGGACTACAAGGTCTCGGGGATCTTCTTTCCGAAGGGCTCCCGGGAGGCGCAGGTGCTCGACGAGCTGCAGCCGCTGGACAACGAGATCGTCATCCCCAAGACCTCGTCCAGCCTCTTCAACTCGACCAATTTCGAGTACGTGCTGCGCAACCTCGGCATCGAATACGTGATGGTCATGGGCATCGTCACCGACCAGTGCGTCGAGACCGCGGTCCGCGACGGCTGCGACCGGGGCTTCCTGATCACGCTGGTCGAGGACGCCTGCGCCACCTACTCCGAGCAGCGCCACCGGGAATCGCTGATCGGCATCAAGGGCTACTGTCGGATCCGCACGACCGACCAGGTCGTCGACGAGCTCCGACATCGGGTCGGCATCAGAGCAGCTGGCTAAGTGCCCGAGTGGCAAAATTCGAACCGCCACGAACTCTCAACCGCTATTCACGACGCTCGCCCTCGCGATCGATCAGGATCGCCTCGATCACGGCCTTAAGGGGCGCCAGGTCATCGGTCACGATATCCCAGACACGTTCGTGAGCGATCTGGTCGTAGGCGTGGCGAAGAACGTTGCCGAGGTCCGCTACCGAGCGCCAGCGCACCTTGGAATACTCTGCCTTGAGTTGGTCGGGGATATGGCGCGAGGCTTCGGAAATGCGCTCGAGCTCGGGCTCGACGACGTCCCGCATCACCCAGTCGGTCAGGTAGTCATCGAAGGATTTGCTCGCGATCTGCAGCTCGATCTTTCGAGCGGCCTCGAGAATGTGACGGAGCCGGGCCACCAGGGGAGCCCGGGCCATCAGAACACCTCGATGAGGTCGTCGGCAATGGTGTCCCGAAAATCCGACCCGATGTCCTCGCGGATCACGACACCGGCTTCGCGGTCGAGCAGGTCGCACAGTGCAAGGCGAACATCCGCCAGATCGAGCAACGAGAAACTGCGCGACGGCGGGACGCTGATCAGCACGTCGACATCGCTGTCGGGCCTGGCATCCCCGCGTGCGAGCGAGCCGAACAGCCAGAGCCGGGTGACGCCGAGCGCGCGTAGTTCCGGCTCGTGATCGCGAATCGCGCGAATCACCCGCTCGCGCACGGCGAGCGCCTCGGGGGCGAGGACTGAGGTTCCGGCGGCCATGACGAGGCTCATGTTGCCATAGCCGGGCGGTCGTCGTCGACTCGGGCGGAACGGGCTTCAGGGGCCGGCGGCGGGCGGGCGCAGACCGAAGGCGTCGGCGAGCAGCTCGTAGGAGCGCTTGCGGGCGGCGTGGTCGAAGATCGCGGTCGTGATCATCAGCTCGTGGGCGCCGGTCGCCTCGGCGAATGCTGTGAGGCGCTCGCGCACGGCCGCCGGGCTGCCGACGAACATCCGTGCCCGGTTGGCGACCCGGGCCGCCTCTTCGGCCGGCGAATAGGCGTAGGCCTCTGCCTCCTCGGGGCTGACCAGCGGCCGGTACTCGCCCCGCGCCGGGCGCACGTAGTTGAAGTCGAGCGTCGCGGCCAGCCGCTCGGCCTGCGCATCGGTGTCGGCGGCAACCGCCGCGGTCGCCAGGATCGCGTGCGGCCGCTCGAGCCAGATCGAGGGCCGGAAGCGCTCGAGGTAGCGGCCGATCGCATCGGCGGCGTCATGGTGGGCGAAGTGGTGCGCGAACGCGAAACCCATGCCGACCGAGGCCGCGAGCTCGGCGCTGTAGTCGCTCGAGCCTAACAACCAGATCGGCGGCACCTCGACGTCCTCGGGCATCACCCGGATCGCCTGGAACGGATGGCCCTCGGGGAAGGTTCGCAGCTTCCAGCATAACAGCTCCTGGAACCGCTCCAGGAAATCGTCGTCGGCGCGGACCTCCTGGCGATGGCGGAGCGCCAGCGAGGTCAGGCGGTCGGTGCCCGGCGCGCGGCCGATTCCGAGGTCGATCCGGCCCGGGTGCAGCGCCTCCAGCACCTTGAAGCGCTCGGCGACCATCAGCGGCGCGTGGTTCGGCAGCATCACGCCGCCCGCCCCGACCCGGATGTGCCGCGTCTCGGCCGCGATCTGGCCGATCATGATCTCCGGCGACCCGCTCGCGACCGAGGGCAGGTTGTGGTGCTCGGCGACCCAGTAGCGGGTGAAGCCCAGCCGGTCGGCCAGGCGCGCGAGATCCAGGCTGTTGCGGATCGCCGCGGCACCCGCGGTCGCCGTGGTCACGAACGAGAGATCGAGGACCGAGAGCTGCATGAGACGGACTCTGGGCCGTCAGGGCGCCGGAGGCAAGCCGCGCCCGGATTTCTTTGCGCGGCAGGCTGCCGGGCCCGATGCTAGGATCGCCTCGGGACCAAAGCCTTCGTCGAGGCGAGACCAACCCGCACCGTCCGAGATGGGCCTGGGAGCGGCATCGGCACATGCAGCATGACCCTCGAGATCCGCAGGCGTCGCCGGCACGGGCCGGCGGGGCCGACGAAAGCCTCCACGACCAGCTCCTTAGCCTGCTGCGCGCGCTCAACGGCTCCCGCTACCGGGCCCGGCTCGGCTGGCTCGCCGCCGGCATCGTGGTCGTGATCTGCGCCAACACGGCCGGGCAGATCCGGCTCAACGTCTGGCAGGGGGCCTTCTACGACGCGCTCGAGCAGAAGCACGTGCCGGCGTTCGCCTGGCAGCTCCTGGTGTTCACGGCCATCGTCGCGCTCCTCCTGATGCTGGTCGTGGCCCAGACCTGGCTGCAGGAGATGAGCAAGGTGCGGCTGCGGGAGTGGCTGACGCACGACCTGATCGAGCAGTGGCTCGAGCCCAGGCGCGCTTATCTGTTGAGCTTCGCCGGCCAGATCGGGGTCAACCCGGACCAGCGCATCCACCAGGACGCGCAGCACCTGGCCGAGCTGTCGGCGGTGCTGATCGTCGGTCTGCTGCAGGCATCGCTGCTGCTGGTGAGCTTCGTCGGCGTGCTCTGGGTGCTCTCGGCGCAGGTGGTCTTCGAGTTCGGGGCGCGCAGCTTCGCAATCCCCGGCTACATGGTCTGGTGCGCGCTCGCCTACTCGCTCGGCGGCTCGCTGTTCGCCTGGCGGCTCGGCCGGCCGCTGATCGCGCTCAACGCCGAGCGCTACCAGCGCGAGTCCGACCTCCGCTTCGCGCTCGTGCGCGTCAACGAGTTCGCCGAGGGCATCGCGCTGTACGGCGGCGAGCGCGACGAGCGCCAGATCCTCGCCGCCGCGCTCGAGCGCGTGATCACGGTCATGGTGCGGGTCGCGCTCGGCCTTGCGAACCTGACCTGGGTCACCTCGGGCTATGGCTGGTTCGCGCTCGTGGTCCCGATCCTGGTCGCGGCGCCCGGCTATTTCGGCGGCGATCTCTCGTTCGGCGGCCTGATGATGGTGGTCGGCGCCTTCAACCAGGTGCAGCAGTCGCTGCGCTGGTTTGTCGACAACGTCTCGCAGATCGCCGACTGGCGGGCGACGCTCCTGCGCGTCACGGCGCTGCGCGACGCGCTGCTGGCGATCGACACGCTGGGCGAAGAGGCCGGCCGGATCCGGCGCATCAAGGATGCCGCCGGCAACCTCGTGCTCGAGGATCTGACGATCGCGCTCGCCGACGGCCGGGCAGCGCTCGATCGGCCGCTTGTCGAGGTGAAGCCGGGCGAGCGGGTCCTGATCGTGGGCGCGCCGGGCGCCGGCAAGAGCGCCCTGTTCCGGGCGCTCGCGGGCTTGTGGCCCTGCGGCACCGGCACCGTCCGCCTGCCGCCGCCGGGTGAGGTCATGTTCATGCCGGACCGGCCCTACCTGCCGCTCGGCACGCTCGGCGCCGCGGTCTGCTACCCGTCCGCGCCCGGCTGCCTGGACGAGGCGGCGGTCCGGGCGGCGCTCGAGCGGGTCGAGCTCGGCCGCCTGCTGCCCTCGCTGGGTCGCGAGGACCGCTGGGACAAGGTCCTGTCGCTGGACGAGCAGCAGCGCCTGGCGTTCGCCCGCCTGCTGCTGCAGGCCCCGCGCTGGGTGGTCCTCGACGACGCCATGGACGCGCTCGAGCCGGCGCAGCGGCGGCTGATGCTGTCGATCTTCGAGCAGGAGCTCGCCGGCACGGCGGTGGTCCGGATCGCCCGCGCGCCCGACCCGGACGGCTTCTATACCCGAACGCTCCACCTGGTCCGGCTGTCGAGCGCCGAGCGCCTGCGCTTCCGCCCCCGCCCGGCCCGGGCTCCGGTCCCGGTCGCCGTCGCTTCCTGACCAGATCGAGGCCGGCCCAGCCATGACCCGAGACGACGCCCTCGACGACGACGCGCTGCTCGATCTCGTGCAGCGGCAGACGCTCCGCTACTTCTGGGACTTCGCCCACCCCGCCTGCGGGCTCGCGCGCGAGCGCAGCAACCTCCGCCCGGAGTACGGCCTCGAGGTCGTGACGACCGGCGGCTCCGGCTTCGGCGTCATGGCGATCATCGCCGGCGTCGCCAGGGGCTGGATCGACCGCGCCGAAGCGGTCCAACGGCTTCTGACCATGGTCCGCTTCCTCTACCGGGCCGACAGCTATCACGGCATCCTGCCGCATTTCCTGCACGGCGACACCGGCCGGACGATCCCTTTCAGCCGCAAGGACGATGGCGGCGATCTGGTCGAGACCGCGTTCCTGCTCGCCAGCCTGCTCTGCGCCCGCCAGTACTTCGACCGGGACGAACACCCGGAGATCGAGCTGCGCGCCCGGATCAACGCGCTCTGGGAAGAAGCCGAGTGGAGCTGGCACACCAAGGGCCGCTCCAACGTCCTCTTTTGGCACTGGAGCCCGAACCACGGCTGGAGCATGAACGCCGAGATCCGCGGCTGGAACGAGTGCCTGCTCGCCTACGTCCTGGCGGCCTCGGCGCCGCGCTATCCGATCGATCCCGACGTCTACCACCGGGGCTGGGCCGAGGGCCGCAACTTCCGGAACGGGCGGCAGTTCTACGGCATCGAGCTGCCGCTCGGCCCGGACTACGGCGGGCCTCTGTTCTTCGCCCACTTCTCCTTCCTCGGCCTCGACCCGCGCGGCCTGACCGATCGCTACGCCGACTACTGGCAGCAGAACGTCAGCCACGCGCTGATCAATCTCGAGCACTGCATCTGCAATCCGCACGCTTTCAAAGGCTACGGCCCGGACTGCTGGGGGCTGACCTCAAGCGACGATCATCTTGGCTACAGCGGGCATGCGCCCGATCGCGACCTCGGCGTGATCACGCCGAGCGCGGCGCTGGCGTCGTTCCCCTACACGCCCGAGCCTTCGATGCGCGCGCTGAAGCACTTCCATCGCGTGCTCGGCGACCGGATCTGGAGCGAGTACGGCTTCGTCGACGCCTTCAGCGAGGCGAACGACTGGTACGCGAGCTCGTATCTCGCGATCGACCAGGGGCCGATCGTCGTGATGATCGAGAACCATCGGACCGGCCTGCTCTGGGACCTGTTCATGAGCTGCCCCGAGATCCGCAACGGGTTACGGCGGCTGAGCTTCAGGAGCCCGCGCCTTGCGGAAGCCGCGACCGGCTGATGCGGAAGGCCTTGGGACAGGCGCAAAACAGGGTGGCCAGGGCGAGGAAATAGGGTACAATTCCTAGATGCTATTTTCAGGCGGGCGAGCCGGGGGCGGCCGGGGCCGCCGGGCGGGAGAACAACGAAACGAACCCGAGACCCGCGGGATTCCTGGCTTTTCGGCGCACACCGCCGCGCGCCCCACTGGGGGCGTCGCATGCGTAATTGCATCGGGACCACTGGGGTTGAGCGATGAGTGAGCCGCACTGGTGGCAGAAGGCGGTGATCTACCAGATCTATCCGCGCTCGTTCCAGGACGGCGACGGCGACGGCGTGGGCGACCTCGAGGGCATTCTTGGGCGAGTCGATTATCTCGAATGGCTCGGGGTCGACGCGGTCTGGATCTCGCCGATCTATCCGTCGCCGATGGCCGATTTCGGCTACGACGTCGCCAATTACGTCGACGTCGACCCCCTGTTCGGCACGCTCGAGGATTTCGACCGGCTGGTGGCGGCCCTGCATGGGCGCGACATCCGGCTGATCCTCGACCTCGTGCCGAACCACACCTCCGACCGGCATCCCTGGTTCCTCGAGGCGAAGAGTTCGCGCCAGAGCCCGAGGCGCGACTGGTACATCTGGCGCGATCCGGCGCCGGGCGGCGGCCCGCCCAACAACTGGGTGAGCCAGGCGGGCGGCAGTGCCTGGACCCTCGATCCGGCGACCGGCCAGTACTACTACCACGCCTTCCTCGCCGAGCAGCCCGACCTCAACTGGCGCAACCCAATGGTGCGCGCGGCGATCTACGACGTGCTCCGGTTCTGGCTCGCGCGCGGCACCGACGGCTTCCGGGTCGACGTGCTCTGGCACATGATCAAGGACGCGGAATTCCGTGACGACCCGGTCAACCCCGACTACCGCGAGGACGAGCCGGATTTCCGCCGCGTGCGGCCGCTCTACAGCGCCGACCGGCCCGAGGTCCTCGGGATCGCGGTCGAGATGCGCAACGTGCTCGAGGAGCATCCGGGCGACCGGCTGCTGATCGGCGAGATCTATCTCCCGGTCGAGCGCCTCGCCGCCTACTATGGCCCGGACCTCGGGGCCGTGCACCTGCCGTTCAACTTCAACCTGATGTGGGCGAAGTGGCGCCCCGCCGCGATCCTGGAGCTGGTCCGGCAGTACGAGGCCGCCCTGCCGGAGGGCGCCTGGCCCTCATGGGTGCTCGGCAACCACGACCAGATGCGGATCGCGAGCCGGGTCGGCGCCGCGCAGGCGCGGGTCGCGATGGTCCTGCTGCTGACCCTTCGCGGCACGCCCACGCTCTACAATGGCGACGAGCTCGGCCTCGAGGACGTCCCGATCCCGCCCGCGCAGGCGCGCGACCCGTTCGGCCTCAACATGCCCGGCACCGGCCAGGGCCGCGACCCGGAACGGACGCCGATGCCCTGGGACACCTCAGCGAACTGCGGCTTCACGACCGGCGAGCCCTGGCTGCCGCTCGGCGCCGGCCGCGCCGGCCAGAGCGTCGCGGTCCAGAAGGACGCGCCCGGCTCGATGCTGACGCTGACCCGCGCGCTGCTCGAGCTTCGCCGGCAGGAGCCGGCGCTCGCCACCGGCGCCTTCGCGCCGCTCGAGGTCGAGGGCGACGCGCTCGCCTACACCCGGACCGCCGGCACGCGGCGCTTCGTCGTGATCCTCAACCTCGAGCCCCGGCCGAAGACGATCCGCTGGCGGCAGGACCTCGGCGGGCGGGTCGCGCTCTCGACCCATCCGGAGCGGAGCGGCCGGCCGGTCGCCGGGCAGATCGAGCTCGCCGCCGACGAGGCGGTGGTGATCGCCCCGGATCAGAAGAACGTCCGGATCGCCTCGGTCACCGTGTAGTCGTCGTCGACCACATAGAGCAGCCGCCACTTGTCGAACGTGGTGCAGGGGTGCGAGATGCCGAAGCTCAGCAGGTCTCCGACCTGGAGCGGGCTGCCCTCCGGCACCGCGAGGCAGCAGTGCTGGTCGTAGAGGCCCCTGACCTCGAAGCCCTGGCCGAGGTCCTGTGGCCGGTGGTGCAGGCCCGGCCGGTACCATTGGCACGCGAGCGGCAGACCGAGGTCGTGCGACACGTCGCGCTTGCCCAGCGTCGCGACCGCGAGCCCGGGCTCGGGCGTCGACTGCACCAGGGCCCAGAGCTCGAGCGCCGGCCGGAGTCCGTCGCCGAGCTCCTTGACCTCGGGCATGCGCTCGGCAAGCCGGCCGAAGGCCTCGCTATAGACTTTGGAGTCGTGGCTGAAGTAGCAGCCGCTGCGCAGCAGGACCTCGACCGGCCGGCCGAGCTCGGCGGCGCCGAAGGAGCGGGTCACCTGATCGAAGTATTTCGAGCCGCCGGCGCTCAGGACCACGGGCCCCGGCGCGAACAGATTTTCCTGCACGCAGGCACTGGCGATCTCGACCAGGAATTCGAGAAAAGCTTCGACCCGCGGTTCGGCCTCTTCGATGCCGACCCCCATGACGTCCTCGAAGCCCTCGACCCCGACCAGGGCGAGCTCCGGCGCGGCGGCGACCGCGCCCGCGACCGCGAGCGCATCCTCGAGGCTCCGGCAGCCGGTCCGGCCGCCCTTGACCCCGCCCTCCAGCAGCACCTCGACCGGCCGGCCGAGCGGGTTTTCCCGGAGTTCCTGCTCGAGCGCCCGGACGCCGGCCAGCGAATCGACCACGCAGAGGAACTCGAAGGTCGGGTCGGCCTCGAGCTCGGCGATCACGGTCCGGATCGCCTGGCGGCCGATCAGCTGGTTCGCGAGCAGCACCCGCGGCACGCCGAAGCGGCGGCAGACCACGAGTTGCTGCACGGTCGCGACCGTGATGCCGTGGGCGCCGTCCGCGAGCTGGCGGGCGAACAGTTGCGGCGCCATCGTGGTCTTGCCGTGCGGGCAGAGGCGGACGTCGAAGCGCTCGAGGAAGCCGCGCATCCAGCGGCTGTTGTGGCCGAGCGCGGAGCCCTTGAGCACGGCTGCCGGCAGCGGCAGGTCCTGGCGCAAAAGGTTCCAGCCCTGCCGGCCGACCGCGCCGAGCGGCAGCGCGCCCGCCAGCGCCGGCCAGCCCTTGGTGGTCGGCGCGACCGGCGTGCGCAGCAGATCGTCGAGCTCCATCGCCTGATCCTCCCCGCTCGCGTCGCCCTCGAGGCGCGTCCCCCCGACCGCTCGCTCAGCTTACCGCCTGTCGCGGCCGGCGCCAGTCTCAGCCGGGGCGGACGCAGTCAAGCATCGGGCCGAGCTGCTCGACCCGGGTCTCGATCGTGCGCACGCGGCCCTCGAGATAGCGGCTCGGCCGGGCCGGCGACGACCGCCTGGGGTTGGGCAGGATCGCCGCCAGCAGCGCCGCCTGGCGCCGGCTGAGCTTGGCCGCGGGCCTCGCGAAGTAGCGGCGCGCCGCGGCCTCGGCGCCGTAGACGCCGGGCCCGAGCTCGATGATGTTGAGGTAGACCTCGATGATCCGCCGCTTCGGCCACAGCAGCTCGATCTCGAGCGTCAGCGGCGCCTCGAGCACCTTCCTCAGCAGGCTCCGATCCGGCCAGAGGAACAGGTTCTTCGCGGTCTGCTGGGTAATCGTGCTGGCGCCGCGGGCGTGCTCGCCGGCCAGGTAGGCCTCGACCTCGCTCTGAAGCGCCTCCCAGTCGAAGCCCCAGTGCTCGCAGAACTGGTTGTCCTCGGATGCGACCACCGATTGCGCGAGCGCCGGCGCGATCTGCCCAAGCGGTACCCAGTCCTTGTCCAGGCCCTCGCCCTGGCCGAGCCGGATCAGCATCAAGGGCGTGATCGGCACCGGGACGAAGCGGTAGATCAAGAGCATCGCCGGCGGCGCCAGCAACGCCACGAGGCCAATGCCCAGGAGGATCCGCCGGATCCGGGGCCAGAGCGGGTGGAGCGCCGGCCGGGCGGCGGCGCGCTTGCTACCGGCCCGGAGCACGGGCCGCGCGCGCATCGGCCAGAATGCAGAGCAGCTCGAACATCATCGAGGCGCCGGTGAGCGCGGTGATGCCGCTGGGGTCGAACGGCGGCGAGACCTCGACCACGTCGGCGCCGACCAGATCGAGCCCGCGCAGCGCGCGGATCATCAGCTGGACCTCGAGGCTCGTGAAGCCACCGATCTCCGGCGTGCCGGTGCCGGGCGCGTAGGCCGGGTCGAGGCTGTCGATGTCGAAGCTGACGTAGGTCGGGCCGTCGCCGACCACGCGCCGCGCCTCTTCGATCGCCGCCTGCCAGCCCATCTCGTGAAACTCGGGCATGTAGATCACGCGCATACCGGCTTCGTGGCTGAAGCGCCAGACGTCCGGATCGTTGATCCCACCGCGGATGCCGATCTGGACCGTGCGCCTGGGATCCAGCAGCCCCTCCTCGACCGCGCGCGCGAACGGCGCGCCGTGGTGATAGTTCGAGCCCAGATAGTTCGAGCCGGTGTCGCAATGGGCGTCGAAGTGGACCATCCCGACCGGGCGTGAGGCGGCGAGCGCGCGCAGGATCGGCAGCGAGATTGAATGGTCGCCCCCGGCCGAGAGCGGCAAGATGCCGGCCGCGTGCACACCGCGGTAGAAGCCAGCGATCTCGTCGAGCGAGGTCTCCAGATGGAACGGCCGCTGCACCCAGGCATCGCCCAGGTCCGCGACCCGGCAGAGCTCGAACGGCGCGATCCCGCTCGCCTGGTTGATCTTGCGCATCAGCGAGGACTGGTTGCGGATCTCGCGCGGCCCGTGCCGGGTGCCGGTGCGGTTGGTGACGCCGCCGTCGAACGGCACCCCGATCAGCCCGATGTCGACGCTCTCCAGGTCCTCGCGGTAGGGCGCGCGCATGAAGGTCGCAAGCCCGGTGTAGCGCGGCCGCGCCATCGGATCCTCGAATTCGGGCAGCATGGGCATCGTTCAGCTCCCAGAGTCAAGGTCGCCACCCTGCCGCCGCGGTCCTGGCGACGCAAGGTCTGCCGTTCATCGCCAGGCCGGTGCGATTGACCGGTTCGGGAGGTTGCGGCATTGCTGGGCTGCAGCTGGAGGCGGAAGATGACCGAGCTCAGGGTGAACGGCGGGCGGCTGTGGGACAGCCTGATGACCATGGCCGAGATCGGCGCGACCGCGAACGGCGGCGTCAACCGCCAGACGCTGACCGACGACGACCAGCGCGGTCGCGATCTGTTCCGGAGCTGGTGCGAGGCGGCCGGCCTGACGGTCAGCGTCGATCGGATGGGCAGCATGTTCGCAAGGCGCAAGGGCACCGATCAGGCGCGCCCGCCCGTCATGCTCGGCAGCCATCTCGACAGCCAGCCGACCGGCGGCAAGTTCGACGGGGCGCTCGGCGTGCTCGCCGCCCTCGAGGTGATCCGGACCCTGAACGACCAGGGCGTCGAGACCACAGCACCGCTCGAGGCAGTCAACTGGACCAACGAGGAGGGCTGCCGCTTCCCGCCGGCGATGGTCGCCTCGGGCGTGTTCGCGGGCGCGTTCGACCTCGAGTACGCCCTGGCGCGCAAGGATCAGGCCCGCAAGACCCTCGGCGCCGAGCTGGCGCGGATCGGCTACGCCGGCGATCTCCCGGTCGGCGGCCGGGAGGCAGGCGGGCTGTTCGAGCTGCACATCGAGCAGGGCCCGATCCTCGAAGCCGAAGGCCGGCGGATCGGCATCGTGACCGGCGGCCAGGGCACCCGCTGGTACGATGCCGAGATCCTGGGCGCCGAGGCCCACGCCGGCCCGACGCCGATGGAGCGCCGGCGCGACCCGCTGCGCGCCGCGGCGGCCCTGCTCGAGGAGATCTATCAGATCGCCCACGCCCACAGCCCCGACGGCCGGGCGACGGTCGGCGAGTTCCAGGCCTACCCCGGCTCGCGCAACACGGTGCCCGGCCGGGTCCGCTTCACGGTCGACCTCCGCCATCCGGACGGCGGCACGATGGACGCGATGGACCGGGAGCTGCACGCGGCTTTCGAGCGCGTCCGGGCGCGCCACGCCGGCCGGATCGACTGCCGGCTCGAGCAGATCTGGTACGCGCCGCCGGTCGCCTTCGATCCCGACTGCATCGAGGCGGTACGCCAGGCGGCCGCGACGCTCGGTCTGTCGGCCCGCGAGATCGTGAGCGGCGCCGGCCATGATGCGGTCTACATGGCCCGCGTGGTGCCGACCGCGATGATCTTCGTGCCGTGCAAGGACGGCATCAGCCACAACGAGAGCGAATACGCCTCGCCCGAGGCCTGCGCCGACGGCGCCGACGTGTTGCTGCACGCCGTGCTCGCGCGCGCCAACGCGTAAAGTTCGCCGCGCTGGCGCGCGCGCTTGGAGTTGGTGGTGGTTACCGGCTGTGGTCGTCGGCCTGCTTGCGCAGCTCCTCGCGCACGTCCAAACCCTCGTTCCGTCCCGGTTTCCGTTGGCGCTCCTCGCGCGCGGCGTCGGGATCGAGCTTGCGGGTCTCCTTGCCGGCTTTGTCCTTGAACTCCTTGCGGATCTTATCCGCCTGACGGTCCTGATCGGCCACGGCTCGCCTCCTCGGTTCGCTATCCGGATCTAGCGCTTCTTGTTGGTGTGCTCCCGGACTGCGTCCTTGGCGCTGCCGTAGGCGTTCTGGACGTTGCCCTCGGCCTTGTCGCGGCGCCCCTCGGCCTCCGTCTTCCGGTCGCCGGTGAGCTTGCCGGCGCCTTCCTTGATCTTACCGACGGTCTTCTTGACGACGCCTTCCTTGCGATCCTGGTCCATGATCCTCGCTCCTTGCTGGCATCATTGCCGGCGAGGAAACGCATACCGTTTGCGGAGGTTCCGATCCGCGCGCACCGAGCGCCCGCTCGGGCGGCTCGGGACCGCCCCGAGCGGCCTCGACCGCGCGTGCCTCGCGGCTGATGAACGGCACCTGGCTGAGGATGAACAGCAAGGTCAGTCCGGTCAGGCCGAAGACCTTAAAGGTCACCCAGAGATCGGTCGACTGGGTGCGCCAGACGAGCTCGTTGAGCGCTGCCATGGCCACGAAGAACAGGGCGTAGCGGATCGTGAACCGGCTCCAGGCGGCATCGCTCATCGGCGGCATCATGCGGCCGAACAGGGGTCTGAGCAGCGGCCGGTCGAACGCGAGCCCGGCGATCAGGATCGCTGCGAACAGCACCTGGACGATGGTCGGCTTCATCTTGATGAAGGTCTCGTCCTGGAGCCAGAGCGTCAGGCCGCCGAACACCGCGACCACGGCCGCGGTCAGCAACGGGATCAGCGGCACTCGGCGCTGGATGGTCCAGGCGAGCGCCAGAGCCGTGAGGCTCGCCGCGATCACCGCCGCGGTCGCCGCCATCAAGCCGGCGCCGACATAGGCCAGGAAGAAGATCGCGAGCGGCCCATAGTCGACCGCCGGCTGCAGCCAGCGCGGGGCTTCGCGGTGCGTGACGCTCATGATCGGGATGCTCGAACGGTCATCGGCCACAGATGGTGGCGCTGCCCGTCCGCCGTCAAGCGGCGATCGCCGCGGGGCATGACTCCGGGCGGCGGTCTCGACTAAAGTACCGGATCGAGCCGCCTGGGGGAGTTTGCGCCATGACCGTGATGACCGCTTCACGTCTCGAGATCCGACCGCTGTCGAGCGCGCTCGGCGCCGAGATCTTCGGCGTCGATCTGGCGGAGCCCCTGGATGAGGAGACGGTGCGGGCGCTGCGCGCCGCACTGCTCGAGCACATCGTGATCTTCTTTCGCGATCAGGAGCTGACCCCGCAGCGCCTGCTGGCGCTGGCCCAGCGCTTCGGCGAGGTGGTCGAATATCCGCTGATCAAGGGCCTGCCCGACTGCCCGCTGGTCCTGCCGGTGATCAAGGAGCCCGAGGAGCGCTCCAACTTCGGCGGCGTCTGGCATTCCGATACCGCCTATCTCGAGCGCCCGGCGATGGCGAGCCTGCTCTACGCGCTCGAGACCCCGCCGGCCGGCGGCGACACGCTGTTCGCCAACATGTACCTGGCCTACGAGACGCTTTCCGAGGGCATGCGGCGCCTGCTCGACGGGCTCAACGCGGTCAACGTCTCCGGCAAGGCGGTCGCGCTGCAGACCCGGCAGGAGATGCACAGCAAGCGCGGCACCGCGGCCGACGTCGAGGCGGTGAGCGCCACGCACCCGGTCGTGCGCACCCATCCCGAGACCGGGCGCAAGGCGCTCTACGTCAACCTCGCCCACACGCTCCGCTTCGAGGGCATGACCGAGGTCGAGAGCGGGCCGCTGCTGAACTGGCTGTTCGGCTGGCAGATCCAGCCCGAGCTCACCTGCCGGTTCCGCTGGCGCCCGGGCTCGCTCGCGTTCTGGGACAATCGTGCAAGCCAGCATTACCCCTTGAACGACTACCACGGCTACCGGCGGGTGATGCACCGGGTCACGCTCGAGGGCGACCGCCCGCGCTGACGGCGCCGGCGGTCGCACGTCGGGCGCTCAGGCGACCCGGTCCGCCGCAGATCGCTCACGCTTAGGGCTCGGCAAGATTGGGGCGATGCGCTCGATGCCGCGACGGCTCGCCTGACCGACCAGCGCCAGCCGAGCGCGCATCATCCTCGTCGAACGGTAGCCTTCCGAAGGGCTCGAGTCAGACCGCCAGGCGCTCGGTATCGGCCGCGAGCCGGCCGTTGCTGGCGACGCGAAGGCGTCGCTGCGCTGGTCCTTGGCGCCGACGGGTGGCGCAGAAGCGCGAGGCCTCGCCCGTCCTGGGCATCTCGGCGGGGGCCCGCGCTGACTGCCCGCGTTGACAGCGGACCGCCATCACCAAAAACTTGAACTTCATCGGATCATGTTCTACTTCCGATTGGGCCCATCGCCCCTCGATGGGTTTGGTGCCGCAGGCATCGCACGCTCGCCGATTCCCGCGGAAAGCCGGGCGCTCGTCGGTACCAAGGGTAAGAAGGAGTGAGACTGGAAAATGTTACTTTCGCGCAGAGATCTGCATCGTCTGGCGGTCGGCTCGGCAGTCGGCCTGAGTGCTTTGCGCCTCGGGTCGCAGGCGGTCGCCGAGGGCAGCACCTCGACCGTGCCGAAGGGCGTCGCCGATCAGCCGAAGCCGACGACTTCGACCGTCTCCATCGCCCCGACGACGCGCGGCGGCGGCGCAACCCTCGCTGCCTACATCAATGGCCTGCCGCCCTACACGCTGATCGACTTCGCGCCCGGCATCTATGATCTGACGCAGATCAATCCCAAGGAAGGTCAGTATTTCCGCGGAAAGCCAGCCGACCCGACCGCCGTGGTGCTCGACGGCAGGCGGACCACCGGCCGCCCTGGCAACATGTGCGCCTTCTTCGGCGGCACCGATGTCGATGGCATCAAGAACGTCAGGCACGTGACGATCGAGGGCCTCAAGATCACCAATTACACCGGCGGCATGCCGCGGACCTTCGCCGTGCAGCCGACGGGCACCAGTAAGGATGCGAAGGCTCAGCTCGCCGCCATCCAGAGGCCCGGTTTCGGCTGGATCGTCCAGGACTGCCAGATCGTCGCCAACTTCAGCAGCGGCATCCATTGGACCATGGACGGCCGGATCAGCCGCTGCGTGATCGCCGACAACGGCAGCACGGGCGTTGCCGGCGGCTCCGAGCTGCACGCCGCGCTCCTGGAAGACTGCGACATCTACAACAATTCCCGCTGGCACATGAACCCGCACTGGGAGGCTGGTGGGGTCAAGAACTCGCGCAGCATACCTGCGGGCGCGCCCTTCACCGGAAGCTGTCTGATCACCGGTTGCAAAATCCACGGCAACTGGGGGCCGGGCATCTGGTTCGACTACCAGGGCTATGGCGGAGAGATTTCCCGCTGCTCGATCTACGACAACGCGTTCTCGGCGATCCAGCAGGAGGTCGGGACCGATCTGTGGGTCCATCACAACCAGATGGGCAACAACTGCAAGAACGGAAGCGGGCTCTTCAAAGCCGAGTTCATGTTTCAGAACTCCAAGGATGGGCTGTTCGAGAACAACCTCGTGTATGTGTCGCGGCTGCAGAGTTTTTTCGTCGGCCAGCAGAAGCGCTCGGGCTCGCCCTTCGTCGGCTTTGCTACGGCTCACGGCAACGTCATCCGGGATAATGTCTTCTGCATCACGTCGTCGGATGGGGCGTTTGCTTATCTGCACGACTGGGGTAGCGGCGGTTCGAGCAAGATTAACTGCACGGGCGTCACGTCCGACGCGCCGAAGCCCGGCACGAATTGCCCGGAGATCGGCAACCACTTCTGCTACGTGGCGCGGACCGGGACTGGCAACACGCTATCGGTCACGTTCGCGAACAACACGATCCGGACCGGCAGCGGCAGCTTCAAGGTGAACGCGAGGTACGCGCCAAGCGGCACCAGGTTCGGCAAGGACCCGGCATCCTTCAGACCGGATTGGGCGGCCGTGCCGACGTGGGATCTGCCGCCGGGGAAGTTGTGACCGAGGCACCATGATGACGTGGATTGGAAATTCGAGGTGAGCATGCGAGCCGGCCCGGGGGCGTCAAACGGACAGTGGTTCGTCGAGACCAGCCCGTCGCGGTCGCGTCCCGACCGCGATATCGACAACCGGTTCAGCGTCTTTGCTTCCTCGGCCAGTTGCCCGCCGGCGTCGCGTCACCCGCCGCCAAGTCGTTGAACTTGCTGCTGCCGGACGTCGGGTTCAGCGTGTGCGGGGCTCGCCGGGGGCCCCTGCCTGGTCGGGGCGTAGCTTGACGACCTGGACACGGTCGCCGATGCGCAATCGGACTCGGTCGGCGGCGATCTCTTCGACCAACCAGCCGGCGACGCTCTGCCGCTCGTGAATCCAGCGGGCGCTCGCGTCGCCTTGCGGCTGGACCAGAGCCGCGCGCCGGCGCTCGGTCAGGAGAACCCCGATCAACTCGAGACGGACTCGCGGATCCGCAGCGGGCGTCGACTCCGAGTCGGTCACCACTGCCGGCGGCACGAACGGGCGCCGCGAGGGGAAGAACAAGGGCCGCTTGGAGATTTCGTCGAACTGCCAGTCGGGCGGCGGTTGGAAGCTCGTGGCCTCAGGCCGCGTCTCCAGCGCTGCGCCGTGTGCAGCAGCGGTGACTTTCGGCACGACCCCAGCTTCGGCGATCAACTCCAGGACGACGACGGCTCCGAAACAGGCGTTGGCGAGCAGCAAAACTGCCGTCAGGGAACGGGTCGATCGTTCGTGCACGGCGCACCGGTCCGGTCGAAAATCCAATGCAATGCGATCGTGGCGTCAACAGCCCGGCCGCTCGGGGCGAGGCCGCATGTCACAGCGGGGCGTTGACCATGGAGGGCCAGTCATTGCGGCCGGCTGAGCACCACGGCATCCCATACCTGGCAGTGCGATCGCAGCCATCTCCCGGCTCCTGCAGCCGACGCTCCTGGCGGATCTTGTAAGATGGCCGACAGCGGATTTCAACCCATAAGGATATAACGCGCCGCATATTTCACTTATGGGCGGAACCAGCCGCAGACATTTCCAAACTGCCAGGCGCCACGAATGCCGCCGCCGACCATCGCTCTTGCGCCCGGCGGCCGTACGGCTACGCTGACTGCGCAGATGGCGAGGGAGCGACATGTCGGGCATGTGGTCACGCGTCGGAATCGCGCTGATAGGGCTATGGCTGCTGGCCGCGCCGGTGGCCGCAGAGGAGATTCGGGACTGGCCCTGCCATCAGCCGTATGCCGAACGCTTCGCCGCCGAGGACATCTGGGGCGGACGACTGCCCGGGCCGCTGCCGGCGGACTGGCAGGCCGATGCCGGGGTGCGCGAGGTGGTCGCGTTTGCCGCCAACCCGGAGAACACGCCGAACCAGGGCGGCGCCGAGATCCGGACGTTCGCCGATCGGCTCGGGCCCGACCGGCGGCCGGCCCTGCTCGGGGTGTTCGCCGGTCTCCTCGAGGAGTTCGATACCCAGCGCGAAATTGTAATTGAGGGGGTGCGCGATTCGGTCGTGCGCGCTAAGATCATTCGCGAAGCGGTCGACAAGAACGAGGCGGCGCTCGCCGCGCTGCCAACCGAGGCCGGGTCCGACACCGAGCAGCAACGCAAGGGCCATCAGGAGGCGCGCTTCTGGAATGATCGCAACATGGACGACGCGCTCGACGAGGCCCGGTTCCTCTGCCACCGCTACGGCTATCTGGAAGAGAAGCTACGGCGTCTGAGCGCCGCGATCCACGCGGCGTGGTGAGGGTTTTTCAAGGCTCGGCCGATCCGGAAACCGGACGGTCCTGACAATTGTTGCCATGGGGGACAAAGACGATGCGCTACTCCTGCTGGTTGGTGACCACAGCCCTGGCCCTGGCGTTCAGCCAAGCCGCCTGTACGACCCAGGACACGAAGATGCAGTCCGACAAGATGATGTCGATGGCCGACAGCGGAAGCGGCTGGCCGGTCTACGGCGGCGATCTGTCGAACACGCGCTACGTCGCCAGTGACGAGATCAACGCCGGTAACGTCAAGGACCTGCATCTGAAGTGGATTTTCCAGACCGGCGTGCTCGGCTCCTTCGAGACCACGCCGATTGTCGAGGACGGCGTGATGTACATCACGACGCCCTACAACCACGTGTTCGCGGTCGACGCCGCCACCGGCAAGGAGCTCTGGCACTACGAGCACAAGCTCGGCACCACCATCTTCTGCTGCGGCCCGAACAACCGCGGGGTGGCACTCGCCGACGACAAGGTCTACATGGCGACCCTCGATGCGACGCTGGTCGCGCTCGACAAGAAGACCGGCGACGTCGTCTGGGAGACCGAGATCGCCGACCCGGAGTTCGGCTATTCCGAGACGGTCGCCCCGGTGGTCTACAAGGACAAGCTGATCCTCGGCATCTCGGGCGCGGAGTACGGCATCCGCGGCTTCATCAGCGCCTACGACAAGGACAGCGGCAAGCTGGTCTGGCGCTGGCACACGATCCCCGAGCCCAACGAGGTCATGCCCGACGGCACCAAGGGCTGGTACGGCACGTTCAAGAACACGGCCGACGGCATCAACCCGCTGCACCGCGACATCGCCGCGGAGAAGAAGGCGATGGGCAAGTACGCCGACGCCTGGAAGCGCGGCGGCGGCTCGAACTGGATGACCAACGCGATCGACCCCGAGCGCGGCCTCTTGTTCGCCACGATCGGCAATCCCTCGCCCGATCTCTACGCGCAGATTCGGCCGGGCGACAACCGCTGGACCGAATCGCTGGTTGCCCTCAACCTCGACACCGGCAAGCTGGTCTGGGGCTATCAATACGTGCCGCACGACCCCTGGGACCTGGACGCGGTCTCGCCACCGATCCTGGCCGACGTCAAGGGCAAGGACGGCCAGACCGTGCCGGGCGTGATCACCGGCGGCAAGACCGGCTGGGTCTACGTCCACGACCGGGAGACCGGCGAGCTGATCCGCCGCTCGGACGCGATGATCCCGCAGGAGAACCTGTTCGCGCAGCCGACCGAGGCCGGCGTCCGCATGCTGCCGGGCGCCAATGGCGGCGTCGAGTGGTCGCCCGGCTCGTTCAACCCGAACACGCGCTTGGTCTACTACGACAACCTGCACCAGCCGATGACCTACACGGTCAAGAAGGAGCCCTGGCAGAAGGGCAAGCTGTGGCTGGGCGGCGCCTTCACCGCGATCCCGGGCGAGGACCAGTGGGGCAACGTGTCCGCGGTCAACGTCGACACCGGCAAGATCGCCTGGCAGGCGCGGAGCGAGGATCCGATGATCGGCGGCACCCTGACCACCGGCGGCAATCTCGTGTTCGCGGGCGAGGGCGACGGCAGCTTCAACGCCTACAATGCCACGACCGGCGAGAAGCTCTGGTCGTTCCAGGCAGGCGCCGGCGTCAACTCGGCGCCGATGTCGTTCACGCTCAACGGCAAGCAGTACGTGGAAGTTGCCGCCGGCGGCAACTTCCAGCTCAACTACAAGCTCGGCGACAGCGTGCTGGTGTTCGCCCTCGACTAAGGGACCGGGCCGCCTGCCCGAACCCGTCCCTGCCCGAACCCGTCCATGTACAGCCGGGCCGTCGCGAGACGGCCCGGTCCTTTCGGAGGACCTGAAGCGATGAGACTGCCGACGTTGATCCTGGCGCTGCTTGTCATCGGCTGGACTGCGGGCAGCTGGACAGCGGACGGCTGGGTCCGCGGCGCCGTCGCCGCCGAGAACCACGTCGTGCCGTCCTGGATGAAGGTCGACGCCGCCGACAAGTCGGTCGCGATGGACGTGGTCGCGGGCTTCAATCCCAACAACAGCAACTGGAACTACAACGGCTATCACGACGGCGACATGACCGTGGTCCTGCCGCTCGGCTGGAGCGTGCGCATGACGTTGACCAATCACGACAGCGACGTGCCCCACAGCCTCGTGGTGATGGCGGATCCGGGACCCGAGCATCTGCCGCTCCAGGCCGGGCACGACAAGGCGGCGTTCGCGCGCGCCTACTCCAAGAGTCCCGAGCAGGGCCTGTCGGCGGGCGACCACGACGTAATCGCGTTCAAGGCCAAGGAGCCGGGCAAGTATCTCTGGTTCTGCGGCGTCCCGGGCCACGGCCAGAGCGGCATGTGGGTCCACCTCGAGGTCACCCCCGACGCCGAGGCCCCATACCTCCGGATCGCCAAGGGCGCCGAGCCCGGCCGGCCCTGAGCTGCCCGCCCCGACTTCGGACGCAGTCGCAACCAGGTCAACTCCGGCCGCAGCCGCAACCAGGTCAACTTTCCCGCCGACACTCGACCGCGGCTGCTCGCCCCCGTTCGCGCCGGCCGGCTCTCCCTTTTCCCGCTTGGATCCGGGCACGGATTCCCACGGTCGCATGGACCCGCCGGACATGGTCTTAACCAAGCAGTTGTTAACCTTGGGTTAAGCCCGTCCCGCGTCGGCCCGGCCGGCACGCTCGGCCAAGGCCGTATCCTTCAAACGCTGGGGCGCGCGCTGCCGCCTCACGCGGCGGCGCCACCCTCCTCGGCCTGGCAGTGAAAGGCCGCGAGCGAGCCCTCGATCAGGGCCGGCGCGAGCCCGCGGACGATGAAGACGATGCGCGAGCGGCGGTCGTCGTCGGGCCAGCGATCGAGGTGGGCGGGCGGGTGGACGACGTGCTGGACGCCGTGGATCACGACCGGCGCCGGCAGGCCCGCGACGTTCAGGATACCCTTGACCCGTAGCACCTTCTGGCCGTGGGCATGGAGCAGCATGGTCAGCCAGATGCCGAAAGCGGTCCAGTCGAGCGGCTGATCGAAGGTCAGGCAAAAGGCCCGGATGTCGTCGCCGTGCCGGTTCGGGTCGTGCCGATGCCGCCCGGCGGGCACCGCGTCGCTCAGCCAGCGGGCGACCTCGGCGCCCTTGCTCGCCGGATCGTAGACGTCGCTCGCCATCAGCGTTTCGGGGACCAGGGGATCCTTGGCGGCGTCCAGGATAGGCGCGGTCGGGTTGAGCCGGCGGAGGCCGGCCTCGAGCTCGACCACCGCCTCCGGGTCGGCGAGATCGGTCTTGGTCACGACCAGGCGGTCGGCGACCGCGACCTGCTTGAGTGCTTCGGGATTGTCCCTGAGGTGGAGAAAACCGTTCACGGCATCGACTGTGGTGATGATGCTGCCGAGGCGGAAATGGTGGCGGAGCACCGGGTCGGCGGTCAGCGTCGAGACGATGGGCGCCGGGTCGGCGAGCCCGGTGGTCTCGATCGCGAGCCGCGTGAAGCGCGGCACGAGGCCCCGCTCGCGCTTGCTCAAGAGCGCCCGCATTGCCTCGGCGAGCTCGCCCCGGATCGTGCAGCAGACGCAGCCGCTCTGCAGGATCACGGTCTCGCCGTCGACCGGCTCGAGCAGCAGATGGTCGAGCCCGACCGCGCCGAACTCGTTGACCAGCACCGCGGTATTGGCGAGCGCTGGCGCCTTCAGCAGCCGGTTGAGCAGCGTCGTCTTGCCCGAGCCGAGAAAGCCGGTGATCAGGTTGACCGGGATCAGGCTCGCGTAGTCGGCCATGCGTTCGCTTCAGTCACCTCAGCTCGTCGAGCAGCGCCTTCGCGGTCTTCAGATCGAGGGTGTCGAAGCCCTCGGTGAACCGGTCGTACACTGGTGCCAGCAGGCTCTGGGCCTCCGTACGTCTACCCTGATGGGCCCACAGCCGGGCGAGGCTGGTCGCGGCACGCAGCTCGAAAAGCCTTGTCTGCTGCCGCCGAGCAACCGCCAGAGCCTGCCGAAAGCAGGCTTCGGCTCGGTCGACGGTTGAGGTCCTGCCTTCCTGCAACAGCAATGCGCCATGAAGGCGATGCAGCTCCGCCTCAACCAAGCGCTCGCCCGTCTTGTCGGCAATTTCCAGCGCTTCGACGACCGCCGGGAGAGCCGGTCCGGGTTGGCCGGCTCGTTCATAGGCCTCAGTGAGCAAAGCGAGCCACCATGGTCGCGAGAGTTCCGCCCCCGTCGCACGCCAGGCGTCGATCCCCTCGCGGAGTTCCGCCACGCCCGCGGTCGTCTCGCCGGCGGCGGTCAGTGCCCACCCCCGAATGATCTTCCCTTCCGCCAGCCGATACGGGAATCCCAACTCGGTCGCGATGTCGATGGTCGCCTCTGCGTGCTCCCGCGCCGCCCGCACGTCGCGACGAGTTCGAATGGAAAATGGCTGTCCAAGCTACCGCACTCGCCAGGCTCGGAGGGTGTCCGAGCTGCCGAGCCAGAGCAAGCGAGGCGCCGCTTTGCGCCAGCGCTTGATCTCCGTGGCCGAGCAACAGCAGGCTCTCGGCACGCCAACAACCGCACGCCAGCGCGGGTTCCGAATACATCCCATACCGAACGGCGATCGAGCCATGTTCCCGTGGGCGGTGGTGGGCGAGCACCTGCTCGAAATGCGTGCGGGCAGGGACGACCTGGCCTCGGAAATAAGCGATGCCTCCTCGCATGTACTCGGTGGTTGCGGCGAGGACGCCGGGGTCGCTGATGCGCTCGGCCAGCGAGGACCACTGCTCCAGCAGTTCCTCCGCCGCCTGAAACTCCGCTCGCACGAACCGGCGCCCCCAAAGCCCAAAGAATACGGAAAATAATTGCGTAGCCTCGCCAACCTTCTGACACAACTCCCAGGCACGGACATAAGTACGCTCGGCCTCCGGAGATCCGCGCCCCTTCGTAACCGATTGAGCTTGGCCCAGTGGGACCAGGAGTTGGAGTTCCAGCTGTGCCCGATCATGCGATTCCGGCAAGCTCTTGAGCAGTTCGAGGCCCCGATCGAAATCTGCGTTTGCCTCGGCATTGGCAGAGCGCTCGATGGCGCGCGCTCCTGCCTTTCGCCAATGAGCAATGGCCTGTGCTGTGAGCCCGGCACCCGTGTAATGATGCGCCAGCAGCTCGGGTTCAGCTTCCACCGTATCGGGAAAGCGCTGCTCCAGAAACTTGGCAATCCGACCGTGCAGCTGCTGTCGCTTTGACCTGAGCAGCGACTGGTAGGCAGCGTCCTGGACCAAGGCATGCTTGAAGCTGTAGGTGGCGGCGGGCGGAATTCCGCGGCGGAAAATCAGCTCGGCCGCGGCGAGCTTGTTGAGGGCGGACACGAGTTCCGGCTCCCGGCGATCGGCGACCCCCGCAAGCAGAGAAAAGTCGAAGTCCCGACCGATACAGGCGGCGATCTGGGCGAGCGCCTTGACGTCGGGAATCCGGTCGAGGCGGGCCATCAAGGAATCGTGTAGCGACGCTGGGATGCTGGCTTCGCCGGTCTCCAGGACTGCCTTGGTCAGCTCCTCGACGAACAGCGGCACCCCATCGGTGCGCGCGATGATGCCATTGATCGTTTCGCTCGGCAAATGGTCACCACCGAGCCGCGCTACGATCGATTCGACTCCGGCGCGGCCGAGCCGGTTCAGGGTCAGGCCGGTGACGTGGGGATGGGCGGCGAGTGCCGGCTGCTGGTCCGGCCGACTGGTGAGCAGGATCAGCACGCGGGCCTCAGCGATCCGGTCCAGGCATTGCTCGATCAGCTCGAGCGTGGTCGGGTCGATCCAGTGGGCGTCCTCCAGGACCACGAGGACAGCCTGCCGGGCCGCCAGCCCGCGCAGCTGCTCGGCAAGAGCGTGCATCGTGCGCGCCCGCTGCACCAGCGGGGTCAGGTCAAGGGGGCCGTAGCGCGCCGCGCCATCGACGCCGAGCAGATCGGCAATCAGGGGTGCGGTCTCGCGTCCGCCCGCCCGATCGAGCAGCGCCTCCAGCTTATCGAGCCTCGCGTCGGTCGGATCGTCGGTCGCGATCCCGGCCGCACGGGTCAGCTGCTGGATCACCGGCCACAGCGCGCTGTCGGCATGATAGGGCGAGCACTGGTAGCGGATGCGCGCATGCGGCTCATCGGCCAGCGCATCGAGCAGCGCCCGGGTGAGCCGCGATTTGCCGATCCCGGCCTCAGCCACCAAGAGGACACCCTGGCCCTCGCCGGCCTTGGCCTGAGTCCAGCGCTCGAGCAGCAGCGCCAGCTCCTGGTCGCGCCCGATCATCGGCAAGAGCGCGGGGCCGCTCTTCGCCTCGAAGCGGCTGACGGTCGATCGCTCGCCGGTGACCGCGAACGCCGCGATCGGCAGCGCGATCCCCTTCAACGGCTGCGCTCCCAGATCCTCCAGCTCGAAGCCGGCGTCGAGCAGGCGCCGGGTCGCCTCGGCGATCACGACCTGGCCGGGCGCGGCCAGCCCTTGAAGGCGTGCCGAGAGGTTCGGCGTGTCGCCGACCACGGCCTGCTCCTGGGCAGCACCCTCACCGATCAGGTCGCCGACCACCACCAGCCCGGTCGCGATCCCGACCCGCGCCGACAAAGCCTCACCCGTGGGCGTGCTCAGCCTTGCGGTCGCCTCGGTCAGCGCCAGCCCGGCGCGCACCGCCCGCTCGGCGTCGTCCTCGTGCGCCTGCGGCCAGCCGAAATAGGCGAGCACGCCGTCGCCCATGAACTTGGCGACGAACCCTTCGAACCGCACGATCAGCCCGGCGCAGGTGTCCTGGTAGGCGCGGATCACCGCGCGCATGTCCTCGGGGTCGAGCCGCGCCGACAGCGCGGTCGAGCCCACCAGATCGACGAACATCACGGTCAGCTGCCGCCGCTCCGCCTCGGGTCGGATCGCCGGCTCTGGTGGCGCGGACGCAGGCGCGGGCGGCCCGACCGGGCCGTCCCTCAGCCCCTGAATCGACTTGAGCAGCAGCCGGCGGTGGCCGAGCGAGACGCCGAGGTCCTTCAGGTCCTGGTCGGTGAGCTCCGGCAGGACCGCGGGCGCGATGTCGTTGTCGAGGAACGCCTGCGCGTAGCGCTCCAGCCCCAATTCCTGCAACCAAACCGCGATGTCCAACGACTTCCCCGGTCAACTTGGCCGCAGCCACAGTAGCAGCGTCGACCGGCTCCGGCCAGCCGTGCTCAGACTTTGTAAATCAATCGAGGCGGCGAAATAATGCCCATCGAAATCATTGGCGTTTTCCGCAGCGATTGCAGCGTTTCGGGCATTCTTTCACAAGCTCTCAGTCGCGCTCGAGCGCGGCGATCAGGTCCGGAGCGAGCGGGTCGCAGGTCCGCCCGGCCAGCCGCTCGGCCGCGGTCCACATGCCGACCAAGTCGGGCACGATCGCCTGGCGCCCGGTGGCCGCGCGCAGCACGTAGCTCTGGCCGGCAAAGTCGCCGAGCTTCAGGCCGTAGTGCCGGAGGATGCGGTTGGCGAGCGCGATTCGCCCGGCGCGCTCCTGGCGGCGGGTCGGCTGGACCAAGCCGCCCCGGATCGCCTCGGGCCCGGCAGCGGCGTCGGTCCAATGGGGACCCCCGCCGAGCACGCCGCATAGACTGCACATCGGGCTGAGGCCCCTACGACACCGGCCGGGCAGGCTGGCTGCGCGGATAGCGCTTCAGGAAATCGTCGGCGATCGCCTCGAAGGTCGTGAAGCGGACGCCCGGATGCCGGCTCATGTGCGCGAACAGGCGCTCGTGCATCATCAGTACGTGCGGCTTGCCGGACACGTCCGGGTGAATGGTCATCGTGAACACCGCGTAGTCGTATTCCCGGTAGACCCAGTCGAACTGCTCGCGCCAGAAGTCCTCGACGTCGCGCGGATTCGTGAAGCCGTAGCTGTTGGGCGCGGCCTTGATGAACATCATCGGCGGCAGATCGTCGAGCGTCCAGGACGCCGGAATGTTGACGAGGTCGGTCTCGCGGCCGCGCTGCAGCGGCTGCATCCAGTCGCGGGGGTGCTTGGAGAAATCGATCTTGGTCCAGCTGTCCCCGACCCGAGTGTAAAACGGGTGGAAATCGTTGTTCATCAGCGAGTGGTCGTACTTGATGCCCTTGGCCAGCAACAGCTCGTTGGTCTTGGGGCCGAACTCCCACCAGGGGGCGACGTAGCCGCGCGGCGACCGGCCGCAGAGCTTGGTGATCGCCTCGATGCACTTGTCGAAGACGGCTTCCTCCTGCTCCGGGGTCATTGCGACCGGATTCTCGTGGCTGTAGCCGTGCATGCCGATCTCATGGCCGGCATCGGCGACCGCCTGCATCTGCTCGGGGAAGGTCTCGATCGAGTGGCCCGGGATGAACCAGGTGGTCTTGATCCCGAACCGGTCGAACAGACGCAAAAGGCGCGGCGAGCCGACCTCGCCCGCGAACATGCCGCGGGAGATGTCGCAAGGGGAATCCTCGCCGCCGTAGGAGCCGAGCCAGCCGGCGACCGCATCGACGTCGACGCCATACGCGCAGAAGATCTCCTTGGCCATCTCGCCTCTCCCTACCTGATTTCGGTTTGTCACCCGGCCCCGGTCGGCCGTCCGATGAATGGTAGCCCAGTCGCGACGGATCGCAATGGCTCGGTGCGGTCACCCTTTGCGCGCTTGGGCCACAGCTCAATCGCTGCCGCTCGGCCCCCACCCCCTGTCCACGCGACCTGTGACGCAGGTCACAAGGCAACGCATGACACCGGGGGTAACGTTTCACGCGATCAAAGCTGCATTTGGAGGATCGATCAGTGACACTGTTGCATCCAATTTCCAGACTATCTTCTGCGCGGCAGTCGCCGTCGCGACTGTTGCGCCGGCACACGCCGCGACTGTGGCGATCCGCCACCGTTCAAAGCCGAACGGTTCGACGACCCCGAAATCGACACGGCGGTCTACATCAGCCGGATCACGGCCAGCCTCGGCAACAAGTTCATGGGCTTCGCGGTCGTTCTGAACAATGACCGAGGCAAGCGCCTTCTCTTCGTCCGCCAGGGCCTGGGCGGTCTCGCCGTGCGAACGGGCCCGCGGGCGCCCCGCCTCGCCGTTCACGCTCAATACCGAAGTGAACATCGGCAGCACCACAAGGCCGTCGTGACCACGCCGAGCGTTCTCCATGCCCTTGAGCACCAATCGAATGTCGGCCTCGGCACCTTCATCCGCGCGCGGCTGCCCGTCCGCTGGCAGCCGGAGCTCCATCAGCGATGGCGCCCGTCACGATCTCGATGATGCTGCAACATCGTGGCGGCTTCAAACGCTCCGGCAACAACGATCCATGGAGCGCGAGCAACGCCCGCGCCCGCCTCGCCACCGGCGATCTCGGCACCCCGTCGCCACCGCCAGTCGGCGAGCGCAGCTATTCCAACTCCAGCATGGGCATGTTCCATTTCATGATGTTGGGCATCGCCAACCGATCATTGTGGGCTCACTATGAGACCACGTATCGGGATTTGCCCGACACGACCTACGACAGGCTGATCGCGGCCCGAAATGCCGAATGGTACACTGCCTACACGCAGAAGTTCGTGTTCGACCCGGCCAACGTCAGCGCCACCTGCCGAATGCAGGACATCATCGATTCCGGCGGGCCCTTCAGCCTTCTCTACGGATCGCCGACCGATCACAGCGGTGCCGTGTCGCCCGACAACAGCTTGCACTGCGCGTCGGGCGGCTGGATCATGTCGATCAAGCAGCTGATGCGGTTGGTGCACACGCTGAAGCACTCCGACAAGATCCTGTCGCGCGCGACATACGCGCTGATGGAAGATGGCACGCTGGCTCCCGGCGAGGCGGTTGCCAAGGACGACGCGTCCCTGGGCTGGTGGCGCAAGCGCATCCGAGGCGGCTGGGCATTCACGCACAACGGCGCAGTGCTGGAGGGCGGAGGCGCCGCCAACAGCCATGTCATCATCTACCCGAACGGCTATCACGCGGCTGTCGTCTCCAACTCCGTCATTCCCCCAGGGTTGAATCCCGACCAGGCGCTCGTCGATGCATTCGAGGCAAGCTATACGCCCCGCCCCGGCGTGACGTCCCAGCTGCCGGATCTCGAGCTTGCGAAATAGGCGCTCTAAGGGGAGCGCTTGCTACCGCAGGAGCCGGGCCAGCTGCCGATCGCTCAGCGGGCCCGGAAGATTTCCTTTGCCATCTCGCCCCTCGGCGCGGTGTTCTGGTGTCGCCGCTTGGTCGTGCCCGTCCGGCACCCGAACGGTCCAGGGAGCGGAGCCGAGGTTCGAGCGATGGCAAGACAACCAACCGCGGCCGCGCCGGCGTGATCGTCCGCCCGTCCGGCAGGGCCGTCCTCGCCCTCGGCCTGCTCGCGGCGCTGCTCGCGGTCGGCCGGCCGCTCGCGGCCGAGAGCCCGGACGCGGGCGCCGGACCCCCGATCCCGGTCGATCTCGAGCTGGTGCTGGCGGTCGACGTCTCGGGCAGCGTCGATCCACCCGAGTTCGAGTTGCAGACCCGCGGCCTAGCGCAGGCGTTCCGCGATCCCGAGGTCCTGGCGGCGCTGCAGGCGCCCCGGCGGCACGGCATCGCGGTCACGCTGATCCAATGGTCCGGCCGGTTCCAGCAGGCGGTGGGGGTCGATTGGACCCTGGTCCACGATGCGCCCTCGGCGGAAGCCTTGGCGCGCCGGATCGAGACCATGAAGCGTCACTTCCAGGCCGAGACCGGGATCGCGGGCGCGCTCACCGCCGCCCTCCGGCAGCTGCAGCAGAGCCGGTTCACGGGCGGCCGCCAGGTGATCGACATCTCGGGCGACGGCCCGAGCAACGTCGGCCCCGACCCCGACCCGGTCCGCGACGCCGCCGTGGCCGCCAGGGTCACGATCAACGGCCTCGCGATCGTCAACGAGATCCCGGCCGTCAACGTGTACTATGCCGACCACGTGATCGGCGGGCCGGACGCGTTCCTGCTGATCGCCAAGGACTACGACGACTTCGCGCGCGCGATCCGAAGGAAGCTCCTGCGCGAGATCGAGAGCGCCCCGATCGCCGCGCGCGAGGTGCCGGGACCGGTGCTGGCCAACGGCGGGTGACGGAACCGGCCAATTTGCGCCCGGGCCGATACGGCGGCTTGCGGTCGGCGTCTTTGGACGGCAAGATTGGCGGCAATGGGGCAACGCCAGCGCCGGTTGCTCAAACCCGAGCCGACCCCGGCGCCGGTCCGACCCTGAGATGCCCTCCGGAGAGAGGAAGCCCCCACGGAGGGATGCCAAGGAGGCTCTGATGTCCGACAAGCGAACCACGGTCGAGCCCACGGCCGCCGGGCCGGCGGGCAGCGCCGGCGGCTGGAGCCGCCGCTCGGTCCTCAAGGCTGCCGCCGCCGGCGCCGGGCTCGCCGCCGGCTCGGGCGCGATCACCGGCTTCCCGACGATCTGGGCGCAGAACCTCAAGGACGTCAAGCTGCTCCAGGTCGGTGGGTCGTACTCGGCGATCATCGACATCGCCCGCAAGGCGAGCGAGGACCTGGGCTTCAAGGTCGAGATGCAGACCGCCGACCACGCCGCCCTGCTCAACCGCCTGGTCAGCCAGCCGGAATCGCTCGACATCGCCGACACCGAGTTCTTCTTCCTGCTGTACACGGTGCCGCGCGGCATCATCCAGCCGATCGATCTCAGCAAGTACAAGTGGTGGGACAAGGTCGTCCCGATCTTCACCAAGGGCCAGTACCCGGATGGGCGCGAGGTCTCCCGCCAGGGCATCAACCCCTACGAGGTGCAGTACGTCGAGAAGCCTGGCGACACCGAGTTCGCCAAGGGCCCGACCGGCTGGGCGACCGCGATCCCGACCGTCTACAACGCCGACACGCTCGGCCTGCGGCCGGACCTGATCAACCGGCCGATCGAACACTGGCACGAGCTGCTCAATCCGGAGTTCGCCGGCAAGACCGCGCTGGTCGACGTGCCCCAGATCGGCATCATGGACGCCGCGATGGCGATCGAATCCCGCGGCGACATCAAGTACGCCGACAAGGGCAACATGACCAAGGACGAGATCGACCAGACCATCGACATCCTGATCGAGGCCAAGAAGGCGGGTCAGTTCCGCGCCTTCTGGACGACCTTCGACGAGAGCGTGAACCTGATGGCCTCGAGCGAGGTGGTCCTGCAGTCGATGTGGTCGCCCGCGGTCACCGCGGTGCGCTCGCGCGGCATCGCCTGCTACTACGTGCCGCTCAAGGAGGGCTACCGGGCCTGGGGCAGCTGCATCGCGCCGATGGCCCATCTGAAGGGCCTCAAGCTCGATGCCGCCTACGAATACCTCAACTGGTACCAGTCCGGCTGGCAGGGGGCCTTCATCGCCAAGCAGGGCTACTACACCTCGGTGCCCGAGACCGCCAAGAAGTTGATGACCGAGAACGAGTGGAACTACTGGTACGAGGGCAAGCCCGCGACCGAGGAGATCAAGGACCCCTACGGCCACCACATGGAGGACGCGGGCCAGGTCCGGGACGGCGGCAGCTTCTGGGAGCGCATGGGCAACGTCGCCTGCTGGAACACGCTGATGGACGAGAACCGCTACATGATCAAGCGCTGGAACGAGTTCGTCGCCGCCTGATCACCAAGGCCGAGCGCGGGGCGGCTGCGGTCGCCCCGTCCCGTCTCCCCCGCCCCGTCTTCCCCCGCCGTTCCAGCCGATGAAGATCCCCGAGCGCCTGATCCCCTATCTCCAGATCCTGCCGCTGACCCTGGTCCTCCTGTTGTTTCTCGGAGTGCCACTGGCGATCGTGGTCGTGGTCAGCTTCTTCGACTACGACATCGTGAGCCTGATCCCGACCTTCACGTTTCAGAACTACGTCGAGCTGTTCAGCTCCGGGCTCACCTACGATCTCTATCTCAGTACGCTGAAATACGCGCTGATCGTCTGGGCGATCACGCTCGTGATCGGCTTCACGGTCGCTTACTTCCTGGTCTTCCACGTCAAGAGCCTGCTCTGGCAGATCGCGCTCTTTCTGCTCTGCACGGTGCCGTTCTGGACCTCCAACATCATCCGGATGATTTCCTGGATCCCGTTCCTCGGCCTGAACGGCATCTTCAATCAGTCGCTGATCGTGCTCGGGATCGTCGACCACCCGCTGCCGTTCCTGCTGTTCTCGGACTTCGCGGTGGTCACCGCCTACGTCCACCTGTTCACGCTGTTCATGATCGTGCCGATCTTCAACGCCATGGCCCGGATCGATCCGGCGATCATCGAGGCGGCGCGCGACGGCGGGGCGAGCGGCTTTCGGATCCTGAGCACGATCGTGATCCCGCTGTCGAAGACCGGCATCGCGCTGGGCTCGATCTTCGTGATCGCGCTGGTCATGGGCGATTTCTTCGTCGTCAAGATCATGAGCGGCGGCCAGAGCGGCAACGTCGTGTTCGCGATGTCGAACGAGATCGCGATGCTCCAGTATCCGCCGGCGGCGGCGAGCGCGGTCGTGCTGATCGTGATCGTCTCGCTGATGGTCGCGGCGATCCTCAAGGTCGTCGACGTCCGGCGCGAGCTCGCGGGCTGAGCGCCGGCCATGGCTGAGGCGCGATCAGGTCGCCGCCCCTGGACCTTCTATGCGCTCGCGGCGTTCTTCACGCTGTTCGTGCTGTTCCTCTACGGGCCGATGTCGGCGATCTACATCCTCTCCTTCCAGGGGCCGAACGGCGGCCTGACCTTCCCGCTCAACGGCGTCTCGCTGAACTGGTTCTACGCGCTGTTCCAGCAGCAGCGCACCGGCGACATCGCGGGCTCCTTCGCCCGCTCGATCGCGCTCGCCCTGATCGTCCTCGTGCTGACCGTCGTGATCTCGGTGATGGCCGGGCTCGCCTTCCGGCGGCGCTTCTGGGGCGCCGGCCTGCTGTTCTACATGGCGATCGCGAGCCTAATCATGCCGGGCCTCTTGGTCAGCCTCGGCATCGGCCTGATGTTCCAGTTCCTCGGCATCCGGACCAGCTGGTACACATCCGCGCTCGGCGCGCACCTGACCTGGACCCTGCCGTTCGGCCTGCTCATCATGTTCGCCGTCTTCAGCCGCTTCAATCGCGCCTACGAGGAGGCCGCGCGCGACCTCGGCGCCAGCAACTGGGCGATCCTCTGGACGATCGTCCTGCCGATCCTGCTCCCCGGCATGATCGCGGTGGCGCTGTTCGGCTTCACGCTCTCCTACGACGAGTTCCCGCGCACCTCGATCGCGGTCGGCCCGAGCAACACGCTGCCGCTCGAGATCTGGAACATGACCACCAACGTCACCTCGCCCGCCCTGTACGCGATCGGCACCGTGACCACCGCGGTCTCGTTCCTGGTGATCGCGCTGGCGCTCGGCTCGATCGCGCTGATCCAGCGCCGGCGCACCCGGCGCGTGCTGCCCACCTCCGGTAGTGGCGGCTGACCATGGCGCAAACCGGAGACATCCGGCTCGAGGGCGTGACCAAGCGGTTCGGGCCGACGGTCGCGGTCCGCGAGATCGAGCTCGTGATCCCGCACGGCTGCTACTGCTGCCTCTTGGGCCCGTCCGGCTGCGGCAAGACCACGATCCTGCGCATGATCGCCGGCCACGAGGAGCCGAGCGCCGGCCGCGTCCGGATCGGTGGCGACGACGTCACCGACCTCGCCCCCGCCCAGCGCGGCACCGCGATGATGTTCCAGAGCTACGCCCTGTTCCCGCACATGACCGTGCTCGACAACGTCGCTTACAATCTGCGCATGCGCGGCCTTGGCCGGGCGGCGCGCCGCGAGCAGAGCCAGGCGATGCTGGCGCAGGTCCACCTCGAGGCGTTCGCCGACCGGATGCCGGCCCAGCTCTCGGGCGGCCAGCAGCAAAGGGTGGCGCTCGCGCGCGCCCTGATCACCAACCCGCGCGTGCTGCTGCTCGACGAGCCGCTCTCGGCGCTCGACGAGTACCTGCGCCTGCAGATGCGGGGGGAGCTGAAGCGGCTGCAGCGCGAACTCGGGATCACCTTCATCCACGTCACCCACACCCAGCTCGAGGCGATCGCGCTCGCCGACCTCGTGGTCGTCATGGACCAGGGCCGGATCGAGCAGGCGGGGTCGGCGCAGCAGATCTACAGCGAGCCGCAGACCGCCTATGTCGCCCGCTTCATGGGCGGCCAGAACGTGCTCTCCGGCAAGGTCACGACGGTCGCCGACGGCGAGGCGATCCTGCTCAGCGAGCACGGCGACCGCTTCGCTTTGCCGGTCGCGCGCTCGAGCGAGCTGGTCGGGACGCCGGTCCACTGCGCGGTCCGGCGCGACCGCATCCAGCTCGAGCCGTTGCCCGGCCCCGGCCGCTCCGGCCAGATCAACGCGCTGACCGGCCAGGTCCACGCGATCGAGTACCAGGGCTCCTACGTCAAGGTCACGCTCGAGGTTCCCGGCTGGCCGGACTTCGTCGCCAACGTCGCCGACGACCGCTTCTTCGCAGCCCCGGTCGACATCGGCGATGCCGTGCTCGCGCGCTGGTCGGCCCGCGACGCCCGCCTGCTCGAAGGCGACCTCGGCCGCACCACCGAAGCCGCCGGCACGATCGGCCTCTACGACCAGGAACTCGGGCTCGCCCAGGTGTGACCGCCGGCGCGTCGACCCCGCGACTCGGCACAAGCCACACCGCGGCGGCATCGCGTTTTAATCCGGGGCGACAAGAACACGGGGGCTTCAACTCGTGAACCGGGGCAGCTTCCCTACCCGATCCTCGCTCCGAACTTCTCACGGAACACCCTTTCTCCCTTGCGGGTGACGAGGACGGCGCGGCTCCCGTCGAGTCGTGTGGTCCATCCCTGTTGCACGCTATGGGCGCAGATCGCGGCGCCCACGGCGCCTGTGAGGTGTAGTCGCCGCTCGCTCCAATCGAGGCAAGGGCCACAGAGAACGCGACCCGAGCGCTTCGTGCGCCGCGCCAGCATCGGGTCGGTATCGATCCCGATCTCGTCCAACAGCGTCATCCCGCTGTCGGCAAGCATGCCAGCATCGCTGGTCAGCTCGATGTGCCCTTGCTCGATCAGGGCATCTGTCAAGCCGACCCCGAGCCGTCCGGCAAAGTGATCGTAGCAGGTGCGCGCCTTGCGGAGCGCAGCGTCCTTGGGGCCGACCGTGAACCTCCTGCGGTCCGGCTCCAGCTCCGCGGCGACCTGCATGATGCTCTCCAGCATGCGCGCGACCGACGGCGCAGCCAGCCGGTGATAGCGATGTCGCCCTTGCTTCTCGACGCTGAGCAGGCCGACCGCAGTCATCCGGTGCAGATGACCGCTCGCCGTCTGCGGCTTGACGCCGGCCACCCGGGCGAGTTCGGTCGCCGTCAGCGCCCGGCCGTCCATCAACGCGTGCAGCATGCTGGCGCGCGCAAGATGCGCGCCTACCGGGCCGCGGTCCAGTCCGGGATCATCCGTACCTAAGTCCGGCCGGCACTCAGCACGACCAGCGCCCGGCCGTCGACCTCGAGCCCGGGGCCGGGCGTGAGCAGGCGCCCGGCGCCCGGCCGGCAGACGTCGTCCGGCGAGGCGGCGGCGGTGTCGACCGCGAGCCGCCAGACGCCGCCGATCGGCGAGGACGGCAGCACGAAGCTCGCCGGGCCGAGGCCCGCGTTGAAGGCCATGAACAACGCCTGGCCGTCACCTGCCCCGTGCACGAGGCAGGCGAGGCTCCGATCGTCCGCCCGCCAGGCGGCACTCCCACCGTGCTCGCCGAACCACCGGACCTCCGGCTCGGTGTAGAAGGCATCCGCGCGCAGCACCGGGTGACGGCGCCGGAATGCGATCATCTCCCGGACGAAGCGCACCAGCCCGGCGTGCCGCTCGACCAGGCCCCAGTCGTACCAGGACACCTCGTTGTCCTGGCAATAGGCGTTATTGTTGCCGCGCTGGCTGCGCCGGAACTCGTCGCCGCCGAGCAGCATCGGCACGCCGCGGGCGAGCAGCAGGGTCGCGAGCAGGTTCTTGATCTGGCGGCCGCGCACGGCCTCGATCGGCCCCGCGCCGGTCGGCCCCTCGGTGCCGTAGTCGGCGCTGTAGCATTGGCCGGCCCCGTCCCGGTTGTCCTCGCCGTTGGCCAGATTGCGCTTCGCCCCGTAGCTGACCAGATCATTGAGCGTGAAGCCGTCGTGGCAGGTGACGTAGTTGATGCTGTTGATCGGCCGCTCGCCGCCACGCTCGTAGAGATCGGCGCTGCCGCACAGCCGGCTCGCGAAGGCCCCGGTCATCCCCGGGTCGCCCCGCCAGAAGCGGCGGACGTCGTCGCGGAACGCGGCGTTCCACTCAGACCAGCGCTGGCCCGGAAAGCTACCGACCTGATAGGCGCCGGCCGCGTCCCAGGCCTCGGCGATCAGCTTGACGTCGCGCAGGATCGGGTCTTCGGCGATCCGCTCGAGCAGCGGCGGATTGGCCAGGAGCTGGCCGTCGAAGTCGCGGCCGAGTGCGGAGGCGAGATCGAGCCGGAAGCCGTCGACGTGCATCTCGGCGACCCAGTAGCGCAGGCAGTCGAGCACGTAGTCCTGCACCACCGGGTGCCGCGAGTTCACCGTGTTGCCGCAGCCGGTGTAGTTCTGATAGTGGCGGCGGTCGGGCGCCAGCATGTAGTAGATCAGGTTGTCCAGGCCGCGGAAGCAAAGGGTCGGGCCGGTCTCGTCGCCCTCGGCGGTATGGTTGAAGACGACGTCCAGGATCACCTCGATGCCGGCGCGATGCAGCGCGCGCACCATCGTCTTGAACTCGCCGACCTGGGCGCCCGCGGCCGGCGAGGCGGCATAGGTCTGCTTGGGCGCGAAGAACGCGGCGGTGCTGTAGCCCCAGTAGTTCCGGAGGGCTTCGCCGGTGCCCGGATCGCGCCGGGTCAGCTCGTGCTCATTGAACTCCTGGACCGGCATCAGCTCCAGCGCCGTGACGCCGAGCGTCCGCAGATAGGGAATCTTCTCGACCACCGCCTGGAACGTGCCGGGCGCCTGCACCCGCGCGGACGGATGGTTGGTCAGCCCGCGGACGTGGGTTTCATAGATCACGGTCTCGGTCCAGGGCCGCCGCCGCAGCTCGTCGCCGTGCCAGTCGAAGCGCTGGTCGACGATCAGGCATCTGGCCATCCGGGTGGCGTTGTCGGCGCTCGCCGGCCGGCGGTCGGCGGGCGCCTGCGGATCGAAATCGCGGGCGAGCGAAAAGTCGGCGTCCGCGATGCCGGTGACCGCGCGGGCGTAGGGGTCGAGCAGCAGCCGGTGCCGGTTGAAGCGGTGCCCGGCTTCCGGCTCGTACGGGCCGTCGGCCCGGTAGGCATAGGCGGAGCCGGGCTCGAGGCCGCGCAACCAGATGTGCCAGATGTCGCCGCTGCGGTGCAGATCGACCGTATCGGTGAGCCTTGCATCGGCGGGATCGCGAAACAGCTCGAGCCAGACCCGCCGCGCATGCCGGCTGAAGATCGCGAAGTTGTAGCCGTCCCGGCGCGGGTGCACGCCGAGCGGCAGAGCCACCCCCAGGGCACGCTCGAGTTCGCAGCTCATGCTTCGACGCTCAATGCCGCCTCCCAAGCGGACAACGATCGACGAGGTCCAGGGCGACGTCCGCAACCCTGACACCGTCGATTGCGCCATGGCGGACGTCGATGCCGCGTCCGCGCCGCGGAGCAGGACCAAAAATGCGCCTGGCAAGGCTTAGAGCGCATACGCAGCCAAGGTTGCGCAAGCTCCATCGAGGTCCGGGCCGAGCGCCGGATCGTCGGGCGTGACCAGATCGTCACCCGGACCGCGCGGCCGCCGGCCCGGTCGCGAGCAGCCTGGCAACGACCGCGAGCGGCAAGCCATCAGCTGCTGCCTGCGTGGTCCTGGCCTCGATCGCCGCTCCACGCCGTTGATCCAGCGCAATGCGTCGCCATCTCGGGCGATAGAGGCTGAAGCGCGCCTGGTAGCGCCCCTTCCCAGAACTGCCGCGAAGGAGCCCGTCATGAGCACGACTGGTCTGCCGGTCTTCGATACCACCGTGCAGGAGACCAATCTGTGGCTGAAGGCGCTCATGGAACGTCTGCACACCGATGATCGCCACCTCGCCTACCTGGCGCTGCGCGCGACGTTGCACGCGCTGCGCGACCGGCTCGGGCCCGAGAACGCGGTCCATCTTTCCGCCCAGCTGCCGATGCTGGTGCGCGGCCTCTATTTCGAGGGCTGGCACATGGCCGGCACGCCGACCAAGGAACGCACGCGCGCCGATTTCTTCGACCATTTGCGCCGCGAGCTGCCCAAGGGCTCCGCGCTCGACCCCAACCTCGCCGCCCGCTCGGTGTTCGGAGTCCTATGGGAGAAGCTCGATCTCGGCGAGGTCGGCAAAGTGATCGAACGCCTGCCGCCGGATCTGCAGGAGCTCTGGCGCTGACGGCAGCCGGAACGCTCCGCCGGTGCTGCTCTTCGCGCTCGACGCCACCCGGGACTTCGGCGCCGCGGTCGCGCGGGCGCTGGGCATCGAGCTCGCGCCGCACGAGGAGCGCCCGTTCGAGGACGGCGAGCACAAGGCACGCCCGCTGACCTCGGTCCGCGGCCGCGACGTCTACCTCGTCCAGTCGTTGCACGGCGGTCCCGACGCCAGCCCTAACGACAAGCTCTGCGGTCTATTGTTCTTCGCCAGCGCCGTGCGCGATGCCGGCGCTCGGCGCATCACCGCCGTGATCCCCTATCTCGCCTACGCCCGCAAGGACCGGCGGACCCGGAGCCGCGACCCGGTCACGAGCCGCTACGTCGCAGAGCTGATCGAGGCGGCCGGCATCGACCGGGTGGTCGCGCTCGACGTCCACAATCCGGCCGCGTTCGAGAACGCCTTCCGCTGCCCGACCGTCCACCTCGAGGCGCGCCCACTGTTCGCGGCTCACCTGCAGCGCCTTCCCCACGAGCAGCCCCTGGCCGTGGTGTCGCCGGATACGGGCGGGGCCAAGCGGGCGGAGCTGCTGCGCGAGGCGCTCGCCGAAGCGCTCGGAACCGAGGTGGCGCTCGCGTTCCTGGAGAAGCGCCGGAGCGGCGGCGTGGTCAGCGGCGAGACGGCCGTGATCGGCGCCGTCGAGGGCCGCAGCGCTGTGATCGTCGACGATCTGATCAGCACCGGCACGACACTCGCCCGCGCCGCCGCCGCCTGCCGCGCGGCGGGCGCCGTCGGGGTCTCCGCTCTGGTGACGCACGGCCTGTTCACCGGCGATGCAGCCGAGGTCCTCGCGGCGACCGGCTTCGAGCGCCTGGTGATCACCAACACCGTGCCGCCCTTCCGGCTGCCGCCGGCCACGGTCAAAAAGCACCTGAGTGTGCTGGACGCGACGCCTCTGGTCGCGGAGGCGATCCGCCGGCTGCACCAGGAGCAGCCGCTCGAGGAGCTGCGCCGATTCGGCCTGCCGCCGGCGAGCAGCTGACCCCGGGCTGGCCGGATGCCCTGGCCTTCGCACGAAAACTGGCGGACCGCGCCCGCTCCTAAGCCGAGGTCGCGCGCCGCGGCCCTCGCGCCTCGGCGATCAGCTCCGTGGTCGCGCCCTCGAGCCGCCGCTCGAGCTCGGCCATGAAGGCCTTGCGGTCCAGCCCCGGCTCGATCGGCGCCAGGAACTCGATCACGATCCGACCGGGTCGCTTGACGAAGCTGCGCCGACCCCAGAACAGACCGGAGTTGAGCGCGACCGGGATCACCTGGCAGCCGAGCTGGCGATAGAGCGCGGCGATCCCCGGATGGTAGGGGTTGCGGCCGCCCGGCGGCGCGCGCGTGCCCTCGGGAAAGACCACGACCGAGGAGCCCCTGGCGAGCGCCGCCCGGGCGTCCTCGACCAGCGAACGGAGCGCCGTCGCGCCGCCCCGGCGGTCGATCCGGATCATGCCGGCGTGCAGCAGGTAGCGGCCGAACAGCGGGATCCGGGTCAGCTCCTGCTTGAGCACGATCGCCGGATCGCCGAGCAGCAGATGAATGGTCAGCGTCTCCCACGCCGACTGATGCTTGATCGCGAACACCGCCGGCCCGGCCGGGATCCGCTCCCGGCCGCGGACCTCGTGGCGCAGGCCGACGGTCGCGGCCAGCAGGCGCTGGATGCCCCGCTCCCAGAACCGCGCGCCGGCCCTCATGGCCTGGCGCGGCCCGAGCAGGAGCGGCAGCACGCCGATCACCATGACCGCGGTCCACAGCCAGAAGGCGGCGTTGAACAGGAGCGAGCGCACGACCACGACCGGGCCGGGGCTCGCGGGCCCGGCGCTGACGCTGAACGGAACCGGCTCGGACATCGCTCAGAGAGGTAAGGCCGGGCGCGCCGCGATGGCAAGCGCCGTCGCGCCCGACCGGCCGGCTCAGGGCATGTGCGCGAGACCGCGCATCGCGGTCATCCGGGCGATCGCGGTGATCAGCAGCGCGCAGACCAACGGCACGCAGGCGAGCAGCAGCCAGTCGAGCGGGCGCAAATCCAGCTGGATCGACCCGGCGAGCGCCATCCGCCGGCTGCTGTAGAGCAGCCCGAGGATCGTGATCACGGCCAGACCGAAGCCGAGCAGGCCGCCGCGCAGGCCGCACATCAGGGCGTAGCGCTCGAACTGGCGCGCGAGATAGCTGTCGGGCGCGCCCATGCTGCGCAAGAGCTCGACCACCGGCGTCTGCGCCCGGAGGCTGATCCGGGTGATCACGCCGACCACCACGAGGACGCCCACGAGCGTCAGGATGCCGGCGCTGCTGGCCCAGATCCGGAAGAACGCCGCCATGCGCTCGGCGCGATCGCGCGACAGGGCCTCGACCCCGATCGTCGCGCCGGCCGCGATCTGCTGCAGCTTGTCCTGCAGCGCCGGCAGGTCCGGCTGCGCCTGCGGATCGAGGGTCACGTCGATCAGCCGCGGCAGCGGCAGGTCGTTCGCCTCCTTGATGCTGCCGAGCCAGGGCTCGATCAGCTTCTTCAATTCGTCGGACGGGACCGGGGTCGCCGAGGTGACGCCGCGGGTCTGGCGCAGGATGTCGAGCGCGGCCTTGATCTGGTCCGCGCCCAGCCCGGCGTCCTCGACCGAGGGCAGGGTCACGGTCACCAGCTTGGTCCGCAGGGTGTAAATGCGAAGCGCACCGTCGGCGATCGCGGCGACCGCCAGGGCGAGCACCGCGAGATAGACCAGGCCGGCAATCGTCCAGGGCAGGAAGCGGCCGACCGAGGTCTGGTCGAGCGGCAGATCGAGGCGGCGGAGGTTCATCGCGCCGATCCGGCTCAGTCGGCCGCGGCCATCGCTGCCGGCGGCGGCAGCGGTCCCCTGAGGCGACCCTCGGCCAGCCGCAGCACCGGATGCGGATAGCGCTCGACCAAGTCATCGCTGTGGGTCGACAGCACGATCGTCGTACCGAGCTTGCGCAGCTGGGTGAACAGATGCAGGAGCCGGCGCGCGAGCTTGTTGTCGAGGCTGCTGGTGGGCTCGTCGCAGAGCAAAAGATTGGGCCGGATGATGACCGCGCGGGCGACCGCGACCAGCTGGCGCTGGCCCATTGACAGGGTCGGGGGCTTGGCGTCGATCGCGTTCGACAGGCCGAGCCAGGCGAGCATCTCGGACACGAAGCCGCCGATCTGATCATCCTGGCCGCCGCTGATCCGCAGCGGCAGGGCGACGTTGTCGAACGCCGACAGATGGTCGAGCAGTCGGACGTCCTGAAACACCGTGCCGATGCGACGGCGCAACGCGGTCAGCTCGTCCCGCGGCAGGCTCGCGACGTCGCGGCCGAACAGCGTATACTGGCCCCGGCAGGGCATCTGCGCGAGCCCGAGCAGGCGCAACAGCGAAGTCTTGCCGGCGCCGGTCGGGCCCATCAGGAACAAGAACTCGCCGCGCGGCACCGACAGGTTCAGATCGCGCAGAACCTCCGGGCCGTCATCGTAGCGCATGGCCGCCTGGTCGAGTCGCAGCATGATGCTGTTGAGAGGTCCCTCGGACAACTCTAGCGCATTTTAAGGATTGCACAGACCGGCATTTTAGTCCAGTGATTGCTCAACTAGTGCGAGAGCAGCGTCGCCAGACTAGCATACCATGATCCTGACCTGTCCACAGTGTTCGACTCGCTACCACGTCGATCCGGCCTCGCTCGGCGCGAGCGGGCGCACGGTGCGCTGCGCCAGCTGCGGCCATCGCTGGCTCGCCAGCCCGCCGGCCGACGCGCCCCGGGTGATCGAGCTGAGCCCGGTGCCCGCGGCCGCGGGTACGGCACCGCGGATGTGGCCGTTGGCGGCGGCCGACAAACCGCGGCCCGCAGGCTCGGCGAGCCTGGTCGGCTGGCTGGTCGGCGTGCTCGTCGTCCTGATCGTGGCGAGTGCGGTCATCGGTCGCAACGAGATCGTCGCCGGGTTCCCGGCGAGCGCCACGATCTACCACAAGTTGGGGTTGCCGGTCGCGGTCCGACTCGGCCTGCAGTTCGAGGGGATCACCTCCAAGCGGATCCAGGAGGGCGGCGTCGCGGTGCTGGTGGTCGAGGGCGAGGTCGTCAATGTCAGCGACCAGAACCGTGCGGTGCCGCCGATCCGGATAACCCTGCTCGACGGCGGCGGCCGCCGCCTGCAGCAGGAGCTGTTCCGGGCCCAGGCCGCCGAGCTCAAGGCCGGCAGCAAAACCAGCTTCTCAGGTCGCCTGGTCAATCCGGCGGAGCAGGCGCGGAACTTCAGCGTCACCTTCGAAATCGATTCCTGAGCGCCAGCCGGCCGACCGGTGCCGGACGCCGCGCGAGCGTCAGGCCGGCTCGTCGGGCTGGTCGGGAAGACCGTCGTCGGCCTGGGTCGCGGCCGGCTCGCCGTCGGCGCCGCGCCGACGCTTGGCCGCCCGGATCACCTGTAGCAAGCGCTCGGGGACCGTCTCCTCGAGCGCCTCGTCGGCGAGCTGGCGAAGCGCCTGCAACAGAGGCTCGTCGGCCGGAGCCGGCTTGCGATGAGGGGTCTGTTTCCGTTTCGACATCCGCTCGGCAGCCGAGATAGGGGCGACGCTCTCGCGACGTGGCGCGCCGGTGCTCTACTCCTGTCCGCCACCATCGACCCGATTAGCTAAGGAACTGCTTGCGTACGCATAAGCTTCCACCGTATCAGGATCAAGCCGGTGGTTCGCCGCCGACGGCAGATTCCTTCGCCATCAGGGAATCGAGCCGCATCCGGTCGGTCGATCTGGCGGTCCGGCCAAGTCGACCGGCGCGGCCGTCGGGGCCGGCCAGATCGAGGCTGCTTAGCACACAAGGCACCAGAAATGGGCGGCACAGAGGACGCGATCATCCAGTACATCCCCTATCTGCGGCGGCATGCACGGCTGCTGACGGGGTCCCAGGTCATCGGCGACGAGTTCGTGCGTCTGTGCCTTGAGCTGGTCGTCGCGGAGCCGGAGTGGCTCGCCGGCCAGAACCTCCGGGTGGAGCTGTTCCGCGCCTTCCACGCCGCCTGGAGCAAGGTCCAGGACACGATCGCCGGCACCAGCTCGCTCGCCGAGGTCGAGCTGACCGAGCGGGTCCGACAGGGCCTGGCGACCCTGCCGGGGACCGAGCGCCGGACCATAGCGCTGGTCGTGGTCGAGGAGTTCACCTACGAGGAGACCGCCTACATCCTCGGCATGAGCGTCGAACAGGTGCGCGATTCCGTGAGCAAGGCGCGGAGCGACCTGATGAGCAAGGTCTCGATCCCGGTCCTGATCATCGAGGACGAGCAGATCGTCGCCAGCGACATCGCGCGGATCGTCGAGGACATGGGCCACCGGATCGCCGGCATGGCCGGCAACCAGACCCAGGCCGTGGCGCTCGCCGACCGGCTGAAGCCGGGCCTGGTGCTCGCCGACATCCGGCTCGAGGACGGCGGCGACGGAATCACGGCGGCGCAGACGATCCTCGAGACCTACAGCGTGCCGATCGTGTTCGTGACCGGCTACCCCGAGCGTCTGTTGACCGGCAGCGGCCTGGAGCCTGCCTTCGTGGTCGCCAAGCCCTTCGACGCCGAGGCGCTCAAGGTGACCATCGCCCACGCGCTGGGCACCTACGCCTCGCCGGACGACGCCGACCGGCACCGCGACGAGCTGCTGACCAAGCTCAAGGAGATCACCGGCAAGGGGCTCACCCGGCTGATGTGATTTTTCGGGAACCGAACCCGCCGACCGCCGTTGTCATTGTGGGATCGTGCGCGCGTGAGGGGATCGATGGCCAGGGAGTTTGAGCACGAGGTCGAGCGGGCCCCGATGCCGCTTGACCGCGACTGGTTCATGCGGACCCTGATCCGCGAGCTCGCCGGCACCCTTGAGGACGTGATCGGGCTCGAGGAGACGAGCGGCTACATGAGCGTGGTCGGCAGCTCGCTCGGCGCCGCGATCGATCACGAGTATCGGACGGCGCTTTCACTGCCTCGCCTCGACCGCAGCCAGGTCGCGACCGTGCTGGTCGATCTCAAGCGACGCATCGCCGGCGACTTCTTCATCATCTCGGAGGACGACGAGAAGATTGTGCTCGGCAATCGCGCCTGCCCGTTCGGCGCCCTGGTCGAGGGCCGGCCCTCGATGTGCATGATGACCTCGAACGTGTTCGGCAGCATCGCCGCCAACCATCTGGGCTACGCCAAGGTCGAGCTGCAGGAGACCATCGCACGCGGCCACCCCGGCTGCCGCGTGGTCGTCTACCTGCAGCCGACCGATACGGCACTCGCGGCCAAGGGCCGCGAATACTTCCCCGAGGTCGAGGTCGAACCGGCGGTCGGCGGCTGAGTGGCTGCGGACGGAGGCAGGCGGCCCATGCCCGGCGCGGACAGCGTGCTTCAGGCGGTCCTCGACCTCTCGCCCGAAGCCGTCCTGCTGCTCGATCAGCAGATCACCATCAAGCTCGCCAACGACCGCGCCGGGCGGCTGTTCGGATGCCACCCCGAGGACCTGCTCGAGCGCGCGGCGCTGGACCTGATCGGCGGCGATCAGGCCGCCGCGATCCGGTTCCTGAAGCGGGCCTCGGGCAGCGGCTCGCCGGTGCCCGGCCGACTGACCCTGCTTACGCCCGCAGGTCCGCTCAAGGTCTATGCCCACGCCGCGGCGGTGCGCGCCGGCGGCGAGCGGCTGATCGCGCTCCGCTGCCTCGAGCGCCACCCGGTCGCGCGCGTCTTCAAGGCGCTCGAGAGCCGCATGTCCCGACTGCGCTCGGAGCTGCATCGCGAGCGCCGCTTCCAGTCGGAGCTGCAGCAGGCGCTCGCGGAGCGCGACACCCTGCTCGCCGAGATCCACCACCGGGTGCGCAACACGCTGCAGGTCATGACCAGCTTTTTGAACCTGCAGATGAGCAAGCACGCCGATGGCCCGGCCCGCGAAGCGTTGCGCGACGCCCAGGCCCGGATCCAGGCCATGGCGCTGGTCCACAACCAGCTCTACCGCGAGAGCAATCTCGACCGGATCGACCTCGCCCGCCTGCTGCCGAGCCTGGGCCAGAACGTGATCAAGCTCTACGGCGCCAGCGAGCGCGTCACGCTGTCGAGCTCGATGCGCACCTGGCCGCTGCCGGTCGCCAGGGCCTCGCCGCTGGCGCTGCTGGTCACCGAGGCGGTGACCAACGCGCTCAAGCATGCCTTTCCCTCCGGCCGGTCGGGCACGATCTGGCTCGAGGCCTGGCGGGCGGACGACCGGCCGGTGCTGCGGATCGCCGACGACGGCATCGGCATGGAGGTCAACGGTCACACGCGCGACCGGCGCACGATCGGCCTCGACGTGATGCGAGCGCTGGCCGGCCAGCTCGATGCCGAGCTCGAGATCGACGGCCAGAAGGGCGTCGACGTCCGCCTGACCTTCGCGCCGCTGCCCAAACGAACCGAGTCGACGGATCAGCCAGCCACGGCGGCGGGGCAGGGCGGAGCCTAGCCGACCTCGGTCATCGGACCAGCACCAGGACCAGGATGCCCGAGATCACCAGCACGATGCCGAGCAGTTCGACCGGGGTCGTGCGCTCGCGGAAGAAGACCGTCGAGGCGATGAAGGTGAACACCAGCTCGATCTGGCCGAGCGCGCGCACGTAGGCGGCGTTCTGGATCGTCATCGCGGTGAACCAGCCGGCGGACGCGAGCATACCGGAAAACCCCACCCAGCCCGAGACCCGCCAGGAGCGGAACACCGCGCCGAGCTGGCCGGGCTCGCGCAGGCGCATGTAGATCGCCATCACGAGCGTCTGGAACCAGGTGACGCAGGCGAGCGTGAAGGCCGCGCGCATCGCGAAGCCGACATCGCCCAGAGCCAGCGAGGCGCCCCGGTAGGAGACCGCCGAGATGCCGAAGAACGTGCCCGACGCGAGGCCGATCAGCGCCGTCCGGTCGGTCAGGCTGAGCAGGAGGCTCGTGAAGCTGACCCGGGTCTTGGCGACCGCGATCGCCATCACCCCGATCAGGCTGACCAGGATCGCGAGCGCCGCGCCGAGGCGCAACGGATCGCCCAGCAAGAGGACGCCGATGATCGCAGTCTGCACGGTCTCGGTCTTGGAGTAGGTGGTGCCGACCGCGAAGTTCCGGAACGAGAACAGGTGCACCAGCAGCGCGGTCGCGGTGATCTGGGCGAGCCCGCCGACCAGCGCGTAGGCGAGGAAAGTCCGATTCGGGCTCGGCACTTCGAAACCCGCGAGCCGGACGAGGCCGAAGGCGTAGAGGGTCGCGAGCGGCGCGGCATAGGCGAAGCGGGCGAAGGTCGCCCCGGTCGTGCTCAGGCGCGCCTTCAGATGCTTCTGCAGCGCCGAGCGCAGGTTCTGCCAGAACGCGGCGCCGATCGTGATCGGGATCCAGAGCTCCAAGACCAGGCCTCCTCGAGGCACCGCTTATGCGGGCCTGCGGATTCATGCCTCGGATTCCCGCCGGCGCAAATTAGAATGTCGCGGCCGCCATAAGTAGGGCTTATAGTGCTCCCATGCCGACCCGCCTGCCCGCCTTTCCGAGCCTGCGCGCCTTCGAGGCGACCGCGCGGCTCGGCAGCGTGACCCGGGCCGCGGCCGAGCTCGGCGTCAGCCAGCCCGCGGTCAGCCAGCAGCTGCGCCAGCTGGAGACCGTCGTCGAGCGGCCGCTGCTGCGCCGGGTCGCGGGCGGCGTCGTGCTGACCGCGGCCGGCGAGCTCTATGCGGCGCGGCTGCGGCGGGCGTTCGACGAGCTGCAGGGGGCGACCGACGAGCTGCTGGCGACCGGCGCCGACGCTCGCGTGCTCACCCTCTCGCTGCTCGCGACCTTCGCCCAGCGCTGGCTGATCCCGCGACTTGCCGGCTTCCAGCGGGCGCATCCGGAGCTCGAGGTCCGCCTGCTCACCACCTCGCGCCTGGTCGACCTCGCGCGCGAGGACGTCGACCTGTCGATCCGCGCCGGCTCCGGCCGCTGGCCCGGCTGCCGCGCCGATTTCCTGATCGGCAACCGGATCTTCCCGGTCGCGAGCCCGGCGCTGCTGGCGCGTCGGCCGGTCCGGCGCCCGGCCGACCTCGCGCGCCACGTGCTGCTCCGGGTCGAGGCCCAGCCGCGCGATCGCGACTGGCAGCGCTGGCTCGGCGCCGCCGGCGTGCCGGAACTCGAGCCGCGCGGCTGGTTGACCTTCGCGAGCTCGAGCCATGCGCTGGAGGCGGCGATCGCAGGCTTGGGCGTCGCAATCGGGCACACGCCCTTCGTGATCGACGGACTCGCGGCCGGTCGCCTGGTGGCCCCGCTCGGGCTCGAGGTCGCCGGCGAGGGCGATTTTTTCCTGGTTGCCTCGCGCGCCAAGGCTGATCGCCGGAAGATCACCCATTTCCGCGAGTGGCTGCTCGCGGAATGCCGGCCGAAGCCCGCGCCGATCGCTACCGGCTAGGCGCCGTCGCCGTACGACCGCTCAGCATCAGCACCCGCATGCGCCTGGCCGTGGCTCGCGAGCACGCGCAAGGCGGCGCTGGCGGCGCCATAGCCGTTATCGATGTTGACCGTCAGCACCCCCGGCGCGCAGCTCGCCAGCGCCGCGTGCAGCGCGGTCTCGCCGGCACGCGCGGCGCCATAGCCGGTCGAGGTCGGGACCGCGATCACGACACCGCCGACCAGCCCAGCGACCACGCTGAACAGCGCCCCCTCCATACCGGCGACCACGATCACCACCGGAAAGCGCCGGAGCTCCTGCTCGTGGCGCAACAGGCGCCAGAGGCCGGCGACCCCGACGTCGGCGATCTCGCGCGCGGCCACGCCATTGAAGGCGAGCGTGCGGATCGCCTCGCGCGCGACCGGCAGATCGCTCGTGCCCGCGGTCACGACCGCGACCGGCGGCGCGCCGGAGGGTGCGGGTACCGGACCGAGAATGGCGGTCCGCGAATCCGGGTCGTAGTCAAGCGCCGCGAGCTCGTCCGGCGTCAGCTCCGAGACCATCTCGGGCGTCAGCCGGGTCAGGAGCAGCGGGGTGTCGCGCCCCTGGGCGAGGGCGATCGCCTCGCCGATCTGGGCGGCACTCTTGCCGGCGCAGAGCACGGCCTCGCTGAGGCCGATCCGCTCGCGCCGCTGGAAGTCGAAGGTGATGTCAGCCATGCAGCGCTGGTCGGTGGAACGCGCTGCCCATCCGGTAGGGCTGATAGCGCACCCCGGCATGGCCATGGCGGACCAGCAGCGCCTCGACCGCGCGACGCAGGCTATCGCCGTCCGGGCTCTGGATGCGGCCTAGGCCCTCGGCATCGAGCTGGACCGCGATGCCGTCCTGGAGCAGCCGGCAGCGGACGGTGCGGGGCGCCAGCTGCTCCTGGATCAGGCGCTCGACCGCGTGCACCAGGCGCAGCCGCTCGGCCGTGACCTCGATCCCGGTCTCGAGCCGGCTCGAGAGGCAGGGTGCCGCCGGCAGCTCGGCCAGATCGTCGAGGCCCAGGCTGCGCGCCAGCGCCCGCACGCCCGCCTTGTCGATCCCGGCCTCGACGTAGGGATGGCGCACCCGGTGGGCCTCGGCGGCCTGGAGCCCCGGGCGCCAGTCGGCGAGATCGTCAAGATTGGTCCCGGAGCAGATCGTCGCCTGCGTGCGGCCCGCAATCGTGCCGTAGAGGTTGGTCTTGCAGAAGAAGCAGCGGTTAGCCGGGTTTTTCAGGTAGTTGGCGTCGGCAAACTCGCCGGCGTCGATCACCTCGAGGCGCCAGCCCTCGCGGGCCGCGTAGGCGCGCACCCGCGCACTCGCTTCCGGCGGCACCGCGGGCGAGACCGCGTGCAGGATTTCGGCGCCAGCCCCGAGGCGCCGCCCGGCGATCACTGCGAGGGTCATGCTGTCGACCCCGCCGCTGACCGCGACCGCGGCGTCGCCGATCGCTCCCAAGACCGCATCCAGGGCGGCGAGGCGGTCAGTCGAGCCGGTCATCGCGCTCGCTCCTGAGGGCCTCAGCCTCGGCATCCCGCGGACTGCCGGCGCGCGCCGCGTGGCCGTCGAAGCCAGCCCGCAACGGCTCGATCTCGGCCTTGGCGGTGCGCTCGCCGCCCGGCCGCGTCACCAGCTTGACGCCCAGGTCGCCCACGCTCATCGTCTGCCGGGCGAGGACCGCGCGCGCCTCGAGCCGCCAGCGCAGGCCGATCGTCGTGGTCTCGGCAAAGCAGCGCTCGATCACCGCGTCCAGCCGCTCCGGCCGCGCCAGCAGCTGGACCTGGACCCCGAGCCGGCCCTTCTTGCCGGACGCCGCCAGTTGGATCACATCCAGCACGCCCTCGGTCGCGCGTAGCGCATCGAGCCCGAGCGCCAGCTCCTCCGGGCTCTGATCGTCGACCTCGAAGGCGAGCACCGCGACCCGATCGTCGGCACGGCCCCCGGCTGCCGCCGGCTGCCAGGCGAGCACGCGCAGCACGTTGCTGAGCCCGCGCAGGCACTGCGTGCCGAAGCCGATCCCGGTCCCGGCGATCCGCCAGGATCCGCCGGGCAGGCCCACGCGTACCCGCAGATGACGGAGAATCGCGGCCCCGGTCGGCGTCACCCGCTCGCCCGCGACGCCGTCGTCGACCATCTCCAGCCCTTCGAGCAGCAGCGCCGCCGCCGGCGCCGGCACCGGCAGCGCGCCGTGCGCGGTCCTGATCCGGCCGCTGCCGAGCGGCAGCGGCGCGCAGGAGACGCTGTCGGGCGCCAGCGCCTCGAGCAGCCAGGCGCTGCCGACCACGTCCGCGATCGAATCCCAGTCGGCGAGCTCGTGGAAGTGAACCTCGTCGAGCGCGATCCCGTGCACCTTGGCTTCGGCTTCGGCGAGCAGCGTGAAGATCGCGACCGCCCGCGCGCGCACCGGCGCCGGCAGCGCCGCCTCGGTCAGGCTCGACCGGATCGCGCGAAACGTGCCCGGACCGTGATCGTCGCCCGCGGACGGGCCCTCGATCAGGACCCGGCGGCCGGCGAGCACGCCGTCGTCATGCGCCACCAGCTCCGCCCGCCAGCCGTCCGGCAGGCCGGCCGCGCGCATCGCGGCGAAGGTGTCCCCGGCATGCTCCGGCCAGGCATCCAGCAAGGCCGCCAGGAACATGTCGCCGGCGACCCCGCCGAGCGGATCGAGATGGAGGTGCAAGGCCATAAGCCGGACTGCGCTCAGGCCGCCGGTCGATGCACGGGCACGACGTAGGGCCCCTCCGGGATCACCGCGACCCGCGGATCGCCGCTCCGGGCGACGCTCCGCTCGACCGCGGCCCCGACCGATCGCGCCCGCTCGACCCCGGTCAGCGGCCAGTCGGCCTCGGGCAGGCGGTCGGAATAGAGCTGGACCGTGCCCTGGCGCATGGGCTTCAGCTGCATCTCGGTCTGCCACTCGTCGATGTCGGCGAAGCGCTTGGCGCTGATCTCCTGCAGAAAGCGTTCCGGCCCGCGCTCGACCAGGCGGCGCTGGGCATCGACGAACTCGGCCGAGCCCATACCCTCGGAGCAGGCGGACGCGATGATCAGATCGCCGCCCGGCGCCAGGATGGCCATCGGCGCGACCATGCCCTTGACCGTCTGATAGTAGGTCTTGTCGAGCGGGTAGCCGGCGGCGCTGGTGACGACGGTCTGGAAGGTCTCAGGCACCGGCACTTCGGCAAACGCCCGGATGTGCTCGACGGCGGCGAGGTGGCTCGCCACGATCTCGCCGAAATTGACGAACGACAGCCGGCGCTCCTCGTCGATCACGGTGTTGAGCGCGAGCGCGCCCCCCAGCATCTCGACGATCTCGAGCTGCGCCCGGTGCAAGGGGTTGCCGTCGAGCACGCAGTTGGCGGCGTTCGGATGCTCCATGAACCGGGCGCTGTGGAAGGTCGTGATCGTGTCCTTGTGCGCGACGCCAGGTGCGATCACCTTGCGGCCGCCGGAGTAGCCGGCCATGAAGTGCGGCTCGACCAGGCCGGTTGCGATCTTGAGGTCGGCCAGGGCCAGCCGCCGGTCGAGCTTGACTGGGACGCCGCCGCTCCTGGTCGTGCCGAGCTCGACGTGGGCGGCATCGTCGCGGGCGAAATGGTTCGCGACCGTGACCGTGTCCATGACCCAGCGAGAGCCGACCAGCTCCTCGAGCTCGGCGCCCTCGTTCGGTCGGTGCAGGCCGGTTGCGACCAGCACCGTGATCGCGTCGGCCTCGAGCCCGGCTTCCAGCAGTTCGCGGACCAAGGTCGGCAGAAAGAGGCCGTTCGGCACCGGCCGGGTGATGTCGCAGATCAGGATGCAGGCGCTCTGCTTGCCGCGGGCGAGCTCAGCGAGCGGCGGCACCCCGACCGGGCGCCCGAGCGCGGCCCGGATCGCGCCCTCGGGGTCGGGCAGGACCGGCATCGGCCGCTTGCGGATCACGCGCAGATCGAGGCCCGCGGGCAGATCGACCGCGAGGCGCCCTCGATCGTAGTTCAGCTCCACCCGCTGCATCGTCCCCCACCTCGCACTGGCCCCGCCGCGCCCGGCATCGCGGGCACCCCCCACATCTAGGCTGTCGTTCAGCCTACACCAGTGCTAGGAATTGCCAAATGCCGGCTTAGTGGGAGGCCTGAGGGATGCTTAGCCCGACCTTTCCCGTCGTCGATCTGCCCCACCTCGCGAACGTGCCGCTGCCCCCGATGCTGCGGGTCCGCCTCGAGCACCCGAGGAGCGAGCCGGTCGCCGATCTCGCGGCCGCGGTCGACGAGGCGCTGGCGCGCTCGCGCCGGCTCGACGAGCTCAGGCGCGGTGCCAGCGTCGCGGTCGCGGTCGGCAGCCGCGGCATCGCCAACATCCCGAAGGTCGCGGCGGCCGCGGTCCGGCACCTGAAGCAGCGCGGCTTCGAGCCCTTCATCGTGCCGGCGATGGGCAGCCACGGCGGCGCCACCGCCGAGGGCCAGGCGGGCGTCCTGGCGCACCTGGGCGTCACCGAGGCGAGCGTCGGCGCGCCGGTCCGCGCGACCATGGAAACGGTCGAGTACGGCGCCACCCTGCACGGCATCCCCTGCCGGTTCGACAGGAACGCCGCGCTCGCCGATGCCGTCCTCTGCATCAACCGGGTCAAGTCGCACACGAGCTTCGACCGGCCGGTCGAGAGCGGGCTCACGAAGCTCGTCGCGGTCGGCCTCGGCAAGCAGGCGGGCGCCCAGAACGTCCACCGCCTGGGGCCGCGCGGCTACACCGAGGTGCTGCCGGCGCTCGCCCGGATCGCGATCGAGCATTCGCCGATCGCCTACGGCATCGCGCTGGTCGAGAACGCCGACAAGCAGCTGGTCGTGGTCGAGGGCGTCGAGCCGCCCGATTTCTACGCGACCGACGAGCGCCTGCTGAAGCAGGCGAAGTCGCTGATCGCGCGCCTGCCGTTCGAGCGGATCGACGGCCTCGTGGTCGAGTGGATCGGCAAGGAGATCAGCGGCTCCGGCATGGACCCGGCGGTGGTCGGCCGGACCGGCATCCGCAGCGTCCCCGATCCCGCCCGGCCGTTCGTCAACAAGCTGGGCGTGCTCGGCGTCACCGAAGATTCCTACGGCAACGCGGTCGGCCTCGGCAACGCCGACTACACCACCCGCAAGGTCGCGAACGCGATCGACCTGCTCCCGATGTACATGAACTCGATCACCGCCGCCGGCACCGAGACCGCCCGGATCCCGGCGGTGCTCAAGGATGACGAGACCGTGCTCCGCGCGATGGTCGCGACCTGCTGGCGCGCCGACTTCGAGAACGCCCGCGTGTGCCAGATCCGATCGACCCTCTACCTCAACGAGATCCTGGTTTCTCCCAGCCTCTACGCCGACCTCGAAGGCCGCCCCGATACCCACCGCCTTTCCGACCCCACCCCCATTCAGTTCTCGGCCGAGGGCGAGCTGCTGACCCGGGTGTGAGCCCGGGATTGGCCAAGCGGGAGGCAGGCCCGGGCGCCGCACATCCTTTCCGGCTGCGCTGGGCGGTTCTGCTGGCGGCGTCGCTCGCCCTCCTCGCGATTGACGTCGACGCCGCCGAGCCCGTCCGTCCGCCGGCGAAGCTGGCAGTGATCGAGTTCGGTATGCTCGACACCTCCGGCGAGCTGCGGGACCAGCAGGCCGAGCACGCGACCCGGCTGCACGCGATGATGGACCAGATCCGGGCCGACCTCGCCCGCAGCCCGGCGTTCAGCGTCACCGACCTCGCCTCGAGCTCGTCGGCCACGGCGCCACCGGACCAGGATCAGGCCCTTGCCAGCGCCAGGGCGGCGGGCGCCGATTACGCGGTTCTCGGCGTCGTGCAGAAAATGAGCACGCTGGTCCTCTGGTGCCGCGCCAGCCTCGTCGACGTCGACACCCACAGAATCGTGCTCGACCGCTGGCTGACCTTCCGGGGCGACACCGACCAAGCCTGGCGCCGCGCCGCCTCCTTCCTCGCCCGCGAGATCGAAGCCCACCCGCCCGGCTCGTAGTTCTGGCCCAAGCGGCGCGGCGCGCGTGAGTCACAGAATATTCCTTTGGTTGTGAACTGGTTCACCGCCTTCGCGAGCAGGTTCTGATACCTCAATCGTCACAAGAGGTCAGGTGACCCCGACTAGCTCGCCAAATCGGCCAGCCGAATGGCGACGGAGGAGGTTCATGACGACCGAACCGCCGAGCGCACAGAGCCAGGACGCGGGAGCGTCCTCGGAAGCCCATGACAAGCCGCTCAGACAATCCCTTGCGGACGCAAGCGTGCTGCTCTGGTATGCTACGCGCGAGGGCAAGCCAGTGTCTGAGAAGGTTCTCAAGGACATCGTCCTCGCCCAGTCGACCCTGACCTCGGGAATCCGCAATCCGACGCTCGAGGGTCGTTTCTGGGGGGCTCTGCGGGAGCTGGCTGCGGCCGTCAAGCCGGCTTCGGTCGAGTTGATCCTGGCGACCTACAGCGATCTCTTTGACGATCATCATCGGAAACTTGGCCAGGGACGCCTGGTGGACGCCCGAGCGACCAAAAAACATTACACTTGGCTCGCAATCGGCGTCTTGTCCCTTCTGGTCACCACTCAGGCTTATTGGTTTGTCGGGACCACGCTGCGCACGGACCTCGAGACCCATCGCGCCGAACTCGACGGCATTGCCGGCTCTCTGCGCGTGCGCAGCGTCGAGATCCTGGACGTGCCAGGAATGATCAAGAACAAGGAATCGGATGCACCGGAGACCGTGCCGGTTCTCGATCTGATCCAGTACGATCCGGCGCTTGCCAAATCCATATCCGATCTCGATCCACCGCAACAGCTCAGAGTGTCAGCAAGCCTGGATTCAGCAAATAAAATATTCCGTAGTCATCGCCTCATACCAATGATCAACAGTGAAAGCACGACACTGCAAGTCTGGGCACAATGGAATATCTTGACAGCGTTTCAGGATTTTGCAGTCAAAATGCAAAATGTCTTCGCAAACCTGATTAGCCCGCCGACGACTGCCCAGGAACTTGATGGGATGGACAGCGACAAGGAGGCGGGCGTGATCATCAAGCCGCTGTCGAACGGCAAGATTTTGTTCGATGATGAGCACTTCCGTCGAGTGTTCGAAAATGCTCAGGCCGAAATTGAGCAGGTTCTTCGCCCTCCTGTAGTTGAGTTATCTCTCTCCAGGTCGAAGTCGATATTGGCAATCCTGAGCCAATATATCTTACCTTTGCTTTATGGTTTGTTGGGCTCGATCGCCTATATCCTCCGGGTTCTATCCAGTGACATCCAGAACGCGACCTTTACCCGCGGCTCTCAGCTCCGATATTCGCTGCGCTGGCCGCAGGGCTTGCTCGGAGGGATGACCGTCGGGCTGTTCTTCGATCCGACGCAGTTTTCGGGGTTCGCGGTCATCACCCCGCTCGGCCTCGCCTTTCTCGCGGGCTATGGCGTCGAGCTGCTGTTCGCCGGCCTCGACCAGCTGGTCCGCGCCTTCACCGGCGAGGACAGCAGTCGGCCGAAGGCGGCCTAGCCCTTGCGCAGGACCGCATCGAGCAGCGCGAGCGCCTCCTCGGCGAACCGCCACATGTTGGCCTCGCGCTCCGACTGGCCGGTCTCGATCGTCAGGCTGCGGGTCTCGGGGCCTGCGACCGCGATGCAGCTGTGGCCGGGGGCATCGCCGTAGCGGTTGCCGGCAGGCCCGGTGGCGCCGGTCTCGCCGAGGCCCCAGGTCGTGCCCAGGCGCTGCCGGATCGCGCTCGCCTCGAGCAGCGCGTAAGCCTCGGTGCTCGGGCGCATGCCGGGGTGGCGGGCGAGATCCTCCTCGAGCAGCACCGCGCGCGCCTTGTGGGTGTAGATCACGCCGCCGCCAACGAAATACGCTGATGCGCCCGGCGCCGCCAGCAGCGCTGCCGCGATCAGCCCGCCGGTCGAGGATTCCGCGACCGCCACCGTCTCGCCGCGCGCCTTCAACAGCGCACCCACCGCCTCGCCCATCGCCGCCAGCGTCGACATCGCCTTATCTCCTCGCCCTCCGCTGCCTGCGAGAGGAGCAAAATCCGACCCCCAGCGCCGCCAGGAGCCGATCCCCAATTCACCCGGCGGTCCCATGGGCCGCCCTTTCGGGCCTGGCGCCGCGGCGGCGACCTGACCCAGCGCAAGCCGTATCGACGACCCCCTCGACGAGGATCAGATCGCGGCTCAAAGCCTGGTTCCGCGCCTCGAGCGCCGAGGCGTACTCGGGCGAGCGATACCATGCGCGCGCCTGCTCGAGGGCTCGGGAACTCGACGATGATGATCCGCTCGGGCCGCCAGCTGCCTTCGAGGGGCTCGATCGCGCCGACCCGGACCAGATAGCGGCCGCAATACTTCGCGATCGCGGCGGCGGCGCGGGTTCGATAAGTCTGGAAGGCTTCGGCATCGCGCACCGACAGATCAGAGACCAGATAGGCAGGCATGGTGACCGTCTCCTGACCGGGCGGCGCGGTCGTCAACCGGTGCCGGTGAACGGCTGCCTTCGACGGCTGCTGATCCGCGGAATTCCCGCGCCCCTGCGTGCTCAGAAGGTCTCGACCCAGGGCCGCAGCTCGACCTCCCAGCTCCAGGCGCTGCGCGGCTGCTTGAGGATCGCGAGATAGTTCTGGGCGATCGCGTCGGGGTCGAGCAGGCTGTCGGGCCGGTCGGCGGACTCTGGCCGACGCGCGCTGCGCACGCCGCCGTCGATGACGAAATGGGCGACGTGGATGTTCTTGGGCGCGAGCTCGCGGGCCAGGCTTTGCGCCAGGCCGCGGAGCGCGAACTTGCCCATCGCGAACGGGGCCGAGCCGGCATAGCCCTTGACGCTCGCGGAGGCGCCAGTGAACAGGATGGCGCCGCCGCCTTGGCGGAGCATCCGCCGGGCCGCCTGTTGCGCCACCAGGAAACCACCGTAGGCGCTGACCATCAGCGTCCTCCGGACCTCCTCGGGGGCGAGGTCGATCAGCGGCCCCTGGACCCGGTAGCTCGGGTTGTAATGTACGACGTCGAGGGCGCCGAGCTTCGTGTCCGCCTCGGCGAACAGCCGCTCGACCTCAACTCCTTGGGTGACGTCGCAACCAAAGGCGACACCGCCGATCTCGGCGCGCAGCGCCTCGAATTTCTCCGGCCGGCGGGCGGCCAGCCCGACCTTAAGGCCATCCCGCGCCAGCAGCCGCGCGAACGAGGCGCTGATGCCGTCGCCCACCCCGACGATCAAGGCCGTCCCGGCCATCGCTGCCTCCACGTTGCGCGCCCCGCGGCGCTCCCCCGACCTTACCTGCGCCGCGACCTTAACCGAATTTTTACCCCGCGGTCGTCAACTCTTTCTTCGGCTGGTCCATGTGACCCTGGGGACTCCGCGCGCCGGCCTTGAGCCTGGCCGGATTCCCAGGGTCGCATGGACCTCGAGCAGATTGACGAGCCAAGGTTGACGGACCGTTAACAGGAGGGCCCGGCGAGCCGAGAGCGGCCGCCGGAGGAGGCTCGAACGAGCGTCGACATCGAAGTTCGGTGCCGCCCCGGCCCCGGCGCCGGTCCGGCTCGTCCGCTGGCCGCCCGGGGAACCGGGGTCCGGCAGCCGGACATGGTCGTCCTCAGCCCTTCAGCCCGGTCAGGGCGACGCTCTCGATGATCCGCCGGCGCAGGATCAGGAACGTGATCAGCATCGGCAGGGTGCTGATCACAGAGCCCGCCATCAGCTTGCCGTAGTCGCTGCTGAACCGGAACTGGAAGGCGGTCAGGCCGACCTCCATGTTGAACAGCAGCTGGTCGTTGGCGACCAGCAGCGGCCAGATGAACGCCGCCCAGGTCTGGATGAAGGCGAAGATCCCGATGGCGCCGAGCGCCGAGACCGACAACGGGCCTAGCACCCGGACCAGGATCCACCACTCGGACGCGCCGTCGACCCGCGCCGCCTCGAGCAGCTCGGTCGGGATCGCCGAGGCGATGTGCTGGCGCAGAAGAAAGATGCCGAAGCTCATGAACAGATAGGGCAGGATGATCCCCTGGTAGGTGTTGATCCAGTGAATCTTCACCAACTGCAGGTACAGCGGAATCATGTAGCTCTCGAACGGCACGATCGCGGTCGCCAGGATCAGCATGAACAGGAAGGTGCGGCCGGGGAACCGATACTTGGCGAACACGGCGCCGGCCATCAGCGAGGTGACCGCGACGCTGAGCGTGGCGAGCAGCGACAGGCCGACGCTGTTCAGGAAAAAACGGCCGAACGGTGCGACCTCGAAGATCCCGGTGTAGTTGGCAAGCGTCGGCGCCCGCGGCAACAGTTCGGGCGGCCAGATCGCGATCTCGGTCGGCGGTTTGAACGAGGTCGCGACCATCCAGAGCATCGGCAGGACCATGAAGATCGCGCCCAGCATCAGGACGGTGTGGACCAGGGCGGTGCGCAGACGCGCAGCCATCGAGACCGGGGCCCGCCGGCCGCTGCGGCGCCGCATCTAGGCCTCCTGCTCGCGCACGAGGCTGAACTGGACCAGCGTGAAGCCCAGCACGATCAGGGTCAGCGTCACCGCCTCGGCCGACGCGTAGCCCATGTGAAAATACTGGAACGCGTTCTGATAGATGTCGAACACCAGCACCCGCACCGCCTGGCCGGGTGCCGCCTGCGACCCCAGCGTCATCACGTAGACCTGGGTGAACACGTTGAAGGCGTTGATCGTCGCGGTCACCAGCACGTAGAGCAGGATCGGCTTCAGGAGCGGCAGCGTGACGTGCCAGAAGCGCTGCCAGGGCGAGGCGCCATCCAGGCTCGCAGCTTCCAGGTAGACCGCCGGGATGTTGCGCAGCCCGACCAGGAACAGGATCAGGTTGTAGCCCAGGACCTTCCAGATCCCCATGATGATCAGCGCCCAGAGCGCGATCGCGGGATCGGTCAGCCAGGCGATCGGAGCGATGCCGACCAGCGACAGCAGATAATTGAGAATGCCGTAATTGTAGTCGTAGATCCATTTCCAGGCGATCGCCATCGGCACCATCGGCGTGATCACCGGCAGGAAGTAGACGGTCTGATAGAAAACCGCCATCCGCCCCTTGCCGGCGAGCAGAAGGGCGAGCGGCAAGGCGAGCACGGTGCTGAAGACCACGATCGCGAGCGAATAGATCGTGGTGTTCTTCAGCGCCAGCAGGAAATTCGGGTCGCCGATCAGCTGGGCATAGTTGGCCCATCCGACGTAGGGCTTGATCGGGCTGATCAGGTTCCACTTGTGGAAGCTCAGGATCACGCCCCAGGCGATCGGCACGACTCGGACGTAGGCGAACAGCGCCAGCACCGGCACCAGGACCAGATAACAGAACAGGACCAGGCGCCAGTGCCCGAGCCAGAGCCGGCGCCAGGCCGGCGCCCGGCCGAGCACCGCGACCGCCTGGGCCGGCATGCCGGCGCCCGATCCCGAGGCTACGCCGGGCGAGCGCTGATCGGCCCCCGGGCCTCAGGAGGCGCCGTACAGATCCGCTTCCTTGAGCAGCTGATCGGTCTGCTCGGCCATCTGGTGGATCGCATCCGCGACCTTGGCGGGGTCGCCGCCCAGCGCCGGATCGACGTAGGCGGCGGTCAGCTGATCGGCCATCCGGCTCTCGATCTCGTCCCAGACCGGCAGCACCGGCTCGACGTAGAACTCGACATCCGCAGGCGGTGCGACGAAGGTCTGGAACTGCGGCGTCTGCTTCAGCAACGGCGCCCAGTTCACGTCCTGGCGCTCCGACAGCCAGCCGGTCATGGTCGTGAGCCGGAGCGAATTGTCCGGATCGGTCAGGAACTTGAGGAAATCCCAGGCAGCCGCCTGGTTGGCGCTCTGGCCGTTGACGTAGATGCCCCAGGGCTGCAGCAGCATCTTGTGCGGTCCGCCCGCCTGCCAGCGGGGGATCGGCGCCACGCCATAGTCGAGCGACGGATTCTTCTGCTGGATCTCGCCGATCACCCAGGCCTCGCGGAACAGCATCGCCGTGGTCTCGGCGACGAAGGCGTCGGCGTCGTGCTGGATCTTGGGGTCGTCGATCCGGTCCTTCTGGACCGCGTCGACATAGAACTGGAGCGCGCTCCGGCCGGCGTCGTTGTCGAAGCCGTTGTGATACTTGCCGCCCGCGGTCTTGACGATCAAGGAGCCGCCGGCCGGCTCGAGCACGAACCGGAACTTCTCGGTGATGCCGCTGCCCTGGCCCGAGAGGCGGAGGCTGATGCCGCTCCGGGTCATGCGCCCGGACGAATCGATCTTGGTGAGCTTGCGTGCGGCGTCGACCAGCTCCGGAAAGGTCGAGGGCGGCCCGGCGATGCCCGCCTCGGCGAACATCGCCTTGTTGTAGTACATCGACGCCCGGCTACCCTCCATCAGCGGCAGCCCGTAGCTCTGGCCGTCGAGCGTGAAGAAATCGACCACGAAATTGTTCCAGGCGCCGCTGCGCAGATACTGGTCGATCTCGGCCTCGTTGGGCTTGATCAGGCCGGCGCCGATGAAGTTGACGCTGATGTTGGTGCCGATGTCGAAGATGTCGGGGCCGGTGCCGGTCGGCACCGCCGCCGACAGCTTCTGCTCGGCCTCGCGCAGCGAGGTGCTGAAGAAGGTGAACCCGACGTCTGGATGCTGCTTGCTGTAGGCGCCCGCGACCGCCTGGTAGAACGGCACCAGCTCCGGGAAGCCGGTCCAGATCGCGAGCGTCGTCTCGGCGGCCGCCCGCGCCGGCACCGCCGAGAGGCCCCAGCCGCTCGCCGCCGCGACCCCGGCGCCGGCAGCGATCTTGAGGGCGGTCCGACGATCGACCCTGAGGTCCTCGAGCTCGCTCGTGGTCATTCCTCCATCTCCCTGTGCCTCGTCCGAAGCGTTGACGGGCTGCCGCCCGCTTCGGATCCATCGGCCGGTGCGCGGCCAGTCCGGCATAGTGGCGCGCGATCGGAGCCGCGATCAAGCAACATTCGCGCCAATGCCGATCAAGCCGACGCTCGACGCCCTGCGCCAAAACCCGGTCGCGCCGGCCGTGCCGGCACCGGGTCACCAGGGCAGGGTGCGCCCTGTGTGCTGGCGGCCGAGGGCGGCGGCCTCGGGCGTCGCGGCGCCGATCCGGACCCCGTCCTTCAGCTGCGCGAGCACATTCTCGGGCCGGACCATCTCGAGGAACGCCACCCCCGTCCGATCGCACGCGGCTTTGACCCGGGCCCGCGCCGCCGCCATCTCGGACGGATAGGGCGGGTCGTGCGCATCCTTGTGGCCAAACACCATGCCCATGTCGCCCGGCCCCCATTCGGCGAACGCGATCCCCGGGAGCGCTAGATTCACCTCGGCGTTGTCGAGCGCGCGCAGGTTCTCGATCTTGAGCCCGAGCATCAGCTCGCCCGCGGGATTGAGCGGCCAGACGTCGGCGACCTCCAGATAGCCGTCCGTTGCCAACCCCCAGATCGGCGCCGCCAGCGCCTGACCGCCGGCGCCGCGCCGACCCTGATCCAGCCCCCCGCCGACACCCAGGGTCTGGAACGGATAGCGCGCGGCCTCGACGAACGCCTTGACCGCGGCCGGGGTCTCGGCATGGCAGAGCAGGAGGCCGTGCACGCCGGCGGCGAGCGCCTGCTTGATCATCCAGCTGTTGGCGCGCACGGTCCGCTCGTCGGTGCCATCCATCGGCAGGGTCACGAGCACCGCGGGCGTGCGATGGCCGCTCCGGGTCGGGCCGCCGTCGACCAGGCCGTGCATGAAGGCGTGCAGCGCCGCCGGCTCGAACGGATGATGCTCCAGATCGAGGATCAGACAGTCGGCCCAGGTCTCGGCGTGCTCGCGCCCGCACTGGTAGCTCGGCTTGGCGACCACGGTCGAATAGACGGGCTGCTGCTCGCTCAGCAGCTCGATCGCGCGATTGACTCTCGACATTCGATGCCTCCCTGTGGCTCAGCCAGCCGGTCAGCCGGTCCGCGGCTGACGCCTGCCAGCCGGATCATGCCGGCAGCGGCCAGTCCGCAAAAAGGCGCTGGATCGCGGGCGGCACGCCGATGCATCACATCTGTGCCTTCAGGCCGCGTCGATCGGCACCGCGTCGGAGTTCCGCGGCGCAGCCATAATCTCTTCGATGAGGTCTCTCAGCGGCGTGTCGCCCGCATCGGAACCTCCGGCTGCGATCTTACAACGCTTGCCGTGCGAGCGAGATCTGCGGCAACTACACTCTGATCTTCACCTGGTGAAGACACCACCGGGCGACGCCAGACAAACCGGAACGTTCCGCGAGCCGCCGCCGCTGAACTCGCGGATCAATCTCCAGCATCGATGGCGAGGCTTGAGGACGCTGCCGGTCGGGCCGGGGCCGGTCAGCAGGACTGCTTGCAGACCGCGGCTGGCTCGAGCGGGTTGAGCTGGTCGCGCAGGTAGGTGATGTCCGCGCCGTGGCGTTGGAACTCGACCTTGACGACCTGGCCCGCCTTGTCGAACCAGAGGTCGCGCTCCTCGTCGCCGACCATGCGGTAGTGGTCGACGTCGAGTGACTGGCCGTGCAGGGACAGCTTCTCCTGGCCGATCAACTCGAACGAGACCTGCAGGGTCTGGTCCTCGACCACTGAGAAGAAGTCGTGATGCTTGAGGGTGTCCTTGTTCCAGACCGCGAGGATGCGTTTCGACGCGTCGAACCGGTCGACCCGGCCGTTGACCGTGCGAACGTAGCCCTGGCCATCGGATCGGACGCGGATGGCGAGCTTCTCGCCGTTGTCGTTGGTGGTCGCGTCGACCCGGACCACGCGGCCGTCCTGCCAGAGCTCGTTGGCCTGGTGCTCGAAGGTGTAGATCGGGATCATCGCGAACTTGACCTCGATCTCGGTCGCCTCGCGGATCTCGATCCGATCGCCGCTGCGGTCGAAGACGAAGCGGTGATGGCCGACCGGCTGACCATCCTTGAGCACGGTGAAGGTGTAGGCGCCGGTATCGTCGGCGCATGCGCTTGCGGTCGGCAGTGCCACCAGCACCACCGCGGCCAGCGAAAGAACCTGCCAGAGGAACATTCTATTCCACATTTCTAAACCCGAATGATAGGCGTCCGCCGGCCGATACGCAAGCAGCAACACCGAAGCCGGAGCACCGGGCGACGACGGCTCAGCGAGGCGCGACGGGGAACCGCCGCACTCAGTGCCGGGGCTCGGACGTCAACGGTGGCGGGCGCGCCGCCTTCCTGGCCCGCTCGATCCGGCGCCGGACCCACAGACCGATCTCGGCGACCGCCAAGCCGGACATGGTGCCGATCGCGCCGATAAGCCAGTCCCCCGCCTCGGGCGAACCGTCCGGGGTGAACAGTTGCAGCACTGCCACCACCGCCCCGACCAGCAGCCAGCACGACAGGTGGACCAGAAGCGGGACGCGCGGCCGGCCGATCCGGACCAGAAGCGCCAGGAGTCCGAACACCAGGGCACGGCCGAACGCGTCCGGATCGGCCAGCCGCATGCCGAAGCCGAGCGCCAGCTGGTCGATCAGCTGCTGGCGCAGCAGCGCCGGCATGAACAGCCCGGCCACCAGCACCGTCAGCATCCCGAGCAGCCAGTGGCGGACCAGGGGGATGCGGATGCTGAGATAGAGGCCGCTCGCGACCCGGAAGGCGAGCAGGCTCCAGGCGCACACCAGGAGCGTGGCGGCGAGCCGGAACGGCGCCCGCTCGTCGACGATCTCGAGACCGAGGTTGGCGACGTCCATCCGCCCCAGGATGAACGGCAGCTCGATCCCGAGCGTCACCGCCGGCGCTCCGACGATGTCGAAGACCGCCTCGAAGTGCTGGCGCGGGGTGGTCCCGACCAGGCTGGCCAGCTTCTTCGAATCAGCCCAGAGCTCGGCGCCGTCGGACGTCTGGGGGACCAGGTAGACCCGCGCCGTCTGCCAGGGCTCGGCGCCGTGCTCGACCCGGCTGGTCGCGACGTCGGCGCTGAGACGCAGGCTGGTCGGGCCCGCCGGCAGAGAGATCGTGCGGCGCAGATAGACCTCCCGCTGCGGGTTCCGGTTCTGCAAAATCGCGTGGCCGAGCTCGGCCTCGTCGAGGGTCACCAGGCCGCCCTTGTGCCAGCCCCGGAATCCCTCGCGAAAATCCGCATTGTCGAGAACCGACCGGCCGTCCGGCTGGTAACGAGGCAGATAGCCGAAGGTGGCGATGGTCAGGAGCGCGAGCAGGCTCGCGAGGCCGATCGCGACCGTGAGCGCACGGAGCGTGTCACGGTTCAGGCTGGCCCGCCGGCGACGCGTCCGCCGGCAGTCCCGCGCATCAGTCCCGGCGGCAGCATTCATGAGCGGCGCCCGCTGGCACGGCTGCTCCCCTGCAGCCCTTCCGCCCTAGACATTTAGCAGCAGGTGTTCGCGTTCCCAGGAGCTGATCACGCGCTGGTAGGCTTCCTGCTCGGCCTCCTTGACCATGATCAGCGCCTCGACGAACTCCTCGCCGAGGATCTGCCGCAGCGGCCGGGCGCGCCGCAGCGCATCGAGCGCATCGGCGATGTGTCGCGGCAGGGTCTGGGCCAGGCGATAGGCGCTGCCCTCGATCGGCTTGGTCGGCTCGAGCTGGTCGGTCATGCCGAGCAGGCCGCAGGCGAGCGAGGCGGCGATCGCCAGATAGGGGTTGGCGTCGGCGCCGGCGACCCGGTTCTCGACCCGGCGCGCGCTGCCGGCCGAATCGGGCACGCGCAGGCCGACGGTCCGGTTCTCCCAGCCCCAGTGCAGGTTGATCGGGGCGTCCGAATAGCGCCGCAGCCGGCGGTAGGAGTTGACGTTCGGCGCGAGCAGCGGCATCGCCGCCGGCAGATACTTCTGCAGCCCCGCGATGTACTGGAGGAAGAGGTCGGAAAAGCCGTCCTCGCCGGCGGCGAACAGGTTGGCGCCAGTGCCCAGGTCGACGACGCTCTGGTGGATGTGCATGGCGCTGCCGGGCTCGCGCTCCATCGGCTTGGCCATGAAGGTCGCGTAGATGCCGTGCTTGAGCGCCGCCTGGCGCAGCGTGCGCTTGAACAGGAAGGCCTGGTCGGCGAGCTCGAGCGCGTCGCCGTGATTGAAGTTGATCTCCATCTGCGCCGCGCCGCTCTCGTGGGTCAGCGTGTCGACGTCGATGTCCTGCGCCTCGCACCAGTCGTAGACGTCCTCGAAGATCGGGTCGAACTCGTTGACCGCCTCGATGCCATAGCTCTGGCGCGCCGATTCCGGCCGGCGCGAGCGGCCGATCGGCGGCTCGAGCGGGTAGTCCGGATCCTCGTTGATCTTGGTCAGGAAGAACTCCAGCTCGGGGGCCACCACCGGCCGCCAGCCGCGCTCCTGATAAGCGCGCAGCACCCGCCTGAGGACCTGGCGCGGCGCGATCGCGACCTCGCCGCCGTCATGGTGGTAGCAGTCGCTGATCACCTGCGCGGTCGCTTCCTGGTACCAGGGCACGACCCGCAGCGAGCGCGGGTCGGGGCGCATCCGGACGTCGCGCAGCGCCGGATCGGTCACCCGGTCCTCGGCCGCGTAGTCGCCGGTGACGGTCTGGACGAACACCGCCTCGGGCAGGCGCAGCGTGTCCTCGGCGAGCGAACGGATGAACTTGTTCGCGGGCAGAATCTTGCCGCGCGCGATGCCGTTCAGGTCGGCAACCAGGCATTCGACTTCGGTGACCTCACGCTCCCGAAGCCAACGCTCCATATCGCTCATGCTTTGCTCTCGCATCGGCGCGCGCGCGACAGGCGGCGCCAAAGGCGGCGAACAGGCGTCGGGAGATCGGGTGTTCGAGGACCCGCCATTCGGGATGCCATTGCACGCCGAGCACGAAGCCGGGCGCGCCCTCGACCCGGACCGCCTCGATCGTGCCGTCGGGTGCTCTGGCTTCGATCGCCAGACGCGGGGCCAAGCGATCGATCGCCTGACCGTGCAGCGAGTTGACCACGATCCGCTCGGCGCCGCCGAGCAGCTCCTGCAGCATGCCGCCCGGGGTCAGCGAAACCTCGTGCGCCGGCAGATAGCGCTCCGGCGGCGGCACGGTCTTGTCGGAGCGGTGATCGAGCCGGTCCGACAGCGCGTGCACCTCCTGATGGAGCGAGCCGCCGAGCGCGACGTTCAGTTCCTGGATGCCGCGACAGATCGCGAACAGCGGCACCGCGCGCGCGATCGCCCGCCGGATCAGGGGCAACGTCGTGGCGTCGCGGGCCGGATCCTTGGCGCTCGTGGCCGGCGGCACTGGCCCGCCGTAGTGGTGCGGCTCGACGTTCGAGGGGCTGCCGCTCAGCAGCACGCCATCCAACCCGTCCAGCAGCGCGTCCGCGTCCGTCCGGCTGCCGACCGCCGGGATCAGCAGCGGCAGGCCGCCCGCGCCGTCGATCACGCTGTCCACGTATTTGGCGCCGACCTGATGGAAGTCGAACCCGTCACGCGCGACCAGGCAGGCTGGAATGCCGATGATCGGCGCAGGCTCACCGGGAGTCATGGACTGAGCTTGTAGCCGAGCGCCGGGTCCGAAACAAGCGCGGCCGTCCCGGCCCGGGGGTTCTATCGCCGTGCGCCGGCGCGGTAAACCTCTCGGCCACGGCGATCCTCCGCTCAAGAAAACGATGTGCCGGGCCGATCACCGGCCCGGCACCCTCAGTTCCGTACCTATGTCGCGAACCGCTTACGCGGCGGTCTTCTTGCCCTCGATCACCCGCGGCTCGGCCTTCTCCTGGCCGATCGCGATCTTCTGCGGCTTCATTGCCTCGGGCACCTCGCGCACCAGCTCAATGTCGAGCAGACCGTTGGTCAGCTTGGCGCCGGTGACCTTGACGTGGTCGGCCAGCTGGAAGCGGTGCTCGAACGCCCGCCGGGCGATCCCCCGGTGCAGGTAGGCGACGTTCTTCTCGGCCTCGGGATCATTGGCCTTGCCGCGCACCGTCAGGACGTTCTCCTGGGCAACCAGGTCGAGCTCGTCCTCGCCGAAGCCGGCGACCGCAAGCGTGATCCGGTAGGCGTCCTGACCGGTCTTGACGATGTTGTACGGCGGGTACGACGGCTCCTGCGTGCCGCGGAACGCCGTCTCGAACAGATCATCCAATCGATCGAAGCCGACCGAGTAACGGAACAGGGGGCTCAGGTCAAAGCTACGCATCGTCACATCCTCCTTGGAGCGATAGACTGTGGGCCCGTCTTACGACCGGACCCTGCTGACTTGTCGGTCCCGGTTCGGCGACCGACATGCGCTATGTGGGCAAGGTGGACCGAAGTTCAAGAGGGCGAAGCGCGAAATTCGACTACGCTCCGGCTCCTCGACGACCGTCTTGGCCGCCGGCCCGGCGCGGCCTATCGTGGTCGCCATGACCCTGGAGAGCCTGCTGTCGCTCAAGGTCCTGCTGGTCGGCGGCGCGTTCGTCTTTTTCCTGACCTACGAGCGCCTGTGGCCGGCGGCCGAAAGCCCGCTGCTGGTGCGCTTCGGGTGCGCGAGCCGGGCCGCCTGGCGCCGGCTCGCCCGCAACCTCAGCCTGTTCGGCCTCAACCTGATGCTGTCGCCGCTCGTGGTCCTGCCGATCACGGCCTGGGCCGCCGAGTTCGACCTCGGGCTGCGGCCGGCCGGGTGGGGCGGCTGGCCCGGGCTCCTGCTCGATATCCTGCTGCTCGACTTCTGGATCTACTGGTGGCACCGGGCCAACCATGAGATCCCGCTGCTCTGGCGCTTCCATCAGGTCCATCACCTGGACGAGCTGCTCGACAGCACGAGCGCGGTCCGCTTCCACTTCGGCGAGGTGCTGCTGTCGGCGCTGGTGCGCGCGCTCGTGATCGTCCTGCTTGGCCTTCCGCTCACCTCGGTGCTGCTGTTCGAGGCGCTGCTGCTGACCGGCACCATCTTCCACCACAGCGACGCCCGCCTGCCGCCCCGGCTCGAGGCAGCGCTCGCGCGCGTGATCATCACGCCCTCGATCCATTGGGTGCACCACCATGCGGTCCGCGCCGACACCGACAGCAACTACGGTACGATCTTCAGCTTCTGGGACCCGCTGTTCCGCTCGAAGAGCCGCACCCGCCGCTGGCTCGCGATGCCGATCGGGGTCGAGGGCCGGCGGGAGCGGCCCCTGCTCAGGCTGATCGTGGCGCCCTTCGAGCGCGCGTCCCGCTGACCTCCCCCCGGCGCGAGCCCGGTGCCTTGGGCGGCGCTGCGGGCGATCCTGAAATAAACGAGGTTGGAACGGAAACGTGAACCGATGCCCGAGATCGGTCTGATCGCCCGCAGGCCCGCCCGAGGCGACCGCGGCTCGACCGACCGACGGCCCTGCGGAGGCCCTCTCAGCCCGCCAGCGGGCCGGGGGCGACGATGAAGCCCGGGCCGCGCTCGAGCCGCCAGTAGAGCAGGCCGAGCCAGAGGCCGCGGGTCGCCATCAGCAGCAGCATCGCGAGCCAGAGGCCGTGATTGCCCAGCGCCGGCATCAGGGCCCAGGCGGCGAGCAGGAACACGGCCAGCGCCAGCGCCATGCCGTTGCGCATCTCGGCGGTCCGGGTGGCGCCGATGAAGACGCCGTCAAACAGGAACGCCCAGACCGCGACGGGCGGCAGCGCGATCAGATACGGCAGATAGACGAGCGCGCTCGCGCGCACCGCATCGAGGCCGGTCATCAATCCGATCGCCGGCCGGCCGCCGGCCGCGAACGCCAGCGCCAGGAGGGCGCGAGGCCGAGCGCCAGCCTCAGGTTCGCCGAAGTGGCGGCGCGCAGGCCGGCCCGGCCGCCGGCCCCGGCGTAGCGGCCGACCATGGCCTCGGCGGCGCGGGCGAAGCCGTCCATACCGAAGGCCGCGAAGGTCAGGAAGTTGAGCAGCACCGCGTTGGCGGCGAGCACGACCTCGCCCTGGCGCGAGCCGAGCGCGGTGGAGGTCAGGAACGCGGCTTCCAGGCTCAGGCTGCGGAGCAGGATGTCGCGGTTGACCGCGAGCAGGCGCAAGAAGGCGGCGCGCCGGCCGATCGCCGGCCAGCTCCAGGCGCCCGGCAGCCCCCTGAGGCGGCGCAGGACCAGCCAGAGGCCGAGCGCCGCGCCGCCGTACTCGGCGACCACCGTGGCCGCGGCGACCCCCGCGACGCCCCAGCCGAAGCCGAGCACGAACACGAGGTCGAGGCCGATGTTGACGCCATTGGTCGCGATCAGCAGCGTCATCGGGCCGCGCGCGTTCTGCATGCCGAGCAGCCAGCCGAGCAGGACCGGATTGGCGAGCCCGGCCGGCACGCCGAGCAGCCGGACCCGCAGGTACGTCTCGAGCTCGGCCGCGACCCGGGCGTCCGGCGCGAAGATCACCTCCGCCAGCAAGCGGATGCCGGGGCCCGCGATCAGCAGCAGCAGGGCGACCAGGCCGGCCAGCAGCAGCGCGCGCCAGAGGCCGGCGCGCAGCTCCTCACCATCGTCCCGGCCGTAGGCCTGCGCCGTCAGCCCGGTCGTGCCCATGCGCAGGAAGCCGAACAGGAAGTAGAGCACGTTGAAGATCGCCGCGCCGATCGCGACCGCGCCGAGATAGTGCGGTGCCGGCAGATGGCCGACCACGGCCGTGTCGGCGATGCCGAGCAGCGGCACGCTGAGGTTCGAGAGGATCAGCGGCCAGGCGAGCCGCCAGGCGTCGCGGTAGGCGCTCATCCGGACGGCGGGCGCGGATCCGGGGCGCGACCGCGGCGGCGGTCAGGCGCCCGGCGTCCGGCCCCGAAGTGTCGGCCGTCCGGCCCGGGGCGGCTCAGTTGACGTAGTACTTCCGGTAGTAGCCGCGATAGTAGCCGGAATCGGCGTAGCCGTAACGCGCGTGCTTCTTGACGTCGACCCGCGCCAGCACGATGCCGGCGATGTCGGCGCCGGCGTCGATCATCTGGCGGATGCCGGCGAGGGCGACGTTGCGCGGGGTCTGCTCCCAGCGGATCACGTAGATCGACTTGTCGACGATGCCGGACAGCGTGAAGCTGTCGGACACCGCGGCCACCGGCGGCGTGTCGATGATCACCAGGTCGTAATAGGCCGCCATCTCCTCGAGCAGGATCTTCATGGTCGAGGAGCGGAACAGGTCGGGCGGGCTGACCACGCCGATGCCGGCCGGCAGGAAGTCGAGCCCGGACTTCTCGTCGCGCTTGATCGCGGCCTCGGGATTGGCGCGCCCGGTCAGGACCTCGGACAGACCGTTCTGGTTGGGCAGGCCGATCACCTCATGCAGCCGCGGGCGGCGCAGGTCGGCGTCGATCAGGATCACCTTCAGACCGGAGCGCGCCGACTGGCGCGCGAGCGAGGCGGCAATCGTCGATTTGCCCTCGAGGGGTACCGACGAGGTCACCAGGATCGTCTTCGGCGGATGCTCGCCGTCGGTCAGGAACAGGCTCGTGCGGATCCGCTGCAGGGCCTCGGCGTAGGCCGAGTTCGGCTTCTGCAGAATGTAGTCCTCGGCCGGATCGCCCTGGGTCTCGCGCCGGCTCAGGTCCGGCACGAGCGCGAGCGCGCGCACCCCGAGTGCGGCCTGGATCTCGTCGGCGCTGCGGAAGCCGTAGTCGGAATCCCAGCGCTCGACGACGAACACCAGCAGCACCCCGAGCACCACCGAGCCGGCGAACGCGATCATCGTGAACAGCGCGATCTTCGGATCCGAGGGCGCGGTCGGCACGTCGGCGGCGGACAGGATCCTGGCGTCGGCCTCCTGCAGACCCTGCTGCTCGACGATCTCCTTGAAGCGGGTCAGAAAGGTCTGGAACAGCTGGCGGTTGGTGTCCGCCTCGCTGGTCAGGTCGGCCAGCTCGACCCCGGCCAGGTCGACCCGGGCGGCATCGCCCTGTAGCTTGGCCATGTTGTTGGTCAGCTCGCGCTCGCGCGCCTTCGCGACCGCGACCTCGTTCGTATCGTCCTGAATGATCCGCTGGACCTCGTCCCTCATCTTGTCACGGACGCTCTGGATCGAGGCCCGCGTGTTGATCATCTGCGGGTGGTTCTCGCCGTAGATGGTCGACATTTCGGACAGCTGCCGGGTCAGTTGGGTCTCCTGATCCCTGAGGCTGGCCATCAGCGGCGAACTCAGGACCAGCGCGGCCGCCGAGATGCCGCCCGGCGAGTTGAGCAGGCTCTTCGCCTGGCTGAGCCGCGCCTCGGCTTCCGCCCGCTGCGCCTGCGCCAGCGCCAGCTGGGTGTTGAGCTGGAAGAACTGCAGCGTGATCGGATTGTTCTGATTGCTGGTGTCGACCATGTTGTTCTTGGTCCGGTACTCGACGATCTTGGCTTCCGCCTCGAGCACCTGGCCGCGCAACTCGTCGATCCGCTTGGACAGCCACTCGGTTGCCCGCTGCGCGGCCTGATATTTCGCCTCGAGCTGGGTGACCAGATACTCCTCGGCCAGCTTGTTGGCGATATCGGCGGCCTTGGTCGGGTCCTCGGACATGAACGACAGCGAGATGACGTAGGATCGCCCGGACTGGGCGACCGTGAGCCGGTTGGCGAACCGATCGATCACCGCGTTCAACTCGAGTGCGGCCGGGTCGACCTTCGCCGCATCGGGCTCGCCCGTCGCCGGTTTCCGGAACGCCGCCAGCCACTCCTTCGGGATGTACTGCAGGGGATTGATGGTCTTCAGAAACGACGGCGCGGACTTGTCCTTGAGCAGGGACGGATTGAACTCCGGATCGTTGACCAGATTGAGCGCCTCGACGTTCCGGCGCAGGAACCCGCGCGAGGTCAGAAACGCGACCTCGCTCTCGATGGTGGCCGGATCGGCGGCCATGTCGTCGACCACGTCCTGGATCTGGACCACTTTGCCGTCGCGATTCTTGACGTGGATCAGGGCCTCGGCGGTGTACATCGGCGTCTGTTGACTGATGTAGGCGTAGGCCGCAGCGGTGATCACGATGATCGTCGCCAGCAGCAGCAGCCGGCGGCGCATCAGCGCGCGCCACAGCTCGCGCAGGTTCAGCTCCTCGCTGGAGCTGGAGAGGCTGGCCTCCGAGCCGCTGCCGATCAGTCGTAGAGCCTCGTTTGCCATCCTACTCGACCTTCACCTGGGATCTTGAGCTGAGCCGGCTGCCGCGCCCGCAGCGGGGCGGAGCTTCAGCAGGGTTCGCCGCGGCCTCGATCCGGTCCAGGCACGGCAGTCGACGGGGCGCACCCTGGCGCGCACGCGGCGGCGGCCCCAGGGTGGTGCCCAGGGACCGGGGTATCCGGCCGGGCAGAATGGCGACCCCGTCCTCGCGCCGTCAAGCGCCGGGTCGCAGCCATCCGCCCGAACCAAGGCAGTCGGCGGCCGCAGCCTCGCTCCGAGACCGCCGCACTGCGCCCGCGCGGGAACCGTCACCACCCGCAGCTTCCTTTCGTCCATCCGACGTCTGCGTTTTACCAATGCAGCTGGGCGCTGCCTAGCTACCAACTATAGTATCCGGCGCACGACATTATCACAAATACGGGCGAAAATGTCGCGGAAACCATTCCGCTCCCTCGATTCGAGTCCACCCGCTGGTTGATGCCGACGGGTGGCCGAGGTCAGCTAGGTTATCACGGCGGCCGAGGGGCAAGCAAGCTCCGGCCCGGTTCACGGCTCGCTGGTCCGCGGATCCATCGCGTCCTGCAGACCGTCGCCAAGAAAGTTGAACGCAATCACGGTCGCGAAGATCAACAACCCAGGGTAGATCGCGAGCGCCGGTGTCTGCCAGATCAGCTCCTGGGCGTTGGTCAGCATGTTGCCCCAGCTCGGCAACGGCGGCTGGATGCCGAGACCGAGGAAGCTCAGCACCAATTCGGTCAGGATCACGTTGCCGACCGAGAGCGTCGTGGCGACGATGATCGGCGAGACCACGTTGGGCAGGACGTGGCGGGTCATGATCCGGATCGGGCCGGCGCCCTGCGCGACCGCGGCCCGGATGAAGTCGTGCGCGCGCACCGACAGCGTGGTGCCGCGGACCAGCCGGGCGACCGTGGTCCAGCCGACCAGGGCGACGATCGCGAGGATCCGGTAGAGGCTCGCGGCCTCCGACTGCGCCAGTCCCGCGGGCAGGCCGAGCTTGGTCAGATCGACCGCCGCGAGCACGATCAGGAGTGGCAGGAGCGGCAGCGCGATCACGCCGTCGGTCAGCCGCATCAGCAAGGCGTCGGTGCGGCCGCCGAGATAGCCGGCGACCAGGCCTATCAGGGTGCCGAGCCCGGCCGCCGCGAGCGCGCCCACGAGCCCCACGAACAGCGAGATCCGGCCGCCGTACAACAGGCGCAGCAGCAGATCGCGGCCGAGTTCGTCGGTGCCGAGCGGGTGCGCCGGAGAGGGCTCTGCGAAACGGCCGAGCAGGTCGACCGCGTTCGGGTCGAGCCCGAGCCAGGCGGCGGCGAGCGGCGCCGACAGGCTGGCCAGCGCCAGCGCCGCCAGCAGCAGGGCGCTCGCGAGCGCCAGGCGGTGACGCCGGAAGCGGCGCAGCAGCAGGCGGCCCGGCGTGGCGCCCGGGCGCTCGGGCCCGCGGCGGGCCGCGGCCAGCAGCGCGCCGACCTCATTCGGCATAGGAGATCCGCGGATCGAGCCAGGCGTAGATCAGATCGGCACAAAGATTGCTCGCGAGCGTCAGGAGCGTCGCGAACAGCAGCCCGACCAGCGCCAGGTTGAAGTCGTTGCCCATGATCGAATCGTAGATCAGCTTGCCCATCCCGAGATAGGCGAACATGGTCTCGACGATCAGCGCCCCGGAGAACAGCGCGCCGAAGTGCAGGGCCAGCACGGTCACGACCGGGATCATGGCGTTGCGCAGCGCGTGCCCGAGGACCACGCCGAGCGGCCCGAGGCCCTTGGCGCGCGCGGTCCGGATGTAGTCCTGACGCAGCGTCTCGAGCATCGCACTGCGCATGAAGCGGAGCACGCTGCCGGCCGTCAGCGCGGTCAGCGTCAGCACCGGCAGCACCAGATGCGCGAGCCGGTCGCCGAGACGGTCGACCCCGACCTTCTGCACCCCGCTCGCCGGCAGCCAGCCGAGCTCGACCGAGAACAGGAGGATCAGGAGCAGGGCGAGCCAGAACGACGGCATCGAAATGCCGGCGAACGCCAGGAGGTTGAGGCCATAGTCGAGCAACGAGCGCGGCCGCAGCGCGGCCAGGATCCCGGCCGGCAGCGCGATCAGAAGCGCGAGCGCGAAGCTCACGCCCATCAGCAGGCAGGTGTTGGCGAGCCGGGGCGGCAGGACCTCGAGCACCGGCCGGGCAAAGGCCCGCGAATACCCGAACTCGCCGCGCAACGCGCCGCCGAGCCAGTGGCCGTAGCGCTCGAGCAGCGGCCGGTCGAGGCCCTGAATAGCCTTGAGCCTGGCGACGTCGGCGGTCGTCATGTTCGGGTTGCCGCTCGCCATCAGATCGATCGGATCGCCCGGCATCAGGCCGATCAGGCCATAGATCACGAACGACATCAGCAGCAGGACGAGCGCCGCCTCGAGCAGGCGGTGGATCAGATAGCGCAGCACCGGACCGCGAGCGCCGGCCGGACCGCGCTCAGCTGGTCTCGGCTCGCCAGTGCTCGACCCAGAGCGTGCTGGCATCTTGGTGGCCGGTCGGCACCACGCCGTGCAGCCAGAGCGGCCAGATGTGCGGCTCGGAGCGGAAGTAGAGCGGCAGCGCCGGCAGCTCCTCGGCGTAGATCTCCTGCAGGCGGGCCCACATCGCCTTGCGCTTGTCGCGGTCGAGCTCGCGCTCGATCGCGTCGATCAGCTTGTCCACCTCGGCGTTCCGGAAGCCGGTATCGTTCTGGCCGGCCCAGCCGTTGGCCGCGGTCGGGATCTGGTCGGAATGGAGCGTGGTGCGCGGCACGCTCTCGGGCGCGCTGATCCAGGCGAACATCGCCATCGCGCTGAACTTGCGCTTACTGACCGTCTCGCCGAAGAACACGCGCGCCGGCTCGTTGCGGATCCGGACGTCGACGCCGAGCCTGCTTCCACTGGCTCTGCAGCACCTGCTCGACCAGCTCGCGGGTGCGGTTGCCGGCGGTGGTCATCAGCTCGAGCGTCAGCGGCTGGCCCTTGTCATCGCGCCGGATGCCGCCCCGGATCTCGCTCCAGCCGGCCTGATCGAGCAGCGCGCCGGCGGCCGTCAGGTCCTCGTGGTACTTCGGCACGTCCTCGCTGTAGACCCAGTCGAGCGGGTTGACGCTGGTATCGGCGACCGCCTGGCGGCCCTCGAACAGCTGCTGGCAGAGCGCCTGCCGGTCGAGCCCCATAGATCAGCGCCTGGCGCACCCGCCGGTCGGCCAGGATCGGGTTGTCGAGATTGAGGTCGATGTGCTCGTAGACCAGGCCCGGCTTGTAGGCGATCTGGTAGTCCTGGCCATGACGCTTCGCGAACGCCAGCGCCTGGTCGATGGTCAGGCCGAGCTCGCCCGCGATCATGTCGATGCCGCCGGCGAGCAGGTTGGCCTCGAGGGCGGCCGTGTTCTCGATCACCTTGACCACGATCCGCCGGAAGAACGGCTTGTCGCCCCACCAGGTCGGGTTGGGCTCGAGCACGACGAACGCGCCGGTTGAGACCTCGGTGATCCGGTAGGGCCCGAAATAGAGCCCGGGGTTGGTGGTCCCGGTGTCGAACACGGTCCGCGACCGGTAGGCCGTCGGATCGGCCTCGAAGATCGCCCGCTCGAGGTGCGCCGGCAACAGCCGGAAGTCGTTGATCGCGTTGTAGTCGAAGGTCACCCGGTCGACGTGCATCACGAAGGTCTTGGCGTCGACCCGGTCGATCGCGGTGATCCGTCGGTACAGCTCGGCGTTGCTGACCCCGCTGTCGGGATGGCGGCCGACCTCGTAGGTGAACAGCACGTCGTCGGTGGTGACCGGCGTGCCGTCGCCCCAGGTCGCCTCCGGCCGGATCGAGTAGGTGAGCGCGATGCCGTCGCTGCCGTCGTCCTGCTTCTCGATCTTGGCCTTGCCGTTCTCGAGCGTCGGCAGCTCGGTGCAGAGCATGCAGATCAGGTGCCACTTGGCGTCGTAGGCAGTGAACGGCCGCCGCGCCATGCCCAGAATGTAGCTCTTGGCGGCCATGGCATCGATGTTGGGGTTGAAGGTCGAGGGGAACTGGGTGATCCCGATCACCAGCTCGTCCCTCGCGGCGCGCGCGCTGCCCGGCAGGCCGAGAGCCAGGACCAGGAGCAGGACGGCGGACAGCCGGCGCATCGGCGCCTCCGTTGCGATCTCGTCGACGCGTCTACATAGACCGGACCGGGACGCGAAACCAGTTGTCCCGACAGGAATATTCCGGGCCGCGGCGGCGTCATCGGAAGGGGTATCCGGGTCCGTGGCACCGCCGCGATAGGGCGGGCTTCAATTTGACAGGATCGAGGTTCTGTCTCAGGTTAGCGCGCATCGAATATCGGGGGCGCCATCGGGCGAACGCTCCTCAATGATCGCTAGCCCGTACCAACTGGGAGATCTCAAAGTGAGTAGCGAAAAGAACGCCATCAAAACCGAGGCGGCCGCGCCGGCGTCGCGGCGCAAGTTCCTCAAGGGCGCTGCGGTCACCGCCGCGGGCGCCACGACCGCGCTCGCCGCGCCGAACATCTCGCGCGCCCAGACGACATCGATCAAGATGCAGGGCGCCTGGGCGCCTCAGGACATCCTGAACGAGTTCGCGACCGACTACGTCGACCGGGTCAACGCGATGGGCGGCAGCCGGCTCAAGATCGAGTATCTGGTGTCCGGCTCGGTAGTGAAAGCGTTCAGTGTCTATGACGCCGTCAACGACGGCGTGCTCGACGCCGGCCACACCGTGCCGGCTTACGTCTACGGCAAGAACAAGGCCGCATCGCTGTTCGGCACCGGGCCGTGCCTCGGCTGGGACGCCCATCAGGCGATCGCCTGGATTTACTTCGGCGGCGGCGATGAGCTGCACCGGGAGTTGATGCAGGACATCCTGGGCTTCAACATCGTCAGCTTCTTCTCGACCCCGATGCCGCCGCAGCCGCTCGGCTGGTTCAAGAAGCCGGTCAAGTCGATGGCCGACCTCAAGGGCATCAAGTACCGGACGGTCGGCCTCGCCACCGAGGTCATGCAGAACATGGGCCTCGCGGTCACCCAGATCCCCGGCGGCGAGATCATCCCGGCGATGGAACGGGGCGTGATCGACGCGTTCGAGTTCAACAACCCGACCTCGGACCGTCTGCTCGGCGCGCCGGACGTCGCCAAGCACTACATGTTGGGCAGCTATCACCAGGCCAACGAGTTCTTCGAGATCATCTTCAACAAGGGGGTCTACGACGGCCTCGCCCCGGAGCAGCAGGCGATCCTCAAGCACGCCAGCGAGGCGGCGTCGAGCGCCACGCTCTGGAAGGCGTTCGACCGCTACTCCAAGGACCTGGAGGCCCTCCAGAAGGAGGACGGGGTCACGGTCCATCGTACGCCCCAGGATGTCTTCACCGCCGAGCTCAACGCCTGGGACGCGGTGGTCGAGCAGCTGTCCGCCGATGAGTTCTTCAAGAAGGTGATCGCCTCGCAGAAAGACTGGGCGAAGCGGGTCTGCTACTATGTCCTGTACAACAACGTCGACACCCAGCTTGCCTACGAGCACTACTTCGGTCAGCTGAGCTTGTAGCGGGCTCGAACGAGCTCGATCAACCGGCGACGGGGCGGTGCCTGCGGGCGCCGCCCCGCGTCATAAGCGGCTTCATCAAGCAGTCGGGGGCGCAGGCCCGATCGTTGCGGGAGACAAGCACCGTGGAGCGGTACCTGATGTTCATCGACCGGCTCAGCATGTGGATGGGCAAGGTGTTCGCCTGGTGCATCCTCATCCTGACCTTCGCCGTATCCTACGAGGTCTTCGTGCGCTACGTCCTGCGCGACCCGACCTCGTGGGCCTACGACGTCAGCTACATCATGTATGGCGGTCTGTTCCTGATGGCCGGCGCCTACACCGTGTCACGCGACGGCCACGTCCGCGGCGACGTCATCTACCGGCTGTGGCCGCAGCGCGTGCAGGCGATGATCGACCTGGCGCTCTACCTGCTGTTCTACTTCCCCGGCGTGACCGCCCTGGCCTACTCCGGCTACACCTTCGCCCGCATGTCCTGGCGCTACGGCGAGACCAGCGTCTACAGCCCGGCGAGCATCCCGGTCTACCAGCTCAAGGCGCTGATCCCGATTGCCGGCGTCGTCCTGTTCCTGCAGGGCATCTCGGAGCTCGTCCGCTGCATCCACTGTATCCGGGACGGCTACTGGCCGGCGCGCTACCACGACGTCGAGGAGCTGGAGTCGGCGATTCTCCATCACCAGGAGGATGAGCTCGCGCACGCTCACGGCGGGCCGGCGGCGGAGACGCATCGATGACCGATCCGCAAATCGGCGTCGGGATGCTGCTGTTCTTCATCCTGATCATCATGCTGGGGTTCCCGATCGCGTTCACGCTGGTCGCGATGGGCGTGTTCTTCGGCTACTACGCCATGGGCGATCACATCTTCCAGCTGCTGGTCCAGAACACCTTCGACATCATGTCGAACGACGTGCTGGTGGCGGTGCCGCTGTTCCTGTTCATGGGCTACATCGTCGAGCGCGCCAACATCATCGACCGCCTGTTCTACAGCATCCAGCTCGCGGCCCGGCACGTGCCCGGGTCGATGGCGGTCGCGGCGCTGGTCACCTGCGCGGTGTTCGCGACCGCGACCGGGATCGTCGGCGCGGTCGTCACGCTGATGGGGCTGCTGGCGTTCCCGGCGATGCTCAAGGCCGGCTACGACACCAAGCTGTCGGCCGGCGTGATCTGCGCCGGCGGCACGCTCGGGATCCTGATTCCACCCTCGATCATGCTGATCGTCTACGCCGCCACCGCCGGGGTCTCGGTGGTCAAGCTGTACGCCGCGGCGATGCTCCCGGGCATGCTGCTCGCCGGCCTCTACGTGCTCTATGTGATCGGCCGCGTGGTGATCAATCCCAAGCTCGCGCCCAAGCTGTCGGAGGAGGAGGCCGACGTCCCGTTCACCCAGATCATCTACCAGCTGCTGACCTCGTTCTTCCCACTCGCGATCCTGATCACGAGCGTGCTGGGCGCGATCCTGTTCGGTCTCGCGACGCCCTCCGAAGCGGCCGCGGTCGGGGCGCTCGGCGGCTTGGTCCTGGCGGCCGCCTATCGCGCGCTGACCTGGACCCGGCTCAAGGAAGCGGTCTTCCTGACCGCCCGCACGACCGCCATGGTCTGCTATCTGTTCGTCGGCTCCTGGACCTTCTCCTCGGTGTTCTCCTATCTCGGCGGCCACCACGTCGTCGAGAACCTGGTGCTCGGCCTCAATCTCGGCACCGTCACCTTCCTGATGCTCACCCAGTTCATCATCTTCCTGCTCGGCTGGCCGCTCGAGTGGACCGAAATCATCATCATCTTCGTGCCGATCTTCCTCCCGCTGCTCCACCATTTCAACGTCGACCCGATCTTCTTCGGGGTGCTGGTGGCGCTGAATTTGCAGACCTCGTTCTTGACCCCGCCGATGGCGATGTCCGCCTATTACTTGAAGGGCATAGCACCGCCGAACGTCCAGCTGATGGACATCTTCCGCGGCGTGATGCCGTTCCTCGCGATGGTCTTCCTGGCCATGATCATGGTCTACAACTTCTCCGGGCTGGTCGAATGGCTGCCGCGCTATCTCTACAGCGGCTGAGTCAGGCTCCGGGCCCGTGCGAGTGAGCGATGATCGAACCCTCGAATGAGCTCGTGAGCCTGACCGCCGCGCAGGCGGTCCAGCTGATCCGCGACCACAAGCTCAGCGCGCTCGAGCTCACCCAGGCCTGCCTGGACCAGATCGAGGCCGCGGAGCCCGAGGTCCAGGCGTTCGCCTTCCTCGACCCGGAGCACGCGCTCGGGCAGGCGGGGGCCCTCGATGAGATGCGCAAGCGCGGCCGGCCGCTCGGGCCGCTGCACGGCCTGCCGATCGGCGTCAAGGACATCATCGACACGGCCGACATGCCGACCGAGAACGGCACCGTGCTGCACGCCGGGCGCCGGCCGCGCCTGGACGCCACCGTGGTCAGCCGGCTGCGCGCCGCGGGTGCCGTGATCCTCGGCAAGACCGTGACCACAGAGCTCGCCGTCTACGGCCCCAACAAGACCCGCAACCCGCACGACCCGGAGCACACCCCGGGCGGCTCGTCGTCGGGCTCGGCCGCGGCGGTCGCGGCCCGCATGGTGCCGCTGGCGCTCGGGACCCAGACCAACGGCTCGGTGATCCGGCCCGCGGCCTATTGCGGCGTCTTCGGCTTCAAGCCCGGCCACGGCCTGATCTCGCGCGCCGGCATTCTCCGCCAGTCGCCGCCGCTCGATACGGTCGGCGTGATGGCGAACTCGCTGCCCGATCTGGCGCTGCTCGCCGAGGTCCTGATGGGCTACGACCCGGCCGATCCGGCGCTCCGCCCGAGCGCCCATCCGCGGCTGCTCCAGGTCGCGATGCAGCCGCCGCCGGTCACACCCGACCTCGGCTTTGTGCGCACCCCGGTCTGGGACCAGGCCGAGGACGAGACCAGGGCGGCCTTCGACGAGCTGGTGGCGACGCTCGGCGAGCGGGTCGTGGCGGTCGATCTGCCGGCGGCGTTCGACGAGGCGGTCCAGCTGCACGCCACGATCATGGAAGCCGATCTCGCCCGCAGCTTCGCGCCGGAGTATCAGCGCGGACGTGACCGGCTGACCGCCCGGCTCTGCCAGATGATCGAGCGCGGCCAGGAGTGCCTGGCGGTCGACTACAACCGCGCGCTCGAGGCAGTCCCCCGGCTGGGGCAGTCACTCGAGCCGCTGTTCGAGCGCTACGACGCGTTTCTGACGCCGGCGACCACCGGGCCGGCGCCGCATGGCCTGGGCTCGACCGGCAGCCCGGTGTTCTGCACGATCTGGACGCTCTGCGGCATGCCCGCGGTCACCCTGCCGTTGCTGCAGGCGGGCAACGGCCTGCCGCTCGGTGTCCAGCTGGTCGGCCGCAGAGGCGACGACGCCAGGCTGCTGCGGACCGCGCGCTGGCTGGTAGAGACGCTCCGCTCCGAGGTCTCAGCCGGGTCCACGTAGCCTAGCTGCCGAACTGGTCCTCGCCGCTGCGGACCGCCTCGACCACGCTAATGATCATCAGCGCGACGCCGATCAGCACCACGATCCAGAGCGCGATCGAGGGAATCTTGACGAGAATGACCCCCAGAAAGACGATCGCGATGATCAGCGCGATCCCTCCGCCAACCAGTGTGGGTAGCACGGCAGCCTCGATGTCTGTGGTCCGGCCGCCAGCAATAGGTGGCCGGCGGCCGCGGCGTCAAGCCGCGCGCGACGCGAACGCGTGGTGACATCGGACGCGCCACGGGCTATCGAGGCGTGGTCCTTGGCGCGATGCCGCGCCAAGGACGCCAGGAGACCGCTGGCCATGCGTCGCAGACGCAACGCGAAGATCCTCGCCACGCTCGGACCGGCGAGCTCGTCGCAGGAGCAGATCCGCAGCCTGTTCGAAGCCGGCGCCGACGCCTTCCGGCTCAATTTCTCTCACGGCAGCCATGCCGACCAGGCGAAGCGCTACCAGGCGGTGCGCGCGGTCGAGGCCGAGACCCGGCGGCCGGTCGCGGTGGTCATCGACCTGCAGGGGCCGAAGCTCCGGGTCGGCTCCTTTCGCGAGGGCGCGATCGAGCTCGCGCGCGGCGCCCCCTTCCGCCTAGACCTGAGCACCGAGGCGGGCGACCAGCAGCGGGTGTCGCTGCCGCACCCCGAGATCTTCCAGGCGATCAGCGCCGGCACCGAGTTGCTGCTCGACGACGGCAAGATCCGGCTCCGGGTCGAGGAGGTCGGGCCGGATCACGCCGAGACCCAGGTTTTGAGCGGCGGTCGACTGTCCAACAGCAAGGGCGTCAACGTCCCGAACGTGATCCTGCCGCTGTCGCCGTTGACCGAGAAGGACCGGCGCGACCTGCAGTTCGGCCTCGACCTCGGCGTCGACTGGGTGGCGCTGTCGTTCGTCCAGCGCCCGGAGGACGTCGCCGAGGCGCGTCGCCTGATCGCCGGCCGGGCCGCGATCATGGCCAAGATCGAGAAGCCCGCAGCGATCGACCACCTGGACCAGATCATCGATCTCTCGGAGGGCATCATGATTGCCCGCGGCGACCTCGGGGTCGAGCTGCCGCCCGAGGACGTGCCCGGTCTGCAGAAGCGGATCGTGCGCGCCGCCCGCGCCGCCGGCAAGCCGGTGGTGGTCGCGACCCAGATGCTGGAATCGATGATCGGCGCGCCGGCGCCGACCCGGGCCGAGGCCTCGGACGTCGCGACCGCGGTCTACGACGGCGCCGACGCGCTGATGCTGTCGGCCGAGACCGCCGCCGGCGCCTACCCGGCCGAGGCGGTCGCGATCATGGATCGGATCATCACCAAGGTCGAGCGCGACCCGCTGTACCGCGGCTACCTCGACGCCTATCACGCCGAGGCCGAGCACACCGCGGCCGACGCGATCACGCTCGCGGCGCGGCAGGTCGCGAGCACCATGCGCTCGGCGGCGATCGTCACCTACACCACGACCGGCTCGACCGCGCTCCGGGCGGCGCGCGAGCGCCCGGATCAGCCGATCCTGGGCCTGATCACCCAGTTCGCGACCGCGCGCCGGCTGGCCCTGGTCTGGGGCCTGCACGGGGTCGTCTGCGAGGACGCCCGGAACATCGACCACATGGTCGAGCGCGCCTGCCACTATGCGATCGAGAGCGGCTTCGCGAGCGCCGGCTCGAGCCTGGTGATCACCGCCGGCGTGCCGTTCGGCACTCCTGGCTCGACCAACCTGCTACGCATCGCCTGGGTGCGCTGAGACCCTCACGGGTCCGGACGCCGCCGGCGGCCCTCCCGGACCGCGGCCTCGACCAGGATCAGATGGCAGCCGACCAACAGCGCGCCGCCGGCCAGCAACGGGTTGACGCCGAGGACAAGGATCAGGCCCGCGGTGATCGCGACCAGGGCCAGCACCGCCAGGGTCAGGCGGGCGTCGGCCATGAACATGCCGATCAGCTCGCCCGCGATCTCGCGCACAAGCGTCATCGCGCGCCAGCCTGGCCGATCTGCCGCAGCCTGCTCGCGGTCCACAGACCGGTTGCGAGAAAGAGCGCCGCGAACACCAGGAGTGCCAGGTCCTGCTCCGGCCAGCGCACGCCGAGGCCTTCGCCGGTCCAGAACACGCCGAACGCCGAGAGCATCACGCCGACCCCGAACTTGAGCGTGTTCTCGGGCACGCGGGCGAGGGGCCGATGGACCACGGCGCCGACCGCGAGTACGGCGGCGCAGGCGGCGAGCGCGCCCATACAGGCCGGCCACAGCAGCCCCCGGCCAGCGCCGACTGCGATCACGATGAACACCACCTCCAGGCCTTCGAGCAGCACCGCCTTGAAGACCGCGAGGCCGGCGATCCAGTCGAGCGATCTGGTGCGGCGCGCGGCCTCGGCGAGCTCGCGCGTCTCGGCCGCGAAGGCGGCATCCTCGTCGTGCAGAGGAATCACCCCCGCGCTCCGCAACACTGCCTTGCGCAACCAGCCCAGGCCGAACAGCAGGAGCAGGACGCCGATCACCAGCTGCAGCAGGTGCAGCGGCACCCGGTCGAGCAGCGGCCCGAGCACCAGCACCAGCAGCCCGAGAGCGCCCAGCGCCGCAGCGGTGCCGGTCGCCGCCAGCCGCCAGCCGCGCAGGGTCGCGACCGCGAGCACGATGGTGAACGCCTCGACCACCTCGACCAGCGAGGCCGCGAAGGCCGCGCCGAGCGCCGGGCCGGCAATGCTCCAGGACCCCAGATCCATCGGCGCGCATCCGGCTGCGTAGTGATTGCTACATCAGCTCGCATTATGTAGTGTGCGCGACACGATCAAGTCAACCGCGAATCTGCGTGATGCCGTCGGACAACGCCTTCGATCAGCGGGTGGCAGCCTGCTGGGAGCGGATCAGCCCCAAGGAACGGAGCGTCGCGCGCTTCTTCCAGCAGCACCGCGACGAGGTTCTGGTCGGGTCGGCGGCCGCGCTCGCGGCGCGCGCCGGAACCAGCGATGCGACCGTGATCCGGACCGCGAGGGCGCTGGGCTTCGCTGGCATGGCCGAGCTCCGGCGCGCGCTGGCGCTCGAGCTGCGCCAGGGCCTGTCGCCCGCCGCTCGGCTGACCCGCACGCTTGGCGAGGCCGGCGACCACCTCGGCCGTGCCTTCGAGGTGACGCTCGAGATCCACCGGGAAGCCCTCGAGGGCTTGCGTCGGGACATCACGCCCGAGCTGTTCAGGACCGCCATCCGGACGATCCTCGAGGCCCGGCGCCGCTGGGTGTTCGGGATCGGACCCTCGAGCGCGATGGCGGACTATCTCACGATCCAGCTCGGGCGCTTCGGTCTCGAGACCCGGAGCCTGACTCAGGCCGGGCTGCTGCTCGCCGACGGGCTGCAGCAGCTGCGGGCGGGCGATCTCGTGATCATCTTCGCCTACACCCGCGTCTATCGGGAGCTCGCGGTGCTGCTCGATCAGGCCTGGCGCTCCGACGCCGGGACGATGCTGGTCTCGGACACGCTCGGCCCGCGCCTGGGCGACCGGGTCGGCCTCGTGCTGCCGGTCGCGCGCGGGCGCGCCGACCTGTTCAGCATGCACACCGCCACGCTCGGGCTGATCGAGGCGCTGCTGGTCGGGATCGCGAGCGAGCGGCCGGCGGCGACGCTCGCCAGTCTCGATTGCTTGAACGCGCTGCGCGCCGAGCTCGCGGGGGTGCCGATGGACCTGCCCGGCGGGGAGCTCAAAGCGCCTCGCCGCGCATCAGCCGGGGCAGGTCGCCCAAAAGACCCATCGCATGGCGCATGAAGAACTGCTTGAGCGGCGGGGTGCGCTCGACCAGGCCGAGGCCGAGCTCGCGGACCAGGCGCACCGGCAACAGATCGTTGCCGAACAGCCGGTTCAGGCCGTCGGTGATCGCGATCAGCGCCAGCGAATCGAAGCGCCGCCAGCGCTCGTAGCGGGCGAGCACCGAAGCGCCGCCCGGGTCGAGCCCGAGCCGGGTGGCGTCGATCACGAGCTCCGCAAGCGCCGCGACGTCGCGCAGCGCCAGGTTCCAGCCCTGGCCCGCGATCGGGTGGATGGCGTGGGCGGCATCGCCGACCAGCGCGAGCCGCCGGTCGGTGTAGCGCTGCGCCTGGATCATCGCGAGCGGGTAGTGCCAGCGCGGCCCCGCGAGCGTCAAGGCACCGAGGCGCTCACCGGCGCGCTCGCCGAGCTCGGCCACGAACTCGGCGTCATCGAGCCGGGTCAGCTCGCCCGCGAGCCGGTCGTCGGCCGCCCAGACGATCGATGAGCGCCGGCCGGTCATCGGCAGCAGCGCGAGCGGGCCGTCCGGGAAGAAGCGCTCGATCGCGAGGCCGTGGTGCGGCCGCTCGTGCGCCAGCGTCGCGACGATGCCGGTCTGACCGTAGTCCCAGCGCAGCACGTCGATGCCGGCGGCGGCGCGGGTCGGCGACGAGCGGCCCTCGGCGGCCGCGACCAGGGCGGCGCGGGCGCTCTGGCCGCTGGCGAGCCGCAACTCGGCCCCGGCGCCACTGCGCTCGAGACCGATCACCTGGTCCGGTGCGGCGAGCGTCAGCGTGCCCGCCGGCAGCCGCTCGAGCCGGCGCAGCAGCGCGCCCCGGATCCGCCGGTTCTCGACGATGTGTCCGAGCGGCTGGTCGCCGACCGCCTGGTGGTCGTAGTGCACGGTCAGCGGCGAATGCCGCTCGCCGACCCGGATGTCCAGGATCGGCTCGGCCTCGCCCGCAAGCTCCGGCCAGACGCCGATCGCCCCGAGCAGAGACCTGGAGCCCGGCGCGATCGCGGTCACGCGGCCGTCGAACGGCGGCGCGGTGGTCGCAGCCAGCGCCTGGCGCTCGACCAGCAGAACCCGTTGTGCCGCGCCGGCGGTGGCGCAGGCCAGCGCCAGGCCGGTCATGCCGCCGCCGATGATCGCTAGGTCGTAGGCTGCCTCGCCCATCATGGCCCGGAATCTGCAGGCAACGGTCGCGATCACTCGTGCGGCATGCGGTCGCAGACGCGATCTTGCTCGGTCGCCAGTGGCTTTTTTGCCTGGTTGAAGCACCTTGTCCGGAAATGTTAATGTGAGGTGTGCTACGGCAGGCGCGGCAGCCTCCGCCCCGACCCTCCAACCAGCGGCCGGTCATGCTCAACCCGCGGCTCGAGACCCTCAGCGATTACCCGTTCCGGCGCCTGGCCACGCTGCTGGCGCCGATCGAGCCGCCGCGGGGCCGGCCGCCGGTCGATCTCGCGCTCGGCCAGCCGATGCACCCGATCCCGCCGCTGATGATCGAGGCCCTGCGCGCCAACGAGCACCTCTGGGGACGCTACCCCCCGGTGAACGGCACGCCTGAGTTCCGCGAGTCGGCCGCGGTCTGGCTGAGCTGGCGCTACCATCTGCCGGCCGGCACGCTCGACCCCGACCGCCACGTGCTGCCGGTCGCCGGCACCAAGGAGGCGCTGTTCATGATCGCCCAGGCGGTCACGCCCGAGCGCAAGGCGGGCCGGCAGCCGGCGGTGCTGCTGCCGAACCCGTTCTACAACGTCTACCTGGGCGGCGCGGTGATGGCCGGCGCCGAGCCGGTGTTGCTTTCGGTCTCGGCCGAGACCAGCTATTTGCCCATGCTCGATCGACTGAGCAGCGAACTACTTGAGCGCACGGCCGCCTTTTACATATGCTCACCGGCTAACCCGCAGGGGGTGGCGGCCGATCTCGACTATCTCAAGCGGCTGATCCAGCTGGCGCGCGCCTATGGCTTCGTTTTGATCGTGGACGAATGCTACGCCGAGATCTACACCGAAACCCCGCCGCCCGGCGCCCTGGAAGCGGCGGTCGCGCTCGACGGGCGTCTGGATTCGGTGCTGGTCTGCCATTCCCTCTCGAAGCGCTCGAGCGCGGCCGGGCTGCGCTCGGGGTTCGTGGCCGGCGATCCCGCGATCCTGGCCGGGTTCACCCGTCTGCGCAGCTATGCGGCGGCGGTCCAGCCGCTGCCGGTGCTGGCGGCCGCGACCGCGCTGTGGCAGGACGAGGACCACGTGATCGCCAACCGCCAGCTCTACCGGGAGAAGTTCGGCCTGACCGATGACCGGCTCGGCCGCCGGTTCGGCTACTATCGGCCCGATGGCGGCTTCTTTCTCTGGCTCGAGGTCGGCGACGGCGAGGCGGCCGCGCGCCGGCTGTGGGCCGAGGCCGCGATCAAGGTCCTGCCGGGCGGTTACATCGGGCGCCCGGACCCGAGCGGCGACAATCCGGGCGATCGCGCGATCCGGGTCGCGCTGGTGCACGATCTGGCGACCACCGACGCGGCGCTCGCCGGTCTCGTCGCCACCTTGAGCTGACCAGAGTCTGAAGAGGAGGCTTCGCAGCACCATGGCCGCCCCTTCCCTTCGCTCCGCCGATCGGGCCGGCGTGTCCGACTTTCTGGCGCGGCGGGCGGCCGAGGCGCTCGGCCTCGCGCTGCTGGCGGCCGCCCTGATCGTGGCCGTGGCGCTCTGGGGCTACGATCCGAACGATCCCTCGCTCAACCACGCGACCGCCGGGCCGAGCACCAACCCGCTCGGCGTGTTCGGCGCCAGCATCGCCGACGTCCTGCAGCAGACGCTCGGGCTCGCTGCCTGGCTTGTGGTCCTGATCCCGCCGCTCTGGGCGCTCCGGCTGATCTTTGCCAAGCCGCTCGACTGGCCCTGGCTGCCGGTCGCGGCGCTGCCGCTCGCGCTGCTCGCGACCGCGACCTGGCTCGCGACCCGACCCCTGCCCGACAGCTGGCCGTTCTGGGTCGGGCTCGGCGGCTTCGTCGGTGATTTCATGCTCAATCGCCTGCAGCACCCGATCGGCTCCGACATCTACCCGACGGTCACCGGCAGCATCGCGTTGGTGTGCGTGATTCTGGCGCTCGGGCTCAGCTGGCGCGAGCTCTGGCAGCTCGGCTGGTCGCTCATTCTGCTGCCGTTCCGGCTCGGCCACCGGCAGGCGGCGCCGGCGGCACGCAGCGAGCCGCGCTGGGCCCAGGCGATGGAGGAGCGCTATGGCCTAGCGCCCGCCGCGACCGCCCCCAGGCGCCCGCTCGCGGCCGGCTTCAGCTTCGTCAGTCAGTTCGTCGGCGGCCTCGCGGCGCGTCTGCGACCGTCGGGCGACCGGCTCGAGCGGGCGCGTCCCGACCTGATGCGGACGATCGATCCGGCGATCGCCGCGACCGAGAACGCGCGCCGGCGGCGACCCTCGGCGGCCAAGCCCGAGCCAGCGCCAGGTCCAGGGCAACGCCCGGTCGAACGGACCAAGGTCGCCCCGGAGGCGCCCGTGGCGCCGCGCCCGGAGCCCGCCGCCGAGCTGGTTCCGGAGAGCGGGTTCAAGCTGCCCCCGCTCAGCTTCCTCGCCCAGCCGCGCCAGCGCACGAGCGTCAGCCTGGATCCGACAGCGCTCGCCGAGACCGCGCGCGCGCTCGAGAAGGTGCTGGACGATTTCGGCGTCCGCGGCGAAATCGTCGACGTCCGGCCCGGTCCGGTGGTCGCCCTGTACGAGCTGGAGCCGGCGCCGGGCACCCGCGCCGCCCGCGTGGTCGCGCTCGCCGACGACATCGCCCGCTCGCTGTGCGCCATGTCGGTGCGGGTGGCCACGGTGCCGGGCCGCAACGTGATCGGCATCGAGCTGCCCAACGACCAGCGCGAGACCGTCTATCTGCGCGATCTCCTCGCCAGCGCCGCCTACGAGGACACCTCGGCGCCTCTGACGCTGGCACTCGGCAAGGACATCAGCGGCGACCCGGTGATGGTCGATCTCGCCCGCATGCCGCATCTGCTGATCGCCGGCACGACGGGCTCCGGCAAGTCGGTCGCGATCAACGCGATGATCCTGTCGCTGCTCTACCGTTCGCCGCCCGACAAGTGCAAGCTGATCATGATCGATCCCAAGGTGATCGAGCTCTCGGTCTACGAGGGCATCCCGCACCTGCTGGCGCCGGTGGTGACCGAGCCGCATAAGGCGATCGTCGCGCTCAAGTGGGTCGTCCGCGAGATGGACGAGCGCTATCGCCTGATGTCGCACCTGGGCGTGCGCGACATCTCCGCCTACAACCGCCGGATCGGCGAGGCGCTCGAGCGCGGCGAGCAGCTGTCACGGCGCGTGCAGACCGGCTTCGAGCCCGGCACCGGCGTGCCGGTGTTCGAGCAGCAGCCGATCGAGATGCGCACGATGCCGCTGATCGTGGTCATCGTCGACGAGGTCGCCGATCTGATGCTGACCGCCGGCAAGGAGATCGAATCGGCGATCCAGCGGCTGTCGCAAAAGGCGCGCGCCGCCGGCATCCACCTGATCGTCGCCACCCAGCGGCCCTCGGTCGACGTGCTGACCGGCGTGATCAAGGCCAATCTGCCGAGCCGGATCAGCTTCCGGGTCTCGTCCAAGATCGACAGCCGGACCATCCTCGGCGAGCCCGGCGCCGAGCAGCTGCTCGGCCAGGGCGACATGCTGCACATGATGCCGGGCGAGCGGATCACCCGGATCCACGGCCCGCTGGTGACCGACGAGGAGGTCGAGCGGGTCGTCAACTTCCTGCGCCAGCAGGGCGAGCCCGACTATCTCGATTCGGTGACCGACGAGGCGGCGCTCGATGCCTCGGGCCCGATCAGCGCCGGCATCAGCGAGCCGCCGGCCAACGGCGAGGAGGCCCAGTACGCCCAGGCCCTGCAGATCATCGCCCGCGAGGGCAAGGCCTCGACCAGCTTCCTGCAGCGCAAGATGCGGATCGGCTACAACAGCGCCGCCCGGCTGATCGAGCGGATGGAGACCGAGGGCCACGTCAGCCATCCCGACCACGTCGGCCGCCGGCAGGTCCTGATCGGCGGCGGCGAGGACCCCGAGGACGATGGCACGCCCTGGTGATCGTTCCCGGAAGATGCCGATGAGTTCCCTGCTGCGCGCCGGCGCGCTCCTGGGGGTGCTGCGCGCCGGCGCGCTCCTGGGGGTGCTGCGCGCTGGCGCGCTCCTGGCGGTGCTGCTCGGCGGCCTCGCCGGCGGGTCTGCGTTGGCGGCGGTCCGCGATCCGGCGGCCGCGAACGCCGAGGACGTCGCGCGGATCGAGAGCTACCTCAATGGCCTGCACAGCCTGCGCGCGAACTTCGTCCAGATCAATCCGGACGGCAGCACGGCCACGGGCAAGTTGTACTACAAGCGCCCCGACAAGATGCGCCTCGACTACGATCCGCCGAGCAAGCTCCTGATCATCGCCAACGGCTGGGACGTCGCCTACCGGGACGACAAGCTCAAGCAGGTGAATCACGTGTTCACCAGTCAGACGCCGCTCGGGTTCCTCTTGACCAAGGACATCCGGCTGAGCGGCGACGTCACGGTGACCAAGGTCGAGCATCGGGGCGGCGAGCTCCAGGTCACCCTGGTCCAGACCGATGAGCCGAACCAGGGCTCGATCATCATGGCGTTTGCCGAGCAGCCGTTCGAGCTGCGTCATTGGACGGTGATCGATCCCCAGGGCTACGCCACCCGCGTCCTGCTCGACCAAGTCGAGACCGACGTCGCGCTCGACCGCGAGCTGTTCGTGTTCCGGGATCCGCAATTCTATCCCGAGTTGCGCCGCTAGCACCATCCCGCGTTCCGCGTCGGCCGCCGGCATTGCGCTCCGGCGATGCCGCGCCATCTGTTAGGATGACGTGCGGAATGTGAATCGGTGCCGGTACTCTCCAGTGGCGGCGCCGATGATCGCGGCCGAGGGGTCGGGGAAGGGGATGGAGACGCTGCGGGACTACTTGCGGGCGCTCCTGGATCGAGCGGCGATGCCGGTCGCGACCGTGCTCCTGTGGTGCCGCGTGACCCCGAACCAGGTTTCGCTGATGGGCGTCGTGCTGACTCTGGTCACGGCGGCGCTGATCGTTGACGGCCGGCTGCTGGTCGCGGGCATCCTCTACATCCTGGCCGCCAGCCTCGACCTGCTCGACGGCGCGCTCGCGCGTCTGGCCAAGCTCGCGAGCCGCTTCGGCGCCTTTCTCAATTCGACCGCCGACCGGGTCTCCGAGGGCGTGGTGTTCGCGGCGATCGCCTATCACTTCGCGAGCCGGGGCCAGTCGGTCGACGCCGCGCTCGCGGTGCTGGCACTGCTCGGCTCGGTCCTGGTCAGCTATACCCGCGCCCGCGCCGAGGGCCTCGGGCTCGAGTGCAAGGTCGGCATCATGACCCGCGCCGAGCGCGTCCTGCTGGTCGCCTTCGGCCTGATGCTCGGCCTGTTGCCGGAGGCGATCTACCTGCTGGTGGCGCTGACCGCCTTCTCGGCCATGCAGCGGATCGTGCACGCCTTCCGCCAGCTCAATCCGCAGGGCTAGGGGTGAAAACCCAGAGCTGTTTATGGCTGGCCGACCTTTATACTAAAGGTTGATTGTTGTCGGGCCGCGGCGTTAATTAGCGGCCCCACGCAGAGACCGGGGCGCGAGATCACTGTCGGGCCTCCGCCTCTTCGCCGGTCTATTGGAGATGATCAGTGGCAAGATTTCTCATTCCGCTCTGGAGCGCTCTGGGCCTGATTGCGGCCGCGCCGGCCAGCGCCACTGGTCCCCAGATTCCGTCTCCTCCCCACCACACCGACGCCGATCTGGGGACCGCGATCGACGTCTCCGGCTCGATCGATGGCTATGCCGAGTGGCTTGAGCTCGCCGGCGTCGCCGACGCGATCCAGCATCCCGGAGTGCTGCAGGCGATCCACGACGGCTTCTACGGCCGCATCGGCTTCGCCGCCTTCGCCTGGTCGAGCCACGACGATTTCGTCGAGCTCGTGCCCTGGACCGAGATCGGCTCGGACGCGGACGCGCGCCGCGTCGCCGAGCAGCTGCGTGCGGCTCGCAGCGTGCCGCGTATCGGCTACAGCCAGTCGTCCGAGCCGCCGCGCCGGCCCTGGCGGCGCAACCTCGCGACCGATGTCTCGGCGGCGCTCGAGCACGCGCTGCAGCTTCTGGAGGCGACGCCCTTCGATGCCAAGCGCCACCACCTGATCAATCTCTGCGCCAACGGCGAGGACAACGTCGGGGCCGGGCCCGACCAGGTCCGCGACCAGGCGGCGGTCGCCGGCATTACCATCAACGGCGTCGTTCTGGGCCGGCGCGATGGCCTCGCCACCTGGCTCCGCGAGCACGTGCAGACCGGCGCCGGCTCGTTCGTCATCCAGGTGAGCGAGCCGGGCGACGTCACCGACGCGATGCTGCAAAAGTTCCTGATGGAGATCGCCTGGCTGCACTCCTATTGAGGCTCGTCGCCTATGCAGGCTCGTCGCCAGCGCCGGGCTGGCTGCCGAGCCGGTCGCCGGCGAGCAGCCGGCGGAGCGCTGCGACGTAGTCGAGGTTCGGCGCCCGCGTCAGCCTGAGCTCGCTCACCGCCCGGCGCGCGGCCTCGAACGCCTCCGCCTCGATCGCGACGCTCTCGACCGTGACCGCGCCGACCTCGACCCGGGTGCGCTCGGCGCGCGCCCCGGCGACTACGAATTGGCGCCGTCGCTTGACCAGGCTCACGGCCTGCACGCGAGGCCAGGCGATGACCACCTCGTCGAGCAAGCGCTCGAGGCCATAGCTCGCCCGGGCGAGCGGCGGTGGCGCGACGCCCAGCGCCGGACCGAGCTCGCCCTCGATCACCGTTGCCGGCAGCGGCAGCAGACAACGCAGCGCCGGCAGCCAGTGCTGCAGTCCCGCCCGCAGGCCGAGCAGTCGCTTGATCTCGAGGGCGGCGCCGCGGATCTTGGTGTTCACCCCGTCGAACTCAGGCGGCAACAGATAGACCTCGGCGCTTGCCGGCACGAGGTCCGGCGCGGGCAGGTCCGGAAACGCCGCGCCCCAGATCCGGTATTCGAACCGCGCCGGCGCGTATGGGCGCAGGGGCTCCTCAGGCAACCTCGAGCCCGCCGCCATCGCCGGCCTCGCTGCGCGCCGCCCGCCAGTAGACCTCGAAGCGGCGTGCCAGCGCCCACGGGCGCTCGGCAAACAGGCGCTGCCCGAGCGGGCGCATGACCGCACGCAGCTCAGCTTGGCGGCGCTCGGCAAGCGCGAGCAGGCTCTGCGCGCTGTCGCCGCCCAAGCGCCCGTCCGCCGCCGCGAGCGTCGCCTGCAGCACTGCCAGGTCGTGCTCGTCGCCGAGCCTGCCGCCCAGCGCCTTGACCTCCTTGCGCCGGCCCCCGACCTGGCGCGGCCAGAGCTCGGCCAGCAGCTCGAGATGGTAGCGGTGGTACTTGACGCGCTTGCGCCAGTCGTGGAAGCGCTCGTCGGAAGGTGCGTCGTAGGCCGCCCGCATCGCCTTGCGCGCCCGTTTGTAGGTCCGCCGGAGGCCGGTCAAAAGGACGTCGAAGTCGCCGGCCTGCGGCCAGGACGGGATCCGCTCCCGGATCGCCGCGAGGTCGGCGCAGAACGCAGCGACCGGCTCCTCGAGATCGTGCTCGCCCAGCGCCGCGCGCCGGGCCGCGAGCGCTCGCCGCACCGGCACGATGCGCCGCCGGTCGATCTCTTCGGCGAAGCGCGCGCTCAGCTTGTCATAGGTCTCGAGCAGCGCTTCGGCATCGCGGAGCGCCGACAGCCGGCGCGCCGCGTCGCGCAAGGCGGCATTCTCGCGCCGGTAAACCTCGTCGCCGAGCCCGCTGCGGGCGAGCCGCAGCAGACCGCGCAGGCGCTTGCAGCACTTGCGCGCTTCATGAATTGCCGCGTGGCGGTCGCGCCCGGGATCGCCGAGCTCGACGAGCGCCAGATCGAGCTGCTCGCGAGCGCTGCGCGCGACGCCCGCAGCGACCATTTCCCCGGGCTCGAGACGAAAGCTCAATCGATCGTCTCCCGCGTGCTCGCCGTTCCCCCTGCCAACGGCCGCCGCCCGGGCGGGTTCCCGGGCAACCTCAGCCGGCCTCGTCCTTGCTGATCCCCAGCGCCAAGGTTGCAGAGCCGAGCCGACCGCGGCATCATCAAACCGTCGAATTCGCCACCAATAACATCATCGACTCCGCGCGCCGATCAAGCCGGCGCCCGAGTCGCAACCATCATGGAGGTCACCATGGGATCCTGTTTCCCGCGCAGCCGCGGCGCACTCCTCGCATCCACTGCGCTTGCTCTCGCCGCAACAGCTGCCGCCGGTCCGGTCGGGGCGGCCGATGCCACGGTAGAATCGGTGGAGTTCGTCGGCATGGCGGCCCCCAGTACCGCCCTCGACATGACCCGCACCTACAGCTCGGCCAGTGCGGTCATCCACTACAAGGGGGGCGAGCAGAAGACCGTGCCGCTCGAATACCACGTCCTCTACCACAACACCGACAAGGTCGGCACCAACCCGTACCAGGCGGGACAGCTCTACGACGCCTTCGGCAACCCGCTCACCGACCCCTTCGGGGCGCCGCTGGTCGCCGAGACTCCGGACGGCACCAGCCTGTTCGAGATCCCGGGCGCGCCATCGAGCCCGAGCGGCGAGGCCGGCCTGTACCTCGTGACCCAGTACGAGTACGACTGGCTGCTGAGCGACGGCAGCGAGGCTTCCGACAAGGAGGGCTGGTACAGCCGGGCGCCATCGGCGATGAACCTGACCACGATCGCCCAGGACCCGACCAGCGGCGCGCTCACCGCCACGGACCAGTACAACATCGATTTCTCCGGCGTGGACGGGCTCTGGATCCCTTGCGCCGCCTCGCAGACCCCCTGGAACACGCATCTGGCGGGCGAGGAGGACTACGACTTCTTCCGCCGCGACCTGGTCGATGCCTCCGTGGCGGACATGACCGAGCTCTACCTCCGCAACACCAGCCAGGCGAGCCCCTACGGTTACGGCTACCCGGTCGAGGTCGCGGTCCGCGCCGACGGCGGCACCTCGGTGTTCAAGCACTACAGCATGGGTCATGCGAGCTGGGAGAAGGCCCAGGTCATGCCCGACCGGCGGACCGCCTACTATGGTGACGACGGCACCAACACCGGTCTGTTCATGTATGTCGCCGACAAGCCCGGGCAGCTCGGCGCCGGTACGCTCTACGCCGCCCGCTGGGACCAGCAGAGTGATCAGAACGGCGGCAGCGCCAAGCTCACCTGGATCCGCCTCGGCCATGCGACCGACTACGAGGTCGCCGCCTTGATCGACCAGGAATCGCTCTCGAGCGACGAGAGCACGATCCTCGAGTTCTCGGACCAGGCGGCGCCGGGCTTCACGGCGATCCGCGCCGGCACCAAGAAGAACGAGTACGTCAACGTCCGCCCGGGCAAGGAGAAGGCGGCCGCGTTCCTCGAAAGCCGGCGCTACGCCGCCCTTCAGGGTGCGACCACCGAGTTCAACAAGATGGAGGGCGTCACGCTCGATGCCCAGGACAAGAAGGTCTATCTGGCCATGTCCTACATGGAAAAGGCCATGACCCCGAACGACGGCGGCCCGAAGGACGACGTCCGGATCCCCGAGCTCAAGGCGGGTGGCGTCTACGAGCTGTCGCTCGGAGACGGCGTCAAGGACAGTGAAGGCCAACCGATCGACAGCGACTGGGTCGCGACGCGCATGGCCGGGGTGCCCGAGCTGATGGGCGTCGACCTCGCCGAGATGGATGCCTTGGGCAACAGCGCCGAGCCCGACAAGGTCGCGAACCCGGACAACCTGTCGTTCTCGCCGGCCATGCGCACCCTGTTCGTCGGCGAGGACAGCGGCATGCATGCCAACAACTTCGTCTGGGCGTTCAATGTCGACACCCGCAAGCTGGCCCGCATCCTGTCGGTGCCGATCGGCGCCGAGGCGACCGGCCTGCAGGTGGTCGACAACATCAACGGCCACGGCTACGTGATGAGCAACTACCAGCACGCCGGCGAGCGCATCGACATCAAGGACGAGGCGCTCAAGGCCGAGGTCGAGAACCTGACCGACCAATTCGTGACCGCGATCGGCTACGTCGGCGGGCTGCCGGGGGTCGGCGCCGGCCATCAGGAGCTGGCGTCGCGCTGAATCCTGGCGCCCGACGCACTACGCCCGACGGCAGCGGCAAGCCTCGCCGCTGCCGTCGTCGATTCTCAGGCCTGCGCCCGGCCGCGGTAGTGAAACGTCAAGGGCCGCGGGCCCTTGACCAGATAGCCGGTCTCGAGCTCGGCGAGCCGAAGGCCGGAGCCTTCGATCAGGCGGTCGATCGGCCGGTTCAGGTGGCAGCCGCCGGCGACCCGCCGCCAGACCGGGGTCAACCGGTCCTGCCAGCCGCGCACGCCGGCCTCGGGCGCCTGGCCGTGCTCGATGAAGATCAGCGAGCCGCCCGGGCGCAACACCCGGCGGATCTCCGCGAGCGCCTGCTCCGGCTCGGCGATGCTGCAGAGCGTCCAGGTCATGACCACGCTGTCGACCGAGTAGTCGTCGAGCGGCAGCTCCTCGGCCCGGCCTTCGCCGAGGCTGACCGGAAAGTGCACCCAGGCGGCCTGCGCCCGGGCCATCGCCAGCAGCTCCGGCGACGGGTCGATGCCCCACAGCCCCTCGAGATCGCGTTGATAGAAGGGCAGGTTGAGGCCGGAGCCGACGCCGATCTCGAGGACCTGGCCGCGCGCCGTCGCGACCAGAGCCTCGCGCAGCCGCAAGAGCGGCTTGCGGCGCATGCCGAAGTCGATCAGCCGGGGCAGGATCCGCCGCGCGTAGATGCCCACTCTCCGTTGCCCTTGCGGCCAGCCGGCCCGGACGAAGGGGTCGCGGTGCCGCGCTCGGTTCCGCTAGGGTATAGTCGATTTTTGACGGTGGGCACCTGGTATCGGAGGCTGCCGATGGCGGAACCGATCGAGCTGTTCGGGCGAACCTGGTCGCGGACCGAGCTCGCGGAGCGGACCGGCAGCCTCGCGCAGGTGGCAGGCGTCGAGCTGGTCGAGCTCGCCGACGGCCCGGAGCGCGGCGTCCGGGTGCTCGAGTTCCGGACCGGCTCGGGTCTGAGCTTCAAGGTCGCGCTCGAGCGCGGTTTCGATCTGCTGTCGGCGGACTATCGGGGCGTCCCGATCGGCTGGCGCTCGCCGGTCGGCCCGCGCCATCCGGCGCTCGCCTCGGTCGAGGAGAGCCGCGGCTGGGGCTTTCTGCGCTCGTTCACGGGCCTGCTCGCGACCTGCGGTCTCGACCACGCGCTGGCGCCGGCGACCTCCAGCGCCGAGGACTACGTCTACCCGGGCATCGTCGAGCGCGATTATCCATTGCACGGCCGGATCTCGCAGATCCCGGCGCGCCTCCTTGGCTACGGCCTGCGCTTCGAGGGCGACGCCTGCACGCTGTTCGCCGAGGGCGAGGTCGCCCAGATGGCGGTGTTCGGCGAGAACCTGGTGCTGACCCGGCGGATCGAGGCGGCACTCGGCGGCACCAGCATCAGCATCGTCGACCGGGTCGAGAACCGGGGCTTTCGTCCGACTCCGCACATGCTGCTCTACCACTACAACTTCGGTTTTCCCCTGCTCGATGAAGGTGCCGAGCTCCTGCTGCCGAGCCGCGCGGTCGTGCATACGGTGCACCAGGACCTGCACGCCCAGGGCACGGGCTATCGGATCCAGGGGCCGCCCAAGCCCGCCTTCCGCGAGCAGGTCTACGAGCACGACGTCGTCGCCGGGGAGAGCGGCATGGCGCCCGCGGCCCTGGTCAACCCGAAGCTCGGCGAGGGCGGCTTCGGCATCCGGCTGGACTACGATCGCAGGGCGCTGCCCTGCCTGATCCAGTGGCAGTGCCTGCAGTCCGGCCTCTACGTGCTCGGCATCGAGCCCTCGACCAACCACGTCCAGGGGCGCGCGTTCGCTGAGCAGCGGGGCGAGCTGATCCACCTCGAGCATGGCGAGGTCCGCGAGTACCGGACCCGGCTTGCCGTGCTCGACGGCGCCGAGGCCCTCGCCGAGGTCCGCCGCGAGATCGAAGCCCTGCAGCCGCCGCCGCCCGATTTCGCGCCGCCCACCGGCAATCTCGAACAACTCGGAGGCCGCCAGTGAGCGATGTCCGCTGCGTCGCCAATCCGCAGGCCCTGGTCGGCGAGGGCCCGGTCTGGGACGACCGCCGTCAGGTGCTGTGGTGGATCGACGTCAAGCAGCCGCGCCTGTTCCGCTACGATCCGGCGACCGGCGAGAACCGGACTTTCGCGATGCCCGAGCGGATCGGCTGTGTGGCTCTCCGGGACAACGGCGGTCTGATCGGCGCCTTCAAGACCGGCTTCAAGTGGATCGACCCCGAGACCGGGGCGGTCGCGCCGATCGCCGATCCGGAGACGCACATGCCGGACAACCGCTTCAACGACGGCAAGTGCGACCGGCGCGGCCGCCTGCTCGCCGGCACCATGGACGACGCCGAGGTCGAGTGCACCGGTACGCTCTACCGCCTCGACCCGGACCTCAGCATCCACGTCCAATGCACCGACGTGCATCTCTCCAACGGCCTCGGCTGGAGCCCGGACGACCGCCGGCTCTACTACACCGATTCGCTGCGCCGGACGGTCTGGGTCTACGACTACGACCTCGCGACCGGCGAGATCGACGACCGCCGGCCCTTCGCCCTGGTGCCCGAGGATGCCGGCATCCCCGACGGCCTCTGCGTCGACGCCGAGGGCTGCGTCTGGAGCGCGCACTGGGGCGGCTGGCGCCTGACCCGCTATGCCCCCGACGGCCAAATCGAGCGGGCGCTGAGGATGCCCGTGCCGCAGCCCGCCTGCTGCGCCTTCGGTGGCCCGGATCTCTCCGAACTTTACGTGACCACGGCCGCGATCGGCCTGTCGACCGAGGATCGCGCCAAGGCGCCGGACGCGGGCGGTCTGCTGGTCCTCGATCCGGGCGTACGCGGCCTGCCGGTCGGCCGCTTTGCCGGCTGAACGGAGCATGTCCTTCCACGGGAAAAACGCGATCGTCGCCGGCGGCTCGACCGGGATCGGGCTCGCGGCCGCGATCGCCCTCGCCAAGGCCGGCGCCAAGGTGGCGCTCTGCAGCCACGATCCGGCGACCCTCGAGCCGGCGCTGGCGCAGGTCGGTAGCCATGGCGACGCGATCGCCTTGCGCGCCGACGTCACCGCCGCGGCGGATATGATGCATCTGGTCGAACAGACCGTGCGCACGTTCGGCGGCCTCGACCACCTCGTCTACAGCGCCGGCATCCAGACCTATGGCACCGTGGTCGACACGCCGGAGGAGGTCTTCGACCGCACCCTCGCGATCAACCTGAAGGGCGCCTGGCTGGCCGCCAAGTCCGCGATCCCGCGGATGATCGAGCGCGGCGGCGGCGCGATCGTCAACGTCTCCTCGGTCCAGGGCCTCGTCTGCCAGACCAACGTCGCCGCCTACACCGCCAGCAAGGGCGCGCTGAACGCGCTGACCCGCGCCATGGCGCTCGATCACGCGGGCCACGGGATCCGGGTCAACGCGGTTTGCCCGGGCTCGGTCGACACGCCGATGCTCCGCCGCTCGGCCGAGCTGTTCAAGGGCGCCGCCAACGCTGAGGCGACGCTCGACGACTGGGGCCGGATGCACCCGCTCGGGCGGATCGCGAGCCCCGCCGAGGTCGCCGAGGTGATCCTGTTTTTGCTGAGCGAGCGGGCCTCGTTCATGACCGGCACCGAGGTCCGGGTCGATGGTGGCCTGCTCGCCGGGATCGGCGTCCGCCTGCCGGACCGGCCGCAGGATGGCTGAGGCCCTGCTGGCGATCCGGCCGGTGACGGCCGCCGACGTCGATCCGATCGCAGCCCTCCAGGAAGCGTCGATCCTGCGCCATGGCATCGCTGTCTATGGCGAGGCGCGGGCCCGGGCCTGGGCGCGGGTCGGCCACGATTTCAAGCACGTGCTGCTCGAGGACGGCCAGTTCTTCGTGGCCGAACAGGCCGGCGAGCGCCTCGGCGTCGGCGGCTGGTCACCCGACAGCCTCGAGCCCGGGCTCGCCTGGATCCGCTATCTGTTCGTCCATCCGGACCACGTCCGCCGCGGCATCGGCCGCCGCCTGGTCGAGGTCGCCGAGGCCGCCGCCGCCAGCGCCGGCCGGCCCCGGTTCGACGTCTGGTCGAGCCTGAACGCGGTCGCCTTCTACCAGGCGCTCGGCTACCGCCGCATCCGGACCGCGCGCTGGCCGGTGCGGGCCTCGGTCGAGCTGGACTACATCCTGATGCGGAAATGAATGGGTTGGGACACCATTGGGATCCCTTGTGCCGGGGGCTCAGCGCAAAGAACAATCTCAAAATGTGGTTGAGAGTTCAGCGCGAAGACCTGATCTGGCAGGCTGAGGGCACGTCCCGGCTCGTAAGGTGCGACTTCGCGAATATCGTGATCGGTCTCCTCAACGAGGATACCGGTTGCCAGGTGGGCCGCCACCTCCGACCGCGAGGCCGCCGAGCTAGATGCCGTTGCTATGGAGGTTCTCTAATCGCGCGGTGCGGCGCAAGCTCAACCTGCTCGCCTTCGCCAGGATCAAGGTTCTCTCCGAGCTCGGCATGGCAGCCGGCATCATCATGGCGTCAGATGGGTTGAGCGGTTCCATGTTGTTCACGGCATCGCAGCTCGGCGCGTCCACTTCAAAGCTCGAACTCGCTCGCGCCATCGTCCCGGCTGGGACCTCAAGGGTGGCAGGGGCGGTCAGGCCGCTGCCGTCTCCCCGATGTCCGCGCGGAAGGTGACCCGGTCACACCACAGACGATGCAGCAGGACGGCGAGCCGTCTTGCCAAGGCCACCTTCGCCTTCTTGCGGCCGCAGCGGGCGGCGATGGCTTCGGCCCAGGCCTTGAGCGCGCAAGGTTTGCGGCTCCGGGTCAGCAGAGCGTTCGCGGCCTCGAACAACAGCGTGCGGGTCAGGCCGTCCCCCGCCTTGGAGATGTGGCCTCGGCGGTCGACCTCGCCCGACTGGTAACGACGCGGCGTCAGGCCAAGGTAGGCGCCGACCTGCCGGGACCGACGAAACCGGGTCGGATCGTCGATCGCGGCCGCGAAGGCGATCGCCGTCACCGGCCCAACCCCGGGCACGGTCATCAGGCGGGCGACGGCTTGATGGTGCCGGGCGATCGTGAGCAGCTGCCGATCGTAGTGCTCGATCTGCTCGATGATCGCGCGCCGTGCCTCGAGCAGGGGATCAATCAGACGCGACAGGCCGGGCTCGGCGGTCAGCAGGTCGTACAGCCGGACTTCGAAGCGGCCATGCCGGGCGGTCCCGAGCACCAGACCGAAGGTCTTGAGCAGGCCGCGGATCTGGTTCTCCAGATCGCGCCGCGTGGCCACCAACATGCCGCGGCTGGCCAGCAGGGCGCGCAGCAGGTGGGCGGCTTTGGACTTCACCCGGACCGCCCTGAACCAGCCGGTGCGCATGATCTGCGCCAGTCCCCGGGCGTCGTTGCGATCGGTCTTGCTCGCCTGCAGCGCCAAGCCGGCTTTGGCGTGGCGGGCATCGATCACCTGCACCGGCAGGCCACGCTGCTTGAGCTCGTTCCAGAGCCAGACCGAGAGGGGGCCAGTCTCGAGGCCGATCCGGCAGGCCTCGGGAGCCTGCGCGCCCAGCCAATCGGCCAGCGCCTCGGGCTCGCTCGCGACCTTGCCCTCGGCGAGCACCTCGCCGTCGTCGTCGACCACGCACAGCGCCGTCATCTTGAGCGAGACATCCAAACCGACATACTGCGTCATCGCGGTTCTCCAAATACTCATGGTCGGGCTCGCAGCCCCGAGCGTGCCGAACTCGGCGAGAGCTGCAACCCACCGCGCGATGACGCCATGTTGTTCATCCGAGGCTTGGGGTTGAAGCTGTGGTTGCGAGACCTGAACAGCTGCCCCGGGAACCTCGGATGAACGTCCACAAGCATGCGCGCATGACGATCCACGGTCCGTTGACGCGCCCCCTCGATCCAGCCGCGGACGCGCGCCTCAGAGATCGGCGGCGCCCCCTTGAGCCGCCTTCGGGTCCGCCCTCGCGAGATCGCTGAACGTCGCGATCCCCGGCGCCCGCAGCTTCTCCTGAATGGCTGGCCCGATTCCTTTGATGACGGTCAGGTCGTCAGAAATGACTTGCTGCACCACTTCGGGCTGGCGGCCGGCGCTCTGTTGGGTCGCGCTCGGGGCGCGCTCTGTCGCCTGCTCGGGTGGCTTGGCCTCATCCTTTGGCACCCACCAGAAGAGCAGATCGATCCAGCGTTTGAAGATCTCGTTCCACATCACGTCAACGGTACCGCAGGGAGGACCCGCGCTCAATGCCGTCGAGCCCGTCGCGATCGGCCCCTTGCCGTTCGCTTTGAGTGCCCGGCCACGGCCGCGGGTCGAGGCGTTCGCACTGGCGCAGCGGCGACAACGAACGCTGGCTAACGCGGCCGGCGCTTACTTGGCTGCGCGGCAGGAGCCTGTCCGCAAATAGGAGGGCAAAATCTCTTCGACCGCGCTCGGTGCGAGGCCGAGCTCGGCGAACGACGAGGCTTTCGGGCCGACGACGTTGTCGCGTTTCATCAGCACGACCTGGTCGCGGGAGATCGGGCGGTTCGGCAGGTGCGCCACCACGGCAGCCAGAAGCTCCCAGGCAAAGTATGGAACCGGCATCAATAGCCGTCTGCGACCAAGCTGCTGGAGAAGCAGTTGCACGAGCGCCTTGTACGTGTAGGCTCTAGGGCCGCCCAGCTCGTAGATCTGGCCTCTCGCGGCCTCCGTCGCCAGGGCGCGCGCGACCGCCTCCGCGACATCGCCCACGTACACCGGCTGCAACTTCACAGCGCCCGTGCCGAACAGGGGCAAGATCGGCATCAGACGCGCCAACGCAGCCAGCTGATTGAAAAACGCGTCCTCGGGGCCAAACATGACGCTCGGGCGGAGGATGGTGGCTTCCGGGAATGCTTCCGTAACCAAGCGTTCGCCGATGGCGCGGGCTCGGACGTAGGGTGATTCGGACCCAGGGTCAGCACCAATACCGGATATGTGAACCAGCCGCCGGACACCCGCGATTGCCGACGCGCGTGCCACATGCATGGCGCCTTGACCATGGATTGCCTCGAACGTTGCCCTTTTCCGCTCGACATAGTGGCCGACCGTGTTGACGACTGCGTCTGAGCCGTCCACGGCTGGACCCACCGTCGCCTCATCCCAGACGTCGGCGTACACCGTCGTGATCCGCCCGGCTGTGCTGAACCCGGTAAGGAACGACGCGCGTTCGGGGTGACGCACCGCGACGCGCAGGGTGGCGCCGTCCTCGGCCAGGCGCTTTACGATCTGACGACCCAGAAAACCCGAACCGCCAAAGACGGTAACCTGGCTGTAGGACATGAAAATGCCCCGGATGTGACGGCACGCGAGGCTATCACGATCCAGGCAATGCAGGGGAAGCAAATCAAGCTCGGAGGTTCGTTCAGCATAGCCGCGTAGGTTGCACTGCCGCCATGGAGCCCGATGGCCGTACCATCGCGCCGATCTCAAAGCCGCAGCTGGACGGCGCGCTGGTCAGGGCGCTGGCGCGGGCGTGGCGATGGCAGTGGATGCTCGATGCTGGCGTGTACAACTCGGTCAGCGATATCGGCGACGCCGAGAACATCTCGAAGAGCTACGTCAGCCGGATCCTGCGGCTGGCCCTCCTGGCACCCGACGTTGTCGAGGCGATCCTCGCGGGGCAGACAATCAGGCGCTGATGCTGGAGCAGCTGGAGCGACCGCTACCCGCGGGCTTGGAGGAGCAGCGGCGGCATCAGGAGCTTGCGTAAGCGGCGAGGGCGTGATCCCGTTTGGGCATGGCACGGGCAAAGCAGATCACCGCCGACAAGCTCGAGCGGCTCGGCGTCCAGCACCTCGCGGCGCTTCTCGAGGAACATGCCGGCGCGGACGCCATCCTGCGGCGCAAGCTCAAGCTCGCCCTGTCCGCGCTCGAGGGCGGCGACAAGCTCGCCGTCACGCTGGAGAAGCGCATCCACACAATCGGACGTTCACGCTCGTTCCTCGACTGGGAGAAGGCGAGGGAGCTGGCGAAGGAGATCGACCATCTCCGCACCACGATCGCCGGGCCCCTGGCGGAGCGGGATGCCCGCCTGGCGGCGGAGCGCATGTGGGACCTCGTCGGCATCGCCGACGCCGTGCTGACGCGGATCCATGGCAGCGCACAAGCCGTCGTCGAGGCGTTCGAAGCGGCGATCGAGGACCTCGGACTGCTCTGGTCCGCGGCCGCGGGACGGCAGCCTGCGGCGCTGGCGCGTCGGGTCTTTACCGCGCTGCAGGGCGATCGCGGCTATCTGGAGCTCCACCTCGTGCAGGCAATGGCGGCGCCGCTGGGTCCTGACGGTCGCGCCGAGCTGAGGCGGCTGGTCGACCACGCGCTGGCACGGCTGCCAGAATCGGGCGACGAGCTGCGCGATTGGCGCAACGGGGTCGACCGCCGCCGCTGGACGGCGGTGCTCGCTTTGCTCGCCGACAGCGAGGGCGATGTGGACGCCTATATCGACGCCGCGCAGCGTGGCGGCGTCGCGATGGTGCAGGCTACGGACATCGCCCTGCGCCTGATCGAGGCCGGGCGGCCCGAGGAGGCCCTCGGCTGGCTTGATCAGGCACAGGGCAGCCATGCGGCGGACGAGGATACGGTGGTCGACCTGCGTCTCGCGGCCCTGCAGGCGCTCGGACGCAAGGACGAGGCCCAGGCACAGCGCTGGTCCACCTTTACCCAGTCGCTGCGCGTCGATCTGCTGCGAGATCACCTGAAGCGCCTGCCGGACTTCGAGCACTTCGAGGCGGAACGGCGGGCGATGGCGCTGGCCGCCGGGCACGAGAATCCCCATCGCGCGCTTGGCTTCTTCGTCGACTGGCCCAATCTCGCGGCCGCCGCCGAGCTGGTGGGAGCGCGCTTGGGCGAGCTCGACGGCGGCGACTACGGCACCTTGAATCGGGCCGCGGCAGCCCTCGCGGGCCGTTATCCGCTAGCCGCGGCGCTCCTTTTCCGCCGGATGGCGGAGGACATCCTGCGCCGGGCGGCGCCGAGCCAATACCAGTATGCCGCAGGCTATATTCGCGAGTGCGAGGCCATGTCCTCCCGCCTCGATGCGGACGCGGAGGTCGAGTCGCACGCGGCGTTCATGAAACGCCTGCGTCGCGATCACGGACGCAAGTACAAGTTTTGGCACCTGCTTGGTGACCTGTCAGCGGGGGCCGGTGACCGGGGTCTCCGAGGCGGAGGGGCTTAGAAAGCCGTGCGTCAGCCAGATTGTTCGGATGGCGCTGCTGACACGCGACAATGTCGAGGCGATCTTGGCGGGGAGAAGGCTGATGCTGGAGAGGTTGGACGCTGCCGGCGAACTAGGGCGTGTTAACACAAACCATGTCGATGATCAGGGCGAAATGGATGAAGGCGGTGAACATGGTGTCGAGCTTTTCGAAGCGCGAGAAGATGCGGCGAAAGCCCTTGAGCCTGCGGAACAGGCGCTCGATCTCGTTGCGCCTGCGATAGAGGCCGCGGTCGTAGGTCCAGGGGCGGAGGCGGTTGGGGTTGGGCGGCACGACCGGCTCGAAGCCGAGCTGCAGCACCAGTTGCCGGGTCTCGTCGCCTTCGTAGGCCCGGTCCATCACAATCGGCACGCCATCGGGCCGCCGCTGCCAGCGCGTCAGCAGCTTGCGTCCTTCGGGCGCGTCGTGGGCCTGTCCGGGCGACAGGGCGAAGGTCAGGGCGATCCGGTCATTCGCGGCAACCAGATGAAATCTTGGTGTTCCAGCCGCCGCGCGACTTGCCGATGGCCTGCGGGCCGTTTTTTTTCGAGCACCCGTGCCATCGGGGTGAACCTTCACGCTGGTGCTGTCCAAGCCCACGCACTCCACCCGGATGCGAATCAGGCGATGTTCTTGCAAGGCTTGGAACACTCGGTCCAGCACGCCCGCCGCCGCCCAACGCCGCAAGCGCGTGTCGATCGTGTGCCAGTTGCCGAAGCGCTCCGGCAGCGCGCGCCATTTGCAGCCGTTCTCGGCGACATAGAGCACCGCGTTGATGACATCGAGATTGGCGATGCGCACGTTGCCTCGCTGTACGGGCATCAACGGGCGGATCACTTCATACCGGTCTTCGCTCAGCCTCATCATACGATGAGACTACCGGAAATAGCGTTAACACGCCCTAGGCGGAGCAGCGGGCCCCGCCGCAACGCAGTGATGGGGCTCTTGAGATCATGGGGCATGTGCGTGATCGCCCGGAGGGCCTGAACGAGGTCGATACCAAGGCCGCGTTCATTGACCGGATCCTGAGCGCCCCTCGGCTGGGAGCTGCGGGCCCCATATTCCGTCTCGCAGCAGTACCGGCATAAACCACGAGACAACCCAGTTGATTATGCGCTGTTCATCCTCCGGGCACCGGTCCTGTTCGTCGAGGCCAAGGCGCTGAACAGAGACCTCTCCTACTACAAGTGGATCTCGCAAACACTCGCCTACGCCAATGCGGCAGGCGTGGAGTGGTGCGTACTGACCAATGGCGACGAGTACCGGATTTACAACACGTTCGCGAAGGCGGAGGCCGAGAAGAAGGTCTTCCGCCGCATCACGCTCTCCGATCGGGACCAACGCACCTTCTGCATCGAGACGCTCCTTCTCCTGTCCAAGCAGCAGATTGTCAAACGGCTTGCAACATTGACCCCCGATCGGCGTCCAATTTTGACGCCCAGGGAGGTTGTCCCGGTAGTGCATAGGAGGGGCCCGCGCCGGGAGCGAGCGCGCGAGCGCGCTGGCGAGCGGACGGGGGGAGGTGTGTGAAGGGGAACCGGCGGAGAAGCAGAATCAACGTCCTCTGGAAGGCGTACTTTGTCGACATGTGCAGGGTGGGTAGGGATCGAGAAGCGCGGCCACCGCCCGACCGTGGCGCGCTATTTCGCTCAGGAGATGAACTGGGGCAACTACGCGATCGGCAAGATCAATTCGATGCTGCACGGCCTCGAGGCCGACATCCGCGGTGGAGCGAGCACCGACCCGGCGTTTGTCGCTGGCGATGGTGTGGTACACAGGTTCTCGCTGGTGCTCGCCAATTTCCCGTCTCAGACGATCTTCAGGGCTAAGCCTGACGCAGCAGACGGACGACAGAAGGAAAAGGACAAGCTCAAGCAGGAGGTGTTCGGCAAGGAGGGTTACAAGGATCGGTATGGCCGCTTCGGGCGTGGTACGCGGTTCAAGGCACCGCCCCCTGGCTGCGGCGACTATGCCTTCATCCTGCACATTCTGGCCTCCCTGACCGACCAGGGCCGCGCCGGGATCGTCTGCCCGCAGGGTGTCCTGTTCCGCGGCCGGCCCGAGGTGGAGGACGAGACCGGCGAATTCTCGGCGGATGGCACGCCCAAGATGCGCCGCCGCAAGGCCGATGACGAACATCTGATCCGAGAGGCGCTGCTTCAGGCCGGGCTGATCGATACGGTGATCTCTCTGTCGCTCAACGTCTTCTATGGCGCCGGCGTGCCCGCCTGCCTGCGCATCCTGCGCAAGCAACGGCCCAAGGAGCGGCGCGGCAAGGTGCTCTTGGTCTATGCCGCCCGGCACTATCGGGAGCTGTCGGCGAAGAACGAGCTGCGGCCCTAGGACGTGATGCGGATGCTCGTGCATGTCCAAGCCTATGCCGACGCGGCGCTGGTGCCGGCCTCGTCGAGGGCTCGCGCGGATGATCGTCAAGAGGACTGGAGGAGCGCCAGGAGATCGAGCGCCTGAATGCGTTCTACGAGCCGTTCCAGCAAAGGCTCGACAAGATCGATGCCGACATTGCCGTGCAGGCACGCAAGCTGCATGCGGCCCGGAGGAAGGGCGAGCGCAGCAAGATCGAAAAAGGCGATCGCCAGGCTCGAGGCCCAGCGCAAGGGACCCACGGCCAAGATCAATGAGCGCGACGAGAAGATCGCCGAAGCCCAGCGCCAGGCGGAGAACGATCGCGAGCAGGTAATCGCCACCGGTCAGGAGCTGGTCGGCCTCTATGCCGATCCGGATGAACTGCTCAAGCACGCCCCCGCGTCGTCGATGCCGACGAGATCGAGGAGAACGAGTACAACCTCAACATCCCACGGTACGTCGACACCTTCGAGCCCGAACCCCGGTTAGAGGTCAAGGACGCGCTGGCGGCTCTTTCGTCAGCGCAAGGCTTGGCGGAAGCGGCTGAGCGCGACCTCAAGCGGCTCCTGATTTCGGTTGGCTATCATGCTGCGTAAGGAGCTCCTGGGAAGATCAAGTGGATACCTCGAAGAACCGAGTTTTCTGGGCTGATCGAGGCCGGTGAGAGAGCCTGACCGTGGCGAGGTGCTGGTAGGAAGGGCGATTTGCCTGATGCGATATTACCTTGCAGGCACTTGCGCTTGTCGGTCGAGATCAGGCGGGCCCCGGGCGCAGTTCAAACCAGGCCAGCCGGCGCATGTTCGTGACCAAATTGGCGCGGCCGAGCTTGGTCGGGGCGCGGGCCAGGCCGACCGTCCGGATGAGCAGGCCGAGACGGCACTTCTGGGCGGCAAAGACATGCTCGACCGCGACCCGGACCCGTGCTCGGGTCGCGTTGCCGCGGGCGAGGTGCGCGGGCATCGGCCGGCCGCGGGGCTTGGCGCGTTGGAACTGGGGCGCTAGGCCGCGCCGCGCGAGCAGGGCAATGTTGGCCGCCGAGCGGTAAGCAGTGTCGGCCCAGACGGGGCTCGCGGTGTTGTCGGGATCGAGCAGCCGGCCGAGCTGCCGGCCATCGTGCGCGGCGGCATGGGTCACGGCAAAGCTGCGGATGAAGCCGTGGCGGCGGTCAATCCCGAGGTGATTCTGGTAGCCGAAGACGGGGATCACGAGCTCGCCCTGGGTCCGCCGTGAGGGCCGGTCTGCCGCCCGGCGGCGGCGTCCACGCTGGAGGGTCCAGCGACCGTCGGTGTCCATCTGCGCGCGCTTGGCCTTCGACCAGCCCTCGGGCACCGAGCCACCCTTGACCGTCGCCTTCTCGTCCTGGGTGAGCCGCGAACGACGCGCCTCGACAGGCCAAGATCTGCAGCATGGCGAGGTCGCGGCGGCGCGCAGGGCGGCGTCGAACCTCGCGAACCGCCGCGCGACCGCGCCCGCCAGGGTCAGCTGTTCGCGATACCACCAGACCGTCTTGGCGTCCGGGGTGCGGTCCTCGAGCGCGAGCCCGAGGAAGCGCATGTACGAAGCGGCGCGGATCTGACGGTGCGGTTTCCAACAACGGTATAACTCTCCAGACGCCCTTGAACATCAGCAGCGCATCGTACGGCGGCTGGCCGCCCTTGGCTCGATCGAGCGTGCAGCGCCGCCTCCAGCTCGGGCCGGAACAGCTCGAAGTCGAGCACCAGCGCCAGCCGCTCGAGCGGATCGACCGCCGCCGACAACGCCGCATACCGCCGATCCCGATCGAAGAACCCCGGTTGGCCCGCCATCGCACCTCTCCGCATGCTTTCCGCAGCGCAGTGCATCACATCGACGCCTCATCTGCCAGGTTTTTCGAGGCGTCTGCCAGCGCCGGGGGCGGCTGGTGAGAGCGTCAGCAGCCGGCGATCGCTGCTGCAGACGGCTCTCTCATAGGCTCGCCGGGCGCGGGCGGCGCCGCTCGGAGCGCCCGATCGAACCTCGAGCCGCCGGGGTTCGACGGATCCGGCCTCAGGCAGCAGACGCACCAAGTGGTCACGAGCCTTCGGCCGGACCCAGCGGTCAGAATAGGCGCTCACCATCGATGGAAGCCGCCATGGCCGAGCCGCACGTCGTCACCGCCTCGATCGCCAGGCCCGCCGCGTTGGCGGCCGAGGTAGAGCTGACTGCTGACTACCCACAGGCTGCAACAGCTGCGCACTGCGCTCCGGAGCCTGGGCGAAACGCTCTGCCGGTTCGATCAAGCCGCCGCTCCGGACGCGATCGAGCTGGAGGTCTTGCGACCGAGGGCGGACTGGGCCGAGTCGGGCGACATCAGCTAAACTGCCCCGACTGCCTGGAGTGGGCCGCTCGGGCCGCGAACAGCGGTAGGCGGTAGCCAACCCGCGCATGAGAGCTTGTTCAACCGCCGTCTCGACACACCCGCCGCCCGCCAGGCGTTTCGATCTATCATCGCCTACGGCGCCTGCCGGAGACCACATTTTGCTCGCCGTAGGTGCGTTTGCGACCTAATTCCGGACAGATCCAAGCGCTCGCTCACGGTGGCCCTGGGGCCACGACCACGACATGATGGCAACATCCTGGATGGAAAAGTCATAACTAGCTCTCATGAGTTCAGGTAGCGCAGCAGCGACGAGGGCGATAGGTGGTGGGGCGGGTCAGGACGGCATGCTGGATGACGCGGGAGAAGCGGTGGCTGATGCTCTTGGGGTGCGGGGTTGAAGCGGAAGACGTACTGTGAGATAGGCGGCAGGTGCGTGAGACGCGCGTGGTGGGTGCCGGCCCAACGGCTTGGCGGAAATAAGGTAGTTGGCCGAGGAGGGGGTGAGGGGGGGAGGTTGATGGCTGGTGGGGTAGCGGCGGCGGCGAGGCCAGTGTAGCCGGACCAGCCATCGGTGGTCACGGTGCGGGCTTGGTGACGTTTTCGCCGAGGAAGCCTTCGAGGCTCCGGGCCGAGACATCGGGCACGACGGCCAGCCTCAGAGGCCAGGCGGCACCGCGGGCCTGGCGCGGCCGGTCTCGACCGCGCCGGCGACCGTCGTCTTGCCGGCTGCGCCGCGGCGGAGCGGCCGGGCCTGGGGGCACCGACATAGGTCTCGTAGGCCTCGACCTGCGCGCCAAGCGGCGCCCGCTCCGGGCGCACTATCGCGCGGCGGATCTTGTGCAGCCAGCTCCAGGCGGTCTGATAGCTGCCGAAGCCCATCTGGCGCTGGAGCTCTATCGCCGAGATACCGCCCTTGCTCGAGGTAACAAGGTAGATCGCGAGGAACCACTTGGCGAGCCGTTGTTTCCGTATTCTTGAATGTGGAATGTGGCTTCCGCGAGCGCTCCGAGGGCGTTTTTGGCGTAAGCCTGACCTGCCCGAGGCGACGGGGGAGGGCAGATAGGGCTTGGCGTGTGGAGCGCTTCGGAAGCTGGCAGATCGCGCGGCAGATCGTCGCAGCTGTCGGCATGGCACCTCCCCACTATGTTCGCTTCGTCACCCTCCTCCATCCTGCCGCCGGAGTAAGCAGCCTGAGCCTTGTGGAGAGCTAGTAAGTCATATTCGGCGAGTTAAAATACGTGAATTACCTGTAAGCGTAACGAAATCCTACCTCTGCAAACGCGGCAATGTGCTTTTCAAGCGAACAAATTCTCAGGAGCATGCCGGCAAGGTCAGCATCGATCGGAGCGATCGACGTCGATGTTCGCTTCTTATCTCATACGCCTGCACACCAAAAATGAAATGGTGAATAACTACTATCTCGGACAGCTCGTGAGTTCGCAGGACGCCAGGGCCGAATTAAGCGCTCGCTACGCCAGGCATCCAGTAAGTAACATCAATGCCAAGAACCTGGAGCGGGTTCTCATCCCTATGCCTCAGGGCCCAGAAGGGCTCGAGGAACAACGGCAGATAGCAGCTATCTTGGAGCAAGCAGACGAGCGCGTTTGGGCGTTCGGGCCAGTGGTGAAGGTAGCGCACCTGCGGCTCTGCCACAGCCGGATGCCGTTCGTGCGGGCGTATCCGCGCGAGAGCCAGGAGATGGTGTTCGACGGCCACGACCGGGCGTTTGCCTTCTTCAAGGGCACCTGCACGCGGGGCATCTACGACAACATGAAGACGGCGGTGGACGCCGTCTTCGTAGGCAAAGAGCGCGCCTACAATCGCCGGTTCCTACAGATGTGCGGACATTACTGGTGGAGCCGGTGCCTGCACCGGGCGCCGGAAGTCTGATCCGCGGGTCGCTCGTACGTCTCGCGCATGGTGCGGCGGGTCCACCCGAGCAGCGCATCGACGATCTCGTCGGATCCCTGGGCCCACGCAGAGCGTCCCGGAAGCCATGCCGGAAGCTGTGATAGCTGGTGCGCGGTGCGTCGGTCTGGCCTTGGCGAGGAACCGGCGGAACCACTTCTGGAAGGGATCAGAGAACCGGCCGCGGCTGTCCTGCGTAAGTTCGGGGAACAAGCGGTCATGACCGGCCCAGCGCATGGCCTCGGCATGCTCCAGGACGCCGGAGCGGATCATCGGATGGAGCGGGATGGTCCGGCGGGCGCTGGCGGTCTTCAAGGTGCGGCGGCATCCGGCCGGATCAGGATCACCGGCACCCCGTCCTGCTCGGCGATGTCATCGGTGGCGAGCCCGCATATCTCATTGAGCCGGGCCGGTGAACAGCCCGAGCAAGACGATCCAGCGTCGTCATGGCAACTCGCCGGGAAGGCCGGACGCGATGCGTCTGAGCTGGTCGGCAGAGAACGGGTTGCGCGCATGTCGAGGATCGCCTTCAGGCTCCAATACGCGCAAGCCGATGGCGGGGTTGCGATCGAGGTATTCCTCCCGCTGAGCCCAGCGCACGAGCGTGCTGAGCCGGTGAGATAGGCGGCGGTGGCGGGTTCCATCGGCGTGATGGTCAGGCGCGCCTGCCGGCAGCTTGGGCAAGGTGAGCCGGGGCCAGCAGCTTGGATGCGTGCGGGGGCAGGATCGAGACGAGATCCCGGACCGGGCGGCAATCGGACCGGTCGATCTCGCGGACTGGTTTGGTGTCGTCCCAGAGCTCCCGGAGCAGCCGGAACAGCGCTTTGGTACTGGATGGCATGGTCGTGGCTGAGGTGCGATGCCCTGTCGCCGGTGAACCGGTCGATCAAGCCGGCAAGCGTGATCGATGAGACCGGTTGCGCCGCGAACATCGGATCGTGGCTGGCGCTGGGCTTGCGATGAAGTCCTGATCCCGCCGCCTGAGCGTGTGCTCGACCAGCGCCCGTCTGACCAGCTCATCGAGCCCGGCCGGTTCCGCGACCGGAACCATATGGCCGGGTGCTGATCGAGCCGACTTTGTGCGGGCGAGCCGGCCAGCCGTTCTGGATGAGCATCTGGTGCGCCCGGTGGACACGTCTGCGCCCGCGCGCAGCTCGAACAGCTCTTGATCCAGCTCGGCCATGGCCTCCGGCAGGTTCGGGGTGGCATAGCTCGAAGTCGGCGTGTGGCGCTCGAGTGTGTGGAGCCAATCGGTGATCATCCGCCGGGCATCCTCGGGCGAGAGCTGGAGCCGGCGGGCCTGCTCGAACGTCGCCTGGAGCTGGGCTCGGGCCGGGAAGTATCGCCGGATGGCTTCTCGGCGGTCAGAGGTTCCGAGCGCCTTCCAGATTTGCTGCCGGCCCAATGTCGAGTGCAGGTCGACTGGCACCTTCACGCGCAGATAGAACCGCGCGCCGCGCCGCATGAGCCCCGAGTACTTCGCCATGTCCGTCACCCCCTCGGTGTAGCAAGAGGGGGTTGCCGAAAGCCTAAATCGGCTCCAGATTTCAAGAACTTACCATAACCTCAACGGCTTACGAGTGCGATGGTGCGCGCGGCAGGAGTCGAACCCGCCGGCCGGCTGCCTTGTCCGGCCCCTGATCCCTCAGCAGCGCGCGCCCGGTCGCAACGGCCCTCGTTTACTCAGCCGCGACCTGGAACGTGGAAAAATCGCCGGGCAGCAGATGTTTCGAGGTCGCGAACACGCGCCAGCCCGCGCCGCCGATGCCGATCTCCTGGCAGACGGCGCGGACGACCCGCGCACAATCGCTTGGGTTGTGGAGGGCAAGCTTGAACGCCCGCATGATTCTGACCACCACATCGGTGACGTCATCGAGTGTCACGGGTGACGGATCGCGGGCCAGGAGAACGGCCTTCGCCGCCGCGCGCACCTGGTCGAGGTCGTACGACCGCGTCACCCATGGCAGAACGACGGGCGGAATGCCGGCGAGCGCGCGGTGGTGACCGGGAAGCTCGAAATGGCCATCCATCGTGAAATAGAACATCACGTGATAATTGCCGGACCGCGCCCGTTCGCGCAGGGAAACGACCTCGCCGTCCAGGAGCACCCAGTGTGGATGATCGCGGTTGCCGCAGCTGAACAGCAGGCCGTGGCCCTTGGTGTTGGCACAGGAGCGAAGCTGATTGGAGCCACAGACCGGGCATCCCTGCTTAAGAATCGTGATCTCAGTCACGCCAATCTCCCGGCAGTCCTTTAGATCGATTACAGCTTCTACGCCGCCAACGATGACCAGATTGGTCAAGTATCACGCAGCACGTCAGGCAGAACGCGTCGGGATGAATCTCCAGCAACTTACGTCATCGGCACCGTTTTCCGGTGTCCGCCGGTCGTTAATTGAACTTTTACCACGAACGATGGGCAGCGCGGCGGGGAGCTGGGGCAAGTCGTACTTTGGTGCATACTGTCCGAGCGGCGCAGCCGACCCGGGATCAGCTCTGCCGGTCGGCCCCCGGAGCGGGCGATACGGGCTCGGAAGGGTCTTTGATCGCGAGCAGCTCCGCGCCTTCGGCGACCTGATCGCCGACCGCGAAGTTGACCCGCTCGACGACGCCGTCGAGCGGCGCGCTGATCGTGTGCTCCATCTTCATCGCCTCGAGGATCATCAGGGGCGCGCCGACCGTCACCCGCTCGCCGGGCCCGACCAGGACGCCGATGATGTTGCCGGGCATCGGTGCGACGAGGCTGCCGCTCACGACCGCCTCGGGCATGGCCGCGTGCAGCGGGTCCTTGACCTGGAGCCGACGGCGGCCGAAGGCGCCGAAGACGGTGAGCTCGGCGCCCGCGCGGACCACGCCGGCGCTGCCCTGCTCGCCGTCGAGATCGAAGCGCAGCCGGCCCTCCGCCGCGAGCTCCCCGCTGGCCCGGACGGTGCCGCCCGGCAGTTCGAGCAGGAAGTGGCCGGGCCGGTAGTGGGCGGTCACCTCGACTTCGCAGGCACCGTCGCCGAGCTTGAGCGTGTGATGATTGTCGTCGTTCAGACGCCAGCCGGACGCCTGGTGCCAGGGCGAGTGCGGGTCGAGCGAGCGCGCGGCCTCGCCGGCCGCCTGCTCACGGATGCGCAACATCTCGCTCAGCGCGCCGATCGCCAGGACGCGGTCGGGCACCGGCCCCGGTTCGGAGAGGAGCTCGGCCCGGTGGCGTCCGACGAAGCCGGTGTCGAGCTCGCCGGCCGCGAACGCCGGATGCGCGGCGATCGCCGCCAGAAGCTCGAGATTGGTCGTGATCCCGACCACCTCGTAGCCGGCGAGCGCCGACTTCAGCCGATGGAGCGCGCGCGGGCGATCCTGGTCCCAGACGATCAGCTTGGCGAGCATCGGATCGTAGTCGATGCCGACCTCGTCGCCCGCCCGGACGCCGCTCTCGATCCGCACATGCGGACCTGGTTCGGGCGTTCGAAGATGCTGGAGAACACCGGTCGCCGGCAGGAAGTCGCGGGCCGGATCCTCGGCGTAGATCCGGACCTCGATCGCGTGGCCCTGGATGGCGAGATCCGCCTGGCGGCAGGGCAGCCGCTCGCCATCCGCCACCCGGAGCTGCCATTCGACCAGGTCCTGGCCGGTGATCAGCTCGGTCACCGGGTGCTCGACCTGGAGCCGGGTGTTCATCTCCATGAAGTAGAAGCGGTCGTCCTCTGCCTTGCCTGGAACGATGAACTCGACGGTGCCGGCGTTCTGATAGCCGATCGCGCGCGCCGCGGCGATCGCCGCCTCGCCCATCGCGCTCCGGCCCGCCGCCGTGAGGCCGGGCGCCGGCGCCTCCTCGACGATCTTCTGGTGCCGGCGCTGGATCGAGCAGTCGCGCTCGAACAGGTGCACCAGATTGCCGTGGCGGTCGCCGAACACCTGGATCTCGATGTGGCGCGGCCGGCTCAGGTATGTTTCCACGAGCATGCGATCGTCGCCGAAGGCGCTGGCAGCCTCGCGCCTTGCGCTGGCGAGCGCGTCCTCGAACGCCTCGGGCCGCTCGACCACGCGCATGCCCTTGCCGCCGCCGCCGGCCGAGGCCTTGATCAGCACCGGCCAGCCGATGGCCTCGGCCTCCTCGGCGAGCCTGGCCGGGTCCTGGTCCTCGCCGTGGTAACCCGGGACCAGCGGCACCCCCGCGGCCGCCATGATCGCCTTGGCGGCGCTCTTCGAGCCCATGGCGCGGATCGCCGGCGGCGGCGGGCCGATGAACACCAGCCCCGCCGCTTCGCAGGCCTCGGCAAACTCGGGGTTCTCGGCGAGGAAGCCATAGCCCGGGTGGATCGCCTCCGCGCCGGATTCGCGGGCGATCTCGATGATCCGCCCACCCCGCAGGTAGCTCTCGCGCGCCGGCGCCGGGCCGAGCAGATACGCCTCGTCGGCGAGCTCGACGTGCCGCGCAGCGCGGTCGACTTCGGAGAAAACCGCAACCGTCCGGATGCCGAGCCGCCGGCAGGTCCGCGCCACCCGACAGGCGATTTCACCGCGATTTGCGATCAGGATTTTTTTGAACATCGCCGCGGCTACATCCGGAAGACGCCGAACGTGGTCCGGGAAGTCGGGGCGTTGAGCGCCGCCGAGATGCCGAGCCCCAGCACCATGCGGGTGTCAGCGGGCGCGACGACGCCGTCGTCCCAGAGCCTGGCGCTGGCATAGTAAGGATGCCCCTGGCGCTCGTACTGGTCGAGGATCGGCTGCTTGAAGGCGGCCTCGTCCTCGGCGCTCCAGTCCTTGCCCTGGCGCTCGAGGCCGTCGCGCCGGACCTGCGCCAGCACGTTCCCGGCCTGCTCCCCGCCCATCACCGAGATCCGCGCGTTCGGCCACATCCACAAGAGGCGCGGGCCGTAGGCGCGGCCGCACATGCCGTAGTTGCCGGCGCCGAAGCTGCCGCCGATGATCACCGTGAACTTGGGCACCGCCGCCGAGGCGACCGCGGTCACGAGCTTCGCCCCGTCCTTGGCGATCCCGCCCGCCTCGTATTTGCGCCCGACCATGAAGCCCGTGATGTTCTGCAGGAAGACGAGCGGGATGCCGCGCTGGCAGCAGAGCTCGATGAAATGCGCGCCCTTGAGTGCCAATTCGGAAAACAGGATGCCGTTGTTGGCGAGGATGCCGACCGGATAGCCGAAGATGTGGGCAAAGCCGCAGACCAGCGTCGTGCCGTAGAGCGCCTTGAACTCGTCGAGCGCGCTGGCATCGACGATCCGTGCGATCACCTCGCGGGCCTCGAACGGCTTTCTCAGATCGGCGCCGACGATGCCGTGCAGCTCGGCCGGGTCGTAGAGCGGCTCCGCCGGCTCGCGCAGCTCGAGTTCTGACCGCTTGATGCGGTTGAGATTGGCGACGATCCGGCGCGCGAGGCCGAGCGCGTGGGCGTCGTTCAGGGCATAGTGGTCGCTGACGCCCGAGGTGCGGGCATGGACGTCGGCGCCGCCCAATTCCTCCGCGCTCACCACCTCGCCGGTCGCGGCTTTGACCAGCGGCGGCCCGCCCAGGAAGATCGTGCCCTGCTCGCGGACGATGATGCTCTCGTCCGCCATCGCCGGGACATAGGCGCCGCCCGCCGTGCAGGAGCCCATCACGACCGCGATCTGGGCGATCCCGGCCGCCGACATGGTCGCCTGGTTGTAGAAAATCCGGCCGAAGTGCTCGCGATCCGGGAACACCTCGTCCTGGTTGGGCAGATTGGCGCCGCCCGAGTCGACCAGATAGATGCAGGGCAGGCGATTCTCGCGGGCGATCTCCTGGGCGCGCAGGTGCTTCTTGACCGTGACCGGATAATAGGTGCCGCCCTTGACCGTGGCGTCGTTGGCGACCACCAGGCATTCCCGGCCCGCGACCCTGCCGATCCCGGTGATCAGGCCCGCGGCCGGCACCTCGTCCCCGTACATGCCGAAGGCAGCCAGCTGGGAGAGCTCGAGAAACGGCGAGCCCGTGTCGAGCAGCGCCCTGACCCGTTCGCGCGGCAACAGCTTGCCGCGGCCGAGGTGCCGCTCGCGCGCGGCAGCACCCCCGCCCTGCTTGATCGCCGCGACCCTGGCGCGCAGGTCCGAGACCAAGGCGTCCATCGCCGCCGCATTGGCGCGAAACGCCTCGGCGCGCGCATCGACCTTGGTCCTGATCACGTTCATGGCCAACGCCCGGTCAGCAGAATGCGGTTGCAGCCGGGGATTAGCCGGGAAACGCGTTGACCGCAATCGCGACCACCGGCTGAGCTGAGGTGATCGCGCGCGAGCCCCACGGCAGCGGCCGAGCGTGGGCTCGCCATCGGCGGTGACGGCGCCTACATGGACGGCAGTCGATCGGCCGCCTCCGCCCCGAACCAGCACGAAGGTCCCAGATGTCCCTCGCGCAACAACGCGATGTCCTGGCCCTGCGGCTCAATCGCCGCCTGTTCTACGGCTGGGTGATGCTCGGGGTCGCAGCGCTCGGCATGTTCGCGAGCGGCCCCGGCCAGTCGCACCTGTTCAGCGTCTTCATCCTGCCGATCACCCAGGACCTCGAGATCTCGCGGACCGCAGTCTCGTCCGCCTACGCGCTCGCAACGCTCGCCGCCGCCTTCGGCCTGCCCTACGTCGGCCGCCTGATCGACCGCTACGGCGTCCGGCGCGTCCTGCTTTCGATCGCGGCGCTGTTCGGCGCCGCCGCCTGCGGCTTCGGCATGGTCACCAACCTGGCACTGCTGGCGCTCAACTTCGGCGCGCTTCGCTTCCTTGGCCAGGGCTCGCTGATGCTGAGCTCGGCCAACCTCGTGGCGCAGTGGTTCAGCCGCAAACGCGGCTTTGCGCTCAGCCTGATGGGGCTCGGCTTCTCGGCCAGCGTCGCGCTGCACCCGCCGTTCGCCCAATGGCTGATCGACCAGGTCGGCTGGCGCACCGCCTGGCTCTGGCTCGGCGTGATCACCTGGGTCCTGCTGCTGCCGGGCGTGTTTTTCCTGGTCCAGAACAAGCCCGAGGACCTGGGGCTGCAGCCCGACGGCGCCGGGCGCGCGCCGATTGGCGGCGCCGGCCGCGACAGCCCTGGCGCCGGCGGCGCCGACGTCGGGCTGACCAGCCGGCAGGCGCTTGCGACCTCCACCTTCTGGATCATCGCCGCCTCGCTCTCGACCTTCTCGATGCTGGTGACCGGCCTGTTCTTCCACCAGGTCTCGATCTTCGAGAGCCTGGGGCTGAGCCCGCAGGTGGCCGCCCGGGTCTTTCCGGTGTCCGCGCTCAGCATGGTGCTGGCGATGCCGCTGATCGGCCGGCTGCTCGACCGGCTGCCGACCCGGCCGCTGTTCGCGGCGGCGATGCTGACCCTGAGCGCTGCGATGCTGACCCTGCTGACGGTGCGCGACCTGCCGAGCGCGCTGCTCTACAGCGTCGTGTTCGGGATCAGCAATGCCGCGGTCCAGACCCACATGACCTTCCTCTGGCCGCGCTTCTTCGGCCGCCGCCACCTCGGCAGCATCCAGGGCACGGCCCAGACGATCGCCGTGGTCGGAGCCTCGATCGGGCCGCTGCCGCTGGGCTTTGCCTTCGATCAGTTCGGCAGCTACCGGGGCGCGCTGATGCTGCTGGCCCTGCTGCCGGTGCTGTGCGCCGGCGCGGTGCTGTTCATGCGCGAGCCGAGGCTCGACCAGGAGCCGGCGGCCGAGCCGGCCTGAGCCGTCAGCCGGCGAGCGCGCGGGCGATCGCCTGACGCTGGCGCCAGAGCACGCCGCAGGCGGCGAGGCCGAGCACGGCCCCGGCCGCGAGCGGCGCCTGCAGGCCGACCAGTTCCGAGGCCGCCCCGATGATCAGCGCGCCGAGCGCCGGCCCGCCGCGGAAGATCAGCCCGAACAGGCTCAGCACCCGGCCGCGCACCGCCTCGTCGACCGTGATCTGGATCAGCGTCTGGGTCGCGACCCCGGTCGCGACCATGGCGAAGCCGGCGACCGCGACCCAGGCGATCGCGGCCGGGAACCACGTGCTGAGCGCGAAGCCGAGGGTCGCGAGCGCGATCAGCACCGAGTTGACCAGGACGACCGGGGTGAGATGCTTCTGATCGCTCCGCTGGGCGAGCCAGAAGCCGCCCACGACCGCGCCGATGCCAACGGTCGAGCTCAGCGTCGCGAGCCCGGGCGCGCCGCGACCGAACACCTCGTCGGCAAACCCCGGCAGCAGCTCGAAGAACGGCCGGGCGCTAACCGCGAGCACCGCGTGCACCAGAAGGATCGGGCCGATGGCGGCGTGGCCGGCGGTATAGCGCAGGCCTTCGCCGATCGCCTCGAGCACCGAAGTGGCCCGGCGCGGCAGGCCGACCGGCGCTAAGCGCAGCCGCGCGAGTGCCACCAGGAAGACGGCGAAGCTCGATGCATTGAGCGCGAACACGGGCGCGACCCCGAGCCAGACGATCGCCAGGCCCGCGAGCGCCGGTCCGATGAAGCGCGCCGAGTTGAAGACGATGCTGTTGATCGCGACCGCGGTCGCGAGCTGTGGCCGCGGCACGAGGCTCGGCACCAGCGCGAGGCGGGCCGGCTGCTCGACCCCGCCCGCGAGGCCGCCGACCAGCACCAGCGCCAGCAGCAGCGGCACCGTGATCAGGCCACTCGCGGTCAGCGCGAACAGGGTCAGCGCCTGGACCAGCCCCAGCGCCTGCGCGATCTTGATCAGCCGGAGCCGGTCGAGGCGATCGGCGAGCGCGCCGCCGAAGGGCCCGATCAGCACCGTCGGGAACAGATCGGCGAACGCCGCCAGCCCCAGCACCGCGCCCGAGTGGCTGAGCTTCCAGGCGAGCCAGCCGACCCCGATCCGCTGCATCCAGGTACCGATCAGCGAGACGCTGTTGCCGGCGACGTAGATGCCGAACTCGCGATGCGCGAGCGTGCGCGGGATCGCGCGCAGCCCGGCGAGCGTGCTCATCGCGGATCCGCGGGGCGCCGACCGGCCAGGTCGGAATGCGCGGGCAGGCGCGACGGGTAGGCCAGGGCGTCAACTCCTCGATCAGCCGGCTTGCGGGCGCGCGCGAGCATGGCATTGTGCGCCTGGCAGGCAAGTCTGCCACGAGCTTAGCAGAGGAAGGAAGCGGGCAGCATCATGCGACGCAATCAGGCGCTCCTCAGGCAGCGCGCCGGCGAGACCACCTTCGGGCCGAGCCTGGTCTACGATTCTCCCGATCTGGCCGAGCAGGTCGCCCATCTGGGTTTCGACTGGGTCTGGCTCGACTGGCAGCACGGCCAGTTCACCAAATCGACGCTGAACCAGGCGCTGGCCCGCTTCCTCGCGGTCGAGAGCGCGCCGATCGTGCGGGTCAAGGGCAACGAGGCAGGCACGATCAACCGGGTGCTCGACATGGGGGCCATGGGCGTGATCGTACCGATGGTCCAGAACGCCGCGCAAGCCGCGGCCGCGGTCGAGGCCTGCTTCTATCCGCCCAAAGGCCGGCGCTCCGCGGGCGGCGTGCGTCTGGAGCTGATCGGCGACTCGTTCGAGGACTACACCGGGAGCGCCAACGACGAAATCATGCTCGTGGTCATGGTCGAGACCGAGGCCGCGATCGCCGGGGTCCGCGAGATCATGAACGTGCCCGGGGTCGACGTGGTGCTGATCGGACCGTTCGATCTGATGACCGACGTCAAGGCCAACGGCCACGACGCCGCCCACCACGAGCGTCTGGTCCTGGAGGTCGCGGCCGCGTCCAAGGCGACCGGCACGGCCGCGGGCTACGTCTGCGCGACCGCCGAGATCGCCGAGCGCCGCCTCGCGCAGGGCTTCCGCTTCATCAACTACGGTCTTGACCACTTCGTGCTCCTGGGCGGCATGGGCGCAATCCGCGCCCAGGCGCGCGCCTGGTCGAGCGGCCGCTGAGCGGGTCGGGGACCATGCCGGACAGACGTCGCATCGCGCTGATCGGGCTCGGCATGGCGGTCACCCCGCACGCCAAAAGCCTGCTCGACCTCGCCGACCGGGTCGAGGTCGCCCACGCCTTCAGCCGGAGCGAACAGCGGCGGCGCGCGTTCGCCGAACGTTTCGCGTTCCCGCTGACCGACGACCTCGAGACCATCGCAGCCGACCGCTCGGTGAGCGCGGTCATGATCCTGACCCCGCCGAGCACGCATCTGGAGCTGGTCCAGCGGTTCGCCGCCGCCGGCCAGCACATCCTGTTGGAAAAGCCGCTCGAGCGCTCGACCGGACGGGCGAAGACGCTGGTCGAGGCCGCCGAGGCCGCGGGCGTCAAGCTCGGCGTCGTCTTCCAGTACCGGTTCCGCCAGGCCTCGGAGGCCTTGCGCCAGCGCCTCGAGACCGGGGAGCTCGGGGCGCTCGCCGCCGCCAACCTGATCTGCTCCTGGTGGCGGCCCCAGAGCTACTATGACGAGCCGGGCCGGGGCACGCTCGCGCGCGACGGCGGCGGGGTCCTGATCACCCAGGCGATCCATACCCTCGATCTGCTGCTGAGCCTCGCCGGCCCGGTCGCCGAGGTCGCGGCGGTGACCGGCACCTCGCGCCTGCACCGCATGGAGACCGAAGATTTCGCCGGCGCCGGCCTGCGCTTCGCCAACGGCGCGCTCGGCGCCCTGCTCGCGACCACCGCCGCTTTTCCGGGTTTTCCGGAGCGGATCGAGCTGATCGGGACGCGCGCGACCGCCGCGCTCGCGGCCGGCGTTCTCACCCTCCACCACCAGGACGGGCGCGTGGAGAAGATCGGCGAGGAACAGGGCACCGGCGGCGGCGCCGATCCCATGGCCTTCCCGCACGATGCCCACCGCGCGCTGCTCACGGACTTCCTCGACGCCCTCGACCAGGGCCGCAGCCCGCGCGCCTCCGGTCGCGCAGCGCTGAACGCGCACTACTTCGTCGACGCCGTTCTGCGGGCCTCGGCCGAAGGCCGCACCATCGCAGTCGCGAGGGCCTAGATTGCCAGATGCAGGGGCTTCTCAGGCGCCGAGGTTGCCCGGTAGGCGTTGCCGGTTGGATAATGGATCAAAGTAGTTTATCGTCACTGAGAAGAGTTTTCAGGGACAATATGATTGGTGAACTTTTCCCACGTTCTGCACGCGGTGGTCGGTTTACTGGTGATCGAAGGGCGGCTTTCCTATCGGAGGTTGCAGGTTGAGTTCGACCTCGATGAAAGCCAGCTGGAGGCGCTGAGGTTCGAGCTGACCGAGGTCAAGCGCCTGGCGGTCGATCAAGGCGGTGAGATCCTGGCGTGGGCCGGCGACGTCGAGACGATCGCGGAACGAGCGCCGCACCCGGCGCTCGCGCCCCAGCCGGCATACAGGCTGACCGCGCCGGCGCCGGACGGAGCGACTACCGCGATCGTTGCGCCGCCGCTGATCGACGCCTCCGCGGTCGTCGAGCCGGCCGGTGTCACGAGCGTCGTCAGCGACGCCGAGCGGCGGCCGTTGACGGTGATGTTCTGCGATCTGGCGGACTCGACGGCGCTCTCGACCCGGCTCGACCCCGAAGATCTGCAGGACGTGATTCGAGCGTATCAGGAGCGCTGCACAGCCATTGTCCGCGAGTATGAGGGCTTCGTCGCCAAGTACATGGGCGACGGCATCCTGGTCTATTTCGGCTATCCGAAGTCGTTGGAACGCAACGCCGAACGCGCGGTCCGGACCGGGCTCGCGATCGTCGAGGCGATGGCCGGGCTGAATGCCGAGCTCGGGCGCGAGAAGGGGATCGAGATCGCGGTCCGGATCGGGATCGCGACCGGCCTCGTGATGGTCGGCGAGATCGTCGGCGAGGGCCTGGCGCAGGAGCGCGCGGTGATCGGCGAGGCGCCGAACGTCGCCGCCCGGCTGCAGGGCCTGGCCGGGCGCAACGGCATCGTCGTCGGCACGCTGACCCGGGAGGTCGCAGGCGACGCCTTCGTCTACCACGATCTCGGCACTCAGCAGCTGAAGGGCATCGCCGGGCGGGTCAAGGTCTGGCGGGTGGCCGGGCTGACCGCCGACCTCGTCGAGGAGGCGGAGACCGATAGTGGGGCGGCGCCGCCGGCGCTGGTCGGTCGCGACGAGGAGACCGGGCTGTTGCGCCGGGCCTGGCAGAGCACCAAGGAGGAGGGCCGCGGCCAGGTGGTGCTGATCAGCGGCGAGGCCGGGATCGGCAAGAGCGTGCTGGTCGACGGGCTGCGTGCCGAGGTGCGCGCCCAGGGCCTGCCCCGGATCGCTTTCCGCTGCTCGCCGTATCACGCCAACAGCGCGCTTTACCCCGTGATCGAGCACCTCAAGCGGCTGCTGCGGTGGCAGCCCGGAGACAGCGCCGAGACCCGGCTCACGGCCCTGGAAGCGATCCTCGGCAGCTCCCGCCATCCGCTCCCGGAGGTCGTGCAGTTGTTCGCCTCGCTGTTGTCGCTGGCGCTGCCCGAGGCGCGCTACCCGCCGCTCGCGCTGGGCCCACCGCAGCAGAAGCAGCAGACCCAGGACGCGCTGATCGCCTGGATGCTCGAGGAGGCCGAGCGCCAGCCGCTGCTGACCTTGTGGGAGGACCTGCACTGGGCCGACCCCTCGACCCTGGAGTTGCTCGGGCTCCTGATCGAGCAGGCGCCGACGGTGTCGCTTCTGATCGTGCTCACGTTCCGCCCGGACTTCATGCCGCCCTGGCCGAGCCGCTCGCACATGACGCCGATCACCCTCAACCGGCTGGAGCGGGCGCACAGCGAGGCCCTGGTGGCGCGGCTGGCCGGCGCCAAGCCGTTGCCGGCCGAGGTGGTCGAGCACATCGTCATCAAGACCGACGGGGTCCCGCTCTACGTCGAGGAGCTGACCAAGACCATCCTGGCCTCGGACATCCTGCGGGTGACGGGGGACCGCTTCGAGCTGACCGGCCCGCTGTCGTCGCTCGCGATTCCCGCGACGCTGCAGGAATCGCTGATGGCGCGCCTCGACCGCCTGCCGCAGGTGCGTGAGATCGCGCAGCTCGGCTCGGTGCTGGGGCGTGAGTTCGCCCACGAGATGATCTCCGGCCTGTCGACCGTCGGCGAGACCATGCTGCAGGAGGGGCTGGGCCAGCTGGTCGACGCCGAGTTGCTCTACCAGCGCGGCCGGCCGCCGCGGGCGCGCTACACCTTCAAGCACGCGCTGGTCCAGGACGCGGCCTACCAGTCGCTCCTGCGGCGCAATCGCCAGCAATACCATCAGCAGGTGGCCGAGCTGCTGGAGCGCAAGTTCCCGGATGTCGTCGAGGCGCAACCTGAGTTGCTGGCCCACCACTACAGCGAAGCGAGCGCCACCGGACCGGCTGTGGCGTATTGGCTCGAGGCGGCCCAGCGCGCGGCGCGGCAATCGGCGTATCCCGAGGCGATTGTCCACCTGCGCCAAGGACTCGCCATGCTGTCGGAGCTGGCGGAGACGCCGGAGCGGGCCAAGCAGGAGCTTGCCTTCCAAAGCACTCTCGGCCCGGTGATCATGGCCACCCAGGGCTATGGCTCCTCGGAGGCGGCGCGGATCTATCATCGCGCCCGCGAGCTGTGCCAGCTGGTCGGCGACACCGAAGACATCTACCCGGTGCTATTCGGCGTGTACTTGCTCGATCTGGTGCGAGCGAGATATCAGGAGTCGATCGACGTCGCCAATGAACTCCTGGAGCAGGCGCAGCACGCCGGTGATTCGGGAGCCCGGGCGGCGGGACATATGGCCTTGGGCGTCAGTTTGGTGCAGGCGGGCCAGCCGGCGCTCGCCTGCCAGCATTTCGAACAGTCCCTCGCCGAGTACGATCGCGAGCAACACCTGCCCCTCGCCTTTCGCTATGGCTTGGAAATTGGGGCTACAGCCAATGCCTACTGGGCCTGGTCGCTGTGGTTGATGGGCTATCCGGATCAAGCGCTCGAACGCAGTCGGCAGACACTGGCATTGCTCGAGCAGGTCAAGCATCCCTACACCGAGTCGCGCGGCCTGTACTGGAACGCCGTCCTCCACGCGTTCCGGCGGGACTGGCCGATCGTGGAGGAGCGCTCGGCTGGCGCGATGACGTCGGCGGGCGAGCATGGCTTCGCGCTGGTGCTCGCGGCCGGTCAGATCATGCAGGGCGCCGCCGGGGCCGCCAGCGGGCAGGGCAAGGCCGGGTTGCAGCTGATCCAGGACGGTCTCGACGCCTATCGGGCCTCGGGCGCGGTCTTTCAAAGGTCATACCACCTGGCGCTGTTGGCGGAGGTGCTGCGCGCCGAGGGGGCTCAGGAGGAAGGGCTCGAAGCGTTGCAGGAGGCTGCGGATCTGATCGAGACGTCTGGCGAGCGCTTCTACGAGGCGGAGGTTCATCGGTTGCAAGGGGAGCTGCGGTTGCAAGGGAAGCTGCTGCCCTCTGCTCCAGCCAAAGCCTTCACCGCAGCCGAGGCCTGCTTTCGACAGGCGCTCGGCGTAGCTCGCCAGCAGGCGGCGAAGTCGCTGGAGCTGCGCGCCGCGACCAGCCTCGCCCGCCTGTGGCGCGACCAGGGCAAGCCGGACGACGCCCGCGCGCTGCTCGCCCCGGTGTACGACTGGTTCACCGAGGGCCTCGACACCCCCGATCTCAAGGAGGCGCGGGCGCTGCTGGACGAACTGACACCGCCGGCGTCGGTCCCGATGGCGGCCGGCCTCGGCGCCTGACAGCAGGGACACACCCATGGCCGATCATCCGCCGCTCAAGTTCGCCGCGATCGGGCTCGATCACCGCCATATCTACCACCAGGTCGGCCGGCTCCTGGAGCTCGGCGCCGAGTGCGTCGGCTACCAGAGCCGCGACGAGGCGGTCCCGCTCGAAGGCTTTCTCAAGCGTTTTCCCGGACTTGAGCGGGTTGCCAACCCGCGCGTGCTGCTCGAGGATCCCGAGGTCCAGCTGATCGTCACCGCCGGCATCCCCGGCGAGCGGGCCGGGATCGCGGTCGAAGCGATGAGCCACGGCAAGGACGTGATGGTCGACAAGCCAGGCGTGATCACCGACGGCCAGCTCGATGCGGTCAAGCAAGCGCAGGCGAAAACCGGGAAAATATGGTCGGTGAACTTCTCTGAGCGCTTCGAGGTGCGGGCGATGACCCGGGCGACCGAATTGATCCAGGCGGGCGCGCTCGGCCGCGTGGTGCAGACCATCGGTCTCGGGCCGCATCGGCTCAACCGGCATCTGCGCCCGGCCTGGTTCTTCGAGCGCGCGCAGGGCGGCGGCATCCTCGCCGACATCGGCTCGCACCAGATCGACCAGTTTCTCCACTTCACCGGCTCGAGCGACGCGCAGATCGTCGCGAGCGCGGTCGCCAACTACGCCAACCCGGACAACCCGGAATTCGAGGATTTCGGCGAGATCCTGCTGCGCAGCGACCATGCGAGCGGCTACATCCGGGTCGACTGGTACACGCCGGACGGCCTGCCCACCTGGGGCGACGGCCGCTGCACGATCCTCGGCACCGAGGGCACCATCGAGCTCCGCAAGTACGTCGACATCGCCGGCCGCGACGGCACCGATCACCTGTTCCTGGTCGATTCCCGGGCGACCCGCCACATCGACTGCCGCGCCGCGCCGCTGCCCTACTACGAGCGCCTGATCGCCGACGTCTTCGAGCGCACCGAGACCGCGATGCCCCAGGCCCACTGCTTCAAGGTCTGCGAGCTCGCGCTCGCCGCCCAGGCCGCGGCCACGCGGCTAGCCTGACGTTCGGATCACGCTAGAACAACCGCAGCAACGGAGAGAAGCCGTCATGACCGGACCCAGCGCCCGCCAGGGCCAGTTCGTGATCGTCGCCGAGTTCGAGGTCAGGCCCGAGGGGCTCGAGCGGTTTCTCGAACTCGCCAAAATCGATGCCGGCCAGTCGGTCGCCAAGGAGCCGGGCTGTCACCAGTTCGACGTCACGGTCGACCGGGAGAGCCAGCGGGTCCTGCTCTACGAGGTCTACGACGATCAGGCGGCGTTCGATGCCCATCTGCAGACGCCGCATCTCGAGGCGTTCCGTGCCGGGATCGAGCCGCTCGTGGTCAGCCGGAACGTCCGCCGCCTGACCCGCGTGCACCCCTGAGGAGCGGCAAAGTGGGAAAAGTCCTGGTCGCGATCCCGCGGGTTCACGAGGCGACTCTGCCTGTGCTCGAACGCCTCCGCGAGGCGGGCTTCGAGCTGGTGCGCAACGCCCATGGCCGGACGCTCGGCGAGGCTGAGCTGATCGGGCTGCTGCCGGGCTGCTTCGCGACCATCGCCGGCGGCGAGCGCTACGACGAGCGGGTGTTCGCCGCGGCGCCGGAGCTCAAGGTCGTGGCACGCATGGGGGTCGGCCACGACAAGGTCGACGTCGCCGCCGCCACCCGCCACGGCGTGGCCGTGGCGATGGGCTTCGGCATCAACCACGAGGCGGTCGCCGACATGGCGTTCACGATGATGGCGGCGTTGAGCAACAACCTGTCCGCCTACCACCGGGAGGTCATGGAGGGCCGCTGGGGCGGGCATTTCCATCCGGGCCTGTTCCGCAAGACGGCCGGCATCCTCGGCCTCGGCCGGATCGGGCGGGCGCTCGCCAGGCGCTGCCGTGGCTTCGAGATGCGCGTGCTCGCCCATGACGCGGTCCCGGACCCCGCCCATGCCGAGGCCGAGGGAATCGAGCTCGTGTCGCTCGAGCGCCTGTTCCGCGAGGCGGACTTCGTCTCGGTTCACGCGCCGCATACCCCCGAGACCGACCGGATCGTGAACCGCACCCATCTCGCGCTGATGAAGCCCTCCGCCTTCCTGATCAACACCGCGCGCGGTGGCCTGGTCGACGAGGCGGCGCTCCATGAGGCGCTGGCCGCGGGCCAGATCGCCGGCGCCGGGCTGGACGTGTTCGAGGTCGAGCCCCTGCCGCCCGGCTCGCCGCTGCGCAGCCTTGCCAACGTCGTGCTCACGCCGCATTGCGCGGGTGGCAGCGTCGACGCGGTGGTCGCGATGACCGAACGTGCGGTCGACCAGATCCTGGCGATCCAAGCCGGCCGCAGCCCCGATCACGACCAGCTCCTGAACCCGGAGGTGCTGCACGCGCCCTGGACCAGGGCGACATAGAAAGCGATCTGCACGCCGCCAGACCACCCCGAGGCGACGACCAGAGAATCGCGAGTCTCTCTGCCCAGCGACAGCAGGTTCAGGCATACGAGTCGGCCACTGATGGCGGCAAAGGCTTGCCTGCCGCGCGCGGAATTATTGCTGTTCGGCGCGGTAGGCCAGGACCTCCGTGGGCGTCATCGGCGTCTGGCGCGCGGTCGCCACCGCGGCGGCGTCGACCTCGGCCATGCCGGCCGGCCGGAGCGCGGCATTGCCCCAGGCGCTCCGGATATGGTTCACGACCGCCGCGACGCTGGCGTCCGGGAGATGGCCGAAGGGCGGCATGGCGCTTCGGTACTGCGTACCCTCGATGGTCACTTCGCCCTTGAGCCCGTTCAGCACCACGTAGACCGGAAACAGCCGGTCGAGAAACAGGTCCCGATTGCCCGCGAGCGGCGGGAACTGGCTGGCGACTCCCTCGCCGCCCGGCTGGTGGCAGGCGGCGCAGTTCTGCGCATAGACGCTCTCGCCGTCGGCCTTTTGCGCGCCGGAAGGGGCCGCGGTTTCGGCGGCCGGCGGCGGGTTCGGCCCGAGGTAGACGGCAAGGTACTCGAGGATCTTGTCCCGCTGATCGGGCGCGAGGCGGAGACCGTACTGGCGCATGTCGCTCAGCACCGCGGCCCAGCTGTCGCGCGGGATGCCGGCCGAATCGACCAGCGACTGCAGGTCGTGGCAGGTGCGGCATTGGCCGTAGACGAGGTCGCGGCCCGGCCCTTGGGGCAGCTCGACGTCACTCGCCGCGCGGCCGGCGCCGGCCGTGATCGCAAGGCTCGTGCCGGCGAGCACCAGGGAGATCCCTCGCATCTTCTTCAAGCCGAACTCGATCCGAAGCCGGCGAGGGGCGCGGCGACCGCGCCTCTACGCTTTGGCTAGATGACGATCTCCACGCGCTCGACCCCGTTCCACTCGTAGCCGCGCGGGTTCCAGCGCGAGAGCCCGTCCATCGGCTGGCTGCGGCCCAGCGCGTCGGTCGCCCGCGCCATCAGCTGGTTGCTGCCGGCCGAGAGACTGGCGTTGGCCGTCCAGTGGTGCCAGGCCCAGGGGCTCTCGGGCTTGGCGATCTCGGCCGACTGCCAGGTCTTGCCGCCGTCGGCCGAGACCTCGACGCTGGTGATCGGCGCCGTGCCGTCGTTGAACGCCACGCCCTTGATCTCGACCGCGCCCGCCTTCGGCTTGTCCTCGGGCAGCGGCGAGAAGATCACGCTCTTGACCGTGTGCCCGTAGGTCGGGACGCTGTTGTAGATCGTGTAGTCGTCGGCGCCGAACTGACCGGGTTCCACTGGCACGAGCGGCATCCGGTAGCCGACCGACTGGAAGGCGCTCGGCGACTGCTCGGCCGCGAGCAGAAGGTAGGTCAGGAACTTGACGTTCATGTTGCCGTAGAAGCCCGGAATGATCAGGCGCACGGGCCCGCCGTGGATCGCCGGGATCGGCTCGCCGTTCATCTTGAGCGCGATGATCGCGTTGTCGAGCGCCGGGTCGGCCATGTGGTAGCTCTTGGCGAAGTCGGAACCTTCCGGGGTCGGCGGCTGGTCCGAGCCCTCGGCGGTCAACCAGCGGGCGGACGCCGCCGGCTCGAGCTTCATGTCGGCCAGAAACTGGCGCAGCGGCACGCCCTCCCATTCCACGTTGCCCATGCCGCCATTCTTCCATTGCCCGCCGGCTAGTTTCTGCTTGGCCGCATAGAACGAGCGGCCATTGCCGGCGCACTGGAGCACCGAGACGCGCTTGACCTGGTCCATCTTGGCGAGATCGGCGAGGCTGACGTCGCGCGGCCGCTGCACCAGGCCGTCAACTCGGAGCGTCCAGTCCTTGCGCTCGGGCGCGGCGGTGGTCGCCTCCCAGGCCATGGCGCCCTCGGGCGCGAAGTGCAGCCGGTTGAACAGGATCTCCTTGGGGGTGTGCTCGTACTTGCGCAGCAGCGTGAGTGGCGTCTCCATCACGCCGAGCTTGGCGTTGTGGACGACCATCTCCGGGACCTTGCCCTGGATGATCTGGGCGACGCTGTCCTCGGCCCGCGCCAGACGCGCGAAGCCGGGCACGATCCCCGACGACATCGCCGCGGCCGCGCCGGCGAGGGCACCGAACTGACGACGCGAGATCGGTTGCTGGCTGGCTCTCTTGTGCATGACTCTCCCCTGGTTGCTCGATCCGCGGCGCGCCGGCCGAGGCGCCGATGATGGACTCGAACGGTCCAGCAGGGCAACAACATATTCAATCTCGGATATATTAAACGGTCCCGGCGCGCGTCGGTGGCGACGGCATCAGCGTCTCTTCCTGAGCAGGAAGTGGAACTCGCCGGCCTCGGCCCCGCTTGCCAGCAACTCGTGGCCGGCCGCCTGACAGAAGGCGCGGAAGTCCTTGAGCGTGCCGGGATCGGTCGCGAGCACCCGGAGCAGCGCGCCGGCTTCGAGCTTTTGCATCGCCTTGCGCGCCCGCAGCACCGGCAGCGGGCATTGCAGGCCGCGCGCATCGAGCACGGTCTCGGCGGGCAGCGGCATTTCGGCCATCGGCAGCGTCCTGTATGTCGATTCACCTTATGGCCAGGATGCCATCCGGGCCGGGAATAGGCTACAATCGGCTGGTCGTAGCGGACGGACCAAGCGGGATGTCGGGGCCACCCTGGGACGACTGTTTCGCCCACGATCCGAAGCGGATGCCCGCGGGCGAAGCGCTGGCACTGCTCGAGCAGCGGGTCCGGCCGGTGGTCGGCGAGGAGACCGTGCCGCTCGCCCGAGCCCACGGTCGGATCCTGGCCGCAACCGTGATCAGCGAACGCGACCTGCCGGCCTTCGACAACGTCGCGGTCGACGGCTTCGCCTTCGCCCATGCCGACCTTTTGCCCGACCGGCCGACCCGGCTCAGGCTGCTCGAGGGCCGGGCCGCGGCCGGGCACCCGTTCGCGGGACGGCTGGCCGAGGGCACGGCGCTCCGGGTGCTGACCGGCGCGGCCCTGCCGGCCGGCGCCGATACCGTTTTGATGCAGGAGGACGCCGAGCTTGCGGGCGAGACGCTCGTGATCGGGCCTGGCATCCGGCGCGGCGCCAACCGTCGCCGGGCCGGCGAGGACATCCGCGGGGGTCAGGCGGTGCTCGAGGCCGGGCAGCGCCTTCGGCCCCAGGACGTCGGCATCGCCGCGAGCCTCGGCCGGACCACGCTTCAGGTCTTCCTGCCGCCCCGGGTCGCGTTGTTCTCGACCGGCGACGAGCTGGCCGAGCCGGGCGCCGGGCTGGCGCCGGGCGCCACTTACGATGCCAATCGCACGATTCTCGAGGGACTGCTCGGCACGCTCGGCTGCCGGGTCACCGATCTCGGCATCCTGCCCGACCGCGCCGAGGCCGTGGGCCGGGCGCTCGAGCGGGCGGCGGCGGCGCATGATGCGGTAGTCACCTCGGGCGGCGCCTCGCGCGGCGACGAGGATCACGTCGTGCGCGCGGTCGAGCGCCAGGGCCGGCTGCACTTCTGGCAGATCGCGGTCAAGCCCGGCCGGCCGCTCGCGTTCGGCCAGCTGGGCCGGGCCGTGTTCATCGGCCTGCCCGGCAATCCGGTCGCGGCGGTGATCTGTTTTCTCCGGTTTGCCCGCCCGGTGCTGACGGCGCTCGGCGGCGGCCGCTGGCCGGAGCCGCGGGCGTTCCTGGTGCCGGCCGGGTTTGTCATGAAAAAGAAGCCGGGCCGGCGCGAATATCTGCGCGCCCGGCTGGTGCGCGGCGCGGACGGACGGCTTTGGGCGGAGAAGATCCTGCGCGAGGGCTCGGGCATCCTGACCTCGCTCGCCGAGGCCGATGGCCTGGTCGAGCTGACCGAGGACAGCACGGGCGTTGGGCACGGCGATCTGGTCGAGTTCGTGCCGTTCACCGAGTTCGGCCTGATGGCATGAGGCGGAACCAACGATGCCGTCATCAGGTTTTTGGGCGGGGACCGATATCCCGAACCGGGAAACAACAGATTGTTGATGCTCTTCGTCGCAGACTGGCAGCGCTCGGCGGCCGCTTCGGGTCGGACGGCGCGGCCCGCTCACGGGTAGGAGCGCGCCTGTGAAGGACGGGATGATGGCGTCGATGCGTGCTCGCTGGTCGAGTTCGCTCAAGTTCCTGCGCGGTCGGCGCGGTGAGCCGCCCCCGACCGGGGCGACGGTGCCGGAGCCGCCTGCGGATGCGCCGCTGGTCCGGCCGTTCCCCTGGGAGGCGCACTACCCGGAAGGTCTCGACTGGTCGCTCGACCTGGTCCCGCGGCCGCTGTTCGCGCTGCTCGACGACGCCTGCGCCGCCCATGCCGAGCGGCCCTGTCTCGACTTCCTCGGCCGCAAATCGAGCTATCGGGAGATCGGCCAGCTGGTCGACCGGGCGGCCAAGGGCTTTCAGGCGCTGGGCGTCGGCCCGGGCGTCCGGGTCGGCCTGTTCCTGCCCAACTGCCCCTACTACGTGATCTGCTTCTTCGCCGTGCTCAAGGCCGGCGGCACGGTGGTCAACTACAACCCGCTCTACGCCGAACGCGAGATCGCGCGCCAGATCGAGGATTCCAAGACCTCGATCATGGTCACGCTCAACATCCGGGGCATGTACCCCAAGCTCGCGCCGCGGCTCGCCGACACCTGCCTGAAGACGATCGTGGTCGGCTCCATGGGCGGCCTCCTGCCCTGGCGCGAGCGGACCTTGTTCGCCCTGCTCCGGCGCAAGGAGATCGCCGAGGTCCCCTACGATCAGCGCCACGTCAAGTTCAAGAAGCTGATCGACAACGACGGCAGGCTCGCGCCGGTCGCGATCGATCCGCTGCACGACGTCGCGGTGCTGCAGTACACCGGCGGCACGACCGGTCTGCCCAAGGGCGCGATGCTGACCCACGCCGCGCTCCACGCCAACACCGAGCAGGTCCGCCTGTGGGCGACCGGCGCCCGGCCGGGCGGGGAGAAGGTCGTCGGCGCCCTGCCATTGTTTCACGTGTTCGGCATGACCGCGGTCATGAACGTCGGCATCGCGGCCGGCTTCGAGATCATCCTGATGCCGCGCTTCCGGCTCGATCAGCTGCTCAAGGTGATCCACCAGGAGCGGGCGACCGTGCTGCTCGGGGTGCCGACCATGTTCTCGGCGATCAACGGCTCGCAGCTGCTGGACCAGTACGATCTGTCGAGCCTGCGCTTTTGCATCTCGGGCGGCGCGCCGCTGCCCGCGGCGGTCCAGACGACCTTCGAGCGCCTGACCGGCTGCGGGCTGGTCGAGGGCTACGGCCTGACCGAGGCGGGCCCGGTCTGCACGCTGAACCCGTTCGCCGGCGAGCGCCGGGCGGGCTCGGTCGGCCTCCCGCTGCCCGGCACGCTGGTCGAGATCGTCTCGCTCGACGAGCCCGGCCACCGGCTGCCGCTCGGCCACCGGGGCGAGATCTGCATCAGCGGCCCGCAGCTGATGGCGGGCTACGCCGAGCGCCCTGACGAGACCGCGGACGCGCTCCGCGACGGCCGCCTGCACACCGGGGATGTCGGGTACATCGACCGGGACGGGTTCGTCTACGTGATCGACCGGATCAAGGATCTGATCCTGAACGGCGGCTTCAACGTCTACCCGCGCATGGTCGAGGAGGCGATCCTGCTCCACCCGGCGGTCGCGGCGGCCTCGGTCTGCGGCATTCCCGACCGGCACCGGGGCGAGGTGGTCAAGGCGTTCGTCAAGCTCGCCCCCGGCGCGAGCCTCAAGGCCTCGGAGCTGCGCGCCTTCCTGCGCGACCAGCTGGCGCCGTTCGAGCAGCCCAAGCAGATCGAGCTGGTCGAGCGGCTGCCGCTGACCTGGCTCGGCAAGCCCTCGCGCCAGGCCCTGGTCGCCGAGGAGCTCCGCCGCCTGAATGCGGCCGCGGCCAACGACACTTTCGACGGCGACGCGCTGCCGCCACAGCCCGCAAGGCGGGAGCCCGCACCGGTCGCCTGAAGTGCGCCGCCACCGGCGCCAGCCCTCGAGACGATGGAGTCTTCATGAGCCTGGACCGCGTCACCGCCCAGATCGAGGCCCAGCTGCCGCAGCTGGCGACGCTCGGCTACAAGGTCAAGTTCGCGCTCCAGGACGAGGGCGTGATCCTGATCGACGCGTCCCACAACCCGGCCACCTTGTCGAACGAGGACGGCGAGGCCGACTGCACGATCCGCCTCTCCGAGGACCGCCTCAGCCAGCTGATCGACGGCCGCCTTTCGCCCACGCTCGCCTACACGCTCGGCCAGATCAAGGTCGAAGGCTCGCTCGGCGTCGCCATGAAGCTCGCCAGTCTGCTCGAAAGCTGAGCTTGAAGAGATTCAGTCATCGTGAAGAGTCCAGCCCCGACGCCCAATAGATCCGCGATTCTCGGCAATCGATGCAGCAAGAAGAACGGCGGCCATGCGTCACAAGTGGCGCATGTTTTGCTTGCGACTGGCGCATGAGTGACGCGCCGATGCGCCACTTCCGACGCATGTTTGACTTGGGCTCGGCGAGCGGTCCGGCGGATCAACCGGATTGAGGCTGGCATCAATCTCAACCCCCAACTCGGCTTTGCCGCCTAATGTCCTTTCCATGCGGAAGAATCGCGCACTTACAGGGGCAAAGGACGATGTCGCATTCAGGCAAGAATCAAGCTCCCTTGATCCCCGGCCTCAAGCGCACGCAGCGTCAGAAGTGACGCATGCGGTGCCTATTCCACTGAGTCATGACGTGAATTAGCGTGTTTTCATGCCCACGGCCGCGACAGCGCGCGCAAGCCGTCGCGATCAGCTCCTGCTCGCCGGGCATCGCCAAGTCGGGTTGCGCTGCCGCGAAACGGGGGCTGTCCGCAACGAGGACTGACCAACCATGCTCTGCCCGCCGTGGCGCTCTCCTGCCGTTCGGTCCGCTGTCCGGGTTCCAGTTCGGCAACGGGCTCGCCCTTGCGCTGGGCCACGATCAGGACTATCGCCTGACCGGGATCGTCACCGCGGACGGGGCGAGCAACCAGGTGCAGGGTTCCCGACCAAGATCGATGCAAGCGGTACGATGCGGACCTACGATCCGGCCAGCAATGCATTCGGTCGTACAACGCCAACGGCACGACCAGGACGTTCTTCAAGCCTACAAGTCCCACCTATTTTGATCGACAGCCTGGCGTTTCACCGACTGTTTTCGGAGGGCCTTAAGGTGTCCTACACGTGTCCCGTATGTGGATTTCCCGACTTGGAAGAACAGCATCGCGGCGAGTCCACTGGTGGGTCCTACGAAATATGCCCGTCGTGCGGATTCCAATTTGGGGTCTCTGATGATGATCGGGGCTTCACCTATGAGCAGTGGCGGCAGCAATGGATTGACGGCGGGATGGTCTGGGACAAGGGGCGAACTAAGCCGCGTCCTGGTTGGAATCCGGTCGAACAACTCCGTAATGTCGTGAAGACAAGATAACGACATGATAGCGACGCCAAAAACACTCGACACGCTCATTCTTCTTCGAACAGCAATATATGGATAAGATTTAGGAGATGTATGAACCCGTTGCGCCTGTGATGATGTGGAGGGGCAAGTAGGGTGCCGCCGAAAGAAGGCATAAGCATTAGTCCTACCTGCCGTTCGGTGGCGGACGCCAGCACGACCCGGAGCTTCGGCTACGCGGCCGATGACAGCGTGGTCAGCGACGACCGCGGTGCCGACGTGTTCGGCTTCGCCTACGACGCCGCCGGCCGTCTGGCGGGCGTGGCCAAGAACAGCGCGCCCGAGGCGAGCTATGCTACGACGCCTTCGGTCTGCGGGTCTACAAGGCCTTGACGATCGGCGGCACGATGCATGCCAACTACGACCCGGACGGGCGGCTTCTGGCCGAGAGCGCGGCGACCGGCGTGGCGGACCGGGAGTACATCTGGCTGCCGCTCGACGTCGCGGGCGCGGGCGAGCAGGCCTGGGCGCTGCCGCTCGCGCTGGTGACCGATGCGGGCACATCCGGGCCCCGCATCCACTACCTCCATACCGACCAGCTCGGCACGCCGGTCGCGATGACCTCAGGCGGCCTCGGCCAGCTCGAATGGTCGGCGGTGCTGCGCCCGTTCGGCGAGGTCGAGACGATCACCGGGCACCAGGCGGTGATCCCCAGCCCCGGGTCGGCGGGCTTGGCTCGGCGTGCGCGGCGCCCGGCCGGCGTGTGGGTTTTAACCAGGCGTTAGGAATTGGGCGTTAACCAAGTCTTCGGAGGGTCCATGCGACCGTGGGAATCCGTGCCGGCGGTCAGCGGCGCAGGTCGGCTTGGGCACAGCCGGGTTCGCCCCGAGGGGTCGGACCGGGTGAGCTCGAGCTGCGGTCTGGTCGGGGCGGCGGGCGCGGGCTCGAGCGGGATGCGGAGCCGGCCGTGCACGGCGGCCGTGCCGATCGGGCGGAGCGAGGCCCCGGGACTCGGAAAAATTGCCGGTCGTCGCTGACCGGCTCGATTGTCGATCGCCAGCCTGGTCGGGGCCGCACCGTTCAACCGCGACACCGGCGTGTTGCGCGGCCGGCGGACGATCCGGGGCGGCCGCGCCGACGTCCGCGCCGCGCTCTCCATGGCGGCGTTGGTCGCCAGCCGGCGCAACCCCGCGATCCGCAGCTTCTACCGGCGTCTGCGGGCCAACGGCAAGTCGGCCAAGGTCGCGCTGATCGCCTGCCTGCGCAAGCTGATCACGATCCTCAATGCCATGCTGCGTGACGGCCGGCCATGGGCGCCGGCCCAGGTGAGGCGTCGATGTGACGCCCGGGTTACCGCTGGCGCGCGGGTCAAGGCCAAAGCCGGCACCGCCGGTGGCCCGCAGGGCCAGCCTTGAGGCGGGCGGCCCGCGCCGGCGACACTGCCCAATCACAATGACGCTTGACCCAAGACAGTCGCTGACACGTTTCGCCTCGCCTCAGGTCCTCAAGCGCTGCTGCTCGCACCCCGGCAGGCGCTTCATGTCCGGCGATTTCGCGAGCTGTGCCTCGGTCGCGCACACCGGCAGCCCGGCCTTGCGGTTGGCGTCGAGAAACTGGGTCAACTCGATTTGGCGGGAGAACCATCCGGTATTGCTCAACCAGCGCTCCGCAGAGTACTCAGGATTGCTTTGCTTGAGCTCTGAGGCCGCGCGCGCCGCATCACTCGTCCGTCCGAGCTGCGCATACAGCAGCGGCCGAAAGACGAAATCCCACATCTCCCGATTCAGCCGGCTCTGCGTGACGGCGACGGCTCGGTCGTATTGGCCCGTGAAGAAGTACACAGGCAGCAGCCCCTGATTGTACCAGTCGGGATAGTTCGGGTTGAGGCGGATGGCGCGGTCCGCCAGCTCTGCCGCCTGCGCCGGCCTCCCGAACCACGGCATCCCCCACGCGGCGATCAGGAGCACATCGGCATCGTTCGGATTGAGGCTCATCGCCTTGTCAAACTCGGCGAGACTCTGCTCGAAGTCGCCGGTATACTGGTAATAGACGGCGAGCATCATGTGTGCCTGGCTGTCGGATGGGTCCAGGGCGAGTGCTGTTCGGACCGCCTTCAACCAGTCGTTCAGCGAGTCTTCCCGTGAACTGGTCCAGCCATCGTCGATGTCGTTACTGTACGCCATGGCCAAGCCGACGTAGGCTCGAACGAAGGTCGGGTCGATCGTGATCGCTTTCGTCAGGAGCTCCTTGGCCTTCTGATTGCCATCTTCAGTAAAGCGGTGCTTGTACTCGATTGCGAGCAGATAGTTCTCGTAGGCCTGCAGGCTCTCCGGGGGCTTGCGATGGGCGCTCTCTCGCCCGGCCCGGGTCAGGACGCCGGCCATAGGCGTGGCGAGCGTACCGGCGATTTTCTGGGTCACCTCGTCCTGGACGACGAAAATGTCCTCGGCCGGCCGGTCATAGCGCTCGGCCCACAGATGAGCGCCCGTGATGCCATCTATCAGCTGCGCCGTGACACGCATGCGCTCAGCGTCGATCTGCAGGCTGCCTTCGAGGACGTACTGGACGCCGAGATCGCGCGCGACCTGACGGACATCGACCGGCTTGCCCTTGTAGACCTCGGTCGAATTGCGGGCGATCACGAACAGCTCCCGGAACCGTGACAGGTCGGTGATCACGTCCTCGGTGAGGCCGCCGGCGAGACGCTCCTGCTGGGGATCGCCGGAGAGGTTCTCGAACGGCAGCACCGCGATCGAGGGCTTGTCGGGCAGCGGCAGCGCCGGTTTGGCTGCCGCGGCGGCAACGGCCGCAGCGCCTCCAATCGAACCCGGTGCTTGCGGCCACATCCCGAACCAGGCTCCGCCGGCGCCGAGCGCCAGGAGGAGGACCACGGCGGCCGCGACCGCCGGCCAGCGGCGCTGCTTCCAGACCGCTCGGCGACGACCCGCAGCGCGAGCAGGCAGATCCAGGTTGACCCGATAGACGGTGACCGGCTCGGTGATGTTCTTGACCCGGTGCTCGCCCATCGGCTCGAACGGTAGATCAAGCTTGGCCTTGACCTGGTTCCAGACGTTGCGCGCGATGCAGATGCCGCCGGGCTCGGCCAGGCCCTCGAGGCGCGCCGCGACGTTCACGCCGTCCCCCAGGATATCGCCGTCCTCGACGATGATGTCGCCGACATTGATTCCGATCCGGAACGCCAGTCGCCGCTCATCCGGGAAAACCGCCTCGCGCTGGGCGACTGCCGTCTGAATCGCGACCGCGCACTCGACCGCATCGACCGCGCTCGCGAACTCGACCAGCGCGCCGTCGCCCATCAGCTTGACGATTCGGCCGTGATATTCGGCGATCAGCGGCTCGATGAAGTCTTTCCGCAGGGCCTTCAGACGCGCGATCGTGCCGGCCTCGTCCTCGCCGACCAAGCGCGAGTAGCCGACCACGTCCGCGGCCAGTATCGCCGCGAGCTTCCGTTCCGTGCGCGGGGCCATGACCTGCCCTCCGCCGCTGCCGCCGAAATTGACGGCTCGATGAGGCTACTCGCTCCGGGCGCCGGGGTCGATCAAATGTTGCGCTCGCGCTCGAACCTGGAGCTGCTCGGCCGAGCCGCGCCAGATCGCTGAGATCGGCCGGCGTTAACGGGGCGTTAACCAGCGGGCGTTAACCGGGTCTTCGGCGGGTCCATGGGACCGTGGAACTCCGTTGCCCGCGGGTCAGTGGGGCAGGTCGGCTTCGTAGAAGCCGAGGTCGCCCGAGGCGTCGGACCAGGTGAGCTCGAGCTGCAGCCTGGCGGGCGCGGGCAAGGGTTTGAGCGGGATGCGCAGCGTGCTGTGGGCGGCGACCGTGCCGATGCGGGCGGGATCGAGGGTTTCGGGATCGATCAGCGGGCAGCGGTCAAGGGTGGCGCCGTTGATCGAGACCGTGAAGTCCTGCGCGGCGGCGTGGCCCTCGTTGCGGATCGTCAGCCAGGTCCTGACCGTCACCTCCTGCTCGATGGTGGCGAACAGACGGGCGCGCCTGGCGTCGCGCTCGCGGAGGCTGCGGAGCGCGTCCTCGGCCCGCGCGAGCTGCGCCTCGAGGTCCTGGCCGCGGCGCCTTGCGCCAAGGCCGACCACCGTGGCGGCGCCGGCGAGCGCGAGGCCGCCCGCGGCCACCAGCCAGAGCACGAAGACCGCGCCTTCGATCGGAGCCATGTCCACCTCCGCCAAGGCGCGCCGCCTGAGCGATGGCCCTGCCGCTCGCTGTCGGCGAGGAGCAGCCCGCCCGCGCGCCCGATCGCGATACTGCCACGGCACAGTCCAGCAAACCACACGCCCGCTCGCGCGAAAACCGGGCAGCGCCATCGGCGGCGGGATCAGGGGCCGCGGACCCTCGTGCTCGACGCGACCCCGGCGGGGGCGGCCGCCGGCCGTGCGGGTCGGGGCGGCCGGCTTCGCTGGCCGGGGCCTGGCGGGCGGGGTAGAGTGGCGGCGGAGGGCCCTGCATGCAGGATCTGTTCGCGGCCGCGCGCGCGGCGTTCGACCATGCCTATGCGCCTTACTCGAACTTTCGGGTCGGGGCGGCCGTGCGCGGCGCGTCCGGGAAGGTGTTCGCCGGCGCCAATGTCGAGAACGCGAGCTTCCCCGAGGGCGAGTGCGCCGAGGCGGGCGCGCTCGCGGCGCTGGTCGCGGCCGGCGAGCGGCGGATCACCGAGGCGCTGGTCGTGGCCGCAGGCGAGCGGCTGTGCACGCCCTGCGGCGGCTGCCGGCAGCGGCTGGCCGAGTTCGGCGGGCCCGAGGTGCCGGTCCACCTCTGCGGGCCCGAGGGTCTGCACCGGACCGTGACGCTCGGGGAGCTGCTGCCGTTGGCGTTCGGGTTCGAGGCGGGCAACGGAATGGGTCCTCGGGTCAGGCCCGAGAACGACAGTCCGGGGTCGGGGCTGAGGAGCGGAACCGGGTCGGAGCCGAGGAGCGGCGGCGCAGTCGAGAAGATCCGGGCGCGGCGGCCGGGGTTCGTGCCGCGGGTCGGGCTGATCCTGGGCTCGGGGCTCGGCGGGATCGCGGCTGCGCTCGAGGACGCCCTGGCGATCGATTATGGGGAGCTCCCGGGCTTTCCGCGCGCGGGCGTCGAGGGCCATGCCGGGCGCCTGGTGCTGGGCCGGCTCGCGGGCGTGCCGCTTGCCTGTCTGCAGGGCCGGGTCCATCTCTACGAGGGTGGGCCGGCGGCGGCGCTCGCCGTGCTGCCGCGGACGCTGAAGGCGCTCGGCTGCGAGCTCCTGATCCTGACCAACGCCTCCGGCGCGCTGCGGCCGGACCTCGCTCCGGGAAGTGTCGTGCTGATCGAGGACCACATCAACCTGCTCGGTCAGAACCCGTTGATCGGTGTCAACGATCCGGCGATCGGGCCGCGCTTTCCGGATCTTTCCGAGGTTTACGACCGGGCATTGCGCGCCCGCCTGGAAGGGGTCGCCGGGCGCCTTGGGATTCCGCTCGCGTCGGCGGTCTACCTCGCGACGCTCGGGCCCTGCTTCGAGACCCCGGCCGAGATCCGGGCGTTCCGGGCGCTCGGCGCCGATCTGGTCGGCATGTCGACGGTGCCGGAGGCGATCAGCGCCCGCCACTGCGGCCTCAAGGTGCTGGGGCTCTCGATCGTGACCAATCTCGCGGCCGGGCTCGCGGCCGAGCCACTCAGCCACGCCGAAACCCTGGCCCGGGCCGCCGGCGCGGCGGCGACGGTCCAGCGTCTTTTGACCGGCCTGCTCGAGGAGCTTGCGGATGACCGATCGAACTCAGGCTGAACTGCTCGAGAGCGCGGCCGCGGCGCCGGCGAGCCGCGAGGCCGCCGCCCGCATCCTGCCGCTGGTCGATCTGACCGCGCTCGGCGATGATGCCACGAGTGCCGAGGTCGACGCGGTCTGCGCCAAGGCGCTCGAGGCCGGGGTCGCCGCGGTCTGCGTCTGGCCGCGGTTTCTGCCGATCGCCAAAGCGAGGCTCGGCCACAGCGGCGTGCGCCTGGCGACGGTCGCGAACTTCCCGGACGGCTCGGACGACATCGCGCGCGCCGCCCGCGAGACCGCTGACGCGCTGCTCGCCGGCGCCGACGAGGTCGACGTGGTGGCGCCGGTCCAGGCGATCATGGACGGCGATCTCGGCCTCGTCACCGAGCTCGTCCAGGCCTGCCGGAGTAAGGCGCCGGAGCGCACGCTCAAGGTCATCCTCGAGACCGGCAGGCTCCAGGAGCCGGCGCGGATCGCGGCCGCCGCGCGCGCCGCGGTCATGGCCGGCGCCGATTTCCTCAAGACCTCGACCGGCAAGTCCGGGCCCGGCGCCAGCCTCGAGGCGGCCGCGGTCCTGCTCGCGGTGATCGAGGAGGCCGAAGGCCGGGTCGGGCTCAAGGTTGCGGGCGGGATCCGCACGACCGAGCAGGCGGCGCAGTATCTGCATCTCGTCGATCAGGTCATGGGCCGCGGCTGGACCGCCCCGGAGACCCTGCGCTTCGGCGCTTCGGCGCTGCTCGACGACCTTTTGCGCATGCTGAGCGTGCCGCCCGACCGCGACGATGACGACGACGATGACGGCCAGGATGGCGAATAGCGGCGGGAGCGGATCGCTCAGCCGCTGATCTGGAACGCGCTGCGCAGGCCGTCGAGCACGTACTGCACCGCGAGCGCCGCGAGCAGGATGCCGAGCAGGCGCGAGATCACGTGGGTGAGCGTCGGGCCCAGCAGCCGCTCGAGCGGCTCCAGCAGCAGCAGGATCAGGACGCAGAGCGCGAGCACCGCGACCAGCGCCGCGAGCACGATCGCCTGCCCGATCGGATTGTCCTGATAGCGGTCCATCAGCAGCATGATCGAGGCGATCGCACCCGGTCCCGACAGCAGCGGGATCGCGAGCGGAAAGACGGCGAGGTCGTCGTGGCCGCCGACTTCGCGCAGCTCGTCCGCCGAGCGCGAGCGGCGATCGATCCGGCGCTCGAAGACCATCTCGAGCGCGATCAGCAGCAGCATCAGGCCGCCGGCGGTCCGGAACGCGGCCAGCCCGATGCCGAGCAGCCCGAGCAGGCGCTCGCCGACCAGGCCGAAGCCGAGCAGGATCAGGCTCGCGATCATCGCCCCCTTGAGCGCCATCCGGCGCCGGTCGGCCGCCGCCATGCCGGCCGTGAGCGCGAGCAGGACCGGCACCAGCCCGAGCGGATCGATGACCACGAACAGCGTGGTGAACGCGTGCAGAACGATGTCGAGCATGGCGCTTCGCGCTCCCCTCGCCGCCATCATAGCGCCACGGCAGCGGCCGACGCCGCGAAAGGCGGCGCGGTCACCGATCGTGAGTCCAGGTTAACGTCGCGAATTAATGTTCTAGGTTAATATTCTTGCAGAAAAGGCAAAAATCGCCTAGAATGCCATCGATGGACGCGCATGGTGGAGGAATGCCGATGACCGCTGGCCGCTTCGAGCCCTCCGGAGTTGCCGAGCCCCACGGGCCGGCCGAGCCGCATCAGCGGACCGAGAGCTGGGAGCAGGCCGGGAATTGGGAGCAGGCCGGGAATTGGGAGCAGGCCGGGAATTGGGAGCAGGCCGAGCCCTGGGATTACGACGAGGCCCACGCCCACCCCGAAGCCCCCCATGCTGAAGCCCCCCATGCTGGAGCCCTGCATCAAGACCCCCCGCATCGGGAAGGCCCGCATCAGGCAGGCGATCAGGGGTCGGACGTGCCCGTCAGCCGCGACCGGGAGGGGAGCCCACGTTTCGGCCGGTTCCGGGCCGCGGTCGCGAACACGCTGCCGCCGATGTCGGAGCTCGAGGTCCCGGCGCGCGCCCGTCCGCTCGCCTGGGCCCCATGGCTGGACGCGATCCGGACCGGGCGCTTGTGGGTCAGCGCTCTGTGGCTGGTCGGCGCCGCCGGCGCCGGCATGCTGGCGGGCCTGGTCAGCACCAATCTTGTGGCGCTGGCGTTGAATTCGGAGGCCTCGAACCCGGTCGCGGCGCCGTCGGCGGTCGCGCCCGCGACGCTCTCGGCACCCGCACCCGCGTCCGACCCGGCCCAGGCGACGGCGCGACCGGCAGTCGTGAGCGACGGCCATGCCGCCGTTGGCCGGACCGCCAGCCTCGAGCCGACCCCGCCGGCGGGGGCGCCCAGCGAGAGCGCGAGCCGGCCGGTCGAGACCGCCGCCCGCCCGGCGCCGAGCGCGCCGCCGGTGTCGGCCGCGACCGGCCCAGCCATCCCCGAGGCGGCGCCGACCCCGGCGCCAACCGCCGCTCCCGCACCGGAGAAGCCCAGGCCAGCGCCGGAAGCCTTGAAGCTGGCGGCGCTGGTCGAGCCCGCGCCGGGCCTCCCCGAGGCAGCCGATGCCACGCCGGCCGACGGTCCGCCGGCGCCCGCCCCGGTCGCCGCCAAGGCTCCGGCCGATCAGGCCGCTCGAGCGCCGGCGCCGACCCCGCCGCCCTCGGCCGCCGAGGCCAGGGTCACGACGCCGCTCCCGCTGGCGACCACCGCGGCGCCGGCGATCACCGCCGCGCCGGCGACCGCCACCGAGCCAGCGACCGCCACCGCGTCAACCGCGAAGTATCGCGTCCAGCTGGCCCTGCTGCGTGACCGGCAGAACGCCAAATACGTCTGGCAGGATTTCGTCGCCAGGTTCGGTCCGGCCGCCAACGATCTTCACCGGTACGTGTTCCCGACCCGGACCGCGCATGGCACCCGGCACCTGGTCCAGGTCGGCCCGTTCGCCGACGAGACCCGCGCCGAGGCCGTGTGCGACAAGCTCAAGGAGCGCGGCGGCGACTGCCTGGTGGTCCGGCAGCCGTCCTGAGCTCGACCCGAGCCCGCCCGGCCCGCGCCACCCTGGCGCGGCGGCGCGGGGCGCGCTAACTCAGGCCGATGCTGCCGCAGGAGATCATCCGCAGGAAGCGCGACGGCCAGGCGCTCGAGGCCGCCGAGATCGCGTTCTTCGTCGAGGGCCTGACCGCCGGCCGGGTCACCGAAGGTCAGGTCGCGGCGTTCGCGATGGCCGTGTTCTTCAACGGCATGAGCCGGGCCGAGACGGTCGCGCTGACGCGCGCGATGACCGAGTCCGGCCACCGGCTGCGCTGGGACGACCTCGACGGGCCGGTGGTCGACAAGCATTCGACCGGCGGGGTCGGCGACAAGGTCAGCCTGATCCTGGCGCCGATCCTGGCGGCCTGCGGCGCCTACGTGCCGATGATCTCGGGTCGCGGTCTCGGCCATACCGGCGGCACCCTCGACAAGCTCGACAGCATCCCGCGTTACGATACCGCTCCCGACCTCGACGGTCTGCGCCGGGTGGTGCGCCAGGCCGGCTGCGCGATCATCGGCCAGACCAGCGATTTGGCGCCCGCCGACCGGCGGCTCTATGCGATCCGCGACGTGACCGCGACGGTCGAGACGATCCCGTTGCTGACCAGCTCGATCCTGTCGAAGAAGCTGGCCGCCGGGCTCGATGCCCTGGTCATCGACGTCAAGGCCGGCTCCGGGGCTTTCCTGCCGACCCTGGAGGCGACCCGGGATCTGGCGACGACCGTGGTCGAAGTCGCGAACGGCGCCGGTCTGCGCTGCTCGGCCCTGCTCACCGACATGGACCAGTGCCTCGGGCGCACCGCCGGCAACGCGCTCGAGGTGCGGGAGGCGATCGAGGTCCTGGCCGGCCGCGGCGCCGAACCGCGGCTGCGCGCGGTGACCCTGGCGCTCGCGGCCGAGGCTCTGGTTTTGAGCGGCCTCGAGCGCGAGGCCGCCGGCGCGCGCGAGCGAGCCGAGCGGGCTCTGGCCTCTGGTGCTGCCGCCGAGCGGTTCGCGCGGATGGTGCGGGCGCTGGGCGGCCCGGGTGATCTCCTCGAGCGGCCGGCGCATCATCTGGCCACGGCGCCGGTCCGGCGACCGGCCGATCTGCCGACCGCCGGGTTCGTCAGCACGATCGACGTGCGCGCGCTCGGCCTCGCCGTGGTCACGCTCGGCGGCGGCCGTCAGCGGCCGACCGACCCGATCGATCACGCGGTCGGCCTGACCGAGGTCAGGGGCCTGGGCGAGGCGGTCGGGCCGGACCAGCCGTTCGCGATCGTCCATGCCCGGAACGAGGCCGCGGCGGCGGCCGCGATCGCGATCGTGCGAGCGGCCGTGACCGTGGCGCCGGCCCCGCCGGCGCCGGCATCGGGGGTGATCGTCGCTACCGTCGATTCCGGACCACAAAGGCCTTGACGCTCGCACCCGGCCACCTCACTATCATCATGTCTAAGGACAGTTGGAGGACAAGTCACAGTCGTTTGCAGCATCGCGCAAACAACTGAGCAGGAGGGTGCCTAAGCAGCATGACTCCACCGGACTATGTATGACGCTCCGACAATCTGGTCATTCGACCAAAACTGGGCTCGGCTTGTAAGTCGGGCGCGATGGGGTGTGCTCCATCGATGAAACCCCGCCGGCACGGATGCGGCGGGGTTTCTACGTCCTGAGCCGGTTTCGCACGTAAACCCGCCGGCCGCCGGCGCACCGGCGGGGGTGGATTTTCGTGCTTCGGTTCGGGGACTCGCGCGCGGACCTGTTCAGCCAGCCTTCCGTTCCGGTCGGAAGAACGCGACCTCGACCCGCTCGAGCAGGCTCACGGTGACCGCAGCGACCAGGATGATCGAGAGGATGGTCGCGTACATTTCGGCATAGTCTGCGACCGCCCGGTGGTAGGTGATCAGGTCGCCGATGCCGGTCGGCGTGATCAGCAGCTCGGCCAGCACGATGCTGACGAAACCGGCGGCGACCCCGAGCCGGAGTCCGGCGAAGATCACCGGGCTGGCATCCGGCAGCACGACCTTGAAGATTTGCTGCCGGCGGGTGCCGAGAAAGGCGCGGCACATCTGGATCAGTGACGGGCTGGCGTTGCGGATCGCCTTGTAGGCGTTGAGCACGACCACCGGCATCGCGAGCACCACGACCGCGAGCACCTTGGCGGCCAGCCCGATGCCGTAGATGAAGGTGATCAGCGGGATCAGCGCCGCCATCGGGGCTGCCTGCATGACCACGAACACCGGCGCGCCGAACCATTCGGCCGACCGCCAGAGGCCCATCGCCACGCCGACGGCCACGCCCAGCACCGCCGAGATCACGACCCCGATCACGAGCGGCTGGAGGGTCGCGGCGTAGGCTTTGGCGAGGCTGCCGTCGGCCGCCATCCGGCCGAGCGCGGCCATGGTTTCGGCGAAGGTCGGAAAGGCCGGGCTGACCGGGGCCCGGCCGGCGATTTCCCAGGCGACGCAGACCAGCGCCACCGACAGGATGCGCCAGGCGACACTGCTGGCGGCCAGCCGCCGCAGGGTGGCCGCCCGCCGGCGCCGGCCGGCAGGACGCGCGCGGGCGAGGGTGCGCGCCATGCTGCCGATGCCGGCGCCGCTAGACGCGGCCGAGCTGGTCGAGCGCCCGCTCCAGCGGGTCGAGGTCCCAGAAGTCCTCGACCTTGAGCTCGGCCGGATCGCCCTCCAGCTGCCCGGCGATCGTGTAGAAGTCGAAGTCGTCCTTGACCGCGGCCGCGCCGCCACCGTTGTCCGGAAAGGCGCCGGTCGCCTTGGCTTCCTGGTAGTAGGGCAGGATTTCGCCCTCGAGCTCGGCCGGCAGGTCGGGCAAAAGGCCGTACTTTTCGCGCTGGGCGATCACGTACTGCGGGTCCTGATTGACCTCGCGCCAGACGGTCAGCAGCTCCTCGACCAGGAGGTCGACCGCCTCGGCGTTCTGCTTCAGATAGTCCTCGCTGGCGTAGAGCGCCTCGTCGCTGGCGTCGACGCCCTCCATCGGCAGGACCGCGAAGCGGTCGCCGCCCTTCTCCTGGAGCAGCCGGCGGTTGGCGGCATCGACGATCGTGGCGTGGATGTTACCCTGCAGCATCGCGCCCGCGCGCACCTCGGAGCCCGGCACGTAGCTGATCTGGCTGTAGGTGATGCCGTGGCGCTTGGCCATCAGGTTCATGATCGCCTCGGTGCCCGAGCCGCGCGAATGGACCACGACCTCCTGGCCATCGAGGTCCTGCCAGGTCTGGTACATCTCGGTATCGACCATCGGGAAGAAGCGCAGGCTGCTCAGCTGGAAGAACATCCGGATCGGCGCCTTGACCTTCTGCAACAGGGCGTAAGGCGTGCCGACGCCGACGTCGGCCTGACCGCCGACCACCGCCTGGGCGGCCAGGTCCTCCGACTTGAAATAGGTCACCTCGACGTCGAGGCCGCGCTCCTTGGCGCGCTCGATCGCGATCAGGAAGCTCAGCGTCTCGACCGTTGCGATATCGCCGAAGGCGATGTGCATCGCGTCGGCGGCCCGGGCGGCGCCGGCGAACGACGGCGGCAGGGCGAGCGTCAGGAGCAGCACCGGCAGCCAACGCAATCGACGCGTGATCATGGATCTCATTGTCGTCTCCCCGTTTTCCCGCCCCGGCCGCGCCCCGCAGGCACGTCACGCAAGCCAATCATCAGACGATATGCGCGCCGCCACCGCCAGTCAATCCCGGGCCATCATGGTCGCAAGCGCAATATGGAAGGCGAGATTGCAACGTTGAGCGGCCATCGTTGACAGATCAGCCTGCTCGTGACTTGCTTCTGCATCAGCAAGATTTGCACGGATCTGGCGCCCGGCGGCGATCGGCGGGGCTGGCAGCGGTCGCCGAGCTGATGCGGCCGGTCCCGACGGCTCTCCCCCAAGGCTCGGGGGCTGGCTGCTGGCGGTAAAAAACGCAGCGCTCAAGGGCGAACTGATCGCGTGCTGATAGAACAGTCCGGGCGTGGCGGCGCCGGCGATTCCTGCGGTTGCCAGCGGCCAATCTCGCCGATATGCTGCCCGAGATCTGGACGGGGTCCGGGCGGCGAGCGATCTCATGCAATCTGAAGGCGAAATCGACTGGCTTGACTTTGCCGCCGGTCATCGTTCTTCATCGTCGTCATCAAGCTGTGTGGACAAACAGCAGTCGAGCGAGCGGTTGCGACGGCGGTTCCGACCAAGCCGCTGACGCGATTCGGGAGGAGACCATGCCGCCACTCCGGTCGGGGGTGACGCGTGATGCCGTGGGTCGCCCGCAGACCGGAGGCGAACCCTCGGGGCCGCCGATCGGCCGGGCCGGCGGCGAGCCGGTCGCGGGCGGCGGGCCGCAGGTCAGGGCTGGCGGCGGCGCGCTGCACATCAGCAAGCTCGGGGGCATCACCGCCCGGGCGCGCGCCAGGCTCAAGCGCGAGGGCATCACCTACACCGATCAGCTGCTGGCGGCCGCAGGGCCGCGGGGCGGCCGCTGGCAGCTGGCCGTGCGCAGTGGCATCGAGCGCTCGCTGCTGGCCCGGCTGGTCTGCCGGGCGGACCTGATCCGGGTCAAGGGGATCGGCGCGATCTTCGCCGACATGCTCGAGCTGCTCGCGGTCGACCGGGTCGTTCGGCTCGCGCGCCAGGACCCGGCCGCGCTGCACCGGGCCTTGTCCGAGCTCAACACGACCGCGCGCTTCGCCCGGCGGGCGCCGACCCTCGACGAGGTCCGGCACTGGGTCGCGCAGGCGCGAGCGCTGCCGCAGCTGGTCGAGGACGACGGCTGAGACCGGGTGCGGCCACGCGCGTCTGGCCGGGGTACGGGGGTCGGCTAAAGTCACGCCGGCTCGGGTGGGCTGCAACCGGTCCAGGAGGCTACGATGCGCACGATCCTGATCGTCCCGTTGATGCTCCTCGGCGTCACCGCCGGGGCCCTGGCTGACGACACCAAGGTCGGCGAGGTGGTGATTCACGACCCCTGGGTGCGGGCGTCGCTGGGCGCGACCAGGACCAGTGCCGCCTACATGACGATCGAGGTCACGGGCGACCACCCCGACCGGCTGATCGCCGCGGCCAGCCCGGTCGCGGAGCACGCTCAGCTGCACGCGGAGGTCATGGACCAGGGCGTCGCCAAGATGCGGCCGGTCGCGGCGGTCGAGGTCGCGCCCGGCACGCCGACCGTGCTGGCACCAGGCGGGCTGCACATCATGCTGATGGGCGTGAAGAGCAAACTGGTCGAAGGCCGGACCATGCCGCTCGAGCTCACCTTCGAGACCGCCGGCAAGGTCGAGCTCAAGGTGCCGGTCCGGGGCATGGCGGGCAGTATGGATCACGGCCCGGGCCATGATCAGCACGGCGAGGGTCAGCACGGCCAGGGTCAGCCGGGCAAGGCGATGACCAACTGAGGCCCGGGGGGTCGCTCAGGCGAGCGCCTCGGCGACGAACTCGAGGCGGTCCTGGCCCCAGAACAGCTCCTCGCCGACCACGAAGGTCGGCACGCCGAACACGCCGGCCGCGAGCGCGGCGTCGGTGTTGGCCTGGTACTCGGCCTGAGCGGCCGGGCTGGTGGCCGCCGCGAGCAGGGCATCGCCGTCCATGTCCCGTCCGGCGGCGATCCCGAGCAGCGTCGTGCGGTCGGCGAGGTCGCGCTCCTCGGCCCAGACCGCGCTCATCATGGCCTGGCTGAGCCGGCCGACGTCGCCGCCGCGCTGACGGTGGGCGATGACCATGCCGGCTGCGAGCGCCTCGTCGACTGGAAAGTGCCGCGGATGCAGGTTGAGCGGCAGGTCCAGGCGCCGGCGCCAGCGCCTCAGCTCCATCAGCCGGTAGGCTTGGCGCTGCCGGGGCCGCTGGGCGAGCGGCAGACCGCCGCTGGCGGCAAACACCGGCGCCATTCTGATCGGCCGGTAGCTGACCTCCGCGCCGGTCCGGCCGGCGAGCTCGCGAAAGCGCGCCCAGCCGAGATAGGTCCAGGGCGATTGCAGCGCATAGTAGACGGCAACGGTCCGCGCCATCGGTTCAGCTCTCCCGCGAGGTGAGGCCGAGGACCTCGGCCATGCCGTAGAGTCCAGGCGGTCGGCCGTGCAGCCACTGGGCGGCGCGCACCGCGCCCCGGGCATAGATGCGGCGATCGCTCGCGCGGTGGGTCAGCTCGAGCCGCTCGCCGGCGCCGGCGAAGATCACGGCATGGTCGCCGACGACATCGCCGCCGCGCAGCGCCGCGAAACCGATCGCGCCGGACCGGCGGGCGCCGGTCAGACCGTCGCGGCCGCGGTCGGCGAGTTCGGCCAGGTCGACGCCCCGGCCGTGCGCGACCGCGGCGCCGAGCGCCAGCGCCGTGCCCGAGGGCGCGTCGACCTTGTGCTTGTGGTGCATCTCGAGGATCTCGACGTCGAACGCGTCCGGCCCCAGCGCGCGCGCGACCTGCTCGGCGAGGCCGAGCAAAAGGTTGATGCCGAGGCTCATGTTGGCGGCTCGCAGGATCGCGGTCTGCCCGGCGGCGGCGCGCACCGCCTGCTCCTCGGCGGCGGCGAGGCCGGTCGTGCCGATCACGTGGCCGGTGCCGTGCGCGGCCGCGAGCCTGGCGTGGGCAACGGTCGCGGCCGGACTCGAGAACTCGATCACGACGTCGCAGGCGGCGATCAGCGCCTCGTCGTCGGCGGCCGCCTCGAGGCCGAGCGGCTCGCCGCCGGCGAGCACGCCCAGGTCCTCCCCGAGGGCCGGATGTTCCGCCTGCTCGACCCCGCCTCTGAGCCGCAGATCGTCACGCGCCAGCAGCTCGGCCATGACTGCCCGGCCCATCCGCCCGGCGCAGCCCAGGACGCCGATCTTCATGCCCGCCTCCTCTCGCGTCGGCGGCCAGCATGCGCCCGAGCCTCAGGCTGTCAAGCGAGGCCTGCGGAGGGCGTCAGTCGCGCAGCTCGTCCCAGAGCTCCTTGACCTTGGCGAAGAAGCCCTCGGATTCCGGGTGGGTCGAGCCGTTGCCGGCCTGCTCGAACTCGCGCAGCAGCTCCTGCTGGCGGCGGGTCAGATTGACCGGGGTCTCGACCACGATCTCGCAGAACATGTCGGCCCGGGTATGGCCGTGGAGCTCGGTCATGCCCTTGTTGCGCAGCCGGAAGCGATGTCCGGTCTGGGTGCCGCCCGGCACCTGCAGGCGCGCCCTGCGACCGTCGATGGTCGGCACCTCGATCTGGCCGCCCAGCGCCGCCGTGGTCAGCGGGATCGGCACCCGGCAGTAGAGATTGCTGCCCTCGCGCTTGAACATCCGATGCGGGGCGACGCTGACGAAGATGTAGAGATCGCCGGGCGCCGCACCGCGGGTGCCGGCCTCGCCCTCGCCGGTCAGCCGGATCCGCGTACCGTCCTCGACGCCCTGCGGGATCGTGACCGAGAGCGTCTTCTCGCGGTGCACCCGGCCGCTGCCGCCACAGGCCTCGCAGGGGTCGGAGATCACCCGCCCGGTGCCGGAGCAGGTCGGGCAGGTGCGCTCGATCGTGAAGAAGCCCTGCTGGGCGCGCACCCGGCCGGCGCCCCGGCAGCTCGGGCAGACCCCGGGCGGCGCGCCCTTGCTGCTGCCGGTCGCGTTGCAGACGTCGCAGCGGACCGTGGTCGGCACCCGGATCTGAGCCTGCTTGCCGGTGAACGCCTCCTCGAGCGTGATCTCGAGGTTGTAGCGCAGGTCGGCGCCCCGGGTGTGGCCGCCGCGCCGCCGGCCGCCGCCCATGAATTCGCCGAACAGATCGTCGAAGACGTCGGCGAAGCTGCCGAAGTCGAAGCCGCCCGGGCGGCCGCCCGGGCCGCCCTCGAACGCGGCGTGGCCGAACTGGTCGTAAGCGGCGCGCCGCTGCTCGTCTTTCAGGATCTCGTAGGCTTCGTTGACCTCTTTGAAGCGCTGCTCCGCCGCCTTGTCACCGGGATTGCGATCCGGGTGATGGCGCATCGCGAGCTTGCGGTAGGCCGCCTTCAGCTCCGCGGCCGAGGCGTTCCTTTGGACACCCAAGGTTTCGTAGTAATCCCGCTTCGCCATGGCGCTCGATTCGTTGGCCGGCCCGGCTGCCGGCGCCGGTCATCAAGAACCGGACGCCTGCATGGGCATCCGGCTCTCTCCTTCCAGTCGCGCTCGGCCGCTCAGGCCGACTTCTTCTTGTCGTCGTCGACCTCCTCGAACTCGGCGTCGACCACGTGCTCGTCGCTCGTCCCGGCGCCCTCACCGGGCCCGCCGGCATCGCCGCCGCCGGCCTCGCCCTGCTGCGCCTGGTACATCGCCTCGCCGAGCTTCATCGACAGCTGGGCCAGCGCCTCGGTCTTGGCCCGCAGCGTCTCGGTATCGGCGCTGTCGAGCACGCCGCGCAGATCGGCGATCGCCTGCTCGATCGCGCTCTTGTCGCTGGCGCCGAGCTTGCCGCCATGCTCCTTGAGCGACTTCTCGGTGCTGTAGATCAGGCTGTCGGCGTGGTTGCGCGCCTCGATCTGCGCCTTGCGCTGGCGATCCTCCTCGGCGTGCTCCTGCGCCTCCTTGACCATCCGCTCGATCTCGCCCTCGTTGAGACCGCCGGACGCCTGGATCCGGATCTGCTGCTCCTTGCCGGTGCCCTTGTCCCTGGCCGAGACGTTGACGATGCCGTTGGCGTCGATGTCGAAGGTGACCTCGATCTGCGGCACGCCGCGCGGCGCCGGCGGGATCCCGACCAAGTCGAACTGGCCGAGCAGCTTGTTCTGGGCCGCGATCTCGCGCTCGCCCTGGAAGACCCGGATGGTGACCGCGTTCTGACTGTCCTCGGCGGTCGAGAACACCTGGCTCTTCTTGGTCGGGATCGTGGTGTTGCGGTCGATCAGGCGGGTGAACACGCCGCCCAGGGTCTCGATGCCGAGCGAGAGCGGCGTGACGTCGAGCAGCAGCACGTCCTTGACCTCGCCCGACAGGACCGCCGCCTGGATCGCCGCCCCGACCGCCACGACCTCGTCCGGGTTGACCCCCTTGTGGGGCTCCTTGCCGAAGAAGGTCTTGACCGTCTCGACCACCTTGGGCATGCGCGTCATGCCGCCGACCAGGATGACCTCGTCGATGTCGCCGGGCGACAGGCCGGCGTCCTTGAGCGCCATCCGGCAGGGCTCGACGGTCCGGTCGATCAGGTCGCCGACCAGCATCTCGAGCTTGGCCCGGCTGAGCTTCATGGTCAGGTGCTTGGGGCCGCTCGCATCAGCGGTGATGAACGGCAGGTTGACCTCGGTCTGCAGCGTCGAGGACAGCTCGATCTTGGCCTTCTCGGCGGCCTCCTTGAGCCGCTGCAGGGCCAGGCGATCGTTGCGCAGATCGATCCCCTGCTCCTTCTTGAACTCGTCGGCCATGTAGTCGATCAGGCGCTTGTCGAAGTCCTCGCCGCCGAGGAAGGTGTCGCCGTTGGTCGCCTTGACCTCGAACACGCCGTCGCCGATCTCGAGCACCGAGATGTCGAAGGTGCCGCCGCCCAGGTCGTAGACCGCGATCGTCTGCGCCTTCGACTTGTCGAGGCCATAGGCGAGTGCGGCCGCGGTCGGCTCGTTGATGATCCTGAGGACCTCGAGGCCGGCGATCTTGCCGGCATCCTTGGTCGCCTGGCGCTGCGAATCGTTGAAGTAGGCCGGCACCGTGATGACCGCCTTGCTGACGGTCTCGCCGAGATGGCGTTCGGCGGTCTCCTTCATCTTCTTCAGCACCGCCGCGCTGATCTGCGAGGGCGCCTTCTTGTCGCCGCGCGCCTCGACCCAGGCGTCGCCATTGTCGGCGCGCACGATCTTGTACGGCACCATGTCGACGTCCTTGCGGACCACCGGGTCGTCGAAGCGCCGGCCGATCAGGCGCTTGACCGCGAACACGGTGTTGGTCGGATTGGTGACCGCCTGCCGCTTGGCCGGCATGCCGACCAGGGTCTCGCCGTCGTCCGTGAAGGCGACCATGGACGGCGTCGTCCGCATGCCCTCTTCGTTCTCGATCACGCGGGCGTTCTTGCCCTCCATGATCGCCACGCAGCTGTTCGTGGTGCCGAGATCGATGCCGATGATCTTATTGCTCATGCCACTCTCTCACGCCCGAGGCTCGTGATGTTCGGTGCTCAACGCGCAACTCCGGATCGCGGCCGCCACGGGGGCGGCGCCGGCGGCCGGGTCGGCGGGTCGCGGTGGTTCCGGAGCCTGATATAAGAACGGCGCCGAGCGGCTGCAACCGGCGGTCAGCCGGAGAATCGCCGGCGTCGGAGCGCGACCGGGCGATCCCGGCTGCGGCCTTCGGGCGCACTCAGATCGTGACCGTCGTGCCCGCTTCGGTGACCCGCGTGCCGGCCGGCGCCGCTGCCGGGCCCGCGGTGCCGGGCGAGGCGCCGGCCTCCGCGATCTCGGCCCAGGACGCGCGCAGCTCGCCGAGGCGCGCGACCAGCTCGTCGCAGATCTGAGGGTCGTCCTTCAGATTGATGTGCTGCAGGCGCATCGCGAAGTGGGTGTACAGCCGGTCGAGGTTGCTGGCGATCTCGCCGCCGCGCTGATGGTCGAGGCAGGCGTGCAGCGCATCGATGATCGCGGCCGCTTTGCTGACGGCCAGGTAGCGCTCCTTGAACGCGCGCCGCTCGATCGCCTCCCGGGCCTCCCGGATGCGCCGGATGGCGCCGTCGTAGAGCAACACGATCTGCCGGGCCGGCGCCAGGGTCTCAGCGGCCTGGCCATAGGCGCTCACCGCCCGTCGCATGTGCTGCATCTTCCGACCTCGCCAGCTCGTTGCCGTGTGGCGGAAGCACCGCCTCGGGCCGACAGTCTTAGCCGCCAGCGCCTAAGGACTGGTTGCCGGCGCCGGCCCGGAGCTAATTGTTGCCGTTGCGATTGAAGGCAGCATCGATCTGCTGGCGCAGGCTCTCGAGCAGCTGGTTCATGGTCGTGAGCGCGGTCTCCATCGCGGCGAAGCGCGCGAGCAGACGGTCGTGCTCGCGGTCGAGCCGCGTCTGCAGACGGTCGATCCGGTCCTGGCCCAGGTCGTTCTAACCCTGCAGGTTGTCGACCTCGTTGGCGATCAGGCCGCTCTTGTCGTCGACCATGGCGCTGACGGTATCGTAGAGCTTGGCGCCGATCCCGACCGACAGATCGAGCTGGATGCCGCTCGCCGGGCTGGCGCCGGTATAGAGCAGCTGCAGGCCCTTGGCGCCGCCGCTGGCCACCTTCAGGAGCTTGCCGTTGACGACCACGCTGCCATCGTCGCTGCCGTCGGCCGGGCCGTCGATGTTGGCCGAGACGATAGCGCCGCCGGCATAGGCGACGTTCAGCGTGTAGCCGTCGGCGCTGAAGCTGGTGCTGCCGTCGAAGCCGGCCAGGACCACGTCCGAGCTCGAGCTGGACATCTGGAAACTGAACAGCGCACGCACCGCATCGGTCTGATTGAGCAGCGCCTCGTCGAGCTTGCTCTCGTCGATCGCGAGCGTGTTGGCCTGGCTCGGATCGGAGACCTGGCCCGGGGCCTGGATCGTGATCCCGATCTGCGCCAGCACCGCGAAGGTCCGGCTGGTGCCGTCGACCGCGGCGCCGACCGCGGCCGCCAGTTCCGAGCGGGCCTGGGACAAAGCGCTGGTGCCGGCGAGGATGCCGGCGCCGGTCTGGTCGTCCTCGGGGACGTTGGTCAGGGCCTGCTGGTTGATGTAGGTGCGCAGCTCGTTGTAGGCGTCGACGAAGTCGGCGATCGCGCTCTTGAGCTGGTTGAGGTCGCGCTCGACGTCGAGCTCGAGGGTCGTGCCCGGCTCGGCCTTGAACAGGCTGAGGGTGACGCCGGCGAACACGTCGTCGATCGTGTTGCTCTGGCGCTCGATCGTGGTGCCGAGGCCGTCGACCTTGATCTGAGCGTTCTGCGCCGGCTGCAGCTCGGACTGGAAGGCGCCGGCGCCGTCGAGGACGCCCAGCTCCTGAAGCACGCTGCCGCTGGTGTCGGCGGCGGCGATCGCGGCGTCGGTACCGGTCTGGTCGGCGGTCAGGATCAGCACCTGCTCGCTCGCGGAGATCGAGACGATGCTGGCGGTGACGCCGGTGGCGTTGTCGCCGGCGTTGGCGGCGTTGATCCGATCACGCAGGCCGAGCAGCGTGTCGCTCGCCCCGACCGTGATCTCCTGGCCGTTGATCTGGAAGCTGCCGGACAGGCCGAGCGGGTCGTTGAGGCCCGAGGCGATGCTGTCGCCGGCCACCTTGTGGGCGGTCGCGATCTGCAGCACCTCGACGCTGTGGCTGGTCGCCTGGGCGGCGTTGGTGACGGTCACCCCGATCAGGCTGTCGGCGGCCGACGGCGTCTGGCTGTCGGCGCGGCTCGCGGTCGCGAACGCCTGCTTGGCCTCGAAGATGTCGCCGCTGCGATCGAAGCTGATCTTGCCGCGCAGCCGGTCGACCGCGGTCTTGAGACCGAGCGCGAGCGTGCGCAGATCCTGCAGCGCGGCGATCTTGAGCTGGTTGTCGGAGATGCGCTGCTCGATCCGGTCGATCGGCACGCGCTTGGCCTCGATGATCTTGTCGACCGTGCCCTGGAAATCGATGCCGGTCCCAAGCCCCGAGAACGACGTCCGCCCGCTCTGATCGACGGTCAGGCTGTTGAGATTGAGGCCGGTCGCCATGGCCGGACCCTCAGGCGCACTCGTCGACCAGCAACTCGCGCAGCGAAGCGTAGAGCCGCAGCAGCTCTTCCGAGGGGATCTGCTCGACCACCTCGCCGGTGCTCAGGCTCTCCACCTGCAGCACGATGCGGCCGGTGGCGTCGTCGAGATGGGTGCTGACCTGGACCTCCGGATGGGTCAGCAGGGCCTTGAGGCGCGCGGCCTCGTCGTGCTCGCCGACCGCGGCGACCAACAGCGGCGAGGAGGCGCCGACCGGTGGCCGGATGACGACGTCGCGCGTGCTCGGCTGGGTCGGTCCGGAATACGCGCGGCGGACGTTCGCGGTCGGATCAAGGGGCGGCTGCGCCGCGATCGACAGGTCGCCGTTCATTTCGATCTTCCCGGTTCCCTATTCACCAGGCGTCCGGCGGCAAGAGGGTGGGGCTCGTCGCTGAGCCACGAGCCCCATACCTCTGTGCCGAACTACTGGAGCAGACGCAGCAGGTTGGCCGGCAGCTGGTTGGCCTGGGCGAGCATCGCCACGCCCGACTGCATCAGCACCTGCTTGCTGGTGAAGTTGGTCATCTCCGAGGCGATGTCGAGATCGAGCAAGGTGCTCCTTGCCGCCTCGGCGTTCTCGATCGCGATCGACAGGTTGTCGGACGCGAAGTCGAGCCGGTTCTGCGCCGCGCCGACGTTGGCGCGGAACGAGTTCAGGTTGGTGATCGCGGTGTTGACCGCCTCGAGCGCGCTGTCGGCATTGCCGGCGGTGTCGATCGAACTCGGAGCCGGTCATGCCGAGGCCGGTGATCGAGATGGCATTGAGCGTGAAGCTCAGGCTGTCGTAGGTCTCGGTCCCGGTGCCGAGCTTGAACCCGAGGCTGAGCTCGCTGGTGCCGGCGACCGTGAACGCCTCGGCGGCGACCGCGCTGGTAGCATCGAATGCGGTGTTGAGCGCCAGCGACACCGAGCCGCCGCCGGTCGTGCTGGTCAGCTGGAGCGTGGTCGACCGGGTCAGCGCGCCATTGGTGTCGAGCAGGTCGGCCGCGATCGTGCCGGTGTAGGAGTTGGTGCCGTCCGAGACCGTGAAGGTGTCGGTGCCGTCGTAGGCGATCGTGAAGGCGCCGTTGGTGTCGACGCCCTGGGCGCTGAGCCCGGCGACGCCGTTGGCGGTGCCTAGGTTGGCCGACTGGGTGACCGCGATCTGGCCGTCGAGCAGCTGCACGCCGTTGAAGTCGGTGTCCTGGGAAATCCGGTTGACTTCGCTGGTCAGCGCCTGGAACTCGACGTTCAGGAAGCTGCGCTCGGTGTCGCCGAGGTTCTCGGACGAGGCCTGGATCGCCAGCACCTTCATCCGGGTCAGGATGTCGGAGACCGTGCTCATCGCGCCGTCGGCGATCTGGAGCATCGAGTTCGCCTGGCCGGCGTTGACCACCGCCTGCTTCAGGCCCTGGACCTCGGAGTTCATGCGCGAGCCGATCGCCATCGAGGCGGCGTCGTCGCGGGCCGAGACCACGCGCTTGCCGATCGACAGCTTGGCCAGCGACGAGCTCGCCTGCATGTCGGTCTTGAGCAGGTTGCGGTGGGCGACGTTGGCGGCGTAGTTGGAAACGACATTGAGAGGCATCGAGGCGTCCCTCCTACTTGGACGGGGTTGCGTCTGCGGCTACCTGCCGCATGCCCGGCACGGGGCCGGTGCGCCTCAACGGGAGCAAGCCGCGTGCCAGCTTGGCTGAAGCTGCGAGATCAATGGGTTAGATCAGAGCCCTGGGTCCTGCGAGCGGCACCGTAGCCGGCAAACTCTGCCGACCATCGGTGCCGCTCGGCAGAATTTGCCGGCCAGCGCGGGGGAGACGAGGGCCGGCGGCGACTACTGCAGCAGGCGCAGCAGGTTCTGGGGCAGCTGGTTGGCCTGGGCGAGCATCGCGACGCCCGACTGCAACAGCACCTGCTTGCTGGTGAAGGTCGTCATCTCCGAGGCCAGATCGAGGTCGAGCAGCGTGCTGCGCGCCGCCTCGGCGTTCTCGGTCGCGATCGACAGGTTGTCGGAGGCGAACTCCAGCCGGTTCTGGGCGGCGCCGACGTTGGCGCGGAACGAGTTCAGGTTGGTGATCGCCGTATTGATCGCTTCCATCGCGCTCTCGGCGTTGGCGGCGGTGTCGATCGTCTCGGTGCCGGTCATGCCGAGCCCGGTCAGCGACACGGCGTTCAGCGTGAAGCTCAGGCTGTCGTAGGTCTCGGTGCCGGTGCCGAGCTTGAAGTTCAGGCTGAGATCGCTGGTGCCGGCGACCGTGAACGCCTCGGCGGCGACCGCGGTCGCGGCGTCGAACGCGGTGTTGAGGGCGAGCGTCAGCGAGCCGCCGCCGGTCGTGCTGGTCAGCTGGAGCGTGGTCGAGCGGGTGAGCGCGCCATTGGTGTCGAGCAGGCTGGCGGCGAGCGTGCCGGTGTAGGAGTTGGTGCCGTCCGAGACCGTGAAGGTGTCGGTGCCGTCGTAGGCGATCGTGAAGGCGCCGTTGGTGTCGACGCCCTGGGCGCTGAGCCCGGCGACGCCGTTGGCGGTGCCGAGGTTGGCCGACTGGGTGACGTCGATCTGGCCGTCGAGCAGCTGCACGCCGTTGAAGTCGGTGTCCTGGGAGATCCGGTTGATCTCGCTCTTGAGCGCCTGGAACTCGACGTCGAGGAAGCTGCGCTCGGTGTCGCCGAGGTTCCCGGACGAGGCCTGGATCGCCAGCACCTTCATCCGGGTCAGGATGTCGGAGACCGTGCTCATCGCGCCGTCGGCGATCTGGAGCATCGAGTTCGCCTGGCCGGCGTTGACCACCGCCTGCTTGAGCGCCTGGACCTCGGAGTTCATGCGCGAGCCGATAGCCATCGAGGCGGCGTCGTCCCGGGCCGAGACGACCCGCTTGCCGATCGACAGTTTGGCCAGCGAGGAGCTCGCTTCCATGTCGGTCTTGAGCAGATTCCGGTGGGCGACGTTGGCGGCGTAGTTGGAGACGACGTTCAACGGCATCGAGGAGTCCCTGCCTGGCGGTGGGCGGCGCCGGGACGACCCGCGCCGCATTGAGAGTGAGACCGTCGGGAGCAAGAGCCGTGCCAGTCAAGGTTAGCGCCGCAGCCCCGGGCGGTAAGCTTAATCGGGCAGCGGCGGGCCGCGGCAGGATCTACCGGGCGGGCACGGGAGCTAGTCCGGATTTCTCAAACCCCATAGCACGGGTTGATTGGTGGCGGGGTCGGCGCAGAAGTTGGCTCGGGTTGAGGTGAGCGTCCGTGGAGGTCGCCTGACAGCGAATTCTCGGACGAACGCAAGCGAACGCCCCGCGGGTGGGGCGCCTATCAGGCATGCAAGAACGTTCAGAAGGCGGCGCGCTTCACGTACAGGTAGGCGAGGCGGTACTCGTCCTGGTAGGGGCAAGCCGAGGCCATGGCGACCTTGATCCGACGCACGCTGACCCGGACCAGGGCGCCGATCTTCAAGAGCTTCAGGCGGATCGTGCCGCAGGTGGCGTTGGCGAACTGGCTATGGCGGAGGCCAATTCGGCGCAGCGCCTCCAGCAGCACGTAGGCGAACGAGGCGAACCAAAGCCTGAGCTGATTGGCCCGTATCGTCGCTGCTGACGTACGATCGGCGAACAGATCAAGCTGCTGCTCCTTGATCCGGTTTTCCATCTCGCCGCGGGCACAGTAGATCTGCTCGTAGAGGCTTTGGCCGTCGATCACCGACGGCGGCAGCGAGGTGACCACGAAGCGCGGGTTGGAGCCCTTGGCCAGATGCTCGGCCTTGGCCACGACCCGCCGTTCGCAGCTCCAGCTGTCCCGGGTGGCATAGGTGAAGTCGTCGAATTGCCGAGCCGGCTGGCCGGTTGCGGCATGCTCGGCCTCGGCGGCCGCGAGGGCTCCGTCGATCTCGGCCAGCAGGCGAGGGTTGCGGGCGAGGCCGAAGACGTAGTCGACGCCGTTGTCTTCACACCAGCTCATCAACTCGTCGCGGGCGAAGCCAGAGTCCGCCCGCAGCAGGATCTCGACCCTAGGCCAGCTCTCACGAATCTGGGCGACGATGCGTGTGATCTCGTCCTTGGCTCCGGCCGACGCGTCGATGTTCGAGCGCCTGAGCTTGGCGGCCAGCAGGTGGCGGCCGCAGAAGACGTACAGCGGCAGATAGCAGTGGCAGTCGTAGTAGCCATGGAAGAAGCGCCCTTCCTGGTGGCCGTGGAGCGGGTCGTCCGTGGCATCGAGATCGAGGATGATCCGCTCGGGCGGCCTCGCATGCGCCTCCAGGAACAGAGCGACGAACAGCTGTTCGATCGCCCGCGGGTCGTGGCCGATCCTGTGATAGCGGTCGAGCGCCGCGGCCGGCGCATGCTCGAACCGGTTCAAGGTGCTCTTGCCGGCCAGCGGCGCGCAGTCCTTGCGCCGCGCCTCGAGCTTGCCGGCCAGGGTCGCCAGCACCGGATCATGGCGCAGCTCGTCGTGGTCGACCAGGTCCTCGTAGCCCAGCGCGATGCCGCAGATGCGCTGCATCAGCATGGTCTCGACACCGTGCTCGACCAGTTCCTGCATGCGTCCGTCGGCGAAACAGCGGGCCAGACGCCCCATCAGACCGATCGCCCGGTTCACGGCCCCGAGCAGCAGCGCCCCGGCGTCCGAGGTCACCTGCCCGCCGTCGAACGCGGCCACCACCTGGCGTCCTTCGACGGCTTCAAATCCGAACAGGTCGCGGTTACACTCTGTCGGCATCGGGGAGCTCCTCTGCGTCGCGTTAAGCCTTTGTCACAGAAGAGTTATCGCCGATCCAGAGCCCCGATGCACGCTCTGGTTTGAGAAATCCGGGCTAGGCCAATCTTGCCGCGTCGCGGCGGCGGCCAGAGAACCGCGTCGAAGTAGCAAGTCGTTAACCGGGGCCCCGCAAGATCGCAGCGAGCTGCATCTGCGAGGGAACGGGCCCGCCCATGTCAAGTCCCATGCTCGCCACCCGGGAGCCGGCCGCAGCCGCCAGCCGCGCGGCGCGCTCGCCCTTGCGTCTGATCCATCACATGGCCCGCTCGGGCGGGACCTTGATCAGCAAGTGCCTGGGCTGCATGTCCGGCGTGGTGCTGCTCAGCGAGATCCATCCGCTCGGCACCAATCAGTTCAATCCGCTGGTCCAGGCGCAGCGCTGGTACGGCCTGTTGTCGAGCCAGGATCTGCATGAGCTCAGGACCCGCGGCCGGATCGGCTTCGTCGACGCGATCGACCTGATCCGGCGGCGCGCCGAGGACTGCGGCCAGCGCCTGGTGGTCCGCGACTGGAGTCATCTCGACTTCACCGGCGTGCCGTTCGTCGCCAGGCCCGCGCATCGCCTGCTGACCGCCGAGGCGCTGGCCGCCCGCTTCGAGCTGCTGCAGGTCTGCACCGTACGCCACCCGCTCGACCAATGGCTGAGCCTGAGCCGGCTGGCGGTGGTCCAGGGGCGGCTGACGCTCGCCGGGTTTCTCGCGGGCTACCGGCGCTTCGCCGAGGTCGCGCGCGGCATCGGCTTCCACCGCTACGAGGACTTCACCACCGACCCCGAGGGGGTGAGCCGGGCGCTCTGCGCGGACCTGAAGCTGCGCTACGATCGCAGCTTCAAGGAGCGCTGGCGCGACTACACCTTCGTCACCGGCGACGTCGCCGGCAGCCGCGCCGGCGGCGAGATCCAGCCGGTGCCGCGCCGGCCCGCGGCACCCGACCTGCTGGCCGCGCTCGCGGCCAACGAGGACTATCTCGCGAGCCTGGAGCTGCTCGGCTACGAGCACCCTGCGGCGGCGTCGGCGTAGCCCAACAGCTCGAGCTCGGCCCGGAACGCCTGCGCGATCCGGGCGCGTTCGTCGGCCCTCAGCAGATCCCGCCCGAACCGCGCCGCGCCGCGGTTGACGAAGCGCTGACCGCGGGCGTGCCCGGCACCGTAGCTCTCGCGCCAGAAGAGCCCGCTCTGGCGAGCCCGGATCTCGCGCTCCTCAAGGGCACGCAACGCCTCGAACGATGAGCGCCGGATCGCGCGCTCGATCGTAGCGGCGCCGGCCTCGATGCCGAGAAACGCGACCAGGCGGGCGACCTCCGGCCCGGGGCTCGCGAGCAGGTCCTCGTAGCGCAGCCGGAGCACCGGCAGCCGGGGCGCCGCCTCGAGCCAGGAGCGGACGTGATGGGGCCAGCTGCCGGCGCCGAGCGGCAGCCAGCGGAGATCGCCCCGCCACTGGATGAAGCGCTCGACGTAGGCTTTGCGCAGGCGCTCGAAGGCGCCCTCGCTGGCGTCGACCTCGGAGGCCGAGGTCAACAGGTAGAAGTTGAAGTTCGCCGCCAGCACGTCGAACGGGTTGCGGACGATCTGGACGGCGGCCTCGCACCGGTGCGCGACCCTGACCTGGTCGAACGCCCCGTGGGTCTTGACGTAATGCGCCCGGCTCCGGTCGAGAGCGGTCCAGTCCGCGATCTTGTGGGCGTCGGGTACGCGGGCGGCAAGCTCGGCGCTGCGCTCGATCGGACCGTCCAGCAGATGGCCGAGCAGGAAGCCGCAGCCTGTTGCCGGACTTGGGGTAGGAGGCGAGCCAGACGATCCGGGGCATGGCCCCGCCCGCAGCCGGCCCGCTCAAGGGGCCGTGCCCCTGCCCTCGGCGCACCAGATCTGCCAGACCGCGCGGTAGGCCTCCTCGACCGCCCGGGCGTGGCCCTCATGGTCGCGGAGCGGCGAGCGGGCGAGGTCGGCACGCAGGTTGCGCCGGGCGGTCGCGAGCAGCTCGGGCTGGCTCGCCAGCAGGCGCGCGGTCAGAACGTAGTCCTCGGGCGTCGCGGCGATGCCGGCCTGGAAGCCGACCGCGCTGAGCAGGCTCGCCCCGACCCGGCCGGCGTGCCGGTCGCCGGTCAGCGTGATCACCGGCACGCCCATCCAGAGCGCCTCGCAGGTCGTGGTGGCGCCGTTGTAGGGAAACGGATCGAGCGCGACGTCGATCTCGTCGTAGAGCGCCAGGTGGCTCTGGCCGTCGGGCTCGGGCGGCAGGATGCGCAGCCGCGCCGCGCCGATGCCATGGGCCGCGAACGCCGCCTCGAGCCCGGCCCTGGTCTCCGGATCGCCGGTGCCGGCCGACTTCAGGACCAGGCACGCACCCTCGACCTGATCCAGGATCTCGGCCCAGAGCGCGATCACCCGGCGGTTGACCTTGGCCAGATTGTTAAACGAGCCGAAGGTGACGTAGCCGTTGCGCAGGACCGGCGGCGGGCCGACCTCCGGCGCGTGGCGCGGCGCCGCGTAGGCGAGGAAGCAGCGCGGCAGCCGGATCAGCGTCTCGCAGCAGTGGTCGTCGAAGCCGTCCGGATCGGCCAGATGATCGGTGAGCCGGTAGTCGATCGCGGCCACGCCGGTCGTGTTCGGATAGCCGATGTAGCCGATCTGCACCGGCGCCGGCCGGTAAGCGCAGGCGAGCAGCCGGCTGTCGCGCGTGTGCCCGGCGAGCTCGACCAGGATGTCGACCCGGTCGGCCCGGATGCGGGCGGCGAGCGCGGCATCGTCGAGCCGGTGGACGTCGACCCAACCGTCGGCCATCGCCCGCAGCTCGTCGCTGAACGCGTCCGGGCGGGGCACCGAGGCGTAGCAGATCGCTTCGACCGCGTGCCGGTCGTGGGTCAGAAGCAGCGGCGCCAGGAAGTAGGCGACCGAATGGCGCCTGAGGTCCGGCGAGAGATAGCCGACCCGCAGCCGCCGGTCGGGATCGCGCTGCTGCGGGCAGCCGAGCTGGCGCGCGTACAGCGGACGGGCGAAGCGCTCGGTCCAGGCCAGGTGCTCCTCTTTCAGCTGCGCGGGCGAGCGGTCCGGGTCGTAATTCAGATGCAGGAGCCGGTTCATCTGCAGCTCGGCCGCCTCGGGCGCCAGCGCCGGCACCGCCTCGAGCGCCTCGAGACCGGCCTCGATCCGGCCCTGGCGGGCGAGCGTCACGCCCAGAAGGTTCCTGGCGTTGGCGCCGACCAGGCCGTCCGCGTGCACGGATTCGAGCAGCCCCCGGACCTCGGCGAAGGCGTCCTTGCGGAACCGCGCGTTGGCGAGATGGACCTTGGCTTCGGCATCGTCGGGGTCGCGCTCGAGAAGATGGCGCGCCGCCCGCTCCAGCGCCTCGACGTTCAGCGCCGTGAGGCAGACCCGGGCGAGATTCTGCCACCAGTCGTGGCGCTCCGGCGCGAGCTCGACGGCGCGGGACAACGCCAGCGCCGCCTCGTCATGCCGGCGCAGCAGCGCCAGCAGCTCGCCCGCCAGCGCATGATTGCCGTCGTCCTCGGGCGCCACCCGACGGGCGTGCTCGGCAGCATCGAGCGCGGCCTCGAGAGCGCCGGTCGCCGCGAGCGCCCGCGCCAGGCCTTCGAGCGCCGGCAGCAGGTCGGCGTCGAGCCCGAGCGCCTGCCGGTAGAGCGCGATCGCCTCGTCCAGCCGGTCCTGCTGGCGCAGCCGCTCGGCGAGGTTGGCGATGAAGCCGGCAGCCCGCGGCTGCAGCTCGACCGCCCGACGACTGTGCCGCTCGGCCTCGCGCAGCCGGCCGCGGCGGCCGAGCGCGAGGCCGAGCAGGTTGTGCGCGTCCGGATGGTCGGGTTCGGCCTTGAGCAGCCGGCGGCAGCTGCGCTCCGCGAGCTCCGGACGCCCGGCCTTGAGCTGCCTTTGCGCCTCCAGCAAGTCGCCGAGGCCGGCGGTCGAGATCGGACGGGCGTGGCTCCCGGGCCGGCCGAGGACCGTGGTCGGCTCAGGCCGCACGGGCGCGCGGCAGGTCGTAGCGCAGCGGATAGGCCTCGCCGGCGAACACGTGCTGGCGGCCGGTCTGGCGGCCGGTGTCGATCAGCAGCGGCGCCTTGAGGTTGATCGAGAAGTGCACGCCTGCGGCCTCCGGGCGCACGGTCACCAGGGCCAGGACCGCGAGCGCCGGCCAGTCGATCCGGAGGGCCTGGCAGGCGTGCTCGAGGTCCTTGCGGGCGATCAGGTCCGCGTCCGGATCGACCGGCAGCACGAGGAAGGCGAGCTCGGGCTCGTCGACCGATTGCAACAGCTTGAACGGGCCCTGGGAGTCCGGCAGCTCGGCGAGCGCGAAGCGCTGGCAGTCGGCAAAGCCCAGGAGCCCGCCGGGCAGCGTGATCAGCCGGGCGGGATCGAGCGCGAGGGTGCCGAACCGGGTGGCGATCGAGGACACCCCGGGCGCCGGAGGCGGCGCAGCCGGGTCGACGGAAGCGGTGGCCAGCTGAGTCATGATGGCTCCTGAAACGAGAAAACGAGGTCGGGTCAGCGCAGGAAGTCGACGAGGCTCAGCTGGCGGAGCTGGGCGATGGTCGCCAGCGAGCTCTCGACCACCGCCTGGTCGCGGGTCAGGCGGCTGATCGCCTCGGTCAGGTCGACGTCCTCGACGTCGCTGACCTGGCGCTGCAGGTAGAGCTCGGCGTCGGCATGGCCGTCGTTGATCCGGTCGAGCGCCGCGTGGCGGGCGCCGATCTCGCTGCGGTAGTCGGTGATCTTCGGCAGCGCGGCGTTGAGCAGGTCGAGGGCGCTCGACAGCATCGCCTGGTCGTCGCTGCCGTCGCCCTCGATCGTGGTCCGGAGCGCGCCGATCAGCTCCTGGAAGCCCTGGCGGTCGGCGGTCATGCCATAGGTGAAGTCGATGTCGGCGTCGGCGCGCGCGCTCAGCTGGACGCCATCGCCCTGGTAATAGGTATCGTCGGCCGACCCGAACGCGCTGTACGCCGGGTCCAGAACCACCGGGCTCGTGTCGGTCCTGGAGCCCGCGAACAGGTGGCGACCATCCAGCTCGACGTTCAGATCCGAAAGCGCCAGTTGGAGAAGGTTCTGGGCGTCGGCGGTGATGATCCCGGGAACGCCCTGCGCAGAATCCAGCCGCTGGATTAACAGCGTCCTAAGCCGGGTCGCGATGTCGACCAAGGAGGCGGTCGAGCTCTCCATGACCTCGAGGCGGTCGCCGACCAGCTGGTTGTTGGTCTGGAACTTCTGGATCCGCTGCAGCGCGTCCTTGGCCGAGACCAGCCGGTTGGTGTCGGCCGCGAGCTCGCGGAAGCGGGTCGCCTTCTTGCCCGTGCTGATCTGGATCTGGGTCTCGCGCGTCCGGGTCTGGGCGTCGAGCAAAAGCTGGGTCGCGAGGTTGTTCTGGGCGTAGTCGCCGATCCGGGACAGCATGGGCGTTACCTCACCATGTCGAGCAGCTCGCCGAACAGATCGTTGGTCACGGTGACGATCCGGGCAGACGCCGCGTAGGCCTGCTGCAGCTGCACCAGGCGGGCCATCTCCTCGTCGAGATTGACCCCGGACACCTCGGCGGCGCGGTACGTGAGCGAAGAGGCCAGCGCCCGATCGCGGCTCGCCGTCTGCTTGGCGTTGTCGGCGAGGCTGGCGCTGTGGGCGATGATGTCGCCGGCGTAAGTCGCCAGCGTGACCGACTTGGCCGGCAGGCCGCCGCGCGCGATCACCGGCCGGGCGTTGCTCAGGGCGTCGGCCAGCGCCTGGACGCCGCGGTTGTCGCCGGCGCCGCCAAGCATCGCGGTGAGCGGCGAGGTCGTGACGTCGAGCCGCGCCGTGCTGAGCTGCGACGGATCGGCCTGGATGTCGGCCCGGACCGCGAAGTCGCTCGGCCGGCCGCCGTCCTGGACCAGAAGGTCGTTGAGCCCGAAGTAGTGGGAAAAACCGTAGTCGCGGTCGCGGCCGGCGGCATCGGCGAAGGTGACCCTGCTGTTGCCCTCGGCGACCGCGAGGCCCTGGCCGCTGTTCGCGAGCGTGATCTCGAGGTTGCCGTCGGCGCCGATCGTGGCGCTGCCGAAGGTACCGAGGTCGCTGCTGATCTGGGCCGCGAGCGCGTTCTCGTCGGCCGCGGCGCCGACGTCGACCTGGAACGCCAGCAGCGTGCTGCCGTCGGTCCGGTCGATCACGGCGATGGTCGCGGTGCCGCTGCGGACGGCACCGGCGAAGTCGGAGAGATCGGTGCGGCTGCCGGTGAGCGCGGTCGGCGGCGGCACCGGGCTGCCGTCGTTGTGCGCCGCGTTGAGCGCGAAGCGCAGCCCGTCGGCGAGCTCCTGGAGCTGATCGTCGAGCGCCGGCAGGATGCGGTCGCGGGTCTCGAGCAGACCGGCGAGCCGGCCGCCCGTGATCCGGCTCGTGATCTGCTGGCCGGCATCGGGGACGGCATCGTTCTGGAGCTCGGCATTGAGCGTCGCCCGCAGGCCGCCCGACACCAGCTGGATGCCGGCGGCCGGGTCGATCGGCGCGCCGGTCGCCGGGTCGATCTGGTTCTCGCGAAAGATCGCGATCTGGCCGAACGGCGTGTCCTGCGCGACCTGGGCGGCCGGCTCGTAGGCCAGCACTCTCGGCGTCCGGTCGAGCAGGGTCTCGCCGTGCGCCGTGTAGATCGCGACCTGGCTGCCGTCCAGCGGCGCGGTCCGGATGTCGATCTTCTCGGCCAGGCTGTTGACCAGCGCGTCGCGCCGGTCGAGCAACTCCGGATTGACCTCGCCGGCGTTGTCCTGGCGCTCGATCTCGACGTTGAGGTCGTGGATGCTCCGGAGGTCGGCGTTGATCTCGTCGACCGTCCGGCCGATCGCCTGATCGGCGTCGCCGCGCAGGACCTGGACCTGATCGGCCAGCCCGCCGAGCGAGCGGCCGAGGTCACCCGCCGCCTGCACGACCTGGATGGCCAGCGCCGAGGTCTCGGGGCTGTCGGCCAGCGCGTCGAGCGCGACCTGGAGGTTGCCGATCTGGAGTGCCAGGTCATTGTTGTCGCCGGGCGCGCCGAACGCGTCCTGGAGCAGGTCCTGATAGCGCTGGAGGACCTCGCTGCGGCCGGCGACGCTGCTCTGGCGCCGGATCTCCTGGGTCAGGAAGTCGTCGGTCAGGCGCGTGACCTCGGTCGCCTCGACGCCGGCGCCGCGATTGCCGACCACCAGCGCCTGCTGGCTCACGATCTTGCGGCTGTAGCCCTCGGTGTTGGCGTTGGCGACGTTGTTGGCCGTGACGCTGAGCGCGCGCTGGGCGACGTTCAGGCCGGAGACGGCGCTGGCGAGCGCGGCGGTGAGGCTCATTGGCGCGCCTCCTCAGAGCTTGCGATCGAAGGCGACCGCGATCACCCGGCCGCGCGGCTCGGCGGGCGTGCCCTGGCCGCGCGCGCCGTAGGTGAAGCCGGCGGCGCTGCGGGCGAGGCTGTCGCCGATGTTGCGCAGCACCTTGTCGACCACCGACTGCGCCGCCAGCAGCGCGTTGAGATTGGCGGTCACGGTCTCCTGGAAGGCGCGCATGGCGTCGTGCAGCTGGCTGCGAATCCCTGGGTCGAGCGCGGCCAGAACCTCCGGGCTGCAGCGCAGGCGCGACAGCTCGATCTCATAGGCCTCGGCGAGCGCTTCCTTCTCGTCCTGGATCTCGGGCAGCGCCTCGAGCCGCATGCTGCGCAGGAGCGCGCGCTCGTGATCCATGACCTGGGCGAGCCGCTTCATCAGGGTCATCAGCACGGTGACCTGCTCGAGCGGCTCCATCACGCGACTTCCTGCACCTTGAGCATCTCCCTGAGCACGGCGTCGGCCACCCCGACGCCGCCGGTGCGGCTGATCAGCTTCGCGACCTCGTCGTTGAACATGTCGTGGAACACGCCCTGATCGACGGTCTCGCCATTGTCCTGACCACCACCGAAGCCCTGGTTAATTCTGGCCAGAACCTGGGCCACGAACACCGCTTCGAACTCCTGGGCGACGCCGCGCAGCGTCTCGAGGCTGGCGGGGCTGGCAGGCCTGGCGGGGCCCGCGGTCGGGCCCGGGCCGGCCGGGATCACACCTTGCAGAGCTTCGCTCATCACATCACCACGATCTCGGCCTGCAAGGCGCCGGCCGCCTTGATGGCCTGGAGAATGCTGATCAGGTCACGGGGGCCGACGCCGAGCGCGTTGAGGCCGGCGACCAGCTCCTGCAGGCTGACCCCCGCCTGCAGAACGACCATGTGGCGGTCGCCGCCCTCGTCGACCTGAACGCTGGTCCGCGGCACCACCACGGTGTCGCCTTCGGCGAGCGGATTGGGCTGCGAGACCTGCGGGGTTTCGGTCACCCGGACGGTCAGGTTGCCCTGGGCGACCGCGACCTGGCTGATCCGGACGTTGTCGCCCATGACGATGATGCCGGACTGCTCGTCGATCAGCACCCGGGCGACCTGGTCGGGCTCGACCGCGAGCTGCTCGATCTCGGTCAGCAGCGCGGCGGTCCGGCCTTGGTAGACCGCGGGTATGCTGAGGTTCACGGTTGCCGGATCGATCGCCTGCGCGACCGAGGAGCGGAAGTGGTCGTTGATCGCGCTCGCGATCCGGGCGGCGGTCGTGAAGTCGGGATTGCGCAGGGCGAGACGGACGCGCTTGAGCTGGTCGAGCTCGAAATCGACCTCGCGCTCGACGATGCCGCCGGCGGCGATCCGGGCCGAGGTCGGCACCCCCTTGGTGACGCTCTCGGCAGCGCCCTGGGCGACGAAGCCGCCGATCGCGAGCTGACCCTGGCTGACCGCATAGATCTCGCCATCGGCGCCGTACAGCGGCGTGACCAGCAGGGTCCCGCCCTCGAGCGACTTGGCATCGCCGAGCGCGCTCACCGCGACGTCCAGATGCGAGCCCTGACGGGCGAAGGGCGGCAGGGTCGCGGTGACCATGACCGCGGCGACGTTCTTGGTCTTGAGGTCGTGCCCGCGGGTGGCGACGCCGAGCCGCTCCAGCATCGCCTCCAGGCTGCCGGCGGTGAAGGCCGAGTTGCGCAGCGAGTCGCCGGTGCCGTTGAGGCCGACCACGAGGCCGTAGCCCACCAGCAGGTTGTCGCGGACGCCCTCGAAATCGGTGATGTCCTTGATCCGCGAACTGGCGGCCGCCGGCGACCCGGCCGCGGCGATCAGCACCGCGGCCGCGAGCAGGGCGCGTCGCACCCGCCCGGTGGCGGGCGCGATCTGGCGGCGAAGGTATAGAGCTCGTGGCATGCGGGCGATCCTCTGCGCGTCTCCTAGCGAGCGCCGTGCCAAGCGCCGGAAGCCCTGGTCCCCGGCCGAATTCCGTGCAGGGAGGCGGGTCCCGTCCGGCAAAGCTTGCCAGGCGACCGGCAATTCCTGCCGGCGGGCGACCGCGTGGGCTCGCGGCCGGCGTTTCGAAGGTGAACGCGACGGCCTTAACCGGGCGTTAACCATGCCGGAGCATTGTCGGGCGGGTCAGGCCCGAGCGTCGACCGCCCGCCGGTTGTGTTCGCGGTGCGCGAGCACCGCGTCGGCAAACGGCGGGCCGGCAGACCGGGAGGGCTGAACACGGCGGCGCGAGGCAGCGATGAAGATCACGGGTTCCGGGCCGACCGCCGGACCGAGTCAGCGACGCAAGGTCTCCGGCCGCGACGGCCACCTTGCGGCCACCGGCTTTGCCGAGCACGTCACCGCGAGGCCGCCGACGGCCTCTGGCGTGCCGCCGAGCACGCCGCTCGCAGCGCTCGACGGGGTGCTGGCCGCGCAGGAGGTCGCCGACCCGACCGAGCAGCGCCGGCGCGGCGTCCGCCACGGCCACAGCCTGCTGACGGAGCTTCGCGACCTGCAGCTCGGTATGGTCGAGGGCTGGATCTCCGAGGGCACGCTCCGGCGCCTCGCCGGGCTGCTCGACGGCCTGCGGCCCGCGGTCGAAGACCCAGAGCTCGATGGGTTGCTCGACGACCTCGAGCTCAGGGCCGCGGTCGAGTTGGCCAAGCTCGGCCGCGGCTCGGCATGAGCGGGGTCGGCGTGCTGCCATGATCGTGCTCGGGATTGGCGTCGGCCCGGCTCTGGCGCATAGTCGGCGGCAGTGGCAATGGCTGAAGGCCACCGCTGATGGTGCGAAAGCTGCTCGCCCTGGTGGCGGCCGCCTGGCTGGCGCAGGCCGGCATGGCGCCCGGAGCGTTGCGCGCGGACCAGCGGGATACCCGGCTCGCCCCCCTGTTCGCCCGGCTCCAGACGACCTCGAGCGCGACCGAGGCCGCGGCGATCGAGCGGCGCATCTGGCGGATCTGGGGCGAGTCCGACGACGCGGCGGTCGGCCAGCTGATGCGCGAGGGCGTGGTCGCGATGGCCCAAGGCCAGTATCCGGCGGCGCTCGAGCGCTTCGACCGACTGGTCGAGGAGGTGCCGGACTTCGCCGAGGGCTGGAACAAGCGCGCGACGGTGTACTATCTGATGGGCAACTACTCGGCCTCGGTACTCGACATCAAGCGGACGCTCGAGCTGGAGCCGCGCCATTTCGGCGCCCTGTCCGGTCTCGGCCTGATCTACGACGCGATCGACGACCCCGCGGCCGCGTTACGCAGCTTCGAGGCGGCGGTCGCGATCAATCCGCACCTGGAGACCGCCCGAGAGCGGATCAGGCAACTGCGTCGCCAGCTGGGCGGCCGGCCGACCTGAGGCGCGGCCGGTCGATCCGGCCGGATGCGGGCAGCGCGGCGGCCGCCGTCGCGCCCGGACGCGGTTTCTTGTGGCTGGCGGGCGCAGGGCGGCGCGCGCCATGGTGACCGCGGGCTGGCTGACGAGCGCGCGCGACGGCGATCGCCTGCAGATCGAGGCGGGGGGCGCCTGGACCCTGGCAGCGCTGGCACAGCTGGACGTGGCGCGTCGGACCCTCCTGGCGACCGCCACCGCAGACGCCGGCCGCGCCTGCATCGATGGCGCGGCGCTCGACGCGTTGGACACGGCCGGCGCGTGGCTGCTGTACCACCTCGAGCGCAATCTGCAGAGCCTCGGCTGGCGGGTCGATCTGGCCGGGCTGCAGGCGACGCACGCGGCGCTGCTCGGCGAGATCCGCCGGCTCGAGCCGCAGCCACCCGCGCCGGCGGCCGAGGTCAATCCGTTCCTGAGGTTGCTCGCCGAACTCGGTCGGGGCACCGTGCTCGCCGTCGCCGAGGCGGCACGACTGTTGTCGTTCTACGGTCAGATCGTGCTGACCCTGGCCCGGGTTCTGGTGCAGCCGACGCGGCTGCGGCTGACCTCGCTGACCCACCACCTCGAGAAGACCTGCCTCGACGCGCTGCCGATCGTCGGCCTGATCGCGTGCCTGATCGGCGTCGTGATGGCCTACCAGGGGGCGGATCAGCTGCGCCGGTTCGGCGCCGAGATCTTCACCGTCAATCTGCTCGGCATCTCGATCCTGCGCGAGATTGCGATCCTGTTGACCGCGATCGTGGTCGCGGGCCGTTCGGGCAGCGCGTTCACGGCCCAGATCGGCACGATGAAGGTCAACCAGGAGGTCGACGCGCTGCAAACCCTCGGCCTCGACCTCGTGGAGGTCCTGGTCCTGCCGCGCGTGCTGGCGCTGATGGTGGCTTTGCCGCTGCTGGCGTTCTTCGCCGATGTCCTGGCGTTGCTCGGGGGCGGCCTGATGTGCGCCGCCGCGCTCGGCATCTCGCCCGTTCAGTTCCTCGGTCAGCTCGGTCAGGCGATCACGTTCCAGACCTTTCTGGTCGGCATCGCCAAAGCGCCGGTGTTCGCCTTCGTGATCGCGATGGTCGGCTGCTACGAGGGCCTGAGCGTCAGCGGCAGCGCCGAGAGCGTCGGGCGGATGACGACCCGCTCGGTGGTCGTCGGCATCTTCCTGGTGATCGTGTTCGACGCGCTGTTCTCGATTTTGTTCTCGTACCTTGGGGTGTGATCCGGTTGTCGCCGAGCGCCGCCATCCTCGTCCAGGGTCTCTGCACCCGCTTCGGCGCGCAGGTGATCCACGACCGTCTCGACCTCGAGGTCCGACGCGGCGAGGTGTTCGGCGTCGTCGGCGGCTCCGGGACCGGCAAGTCGGTGCTGCTGCGCGTTCTCCTCGGTCTGCAGCGGCCCGAGCGCGGGCGGGTCGAGGTCCTCGGCCAGGACCTCGAACGCCAGAGCGATGCCGCCCGCCGGGCGCTCCAGGCGCGCCAGGGCGTATTGTTCCAGGACGGGGCGCTGTTCAGCTCGCTGACCGTCGGCCAGAACATCCAGACGCCGTTGCGCGAGCGGCTGCAGCTGCCGGACCGGCTGCTCGATCAGATCGCCGGGCTGAAGCTTGCCCTGGTCGGGCTGCCGATCGACGCGTGTCACAAATATCCGGCCGAGCTGTCGGGCGGCATGCGCAAGCGGGCCGGCCTCGCCCGCGCCCTGGCGCTCGACCCGGAGATTCTGTTCCTCGACGAGCCGACCGCCGGCCTCGACCCGATCGGCGCGGCCGAGTTCGACCGGCTGATCCGCGGCCTGCAGCGGAGCCTCGGTCTGACGGTGGTCATGGTCACCCACGACCTCGATTCGCTGCTGGCGATCTGCGATCGGGTCGCAGCACTGGTCGATGGACGGGCACTGGTCGGTACCTTGGACGAGCTGGGAAACCTCGATCATCCATGGCTGCGAGCCTATTTCCGCGGGCCGCGCGGGCGCGCGGCCAGGCAGCCGGCGTCCCCGGGGGTGTAGATGGAGATTCGTGCGAGCTATCTGCTCGTCGGCACCGTCGTTCTGGCCTTGATCGCCGGGCTCGCCGGCTTCAGCGTCTGGCTGGTCAAAGCCGACACCGGCCGGCCCCAGGTGCACTATCAGATCGCCTTCGCCGGCACGGTCAGCGGCCTTCAGGAGGGCAGCCCGGTCCTCTATCGCGGGATTCCGGTCGGCCGGGTGGTCGACATCCGGATCGACCCGGAAGACGTCGAGACGGTGCTGGTGACGGTCGAGACCGACCGGCGGACGCCGATCAAGGCGGATACGGTCGCGACGCTCGAGATGCAGGGCATCACCGGGATCGCCTACGTTCAGCTCCGGGGCGGCACCCAGGCGAGCGCCCGGCTGGATCCGGACGCCGAGCCGCCGCCCCGGATTCCGTCGCGCCGGTCGGCGCTGGAGCGGGTCTTCGAATCGACGCCCGAGCTGCTCGGGCGCGCGGTCGCGCTGGTCGATCGTCTGACCCGGCTGTTCGAGGACGACAACATCGATGCGGTCGCCGGCACGCTGCATAATCTTCAGACCTTCACGGCCGCCCTCGCCCAGCGCAGCGACCAGGTCGACGCGCTGCTGACCGGTGCCGCCGACCTCACCCGCCAGGTCCAGGGGACGTCCGCGGAATTGACGACCCTGATCGGCGATCTCCGCCAGCTGACGGGCCATGTCGATCAGCGGGTCGAAACGCTGAGCGGCGGCATGGCGGCGACGCTCACGGAATTGCGTGGGGCGGCCTCGAAGCTTGGCGGCGCCGCGAATCGGCTCGACAGCCTGATCGGCACTCTGCACCAACCGCTGGACGACTTTGCCAACACCGGCCTGTACGATTTCACCCAGCTCGCCGGCGAGACCCGGCAGCTCATCTCGGCGCTCACCCGCATCACCAAGGAGTTCGAGCGCGACCCGGCCGGCTTCCTGATCGGCCGGGGCAATCGAGGGTTCGAAACTCAATGAAGCTGTGGTCGCCTGGTCCCGGTCGGGCGCTGGTCGTGGCCGCGTGCCTGGCGCTCGGCGCCTGCGCCGCCGCCCTCGAGCTCGCGAGCCCCGATCCACCCCGGCTGTACGAGCTGACGCCGAAAAGCACCTTCGACGATCTGCCCGACGTCGACGCCAGGCTCAGCGTCGAGGTGCCGACCGCGACCGCGGGCCTGAACACGGCCCGGATCGCGCTCCGGCCGACGCCGACGACCCTCGAGTACTATGCGCACGCGAGCTGGATCGACGTCGTCCCGGTCATGGTCCAGAACCTGCTGATCGAATCGTTCGACAATACCGGGAAGATCGACGTGCTCGGCCGCGGCGTGGTCGGGGTCCGCGCCGACTACGCGCTGCTGGCTCAGATCCGGGAATTTCAGGCCGAGTACGACGGCACCGGTCCGCCGAAGATCCGGGTGCGGCTGCAGGGGCGTCTGGTGCGGCTGCCGCGGCGGGTCTCGCTCGGGTCGACCTCCGAGGAGTTCGTGGTGCAGGCCGAGGATACCTCGATGCCGGCGATCGTGCGGGCCTTCGACCAGGCCTTCGGCAAGGCGGCCAGGCGTCTGGTCGAGTGGACCATCCGGCGGAGCGCCAGCCCCGAGACGGCGCGCGGCTGAGGCGGGCGCGCCGTTGCGGCGGCGGTCACCGCCGGCCGATCAGCAAGCATGGGCGGGTCAGAGGCGCTCGACGATGGAGCTGGCCTGGGGGCGGCGTTGTCGTCACGGATCCGAGGTTCCCGCGAGCTGCGGAAACCCGCCACCACGGCCTCCACCTCAGGCCTGGAGTTATCATGATACGACCAGAACTAGAGCATGCTCGGCAGGACGCGGTCGGGCGGCCGGTGGCCGTCGACGAAGGTCTTGATGTTGATCACGACCTTCTCGCCCATGTCGATCCGGCCTTCGATGGTCGCCGAGCCCATGTGCGGCAGGAGCACGACGTTGTCGAGCTCGCGCAGCTTGGGGTTGATCGCCGGCTCGTGCTCGAAGACATCCAGGCCGGCGCCCGCGATCTCCTGGTTGCGCAGCATGCGGGTGAGCGCGGCCTCGTCGATCACCTCCCCGCGCGAGGTGTTGACGATGGTCGCGTCCGGCCGCATCAGCTTGAGGCGGCGCGCCGAGAGCAGATGGAAGGTCGCAGGCGTATGCGGGCAGTTGACGCTGATGATGTCCATCCGGGCCACCATCTGATCGAGGCTCTCCCAATGGGTCGCCTCGAGCTCGTTCTCGAGCGCGTCGGGCACCCGGCGCCGGTTGTGATAGTGGATCGCGAGGCCGAAGCCGCGCGCACGCCGGGCGACCGCGGTGCCGATCCGGCCCATTCCGAGGATGCCGAGGCGCTTGCCGGTGATCCGGTGGCCGAGCATCGAGGTCGGTCTCCAGCCGCTCCACTCGCCGGAGCGGGCGAGCCGCTCGCCTTCGACCAGGCGGCGCGCCACGGCCAGGATCAGCGCCATCGTCATATCGGCGGTGTCCTCGGTCAGGACGCCCGGGGTGTTGGTGACCGTGATGCCGCGGGCGTAGGCGGCCTCGACGTCGATGTGGTCGACGCCGGTGCCGTAGTTGGCGATCAGGCGAAGGTTCGGGTTGGCATGGGCGAGCACGCTGCTGGTGATCCGGTCGGTCACGGTCGGAACCAGGATCTCCGCGATCTGGACCGCCTCGATCAGCTCGGCCTTGGTCCAGGGCGCGTCGCTCTCGTTGAGCCGCGTATCGAACAGCTCCATCATGCGGGTCTCGATCACCTCCGGCAACTTCCGGGTGACGACGACCAGCGGCTTTCTCCGCACCATCGAGCTGCCTCCGCCAACGGGCCGGGTCGATGCCGCCGCCATGCCTAGCAGAACTGGGCGGCGACCTGAAGCGGCAAGCAAAGGCCAAGCGGCTTGCCGAGCTGCCTCGGGGCGCGCTAACCCTGGCCGCGAACAGACAAGGGAATCTGCAATCGATGACCGCTCCACACGCCGGCTGGCGTCGGCTCACGGGCGCGATCGGCCTCGCGCTTTGGTTGTTGACCGGCCCGTCTGCCTGGTCGCAGGCCGGTCGCAGCACCGGCCTGCCGGTGCCCCGGTTCGTGTCGCTCGCCTCCGACCGGGTCAACGTCCGCTTTGGCCCGGGCAAGCAATATCCGATCAACTGGGTGTTCGCGCGCAAGGACCTGCCGGTCGAGATCGTCGCCGAGTTCGATACCTGGCGCAAAATCCGCGACTCCGAGGGCGAGGAGGGCTGGGTTCACTCGAGCCTGCTGTCCAGCCGGCGCACGATCATGGTGACCGGGCAGGTCCGTGACCTGCGGCGCACGCCGAGCACGGATTCGCGCGTCGTGCTGCGCGCCGAGCCGGGCGTCATCGGGCAGTTGTTCGATTGCGCGGAGAACTGGTGCCGGATCGAGATCGACGGCCGGCGCGGCTGGCTCCAGCGCGACGAGTTCTGGGGCACGCGGCCCGGCGAGATCGTCCGCTAGACCGCCGGTGGCAGACTAGCTGTCGTGGCGCAGGCGGACGATCACCTCGACCCGCTCGATCGACGCCCCCGGCGGCGGGCTCGGCAGCCGGTTGATCTCGATCTCCTGCTCGGCGATGTCGGTCAGCTGCCCGGTCGCCTCGTCGAAGAAGTGGTGGTGGTGCGAGGTATTGGTGTCGAAGTAGCTCTGCCCCATGTCGACCACGACCTCGCGCAGCAGCCCCACCGACGTGAACTGATGCAGCGTGTTGTAGACGGTCGCGAGCGAGATCGGGATGCCGGCAGTGCGCGCCTCGTGGAACAGTTCCTCAGCGGTCACGTGCCGCGGCCCGCTCTCCAGCAGCAGCTTGGCCAGAGCCAGGCGCTGCCGCGTCGGCCGCAGGCCCGCGGCCTTGAGGCGTTCCAATGCCCGGGAGTAGGTTCTCATCGTCTGCACTGCCCTGCCATCCTTCGCAGCTCTCACGCGATCATCAAGCCTGACCCGACGCCATCGCCGCCCGGCCACCTTCGGTCCCCGAGGCGTCCAATCCGTACTCAAATGGTCCCGTTTCACCCCGCTTGTCAAGCGGACCGCTCAGTTGCCGGTCGCAATCCGGTCGACCAGCTGGCGGACCGTGGGAATGAAGCCGTTGGAATAGAACGGATCCTGCCGGAACTTGTAGACGTTGTGCCCGGAAAACATGAGCTGCGACTGGACCTCGGCGCCATGCGCGATCTCGTGCAGCGTCTTCTGGATGCAGAAGGACCGGGGATCGGGCGGCTTGCCCGTGGTATGGTCCTCGCTGCAGGCCCAGTTGCTGAACTTGCAGGCGGACAGGCAGCCCATGCAGTTGGTCTGATCGCGCCGGATCTCGATCGCCTTCTCGGGGCTGACGTAGATCAGGGTATCGTCCGGCGTCTTCATCGCCTGGCTGTAGCCCTCGGCGATCCAGTCCCGGACCTGGACCATGTCCTCCGGCCGGACGTAGAGCCAGCGCCCGCGGGTGCCGAACGCGAGCGGCTCGGTCAGGCCGCGCTCGGCGTCAGGCGCGACCGCGAAGGCGACCTGTCGCAGCGACCGCGCCTCGAGCTCGTTCAGGAAATCGTTCCGCACGGCCGAGGAATAGAACCCGGTCGGACTGAAGCGGTGCAGCAGGACGTCGCCTTCCTCGAGCTCGAGCAGGCGCCGCTTCCAGGCATCCGAGATCGGGCTCTCCCGGGTCAGCAGCGGCCGGGTGCCGAACTGGAACCCGACCGGCCCCAACTCGCTGTTGTCGAGCCAGTCCTGCCAGTCGCGCAGATGCCAGACGCCGCCCGCCATGATGATCGCGGTGTCGTCGAGCCCGACCTCGCGCATCGTGTCGCGCAGCTGGCGGACCCGCGGATACGGCGGTTCCGGGGCGGTCGGGTCCTCGGAGTTGGACAGGCCGTTGTGGCCGCCCGCGCGCCAGGGATCCTCGTAGACGACGCCCCCCAGCCACTCGGAAACCCGGTGATAGGCTCGCTTCCAGAGCGCCCGGAAGGCCCGCGCCGAGGACACGATCGGATAGTAGTAGACGTTGTACTTGGCGGCAATCTCGGCCAGCCGGTAGGGCATGCCGGCGCCGCAGGTGATGCCGTGGACCAGCCCCCGCGCGCCCTCCAGGACACCGTGCAGCACGCGCTCGCAGGACGCCATCTCCCAGAGCACGTTCATATGCAGCCGGCCCTCGCCGCCGCGCACCTCGTGGGCGATCTGGGCCTGGCTGATCGCCGCCCGGATCGAGTAGCTGATCAACTCCTCGTGGCGCTCGAGCCGGGTGCGGCCGCGATAGACCAGCGGCACCAGCCGGCCCCGCTCGTCGAAATAGTCGCCATTGACGCCCGAGAAGGTGCCGATGCCGCCGGTCGCCGCCCAGGCGCCGCTGCTCAGCCCGTTGGAGATCGAAATCCCCTTGCCGCCTTCGACCAGCGGCCAGACCTCCCGACCGGACAGTATCAGGGGCTTAAGGGCAATCACATAGCCTCTCCTGCCGGCGGACCATCCTGGGCACGCCGGTCTCGGAACATGGTCGCGTACGAGAATCGCCCGCTCGGGGCCCGACCTCGATCGCTAAACCCCCGAGATGTATGCGCCAACTCCCTCGAGCACAAGGTGCCGGATCGGTTTCCTGACCGCCGGGGCGCCCGTTCCTGTCGGTCGGAGCGCCCCGGTGCCGGTGGTTGGCGGGTCAGCCGGCGCGCCGGTGCCGGCGCGGTCCCCGGTCCCGGCGATGCCGCTCGCCCTCGCCCTCAGCCTCGCCGATCGGCCGGGGCGGCCGCGGCGGTCGCGGCTCGACCGGCGTCTCCTCGCCGGTCTCCTGGTCGATCCCGCGCATCGACAGCTTGACCTTGCCGCGGTCGTCGATGCTCAGAACCTTGACCTTGACCGTGTCGCCCTCGTTGACCACGTCGGTCACCTTGCCGACCCGCTCGTTTTTGAGCTCGGAGATGTGGCAGAGGCCGTCCTGCGAGCCGAGGAAGTTGACGAAGGCGCCGAAATCGACCACCCGCACGACCTTGCCGGTGTAGACCACGCCGATCTCCGGCTCGCTGGTCAGGCCGCGGATCCAATCGATCGCCTGCTGGCTCGCCGCCATGTCGCTGGACGCGATCTTGACCGTGCCGTCGTCGTCGATGTCGATCTTGGCCTTGGTCGTCTCGCAGATCTCGCGGATCACCTTGCCGCCCGGGCCGATCACCGCGCCGATCTTGTCCTGGGGGATGTGGATCACGCTGATCCGCGGCACCGTCTCGCGCATCTCCTCGCGCGCTCCGGTGATCCCCTGGGCCATCTCGTCGAGAATGTGCAGCCGGCCGGCCTGGGCCTGGGTCAGCGCGGTCTGCATGATCTCGCGCGTGATGCCGGCGATCTTGATGTCCATCTGCAGCGAGGTCACGCCGCGCTCGGTACCGGCGACCTTGAAATCCATGTCGCCGAGATGGTCCTCGTCGCCCAGGATGTCGGACAGCACCGAGAAGCGCTCGCCCTCCTTGATCAGGCCCATCGCGATGCCGGCGATCGGGCGCGCGATCGGGACCCCGGCATCCATCAGCGCGAGCGAGCTGCCGCACACGGTCGCCATCGAGCTCGAGCCGTTGGACTCGGTGATCTCGGAGACCAGCCGGATCGTGTAGGGGAAGTTCTCGCGCGACGGTAGCAACGGCCGGACCGCCCGCCAGGCGAGCTTGCCATGGCCGATCTCGCGCCGTCCGGGCGAGCGCATCATGCTCGCCTCGCCGACCGAGTAGGGCGGGAAATTGTAGTGCAGCAGGAAGTGCTCGCGGTAGTCGCCCGCGAGCGCGTCGATGATCTGCTCGTCCTGGCCGGTGCCAAGGGTCGCGACCACCAGCGCCTGGGTCTCGCCGCGCGTGAACAAAGCACTGCCATGGACCCGGGGCAGCACGCCGACCTCGGCCCGGATCGGGCGCACGGTCGCGGTGTCGCGGTCATCGATCCGGCGGCCGGTGTCGAGGATCGCGGTCCGCACGATCGCCTTCTCGAGCTTCTTGAACTGGCCCAGCACCGCGGACTGCAAGGCGCCGTCCTCGCCGCCGAGCGCCTCGAGCGCGTTGGTCTTGACCGCTTCGATCAGCTCGTGCCGGGCCTGCTTCGACGGCTCGGCGTAGGCCGCCCGGAGCGGCGCCTCGAACTCGGCCTGGAGCTTCGAGAACAAATCGCCGTGATCGTCGATCTGCAGTTCCCAGGGCTCCTTGGCGCAGGTCTCGGCGAGCGCGATGATCAGGTCGATCACCGGCTGGAACTCGGCCTGGCCGAACAGGACCGCGCCAAGCATGGTCTCCTCGGAGAGCTCCTTGGCCTCGGATTCGACCATCATGACCGCGTCCTGCGTCCCGGCGACCACCAGGTCGAGCTGGCTGTCCTCGAGCTGCTTCACGGTCGGGTTGAGCAGGAACTCGCCGTCCTTGTAGCCGACGCGGGCCCCGGCGATCGGTCCGAGGAACGGGATCCCCGAAAGAGTGAGCGCCGCACTCGCCCCGATCATCGCGACGACGTCGGGGTCGTTCTCCTGATCATGCGCCAGGACCGTGCAGATGATCTGGGTCTCGTTGCGGAAGCCGTCCGGAAACAGGGGCCGGATCGGCCGGTCGATCAGACGCGAGGTCAGGGTCTCCTTCTCGGCCGGCCGGCCCTCGCGCTTGAAGAAGCCGCCCGGGATCTTGCCGGCGGCGAAGGTCTTCTCCTGGTAGTTGACGGTCAGCGGGAAAAAGTCCTGCCCGGGCTTGACCTGGCGCGCCGCGACCGCGGTGCACAGCACGGTGGTCTCGCCGTAGCTGGCGAGCACCGCGCCGTCGGCCTGACGGGCCAGACGGCCGGTTTCCAGGACCAGGGGCCGACCGCCCCAGATGATCTCTTTGCGGTTGATTTCGAACATTGATGTCTGTGCCTTTCCACAGCCTAGGCCGAGCGCCCGAGGCGGTCGACCTGTCCGGATTGACGCCGGACCCGCGTGAATGGCAGCCCCCGGCCGCTGCTCGCGCCCGCGGGGCCGCCTCGAAACGTTGTTGGACGCTATCTGCGCAAGCCCAGCCGCTCGATCAAGGTCTGGTAGCGGCTCTGCTCCTTGCGGCGCACGTAGTCGAGCAGTCGCCGGCGCTGCCCGACCATCATCAGCAGCCCGCGCCGCGACGCGAAGTCCTTCTTGTGGATCTTCAGATGCTCGGTGAGGTTGGTGATCCGTTCGGTCAGCACCGCCACCTGCACCTCCGGCGAACCGGTGTCGCCGGTCTTGGTGGCGTATTCGGTGATCAGATCCTGCTTACGCTCCTGCGTGATCGACATCGTGGGTCTACTTGCCTTGTGGTTCAAAGATTGGTGGTTCACAGATTGAAGACGCGGACCGGGCTGAGCTCGGCACCGTCCAGGCGGGCGAGGGCCACGATCTGACCCGCGGCCATGGCGCGCACGGTGGCATCGTCCCGGACCTCGCCAACGACCAGGCCGGGGGCGACGCGGATCGTCTGGCCGGCGCACAGCCGGTGCGCCTGCGGCTCGGTCAGCGCGAGTGCAGGCAGATCACCCAACGCGGCGCTCACCGGCAACAGGGCCTGCGGCAGGGCGTCATCGGCCACCAGGCGCTCAAGGGTCTCGAGCGTGATCGCGGCCTCGGCCCGAAACGCCCCGACCTGCAGCCGGCGCAGCGCAATCACATGGCCGAGGCAGCCGAGCTGCTCGCCGAGATCCCGGATCAGCGCCCGGACGTAGGTGCCGCGGCCGCAGGTCAGATCGAAGATCGCATGGTCGGGGTCCGGTCGCTCGAGCAGGGTGAGGCGCTCGATCACGACCTTGCGCGGGGCGAGCTCGACGGCCTCGCCGCGGCGCGCGAGGTCGTACGCCCGCTCGCCCGCGACCTTGACCGCGGCGAACCGGGGCGGGACCTGCTCGAGCGTGCCGACGAAACCGGCGAGCGCCGCCTCGATCGCCGCCGCCGAGGGTCGCTCGGCGCTGGTCGCGAGGATCTCGCCTTCGGCGTCGTCGGTCGTGCGCGCCTCGCCCCAGCGGGCGGTGAAGCGGTAGCGCTTCTGGCCGTCCATGACGTAGGCGACGGTCTTGGTCGCTTCGCCGAGCGCGATCGGCAGCACGCCGGTCGCGAGCGGATCGAGGGTGCCGCCGTGACCGACCTTGAGCGCCTGCGTCAGGCGCCGGACCCGGGCCACCGCCTCGGTCGAGGTCATGCCGGCCGGCTTGTCGAGACAGAGCCAGCCGTGGACCGGCCGGCCCTTGCGCCTAGCCCGGCCCATCGTCGTCCTCCGGCGGCCGGGCCAGCGCCGAGCGCTCTTCGGCGAGCAGGGCCTCGATCCGGGCCGCCTCGCGAAACGAGGTGTCGGGCCGGAAGCTGAGCTCGGGGGCGTATTTGAGGTGCAGGCGCCGCGCGACCTCGCCGCGCAGGCGCGGCGCCGCCTGCGCCAGAGCCTGGCTCAGCTCGGCGCGCAACTCGCCGCCGAGCTCGGTCACGAACACCACCGCATGGCGCAGATCGGGCGTCACCCGAACCTCGGAGACCGTGAGATGGGCCTCGGCGATCAGCGGATCGTGGACCTCGCCGCGCAGCAACAGCTCGGCCAGGACGTGCCGCAGGCCCTCGCCGACGCGCAGCTGGCGCTGGCTCTGTCCAGCTCCGGCCGAGCCGCGGCGACGCGCCATGACGGGTCTCCTTCGATCGGCGCCCATGCCCGGCGGCCGGCGGACCGCGGGCGATCGGGCCACGGGCTCAGAGCGTACGGGCGACCTGCTCAATCTCGTACGCCTCGATCACGTCGCCTTCGCGCAGATCGTTGTAGTTCTCGAGCCCGATGCCGCACTCGAAGCCTTCGCGGACCTCGCGGACGTCGTCCTTGAACCGCTTCAGGGAACCGAGCGCGCCGTCGTGGATCACGATGTCGTCGCGCAGCAGGCGCACCCGCGCGCCGCGCCGGATCAGGCCGTCGAGCACGCGGCAGCCCGCGATCTTGCCGACCTTCGAGATCGAGAACACCTCGCGGATCTCGGCATGGCCGAGCGTGGTCTCGCGCGCGGTCGGCGTCAGCATGCCGGACAGCGCCGCCTTGGCCTCGTCGAGCAGCTCGTAGATGATCGAATGGTAGCGGATCTCGACCCCGTCGCGCTTGGCCAGCTCGCGCGCCTGGGCGTTGGCCCGGACGTTGAAGCCCAGCACCCAGGCCTTGGAGGCGAGCGCCAGCGTGATGTCGGACTCCGTGATCGCGCCGACGCCCGCGTGCAGCACGCGCACCGAGACCTCGTCGGTGCCGAGCCTCTGCAGCCCGGCCACGATCGCCTCCATCGAGCCGTGCACGTCGGACTTGATCACGACCGGCAGCTCCTTGGCCTCGCCGCTCGCCAGCTGACTGAACATCTCCTCGACCGAGCTGCGCGGGCTCGTGGCGCTGGTCTGGGCGCGCTTCTTGCGCTGCCGGTACTCGGTGATCTCCCGCGCGCGCCGCTCGTTGTCGACCACGACCAGCGGATCGCCCGCCTCGGGCACACCGTCGAGCCCGAGGATCTCGACCGGCACCGAGGGCCCGGCGTCCTCGACGGTCTGGCCGCGGTCGTTGACCAGGGCCCGGACACGGCCCCACTGGCCGCCGCAGACGATGATCTCGCCGACCTTGAGCGTGCCCCGCTCGATCAGGACGGTCGCGGCCACGCCGCGCCCGCGATCGAGCTTGGCCTCGATCACCGTACCCTGCGCCGGCCGATCGGGGTTGGCGCGGAGCTCGAGAACCTCGGCCTGCAGCTGGATGGTCTCGATCAGCTTGTCGAGGTTGGTCTTCTGCACGGCGCTGACCGGGACGCTCAGGACGTCGCCGCCATACTCCTCGGTCACCAGCTCGTGGTTGAGCAGCTCCTGCTTGACCCGCTCTGGATTGGCGTCGGGCCGGTCGACCTTGTTGATCGCGACCACGATCGGCACACCGGCCGCCCGCGCGTGCGCGATCGCCTCGACGGTCTGCGGCATCACCCCGTCGTCGGCGGCGACCACCAGGACCACGATGTCGGTGACGCGCGCGCCGCGTGCGCGCATCTCGGTGAAGGCGGCGTGGCCCGGGGTGTCGATGAAGGTCACCGGATGGCCGGTGCCGAGGTCGACCTGATAGGCGCCGATGTGCTGGGTGATGCCGCCGGCCTCGCGGGCTGCGACATCGGAATCGCGGAGCGCGTCCAGGAGCGAGGTCTTGCCGTGGTCGACGTGGCCCATCACCGTGACCACCGGCGGCCGCGGTCGCAGATCCTCCGGACGGTCCTCGACGCCCTCGAGGCCGATCTCGACGTCGGCCTCGCTGACCCGCTTGGCCTGATGGCCGAACTCCGCGACCAGCAGCTCCGCGGTATCGGGGTCGAGCGCCTGGTTGATGGTCGCCATGACCCCCATCTTCATCAGCTGTTTGACGACGTCGGCGCCGCGCACCGCCATGCGGTTGGCGAGCTCGCCGACCGTGATCGTCTCGGGCAACACCACCTCCCGCACGAACGGACCGGCGTCCAGAAGCTGCTGCTGGCGACGCTCGCGCTCGCGGTGACGGCGCAGCGCAGCCAGCGACGGCCCCCGGCGCTCGACCACCTCGCTGTCGCTGTCCAGCACCAGCCGGCCGCGCGTGGATTCGCGCCGGATCGCCGCCCGTTTGGCCTCGCCCTTGTCGGTCCGATCCTCGCCCTTGGTCGGCTTGGGCTTGCCCTTGACCACCGGCCGGGCCGGCTCGGCGGGTTTGGCCGCCGGCCGCGCCGCCGGCGCCGGTTCCGAAGGGGCTTCCACGCCGGTCGCGGGTGCCGCGGCGGCGACGCCGGTCTCGGCCCCGCGCCGGTGGCGCTCCTGGTCTTCCTTGGCGAGCAGGCGCGTGGCGGCCTCCTCGGCCTTCCGGCGCGCCTCCTCCTCGGCCTTCTTGCGGGCTTCCTCCTCGGCCTGACGCCTGACCGCGGCCTCCTCCTCGGACCGTCGGCGCGCCTGCTCGGTGGCCAGGCGCCTGGCGTTCTCCTCGGCGCGCTGGCGCGCCTCCTCCTCGGCCTTCTTGGAGTCGACCAGCGCGCGCACCCGCGCCGACTTCTCCTCCTCGGTCAGGGGCTTGAGAACCACCGGCCGGCGGGTCTGGCCGCGCCCCGCGTCGGCCGCCGGCCGCGCGATCGCCGGCGAGTCCGCGGGCCGTCCGGCAACGCCGCCAGCCGCGCCCCCGGCCGCACGGGCGACGCTCACCGGCTTGAGATTGCGCTTGCGCTTGACCTCGACCGCAACCGCCTTGCTGCGGCCGTGCGAGAAGCTCTGCCGGACCACGCCGCTGTCCACAGTCTTCTTCAGCTCGAGCCGGCCGCCCGGCCGGGACAGCGCGATCCGCGCCGTTGCATCCTGCTCTTTGGTGTCCGTCATCGTGGTCCGGTCGTATCCCTCGGCTCGATCAAGTCCAACGGGCCAACAGTCCCCGGCGGGACGATCACGTCTGGCCGGAACCCCGCTAGCCGCTCCACGTCCTGCAGCAGCCGTTGTGCCAGGCCGCCTGGCGCGACGGCGACATGCACTAAACTCTCGCGGCCCAAGGCCGCGCCCAGCTCGGTGCTCGAAAAGGCCACGATCAGCGGCACTTCCGGCGCCAGCCGGCGCAGCTTGCGCCGACCGTCGGCGGCGCCGTCCCGCGCCGCCAGCAGCACCGCCGCCGCTCCCGAGCGTAGCCACGGGCGCACCTGCTCGAACCCCAGAGCAACCTGGCCGGCGCGCCGCGCTAGCCCTAAGGTGGCGAGCGCACGCCGCGCTAACAACCGTTCGACCTGCTCGACGAGGTCCGGCGCTACCCGCGCCGGCGTCCGAGCTGCCCGCGCGAAAAGGTTCCCGGCAACCGCCTTATTTAGCACGTTCCGGTCCGCGCTCAACCACATACCGCGACCCGGCAGCCGAGCATCGAGATCCGGCTGGACCCGGTTCTCGGGGTCGAGGACGAACCGAAGCAGCTGTCCGGGCGGCCGCGATTGCCGGGTCACGAGGCAGCGGCGCAGCAACTCGCGTGCCGGCCCGGCCATCCGGCGATCCGCTCTCAGCCATGGCGCTCCTCGGCATCGCCCGGCGCGCCCGCGACCGCCACCCTGCGCACGTCGGCCGCGGGATCGGCATGCCCGTCCTCGCCCCCGTCCTCGCCGTCGCTGCCACCCTCGCCGTCGCCGAACCAGTGCGCCCGCGCCGCCATGATCAGCTCGCCGGCGTCGGCCTCAGTCAGGCCGGCGTCCGGCAACATCTCGACCAGCTCGTCGGCGGCCAGATCCGCGAGGTCGTCCAGCGACTTGAGGCCCTGGCGCCCGAGCGCGACGATCGCCTCCAGGCTCAACCCCTCGAAGTCCAGCAGGTCCTCGGCCAGGCCGAGCTCCGCCGCCTCCTGACGCAGGCTCGCCTCCTGCTCGGCGAGGTAGGTCTGGGCGCGCTCGCGCAACGCCTCGGCGATGCTCTCGTCGAAGCCCTGGATCGAGGCCAGCTCGTCGAGGTCGACGTAGACCAGCTCCTCGACCTTGGTGAAGCCCTCGGTGACCAGCAGCTGGGCGATCACCTCCTCGACGTTCAGCGCCTCGACGAAATACTCGGTCAGCGCCTTGAACTCCCGGGTGCGGCGCTCGGCGTCCTCGCTCTCGGTGACGATGTCGATGTCCCAGCCGGTCAGCTGCGAGGCCAGGCGCACGTTCTGGCCACGCCTGCCGATCGCGAGCGACAGCTGGGCGTCGGGCACGATCACCTCGATCCGGCGACTGTCCTCGTCGAGCACCACTTTGCTGACCTCGGCGGGCGCCAGCGCGTTGACGACGAAGGTCGCGGGGTCGGGCGACCAGGGAATGATGTCGATCTTCTCGCCCGAGAGCTCGTTGACCACCGCCTGGACGCGCGAGCCGCGCATGCCGACGCAGGCGCCGACCGGGTCGATGCTGCTGTCCTTCGACACGACCGCGATCTTGGCGCGCGAGCCCGGATCGCGGGCGACCGCCTTGATCTCGATGATGCCGTCGTAGATCTCGGGCACCTCCTGCGCGAACAGCTTGGCCATGAACTGGGGATGGGTGCGGGACAGGAAGATCTGGGGCCCACGCGCCTCGGGGCGGACGTCGTAGACGTAGGCGCGCACCCGATCCTTGTTGCGGAAGGTCTCGCGCGGCTGCATCTCGTCGCGGCGCAGGATCGCCTCGGCGCGGCCGAGATCGACCAGGACGTTGCCGTACTCGGTGCGCTTGACCTCGCCGACCACGATCTCGCCGATCCGATCCTTGTACTCGGTGTACTGCCGCTCGCGCTCGGCCTCGCGGACCTTCTGGACGATCACCTGCTTGGCGCTCTGGGCGGCGATCCGGCCGAGGTCGATCGGCGGCAAGGGCTCCAGGATGTGGTCGCCGACCCGGGCCGCGGGATTGCGCTCGTGGGCCTCGGCGAGCGAGATCTGGATCGCCGGATCCTCGATCTCCTCGCTGACCTCGAGCTCGCGGTAGAGGCCGATCTCGCCGGTCTTGCGGTCGACCTCGGCGACGATCTGATGCTCCTGGCCATACTTGCGCCGGGCCGCGGTCTGGATCGCCTGCTCCATGGCGACGATCACCTCGTCGACGCCGATGCCCTTCTCGTGGGCGACGCTCTCGGCAATCCGAATCAGTTCGAAGCGGCCCAGTCCGGGCGCCGTCTCAATGCCCTGTTCGACCACGGCTCCTAACTCCTTCGCTCCGCCTGGGCCGCCGCGAGCAGATCGTCGGTCAGCACCAGCTTGGCCTTCTTTACCGTGCCGTAAGGGATGCGCCGCTCGCCCTCCGGCAACCGCAGGCACACATCGTCGTCGATCACGCCCACCAGGCGGCCGCGAAACCGTCGCCGGCCGTCGATCGGCGTGACCGTCTCGAGCCGCGCCTCGTAGCCCGCGAAGCGCTCGAAGTCAGCGCGCCGGACCAGCGGCCGGTCGATCCCGGGCGAGGTCACTTCCAGACGGTAGGTCCCGGCGATCGGGTCGGCCACGTCCAGGAGCGCCGAGATGGCGTGGCTGAGCCGGGCGCAGTCGTCGACGGTCATCAATTCGCGACTGACCGGCTCGACCATCACCTGGACGGTCGGCCGCTGGCCGCCGGTCATCAGAACGCGCACGACCTCAAAGCCCAGATCGCGCACCGTAGGTTCGATCAGCTCCGTGATCTGCTGGCTCGCATCCACACCAATAAAAAAGTGGGCCCGAAGCCCACCATCCGCTTGCGGTTCAGGCGATTGCTTGGCCTTTATATGCGCCTAACAAAACCGGCCTTCAAGGCCTTTTGCTCAGGGCCGGCCGGCGACCGGCCCAGCCGCGCGCCGGTAGCGCAGGTAAATGCAGCTGCGGCCGGCACCGAGCGCCTTCTGCTCGTAGCGGGTCGGCGGCCAGTCGGCCGGGCGCGCGCGCCAGTCCGCCGGGCGCTCGGCCTGCCAGGCCAGCTCGGGGCGGCCTTTGAGCGCCAGCAGCATGGCGCGCGCATAGCCCATGTCGTCGGTCGCGAGGCGGACCTCGCCGTCGGGCGCGAGCAGTCGGGCGAACTCGGCGGCGGTCGCGGGATTGACGATCCGCCGCTTGTGGTGGCGGGTCTTGGGCCACGGGTCGGGGAACAGGACGAAGACGCGCTCGAGACAGGCATCCGGCAGCGCGCGGAGCAGCAGGCGGGCGTCGTCGACGACCACGCGCAGATTTCCGAGATCTTCGCGTTCCGCGGTCGCGAGCAGGCTGGCGACCCCCGCGAGATAAGGCTCGCAGCCGATCAGGCCGACCTCGGGGTGGGCGATCGCCTGGGCGGCCAGATGCTCGCCGCCACCGAAGCCGATCTCGAGCCAGAGGCGCTGGCGATCGGGGAACAGCTGGGCCGGATCGAGCTGCCCGGTCTCGGGCAGGTTCACCTGGAGTTCCGGCAGGCGCAGGGCGAGCTGCCGCTGCCTGCCGGGGCGCAGCCGGTGACCCTGACGGCGGCCGTAGATCAGGCGTTGCACGAGCCGGGCGGCGGCCCCGCCGGCGGCCGGGCTCAACCGAAGGCGGAGCGCAGCTCGTCGACCAGGTCGGTCCGCTCCCAGGAGAAGCCGCCGTCCGGCTCCGGCTCACGGCCGAAATGGCCGTAAGCGGCAGTGCGGGCGTAGATCGGCCGCGACAGCCCGAGATGCTCGCGGATGCCGCGCGGCGACAGATCCATCAGCTCCTGCAGCACGGCGCTGAGCCGGGCCGGGTCGACTTCCGCCGTGCAGAAGGTGTCGACGTAGACCGACAGCGGCTTGGACACGCCGATCGCGTAGGACACCTGGATCAGGCAGCGCTCGGCGAGGCCGGCCGCGACCACGTTCTTGGCCAGATAGCGGGCGGCGTAGGCGGCCGAGCGGTCGACCTTGGTCGGATCCTTGCCCGAGAAGGCGCCGCCGCCGTGGGGTGCCGCCCCGCCGTAGGTGTCGACGATGATCTTGCGCCCGGTGAGGCCGGCATCGCCGTCCGGACCGCCGATCACGAACTTGCCGGTCGGGTTGACGTAGAAGTCGGTCTCCGGGCACATCCAGCCCTCGGGCAGGGTCCCCAGCACGAACGGCCGGACCAGCTCGCGGACGTCGTCCTGGGTCAACTCGGGCGCGTGCTGCGTCGAGACCACGACCGAGGTCGCACAGACCGGCTTGCCGTTGGCGTAGCGCAGGCTGACCTGGCTCTTGGCGTCGGGGCCGAAATAGGGCGCCTCGCCGGCGTGCCGGGCGGCCGCCATCCGGCGCAGGATCGTGTGCGAGAGCTGGATCGGGGCGGGCATCAGCTCCGCGGTCTCGCTGCAGGCGTAGCCGAACATGATGCCCTGGTCGCCGGCACCTTCGTCCTTGTTGCCGGCCGCGTCGACGCCCTGGGCGATGTCCGCGGACTGGGCATGCAGGAGCACCTTGACCTTGGCCGTGGCCCAGTGGAAGCCTTCCTGCTCGTAGCCGACCTCGCGGACCGCCTTGCGCGCGAGCTGCTCGATCCGTTCGGGCGTGATCTCGGCCGGCCCGCGCACCTCGCCGGCGATCACGATCCGATTGGTGGTCGCGAGCGTCTCCGCCGCCACCCGGGAGGCCGGATCGGCCGCCAGAAAAGCGTCGACGATGCTGTCCGAGATCCGGTCGCAGACCTTGTCGGGATGCCCCTCCGCCACGGATTCGCTGGCGAAGACGTAGTCAGCTCGTTGCATGCGTTGCCCCTCTCACGCGCGAGCCGAACGCGCCGTCACCCGCATGGCGAGCCGGCCCACGGCGCCTTGGCCCTTCGGCAGCCATCTTGTGCCGGACCTGCCAAGGCGCGGTCAAGAGCGCGATCGCCGCGGGCTTACCGGGGTGCTTCCGTCAATCGCCGCCGCGGCGCGGCTGGTCGGCCAGATTGGCGAGCGCCTTGGCCAGCTCGAACAGACGTTTGCGCACGGCGGGGTCGGTGATCCGATAGTAGGCGCGCACCAGCTCGAGGGTCTCCCGCCGGTCGAGCGGCAGCGCATCGTCCTCATGCTCGAAGGCGGCGCCCTCCTCGGCCAGTCCCGACCCGGCGTAGCCGGCGGCCGGGGCGGCCAACTCGTCCGGCAGATCGTCGAAGAAGAACGACACCGGCACATCCAGGATCCGGCCGAGCTCGAACAGGCGCGAGGACCCGATCCGGTTGGCGCCGCGCTCGTATTTCTGCACCTGCTGAAAGGTCAGGCCGAGCAGCTCGCCCAGCCGCTCCTGGCTCATGCCGAGCAGGGTGCGCCGCAGCCGCAGTCGTCGGCCGACGTGGGTGTCGATCGGATTGGGCTTGCTCGCCATGGCGTGCGGTCGTCCAGCACTCGCCCGAGGCCTGCGGCCGGAATGGCGCCACCGACCGGCGGTCACGTCCGGGCTTGCTACGAGGACGTTGTAGCCGGTTTTGCGGAATTGGTAACCTCTCGCGCGGCCCGCCGGGCCCGTATTTCGACGCCGACGATCACGAAACCGGTCAACCCGACCAGGACGACCACGGGCCAGAGGCCGAGCCGCGCGAAGGGCGGCGGCGGCAGCGGCGCCGGCAAGGCGGCATCGAGCACGCCGGTCACGCCGAGATCGAGCTGCGTCCGGATGCGCCCGAACGGGTCGACCACGGCCGAGATCCCGGTATTGGCCGCGCGCACCAGCGGCAGCCCCTCCTCGATCGCCCGAAAGCGTGCCATGGCGAAGTGCTGGTAGGGGCCGGAGCTGTCCCCGAACCAGGCATCGTTGGTGACGTTCAGCAGCCAGTCGGGGCGCGCGTGCGGATCGACCACCCGGCCCGGGAAGATCGCCTCGTAGCAGATCAACGGGCTGAAGGGCGGCAGGCCCGGGAGCTTCAGGGTCTCGCGGCCCGGGCCGGGCTGAAAATCGATGCTGCCCTCGGTGAGCTTCTCGAGCCCGAGGCGGCCGAGCACCGGCCGGAACGGCAGGAACTCGCCGAACGGGACCAGAGCGCGCTTGTCGTAGACCGTCAGGATGCGGCCGGTGTCGTCGAGCGCGAACAGGCTGTTCCAGGCGCGCGGCGGCTCGCTCTCGAGGTCGAAGCGCTCGCCGCCGGTCAGCAGCAGGCCGCCGGGCGGTAGGACGCGCGCGATCAGGCGACGCGCCTCGGGCTCGCGGTCGAGCGGGTAGGGGGCTGCCGATTCCGGCCAGATCACGACCGACTTGGCACCGGCAGAGCCGCCGTCGGCGGGGCGCGCCGAGAGCTCGAGGTAGCGCTGGAACCAGCGGGCGCGGAGCTCCGGCTGCCATTTGTGGTGCTGGGCGATGTTGCCCTGCACCAGGCGCAGCCGCACGCCCGGCACCGCGTCGGTCGGCGCGTCCGCAAGCCGCACCGTGCCGCCGAGCCAGGCGAGCGCCAGCAGCGCGCCGGCCGCGACTGGCGGCTGCCAGCGCCACCGGCTGCCCGGCTCGAGCAACGCGGCCGGCAACCCGCCCGCCGCGACTGCGAGCAGGCTCAGCCCCCAGATGCCGGTCACCGCCGCGAGCTGGCTGAGGGCGGCCGAGCCGGCAAAGGCGTAGCCGATCAGGTTCCAGGGGAAGCCGCCGAACAGATGGCTGCGCAGCAGCTCGGTCAGCAGCCAGACCACGGCCAGCGCCAGCGCCGCGGCGGTGCCGCTGCGCCAGCGGTAGAGCGTCGCGAGCAGGGCGGCGAGCGCCGGATAGAGCGCGACGGCGGCGCACAACAGCAGCACCGCCGGCACGGCGAGCGGTCCGAAGCGTTCGGCGTCGGCGAAAAAGGCGATCGCGATCCAGTAGAGACCGACCAGGCCGTGGCCGAAGCCGAACCACCAGCCGAGCAGGAAAGCGCGCCGCGGTCCCTCGGCCCGGCGCAGCAGGTCCAGGAGACCGGCAAAGCCGAGCAGCGCCGGCCAGAAATTGAGCGGCGGCAGCGCGAGTGCCACGACCGCACCGAGACCGAAGGCGCTCAGGTTCGGCCTGCGTTGTGCCGCAGCCAGCGCGGCCGCGAGGCGGCCGGCCGCGGCGCCCGTCCGGTTGCCGCCCAAGGCCAAGCGGTCGGCCGCCTGCGGCAAGCCGCTCAGCCGCCCTCTTGCGGCTCGGGGGTGGCGGTCGCGGGCTCGACCCGCAGGATGCGGAGGCGCTTGATCCGGCGCGGATCGGCGTCCAGGACCTCGAACTCGAGCCCGGCCGGGTGCCGGATCACCTCGCCCCGCGCCGGCACCCGATCGAGCAGCGTGAAGATCAGACCCGCGAGCGTGTCGACGTCCTCGCGCCGCTCGGGCTCGAGCAGCCGCAGGCCGAGCCTTTTCTCGAGCTCCTCGACCTCGACCCGGCCGTCGGCCTCGAGCCCCCCGTCGGGCAGCTCGGTGATCCGCGCCGGCAGGATCTTGTCGTGCTCGTCCTGGATCTCGCCGACGATCTCCTCGACCAGATCCTCGATCGTCGCCAGGCCGTCGGTGCCGCCGTACTCGTCGACCACGATCGCCATGTGGACGCCGGTGTCACGCATCTGCAGCAAGAGGTCGAGGACCCGCATCGAGGGCGGCACGAACAGCACCTCGCGCATGATCCGCTCGAGCGCGAAGTCGACGCCGTCGCCCCAGTAGGGCAGCAGGTCCTTGATGTGGACCATGCCGATGACCTCGTCGAGGTTCTCGCGATAGACCGGCAGCCGGGTGTGCATGCCGCCGCGCATCGTGTCGACCACCTCGGCGAGAGTCGAGGTCGCGGCGATCGCCTTGACGTCGGAGCGCGGCACCATGACGTCCCAGACCTCGAGTTCGCCAAAGCTCAGCGCGTTGAGCAGAAGCTCCCGCTCGTCCTCGGTGAACTCGGTCCGATCCTCGGTGCCCTCCTCCTCGTGCTCCTCGATCAGCTCTTCCAGGGTCTCCCGCAGCGAGTGGCCGTCGCCGTTGCGGCGTTTGGCGAGGATGCGCAGCCGCATCAGCAGGCCGTGCAGCAGCGAGACCTGGCTCTCGCGGCCGGTGGCGGGCAGCTCCTTCATGCCCCCGCCTCCAGCAGCACCCGATCGGCGGCGTCAGCGGCCTCGCCCGCGTAGGGGTCCGGAACACCGAGACCGGCCAGGATCGTCCGCTCGAGCGCCTCCATGCGGGCCGCGCCGGCGGCGTCCTGATGGTCGTAGCCCAGAAGGTGCAGGCAGCCGTGGACGACCAGGTGGCGGAGATGATCGGCCGCGGGCTTGTCCTGCGCCGCCGCCTCGGCGCGCACGGTCTCGGCGGCGAGCGCGATGTCGCCGAGCAGGACGGGCGCGGGCCCGGGCGCCGCCGGCGCCTGGCCGGGGTCGAGCTCGAGCGCCGGAAACGAGAGCACGTTGGTCGCCCGGTCCTGCTGCCGGTAATGCGCGTTCAGCCGGCGCATGGTCAGGTCGTCGCACAGCAGCAGGCTGATCTCGGCGGCCGCGAGCCAAGGGGTCGGCGCGGCGCGGCCGAGCGTCGCCCGGATCGCTTCGCGACACAGTTCCTCGGGATCGTCGACGACGGCCTGCCAGGCCGGCGCCTCGATCGTCACGGCAACCGTACTAGGTCCGTCACTGTCCATGAGATGGGGGAGACCCGGACCGGTCCGGCGGCGGTGCGGCGCCGGCGGCCCTCATTGGTGGTCGGCTGTTCAGCCATGGTCGAGCCCGCGGCTCGGCGGCGCGCCGGCTTCGGCGCCGGTGCGGTAGGCGTTGAGGATCGTCTCGACCAGCGGATGGCGGACGATGTCCCGCTCGGTGAAGCGGATCACGCCGACCCGCTCGACCCGCTCGAGCTTGGCGACCGCGTCGTTCAACCCTGAGGTCGTTCCCGGCGGCAGATCGTCCTGGGTCGGGTCGCCGGTCACCACCATGCGCGAATTCTCGCCCAGGCGCGTCAAGAACATCTTCATCTGGCTCGGCGTGGTGTTCTGCCCTTCATCGAGGATGACGAACGCATTCGCCAACGTCCGCCCACGCATGAACGCGAGCGGTGCAATTTCAATCTGGGCGCTCTCGAGCTTGGCCCCTAGTTTGCCCTCCGGGAGCATATCCTGCAAGGCGTCATAGAGCGGCCGGAGATAGGGATCGACCTTGTCCTTCATATCGCCGGGCAGGAAGCCCAGGCGCTCGCCCGCTTCGACCGCCGGGCGCGACAGGATCAGGCGCTCGACCACCCGCTGTCTGAGCAGCGACAGCCCGGTCGCGACCGCGAGGTAGGTCTTGCCGGTGCCGGCCGGGCCGATCCCGAACACCAGGTCGTGGCGCTGCATGGCCCGGATGAAGGCCGCCTGGGTCGGCGAGCGCGGCGTCACCCGGCGCTTGTCGGTCCGAATCAGAACCTCGTCGTTCGCCAGGCCGACGGCGTCGCCGGCGCCGTGCAGAACCATGCGCAGCGCCGCGTCGACCTCACTCCGGTCGAGCTCCAGGCCGGCGTCGATCCGGCGATAGAGGTCCTCCAGCACGGCGCAGGCCGCTTCCACCGCGCCCGGCTCGCCGGTGACCGTGACCAGGTTGCCCCGCGCCGCGAGGCTTGCCGGGATCTGCTGCTCGATCCGCGCCAGATGCTCGTGATGCTGGCCGAACAGCAGAGCGCAGAGGCGGTTGTCGTCGAAGCGGAGGGTCCGGGTGTCGATGTCGGTCGCGAGCGTGGGCACCGGTTTCAGGCGCATGCGGCGTGGCCTCGTGCAGCCTCGGGAAGCAGTGGCACCGCGGCCAGGCTGTGGGCGTGGCTGGCGGTGATCCGGACGTCGATCAGATCGCCCAGGCGCGCGCCCGGGGCGCGGACGTGGACGGCCTGGAGATAGGGGGTCCGGCCGACCAGCTGGCCGGGATGGCGCCCGGGTCGGTCGAGCAAGACCGGCAGCGTCCGGCCGACGGTCGCCTCCTGAAAAGCCTGGCTCTGCGCGGCGAGCAGCGCCTGCAGCGCCGCCAGGCGCTCGGTCTTGATCCGGTCCTTGATCTGGCCGCGCATGGTCGCCGCCGGCGTGCCGGGTCGCGGGCTGTACTTGAACGAGAATGCCTGGGCGAAGCCGACCTCCTCGACCAGGGCGAGGGTGGCCCGGAAATCGGCCTCGGTCTCGCCCGGGAAGCCGACGATGAAATCGGACGACAGCGCGACGTCGGGCCGCGCGCGGCGCAGCCGCTCGACCGCGCGCCGGTAATCGTCGGCGCGGTGGCGCCGGTTCATCGCTGCCAGCACCCGATCGGAGCCGGACTGCACGGGCAGATGCAGGAACGGCATCAGCTTCTCGACCTCGCGATGTGCCTCGATCAGCGGCGCGTCGAGATCCAGCGGGTGCGAGGTGGTGTAGCGGAGGCGCGCGAGCCCCGAAATCCCGGCCAGCGCCCGGATCAGGCGGGCGAGGTCGAAGGGCGCGCCACCCGGGCCGGCCCCCGAGTAGGCGTTCACGTTCTGGCCCAAAAGCGTGAGCTCGCGGGCGCCGGCGGCCACCAGCTGGCGGGCCTCCGCCAGCACTGCAGCGGCCGGGCGCGAGGCCTCGGCGCCGCGGGTGTAGGGCACGACGCAGAAGGTGCAAAACTTATCGCAGCCCTCCTGCACGGTCAGGAAGGCGGAAATGCCGGGCGGCGTCGCCCGCTCCTCGGGCAGGCGGTCGAACTTGCTCTCGAGGGGGAAGTCAGTGTCGAGCGCCGCACCCTGGTCGCGGGCGCGCCGGTGCAGGAGCTCGGGCAGCCGGTGATAGCTCTGCGGCCCGACCACGAGGTCGACGTGCGGCGCTCGCTCGAGCAGCGCCTCACCTTCGGCCTGGGCGACGCAGCCGGCAACCCCGATGATCAGATCGTGGCCGGCCGAGCGCCGGCGCCGGCGCAGCTGCTCGAGGCGGCCGAGCTCCGAATAGACCTTTTCGGCCGCCTTCTCGCGGATATGGCAGGTATTCAGGAGGACGAGGTCGGCATCGTCGGCGCGGTCGGTGACCACGTAGCCATGCGGTGCCAGCGCATCCGCCATGCGACCGGAGTCGTAGACATTCATCTGGCAGCCGTACGTCCTGACGAACAGCTTCTTAGCCACGCCTTCGCGGCCGCCAGGTCGAGTGAGCTTGGTTCAGCAAGTTGGACAGCTTGTTCCCGCGCCTCGCAGAATGTCCTTCTAGCACCAGTCCGTGACAATTTTATGGGTGGCGGGTCGGGCTTCGTCAAGCACGGGCACATGCTTTTCCCGCCGGGCGCGACCGTGCGCGCCGGCATTCGCCCGCTTGCGACCGGCAGGGCCTGGGGCCGCGTTCCTGCCTACGGGAAGCGGGCAACCGCTCCGGCTTACATTGTCGGACGGCGGCGCTCAGGCAGCGCCGCGGCGCTGGCGCGGGCGCGGCTTGGTGCCGAGCCCGATCTTCTTGGCCAGCGCGCTCCGTTGCTGGGCGTAGCTCGGCGCCACCATCGGGTAGTCGTCGGGCAAGCCCCACCGCTTCCGGTACTCTTCCGGCGACATGTCGTAGCGGGTCTTCAGATGCCGCTTGAGCATCTTGAGCTTCTTACCGTCCTCCAGGCAGATGATGTATTCTGGGGTGACGGACTTCTTGATGGCGACGGCCGGCGACGGTTTCTCCGGCTGCTCGGGCGCAGGGGTCGGCGACAGGTTGGTCAGGCTGCCGTAGACCTGTCGGATCAGCTCGGGCAGATCGGACACGGCGACCGTGTTGTTCGACACGTGCGACGCCACGATCTCGGTGGTGAGCGCGAGGAGCTCGTTTTGGCTCAACTTCTCGGTCATAACGTTCTGCGCCCTCTGCGAGCTTGCCTTGGTTAGTTCTCATCCGGGAATATATTTCAGGTTTGCACGGGCGCAAGCACTTTTTGGCTGTCGTGACAAGATGAGGCAAGAAACCGTGAGCGAAGCCCAGTACAGCTTGGACATCTCGGCCGAGACCTGCCCGTTGACCTTCGTCAGGACCAAGCTCTTGCTGGAGAACATGGCGGCGGGCGAGGTGGCGTGCATTCGCCTCGGGGAAGGGGAGCCGCTCGAGAATCTGCCGCGCACCTTGCGCGATCAGGGCCACGATGTGCTGGAACTTCGGCCCGAGGGGCCGGCCGGTACGGTCTATCGCCTGCTGGTGCGCAAGGGGCCCGGGCCGGGTTGAGGCGCCGTGCCGGCCGGCTCAGAGCCAGCGCCGGGGCCCGAGCGGGGCCGCGCCCAAGCGGGCCAGGTCGCAACGCATGGTGTAGGCGCTGACCCGCGTCCCGTCCGGTCGCTGGTAGTAGCCCTCGCGCTCGCCGACCTCGTCGAAGCCGAACGAGCGATACAGCATCTGCGCCGACCGGTTGTCGGTCGCGACCTCGAGGAAGATGGTCGCCGCGCCGGCGCGCCGGCAGCGCTCCATGCTCTCCCGCAGCAGCGCCGAGCCGATCGCCCGCCGCCGGTAGACCGGGCCGACTCCGATCGAGAGCAGCTCGCCCTCGTCGCGGATCACGCGGCAGAGTGCGAACCCGACCCCGCGCATGCCGTCGAGGCCGGCGAGATTGCGCTCGAACAGGCGCGCCAGCAGGCCGAAGCCGCCGGGCAGCGCCAGCAGGTGGGCGAGATCGGCGCGGCTCCAGGGCTCGTCGAAGCAGCTCTGGTGCAACCGGGCGAGCCGGCCGAGGTCAAACGGACCGACCGTCTTGATGCTGAGGCTGCTGGTCCGCTTGAGCGCGAGCATCGTCGTTCAGGCCTCGACTGGCTGGGCACGCGCCGGCGCGACCAAGGGCGCCTGTGGGCGAGCATCGGGCGGGCGTAGATAAAGCGGATGCAGCGCGCGGCCGTCCTGCGGCGTTTCGCCGCTGGCCAGGCGCTCGGCGGCGCGTTTGGCGACCCAGCGTGCATCGAGTTCCGCGCTCAGGGTCAGGCTCGACCGCCCGGCCGGCAGCCGCTCCCGAAGCAGCCCGGCGCCGCTGCCGACCAGGCCGAGCGGCCCGGCCGGCAGGTGCGCGACCGCCTGCTCGGGAGTCCGGAGCCCGGGCGCGCTCTGCGGCCGCTTTTGCCGATCGAAGGCTTGGACGTAGACCTCGCCGCGCCGGGCGTCGAGCGCCGCGAGTAACGGCCCCGAGTGGTCCGGGGCTGCCGCTGCGAGGGCTTCCAGGCTGCCGACCGCGAGTACCGGCAGGTCGGCCGCAAGGGCGAGGCCGCGAGTTGCCGCGACCGCGCTGCGGATGCCGGTGAAGCTGCCGGGGCCGTGGTTGACCGCGAGCAGGTCGAGCGCCTGGTAATCGATCCCGCGGGCGCGCAGCAAGTCGTCGATCAGCGCGATCAGATGGTCGGCCTGGCCGCGGCCCGGCGCCAGACGCCGATGGCCGAGCAGCGCCGCCGAGGCGGGGCGTGCCGAATCCCAGAGCGCCGCCGAGCAGGTCGCGTCCGCGCTATCGAGGGCGAGCAGCAGCACCGGATCGACGGCAGGTCAGAGCGGCTAGGCGACCGGACGCACCTCGACCACCTCCGGCACGTAGTAGCGCAACAGGTTCTCGATGCCGTTCTTGAGGGTGATCGTGGAACTCGGGCAGCCGGCGCAGGAGCCGCGCATGTGCAGATAGACGATGCCGCGCTCGAACCCGCGGAAGATGATGTCACCGCCGTCCTGGGCGACCGCGGGCCGCACCCGGGTCTCGATCAGCTCGCGGATCTGGCGGACCAGCGCGTCGTCCTCGGGGTCCGCCGCGCCGGCGTCGGCGCCGTCCATGGCATCGGCCGCGACCACCGGATCGCCGGACAGGTAGTGCTCCATGATCGCGCCGAGCACCGCCGGCTTGAGGAGGTACCAGTCCTGCCCCTCGGTCTTGGTGACGGTGATGAAGTCGGTGCCGAGGAACACCCCGCTCACGCCCTCGACCTCGAACAGGCGTCGCGCCAGCGGCGAGCCGTCGGTCCGGTCCGGATCGGTGAAGTCGAGCACCCCCCGGGTCATCACTTCGCGTCCTGGTAGAAACTTCAGGCTCGCCGGGTTCGGGGTCGGCTCGGTCTGGATGAACATCCTACGCCTCCTTGTTGCGCCGGGGGCCGGAGCGGTCCACGGGCCGGTCGCCGGCGCCGCTCTGGCAGCGCCCGGGCGCGTCGGTATCGGCGATCTCCCAACATGGCCCAAGCCGTACCGCCGTTCAAGCAGGACGGCCGGGAAAAGCTCGCCCCGGCGCCAGGCCCGGGCCATTATTTCAGCAGGATGTTGGTAATTTCCCTAAGCTGCGTCCGGGCGCGCAGCAAAAAGAAGCCCTGCGCCGCCAGGTGGCTCGGCAGGAGCACGCTGGCCGGGTTGCCGTTGATCACGACCAGGGGCTGGAGCGTCGCGGCGCTGCGAAAGCTGTCCAGCATCTGCGTCCAGGCGGCGCCCAGGTCGCGCTCCCGGATCACCTTGTCGAAATCGCTCGACAGCGCGCGCAGCAGCAGGAAGTAGGCGTAGAGGCGGCCCTTGTTGGCGTAGAACAGATCGTCGGCGGCGAAGTCCGGCCAGAAGCCGGACGCCGTGAGGACCTCGCGGTCGAGTGCCGCGGATGCCGAGCCGAGGTCGGCGGCCATCCGGTCCAGGGTCGCCTGAAGATTGTCCGCGCGGGTCTCGAATGCCGCCTGGCCGAGCGCGAGCCGGTCGTTGTAGTTGAGCAGCGCACGCATCGCCCGGCGATACTGCGATTCCGCGCTCGCCGTCGGCTTGAACCAGGTCTGCGGGTCGACCAGCCAGATCGTGCCCGGATACTTCAGGAGCCCCGAGGCGGCATCCAGGTCCGGATCGATCTGGCTCGAGCCGCGGGTACGCGCGATCTGATCGCCGAGCTCGATCGCGAAGCGCGACAGGGCGGCGATGATGCCCATCTGGTAGTTGGGCATATTGTCGAGCAGGGCGCCGGGCATGAACCACGGATCGTTCGCCACCCAGCGGTGGACGTTGATCTCGCGATCGATCAGATCGGCGGCCACCGCGACGCTCTTGGCACCACCCTTGGGCACCGGGCTCTGAAGCCCGAACCCCGGATCGTCGTCCACCTGATCCAGCCAGATGGCGCCGCCGACGTAGTAGATCGCGAGCAGCACCAACAGGCTGAGCCCGCCGATCTTGATCCAGCGCAGGGTCCGGCCGCGCCGCCTGCCGGGCTCGCTGCCGCTCAGCGTCTCCTCGACCATATCGACTCCAGGTTGGCGGGGAAGCGGGCTGTGCGCACCATGTTGGTGCTCGGGCCGCTCAGTCAATCCGCAGCTCTGAGCCCCGCGCACACCCGGCGCTGGCGGCGACGAGCGGATCGGATCAGGCGATCGCGGGGGCCAGAAAAGCGGCTCGGGTCAGTCGGGTCGGTGATGGCTGACGCTGAACCGCGCTCAGGGATCCCGTCGCCCGGTGGCCGTCCGCCCGGCCTCCTTGACCAGGCCGCGGCGTCAGCGCGCGAGGAAGCCGACCAGGTCGTAGACCCGCGCGAGATTGTCGGCGGCGCTCGCCTCGGCCCGCTCGGCGCCCTGGCGCAGCACCTGGTCGATGTGATCGGGGGCCGCCATCAGACGGCGCATCTCCTCGGTCACCGGCGCCAGCTTGGCGACCGCGAGGTCGGCGAGCTCCGACTTGAAGGCCGAGAAGGACGTGTCCGCGAAGCGCGCCTCGATCTCGGTCTGCGGCTGATCGGCAAGCGCGGCGTAGATGGTCAGAAGATTGGCCGCCTCCGGCCGGTTCTCCGGGTCGTAGGTCAGGCCCATCTGGCTGTCCGACTTGGCGCGCCGGATCTTGAGCGCAATCGCGTCGGCATCGTCGGTGAGGTTGATCCGCGACTGGTCGCTCGGGTCCGAGCTGCTCATCTTCTTGCGGCCGTCGCGCAGGCTCATGACCCGGGCCGCGGCGCCGAAGATCAGCGGCTCGGGAAGTGGGAAGAACTCGGTCTCGAAGCGCCGGTTGAAGGCGCCCGCGACGTCGCGCGACAATTCCAGATGCTGCTTCTGGTCCTCGCCGACCGGCACGTGGGTCGCCCGGTAGACGAGGATGTCGGCGGCCATCAGCACCGGATAAACGTAGAGGCCGGTCAGCGCCTGGTCGCGATGCTTGCCGGCCTTGTCCTTGAACTGGGTCATCCGGTTCAGCCAGCCGAGCGGGGTGAAGCAGTTGAGGACCCAGGCGAGCTGGGTGTGGGCCGCGACGTGGCTCTGGACGAAGATCGTGGTCTGCGCGGGATCGAGCCCGGCGGCGAGGAACCCGGAGGCGACCTCGATGGTCTTGGCGCGCAGGGCCGCCGGGTCCTGGGGCACCGTGATCGCGTGCAGGTCGACGATGCAGTAGATCGCCTCGTACTCGCCCTGCAGCCGGACCCAGTTGCGGATCGCGCCGAGATAGTTGCCGAGGTGCAGGTTGCCGCTCGGCTGCACGCCGGAGAAGATCCGCCCTTGCATGGCCCGCCTTGCTCGCTCTTCGTTCGGATGTGCGGGAGTTATGAGGAATGGCGCACGAACGTCAAGCCGCGCCGGCTCTCTGAGCCGTGCTCATCGTCCTCGGGTCAGCCGCTGATCGGCGCCCACGGATTCACGACCTCGACCCCGAGAGGTTCGAAGTCGGCCACGTTGCGCGTCGCTACGATCAAACCATGCTCGGCAGCGGTGGCGGCAATCAGGCTGTCGCGATAGGGCCTGGTCAGCGGCACGTGCAACAGCGCGCAACGTTCGGCGATCCGCTCGTCGACCCCGAGAATGCGCCCGGCGAACGTCGGCTTCACCGCCTTTTCGTACCAATCCAACAACACGGCGGCCCCGGCTTCGTCCTTGCGGGCCTTGAGCGCGATGCCGAGCCGCAGTTCCAGCAAGGTGACGACGCTCACGAATAAGGCGCGAACATCGATTGCCGACTGCCACGCGGCCACCGCCTCATGGCAGCGGCGACCCTTGCGCAACTCGGACACTACGTTCGAATCGAGCAACACGCGCACCGCTACAGCCCGGCGCCCTGGGCATGATCCTCGATGCGAGATGGCTTGAACTCGACGGCGCTCGCCGGGTGTTGCCCCAGGGCCTCAAGGGCCGAGGCCGGCAGCGCCGTCTCGAGCGCCTTCCAACGGTCATAGCTCACCATCGCGACGTCGGGTCTGCCGCGATTCGTGATGACGACGATCTCGCCCGCCCGGGCTTTGTTCTTGGCACCGAGGGGATCGGCCGCGAAATCCCTGGCGCCGATGCGCAGCTCAGACATGGGACGCCTCGTTGGTTACCTACATAATGTAGGTAGCTGCATCGCGACGGCAACGCAATGCCGGCTCATGGCCGGATCAGCGCGGCTCGCAGCTCGCGGAGGTCAAGCGCGCCGGAGAGGCGGGCGAGCAGGAAAAAGCCGGCGCCGCCGGCGGCGACCAGGAGGGCGAGGCCGAGCGAGGCCGGCAGCGGCGTCAGCAGGTCCTGCAGGAGCCATAAGGCCAGCGCCATGGCGAGCGAGCTGCCGACGATGCGGGGCAGGCGGCGCCGCAGGCGGGCGTCCGGCTGCAGGAGGCCGTCGCGGTGCAGGAGCCAGGCGAGCAGGCCCGCGTTCATCCAGGCCGAGAGCGCGGTTGCGAGTGCGATCCCGACGTGCGCGAACGGCCACATCAGGGTCATGACGAAAACGAGGTTGGCGGCCAGGCAGAAGAGCGCGACCTTGACCGGGGTTTTCGTGTCCTCGCGCGCGAAGAAGCCGGGTGCCAGCACCTTGATCAGGACGTAGGCGGGCAGGCCGGCGGCATAGGCGGCGAGCGCCCAGCTGGTCTTGAGACCGTCCTCGGGCCCGAAAGCGCCATGCTCGAACAGCACGTGGATGATCGGCCAGGCGAGCACGATCAGCGCGAGCGCCGCCGGCAGGGTGAGCAGCAGCGCGAGCTCGAGCGCGAGGTTCTGACTGCGCAGCGCGGCCGCCGTATCGCCCGCGCGCAGCTGGCGGGCGAGCAGCGGCAAGAGCGCCGTGCCGACCGCGACCCCGATCACGCCGAGCGGCAGCTGGCTCAGGCGATCGGCGTAGTACAGATAGGAGACCGCGCCCGACGGCAGCAGCGACGCGAAGAAGATGTCGATCAGCACGCTGATCTGGGCGGCGCTGGCGCCGATCGCGCCCGGCAGGATCAGCGCGAACAGCCGCCGGATCTCGGGGCTGATCCGGGGCCGGCGGGGCGCCAGCGCCATGCCGGCGCGATACAGCGAGAAGCGCAGCCAGAGGAACTGCAGCAGGCCGGCGGCGGCGACGCTCCAGGCGAGAGTGTACGCCGGCGCTCCCAGCCAGGCGGCCGACAGGCATAGCGCCGTGATCATCGTGATGTTGAGCATCACCGGGCTGGCGGCGGCCGCCCCGAACAGGTTCATCGAATTGAGGACGCCGCTCTGCAGCGCCACCAGCGAGATGAACAGGATGTAGCAGAAGGTGATCCGCGACAGCTCGACCGCGGCCGCGTAGCGCGGATCGGGCGGCTCGAAGCCCGGCGTGAAGATCGTGATCAGCCAGGGCATGAGCGGAATCGCCACCAGCACCAGCGGCACCAGGACCGCGACCAGCGCGGCCTGGGCCTGCTCGGCGAACGCCTTCGCGACTTTGGGCCCTTCGGCCTCGAGCGTGCGCGCGAACATCGGCACGAAGCCCGCGTTGAACGCACCCTCCGCGAACAGCCGGCGAAGGAAGTTGGGCAGCTTGAAGGCGACGAAGAAGGCGTCCGCCAGCGGGCCCGCCCCGAGCACGTCGGCGACCAGGAGGTCGCGCACGAAGCCGAGCCCGCGCGACATCAGCGTCATCGAGCCGACGGTCGCGACCGAATGCAGCAGGCGCCCCGGCGCGGGCGGCGCCTGGACCGCCGGCTCAGCGGCCACGGTCGGAGGCCCGCTCGCCGGGCCTGGCCGGCGTCCCGGCGGCCAGCGCCGCGGTCAGCCGGCGCTGGATGTGCCGGATCTTGGGGGGCTGCGTGATCTTCAGCCCGAAGACGTCCTTGACGTAGAAGACGTCGACCACCCGCTCGCCATAGGTGCTGATGTGGGCGCTCGAGATGCCCATGCCGAGATCCTTCAACGTCTTGGCGACATCGTAGAGCAGCCCCGGACGGTCGCGACCGTTGAGCTCGAGCACGGTGTGGGTGCGACTCGCCCCGTTGTCGATCAGGACCCGCGGCTCGACCTCGAAGACATCCGCGCGTTCGGGCAGAGAGCGGCGCCCGGCGAGCGTCTGATCGAGCGCGATCTCGCCCGCCAGCGCCCGCTCGATGTTGCGCCGGATGCGCTCCAGCCGGGCCGGGTCGGCGACCGCGCCCCGGTCCTCGACGTTCTGAATGCCGAAGCTGTCGAGCGCCATGCCGTCCGTAGTCGTGAAGATCCGCGCGTCGACGATCGAGGCGCCGCTGAGCGCGAGCGCGCCCGCGACCCGCATGAACAGCCCTGGATGATCGGGCGCGAACAGCACGAGCTCGGTGCGCGCCCGGAAACGGTCGATCCGGAAGTCGAGGGTGAGCGGACTGCGCTCGGCCTCGGCCCGGCGGACGAGCTCGGCGTGCCGGAGCAGGGTCTCGAGATCAAAGCCGAGCCAGTAGCGCGGGTCGTGCCGGGCAAGGAAGTGCTCGCGCTCGGCCGCCGGCCAGCCGCCCAGCGCCTCGGCCAGCGCCTGCTTGGCGGCGTCCACCCGGTCCCGGCGCCGGCCGCTCGCATCGCCGCCGGCGAGCGCGGCATCGGCTTCATGATAGAGCGCCCGCAGCAGCTGCCCCTTCCAGCCGTTCCAGACGTTCGGCCCGACCGCCCGGATATCGGCCGCGGTCAGCACCAGGAGCAGCCGCAGCCGCTCGGGCGACTGGATGATCTCGACGAGGTCGCTGACGGTCTTCGGGTCGTCGATGTCGCGCTTGAACGCGACCCGGCTGAGCAACAGGTGATGGCGCACCAGCCAGCTCACGGTTTCGGTCTGCTCGTCGCTGAGGCCGAGCCGCGGCGCCGTCCGCCGGACCATGCCGGCGCCGATCTCGGAATGGTCCCCAGCCCGGCCCTTGCCGAGATCGTGGAACAGGAGCGCCACGTACAGCTCGGTCCGGGACAGGACCTTGGGCATCAGGCTGGTCGCCAGCGGCAGCTCGCCCTCCAGCTGGCCGGTCTCGATCTGGTGCAACACGCCGACCGCGCGGATGGTGTGCTCGTCGATCGTGTAGACGTGGTAGAGGCTGTGCTCCATCTGGGCGACCACGCGCCCGAACTCGGGCAGGAAGCGGCCGAGCAGGCCGACCTCGTTCATCCGCCGCAAGGTGGTCGCCGGGTCCTTGCGCGAGGTCACCATCTTCAGGAACAGCTCGTTGGCGAGCTTGCTCTCGCGCAGCTCGCCGTCGACCCGCCGGAGGCTGTGGGTGACCGCGCGCCAGGCCTCGGGATGGATGTCGAGGTCGCGCTCCTGGGCGAGGTGGAACAGCTGCAGCATGGCGACCGGCTCGCGCTCGAACAGGTCGGCGGTGGCGGGCATGATCCGGCCGCCGTGGATGATCATGCCGTCGACCCGGCGGCGGCCGAAGCCCAGCCGGGCGAGGCCCAGCCGCCGGCGCCGGTGCTGCTCCTCGAGGGCGGCACAGAAGATCCGGGTCAGCGCCCCGACCTCCTTGGCGACCAGGTAGTAGTGCTTCATGAAGCGCTCGACGCTGCTCGCCGCGCGCCGGTCGCGATAGCCCATTCGGCGCGCGACCTCGGGCTGCAGGTCGAACGTCAGGCGCTCCTCGGGCCGTCCGGTCAGATAGTGGAGATGGCAGCGCACGGTCCACAGGAACCGGCGCGCCTTGGCGAAGTGGCGCAGCGTCGCCTGGGTCAGCACGCCATGGCTGACCAGCTCGGCCGGATCGTCGATCCCGTAGAGAAAGCGGCCGAGCCAGAACAGGGTCTGCAGATCGCGCAGCCCGCCCTTGCCGTCCTTGACGTTCGGCTCGAGCAGGTAGCGGCTGTCACCGGTCCGCTGATGGCGGGCGTCGCGCTCGGTGAGCTTGGCCTCGACGAACACCCGGCTGCGGCCTTCGACCACCTCGGCCTGGAAGCGGGTCGCGAAGGTCTCGAACAGCGCGCGCTCGCCCCACAGGAAGCGCGCCTCGAGCAGGCTCGTGCAGATCTGCAGGTCGGTACGCGCCAGCCGCAGGCAGTCGTCGACCGAGCGGGTCGCCTGGCCGACCTTGAGCCCGAGATCCCAGAGCCGGTACAGCGAGAACTCGATCATCTCTTCGATGTGCGGCGTTCGCTTGTAGGGGTGCAGGAACAGCAGATCGACGTCGGAATAGGGGGCGAGCTCGCCGCGGCCGTAGCCGCCGACGGCGGCGATCGCGAGGCGCTCGCCGGCGGTCGGGTTGGCCATCTTGAAGACGCGCGCGTGCGCGAAGTCGAGCAGGCTGCGCAACAGGGCGTCGACCAGGCGGCAGCGGCCGTAGACCACCGCCTCGGCGTCGTTGTCGGCCTCGAACTGTTCGCGCAGCCGCGCCTGGTGACCGCCGAGCCAACCTTTCAGCTCGGACAGCAGGGTCGCCGGGTCGTTGCCGCCGATCGCGGCCAGCAGGTCCTCGACCTCGCGCGCGAGCCCGGCCGCCTCGAGCGGCGCCGGCCGCGGCGCCGACCTGCTTGGCTGATCGATCTGGACGGCAAAGGTCATCCGCGCTTCATACCCTGAACGCCCGTATCCGACCAGATCGGGGTCGGCAGCTTAGTTCTGGCATCGTGAATGCGTGATTGCATGGCGGTGGGCAAAGCCGCCGATCCGCGCTATCTGATGGCCGGGGATGGCGTACAAGCCGGGCGCTGGGAGCTGGTGGTGAGCGACTTCTTCGCGATGGGCGGCTATGCGGCCTTCGTCTGGCCCGCGTTCGGGTTTGCCGCTCTGGTGCTGATCGGCCTCCTCGCTCAGAGCTGGTGGGCGGCGCGCCGGCGCGAGACGGAGCTCGAGCAGCTGCGCCGGGTGGTCCGGCCGCGGCCCGCGACCCGGCCGCGGCTTCGCCCGGTGGTCCGCCCGCGCCCGGCCGGGCTCGCCTCCGACGCCGGCAGCCGGGCCGGCGAGTGAGACCGATGCGTCTGCGCAAGCGGCAGCGGCTGGTGCTGGTGGCAGCGTTGCTGGTCCTCCTGGGCGGCGCGACCGGCCTGGTCCTGCTCGCGTTTTCCGACAGCATCGCGTTCTTCGTCACGCCGACCGAGATCGCGACCGGGCGGGTCGACCCCGGCCAGCGCTTCCGGCTCGGCGGCGTGGTGGTCCCGGGCAGCGTCGAGCGGACCGGCGCCGACGGCACCGTGAGCTTCGCGCTCACCGATCAGGTCCACGAGGTCCGGGTGCGCTATCGCGGCCTTCTGCCGGATTTGTTCCGCGAGGGTCAGGGCATCGTCGCCCAGGGTCAGATCGAGGGCGATGGCGTGTTCGTCGCCAGCGAAGTCCTGGCCAAGCACGACGAGAAGTACATGCCGCCCGAGGTCGCGAATGCTCTCAAGGCGGCAGGCCGCTGGCGCGAGGGCGCGACCCGTGAGGCCGCGGCAGCGGGAGCCAGGCCTTGATCCCGGAAATCGGCCACTACGCCCTGGTCCTGGCGCTCGGGCTGGCGCTGATCCAGTGCAGCGTGCCGCTCTGGGGCGCCGCCCGCAACGATCCGGGCCTGATGGAGCTCGCGCGCACCACCGCAATCGGCCAGTTCCTCTGCCTGACCCTCGCGTTCGGCGCCCTGATCCAGGCGTTCGCGGTCTCCGACTTCTCGGTGCGCCTGGTCGCCGACAACTCCTATTCGGCCAACCCGCTGATCTACAAGATCGCCGCCGCCTGGGGCAACCACGAGGGCTCGCTGGTGCTCTGGGTCTGGATTCTCGCTCTCTACGGGACGGGCGTCGCGGTGTTCGGGCGCAACCTGCCGGCGCCGTTCAGGGCGCGTGTGCTGGCCGTTCAGGGCCTGATCGGCGTGGGCTTCCTCGCCTTCATGCTGTTCACCTCGAACCCGTTTCTGCGCCTCGACCCGGCGCCGGCCGACGGCCAGGGCTTCAACCCGATTCTCCAGGACCCGGCGCTCGCCGCCCATCCGCCGATGCTGTACACGGGCTACGTCGGCCTCTCGATGGCCTACGCCTTCGCGATCGCCGCGCTGATCGAGGGCCGGGTCGACGCCAGCTGGGCGCGTTGGGTCCGGCCCTGGACGCTCGCCGCCTGGTGCGCTCTGTCCTTCGGCATCGCGCTCGGCAGCTACTGGGCCTATTACGAGCTCGGCTGGGGTGGCTGGTGGTTCTGGGACCCGGTCGAGAACGCGTCGTTCATGCCCTGGCTGGCCGCGACCGCGCTGCTGCACTCGGCGCTCGTGGTCGAGAAGCGCGCGAGCCTCAAGAGCTGGACCATCCTGCTCGCGATCCTGGCGTTTTCTCTGAGTCTGCTCGGCACCTTCCTGGTCCGCTCGGGCGTGCTGACCTCGGTGCACGCCTTCGCGGTCGACCCGGCGCGCGGCGTGTTCGTACTGGCGCTGCTCGCCATCGCGGTCGGCGGCTCGCTCGCGCTCTATGCGTGGCGCGCGCCCCAGCTGCAGGCGGGCGGGCTGTTCGCGCCGGTCTCGCGGGAAGGCGGCCTGCTGCTCAACAATCTCCTGCTCGCGACCGCCTGCGCGACGGTCTTCCTCGGCACGCTCTATCCGCTCCTGCTCGAGACGCTGGGCGGCCCCAAGATCTCGGTCGGGCCACCCTATTTCGATGCCACCTTCGCGCCGTTGATGGTGCCGCTGCTGGCGGCAGTGCCGATCGGCGCCATGCTCGCCTGGAAGCGGGGCGATCTCGCGGGCGTGCTCGGCCGGCTCAAGGCCGCGTTCGCGCTGACCGCGATCGTCGCGATCGTGGAGCTGGTGCTGACGCGCGGCAGCGGCGTCCTGGCGGTCGGCGGGATGGCGCTCGCGGTCTGGGTGGTGGCGGGCTCGCTGGTCGAGCTCGCCGGCCGGGTGCAGCTGCTGCGTGGACCCCTTCGACAGAGCTGGCAGCGGGCCAAGGGCCTGCCGCGCTCGGCCTACAGCATGACGCTCGCCCACATCGGCCTCGGCGTCGTGGTCGCCGGGATCACCGCGTCCAGCGCCTGGCGCGGCGAGGCGATCCTGGTCATGCAGCCGGGCGACACGGCGACACTCGCGGGCTACAGCTTCAAGCTCGACGACATCGCCGACCGCCAGGGTCCGAACTACGTCGCCCGGCGCGCGACCTTCGAGGTCACCCGCGACGGCCGCCCGGTCGCGACCCTGAACCCTGAGCGGCGCTTCTATCCGGTCGAGCGCCAGTCGACCTCGGAGGCCGGGATCGACACCGGCTTCTGGCGCGACCTCTACGTGGTGCTCGGCGATCCGGCCGAGGGCGCCAAGGGCGCGGCCGGCGCGCATGCGGTGCGCATCTACGACAACCCGCTGGTGATGTGGATCTGGGGCGGGGTCGCGATCATGGGCATCGCCGGGCTCTGGTCGCTGACCGATCGCCGGCACCGGGTCGGCGCGCCGGCCGCCGCCCGCGGCCGCCTGGCCGCGGCCGCCGCCCGGGCCTGATGGGGAAGCGATGACCTTGCGCCGGCTCCTCTATCTGATCCCGGTGCTGGTGTTCGCGGGCGTCGGCATCGGCCTCGCGCTCGGGCTGACCCGCGACCCGAGCATCCTGCCGTCGGCCCTGATCGGCAAATCGGTGCCGGAGTTCGACCTGCCGCCGGTCGCCGGTCTCGATCGGCCGGGCCTGTCGAGCGCCGATCTCAAGGGCCAGGTCGTGCTGGTCAACGTGTTCGCGTCCTGGTGCGTGCCCTGCCGCGCCGAGCACCCGCTCCTGATGCGCCTCGCCGACAGCGGCGTCCCGATCTACGGCATCAATTACAAGGACAAGCCGGACCAGATCGACGCCTGGCTCGGCGAGCTCGGCGACCCGTTCCGGCGGATCGGCGCCGATCACTCGGGCCGGGTCGCGATCGACTGGGGGGTCTACGGTGTGCCGGAGACCTTCGTAATCGATGCCGACGGCCGGATCCGGCACAAGTTCGTCGGCCCCCTGATGCCGCAGGACGTCGACGAGACCCTGCTGCCGATGCTCGCGAAGCTGAACGGATGAGGCGTTTTTTCCTTGGTTTTCTGCTGCTCGCGTCGCTGGTCGCACCGGCGGCGCAGGCCGCGACCAGCCCCGACGAGATGCTGGCCGACCCGGCGCTCGAGCAGCGTGCGCGGGCGCTCTCGAAGCAGCTACGCTGCCTGGTCTGCCAGAACCAGTCGATCGACGATTCCAACGCCGACCTCGCCGACGACCTGCGCCGGCTGGTGCGCGAGCGGCTGGTCGCGGGCGACAGCGACCAGCAGATCATCGCTTTCCTGACCGCGCGCTATGGCGACTTCGTGCTGCTGAAGCCGCCGGTCGAGCCCGCGACCTGGGGGTTGTGGTTCGGGCCGGCGCTGCTGCTGGTGATCGGGGCCGGCGGGATCGCGATCCATCTGCGCCGCCGTCGTCGGACCGAGCCCGAGGGGCTGAGCGCCGCCGAGCAGGCGCGACTGGAGGATCTCCTCCAGACCTCCGACGCCCGGATCGGCGCTGACCCGGCGCCTCGCTCCTAGCTCAGACGACCAGCAGCAGGACGACCACGCAGTGGACGCTGAGGCCGGCGAGCCAGGCGAGCACGCCGGGGTGGCCGCGATCGCTCTGGCGCGCGCGCCGGAGGGCTCGGCCATGGAAGGCGGAATCGGCTGCGGGCTGGGCTTCGGACACGTCACTTCCCCTTGCGCTGAGCTCGATCAGGCGGCCTTCGGGATAGCTCCAGCGGCGGTTCGCGCCTGGCACCCGGGATTGTCCACGCTTCGCCTTAGAGCTCCGTTAAGCCGGCCGCCGTCGCTTTCTCTTGCCGACCGGCGCTGATACCCTGGGCCGCGCGACATCAAACCAAGCGGCGACGGGGAGGGGCGACATGGTCGAGCTGCGCGAGATCACGACCGGACTGCGATTTCCCGAGGGCCCGGTCGCGATGCCGGACGGTTCGGTGCTGGTGGTCGAGATCGAGCGCCGCTGCCTGACCCGCGTGCGGCCCGACGGCACCAGGGAGATCGTGGCGACGCCCGGCGGCGGCCCGAACGGCGCCGCGATCGGCCCGGATGGCAAATGCTACGTCTGCAACAATGGCGGCTTCGAGTTCATCCAGGACCCGGACCACGGCCTGCGGCCGGTGGTCGAGGCCTGGGACTATTCGGGCGGCCGGATCGAGCGCATCGACCTCGAGACCGGCGCTGTCGAGGTGCTCTACCGCGGCACCCCCGAGGTCCAGCTGCGCGGGCCGAACGACATCGTGTTCGATGCCGAGGGCGGCTTCTACTTCACCGACCTGGGCAAACGCCGCCAGCGCGAGCTGGACTATGGCGCGGTGTTCTACGCCCGAGCCGACGGCTCGCTGATCCGCCAGGTCGCGTTTCCGATGGTGACGCCCAACGGCATCGGCCTGTCGCCCGACGGCCGGACGCTCTACGTCGCCGAGACCGAGGCCGCAAGGCTCTGGGCCTTCGACATCCTCGAGCCCGGCGTCCTCGCCAGGCAGCCCTGGCCCTCACCCCACGGCGGCCGCCTGGTCGCCCAGCCGGGCGGCACCTACCAGCGCTTCGACTCGCTGGCCGTGGAGGCCAACGGCAACATCTGCGTCGCGACGCTCGCCAACGGCGGCATCACGATCATCTCGCCCGACGGCAGCAGGATCGAGCACGTCCCGATGCCGGACATGCACACGACCAACATTTGCTTCGGGGACAGAGACCTGAAGACCGCCTACGTCACCCTCTCCGGCTCCGGCCGCCTCGTCGCCCTCACCTGGCCGCGCCCCGGCTTGGCCCTGAACTACCTGAACGTCTGAGAGAAGGATGCTCCTCCCGATGGACCCGGCGTGCAACTGAAATCAGTTGCAATGTCAGCGTGGTGAGCTTAGTTTGCCTCGATGGCACGGCAGGACAAATTGCTGGCGCGCTTCCGGCGCCATCCGGCCGATTTCACCTGGGATGAGCTGGTCCGGCTGTTGCGGACTTTTGGCTCCGAGGTCGAGAGCAAAGGGAGGACCAGCGGGTCGCGGGTCCGCTTCGCCCGGTCAGGCTATCCGCCGATCAACCTCCATCGCCCTCATCCCGGGTCGACCGTACGACGCTACCAGTTGCGCGAGGTACAGGAGTTTCTGGTCTCAGAAGGGTTGATCGAGCCATGAGTCTCATGAGTTACAAAGACTATCTCGGCTCAGTCGAGTTCGACGAGGCCGAGCGCATCTTCCACGGCAAGCTCGAATTCATCCGCGCCCTGGTGTCGTACGAGGCTGAGGATGCCGAGGGCCTGATTCAGGCGTTCCACGACGCGGTCGATGACTACCTCGAGCATTGCGAGGAACGAGGCGTTCCGCCCGAAAAGCCGTTGAAGGGCAGCTTTAACGTTCGCGTCGGCCCTGATCTACACCGGCGCGCCGTGATCGCGGCGGCGCACGCCGGCGTGAGCTTGAATGCGTTCACGACCCAGGCTCTCGAAGCTGCACTCGCCGAGCTTTCTCAGGAACCACGAGCCGCGTGAGGCCTGCGTCGGGCCGCCGAAGGATCCGGTAGGGGAATGCCGTCGTAGATGTCTGAAGTCAGGATCAGGTCGGCGCAGACCTCGAGGCGGAGTCATTCCTCTCCGGTCGCGGTATCGAGGCGCCAGTGCGCAGGTCCGAGGCGATGGAGGTGCTCCACGCGCCGGCGCTCGACCGAGATCATCAGGATGTCCCCCACCGAAGGGATGGTCCGGTAGTCGTATCAGATCTGCCAGGGATAATCAGAACCCCGATCCGGATCAGCCCGCAGTAGTCTCGGCGAAGCGCCCGATGGACCGCGCACCAAGGTTCGCGAGCATCATCCCATGCGCGACAGTCGACAGGCCCATGGCCCGAACCTGGCGATCAGCTCGTAGCGCATGTCGGTACCGTCGTCCCATGTAAGGAACTCGGCAAGCGTCATGCAAAGCGGTTTTGGCGGGCCTGCTCATGTCGCCAAGGTAGTCCCGAAGACGCCACTGCGCCAGCCTCAGCGGTGCTCGCCGGCGGTGACCTTCACCTCGACCTGCATGTCCAGGAAATCTGAGACCGCGCCGTTGTAGCTGCCCTGGAGCGGGATCGCCTGGCGCGGATCGCGGGCGACCCCGACCCGGATCAGGTTGGGGCCGCCGACCAGGCCGTTGGTCGGGTCGAACTCGACCCAGCCGGCGCCCGGCAGATAGACCTGGACCCAGGCGTGGGTCGAGCCGGCGCCGGAGAGGCCCGGCCCGGCGCCATCGATCGCCGGATCGTACAGATAGCCGGACACGAAGCGCGCCGCGAGGCCGAGCGAGCGCACCGCCTCGATCATGAACAGCGCGAAGTCGCGGCAGGTGCCGCTGCCCTGACGCAGTGTCTCGATCGGCGACTGGGTGCCGCGCACGACCCGCTGCTCGTAGCGGAACTGCCGCGGGATCGCGCGCGTGATCCGGATCAGGAGCTCCTCGGTGCTGGTGGTCTCGCCCGGGTCGAGGAACTGCCGCGCCCAGGCGCCAAGGGCGCCGTCGGGATCGGGGTAGTGGTTCTGCAGCATCGGCAGCAGGTCGACGACCTGATCGTTGTCGTAGCGGAAGGGATAGCTGGTTGCGTATTCCCGCATCATCATCTCGGGATCGCTGAGCCCGTAGTGCTCGATCTCGACCAGGCTCTCCAGGCGGAGCTCGGCGGCCGGCTGCGCGAAGGTGATCAGCGTGATCGAGTTCGAGAAGACGTCATGGATCCAGCGCACCTCGCCGGGCGGGCTGAGCACCAGCTGGGCATCGACGACCCGGAGGTCGTGGCTGTCGCGCGGCCGGAACATCGCGCGATGCTCGTTGAAGGTCACCGGCCGCCGGTAGCGGTAGACCGTGGTATGGCGGATGCTGAGACGCTGCGACAAGGGGCGCCCAGGCAGCGATCAGTAGCGGTGCCCGAACAGGCCGGCCGCGAGTTCGTCGGTGAGCGCGATCAGATGGCGCTGGATCTGGTCCAGGAAGTCGTGCAGGCCGGCCGCCATCACGTCGTCGATCGTGGTCCGGGCGACCTGGCGGAGTGCCGACAACGGACCCATCGTCCAGGGCGGGTCGTCCTGGCCGATGAGCGCCGCGAGCGCCAGCGCCAGCTCGTCGATCTGGCGGATGCAAAGTGCCACCGAGCGCGGGAAGGCGAGGTCGAACAGCAGGAACCCGGCGACCCTGGCCGGCTGCATGCCGCGCGGATGGATCCGGCGGAACGCGTGATAGCCGGCGACCGAACGGAGCAGCGCGTTCCACTGGCTGGCATCGATCGGCGAGCCGGCGTCGTCGACCGCGGGCAGCAGGCGGTGGTAGTTGATGTCGAGCAGCCGCGTGGTCTGGTCCATGCGCTCGATCTGCTTGCCGATCTGATAGACGGACCAGCTCTGGGTGCGGTAGCCGGTGCCTTCCATGATGCCGGTGTGCAGCTGGCAGTCCTCCTTGATCCGGGCGCAGACCCGCGACAGGTTGGAGAGCTCGAGGTCGGGCTGGCGCAGCTCCAGCAGGCGATTGTAGAAAACGTTCAGGTGGCTCCAGCTTTCGGTGCTGATCACGTGCCGGAGCGAGCGGGCATTCTCGCGGGCCATCCGGACCGCGCCCACGATCGAGCCCGGATTGCTGCGGTCGAGCACGTAGAAGTGCAGCACCGCATCGGCGGTCGCCGTCTCATGGGCTTCGAAGAAGCGTTCGGCATCGGAGTACAGCTGGACGACCGGCAGCCATTCCTTCACGCCCTCGCTGTTCTGGGCGTAGGTCTCGTTGACGTCCAGGATGCGCGCCAGGTTCTCGACCCGCTCCATGTAGCGGGCCATCCAGAAGCTGTTCTCGGCGAAGCGGGCGAGCAGGCTATCCAAGGACCCAGGTATCCTTCGAGCCCCCGCCCTGGGAGGAGTTGACGATCAGCGAGCCCTGACGGAGCGCCACCCGGGTGAGGCCGCCGGGCAGCACCCAGGTGTCGGTGCCGGTGACCGCAAACGGCCTGAGGTCGACGTGGCGGGGCGCGATCCCGGAGGGTGTGAGGGTCGGGCAGACCGAGAGGCCGATCATCGGCTGGCTGATGTAGTTGGCGGGCTCGGCCTCGAGCCGGGCGCGGCAGGCCTCGAGCTCTGCCCGGCTGGCGCGCGGCCCGACCGTGATGCCGTAGCCTCCGGACTCGCCGACCGGCTTGACCACGAGCTCGGCCAGGTGATCGAGGGTGTAGCGGAGGCCGTCGCGCTCGCGGCAGATCTGGGTCTCGACATTGGCCAGGATCGGCTCCTCGCCAAGGTAATAGCGGATGATCCGCGGCATGTAGGCGTAGATCGCCTTGTCATCGGCGACGCCGGTGCCGATCGCGTTGGCGAGCGCCACCTTGCCCGCGCGATAGGCACGCATCAGCCCGGGCACGCCGAGCAGGCTGTCGGCGCGGAAGGCCTCCGGATCGAGGAAGTCGTCGTCGAGCCGGCGATAGATGACGTCGACCGGCTCGAGGCCGCCGGTGGTCTTCATGAACACCCGCTCGTCATCGACGATCAGGTCGCGGCCCTCGACCAGCGGCACGCCGAGCTCGCGGGCCAGGAACACGTGCTCGAAATAGGCCGAGTTGAAGACGCCGGGCGACAACAGCACGATCTGCGGCTCCGCGACGCCGGGCGGGGCGATCGCCGAGAGCGCCTCGTTGAGCTTCGGCCCGTAGCCGTCGACCTTGCGCAGACGCAGGCCCGCGATCAGGTCGGCGAAGGTGCGCAGCATCAGATAGCGGTTCTCGATCACGTAGGACACGCCCGACGGCGTGCGCGCATTGTCCTCGAGCACCAGGAACCTGCCCTCCTGGTCGCGCACGATGTCGATGCCGCAGATCTGGACGTAGCACTGGTGCGGCAGATCGAGGCCGATCATCTGCTGCCGGTAGTTGGCGTTGCCGAGCACCAGATCGGCCGGGACGATGCCGTCCTTCAGGATCTTCTGGCCGTGGTAGATGTCGTCGAGAAAACGGTTGATCGCCATGACGCGCTGTTTGACGCCGGTCTCGATCGTGCGCCAGTCGGCGACCGTGAGCACGCGTGGAATGACGTCGAAGGGCAGGATGCGGTCGATCGCGTCGCGTTCGGAGTAGACGGTGAAGGTGATGCCGAGATTGAACAGCTCGCGCTCGGCGAGTTCGGCGCGCCGCCGCAGCTCTGCCATGCTCATGCGTCCGATCCGGTCGCGGACCAAGGCGATGCTGGCGTCGGCTGCCCGGCTCCCGCCCTGCATCTCGCAGTAGTAGCCGTCGGGATCGTAGGCCTGCCACCGCACCTGATCCTGCATCTGGCTCTGGGTCTGCCGCATCCTCCACCATCCCGGGGGCCTTGCCGGTCCAGATTAACGCAAATTCGGTGCCAGGTCAGACGATTTCCGGCCGACCGCCTGTCACACCGGCAGGCACGAGGGGCCCAGGGGCTCGAAGGACTTGTAGCCGAGGATGAACTCCTGGTGGCCGAGCGCCTCGGATTTGGTGGCGTCGCCGGCGGCGACCCGCTGGATCAGATGGAAGATCTCGGCGCCGATTTCGGCGAGCAGGCCGCGACCTTCGAGGATGCGGCCGGCGTCGACGTCCATGTCGTCAGCGAGCCGGCGATAGGTTTCCGGATTGGCGCAGATCTTGATCACCGGCGAAATCGCCGAGCCGACCACCGAGCCGCGGCCGGTCGAGAACAGCACGATGTGGGCACCGCAGGCGATCTGCTCGACGATGGTCGCGTTGTCGTTGATGTTGGCAAAGCCCCATTTGCTGACGTCGTCGGGCACCATGTCCATCAGATAGAGGCCGGGCCGGGGCGGCAGGACGCCCGGGCGCAGCATGCCGACGATCGGCTTGGTGCCGCTCTTGGCGTAGGCGCCGATCGATTTTTCCTCGATCGTCGACAGCCCGCCGGTGATGTTGCCGCCGCCGAAGCTCGACTGGTCGAGCGCGGCATAGTGACGGGTCGCCTTGGCCATGGCGCGCTTGATCTCCTCGCCCAGCGCCGGCGTCATGGCGCGCGCCGCCATGTGCAGCTCGCAGCCGAACAGCTCGCCCAGCTCCTCGAAGATCGCGGTCCCGCCGGCCTCGATCACGTGGTCGCAGGCGATCCCGATCGCGGGATTGGCGGTGAGCCCGCTGGTCGCATCCGAGCCGCCGCATTCGGTGGCGACGATCAGGTCAGCGACCTCGAGCGGGGCCCGGGGCGTGGTCGCGATCTCGGCGAGCATATCCCTGATCCAGTCGCGCCCGGCCTGGATGGTCGAGCGGGTGCCGCCGCTCTTCTGGATCACCAGGAGCTCGCAAGGCCGCCCGGACGCGCGCACCAGCTCGATCAGCCGCGGCCGGTTGAACTGCTCGCAGCCCAGCGAGATCACCAGCACCGCGCCGACGTTCGGATGGCTGCAGAACGCCTCCATCATGCGCTGGGCGTAGGCGTTCGGGTAGCAGCCGGGAAAACCGATCAGCTGCACGCCGTCGTCCTCGAACGGCGTCGCGATCGCCCGCGCGACGTGGTGGGCGCACTCGACCAGATAGGCGACCAGCACGTAGTTGCGGATGCCCTTGCGCCCGTCCCGGCGCTCGTAGCCCAGCATCATGACGCCGCTCCCTTGGCATGCTCGTCGACGGCCGCCTCCTCGAAGAAGTCGACCTCGTTGTTGACGTAATCGCTCTTGATGTTGTGCACGTGCACGTGCTGGCCAGGCCCGATCGCCATCTTGGCGCGGCCGATCGGGACGCCGTATTTGAACACCTGGGCGCCTTCCACGATGGCCCGGATCGCGATCTTGTGGGCGAACGGGATCGGATCGCGCGTGACCAGGGTCGTGCCATCGACCTCGACCGCGACGCCCTTGGCGAGGTTCGTGGTCGCGACCGCGACGTTGTCCTGGTCCGCAAGCCGAATCAGCGCCGCCATGTCTCGCCTCCTCAGCCCGGCGTCCGCGAGGCACGCCGGTCAGCGCCATGAAGAGTTTGTAGAACGGCGGGGCCGCGCGCGCCAGGGCTGCGGGGCCATGCTCGACCCGCGTCTCGGCCGCAATCCAGCGAGCGTGGTCGCCGCCAAAAAAAATGCGGTCGTAGTGAGCTGGTTCACACCCCCCCGGGCCAGTTCGGTGCCAGATGACACGCGTCGGCCACGGAGCGGTCGGATCAAGGAGGACACGTGATGACCATGACCAGCCAGATCGCGAAAGAGACGCCGGCGGCACGCCGCTTCCGGCTGATCGCGCCGCTGGTCGTCCTGCTCGGCCTGGCGGTGCTGATCATGGCCCCGAGCGTCATCGGCGCGCTTGGCCACGATGACGGGATGGGCACGCCCCACGTGGTGACGCTGACGCCGGACGAGCCGGAAGGCTGAGCCCGGCACGCTTCGACCGCGCGGCGCCGCCGGCCTGCGCGGTCACCTTTGTCCCGGTGACGGCTCCAGCGACGGACCGATGCGAATCACCAGCCTCGACCATCTGGTGCTGACGGTTCGCGATCTGGATGCGACCGTGCGGTTCTACGTCGAGGGTCTCGGGATGGAGCTGCGCGAATTTGAGGACGGACGCAAGGCGCTGCATTTTGGGGTCCAGAAGATCAACCTGCACGTCTGGCGCCGGGAGTTCGAGCCGAAGGCGGAGAGACCGACGCCGGGCTCGGCCGATCTCTGCTTCCTGGCCGACAGCTCGCTCGACGATGTGGTGCGGCATCTCGAGGCGCAGGGCCACCCGGTGATCGAAGGGCCGGTCGCGCGTGCCGGCGCCCAGGGGCCGATCGTCTCGATCTACGTGCGTGATCCCGACGGCAATCTGATCGAGATCGCGAACCGCCGCTGAGTGGGAGCGCCAGTCGGCCGCGAGCCGACGGGTGGCGGTCCCTCTGGCTCGACCCTATTGTTGTGCTTTATCGACCGCTGCTGTATAGCGCTTCGAATGACATTACCCCTATGGTTGATCATGACCTCCGGGCCGTAGATTGACCTGGACCAGCAGCGCGCAGATGCGATGAGCGATGTCGACCGCATACTGGAGCAGGCGCGCAGGCAGCTCCTCGATCTGTCGGGGCGCAACCGACTGCTCAATGCTCCCCGCCACGCGCCCCGCGCGAGCACGCTGGAGATCGTCGGCGAGCGCAGCGACAGCCTGTTCCGTCTCCTGGTCGAGGACGGCAAGGGTCTCGGCTTTCGCGCCCGCGCGGAGCCCGGCCCCGGCGAGCCGGCGAGCGACGATCTGTTCGAGGCGCTGGCGCCGCCCGGCGCGATCGCCGAGGCACCCCTGCCGCAGCACCAGGACCTCTGGCTCCAGACCGCGCTCGGCGCCGAGCGCCTGCACGGCCGGCTGCTCCGGCTCCACTACGATGCCCGCACCCACTATGAGGAGCGGGGCGTCGGCGTGCTGTATCTGGCGCTTGGTTTCCTCGAATGGTACGAGGCGCCGAGTGAGGGCCAGCCGCGCTACGCGCCTTTGATCCTGGTGCCGGTGCGGCTGGAGCGGGCGAGCGCGCTCGAGCGCTTCCGGCTCTGGTTCGCCGAGGAGGAAATCCTGACCAACCTGTCGCTGGCCGAGAAGCTGCGGCAGGAGTTTTCCCTGATTTTGCCGGAGATCGACCCGGCCGAGCGCCTCGATCCCGCGGCCTATCTGCGCGCGGTCGCCGCCGCCGTCGGGGCCGAGCAGCGGTTCCGGGTCCACCCCGACGACGTCGTCCTCGGCCTGTTCTCGTTCACCAAGCTCCTGATGTATCGGGATCTCGATCCGACGACCTGGCCGGCCGAGACGCCGCTCGCCGAGCGGCCGCTCCTGCGCGCGCTGCTGACCGACGGCTTTCGCGCCGAGGCCCTGGATCGGGCTGCGGACCAGCCGCTCGATCAGCGCCTCTCGCCCCGTGACACGCTGCACGTGCTCGACGCCGATGCGTCCCAGACCGAGGCTCTCGAGGCGGCGCGCGCCGGCCACGACCTGGTCATCCAGGGGCCGCCCGGCACCGGCAAGTCGCAGACCATCGCCAATCTGATCGCGGCCGCGGTGCACGGCGGCCGGACCGTGCTGTTCGTCGCCGAGAAGATGGCGGCGCTCGAGGTCGTCAAGCGCCGGCTCGACCAGGTCGGGCTCGGCGAGCTCTGCCAGGAGCTGCACAGCCGGCGCGCCCACAAGCGCAGCCTGCTCGAGGAGCTCGAGCGGACGCTTCAGCTTGGGGCACCCCGGCAGGACGATCCGAGCGATCTGTTCGAGGAGCTCGCAGCGGCGCGCCAGCGCTTGAACCGGCACGTGCAGGTCCTGCATCGGCCGATCGGCGGCGCCGGCGTCAGCCCGTTCGAGGCGATCGGCCGCCTGGCCGGGCTCCACGGTCGGGGCCCGTCGCCGGCACAGATCTCGCTCCCGGGCTCGACCCATTGGAGCCGGGCGGAATTGCGCGAGCGTCGCGATCAGGTCCAGGCGCTCGCCAAGCGGGTCGCCGAGCTCGGCACGCCCGCGGAGCATCCCTGGCGCGGCGTCGGCCTGCCGGCGGTGCTGCCGAGCGATCGCCAGGCGATCGGCAGCGCGGTCGCGGCGTTGCGCGAGCAGACCGGCCTGCTGCTCAAGGCCGCGACCAAGCTGCAGGAGTGGCTGGGCGTCAGGCCCGCCCCGTCGACGCTCGCCCAGCTCGCCGACCTGATCGAGGCCTGCTCCAGCCTGGCGGAGCTGCCGGCGAACGTTGATGGCGACGCGTTGCGCTCCGAGGTCTGGGAGCAGCGGGCGGCGGCCCTCGAGGCCCTGATCGAGGCCGGTGAGAGCTTCAGCCAGGCGCGCAACGAACTGCGCCGCGTGGTCACCGAGGCGGCCTGGTCGCTCGAGCTCGCCGCCGCGCGCCAGGACCTCGCCGCCTACGCCGGCAGCTGGTGGCGCTGGTTCAAGGCTGACTATCGGCGGGCCCGGGCGACCTTGCGCGCGATCACCAGGGCCGAGCCGCCGACCGGCCTGCCCGAGCAGCTGGCCTTGCTCGATCGCCTGATCGACGCTCGGGCCGCGAGCGCTCGGATCGCCCGGCACGACCTCCTGGGCCGGATGGCGTTCGGCTGCCTGTGGCAGGGCGAACGCTCGGACTGGGACCAGCTCGGCGCGGTCCTGGCCTGGCGCCACAACCTGCCGGACCCGGCGCTGCTGCCGCACCTGTTGCGGCTCGCGATCGAGGTCGGCGACCGCGAGCCCGCGATCCTGCTGGCGACGCCCGCCCGGCGCCTGCTGGAGGTCGTCAGCGCGGGCTGGACCGATCTTTGCGCGCGCCTGCAGCTCGACCAGGCCGAGGCGTTCGGCGAAGGCCGGGTCGCGACCTTGCCCCTCGAGCGCATCTTCGAGCGGCTGAAGGCCTGGGTCGCGCACCCGGGCGCGCTCCAGCTCTGGATCGGCTACTCGATCCAGAAGCGGCAGGCGGTGGCGCTCGGCCTGTCCGGGCTGGTCTACCAGCTGCATCACGGCAGCCTGGCTCCGGAGCGCGCGCTCGACGCCTTCGATCAGGCCTATTACGAGCCCCTGCTGCGCCAGGCGCTCGAGGCCGTGCCGGCGCTCGCCGCCTTCGCCGGACCGGAGCAGGAGCGGCTGATCGAGCGCTTCCAGGAGCTCGATCGCGAGCGCATCCAGACCGCGCGCTTCGAGGTCGCGGCCGCCCATCACGCCCGGCTGCCCAGGCGCACCGGCGAGATCGGCCAGCTCGGGCTGCTGCAGCGCGAGTTCGCCAAGCGCGCCCGTCACCTGCCGATCCGCCAGCTGCTGAGCCGCGCCGGCACGGCGGTCCAGGCGATCAAGCCGGTGTTCATGATGAGCCCGCTCTCGGTCGCCGAGTTCCTGGCGCCCGGCGCCATGCGCTTCGACCTGCTGGTGATCGACGAGGCGAGCCAGGTCGAGCCGGTCGACGCCTTCGGCGCGATCGCCAGGGCTGGCCAGATGGTCGTGGTCGGCGACCAGCGCCAGCTGCCGCCGAGCCCGTTCTTCAAGACCGCCGCCGGCGGCGACGAGCGCGCGCTCGACGACGCGAGCGATGACGACGGGCTGCCGACCGCCGATCTCGAGAGCATTCTCGGCGCCTGCGCTGCCTCCGGCATGGCCCAGCGCATGCTGCGCTGGCACTATCGCTCGCGCCATCCGAGCCTGATCGCGGTCTCCAATCGCGAGTTCTACGACGATCGCCTGCACATCGTGCCGAGCCCGTTCGCGGGCCATCCGCAGCTGGGGCTGAGCTTCCGCCACATTGCCGAGGGCCGCTTCGAGCGCGGCGGGGCCGGCATCAACCGTCGCGAGGCGGAGGCGATCGCGCAGGCGGTAATCGCGCACGCCCGGACCACACCCGAGCTGTCGCTCGGCGTCGGCTGCTTCTCGCTCCGCCAGCGCGACGCGATCCTGGCTGAGCTCGAGCAGCTCTGGCGTGGCGAGCCGCCCGAGGTCCGCGAATTCTTCGCCAGCGCACGGCCCGAGCCGTTCTTCGTCAAGAATCTCGAGACCATCCAGGGCGACGAGCGCGACGTGATCCTGATCTCGGTCGGCTACGGCCGCGACCCGAGCGGCTATCTGGCGATGCGCTTCGGCCCGCTCAACCACGAGGGCGGCGAGCGGCGCCTCAACGTTCTGATCACCCGCGCCCGTCAGCGGCTCGAGGTGTTCGCCTCGATCACGGCCGACGATATCGACCCCGATCGCGCCCACGGCCGCGGCGTCGCAGTGCTCAAGACCTTCCTGCACTACGCCGCGACCGGCGTGCTCGGGACCGCCGAGGTCAGCGGCCGGGGCTTCGCGTCGCCGTTCGAGGCGGAGGTCGCGCGCGCGCTGACGGGGCTCGGCCATCAGGTCGATGGCCAGATCGGCGTCGCCGGCTTCTTCGTCGACCTGGCCGTGCGCGATCCCGACCGCCCGGGGCGCTATCTGCTCGGCATCGAATGCGACGGTGCCGCCTACCACAGCGCGCTCTGGGCGCGCGATCGCGACCGGCTGCGCCAGCAGGTGCTGGAGGACCAGGGCTGGATTCTGCACCGGATCTGGAGCACCGACTGGCTGCAGGATCCGGTGGCCGAGCTGCGCCGGGTTGCCGCGGCGCTCGAGGATGCAAGGGCCCGCTGGGCGGCCCGTGACGAGAGCCTCGACGCGGCGGCCTTCGTCGACGACGCGGATGACGATCAGCCGGTGCGGCGCGAGCCCGCCGCCGGCGACGTCGACACTGGCGTGCTCGCGCAGCCCTATGTCGAGGCCGAGTTCGGCTTGGCCGGCCCGCTCGAGCCCCATCGCCTGCCGCCCGAGCGGATGGCCGAGGTGGTGATCAAGATCGTCGCGGTCGAGGGGCCGGTGCACGGCGACGAGATCGCCCGCCGGGTGGCCCGGCTCGCGGGCCTCGAGCGCACCGGCCGGCGGGTCGTCGAGGCGGTGCAGCGCGGTCTTGCCCGGGCGGTCCGGCAACAGCGGATCACCCGCGACGAGCGCTTCTACATGACACCTGGCGCAGCACCTGTGGTCCGCGATCGGACCGAGGTCCGGGCGACGACGCTGCGCCGGCCGGAGATGCTGCCGCCGGCGGAGATCCGGGCCGCGATCCTCGAGGTCGCGGGCGCCCACTACGGCGCCACCCGCGGCGAGATCGCGAGCCAGGTCGGCCGGCTGCTCGGCTTCCAGGCGACCAGCACCCGCCTGCGCGCCCTGATCGACGCCGAGGTCGAGCGTCTGCTGGCCGGCGGCCGGCTCGACCGCCAGGGCGGCTCGCTGGTGCCGGCGCGACCGGATTCCCGCCCCGCCGCTTGACCCTGGCGCAGCGCTGTCCTTCGATCGCCGCGTGCGGACGACAGCGGAGGCGGCCCGGTGAGCGTGAATCAGACCAGCACGACCGGATTCCACGGCGTTTTTCCGTACCTGGTCTCGCCCATCGATGAGGCCGGCCGGGTCAAGGACGAGGTGCTGGCGCGGCTTTGCGAGCATCTGATCGCGGCCGGCGTCCATGGCCTCACGCCGCTCGGCTCGACCGGCGAGTTCGCCTATCTCGACTGGCCCCAGAAGCGGCGCGTGGTCGAGGTCACCCTCGAGGCCGCCGCCGGGCGCGTGCCGGTGGTCGCCGGCATCGCGGCGACCACCACCGCCGAGGCGGTCCGGCAGGCGGCCGAGCTCGAGCGCCTTGGCTGCGCCGGCATCCTCGCGATCCTCGAGGCCTATTTTCCGGTTTCCGAGGATGGTGTGGTCGGCTATTTCCGCGCCATCGCCGAAGCGGTCGCCTGCCCGATCGTGCTCTACACCAACCCGCAGTTCCAGCGCAGCGATCTGTCGCTCGGCGCCATCGAGCGCTTGGCCGAGTTGGAAAGCATCCGCTACCTGAAGGATGCTTCGACCAACACCGGGCGCCTGCTGTCGATCATGACCCTTGTCGGCGACCGGCTCGGCATCTTCAGCGCGTCTGCCCACATCCCGGCCTGCGTGATGCTGCTCGGGGGCAGGGGCTGGATGGCCGGTCCCGCCTGCCTGATCCCGCGCCAGAGCGTCCGGCTCTACGAGCTCTGCCGGGCGGATCGCTGGACCGAGGCGATCGCGCTGCAGCGCGACCTCTGGCGGCTCAACCAGCTGTTCGCCAGACACGCGCTCGCCGCCTGCATCAAGGGCGGCCTCGAGCTCCAGGGCTTTGCGGTCGGCGATCCTCTGCCACCGCAGGCCGCGCTCGACGCGGCCGGACGGCTCGAAGTGCGGGCCGCGCTGGAGGCGGTGGGCGCGCTGTAGCGAGGACGCCATCGAGGTAATCGCGAAGCCGCCGCCGGTTCTCGATCAGCGTGAAGGCCTGGATGTGCCCGGTGCCAGGCAGCAGCCACAGCTGCTTCGGAGCGCTCGCCGCCTCGAACAGCGCGATCCCGTGATGGCTCGGAACCACCTGATCGGCTTCGCCCTGGATGATCAGGATCGGCAGCGGCGCGAGCTTGCCGATGCTGTCGATCGGCCGATAGCGGTCGTCGACGGTCAGGCCCAGCGGCCATTGCAGCGGCCAGGTCAGCCAGAACCCGGCGAGCTTCTCCCGGGCGAGCGCCCGCAGGCTCGTGAACGCGCCCTCGACCACCAGTGCCTGCACCTGGCTCCGGTCCGGCGAGCCGGCGAGCGCGGTGATCGCGAGCGCGGCGCCGAGGCTCTGACCGAACACCACGATCCGCTCCGGATCGGCCTCGGGCATCGCGAGCAGCGTCCGCAGGGCCGCCTGGACATCCAGCTGCAGGCCATTGAGGGTGGGCTCGCCGGCTGAAGCGCCATAGCCTCGGTAGTCGAACAGGAGCACGTCGTAGCCGGCGCCCGGCATCCAGGCGACGCTCGCGATATGGGTGCTGATGTTCTCGGCGTTGCCGTGCAGGAACAGGACGCTGCCGTGTCGCGGCCCGCGCGCGGGCAGGAACCAGCCGTCCAGGCGCACGCCGTCGGCCGTGGTGAACTCGACCTCGCGGTAGGCGAGACCGATCTCGTCGGGCGTCAGGACCAGCTCGCGCATCGGCTGGAAGACGAGGCCGGTACAGCCCGCAAGGCCAAGCGCCAGCAGAGCCAGACCCGACAGCCGGCGGCTCAGAAGTACCAGTGCAGCGAAGTCGACCATTCGGTCTGCGGGCCGCCGCGGTCCTTCTCCACCACGAGGTCGAGCTTGAGCGCGAGGTTGGCGGTGAGCTCCAGGGTCTGGTCGAGGCCGGCCTGGAAGCGATCGGTGATCGTCTCGCCCAGCAGCGCCTGGAGCCGGCTGTCGACCTGCACCGTCCAGCGCTCGGTGATCGGCCAGATCAGGGTCAGGGCCGGGCCGAGGGCGACGGCGCAGGTCTTGGAGCAGTCGGGTCCGGCGAAGAGGTCAGCCTCGCCCATCAGACTGGCAAGGCCCCGCTGACCGAGCGCGACGGCCTCGCCGGCGCCCCCCCAGAGCGACCCGACCAGGGCTCCCTTCTCGTCATCCTCGTCCCGCCTGAAGCGCTTGAGGCCACCGCCGAGCTCCCAGGAGATCGGCTTGAACAGCTCGTTGCGGGGTGCGATCGAACGGATCCCGACCATGGTCAGCGAGTCCAGGGTCGGGCCGCGATCACCGGCATAGTGACGAAGCCCGAGGTCGAGGAAATCGATCTCCGCGCCCGGGACGTAGCCGGCGGCGGGATCGTTCAGCGCATGATAGCCCGGGCGCACGCTCAGCGACCCGAAGAACCGACCGTCGCGCGCGCCCAGCCCGAGCGCGAGCCGAGCCGAGCCGTGCCCCTGATCCGGCCGGACGGTCGGTTCTGGAACGGGGGGCGTGCTGGCCGCGACCGCGATCCGGCTGCGCGCGGCGAGCAGCCGCCAGGCCAGACCCGCGGCTTGGGCGCGCGTCTGCTCACCGGCGCGCATCCGATAGGTCACGAAGCCGGCGGCGAGCTCCAGCGCCGCGGCACGGCGCGCCGGCGCGAGGCGCTCGAGCGCCGGCGCGCCGGGCGCCAGCGCGCCATCCGCCAGCCGATGCACCAGCTGCCGCTCGGCGGGCGTGAGCGCCCCAAGCCCATGCTCGATCCGGGTCCGGCTGGACGGGCGAAAGACCGCGTGGGCCAGCAGATCGTCCTGGCGCACGACCGCTCGCACCGTGTCGACCGGGATCGCATACAGCCGGAAGCGGTCGGTCAGGCGCAGCCTGGGCCGCGCCACGTCGAGCAGAAACAGCAGCTGATAGGAGCAGTTCTCGTCGAAGAAGTAGTAATCGGCATACTGCTCGCGCAGCTCCCACAGATGCTCCAGAAGCCGATGGACCTCGAGCGGGGTCAGATTCAACTGGTATTCCCAGATGTCCCGATTTTCGAAATCGGTGTATTCGCGGACCAGCTGATAATAGGGCATGACCGAGTAAGTGCCAGGATAGCCGCCGGTCAGGCCATAAACCGCGAACAGCAGGCCGTTGTCGTTACCGGTCAGAGCGCCGTAGTTGACGGCGTACGACAGGAGCCGCGTCTTCTCATCCTGATCGGCCCGGTCGAAGCGCAGGAGCGTGTGGCCGAACATCGACGACGGGTTGTTCATGTAGGCCGCCGGGAAAATCAGCGTCACGCGCTGCGCGTCGATCGCCGCGAGCCATGCCTCGAAGCGGGGACAGGGCCGCTCCGGCAGCCGCAGGGGATCGAAATGGAGCGCGGCTTTCAGCCACCGGTAGCGGGCCGGAAAGGCGCACTGAGGATGCTGCGGCGGGTCGCCAGCAACCGGCTCGGCGAAGAACGCCGCCAAGGTCGCCTCGAGCTCGGCCTCAGGGTCGACCTTGCCTTTCGGCGCGTTGAAGAAGCCCGGGCTGTCGATCAGGCTGACTTGGCCTGAGCCTAGCAGCCGCGGGCGATAATGGCCGAGATCGAGCCACTCCCGCCGCGTTGCCAGGCGCTCGGCCCGGGCACGCGCGATCAGTTCGTCCAGATAGTCGACGGACCCCGCCGCCGCCGGGCCGCAGACCAACGTCCAGGCCGCGACCACGGTCGCGGCGATCGCCCAAGCATGCCGCCGCCGGGCGCCGGCGGCGGGCGTAGCCTCACGTGGCGATAACGTAACGCTGCAGCACCGCGTCTTCGGCCAGCACCGCGTTCATCGACGCGATGACCTCGTCGACAGTGACGTTCTCGCTCGGAAAGAGACGCACGAAGTTGTGCTGCAGGGCCGCGAAGAACCGCGGCTGGTCCTCCGGCGCCACGGTCAGCAGCGACGCCAGGGAATTGAGCGTCTCGCCGTCGCCGCGCGCGACGTCGCCGGCCAGATTGCCGAGGCTCGAGAGCAACAGCACGTGGACCTTGGTCGGCGGGCGAACCACGCCGTCCTTCTCGCAACCAAGCGTCCCCGAGGTGATCCCGAAAGTCTGGTTGCCGGAGGTGCCGTTGGTGGTGACGGCGAGGATCTGCGGTACCGGCCCCTTTTGGCCCTCAAACAGCATGGTACCCACGCCGCAGCCGGCGCTGCTCGCCGGCTCGCCTTGCTGCTGCGCCCACGCCGCCGGGCCGCCCAGCGTTACTGCCAGGACCGCTGAAGCCAACACTAAGCGCATCGGGTTTCCCCCCGTCAAACTAAGCCAACCTTTAGTGGAGACCTTAGGGGCCAAGTCAGCCAGGTGTCAATCCTTTCACCGGCGCGCACCGGTAGATTCATCGGCTTGTCGTCGGACCGGCCGCGACGAACTCCAGCATGACGCCGTGGGTGTGCTCCGGCGGCACGCCGATGGTGCCGCCGCTGTCGCGCCGGTAGCCGATGCCGTGATGGTCGAGCCAGCTGGCGGTCGCCGCCAGATCGCCCACGGTGAGGCTGAGCGCGGCCAGCATCGGCACGCCGTCGCCGGCCGCATCGGTCGCGATCGCCTCGAGCTCCGGGTGCAGCATGTCGAGGTCGTCCGGGGTCACGAACAGGAGCACGCCGTTGCCGGTATGGACGGCCAGCGTATCGTCGGTCTGGGTCAGGCAGATGCTGCCGAACACCTGCGCCATCGGGTCGTAGAAGGCGCCGGGGTCGTCGACCGCTATGGTCAGCGAGGCGATCCCCTGGGCGCCGTTGGGATGGCGGAGCCAGCCCGCCTGCCGCATCGGCTCGGGCGTCAGATGGCTGCAGGCGAACAGCCGCAGGCCGCCGGTTGCGGCAGGCGCCAGCATGACGTTGGCAAAGCGCAGCTCGAGGTCGGGCTCGAGCCGGCGGCCAAGCTCGGCGATCTCCGCCGGCGCCAGCCCCGCCGCCTGCCAGGCGTCATAGGTCGCCGCCGCGTCGGTGCTGCGCAGCGCGACCGCGAGCAGCCCCTCCCGCTCGGCCAGAAACTCCTCCAGGTCGTTGGTGAACTCGGCCGGATCGACGATCCCCAAGAGTTCCAGGTAGTCGTCCGCGAACATCAGGCAGTAATTGGCGGTCCCCCAGCCGACGTGCCGGCCGCGGGGCGTCGCCTGGAAGCCCAGTTGCTCGTAGCTGGCCCGCGCCTGCTCCAGATTGCGCACGCCGATGATGGCGTGGTCGATGCCGGTGATCTGCCTGGCCATGGGCTCCCCCCATACGGGCCTTGGAGTTTGCCCGCCCGCCGGGCGATAACCATAACGGCGGCGGCGCCGAGCCGTAAACCATTGCGCGCGGCGGCGCAGGCGAAGGGAGGAACATCATGCCGAGCCCGGGGCCGATCGGCCTGATCTGCGCGATCCCGCAGGAGCTGCTCGAGCTGCGCGCGGCGCTCGACCACGATCAACGGGTCGAGATCGGCGGGTTCGCCTTCGACCTCGGCCGCCTCGGCGAGCACGCGGTGGTGCTCGCCGAGGCCGGCATCGGCAAGGTCAACACCGCCGCGGTCGCGACCCTGCTCGCCGCGCGCTTCCATGCCCGCATCCTGGTGTTCAGCGGGGTCGCGGGCGGGCTCGACCCCGAGCTCGCGATCGGCGACGTCGTGATCGCGGCCAAGGCGCTGCAGCACGATTGCGGCGTGATCGAGAACCAGCGCCTGCACCCCTACCAGGCCGGCCACATACCCTTTTTCAACCCGACCCGCGAGCTCGGCTACGACGTCGACCCGGACCTCCTGGCGGTCGTCCAGGCCCGGCTCGAGGGTCTCTCCCTGCCGCCTTTGTCAGCGGCCGCGGCCGGTGGCGAGGCCCGCCGGCCCGGGCTGGTCTACGGCACCGTTCTCACTGGCGACCAGTTCATCCACTGCGAGGCGACCCGCAAGCGGCTGCACCAGGAATTTCGAGCCCAGGCGGTCGCGATGGAGGGCGGCGCGCTCGCCCAGGCCGCCCGACGGCTCGGCCTTCCCTGGCTCGAGATCCGGGCGCTCTCCGACCTTGCCGGCGCCGAATCGCGCTTCGACTTCGCCGCCTTCGTCGACGAGGTCGCGGCGAGCTCGGCAATAATCCTCAGGCGCCTCCTGCCCGTGCTCTGAGCCAGGTTCTGACGACCCGGTGGCGCCGCTGATCCGCTCGGGGGCTCCCACTGGCCAACCGTAGCGCGTCGGCCAAGCGCAGTATGGACGTGGCGCGTTAAAAAGCACGCGGTGCCCGAGACTTAGCGTCGCGGGTGCGTCGGCCCGGCTTGCCGTGGTCATCGCGGAGAGCTATGCCTGTCGCTTCGACAGCTGACCCGATCTTCGACAGCTGACCCGATCGAGGTCGCGATGCCCCGCAAAACTGGCTTTCCGCTGCTGATGGCGCTGTTGGGGGTGCTGGTCTGTGGCGGTCGATCCGCCCTGGCCGATCAGGTGATCGACGGCGACACCCTGGTGGTCGAGGGTCAGCACATGCGCCTGTTCGGGGTCGACGCGTTCGAGCCCGGCCAGACCTGCCTCGACCGACAGGGCAGGCCCTGGCACTGCGGGACCGCGGCCAAGGCCGCGCTCGCCGAGCTGGTGCAGGGCGAGGCGATCGCCTGCACCGTCGTCACCGACGAGCCGACCGACGGCTACGTCGCGCGATGCACCGGGCGCGACGGCATCGATCTCGGCGGCTATCTGGTCCGCGCCGGGCTGGCCCTCGCCGATCCGCAGGCCGGCAAGGCTTACCTCGCCGACCAGGCGGCAGCCAAGGCGGCGGCGGTCGGGGCCTGGGGCGGCACCTTCAGCCCGCCCTGGCAATGGCGCAGCGAGCAGCAGGGCAAATAGCCAGGTCCGGCGGCCGCACGGCTATCCTCGCAGGCGACGGATCCGGTCGATCACCAGATCCGGCTTTTCCATCATCAGGAAGTGGCCGCCGTCGGGCACGTACTCGATCATATAGTTGTTGTACCAGTTGGTCACCTGATCGCTCCAGATCGACGGCACCACCGTGTCGCCCATGCCGCAAAGGAAGGTCATCGGCACGTCCGAGATCGTGCGGTCGAGCGGCGTCCAGGGCACGCTGGCGAGCGACAGGTTGGCGCGGTAGAAGTTGAAGCCGCCCTGGACGTTGCCGGGCTTCACGTAATTGTCGGTATAGATTTCCAGCTCCTCGTCCGTGATCAGGTTCTTGTCGTAGGACCAGTGGGACAGGAAATGCTTGAAATAGGCGCGGGTCGCCGCCCGGCTCGAGCTCACCACTTCGACCGCCATGTCGAGCTGGTGGAACTGCGAGTACCAGGACTCGGGGAAGTGACCGACCGACAGGTAGCGCTCCTCGAAGCCGGGCACGATCGGATCGATGGTCAGGCCCTTGATGGTCATCGCGCGGTAGACGCGCACGAACTTGTGCATGATCAGCGCCGAGTAGTCGTGGCCGACCACGTAGGCGCGATCGATGCCGAGGTGCTTCAGGAGGTTGGCGTGGTCGTCGGTGACCACGTTCAGGTGGTATTTGGACAGATCGTTCAGGTCCGGCTTCTCGGAGTCGCCGTAGCCGCGCATGTCGGGAGCGATCACGTCGAAGCTCTCGGCGAGCGCGCCGATGCACTTGTACCACTCCCACCAGAAGCCCGGCCAGCCGTGCATCAGCAGGAGCGGCGGCCCGTTGCCCTCGCGGATGTAGTGGATCCGGATGCCGTCGAGTTGCGCATAATGGTGCGAGAATTCCTCCGGACGCCTGACGGCCATGGTCGCCTCCCCTGTGAATCGCCGGTTGTTCTCGGGCGCGCTCTTTGGTGGGAAGGCTACGTCGCACCGGTCGGGCACGCAATCGCTCGCGAGCGGGTGCCGGCTCGTTTGCGCGGGAGACGGTCAGCCGCGCTCCATCTTGAGGGGGCGGCGCATCAGCGCCTCCAGCGCTTCGGCGATGCCGAGACGGCCGGCGAGGATGGCGTCGATCGCGGCGCAGATCGGCACCTCGGCGCCGCGCTCCGCGGCGAGACGGGTGACCGCGGCCGCGGTGAACACGCCCTCGACCAGCGGGCCCGGTCGGGCGCGCAGCGCCTGCGGGTCCGCGCCCTGGCCGATCGCATGGCCGAAGGCCATGTTGCGCGAGGTGAGGCTCCCGGCGCTCAGGATCAGATCGCCGAGCCCGGCGAGGCCCATCATGGTCTCGCGCCGGGCGCCGAGCGCCTCACCGAGACGGGCGAGTTCGGCCAGACCGCGGGTGATCAGGGCCGCACGCGCGTTCTCGCCGAGGCCGCGGCCGGCGACCACGCCGGCGGCGATCGCGAGCACGTTCTTGACGGCACCGCCGATCTCGACCCCGGTCATGTCGTCGGTCCAGTAGACCCGGAAGCTCGGACCGCTCAGCGCCTCGGCGATCGCCTCGCCGAGTGCGGCATCGGCGCAGCCGAGCGTGCTCGCGGCCGGCAGTCCCTGCGCGACCTCGCGCGCGAAATTCGGCCCCGAGAGCACCGCAAGCCGGCTCTCCGGCCGCTCGCTCGTCGCCACCTCGCTGAGGCGCTGGCCGGTCGTGGTCTCGAGACCCTTAGCGCAGATCACGAGCGGCGTCCGGCCTTGCGGCAGAGCTCGCACGACGCTTCGGAGCGTCTGCGCCGGCACCGTGAGCAGCAGCAGATCGGCCGCGCCGAGATCGGCGACGTCAGCGGCAGCGTCGATCGCAGGCTCGAGCGGCACGTCGGCGAGGTGACGTCGATTGATCCGGTCGGCGCGGATCGACTGCACGACCGCCGGATCGCGGGCGAACAGCAACACCCGCCGGCCGGCCCTGGCTGCGGCCTGCGCCAGCGCCGTGCCCCAGGCGCCAGCGCCGACGATGCCGATGGTGTGGAAATCCGCCATCGGCGAGCTGTTTGGCGCCGACGCCCGGCGGGGTCAAGCGCGACGTCGCGCCCCTGCAGGCAGACTACGCGGCTGCGGCGGGTGCTGTCAGGCGGTTGATCTTGGCCGCCATGATGAAGTCGTTCTCGTGCAGGCCCTTGATCTTGTGGGTGTGCAGCGAGACCGTCGCATAGCCCCAGCCGAAGCTGATGTCGGGGTGATGGCCCTCGGCCTCGGCGAGTGCGCCGACCCGGTCGACGAACCCGAGCGCCTCGCGAAAATTCTTGAACTTGAAGCTGCGCTCGATCCGCCTGCCGTCGTCCCGCAGCTGCCAGTCCTCCGCCTGCTCGAGATAGGCTTCGGCCTGGTCGCGGTCGAGCGGCGGCACGCCGCCCCGGCAGGGCGTGCAGGTCTTGGTCGCGAGTTCGGTCATCGAAAGTCCTCCCGTCTCGGTTCGCCTCTGGCGGTCCTGATATGGTCGCCGGTCGGCATTCCGGCCATGGCGCTCAGTCCGCGGACAGCGCCTTGAGCGGTACCGCGACCTCGCGCACCGGCTCGCCGTTCAGCGCGCGCACCGCAAGCCGGACCTCGCCCGCCCACCAATCGACGTCGACCGTGCCGAAGTTCTCCCGACCGTAGACCGCGCCGAGCCGGAGCGGACCGGGCTCGCTGGCGGCCGCATAGAACATGTTCAGCCCGGACGAGGTGATCTCATAGAGCGGATACGGCACGCCCTCGTCCAGCCGATAGAGGGCACCCACGTGGCGGTCGCCGGAGAGCAGGATCACGTCGTTCGCCCGGGTGCTGGCGAGGAGTTCGAGCAGCCGCTGGCGCTCGCGTGGCAGGTTGCCCCAGCGCTCGTAGCCGTGCCCCTCCGCCAGAACCTGGACCGAGGACACGATCAGCCGCAGCTCCGCCGGCTGGCGCAGTTGCGCGCCGAGCCACGCCCACTGCGCCTCGCCGAGCATGGTCTTGGCCGGGTCGGGGTCGGGCGCATAGGGCCCGGGACCGGGCGCGCCGGCCGGCTTGCGCCGGAGCGGCGAGCGAAAGCTCCTGAGGTCGAGCAGGATGATCTGGAGCCGCATGCCGGCCGGTCCGTAGATCCTTGCATCGTAGACGCCCTGCCGCCGGCGCCTCGGATCGTCCGCTGGGACGTGCCAGAAGTCGAGAAACAGAGCCTTGGCCTGGTCCTTGTAGGGAAAACCGGCGCCGGCGTCGTTCTGACCGTAATCGTGGTCGTCCCAGGTCGCGAGCACCGGCACTTCGGCGCGGAGCTTCTGATAGCCCTCGATTCGAGCGGCCTTGGCGTAAGCCTCCCTCAAGCCGTTCGAGGCACCGGGCGTGAGGTCGCCATAGACGTTGTCGCCCGCGAAGATGAAGAGGTCGGGACGATAGCGCAGGACTGCATCCCAGATCGGCTGCGGCTGGTCCTGATGAGCGCAGGAGCCGAAGGCGATGCGAGTGAGGGGCGGCTCGGTCTGCGCGCGCGTCGCGGCCGGAGCCAGCGCGAGCCAAACGACGAGCGCGAAGACTTGCTTTTTCATGGCCTCAGGCCGCCGCTGGCCGGCGGGCGAGCAGGTGCGCGAACGCGGCGCCCAGCCCCATCAGCGCCACCCCCATGGCCGCGAACACCGGCGGAAAGCCGATCCGGTCGACCGCGATCCCGGCGAGCCAGACACCGCCCGCCTGGCCGAGGAACAGCGCATTGGCAAAGGTGGAGACGGCCAGCCCGCGCGCCTCGGGCGCCATCTGGGTCGCGTTGGTCTGGAGCGTCGCGTGCAGCATGTACATGCCGAGCCCGAGCACCGTAATCGCGGGCGCCATCAGCGCGAGCGAGCCCCAGGCGACCGCGAAGTAGCCCAGCATCAGGACGGCACCGCCGCCGAGCGCCAGGCCATGCTCGCCGAGGAGCTCCATCAGCCGGCGCACGGTCAGCGCGTAGATCGCGCCGCCAATGCCAAAGCAGCCCAGCAACAGGCCGACGATCGCGTAGTCGATACCGAACGCGTGGCGCAGATAAGCGCCGATGAAGGTGAAGGCGCCGTAGAACAGGAAACCCTCGATGAACACGGTCGCGAGCACGACCCGCGCCCAGGACCGCCCGAACAGCAGCGCGTAGCCCCGGGTCAGCGCTGCGGGGCTGATCGACGTGGTGAGCACCGGCGGCGGCACGCGCGGCGAGCGCGCCTCGACCATCAGCAGCAGGCCGACCAGCAGGAATAGGCCGCCCAGCAGCAGGAAGACCGCCCGCCAGCCGACCAGATCGCCGAGCACGCCGCCCATGACCTGGCCGCCGACCAGGCCCATGATCGTGCCGGTCAGGAAGCGCGCCAGCACCGCCTGGCGCTCCCGATACGGCACGTTGTCGCCGACGAACGCCATGCCGAGCGGCACGATCGCGGCGGCGGTGGCGCCGGCCGCGAAGCGCGCCAGACCGAGCATCGCAAGCGAGCCTGCGAAGGCGGGCATGGTGCCGGTGAAGGCGGAGACCAGCGTCATCAGGGCGACCAGGCGATATTTGCCGAAGCGGTCGCCGAGCGCGCCCCAGATCAGCTGGCAGAGGCCGTAGGCCAGCGCGAAGGCGGTCGCGATCACCGAGGCGTCGCCGGCGCTGACGCCAAACTCTTGCGCCACCTGGGGCAGCAGCGGATCGCCGACCCGCATGCTCGCGACGGAAACGAAAGCCGCGGCGCTCAGAAGCGCGATCGGCCGGGTGAGCGACGCCGGGCGCTGGGCCGCGGCGACCGCCGCCGCGTCCGAAGCGCCGGCGCGCGGCGCGGCCATCGGCGGCTCGAACGGTCTTCGGCTCAAGCGCTCGACCCGGGCGGTGCGACGCCGAGTTGCGCGGCGAGCGGGCGCAGGCCTGCCATGATGCCGGGATAGAGGCGCACTCCATGCGCGAGCGCCTCGCGCTTGCGGGCGAGGCTCAGCTCGCCGGGCAGCCTTACCGCCTGGACGCCGGGGGCGGGCGGATTGCGCCGGCAGGCCTCGGCGATGAAACCGGTCTGGCGAACAAAGTTGGCGGCGCCGCCGAACGCATCCGGGGCCATCACCTGGACGTAGACCGAAGCGCCCCAGCCGGTCAGCCGGTCGGCGCGGCCATGGCCCGACAGGCCCTGGCTCAACGCCTCGATCGCGAGCGCCAGATTGTAGCCCTTGTGGCCGTGATCCTTGCCGCCGCTCGGCAGCAGCGTGCCGGGGGGCTGCGCGGCGAGCACGTTCGGATCGTCGGTCGCCTGGCCGCTCGCGGTCATCGCCCACGGGCCCGGGAAGCGCTGGCCCGCATTCTTGAGCCGCGCGGTCATACCGTTGGTCGTGATCGAGGCGCTCATGTCGATCAGGATCGGATCGCCCCCGGTCGGGATGCCGACCGCGATCGGATCGGGCGTGAACAGCGCTTCGAGACCGCCGAACGGCGCGACGCTGGCCTCCGAAGGATCGGAGCAGGTCAAGAGGATCATGCGGCCGCGGGCGGTGGCGCGCTCGAGATAGGAGGCGAGACAGCCGATGTGATGGCTCTCCCGGATCGCGACCGCGGCGATGCCGTGCTCGCCGACCCGCGCGAGCGCCTGATCGATCGCCTGTGCCACGAGCCACGGCCCGGGCAGCCGGCGTCCGTCCCAGCAGAGCGCCCCGCCCCGATCGGAAATCACCCTCGGCGCGCCCCCTACGGTCATGCTGCCGTCCAGGACTGCCTTCAGATAGGGGGCCGCGAGCGCCAGCCCGTGAGTCGTATGGCCGAGCAGATCGCCCTCGACCAGGACCTCGGCGACGGTCCGTGCCTTGCCGTCGTCCAGTCCCGCGGCCCGGAACAGATCGTCCGCGAACTTGACCAGCTCTGCCGCCGGGTAGGCGGCGTCCGAATCGTCCGTCATGACCGGCGCGCTCCCATGATCCGCGGGCTTCCAGGACCGGATGTGCCATGAAAGCCGTCCCGCTACCACCCCTGGGCCGGCCGGTGGCGGCGGCCTAATCGGTCTCGCGTCCGGCGAGGCGGAGGCCGCGTGCAGGCGTGGGGACGACGCCGGCGATCTCCAGCAGGAGCTTCTTGCGGACCGCCTCGGTGAAGCGCTCGTCGGCATCGGCCCGGACCACGAAGCTCGCCGGGCCGCCGATGATCGTCTTGGCGAACGCGTCCTCCAGATCGTAGCGGTTCGGCCGGCCGCTGCACTGCCGGCAGAGAATCGCCAGGCCATTGATCACGATGCCGGCGGCGAGCGCCTAGGCCCGCGCCTCGCCAATCGGCACGCCACCCCAGCTGTTGGCGCTGTCGGCCGAGAGGTCGATGACCTTGCGATGGCCCTCGATCGCGTCGTCCTCGATCAGCGTCTGGGCGGCGACGAGCGCGTTGCCGATGGCGTTGCGCCCGAACGCGCGCCGCGGCGTCGTCAGCAGAGCCTCGGCAAAGTCCTCCGCGGTCTTCGGGCCGTCGATGATGGTCCAGGGGACCACGACCTCTTGCGAGGCGACCCCGCCCCATTCGACGTAGGTGACCGCGAGCAGTTGCTCGTAACCCTGGGCGATCGCGCTCAGGACCGCAGGATGCGTGATGGCGCTCGCGTAGCCCAGGCGCTGGAACCGGATCTCGCCGTCGTCGATCGAGCCCGAGGCGTCGGCCAGCAGGACCAGCTCGACATCGACCGCGTCGGCGCCGCGCGCTTCGCCCTCGACTCCCTCGGTCCCGAGCAGGCTGCAAACCACGACCGTTGCAAGCATGACCTGGCGCATCGTTGCCTCTCCGTCGCTGCCCGGCGCAGAATAGGACATCGAGGGCTCTCGGCCGAGCCCCCACTTCGGCGGCCGGCCTGAACCCTGGCAGGGTGCCCTGCCGGGTGGCAGGATGGCAGACTGCCTGCTGGCGAGCGGGAAACCGGGATCCGTGGACACGCAAGTTGGCATCATCGGCGCTGGCCCCGCGGGCCTCCTGCTGGCGCGTCTGCTGCAGCGCGAGGGTATCGATTCGGTCGTGCTCGAGCGCCACACCCGGGAGCACGTCGAGACCCGAATGCGCGCGGGCGTGCTCGAGCAGGGCACGGTCGACCTGCTGAACGAACTTGGTCTTGGCGCGCGCCTGGCGGACGAGGCCCTGGTCCACGAGGGGCTCGAGATCACCTTTGACGGCCGGCGCCACCGGATCGACCTCGCCGGACTGACCGGCGGCAAGACGATTACCGTCTACGGCCAGCACGAGGTCGTGAAAGACCTGATCGCGGCCCGGCTCGCCGCCGGCGGCGCGACCCGCTTCGAAGCTGAGGCCCTGAGTGTCGAGGGCTTGGAGGGGGCGAAGCCCAAGGTCTGCTTCAGGCAGGGCGGCAAGGTGCTGGAACTCGGCTGTGATTTCATCGCCGGCTGCGATGGTTTCCACGGCATCTGCCGGCGGAGCATCCCGGAAGGCCAGCTCGAGACTTACGAGCACGTCTACCCGTTCGCCTGGCTCGGCATTCTGGCCGCGGCGCCGCCGTCCTCGGAGGAGCTGATCTACGCCCATCACGAGCGCGGCTTCGCTCTGCACAGCATGCGCTCACCGGAGCTGACCCGGCTCTACATCCAGTGCGACCCGGACGCGGATCTCGCCGACTGGCCGGATCAGCGGATCTGGCAGGAGCTGCAGATCCGGCTCGGCACTCCGGGCTGGCAGCTGACCGAGGGACCGGTGCTGCAGAAGAACGTCGCGGCGATGCGGAGTTTCGTCGCCGCCCCGATGCGCTACCGCCGGCTCTATCTTGCGGGCGACGCCGCCCACATCGTGCCGGCGACCGGCGCCAAGGGCATGAACCTCGCGGTCGCTGACGTCCGCCGGCTGGCCGAGGCGCTGGTCGCGTTCTATGGCGCCGGGCGCACCGACCTCCTGGACGGCTATTCGGAGGCCTGCCTGCGCCGGGTCTGGAAGGTGCAACGCTTCTCCTGGTGGATGACCTCGATGCTGCACCGCTTCCCGGACGACGACGGCTTCGTCAGCCGCATCCAGCTGGCCGAGCTCGACTATCTCATCAGCTCGCGCGCGGCGGCTCAGACGTTGGCCGAGAACTACGTCGGTCTGCCCCTCGACTGAGCGGTCTCTCGCCAGCGGTGCACGCGGCCGCGGTTGAGTCGGCGGCTCCGATATGTGAGAAAAACTGGTTCAGGGTTGCATCAGGCTGCGGCCGTGGCGCCGGCGCGGTGCGCCACGCGGCCGGGCAGCGGATCGGAGGAGGCCATGTCCCACGACGTTTTTCCCGTGCCCGACGCGCTCGCGAGGTCCGCCCATTGCGACGAGGCCAGGTACCAGTCGATGTACCGGCGCTCGATCGAGGACCCGGAAGGCTTCTGGGCCGAGCAGGCGAAGCGGCTCGACTGGATCCAGTTGCCGACCCGGATCAAGGACGTCGATTTCGAGGACAACGCCCGCATCCGCTGGTTCGAGGACGGCGTGCTCAACGTCAGCGCCAACTGCATCGACCGGCATCTGGCGAGCCGGGGCGAGCAGACTGCGATCCTCTGGGAGGGCGATGATCCCAAGGTCGACCGCAGGATCACCTACCGGGAGCTGCACCGGCAGGTCTGCAAGCTCGCCAACGTGCTCAAGGAGCTCGGCGTCCGAAAGGGCGACCGGGTGACCATCTACATGCCGATGATTCCCGAGACCGCGTACGCGATGCTCGCCTGCGCCCGGATCGGCGCGATCCACTCGGTCGTGTTCGGCGGCTTCTCCCCGGACAGCCTGGCCGACCGCGTCAACGACTGCGACAGCAAGCTCGTGATCACCACCGACGGCGGTCTGCGCGGCGGCCGCAACATCCCGCTCAAGGCCAATACCGACCAGGCGCTCAGGAACTGCGGCGATGACGTCAAGGTGCTGATGTTCCGACACGACGGCTTGAACGTGGCGATGACCGGCGGCCGCGACTACGAGGCCGGGCCGCTGATGGATCTGGCGCCGGCGGACTGCCCGCCCGAGCCGATGAACGCCGAGGACCCGCTGTTCATCCTCTACACCTCCGGCTCGACCGGCAAGCCCAAGGGCGTGCTGCACACGACCGGCGGCTATCTGGTCTATGTCGCGCTGACCCACGAATACGTGTTCGACTACCACGACGGCGACATCTACTGGTGCACCGCGGATGTCGGCTGGGTCACCGGCCACAGCTACATCGTCTACGGGCCGCTCGCCAACGGCGCGATCACGCTGATGTTCGAGGGCATCCCCAACTATCCGACCGTATCCCGCTTCTGGGAGGTGGTCGACAAGCACAAGGTCAACAGCTTCTACACGGCGCCGACCGCGATCCGGGCGCTGATGCGCCATGGCGACGACCCGGTCAAGAAGACCTCGCGGGCGAGCCTGAAGCTGCTCGGCACGGTTGGCGAGCCGATCAACCCGGAGGCCTGGCTCTGGTATCACCGAGTGGTCGGCGACGGCCGGCTGCCGATCGTCGACACCTGGTGGCAGACCGAGACCGGCGGCATCCTGATCACGCCCTTGCCGGGCGCCACGGTGCTCAAGCCCGGGTCGGCGACCCGGCCGTTCTTCGGCGTCCAGCCGGCGATCGTGGATAGCGAGGGCAACGTTCTGGAGGGCGCCTGCGAGGGCAACCTGGTCATGCTCGACGCCTGGCCTGGTCTGATGCGCACGGTGTACGGCGACCATCAGCGCTTCATCCAGACCTACTTTTCCACGTTCAAAGGCACGTATTTCACTGGTGACGGCGCCCGGCGCGACGAGGATGGCTACTACTGGATCACCGGCCGGGTCGACGACGTGATCAACGTTTCCGGCCATCGCCTCGGGACCGCCGAGGTCGAGAGCGCGCTGGTCGCCCATCCCGCCGTGTCCGAGGCGGCGGTGGTCGGCTACCCGCACGACCTCAAGGGCCAGGGCATCTACTGCTATGTCACCCTGAAGGCCGGCATCGAGCCGAGCGAGGGCCTGCGCAAGGAGCTGGTCCAGCAGGTCCGCAAGGAGATCGGGGCGACCGCGACCCCCGATCTGATCCAATGGGCACCCAGCCTGCCCAAGACCCGGTCGGGCAAGATCATGCGCCGCATCCTCCGCAAGATCGCGGCCAACGAGCACGATCAGCTGGGCGACGTCTCGACGCTGGCCGAACCGGCCGTTGTCGATGACCTAGTGGCCAATCGTATGAACCGCTGAGCGGCCAGACGAATCACCGACGAGCAAAGGGGAGGTTTGACCTCCCCTTCCGAATCGATCTCGCTTGTGTATGATTGTCGCCACTTCTTACCCATCGGAGTCAGCCGTGCGCACCAACATAGAGATCGACGACCAGCTGATGGCCCGGGCGATGGAACTCACCGGACTGCGCACGAAACACGCCGTGGTCGAGGCCGCTCTTCGCGACCTCGTCGAATACCACAGTCGGCAGAAGCTGCGGGAAGCGTTCGCCAAATACCCCTGGGAGGGCGACCTCGACCAGATGCGTGGCCGTCTCAAACGGGCATCCGGGTGATCGTCGTCGATACATCGGTCTGGATCGATCATTTCAGCGGCCACCGCTCGGCTCAGGTCGACAGGCTGGATCGTCTGCTCGCGACCCGGGGCCTGCCGATCCTCATCGGCGATATCGTCATGTACGAGGTGTTTTGCGGCTGCCGTTCGTCTCGTCACGTCATCCAAATCAGGAGATGGTTTGAGCCATTGCTCCTGGTGTCCATGCTCGATTTCGACCTCGTACCGCGGGCGGTGGTGCACTACCACACGCTCCGAAGGCGCGGCATCACGCCGGGCACGGTCGACATGATCATCGGTGCGTATTGCATCGAGATCGGGGCCCCGCTGTTGACCGCCGATCATGATTTCGAGCCGATGCGTGACCACCTCGGCCTCCGGTTGGTCGAGGAATAGCTCGACGAGAGCGTTGGCGGAAGGTGCCGACGAGCCGGGTCTAGCCGAGAGAGGCGCCGTGACTGCCGCCGGGATTGGTGCCCCCGGGACTGACGTCTTTGGGAAAGCTGCAGCTCTGGGCGGTGACCTCGACGAACCAGCGCTCCCCGGGCATGACGGTGAACCGATATTCGCGGCCGTCGACCACCATGCCGTGGTTCAGGGGCAGCGTGCCCTCGATGCTCGTAACCGCGCCGTCGAGCGTCCGAAACTCGAGCCGGATCGGAAAGGTCGGGTCGTACCAGGCCTCGGCCAGTCCGTCGGGGTTGCGCGCGGGCTCCCCGGTTGCAGTCACCGTGATGCGATCGTCGAACCGGACGAAGCTGACCGGTCCGGTGCTGACCGGCGTGCGCGGCATGAAGCGCTTGGTGACCGGCTGGCCATCGCAGCTTGCCGGGAGCGCGGCGGCATCGATCAGGAAACTGAGCCGGACCGGGTCGACCCCGGCCTGGAGCTGGCCATCGACCCGCTCCATCAAGTCCGCGAGCTCGCCCTTCGGCACGTCTTCGGCGTAGCGCTGGCGGAGGTCCTCGAGCGCGCGGTCGGCCTGGCTGGAGCGCTGCGTGACCAGGGCCAGCTGGTCGCGAAGGTCCAGATTGCTCTGCTGAAAGCGCGCGAGATCGGCCTCGAGCTTCGCGCTCCGCGCCTGACTGGCGGACACGCCAACCTGATAGCCGTAGCCGCCGATCATGCCGACCGCGAGCACCGCGAACAGCACCCGGATCAGGCGCCAATAGGCCTGCCGGCGGCGCCGCCGGCGCGTGTCGCCAAAGGTCAGGTCACCGAGGCTCATGATGTTGGCTGGCCCTCACCCGGCGAGGCCAGCTCAGAGCGGTGCCGCGCCTGCATGAGCTGGAAGATGGCGGCCGCGGTCTCCTCGACCGAGCGCCTGGTCACGTCGATCACCGGCCAACCGTTGCGGGCAAACAGGCGCCGGGCATAGACCAGCTCGGCCCGGACCTGCTCCAGCTCGGCATAGTCGGCCTCGACGCTGAGCCCGCCGCTGGACTGCCCGTCCGACTCCAGGCGCAGCTGCCGCAGCCGGTTCATCCGGATCTGGACCAGCGGCTCGGGGCTGATGGTCAGACCGATCACCTGGGGGTGGCTCAGCAATTCCAGCTCGGTCGGCAGAGGGCAGTCGGGAACCACCGGAATGTTGGCGACCTTGATGCCGCGGTTGGCGAGATAGATCGAGGTCGGCGTCTTGGAGGTCCGCGAGACTCCGACCAGCACCAGGTCGGCCTCCTCGAGCTCCCAGGCGCACTGGCCGTCGTCGTGCCGGAACATGAAGTTCATCGCATCGATGCGCGAGAAATAGCCGGCATCCATGGCGTGCTGGCGGCCGATCTGGGGCCGCGTCTCGGCACCGAGCAGGCTGGACAGGGCGCTGAACACGCCATCGAGAATCGCAACGCAGGGGGTATTGAGAGCCCGGCAGCCCTCCTGCAACGCGTGACGCAGATCAGCCGACACGAGCGTGAAGATCACGACGCCGGGCAAGGCCTTGACCATGCTCAGCACCTGATCCACCTGGGCGCGAGTGCGCACGAACGACCAGACGTGCTCGACCGGCACCACGCCATCAAACTGCGACACCCCGGCTCGGGCGACCGTGGTCACGGTCTCCCCGGTCGAGTCGGAAACCAGGTGCAGATGCAAGCGCAAGGCGGCTTCCCCGATGCGGCTGTTGACGACCTGGGGACGAAATCGTCCCGCCGACGTTTATACCCGCGTGGCCGCCAGCGTTGCCAACCCAAACTCCCTGTGCAGCCATGCCTCCCCATGCCGGGGCAACCGCACGTCCTGGTCCGGCGGCGGCGCCTGACGACCCGAAATCCCCGCGACTCACACTTGCCATTCCGCCCCGTCTCCGGCGCACGACGGACAGCTATCCACGCCTTGTTCCCGTCTTGCGGAGCTTCAGGGAATTCCTGCCGATCTGTGGTGGATAGTTCGGGAAACAACCGTAATCCCCACTTTGAGCCGCCCTAAAACAAACACTTCCTTCTCTCAAAAGAATTAAGGAAGAGTATGCTGGCTGGGATGGTGGGAATGACGCGGACCGAGCCGGAAACGGACAGCCTGGTGCTGAGGGCGCTCCGCTGCCAACCGGTTGCGCGGCCGCCAATCTGGCTGATGCGGCAGGCGGGGCGCTATCTGCCCGAATATCGGGCGTTGCGAGCGCGCGCGGGAAGTTTCCTCGATCTGTGCTATACGCCCGAACTGGCGGTCGAGATCACCCTGCAGCCGGTCCGCCGGTTTGGCATGGATGCGGCGATCCTGTTCTCGGACATTCTGGTGGTTGCGGACGCGCTCGGCTGCCCGGTCACCTTTGTCGAAGGTATCGGCCCGAAACTCCAGCCGGTGCGGAGCGCCGCCGACTGCGCGCGCCTGCGGCCCGGTGACTTGGCCGGAAAGCTCGCACCGGTCTATGCGACGCTCCGGGCTTTACGGCGAGAGCTGCCGGTCGGGACGGCTCTGATCGGCTTTGCCGGCGCGCCCTGGACGGTTGCCGCCTACATGGTCGAAGGCGAGGGCTCCAAGGAGTTCTACGCCGCCAGAGCGTTCGCCTGGCGCGATGCGGCGGGCTTCGCCGGACTGATCGAGCTCTTGACCGAAGCCACGATCGAGCATCTGCGGGCGCAGATCGAGGCCGGTGCCGATGTCCTGCAGCTGTTCGACAGCTGGGCCGGGGTCCTGCCGGAGAGCGAGTTCCGGCGCTGGTGCCAGCAACCGGTGGAGCGCATCGTGCGCGCCCTCAAGGCCGAGCATCCCGAGGTTCCGGTCATCGCCTTTCCTCGCGGCGCGGGGTCGCATTTGCGAAGCTTCGCCACGGCCGTGCCGGTCGACGGCTTGAGCCTCGATACCTCGGTGCCGGTCGCGGAGCTGCGCCGGGCTCTGCCGGAGCTCTGCCTGCAGGGCAATCTCGATCCGGTGGCTCTGCTGGCCGGTGGTGCCGCCGCGCTCGAGGAGGCGAGCCGGATCGTTGCCGCCCTCGCGAGCGGTCCGTTTATCTTCAACCTCGGCCATGGCGTGCTGCCCGATACCGACCCGGAGGCGGTCGCGGCGTTGGTCAAGCACGTCAAGTCCCTGCGGCTGCCAGGGTCGCCGGATGCAGGCGCTGCGCGCGATGGCAGCTAGGATCCTGGCTGGCGGTCGGGCAGATCGGGTTGAAGCCGGGCCTGCGCGCGCCTACGTCAAAGGCGACCGTCGCCCGGCCGCCGTCCCGAGCGATCAAGGGGCGGCGAGGCTCGGAGCGCTCGATCGGCACTGAGGCCATGACGGGACTTGCGTTGTGGCTCAAGGCGTTCCACATCATGGCCTTCACGGCCTGGATGGCGGGCTTGTGGTACCTGCCGCGACTGTTCGTCTATCACAGCCAGGTCGGGCCCCACTCGGAGGCTTCGGAAAAGTTCAAGGTGATGGAGCGGCGCCTGTTGCGCGGGATCACCACGCCGGCAATGGTGGCGACGCTCGTGTTCGGGATCGGCCTCGGCGTCGTCGAGGGCCGGTGGGCCGAGGGCTGGCTTCAGGCCAAGACGGTCCTAGTCCTGCTGCTCGCGGCGAGCCATGGCGCGATGGCCCGGTTCGTCAAAGCCTTCGCCGCGGATCAGCGACCGGCCAGCGAAGTCTGGTTTCGCGCGTTCAACGAGGTTCCGACGGTGCTGTTCATCGCCATCGTGATGTTGGCAGTGCTGCAGCCCTTCTAAGTCGGTTGTGGTCAACCGACTGTCGTCATCAAGACGGTGAGGCGAGCATGAGCCACGGCTTTGAGTTTGACAGAGGTGTCTGAATTGGCTAGGTACGGCAGCAGCGCAGATCCGACGCGCGGTGACGATTCCCTTCTTGCCGATCCGAACAGCCGGCGGCGGCGGCCGCCCGGCCGGCGCGAACGCAGGCTCCAGCAGGAGCCGGTCGAGCCTGGCGAGACCGAAATGCTTCAAGAGCCCCCCACTCCCGAGACCGAGCCTGAAGCCGGGACCACCGGCTTCATGAACCTGTCCGAGCTCAAGCGGCGTTCGCCGGCGGAGCTGCTGGAATATGCCGAAGAGCTCGGCATCGAGAACGCGAGCACCCTGCGCAAGCCGGACCTCGTGTTCGCCACCCTCAAGCGGCTCGCCGAGAGCGGGGTGCCGATCTACGGCGAGGGGGTGCTCGAGATCCTGCAGGACGGGTTTGGTTTCCTGCGGACGCCGGATGTCAACTATCTCGCCGGACCCGACGACATCTACGTCTCGCCGAGCCAGATCCGGCGGTTCGGTCTGCGCACGGGCGACTTGGTCGACGGCGAGGTGCGGGCGCCCAAGGAGGGAGAGCGCTATTTCGCGCTCCTGCGGGTCAACACGATCAACTTCGATCCGCCGGAGAAAGCCCGGCATCGGGTCCACTTCGACAACCTGACGCCCTATTACCCGACCGAGAAGCTCAAGCTCGAGGTCGAGGATTCACCGAGCAGGGACGTCAGCTGTCGGGTGATCGACCTGGTGGCGCCGCTCGGCAAGGGCCAGCGCGCGCTGATCGTGGCGCAGCCGCGGACCGGCAAGACGATGCTGATGCAGAACATCGCCCACAGCATCGTCGCCAATCACCCCGAAGTCTACCTGATCGTGCTGCTGATCGACGAGCGGCCGGAAGAGGTCACCGACATGGCCCGCACGGTCCGGGGCGAGGTGGTAAGCTCGACCTTCGACGAGCCGGCCTCGCGCCATGTCCAGGTCGCCGAGATGGTGATCGAGAAGGCCAAGCGGCTGGTCGAGCACGGCCGCGACGTGGTGATCCTGTTGGATTCGGTCACCCGGCTGGCGCGCGCCTACAACACCGTCGTGCCGTCGTCGGGGAAGGTTCTGACCGGCGGCGTCGACGCCAACGCGCTGCAGCGGCCCAAGCGCTTCTTCGGCGCGGCACGCAACATCGAGGACGGCGGCAGCCTCACGATCATCGCGACCGCGCTGATCGACACCGGCTCGCGCATGGACGAGGTGATCTTCGAGGAGTTCAAGGGCACCGGCAACTCCGAGATCCAGCTCGACCGGCGCCTCGCCGACAAGCGCGTCTACCCGGCGATCGACATCAACAAGTCCGGCACGCGCAAGGAGGAGCTCCTGGTCGATCGGGGCACGCTCTCGCGGATGTGGGTGCTGCGCCGCATCCTGTCGCCGATGGGCACGATCGACGCCATCGAGTTTCTGACGGACAAGATGCGCCTGGCGAAATCCAATGCCGAGTTCTGGGACTCGATGAATTCCTAGCCAAGCCGCACTAAGCGCGTCTGCCAAGAAGTCTGCCAAAAAAACCGGGCCGCTGACGCTGCTCGAGCCGGGTCAGGCGGTCCTCCAGCGAACTCAGGACCCGCCCGAGATCGGGCGGGGCGTCCACGGTCGGCAGTTTGGGGCCTTCTGAGCCCCGCTTGTCGGCGCCGCGGGCGAATGCGACGATGGCCTCGGCGACCCAGTCGCCGACGGTCATGCCGCGCGCGGCAGCGGCGCGGAGCGCCATGTCGCGCACCGGGGGCGGCACCCCCCGGACCGTCCAGCGCGCGACCGCCTCGTCCGAGGAGTTGGGCTGGCCGCGAGCCCGGGACGGTCGGCCGCGACGTCGGCGGGAACGACGCGGGGGCGCCGCTTCGGCCTCCGTCGGGCCGGCGAGATCGTCGTTCATGGCACCGCCGGCGGCTCTCCTAGGGCAACAGGAGAGTCGAGCCCGTGGTCTTGCGGCCTTCCAGCGCCCGATGCGCTTCGGCGGCGTCGCGCAGCGGATAGCGCTGGTTGATCTCGATCTTGACCGCACCGCGCTGGACCACGTCGAACAGCTCGGTTGCCGCCCTGACCAGATCGGCGCGCGCCGCCGTGTAGTTCATCAGGCTCGGCCGGGTCAGAAAGAGCGAGCCCTTCTGCCCCAGAACCGCGGTGTCGAACGGTGGGATCTTGCCGGACGACTGGCCGAAGCAGACCAGCATGCCGAGCGGCGCCAGGCAGTCGAGCGAGCGCTGGAAGGTTGCCTGCCCGACCAAGTCGTAGACCACCGGCACGCCTTTGCCGCCGGTCAGCTCGCGGACCCGCGCGACCACGTCGTCCTGGTCGTACCGGATCGGATGGTCGCAGCCGTGAGCCTTGGCGAGTTCGGCTTTGTCCGCGCTGCCGACCGTGCCGATCACGGTCGCGCCGAGATGTTTGGCCCATTGGCAGGCGATCAGGCCGACGCCGCCGGCCGCGGCGTGGAACAGGATGGTCTGGCCGGCCTCGACGCGGAACGTCCGCCGGAGCAGGTAGTGCGCCGTCATGCCCTTCAGCATCATCGCGGCGGCCTGCTCGTCGGTGATGCCGTCGGGGACTGGCACCAGCCGATCGGCCGGCACCAGGCGACGCTCGGCATAGGCGCCAAGCGGCCCGGCGTAAGCGACCCGCTGGCCGACCCGGAGCTCGTCAACGCCCGCGCCGACCGCCTCGACCACGCCAGCGCCCTCCTGTCCGGCGACGAACGGCAAACTCGGAGGCGGGTACAGGCCGGAGCGGAAGTACACGTCGATGTAGTTGAGTCCGATGGCTGTCTGCCGGATCAGGGCCTGGCCGGCCCCGGGCTGACCGACCTCGATCTGCTCGTAGCGCAGGACGTCCGGTCCGCCCGTCTCGTGCACCCGTACGACGCCAGCCATAGCGATCCTCCCACCGCGGATGGAATTTGTGTCGGACGCAGGCTAACGCGGTGAGGGCGGATCGCCAAGCGCAACCGGGCGATGTCAGACGGTCTAAAAGTTGCGACGGACACTCGCTGCCGTGAGGGCGCTGGCGAGCGCAGTCGGATCGGTGATCGGTGGCTGACAGGTCTGACCCGGGCAGACATAGACCGTCGGCCGGGCGTCGACCTGGGTCTTGCCGGCTGCCGGGTGGGTCTCCGGCAGAGACTGGCCGGGCGGCAGGCAGACGAGGCTCGCCTCCGGCAGGGCCGCCGCCAGAGCGATCCGGCGGAGCGCTTGGCAGGCGGGATCCTCGAGCGCGCCGGTGATCACGATCTGGACCGGTCGGTCGAGCCAGACCGTCGCGCTCAGGAGCGCCGCGTGCGCGGCCGGATTGCGCATGGCCTCGCCGGCAAAGGCGGTTCGCAGCTGCTCGGCGCGCTGCAGGTAGCGGCGCTCACCGGTGACCAGGTGCAGCCGTGCGAGCACGCCGAGCAGCACGCCGTTGCCGGCGGGTGTCGGGCCGTCCTGGGCGTTCTTGGTCCGCACCAGGACGTCGTGTGCCGCTACCGGAACCTGGAAATAGCCGCCCGCCTCCGGATCGAGGTAATCGGCGTCGAGACGCGCGATCCAGCGCTCCGCCTGCTCCAGATAGCCTGGCGCCGCGGTGTGCTCGAACAGCGCGAGAGCAGCCGCAGCCATGTTGGCGTAGTCATCGAGGAAAGCGAGCGCCAAGCTGCGGCCCGCACGCCAGCTGTGGACCAGCCGATCGCCGGTCATCATGGTCCCGGTGACGAACCCGAAGGCGCGCTCGGCGCGCTCGAGCCAGTCGGGGCGATCGAACACGCCCGCAGCGCGGGCGAGCGCAGCGACCGTCAAGCCGTTCCAGTCGGCCAGGACCTTGTCGTCGCGCCCGGGCGGCACCCGCTCGGCGCGGGCTGCGAGCAGCACATCCGCGCTCCTGCGCAGCGCCGCCTCCTCGGCCGCCGGCAGCAGCGCCGGCTGGTGCAGACGGTTGAGGACCGTCTTGCCTTCCCAGTTGCCGCCATCGGTGATCCCGTAGGCGAGCCGGAAGCGCGCCGCTTCGGCGCCCAGCAGGCGGTCGACCTCGGCCGCCTGCCAGACGTAGTACTTGCCCTCCTCGCCCTCGCTGTCGGCATCGAGGCTGGACGCGAAGGCATCGCCGACCCGCATCTCCCGCGCGAGCCAGCCGACGGTCTCGACGGCCCGCGCCCGGAACAGCGGAGTCTGCGTCTCGGCATAGGCATCGGCCAGCAGCGTGAGCAGCTGGGCATTGTCGTAGAGCATCTTCTCGAAGTGCGGCACCAGCCAGAACCCGTCGACCGCGTAGCGGGCGAAGCCGCCGCCGAGGTGGTCGTAGATGCCGCCCTGGCAGATGTTGGTCAGCGTGTGCAGGACGGCATGACGGGCCGCCTCATCGCCGTTCGCGAGCGCGTGCCGCCAGACCAGGTCGAGGACCGGGGCCTGCGGGAACTTCGGCGCGCCGCCAAGGCCACCGTGGATGGTATCGAACGCCTGGACCAGGCGCCTTGCCGTCTGATCGCGGACGGCCGGCGCAAGCGCCGGACCGGCGTCGGGTCGCGCAAGGCTGGCGAGCGCCTCCTTCAGGGCCGTGGTGTTGCTCACGACCTTGTCGCGGTCGCCGGTCCAGATCCGGCTGACGGTCTCCAGGACCTCCGGCAGGCCGGGCCGGCCGTAGCGCGACTCCGGCGGGAAATAGGTGCCGCCCCAGAACGGCTCGCCGGCCGGGGTCAGGAACATGGTCAGCGGCCAGCCGCCGTGCTGGCCGAGCAGGGCGAGCGCGTGCTGATAGATCTGGTCGAGGTCCGGCCGCTCCTCGCGATCGACCTTGATGTTGACGAACTGGTCGTTCATCTGGGCCGCGATCTGCGGGTTCTCGAAGCTCTCGTGGGCCATCACGTGGCACCAGTGGCAGGCGGCGTAGCCGATCGACAGCAGGATCGGCTTGTCCTGCGCGCGCGCCGCCGCCAGCGCCGCCTCGTCCCAGGGCTGCCAAGCGACCGGATTGTCCCGATGCTGGATGAGATAGGGGCTGGTCGCCTCGCCGAGGCGATTCTGCAGGGCAGACATCCTGAGATCCTCTGGTGACCAGCGAGGCGGGACGTCCGTCGCGACCTGCCGAGCTGCCGGTTGGTGGCTTGGTCTTGCCGATATATAAAGCGCACGGCGGCTCGGCCAACCGCGCAGGCGGAAACCGAGCAGAATGCCAGGCCCGCCGCCGACCGGGATGCGTCATGCCCTCGAGCCCCGAGACGATCTTCGCGCTGACGAGCGGCCTCGGGCGCGCTGCGGTCGCGGTGATCCAACTCTCTGGCCCGGCCTGCGCTGCGGTCTGCCAGCGTCTGACCGGCTCGCCACCGCCGCCCGCACGCCAGGCAGCGTTGCGTCCGCTTCGCGAGCCCGAGAGCGGTGAGCTTCTCGACCGCGGCCTGGTGCTCTGGTTTCCGGGCCCCGCGAGCTTCACCGGCGAGGACGTGCTCGAGCTGCAGATCCACGGCAGCCGGGCGGTGCTCGCGGGCCTGTCGGACGGCCTCGCGAGCCTGCCCGGCCTGCGCCCGGCCGAGCCCGGGGAGTTCAGCAAGCGCGCCTTCCTGAACGGCCGGCTGGATCTGACCGCCGCCGAGGGCCTGGCCGACCTGATCGCCGCCGAGACCCGGGCGCAGGCGCGCCAGGCGTTGAGGCAGCTCGATGGCGCGCTCGGCCGCCTGTACGACGACTGGCGGCAGCGCCTGCTCGAGGCGCTCGCCCGGCTCGAAGCCGCGATCGATTTCGCGCCCGAGGAGGCCGACGTGCCGGCCGACCTGCTCGCGGCGGTCCGCCCCGGGGTGGCCCGGCTCGCTGCCGAAATGGCGGCGCACCTGGCCGACCGGCGCCGCGGCGAACGTCTGCGGGAGGGCCTCACGATCGCGGTGCTCGGGCCGCCGAACGCCGGTAAATCGACCCTGGTCAACTGGCTCGCGCAACGCGACGTCGCGATCGTGACCCCCGAGCCGGGCACGACCCGGGACGTCCTCGAGGTCCACCTCGATCTCGGGGGCTACCCGGCGACGGTGCTCGATACCGCCGGGTTGCGGGCGGCGGTCGACGCGATCGAGGCCGAAGGGGTGCGCCGGGCGCGGCAGCGCGCCGCCAACGCCGATCTCCGTCTGCTGCTGTTCGATGGCGCGCTCTGGCCGGAGCTCGATGCGGCGACGCTGGCGCTCGCCGATGACGACGCCCTGTGCATCGTCAACAAGGCCGATCTCGTATCGTTGCCACGGATGCCTCTGGTCGGCGAGCGGCCCGCCCTGCCGCTCTCCTGCCGAACCGGCGAGGGTTTCGAGCGCCTGCTCGAGGTCCTCGGCGCGGCCGCGGCCGAGCGCCTGTCGCCGGCGGCCGGACCGGCGCCGACCCGCAGCCGGCATCGGGCGGCGCTCAGGGCGGCGCTCGAGGCGCTCGAGCGCTTCCGGCAGGCGGCCGCCGAGGCCGAGCTAGCCTTGCTCGCGGAGGATCTGCGGCTCGCGGCGCGCGCTCTCGGGCGCCTCACTGGCCGCGTCGGCGTCGATGACGTGCTCGATCTTATCTTTGGGGAGTTTTGTATTGGTAAGTAATTATGCGGTAGACTATCTCATTATCTTCAGCTCTGACTTGATAGATTTAGAAGAAATACTTAAAGCGTGATTAACTATCGAGACTTGTAGGCACCAGACATTGCAAATCGTGGACTCGTCTGGGGTAACTTAGAGCTTTCTTAATCTCGTCACCTTAGGCTGGGGCTCTGATGATTAGTAGGGTCCGAGCGACGGGCCGGAGGTGACATCCATGCTGCGCGTGATCGGTTTGATGCTGATCGTCGTTGCGGGTGCCGCGAAGGTCGCAAGCGCCGAAAACCGGGTCGAAGGTCCGGTCGCCACGAGCATCGAGAGAGGGCTGCATCACGGCCCGACCGGGGCGCACGCTGCCGGTGTGCAGCTGCAGATCGGCGGCGGCCTGGCCTTTGCTCCAGCCGGGCGGGACGATCAGCGGCGGGCGGGCCTCCTCGATCTGGCCCGCGTCGAGCAGCAGGAGCGTGGCCGCGACGGACGGCGCCTGGCTCGAGGCCGCACCGGGCAGGGCCGCTCGGAAGACTGGCTCAATCCCGGTAGGGGCAGCCAGCCGGGCCTTGCTTACCCGGTCAACAACGCGCTCTCGCTGGGCGTCGACTATCACTATCAGAGCGGCGAGAGCATGAACTTCAAGGTCGCCAAGGTCGGCGGGCTCGAGCCCAACTATCACAGCCACAACATCATGATCGAGGCGCGTCTGGAGTTCTGATCCCGATCGATACGGGGGCCTGCCTCGGCCCCTCCGGGGCGCGACCCCGGGCGCGTCTGAGCCTTCGACAAGATCGGCAGACCTGGCATTGGCGGCCCGCGGCGATGCCAGGTTTCGCCGCGTCCGGCGACCGGCAGACAGGGGCAGACCGGCGGACCGCGACGAGCGCCGGGAGGCTTCGCACGCGTTGACGGGACCGGCCTGGTGCGCGACAAGCTCCGCCATGTCCGGCTACGACGTCATCGTGATCGGCGGCGGCCACGCGGGCTGCGAGGCAGCGGCGGCCAGCGCGCGCCTCGGGGCCCGCACGCTGCTCCTGACCCACAAGCTCGAGACCATCGGCGTCATGTCTTGCAATCCCGCGATCGGCGGCCTCGGCCGCGGCCATCTGGTGCGCGAGGTCGACGCTCTGGATGGCTTGATGGCGCGGGCGATCGACCGCGCCGGGATCCAGTTCCGGGTCCTCAATCGGAGTAAGGGACCGGCGGTGCGCGGCCCCCGGGCGCAGGCCGACCGCCGGCTCTATCGCCGGGCGATCGCCGCCCTGCTGACCGAGCAGGCCGGTCTGACGGTCGAGGCGCGGGCGGTCGATGATCTGCTGTTCGACGAGAGCGGCGCGGCCCGGGGGGTCGTCACCGCGGACGGCCGGCGCTGGCAGGCGGGCGCGGTGGTCCTGACCACCGGCACCTTCCTGCGCGGCGAGGTGCACCTCGGGCTGCAGCACTGGCCGGCCGGCCGGATCGGGGATGCGCCGGCGGTCCGGCTGGCGCAAAGTCTCGCCCGCGCCGGCTTCGCGCTGAGGCGCCTCAAGACCGGCACGCCGCCGCGTCTCGACGGCCGGACGATCGACGTCGAGGGGCTCGCGCGCCAGCCGGGCGACGATCCGGCCGAGCCCTTCTCGACGCTCACCGGGACGATTCGCAATCCCCAGATCGACTGTGCGATCACCGCAACCACGGCGGCTACTCACGAGCTGATCCGCGCCAACCTCGACCAGTCGCCGATGTACGCCGGTCGGATCCGGGCGACCGGCGTGCGCTATTGCCCCTCGATCGAGGACAAGGTGGTGCGGTTCGCCGATCGGCCGCGCCACCAGATCTTCCTCGAGCCGGAGGGGGTCGACGACCCGACCGTTTACCCGAACGGGATCTCGACCTCGCTCCCGGCCGAGGTGCAGGCGCGCCTGCTGACCACGATCCCGGGGCTCGAGCGGGCGGTCATGCTGCGTCCGGGCTACGCGATCGAATACGATCACGTCGATCCCCGCGAGCTCGGACCGACCCTCGAGACCCGGCGCGTGCCGCGCCTGTTCCTCGCCGGCCAGATCAACGGCACGACCGGCTACGAGGAAGCGGCGGCGCAAGGCCTGATCGCCGGCATCAACGGCGCCCTCAGGGCGGCCGGGGCGCGGACCTTCACGCTCGATCGCGCGGACGCCTACATCGGGGTCCTGATCGACGATCTGATCACGCAGGGGGTCACCGAGCCCTATCGCATGTTCACCTCGCGCGCGGAATATCGGCTGACTCTGCGGGCCGACAATGCCGATCGGCGTCTGACGCCCAAGGGTCAGGCCATCGGCCTGGTCGGCGCCGAACGCGGCCGGGCGTTTGCGGACAAGCAGGCGGCGTTGGACGCGGCGATCGCCCGCCTGCGGGCGCTGCGCCTCAGTCCGACCGCAGCGCGGCGGGCGGGGCTCGAGGTCAAACTCGACGGCGTCGTGCGCAGCGGCCTGGAGCTGCTGCGTCTGCCGAATATCAGCCTGACACGGCTGGCGGCGATCTGGCCGGCGCTCGGCGAGCTGCGGCCGGAGGTGGCGGAGCAGCTCGAGATCGAGGCGGGCTACGCCGCCTATCTCGAACGCCAGGATGCCGACATCGCGGCGCTTCGGGCCGAGGAGGCGCTGCAGCTGCCGCGCGATCTCGACCTCGAGGCGATCGCCGGGCTCAGCAGCGAGATCCGCGCATGCCTCGCCGAGGTCCGTCCGTCGACCCTGGCCGCGGCGAGCCGTCTGCCAGGCATGACGCCGGCGGCGTTGGCGATCCTCTATCGCCACGCGCGCCGGGCGGCCTGAGCGGTGGCCGAGCCGGCGCTCAGCCGTGAGGCATTCGCCGAGCGGGCCGCTGTTTCACGTGAAACAATCGAGCGACTGAGCCTCTATCTGGAGCTGCTCGGGCGCTGGCAGCGGGCGATCAATCTGGTCGGCCCGGCGACCCTCGCGGACCCCTGGCGCCGGCATGTGCTCAATTCGGCGCAACTGCTGGCGCATCTGCCCGCGTCGGCGAGCCCGCTGGTCGACCTTGGCAGCGGCGCCGGCTTTCCGGGCATGGTTCTGGCACTGCTCGGCGTGCCCGGGGTCGCGCTGATCGAGGCCGATCGGCGCAAGGCGCAATTTCTTCGGGAGGTGGCACGCGCCACCGGCGCCGACGTCACCGTCCACGACGAGCGCATCGAGCGGCTGACGGGCTGGCCGGCGGCGGTGGTCACGGCGCGCGCGCTCGCACCTCTGCCACGTCTGCTATCGCTCGCGGAGCGCTTTCTGACCGCAGACAGCCTGTGCCTGTTTCTGAAAGGGCCGACGCTCACCGGTGAAATGATTGACGCCGGGGAATCCTGGCATATGGTGCCGGAAATGTTCCAAAGTCTGTCCGCGCCGTCGGGCATCGTGCTCAAGCTTCGGGGAGTTTGCCGTGCGCGTGATCGTCAACCGCAAGCCACCACGAATCGGCCGCGTGATCGCGATTGCCAACCAGAAGGGCGGCGTCGGTAAGACCACCACCGCGATCAACCTCGGGACGGCGCTCGCCGCCTGCGGCAAGAGCATCCTTCTGATCGACATCGATCCGCAGGGCAACGCCAGCACCGGGCTCGGCATCCAGCAGGCGGCGCGCGGCGTGACCAGCTACGACGTCGTGCTCGGCCAAGCGAAGCTCAGCGAAGCGGTGATCCGGACCCAGATCCCGGGCTTCGAGCTGGTCCCGGCGGTGGTCGATCTGTCGGCCGCCGAGCTCGAGCTGGTCGAAAAGGAACGGCGCGAGTTCCGGCTCAAGGATGCGCTCGAGAGCCTCGAGAAGGACTACGACTACGTCCTGATCGACTGTCCGCCCTCGCTCGGACTGCTGACGGTCAACGCGCTGGCCGCCGCCCGCGCCGTGCTCGTGCCGCTGCAGTGCGAGTTCTTCGCCCTGGAGGGTCTGAGCCTGCTGTTGCGGACCGTCGAGCGGGTGCGGCGCAGCTACAACCCGACGCTCGAGGTCCAAGGCGTCCTGCTGACCATGTTCGATCGCCGCAACAACCTCGCCCAACAGGTCGCGACCGACGTCCGCAGCTTTCTCGGCAAACGCGTCTACGAGACCGTGGTGCCGCGCAACGTCCGGGTCTCCGAGGCGCCCTCCCACGGCATGCCGGTGCTGCTTTACGATTTTCGCTGCCCCGGTTCGCAGGCATACGTCCAGCTCGCGGGCGAAGTGCTGCGACGCGAGCAGCAGATCGCCGAGGCGACCCTGTGACCGAGCTGGGCCAGGAGCCCAAGGCCGGCAGCCTGGCCCGCCGGCGCGGGCTCGGGATGGGCCTTTCGGCCCTGCTCGGACACGCTCCGGACGGCGCATCGGCGCCCGCCGAGCGCGCACGGATGCTGCCGATCGAGTTCCTGCGCCCGTCGGCGTTGCAGCCGCGCCGCCGGTTCGCCGAGGACGATCTCGCGGCGCTCGCCGAATCGATCCGCCATCGCGGCGTGATGCAGCCGCTGCTGGTCCGCCGGTCGCCGAACGGCAGCGAGGTCTACGAGATCGTGGCCGGCGAGCGGCGCTGGCGGGCCGCTCAGATCGCCGGCGCTCACGAGCTGCCGGTGGTGGTCTACGACCTCTCCGATCGCGCGGCGCTCGAAGTGGCACTGCTCGAAAACGTGCAGCGACAGGACCTGTCGCCGCTCGAGGAAGCCGAGGGCTATCGCCGCCTGATCGAAGAGTTCGAGCACACCCAGGAAGCGCTGGCGAGCGCGCTTGGCAAGAGCCGTAGCCACATTGCCAACCTGCTCCGTCTGCTCGGCCTGCCGGCCGAGGTCCGGGCACGGCTGGAACGCGGTGAGCTCTCTGCGGGGCACGCGCGCGCCTTGCTCGGCAGCCGCGATCCGGTCGCTCTGGCGAAAGTCGTGGTCAGCCGGGGTCTGAACGTCAGGCAGACCGAAGCCCTGGTCCGGATCGACGCTCAGCGTCCGCATCGCCACCAGTCCCGGCTGGCGGCCAAGGACGCGAATACCCGGGCGCTCGAGCACGACCTCTCGAGCCGTCTCGGTCTGCCCGTGCGTCTGACGCCCCAGGGAGCCGGCGGCACCCTGCAGATCACCTACGGTTCGCTCGATCAGCTCGATGTCTTGATCCGGCGACTGAGCTGAAGGCCTCGGAGGTCGGCGCAGCCCGCCACCGGAGGCCTGGCCGAGCGGCAGACCCGGCGTCTGCCGGAACCGTTGAACGGTCCGACTAGTAGATCATGCCGAGCTCGAGCTGGGCCTCCTCGGTCATCATGCCCGGGTGCCAGGGCGGGTCCCAGACCACCTCGACCGTGGCGCCCTGGACCCCATCGACCGCCGCCACCTTGTCCTTGACCTCGTCCGGCAAGGTGCCGGCGACCGGGCAGGCGGGCGACGTCAGCGTCATGTCGATGTGGACGTGCTGATCGTCGTCGATGTCGATCTTGTAGATCAGGCCGAGCTCGAAGATGTTGACCGGAATTTCCGGGTCGTAGACGGTGCGCAGCGCTTCGATCACCTGCTCGCCGAGCGCGTCGACGTCGGCAGACGGCGGGGTTGCACTGTCTGCCGCCTCGGCAGACAGGAATTGGCTGGCGCGGTCGAGATCGGAGTCGCTCATCTTCGTCCTCCGCTGCCTTCAGAACATCGATGCGATCCGCCGCAGGCTTTCGACCAGGGCGTCGATGTCGGCGTGAGTGTTGTAGAGGCCGAGCGAGGCCCGGGCGGTCGCGCTGTGGCCGAGACGCTCGATCACCGGCTGGGCGCAATGCTGGCCGGTCCGGACGGCGATGCCGTCGAGGTCCAGGAGCGTCCCGATGTCCTGTGGATGCGCCTGCTCCATCACGAACGAGATGACGCCGCATTTGGCGCGCGCGGTGCCGACGATCCGAAGTCCGGGCACCTGCTGCAGGGCGCGCGTCGCGTAGGCGAGCACGTCCGCCTCGTGCGCGGCGATCTGGTCGAGCCCAAGCTCCTGGAGATAGTCGATCGCGACGCCGAGCGCCGAGGCGGCCTCGATCGCAGGCGTGCCGGCCTCGAACTTGTAGGGAATGTCGTTGAACTCGGTGTGCTCGAAGCTGACCGAGCTGATCATCTCGCCGCCGCCCTGATAGGGCGGCATCGCGGTCAGCAGATCGGCCTTGCCGTAGAGCGCGCCGATCCCGGATGGCCCGTAGAGCTTGTGGCCCGAGAACACCAGGAAATCGCAACCCAGGTCCTGAACGTCGACCACCATGTGCTGGACCGCCTGGGCAGCGTCGATCAGCACCGGGATGCCGCGGCGACGGGCGAGCTCGACGATCTCGTGGACCGGGTTGATGGTACCGAGGGCGTTCGACACCCAGGTCACCGACACGAGCTTGGTGCGCGCCGACAGCCGGGCCTCGAACTCGTCCATGAGCAGCTCGCCCTGGTCGTTGACCGGCGCGACCACCAGCTCGAACCCGCACTGCTCGCCGAGCAGCTGCCAGGGCACGATGTTGGCGTGGTGCTCCATGGCCGTGATCAGGATCTGGTCGCCCGGTCTGACGCGCGGTCTGACGAAACTCTGCGCGACCAGGTTGATGCCTTCGGTGGCGTTGCGCGTGAACACGATCTCGCGGGCCTCGGCGGCGCCGAGGAGGCGCTGGACCTTGCTGCGCGCCGCTTCGTGCAGGTCGGTCGCGCGCTCGCTCAGCGCGTACACGCCGCGGTGGATGTTGGCGTAGTCCTCACGCAGCACGCGCGCCAGCTCGTCGATCACGGCCGCCGGCTTCTGCGCGCTCGCGGCGGTGTCGAGAAACACCAGCGGACGGCCATGCACGGTCTGCTGCAAACAAGGGAAATCCAGCCGGACGCGCTCGACGTCGTAGGGCCGCGGCTGATCGGCCCGGAGCGGCGCCGCGGTCACAACAGGCCCTCCAGCTCGGCGCCGCCCGGCAGCCAGCGCAACAGCTCGCGGCGCGCCTGCCCGGCCGCGACCGGGTGACGGAAGCGCTCGAGCACCTCGTCGGCGAAGGCGTAGGTCAGGAGGCTGCGCGCGGTCTCCGGCTCGAGCCCGCGCGAGCGCAGGTAGAACAGCGCCCGCTCGTCGAGTTCGCCGGCGGTCGCGCCATGGGAACACTTGACGTCGTCGGCGAAGATCTCGAGCTCGGGCTTGGTGTCGATCTCGGCATCCGGCGACAGCAGCAGATTGTTGTTGGCCTGATAGGCGTTGGTCTTCTGAGCGTCCCGCTGGACCACGATCCGGCCGGCGAACACGGCTTGCGCCCGGCCGTCGAGGACGCCCTTGTAGAACTGATTGCTGGTGCTGCCCGGGCGGGCGTGCTCGATCTGGATGGCATTGTCGATGTGCTGGCGCGCGCGGCCGAGATAGAGGCCGTTGAGGCCGAGCTCGATCCCCGAGCCATCGAGCACCGCCTCGATCTCGTTGCGCACGAGCGCGCCGCCGACGGTCGCGAGCGTCTGCGTCAGACGGGCGTCTGCCGAAAGCCGGTAATGGGTCTTGCCGATCAGGCTGCCGGCGAGCTCGCCGAGCTGCAAGCGGTCGTGATTGAGCTCGGCGCCGCGCCCGACCACGAACCGGCTCACGAGGTTGGTCAGCGGCCGGCCGCCGCCGAGCGCGACGTGGGTCTCGACCAGGTCGAGACGGGCGCCGGCCCCGAGCGCGACCAGATTACGCGGGCTGATCAGTGCCGGCTCTTCGTCGCCGAGACTGATGAACAGCAGCTGCACCGGCCCGGGAAGCGTGGCGCCGTCGTCGAGGCGGATCAGGCAGCCGTCCGCGGTCAAGGCGGCATTCAAAGCGCTGAACGCGCGCTCGGAGCTCGATTCCAGGCCGAGCTCGAAGGGGCTGACCTCGCCCGCCTCGAGGGCCGCGGCCAAGCTCTGCACCGGCCGGCCGCGGAGGTCGGATAAATCGTCCGACAGCTCGGCGAGGAAATGGCCGTTGACGAAGGCCAAGCGGCACGCGTCCTCGCCCAGGAGATAGGGGGCGAGGTCGGCGCGCCGGACCGGGGCGGGCGTGGCGAGCGCGTAGTCCTCGCGCACCAGCGGCCGGACCGAGGTGTATTTCCAGGCCTCGACCTTGGGTCCCGGGAAGCCGAGCGCGCGGAAGCGCTCGAAGCTCGCCTGACGCCAGTCGCGCAGCGGCGCGTGCCGCGCGCCCGGCAGCTGCCCGCGCGCGGCCTCGAACAGCGCCGCATAGCGCTCCGAGGGAGCGATCATCTGCTGCATCGTCGGGGCGGACTCAGGCGACCGCCTGGGCAGGGGCACCAAATGCGGCATAACCGGACTTCTCCAGCTCGAGCGCCAGCTCCTTGCCGCCGGACCGGACGATCCGGCCGTTCAGCAGCACGTGCACGTGGTCGGGCACGATGTAGTCGAGCAGTCGCTGATAGTGGGTGATCACGACCATCGCGCGGTCCGGGTCGCGCAGTTGGTTGACGCCGTCGGCGACGGTCTTGAGCGCATCGATGTCGAGCCCGGAATCGGTCTCGTCCAGGATCGCGAGCCGCGGCTCGAGGACCGCCATCTGCAGAATCTCGTTGCGCTTCTTCTCGCCGCCCGAGAAGCCGACGTTGACGCTGCGCTTGAGCAGCTCGGCCTTGATCCCGACCAGCTTGGCCTTGTCGCGCACGAGCTTCATGAAGGCGGCGGCGTCGATCTCGGGCTCGCCCCGCGCTCGTCGGAGCGCGTTCAGCGCGGTGCGCAGGAAGTACATGTTGGCGACGCCGGGGATCTCGATCGGATATTGGAAGGCGAGAAACACCCCGGCCGCGGCGCGCTCCTCCGGCGCCATCTCGAGCAGGTTCTGATCGTCGTAAACCACCTCGCCCGCGGTCACCTCGTAGCCGTCGCGGCCGGCGAGCACGTAAGCGAGCGTGCTCTTGCCCGAGCCGTTCGGGCCCATGATGGCGTGAACTTCGCCGGCCCCGACCTCCAGGTCGACGCCGCGCAGGATCTCCTGGTCGTCAACCGAGACCCGAAGGTTGCTGATGTTGAGCATGTCTTCTCGAACTCTCTCGACTGTGTCCGGGGGTTGCGTCAGCCGACGCTGCCCTCGAGGCTGATCGCGAGCAGCTTTTGTGCCTCGACCGCGAACTCCATCGGCAGCTCCTGCATCACCTCCTTGCAGAAGCCGTTGACGATCAGCGCGACCGCATCCTCGTCCGACAGCCCGCGCTGCCGGCAATAGAACATCTGGTCCTCGCCGATCTTGGATGTGGTCGCCTCGTGCTCGACCTTGGCCGAGCGGTTCTTGACCTCGATGTAGGGCACGGTGTGCGCGCCGCAGCGGTCGCCCAGCAGCATCGAGTCGCACTGGGTGTGGTTGCGGGCACCTTCCGCACCCTTCAGCACCCGCACCAGGCCGCGATAGGTGTTGTTGCTGCGGCCGGCCGAGATGCCCTTGGAGACGATCCGCGAGCGCGTGTTCTTGCCGATGTGGATCATCTTGGTGCCGGTGTCGGCCTGCTGGTGATTGTTGGTCAGCGCGACCGAATAGAATTCGCCGACCGAGTTGTCGCCCTGGAGAATGCAGCTCGGATATTTCCAGGTGATCGCCGAGCCGGTCTCGACCTGGGTCCAGGAGATCTTGGAGTTGCGGCCGCGGCAGGCACCGCGCTTGGTCACGAAATTGTAGATGCCGCCCTTGCCCTCCTGGTCGCCGGGGTACCAGTTCTGCACCGTCGAGTACTTGATCTGGGCGTCGTCGAGGGCGATCAGCTCGACCACGGCGGCGTGCAGCTGGTTCTCGTCGCGCTGGGGGGCCGTGCAGCCCTCGAGGTAGCTGACGTAGCTGCCCTCGTCGGCGATGATCAGCGTGCGCTCGAACTGACCGGTCTCGGCGGCGTTGATCCGGAAGTAGGTCGAGAGCTCCATCGGGCAGCGCACGCCCTTGGGCACGTAGACGAACGAGCCGTCGGTGAACACCGCCGAGTTCAGCGCCGCGAAGAAGTTGTCGCCCTGGGGCACGACCGAGCCGAGATACCGCCGGACCAGCTCCGGATGGTTCTCGACCGCCTCGGAGATCGAGCAGAAGATGATGCCGAGCTCACCGAGCTTCGCCTTGAAGGTGGTCGCGACCGAGACGCTGTCGAACACGTAGTCCATCGCGACCCCGGCCAGGACCTCCTGCTCCTTGATCGGGATGCCGAGCTTCTCGTAGGTGCGCAGGAGCTCCGGGTCGACCTCGGCCAGGCTCTTCGGCCGCTCGCCCTTGGACTTGGGTGCCGCATAGTAGCTGATCGCCTGGAAGTCGATCGGCGGGTAGCTGACCCTGGCCCAGCCAGGCTCGTCCATCGTCTGCCAGCGGGCGAGCGCCTGCAACCGCCATTCGGTCATCCAGGCGGGCTCGCCCTTCTTGACCGAGATCATGCGGACGGTCTCGTCGCTCAGCCCCTTGGGCGCGAGCTCGACCTCGATGTCGGTGACGAAGCCGTACTTGTACTCGTGGCCCGTGTAGTCGCGGACCGTCTCCAGCGCTGTCGCTGCCATCGATCACCTTCTCCCTGCCGAACCGTTCGCCGGCCCGGACCTCGTCTGCTGCCGCCGCGATCCCCTTTGCCGGAACCAAGGTCAGGCCCGGCCCCATGGTTCCCGCGGCGGGCCGCCATCCACTGCGATCGCGGGCGGCCGGAACACCGCCGGCAGCGCCTGCGCCATCTCGGCCATGCTGATGCCATCGAGCGCGGTCCGGATCGCATCGTTGATCCGTTGCCAGTTGGCCCGCGCCGGGCAGAGCGCCTCGATCTCGCAACCGCCGGGCCCGTCCTCGATGCAGGCGGTCACCGCGATCGGGCCGTCGAGCGCCGAGATCACCTCGGCGACGCTGATCGCCGCCGCCGGCCGCGCCAGGCCATAACCGCCCTTGACGCCGCGGTGCGACTGCAGCAGCCCCGCACGCGCCAGGCTCTTCAAAATCTTGCTCGCCATCGGCAACGGGATGTGGCTCTGGGCCGCGACCTCCGGCGCGTTGTGCTGGCGCCCCGGTTGCCGCGCCATGTTGGTCATGATGACGATCCCATAGTCCGCGAGCTTGCTGAGCCGGATCACGGCGCATTCCTCTGCAAAAGAGGACCAAACCAGTCCGAATTGGTTCTAATGTGCGCTCCGCGCCGACGATGTCAAGCCCGCCGAACGTAAACGAATCAGCAACCTGCCCGATTGTTGAGAAGCGGCCGAAACCGTCCGGCGCCGCAGGGTCAGAACAGGCGGAGCTGCCCCTTGTCAAGCACCGGGGGCTTGAACAGGTCGGTCCTGAGCAGCGAACGGGGCCGGTCGAGACCGAAGCGGCGCTTCGCCAGCGCGAACCGCTTGCCGATCAGCTCAGCGTAGGCGCCCTGGCCACGCATCCGCGAACCGAAGCTCGGATCGTTGAGCCTGCCACCGCGGCACTGGCGGATCAGGGCGAGCACGTGCTGGGCCCGGAGCGGCGCATGCGCCTCGAGCCAGGCCGTGAACAGCTCCCTCAGCTCGTGCGGCAGGCGCAGCACGACGTAGCCCGCATAACTCGCGCCTGCCGCCGCGGCCGCCTCGAGCACGCCCTCGAGCTCGTGGTCGTTCAGCCCCGGGATGATCGGAGCGACCATCACGCTCGTCGGCACGCCCGCCGCGCTGATGCTGCGCAACGCTTCCAGACGACGGTGCGGCGCCGCCGCCCGCGGCTCGAGGGTGCGGGCGAGCCGCGCATCGAGCGTCGTGATCGAGATCGCGACGCCCGCGAGGCCGTCCGCCGCCATGGGCGCCAGCAGGTCGAGATCGCGGGTCACGGCCGCGGATTTGGTCACGATCGTGACCGGGTGCCGGCAGCGGCGGAGGACCTCGAGAATCGCGCGGGTGATCCCGAGCTTCCGCTCCTGCGGCTGGTAGGGATCGGTGTTGCTGCCGAGCGCGATCGGCTGGCAGCGATACCCGGGCTTCGCGAGCTCCCGCTCGAGCAGCGGCGCCGCGTCGAGCTTGGCGTATATCTTGGTTTCGAAATCGAGGCCCGGCGACAGCCCGAGGTAGGCGTGACTCGGGCGCGCATAGCAATAGATGCAGCCGTGCTCGCAGCCGCGATAAGGGTTGATCGACTGCTCGAAGGGAATGTCCGGCGAGGCGTTGCGGACGATCACGCTCCGGCTGGCATCCGGCCGCACCTCGGTCGCCGGCGGCGGCGCTTCGGCGCGCAGCTCCGCAAGCGAACCCCAGCCATCGTCGAACGGGTCGAGCTCGGTGCTCTCGAACCGGACCTTGGGATTGAAGGTCGCACCCCGCCCTTTGCGCGGCCGGGCGGGCGGCAGCTCGCTGTCCATGACGCCGAAGGCTACCCGGGCCCGCAGAACATAACAAGAACAAATTCGCCGATCGCTGGCATGTTCGGGGCCTGGTGCGGTAGGCTTGCCGCCACCGCTGACAGGAGGCTAGGGATGGCACGGGTCGCAGGCTACGGCTGTTGGGCATCACCGATCAGCGCCGATCTGGTCACCGCCGCCCAGGTCGGGCTGGCGCAGCCATGGCTCGATCGCGAGACCGCCTATTGGCTCGAGACCCGGCCCGAGGAGGGCGGCCGCACGGTCCTGGTGCGCCGGCCGCTCGAGGGCGCGGCCGCCGACCTGAGCCCGCCGCCCTTCAACGTCCGCACCCGGGTGCACGAATACGGCGGCGGCGCTTACGCGGTCCGGGACGGCATCGTCGTCGCGGTCAACTTCGCCGACCAGCAGCTCTACCGTCTGCGGGACGAGGGCGGCGCGGCGCCGATCACGCCGGCCAGCGACCGCCGGCTGCGCTACGCCGATCTCGAGCTCGACCCGCCCGGCCGGCGGCTACTCGCGGTCCGCGAAGACCATCGCGCCGGCGGCGAGGCGGTCAACAGCATCGTCGCGCTCGAGCTCGACGGGCACGACGACCCGGGCCGGCAGCTGGTCGGCGGCCACGACTTCTTCAGCTCGCCCCGCCTCAGTCCCGACCGCCGGCAGCTCGCCTGGCTCAGCTGGGACCACCCGAACATGCCCTGGGACGGCACCGAGCTGTGGCTCGCCGAGATCGGGGACGATGCGCGCCTCAGCGCTCCCCGGCGGGTCGCGGGCGGCCCGCGGGAATCGATCGTGCAGCCCGCCTGGTCGCCCGACGGCCGGCTCCATTTCGCATCAGATCGGACGGGCTGGTGGAACCTGTACCGGCTGGGCGAAGCGGGCCCGATTCCCGACTGCCCGATGTCTGCCGAATTTGCCGGCCCGGCCTGGACCTTCGGTGGCCGCTGGTACGGATTCCTGGGCACCGACACGATCCTCGCCTGCTTCACCGAGGCCGGGCGCTGGCATCTGGCGCGGATCGCGACCGCGACCGGCCAGCTGACGCGCCTGCCGCTGCCCTGCACCGAGCTCTCGGGGATCAGCATCGCCGGGGGACAGGCCGTGCTGCGCGCCGGGGCCCCGGATCGGCCGGTGGCGATCGTGCTGCTCGAGCCCTCGAGTGGGCAGCTGCGCGAGCTTCGCTCGGCAGGCCCGTTGCCGGTCGACCCGGTCTGGCTCGCCCGGCCCGAGGCGACCGAATTCCCGAGCGGGCCGGACCAGAGCGCGCATGCTCTGGTCTACCCGCCGACGAACCCGGACTTTGCGGCGCCCGCCGGCGAGCGCCCGCCGCTGATCGTCAAGAGCCACGGCGGCCCGACCGGCAATACCTCGAGCGAGCTCAGGCTCTCGACCCAGTTCTGGACCTCCCGCGGCTTCGCGGTCTGCGACGTCGATTACGGCGGCAGCACCGGCTACGGCCGTGCCTACCGCGAGCGCCTGCTGGGCCGGTGGGGCGAGGTCGACGTCCAGGACTGCGTCAACGCCGCCCGCTTTCTGGTCGAGGCCGGCCGGGCAGACGCGCGCCGGCTCGCGATCACCGGCGGCAGCGCCGGCGGCTATACGACCCTGTGCGCGCTGACCTTCCACGATCTGTTCCGGGCCGGCGCCAGCCACTACGGCGTGAGCGACCTCGAGGCGCTGGCGCGCGACACCCACAAGTTCGAGAGCCGCTACCTCGACCGCCTGATCGGGCCCTGGCCCGAGGCGCAGGCATTGTACCGGGCGCGCTCGCCGATCCAACACGTCGATCGCCTGTCCTGCCCGATCATCTTCTTCCAGGGGCTGGAGGACGCGGTCGTGCCGCCGAACCAGGCGGAGATGATGGTCGAGGCGCTGCGCCGGAAGGGGCTGCCGGTCGCCTATCTGACCTTCGAGGGCGAGCAGCACGGCTTTCGCAAGGCGGAGACCATCCGGCGCGTGCTGCTCGCCGAGCTTACCTTCTACGGTCGCGTGTTCGGCTTCACGCCGGCCGACGTCCTCCCCGACCTGGTGATCGAGAACCTCTAACGAGCACCCTCGGGATCGGCGAATGCGGCGGCGAGGAAGGCGGCGCCGTGGGCGATGCCATCGGGATCGATGCCATGCCCGAGGCCGGCACGGATCGCCCATTGCACCGGCACCTCGGCCGCCTGCAGGCCCTGGATCGCGGCGTGCAAGGCCTGCACCGGCACGATCTCGTCGGCAGCGCCGTGGATCAGGAACACCGGCGGCCGGCTCGTCACCTCCGCCGCCAGACGCTCGGCGGCGAGCAGCGCGCCCGAATAGCCGAGCACGGCGGCCAGCGCCGGCGCCCGGCGGAGCGCCGCGTAAAGAGCGAGCATCGTGCCCTGGGAGAAGCCGACCAGCGCAAGCTGGCGCGCGCCGAGCCCGGCGTCCCCAAGTTCGGCATCGAGGAAGGCGTTCAACACCGGCAGGCTCCGCTGGACCCCGGCCAGCAGCGCCGCCGGCTGCCGATCCCGGAGCGAGAACCACTGCCGGCCGAACGGCGCCATGTCGCAGGGCTCGGGCCCGTCGGGCGCGACGAAGGCCGCGTGCGGCAGGCGCTCCGCCAACCCGGGCGCCAGGCCGATCAGATCGTTGCCGTCGGCGCCGACGCCGTGCAGCAGGACCACGAGCTGGCGCGCCGGTCCTGGCCGGCGGGGTGGCAGGCGGGGGCCGGACAACAGCGCCATATGGCAGTCCTCGCAAGATAAATCCGCGACCATACATAGCTTGCCAAGCGGCGCGCGCGCGACCATGTTCGGCCCGCCTGATCCTTGCAGCCCCGGTCCGCACCGACGCTACGACACTTCATGCTCAAAGGCGCTGACTTCCTGCCGCTGCCCGAGCCGGGTGATCAGCCCACGGTCACGCGCTTCGCGCCGAGCCCGTCCGGCTACCTCCATCTAGGCCATGCGTATGCCGCCCTGGTCGCCTGGGAATCGGCGCGGGCCGCCGGCGGCAAGTTCCTGCTGCGGATCGAGGACATCGACCGGGCGCGCTGCCGGCCCGAGTTCGAGCAGGGCATCCTCGAGGACCTGCGCTGGCTGGGGCTCGACTGGGACGGCCGGCCGGTCCGGCAGTCGGAGCGCATGGCGCTCTACGACCAGGCGCTCGACCGGCTCGACCGTCTGGGCGTCCTCTACCCCTGCTTCTGCACCCGGCGGCGCATCCGGGCCGAGATCGCCCATGCCGCGCAGGCCCCGCACGGTCCGGCCGGCGAGGCGGTCTACCCCGGCATCTGCCGCAGCCTGAGCGGGGCCGAGCGGCGCCTGCGGATCGCCGGCGACGAGCCGTTCGCGCTCCGGCTCGACGTCGGGCGCGCGCTCGAGCTGACCGGCCCGCTCACCTGGTACGACCTGCGCGCCGGGGCGATCGAGGCGCAGCCCGAACTGCTCGGCGACGTGGTCCTAGCGCGCAAGGACGTGCCGGGCAGCTATCATCTGGCGGTCACGCTGGACGACGCGGCGCAGGCAGTGACGCTCGTCACCCGGGGCGAGGATCTGTTCCACGCCACCCACATCCACCGGCTCCTGCAGGCGCTGCTCGGTCTGTCGCAGCCGCGCTACTACCACCACAACCTGATCGCCGACTCGACCGGGCTCCGGCTCGCCAAGCGCAATCGTGCGGTCACCCTGCGCACGCTCCGGCAGTCTGGCCGCAGGCCCGAGGAGATCTGGGCCCTGCTCGGCCTGCCGGAGCCGGCGCCGGCAACGGCGGGATGACCGGCGCGGCGATCCGGGCGGTCGTGCTCCTGATCGTCGGCCTCAGCATGCTGGCGTGCAGCACGACGTCCTCGGACCCGCTCGGCGAAAGCTCGAGCGTGCCCCGCCGGGAGTGGCTGCCGGACGGCGCGCGGCGGGCGGTGATCCTGGCGGTGCACGGCTTCAACGACTACAGCAACGCCTTCGCTGATTTCGGCACCTACGCCGCGAGCCACGGGGTCGCAGTCTACGCCTACGATCAGAACGGCTTCGGCGCCAATCCCGACGCCGGCCGCTGGCCCGGCATCGCGACCCTGGTCGGCGACCTGCGCCGGGAGCGGACCCGGATCGCAAAGCTCTACCCGGACCAGCCGGTCTATCTGCTCGGCGAGAGCATGGGCGCCGCGGTCCTGATCGCCGCGGTCGCCGAGGGCGTTCCGCTCGATGCCGCCGGCATGATCATGACCGCGCCCGCGGTCTGGGGCGGCGATCAGCTGAACCCGTTCTATCGCGCGGTGCTCTGGCTCGCGGACCACGTGGCCCCGGGGCTCAAGCTGACCGGCGAGAGCCTGGGCGTGCTGGCGTCGGATAACTTGGACATGCTGCGCGCGCTCGGGGCCGATCCCTTGTTCATCAAGGCGACCCGGGTCGATGCGATCGCCGGCCTGGTCCGGCTGATGGATCTCGCCTATGCCGCCGCACCCGGGGTGCCGGGGCCGCTCCTGATCCTGGGCGGCGCCCGCGACGAGATCGTGCCGCCCACGGCGCACACCGCGATGGTCGGGCGCCTGACCGCCGACCCCTGCACCGAGGTCGTGTACCAGAACGGCTGGCATCTCCTGCTGCGCGACCTCGAGCGCAAGGTGGTCTGGGACGACATCCTTGCCTGGATCGACGGCCAGCCGCTGCCGTCGGGCCTCGCCAAGGCCTGCGGCGATTCGGTCAACGTGGCCGCTGCAAAGCGCGAGTGATCCGAAGCGCGCTGTCGAGGGCGAGGCGGCCGTCCGCGCCCGACACGGCGACCGCCCGCTCGCCGCGGACCGCGGCCAGGAACGCCTCGATCTCGAGCCGGAGCGGATCGTTGGCCTCGAACCGGCGCCGCTCCAGCCGCACGTCCGGCACGCCCGGGAACATTTCTCCCGAGCCCTTGCGCGCGATCGTCGCCTCGCCCGCCTGGAAGTCGATCGAGACGTAGGCGTCCCTCTGGAACAGCCGCATCCTCCGCTCGCTCTTGAGGCTGACCCGGCTCGCGGTGACGTTGACCACGCAGCCGCCCTCGAAATGCAGCCTGGCGTTCGCAATGTCGTCCTCGACCGAGAGGACCGGCACGCCGACCGCGTCGATGCGCGCCAACGGCCGCCCGACCAGCTGCTGGATCAGATCGATGTCGTGGATCATCAGGTCGAGCACGACGTCGACATCGGTGCCGCGCGGTTGGAACGGCGCCAGCCGGTGCGACTCGATGAACAGCGGCTCCTTCAGGACGTCGGCAAGCGCCAGGACCGCGGCGTTGAACCGCTCGAGATGCCCGATCTGAAGCACCACCCCGCGCGCGGCCGCGAGCGCGATCAACGCGTCTGCCTCCTCGAGCGTCGCCGCGAGCGGTTTCTCGAGCAGGACGTGCAGACCGCCGTCCAGGAGCTGGCGCGCGACCCGGAAATGGGCCCGGGTCGGCACGACCACGCTCGCGGCCTCAACGCGGCCTACGAGATCACCGGGATCGTCAAGCGCCTCAGCCCCGAGCCGCGCACCGAGTGCACGTGCCCGCTCGGGCTCGCAGTCGACCACCGCCACGAGCTCCGCCCCGGCGAGCGCCGCGTATTTCTCGGCATGATACCGGCCGAAATGGCCGCAGCCGACCACCGCTGTCCGAACCGGCGTCATCGAGGCGGGCGTTCCGAAAGTCGTAAGGAGCTCGGGACAGCCTGCCACCGGCTGCAAGGCGCGGGCAAGAACTGAAAGCCGGATCAGGCCGGCTGCAGAACGGCGGGCTGGCTTTGCTCGAGCAGGCCGACGATCACGGCCATGACCCTGACGAGCTGAAAGTCCTTCGGCGTGAAGACGCGCGCCACGCCCTCCGCCAGCAGAGCCGCTGCGTCCGCGGGCGGGATGATGCCGCCGACCACGACTGGAACGTCGGAAAGGCCCTCGGCGCGCAGCCTGGCCAGGACTTCGGCGACCTGCGCCCGGTGCGAGCCCGAGAGGATCGAGAGCCCGACCACGTGCACGCCTTCTTCAAGCGCTGCGGCCGCGATCCGGGCGGGCGTTAGCCGGATGCCGTCGTAGACCACCTCGAAGCCGGCATCGCGCGCCGCGACCGCGATTTGCTCGGCGCCGTTGGAATGGCCATCGAGCCCGGGCTTGCCGACCAGCATCTTGGGTCGCCGCCCGTTGGTTCTCGCGATCGCCTCGACCCGGACGCGGAGCGCCGCCCACTCCTCGGCGCCGGCGGTCGGGGCGCTCGCGCCGCTCACGCCGGTCGGCGCGCGATACTCGCCGAACAGCTCGCGCAGGGTCTGCGCCCACTCGCCGGTCGTGACCCCGGTGCGGGCACAGGCGATCGAGGGCTCCATCACGTTCCGCCCCTCAGCGGCGGCCTGGCGCAGCTCATCCAGAGCCCTGGCGACGGCGCACCGGTTGCGGGCGGCGCGATGGGCCTCGAGGCGCCCGATCTGCTCCGCCTCGGCGCGGGCATCGACCGCGAGGAAGCCGCCGTCGGCGCCGGTCGCGAGCGGCGAGGGCGCGCTGTCGGTGAAGCAGTTGACGCCTACGACCTTCTGCCCGCCGGCGGCGATCGCGGCGAGCCTGGCCCGATTGCTCTCGACCAGGCGCTGCTTGATGTCGCCGGCTTCGACCGCGGCGAGCGCGCCGCCCAAGCCGTCGAGCCGCTCGAGCTCGGCGCGCGCTTCGGCTTTCAGCGCCTCGACCTTGGCCGCGATCACGGGCGAGCCGTCGAACAGGTCCTCGTACTCGAGCAGATCGGTCTCATAGGCGAGAATTTGTTGCATCCGGAGGCTCCACTGCTGGTCCCATGGACGCGGCAGGCCCAGCGCCTCGTTCCAGGCCGGCAGCTGGACCGCGCGGGCGCGCGCCGACTTGGAGAGCACGACCGCGAGCGTCTCGAGCAGGATGCGGTAGACGTTGTTCTCGGGCTGCGGTTCGGTCAGGCCCAGCGAGTTGACCTGGACGCCGTAACGAAAGCGGCGGAGTGCCGGCTCCTCGACGCCGTAGCGAGCCCGCGTGATCTCGTCCCAGAGCTCGCCGAAGGCGCGCAGTTTGCACATCTCGGTGACGAACCGGAGCCCGGCGTTGACGAAAAAGCTGATCCGGCCGACCACCCGCGGCAGGTCGGCCGCGGGCACTTGGCCGCCTTCGATGACCGCGTCCAGAACCGCGATCGCCGCGGCGAGCGCGTAGGCCAGCTCCTGCACCGGCGTGGCACCCGCCTCCTGCAGGTGGTAGGAGCAGACGTTGATCGGGTTCCAGGCCGGCAGCTCGCGGTAGGTGAACGCGATCACGTCGGCGGTCAGCTTGAGCGAGGGCCGCGGCGGGAAGATGAAGGTGCCGCGCGACAGATATTCCTTGATCAGGTCGTTCTGCACGGTGCCGGTGAGCTTGTCGCGCCCGGCGCCCTGGCGCTCCGCGACCACGATGTAGAGCGCGAGCAGCCAGGGCGCGGTCGCGTTGATGGTCATCGAGGTGTTCATCTGCTCGAGCGGGATGCCCTCGAACAGCGTCAGCATGTCCGGCAGCGCGCAGACCGGCACGCCCACCCGGCCGACCTCGCCCGCCGCCAGCGGATGGTCGCTGTCGTAGCCGGTCTGGGTCGGCAGATCGAAGGCGACCGAGAGCCCGGTCTGGCCGCGCGCCAGATTGGCCCGGTAGAGCGCGTTGCTGTCGGCGGCCGAGCTGTGGCCGGCATAGGTCCGGAACAGCCAGGGCCGGTCGCGACGCACGGGCCGGTCGCAAGACGTTTCGGTCAGAGCCATGGCGTGGTCCCCAGCTGGAACGTAACCCATCCGGCGATGTTAACATCTAAAGCTGTTCAGTGTTGACAGTCAACACCTCATCACCTAGCGTAACGGGATCAGAGAGGACTTGGTGATGACGAAGGCGACAGTCGAGCAGATCATCCACCGGTTCGGCTCGCAGCAGCGGGTCGCCGAGCTTTTGGGCATCTGGCAGACCGCGGTCAGCGGTTGGGTCCGGCGCGGCGCGATCCCGACCAGGAGACAGGAGCAGCTGTTAAGAATTGCCCAACGCGAGGGTGTCAGTCTGACGCCTGCGGACTTCTTCGCCGAGGCTCCGCCGGCGCTGACCAACGGCTCGGGCGCCGGGATTGCCGCCAATGGCACCGAGGTGCCTGCGGCCGGCGTCCGTGCGCCCGTGACCAGCATCGGTCCCTCCAGCGTCAACCCGAAAGGCGCGCTGATGAACGATACCGCCAAGATCATCCCGCTGAGCGGCGAGGCTCCGACCCCGCCCCCGCCCGTTGCTGCGTCCGGCAAGGACCTGTACGAGGTCGGCACGATCCCGCCACTCGGCCACGTGCCCAAGAACATGTACGCCTGGGTGATCCGGCGCGAGCGCCACGGCGAACCGGGTGTCGCGATGCAGCAGGAGGTCGTGCCGACGCCGACGCTCGAGAGCGACGAGGTCCTGGTCATGGTCATGGCCGCGGGCGTCAACTACAACGGCATCTGGGCGGCGCTCGGCAAACCGGTCTCGGTCTTCGACGTCCACAAGGCCGAGTATCACGTCGCGGGCTCGGATGCCGCCGGCATCGTCTGGGCGGTCGGTGCCAAGGTCAGGCGCTGGAAAGTCGGCGATGAGGTCGTCGTGCATTGCAACCAGGACGACGGCGACGACGAGGAGTGCAACGGCGGCGATCCGATGAACTCACCCTCGCAGCGGATCTGGGGGTACGAGACCCCGGACGGTTCGTTCGCCCAGTTCTGCCGGGTGCAGTCGCGCCAGCTGATGCCGCGGCCGCGCCACCTGACCTGGGAAGAGAGCGGTTGCTACGTGTTAACACTTGCGACCGCCTACCGGATGCTGTTCGGGCATCCGCCGCACGGCCTCAAGCCAGGCGATAACGTGTTGGTCTGGGGCGGCGCCGGCGGCCTCGGCTCGATGGCGATCCAGGTCATCGCAGCCTCGGGCGGCAACGCGATCGCCGTGATCTCGGACGAGGACAAGCGCGAGTTCGTGCTCTCGCTCGGCGCCAAGGGTGCCGTCAACCGCAGCCAGTTCGACTGCTGGGGCCAGCTGCCCGACATCGACGACGCCGCGGGCTATGCCGCCTACATGAAGAAGGTCCGGGAGTTCGGCAAGGCAATCTGGGGCGTCACCGGCAAGGGCAACGACGTCGACATCGTGTTCGAGCACCCGGGCGAGGCGACCTTCCCGGTTTCGGCCTTCGTGGTCAAGCGCGGCGGCATGGTCGTGATCTGCGCCGGTACCACCGGCTACAACCTGACCCTCGACGCGCGTTTCCTGTGGATGCGTCAGAAACGGATCCAGGGCAGCCATTTCGCCAATCTGAAGCAGGCGAGCGCCGCCAACCAGATGGTCGTGACCCGCAAGGTCGACCCCTGCATGTCGGAGGTGTTCGCCTGGCACGACATTCCGCGCGCCCACGACAAGATGCGCAAGAACCAGCACAAGCCCGGCAACATGGCGGTGCTGGTCCAGGCCAGGCGCCCGGGCCTGCGTACCCTCGAGGACGCGATCGAGGCCTGACCGGCCGTGCGGAACGCCGGCCCGGCGTTGCCGGCCGCAGCCGCTGTCGCGCGGTCCCTCTGAAGCTCGGAGTGAAGATCATGGCCACCTCCGAAGCCGCGGTCGGCGCGCGCGCGGTGCAGCTCCTGGAATGCGCCGGAGCCGCGGTCGAGTCGGCAGCGGAGCTGTTGGCGCGCGCCGGGGATGCAGTGCGCGAGCTGGTGAGCCGCGAAGGCGCGCTCGACCGGCGGCTGCTCGAGCGCGAGCAGCACGCGGTCCACGGGCTCGCCTGGCTCGGGACCTACGTCCAGGCGCTCCGTCAGATACAGGGTTGGGCCGGGCGTCTCGAGGCGGCGGGCAGCTTCGGCGAGCTCGAGCGCGACCTGCTGGCGGTCGGGTTCGGCGAGTATCTCGCCCGCATCCTGGGCGGCGTGCCGATGAGCCAGGGCGAGACGGTGAGGCTCCCAGCGCTCGGCGTCGATCCGGAGGCGATCGAACGCTTCGGCCGGGGCGCCGTCGGTCAGCTGATCCGGGAGGGCAACACCGCGGCCCGGAGGGCTCGGCTGGCCGCCCTGATCGCCGATGGCCGGTTCGGCGACTGGGGGCTCGGCGATGAGACCCTGGAGCTGATCCGGGACCAGTTCCGACGCTTCGCCGACGAGCAGGTGCGCCCCTTCGCCCAGGGCTGGCACGCGCGCGACGAGTTGATCCCAGAGCCCGTGGTCGACGCGGTCGCAGAGCTCGGCGTGTTCGGCCTGACCGTGCCCGAGAGCCAGGGCGGCCTCGGCCTCGGCAAGGCCGCGATGTGCGTGGTCACCGAGGAGCTCTCGCGCGGCTACATCGGGGTCGGCTCGCTCGGGACCCGCTCCGAGATCGCGGCCGAGCTGATCCGGCAGGCCGGCACCGAGGCCCAGAAGGCCCGTTACCTGCCCAAGATCGCGTCCGGCGAGATCCTTCCGACCGCCGTCTTCACCGAGCCGAACACCGGCTCCGACCTCGCGTCGCTCCAGACCCGGGCGGTCCTGGACGGCGAGCACTACCGGCTCCAGGGCGCCAAGACCTGGATCACCCACGCCGGGCGCGCCGACCTGATGACCATTCTGTGCCGAACCGACCCGAGCGAGCCCGGCTATCGCGGCCTCTCGATCCTGCTCGCCGAGAAGCCGCGCGGCACCGGTGCGGAGCCGTTTCCGGTCGCCGGGCTGTCAGGCGGCGAGATTCCGGTGCTCGGCTACCGCGGCATGAAGGAGTACACGCTGTTCTTCGACGGCTTCGCGGTGCCCAGGGATGGCCTGCTCGGCGGCGACGAGGGCCAGGGCTTCAAGCAGCTGATGGCGACCTTCGAATCGGCCCGCATCCAGACCGCCGCGCGCGCCGTCGGGGTCGCCCAGAGCGCGCTCGACGAGGGTCTCGCCTACGCCCGCGAGCGGGTCCAGTTCGGCCAGCCGATCTACGGCTTCCCGCGGGTCGCCGACAAGCTGGTCTGGATGGCGGTCGAGATCATGATCGCGCGCCAGCTGACCTTGTTCGCGGCACGCGAGAAGGATGCGGAGCGACGCTGCGACCTCGAGGCGGGGATGGCCAAGCTGCTCGCTGCCCAGGTCGCCTGGAGCGCCGCCGACAACGCGCTCCAGATCCACGGCGGCAACGGCTACGCGCTCGAGTACCCGATCAGCCGGATCTTCTGCGACGCCCGCATCCTCAACATCTTCGAGGGCGCGGCGGAGATCCAGGCTCAGATCATCGCCCGGCGCCTGCTCGACAACTGATCGCGGCCGCCGTCAACACCCGCCGCGAGCGGACCGCCCACAAACGACAGCGAGACGGGCGGCGCATCGCCCGTCTCGCTCATCGGGAGTTGGATACTCCCGCTGCCTCCGGAAAGCCCGGAGGGGTATGTCCTAGCGCTTGAAGTCGATCGTCGTCCGCCGGTTGGCCTGTTTCGGCGTGTTGTCCGGAGTCTGGACCGCGAGATGCGTCTCGCCGAACGCTTCGGTCGTGACGATGCGGGCGGGAATGCCCGACTTGACCAGCTCGGCGGCGACGGTGTTCGCGCGCCGCTGAGAGAGCTGCATGTTGTAGTTGGGCGGGCCCGCGGTGTCGGTATGGCCGGCGACGGTGATGCCGCCGAGGTCGCGGCCCTTGATGTCCGCGATGATGCTGTTGAGGGTCAACTCGGCGCTCGGATTGAGGTTGGCCTTGTCGAAGTCGAAGTAGATCACGCCCTGCGCGGGCAGCGGCGGGGGCGGCGCCGCGGGCGCAACCTGGGCCACCGGCTGCACCATGGCCTCGGGGCAGTCATAAGTGCCGAGGGTATAGACCGCGTTATCCGGATTGCCGATCTGCCAGACCGGGGCGTCGGCGGTATCGACCAGGACGCTGCACACGCGCTGCGGCCCGGAGCCTACGACACCGAACATCTGCTCCTGCTGCGCCAAGCTCGGTCGGGCGCCGCCGACGGTCAGAACCAGGGCGGCCGCGGCCGCCGAGCAGGTGATCGCTAAGCGAAACATGGAATTGTCCCCCTTCTCACGTTGTCGAACCGGTAACAGCCCGACACAGTCTTCCGTCGACCTGCGCCGATCACCGTCATCGTTCGTCCAACCAAGTCGCCCAAGCTCGATGTGTGGTACATTGCTCTTGGGTCGAGAGCAAGCAACACTTTGCTAACTATAGCCTGGGTGATCGGTTCCGCATAGCGGCGTACGTACAAGCAGGCCCGCGGTGTGGCAGCCGGGCCACCAGGAAGGCAGCTCATGGGCGATCCGCTCAACGCGTTCGTGCCGCATGGCCAGCTCCAGATCGAGGGCGCTCCGGAGGGGCCGCTCGCGGGCGCGACCTTCGCGGTCAAGGACATTATCGACGTCGCCGGCACGGTCACCGGCCGGGGCAATCCCGACTGGCTCGCGACCCATGCGCCGGCGCGTTCCCACGCGGCCGCCGTTCAGGCGCTGCTCGATGCCGGCGCCCGGCTGGTCGGCAAGACGATCACCGAGGAACTCGCGTTCAGCATCGTCGGCACCAACCCGCACTATGGCACGCCCAGGAACGTCGCGGCTCCGGACCGCGTGCCCGGCGGCTCGTCGAGCGGCTCGGCGGCGGCGGTCGGCGGCGGCCTCGCCGATCTGGCGCTCGGCAGCGATACCGGCGGCTCGGTCCGAGTGCCGGCGAGCTACAACGGCATCTACGGCATGCGCCCGAGCCACGGCCGGATCAGCCTCGCGGGCGTGATGCCGTTGGCGCCGAGCTTCGACACGGTCGGCTGGTTCGCCCGCGACCCGAACCTGTTCGTGACCGCGGGGCGGGTCCTGCTGGGTGGCGGGCGCGATGGCCGGCGGCCGGCGCGTCTGCTGCTCGCGGAGGATGCGTTCGCGCGGGCCGGCAGCGGGGTCGCGCAGGCGCTCCGCCCGGCGATCCGCGCGGTCGAGGCCCGGCTCGGCGAGGCCCGGCCGCTGACCGTGAGCGCCGACGGGCTGGACGCCTGGTACGCGGTCTTGCGCACCCTGCAGGCAGCCGAGGCGTGGGCCGAGCACGCGCCCTGGCTCGAGCGGGCGAAGCCGAAGATCGGGCCCTATCTGGCCCTGCGCCTGCGCCTCGCCTCGGCCGTGAGCGCCGCGGAGGTCGCCCGGGCCGAGGCGGCGCGCACCGCGATCCGGGAGCGGCTCGACCGGCTGCTCGAGGGCGATGCGCTCCTCCTGCTGCCGAGCGCCGCCGGGCCGGCGCCGCTGATCGAGGCGCCGATGGCCGAGCACGAGCGGGTGCGCGCCGCGACCATCGGCATCACCTGCATCGCCTCCCTTGGCGGCCTGCCCCAGCTCAGCCTGCCGCTCGGCCGCCTGTCCGAGGGCCCGGTCGGACTGTCGCTGCTCGGCGCGCGCGGCGCCGATCACCTGCTGCTCGACCTGCTCGACGGTCCGCTCGGGGCATTGCGACAACCGGTCGCTGGCTGAGGGCGCCGCGCCCGGGTGTTGGGATCGGCGGGGACATCGACCAATCTCCGCGACATCAATCCCAGGCTATCCCGATGAACGGGGATGGCCGCGCTGCGTAGGCAGGTGAAGCCCTCAGCGGAATCCGAGCGGCGACCGGCCAGACCAGCCGGGGTTCGCGCCCCGCGGTCGATCAGATGACGCGGCTGCCGGGCGCGTGTCAGGACTGTCGCTTGCTCGCCGTGTGGTTTACGATCCGGCAACAGATGAGTGGCATAAGGGCGATGCCGCGAGGCACGGTGGCGTCGCGCGCAATCGCACGATCCTGCAGCGGCCCGACAGCTCCGAGAGCCAGACCGGAATGGACTACCAGGCCAAGATCGATGTCGGCGTGATCGGCACCGGCTTCGTCGCCCGCCACTTCACCTACGAGCTGGAGCGGCGACCGGGCTACCGGCTGGCCAAGGTCCTGACCCGCCGGCCGCTCGACCGCTGCCCGGATTTCCCGCGCGCGGATGCGCTGACCGATTCCGTCGATGCCCTGATCGCGGCCAGCGACGTGGTCTTCGAATGCACCGGCGATGCCTTCTACGCCGCCCGGACCATCCCCCGCGTGCTCGACGCCGGCAAGCCGGTCGTGACGCTGAATGCCGAGTTCCACGCCACGGTCGGCTCGCAGTTCGTCGGGCGCGGCCTGCTGAGCGAGGCCGAGGGCGACCAGCCGGGCTGTCTCGCGGCGCTCGCGGAGGATGCGGTCGCGACCGGCTTCACGCCGCTCGTCTATTGCAACATGAAGGCGTTTTTGAACCGCAACCCGAGCCCCGAAGAGATGCGCTACTGGGCCGAGCGCCAGGACTACTCGGTCGAGATGGTGACCTCGTTCACCGACGGCACCAAGGTCCAGATCGAGCAATGCCTGGTCGCCAACGGCCTCGGCGCCGGGATCGCCCAGGAGGACCTGATCGGGCTCGAGACCCGGGATCTCAAGGTCGCGGCGGCCGAGCTCGGCGCCGCCGCCGACCGGCTCGGCCATCCGATCAGCGAGTACATCCTGGACCGCGGCCTGCAGCACGGCGTGTTCATCATCGCCCGGCACGATCCGCGCCAGGCGACGCCGTTGCGCAACTTCAAGCTCGGCGACGGGCCGTACTACGTCCTGATCAAGGACTATTGCCTGGTCCAGCTCGAGGTGTTCAAGACCCTCGCCCGGGTCGTGCATGAGCGCCGGCCGCTGCTCAACAACGGCGCGTGGCCGCGGGTCAGCGTCGCCAGCATCGCCAAGCGCGCGCTCCGGCCGGGCGAGCTGATCGAGCGCGGCTGCGGCAGCTTCGAACTGCGCGGCACCTGCGTCAACATCGCCGACCGGCCGGGCCACGTGCCGATCTGCCTGGCCAGCCGGATGCACGTCCGGCGGCGGGTCGAGCCGGGTCAGCTCCTGACCATGGACGACGTCGAGCTGCCCGAGACCGAGGCGCTCGCTGCCTGGCAGGCGATCGAGCGCCGCGTCCTCGAGCCCGAGCGGGCAGTCGCCTGCTGAACGCCGGTCCGAGCGCGCGTCGCGCACCGTCATCTTCAAATCAGAGAGGCCCGATGGAGATCCGAGCGACCGCCATCCCGGAGGTGAAGGTGATCGTGCCGGCACGGTACGGCGATCACCGCGGCTTCTTCTCTGAGGTCTACAACCGGCGCGCGCTGGCCGAGGCCGGGCTCGACGTCGAGTTCGTCCAGGACAACCACTCCTATTCGGCCCAGCGTGGCACGCTGCGCGGGCTGCACTTTCAGCGTCCGCCGGCGACCCAGACCAAGCTCTTGCGCGTGCTGCGAGGTGCGGTGGTCGACGTCGCGGTCGACTGCCGGTTCGGCTCGCCGACCTTCGGCGAGCACGTGATGGTCGAGCTGTCGGCGGCCGCCGGCAGCCAGATCTTCTGCCCCAAGGGCTTCGCCCACGCGACCCTGACCATGGCGCCCGATACCGAGATCACCTACAAGGTCGACGCGTACTACGCGCCCAACCGCGATCTCGGCATCCGCTTCGACGACCCGGATCTCGCGATCGCCTGGCCGATCCCGACCAGCCAGCTGGTGCTGTCGGACAAGGACCGCAAGCTGCCCTGGTTCCGCGACCTGCCGGCGGTGTTCACCTATGCCTGATCGCTCATCAAGGAAGGACGTTTCGATGGAGCGCGTTCTCGTGACCGGCGCCGGTGGCTACATCGGCACCTCGCTCGTGCCGATGCTGCTCGCCCAGGGCTACAAGGTGCGGGCGCTCGACCGCTTCTTCTTCGGCCGCAAGCTGTTGCCCGAGCACGAGCAGCTGGAGCTGATCAAGGCCGACAGCCGCCGGCTGGAGCCCGGCTATTTCGAGGGCGTCGACCACGTCATCGACCTGGTCGCGATCTCCAACGATCCGAGCGGCGAGCTGTTCCAGGACGCGACCTACCAGATCAACCACGAATCCCGGGTGCACTGCGCCCAGATGGCCAAGGCGGCCGGGGTCAAGCGCTACGTGCTGCCGTCCTCCTGCAGCATCTACGGCTTCCAGGAACCGGGCGTGATCTGCACCGAGAAGCACCCGACCAACCCGCTGACCACCTACGCCAAGGCCAACGAGATGGCCGAGCACGGCGTGCTGCCGCTGGCCGACGACGAGTTCTGCGTCGTGGTGCTGCGCCAGGCTACGGTCTACGGCTACAGCCCACGGATGCGCTTCGATCTCGCGATCAACGGCATGACTTACGGCGCCTGGAAGACCGGCGTCCTGCCCTTGATGCGCGACGGCAGCCAGTGGCGGCCGATGGTCCACGTCCGCGATACCGCGAGCGCCCAGATCTTCATGCTCAAGGCGCCGCGCGCCAAGGTCAACGGCCAGCTGTTCAACATCGGCTCGGCCGCCAACAACTACCAGCTCGGGCCGCTCGCCGAGACGATCTGCGGCATCCTGCCCAGGCCGGCCAGGATCGACTGGTACGGCGATGTCGACCACCGCTCCTACCAGGTCAGCTTCGACAAGGTCGAGGCGCTCGGTTGGAAGGCCAAATACACCGCGCGCGAGGGCGCCCTCGAGATCTACGAGAAGCTGGAAGCCGGCGCGGTCGACAAGACCACCGAGACGATCACGCTCGAATGGTACCAGACGCTGACCAAGTGGCATCAGATCATCAAAGAGATCGAGCTGCACGGCGGCATCATCAACATCAATCTCTAGGACACATGACGCGGGCGGGACCCTTCGGAACCATGTGGAAAGGCATCATCCTGGCCGGTGGCTCGGGCACCCGGCTACATCCGGTGACGCGGGCGGTGTGCAAGCAGCTGCTGCCGATCTACGACAAGCCGCTCGTCTATTTCCCGCTCACGACCCTGATGCTGGCCGGCATCCGCGACATCCTGATCATCACCACGCCCGAGGATCAGGCGTCCTTCAAGCGCCTGCTGCAGGTCGGCGAGCAGTGGGGCATCCGGCTCAGCTACGCGGTCCAGCCCAAGCCCGAGGGTCTCGCCCAGGCCTTCGTCATCGGCCGCGAGTTCATCGCCGACGACCACTGCGCGCTGGTGCTCGGCGACAACATCTTCTTCGGCCACTACATCCGCGAGGACCTGAAGCGCGCCGCCGGCCAGGCGCTCGGCGCCACGGTTTTCGGCTACCAGGTCCGCGACCCCGAGCGCTATGGCGTGGTCGAGTTCGACGCCGAGGGCCATGCGATCTCGCTCGAGGAGAAGCCGGCCAGGCCCAAGTCCAATTACGCGGTGACCGGCCTCTATTTCTATGACAACCAGGTGGTCGACATCGCCGCCTCGATCAAACCCTCGTGGCGGGGCGAGCTCGAGATCACCGACGTCAACCAGCGCTACCTCGAGCAGGGTCGCCTGCGGGTCGAGCGCATGGGCCGGGGCTACGCCTGGTTCGATGCCGGGACCCACGACAGCCTGCTCCAGGCGGCCGAGTTCGTGCGCACAATCCAGGAGCGCCAAGGCCTGCAGATCGCCTGCCCCGAGGAGATCGCCTACCGGCTGGGCTACATCGACGCCGCCCAGCTCCAGCGCCTCGCCGCGCCGCTGGAGAAGACCGAGTACGGCCAGTACCTCCGGCGCATCATCGCCGAGCAGGGCCCGCGCGACTGGGCGGAGCTCGACCGTTAGCTCCGTCCCTGGTCCTGCGGCCTGGAGCCGTATCGTCGTGATGCGGCTTTTCCGGATCCTTGATCATGCGATGGGCAGACGTCAGCGGCGGGATGACATCGGACGGGACGCTGCACGACATCTACGTCCAAAAATACCGACGCCGAGGCCTGGTCGGACTTCCTCAGCGCATTGCCGGGCTCGGCTCGTCGGGTAGGCCGAAGGACCTCAATCTGACCGGGCAGGGAATCAGTCGTCCCGGAGGAAGCGCTGCGCTCGCGGGTCGGTCTGTGGCGGGCCTAGCCAGGGCTGCCAAGTCGCCTGCAGCAGGCGCTGCCAGAAGACGAACGGGTTGGCGGCGAGCCATGGCCAGAGGAGCGCCTGGGCGTCGAGAGCGCGCGCGAAGGCGTCGAATGACGGGGTCGCCGTGAGGCTGATCGCCAGCTGCTCGGCCTGCTCGTCCGGCAGCCGCCGATGCACGATCTCAATGTTCAGATGTGGCAGACGGGCGGTCGCGCGGGTCTCGTCCATGCGAGCGGTCCTCGAGGTGGAACTCGAGGCGAAAGCCTGGCACCGGCGCAACCCCGGCGCAAGCGCCGCGCTCACCGGGCCCGCTGGTGCCAGGTCTGGGGCGGATCGAATTCGCCGGTCCAGAGGCCGCGGCGCGCCGCCTTCGCGGCCTGCTGGAGCTGGCCATAGGGAACCACGCCGGGCGGGTCCGCGAGCGCCCAGCCGGATGTAACCACGCCCTCGTTGAGGCTGGTATCGCCTGCCGTGCAGATCGCGGCGGTCCCGGCACTGCCCTCGGCCACCGCGACCGGCGCGCAGCTCACCTCGCGGCCGTCGACCAGAGCCCAGAGGACCGCGCGCGCGACCTTGCCGCAGGCGTACTCCTGGCCGGCCCGGTGGCAGACCTGATCCAGCTCCGGTGCCTCGATGCCGTACAAGCGCAACTGCTGGCCGCCGACCTCCAGCGTATCGCCATCGAGGATCCGGGGCTTACCCTGGATCTCGGGCGCGCCCAAGGCCGGGCTCGCGAGCGCGATCACCGCCGCGAGCGCCCGAGCCGCGAGCGCCGATGCCGGTCCGACCTTCACCCGCCCCCCGCATGTCCCTCGTGGCGCGCCGCCGATCCGGCTACACTGGCCGGCCGCGCGCGACCAGGCAAGCTCGAGGGAGGCAAAATCATGATCGGCGACCCGACCAAGCTCGTCATCAGGCGCAGGTTCGAACGCCTCACGGCGACCGAGCTGGCGCCGTTCCGTGACCGCTCGACCTCGTTCGTGGTCGACGCCATGAACGGCCGGGGCGCGCTCGAGCACGCGATCAAGCCGCTCGACCGTGCGAGCCGGTTCGCCGGCAGCGCGCTGACCGCCCGCGCCGGCGCCCGCGACAACCTCGCGGCGGTGGCCGCCCTCGACCGGATCCAGCCGGGCGACGTGCTCGTGATCGCGACCCAGGGCTTCACCGGCACCGCGACGCTTGGCGACAACATGGCCCGGATGGCGAAGATGCGCGGCGCGGTCGCGCTGGTCACCGACGGCATGGTGCGCGATGCCGCCGAGATCGTCGAGCTCGGCATCCCCTGCTTCTGCCGCGGCATCACGCCCAATTCGGCGTTCCCGAGCGGCCCGGGCGAGGTCGGCTTGCCGCTGGCGCTGGGCGAGGTCGTGGTCGATGCCGGCGATCTGGTCCTGGGCGACGCCGACGGCGTGGTGGTGGTGTCGCGGGCGGAGCTCGCCGCGGTCACCGCACGCCTCGAGCAGGTCGCCGCCAAGGAAGCCCGGATGCACGCCAACGTCGCCGCCGGCGAGATCCCCTCGCTGCTCGACCGCTATCCGGGCCTGCGCGACCAGATCACCTATGTCGACTGAGCGGCACGGCCGGCTTCGAGCAGCGGCTCGATCGTCGCCCGGGTGCCCGCGGCAGCCACCACGGGCACGATCTTGAACTCGACCAGATCGCTCCAGAACGCGACCCACTGCTGGAGCAGGCGGGCATCCTCGCATTCCATGACCTGAAAGCAGCGCTCGAAGTTGGCCTCGATCCAGCTGCTGACGTAGCTCAGGCCTTCGGGCGCGCCGCGGCCCCGATCGCGAAAGCGCCGATAGACCGCCTTGGCATCCCGATCCCTGAACCGCTCGATCACCATGATCAGCATCGGTCGTTCCTTCCGGCGCCGAGGAGCTGGACGGACATGCTGGAATGCCGCCGGCGTTCCGGCAAGTGCTTGACCGGCCCGCTGCCGCTCCTCATCCTCTGGCCAGGAGCTGATCCCAACAAGGAGCGTCGCCATGGGTCCGTCATCGGCGCTGGTTTCCGATCTCGAGCGGCAGCTGCCGATCGAGCTCAGGCCTTATCCGCTGCAGCGGCGCACGGCCGGCCTGGTGATCGTCGACGAGGTCAACGGCTTCTGCACGGTCGGCGCCGGCGCTCTGGCACCACCCGCGCCCGACGCCCAGGTCGCGCGGATGGTCGAGGAGACCGACCGGCTGGCCCGGCGTTTCGCCGAGGAGAAGCGCGCGATCCTCGCGTTTCTCGACACCCACGAGCCAGGCAGGCCCGAGCCGCCCTACCCGCCGCATTGCGAGCGCGGCACCGGCGAGGAGGACCTCGTGCCGGCGCTCGCCTGGCTCGAGGACTGCGGCTGCGCGACCCTGCTGCGCAAGGACTGCATCAACGGCTTCGTCGGCGGCATCGAGGCGAGCTTCATCGGCGGCGGCCACGGCCAGCACCACAACAAGGTGGTCGACTGGGTCAACAACCATCGCCTGGACGCGGTGATCGCGGTCGGCATCTGCACCGACATCTGCGTCATGGATTTCGTGCTGACGCTGATCTCGGCGCGCAACCACGGCCTGATGCCGACGCTCGAGGACGTCGTGGTCCTGGAGCCGGCGACCGCGACCTATGATCTGCCGCTCGCCGCCACCGGCGAGCTCGGCCTGTCGTCGACCGCGGCCCACCCCAAGGCCGAGACCCACCACATGGGCCTCTACTTCATGGCCTCGCGCGGTGCCCTGCTGGCCTCGGAGCTGAGCTGACGGCCCGACGCCGCCGCGCCCGCGGTCTTGCGTCCGGTCGGCCCCGCTCGGCACACTGGCGGACCATCAACCATTCAGGGCTCGCGCTGCGCGAGCGACCCGTCCATGCAGAGGCTCAGTAAGGCATTCGACCAACTCGCCCAACGGACGGCCCGCCATGCCGGCCGTGCCTCGACCTTCGCGCTGGCGCTCGGGATCATCGTGGTCTGGGCCGTGAGCGGTCCGGTCTTCGGATGGTCGGACACCTGGCAGCTGGTCATCAATACCGGCACCACGATCGTCACCTTCCTGATGGTCTTCCTGATCCAGAACACCCAGAACCGCGACACGGAAGCCATTCAGCTCAAGCTCGACGAGCTGATCCGGGCTGACGAGAAGGCGCGCAACCGGCTGCTCCGGCTCGAGGAGCTGAGCGAGGACGAGATGGAGCTCATCAAGCGATCGTTCACGCGCCTGGCGAAATCGAGCGAGCCGCTCGCGGAGGAGGGCGAGGAGCAGGCCGGCTAGGCCCGCCCCGCTAGGCGGCCGCGGCCTCAGTACCGTCGGTTGCGGCCACCGGCGTCTCGGGCTGATCAGGGGCGCGCGGATCGAGCACGGCGGCTACCGGCGAGGTCCGATTGGCGCCGGCATTGACGAAGTCCGGCCGCGCCGCCGGGGGCAGTGGCGCCCGTTGCCAGGTCCGGTACCAGGTGAACGCCATGAACACCAGGTGCACCAGCGCTGCGTACAGGAACAGGCCGCCGAGGCCGATCTGCTCCATCGCGAAGGCGGCGAGCAGCGGTCCAATTGTGGCGCCGATCCCCCAGGTCAGCAGCAGCCCGCTGCTCGCCTCGAGGAACTCCTCGCGGTTCACGAAGTCGTTGGTGTGGGCGACGCAGAGCGCATACATCGAGTAGATCGAGCCGCCGAACACCACGACCGCCCCGATCAGGACCACCGGCGACAAGGCGATCTGCTCGAGCGCTCGCGGCACCAGGCCGCCGCCCCCCCGGGCGTCGCCCGCGAGCGCCAGGACGCCGCCGGCCAGCACCGCGAGCGCGCAGGCGAGGATCAGGACCTTGCGCCGGTCGATCCGGTCGGACAGGCGCCCGAACGGGATCTGGAACAGCGCGCCGCCGACCAGAGCCGCGCTCATGAAGAGCGCGACGCCGGTCCTCGAGAGCCCGACGCTCTGGGCGAAGATCGCGCCGAGCCCCCCGAACGCGCCGTTCGCGAGCCCGACGAAGAAGCAGCCGAGCACGCCGACCGGCGACATGCGGTAGAGCCGCGCGAGCCGCAGTCGGACGGTTCCCAGCGGCTGCGGCGCCGTCGAGGTGGTGAGCCCGACCGGGACGAGTGCCAGCGTGATCGCGATCGCGGTTAGCACGAACAGCCTGAAGCCGCCAGGCTCGCCCAGCGGCAGCAGCATCTGGCCGATGGTCACCGCCGCGAGCTGAATGACCATGTAGGTGGCGAACAGCTGCCCCCGGTTGGTGTTGCTGGCGCGCTCGTTGAGCCAGCTCTCGATCACCATGTACAGTCCGGCGAACGCGACGCCGGTGATCATGCGCAGGAAGATCCAGACCGCCGGCTGGATCGCGAGCACCATGGTCAGGACCACTGCCGCGGCGATCGCCGCCATGACCGCGAAAGTCCGGATGTGGCCGACCCGCTGGACCACATGCGGCGTGCCGAGACAGCCGAGCACGAAGCCCGCCGAGTACCCGGATGCGATCAGGCCGATCGAGGTGGTCGAGAAGTGCTCGAAGCTCGCCCGGACCGGCAGCAGGATGCCGAGCAGGCCATTGCCGAGCAGCAGGATGGCGGCCCCCAGCAGGAGGGCGGCGACCGAGACCAGGGTGGCAGGCATGAACTCTGCGGGAGCGTGTGGGCGTTGAACCGGTACCGGCGGAGGGCGCGACCACCATATAAAGGCCATGACCACGCGAGACCAGGGCGGCGCGCCGTTGATTTTCGATCGACGGTTGCAGCGCCGGCGGCGGGAACGTGCGGCCCCGGTCCTGCACGGGGTCGATTTCCTGATCCGCGAGGCGGCGTCGCGGCTGGCCGAGCGCCTGGCCGACGTCCGCCGGCGTTTCGCGCTGGCGCTTGAGCTCGGCTGCCATACCGGGCAGCTGGCCGCAGCGCTCGGCGCCGACTCGCCGATCGAGCGCCTGGTCCAGACCGACCTCGCGCTGGCCATGGCGCAGCGCGCGCCGGGCCTGCGCCTGGTCGCCGACGAGGAGCTGCTGCCGTTCGGCGCCGGGCGCTTCGACCTGGTGCTGTCCTGCCTCAGCCTGCACTGGGTCAACGACCTGCCGGGCACGCTCGCCCAGATCGGCCACGTCTTGAAGCCGGATGGGCTGCTGCTCGCCACGCTGCTCGGCGGCGCGACTCTGCCCGAGCTGCGCGAGGCCTTGCTGCGCGCCGAGCTCGAGCTCGAGGGCGGCGCCAGCCTGCGCGTCTCACCCTTCGTCGAGCTGCGCGACGCGGGCGCGCTGCTGCAACGGGCGGGCTTCGCGCTGCCGATCGTCGATGTCGAGTCGATCGCCGTGGCCTACGATCATCCGCTGAAACTGATGCAGGAGCTGCGCCTGATGGGCGAGTCGAACGCGCTCGCCGACCGGCGGCGCGGGCCATTGCGGCGGGCGACCCTGCTCCGGGCGTGCGAGATCTATCGGGAGCTGTTCGCCCGTGCGGGCGGCCGCGTGCCGGCGACCTTCCAGATTCTGATGCTGTCCGGCTGGAAGCCAGGACCCGATCAGCCGCAGCCGCTCCGGCGCGGCAGCGGCCGGGTCAACCTCGCGCGTGCGCTCGGCGTCCCGCCCGAGGTCCTGGAGGGCAGGGCCAAGCGGCCGCCGGGCTGACGAAGGCGCCCGCGATGAGGAGCACGGGCCGGCCGGACGTTGCCCCTGCCGAGCGTCTCGGCACCTGGTCCCTGGCGATGGCAGCATCGAACCGCTTCTCGAGCCGGGCGCCCTCGTCGGCCGCGGTAGTTGCGGCCAGCGCCGGCCCGCCGGCGAGCGTGAGCAACGCGACAATAGGGCGATCTAACGCCCGAACGTCGAACCCTTTCCTCCGCGCGTGGCGACCAACCTCGATCATCAATCGTCACTGAGACGCCCGGAGCCTGGATGGAGGCTGGCGGCGACGTCAACTCACCGATATCGGGGGGAGCCCTGGACGGCCGGAGGTTCCGAGATCTCCGGCAGCCCCGAGCGTGACCGGCCGGGCCGGCGCTCGACAAAAAGGAGGCGCGGTCTTGCGACCGCGCCAAGGAGTTGGGTGTCTTAAGAGGGGATCTAATGCTCTTCCACGGGAAGGAAAGATGACCGATCGCGCATCGATCATCCATGCGTAGAAGGTAGCGGGACAACGTGACGTGGTCCTGGCCGCGGCATTAAATCGGCGTAATCTTGAGGCCGGTACGAGACCGATCATGGCAAGCTATCGACCGTTCCTCGACGGCCCGTGGCGGCTCGCGATGGGGCTGAAGGCGCTCGATCTTCGCGACTGGATCGAGATCGACACGAGCTTCGCCGCGCAGCTGGCGAAGCGCCGCGCCCTGATCGAGGAGCGCCGCGACGACGCCGTCTGTCTCGCCCTGCCCGAGAGCCGGGTCGGGCAGGCCGAGGTGCTCACGCTCCTGCTCGACCATCTGCCGGCCCGCTTCCCGGAGATCTACCGCCGCAGCCCGACCGCGATCGAGAACCTCGCGACCGGGGAGCGCTTCGAGCTCGAACTCGAAGCCTGGCGCGAGGCGCCGCTCGAGCTCTCCGGCCGGCTGATCCAGGAGGACCTCTGCCTCATGCGCCGCGGCGAGACCGGCTACCGTCTGATCGCCGGGGTCTTGTGCTTTCCCTCGCACTGGCGTCTCGCCGACAAGCTCGGCCGGCCGCTCGACCTGATCCATGGACCGGTGCCCGGCTTCGGCGAGCAGCTCGCTGCGACCGTCGATCGCTTCTTCGCCAACCTGAAGGTCGAGCGACCGGTCTGGCGGGCCAACTGGAGCCTGGTCGACACGCCGGCGCTGTTCCTGCCGCCCGAGCATCGGCAGCAGCCGAAGCGGATCGAGGCCGAACGCGCCGGCGAGCAGGTGTGGCTCCGGGTCGAGCGCCAGACGCTCCGGCGGCTGCCACACACCCTCGATGTGCTGTTCACGATCCGCACCTACATCGAGCCGCTCGCGGACGTGATCGACACCCCGGCCAGCGCGCGGGCGCTGGCGGCGCGGCTCACCGAACTGCCCGACGCGATGGCCGCCTACAAGGGCATCACCCCGATCCGCGCTCCGCTGCTCGCCTGGCTGCAGCATCAGGCGTCCGTCGCCTGAGGGGCCGCTACAGCGGAACCGGTTCCCGATGACGGCCCTCGTCCTGACGGCGGCCTGGGACGTCGCGCGGCGCATGCGCGTGTGCTCCGGCGGCCCCAGGTGTGGCGTCTCTCGGCGCGCGCGGATCGGCGGCGGTAACCGAACCTTGACGCTCGTCCGCTATCCTGTTCCTTCCTCGGTCCATTCGATCGTGGGAATCCGTGCCCGCTCGATTGTCCGGCGGCGGATGGAGTTTGAGGGTCGCATTGGACCGAGGAAGCAGGCGGCAGGTGTCGCGACCAGGGCATAACGAAGGGTTAGGCCGGAGAGCATCGGCGCGACCTCGGCATGTTCGACGAGGCGCCGGAGCGCCGGTCCATCGGCAGGCAAGCCGGCCACCCGCGCTTCGAAAGAAACCTTGATGCGCGCGCGCATCAAGGGCCGAGCGCCGGCGGGAAGGGACCGGGGTGATGGCGCAGCTCGAGCGCCCGCCGGAGCACGTAGTCGACGCTCGGAAAGGCGAGCTGGTCCCAGGGGATCGCCGCCCAGTCGAACAGGTCGAGCTCCAGCGTCTCGATCCCGGCCGCGATCTCCGGTGAGAGCAGCCGGGCCCGATAGAACAGCTGGACCTGGCCGATCCGGACCACATTGTAGATCGCGAGCAGGCCCGAAATCTCGATCCGGGCGCAGGCCTCCTCGAGGGTCTCGCGCACCGCCCCCTGCTCGGTGCTCTCGCCGATCTCGAGATACCCCGCCGGCACCGCCCAGAAGCCGGCACGCGGCTCGGTTGCGCGCCGGCAGAGCAGGACCCGGTCCTGCCAGCTGCAGACCGCGCCGACCACGACCTTGGGATTGCGGTAGTGGATCTCGCCGCAGGCCGAACAGACGTGGCGCTCGAACGTATCGCCTGCCGGCCGCTTGAGCTCGACGGGCCCCCCACAGGTCGGGCAGAAGCGCATCGGCCGCGAACCGTGATCAGCAGCCGCGAAGCCGTCGACCCCGCGCGAGCATGCCCGGTGATCTCATCGGCGCTCGCCGCGGCGATCCGAGCGGTCCGGGCATTCGTTCACGAGGCTCTCGTCTCACGGTCCGTCAGGGGCGCGGCTTGAACAGCGATTCGGCGGCGCCCCGGATCGACTGCTTGGCCTTGATCGCCGCCCTGGCGCGCTCGATCTCGGCCTGCAGTCGGACGATGTAGGCCTCGACCTCCTCGACCGACCAGGTCGCAAGATCGGGGGGCTTGGCGCCGGCGCGCCGCGGCAGATCGTCCTCGTCCTGAGCCATGCTTCCACCCTCGCTCCGGTGGTCCCCTCGTGCCTTGCTATGGGGCCTCGAGATCGTGCTCCTCGGCGACGTGGTCGACCATGTCGCCGAGCATGCGCAGCACGTGCTCGTCGGTGATCTGGTAGAACACCTGGCGGCCCTGGCGCTCGGCCTGAAGCAGGCGCGCGGCACGCAGCAGGCGCAGATGATGGCTGACCAGCGACGGCGACAGCCGGAGCTGCTGCGCCATGTCGCCGACCGAGACCTTCTCGGCGAGGCAGCTCAGGATGATCCGCAGCCGGCTCGGATCGCTCATCAGCCGGAACATCTCGGCGAGCTCGTACACCTGGTCCTCGCTCAGCCGCTCCGAGGAATTGATCCGGCGTTTGAGCATGGCTCTCCGTCGAGGCTCGGCCGCCGGCACCAGCGCCCTGGCGGACCGCGCCGGAAAGTAGGCGAGAACCGCGCCAATGTACAGCGCGGCCCATGGCGCGGCGACATGCGCTTCGACGGCAGGCGCGGCGGCAACGGCGCCGTGGATCCGCCGGTCAGGCGGTCTTCAGCTCGTAGCGCGCGAGCGGCAGCCGCCGGATGCGCTCGCCGGTGAGCGTGAAGATGGCGTGGCAAACCGCGGCCGCGATCGGCGGCGTGCCCGGCTCGCCGACGCCGCCGATCGGCCGGCCGCTCGCCAGCACCTCGACCTCGATCATGGGCATCCGCGCCGGCGGCAGGATCGGATAGGTGTCGAAATTGGCCTGCTCGACCCGGCCTTGGCGAGCGTGATCTCCTCCAGCAGGGTCTGAGAAAGGCCGTAGACGATGCCGCTCTCGATCTGGGCGCGCACGATCTCCGGCAGGAGCGGGTGGCGGTGCCGTCGATGTGGACGGTGCAGGCGCCGCAGGCAGCGATGCCGCAGCCGAACTTGGTCCCGGTCAGGCCGATGGTGTCACGCAGGACCCAGAGCAATGGCGTGTCCGGCTCGACGTCGACCTGATGGCTCTGGCCGTTGACGGTGAGCGTGAACCACCTGTGGCTCTCCGTGGCTGAAACCGCTGCTATGACTGTCGGACGAATGATGCCGCGGTTGGTTGGAGCGGAAGGTGGCGCGGTCGCCGCCGAAGGCACGTCGGGCGATCGATGGCGGCGCGTTGCCGTGGCCGCGCGCCTGTGCCATCGTGCCGAGGGTGCGGGGCCCTGGTCCTTGGAAAGGCCGTCGCCCGGAAGCCCGTCCCGCGCCGAACCGAGAATTCCGGGCTCCTGAGGGCGGAGAAACGGCCATGTACATCGTCGGGCAGGAGGAGATCGACGCGATCGCGGCGGTGATCCGGAGCGGAGCGCTGTTCCGGTATGGCGTCGGCAGCGAATGCGAGCGCTTCGAGCGCCGCTACGCGGACTATCTCGGCACCAGACACGTCGCTCTGACCGCGAGCGGCACCTTCGCGCTGACCGCGGCCGTGAGCGCGCTCGGGATTGGCCCGGGCGACGAGGTCCTGGTGCCGGCGCATACCTACATGGCGACCGCGATGGCGGTGCTCGCCACCGGTGCGATCCCGGTAATCGTCGACGTCGACGAGAGCATCACGATCGACCCGGACGCGGTCGAGGACGCGATCGGCCCGCGCACCAGGGCGGTGATCCCGGTCCACATGTGGGGGGCCGCCTGCGACCTGGACCGGATCATGGCGATCGCCGCCCGGCACGATCTCCTGGTGCTCGAGGACGTCTGCCAGGCGATCGGCGGCGCCTATCAGGGCCGGATGCTCGGCACGATCGGCCAGGCCGGCGCCTTCAGCTTCAATTACTACAAGAACATGACCGCCGGCGAAGGCGGGGCGGTCTGCACCGCCGACGACCGGATCGCGGAGCGGGTCAAGTGCGCGATCGACCCCTGCCACTTCTACTGGCAGGGCCGGAGCGATCAGCAAAAGCCGTTCGCCGGCAATGGTGCCCGCGCCTCCGAGATCATGGGCGCGATGCTCAACGTCCAGCTCGACCGCCTGCCCGGCATGATCGAGGCGATGCGCGCCGAGAAGAGGCAGATCCTGGACGGCACGGCGCAGCTCGACAACCTCGGGCTCAGGCCGGCGCCGATCAACAGCCCCGACGACTGCGCCGCCCAGGTCATGTACAGCCTGCCGTCGGCCGAAGCCGCGGCGCGGTTCGTCGAGGTGTTTCCGAGCGTGATCGCGGGCAAGACCGGCCGCCACAACTATACCGAGTGGGACCAGATCCTGATCGGCGAGGGCGCCGCGCATCCGGTCATGAACCCCTACCAGATGCCCGAGAATCGCGACTGCCGGCGCAGCTATTCCAGGGACATGTGCCAGCGCTCGCTCGACATCCTGAATCGCACGGTCATGGTGCCGACCCACCCGCTGCACACTGCCGACCAGATCGCGGATACGATCCACAACATCGGCGTCGCGGCCCGGGTCGCGCTCGCAGGCCTGGCGCCGGCGGAAGCGGATCTCCGCAACGTCCAGCCGGTCGATGCCCAGAAGTTCGATCTCAAGGTCACCAACGTCGCATCGGCCTGACCCTCGCCGGCCGGCGCCGCACCTCACCAAACCAAAGGTCAGGATACCAGGCGCCGCAGACCTTCGGGATGGTCGACCTGTGCGCCATGGCTCAAGGACGGCCTCCGCGATTCCCAGGTGATTGCGGTCGCGATGGGCCCGACCAAGTTCCGCGCTAGCGTCACCGGCTATCTGCAGCCGGACCCCGAGGTCGACGCCGCGATCACGGTCGACGCGGCCGCGTGCGACCCGACGCTCGCCGCCGTCGAGGGAACGGGCCTCGGCGGCAAGATCAAGATCGGCTCCTTCGATCTGTTGCCGACGCTGCTCAAGGCGATCGACGAGGGCCGCGCCGACTGCGCGATCGCGGCCCCAGCAGTACCTGACCGGCTACCTGCCGGTGGTCTAGCCCAGCCTCTATCACGACCTCGTATAATCCCGGTCAACAACGTCATGACCGGCCCGCTGTTCGTGAGCCAGAAGGCTGCCAAGCAGGTGATCGAACCGAACTCCCAGGGCTACCGCTGAATCTTTTCGGACGCGCCGAGGCGGCCTCTTCCGCCTCGGCGCGTCTGAACTCCCACGTCCCAGTAGGGTGACCGAGGGTGGCCTTCGATGCCGTCGATCGTTGATAAAAAGGATCGGGGCGAGTTGTAGCCGCGTGGCCAGCGTTCGAGTGCGTCCAACCCGCTGGGTCGATCCATTCTCCGCCGGCAGGTCGCCATGCAACCAAGGGCGCGCGCGACGCTGCGCCGGATGTGACTGAGCTGCCACGCAATTTGTCAAAAATTTGTCGCTTGATAGGGGCAACCTTGAATGCACCGCATAGTGTGCCATCTTAGCCAAAAAAGTGGGGCGACCCACGCGCCTAAGAAAGGGTGGGTAGTATGAGCGCCGTCGAAGCCGAGGGTAGATTTTTCACCGTGCTGCTGTGCGACGAACGGACGCCACGGCGGCCGTGTCTCGCAGGTTTCCTTGAACTCAGAGGTATCCGCGTTCGGATCGTCGCGTTGGAGAATGGCGGCGAGGGGCCGTGGCCGCCGATCTCGCCATCATCGATACTGGCGAGAAGCCTTGTAGCCATCCCGGCGTCGCGAAGATCTTCGATGATCTGCGGCGCCCGCGCCTATTTCCCGTCCAGCCTCGACCGAAGATCCTGGTCGAGACCCTGCGCTTCGTCCAGAGGGGTGCCCTCAGCCTCCCCCTCGAACACAGAACATCGCACGCGACTGCATTGAAAAATATGCACGGCAAAACACGCGAAGTGTTAGCCTCACCGTAGGAAGAATGAGAATGGTTGGCATCAACGAGGCGGCCCACGCCAGACCCAACGGGAACGAACCATCAATCCTCGTGATTGAAGCGCGGAGCCTGATCCGGGACTGGCTCTGTCATTGGTTGACGGGTGTCGTCTGCGACCTCGAAATTCTTCCCGTTACGACCCCATCCGATCTCTTGCGACCTCACCAACTTCCGGATGGAATCCACTTGGTCGTGCTAAGCATCGGCGGAACAAGGCTCTCCGATCCGGAGACGCTTCAGGTGATCGGTAGCTTGGTGGATCGTTTGGGCAAGAATCCATTGTTGGTCGTCGGCGACAGTGAGGACATCGACGAGATCATCATTGCCCTTCAGCGCGGCGTGCGGGGGTACATTCCGACCTGTCTGGACCCGATGGAGGCGGCCGAGGCAGTTCGCTTCGTGCTAGGCGGCGGCAGGTTCGTTCCAGCTGGCTTGGTCGTCCACTCCTTGCTGGGCCGGCGGAACACATCGGAGTCGTGCAGTACCGATCGAGATGGCTCCATAAGCCTGACACCTCGCGAGATGGAAGTCCTCGCCCATCTCCGTCATGGCGCACCCAACAAGGTTATCGCTCACGAACTCGGTATCAGTGAGAGTACCGTCAAGGCATTCGTTCAGCGACTCCTCAGCAAGTTACATGCCGTGAACCGGACTGAAGTCGCCTACCTAGCGAGGTTTCATCTGGATTCGCCGCCAGCAGTGGGGCGGCAAGAATTGCTCCGCGAACGACGGGCGGACACCCTGTGACAAAGGAGCCGAGTCACTTGATCGGCAAATTGAATTGAATTGGCACCGATACTCGCGCGACGTAATCCGGCGCCTCATCCGTGAGCCCGATATCCGTCGAAACATCGATCAGGACACCGGGGGCGATCGAGACCGCACCACCAAGAGTCACCGAACTCTGCACCTGATTGGATCCCTTGATCAATTCGCCACTGATCTTGGCATCATCGATAAAGTTTTGGTTGAGCACGAAGCGCAGCGAGGTCTCAGGACTAGCTGCCAGGAATGCGCCGAAAGAAAACCCGAGGTCATTACCAGGGCGGTTATTGTTATTCTCAAACGCTGCCTCGTACGATACGGAGCCGACGAAGGCCAAAGGGTCCTTGCGGGCAAGGGCTGTCAGCGACCCTCCAAGTTGGTTGAAGCCGCTGTTGAGTGCGACGTCGTTGTCTGAGTTCTCGCCGGTATCAGCGTTCCAGAACACTCTTCCGATCAAATCCGGCCACCAGTTCTCTTGGCGCAGCAGAGTCTTCGAGAACCCCACATTGATATCACCGAACCCTGAGCCGGTGTCGCTATTTGAACCCGAGGCGGTGTTGACCTGCTGATCGACAAGATTGTAGGGGAAGGTCACATCCAACTGGGAATCGTAAGGCAGGCCGATCCGGAACGTCAGGTCGCCTTCGAACTCATTACGCCGCAAATTACCCGGAACGGTCATTCCATTCTCTTGGACCGCGACATTTTTGAGCTCGCGGCGGGTGTAACTGAAGGTCGGCTCGACCTGCATGGTGCCAAGAGGCTTCAGCAGAGCTCCCCTCTCCACCAGGCTCTGCTCGAGCGCACGATCGACAGTAGTCTCATCAACCTCAAACTGTCCGGGAGCGGTGGCCGGTGGCGGCGTCGTGCTCTGCTCGGCCTGCGCGGGTCTCGCTTCGGCCGATGGCGTAGTGGCCTGCTCGGCCTGCGCCGAGGTGGCTTCTGCCACCGTGCTCGCTTCGGGCGACCCGGCCGGCAAGCCGGCCGCCAGAGGAGCGGATTCGCCAGTTCCTGCGACCGTCCGATCGAGTTCGGCAGCAGTTAGGACGCGCGCGAGGCGCTCAACGCGGCGCGCCAGATCGACACTGAACTTCTCGGGGGCGCCGGCCGCCGCCGCGGTGCCTTGCGCGACCTCTGGGGGCCTGGCTTCTGCCAAGATAGTCGCTGCGGGAGGTTTGGGCGACGAGCCGGCCCGGGGCGCAGATGGCAAGTCGGCCGCGTGATGCACGGGCCCGCGACCGTCCGGATCGTGTTCGATGGCCGTCAGGAGGTGCTCCAGCCGTGCAACGCGGCGCACCAGATCGACGCTGGCCTGATCGGGGGCGGCCGCTGCCGTAGTGCCTCGCTCGGCCTGGGTGGCTTTGGCTCCTCCTGCCGTGCTCCCTTCGGACGGTTTCAGCGGTGAATCAGCCGGAGCGGCAGGCAGCGAGCCGACCACCAGAGAGACGGATTCGCGCGTTTCCGCGGCCGCCCGATCTCTTTCGGACGCGTTTGGGGCGTGCTCCAACTGCTCGACGCGACGGGCCAAGTCGGCGATGATGGCATCGCGCCGCTCGAGCTCCTTCTTCAGCTTCTGCTCCTGCAGGAAATAAAGCAGGAGGGGGACCAGGTGCGCGTCGCCTTCCACGAGGTTCCGCGCCGATGGCGCGGGCCCGGGATCCGGCGGTGCCGACAGCACAGGTTGGAGGAAGACCAGGGCTGACAGGCTGGACGCCGAGAGGGCGATCAGACCCAGCCGCTTGAGTCGAGGATTCCCGCCGCCTGCCCGGTTCACTTGAGGCTGCTTATTACCTGAGGCTGCTCATTAGGAAGTGGACTGAGTTTAGTCCGAGATTCGCGCTCAGCGCAAGAACGGAAATTCCTCATCGCGGGGCGCGAGGCGGTTGGACCGGGCCGGATCGTTCGGCCGCTGCACCACAAAGCCGACGTGCCCGACCTCAGGATATTTGAGCCACGCATCCTCAAACTGCTCGACCAGCATCGTACGGTTACCGTAGGCCGGATCAGCGAGCAAAACCCGGTCGCCGCGAACGCCGCGAAACACCACGAAGTGGTTAAATCCATAGAAGTTGACGGGAACCAAGACGGGCGCCTGGTCGATCAGGTCCGCGAGCGAAAGCGCGCCGTACCCTGTTCCCTCGTAGCCGCGCCCATCGACATAGCGCTTGAGATCCAGCAGCGAAAAGCCTTCGCGCACCTGAAGCAGTTTCGGATTGTCCAGATACTCTTCACGCTGGATAAGCCCTCGGGCGACGTCTCGCTCCGTCACGGGGTCGCCATATTCATAACGAAGGATCGTGGCCAGGGCGGCCGCGCCACAGCTCAGGTCCCATTTCTGAATGACGACCCCCTGCTGACGCATTTCGAGCAGCGACTTCACGACCCGCTCTGCGGGAAATGCCACCCTCGGAACGAGCAGCACCAACGCCAAGAACACGCCAGCCGCCCGCGCACCCAGCAACATCTTACCACTTCCGCCGGTGGTCACGAATCATCGCTAACACACGTCAGTTCTGATTGACGTTAACCGACTTTCGTACATTGACCGCCGTCGCTGTGGCGCTCGCCGATCCGCTGCCCGGGGCGTCTGCGCTTGCGGTGGCCTTGCTCACAGTCCGACCGGAGCCATCGCTGTCGATGACGACGAACTCTTGCTCGTTGGTATTCGAACCGCCAGCCTCGGCGTGAGCGGAGGCCGAAGTCTTGGTACTTCCCGAAAACCACGCCGCCATGTCGTCAAACCAACTTTGCAGAGAGTTGTACTCGCGCGTTGCCCCTGAAGCACTGCTTCCAGCGAGCGCCAGCTCCCGATCGGAGCCGGTGCTGCCGTGCGTGCCGCCGGCATTGACACCGCCGCCGCGGCCGTCGCTCACGCTGACGCCGCCGCCGCCGGCATTGACACCGCCGCCGCGGCCGTCGCT
>CAWALL010000014.1:0-458607 GCA_963782885.1 uncultured Alphaproteobacteria bacterium
ACATATGCCAAAAACTAAAGGGACCGCACACTAGACTAGTGCCCGTCCACAAAGGGTAACATGCTGAAATAATTGTGGAAATCCGCCTTTTCTGGAGGCGGTCTCCGGCGGCTTCGGCTAGGCTTTGGCGTCAAGCCACTGATTCCAAAGCCCAACCCGCAGCCACCGGAGCCGACAATGCGCCAAGAACGCACGGTCCAGGCCAGCCTATTCGATCTGTTCGCCGGGCACGAGATCGGCCGTGAGCTGAAGGCGATGTCGGCATGGCTCGACGACTACCGCGAGCTGTCGAGCCTGGTCGCGGCGGACCTGCGCCGGGACGGGGTCAAGGCGACCGGGCGGCAGGGGCTGCCGGCGGAGTCGGTGTTGCGCTGCGCCTTGCTCAAGCAACACCGCCAGCTGAGCTATCAGGAGCTGGCGTTCCATCTCGAGGACTCGGCGTCGTTCCGGGCGTTCGCAAGGCTGCCGCACGCCTGGAGCCCGCAGAAGTCGGTGCTGCAGCGGACGATCAGCGCGATCCGCCCCGAAACCTGGGAGCAGATCAATCACACGCTGCTGATCAGCGCGCACGAAGCGAAGCTCGAGCGCGGCCGGGTGGTGCGGCTCGACAGCACGGCCACCGCAGCGCCGATCCACGAGCCGAGCGACAGCAGCCTGCTGTGGGACGCGGTGCGGCTGATGGTGCGCTTGCTGAAGGAGGCGGAGGCGTGGGCTGGCCGGGCGGGGCTGGCGTGGCGCGATCACCGTCGGGCGGCGAAAAAGCGCGCGCGCGACATCCAGTTCACCCGAGGACGACCCAGGCGGGTGCAGCTGTACCGTGAGCTGATCCGAACCACGCGGGTCACCTTGGCCTATCGGCAGCAGGCGGCGGCGCAGCTGGCGACCACGGCCGATGGCGCGGTCGCGCTCTGGCAGGCCAAGGTCGAGCATTATCGGCCACTGATCGAGCGCCTCATCGCCCAGAGCGAGCGGCGGGTGCTGGCGGGTGAGACGGTGCCGGCCAGCGACAAGCTGGTGAGCCTGTTCGAGCCCCGCGCCGACATCATCCGCAAGGGCCGCGAGGTCGCCTATGGCCACAAGCTCAACCTGACCACCGGCCGCAGCGGCCTGATCCTCGACCTCGTCATCGAAGCCGGCAATCCGGCCGACAGCGAGCGCCTGCTGCCGATGCTGGAGCGCCACAGCACGCTCTATGGCCAGCCGCCGCGGCAAGCGGCCGCCGACGGCGGCTATGCCAGCCGCGACAACCTGCGCCGGACCCATGCCTGCGGCGTCCGCGACATGGCGTTCCACAAGAAGGGCGGCCTCGGCATCGAGGACATGGTCAGGAGCCGCTGGGTCTATCGCAAGCTCAGGAACTTCCGCGCCGGCATCGAGGCCGACATCTCCTGCCTCAAGCGCGCCTACGGGCTCGCCCGCTGCACCTGGCGCGGGCTCGGGCACTTCCGCGCCTACGTCTGGTCCGCGGTGGTCGCCTACAACCTCGCCCTCTTCGCCCGCCTTAAGCCGGCCTGACCACCCGCCCGCCGCACCGACGTCCAGCCGACCACGCGACAACCCTGTCCGAAGGCTCGCGCCGGCGCAGGCTCAACCGGCCGCGCGCCATCGCCCCTGCGCCGCCGCGTCCCAATCGATCGCTCGGCTGACCTAACGCTCTTGATTCGCCCCGCAAAAACAGCGCTTTATGGACGGGCACTAGACTAGCAGGATGCGGAAAAAGGTAGCGGGATGGGGTTGATCTGGTAGGGTGTGCGCGCGGAGCTACCAGATGTGGGATTTGGCGATGCGGGGCGACGATGTTCGGACGGAGAGCCTGTTCAGCTATCTGAGCTGCGAGGCGCGGGTGCCCAAGGACCACCCGCTGCGGCCGATCCGGACGATCGTCGACCAGGCGCTGACGGTGCTGTCGCCCGCGTTCGACCAGCTCTATTCGGACCTCGGCCGACCGTCGATCCCGCCCGAGAAGCTGCTGCGGGCGCTGCTGCTGCAGGCCTTCTATTCGGTGCGCTCGGAGCGCCAACTGATGGAACAGCTCGACTACAACCTGCTGTTCCGCTGGTTCGTCGGCCTGGCGATGGACGCGCCGATCTGGGACGTGACGGTGTTCACGAAGAACCGTGATCGGTTCCTGGAAGGCGAGGTCGCGGCGCAGTTCTTCCAGGCGGTGCTGGGCCAGCCCGCGGTTCGGGCACTGCTCTCGGACGAGCACTTCAGTGTCGATGGCACCTTGATCGAAGCGTTTGCGAGCATGAAGAGCTTCAAGCCGAAGGCCGAAGCGGGCGGCGAGCCGCCGCCGGGCGACGCGGGGCGCAACGCCGAGCGCGACTTCCACGGCGAGCGACGGTGCAACGACACGCACGCCTCGACCACCGATCCCGACGCCAGGCTCTACCGCAAGGGGCGCGGGAAGGAGGCCAAGCTCTGCCATATGGGCCATCTGCTGATGGAAAACCGCAACGGACTGATCGTCGATGCCATGCTGACGCCGGCCACCGGCACCGCCGAGCGGGAGGCCGCCGAAGCCATGCTGGGTCGCCAGCCGGGCCGCCATCGCGCCACCCTCGGCGCCGACAAGGCCTACGATGCGGCGGGCTTGGTCGCCGGTCTGCGGGCCCTCAACGTCACCCCGCACGTCGCGCAGAATACCTCCGGCCGGCGCTCGGCGATCGACGCTCGGACCACGCGCCACCCCGGCTATGCCGCGAGCCTGCGGGTACGCAAGCGGATCGAGGAGGCGTTCGGCTGGATCAAGACCGTGGGCGGCCTCCGGAAGACCCGGCATCGCGGCACGGCGCGGGTTGGCTGGCTGTTCACGCTGACCGCGACCGCCTGCAACCTGGTCCGGCTGCCCAAGCTGCTGGCGGCGGGCTGACCATGCCCGGACGCCGGCCCGAAGGCGCTGTGGCGGGATCAAGCGGCCGCCCCGAACGCCTGGAAACGCCCGCCGAAGCCATGTTTAACACTTCCAGAAAAGGAAATGAGCCGCATAGCATGCTTATTTCCGCAACCTGCTAGACCCTATGTTCGCGCTCTGAGCTGAAGGACCCGTCTCCGGTATGCCGTGGTCGAGGGTTGCGCCGGATTGGCTGGCGCCGAGCCTCAGGCATAGGAGACGGGCCGCATGGAAGCTATCAGGTTCGTCGGGTTGGACGTGCACAAGAGAATGACGTCGGTGGCGATCGCCGAGTTTGGCCGCGGCGGCGAAGTGCGCTTCCTGGGCGAGATCCCGAGCACCCCGGAGGCGCTGCATCGGCTGGTCGAGCGGCTGCAGGGCCGTCATCGGCAGCTCAGCTTCTGTTACGAAGCCGGGCCGTGCGGCTACGGCGTCCATCGGCGGCTCAGCGGCCTCGGCCAGGCCTGCAGCGTGGTCGCGCCGTCGCTGATCCCGAGCCGGCCCGGCGACCGGGTGAAGACCAACCGCCACGATGCCACCCCGCTGGCCAGGCTGCACCGGGCCGGCGAGCTGACGCCCGTGTGGGTGCCCGATGCCGCCCACGAGGCGATGCGCGATGTGGTGCGGGCGCGGGCCACGGCGCGGCGCGTGCTCGGCAAGGCGCGCCAGCACCTGCAGGGCTTTCTGCTGCGCCGCGGCCGGATCTATCGCGGCGTGCGCGGCTGGACCCGGGCCTATCGGCGCTGGCTGACCACGGTCCGCTTCGACCACCCGGCCCAGCAGATCGTGCTCCAGGACTACATCCACGCGGTCGAGGACGCGGAAGCGCGGCTCGCCCGCCTGGAGCATCAGATCGAGGAGCTCCTGCCCAGCTGGTCGATGGCACCGGTGGTCGAGGCGGTGCAGGCGATGCGCGGGGTCGGTCTGATCGTCGCGATCACCGTGGTCGCCGAGGTCGGCGACTTCTCGCGCTTCGCCAACCCCCGCCAGCTGATGGCCTATCTCGGGCTGGTGCCCTCGGAGCGCTCGAGCGGCAGCAGCATCCGCCGCGGCGGCATCACCAAGGCCGGCCATGCCCATGCCCGCCGCGTGCTGATCGAGGGCGCCTGGACCTATCGCATGCAGGCCCGGGTCAGCCGCAAGCTGCTCGATCGGATTGAACGTCTGCCGCAGACGATCCGCGACATCGCCTGGCGGGCGCAGCTGCGCCTGTGCCAGCGCTACCGCCGGCTGGCGGTGGCGGGCAAGCCCAAGGTGGTCGTGACCACCGCGATCGCGCGGGAGATGGTCGGCTTCATCTGGGCGATCGCCCGGATCGTCCAGCCACGAGCGGCGATCGGGTAACGGGCCTCGCAAGCGAAAGGAGATCGCAGCGCAAGCACATACATCCCGAAGCGCCTGGCGGGCGGCGGGCCCGGTTGGGGAAACCTCGTCGCCTGTTATGAGCCGGCCTGCTGGCCGACGCTCGTCCCCTAGAGCGAGGCAGCCCCGAGACGAACCCGCGGTCATGCGGTAGCCAACCCGCGCATGAGAGCTTGTTCAACCGCCGTCTCGACACCCCGCCGCCCGCCAGGCGTTTCGATCTATCATCGCCTACGGCGCCTGCCGGAGACCACATTTTGCTGCCCAACGGCTTGGCGGAAATAAGGTAGTTGGCCGCGTTGTTTCCGTATTCTTGAATGTGGAATGTGGCTTCCGCGAGCGCTCCGAGGCGTTTGCGGCGGCCGTCTGATCCCGTTGCGGGTCGCTCGGGGCGGGTTCCAGGCATGATCAGGCCGCCTGCCAGCAGCTTGGGCAGGTCAAGTCCTGATGCTGCTGGGAATTTTGGTGGTGGGGGCGGGCTTTGAGCGGGTCGTGTCGAGGCCGACGGCGGCTTCGTCATCCGGATCGAGCTCCTGCCTGAGGGCGGCCATCTGGCGGCGCTCGAAGGGGGTGATCCGGAGCGCGCGCCAACGCTCGGCGGCGCGGGTCATGGCGCCGAACATCAGCTTGAGAACCGCCTTCTCACCGAACGCATTCGGGATGATTTTGAGCCGCCGGCGCTCCTCGACGAACAAGCGTTCCAGGAGATTCGTGGTCCGGGTCGCGCGGTGGTGCGCGATCGGCAGCCGCAGATGGGCAATGCAGGCGTCGAAGTCGTCCATGATGCAGTCGACGGCGTTGGCCAGATCGCTGCCATAGTCGGCGACGACGCCGTCGGCGAGCTCGCGGGCGATCTTGCGGCTCGGCGCCTGGTAGGCGGCGGCCGCCCGGGCCTTGAACTCGGGCCAGAGATCGTCGGGCACCTTGGCAGCCAGGTTGCGCATCCGATGCGCCAGGCAGCGTTGGCGTGCCGAGCGCGGGAAGCAAACCTCGATCGCCTTGACGAGACCGGCGGCGCCGTCGCTCACGACCAGGAGCGGATCGCCGAGGCCGCGGGCGCGCATGTCCTGGAAGAACGCCGAGACCGTCTCGGCGTCCTCCTTCGATCCAGCCATCCGATGGAGGAGGACCTTGCGGCCGTCGAAGGTGAAGCCCCAGGCCGCCAGGACCGGCTCGCGCCGTGGCCCAGGGCGGATCCGCTCGGCGATCCCGTCGATGAACAGATAGGCGACATCATATTCGGCGAGATCGCGCGCCTTGAAGGCCTGGTAATCCTCCCAGAGCTGCTTGCCGATCTCGGACACCGCCGTTTTCGAGAGCCGCAACCGGCCGGTCTCGTCCTTGAAGGCGTCCTTCGATGTCGCGCACCGAGAGGCCACGCGCCAGCATCTCCACCGCCAACCCTTCGAGGGCTTCGGTGTGGCCCTTGAGGTGGTCGCGTAGCGCCGAGCGGAAGGGCTGCTCGAGGCCGGTGACCTGCGGGGCCGAATACTCGAGACCGCCCGCGGCGGTCTTCAGGCGATGGGTTCGGTGGCCGTTGCCAAGACCCTGGCCGGGAGCAGCCCCGCGCTCGGAGTAGCCACGCTCGAGCGCATCCCGCACCTCGCCCTCCAACGCCTCCTCGACGATCAGCCGGGTCGCCAGCTCGACCAGCTCCGAGCGCCGCGCCGGCGACGCCAGGCGCCCTTCGATCCGGGCCGAGAGGGCTTCACGGGTGCGCATCGAGGCGGGTATCCTGTTCGCCATGGGGTGCCTCCTTGGGCTTGGGCCGGCTCAGCCGAGCCCGTTCGCATCATCCACCCAAAGGATGCACCCCACCCCCAATTCCCAGCAATCCTAAGACTTCACCTGTGGACGGGGCCGGTGATGGTTCCGGCGGGCGAGGGGGACGTTAACCGGAGAGTAACCCTTTCATGGTTAACGATACCTCAGGGTGGTCCATGGGACCTTGAGAATCCATGCCCGCGAATTGGCGGCAGCGAAAAGGGTGGGCGGGTGGTGGGGAGGGGTGGTCGAAAGGCGGCAAGGGGAGAGAGTCGAGACGAGGGCAAGAGAGTGGCTGGCTGGACAATCGTAAGCGCTGTGGCAGCGGCACCTGCCCAAGGGTGATCTGATCGGCGAGAGTGACGATCCTCGGCGGGAGGTCGTGTCGCGAAGTTGGTGGAAATTGGGCGGCGCAGGCTCCGACGTTGCATGGTGGGGTGGGTCAGGCGGCGAGGTCAAGGTCGGTGGGCGAGCGCTCCAGCGTCTGCCAGCCATCGACCCGCCGCATGGTGATCTGACCGGACGCCAAGAGGGCCCAGAAGAGCATGGCAGCGGTCGCGGCGCAGGGCAGCAGGCACTGGGTCTTGATCCGGCGCTTGAACTCCTCGTGCAATCGCTCGATGGCGTTCGTCGTCCTGACCGAGCGCCACTGCTCGGGCGGGTAGCGCAGGAACGTGAATAGGCGCTCACCAGCCTCCTCCAGGCTGTCGGCGACGGCGCGACAGCGCAGCTTCCACTTGCCCAGGAAGACCTTGCGTTTGGCGACGACCTCCGCGGCGCTCCCGGCATGCACCATGTCGTTGAAGTCGGCCTTGATCTCGTCGTGCAGGTGCTGCGGCGCATGGGCCAGAAGATTGCGCTCTTTGTGAACCGTGCAGCGCTGGACCGGCACGTCGTCCCACAGGCTGGCGAGCGCCGCTTCCAGGCCTTTGCCACCGTCGACGATCACCAATTCGGGTCGGCCGAGCCCACGGCTGGTCAGGTCGTCCAGCATGGCCCGCCACGCGGCCTCGCTCTCGCCACCCATGTTCTTGATGGCGAGCACCACCTTCTGCCCGTCGCGGCGGACACCGAGCGCGATCAGCAGCGCGATGGCGGTGGCCTTCTGGTCGAGCCGGACCTTGGCCACGGTGCCGTCGAGGATCAGGCGGACGATGGCGTCGCCGGCGAGGTCGCGCTTCTGCCAAGCCTCCCCGGCCGATCGCGTCCTCTGCCAGGCCCGGCTGACCACGTCCTTGCCAACATGGCCCTCGAACAACCTGGCCACGCTCGCCGCGCCCGGCGGGTGTTCATCCCGGCGAGATAGGCCTCGGCGATCAGCGCCTCGGCGCGGCGGCTGAGCCGCTTGTAGGCCGGCAAAAGCGCACTCTCTTCCACTCCCGCTCGCCTGCCTCCTGGTGCAGACGAGCCCGCGGCACCGAGAGCGTCAGCGGGCCGAAGGTGGTGACCAGCTGGCGCGGCCGGTGCCCGTGGCGGCGACCGTTCGAGCTCGCGCGCCGCGCTCATAACGCTCACGGCCGAGCGCGGCTTCCAGCTCCTCCTCCAGCAGCTCCTCGATGAACGAGCGGACCTGGCCGCGGACCGCCTCCTCCAACGGATCGAACCAGTCGCTGCCGGCGAACGGCGATGGCGCTGCCGGCACGGTTGTCGTAGCTTCCTTCATGGCGTGGGTTCCTTCCCGATCTTGCCGATCGGAACCTACGCCTCATCCAATTTCCACCAACCTCGCGACACGACCCGGCGGGGGATCGTTTGATGTCAGCGTTTGACCGTAGAATTGACCCGGAGGTTCGTGAGGTCCGGCGGCTCGAGGTGGTCAACGGCGCGCTCGGGCGACGGCGCTGGAGCGCCGAGGCGAAGGCGCGGATCGTGGCCGAGAGCTTGGCGCCGGGCGTGGTGATCTCGGCAGTGGCGCGGCGACACGATCTACGGCCGCAGCAGCTGTTCGCCTGGCGCCACCAAGCCCGGCAGGGGCGCCTCGTGCTGCCGGCCGAGGCGCTGGCGTTTGTGCCGGTGGTCACAGACGCCGCCGATGCGCCGCCCACCTCGGCCACGTTCGCCGGAAGCGCGGTGGTCCAGGCCGCCGCACCCGCGCGGCTGATCGAGGGCGGGCTGCCTACAGAGGCCCTGGTGGCGCACGTCCTGGTTGGCAAATACGCCGACCACCTGCCGCTCTACCGGCAAAGCCAGATCTTGGCCCGGCAAAGGATCGAGCTCGATCGCTCGACGCTCGCGGACTGGGTCGGCCGTGCTGCCGCCGAGCTCCGGCCCTTGCACGAGCGTCTGTTCGAGTACCTCAAAGGCGCGCCCAAGCTGTTCATGGACGAGACCCGGGCGCCGGTGCTCGACCCGGGGCGCCGGCGGACCAAGACCGGCTATCTTTGGGCGATCGCGCGCGACGACCGGCCCTGGGCCGGTCCCGATCCGCCCGCCGTGGTCTATCTCTACGCCCCCGGGCGCGGCGCCGAGCATGCCATCCGGCCGCTCGCGGGGTTCAAGGGCATTCTCCAGGTCGATGCCTACGCAGCCTACAACGCGCTCGCCGATCCCGCCCGCGACAGCGGTCCGGTGACGCTCGCCTACTGCTGGTCTCACGTCCGGCGCCGCTTCTACGAGATCGCCCAGGGCGGCGACGCCCCGCTCGCCGAGGAGGCTCTCCGGCGTATCGCGGCGCTCTTTGGGAACGAGCGCATGATCCGCGGCCAAGCGCCCGAGCAACGCCGCTGCGTGCGCCTGGACCAGACCAAACCACTCGTCGATGAGCTGCGTGCCTGGCTCGAGACGATGATGCTCGCCAAGGTCTCAGGCGGCTCCCGCATCGCGCAGGCGATCCGCTATGCGCTCAAGCACTGGGCGGGCCTCACCGTCTTCCTCGACGACGGCCGGATCGAGATCGATTCCAACGTGGTCGAGCGCGCGATCCGCCCGATCGCCCTCAACCGCAAGAACGCCCTATTCGCCGGCTCCGACCAGGGCGGCGTCCACTGGGGCGTGATCGCCTCGCTGATCGAGACCTGCAAACTCAACGCCGTCGATCCCGAGGCCTATCTCGCCGACGTCTTGACCCGTCTCGTCAACCGCCACCCCGCCAGCCAGATCGACCAGCTCATGCCCTGGGCCTACGCCCCAGCCAACCAGGTGGCCTGACGACAGCGCTTACGGACAATCCTGGGAGGCCTGCACGGAAAATTGCATGAATTTCTGACCGAGCGGCCAAATTTCCGGGATTTTCGGACACCATCCGGAAATCGCCGATGCGACGCGCATGGCGTCACTTCTGTAGCATCGTGCGACCGGTGTGCGCTGCGCATAAGTGCTTGCGGTGACGTGGTTTTCGTCATGAAGCGATCCGACTGCCGGATTCGACTGCGAAATCGCCGGATTCGACCGCAAAAACGGCCGATTTCGAGCGCAAAGTGACGCACGGATGCGTCACATGTGGCGCATCGGTGGATTTTACTCAATTGCAACGGTCTTGAATTTTCCTGCGAACTTCTGGGAGCCACGATGTGTTTGATTTCGGCGGCAAAACCGCTGGTTTCGGCCCCGGAGAAGGATGCGGCCTCATGACATCGGATCGCGCCCCGCCGGCGGCGGGGGCGGGGTCCGGCGGTCATCATCGCCGTGGTTAGCGCTGGAGCCCGGGAGAGGCGGACCGGTAGCAACACTGATGAAACCGCCGAAGACACTACCCGACCAGCCGTTCTAAGAGCGGCTCGAGCTGAGCCAGCGCGTGGGTCGTCGCGAAGTCGCTGACCGCATAGGGCAGCACCAGCCAGCCATTGTGAATCAGGGAGCCGCAGCTGTAGACCACATTTGGGACGTAACCGTCGCGCTCGTGATCGAGTGGTTCGAGCAGCGGCTGGCGCAGGCGCCCAATGACCCGGCGCGGGTCGTCGCGATCGAGCAGGGCGGCGCCGATGCAGTAGTTGCGCATGGCGCCGACCCCATGGGTGAGGACGAGCCAGCCAGCCTCGGTTTCCAAGGGCGAGCCGCAGTTGCCGATCTGAATATACTCCCAGGGCGCTTCAGGTTCCAATAAAACCTCATAGTCTTCCCAGTCATGGATATCGTCGGAGAACATCAGCGTCATGTTCGCGCCGCCCTGCCGGCCCAGCATGGCGTAGCGACCGCCGATGCGGCGAGGGAACAGCGCCATGCCTTTGTTGTGGGCCGCGGCGCCGTGCAACGGCCCAAGCCTGAACGTTCGGAAATCCTCGGTCTCGATCAGCTGCGGTAGGATGTGATTGCGGTCGAAAGCCGTGTAGGTGGCATAGTAGTGGTGGCTGCCATCATCCTCGCGAAAGCGCACGAACCGCGCGTCTTCGATACCGCCCTGCTCGCTGGGCGACACCGGGAAAATCGCGCGTTCGGACAGGGTCGATGAATTCGGAAACTCCAGCACGTACTCGCCGTGCGCCGCCCGGCGGATCGCATCGCGCACGGACTGCTGTTCGTGCTCAGCCGTCGAACCGGGCCAACGCTCCGGGTGACGCAGAAAGTCCTCCAGTTCTCCGGGACCGAAGGTTGCTCCAAGGTTGCCGAATGCGGCGGCAACGAAGGGCTCGCCGAGTCCCAGTTTCAGCAGGGTTGCGACGAAGTCAGCTTTGGAGCAGCGCGGGTAACTGATCTCGGGTGAGATCACCGACGGGAAGACCGGGGCAAATCCGAGGTCGCCGTCGATGCTGACCAAGCCCTCGCGAAATTCGATCGACGAGAGGTGGCCCTCGCCGGTCGCGCGCAAGCTCATGACGAAGCGCAGGGCACCGACAGGGGCTCCGTCCTGATCCGGGTGCGGGACGATCGAGGGGTTGAACAGGGCCGATGACTGCAGGCTGTACTCGCTCATGAAGTAGGCGCCGATCAACAGGCACTGCGGCGGCAAGGGTTCCGCAGCCGCCGGCACGAGGTGAGCCAGCTGCCGATAGCGAGCGGAGAAGACGGCATCGATGCCGGCATGCTTGTGGCTCAGGCAGCGTGTCACATCCTGCAGTCCGGCCTCGACCTCGGACGCCGACATTCCGAGAATCCGCTGGATGATCTCGCGGACCCGGCGATCACCGCCGGGCAGAAACGGGCGTAGCAGCATGCGCGAGTTGTCGGGGCGCAGATACTTGCCTGAGCGGCCAACCGGAAATCTGTCGTCGGACCCCTTTGCGGGGGGGCTACAGGCTTGATCCATGCTCTCCCAGTCTTACGAGCGTATCTCTGCGAAACTCGGGTTCAAGCCTGGCAACCCGTCCGGCCGCACGGTCCCCGCAGCATCGGTCACCTCGGCGCTCGCCGCCGCGGCTGTCTGCAGGGTCGTCATCTCCTCTAGCGCCAGCAGAAAAGCAAGCGTGGATTCCGCGCCCTGGTTTAAATTAACCCGGTCGAAATGCAAGCCGTCATAGCAGCCGCCGGACGCCGGATTGTACAGCGGCTGGTCGAGGTCGTTGCGGCCGAGGAACCATTCGAAGGCGCGCCTTGCCTCATCGCGCCAGAAGCGCTCACCGGTCGCCTCGAAGGCTTCGACGCAGGCCGATACCGTGGCCTGAGCCTCGATCGGTTGCTGGTCGAAGCGCGCCCGCGGGCTGCCGCGCCGATGGAACCCGTTCGAGCCGATCGGCACGAAGTGACCGCTCTGGGTCTGCTCGGTCACCAGCCAGCGCAGCGTCTGCAAGCCCAGCTCCAGCGCCCGCTGCCGATGCGCCCCGCCATGGCGGCCGCTGCAGATCAGCGCGTGCGGCAGTTTCGCGTTGGCGTAGCTCAGGACCGGCTCGAACCACGGCCAATCCTGCTCGCTTTGCGCCTCGTACAGGCGGATCAGCTTTTCGGTCAGCCGGTCGTTGACGGCGCTGACGCTGCGGTCGCCGCCCACATGTTGGAGGTATTCCTGCACGCCGATCAGCCCGAATGTCCAGGCGCGCGGCGAGCTCATGGCCTCCAGCTCCGGCAGGGCCTGGAGAAAGAGCTCGGCTGCCCACTTCTGGAAGCTACGGTGCTTCGAACGACCCAGACACATCCCCAATGCCCAAAGACAGCGCCCGAAGCAGTCGTCCGAGCCGGTCTCGTCCCGCCAGCGGCGATCGAAACCCATGAAGTTGCGAAAGCGGCGGCGGTCGCGGTCGAAAGCGTACTGCACGAAGGCGGAGTACCTGGTCGCGAGCTGCCGGCGCACCGGCGAATCGTGGCTCGACGAACTCGAGCAGAACCATGAGCAGGAGCGCGCGCGCGTTGTCGTCCGTACAGTAGCCGTCGGCGTAGCTCGGCATGGCGTAGGTCGCATGCTGAAAGATGCCGATCGAGTTGGTCAGCCGCTCCACGTGGTCGAGCGTGAACTCGGGCAGCTCGATGGGCTGCTGAGCCAGCGTCTTGACCGCGAACCGAGGGCCATGACGATGCCTGTGGTCCCGGCGCGCCTGGCGGAACGAGGCGAAATATTGGTGGGCTGCCTGGCTCCAGATCATCCCGCGGCCTGCAAGGTAAGCCCGCCTGCGCATCCCATCGAGGCGCGCCCCGTCCGCCAACAGACCGCACACGGCGGTCGCGATCGAAGCACTGTCACGGAACGGCACGAGCACGCCGCGATCGCCTGCCAGCAGTTCCTCGGCGTGCCAGTAGGGCGTCGAGACGACCGCATTGCCACAACCGAACGCATAGCAGAGCGTGCCGGAGGTGGCCTGCGCTTTGCTGAGATAGGGGGTGACGTAGATATCCGCCGCGCCGAGGAACTGCTCCAGCTCCTCGAGCTCCACGAAGCGGTTGTAGAAGGCGACCTGCTGCGTCACTCCCAATTTCTCAGCCAGACGCTCCAGGCTCAGCCGGTAGGCTTCGCCCTCCGCACGCAGGAGGTTGGGATGGGTCGCGCCCAGCACGATGTAGATCAGATCCGGATGCTGCCGGGTGATCTCAGGCAGCGCCCGAATCACGTACTCGATCCCCTTGCCCGGGGAGAGCAGGCCGAAGGTCAGCAGCACCTTCTTGCCCTCGACCCCGAACTGATCCTTGAGGGAGCTCGGATCGACGAACGGCGTATCCGGAATGCCGTGCGCGATCAGGTCGATCCTGGCGGCGGGGGCGCCATAGACCTCGCGAAGAATCGTACGCCCGCGCTCGGTCATCACGACCAGCCGTTCCGATTGCCTGACGATCTCGTCCATCACCCGGCGTTGGTCGGGTGCCGGCTCTTCGAGGATGGTGTGCAAGGTCGTCACCACGGGCAGGTCGACCGAGCGCAGGATGGCCAGAATGTGGCTGCCCGACCTGCCGCCATAGATCCCGAACTCATGCTGCAGGCAGATCGCATCGAAGCCATTGAATCGCAGGAAATTCACCGCCTCCTGATAATCGCGCAGGCGCTGCTCCTGCAGCTCGAACTGCACTTCCGGCCCATAATCGTAACCTTCCGGCAGGTCATTGATGGCCAGCACGCCACATTCCACGTGTGGATACTGAGCGGCCACGGCGGCGCGCAGATCGTGCGTGAAGGTCGCGATGCCGCAGCGGCGCGGCAGATAGTCAGAGACGAACGCGATCTTTGAAGGCTGGTCTGCTTGTCTCATCGCTACTGGACCTCATTGCAGCCGGGCCATGCGGGGATCCTCAACGCCAGGCTCTCGCATCGAACGGCAACGGGGTCCTCCAGATCCGCGGGGGCTGGTGCGTCATCGTCGCTTGCTCTCCTCCAGCTCGAAAATCGTCGCATAGACCTGCTCATAGGCCGAGACCATGGTGGCGATCGAAAAGCGCTGCTCCACGCGAGATCGGCAGGCGCTGCGGTCGATCTCGGCGAGCCGCCCCAAGGCCTGAACCGCCTGCTCCGGGGTGCTGACCAGGAAACCGGTCTTGCCGTCCTCGATGACCTCGCGGCAGGAGCCGAGGTCCATCGCGATCACGGGCACGCCCGCGGCGTTGGCCTCGGCCAGGACCAACCCGAACCGCTCCGGGATCGTGTTGAGGTGCAGGAGCGCGCTTGCCTGGGCGAACAGCTCGTTCTTGCCCGGCACGCCCACCGGCCCGACATAGTCGGCGGTTTGGCCATCGAGATGGGGTTCGATCCGGTCGTGGAAATAGGCCTCGTCCTGCACGATGCCGGCGATGACCAGGCGGCGCCCGCTGCGGCGCGCGACCTCGATCGCGAGATGGACGCCTTTGTCTGGATGGATGCGGCCGAGGAAGATGAGGTCCTCGCCGGCGCGCTCCTGGAACCGGTACAGCGGGAGATCGATCCCGTTGTAGACCGTCGCCAAGTAGTTCAGTGCCGGGGCGCGGTCGGCATCGCTGATCGAGACATAGTAGCCGTCGCGATATTTTTCATACACCGGCATGATCTTGGGCGAGGAGAAGCCGTGGATGGTGGTCAGAACCGGGGTCTGGACCAGGCGGCTGTAGCTCAAGGCCATGAAGTCATAGTGGCTGTGGATGAGATCGAACTCGGCGGCATGCTCGAACGCTTCCGCGATGTGCAGGTATTCGGCGACCTTGGGATCGGCGGCGGGGTCCTCCTGATAGCCCTTGTCAACCACGGCGTGGAGCCGGGCGCGGGTGATCGAGTCCCCGGTGGCGAACAGGGTCACGTCCCAGCCGCGCGCGACCAGACCCTCGGCAAGGTTGCTGGCCACCGTCTCCCAGGCGCCGTAGTGCCGGGGCGGGGTCCGCCAGGCAACCGGGGACAGAACCGCCACGCGTCGGGCGCGCTTGACCGCACCGGCCGGCCCGGCCGAACCCGCCCGGAGATCAGCATCTGATTCAGACAAAGCCCGATGTTCCGGAAAGCTGTGCGCTCTTGGGGCCCGCCCGCCGAAGCCGACGCCGCTCAGCCATGCCGCACCGAGTTGCGCCCTTTGAGGATCGTCTCGATCAGCGAGGCGGCGTGCTCGTGGGCCGCCGCGCTGCCGTCAGTCACCAGCGGGACGGATTTGCGGTGGGCGGCCGCCGCATCCGCGAGGATCGCCCTCGCTTCGGCCGGGTCGATAATCTTGCTATCGGTGAGCGACAGCAGCATCAATTCGCAGATGGCTAGCGCCGCGTGCCCTGCCGCATCTGAAACGCTGCTCATGGCTTCCTCCTGTGAGCGGACCCGTTGGGACCGGACGGCATCGCGACCGCGGTCACCGGTCGTAGAACTCCGGGAGACTATCCCTTGGAGAGCGGCGCCGGACTAATCTAGAGTAGTCGCCGACACTGCTTCGTATCCGCGCCAAAGCGATCATCGGCAGGGCCGCGGCGGTGACCGCGGTCATGGTTGCAGAGCGGCGGCCGCGGTCATGGTTGAGGTCGAGCAGCCCATGGCGGCGGGGCGCGAGCGCCCTGGGTCCCAAAGCTCGGTCGGTTCCTGCCACTGAAGGCCCCGTCCAGTTGGCGAGCCTTGCCCGGCCTCGGGGCGCAGTGGCGCCCGATGTGGTGCTGAAAGCGGTCCGGGCCGCCCGAGGGCGGCCCGAATGCCTGATCACCGATCGCTCGGACCTCTCAGCCCACGCGGCGCGGCGTGGCGTGCGTGCCGCCCGACATGGCCTTGGCGACCATGCGACTGGATTTGACATAGCGGTCGGCCAACTTCTTGGCTTGCTCGCCCGCGTCCTGCATCGCCTTTCGCGCATGCGCGACCTGGATCTGCATGGCTTCCTGCATGTTGGCGGCGTTGATCACCGCCTTGGAAGCCTCGAACGAATCGTTCAGCGAACCTTGAGCGTAGCTCAAAAGGTCGGTGTTGAACTCGATCAGCTGCTCGCGAGCGACCGATCCGGTCTCGCCGACCTGGGCACCGTTCGCGCCAAAACCGGGCAGCTGCGAGAACATCTCCTGGTAACGGGTCAGGCCCTCCTTGACCCCGCGGGTCCACTCGTCGACGACGTGCTGGGTGGTGGACTCCTGCGCTGAGCCCGCAACCTTCCGGGCGGTAGCGGCCGCCCGATCGTTGCCCTTGTGATCGCCATTGGCGGTGACCTGGGCCGTCTCGTCGGCAACGCCATGGGTTTTTGAATTGGCCATGATGATTTCCTGTTCCTGCTCGATGTTTTGAGAAATGATTTCATTCCTCGTTGCCATCAGATAGTCATGCGCAAGCCACTATTCAAGATTGTTCATTAGATTCTGGAATATATATTATACGGATAGAAGCCAGCTCCTAAAAGGGATTGCCTTGCATCCGGCCCGAGTCAAGCCAGGGCCACAGCCGCGCGGGGAAGCAGCCTCTGATCGACCGGACATCAAGCGGCCAGCACGAGGCTGTGGTCGAGAGGTCCGTCACCGTGGTATGAGAAACGCATGATCGCGGCCGCGAGCGCTCTCGTCCAGAAGCTCAATCGGTTCCTGCCGCTGAACCCGGAGGAGCTCGCGAGCCTTGCTGCGCTCGAGGCGCGGCGGCGCCCGATCGCTGCGCACACCGAGATCGTCCACGAGCGCCAGGAGGGCCACCACGCGTTCATCCTGCAGGAGGGCTGGGCGTGCGCGTACAAGTTGCTGCCCGACGGCGGCCGGCAGGTGATCGACTTCTCGATCCCGGGCGACGTCATGGGCCTGCGCAGCGTGCTCCTGCGGACCTCGGACCACGCCTTCGCGGCGGTCAGCGACATCGTCGTCGCCGAGGTCTCGGCGCGGCAGATGATGGAGACCTTCCAACGGGCGCCGCGGCTGGGGGCGGCGATCCTGTGGGCGGCCTCGCGCGACGAGGCGATGGTGGTCGAGCACCTGGTCAACATCGGCCGGCGCAGCGCCCTGCTGCGTACGGCCCATCTCCTGCTCGAGCTCGGGCTGCGCTTGCAGCTCGTGGGGCGCGGCTCGGACAGCGGCTTCGCCTGCCCGCTCAACCAGTATCACCTCGCCGATGCGCTGGGGCTCACCGCGATCCACGTCAACCGCGTCCTGCGCCAGCTCCGCGAGCGTCGCCTGGCGACGTTTCGGGACGGGCGAGTCGAGTTTCACGATGTCGAGGGCCTGCGCGAGCTCGCCGAATTCCACAGCGGCTATCTCGACCAGAACAACGGGCTCGGGCTCTGAAGATCGCGTCGGCCCACCGTGCTGGCGGACCTCGACCTGCTAATCCAGGTTAGCGCGGCCCGGCAGTCGATCGGCTAGCTATAGCTAGGCGTGGTGTCTAACTGTGCGCTCGGCGCCGCGGCGTGGTCGGTTCCCCCGATCTTCCGTCCAACCTGGCAACGCTTCTGCATGCCCCTTCGCCTGCCTCGGCCTAACCTCCGTGTGCCGTCCAACGAGCGGCTGGGCGAGCTCGTCGGACGTCTCACGGACGGACTCCTCGGCCGGAGCGGCCAGGCGCTCTTGAGCGCCACCGCCGAACTCGCTCAGCCAGGCATTGCCGGCCTTGCTCGACCCGAGGAGCTGCGGCGGCTGCTTAGCGCGAGCGTCGACGACAACCGGTGTCTCACGGCTCGGATTCGTCGGCTCGAGACGGAACAGCGCAGGAGCGCGGTAGAGCTCGCCAGGCTGCGCGGGCAGCTGCGTGGCGCGATGCGCGATGCCCTGACCGATCCGCTCACCGGACTGGCCAATCGCCGGGCGTTCGATCTGGAGCTGACGGCGGTCGAGGCGCGCCCGAGCGGGCTGTCACCCGCGCACCTGGTGATCGCCGATATCGACCACTTCAAGCGGATCAACGACGCTCATGGGCATGACGACGGCGACGAGGTCTTGCGCATCGTGGGCGAGGTCCTGCTCGCTAAGGTCAGGCGCGAGAGCCTGGTCGCCCGTCTCGGCGGGGACGAGTTCGGGCTCCTGCTGCCAGAAGCCAGCCCGCACTATGCGGTCGGGATCGCCATTCGCCTGTGCGAATCCCTCGCGTCCCGCCCCCTCATCATGCGCGGCCACCCCGGGGTCAGCGAGCGGATCACCCTCTCGATCGGGGTGGCCGCCTGGCATGCGGGCGAAAGCAGTGCTGGATGGTGTGCACGCGCCGACGCGGCGCTGTACCAGGCGAAGCGAAGCGGCCGCAACCGGGTCGCGGTCGATCGCCAGCAGCCCGTCGCCGGGGCCTTCTCTCCAGAGGCGTCCAACTCGCCGCGGCCCGCCGCAACTAATCGAGGTTAGTGCCGTCCCGGCGACTCGGTTGCTACAGGTACCTCGGTGAGCATCTCCACTCGCCAAGCAGGCCCCGATCTGTCGGGCTGCCGGGTCGGTCGCGCAAGAGGCCGGCCCGGCACTTTGCAAGGGACACGAGCTATCGCCGCGGACGGCGACGAGGGGGCCGCGATGCAGCAGACGATCGAGCGTGCCGAGCGCCACGCCGGGGCGCACCGATCGGCCGAGCCGGATGCGCGGCACTGGGCGATGGCACTGGCCCCCTACCGCGAGCCGAGCCTCGCGCGCAGCTTGGTCGAGCTGGTCGTGACCGCGGTGCCGTTCGTGGCCTTGTGGGTCCTGATGCTGCTCAGCCTCCGCTACTCGTACTGGCTCTGCCTGCTGCTCGCGGTGCCGGCGGCGGGCTTCCTCGTGCGCCTGTTCATGATCCAGCACGACTGCGGCCACGGCTCGTTCTTCCGCCGCCGGCGCGCCAACGACTGGCTCGGCCGGGTGCTGGGCGTGCTGACGCTCACGCCCTACGGCTACTGGCGGCGCACCCATGCCATGCATCACGCCACCTCCGGCCATCTCGGCCGGCGCGGCACCGGCGACGTCGACACCCTGACCGTGCGCGAGTACCAGAGATTGCCGGCGTGGCGCCGCGCTCTCTACCGCGTGACGCGCCACCCGATCGTCGTGCTCGGCGTGGCGCCGTTCTACCTGTTCGTGCTCAAGCACCGTCTGCCGGTGCGGCTGATGCGCGCGGGCGCCGAACCCTGGCTCAGCGTCATGTCGACCAACCTCGCGATCGCGGTGGTGATCGGTCTTCTGATCGCTGTGCTTGGGGTGCGCGAATTCCTGCTGGTCCAGACGCCGATCACGCTGCTCGCCTCGTCGGCCGGGGTCTGGCTGTTCTACGTGCAGCACCAGTTCGAGCACACTTACTGGGAGTGGAACGCGGACTGGAACCTGCACACCGGCGCCCTGCACGGCAGCTCGCACTACGATCTGCCGCCCGTGCTGCGCTGGTTCACGGCCAACATCGGCATCCATCACATCCATCATCTCGCGAGCCGGATTCCCTGCTACCGGCTCGGCGAGGCGCTGCGCGACCACCCGGAGCTGCGCGCGGTCAGTCGCCTGACGCTCAAAGAAAGCTTCCGCTGCCTGCGTCTCGCGCTATGGGACGAGGACCAGCGCCGACTGGTGGGGTTCCGTGAGGCGCGCTCGTCGGCAGGCGGCTCCGTCATCGGTCGGCAAATCGGCCTGGTCGTCGCCCGGCGAAGGTACGACGAGAGGTAGTACATGCGTTTCCGAAGTTCCCAAATAAAGTCTTGATATCGCTGATGCAGATTAGCGGCGCGCGCTCCTCGGCAGCCTAGACTTATTCTACAAACAACTCCAGGGCATGCTCTGGCGGGGTCGAGCCATGGGAGTGCACGAGATGGCAATTTCTTCTCGGTTCTTGTTGATAAACATGCGGACTGCGGTGGCGTTGGCGACCACGGCTGTGGCTGCGTGCGTGGCACCGCACTCGTTGCAGCAGGTGAAGACCAGCAATCCGAGTGTTACCTATGAGTATCGCGGCGATCAGGAATTGCTTCAGGCCCAACAGAACGCGTTGACGTTCTGCAACCAGTATCAATCCGCGCCGCGACCGGCCAGGTTCACGACGGGTTCGAACGGCCAGAGCAACAACGTGGTCTTCGAATGCGATCCGACCCTGCAGGCGGCCGCGCCGCGTCAGCAGGCGTTCAACCCCAACCTCACTTACAGCTACCGGACGGACCAGGAGCTGCTGGACGCGTCGTGGAATGCTCAGACCTACTGCATGAATAACGGGTCGCAGCGGGCGGTTTCGAACATAGCCACCAACGCGGACGGCTCCAGGACCGTGATGTTCCAGTGCACCCGAGGATGACCTGAATTGGCCCTAACCCGGATTTCTCAAACCAGAGCGTGCATCGGGGCTCTGGATCGGCGATAACTCTTCTGTGACAAAGGCTTAACGCGACGCAGAGGAGCTCCCCGATGCCGACAGAGTGTAACCGCGACCTGTTCGGATTTGAAGCCGTCGAAGGACGCCAGGTGGTGGCCGCGTTCGACGGCGGGCAGGTGACCTCGGACGCCGGGGCGCTGCTGCTCGGGGCCGTGAACCGGGCGATCGGTCTGATGGGGCGTCTGGCCCGCTGTTTCGCCGACGGACGCATGCAGGAACTGGTCGAGCACGGTGTCGAGACCATGCTGATGCAGCGCATCTGCGGCATCGCGCTGGGCTACGAGGACCTGGTCGACCACGACGAGCTGCGCCATGATCCGGTGCTGGCGACCCTGGCCGGCAAGCTCGAGGCGCGGCGCAAGGACTGCGCGCCGCTGGCCGGCAAGAGCACCTTGAACCGGTTCGAGCATGCGCCGGCCGCGGCGCTCGACCGCTATCACAGGATCGGCCACGACCCGCGGGCGATCGAACAGCTGTTCGTCGCTCTGTTCCTGGAGGCGCATGCGAGGCCGCCCGAGCGGATCATCCTCGATCTCGATGCCACGGACGACCCGCTCCACGGCCACCAGGAAGGGCGCTTCTTCCATGGCTACTACGACTGCCACTGCTATCTGCCGCTGTACGTCTTCTGCGGCCGCCACCTGCTGGCCGCCAAGCTCAGGCGCTCGAACATCGACGCGTCGGCCGGAGCCAAGGACGAGATCACACGCATCGTCGCCCAGATTCGTGAGAGCTGGCCTAGGGTCGAGATCCTGCTGCGGGCGGACTTTGGCTTCGCCCGCGACGAGTTGATGAGCTGGTGTGAAGACAACGGCGTCGACTACGTCTTCGGCCTCGCCCGCAACCCTCGCCTGCTGGCCGAGATCGACGGAGCCCTCGCGGCCGCCGAGGCCGAGCATGCCGCAACCGGCCAGCCGGCTCGGCAATTCGACGACTTCACCTATGCCACCCGGGACAGCTGGAGCTGCGAACGGCGGGTCGTGGCCAAGGCCGAGCATCTGGCCAAGGGCTCCAACCCGCGCTTCGTGGTCACCTCGCTGCCGCCGTCGGTGATCGACGGCCAAAGCCTCTACGAGCAGATCTACTGTGCCCGCGGCGAGATGGAAAACCGGATCAAGGAGCAGCAGCTTGATCTGTTCGCCGATCGTACGTCAGCAGCGACGATACGGGCCAATCAGCTCAGGCTTTGGTTCGCCTCGTTCGCCTACGTGCTGCTGGAGGCGCTGCGCCGAATTGGCCTCCGCCATAGCCAGTTCGCCAACGCCACCTGCGGCACGATCCGCCTGAAGCTCTTGAAGATCGGCGCCCTGGTCCGGGTCAGCGTGCGTCGGATCAAGGTCGCCATGGCCTCGGCTTGCCCCTACCAGGACGAGTACCGCCTCGCCTACCTGTACGTGAAGCGCGCCGCCTTCTGAACGTTCTTGCATGCCCGATAGGCGCCCCACCCGCGGGGCGTTCGCTTGCGTTCGTCCGAGAATTCGCTGTCAGGCGACCTCCACGGACGCTCACCTCAACCCGAGCCAACTTCTGCGCCGACCCCGCCACCAATCAACCCGTGCTATGGGGTTTGAGAAATCCGGACTAAAACAATGTCTGCGGCTGTCGGCGCCTGAGTTCGCAACCCTTTTTTCGGCGGACAGATCATGAAACGAATAGCCTTGGCCGTCAGCTTGTCCCTATCGCTCCTCGCGTTGGGCGCGTGCGGCACCAGCACATCGGATCGCGCGATCAGTGGCGGCGGAATCGGCGCTGGGGCTGGCGCGATCGGCGGCTGGCTGGTCGGTGCTCCGGTCACGGGAGCGCTGCTCGGGGGCGCGGTCGGCGCCGGCGCGGGTGCGCTCACCAATGAGAAACAGATCAATCTCGGCAAGCCTGTCTGGCGGTAGAGAGGACCTACCGAAGCCAGCGGAGGCGAGTTTTGGAGAGAGCGATGGCAGGTTTCGCGAGGTCCTGGCGACCGCTTCTTGCGGCCGTCGGTTTTGCCGCGCTGGCGGCCTGTGCGGCTCAGGGCTCGCCACCGGCGGCGCCCCAAATGGCCGGCGCCTGGTACCAAGTCTTCTTCGACACCAACAAGACTGACCTCAGCCCGAGAGGGCAGCTGATCGTCGATAAGGTGGCTGATGTCGTGACGCACAACGATGAGGTTCGGGTGACGGTCATCGGCAGGACCGATCGCGCCGGCACCGCAGCCGCGAACATGGCTTTGTCGGAGCGGCGGGCCGAGCTGGTGCGCGACGCGCTGATCGCCGCCGGCGTACCGTCCGCCCGCATCGACACGAGCTGGCTCGGCGAGGGCAAGCAGGACGTGCCGACGCCCGACGATGTCGCCCAGCAGCGCAGTCGGGTGGTCGACATCGTCGTCCAAGAGCCCGCGTGAGGGCGGGTCCCGTCCAGCGGTGGTTCTCTCGAGATCACTTCCGCCGTAGCGCATGAGTGGCAACTGCGGCGAGATCGCCCGAAGCCGGAACCGACAAGGGCAAGAAGCGTGCCTGAAGGCGGCAGCGAGAAAAGAGGACGACGATGAGCACCGGAACGATCCTGCTGATCATCCTGATACTTCTGCTGCTCGGCGTTTTGCCGACCTGGCCGCACAGCAGGGGGTGGGGCTACTACCCGACCGGCGGCCTCGGGCTCATCATCATTATCATCATCGTGCTGCTGCTCTTGGGACGGCTTTAGGGCCCGCGCGGCCACGATCGTCCGCCGCGCCATGCGGGGCGGCGGGGGGCCGGGCGGCGACGAAAGCGGTGCGTGCGGGCGCGCGTGCTACCCGGCCGAGCGAGCGCCGCTGATTGGTATGCCAGCGCAGGCCTCTTGCGTCACTTTCCGAAAGGAGACGCCGGGAAACGATCGTCTTGTCGGCACCGAGCACGGCATCGGCGATGATCAAGTTCAATCTGCGCGGCGTCGAGTTGAGATGAAGGTTTACGGCGTACCGCGGGATAGCCCGCCGAAGATAATCTCGATCGACTAAGAGCCAATCGTCGACATCTGGCGACCACGGGATCAACCTCCCGCACAGGAACGTGCGCGAGTATGGCACGATCTCGAACACGGGGTCACCGAGGCCGCGAAACTCGAAGCTGGTGTCTGGAGGAAGTCGTGAGCCGTCTGCACACCGAACGCCACCTGGTGTCGCGCATCGGCTGGCTGCGGGCAGCGGTCCTCGGCGCCAATGACGGACTGGTCTCGACGGCGAGCCTGATCGTCGGTGTGGCGGCGGCCTCGGCCTCGAGTTCGGAGGTGCTGATCTCCGGCATCGCCGGGCTGGTCGCGGGCGCCATGTCGATGGCGGCGGGCGAGTACGTGTCGGTCAGTTCGCAATCCGACACCGAGCAGGCCGATCTCGCGCGCGAGCGGTCGGAGCTCTCAAGCCAAGCCGCCTTCGAGCACGAGGAACTCGCCCTGATCTACGTCAAGCGCGGCGTCGAACCGGACCTCGCGCGACAGGTCGCCGCTCAATTGATGGCGAAGGACGCGCTCGGCGCCCATGCGCGGGATGAGCTCGGCATCTCGGAGGCGACGACCGCCCGTCCTGTTCAGGCGGCCCTGACCTCGGCGGTCACCTTTGCGACCGGGGCGGTGTTGCCGCTCTCGATGGTCCTGGTCTCGCCGCCGGTGATGCTGGTTCCGATCGTGTCGATCGCGTCGCTGGTATTCCTTGGGCTGCTTGGCGCGATCGGTGCGCTGGCCGGAGGCGCGAACGTCCTCAGGGCAACGTTGCGCGTCACGTTCTGGGGCGCGCTGGCGATGGGGTTGACGGCCGGCATCGGCGCTCTCGTCGGTACGGCCCTCTGAGGAGGGCGCCTGATCACGACCGCGGCTTGCAGGCAAACTCTTCCCAATCCGACCCCATCGCTCACGGCCATCCGATCGGCGCGATCGGAGCCATCCTCACGCTCTCCGCGCCCCTGGACTCGGCCCACGCCAGCCTTAGAATGAACCCGAAGATCCATATCTTGCGCGCCCGGCCTTGCAACCGCGCCGGTCTATCGGTTGATCAGGTTGCCGATCACCAAGCCGATACCGAACGCCACAAGCACGCTGATGAACGGACGCTCCTCGATCTGCTGCTCCACGGCGGCGACACCCACACGGCCGCGTCGGGTCGCCTCGTTCGTGGCGTCGTCCCACACCTCGCCCGCCCGGTCGGTCACCCGCCCCACAGCAGCGCGAACCCGTCGCCCCGACGTCTTGACTTCGTCGGTGGCGGCGTCTCCGAAGGAGCTGGCGAGCGAGTTGATCTCCTTGCGCAGCGTATCAAGACCCGCCTTGAGCGCGTCGAATTCCTCTTCCAGGTTTCGGTTGGCGACAGCCATGTTATCTTCCTCTTCTTAACGGGTTAGGAACGATCAGATCATCCTCGAAATAAGTCTTGATATTGCTGATCCAGATTAGCGGCCGGTCGGTGATCGGCGGCTTAGATTTTGGTCCTCGAAGGACTTCAGGCGCCGCTCTGGGGTGTTCGACGCCGCAAAGGAGCATCCATGCGAAATCGACTGGCGATCACGGCGCTAAGCTTGCTGCTCCTGGTAGGATCGGCTGAGCTGCTCGGCGCCTGCAACACGACCGCAGGTGCCGGCAAGGACATGTCGGCCGCGGGCACCGCGATCGAGAACAGCGCCGACAAGAACAAGGGGTACTAGCGGATGGACAAGGATCGGATCGAGGGTGCCGCCAAGCAGGCCAAGGGCGCCGTCAAGGAGGCCGTCGGCAAGGTGGTCGGCGATGCCAAGCTGCAGGCCGACGGCAAGGCCGACCAGGCCGCAGGGAAGGTGCAGAACGCGGTCGGCGGGCTGAAGGACGCGATCCGCAAGGCTTGAGGAGGGTCCCGGAAGAGCCGGACCACCGCATCGGATGATCCGGATGATCGCCGCCTCAGGCCGCGCGATATCCGCATCCTGCCGGCGCCGTCGGGCCCCGCATGTTGACATGCAATCCCTGAAAATTCACGAGCCCGTCGCGCCGGGGCGCCGGAAGCTCGCCAATCGGAGGAAGAATGCTCGAGACCATCGGTACCGTCATGATCGCAGCCGCGCTCGTGGTTCTCCTGATCCTCATGGCGCTCGCCTACCGGCGGGGGGGCGCCGAGCGGCGTCCGGCGGTCGCCGAGACGATCATCGCCGGCCTCGCGGCGCGGCTCGCGATCGGCCTGGGTCTCGCTGTGTTCGGGACGAGCCGTTCCGGGGGCGAGGCCCACGGGGTGTTCGAGGTCAGCCGGTTCGGTATGGCCGGTGGCGCGTTGGTCCTGATGTGGCTCTGGGCCCGTCTCGGCCACAGCCGTCGGGACCCGGATCTCGCCATAGCCACCCGAGCGGCATGGCCAGCTCCGCAAGGCCCGCGCCCGCCGAAGAAATCAGCTGGCGTCTAAGTTTTAACTTCGCATCTCGATGTAAATACCAACTCGGGTTCCCATATGTGATTAGAAACTGATGTGTGATCTGGCTAATCGGTCGAAATTATCGGGGCGCCTTTCCGAATTCGGCGAGCCGGTCGTCTTCGCCCAATTCAGACCCTCCGGTGAGAAGGCACATGCCAAGATGGGAGACAACTGATGCCCGTGCGCACGAGCCGGAAGACCGTGACCTTCACACGGCCTTTTTCTTTAAGCGGGATCGACGAGGTGCAACCAGCCGGTTCCTATACGGTGGAGACGGACGAGGAGGAGTTGCCAGGGCTGTCGTTTCCCGCCTACCGGCGGATCGCGACCCTGATCCTCCTGCGCTCGCGATGCGCCGGACGGGTCGTGGAGGAGGTTGTCGACATCGATCCGCTCGAGCTGCACGCAGCTCAGGAACGGGATGCCGGCCTCCACACCCTGGCCGACTATCACAGCGGCTATCTCGGCCGGAGCAACGGCCTGATGAACTGAAGACCGCCCAGCCCACAAGAATTCCGGCGCGCCCGCCGCGGGATGAAATCGGCGCGGTCCCCCCGGACCCCCAATTCGGCAGCTTCCTCCGGGCGCCTCTGAGCGGCGAGGCTAAGCCACAGCCGGAGGCCGCCAGGCAAACTTCAGGAGACGAGTCATGCACGGGCATACCGGACTGAAAAGCGCGACGTACTCATCGATCGCCAACTGGGTCGCGCTGAACAGCAACGAGCTGACCTGGATCGCCTTGGTGACCGTCGTCCTGATCGCCGCCGGGATGTCGCGGTAGACGCACGGGCGACTCTGTTGACGGCGGCGCTATGCAGATGTGAGCGCGGTTCCGATCCGGCACTGGCCTCCCGCTCGCCGATGCAGGCGCCGGTCACGCGCTCGCGGGTCGGCGTCCGAAAATCGCCGATAAGTCTCAAGACGATTTGCGAGCTCCGGCGACACCGTCGAGTTCGAATCCTGGTGCCGCGCTGATGCAGATTAGCAGAGCCGCTTGCCAGTCCGGCTAACAATGGCGGTCACGGGGATTCGCCGCTCCGCCCGACGCCCGCGGCACGACGCCAGGGGTCGGCGGGCGCCTGAGCCAGATCTGCTTCGGTGCGAGGCAGACCCCCTCCAGAGAGGTTGCCATGCAACAAACTCAGAACAAAAGTCTAGCGCAGCGCTTTGAGCAGTACCGGCCGAGCAAGACGGCGCTCTTTTGGGCCTGCGGCGGCTGCGTCGTGCTCGCCACTATCGTCGGCTTCTCCTGGGGCGGCTGGGTGACCGGCGGCACTGCCCGGGAGATGGCGGACAAGTCCGCCGCGCAGGCACGGCAGGAGCTGGCTGCGGTGGTCTGCGTCGATCGCTTCATGGCTGCGCCGAACGCCGGCGTCCAGCTGACCGCGCTGAAAGAGATCACGAGCCCCTACGGGCAGAGCAAGTTCGTCGAGGATGGCGGCTGGGCCATCATCGTGCCGGCCAGCGCCACTACCACTGACTACAAAGCGCGGGCCGATGACCGCAAGGCGGCCGGGCTGTGCGCTGAGGAGCTGGCGAAACGCGAGCTGGCCGCGCCGGGCAAAGCCGCGCAGACCGGCGCCGACGCGACCAAGCCGCAATAACGGCGCGCCGCCGACGTTGCGCGCGAGGCGGCACAGCACGCTGCCGCCTCGGCCCTACCCTCTCGGAACGCTTCGCGTCGTCGGGCCCGAGCGTTTGGAGTTCGAGACTGCGGCCTTGAGGGCCTGGGTGTCGCCGGCATCGCCCGGGATGGACCACAGCCGCGAGGATCGCGCGGCTGTCCATCCGGCGCTCGCCGAGCGCGACGCGCCCTCCCGATCCCTCCGTCCGCCCGCAACGACACCCTTCCCCGGTACGATGACGCCCCGGCGCTGCCCGCGGGGTGCGCCCGGGGCGATCAAGGCGGACAGGACGCTAACTCGACAACCTGCGCCGACCTTTCTCCAGCTGATCGCGAAAGGCGGGCGCGGCGATTGCAATCAGCGCTTCGGCGCGCTCGGCGAGCGACTTATCGCGCAGCCGCGCGATGCCGTGCTCGGTGACCACGATGTCGGCGTCGGCACGCGGGCAGCTCACCATGTCGCCCTCGCCGAGCCTTGGCACGATTCGGGAGACCTTGTCGCCGGCGACGATCGAAGGTAGCGCCAGGATCGAGCGGCCGCCCCGCGAGGCACGCGCGCCGCGCACGAAGTCGAGCAGGCCGCCGGTGCCGCTGACCTGCCGGCCGTCCAGCATCTCGGCATTCGCCTGACCCGTGAGATCGACCGAGAGCACCGAGTTGATCGCGACGAAGTTGGAAATCGCCGCCATCACCGCGAGGTCGTGGGTATGGCTGACCGGCGCGACGCTCAGATCGGGACAGTCGGCCGCCCACTCGTAGACCTTCCGGGTGCCGATCGCGGCGGTGCAGACCATGCGTCTGATGATCCCGGCGGCGTGCAGGTCGGCGACCTGATCCGCGACCAGGCCGCTGTGCAGCCCAAGCTCTCGGCGATCGGGCAGGGCCGAAAGCACGGCCGCGGGCACCTTGCCGATACCGATCTGAATCACGTCGCCATCCTCGATCAGGCTCGCGACATTGGCGCCGATTTTCCGGGTTTCCTCGGACAGGCTGCCGGCCGGCAGCTCCAGCACCGGCCGCTCGGTCTCGATCGCGTAGTCGAGCCGCTCGTAAGGCACGTCAAAGCTCGCGCGGGGTCGCGGCATCGCGGCGTTGATCTCGGCGACCACCAGCTTCGCCCGTGCCAGGACCGCGGGCACGAAATGGACCGAGACGCCGAGGCTGCATCGGCCGCGGTCGTCGGGCGGGGTGACCTGGATCAGGGCGAGGTCGACGCCGCGTCCGGAAAGATATTGCCAGATGCCGCTGTAGTGGAGCGGCAGGAAGCGGACCCGGCCGGCGGCGTGGGATTGCGCGATGTCACCGGCGACGAAGAAGCTGGTCAGGCGCGCATCGGGGTGGAATGAGGCGGGGTCGATGACGTTCAGCCCCGGGATCAGGCAGCCGACGTAATGGACGCCGGCGCTTGCCTCGGGTGCGGCCGCGAGCGCCCGCAGCAAGGGCGTCGGCTCGCCGCTCGCGCCCTGGACGAACACCGTCATGCCGGGGCGGAGCAGGTCGGGCAGACGTTCGGGCGTGATCGTCTTCGGCATCGCACTCCCTGACGGGCTGGCCGGCCGATGGTAGAAAAACTGCCGGCCCAGGGGAACGTGGGAAAATCGATCATGGACGCGATCGCTGCCTTCGCCGAGCACGTGGTGCGCACCCGCTACGAGGATCTGCCCGACGCGGCGATCGCTGCGGCCAAGACCCTGATCCTGGATTCGTTCGGGGTCGGCGTTGCCGGCAGCGGCGGGCCCTTTGCCGGCGAGCTGGTGCAATCCGGGGGCACTTGGGGCGAGGGCGCGGATGCGCGCGTCTGGGGGCATGGCACGCGCCTGCCGGCGCCGGCCGCGGCGCTTTGCAACGGCTATCAGATCCACAATTCCGAGTTCGACTGCGTGCACGAGCGGGCGGTGGTGCACCCGATGGCGGTTATGTTCGCGGCCGCGTGCGCGCGCGCCGAACGGGTCGGCGGGGTCTCGGGCCGGGATTTGCTCGCCGCGATCGTCGTGGGCGTCGACGTCGGCGCCGGCCTCGGGGTCGGCTCCAGGGCACCGCTCCGGTTCTTCCGGCCGGCGACCGCGGGCGCCTTCGCCGCCGCGGCGGCGGTCGGCAAGCTGATGGGCTTCGATGCGGCGACCCTGACCAACGCCTTCGCGGCGGTGCTGGGCCAGCTCTGCGGCACGATGCAGGCGCACGCCGAGGGCTCGATGCTGCTGCCACTCCAGGTCGGCTTCAACGCGCGCAACGCGCTGGTCGCCTGCGATCTCGCGGCGCGCGGCCTCGTCGGCCCGAAGCAGCTGCTCGAGGGCCCGTTCGGCTATTACCGGCTGTTCGAGGGCGAATACGATCTCGAGCCGGTGCTGGAGGGTCTGGGCAGGGTCTGGCGGGTCACCGAGGTGGCGCAAAAGCCGTTTCCGACCGGCCGGGCGACCCATGGCGTGCTCGACGGCGTGCTGGCGTTGCAGCAAAAGTGCGGCTTCGAGGCCTCGGATGTGACGCAGATAAGCTGCGTCGTGCCGCCGCTGACGCAGCGCTTGGTCGGGCGTCCGGCCCAGCCGGGGATCACGCCGAACCAGGCCCGGCTCAGCGCGCCCTACGCGATCGCCTGCGCGCTGCAGGGCGGCACGGTCGACCTCGACGACTTCCGGCCGGCAGCACTCGCCGATCCCGCCCGCCTGGCGCTCGCCGAAAGAGTGCTGATCGAGGCCGATGGCAATCCGGACCCGAACGCGCTCGGGCCGGTCGAGGTCGCGGTGCGCCTGCAGGATGGCAGCCAACACGAGATCCGGATTGCCGAGGTCTATGGCAGCCCGGCGCGGCCGATGGGCCGCGAGGCCCACCTCGCCAAGTTCCGGCGCAACTGGCTGGCCGGCGCGAAGCCCCTGCCGCCCGCGGCCGGCGAGCGGCTGATCGCGCTGATCGACGAGATCGAGACGTTGAGCGACGTTGCCGAGCTGATCGACTTGATGGTCGCTTAGTCTCTTGCAAAGTGTTCGGGGTCACGCGGCGCGGACGACCTCGGCGGCGATGCGCGCTCCCTGGTCGCGCTCGGCGACCGCGAGGTCGTAGCGGGTCTGCAGGTTCCAGAACCGGGCGCTGGTGCCGAGATGGCGGGCCAGGCGAAGCGCCGTGTCCGCGCTGATCGCCCGCTTGCCGTTCAGGATCGCGGTAATCCCCCCGAAGGCACGCGAGCGCTGAGCGCAGGAGGTTCGCCGACATCCGCGGACCGCAGCTCGATCTCTGGATGGCTAGGTGGATCGGGATCTCGAGATCTTTTTTGTGTATGTCGAAGACTGGATCGCCCGCTTGCCGTTCAGGATCGCGGTAATCCGCCCCGAAGGCACGCGGAGCGCCAGCGCCAGGCGGTTCGCCGACATCCCGCGGGCCGCAAGCTCGCGCCTCAGGATGCGGCCAGGGTGAATCGGGACCATCGGAGCTCATCCTTTGTGGTAGTCGACGACCTCGACGTCGTGGGCGTCACCACGCTCGAACCGAAAGCAGATACGCCAGGGTCCGTTGACCGTCATTGCCCATTGACCTCTGGCGATCGCCCTTCCCCATGGGCCTGTCCGGGCGACAGGGCGAAGGTCAGGGCCGTTCGCTCATCCGCGGCAACCAGATGAAATCTTGGTGTTCCAACCGCCGCGTGACTTGCCGATGGCTTGCGGGCCGTTTTTTTTCGCGCGCCCGTGCCATAGGGGTGACCTGAGCTTGTGCAACGCGACACTCGCCAATGGGCTCAGGCGATGCTGGCAGGGCCTGGAGCACGTGGCCGGCACGAGCGTCGCCGCCCATCGGCGCAGCCGTGTGTAGATCGTGTGCCAGTTGCCGAAGCGCTCCGGAATCCGCGGAATTTTCTGCCTGGCTCTCTCCTCATACAGCCTTTGGGTCGCGTTGTTCGCCCACGAACCGGATCCGCACGTTCCACGTATACGGCATACTACGCGCGGATCACTTCGTAGTGGTATTCGTCAGCCCATCTGCGATGAGCTCACCTCAAACAGCCCTCTTTGAATAGTGTTAACACACACTAACCGCGGCGGGCCCACGAAGTGGGACATAGCGCCAAGCTGATCTCGCCGAACCGTAGCACGTTTTTGCACAGGTCTAGGATCAGCCGTTGCCGCCCTCAGGCAGCGCCTCGATCGCCTGCCGGAGCGTGACCGTGCGGGTGCCGTAGGGGTCGCGGTCCTCGAAGCCGTGCAGCAGTTCCTCGGCCGCGCGCGCATGCCGGGCCCGGGCGGCCTCGGGGGCGAGGCGGGCGGCGCTGGCATGCTCGAGGGCCAGGATGAACTCGGCCTCGATCCGCCCCGGGTGGTCGGGGTAGGCGGCGAGGAACGCCTCGGCCTCGACGATGCGCTCATTCAGCTGCGGCCAGTCCGGATCGAGCGGCTGCAGCGGATCGCTGACGAAGCTGTCGTAGAAGTGGGCTGCGAGCAGATGGAAGCGCGCATCGGCCGCCCGCGCGCCCGCGGGTGCCAGCGCCAGTGCCTGCGCGAACGGCTCGACGGGCGCCAGATAGCGTTTGAGCGCCGCCGAATAGACCGGCTGCATGCCGCGGATCCGCAGCTGCCTGGCCAGCGCCTGCGAGAGGACCCCGAGCTGGCCGTCGTGCGCCAGCAGGTCCTGGTTCAGAAGATCGATCGCGCGCGCCAGGGTCTGACCGAGATCGACGAGCGCCGCCGCCCGCTGCTCGGGCGGGCCGGTCGCGGCGCTCGCGCTCAACGCCTGCACCTCGCGGAGCATCTGCTGCGAGTAGGCGGCGTCGACCACGACGTGGGCGCCGGCCGGGGCCGCGATCCAGCCGGCGAGCAGCACGATCACGCATCGCTTCAGCATGCCGGCCCGCCCCCGTTACGGCGACCGGCTCTGGGCGGCGGCGACGTGGTCCGGAACCGCGCGGGTCAGCATCTGCCATTCCCGGCCGACGTGCAGCGGCATCAGGAGAAGGCCGCTGTGGCCCTCGAGCCGGGCGTACTGTCCCGTGCGCGAAGGGTTGAGGCCACCGAACGCGACCCTGAGCGTCGGCTGATCGCCAGCGAACACGGCGACTTCTGAGCGCGGCGGATCGAAGCCCATCGCGGCGAGCGCCGCCGCGTCGAAAGTGTCGCCTTCGAGCGTCGCCATCGGCTGCGAGACGTGGAGGAAACGAAGCGCTCTGGCGACATGCTCCACGGTCGAATCGGTCAGGGCCGCGTCACCGGTACGCCACCCCTGGCCGGTCCGGGCGAACACCAGTGTCTGCTGGTCGGCGCGCAGCTCGATCCGGGTGATCGCCTCGGGCTGGCGCGCCATCACGCCCGCGGGTACGAAGGGCTCGAAGCTCGCGAGCTTGGGGGCGCTGCCGGTGACCGCGAGCGCCACCAGCAGCGCGGCCGCGAGCACGCCGCCCGCGAGCGCGGCCGCCTGCGCGCCCCGGCCGGTCAGCGGCGCCGCCACCAGACCACCGATCCGATCAGGACGACGCTGAGCGGCAGCAGGATCTCGAGCGCGATGAAGGTCGAGCGCATCTGCTGCGCGGTCATCGTCACCTTGGGCGGGGTCGAGCGTTCTGGGCGCACCGCCGGCAGGACGTCGTCCCTGGCCAGCCAGCGGATCATCGCGACCCCGAGCTCGCCGTTCGCGACCTGGTCGAAATAGGCGTTGGTGACGAAATCGCTGTCGCCGACCACGACCGCCCGGAACGGCCTCGCGCCCTCGGCCGCCTCGGGCCACTGGCCGGTCAGCGCGAGCGCCAGGATCTGCGGGCCCGAGCCCTGATCCGGCGCTCCGGGATCGGCCGCGGCGAGCGTCGGCGCGGCCGTGGCGCGATCGGCGCGTGCCCCGTTCAGCGGCCGCGCGCTGCTGTCCTTGCTGCTGCCGAATAGGGGGAACAGCGTGATGCTGGCGGGCGGCAGGCCGACGTAGAGCGGCCGGGCGCCCGGGAAGAAGGTGAGCGCGATGCCCTCGGTGATCGGATGATTGGTGTAGGACGGCACGGCCACGAATTCCGGATCGGTGCCGTAATGGTCGAGCGGGTCGATCACCCTCGCCTCGGCGGTGTCGACGCCGAGCCGTCCGAGCAGCGCCGTGGCGCCCGGCCCGGGCACCAACTCGGGGTCGTAGCCGAGCAGCAGCCCGCCGCCCCGGCCGAGATAGCGCCCCAGCATGTCCGCCTCGTTGGCGGCATAGGCGCGCCGCGGTCCGAAGTCGACGAGTGCCCCGCAGTCGTCGGGCACGCCGGCGAGCGTCGCCAGCGCGATCTCGCGCACCGAGAAGCCCTGCTGCTCGAGCGCCAGATACAGCCGGTCGAGCCCATCGGGTGCTGCCATCAGCCGGTCCTCGGTGCCGTAGCCCTGATGGGCGTCGAGGGTCTCCTGATGGGCGTAGTGCGGCGGCGTCGGGCCCGGCCCGCCCGTGAACTCGCCGTGGCCGGTGACGAAGCAGACGACCGGCGTCTGCTGGCGCAGCGCCCGCAGCGCCGCGAGCCCGATCTGGGCGAGGTCGGTCGTGCGCTCGACCTTGATCGCGCGGCCCTCGGTCTCGATCACGGCCGTGTTGTAGGCGCTGACCTCGTAGCGCCGGGCGAGCTCCGGGCGCCGGTCGAGCTCGACCGCATCGACCTGGAGCAGCGGCGCGCCGTGCGCCAGGATCTCGAGCAGGCGCTTGGCTTCGAGCGCATCGCCGTCGGCGGGGTTGTAGAAATAGGTGACGGTCATCGGCTGCTTGAGCCCGGCCACGACCGCCTGCGCCTGCGAGGGCGGCGTGTACCGGCGCTCGGCGGTCAGGTCGAAGTGGGTGTCGTGCAGGTAGATGCCGACGTTTGCGATGACCGCGACCGCGACCGCCGCGAGCACGATCACGGCACTGCGCGCGAGCGAGGGCCACATCGACAGCCGCGCCTGCAAGGGCAGCCGGAGCCCGATCGCGAACAGCAGCAGCAGGGCCGCGAGCCAGGCGCCGAACATGAGGGCGTTGCCGATCTTCGGATCGAAGCCGGCGAAGAGGGCCGCGGCCGCGAGCGCGGCGCCGGCCAGCAGCAGCAACGACATCAGACGTCCCGACATGACCTTGGTTTCACCGGCGCCCGAGCGCCCGCACGCTCAGGAACAGGCCGAGCAGGGTCAGGCTCAGGAAGAAGCCGGCGTCCGAGAGGTACAAGGAGCCGATCGCGAACGGGACGAAATGCGCCGAGAGCGACATGTTGACGAACAGCGTGTCGAACGGCACCGGCAGCAGCCAGCCGAAGTCGTCGATCATCCAGAACAAAAGAAAGATCCCGAGCGAGAGCAGGGCCGCGACCAGCTGGTTGGCGGTCAGGCTCGAGGCCAGAAGGCCGAGGCTGACGAGCGCGCTGCCGAGCAGCAAGAGCCCGAGATAGCCGCCGTAGATCGGCCCCCAGTTCGGCTCGCCGAAGATCCCGAGCACGAGCGCGTAGCTGCCCGACAGGGCGACCATCAGCGCGACCAGGGTCATGCTCGCCAGATATTTGGCGATCACCACCTGACCCTCGGTGACCGGCGAGGTCAGGAGCAGCTCGAGGGTGCGCAGACGGCGCTCCTCGGCCAACAGGCGCATCGTGATGATCGGAATGCTCAACAGGAAAAGCACGTACATCTGAAAGAACAGATGCACGAGGCTCGCCAGCTGATCGATGAACAGGGTGACGGTGAAGGTGTAGCCCATCAGGACCAGAAACACCGTCAGCACGACATAGGCGATCGGCGACGAGAACAGCGCCGCCTCCTCCTTGCGCAGGAGCGCTCCGAACGCCCTCACGCCGGCTGCTCCAGGCGCTGGCGGGTGAGACCCAGGAACCATTGCTCGAGGTCGACCGGGGCGGGGACCAGCTCGTGCAGGCCGAAGCCTTGGCCGACCAGGGCGCGGGCGATCGCCTCGGGCATGCCGGGCCGGGCTTCGGTCTCGACCACCCAGCAGGCGGTGGTCCCGGCCTCGAGCCGGCTCGCGATCACGCCCGGCAGGCCGGCGAGGCAGGCGCGCACGCCCTCGGCGGGGCCGGCGACCTGCAGGCACCAGCGGCGGCCGCCGGCGCCCTGCCGCAGCGACTGGGTGCCGAGCAGCCGGCCTTCGAGCAGGATCATGACCCGGTCGACGGTCCGCTCGACCTCGGTCAGGATGTGCGAGGCGACCAGCACGGTATGACGGCCGCCGAGCTCCCGGATCAGCTCGCGCATCTCGATGATCTGGGCCGGATCGAGGCCGTTGGTCGGCTCGTCCAGGACCAGGAGCCTCGGCTCATTGAGCAGCGCCTGGGCGATCGCGACCCGCTGGCGGTAGCCACGCGACAGCTTGCCGATCTGGAGGCGGCGGACGACGCCGAGCCGGAAGCGCTCGATCACCCGCTCGACGGCCGCCTTGGCCGCGCGGCCGCCGAGGCCCTTGATGCGCGCCATGAACGGCAGGAACTCGCAGACCCGCATCTGATCGTAAAGCGGCACGTCCTCGGGCACGTAGCCGATCCGGGCGCGCAGCGCCAAGGGCTCGTCGAGAGCGTCGAGGCCGTCGACCAGTGCTGTGCCGCTGGACGGCCGGAGGTAGCCGGTCAGGATGCGGATGATCGTGCTCTTGCCCGAACCGTTGGGCCCCAGAAGCCCGATCACCTCGCCTTCGGCGACCGAGAACGAGACGTCGTGAACGGCAAGGCGCGGGCCATACCACTTGGTCAGACGATCGGCGACGACGATCTCGGACATGTGCGGGAACCAGGAACCTGCCGCCGGCCCGATACCCGGCCGGCGGCAGGTCTCATCGGTGCGTGCTGAGGGTCCGGGCGACCCCTGCTACTCGTAGAACTCCGGGGCGTGCTTGTGCGCCTTGAAGACGTCCGGATCGTGGGCGTAGATGATGTCGGCGCCCTCAGCGTCGCGCAGGTATTTCATGAAGGCGTAGGCGTCCAGCATGCCTTCCGGATTGTACACGCTGCCGACCGACGGCAGGATGTCGCCATCCAGGTTCTCCTTCAGATAGCAGGCATCGCTCGGCAGCACGACCGTGCCGGTCTTGGGCAGGCGCACGACCAGGATCTGGCTGCCGGGCGTGTGCGACACCGAGCGCTTGACGATCACGCTGCCGTCGCCGAACAGATCGAGATCACCGTCGAGCTCGATCGCCTTGTACTTGTTCGGCATCGACTTGCCGAGGTCGTTGCGCAGCATCGAGAAGTCGTCGCTCTTGTAGAAGGTCGCGTAGCCTGGCGCCGGCCAGAACGCTGCCCGGATCTCGGAGCGCTGATAGACGAACGTCGAGTTCAGGAACTTGCCGACGTTGCCGGCGTGGTCGACGTGGAAGTGGCCGAGCACGACGTAGTTGATGTCGTCAGGGGTCATGTTGATCTTCTTCAGCTGCGCATCGATCGCGATGTCCGGCGAGCGGCCCGGATCGAGCGCCTTGATGAACGGCCCCCAGTAATCGGGCTGAGTGATGATCTTGTCGTTGTTGCCGGTGTCGAACAGGACATTGCCCTTGGGGTGATGGATCACGAAGAACGCGACCGGGATCGTGACCGTGCCCTGGCCGCCGGACTGGATGATGGTCTTGGCGAGCGTCAGGCTGCCGGACGTGAAGACGTAGAGCTTCATGCCCTCCGGCGAGGCCGCCTTGGCCCCGGGCGCCGTGCAGGCCACCGCCAGAGCGAGCGCCGCTCCCGCGAGAATGCGCTTGGCAAGACTCGGCATGCGTCCCCTCCCTGATGTTGCCACCGGCTCGATCCGCCGGCTGGGCTGCCATTCTCTGGTTGAGCGGTGCATCGTACACCGCCGGGACCATGGGTCAAGCGCTGCCACCGCGTTATTCAGCCGGGCCGGCCTTCCGCGGGCGACGGCAGCAGGTCTTCGGTGACGTCGTCGAACGACGCGTAGTTGAGGCGGTAGAGGCGGGCGTAGAGGCCGCGGGCGCGCATCAGCTGGTCGTGCGCGCCGGTCTCGATCACCCGGCCATCCTGGAGCACGATGATCCTATCGGCGCCCCGGACGGTTGCGAGGCGATGCGCGATCACGAGCCCGGTGCGGCCTTTGAGCAGCCGGGCGAGCGCCGCCTGGATCAGGCGCTCGGTGTAGCTGTCGACGCTCGCGGTGGCCTCGTCCAGGACCAGGATCTTCGCATCGGCAACCAGGGCCCGGGCGAAGCTCAACAGCTGGCGCTGGCCCTGCGAGAGATTGCCGCCGCGCTGCTCGAGCGGCGTCTCGTAGCCCTGCGGCAGGCCCATGACGAAGTCGTGGGCGCCGACCGCCCTGGCCGCCTCGATCACCTGCTCGCGGCTGGCGCCGGTCGTGGCGTAGCGGATGTTCTCGAACACCGTGCCGGTGAACAGGAACGGCTCCTGGAGGACCATCGCGATGTGGCGGCCGAGCGCGGCCTGGGCGAGATCGCGGACGTCGTGGCCGCCGACCAGGACCTGGCCGCTCCAGACGTCGTAGAAGCGGTGCAGCAGCGCCATCGTGCTGGTCTTGCCGGACCCGGTCGGGCCGACCAGCGCCACCGTCTCGCCGGGCGCGACCTTGAAGCTGACGTCGCGCAGCACCGGCATGGCGGGGACGTAGCCGAAGGTCACGTTGCGGAACTCGACGGCGCCGTCGATGCTTTCCGGCGCCAGCGCGCCCGGCCGGTCCTGGACCTCGATCGGCACGTCCAGGACCTCGAAGATCCGCTGGCCGGACGCCATCGCGCGCTGCATGACGCTGTACTGCATGGTGAGCGAGCGGATCGGGTCGAAGAAGCGCTGGACGTAGAACAGGAACGCGACCATGACGCCAAGGTCGAGCGCGCCGTCCAGGACCGCCATGCCGCCGACCACGACCACGATGCCCATGGCACTGCCGGTCAGCGTATCGACGATCGGCACCATGATCTGGGCGAGCCAGGTGCCGCGCAGCTGGGCGTCGAGGTTGTCGGCGACCTTCTCCTCGAAGAGCTGGAGGTTGACCGCCTCGCGGCCCATGCCCTGGACCGTGCGCACGCCGTGGATGCCCTCGGCGAGCGCGCCGTTGAGGGTCGAGCTCGTGATCCGGGCGCGCAGGAAGGCGCGCCGCGCGCGCGGGATCCAGATGATCCGCACGATCACCAGGATCGGCACGACCGAGAGCGTGAGCAGGCCGAGGCGCCAGTCGAGCGCCAGCAGCACGATCGTGATCCCGAGCAAGAGCACGAAGTCGCCGATCGCGAACACCGAGGTCTCGAGGAACTCCTGGAGCGCGTGGACGTCGCCCTGCAGCCGCGACATCAGGCGGCCGACCTCGGTCTTGTCCATGAACGACAACGAGACCCGCTGGAGGTGGGCGAACATCGCGCGCCTGAGATCGACCAGCAGGCGCTCGGCGATGCGCGCGACCAGAGTTTCCTGGATCAGGTTGGCGAGGAAGTTGACGCTGACGATGCCGATGAAGACCAGGGCGCCGAGGGTCAGCAGCCTTTGGTCCGGCGCGCCGGCGACCAGGGCCTTGTCGATCACGGTGCGGAGAATCAGCGGGATCGAGACCTGCGTTCCGGCGAATACCAGGACCGCGAGCACGGCCTGGATCAGCCGGCGCCGGTAGGGGCTGATGAAGGTCCAGAACCGGCGGACGATCCGGCCGTCGAAGGCGGCGAAGATCTGCTCTTCGGTGTCGATCTGCGAGCCGACCACGGCGCGCGGCGGCCGGGGCGCCGGCCGTCCGAGGCCGAGGCGGACGCCGGTCTGCGTGCTCATCGCAAGCGCTCTTGGGCGGGCTCGCCGCCGAGGCTCTGGAGCTCGTACAGGCTGGCGTAGCGGCCGCCCAGCTGCAGGAGCTCAGCGTGGCTGCCGCGCTCGACGATCCGCCCGCCTTCCAGAAACAGGATCTCGTCGGCGTCCATCAGCGAACCCAGGCGATGGGCGATGATGATCGTCGCCCGGCTCGCCCGCTGGCTGCGGAGCGCCTCGCGGATGTTCTGCTCGGTCGCGGCGTCGACCGCCGCGGTCGAATCATCGAACACCAGGATCGGCGGGCCGAGCAGGATGCTGCGGGCGATCGACAGGCGCTGGCGCTGGCCGCCCGAGAGCGACACGCCGCGCTCGCCGACCAGCGTCTCGTAGCCCTTGGGCAGGCCGGCGATGTAGTCGTGCAGGCGCGCGACCTCGCTCGACTGGGCGATCCGATCGCGGTCGGCCCAGGGATTGCCGTAGGCGATGTTGTTCTCGATCGAGGCGGTAAAGAGGAACGTGTCCTGCTGGACCAGGCTGACGGTCCGGCGCAAGGACGCGAGCGTGACCTCGCGCACGTCCTGGCCATCGATCGTGATCCGACCGCCGCCGACGTCGTAGTAGCGCGGGATCAGATGGACGATCGTCGACTTGCCGCTGCCCGGCGGGCCGACGATCCCGAGCGTCCGCCCGGCGCGCACCTCGAAGCTGATGTCGTGCAGCGTCGCAAGCTGCCGGTCCTCGCCGGGATAGGCGAAATCGACGTGCTCGAAGCGGAGCACGGCGTCCTCGACCACGAGGTCGCGGGCGCCCGGCCGGTCGGCGATGTCGGGCTCGCGGTCGAGGACCTCGAACAGCCGGCGCGCCGGACATCGAGGCGCGGGCGAACGCGTTGACCATCATGCCGAGCTGGCGCACCGGCATCTGCAGGATCGCCATGAAGGCGAGATATTCGGCGAGCGTGCCGACCGTGATCTCGCCCGCGAGCACCTTGCGGCCGCCGACCCAGAGCAAGAGGCCCATGGCGAGGAAGAAGGCGTAGGTCATCGCGGCGGTGTTGCGCACCCTAAGGTCGATCCGGCGGTCGGCGAGTGCGAGCGTCTCCTCGGAGACCGCATCGAACTTGGCGAGCTCGTAGGGCTGGGCGGCGAAGGCGCGGACCACCCGGATGCCGCCGAGGTTCTCCTCCATCACCCGCGTCAGTACGCCGAGCTTTTCCTGGAGTGCCAGCCAGCTCGCGCGCAGGCGCAGCCTGGCGACCACCGAGCGCCAGGCGGCGAACGGCACGAAGCTCAGCGCGATCAGGCCGAGCGCCGGCTCGCTCCGCAGCAGCAAGGTGGCGCCGATCCCGACCAGGACGGTGCTCAGCACGAGGCGGATCACGCCGGCGTTGATGACCGTGCGGATGCCCTCGATGTCGAGCATGCCGCGGGTGATCAGTTCGCCGGTGTGGACCCGGTCGTGGAAGCCGAAGCTCAGGCGCTGCAGCTTCGCGTAGTAGGCCATGCGCAGGTCGTAGGCGATCCTCTGGCCGACCGCCTCGCCCTGGTAGTTGTGCCACATCGTGAACAGGCCGCGCAGGACCGCGGCGCCGAGCAGCAGGGCCGCGGTCTGCCACAGCGCGGCGCGGGCGGCGGCCGGATCGCCGCCGGCGAGCAGGCCTTGGGCGCTGTCGACGGCGCGGCCGAGGTACTTCGGGATCAGCAGCTGGAAGAGTGCGGCCGCGACCGTGGTTCCGAGCGCGATCGCCATGCCGCGCCGGTAGCGCAGCGCCATGACCAGGACGCGCTGCACGATCTTGAGATCCGACAGCCCGACGCGGATCGCCTGCGGCTCGGGCCGGGGAGGAGCTGGACGGCTGGCAGACACGGTCAACTCGAAACGCGGGGGGACGGACCCGTCGGGGCCAGGCTCGCGCCGGGGCCGCCCGGCCGATCCGGCCGCGGCCCGGGCCCGACGCCCCAGATGACGGAAAGCTCGCGCATCCATAGCGCCCGCGGCGCGCGAGGCCAAAGCCTTTCGATCCGGATCAGGCTCGCGACCGGCTTGGCGCCGGTGGCGGCGGTCGCCATCTGAAGGGGCGGCAACCAGCGGGAGCAGGCGACGCATGGCGGGTGCGGCCGAGGACATCGTCGGTTGGGCGGTGAGCGCCGGTCTCGACGGTCTGGATCAGGCCGAGCTGATGGCCGGCTATTGCGACCGGCTGGCGCTCGCCGGCGTGCCGCTCTGGCGCGCCTCGATCGGCGCCGACCGGCTGCATCCGCTGATCGACGCCCAGGGCCACCGCTGGGTCGCCGGCAAGGGCACCCACGAGGAGGTCTACCACCGGGCGAGCGCGCCGGAACGGGTCGAGGAATGGCACCGGAGCCCCTGGTACCGGCTGATCGAGACCGGCGAATCGCAGATGCGCCGGCGGCTCGCCACCGGTGAGGGCACCAACGAGTTTCCGCTGCTGGCCAATCTGGCCGCTCAGGGCGGCACCGACTACTTCGCCCGGATCGTCGGCTTCGGCCGGCGGGGCACGTTCGGCGAGACGCGCGGGGTCGCCACTTCCTTTGCGACCTGCGAGCCGGGCGGCTTTGCCGGGCGGGACCTTGCGCTGATCGATGCGACCCTGCCGGCGTTCGCGCTCGCCTTCAAGGCGACCATGGCGGTCGACACGGCGCGCACGCTGGTGACCACCTATCTCGGGCGCGACGCGGCCGCGCGCATCCTGCGCGGCGAGATCGAGCGCGGCCAGGTCAAGACCGTGCGCAAGGTCCTCTGGTTCAGCGACCTCACTGGCTTCACCAAGATCGCCGACAGCCTGCCGCACGCGCAGCTCCTCGACCTGCTGAACGCCTATGCCGACGGCCTTGTGGGTGTGGTCCACGACCACGGCGGCGAGGTGTTGAAGTTCATGGGCGACGGCATCCTGGCGGTGTTCGACGGCGCCGACGGCGACGCCTGCGAGCGCGCCCTGGATGCGGCCGAGGCGGCGCGCGCCACGATCGCGCGGCTCAACCGGGAGCGCCAGGCGGCCGGTCAGGCGGTGACCAGCTTCACGCTCGCCCTGCACGAGGGCGAGGTGCTCTCGGGCAACGTCGGCAGCCAGGAACGGCTCGACTTCACGGTGGTCGGGCCGGCGGTCAACGAGCTCGCCCGGATCCAGGCGATGAGCCGCTCGCTCGACCAGCCGGTCCTGGTCTCGGCCACCTTTGCCGCCGCCTGCGGCGAGCAGCGCGCCCGCCTGGTCTCGCTCGGCCGCTATGCGCTCCGCGGCGTCGGCCGGCCCCAGGAGCTGTTCACGCTCGACCTCGGCGCAGCCGAGCCTAGCGATAGGTGAACTCGGGCTTGCGCTTCTCGAGGAAGGCGCGCCGGCCCTCGATGTAGTCCGGGCCCTCGAACTGGCTCTCGAACAGGCGCCGGGACAGGTCGGTGTCCTCGACCGCGCCGTTCACGATCTCAGCCACGATCTGCTTGACGGCGCGGATCGTGAACTGCGAGAGCTCGCAGAGCTGCCCGGCGAAGGCGAGGGTCTCGCGCTCCAGATCGGCCGCCTCGAACAGGCGGGTCGCGAGCCCGATCCGGAGCGCCTCCTCGGCCTCGATCACGCGCGCGCCCATCAGCATCTCCTTGGTCTTGGCGGGGCCGACCAGGTCGACCAGGCGTTTGGTCTCCTTCAGCGAGTAGGCGAGCCCGAGGCGCGCCGGCGGGATGCAGAAGCGGGCGCTGGGGTCGGCGTAGCGGAGGTCGCAGCAGAGCGCCAGCGCACAGCCGCCGCCGAAGCAGACGCCCCGGACCATCGCGATCGTGGGCTTGGCGAACTGGGCGAGCGCGGCGTAGGCGGCGCCGACCGCGCCCCGGTAGGCGAGCCTGCTCTCGCTCGAGGCGTGCACCTGGTCGAACTGGCCGATGTCGGCGCCGGCGCAGAACGCTTCGGAGGTCGCGCCGCGCATGATCAGGACCTTGATCTGCGGGTCGTCCGCCGCCTCGGCCACGAGCTTCGGGATCGCCTGCCACATCTCGGTGTTGAGCGCGTTCCGCTTGGCGGGCCGGTTGAGGACCAGCTCGGCGAGCGGGCCGCGGGTCGCGAGATAGATCGGCTGCCCGGTCATGAGCGATCCTTTGCATTGCGTAGCGAGCGCCGGAGGCGCGGGAAACGCTCCGGGGCTGCGGCCGCCACTGCGTCCGGCCCCAGCAGGGCCTGGCGGAACCGGTCCTTGAGGTGGGCGCCGTCCTTGGGCGGCAGCGCGAACGGCAGGGGCTCGGCCCGGACCTTGATCGCATAGAAGATCGGGCCGGCCTCGGTCCGGATCACCTGATGGGCGGCCTCGAGCTCATCGGCCTCGCGGACCGTGCCGGCGACCCGGAAGCCGGCGGCCTTCGCGATGCCGGCGAGGTCGACGCCGTGCGCGGTGTGGGTCGCCTGCATGCCGGTCTCGCCGTAGCGCTCGTTGTCGAAGGCCACGAGCGCCAAGTTGGCCGGCCGCTGGACGCCGATCGTGGCGAGGCCGCCAAGGCCCATCAGCAGCTCGCCGTCGCCGGTGACCACGAGGACCCGCCGCTCGGGCTGGGCGAGCGCTAAGCCGAGGCCGATCAGCGCGGCGCCGCCCATCGCCCCCCAGAGCGGGAAGTTGAGCGGGTGGTCGCCGGCCGCGGTCGCGTCCCAGGCGGTGCTGCCGAGCCCGGCGATCACCAGCAGATCGCCGCGCTCGGCGAGCAGCACCTTGGCGACCTCGCGCCGATGGAGCGGGAACGCCTCGCTCCGAGCTAGGTTCATCGTGCGTCTCCGCTCAGCGATCGAAGCTCTTGGTGCCGATCAGCTTTTGGCCGATCAGGACCGCGACCGGGACCTGGCCCTCGAATGCGATCCGGCCCGCGGCCTGGACCGTCTCGCCGGCGGCCCCGGCGTCGTCCAACCGGTGCACGATCGCGCCCGCGAGCTTCAGGACGTCGGTCGCGGTCTGGCCCATCGGCAACTGCCAGGGGTTGAACTCGCCCCATTCGCCGCGCATCGTGACCAGCGTCAGGAGCGGCAGGCGGCAGCTGCGGTTGAGGGCCAGCATATTGACGCAGTTGCCGAGCCCGCTGCTCTGCATCAGCAGCACGCCCCGGGCACCGCCGAGCCAGGCGCCGGCGAGCAGGGCCACGCCTTCCTCCTCGGTGGTCAGCACGACCGCGCGCATCGCGCGGTCGGCCGCACAGAGCTCGATCAGGCGCGCGTGCCCGGCGTCGGGCACATACGCGACCTGCTGCACGCCGAGTTCGCCGAGCGCACGGTAGATTGCCTCGGACCACCTGTTCACCCGTGCCCCTCCGGTGCTGACCTGACGCCAATCTGCCCGGCCCCCGTGGGTTCGACAAGACCGGCCGCCGACGGATTCATGCCGGACCGGCTCGGAACCAATGGGCGGGCCCATTCGTTGGTCGGCAACAGCAATCGTCCGGCGAGCATGTCGGGTGCCCGAGCGGCCCGCCGCGGCCGCTGGCTTTGGAGGAGGTTTAAGCAATGACACTCTCGCGTTCGATGGCAGGCGTCGCCCTGGTCGGGCTGATGGCCTCGCCGGCCCTGGCGCAGAACCAGGACCAGACCCAACCGCAGCAGCAACAGCAGCAGACGTCCGCGGGCGCGGCGCAGCAGCAAGTGGCCGAGAAGGACGTCGATTTTGCCAAGAAGGCGGCGGGCGACGGCATGGCGGAGGTGAAACTCGGCGAGCTCGCCCAGCAGCAGGCCAAGAGCGACCAGGTCAAGCAGTTCGGCCAGCGGATGGTCGACGACCATGGCAAGGCGAACGACCAGCTGAAGTCGATCGCGCAGCAGAAGAGCATCGATCTGCCTCAGGACATGCCCAAGGAGGCGCAGCAGACCTACGACGATCTGCAGAAGAAGTCGGGCGACGAATTCGACCAGGCTTACATGGACAAGATGGTCGAGGACCATCACAAGGCGATCGACCTGTTCCAGCAGGAGGCGAAGGGCGGCAAGGACCCGGAGCTGCAGAAGTTTGCGCAGGACACCCTGCCGACCCTGCAGCAGCACCTCGACATGGCCGAGAAGACCCAGGAGCAGCTGACCGCATCGGCTGATCAGGGTCAGACCGGAAGCCAGTCGCAGGCGTCCGACCAGAGCGGGCAGGACCAGGGCGCGGCGGCGACCGGCGCGGCCGCAGCGACCGGGGCGACCGCGGCAACCACGGCGCAGGAGGGCGCCCCCAAGCCTGTCGACACCCAGTCGATGGCCACCAAGACCAACGACCAGCAGCAGGCCGCGACGGAGAGCAAGACCGAGCAGCCGGCGGGCAGCGACCAGCAGCAGGCCGCGACCGAGCCGGCCGCCCCGCCGCCGGCGGCGACCGAGCCGAGCACCGGCCAGGAGCAGGCGGCCACCGAGCCGGCCAATCCACCGCCGGCGGCGACCGAGCCGAGCCCCTCGGAGCAGCAGGCCGCGACCCAGCCGGCCGGTCCGCAGCTTAAGGCCGAGGACGTGATCGGCGCCAAGGTCGTCAACGACAAGGGCGACAAGGTCGGTGAGGTCGAAGATCTGGTCATCGACCAGGACAAGGTCCAATACGCCGTGATTTCGGTCGGCGGTTTTCTCGGGATCGGCGAAAAGCACGTGGTGGTCCCGGTGGACGAGCTCAAATTCGGCAAGGACCAGACGTCTCTGCTGTCGTCGAAGACCGAGGACGAGCTGAAGAAGATGCCGGAGTACAAGGAGGGTCAGTTCCAAAAGCAGGGCTGATCCTGGCAGCTTCGGCGCCCAGCGCCGGAGCGCCTGAAACGGCAGAGGCCGGGCGGAGTGCCCGGCCTTTTCCTTTGGGCGCAGCCCGGAGGAAATTCAGAGAGTGGTCACGAAACCACGGCGGTGAGCGTGCGGCGGACCGCGGCCGCGGTCGCAACCCGCCCGCCGCCGTTCTCGATCGCGCTTGCCGCGAGCCGCACCCAGTCCTGATTGCGCCACGCGCTTGCGAACGGCGCATCTTCGAGGCCGACCCGGACGTGACCGCCGCCTGCGATCGCCGCCGCGATCAGCGGCCGGACGTCGACAGCGAGGCCCGCGATCATCCAGAGCGCCCCCCTCGCCTGCGTCTCGAGCAGCCGCAGATAGGCATCGAGCGCGTAGGCTGCGGGTGGGAAGCCGAAGGCGAAGCCGTCCGAGAACATGAACCGGTAGATCGGGGCGGGAGCCTCCGGGCACTGCCGCTGCAGGGCCGCACCGAGGCGCAGAAAACCCGGCTCGTAGATCGCATAGCTGGGGTGGAAACGATACTGCGCGGCGAGTCGGAGGCCGTGGCGGATTTGGCTTTCGGGGTTCAGGTAGACGAAGCCCTCGTCACCGGCCGCGAGCTGGTCGCGGTGCGCGAAGTTGACCGATCCGGGATCGACCACCGCCCATTCCAGAAGGCCCCGCCTGGCCAGGTCCTCGATTGCTCGAAAGCGCGTCGTAGCGGGCATCGGCTGGGGCGCGTCGGGGCCGCCCGCGAGCGGCAGGGTCGGGTAGACGATCACGTCCGCCTGCTCGCGGATGCCCTCGATGATCCGCCGGTAGGTCTCGGCATCGTCGCGCTGACGGCCGGTCGAGCCGTCATAGGCGTGGACGTGCACGACCGCAGCACCCTCCCTGGCGCAGGCGATGCCCTCGGCGACGATCTCCTGGACCGTGATCGGAATCCTGGGCTGCAACCCGCGGCCCCACGGCCCGTTCAGCGCCACTTCCAGCCAGACCATCCGATTGGCCACTCCGCTCAAGGCTCCGGCCGTGCAGGCGATGTCGAGTAGGACGTGGGCGGTTTTCAGATCAGCATCAGAGTCAGTGGATCAAACGGGGAGCGGACGAAGCCCGAGCGCTCGTAGAACGCCCTCGCCCGTTCGTCCTTGGCATGCGCCAACAGCGCCCGGACGCCGGCGATCTCGCCAGCCCGCAGCGCGCGCAGGATCGCGTCGCGGAGCAAGGCCCGGCCGAGTCCCTGTCCCTGGAACCGCCGGTCGACCGCGAGCCGGCCGAGGACCATAACCGGGATCGGAGCCGGCAGGTCGCGCCCGACCCGGCCCGGCGCGCCCGCGTGCAGGACCGCCGCGTTCGCCAGGCAGTAGAACGCGACGACGCGGGCGTCCTGGCAGACGACGTAGGCCCGCGCGCCGTTCTCCGCAGCGTCGCGCGCAGCATGGTGTCTCAGCCATTGGTCCAGTTGTGGCCGGCCGCTGTCGAAGTCGTCCAGTTCATGCGTCGAGGTGAGCCGTTCGGGCGGCCGCAGCTGCCAACGTGCGTCCTTCCGGTCCGGCGTCACCGCTCCCACGGGGCCTCCTTCGCCAGCAGCGCGCGCAGCTCCGCGCTCGGCTGCGGCGGCGCATCCAGCGCCTGCTCGAACGCTCGGTACTGGGCCGCATCGAGGTGGAAGAGGCGCCGATCGAGGAGCGTCTCCTCGGCGGCCCGGGTGGCGCTCTCGAGGATGAACTCGGTGCGGCTCTTGCCGGTCGCGTTCGCGGCGCGATCGATCAGGTCACGCCTCTGCCTCGAAACCCGCAGGCTGATCGTCGGTGATCCGGAATCGTCCCGAGAGGTGCCCGAAGCCGTGGCCATCTTCTCCTCCTCTCGGTCTTCTCTCGCGGGTTGTGTGACAACGTCCGTACAAACCTGTGTGTGCGACGTCAATACGCCCTTTGGTCCGAGTCTCGGTGATTCTCAAAATCCGGGGCCCATCAGGACCTCGGGGAGCCAGAGGGCGATCTGGGGGAACAGGCAGAGCAGGACGATGCCGAGCACCATGCACAGCATGAACGGGAGCGCGCCCCAGAGGATGGTCGGCAGGCGGACGTCGGGGGCGATGCCGTTGATGACGTAGAGATTGAGGCCGACCGGTGGCGTGATCAGGCCGATCTCCATGTTGATGGTCAGCACGACCCCGAACCAGAGCGCGTTGAAGCCGAGGCCGTCGAGGATCGGCAGGAGCGTCGGCGCGGTCATCAGGATCACCGCGACCGGCGGCAGGAAGCAGCCGGCGATCAGCAGGAAAGCATTGATCCAGAGCAGCACCAGCCAGCGGTTGACCTCGAGGTCGGCGATCGACATCGCGAGCGTCTGGGTGATGAACAGGGTCGAGAGCATGTAGCTGAACAGGTCCGCGGCCGCGATGATCATCAGGATCATCACCGCCTCGCGCATCGCCGCCTGCAGCACCCCCCAGAGCTCGGCCGGCCGGCGCATACGGTAGATCGCGATCACCAGCACGAGGCAGAGCAGCGCGCCCACGCCGGCCGCCTCGGAGGGCGTCGCGATGCCGCCGTAGAGCACGTAGAGCACGCCCGCGATGATCAACAGGAACGGCAGCACCTTGGGCAAGACGACCAGCTTCTCGCGCAGCGAATAGCGGACCTCGGCCGCGATCACCTGATAGCCGCCGCGCCAGGACGCGAAGATGCCCCAGGCGATGAACAGCACGGTCAGCATCAGGCCGGGCAGCAGGCCGGCCGCGAACAGCCGGCCGATCGAGGTTTCGGTCGCGATGCCGTAGACGATCAGCGTGATCGAGGGCGGGATCAGGATGCCGAGCGTGCCGCCGGCGGCGATCGAGCCGGTCGCGACCCCGTCCGGATAGCCGCGCCGGCGCATCTCGGGCACGCCCATCTTGCCGATCGCGGCGCAGGTCGCGGGCGACGAGCCGGAGAGCGCCGCGAAGATCGCGCAGGCGCCGAGATTGGACGCGAGCAGGCCGCCCGGCACGCGGTACAGCCAGCGCTCGAGCGCCTCGTACAGATCGGGCCCGGCGCGCGAGGAGGCGACCACGCCGCCCATCAGGATGAACATCGGGATCGAGAGCAGGGCAAAGCTGTCCAGCGCGCCGTAGAAGATGTCGGGCACGAAGCCGAGCGCGCGCACGCCCTCGGACCAGACCAGGAAGCCCAGCGCCACGGCTCCGAGCGCGAACGCGACCGGGGCGCCCGTGAGCAGCAGGGCGACCGTTGCGAGCGCGATCAGAAGCCCCAGCTGCAGCTCGTTCACGACACATCCGGTGTCTGGCCGAACGGCGCCCGCCGGCCGGTCAGCAGCGCCAGGATCTCGGCCAGGCACTGCAGCGTGAGCAGGCCCATGCCGAGCGGCAGGGCGGCATAGGGCACCCACAGCGGCGGCCGCCAGACGGTCTCGCCGTGCCAGTTCTTGACCCAGGCCTCGTACCAGAACCCAAAGCCGTACCAGGTGAGCACGGCACAGAACCCGAGCGAGACCAGCGCCGCGACCAGGGCCAGCCAGAGCCGGCCGCGGCCGTCGAGATAGAGCGCGAGGAGGTCGACGTTGACGTGGCCGCGGGTCAGCAGCACGTAGGGCGCGCCGATGAAGGTCGCGCCAATCAGACTGTAGGTGACGAACTCATGCTGCCAGATCGCCGGGGCGGCCAGGACGTAGCGCAGGAAGACCATCTCGCAGATGACGAGCACCGCAGCCAGCAGGAGGACGATCGCGACCACCCCGCCGAGCTTGGAGAGCCCGTCGACGGTGTCGATGAAGCGATCGACCGCGGTCGCCCGCCGCGCGCGGTCGGGGTGCGGCGCTGCCATCGCGCGGCGGGCTCAGGCTTGGCCCTGGCTCACTCGACCGAAAGCGCCTCCTCGATCAGCTTGTCACCGCCCGGTACTTGCTCGGAGAAGATCTTGTAGGATGAGCCTTTGGCGACGTCGAGCCAGGCCTGGTACTGGTCCTGGTTCATCGGCTGGACCTCGACGCCCGCCTTCTGGAAGGTTTCGACCAGCTCCTTGTCCAGGCCCTGGGCCGCATCGAAGAAGAAGTCCTCGGCCTTCTGGCCCGCAGCCAGCAACGCCTTCTGTTGCGCCTCATCGAGCGCTGCGAAGCTCTGCTTGCTCATCAGGATCGGCTCGTACATGAACCAGAGCGCAAAGTCGCCGGGCGGGGTCAGGCACTTGACCTGCTCGTAGATCCGGTAGGAGACGAAGCTGCCGGAGCTAGTGTTGACCGCGTCGAGCACCCCGGTCTGCAGACCGCTGTAGATCTCGGAGCTGGGCATGGCGTTGATCGAGGCGCCGGCCGCCGCCAGCATCTGCTCGAACGCCGGCCCGGCGGCGCGCATGACCTTGCCCTGCGCGTCCGAAGGCTCGACGATGCAGCTGTCCTTGCCGGCGAAGCCGCCGGCCAGCCAGGCGTCGGACAGGACCATCACGCCGGCGTCGTCGATGATCTTCTTGATGTCGTCCATGAACGCGGAGTCGTTCAGGCGCTTGGCGTGCTCGTGGTTCTTGACCAGGCCGGGCATCAAGGTGGCGCTGAACTGCGGGTGCTCGCCGCTCGCGTAGTCGAGCGGGAAGGCCGAGATGTCGAGCTGGCCGTCGACCATCGCATCCCATTGCTGGGTCGGCTTGAACAACGAGGCGCCGGGATAGATCCGGACCTGGAGGCCGACGTTGGCGTCCGCCACCTCCTTGGCGATCATCTGGACCATCTCGTCGCGTACGTCGCCCTTGCCGCCCGGCCACTGGTGCGAGGCCTTGAGGGTGACATCGGCCGCCAGCGCGCTGCCGCAGAGCAGCAGACCGCCGCTCGCCCAGCCGAGCACGCGCACGCTTCGGGAAATCCTGGTCATCGTCTCGCCTCCTGAAATTCTTGATTAGCCGATCTTATACACGCCGGGCGCCCGTTCATCCAGCCTCCCCGCCCGAACCGGTTGGATGTCCAAGCCGCTCAGCCTCGCAGCGGCGCCGGCACAAAGGCTTGGAGGTCGGTGCGTTCCTCGAGCGTGCCGAACTCGTCCTGCCAGGGCTCGCCCAGCCAGAGCGCCCGCTCGCGCGCGCCCGGATGCGCGAGCCAGCGGTTCGGGCCCCAGATATTGCTTGCCCGGACCGCCGCGAGGCCTGGCGGTGCCGTGACGTCGAGCACGAGGCCGATCGTGTTGCCCAGGAGCACGAAGGTGTTGTCCGTGATCCGGTTGCGCATGCCATCGAACGGACCGGTGTAGAAGCCGTGCTGCTGGGGCGGCCGGCTGTTGAAGTCGCGGGTGTGGTGGGCGACCGACAGCGCGCAGCCGCGGTCGGCGACGATCGTGCAGCCCTCGACCACGCAGTCGTGCGAGTTCTGAAGCATCAGGTCGGCCGACCAGACGCCGGGCTCGCGCCAGCCGCTGGTGTCGTTGAAGCCGATCAGGCAATTGCGGAACCGGCCCCTCGCGCTCGCCTCGTAGGCGATGCCCTCGTTGGTGTTGTGGTGGATCATGCAATCCTCGAGGCCGCACTCGAGGCAGTCCCAGTCGAACCAGACCGCGCGCCCGTTGTTGTGGTGGATGTGGCAGCCGATCAGCTTGGCACCGCGCATCACCGGCATCGGCCCGGGCAGATGGCCGCCGACGTTCTTGTAGCCGCCGCTCTCCCAGTGCGAGCCGTAGCTGCGGGTGTTGTTGCGGGCGATCTCGGCGCCCTCGACGACAGCGCCCGCGGCGCGGCCGCCGATGCCGATGTGGCCGTTATCGACATAGCGGCCGCGCAGGATGTGCATGCCGGGGCTCATCGAGATGCCGCGGCCGCCGATCCGCTGCACGGTGCAGTCGATCACCTGCCAGTCCCGTCCCTGCGCAGCGTCGATCGCGGGGATCTGGCGCGCGCGTCTTTGCGCGTCCGGCGGATCCATGGTGTCGTAGGCCTGGACAGTGAGGCCGATCAGCTGCACCTCCCGGGCGGGGCTGCGGCGGAAGGCGAGCAGCCGCCGGCCGCCGCCGTCGAGCACGACACCATCGGCCGTCGCCTCGAAGCTTTGGCCGTCCTTCGGCAGGACGCTCCAGCCCGGATAGGTGCCGGCCGCCAGGAGAAGCCGCGCGCCGACCGGCGCTTGGGCGGCCAGCAGATTGTAGTCGAGGTCCGGATCGAGCCGGATCTCGGTCCGGGCGGCGGCGCGGACGGGCGTCGCCGCCAGCGCCGCGCTCGCCAGGATGAAGCTTCGTCGGATCATGGCTGCTGGCTCCGCCGGCGACGGCCCTGGCCGGTTGCATTCGGAGCCGGCGAAGCTACCCTCGGTCGGCGCGCGATGCCACGACGAAGGGAGGCCTGCCATGGCGGCGAACTTGAGGGCGGCGGTGATCGGCTGCGGCTTCTTCGCCCAAAACCATCTGCACGCCTGGCGCGACCTCGCGGCGGCGGGGGTCGAGCTGGCGGCGGTCTGCGACCTCGACGAGGCCAAGGCAGCCGAGGCCGCGCGCGCGTTCGGTGCGCCGCGCCATTATACCGATGCCGGGACGATGCTCGAGGCCGAGGCGCCCGACTTCGTCGACGTCGTGACCACGATGCCGAGCCATCGGGCGCTGGTCGAGCTCGCCGCCGCCCATCGCGTCCCGGCGATCGTCCAGAAACCGTTCGCGCCGGCGATCGCCGACTGCCGCGCCATGGTCGAAGCCTGCGCGGCCGCGGGCGTGCCCCTGATGGTCCACGAGAACTTCCGGTTCCAGACGCCGATCCTCGCGGTCCGCGAGGTGCTGCAGCAGGGCACGATCGGCCGGCCGTTCTTCGCCCGGATCTCCTGGCGGACCGGCTACGACATCTATGCCGGCCAGCCCTATCTGGCCAAGGAAGAGCGGTTCATCATCCTCGATCTCGTGATCCATCTTCTTGACGTGGCGCGCTGCCTGTTCGGCGAGGCCGTGCGCCTGGTCTGCCGGACCGCGAGCATTCGGCCCGGGATTCGCGGCGAGGACTGCGCGACCCTGCTGCTCGAGCACGAGGATGGCCTCACCTGCATCGTCGATGCCACTTACCAGGCGCCCCAGGACCCGGACCCGTTCCCGGAGACCACGATCGAGATCGACGGTGCCGACGGCACGCTCCGGCTGCGGCCGGGCTATGCGCTGACCGTCACGACCCGGGGCGGCAGCGAGCGGCGCGAGGTCGCGCCCGGCCTACTCCCTTGGGCGAGCCGGCCCTGGCATGGTATCCAGGAGAGCGTCTTGACCACGCAGCGTCATTGGGTCGATTGTCTCCGCGACGGGATCGAGCCCCAGACCTCGGGCGCCGACAACCTCAGGACGTTCGCGCTCTGCGAGGCGGCCTATGCGTCGGCCGCGAGCGGTGAGCCGGTCATGCCCGAGGCCTGACGAGCCAGCATCAGGGAGCCTGCACGATGACGGAGCCGCTGTCCGAAGCCGAGATCGAGGCGTTGCGCGCCTTCGACACGCCGACCATCTGCAACGCGCTCGAGGTCGTCGTGCCCGAGCGCCGCGCGCTCGGCTTCACGACCGAGACCCTGATCTCCCCGTTTCCGGGACGCCAGCCGATGGTCGGCTATGCGCGCACCTCGCTGTATCGGGCGATGGAGCCGTCGCGGCACTTCAAGGAGCAGGCCCGCCAGGCGCGGCTCGACTACTACCGCTACGTCGCGACCGGCCCGGGCCCGACCATCGCGATCGTCCAGGACGTCGATTCCCGGCTCGGCTTCGGCTGCTTCTGGGGTGAGGTCAACACCGCGATCCATAAAGGGCTGGGCTGCCTCGGCCTGATCACCAACGGCGGCGTGCGCGACCTCGACGCGATCGCGCACGACTTCCAGGTGCTGTGCGGCAAGGTCACGCCCTCGCACGCGCACGGCCACACCGTGGGCTTCGGCTGCGAGGTCGACGTGTTCGGGATGATCGTGCGCTCGGGCGACCTGGTGCACGCCGACCGTCATGGTGCGGTCGTGATCCCGCACGAGATCGCGCGCGAGGTGCCGCGCGCGGCCGAACTCTGCGGCCGGCGCGAGGCCCCGGTCCTCGCGGCCGCACGCAGTCCCGGCTTCTCGATCGAGGCGCTCGAACGGGCGATGGGCGAGGCCGACGAGATCCATTGAGCCGGGCAAGGCGCCGCCGGGGGGCAATTTGGGGGCCCACAATGCCCAGCGCAATCCGCTGATGGAGCCCGGCTCGGGGTTGCTGACATCGTCGACAACGTGATCTACGACCCGCACTCCCTGGGTCTCGCACATTGAGGATACCCATGGGCCGGTCACCGTGAACTACGTCGGTAACGATTTCAAAGCCGGTCCCGACACCAACTCGCCAACCCTGCCGAATTGCGCTCTCGATGCGGCGCCGGACCCCGAGGGCAACGGGCGGTTCAGGCTGTTCGTCGCGGGCGACGACGACGGGCTGCACCGGCCGGACGATGCCTTGCCCGAGAATGCGATTCTCGAACCGGCGGACCGCAGGTACGCAGTCGACCGCCCGGCGGGCGGCGCCTTTGGTACAGACAACCTCGGCGGCGCGCGCCTATGAGGACGTGCTGGCGCGGGCCGGCGCCCCGCTGCCCGAGCGGCACGCCATCGATCTTCGCGTTCTGCACACGGTCAGGGAGACGACCGGCCGTATTATTGACCCTCCGCACGAGGCCGGCGGCTGGCTGCGGCTCGCGCGCGGCACGCCGCCGCCGGATCGCGACCACGACGGCATGCCGGACGATTGGCAAAGCGCGCCACGGCCTGGACGATACGGACCCGGCCGAGGCCGACAGCGATACCAACCTCGAGGATCACCTGAACCAGCTTGCCGGCGATTTTGCTGCGCGCGGCGGCGATGCGCCGTGAGCCGTCGCCAGAGGCGTCGAGCGGCTGACCGACATACGGCGCTTTCTCAGAGCGAGATTGCGGACGTCGGACCTGTGGCGCGAAGCGCGCGATAATTCCCGCGGCCTGTGCTACAATCTCCAGGTCCAGGAAGATTGACTGACGCAGTTTGAGACTCCAGCCGCTTCACTCTCTCGAGAGGAACGGGGCCTGGCCATGACGAATCGGAACCGCAAGAGTGTCTCGACCATACCATGCGCGCCGGATGAGATGGCGCCCCTGCTGCGGGTCGGTCTCGATGCGCTGGGCTTTGGCTTCGCGGTGTTCGACCAGGATCTTAAGCTGGTCGCGTGCAATCGAGCCTTTCGCGACTTGCGCAACTATCCGGCCTCGCTATGCGAGCCCGGCGCCGAGATCGAGGCGCTCTATCGCTTCAATGCTGAACGGGGCGACTACGGCCCGGGCGACATCGACGCGCACGTCAACTCGCGCCTGGCCCGAGCGCGCAGCCGCCGGCCGCATGAACTCGAGTACGAAGTGGCGACCGGGCAAATCCTCAGCATTCGATACACCCCCTTGAGGGACGATGGCCTGCTCCTTTGGTATGCCGATGTCACCGCGCGCAAGCGTGCGGAACAGGCTTTGCGGGAAAGCGAGGAGCGCTATCAAGTCGCGATGACCGGAGCCAATGAAGGCATGTGGGATTGGCGTGCAGGGAGCGACGAAATCTTCGTTTCTGAAAGCTATAAGCGACTGGTTCGTCTTGACGTCACAGGCGACAGCATATCACTCGAAAACTGGGTGGCGCTCATACATCCCGACGACCTGCCAGCTCACGACGAGGCAAGGCGCGCCCATTTCGACGGAACCACTGACATTTATGAATGCGAATACCGGGTGCGTTGTGGGGATGGCGAGTACCGTTGGTTTCTCGACCGCGCCGGGAGCGTACGCGACGAACACGGAAATATCTACCGGATGGCCGGCTCGATGACCGATGTCACCGCGCGCAAGTACGCAGAGCAGGAACTCCTTGCAGCCCATCAGCGCATCGCCGAGCAGAACCAAATGCTCGAGTCGCTCTCCGTTCAGCTATCTAAGTACCTGTCACCTCAACTTTATGCATCGATCTTCAGTGGTCGACAGACCATCGAAATCTCATCGAAGCGCAAACAATTGACCGTGTTTTTTTCGGACATTTGTGATTTTACTGAAACGACTGACAGTTTGGAGCCCGAAGAATTGACCAATGCCTTCAATCGTTACCTCACCGAGATGGCGAAAATCGCTCTGGACTACGGTGCCACCATCGACAAGTACGTAGGCGATGAGATCATGGCGTTCTTTGGCGACCCGGAATCCAAAGGCGTCAAGGAAGATGCGATTGCCTGTGTCAAGATGGCGATCGCGATGCAACGGCGGGTACGCGAGCTGAGGTCGGAATGGCAGGAGATGGGATTGGAAAAGCCGTTCCAGGTGCGGATCGGCATCAACACTGGTTTCTGCACTGTCGGCAACATCGGCAGCCCGGACCGCATGGACTACACAATCATCGGCCACGAGGTTAATCTCGCCGCGCGGCTGCAGTCGCATGCCCAGGTCGGCGGCATCCTGATTTCCCAGAAGACCTATTCGCTGGTCAAGGACACGGTGCTGACCGAGGAGCATCAGGCGCCATTGCAGTCAAAGGATTTGCCAGGCCCGTGCGCACCCACAAGGTGATTGGCATCTATGACGATCTCGCCCTGCAGGGAAGGATCATTCGCAAGGATCAAGCTGGGCTGCGAATCCTGCTGGATCTGGCCAAGCAGGATAAGGCGGCCGCGATAGCGGCGATCAAGGATGTCCTCGCGCAGCTGGCGCCTGACGGAGGGGCATAGCCTGCAGCATCTGATCGATTGACGAACCGCTGCGTCCTGGTCACTGTGGCTCTAACCAGAGCCGATCAGTGAGGGAGGCAGCAGGACCATGGCATCGCCAGGTCTGAGGGAGATGGCCCGGAGCCCGGAGCTCAAGCTCGGCCACTTCATCGTCGAGTTCGCGACCCCGGGCATCGGCCAGATCCTGAAGGCGGCCGGCTGCGATTTCGCGCTGTTCGACACCGAACATTCGGGCTTCGGCTTCGAAACCATCAAGAGCGTCTTGCGTTACATGCAGGCGGCCGACCTGCCGACGATCGTGCGGGTGCCATCCAAGGAGTACCATCACATCGCGCGTGCTGCCGATATGGGCGCCGAAGGCGTCATGCTGCCGATGGTCGGCTCGCCCGCGGAGGCGCGGGCAATCCTCGACTGCCTGAAATACGTGCCGGTCGGCCGGCGCGGGGTCGCGCTTGGCATCGCCCATGATCGCTACCTGCCGGGGCCGACCATGGAAAAGCTCGCCGCGGCCAACGAATGGACCATGCTGTTCGCCCAGATCGAGACGCGTCAGGGGGTCGCGAACGCCGACGCGCTGGCCGCGCTCGACGGCGTCGACTGCCTCTGGATCGGGCATTTCGATCTCAGCTGCTCGCTGGGCATCCCGGGCCAGTTCGAGCATCGGCAGTTCACCGACGCGGTCAGGACCGTCGCCCAGGCGTGCAAGAAGCATGGCAAGGCTCTAGGGCGGCTCGTGCCGACCGTCGATGAGGCGGTCCGGCTGCGCGAGCTGGGCTTCGATTTCCTCTGCTATTCGGGCGACGTCTGGGCGCTCCAGGGCGCGGTCCAGGCCGGTATCAACGAGATCCGGGCGCGCACGGCCGGTGCCGCCGGCAAGCACAAGTCGAAGGGCAAGAAAAAGAAGAAATGACGGGTGGAGGCCACAAATGAGCAAGTTTCGGGTAGCCCTCAGCGGTGATTTCAAGAAGCCGGACGGCAGCCCGGCCTTTCCGGACTTCGATCTCTCGCCGCTCGAGCGCAATCCGGCGGTCGAGTTCGAGTACATCCAGACCAACGGGGTGATCACGGCGAAGGATCTGGCGGGGTTCGATGGGCTGATCCTGTTGATCCCGCGGATCGAGCCGGAGAGCTTCCCGGCCGACGGCCGGCTCGCGATCATCGCCCGCTTCGGGGTCGGCTTCGACACGGTCGACGTCCAGGCCTGCACCGACCACGGCTGCGCGCTGGTGACCACGCCCGACGGCGTGCGCCGGCCGGTCGCGGTTGCGATCATGACCTTCATGCTGGCGCTGACCGGCAAGCTCGCGGCCAAGGACCGGATCACCCGCGAGGGGCCCGAGGGCTGGGCCAAGCGCGCGCAGCACATGGGCATGGGCCTGATCGGGCGGACGCTCGGCCAGCTCGGCATCGGCAACATCGGCGCCGAGGTGTTTCGGCTGGCCAGGCCCTTCGGCATGACCTTCATCGCGCACGACCCCTATGCCGATCCGAAGGTTGCGCAGGAGCTCGGGGTCCGACTGGTCGGGCTCGAGGAATTGTTCCGCGAGGCCGACGTGCTCTCGGTCAGCTGCCCACTCAACGACGAGACCCATCACGTCGTCAACGCCGAGCGGCTCGCGCTGATGAAGCCCTCGGCCTACCTGATCAACACCTCGCGCGGCCCGGTGGTCGACGAGCGGGCGCTGACCGAGGTGCTGCAGGCGGGCCGGATCGCCGGCGCCGGCCTCGACGTGTTCGAGCAGGAGCCGAGCCCGGCCGACAACCCGCTGTACAAGCTCGACAATGTGCTGCTGACGCCGCACGCGCTCTGCTGGACCGACCAGTGCTTCGCCGGGATCGGGGCGGCCGACGTCAAGGCGGTGCTCGACGTCATGCACGGCCGGGTGCCGACCGGGATCGTCAATCGCGCGATCGTCGATCAGCCGGCCTGGCAGGCCAAGCTCGAGGGCTACCGCAGCCGGTTCGGCTGAACCCGGGAGCTCACGTCTTCTCTGAGCTCGCGGGCTTGGCGAGCAGCGGGGTGCGGCCGCTGACCTCGGCGCCGGCATCCGGGGCGAGCGGCAGGTAGACCAGCGCCGAGAGCGCCGCAAGGCAGCCGACCGCGAAGAAGGCCGGCGCGAAGTCGCCCGCCGCCACGCGCTCGCCGCCGCGTGCCGCCACGGTCAGGTGCAGGAGCAGGGCACCGGTGCCGACGCCGATGCTGAGCGAGAGCTGCTGCATCATGCTGGCAAAGCTGGTCGCCCGGCTCATCCGGGCGCGCTCGATGTCGGCGTAGCCGAGCGTGTTGATGCTGGTGAACTGGAGCGAGCGGAAGAAGCCGCCGGCCAGCAGCACGGCCAGGATCACGAGATGCGGCGTGCTCGGCGTGAACAGCCCGCTCGCCGCGATGAACACCGCACTGATCACCGCGTTGATCATCAGCACCCGCTTGAAGCCGAACAGCTTGAGGGTCGGGCCTGCGGTCATCTTCATGAGCATGGCGCCGGCGGCAGACGCGAAAGTGAGCAGGCCCGAGTTGAAGGCGCTGAGGCCGAAGCCGGCCTGAAACATCAGCGGCAACAAGAACGGCGTCGCGCCGATCGCGGTCCGGAACACGAGGCCGCCCAGCACCGAAGCCCGGAAAGTCGGGATGCCGAGCAGCGCGAGGTCGATCACCGGGTAGAGCGTGCGCGAGGCGTGGAGGACGTAGAGCCCGATGCCCACGACGCCAATCGCCAGCAGCAACAGCGTGGTGCTCCAGGGCACGAGGCCGCGCCCGATCGTCTCGAAGCCGAACACGAGGCCGACCAGCCCGACCGCGCTCAAGAGAAAACCCAAAAGGTCGAGCGGCGGCGAGCGCTCCTCGCGCAGGTCGGGGATGAAGCGGGTCACGAGGACGATGCCGAGCACGCCGATCGGCACGTTGATCCAGAAGATCCAGCGCCAGTGCAGGTAGGTCGTGATGAAGCCGCCGAGCGGCGGCCCGAGCACCGGGCCGATCAGCGCCGGCACGGTCAGCCAGGCCATCGCGCTGACCAGCTCCGCCTTGGCGACCGAGCGCAGCAGGACGAGGCGCCCGACCGGCACCATCATGGCGCCGCCCATGCCCTGGAGCATGCGCGCGAGCACGAAGCCCAACAGCGAGCCCGCGAAGCTGCAGAGCACCGAGCCGAGCATGAAGACCAGGATCGCGATCCGGAACACCTGCTTGGCGCCGAACCGGTCGGCGACCCAGCCGCTGATCGGGATGAACACCGCGAGGCTGAACAGATAGGCGGTGATCGCGAGGCTGAGCCGCAGCGGGTTCTCGCCGAGCGAGGCCGCGATCGCCGGCAGCGCGGTCGCGATCGCGGTCGAGTCGAGGTTCTCCATGAACAGGGCGCAGGCGACGATCAGCGGGATCAGCATCGATGCGGGCCCGGGCGCGGGTTCAGCCTGTGAGAATATGAGTACGAAGCACCGCCCTGACCCGCGGCATCGAGCCCCAGCACGCGCTCGTCACACCCTAATTGGCCTCGAGGCCGAGCAGCGCGGCGAGCCTGGCCTGCACCTCAACCAAAATCGCCCCGGGGGCCCTGCCAGCCACCTTGAGCTGACGCGCCCCCCGATCGATCGACTTGACTTGGTCGGCGAGCACCGCGCCGCCGATCGCAAGTCCTTCAGGCAGCATCACCTTGAAGGGATAGGGCATGAGGTTGGAGGTGATCGGACAGACGACGGCGAAGGCCGTCCTCTCGTGATAGACGCGCGGGCTCAAGACCAGAGCAGGCCGATGCCCGGCCTGCTCGTGACCTGCCTGCGGGTCGAAGTTCAACCAAACGAGATCGCCGGCATCTGGGACCGCGCTCACAGCAACTCCCGGCCGACCGGCGGGACGTCGAAGGACTCCGGCTGGTTGTCCGATGTGATCTGGTCGATCAGGTCCGCCAGATGGTATCGGGGCCGGGCGGCACGGATCTCGAGGCGATCGCCCTTGATCATCAGCTCGACCGGCTCGCCCGCCTGCACGCCGAGACTCTGCGCCGCTGCCCGCGGCAAGCGAATGGCGAGGCTGTTGCCCCAACGCGAAACCCGGGCTCGCATCGCAGTCTCCATGGATGATCTACAACGTAGATGGACGGCGCTGGTTTTGCAAGGCGGCGCAGAGCCGGTTGGATGACGACGACAAGAGGATGGCGCGGCCGGCCTCCGCCGGGAGACCGGCCGCCTCCGGAGCGAAGATGTTCACGACGGCCGGAGCTCCGGGCGGATGCCGGGAATCAGGGTCCGGATCCGGTAGAGGCCGGTGCGCGCGGTCATGTAGAGGGTGCGGCCGTCGGCATCGCCCCAGGCGAAGTTGGCCGGCGGCTCGGGCGCCTTGATCGTGCCGAGATGCTTGCCCTCCGGCGACATGACCCAGGCGCCGCCCGGGCCGGAGACGAACAGGTTGCCGGCCTGGTCGACCTTGAGGCCATCCAGCGCCTGCTCGCCGGGCTCGGCGGTCATGTCGTAGAACACGGCACCCTGACCGAGGCGGCCGTCGGCCATGACCGGGTAGCGCATCACCACCTTCTTCGCGGTGTCCCAGTTGGTGACGTAGAGGAAGCGCTCGTCCGGCGAGAAGGCGATGCCGTTCGGGCCGGTGAGGTCGCTCGCCTCGAGCCGGAGCTGGCCGCCTTGATACGAAAAGACGCCGGAGTAGGGCAGTTCCTTGGCCGGGTCGTCGAAGAACTTCGGCAGCCCGAACGGCGGGTCGGTGAAGTAAAGCCTGCCGTCGGAGCGGTAGACCAGATCGTTCGGACTGTTCAGGCGTTTGCCCTCGTAGCGGTCGGCGAGCACGGTCAGCACGCCGTTCTTCTCGAGCCGGACGACGCGGCGGTTGCCGTGCTGGTCGATCGTAAGCCGGCCCTCGGGGTCGAAGGTAAGGCCGTTCGAGCCGGGCTGGCCGTAAGTGCCGATGTCGGCGCCGGCATAGCCGCTGTTGGCGCGGAAGACCGAGATGCCATCGTCCTCGCTCCAGCGGTAGATCACGTTCTGGTTCGGGTCGCTGAACAGCAGCGAGCCCTCGGGGTCCCAGACCGGCCCCTCGCCGAAGGAGAGGCCCTCGGCAACCTTCTCGATCCGGGCATCGACCGGCAGGATCGCATCGAGCGCCGGGTCGAGGCGCGCGATCTCGCCGACCGCAGGCAGTGGCTTTTGCGCATAGAAGTCGAGCGCCGCCGAGCGGACCCAGATGTAGTTGGCGGGCGGGTTGGAGAGCGGGCCGTTGATGCCGAAGACCGCGATCTGGAACTGCTGGCCCGGCTGAACGTTGCGGCCGAGCACGACCCGGTTCGGCGCGTTGTAGCCCTTGATCACGGCACCCCCGCTCTGGCCCAGCGGATAGTGCAGCCGGCCGTCGACCCAGACCTCGGCATAGTCGTCGACCACGATCTCGAACACGAGCGTCGAGCCGGTTGGATCGAAGGCGCCGACCTTCGCGGGCACGGTGACCTTGGTGCGGTACCAGTTGAATGCGAGCCGGCCGGTGGAGCGACGTGCCTCGAGCGTGGTCGGGTCCAGGACCTCCCAGCTCGAATCGTCGAACCCGGCCACACCGGCCTTGGGCTCGATGTCCTGCGTCCGGATCGGCGGTCCGCTCGGCTTCATGTCGGCGCCGGCGGCGTTGAAGCCGACCTCGACGATCCTGGCATCGCTGTAGCGCCAGGCGCCCCGGACCAGAGCCACGCCGTCCGTGGTCCGCAGATCGACGACCGCCTCCGGCTTGCCTTCGGGCGTCGCGAGCGACACCGGGCCGGCGGCCGCTGCGGTGATGCCGAGAGCGAGGGTTGCCCCGATCGCGGCGAGCCCGAACCTCGTCCTGCTCATGACACGTCTCCCTTGGGCGCGATCGGCTTGACGACGAAGTAGAGGAACGGCGCCTGGACCGCTTTGAACCAGTGCGGCACGCCGCTCGGGATCACGACGACCTCGCCTGCGGCGAGTTCGTGGGTCTCGCCGCCCTCGATCGCGGAGCCCCGGATCTGGCCGGGCTCGGTCTCCTTCGGATCGACCGTGGTACCGCCGGTGATCAGGGTCGCGGCACCCTCGACCACGTAGACCACATCGGTCTCCCACAGGTGGACCTCGGCCTGGCCGGGTTCGTCGCGCCGGCTCGGGTTGACCTTGTAGCCCGGCACGTCGAGCAGCGGCTCACCCTTGGCGAACGCCGCCTTGACCATGTCGTGATCGAAATAGCTGACCTCGGCCGCGAACTTGGACGCCATGCCAGCTGCGGTCGGCTCGACCGCGGCCGCCGCGAGCGTCGCGATCTGGTCGTCCTGCTTGGCGCTCATCGCCCCGCTGACCCCGACCGCGCCGATCACCTGGCCGTCGACCATGATCGGCACGCCGCCCATCAGCGGCGTGAAGTCCGGCTGGGGCGGCAGCCCGACCATCGCGGTCCGGCCGTTGTTGATCACGCCCTCGAAAAAGCTGGTCGGTTTCTTGAACAGCGCCGCGGTACGCGCCTTGCCGACCGAGATGTCGGCGCCGGCCGCGAACGTGCCATCGAGGCGCTCGAGCGCCACGACATGGCCGCCGGCGTCGACCACGGCGATCGCGCCGCCGGCGTGGTTGCGCCTGGCCTCGGCGGTCGCCGCGGCGATCACGCGCTTGGCGGCTTCGAGCGTCAGCCCTTTCTGATCGACCACCTGGGCGTGCGCCGCCCCGGCGGTCAGCAGGAGCGCCACCGCTCCTGCCAATTTTGCGACGTGTTGCATCGGTTCGGTCCCTGATTTGCTGCGACAGCCGCCCAAGCGGCCCGGTTGCGCTCAGCTGCTCTTCGCGGGGCTGATCGTGACCCGGATCACCTCGGCAACCGGCGGGTAGGCGAAGGTGTCGCGCACCGGCTGAACGGTCGCGTGCTCGAGCTCGCCCTGGCGCCAGGTCTTCGGGTCCTGCCGCGGGCCCTGATCCGGGCCGATGCCGGGCACCTGATTGACCTCGGTGCCGGCGTCGTAGAGCACGACCTCGACCGCGTGCTCGCCCATCATCGGCTTGCCGCCCTTGTCGAACAGCGCGACGTCGCCGCCCTTGGGCCCATAGAAGCAGTCGTTCGACTGGCCGAACATGGTCGCGAAAGTCAGCATGTCGCCGGGCTTGGCCTGGACGGTAAAGGTGTCCGTGCGCTGGAACATCACGACCTGGCTCACGCCCTTGGCCTTCTTCATGGACGCGATCGCGTCCTCGGGCTGGCCCGCCTCGGCGATCCGCTGCAGCTCCGCGCGCGCGGGCTTGCCGATGGTGAACAAGGGATTGGCGCCGCTATGGACCAGGGCGATTCCCGGCGAGATCGGCGCCTTGGTCGCGCTGCCGTCGGGCAGCCTGAGGGTGTGGTCGGTGGTCAGCTGCTCGACCGTGACCGTAAAGGTCATGGTACTGCCGGCGGCGGCCGGCTGCCCGATACCGAGACCGGCGATCAGCGCCAGTGCCGACAGACCGCTTGCGACCCGAAGGTCCCGCCTGAATACACCCGTCATCGATTTGGCCTTTCCTTGACCTCGACTGCCGACCCCATGTCGGCTTCAGGCCAGGCTAGTCGGGCGGATCAATCACGGCTCATGCCTCTTCTTTATGGTATCGATGCCGCTTCAGACCGGGGCGGCTGGTTCAGTTGGCGGTCTCCTGGCAAGGCCCGGCGAGCGACACCGGCTGTCGGCTGCGCGCCGAGCGCTCGATGGCCTCGAGCAGGCGAGCGATCTCGACGCCGCAGGCCTGGACGCCGGCCGCGGGCTGGCTGCGCGCTGCGACGTGACCCAGGAACTCGCGGAACTGACTCGCGAGCACGTCGACGGCCGTGGCCGGCGGCAGGTGCTTGATCCGGGCGTCCGCGAAGACGGGCCGCCAGAGGCCATCGAGGAGCTCGTGGCGCACCCGGTGCCAGACCAGGCGCTCGGCCGGGAAGTCGATCTCGATCGCGCCGTCCGCGCCGCAGAGCGCCACCTCCTTCGAGGTCAGCGCGCCCGGCGTGATCAGGTCGATGTGCCGGCCGGGCTGGATCAGCCCCGCCTCGAGCTTGCCGACGACGCCACCCGGATACTCGAGCAGAATCAGCGCGAGGTCGTCGAGGCCGCGGCCGAAGTGATCGCGCCGGATCGCGAACACCTGCTCGGGCGGCGCCCGGACCAGCGAGTTGAAGTAGTCGAGGAAATGGACGGCATCGCTCGCGGTCACACCCATGTCGGCGCGCGCCCGCTTGAAGCCCGCGAAGGTGCCGGACAGATAACGGAGCGCCCCGAGATCGCCAGCGCCGACCCGCTCTTTGCCGTAACGGAACAGCGGATGATGCCGGAAATAGTAGCCGACCTGGAGGATGCGCCCGGTCCGCCCGACGAGCCCGGCGAGGCGCTCGGCCTCTGCCAGCCCGAGCGTCAGCGGTTTCTCGCAGAACACGTCCTTGCCCGCCTCGAGCGCCGCGGCAGCAACCGGGGTATGCTGGGGCGTCGGGGTCAGGACGTCGACCAGCTCGACCCGGTCGAGCACGGTTCGAAAATCGGCGACGATGCGCGCCGCCGGCAGGTTGTAAGCTGCCGCCCGCGCGCGGGCGTCCGGATCGGGATCGGCGAGCCAGAGCCGGTCGGCCAGTCCGAGCCGCAGCCAGGCCTCGAGGTGGACCGGCCCGAACGCGCCGAAGCCGATCTGGAGAACCGAGTGTCGTTGCTTCATGCCGGACCTGCCGCTCCGCCCCGCAGCCGCCCGCCTCGAACCGGAGACCAGCCATGAGCGAGACCATCCGAGCCGGCAAGCTGTTCGACGGCCTTCCCGAGCGGCTCCCTGAGGAGGACTTTCTGACCCTGCTCGACCAGCCCGGTTTCCGGCTCGAGCGCATCGTCTCCACCGGGCAGGCGACGCCGGCCGGCGAATGGTACGATCAGCCGCAGCCCGAGTGGGTGATCCTCCTGACCGGCAGCGCCGGGCTTCTGATCGCGGGCGAGCCCGAGCCCCGCCGGCTCGAGCCGGGAGACTGGCTGCTGTTTCCGGCGCATGCGCGCCATCGGGTCGAGTGGACCGATCCCGACCGGCCGACCGTCTGGCTGGCGCTCCACTACGGCTGCTGAGGACGCGGGCCGCCGCCTAGTTCATGCCCGCCGGCTTCTCGATCCCGAACGTCGAGGGGTCGTTCGGCGCCTTGCCGGCATCGTAGAGCAGCCACGCGTTCTGCCGGACCATGCCGATCGCGCGGTCATAGGCGTCGTCGCCGTAGTAGGGCGTGAACAGGGCGCCGCGATCGGCGGCGTAGTCTTTGAGCGCCTTGGAGCTCGAGATCTTGTCGGCCCAGACCTTGGCCATGGTCTCGCGAACCTCGGCCGGCACGTCCTTGGGCGCCCAGATGCCGAAGTAGTTGGTCGCGAGCGAGATGTCCGGGAGCCATTTGGTGACCGGCGGGATCGTGCCATAGCCGGAAAGCTCGAGCGGCTCGGTGCCGATCACCGCGAGCGGCCGGATCCGCCCGGCGCGGATCATCTCGGCCTGCTCGACGGCGAGCTGGGTCGTGACCTCGGTCTCGCCGGCGACGGTCGCGATCACCGCCGGATTGCCGCCGTCGTAGGTGACGTGCTTGTACCTGACCCCGGTCTGCTGGGCGATCGCCTCCATGGCGTTGTGGCCGGCGGACGACAGCCCGGCGGTCGCGACCGAGACCTCGCCCGGCTTGGCCTTCATGGCGTCGAGCAGCTGGGTCACGTCCTGATAGGGCGTATCGGGATTGACGCCGATCACCGAGACGTTCGCGACATCCAGGAACAGCGCCCAGTCCTTGAGCTGGGTGTCGAGCATGCCGAGCACCGGGTAGGTGCCGAGATCCGAGGCGGCGCCGGCCGCCCAGGTGTAGCCGTCGTGCGGCGCGTCCCAGGCGCTCTTGGTGCCGACCGAGCCCGAGGCGCCCGGCTGGTTGACGATCACGAAGCTCTGGCCGAGCGCCTCCTCGAGTTCGCCCGCGACCACCCGGGTCACCTGATCGGTCGAGCCGCCGGCCGCCCATGGCACGATGATCGTGACCGGCTGCTCCGGCTGCCAGGCGTAGTCGGCGGCGGCGACCGGCCCGGCCGCGAGCGCCAGGACAGCGCCAAACGTCAAGGTCAGGACACGGCTCATGGTTCTTCCTCCCTGATCTGGGCTCCCCGAGACACCATGCGGCGATGGCGCCAAGGGGTCAACCGAACGGGGCGGGCGGCCGGCGATCGGCCCAGGGCCGGGCCATCTCGAGCTGCGCCGCGAGCCGGAGCAGGGTCGCCTCATCGCCGTAGCGGCCGACGAGCTGGACGCCGATCGGCAGGCCCGCATCGCTCCAGGCGAGCGGCACCGACATCGCCGGCTGGCCGGTGACGTTGAACGGATAGGTGAACGGCGTGAACCGCCAGAGGCGCTCGCGGTAGGCGTCCAGGTTGTCGCTCATCATGTCGATCACGCCGAGCTTGACCGGCGGCTCGGCGAGCGCCGGGGTCAGCAGCGCGTCGTAGGTCTGGAAGAACGGCGCGATCTCGCGGCTGATCCCGTGCAGCCGGTTGACGCTCTGGACGAAGACCGGGCCGCTGACCCGATCGGCTTCCTGGATGGTCGCCCAGGTGACCCGCTCCAGCCTGGCCGGGTTCAGCTCGCGGCCGAGCGCCCGGGCACGCAGTCGGATGTTGCCGGTGGCGCCGACCGCGAACACCAGATTGAAGTGCTCGTCGAGCCCGGCGGCATCGAACGCCGGCGTCGCCGTTTCGACCACATGGCCCAGCTCCTCGCAGAGCTGCGCCGCCGCTTCGGCGGCGCCGACGCAGACCGGATCGACCGGCATGCCGTTGAAGGGCTGGGTGGCGAGCGCGATCCGCAGCTGCCCGGGGTCCACGCCGACCTCGTCCAGAAACGGCCGCGCCGGCGGCGGCGCGAAGTAGGGATCGCCCGGCGCCGGGCCGGCGGTGGCATCGAGCACGGCCGCGCTGTCGCGGACGCTGATCGAGACCACGTGTTCGACCGAGCAGCCGGCGATGCTCTCGCCGGCATAAGGTGCCAGGCTGTTGCGGCCGCGAGTGACCTTGAGGCCGAACAGGCCGCAGCAGGACGCGGGGATGCGGATCGAGCCGCCGCCATCGCTGGCATGCGCCACCGGCACCAGACGCGCCGCGACCGCGGCCGCCGAGCCGCCGCTCGAGCCGCCGGCAGTACGCGTCAGATCCCACGGATTGCGGGTCGGCCCGAACAGCACCGGCTCGGTCGTGGCGCTGAGCCCGAATTCCGGCGTGTTGGTGCGCCCGAGGATCATCAGCCCGGCGCGCCTGTGGCGGATCACGATCTCGCCATCGGCCGGCGCCGGCGCATGGGCGAAGAAGCGCGAGCCGGCCGACAACGGCACGCCCGCCTGGGCACCGCCCAGGTCCTTGAGCAGGAACGGCACGCCCGCGAACGGCGCCGCGCGATCGTGGCTCGCGGCCGCCGCGCGCGCTTCATCATAGACCTTGGTCACGACGGCGTTGAGCTCGGGATTGAGGGCCTCGATCCGCTCGATCGCCGCCTCGAGCACTTCGGCGGCCGTGACCTCGCCGCTTCGCACCAGCTCCGCGAGCCCGAGCCCGTCGTAATTCGTGTAATCCGCAAACCCGCCCATGCTGCCTGTCTCCCCTGACCTCGCGTCCACCGGCAGGCTAACACGCCAGGCGCACGGCGGCTAAGCCGCGATCGCCTGGGGCGGGCCTTTTCCGGCTGGAGCCCGGCCGCTCTCGGGCGAGACACAAGTTTGGTAGGAGGCGGCCCAGGCTCAGCAGCACGATGATCGCTCCGACCAGGATCATCAGCGGCCGCTCGGGCAGCTTCCGGTGGCGCAGGCGGCGATCGGCGCGATGATGATGCGACCGAAAATGAGGCCGGCGATGGTCGGCCAGATCCCGGACCCGACCGTGCTCACGAACATCGTCGAGACGGCCAGGGTCACGAACAAAGCCCGCCGCCGACGATCGCCGCTTCGCTCAGCTGCGATCGGTCGGACGGGCCGGCGGTTCGGCTAACGGCTCTCGATCGGCTGCGGACGCTCGGTCCTCGCGGTCGCGACCGGCGGGCTGTCGGAGGTGTCATCCTCGAGAGTCCGCTTGAAGCTCTTGATGCCGGTGGCGAGATCGCCCATCAGGCGCGGCAGCTTGCCGGCGCCGAACAGGATCACCATGACCAGGACCACCACGAGCCAGTGGGTCAGACTGAGACCACCCAAATCTTTGCCCTCCTCCGGGACTGTCGGCTGAGCTACATAGTCGACCGGGCGCCGGGCGGCCAGCCTTTTTGCTACCGCCCCGGGGGCAGGGGCCGGCCCTCCGGCCGGCAGGCGCAAGATCGGGGCTTTGCGATCGCCGGCCGGCGTGCCAAGGAGACCGAAGTCAGCAATGCGCGCCATCGGTCGCGCGGCCTGAAGGCAGCCTCGATGGATCGACTGACCAGCTGCGCTCTGCCGGACCGGATCGAGGACGTGGAGCAGCTCGACGAGCTGCTGACCCGGCCGACCCAGGCACTGGTCGATGACCTGGCGGCGCTCGAGGGCGACCTTCTGGTACTCGGGGTCGGCGGCAAGATGGGCCCGACGCTTGCCCGGCTTGCCAAGCGGGCGGCGCCGGCCAAGCGCGTGGTCGGGGTCGCCCGGTTCAGCGAGCCCGGACTCAAGGTCCGGCTCGAGCGCGCCGGCATCGAGACGATCGCCGCCGACCTGCTCGACCGGGCAGCCGTCGAGGCGCTGCCGCGGCTCGCGAACGTGGTCTTCATGGCCGGGCGCAAGTTCGGCACCGCGGGCCAGGCCGAGCTCACCTGGGCGATCAACGTCCTGGCTCCGGCGCTGGTCGCCGAGACCTTCCGTCACTCCCGGATCGTCGCGTTCTCGACCGGCTGCGTCTATCCCTACGTCGCGATCGGCTCGGGCGGTGCGCTCGAGGCGACGCCGCCGCTCGCCCCGTCCGGCGAGTACGCCAACTCCTGCGTCGGCCGCGAGCGGATCTTCGAATATTTCTCGAACCGCCATGGCACGCCGGGGCGGCTGATCCGCCTGAATTACGCGATCGACCTGCGCTATGGCGTCCTGCTCGACGTCGCGACCCGGGTGTTCGCGGGCCAGCCGATCGATCTCGCCATGGGCCACGTCAACGTGATCTGGCAGGGCGACGCCAATACGCTCGCGCTGCGCGCGCTCGGCGACTGCACGAGCCCGACCAGCGCGCTGAACCTCAGCGGGCCCGAGACCGTCAGCATCCGCTGGCTGGCCGGGGCCTTCGGCCAGCGGTTCGGCCGCGCGCCGGTGCTCGCCGGCAGCGAGAGCGGCGCCGCGTGGCTGACCAATCCGGCCCAGGCGCTGGCGCGCTTCGGCTATCCCATGGTACCGCTCGGGCGTATGGTCGACTGGGTCGCCCACTGGGTCGCCGCGGGGGGACCTGATCTTGGCAAACCCACCCACTACGACGCCCGTGACGGCAGCTACTGAGCCGCTCCAGAGCGTGCGGCTCGGCCCGGCGCGGGCCGAGGCGGCCTTCGCGCTGTCGGCCGAGGCCGGTTGGAATCAGACCGCCGACGACTGGCGCCTGATGCTCGGCGAGGGCGAGGCGATCGGCCAGATCACCGCCGCCGGCCGGCTGGTCGCGAGCGCCCTGATCCTGCCCTACGGCGAGCGCCTGGCCTGGATCGCGATGGTCCTGACCAGCGAGCCTTGCCGCCGGCAGGGGCTGGCGACGCGCAACCTGCAATGGGCGCTCGAGCGTTGCCAGCAACGCCAGCTGATCGCCGGGCTGGACGCCACCCCCGCCGGCGTCGAGATCTACCGGCCGCTCGGGTTCCAGGACGTGTGCGCCCTGCAGCGCCTGGTTGCGGAGCGGCCACAGCCACCCCGATCCTTGCGCCGGGAAGCCGCGATCCGGCCGGTGCAGGCGGCCCGCGACCTCGACGCCATCGCCCGCCTGGACACCCGGGTGTTCGGCGCCGAGCGGCGCCAGCTGCTCGCCTATCTCACTCGCAGCCAGCCGCGCCGGGCCTTGCTCGCGGAGGCCCAGGGCGAGCTCGCGGGATTCGTCCTCACCCGCACCGGCCGGGTCAGCCTGCACGTCGGCCCGCTGGTCGCCCGCAGCGCCAATGTCGCGAGCCTGCTGCTGGCGCAGGCCCTGGTCAGCGCCGTCGGGCCGGTCTCGATCGACGTCCCGACCGCTCAGACCGGCTTCATCGAGGCGCTCGAGGAGGCCAACTTTCAGCCGGTCCGCTCGTTCACGCGCATGCTCAAGGAAGCGCCCGAGCAGGTCGGCGATCTTGCCGCCTGTTTTGCGATCTGCGGCCCCGAATTCGGTTAGCCCTGCTGGCAAAGGCTGCTGCGCCGCACCACGGACCCGCCCAACCCGCGCCGCCGGCATGGCGCTCACCGCCTATTCGCCGCTCGCCCGTGGCCGCGTGTTCCGCGACCCGCGCCTTGGCAGGGTCGGCGAGCGCTATGGCAAGAGCGCCGGTCAGGTCGCGCTCCGCTGGCTGCTCCAGCAGGACGGCATCGTCGCGATCCCCCGCTCGGCGCGCGAGGCGCACGCGAAAGCGAACCTCGAGATCTTCGACTTCGAGCTGACGCCGCCCGAGATGGCGGCGGTCGGGGCGGAGGCCAGCCCCGCCGGACGGCTGATCGATCCGCCCTGGCTGGCGCCCGACTGGGACGGCCTCGAGCGCGTCCGGCCGGCCCGGCGCCGGGCAAAGTGGGCGGTCCGCACGCTCGCGGCTCTGGTCGGACGGATCCTGAGCTGAGGCCGGAGCCGGCGCGGCAGCCGGCACCCGCTTCCCCAGATCACGGCAGAGCGCGGTGCCCTTGACCCATTTCGGCAAGCGGAAGTCGCATCCGCGCGTTGACGGGCAGTCTGCGGCCGAGCACCCTCGCCGATCGCGAAATGACGGCGGAGGCATGGTCATGGCGAACGGTGGGGGCGCGCAACGCGGGCCGGGGCTGCTGGAGCGGCTGGCGGCGGGGCCGGTGATCTGCGCCGAGGGCTATCTGTTCGAGCTTGAGCGGCGCGGCTACGTCCAGGCCGGGCCCTACGTTCCCGAGGTCGTGCTCGAGGATCCGGACGCCGTGCGTCAATTGCACCGCGAGTTCGTGCGCGCGGGCTCGGACGTGGTCGAGGCGTTCACCTACTATGGCCACCGCGAGAAGCTGAAGGTGATCGGCAAGGAGGACATTCTCGAGCCGCTGAACCGCCAGGCATTGCAGATCGCCAAGGAGGTCGCGGACGAGAGCGGCTGCCTGCTCGCGGGCGACCTCTCCAACACCAACGTCTACGACCCCGACGATCCGGAATCGCTCCGCTTCGTGCGCCGGGCGTTCGAGGAGCAGGTCGCCTGGGCAGCCGAGGCCGGCGTCGACTTCATCATCGGCGAGACCTACAGCTGGCTCGGCGAGACGCTGATGGCGCTGGACGCGATCAAGGCGTCGGGCAAACCCGCGGTGATCACGCTCGCGATGCACCAGGAAGGCCTGATGCGCGAGGGCATGCCGATGGCAGACGCCTGCAAGCGGCTCGAGGACGCCGGCGCCGACGTCGTCGGCCTCAACTGCTCGCGCGGCCCCTTGACGATGCTGCCGGCGCTCGAGCGCATCCGCAACGCCGTCGCCTGCCACGTCGCAGCCCTGCCCGTCCCCTATCGGACGACGCCCGAGCAGCCGACCTTCCAGTCGCTGAAGGACCCCGGCTGCGACTGCCTGCCCGACGGGCGACCGTTCCCGATCGCGCTCGATCCGTTCACCTGCAATCGCTACGAGATCGCCGATTTCGCCAAGGCCGCCTACCGGCTCGGCGTCCGCTACCTCGGCGTCTGCTGCGGCGCCGGTCCGCACCACATCCGGGCGATGGCCGAGGCGCTCGGCCGCCAGCCGCCGGCCAGCCGCTACGCGCCCGACATGGCGCGCCACTCCTACTTCGGCACCGATCCCCTGCTCAAGGCCAAGAACCGCGAATACGCCGCCAGGCTCTGAGCGGGAGGGCGAGGCCATGGACTGGCTGATCACGCTGGCGGCGGCGAAAGCCGCCCCGATCCCGGAAGGCGCCCGCTCGGCGCTGCTGCTGCGCCACGGCAGCATGACCCTTCGCTACTACGCGCCCAAGGGCACAGACCCCCAGACCCCGCACGAGCAGGACGAGATCTACATCGTCGCCGCCGGCCACGGCACCTTCGCGCTCGGCCGCGACGAGGCGTCGCTCGAGCGCCGGCCCTTCGGCGCGGGCGACGCCATCTTCGCGCCCGCGGGCTCCGTCCACCGCTTCGAGGATTTCTCCGACGACTTCGCGACCTGGGTCGTCTTCTGGGGCCCAAAGGGCGGGGAGAGCAAATAAGCCGGACGCGTTGGAGAAAGGAAATGCGATATCCGGGCACGAGGAGCGCAGCATGATCCCGGATCGCAGTCGTGTGATCCATCTGGCGGACGCGCGGGCGCGCATACCGGGTCCCGCCGGCGAGCACTCAGTCAGTGCCCTGCAGCGCGGCAGCCTCAACCTGAAACTCTCCCGCCCTGCGCCTCCAAGCCGACAAACTCCGCATGCACAGGATGAGATCTACGTCGTCATGCGCGGCCGAGCGCCGCCTCGTCCTCGGAGCCAGCACACGCGAGGGGCGATCGGACCGGATCGAGCGCGGTCCGATCTCAAGGGGGCGAATGGGACCGGATGTCTGCCGGCGTCGAGGGGCACGGAATGCCGGTCGCCCGGACGCACCGCTTCGCGGGCTCTCTCGATCCTGGTCGGATTCCTTCCTCAAGCGTTGACGACAGGGAGCGCGCTCACTCATTCGGAACCGATGTGGGCGCCTTTTTCGGCCACCGAGCGCTTCATGAGCAGGACCACGAACACGAGCGCAAGCGTCAGGGCGGCAAAGATCCAAAAGGTGTCGAAGTAGGCAAGCGCCGAGGCCTGCTGCTGGCGCAGATTCTCGAGCCCCCGCCAGGCGAGCTGCTGCGAAGCGACCGGATCGGCGGTCTGCTGGTGGAAGAAGGCCGTAGCCTGGGCGATGAAGGACCGCGCGGCCGCGTTGAAGGGATCGAGATACTCGCCAAGACGCAGACTGTGGAACTGATCACGGCGCTCGTGAAAGGTTTGAGCCAACGACGTTCCCGCGCTGCCGCCTTCGTTGCGCAGAAGGCTCAACAGGCCGACGGCCGCCCCCCGCAGCTCCTTCGGCGTATAGAGGTAAGCTGCCACATTCGCAGGAGCGAAGCATACCGCCAGTCCTGCGATCAGGACCACCCGCGGCCAGACCGCCTGGCCTGGGCTGATGTCCAGGTTCAGCTGGGACATCCAATAGTTCCCGGCCGTCATGGCCAGCAGCCCCGCCGCGATCAGCCACCTGGCGTCGGTCCCCCGACCGAGCATGAATCCGACCACCGGCATGGCCAGGATTGCAAAGATTCCGGCCGGTGACATGACCAATCCCGCGCTCATCGCATCGTAGCCGAACAGGGACTGAAGCAATCCAGGCAGCGAAGTACTGGCGCCATAGAGCACGAGGTAAGCGCCAAAGATGATGACGCAGCATGCGGCGAAGTTGCGTTCGCGCAGTGGCCGGAAATTGACCACGGGGCTGCGGTGCCGCAACTCCCAAAAGACGAGCCCGACCAGGCCGACAACGAACAAAATCGCCAAGATCTGCACGCGCCAGAAGGGATCGCTCAGCCAGTCCCACTCCTGACCCTTGCTCAGCATCACTTCCCAGCTGACCATGACGATGACCAGCAGCGACAGGCCGATCGAATCGAACTGAAACGGCTTCTGCCTCAGCTCGCGGCGCTCGGCGACGAGATAGTCCGGGTCGCGGAGCTGAGCATAACAGGCGGCAAATACCAGCACCCCGACGGGCACGTTGATCAAGAAGACCCATCGCCAACTGTACTGGTCCGTGATCCATCCCCCGAGCGTCGGGCCGACAACCGGCGCAATGAGGGCCGCGAGGCCAAAGAGCGTCATCGCAACGCCTTGCCTTTCCGGGGGGAAGGCGTCCAGCAGCACGCCCTGGCTGGAGGGCTGCAGACCGCCGCCCGCCAAGCCCTGGATGACGCGGAACAGGATCAGCTGACTGAGGCTGCCGGCCATCCCGCACAGGGCGGAGCTGAGGGTGAATACGGCGATCGACAGCAGGAAGTAGTTGCGCCGACCCAGATGCGCGCTCAGCCAGCCGGTGATCGGCAGGATAATGGCGTTGGCGGCAAGGTAGCTCGTGAGAACCCATTCACCATCATCGACCGTGGCCGACAGGCCGCCGGCGATATACCGAAGGGCGACCACCGCGATCGTGGTATCGAGCACCTCCATGAACGTCGGCACCACGACCGTGACGGCGAGCAACCACGGGCTCCCCGCAGCACGGGGGCTGGCGGGTGAGAGTGCCACATCCGTCATTTACTGGCGTCCGGCGGGCTCTGGGACGACCCGGCGGATTGCAATCGAGGCAGGTAGGCCTGCAGAAACTTTCCGGCATCAGGTCCGGTCGGCGGCTTGTCGATATGAACGTAGGGAACGACGGAAGTCCCGATGAACAGAGGATCCTGGTTCGGGTCATACCCTTCGAGGTCGATCCGGACCGGTAGCCGCTGCACCACCTTGATAAAGTTGCCCGTCGCATTTTGGGCGGGCAGCAATGCGAGTGTCGATCCGGTTCCCATCGTAAAGCCGGCGACCCGACCCTTGAAGACGTGTCGGCTGCCGTACATGTCGACATACAGATCCACAGGCTGGCCAATGCGCAGGTCGCCGAGCTGCGTCTCTTTGAAATTGGCATCGACCCAGATTTCGTCGAGCGAGCGGATGGCCATCAGATTCTGGCCGACTTGGACGTAATCGCCGGGATTGACGTTCCGACGCGTGACGACACCGTCGATGTCCGCCACGATATCGCAATACTGAAGGTCGAGTTCGGCCTGGGCGAGATCGCGCTTGGCGGATTCGAGCTTGGCCTCCGCCTGTTTGACCGCCGGCGCCGTCGCCGTCAGCTGTGCGAAGACGCGGTCGATGTCACCCAGCTTTGCGAACTCCGCGAGCATCTGCTTCGGACTCTGGTCGTAGGAGTGGATGACGCCGAGCTGAGCCGCGCTCTCGATCAGGCCTGCCTGCGCCTCGAGGACCGAGGAGAAGGTCTGATCGAGATCGGGCGGCACCTGGCCAAGGCTTTCGCCCTGATCGGGTTGTGCCGGCAGCCCCAAGGAGGCGCGGACCTGGTGGACGTCAGCGAGCGCCTCGCTGACGTTGGCGGTGGCAGTCGTCAACTCTGCCTGCCGCTGGTCGTACACCTCACGGCTGGCGGCTGCGGTCCCGACCAGCCGCTTTGCCCGATCGAATTCGACCTGCGCCAGCGTCAGCGCGGCCTTGCTCTTGTCGAGGGCAGCAACCCGGGCATGCAGGAGAGCTATCTGGTTGTCGACACCCTCCACGGCGCGTTGCAAGTTCCAGCGCCGGCTTCTGGCCTCCCCTTCAATGCCGCGCACCCTGGCGATGGCCGCCTGCAGGTCGGCATTGGCCGTATCGACGGCGGCCTTCTTCTCGGAGACTGCGACCTGATAAGGCTCCTTGTCGAGGTCGGCGAGCAGATCTCCTCTGTGCACTCGGTTGTTGTCGTCGACCAGAACCCGAGAAATCTGGCCTCCGACTCGGGGAGCAACAAACGTCACATGCCCGTTCACGTAGGCATCATCGGTCGAGACGGTGCTGAATGTCAGCTCGATCCAGGGAATGCCGAGAGCGGCGACGCCTGCTACAACCAGCGCGCCCAGCACGCCGATCAGCAGCTTTCGCCATCGCGTGAGCCGGTGGCCCGACGGCGTGACCTGCGACGAATTGTCTTCGTGCTCAGCCGAGACGCCTTCACCAATCGCACTCGCCTCGGCCGGAGCCGGCTCGCCGCCCTTGCCTCCCTGCGTCTCTGTCGTCTCTGTCGTCTCTGTCGTCTCTGTCGTCTCTGTCGTCTCGGCGGGCATGGCTTCTGGCGCTCTTGTCAACCCCCATGCTGTAATAAGATATCATCATGCGAGATCCCGGCCAGCGGGAACCCGACGTAGCGGCCATGGCGCACGATGCGCTGGCGGGCGCTGAGGCCGGTCTTGAGGTTCGAAGTGCGCCTTTGTGCAGGGTCATTGCGGACCGGTGGCCGGGCGGGCATGAACCCATAAATCAGAAATCGCCAGTCATCGACAAGGGAGGGCCAACCATGAAGATCGTCGTGATCGGCGGCACCGGCCTGATCGGCTCGAAGACCGTCGCCATTCTGCGCCAGGGCGGCCACCAGGTCGTCGCTGCCTCGCCCAAAAGCGGCGTCAACACCATCACCGGCGAGGGGCTCAAGGAGGCTATGGCCGGCGCGCAGGTGGTGATCGACCTCGCCAATTCGCCCTCATTCGAAGACAGGGCGGTGCTGGAGTTCTTCGAGACCTCCGGCCGCAATCTGCTCGCGGCGGAGGCCGCAGCGGGCGTGCGGCACCACGTCGCGCTCTCGATCGTCGGAATTGACCGGAGCGACAATGGCTATTTCCGCGCCAAGGTCGCCCAAGAGAAACTGATCGAGGCCGCCGGCATCCCCTACACCATCATCCGCTCGACCCAGTTCCTGGAATTCCTCGGCTACATCGCCAATTCAAGTGCGGATGGAAAGATGGTCAGGGTCTCGCCCGGCCTGTTCCAGCCGATCGCGGCGGACGACGTTGCCGCCATCGTCGCCGACGTGGCGCTCGCGGCGCCGCGAACCGGTATCGTCGAGATCGCCGGCCCGGAACGAGCGCCGTTCAACGAATTCGTCGCCCGCTATCTGAAGGCGGTCGGCGACCCGCGTGAGGTGGTGAGCGACCCTGAGGCCCGATACGCCGGCGGCCGGGTCGAGGAGCGCTCGCTGGTGCCGTTCGGTGACGCGCGCCTCGGCCGCATCGGTCTCGACGAATGGCTCCGCCGCTCACGGGCAGGAGCCTGATCCTGCATCCGAGGTGGGCCCGGGGATCCGACCCCCAAGGATCCTGCCCAATGGTGCCGGCGCTGCTACAATCGGTGCCGTGATCGCGAAATGCCCGAGGCGTCGCCCCCGGGTCTCGGGCGACCAACGAAGGAGTGGACTATGTCGACCAAACTCGTTGCGTTGGTTCTGCTATGCCTCATGACCGGCACGGCCATGGCTCAGCAAGCTAAGGTCACGCCGCTCATGTCGAAAGACCTTACGGAGAATGCCGGCAAGGAAGTTCTGATGCTCACGGTAGAGCATGCGCCGGGCGGGTCGAGTCCGATCCATCGACACGATGCGCAAGCATTTGTTTACGTCCTGGAGGGCTCGGTTGTGATGCAGGTGAAGGGTGGAAAAGAGGTAACACTGACACCAGGACAGACCTTCTATGAAGGTCCGGACGACGTTCATGTCGTTGACCGGAACGCAAGCAGTACCGAGCCGGCAAAATTCCTGGTGTTCTTGATCAAGAACAAGGACGCTCCGGCGCTCGTGCCCGTAAAGTGACGCTGGATGAACCCGGCACCGCCCCTGCTCGGCGCCGTCATCGTTGTCGAGCGCGGTCGCATGGAGGGCAACGCGCGTACGATGGCGAAGTCCGAGCGGGAGCTGGTCGTCCTTCGTGGTCAGCCGCAACCAACGACGCCGGCACCTCGACACGAGCCGGAGGCCGATGGTCGCGGCGAGGCTCGCGAACGTCGCCAACGGCGGACGCGGTCGAGCCGGTCAGAAGCTGGAAGCGTCGCCTCCAGCTTCTGACGGTCCGGCCGTCACCATCGCTATGATTGGCACACCCACCCGTGGCTGACCGCCAACCAAACTAGTCGAGCGTGAGGGTCACGGTGTAATCGCCCGTCACGCCGTCGTCCGTGTGGCCCTGATGCTTCACCGTACCCTTGGCGCCTTTGTACTTGCCGGTGCCGCCGAGGATCGGCCCCTTGCCCTCGAAGCTGAAGCCTTCCGTCTGGGCCGGCCAGGCGCCGTCGACGCCGAAGAAGAGGTTGTCGCCGCCTGTGGTCTCGGCCGTGATGAAGAGGTTGTAGACCCCTTCGTCACCGCCCCAAAGCTGCTCGTCGACCGTCGTCTTGCCGCCCGAAAAATCGGGGTTGTCGCTCTTGCAGGCGTCGACCCGCTCCTTGCGGGCCGCGTAGACGGTGCTGTCGGGCGCCAGCGTCGTCTCGGTCGCCTTCCCGAACTCGCAGTTGACCGTGATCGTCTCCGCTGCGGCGGGAGCCGCAAGGACCAGTCCGGCGAGACCGTAGATGATCAGCATCGCATTATGTTTCATGAAAACTTCCTTTCCGTGTTTTCAGAAGCCGACGCGACGGATCCCGACGGCAAACCCGACCTGCCTTCGCTCGGGATTCCCCGCATGGCCGGCTTTCGCGGGCCGATGATGCGTCATTTCGCCTCGTCCGGGCAAGCCTGCGAGTTGTTCGAACCGGCCTCTGAGGGTGCATAGAATAACGCCACTCGACGATCGCGGGCCGCCTGTTCTGGCGCTGCCGAGCCGTTGAGCCGAACCGGCACGACGAAGCCCGAGCGAGACAGGGGAATGACGCATGCCGGACACGCGCGCGCGGCAGAGCGTGCTGCGGCCGAGGGGCGGGCACGAAGACGGCCGGGTGACCTTCGTCGAGCTGTTCTTCGACCTCGTTTTCGTGTTTGCCGTCACCCAGCTCTCGCATCTGCTGCTGGCGCACCTCAGCCTGCTTGGCGTGATCCAGACCACGCTTTTGCTGATGGCCGTCTGGTGGGTCTGGATCTTCACCGCCTGGGTCACCAACTGGCTCGACCCCGACCGGCCGCCGGTCCGCCTCATGCTGTTCGCGCTGATGCTGGCGGGCCTCGTGCTCTCGACCTCGCTGCCCGAGGCCTTCGAGGCCCGCGGGCTCGCGTTCGCCACCGCCTACGTGTTCATGCAGGTCGGGCGCAGCCTGTTCACGCTCTGGGCGGTCGGCTCGCACAGCCCCGGCAACCGGCGCAACTTCCAGCGCATCACCGCCTGGCTGGCGCTCGCGGGCGGGTTCTGGCTCGCGGGCGGCCTCGCCGATCCTGCCACCCGCCTCGGGCTGTGGGCGCTGGCGCTGGCGATCGAATATCTCTCGCCCTCGGTCGGCTTCTGGCTGCCCCGCCTCGGCCGGTCGACGACCGCCGACTGGGACATCGAGGGCGGCCACATCGCCGAGCGCTGCGGCCTGTTCATCATCATCGCGCTCGGCGAGTCGATCCTGGTCACCGGCGCGACCTTCGGCGAGCTCGCCTGGACGCCCGAGACCGCCGCGGCATTCGTCACCGCCTTCGTCGGCAGCGTCGCGATGTGGTGGATCTATTTCAACGTCGGCGCCGGCCGCGGCTCGCGCCTGATCGCGAGCACGGCCGACCCCGGGCGCCTCGCGCGGCTCGCCTACACCTACATGCACCTTTTGATCGTCGCCGGCATCATCGTCGCCGCCGTCGCGGACGAGCTCGTGCTCGCGCACCCGACCGGCCACGGCAGCCCGGGGACGATCGCCACCATTCTGGGCGGCCCGGCGCTCTATCTCGCCGGCAACCTTGTGTTCAAGCGCGCGACCGCCGAGCGGCTGCCGCTCTCGCACCTGGGCGGTCTCGCCCTGCTCGCGCTGCTGATCCCGCCGGCCACGGTCGCCCCGCCTCTGACCACCGCCACCGCCGCGGCCCTGGTGCTGGTCCTGGTCGCCGCCTGGGAATGGCGCTCGCTCGGCCAGATCCGAGCCGGGGCCTAGAGGACCCGCGACCCCGGCCCTATTTCTAGACTCTGTGCCGGAGCATCGAGGGGACACCATGGCGGGCTGCTGCAGCGACGATCATTGCCGGGCGCCGGCCGGGCTCGACAGTCCGGCGTGGCGACGGGCGCTCTGGATCGCGCTCGTCCTCAATGCCGGCATGTTCCTCGCCGAGATCGTCGCCGGCGTCGCCGCCGGCTCGTCGTCGCTGCAGGCCGATGCGCTCGATTTCCTGGGCGACGCCGCGAACTACGCGATCAGCCTCGGCGTCGCCGGCATGGCGCTCGCCTGGCGGGCGCGCGCGGCGCTGCTCAAAGGCGCAAGCCTCGGCGGGCTCGGCCTCTGGGTGCTGGCCAGCACCATCTGGCACGCCTGGGCCGGCACGCTGCCGGCGGCCGAGGTCATGGGCGTGGTCGGGCTGCTCGCGCTGCTGACCAACGGCGGCGTCGCGCTGATGCTCTACCGCTTCCGCGGCGGCGATGCCAACATGCGCTCGGTCTGGATCTGCTCGCGCAACGACGCGATCGGCAATCTCGCCGTGTTGCTCGCGGCGGCGGGCGTGTTCGGCACCGGCACCGGCTGGCCGGATCTCGTCGTCGCCGCGATCATGGCCGGGCTCGGGATCAGCGGCGGCTGGCAGATCGTGCGCCAGGCCTCAGGCGAGCTCGGCGCGCTGGTAACCGCTCCCGACGCCGCGTGAGGACAGTTCGTTCCGAGCTTGAGGACAGCTGATGCGCTCGCATCTCTGGCCCGGCGTGCCGCTGGCGCTGCTCGCCGCGCTCCTGTTCGGCGCGAGCACGCCATTGGCCAAGCTTCTGCTCGGCGGCGTCGACCCGTGGCTACTGGCGGGCCTGCTCTACCTCGGCGCCGGCCTCGGCCTCGCCGTCGTCCAGGCCGCGCGCGGAGTGCTCCGCCTGCCGAGGCGGGAGGCGCCGCTGCGCCGCGCCGATCTGCCGTGGCTCGCCGCGGTCGTCGTCGCCGGCGGCATGGTCGGGCCGGTGCTGCTGATGCTCGGGCTCGCCCGCATCGATGCCGCATCCGCCTCGCTGCTGCTCAACCTCGAAGGTCTCGCCACGATGGCCATCGCCTGGGTGGCATTCCGCGAGAACGTCGACCGGCGGCTGCTGCTCGGCGCCTTCGCCATTCTCGCCGGCGCCGCGCTGCTTTCATGGCAGGGGCGGACCGCCCTCGACTGGGGGGCGCTGCTGATCGCCGGCGCCTGCCTGGCGTGGGGTATCGACAACAATCTGACGCGTCCGCTGTCCTCGGCCGATCCGGTCCAGATCACGATGATCAAGGGGCTGGCCGCCGGGACGGTCAACCTGACCCTGGCGCTGGCGCAGGGCGCCGCCTGGCCAGAGGCCGGCACGACGCTCGCCGCCGGCGTCGTCGGGCTGCTCGGCTACGGCGTGAGCCTGGTCCTGTTCGTGCTCGGCCTGCGCCATCTCGGGACCGCCCGGACCAGCGCCTATTTTTCTCTCGCCCCCTTCATCGGCGCCGCGATCGCCGTGGTCTTGCTGGCCGAGCCGGCCTCGGCGCGCCTGCTGCTCGCCGGCGGCCTGATGGCGTCCGGTCTCTGGCTGCATCTGGCCGAGCGGCACGAGCACGAGCATACCCACGAGGCCATGGAGCACGAGCACCGCCACGTCCACGACGGGCACCACCAGCATGCGCATGGGCCGGACGATCCGGCCGGCGAGCCGCACACCCACCGGCACCGCCATGCCCGGCTCGCGCACCGCCATCCGCACTATCCCGACCTCCATCACCGCCACGGTCATCCCTGAAGGCGCACGGAGCGACCTCGTGCCGATCCTCGACCGCGGGGGCTCCTGATCACGGCCCGAGCGGCGTGCTCGGCGTCGCCGGCCACCCCTCGCCGCTCCGGTCGCGATCGCGCCCAAGGCCCTGGCGCGCCGTCGGCACGAGGCAGACCTGGACGGCAGATCATGCTAGAGAGGACGATCGTCCATGGGGTGGATCGAGATGCGCCGGATGCTGCTCTGTCTGATCGCGCTCGCGGGCCTGCTGGCCGCCGGGGGCGCGTCCGCTCAGCCGGCCGAGCCCAGTCCCGAGCAGCTGCGCACGCTGGCCCAGCTGTTGCGCGACCCGGGCGTCCAGGCATGGCTGCAGGCCCAGGCCGACCGGCCGCCGGCGGCGGCTGCGCGCCCGCCTGCGGCGGTGAGCGAACGGGCGGACGCGCAGGCGATGATGGTCAGTCACCTCGACAGCATGCGCGCCTTCCTGCGCGACCTCGCAATGGCGATGCCCACGCTGCCCGACGAGCTCGGCCGCGCCTGGAGCACCTTCGACGCCGAGCGCGCGGCCTGGGGCGGGCAGAGGCCGATCGTCCTGATCGCCGTGTTCGTGGCCCTTGGCTTTGGCCTCGAGTGGCTGTTGTGGTGGGCGACCACCAGCTTTCGCGAGCGCATGATCGCGAGCCCGCTCGAGACCGCCGGCGATCGGCTGCGCGCGGCCGGGCTGCGGATGGCCTACGGGCTGCTCGTCCTGCTCGCGTTCGCGATCGGCAGCATCGGCGCGTTCCTGCTGTTCGACTGGCCGCCGCTGCTCAAGCACATCGTGCTCGGCTATCTGCTGGTGTTCCTGATCGTCCGGCTGGTGCTCGTGCTCGGGCGGATCCTGCTGGCGCCCGGCGCCGAGCGCTTCCGGCTGGTGCCGATGGCGACCGCGACCGCCCGTTTCTGGTTCGTCTGGTCGGCGGTGCTGGTCGGCTGGTTCTTCTTCGTCGAGTTCACCCTGGGGTCGCTTGCGAGGCTCGGAATCAGCCGGCCCGCCGGCTATCTGGTCGGGCTCGCCTGCGGGGTCGTGCTGGTCGGCCTCGCGCTCTACGTGGTCTGGCGGCATCCGGCGCGGGACACCGGTATGCCCGCGAGCCGCCAGCATCGGCTCGGCGCCTGGCTGCTGTCGCTCTATCTGGTGGTCGTCTGGCTCCTGCTGTTCACCGGCTCGGTGGCGCCGTTCTACGTCGGCGTCGTGCTCCTGCTGCTGCCGGTCGCGATCCGCGGCGTCGATCTGGCGGTCGTCCACCTGCTGCGCCCGGCCGGCAGCGAGATCGCGGTCGCCACCCCCTCGGTCGCCGCGGTCTCGCTCGAGCGGGGCCTCCGGGCAGCACTGCTGATCGGCGGCGCCTATCTGATCGCCTGGCTGCTCGGCCTCGACGTCGCGGCCATGACCATGAGCGACACGATGGCGACCCGGCTCTTGCGCGGCGCGATCAACGCCGTCGTGATCCTCTTGCTCGCCGACGTCGTCTGGCATCTGGTCCGCGCCTGGATCGACTGCCGGCTCGCCGAGGCCACCGCCGCCGTGCACGTGGAGGGCGACGAGGGCCGCCGCCGGGCGCGGCTGCGCACGCTGCTGCCGATCCTCCGGAACATGCTATGGGTGGTACTGTTCGTGATGGCCGCCCTGATGGCGCTCTCGGCGGTCGGGATCGAGATCGGGCCGTTGATCGCCGGCGCCGGCGTGGTCGGGGTCGCGATCGGCTTCGGCGCCCAGACGCTGGTCAAGGACATCATCTCGGGCATGTTCTACCTGCTCGACGACGCCTTTAGGGTCGGCGAGTACATCATCAGCGGCAGCTACAAGGGCACGGTCAAATCATTCTCGCTGCGCTCGATCAAGCTGCGCCACCACCGCGGCTATCTCTATACCGTGCCGTTCGGCGAGCTCGGCGCGGTCGAGAACATGAGCCGCGACTGGGTGATCGACAAGTTGAGCATCGGGGTCACCTACGACACCGACCTCGACCTCGCCAAGCGGCTCATCAAGCAGATCGGCAAAGAGCTCGCGGAGACCGAAGAATTCAAGCCGCACATCATGGAGACCCTGAAGATGCAGGGCGTCGAGCAGTTCGGCGATTTCGCGATCCAGATCCGGATGAAGATGATGACCAAGCCCGGCGAGCAGTTCGTGATCCGCAGGCGCGCCTACACCATGATCAAGAAGGCGTTCGACGCCAACGGCATCAAGTTCGCCTTCCCGACCGTGACGGTCGCGGGCGGTGGCGGCGCGACGCCCGCGGTCGCGCAGACCGCGCTCAACCTGGTGAAGCCGCCGGCCGCGACCGGCTGAGCCCGGTTGCGTCCCGCTCCGATCCTCAGTGGGTCGGCGCCGCGCCCCAGAGCTCGGCCAGGCGCTGGTCGCGACCGCAGTTCCACCGGTAGAATTTGTACCGGATCGGGTTCTTTTGGTAGTAGTCCTGGTGGTAGTCCTCGGCCGGATAGAACGGCCCCGCCGGCACGATCTCGGTCGCGATCGGCTGATCGAAGCGATGGCTGTCGGTCAGCGCCTCCTTCGAGGCTTCGGCCAGTCGCTTCTGCTCGTCGTCATGGTAGAAGATCGCGGAGCGGTACTGGTTGCCGCGATCGCAGAACTGGCCGCCGGTATCGAGCGGATCGACGTTGTGCCAGTAGACCTCGAGCAGCTGCTGGTAGGTGACCTTGCTCGGATCGTAGGTGACCTCGACCGATTCGGCATGGCCGGTGCCGCCGGCCGAGACCTCATGGTAGGTCGGATCGACCTTGGTACCGCCGGTGTAGCCCGAGGTGGTGCTGAGCACGCCCTCGACCGGGTCGAAGGCCGCCTCTTCGCACCAGAAGCAGCCGCCGGCGAAGGTCGCAACCGCGGTCTGGCCGGCGCTCGCCGGCTTCGACGGGTTCTGGGCCTGGCCCTGGGCCTGATCCTGGGCCACGGCCGCCGAGGCGAACGCGATCGCCGCCGCGGCCAGCATCGGGAGCAGACGCGCGCGCATCACGCGTTCCCCGACTTCAGCGTCTCGACGGCCACGAACGTCATCGCGACCCCGTTCATGCAGTAGCGCAGGCCCGTCGGCGGCGGCCCGTCCTCGAACACGTGGCCGAGATGGCCGCCGCAGCGCCGGCAGTGGACCTCGGTCCGGGTGAAGAACAGGCTCTTGTCCTCCGAGGTCCCGATCGCGTTGTCGAGCGGCTGCCAGAAGCTCGGCCAGCCGGTGCCGCTGTCGAACTTGGTCTCCGAGGAGTAGACTGGAAGATCGCAGCCGGCGCAGTGGAAGATGCCGGCGCGCTTCTCGTGATCGAGCGGGCTGGTGCCGGCGCGCTCGGTGCCGTGCTGGCGCAGCACGTAGTACTGCTCGGGGGTCAAAAGCTTCTGCCACTCGGCATCGGTGTGGGTGACCTCGAACTCGCCCTGATCCCCGGCGTGGGCACTCTGACCGAACCAGCGCATGGCACCTGCTCCCGAAATGGCGGCGGCCGCCGCCGCGATCGCGAACTGACGTCGTGCAAGCATCGGAAAACTCCCGTCATCCTGCCGGGCCATCCTTCGCTGCAGCCCGCGACCGAAATCTGGTGCCGGCGCCCCGCCGATGCGAGCGCACCGCCGTTCACTATCGCGTGGACCGGTCGTGAGTTCGTCTCGCACACGACCCGGCTTCGGTTGTCCCGGGCCGTGGTTGGTGCCATATCGCGATCGTCGGCACTCGCCGGGCGGCCGGCCGAGCGCGGCGAGCCCTGGCGAATCCGTAGCCTCGCGGCCGCTCCCGACTAACCGAGACTCGAAGCGGGGGATAGCATGAAGCAACGGCAGCATGCCATTCGACTGCTGACCACGATGATGCTGACGGTGCCGCTCGCCATCGGCGCCATGGCGCAGGACGCCGACGAGCTGGCCCAGCTGATCCAGCAGAACATCGAGGACATCGAGGTGCAGGTCCGGGTCGCACCGGCCAAGGCCGAGGAGGATCTGCAGCACCAAAAGCAACAGCTGGACACCTTGCGCAGCGAGGCGCCCGACCACCTGCTGCTGCCCTCTCTCGAGCGGCGGATCGCGGAGCTCGAGGCAGAGATCGCGGCCGCCCGCCAGCAGCAGCCGGCGGCGGTCGAGGGCACCGAGCAGTTCGTGCCGATGCACGCGCCGGCCGAGGTCCGCCGCCGGCTGCGCCACGTGGAGACGCTGCAGACCCGGGCCGACCGCGAGATCATGCGCGGCGCACCCGAGAGCGCGGTGAACTACCTGAGCGAAGCCGACGACCTTCGGAGGCCGAATACGGCGATCGCATCCCGCCTGGCTACGCCGCGCTGCTGGTCGCCAAAGAACGCGGCGCCGCGCTGCACGACGAGCTCGCCCGCGCACAGGCGGACTGAGCCGCGCCGGGCCGGACCGGCGCGCTCAGCCCAAGAGCGCCCCGCTACGAGGCCGCCGCCCGGGTCGCCGCGACGGGAGCCGCCTCGCCCGGCCAGGCCTCCGGGTCGAGGTCGAGGTCGGCGAACTTGGCCGGGTCGAGGACCGGCTGCGCGATGCCGGCGCGCAGCTGCGAGTCGAAATCGCGAATGATCCTGAGCCCCACCTTGATCAGCAGCAGCACCGCGGCGAGATTGACCACCGCCAAGAGCCCCATGGTCACGTCGGCGAACGCGAACACCGTGGTCAGGTCCTGCAGCGAGCCCCACAGCACCAGCACCAGCGTCAGCACGCGGAAGCCGGTGAACAGCGTCTTGTTCTCCTCGCTGAAGAAGTTCAGGCTGTTCTCGCCCAAATAGTAATTGTAGATCATCGAGCTGAACGCGAACAGCATCAGCGCGATCGAGACGTAGCTGCGGCCCCATTCGCCGACGTGACTGGCGAGCGCCGTCTGGGTCAGTGCGACGCCGCTGCTCTCCTGCAGCTGCGGAGTGTAGATGCTGGACAGGAGGATCATGAACGCGGTGCAGGAGCAGATGATCAGCGTGTCGATGAACACGCTGAACGCCTGGACGATGCCCTGGTTGCCGGGATGGCGGACGTAGGCGACCGCGGCGACGTTGGGCGCTGAGCCGAGGCCCGCCTCGTTCGAGAACAGGCCCCGCCTTACGCCCATCGCGATCGCGGCACCCAGCCCGCCGGCGAACGCCGGCTCGAGCCCGAACGCGCTCCGGACGATCAGCCACAGGACCGCCGGCACGTCGGTGATGTTGATCAGGATCACGACGATCGCGATCGCGATGTAGCCGATCGCCATCACCGGCACGATGATCTCGGCGGCGCTCGCGATCCGCTTGATGCCGCCGAAGATGATCAGGCCGAGCACGATCACGAGGCCGAGCCCGGTGATCCAGGTCGGGATGCCGAAGGCGTCGGTGAACGACGAGGCCACGGTGTAGGACTGGAGCGCGTTGAAGCCGAGGCCGAAGGTCACCAGCAGCAGCACCGAGTAGACGCCGGCCAGCCATTTCTGATGCAGGCCGCGCTCGATGTAGTAGGCCGGCCCGCCGCGGTAGGTGCCGTCCGGCTCGGCGTTCTTGAACAGCTGGGCGAGCGAGCATTCGAAGTAGCTGGTGGCCATGCCGATCAGGCCGATCACCCACATCCAGAACACGGCCCCCGGCCCGCCGAGCGTGATCGCGACCGCGACGCCCGCGATGTTGCCGGCCCCGACCCGGCCGGCGACCGACAGCATCAGCGCCTGGAACGAGCTCAGATGGCCGGCCTCCCGGTGGAAGGCCTGGCGGAAGATGCCGAACATGGCGCCGAAGTAGCGGAACTGGACGAACCGCGAGCCGAGCGTGAACGCGAGCCCGGCCGCGATCAGGGCCACGATCAGGACCTTGCTCCACAAGAGATCGTTCAGGAAGTCCAGCATGTTCAGCCTCCCCGTTTTGTCCTTGCCCGGCACCTGCCAACCCGGTTTTCCGTTTTAGGCCGGTGGAGTCGGCCCGGTCAAAGCCAAATCCGCGAGGACCGCCCGCTGCAATCCGCGTTCCCCGTTAATCGCTTGACCCGATCCCGTGACCGCCGCGTTACTCGACCTCTGGCCGCCGCCAACCGGAGTACCGCCCGTGACCCAGCATCCGCCGCCCCGCCCGTCCGTCGCTCCGAATGTTTTGTGGCCGCCTCGCGCGAGCTGGCGGCGATGATCACCTTCGCCAGCCTCGACGAGCGGCAGCTGCTTGCGCTCGCGATCTCGCAGGAGGAGGAGGACGCGCGGATCTACGCCGACGTCGCCGAGGCGCTGCGCCACCGCGGCGACGCCGAGGCGGCGACCGGCTTCGCCGCGATGTCGGCCGAGGAGGACGGCCACCGGCGCCGCCTGCTCGATCTGTTCCAGGCCCGCTTCGGCCAGCACGTGCCGCTGGTGCGCCGGCAGGACGTGCAGGGCTTCGTGCGCCGCCGCGCGTTCTGGCTCTCGCCCGGCTTCGACGCCGCGCGCGCGGCGGTCGAGGCCGAGGCGATGGAGGTCGAGACCCGGCGCTTCTACGGCCGCGCCGCCGCCCAGGCCCAGGACGCGGCGCTCCGCCGCCTGCTCGGCGACCTGGCGGCCGAGGAGGTCCGGCACGAGGCGGTCCTGGACCGGCTCCTGCGCCCCGAGGCGCCGGGTGCGGCGGTCGACGAGGCCGGACGGCGGCGCCTGTTCGTGCTGCAGTACATCCAGCCCGGCCTCGCCGGCCTGATGGACGGCTCGGTCAGCACGCTGGCGCCCCTGTTCGCGGCCGCGTTCGCGACCCACGAGACCTTCCAGACCTTCCTGGTCGGCCTCGCCGCCGCGCTCGGCGCCGGCATCAGCATGGGCTTCGCCGAGGCGCTCTCGGACGACGGCTCGCTGACCGGGCGCGGCAGCCCGTGGCTGCGCGGCCTGGTCTGCGGCGGCATGACCACGGTCGGCGGCCGCGGCCACACTCTGCCCTACCTCCTGCCCAACTTCTGGATCGCGACCGCCGTGGCCGCCGCGGTGGTGCTGGTCGAGCTCGCCGTGATCGCCTGGGTCCGGCACCGCTGGATGGACACCCCCTGGCTGCCGGCGATCCTCCAGGTCGTGCTCGGCGGGGCGGTGGTGTTCGCGGTCGGCGTGCTGATCGGCAGCTCGTGACGCCAAGCGCTCCCGACGGCCTGGCGAGCCGTGTGGATCACCGCTGAACGCCCGCGCGCGCCGGCCGCTCAGATCTTTTTTTGGCCCTGGAACCGTCCGCCAGCCCGCGTGTTGTCGGGCTCAGTGAATCGTTCAACCCAGGAGGACAGACATGAAACGGCTGCTCGGAATTGCAGCGGCGATGGCCTTCGTCCTCGGCGCGTCCCTGGCGCATGCCGACGAGGCGACCGGTACCATCACCCAGATCGGCCCGACCGAGAACACGTTCATGATCGGCGACAAGATGTTCACCGCCTCGCCCGAGAACACCGTCGGGCCGAAGCTCGACGAGCTCAAGGTCGGCGACAAGGTCACCGTGTTCTACGAGAAGAGCCAGAGCGGGTCGGTGAGCAACGCAACCTCGATCACGCTCAACAAGGACTAATTTCGGCTCGAGATCCCGCGGTCCGCACGCCGGTCGCGGTGACGCGGGTTGTCAGCGATTTCGAAATTCAGGCTGGCGGGGCGCAACCCGCCCTGCCGGCCGGCGCTCGGGACCAAGGCTCGAGCGCTCGCGTGCGTCCGGAACTCACCCTCAGGAAGAGGCACCACCATGGCCCTGAACTCAGTGCATGATCTCCTGATCGACGAACTTAGGGACATCTACCACGCCGAGCGGCAGCTCGTGAAAGCCTTGCCGAAGATGGCCAAGGCCGCCAAGTCGAGCCAGCTGCGGCAGGCCTTCGAGCATCACCTTGAGGAGACCAACGGCCACGTCGACCGGCTCGAGCAGGTGTTCGAGAAGCTCGGCAAGGGCGCGCGCGGCCAGCGCTGCGAGGCGATGCAGGGCCTGATCGAGGAGGCCCAGGAGATGATCGACGAGATCAAGACCCCTGAGGTCCTCGACGTCGGCCTGATCACCGCCGCCCAGAAGGTCGAGCACTACGAGATCTCGGCCTACGGCTCGGCCTGCGCGCTCGCCGAATCGCTCGGCCAGAACGAGGTCGTGAAGCTGCTCAACGAGACCCTCGAGGAAGAAAAGCAGGCCGACGAGAAGCTGAACAAGATCGCGCTTTCCGACGTCAACCAGGCGGCGCTCAAAGTCGCAGCGTGACCGACATCGGAAAAGGCTGCTGAAGCGGCTCGGGCCGGCGACGCGACCGCCGGCCCCAGCCCGCCCCGCCCGGTTCTTGACCGCCGCCGACCTCCGGTGCGACCCGAACGTCGGAAGGCGCCAGGTCTTGTGGGAACGAACGGTAAACTCCAATTGTTTCTCTGGGAATATCGGGAGGATCCAGACGCGGGCGCCGCCTGACGCAGCGCCCGGTCGAGCCTAGGAGGTCGCGACGATGACGGGATGGATGGGTCGCGGGCCGGGTCGCAAGATCGCCGCCGCCCTCGTCCTGGCCGGCCTGCTCGCAGGCTGCCAGGAGGCGCCGATCACCGGCCGCAACCAGCTGATCCTGATGCCCGAATCGCAGGCGGAAAAGGCCGGCCTGCAGGCCTACCAGCAGATCAAGCAGCAGGAGCCGGTCTCCCACAATCCCCAGCTCAACCAGGAAGTCCAGGAGGTCGGCCGGCGGATCGCCGCGGTCAGCGGCCAGCCGGACTGGGACTGGCAGTTCACGGTGTTCGAGAATTCCGAACCGAACGCGTTCGCGCTGCCGGGCGGCAAGGTCGGCGTCTATACCGGGCTGTTCAAGGTCGCCAAGAACCCGGCGCAGCTCGCCGCCGTGCTCGGCCACGAGATCGGCCACGCGATCGCCCACCACGGCGCCGAGCGGATGTCGACCGACATGCTCGCCCAGCTCGGCGCGGCCGCGGTCGGCATCAGCACCGGCAGTGCGGAATACGCCCAGCTCGCCGCCCAGGCAGCGACCCTCGGGATCACGCTGCCCTATTCGCGCACCCAGGAGAGCGAGGCCGACCACATCGGCCTGATGCTGATGGCCAAGGCCGGCTACGACCCGCGCGAGGCGATCAAGCTCTGGGAGAACTTCGAGAAGCTGGGGGGCAAGCGGCCGCCCGAGTGGCTCTCGACCCACCCCTCCGAGGGCAATCGCATCGAGCGCCTGAAGCAGCTTATGCCCGAGGCGATGGCGGTCTACGAGCAGAACGCCAACAAGACCAGCTAGCAGGCCGACACGATCACAGAGCCTGAAGCGCCTGCATCCGGCCGTACACTAGGGCCGACGGATCGCGCTGATCTTGCCGCTTCGTTCGAGGACCGCCTCGTGGACCGCGCTCAGTCCGGTCAGACCGGATAGTCTGGCCGCCTCCGCGATGTCGCCCTCGCTCACTCCTGCCCGCTTCATCTTCTTCCGATCGGGCTTGCCGTCCTGGAACAGCCATACCGGTGGCCCCTTCACCAACCGGCTGAACGTGTGCCAACGAGCGGACAGCTTGCTCGACATCCAAAATAGCAGAACGATCGCCACGGTGGCGGCCAAGGTCGGGAAGAACGGCGCGTTAGCCGTCAGGGCACGGCTGAGATTGGATCCGACGACGATCGCAAGGATGATGTCGAGGGCCGTCTGCTTGCCGAAGGCGCGTCGACCGAACAGCCGGATCAGGACGAGACCGAACACGAAGATGATCACCGCCCTGACGCTCATCTGCCACCACAGAATGTCGCCCTTGCTGCCAATCAGGTGGTGGAAATCGCGGTAGAACTCGGACCAGTCCATCGGAGCAGCCGTCGGGTCGGTCGGCTCAGTCCGAGAGGTCGCGCACGCCGTCCGGCCGCCCGTCCGCATTCGGGAACTCGGATTTCAGGTCGTTCACGCCCCGCTGCGGATGCGCCAGTTGCGCGAGATCCCGACGGGCCGCGCGCTTGGCGGCTTCGTCGATGCCCATGGCCGTTTCCAGATCGTCCTTCAGCCGCGGATCGACCTCGCCGTCCCGGTTGAATGACCACATCAGGTCGGGCTCGCCGAACGGCAGCGGATGCGCCGCCCGGCCTACGCCGTCGTGCCGGCCGGTGTGCCAGGTATGCCAGGTCTTGCCGTAGCTGTTGACCAGCAGCTTCATCAGCGCGTGCTCGGCGGCCTGCGGCAGGCCGGGCGCGCTCAGCTGCCCCGACACCACTTCATAGTTGTGCGGGTGCCAGTAACCTTTCTCGTCCTCGGGCAGCCGCTCGAACAGCTTCTCGGAGATGATGTACTCGACGCCGATCAGATTGGCGTTTTCGCTGTTGCCGTCGAACAGCGCGCATTGGATGAACTCGGAATTGACCTGCTTGCAATAGTGGTGCGCCTCCATCTGCATGTCGGCCCGGCTCTTGGCGCAATGAAAGCCGACCACGTAGACGTCGAAGCCTTTCAGAGGCGATCGGTCCTGGAGGATGTGCGCCCCCGATTGCAACGTCGCGCGCCAGAGCGTCTTGGGATCGCCGGGCGGCTGGACGATGCGCTCGCGGGTCTTGGTCATGCTCCGTCCTCCGGATCAGGTGCATCGGAACCACGCCGGGCACGAGGAGGCCCTCGCCGCGCAGATCGTGATGCTGCGCAAACGGGCCAATCCGGCGATCGTTCCGATCGGACCCGCACGCGAATCCATCGTCCGGGAAGACCCCCTCGACACCGATCCGGCCGTGCAGCGGCTCATAGACGCTGTCGCTCGCCAGGCGATACAATCGGCCCACGATCCGCCGCACGCGGGAACCGGGTTTCCGGCCGGCGGCGCACTGGGGGGCAACGCACATGGCCAAGCGCATCGTCGTCTGCTGCGACGGCACCTGGAACGATCCCGACGACAAGACCCACATCCACTGGATCTTCGAGCACGCCCAGCGCCAGGACGCCGACCCCTTGCCCCAGGAGGTCGGCTACTTCGCCGGCGTCGGCACGACGCCCGGCGAGATCCTGAGCGGCGGCGCCCTCGGCCTCGGCCTGTCCCGCAACATCCGGACCGCCTACCGCTTCATCCGCGACCGCTGGCAGCCGGGTGACGAGCTCTACGTCTTCGGCTTCTCGCGCGGCGCCTACACGGCGCGCAGCCTCTGCGGCTTCATCGGCCTGGTCGGCTGGCTCGACGCCGACGCCTGGGTCGATCCCGCCTACCTCTGGTACCGCTTCTCGCACCCCGGCCCCGGCGAGACCAGGCCGCCCTTGCTCGGCCGCCTGCTCGGCCCGTTCGTGCAAAAGCACATGGCCCAGCGGATCGACGTGACCTTCCTCGGCGTGTTCGACACCGTGGGCGCGCTCGGCATCCCGTTCCGGACCGCCGACCTCGCGGCCGATCTCGGCATCGACAAGGTCCTGGAGCGGGTCGGCCTGACCAAGCTCGGCGAGCTCGTCAGCACCTTCGAGGGCCGCATCCGGCACCCGATCGAGGGCTTCCACGACACCGCGCTCGGACCTCAGGTCAAAAACGCCTACCAGGCGCTCGCGGTCGACGAGCACCGCGGCCCGTTTCTTCCCACTCTCTGGACCCAGGTGCCGCCGACCTCGACGGTCGAGCAGTCCTGGTTCGCTGGTGTCCACGGCGACGTCGGCGGCAACTACCACGACCGCCCCGACGACGGCCACCTGGCAGCCGACACGCTGCTCTGGATGATGGGCAAGGCCGACCGCCCTCGGCCTCGATCTCGTCCCGGACGCCCTGCCGGAGCTGCGCGCCGCGGCCGATCCCCTCGGCGCCGCAGCACGACTCGCTGACCGAGCTCTGGAAGTTCGCGATCGCGCTCGGCCCGGTCGAGGCGGTCAACCGCCCGATCGGCAACCCCGCGCGCCGCGCGGCCGATCCCGACCGGCCTCAAGTTCCCGCTGGTCGAGGCCAACGAGACGATCCACCCCTCGGTCCGCAAACGCCTCGGCCAACAGGTCGAGGTCCGCACCGAGCACGGCACCAGCACCACCATCACCTACCAACCCGCCAACCTGCCGATCGCCTGAGGGCTGGTATCGGCCCGAGCCGCGGGTCAGGCGGGTGACGCCGCCGGCTCGACCTCGTCGAGCCCGGCCGGGGGCACCGCCTCCCGGAGGCGCTGAATAGCGAGGTGGGCACGCCGAGTCTGGATGGCGAAGCGGACTGTCCATAGCTCCGCCTGCTACCGCCGCTTTATAGGCGACTGACACGGACCCCACGGCTTCCGCCGCGCAGCACCTCGCAGAGCTTTCGCGCCGGATGAGCCGGCGGTGCGAGCCTGCCCCTCCCGGCGGCCGCCGCACGATCAGTCGGGCATGATCTCCGGCCGGTCGCTCGGAAACTTGGCGATGGTCGCCGAGCCGACGTTTAGATGCTGGGCGACTAGCAGGTTGCGGAAATAAGCATGCTATGCGGCTCATTTCCTTTTCTGGAAGTGTTAAACATGGCTTCGGCGGGCGTTTCCAGGCGTTCGGGGCGGCCGCTTGATCCCGCCACAGCGCCTTCGGGCCGGCGTCCGGGCATGGTCAGCCCGCCGCCAGCAGCTTGGGCAGCCGGACCAGGTTGCAGGCGGTCGCGGTCAGCGTGAACAGCCAGCCAACCCGCGCCGTGCCGCGATGCCGGGTCTTCCGGAGGCCGCCCACGGTCTTGATCCAGCCGAACGCCTCCTCGATCCGCTTGCGTACCCGCAGGCTCGCGGCATAGCCGGGGTGGCGCGTGGTCCGAGCGTCGATCGCCGAGCGCCGGCCGGAGGTATTCTGCGCGACGTGCGGGGTGACGTTGAGGGCCCGCAGACCGGCGACCAAGCCCGCCGCATCGTAGGCCTTGTCGGCGCCGAGGGTGGCGCGATGGCGGCCCGGCTGGCGACCCAGCATGGCTTCGGCGGCCTCCCGCTCGGCGGTGCCGGTGGCCGGCGTCAGCATGGCATCGACGATCAGTCCGTTGCGGTTTTCCATCAGCAGATGGCCCATATGGCAGAGCTTGGCCTCCTTCCCGCGCCCCTTGCGGTAGAGCCTGGCGTCGGGATCGGTGGTCGAGGCGTGCGTGTCGTTGCACCGTCGCTCGCCGTGGAAGTCGCGCTCGGCGTTGCGCCCCGCGTCGCCCGGCGGCGGCTCGCCGCCCGCTTCGGCCTTCGGCTTGAAGCTCTTCATGCTCGCAAACGCTTCGATCAAGGTGCCATCGACACTGAAGTGCTCGTCCGAGAGCAGTGCCCGAACCGCGGGCTGGCCCAGCACCGCCTGGAAGAACTGCGCCGCGACCTCGCCTTCCAGGAACCGATCACGGTTCTTCGTGAACACCGTCACGTCCCAGATCGGCGCGTCCATCGCCAGGCCGACGAACCAGCGGAACAGCAGGTTGTAGTCGAGCTGTTCCATCAGTTGGCGCTCCGAGCGCACCGAATAGAAGGCCTGCAGCAGCAGCGCCCGCAGCAGCTTCTCGGGCGGGATCGACGGTCGGCCGAGGTCCGAATAGAGCTGGTCGAACGCGGGCGACAGCACCGTCAGCGCCTGGTCGACGATCGTCCGGATCGGCCGCAGCGGGTGGTCCTTGGGCACCCGCGCCTCGCAGCTCAGATAGCTGAACAGGCTCTCCGTCCGAACATCGTCGCCCCGCATCGCCAAATCCCACATCTGGTAGCTCCGCGCGCACACCCTACCAGATCAACCCCATCCCGCTACCTTTTTCCGCATCCTGCTAGGGCCGGCGGCGTGTGGGTCAGCCAGTCGGAGAGCGAGATGCTGGCGAAATGGTCGCTGCGGAACACGGCCAGGTATTGCAGATCGGTATCGCCGACATTGCTGATATAGTGCCCGTTCTGGCGCCTGACGTAGCCGATGTCGCCCGGATTGAAATCCATCGTCACCGCCTTGGGCCCGGTGTCGAACACCGTCATGCGCCCTTTGCCCTTGATCCAGTATTGCCATTCGTCGGCGTTGGGGTGCCAGTGCATGTCGCGCAGCGCGCCGGGTCGCAGGGTCACCAGCGCCGCCGCAATCCGCTCGGAGACCTTGAAGGTGCTGCTGTCGACGATCCGCACTTCGCCGCTCTCGTTCTGCTTGGTCGGCGGCATGGATCCCAGGGCGAAGGTGAAAGGTTGCGGCGGAAAACCCTGCGCGCCCTTGACCGCCGCCCGGTCGGCGGCGAGATCGCCTGGCAGCTTGCCCTGAAAGATGTACAGGCTGTGCAGCGGGATGCCGGCGAAAGTCTCGGCCGGCACGCCGAAATTCTCGGCGAGGATGTCGGGTGGCGTATGCGCCATCCATTCACTCAGTAGCAGGGTGTTGTCTTCATTGGCGGCACCATTGTCGAAGCAGATGACGAACTCGCAGCCGTCGGGATCGAGTCCCTGCAAAGAGTGCGGGTAGCCGGGCGGGAAGTACCACAGGTCGCCTTCCTTCACGTCGGCGACATACGCCCGTCCCTGGGGATCGAACACGGTAACCCGGCAGTGGCCATATGTCATGAACGTCCATTCGGCGGCGAGATGCCAGTGCAGCTCGCGGATGCCTCCGGCGGTAAGGCGCATGTCGACCCCGGCGATGGTCTGCGAGATCGGAAAGTCGGCCTGTGTAACCTGACGAGCCCAACCGCCGTTCTGGATGCGCTTGGGCGCGTTGTTGAACGACGCCCAAAACATCGGCATGGCACCGACGTCGGTCGGTGGTGGCGACTCGGCCGAGGGAAACTGGCTAGCGATGGTCGAATTCTGCGGCCCCGGGTCGGTCAGGCTCGCCGGGTTGGTGGCATTGATCGCGCCTTGCGCCGGCTCATCCGGGTTGCCGAACTCGGCAGCTCGCGCCGCGGTCGTTGCCACGGCGCCTGCGGCGGTCGCTGCCAAAACGTCGCGTCTAGAGATCATGGCACCACCTCTGATGGAAGTGAGTCCAACTCCTCTTAGACGCTAGCAGGGGTTGGCGCCACGCTCAGGCGATGTCGAGGTCCGGCGGCAGGCCCAAAAGAAAGGCGCCGACGCTTTGCAGGTGTGCCTTGCGGCCCTGCAGCTGCTGGGTGACGGTGTGGAGGTCGCGAAAGCGGCGCTCGAAGTCGTTGCCGACGAAGATCGCCGTCGCGCCGGCGAGCTCGTAGGCGGCATCCGCCGCCGCCTTGGCCTCGTGGATCGCGAAGGTGGTGGCGAGGCGGATGCGCATGCGATCGGCGATGCTGAGCGCCTGCGTGGCCACGACCGCCTGCCAGATGTCCCGCAGCTCGCTCAGCACGAAGGCCCGCGCCGCCCGGATCCGGGCCTCGGCCTGGGCGACCTCGTATTGCACCATGCCGGTGTCGCGCAGCGTCTGCCGTGCCAGCCGCGGCCGCTTGTCCACGGCCAGCTCGGTGAAGGCATCGAGCATCGCGCGGGCGATCCCGAGCGCGGTGCCGCAGAAGCCGACGGCATAAAGGCTGATCTGCGGAAACAGGTAGAGCGGCGCCTGATGCCGGCGCTCGGCCGGATCGTCGCGGATGAACGAGTGGTCGTGGCGGACGAACAGGTCCTTGACCTCGTAGCTGTCGCTGCCGGTGGCGCGCAGGCCGATCACGTCCCAGGCGTCGGTCCAGGTCGCCGCGCCGGCCGGCAGCAGCAACGTGCGGACGACGATCTCGCCGTCGGCGTCACGCCGGGGCGAGCCGTCGGCCTCGATCACGCTGGCATGGCCGCCGAGCCAGGTGGCGTGCCGGCCGCCGCTGACGAACGCCCAGCGGCCGGTCAGCCGGTAGCCGTCGGCCTCGACGATCGCCTCGGACCTGGCCCCCGGCCCCCAGGCCAGCACGGCCTCCGGATCGCGGCCCCAGACCTCCTGAGCGATCCCAGGGTCGAGGAACGCGGCCGACATCGCGCAGCCGTTGCCCTGGCACAGGCACCAGGCGGTGCTGGCGTCGTGCTTGGCCACGGCCTCGATCACCTGGAAGAAGGTCGGCGGGTCGGTCTCGAAGCCGCCGAAGGAGCGCGGCAACAGCAGACGGAACAGGCCTTCCCGGTGCAGCGCGGCCTGCAGCGTCGGGGTCAGGCGCAGGCTCCGCTCCGATGCCCCGGCCTCGGCCTCGATGGTCGCAGCGATGCGCCGGACCCGGGCGAGATGGTCCTCGCCGGGCGCCGCTGGCGCGGGTTGGCTGCCTTGCCGCGCCGCCCCCGACCCGACCCGGTCGCTGCCCGCAGGCGTCGGTTCGCTCGATCGCTTCTCGAACATGAGCCGATATAGCGCCGACCACGGGCGAAGTTGAAGGGCCGCGCGCTGGCGATCGTATCGCCATCGCCAGCCGCGCCGCGCGGCCGCCCCCGTTGCCACCCTTACGGGTCACGCGCCGAGAGGCGGCAACGGCCCGAAAGCCTCAGGGATCACAGGGTTTTGGTCGTCGCCTCGACCTCCTCCCGGACGCGCTGCCGGCGCTGCGCGCCGCCGCCGATCCGCTGGCGCCGCAGCACGACTCCCTGACCGAGCTCTGGAAGTTTTTCATCGAGCTCGGCCCGATCGAGGCGGTCGACCGTCCGATCGGCAACGCCGCCCGCCTCGCGGCTGATCCTTCCGGCCAGAAGTTCCCGCTGGTCGAGGCCGACGAGACGATCCACCCCTCGGTCCGCAAACGCCTCGGCCAACAGGTCGAGCTCCGCAGCGAGCACGACACCAAGACGATCACCTACCACCCCGCCAACCTGCCGATCACCTGAGGGCCGGAATCCGCCCGAGCCGCGGGCCGAGCGTGATGGCGAGGAACCGCAACCGCTGCTCGACCCGGCCGAGGCTGAGGCCAGAGCGGACGACACGGGATCTACTCGCCGATGGTGCGGACCGGGCGATCTGCCGGACCGCTGAACCGGGGTTGAACTAGGGCTCGCCTATCTGACCACTCTGATACGCCTCGGCTGCACCCGGTCGCTCTGCTGCCCACTGCAGCAATTCACGCCCGACGCGACGTTGTTTCTCACGAGAGAGCGTCTTGATGTCCGGGAAGACCTCGCGAATGTCTTTGACGATCCCCGGCTCTGGCGCGGGGTATGCCTCATACACCGCCAGCCACCAGAGATCGAAGGCTTGCACCTCCACCGCCCCGCCTCCAGTTAGCTCCTGAAAGTCATGGCAGGCGGCGAAAAGAACGATATCGACCTCCCGTTCGTCGAACTCGGTCAGAACCCCTTCCGGGTCCCTGTCCGCATGCTTGAAGAAGCTAGCATACCGGTGAAGCTCCTTCAGCACCCCCTTTTGCTCCCGCCCTGTCGCTCTGGAGATCAGATCGAGAGAAGATGTTTGCTTCGCCTTCGCCAGCTTGGTTGATAATATCTCGCGGGAGGCGGCCGCCAGCACATAAATTGGCACCGGATCACCGCCGTCAAAGAACATATGCACAGCGGCTATCAATTGTCTTACCGCCGCGTCTGTCTTGCTAATTGGTCGCGCCATGTCGTGCTCCTACTCCAATCTCACTCGTTTGCCTCGATGAAGCTGACCGCTATCACTGCGAACGCTCTGCGCTCTGATACGTCTAAATCCTTGAGAGCCAAGATACCCAACGTGCCCCCCGTCTCTGCCAGGGAGTCGCCGCTCAGGGTCGCATCCATGTCCAGGCGGTGGCCTCGCCGCTCGGCGTCATAGGCCTGCTGCTGGATAGCATTGAAGGCGTCGACAGAAATCGAGAACCGGATTTGGACAGGATCGTCCTGCACGATCTCCCCATCGAAGTCGTACCTTTTCCCCGTACTAGCCCTCCATGAGTCTCAGGTAGCGCCAGCAGCGACGAGGCCGCGATAGGTGGTGGGGCGGGTCAGGACGGCATGCTGGATGACGCGGGCGAAGCGGTGGCTGATGCTCTTGGCGGTGCGGCGGTTGAAGCGGAAGACGTACTCGTCGAGATAGGCCGGCAGGTGCTTGTTCGAGACCGCGCCGTGGTGGGTGCCGAGCAGCCAACGCTTGGCGAGGCCGAACACCAGGTGGATCGCCGGCAGGCGCAGCGCGGCGTCGCCCCAGGCGGCGGCGAGGTTGATCGGCTGGTGGGCGTAGCCGGCGGCGGCGAGGCCAGTGTAGCCGGACCAGCCATCGGTGGTCACGGTCGCGGGCTTGGCGACGTTTTCGCCGAGGAAGCCTTCGAGGCTCCGGGCCGAGACATCGGGCACGACGGCCAGCCTCAGCCGGCCCAGGCGGCACCCGCGGGCCTGGCCGCGGCCGGTCTCGACCGCGCCGGCGACCGTCGTCTTGCCGGCTGCGCCGCGGCCGGAGCGGCCGGGCCTGGGGCCACCGACATAGGTCTCGTCGGCCTCGACCTGCGCGCCAAGCGGCGCCCGCTCCGGGCGCACCATCGCGCGGCGGATCTTGTGCAGCCAGCTCCAGGCGGTCTGATAGCTGCCGAAGCCCATCTGGCGCTGGAGCTCCATCGCCGAGATCCCGCCCTTGCTCGAGGTCACCAGGTAGATCGCGAGGAACCACTTGGCGAGCCCGGTCTTGGTCTGCTCGAACAGGGTGCCGGCCAGGATCGAGTGCTGCTTGCCGCAGGCCGTGCACTCCTCGATCAGGCGTTTCTTGTGGCTGTAAGCCTGACCATGCCCGCAGCCCGCGCAGCGGAACCCCGCGGGCCAACGCGCCCGCACCAGATACGCCCGGCACTTGGCGTCCGTGCCGAAGCGCTTCAGGAAGCTCGGCAGATCGCGCGGCAGATCCGTCAGCAGCTCGTCGGCCATGGCACCCTCCCCACTATGTTCGCTCTTCGTTCACCCTCCTCCATCCTGCCGCCGGAGTCAAGCAGCCTGTGCCTTGTGGAGAGCTAGTTTCCCCGTTACACGGGCTTCGATGCTGGCCACCCCGCAGAAGTGGCTTATCCCCTCTAGGTGGCATACCTTGGAGGCCCAGTCGTCGTCGTACGGGGCTGAGAGAAAGAGCTTAATCCCTTGGCCATGGAAGCGTATATCTCTTGATGAGAAATCATCGTCACCATCAACGATGCGGCCCTTCATAGTCATGGATCGAACTAAACTAGCTCTCCACAAGGCACAGGCTGCTTGACTCCGGCGGCAGGATGGAGGAGGGTGAACGAAGAGCGAACATAGTGGGGAGGGTGCCATGGCCGACGAGCTGCTGACGGATCTGCCGCGCGATCTGCCGAGCTTCCTGAAGCGCTTCGGCACGGACGCCAAGTGCCGGGCGTATCTGGTGCGGGCGCGTTGGCCCGCGGGGTTCCGCTGCGCGGGCTGCGGGCATGGTCAGGCTTACAGCCACAAGAAACGCCTGATCGAGGAGTGCACGGCCTGCGGCAAGCAGCACTCGATCCTGGCCGGCACCCTGTTCGAGCAGACCAAGACCGGGCTCGCCAAGTGGTTCCTCGCGATCTACCTGGTGACCTCGAGCAAGGGCGGGATCTCGGCGATGGAGCTCCAGCGCCAGATGGGCTTCGGCAGCTATCAGACCGCCTGGAGCTGGCTGCACAAGATCCGCCGCGCGATGGTGCGCCCGGAGCGGGCGCCGCTTGGCGCGCAGGTCGAGGCCGACGAGACCTATGTCGGTGGCCCCAGGCCCGGCCGCTCCGGCCGCGGCGCAGCCGGCAAGACGACGGTCGCCGGCGCGGTCGAGACCGGCCGCGGCCAGGCCCGCGGGTGCCGCCTGGGCCGGCTGAGGCTGGCCGTCGTGCCCGATGTCTCGGCCCGGAGCCTCGAAGGCTTCCTCGGCGAAAACGTCGCCAAGCCCGCGACCGTGACCACCGATGGCTGGTCCGGCTACACTGGCCTCGCCGCCGCCGGCTACGCCCACCAGCCGATCAACCTCGCCGCCGCCTGGGGCGACGCCGCGCTGCGCCTGCCGGCGATCCACCTGGTGTTCGGCCTCGCCAAGCGTTGGCTGCTCGGCACCCACCACGGCGCGGTCTCGAACAAGCACCTGCCGGCCTATCTCGACGAGTACGTCTTCCGCTTCAACCGCCGCACCGCCAAGAGCATCAGCCACCGCTTCGCCCGCGTCATCCAGCATGCCGTCCTGACCCGCCCCACCACCTATCGCGGCCTCGTCGCTGCTGGCGCTACCTGAGACTCATGGAGGGCTAGTCGAACTAATTTGCCATCCTGGATCGTAGAGGTCACAGCGAACCATTCCGAAATGCACGCAGAGATATTGCATGTCCGGGAGCTCCTCATGAGCTATCACTCCCCTGCCCATCGGGTTCGTTTAGACATCCGTCTTTTCGGCATATACTGGCCCCTCTTCGACAGGTACACAGTCACAGCGGTCGCGACAGTGACTACGAGTTCCGCATCCTCGAAGCCGGGGTCGCCCCCCTCTCGGAGTGGCGGCCTCGCTGGGACGCGTAGCCCCACAGCTTGCTCAGGGCGCCGTCCAGGGGCGAGGCGATGCCGAGCGCTCGCCCGTACCACTTCAGCAGATCCCCTAACGTCGCGTTGTTCTCGCCCGACAACTCGCGCATCACGCACTCAAATGCCGCCATCGCGTGCTGGATGGCTCCCGAAGCATCGGGCTTTGGCCGGCGAGATAGGTCGCGCAGCGCCTCATCGATCTCGCGCGCCGCCGTGGCCCTGGTGTGCTCCACCAGCGTCTCAGACGCCTTTCGGGTCACGGCCTCGAACGGCTCAGAGCCTCTCACGACGATCTTGCCAGACCGCATCTGCCACCCGACACCGTGATCCCGGAAGAGCTTGTTGAGCCCGTCTTCGTACTGTTCACCAGTTGTGGGTTTCGTGCGGTTTTTGAACCTACTAAACACATCATAGATGCACTCAGCAAAGTCATAGACCTCGTACCATCGACAAAATGTAAGGTGGATACCAGAAGCGAGAAACGGATTCTCCGGTTGTTGGCGCTGCTGCCTGACGATCCGAAGCACGTCGTTGGGTGTCAGGCCGAACCTCATTGGAACATGAGCGAGCCAGTCGCGGAGCCACTTGGGCGCGTCCTCCCGGACTGTGATCTCTGGGTTGGGCGGCTGATAGCCGTGCCGCTGGGAGAAGGGCGCGTGGTCCTGGGTCACATTGGTGATCCTTTGCTGGCGCGCGGTGAGCCGGCCCGCTTCGAGCCATCACACCCACACGGCGGATATGGGCTCACCGTGACTCACCCGCAAGTAGATATGATTGGCGGCGCGCGTCACTCACCACCAGGGCAGACTGAGCCAGTGGTGCTGCATCGCGTTGGCTTTCGTCGTGAGCCGGCGCGGGAGCGCCGTGGCCGGTGTACACGGCGCCGGCCGCTGCGATAGAACTGCTCCTTGAGCGTGGAGAGGGCCGCGCGATGGACGGCCCCCGGACGCTTGCGGGTCGAGGCATGGCGTCTTTCATCCTCAGACGAATCCTCGCGACCGCCGTGGTGATGGCGGTGGTCACGCTGTTCGTGTTCAGCCTCCTGCATCTCGCCCCGGGCGATCCGGCCGCGATCATCGCGGGAGACCTCGCGACCGCCGCCGACATCGCGCGCATCCGCGACAAGCTCGGCCTGAACGAGCCCTTGTACCTGCAGTTCTGGCGCTGGGCCTCGAACCTCGAGGTCGGCGACCTCGGCGACGGCTGAGTACGACTTCGGCCTGTTCGGTGAGCGCTTCTCGGGAGAAGATACATGGCGATGCGGTCACGTCGGCTCTGTATGGCGAAACGGACTGTTGACAGCCTCGCCTGCTATGGCCATCCCGGTGGGGGAGGGTGTGATGAGCGATATCCGGAGCCTGCTCGAAGCCTTGTGCGCAGCGTTCAACGCGCACGATCTCGACGCCATCATGGCCCAGTTTGCCGATGACTGCGTGCTCGAGATGCCACGCGGTCCGGAGCCCTGGGGGGCGCGGGCGGAGGGCAAGACGGCGGTGCGCGAAGCCCTCGCCGGCCGCTTCCAGGGGCTTCCCGATGTCCACTACGGCGATGCCACCCATTTCGTCGACGCCGACACCGGCATCTCCAAATGGACCCTGACCGGTACCACGCCCGAGGGCCGCCGGATCGAGGTGAGAGGCTGCGACTTCTATACCTTCCGCGACGACCTGGTGGTGCGCAAGGATTCGTATTGGAAGATCGTCGCGTAGATGATGCGCCAATCACGGGGCCTGCCTCGGCGGCCCGCAGGTTGGCCCGGATCGCGGCTGCATCGCGCGTCCTGTCGGTATCGGTTCGGCGCCAAAGCCGCAAGACGATCGCGCGGGCGCCCTTGGCCGGTGTACACGGCGCCGGCCGCTGCGATAGAACCGACCCGTAGTCGCCCGTAGGGCCGCGCCAGGGACGGCCCAAGGGCTTGCGGGTCGAGGCATGGCGGCTTTCGTGCTCAGACGAATCCTCGCGACCGTCGTGGTGATGGCGGTGGTCGCGCTGTTCGTGTTCAGCCTCCTGCACCTGGCACCCGGCGATCCGGGCGCGATCGGTCAGCCTTCGCGGGAGTGGGTGCGCGGCCAAGGGGTCAAGCCGGTTCTGGATGGCAAAGCGGACTGTTCACACTTCGCCTGCTACCGCTGCCCGGAGCCAAAAGCCAACTCTGCGGTCTGCTTTCCAACATGAGGCCAGGCCCTCGTGCGAGCGGCTTGTGAGATGGGGCGAGACGGCCATGTGCCCTATGCTATTAGGAAGGCGTCGGCGCCCGTCTGATGTGAGCCCGTCGGCATGGACGGCCCGGCCTCGATCCGGCCGTCCATCGCGAGCCGCTGCAACGTCTGGACTTGCGTGAGCCTTGTTGGCCGCGGCGCTGCCGCGACGTGATGTGACTCCAGAGGGGTGCGCCATGGCCCGCATGAGGGTCGTCCAAGTCGCCGCGCCGGGAGCGTCGTTCGATCTGGTCGGGCGGGAGCTGCCGAGCCCGGGGAGCGGTGAGGCCCATGCGCTGGTCCGAAAAGATGAACTACAAGGAGAGGAGCCGTGGCAAGCCAGGACATTCGATCAGCTTTGGATCGGCACTGGACCGCCTCCAACGCCGATGATTTCGAGGCTGAGCATGATATCTACCACGATGACGCCGTCCTGGAGTATCCGCAATCAGGCGAACGCTTTCGCGGCCGTCGTAACATTCAAACCAACCGGACTTTACAGCACAGCAAAAAGCGCTTTGCGATTCGGAGAATTAGCGGCGTCGGCGACCTCTGGATCACTGAATACATCATCTTCTATGATGATGAGCCGTCCTACACCGTCAGCATCATGGAGTTCAAAGACGGCAAGGTGATCCGCGAGACGCAGTACTTCGGCGATCCGTTCGAGCCGGGCGCATGGCCCGCCGGCGTGGCGGAGCGCATCGATTCCTGATCGAAAGGACGCGGCGGGCAATCCTGGCGAACCGAGTTTCCGATGGGCCTTGACGCGATCGTCATACGCCGACTGCGGCGCACGGAGCTGCCCATTGATACCGTCGAGCTGGCGCGCGAACTCGTGGGCAGGGTGCTGGCCCACGACCTCCCGGAAGGCAGGATCAGCGGCCGCATCGTTGAAACCGAAGCCTATGTCGTCGGCGATGCGAGCGGCCACGCGTTCCATGGGCCGACGGCGCGCAATCGATTGCTGTTTCTCGAGCGCGGCCACGCTTATGTCTACCGCGCCTACGGCATCTCGTATCTGCTCAATGTCAGCAGCGAGCTGCCCGGGGTCGGTGCCGGTGTCCTGCTCCGCGCCCTCGAGCCGCTGGAGGGGATCGCGGCGATGATGCGGCACCGCGGCACCTCGCGACTTCTCGATCTCGCGCGGGGTCCCGGCCGGCTCGCCGCGGCGATGCGGATCGATCGACGATGCGACGGCGCCGACTTGTGCGCAGGCGGGCCGCTCTGGCTCGGTGCGGTGGCGCAGCCCGCCGGGCCCATCGATCGAAGCGTTCGGATCGGCCTGACCCTCGAGGCCGACCGGTTGCTTCGCTTCTACGAGCGCGGCAACCGGTTCGTGAGCGGTCCGCGGCGGCTCCGCTCGTAGCGCGCGCTGAACAGTGGAACCGAGCGGCTTTGGGGGGCTCAGAGCCCCGATATCGATCAGGAGGCGGGCTGCACCTCTACGACATCATGGCCGCGATGTCTGAGGTGGTTCACGAGCAGCAGTGACATCCGCTTCTGGTGCAGTTCCGGTGCGCAAAGGAAAGCCGACATGGCGCGCGAGCAGAGGTTTGGTGGCTGGAGCGGCTTGCATCACGTCGCCACCCAGCGCCAGGCCCGCGGCCGTAGGCCGTCGTGGGCGGCAAGATCGGCTCCATCTCGCATCTGTCGGTGTCGGTCGATACTGAACCTGCACGACGGTCCGAAAGCGCTGTGGCCGGTGTACACCGCACTGTTGACAGCCTCGCCTGCTATGGTCATGCCGGTGGCGGAGGGTGTGATGAGCGGAATCCGGAGTTGGCTCGAAGGCTTGTGCGCAGCGTTCAACGCGCACGATCTCGATGCGGTCATGGCCTATTTCGCCGATGACTGCGTGCTCGAGATGCCACGCGGTCCCGAGCCCTGGGGGGCGCGGGCGGAGGGCAAGACGGCGGTCCGCGAAGCCCTCGCCGGCCGCTTCCAGGGGCTCCCCGATGTCCACTACGGCGATGCCACCCATTTCGTCGACGCCGACACCGGCATCTCCAAATGGACCCTCACCGGCACCACGCCCGAGGGCCGCCGGGTCGAGGTGAGAGGCTGCGACTTCTATACCTTCCGCGACGACCTGGTGGTGCGCAAGGATTCGTATTGGAAGATCGTCGCGTAGGTGATCCGCGAATGACCGGGCCTGCTTCAGCGGCCCGTAGATTGGCCCGGATCGCGGCTGCATCTCGCATCCTGTCGGCATCGGTTCGGCGCCAAAGCTGCAAGACGGCCGCGCGGGCGCCCTTGGCCGGTGTACACGGCGCCGGCCGCTGCGATAGAACTGACCCGTAGTCGCCCATAGGGCCGCGTCAGGGACGGTCCCCGGGCTTGCGGGACGAGGCATGGCGTCCTTCATCCTCAGACGAATCCTCGCGACCGTCGTGGTCATGGCGGTGGTCGCGCTGTTCGTGTTCAGCCTTTTGCACCTCGCGCCCGGCGATCCGGCTGCGATCATCGCGGGCGACCTCGCGACCGCCGCCGACATCGCCAAGATCCGCGACAAGCTCGGCCTGAACGAGCCGCTCTGGCTGCAGTTCTGGCGCTGGGCCTCGAACCTCGCGGTCGGCGACCTCGGCCGCTCGATTTTTTCGGACCTGCCGGTCTCGAGCCTGATCGGGCAGCGGATCGAGCCGACTCTGGCACTGACGACCCTGACGATCGTGTTCTCGGTCGTGGTCGCGGTGCCGCTCGGCATCGTCGCCGCCTGGCGGGCGGGCTCGCTGCTCGACCGGCTGGTGATGGGCTTTGCCGTGCTCGGCTTCTCGATGCCGGTGTTCGTGTTCGCCTACATCCTGATCTGGCTGTTCGCGGCCAAACTGCGCCTGCTGCCGGTCATGGGTTATGTCTCCATTTTTCAGGACCCGGCGGGCTTCTTCCGATCCATGATCATGCCGACCCTGGCGCTCGGGGTCACCTACATCGCGCTGATCGCGCGCATCACGCGGGCGAGCATGCTGGAGGCGATCAACCAGGACTACATCCGGACCGCGCACGCCAAGGGCGCCGGCGTGTTCGCGATCCTGTTCCGGCACGCGCTGCGCAACGCCTCGGTGCCGATCGTGACCACGATCGGGATCGGGATCGCCTTGCTGATCGGCGGCGTCGTGGTCACCGAGAGCGTGTTCGCGATCCCCGGCCTCGGCCGGCTCACGGTCGATGCCATCCTGCGCCGCGACTACCCGGTGATCCAGGGCATCATCCTGATTTTTTCCGGTGTCTACGTGCTGATCAACCTCGCGATCGACATCGCCTACACCTTCCTCGACCCGCGGATCCGCTACTGATGGCGAGCACCGCCCCGACCGTCGCCCTGAAGCCCGGCCTCGGCGAGCGCGCGGCCGCCCGCCTGCGCTGGCTCCGGCGCCATCCGACCATCCTCGCCGGCCTGATCCTGCTCGGCCTGATGCTCCTGATCGCGATCGCGAGCCCGCTCTTCGCAACCGAAGACCCGACCCGGCTCAACCCCATCGCCCGCCTGAAGCCGCCCTCCTTCGAACACTGGTTCGGCACCGACCAGCTCGGCCGCGACGTCTACAGCCGGGTGATCTACGGCAGCCGGATCTCGCTCCTGGTCGGCTTCAGCGTCGCCGCCCTGGCCACCGTCTTCGGCCTCGCGATCGGCCTCGTCACCGGCTTCGTCCGCCGGCTCGACGCGATCGTGATGCGGATCATGGACGGCCTGATGGCGATCCCGGCGATCCTGCTCGCGATCGCGCTGATCTCGCTCTCTCAGTCGAGCGTCAAGAACGTGATCATCGCGATCACGATCCCCGAGGTGCCACGCATGGTCCGCCTGGTCCGGAGCGTCGTCCTGACGCTCCGCGAACAGCTGTTCGTCGACGCCGCGGTCTCGCTCGGCGCGCGCCTGCCCCGGATTCTGCTGTTCCACATCATGCCCAACACCGTGGCGCCCCTGATCGTGCAGGCGACCTACGTCTGCGCCGCCGCGATCATCATCGAGGCGATTCTCGGGTTTCTCGGCGCCGGCACCCCGCCCGACATCCCGAGCTGGGGCAACATCATGGCCGAGGGCCGCACCTACGTGATGGTCGCAATCTGGATTCTGCTGTTTCCCGGCATTTTCCTCACTCTGGTCGTGCTGGGCGTGAACCTCTTGGGCGACGGCCTGCGCGACACGCTCGATCCCCGCCTGCGCCGCAGCACCGGGAGCCTCTGAGGCCGATGGCCGCCGCCGCCCGAGCGATCGAGCGCGCTGCGACCGTCGAGCTCGCCCCGGGCCGCCTCGTCGAGGTCCAGGACCTGCGCGTCCACTTTCCCGGGGAAAACGGCCCGGTCAAGGCGGTCGACGGCGTCTCCTGGCACATCGCGCGCGGCGAGACCGTGGCGCTGGTCGGCGAGAGCGGCTCGGGCAAGTCGGTCTCGGCGATGGCACTTCTGCGCCTCACCGACATGGCCGGCGGCGAGATCGTCTCGGGCGCGATCCGCTTCCGCCGCCGCACCGGCGCCTGCATCGACCTGGTCCGCGAGACCCCGCAGGCGCTGCGCCAGATCCGCGGCAACGACATCTCGATGATCTTCCAGGAGCCGATGACCTCGCTCAACCCGGTCGCGCGCATCGGCCGCCAGATCGCCGAGGCGATCATTCTCCACCAGAAGAAGTTCGAAAGAACGAAGCCCGAGCCCAGGCGCTCGAGATGCTGAAGCTGGTCCGCCTGCCCGAGCCCGAGCGCCAGCTCGACCAGTACCCCCACCAGCTCTCGGGCGGCATGCGCCAGCGCGCGATGATCGCGATGGCGCTCGCCTGCCGCCCGGCGCTGCTGATCGCCGACGAGCCGACGACCGCCCTCGACGTCACGATCCAGGCCCAGATCCTCGATCTGATCAAGCTCCTGCAGCAGGAGATCGGGATGTCGGTCCTGTTCATCACCCACGACATGGCCGTGGTCGCCGAGGTCGCCGACCGGGTGGTCGTGATGCTCGCCGGCCGCAAGGTCGAGGAAGGCCCGGTCGCAGAGATCTTCCGCGACCCGCAGCACCCCTACACCCGCGCCCTGCTCGATGCCGTCCCCCGCCTCGGCAGCATGCAGGGCCACAGCCGCCCGCAAAAATTCCCGAACGTCGACGCCGCCCGCGCGGAGGGCCAGGAGGTCGCCGAACCCAACCCGGGAAAAGACGCAGAGGCGCTGGCAGTGCCGGACACGGTCCGCGCCGCCGAGCCGCCGATTCTCCGGGTTCACGGCCTCACCACCCGCTTCGAGCTCGGCGGCGGCCTGTTCGGCCGGCCGCGCGCCCAGATCCACGCGGTCGAGAACGTCTCGTTCGAGCTCAGCGCCGGCGAGACGCTCGCCCTGGTCGGAGAAAGCGGCTGCGGCAAGTCGACCACCGGCCGCAGTATTCTCAAACTCGTCGAGCCGACCCGGGGCTCGATCCGGTTCAAGGGCGAAGAGATCAGCCACCGCGAGCGCAACACGATGGGGGCGCTCCGCCGCCAGATGCAGATGATCTTCCAGGACCCGTTCGCCTCGCTCAACCCGCGCATGACCGCGGGCTGGCTGATCGGCGAGCCCTTGAAGATCCATCGGATCGCCGCCGGCGCCGAGGCCAGGGACCGGGTCGCCGAGCTCCTCCGCCACGTCGGCCTCGAGCCCGAGCACGCACGCCGCTACCCGCACGAGTTCTCGGGCGGCCAGCGCCAGCGCATCTGCATCGCCCGCGCGCTCGCGCTCAACCCCGGCCTGATCATCGCCGACGAGGCGGTCTCGGCGCTCGACGTCTCGATCCAGGCCTCGATCATCAACCTGATGATGGACCTCCAGGTCGAGTTCGGTCTTTCGTACCTTTTCATCTCCCACGACCTGGCCGTGGTCGAGCGCATCGCGCATCGGGTCGCGGTCATGTACCTCGGCGAGATCGTCGAGCAGGGCCCCCGCCAGGCGGTCTTCGAGGACCCCCGCCACCCCTACACGAGGAAGCTTTTGGCCGCGGTCCCGATCGCCGACCCGACCAGACGCCGCCACGACCTCCACCTCGCGACCGACGAGATCCCGACCCCCCTCCACCCCCCCGGCTACGAGCCCGAACCCAGGCCGCTCGACGAGGTCAGCCCCGGCCACTTCGTGCTGGCGCACTGAAACCTCATCAAGCCGCGCGGAGGCGCCTATGATTAGGCCCCAGATCATCGAGCGGGAAGGCAAGCCGGAATACGCCGTGATCCCGATCGCCGAGTGGCGCCGGATCGAGGCGTTGCTCGAGGAGCTCGAGGACATCCGCGACCTCGACGCGGCGCTCGCCAAGCCCGACCGCCGCATGATCCCGTTCGAGGTGACCTCGGCGATCCTGGACGGCGTGAGCCCGATCCGCGCCTGGCGCGAGCACCGCGGCCTCAGCCAAGGCGACCTCGCGCAGGCCGCGCGCATCGCCGAGACACAGCTCATGGAGATCGAGGCCGGCACGCGAACGCCGACGCCGGCCGCTCTGCGCCGGCTGGCCAGGGCTCTGCGCACGCACGTAGGGGATCTGTCCGCATAATCCTGCTCTCAGCAATCCGGGAGATTCCTGGACCTCTTCGCCACGGGCGCCGCGCAAAGGATCGCGATCGGCGCTGCCGGATGCTCCCTCCCGTCCTTGACCGGCGCCGCGATCGGTGCTCTTGAGGGCTGGGACGCGGCGGCCGCGCCTCCGTGGCATCCGGGTTCGGCGTCAGATGGCGAAGATCGATCTCGAGTTTCTCGCCCGCCAGTTCGAGCGCGTGATCAGCGACCTCGCGACGCTGAAGGACGACGCGATGGTCGTGATGGCGCGCCTCGACCGGATCGACGCCACCGTGCAGAGCCTGGTCGTCGAGGTCCGCGCGATGCACAGCCGCCACGAGCGGCTGGCGCGACGGGTCGAGGAGCGCGCCCAGCCGGACGGGTAGCAGACCCCGCGGCGGTTGTTCCGTCAGCGCCGGGGCGTACATTCCGCCCATGAGCAAGGTTCTGCGCCGCGACCTGTACGAGGCCGACTTCTTCGCCTGGACCCGGACGCAGGCGAAGGAGCCTCGCCGGTGCGCCCGCACCCGGCCGAACCTGCCGCTCGACCTCGCGCACCTTGCCGACGAGATCGCCGATTTGGGCAAGGAGCAACGCAATGCGCTGCGCAGCTGGACGATCCTGATCATCGAGCACCTGCTGCTCCTGGACCATTCGCCGGCCGAGCAACCCCGGCGCGGCTGGCAGCGGGAGATCATGACCTGCCGCGACGAGATCGAGGACCGCCTGATTCCGACGCTCCGGCGCGACCTCGACCGCGAGCTGCCGCGGCTCTACGACTATGCGCGCCGCCACCTGAAGCGCCGGCTGGAGCCCTACGGTGAGGCGGAGGTCGCCACCCGCCTACCCGAGCGCCGCCCCTACACTCTCGACCAGATCCTCGGCGAGTTCTGGCCACCCCGACAACGCGAACCAGGCGCCTGAAGCACGGTAGAAAGAATCCTCACCCTGTTTCTGACGAACGGTAGTGCTGGGTCATAACGGTCCAGCGCCACGACCTCGCCAAGCTGCTGCGCCGCAACCCGGGCCTGCGCGGCTATCTGGAAGAGGCGCTGACGGAGGAATATGCCGCCGCCGTCGCCGGCGCGCTCGACGAGACGGCCGTACCCGACGGCCCATTCCCGGCAACCTGTCCCTACTCAGCCGAGCAGCTCCAGGATCAGGACTTCCTACCGGATTGATCAAGATCCCCGGAAGACACGGCGTCAGGCCATAGGCCGCCGCCGACCGACGGATCGAATTGCTTGAACGCGAAGGCTGATTTTGCCTCCGACGTGGTTGCGATCCAGTCCGCTTGGGCATAGGTTCGCCGCATGTCAAACACCATCCCTGTAAAGCTTACTGCCGACACCGCCGTCGACGGATCGGGTCCGGTGGTCCTCATTGGACCGAATGGGTCCGGTAAGACTTGCCTCGGCGTGAAGATGGTTGATCTCAACCAAGCCGACATGGTCCCTGCCCTCCGCAACATCGCGTTGCCCCCGACGTAACGCTGCGCTCCTTGACGGTGGCCACGGCAGAGCTTCGCAATATTGTCCGACAACAACGCAAAAACCCATGGCAGATGTCTGAGGAGATAAATTCGCTTTTCGGCAAGCTGATGGTTGAAGACTTTGAACTCGGCCGTACGCTTTCGAGATCGTCACTTTGCCGGAGAGCAAGCTGCTATCGAAACCACAGCGCTCATGCGGTTGCGGCAATCATGGAGCGACCTGTTCCCGGGCCGCCAAATAAACTTTGAGGGACACAAGCCGACTGTGGTATCCGACTACTCCCCCGGCGGTTCCGGCTATCCAGCGCAGCAAATGAGTGATGGTGAGAGGGTTGCTCTCTACCTCGCGGGCCGCGTCCTGGATACGGCGTCGTCGATCTTGATTATCGATGAGCCCGAAGTACATTTCCACAGCAAGCTTGCGGTTCGGTTCTGGTCCGAAATGGAATCTCTACGATCGGACGTCCGTTTTGTATATATCACTCATGACCTCCCCTTTGCCTTGTCGCGTAATGATGCAACATTTGTTATCGTTATGCCGAACAAAGATCCACATCCTGTCGAGCTTTTGGATCAATTGCCAACAGAACTGATTGAGACTTTTCTCGCGGCCGCTTCGTTTTCTATTTACGCCAAGAGAATCGTATTCTGCGAAGGAGAAGAAGACAAGAGTTTGGATTGGGATTTGTACTCTGCATGGTTTAACGACAAGGAAACGGCCCTAATGCCGGTAGGGTCAGGCAGAGAGGTGATCCAATGTGTGAAGACATTCATCAGGAGCAAGATCGTTTCTGGTGTCTCAGCTTTGGGAATCGTGGATCGAGATTATTATCCTAATGACTTTCTAGAATCTCAGCCAGACGAGATATACGTGCTGCCGTATCACGAAGTTGAATGCGCATTGTGTCGGGATCAGATAGTCAAGGCCGTGGCGATCCACCTGGGAAAGGAGGCTGAAGACGTCGATAGGCTGTATTCGGCATTCGTTTCTAAAGCGCGGTCGCGGTGTACGGGCGGGTTTCTGAACAAACAAATATCGGAACGATTTAGGCGGCGGTGCGAGTTTGCGATAGAGGCCGTGCTTAACACCTTGAAGCTTGATGAAGACATAGAGATCGTGGAGCAGCGGCATGTGGAGGCGCTAGATCCGGCTGCCTGGTCAGTACCAGCGACAGCAATATTTGCAGAAGAACGTCAGAGAGTTGAAAAAGCGGTCGCCGGCGATTTTGAGGAATGTTTAAAGCTGATCCCGGGCAAGGAGTTTCTCGGCCTGGCTGCGGAAGCGGTGGGCATGACCCGCGAGGCCTACGTAGAACTGATATGTTCTGCGCTATCATCCTCGGATAACGGTCATCAGGCCCTTGGGAAGGCGCTCGAAGCGGGTCTCCGTGACATTCTGCCGGCCAGAGTGTTGACGTGAGTCCCTACTGCCATCCGACTCTGGGTCCGCCTCCCGCCATAGGGAGACGTGGCCGACGCTGTGGCCCGGCGTGTCCAGCCAGCGCCGGCATGCCGGGGACGGGTGGGAAAAGTCAGAACAGGTTCTTTAATCGGGCAAGGGGGTGGTTGCTCTTTTTGGTCGCTGCCGGGGTCATGGTTCTTTCCGGGCTCGAGGCGCCAGCATGAGGGTCGCAAGGCGCCGGATCGATGTGTCAGACGGGGTCCGGGTCCCACATTTTCCACCGCGCATTCAAGATTGGTCGGCAGGGTCGGCGAGCTGCAAGCGGCGTTTGACCCGCTCCATGTCGCGCTCGAGCTCGAGCACCCGACGCTCGAGGAAGACCGCGTCGCCGTGCTGGTCGCCATGGGCGCCCGCAAGGACGCGAGGCCTTCGCGCATCTCGTCACGCATGTCGGCTCCCGAGACGCGTCTGAAGGTCCTGCAAGACTCGTAGATCGGCGGTTGTCGATCGGCTCGGCCAGGGACGCCGGGGTCAGGTCTTGCATTCAAGCATGTCGCGGGGCGGCCGCGACGCCGAGGGCTGCGGGGGCGGGCGGCCGCGACGCGCGGCCACGGCCGGTCGATCGGACCCGACCGATTTGCCATGCGGCCGGCCCGCAACGCCGGCGTTCGCCTTTCGTTCGCGGCCGGATGCGACAGAAGTGGCGCATCCGTGCACGACTGTCGCATGGAGCCGGAGCATCAACCTGCTTGATTCTTGCCTGTTTGCGACATGATCGGTCAGGCTGGCCGGGCCGATTTGCGCAGCCGTGACGGGAGGTTGGCGTCATAACTTCGAAAACTACCTAAGGTTGATCCGCGCTTGATGCGGTTGATGCCAACTCAGTACTTCAGGGCCTCAGTAAAAGATGCGTCACTTTCGACGCATGGTGGCGCATCCGATGCGCCACTCTCAGTAAAAGATGCGCCACTTGTGAATCCATGGCGGGGGCGATTTCAGTGGTGCCGGACGGCGTTTACTGCGACGGCGAATTTGGATTGATCGTGATCTGGCAACCTGGAAGAAACGGCGCCGGGACGGGCCCGGCGCCGGGGCTGAATACTGCGGAATCTACTCCGTTTTTTCGATGTTCCAGGCGACGAACAGGAGCGCATTGGGCACGCCCTTGAGGGTGTTGCGCCAGGCCACGGGCGTCACGAACTGGCCGGTGTTGATGTACGGGAAAACCTCGTAGTAGCGCTTCTGCAGGGCGTCGATCGCCTTCATCTGCTCTTCTTTGGTCTGGGCGGCGATGAACTCGGAGCGCAGCTTCTCGATCTGGTCGTCCTTGGGCCAGCCGAACCAGGCGGACTTGGGGTCGCCGGTCGCAACCAGCGGCTGGTTGGTGAGCGGGCTAGACATGTTGTAGCCGGTCCACCAGGTGGGAAAAATGTGCCAGCCGACGTTCGGCTGCTTGTTCGGGTCCTCCATCTTCGGCCGCCTGGAGGTCAGCGTCGACCAGTCCATCGACTGGGCGTCGACGTTGACGCCGATTTCCTTCAGGAGGTCGATCATGACCAGCACGTTGTTGTAGATGATCTGCTGGTCGGTCGGCACCAGGACCACGATCGGCTCGCCCTTGTAGCCGGCTTCTGCCATCAGTTCCTTGGCGCGCGCCTTGTCCTGCTTCTGCCAGGGCTGGGAATAAGCGTCGGTCTCGAACGGCGAATCGCACATGAAGACCGCGTAGCAGACCTTCTCGTACTTCGGATTGCCGACCTGGGCGGCGAGGAAGGCCTTCTGGTCGACCAGAAGCTGCAAGCGCCTGGCGCGCCTTCGACGTTGTTGAAGGGCGGATACAAGGAGTTGGGCCGGATGTGGCCCATCTTGCCGAGCGGGTCCAGGACCTTGATCACGATGTTCGGGTCGGCCTCGAGCACCGGCAACAGGTCGATCGGCGGGATCTCGTAGGCGTCGACCTGGCCCGCGAGCAGCGCCTGGGTGGCGGTGTTGGTGTCCGGGATGTAGTCCCATTCGACCTTGTCGACCTTGACCACCTTGCCGCCCGCGAAGCCGTCGGCGGGCTCGTCGCGCGGCACGTAGTCCTTGAACTTGCTGTAGACGACCTTGTCGCCCGGGACCCATTTGCTCTTCTCGAACACGAACGGGCCCGAGCCGATGACGTTGGTGACCTGCTCGTTGGGGTCGGTCCGCGCCTCCTCCTCGCGCATCACCGGCAACGGCAGGGTCGGGTTGGCGAGCACGGTCAGGGTCGGCCCGAATTTTTCCTTCAGCTTGAGCACGAACGTCTTGTTATCGACCGCCTCGAGCGATTCCGCCCGGTCCAGCATCGCCATGCCGTCGGAGCGCTTGGCCGACCAGCGCTTGATCGAGGCGACCGCGTCCTTGGCCTCCACGGGCGACCCGTCATGGAACTTGAGCCCGTCGCGCAGCGTGAAGGTGTAGGTCAGACCGTCGTCGCTGATCTTGTAGTCGCCGACCATCTCGGGCTGCGGCTCGAGCTTCGAATTCAAGGCGAACAGCGTGTCGTAGACCATATAGGCGTGGTTCGCCGTGATCGCCGCGGTCGTCCAGACCGGGTCGAGGTTCTTGAGATCGGCCTGCGGCACGAGACGGAGCGTCGTCTCTGCGGCCGCGCCTTGTCCGGCGAACGCCGCGCAGAGGCCCGCCCCAAGCCCGACGACGAGCGCGCTTTCGAGCACGCGATGGCGGCGCCATGATCGGTGCCTTCTCATTGTCTGCCTCCCGCTCTTTCGGTGTGCCTTGCGCGATTGTAAGAGGGAACGGCGACTGGGGGCAACCGACCGCGGGCGGATTCCACAGTGCCTCGGGATCGCAATTCCCTAGGCCGTCTCTCAGAACGGAGGGCAACTGGCCAAACGGCGAATTGGCCTCAGGTCGTCGACACGACGCCCTCGTGCGGCATGCTTGCCGGTTGGAACCCGAGACCACAGGTGCTCTGGCAGACGGCCACCGGCTCGCCCCTTTCAGCCCGGCCAAGTGCCGCCAGCGGCCCGCCCGTGCCGGCCATGTTCGATCTAACCGGGAAACGCCGCGGTGGGGGATGAAGCATCGCCGGCGGGTGCCGGCTTGTCGTTCAACTTGCGCCTCGGCGCGCAGCTGGCGCCGGCGCGGGCCGGCCGGATCAGCCGGAAGCTGTAGCTCGCGCCCGGGCTCATCTCGCGGAACTGGCCGCGATAGGCGACCGTGATCGGCGCCGCCGTGAACCGCCGGCTGGTGATCTTGAGCATCGTGCGATCGACCTCGACGTCGAGCACCTGGCGCCGGTAGCGGACCCGCATGGTCAGCCGCTCGAGCTCCTGGGGCAGACTCGGATCGAAGTGCAGGATGCCGCCTCGCGGCTCGATCCCGGTGTAGCAGCGCTGCAGGATGTCGACCGCGCCGGCCATGGCGCCGAGATGGATGCCTTCGGCGGTCGTGCCGCCCTGGATGTCGCCGACGTCGGCCCCGACCGCCTGGGAGAACATCGCCCAGGAGCCCGGCCGCGTCGCCCGCGCCAGGACCCAGGAATCGACCACGAAGCTCAGCGTCGAGCCGTGCGAGGTGCGGTCGATGTAGTAGTCGACCGTGCGCGGGATCGCATCGCGCTCGAACGGGTAGCCTAGCCGCTCGAGCAGCTGCGAGAGCTCATCGGCCGAGAACAGGTACAAGAGCATCAGCACGTCGGCCTGCTTCGACGCCTTGTACCGGTTGACCGCGTCGCCCTCGGCCTCGAGGATCCGGTCGAGCCGCTGGATGTCGCCATGGGTCTCGCGCAGCCTCGCCCAGTCGAGCTCCTCGAGCCGCTCGTAGCCCTCGAACTGGCTGATGATGCCGGGCCCGTGGAACGGGATCTTGAGCTTGCGGCTGACCTCGTCCCAGCGCTCGACCTCGGCCGGCCCGACGCCCAGCTGTTCGCACAGCTGGCGCCGGCGCTCGTCGGGCAGGGCATCGAGCACGTCCTGGGCGCGGATCAGGACCCAGGCCGCCATCAGATTGGTATAGGCGTTGTTGTCGAGGCCGCCCGCGGTCTCGGGATCGGCGCCCGGATAGGCGGTGTGGAACTCGTCGGGTCCCATCACGCCCTTGATCTCGTAGCGGTCGAGGTCCGCGTCGTAGGTCGCGATGCTGGCCCAGAAGCGGGCGATCTCGACCAGGAGCTCGGCGCCATAGAAATACAGGAACTCGTGGTCGTCGGTGATCTCGTAGTAATGCCAGACGTTGTAGGCGATCGCGGCGCCGATGTGCCGCTGCCGGTGGGTGACGTCCGGGACCCAGTGCCGGGATCTCGGATTGAGATGCACCCGCTGGTTCTCCTCGCGCCCGCTGCTGCCGCTCTGCCAGGGGAACATCGCACCCCGATAGCCCGCCGCCGCCGCTGCCCGGCGCGCCTCGGGCAGGCGCCGGTAGCGGTAGAGCAGGAGCGCCCGGGTCAGCGCCGGCAGGCGAAAGCTCAGATAGGGGAAGATGAACAGCTCGTCCCAGAAGACGTGGCCGCGATACGCTTCGCCGTGCCAGCCGCGCGGCGGCACGCCCACGTCCAGATCGATGCTGTGGAACGAGACGGTCTGCAGCAGATGGAAGATGTTGAGCCGGACCTTCATCACGGTGTCGTGGTCGTAGCCGGTCTCGATGCCGATGTCGCACTGCTCCCAGAGGTGGCGCCAGGCGAGCCGGTGCGCGCCCAGCAACTGCTCGAAGCCCGGCGCCTGGGCGATGCGCTCGCGGGCGGCGAGCCCAGCCTCCGAGATCGCCCGATCGCGCGAGCTGAACAGCGCGACGACCTTCTCGGCCAGGAGCCGGTCGCCGGCCTGGAGGTCCAGGGACAGCTCCTGCGCGATCAGATCCGGCGCCTGCTCGGTCCGGCGGACCGGGCTCGCGGGCGCGCCGTTGACGGACAGCCGGGTGCGCGCCGCGAGCGCGACCTCCAGGCGGGCCTGATTGAACCGGCTCTGGAGGAAGATCGTGTGCCCGTCCAGCTCGCTGGCGCCGACCGGCTCGAGGTGACGGCTGCTCAGCTCCCGGTAACGGCTGACGCCGTCGTTGATCACCTGACCATCGATCGCGGTGCGCAGGCTCAGCTGGCCGGACCAGTCCTCGGCAATGACCTCGAGGGCGATCGCGGCGAGGTGGCAGTCCGCCATGCTGACCAGGCGGCGCTCGTGCCAGCCGGTGGTCCGGCCCTGGCCGTCCCGGAAGCGCAGGCGGCGCTCCAACGTGCCCTCCTCGAGGTTCAGCTCCTGCCGGTAGCTCAGAAGCTCGACCGTGTCCGGGGTCAGCCAGTCGCCGCCCTCGATCCGGATCGCCAAGGGCAGCCAGTTGGGCAGGTTGACCAGGTCCTCGTTCTCGATCTCGCGGCCCTCGAGGTCCGTGATCCGACGGTTGTAGCCGCCGGCGAGATAGCTGCCGGGGTAGTGCACCCCATCATCGGCACAGTCCGGGGCGGCGCCGCGGGTGACGAAATAACCGTTGCCGAGCGCGCACAGCGCCTCGCGCCGGCCTTCGTTCGCCGGCTCGTAGTCCTCGTAGACCAGCGACCACGCGGTCATGACCGCCTCCCCTCCGCAAGCGCAATCAGCAGCTCGAGGAAGCGCCGCACGTCGTCGGGGTCGGCGAGCGCGTAGCGCGCCGCGGTTGGACGGGCGTCGTCCTCGCCGCGGACCACGATGCCGACGCCGCGCTCGCGGAGCGCTTCGAGCGCATCCTCGTCGGTGACGTCGTCGCCGATGTAGACGGGGACGATATCCGGGCGGTCGAGATCGAGCCGCGCGAGCAGCCACAGGACCGCGTGCCCTTTGTCCCAGTCGATCGCGGGCTGCAGGCGCAGGACCTTCTTGCCCCGGGCCTGACGCAGCCCCTTGTGGCGCGCCGCGATCTCTGCGACCGCCTGCTCCAGCCGGCCGACCTCGGCGGCGGCGACCCGCCGGTAGTGGATCGCGATCGAGAAGCGCTTGCGCTCGACCGCATGACCCTCGATGCCGGCGAGCGCCTCACCCAGCTCGCGTTCGGCCTGGTCGAGCTCGGGCAGCGCCTCGATCCCCTTCTCGAGTGCATCCTGCCAGCCCTCCGGGCCCCCGATCTCGAAGCCGTGGCTGCCGGCATAGTAGAGGGCGTCGAGCCCGATCAGGTGGCGCATCATGGCGACGTCGCGGCCGCTGACGATCGCGACCGGGCAGTGGCCGGCGAGCGCCTCGATGGTCGCGCGCATCGCATCCGAGAGAAAGGCCCGGCTGTAGTCCTCGACGATCGGGGTCAGCGTGCCGTCATAGTCGAGGAACACGGCCGGCGTTCTGCCGGCCAGGCGGGCGCGGAGCTCCGGCTCCCGATCCCAGACCAGCGGAACCTGGTCCAATCTGGTCACTTTCACGCCATTCTCCCTGGGTTTCAGGGCCAGACTCCTAGATAGGCCCGGACGGGCCCGGCGCCCACACCGGCGCCCACGCCGGCATCAAGCCCCCGGCGCCATGCCGGAGGGGCGGTTGGCGCCGGCACGTTCAACTGCTAGGCTCGCGCCCGTCGAGCCCAGGATCCAACCAATGTGGCCCAGGCGGCCGCTGCATCGGGCAGAGTTTGGCCATGACCGGACCCAGGATCTACAACCTTTTCCCGCTGCTCGCCGGGCCGGTGCCGGCGTGGTCCGGCCACCTCGACCGGATCGCGGGCATGGGCTTCGACTGGATCTACGTCAATCCGTTCCACTACCCGGGCTTCTCGGGCAGCCTGTACGCGGTCAAGGATTTCTACCGGCTGCACCCGCTGCTGCAGGACGGCGGCGAGCCCGGCGAGCTGCTCGCGGCCTTCGCCAAGGCCGCCGCCGCGCGCGGCATCGCGCCGATGATGGACCTCGTGATCAACCACACCGCCAAGGACGCGCTCCTGGTCGAGCAGCATCCGGAGTGGTTCAAGCGCGAGGCCGATGGCGAGTTGCGCTCGCCGCGCGCGATCGATCCGGTCGATCCGCGCAAGTACACGGTCTGGGGCGACCTCGCCGAGATCGATTACGACGACCCCAGCCACCGGCCGGCGCTGACCGCGTTCTGGACCGAGCTGGTCCGGCGCCATCTGAAGCTCGGCTTCAAGGGCTTCCGCTGCGATGCCGCCTACCAGGTGCCGGCCGAGATCTGGCAGCCGCTGATCGCCGAGAGCAAGGCCGCCGATCCCGAGTGCCGGTTCTTCGCCGAGACCCTCGGCTGCACGCCCGCGCAGGTCCTGGGGCTCCGGAGCGCCGGCTTCGACTATCTGTTCAACAGCGCCAAATGGTGGGACTTCCGGGCGCCCTGGCTGCTCGAGCAGTACGACCTCTACCGCCAGGTCGCGCCGACCGTCGCGTTCCCGGAGAACCACGACACCGAGCGGCTCGCGATCGAGCTCGGCGATCCCGAGCCTGGGCAGCTCGAGCGGCACTACCGGCTGCGCTATCTGTTCGCCGCGACCTTCTCCGCGGGCGTCCTGATGCCGATGGGCTACGAGTACGGCTGCCGGACGCGGATGGACGTGGTCGCGAGCCGGCCCGGCGACTGGGAGTGGGAGACCGCATCACCGCGGCTCGATCTCACGCGCTTCATCGGCGCGGTCAATGCGATGCGCGCCGCCTGCCCGGCGCTGAACGTCGAAGGCGCCCAGTGGAAGATCACAGCACCCCATAGCCCGGCAGTCGGCCTGCTCCGGCTTTCGGGCGGCGACCTGCCGTCGTCGGAGTCCGCGGCGATCGTCCTGATCAACCCCGACCGCGGCCGCGCCTGGGGCGTCGATCCGGGCCCGCTGCTCGGCCAGGTCGGCGGCCGGATCAGCGAGTTCGAGGACGTGACCCCGGAGGCGGCGCCGGTCGCGTTCGAGCCGGGCCAGCCGATCACGCTCGAGCCCCTGCAGCTGCGCGTGTTCCGCAGCCGGGCCGAGGCGCTGCGCCGGCCGCCGCCACGGTCCGCGAAGGTGGCCGCCCAGGACAGCGAGCGGCGCCTCAAGGCGCTCGCTGCCAACCGGGTGGTGATCGAGCGGCTCGAGCCGGAGCTCGACGGCGGCCGGCATGCGATCAAGCGCGTGGTCGGCGACGTCGTCGCGGTCGAGGCCGACATCTTCTGCGATGGCCACGACAAGATCGCCGCCTGCATCCAGTACCGGGCGCAGGACGAGCAGGGCTGGCGCGAGGCGCCGATGCGCTTCGTCGACAACGACCGCTGGGGCGGCCAGTTTCCGGTGATCCGCAACGCCCGCTACCTGTACACGATCGAGGCCTGGCGCGACCTGTTCGAGAGCTGGCGCGCCGAGATCATGAAGAAGCACGATGCCGGCCTGAACGTCGGCCTCGAGCTGATCGAGGGCCGCGAGCTGATCGAGCGCACCCACGCCGAGGCCAAAGGCGAGGCCCAGAAGGCGCTGACGGCGCTGCTCGAGGAGCTCAAGGCGCACCAGGACGATCACGGCCGGCTGCTGCAGATCCTGCTCGGCGAGCAGGTGCGCCAGCTGATGCGCCGGTTCGGCGTCCGCACCAACGCGTCGCGCTACAAGTCCGAGCTCGAGGTCCTGGTCGACCGCCCGGCCGCCAAGTTCGCCGCCTGGTACGAGCTTTTCCCCAGGTCGCAGAGCGGCGATGTCAATCGCCACGGCACTTTCGAAGACGTCATCAAGCGCCTGCCCTACGTCCAGGGCCTGGGCTTCGATGTCCTCTACTTCACGCCGATCCACCCGATCGGCAAGAAGAACCGCAAGGGCCGCAACAACACGCTGACGCCCGCGCCGGACGACCCGGGCAGCCCCTATGCGATCGGCAGCGAGGATGGCGGCCACGACGCGCTCCACCCCGAGCTCGGCAGCTTCGAAGATTTCCGCCGCCTGGTCGCGGCGGCGCACGCCCACGGCCTCGAGCTCGCGATCGATTTCGCGATCCAGTGCTCGCCCGATCACCCCTGGATCAAGCAGCATCCGGACTGGTTCGACTGGCGCCCCGACGGCACGATCAAATACGCCGAGAACCCGCCCAAGAAATACGAGGACATCGTCAACGTCCACTTCTATCGTGGCGCGCTGCCCTCGCTCTGGTATGCGCTGCGCGACGTGGTCCTGTTCTGGATCGAGCAGGGGGTCAAGATCTTCCGGGTCGACAATCCGCACACCAAGCCGGTGCCGTTCTGGGAGTGGCTGATCCGCGAGGTCCTCGACCGCCACCCCGACGCGATCTTCCTCGCCGAAGCCTTCACCCGCCCGAAGATGATGCGGCAGCTGGCCAAGGTCGGCTTCACCCAGTCCTATTCCTACTTCACCTGGCGCGACACCAAAGCCGAGCTGACCGAATATCTGACCGAGCTGACCCAGGACGAGCCCAAGGAGTACATGCGCCCGAACTTCTTCGCCAACACGCCGGACATCAATCCCGTGTTCCTGCAGACCAGCGGCCGCGCCGGTTATCAGAGCCGGCTGGTGCTGGCGGCGACGCTCTCGACCGTCTACGGCATCTACAACGGCTTCGAGCTCTGCGAGGGCACGCCGATCCCGGGCAGGGAGGAGTATCTGAATTCCGAGAAGTACGAGATCAAGGCCTGGGACTACGACCGCCCCGGCAACATCCGCGACTACATCGCCAGGCTCAATCAGATCCGACGCGAGAACCCGGCGCTGCAGGAGTTTACCAATCTCCGCTTCTATAACGCCTGGAACGACCAGGTTCTGCTGTACGGCAAGATGACCGCGGCCAAGGACAACGTGATCCTGATCGCGGTCAACCTGGACCCGCACCACGCGCAGGCCTGCCAGTTCGAGGTGCCGCTGTGGGAGCTGGCCCTGCCCGACTGGGCGAGCGTCCAGGTCGAGGATCTGTTCTCCGGCCACAGCTTCACCTGGCAAGGCAAGGTCCAGCAGGTCTGGCTCGATCCACAGGTCAACCCTTGCGCAATCTGGCGGATCGTGCCACCAGGTCTGTCGAGTTGACCTGCCAGCAGTCTCGAGAGGGCGCTCGGGCATGATCGATCGCAGTGATCCGTTGTGGTACAAGGATGCCGTCATCTATCAGCTGCACATCAAAGCTTTCTTCGATGCCAACAACGACGGCGTCGGCGACTTCGCCGGCCTGATGAACAAGCTCGACTACGTCCAGGAACTCGGTGTCGACACGATCTGGATGCTGCCGTTCTATCCATCGCCGCTACGCGACGACGGCTACGACATCGCCGATTATCGGAACATCAATCCGACCTACGGCACGATGCGCGACTTCAAGCGCCTCGTGCGGGCGGCCCACGAGCGCGGTCTGCGGGTGATCACAGAGCTCGTGATCAACCACACCTCTGACCAGCATCCCTGGTTCCAGCGCGCCCGACAGGCCAAGCGCGGCTCGATGCATCGCAACTACTACGTCTGGGACGACACCGACCAGCGCTATCCCGAGACCCGCATCATCTTCATCGATACCGAGCCGTCGAACTGGACCTGGGACCCGGTCGCCCAGCAATATTTCTGGCACCGGTTCTACCATCACCAGCCCGACCTGAACTTCGACAACCCGCAGGTCCTGCGCGAGATCCTGCGCATTCTGCACTATTGGCTGGACATGGGGATCGACGGTCTGCGCCTGGATGCGATCCCGTACCTGGTCGAGCGCGACGGCACGATCAACGAGAACCTGCCCGAGACCCACACCGTCCTGAAGCGCATCCGGGCCGAGATGGACCAGCATTTCCCGGGCCGGATGCTGCTCGCCGAGGCCAACCAGTGGCCCGAGGACGTGCTGCCCTACTTCGGCGACGGCGACGAGTGCCACATGTCGTTCCACTTTCCGGTGATGCCGCGGATGTACATGGCGATCGCCCAGGAGGACCGGCACCCGATCGCCGACATCCTGCGCCAGACCCCGGACATACCGGCGACCTGCCAGTGGGGCATCTTTTTGCGCAACCACGACGAGCTGACGCTCGAGATGGTCACCGACAAGGAGCGGGACTACCTCTGGAACTTCTACGCCGCCGACAAGCGGGCGCGCCTCAACCTCGGCATCCGCCGCCGGCTGGCGCCGCTGCTCGAGAATGATCCGCGCAAGATCCAGCTGATGAACAGCCTGCTGCTGTCGCTGCCGGGCACGCCGATCATCTACTACGGCGACGAGATCGGCATGGGCGACAACATCTACCTCGGCGACCGCGACGGCGTCCGCACGCCGATGCAGTGGTCGCCGGACCGCAACGCCGGCTTCTCGCGCGCCGACCCCGCGCGGCTCTACCTGCCGCCGATCATGGATGCGATCTACGGTTACGAGGCGGTCAACGTCGAGGCGCAGCAGCGCGACCCCTCGTCGCTGCTCAACTGGACCAAGCGGATGATCGCGGTCCGCCAGGCGCACCAGGCGTTCGGCCGCGGCACGCTGCGCCTGCTCTACCCGCGCAACCGCAAAGTGCTGGCCTATCTGCGCGAGCATGACACCGATCGCATCCTCTGCGTCGCCAACCTCGCCCGCTCGGCCCAGGCGGTCGAGCTCAACCTCGGCGAGTTCAAGGGCTGTGTCCCGGTCGAGCTGCTCGGGCGCAGCCCGTTCCCGCCGATCGGCGATCTGCCCTATCTCCTCACCCTGCCCGGCCACGGCTTCTACTGGTTCGTGCTCGCCGAGGCGACCGAGCTGCCGCGCTGGCACGAGCCGATCCCGGAGCCGTTGCCGGATTTCATCACGCTGGTGGTCCGCGACGGCCTCAAGACCGTGCTCGAAGGCCAGAACGGGCGCGAGTTCGCGCGCGAGGTCCTGCCGGCGTTCCTCGCCAACCAGCGCTGGTTCGGCGCCAAGGATCTCAGGATCACCGGCGCCCGGGTGGTCGCTTCGGCCGAGCTCGAGCACGGTCGAGAGCGTTATCTCCTGGCCGAGATCGAGGTCGAGCTCGAGGGGGCTGCGGCGGCGCAGCGCTACTTCCTGCCGCTCGCCGTGACCTTCGAGGATCAGGCGCTGAGCCACGGCTGGCCGCTGCTCTCGTTCGCGCTCGCCCAGGTCCGCCGGGGCGCCAAGGTCGGCGCCCTCTACGACGCGATCGCCGGCCAGGACTTCCCGCTCGCGGCGCTCGACGCGATCCGCCGCGGCGCCGAGATCGCGGACGCCGACGGCACGATCCGCTGCTGGGCGACCTCGGCGCTCGCGGGCGTCGAGGTGCCGCACGACGTCGAGGTCAAGCGCTCCGCGGTCGAGCAGAGCAACTCCTCGGCCATGATCGGCAATCGCGCGGTCTTCAAGGCCTACCGCAAGCTCGCCGCCGGCGTGCAGCCGGAGATCGAGATCGGCCGCTTCCTGGTCGAGACCGCGGGCTTCGCCAACACGCCGCCCCTGCTCGGCGCGATCGAGCGGATCGACGCCGACGGCCGGTTGACCGCGCTCGCGGCGGCGTTCGGCTTCGTGCGCAATCAGGGCGACGGCTGGGTCTATACGATCGACTACCTCCACCGCACGCTGGACGAGCTGCGCATGCACGCCGCGGCCGGACCGGACCCGGCGACCGCGCCGGCCGAGAACCCGCACGGCTTCTATCTCGCGCAGGCGCAGGTGCTGGGCCAGCGGACCGCGGAGCTGCACCGGGCGCTCGCAACCCCGACCGAGGATCCCGCCTTCGCCGTCGAGCCGATCACCAGGGCCGACCTCAAGGCCTGGCAGCGGGCCGTCCATCGCCAGGCCGAGGCGGCGTTCAAGGCGCTGAAGGCGGCGCTGCCCCGGCTGGACGAGGGCGATCGCGCGCAGGCGCAGGCGCTGCTCGCCCGGCGTCAGGACTGCCTGGCCCGGATCGACGCGCTGACCGAGGCGCCGGTCGCCGCCGCCAAGACCCGGATCCACGGCGACTACCACCTCGGCCAGGTGCTGGTCGCCCAGAACGACTTCTTCATCCTCGATTTCGAGGGCGAGCCGGCCCGGCCGCTCGCGGAACGGCGCGCCAAGTCCTCGCCGCTCAAGGACGTCGCGGGCATGCTGCGCTCGTTCGATTACGCTGCCTGGGCGGCGGTCGCAGGCCTGACCGAGGTCCAGGGGGGCGGCGCCGAACTCGTGCGCGCGCTCGCCGAGACCTGGCGCCAGGCGAGTGCGGCGGCCTTCCTTGCCGGCTACCGGGAAACCATCCCCGGCTGCCCGAGTTATCCGGAAGATGCGGCCGAGGCAGATCGCCTCTTGAACCTGTTCCTGCTCGAGAAGGCGCTCTACGAGATCTGCTACGAGGCGGCCAACCGACCGCTCTGGGTGCGAATCCCGCTCAAGGGCGTGTCGAACCTACTCGAGCTGGAGGCGACCGATCATGGCAACGACTAGGACCCGGCAGCAACTGGTCGATCCGGCCGCGGCCGAGGCGCTGGTGCGGGGCGATCACGGCGATCCGTTCGCGCTCCTGGGCATGCACGACCTCCCGGACGGGGGGCTGGTAGTGCGCACTTTTCAGCCTCAGGCGGCCCGCGTCTGGCTGGTCGACGGCGCGACCGGCCGCGCGGCCGGGGAGTTCTCGCGCGTCCACGCCGATGGCCTGTTCGCGCTGCCGCTGCCGGACCGGCCGTCGCAAGCGGCCTATCGTCTGCGCCTCGAGGTCGGCGCTGACACGCTCGAGACCGACGACCCCTACCGGTTCCCGCCGATCCTGGGCGAACTCGACGTCTACCTGATGGCCGAGGGCAACCATCTGAGCCTGTACGAGAAGCTCGGCGCCCATCCGATGACCCTGGACGGGGTCGCCGGCACCGCGTTCCTGGTCTGGGCGCCCAACGCCAGGCGGGTGTCGGTGGTCGGCAACTTCAACGGCTGGGACGGCCGCCGGCACCCGATGAGGAAGCGGGTCGAGTGCGGCGTCTGGGAAGTGTTCGTGCCCGGTCTCGAGCGCGGCGAGGTCTACAAGTTCGAGATCAAGGGACCGCGCGGCGAGCTTCTGCCGCTCAAGGCCGACCCGCTCGCGTTCGCCGCCGAGCATCCGCCCAAGACCGCATCGGTGGTCGTGGGCCTCGGCCAGCCCGCCTGGTCGGATGCCGAGTGGATGCACGCGCGCACGCGCGCCAACGCCCGCGAGGCGCCGATCTCGATCTACGAGTGCCACATCGGCTCGTGGATGCGCGAGGCCGGCAACCGCTATCTGAGCTACGACGAACTGGCCGACCGGCTGGTCGCCTACGTCAAGGAGATGGGCTTCACCCATCTGGAGCTTTTGCCGGTCTCGGAATTCCCGTTCGACGGCTCCTGGGGCTACCAGCCGATCGGCCTGTTCGCGCCGACCAGCCGGCACGGGTCGCCGGAGGCCTTCACGCGCTTCGTCGACCGCTGCCACCAGGCCGGCATCGGCCTCGTGCTCGACTGGGTGCCGGGCCACTTCCCGACCGATCCGCACGGCCTCGGCTATTTCGACGGCACCCATCTCTACGAGCACGCCGACCCGCGTCTCGGCTTTCACCTCGACTGGAACACGCTGATCTACAATTACGGCCGGCGCGAGGTCGCGAACTTCCTGCTCGCCAACGCGCTGTTCTGGCTGAAGCACTACCACATCGACGGGCTCAGGGTCGATGCGGTCGCCTCGATGCTGTATCTCGACTACTCGCGCAAGGCCGGCGAGTGGATCCCGAACGAATACGGCGGCAACGAGAACCTGGCCGCGATCGCGCTGCTGCGCCGGCTCAACGAGCTCGCCTACGGCGACGTCGAAGGCGCGACCACGATCGCCGAGGAATCGACCGCCTGGCCCAGCGTCTCGCGGCCCGTCTATCTCGGCGGCCTCGGCTTCGGCTACAAATGGAACATGGGCTGGATGCACGACACGCTCCACTACATGAGCGAGGATCCCATCCATCGCAAATATCATCACCACGAGCTGACCTTCGGCCTGATCTACGCCTTCACCGAGAACTTCATCCTGCCGCTGTCCCACGACGAGGTGGTGCACGGCAAGGGCTCGCTCTTGGCGAAGATGCCGGGCGACGGCTGGCAGAAGTTCGCGAACCTGCGCGCCTACTTCGGTTTCATGTTCGGCCATCCGGGCAAGAAGCTCTTGTTCATGGGCGGCGAGTTCGGCCAGGGGCGCGAGTGGAACCACGACGGCGGTCTGGACTGGCACCTGCTCGACCATCCCTGGCATCGGGGCGTCCAGCTGCTGGTGCGCGATCTGAACCACGCCTATCGCGAGCTGGCGGCGCTGCACGAGCGCGACTGCGAGGCCGAGGGCTTCGAATGGCTCGAGCTCCACGACAACGAGCAGAGCGTGCTCGCGTTCCTGCGCCGGGGCGCCGATCCCGAGCGCATCGTGGTCGTGCTCTCGAGCTTCACGCCGGTGCCGCGTCACGGCTATCGGATCGGCGTGCCGCTGCCCGGGTACTATCGCGAGCGGATCAACACCGACGCCGAGATCTATGGCGGCGCCAACATCGGCAACGGCGGCGGGGTGAGCGCCGACGACTTCGGCTCCCACGGCCGCCCCTACTCGCTCTCCCTGACCCTGCCGCCGCTCGGCACGCTGTTCCTGGTGCGCGAGGCCGGCTGACGGCCGCTCGAAGGGCAGAACAACGGCGAGCGAACTCGATGTGGCAGCCTGCGGCGCCCGCGGAACCCGCCGTTAACCTTAAGACAAGGTTGAGGCCGCAAGCTTGGTCGCCTCTGACGGAGGTGACCATCATGCCGACCCTGTTTTGGCTGGCCCTGCTGTTGGGCTATCTCGCCGGCGTCGTGGCCGCGGTCGTGCTGTTGCCGGCAGGGCTGATCGAGCCGCTGGCCGGACCGCTCGCGCTGACCACGGTGATCGCGGTGGCCGCGTTCGCCGTGCTGACGCGTCTGCGGCGGGTCCATCGGCGCAACCGGGAAGCTGTCGAGGCGACCGCGCCGGCGCAGCCCGAGCGGCCGGCAGGCCGCCGCGCCCCGCCCGAGACCTGGGCGCTGGAGCGCGCCTTGGCTCCGGATCCATGGGCGGAGGCGCGCTGGCCCTTGCGGGTCCGCCTCGAGCCGCCCGGCGCGATCGGTCCCCGCGAGCTGCAGCGGCTGCTCGCCGAGGGCCGGGTCGACGTCGGCCTGCGGCCGATCGCCAGCCTCGAGCAGCCGGAGGCGGCGCTCTATCACGCGCTGCCGCGCCTGCATGCCGCCGACGGCAAGCCCCGTGGCGCCGGCGCACTACCGGGCGAGCGCGGCGCGCGGCGGCCTGCTCGGGCTGATCGATCAACGGCTGGTGCGGCGCTCGGCCGAGCTGCTGCGGCAGGCCCGGGCCGAGGGACGCGAGGTGACGATCGTCTGCGGCATCGCCGCCGACAGTCTGAGCAATGCTGCGTTCGCGGCCGAGCTCGAGCGCCGGTTGAGCGATGATCCGGACCTCGCCGGACAGCTCGTGCTCGCGCTCGATCACCCGGCGCACGACCTGCCGAACGTGGTGGCGATCGCCGGGCTGCGAGAGCGCGGCGTGCGGTTCTGCCTGCGGCGGGTCGGCCCGCCGGTGCAGGATGCGGCGGAAGTCAGGGCGGGCGGCTTCGATTTCGTGCTGCTCGAGGCGGCGCGCTTCGCGCTCGGCGGGCCCGAGGGCGCGGTCGATCCGGGCCTGCTCGAGCTGCAGCGCACGTTCGGCCCGGCGGCGGCGATGCTCCTGGTCGGTCGGACCGGGGCCGACGAAGCGGCGATCGCCCTGCCGGGCAGCTGGCGCTCGGCGGACGACGGCGCCTTCGATCTGGCACGATCCCACGCCGCCTGAGCCGGCGCTCCGGCTTCACAGAGCCGCGCGCATGGCCTAGATGCTGGGGGCACGCGGGCGCGTGGGCGCCCGCGCCGACAGAGGATGCGCCCCTTGGTCATGCGCTCAGGACCGATCCCCGTAGTTCGGGGATTGCGGGAGATCGTCGCCGCCTACGACGCCCTGATCGTCGATCTCTGGGGCGTGATCCATGGCGGGGTCGAGCCCTATCCCGGGGTGCTTGAGACGCTCGCAGCGCTCCGCGCCGCCGGCAAGCCCGTGGCGCTGCTCTCGAACGCGCCGCGGCGCGCCGCGTCGGCCGGCCGGCGCCTGGCCGAGATCGGCATCGCCCCCGAGAGCTACGACCTGCTGATGACCTCCGGCGAGGCGGCACACGAGGCGCTCGCCGCCCGCGACCGGCCGGAGCACGCCGGGCTCGGCCGGGCGTATTTCTACATCGGCCCGGCCTGGGACGCCGATCTGGTCGCGGGCCTCGACTATCACCGGGTCGAGACCGTCGAGGCGGCGGACTTCCTGCTCACGGTCGGCCTGTTCGACGAGGCCGACCCGCTCAGGCACTACGATCCCCTGTTCGCCGCGGCGCGGGCGCGCGAGGCGGCGATGATCTGCGTCAATCCCGACCTCGTGGTGCACCGCCAGAGCGGGATCACCAGCCCCTGCGCCGGCCTGCTGGCGCAGCGTTTCCGGGAGCAGGGCGGCCGCGTCATCTATCACGGCAAGCCCGATCCGGCGATCTTCCACCGCGCCGCCCGCGCGCTCGGCCAGCCCGAGAACGCCCGCATCCTGGTGGTCGGCGACAGCCTCGCGACCGACATCAAGGGCGCCGCCGCCGCGGGCTACGACAGCCTGCTGGTGACCCGCGGCATCCACGCCGAAGACCTCGGCATCGCCCCGGGTGCCCCCCCCGACCCCGCCCGCCTCACCGCCCTCTGCGCCCGCCACGGCCACTTTCCCACCGCCGCGATCGCGACGTTGCGCTGGTAAATCCGCGGCCATCGGCAGAATCGGTCAGACCACTTCCCATCGCGATCTGCGCGAGATTCACGACTTTTTTACCGCTCGAGCTGTGAAAACCGCCTCAACCGCCGCGTGGCGAAGCAATGAGAGTCTGGCGGGCGCAAGCTGGCTGATCCTGAGGACGACCCTGGCACCCTCGGTGAAACCGCCTAAGATGCAGATTGGGGCGGCCTGTGGTGACTTTCGGGGGAACGATGGCGGAGGATATGCAGCAGTTGCGGGCGAGCAAGGCCTGGCCGGTGGTCGAGGCGGTCGGGCTGATCGAGCGCCTCGGCGGGCGGCCGCCGCCCAAGGGCTTCGTCCTGTTCGAGACCGGCTACGGCCCGTCGGGCCTGCCGCATATCGGCACCTTCGCCGAGGTCTTTCGGACTTCGTTGGTGCGCCAGGTGTTCGAGCGCCTGTCGGGCTGGCCATCGAAACTCTATGCCTTCTCCGACGACATGGACGGGCTGCGCGCCGTGCCCGACAACATCCCCGATCGCGACCAGGTCGCGCAGCATCTCCATAAGCCGTTGACGTCGATTCCAGATCCGTTCGGTACAGAAGAGAGCTACGGCGCCAACATGAACCAGCGTCTGAAGTCGTTCCTGGACGGTTTCGGGTTCGATTACGAGTTCGTGAGCGCGACCGAGTGCTACCGCTCGGGGCGCTTCAACGATGCGCTCCGGCGCGTGCTCGAGCGCCACGAGGCGATCCTCCGGGTGGTCCTGCCGACGCTGGGCCCGGAGCGGCGGGAGACCTACAGCCCGATCCTGCCGGTCTGCGCCGAGACCGGGCGCGTGCTGCAGGTGCCGATCCTGAAGACCGATCCGGAGGCCGGCACCGTGACCTACCGGAACGAGGCCGGCAAGCTGGTCGAGCAGTCGGTCCTCGACGGTCGGGCGAAGCTGCAGTGGCGGCCCGACTGGGCGATGCGCTGGGCGGCGCTTCAGGTCGACTACGAGATGTACGGCAAGGATCTGATCAATTCGGCCAAGCTCTCGAGCCAGATCTGCCGCATCCTGGGCGGCACGCCGCCCGCGGGCTTCGCCTACGAGATGTTCCTGGACGACCAGGGCCAGAAGATCTCGAAGTCCAAAGGCAATGGCCTGACCTGCGACCAGTGGCTGACCTACGGCACCAGGGAGAGCCTGAAGCTCTTCATGTACCAGGCGCCGCGCAAGGCCAAACGGCTCTATTTCGACGTGATCCCGCGCAACGTCGACGACTACTTCGGCCTGCTCGACCGTTTTCCCGAACAGACGGCGGAGCAGCGCTACCACAACCCGGTCTGGCACATCCACGACGGCCGGCCGCCGGCGGGCGGCCTGCCGATCAGCTTCGCGATGCTGCTCAACCTCGCCTCGGTCGTGAACGCCGAGGCGAAGGACGTGCTCTGGGGCTTCATCAACCGCTACGCCCGCGAGGCGACCCCGGACAACGCGCCGCTGCTGGACGAGCTGGTCGGACACGCGCTCGCCTACTATCGGGACTTCGTCAAGCCGGCCAAGTCGTACCGGCTGCCGAGCGACGCGGAGCGGCCGGCGCTTGCCGAGCTCGCTGGCTGGCTCCGGGAGTTCGATCAGCGCCCGACCCTCGACCCGGCGAGCTTCGAGCAGGGCGCCGAGGCGATCCAGCAGGAGGTCTACGAGATCGGCAAGCGCCACGGCTTCGCCGCCCATCTGCGCGGCTGGTTCCAGGCGCTCTACGAGATCCTGCTCGGCCAGACCGAGGGACCGCGCTTCGGCACCTTCGTCGCGTTCTACGGCCCGGCCGCGACCGCCGCCCTGATCGAGCAGGTCCTGGCGGGCCGGCGAATCGACCAGCCGGCGGCCTGACCGGCGCGCTTGAGCGCATGGCCTCGCAGGGCGCGGCCCCGATCAGCGCCCGCCGACTGGCGCTCGACCTGCTCGATCAGGTGCTGGGTGAGCAGCGACCGCTCGACGACGTGTTCGCCGGCCACCCGCAGCTCGGCCGGCTGGCCGGGCGCGACCGGGCGCACGCCCGCCTGCTGGTCGCGACCACGCTCCGCCGGCTCGGCCAGATCGATGCCGCCCTCGACGCGTTGCTCCGCCAGCCGCCCAAGTCGCTCCGGGTGCGCAATCTGCTCCGTCTCGGCGCCGTCCAGCTGCTGTTTCTGGGCACGCCGGCGCACGCCGCGGTCGCCGAGACGGTGGCGCTCGCGAGCGGCCGCGAGAGCTTCGCGCGCGGCCTTGCCAACGCGGTGCTCCGGCGGCTCGCCCGCGAGGGCGAGGCGCGGATCGAAGCGCAGGACGCGGCCCGCCTCAACACCCCGGACTGGCTCTGGCAGAGCTGGTCGGAGGCCTACGGCGAGGAGCGGGCGCGCGCGATCGCCTCGGCCCATCTGATCGAGCCGCCGCTCGATCTGACGGTCAAGGAGCACCCGGAGGTCTGGGTGCGCCGGCTCGATGCCGGGCACCTCTACGGCACTACCCTGCGCCGTGCCGCCGGCGGCGTCATCGAGGGCCTGCCGGGCTATGCCGAGGGCGCCTGGTGGGTGCAGGACGCCGCGGCGGCGCTGCCCGCGCGGCTGTTGCCCGAGGTCGCCGGTCGCGCCGTGATCGACCTCTGCGCCGCCCCGGGCGGCAAGACCGCCCAGCTGGCGGCGGCCGGCGCGAGCGTGACCGCGGTCGAGGCCTCGCCCAAGCGCGCCGACCGGCTCCGCGCCAATCTCGAGCGCCTTCGGCTCGAGGCCGAGGTCGTGGTCGCCGACGCCCGCGACTGGCGCCCCGAGCGTCCCGCCCTGCGCCTGCTGCTCGATGCTCCCTGCACCGCGACCGGCACGATCCGCCGCCATCCCGACATCGCCCGGCACCGGACGCCGGCCGACGTCCGCCGCCTCGCCGAGCTTCAGCGCCAGCTGCTGGCCGCTGCCGCCCGGATGCTGGCGCCCGGTGGCGCCCTGGTCTACGCCAGCTGCTCGCTGCAGCCGGAGGAGGGCGCCGCGGTGATCGAGGCGGCGCTCGCGGACGGCCTGCCGCTCGAGCGCTGGCCGGTGACGCCGGGCGAGCTCGGCGGGCTCGAGGTCGAGCTCACCGCCGCCGGCGAGGTCCGGACCCTGCCCTGCCATCTGGCCGAGCAGGGCGGCCTCGACGGCTTCTTCATCGCGCGCTTGCGAGCGCGCGGTTGAGCCGCTACCAGAGCCCAAGTCCTCTCGGAGCCCCGTCATGACCGTTCGATCGACCCGGCGCGCCCTGCTCTCGGTCTGGGACAAGACCGGGCTGGTCGAGTTCGCGCAGGCCCTGGCCGGGCTCGGCATCGAGCTGGTCTCGACCGGCGGCACCGCGCGCCAGCTGCGCGACGCGGGACTCGAGGTGGTCGACGTCGCGACGCTGACCGGCGCCGCCGGCATCCTGGACGGCCGGGTCAAGACCCTGCATCCCGCGGTCCACGGCGGCATCCTCGCGCGCCGCGACCTCGAGGCGCACATGGCGACCATCGAGGCGCTCAACATCGCCCCGATCGACCTGGTCGTGGTCAACCTCTACCCGTTCGAGGCGACCGTCGCGGCCGGCGCCGGGGCCGAGGAGGCGATCGAGATGATCGACATCGGCGGCACCGCCCTGATCCGCGCCGCCGCCAAGAACCACGCCGGCGTCACGGTGATCGTCGACCCGGCCGACTACAGCCGCGTGGTCGCCGAGCTCGAGGCCCTTGGCGGCGACACCGGCGCGGCGCTGCGGCGGAGCCTCGCCGCCAAGGCCTTCGCCCGGATCGCCGCCTACGACGGCGCGATCGCCCGCTGGTTCGCGAGCCAGGAGGGCGAGATCCTGCCCGAGCGCCTGATCCTCGGCGCAGCCCGCCGCCAGAGCATGCGCTACGGCGAAAACCCGCATCAGCAGGCCGCGTTCTACGTCACCGACCAGAGCCGGCCCAGCGTCGCCGCCGCCGAGCAGGTCCAGGGCAAGGCGCTGTCCTACAACAACCTCGCCGACGCCGATGCCGCGCTCGAGCTGGTCAGCGAGTTCGAAACACCCGCGGTCGCGATCATCAAGCACGCCAATCCCTGCGGCGTCGCGATCGGCGACGACCTGGCGCTCGCCTACGGCCGGGCGCTCGCCTGCGACCCGCAGAGCGCCTATGGCGGCGTGGTCGCGCTCAACCGGCCGCTCGATGGCGCGATCGCCGAGCAGATCGCGCGCGTGTTCACCGAGGTCGTGATCGCGCCCGCGGCCGACGAGGCCGCCCGGGCGGTGCTGAGCGCGAAGCAGAACCTCCGGCTGCTGTTGACCGGCGGCGCGCTCGAGCCGAAGCCCCGCGAGTTGTTGGTGCGCTCGGTGGTCGGCGGCCTCCTGGTCCAGGAGCGCGATGCCGGCGTGCTCGCCGAGGACGACCTCAGGGTGGCGACCGAGCGGGCGCCGACCGCGGACGAGCTCGCCGACCTCCGGTTCGCGTTCACCATCGCCAAACACGTCCGCTCGAACGCGATCGTGTTCGCCAGGAAGGGCGCCACGGTCGCGGTCGGCGCCGGCCAGATGAGCCGGGTCGATGCCGTGCGGATCGCGATCGAGAAGGGCGCACTGGTCAGCCGCGAGGCCGAGGAGACCGAATCGCGGATCGTCGGCAGCGTGGTCGCCTCGGACGCCTTTTTCCCGTTTCCGGACGGCCTGGACATGGCGCTGCGCGCCGGCGCCACCGCCGCGATCCAGCCGGGCGGCAGCCTGCGCGACGCCGAGGTGATCGCGGTCGCCGACGAGGCCGGCGCCGCCATGCTGTTCACCGGTATCCGCCACTTCCGCCACTGAGCGGCAGGCGCCAGACCACGGCAGCTCGATCCGGCTTGAACCCGGCCGTGAAGTCGCGTAACCGTGGCAGTTGAATGACAATTCCTTGACTACGGCGGTCGGATGAGAGCTTTCGCCTCGATCACAGCGCTCGCGCTCGGCGTCCTCCTGCTGTCGACCGGCGATGCCCATGCCTATCTCGACCCCGGCATCGGCAGCATGCTGCTGCAGGGGCTGATCGCCGGGCTCGCCGCCGCCTCGGTGGTGCTCGGGCGCTACTGGCACAAGCTCAAGTCCTTGTTCTCGGCGGCCCCCGAGGAACGCCGCCCGAATACCAGCCGCAGCGAACCGACCGGGGGCGGATGACGGTCGCGGCCGATGCCGGGTCGTTTCGCGATCCGGCGGGCCAGGTCTTCATCGATCTCGATCGCGTCTACCGGACGATCAACGAGCCCGCCGTCCAGGACTACGAGCGGCTGCGGGACGAGGGGCTGCTTGCGCGGCTGGTCGAGAAGGGCTGGCTGATCGCCAGCCGCGAGGTCGCGCCGGCCGTGCTCGGCGAGCTTGCCGGACGCGCGCGCTACGTCGTCGAGCATCGCCCGCTCCCCTATGTCTCGTTCCCCTACGAGTGGAGTTTCGCGGCGCTCAGATCGGCGGCTCTCCTGCATCTCGACCTTCACCTCGAAGCGCTGGCAGCGGGCGCCACGCTCGCGGACGCGAGCGCCTACAACGTCCAGTTCCGCGGCGCCCGGCCGGTGTTCATCGATCTGCTGTCGCTGCGCTGCCGGCGCGAGGGCGAACTCTGGCTCGGGCATCGACAGTTCTGCGAGCAGTTCCTGAACCCGCTCCTGCTGCGCGCGCTGCTGGGCGTGCCGCACAACGCCTGGTATCGCGGGAGCCTCGAGGGCATCCCCACGACCGATCTCGCCAGACTGCTGCCCTGGCGGAGCCGATGGTCCTGGAACCTGCTCGCCCACGTACTCCTGCAGGCGCGCCTGCACCACAAGGCGATGCAACGACCCGCCGGCAGCATCGAGAAGGCGCGCCGCAGCCGCCTGTCGCCGACCGCCTTTCAGGGCCTGCTCGGCCAACTCCGGCGCTGGATCGGCCGGCTCGAGCCGGCCGGCACGGCGCCCTCCACCTGGAGCGACTATGCCAGGTGCCACGGCTACGCCGCCGCCGAGGAGGCCGCCAAGCGCAGCTTCGTTGAGGCGTTCATCGCGCGGACGCGGCCCGGGCTGCTGTTCGATCTCGGCTGCAACACCGGCGATTATGCCGCGCTGGCGCTCGGCGCCGGTGCCCGGCGGGTGATCGGCTTCGACTTCGACCAGCAGGCGCTGGATGCCGCCTTTCGCCGCGCGCAGGCGGAGGATCTGGACTTCCTGCCGCTGTTCCTCGATGCCGCCAATCCGAGCCCGGACCAGGGTTGGCGTCAGCGGGAGCGCCCCGGCTTCGCCAGCCGCGCCAAGGCCGACGCTCTGCTCGCGCTGGCCTTCGGCCACCACCTGGCGATCGCGCGTAACCTGCCGCTGGACCAGACGGTCGCCTGGCTGGTCGGCCTGGCGCCCCGCGGCGTCATCGAGTTCGTGCCCAAAGACGACCCGACGGTCGCTCGCATGCTGGCGTTGCGTGAGGACATCTTTCAGGGCTACACGGAGAGGGAGTTCGTCGACTGCCTGTCGCGCCAAGCGCGGATCGTCTCGAGCGCGACAGTCTCCCAGCACGGCCGCCGTCTTTTCTGCTACGAGCGCTAAACCAGCCCGAGAGTGGAGGTCATGTTGACTGCCGGCGATCACCGTTGGACCCGGATCTTTTTGCCGGGATTACGTTATCATCGGCTCTCGCTCGCTTTCTTCACTGTCGTCTTTGCGGTGATACCGTTCACGATCTACGCGCATTCCGGCGAGGACTGGGACTTTCCATTTCCTACCTTGCTGTCGGTGACCGTGCTTGGCCTCGTGCTCTTCATCGGCTTCGCTCTGGTCCTCCGGGCGGTGGCAGCAGTCCACCAGGGCGCCGCGGTCACCGCCGCCCTCGTCATGTTCTGCCTCGGCGTCTTCCTTCTGCTCGCCCACGTCTACGCGCCGATCCAGGTCGGCCCGCTCGACGGCTCGAAGATCAGGAGCACCGAACCGCTGTCCTGCACGCCGATCGAGGTGATCCTGCTGGCGACAGTGATCCTCGTGTTCATCCAGCTCCGGCGCGGTCGTGGCCTGGTCGTCGCCGATCTGTTCTCGATCGCGCTGCTTCTGGTCGGCTTCGGCTACGCGGGCGCGCTGACGCTGACCCATCACCGCGAGCTTCGGGACAGCCAGCTCGCCGATCGGCGTGACGCCTTGGCGGTCAGTGACGGACCCGCGGCCGCGGCCGGCGCGGGCAACGTCTATCACATCGTCCTCGATCGCATGCAGACCGATGCCTTCCTCTCTGCCGTCGAGCAAACTCACACCAGGGCGATGTTTGACGGCTTCGATCTGTTCGAGAACAATCTGTCGAACTATCTCTGGACCCTTCAGTCGGCTGCCAGTTATTTCACCGGGACGATTTTTACCGGCGCCGATTACGACCAATGGCTGCAAGGATGGCAGAATGACCAGGGCCTGATCCCGACGTTGTCGGCCCGAGGTTACCAGGTCTGGATGTACGCGCCGCTCGCGACCTGGCAGACCAGAGACGTCGACCGCTTCGCCTACGACGTCGACATCTACCAACAGGAGACCGGTTTCGCGCAGGCCGGTCTGTTCGACCTGCTCCAGATCTGGCTCGCCAGTCTCGCGCCGAATATGCTGACCAACGAGGCCCTGCCGGTCGCGGCGGCGGTCGCCGATCCGATGTTCGAGCTGCTGACCGGTCGATTGCGACCGCTCTCAGGCACCGAGGGTCTGCATCAGTACGCCGGGGTCCTGCTGCTGCGGCGGCTGCTGCGCGAGGAAGCGCTGCGCGCGCCCGACGGCGAATACGTCTACGCCCACGCTCTGTTGCCCCACGGGCCCCACGTCCTCGACCAGGACTGCCGCTATGTCGGCCCGAGCGGCAAGCGCGCCGTGCCGCTCAGGCCCGTGCAGGGCTACCTGCTCCAGGCGCAGTGCTCGCTTCGCCTGCTCGCCGCGTTCCTGCAGGAACTGAAGCGGCTCGGGCGTTTCGAGGCGGCGACCATCGTCATCCATGGCGACACCGGCGACTGGATGCCGCTCGGCGAGACCAGAAAGGTCACCGGCAGGATTCTCGGCTATCCGAAAGCCAGCCTGCTCTCCTACGCGCAGGCTTTGCTGATGATCAAGCGGCCGCACGCCACGGGCCCGCTGAGGCTGGTCGAGACGCCGACGCAGCTGGTCGACCTCTATCCGACGCTGCTCGACATCCTCGGCCTGCCGGGGCCGCCGGCAGGCCTGGACGGCCGCTCGATCTACTCCAGCGCCGCCGCCGAACCACGGCCGGTGCGGGTCGCGTTCGATCCCAAGGCGGCGAACCTCCAGGGCACCCATCTCGTCGAGGTCCGGATCGAGCAGCCCTGGCAGCCGCGGTCGTCGCCCCTGACGGTGCTCGGCCCGGCGAGCGATCCGGCGACCTGGGACGCGGACGCGGCGCACTGACCGGCGCTGGCCCGGGCGCGGGATCAGGGCTCTGCGAGCCCGACCGCGACCGGCGGCGGGTTGCGGAGCGTCTGGTAGACGACGCAGTAGCGCTCGGTGAGCTTGATCAGCGTCGCGAGCTGGTCCTTCGAGGCGTCGCTGTCGAGCTCGAAGCGCAGCCGGATGTCCCTGAAGCCGACCGGGGCGTCCCTGGCGACCCCGAGCGTGCCGCGGAAGTCGAGATCGCCCTCGACCCGGACCTTGCCCGAGCGGACCGGAATCTCGAGCGCGGTCGCGACCGCGGACAGCGTGACCCCGGCGCAGGCCGCGAGCGCCTCCAGCAGCATGTCGCCCGAGCAGGCGGAGAGGCCGCTGCCGCCGGTCGCCGGATGCAGCCCGGCCTCGACCAGCGCCTTGGCGGTCTGCACCGAGCAGGTCGCGCCCTCGCCGATCGCGCCCTCGGCCTTGAGCGTGATCACCGCCGCCTCGGGCGCGTCCCGATAGCGCTGCTTGAACGGGGCCTGCAGTTCCTTGAGCGCAGCTGCGTCCATTGTTCCCACCTTTGCTCGCCAATCGTCGGGGTCTACAACGCCCGGAAGGTCGCACCGATCGGCCGTCGCGCGCAACCATCGCCGGAAAGCTCATGGAACGCTTCAAGCTGGTCCCGGAAGTTCACCTGTTCCTCGTTGAGGACGGCAAAATCCTGCTGCTGCGCCGCGCCAACACCGGCTACGAGGACGGCAATTACAGCCTGGTCGCGGGCCACATGGACGGCGGCGAGAGCGCCCGCGCCGCGCTCTGTCGCGAGGCCGCGGAGGAGGCCGGGCTGCTGATCCGCCCGGACGACCTCCGCTTTGCCCACGTCGTCCACCGCTGCACCCGGGACGAGCGGATCGGTCTGTTCTTCGAGGCGCTGCGCTGGTCGGGCGAGCCGCAGAACCGGGAGCCCGAAAAGTGCGACCAGCTCGCCTGGTTCCCGCTCGACGCCCTGCCCGCCAACATGGTGCCCTACGTGCGCGCGGCGATCGACGGCTGGCGCGCCGGCATCTTCTACTCCGAGGACGGCTGGTCGTGACGAGGACGCTCCCGACCACCACGGCATCGCGGTTGGACGGCCGGCATGGCTGCACCGAAACACCGGACAGTTGGCAACTTTTGATTGCTCTCTGTGAACCCCTTCACAATCTGAGGTCAGTCCAGGCTGTACCATGAAATGATCATGAAGACGGACGCCCAGACATTGGAGGCCGAGCCATGCGAATGACCCTGATCTTGTTGCTCGCCTGCACCGCGCTCCAACTAGCGGTGAGCCCCGCGAATGCTTGCCCACCGGGCTATACCGACTGTGGCCGAGGTGTCTGCTGCCCGGGCAGGTGACCGGAAATCGACTGGTCGCTGCTTCCGCCCCCTAGGCAGAGTTTTCCGGGAGCACGATGATGCTCGAACTGTTGAAAAGCAAGGCGGTGACGCTCTGCGTCTCTGCGGTCGCCCTGAGCAGCGGGACGACCTTGGCAGCGTTCCTCGCAACCGCCTCCCACAACGACGCCCTTACCCATTACGGTTGGATCGACGGCTCGCCATTGAACAACCCGGTGCCGGGACAGCTCTACGTTATTTCCGACCAGAACGAGATCCGCGAGCCGCTCTGCTCCTTCACGCCGGGCGAATTCGATCCGCACCAGGTTGCGGAGCCTGGGGTGCGCTTTGTGAACGTGCTCGGCGAGGCGCTGCCATTCGTCTCCGGGATCGTCGGCTTGGCCGTACCGGGCTTACACGCGAAAGAGATCGGCAGCTCGGTCCCGTACGTCTTCGATCTCAGCCCCTTCACCCGCAGCTACGTTCCGGTTGACAACCTCCTCGACCACAACCGGCAGATCCTCGAGGTGCGCAACATGGAGGCATTGCGCAAGAATCTCGATGATGCGCGCTTCGACAAGCTCCAGCGGCTTGAGAGCTGCGCAAACGCCATTCAGACCAGGCTTCACCAGGGCCTGCGCGTCTGCCAACTGAGCGCAGTTGTGAGCGATGCGGCGACCGGCCGGCCGCTCGCAGTCACCTTCGCCAGTTCGTGCCTGGCAAGCGCGGACGACACCGCACCCCGGTATCTGCCGGATCTGCACCACTACCCCGTGTGGACCAAGGTCAAGAAGAGTCTGGGCCTGATCGAGACCCGGCTCTTGCCGGATAGTGCGGTGTCGATCGCGCCGCCGCATGGGGCTACGCCTCGGGAGTCAGTTCCTGGGTAAAGAGCGCGGTACCGGCGAGGTCCTTGAGGGTCACCGTCATCACCTCGCTCGTGCGGTCGATGTCGACCTGGCCGAAGAACTGCAGACCGGCCGACGGCGGCAGATTGACCTGACCCGCGGGCGGCGCCTTCTGGAACACGACCTTCGGGCCGAAGGTGTCGTCGAGCGGGTTGGGCCCGAAGGTGCCGGCGTTGAGGGGGCCTGAGACGAACTCCCAGAACGGCGCGAAGTCCTGGAAGCGGGCCGCGTCCGGATCGTAGCGATGGGCTGCGGTGTAGTGCACGTCCGCGGTCAGCCAGACCACGTTCCCGATCCCGGCGTCGCGGATGAAGCGGAGCAGGTCCGCGATCTCGAGCTCGCGGCCGCGCGCCGGCCCGTCGCCGTTGGCGACCGCCTCGAACAGCTCGCCGTCCGGCACCACGAGGCCGATCGGCATGTCGGCCGCGATCACCTTCCAGGTCGCATCCGAAGCGAGCAGCGCCTGCTTCAGCCAGCGCAGCTGGGTCGCCCCCAGGAATGCCGTGTCCGGCCCCGGCGCGGCCTGGTCGTTCCTGGTGTTGGGCCCGCGGTAGGAGCGCATGTCGAGCCGGAACACCTCGAGCGCGGGGCCATACGGGAATGAGCCATAGACCCGCCGGCGCTCGAGCGGATGCTCGCGGATCGGCATGTAGTCGAAGAACGCCTGCGCCGCCCGGGCCGACAGCAGATCGACGCTCTTGACCTTGTAGACAGCCTTCTTCGGGTCGCTCGAGAGGTCCTCGTGCGGATACCAGTTGTTCAGGACCTCGTGATCGTCCCACTGCACCAGCATCAAGACCTCGGCATTGAACCGCCGGAGGTTGGCGTCCATCAGGTTGTAGACGTAGTTGCCGCGGAACTCGGCCAGCGTTTCCGCGACCTTCGAGGTCGCCTCGGTGGTCAGGTTCCGCCAGATGCCGCCGTCCGGCTGCGCCTGCTCGGCCGCGAACGGCCCGTCGGCGTAGATCGTGTCGCCGGAATGGATGAAGAAGGCGGGCTCGACCGCGCGCATCGCCTCGAAGATCTTCATGCCGCCCCAGTCGGGATTGATCCCCCAGCCCTGGCCGCCGACATCGCCCGACCAGACGAAGCGGAGGTTCTGGCGCGCGGCGGACGGCGTCCGGAACCTGCCCGCGGCGGGCTCGCTCACGAGCTTGTGGTCGGCGAGATCGACCATGGTCACCCGGTAGAAGATCCGCTGGCCGGGCGGCAGGCCGGCGAGGTCCAGCTTGGCGGTGAACTCGGCGGCCTCGAGCGCCGCCGGACCCGGCACCCTGCGCGCGTCGGCGAAGCTTTCAGTGGTGGCCCATTCGACCAGCATGCGCGCCGGCCGGTCGGCCTGCGCCCAGAGGATCGCCCGGTCGCCCAGGAGGTCGCCGGCCTGCACGCCGGACGGCAGCGCGGGGCGCATCTTGTCGCTGGTGATCACGGCAGGCGCGCTCGCCTGGGCAAAGTCGCGCGCCGCCGGCAGCGAGCCGGCGAGCAGGCCGCCGCCGGCAAGCGCCCCGCGCCGCAGCAGGGTCCGCCGGGTCAGGTTCGAGACGGAGGGCCGGATCCGAGCCATGGTGCGCTCCCGTGCTGTTGCCGCGACCAACGATCGCTAGCGGCATCCTATGACAACCAATCGGCGATCGTGTGCGCGACCTGCGATAATGATCAACGCGCCCGTCGCCACCAATGGTCGTAAGCCCGTTCCAGCGGATCGCTAGGCTCGAACGGCAGCGCCGGCGACGCGCCGAGCCGGTCCAGCAGCCGTCGCTCGGTCTCCTCCTGCACTTCGAGAGCGCCGTTCGGGAGAATATGCGCGATCTCGCCGATGATCGGCTGCACGTGGCGGCAGATCAGGTGCAGACGGTGGCAATCGAGCGGATCGCGCTCGCGGCAGAGCATGGCGACGCGTCGCTTCCGGGCCGCCGCCAGCAATTGCTCGATGCCGGCGCGGAACTCGGGCTGGCGCACCCGGCTGGCGTAGTCGACCGTCGTGGAGGTCTGGGGCGTCAGCGGTTTGCCGCCAAGTTCTGCGCCCAGATAGAGATAGTCGATGTCCGCCGCGGCGAGGAGACGCGCGAGGCTTGGCTTGGAGAAATGCGGCACGAACCGCGAATACGGGCGCGAGCGCACGTCGGCCACCGCCTCGATGGCGTGGCGGCGGAGCAGGTCGAGGAAGAGCTCGATGCCATGGTTGGAGTGGCCGATTGTGAACAGCAAGCGTCGCTCTCGCCTCGAAGTTTGCGCCGTGTCGCCCGAGCGACACCATCGGTTAGCATGAGCGCGGCCGACTGTGGCCGACGGGCCGCAGTGTGTGCGAAAGGCTACCGGGGACCTGATTCCGGGCTGGCCATCGGCCCGCCGCAGGTCTAGTGGCAGCATAGAAGTTCTCGACGCCCGCGACCAGGGACAGTGTCTTGCGGCCGCGCGCCGAGAGGGCGGCAACCAATCGATCTGGGATGAAGAAGCCGATGTCGTCCTGGCCGCTGCTGGCGCTCGCCGTCGGGCTGGGTGTCTCGAGCGCCTCGCTGGCAGCGGAGCCGCGGCCGGCCGGCCCGCCACCGGCCCTCGCACCGACGACGGGCGTCGGCCGCCACCTCAGCCTCGATCTGCCTGCGCGCGCCCTCAGCCTGGACGGCTTGGCTGTGACACCGCAGGCGGACGGAGCCGAGGCCCTGCCCGACCGTCTGGCACGCCCCGGAGACGAGCATCGGGCACATCGCCTCGATCTGCATTTCGGCCGCGCCTCGCGCGCGGGACGAAGCCCGGGCGATGCGCCGGCGCTCTATGGCGAGGTCGGCATCGATCTCGACCCGGTTGCGGGCCTGTCGATCGTGCCGTCCTACCGGGTGGTCCTGGACCAGGCCGACCGCCCCGATGCGGGCACGATCGACGCCCAGGTCCTGAAGCTCGGCGCCCGCATCCGCTTCTAGCTCACCGAAGCGCCAGACTGGGCGGCCGAGGACCGGCGTTGCCAGCCCGATGCAGGCTCACTCAGGGGCTCGTCGTCGGCGCTTGCGCGGTTGGGCATGCTCGGCGGTCGCGTGCGCCAGCCAGTCGACCGCTCCCGGTGTCGCATGCCAGGCCGTGCCGTGGGCGCGCGCGTATTCGGCGGCTTCGTCCTCGCCGCCCCAGGTGACGTAGGCCGGCGGCTCATCCGGCAGCTTCTTCTCGCCCGACAGGTATGCGGGCACGTGGGCATTGCTCTCGAGAGCCTCGGCCAGGCGTGATCGCGCCTGCTTGCCGTCGCCACCGGTCCGAAAGGCCAAAAGCGCCTTCGTGTAGCTCCAAGTGGTGCCGGCATCCTCGTCGTACTGCTTCAGGAGTTGAGCGAGGCCGGCGTCGTCACCGATCGCCAGCAGGCAGGCCGCGAGCAGGTCCCGGATGCCCTGGTTGTCGTTGGGGTTCAGGCGCAGCATGTCGCGATAGTGGGCGATCGCGGCGTCGCCCTCGCCCATGGCCCAAAGCGTCTGGGCGAGACCGCAACGGGCGCGCATGTACGGCCGGGTCTCGAGCAGCCCCCAGAAATGGCCGACGTCTTCCTTGAAGCTGCGCGGGCCGAGCGCGAGTTCGCCCGCTTCGACCCCCTTGGCGTACAGATCACGGGCTTCCTGAAGCGATTTTGCGCTTTCTTCGGCGAGCAGGACATAGGCATCGGTGCACAGCGGCGAGATCTCGAGCGCGCGTCTGGCGAGAGTGATGCAAGCCCGGCGGCCGGACGTCTCCCAGGCGCGGTAGATCACCTCCTGGGCTTGATTGAGCTTGGCCTCCAGCGCCCGGCCGCGGTGGCTCGAACGAAAGGCTTGCATCGCGGCGCGGTCGGGCAGCTGCGAGGTCGAAGCCGCAGCCGTCCTCTTGCTCGGCGCCGGCCGTTTGGCGCCCGGCTGTCTGGGCATCGCTGATCAGGCTCCGCTGAAGGGTCGAGCGATGGGTCGCGGTGGCCCATGGTCGCCTCATTGGCGCGCAGCCGCAACCCCGCGGTGCGCATGATCTGCATTCCCTCGCGCTCAGTCTTCGGCAGGCTCCCCCGGCTCCTCGAGCGGCCAGAGCAGCAGGCCGCCGATCACGAAAAACGCCAGGATGGTGGCGATGCCGAGCCGCTGGCTGCCGGTCCAATAAGTCACCGTGCCGAGCAGGAACGGGCCGATGTAGGCGGTGATCTTGCCGGTCAGCGCGTAGAGGCCGAACATCTCGGTGCGGACCTCGGCGGGGGCGAGCCGCGCCATCAGCGAGCGGCTCGCGGCCTGGGTCGGGCCGACGAAGATCCCGAGCAGGCCGCCTGCGATCCAAAAGTACAAGGGATCGGTCGCCAGCACCGCGGCGAGGCCGCACACCAGCAGGCCCGCGAGCCCGATCAGGATCGTGCGTTTGGCGCCGAGCCAGTCGTCGACCCAGGCGAAGCCCAGCGCGCCCAGACCGGCGGTGACGTTCAGGAGGATGCCGAACTTGATCACCTCGGCGATCGCCATGCCGAAGGTGCCGGCGGCGTAGATGCCGCCGAAGGCGAACAGCGTGTTGAGCCCGTCGGTATAGATCATGCGCGCGATCAGGAAGCGGCCGATCGTCCGGTAGCGCCCGAGGTTCGCGAAGGTATGGCGGAGCTGGGCCAAGCCCCGGCGCACCGCCTCCGCGGCCGGCAGCCCGGCGCTCTGGCGATCGGGCGTGAACAGGAACAGCGGCAGGCTGAACACCGCGAGCCACAAGCCCACCAGCGGGCCGGAGATCCGGACGTCCTCCGCCTGGCTCTGGTCGAGGCCGAAGGGTGCGGGCTCGGCCTCGACGAAGCCGTAGAGGACCAGGATCAGGCAGACGAGGCCACCGGCGTAGCCCAGGCCCCAGCCCCAGCCGGACAGGCGGCCGAGGTACTGGCGGCTCACGATCTCGGGCAGCATCGCGTTGTAGAACACGCCGGCGATCTCGAAGGCGAGATTGGTCAGCGCCGCGATCGCAAGGACCATCAGCGCGACCTCGGGGCTGGGCCGGCCGTACCAGAGCAGGCCGCAACCGATCACCGCGATCACGGTCCAGACGAACAGCCAGGGCTTGCGACGACCGCCGGCATCGGCGACCGCGCCGAGGATCGGGCTCGCGATCGCGATCGCGATCCCGCTGGCCGACATCGCCCAGCCCCACTCGGCGGTGCCGGCGACCTCATTCGCGGCAATGCCCTTGGTGTAATAGGTCGCGTAGACGAAGGTGATGATCACCGCGGAGAAGGCGGAGTTCGCCCAGTCGTAGAGGGCCCAGGAAACCTGCCCGAGGCGGGTGGCGCGCGCGCTCATCGCCGCGGTATGCCCGGCGCGCTTACGCGACACAAGCTCGAAGCGCCAGAGAACACGGTGCCGGTCTCCCCTCGCGCCGCGAGCGCGCTATGATCGCGGCCGGAGACGACCTCGGCTCAGGGAGGAGCGGGCCATGACCGTCATGCAGGTTCCCTCAGCGCCACCGCCGTTCGGTGCCGCGGAGATCGGTGCGCTCGCGCACCTCTATCGGGGCGAGATGTACCGCAGCAAGATCTGGCGCTCGCGGCTGGACACCACCACCAACTGGGCGGTCGTGACCACCGGCATCGCGATCTCGGCGACCTTCAGCAGCGCCGCGGCCTCGCCGCTGCCGATGGTCCTGGTCTCGTTCCTGGTCGGGGTCTTCTTGATCTTCGAAGCCCGGCGCTACCGCTACTTCGACATCTGGCGGACGCGGGTCCGGGTCATGGAGACCTGCTTCTTCGGGCCGCTCCTGCGCGGCCAGGGCCTGCGCATGGACAACGGCTGGGGCGAGGTGCTGGCCGACGACTACGCCGACATCCACTTCCACATCAGCATCTTCGAGGCCGCCGGCCGGCGTCTGCGGCGCAACTACAGCTGGATCTTCGCGGTCCAGATCGTCAGCTATTGGGGCAAGATCGGGATCCACCCGGTGCCGATCACTTCGCTCCAGGAGCTGTGGACGCGCACCGCGGTCGGCCCCCTGCCGGGGCAGATCGTGCTGCTGCTCGGCACGGCGTTCTATCTCGGCCTGCTCGCTCTCGGCATCGGCACGCTGCCGCGGCAGAAGGCGGTCGGCCGGGTGCACCGGCTGCGCGGCTCTTCGGACCGAATCCGCGAGCTGGCCGCGACCGAGGGCTTATGAGTGGCCCTCGACTGAGTGGCCCTCGACGGGGCGGTCCGCGCGAGCGCCTCGTCAGCGCGCGCCGGGCGCGCTAGATAGAGGGCGGGCAACCTCGACAACGGAGCGACCACCGTGGCCCCGACAACCCCGATCTGCGACTTCGGCGAGGCGGCAAAGCCGTTCGATCTGCCGGCGACCGACGGCCGGCGTTACACCCTCGAGGACGTCCGCGGCGCCAAGGGCACGCTGGTGATGTTCATCTGCAACCACTGCCCCTACGTCAAGGCGGTGCTCGACCGGATCATCCGCGATGCCAAGGATCTGAAGGAGCACGGCATCGGCGTGATCGCGATCAACGCCAACGATCCGGTCGCCTATCCGGACGACAGCTTCGCCAACATGAAGCGGCTGGCCGAGGCCAAGCAGCTGCCGTTCCCGTACGCATTCGACGAGTCCCAGGCGGTCGCGCGCGCCTATGGCGCGGTCTGCACGCCGGACTTCTTCGGCTACAACGCCGATCTCGAGCTGCAGTACCGCGGCCGCCTGGACGCCTCGAAGACGACCCCGGTGCCGGGCGCGATCCGCGAGCTCTACGAGGCGATGGTCCAGATCGCCGAGACCGGCCGCGGCCCCGACGACCAGATCCCCTCGATGGGCTGCTCGATCAAGTGGAAGATGGCTTAGGACTGCCGGCCAGGCGCCAGCCCGACCATCCCCGGTCGCCTCAATGTTCGGCCTGGTTAGCTTTGGGCACCGATCGGAACAGACTCGGGCCATGGACCGGACCCCGGCCGCGGTCCGATCGCCCCGAGGCGCCGCCGACCAGACGGCGAGCTCGAAAGTTCTGAGGCTTGCAACACGTGATCCGGCCCGCGCCGGCCCGAGGCCAGGCGGCCAGCAGTCTTCACCGATGGTTAACTCGGGCCGGTGTAACCCTCTCTTCGGATGGTCCGTGTGACCGTAGGAATTTGCGCCCAGCTTGCCGGCGGCCGGACGGACTCCCAGGATCTCATGGACCATCGAGCCTGGGCAGGGTAGCGGCCAATGGTTGCTGAAACGTTAACCGGCCGGACGGGGCGCCGGGCGGCGAGCAGGGGTGCTGCCGAGGGCCAGTGCAGAGGCCACTCGATTTCCCAGATCGACGCTTTGGCCGGCCCGTCTCTCTTTGAATGTTCGTGGGTCGTTGGATGTTCGCGGGTCGGGAGACGCCGCGGCTCGCGCGCCGGCGGCCGCCCGGGGGGCGCGGATCAGGTGGAGCATCACTGAGCGATGATCGCGACCACGATTGACGGCGGGCTATCGGCGCACCCTTGGCCCGGAGCCGGCGGCGGTGCGGACGGGCGCCGGCCCCGGTCGCAGGGCTCGGGCCCGCGACCGCCCGGAGCTGACCCCGCCCTGGCCCACGGCTAGAGACTTCGATGGCTTACGAGTCCTTGCGCGACTTCATCGACCACCTCGAGCGGACCGGGCGCCTGGTGCGGGTCAAGGCGCCGGTTTCGCCGGTGCTCGAGATCACCGAGATCCAGACCCGCCTCCTGGCCGAACGCGGGCCGGCCGTCCTGTTCGAGACCGTCGAGGGCAGCGCCATGCCGGTGCTCGCCAACCTGTTCGGCACGGTCGAGCGGGTCGCGTGGGGCATGAACCGCGAGCCCGGGCAGCTGCGCACGCTTGGCGAAATGCTGGCGTTCCTCAAGCAGCCGGAGCCGCCCGGCGGCTGGCGCGAGGCGATCGAGATGGTGCCGCTGATGAAGGCGGCGTTGGCGATGAAGCCCAGGACCGTCGCGCGGGCACCCTGCCAGGAGGTCGTGCTCGAGGGCGAGGCGATCGACCTCGGGCGGCTGCCGGTCCAGACCTGCTGGCCGGGCGAACCCGCGCCCTTGATCACCTGGCCGCTGGTCGTGACCAGAGGACCGGGCAGCGAGCGGGCCGACGGCTTCAATCTCGGCATCTACCGGATGCAGGTGACCGGTCGCACCACGACGCTGATGCGCTGGCTGAAGCACCGGGGCGGCGCCCAGCACCATCGCCGCTGGCAGGCCGAACGGCGCGACCCCCTGCCCGCGGCCGCGGTGATCGGCGCCGACCCCGGCACCATCCTGGCGGCGGTGACGCCGGTCCCGGATACGATGTCGGAATACCAGTTCGCGGGCCTGCTGCGTGGCAAGCGGGTCGAGCTCGCCCCCTGCGTCTCGGTGCCGCTCAAGGTGCCGGCCACCGCCGAGATCGTGCTCGAAGGCCTGGTCAGCCTCGACGACTACGGCGACGAAGGACCCTACGGCGATCACACCGGCTACTACAACGCCGTCGAGAAATTCCCGGTGTTCACGGTCACCGCGATGACCATGCGCCGCGACCCGATCTATCTCTCCACGTTCACCGGCCGGCCGCCCGACGAGCCCTCGGTGCTCGGCGAGGCTCTCAACGAAGTTTTTCTCCCACTTTTCAAGCAGCAGTTCCCGGAGGTCGTGGACTTCTGGCTGCCGCCCGAGGGCTGCTCCTACCGGGTCGCGGTCGTGACGATCAGAAAAGCCTACCCGGGCCACGCCAAGCGCGTGATGCTGGGCGTCTGGTCCTACCTGCGCCAGTTCACCTACACCAAGTTCGTGATCGTCACCGACGACGACATCGACGCCCGCAGCTGGCCGGACGTGATCTGGGCGATCTCGACCCGGGTCGACCCCGCCCGCGACCTCACCATCCTCGAGAACACGCCGATCGACTACCTCGATTTCGCCGCACCGGAATCCGGGCTAGGCAGCAAGCTCGGCATCGACGCGACCAACAAGTGGCGGCCCGAGACCAGGCGCGAGTGGGGCAGGAAGATCCGCATGGCGGACGAGATCATCACCCGGGTGACCTCGCGCTGGGCCGACTACGGCCTGCCCGGTTCCGGCAAACCGATCTGGAAGTAGCCCTCATCCCCAGCGCGTCGCCCATCCCAACCCGCCCGGCCCTCGAAGTCTGCGGATCGATGGCGATCCGGGAGCGAAGTCCTGAGGCCTGACGGAGCCTCATAACTCTTAGTATATGCCTCAACCAACTGCGCTCGTGAAAGGGTTCCTGCGCGTTTATTTTAGATGCGAAAAAATTCCTGAACTAGGTTGTTTTCATGATACGGCTTCATTCGGACGTTACTTCTTTTCCTTGAACCGAACCACTTGACAAGCCTTGCTCGCCATGTAGACTGAATAGTGAAGGTGGGACGGACGGCGAAAACGTCGTCCGGTTGGGGCGATCGTCGCAAGTGCTAAGGCCGGCGGCGATCTTAGCTCTGGGGGAATCACATGAAAAAGTTCCTGTCGACCGGCTCGCTCGTGGCCGGACTGCTGGTATTCGGGCATGGTACGGGGGCCGTCGCTGAGGTCGCGAAGTTGCCACCGTCAGGGACCACGCATTTCACCACCTACTTCTCCGTGCGGACCCTCTCGGACCTGAAAATGGTCGAGGACAGCTCCATGACCGCGGTCGAGCTTGTCGGCATTACCCGCAATCCTGACGGCAAGCCCTACTTCGACAACATGGTGGTCCGCTGCCTGGCCGATATCCGGAACGTCAAAGGCCAGCAGGAACTGTATGGCACCTGCAAGGAGACCGACGCCGACGGCGATAGTACCTCGACCACTTTCGACAGTAAGGCGCACTATTTCATTGGCGGGACCGGCAAGTACAAGGGGATTTCCGGGACTGCGCCGTTTACGGTTCAGAGCCTGCCGGCACCGGGTGAAGGCCTCGGCGCGCTCATCATACCGCACGAGGTCACTTGGAAGCTCGAGTGAGCCCAACCAGCGTCACAGTAGCGCAACTGGGGTTTGCAATAGAGACTTTCCGTGCGGGCGCGTCGGCCACATCGAGACGCGCCCGCCGCGCCGGTTTGCCCTGCGCGGTAGGGCCGGCCACGGAGCCCTGTTCGAGCACACCTCGGCTCGGCATCGCCCAGGAGGCTTGACTCGGGCATAGACCGAATGGTTCCGTGGCGGCGTGCGTACCGATCCTCGCGGCCGCCTCGAGGCTAGTGGCGCAGAAGCTCACCTGCCGGGGTCGGGAATGGGATCAGCTGTCCGGGATGGAATCGGCATGTCGGGACAGCTACGCGCGCGACCGGCGCTGTGATCCCGCATGTCAGTCGCCGCGGCCAGAGCGTCCGTCCTGTCCTCGGCCCGTCGCATGGTCGGCCGTCGCGCCCGCTGAGCGCTCTCAGCGGGTTGGCATGACTACGGAAGCCGCGGGCGCCCGGGCGAGCGGGCGGGCGTATCTGCTGCTGACGCTGACCGCACTCTGCTGGGGCGCGAACGCGATCTTCGGCCGCCTCGCCGTCGGCCAGGTCTCGCCGATGGCGCTGGTCACCTTGCGCTGGCTGGGCGCGCTCGGTCTGCTGGTCGTGTTCGCCCACGCGCAGGTCCGGCGCGACTGGCCGGCCATCCGCCAGCGCCTGATGTTCGCATCGGCGATGGGCGCGATCTGCTTCACCGTGTTCAACGCGCTCTATTACGTTGCCGCCCATTCGACCACGGCAATCAACATCGGGATCATCCAGGGCGCGATCCCGGTGTTCGTGCTGGCCGGCGCGCTGGCGGTCGACCGGGCTCCGGTCGCCGGCCTTCAGCTTGCCGGCGTGCTCGTGACCCTGCTGGGCGTCGTGATCGTCGCCTGCGGCGGCGAGTTCGCGCGCCTGGCGACCTTCACCCTCAACTTCGGCGATCTTCTGATGATCGCCGCCTGCGCGATCTATGCCGGTTATACGCTGGCGCTGCGCCGCCGGCCGCCGGTCTCGGCGCTGAGCCTGTTCACGGTGATGGCCGCCGCTGCGTTCCTGGCCTCGCTGCCGCTGGCGTTGACCGAGGCGGCGCTCGGCCGGTTCCAGTGGCCGACCACGACCGGCTGGGTCATCCTCGCCCTGGTCACGCTGTTTCCATCGTTCCTGGCCCAGATCTTCTTCATCCAGGGCGTCGCGCTGATCGGCCCGAGCCGGGCCGGCGTGTTCGTCAACCTGGTGCCGGTGTTCGCCTCGATCCTGGCCCTCCTCGTCCTGAACGAGCCCTTCCAGCCGTTCCACGCGCTGGCGCTCTGCCTGGTGCTGGGCGGCATCTGGCTGTCCGAGCGCAGCAAGCCGACCTGACGTCCGCCAGGTGAGCCATCGACCGCCCTCGCCACCCCTTGACAAGGGGTATAACCACCGTCATACCTCAGCCATGAAGACCGCGATTTCGATCCCCGACCCGGTGTTCGAGGCCGCCGAGCAGCTGGCAAGGCGTCTTGGCAAGTCGCGAAGCCAGCTGTTTGCCGATGCGCTCCGCGCCTACCTGGAGCAGCATGCCGACCAAGCGATCACCAGGCGAATCGACGAAATCGTCGATGCCGACCCGGACGCGACCAAGCTCGATCCGGTGCTCGACGCCTTCCAGCGCGAAACCCTGCGCAAGGTCGAATGGTAGGTGCGGCGGGGTGAGGTCTGGTGGGCGGACCTTCCGGAGCCCGCCGGCTCGGAGCCCGGGTTTCGCCGACCGGTCGTGATCATCCAGGCGGACCCGTTGAACCGGAGTCGGATGAGCACCGTCGTGGTCGCCGCGATTACCAGTAACCTCAGGCTGCGTGACTTCCCGGGCAACGTCTACCTCTCGCCCCGCGCCACGGGACTCGATCGGCCCTCGGTCGTGAATGCGTCGCAGTTGGCCACGCTGGACCGTGGTCGGCTGATCCGACACGTCGGCAACGTGGCGAGCGTGAAAATGCGCGAGATCGACCATGGTCTTCGGCTGGTCCTGGCGCTGTAGGCTGCGACCGCCGCGATCTTATCGCGCGCGACCGAAATCGCGGCCGGGGCGTGGCGGACAGCGGGGCGCGTGACCATATCTGCGGCACCGGCTGTGAACCCAGGATTGCTGGTGAGCGATGATCCAGGCCGACCGCCATCTCGACCTTCTCGATGACCTGATCGCCCGCGCCAGGCGGGCGGGCGCGGATGCCGTCGATGCCATGCTGGTCGAGAGCGCCGGGCAGAGCGCCACGCGCCGGCTCGGCAAGCTGGAGAAAATCGAGCGCGCGGAGGGCGCTGATCTGGGCCTGCGGGTGTTCGTCGGCCGGCGCCAGGCGATCGTCTCGACCGGCGATCTCGGGGCGGCGAGCCTGGACCGGCTGGTCGAGAACGCGCTCGCGATCGCGAAGGCCGTGCCTGAGGACCGCTTCGCCGGGCTCGCCGAACCGGATCAGATCGCGCGCGACCTGCCCGAGCTCGATCTCGACGACGGCGAGGAACCGGCGGCCGAGGCGCTGGCGGAGCTCGCGGCCGCGGCCGAGGATGCGGCGCTGGCTCAACCCCAGATCACCAATTCCGAGGGCGCCGAAGCCGGCTGGTCGCGGAGCCGCACGACGCTGGTCGCCTCCAACGGCTTCGTCGGCCGCAGGGCGCGCTCGCGCCACAGCCTGAGCGCCTCGGTGATCGCCGCCGCCAACGGCAGGATGGAGCGCGACTACGAGTTCGCGACCGTGGTCCGCGCCAAGGATCTGCCGGAGCCGGCCGAGCTCGGCCGGCGCGCGGCCGAACGGGCGGCGCGCCGGCTCAACCCGCGCAAAGTGCGGAGCCGGAGCCTGCCGGTGGTCTACGACCCCCGGGTCGCGGGCGGCATCGTCCGCCACCTCGCGAGCGCGATCGCCGGGCCCGCGGTCGCCCGCGGCACGACCTTCCTCAAGGACCGGCTCGGCGAGCGGATCTTCGCGCCGGGCGTCACCATCGTCGACGAGCCACACCGGGCCGACGGGCTCCGCTCCTGCAGCTTCGATGCCGAGGGCGTCGCGACCAGCCGTCGTGCGCTGGTCGACGCCGGCGCGCTGACGACCTGGCTCCTGGACTGCACCTCGGCCCGCCAGCTCGGGCTCGCGACCACCGGGCATGCCGCCCGCGGGGTCGGCTCGCCGCCCGCGCCGGCACCCTCGAACGCCTATATCACGGCCGGCGAGGCGAGCCCGGAAGAACTGATATCTGACATCAAGGAAGGCGTTTACGTCGTTGAAATGCTTGGTATGGGCATTAGCTATGTCACTGGAGATTACAGCCGGGGGGCGGCCGGCTTCTGGATCGAGGACGGCGCGCTCGCCTGGCCGGTCAGCGAGATCACCATTGCGGGCAACCTCGCCGAGATGTTCCTGCAGCTGACCCCGGCCGATGATCTCGAGTTCCGCTATGGGATCGACGCGCCGACGCTGCGCATCGACGGCATGACCGTGGCCGGCCAGTGAGCGACGGGCCCGATCTGGAATCCGACCGGCGCCTGCTGCGCCGTGCGGTCACCGCCGCGGGCGCGCTCGCGCTCGAGCATTTCCGCGCCGGGCCCGGGCACTGGTACAAAGAACCTGGTCAGGTGGTCACCGAGGCCGATCTCGCGATCGACCGGCTGCTTCACGAGATTTTGATCGGCGCCCGGCCGGAAGACGCGTGGCTGTCGGAGGAGCGCGCCGATGACGGTTCACGGCAGCGGCGGCGGCGGGTCTGGGTGGTCGACCCGATCGACGGCACCCGGGCGTTTGCCGACGGTGAGCCGGAGTTCGCGGTCAGCGTCGCGCTGGTGGTCGAGGGCGCGCCGGTGCTGGGCGCGGTGCTGAACCCGGCGAGCGGCGAGCACTTCGAGGCCGAGCGCGAGGGCGGCGCGCGGTTGAACGGCGCCCCGCTGCGGATCAGCGAACAGCGCGAGCTCGCGGGCGCCCGATTGCTGTCGAGCCGGACCGAGATGAAGCGGCGCGACTGGCCAAAGCTGATCCCGGAAGGCCAGTTCACGACCGTGGGCTCGCTCGCTTACAAGCTCGCCCTGGTCGCTGCCGGCCGTTTCGACGGCCTGATCTCGCTGCGCGTGAGCCACGACTGGGATCTTGCGGCGGCCGTCCTGCTGATCGCGGAGGCGGGCGGCCGGATCAGCGAGGCCAAGGGTGGGCCGCTGGTCCTCAACAGGCCGGACATTCGCCACGAAGGACTGGCCGCGGCCGGAACCACGGCCCTGCACCGGGCGCTGGTCGCCCGCCTGCGCTCTGGCTGACCGGCGGCACTCTCCGGGAATCCGCCGGTCGAGCTGATCGCCGAAGTGGCGCCTCGGTCACAGATCGGGCGCGGCGTCCAGCTGGCCAGGCATAGAGATCGCCGTCACTGAACGGTGCGGTAGAGAGCCTTGTGGCTTCTCTGCAACATCCGCTAACGGAAATGCAACGGCCGACCCCCGGCCAGGCGCTACCCGGAATATTTGGGCGCGGGGTTCTGTTGGCTTGATGTAACAATCGCGCGGCGCAAGTGCGCCGTGCCGATCGAGGGTTCAGGGTACGTCACCATGAGGGCGCCGTGTCGGACACTGAACGTTTGATCGCGGAGCAGATCCCGAAGCTGCGACGCTACGCCCGATCCTTGCTCGGCGATCCCATACGCGCGGATGACTTGGTGCAAGAAGCTCTAGTGCGAGGGCTGTCACGCAGCCACCTTTGGCAACCCGGGACCGACATCCGGGCCTGGATGTTTACGATTCTGCATAACATTCACATCAACAACCAGCGCCAACGCCGAACCCGTGCCGACTATCAGGAGCTCGACGACGATCAACCCGAAATGGCGACCGCCCCGAACCAGGAGCGCTCGCTCGAGATCCGCGACCTGGCGCGGGCCCTGCAGCTGTTGCCGGACTCCCAACGCCAGGTCGTGCTGCTGGTTGGTCTTGAGGGCATGAACTACAAGAGCGTTGCCGCCGTACTCGACATTCCCATCGGTACCGTCATGTCCCGACTGCACCGCGGTCGCGAAGCCTTGCGCCGTTTCATGGCGTACGGGCCCGCACCGAAAGCAGCGGGCCAAGACCCCAAGTTGCGCAGAATGCCATGACCACTCGCCAAACTTCGATAGACGAGGACGACTTCCAGGCCTTCGTCGATGGCCAGTTGCCCCCCGAGCGACGCCGGGCGGTGATGGCCTTTCTGGCCGCCGACCCCGAGGAGGCGGCCCGTATGGACGACTACCGGACGCTGAGCGAAGCGCTCCACCTCGCCTACGACGAGGTGCTGTACGAGCCGCTGCCCAAGCGCCTGCGGGTCGAGCACTATTGTGGCCGGTCGTCCTTGGCCAGACGGCTGCAGGACTGGCTCGGCGTCGGCCGGCACGGACTGGTCGCGCGGCTCGCCGGCATCGCCGCCCTGCTGCTCGTGAGCACGGGCGGCGGCTGGATGCTGCACAGCGAAGTCCTCAAGCAGGACCTCGAGACGCCGGCCATGAGCTTTGCCCGGCAGGCGGCCAACGCCCATCTGCTGTTCGCGCCCGACCTCCGCCACCCGGTCGAGTTCGGCGCCGATCAGGAGGACAGCCTGCTGCTCTGGCTGTCGGAGCGGATGGGCGAGCCGTTGCACGTCCCCAATCTGCAGACGCTGGGCTTCAAGCTGGTCGGCGGCCGGCTGCTGCCGGCGGCCGGGCAGCCGGCGGCGCAGCTGATGTACGAGAACTCGGACGCGCGGCGGATCACGCTGTACATCCGCGCCCGCTGGACGACGCCGGTGAACGGAGCTCATGACGGTACGGTGAGCTTCGCCAGCGAGGACGGGTTCAGCATGGTCTACTGGATCGAGGGATCGCTCGCCTATGCGCTGATCGGTCCGATGGACCGGGAGAAGCTGTTCGGCGCCGCCAAGTTGATCCAGCAGCAGATGACCGTGCCGACCTTGCCGCCGCCGACCCAGGATCAGACCGCGACCGCCGAGAAGGACGCGACCTGACCGACGCGACTGGTATGGCGGGCCGCCGGGGCAACCCGGCGGCCCGCTACAGTTCGGTCCGCACCTGCCAGAGCTCGGGAAAGCAGACCACGTCGAGGGCGCGCCTCAGGTAGCTGACGCCGGAGCTGCCGCCGGTGCCGGTCTTGTGGCCGATGATCCGCTCGACCGTGGTGACGTGGCGAAAGCGCCACTGCCGGAACCAGTCCTCGAGATCGACCAGGTCCTCGGCGAGCTCGTACAGATCCCAGTTGTGGCCGGCGTCGCGATAGATTACGGCCCAGGCCTGGAGCACGCTCGGGTCAGCCCGGTAGGATCGGCTCCAGTCGCGCTCGAGGCAGCTGCGCGCGATCTCGAAGCCGCGTCGCGCCAGCAGCCGGATCGCCTCGTCGTAGAGGCTCGGCCGCTCGAGCTCGAGGGCGAGCTTGGCATGGACCTCGGGCGTGTGCCGATGGACCGCGAGGGTCGCCGGCTGCCGGTTGCCGAGCAGGAACTCGACCAGCCGGTACTGGTGCGACTGGAAGCCCGAGGCGGGCCCGAGCCGGTGGCGGAAGATGAGATAGTCGGCCGGCGTCAGCGTCGAGAGCACGTCCCAGGACTGGATCATCTGCGCCTGGATGCGCGAGACCCGCGCCAGCATCTTGAACGCGGGCTGCAGATCGTCGCCGGCGATCCGCGCCCGCGCCGCCCGCAACTCGTGGACCATCAGCTTGAGCCAGAGCTCGCTCGCCTGATGGATCACGATGAACAGCATCTCATCGTGACTGTCGGAGACCGGCCGCTGACAGGCCAGCAGCTGGTCGAGCGCCAGGTAGCGACCGTAGGTCAGGGCGTCGCCGAGCTCGGTCTCGACGCCGGGCTCCAGGGCAAATTCGGGCTCGGTCATGTTACGGCGGCTCGCTGCTGATACTGTGGCAGATCCCAGGCGCGCTCGGCCAGGACCTCGCGCAGCGCGTCGACCGCGTCCCAGAGGTCGACGAAGCCGACGTAGAGCGGTGCCAGGCCGAAGCGGAGCAGGTCGGGGGCGCGGAAGTCGCCGATCACGCCGCGCGCGATCAACGCTTGGACGATCGGATAGCCGTCCGGGTGCCGGAGCGCCACCTGCGAGCCGCGTTCGGCCGCGGCGCGCGGGCTCGCAAGCTCGAGCCCGAAGCCGGCGCAGCGCGCCTCGACCAGCTCGATGAAAGCCTCGCTCAGCGCCACCGATTTGGCGCGCAGCGCCCCCGGATCGACCTCGAGCAGCAGGTCGACGCCAGCCTCGAGCGCCTTGAGGCCGAGGATCGGCGGCGTGCCGGCGAGGAATTTCCGGATGCCGGCGGCCGGCCGATAGTCCGGCCGGAAGGCGAACGGCTCGGCGTGGCCGAGCCAGCCGGTGATCGGCTGGCGGGCGCGTTCCTGCCAGCGTTCGGCGACGAACAGGAAGGCCGGCGCCCCCGGCCCGCCGTTCAGATATTTGTAGCCGCAGCCGACCGCGAGGTCGGCGCCGGCGGCGTTCAGATCGACCGGCAGCGCGCCGGCGCTGTGGGCGAGATCCCAAAGCGCGAGCGCGCCCGCAGCATGCGCCGCCGCGGTCAGACGGGCCATGTCGTGCAGCCGGCCGCTACGGTAGTCGACGTGGGTCAGCAGCAGGAGCGCCGTGCGCTCGTCGAGGGCCGCCTCGAGCTCCGCGGTTGCAACCGGACGCAGCTCGACCCGATCGCCGAGCCATGCGGCCAGGCCCTGCGCGACGTAGAGATCGGTCGGGAAGTTGCCGCGCTCGGAGACCACGACCTTGCGCCCGGGCCGGAGGTCGAGGGCCGCGGCGATCAGCTTGAAGAGATTGACCGAGGTCGAAATCGGCGACCAGCACCTCCTCGGGCCCGGCCCCGATCAGGCGCGCGATCTTGGCACCAAGTCGCTCCGGCAGCTCGATCCAGCCGTGCCGGTTCCAGCTGGTGATCAGGTCGTCGCCCCATTGCCGCTGGACCACGTCCTGGAGAATCGCGGCCGTCGCCTTGGGCAGGGGACCGAGCGAGTTGCCATCGAGGTAGATGGTCCCCGCAGGCAGAGCGAAGCGCTCGCGCCACATCGCGAGCGAATCGGCGCGGTCCAGGGCGGCGCAGGCGGCACGCGTCGGCGCGTCGGTCACCGCGACCTCGTCGGCGACAACTGCGGCGGACTGTACATCCTGGTCTCCCGCGCGGCTTGGCCCCGCCGGAGCGCTATATCGGCCGCCCCGGGCGCCCGCGCAAGCCTCGGGGACCCCCGGCGGCTCAGGATCGTTGCCGCCGGACGCCGGCTTTTTGCCCGGATGCCGGCGGCTCACGGTTCCGGCAGGTGGTCCGGCGGGAACGGCCCCTCGCCCGAGTGGCCGTAGTGGCGGCCGCCATAGTGGTCGATGTCAATCCCAGCGATCGTCGCAATCACCGGCAAGGCCGACCTGATGAGCCGGGCGGCGGTCTCGATCCGCTCGGCGACGGCCTCCGCGTCGGGCAGCTCCTCGGCCAGGCTGTTCAGCGTCCCTTCCGCAATCAGCGTCTGAACGGCGGCTTCGTCCAGGGTGCGCGCGGGCAGCCAGGCGATCGCCTGCTCGAGCGCACCGATCGCTTGCAGGTTGGTCCGGCGCCAGCGGTCGAGCTGGTCGCGAGCGGGAGTCTCGGGTGCGAGCTCGAGCGCGTCGAGCTGCTGCTCCTTCTGCAGGAGCGCCTGCAGTACGGCGGTGAGCGGCTTCACCAGTTCTGCCATGGTCCGGTCCGGGTCTCCGGCAGCTGGAGGCTGGGTTACCTCGAAACAATGACCCGAGCCACGAGAACAGATCTCTCAAGTCGAAGAGCACCGCGTCGCCGCTACCCGGAAGTCGTGACCGACTCGAAAAGACGATGCGCGGCCGCCGCGCGCCGGTCAATGACGTAGCAATGTGGGTCGACCCGGCGAAAGAGCAACGCTCGCGTGCAAAATTACCAGCATACTTGATGCTCCACGTGACCAAGAATCAATTAACGATTGGGAGATCCACGCGCATCCCGATCGTCTCTCAAGAGCTCGCCCGGCCGCGGCGGCGAAGTCCCCCTCAGCGCACAAGCCAGCCGATCGGACCTGACGGCATTGAGCGCGGACTGTCTCCCGCACAACCTTTGGGGGAACTATCCGCCGGAATTAACCCGTTCTTAACCTACAGCCCGTATGACGGCCGGATCGAAGCGGCAGCCACCGAGTGGAGGCAGCGCTTGGCGCACATCCCAGCTGTCGAGTTCCTGAAGCGGCGCTACGCGAGCGCGATCGAGCGCGCCGATGATCGAACCGCGGCCCGCCTGCGGGTCGAGATCGACCGCCTGATCAACCAGCCCGGTCGAGACCCGCCGCGCCGCATGAGCGACGCGGCAGCGCGCCGGGTGGCCGGAGCGACCCTGGTGCAGTTCGCCCACGACTATGACGACATTCTCGGGCCGCACCTTTGAGCTCGCGCCAGGAGCGCGCTTTCGACTCCAAGCGCTCCACCGCTCCAGTGGTCGGGGTCTGACCGACGATACCCGCCCCGCACGCCCAGTTGGCGGACATACGGAGCGGCCGGTCGTGACCCGAGCATCATCCGTACGCGGGGGCCGAATCTCCGGAACGGGTGGGGAGCGGTCTCTCGGTCGACGCCTCCTGAACGGTTGAGCGCCGCCGGGCGGACGACGTCGGCAATGGCGACCCGAGCGCCACGCGCCGCAGCCGAAGCTCGACAGGCCGGCCAGGCATAAAGTGCGGCGATATCGAGAGCGGAAAGCAGTCACTTCCTGCCAGTGCGGCCGTGCCAGGGGTCTGGGCCCGGGTCGCGCCCGGCGGCAACCTCGGCCAGCCGCCCGAGGTAGTGAGCCCAGCCTTCCGCATGGCCGGCGCATTGCTCGGCATCGGGGAGGCCCGTGTGGGTCAGGCGCAGCAGCGTTCCGTCCGGCTGCTCGATCAGGTCGATCTCGACCAGGCTCGACCCCGGCGGCACCACCTCGCTGCCGTCCCAGCCGAAGCTGTAGGCCAGGCGGTGCACCGGCACCACCTCCCGGAAGGAGCCGCGGGCGAAGCGAGCCCCGGTAACATTGACGAGATAGAGCCCGCCCTGCTGCGGCTCGACCTGCGCCTCAGTTCCCATCCAGCGCAGGATTTTCTCCGGATCGGTCATGAGGGCGAACACCGCGGCGGGCGGCGCCGGAATGTGCGTCTCGCGGCGGACGACGAGGGCCTCTGGCATCGCTCTCCCCCATGCTTGCAATGGCCTGGCCCGCCGCCGGCGAAGGGTAGCCCGGCGCCGGGATGTGGCCTTGACCGGAGAATAGACCGGCGGAGCCGGCGGCGCCATCGCCGGCGCAGATGACAGGCCAGGGCCGTCGCGGCATGATCGCGGGCATGGATCTGCCCGCGCCTCTCGCCTGGCTGGTGGACGAGGCCGTCGCCTCGCCCGGCCCTGACCGGTTCCTGGCCGAACTCGGCAGCCGGCTGCTGGCCGACGGCCTGCCGCTGGCTGGCGGCGCGCTGACGCTCGCGGTGCCGCACCCGATCATCGCCCGCCGCACCTGGCTGTGGCGGGCGGAGACCGGGGCGGTCATCGAGGCGCTGGGCTTCGCCGGGGGTCCGCTCCGCCCAACCGGGCGCGACTGGCTGGCCGAGCTTGGCCCGGTGCAGGAGGACACGGTCGGCCCGGCGCCGGACGGTCCGGTGCTGGGCTGGGCCGGGACCCGGCCGTTCGGCCCCGCCGAGGCCGGCCGGCTGCGCCAGGCCGCCCGCTTCGTCGCGGCGCCCTTGGCTGCCCTGGCCGCGCGGGCGGCGCTGGCAGCCCTGCTCGAGGCCTATCTCGGCCGGCGCAGTGCCGCCCGGGTGCAGGCCGGTGCGGTGCGCCGCGGCACCGGGGAAACCATCCGCGCCGCGCTGCTATATGCCGATCTGCGCGACTTCAGCGCCCTGTCCGAGGCGACGGAGCCCGCGGCGATGATCGCCGCCCTCGACGCCTGGTTCGAGCGCGTCGCCGGGGCCGTGCACGCCTTCGGGGGCGAGGTGCTGAAGTTCATCGGCGACGGCGTGCTGGCGATCTTCCCGGTTACCGGCGCGCCGGCCGAGGCCTGCGAGGGGGCGTTGCGCGCGGTGATCGCCGCCCGCGCCGGCATGGCCCATCTCGATTCGGTGCGGCAGGCGCAGGGGCTGCCGCCGCTGCCCTTCGGCGCGGCGCTGCATCTCGGCGAGATATTATGGGGCAATATCGGCGCGGCCGACCGGCTGGACTTCACCGCGATCGGCCCCGCGGTCAACCTGGTCAGCCGCCTGGAGGGGCTGTGCCGGCCGCTCGGGCGGTCGGCGCTGATCTCGGGCGCGGTCGCCGCCGAGATCACCACGCCGCTGGTGCCGCTGGGCGAGCACGTGCTGCGCGGCATCGCGGCGCCCTGCGCCGTCTTCACCCTGCCGGATTCGTGAACGGCTCGGCGCGATTAAAAGGCGGCCTGCTTCGGGTCGGATCCGGTCCTTCGGCCGCCCTGAGACGGATGGCTAATCGTGGCTAAAAGCCGAATCGCCACCGCCGAGCTGCAAGCCTCGATGGATCTTCGTGGGGAAAGGGCGGGTGGTCCGGCCATCGATCGCCGAGCGTCGGCCGCTGGTGTTCTGGGCCATGTCCGGGGTCACCCGGCGCTCACGCGGCCGGCACCAGAATTAGTCCGCGTCTAACCGGGTCCATGCGCCACCAAAACTGAACCCGCTCTTACTCGGGAGGCTGGAGATCAAGGGGCTCCGGATCCGAAAGTATCGACTGTTCGGATCAGTCTGCGTAATATGTCTCCTACCGTTCGGCATATTCCCGGAGTTGGCCAGGTATGGCGCAGGCGCAGCCGGAATCGGGATTACGTGAAGAATCACGCGACTTCGTCAGGGATCGCGAAACGGGCACGGGCACGTTCCTCGAGCGATGGCAGCGCGAGTTCCGACAATCGCGACACCCGCTTAGCCATGTGCTGCACAGGATGGTCAAGCTCGAAGACCTTGAGCAGCGGAGCGCAGCGAGAGATTACCTGTACAGCCGCAGCACGTTCAAGCTAATCCACGATGCAAAGGCCATCAGCAATACGAAAACCGTCGAACCTCCTCACGGGCCTGTCGTCCGGCTTTCCGATGTGGTGACCACGCTGCTATTGCAGGTGGACGGGTCGGACGGAACGGCGCGCTCGGGAGCCGACCATGAAATCGAGCGCCGGCTCGCGTCCACCCTAAGCGCATTATCCAACACTACTGCGCTGAACAAAACCCGCACAGACAGAGAGAGGCGAGCCAGTGCGAAACCGAGCGACGCGGAAGAGTGGGTCCTCGATGAAGATCTCGTCGATACGTGCGCCCTCGCCGCCTACCTAGTCGAGCGGACGCGAGGCAACAGCGAGCGCGGGGTGGATCTCGACGATTTTGTCATTGCCCTGTTGCTAAACCCCGCCGGGCAAAGGTTCATCTTTGATACCTTGGAGCTTGCCGTCAGCTCCCCGCCGCTCACAATAGGCGACATTCTCCAGGAGGTCGTGGCTGATCGCTCCTCGTCCGACCCAAGATTCTGGGACGACGTCCTGCAGGAGATCGACAAGGGAGCACAGCAAACCGCCAGCCAAGCTGCTCTTGCGACACGCCTGCCCGACTACGTTGCCGACCGCCCGATCGAGAAGCTGCGCGAGGACCTGCTCGACTTTCGCGGTGATGCCCGAGCGGTCGCTGAGATCGTATGTCAAAGCAAGCCGGGACCACCGCTCGCGATCGGCCTCTTCGGCGACTGGGGCAGCGGAAAGTCATCCTTCATGAACTTGCTCCGGCAGGAGATCGATCAGCTCACTGGCCAAGCTCAGCTGCATGGTGGAGCAACGCCTTTCATCAGGCGTGCCGCCCACGTAATCTTCAACGCGTGGCAATACAACGACACGCAATTGTGGCCGGCTCTCGCGGAGAATACCTTCGCCCAGCTTCGGGCTGGCGGTGCTGAAGGACTCAGCCGTCAGCTCTCGAACGAGGTGCTTGAAGAGCTCACAAAGAAGGTCCAAGGCTGGCAGGATACGGCAGACGGCCTTGCCCTCGATCTGATGCAGGTGCAGCACCAGGAGACCGAGAGTCGGGACCAGCTGTTGGCGATGGCTAATGAGCGTGACGACCAGATTAGAGCAGCACGTAATGAAGCCCTCGAAACCATTGCTAGACATCTCACGACGCTCGCTCCACCCGCAGCAGGAACCGCGAATGAAAAGGCGACCGCCGCCGAGTTAGTGGACGCCACTGAAACTCCACCAACCATTGCTGCGCTTTGGTTCGCGTTCGAGCTAAGCCTGAAAGACTGGCGCGTTTGGTTCTTTATCATATTTGCATTGATGGTCGGGGGTGTCGGATGGCTTGCCCGTGACACACTCGTAAGTTTGTGGACGATCGCCTCTGTGAGGATGAGCACCATCGTCCCGCTGCTAGCTGCGCTCCTCTTGTACATTTCGAAGGCGCTACCATTGCTCAGGGCACTTCGGACCTACCGCGTCAAGCGGGCGCAAGCGGAGCGGACGTACAGCTCAGCGGAGCGGGATACCGCCCTAAAGCTTGCTCGGTTGCAGCGAGACATGCGCCAAAAAGAGAACGCAATCCGGCGCGAGTTGTCCCGCGTCACTCAGTTCAAGGGCCGGTCGCCCGCGCAGGTCCTCGAATTCTTTCTCTCTGAGGGCGCCGCCGTGCGCGCTCTCCACGACGAGGTCGGGATCGTTAGCCGCGTCCGACGAGCATTTGCACAGCTCAACGCCGTGGTCGCTAGTCACAAAGAGGCAGGCGACACGCCACAACGTGTCGTGTTCTATATCGACGATCTGGACCGCTGTCGTGCCGAGCAGGTGGTGCGGGTGCTCGAGGCAGTGCACCTGCTGCTTGCGTTTGATCGGTTCGTTGTCGTTGTCGGGGTGGATACTCGTTGGCTCGAGACGTCATTGATGTCATTCTACGATGACCAGTTACGCGCAAACCGAGACGATTCGAATCGGGAGCGCAGCGCGGCTGCAGATCCACGCGCTACAGTCCGGGATTATGTCGAGAAGATCTTCCAAGTGCCGATACAAATTCCGCGACTAACGACTGACGAAGGTGGCACCTTTGCAAAACTGGTTGACACGCTGAGTCCAGTCGCAGAGTCCGACCAGCCACAAGTGTTTGAAGGCACCGCTGACGCTGTTCGGTACGAGAATCTTCCGACTATAGAGCCGCTCGACGTAACCGTGCCGGAGCCGGAGCGCTTTCATGAAGCTGTGGCACGTGCGCAACTGAGCCAGGAGGAGGTCGACCTCCTTCGGCAGCTAGGTCCACTCGCTGGCCGGTCGCCGCGAGCAGTGAAACGGTTGTTGAACCTCTATCGGCTGCTCCGCGCGACGCGAAGCGGCCCGAGGCTGTCGGAATTCCTGAAAGGAAACGATGCATCGGGCAATTGGCCGGACTATCCGGGGGTCCAGCTCTGCCTTGCGGTCGAGGTAGACTTCCGGCTGCGCAGGTGCATCGCTTTCGCGAGGCGGTCATCATCGCTGCGGGAATTGAGGGCACCACGCTGGCCGGACTTTTTGATTGGCGGTCAGTCCAACCAAAGAAGCCTTGGTTCGATGCCACGACGGCGTTTTTTGAGGCGCTCCCGCCGACCCAGCCGCGGGAACGCGTGGAGGCGTTGTTACGCACAATTGTAAAGCGCTTTGGTGATAGCCCGGAGCGCCTTCACGTCTTGCGTGACATCGTGGTTGAGACCTCGCGCTGCTCGTTCTCGCCGCTCACCGATCGCCCCCTCTCGGGGCCGGCGAGCGAATTTACATCTCCGTCGCAACGAACACCGCCCACAAGCCCACACGATTAGAGAGCAGCGGAAACCTCGACGGTTCAAGGAGAAACTCTGTCCCCAAGCGCTACTTGAATACATCGCCGAGCTTGACTATCGGGAAGGCATCGTAGATCGATCCGGGGGAGCAATTTAATATTTCTACACCCCTCTCTGCTAGATACGGGCCCAGCTTGCGATACTCGGCCACGCAGTGCCGCTCATAGGCAACGGCACGTCGGCTGTAACCTTCATGCCAGTTGCCACCGTGGCCGTCATAGCCGAGCAGCAGGCCACGGCTGGCGCCTGACCTCACGGCAAATTGGATAGCCTGATAACCGCTACACAAGCCGGTCCTGACACGCGACGGATCATCTTCGAAGCCCCAGATGCCGCTTGGCCGAATGAAGATCACCCGGGGATCGACGCCGGCTTGGCAGGTCGTCTTGATGCCTTGGAAGGCCAGCGCATCCGGATGTTCCTCCCACCACCATTTGTCGGCGGCGTGGAGCCAGTCAGCTTCGGGTACTAGCCGATAGGCGCGGTTGATCGCGATGATCGGGCAGCGCCCACGAATGTACTCGATCTGCTGGAGTGTTAGCGACGGGCCGCCCCCTAATAGAGCAACCGTCGCTCCAGGCCAGAGAGGGGACATAGCCCTAGCTGATTGCGCTTCTGCGGCCAAAGCGCCGCCCTCAGGCTTCCTGGGCCGGCTTGGCGCGGCCTCACCCCATGGTCGGCATCTTGAACTCGGCGCCCGCCCGGATGCCGGTCGGCCAGCGCGAGGTCACCGCCTTCTGCCGGGTGTAGAAGCGCACGCCTTCGGGGCCGTGGATGTGGTGGTCGCCGAACAGCGAGCGCTTCCAGCCGCCGAAACTGTGGAAGGCCATCGGCACCGGGATCGGCACGTTGACCCCGACCATGCCGATGTTGACCCGGTGCGCAAAGGTGCGCGCGGCGTCGCCGTCGCGGGTGAAGATCGCGGTGCCGTTGCCGTACTCGTGCCGGTTGACCAGGTCGACCGCGGCCTCGAAGTCCGGCGCCCGCACCACCGAGAGCACCGGGCCGAAGATCTCGTCCTGGTAGATCTTCATCTCAAGGCCAACCCGGTCGAACAGGCAGCCGCCGAGATAGTAGCCGTTCTCGTAGCCCTGGAAGCCGTCGAGCCGGAAGCCGCGGCCGTCGACCACGAGCTCGGCCCCTTCCTCGACCCCGAGGTCGACGTAGCCTTTGACCTTGGCCCGGTGCTCGGCGGTGACCAGCGGGCCCATCTCCATGCCGGCCTCGTGGCTCGGGCCGATCTTCAGCGCCCGCACCCGCGGCGCCAGGTCCTCGATCAGCCGGTCGCCGGCGTTGCCGACCGCGACCGCGACCGAGATCGCCATGCAGCGCTCGCCGGCCGAGCCGTAGGCCGAGCCGATCAGCGCGTCGGTGACCTGCTCGGGATCGGCGTCGGGCAGCACGACCATGTGGTTCTTGGCGCCGCCCAGCGCCTGGACGCGCTTGTTGTGGGCGGTCGCGGTGTGGTGGACGTACTCGGCGATCCGGGTCGAGCCGACGAAGCTCACCGCGGCTATGTCGGGATGGGTCAGGATCGCGTCGACCGCGGTCTTGTCGCCGTTGACGACGTTGAGCACGCCGTCGGGCACGCCCGCCCCCTTCGCGATCTCGGCGAGCCGCAGCGGGCAGGACGGGTCCTTCTCCGAGGGCTTGAGGACGAAGGTGTTGCCGCAGGCGAGCGCCATCGGGAACATCCAGAGCGGGATCATGGCCGGGAAGTTGAAGGGCGTGATCCCGGCGCAGACCCCGAGCGGCTGGCGGAACGAGGTCAGGTCGACCCCGGTGCCGACGTTGTCGCTGAACTCGCCCTTGAGCAGCTGCGGGATGCCGCAGGCGAACTCGACCACCTCGATGCCGCGGATGACCTCGCCCCTGGCGTCGGCGAGCGTCTTGCCGTGCTCGGCGCTGACCAGGGCGGCAAGCTCGTCGAGCTGCTGCTCGAGCAGGTCCTTGAGCTTGAACATGATGCGGGCGCGCCGCAGCGGCGTGGTGTCGGCCCAGCCGGGCAGGGCCGCCTGCGCCGCCTGGACCGCAGCATCGACCTCGGCGGCGCTGGCGAACGCCACCCGCCCGGCACGCTCGCCGACCGAAGGGTTGAAGAGGTCGCCGTAGCGGCCGCTCGCGCCCGCGACCTTGCGGCCGCCGATCCAGTGCCCGATGTCCTTGCTCATCCCGCCCTCCTGTCCGAGCTCGCAGCAGACAATGCCGCATTGCACACGCTGCTGCTTAGACTGACAAAATAGTCACCACCGATCCGCACCGCCCAGCCCGGGTCCGTCAGTGCGCAGTTTCCGCAAGCAGCACGACCCGGTCCGAGAGGCCGGGATGACGTCGCACGGCGTTCGCGAAGCGGCGGTCCGCAGTCACGACCTGTGTTCCTCGGATCAGGGCAAGCGCGAGGTAAACACAGTCATAGATCGGGTGATCGATCTCGACCGCGAGCATCAGCGCTCGATCCAGCAGGTCTCCCGTGGGCGTCAGCGCGACCGGCGCGCGACGCAGCGCGGCGAACCGCTCGAGCGCGACCCGGCCAAGCAGCGCTCCCGTCCGGGTCCACCGCCAGAGGCCGTTGGCGCACTCCGACCAGAGCAGATCCGGCGCGCCAAGCTCCCTTCGGGCGAGCCTCCGCGCCAGCGGCGAATCGTCCTCGTCGAGCACCCATTTCAGCGCCACGCTGGCATCGACGACGACCGCGGGGTTCAACGCTCGGCGCGCATCTGACGAATGATCTCGGCACTGTCGCCGGGCATCTTCGGACCTTCCTTGCGCAACCGATCAGCCAATGCCCAGAAGTCCTCGGCGCTCATCTTCGCCTCTTCCGCGAGCGCCTGCTTCAGGATCTCGCGGTGCTCGGCCTCGGCCGAACGGCCGTGCTCGGCGGCGCGGATCTTGAGGCGGCGGATGAGCTCGTCGTCGACTTTTCTGACGGTGAGTTGACCCATGGCCCGATCGTCTGCCTGCAATCTGCATTCAATGTAGGCATAGGCGGACCAGGAGCAAGTCGGATCTGGACAGATGCCGGCAATCGCCCGATCCTTAAGTCCGGTTGCGCGTCGGCCCGCGTGCCGCAGGCACCGACAGTGAGCGTTCTGATCGTCTGCGCGGCCGACCGACCCATCCACCGTCATTGCCGTTCTCGAGGGAGGAGCATGATGCGCGAACATCACGCCGGGCCGTTCTGGACCACAGTGGTCGCGGCGAGCCTCGGCCTCACGAGCGCTCTCGGCCTTGCCGGGGCCGCGAGCGCCGACGACCAGGGCCTGTGGGGCGTCTACGACCAGTATCTGAAAGGTGCCAAATACGTCGACCTGACCCACACGATCGCGCCCAAGATCCCGGTCTGGTACGGCTTCGGGCCGTCGGAGTTCGGGCCGTCGGTGGCCGGCGCCGACATCGAGAACTACGCCAAGAAGGGCGAGGTCTTCACCTACAAGAAGCACGGCTTCGAAGCCACGCGCTACGTGCTCGCCACCGACCAGCTCGGGACCCAGCTCGACCCGCCGGCGCACTGGGCGCCCGAATATCCCTCGATCGACGAGCTGCCGGCGACCTACACGATCCGGCCGCTGGTGGTGATCTCGATCGTCGATCAGGTGCAGAGCGACCCCGGCTACGCGCTCCAGGTCGACGACATCAAAACCTGGGAAAAAGCGCACGGCCAGATCCCGGCGGGCTCGGTCGTGTTCGTGCGCTCCGACTGGTCCAAGGACTGGCCCGACCCGGCGCTCGCGACCAAGACCCCGTTCCCGGGCGTCAGCCTGGACGCGCTGAAATTCCTGCACCAAGAGCGGCACATCCTGTTCCACGGCCATGAGCCGCTCGATACCGACACGACGCCGACGCTCGAGGGCGAGGCATGGCTGATGCACAACGGCTACACCCAGGCCGAGGGCGTCGCCCATCTCGACCAGGTGCCCGCGACCGGCTGCCTGGTCGCGATCGGCTACCCCAAGTTCAAGGGCGGCACCGGCGGCTACGCCCGCTACATCGGCATCTGCCCGTCCGACTGGCAATATGGCGTCTCGATCAGCGCCTCCGACGCGCCGCTGCCGAAGTCCGACAAGCCGCTGCACTGGGACGAGCAGGCGGGCACCCGGGTGCGCTAAAAGCCGTAAAGCCGCATCTCGCCGGCACACTGGGCCACTGCTAAATCGTGGGAGCGCCGCTCCCAGGTGCTTGGCCTCGGCCGAGCGGGCCGCTGCTTTCGGGAAAAATCAGCGCTCTCGCCGGGCGACTGTCTGGACAGAGGGGGTAAAATCCGGCCTGATCACGGTCGCCGGCCGCCTGTCCAGGTGAAGTCTTAGGATTGCTGGGAATTGGGGGTGGGGTGCATCCTTTGGGTGGATGATGCGAACGGGCTCGGCTGAGCCGGCCCAAGCCCAAGGAGGCACCCCATGGCGAACAGGATACCCGCCTCGATGCGCACCCGTGAAGCCCTCTCGGCCCGGATCGAAGGGCGCCTGGCGTCGCCGGCGCGGCGCTCGGAGCTGGTCGAGCTGGCGACCCGGCTGATCGTCGAGGAGGCGTTGGAGGGCGAGGTGCGGGATGCGCTCGAGCGTGGCTACTCCGAGCGCGGGGCTGCTCCCGGCCAGGGTCTTGGCAACGGCCACCGAACCCATCGCCTGAAGACCGCCGCGGGCGGTCTCGAGTATTCGGCCCCGCAGGTCACCGGCCTCGAGCAGCCCTTCCGCTCGGCGCTACGCGACCACCTCAAGGGCCACACCGAAGCCCTCGAAGGGTTGGCGGTGGAGATGCTGGCGCGTGGCCTCTCGGTGCGCGACATCGAAGGACGCCTTCAAGGACGAGACCGGCCGGTTGCGGCTCTCGAAAACGGCGGTGTCCGAGATCGGCAAGCAGCTCTGGGAGGATTACCAGGCCTTCAAGGCGCGCGATCTCGCCGAATATGATGTCGCCTATCTGTTCATCGACGGGATCGCCGAGCGGATCCGCCCTGGGCCACGGCGCGAGCCGGTCCTGGCGGCCTGGGGCTTCACCTTCGACGGCCGCAAGGTCCTCCTCCATCGGATGGCTGGATCGAAGGAGGACGCCGAGACGGTCTCGGCGTTCTTCCAGGACATGCGCGCCCGCGGCCTCGGCGATCCGCTCCTGGTCGTGAGCGACGGCGCCGCCGGTCTCGTCAAGGCGATCGAGGTTTGCTTCCCGCGCTCGGCACGCCAACGCTGCCTGGCGCATCGGATGCGCAACCTGGCTGCCAAGGTGCCCGACGATCTCTGGCCCGAGTTCAAGGCCCGGGCGGCCGCCGCCTACCAGGCGCCGAGCCGCAAGATCGCCCGCGAGCTCGCCGACGGCGTCGTCGCCGACTATGGCAGCGATCTGGCCAACGCCGTCGACTGCATCATGGACGACTTCGACGCCTGCATTGCCCATCTGCGGCTGCCGATCGCGCACCACCGCGCGACCCGGACCACGAATCTCCTGGAACGCTTGTTCGTCGAGGAGCGCCGGCGGCTCAAAATCATCCCGAATGCGTTCGGTGAGAAGGCGGTTCTCAAGCTGATGTTCGGCGCCATGACCCGCGCCGCCGAGCGTTGGCGCGCGCTCCGGATCACCCCCTTCGAGCGCCGCCAGATGGCCGCCCTAGACCCTATGTTCGCGCTCTGAGCTGAAGGACCCGTCTCCGGTATGCCGTGGTCGAGGGTTGCGCCGGATTGGCTGGCGCCGAGCCTCAGGCATAGGAGACGGGCCGCATGGAAGCTATCAGGTTCGTCGGGTTGGACGTGCACAAGAGAATGACGTCGGTGGCGATCGCCGAGTTTGGCCGCGGCGGCGAAGTGCGCTTCCTGGGCGAGATCCCGAGCACCCCGGAGGCGCTGCATCGGCTGGTCGAGCGGCTGCAGGGCCGTCATCGGCAGCTCAGCTTCTGTTACGAAGCCGGGCCGTGCGGCTACGGCGTCCATCGGCGGCTCAGCGGCCTCGGCCAGGCCTGCAGCGTGGTCGCGCCGTCGCTGATCCCGAGCCGGCCCGGCGACCGGGTGAAGACCAACCGCCACGATGCCACCCCGCTGGCCAGGCTGCACCGGGCCGGCGAGCTGACGCCCGTGTGGGTGCCCGATGCCGCCCACGAGGCGATGCGCGATGTGGTGCGGGCGCGGGCCACGGCGCGGCGCGTGCTCGGCAAGGCGCGCCAGCACCTGCAGGGCTTTCTGCTGCGCCGCGGCCGGATCTATCGCGGCGTGCGCGGCTGGACCCGGGCCTATCGGCGCTGGCTGACCACGGTCCGCTTCGACCACCCGGCCCAGCAGATCGTGCTCCAGGACTACATCCACGCGGTCGAGGACGCGGAAGCGCGGCTCGCCCGCCTGGAGCATCAGATCGAGGAGCTCCTGCCCAGCTGGTCGATGGCACCGGTGGTCGAGGCGGTGCAGGCGATGCGCGGGGTCGGTCTGATCGTCGCGATCACCGTGGTCGCCGAGGTCGGCGACTTCTCGCGCTTCGCCAACCCCCGCCAGCTGATGGCCTATCTCGGGCTGGTGCCCTCGGAGCGCTCGAGCGGCAGCAGCATCCGCCGCGGCGGCATCACCAACGCCGGCCATGCCCATGCCCGCCGCGTGCTGATCGAGGGCGCCTGGACCTATCGCATGCAGGCCCGGGTCAGCCGCAAGCTGCTCGATCGGATTGAACGTCTGCCGCAGACGATCCGCGACATCGCCTGGCGGGCGCAGCTGCGCCTGTGCCAGCGCTACCGCCGGCTGGCGGTGGCGGGCAAGCCCAAGGTGGTCGTGACCACCGCGATCGCGCGCGAGATGGTCGGCTTCATCTGGGCGATCGCCCGGATCGTCCAACCACGACCAGCGATCGGGTAACGGGCCTCGCAAGCGAAAGGAGATCGCAGCGCCAGCGCACACCTCACGTCCCGAAACGCCTGGCGGGCGGCGGGCCCGGTTGGGGAAACCTCGTCGCCTGTTATGAGCCGGCCGCTGGCCGACGCTCGTCCCTTAGACCGAGGCAGCCCCGAGACGAACCCGCGGTCATGCGGTAGCCAACCCGCGCATGAGAGCTTGTTCAACCGCCGTCTCGACACCCCGCCGCCCGCCAGGCGTTTCGATCTATCATCGCCTACGGCGCCTGCCGGAGACCACATTTTGCTGCCCAACGGCTTGACTGCGAACATGAGAGCAGGCCGTTGAAAAAGTGGAGCCGGCGCGATCCGTTGGTTGAGCGACGGTGGTGGGGAGAGGCGGATGGCGCTGGGTCGGCAAGGATCGGTTCAGGGGGCGTTGCTGATCGGCTGGCAGGAGGTGCCGAGCGCGCCGGGGCACGTGTTCTACGATCGGCTGAACGCGGTGCTCGATCGGGCCGGGTTTGATCATGCGGTCGAGGATCTCTGCGCGCCGCACTACGCCTCGGGCGTGGGGCGGCCGTCGATCCCGCCCGGGCGCTACTTTCGGATGTTATTCGTCGGTTACTTCGAGGGCCTGGACAGCGAGCGCGGGATCGCCTGGCGCTGCGCCGGCAGCCTGTCGTTGCGGCAGTTCCTGAAGCTCGGCCCGAGGGAGGCGGTGCCCGATCACAGCACGCTGTCGCGGTGCCGCACCCGGCTGCCGCTCGAGGTTCACGACGCGATGTTCGCGTTGGTGCTTGGGCTGCTGGCGGCCCACGGGCTGGTGCGCGGCCGGCGTGTGGGCGTGGATGCCTACCCAGACCCTCGAGCCGACCCTCGAGGCCGCAGTCTCGAACCTGGAGACGCTCGAGCTGGCGCCCGCGCCCGACGCTCCGGCCGAGGTCGTCGCCGACAAGGGCTACCACGCTCGCGAGGTCCTCAAGCGCCTCGAGGACGGGCCCTGGACGACTCGGATCGCCGAGCCCGTCCGCAGGACCGTGCTGCGCTGGCACGGCGATGACGAGGCCAGGCGCGCGGTTTACGCCAACCGCCGACGGCTCTTGTCTGGGGTCGCCCGGGTCGCCCTGGTCCTGCGCGCGGTGCTGTGTGAGCGGGCGTTCGCCCACGTCCTGGATCGCGGTGGCCTGCGCCGCACCTGGCTGCGCGGCCGGGAGAACGTCGCCAAGCGCTACCGGGTGCACATCGCGGCCTTCAATCTCGGCCTGATCATGCGGAAACTGTTCGGCGCCGGCACCCCGAGAGCGGCGGCCGACCTCCGCCTCCTCTGGTTCGTCGCCGAGGATCACGTCGTGCTCGTGGTGCTCGCCAAGCCAAGCACCAGATCGCCCGGCGCGGCCACGCCCACCGCGGTCGTCACCGTCACCGCCGCGCCCGACGAGCTGGCGCAGAGGAGATCCCCGATGCCGACAGAGTGTAGCCGCGACCTGTTCGGTTATGAAGTGGTCGAGGGCCGCCAAGTGGTCGCCGCGTTCGATGGTGGCGAGGTGACGTCAGATGCCGGGGCGCTGCTGCTCGGCGCGACCGATCGCGCGATCGGGCTGGTGACCCGGTTCGCCGCCTGCTTCGATGACGGGCGGGACCCGGCGCAGATCGAGCACACGGTCGAGGCCATGGTGGCGCAACGCGTGTTCGGCATCGCGCTCGGCTACGAGGACCTGATCGATCACGATCAACTACGCCACGATCCCGTGCTGGCGACGCTGGCCGGCAAGCTCACCGCCCGGCGCCGGGACTGCGCGCCGCTCGCCGGCAAGAGCACGCTCAACCGGCTCGAGCATGCGCCTGTGGCGCCGGACCGCTACCACAAGATCGGCCACGACGCGGCGGCGATCGAGGGCTTGTTCGTCACGCTGTTCCTCGAGGCGCACAAGACACCGCCGCCAGAGATCATCCTCGATCTCGATGCCACCGACGATCCGCTGCACGGCCACCAGGAAGGCCGCTTCTTCCACGGCTATTACGACGGCTACTGCTATCTGCCGCTGTACGTGTTCTGTGGCCGGCACCTGCTCGCCGCCAAGCTCAGGCGCTCGAACATCGATGCGTCCGCCGGTGCCGTCGCCGAGGTCGAGCGGATCGTCGCCGAGATCCGCGCCCGCTGGCCACGGGTGAGGATTATCCTGCGCGCCGATTCGGGCTTTGCTCGGGAAGAGCTGATGGCGTGGTGCGAGGCGCACGGTGTCGACTACCTCTTTGGCCTGGCTCGCAACCAGCGCCTGGTCGACGCGATCGGTCAGGAGCTCGCCGCGGCCGAGAGCCTGGCCCAGGGCGGCCCGGCGCGCTGCTTCGCCGACTTTCCTTGGCGCACGCTCGACAGCTGGAGCCGCGCGCGGCGGGTCGTCGCCAAGGCCGAGCACCTGCCCCAGGGCTCGAACCCGCGCTTTGTCGTGACCTCGCTCGGCGCCGCCGAGGTCGATGCGCGAGCCCTCTACGAGGAGGTCTACTGCGCCCGCGGCGAGGTCGAGAACCGCATCAAGGAGCAGCAGCTCGACCTGTTCGCCGGTCGCACCTCCGCCGCCACCATGCGCGCCAACCAGCTCCGCCTGTGGTTCGCATCCTTCGCCTACGTCCTGATCGAGGCGCTCCGGCGGATCGGGCTGCGCTTCACCCAGTTCGCCCATGCCACCTGCGGCACCATCCGTCTCAAGCTCCTCAAGATCGGCGCTCAGGTTCGCTGCAGCGTGCGCCGGATCAAGGTCGCCATGGCCTCGGCCTGCCCGTTCCAGGCCGAGTACCATCTCGCCTACCTCTACCTGAAGCGCGCCGCCGCCTTCTAAACATCGGCTCACAGCAACGCAGGCCGCCTGAGCGGCCGCGATCGCTCGCCCGCAAATTGCCTCCAACCCTTGATCTTGAACCGAAACCGCCGCGCCCGACCCACCTCGTCCGTCCTGACCGGCCAAACTCCCCGCCCAGCCTTCCGGCTGTGAGAAATCCGGGCTAGATGCCGTAATGGGCCTGAGCCGAAGCGTGTCGGTCGGGCGGCTGTCCCTCAGGGTGATGATATGAACGGGGTCCGAACGGGTCGGCCCCAAGCATCGTCGAGGGACAGCCATGGAGTATTATGCCGGGATCGACGTGTCGCTGGAACAGAGCAGCGTGTGCGTGGTGGATGGAACCGGGCGGATCGTCCGAGAGGCCAAGGTGGCGAGCGAGCCGGAGGCGCTGGTTCGGTTCCTCGGCCAGCTCAGCCTGGTGATGACGCGGATCGGGGTCGAGGCCGGACCGCTGTCGCAATGGCTGCATGCCGGCCTGACGCAGGCCGGGCTCGATGTCGTGCTGCTCGAGACCCGCCAGGTGAAGGCGGCGCTGTCGGCGATGGTGGTGAAGACCGATCGCAAGGATGCGCGGGGCATCGCTCAGCTGTTGCGGATGGGCTGGTATCGGCCGGTGCACTGCAAGTCGCCGCGGGCTCAGGAGGTCCGGGCGCTGCTGGTCGGGCGCAAGCTCTTGCAGGGTAAGCTCTTGGATGTCGAACTGAGCATCCGGGGCATCTTGCGCGGGTTCGGGCTGAAGGTCGGCGTGGTGAGCAAGGGCCGGTTCGCGCACCGGATCCGCGAGCTCGTGACCGGCCAGGCGATGCTGGAACGGGTGATCGGGCCGATGCTGGGGGCGCGCGAGGCGCTGCGCGCCGAGTACCACACGCTGCACCGGGCCATGCTGGGCATCGTGCGCGAGGACACGACCTGCCGTCGGCTGATGACGGTGCCAGGGGTCGGCGCTCTGGTGGCGATCACGTTCACCTCGGCGATCGACGACCCGGGCCGGTTTGCGCGATCCCGAGCGGTGGGCGCTCACTTCGGCCTCACGCCGAAGAAGTACCAGTCCGGCGAGACCGACGTCACCGGCGGGATCAGCAAGGTGGGTGACGCCATGGTCCGGAGCGCCCTCTATGAGGCGGCCAACGTGATGCTGACCCGGGCGGGTCGGTTCTCGGGCCTGAAGCGCTGGGCGATGGCGGTCGCCGGGCGCCGCGGCATGAAGCGGGCGAAGGTGGCGCTCGCCCGCAAGCTCGCCAGCGTCCTGCACCGGATGTGGCTCGACGGCACAAGCTTCCGCTTTGGCAAGGAGATCGCCGCCGCGTGAGCGGCTGACAAGGAGCAAAGTTTCGGAGCAGGGCCGCCCGTCCTGCTCCACCGAGGTCCCGTCGCCGGGACGCGGGATTGGTGAAGCCGGTGATCCGGGAGTGGCCTCGCTCGCCGCGAGAATCACGCGTCCCTAGATTGGCTCGCCGACCCGTTTCTGATGGCATGATGTGGCGGATCACACGCCGACCACGGACGGAAGCATGAACCCGGCGCCGCGACCATCACTCGGGGGACTTGACACCCAACGGCCCATTACGGAAGCCCGGATTTCTCAAACCAGAGCGTGCATCGGGGCTCTGGATCGGCGATAACTCTTCTGTGACAAAGGCTTAACGCGACGCAGAGGAGCTCCCCGATGCCGACAGAGTGTAACCGCGACCTGTTCGGATTTGAAGCCGTCGAAGGACGCCAGGTGGTGGCCGCGTTCGACGGCGGGCAGGTGACCTCGGACGCCGGGGCGCTGCTGCTCGGGGCCGTGAACCGGGCGATCGGTCTGATGGGGCGTCTGGCCCGCTGTTTCGCCGACGGACGCATGCAGGAACTGGTCGAGCACGGTGTCGAGACCATGCTGATGCAGCGCATCTGCGGCATCGCGCTGGGCTACGAGGACCTGGTCGACCACGACGAGCTGCGCCATGATCCGGTGCTGGCGACCCTGGCCGGCAAGCTCGAGGCGCGGCGCAAGGACTGCGCGCCGCTGGCCGGCAAGAGCACCTTGAACCGGTTCGAGCATGCGCCGGCCGCGGCGCTCGACCGCTATCACAGGATCGGCCACGACCCGCGGGCGATCGAACAGCTGTTCGTCGCTCTGTTCCTGGAGGCGCATGCGAGGCCGCCCGAGCGGATCATCCTCGATCTCGATGCCACGGACGACCCGCTCCACGGCCACCAGGAAGGGCGCTTCTTCCATGGCTACTACGACTGCCACTGCTATCTGCCGCTGTACGTCTTCTGCGGCCGCCACCTGCTGGCCGCCAAGCTCAGGCGCTCGAACATCGACGCGTCGGCCGGAGCCAAGGACGAGATCACACGCATCGTCGCCCAGATTCGTGAGAGCTGGCCTAGGGTCGAGATCCTGCTGCGGGCGGACTTTGGCTTCGCCCGCGACGAGTTGATGAGCTGGTGTGAAGACAACGGCGTCGACTACGTCTTCGGCCTCGCCCGCAACCCTCGCCTGCTGGCCGAGATCGACGGAGCCCTCGCGGCCGCCGAGGCCGAGCATGCCGCAACCGGCCAGCCGGCTCGGCAATTCGACGACTTCACCTATGCCACCCGGGACAGCTGGAGCTGCGAACGGCGGGTCGTGGCCAAGGCCGAGCATCTGGCCAAGGGCTCCAACCCGCGCTTCGTGGTCACCTCGCTGCCGCCGTCGGTGATCGACGGCCAAAGCCTCTACGAGCAGATCTACTGTGCCCGCGGCGAGATGGAAAACCGGATCAAGGAGCAGCAGCTTGATCTGTTCGCCGATCGTACGTCAGCAGCGACGATACGGGCCAATCAGCTCAGGCTTTGGTTCGCCTCGTTCGCCTACGTGCTGCTGGAGGCGCTGCGCCGAATTGGCCTCCGCCATAGCCAGTTCGCCAACGCCACCTGCGGCACGATCCGCCTGAAGCTCTTGAAGATCGGCGCCCTGGTCCGGGTCAGCGTGCGTCGGATCAAGGTCGCCATGGCCTCGGCTTGCCCCTACCAGGACGAGTACCGCCTCGCCTACCTGTACGTGAAGCGCGCCGCCTTCTGAACGTTCTTGCATGCCCGATAGGCGCCCCACCCGCGGGGCGTTCGCTTGCGTTCGTCCGAGAATTCGCTGTCAGGCGACCTCCACGGACGCTCACCTCAACCCGAGCCAACTTCTGCGCCGACCCCGCCACCAATCAACCCGTGCTATGGGGTTTGAGAAATCCGGACTAGGGTGTGTTAACACTATTCAAAGAGGGCGGTTTGAGGTAAGCTCATCGCATGATGAGGCTGACCGAAGACCAGTACGAAGTGATCCGGCCGTTGATGCCCGTACAGCGGGGCAACGTGCGGATCGGCAATCTCGAGGTCATCAACGCAGTGCTGTTTGTGGCCGAGAACGGCTGCAAATGGCGCGCGCTGCCGGCGCGCTTCGGCAACTGGCACACGATCTACACACGGCTGCGCCGGTGGGCGGCGGCGGGCGTGCTGGACCGCGTGTTCCAGGCCCTGCAAGAGCATCGCCTGATCCGCATCCGTGTCGAGTGCGTCGGCTTGGACAGCACCAGCGTCAAGGTTCACCCCGACGGCACGGGCGCGCGAAAAAAAACGGCCCGCAAGCCATCGGCAAGTCGCGTGGCGGCTGGAACACCAAGATTCATCTGGTTGCCGCGGATGAGCGAACGGCCCTGACCTTCGCCCTGTCGCCCGGACAGGCCCACGACGCGCCCGAAGGACGCAAGCTGCTGACCGCCTGGCAGCGCCGGCCCGCTGGTGTGCCCATGGTGATGGACCGGGCGTACGAAGGCGACGAGACCCGGCAACTGGTGCTGGAGCTCGGCTTCGCGCCGGTCGTGCCGCCCAACCCCAACCGTCTTCAGCCTTGGACCTACGACCGCAGTCTCTACCGCCGGCGCAACGAGGTCGAACGCCTGTTCCGCAGGCTCAAAGGCTTTCGTCGCATCTTCTCGCGCTTCGAAAAGCTCGATCTCATGTTCACCGCCTTCATCCACTTCGCCCTCATCACCGACATGCTTTGTGTTAACACGCCCTAGACCAGGTACCCGATGTCGGACCCGTGGGAGGGGTATGCGCTGATCAGGTTCTCGAGATCGGAGGCGCGAAGGCCGGATCGCATCGCGAGCCCGAACATGTTGATCAACTCGCTCGCGCCCGGGCCCAGGATGTGGGCGCCAACGATCCGGCCGGAACCGTTCTCGACGAGCACCTTGGCTGCGGCATGGGCCTCGCCAACTCGCTCGACCGAATACCAATCGCTCATGTCGTTGAACTTGCAGGTGATATCCAGTCGCCGGTCCCGAGCCTCCGCTTCCAGGAGCCCGACCCGGCTCAGCTCCGGGATCGTGAACACGACGCTCGGCACGCCAGCGTAAGTCGGGTTTCTCCTGGTTTCCCCGCAGCAGGTTGGCCGCAACCACCTTGCCTTCGAGGCTGGCGACCGGGGTCAGCGGCCAGCCCGAGCTCGCCGCAGCATCGCCCGCGGCGAAGACCGCCGCGTTCGACGTGCTCTGGAGGAACTCATTGACCTCCACGCCCTTCTTGCCGAACCGCACGTTCGCCCTCTCGAGGTCGAGAGCATCGAGGTCAGGGGCACGCCCAGCACCGTGGACCACGAGATCGACCTCGAAAGTTTCGGCGCGGCCTCCGATCCACGCATGAACCCGAAAGCCGCTCGTAGTCGTCTTGATCGCCTCGACGGTGACGTTCGGGTGAAAAGTCACGCCAACTCCACGCGTGCGCTCTAGTGCACTGGCGCAGTCAGAGGATTCAGTTTGGCGAGGATCTGGTCGGCGGTTTTTGTCCAGGTGAAGGGCTTGGGGTCGGCGTTGTGCTCGGCGATGTAGCGATGGATGGCCGCCTGGAGGTCGACGACGGAGTGGAAGGCGCCCCGCTGGAGTCGGCGCCGGGTGAGTGCCGAGAAGAAGGTCTCGACGGCGTTCAGCCAGGAGCCAGAGGTCGGCGTGAAGTGAAAGGTCCAGCGGGGATGGCGCGCCAGCCAGCGCAGCACCTTGGGGTGTTTGTGGCTGCCGTAGTTGTCGAGGATCACATGGATCATCTTGCCGGCCGGCACGGCGCGCTCGAGCGTGTTGAGGAAGCGCAGGAACTCCTGGTGGCGGTGGCGCTGCATGCAGCGGCCGAGCACCGTGCCGTCGAGGACGTTGAGCGCGGCGAACAGCGTGGTGATACCGTTGCGGATGTAGTCGTGGGTCATGGTGCCGGCCTTGCCTGGTTTGATCGGCAGACCGGGCTGGGTCCGATCCAGGGCCTGAATCTGGCTTTTCTCATCGATCGAGAGCACCAGGCTGTGCGCCGGCGGGTCGACGTACAGGCCGACGATGGCCTCGAGCTTGGCCGCGAACTCGGGGTCGTTGGAGCGCTTGAAGGTGCGGATGCGGTGCGGCTGCAAGCCATGGCTCGCCCAAATCCGCTGCACCGAGCGCAGGGAGATTCCGGCCGTCTTGGCCATCGCCCGGCCGGTCCAGTGGGTCGCCTCGCCGGGCGGCTCGGAACAGGTCAGGCTGACCACCCGATGCACGGTGGCGTCGCCCAAGGGCGCTTTGCCGGGCTTGCGCGTGGCGTCGCGCAGCAGGCCATCGACCCCGGCCTCGGCGAAGCGCCGCTGCCAGCGCCAGACCGCCGGCCGGCCGACCCCGGCGCGCCTGGCGACCGCGGCGACGCTCAGCCGCGCGGCCGACCCCAGGATGATCCGAGCCCGCGCCACGTGCTTCTGGGCGCGGTTGCGATCGGCGATGATCGCCTCGAGACGAGCACGATCCTCAGCCGAGACCAAAGGACAGACGATCTGAGCCATGGACCCGGCATCGCAGATGCGCCCGACCTTGTGAATCCTGTGCTTGTATCAGTGCACTAGCAGGATGCGGAAAAAGGGTGGTCGGTTGGGGTTGATCTGGTAGGTTGGGGTTTGCGGACTACCAGATGTGGGAATTTTGCGATGCGTGGCGACGACGTCCGGACGGAGAACCTGTTCAGCTACCTGAGCTGTGAGGCGCGGGTGCCGCAGGACCACCCGTTGCGGCCGATCCGGACGATCGTCGATCAGGCGCTCACGGCCTTGTCGCCGTCCTTCGACCGGCTCTACTCGGATCTTGGCCGGCCGTCGATCCCGCCCGAGAAGCTGCTGCGGGCGCTGCTGCTGCAGGCTTTCTATTCGGTGCGCTCGGAGCGCCAGCTGATGGAGCAGCTCGACTACAACCTGCTGTTCCGCTGGTTCGTCGGCCTGGCGATGGACGCGCCGATCTGGGATGTCACGGTGTTCACCAAGAACCGCGAGCGGTTCCTTGAGGGCGAGGTCGCCGCGGCATTCTTCCAGGCGGTGCTCGGCCAGCCCGAGGTCAGGGCGCTGCTCTCGGACGAGCACTTCAGCGTCGACGGCACGCTGATCGAGGCCTTTGCCAGCCTGAAGAGCTTCAAGCCGAAGGCCGAAGCTGGCGGCGAGCCACCGCCGGGCGCTGGTGGCGGGCGCAATGCCGAGCGCGACTTTCACGGCGAACGGCGGCGCAACGACACGCATGCCTCGACGACCGATCCGGATGCCCGGCTGTTCCGCAAAGGCCGCGGCAAGGAAGCGAAGCTCTGCCACATGGGCCATCTGCTGATGGAGAACCGCAGCGGCCTGATCGTCGATGCGCTGCTGACGCCAGCCTCCGGCACGGCCGAGCGCGATGCGGCCGAGACCATGCTGGGCCGCCAGAGCGGCCGGCATCGCGCCAGCCTCGGGGCCGACAAGGGCTATGACGCGGCCGGCTTCGTCGCGCGGGTCCGGGCGCTCAACGTCACGCCGCACATCGCCCGGAACACCACGCGGCGCTCGGCGATCGACGGCCGGACCACGCGCCATCGCGGCTACCAGGTCAGCCAGCGGGTGCGCAAGCGGATCGAGGAGGCCTTCGGCTGGATCAAGACGACCGGCGGCCTGCGCAAGACCCGCCACCGCGGCACCGAACGGGTCGGCTGGATGTTCACCTTGACCGCGGCGGCCTGCAACCTGATCCGGCTGCCCAAGCTGCTGGCGGCGACCTGAGATGCCCGGACTCCGTCCCACGCGCCGCCGAACCGCTTCCTTCGAAGCAAGATGCCCCACGACCGGACCCCTGCAGACCGCTAAATCACACAACAAAGGCCGAAATATGCCTGAACTTCGCATTATTTCCGCATCCTGCTAGGAGCATAGCCACGAGGTCCGGATCGAATGCCTTGAGTGGGCGCACGCTCCGGTCCAGCACGATGACCTTGGCGTCGGCCCGCACCGCGATGTGAGCGAACTCGAAGGAGATGTAGCCGCCGCCGATGAACAGTAGCCGCTCCGGGAGGTGGTCGAGCTCGAGGAATCGGTCGCTGGTCACGACGTGCTCGGCTCCCTCGATCGGGAGCGGCACGGGCTTCGCACCGCTCGCGATCACCACGTGACGAGCGCGGAGGCGATCATCGCCGACCGCAACCGTGACCTCGTCCACGAATCGCGCGCTGCCCTTGAACGCGGCGATGCCAGCCTCGGCGAAGGCTTTCTCCCGGTTCGCCGGCACCGGGTCGGTAAAGCGGCGTTTGAAAGCGATGAGCGTCGGCCAGTCGATCGTGAGGCCAGGGTCATGCACGCCCTTGCTGCGCATCAGGCGCGTCGCATCCACCACTTCGGCAGCACGCCGGAGCACCTTCTTGGGATCGCAGCCGCGTAACTGGCACGTGCCCCCAAACGGCAGCTTATCGATGATCGCGACCGACCAGCCGGCGCCGCGGCAGCGGTTCGCCACCGTGCCGGCCGCCGCACCCGTCCCGATCACGACCAGATCGAAATTCTTGTCCACGTGAGCCCCCGTTTTGCAACGAGCGCCGGGCTGCCAGCCGCAACTATTGAGTTGACCGTCGCGCCTCGATCGCGAGGATCTGCTCGGCGACCATTGTGAGATCGGGGCCAACGATGTCGGGCAGCTCGAACAGCGGGTCGAGTGTCATGCCCCGGCGAGCGACGAAGGCGGCGGCGCAGCCGGCGCGCAACGCGCCCGCAACATCCCAGGAATGTGCGGCCACCAGCCGCAGCGCCTTGGGCTCGACGGCGAACTCGCGCGCCGCTAGGCGGTAGACTTCGGCATGCGGTTTGAGGCGCCTCACCATGTCGGCCGACAGAATGCGCTCGAAATATCGGGCCAGGCCAGCGTGCTCGAGCTGCGCCTCCGCGACCGCCTGCGTCGAGTTGGTGAGCGCGCAGAGACGGAGGCCCGCCGCGCGCAGCCGGCGTAGACTTTCCGGCACCTCCGGATGCGGCGGCAGCTCGCGCATGGCACCGAGAATGGCGTTCCGGTTAGCCTCGGTCACGCGCACATCGTGGGCCGCGGCCGTCATTTCGAGCGCCGACGCCCCGACGGCACCGAAGTCGGAATAGGCGTCGAGAACGGTGGTCAGTAGCGCCGACTGCACCACCTGCCTGAACCACTCCTTGCCCACGCCGGCGGTGCGAAAAGCGCGTTCGAAGTGCGCGTCCAGCGCCTTCAGGTCCAACAGTGTCTCGTTGACATCAAAAACGATAACGCACGGCATCAGATGATCTCCAGCTCGATGTTCGGGGATAGAACTCAACTGGCGTCTTGCCGTTGAGACTGGCGCCGATCTTCCGCATCATGCAATGGCAGCACCGTTCGCCGGCGAGACCGACAAGGACCGGAGACGATGTCGCCATCGCGGGTCAACAGGACACCCGAGCCAGGCCTCGATAATTTCGCCCGCGGACCTCGGCGAGCATGATGTGGCCGGCGCCGATCGGATGCCATGACGGTTTTCCTTGCCATGTTTGTGACGCCAGGGTCACACTGGGGCCGGATCGAGGCAAAAAATTGAATGAAGACCTCGTTACATCCCAGCTTGTGGCAAACCGAGTGAATTTGGGTGAAGTCCGGTAAAGCGCGCTGAAGGTGTGGCTCGCGTGCAGGCCAGAGCCACCTCTCCTGCCCAGCGACGATGAACCCTCCACGGCGCCTCGCCCCTAACGACCATGCTGAGTGGCGGACGGCGCGAAGACCGATCCCACCTGTCCGACGAGCCTATCCTGCCGCCAGAGCCTCATCTCCGCGGTCATGGTGCCGAACCGAGGCGCGGGGCCGGCTTGGGCCCGCGCGCGAGCGAAGAGGCAGAAGGGTCGCGTTCTGCTCGACCCGCCGGAAGTGCAGCGCACGGCCGTAGAAGCCGCGGCGAGCCGGGCTGCGCCCAATGCTGACCACCGCTGTGTCAACCAGCTCGTGCTCGAAAATCGCGAGCATGGACCGGCGCTGATCCTCGTCGAGAGCGCCGAGCGCGTCGTCCAGCATGACCCAGCGGGGGCGATGCAGCAGGAGGCGCGCGAAGGCCAGGCGCTGCTGTTCCTCGAGGGACAGATCCTGGTCCCACCGCTCCTCACGATCGAGTGCAGCCAGCAGATGATGCAGCCCGACCCGCTCGAGCGCGGCGGCGACGGAGGCGCGGTCGAAGCGCCCGGGCGCCGCGGGATAGCTCGCCCCAGCGCGCAGGCTGCCAAGGGGCAGTTACGGCCGCGTCGGCATGAACATCGTGGTGTCGCGCGGGGGCAGGTGGATGATGCCAGCGCCCCACGGCCACAGGCGGCCATGGCACGGAACAGCACGCTCCGGTCCTAAGCATGCTCTGCTCACCCGGAGCGACCTCGACCCGCGACTGCTCGAACCCAGCCCGACCGCCGGCCAGAGCGAGGTCGAGATCCTCGAGCACCAAGCGCTAGGTCTCGTGAACGGCCACCGCGATCCGATCAAGATATTCACCGGTCGTTTCGTGCGCCGTGCCAGTGCTCGTTCGCCTTCATCACGGCCCGTGTTAACTAAATTTTACGTCAATTTACCAAGATTCGGTCAATTCCGGCATCTGGCGCGCGGTAACCTTCCTGCAGCCGACCTCAACTGCCGCCGACAGGCTCTATCGCCACACCGAGGAAGGGGAAGCACGCTATGTTCTACATCACCGCGGTCGAGGCACTGCGCTTCTACTACAAGGACTGCGGCGGCCCATGGTTGGGGACCCGGCTCTTTGCCCTCTAGCAGGTGGCGGTGGGTACAAACCCGGGCGGCCTGTGTTGGTCCTGCTGACTCAGCCGCATTTTAGCAGATAGGCATCGCCGATGAACGCGTCGAACACAGTATCTGGCCTGGTTAGCCTCTCACTCTTCATCTGGCTTTATCTGCTGTTTGGTCGGCACGGCTTCTGGCGCGCCAAGCCGCGGTTTGAGCTCGAGCGGTCGCCGGTGCCGCGCGTTTGGCCCGATGTCGTTGCGGTGGTACCGGCGCGGAACGAGGCGGAAACTGTCGAGACCACGCTGCGATCGCTGCTGCGGCAGGACTATGGCGGGGCGCTCACGATCGTTCTGGTCGACGATCACAGTCAGGATGGCACGCGGTCGATGGCCGAACGACTGGCGGTCGGGGCAGCGCGGCATCTCGAGGTGATCGAAGCGCCCGCTCTGCCGGCCGGCTGGTCGGGCAAGCTTTGGGCGGCGGCGAGCGGCCTTCGGCGCGCCGACGAGTTGGCGGCGGCTGCGCCCTACATCATGCTGACCGACGCCGACATCGCCCATCCGGCGGACAACCTCGCGCGCCTTGTCGCCAAGGCCGAGGCGGAGCGGCTCGATCTGGTCTCGCTGATGGTCCGGCTCCGCTGCGCGAGCTTTTGGGAGAGGCTCCTGATCCCACCGTTCGTCTTCTTCTTCCAAAAGCTGTACCCGTTTGCCGCGGCCAACGATCCGGCCTCCCGGGTCGCGGCGGCCGCCGGCGGCTGCATGCTCGTGCGCCGGCCGGCCTTGCGCGAGGCCGGCGGGATCGAGGCGATCCGTGGCGAGCTGATCGACGACGTGGCGCTCGCCCGGGCGATCAAGCGGCGTCCGGGCGGCGGCCGGATCTGGCTCGGCCTCAGCGAGGCGACCCGCAGTCTGAGGCGCTGTGCGGCGCTTGGCGAGGTGTGGACGATGGTCGCGCGAACCGCCGATACCCAGCTCCGGCACTCCCTGCTCCTGCTGATCGTCACGCTGCTTGGCCTGGTGATCACCTACGTGGTGCCGCCGCTCGCACTGCTGGCGGGCCTGACCGGGCGCACTCCCTGGCTTGCGGAGCTCCAACTCGCGGGTCTGGGTCTCTTGGGGCTCGCAGGCATGGCGGTCGCGTTCTCGCCAACGCTGCGGTTGTATCGGCTCGGGGTCGCCTGGAGCCTGACCTTGCCGGTCGCGGCCATGCTGTTTGCCGCCATGACCGTGGCCTCGGCGGTGCGGTACAGGCGCGGCACCGGCGGCCGCTGGAAGGGCCGGGTGTTGACTCCCGAGGCTTGAGCGCAACAGTTCGCGACCGCCGCGACGCGATGTGAGATCGAGCTGCCTTGTTTGTCACCCGCTCTCGTGTCTGATCGCCACCCCGAGTCGGTGGTTCACCAAGGCGAAGAATGGTGGAAATGCCTCAGGAGACCGGCCTGCGCGAGGCTGGAGGGGCTTGGATCCACTGGCGGTCGCTCGTAGCATTGTTGGTCCGGCGGACTCGTCGGGCAGGAGAGGGAGCAGGCCAATGGGCGCCACTCTTCTGTCCGAGGTCGGCGCGTGCGGCCGCCGCAAGTTGGGGTCAGGCACCGGCGCATCAATCTCTGAGAGTGCGTGGTCGCCGATCGAGCGAGCTCGTCCGTTCACCGCAGAGGGTTCGTCGATGTCACCGCTGCCCCGCGTCCCTGCCGGACGCTTCCGCCGGAGCGGAACTCGTGGTCTCGCTGAGGCCGCCGAGGGCCTGTTCTGCGGCCTCTGGTCCAAGGGCAATCCTGGGCGTCGATCCGATGCCGGACGAGGTGCATCTGGAGGCGCGGGCGTCAAGGCGGGCGAAGCCCCCGGCCTGGCCGGCCCTGGCCTTGACGCCCGCGCCTCCAGATACGGCTCTGTGATCATTGGATCGATGCCACGTTCCGACCTTCTCAGGCCGCGGCACCGGCTGGCGCATCCGGCTCGCGCTGCCAACGGAAGTCAGTGCCGTCCAGCCACTTCCGGTGTATGATCACCGCCAGCCGCCGTGCCACGGCGATCTGGGCGCGCAGGAGCACCTCGAGGCCCCAGCGCTTCACCCAGCTCCATCGGCTCACCCGGGTCAGCAGCGCGTTCGCGGCCTCGCACAGCAGGGCCCGCACGGCTTTGTCGCCGCATTTGGTGATGTGACCGGTATAGTCGGTCTCGCCCGAGGCGTACTTACTCGGTGTCAGCCCGAAGTAGGCGCCGACCTCGGCTGAGTTCGGGAATCGCTCAGGCTCGTCAACTGCGGTCCGGAAGGCGAGCGCGGTGAGCGCGCCGACGCCGGGCACCGTCATCAGCCGCCGGCACACCTGGTCCTGTTTGGCCACCGTCAGCACCGCACGGTGCAGCAACGCGAGCTGGCCATGACCGCCGCTCGGGCCGTCAGCAGCGACTGCCGCGGATCGATCTCGAGCTGCCGAGCTTGCCCATTGACGGTCAGCTGTACGCTCGCCATCGCGACCCCCTCCTGAGCCGACGGGCTCGCCGTTTTGAGAATGAAGTCAACTCGCGAAAGCAGAGACGCCGGCCGAGGCGACGGCGTCGTCCTGGCTGCCGGTGCCGCCACTGACACCGATCGCGCCGACGACCGATTCGCCGCGCCGCAATGGGACACCGCCAGCGAAGATCATGATGCGGCCACCGTTCGATCCACGGATCCCAAAGAACTGCTGGCCCGGCTGGCTGTTCTCGGCAAGTTGTGCCGTCGAGATGTCGAATGCCCGCGCCGTAAAGGCTTTGTTGATGGCGATATCGATGCTGCCGATCCATGCGTCATCCATGCGGACATGGCTCACCAGATTCCCGCCGGCATCAACCACGGCGATATTCATCAGCTGCCCGATCTTGCGCGCCTTGTCTTCGGCAGCAGCGATCACGCGACGCGCATCATTCAAGGTCATCATGGGGTCGTTCTCCTAAGCCGCTCTCGGTCCGGGCGCCGCTTGATGGCGCACCCGCATCGAGGCGCTACGCTGCAATCATACCGTGCGGATCGATGACGAATTTCTTGGCCGCGCCGCGGTCGAAGTCGCGGTAGCCGGCGGCCGCGTCATCCACGGAGATGGTGGTGACGTTCACCGCCTTCGCGATCTCGACCCTGTCGTGCAGGATGCATTGCATGAGCTGGCGGTTGTACTTCATCATCGGGCACTGGCCGGTGTGAAAGCTGTGGCTCTTGGCCCATCCCAGGCCGATGCGGATGCCCAGCATGCCGCTCCTGGCGTTCTGGTCCCGGGCACCGGGATCATCGGTGATGTACAGGCCCGGGATACCGAGCGCGCCGCCGGCGCGGGTGACGTCCATGATCGCGTTCAGGACCGTGGCCGGCTGCTCCTGCCTCGCATCCTTGCCGTGGCTGTGGGCCTCGAAGCCGACGCAGTCGACCGCCGGCACGCCGACGATCGCGGCGATCTGGTCAGCCGGCGGCGCGTCGCGCGTCAGATCGACGGTCTCGCATCCGAAGCTCCTCGCCTGCGCGAGCCGCTCGGCGTTCATGTCGCCGACGATCACCACGGCCGCGCCGAGCAGATGGCACGCCGCGGCGCATGCCAGCCCGACAGGTCCCGCCCCGGCGACATAGACCGTCGAGCCGGTCGGGACACCCGCGGTCACCGCACCGTGATAGCCGGTCGGCAGGATGTCGCTGAGCAGCGTCAGGTCCTTGATCTTGGCGATCGCCTGATCCTTGTCCGGGAATCGCAGCAGGTTGAAGTCGGCGTACGGCACCATGACGTATTCGGCCTAGCCGCCGACCCAGCCGCCCATGTCCACGTAGCCGTAGGCTGCGCCCGGGCGGGAGGTGTCGACGTTCAGGCAGATGCCGGTCTTCTGCTCCTTGCAGTTGCGGCAGCGGGCCGCAGGCGATGTTGAAGGGCACTGAGACGACGTCGCCTTTGCGGATGAACAGGACGTCGCGCCCGGCCTCGATGACCTCGCCGGTCATCTCGTGGCCGAGGATCAGGCCGGACGGCGCCGTGGTGCGGCCGCGCACCATGTGCTGATCCGAGCCGCAGATATTGGTGGAACTAGCTCTCCATGACGCTCAGGCTGGCTCTGGCTTGGCGACCAGGCCGCGATAGGTCGTGGGTGAGATCTGCACCGCGTGCTCGATCACCCGTGCGAAGCGGTGGCTGAGGTTTTTGGCGGTGCGGCGGTTGAAGCGGAAGGCGAACTCGTCGAGGTAGGCGGGGAGATGCTTCGTCGAGACCGCGCCGTGGTGGGTTCGCAGCAGCCAGCGTTTGGCGAGACCGAACACCAGGTGGATCGCTGGCAGGCGGAGCGACGCTTCACCCCAGGTGGCGCTGAGATTGAGCGGCTCGTGGGTGTAGCCGGCGGCACCGAGCCCCCGATAGCCGGGCCAGCCATCGGTGGCCACCGCAGCCGGCTTGGCGACGGCGCCGGCAAGGAAGCCCTCGAGGCTGGTGGCCGAGACGCCATCGACCACGGCGAGCCGGAGCCGCCCCATCCGCCGCCCTCGGGTCTTGCCGCGGTCGCTCTCGACAGCGCCGGCAACCACCGTCTTGCCTGCGGCGCCGCGTCCTGGTTTGCCCGGCCTGGGCCCACCAACGTAGGTCTCGTCGGCTTCGACGCGCGCGTTCAGCGGCTCGCGATCCGGGCGGACCATCGCCCGCCTGATCTTGTGCAGCCAGCTCCAGGCGGTCTGGTAGCTGCCGAAGCCCATCTGCCGCTTGAGCTCCATCGCCGAGATCCCGCCCTTGCTCGAGGTCACCAGGAAGATCGCCAGGAACCACCTCGAAAGGCCGGTCTTGGTCTGCTCGAAGATGGTGCCCGCGAGCAGCGAATGCTGTTTGCCGCAGGCGGTGCACTCGTCGATCAGGCGCACTTTGTCGGTCCAGGCCCGCTCGTGCCCGCAGGCGCTGCAGCGGAACCCGTCCGGCCAGCGCGCGTCGAACAGGTACGCCCGGCATTGCTCGTCCGTACCAAACCGCGCCATGAATCCCGGCAGGTCATCCGGTAAATCCTTCGGCAGCATCCCGCCCTCCACTCCTGCGTGATCTGCCGTACCCTACCTCAACCTCTCACCCCCGCCCAGCAAATCCCGGCGGTGACCAGGGCCTCGTCTCCACCCATAAGGACCAGCTCAACGCCGACCTGCTCGCCTTCATCCGAGGCTAGAGATGCGAACACCGGGGCGGATAGGAGAGCCACGTCCAGGGACACGACCCAAGCTGCTGACCGCAACGTAGGAGAATGTCATGTCTTCATCGACATCGCCCACGCGGCGCAACGTTCTCATCGCCTCAGCGGCCGCGGATGCCGCGGGTCTGCTTCCCACGCACCTCAGCGCAGCGACCGACAGCAGCGCAATTCGGCCTTTTAGAACATTTTCACCTTAGATAGATGCATATTCGCAGTGGTGGAGATAGCGGGCGCATTCGTCTGGCGGGACGGTGGCGAGGAGGCGGCCGATAGTCGACCAGAGCTCGTCCCCGCTGCGCGCCGCGGCTTTGCCGAGCAGGGCTTTGAGCTTGGCGAAGAGCTGCTCGATCGGATTCAGATCGGGCGAGTACGGCGGCAGGTAGAGGAGCGAGGCTCCGGCCGCGGCGAGCGTCTGGCGGACGCCGGCGACCTTGTGGGCGGCGAGATTGTCGAGCACCACGACGTCGCCGGGGACGAGCGCTGGCGCCAGAAACTGCTCGACGTAGGCGCAAAACGTGGCGCCGGTCATCGGTCCGTCGAGGACCAACGGCGCGATGACGCCGCTCTGCCGGAGCCCGGCGACGAAGGTCGTGGTCCGCCAATGGCCGTGGGGCACGGCGGCGACCAGGCGCGCGCGAGCGGGCCGCGGCCGTAGCGCCGGGCCATGTTGGTGGCGGTGCCGGTCTCGTCGACAAAGACGAACCGCGCCGGGTCCATGAAGCGCTGCCAGACGCGCCACCGCCGGCGTTGGCCGGCGACGTCGGGGCGGTCCTGCTCCGCCGCTCTCAAGGACTTTTTTTATGCCTGAGGCCGATCCGACGGAGCGCGTTGTGGATCGTCGAAAGCCCGGCCCGGACCCCGCAGCGCCGCTGCAGCTCGCTCTGGAGCTCGGCGAGCGTGAGGTCGGGCGTCGCCTCGACCAGCCGGCGCAGGTCGGCTGCGTGCGGCTCGAGCACGGGCCGCCGGTGGCCGCCGTAGCGCGCCGGCGCGGCGCTGCCGGTGGCGCGCACCCGTTGCATGAGCTTGATGGCGGCCGACGGGCTGACCGCAAAGCGCCGCGCCGCTTCTCGGATCGAGCTGCCGCGCTCAATCGCACGGACAATCCGCAGCCGCAGGTCCATGGAGATCGGTGCCGGCATGATGACATCCCGGTGGTCTCAACCGTTATTGTCGAATCACAGGCGCCGATTCCACGCAATAGGAATATGCTCTAGCATCAACGTTCCGGAAGAGGCGCTCCTCGATCTCTGCCGGCGCATTGCGGCGACGCTCCTTTCTGCCGGACTCCGCGCCGCCTTCAGATCACTTCGGCCGGCACGCTGATCGCCAGGTTTCCACGTGAAAGCCGAGGGAGGGGGCGAGAGGGATTGCCGGCGCAGCGCCGACCACCATCTGTCCGATGCCTGCCAGATTGTGGTGGATCGCCGGCAGGTCGCTCGCTGGAAACGACAGTCGCCAGCCCGGGCTGACCAGACACTCGGTCAATCTGACGACATCGACCTCCAACGTCGTCATCAGAATTTCCAGATCAGAACGAGACATCTGGAGATTTGGACGATTGGCCACCTGTTCAGGACCCTTGGATCGTCGCGTTGTCTTACGAGTTGGGTGCTGCTCCCAGATGGGCGTCGGGCCCCGCGGCGGAGCAGGCACGTAGGTGCGAGCCCGCTTCTACGCCAGATCAGGTCACGGAGAAACAGCTATGATCAAGACGGCCATGACCGGCAAAATTCCAGTCGTTTCTGTGTTGCTTGGGGTTGGCATCCTTGCAACCTCAGTATTCGCGTTCGCACAGTCGCCATCGGATGAGAACGCGCAGACGAAGTCGCGTTACTTGCCCGAGTATACCGAGTCCGGCGACCTCATTCTCCCCAAGAACTGGCGCCATTGGGTTTTTGTCGGGTCACCCCTGACCCCCAACGCGCTCAATGATGGCAAGGCGAATTTCCCGGAATATCACAACGTTTACATCGAGCCGGGATCGTACGAGATCTACAAGAAGACAGGTAAGTTCCCGGAAGGGACCATCTTTTTCAAGGAGCTGCAGCTCACGCTGCCCGGCGACGAGCCCAATGGCTCACGCAAGGAGCCTTCGGGGCGTGGCTATTTCCCCGGCCCCTACAACGGCGCCGACGTCACCGTCAAGGACTCCAAGCGCTTCGCCGACAGCGACGGCTGGGGGTACTTCAATTTCAATCATCACGAGCCCAAGGCGCCGACCGCCACGGTGAAGACGAAAGACGAATGCGCCTATTGTCATATCGCCCTCGCGAAGAAAGATGATGTCTGGACCCAGTTCTATCCCATATTGGACAAGTGATGGTGTTGGAGTCGGGCAGTCTCACTTGCAGAATAGGCACGGCCATGAAGATGTCCGGCTCCGGAATTCGTCGCCGTGACTGCAGTCGTGGCCTTCACCTGGCTCAGCGTCACGCAGTCCAAGGACGCCCAGTGGGTCTACGTCCAGGGATATCCCTCGTTGAAGCAATAGGCCGTGCCCACGCCCCAGGGAGACCCACACAGCCCAACCGAAAAGCGAAGGAGATATAGAAATGGCCCGTCCGCGATCGTCGCATCTCATCCCTATCGCGCTCGCGTTGCTTCTCTTCGGGGCTGTCGGAGTAGACGCACGCGCTTCGGACCTCGTAGGTCATGTCTACATGCAGACAAATGAGACCCAGAACCGCATCATGCACTTCGGTCGCAACGCGGACGGGCAACTCGAACTACTCGAGAGTATCCCTACCGGGGGCGCTGGCTCGGGCGTCTTCAAGCCGATCAGCGGTCAGGAGAGCGCCCCCAACGCATTCGAGGGCGCTGGCAGCGTGATCCTAGCCGAATCCAACACCCTGCTGTTCACGACGAACGGCGGCGACAACAGCGTGACGAGCTTCCGAGTGAGTCCAGACGGCAAGCTGACTGTGATCGATCGGCAGCCGACCGGCGAGCCCGTGACCGGGCGCAGCGGAACGGCGAAGTCGCTCGCCTATCGCCCCCAAAGTCGAACACTCTACGTGCTCCACGCATTCGGTCCCAACCACCTGCGCTCCTACACGGTCGCCGAGGACGGCAAGCTGAAGCTGCGCCCGGAGCGCCAGTCGGTAAACACCGCGACAAAGACCGATCGGGTGGCGACACAAGCGGTTCTGTCGCCCGACGGCCGCTTCCTGCTGGTCGACATCCTCTTCGACGCTCGTCCAGCCGCCAATCCGGACGGCTCGCCAAATCTGGTGGTGGCGAACGCCCCCGACCCAGACGGGCTCGTGATATTCCCGGTGCGCGACGACGGCACGCTCGACGAGGCTTCGTTTGCCGATGCCGGCGGCGCGGGGCCATTCTACATCACCTTCCTAAACCGGAATCGCGATACCTTCCTGAACGGTGTCGCGGTAGGGGACGGCGTGCTAGTGAGCCGCATTGATGGCGAGGGACGCGTGACCCACGGGCCATTGGTCCCGATCGACACCTCGCAAGGGAAGCCGTCTGAGCTCTGCTGGCTGCAGATCACCTCTGACAACTCGCTCGTGCTCGCGACCAACTTCGGCTACGGAACGGTCTCGACCTACCGGCTCGCAGAAGGCCGATTGAGCCTTCTGCAGGACCCCGCCAACGAGGCGATACCGGGCGACGGTACCTTCCGCGCCGTGAACGGCCTCGTCAGCAGCGGACCTAGCGACAGCTGGCTGACTCCCGACGACCGGTACTTCTACCAGATCTTTGGAAATGCCTCGGTGCTCGTCAGCTACCGGCTCAACAAGACGAGCGGGAAACTGACGGAGATTGGTCGGAACCGGATTCCCTACAACAGCCCACAGGGCCTTGCGGGATTCTAGGCGTCCAACGACTGGAGCGCGATCGACTAGGCAAGATCCACTTAAGAACTTTTCCTCTCGACGCGCTTTGCCAAAGCTACCCCAGAATTCGGTGGGCGACGAGAGGACGAGGAGGGAGTGTCATGCCGAAGGATCGCGCCCGTAAGGCCGACACGTACGGCCATGCGGTAGGCCATTTTTTTGCTGGACTATCGTGCCCCTTCATTCCGGGCGATGTCGGCTACATGCAGACCAACGAGATCCGGAACGCCATCATCCACTACAGTCGGTCGGCGAACGGCATGATCACCGAGCTGGAACGCATCCCCACGGGCGGTGCCGGTTCCGGGATTTTCAAGCCGACCAGCGGGCAGAACAGCGCGCCGAACTCCTTCGAGGGCGCGGATCCCCGGCAAGTCGCTTGTGTCGAACTCAAGGAGTGGTGGCCCAAGATCCGGCGCGCGCGCCTCGCCCTGTTCAGTCTTCTAGTGTTCGGTCTGAGCGGTCAGGCCCTATCCGTCCAAGCGGCGGAGGTGGCCTTTCGACTCGGGCCGATCGAGTTGCTGGGAGACGGGCCGAGCTACGCGGAAATGGGCGTCGGGGCGTTCGACGTCTTCGCCATCCAGGGCAAGCGCACGACATCGGCCGCCGCCGAGGTCCAGCTTCGTTGGGGCCGGAAAGCCTGGTTCATCGGGCCCGCGATCGGCTTGATGGGGAACACCGACGGTGGCGTGTTCGGCTACGCGGGGATCTACACCGATCTTGTCTACGGCCACGTCGTGTTCACGCCTGTGCTGGGCCTGGGTGACTATGCCCAAGGCGACAGCAAAGAGCTCGGCGGCGTCTTCGAGTTCCGCAGCGAACTCGGGGTCGCGTACCAGTGCCACGACGGCAGCCGACTGGGCATGCGCATCGCTCATCTCTCCAACGCCGGCATCTACAACCAAAATCCGGGCGAGGAGGAGCTGCACGTGACCTATGCGCTGCCGTTTCCGTGACTGAGGGGCGGCCCATGCGGAGCGCCCGCCTGGCGGACGACGATCTGCTGATCGAGGGGGCCCCTGCACCGACACCAGCTCTCACCGTCGCCCCTGAAGTTAAGGGGGACACAATACGCATCCGTACGATGTGTCTCGGCTTGGGCCCGGGTTTCTGGCGGTGGATGCGCCGCAATGGGCTTGCCACGCTGGTGGGCGACGGCGGCTACGATCCAGTCGAGGAGGCGAACGGACCGAGGGCGGTCTTCAGCTTCTCCGCGGTATTCGCTGAAGTACGCGTCGACCCCGACTTTGGGCTGGTGCGCCTGAACCGCTTCGTCGGCGCCTACGACGCCGGCCGGATCATCAATCCCAAGACCGCGCGCAGCCAGGCGATCGGTGGCATCATATGGGGCGTGGGGCAAGCCCTGCTCGAGCAGTCGGAGACCGATCCGGTGATGGGCCGCTTCCTCGACCGCAACTATTCCGGCTACCTCATGCCGACCAATGCCGACATCCCGGAGCTCGACATCCTGTTCGTCGGTGAGTTCGACGAGGAAGCGAGCCCGCTCGGCGTCAAGGGCCTTGGCGAGCTGACCGCCTATCGGTCGCGCCCGCGATCGCGAATGCCGTCGATCATGCGACCGGCAAACGAGTACGCGACCTGCCGATCACCGTGGAGAAGCTGTTGTGAGGCGGGCGGACGAAGCCGGCCGTTGCCTGAATTTTACTCTGGCGATCATCGTGGTGCTCGCGCGGCGATTCCGTAACCAGATCTGCGCCGCGCATGCGCGCCAGCTTCACGTAGAGGCTAGCCCCAAATGGCAACCAAAACACTCACACTGATGTGTAAAAATGAGGCGGACGGAGCCACCCGTATTCAATCGCGGATTCCGGTCCGCCTCGTGCGAAGCCCGCGGAGACAGCGCTCATGACGACAACCACCAGAGGCTTCTCGGGCCGGCGCCGCGCCCGGCCCGAAGGAAATCGGGTTCCGCCCGGCCAGTTCGTCACCGATGACTTCCCGGTGCTGAGCGCCGGCCCGACGCCGCGTACGCCACTCGAGAAGTGGACCCTGGCGCTGCAGGACGGGGGATCGCTCGCTGGCCGGTGGACCTGGGAGGAGTTTCAGTCCCTGCCGCAGACCGAGATCACCATCGACATCCATTGCGTCACCAAATGGAGCAAGCTCGGGACGAAATGGCAGGGCGTGACGATCGATCACCTGATCGAGGCGGCGGGACTCGACGAGCCGCCGGCGCCCTATCTCATGGCCCACTGCGATGGCGGCTACACCACCAACCTGCCGGTCGAGGATCTGATCGGTGGCAAGGGCATGGTGGCCACCCACTACGACGGCGAGCCGCTGGCGTCCGAGCATGGTGGCCCGGCGCGCTTACTGGTCCCGCATCTCTACTTCTGGAAATCGGCCAAGTGGATCCGCAGGCTGCGGTTCATGGAGGACGACGAGCCGGGCTTCTGGGAGTCGCTCGGCTACCACATCTACGGCGACCCTTGGCGCGAGCAGCGCTATGCCGGCGACTGACCAATCAGCCGAGGCCACTGGCCGGGGGCTTCGTTGGCGCGAGGTCAAGGTCGTAGAGACCGCACCCGAGACGCCGCGCGCCACCACCCTCGTCCTCGATGTTGAGGGCTGGCCCGGCCATCTCGCGGGCCAGCACGTCGACGTCCGGCTCACCGCCGAGGACGGCTACCAGGCCCAGCGCAGCTACTCGATTGCCTCCCCGCCCGAGGCGCCGCGGCTCGCGCTCACGGTCGAGCGGCTCGAAGGCGGGGAGGTCTCGTCCTGGCTCACCGGCGAGGCCCGGCCGGGCGATTGCTTCGAGCTCCGCGGGCCGATCGGCGGCTACTTCACCTGGTCGGTTGCGATGCGCCGTCCGCTCATGCTGGTCGGAGGCGGCTCGGGCGTGGTCCCGCTCATGGCCATCCTGCGCCACCGTGCGGCCAGTGGCGACGCCGGCCGGGCGGTCCACGCCCGCCTTCTCTATTCGGCGCGGGCGGTCGCAGACATCATCTACCACCAGGAGCTGCAGCGGGTCAGCGCGGAACCGGGCGGCCCGGAGGTCAACTTAACGCTGACGCGCGAGCGACCGCCGGATGGCTGGAAAGGCTTTGACCGGCGGATCGATGCCCCGATGCTGGCGGCGGCAGGTGTGGTGCCAGAGATGGATCCAGATGTGTACGTCTGCGGCCCGACGCCGATGGTGGAGGCGGTTGCCAATGCGCTGGTCGGGCTCGGGCACGAACCGGCGCGGATCAGGACGGAGCGCTTCGGCCCGACAGGAGATGGATGAGATGAGTGCCGAGGGTGAACGCTCGACGCTCGACGGCAACGCCGCGGGCGGTCTGCTGCGCGAGGTTTTCGCGTTCGATGCGACGCTGGCGCCGACGACCTGCGCGGGCTGCGGCAGGACCCGGCCGATGGCGGAGCTGATGCTCTACGCCGTCGAGCTCGGCGCCATTCTGCGCTGCCCGTCGTGCGACCAGGCGGTGGTCCGGATCGGGCGCACGCCGCGGGGGCTCTGGCTGGACCTGCGAGGTGCCACAACCGTCGTAGCTGCTGATCCGGCCACGCCCTGAGCCGCACGGCCTGACACGCCCACGGAACCCACCGCTCCTTGGGAGCGCGGCCGGGCGCGTCGCTATTCCGCAAGCCTGGTCCGGATCTTGATTTCGCTGGTGAGCGTCTTGTGCACCGGGCACTTGCCCGCGATCTCGATCAGGCGCTGGCGTTGGCTGTCATCGAGTCCGCCGGAAAGCTCGATGATTCGCGTGATCTCATCGAGCTTGCCCTCTTTCGTCTCGCAGTCCTCGCAGTCCTAGCGTGGATCTTATCGTGGCTCAGACGCACCGCCACCCGCTCGAGCGGCGGGCCTTCGCGCTCGGCGTACATCCGGACCGTCATCGAGGTACAGGCGCCGAGGCCGGCAAGCAGGTAGTAATAGGGACCTGGTCCGGTGTCGTCGCCGCCGAAGCTCGTCGGCTCGTCCGCCCGCAGCTCGTGCCGGCCGACCCGGACCACCTGTTGAAATCGCCCCTGCCCGGTCTCGGCGACGAGCACTTCGCCGCCCGCGGGCCGTCCTGGGACGTCGGCCTCGGCCGGAGCCGACAAGTAGCGGCCCGCCCAGGCGGCAAGCACTTCCGCGACGTAGACCGCATCCGCCGGCGAGGTGAGCAGATGGTCGGCGCCGTCGAGCGAAACGAAGCTCTTGGGGTGCTTCGCGGCCTTGGAATATCTCGCCGGCGTTGTCGATGCCGACGATCGCGTCCAGCGGTGCGTGAAAGATCAAGAGCGCCTTCCTCAGCGCGCCGATACGCTCGGCCGAGCATTGCTCTTTCAGATCCTCCAGAAACTGCTTTCGCACCGTGAACTTGCGCCCGGCGAGCGTCACCTCGGCCTCGCCTTTGGCGTCGATTTCCTCCCGCGCCTCCGTGAAGAGGTGACTGATGTGGGCGGGATCGAACGGGGCGCCGACCGTCGCAACGGCCTTCGCCTCCGGCACGTGCTGCGCGGCCGCGAGTACGTCAGCACCGCCGAGCGAATGGCCGATCAGCCGCAGCGATGACGTCGCCCAAATTCGAGGAGAAATTGGTGTTGGCAAACTCGCGCCGAGCCCGGTGAAGTCGAAGCGCAGTACGGCAAAGCCCCGCTCGGCAAGCCCCTGGCTGATGCGCGAGGTGGCAAAGACATCCTTGGAACAGGTGAAACAGTGCGCCAACAGGGGCGAACGCGCGCGGCTCTCTCGCGGGCCGATGCAGCCGTGCAGCAAGCTCCGCGCCGCTCGGGGTTGGGAAAGGTGACCTTTTCGCTCTCACCAGCCATGTTCCGCCACTTCGCTCGGCCCGCCGCCTGCGCCGCCCGCGCATTGGGGCTATCAACGTCGTGGCCTAGCAGAGACCGGGTGATCCTGCGTGGTTTCGTCACCTGTCGCCAGTGCTAAAAGCTTTCGCGAGATGGCCTGCCGACCATCCAGTCCGGTATGTTCCGCGGCCAGAGCATTCGCGATGGCACAAGACTTTACCCCGCATTTCCCAGATGAGTTGCCATTTTGGTGACGGTGTCGTCCAATTTTGCTATTGGAATCAAAGCGTTGTCGGCGCGGAATGGGTGGGGTCTTGAGGTACGCGACGGATGAAGCGAAGGAGCCGCCTAGGGTGTGTTAACACTATTCAAAGAGGGCGGTTTGAGGTAAGCTCATCGCATGATGAGGCTGACCGAAGACCAGTACGAAGTGATCCGGCCGTTGATGCCCGTACAGCGGGGCAACGTGCGGATCGGCAATCTCGAGGTCATCAACGCAGTGCTGTTTGTGGCCGAGAACGGCTGCAAATGGCGCGCGCTGCCGGCGCGCTTCGGCAACTGGCACACGATCTACACACGGCTGCGCCGGTGGGCGGCGGCGGGCGTGCTGGACCGCGTGTTCCAGGCCCTGCAAGAGCATCGCCTGATCCGCATCCGTGTCGAGTGCGTCGGCTTGGACAGCACCAGCGTCAAGGTTCACCCCGACGGCACGGGCGCGCGAAAAAAAACGGCCCGCAAGCCATCGGCAAGTCGCGTGGCGGCTGGAACACCAAGATTTATCTGGTTGCCGCGGATGAGCGAACGGCCCTGACCTTCGCCCTGTCGCCCGGACAGGCCCACGACGCGCCCGAAGGACGCAAGCTGCTGACCGCCTGGCAGCGCCGGCCCGCTGGTGTGCCCATGGTGATGGACCGGGCGTACGAAGGCGACGAGACCCGGCAACTGGTGCTGGAGCTCGGCTTCGCGCCGGTCGTGCCGCCCAACCCCAACCGTCTTCAGCCTTGGACCTACGACCGCAGTCTCTACCGCCGGCGCAACGAGGTCGAACGCCTGTTCCGCAGGCTCAAAGGCTTTCGTCGCATCTTCTCGCGCTTCGAAAAGCTCGATCTCATGTTCACCGCCTTCATCCACTTCGCCCTCATCACCGACATGCTTTGTGTTAACACGCCCTAGTCCGGATTTCTCAAACCCCATAGCACGGGTTGATTGGTGGCGGGGTCGGCGCAGAAGTTGGCTCGGGTTGAGGTGAGCGTCCGTGGAGGTCGCCTGACAGCGAATTCTCGGACGAACGCAAGCGAACGCCCCGCGGGTGGGGCGCCTATCGGGCATGCAAGAACGTTCAGAAGGCGGCGCGCTTCACGTACAGGTAGGCGAGGCGGTACTCGTCCTGGTAGGGGCAAGCCGAGGCCATGGCGACCTTGATCCGACGCACGCTGACCCGGACCAGGGCGCCGATCTTCAAGAGCTTCAGGCGGATCGTGCCGCAGGTGGCGTTGGCGAACTGGCTATGGCGGAGGCCAATTCGGCGCAGCGCCTCCAGCAGCACGTAGGCGAACGAGGCGAACCAAAGCCTGAGCTGATTGGCCCGTATCGTCGCTGCTGACGTACGATCGGCGAACAGATCAAGCTGCTGCTCCTTGATCCGGTTTTCCATCTCGCCGCGGGCACAGTAGATCTGCTCGTAGAGGCTTTGGCCGTCGATCACCGACGGCGGCAGCGAGGTGACCACGAAGCGCGGGTTGGAGCCCTTGGCCAGATGCTCGGCCTTGGCCACGACCCGCCGTTCGCAGCTCCAGCTGTCCCGGGTGGCATAGGTGAAGTCGTCGAATTGCCGAGCCGGCTGGCCGGTTGCGGCATGCTCGGCCTCGGCGGCCGCGAGGGCTCCGTCGATCTCGGCCAGCAGGCGAGGGTTGCGGGCGAGGCCGAAGACGTAGTCGACGCCGTTGTCTTCACACCAGCTCATCAACTCGTCGCGGGCGAAGCCAGAGTCCGCCCGCAGCAGGATCTCGACCCTAGGCCAGCTCTCACGAATCTGGGCGACGATGCGTGTGATCTCGTCCTTGGCTCCGGCCGACGCGTCGATGTTCGAGCGCCTGAGCTTGGCGGCCAGCAGGTGGCGGCCGCAGAAGACGTACAGCGGCAGATAGCAGTGGCAGTCGTAGTAGCCATGGAAGAAGCGCCCTTCCTGGTGGCCGTGGAGCGGGTCGTCCGTGGCATCGAGATCGAGGATGATCCGCTCGGGCGGCCTCGCATGCGCCTCCAGGAACAGAGCGACGAACAGCTGTTCGATCGCCCGCGGGTCGTGGCCGATCCTGTGATAGCGGTCGAGCGCCGCGGCCGGCGCATGCTCGAACCGGTTCAAGGTGCTCTTGCCGGCCAGCGGCGCGCAGTCCTTGCGCCGCGCCTCGAGCTTGCCGGCCAGGGTCGCCAGCACCGGATCATGGCGCAGCTCGTCGTGGTCGACCAGGTCCTCGTAGCCCAGCGCGATGCCGCAGATGCGCTGCATCAGCATGGTCTCGACACCGTGCTCGACCAGTTCCTGCATGCGTCCGTCGGCGAAACAGCGGGCCAGACGCCCCATCAGACCGATCGCCCGGTTCACGGCCCCGAGCAGCAGCGCCCCGGCGTCCGAGGTCACCTGCCCGCCGTCGAACGCGGCCACCACCTGGCGTCCTTCGACGGCTTCAAATCCGAACAGGTCGCGGTTACACTCTGTCGGCATCGGGGAGCTCCTCTGCGTCGCGTTAAGCCTTTGTCACAGAAGAGTTATCGCCGATCCAGAGCCCCGATGCACGCTCTGGTTTGAGAAATCCGGGCTAGCCCGGATTTCTCACAGCCGGAAGGCCGGGCGGGGAGTTTGGCCGGTCAGGACGGACGAGGTGGGTCGGGCGCGGCGGTTTCGGTTCAAGATCAAGGGTTGGAGGCAATTTGCGGGCGAGCGATCGCGGCCGCTCAGGCGGCCTGCGTTGCTGTGAGCCGATGTTTAGAAGGCGGCGGCGCGCTTCAGGTAGAGGTAGGCGAGATGGTACTCGGCCTGGAACGGGCAGGCCGAGGCCATGGCGACCTTGATCCGGCGCACGCTGCAGCGAACCTGAGCGCCGATCTTGAGGAGCTTGAGACGGATGGTGCCGCAGGTGGCATGGGCGAACTGGGTGAAGCGCAGCCCGATCCGCCGGAGCGCCTCGATCAGGACGTAGGCGAAGGATGCGAACCACAGGCGGAGCTGGTTGGCGCGCATGGTGGCGGCGGAGGTGCGACCGGCGAACAGGTCGAGCTGCTGCTCCTTGATGCGGTTCTCGACCTCGCCGCGGGCGCAGTAGACCTCCTCGTAGAGGGCTCGCGCATCGACCTCGGCGGCGCCGAGCGAGGTCACGACAAAGCGCGGGTTCGAGCCCTGGGGCAGGTGCTCGGCCTTGGCGACGACCCGCCGCGCGCGGCTCCAGCTGTCGAGCGTGCGCCAAGGAAAGTCGGCGAAGCAGCGCGCCGGGCCGCCCTGGGCCAGGCTCTCGGCCGCGGCGAGCTCCTGACCGATCGCGTCGACCAGGCGCTGGTTGCGAGCCAGGCCAAAGAGGTAGTCGACACCGTGCGCCTCGCACCACGCCATCAGCTCTTCCCGAGCAAAGCCCGAATCGGCGCGCAGGATAATCCTCACCCGTGGCCAGCGGGCGCGGATCTCGGCGACGATCCGCTCGACCTCGGCGACGGCACCGGCGGACGCATCGATGTTCGAGCGCCTGAGCTTGGCGGCGAGCAGGTGCCGGCCACAGAACACGTACAGCGGCAGATAGCAGTAGCCGTCGTAATAGCCGTGGAAGAAGCGGCCTTCCTGGTGGCCGTGCAGCGGATCGTCGGTGGCATCGAGATCGAGGATGATCTCTGGCGGCGGTGTCTTGTGCGCCTCGAGGAACAGCGTGACGAACAAGCCCTCGATCGCCGCCGCGTCGTGGCCGATCTTGTGGTAGCGGTCCGGCGCCACAGGCGCATGCTCGAGCCGGTTGAGCGTGCTCTTGCCGGCGAGCGGCGCGCAGTCCCGGCGCCGGGCGGTGAGCTTGCCGGCCAGCGTCGCCAGCACGGGATCGTGGCGTAGTTGGTCGTGATCGATCAGGTCCTCGTAGCCGAGCGCGATGCCGAACACGCGTTGCGCCACCATGGCCTCGACCGTGTGCTCGATCTGCGCCGGGTCCCGCCCGTCATCGAAGCAGGCGGCGAACCGGGTCACCAGCCCGATCGCGCGATCGGTCGCGCCGAGCAGCAGCGCCCCGGCATCTGACGTCACCTCGCCACCATCGAACGCGGCGACCACTTGGCGGGGTCGTGTCGCGAGGTTGGTGGAAATTGGATGAGGCGGCGTAGGTTCCGATCGGTAAGATCGGGAAGGAACCCACGCCATGAAGGAAGCTACGACAACCGTGCCGGCAGCGCCATCGCCGTTCGCCGGCAGCGACTGGTTCGATCCGTTGGAGGAGGCGGTCCGCGGCCAGGTCCGCTCGTTCATCGAGGAGCTGCTGGAGGAGGAGCTGGAAGCCGCGCTCGGCCGTGAGCGTTACGAGCGAGGTGCGGTCTGCAACGGTCGGCGCCATGGGCACCGGCCGCGCCAGCTGGTCACCACCTTCGGCCCGCTGACGCTCTCGGTGCCGCGCGCTCGTCTGCGCGACGAGGATGGCGAGCAGGAATGGAAGAGCGACTTGCTGCCCGCCTACAAGCGGCTCTCCCATCGTGCCGAGGCCTTGATCGCCGAGGTCTACCTCGCCGGCATGAACACCCGCCGGGCGCGGCGAGCGTTGGCCAGGTTGTTCGAGGGCCATGTTGGCAAGGACGTGGTAAGCCGGGCCTGGCAGAGGACCCGCTCGGCTTGGCAGGCCTGGCAGGAGCGTGATCTCGCCGGCGACGACATCGTCCGCCTGATCCTCGACGGCACCGTGGTCAAGGTCCGGCTCGATCGCAAGGCCACGGCCATCTCGCTGCTGATTGCCCTCGGTGTCCGCCGCGACGGCCAGAAGGTGGTGCTCGCCATCAAGAACATGGGTGGCGAGAGCGAGGCCGCGTGGCGGGCCATGCTGGACGACCTGAGCAGCCGTGGGCTCGGCCGACCCGACTTGGTGATCGTCGACGGTGGCAAAGGCCTGGAAGCGGCGCTCGCCAGCCTGTGGGACGACGTGCCGGTCCAGCGCTGCACGGTTCACAAAGAGCGCAATCTTCTGGCCCATGCGCCGCAGCACCTGCACGACGAGATCAAGGCCGACTTCAACGACATGGTGCATGCCGGGAGCGCCGCGGAGGTCGTCGCCAAACGCAAGGTCTTCCTGGGCAAGTGGAAGCTGCGCTGTCGCGCCGTCGCCGACAGCCTGGAGGAGGCTGGTGAGCGCCTGTTCACGTTCCTGCGCTACCCGGCCGAGCAGTGGCGCTCGGTCAGGACGACGAACGCCATCGAGCGATTGCACGAGGAGTTCAAGCGCCGGATCAAGACCCAGTGCCTGCTGCCCTGCGCCGAGACCGCTGCCATGCTCTTCTGGGCCCTCTTGGCGTCCGGTCAGATCACCCTGCGGCGGGTCGATGGCTGGCAGACGCTGGAGCGCTCGCCCACCGACCTTGACCTCGCCGCCTGACCCACCCCACCATGCAACGTCGGAGCCTGCGCCGCCCAATTTCCACCAACTTCGCGACACGACCCTTGGCGGCCCTCGACCACTTCATAACCGAACAGGTCGCGGCTACACTCTGTCGGCATCGGGGATCTCCTCTGCGCCAGCTTAAATCTTTGTGGCAGAAGAGTTATGCTCGGTTCAGAGCCCCGATGCACCTATCCCCTGTGAGAAATCCGGGCTAAGAGGCCCACCTTCGACCGACGGATCAAGCTCGAATTTCACGGCGCCAGGATCACATCCGACGGCGGCCTGCTCCCCTACCGCGAGCTGGATGACGCGCTCGGGCTCACCGACATGGCGATCACGAAGTCCGCGACGGCCGCCGCGGCAAGAACACGCGCCACGACGCGGTACGGCTTCAGCTTCAGCCCAACCTGGCCAATTTCCTGCGTACGCCGGCCCTGTCGGCGGACGTCGAGCACTGGTCGCTGACCACGCGACCACGCTGCGCGAGCAGCTTGTCAAGACCAGCGCCAGGATCGTGCGCCATGGGCGCTACGTCGTCTTCCAGTTGGCCGAGGTGGCGGTTCCCCGAGCCCCTGTTCGCCGCGATCATGCGTCGGATCGATTGGCTCCGACCCGAACCGCTCCGGGCATCAGCATCGAGAGCAAGGAGCGCAACGGCAACGCGACGGGCGAGGTGCGTCCACGATCGACCGAGGCCCCCTCGAAGGTGACCCGAACTCCGCTCACGAGGCCGGAAATGGGTTCTGTCGATGGTGCGCGCCCCTTTCGATGCCAACTCTGGATGCCGAGAGCCTTGCTTTCTCGGTCGGAGAGTCCGGATCTCGGCCTTCAGAGACCGGCATATGGGGGAATATCGGGTTAGAGATTCGCACGGGCGGATTGAACCAGAAGCGGTATGGGTCAGCCCACACAGCTCATGTCGACACCGACCTTCGCCCCGTTGGCGTTTGGGATATCGATCGAGACGCTTGGACACCTGTTGAGGACCCTCGAATTGCGCGGCCGATCTACGATCCGTACGATATCTCGAGACAACGTCAAGTGCCTGCCTCGGAGCACGCACGCGCACGGTATCGAGAATCTCTTTCGAGTGTGAGGAAAGGAGAACCGTATGTCTCGTAGAATTCTGACGATAGCGGCGGCGATCGCGACGTGCACGCTTAGCGTAGCGGTCCTCGCGCAGCCACCAACATCACCGGCATCCACCGAAAAGAGAATCACGAAGCTATTCCTCACGTCAGGCCAAGTCGATCTTGCAAGAGAAGTGGTAAGGTTGCCGCTTCATCGCGGTCGCCTTTCCTCGGGAGAGACCGCTTGGTTCGTTCTGACGGACGTAAGCGATTTCGCCACTTCCAGGAAGATGGGTCTCACATGGGCGCCGAGCCTCAGCAAGGCAAAAGACCTCGCGAGCACGCGTGTTGCCGAAATGGATGAGTCCAACGACTTCACCTTCCAATCAGGGCGGGTTAATTTCTCGCCAGTTCAAATGTTGACGGCAGGAAAAACGCCGCATTTCTTTCCGCCTAGGTTGGCGCGAGCCGGATCTGTCGGGGATGCACACTACAGCCCCTTGATTCGGGTGGCAAACCGGAATGACATTGTTTTCAATGCGCCCATGATCGCGTTCAATGTCGGACCAGAGAAACTTTCGTTCTGTAACGGTAATCCCGATTACTCGGTCGTAACCAACTCGGTGGCAAACATCTGCCCGGACAATGGCACCGTCGACTTGAAGCTGCGGTTCGGCTTTGCGGACGGAAAGCACTTGCGGTACCTCAGCTTCGACGCCAACTCTGAGGAATCAGCAACGCTCGAGGCATCTACCTTTGCGCCTGCTGAAAGCGACATCCTCCAAAGCGGCGCGACGGAAATCATCTACACGATCGTAAATGGCAAAACAGGTCAGAACGACTCTGAGCGCCAAGGACTCAACAGCGCGCTCAGTCGCGAAGGCCCTTCACTCGACATCCTTGCCAACTTCAGGGAGATTAGTGCCGGATATTCACCGATGTGGGATGTTCAGCTGGCTGAGTGGACCAAAGAGGCTATCGAAACAAATCAACGAAAACGCATCACTGATGGTGACGATCTTGCAGCCAAGAGCGAAACCGGCTTGTTGGTAAGTCCCGGTGGAGGGCCGGTTAGGACGACTGGGAATCTGGTGAATTGTCCGGTCGTGGGTTTCACTAACGAGTAATTTTCGCGTCTCAGAAGGCTAGTCACACGAGTCTAAAAGTCACCACATAATGTCTGTTGCCTGGCAGAAGCGTTCGACCGAAGCCAGGATTCAAACCGATCGGTTGGAGTTATGAGAAAGGCTTTGGGTTTTGGCTACAGCAGGAGACAAGAAGATGACGAGCACGACCGCAGCGAGTGGCAAAGAGGCCGCCTATTACGGTGTGCCGGCGGAAGACGACTACGGCTATGCACAGGCCATTAAGATCGGAAACACGATCCATGTGTCCGGCCAGCTCAGCCACGACGAGAAGGGGAACCTGATTGCGCCTGCTTCTCTCGATAAATCCGGCAAGCCGGCCGGTTTCTCGATGATGGCAGATCAAATGCGAGTGACGTATGCCAACGCTGCAAAGATCCTGGCACATTTCGGAGCAAGCCTCGACCATGTGGTGGAAGAGACGCTCTATGTCCTCGACGTCGATGCGGCGTTTGCGGTCGCGGGCAAGGTGCGCAAAGAAGCCTACGCCACGGCGCGGCCTCAGTGCGCCAGCAATCTGATCGGCGTATCTAGACTGGCCTTTCCTGAGCAGCTCATCGAAATCGTCTTCAAGGCAGTGCTGCCTCCAGCTTAGATGGACGCGGGTTGATCTCCGCTAGGGAATGTCAGTGACGGGTGAGGCGCTTGGCGAGACCGACCGCAAGCCCCCAGCGTATCGGCCTTGCCGACATGGGCGTCGTTGGCACCGGGGAGGCGTGCCCGTCTCAAACCCGTCAAGGCAGCTGCCCCACGGTTGCCGCCGAATAGGTGCCCACCAGAACCGGAGAACCACCATGACCATGCAGACCATGACGGATGAGCAGCGCAAATCCGTCTTTACCATGGATTAACATTCAAGCTAGACGACCCTCTGGAGCCGCCGTTCGCCGAACGTCTCCACAGTCGGCTGAGGTCAAGGATGGGACCTTGGAGCCCGACCGAGGATAAGTGGAAGTAAGGGATATTTCGTACGGCCCCCGGCTTGGAAGGATGGACCATGACGCGCTACAAAGTCGGTTATCTCGTGGGCAGCCTCGCGACCGCGTCGATCAACCGCAAGCTTGCCAAGGCGCTGATCCGGCTTGCTCCAGAACGCCTTGCATTCAATGAGATATCGTTCAGGGATCTTCCACTTTACAGCTACGATTATGACGAGGATTATCCATCCGTCGCCCGCGATTTCAAGAGCGCCATCGAGGCATCCGACGCTGTGCTGTTTGTCACTCCCGAGTATAATCGGTCCATTCCAGGTGGTCTGAAGAATGCGATCGACTGGGCGAGCCGGCCTTATGGCACCAATGCCTTCGCGCGCAAGCCTTCGGCGGTGATCGGCGCGTCTCCGGGCGCAATTGGCACTGCCGTCGCCCAGCAGAGCCTGCGAGCTGTGCTCAGCTTCTGCAACTCACCCCAGATGAACGCGCCCGAGGCCTACATCCAGTTCACCCGCGGTTTGATCACGGACGATGGCGAAGTCACAGTGGCTTCGACAGCGGAATTCCTGCGCAACTACATGGCATCCTTCGACACGTTCATCTGCAGGGTCCTCACCGTTCTTCCCAGGGACGCCTGAGGAATTCGCTGCTGCAAGCCGCTCGTCGCGCAGGAACCAAGCCGAACGCTCCCCAACCATACTTCTGCACGTCAAACCTTGCCGCAGACGACAGCGCGGGTCGGCCAGCTGAGCGGGTTCGCCCAGGCCTCGATCGTGATCCGATCGGCGTTCTCGGTCGCGGGATTGTCGTCGACGCGCAGGCGCGGACCATTGTCGAACGGGATGCAGCGGCCGCCCCAGAGCGGGTTGGCATGCCAGGTGTCGGCATCGTTGGTCTCCGCGGCGCCGGCATTGCCGTAGTAGAGGTAGATCTCGGTGTCGACGACCGAGGACAGCTCGGAACTCGAACGTAGAGCTCGATCTCGCCCGCCATCGCATCGTAGGCGACGAGCTCCCGCTTCAGCTCGTGGTCCCGTCGCCTGCGGTCACCACAATGTCGGCGCCATCGGAGCGGGCGTGGGTCAACAGGCTCACCTGCACGACGGCATGAGTGATCAGCACCGGGAAGTCGGTGAGGTCCTCGGCGACCAGCGTGTGGTCGATCGTGACCTTCTGGCGGTACCAAGGTCGAGGCAGGACGGTGAGGAATGAGGCGTCCGGGTCGGCGCCGCTGGGCGGCTGAGGAGAAACGGCGGATCGTCGAGGAGACGCGGGCGCCGGGCGCTTCGGTCTCGGTGGTGGCGAGGCGACACGACATCAACGCCAACCTGTTGTTCAAGTGGAAGCGCCTCGAGGAGGCTGGCGAACCCGACCGGTCGTTGTTGGTGGGGTCCGAGTTCGTGCCGATCGGTATAGTGGGCCGGACGGGCGACGACGACCGGCGTTGCTCGCCAGGATGCCCGGCGTTGCAGACGGCCACCGGCAGAATGGATCGGGTGAACCGCGAGCACCGTTGGGGCTGGAGAGCCGCGGCGGCGTGATCGAGATCGACCTGCCCGACGGCGCCCGCATCCGGGTCGATGCCTTCGTCGACGGTCGGGCGCTCGCGCGGGTCCTGAGCGCGCTGAGACGTTGCCGATGATCCAGGTCGCGCCCGGCACCAAGGTTCATCTCGCGTGCCGGCCGGTCAGCATGCCCTACGGCTTTGACGGGCTTGCGGCCAAGGTTGCTTCGGTCCTCGACCGCGATCCGTTCTCGGGGCACCTGTTTTGCTTTCGCAGCAAGCGCGGCGATTACTTGAAGATCCTGTACTGGGACGGCTCGGGGCTGTGCCTGTTCGCGAAGCGGCTGGAGCGCGGCCGGTTCGTGTGGCCGCCGATCGTGGATGGCGCGGCCGGGGCGGCGTTGAGCTCGAACGCTCGACTTTGGCGGATTGGGTCGGCCAGGCGGCGTTCCTGCTCGAGCCTCTTGCCGCGGCGATCACCCGCCACGTCCGTGCCGGCGCCGCGCTCCACGCCGACGACACCCCGGTGCCGGTGCTGGACCCGGGACGCGGCAAGACCAAGACCGGGCGATTGTGGGTGCTGGTCCGGGACGAGCGGCCGTGGGGCGGGCCGGCGCCGCCGGCGGTCAGCTACCTCTACTCGCCGAACCGCAAGGGCGAGCACGCGCGGGCTCTGCTCGCCGGCTGTCGAAGCTTCCTGCACGCCGATGGCTATGCCGGCTTCAACGGCCTCTATGAACCCGACGCGAGCGGCAAGGCGCCGCTGGTCGAGGTCGCGTGCTGGGCGCATAGCCGCAGGAAGCTGTTCGACGTGCACGCCAACACCGGCTCGGCGCCCGCCCAGGTGGCCCTGGAGCGGATCGCCGCGCTGTTCCAGATCGAGGCCGAGATCAACGGCCGCGCGCCCGAGGAACGTCGGGCTGTCAGGCAGGAACGCACGCTGCCGCGGCTCGCGGACCTGAAGGACGTCCTCGAGCGCGCCCTGACGAGCATCAGCCGCAAGAGCGGCCTCGCGCTCGCGATCCGCTACAGCCTGTCCCGCTGGCCGGCGCTCGTCCGGTTTACCGGAGATGGCCGGCTCGAGATGACGAACAATTCTGCCGAGCGCGCCATCAGGCCCCTGGCCCTGGGCAGGAAGAATTATCTGTTCGCCGGCTCGGACACTGGCGGCCGGCGCGCCGCAATCCTCTACACCCTGATCCAGACCGCGGTCCTCAACGGGCTCGACCCCGAGGCGTACCTGCGCGCCGTCCTCGACCGCATCGGCGACCACCCGATCAACCGGATCGACGACCTCCTCCCGTGGGCCTGGGCCACCTCGCCGACGAACGCCGCAGCCGCCTGACCCGCGCTCCGTCCCCGTCAAAACCCATTCCTGCCGCGCCAATCGCCGGACACTTACGAACGTCCGCTATCGCGACGGACTGATGATGGCCATCCTGGCGGCGCGCGTTCCGGCGCGGCAACCTGGCGCAGATCCGGGTGGGCTCGCACATCAGCAAGATCGACGGCGTCCACGTCTGTAGCTTCACCGCCGCCGAGACCAAGAACCGCCGGGAGCTCCAGCTGGCGCCGTCAAAAGTCGAAAAGTCCCCGAGACAGGTCTCGGCGAACGAGCCGCGCAAAAGGTCGATCTCCTGCGTACCGCGGTGCCAGCAGTGGAGCAGGAGCCGCCTGCGGCGGATATCGAGATGGCCGCTCCGCAAGCCGTCGGAAGCGCTGCCGAACTGGCTCATGAGCTTTCCCGGCAGCGTCTTCGACGGCTTGCGGTCAAGGTGACCCTAGCGCTCGTGGACGACTGCGTCCCGTCTTTATCATGGTTATGAAGCCGGCCCTATGCGGGGGGCGGCGAGCAGGTGTAAAAAGGCATTTACCGACATCGTGCTGCCCGCCGCCGACGTATCGGCGGTAGCCGATGCAAATCGTCAAGGTGGTCGATCCGCCCTTCGGTAAGCTGTGTTCCGCGTGCACACCGGTCCGACTGGGGACGGCGCCAAGTTGCCGATATCGTGGCCGACGCGCATCTTCCTGGCGCCGAAGCTCCGAACGCTGTCGCCGCACGATACCGCGGCTGCCGCTTGTCGCAATGACGGCTGGAACGCGCTGGAGCGCGTCCGGTTGTTGGATTTGGCAAGGCGAGCCTGAACCGCCGCGTGCGAGGTCACGAGATAGCCATCCCCGATGCCGTGGCTTGATCGTTGATCGGCAAAGTGAATTGCACGGTGATGCCTGGCCCGGCGTTCGGGGTGGCCCATATGCGTCCCCCGTGAGCTTCGACAATCGAACGGCAGATCGATAGCCCCATGCCCATGCCGCCGGGCTTGGTGGTGTAGAATGAGTTGAACAGGCGTTCAAAACTCTCCGGGTTCAGTCCCGGGCCAGAATCCTGCACGGCGACGAGCACGCTGCCCGATCCATCTTTCCCAGTGCCGATCAGCAACCCGCGCGACCCTTCGCTGACACCGTTCATCGCTTCGACGGCGTTGATGATCAAGTTAAGGATCACTTGCTGCAGTTGGACTCGATCTCCTTGAATGAGCGGCAAGCCCTCCGCGAGTTGCGTCTGCACCGAGACATTGTTTTTCATCACTTCGCCACGGGTCAGGACAATGACCTCAACGATCGCTTCGTTGACCTCCAAGGCATTCTTCCGCGGGGGCTCCTTCCTGATGAGGGTACGGATGCGGCCGATGATCTCGGTCGCACGCCTTCCGTCCTTGACGGCACGACCAAGCGCCTGCCGGACCTCGTCCAGATCTGGCGGCTGGGCACCCAGCCAGCGCAAGGCCGCCTGGGCATTGGTGACTCCCGCCGCGAGCGGCTGCATGACTTCATGTGAAATCGAGGCCGCCAGCTCTCCCATGGCGGTGACCCGGTGGATATGGGCAAGATCCGCCCGCGTCTGACGCAGGGCCTCCTCGGTGCGCTTGCGCGTGGACACGGAGGCGAACAGGGCGGCCAGATCGGCGAACGTGATACCGGCGACCGCCAGCGCCAGGGTGACGCGACCCGGGTTCGGATCCACGATGGAGGACGCCCACGCGGAGGAGTGAGCGGTGAAGATGGCGGCCCCCATCCCGGTGTAGTGCATGCCGGAAATGGCGATGCCCATGACGATGGCGGCGGCGAGCTTCTGCCCAGGGTCCGTGGTTCGGAACACCAGCCACAGCGCCGCCGTCGCCGCGCCGATCGCGATGATCACAGAGAGCGCGACCCACAGGCGGTCGTAGCTCAATTCGACGGCCCCGGTCTCGAGCCCGCACAGAATGCCGTCCGGCCCCCGCATGGCCGCCATGCCGGTGTAGTGCATGGCGAGGATGCCGAGCCCCATGAAGACGCCGCTGAGGACGAGGCGGGGGCGCGATACGCCCGGGCGACTGATGACGTAGAAGCCGCCGCTCGTGATCAAGATCGCCAGCATGAGGGAAAGGACGGTCAAGCCGACATCGTAGGAGACCGGCCACGGCAGCACGAAGGCGAGCATGCCGACGAAGTGCATCGACCATATGCCGCCTCCCATGGTGAGCGCGGCCGCCGCCAGCCAGATGCGGCGCGTGGATCCTTGGGCCAGCGGCACGCGTCCGCCGAGATCCAGGGCCGTGTAAGACGCGAAGCCAGCGACCAGGATGGACAGGGCAACGAGATACGGATCGTATGTTCCGGTAACGACCATCGGGATCGTCCCCATTTCGGGGACGAGCGAGGCACCATCCGAGACATGGCAACCGACATTCCCCGGATGCCGGCTCCTGACGAGTAGGATGCGCCACGCAAGGGCAATTGACAAGTTCGATGTGCCACCACCAGCCGCCAGAACCCCGCGCAGCCGTGGCTGGACGCCCGAAGCCGGCGTTTGGGTGGCGATCGGCTGTGCTCGGATCATGAATGCGCGCACCTCGTCTGTCGGATGGCAGTCGTTCATCGCTCCGGCTCCTCATGCCGGGAACGGCGGCCAACGTAGCCGCAGGCCGTCGATGCGACGCAGGATCTTGGCGAACAGGACCCGCGGCACTGCCACCTCGGCCAGCTGGAACACCACGTATCGGCCGTGGCGCGCCGAGCGCCGCCTCGGGCACCGGCTTCAGGGCAGTACGCCTAAGCCTTGCGCGTTGCCGCTCAGGCGGCCGCTGCTGCGCTTGATCGGTGTTCTCCGACCAGGCCGCCTTGACCTTCTCAGGGTTCCACGCGCCGTCCGCCTCGCGCCTGATTCGACCTGCCTTCTCGGCCCGGCGCACCGCCGTCTCGCTCACTTCGAGCTGCCGGGCGAGCTCCCGATTGCTGGTCCTGGCCATTCATAGATCCGGCGTGTAGTCAAGGATTAAGTAACTGATTCCGATCGTCTTTTTGACTTGCTTTCTGTTGCGGAGCGAGCGTTCATGTGCCCGATCAAGTAGATCGACGGAGTGCCGAAGATGAACCCCAGGATATCGAAGAAGACCACCAAGTCAACGACGATGCGCTAGCTGCCTTTGTCGCCAGGAAGGCCGAGATCGACACCACGCTTACTCGGCTCCAGGCGCTGAGTGACGATCACTTCGGCTACAGCCCCCGACGAGGTGAGCTGGGACCACGTGGGCACCCTTGGTTACTACGCCGAGCTGCTGAAGCGGGTCACCAACTCCGCCTTCAAGGAGGGCGAGCCAGGCCGCGAACTCCCGCCCACTACGAAAGACCTCGGGGTCAGGAACGGTGGCGACAATGGCCGTGGCGATCAGCGGCCCGATACCCGGAATGGTGGTGAGCCGCCGGCTGACCGGGTTGGCGTTGTGCCAAGCAGCGATCCGGCCTCGACCTCGGCGATACGCTTCCCGACGTCCTCGAGCTGAGCGGCGAGAAGCCGGACGACTTGGCGTGCTGGCTCCGGCACACGCTGACCTTGCTCCATGCTCGCCAAGAGCAGTGGCACGTTCCAGGGGCCTCGCGCCGCAACGAGGCCGAATTCCGCCAGGTGCCCGCGCACAGCATTGATCAGCTGCCTTCGCTGCCGGACCAGCAGCTCGCGCGCCCGGTGCATCAGCAGGGCCGACTGCTGGTCTTCGGTCTTGACCGGCGCGAAGCGCATGGACAGCCGCGTCACCGCCTCGGAGATGGCAGCGGCGTCGGCGGCGTCGTTCTTCCCACGCTTCACGTAGGCCTTGACGTACTGCGGCGGCATGAGCCGCACTTCATGCCCGAGTGCCCGCAGCTCGCGGCCCCAAAAGCGCGCTGTGGCGCAAGGCCTCCATGCCGATCAGGCAGGCTGGCAGCGAAGCGAAATAGGTGATGATCTGGGGACGCCGGAGGCGGCGCTTGACGACGACGCGGCCTGCCTCGTCCACGCCGTGGATCTGGAAGACGTGCTTGGCCAGGTCGAGGCCAATCGTTGTAATCTCCATGGTGGATGGCTCCTGTTGGGTGACTTCGACAGCCACCAGCTTGGCACAGCGATGCCGTGAGGGGGCCATCCACCCCATCAGATCCCGGTGGGCTCACGCGCCGGGGCCGCAGTCCAGGCAGTACGGCACCACCTCGGGTCCCATGCGCAGCTGCCGCTCAAGATTGCGCAGGCCGGTGCGCACGGCCTCCTCGATCACCGGATGGTAGTAGGGCAGCGCCAGCATCTCGGGCACGCTCAGCCCCTGCTGCGCCGCCCAGGCGAGCAGGTGAGCGAGGTGCTCGGCACCCGGGGCAATCATCTCCGCGCCGAGGAACAGGCCCGTGCCGTGCGCCCCGTACAATCGCGACAGGCCCCGGTTCCGGTTGATCACCCGGCTGCGGCCCTGATCCTCGAACGAGACCTCGCCGATAGCGTGATCAACTCGGTTCGCCTGCAGCTCTCGCCAGGATCTGCCCACCGTCGCGATCTGCGGCTCGGAGAACACGATGCCAAGCGGCGCACGCCGGCGCTGCGCGCGCACCTCCGGCCAGCCTCCAGCGTTGGCGCCGGCGATCTTGCCCTCATCCGCCGCCTCGTGCAACAGCGGCACGTCGTCGGCCGCGTCGCCGGCGATGAACACGTGGCTGTCGCCGCACTGGCCGGTGAAGCGGTCGAACACCGGCACGCCCTTGTCGTCGAGCTCGAGGCTGGTGTTCTCCAGTCCCAGCCGATCGACGTTGGGGCGTCGGCCGGTCGCGGCGAGCAGACACGCGAAGCGCTCGGTGCGCTCGCGACCACCCTCATCCTCGAATACCACCTCGACCTCATCGCCGTGGCCCTGCACCGAGCCCACCTTGGCGTCCGGATCGAACGGAAACTCGGCCGCGAACGTCCTGGCCGCGTAGTCCCTGACCGCGGGGTCACTGAGTGGGCCGACCGCGCCGCCCTTGCCGAACAGGCGCATGCGCACGCCGAGACGATGCAGCGCCTGGCCGAGCTCCAGGCCAACGATGCCGCCGCCAAACACCGCGACCGACTCGGGCAGATCCTGCCAGTCGAACACGTCGTCGCTGGTCGCGAGCAGGTCGCCGGCTGCCGCGAGCGACGACGGGTAGACCGGCCGGGAGCCGGTCGCGATCAGGATCGGCCCGGCGGTTACCACCGTATCGTCGCCGACCTGCAGGCGGTGGTCGTCGATGAAGCGCGCATGTCCCGCTACGCGATGCTCCGGCGGGAAGTCCTCGACCACCTGGAGCACCGAGCCGACGAAATCATCGCGCAGGGCACGCACGCGCGTCATCACCGCCCTGCCGTCGACCCGTGCCGGCCCGGCAGCGATCCCGAATACCGGCGCTTCGCGCACGGCGTGCGCCGCCTCGGCCGCGGCGATCAGCAGCTTGCTCGGCATGCAGCCGACCCGGGCGCAGGTGGTGCCGCCCGGCCCCTCTTCGATCAGCACCAGCCGGTCGGTATGCTCGCGCACCATGCGATAGGCGGCGAGCCCGGCGGTCCCGGCGCCGATGATCGCGACCTCCACCTTGCGCTCCGCCATGCCTGCCCCTCTCGCTAAGAATGGCACGATCGAGCCAGAAGCGGTCCATCAGTGAAGGCGGTCGATATAAACCAGTCTCGACTCATCTTCCGTCACCTTTGCAATTTATCCAGCGTGATTGGCAGGTCGCGGACGCGCTTGCCGGTGGCGTGATAGACCACATTGGCGATCGCGGCGGCGACGCCGACGATGCCGATCTCCCCGATCCCCTTGACGCCGAGCGGATTGCTGTTGTCCGGCTCGTCGACGAAGATGACTTTGATGTCGTGCACGTCGGCGTTCACCGGCACATGATATTCAGCGATGTTGGCATTCATGATGCGGCCGAATTTGTGATCGATCAGCGTTTCTTCATGCAGCGCCATGCCGATGCCCCAGACCACGCTGCCCAAAATCTGGCTGGTCGCGGTCTTGGTGTTCAGGATGCGCCCGGCCGCAACCGAGCTGACGACCCGCGTGACGCGGACCACGCCGAGCTGCTCGTCCACTCTCACCTCGGCAAAGATCGCCGCGTGCGTGTTGTTTGCGCGTGAGGCGTCATGGCCGGGGTCGGTGGTTTTCTCCTGCTCGATGCGGTCGACCGCGCCGTGGCGCATGACATCGGCGATCGACACAGTGCGCGAGGCGTCGCGCTTGCTCACGAGCCTGCCGTCTGAAAGCGCGACCTGATGGGGCGCGGCATTCGCGAGCGGCGAATTCGGCATCTGCCGTGCTAGACGCAACAGTTCGTCGCGGATCGCGTCGGCTGTCGTCACGATTCCGTTCGATACCGAGGCCGCGATCCACGATCCGCCTTCGACCGGCGATTGCGGCAGACTCGAGTCGCCCAGCTTCACGCTGATCTTGTCGAGCGGCAGCCCGAGCATGTCGGCGGCGACCTGCGCCATGATCGTGTAAGTGCCGGTGCCGATGTCGGACGTCGCGCACGCCACCTCGGCCTGACCGTCGGCGGTGAGCACGATCCGCACCGTAATCGGCACCTGCAGCGCCTCCCAGACGCCCGTCGCCATGCCCCAGCCGACGAGGTCGCTGCCATCGCGCATCGACCGCGGCTCGGGGGTGCGCTTGTCCCAATCGAACGCCTCCGCACCCTGGCGGTAGCATTCCCGCAGCGCCTTACTGCGGTAAGGCCGATCATCGTGCTGGTCGCGATCCGAATAGCACCGCAGGCGAAGCTCGAGCGGATCGAGCCCGAGCGCCACCGCGAGCTCGCCCATCGCGCATTCGAGCGCGTAGACGGCGCTGGCGGCGCTGGGGGCGCGCATATCGCACGAGGTCGCGAGATCGAGCCGCGCAAGCTTGTGCTCGTATTTCGCATGGGCGCATTTGTAGAGCAGACCGGACCAGCCGGTCTCCTGCCGATAGTGGTCCTCGTATTGCGACGTCACCGTGACCGCATCGTGTGTGATCGCGTCCAGCGTTCCGTCGGCGTTTGCACCAATAGCGATGCGCTAAATCATGGCAGGCCGGTAACCCAGCCCATACATCTGCTGTCGCGTCAGCACGACCCGCACCGAACGCTGAAGCGCGCGCGCCGCGAGCACCGCCAGCACCACCTCAAACTGCGGGCGCAGCCCTGAGCCGAATCCGCCGCCCATGAACGGCGACATGACCCGCACATCTTCCGGCTTCATGCCAAAGACACTGCACAGATACTTCTGCACGTTTTGCACGCCCTGGGTCTTGTCGTAGACCGTGAGCTTGCCGTTGCTCTCGAAGATCACCGTCGAGGCGAAGAGCTCCATCGGGTTGTGATGCTCGATCGGAATGCAATACTCGCCCTCGTGGCGCACTGCGGCCGCAACGAGCGCCTGCTCGGGTGCGCCGCGCGCCTTCGGAAGCGCGAACATGGCCTCGAACGGATTTGTCGGAGGCTTCGGCGGTACGGCCTGGTCGCGCTGCCGATAGACGTCCGTGACGTGCGCTTCCTTGTCGTATTCCACCCGGACCAGTGAGGCCGCGAAGCGCGCGATCTCCGACGTTTCGGCGACGACCAGCCCGATCGGCTGGCCGTTGAACATAATCCTGCCGTCGTACAGGGGCCGGAACGGCGACCCCGATGGGGCCACCTCGTCCTTGTAGGCTTGATCGTTGTCCGGCATGGGCGGACGGTTTTCGTGCGTCAGCACGGTGAGCACGCCCTCGACACGCATGGCCGCGCTGGTGTCGATCCGCGTGATGCGGCCCTTCGCGATGGTCGAGCAGATGACGCTCGCATGAGCGAGCCCGGGCACGTTGAACTCGGCGGCATACTTTGCGGCGCCGGTGACCTTGGCGTGTCCGTCGACCCGGGAGGTGGCGGTTCCGATGTAGGGTGCCACGTTTGCTCACGCGATCTTCTTGTTGGACTGCGACTGCGGCGTGCCGCGCGCCGCCTGCGACAGCGCGCGGACGATCGCTCGGCGCGCGAGATCGATCTTGAACGTGTTGTGCCCGAAGCCCTTGGCTTCGCCCAGGACCAGATCGGCTGCCTCTGCAAACGTCGCCTCGCTGGCGGCACGGCCGCCAAGCGCCGCCTCTGCCTGCGGGTTGCGCCAGGGCTTGTGTGCGACGCCGCCGAGCGCGAAACGCGCCTCTTTGATGACGCCGCCCTCGAGCTCGAGGCCGACCGCGACGGATACAAGCGCGAACGCATAAGAGAGCCGGTCGCGGATCTTGAGATAGGTGTAATTGGTCGCAAACCCCTGCGCAGGCAGCTCGATCGAGGTCACGAGTTCATCCGCATCGAGGTTGGTCTCGTGCTGCGGCGTATCGGCGGGGAGCCGGTGAAAGTCCGCAAACGCGATGACGCGCTCGCCGCGCGGGCCCATCACATGGACCTTGGCCTCCAGCACCGCCAGCGCCACGCACATGTCCGAGGGATGCACCGCGATGCAGGCGCCGCTCGTGCCCAGGATCGCGTTCATGCGGTTGAGGCCATCGATGGCCGAGCAGCCGCTGCCTGGCTCGCGCTTGTTGCAGGGCGTCGCAATATCGTAGAAGTAAGGACAGCGCGTGCGTTGCAGGAGATTGCCGCCCGTTGAGGCCATATTGCGCAATTGCTGCGACGCCCCGGCCAGGACCGCGCTCGACAGCACCGGAAAGCGCTGCTCCACGAGCGGGTGATAGGCAAGATCGGAATTACGGACGAGTGCGCCGATGCGGAGCCCGCCTTCGGCGGTTTCCTCGACCTTGTCCAAGGCTAGCCTCGAGATGTCGATCAGCTTAGCCGGGCGCTCGACATTCATCTTCATCAGATCGACCAGATTGGTGCCTCCAGCGACGAATTTCGCCGCCGGGCTTGCGGCGATCTGGCGAACCGCGTCGGCGACATTGCTGGATCGCGAGTACTCGAAGCTGATCATGACCGCTCCATCGCCTGCTGGATTGCTGCGACAATGTTCGAGTACGCACCGCACCGGCAGATGTTGCCGCTCATCAGCTCGCGAATTTCGGCTACGGTCTTGGCCTTGCCTTCGGCGATGAGGCCCGCGGCCGAACAGATCTGGCCCGGTGTGCAATAGCCGCACTGGAACGCATCGTGGTCGATGAACGCCTGCTGTAGCGGATGGAGGGTTCCATCCTGCGCCAGCCCTTCGATCGTGGTGATGCTGGCGCCATCCTTCATGACGGCCAATGTCAGGCACGAGACGACGCGCCGGCCATCGACGAGCACGGTGCAGGCCCCGCACTGGCCTTGGTCACACCCCTTCTTCGTGCCGGTAAGGTCGAGATTCTCGCGTAGCACGTCGAGCAGCGACTGCCGCAGATTGATCTCGAGCTGCCGCATCTGCCCATTGACGGTTAGCTGTACGCTCGCCATCGCGAAACACTCCTCAGCACTCGTGGCGGCCTTCGTCGTGTCCGCCGGTATTGTGACGAGCCAGGCTGCGCTGCCGGCGAGCCGCAGCACGGGGCGACAGACCGTTCGTGTGTCAGAATGATCCGTTCCGGTGGGCGTAGCCGCAGCCGCTGCAGCCTCGTGCTCGCTGTTGTCGCGCAAAAACCATGCCTGGCGCCTCCCGGGCGAGCCATCGCCGGACCACCCGTCGGCGGGCCTCATGGCACCTCGATCGAGGACCTGCATCCTTTCCCCACCCTCTTTTGTACACCGATGCCAGACATGGCTCGATCGCCTCGAGAAATCTGATCCGGTGAGGGACGAGCTGCGCGGGAGATCCTGCAGTGACCCTGCGCGCTATCGCGCGCCAAGCCGAGTTAAGTCTGGTGAAGATAGGTAAATCGCGGTAACGGCGCTTCAGCTGAGCAGCAGCCGATCGAAGCTGATACGCACAGCAAAACATCTGATCCGTGATAGTCTTTTGAAGACCGGGTGTAGCGAAGCACGCCGCTTCACGGCCGAAGGCGGATGGCAGAACGCTGGCCAACTTCCCGACGGATGCCGCCAGCAGCAAAGCGCATAGCGCGAAGCGTGATGAGCCGAGCGGCCATACGCGGCGGTCGTGATCCGGAAGGTCCGGCCTGGGTCACACGAGCGGTGGTCGCGGCGGACACCGCCGATTTCTGCTCTTTGATCCGGAAGCGGCCGTCCAAAACGCATGTATTCTTCAAGGCCCGCCTGATTTCACTGTACCCGAAGTTTGCCGCCAGCATCCCGAGCGCCGCGACCAGGATTCCCTGCGCCTGCTCCTGCCGCACCGGCCGTCCTCCCCAGCCTTGCCGCATTGCCCATTCCCGCACGCTACGCTGCAGTCCGACCACGTGCCAGACGCATGAGCCTGCCGGGCTGCTGATCCCGCCCAACGCCGCCATCGCTTGGTGCACCTGACGGCGTGCATGAAGCTGCCGCTCATTAAGCTCGGGCTCGCCTCCTGTGCCCGGCACCCGCAGAATCGGCAGCGCCCGCAGCGGATCCAGCTGGGCCACGATGAACGACGCCTGAAAGTCCTTCGCCGCGTCATGCATCGCCTCCGTGATCGTCCCCGAGCGCAGCATCTTTCCCAAGGGTGTCCACCGTCCGATGATGCACGACGATCCGGCCATCGGGATCCTTCTCACGGACCTCCTCGAGCTCGCGACCGCGCACCTTGTGCGGGTTGATCCGGCGGCTCATCGGGCGCCTCCTGGCCGCCGGCCGTACAGCCGATTGGCCTCGCTGATCAGCGCCTGCCGAGCCCAGTCGTCGCGCACGTCCTCGGGCCGGAGCACGACCACGCCCTGGGTACGCCACGCCACCCGGCGCATGGCGAGCAGGTCCTCGTCGGTGGGCGCGGTGCGCGCCTGCGCGCGCACCAGGCACGAGCCGTAGCCCGCGGGCCCCATCATCGGCTGACCTCCCGCAGGACCGCAGCGTAGCTGGCGACGTCGACCTGGCTGTCGAGGTGCTTTGGGATCGCGGGCGAGGCGGGCGAGCTTAAGGTCGATCAGGCGCAGCACCACCTGCGCCGGGCTGACCCTGGTGCCGAGTGTCAGCGACCACCGCGCGGCGACCTGCTCGAACAGATCGACCGGTTCGCTGTAGCCGACGGCGCTGTCCAGGACCCTGACGCCAAAATCGGCCAGGTGATCGCGGTTGCGACCAAGTCTGTGAAGTAGGACGGCTATTCGTTTCGAGGCTGAATCTCGGCAACCAAGAGGAATTGCGAACTTGGCGATTGTCGGAGATAGCCTAAGCGCCTGAATTACTGTACGAAATCGCACGGAGAAAGCCACGCGTTAGAGAGGCGTTTCCGCACCACGCTGACCAGACGAGGGTCAACAACTACCGGCTGAGAATGGCGCAATTCCTCGGCTTTTGAGGCTCGATCGTCTGGCAGAGAGAGTGTCGCGCTACGGTGTCTTGGCGGAGCGAGCTTGCTGGCCACTAACTAACAGATGCCGACCGGTGCCTCGGGGGTCGTGTCGCGAAGTTGGTGGAAATTGGGCGGCGCAGGCTCCGACGTTGCATGGTGGGGTGGGTCAGGCGGCGAGGTCAAGGTCGGTGGGCGAGCGCTCCAGCGTCTGCCAGCCATCGACCCGCCGCAGGGTGATCTGACCGGACGCCAAGAGGGCCCAGAAGAGCATGGCAGCGGTCTCGGCGCAGGGCAGCAGGCACTGGGTCTTGATCCGGCGCTTGAACTCCTCGTGCAATCGCTCGATGGCGTTCGTCGTCCTGACCGAGCGCCACTGCTCGGCCGGGTAGCGCAGGAACGTGAACAGGCGCTCACCAGCCTCCTCCAGGCTGTCGGCGACGGCGCGACAGCGCAGCTTCCACTTGCCCAGGAAGACCTTGCGTTTGGCGACGACCTCCGCGGCGCTCCCGGCATGCACCATGTCGTTGAAGTCGGCCTTGATCTCGTCGTGCAGGTGCTGCGGCGCATGGGCCAGAAGATTGCGCTCTTTGTGAACCGTGCAGCGCTGGACCGGCACGTCGTCCCACAGGCTGGCGAGCGCCGCTTCCAGGCCTTTGCCACCGTCGACGATCACCAAGTCGGGTCGGCCGAGCCCACGGCTGCTCAGGTCGTCCAGCATGGCCCGCCACGCGGCCTCGCTCTCGCCACCCATGTTCTTGATGGCGAGCACCACCTTCTGGCCGTCGCGGCGGACACCGAGGGCAATCAGCAGCGAGATGGCCGTGGCCTTGCGATCGAGCCGGACCTTGACCACGGTGCCGTCGAGGATCAGGCGGACGATGTCGTCGCCGGCGAGATCACGCTCCTGCCAGGCCTGCCAAGCCGAGCGGGTCCTCTGCCAGGCCCGGCTTACCACGTCCTTGCCAACATGGCCCTCGAACAACCTGGCCAACGCTCGCCGCGCCCGGCGGGTGTTCATGCCGGCGAGGTAGACCTCGGCGATCAAGGCCTCGGCACGATGGGAGAGCCGCTTGTAGGCGGGCAGCAAGTCGCTCTTCCATTCCTGCTCGCCATCCTCGTCGCGCAGACGAGCGCGCGGCACCGAGAGCGTCAGCGGGCCGAAGGTGGTGACCAGCTGGCGCGGCCGGTGCCCATGGCGCCGACCGTTGCAGACCGCACCTCGCTCGTAACGCTCACGGCCGAGCGCGGCTTCCAGCTCCTCCTCCAGCAGCTCCTCGATGAACGAGCGGACCTGGCCGCGGACCGCCTCCTCCAACGGATCGAACCAGTCGCTGCCGGCGAACGGCGATGGCGCTGCCGGCACGGTTGTCGTAGCTTCCTTCATGGCGTGGGTTCCTTCCCGATCTTACCGATCGGAACCTACGCCGCCTCATCCAATTTCCACCAACCTCGCGACACGACCGCCTCGGGGAACGCCTGCGCAAGGTGCCCGGCCAGCCAGAGAACCGTGTCACGGTACTGACTAAACAGGATGCACCCGCGACCCGCCCAGCCCTCATGTCGGAGGTACCTGAGCACGACGCGAAACTTTGGGTCGTCGTCGCTCGCGGCCTCCATCTTGGCGATCGCGCTCTCGAGCTTTGCCAGCGCCTCGCCGCCCGCATCGGCAACGCCCCCTCGGCCAAGACCCTCGTCCTCCTCGCCGACCAGCGCCGCTTCCTCGCCGTCACGCAGCTTACGCGCGGTAAGCAGCCCGACGCGCAGCGAGCTGCCGATGCGCCGGAGCAGCAAGGTCCTCAAGATACCGGCGCCCGGGCGGACCTTGGCGATCAGCTGACAATAGGCTCGGGCCTCCTCATAGGCTGCCGCCATCTTGTCCGACATCACCAGCGCTTCGTCGTCTCCCTCGCCGCAACAGGGACCTCACGAAAGACGGGTGTGCCGTCCGGATTTTTGAGGTCGCGACGCCGCCGTTTGATGACGTGGCGGACGAAGGGGTTGTGGTGGCGGACGAGGTCGCCGCCCAACGCCTCGAGGCGCCGCTGAAGCGTCGCGCCGAGGCGGTCAAGCGCATCGACAGGGACGGCGGTCTGATTGTCGGGCACGCCCAGCCGTGCGCGAACCTGGGTGGCCGGCGGGTGCTCGCCCTTCGGGATCAACGGATCACGCAGCCAGGCCCAGAGCTGGGCGATGCTCGTCGGCGGCTCGCTCCGACCAGCGACCAAATCCATCGCCTCGCGCGCGTCGTGCCGCCAGTTGCTGCCAAGGCCGCCCTGGACCCGCTCGCAGCCGCGATGGAGTATGTGCATCGGGTCATAAAGCTCCACCCGGTCGATTTGGATCGGGGTCGCGGTGCCCAGCAGGACGCTCTCGGCGCGGCTGGCGATGTCGAGCATGAAGCGGAGCAGGTTGTTCGGATCTCCCTCCTGACCGCGCGAGCGCGAGCGACGGGCCCGATGGGCTTCGTCCAAGACGACGCAAGCATAGCGCCGATTCAGGAGGGCCTGCGCGGCCTCGCTTTCGGTCGTCACGGGGCTGGTGGGAAATAAGCCGATCCGGCGCGGACACGCTGTCGGCGGCGACGGCCAGACGACGCCGTCCTCCGTCACCCAGCGGTTGTCCACCCAGCGCGCCGACTGGACCGCGAGCATCCGCAGCAGCTCCTCCTGCCACTGCAGCAGAAGGTTCTTGGGCGCAAGCACGAGGACCGGCTCATGGCGCGTAAGTGCTATGAGCTCAGCGGCCAAAAGCTAGCAAAGTCGGGTCGCCAACAGCACACCTCGAAAGCTCGGACCCGTCATGGGGTCTCCCGTCGCATAGCGGATCGCCGGCCGGGTGCAATCAACCCGCATTTCCCGGGTGAGTCGCCATTTTGGTGACGGTGTCGTCCAATTTTGCTATGGGAATCGAAGCGTTGTCGGCGAGGAATGGGTGGGGTCTTGAGGTACGCGACGGATGAAGCCAAGGAGCCGCCTCTGAGGCCCACCTTCGACCGACGGATCAAGCTCTAATTTCACGGCGCCAGGATCACATCCGACGGCGGCCTGCTCCCCTACCGCGAGCTGGATGACGCGCTCGGGCTCACCGACATGGCGATCACGAAGCTCCTCGACGGCCGCCGCGGCAAGAACACGCGCCACGCGCTGGAAGGACTGTTTCGGCAATCGGTGTTCGGCCGGCTCGCGGGCTACGAGGATGTCAATGACGCCGAGCGGCTCGCCCGTGATCCTGCGATGCGGGCGATCGTCGGCCAGGGGCTGGATCGCTTCGCCGCTTCCAGCAGCCAGATGGGTCGGTTCGAGACCGAGTGGCTGACTACCGATGTCAACCTCGATGCCCTCGCGGATCTGTCCGGCGCCTGGATCGACCGGGCGCACGAGCAGCGGCCGCCCGACGGCATCATCCTCGACATGGACAGCTCCGAGAGCCCGACCCATGGCGATCAGGAAGGCTCGGCCTTCAATGGCCACTTCGGAAGCACCTGCTACCATCCGCTGTTCGTGTTCAACCAGTTCGGCGACCTGGAGCGCTGCCGGCTTCGACCGGGCATGTGCACAGTGCCGAGGACTGGCGCTTGGTCCTGGAGCCGGTGATCGCCCGCTACCGCGAGCGCGGCGTCGATCTCTCGTTCCGTGCCGATGCGGCCTTTGCCAAGCCGGAGGTCTACGAGCTGCTGGAGGCCGAAGGCATCCGCTTCGCCATCCGGCTGCCGACCAATCAGGTCCTGCAAGAGCGGATCGGCTACCTCCTCAAGCGGCCGGTCGGCCGACCACCCAAGAAGCCGATCGTGTCCTACGCCAGCTTCCGTTACCAGGCCAAAGGCTGGACCAAGGCGCGCCGGGTGGTGGCCAAGGTTGAATAGCACCAGGGTGAGCTATACCCGCGCGTCGGCTTCATCGTCACCGACCTGGCGCGCCCCGCCAAGCGGGTGGTCAAGTTCTACAACGGCCGCGGCAGGGCCGAGCAGCACATCAAGGAAGGCAAAAACGCGATCCGCTGGACGCGGCTGTCCTGCCACGCCTTCCGCCACAACGCGGTACGGCTTCAGCTTCACGCCCTCGCCTACAATCTGGCCAATTTCCTGCGTACGCCGGCCCTGCCGGCGGACGTCGAGCACTGGTCGCTGACCACGCTGCGCGAGAAGCTTGTCAAGACCGGCGCCAGGATCGTGCGCCATGGGCGCTACGTCGTCTTCCAGTTGGCCGAGGTGGCGGTTCCCCGGTAAGCGCTGTGGCAGCGACACCTGCCCAAAGGTGATCTGATCGGCGAGAGTGATGATCCTCGGCGGGGGATCGTTGGATGGCAGCGTTTGACCGTACGGTTGACCCGGAGGTTCGTGAGGTCCGGCGGCTCGAGGTGATCAATGGCGCGCTCGGGCGACGGCGCTGGAGCGCCGAGGCGAAGGCGCGGATCGTGGCCGAGAGCCTGGCGCCGGGGGTGGTGATCTCGGAGGTGGCGCGGCGGCACGATCTGCGGCCGCAGCAGCTGTTTGCCTGGCGCCACCAGGCCCGGCAGGGGCGCCTGGTGCTGCCGGCCGATGCGCTGTCGTTCGTGCCGGTGGTCGCGGCCGCCGCCGATGCGCCGCCGGTCGCGAGCCCGGCCGCGCCCGCCGGGCTCATCGAGGTCGTGCTCGGTGATGCGGTCGTGCGGGTGCCGCCTGACGCCGATGGCAAGCTGCTGGCCAAGGTGCTGCGCGTCGTGCAGGCGCTGGCGTGATCCTGTCGGGCGGACGGTTCGCCGTGTTCGTCGCGACCAGGCCGGTCGACTTCAGGAAGGGCATGGATGGTCTGGCCGCCGTGGTGCAGCAACAACTGCGGCTCGACCCGTTCTGCGGTGCGGTGTTCGTGTTCCGCGCCAAGCGCGCCGATCGCGTGAAGCTTTTGGTCTGGGATGGCAGCGGGCTGACCCTGATCTATAAGCGGCTCGACCAGGCCAGGTTCGTCTGGCCGCGGATCGAGGACGGGGTGATGCGGCTGTCGCCGGGCCAGCTCGGGGCGCTGTTCGAGGGCCTCGACTGGAAGCGGGTGCACAGCCGGCGGGTGACCCGGCCGCAGCTCGCGCAATGACCCTGCGACAGAGTAAATCACCAGTCTTGTCAGTGGATTACAAGACGCTCGCGGTGTGATCCACTCGGCCTATGAGCCCTTCGCCGGAGGCCGCCGCAGCCGCCCCGTTGCCCGCCGACGTGGCGACGCTCCAAGCGCTGCTGCTGGCTGAACGGGCGACGGCGGCCAAGCTCGCCGGGCACAACGAGCAGCTGCGCGCGATCATCAAGGAGCTGCAGCGGGCTCTGTTCGGGCGGCGCTCCGAGAAGACGGCCGATCCCGATCAGCTGCAGCTGGCGCTCGAGGACATCGAGCAGGCGCTCGCCGAAGCCGAGGTGCAAGAAGAGAAGACCGACGCGACGCTGCAAGCGTCGCGCTCGCGGCAACGGCGTGTCAATCGCGGCGCCCTACCCCGGCATCTGCCGCGCGAAGAGATCGTCATCGAGCCCGACCACCAAACCTGTCCCTGCTGTGGCGGTGCCCTGCACCGGATCGGCGAGGACGTCGCCGAGCGGCTCGACGTCATCCCGGCCCAGTTCAAGGTGATCGTCACCCGTCGACCCAAATATGGCTGCCGCGCTTGTGAAAGCGCCGTGGTCCAGGCGCCAGCACCCGCGCGGCTGATCGAGGGCGGGCTGCCTACAGAGGCCCTGGTGGCCCATGTCTTGGTCGGCAAATACGCTGACCACCTGCCGCTCTACCGCCAGAGCCAGATCTACGCCCGGCAAGGCATCGAGCTCGATCGCTCGACCTTGGCGGATTGGGTCGGGCGGGCTGCCGCCGAGCTCCGCCCTCTGCATGAGCGGCTATTCGAGCACCTCAAGCGCTCGCCCAAGCTGTTCATGGACGAGACCCGGGCGCCGGTGCTCGACCCGGGGCGTCGACGAACCAAGACCGGCTACCTCTGGGCGATCGCCCGCGACGACCGACCCTGGGGCGGCACCGACCCGCCGGCGGTCGCCTATCTCTATGCGCCCGGTCGCGGCGCCGAGCATGCCATCCGGCCGCTCGCGGGGTTCAAGGGCGTTCTCCAGGTGGATGCCTACGCGGCCTATAACGCCCTGGCCGATCCCGCTCGCGACGGCGGTCCGGTGACGCTCGCCTACTGCTGGAGCCACGTCCGGCGCCGGTTCTACGAGATCGCCCAGGGCGGCAACGCCCCGATCGCGCAGGAGGCTCTCCAGCGCATCGCCGCGCTCTTTGGCATCGAGCGTACGATCCGCGGCGCTCCGCCCGAGCAGCGCCGCAGCGTGCGCTTGGACCAGACCAGGCCGCTGGTCGATGATCTGCGCGCGTGGCTCGAGGCGAAGCTCGCCAAGGTCTCGGGCGGCTCCCGCATTGCCCAGGCGATCCGCTACGCGCTCAAGCACTGGGCCGGACTCACCGTCTTTCTCGACGATGGCCGGGTCGAAATCGAGTCCAATGTGGTCGAGCGCACGATCCGCCCGATCGCCCTCAACCGCAAGAACGCGCTGTTCGCCGGCTCCGACCAGGGCGGCGTCCACTGGGGCGTGATCGCTTCGCTGATCGAAACCTGTAAGCTCAACGCCGTCGATCCCCAGGCCTATCTCGCCGACGTCCTGACCCGTCTCGTCAACCGCCACCCCGCCAGCCAGATCGACCACCTCATGCCCTGGGCCTACGCCCCGACCAACCAGGTGGCCTGACAACAGCGCTTACGTTCCCCGAGCCCCTGTTCGCCGCGATCATGCGTCGGATTGATCGGCTCCGACCCGAACCGCTCCCGGGCATGAGCATCGAGAGCAAGGAGCGCAACGGCAACGCGACGGGCGAGGTGCGTCCACGATCGACCGAGGCCCCCTCGAAGGTGACCCGAACTCCGCTCACGAGGCCGGAAATGGGTTCTGTCGACGGTGCGCGCCCCGTTCGATGCCAACTCCGGATGCCGAGAGCCTTGCTTTCTCGGTCGGAGAGTCCGGAGCTCGGCCTTCAGAGACCGGCATATGGGGAATATCGGGTTAGATGATCTTGCCGTCCGTGGACGGGCCTATTCCCATCTTCAACCTCGCTGTCATGCGCATGGCCAGCCATGCTGGTAGTCCGAAATGTGTGACTTTGCATCCGTATGGTGCGGGAACCGGCTTGGAAGCCCGCGATCGCGCGACGATTTCGTTGGCAAACCGAAACCCGAGCCAACACGAACAGGAGACCGAAATGTCCGAGTCCTATGCACTCCCCACTGAACCCGAAGGCGTTGTCGCGTCGCTGATTGAGCGATTTAACTCCGGCAAGATCAGCGCGATGAAGGCCTTGTACGAGGGGGCCGTGCTCATCGCGGACGACGGGCGAACCGTCACTGATCCCGCTGAGGTTGCTGCCGAACTCGAGCGCGATATCAGTCTCGGCCTGCCGCTGAAGGCCACGGCGCGCCATCTGTTCGTTGCCGGCGATATCGCCCAGATCGTGGTGGACTGGTCAATCGATGGCACAGGTCCCGACGGGAAGCACGTGCACGTCGAAGGCACGGCAAGCGATGTCGTGCGCCGCGGCGCGGATGGACTCTGGCGGTACCTGATCGACAATCGTCTTGGGACGGCGGTGCGACAGCCCGTCTGACACGTGTGCGCCACGGCAGCTCTCGGCGATGGAAACTGCCGCAGAAGCCCGCGCCGTCCGGTGGCCGATGTGCTGAAATTCGTATAGTTATTAGTAAAACCAGTAACTTACGGAGACTACGATGCCAAGAACTGCAGCTCTAAAGCCGGAACAGGTGCCGGCCAATTCGAAACCGACTCTCGATACGTTCACCAAGAACATCGGGTTCACCCCAAATATGATGGCGACCTTCGCGCAGAGCCCGATCGCGTTCAACTCATGGGCCGCCCTGCTCGGCTCCTTGAGCAAGGCGCTCGACGTGAAGACGCGTGATAGCATCGGCCTCGCTGTCTCAGAAGTAAATGGCTGCAACTACTGCCTGACGGTTCACAGCTTTACGGCCGAGCATATGGCCAAGCTGCCGGCCGATGAAATCATTCTCGCTCGGAAGGGCCATGCCAGCGACCCGAAGCGGGACGCCGCCGTCCAGTTTGCGCGCAAAGTCATCGAGACCCGCGGCAAGGTCAGTGACGCCGATCTGAAAGCCGTCCGCGATGCCGGCTACACGGATGCGAACGTCATGGAGATCGTCGCGCTGGTGGCCCAGTACTCCCTGACGAACTTTTTCAATAACGTGTTCGACCCCGAGAAGGACTTTCCCGCCGTTGCGCCGGCTGGCTCGATCTGAACTCTATCCGGTCGCATCGACCATCTCCGAGGAACGAAGACCGACCCATAGGCAGAAGGAGAAAGCCCATGAAGATCCGAACCATCATCACCGCTACCTGCGCCGCCCTCGCTTTCTCGATGGCCGGCCCTGTTTCTGCGCAGGATGGCAAAGCGGAAGCCGTCACGAAGGACTTCGAGGCGGCCATTCCCAATATCCGTGGCAAGTCGCTGCTCGCCGTGGAGGTCGATTACGCGCCGGGCGCGGCCTCTCCGTCCCACACTCACGCAAAGACAGCTTTCATCTACGCCTATGTGATCTCGGGCGCGATCGAGTCGGAGGGAGAAAGTGACACTCGACCATCCAATTTTCACGCGCTGGCCGGCGCAGTACCCCGATCGGCTGCAACTCTTTTCCGCCCCTACGCCCAATGGGGTGAAGGTCGGCATCATGCTTGAGGAAACGAGCCTCGCCTACGAGCCGCACCGGATCGACATCATGGCGGACGAAAGCCACGACCCGGCCTTTCTCGCGCTCAACCCCAACGGCAAGATTCCCGCAATCTACGACCCCGACGGGCCAAGCGGCACGCCGCTCGCGCTGTTCGAATCGGGCGCGATCCTCCTCTATCTTGCTGACGAGACGGGACAATTTATCTCGGCCGATCCGAACACCCGCTACGAAACGATCCAGTGGGTGATGTGGCAGATGGGCGGAGTCGGGCCGATGTTCGGCCAGGTCGGCTTCTTCAACAAATTCGCCGGCAAGGCCTATGAGGACAAGCGCCCGCGCGACCGCTACGCAACCGAATCAGCGCGGCTGCTCGGTGTCCTCGACGAACGGCTCGCGGGCCGCGACTGGGTGATGGACGACGGCTACAGCATCGCCGACATCTCGCTGCTCGGCTGGGTGCGCAATCTGATCGGCTTCTATGAGGCGCGCGAGATCGTCGGTTTCGACCGCTTCGCGCATGTCCAGCGCTGGCTCGACCGCGGTCTCGCGCGGCCGGCGGTGCGGCGCGGGCTGGAGGTGACGGCGGCCTAGAGAGGGTCTGCTTGAGGTTGAATTGACGTGGCGAGGGGTGATCCGCGAACGGAGCCGCATCGAAACGATGATCAGCGTCCGGCGACCGACGAAGGAGAGTAAACCATGAAGATAGTCGTGATCGGCGGCACTGGCCTGATTGGCTCGAAGACCGTTGCCATTCTGTGCCAGGGCGGCCACGAGGTCGTCGCCGCCTCGCCCAATAGCGGCATCAACACCATCACCGGCGAGGGGCTCAAAGAGGCCATGGCCGGCACGCAGGTGGTGATCGACCTCGCCAATTCGCCCTCGTTTGAAGACAAGGCGGCGTTGGAATTCTTCGAGACCTCTGGCCGCAACCTTCTCGCGGCGGAGGCCGCGGCGGGCGTTCGGCACCATGTCGCGCTATCCATCGTCGGGACCGACCGGGTACCCGACCAAGGCTATTACCGCGCCAAAGTCGCCCAAGAGAAACTGATCGAGGCTTCCGGTATCCCCTACACGATCATCCGCTCGACCCAGTTCCTGGAATTCCTCGGCGGCATCGCCGAGGCGAGTACGGATGGAAGCGTTGTCAGGCTTCCGCCGGGCCTACTTCAGCCTATCGCGGTTGACGACGTTGCTGCCGTCGTCACCGAGGTGGCCCTCGCTAATCCGCGAAACGGGATCATCGAGATCGCCGGCCCGGAACGAGCGCCGTTCAACGAAATCGTCGCTCGCTATTTGAAGGCTGTCGGCGATCCGCGCGAGGTCGTGAAAGACCCCGAAGCCCGATATTTCGGCGGGCGGCTCGATGAGCGCTCGCTCGTGCCGTTGGGCGAAGCGCGCCTCGGCCAAATCGGTCTCGACGAATGGCTCCGCCGCTCACAGGCCGGAGCCTGATCCGCATCCGTCAACCGAAGGATAGGACTCCATGAAACACATCCTCTGTTCGCTGCTTGTCGCCACCCTGCCCTTCGGCAGCGTCCTCGCGGATGAGCCGAAGGAGAAGAACGCCAAGGTGACGCTCGTCTACCAGCACGAGCTGCCGAACGTCCCCGGCAAGAGCATCAAGGGTGTGCTCGTCGAATATGGCCCGGGCGGTTACTCGCCTGGCCACACGCATGCCAAATCCGCCTTCATCTACGCGACCGTGCTTGAGGGGGCGATCCGCAGTCAGGTCAACGATGGACCGGTGACGACCTATAAGGCCGGAGAGAGCTTCTCCGAGCTGCCCGGGGACCGCCACGGCGTCAGCGCCAATGCCAGCGAGACGCAGCCGGCCAAGCTCCTCGCGGTGTTCGTGGTGGACACGAACCAGACGGAACTGACGATCCCGTTTGGGAACTGAGGTTTGATCTTTAGACGTGGCAGAAGCTGGCCAAGATCGGCGCACGTCGTGCGCCGTGGCCGCCACGTCGTGTTCCAGCTGGCCTAGATGTGGTTGCTATGAAGGTTCTCTAATCGCGCGGTGCGGCGCAAGCTCAACCTGCTCGCCTTCGCCAGGATCAAGGTTCTCTCCGAGCTCGGCATGGCAGCCGGCATCATCATGGCGTCAGATGGGTTGAGCGGTTCCATGTTGTTCACGGCATCGCAGCTCGGCGCGTCCACTTCAAAGCTCGAACTCGCTCGCGCCATCGTCCCGGCTGGGACCTCAAGGGTGGCAGGGGCGGTCAGGCCGCTGCCGTCTCCCCGATGTCCGCGCGGAAGGTGACCCGGTCACACCACAGACGATGCAGCAGGACGGCGAGCCGTCTTGCCAAGGCCACCTTCGCCTTCTTGCGGCCGCAGCGGGCGGCGATGGCTTCGGCCCAGGCCTTGAGCGCGCAAGGTTTGCGGCTCCGGGTCAGCAGAGCGTTCGCGGCCTCGAACAACAGCGTGCGGGTCAGGCCGTCCCCCGCCTTGGAGATGTGGCCTCGGCGATCGACCTCGCCCGACTGGTAACGACGCGGCGTCAGGCCAAGGTAGGCGCCGACCTGCCGGGACCGACGAAACCGGGTCGGATCGTCGATCGCGGCCGCGAAGGCGATCGCCGTCACCGGCCCAACCCCGGGCACGGTCATCAGGCGGGCGACGGCTTGATGGTGCCGGGCGATCGTGAGCAGCTGCCGATCGTAGTGCTCGATCTGCTCGATGATCGCGCGCCGTGCCTCGAGCAGGGGATCAATCAGACGCGACAGGCCGGGCTCGGCGGTCAGCAGGTCGTACAGCCGGACTTCGAAGCGGCCATGCCGGGCGGTCCCGAGCACCAGACCGAAGGTCTTGAGCAGGCCGCGGATCTGGTTCTCCAGATCGCGCCGCGTGGCCACCAACATGCCGCGGCTGGCCAGCAGGGCGCGCAGCAGGTGGGCGGCTTTGGACTTCACCCGGACCGCCCTGAACCAGCCGGTGCGCATGATCTGCGCCAGTCCCCGGGCGTCGTTGCGATCGGTCTTGCTCGCCTGCAGCGCCAAGCCGGCTTTGGCGTGGCGGGCATCGATCACCTGCACCGGCAGGCCACGCTGCTTGAGCTCGTTCCAGAGCCAGACCGAGAGGGGGCCAGTCTCGAGGCCGATCCGGCAGGCCTCGGGAGCCTGCGCGCCCAGCCAATCGGCCAGCGCCTCGGGCTCGCTCGCGACCTTGCCCTCGGCGAGCACCTCGCCGTCGTCGTCGACCACGCACAGCGCCGTCATCTTGAGCGAGACATCCAAACCGACATACTGCGTCATCGCGGTTCTCCAAATACTCATGGTCGGGCTCGCAGCCCCGAGCGTGCCGAACTCGGCGAGAGCTGCAACCCACCGCGCGATGACGCCATGTTGTTCATCCGAGGCTTGGGGTTGAAGCTGTGGTTGCGAGACCTGAACAGCTGCCCCGGGAACCTCGGATGAACGTCCACAAGCATGCGCGCATGACGGTCCATGGTCAACTCCTTCTGGTCCGACGGGTCCGGCAAGACGGCTGGCGGGTGGTGGATGCAGCGGCCGCCGCCGGGGGTTTCGGAGCGCACCGCCTACAGCTGGCTGGCGCGGTATCGGGCGGGCGGCGAGCGCGCCCTCCGCGATCGCAGCTCGGCGCCCGCCCGATCGCCCCACCGGCTGCCCGGCGCGGCCGTCGCCGCGATCGAGCGCCTGCGCCGCCAACATTGGACCGGTCCGCGCATTGCGCGGGCTCTCGGCCGGCCGGTGTCGACCGTCGGCACCGTCCTGCGCCGGCTCGGACTCGGTCGCCTGGCGGCCCTGGACGCCAAGCCGCCGATATTGTGCGAGCGTTGGCTCGGGGCGGGGCTTAGCGAGGCGACGGCCAGCGAAGGCGCCGGCGATCGTCATGCTCTTCAGCTTCGCTTCACGGAGGTTTTAACCAAGATTTACCTGACCTAACTCGGCCTGGCACGCGGTGCGGCCTAACTGTCTCCCCTCCAATCACCAAGGAGATCGTCATGTCGACAAGTCGCGCTAAGGCGGCCGCCACCGCGTCGACCGCGTCCCGGGCCGGCGTGGCCGCCGCCGCAACCATGTTCGAAACCCATCAAGCAAGGCAAGAGACGTCTGTCCCAGGGGGAGTGCTCATGACCGTCGTCTTCCTAGGCCTTCTTGGCGCCACCATTGCCCTTGCGCTCTGGGGCGGAGATGACGGTCGGGGCTTCATGTCAACGACATGGAGTGCAAATTGATGAGAACCCTTCGGGGCAGGCCTGCCCGCTCACCGGGGCCGCTCGCGCCATAGCCGCGCTGGGAGTGCTGCATGACACTGCCTAATCCGATCGTCTTCCTGGTCGACGTCGACAACACACTGCTCGACAACGACGGGATTCAACAGGACCTGAAGGACCATCTCGAGCGCGCCTTCGGCCTCGCCTCCCGCGAGCGCTATTGGCGGATCCTGGAGGATCTGTTCGCGGAGCTGGGCTATCGCGACTATCTCGGAGCCCTCAGCGCTATCGGGTCGAACACCCGCGCGAGGTGGGGCTGCTGTCGATGTCCTCCTTCCTCCTGGACCACCCGTTCGCCGACCGGCTGTTCCCGGCCGCCCTCCAGGTGCTGAAGCGGCTGCGCAGCCTTGGCCCGACGGTCATCCTGTCGGACGGCGACGTCGTCTTCCAGCCCCGCAAGGTCGAGCGCGCGGGTATATCCGACGCCATGGACGGACGCGTGCTGATCTATATTCACAAGGATGAGGCCCTGGACGACGTCGAGCGGCGCTACCCGGCCGCGCATTACGTCGTTGTGGACGATAAGTTGCGTATCCTGGAGGCGGTCAAGCAATTCTGGGGAGGGCGCGTAACGACCGTGTTCCCGCGCCAGGGGATCTATGCTCACGACCCGCAAGTGATCGGCGTGTTCCCGCCGGCGGACGTCACGATCGAACGCATCGGGGACCTGCTCGATTTCGACGTCGCGCGGCTGCGGACGGCGTCGCGACTCCTTGCATCCGACTGAGGGCGAGGCGATGAAACCGACCAAGGCGCTCCACGATCTCGGCCAGAGCCTGTGGCTCGACAACATCACCCGCGAGCTGCTGAACAGCGGCACGCTGCAGCGCTACGTGGACGAGCTCTCGGTGACCGGGCTCACTTCGAATCCCACGATCTTCGATCATGCGATCAAGAACAGCGCGACCTATGACGGGGACATCTCGCAAGGCTGGGCCTCGGCCAAATCGTCAGAGGACCTGTTCTTCGAACTGGCGCTCGCGGACCTGACCCGGGCCGCCGAGCTGTTCCAGCCCGTTTTCGCGCGGACCGACGGGGTGGACGGCTTCGTGTCACTGGAGGTCTCACCCCTTCTGGCGCATGACACTAACAGCACGCTGGCGGCCGCGCGCAATCTCCATCAGCGCGGCGGCAAGCCCAACCTGTTCATCAAGATACCCGGCACCCCGGAAGGACTGCCCGCCATCGAGGCGGCGATCTTCGCCGGCGTTCCGATCAATGTCACGCTGCTGTTCTCTCGGGAGCAATATGTTGCGGCGGCCGAAGCCTACCTGCGCGGCGTCGAGCGGCGCATCGAGGCGGGGCTGAACCCGGCAGTCGCCTCGGTCGCATCGCTCTTCGTCAGCCGCTGGGACGTCTCGATCAGTGGCAAGGTCCCCGGCGAGCTGACCAATCGCCTCGGCATCGCCGTCGCCCAGCGCACCTACAAGGCCTATCGCGAGTTGCTCGCTTCCGCGCGCTTCCAGCGCGCCGCCAATGCCGGGGCCAGGGCTCAGCGCCTGCTCTGGGCCAGCACCGGCACCAAGGACCCGAACGCCTCCGACACCCTCTATGTCGAGGCACTCGCCGCGCCGATTACCGTCAACACGATGCCGGAGGGCACGCTCAACGCGTTCGCCGACCACGGCGAAGTCGGCGAGATCCTGGCACCGGACGGAGGCGATTGCGAGACGATGCTGGCCAGCTTCGCCAGGGCGGGCATCGACATCGACGCGCTGGCCGCCCGGCTCCAGGACGAGGGCGCCGCGTCCTTCGTCAAGTCCTGGAACGACCTGATCGCCTGCATCGGCTCCAAGAGCGCCGCGATCCGCAAGGCGAGCTGACGCAGATGACAGAGGCGTCGGGTCAGCGCAAGCCTGCGCCAGAGTCCGCGAGGGAACAATCGATGAGCGTCCCGGCTTTGCGCAAGCGCCCCGCGTGGGCGGCGCTGGAGAAGCATCACGAGGAAGTGGCGGACGTCCATCTCCGGCAGCTGTTCGCCGAGGATCGCACGCGCGGCGAGAGGCTGGCGGTCGAGGCCGCCGGGATCTACCTCGACTACTCCAAGAACCGGATCACCGACGAAACCCTGAAGACTCCTGCTCCAGCTGGCCCGGGAGTTGGGCTTGAAGGATCGCATCGAGGCCATGTTCCGGGGCGACAAGATCAACGTCTCGGAGGGCCGCGCGGTGCTACACGTCGCCCTGCGCGCGCCGCGCGGCGCCTCGATCGTTCACGACGGCCAGAACGTGGTGCCCGCGGTCCATGCCGTCCTGGACGAGATGGCGGATTTCGCCGATCGGCTGCGCAGCGGCGCCTGGCAAGGCAATTCGGGCAAGCGCGTCCGCAACGTGATCAATGTCGGCATCGGCGGGTCGGATCTCGGGCCGGTCATGGCCTATGAGGCGCTGAAGCATTACAGCGAGCGGGCGATGACCTTCCGCTTCGTTTCCAACGTCGATGGCACGGACTTCGCCGAGGCGGTGCGCGATCTCGATCCCGCGGAGACGTTGTTCATCATCTCGTCCAAGACCTTCACCACGCTCGAGACCATGACCAACGCGCATACCGCGCGTGACTGGCTGCTGGCCGGCCTGAATGGCGAGGAGTCCGCCATCGCCAAACATTTCGTCGCGGTCTCGACCAATGCCGAGCAGGTGGCGAAGTTCGGCATCGACACCGCCAACATGTTCGGCTTTTGGGATTGGGTCGGCGGGCGCTATTCCATGGATTCGGCCATTGGCCTCTCGACCATGCTGGCCGTTGGCCCGGACAATTTCCGCGCGATGCTGGACGGCTTCCATGAGATGGACGAGCACTTCCGTTCCGCGCCGTTCGAGCGGAACCTGCCGGTCCTGATGGGTCTGCTCGCTGTCTGGCACACGAATTTCTTCGGCGCCCAGACCGTCGCCGTGCTGCCCTATGACCAGTATCTGAAGCGCTTTCCGGCCTATCTCCAGCAGCTCACCATGGAGAGCAACGGCAAGCACGTGACCTGGGACGGCGCCCCGGTCGACTACGACACCAGCCCTATCTACTGGGGCGAGCCCGGGACCAACGGCCAGCATTCCTTCTACCAGCTGATCCATCAGGGGACGCGGCTGATCCCCTGCGACTTCATCGCGTTCGCGCGGACGCTGAACCCGCTCGGCCGGCATCACGACATACTGCTCGCCAACGTCTTCGCCCAGACCGAGGCGCTGGCCTTCGGCAAGACCGCCGAAGAGGTCCAAGCCGAAGGCACGCCCGAGTGGCTCGTGCCGCATCGGCTGTTCGAGGGCAACCGGCCGTCGAACACGCTGTTGCTGGACGCCCTGACGCCGGCGGCGCTGGGCAAGCTGGTGGCCCTCTACGAGCACAGCGTCTTCACCCAGGGCACGATCTGGCAGATCGATTCCTTCGACCAGTGGGGCGTGGAACTGGGCAAGGCTCTGGCCCAGCGCATCATTCCCGAGCTCGAGAGCCGGGCGGAGCCCGAGCTCGAGCACGACAGCTCGACCAACACACTCATCCGGCGCTACCGCGAGCTTAAAGGATCCGACTGATGCCGCGAGGGTATGACCGCGCGCTCTACATTCAGCCGTTCGATCACCGCGGCTCCTTCCAGGCCAAGCTGTTCGGCTGGAAGGCGCCGCTCAGCGGTGCCCAGACGGCCGAAATCGCCAGCGCCAAGCAGGTCGTTTACGATGGCTTCCAGTCGGCGCTCGCGGCCGGCGTGCCCAGGGACAAGGCCGGCATCCTGGTGGACGAGCAATTCGGCGCCGCCATCCTGCGCGAGGCGCGTGCGAAGGGTATCGTCACCGCCTGCCCGGCGGAAAAGAGCGGACAGGACGAGTTCGATTTCGAGTATGGCGAAGATTTCACGCGCCACATCGAGACGCTCGACCCGACGTTTTGCAAGGTGCTGGTGCGCTACAATCCGGAGGGTGACCGCGCATTGAATCAAAGGCAGGCCGCGAAATTGAAGCGCCTGTCCGATTTTCTCGCTTCCCGGAACCGCAGTCGCTTCATGTTCGAGCTGCTGGTACCAGCGGAGAAGGCGCAGCTCGATAAGCTCAAGGGCGACCAGAAGGCCTACGATCTCGAGCTCCGGCCCCGCCTGATGGTCGAGGCCATCCGTGAGCTCCAGGACGCCGGCGTCGATCCGGATCTGTGGAAGGTCGAAGGCCTCGATCGCCGCGAGGATTGCCAGAGGATCGTGGCGGTGGCGCGGACGGGCGGCCGCGACCAGGTCGGCTGCATCGTCCTCGGGCGCGCCGAGGACGACCGGAAAGTGCGGGACTGGCTCGGGATCGCGGCAGAGGTGCCGGGCTTCATCGGCTTTGCGATCGGCCGCACCGTTTTCTGGAATCCGCTGGTCGCCTGGCGGAGCAAGCAGGCGACGCGCGCGCAGGCCGTCGCCGAGATCGCCGCGCGTTATCGCGAGTTCGTGGACCTCTTCGAAGGCCGACGTGCGTCGGTCGCCCGACGGGCCTGATCGGGTCCGACCGGAACATCGGTCATCCAAGGAGGGCTGACGCCGTGCAACTGGGAATGATCGGCCTCGGCCGGATGGGCGGGAATATGGTGCGCCGCCTCTTGAAGGGCGGCCACGAGTGTGTGGTGTTCGACATGTCCGCAAAGGCAGTGGCGGAGCTGGTGAAGGAGCACGCTGTCGGCGCCGCTTCGCTCGCGGAGCTCGCCAGGAGCCTGACCAAGCCTCGCGCGATCTGGCTGATGGTGCCGGTCGGCGCGGTGGACAAGACCATCGCCGACCTGCTGCCCCATCTCGAGCGCGGCGATATCCTGATCGACGGCGGCAATTCCTATTACGTCGACGACATCCGCCGCGCCAAGGAGCTGACGCCCAAGGGCATCCACTATGTCGACGTCGGCACCAGCGGCGGTGTCTGGGGTCTCGAGCGCGGCTATTGCATGATGATCGGCGGCGAGGCCGAGGTGGTGAGGCATCTCGACCCGATCTTCGCCACGCTGGCACCGGGCCGCGGCGACATCCCTCGGACCCCGGGACGCGAACGGGCCGACGGCACGTCCGAGCAGGGCTACCTGCACTGCGGGCCGAATGGCGCCGGCCATTTCGCGAAGATGGTGCACAACGGCATCGAATACGGCGTGATGGCGGCCTATGCCGAGGGGCTGGCGGTCCTCAAGGCGGCCAATATCGGCAAAACGCCTGGCGTGGTGGATGCGGAAACCACGCCGCTGCGCGATCCCGAGCACTATCAGTACGATTTCGATCTGGCGGACATCGCGGAGGTCTGGCGCCGCGGCAGCGTGATCGCTTCCTGGCTGCTCGATCTCTCGGCCGCGGCCCTGCTCCAGGACCCCGCAATGGCGAAATTCGCCGGGCGGGTGTCGGACTCGGGCGAGGGCCGCTGGACGATCAAGGCCGCCATCGACGAGGGCGTGCCGGTGCACGCCCTGTCTGCGGCCCTCTACGAGAGGTTCAGCTCGCGTGGCGAAGCGGATTTCGCAGACAGGCTGCTCTCGGCGATGCGTTACGAGTTCGGCGGGCATCTCGAGAAACCGCCCGGGTCATAGCCGATCGAAGCGCGGACGCAGGAAGGGGAGTGGAGCGACATGACCAGGACCGAGCTCGATCAACTGGCGATCAACACGATCCGGACGCTCTCGATCGACGCGGTCCAGCAGGCGAAGTCGGGCCATCCTGGGACGCCGATGGCGCTGGCCCCGCTGGTCTATACGCTCTGGAACCGGGTCCTGCGCTTCGATCCGCAGGATCCGATCTGGCCCAACCGCGACCGCTTCGTTCTGTCGAACGGCCATGCCTCGATGCTGCTGTGGTCCGTGCTGTATCTGACGGGCACCCGGGCGGTGAACGCGGAGTACGAACGCCTGGGCGAGCCGTCGGTCACGCTCGACGACATCCGCCACTTCCGCCAACTCGACAGCAAGGCGCCGGGGCACCCGGAGTACCACTGGGTGTCCGGGGTCGAGACGACGACGGGCCCGCTGGGCCAGGGGATCGCGACCAGCGTCGGCATGGCGATCGCGCGGAAGTGGCTTGCCAGCCGCTACAACCAGCCCGGCTTCGAGCTGTTCGACTACGACATCTATGCGGTCTGCGGCGACGGCTGCCTGATGGAAGGGGTCGGCTCGGAGGCGGCCTCGCTGGCCGGCCATCTCGGCCTCGACGACCTGTGCTGGATCTACGACAACAATCACATCACGATCGAAGGCAACACGCGCATCACGTTCACCGAGGATGTCGCGGCGCGCTTCCTCAGCTATCGATGGAACGTGCTGCGGGTCGGCGATGCCAATGATCTCGAGCGGATCGAGGATGCGCTCGCGGTCTTCCGGAGCACCAAGGGCCGGCCGAGCCTGATCATCCTGGACAGCCACATCGGCTATGGCTCGCCGCACAAGATCGATACCGCGGCAGCCCATGGCGAGCCCTTGGGCGAGGAGGAGGTCCGGCTCACCAAGCGCGCCTATGGCTGGCCGGAGGATGCCAGGTTCCTCGTGCCCGACGGGGTCCTGGAGCAGTTCGATGCCGGGATCGGCGCGCGCGGCGCCAAGGCACGGCGCGACTGGGAGGCGCTCTTTGCCGCTTATCGCGAGCAGTTCCCGGAGCTCGCCACCGAGATCGAGCAGATGCAGCGGCGCGAGCTGCCGGCGGGGTGGGATCGCGACCTGCCGAGCTTCCCGCCCGATCCCAAGGGCATTGCCGGGCGCGAAGCCTCGGGTGAGGTGTTGAACGCGCTCGCGCAGAACATCCCCTGGTTGCTGGGCGGGTCGGCGGACCTCGGGCCTTCGAACAAGACGACGCTTAAATTCGCCGGCGCCGGCGACTTCGAGGCCGACAATCCCGCCGGTCGGAACCTCCATTTCGGCATCCGCGAGCACGCCATGGCGGCGATCGTGAACGGTCTGTCGCTCTCCAAGCTGCGGGCGTTCGGGGCTACCTTCTTCATCTTCAGCGACTACGCCCGGCCGGCTATCCGGCTCTCGGCGCTCATGGAGCTGCCGACCATCTTCGTCTTCACCCACGACGCCATGGGCGACGGCGAGGACGGGCCGACCCACCAGCCGGTCGAGCAGCTGATCTCGCTGCGCGCGATTCCGGGCCTGGTCGTGCTCAGGCCCGGCGATGCCAATGAGGTCGTCGAGGCCTACCGCTACGTCCTGCAGCTGCGCCACCAGCCGGCGGTGATCGCCCTCTCGCGCCAGCCGCTGCCAACGTTCGATCGCGACCGCTACGCCTCGGCGGCCGGCCTCGCGCAAGGCGCCTATGTCATGGCCGACGCCCCCGGCGGCCCGCCCGAGATCATCCTCATCGCGTCGGGCAGCGAGGTCTCTCTCGTCGTCGACGCCCATGAGGAGCTCACCTCCCAAGGAATCCGCTCCCGGGTCGTCTCTATGCCGTCCTGGGACATCTTCGAGCACCAGCCTCAGGCCTATCGAGAAAGCGTGCTGCCGCCCGAGGTGACGGCGCGGATCGCCGTCGAGCAGGGGTCGCGGCTGGGCTGGGAGCGCTACATCGGCGCCGCCGGCCTGATCATCGGCATGAAGACCTTCGGCGCGTCCGCGCCGCTCAAGGAGCTGCAGCGCAAGTTCGGCTTCGAGCCCGAGCGGGTCGTCGCGGCCGCCAGGGAACTGCTCGGATGCAAGTGACCCACATGATCGATCCGGTCAGGAGCAAGGGCAGGAGTACGACCAGGATGGCGGGCCAGCAGGACCAGCCGAGATCGGCTAGGGGCGGGACGCAGGCCGACGGTGCCGCGGTCGCGCCGCCCTGCGCCATGGTGATCTTCGGCGCCGCCGGCGACCTGACCAGGCGCCTGATCGCGCCGGCGCTCTACAATCTGGTCACTGCCAAGCGCCTGTCCCACGGATTTCAGCTCGTCGGTGTCGACCTGGCCTCCAAGACTGCGGAGGAATGGCGCCAGGACCTCACCGGAGCAATGCAAGGATTCGTCGCCAGCGATGGCGAGTGCCAGGCCGACCACATCGACCGGGCGCCATGGCGCTGGCTCACCGACCGCATGAGCTATCTGCAGGGCGACCTCAACGATCCGGGAACTTACCGCCGACTCGGCGAGCATCTGGCGGGACTTGACGGGACAGCCAGCACGGCGGGCAACCACCTGTTCTATCTCGCCGTCGCGGACCGCTTCTTCGCGGTGGTGGTCGACGGGCTCGGGGCCGCGGGCTTGGTGACGGAAAGCGACGGCCAATGGCGCCGGGTCGTGATCGAAAAGCCCTTCGGCCACGATCTGCCCTCGGCCAGAGCGCTCAACGCCGAGATTCTGAGGACGCTGCAGGAGCATCAGATCTACCGGATGGACCATTTCCTCGGCAAGGAGACGGTCCAGAACATCATGGCGCTGCGCTTTGCCAACGGTCTGTTCGAGCCGCTGTGGAATCGGCAGCACATCGACCATGTCCAGATCACCGTGGCGGAGACCGTCGGCGTCGAGCACCGAGGCAAGTTCTACGAGAAGACCGGGGCGCTCCGCGACATGGTGCCCAACCATGTCTTTCAGCTGCTGGCGATGACGGCCATGGAGCCACCGATCTCGTTCGATGCCGATGCCGTTCGGGCCAAGAAGGCGGAGGTCCTCGAGGCCGTACGGCTATTCAAGCCGGGGCGGGCACTGAGGGACGTCGTACGAGGCCAGTACGACGCCGGCATTGTCCTCGGCGAGGCGGTGCCGGCGTATCGCCAGGAGCCCGACGTGGCCCCGGATTCGAATACCGAGACCTTCGTCGCCTGCAAGCTGAAGATCGACAACTGGCGCTGGGCTGGCGTGCCTTTCTACCTGCGCACCGGAAAGCATATGGCGCGCCGGTGGACCGAGATCGCCATCCGCTTCTACCAGGCCCCGTACACGCTCTTCCGCGGCACGAATGTGGAGCGGATGCATCCCAACTGGATGGTCCTCCGCATCCAGCCCGACGAGGGGATCTCGCTGGAGTTCGCGGCCAAGCGCCCCGGACCGTCGGTGCGGCTCGGCACCGTCAGCATGGACTTCGCCTACCAGTCCTACTTCAAGATGGCGTGCAACACCGGCTACGAGACGCTCCTCTACGACTGTATGATCGGCGACGCGACCCTGTTTCAACGCGCCGACAATGTCGAGGTTGGCTGGCGAGTGGTGCAGCCCATCCTCGACGCCTGGGCAGACAGTCCGCCGCAGGATTTTCCGAATTATGTCGCGGGCGGGAGCGGCCCCGCCGCGGCCGACGAGTTGCTGGCGCGCGATGGCCGCGCCTGGCGGACGCTCGATGAGCAGGTCCCGCGGAGGTCCTGATGGCAGAAAAGCGGAAGATTTCCTTGGTGCTGGCGGATGTGGACGGCACGCTCGTCACCGAGGAGAAGGTTCTGACGCAGCGGGCGGAGAGCGCGGTCAAGGCCTTGCGCAACGCCGGGATCCGCTTCGCCATCACCAGCGGTCGGCCGCCGCTCGGCATGGCCATGCTGTTCGACGCGCTCGATCTCGATACCCCGATCGCCGGCTTCAACGGCGGGCTTTTCGTCGAGCGGAATCTCACGATCCTGGAGCAAAAGACGGTGCCTCTCGATGTGACGCGGCAGGCCCTCGATCTCATTCGCGACCATGGTCTCGACGCCTGGGTCTACTGCGGCAACGAGTGGCTGATCACCAAACCCGGCGCTCCCCACGTCGCGCGTGAGGCATGGACGGTCAAATTCGAGCCCAAGGTCGTGCCGGATTTCGATGGTTTGCTGGACCAGGTCGCGAAGATCGTCGGCGTCAGCGACGATCTCGAACGGGTCCGGCGCTGCGAGGCCGACGCCCAGGCCGCATTTGGCCAGTCTGCGACCGCGAGAAGGTCGCAGCCCTATTACCTCGACATCACCAACAAGGACGCGAACAAGGGGGCGGTCCTGGAGTACCTCTCACGCCGCATGGGCGTACCGCCCGAGCAGATCGCCACGATCGGCGATCAACCGAACGATGTGCTGATGTTCCAAGTGTCCGGCTTCAGCATCGCGATGGGCAACGCGTCCGATGAGGTGAAGGCGCAAGCCTCCGCTGTCACCGATTCCTACAACGACGAGGGCTTCGCCAACGCGATGGAACGCTGCATTCTCGGTTCGATCGCCTAGCGGCGCGGGAGGGGTCGAGTGATCGGGCGCGTCGAGATACTGCCGGACCCGGTGGCGCTGGCGCGGCACGTGGCCGAATGGATGACGGCGGCGGCACTGGCGGCGAAGGCCACGTTCCGGGTCTCGCTCTCGGGCGGGTCGACGCCGAAGGCGCTGTACGGGCTGCTCGCCTCGGATGAATTCAGGGGCCGTTTCCCCTGGCAGCTGGTCTCGTGGTACTGGGGGGATGAGCGCTTCGTTCCCCATGACCATCCCGAAAGCAATTACAGGATGGCCCTCGAAACGATGCTCGCCAAGGCGCCCGTGCCGTCGGAGAACATTCATTCCGTCCCGGCCGACGGCACGCCCGAAGACGCCGCCCGGCGCTACGAGCGGACGCTGCAGGAGGCCTATGGCGCGACGGTGCTCGATCCGGCCCGCCCGCTGTTTGACCTCACGCTGCTCGGCCTCGGTCCCGACGGCCACACCGCTTCGCTGCTGCCCGGAGAGCCCGTGCTGGAGGAGCGCAAGCGCTGGGTGGTCGCCGTCGCGCACGGACGGCCCGAAGTCCGCATCGCAATGACCTATCCCGCGATCGAGAGCAGCCAGCGTGTCGCGTTTCTGGTGGCCGGTCGCGAGAAAGCGTCCATCCTGCGGGACATCCGGGCCGGCGACAGCCAGGCGCCAGCGGCCCGGGTGCGACCCTTGGGCGAACTCTTCTGGTTTGTCGATAGCGCGGCGGCTGGCGCAGGAGCGAGCCCGTAGCCCGGCCGGCGCGCGATCCAAACGGCGTCTTGATGGATCTTGCATGTCCGCAACCGATGCAATCCACGCGCGCAGCCCGGCGCTGACGGTGCCGCCGGTTCTGATCGCGCCTTCCGTGCTGTCGGCGGACTTCACGCGCCTGGGCGAGGAGGTGCGCGCGGTCGATCGCGCCGGCGCCGACTGGATTCATGTCGATGTGATGGATGGCCGCTTCGTGCCCAACATCACGATCGGGCCGGTCGTGTTGCAGGCCATCCGACGGTCGACTGCCAAGCCCCTCAATGTGCATCTCATGATCGTCGAGCCGGAGCGCTATCTCGAGGTGTTCGCCGAGGCGGGGGCGGATCACCTGCTCGTCCAGGCCGAGCCCGGCTCCACGATCCACCTGCATCGAGTGCTGAGCCAGATTCGAGCTCTCGGCAAGAAGGCGGGCGTGGTGCTGGATCCGGCGAGCCAGCCGGAGCTGATCGAATATGTCCTCCCATCTTTGCGATATCATCCTGGTCATGACCGTGAACCCGGGATTTGGCGGCCAGGCCTTCCTGCCCGAGATGCTGCCCAAGATCCGGCGCCTGCGGGCGATCTGCGCCGAGCGGGGTCTCGATCCGGTGATCGAGGTCGATGGCGGCGAGAACGTGAGGACGGCCGGTTAGGCTGCCGCCGCCGGCGCCACGGCCATCGTCGCCGGCTCGGCGATTTTCGGCACCAAAGATTACGCGGCGGCGATCGCGGCCATCCGCGCCAACGCCACGGCGGAGGCCCAGTCATGAGCGCGCCGCCTCCCGATACCGGGCGCGACGCGCTCAAGCGCGCAGCCGCCGAGGCCGCGGTGGAGCTCGTGCAGGACGGGATGGTCGTCGGGCTCGGCACCGGCTCGACCGCGGCGTTTGCCGTCGAGGCGCTCGCGCAACGTCACCGGCAGGGCCTGCAATTCGTCGGCATTCCGACCTCCGAGCGCACGGCAGCCCAGGCGGCAGCCGCGGGCATTCCGCTCACGTCCTTCGCCGAGCATCGGCAGCTCGATCTGACGATCGACGGGGCGGACGAGGTGGAACGCGGCACGCTCAATCTGATCAAAGGCCTTGGCGGCGCCTTGCTGCGCGAGAAGATCGTCGCCGCCGCGAGCCGGCGGCTCGCGATCGTCGCGGACGGGGAGAAGCTCGTAGATCGGCTGGGTACGCGCGCACCGGTTCCGGTCGAGGTCGTGGCCTTCGGGCTGGAAGCGACCCGGGCGGCCCTCGAGGGTCTCGGCGCCAGCGCGCGGCTGCGCCTGACGCCGGCAGGCGAGCCCTTCGCCACCGACAGCGGCAACCGCATCCTCGACTGCGGCTTCGGTCCGATCGCCGATCCGGCGGGGCTGGAGGCGCGCATCAGGCGGGTCGTGGGCGTGGTCGAAAGCGGCCTGTTCATCGGCCGCGCCGATCCGGTCTTCGTCGCCGACGCGGCCGGCGTCCACGCCTCGACAGCGCGCGCCCATCGCGGCGGCCCGCCGATCCTGGTGATCATGGGCGTGTCGGGGACGGGCAAGTCGACCATCGCGCAGGAACTGACAGCGCGCCTCGGCTGGTCCTTCGAGGAAGGCGACGCGCTCCATCCCGAGGCGAACATCGCCAAGATGCACGCCGGAATTCCGCTGACCGATGCCGACCGCCAGCCCTGGCTCGAGCGCGTGGCCGCCTGGATCGACGGTCAGCGCGCGAACAAACAGCCGGGGATCATCACCTGCTCCGCGCTCAAGCGATCCTATCGCCAGATCATCGTCGGCGATCGGCCGGAGGTGCGGCTGGTCTATCTCCGCGGCGGCCGCGACTTCATCGCCGAGCACCTGGCGGGGCGCCGCGGCCATTTCATGCCCGCAAGCCTGCTTGCGGCTCCGCCTGCCAGGTGTAATCCCGCTGGAAAACAGGAATCACGAATTGGGAGGCGCCATTGATGATAGTGGTGAAGGGACGATCGATGGCCTTCACGGGGGGAAGCCCTTACCCCAGCCATTTGTCACCCTATGCCCGACACATGAGGTAATCGGGTGGTTGCTCTCCAGCGATGGGTGATCCATCGCTGGTTCGGAGCTGAACTGAACCAAGGAGAGCAACCATGGCGTACTATGCCGGACTGGACGTGTCTTTGGAACAGACCTCGGTATGCGTGCTCGACGAGGGCGGGGCAGTGGTCCTGGAGCGTCGGGTGGCAACCGAGCCGGACGCGATCGCCGCCGCGCTGGCCGCGCTGCCGGAAGGCCCGGCCCGGCTGCTGCTGGAGACCGGCGGGCTGACGCCGTGGCTGTGGCACGAGCTCAGGGGGCGGGGCTTGGTGGTGCACTGCATCGACGCGCGCCGGGCCAAGGCGCAGCTGGCGCTGCGGCCGGCCAAGACCGATCGCAACGACGCCCGCGGCCTGGCCGAGATCGCGCGCATGGGCTGGTACGCCAACGTCCGGGTGAAGAGCCTGGACCATCATGCGCTGCGCGCCAAGCTGGCGGCGCGCGCGCAGCTGGTCGCGACCGGCCGCGATCTCGGCAACCAGCTGCGTGGGCTGCTGCGGGTCTTCGGGCTGCGGGTCGGCAAGGGCAAGGGTCAGGCCTTCGAGCAGCGGGTCCTGGCCCTGGTGGCGGACTGTCCGGCGTTGCAGCCGGTGGCCGATGCCCTACTCGCGGCGCGGCGTGCGCTGCGCGCCGAGGTCGAGCGTCTCGACCGCGGGCTGCTCAGCGCGGCGCGCCGCGACGCCACCTGCCGCCGGCTGATGACCGCTTCGCTGGCTCCGAGCGCCGACGTGGTGTCGGCGCGGAGCGCGAAGGGCGTCGGCGCGATCACCGCGCTTGCCTACCAGAGCACGGTCGAGACGCCGAGCCGGTTTCGGCGGGCCGGCGCGGTCGGCGCCTATGTCGGGCTGGTGCCCAGGCGCCATCAGTCGGGCGAGGTCGATCGCTCGGGGCGGATCTCCAAGCAGGGCGACGCGCTCCTGCGCGGCTATCTGTACGAAGCGGCGACCGTGCTGCTGGCCCGTCTGCAACGCCCGTGTGCCCTGCGGGCCTGGGGCCGGGCGCTCGCCGAGCGGATCGGGATGAAGAAAGCGCGGGTGGCGGTCGCCCGCAAGCTCGCGGTGCTGCTGCACCGGTTGTGGACCCGCGAGGAGGATTTCCGCTGGACGGCGGCATGAGCGGCCAACATTAGCCCACCCCGACCAGCACACCGTCCCTGCCGGGGACGCGGGCGGCCGAGATCGCGGAAAAGGTGGGGGCGATGACCCCGTCTGACACATCGATCCGGCGCCTCGCGACCCTCATGCTGGCGCCTCGAGCCCGAAAAGAACCATGACCCCCGGCAGCGACGACAAAAAAGAGCAACCACCCCCTTGCCCGATTAAAGAACCTTTTCTACTCGCGATCATCCTTTCCTTCATGGGAATGGAACCGTACTGGTTCGCCCACAAGCGCACTCCACTGCCACTGCTGCGGCGCCCTGCCCCTCTCGATGTGCCGGCATTCCGGGGAAAGGCGCCAGGCCACACGGTTTCGGAGTAGTCGAGAGGCCGGGCATGTCGGTCTTCACGAGTCCGTACAACAGCCCTCAGGCGCAGCACCAGCGCCTCCTCGGCGTCGCGCGCGAGTACCGTAGCCACGCGGAAATTCTCAAGACCGTCGCCCTAGGACTGTGGTGGGGCGGCGCCACGGTCGTGCTCATGGGGGGAGTGGCGACATTGGTGCCAATGTCCTTCTTCGGCCTGTGCATGATTGGAGCTGCGTTCGGGGCCTACCACCTTCTCTCGATGCATTACGACTCCCCGAGCTCACCGCCATCGTGGCTCCTGGGGCTAGAAGCGGCGTATCATGACACCGCACATACCCTCAAGAGCGCGAGCCTCTGGCTCGCCGGCATTGGCGCGGCGCTCGTGCTCATTGGGTCGGTGAGGTCGTCCTTCCTCGGTGTGTGCATAATTGGAGTTGCGTTCGCCGCCTCCTACCCTCGCTCGGACCGTGACGATTCCCCGAGCGAACCGCCAGCATTCAAATGCCCCTACTGTTCACACCAGATGGCGCTGTTCCAACGATGGAAATGCGGGCACTGCGACAAATGGAACGAAGTCTGCCAGCGCACCTTCGTCGAGGAATTGCATCCGCTGCGATATCCTGCCGCACTCGCTTGCGTGTAGCGTGCGGGAAGCTCATCATATTCCACGAGTACAACTACAAATACTCGCCAAAAGAGTATGCTCAATTCCCCGGCCCCGACCGACAAAGACACGACCCGCCGGAGATAGCTTGGCGCCGCGGCGCAAGCGCTTACGGTTATGACCGACGCTGGTCGTCAACTGCTCTCCGTTGCGTATCGAATGCTCGGACTTCCGGAGCGAAGCGATGCGCCCTCTCATCCCATCGGCACGTTTCGGATCATCGACACTCCTGAGAGTGTCATTGACGCCGTGGTGGAGTGTCGCCTGAAGCAGGTGGGCAAAGAACTCGACGAGGCGAGGCGGGAGCTGCCCGAGACGACCTTCGACCCCGCTGACCGGGAGCGCTACGAAGAATATCGCAAATTTCATCTCGACCACTACTTTCTGGCCTATGATCGCTACCTCCATGTTTTGAAAAACGAGCGGGGTCTGCGGGAGCTTAGGAAGTCCAACTCCCCCGAGACAAACTATTGCCTCGAAAATGTCTATTCCTACAAATCTGCTCCCACGCGCGCCTCGTGGCTTGCGTACGTACGAGGAGCGGCGCCTGAGTTCGACGCGTTCCTGCACAGAGATTTTGCGCTCCTGCTTCCCGATCACGAGACCCGTCAGCATACCTACGTGGTGGCGGCGTCGGGCGTGGGTAAATCGACACTTCTCAAAAAGCTGATCTGGAGCTATACGACGAATACCAATGCGGCGGTGGTTATCATAGAGCCCACGGGAGAGCTCTCACGTGAAGTGGCGGAGTTCAAAGAGTTTGCCGAGAGCGACCGGCTCGTGTACCTCGCGAACGACCTCGACCTCCAACAGACCTTCTGTATCAACCCCTTTGAGATCCCTGGCGTGGATCCCTCGGACACCTCGGTCGAAGCCTTGCGCACGAAGCAAGTCATGGCAGACGAGATATACGAGGCCTTGACGGAGATCATCGGCGAAGGCGACGGAAGTACGTTTTCACTCAACATGGAAGCCCTTCTGATGCCTTGTATCCTCGCGCTTCTCGACTATCCGGGCGCGACGCTCCGGGATCTCAAGGGCTTCATGGACAAGAAGCGAAATCAGGAACTTGTGCAATTCGCCAAATCCCTCTCGCACCACCCTGATTTGCCGGCGTTCTTCATGCAGGACTTCCCCAGCGACCACTACACCAAGACGAAGGACGGCATTTCGGCGAAGCTTCGGATTCTCTTTGGTACCGGCACGTTCTCGCAGCTCGCCTGCGGCAAGAGGACCGCCAATCTCGAACGGGAGATCGAGCAGCGAAAGGTCATCATCTTCGATCTTAACAAAGCGGTCGTAGGGGGAGCCGGGGCCCGAACTACATCTGCCCCTCCATAGGCGAGATCATACAGGAGAAACGCAAGTACCTCATGATGCTCACGCTGTGCCAAACCGAGGTGGGCGCAGGCATGCCGCAGGCCGTCAAATCCGCAGTCACAGGGTCGACCAACATCAAGCTCATGGGGCCCATCGGGTCTGACCACTGGTCATCGGTTGCGAGTTTGGTCAACCTCCGGCGGGAAGACTTCGAACAGCTGCGAATAGGGCAGTTCTACCTCAGCTTTGGCCGAGGGAACCCTACCATCAAGTTCAATACGGGGAAGGAGTTTGTCGGCAACGCGCACAGCATGACGAGCGCGCAGTGGGCGAAAGTGCGCGCCCGCCACTGGAGCGGTACTACCGACCCGTGCGTCCACTTATCGAAATCGTGCCGCCGGAGCGCTCGGAGAGGCAGGCTCGCCCCACCATACGGACCAGGCGAGCCGTCGAAGTGACCGACGTCTATATCGACGAGCACGTCATCTAGAGTGCGGCGGGTTGTCGCACGCGGGTTTCTCCAGCAAGCGTCCAGGAGCTGCACGGAGCGCCACTTCGAACTCTCCGTCGCCTAGCCAAATCCTCAGAATACCCCTTAGGTGCCGTCGCGGACCGCGTCGGCGCGCGTCCGACGCCTGGCTGGTGTCATGGAGGATTGGGGGAGCGGGATGAGGACCCACGACCTCCGCAACCGTCGCCTCCGGTACGTCACCCACTCCACGGGGAAGCACGTCACCCGGCGGCCGTCCGACCTCCGCATCCTCGAGGCTCTGCACCGCCTCGGCCCGCAGACGACCGACGCGCTCTATCAGCTGCTCTACCCCCTGTACACGAGCAGGCGCTCCCTCCTGTACCGCCTGGCCGACCTGCGGAACCAGGAAAACTCGGACTACAGCGGGCCGCTCCTCTTCTACCCCGACCAGCAGCGCCGAGGCGCGACTATGCCCGATAACAACCACATGGTCTATGACCTCCTCCCTCGCGGTGAGAAGCTACTCAAAAGCGCTCGTCTCTACCGTGAGCATCATCCCACCACCAACGGCCAGGAGTGGAAGCATGATTTTATGGTAGGGACAATCATCGCCTCGATCGCGATTGCGATCAAAGCGGACCCTGCGCACCGCACACTCCTCTATCCCGACCAGGTCCTAGACGAGCTCGACGGTCGCCGGTCCTTTCCGGTTCCGGAATACACCTACACTACGCAAGCTGGCACCCAAGAGATCAGGCAGGACGCCTTGCTCCGGCCGGACGGTTTGTTCGCTATCAAATATGCGGAGGGCACGAAGCGAATTTTTCCTCCTCGAGGCGGACTGCCGGACGGAGCCCTATCGCAGCGACAATCTCCAGCGGAAAAGCCACAAGCACACCATTCTCTCGTACTATGCGCTCTTAGCAAATCGAGACATTCGGCGGAGGTACTTTGGAGAAGCGCGGGTAGGGGTCCTGAATGTTTTTAGCCATCGATGATGCGCTCAAGTTTTCTCAAGGCGGACGGGATATTCGGGGAATCGATCGTTTTTGGGTTTCGGAACGGTTCTTTTTGGATGCTCCGATCACGGTTTCGTTAAAAGCTCTTCATGAAGGATATTTCACGGTATCATGGTTCTAGGTCCGCAAAAAGTTGCGGTTGTGGATAATATGTCAGAATTAGGGGGCCGTGCCGAAAAGCCGCGTTCATAAAGGAAGACCGCTCCCTATGGAAACGGTCATATTTTGTGGTTGATCAGCCTATAACCGTCACGGCCACTCCGTAGCTCGTGCCGTTGAGGAGGGCGGCGAGGGAGTGCGCCTGGCCGCCCACGGTGTATATCGCGCCAGGAGGCACGACCACCTCGTCAGGATCGAGACCCACGACGATCGGCTCGCCGAAGATCAGATAGTTGCCGTCCTCGTCGCGATCGGCGTTGACGGTTGAGAGCGTGAAGAGGACGTGGCGGCACGTCGGCGATCAGGCGCAGACGATACTCATTCAACAGCTCGATCTCTCGCCGTATCCTTTCCAGTCCCCTATCAATTCCAGAAAGTTCTCGATCAAGGTGGTCGACAATTAACTGTTGCTCGTCTCGGGGCGGTAATGGCAGTCGAAGTAACGACACCAGCTCGCAGTTCAGTGCCTCTTGATTGCCGCCTCTTCCAATGTCGCGGATCGGCTTGTAGAACGCTGTAATCAGGTAGTGGAGGAACGGACCCTTAACCAACTTCCCCGGCACGATAGCTGCCAAATACTGGTTGATACATGCGTCGATATCAAGGAGGGCGCACATGCCTCGCATCTTACCTTGCCCAACAAGCCCGAGAATCACCGAGCAGCGAGGGACGACAGCGAGTGATGTCTGACGGAATGCTGTTTCAGTGATCAGCTCGGACGGGCTTCGAACGATGCCATCGTTGACCTTTCCGCTCGATACCCATGGAATAGTGCCACCGTTCCAATAATCCGATCGGCTACGGCTCGGCGTGGTTCCGTTGAATACGCGAGCGATGTTGCCCAGTTTGCGAATTGCCCAATGCTCCGGCACATCGCCGAGCCACTCGACGCCCGAGGGCTTAAGACGAACGCTGGGATCGAGGCCGCGGGTGACGGCGCGATGAATGATGGCCTGCTTCTGCTCGTTCAGAAGCGCGACCAACTGCCGTTTGGCACCGATATAACGCCGGATGCGGCAATCAGCATGATCGAGGAAGCGAACGATGGCGGATTGCTCGGGGAGCGGTGGAATTCCGAGTATAAGCCGCTTGAGTTCCGATCCATAAATGTGAACCACGGTGAACCCCCGGCCCATACACGCTTTCTGATTGCGTGACGCCGGAGAATCGGCCGCGTAGCCGAGAAATCCGGGCTCGAAATCCCTCTTGGGGCGAAGAAGCAGGACGTCGCCCCCGCATCGAGCATCACAATCGAGAAGGTTCTCTGCGGACCGGCCAATGTCTTCTATCGTCTCTCCGCTGGCAGCGAACAAAACATCGCCGTAGCGGATCGTGGTGTAGCTCGGAGCGCGCGGCGGAGCAACACATGCTTTGGTTTTTTGGATAAAAAACTCGTGCCGTGTGTAGAGATCACCATAACGTACGCAAGGTATCCCTTCAGATACTTCGTCTGCCTTACTGCCGCCATTCCCTTTGAAGAGTCGACCGATTTGGCCGAGCGGTTGCACCTCCCAATGTTCCGGCACTTGCCCGAGCCACGGCACGCCGGAATCTTTGTATGCGCGATAGGGTTTGAGGTCGGCAATCATATGCTTGCTTCTTTCAACAGATCATTCGGGTTCCAGATGCGCTCGGCGAGAAGACGGTAGAGCACGCCGCGTTCCTCTACGTCGGCCATCTTGAATTGCGTGTGGGCCTTGAAGGGTAGGCCGCTCTCCCGCACGAATCGCCGAAAGCCGGGGTTGTGCTCATAACACTGCGGGTGCAGGGATCGTGCCAGAAGGTTTATGTTTTGCGTATTGTAGTGTGGGAGCTTCTTTTCGTAGGAAAGGTCACCGTAGCTCGCGTTGAAACTTTTGGATAGGAGCAGGAGCCCGCCGATGCGATTGCGATGCTCAGTGAAATCGGCCGGATGGGTGAATTCGTCAGCATGCCGCTCGGGATGGTCGGCCCAGATGTGCTCAATTTCGTAGCGACCCTTCCCTTGGCTCACGTAGTCGAGATACCGCGACGGCTGGCCGGACTGCGTCTCTACGTAATCGGTAAGACGGGCGAGCAACCTGTGGAGCGCGTATCGGTTCTGTTGATGGATGCGGATTCCGAAGCAAGCCGGCCACCTGTTCCGAATTGATGTCGGCCATCGTTCCGATTTGATCCCGGCCAGGGTTCCGAGATGAAGCCGGCCACCATGTAGCCGATTTCGGCGACGGCGTTCGCCGCGGGTCAGCAACCGCGGCATTCCCATCCTCGACAACCGCGAGGAGGACGGGATGCCGGCCAGGAGAGAGCTGACCATGCGCCAACTACGACAGATGCTGCGGCTTGCCCATGAGGGGGTGAGCGCGAGGGCGATCGGGCGAATGCTCGGTGCCGCGCGCAGTACCGTCCAGGACAACCTCAAGCGCGCCGAAGCCGCAGGCCTGGCCTGGCCGCTCGGCGCCGAGATCACCGACGCCGTGCTCGAGCAGCGCCTGTTCGCGCGGGCCGGCGTGCGGCCCGGCGTGCGCCGGCGGGTCGAACCGGACTGGAGCTCGCTGGCACGCGAGGCCAAGCGGCCAGGCGTCAATCTGATGGTGCTCTGGGAGGAGTACCGGGAGGTTCATCCCGAGGGCTACGGCTACTCGCGCTTCTGCGATCTGTTCCGCGAGTTCGAGCGCCGCCTCTCGCCGGTGATGCGCCAGCATCATGTGGCGGGCGACAAGCTGTTCGTCGACTACTCGGGCAAGAAGGTGCCGATCGTCGACCCCGACACCGGCGTGGTGCGCGAGGCCGAGATCTTCGTCGCCGTGCTCGGCGCCTCGAGCCTCACCTACGCCGAGGCGACCTGGAGCCAGGCGCTGCCCGACTGGATCGGGGCGCACGTGCGCCTGTTCCGCTTCCTCGGCGGCGTGCCGCGCCTGATCGTGCCCGACAACCTGAAGAGCGGCGTCCACAAGGCCTCGTTCTACGACCCCGAGATCAACCGCAGCTACGGCATGATGGCGGCCCATTACGGCGTCGGCGTGCTGCCGGCGCGACCGCGGAAGCCGCGCGACAAAGCCAAGGTCGAGGCCGGGGTCCGCTTCGCCCAGACCTACATCCTCGGCCGGCTGCGACGGCAGACGTTCTTCTCGCTCGCCGAGGGCAACGCCGCGATCGCCAGCGCCGTGGAGCGCATCAATGCCCACGTGATGCGCCGTCTCGGGGTCAGCCGACGCGAGCTCTTCGAGAGCATCGAGCGGCCAGCCCTGCGAGCCGCTGCCGAGCGACGACTACGAGTATGCCGAGTGGCGGCTCGCCCGGGTCGATCTCGACTATCACGTCGAGGCCGCCGGCTTCTTCTACTCCGTGCCGCACGCCCTGATCCGCCAGCAGGTCGACGTGCGCCTGACCAGCCGCACCGTCGAGATCTTCCACCGCGGCCAGCGGGTCGCAGCTCACGAGCGCCGCTACGGCGGGCGCCGGCATGGCACCGATCCCGACCACATGCCCAGCGCCCATCGGCGCTATGCCGAGTGGACGCCCGAGCGCTTCCGGCGCTGGGCCCGCTCGATCGGGCCGAACACCGAGGCGCTGGTCATCGCGGTGCTCGGCCCGTCGACCCCATCCCGAGCAGGGGTTCCGCACCTGCCTCGGCATCCTGCGGCTGTTCCGCGGCCTCGATCCCGCCCGGGCCGAAGCCGTCTCGGCCCGGGCCGTCGCGATCGGCGCGCTCACCTACAAGAGCCTCGCCTCCATCCTCGCCCACAGTCTCGATCGCGCCCGGCGTCAGCCCGAGAGCGTGGCGGTGATCGACCATCCCAACGTCCGCGGCCCCCGCTACTTCCACTGAGGAGAACCACCATGCTCGCCCATCCCACGCTCGACCTCCTCCGCACGCTCGGCCTGCACGGCATGGCCAAGGGCTACCAGGAGATCGATGCCAACCCCGAAGCAAGCGCGCTCGAACACGCCGAGTGGCTCGGCATGCTGCTCGAGCACGAGATGACGCTGCGCCAGCAGAAGCGCTTCGAGACCCGCGCCCGCGCGGCGCGGCTGCGTCATCCCGCCAGCATCGAGGATGTCGACTACCGCGCGCAGCGCGGGCTCGACCGCGCCTCGTTCCTCAAGCTCGCTGGCTGCGACTGGATCCGCGACCCGGCGCAACCTCTTGATCACCGGGCCGTGCGGCGTCGGCAAGAGCTGGCTCTCCTGCGCGCTCGGCCACAAGGCCTGCCGGGAGGATCTGTCCGTCCTCTACTAGCGCGTGCCGCGGCTGTTTGCCGCCCTGGCGCTCGCTCGCGGCGACGGCCGCTATGCCAAGCTCCTGCGCCAACTCGCCCGGGTCAATCTGCTCGTGCTCGACGACTGGGGACCGGAGCCGCTGCTGCCCGAGCAGGCGCGCGACCTCCTGGAGATCGTCGAGGACCGCTACGACGCCGGCTCCCTCCTGATCACCAGCCAGCTGCCGGTCGACCGCTGGTACGACATCATCGGCAATCCCGACGCTGGCCGACGCCGTGCTCGATCGGATCGTCCACAACGCCTACCGGATCGAGCTCTCCGGCGAGAGCCTGCGCAAGCGCCAGGCACCGCAACCGGCAACTTGACCTGAATCCGCCCCGATCACGATCATCCACCACGACCTGCGGAGACGCCGTCGTCCTGGCCGGCTTCATCTCGGAACGGCGGCCGGCTTCAGGTCGGAATCGTGGCCGGCTTCAAATCGGAATCCCCGGCCGGCTTCGTCGGAATCTGCAGATGGACCCGCAGGCGTTGGTTGCTGCCGAAGGTCTCCTCCTCTCCGTCGAGGTTTTCATGCAGTTTGCGCGCCAAAGGCTCGGGGCCGAGTCCGCGGATGTCACGCATTACGAGGAACATGGCGTATTGCATTGTGGAGTAGGCGATGCTCCGAAAGTTCCAGAGCCGCCACGTAAGCAGGATATCGACGAAGCGGCCCACGAGGCGCTACTTTCTCCGCGCCACGGCGTCGCTATCATCCGGCTTGAGTGGGGCCAGGAGCAACATATACTGGAGCGTGAAGCCGTGCTGGGCGTTGTAGAGGATATGCTCCAACCCCGGCATCAGGGTCTGCGAGGCGTCGACCAGCCTGAGATACTGCCGGCTATAAAAAACTCAAACTCGCGATCGATGAAGCGGTAGAAATCATCGCTTCGCTCAAGGCCGATGGATTTGCTCGCGTCGCGAAGCCAGCGATGGAACTCGGTGCCGATGCGATCGAAGTCTTCCGGGCGCGCGCCCCGCTTCCGCTCACGTATCTTGGTGGCATACTGGCTTCGGAGCCACGCCTTGAAGCAGTCCGGTTCGACCTCCTTCCCTGCCTCATTGAGCTCGCGGATGCGATCGCGCCAGCGAGTGTTGGCGAGGGTGCGCTTGGCGGTGTCGTCGATATTGGCGAGCAGGTAGCCTTTGAGCATGTCGGTCGGGCTGAGCGACAGCCCGCGGTCGTTCATGGTTTCGAAAATCGTGTAGGCGTCGTCATCGGAATAGGCGGTGATCTCGACAAGGTGCACGTTCTCTAGCAGCCAGTCTATGAAGTACGGCAGCGCCGCGTCATCCACCTCATCATCGGGGAACGCGTCTTCGAGGTCGCGGTACCGTTCGTAGAGGTTCTGCACCAACTCAGAACGGCCGGCTGGGTCGAAGGGTTGCCCTTCGTAGAGGGCTTCCATGACGGGGCCACGCTCGTCCACATCCAGATTAAATGACTTCTCGCCGAACCTCTCTGAGACGATCAGCTCGTCGACGTTAACCTGTTCAGACCGACCCTGCTGAAGCGTGCGAAGGAGGATCAATAATAGGGTGAGACTGGTCAGGCGCTGCTGACCGTCAACGATGTAGCTGGCGCCGTCCTTCTTGCTGATTATGATCGAGCCCAGGAAGTAGTGCGGGTAGTCGGCGACCTTTTTGCGCGGGTGGGCCGGATCGTACTCCTCAAGAAACTTGCCAGTAAGATCGTCGACGAGCTCGCGGAGTTGCTTATCGTGCCATTTGTACTCGCGCTGGTAGTAGTCGATCGAATACTTTACGCCTTTCAGCAGCTCGCGAACTGACTTGGCTTTGCCGAGTATTTTCTCTCATAGGCTGGCTTCTCCGATAATCTCTTGCAGCAGGCCTTCCGTGTCCTTCTCAAGCGCCAGGATATCGGAGCGAATCTCATCGAGCGTACGCAGGGGCTGCGATTTGTAGAAATACCGGTTGAAGCTGATTTCGTATCCGATCTTGATCGAGCTCTCATCCATCCACGCGTCCGGCGCGTGAGGGAGAACCTCGCGACGGATGAACGCCTCGATGCCACCTTCCTCCATGAGCGGAATCTGCTCGCTGTCGCGGAGCTCGGTGTCCGGTTCGTATTCGACGATATGCGGCTTGCCCCATAGGTATTCCTCGTAGCGGCCGCGAATGGGATCGGCTTCGGCCTTGCCGGGCTTATGGACTTTTTTGACGACGGGCTCAGCGTTCTCGTCGCGCACCGCCAGCGCGTTCTGTAGGAGTTTGAGCCGCTTTGCGGTGAGCTTCACACCTGCCTTCTCGAGTGCCTCGAGAAACTCACTAAAGTCGGTATGCGGCCCCGGGCCAAGCTTGGGAGTGGCGCGGTCGATAAGATCGGCAAACGCCTTCTCCCCTGCGTCAACACAAGCTCTGTGGAATGACGCCCGAGCTTCATCGGTCAGATCGACACGGAGCCGGAGCGGGCGCTCGACCGTCACTTTCCAGTATCCGAACGCCTCGTTTGCGAAAATCTTCGACTGCTCTGTCTCCTCAAATGCGAGGAACGTGTCGCATATCCGGTCGATATCCTCCCGAGAGAGCTCGCAATTTTTCTTTCCGAGATTCTTCCGGAGCGGCTTATACCACTGCGTTGCGTCGATGAGCTGCACCCTGCCTTTACGATGCGCCGGCTTGCGATTCTTGAGCACCCAGATGTACGTCGCGATGCCGGTGTTATACAACATGTTGAGCGGGAGCGCGATAATGGCCTCAAGCCAGTCGTTTTCGATGATCCATCGGCGGATGTTGCTCTCGCCCTGGCCAGCGTCGCCTGTGAAGAGGGAGGACCCGTTGTGCACCTCGGCGAGGCGGCTTCCAAGCCGCGTGTCGTGCTTCATCTTAGAGAGCATGTTCACAAGAAAGAGCAGCTGGCCATCGCTGGACCGGGTGATGAGGGAATATTCGGGGTCGCCAGCGTGCTCGATCAGGAAGCGTGGGTCTTTGATACCGTCCTTCCCGCCCATCCGCTCGAGGTCGCCCTTCCAGCTTTTTCCGTAGGGCGGATTGGAGAGCATGAAATCGAATTCGCGCGACGGGAAGGCATCGTTGGAGAGGGCCGACCACTCCGGTCCGCCGACAATGTTGTCCGCTGCTTCCCCTTCTCCCTTGAGAAGCAGATCCGCTTTGCAGATGGCGTACGTCTCGGCGTTGATCTCCTGGCCGTAGAGATGCGTGGCGACCTGCTTGCCGTACTCCTCAGCAAGCTCCTGGAGGGTGTCTTCGGCCACCGTTAGCATTCCGCCGGTGCCGCAGGCGCCGTCGTAGAGGAGGTAGGTGCCGGATTCGACCTGGTCGGCGATCGGCAACAAGACGAGGCGGGCCATCAGGCGAACGGCGTCACGCGGCGTCCAGTGCTCCCCCGCTTCCTCATTGTTCTCCTCATTGAAGCGCCGCACGAGCTCCTCGAAGATCGTGCCCATCGCGTGGTTGTCGAGACCGGGCTGCCTAACCGATCCGTCGCTGTTGAGGATGGGAGTGGGACTCACGTTGACCGCGGGATCGAGGAACTTCACGATGAGCGTGCCGAGCGCGTCCCCTTTCGAAAGGCGTGGGATCTGGTTACGGAACTCAAAATTATCGAGGATATCTTGTACATTCGGCGAGAAGCCGTCGAGGTACGCCTCGAAGTCAGCCCGAAGCTGCTGCTGGCTCGCCCGCGCCTTGAGGTCGCGCAGGGTGAACTTCGAGGTGTTGTAGAAAGCCTGGCCGGCCGCCTGGCGCAGTGCGAGGTCTTGGCTCGTGATGCCCGCCTTGTCGAGGGTCGTCTTCATATCGAGCACGGCCTTCTTGGTCGGCTCAAGAACGGCGTCGAGCCGGCGCAAGACGGTCATAGGCAAGATGACGTCGCGGTATTTGCCGCGAACATAGAGATCACGGAGAACATCGTCCGCGATTCCCCAGATAAAATTTGCAAGCCAATTTAATTCTCCGCTGCTCATGTAGGTATGACCGCGAGGCGGTTCTGGATAGCGGTCTAGTCCTTCTTTCGCGACCGCCATCAGAACCGCGCGCTTGATAGATATATCACCATTTGTACCACGAGATGGGTTCTCCGCCTAGCGCGACCATCCTATGAGATCGTGCGCCTGCCCGATGTGGAATTGCTCGCCGGGTCCCCCTTACCGAATCAACCGGCGAGTGTAAACCGTCTTTAAGCGCTCGCGCGCATAGACCCCGTGGGTAGAAGCAATCATGCGGGCCGCCCATATCTACCGAGGCATAGTGTTAATCTGCGGCATTCGGCCGCAGGCACAAAGAAGTCACGTCTCATCAGGATGTACCATGAAGTAACATTGCAGAACATGGGGGTAATATGGTGCCCGGAGACAGAGGCAAAACCGCAATATAAATAACCGTCCGTCCTCAATGATGGGAGTACGGACATGGAACCACTAGACCCTAGCCTCAACGCCGCGATCATTTTGATTGCGGCGGTACTCTTTCCCGACGGCTTCGATGCGTCGAAAGATGCGCCTAGCACCTACAAGGCCCTCAAGGCCCACCTCGACGCCGGCAAGCGCCTAGTCGTCTTCAGCGGCGGATGCGAGGGCACGATCTACGTCGACCCCGCCGTGAACCACGCTTTCCGCGCCTGGCACGACTTCTCGCACTGGAAGGGCGGGCACGTCTTCAGCGTCGAGGGCGAGTGCGGCGTCTTCGAGATGCAGCGCCAGCATCTCCTCTACACGTTCGGCGATACCCCCGGAAACCCGGCGCTGGATCGAGATCCTTCGAGCGGAGGTGATCGGCCAGCGTCTCTTCTATGAACGCCACAAGCGCTTCGTGGGGGATCAACGCGGCTTTATTGAAGCCTACCTCAAGAACCCCGAAGACACCCTCCTCTGGTCCCTCTGGTAAAAGGAGAAGATACACGGCACGCCGCAGAAACCGCCCCTACAAAAGCTTCCGCGGCCCGAAAGGCTGGATCCGCAGGGCCAACAAACGCCACTACCGTAGCGCCGAGCGCTCGGTGAAGAGAACCGCCCGCCGCGCCTACCGCTGGGCGTTCTCTTGTTTAGAAGACCACCTCTCACCTGAACCCCGCTCTGCTCCGCGGGATGCGGCCGGCGAGATCCCTCGCCGGCCGCATCCCGTTTTTTTCCTTCGGGCGAGTGTGCGATTCTATGTTGTTCAGCACGCCACCCCCGAGGCTGTCAGAAAAAGATAGCTCTGTTCTCGTTGTGGATAACTGGCCGGTTGACAATAGGCTGACACACGCGGGAGAATATATTGAGATAATTGCCCGCTCGGCTGGACACCGAGCATCACAAAGGGCGGCCGGGACATGTTACCGAGAAACCATTTTTAGGCGGTGACTTTAGCGGAGGTACAGAGATGTGCTTCCTCCTAGTGTCCACTAGTAGTGAAGGTATCGATTAACGATTCCTTCGCAACGAGTCCATTAGAAAGCCCCGAGTTAACTGTATGGACGACAAAACATTCATTCAGACGGTAGCCCCGCGTATAGGGGCAAAGAATGCGATAGGTAATCTCAATCCAATTCAGCAAACGGCATTGATTGAGCTGCTTATAGAAAAAGGCATCATCACACGCACAGAGTTGGATGAGAGAACCCATAAGGGGTTTGCTCGCTTCGCTCACGCGATAATGACAATGCCCGTTCCGTCTCCAATTCGGCCGAATTAGTTACCACACCACCGGCCGGTACACGGGGCTCCCGAAAGGGAGCTTTGTGTTTGTATTATCCCATCTCCGCGTAAGCGCTTATCGCACTTGTCCACAAGGATAGGGCTTTTCATTTTACCGATATCGGAAGGAAGGTCAAATGCGCCACTGAGAGAGAGGAGGTCCCAATCCACCCCCTCCGGGAAAGCTGAGGCCCACATAAAGAATGCAAGCCGGTTATTTTTAGCGTCTTGGAACGCGGCCCGCCGCAGCAACAATAGTAGAATGCAAGGATCCTCCTCCGCGCGGGTGACTTATTTCGCCCTCACCAGTTCCGCAACGACCGACGCGTTTTCGGCATCAAACAGCCGGATCGGCTCTCACATATGTACATCATCGGGAAGACCGGCACGGGCAAGTCGACGCTGCTCGAACGGCTCATTCTCTCCGACGTCGAGGCCGGCGAGGGCCTGGCGCTCGTCGACCCGCACGGCGACCTGGCCGAGCGCGTCGCAGCGCGGATACCGGCGCACCGGCGCGACGACCTGATCTACCTCAACGTCCCCGACCGATCGCAGCCCTATGGCTACAATCCGCTGAAGCGCGTGACGCCTGAACGCCGACCACTCGCCGGCTCTGGTCTCCTCGAGGTCTTCGAGAAAATGTGGCCCGAGGCCTGGGGGTCAGGATGGAGCACATCCTGCGGAACGCGCTCCTCGCGCTCCTCGATCAGCCGAAGGCCTCGCTTCCCGACGTGCTCAAGCTTCTCTCGGACAAGCGCTATCGGAAAGAGGCGCTCCGGCACATTGACAACCGCCAGGTCCGGGCGTTCTGGGAGCAGGAGTACGAAAAGTACACCGACCGCATGCGCCCGGACGGGATCGCGCCGATCCAAAATAAGGTCGGCGCCTTCCTCGCCGACCCGACCCTCTACCGGATCCTCACGAACCCGGAGCGACCGATCAACATCCGTCGCATCATGGACGAGGGCAAAATCTCTTGGTGAACCTCGCCAAGGGGCAGATCGGCGAAGATGCGTCATCGCTCCTGGGCGGCCTTCTCGTCACGACGATCGGGCTCGCTGCCTTCAGCAGGCAGGAAACTGACGCGGCAGCGCGCCGCCCCTTCTACTGCTATCTCGACGAGCTCCAGAATTTCACAACGCTTTCGATGGCCAACATGTTCTCGGAGCTCCGGAAGTACCGGGTCGGCATGATCGTCGTGCACCAGTACCTGCACCAGCTCGACCCCGACGTTCGGTACGCCGTGCTCGGCAACACCGGGACTCTCATTACCTTCAGGCTCGGACCCAAGGACGCGGCTTTCATCGGGCTCGAATTCCAGGAGAAATTTACACCTCTCGACCTGATGAACCTCCCCAACTACCACGTCTATCTGAAGCTCATGATCGATGGCACGCCGTGGATCCCCTTTAGCGCCGAGACCCTGACGCCGGAGGAGTAAAGATCCGGGCATGGCCGTGGGCCTGACGCCGATGCGTGCCGGGGTATTGACACCATCGCTTTCCGAGCGTCACGGCGGTCGCGAATCAAGACTTTATTGCCGCCGTGGCCGTTGGCCAAGTACTCTTCCCAGCGTTGCCAGAAGCCGCCCTCACCAGTAGCAGAGCCAACATATTGCATCCCGTCATCGAAGACAGAGATAACCGGGTATCCTTTAAGACGCGCTATCCACGAAGGGTAGATAGGCTCTCCTAGACGATATCTGAAGTTTATCTATTCCGGGAACGGCGCTTCTACATATTTACACCGAAAGTCAAGAATGAGTTTGTTGTTACCATCGCTCGCGATCTGATGCCACGCCCTTGTTCCTGGCCCCCAGTCAATGACGATCCTCTCTTCGTATTCTTGCATCTTCTCGGAATGTTCCGTTTCGTGCCAAACATGATCTCCCAGCAAAATTCTTCCCAGTATCGGGTCTTCAAAAGGTCCTGAGCGTTGCGACCGGCCCAGCACTTCATAAATTCCAACAAACAAAATCTCCCGTCCGGGCGTTAGGACAAAGCTGGCGAGTGAAGAACCTACGTCGAAGCGGTCCTCCACTTTGCCCCGCTTGGTAGGCTTCGAAGGCATCTCTTTCATTTGACCAAGCGAACAGGAGGCGACGGAGCGAGCCTTTTGTCCTCGGTGCCATAACAAAATACACCTTGACCTCAATGGGGTCCAAACGAGCGTAAGGAGCGTCTTGAACCTGAGCGGCATTGAAACTCCCCTGCCATGCTAATGAACGATATCACCGCACCCTCGGTGCCGCAAGCGGAGGGGTGCTTCGGTCTTACAACCGATCGTAGCGGGGACCAGCGCCCCCGTCGTCTTTCCAGAAACGCCCCGAAAAAAACATCTTATCGGCAAGGAGCTACCGCCATGGGCATTGGAGCCTCCGAAGCGAGCCTGGACGTGGTGCCCCATGGTTGCCGATCTCCGTGGTGATGCTCGCCCAGAGCCGCCCGAGGATCTGACCGGAGGAACAAGCTGCCCAGTGGCAGTACGTTGGCTCCTGCGGACTGGTTGAGCGGAAAACACCGGCCTACTCGCCGAGTGCTGCCGGCATGTCAGCACTGCCAGGCGCTCGCCGGCTGGTGGCGCGAGATGGAGGCCGAGCCCAAGCTGGACGCCCGCCGACGAGCGTGTGACACACAGGATCCCCTTGTTTTCCTGGTTCGGATTGTTTTTCAAGCCATCCGAGAAATTGGTCGATATCGGCCGGATCGAAATGGCTGCGGAACCCGGGCCTTTCTTTTCAAGATCAAATCGTTCTGGAATGGCAGTCGTTTTATCGCCGAAATAGTAAAAATGCCGCGAAATCGGAGCGAAATGTGCGTATTTTTCAAAATCGTTACATGGACATTCGTTATCGCCTTGTCTCTGCACGTACGTGCCCTTCATCACGGGTTTCTTTTTTTCAAAGCGGTTGTCGTTGAATTACGGTCCATCGTGTAAGCTTTTCATCGATCCGCATTGCGTAAACGAGCGTGCCATGGCCGGTGCTTCGCTTACTCGTCCCTCCGGTGCCTATGATCCAATCGCCCGCAGTAGCTAATTCGACGAATTTCGCCAGCCATCGCCAGACTGTCGGAACTTGCAACGACAGAGCGTACAAAGACCGAAATATGGATTATAATCTTACCCGGTGTCGTGTTCGAGGACGTATAATAAAGCTTTCCCATTCCCCGTTTTTCCCTGTCCGGTATTTCAGCCTGTCGATGGCCCAGATACGCCAGCGCGCGCGGTGACATAGCGAATCGGGTTGGCGGTTCCCTTCGGGCTGAACTCGTCGGGCCGCCTGTGATTCAGGTAGAGTTTCTGGATATCCTTCGGGGCCTCTCGACCTACGAAGCCCCAGCGACCTTCGCGGGTGGGCGTCCCGTTCTCGGCCGTCGCAGGCAGCCACTTGTCCGCCTTAAAGGCGCCGATGATTAGCCCGTGGTAGACGGCGAGCACGTAGTCGGCCTTCGCTGCTCTCTCTCGATCGATCTTCCAGGAGTATCGCGCGGCTTCGGAGATCGGGCGCTGGAGCGCGGCCCGGTAGTGCTGTGAGCACAAGGTCGTGCTTAAACCGAGCAACGGGTGCCTGGTAGCGGCGGATGATCTCGTCCACGTGCATGACCCCGCGCTCGTCGGCGTCGTTTCGCTCGGATGTTTGTGGTTTCGGGGTAGGCGTCGATGAGCGCGGCTTCGACCTCTTTTGCGGTGGGTTCGTCGAGGCCGTGCCGGTGGATGACGTGAGCGGCCTCGAAGCCGGCGTTCCTAGCCCGGATCATTCATGAGGTTGGAAGGCTCCGGTTTCGGGCACGGGGGACCGTGGCGCGGGAGGCGCGGGTTGTCGGGGCTTGGGGTTGCGGGGACGGGCTCGGTCGGGGCACGCGGCCCCTTGGTCAGGGCGGCAGCTTGGCGGCGCGGGCGGCGAGCAGCGCCCAGCTCGGCTGGTAGGGATAGCAGGACGGCAGGGCCACCTTGATCCGGGTGGCCAATTCGGTGACCCGGGCGGCGACCTTGATGAGGGCGAGCCGGATCGTGTCGAACTGGGCGTCGCGCCAGAACGAGGTCTTGGGCGCCAGGCCGCGCAGGGTGTGCAGCAGCCAGTAGGCGGCGGTGTGGATCAGCAGCCGGAACTGATTGGCCGTGGCCTTGCTGCAGGACGTGCGGTCCGAGGCGAGGTGCAGCTTGTGCGCCTTGATCAAATTCTCGGCTTGGCCGCGGGCGCAGTAGACGCCTCGTAGAGCCAGCGGGGCGTGCCCTCGAGGTTGGTGACGACGAAACGGCTGTCGCTGCCCTGGGCCGAGGCTTCGACGCGGGCGATCACCTGCCGCTCGACTTGCCAGTCTTGGCGGCATAGCGGAACGCGCCGAAGCGGCGGACCTTGTCGTCCTCGCCTTCGACGCGGCCTATCGCGGCGTCCTCGGCGAGCTCTGCGGCCTTGGCGAGCAGGACCGTGTTGCCGGCGAGGCCGAAGATGTAGCCGACGCGGTTGTGCTCCACCAGGTCATGGCCTCGGGCCGAGCATAGTGGCTGTCGCCGCGGATCAGGATCTCGACGCGGGCCAGCGACCGCGGATGGCGCGCACCACGTGGCGCAGCACCAGCGCCACCTCGGCGCCGCCCGGCGTCTTGCCCGGGCGCAGGATCACCGCGACCGGCTTGCCGCTGGTCGCCTCGTAGATGTGGATCGGCAAGAAGCAGCGGCTGTCATGGTGGGCGTGGAACAGCGCCAGCTGCTGGTGGCCGTGCACCCGATCCTCGGTATCGTCGATGTCGAGCACGATCCGGCGCGGCACCGGCTCGAAGCTGTCGCAGAACAGCTCGACCATCGCCGCCATCATCCGCTTCAGCGCGGTCGGGCCCGGCAGGTTCTCCAGCCGGCTGATGGTCGGTTGGGAGCACAGGTCCTCGCCGCTCTCCGGCAGCCGGCCGACCGCCAACTTGAAGGCCGGATCGGCGCGCAGGGCGTCGCAGTCATTGCCGTCGGCATAGCCGGCCGCGATCAGCAAGGCGCGGAAGCGGATCATCTCCGCCAGCTGGTGGGTCCCGCTCGGGCTCCCGCGGGTCCTCGATACAGCGCGCCAGCCGCTCGGCCATGCCGAGGCTTCCGCTCGATCTCCGCCAGCACCAGCACGCCGGCGTCCGAGGTCAGCCGGCCGCCGTCGAAGGTGAGGTGAACCGGCTTGCCGCCGACGGGTGACAAGCCGGCAAAAACGGCGCATGATCTGCCATGGCGGGCGCGAACTCCGTTGATCGTGATGATCCTGCTTGACACCAGAATCATACACGATCTCAACGGCTTGGTCGCGCCCGCCAACCCTTCATGAATTTTCCGGGCTAATCCTGCGAATTCTTTGCAGCTTTTCCAATTCAACGTCCGCGCCGGCTTCCAGCTCATCGGCGGCGTGGGCGAAGACGCGGTTGCCCTTGCCCTTGCCCACGTAGAACGTTTCACCGTTCCGCGGGTCGATGAGCCGGTACACGTAGAACCTCAGCTTGTCGGCGATCTCCTTTGTGAATGCCAACCTCTTCTCAGGCCCATTTTGCACGTCACTATTTGGTGTCATGGTGGATTTCCCGGCTTTCAAACGCCAATCATGCGTCCGTTCGCCGCATGAGGCAAATCTCCGAAGGCCCGGACCAGCCCGTAGGCCTCCCGCTGCGCTCCCAGCGAATCGCAGGAGCGCGAGGAGGTCGCGGTGAATGCACGCCCAGTCCTGATCAAGGTTGATTGTTTGCACGCGGACTATATGGCCCTGCACCTCGAAGGTCAGGTCAATGGCCTCCTCGACGGTTGGGTACAGCAGCAACCCCTCTACCCGCGCGTCGGACCCTCCCCGCCGCTCTAGGTTTTTAAGGTAGGCGAACAGCTGGTACAGGTGCTCCGGGCGCACCGTCCGCCGTCCCTGATAGACCTGCAACGGCTCGCGGTAATACTTCGTGTCCACGACGATCGTACGTCCTGGCCGGCGCAGGGAGGCGTCGGTCTGCATCGCTGGCAGCATGTGGAGCCCCGAGCCGAACGTCGGGACGACGTCCCAAGTGATGTTCTCCCGCCTGACCTCGTAAGCGGCCTGCTCTAGCCGGTAGAAGTTAAAGACGAAGTCCTGGAAGACCCTCGCCATCCGGCGCTCGTCGCTCACGATGTCGCGGAAGCGGAAGCGCTCGCCGCCCTCTTCGGGGATCAGCGCGTCATGGGCCAAGGCGCAGACCTTCAGGAGGAAGTCGTAGAAGGCATTGTTGCCATGTAACTGCACCCGTCGGAAATCGGAGTCGCTAAGGCGGATGGCGGCGACCTCGCGCAACGCCCGTACGAGGCCCCTGAGCTGATGCTGCATCTCGGGATCGACCTCTTCCGCCAGGCCGAGCTGCGCGAGGGTCGACTTGAGGATGCGATTGTGCAGTACGTCGTGGCTGAGTTCATCGTAGCGACAGGCGGCTCGAGCCTGCGGCAGCAGCGCCCGACTGACCGTTTCGCCGACCAGGATGCGCCCACGCAGCCGAGCCGTGTCCTCCTCATACTCGACGTAGCCGCGATCCAGCCCACGGCGCAGGAGGTGGCGCGTGCCCTCGAGCAGGACCTTGGCCAATAGGTTCGGCAGCTCCGGCCCCGCGACGCCGGACACGTCGACGATCCGGCCCTCCTGGAAGCGATTCCAGGCGTACAGGAACAGGTAGTACAGGTTTCGGACCGGAATGGTCCGAGCCATCGCTAGAAGCCCTCGAGCAGCCGCGCGGTCCAGTTCTTCGCCTTGGGCCGGTCGTCGAACCAGTACTCTGCGAGTAGCGGCTGGATCTCGCTGCGGACCACCCGGCGGTACCACGCCTCGTCCGGCGGGCCCGCGCCGTCCTGTGTCGTGAAGAAGCTATGACCGATGCGGAAGCCGGGGCCGAGGTCGGTGTCATCCTCGATCGCAGTGTTGAGCTCGTTCATGCGCCCCGCGATGAGGTCGATCAGCCGCGTATTCGCTCCGTGGCGTTCTAGGTGCTCGCGAAAGCGCGGCGACGCAAACTGCGGCTCAAGCGTGAAGAAAGCGAAGCGTCGCCGCAGGGCGTAGTCGACCATGGCCAACGAGCGGTCAGCGGTGTTCATCAGGCCCAACAGGTGCAGGTTAGCCGGCACGGCGAAGCCCGGCTCGCCGGCCCGGCTGTAGGTCAGTGGGATCGCGAACTCGGGGCCACGCTTGTCGGCCTCGATAAGCATCATCAGTTCGCCCAGGATTTTGCCCAGATTGCCCCGGTTAATCTCATCGATGATGAACACGTACGGTTGCTTGGAATCGGCCTCGGCGAGTCTGCAGAAGTCATAGAACACGCCGTCCTTGCGCTCGAAGCCGCCCGCCTCGCCGGGGCGGTATCCCTGGATGAAGTCCTCGTAGGCGTAGGCCTGGTGGAACTGGACCATGCGCAGCCGCGCGTTGTCGCGACGCTTCATCAGCAGGTAGGCCAGACGCCGGGCGAGGAAGGTCTTGCCGACACCGGGCGCCCCCTGGAGCACTAGGTTTTTCTTGGTCCGCCACAGGGCGAGCAGCTCATCAAGCTCCTGCGGATCGAGGAACAGGTCGTCTCCGCCGTCTACAGGCCCATTCACCACCAATCTGTGGAATTCCTCGCCCGTAACTTCGCGAAGCGCTTGCCGCGGAAAAACGACACTCGGAAAAACCTTATCTCGTGGCAATTCCTGCCATGAGAACTCCTAAGAAATTCGGATACGCGGTATAGGGGTTCTCCCCCGGAGAGTAGACTGCTGGTTTGGTGACTTTGCCGACGGCGGCGAGGATTTTTTGCCCTCTTCGAGCAATAACGAGGTCATCGGGGCCGATCTCGTGATAGAAGGCCCAGATCATGTTCCCGATAAGTCCCTTGGCTCGTGCGGGGTAGGTTGATGCGACAGCGTCGGTAAGCTCTTGTCAACTCATCTTCGAGACATCACCGAGCTCCGACCAACCGATAGAGATGATGTTGTTAGCAAGATCAAACTGCCATACCTTATCGAAAAGACCTGGTGGCTTAAACTCGATCGGGGCAATTATCCAGTACCGAGGCATCGCTCGTACTGCCGGATCATGCCGTTTGGCAATAAAGTCGCTGGCCGGACTTCCACCACCAGCGCTTCTGCCCCACTGGCGTAGCGGGCTCTATTGGCTTGCAGGAGGGCATCCTGATCCTCCGGGCTGATCCGCGGCCTGACCTCGAGCTGCCCGAAGGGAACGGCGAGCCGAATTGGCCGCGGGGTCACGTTGCGCACAAAACAGGCGAACTCCATGTGACCCTGCCGCTTGCGCATATCCTGCAGAAACTCGGTCTCGGTCTGCATCTCCCGGACGAAGGCTCCCGCATCCCCGGCCGACAAACCGCCGACCATCTTGATCGGGATTCCCCAGATGCCGGTTCCACAGCGGCCATTGTGCGCTCCTTGAAGCCCCGTAGCAAGTCATCGCGGCATGGAAGGTGTACCGAGCCCCCGAAGCTGTGTCTCGGCCGCGGCAAATGTGTCAACCGAGCCGTCGAGGCTGTTGACCGGCGCTCTCTGGGCACCCCTCTCCTTCGCCGATCCCGGTGTCGAGCGCCACGCGGTCATGTGAGGAGCGGCCTCGGCCTGAGCCGGTCGATCCGGCGCAGGATCTCGGAAAACGGGGTGCGCACCACCGCCACCTCGGCCAGCTGGAAGACGACGTAGCGATCAGGATGAGCCGCTGTGGGATGCGGTCGGCGTAAGCTACGGCGGCCGGGGCGAACTGGCTGGTCGTCACGAAGACACCCTTGGTTGCCCCGCGCTCCACCAGAGAACCCGCGAACTCCCGAACCTTGTCGACCCCCACGGTGTTCCCCGGCGCGTAGCGCTTGGCTTGAAGGTAGACGATGTCCAGCCCGAGGGGGTCCTCATTGATCACACCATCGATGCCTCCGTCCGCAGTCTTGCCGACCCGCCGGCCAGCGTTCGTCCGGGAGCCGCCGTACCCCATTCCGGTCAGCAGATCGACCACGAGCTTCTCGAAGAAGCGAGGGGTTCCCTTGGAGATTCGATCAAGGATCGCCGCACGAAGCTGGTTGGTGATCTCGGTGTACGCGGCCTCGATGCGTTCCTCGGGGGTCGCTGAGGGAACGAGATCCTCAGGCGATAGCACCTCGGAGATGGGCTCCAAGCCATTATTCCCCGGGCGAGACCGGGAGCGTTCCCGAAACCCCCGGAACTCGGGGAATTGCATGACCAGGTGTCCACTATCCACTTGGTGGACACTATCACGCCAAGACCCGAGCCCCTTCAGCCAACGCCTCACCCCGAACAAGGCGCTCGACGCCGTACGCTTACGTTCGCTCGGGGATCCTGTGCGTTCGCTCAACGCGGTCCGATTTGCCATTGTCTCCAAGCCAGAGACGCCTCAACCAAGGCCACAGTCCGGGCCATTTCGACGTGTTCGCTTCGATGATGGCTTCCAATAACATCATGCGTTCTGCTTCGGCTTGCTGTATCAGCAGTCGCCTGTCAGCTTCTGCTCTGTCAAGGCGTTGCTCCAGAGCGCCAATTCGCGCTTGTAGGGCTCGTATCATCTGTGTGGTTTCGCCCCTGGGCGGGTCGAGGTCTTCACCTGTGTCAGCGGGGACCAGGAGAAGCAGTCGGCCCCAGCGCAGCTTGCGCTGCACCGCCTTGTCCGATAAGCCTAGTAATTCGCCGAGCTTCGAGAGGTAAGCCATTGCGTCTTCGCCGGTCCCTTGGCATACAACCCTCTCTTTTTCAAACGCCCAACGAGACAGATGGCCTAGACTATCTTCTTTGATAGTCGCTTTTGCAGCCGTCGGAGCATCGGCCATATACCTGGCCAAGTGCTCCTTGGTTCGCGCTCGAAGATCAGCCCTACAAGCCTCTGGCGTTCTTCAGCAGCTGCTTTGAGCAGCTCCTGACGCTCCATATCCGCGTCATCCAGTCGCCGCTCCAAGATGGCGATACTGTCACGAAGCTCAGCGATGAGCGCGTCGTCAGCAGGTCCATCGGAAGATGTTTCCTGCTCCTGCGGGTATTCTGCAGTGAAAGGTAGGTCAAGCTCGATCGGCGCCAAGCGCTCGACAGTCTCTGGCGATAGGCCGAGGGTTCTCGCACTTTCTCTAATTCGACGGCTCTCGTCCTCCCGCCCCTCTTCCATCATCTTTTGCCTTCCTGCACCCACACCCACGCTACCCTCCAGCTACCCCCTCCGGGTGCCTGGCCAGCACTTCGGAGCCCCTCGGGGCCATCCGGAAGTGCGCCCGCCGGGTGGCCTCCAGGAAACCCGCGTGAACCAGGTATGTCCCGGCCCAGTGCACCCGCCTGTGTGCCACTCGGTAAGCAGCTCAGTTCTCTAATCCTTGCTCAGCCCGAGCGCCCGTATGTACTCCCTGACGTTCGTCTCGCCCTGAGCCGCGTGCTCCAGGACGGGCAGCATTAATGTCTGGTAGTCTGGAATGGCCATGTCTCATACCCGACGGTTGCAGGAGTGCTGAATGTACACCAAAGGGAGCCTCCTGGAAGCAGCTACTGCGTTGTCAGGAGGCGCTCACGGGCGGCGGCCAGGCAGAGGCCGGCCAGGAGGCCCATAAGACACCCTGAGGGGCGTACTTGCGGCGCCAGGGGCCGCAGGTGCAGCCATCTCGCGCCCTGGTCCTTCAGGGATGGCCAAGATCCGATCCCGGCAACAGTCCCGGTAGTACGCCTCGATCCATAACGTCGTCAGCTAGCCACCGAGGCTTCATCGAAAGCCAGAGCCAGATCAGCTTCGGGGCTGGCGCTTGCCCTTGGCGCCCTCCTTCTGATCCTACGGGAGATGGGCAGCGCCGTCGGGCACGATCCAAGCGAAGTGATCCTGCGGGGCACTGGCGGCGTAGCCCCAGGCCGCACCAAGCACCAAGCAGTTGATCGGCCAATCCCCGACCAACCAAGGGGAGATCGTGGGGCGTGCCTCGGTGATCGACGGGGACCGCCATCGAGATCCACGGAACGCGCATTCGCCTGCAAGGAGATCGATGCTCCGGGAGAGCCGGCAGCTCTGCGACGTGAACGGCAAGGAACTGATCGATGCGGCCACCGCGCGGCATTCGCCCTGAGTGACCTCCTCGGCTCCCGGACCGTGCGATGCGCTCAGACGGATGTCGACCGGCGGGGCTGATCGATAGCCAGGTGTTCGGTTGAAGGGCAGGATCTCTGGCAGCTGGATGGTCGAGAAGGGCTGGGCGATCGCCTACAGGCGGTACTCCGGAGCAAGAACACGTCCCCCAGGAGGACCAGGTCCGTCCGTAATACAGGGGGATATGGCGGGGACCGTCGAGGAACCCTAGTGCTGGCGTCACGAGCATCACTGAGGAGCTGGATCGGGGCAGTGCTCAGGGCACAGTTCCCTTCCTTGGAGAGCAGAGGCGGACTTTTGTCCTTTAAATAGGAACAGACAAGGACGGGACAGGCCTTGGTGGCCGTGACTGGGCCGTTAGTTCCTAATTGCTTCCTTAAATTCCCAAATCCGTTGGTCGCGATCGTTTTAGATACCTTGTGGCAGGCTAGAGGCGAGCCGGCATTGGTCCGTTCACGCCGCTCGCGACGGGCTCAACAGCCGTTGTACCTTGGCCGGCGTGACATCGAACTGCCGGGCCGCTTTCCTGATGCTCAGACCGCCCTCGATCGCTGCCAGAATGCCCTTCTCGTCCGCCACGAGCTTGGGCCTGCCCAATCGCTTGCCCGTTAGCTCTGGCCCTCGCTAGGCCCGCCTTGACGCGCTCCTGGATCATCGCCCTCTCGAATTCGGCGAAGACCCCCAACATTCTGGAACATGGCCCGGCCGCTCGGGGTCGTGGTGTCCACCGCCTGCTGATGCAGGAAGAGGTCGACACCGCCGGCTCGCAGCTCGCCAAGCGTCCCCACCAGGTCCTGCAAGCTCCTCCCCAGGCGGTCCACTGCCCACGCAGCGAGAACATCGAACTTGCCCCGGACGGCATCCTTGAGCATGCGGTCGAGCTGGGGCCGCTTCTCGCGACCCTTGGCGCCCGAGACGCCCTGGTCCTCATAGACCGCGACGATCTGCCAGCCCCGATGGCGGGCAACGGCCTCGAGTTCCCGCCGCTGGTTTTCGGTGGTTTGCTCTCCGGTGGACACTCGGAGGTAGAAGGCGACACGCTTCTTCATCTCGCTACCTGAAGCAATTGCACGCCCTTGATTTAGTATCGAAAACACTTGGTTTCAATACGGTCCATAGCAGCTCCGGAAAGCGGCCGATCGCCTAGCCTTCGGCTGCCACCGCACGGATAGGTTTTCGATACAATCAAACGCTAAGCTGAAGAGGGGCCGGGACCGGTATTCGACCTACCCCGCAAGCCCCTCTTCGTTCTCTGGCTCCGCAAGTGCCCGGGCAAGATACACAAGTGCCTCCCGATGCTCTTGCTCGGGGATCTTCACGAAATTGCGGCTCAGCTCAAGGAGCATCCGCTGCTGGGCGGTAGGAACGAAACGTCGCTCGCGCTCTGCAAAGCCCTCGTAGAAGTGGCCGACATCAACCCCAAGCAAGCGAGCTATCTGGTAGAGCCCACCCGCCGCAACGCGGTTGATGCCCGTCTCGTACTTGTGTACCTGCTGATATGAGACGCCGATCAGATCGGCGAGTTGGTGCTGGGTCATCCCGAGCGTGATCCGGCACTCGCGCACCCGGGCTCCGACATAGCGGTCCACGTTCTGCGGCCGGGAGCGGCCAGCGCCCTTCTGAGCTTTCATCGCAATTGCCTTCCTAAACCATTAGGTGCGCAGAATGGACGTGCACGGCAACCAAGAGTTCCACGCCGGTGCCTGCGATGCGTGCCGCTGCGCCAAACCGGTTGCTGGCGCTGGCCGAGGGCGGCCACGCGATCTGCCCAAGGCCGGCCGAGGCTAGGCCAGAGGTCAGCCTCTCGAATTCCCGGGTGACCAGGCGGCCAGGCGGAGCTGCAAAAGTAACTCTAGGCACCCGTCGCCAAAGCCAAACGACGGCCAAAGGTCAGACCACCTCTTAAAACAGGCGGCTTCGCTGGCGCGATTTGTTGATGGTGCTCGAGCCTTCAGCGTGGAGGGGCCCCAAAAGTGTCCGCCGGGGGGACCCGCGAGACACCCTGGCGGTCCCTCAGATGGGGTGCCGGCCTCGGACCGCGCTCTCAGTGCGTGGCTGGCACGTACCCTCGGAACACGCCACAAACACGCCAGCTTGGCGGATCGAGCGCAACAGCGCCAAGCTGCCTGTCGCTATCGGCCGCGCATAGTAGCGTTAGTCTGCTTAGTGGCGAGCACCTTGAATGACAGAGCATTGGCGCAGAACAGCCGCGGATCGTCGATGCTCTCCCGCGCGAGCCAGCGTCGGCATCGGCGCACATCTTGTGGCAGTTCACACAGATGAGCTCGGCGTCGCGAACAGCACCACCCAGGTCGAGCGGTGCTCGCGCGAGGTGGGACGGGTGGCGCTGGACCATCTGCCTGAACTCGGGCCGGCTGCCCGGACGCGCCAGGCGAAAGTCGAGGGGCGGCGATCCCAGTTCGCGCGAGCTGCCACCGATCGGACCGGCACCAAGCGCACACGGTAAGCTCTGCGCGGAGACACGACCAGCCGGCGAAACCTGTCGTTGAGCTTGATCAAGAAGGTACGCATCGCCGTTCCCCCCAGGTACCGGTGATCGTTCCCCAGAACGCATGCCTGGCCCGACACAACACACAGCGCATTGATCTATATCAAAATCTCCGCGTCCGTAGGCTCACAGCGGCTTGTAGAAGAAATTCCTGACGCTCACTGTCGAAGATGGGTCTGAGCCCTCATTCGCCTGTCCTGACGACGGTCCTTGATGATCCGGACTATGGTACTGCCCTCGTGCGGATCAGCGAAGTGGAAGAGCGCAGTGCAGCGTCGGACATCGGGGAGCACGGCTCGTTAGCGTGCAAGGATCGTAACCCCGGAAAAAATAAACATTTCTTGTCTCCATCCGAATTACACGCGCTTTTAGTAAGCGTCGAATTAGAGTTCTCGACATAAAGTGCTGAACGAGCCTGTTCTGGAACACGATCCTATCAACAAGATTAACCATCGCGTTCCGGCGAATGCCACGAAGCCTCGGGTAGATGACGAGATCGCCGCGGGAGACGCCCGGCTTGCAAGGGATAATTATCGGGACGAGGGCGGTTATCACGTAGGAATAATAAGGGAATTTCCAAGCGAGCTTCAGTCCACTCCGCCCCGAGAGGACGCGAAGTGCCTGGTACAGTTCGCCGGGAGGAGCTGACTTGCCGGCCGCTCGCTCGTAGACCTCCGCGAGCATGCGGCGGAACACCGGCGACTCACCAAGCTCGGCCATGAGTGTGCCGGCCACGGCCTCGGATCCGTTGTAGAAGAAGTATTCGCCGCGGTGCTTGGCCGACTCCGCGACGACGAAACGAGCCGCTTCATCAATTTCTTGCTTCGAAAAGTACTCACGAAGTACGCCGTACCCATCATTGTCCATCGACGTGACCAGTCGATCGATCTCGTCAGCTAAGAGTCACGACATTTCATGGAAAGTTCCTCCCTTTCAGTTTAGACCCGGCGTGGCGCACCGTGTTGGCGCTTTCATTGCCCAGTTCCGGCTTTCAGTGCGGCCGGGCGGCCGCCTGCCACACACTGTTGCTGCTGCACGCATCCATCCCTCGCGTCGAATGTTTCGACCGACAGAGCGCCACATCGTACGCCTGTCCATGTCCTGCCATCGGGTGCCACAGGGGACTTGGTCAGCGACCAAGTCCACGCATCCCCCAACCATGACCAGGGCCATGGTTTCGCTGGTTGCTCCAGCGTCTTTCTCACATCCGCTGATAAGGACCAGCAGAGCCCGAATCAAGCTAAAAGTTGCTGGCGCCGCGAATCGTTTGCCGACAACTGTCGCCGCAACGCAACAGCTGGACACCTGCATTTGCTCCGCACTCGCTGAGGTACCACGGGTTGGAAGGCGATGAGGGCATGGGCCGCGGCCCGAGTGCGACACGCTCCGCCGGCTCGACCTCGAGGGTCCCTTCGAGCCCAGTCGTAGTGTGGGGGACCGTCCCTCCTTGTAGAGCGTCCCCAGCCACCCGACCTCCGTGGCCGTGGACAGAAACTTCGGGAGCAGTGTGGGATGCCTAATGACGAAACGCAGCTGCGCAATCTCCTCCGGATCTGCGATCTGTTCCGAGAGCAGCCGGGCGCGAGCCCCAACGTGCCCCTGGCCGTCCTCGAGGCATTCCTCCTGGTCTGCCTCTACGAGGGCGCGAGCCTCAAGGACCTGTGCGATCTGTCGGGCCAAGCCCAGAGCACCTTCAGCCGGCACCTGCTGGATCTCGGCGAGCGCAATCGCAAGAAGGAGCCGGGGCTCAAGCTGGTCGCCTGGCGCCACCCGCCCGAGGAGTTGCGCCGGAAGGAATACTACCTGACGGCCAAGGGGAAGGCCCTGCGAGACCGGATGCTGGCCAGCGCCGACCAGATGCCCGAGATCCACGCCATGTACGCCTCATCGCTGGGCTCGGAGGTGCCCGGGTACCGCTCGACGACGGCCCCCCGGAAGCGCCGAGAGAGGAGGGGGCGGTCCTGAGCACCACGATTTTTCCGACGCTCGGACCATCCCTACTTGCGGATAGTCCCGTCAATCACCATATCTCAAGTGAACCATAGGGAGACCAGAGACGAGAACCGCGAGATGGACGATCGATCCGAGCCGCTACCCGAAGCCGGCCGTACCCGGTCAGCTCGGTCTACATCCGGAGGGACCAGTCGAAGCTCCAGCTGACCAGAGTTGGAAGCTGATCCGGAAGGACTGGGAAGGGAGCTACGGTGCTCGCAGGGCCAAGCCGTGGCCACTGCGGAAGAGGGGAGAACGCTGAAGATGAGCGAATGCTGATCGCTCGTGGCCCGCGCCGCGATCCTGACCCCGGTCTCGGCCGCGGGAACTGTGTGGGGATGCCGGACAACCTGGGGCTCGATCCGGAGGCGCTCTTGGCGGTGTTCGAGGGCCTGCGGCAACCGGTTCCGGGTGTGTGACCGGCTGGTCACGATGCTGGAGCGTAGCCGGCACTGTTAGGAGAAGCAGAGATGTCGAGCGTCTTCTACGAGAACGGTAAGTGGGATGACTTGGCGACGCTGAAGGAAATTCTGGGGCGGTTCGAGGCGCCACCGCACTTGAAGATGGCCGCGTGATCGCCCTGGTGGTGTCGATCCCGACCTGTGCCGCTGTCAGCGGAGGGTAAGATGGTTTGCAATGTCTGCGGAAAGCAGTTCCGGCCGAAGAAGCGGCGCGATGCGGTCTACTGCTCTACGGCTTGCCGCAAGAAGGCCTACCGATTGCGGCACCGGGAAGACGGGACGGATAAGGCGGGGACTGTCGCGGGGACTGTCATACCACTTATGTGTCCCGCGGCCCCTCCTGGGGCATCCAGGGAGCCCGGCGAGCGCACAAAGGGCATCGAGCTTCCTGGCGACACGGTTCCTGGCCGGCGGTGGAGAGTGGCCAATGGCGTCCTGGAGTGCGACGGTATGGGCGGGTGGCGGCAGGTGTTGCCAGGGGTGCCCCCGAGGGTCGCCCTGGCGCAGCTGGGGCTCTCCAGCAGCGGGACGGATCTTCCCCGTATCGAGGTGGCTCGCATCTGTCCCGCGCCCGCTGTAGGCCGCTCCGGGGCGGTCCAGGGCGACGACGCCGACCACCTTGAGCCACGCTGGGTCGACCGCTGGGGCTACCTGCACAAGAACCCGGCCGGCTCGCGCGTACCGGTTGGCGCTCCCGCCGAGGAAACGCCAGAAATCCACAAGGAGGCCGCATGATGATTGGGTCCCATCCAACCACCCTATATGGCCGAATCGCTCCCGGTCGAGAGACCACCTCCTTCGATCGGCCCCCTTTAGGCCCGCTGGTTTTGCTGGCCTGTTGCCGAGCTTTTCGTGAAGAGAGAGTTTGCAGATATGGTTGACACCCGAGGCGACTTCGGCCTCGACCTAGCCAGGGCGGCTCGCCGGACACCCTTGCTGGGCCTCATCCCTCGCATGCTTCTCCTGGAGATCCTGGACATCGCGGGGCCAGCGTCTACGGACGAGGCCGGGACTGTGTGTGCGTGGGCTTCCCAAGCGGAACTCGCGCGGCGCTACAGGATCGCGGAACGCACCGTACGGTATCACATCCAGACCCTGGTTCAGGCCGGCTTCCTGAAGACGCGCCGGAAATACCCGGGAGGGCCGAACTACAATTACATTGGCCCGACGTGGATAGCCGAAGCCAAGCGGATCAAGGATGAGGATGCTAAGAAACGAAGGAGCGGCAAGGGAGCTGCCACAGAGGATAGGCTAGGCGATTGCCAACCCACCGGCAACAGAGTTGCCAACCCACCGGCAATGGACTTGCCAGAGGACCGGCAAGGGAGTTGCCAGATCACCGGCAAGGGAGTCGCCGTACCACAGGTCACTGGGTATCCTGATAACTGCGAAGATAACCACGAAGAGGAACCACGAACAACAACTACGAACCAGAACCACGAAGAAGAACTACGAACTGAGGTTGAGCCCGAACAGGATGGTGATGGTGGTCCAATCTCCTTCGAAGCTTGGAGGGCCGCTAGAGATGCAGCGAAAGGCATTTCGGCATTCGAGGCTTGGAGGCGCTACGAGGAAGCTGAAGCGGCGAAGCAAGGGCGAAAGCCGCAAATAGTCTGGAGCCAAGAGGAAGCTGAGGTTTGGGAAGCATTGTATCCGGCGGCTTAGTTGGCTCTGGTCGGGCTATCGTCAGCGCTGTTGGCTCCCTTGGTTGGCTATGGCCGGCTCTGACTGCCTCCCTGGGCTGCGCTCTGGTAGGCTCCGTTGGTCTGCTATGGTCGGCCTTGGCGTGACACCCGGGGCGGCCCTAGGGGGGAACCGGGAATGGCTGCCCTGAGGAACGGGTCAAGGAGCTGGGAAAATGCGAACTCCAGGGGGCCTTAGGAGGGGTGCGTCAGTATTTCGCTAGCGTGACACTAGGGGAGGACACAAGCAATGCCGATCAGTCTGATTAGCTTCCATGGACGCCCGCTCAAGGGCGTGAACCGGTGCCGCACCCGTGGTTTCGGGGAGGTCGAGACAGCCTATCGTGCCGGCTTCAGGTCCCTTCGCGCTTGGCGATGGGCTCGTCGCAAGGGTGGCTTTCCGGGGCCAATGATGCAAACCCCCGACGGCCCGGTGTGGTCTGAAAGCCAGATCGACGCTTGGCTCGGGGAGCCCCCGGGGTCGTCTCCCGCCAATGATGATGATGAAGCTCGTTTGCTGCGTAAGCTCGACGAGCTTGATGAGCTGGAGGCTGCCGCCTGAAGATGGCCCGCCGAGCGCGTGTTACACCCCGGTTCCTGGTCCGCAAGGGGCCTCGGTTCTACTGGCAGCCGCCGAAGTACCTGCGCCAGCTGGGCCTGGAGCCCGAGCGCCTACCTGACGACCCTACGGCCGCCTGGGCTCGCGCCGAGATCCTGAACGCCCGCACCGATCAGGTCAGGGCTGGCCGCCAGCGCCCCCTGGAGATCGCCCCGGGGCCGAAACGGGGGACGGGCGCTTGGTTGATCCACAAGTGGGCGGGCGACATCACGGACGGGAACACCCCCGGCGCCTCCCCGGAGTGGCGTCGGCTGGCCGAGCGGACCCGGCATGACTACAGGCGACACTTGGTCGCACTCAGGGAGATCTTCGGCTCGCACCTGATCACGTCGCTGACGCCCCGGGTGGTGTTCGCCTACCGGAACAAGCTCAGCGACCCGAACACCGGCCTGATGCCGCGCCAGAACCGCTACCGGCTCCAGGTGCTTCAAGCGCTCCTGGCCTACGCCGTCCAGATTGGCGAGTTGCCCAGCAACCCGGCCAGCAAGATGCGCTTGGTCAGCAACCCGCCCCGGCGAGCCTTCTGGACCGATGCCGATGTTGAGCGCTTCCTGGCTGCCGATCCGCCACCATCGATCAGGCTGGCCCTAATGCTCGGGCTCTGGACTGGCCAGCGCCAAGCGGACGTTCTCAGTCTGCGCTGGTCGGACATCTCGGCTGACGGCTGGATCACTCTAGAGCAACGGAAGTCCAGGCGAGCTGGTCGAGCCGCCAAGCGCGTGGCTGTCCCGATCAGTCACGCCCTCGCCGCCGAGCTGGTCCGGGTCGATCGCCGGGGTGTCCAGGTGGTCCTATCAGAGAGCACCAAGCGCCCGTACCGGCCGGACCACTTCAGGCACGAGTGGCGCGAGGCCATCAAGCGAGCCGGCCTAGACGGGCTCCAGTTCCTCGATCTGCGCCGGTCGGCTGTGGTGCGCTTGGCCGAGGCCGGATGCGAGGTGGGCGAGATCGCCAGTTGGACCGGGCACTCGATCGCCGATACCAGGACGATCCTGGATACGTACTTCGTGCCGACCCGGAAGGCCGCCTCGGCTGCCCTGGTCAAACTTGAGGGAAAGGGAACAAACCATGAACACGACCGCTGAAAAAGTTGGACGCCGGTGGGCTGGCGAATGTTGGACGTGGGGCTCGGGGAGCGCTGAAACCCGCAGAAAGGCTGGTGCCCAGGGGCGGAATCGAACCACCGACACGCGGATTTTCAGTCCGCTGCTCTACCGACTGAGCTACCTGGGCGCGGAGGGCGGAAGCTATATAGAGGCGCCCAGACGCGCTGTCCAGACGCGCTGTCCAGACGCGCTGCCGCCCTCAGGTCAGGGTCGGATCGACCTGGAGCACGATCTTGCCGGTGTTGCCGTTGGCGGCCATCAGCTCCTGCGCGCTCCGGACCTCGGCGAGCGGCATCACCGTGTGGATCACGGGCTTCAGCTCGCCGCTCGCGAACCGGGGCAGAACCGCCTCGCGGAAGGCCGCGGTGATCCTCGCCTTCTCCTCGACCGGCCGGGCGCGCAGCACCGAGCCGATGATCCGCTGGCGCTTGACCATCAGGCGGCCGATGTTGAGCTCGGCCTTGCCGCCGCCGAGCAGGCCGATGATCACGAGCCGGCCGTAGAGCGCGAGGCAGGCGAGATCGGGCTCGAGGTAGGCGGCGCCAATGTGGTCGAGGATCACGTCGGCGCCGCGATCGCCGGTGAGCTCCAGCACCCGCTTTGAAAAATCCTCGCTCTTGTACAGGATCGCATGGTCGGCGCCGAGCGCCAGGCAGGCCTCGGCCTTGTCCGGGCTGCCGACGGTCACGATCACGGGCGAGGGGCCGAGCGCCTTGGCGAGCTGGATCGCGGCCGTGCCCACGCCCGACGCGCCGCCGTGCACCAGCAGCGTCTCGCCGGGCCGCAACCCGGCCTCGCGAAAGACGTTGAGGAAAGCCGTGATCCAGACCTCGGCGATCGCCGCCGCGCGGACCAGGTCGAGGTTTTCGGGGACCGCCATCAGCGTGCCCGCGGGCGCGGCGGCGTATTCGGCATACCCGCCGCCGCCGACCAGCGTCATCACCCGGTCGCCGACCCGCCAGTCGGCGACGCCCTCGCCCAGCGCCTCGATCACGCCCGCGCACTCGAGCCCCAGGATCTCGCTCTCGCCCGGCGGCGGCGCGTAGTTGCCCGAGCGCTGCTGCAGGTCGGCCCGGTTGACGCTGGTCGCGGCGATCCGGATCAGGACCTGGCCCGGGCCGGGCTCCGGCCGCGGTACCTCGCCGAGCTCCAGCACCTCCGGGCCGCCGAAGCCCTTGATCACGACCGCCCGCATCGTCGCCGCCGCCATGACCCTTGCCCCGCTCAGACGCAGCGGCCGCCGTCGACCTCGAGGGCGACGCCGGTCAGGAACTCGGCCTCATCCGAGGCGAGGAACAGCGATGCGGCCGCGATGTCCCTCGGCAGGCTCATCCGCCCGAGGGGGATGGTGGCGGTGAACTTCGCCCGCAGCTCCGGCAAATCGCCGCCCATGAACTCGGCGGTCAGGCCGGTCTCGCCGATCACCGGGCAGATCGCGTTGACCCGGATCTTGTCCGGCGCCAGCTCGACCGCCATCGACTTGCTCATCGTGATCACCGCCCCCTTGGAGGCATTGTACCAGGTGAGCCCCGGGCGCGGCCTGAGCCCCGCGGTCGACGCGATGTTGACGATGTTGCCGCCGCCCTGCCTTCGGAACACCGGCACCGCGTGGACCGCGCTCCAGTAGATCGACTTGACGTTGACCGCGAACACGCGGTCGTAGGTCGCCTCGTCGACGTTGAGCATCGGCTGGTTGCGGTAGGTGATGCCGGCATTGTTGACCACGACGTCGAGCCGGCCGAACGCCTGCACCAACTCCTCGACCATGCGCGCGAAGTCCGGTCCCTTGGCGACGTCCGCCGTCGAGGCGCGCGCCGCCTTGCCGATCTCGCCCGCGACCCGCTCGGCGCGCTCACCGTCGATGTCGGCGACCAGCACCTTCGCGCCCTCGGCCGCGAACAGTTTGGCAATCCCTTCACCGAACCCGAACCCGGCCCCGGTCACGATCGCCACCTTGCCATCCAGCCGCATGTCCCTCTCCCCGATCTGCTGCCCGATACAAGCCGCGCTCACCTGCCCAGGTCAAGCGCCCGAGCGTGATCCCCGATCGACCAGATCGGCCTCGAATGGGGAGAGAAGCTTGGAAGGGGACAATTCTTTAGCAGCATCTTAATTGGCAAGATCGACAATCGGTCGGAATGCTCAACGGGCGCCCGGGTGCGCCACCGATGCCGTCGCCCGCCGGCGCCGGCGCGTGGGGAGACCCTTCGATGCACGTCGTCGCGCTCTGCTCGCAGAAGGGCGGCTCGGGCAAGACCACGCTCGCCGGGCATCTCGCGGTCCAGGCGGAGCTCGCGGGCCAGGGTCCGGTCGCTCTGATCGACACCGATCCCCAGGGCTCGCTCGCGGCCTGGTGGAACGCCCGTCAGAGCGCGACGCCGGCGTTCGCCGCGACCACGCTCGCGCAATTGCCCGCCGACCTCGAGCGGCTGCGGCTCGAAGGCTGCCGGCTGGTCGTGATCGACACGCCGCCGGCGGTCAACATGGCGATCCAGCGGGTGATCAACGTCGCCGGTCTCGTGATCATCCCGACCCGGCCGAGCCCGCACGATCTGCGCGCGGTCGCCGGCACGGTCGACATGGTCGAGCGCGCGCAGTGCGGCATGGTGTTCGTGATCAACGCCGCCAACCTGCGCGCCAGGATCACCTCGGACGCGGTCATCGCGCTCTCCCAGCACGGCACGGTGGCGCCGGTCTTCGTCCAGCAGCGGGTCGACTTCGCGACCTCGATGATCGACGGCCGCACGGTCTGCGAGCTCGAGCCCGAGGGCCGCTCGGCCGGCGAGATCCGGCTGCTCTGGGATTACGTCGCGGCCCAGCTCGAGAAACGGGAGCGCCAGCGGGTCTTCCACCAGCCGATGCTGCACGGCTTCGGCCGGCGCGCCGCGCTCGAGCCAGCCGAAGCGTGAGCCAGCGCGGCAAGCTCGCTGGCGATCTGCTGGTCCGCAAGGGCCACGCGGTCCCGACCGGCGGCTTCGCCCACGTCGGCGCCGACCCAAGCGAGCTCCTGCCGGGCCCGGCCAGGCTCCGCGCGCGGCGCGGCGCTGCGGTGCCCGTGAACGGTGCGCCCGGCGGGCGCGCTGGCCGCGCCAGGGCTCCGAAGCCTCGGACCGGCATCGCCAAGCCGCCGCGCATGGCGCTCACGCTCCGGCTCGACCGCGAGCGCCACCGGCGCCTCAAGATGTTCTGCACGCGCGGCCGGCAGACCGCCCAGCAGATCCTGCTCGCGGCGCTCGACGCCTACCTCGAGGCCGGCGGTGGCGATCGCGCCTGCCTGCGGGGCGGGCGGGGGGCGGTTCCAGGAAACTGAGCCCCGCGGCGGCTCCGGGCGCCATGCGCTCCGATGCGGCGTGCGGCGAGGCTCAGCCGGCAGCGCGGACCGCACGCCGGTCGGCCCAGCCGGACCAGCCGTCGAGGCCGGCCTCGAGCTCGGCGATGCTGGGCAGCACGAGGTCGGCGAGCCCGTCCAGGGCCGCCGGCGGGCAGCCGCCGGTCAAGACCGCGACCGCGACCCCGGCGCCGGCCGCGCGCGCCATCGCGAGGTCGGCCGGATGGTCGCCGACCACCAGGACCTCGGCGGGCGCGAGCCCAAGCGCGGTGCAGAAGCCCAGCACCATCCCGGGCTCCGGCTTCAGGCCGAAGCCACTGTCGGCGCCGGCGAGGAACGCGATCCGATCGCGCACCGCGAGCCGGGCAAGGGTCGCCTCGGCGGCCGCGCTGCCGTCCATGGTCGCGACCCCGAGCCTGAGGCCGCGCGCCACGAGGCGATCGAACAACGGCGCGAGCTCGGTCACCGGCACCGGCGGGAACGCCGCCTGATCGGCAAAGCAGCGCTCGACCCGCGCGTGCACGTCGTCGACGCCCTCGAGTTCGGGCGCCGTGCTCCAGCGGGCCGCGATCTCGGCGTTGGTCGCCCACAGCAACGGGCTGTCGGCCGCGAACTCGCCGGTCAAGGGCTCGTAGCCCAGCCGGCGCAAGAGCTCGTCGGCGAACCCCTCGTCCAGGCCGGCGGCCGCCGCCAGATCGAGCGCGGCGGCTCGATTGGCCGCCTGCCAGGTCGCCCGGTAGTCGATCAGCGTGCCGTCCTTGTCGAACAGGATCGCCCGGATCGGCCAGGGGACCGGCCCGCCCGCATCGCTCATCCCGCGCTCCCAGCTGTGCAGCCGCCGCTACATAGCCGCAGCACGAATGGTTTTCAGCCGAAATCCGCGACTGGCCCGGCTGGCGACCTCACGGCGCCGGCTGGAACGCCAGGATCGCGTGGCCTTCCGGGCTCAGCGCCATCAGGGCCTGGCCGAGGTGCAGGTCGTCGTCCGGCATGTCGACGATGCCGGGCGAGACGAAGCCGGCGTGCGCCTGGCGCAGCCTCGCCTTGAGGCCCTCGAGGTCGCCGGTCGCCATGTTGACGTGCCAGTGCCAGAGGTCGTTCGCCTGGCTGCCCTCCGGCACCGGCCGGCCGCTGGCCGGCGCCAGATAGTCGAGAAACTCGATCGAGGGACCGGCCGCGGCGCCGAGCGAGGTGATCAGGAGCCGCGCGCCGAACACGTTGTTCAGGTGCTCCTGCTCGACGCCGTAGTTCTCGGAGTGGCCGTGGACCTCGAGCCCGAGCACGCCCTCGAAGAACGCGATCCCCGGCTCGGTGTCGCGGACCACGATCGCGGTGTGATCGATGCCCTCGAACAAGGGCGGGTTCGCCTGATGCCATCTGGCCGCGCCCTTGTCCGGCGGAAACTGGAGAATCTCGAGGTTGTGGCCGTCCGGGTCCTTGAAATAGAAGGCCTTGATGCCGGCCGCGTTCGGGTTCCAGGCCGGCAGCGTCTGCGGCCCGCTCGAGGCGTGCTGCACCTTGTGCTGGCGGAGCAGCTTGTAGGCCGTATCCATGTCGCGGACGATGATCGCGACGTGCTGGAACCACTCGTCGTTGCTCCGGCTGTCCTCCGGGATTGTCCGACCCTCGGGCGCCAGATAGTCGATCAGCTGGATTTTTTCCGTCCCCAGACGAAGTTCGGCGATCTCGGCGCGCAGGCCGAACACGCCGAACAGGTGCTCGTAGGCCTCGCCCGCGACCTCGGTCCGGGAAACCAGCTCGAACGGCAGCACGCCGGTATAGAAGGCGAGCGCCTGGTCGAGGTCGCTGACCGTGATCGCGACCGAATCGACCCGCTCGATCGACTGCGCCCTCGCCGCGGCCGCCGGCAGAGCCAGCGCCAGCAGCAGAACGACGAACCGAAAACGACGCATCGCGGTCATCCCGCCTGGCTCGCCAGGTGGTCGCCGAGCCGGAGACCCCAGGCGTAGATCGTGAGCGCCGGGTTGACCCGGCCCGAGCGCGCCATGACGCTGCCATCGCCGACGTAGAGGCCTGCCATGCCGTGGACCTTGCCGTGCGGGTCGACGACGCTGGTCTGCGGATCGGTGCCGGTCACCATCGAGCCCAACGCATGGGCGCTGCCGGCCAGCCCCAGATAGCGGTCGACGCCGGCCAGGCCCACGTGCAGCAGCCGCCGGGTGAAGTCAGCCGCCGCGGCGTGATGCTCGGCCGCCGCCGGCGGCAGGCGCTCGAGGCTGTAGTCGGCGGTCGGGATGCCGCCGTCGCCGCCGCCGGTGATGATCCGGTTGTCGCGGCTGGAGCCGTCTTCGGTGGTGACGAAGAAGCCGAAGGCGCGGGCGCCGATCGCGTTGGTCACGAACTTCGGCACCGCCCCCGGCAACTGCGTCGCCAGGATGTCGCCATCCAGCCAGCCGAGGCACTGGACCGTCGTGTGCGGATGGGCGTCGTTGAAGAAGATCGCGGTCTTGCGCAACACGTCGTGCTGGGTGAACGGCGAGAACGCGACCAGCGCGCTGTTCAGGTGCAGCTTGAAATTGGCCCCGACCATGCTGGCACAGGGGAGCGTCGCGCCCAGCCCCGAGACCGCGAGATGGTCCTGCAGGAGGCGCGGCGAGGTCATCGCGCCGGCCGCCAGGATCACCTTGTCGGCCTGGTAGTAGCTGCCGTCGCGGCAGATCACGCCCTCGATCACCTCGGGCGAACCCGGCGCGTGCAGGAGCGCAATCACCTTCTTCCTGGTCAGCACGGAAAAATTCGGCAGCGGCGTCACCGCGTCGATCAGGTTGCGCTCGGCATCCGCCTTGTAGCCCGCGACCGAGGCGTAGCCGTCGAAGTGCTTGGCCTCCTCCTCGTCCTGCAGGATCTCGGGCTTGAGCCCGAGCGGCAGGGCCTCCGCGCGCCAGCCCGAGCCGTCATGCGCGATCCGGTCGATCAGTTGCTGGAACTCGGGCTCGTTGGCGAACCGGTTGACGTGCATCAGCCGCTCGGCCTCGTCGTACCAGGGCGCGATCTCGTCGAGCCCGAACGGCCAGGCAAGGCACTGGTGCTCCGGGTCGGCCTCGAACTCGTGCGCCGAGAACCGGAGCAGGGCGGCGCCATACCACTTGGTCTTGCCGCCGACATTGTAGTGCTCGTCGGGCATCAGATGGCCGCCGTGGCCGTCCGACCACTCCTCGTGGTTCTTGAACCTGCCTTCCTTGAACACTTCCTTGGTGTCGAGCGTGCTGCCGTCGCGCGGCAGGTGCCTGCCCTTCTCGAGCATCAGCACGTTGAGCCCAGCCCGGGCCAGCTTGTAGCCGGCGGCGGCCCCGCCCGCCCCCGAGCCGACGATGATCACGTCATAGCGCTGGGTCGACATCGGATGGCTCCCCCTCAGCGGCCGGCGTTCGCGCCGTAGCCGCAATGAAAGATGCAGCGTTGATGAGTGTGGTGGTTGAGCTTGGCGCAGATCACCTCGGGGCTACGCCGGAGCGCGCGGTAGACCGGGACCGCGAGCAGCATGCCGAGCGGCGGCCCGATGAAGTAGATCCAAAGGCCCGTCCAGAGATGGCCCGGCAGCGCCGAGGCGAAGGTCCTGGCGGGGTTCATGCTCATGCCCGAGACCGGCGCCTCGAGCGTGATGTAGAGCGCGACCAGGCAGCCCGCGAACACGCCGGTCAGCCGCATCAGGCGGGCCGTGTTGGTCGCGAACAGGACCATCGACATCAGGCCGAACGAGATCACGGCTTCTGCGAGCAGCGCCACCCAGACGCCGTCGGCCCCGGGCACGGTCGCGACGTAGCTCACCGGCGGGTTCGCAAAGGCGAGGCCGAGCCCGGCGAGGGTCAGCCAGACCCCGAGCAGGCCGCCCGCGAACTGGGCGGCGACGTAGAACACGGCATCCCAGGTCGCGACCTTGCCGAGCCGCCAGAAGGTCAGCGTCACCGCCGGGTTGATGTGCGCGCCCGAACGCTGGCCCCAGGGCGAGTAGATGATCGCGACCGCGGTCAGGCCCATCGCGAGCCCCATCAGCGCCCGGCGCAGCATGCCGTCGGGTACCGCCGCCGCGAGCGGCGAGCCGGGATACCAGAAGAGCGTCGCGAACAGCCCGGCCGAGACCATGAAGCTGCCGAGCCCGAAGCCCTCCATCAGGTACTCCGGCCAGTGCCGGCGGAGCCCGTCGGCGGCGCTCTGTGCCGGCCCGGTCTGCGCGCGGTGGGTCATCCCCGCCATCGCGCCGCCTTCCGCCAGCAGCGCCTGGCTCATGGTCAGCCTCCGGCCTCGAAGCCCGGGTAGAGCGTCATGCCGCCGTCGACGAAGATGCTGGCGCCGGTGATGTAGTCGGCCTCGTCGGAGGCGAGCCAAGCGGTCACCCGGCCGATGTCCTCGACCTCGCCGATCCGCTTGTAGGGCACGAGCTTCATCAGGTCGGCATAGGCCTCGGGCGTGTTCCAGGCGACGGTGTTGATCGGCGTCCGGATCGCGCCCGGGCAGACGCTGTTGACCCGGATCCGGTGCGGGGCGACCTCCTGGGCGATCGACTTCATCATCATCTCGATGCCGCCCTTGGAGGCCGCGTAGTTGACGTGGCCGGCCCAGGGGATGACCTCGTGGACCGAGCTGATGCAGATGATCTTGCCGGCGGCGCAGGAGATCTCGGGCCGCACGCCGCGCCGCTTGAACTCCTTGACCGCCTCGCGCGCGCAGAGGAACTGGCCGGTGAGGTTGACCCCGATCACCGTGTTCCACTGCTGGAGCGTCATCTCCTCGAGCCGGGCGTCGCGCTGCAGGCCGGCGTTGTTGACCAGGATGTCGATCGTGTCGAACTCGGCGATCATCTTGGCGAACATCGCCTGGACCTGGTCTTCCTGGCTGACGTCCGCCTTGCAGGCCATGGCCTGAGCGCCCTCATGGCGGACCTCGGCGACCACCTCCTCGGCCTCCTCGGGGTTGGTCACGTAGTTCACCATCACGTCGGCGCCGGCCTTGCCGAGCGCCAGCGCCACGCCCCTGCCGATCCCGGAGTTGGCGCCGGTCACCAGCGCCTTCTGGCCGGCAAGCCTCCTGTGGACCTGACAGCTCGGCATCACGACCGGCGGCAGCTCGTCATGCTCCATCATCTTGCGCATCTCAGGCGTCCTTGGCTTGCGGTTGCTCGGCCTCGCGGCGGCGCGGTTGCAGGAGCTTGGCGACCAGGCCGGTCCAGCCGGTCTGGTGCGAGGCGCCGACGCCGCGGCCGTTGTCGCCGTGGAAGTATTCATAGAACTGCAGGTAGTCCCGGAAGTGCTGATCGTTCTGCAGCTTCGCCTGCTCGCCGAACACCGGCCGCCGGCCTTCCGCGTCCTTGAGAAAGATCCGGGTCAGCCGGCGGCCCAATTCTGCGGCGACCTCTTCGATCGTGATGAAGTTGCCGGAGCCGGTCGGGCATTCGATCTTGAAGTCGTCGCCATAGTAGTGATGGAACTTCTGCAGCGACTCGACCAAGAGATAATTGACCGGGAACCAGATCGGGCCGCGCCAGTTGGAGTTGCCGCCGAACAGGCCGCTGTCGGACTCGGCCGGCTGGTAGCGGACCTCGAGCCGCTGGCCGACGCAGTCGAACACGTAGGGCTGCCGCTCGTGGGCCTTAGAGAGCGCCCGGATGCCATGGTCCGAGAGGAACTCGGTCTCGTCCAGCATCCGCTTCAGGAGCTGCTTCATGCGGTGGCCGCGGAGCAGCGAGAGCAGGCGCCGGTCGCCGAGGCCGGGCTCGTGCCAGCGCGAGACCAGCGAGGCGAGGTCCGGGCGGTGATTCAAGAACCACTCGAGCCGCGCCTTGAACTGCGGCAGCCGGTCCAGGTGATCCGCTTCCAGCGTCTCGACCGCGAACAACGGGATCAGGCCGACCATCGAGCGCACCTTCAGCGGAATGATCGCGCCGTCGGTCAGGTTGAGCTCGTCGTAGTAGAACTGATCCTCCTCGTCCCAGAGCCCGATGCCCTCGCCGCCCAGATTGGTCATCGCCTCGGCGATGTAGAGGAAGTGCTCGAAGAACTTGGTCGCGATGTCCTCGTAGGTGTGATTGTGCTGGGCGAGCTCGAGCGCGATCCGCATCAGGTTCAGACAGTACATCGCCATCCAGGCGGTGCCGTCCGACTGGTTGATGAAGCCGCCGGTCGGCAAGGGCGCCGAGCGGTCGAACACCCCGATGTTGTCGAGTCCGAGAAACCCGCCCTGGAAGACGTTGCGGCCCTGGGCGTCCTTGCGGTTCACCCACCAGGTGAAGTTCAGCATCAGCTTGTGGAAGACGCGCTCGAGAAAGGCGATGTCGCCGACCTCGTCGCCGCGCTGCTTGCGGTCGATCTGGAACACCCGCCAGGTCGCCCAGGCGTGGACCGGCGGATTGACGTCGCCGAACGCCCACTCGTAGGCCGGCAACTGGCCGTTCGGGTGCATGTACCACTCGCGGGTCAGCATGATCAGCTGCTGCTTGGCGAACTCGGCGTCGACCAGCGCGAGCGGGATGCAGTGGAAGGCGAGGTCCCAGGCGGCGTACCAGGGATACTCCCATTTGTCCGGCATCGAGATGATGTCGTAGTTGTTCAGGTGCCGCCATTCGCTGTTGCGGCCGTGCTTGCGGCCCTCGGGCGGCGCCGGCTGGGTCGGATCGCCATTGAGCCATTTCGGCACGTCGTAGAAGAAGAACTGCTTGCTCCAGATCATGCCGGCGAACGCCTGGCGCTGGACGCTCCTGGCGTCCGGATCGTCGAGCTCGGCCTGGATCTCGCCATAGAACTCGTCGGCCTCGGCGATCCGCTCGGCGAACACCTCGTCGAAGTCCTCGAACGGGTGGGTCTGCATGCCTTGCGCCAGGCGCAGGCGCACCGTCGCCTCGCCGTGCGCCGGGATCTCGAGCCGGTAGTGCGCGGCCGCCTTGGTGCCGCAGTGGCCGGGATTGACGGCGTCCTCGCGGCCATGGATCAGGTACTCGTGGAACCCGTCCTTGAAGTGACCCGAACCGCCCTCGACGCCGTAAAGCCGCTCAAGGTTGCTGTCGTTGTCGCAGAACAGGAGTTCCGGCGCGCCCTCGGCATAGAGGTAGGTATCGTCGAACAGCTTGCTCTGGATGCCGATCACCGCGCCGTTGTCGGCGTACAGGCCCGGTTTCTTCGCGTGCTCGCGCCAGGACCAGATGTTGCGGAACCAGAGCTGCGGCAGGACGTGGATGACCGCCGCCTCGGGCCCGCGGTTGTGCACCGTGACCCGCATCAGGATGTCCTCAGGCGCGGCCTTGGCGTACTCGACGAACACGTCGAAGTAGCGGTCCTGGTCGAACACGCCGGTGTCGAGCAGCTCGAACTCCGGCTGGTCCTTGCCGCGCCGCCGGTTTTCTTCCACCAGCCAGGTGTAGGGGAATTCGGCCTGCGGGTATTTGTACAGGTACTTGAGGTAGCTGTGGGTCGGCGTGGCGTCGAGGTAATAGTAGAGCTCCTTGACGTCCTCGCTGTGATTGCCCTCGCCGTTGGTCAGGCCGAACAGCCGCTCCTTCAGGATCGGGTCCCTGCCGTTCCAGAGCGCCAGCGCCAGGCACAGCCGCTGATGCTCGTCGCTGATCCCGGCCAGGCCATCCTCGCCCCAGCGATAGGCGCGCGAGCGGGCCTGCTCGTGCGGGAAATAGTCCCAGGCGTTGCCATAAGCGCTGTAGTCCTCGCGCACCGTGCCCCACTGGCGCTCGCTGAGATAGGGGCCCCAGCGCTTCCAGCGCACCCCACCGCTCGCGTCCTGGACGAGCCGGGCGCGCTCGGCGGCTACGGCCTCGGTCCCCGGCGCGGCGCGCGGCTCGGTGCTCGCGACCGCCGGCAGTTCTTTGAGCATCATCGGTAGAGCCTCCTTGAGGGGTCAGGCGACGCAGGCGGTCTGAACGATCTTCTGCGGCTCGGCGAGCAGCAGCTGGCGGGCGCGCAGGAACTCGCCGAGCGACCAGGCCTGGAACGGGCAGCCGCCCGGCCGGTACGGCGGCTCGGCGTCGGCGACCTCGGAGATGTGGCCCAGGCCCGCGACCTCCAGATGCGCGCGCAGCGGGCTAAAGAAACGGGCGTCCGCCTCGCGTCGGGCCTCGGCGCTCTGGCCGCGGACGCGCAGCCACGCCTCGACGAACGGCCCCATCAGCCAGGGCCAGACCGTGCCCTGATGATAGCCGGAATCGCGCTCGAACACGCCGCCGCCGTAGTGCGGCCGATAGCCCGGCTCGGAGGGGGCGAGCGAGCGCAGCCCGAGCGGCGTCAGCAGCTGGCGCTCGACCGCCTCGACCACCCGGGTCGCGTAAGGCTCGATCAGGACCTGGTAGGGCAGGCCGCCGACCGCCAGGATCTGGTTCGGCCGGATCGTCGGGTCGTTCCTGCCCGCCTCGTGGTCGACGTCGACCACGTCGTACAGGCAGCCGCGGGCCTCGTTCCAGAAGCGCAGCTGGAACGACGCGAGCGCATGGCGGTAGAGGTCGCGCCACTCGCTCGAGGTCGCGCCCGCGATCTTGAGCGCGTTCAGCCAGAGCGCCTGGACCTCGACCGGCTTGCCGATCCTGGGCGTCACCACCCAGTCGCCGACCTTGGCGTCCATCCAGGTCAGCTGCACGCCCGGCACGCCGGCCGCGAGCAGGCCGTCCTCGTCCATCTTGATCCGGTAGCGGGTGCCATCGCGATAGCCGGCGACGATTTTTTCCACTGCCTGGCGCAGCGCGCTCACGGTCGCCGGCGACGTCCTCGCGCGCGCCGCCTGCAGGAACTCGTGCACCGCGACCACGTACCAGAGCGAGGCGTCGACCGCGTTGAACTCGGGCGCCTGGCCGGAATCCGGAAACCGGTTCGGCACCATGCCTTCGGAGACGGTGTCGGCCCAGGCGAGCAGGATGGCCTCCGCGAGCTCGAGCCCGTCCGGCAGGGTCATGAAGCCGCGCAGCGCGATCAAGGTATCGCGGCCCCAGTCGGTGAACCAGGGGTAGCCAGCGACGATCGTCCGGCCGCGGCCGCGCTGCACGACGTAGGCATCCGCCGCGCGCTCGAGCGGCGAGGGGAAGCGCTTGCGGCGCCTGGCTTCGAGGTCCAGAAGACAGCCGGCATCGACCTCCGGGTCGGCTTCGCCCGCCGACAGCATCAGGCTCGCCGCGCGGCCGTTCATGGTCCAGGTGAAGACGCCGGGCGAGGCCAGGTCCTCGACGAAGTCGAGGCCGCGCTCGCGCTCGGCATCGTACTGAAAATTGCGGTACCAGGCTGGCTCCTGCCGGTAGCTGGCGTCCGGCGCCAGCGCCGAGATCGCCGGAATCCCCGGATAAGGCCGCCAGAGCACGCGGGCGCCGGTGACCTCGGCGCCGAACGCGAAGCCCGGGTTCTCGTGGTGCAGCGCATGATAGTCGCGCCCCGAGAGCAGCGGCCGCGCGAACAGCCGGGCGGAGCCCGGCCGGGACAGCAGCCGCCAGCGCACGACCACGTCGCCCCGCCCATGGCAGGCGATCACTTCCTGGCTGACCTCGACCCCGTCCTCGGTCCGGAAGGTCCATTGCGGCCAGGGCTCCGCACGAAAACCGACGATCCGCGCCTGGCCGTCCGGCCAGACCACGTCCGGCGTGTAGCGCTGCGAGCTCAGCGCGAAGCTGCCGCCCGCGGTCTCGAGCCAGACCTCGAGCCCGTTGACCAGCACGACCCGGCCCGTCGGCGGCGTGGTCGCCGCCAGCAGCAGCGCATGGTAGCGCCGCGTCCGGGCGCCGCCCACGGTGCCCGAGGCGAAGCCGCCGAGGCCATCGGCCTCGAGCCATTCGGCCCCGAGCAGCGCAGTGGGCAGGGCAGCGGGCAGGGGTTCGGGCATCGTCTGAGTCCTCCAGCTCTGCGGACGATCCGCTCGTCGGCTCCGGACCGCCCGGGCAGCGGCCGCTCCGGAACAGGGATCACCTTAGAGAGCCAGGAGCAAGCATGTGAAATGCCCAGGGGCTCTGGTTTCGATGTCCGGCGGTAATGCGCGCCGCGGCAGCCGCCGGCGCTGGCCAAATCACCGTGCGCGCGCTATTACCCGCCCCGGTATCGTGGCGCGAAGCCGGATCTGAGCCCAAGGAGGGCCGGAGTGACCCAGCCGGAGGAGGCGCTCGAGCCCCGCTGCCGGATCGATGAGGCGGGGCCGATGAGCACGCTTCACCTCTCGGGCACATGGCGGCTCGGACGCCCGCTGCCCTCGGCGGAGACCGCCGCGCAGGGACTCCAGGCGACCTCCGGGGTGCGGTTCGACGCCTCCGAGCTGAAGGGCTGGGACACCGGCCTGATGGTGTTCCTTCTGGAGCTCGACCGGCTCTGCCGGGAGCGCGGTCTCGCGGTCGACCCGGGCGGCCTGCCGGACGGCGCCCGCCGGCTCTATCGCCTGGCGACCGCGGTGCCGCCGGCGAGCCGCTCGGAGCCGAAAGCGCCCACAGGCCTCTTCTGGCGGGTCGGCCAGGCGACCCTCGCGGCGGCCGCGGAAGGCCGTGCCATGCTCGCCTTCATCGGCGAGGCGACCGTGGCGTTCGGCCGCCTGATCGCCGGGCGCGCCCGGTTTCACCGCTCGGACCTCGTGCTCACGATCCAGGAGGTCGGCGCCCAGGCGCTGCCGATCGTCAGCCTGATCAGCTTCCTGGTCGGCGTGATCCTCGCCTTTCTCGGCTCGGTCCAGCTGCTCCAGTTCGGGGCCCAGATCTACGTCGCACCGCTGGTCGGGATCGGCATGGCGCGCGACATGGCGGCGATGATGGTCGGCATCATCCTCGCCGGCCGGACCGGGGCCGCGTTCGCCGCCCAGCTCGGCACGATGCAGGTCAACGAGGAGATCGACGCGCTCACAACCTTCGGCTTCGCGCCGATGGAGTTCCTGGTCCTGCCGCGCATGCTGGCGCTGGTCCTGATGACGCCCTTGCTCTGCCTGTATGCGGATCTGATGGGCATCCTCGGCGGCGCCTTCGTCGGCGTCATGTTTCTCGACCTGCCGTCGGTCACCTATTTTCAGGCGACCCAGGAGGGCGTCCGCCTGATCGACTTCGGCGGCGGGTTGTTCAAGGCCGCGGTCTACGGCATGCTGGTGGCGCTCGCCGGCTGCCTGCGCGGCATCCAGTGCGGGCGCAGCTCGGCCGCGGTCGGCCAGGCGACGACCTCAGCGGTGGTGAGCTCGATCGTCCTGATCGTAGTCTCGATGGCCGTCCTGACAATGATCTACAATGTCCTCGGCATCTGACGCCGCGGTTGCCCCGGACCACGCCGCCGCCGCGGGCGCGGAGCGCGCGGCGCACATCGTCGTGCGCGACATGACGATGGCCTACGGCAGCTTCGTCCTGATCCAGAACCTCAACTTCACGATCCGGCGCGGCGACATCTTCGTGATCATGGGCGGCAGCGGCTGCGGCAAGAGCACGCTGATGCGCCAGATGATCGGCCTGAAGGCGCCGGCGCGCGGCCAGGTGCTGTACGGCGGTGTCAGCTTCTGGGACGCGGGTCCCGAGGCGCGCGAGCAGCTGATGCGGCGCTTCGGCGTCCTGTACCAGCAAGGGGCGCTGTGGAGCTCGATGAGCCTGCTCGAGAACGTCGCCCTGCCGCTCAGCGAGTACACGGACCTGAGCCCGCAGGAGATCCGCGGGGTCGCCGCGCTCAAGCTCGCGCTGGTCGGGCTCGCCGGCTTCGAGGACTATTACCCCTCGGCGATCAGCGGCGGCATGCGCAAGCGGGCGGGGCTCGCGCGCGCGATCGCGATGGACCCGGAGGTCCTGTTCTTCGACGAGCCCTCGGCCGGCCTCGACCCGATCAGCTCGCGCCGGCTCGACGATCTGATCCTCGAGCTGCGCGACAGCCTGGGCGCCACGATCGTGATGGTCACCCACGAGCTGCCCAGCATCTTCACGGTCGCCAACAACTCGGTGTTCCTCGATCCCGAGACCAAGAGCCAGCTCGCGACCGGCGATCCGAAGGAGCTGCTCGCCCACCCCCCGGATCCGAAGGTCGAGGAGTTCCTGACCCGTGGCGGCGGCGAGCGCCCGGGCGATCCGGGCAGTCTTGCGACGGCAGGGCCCGACAGGCAGAGGAGCGGCGGATGAGCAAGGCCAGTCCCACGGTGATCGGCGCGTTCGTGGTCGGCGCCATCGCGCTCCTCGTGATCGGCCTGCTGGTGTTCGGCGGCGCCAGCTGGTTCGCCAAGCGCAACACCTTCATCGCCTACTTCCCGGGCTCGGTCAAAGGGCTGCGGGTCGGCGCCCCGGTCGACTTCCGCGGCGTCAACATCGGCGAGGTCACCGACATCAAGGTCGTGTTCAATCCCAAGGACGTCACCGCGCGGATCCCGGTGATCCTGCAGTTCGACCCGGGGCGCATCAACGTCGTCGGGGCGCCGCGGGCGCCCTCGCAGCAGGAGCTGATCAGGAGCCTGATCGATGGCGGCTTCCGCGCCCAGCTGCAGTCGCAGAGCTTTTTGACCGGCCTGCTGTTCGTCAACCTGGATTTCGACCCGAAGACGCCGGTGCGCCTCGTCGGCGGCGACCAGCCCTATCCCGAGCTCCCGACGATCCCCTCTGGCCTCGAGCAGCTGCAGGCGACCGCCGGCGACATCGCGGGGCAGTTGCCCGGGCTGATCGCCAAGCTCAACGACATTCTGGGCAACGTCAGCACCGAGCTCCAGGCGACGAGGGGGGACTTCCGCCAGATCGTCGACGACGTCGCGGGCTTGACCGACCGCATGCAACAGCGAGGGCCGGCGTTCGATCGGATCCTCGGCAATACCGACACGGCGACCGCCAAGATCAGCGACCTCGCCGCGACCCTGAATCAGACGCTTAAGACCAACCAGGACGCGATCGGCCCTCTGATCAAGGACTGGACGGCGACCGCCGGCTCGGTGCAGCGCATGGCCGATCAGATCAACGCCGCGATCGCCGAGAACCGGCCGGGCCTGCGCGATTTCACCCAGAATGGCCTGTACGAATACTCGGGCCTGGCGCAGGATGCCCAACGCATGGTGGATCAGATCAACCGCGTGACCGAGGAGTTCGGGCGCGACCCGGCCCGCTTCCTGCTCGGCGACCGGGTCCAGGGCGTCCCGCCCAAATAGAGAGTCTGACATGACGACAAACGCCATGCCGGTCGGCCGGCGGCGGCTGCTCCGGATCGGGGCGCAGCTGTCCCTGCTCGCGCTCGCCGCCTGCCAGTTCCCGGGCCAGGGGCCACCGCCGCGTCAGTTCCGCCTGACGCCCAAGACGACCTTCCCCGCGGATCTGCCCAAGGTGCGCTGGTCGCTCATGGTCGACCAGCCGACCACCGAGCCGTCGATCGCTACCGTCCGGATCGCCCGCACCAACGGGCTCGAGGTCGAATACTACGCCGGCGCCAACTGGGTCGATCGGCCGTCGGCGCTGATCGAGCCTTTGATCATCCAGTCGTTCCAGAACTCGGGCGCGATCGACGTCGTCGCCAGTCGCCGCTCCGACGTGCGCGCTGACTTCATGCTCCAGACCAACATCGCGGCCTTCCAGGCGCAGCAGACGGAATCCGGCCCGCCCGAGGCCCGGGTCGTGATCTCGGCGCGCCTGGTCACCATGCCCCAACGCGAGGTGGTCGGCACGACCGAGATCGGCCGCAGCGTGCCGGCGCCGACGGCCGACCTGGCCTCGATCGCGGCCGCCCTCGATGACGCGCTCGGCAAGGTGCTCAAGCGCCTGGTCGAGTGGACCCTGGTGACGGGGCAGGCGGCGAGGAAGGGGAGGTGAGGCGGGGGCGTGGGCACAGGACCTAACGTCCGGATGCACAGCCTTGCGCGTGGCGCGAGGCGCCGGATCTGATCTCATAGACATTCCCTATTGACCCGGCTCATTGGTTCGATGACAACCGGCAGTTGAGGATAACGTTCGATTTGATCGGGACCTGACCTTGGTGCGCCTTGAGGATCTGAAGCCCGGAGCATTCGTTCGCGGCCTCACCGCCGGGTGCGTCGCCAGGATCGTTCAGGTGGAATGGTTCGGGGATCAGGCGCTCAAGGCCACGTTTGAGGAGCCGGACGGAGCGGTCCGGAACCGCCTGGTGTATCGGACCGATGAGGGGTCGCTCGAGCTGGCTGGACCTGGTCGGGCGTGGTCGTTCGGTGGCGACGGTTACCTGTTCCGGCTGGCATCGGAGGCCCAGCGCATCCGGCTCGCCTACCTGTTCGATCCCTATCTCGCGCTGTCCACCTCCCTGATCGAGCCGCTGCCGCATCAGATCACCGCGGTCTACGGCGAGATGCTGTCACGCCAGCCTCTGCGCTTCCTGCTCGCCGACGATCCCGGCGCGGGCAAGACCATCATGGCGGCGCTTCTGGTCAAGGAGCTGCTGATCCGTGGTGACCTCGAACGCTGCCTCGTGGTGGCGCCCGGCAACCTGGTCGAGCAATGGCAGGACGAGCTCGCCGAGAAGTTCCACCTCGAGTTCGCGATCCTGACCCGCGACCGGATCGAGGCGAGCCCCGCCGGCAATCCCTTCGACGAGACCGGCCTCTGGATCGCCCGCCTCGACATGCTGAGCCGCAGCGAGGATCTCCAGGCCAAGCTCTTGGCGGCGCGCGAGTGGGACCTCGTGATCTGCGACGAAGCGCACCGGCTGTCGGCCACCTACTTCGGCGGCGAGGTCAAGTACACCAAGCGCTACCAGCTCGGCCAGCGACTCTCCGCTCGCGCCCGGCATTTCCTGCTGATGACGGCAACCCCGCACAGCGGCAAGGAGGCCGACTTCCAGCTGTTCATGGCGCTGCTCGACGGCGACCGCTTCGAGGGCCGCTTCCGCGAGGGCGTGCACACCGCCGACGTCAGCGACATGCTCCGTCGCCTGACCAAGGAGGAGCTCAAGACCTTCGATGGTCGGCCCCTGTTCCCAGAGCGCCGCGCCTACACCGTGAACTACCGGCTCTCGGCCGACGAGGCCGCGCTCTACGATGCGGTCACCGAATACGTGCGCGAGGAGATGAACCGTGCCGAGCGCCTCGCCGAAGGCGACCAGCGGCGCCAGAACGTCGGCTTCGCGCTCCAGATCCTGCAACGCCGTCTCGCCTCCTCGCCGGCCGCGATCCACGAATCGCTCCGCCGCCGCCGCGAGAAGCTCGAGCGCCGGGTCGAAGAAGCGCGCCTCCTCCAACGCGGCCGCAGCGCCCGCCTCGATGCGGCCCGCGAGCTCGCCTCCTACCGCCCGGAGTTCTTCGAAGACTTCGAGGAGAAGCCCGAGGACGAGGTCGAGGCGGTCGAGGAGCAGCTGGTCGACAGCGCCACGGCCGCCCAGACGATCGCCGAGCTCGAGATCGAGATCGCCGTGCTCACTCAGCTCGAGGAGCAGGCCAAGGCGCTCCGCCGCTCGGGCACCGACACCAAGTGGCGCGAGCTGCAGAGCATCCTCGACCAGCCGATCATGACCGATGCCCAAGGCAACCGCCGCAAGCTGATCATCTTCACCGAGCCGCGCGACACGCTCACCTACCTCGCCGACAAGATCCGCACCCGCCTCGGCCGCGCCGAGGCCGTGGTCGAGATCCACGGCGGCCTCGCCCGCGAGGCGCGCCGCACCGCCATGAACGCCTTCCTGCACGACCCCGCGGTCCTGATCATGGTCGCGAACGACGCCGCCGGCGAAGGCGTCAACCTCCAGCGTGCCCACCTGATGGTCAACTACGACCTGCCCTGGAACCCGAACCGCCTCGAGCAGCGCTTCGGCCGCATCCACCGGATCGGCCAGACCGAGGTCTGCCACTTGTGGAACCTGGTCGCGCACGAGACCCGCGAGGGCGCCGTCTACGCCCGCCTGCTCGAGAAGCTCGAGGCCGCCCGCTTAGCCCTCGGCGGCCGGGTCTACGACGTCCTCGGCCAACTGTTCGAGCAGAAGCCATTACGCGACCTCCTGCTCGAGGCGATCCGCTACGGCGAGCAGCCCGAGATCAAGGCGCGCCTGTTGCAGGTGGTCGACGACGCCGCCGGCCACGCCCACCTCCTGGATCTCCTCGAGCGCCGCGCGCTGACCCAGGAGACCCTGCCCTTCACCAAGGTCCAGGCGATCCGCGAGCAGATGGAGCGGGCGCACGCCCAGCGCCTCCAGCCCCACTACATCGAGAGCTTCTTCCGCGCCGCCTTCGAGCACCTGGGCGGCCGCATCCACCGCCGCGAGGCCGGCCGCTTCGAGATTTCCCGGGTTCCCGGCGCGCTGCGCGAGCGCGACCGCCAGACCGGCACCGGCGCCCCGGTGCTGCCCCGCTACGAGCGGATCTGCTTCGACAAGTCTTACATCGCCGGCCCCCCGATTGCCGCCTTCGTCTGCCCCGGCCACCCGCTGCTCGACGCCACGACCGACCTCGTCCTCGAGCGCCATCGCGAGCTGATGAAGCAGGGTGCGATCCTGGTCGACCCGCGCGATCAGGGGGAGCGCCTGCGCGTCCTGGTCGCGCTCGACCAGGCGATCCAGGACGGCCGCACCGACCGCCACGGCCACCATCAGATCGTCGCGCGGCAACTCCACTTCGTCGAGCTGTTCGAGGACGGCGTGCTCCGCGATGCCGGCCCCGCGCCCTACCTCGACTACCGGCCGGCAAGCGAGCCCGAGCGCGCCGCGATCGCCCCGCGGCTCGAGGACCCATGGCTCCCGGGCGACCTCGCTATCGTTGAGGTTGACGTGACACCACGAAGTCGCCTTGTTATACGTCCTGCCTCGACTTTGGCGACGTGGGTGGCCGGATGCCCCGTCCGTATTGGTTTGACCGCGAGTCCAGGGCATGCCCAATCGAGCCGGCACTTCCTTCTTGTGAGCCGCGGATTTGACCCGCAGGCTCACCGGTTCTGCGAACCAAGCTGGGACACGCACGGCGGGGTTGGAACTTGAGACGCGAAGAATTACTGGAGCTTCACTATATCACTCCTATTGCAAACATTGGATCCATCCTGCAACTCGGGATTCTCTCGCATCGACGTGCAGCAAGGCGGGAGCATCGGTCGATCGCCAAGCAAGAGGTGCAAGATCTGCGCTCCCGCGTCCGAGTTCCCGGCGGGAGGCCGCTGCATCAGCATGCTAACCTCTACTTCTGCGCGCGCAACCCGATGATGTTCAAGCGGGCTACGCTGCATGAGACCACATGCGTATTACGCGTCTCGGCTGATGTGCTGGACTTGCCAAACGTCGTGATCACCGACCAAAACGCCGCCAGCGGCTATTGCCAATTCATGCCCTCGCCTCAAGGGCTTGCAATGGTGGATGGAGCGATGGTCTTTGCGGATGATTGGCGGCATCCGGGGAATCCCGCAGCTTACTATCGGCACCGCTCGATCAAGTGCGCGGAAGTGCTCGTGCCAGAGGTGGTGCCCTCGGGGCACATCGTCGGCGCCTATGCGTCCGGGGAGGCTGGTCGGGTGGCACTCCTTGGGATAAAACCTCCTTGGGAGGTCACCGTCGACCCTCACCTGTTTTTCCGCTAGAGCCGCTGGGGAGGCCATGATCAGGGTCCGCGTCGGCGATCTGTTTAACTCGCAAGCCCAGACGCTCGTCAACACGGTGAACTGCGTCGGCGTCATGGGCAAGGGGGTAGCGCTGGAATTCCGGAACCGCTTCCCTCGTATGTACGAGGACTACGTGGAGCGCTGCCGGGCCGGCAGAGTGCAGCTCGGCGAGCCCTACCTTTACAAGGACCTTGTCGGGCCATGGGTCCTCAACTTTCCGACCAAGGACCATTGGCGATCGGTCTCGAGGCTCTCGGACATCGAAGCCGGTCTTGAGCACCTAGAGCGGCATTACCGCGAGTGGGGCATTACCTCGCTTGCCGTCCCGCCTCTGGGATGCGGCCACGGGGGCCTCGAGTGGCGCGTCGTCGGTCCGACCCTTTATCGGCATCTCGCGCGGCTCGACATTCCCGTCGAGCTCTATGCGCCACACGGCACGCCCGAACGAGAACTGACTGCCGAATTTTTAGCCCGCGCCCGCACGGCCTTGCTGGTCGGAAGCGAACCCCTCAAGGGTCGGGTCAAGCCCGCCTGGATAGCCCTGGTTGCGATATTGCACAAGGTGTCCAAAGAGCCCTACCACTGGCCGGTCGGCCGGACGGCCTTCCAGAAGCTTGCGTACTTTGCTACCGTCGCTGGCCTGCCTACTGGCCTCGCGTACTGCCGAGGCAGCTACGGCCCGTTCTCGCCAAACCTGAAGCCGCTGATCACGAGCCTTGTCAACCAAGGCCTGCTGACAGAGCACAAGGTCGGCAACATGATTCGGGTTCGGCCCGGGCCGACGTTTCGTGATGCCGTGCAGCTGATCGGGCCCGAGGATGTCGAGGCTTGGAAGCCTGTGGTCGATAGCGTTGTCGACCTCATGCTGCGCATGCAGCAGCAGGACGCCGAGATCGCCGGCTCTGTGCATTTCGAAGCCGAATTGCAGTGGCATCAGCGAAACCGCCGCCCCACCGAGCTTGAGGTGTTCGAAGGTGTGAAACGCTGGAAAGCTCGGCGTCGCCCCCCGCTTCAGGAGCATCGGCTACGAGATGCAGTCCGCCATCTGAACCTGCTCAGATGGGTGGACCTGGAGCCGAGCCCCGAGCTGGATCCCGAGGAAGAGGAGCTCGCGCTGGCCTGATTCACCCAGCCTGCTACGCCGTCACGCATGACGCGCGTAGTACTCCAATGGAAGGCTGCGGATCAAAAAGTCACTGCCCACCGCAAGAAGCTGATCGAGCTTCCGCTCCCGCTCGACGGGATCCATGCGCCGACCGCTCGTCGCCTGCCGGGGGTGCCCTCTTTCCCAGCTGAGCGAGTCGTCCTCCTGCCCCGAGCGCTTCCCCACTGAGGCGGCGCAGGCGCTCAGCGCTCGACGCAGGCGACGGCCAAATAGCGGATCCTCTTGTCTGGTTTACCGCGATGGGCCAATGTGCAACTAGAAGGAGCATCCACGAAGCCAACGGGGACTGACCACCTATTCGAACGGCGGCGGCACGTACACCTGTCGCAAGCTGGGACACCTGGGAATGAGCGTGAAGCTGGTCGTCGCCGTCACAGACGGCGAATGGTTCGAATATCTTCGGACCCGCCCTGACCTCCCGGATATAAACTTCTGGGCACCTTCAGGAACAAGCTTTCGCGCTCTGAGCCCGGGTGAGTTGTTTCTCTTTAAACTCCACGCGCCAAACAATTTCATCGTTGGCGGAGGTGTGTTCGCTCATGCTAGCGTCATGCCATGTAGCTTGGCGTGGGAAGCGTTTGGCGAGGCGAATGGGGCGGTGACGCTGGAGCAGATGCGCGCACGCATTGGTAGATACCGCAGGGCAGATCCGAATTCGCGCGAGGATTATCAAATCGGCTGCCGTATACTGACGCAGCCATTCTTCCTCAACGAGACTGACTGGCTTCCCGTTCCAGCTTCATGGTCTACAAACATCGTGACCTTCAAGACGTTTACTACGGACGAGGCCGACGGAAGAGAATTGTGGGACGCACTGATCGACCGCACGTCCGAGATGTCGACGCTTGGCCTTTCTGCGGGGCCGCAGGCGCGTTTCGGCGAGCCCGTTCCGGTCCGCCCTCGGTTGGGCCAAGGCGCCTTTCGGGTACTCGTGACCGATCTCTATGCACGGCGATGCGCCATCACCCGCGAGCGCACATTGCCGGCCCTCGAAGCCGCCCACATTCTTCCCTATGCTCGGGGAGGCGAGCACGAAGTGAAAAACGGCATTCTGATGCGCCGAGACATTCACAGTCTCTTTGATTTGGGTTACGTGACCGTTACTCCTGAGCTTGTCTTTGAAGTGAGTAGGAGAATCAAGGAGGAGTTCGAGAATGGTCGTGACTACTATCGGATGCACGGCACGCCGGTCGTCACTCCACGCCGATTGGAGTTGGGACCTGATCGTGATCTGCTCCGTTGGCACAACGAGAACACCTATCGGGGCTAGTGACCCCTCTCGTAGAGAGGCCCGCGCCTACAATGGCCTCGTGGTCGCCTGGCCCGCGCTGGTCAACATCGCCAGCACGCTGCCCGACGAGACCACGACCGGCCCTGCCCAGGCCGAGCTTGCGATATGATGGCGCGAGCAAGGGAGCGAACGGGCATGCTCGAGATTGCCAGGCGTCAGGAAGATACGGCGCTGGTGCCGAAGGAGCTGCTGGATGCCGTGGTCGCGCATTTCGACCCGCTCCGGGTGATCCTTTTCGGCAGCCGGGCGCGGGGCGAGGCGGGCGCGGACAGCGACATCGACCTGCTGGTGGTGCTCGACGATGCGGCGCCCGCGGACAAGCTCGGCTGGCGCTCGGCCTTCGAGGCGCGCAAGGACTTTCACCACGCGGTCGACATCGTGCCCTGCCGGCGGGGCTGGTTCGAGGGCAAGCGTGGGGTGATCGGCTCGCTCGCCCACATGGCCGCCGAGGACGGCATCGTGCTCTATGAGCGACATTGATCCCGCCAAACAACGGGACGAGTCGAAAGCCTGGCTCGCCAGGGCCGACGAGGACCTTGCCGCGATCCGTGCTTGCCTCGACGCGCGGCCGCCGGTCATCGGCGTCGCCGCCTATCACTGCCAGCAGGCGGCCGAGAAGCTGATCAAGGGCCTGCTCGTGCTGGCCGCGATTCCGTTTCGCAAGACCCACGATCTGGACGAGCTCAGCCATCTGGCAGTGCCCGCCTATCCTGATGCCGAGCCGCTGCTGGCGCATCTGCGGGTGCGCACCTATTGGGGATTTGCTTTCCGTTATCCAATGCCGGGCGAAAACGAGGCGACGCACGAGCCGCCCGCGGCTCCGGAGGTCGAGGAGACGCTGCGCCATTTGTCGGATCTACGCGCCCTCCTTGCCAGGACCGTGGGCGCCGACGGGGATTAGCCGAGGAGATTCGCCATGGCCATCAACAACCGGGACCGCGTCGGGCGCGCGATGGACATTTTCGCGACCGGCCTCGCGCCTTTCGTCGAGCGTCAGATGGATTCCCGGGTCGGCGCGAGCTGGCGGCGCTGGGTCGACGGCGAGCTGGTACGAAAGTTCGAGCGCAACGCCGACGGCTCGATCCACTGGGACAGCCAGGCGCTCCTCAAGGTCATGATCGACAACTGGCGCGAGGTCTTCTCCAAGACTCTCGGCCATGCCGAGCGGGCGCTGGTCGGCGAGCTGATCGAGGTGCGCAATCGCTGGGCGCATCAGCGGCCGTTCTCCTATGACGACACGCACCGCGCTTTGGACAGCGCGCAGCGCCTCTTGAGCGCGATCTCCGCCGGCGCGCAGGCCGCCGAAATCGAGAAGATGCGCCAAGAGGTGCTCCGCACCATGTTCGCGGAGCAGGCGCGCCAGCAGACCCGGCGCCAGTCGATCCAGGTCGAGGGCACGCCGCAGACCGGCCTGAAGCCCTGGCGCGAGGTGGTGATGCCCCATCCCGACGTCGCGAGCGGCCGCTACGTCGAGGCCGAGTTCGCGGCCGACCTCGCCCAGGTGCAACGGGGCGATGCGTCGAAGGAATATGGCGATCCGGTCGAGTTCTTCCGCCGCACCTACCTGACCGACGGCCTGACCCGCCTGCTCGAGAGCGCGCTCCGGCGCCTTTCCGGCCAGCCGGGCGGCGATCCCGTGATCGAGCTGCAGACCAACTTCGGCGGCGGCAAGACCCATTCGATGCTCGCCCTGCACCACGTCTGCGGTCACGAGGACCCGAAGACCCTGCCGGGCGTCGACCAGGTCATGGCGGGCATCGGGCTCGGGAGCCTGCCCCGGGTTCAGCGGGCCGTCCTGGTCGGCACGGCGCTGTCGCCGAGCGAGGTCTGGACCCGGGGCGGCGCCGAGACGCGCACGCTCTGGGGCGAGCTCGCCTGGCAGCTCATGGGCGCCGACGGCTACAGACTGGTCGAGGCCTCGGACCGGAACGGCGTCAGCCCCGGCTCCGACCTGCTGCACGCCCTGCTGGCGGCAGCCGCACCGTGTCTGATCCTGATCGATGAATGGATCGCCTTCGTCCGCCAGCTGTACAGCGCGAGCGGCCTGCCGGCGGGCAGCTTCGATGCCAACATCACCTTCGCCCAGGCGCTGACCGAGGCGGTCAAGGCGACCCCCGGCGCCTTGCTGGTGGCGAGCCTGCCGGCGTCGCAGATCGAGATCGGCGGCGAGGGCGGCGACGTCGCGCTCGAGCGGCTCAAGAACACCTTCGGCCGGATCGAGAGCTCCTGGCGGCCGGCGAGCGCCGATGAGGGCTTCGAGATCGTGCGCCGGCGGCTGTTCCAGCCGATGATCGAGCGCGAATTTTTCGCCGCGCGCGACAACGTCATCAAAGCCTTCGTCGCGATGTATAGCGACAATGGCGCGTCCTTTCCGTCCGAGTGCAGCGAGGGCAACTACCGGCGGCGGATGGAGGCGGCCTATCCGATCCATCCCGAGCTGTTCGACCGGCTGAACAACGACTGGGGCGCGCTCGACCGCTTCCAGCGCACCCGCGGCGTGTTGCGGCTGATGGCCAACGTGATCCACTGCCTGTGGGAGCGCGGCGACAGGACCCTGATGATCCTGCCGTCGAGCATTCCGCTCGACGATTCGCTCGTGCAGTCCCGCGTCACCCGGCTGCTTGAGCAGAAATGGGATTCGATCATCAGCGCCGACGTCGACGGTGAGACCTCGAAGCCGCTGGCGATCGACCGCGAGAATCCAAACCTCGCGCGCTACTCGGCGACCCGCCGGGTCGCGCGCACGATTTTCATGGCCTCGGCGCCGACCTATGGGGGGCCCAATCCCGGGATCGACGATCGCCGTATCCGGCTCGGCTGCGCGCAGCCGGGCGAGACCCCCGGATCGTTTGGGGATGCGCTGCGCCGGCTCGCCGACGGCGCGACTTACCTTTACGTCGACAGCGGCCGCTACTGGTTCTCGGTCCAGCCCAGCGTGACCCGCACGGCCGACGATCGCGGGAGCGCGCTCGACGCCGATGACGTCTGGGCCGAGCTGATCGGCCGACTACGGGCTGACCGGGAGCGAGGTCCGTTCGCCGCCGTGCACGCCGTTCCGGAGAACAGCGGCGAGGTGCCCGACGAGATGGAAGCGCGCCTCGTCGTGCTCGGACCCGACTACCCGCACGACACGATGGGCGAGAGTAAGGCCAAGGCGGCTGCCGAGGAGATCCTGACCAGGCGCGGCCAGCAGCCGCGCATCTTCCGCAATGCGCTCGTGTTCCTCGCGCCGGACCGCAGGCGACTCGGGGAGCTCCAGCAGGCGATGCGGCTGTTCATGGCCTGGCGCTCGATCGTGCGGGATCAGGACACGCTCAACCTGGATGCATTCCAGCGCCGTCAGGCGGACAGCAAGGCGAAGGAGTGGAACAAGACGGTCGATGCCCGCATCGGCGAGACCTGGGTGTGGGCGATGGCCCCCTATCAGCCTGACCCGAAGCAGCCTGGCATCGAATGGACGATCAATCGCGTCAGCGGTCAGGATGCGATCGCCAAGCGGGCGAGCAAACGCTTCGAAAACGACGAGGCTCTGCTCACCCAGCTCGGCGCGCGGCGGCTGCGCACCGCCCTCGACCAGTTCGGCCTCTGGCGCGACCAGGACTATGTCGAGATCAAGCAGCTGATCGCCGACTTCGCGACCTATCTCTATCTGCCGCGCCTGCGCGATCGGCAGCTCGTGATCGACGCCGTCCGGGCGGCCATCAGCCAGCTGGTGTGCGATCACTTCGCCTACGCTGACGGCTACGATGCTACCGCCGAACGCTACCTCGGTCTGACTGCGACCGGCGGCGGCAATATCGCGATCGATATGTCAGGCGCGCTGGTGACGCCCGAACGGGCGCTGATTCAGATCGAGCAAGAAAGGGGCGTCCGGCCGCCGGATAGTGACGGAAAAGGCGGCGAGCCACCACCGCCCGAGCCGCCACTACCGAGCCTTCATAAACGGTTCTACGCCAGCGTGACGATCGATCCGACCCGTGCCGGCCGCGACGTCGGTCGAATTGCCGAAGAGGTGATCCAGCACCTAAGCACCCTGAATCGCGCGGGCGTGAAGCTCACGCTCGAGATTGAAGCCGACGCCCCCGACGGCGTCCCGGATGATATTCAGCGCATTCTCACGGAAAATTGCCAGACGCTTAAATTCAATACCCACGGCTTTGAATGAGGAGAAAGCGGCGGAAGCGCCACATGTGCCGCATCCGTCCGTCACTTTGCGCCCGAAATCAGCGGTTTTTGCCGCCGAGTCCGGCGTTTTTGCGGTGGAATCCAGCGGCCGCATCGCCAGTGCGCCGAAAAAGCCCCTTCAAACAGGAAGTTACACGCACCGCACACCTGGCGCATGAGGCTACACAAGTGACGCATCGGTGTCGCATCGAAGTTCGCGGCCCGCGGCCGGAAAAATCCGGGAAACTCGAGAAAAATGCGCGAATTTCCTGGCGCGTCGCACGCGGGCGAAGCTTTGTGGTACGGTGGGGGCCGGCTCCTGGAAGGGAAGAAATGATCAAGATCGCCCGCAGGCACGGGTCAAGTCCTGATGCTGCTGGGAATTTTGGTGGTGGGGGCGGGCTTTGAGCGGGTCGTGTCGAGGCCGACGGCGGCTTCGTCATCCTGATCGAGCTCCTGCCTGAGGGCGGCCATCTGGCGGCGCTCGAAGGGGTGATCCGGAGCGCGCGCCAACGCTCGGCGGCGCGGGTCATGGCGCCGAACATCAGCTTGAGAACCGCCTTCTCACCGAACGCATTCGGGATGATTTTGAGCCGCCGGCGCTCCTCGACGAACAAGCGTTCCAGGAGATTCGTGGTCCGGGTCGCGCGGTGGTGCGCGATCGGCAGCCGCAGATGGGCAATGCAGGCGTCGAAGTCGTCCATGATGCAGTCGACGGCGTTGGCCAGATCGCTGCCATAGTCGGCGACGACGCCGTCGGCGAGCTCGCGGGCGATCTTGCGGCTCGGCGCCTGGTAGGCGGCGGCCGCCCGGGCCTTGAACTCGGGCCAGAGATCGTCGGGCACCTTGGCAGCCAGGTTGCGCATCCGATGCGCCAGGCAGCGTTGGCGTGCCGAGCGCGGGAAGCAAACCTCGATCGCCTTGACGAGACCGGCGGCGCCGTCGCTCACGACCAGGAGCGGATCGCCGAGGCCGCGAGCCGAATACTCGAGACCGCCCGCGGCCGTCTTCAGGCGATGGGTTCGGTGGCCGTTGCCAAGACCCTGGCCGGGAGCAGCCCCGCGCTCGTAGTAGCCACGCTCGAGCGCATCCCGCACCTCGCCCTCCAACGCCTCCTCGACGATCAGCCGGGTCGCCAGCTCGACCAGCTCCGAGCGCCCCGCCGGCGACGCCAGGCGCCCTTCGATCCGGGCCGAGAGGGCTTCACGGGTGCGCATCGAGGCGGGTATCCTGTCCGCCATGGGGTGCCTCCTTGGGCTTGGGCCGGCTCAGCCGAGCCCGTTCGCATCATCCACCCAAAGGATGCACCCCACCCCCAATTCCCAGCAATCCTAACCCGGATTTCTCAAACCAGAGCGTGCATCGGGGCTCTGGATCGGCGATAACTCTTCTGTGACAAAGGCTTAACGCGACGCAGAGGAGCTCCCCGATGCCGACAGAGTGTAACCGCGACCTGTTCGGATTTGAAGCCGTCGAAGGACGCCAGGTGGTGGCCGCGTTCGACGGCGGGCAGGTGACCTCGGACGCCGGGGCGCTGCTGCTCGGGGCCGTGAACCGGGCGATCGGTCTGATGGGGCGTCTGGCCCGCTGTTTCGCCGACGGACGCATGCAGGAACTGGTCGAGCACGGTGTCGAGACCATGCTGATGCAGCGCATCTGCGGCATCGCGCTGGGCTACGAGGACCTGGTCGACCACGACGAGCTGCGCCATGATCCGGTGCTGGCGACCCTGGCCGGCAAGCTCGAGGCGCGGCGCAAGGACTGCGCGCCGCTGGCCGGCAAGAGCACCTTGAACCGGTTCGAGCATGCGCCGGCCGCGGCGCTCGACCGCTATCACAGGATCGGCCACGACCCGCGGGCGATCGAACAGCTGTTCGTCGCTCTGTTCCTGGAGGCGCATGCGAGGCCGCCCGAGCGGATCATCCTCGATCTCGATGCCACGGACGACCCGCTCCACGGCCACCAGGAAGGGCGCTTCTTCCATGGCTACTACGACTGCCACTGCTATCTGCCGCTGTACGTCTTCTGCGGCCGCCACCTGCTGGCCGCCAAGCTCAGGCGCTCGAACATCGACGCGTCGGCCGGAGCCAAGGACGAGATCACACGCATCGTCGCCCAGATTCGTGAGAGCTGGCCTAGGGTCGAGATCCTGCTGCGGGCGGACTTTGGCTTCGCCCGCGACGAGTTGATGAGCTGGTGTGAAGACAACGGCGTCGACTACGTCTTCGGCCTCGCCCGCAACCCTCGCCTGCTGGCCGAGATCGACGGAGCCCTCGCGGCCGCCGAGGCCGAGCATGCCGCAACCGGCCAGCCGGCTCGGCAATTCGACGACTTCACCTATGCCACCCGGGACAGCTGGAGCTGCGAACGGCGGGTCGTGGCCAAGGCCGAGCATCTGGCCAAGGGCTCCAACCCGCGCTTCGTGGTCACCTCGCTGCCGCCGTCGGTGATCGACGGCCAAAGCCTCTACGAGCAGATCTACTGTGCCCGCGGCGAGATGGAAAACCGGATCAAGGAGCAGCAGCTTGATCTGTTCGCCGATCGTACGTCAGCAGCGACGATACGGGCCAATCAGCTCAGGCTTTGGTTCGCCTCGTTCGCCTACGTGCTGCTGGAGGCGCTGCGCCGAATTGGCCTCCGCCATAGCCAGTTCGCCAACGCCACCTGCGGCACGATCCGCCTGAAGCTCTTGAAGATCGGCGCCCTGGTCCGGGTCAGCGTGCGTCGGATCAAGGTCGCCATGGCCTCGGCTTGCCCCTACCAGGACGAGTACCGCCTCGCCTACCTGTACGTGAAGCGCGCCGCCTTCTGAACGTTCTTGCATGCCTGATAGGCGCCCCACCCGCGGGGCGTTCGCTTGCGTTCGTCCGAGAATTCGCTGTCAGGCGACCTCCACGGACGCTCACCTCAACCCGAGCCAACTTCTGCGCCGACCCCGCCACCAATCAACCCGTGCTATGGGGTTTGAGAAATCCGGACTAAGACTTCACCTGCGCCTCCGGCGGGGGGCCGCCCGCGGTCACGACGCTGGACGGTAGCTCCGGGCACCCGTAATTGGCACGAAAGTTGCTGCGCAATGTTACTAGGCTTGAGGAGGAAGACATAGATGATCGCAATATCGCTGACGGTGATGGTCTGCGGCCTCACGGTCGCAGCTGCGGCCGGCGATGCAGAGAGCGTGCGCTCGTGCGAGGTGTATAATGAGGCGCGGCCGATGGCCGACCTGCAGCGGTGCCTCTTTCAGTCCCTGCGCGACGATCTCGGCCGCGAGGCCCTCAAAAGCGCCGGACGGCAGCTCCAGCCCGAAGAGTGGGTCGAGATCACTTGCCGGATGATCACCAGCGGCTCGGGAGTGCCGGCCGGCTGAGCCCGATCGAAGCGTCGGCGCCCGGTCAGCGCCGCAGCAGCGAGCCGAGCACGCCGCGCACGATCTGACGCCCGATCTGGCTGCCGATGCTGCGCGCCAGGCTCTTGGCCATGGCTTCGACCACGGTCTGGCGCTGGCGGCCGCCGCCGGACGTCGAACGGGCGGTGCTTTCGGTAGTGCGCGCCGGCTCGGATGGCGGTGCCGCGGCCCGAGCGGCCTCCTGTGCGGCCTTGGCCTTCAGGACCTCGTAGGCGGATTCGCGATCGACCGCCTGGTCGTAGCGACCGGCGACCGGGCTCTGGCCGATCACTGACCGGCGCTCGTCCGGCGTCGCCGGGCCGATCCGGGAACCGGGCGGCCGGATCAGGGTCCGCTCGACCATGCTCGGGACGCCCTTGTCCTGCAGGGTCGAGACCAGCGCCTCGCCGACCCCGAGCTCGGTGATTACGGTCTCGGTGTCGAGCGCTGGGTTCGCCCGGAAGGTCTCGGCCACCGCCCGGATCGCCCTCTGGTCGCGCGGGGTGAAGGCGCGCAGCGCGTGCTGGATCCGGTTGCCGAGCTGGCCCAGCACGTCGTCCGGGACATCGAGCGGGCTCTGCGAGCAGAAGTAGACGCCCACCCCCTTGGAGCGGATCAGGCGGACGACCTGCTCGACTTTGTCGAGCAGCGCCTTGGGCGCGTCCTCGAACAGAAGATGCGCCTCGTCGAAGAAGAACACGAGCCTGGGCTTGGCCGGATCGCCGACCTCCGGCAGGACCTCGAACAGCTCCGACAGCAGCCAGAGCAGGAAGGTCGCGTACAGCTTGGGGGACTGCATCAGCTGGTCGGCGGCGAGCACGTTGACGATGCCCTGGCCCGAGAGCTCGGTCCGCATCAGGTCGCGGATGTCGAGCGCCGGCTCGCCGAAGAAATGCTCGGCCCCCTGCTGCTCGAGCGTGAGCAGGCGGCGCTGGATCGCGCCGACTGAGGCGGTGCCGACCCGGCCGTATTCGATCGAGAGCTCCTGGGCGCGCTCGCCGACGAAGTGCATCAGCGCGCGCAGGTCCTTCAGATCGAGCAGCAGCAGACCCTGGTCGTCGGCGACCCGGAACGCGACCTGCAGCACGCCCTCCTGGGTCTCGTTGAGGCCGAGCAGGCGGGCGAGCAGCAAGGGCCCCATCTCCGAGATCGTGGTCCGGATCGGATGGCCCTGCTCGCCAAACAGATCCCAGAACACGGTCGGGCAGGCGCGCGGGGCGTAGTCGGCGACGCCGACCGCCTCAGCCCGCTCGCGGAGCTTCGGATTGATCGTCGCCGCCTGGCTGATGCCGGAGAGGTCACCCTTGACGTCGGCCATGAACACCGGCACGCCCGCGGCCGAGAAGCCTTCCGCCAGGATCTGCAGCGAAACCGTCTTGCCGGTGCCGGTCGCGCCGGTGATCAGGCCATGGCGGTTGGCGAGACCGAGCGATAGCCACTGGGCGGTTGCGCCTTTGCCGACCAGAATGGCGTCCTCCGGTTCCATCGCTGACGCCCTCCCGTTCTTTTGGTTTTGGCATTCCTCGGTGTTGTGCCCGGTTTTTCGCGCGCGGTCGAGCTTGCGGTCGAGGCTCGCCTGACCCATTTTCCGATCAGGGGATCGGTTCGAGGGCTTGCCGTCGACAGCTCGCTGCCGGGCCGCGCGGCCAGCCGATCGGACCGGGTCCAGCCAACCGAAACGGATCCAGCCATGAAATTCTTCGTCGATACCGCCGACGTCGCCGAGATCACCGAGCTGGCGGCGACCGGCCTGCTCGATGGCGTGACCACCAATCCGTCGCTGGTCGCGAAGTCGGGCCGCAACTTCTTCGAGGTCATCAAGGAGATCTGCGCGCTGGTCGATGGCCCGGTCAGCGCCGAGGTCGCCGCGACCACCCACGAGCGCATGCTCGCCGAAGGCCGAAAGCTCGCTGACCTGGCCCCGAACGTCTGCGTCAAGGTGCCGCTGACCTGGGACGGGCTCAAGACCTGCCGGACGCTCTCGAGCGACGGCATCCAGGTCAACGTCACCTTGTGCTTCAACCCGGCGCAAGCTTTGCTCGCCGCCAAGGCGGGCGCCACCTTCGTCTCGCCGTTCGTCGGCCGGCTCGACGACATCGGCCACGACGGCATGGCGTTGATCGCCGACATCGTCGAGATCTTCCGCAATTACCGCGACCGCTACAACACCGAAGTCCTGGTCGCCTCGGTGCGCCATCCGGGCCACGTGATCGAGGCCGCTCGGCTAGGCGCCGACGTCGTCACCCTGCCGCCCAAGGTGCTCCAGCAGCTGGTGCAGCACCCGTTGACCGACAAAGGGCTCGCGGCCTTCCTGAAGGACTGGGAGGCGACCGGCCAGAAGATCGTCGACTGAACCGATCGGCCCCCGCTGGCGGCGCGTCACGTTTCGGGGAGCTCCCCGTGCGGACCTCGCGCGATCGGCCAAATTCGGCTATAGTGCCCCGATGACGGGTGGAGCTCCTGCCGGAAACCGGGCGATGCGTGGCGCGATCCTGGCGGCCTTGGGTGCGATCGGGCTCGTGCCCGCTGCGATCGCGGCCGGGTCCGGGCCCGAGACGCCGCTCGACCAGCTGATCGAGCAGTTCAATGCCGGCGCGCCCGAGCACGACGGCGTGCAGATCGACGGCTGGGTCGAGCGCGGGCCGGATGGCCCGGCGGTGGTCGTAACCGTCGCGCCCCGGGGCGGGGTCAAGCTGGTCGCCGATCCCGGCATCACGGTGACCCCGACCGAGCGTCCGGGCGTGCAGTGGCTGGACCCGCTGCCCCAGCGCAAGGTCGAGCCCGGGCACGACTATTTCACGCCGCCGGCGACGGTCCGGCTGCCGTTCACCGCGAGCGACGACCGGCCGGTCGAACTCCGGGTCGAGTACGCCTACTGCGTGGTCGATTTCCAGTGTTTCCTGGGCGAGGAGACGCTGTCGGTCGCGACCGCGGCGCGCTAGCCCGACCCTGACTTTCTCAGCTCGGCGACAGGTCGACCCGCTCGGCGGCCAGGATCGCGCCATCGCTCTCGCGCTGGACCAGGACCGCGACCGCGTCGCGCTGCTCGGCCGCCAACCGCGCGAGCGGCAACGGCAAGGTGCCGGCGCGCCCGTCCCACCTGCCGAGATCGACGATCGCGCGCACGACGTTCTGATAACGGATCGTCCGGCCGCGGTTCTCGCCGCGCTCGATCGCGACGTCGTGGGAGCGGTCGAACGCCATCAGCCAGAGATGGCAGGGCGCCTCAGCGCTGGCCTCGAGCTCGAGCCGGCCGTCGGCGATCCTGATCGCCGGGCCGGGCTCCTGGTGGCCGCGCAGCAGATCGATCGCCTTGAGCACGCGCCGGCGCTCCGAGCCGACCGCGTCGAGCCGGCCGCCGATCACCATCTGCGGCGTGTACAGCCCGCTCAGGCCGAGGTGGCGGGCGTAGTCCTGCTGGCGGTCGGTGCTGGCCTCGAGGCCAAAGGTGTCCGGCCAGCCGAGCCGGTCCCAATAGGTGACGTGGAAGGAGAGCGGCAGGACGCCCTCGTGCCGGGTCAGTTCGCTGAGCACGTCGTCCGCCGGCGGGCAGGAGTTGCAGCCCTGAGAGGTGAACAACTCGACCACGACCGGCGCCGGCCCGGCGGCGGTCGACGGCGTCGGGCAAAAAGACGCCGCGGCACAGAACAGCACCGCGGCGGCGAGTGGAGTAACGGGATCTTTCATCGTTATACCTGGTGCGGCTGTCAGGTCATCTCAACTCCATGACAGAGATTTAACCAACCGGCAATGGCCGCCGGCAAATAACATCCGATCACGCTATGTTGAACGCGACTACAATCAACCAAGCGTACCGACATTGTGGATTATCGCGACCCCGACCCGACGGATCAGCGTGTAGAGCTTGGCGATCGGCTCGAAGATCTGGGCGTGCTCCTGGGCGTAGGACTGGCTTTCGGCGCTCTCGTAGGTCGCGGGCTCGCCGAAGTCGTCGTCGAAGCCGCTCGGATCGACGATCGGGAAGATCTCGCCGAGCTTGGCGACCGCGGCCTCGACGTCGAGCTGGATCAGGCGGACGACCAGGCTGTCGCGGGTCAGCTCGTGGCGGCCGCTGAACTCGGGCACGTGGGTCGCGAGCAGATAGAGCCGCTGGATCAGCACGATCCGGAGCGCGTGCAACAGATGCATGACGTCGCGCGAGGTGGCGTCGACCGCGATCGGCTGGGCGCCCGCCTGGCGCGTCCGGCGCCGGTGCTCGCGAAGCGCGTTCGCCAGATCCATGTAGTCGCGGGTCAGGACGCGCCAGATCCGGGTCAGGCGCTCGTGCACGGCCGCCCGCTCCATGATCGCCGCGAGCGCCTGCAGCTCCTCGGCGCGCGTGCCCTCGCCCCAACGGGCCGCGCGCATCAGCCAGAGCCCCGGATCGAACAGGTCGATATAGGCCTTGAGCACGGTCAGGTCGCTGTATTTGAACGCGTGCTCGACCATCGTCATCAGGCGCCGGAAGCGCGGCGAGTCCTGATAAAGCCGCTGGAAGCGCTCGGGATCCTTGGTCACCGCCTGGCCGACCCCGCCGATGCTGTTGGCGAGGTAGCCGAGCTGCTGGAGGATGGCATTGTGCGGGATCGCGCGCAGCTGCGCGGGGTGCTCGAGGTTGATCTGCCCGAACCAGCTGTCGTGCTGACGCTGCACCGGGCGCGAGCCCGACCGGTGCAGCATGTGGGCCCCGAAGGCCCCGAGCAGCGCGCCATAGCAGGGGTCGTCCATGATCTGCTGATTGAAGCGCTGGACGACCGTGAAGAACTCATGGACGTAGTCGGTCTCGCTGTAGAACGGGTCGTCGGCCTCGCCGGGCGGGTTCAGCGCGTGCTCGAGGATCCGGGTCAGGGTCGTGAACGCCGCCCGCGGCGTACTGAAGTAGACGTAGCCGTCGCCGCCCTGGAAGCTCACCTCCTGCTTGCAGGCGAGCCCGAGGCGCGCCAACGCCGTGCGCACCGCCGGCGTGTCGACATAGTTCAGGCGGTCGGCAAAGCTCTCGGGATGACCGCCGCGGCCGATCAATTCGCCATGGGTGTCGAAGATCACGAGCTCGACCTTGGCGAGGCCCTGGCGCGCCAGCTCGCGGCCGATCGCGAGGCGCAGGCGCTCGATCGCGTAGCCCGCCGCGATCTGGCCGAGCGAGCGGCCGGCGTCGGAGAACCCGGTCTGCACGCAGAGCCGACCGTGGCTCTGGACATAGGCGCGAAAGCTCGCGACGCCGAGCGCCTCGGCGACCGCCCGGCTGCCCTGCTCGAGCGCGGTCAAAGTCTCGAACAGCGGCGAGATCTCGACCTTGTCCTCGACCCCGAACAGCTTGGCGAAATAGAGCGCGGTCAAAAGTGTGAAGCCGGTCTCGCACTCGGCGATCAGGAAGCGGACCGGCTGGGTCGCATCGACGTACTTCAACAGCTGGGCGATGATCATGAAGGTCCGCTTGGCGGTCGCCTTCTCGAGCAGGAGCGAGCCGAAGTTGATCCGCGCAGGCACCACCTGGTCGATCAGGGCGCTGATCGCGTTCAGATAGCTCAGCCGATGGCTCGGATCGTCCGGGCTGTGGTCCATGCCGATGGTCTTGCGGATCGCGTTGTGGACCTGGCGGGCGTTGAGCCGGGTGTGGGTATGGGCGAGGCCGAGGCCATGGGTCCGGATCTCGGCGCGCAGGATGCAAAGCCCGCGCCGCAGCGTCGCGTCCTCGGCCGTGCGGAGCGCGCGCTCGATCAGGTCGAGCAGCTGGCCGGCGTCGACCAGTCGGGCGCTGCCGCCGGCGTGCATCGCGCGGGCGGCGCGCGCCAGCTGGCCGCGCCAGGGTTCCGAGCCCGCCGCCGGGTCGGCGAAGATCGCCATCTCGTCCTCGGCCTGCTTGACCGCGAGCGCCAGGCGCGCCTCCAGGAGCTCGAGCAGATCGCCGACGCCGGACCCGACTACGACCTTGGCCCGGAGCGCGCGGGCGGCCACACGATAGCGCTCGAGCTGCAGGATCTGGACCTTGAGCCGCTTGGCGAAGGTCACGGTCCAGGGGATGTCGGAGCGGCCGTCGAGGTCGTAGCCGACCCAGCTGGCAAACGTCAGGAGCCTTGGACTGAGCTCGGTCCAGCGGTCGGGATAGAGCGCCTCGGCGACCTCGAAGACGAGGCCGTAGACCTGTGCCAGCGCGCCGTGCAGGTTGACCAGCGCGTCGAGCGACTGGCGGTGCTCCACCTCGAGGTCGAGCGGCCGGTCGGGCCGATGCTCGCGTCGGCCGGCGGTCGCGAGACGCGCCTGCCGCGCCGGCGTCCGCTCGCCGTCCTCGAGCGCGAGCTCGGTCAGGAGCAGGCGCAGCTCGCTGGCGAGCGCGAAGGTCGGATGCGCCGTGATCACGATGCCGAAGCGCTCGCTCTCGACCCGGGCTCGGAAAGTCTCGAACGGCACCGGCTGTGGTTTGCCGTCCTCGTGGGCCAGGCCCTCGATCAGGCGCCTGATGGTCGCCCGATTGGCGCCGCCGTCGCTCTCGCCGAGATAGCGGCGGAGCCGGCCGGCGCGGCGGACGAAGGATTCGGTGGTCAGGCGATGGACCAGCTGCTCGATCGCGGCGAGCGACAGCCCGCCGGCGTCGATGCGGCGGCTGAGGTCGAGCGCCAGGAGCTGGATCGGGTTGCCGAACGGATTGGGCTCGGTCTCGGCGCGGCGCCCCGCGAGCTGGCTCCGGAGCTCGGCGAGCAGCGCGCCCGGATCGAGCGGCTCGGCGAGCTCGAAGCAGGTGAGCTCGGACGGCAGCAGCGGCAGGGCGTCGCCGCCTGGAACGGACGCCGGTTCGGTTGCGGTCGCCGTTGCCGGCCGCGGCTCCGGATCGACGGGCGGTACCCCTTCGGCCTCGATCGCCATGGCGCTATCCCGGCTGGAACAAGGTCGAGGTTAGGCGATCTGCGGATGCGCTTGAAGCGCTATTTTGCAATGCAGCAAACGCCGATCAGCCGTCCGCACCGGATGGTGAACTGCTTCACATGGGGTAAAACCGGAGAGCGCGTATGATCGCGCCCCATGAACGCGCCAGACCGCCGCAAACCGGCGCTGCGCAGGCGACCGAGGGCAACGAGCATGGATGAGATCAAGGCTGGCCTCGCGGCATTGTGCACGCCGCATCGCCGGTTCGAAGGCAGCGTGAGCTGGCAGCTCACCGCCCGGGGCGTCTCGATCGACGGTGCCGACCCGCTCGGCACGCGCGGCAGGCCGCAGACCGTCCGGCGTGTGCGCGATCAGTTCGGTCCGTCGGTCGAGCGCTGGTCGCGCGAGTTCGGCGTGCCGGCCGAGCTGATCATCGCCACGATCTGCACCGAGAGCAGCGGCAATGCGGCCGACGAGCGCAGGGAGCCGGGTTTCATCTCCTATGAGGCGACCCCCGGCCGGGTGTCGATCGGCCTGATGCAGACCTTGATCAGCACGGCGCGCAGCGTTTTGGGCGGCCTGGCGGAGATCGACGGCCCCTGGCTGCTCGAGCCCGACAACTCCATCCGCGCCGGCACCGCCTACATCGCGCAGCAGCAACCCCGGACCGGTTACGACCCGCCGGTCGTGGCCTGCGCCTACAACGCCGGCGGCGTCTACCAGCAGAACGGCGCTGAGAACCGCTGGCGCATGCGGCAATATCCGATCGGCACCGGCGCCCATGCGGACCGGTTCGTCGCCTGGTTCAACGACTGCTTTCGGATGTACGAAGCCGATGGCGGCGCGCCGGCCTTGAGCTTCTTCGCCCTCCTGCACCCCGACCCGACGCGTCTGGTCGCCTGAGCAGCGCCGCCGGCGCCGCCCCCTGACGGTCGCGGGGTGCCGAATCGATCGGGATCGGCTAAGCTCTCCCGAGTTGGTGCAGCGGGAGAGGGGCGATGGCACTGTACCCCGACCTCAGCGGTCGGGTCGCGCTGGTCACCGGGGGCGGGCGCGGCATCGGCAAGGCGATCGCGCTCGTGCTCGCGGAGGCGGGCGCGGACGTCGCCGTCAATTATCGGGCGCGGGCCGACGCTGCGGAGGCGACCGCGGCCGAGATCAGGCGCCTCGGGCGGCGCGCGGCGGTCGTCCAGGCGGACGTCTCCATCGGCCCCGAAGTTAAGGCGCTGATGGAAGATGTGGAGAGAAACCTCGGGGCGATCGATGTTCTGGTGAACAATGCCGGCATCTCGGAGCCCTGTGGCATCGAGGAGCTGACCGAGGAATTGTTCGAGCGCACGCTGACCGTGAACCTGAAATCGGCGTTCCTTTGCACCCAGGCGGTCCTGCCGGGGATGCGGGCCCGTGGTTTCGGCCGGATCGTCAACATCTCCTCGGGTGCTGCGCGCGGGGCGGGCGCGGTCGGCGTCCACTACAACGCGTCCAAGGCCGGCATGGAGGGCCTGACCCGCGGCTATGCGGCGCGCGTGGTCAAGGAGGGGGTCACGGTCAATGCGGTCGCGCCGTCCCTGATCGCGACCGAGATGATCAAGCCGCACCGGCTGGACAACCTGCCCAAGATTCCGCTCGGCCGCCTCGGCACGGCCGACGAGATCGCGAGCATCGTGCTGATGGTGGTCGGCAATCCCTACATGACCGGCCAGACGGTCGCGGCCAACGGCGGCATGCACTTCAACTGAGAGCACTCAACCAGGCTGCGACCTCGGTCGGGACAGGACCGGCGGGTCATCGAGCTCAGGCGCGCCTGCGCTCGCGACGCGCTCGTGTCGAAACCTCCCCGTGCCCGTGTCGATCCAAGCGCATCCGCCCGGCTGCGCCGATAGCACTCTTGTGCCACGCTTCGTCGAGGGCTATGGCTTCGCCAACCCGAGACCCGCCTGCGGAGAGCTTCGTGAAGGTCGCGATCTGCGTTTGCACATGTAAGCGCCCGATCCCGCTCGGACGGCTCTTGGATTCGCTCGCGCACATCAAGTTGGGTCGTCTTCCTCCTGAGTCGGTCGAACTGATCGTGATTGATAACGAGTCGACCGGGACGGTCCGCGCCATATGCGAATCGACGGCCGGCCGACTGCCAATTCGTCTTCTGTTTGAAGAAGAGCCGCAGCCGGGAATTTCATTTGCGCGAAACCGTGCGGTCGATGTCGCGCTGGCGCAGCGGGCCGACTTTGTGGTCTTTGTCGACGATGACGATATCCCGAGGCCTGACTGGCTTTGCCATCTGCTCGAGGAGCAGGAACAGAGTGAGGCCGATATCGTGTTTGGCCGCTGGGTATTCGCGATCGGATCGGATCTGCCAGACTGGGTAAAACAAAGTCCGCAACTCTCAACTTCGGCTTACCAAAAAAGAGATATCCACGGCTTGCCGCCGTGGGCGAGTACCTGCAATGTCCTCATTCGAGCACGGCTGCTTCAGGAAATGAGAGATGACGAAGCCATATTTTCACCGGAGCTCGCCTATCTTGGCGGTGAGGACAAAGATTTCTTCATACGGGCGCTTGCTCGGGGAGCGAAACCCGCCACCAGCTGCCACTCACTGGTGATCCGTCATGATGTCGGCGCTCGCTTCACCGCTATCGGCCTTCTACGTCGGTCCTTCAGGCAAGGCTGCTCCAAGGTCAGCATAATGAGGAAGCACCGGCCGGTCTCCGAAGTGCGAAGCCTCCGCTGGCGAGCCTGGCAGCGACTGCTGACGGTCGCGATATCGCTGCCGATTCACATGTTCTCGGCGAGCTCTGCGATGCGCCAACTGTCAAAGGCGTCGAGGAGCGCAGGTGTCATCTATGGATATTCGGGGCGCCGCTACGATTATTATCGCAAATGGTAGAACGGTGCCAGCACGACGAGGCGAATTCGGCCCGCGATCTGGGATGTGCGCGGGCAGCAGATCCCGGAGGGCGGCTCAGAGCATGACGTCGCCGCCGTTGGGCGAGAGGGTCTGGCCGAGGTAGAAGGCGCCGTCGTTGGAGGCCAGAAGCAGCGCAGTCGGGGCGATTTCCTCGGGCGTCGCGAAGCGGCCGATCGGCAGCTCGGCCATCTTCTTCGCCCGCCAGTCGGGCGGCATGCCGAGCAGGATGTCGGTGTCGGTCGGGCCGGGCGCGATCGCGTTGACGGTCACGCCGTGCCGTGCGCCCTCGAGCGCGAGTGCCCGGGTCAGGCCGATGATCCCGGCCTTGGCCGCGCAGTAGTGCGTCAGGCCCGCCATACCCTTGTAGGCGACCTGCGAGGCGAAGTTGATGATCCGGCCGAAACCGCGCGCCACCATGCCGGGCCAGACCGCGTGCGCGACCAGGAACGTGCCGCGCAGATGGACGGCGATCATCCGGTCCCAGTGCTCGACGGTGATCTGCGCGAACGGCGTCTGATCGACGATCCCGGCGCAGTTGACCAGGATGTCGACCGGGCCGAGCGCGCCCTCGAGGTTGCCGATCGCGGCCGTCACCGCGTCGGGATCGCCGACGTCGCACTCGAGCGCGAGCGCCGTCCGGCCCTGCTCGTGCAGCAGCCCGACCAGCCGCTCGGCGTTGTCCCGATCGCCCAGGTGGAGCAGCGCCACCTCGGCGCCTTCGGCCGCGAAGGCCCGCACGATCGCCGCTCCGATCCCCCGGCTGCCGCCGGTCACCAGCGCCGTTCGGCTGTTCAGCTTGCCATCCGAGCTCATGCCTTGTTCTCACCTGCTGTCCGTGGTGGTTGTCGGCCAATCGCGCGCGGCGCTCAAGGGCCATGGCGCGGGCGCGATCGGCGTCTATCTCTGGCTCAGGCAGCAGACAAGGACACCGATCATGACCCATCCAGCTCTCACGCCCGGTTCCGTCGCGGTCATCACCGGCGGGGCGGCCGGCATCGGCCTCGCGGCCGCCAAACGGCTCGCAGGGCAGGGCCTGCGCGTCGCGATCGCCGACCTCGGCGCCGACCGGCTCGGCCGCGCCGCCGAGGCGATCGCGGCTTCGTCCCAAGCCGCGTCGAACGACGTCCTGACGCTCGAGACCGACGTCAGCCAGATGGATGACCTGCTTCGTCTCGAAGCGGCGGTTCGCGAGCGGTTCGGCGGCACCGACGTGCTGATGAACAATGCCGGCATCCAGCCCGGCAGCGAGATGTTCGGGCCGGCCGAGAACTGGCAGCGCGTGCTGGCGGTCAATCTCTGGGGCGTGATCCACGGCACGCAGGCGTTCGTCCCCGGCATGCTCGAGCGGGGCCGGCCGGGGCTGATCATCAACACCGGCTCCAAGCAGGGGATCACGACCCCGCCCGGCGATCCGGCCTACAACGTCGCCAAGGCCGGCGTGAAGGCATTCACCGAGGCCCTGCAGCACGAGCTGCGCAACCGGCCCGACTGCCGGCTCAGCGCCCATCTCCTGATCCCCGGCTTCGTCTTCACCGGGCTCACCGCCAAGGGCCGGACCGAGAAGCCGGCGGCCGCCTGGACGCCCGAGCAGACCGTCGACTTCATGCTCGAGCGGCTCGCGGCCGGCGACTTCTACATCCTCTGCCCGGACAACGACGTGCCGCGCCGGCTCGACGAGCGCCGCATCCTCTGGGCCGCCGGCGACATCGTCGAGAACCGTCCGCCCTTGTCCCGCTGGCACCCGGACTACGCCCAGGCGTTCGAAGCGTTCTGCCAGCACCGGGGCTGAGGACCGATGCGGGCTGCTGCCCAGCCTCTCCGTTCAATCGAAGTTTTTCGGCCAGCGGCGCGCGCTATGCAGCACAGCCAGGATTTCGATCGTCTCGCCGTGCACCGAATACGGGACGATGTACGGAGTCCGTGGGACGACGAGTTCGCGCGTGTCTGGCACACGGCCGGGGCGACCGCGGTGAGGCAGACGAGCGAGGCTGTCGACCGATCTCCGGATCGCCTCGGCGACGCTGGCGGCCGCTCCAGGGTCGCCGCGGGCGATGAAACGTCGAATTTCGACCATGTGCCTCAAGGCGCGGGGCGACCAGACCGTCCTCATGCCGGAGGCTCGGTCTCCTCGTCAGTGCCCCAGGTCTCCAGCCACGCTGCGACCTTCTCATGCCGGACGCCTTTGCCCTGACGGATCTCCTCCATCCCCTTGCGGATTTCCGCGACCTGCCAGGCCTGCACCTCCAGATACTCGTCCAGCGCCCGCCCCAGGAGCCAGGACCGCGGCCGATCCATGGCAGCTGCAAGCTGCTCCAACTGCTCGGCTTTGTCTTTGGAGACGCGGAAGGAAAGAGAGATCGTGTCGGCCACCGCAATTTCCCGTCTGTGCTGCACACATTGCATACAAGCGCCCGCCGGGGGATGCAAGGCGCGAAGGCCCAACTCGTTCACCACTCACTACAGCCTCATGCCGCGCGGCCGCCGCTGGCCGGCGCCTTGCGGCGGGCCGAGGGCACTCCGAGCCAGCGCCTGAGCGCTCGCCAGTCGATCTCGTCGCGCTCGAACAGGCCCGCGGGCCGCAGGATCAGCATAACGATCAGCGCAATCGCGAGCGCGACGTCGGTCAGCCCCGCGATGTTGGTCGCGAACAGCTGCTCGACGTTGATCGTGTTCTCGATCCAGCGGAAGGTCTGGTAGACGATCGTGACCAGCACCGTGCCGAAGACCGCGCCGGTCACGGTCGCCGGGCCGCCGATCACCAGCATCGCCAGCACCACGAAGGTCTCGCTGAGGAAAAAGGCCTTCGGCGTGAACGAGGTGATGAAGTGCGCGAACAGGCCGCCGCCGATGCCGGCTGTGAACGCGCTCAGCACCAGCGCCAGCCAGCGGACCGCGACGATGTTGACGCCGATCGAGCCGGCCGAGAGCAGATCGTCGCGCGAGGCGCGCAGCTGCAGCCCGACCTTGGAGTCCGCGAACAGCCAGGCGACGACCACGAACACCGCGGACCAGACCGCGACATCGATAAGCTGCGTGTCGTTGTCGACGCCGAACAGGGTCTGCGGGCCGTTGGTCACCGTGTTCCAGTGGGTCAGCACGACGTGGATGATGACCAGGAGCGCAAAGCCCGTGATCACCGCCGGGAAATCCGAGAGCCGCATCAGCGGCAGGCCGACGACCGCCGCGACCACCGCCGCGATCACGCCGCCCGCGAGCAGCGCCGGCAGGAACGGCAGATGGACGTCGACCAGGAACGGGTAGAGGTCGGGCAGGGTCAGCGACTTCTGCAGCGCCGACATCGAGAAGATCACCGACGCGTACGCGCCGATCCCCATGAAGCCGATGTGCGGGAACCAGAGGATGTTGGTGTTGCCCATGAAGATCTGGAGGCCCAGCACCAGCACCATGTCGATGAACATCGTGGTGACGAAGCGGGTGAGCACGACCGAGCCGAACAGCCCGGTCGCGCCGGCGATCAGCGCGATCAGCACGACCAGGATCAAAACCGTGTCGAAGCCGCGCAGGTGCCTGGCCATGGCCTCGCTCACCGCGCCCGGATCAGGCCTTCGGGCCGGAACAGGAGGATCAGAATCACGAGGCCGAACGTGAAGGCCTGCCGGTAGTCGACCAGGTCCTGGGGCAGGAAGGTATTGATCCCGACCGTCATCAGCGCCAGCACGTAGCCGCCGACCACGGCGCCCAGCAGGCTGTTGAGCCCCCCGACCACGGTCGCGACGAAGGCCACGATCAGGGGCTCGAGCCCGATGCCGGGCGTCACCGAGGCCGTTCGCCCGAGCCAGAACAGCGCGACCACGCCCGCGAGCAGCCCGCTGATCGCGAACGCGACGCTGATCACGAGGTTGGCCGGCACGCCCAGCATCTGGGTCATGCGGAAGTTGTCGGCGGCGGCGCGCAGCGCGATCCCGAGCACCGTCCGGTTGAGCAGGAGCGTGAAGATCCCGAGCATCGCCAGGCTGACCACGACCGCGAGCACGTCCCGGACCTGGATCAGCACGCCGTCGATCATGAAGTTTTCGGTGAAGAGATCCGGCAGCGGCACGACCCGCGCCCGCGGCGAGATCAGGAGCAGCGCAGCGTTCTGGAACAGCGTGCTGACCGCGAACGAGGTGATCAGCATCGCGGTCAGCGATTTCTCGCGCACCGGCCGGAACGCGATCCGCTCGGTCAGCACGCTGGCCAGTACCGCCGCGAGGATCGCGACCAGCGCCATCACGAGCCAGGGCAAGGGCGAGCCATCGAGCAGATAGAGCGTGTAGCCCGCGACCATGATCAATTCGCCATAGGCGAAGTTCACGAGCTTCAGGATGCCGTAGACCAGCACCAGCCCCAGCGCCATCAGGGCGTAGAGGCTGCCGAGGCTGAGCACGTCGATGACGAAATAGGCGGCCTCGGTCATGCGCGCCTCGCGCGCGCGGCGCCGCCGAGATAGGCGCTCTCGACGTCGATCCTTTGGCGGAGCTCGTCGGGCGTGCCGCCGGCCTCGACCCGGCCCATCCGGATCACGTACGCCCGATCGGCGATCCTGAGCGTCTGGGCGACGTTCTGCTCGACCAGGAGGATGGTCGTGCCGTCGGCATGCAGCCGGGAGATCAGCTGGAAGACCTGGCCGACCAGCTTCGGCGCGAGGCCAAGCGAGGGCTCGTCCAGCATCAGGAGCTGCGGGTGCGACATCAGCGCCCGGGCGATCGCCAGCTGCTGCTGCTCGCCGCCCGAGAGCGTGCCGGCCGACTGGTCGCGGCGCTCGCGCAGGATCGGGAACAGCTCGGACATCGCCTCGAGGTCGCGCCGGTACTCCTCGCGGTCGCGGCGGACGAACCCGCCAAGCCGCAGGTTCTGCTCGACCGTCAAGGCCGGAAAAATCTCCCGATCTTCCGGCACCATCGCGATCCCGCGGCGCACGATCGCCTCGGGTGGAAGCCCGGCGATCGGCTCGCCGCGGAACATGACCCTTCCGGCCGTCGGGGTCAGCACGCCTGCAATTGTCGCGAGCGTCGTCGTCTTGCCGGCGCCGTTGGTGCCGATCAGCGCCACGAGCTCACCCTCGTTGACCTCGATCGTGACGCCGCGAAGCGCGCTGATCGCTCCATACCCGGCATGCACGTCCTCAAGCGCGAGCACCCTCGTCCTCCAAGGGCGCGCCCAGATAGGCCTCGACCACCTCGGGCACCGCCCGGACCTCCTGCGGCGTGCCCTCGGCGATCGTACGCCCGTAGTTGAGCACGTGCAGCCGGTGGCAGAGCCGCATGATCAAGTGCATGTCGTGGTCGACGATCAGCATGCCGAGGCTGCTCTCGGCCGGGATCGTCGCGAGCCGGGTCAAGAGCTTCTCGCTCTCGTCCTCATTGAGGCCCGCGGCCGGTTCGTCCAGGAACAGAAAGCGCGGGCGCATCGCGAGCGCGCGGGCGACCTCGACCATCCGCTCGTGGCCGTAGGGCAGGGCGGTCGCCGGCGTGCCGGCCCAGCGCTCGACCCCCATGCGCGCCAGCGCCGCCTGCGCCCGCAGGGTCGCCTCGGCGCGGCCCGCCCCGACGCTCATCGCGGCGACCATCACGTTCTCGAGCACGCTCAGGCCGCCGAACAGGCGCACCCGCTGGAAGGTCCGGGCGAGGCCGGCGCGGGCGATCTGGTAGGCCGGCCGGCCGGTCAGGTCGCGGCCGAACGCGAAGACCCGGCCGCCGGTCGGCGGCAGCACGCCGGTGACCACGTTGATCAGCGTCGTCTTGCCGGAGCCGTTGGGCCCGATCAGCCCCAGGATCTCGCCGCGCCCGAGGCGGAGGCTGACGCCGTCGACCGCCCGCAGCTCATAGAAGTGCTTGCTGACCTGCTCGATCACCAGCGCATCGGCGTCGGATCCGTTGACGGCGCTCATGCCCCGACCGCTGCCCACCCTGCCGGCGGTGCGCCGCGCAGAACGGCGCCCGCCCCGGCGGCGATGCTAGCTCTTGTGCTCCTGGATGTACTTCACGAGGTAGGGCGGCTTCGGCACGTTGGTCGGCCGGCGCCAGCCGATGAAGCTGGGCTTGCCGTTCTGGAGTTCGACCAGGGCCGCCTCGATGTCGGGCTCGTGGCCGTGAGCGGCGTCGGTCCAGCGCAGCTTGCCGGTCAGCAGCTGGAACTCGGTGTTCTCCATCACGTCGGCGACCTTGTCGCCGTCGGTCGAGCCCGCCTTCTCGACCGCCTGGACCATGACCTGGATCGTGTCCCAGCCGGTCGCGACGAACGAAGTGTCGGGCGCCTTGCCGTATTCCTGCTGATAAAGTTCGAGAAAATCCGCCATCTCCGGCGTCGCGCCGGGCGCCATGAAGCTGTGGGTCACGAAATAGACATCGCTGCCGTATTTCTCGCCGAGCGCATCGAACAGGCCCTGGTCGTCGTAGGAATCGCCGCCGACGATCGGCGCGTCGATGCCGGCCTGGCGGATCGTGCGGATGATGGTGCCGAGATCCGGCATGTAGGAGGAGATGAACAGCACGTCCGGCTTCTCCGAAGAGCGCTGCAGACGGGCGAGCTGGGCCGAGAAGTCCTGCGCCCCCTGGGTGTATTTGTCCTCGAAGATGACGTTGCCGCCCAGCGCCTTGAAGTGCTTGATGAAGTATTCGCTGAGGCTGGTCGTGTAGTCGATGAAGGTGTCGGTAATGACGTAGGCGTTCTTCCAGCCCTTGTCATTGAAGGCGTATTCGGCGGCAGCGGCGCCCATCGTGGTGTTCCACATCGACAGCGTGAACTGCTTGTCGCCCAGGGTGACCGAGCCGTGGAGCGGCGAGGAAGCGCAGGTCGAGATGCCGACGATGCCGGCCTTCTGCGCCTCGCGATCGGCCGGACCGCCCATGTCGAAGTCGCAGGGTGCGACCATCAGCTCGGCGCCCTCGCCGATCACCTGCGCCGCGCTGTTGCCGACCGTCACCGGATCGCTCTTGCCATCGAGGTTGACGAATTTGAGCTGCTTGCCGAGCACGCCGCCCTTTTGATTGATGACCTTGACCGCGAGCTCGGCGCCGCGCAGCCCTGGCTCGTCGAGCGGCGCCTGGATGCCGGTCAGGCAGAGCGCGCCGCCGATCAAGATCTCATCGGCCGCCCGGGCGCCCGGGATGGTCGCGACCACCGCGAGTGCCGCCACCCCGGCGGCCAGGCGCGCCACGCTGCGGCCAGCCCGGGTGTTCGAAGCATCGACATGTCGCTCGCTCGTCATCGGTCTCCTCCTTCTTCTTGTCTTTGTGAGCCGCGCTGGAGCGCCAGCCCAGGATCTGCGGAAGCGTAGCATCGTCACCGTTGCCGCGCCAGCGGCGCACGACCGGCGAGGAGTCAGCGCCAGCCTGGTGCACCGGCGCGACGGGTGATCGCTCATCCTGTCATCCCGGTCTTGATCCGGGCCGCGATCGCCAAGGCCAGGCGCGAGCCGCATCGGGGCGCGATCGCCGGCGCGGTCCTGACCACCGCCGCCAGCGACGGCACTCGCCAGCTCGAACGGCGGGGGTTGGCTTGCATATTTTCCTATGGCCTGCTATCAACAATCGGCGACCCCGACGTCCGCGCTCCGGGACTGAGTGAACGCCGCTCGCACGGCCGAAAGGGCGCCCGCTGGCCTCGCCCCGGCCATCGCAACTCCGCCGCCCGCCACGACCAAACGAACCCGAGAGCCAGGCAAACGCTCGGCTTCCGCTGCCGCGGCGAGGTTCGATGGTCATGTCCGCGCGCGGTGACAATCAACCGAACGCGCAGGTGCCCCAACCGCGGCGGGGTCGCGCCGGGCTGCGCCCTGGCGTCAGACCGGCGGTCGTCGGTCGGCCCAGGGGCGGGCGCGCTCGAAAGCGCGCGCCGCCTGCAGGACGCGGAGGTCGCGATGCCGGCCGGCCACGATCTGCAGCCCCACCGGCAGACCCTCGGCGGTGAAGCCGCACGGGCAGGTCGCCGCCGGCACCCAGGTCAGGTTGAAGGGGTAGGAGAACCCGGCCCAGCGGATCCAGTCCCAAGGGTGCTGCTGCCAATGCTCCGGGATCAGCCGGCCGACCGGAAAGGCGGCGACCGAGAGCGTCGGCGTCAGCAGCAGATCGAAACGCTCGAACAACCGGCGCACCCGGTCGTAATATTCCAGGCGCTGGCCGCGCGCGCGGACGTAGTCGGCCGCCGAGTAGCGCAGACCGTCCTCGATCAGCGCCACCAGACCCGGGTCCATGCGCTCGCCCCAGCGCTCGAGGTGCGGCCCGTGATTGCCCGCGGCATTGGCGGCGTAGAACACGTGCTCGATCGCGATCGGATCGCCGAGATCCGGGTCGACCTCCTCGAGATGGCAGCCCAGGTCCTCGAATGCCTGGGCTGCAGCGCGCACGACGGTCGCGACGTCCTCGTCGACCCGCAGATAGCCGAGGTCGGGGCTGAAGGCGACGCGCAGGCCCTCGATGCCGTCCTCGAGCCGCGCGAGGTAGTCCGCGGGCGCGTCCGGCAGGCTCACCTGGTCGCGCTCGTCTGGCCCGGCCATGACCTGGAGCATCAGCGCGGCATCGGCGACCGTGCGGGTGATCGGGCCGGCGTGCGACATGTGATCGTTGTTGTTGGCCGGCGCGTACGGCACCCGGCCATAGGACGGCTTGAGACCGAAGACGCCGCAGAAGCCGGCCGGCATCCGGATCGAGCCGGCGCCGTCCGAGCCCTGATGGATCGGGCCGATGCCCGCTGCCGCGCAGATCGCGGCCCCGGTGCTCGAGCCGCCGGCATTCATCCCGTGCCGCCAGGGATTGTGCGAGACGCCGGTGACCGGGCTGTCGCCGCAGCCCTTCCAGCCGAACTCGGGGACCGTCGTCTTGCCGATCGAGATCGCCCCGGCCGCGGCCAGGCGCTCGACGAACGGCGCGTCGACCTCCGGGACCCGCTCGGCATGGATCCACGAGCCGGCCATCGTCCGCACGCCGCGCGTGAACGCGAGATCCTTGATCGTGGTCGGCACGCCATGGAGCGGCCCGAGCCGGTCGTCGCGCATCACCGCCTGCTCGGCCTCGCGCGCCCGCGCCCGCGCCGTCTCCGCGGTCCAGGTGCAGATCGCATTGAGCTTCGGATTGAGCGCTTCGGCCCGCTCGAGCACCACCTCCACGACCTCGAGCGGCGAGATCGTCTTCGCCCGGATCAGGCGCGCAAGCTCGACGGCCGGCGTGTAGCAGAGGTCTTCCTTGCTCATCCGCGCCCCTCCCAACCTCGCTTATCACGGACGGCACCGGGGTTGCAGCGCCTGATCGAAACCTTGCGGCAACTTTCCTCATGTGGCGTCGGACCGACCCCCAAGGCACCGACCGCACCCGCCGGCTCAGGACAGCTTGGCGTCGAGTTCGCGGCAGCTGTGCAGCGCGATCGGGCGGGCGAGGCTGTCCTTGGTGGCGGCGACGAAATCGGCGACTGCCTGCGATTGATTGTGGAGGGTCATCGCCGCTTCGTCGCGAAAGCGCTCGAAAGTCGTGAACACGGTGGGGTCGTCCCGGTCCCGACTGACGACATAGGCGATCGTCCCGGGCTCGCGCGCCTTGACCGCGGCGATCACTGCCCGCAGCGCGCGGTCGATCGCGTCCTCATGGCCCGCCTTGGCCCGAATCACGGCCGTGATGGTCAACATCGCTCACCTCTCCCGGTTGCCGCGTCGCAGGCGGCGCCGATGAACTCGCCGATGATCACGGGGTCGTCGAGCTCGGCCGGCCCCACCTCGCGAACGATCCGGCCCTTCTGGATGACCAGCACCCGTTCCGAGAGCGCCTTGATGAAATCGAGGTTCTGCTCGACCAGGATCACGGTCAGGCGGTGGCTGTGCCGGAGCGCGGCGAGCTTGTCCGCGATCGTCTCGATCATCGAGGGCTGGACGCCCTCGGTCGGCTCGTCGAGCAGCAGGACGCGCGGCGCCTGGACCAGGCAGCGGGCGAGCGCCAGGAGCTGCTGCTCGCCGCCGGAGAGCGCGCCACCCGCCCGCTCGAGCAGCGGTTTCAGGCGCGGGAATTCTTCCAATACCCGCTCGACCGCACCTGGCTCCGCCGTGCCTTTCGCGACCGCGGCGAAGCGCAGATTGTCGCGGACCGAGAGCCCGGGAAAGATCTCGCGCCCCTGGGGCACGTAGCCGAGACCGCGCCGGGTCCGCTCATGGCTCGGCAGGCGGGTGATGTCCTCGCCGCCGAGACGCACCCGGCCGGCGCTCGCCGGCAGGATGCCCGCGAGCGCCTTGAGCAGCGTCGTCTTGCCCATGCCGTTGTGGCCGAGGATGCCGACGAAGCCGCCTTCGACGACGCTCAGACTGACGCCTGTGAGCACCGGGATCGCGCCGTAGCCGGCATGGAGGTCCTCGGCCTCGAGCATGTCAGGCGGCGGTCCGGCGGCCGAGATAGACGTCGCGCACGACCGGGTCGGCGACGACCCGCTCGAAGCTGTCCTCGAGCAGGATGCCGCCCTGATGGAAGACCGTGACCTTGTGCGCGATCTGGCGGATGAACTGCATGTCGTGCTCGACCACGATCAGGCTGGCGCTCCGGTTGACCTCGCGGATCAGCAGGGCGGTCCGCCTGGTCTCCTCGATGGTCATGCCGGCCGAGGGCTCATCCAGAAGGACCAGCTTGGGTGCCCGCGCGACCACCATCGCGATCTCGACCCACTGCCGCTGACCGTGGGCGAGCGTCCCGACCGGGACGTCCAGGAGGTCTTCGAGGCCGAGGCGGGCGGCGAGCTCGCGCGCGTGCTCGGTCGCGGCCCGCCGGGCGCGGGTCGAGCTCGCGGCGAGGTAGAGATTCTCGGCGACCGACAGGCCGTTGAAGACGTCCTGGACCTGGTTCTTGATGCCGATGCCGAGCCGCCCGATCTGGTGCGGCAGGGCGTTGGTGACGTCCTTGCCCTCGAACAGGATCGCACCCGCGGAAGGCCGGATCTGACCGGTCAGCAGCTTGAAGAAGGTGCTCTTGCCGGCGCCGTTCGGCCCGATCAGGCAGCGGAGCTCGCCGCGCTCCAGGCCGAAGGTGACGCTCGCCAGCGCCCGCACACCGCCGAAGTTCTTTTCCAGCCCGCGGGTCTCGAGGATCAGATCGGCGCTCACCGCGCCCGCTCCTTGCGCCCGAGCAGCCTTCCGAGCAGCAGGCCGAGCGAGGGCACCAGCCCTTCCCGGAACACCAGCACGAAGGCCATCAGCACGAGGCCCAGCACCAGCGTCACCTGGCCGACCCCGATCGTGCCGAGCTGGACGGTCAGATGCTGGACCAGCGCCGTGCCGACGATCGGGCCGATCAGGGTCGAGCGGCCGCCGACGATCACCCAGATCACGACCTGGGCCGCCTGGTTGAGGTTGAACATTTCAGGAGCGACGAAGTTGCCCCAGACGCCATAGAGCACGCCGGACAGTGCCGCGATCCCGGCGGCGAGCACGAAGGCCGCGAGCTTGTAGGCCCGGCTGTCGTAGCCCAGGAGCTCGATCCGGCGCTCATTCTCGCGGATGCCGACCAGGACCCGGCCGAAGTGGGTCACCAGCAGGAGCCGGAGCCCGACGTAGACCAGGACCAGCAGCACGATCGAAAGGTAGAGCACGCCATCGACGAACAGCTCCGTGGACGGATCCCAGGGCAGCCGGAGCGAGGGCACGCTCGGGATGCCGTTCTGGCCGTTCAGCCGCACAGCACCGATCACGTATCCGGGCCCCGAAGTCGAGCGGATGCCCTTCTCCAGGATCAGGGTCACGACCAGCGTGATCACCGAGAGATAGATGTCGCTGACCCGGCCGTAGATCACGAAATAACCGAGCACGGCCGCAAACAGCATCGTCACAAGGAGCGCAGCGAACACGGGCCAGGTCGTGGTGTCGAAGTTCAGCGCCAGGACCGCGTAGGCATAGCCGCCGAGCCCGAAGAACGCGGTCTGGCCGAATGAGAGGATGCCGACGTAGCCCCAGAGAAAGCTCATGCTGAGCGCGAGCAGTGCCAGGATCAAGATGATCGCGAGATCGAGCTGCCCGGCGATGTCGATCCGCGGCGTCAGCCAGAGCAGAAAGGCGGTCATGAACGCGACCGCGAGCCACCACCACCAGGGCGGAGCGGCCGCGGGCGGCGTCATGCCCGGGTTGCGCGCCCCCGTTGCTCGCGCGACGATCGAGCCGCGGCGCCGCCTGGACGGTTGCGCCCCAACCGTCGCCGGCGGCCCCCCGGTTAACCCGTCGTCAACCATCAACCGCTAATCTGCCTCGGCTCTGGTCCATGCGACCGTGGGAATCCGCCGGCTGAAAAGCGGAATCTCGGATTCCCACGGTCGCATGGACCATCCGAAGAAAGCATTGACGCGCCAAGGTTAAGCTTCCGTTGACGCCGCCCGACTGCGCTCGGGAGCCCGAGGCCGGGTTCGGCCTTGACCAGGGCGACCAGGGCATCCGGCTCGTCCTAGAGCCCCTGCCGCAGCCGGCCGGTGATGCCGAGCGGCAGCAGCCGGAGCAGCAGGATCGCGACCAGAAGTACGGAAATCTCGCCGACCACGGAGCTGAACCGGAAGCTCACGATGCCGTCGATCGCGCCGAACAGCGAGGCGGCCGAGATCGTGCCGAGCAGCGGCAGATGGCCGCCCGCGATCACCGTGATGAACGCCTTGGCGACGAAGAAGATGCCCATGGTCGGGGCGACCCCGGTGATCGGCACGAGTACGGCACCGGCGAGCCCGGTCAGCGCCGAGCCGAGCCCGAAGGTCAGCATGTAGATGCGCTCGCGCGACACCCCGAGCGCGCCCGCCATCTCCGGGTTCTGCATCGTGCCGCGCACGAGCAGGCCGAAGGTCGTGAAGCGCAGCAGCGCGAAGGTCAGAGCCAGCATCAGCAAGGCGATCCCGATCACGATCAGGTTGTAGAGCGAGATGGTGACGCCCGCGACCCCGACGTTGCCGAGCGCGGCGCCGACGCTCTCGGTCTGCGGACCGAACAGCGTGGTGATGCCGCCGACCAGAAACAGCGAGAGCCCCCAGGTTGCGAGCAGAGTGTCGACGATCCGGCCGTAGAGCCAGCGGATGATCAGCCGCTCGACCACGATCCCGAACAGCCCGACCGCGAGCGCCGCGAGCAGGAAGGCGAGCCAGAGCGGCACGCCCCGGTTCGACGTCAGCGCGCAGACGTAGGCGCCGAGCATGATGAACTCGCCCTGCGCGAGGTTGATCACCCGCATCAGGCCGAAGATCACCGCCAGCCCGAGGCTGATCAGCACGAACAGCCCGATCGAGAACAGCGCCAGATAGAGGGTGTTGACGACCTCCGTCACGGCGCCCGGGCTCCCGGTCGATCAGGCGGCAACGAGCAGCGGGGATGGGCCGTTCTCGCCTCGCCCGCGCACCGTCACGGTTGCGGTCAAATCTGCGGCTCGTACTGGGTCCGGTCGTTCGGGTCCTTGTCGAGATCGCAGACCAGCTGGGTATCGCGCGGCGGGCGCTGCGGGAACGATTTGATCACATCGAAGCTGCCGGCCCGGTTGCCGACCACGATGTGAATGTCCATCGTCGTGTGCTGGGTCTTGCCGTCGATCGTGTAGAGGCCGCCCGCGCCATCGAACTTGACGCCGCCCTTGGCGATCGCGTCGATCACCGCATCCGGCGCGGCATCGCCCGCCGCCTTCACCGCCTCCGCCCAGAGCATCAGGCCGCGATAGCCGTACTCGCCGTACTCGCCGACGTACTCCCTCTCGCCGGTGTAGTCCTGATACTTCTTGACGAACGCCTTGGCCGCCGCGGTCGGCAGGTCGTCGACGAACGAGGTCGCGATGATGATGCCCTCGCGCTCGTCCGGGGACAACTGGGTGTTCTCGCGGCCGACGCCGTAGGTGGTCGAGGCCAACATCAGGTTCTTCTTGCCGATGGTCGCCTCGAACTGGCGGTAGAAGGCGATATGCGCCCCGCCGACCAGCACCGACCAGACCACATCCGGCTTCTTCTCCTGGATCCGGCTGATCGCCGGTGCGAAGTTGGTGACGTCCAGCGGGAAGAACTCGATCGCGACCGCCTCGCCGCCCGCCTCGCCGAGCAGCTTCTGCATCCATTTCGAGGTGATCTGACCGTAGTTGTAGTCGGCGGCGAGCACGTAACCCTTCTTGGCGCCCTTCTCCTTGACCACGTAGTCGACCAGCGGCTCGAGCTGCTGCGCCGGCACCATGCCGGTGCTGACTTGGCGGCGGTCGCAGACGCCACCCTCATACAGGGAGTTGTAAAAGAGCAGGTTCTTGTACTTGTCGACGATTGGACGCATCACCTCGCGCGAGCTCGAGGTGATGCCGCCATGGATCACGCTCACCTTGTCGCGCACGATCGCCTGGGTCGCATATTGAGAATTGAACTGGTTATTGGATTGGCTGTCGTAGAAGTGGAGCTCGAGGGGCCGGCCGAGAAGGCCGCCCGCCTGGTTGAGCTCGTCGACCGCCATGGCCAGCGCCTTGATCTGCTTCAGGCTGTAGATGTTGAGCCCGCCGGTCTGATCGAGGATGTTGCCGACCCGGATCGGCTCCGCGGCGGCGACGCGGGCGCGCCTCAGCAAGGCCTGCGTGCTGGCGAACACGAGCGTGCCGCCCGCGAGCTTCGTGAACTGCCTGCGGCTCAGTCTCATGGCGGTGTTCCCTTTTGGTCTTGGTGCAAGCCGAACCGTCGGCCGGGCTCGTGGCGCTCCAGGGGCAAAGGCTCCAGATCCCGAGTGCCTCCTGGGCCCGGTTATGACGGCGCGCCTGCGGCGATGCAAGAGGCCCGCGCGCGCCCCGGCGCCCGGCTTCCCCGGCCTTGCGCGCGCCGATAGGAAGCCCGCGGCGGGTCTGCTAGGCTCGGCCGGCCATGAGCACGATCGATCTGATCGGCGTCGCCAAACGCTACGGGCCGGTGGTCGCGGTCGAGGACATCGACCTCGGCGTGGCGCAGGGCGAGTTCGTGACCGTGCTCGGCCCGAGCGGCTCCGGCAAGACCACGCTCTTGACCATGATCGCAGGTCTTAGCGGCCCCTCGGCGGGCCGGATCGAGATCGGCGGCCGCGACGTCACCTGGCTGCCGGCGGCCAAGCGCAACGTCGGCCTCGTGTTCCAGAGCTACGCGCTGTTCCCGCACATGTCGGTCGCCGCCAACGTCGCCTTTCCGCTCTCGGTGCGCGGCCTCGGCAAGGCCGAGATGCAGCGGCGGGTCGAGGATGCGCTCCGCCTGGTCCGTCTCGAGGGCTTCGGGCGCCGGCGACCGAGCCAGCTTTCCGGCGGCCAGCAGCAGCGGGTGGCGCTCGCGCGCGCCTTCGTGTTCGAGCCCGAGATCCTGTTGCTCGACGAGCCGCTCGGCGCCCTCGACCGCAAGCTCCGCGAGCAGCTCCAGGTCGAGCTCCGCCAGCTGCAGCGCTCGCTCGGGATCACCACGGTCCTGGTCACCCACGACCAGGAGGAGGCGCTGTCCTTGTCCGACCGGATCGTGGTCCTGGACGAGGGCCGGGTGCAGCAGATCGGCACCCCCGAGGAGGCCTATCTGCGGCCGGCCAACCGCTTCGTCGCCGACTTTCTCGGCACCGCCAACCGCTTCGAGGGCGTGCTGGAGAACGGCCCGGCCGGCTGTTTTCTCCAGCTCAACGATGGCGCGCTGGTGCCGTGCCCGGCCGCGGGCCTGCCGCCTGGGCGAAAGGTCACCGCGATCGTCCGGCCCGAGCGGGTCCGGCTCGAGCCCGCCACGCCCGCGGCCGACGGTGAGGGCCTGCGCGCGATCGTGAGCGACGTGATCTACCTCGGCCAGTCGCTCCGCTATCACCTCGAGACGCACCGGGAAAAATCCGTGATCGCGACCTCGGCCGACCGTGGCGCCCGCTTCGCCCCCGGCACCCCGGTCCGCCTCACCTGGCGCCCGGACGACGTCTGGCTGATCCCGGACTAATCGCGAGCCTCGTCGACCTCGGGGCCATCCGGGCTTGCCGAAGAGGAGCAGCTCTTCGCCCGCGTCCGAGATGCCTTGCTCAGCTGACGAACCGCGGCATGAGCAGGCGGGGCAGCGCGAGGATCAGGTCGGGCAGCAGGATCACCAGGAGCAGGACGGCGAGCATCGGGATCAGGATGATGGCGACGTCCTTGAGCGCCTTGAGGACCGGGATCTTGCCGATCGCGCACGCGATCAGGAGGCAGAGGCCGTAGGGCGGGGTCACCAGGCCGAAAGCGAGGGAAATGACGCCGATGATCGCGAAGTGGATCGGATGCATGCCGACCGACTGGGTCACCGGCCAGAGCACCGTGCCGAGGATGATGATCGCCGGGATCGCATCGATGAACATGCCGATCACCAGAAAGCCGAAGGCGGTCATCAGGCCGATGCCGGTCGGGCCCAGGCCCATGAGCTCGATCTGGTGCACCAGCGCGCGCGGGATCTGGAAATAGGCGAGCGCCCAGCCGAAGGCGCTGGCCGTTCCGATGCAGAAGAGGGAAATGGCGGCGAAGCGGGCCGAGTCGTAGAGGACGCCCACCAGCCGTCTGGGCCCGACCGTGCGGTAGACGAACATGCCCAGTGCCAGCGAGTACAGCACCGCGATCACCGAGGCCTCGGTCGGGGTGAAGAAGCCGCCAACGATGCCGCCGACGATGATCACCGGCGTCATCAGCGCGAGCAGCGCCTGGGCGAACGCGCGGACGAAGTCGAACAGCGAGGAGCGGGCGTAGATCGGATAGCCGTAGCGCCGGGCGTAGACGTAGACCGTGGCCATCATCGAGAGGCCGATCAGAAGGCCCGGGACCACGCCCGCCAGAAACAGGCCGCCGATCGAGACGCTCATCAACCCACCCCAGACCACCATCAGGATCGAGGGCGGGATGATCACGCCCATGACCGAGGAGCAGGCGGTGATCGCAACCGAGAACGCGGTATCGTAGCCCTGCTTCTGCATCTGCGGGATCAGGAGCGAGCCGATCCCGGCGGCGTCCGCGGTCGAGGAGCCTGAGATGCCGGCGAACAACATGCTGACCATGACGTTGATGTGGCCGAGCCCGCCCGGCAGATGGCCGACCACGGCCTGCGACAGGCGCACCAGCCGATCGGTGATGCCGGCCGCGTTCATCAGGTTGGCGGCCAGCAGAAAGAACGGCACCGCGAGCAGGATGAAGGTGTTGTACGACTTGAACATCTGCTGCAGCAGCACGAACGGCGACAGCCGCGGGTCGATGAAGAACACCGGCACGCAGGCGAGCCCGAGCGCAAACGCGACCGGCACCCGCAGCACCACCAGCAGACCGAACACCCCGAACAGGATCGCCGCCACTTCGCCCGGGGTCATGCGAGCGCCTCCAGGCCGGGGCTCTGCGCCTGCGGAAAAGCGCTCATTCGGCTTTCGGGAGCTCGTGCGTGGGCGGCGGCAGCTCGCCCCGGTAGATGCGCCAGTCCTCGAAGAACTTCTCCAACAAAAACAGCAGCATGGTGACGCCGGCGAGCGGCCAAGCGATGTAGATCGTGAGCAGCGGCAGGCCCGCGATCTCCGACACCTGGATCGAGCCGAACTTGGCGAACTGATAGCCGTAAGTCACGAAAATCAGCGCGACCAACAGCATGGCGACGTGGACGAACAGCCGCAAGCCCGCCTCGACCTTGGCATTGCCCTTGGGCAGCAGGTCGACGTCGAAATGGGTGCCGTCGCGGACCGCGATCATCGCCCCGACCATCACGATCCAGATGAAGCAGAAGCGCGCGATCTCCTCGGTCCAGATGTACCGCGGCACCAGGCCCGTGTAGCGGGAGAGGATCTGCATGCTGACCGGCACCACCAGCGCCGCCATCAGCAGGGTCAGCACGACCCGCAGCACGCGATAGTAGGCGTCGAGGATTTTTGCCAGCACGGCCGCTCTTCAATTTCGAGGATCGCGGCGACGGGCCGGGACCGGCAGCCGACCCGCCGCCGCGGATTCGGCTCTACTGGATCGCGTTGATCGCGTCGAGGACGTCGGAGGCGCCGAGCTCCTTGGCATAGGCCTGCTTGACCGGCTCGGCCAACTCGAGCAGCTGGTCGCGCTCCTTGAACTCGACCAGGGTGAGCAGGCCGTCCTTCTGCATCTGGGCGAGCTTGGCGCTGTCCTCCGAGGACTCGATCTCGCGGCCGTAGGCGCCCGCCTCCTTGCCCGCCTTGACGATCGCCGCCTGCAGGTCCTCGGGCAGGCGCTCGAAGGTCTTGCCGGAGAAGCACAAGGGGCGGACCGTGATCGCGTGCTGGGTCAGGTCGATGTAGGGGCCGACCTCGTAGAACTTCATCTGCTGGACGCCGGCCGCCTCGTTCTCGGCGGCGTCGATCACGCCGGTCTGCATGGCGTTGTAGACCTCGTCGTAGGCGATCACGGTCGGCGCCATCTCGATCGCATCGAAGATCCGGGTCTGGATCGGCGCCCCCATCACCCGGATCGGCATGTTCTTGATGTCGTCGATCGTCTCGACCGGCTCCTTGGTGATCAGGTTGCGGGTACCGCCGCCGGCGTAGCCGATGATCAGCACGTCGGCCTTCTTGTAGATGTCGTCGGCGATCGGCTTGAGCGCGTCCGCCTCCATGACCTTGTTCCAGTGATCGACGTCGCGGAACAGGAACGGCATGTCCATCAACGGCGCCATCGGTGAGAACGTCGACATGTGCGATGGTGCCACCACCGCGTAGTCGACCGAGAGGCCCTGGCTCATGTAGGCGAAATAGTCCTTCTCGAGGCCGAGCTCGCTGTTTTTGTGCAGCACGAACTCGAGCTGCTCCGGTCCCTGATAGTACTGACGGACCAGCTCCTCGAACTTCTGCATCGTCTTGGTAAAGGCGTGATCGTCGTCGAACTGGCTGGCGCCGTTCAGGGTGATCGTGTCGGCGCCGGCCACGCTCACCCCGAGCAGCGCGATCGCCGCGCTCAGCGCGACGCTGAAGTCCCGGATGCGATCGATCATGTCAATCTCCCTGATTTCTGGTTAGCCTCCGTCATAGCGGACGCGGCCGCCTATGGCTACCCATAGCAAGCTGATCGGCACCCGCGACGGTCGAACGACCGCCGCGAGAGCTGGAAAGGAGACATGGCATGGCCGGCTACATCATCGCCGAGGTGGAGGTGACCGACCCCGAGGCTTACGCCACCTACCGCGCCCAGACGCCGGGCGTGATCGAGCGCTACGGCGGCCGCTTCATCGTGCGCGGCGGGGCGGCCGATCTGCTTGAGGGCGAGCGCGAGCCGAGCCGGATCGTGGTGATCGAGTTCCCGGACGTCGCCGCGGCCCGGCGCTTCTACGAATCGCCGGACTACCAGGCGATCATTGGCATCCGCCAGCGCGCCGCCAAGAGCCGGCTGGTCCTGGTCGAGGGCGCCTGAGACCGAGGGCGGGCCGCCGGCCGGCTCAGCCCTGAACCGAATAGCCGCCGTCAACCGGAATCGCGGTGCCGGTGACGAAGTCCGAGCCGGGGCCGGCGAGGAAGACCGCGATGCCGGCGAAGTCGTCGGGATGGCCCCAGCGGCCGGCGGGCGTGCGCCCCACCACCCGCTCCTCGAGCCCCGGGATGTCGCGGCGGCCCTGGACCGTGAGCGCCGTGTCGATCCAGCCCGGCAGGACCGCGTTGACCTGGATCTTGTCCTTGGCCCAGGCGCAGGCGAGCGCCCGCGTCAGCTGCACGATGCCGCCCTTGGTCGCGGCGTAAGGGGCGGTGAACGAGGCGCCGAAGATCGACATCATCGAGCCGATGTTGATGATCTTGCCGCCGCCTGCCTTGACCATGGCCGGGTAGGCCGCCTGGCAGCACATGAAGGCGCTGGTCAGGTTGGTCTCGAGGATCCGGTGCCACTCGGCGAGTGCGTAGTCCTCGGGCTGCTTCCTGACGTTGGTGCCGGCGTTGTTGACCAGGATGTCGAGCCGGCCGAGCTCGGCGAGGGTCGTCTGCACCAGAGCGCGGCAGGACGCCTCGCTGGTCACCTCGACCTCGACCGCCAATGCTTCCGCGCCCTGGGCCTCGAGCTCGGCGACCGCCTCGGCGCTCTTGTCCCGGTTGCGCCCCGCGACCACCACCGCCGCGCCCGCTTCCGCCAGGCCGCGGGCCATGCCGAGCCCGATCCCGCCATTGCCGCCGGTCACGATCGCGACCCGGCCGCTCAGATCGAACAGCTTCATTGCGCCTCCTCCGCCACAGCCTCCGGCCATTGCTAGCAGCCGCCGCCCCCCGCCGCAATCTCGTCGAATTCCTCTACTTGCAACTTGATGCGGAGCTCCTTCAATATTCATCGATGCGCAGAACCCTAAATTCAAGTCATTTAGTCTAGAACAATTCCAGTTCCAAATACGTCATCTTTCTCTTTACTGTGGATACTCGAACTGATAGGTCTGTGTCAGAAACCAGCTGACGAGGGCGCCCGGGCGCCGGACATCGAGGTGAGCGAGGCCAAACATGACCGAGGACAGTGATCGCCAGACCGCACAGACGGTCGCCGCGGCGCAGGACCCGCGGGCGCTGCCGACCGCGACCCGGGTCAAGGTCTGGACCGGGCTCGGCGCCGCGCTGCTGACCGGCGCGGCGCTGTCTCTGGTGCCCCACGCACCCCAGGCGGGCGCGCTCGGCAAGCTCGTCAAGCCCGGCGCCGGCACGCCGTCCTTCGCCCAGATCGCCGCCGGCGGCGAAGGTGGCGAGGGCGGGGAAGGTGGCGAGGGTGGAGCCAGGTCGGCCGACCTCGCCACCGACGACGTTGCGTATCTGACCGAGCTCGGGCTGATGCGCGGCCATCTCGAGGTCGGCATGGACCTCTATCGGCAGGGCGAGCAGCAGGCCGCCGAGCCGCATATGAAGCATCCGGTCGGGGAGCTCTACGATCCGCTCGAGCCAGCTTTCGAGAAGCGTGGCGTGACCGCGTTCGAGGCCCAACTCGAGGCGCTCGCGAAGCTGGCCAAGGACGGCGCACCAGCCGACCGGGTCGAGGCCGCGTACCAGGAAGCGCTCGGCGGCATCGAAGCCGCCGAGGCGGTGGTGCCCGAGGCCAAGCGCCTCGACCTAGCGATCCGGTTCAAGGTCATGGTCAACCTCGTGCGGACCGCGGCCGCTGAGTATGACGCCGCCCTCGACGAGCACGGGCGCGTGGTGCAGCCGGTGGAGTACCAGGACGCGCTCGGGTTCGTGCGCACCGCCGAGACGATGCTCGAGGCGATCCCCCCGGCCGAGCGCGCCCAGGCGGCCGACGCGATCGCCAAGGCCAAGGCGCAGTTCGACGCGGTCGCCGGGCTCTGGCCGAGCCTGGTACCGCCGGCCGTGGTCGAGGCCGATCCGTCGAAGCTGTTCGGCGCCGCCGCCTACATCGAGATCGCCGGCCTCCATGTCCAGTGAGAGCCACGGCCGCGGGCCGTGCCCGACCGGACGCCCGCCGCGATGATGCTCCGGATCGCGGGCCTGCTCGATGCCGGGAGCCTGGCGGCGCTTCAGGACGCCCTGGCGGACCCAGGGCTGTTCGTGGACGGCCGGGCCACGGCCGGCTGGCATGCGCGTGCGGTCAAGCACAACCTCCAGGCGCGCCGGGGCGGCATCGTCGACGGCGCGCTGGCGCAGATCGAGCGCGCGCTGCTCGGCCACGAAGTGTTCGTCGCCGCGGCGCGGCCGAAAGCGATCCTGCGCCTGCTGATCAGCCGCTACGAGCCCGGCATGACCTACGGCAGTCACGTCGACGACGCGCTGATGGACGGCGTGCGTACCGACCTGTCGTTCACGCTGTTCCTCGCCGATCCCGAGAGCTACCAGGGCGGCGCGCTCGTGCTCGACGACCCCTACGGCGAGCGCGAGGTCAAGCTGCTGGCGGGCGAGCTCTTCCTCTACCCGTCGACCACGCTGCACCGGGTGGCGCCGGTCACCGAAGGCATCCGGCTCGCCGCGGTCGGCTGGGTGCGCAGCTTCGTGCGCGACCCTGGCCGGCGCGAGATCCTGTTCGACCTCGAGACGGCGCTGCGCGCGGTCCACGCCCGAGACGGCAAGTCGCTGCTGTTCGACACGCTGGCCAAGACCCGGACCAACCTGTTGCGGCTGTGGGCCGAGGATTAGGTCTGCGACTGCGGCGCCGGTCGCGGGCGGCCTGTCAGTCCAGTTCTGCGACCACCCGCTCCAGAGCCGCGACGAACCGCTGCCAGCCATGGGTGGCACCCTGGTAGTTGGCCTCGTCCTCGGGCCGGAAGCCCGAGTGCTCCAGGCGCACGAGAACCCCGCCCTCGACCGCCGTCAGCGTCCAGGTGACGACGGTCTTCAGTCCATCTGCCGCCTCTTTGCCGGAAGCGTTCCAGCTGTAGGAGAGCCGTTGACAGGGTTCGACGGCCAGGACCTCGCAGTCGACCACGCCGTTCCAGTGCGGCAGCGGCGTGGCCCGGAACGTGAACCTGTGGCCGACGACCGGCTGGAAGTCGTTCTTCATCAGCCAGGCCTCGAGCAGCGGGCCCCGGGTGAGGGCGTGCCAGACCTTCTCCGGCGGATGCGGCATCACCCGTTCGACGACGATGGAGCGAGTGACGGCGGCGCGCTCGGTCATGGGTCGATCCTGTTCAACAGCGCTTCCAGGCGATCGAACCGGTCGCGCCAGAAGGCGCCGTAAAGGGTCATCCAGTCGATCAGGGGCGCCAGAGCTTGCGGCTGGGCGCGGTAATGGGTCCGACGCCCGTCGCGCCGGTCGCGCACGAGGCCTGCCCGCTTCAGTACGCCCAGGTGCTTGGAGACGGCGGGCTGCGAGACTCCGGCCCGACCGGTCAGCGCCCGCACGGTCTGCTCGCCCTCGCGGCTCAGCCGCTCGAAGATCGCCCGGCGGGTCGGATCGGCCAGCGTGCCGAACAGCTCGTTCGCATTGGTCACCATGGTCAATTCATAACCAACGAGTTATTGGTTGTCAAGCCGATGGCATGGTGGCTGCGGTAAGATCGTTACCCGCGATCGATCGCGATGCGCTACGGTCGGCAGCCAGCGAGTGCTGGCCCGGCGCACGGCCTCCAATCCGGCGGCGCGGGTTGACATCGCGGTCGTTGCCCTCACGTAACCCCCGTTGAGCTTCGCATGGGTCTTTTGCGTGTTCGGCTCCGCGCGCACGGCGGGGGCCGTCTGCTCCTAGGATCATGTGCGGCAGTTCGATCGGCAGCGCGGCCGCTGCCGGGCGGAGTCGCGTCCGGCGGGCGCTTCGTGCGACGAAAACCGCCAACCCTGAGGAGACCGCGATGAACAGGGCAACCGAGGGCCATCAGGTTCTGTTCCATTACACCGGCAGCCTCGCCGACGGCACGGTGTTCGATTCCTCGACCGGGCGCGAGCCGCTCAAGGTCGAGATCGGCAGCGGCCAGATCATCCCGGGCGTCGACCAGGCGCTCGCCGGCATGGCGCCCGGCGACACCAAGACCGTGACCGTCCCGGCCGAAAAGGCCTACGGCCCGCATCGCGACGAGCTGATCCACGAGATCGGCCGCGACAAGCTGGCGCCCGAGATGAAGGTCGACGTCGGCGACCGGCTCGAAGGCACCGACGCCGCCGGCCGGCGCCTGCAGCTGACCGTGGTCGAGGTCAACGACGGCGCGGTCAAGCTCGACGCCAACCACCCGCTCGCCGGCGAAGACCTGACCTTCGAGCTCAAGCTGGTCGAGATCGTCTAGCCGGGCCGGCAGCGCCGGCGGGCTGGCCGACGACACCCCCGGCCGACCGGATTGGTCGGGGGACCTTTGGTCGCCCTCGGGCGGTGACCCGAGGACCCACCGCGCCCGGAATCCCTCGCCGCGCGACGTATGACCGCGGCGGCCGCGGGCGGTGATCAACCCCCGCCGAGCAGGCGGTGCGGCAGCCAGAGCGCGATTTCGGGGAAGGACATGACCAGGAGCATCGCCGCGATCTGCATCAGCATGAAGGGCCAGAGCGCCCTGTAGATGTCCTGGAGCGAAATCTCGGGCGGCGCCACCCCCTTCAGATAAAAGGCGGCCGGGCCGAACGGCGGCGAGAGGTAGGAGATCTGCATGTTCATGCAGAACAGGATGCCGAACCAGATCGGGTCGTAGCCGAGATGCTCGATGATCGGCACGAAGATCGGCATCGTGAGGAGCAAAATCCCGACCCAGTCCATGAACAGGCCGAGCACGATCAGGACCGCCATCATGATCAGCACGACCACGACCGGCGCGAACGGCAGCCCGGTCATCGCATCGTGGATGAAGCGGATGCCGCCCAGGAGATTGTAGACCCCGATCAGGGCGGTGGCGCCGAAGGTGAGCCAGAGCAGCAGGCCGCAGGTCGCCATGGTCTGCTGGACGCAGTCCCTGAGCATTTTCCAGCTGAGCTCGCCGCGCAGCCAGGCGGCGAGGATCGTGCCTGCGACCCCGACCGCGGCCGCCTCGGCGACCGCCGCGATCCCGGCATAGATCACGCCCAGCACGCCGAACGCGATCCCCATCGGCAGGATCAGGCCCTTGAGCATCGCGAGCTTGGCGCGAAGCGGCAGGTCGCGTTGCGCCGCCGGCAGGGGCGGGCCGATCTCCGGCTCGAGCCCGCAGCGGATCAGCACGTAGACGAGGTAGAACCCGGCAAGCAGCAGGCCCGGCAAAACCACCGCGATGAACAGATCGCCGATCGAGACGTTGGCCGTCAGGCCATAGAAGATCAGCACGATCGAGGGCGGGATCATCGTGCCGAGCGAGCCGCCGGCGCAGATCGTGCCGATCGCGAGGTTCTTGTCGTAGCCCAGCCGCAGCATCTGGGGCAGGGCCACGAGCCCCAGGAGGATGATCTCGCCGCCGATGATGCCGGTGGTCGCGGCCATGAACACCGCCGCCAACAGCGTCATCACGGCGATCCCGCCGGGCAGGCCGCCCGCCCAGACGCTCATCGCGTCGTACAGGTCGCGCGCCACCCCCGAGCGGTCCATGATCGCCGCCATCAGGAGGAACATCGGCACCGAGAGCAGCACGTAGACGTTGACGAAGCCATAGATCCGGCTCGAGATCAGCAACAGCGCGTTCCAGCCGAAGCAGCCGTAGGCGAACGCGACCGCGACGAAACCGAGCGCGAACGCGAGCGGCACCCCGAGCAGGAGCAGGACGAGGAGCGAGCCGACCATCAGAACGGTGATCAGCTCGATGCTCATCTTCGCCTGCTCTTCACCTGGAGATGGCTCGTCACCAGGGGCTGGTCCGGGCGCGGACCAGGCGGACCAGCAGCGCCGCGGTCTGCAGGATCAGCAGCAGCGTGCCGAGCCAGAACGCGGTCCGGATCACCATCGGCATCGGGAAGTCCCAGGCCCGGCCGCTCATCTCGACCCGACCGATCGAATCGATCGCCTGGCCGCCCGCGAACCAGCCGAGCGCCAGCAGATAGAGCAGGCCGACGCCGAGCGCGATCAGGTCGCAGACGCGTTGCAGCGAACTCGGCAAGGCGTCGTACAGGAAGGTGATCCGGATGTGCTCGCGGCGCTCCAGCGCGTAGGCGCCGCCGAACAGGAAGCAGGTCGCGCTCATCATCAGCGTCGTATCGTGGACCCAGATCGTGGGCGCCCGGAACGCCCAGTCCATCACGACCTCGTAGCAGGTCAGCGCCGCCGAGATCAGGAACAGCCAGGCGAGCCGGTCGCCGATCGCGCGGGTCAGCCGGTCGACCGGTGAGCGCGGCGCCGCCGCGGGCTCAGGCGCCATCGGCCTCGCCCTCCTCGCCCTGCAGGTCATGGCCGAGGCGGCGTCGAATGCCCTCGCCCACGACCTCCATGAAGGCACGCACGCGCGCGGTGTCCTTGAGGCCTTTGTGGGTGATCATCCAGAGCTCGGTCGTGATTTCCGGCAGCGACAACACCCGCCGCAGCGCCGGCTCCGGCTCGGCGAGATAGCAGGGCAACACGGCCAGGCCGAGGCCGGCGCGCGCCGCAACCATTTGATTAATGAGGCTGTTCGTACGGTAGACGACGGCGCTCTCGGGGACGGTGGCGGCGAGCCAGGCCGCCGCTTTGACCGGCACGCCCCCGGTCTGCCAGCCGATCACCGCGTAGGCGGCGAGCGCGTCGGGCGTCGCCGGCGCGCCGCTCCGCTCGAGGTAGTCGGCACTGCCATACAGCGCCCAGGCGATGGCGGCGAGCTTGCGGCCGAACAGGTCGCCCTGCGCCGGGCGCGTGGCGCGCAGTGCGACGTCGGCCTCGCGTCGCGACAGGTCGAGCTGCCGGTTGTCGACCCCGAGCTCGACCACGATCCCGGGGTGGCGGGCGCGGAACCGAGCGATCTCGTCGGTCAGCACCCGGAAGGCCAGCGTTTCCGACGCCGTCACCCGCAGGTGCCCGGACAGTCTGGTGTCGCGGCCGGCGAGCTCGCGCTCGAGGGCGATCGCCTCAGCCTCGATCCGCTCCGCCGCGCCCAGGAGATGCTCCCCGGCGTCGGTCGGCAGGTAGCCGCCGGGCAGGCGTTCGAAGAGTTTGACGCCGAGTTGCTGCTCGAGCGCGTTCAGGCGCCGGAACACGGTCGAAGAATTGACAGCGAGCTCTTCGGCGGCGCGGGCGAGGCCACCGGCCCGGGCGATGGCCAGGACGTAGCGCAGATCGTTCCAGTCGGGCATCGCGGCCGCCTTGCAAATCCGCAAGCTCAGATGGCGATCTTGCCTATGGAATTGCATCGCCGCAAGGCCTAGCTCTCGCGTGTCGCGCACGCGACAACCTCTTCCACTCTCAGCCGACGGGAGTATTTCCGATGACTGCGACGATCAGCCGTGACGAGCTCGAGGCGGCCCTCGGGCGCGCCGACAAGCCAGTGCTCGTCGAGGCGCTGCCGGCGAAGTACTATCAAGACAAGCATCTGCCGGGCGCGATCAACATCCCCCACGATCAGGTCGACGCTCTGGCGCCGCGCCTGCTCCCGGACAAGGCGGCGCCGATCGTCGTCTACTGCGCGAACGGCCCGTGCAGGAACTCCGGGATCGCGGCCGCGCGGCTGATCGCGCTCGGCTATGGCGATGTGCGTGACTATCACGAGGGCAAGGCGGATTGGGTGGCGGCCGGGCTGCCGGTCGAGCACGGCCCCGACCCGCGCCAGGCCGCCTGAGGGCGGGACCGGGGAACGCGGCGGCCAATCCCGCCGCGTTCGCCCGGGGACCCTGCCGGAGCGTCGAGCCCGGCCCAGCGGCATGCCGCCTAAAGCAGGCCGATCTTCTTCATGTAGGCGATGTGGCTGTCGTAGATCTTCTTGGCCATCTCGCTCTTCTGCGACCATTCCTGCCAGACCTCCTGGGCGACCTCGCGCAGCTCCCGCCGCTCCTTGGAGCCCCAGGCGATCAGGGTCTTGGGGTCGCGCTTGGCGACGAAGCTCTCGTCCAGCTTCTTATTCGCCGCGAGGCTGTCCTGGTTGAAGGCGACGGTCGCGTCCAGCAGGACCTGCTTCAGATCGTCCGGCAGACCGTTCCAGAGATCGAGGTTGATCGAGACGTCCGAGGACGGCATCGAGTGGATGCCCGGATAGATCGCGTAGGGCGCAATGGTGCCGTAGCCGAGCTCGTCGTTCATGCCGAGCGTGCCCCAGTCGGTCGCCTCGATTTTGCCGCGCTCGAGGGCCGTATAGACCTCGGTGCCGGGCAGCGTCGAGACGCCGACCCCGAGTTTGCGGAAGATCGCGGCCCCCATGCCCTCGGGCGAGCGCATCTTGACGCCCTCGAACTCCTTGACGTTGTGGATCGGCGTCTTGGACGGGATCGATTCCGCGCCCCAGAGCACCGGCCCGAGGTAGTAGACCCCGAACTGGCCATAGAGGTCGCGCGCGATCTCCAGCCCGCCGCCCTCGTAGAACCAGTCGGTCAGCTGCTGCGGGTTCTCGTAGCCGGCGTTGAAGTCGGCGAGCATCGCGAACGCCTGGTCCTTGCCGACGAAGTAGCCGGTGCCGCCGTTCATGCCCTGGATGATGTTGGCGCTGACCGCATCCAGCATCTCGCTCGGCGGCACGATCGCGCCGACCGGCAGCGTCTCGATCTCGATCCGGCCGCCCGACTTCTCCTTGACGTTCTCGGCGAACCGTTCGAACGCCTTCTGATTGACCGTGCCCGGCTGCCAAAAGGACTGCCACTTCCACTCGTAGTCGGCCGCGGCGGCCGGCCGGGCGACCAGCGCGCCGGCGAGCAGGATCGCCGCCAGCGCCAGGCACTCCCTTCGGGTCTGTCGCACCATCTTCGCTCTCCCTGATGTTGGTTTTTGGTCCGGCTCAGCGCGGAGCGCGGTCGGTGCCCCGGTAGAGGACCGCGGCCTGGCGCTCCCAGATCGCCTTGTGCTGCGCGATCGCGGCCGGATCGAGATCGGCCACGGGCGGCGTCTCGGGCTCGAAATGGCCGTAGCTGTCGACCCCGCGCACCAGGAGCGCGCTGTCCCTGGCGCCGACCACCTGGCGGACGTGGGTCGGCAGGTAACGGATCGCAAAGCCGATCCGGCGATCGTCCGAGGTGTTGGGGTTGGAGCCGTGGACCAGCTTGACGTGGTGCAAGGACATCTCGCCCGGCTGCAACACGACGTCGACCGCCTTCGTCTCGTCGACCTCGACCTGGATCTCCTGGCCGCGCGAGAGCAGGTTGCGCTCGGCGAAGGTGTCCTTGTGCGGCGCCACCTCGCGGGTGTGGGTCCCGGGGATCACGCGCATGGCGCCGCTCTCGACCGTGCTCGGGGAGAGCGCGATCCAGGCCGTGACGATGTCGGCGGGCTCCAGGCCCCAGTAGGTCAGATCCTGATGCCAGCTGATGTAGCTGTCGCTGTGCGCCTCCTTGGTGAAGAAGCTGCTCGCCCAGCAGAGGATGTTGGGCCCGATCACCCCCTCGACGGCATCGAGCACGCCCGGGTGCCGGACCAGTTCGTCGAGGAAGGTAAACAAGAGGTGCGGCTTGTGGCGCAGGCCCTCCCTGGCGGCGCCGCCCCGGGCCTCGAAGTCCTCGAGCCGGCGGCGATAGTCCGTCGCCACTTCCGGCGAAAGCGCCCGGATCGGAAAGAGATAGCCCTGCTCGTCGTACGCGCGGGCCTGCGCCTCGGTCAGCTTCATGAGTGGGGTCTCCTTTGGGCGAGAGCCTCCTGCTGCTCGCTCACATCGCGACGGTGTTCTGGGCGGGCGCGGCGTGGCCCGCTTTCGAGGTCTGGACCGCGCCGCGCATCAGGATCGCCATGCGCCGGTCGCGCACGCGCTGATGATAGGCGATCGCCTCGGGCGCCAGATCATGAGCCGGCGCCGGCTCCGGCTCGAAATGGCCGAAGCGGTCCTCGCCGCGCACCAGCGTCGCGCTGTCGGTCCCGACCTGCTGATGGACGTGTGGCGGCAGATAGCGGATCGCGAAGCCGATGCGGCGGTCGTCGGCGCGGTTCTCGTGCGAGCCGTGGAAGATCTTGACGTGGTGCAGCGACATCTGGCCTGGCTGCAGGACCAGATCGACCGCGTGCGCCTCGTCGACCTCGACCGCGATCTCCTGGCCGCGCGAGAGCATGTTGCCTTCGCCGAAGGTGTCGGCGTGCGCCACGACCTCGCGCCTGTGGGTCCCGGGCACGACCCGCATGCAGCCGCTTTCTGGCGTCGAGGGCGACAGCGCCACCCAGGCGGTGACCACGTCGCCCTCGGCCTCGAGCCCCCAGTAGGTGATGTCCTGGTGCCAGCTGATGAAGTCCTGCGTGTGCGGCTCCTTGGTGAAGAACACGGTCTCCCAGCACAGGATGTCCGGCCCGATCACCGCCTCGATGGCATCGAGAATGCGCGGCTCGCGGATCAGCGCTTGGGCGAAGCCGTAGACCAGGTGCGGCTTGTGCTTGTAGGGCCCGGGCAGGCTGCCGCCGGCCGCCGCCTCGGCCGCCTCGAGCCTGGCGCGATAGTCCGCCGCCGCCTCGGCCGTCAGCACCCGGATCGGGCAGAAATAGCCGTCCTCGCGATAGCGTGCGACCTCGGCGGCGCTCAGAAGCTTGCCCATGGCTGCCCCCCCCGACGGCGATGGCTTAGCGCTGCCGGACCTTGCATCCGACCCCGCCAGTCCTAACCCGGATCGGCGCCGCCGTGAACCGCAATTGTCCTCACCAGCACGCCCGTGCAGGGCGGATCGGGTTGCGCTAGGATCGGCGTGGCAAGCCTGCGGAGGAGCGATGGCGAAGGCAGCACCAATCGAGGACTGGCCGCGCACGGTCGCGGCCTTCGAGGAATGGCACGCCCGCCAGCCGGAGCACTGGGAGTTCGTGAGCGGCCAGCCGCGCCTGATGGCGCCAGCCTCGATGCGGCACTCGATCATCAAGACCCACGTCGGCTTTGCCCTGCGTCAGGCATTGGCGGACCGGGGCTGGACCGCACTGGTCGATGGTCCCCAGATTATCACCGAGGACATCTCGGCGATCCCCGACGTGGTCGTGACCTGCGCGCCGGTTGACCTCGCGACGCCGGTGATCGCAGAGCCCGCGATCATCGTCGAGGTCATGTCGCCGTCCAGCGAAGCCGACGATCACGGCCTCAAATGGCTGAGCTACCGCAAGATCGAGAGCCTGAGGCACTACATCGTGATCGCCCAGCACCAGCGCCTGGTCCACATCCACAGCCGGGCGGGCGAGCTGTGGCGCGAGCGGTTCCTCAGCGCCGGCGCGATCGACCTCGACGATCCGCCCGTCCGTCTCGAGATCGAGGCGGTCTACGCCGCGACCGAAGTCGCCGCCTAAGCCCGGTCGATTGAGGCTGCAAGCCTGGTGGGCGTCGGCTTTCAACCACAAGGGAGGCCTGTTAAGTAGCTCACGCATAGCTATGGTTTTCCAATATACTCAAGCAAGGCGATCAACTTGCAAAAAGGCGACCCAGATGGCCAAATATTGGGGAGCGGCGCTGGTGGCGATGGGCAGCGTCGCGCTCGGCGGCTGCAATAGCACGATCTTCAAACCGTTCGATGCCGACAAGGGCAGCGTGTCGATGGATGCGCGCCAGCGCGCGATCCTCTCGGTCGAGCGGGACACGCCGGCCGGGACGCACCGGGTCGTCTGCGCCGAGCCGAGCCCGGATGCGCTCGCGACGATCGCCGCCTCGGCGGCTGCGAGCGGCGGCGTTTCGGGGCTGCCGCAACTGCCGGGCTCGGCGGAGATCGCGACGAGCCTGACCAGCGCCGAGCAGGCAGCCATGATCGGCGCCCGCAACTCCACGATCCAGCTGCTGCGCGACGGGCTCTACCGGGCCTGCGAGGCGTACATGAACGGCGCGCTCGGCGACTTCGGCTACGGCCTCGTCCTGGTCAACTACGGCCGGGTCATGGTGTCCCTGCTGACCGCCGACGGCCTGGTCCGCCCGCCGCTGGTGCCGCCGGTCGTGATCGGCTCGCTGAACGGCAACCTCAACACGCAGGTCAGCGGATCGGGCGGCACGCCCGCGAGCAAGCCCTCGGCCACCGACGTGATGCCGGCGGCGGGACCCGCGGGCGGCGGCGCCACTCATACCGCCTCGGCGGATGCCGGCGCCGGGGCCGCCCTGCCGGGCGGGTCGCCCGCGAGCCCGGCCCCCTCGGGAGCCATCAGCGGCGAGCAGGCGGAGCGCATCTTTGAGAACGTCGTGCTCCCGCTTGCTAACCCGAGCGCCGACCCGGCGGGCAAATTCATCGAGGTCACCGTGGCTTGCATGCTGTGGCTCGACAATACGGGACTGAGGAAAGCGAAGTCGGACGGTGATGCTCCGCTCCAAAACCTGTGTGACGCCCTGGTCCGGAAAGCGCCACAGCTTGCCGAGCAAGCCATCACAGCGAGACTCGCGGCGCCGGCCGCGATGGGGCACGCGCCGATGGAGACGAGATCAGCATCCTTGGCCCGGTGAGCGCGCCAGATCATCGCGGTTGCGGTCGGCGATCGAGGGGCCTGCGCGCGGCTGGCGCCAGAGGTCCCGGCTGTTCGTTCCTGGCTAGGCCGCTCGCGACCGGAGCCGGGATGGCCGTGTCCGGCGACCGCTACGGGTCTCTCAGGAAGTCGAGCACCGCCTGGTTGAATTCGGCCGGGTTCTGCCACATCGCGAAATGACTGACGTCGGGTAGGACCAGGAGCCTGGCGCCCGGGATCAGCGCCGCCAGCTTTTTGGTGTGCTCCTGGCGGATGCCCTCGTCGTGGCCGCCGTCGGCGATCACGGTTGGCACGCTGATCCTGCCGAGCTGCGCCGGCGTGTAGTCGGGCTGCGAGTTCCACATCCCGCTGATCTGCTCGACGAAGGCGTTGTACTGGTCCGGGGTCTTGGACAGGCGCCCGTAGTCCTCGCCCGCCTTCTCGATGTAGGCGTTGAAAGTCCGATTGCTGCCGATGTCGTCGCGCAGGCCGGCGACGTTGTAGTTGGCGCCGAAGGCAAAGAGCTTGGTCAGCCGCTCCGCGTGGTTCATGGCGAGATCGAGGCCGATGATGCCGCCATCGCTCCAGCCGACGATCGCCGCCTTCTCGATCTTCAGATAGTCCATCAGCGTCAGCACGTCGGAGGCCATCAGCTGATAGCTGTAGGGCTGATCGGTGCGCGTACTGCGGCCGTGACCGCGGCTGTCGGCGACGATCACCTGGTAGTGCTCGGCGAAGGCCGGCACCTGGTTGCCCCAGTAATCGGCGTTGCCGAGGCCGCCATGCAGCAGGATCAGCGGCGCGCCCGCGCCGTACACGGCATAGTACATCTGAATGCCGTTGACCGGCGCATAGCCGCTCTCCTTGGCCGCCGGCATGGCGGCGGGCGCCGGCAGCTGCTGCCAGAGCGCCTCGGCCGCAGCGCCCGACCCGGCGAGCCCGCCGGCCCAGCAGGCCACGAGCGCAAGCGCCACGACTGCTACGGTTCTCATTATCGCCCCCCTGACGCCATCCGATGCCGGTCGCAGGAGGTATCGCGCTGGCCGGCCAGCCTGGCAAGCCGGACGGGTCAGCCCTTCGCCGGCAACGGGTGGCCGGGCATCAGCTGGTAGGGATGGACCCAGCCGGGCAGCGCCGCGATTCGCACGAGCCAGGCGTCGATGTTGGGGTAATCGGCCCAGGTGACGCCGAACTCATCGGGCCAGTAGAGATAACCGCAGATCGAGAGGTCGGCGATCGAGGGCTGCGCGCCGGCCACGAACTCGCGGGTCTCGAGGTGCCGGTCGAGGATCGTGAGGTTGGCGGTCATGCGCCCGCGCAGGAATTCGGTGACCGGAGTCTCGCCGGTCTTCTGGAACTGGAGCAGGAAGCGCAGCGTCCCGATGTAGCTCGTGAGCTTGTGGTTGTCCCAGAGCAGCCAGCGCAGGATCTCGCGCCGCTGGTCCTCGCTCTGCCAGCCGAACCTGCCGAAGCGGGCGGCCAGGTAGTCGAGGATGACGCCCGACTGGCTCCAGCGCCGGCCCTCATGTTCCAGAACCGGGATCTCACCCATCTCGTTGATTTGACGGAACTCCGGCGTGCGGGTCTCGCCGTTGAAGAAGTCGACGAAGCGCGCCTCCCAGTCGGCGCCGCACAGGTTCAGCATCAAGGCCGCCTTGTAGGCGTTGCCCGACTGGGCGAAGCAGTAGAGCCGGTACTCGGCCATGGACACGTCCTCCGGATCGGCAGAAGGTCGGATGCCGGCGCATTCTATGCCCTGCCCTGGCGCATCGGTCCATGGGTGGAGCGGTCGATGGGTGGAGCGGTCGATGGGTGGAGCGGTCGATGGGTGGAGCGGTCGATGGGTGGATCGGCCGCCGCTCGAGTCCGCTTGCGCGGCGCGGTTGGGCACACTATGTACTTTATAGGCCAGTTCCGACGTTGCCGGTTGCTGTCGCTGCCTCGCTTTCTGGCGTTGCCCGCTAGGCTCCACCAAGACGTTGAGACTGTCTTCGCGCCGCGGCATGCCGCCCGGCGTGCACTTCGCCAACACGAGGTTACGTTCTTGAAGACCGGAACAGTGAAATGGTTCAATGCCACCAAGGGCTATGGCTTCATTCAGCCTGACGGCGGCGGCGGTGACGCATTCGTGCACATCTCGGCGGTCGAGCGGGCGGGAATCGACCGCCTGAACGAGGGCCAGCGCGTGGAGTACGAGCTGGTGCGCGGCCAGAATGGCAAGACTTCGGCCGAGAATCTGAAGCTCGTCAACTAGCCCGACCGACAACCCAGCTTCGCAAGCCCCCTCTGGCGACAAAGGGGGCTTTTTCATCAGCGGCGCCGCCGCTGATGAGGAGCGAGCGACCGCAAGGCGCGCCATCCAAGCTCGCCTTCCACCTATCCCTGCGCGCAACGGCACCCGCAAGTCGATTGTGCTCAGGACGGGAGGGCACCCATGCGGCAAGGTTTGCGCCCGGCCGCCGGCATCGCCACCGCGGCGTTGGCGACGTGGCTGTTCTCGGTAGCCCCGCTCGCGGCGGCCGACAGCCCGGGTTTCGGGCTCGACGACTTCGAGCTCGACACGGCGCAGGATCTGCCTTGACATCTGTACGCTGGATCGGAGCCAGGCCAGCTACTGGCCGGCGCAGGCTTTCTGCTTCGGCTACTTCAGGGGTGGCGCGGATTTCCAGCGGGCCCTGACGGCCGGTCCGGGATTTCAGCGGATTGCCTGTGCGGGGCCCGGGACGACGATCCGCGACGCGGTCGCCGTCTTCATCGACTACGCGCGCGCCCATCCGGAGGAGCTGACCAAGGCGCCGATGGACGTGGTGTTCCACGCGGTGGCCGAGCGATGGCCCTGCTCTTAGTCCGGATTTCTCAAACCCCATAGCACGGGTTGATTGGTGGCGGGGTCGGCGCAGAAGTTGGCTCGGGTTGAGGTGAGCGTCCGTGGAGGTCGCCTGACAGCGAATTCTCGGACGAACGCAAGCGAACGCCCCGCGGGTGGGGCGCCTATCGGGCATGCAAGAACGTTCAGAAGGCGGCGCGCTTCACGTACAGGTAGGCGAGGCGGTACTCGTCCTGGTAGGGGCAAGCCGAGGCCATGGCGACCTTGATCCGACGCACGCTGACCCGGACCAGGGCGCCGATCTTCAAGAGCTTCAGGCGGATCGTGCCGCAGGTGGCGTTGGCGAACTGGCTATGGCGGAGGCCAATTCGGCGCAGCGCCTCCAGCAGCACGTAGGCGAACGAGGCGAACCAAAGCCTGAGCTGATTGGCCCGTATCGTCGCTGCTGACGTACGATCGGCGAACAGATCAAGCTGCTGCTCCTTGATCCGGTTTTCCATCTCGCCGCGGGCACAGTAGATCTGCTCGTAGAGGCTTTGGCCGTCGATCACCGACGGCGGCAGCGAGGTGACCACGAAGCGCGGGTTGGAGCCCTTGGCCAGATGCTCGGCCTTGGCCACGACCCGCCGTTCGCAGCTCCAGCTGTCCCGGGTGGCATAGGTGAAGTCGTCGAATTGCCGAGCCGGCTGGCCGGTTGCGGCATGCTCGGCCTCGGCGGCCGCGAGGGCTCCGTCGATCTCGGCCAGCAGGCGAGGGTTGCGGGCGAGGCCGAAGACGTAGTCGACGCCGTTGTCTTCACACCAGCTCATCAACTCGTCGCGGGCGAAGCCAGAGTCCGCCCGCAGCAGGATCTCGACCCTAGGCCAGCTCTCACGAATCTGGGCGACGATGCGTGTGATCTCGTCCTTGGCTCCGGCCGACGCGTCGATGTTCGAGCGCCTGAGCTTGGCGGCCAGCAGGTGGCGGCCGCAGAAGACGTACAGCGGCAGATAGCAGTGGCAGTCGTAGTAGCCATGGAAGAAGCGCCCTTCCTGGTGGCCGTGGAGCGGATCGTCCGTGGCATCGAGATCGAGGATGATCCGCTCGGGCGGTCTCGGGTGAGCCTCCAGGAACAGGCCGACGAACCGCTGCTCGATCGCCCGCGGGTCGTGGCCGATCCTGTGGTAGCGGTCGAGCGCCGCGGCCGGGGCATGCTCGAGCCGGTTCAAGGTGCTCTTGCCGGCGCGCGGCGCGCAGTCCTTGCGCCGCGCCTCGAGCTTGCCGACCAGGGTCGCCAGCACCGGATCATGGCGCAGCTCGTCGTGGTCGACCAGGTCCTCGTAGCCCAGCGCGATGCCGCAGATGCGCTGCATCAGCATGGTCTCGACACCGTGCTCGACCAGCTCCTGCATGCGTCCGTCGGCGAAACAGCGGGCCAGACGCCCCATCAGACCGATCGCCCGGTTCACGGCCCCGAGCAGCAGCGCCCCGGCGTCCGAGGTCACCTGCCCGCCGTCGAACGCGGCCACCACCTGGCGTCCTTCGACGGCTTCAAATCCGAACAGGTCGCGGTTACACTCTGTCGGCATCGGGGAGCTCCTCTGCGTCGCGTTAAGCCTTTGTCACAGAAGAGTTATCGCCGATCCAGAGCCCCGATGCACGCTCTGGTTTGAGAAATCCGGGTTAGGCGGTCGACCGCGGCGCGGGCTTGCGGCAGGAGAGGGAGTGCGACCAATGGATGCTAGTCTCCGTCCCCGCCCAGCGATGCGCGGCCGCCGTCATCTCGGGCGCTGGGTGCTGATCGCCGGGCTCGCGGTGGTCGCTCTCGGCGGCTGCACCATGACCGAGACCCAGCAGCGGACGGCGAGCGGGGCCGGAATCGGGGCGGCCGTGGGCGCCGCAGGCGGCCCGCTGTTCGGTGCGTTCGCCGGCGCCCCCGGGACCGGCGCCGCCATCGGCGCGGCTGCCGGCGCGGCGCTCGGCGGCACCGGCGGCTACATTCACGATCAACAGGTGAAGCGCGAAACCTCGTCGTCCGAGGCCGCCCAGCTGCAGCGCGAGAACGAGGAGCTCCGGCGCCAGCTGGCGGCCGAGAAGCAACAGCAGCAGTAAGTCCACGGTCCGCGAGCTCGATGCCCACCTCCGAGCTTGACAGCGAGCTTTGCCGGCAATAGGAATATAAGCCCTACCAGGCCCCGGCCCGCGTCCCCGGCCGTTCGACGTCAAAACCCCGCTTAAGGGGTTCTTCACCAATCCCGCTGAGGCTGGTCGGCACCCCGGCAAAGGTGACTCCGACCATGATTCCGCCCTCTCCGATGCAGTTCGCTCTTCTGGGCTCGGCGCTATACACCGAGCTCGCGACCGGTCTCTGGCGGGCGCTGGCAGCGCCCTGGCTGGCGCCCGGTTGGCCAGGCTCGGCCTGGACTCCCGAACGACCCGGGACGCCGGCGCCGCGGCCGGCAGCGGCCGCCCGCGCGACCCACGGCGAGACCGCATCCCTCGTGTCCGGCCCGTCCGACCCGACGCGCTCCCCGGCGGAAGCTCCCGAGCAGCGGGTGATCGAAGTGCCGCGCGCCCGCTGGCAAAGTCGGCGCGCCGCCGGCGCGACGGTCCCGAACCAACGCTGAGCCCTGCCGCGCGGCCGCGCACCCGGTCGAGGCGGCTGCGATCGACCCCGCTGGGCGGGCCCGGCTACGCCTCGACCCCGAGCAGGCGCAGGGTCGCCGCGGCCATGACCTTTGTGGCGCTCACCAGATCGTCGATCGCCACGTACTCGTCCGGCTGGTGGGCCTGCTCGAGGATGCCCGGGCCATAGGCGATGCAATCGCGGAGACCGCCAATCCGATGGATGTGCTTCTGATCGTAAGTGCCTGGTGAGACGACCAGATCCGGCGGCTCCCCGAGCACCTGTTCGATCGCGCCGGCGACCGCGCGCACGACCGGGGCGTCGCGCCGGGTCAGGGTCGGCTGGACCTCCATGACGTCCCGGATGCGATAGGCGAAGCCGGGCCGGTCGCGGCGGAGCTGCTCGAGGATCGCGACGATCTCGGCCTTGACGTCGGCCAGCGGCTCCTCGATCGGGAACCGGCGGTCGATCATCAGCCGGCAGCGATCGGCGACCACCGGGCTCGGCAGGCCGGACTGGTCCGGGGCCGGGCCGGCCTGGATCGCGGCCAGGTTCAGGGTCGGCTGGCGCGCCGCGCGCGGCACCACCGGCATCGCCGTCTGGCGGCCGGCGAGCCTGGGCAGCAGCTGGCGCTCCACGCGATCGAGAAAGGCGCTCATGTGCCGGATCGCGCAGACGCCAAGAAACGGCATCGAGCCGTGGCCACTCCTGCCCAGCGTCTCGATCTCGGCCCACCAGACGCCGCGGTGGCCGATGCAGACGCGGTCGACGTCGAGCGGCTCGGGGATGATCACGTGGTCGACCCGGGGCGGCGAGAACCAGCCGCGCTCGGCAAGATACGCGACCCCGCCATAGCCGCCGGACTCCTCGTCCGCGGTCGCCGAGAGCTCGAGGGCACCTGAGAACTCGATGCCCTCCTGAAGGATGCTCTCGAGGGCCACGACCGCAGCCGCGATCCCGCCTTTCATGTCGGCGGCGCCGCGGCCGTAGAGCCGGCCGCTCTGGACCGCGCCCGCGAACGGGTCGAGACTCCAGCCGTCGCCGGGCTCGACCACGTCGATGTGACCGTTGAAATGGACACAAGCGCCCGGGCCCCGGCCCTCGTAGCGGGCGATCAGATTGACCCGGGGAAACCGGTCGCTGTCGCCGATCGCCCCCCGGGCGCGCACATAGGTGGTCGCGAAGCCCATGGCGGCGAGGCGCTCGCCCAGGTGGCGGGCGCAGGCCTCATAAGCGTTGCCCGGCGGGTTGACGGTCGGGATCTGGACCAGCTCGCGCGTCAGGTCGACCAGCGTCTCCCGCTGATCCTCGATTCGCGCGAACAACGCCGGCAGCATCCGAGCCTCCCACGCGTGATGCTAGAGCAAGCCGACGAGCTGTCAATTTCAGAGCTTCGCGTCGCCCGAGGGGCTGGGATCCGGCGGCGGTGCGCCGCCCGCGCGCCTGGCGCTCGCCAGGGCCGGACTTCGCCGCTAGGCTCGGCACCGGGCGAGCGGCGGGGAGGCGGGGGCGGATGGTGGCGGCGCAGGCGGACAGCGGCCAGGCAGGCCGCCGCGCGCACGACCGCGCGCTGCCGGAGGGGCTGTTCCGCTACGTCTGGCAGGAGAGCCGGCGGCACCAGCTCTGGCTGTGCCTGCTGGCGGGCGCGGTCTTCCCGCTCACGATGGTGCCGCTCGAGCTGCAGAAGCGGATCATCGACCGCGCGATCGGGAACGAGGACCTGCGGCTGCTCTGGCTGCTGGGCGGCGTCTATTTCGTGGTCGTGCTGCTGCAGGGCAGCCTCAAATACGCGCTCCGCTGGTATCGCGGCCTGGTCGGCGAGCGCGCGATCCGCCGGCTGCGCGCCTGGGTGCAGCGGGCGCCCGGGCACGGCGCCGCGGGCAGCGACGACGACGAAGGCCGCGGCGAGAGCGTCTCGATCGTCAGCAACGAGGTCGAGCGGGTCGGCGGCTTCATCGGCGAGAGCTTCTCGGAGCCGGTTCTACAGGTCGGGATCTTCGTCTCCGTGCTCGGCTACATGCTGGTGGTCCAGACAGATATCGCGCTCGTCAGTCTCGGCTTCTTCGTGCCGCAGGCGATCTTCGTGCCGCTGCTGCAGCGGGCGGCTAACCGCCGCGCCCAGCGCAAGGTCAAGCTGGTGCGCGAGCTCGGCGAGCTGCTCGTCATGCCGGAGGACGACCGGGGGGCCCGCTACCGCGACCGGCTGAACCGGATCTACCGCATCCGCCTGCAGTACTATGCGCTCAAGTTCCTGATCAAGTTCCTGAACAATCTCCTGAACCACGTCGCGCCGCTCAGCGTGCTGATGGTCGGTGGCTACCTGGCGGTCCAGGGCGCCACCACGATCGGTACCGTGGTCGCCTTCATCTCCGGCTTCCGCCGCCTCGCCGACCCGTCGCGCGAGCTGCTCGCGTACTATCGCCTGGAGGCCGAGACCCGGGTCCAGTACCGACTGATCCGGAGCTGGCTCGCCGGCTGAGCCGGGTGCACCGCCGGCTTCAGGCGGCCGCCGCCCGCGGCTGCAGCACGTCCTTGTGCTCCTCGAAGAACTTCTGACCGGCCTCATAGCCGATGTCGTACAATCTGGACAGGTTGCTGTATGACCAGTCGAGCGCCGTCGGCCAGTGTTCCTTGGGAATGTTGAACTTAATCGGCATCAGTTTGAGCTTCCAATAGTCGTTGTATTTGTGCTTGAAGATTTCCAGGTCGTCCTTGGCGATTTCGACCAGCGGAATCATGATCGACTGGATCCAGGCGTCGTAAAGTGAGGCCGGCTCGCGGATGATGTCGTCGGACGAGAGGATGTCGAAGATCACCACATGGCGCAACGGCACATGACGCGCGAGCTTCCTGGTCTCGGTCTGCCCGGCGCGCTCGGCGTTCAGCCGGTTGTCCCGATATTGTAGCAGTCCCTTGAAGCACAAGGTGTCGATGGCCGAGCCTTCGATGTAGGTCTTGCCGTTGATCTTGAACGGCGGATAGATCAGCGGAAAAGCAAGCGCCGCCCGGAAATGGTCCGGCGTGATCTCTTCCTTGGAGAACAGCTCCATCTTGTGGTCAGTGACATTGTAGGCGTTCATGTAGAACTCGCCGGGGAACTGCTTCAGCTTGTCGAAATCGACGACCTCGTCGATCCAGGGCGCGTGGTCGCACATGCCGAGGCTCCGGCCCGACAGATCGGACGGGCACCAGGTCGCGAACATCAGCGCCCACCAGTCGGCCCAGAACCGGCTGATCATGTCCTGTCCGGGCATCAGGCGGGGCAGCGACTGCAGCCAGCGCCGGTAGGCGTGCGCCGCCTGGCCGGGCTTGTGGAACACTTTGAAGTTCACCGGGAAGTGCTCGTAGATGCTGTCGTGGACGCCCATTTCCTTGGTGTTCTCCAAGGCCTGCCGCGCCGAGATGCCCTTGGGTGCGGCGTACAGCAGGCCGATCAGCATGCCCGCACCCGCGGTCGAGATGACGTCGAAATGGACCTTGTTGTCCGCCAGCGCGGCGAGCGCACCCGATTCCAAAGTCAGGGTCGGCGCGCCACCGCCCAACACCAAGCCGGTCGCTTCTGTGGCCATGGTCATGCTCCCTTCGCATCCAACGGTCGCAACATCCGATCGCACGGCGCGCCGCCGCTGATGGCTCGCTACGCGGAGTTCAGGGACTGCCGCGCGTCCAGCTGGACCAGCGCGGTGCGGACCCGGTCGCGGCCGATCGCCACGTCCATCGTCTCGAACATCCTGCCGGCCAGCAGATAGTCCTCGCGCGCCCGCTCCAATGCGCCCTTGGCGGCCAGCACGTGGCCCTCGACCAGCCGCGACCAGGCGAGGTCGAACAGGCACTCGCGCCGCTCCTGGATCTCGATCGCGGACCTGACGTCGGCCTCGGCCTGCTCGATCCTGGGCGGCTTGAGCGCGAGCAGCGCCTCGGCGTGGATCGCAAGCGCGATCGAGCGGCTCCAGGCCTGGGCGGTCTCGGTCGCCAGCTCGAGCGCCTCGGCGCTGTGCCGGAGCGCCTCGCCGACCTCGCCGTCGAGCAGGTGAAGCTTGGCCCGAAAGGCCTGGAAGGCGCCGCGATGGAAGCTGGTGCCGATCTGGTCGCCAAGCTCCAGGCAGCGCTTGAGATCGGCCGCGGCGGCGGCGAACCGCCGCGCCAGCATGTAGCCCTGGCCACGCCAGCCGTGGGTCAGATACTGGCGAAAGACGTCGCCGGCGCGCTCGCAGAGGTTCAGGGCCTCCTCGAACTCCGGCACCGGGCCCTCGAGCTCGCCGTGCCAGCCCCGGACCACGCCGCAGAAGAACAGGCAGGCCGCCTGGGTCGGAATATGCTCGACCTGGCGCGAGAGCTCGACGCCATGGTCGGCGGCCGCCCGCGCCTTGTCGAACTCGCCGTGCATGCCGTAGGCGAAGGCGAGCACGCCCGACATGGCCGCCTCCTCGAGCCGATTGCCGAGGCGGCGCATCTGCTCGACGTTGCGCGCGGCATAGTTGATCGCGTCGCGCGCTTCGCCGCGCAGGCAGTGAATCCGGCCGAGCAGGTTGACCGGGTCGGCGGTGAAGTGGTCGTCGCCGCCCAGGCTCTCGGCCATCAGCAGCGCCTTGCCGGCGAGCTCGACCGCCCGGTCGAAGTGACCGAGCACGTAAGTGATCCGGCCTCTCCAGTACTGGATGCGGCAGAGCGATTCCCGGTCGTCGATCGCCTGTGCCAGCGCGGACGCCTGCTCGAGGTTGCGCAGGTCCTGCTCGAAATGAGTCCGGTTCTGGGCGACGCTCGCGAGCTTGAGCACCGCCTCGATCTGGGCGCGCCAGGCGTTTTCCGCGGGCGGCAGCGAGTGCGCGAGGTCGAGCGCCTCCTGGAACCGGGCACGGGCTTCGATCGCGGCATAGCGGGCGACCGCGGCATCGCCCGCGCGCACCGCGTAGACGAAGGCCTTGGCCGGCAGTGCCGCCTCACGGTAGTGATGCGCGAGCAGCTCCGGCCTGCTCTCGATGGTCTCCTTGAAACGTTCCTCGAGGGTCTTGGCGATCTGCTTGTGGAGTTGCTGGCGCTTGCTTCGCAGCAGGCTGTTGTAGGCAGCCTCCTGAACCAGCGCGTGCTTGAACTCGTAGATGACGTCCGGCGCCGCCCCGCGCCGGTAGACCAGCTCGGCCTCGACCAGCCGCGCCAGCGCCTGCTCGAGCGCCGCCTCCTCGAGCGGCGAGACCGCCGCCAGGAGCTCGTAACTGAAGACCCGGCCGAGCGTCGCCGCCAGATGGGCGACGTCCTTGACGCCCGAGAGCCGGTCCAGGCGCGCCATCAGCGAATCGTGCAGCGAATCGGGGATCGACAACAGGGGCAGGGGGCCGGTCAGCTTGAAGCCGTCCTCGGTCGGCTCGAGGGCGCCGGATTCGAGCAGGGTCTTGGTCAGTTCCTCGACGTACAGCGGGACGCCGTCGGTACGCTTGACGATATGGTCGAGGATTTCGGCCGGCAGTGCGCGGCCGCGGGTCACGTTCTCGACCAGGACGGCCGCCTGGCGGTGGCTGAGATGCGAAAGAGACAGCGAGGTGATGTGCGGGAAGCCGGTCCAGGGCGGCACGAAGTGCGGCCGATAGGCGATCAGGACCAGGACCGGCAGGCGCTGGATGCGCTCGATGGTGAGCTGGAACAGCTCGGTGGTGGTCGGGTCGATCCAGTGGGCGTCCTCGAGCAGGACCAGCACCGGCTGCGCCGCCAGCGCCGCCAGCTGCTCGAGCAGCGCCTCGAGCATCAGCGCCTTCTTGCGCTCAGGCGCGAGGTCGAGCGGCGGATAGCGATCGCCGGTCGGGATCGACAGCATCGGGGCCAGCAGGCTCGCCGCCTGGGCGACGTTGGCGGACCCCTGGCTGAGCATGCCTTCCAGCTTGTCGAGCTTGACCTCGGGCGGGTCACTCTTCTTCAGGCCCGCCGCGCGTTCGAGCTGGTCGAGAACGGGGTGCAGCGCGCTGTGCACGTAGAACGGCGAGCAGTAGTAGCGCAGCACGGTCGCCTCGTCGCTGCGCACCCGCTCGCGTAGCGTCTGGATGATCCGCGACTTGCCGATTCCGGGCTCGCCCGTGAGCAGAACGACGTGACCCTCGCCCGCCTTGGCGTGCTCCCAGCGCGAGAGCAACAGCCGGATCTCCTCGTCGCGGCCGACCAGCGGGGTCAGGCCGCGCATCGCGGTCGCCTCGAAGCGCGAGGGCGCACCGGTCGCCTCGCGCACCCGATAGACCGCGACCGGCTCGTCGATGCCCTTGACCAGGTGCGGGCCAAGCCCGTCGAACAGGAACAATCCCTCGAGCAGCCGGCGGGTGCGCTCGCCGACCACCACGGTGCCCGGCTCGGCCAGCGCCTGCAGGCGCGCGGCGAGGTTCGGGGTCTCGCCGACGACCGCCATGGAATCGCGGAACTCACCGGTGCCGATGTCGCCGACGACCACGATCCCGGTATTGATGCCGATCCGGACGCCGAGGCTGACGCCGGTGTCGGCGAGCTCGTCGTCCAGTCGCTTGATCGCTTCGACGATGTCGAGACCGGCGCGCGCGGCGCGCAGCGGATCGTCCTCATGGGCCGTGGGATAGCCGAAATACGCCAGGATGCCGTCGCCGACGTAGTGGCCGATATGGCCCTCGAACCGGGAGATGACCGCGGCGCAGCTCTCCTGATAGCGCCGCAGCACCTCGTGCAGATCCTCAGGATCGAGCCGGCTCGCGAGCGCCGTCGACCCGACCATGTCGCAGAACAGCACGGTCAGCTGGCGGCGTTCGGCGTCATGGCTGGGCCGCGACGGCTCGGGCGCCGGGGGCGCGGCGGCGGTCACGACCGGCACGCTCGGCGGCGGACGCTCCGCCGGCGTCGCCTGATCGAGGGCCGCGATCGCGCGGATCAGCCGCTTGCGATCGCCGAGCGAAACCCCGAGCTGGGCCAGGTCCTCCTCGGTGAGGTCGGCCAGGACGTCGAATCCGACATCGTGCTCGGCAAAGACATCGGCGTAACGCCCAAGGCCGAGGCCCTCAAGCCATGCGCCGACTTCAGCCATTCTCTCCCCGCGCTCGCCAGTATTCTGTTGGGTACGGCGTACCAATGCCATCCTAAAGCACAAATTGCGAAGCAGGTCACGCCGCTTGTACCGGTGAGCGGACCAGGGCCGGCACGGGGTAGTGGGTCAGTTTGAATATCTTCCTGCCTCACCCGGGGCTCGCATCCACCGGCCGCCCGTGCCATATTGTGGCGCATGATTGACCGCTCAAGAAAGCCCAGACGGCCGCGCGACGCGAACCAGCTCGCGAAGCTGATCGCCGATCTTGCCACAGGCCAGGCATCCGACGCCAGGCCCACGCCAGAGGAACAGGGCAAGGACCCGGCCGCCGTCTCGCTCGGCCGGCGAGGCGGGCTCAAGGGAGGCAAGGCGCGGGCCGAGAAACTCACGCCAGAGCAGCGACGGGAGATTGCCAGGAAGGCAGCAGCGAAGCGGTGGGGCTCGACCAAAGATTGATGCTTGCCGGCAGGCACAGGCCTGTGATACATGCTTGCAGGCAAGCAAAATCATAGGTGAGCGCTTCCCATGCATGACGACCTTTCGAGACGCGGCGGTCGCGCCCGTGCCGCTAAACTTACACCAGAGCGCCGATCGGCGATCGCAACCAAGGCCGCCGCAATGCGGTGGGCGAAGATGCCGTCTGCTATCATACAGTCTCCACCGAACGTATCGCCGGCATCCGAATCGTTACCGCCGTCGCCGTTCGCCAAGTACGCGGGCGAGCTTGATCTAGGCGGGACGCCGGTGGATGTGTACGTGCTCGACACAGGCGAGCGGGTGATCAGTCTCCGCGCCAGCGTCAAGGCTATCGCTGAGATAGATGCAGGAAACCTGGGTGATTACATAGGCGCCCAAGCCTTAAAGCCCTTTCTCGACAAGGACTTAATCCTGGGTGAAACTATCGACTTTCACATTCCTGGCACGCAACTCCGAGGGAAGGGAATCACCGCTGAGCGATTCTTGGATATCTGCGGCGCCTATGTCGCAGCGCTAAAAGGTGGCGCTCTGACGACCGAGCGACAGCGTGATATCGCGATCAGATGCAGCATTGTTCTCGCTTCGTGCGCGAAGGTGGGCCTGATTGCGCTCATTGATGAAGCGACAGGCTATCAGTACGATAGGGCCGAGGATGCCCTCCAACTCAAGCTGAAAGCGTTTATCGCTGATGAATTGCGCGAGTGGGAAAAGACGTTCCCAGATGAACTATGGGAGCAATTTGGACGGTTGACCAGATGGCGCGGCGCTCTTCATAGTCGCCCAAAATGGTGGGGAAAGCTGGTAATTGAATTAATCTATGATGCGCTTGATCCGGACATTGCGAAATATCTTCGCGAGAATAAGCCGCCACCCCGGCACGGACTCAACTATCACCAATGGTTCACCCAGGACGTTGGTTTACGAGCCTTGATCGGGCATATTTACGAGGTCATCGGCATCGCGAAAACATGCAGCGACATCCGCGAGCTTCGTGATCGAGTAGCTCAGCACTACGGCAAAGAGCCGGTGCAGCTCACCATGTATCTTCCCCTACGGCGCTGACCTTGATGCTTGACCGATCATGCAACATGTCCTATATAGAGGGCATGAACAAGCTCACCACGTCCAAGCGCGCCGAGGTCATCCGCTGCCTCGTGGAAGGCAACTCGATCCGTTCCACGGTCCGGATCACGGGCGCCGCGAAAAACACGGTCACCAAGCTTCTGGTCGACGCCGGCCGGGCGTGCTCGGCTTACCAGAATGAGCATCTGCGCAATCTGTCGTGCCGACGCATCCAGGTTGATGAAATCTGGGCTTTCGTGCATGCCAAGGCGAAGAACGTGGCGACCGCCAAAGCCGCGCCGGAGGGCGCTGGCGATATCTGGTGCTGGACAGCCGTTTGCGCTGATACGAAGTTGGTGCCGTGCTGGGTCGTCGGCGCTCGGGATACCGAGTACGCGTTTGCCTTCGTCGACGATCTGCGCGGCCGCCTGGCGAACCGCGTCCAGCTCACCAGCGACGGCCACAAGCCGTATCTCGAGGCCGTCGAGGAAGCCTTTGGCGACGATATCGACTACGCGGTTCTGCAGAAGCTGTACGGAACGGCGCCAGAAGCCCAGAAGCGCTATAGCCCGGCTCAGTGCATCGGCACGAAACGCGAGGCGATCGCCGGTAACCCCGATCCTGCGCACGTCAGCACGAGCTACGTAGAGCGCCAGAACCTCACCATGCGGATGAGCATGCGCCGGTTTACGAGGCTCACGAACGCATTCAGCAAGAAGGTTGCCAACCACGAGGCCGCGGTGGCGCTGCACTTCATGCACTACAATTTCGTGCGCATCCATCAGACGCTGCGCGTCACGCCCGCGATGGCGGCCGGTGTGACGGATCGGCTGTGGTCGATCGAGGATATCGCCGCACTGCTCGACTGAGAAGGAACCCTGATGCCGAACACACTATACTACGGCAATAATCTGGAGATCATGCGCGAGCATATCGCGGATGAGAGCGTGGACTTGATCTACCTAGATCCGCCGTTCAACAGTCAGGCGACCTACAACGTGCTGTTCCGAGCGCCTACAGGGGAGCAGTCGGAAGCGCAGATCGAGGCATTCGAGGATACGTGGCATTGGAACGCCGCCGCCGAGCAAGCCTTTGACGAGGTGATGCAAAGCGGGAATACCGATGCGGCCGAAATGCTCCGGGCAGTACGTTCATTCCTCAAAGAAAACGACGTGATGGCCTATCTTGCCATGATGGCTAATCGTCTTCTGGAATTGCATCGTGTCCTGCGGGCGACCGGCAGTCTATATCTTCATTGTGACCCCACAGCGAGTCACTATCTCAAGATCTTGTTGGACGCGATATTTGGGGCAACACGCTTTCGCAACGAAGTAATCTGGAAGCGCACCTATGCCCACGGCTCGGCTAACAGATGGGGCGATGTTCACGACGTGATCCTTTTCTACAGCAAGTCAAATTCTTACACTTGGACGCAACTCTTGTCCTGCGGTCTACAGTTAGCTGAGACACCGCCTTGTGCTTGAAGAGGGCAGTGCAAGGAGGTGAGCATGACGGACACGACGGTACGGGGCGCTGGCCCGGCGCAGCGCGCCCGACACGCTGGCGGCGACGGGCCAGCGCCTGAGCGGCGCCGGCGGATGTCGGCCAAACGCAAGCAGAGCGCGGTGTTGCGGTTGCTGCGCGGGGAGGATCTGGAGCTGGTGTCGCGGGCGCTTGGGGTGGCGGCGGCCGAGCTGAGCGCCTGGCGCGACGCCTTTCTGGCCGCCGGCGAGGCGTCGCTCAAGACCCGGCCTGCCGACGGTCGGGACTTCGAGATCGGTCGGCTCAAGGCCAAGGTCGGCGATCTGACCATGGCCAACGAGTTGCTCGCGACCAAGATCGAGCACCTGGAGATCGGCCGCCCTTTGGCACGGCGGAGGTCGAGACGATGAGCCGCCACGTCTCGCCCTCCACCAACCGACCCTACGGCGTCCTGTTGGTGACCCGGGTCTGGGGCACGTCCCGGGCCACGATCTATCGTCATCGGCAATGCGACGCGACGCGCCCCAGACGGCGGCCCGGCCCGCTTGGGCCCCTGGCGGACGCGGCGCTGCTCGCAGCGATCCGCGAGCTGCTGACCAGCAACCCGTTTCACGGTGAGGGCTACCGGAAAATCTGGGCGCGGCTGCGGTTCGCCGGCATCCGCACCTCCAAGCGCCGCGTCCTGCGGCTGATGCGCGAGCATGACTTGCTCGCACCGGGCCGGGTCGGGCGACCGCACGGTCCGAAAGCTCACGACGGTACGATCAAAACCGAGCGGGTCGACGAGATGTGGGCCACGGACCTGACCTCGACTCTGACCAGCGAAGGCCAGGCGTCGATCTTCGTCACGGTGGATCACGCCTCGACCGAGTGCCTGGGCATCCACGCTGCCCGCCGCGCGACCCGCTTTGAGGCGCTCGAGCCGCTCCGGCAGGGTGTGCGCGCCTGCTTCGGCGCATTCGGCCAAGACATCGCCTCCGGCCTGAAGCTGCGCCACGACCATGGCAGCCAGTTCGTCGCCGACGATTACCAGCGCGAGCTCGCCTTCCTCGGCATCGCGAGCTCGCCCGCCTTCGTGCGCGAGCCCGAGGGCAACGGCTGTGTCGAGCGCTTCGTCCGGACCCTGAAGGAGAACCTGCTCTGGCTGCGCCGCTTCGACACCATCGAAGACCTGCGCTTGGCCCTCCACGCCTTCAAGGACACCTACAACCAAGCCTGGATCGTCGAGCGCCACGGCTACCAGACCCCGGCAGCCGTCAGAGCAGCGCAACATGCGCCGCTTCCCGCGGCGGCATGAACCTGCAACGCGGTGTCTCATAACTGTTGACCGCTACACTTGCAGGCTCACGATGAGAGCTATGTTGCCGGCAAGTATCGCTTCTCGGACGTGCGCGGGCGCTATCGCCTTGTCGTGCTGACGGGCCCTGGCACAAGGCGCGGAGCGTCTGGCCAACCATGGCGCGGATACGACCCAACCGAAGCGGGTCGGCATTGGTCAGTGCCACGCCGCGCGCTGACTATGCTTCAAGGCGAAGGGATTGACTCGCCTGGCGACCTCCATCACCAGCTGGAGCTCTTGTACGAGCGTGGTTTCATCCGCTTCCCTGAGAAGCGTGGCGGCGTTCTAGGGGTTCCAGAATTTAAGCTCTATCTCCCAGTCGGAACGCAGATCCAGGACGTAATTGCTGACATTCCACCCATCAACTCGCAAGCTCAGGAACGCCTCGGCTACCCCACGCAGAAGCCCGTAGCGCTGCTTGAGCGGATTATTGAAGCATCCGTAACCCTGCGGTGAGGGCCGCCTTGCGGTAGCAGGCGGTGGGGTGCGGACTGTCCTTATGGATAGGCGTAAGGACAGTGCGCAGGTTCAGCGGCTCGAGGTGGTGGAGCTCGGGCGGCGCCGGCGGTGGTCGGCCGAGGCGAAGCTGCGGATCGTCGAGGAGAGCTTTGCCGGCTGGCGCCAGGCCTCGGCGACGGCGCGGCGCCACGGGATCTCGCCCTCGTTGCTGTTCGCGTGGCGCAAGGTCTACCGTGCCGGCGCGCTGGTCGATGCGGCGCCGGGCGGCTTCGTGCCGGCAGTGGTGGTCGACGAGCGCCCCGCTCCAGCGCCGGTGCCAAGCCGGATCGAGATCGTCACGCCGAATGGATATCGCGTGTTGGCGGGCGCGGACGTCGACGAGGCGGCGCTGGTTCGGGTGCTGGCGGTGGTGGCGCGCGCATGATCCCGGTGCCGGCGGGGGTGCGGGTGTGGTTGGCGGCGGGCGTGACCGACATGCGCCGCGGCATGAACAGCCTGGCGTTGCAGGTGCAGCAGAACCTTGGTCGCGACCCGCACGCGGGCGATGTCTTTGCCTTTCGTGGCCGCCGAGGTGACTTGATCAAGATTCTCTGGCACGACGGGCTCGGCTTCTCGCTCTACGCCAAGCGCCTGGAGCGGGGTCGCTTCCTCTGGCCGTCGCCGACCAATGGTGTCGTCGCGATCACACCGGCACAGCTCGGCTATCTGCTCGAAGGGATTGATTGGAGGAATCCGCAGAGGACCTGGCGTCCGTTGAAGGCAGGATGACAGGAAAGGCGCCGATACCTTCACTTTGACTTCGACATCTTTGGCTCATCGTGTACAATCGAAGTCATGGCGGCGGATCGAGAAGATCTCGATGCCTTGCGCGCGGCGCTCGCCGCCGCCGAGGCGCGGGCCCAGGCGGCCGAGACCGAGGCTACGCGCGCGGTTGCGGAGGCGACCCGAGCGCAGGCGGTGCTGGCCAGCAGCGAAGCCGTGATCGCAGCCCTCAAGCTCGAGATCCTGAAGCTGCGGCGCGAGCTCCATGGTCAGAAGTCGGAGCGCAAGGCTCGGCTCCTCGACCAGCTCGAGCTGCAGCTCGAGGAGCTCGAGGCGACCGCCACCGAAGACGAGCTCAGGGCCGAGCAGGCCGCGGCGCGGGCTTCGACGCCCGTGCGCACATTCACGCGCCGGCGCCGGGTTCGTAAGCCGTTTCCTGAGCATCTGCCGCGCGAGCGCGTGGTGATCGAAGCGCCCGCCACCTGCGGCTGCTGCGGCTCCGGGCGGATCGCGAAGCTCGGCGAGGACGTCACCGAGACGCTGGAAGTCGTCCCGCGCCAGTGGAAGGTGGTCCAGACCGTGCGCGAGAAGTTCACCTGCCGGGACTGCGAGCGGATCACCCAACCGCCGGCTCCCTTCCACCCGACGTCGCGGGGTTGGGCGGGCCCGAGCCTGCTGGCGATGATCCTGTTCGAGAAGTTCGGCCAGCATCAGCCGCTCAACCGGCAGGCGGAGCGCTATGCCCGCGAGGGCGTCGAGCTCAGCCTGTCGACGCTCGCCGACCAGGTGGGCGCGTGCGCCGTCGCGCTCGCGCCCTTGCACGCGTTGATCGAGGCCCATGTCCTGGCGGCCGAGCGTCTTCATGGCGACGACACGCCGGTGCCGGTGCTGGCCAAGGGCAAGACCGACAAGGGCCGGCTTTGGGTCTACGTCCGCGACGACCGTCCGTTCGGCGGTAGCGCGCCGCCGGCCGCGCTGTTCCAGTTCTCGCGCAATCGCCGTGGCGAGCATCCGAAGCGGCACCTGGAAGGATGGGCCGGCGTGCTGCAGGCCGATGCCTATGCGGGCTTCGGGGCCCTGTACGAGGCCGATCGCCCGCCGCGCGCGGTGACCGAGGCGCTATGTTGGGCCCATGGCCGGCGCAAGTTCTTCGAGCTTGCCGACATCGCCGCCAACGCGCGGCGCGGTAAGGACGCCAAGCCGATCTCCCCGCTGGCGCTCGAGGCGGTGAGGCGGATCGATGAGATCTTCGATCTCGAGCGTACGATCAACGGCGCCGACCGCGCCACCCGTCTCGCCGTGCGCCGCGCAGAGGTGGCACCACTGGTCGCCGATCTCGAGACCTGGATGCGCAGCGAGCGCGAGCGTCTCTCCCGTCACGCGAGCGTCGCCCAGGCGATGGACTACATGCTCAAGCGCTGGGACCGCTTCGCCCGCTTCCTCGAGGACGGCCGGATCTGCCTCAGCAACAACGCCGCCGAGCGCAGCCTGCGCGGTGTGGCTCTCGGGCGCAAGTCATGGCTGTTCTGCGGCTCCGAGCGCGGGGGCGACAGGACCGCCTTCATGTACACGCTGATCACCACCGCCAAGCTCAACGACGTCGACCCGCAGGCCTGGCTCGCGGATGTCCTCGCCCGCATCGCCGACCTGCCTATGTCGCGGCTGCCCGCGCTTCTGCCCTGGGCGTGGCGGCCGGCCCCTTCATCGATCGCCGCCTGACATCGAGACTCCCGTCAACCCATTCGCACCGCGGCCGTCACCGGAGGCTTACAAGCATCCAGCAAGTCAGGAGACCTTATGCTTGATCCGTTCTGCGGTTGCGGCACGGCGGTACACGCGGCGCAGAAGCTCGGTCGCCAGTGGATCGGGATCGACATAACCCACCTTGCCATATCCTTGATCGAGAAGCGGCTGAACGACGCGTTTCCGGGCATAGCGTACGAGGTTCATGGAACGCCCAAGGACCTCGCGGGCGCGCATGCGTTGGCCACGACCGACAAGTACCAGTTCCAATGGTGGGCGGTATCGCTGGTCAACGCCGTGCCCTTTGGCGGCAAGAAACGCGGCGCTGACACGGGCATCGATGGCCATATCTACTTCAAGCCCGACGGCAAGACGACCGAGAAGGCGATCGTCTCGGTCAAGGGCGGAGGCAACGTCAATGTGGCGATGATCCGCGATCTAGCAGGATGCGGAAAAAGGGTGGTCGGTTGGGGTTGATCTGGTAGGTTGGGGTTTGCGGACTACCAGATGTGGGAATTTTGCGATGCGTGGCGACGACGTCCGGACGGAGAACCTGTTCAGCTACCTGAGCTGTAAGGCGCGGGTGCCGCAGGACCACCCGTTGCGGCCGATCCGGACGATCGTCGATCAGGCGCTCACGGCCTTGTCGCCGTCCTTCGACCGGCTCTACTCGGATCTTGGCCGGCCGTCGATCCCGCCCGAGAAGCTGCTGCGGGCGCTGCTGCTGCAGGCTTTCTATTCGGTGCGCTCGGAGCGCCAGCTGATGGAGCAGCTCGACTACAACCTGCTGTTCCGCTGGTTCGTCGGCCTGGCGATGGACGCGCCGATCTGGGATGTCACGGTGTTCACCAAGAACCGCGAGCGGTTCCTTGAGGGCGAGGTCGCCGCGGCATTCTTCCAGGCGGTGCTCGGCCAGCCCGAGGTCAGGGCGCTGCTCTCGGACGAGCACTTCAGCGTCGACGGCACGCTGATCGAGGCCTTTGCCAGCCTGAAGAGCTTCAAGCCGAAGGCCGAAGCTGGCGGCGAGCCACCGCCGGGCGCTGGTGGCGGGCGCAATGCCGAGCGCGACTTTCACGGCGAACGGCGGCGCAACGACACGCATGCCTCGACGACCGATCCGGATGCCCGGCTGTTCCGCAAAGGCCGCGGCAAGGAAGCGAAGCTCTGCCACATGGGCCATCTGCTGATGGAGAACCGCAGCGGCCTGATCGTCGATGCGCTGCTGACGCCAGCCTCCGGCACGGCCGAGCGCGATGCGGCCGAGACCATGCTGGGCCGCCAGAGCGGCCGGCATCGCGCCAGCCTCGGGGCCGACAAGGGCTATGACGCGGCCGGCTTCGTCGCGCGGGTCCGGGCGCTCAACGTCACGCCGCACATCGCCCGGAACACCACGCGGCGCTCGGCGATCGACGGCCGGACCACGCGCCATCGCGGCTACCAGGTCAGCCAGCGGGTGCGCAAGCGGATCGAGGAGGCCTTCGGCTGGATCAAGACGACCGGCGGCCTGCGCAAGACCCGCCACCGCGGCACCGAACGGGTCGGCTGGATGTTCACCTTGACCGCGGCGGCCTGCAACCTGATCCGGCTGCCCAAGCTGCTGGCGGCGACCTGAGATGCCCGGACTCCGTCCCACGCGCCGCCGAACCGCTTCCTTCGAAGCAAGATGCCCCACGACCGGACCCCTGCAGACCGCTAAATCACACAACAAAGGCCGAAATATGCCTGAACTTCGCATTATTTCCGCATCCTGCTAGGTCACGTGGTCGACCGCGAGAAGGCAAAAGTCGGCGTGTTCATCACGCTGGCCGAGCCTACCGGTCCGATGCGAACAGAGGCGATCAAAACTGGCTTCTACGAGACCGAGCACGGGAAGTTCCCGAAGCTCCAGATCCTCACCATCGCCGAGCTGTTCGATGGTCGGCAGCCGCAGCTGCCGTGGCGAGATACTGGCGCGTTCAAGAAGGCGGCTCGAGAAGCGAGCGCGCGGCAGGACAGCCTGCCGCTATAGGAGCTTCCATCAACCAGTAGCATCTGGCTCGTTAAGAGCGCGAGTATCTCGAAGAATGCGTTCTGACGCTAAAATAAATAGGTATTCCGTTCGCACAACCTTCCTAATTCGACGAGGCATTTCAAAACACGCAACTCCCAAAATCACTATCGACACCGCGATGACATGGATGTTAATAGGCTGCACTTTAATTACAGCAACGTATATCTCATGTAAGGCCAAGGCGGCGGGATATAATAAAGCGGCTCGCACAAGGTCTACCTTCATAAACTGTCGATATGCTTCCGAATATCCCTGTGGATTATACTTTTGAAAGTATGCCTTTAGCACGTTGATCTTATCAGTCGGCGATATAGCCGCTCCAGATGAAAGCCATGATTCCTGATCGAAATATCTTGCATAAGCCCGCTCGATATCTGCGGCGTTTTGATTATACCAGAACTGATACGACATTTTACGCCCGATGAGCGGTAGCCGCTGCATCGCGCGGTGAAATAAGTTAGCGGTAAAAGCAACCAGAGAGCCTACGAAATAGCTCCCGATCAGATAAACTACGATCGCGAGCACGAAGGCCCAAAAGGAGATGTCTGCGACATATTCAACGAACCATCGGTGTGCAACTCCCTGGGCGGCGGGATAGGTTGCAACCACAAGTCCGACGAAGGCGGTCAGAGGGGCAATCGTGCCAACGAGATCGCGTATCAGATGATGGCTGGAGAACCAGACCGCCCGAAGCCGATCGATCACCGCACACGCTCCTGTTCGCTCATGCCAAGCAAGCAAGCATCGTAAACCAGAGCGCTCCCGTTGGGAACGGCGCAGAACGCAGAAACCTGTGGGTAACTGCCACACAATGCAGCATCATGACTCCACGATGCCACCTATGGGCGGAGCCGCCACCCTACCGCCGGCTGTCAAGCCGGCTGCCCGCGTTTGCCCTGGCTAGGTATGTCGACCTATGCCGTTTTTCAAACTGACCCACTACCCGGCACGGACGCGGTTTGCCTGCCCTGGGCGCCGGTGCTATGGACCGCTCCTCGTGAGCAGACGACGAGGGGCCGGCGTTGCAGCAGATACTGGATCAGCTCGAGGCCAAGCGCGAGGCGGCGCGCATGGGCGGCGGGGCGCGCCGGATCGCGGCCCAGCACAAGCGCGGCAAGCTGTCGGCGCGCGAGCGCCTGCAGCTCCTGCTCGACCAGGACTCGTTCGAAGAGATCGACATGTTCGTCGAGCACCGCTGCACCGAGTTCGGCATGACCGACACCCGGGTCCCGGGCGATGGCGTGGTGACCGGCTCGGGCACCATCAACGGCCGGCCGGTGTTCGTCTTCAGCCAGGACTTCACGGTCTTCGGCGGCGCGCTGTCCGAGGCCCATGCCGAGAAGATCTGCAAGGTCATGGACCACGCGATGCGGGTCGGGGCGCCGGTGATCGGGATCAACGATTCCGGCGGCGCCCGCATTCAGGAGGGGGTCGCGAGCCTGGCGGGCTATGCGGATGTGTTCCAGCGCAACGTGCTCGCCTCGGGCGTGGTGCCGCAGATCAGCCTGATCATGGGCCCCTGCGCCGGCGGTGCCGTCTACTCGCCGGCGATGACCGACTTCATCTGCATGGTGCGCGACTCTTCGTACATGTTCGTGACCGGCCCCGACGTGGTGCGTACGGTGACCCAGGAGGAAGTCACCCACGAGGAACTGGGCGGGGCCGCGACCCACACCCGGCGCTCAGGCGTCGCCGATCTGGCGTTCGACAACGACGTCCAGGCACTCTCGGAGGTCCGCCGCTTTTTCGATTTTCTCCCGGCTTCGAATCGCGAGCCGCCGCCGTCCCGGCCGACCGAGGACTCGGCCGAGCGCGAGGAGCCGGCGCTCGACACCCTGGTCCCGAGCAGCGCCAACAAGCCCTACGACATGAAGGAGCTGATCTCGAAGGTCGTCGACGAGAGCGATTTCTTCGAGCTTCAGCCCGACTATGCGAAGAACATCCTGATCGGCTTCGGCCGCCTCGAGGGTCGGACGGTCGGGATCGTCGCCAACCAGCCGATGGTGCTGGCCGGCTGTCTCGACATCGACAGCTCGCGCAAGGCCGCCCGCTTCGTCCGCTTTTGCGACTGCTTCAACATCCCGATCCTGACCTTCGTCGACGTGCCGGGCTTCCTGCCGGGCACCGCCCAGGAATACGGCGGCATCATCACGCACGGCTCGAAGCTGCTCTACGCCTTCGCCGAGGCGACCGTGCCCAAGGTCACCGTGATCACGCGCAAGGCGTACGGCGGCGCCTACGACGTCATGAGCTCCAAGCATCTGCGCGGCGACGTCAACTACGCCTGGCCGCAGGCGGAGATCGCGGTCATGGGCCCCAAGGGCGCAGTCGAGATCATCTTCCGCGCCGACCTCGGCGATCCGGCCAAGATCGAGGCGCGCACCGAGGAGTACCGGGCGCGCTTCGCCAACCCGTTCGTCGCCGCCGCGCGCGGCTTCGTCGACGACGTGATCATGCCCCGCGACACCCGCCGCCGCGTCTGTACCGCCCTTCGCTGGCTGCGCACCAAGCGCCTCGACAACCCCTGGAAGAAGCACGGCAACATCCCGCTCTGAGCTTGCGGATGCGACTGATGCTCGCTATCTAGTCCGACTAGTCCAATCGGGGAACGTCGATGGCATGGCAGCTTCAGGAGGCCAAGGCTAAATTCAGCCAACTCGTGCAAAAAGCGCTCGACGAGGGGCCGCAGACGGTCACGCGCCATGGCAAGGAGGTGGCCGTCCTGATGTCCGCTGACGACTACAAGAAACTGCAACGGCGGCGCCCCGGCCTGCTCGAGGTTCTGATGTCGGGTCCGGAGGGTGATTTCGAATTGCCGCCGCGAGTGGTGCAGGAGCGCGAGATCGACTGGTGAGCTTCCTGCTCGATACCAACATCCTCTCCGAGCTGCGCAGGGGCCGGCGCTGTGAGCCGAGGGTGAGGCAATGGGCTGCAGCCGTCGAGCCAGAGCTGCATACCAGCGTGGTCGTGCTCGGCGAGCTCAAGCGCGGCGTGGAGCGAATTCGCCCCAAAGATCCGAGATTTGCGGCTGAGCTGGAGCGTTGGCTGACACGCACTATCGTGGTCATGAGCACGCGAATCTTGCCCGTGGATCAGACCATCGCTCTGGAATGGGGCCGTATTAGCGGGCACCGCACGGTACCACCGATCGACGGTCTGCTGGCGGCGACCGCAAGGGTGCACGGGCTCACCCTCGTCACGCGCAACGTCAAGGATTTCTCCGATCTGGGCGTCAGCTACCTCAATCCATTTCTGCCGGTTCACTGAATCCGGCTAGACGCCGACAGATGAAGGGCGCGGAGCGTACGCCGCAAGGAAGGTCGCGACCGCCGCGTCGACGACCTGGTCGGGATCGCGGTCGCCGAACTCGGCCGTGAGGCCGAGCAAATGGCGCATGTGCAAAGGTCCCATCAGCATGCCGATGAACTGCTCGGCCGCGAGCCTCGGGTCCTCGACGCTGAGCGTCCCGCGGGCATCCGCCGCCCCGAGGTAATCGGTGAGTCGCGCCAGCACCACCGCCGGTCCCGAGGCGTAGAAGGCGCGTCCCACTTCGGGAAAGCGCGGCGCCTCGGCGATCACGATCCGATAGATCGCGCGCGCCTTCGCCGACAGCACCAGCTCGAGGAAGTTGCGGCCGATCGCGCCGAGCGCCTCGCGGACGTCGAGCCGGTCGATGTCGGGCGCGGTCAGTGTCTGCGAATGGCGCCGGCATTCGGCGCCGACGATCGCCGCGAACAGCTGGTCCTTGCCGGCGAAATGCGCATACAGCGTCGCCTTGGAGACGCCCGCCGCGCGCGCGATCGCGTCCATGCTGGCGCTGCCGTAGCCCTGCTCGCGGAACACGCGCCCGGCCGCCTGCAGCACCTGCTCGGCCTTGGCGCTGGGCGGGGCAGGGCGGGTGGCAGGGTCGCTCGTCGTCATGGCCTTCGTCTCCTTCGTAAACTGAACCGTTCAGTTTTAGCTTGACAAACGTGGCGACGCTACCATCTTGCTGCAAGGCCTAAACTGAACGGTTCAGTTCAGGCAGATGTGGGGGCACGAAGATGGGCGAGACCCACGAGCTCGCGAATCGGAAGGTCCAGCAGCGCGACCCGCAGGCGGTCGAGGCTGGCGATGCAACGCCCGCTCGGCGGCTGCGGATCCGGAAGCTGCTGCTGCCTCTGGTTGGGGCGCTGGTTCTCGCCGGGGCCGCGGCCGGCGGCTGGTACTGGTGGACGGTCGGGCGTTTCATCGAGAGCACCGACGACGCCTACGTGCAGAGCGACGTCGCGGTGATCAGTCCGCAGGTCGAGGGCTACGTGCGCGCGGTGCGGGTCGCCGACAACCAGGCGGTCCGGGCGGGCGACGTGCTCGTCACCATCGACGATCGCGACTTCGAGGCGCGGGTCGCCGCCGCCGAGGCCGACCTCGCCGCCAAGGCGGCCGCGGTCCAGAGCATGACCGGCCAGATCACGCTCCAGCAGTCGCTGATCGAGCAGGCGGCGGCCGCGGTGCCGCGTGCCGAGGCGGATCTGACGCTCGCGCGCCAGAATCACCAGCGCTACCAGCGCCTCGCCCGGGACGACTTCGCGAGCGGGCAGCGCTTCGAGACCGCGACCGCCGACCTCAAGAAAGCCGAGGCCGGGCTCGCCGAGAGCCAGGCGGCGCTCGCGTCCGCCCGCAACCGGCAGGCCGTACTCCAGGCGGAGCTGACCAAGGCCGAGGCCGAGCGCCGCCAGGCGGAGGCGAGCCTGGAGCTTGCTCGGACCGACCTCGACCGGACCGTGATCCGCGCATCGGAAGCCGGCGTGATCGGCAACAAAGGCGTGCGCGTCGGCGAGCTCGTGCGCCCCGGCGACCAGCTGATGGCGCTGGTGCCGCTGCCCGAGGTCTACGTGGTCGCCAACTTCAAGGAGACCCAGCTCGACCGCGTGCGGCCCGGGCAGCCGGTCGAGATCGAGGTCGACGCTCTGCCGGGTCGCCACCTCCAGGGCCGGGTCGAGAGCTTCGCGCCCGGCACCGGCTCCGAGTTCAGCCTGCTGCCCGCCGAGAACGCGACCGGCAACTTCACCAAGATCGTGCAGCGGGTGCCGGTGCGGATCGCGGTCCCGACCGATAGACCGCTCGCCGGCCTGCTGCGGCCCGGGCTGTCGGTGGTCGCCTCGGTCGACACGCGGACGCCGGGCGAGATGACGACCGCCGGCAGCGGGGTGATCGGCGTCGCCGAGGCCGCGGCGCCGGCCGGAGATCGCTGATGGCGCTGGCGCTGCGCCGCGACCAGCCCCAACGCGAGGCCCCGCCCGTGCCGGCGGTGGCCGTAGCGGTGGCCGCGCGGCCGGCCCCGACCGCCCGCGACTGGCTGGGCTTCCTGATCATGGTCGGCGGCATGTTCATGGCGATCCTCGACATCCAGATCGTCTCGAGCTCGCTGTCGGAGATCCAGGCCGGGCTCGCGGCCAGCGCCGACGAGATCAGCTGGGTCCAGACCTCGTACCTGATCGCCGAGGTCATCATGATCCCGTTATCGGGCTTCTTGGCCCGGTTGCTCTCGACCCGGGTGCTGTTCGTGCTCTCGGCGACCGGCTTCACGCTGATGAGCGTCGCCTGCGCGACGGCCTGGAGCATCGGCTCGATGATCGTCTTCCGCTGCCTCCAGGGTTTCCTCGGCGGCGCGATGATTCCGACCGTGTTCGCGACCAGCTTCAAGGTCTTCCCGCCCGAGCGCCGGGCCGCGGTCTCGGTGATGATCGGGCTGGTCGCGACCATGGCGCCGACGCTGGGCCCGACGCTCGGCGGCTACATCACCGACACCATGTCCTGGCATTGGCTGTTCCTGATCAACGTCCTGCCGGGCGTCCTGGTCGCATCGGGCGTGTTCGCGCTGATCGACGTCGACCGGCCCGACCGCAGCCTCCTCAAGGGCTTCGACTTCACCGGCCTCTTCAGCATGGCGCTGTTCCTCGGCAGCCTCGAATACGTGCTCGAGGAGGGGCCGCGCGACGACTGGTTCCAGGACGACCTGATCTTCGCGCTCGCCGTGGTCAGCCTGGCAGGCGCCGCCCTGTTCTTCTGGCGCGTCCTGACCTACGAGCGCCCGATCGTCGACATCCGCGCCTTTGCCGACCGCAACTTCGCGCTCGGCTCGCTCTACAGCTTCGTCATCGGCATCGGCCTCTATGGCTCGGTCTACCTCTTGCCGCTGTTCCTCGCCCGGGTGCGCGGCCTGAACAGCCTCCAGATCGGCCTGATCATGATCGTGACCGGCAGCGCCCAGTTTCTGTCGGCACCGGTCGCGGGCGCGCTGTCGAAAAAACTCGATCTGCGCGTCATGCTGGTCTTCGGCCTGTCGCTGTTCGCGCTCGGCCTCTGGCTCAACAGCTTCCTCACCGCCGAGAGCGGCTTCCTCGAGCTGTTCCTGCCGCAGGCGGTGCGCGGCTTCGCGCTGATGTTCTGCTTCATCCCGATCAACACGCTGGCGCTCGGCACGCTGCCGCCCGAGAAGCTCAACAACGCGAGCGGGCTCTACAACCTGATGCGCAATCTCGGCGGTGCCATCGGGCTCGCCGCGCTCAACACCATCCTGACCGATCGGCTGCAGCTGCACTGGGCGCGGCTCGGCGAAGCGATCAACCTCGCCCGGCCGGTCGTGCAGGCCCGGCTCGAGCATCTCACGGGCATGCTCGGGGCGGCGCTGCCCGGCGATCCGCAGCACGCGGCGATCCGGATGCTGGGCAACTTGGTCATGCGCGAGGCGACCGTGCTGACCTTCAACGACGCACTGCTGTCGATGGCGGCGGTCTTCCTGTGCACGCTCGTGTTCATGCCGCTCGTGCGCAAGCCCGCCCATCCGACCGAAGGCGCCCACTGAGGAAGCTGGACGTTACGCGGGGGCGCCGCTATCCTCCTGACCAATCTGGTCAGCAGCGGGGTTGCGGATGGAGTGGCAGCTGCAGGAAGCCAAGGCCAAGTTCAGCGAGCTCGTGCAGAAGGCGATCGACGACGGCCCGCAGACCGTCACCCGCCGGGGTCGGCCCGCGGTCGTCGTGCTGTCGGCCGAGCAGTTCGAGCTGATGAAGAAGCGCCAAGTCAGCTTGAAGGATTTGCTGGCGATGGTGTCGCTCGAAGACCTCGATCTCGAGCGCGACCGGGATCTGCCGCGCGAGACCGATCTTTGAGGTATCTGGTCGATACCAACGTGATCTCAGAGGTCGGGAAGGGCGCACGATGCGACCGGAACGTCGCAGCATGGTACGCGGCGGTCGATCCTGAGGTGCTCTTCCTGAGCGTATTGGTCATCGGCGAGCTTCGGAATGGGATCGAACGGCTCCGGCCTCGAGACCCGCGCCGGACGCGCCAGCTCGAGCGGTGGTTGCTGCTCGTTGCTGAACTGTATGCGGACCATGCCGTGGCGGTCGACCGCCGAATCGCCGAAAGTTGGGGGCGTTTGAATGCGCGCCAACGTTTGCCGACCATCGACGCGCTGATAGCGGCCACGGCCTTGACCTATAAATTCGTCGTGGTGACCAGGAACGAGCACGACTACGCCCGCACGGGGGTTCAGGTTCTCAATCCGTTCGAGCCCGGCCGCCGCTAGAAGCGAGGATCGCCACGACCATGTTCGAAAAGATCCTGATCGCCAACCGGGGCGAGATCGCCTGCCGGGTGATCCGCACCTGCCGGCGGCTCGGCATCGCGACGGTCGCGGTCCATTCCGAGGCCGACCTCGACGCGCCGCACGTCCGCATGGCCGACGAGGCGGTCCTGATCGGGCCGCCGCCGGCGGTCGAGAGCTATCTGCGGATCGACAAGATCGTCGATGCGGCGCGCCGGACCGGCGCCCGGGCGGTCCATCCGGGCTACGGCTTCCTGTCCGAGAACCCGGTCTTTGCCGAGGCGATCGAGGCCGAGGGGATCGTCTTCGTCGGCCCGCCGGCGAGCGCGATCCGGCTGATGGGCGACAAGCTCGAGGCCAAGCGCCTCGCGGCCGCGGCCGGGGTCAGCATCGTGCCCGGCCACGCCGAGGCGATCCGCGACCCGAAGCTCGCCGCCCGCATCGCCGGCGAGATCGGCTATCCGGTCATGATCAAGGCGGCGGCCGGCGGCGGCGGCAAGGGCATGCGGGTCGCGCTGGGCGCGCGCGACCTGCGCGAGGCGCTCGAGCGCGCCGCCAGCGAAGCCCGCTCCTCGTTCGGTGACGACCGGGTGTTCCTGGAAAAATTCGTGCGCGAGCCCCGCCACATCGAGATCCAGGTGCTGGCCGATCGCCACGGCAACGTTCTGCATCTCGGCGAGCGTGAATGCTCGATCCAGCGCCGCCATCAGAAGGTGATCGAGGAGGCGCCGAGCCCGTTCCTCGACGCCGCCAGCCGGCGCGCGATGGGCGAGCAGGCGACAGCGCTGGCCCGCGCCGCCGGCTACCACTCGGCCGGCACGGTCGAGTTCATCGTCGACGCCGAGCGCAACTTCTACTTCCTCGAGATGAACACCCGGCTCCAGGTCGAGCACCCGGTGACCGAGCTCGTGACCGGGCTCGACCTGGTCGAGCAGATGCTCGAGGTCGCGGCCGGCGCGCCGCTCGCGCTGACCCAGGACCAGGTCCGCCAGGGCGGCTGGGCGATCGAGGCCCGGGTCTACGCCGAGGACCCGGCGCGCGGTTTTCTGCCGTCCACCGGCCGGCTGCGCCGCTATCTGGAGCCGGCAGGCCCGGGCATCCGGGTCGACTCGGGCGTGGTCGAGGGCAGCGAGGTCCAGCTCTACTACGACCCGATGATCGCCAAGGTCTGCGCCCACGGCAGCGACCGGAGCGAGGCGATCGATCGGCTGAGCGCCGCGCTCGATGGCTTCTACATCCGCGGCGTCAGCCACAATGCGGCCTTCCTGACCGCGCTCCTCAACCACCGTCGGTTCCGGGCGGGCGAGCTCTCGACCGACTTCATCGCGGCCGAGTTCGGCGAGCGCTTCGCGGGCGTGGCGCCGACCGCCGCGACCCGGACCGGGCTCGCCGCGGTCGCGGTCGCGCTCCGCCTGACCCAGGCTCAGCGGGACGCCAGGATCTCGGGCCAGCTGCCCGGCTGGCGGCCGAAGCTGCGCACCGACTGGGTGGTCCGGCTCGGCGACGAGAACATCGACGTCAAGGCGAGGCTGGAGCCGCCCCTGTTCGTCGTCGAGGTCGGCCAGGCCCACCACGAGCTGCTGCTCGAGTGGCGCCCGGGCGAGCCGCTCGCACGCGCGACCATTGAGGGCCGCACCGCCGTGGTCCAGGTCGACCCCTGCCCCGAGGGCTTCCGGCTCAGCCACGGCGGGATCGAGATCGAGGCGCTGGTCCGGACCCGCGAGGCGGCCGAGTTCGCGGCGCGGGTACCGCCGAAAGTGCCGCCCGACACCTCCAAGTTCCTGCTGTCGCCGATGCCGGGCCTGATCGTCAGCGTCGCGGTTGCCCAGGGCGAGCCGGTCAAGGCCGGCCAAGAGCTGGCCGTGCTCGAGGCGATGAAGATGGAGAACGTGCTGCGCGCCGAGCGCGACGGCGTGATCGAAGAGATCCGGATCGAGCCCGGAGCTACCGTCGCCGCCGATCAGGTCCTGATCGCCTTCGCCTAGGCGCAGGCGAGCGGAGAGCATAGCGATCGGGCGGCGAGGCGGCTTAAGGGTGATGCCGAGCGCGGTGGAGGAGCGTGTCATGAAGCTACCGCTTGAAGGCGGCTGCCTGTGTGGCCGGGTGCGCTACCGGATCGACGGCGCGCCCCGCGATGCCGGCTACTGCCACTGCCGGATGTGCCAGCGCGCGGGCGGCGCGCCGGTCGTGCCGTGGCTGACCGCGGCCAGGAGCGACTTCGCCTGGACCGCGGGCGAGCCGGCGGTCTACCCCTCGTCGCCCGGTGCCGAGCGCCTGTTCTGCCCGGTCTGCGGCAGCCAGCTCGTGTTCCGCGCCCTGGCCGAGCCCGAGACCCTCGACGTCACGCTCGCGAGCCTCGACGATCCGGCCGCGATCGCGCCCGACCACCACATCTGGACCCTGAGCCGGATCGCCTGGTTCGAGACCAAGGACGACCTGCCGCGCTACCCGGAGCGCAGGCCGGCCGGCGCCGGCTGAGCGCTTCAGCTTTCGTCCCGCCTCAGGAAGTCCTGGATCGTCTTGCCGGGCTCGGGGCGGAAGCGCTCGTCCAGGACCTCCAGCCCGGCCATCCGGTCGAGCCGGAACGACCGGAAATCCTGGCGCAGCTCGCACCAGGCGGCGAGCAGCCAGGCCGGCCCGTAGAACGACAGCGCCAAGGGCCGGACCGTACGCGCGCTCGCGCGCTCCTCGCCGTCCCGATAGCGGAAATGGACCTTGAACCGGCGCCGGAGGGCGCGGCGGAGTTCGCTCGGATCGACGCTGACCGGGTGGGCGAAGTGCCGGGCGGGCGCGAGCAGCGCGGTCTCGGCCATGTGCTGGCGCAGGCGCTCGGGGATCACCGCCTCGACCTTGGCGATCACGCTGCCGGCGGCATCGGCGAGCTTGGCGTCGGTCCAGGATTCGATGATCCGGGCGCCCAGCACCAGCGCCTCGAGCTCGTGCTCGTCGAACATCAGGGGCGGCAAGTCGAAGCCCTGGCGCAGGGCATAGCCGACACCCGCCTCGCCCTCGATCGGCACCCGGCTCGCCATCAGGTCGCGCACGTCCCGGTAGATCGTCCGTTCCGAGACCTCGAGCTTTTCGGCGAGGTCGCGGGCGCGCACCAGCTTCTGGCGGCGGAGCAGCTGGATGATCTCGAACAGGCGATCGGCGCGGCGCATCGGAAGGGTCGGGCCTCCTCAGAGACGATCTTTGAGCCTAGCCGAAGTCTCCTGACATCATGCTGTCAGGAGAGGGCGACTAGCATGCCATTCCGTACAACCGGCATGCATGAGGAGCCTTCCGATGTCGACGGACCAATTCCGCTTCCCTCAGGCGACTCTGGGGCACCGGTATCCGGGCCTGGGTCGCCGCTGGCTCCGCTCGGGTCTGCGCGCGCTCCAGCGCGCCTGCGACCTGCTGCTGATCTGGCAGGAGCGTTCGCAGCAGCGCTACCAGCTCGAGACGCTGAGCGATCACATGCTGCGCGACATCGGCCTCAGCCGCGCCGACGTGCTGGCCGAGGCGACCAAGCGCTTCTGGGAGCGTTGAGGCTCGCGCAAATCCGGTGGACCTCGCCGGTCCGGGCGGGCTATCTGCAGGTGCGCGAGCCCGGGGAGGAAACCGATGCTGGAGCCTGCCAAGGTCACCGACGAAATGCGCGCCCGGGTGCGCGAAGAGCTGCCGGAAGTCGAGCAGATCCGAGACCGCGAGCTCGCCGCCAGGGTCGTCGAAGCCTGGGCGCTGGCGCTCGCCTCGAGCAGCTTCCGCTCGATCGGCGAGATCGAGCCCTCGGGCAATCCCGGCGTCAACACGCTCAGGCGCGGCCGCCAGACCGACCACATCCGGGGCGTGACCCGCATGGCGATGGCACTCGCCGAGCAGCTGCAGGCGCAGCTGCCCGACCTCGAGGTCGACCGCGACCTTCTGATCGCCGGCGCGCTCTGCCACGACGTCGGCAAGCCCTGGGAGTTCGATCCCGAGAACCGGCGGCGCTGGCAGAGCGATCCGCGCGCCGCCGGCCTGCCCTCGATCCGCCACCCGGCGTTCGGCGTCCATGTCTGCCTCACGGTCGGCCTGCCGGAGGCGGTCGCGCACTGCGCCGCCGCCCATTCCGGCGAGGGCGAGCTCCTCACCCGCTCGCTCGAGAACACGATCGTCCACCACGCCGACTACGCGTTCTGGGGCATCTGCCGCGCCGCCGACCTGCTGGTGCCCGAGACCATCGCCGAGCTCAAGGTCCGGCACTGAGCGGTGGCGCACGGCGGGACGCGTCAATGGCACCGGTACTCGGGCGGGATCTGCCGCAGCTTTTCGAGATCGGCGGGATCGGCGCGCCGGCCTTCCGGGAACCCTACACGGCCGATGATCGGCAGCTTGAGCGCCGGCGGCTTGAGGTCCACGCCGAAGACCGCGCCCAAGAGGTTGATCTCGATCCCCTCCTCGCGCGCCAGCAGAACCCCGGCCAGGCCGAAGATCGAGACCTGCCAGCCCGTGCCGCTCGGCGCCCGCGCGAAGATCCGCCCGCCGACCAGATAGTCCTTGCCGATCGCGGTCGGCGGCAGATCGACCTGCAGCTCCGGCGCCGCGCGCGTCAGCTCGGCAATGAAGCTGTTGCTGTTCGGCCCCGGCCACAGCCGGTAGCGGTCCGGATAGCGCCGGACCGCATCCTGGATCTCAATGATCGCTCGGGTCGCCGCCGACCCTTTGACTTCAGCCAGGAGACTCGGCTCGGCGCCGTGCCACTTCCGGTCCGGATGGAACTTCTGACAGGTCCGGACCGCATGCCCGGACAGATAGGGCGGAAACCGGTGCGCCTCGTAGACCGTGTACTTGACGGCGCCGGCAGTGCGCAGCGCGAGCCAGCTGTGCACCGAGACGATCCGGCTCAAGGGCTCGTAGCTGCGGGCGACGTAGAGCTGGACGATGCTCTCCTGATTGTTCTCCGGCCCGGGTGCCAGCCCGACCACCGCGACGTCGTCGAACCGTCGCTCCGGCGAGCAGCCGACCAGCAGGAGCGAAAAGAAGATTGCGCCAGCCCCGAGCACCCGCGTCCTCCATCCACCGGCGCGGCGTTCGGTGGAGGTGCCGGCGCCCGAGGCGTCGCCGTTCATGGCAGCGAAGCGTTTGGGAACGGCAGCGTTCAGGTGAAGCGGCAGCTCGCGTGACCGAGCCCGTCGACCTCAATCTCGACCAGATCGTCCGCCTCGACCCATTTGGTCTCGACCACGCTCCCGAGCAGCACGAACTCGCCGGCCGTCAGAGCCTGGCCACGCGCTGCCAGCGCGTTGGCAAGCCAGGCGAGCGCGTTCAGCGGGTGACCCAGGATGTCGCCGCCCTTGCCGGTCCCGACCTCGCGGCCGTCGATTCGCATCCGGCCGCCGAGGCTGGTCAAATCGAGCTCATCCCAGGTCTCGATTGGTTCCCCTAATACGCACCCAGCGTTGAAAAAATCATCGGCAATCAGGGTCGGCGTATCGAGCGACTTGTAGTCCTCATAGCGGTCGTCGACGACCTCGATCGCGGCCATGCAGGCATCGATGGCGCGAGCAATGCTGGTCCGTTCGTAGGGTGCGTCGGCGGCCGGCAGATCGTGGGCCAGGCGCACCGCGATCTCGCATTCGACGCCGACGTGCAGGAAGTCGGCATACCGGAACCGGCCGTGCCGATGCTGCACGGTCGAGGCGAAGACGCCGCCGGCACACGGATTGCCGATGTTCAGAAACCGCTGCATCACCGCCGTGGTGCAGCCGATCTTGTGGCCGGCGCGCGGGCCGCGGCCGGCCGCGGCGAGTTCGTCGTGCAAGGCGTCCTGGACGCCATAAGCGGCGGCTTCGTCGGGCGGGCGACAGTCCGCGGGCAAGCCAGCGAAGCGCTGCCGCCCGAGCCGCGCCCGGGCGAGCAGCCGGGCCGCACGCCGGATCGCTTCGGCCGACATCCCCGTCATCTTCTTTCCCACGTTCGAGATGGTCCTCCCCTGTCTGCCAGACCCGCTTGCGTTGGCAAAGGGGCTCGCGATCGCTCGTCCGGCGCGTTAGCTTCGGGTCGTCATGATCGTGAGGCGGAGCGGGGGCGCGCGATCGGGGTCGGCGACGGGCGGGCGGCGGATCACGCTCCGGCTCGCCTCGCCCTATCTGATGCTCGCCGGCGCCGCGTTCTTCTGGGCGACCAACATGGTGGTCGGCCGCGCGGCGCACGAGTTGATCCCGCCGATCGCGTTCAATTTCTGGCGCTGGACGCTGGCCTTCGCGATCCTGCTGCCGTTCGCCTGGCGCGACCTGGTCCGCCACCGGGCTCTGATCGCCCGGGAATGGAAGATCCTGACCGCGCTCGCGCTGACCGGCATGACGGTGTTCCACAGCCTCATCTACGTCGGGCTCAGCCTGTCGCCGGCGATCAACGCCCTGCTCCTGTTCGCGACCTCGCCCTTGTTCTTCGTGCTCCTGGCCTGGCTGCTGACGGGCGATCGGATCACGCCCGGCCAGGGCCTGGGCATCCTCGCCTCGATCACCGGCGCGCTTCTGGTGATCGCCCGGGGCGATCTCGCGGTCCTGCTCGGCCTCCGCTTCGCGCCGGGCGATCTCTGGCTGCTCGCGGGCGTGATGCTCTGGGCGCTGTATTCGGTCCTGCTGCGGCGCCGGCCGCAGGCGCTGCCGCCGCTGGCACTACTGGGCGCGACCGTCGGCATCGCCCTGGTGCTGCTGGCGCCGATCTACGCGCTCGAGCTCTGGTCCGGCGCCCGCGTTCAGGTCGGCTGGGAAAGCGCAGCGAGCCTCGTCTATGTCGCGCTGTTCCCGTCGGTCGTCGCCTACGTCTTCTGGAACCGCGGCGTGCGCGAGGTCGGGCCGAACGCGGCCGGCGTCACTTTGCAGCTGATGCCGGTGTTCGGGGCGCTGCTGGCGGTCGCCTTCCTGGGCGAGCACCTGGCCGCCTATCATTGGCTCGGCGGCACTCTGGTGCTGGCCGGCATTCTGCTCGCCTGGCGACCTCGATAGCTCTGGCGCGACGTCCGGAACCAGCTTGCCGGCAGCTTCGACCACAGCACGCGTCTCCGGTTCCGCCAGCAGATCGCTGACTCCGCCGCCGACCGGTATTCGGCTTCGTCGCCCCCTCGAGCCTGATGGCGGCGCGACCGGAGTGCCGAAAACAGTTCCGGGCGATCGGTGAGTTCCGCGCCCGGGTGCGGGCCGAGCTGACCGGCGCGTTCTTCTGAACATCGCCGGTCCGCAGCGGTGATGAGCTTTGGGCTAGCCCGAACTTTGCCCGGATGGGGGACGAAGTGGTTGGCTTTGCGCGAAGATTTTTTCGAGCCTGACTACAGGGCAGGGTTGAGGCTGAGCAGGTCGAAGGCGCGCTGCTGAAGCGGGGTCGGGGTGGCGAGCAGTTCGGTGGTCGTGCCGCGGCCGAAGCGGACGGTATTGCGGGTGAGGGTCGCCAGGTCCTGGAGCAGGGTGCGGAAGCTGTGCGCCGGCAGGCCATCGGGGGTGCGCTTGGTCGTGGCCTTGCGCCGGGCGGCCGGCGAGGGCCGGGCCTTGGCCACCGGGGAGGCGCGCTGCGCCTCGGCGGCGGCGCGGTCGTGGTCGTCGAACAGGAGCGGCGCGAGCGCCTGGCGCAGGTGCCATTCGAGGTAATAGGCGAGCAGGCAGAGGAAGACGTGGGCGCGCACCCGCGGCCCGATCCAGTGGAACACCGGCCGGACCTCCAGGTCGACGGTCTTGAGGCAGCGAAAGGCGCGCTCGACGCGGGCCAGGCCCTTGTAGGCGCGCACCGTGCCGGCGGCATCGAGAGCTTCGGCCGGCAGGCTGGTGCGCAGCACGTAGAAGCCGTCGAGCCCCGCCTCGGCAGCGATCGCCGCGGTGTCGCGGGCAAACGCGAGGTCGTCCTCGGTGATGGTGATGTGGAAGTGCTTGGCGACCTTGCGGCGGCCAAGCACCGCGCCGACCGCCTGGCCGATCGCCGCGGCGCCCCGGAGCGGCTGGCGCGGGCGCCGGATGCGCGCCTGGAGGCGGGTGAGGTCGCGTTCGGTGGCTTCGAGCAGATCGGCGCGCTTGCGCGCCCGCTCCGCGGCCAAGAGCGGGTTCTTGCACACGATCAGCCGCTCGCCCGGATAGTCGGGGCTGGCGATCTCGGCGAGGTCGCGCTCGTCAAACAGGTCGAGCTGGAGGGCGCCGCGCGCGACCAGCGCACGGATCGCCGGCGCCCGCAGCGCGGTCAGCCAGTCGAGACCGGCCGGCTTGAGCTCCTCGGCGATGCGCGCCTGGGTGATCAGACCGCGGTCACCGACCAGGACCACGCGCCGCAGGCCGAAGCGCTCCCTGATCTTGGTGATCTGGGCGGCGAGCGTCGTCGGATCGCCCACGTCGCCGTCGAACACCTCGATCGCGACCGGGCAGCCGTCAGCGGCGCAGATCAGCCCGATCACGATCTGCAGCTTGTCGCGCCGGCCGTCCCGGCTGTAGCCGAAGCGGGCGAGCGCGCAGCAGCGGCCTTCCAGGTAGCTCGAGGTGATGTCGTAGAGCACCAGGGTGCCGTCCGAAAGATGCCGGCGCGCCAGCGCCGCCTCGATCCGCGGCTGCGCGGCGCCCAGCCAGTCGAGGGTCGCGTAGAGCTCCTTGGCGGTGACCGGGCCGAGCTCGAGCGTCGCCCCGAGCGAGTGGCTCGCGGTCGCCGCATCCAGCGCCCGGGCGGTGGCGAGCTTGGCCGCGGGGTCGAGGAGTCGCGCCACGATCAGCGCCAGGGCCAGCCGCCGCCGGCGCTCCGGGCCGCGCGGCAACAGCCGCTCCAGCCCGATCTGCCGCGCCGTCCCCAGCGCCGCCAGCACGTGCCCGTGGGGCAGCGCACGCACGATCTCCAGCCCCGCGCCCGCCGGCACCAAAAACTCGCCGCGCAGCACCGCCCGCAGCGCCTCGATCTTGGCGGCCGGCCACTTGCTCAGATTGGCGAGCGTGCGGTTCCTGACCTTGGCGCCGTCGCGAAAGCTCTCCCGCAGCAGGATCGCGGGCGGCGAACCACGGTTCGGCACGACGGCGACGTACATGCGCAAATCAGGCCATATAATCTCACTCTTGTCAAGCAAAAACATCACATTATTATGACTACAGAACAGATCGAGCGCCGAGCCACATCAGCCACTTAGTCAAAACGCGGGCAAAGTTCCGGCTAGCGACCGGCCCTGGCCTGCCGGGCGAGCCGGCGGGCGAGCGCATGGATGTCGCCGGGCAGCACGCCGACGTCGACCAGCTGCTGGTCGCTCAGCGCCGAGAGCTCGGCAACCGTGGCGCGATAGTGGCGGCGCTCGGCGAGCCAGCCGTTGACGCGGGCGAACAGCTGGCCCAGGCCGCGGGCGCTGACGGATTGCGCGCGCGCGGCCAGAAGGTCGGCGCGGCGCGGGTCGATGACGTGGGTCGCCATCTCGGACACTCCTCGAAGCAGGCTGTGACGGGGCCGGCGGCAGGGCCACGAAGCTCGCGGTCCGCGCCAGCGATGCCCACGAGATGGGGAGTGGCATCGAGGAACGGAATGGACCTTTTTGCATTGCAGCAATGCGCCGGTACCTGGGGCTCCAGGACTCCGGCTGGTGACCGGGCGCGCCGGCTTGACAGCGCCGGCGCCGGCGCGAAGGCTGGCGGCGGGCATCTTGCCCGAGCGAGGGAGGCGATGTTCGAGGGCTTCGAGACCGGCACGATCGAGACCGCCGAGACCCGTATCCACCTGCGCACCGGCGGCTCGGGGACGCCATTGCTGCTGCTGCACGGCTATCCGCAGAGCCATGTCATGTGGCACCGGGTGGCACCGCGTCTGGCCGAGCGCTTCACGGTCGTCTGCCCCGATCTGCGCGGCTACGGCGACAGCGGCAAGCCGGCCTCGGATCGGGAGCATCTGGCCTACAGCAAGCGCGCGAGCGCGAACGACCTGGTCGAGGTCATGGCGGCGCTCGGTCACGAGCGGTTCGGGCTCGCGGGCCACGACCGCGGCGGCCGGGTCGCGCATCGCCTGGCCCTCGATCACCCCGGGCGGGTCGAGAAGCTCGCGGTGCTCGACATCGTGCCGACCCGCACGATCTTCCGCGCGACCGATCAGGCGATCGCGACCGGCTACTTTCACTGGTTCTTCCTGATCCAGCCGCACGGCCTGCCCGAGCGCATGATCGGCGCCGACCCGCTCTTCTATCTCCACTGGGTGCTCGGGCGCTGGGGGACCGGCCTGAACGCGTTCGCGCCCGAGGCGCTCGCCGAGTACGAGCGCTGCTTCAAGGACCCGGCCGCGATCCATGCCTCGTGCGAGGACTACCGCGCCGCCGCCTCGATCGACCTCGCCCACGACGAGGCCGACCTCGAGCGCAAGATCCGCTGCCCGGTGCTGGCGCTGTGGGGCGAGCGCGGCCTGATGGAGCGCCATTTCGACGTGCTCGCGACCTGGCGCGAGCGAAGCGCGGGCGAGGTTAGAGGCCACGCCCTCGACTGCGGCCACTTTCTCCCTGAGGAGCGGCCGCAGGCGACCGCCGAAGCGCTGCTCGAGTTCTTCGCCGCTTGAGCAGCCGGCCGCGACCCCGGCCGGCCTCGCCGCTCAGCGCGGAAGGGCGGCCGCCCTGGGCCGCACGAGGCGCGCTCCGGTAAGCTCGCGCCTCGCGCTCACCAGCCCTTCAGCTAGCCTCGGTACATCGCGTCGTTGAGCGCCCGCTCGAGGGTGGCGATGCCCTGCTCGGTCTTGCCCTGCTGACAGAGCTTGGCGCCCCGGGCGCGCTCGGTGGTAGCCTTGCCGACCATGCTCGGAATCGCTTCCGGCAACACATTGGAGATCTGCGCTTCCAGCTGGTTGCATCTCTGCATGGCAGCCGACTGCGCCGGTGCTGTGGTTTGGGCGGCAAAGGCGGACGCAGCCGACAGTCCAAGCGCTGCGGCCGCCGTCGCGAGGACCACGAAACGCATGATCATGGGTCGAGCCTCTCGCTCAGTTGCTGGCGCTCGATCCGCGAGTCGCCATCCCTCATCACCTATCGGCGCACATGGACGCGCCATGGCGGCGCGATGAAGTTTCGGTAATCCCCGCCAGTCGGACCAGCCGGCGCAGCAACGCGAACACGCTCGCGCACCCGATGGCTTCCCGCGCGCACCGGCGCCGGCGCGCCCGGGTGACCTGACCGGCGAGCCTCAGCCGTCCTCGAGCGCCCGAATGTAGCGCTCGGCCGAGCGGCGGAGCGCCGCCTTGCCGTCCGCGCGGACCACCAGATCGAACCAGCCGCCATAGATCCGCTCGAACCGCACCGGCTCGAGCCGCTCCCCGATCCGCCGCACCGCCGCGGCCGGAAGCGGAATGAAATTCGGATAGCTGCGCATGAAGCTGACGAAGCGGCGGTCCTGGACCACCTGGACGATGTCGCCGCTCAAGAGCGCGCCCCGCCCGTCCGCCGCGTCCGCCCAATGCAGCACCTGGCCACCTTTGAAATGGCCGCCGAGCCGCAACAGCGTGAGCCCGCCCCCGAGCTCCAGCTCTTCCCCCTCCCAGAACCGGATCCCGGGGTCCGGGCGCATCACCCACTCCCGATCGTCGGCGTGCAGCCAGATCGGCGCACCCCCGAACGCCCGGCTCCACTCGACCATCGAGCCGTAGAAATGCGGATGCGAGATCGCGATCCCGCCGAGCCCGCCCGCCGCCTCGACCACCCGCACCGCCGCGTCGTCGATCAGGCTGATGCAATCCCAGAGCAGGTTCCGCCCCGGCCCGTCTTTCGGTGCGGCCGGCACCAAGAGCGCCCGCTGCCCGATCGCGAAGCGCGGCTCCGAGCCGATCCCGAGCAGCCCGTCACCCTCGGCCCGCACCGCCAGCCGATGCCCGCCCCTGAGCGCCTCGAGCGTGGTCCACCGCTGGCCGCCCCAGCCCACGAACTGGCGCTCGTCGGCGCACACCGGACAGACCTCGAGCGGCCGCTCGCACGCCGCGAACTGCACGCCACAGGTGACGCAGATCGGATGCATGGTCCTCAGCCCCCGAGCAGCGGTCGCAGCTTCGCCAGGACCTCGGCCATGACGGCCGCGGGCGCCTTGCCGGCGGGCTCGGCCTGCCTTGCGCGCCAATCGAGGCTGCGCAGGTGATCGACCAGCACCACGCCGGAGATCCGGCCGGCTCTGAGCGCGACCTCGAACGGATAGCCCTTGACCCGGCTCGTGATCGGGCAGACGAAGGCGAGCCCGACCCGGTCGTTGAACGCGCCCGGCGTCAGCACCAGCGCGGGCCGCCGTCCCGCCTGCTCGTGCCGGGCCTGCGGCGAGAACGACAGCCAGACGAGATCGCCGGACTCCGGCGCGACAGCGCCGCTCACCAGACTTCCTTGCCCTGCGGCTCGCCCCAGTCGACCTCGTCGTGCCGGTTCTCCGGCGTCACCTCCGCCAGCAGCTCCTCGAGACGATAAGCCCGGGCCCTCGGGCGAACCGTGAGCACACCTTCGGTCACCGAGAGCTCGACCTCCGAGCCCTCCTGGATCCGGGTCTGCTCGGCCAGAGCCTTCGGAATTCGCACCGCGAGGCTGTTGCCCCACCGCGTGACGCGCATGGTTCCGTCCTTCGATCCGGTTTCGACATTGAAGATACGAGCGCATTCGTCCGAAGGCAAGCGCCCTCACTCCGCCGCGCTTTTTCCCCGCCGCTCGGCGAGCAGCGCCTCGGCGCGCGCGAGGTTGCGCTCGGCGCTGCCGACGTAAAAGCTCGCGCCGGCCGGCCGGAACACCTCGAGGGCGGCGCGATAGGCGTCGACCGCCTGTTCGAGCCGTTGCGTGCCGTCCTCGCGCTCGCCGAGCGTCCAGAGCGCGTTGCCGAGGTTGTTCTGGGTCGCGGCCCATTGCAGCGGGACGCGCTCGCGCGTTCTGACCTCGAGGGCGGCGCGATAGGCGTCGACCGCCTCTTCCAGCCGCTGGGTGCCGTCCTCGCGTTCGCCGAGCCTCGTGAGCGTTCCGCCGAGGTTGTTCTGGGTCATCGCCCAGTCGAGCGGGACGCGCTCGCGCGTGTAAACCTCGAGGGCGGCGCGATAGGCGTCGACCGCCTGTTCGAGCCGTTGCGTGCCGTCCTCGCGCTCGCCGAGCGTCGTGAGCGTTGTGCCGAGGTTGTTCTGGGTCATCGCCCAGTCGAGCGGGACGCGCTCGCGCGTTAAGACCTCGAGGGCGGCGCGATAGGCGTCGACCGCCTGTTCGAGCCGTTGCGTGCCGTCCTCGCGCTCGCCGAGCGTCCGGAGCGCGGTGCCGAGGTTGTTCTGGGTCGCGGCCCATTGCAGCGGGACGCGCTCGCGCGTTCTGACCTCGAGGGCGGCGCGATAGGCGTCGACCGCCTGTTCGAGCCGTTGCGTGCCGTCCTCGCGCTCGCCGAGCGTCCGGAGCGCGGTGCCGAGGTTGTTCTGGGTCGTGGCCCAGTCGAGCGGGACGCGCTCGCGCGTTGTGACCTCGAGGGCGGCGCGATAGGCGTCGACCGCCTGTTCGAGCCGTTGCGTGCCGTCCTCGCGCTCGCCGAGCGTCCAGAGCGCGTTGCCGAGGTTGTTCTGGGTCATGGCCCAGTCGAGCGGGACGCGCTCGCGCGTGTAGACCTCGAGGGCGGCGCGATAGGCGTCGACCGCCTGTTCGAGCCGTTGCGTGCCGTCCTCGCGCTCGCCGAGCGTCGAGAGCGCGTTGCCGAGGTTGTTCTGGGTCATCGCCCAGTGCAGCGGGACGCGCTCGCGCGTTGTGACCTCGAGGGCGGCGCGATAGGCGTCGACCGCCTGTTCGAGCCGCTGCGTGCCGTCCTCGCGCTCGCCGAGCGTCGGGAGCGCGGTGCCGAGGTTGTTCTGGGTCATGGCCCAGTCGAGCGGGACGCGCTCGCGCGTTCTAGACCTCGAGGGCGGCGCGATAGGCGGCGACCGCCTCTTCCAGCCAGGCCTCTTCGCCGGTCTGCTCGCCAGGACGGAGGCCGCGAGCCCGAGGCATGCCAGAGGTTGCCGCGCCCGTCCTCGTTCATGCCGGCCGGCATGTGCGCGCACAGCTGCTTCAGGCGACCGGCGGCCGGCTTCAGCACGTCGACCAGGAATGTCCCTGGCGCTCGGTCGCCGGCGCGACGCTCGCGGCGACCAGCGCGATCAGCACGGCGTCGAAGTCCCGGTCGAAGTCGAGCGGCAGGCCGGTGTCGGTGAGCGCGTATTCGCCGGCGCGGCGTCCCTCGGACGTGCCGGGCTGCACCTCCGCACTTCGCTCGCCCGGCAGGATGCGCAGCCGGACGCCCTTGCCCGCGCTGGCAACGTCGCCCGTGATCAGGACGTCGCCGCGACGAGCCGCGAGCAGCGCGCGTGCCTCGGTCTCGAAGCGTCCCGGCTGCCGACGTCCCATCCGGCCCGGGCCCGATGCGCTGCACGTCGAGGCCGCGGTACGGCACGAGCGCCGCCGCCACGTGACGGGTGTGGCTCTTCTCCGCATCGTCGCCCTGCAGATCGGCGATCAGGACCGCGAACCGCTCGCCCGCGGGCAGCTCCAGATCGCGTTGCCGCGCTTTCCGGCCGACGCGCGCAGGGTTCAGCCAGGGAAGATACGCCAGCAGGAACTCGCGAAACCCCAGGCCACAAGAGCGCCGAGCCCCAGTACCGTCGCGACGCCCCCCAGCACCTGCCACACCGTCAAGCCGTCCACGCGGCAATCCTTTCGTCCGGTATGCGGCCAGCATTCTGCGCCGGTAGGCCCGGGGCTTCAACCGCATCGCGTGGCCAGCTATGCTCCGAGCGCGTCCGCCGCGACCCGAGGCTACGGATGTGTCGCCTCTGTAGCATTGATTCTCCGCTCAGCGCTCAATCAATGCACCCTTTTGAGGTGTCCGCCATCAACCGGCGGTATTGCTCTTAACCGATTGATCGCTCGCTAAAATCCACTGATGGAGGCGATCCCTGACATCAATGGAGTCAATGGACTCAACGCTGATCTCAATGATTTTCCCAACCATTTCCGGCGGATGCGCCACTTCTGTGCTCTTTCAGGTAAATCATGCGACACCCATGCCGCAAAGATGCGCCATCGAAATGGAACCGGTCGATCAGTCACTGAGCATCATCGATCAGCAACTGATCGCCAGCTCCAGCCTGACTTGGCCGCCTCGGCTCGAGCGCCGTTCGATTGCCGCACGATCAGCCACTCACAGATGAACTTGCCACGAAAATGCCTCCAGCGGGCATCAATCCGACCCCGTCCCGGCATCAATCTCAAGCCCGAATCGCCCCGGATTGACTCAATCCGGACGCATCTTGAGGTCGGTTCGTGGACTCGAAGCGCGAAGTCCCATCGGATTTGCATCCGACGCCAGCGGAGCGGGCCGAGCGCCGGTAAGGAGCGAAAGGTTTGGAGCAGCGGTTGGCTACCGGGTGCCGACGGCCCGTTCGACATCGTCGATGACGATCTTCTTCATCTCGAACATGGCGCGCATCGCCGCTTCGGCGGCCTTGCGATCGGCGCCCGTCACCAGTTCGAGAAGCCGCGTTGGCGCAATCTGCCAGGCGAGCCCATAGCGATCCTTCAGCCAGCCGCAGGGCGCTTCGGTGCCGCCATCGGTGAGCTGGCTCCAGAGCGTGTCGACCTCTTCCTGCGTCTCGCATTCGACCAGGAGCGAAACGGATTCGTTGAAGGGATCGTTCGGCCCGCCGTTCAAGGCGTAGAACCGCTGCCCCGCAAGCTCGAAGGTGACGAGCATGACCGACCCTTCTTGGCGCGGATTGGCGGCGGTGTAGCGGGCGATGTCGACCACGCGGCTGTCGTCGAACAGCGAGGTGTAGAACCGCGCCGCCTCCTCGGCCTGGTCGTTGAACCAAAGGAAGGGCGTGATCTTCTGCCTGATCTTGGGCATCGCGTTCTCCTTGTGTCAGTTTGAATGTATCTTCGAGGTCCCAGGTGGAGCCAGTTTCAAGGTCCAAATCAAATGATCAGTCGAACATCAAGGTCCACACGAGCCGATCAGGATCGCGGCGTTCCGCCTCGCCCTGGATGACGAAGGTCTTGCCGCCGATCGTGAGCTGGTCCGCGGGGCGCGGGTTTGCAACGCAGGTTCCGCCATTCCGCATTCTCCCCCCCCCTGCCGCAACCCTGTCAAGCAAGGGTTAACGAACCGTTGCCGCGCCCCGGCAAGCTCGCCCTCGCGCAGCTCCGGGAGGTGCGAAGAGAGGCCCCCAAGTTCCTGCCCAACTGAGAAAAGTTCGGCCCGGCGGCGCTGCCACCTAGACGTTGAAGTAGCGGGCCTGGGGGTGGTGGAGGACGATCGCCGAGGTCGACTGCTCGGGGTGGAGCTGGTCTTCTTCGGAGAGTTCGATGCCGATGCGGGTGGCGTCGAGCAGGGCAAGCAGCTGGCGCTGGTCGGCGAGGTTGGGGCAGGCGGGGTAGCCGAAGGAGTAGCGCGAGCCGCGGTAGCCCTGCTTCAGGAGGTCGTGGCGGTCGCGGGCGTCGAGGTGGGAAAAGCCAAGCTCGGCGCGGATCCGCTTGTGGACGTATTCGGCGAGCGCCTCGGCGAGCTCGACGCCGAGCCCGTGCAGGCGGACGTAGTCGTTGTAGCGGTTGGCGGCGAACCAGGTCCGCGCGACCTCGGAGGCGCGCTGGCCGACGGTCACCACCTGGAGCCCGAGCACGTCGCGTTCGGGATCGGCGACGTCGCGCAGGAAATCCGCGATGCAGAGGCCGTTCTTCTTCGACTGGCGAGGTAAGGAAAAACGGGCAACCTCGCGGTCGTGGGCCTCGGGGTCGAACAGGATGACGTCGTTGCCGTCGGCGGCCGCCGGCCAGTAGCCGTAGACCGCCTGGGGGTGGAAGACCCGCTCGGCCTCGGCCTCGTCGACCAGGCCCTTCAGGATCGGCTTCAATTCCTTATTGGCCCAGGCGAGGAAACCCTCGAGCGTGCGGCCGTCCTTCTTGTAGCCCCAGTGAAACTGGTAGAGCATGTTGTCGTTGAGGAACGGCAGCAGCGCCCGGACCGGGACGTCCTCGAGCACGCGAGGCCCTTGGAACGGCGGCGTCGGCACCTCGATCCCGCGCGAGAGCTCGTTGCGGCGCAGGCGGGTTTCTTCGACTTCGATCGGGCGTAGGGCGACCGCCTCGCCGTTGACGGCGGCGAGCGTGCGGGACGGCTTCGCGCGCTTGGGGCGGGCCTGCTGCTTCTCCCGGCGCTCGGCGAGGTAGGTGTCGAAGCAGCCGGAGACGATCCGGTCCATCAGGTGCAGGCCGTCGAAAGCATCGCGGGCATAGGCGACCCGGCCGGCATCGTAGGCCTTGACGCAGTCCTCCTCGACGTACTGGCGGGTGAGCGCGGCGCCGCCCAGCATGACCGGGACGGACAGCCCCTGGCGGCTCATCTCGAGCATGTTCTCGCGCATCACCACGGTCGACTTGACCAGCAGCCCCGACATGCCGATCGCGTGCGCGTGGTGCTCCTGGCAGGCGGCCAGGATGTTGGCGAGCGGCTGCTTGATGCCGAGATTGACCACCTTATAGCCGTTGTTCGTCAGAATGATGTCGACGAGATTCTTGCCGATGTCGTGAACGTCGCCCTTCACGGTCGCCAGCACGACCGTGCCTTTGTGGCTGCCCTCGACCCGTTCCATGTGCGGCTCGAGCCAGGCGACCGCGGCCTTCATGGTCTCCGCGCTCTGGAGCACGAAGGGGAGCTGCATCTGGCCGCTGCCGAACAGTTCTCCGACGACCTTCATGCCGTCCAAGAGGTGCACGTTGATGATGTCGAGCGGCGGGTGTTTCGCAAGTGCTTCGTCGAGGTCCATCTCGAGGCCCTGACGGTCGCCGTCGATGATCCGCTGCTTGAGGCGCGCCTCGACCTCGGCCGGGCGCTCCTTCTTCTCGCTCGCGGCCTTGCGCTCGGCGAAGCGGGCCATGAAGGCGTGCAGCGGGTCGTAGCCGTCCCGCCTGCGGTCGTAGATCAGGTCCAGCGCCAGCTCGGCTTCCTCGGGCGGGATCTTGTGCAGGGGCATGATCTTGGACGAGTGCAGGATCGCGCCGGTCAGCCCGCGCTTCAGCGCCTCATCGAGAAAAACCGAGTTGAGCACGTGGCGGGCGGCCGGGTTGAGGCCGAACGAGATGTTTGAGAGCCCGAGGATGATCTGGATCTCCGGGAACTCGGCGCTGATCGCGGCGATCGCATCCAGGGTCGCGATCCCGAGCCCGCGGTCGTCCTCGTTGCCGGTGCAGATCGTGAAGGTCAAAGGATCGATCAGGAGGTCCGAACGCGGCAGGCCGTGGCGGTCGCAGGCGAAGGCGACGAGGCGGCGCGCGATCTCGAGCTTGCGGCCGACGTCCTTGGCCATGCCGGTCTCGTCGATCGTGAGCGCGATCACGCCCGCGCCGAACTTGCGCGCGAGCTCCATGCGCCGGGTCGGCGGCTCCTCGCCGTCCTCGAAGTTGATCGAGTTCAGCACCGCCTTGCCGCCATAGAGCTCGAGCGCGGTCTCGAGCACCGGCAGCTCGGTCGAATCGAACACCAGCGGCCTGTCGACCGCCCCGCGCAGGCGCGAGGCGACCTCGGTCATGTCGCGGCTCTCGTCGCGGCCGACATAGGCGGTGCAGACGTCGAGCGCGTGCGCGCCCTCCTTGGCCTGTTCGCGGCCGATCGCGACGCACGCGTCCCAGTCGCCGGCCGCCTGGCGCTCGCGGAAGGCCTTGGAGCCGTTGGCGTTGCAGCGCTCGCCGATCGACAGGTAGGCCTGCTCCTGACGCAAGGGGACGGCGCTGTAGAGCGAGGCGAGCTGGGCGGGGGTCGCGACCGTGCGCGCCTTGGGCGCTGGCCGGTAGCCGTCCTCGGCGAGCCGGCGGAGCATCCGGTCGAGGGCCTGGATGTGCTCGATCGTGGTGCCACAGCAGCCGCCGATGATGCCAACCCCGTCCTCGGTGACGAAGCGCTCGAGCCAGGCGGCGAGCTCCTGGGCGCCCAAAGGATAGCGGGTCTGACCGTCGACCAGCTCGGGCAGGCCGGCGTTCGGCAGCACCGAGATCGACCCCGACCAGTTCTCGGACAGATAGCCCAGGTGCTCGGCCATCTCCTGCGGCCCGGTCGCGCAGTTGAGGCCGAGGATCGGCACGTACAGGGCGCCGACGATGGTCGCGGCGGCGGCGATGTCGGTGCCGACCAGGAGCGTGCCGGTGGTCTCGACCGTGACCTGGACCATGACTGGCAGCTGCCGGCCGGACTCGCGCATGGCGATGCGGGCGCCGTTGACCGCGGCCTTGGCCTGCAATGGATCCTGGCAGGTCTCGCACAGGATGGCGTCGGCGCCGCCGGCGATCAGGCCCGCGGTCTGGATGCTGAAGGCCTGCTCGAGGGTCCGGTAGGCAACGTGGCCGAGCGAGGGCAGGCGGGTCCCGGGACCGATCGCGCCGATCACGAAGCGCCGGCGGCCATCGGGCGCGACCTCGGCGATCGCCTCATTGGCGAGCTCGGCGGCGCGCCGGTTGATCTCGAACGCCCGCTCGCCGAGGTCGAACTCAGCCAGCGTCACCGGCGAGCCGCCGAAGCTGTTGGTCTCGAGCGCGTCGGCGCCGGCGGCGAGGTAGCCGAGATGGATCTCGCGGATCAGGTCCGGGCGGGAGAGGTTGAGGATTTCGGAGCAGTTCTCCTGGCCCCAGAAATCGGTCTCGACCGAGAGGTCGCGGCCCTGGATCTGCGTGCCCATGGCACCGTCGAACAGCAGGACCCGGCGTTCCAGGGCCTCGAGGAAAGCGGACGTCATCAAGGGACCTCAGGCAGCGTTGGCGAGTGGCGGCTGCAGCCCGAGCAGCGCGCAGGCGGCGATCGTCAGCTCGGCGCGGTTCAGCGTGTAGACGTGCAGCTGGCGGATGCCTTCGGCGACCAGCTGGCGGACCTGCTCGGCGGCGATCGCGGCCGCGACCTCGAGGCGCCGGCCGGGATCGTCGTCCAGGCCGGCAAAGCGGGCGCCGAGCCATTCGGGCACGCCGGCGCCGCAGCCGTCGCTGAAACGCTTGATCTGGGCGAAGTCGTGCACTGGCATGATCCCGACCGCGAGCGGTGCGGTGATGCCGGCGCCCGCCATGCGGTCGCGAAAACGGAGGATGGTGTCGGTCTCAAAGCAGTACTGGGTGATCGCGCGCGCCGCACCCGCGTCGAGCTTGCGCTTCAGATTGTCGAGATCGGCCTCGGGGCTGGCCGCTTCGGGGTGGGTCTCGGGATAGGCCGCGACGCTGATCTCGAAGGGCGCGATCTGGCGCAGCGCCGCGACCAGATCGGCGGCGTAGGCATGATGCTCGCCGTTCGGCCGGCTTTCCATGTCCTTGGGCCGGTCGCCGCGCAGGGCGACCAGCTCGCGGATGCCGGCCGCCCAGTATTGCTCCGCGATCTCGTCGACCGCGGCGCGCGTGGCGCTGGCGCAGGTCAGATGCGCGATCGAGCGCCAGCCGGCGCGCTCGCGCAGCGCCTCGACCCAGGCGCGGGTGCCCTCGGCCGGGTTGCCCCCGGCGCCGCAGGTCACCGACACGTAATGGGGCTCGAGCGGCTGCAGCTGCTCGACCGTCTGCCATAGGCGGGCGGCCGCGGCCTCGGTCTTGGGCGGGAAGAACTCGAACGAGATCTCGAGCTCGGGCAGGATCTCGCCGGGGATCGGCGCGCCCAGCTGGGGCGCGGGACGATCGTGGGCGGCGCGATCCTTGGCGGCGGGGGTCCGGTCGGGGATCATGCGACGTCGCGTCCGGCGCTGGGTTGCTGGTCGGGCTGGTCGAAATCGCCGACCGTACCGATCCGGCGCGCCGGCCAGATCACCACGGTCAGCGGATCGCCCGGAAGGCGGAGCGGCGGCTCGAAGGCGAGCCCGGCCACGGCGAACCAGTCGCGCAGCTCGGCATCGGCGAAGCCGAGCCGGCGGTGCGCATGCTGCTCGCGCAGGAACTCGAGGCGGTGCGGCGCGAAGTCGACCACCACCAGCCGCCCGCCCGGGCGCAGAACGCGCGCGGCCTCGGCGAGCGCGGCGCCGGGGTCGTCGGCGAAGCGCAGGACGTTGTGCAGGGTCGCGGCATCGAACGAGCCGTCGGGCAGCGGCAGATGGTACATGTCGCCCTGGCGGACCTGGCAGTTGCGCAGGCTGGTCCGGTCGAGGTTGGCGCGCGCCACCGCCAGCATCTCGCGTGACATGTCGATGCCGAGGCCGAAGCCGATCCGGGGCGCCATCAGCTGCAGGACGCGGCCGGTGCCGGTGCCGATGTCGAGCAGGCTCTTGGGCGGCTGCTCGCCGAAGATCTCGAGCAGCGCGTTCTCAACCTTGGCCTCGTCGAGGTGCAGCGAGCGAACCTGGTCCCAGCGCGGCGCCTGGACGGCGAAATAGTGCGAGGCCTGCTCCTGGCGGGCGGTGCGCACTGCGGCCAGACGCTGGCGATCGAGCGCGAGATCGGCGTCGTCGGGCGGCAGCATGCGGCAGAGATTGCGCGCCAGCCGGGCGCCTGGCCCGTGCTGGGCACGGCGGTAGAACACCCAGCTGCCCTCGCGGAAGCGCTCGACCAGCCCGGCTTCGGCGAGCAGCTTGAGATGGCGCGAGACCCGCGGCTGGCTCTGGCCCAGGACCTGGGTGAGTTCGGTCACGGTCCATTCGCCCTGGCTGCACAGCACCAGGAGACGGAGCCGACTCGGCTCGGCAGCGGCGCGCAGGCCATTCAGAAGCGTCTCGAGGCTGTCGTGCTGGTCGGCCATGCTGGCTCCCGGGGCCGGTTCCTGCCAGCCATTGGGTTCGGGATATGGATATATAGATTTCTTTATGTCGGCATGTCAATGGCGAAAAAAGAGGGCGGTCGATCCGACCGCCCGGGAAAGCTGGGGGGAGTTGCAGTGGGGTACGCTACGGAACGGTTGCGAGACGGTTCGGGCTGGCATGGCTGCCGACCCCGAACAGCCAGCTCATCACCGTGTCCTCGACCAGCCGGCGGACCTCGTCCGGATAAAGCCGCAAGCTGCTCATGGCATCCGCCAGGCACCGTTCGTCCTCGAGCCGGAGCCCTTGGCGGAAGCGATGGTAGAGCAGGCTGTCGGTGCCGAGTACGTCCTCGAGCCGACGCAGAAGGCCGTCCAAGCTGATGATCCGGACGTCATCCATGCGCTGGCTCCTCGGCAGCGACCCGACCCGCTCGGCCGCCACGTTTACGTTTTGTTGACAATGCCGGTTTATCGCCTGGCATCGCAACGGCCTTGCCTGGGCAGCGAACATATCCGGGTAAGCCTTGATGATGCTCGGCCGGGGCGCCGCTCCTTTCGTGAGGTCGTCTGCGACGGTCGGTCAGGCGCGGTGATCAACCATCGGGCGGTGGTCCACAAATCTTGATGCTTCCGACGCGCACCCATATCATGACTGGCCAAATCGGCATGGCCGTCCTGCTGCGGTGCAACCCGGCAGGGGGCGCTGGGTGGTGAGGGCATCGGTGGCGGGTCATGGCTCGAGCCGGCGGTGGCGGTCGGCGTGGTGGCGCCGAGCAGCGCCGGTCGTGGTGGTGTCGGTCTGGCTCGGGCTCGGATCACAGGCGCTCGCCCAGGACGAGGACGACCCGCTGGAGCCGGTCAACCGGGCGGTGTTCCAGGTCAACTACTTCCTGGACCGACTGCTCCTGAAGCCGATCGCGATCCTCTACCGGGACGCGACGCCTCAGGTCGTGCGTCACGGGGTCACCAACTTCCTCGCCAACCTCAGCACCCCGGTGGTCCTGGCCAACGCCATCCTCCAGGGCAACGCCAAGCAAAGCGAACTGACGCTGGGCCGCTTCATGCTCAACACCATCCTCGGGGTCGGCGGTCTGGTCGACGTCGGCGGCATGGTCGGCATGCCGGAGCGGCGCGGCGAGGACTTCGGCCAGACGCTCGCGGTTTACGGCGTCGGCTCGGGCCCCTATCTGATGCTACCGCTACTCGGACCTTCGAATCCGCGGGATGCCGTCGGCCGCGTGGTCGATTTCGCGTTCGATCCGCTGTTCTTTCTGGCACCGGCCCCGGTGACTTACAGCCGCTTCGGCGTCCAGACGGTCAACACCCGCGAGCAGAACATCGAGAGCTTCGAGGAACTGGAGCGCAGCAGCCTGGATCTCTATGCTGCGGTCCGCACCTTGTCGCGCCAGTTGCGCGCCAACGAGATCCGTAACGGCGCGCCCGCGCCGCTCGAGGACATCTACAATGAAGACGTCTACGAGCTCGACCAGTCCGATCAGCCCGAGGCCGGCCCGGAGTCCGGGACCGGGGGCCGCGATGCGCGCTGACGCCCTCGGCCGGCGGCGGCTGCTCGGCGGTCTGCTGCTGGGCGGCATCTGGACCGTGACCATCCTCGGGGCCGGCACCGCGGTCGGCGCGCGGGCGGAGCCGACCGCCGAGGCGGCGCGCACGCTGGTCGAGACGGTCGGTCACGACGTCCTGAAGACGCTCCGCGACCCCGCCCTCAGCGAGCAGCAGAAGTTCGACCAGCTGGTCCAGCTGCTGAACGGGCCGATCGATCTGAATCTGGTCGCCCGCCTGATCCTCGGCCGCTACTGGCGAATCGCGAGCGAAGAACAGCGCGCCGAATATCTGCAGCTGTTCCGCGCCTTCGCGCTGCACACGCTGGCGACCCGGCTGGACGTTTACGGCGGCCAGGACTTCGAGATCACCGGCGCCAAGACGGTCGGCGACCGGGATGCCCTGGTCTCGACCCGGATCGTGGGCAACGGCCCGCCGGTCAAGGTCGACTGGCGGGTGCGCGAGCTCGACGACCACAGCCTGGTGGCGATCGACGTGATCGTTGAGGGGGTCAGTCTGATCGTGACCCAGCGCTCGGAATTCGGCGCCGTGATCGAGCGCCAGGGCATGGACGGCCTGCTCAGCGAGCTCCGGCGTCGGGCCGAAAGCCGGGCCTGAGCGGCCGGCCGGCGGCGGCCGGCATCAGTCTTCGCCAACGGGTGCGGCGGCCGGCGTGCCGACGGCTGTCGTCGCGGCCGGCGGAGCCACGCGCGCGCCGTCGCCGACCGGCAGGGTGAAACGGAACGCGGCCCCGCGCGGCACCGCCGGCTCGACCCAGATGCGGCCGCCGAAATGCTCGACGATCTGCCGGCAGATGGTCAGGCCCAGACCCGAGCCCGCGGGCTTGGCGGTCATCAGGTCACCACCCAGCTGACGAAAGCGCTCGAACACGGCGCCGCGCTGCTCGGCGGGGATTCCCGGCCCATTGTCCTCGACGCTGACCGTCAGCTCCGGTCCAGATGACTTGAGGCTGACCCGGACCCGGCCGTCGCCCGCCTGGACGAACTTGGCGGCGTTCGAGAGCAGGTTGATCACCACCTGCATCAGCCGGTCGCGGTCGATCGTGATCGCCGGCACCGGGCTCGCGAGCTCGGCCTCGAGCGTGATCTGCTTGGCCCGAAACAGGCCGCTGGTGGCCGCGAGGGCGTCGTTGATGACCGCCCTCGGGTCGCAGCTGGAGAGATGCCACTCCATCCTCCCGGAGGCGATCCGCGACATGTCCAGGATGTCGTTGATCAACCGGGTCAGGCGCTCGGATTCCTTGACCACGATCTCCAGGAACTGGTTGCGCTGGTCGACCGCGAGCTCGGGGTTGTCGAGCAGGATCTCGGAGAACGAGCGGATCGAGGTCAAGGGCGTGCGCAGCTCGTGGCTGACGGTCGAGATGAACTCGTCCTTCAGACGGTCGAGCTCGGTCAGGCGCTGGTTGACCCGGCGCAGCTCGGCGCCAGTGATCTCGAGGGCGTGGGACTTCTGCTCGAGCTCGCGGCTGTATTCGATCACCTGCGAGGCCTCGTCGAGGATCGCCATGACCTCGTCCGGGCTGAAATCGGCGCTCCTGACCACGGTCGAGATCATGACCCGGGCGGATGCCGCGCCGATCGCGCCGGCGAGCAGGCGCTCGGCGAAGTTGACCAGATCGGAATCCGCCTGGGCATCGGGGGCGGGGGCGAGGCCCCGCATCCGCGCGTGCCGGGCGAGCGCCTGCTCGGCGCGCTCGGCGCCGACGTAGCGGGCGAGCAGCGCCCTGAGGTCGGCGACCGCGGCGCTGCCTCGCCACAGATGCGGCCCGCCCCCCAGCCGGTCGACCTCGACGAACAGCGATGCCTGGACCCGCTCGAAGCTGCCCTGGCGGCCGAGCAGCGACCAGCCGACCAGGCCGGCGACGTTGGCGAGCAGGCTCCAGAGCAGCGAATGGCTCACCGGATCGAGCCCGCTGACGCCGAACAGGGCATATGGCCTGAGGATCTCGAGGCCGAACGGGCCATCGAGGAAGCCCGGGTCGAGCCAGCCGGAGCGTGCGAGCGCCGGCAGCAACAGCGTGTACAGCCAGATCAGAAAACCGGCCAGGAGCCCGGTCAGAGCACCCCTGAGGGTCGCAGCCTTCCAGTAAATGCCGAACAGGATCGGCGGCGCGAACTGGGCCGCGGCGCAGAACGACACCAGCCCCATCGTCACGAGCGCGTAGGACTCGCCGATCAGTCGGAAATAGGCGTAGCCGAGCAGCAGCATCGCGAGGATGCCGCCGCGCCGGATCGCGAGCAGGAGCCCCGAGAGATCCGGCTGCTGGTTCAGGCGCAGGAAGCGCAGGCGCAGCAGCACCGGCATGATCAGGTCGTTGCACAGCATCGTGCTGAGGGCGACGGTGGCGACGATCACCATCGCGGTCGCCGCCGACAGGCCGCCGAGGAAGGTGAACAGCGTCAGCAGGTGCTGGTGCTCGACCATCGGCAGCAGCAGGACCATGAAATCGGCATCGGCCTCGGCGCCCGGGAAGCGCAGCCGGCCGGCGAGCGCGATCGGCAGCACGAACAGGTTGATCACCAGCAGATACAGCGGGAACAGCCAGATCGCCTTGTTCAGATGGTCCTCGTTGATGTTCTCGATCACCGCGACCTGGAACTGGCGCGGCAGGAACAGGATCGCCATGGCGGCGAGCGAGGTGAGCGCGAACCAGTCGGCAAAGCTCAGCCCCGTGCCCCGGAAGGTCAGGAGCGCGCCATAACCGGCATCGCTCGCCTGACTGAAAATGTCGGCGAAGCCATCGTACATGCCGAAGGTGACGTAGAGCCCGACGGCGACGAAGGCAACGAGCTTGATGATCGATTCGAAGGCGATCGCCGCGACCATGCCCTGGTGGTGCTCGGTGGCGTCGATGTGGCGGGTGCCGAACAGAATGCTGAAGGCGGCCAGGAGCAGCGCCACGAATAGCGCGAGGTCACGCCAGAACGGCGCCTCGGCCGGGTAGTCGAGGATCACCGCGACGCTGGTCGAGACCGCCTTCAGCTGCAGCGAGATGTAGGGCATGACGCCGAACACCGCGACCACGGTCACCAAGCCGCCCAGCAGGGCGCTCTTGCCGTAGCGGGAGGCGACGAAGTCCGCGATCGAGGTGATGCCGTAGGCTTTGGTGATCCGCAGCATCTTGCGCAGCACGAACCACCACAGACAGGCCATCAGCGTCGGGCCGAGATAGATCGGTAGGAAGCCGAGGCCGGCCTGCGCGGCCCGGCCGACGCTGCCGTAGTAGGTCCAGGCGGTGCAGTAGACGGCGATCGAAAGGGTGTAGATGTAGGGGTTGTTGATCACGCTCCGGCCCTGGTCGGCGCGGCGGTCGCCGATGTAGGCGATCGCGAACAGCCCGCCCAGATAGGCGCTGGCGATCAAAAGGATCAGCCAACCTTGGGACATGTCAGCGCCGGCGCTCGGCAATCAGCGCGAGCAGCAGGATCAGGCCGGCCCAGACGCCCAACAGATAGGCGAACAGCGGCGGCAGGCCGAACAGCGCACGGCTGCCCTCGGCGACCGCGAGCAGCGGGAAATTGAACGCCGCCAAGCCGAACAGGAATACGGCGACCAGCCGCTTGCCGCGTTCCGCCTCGCGCATCATCGGCCCCTCGGCTGCCGGCCGCGATCGAGGGCGGGGCGGACCGGCGCCACGGCGGCGGCCAGCTCGAACGCGGCGCCGCCCGAGGTGAGCGCCACGGCGGCGCTCGACCAGGCGGCGGCAGCGATCGACAGGGCGAAAACCCCGAACCACAGCCAGAGGCGCGTCGGTGCGGCCATGACCCGATCGCGGCAGCGGCGACCCCGCCTCAGGCGGAACCCAGCATCTGCTTGATCCGGGCGACCAGCTCGCGGGTCGAGAACGGCTTGGTCACATAGGCGTCGGCGCCGAGTGCCAGGCCCTTGTCGCGCTCGACCTCGCGGCCCTTGGCGGTCAGCATCACGATCTTGGCCTTTGCCCAGGCGGGGTTGCCGCGGATGCGCTCGCAGACCTCGAAGCCGTCGAGCTCGGGCATCATCACATCGAGCAGCACGAGGTCGGCCGGGCTGCGCGCCAGCGCCTGCAGCGCCGCCTCGCCGGTCGGCGCCACCTCGACCTCGAAGCCCTCGCGCTCCATCAGGAAACGCAAGGACAGCCCGATGTTCGGCTCGTCGTCGACCACCAGCACCCGCTTGCCCATGCCAGGCTCGCCTTCTCGAGCGGTTCGCCTTCCGTTCGCGCCATTTAACGCCAACTCGTCGCGGCTGTCAGGTCGATTGTGGCGGGCGGCCGAAGACCGGGGCGGAGGCCGGGAAGGCCCTTGTGAAGAGCCCTCGAGAGGCGTAGCGTCCTCGGATACGAAGCCGCGAGCCGCGCCATCGGATGTGAAGGGCGAAATGGGCCGCATTGCCATAGCGATGATGCTGTTTCTTGAAAGCAGCGGATTGGCGCTTGCAGGACCACTGCACGACGCCGCGCGGAGCGGCGACCTTGCGAAGGCTCGCGCGCTGATCGGCGAAGGAGCGCTGATCGATGCCCGGAGCGCTCGTGGCGAGACGCCGCTGATTCTCGCGATCCTGGCCGGCAATGAGGCGATCGCCGAACTTCTCATCGAGCATGGCGCCGCGGTCGACGCTCGCAACACCGGCGGCTTCACGCCCTTGCACGCGGCCGCCTACGCCGGCGACCGGGCGATGGCCGAGCTTCTGATCGAACGTGGCGCCGACGTCAACGATGCCCGCAACAAGGCTGGTGTGACCCCGCTGTTTCCGGCGATCGAGGAAGATCACCCGGCGGTCGCCGAACTCCTGATCGCCCGAGGCGCGGACCTGCGGCCGCAGGAGCGCCACGGCTACACGGCGCTGACGCGGGCCCTCTTCAAAGGCAACCAGGACGTCGTCAGCTTGCTGAGGGCCGAGGGCGCCGAATGTCAGGGGCCCAAGGTGCTGGGCGATTCGCTCTATCAACAATGCCTTGATGCCGCAAAGTGAGGGCAACAGAGCCTCCAGGAGTACAACCGATGATCGACAGGACGCACGGAAGCCTGGCCCGCGGTTGGCGGGTGCCGCTGGCGGCCGCCTTGGCCATGCTCGCGTGGAGCGCTCCGGCGAACGCAGGCAGCAGCATCAACACCGGCTACTTCGGCGGGGTCGCGATCGAAGGCTTCGATACGGTCGCTTACTTCACGGACGGTCGGGCGATCAAGGGTTCGGAGCAATTCGCTTACGACTGGCTCGGCGTCACCTGGATGTTCGCCAACGCCGAGCATCGCGATCTGTTCGCGAAGCAACCGCTGAGCTATGCGCCGCAATACGGCGGTCACTGCGCGCTCGGGACTTCCTTAGGCGAGAGCACCATTAACATCGACCCGGAAGCTTGGTCGATCGTCGACGGCAAGCTCTACCTGCAATACTCCAAAGGCGGGCGCGAGCAGTGGGAGCGGGATCGCGCTGCCCGGATCGTGGCCGCTGACCAGAAATGGCCGGAGGTCAAGGCTAGGTTGGAGAGCCAGTCCGGCGGCTAGTCGGACCTGCTGCCCGGAATGCCGACGTTTTGCGGCGAGTGACCTAGTTCGCGACCGAGAAGTGCATGAGCGAGAAGGCATTGACGTAGACGTACTCGTACTGGGTTCCGCCGACGCTGCTCGGATCATGGTACAGGTAGCCACAGTTCGCGCGCCCTAGTAGGAAGTCATCCGACAAATCACACAGTCGGTCATCTCGCAGGGAGACCCTGCCGGTACGCAGGCTGTTCGGGTTTCGGTAAGCGGTGGTGCCGTCCTCGCCGATCTGCAGCAGGAAGGGCTCGCCACTCTGGTGCTGCCCCTGCCATGTGTGACCCAAGATCAGAGCCCTGGCGTGAGCGCCATCGAGGCGCCGCTCGGGGCGGTCAGGATAGCCATACGGCCACTCCGGCAGCCCTGCCTTGCGCAGGCCATCGAGACGAAGAGCGAGATCCTCCGGTCGTCTGTGGTGCGCATACATCACTCGGTAAAACTGCACGTTGGCACTGGGAACGCGTTGCATAAGCATCTCGGCCTCGTGCTTCGCCTCCTCGTAACGCCCAGTTTGGGCATAGCTTACGGCAAGCAACTCGATCGGGTCGTTCAGTCCTGGAGCGAGATCTCGTGCCTGCTTCACCGCTTCGATCGCGCGGTCATACTGTTCGTCCAGGAACAGCGCGAGACCGGCGGTGATCAGAACCGAGGCGGGCGGCTTCGGGTTCAGGCGCAACGCCGCTTCGGCCGCCTCCACTGCCTCAGCTGGCTTGCCAGCGTAAGCCAGCACCAAGGCAAGGGTGGCATGCGCCTCGGCATCACTGGGGCCGAACTCGACCGCCCGGCGGGCGGATTCGATGGCAGCTTCGTGCTCGCCGTCGAGCGACTGGACCTCGGCGAGAGCCGCACGCGCTCTCGGCAGCCCCGGGTTCAACGCGAGCGCACGTCCCGCGGCGTCGTAAAGCGTCTGGCGCGCCACCGTGCCGGGTAGGCTCATATCAAAGCTGGACCTCCACAAGAAGAGCGCAGCGTGGGCCAGGCCGGCGTAGGCGTCGGCGAATTCACCATCGCGCGAGATTGCCTGCTGGTATAAGTCGAGGGCCCGCGAGAGGCCGATTTCTCCTGCCGGGCGATGCATCTCCTGCTCGGCCCGCAGGTAGAAATCATACGCCTCAAGATCGCGGGTGGGCAGGCGCGCAACCTGCGTCTGCTCGGACTCCGTCAGTTGCACCGACAGCGCCTCGACGATCTTGCCGATCACCTCGTCCTGGAGCGCAAAGATGTCGGCGTAGTTCCGATCGTAGCGCTCGGCCCAGACATGACCGCCGCTCCTGCCGTCGATCAGCTGCGCATTGATCCGGACCCGGCCGCCGGCCCGGCGCACGCTGCCCTTGAGCACGTAGCGGACCCCGAGCTCGTTGGCGACCTGGCGGATGTCAACGGGCTTGTCCTTGTAGGTGAAGACCGAGTTGCGGGCGATCGTGAACAGGCCGGAGATCTTGGACAGTTCCGTGATCAGATCGTCCGTCATGCCATCAGCGAAATACCCCTCCTCGGCATCGTCGCTGAGGTTCTCGAAGGGCAGAACGGCGATCGACGGCTTGTCCGGGACCGGAGTGGTACGGGCTTGGGTCGGCCCTGCGGCCGGAGGCTGCCATGATTGCCGCCAGGTTGCGATGCCTGCGGCGGTGAGCACGGCGAGGGCGACGGCTCCGAGCGCCGCCCATCGCCAGTCCGTCATGCCGGGCCACTTCGGACGGAGCTTGCCGACGAGCTGACCGTCGGGGAGCAGACGATAGACCGTCACCGGCTCCGGGATGTTCTTGACCCGGTGGTCGCCCAGCGGCTCGAAGCCGAATGCGACCTTGTCCTTGACCTGGTTGTAGACGTTGCGGGCGACGCAGACGCCGCCGGGCTCGGCCAGGCCCTCGAGGCGGGCCGCGATGTTGACGCCACCACCGTAGATGTCGCCGTCCTCGATGATGATGTCGCCGATGTTGATCCCGATCCGGAACGCGATCCGCTGGTCTTCGGGAAGCTCCGCCTGGCGCTCGGCGACGCCGTTTTGGAGCGCGGCCGCGCATTCGACCGCGTCGACCACGCTCGCGAACTCGATCAGCGCGCCGTCGCCCGTCAGCTTGACGACGCGGCCGCGATGCTCGGCGGTCTTGGGCTCGAGAAAGTCCTTGCGCAGCGCCTTCAGGCGCGCGTGCGTCCCCGCCTCGTCGGCCGCCATGAGGCGCGAATAGCCGACGACGTCGGTGGCCACAATCGCCGCGAGCCTGCGCTCCATGAGCCCACCTTTTCCGGCCGGGAGCAGCCATTCTAGCCGATTCCACGCGTAGCGACAGGTGCAGTCCTCGCGAGGTCGGGGGGAATCGGCGTCGTCCGGAGTTGGGCCTTAGCGCTGGCCGATGGGCTTGGCCGGAGCTCGACGGGCCTCCGCCGGTAGCGTTTGCCAACCCGCCGTCGTCAGCTGCTCGAGCGGCTGGAAGCGGGCCTTGTAGGCCATCTTCGAGCTGTCGGCGATCCAGTAGCCGAGGTAGACGTAGGGCAGCTGAAGCTCGCGGGCGTGCTCGATGTGCCAGAGGATGATCAGGCTGCCGAGCGAGCGCCGGCTCTCGTCGGGGTCGAAGAACTTGTAGACGCCGGACAGGCCGCTCGGGGTGCGGTCGGTCAGGCTCGCCGCGATCAGCGAGCGGTCCGGACGGCGCCATTCGACCAGCCGGCTGTCGACCGGGCTGTCGTCGATCATGGCGCGAAAGTCTGCCCAGGTCATGCTGGCCATGCCGCTCTCGCCATGGCGGCTCTCGAGATAGCGCTGGAACAGGGCGAACTGCTCCTTGGTCGCGACCGGCCGGCGCTCGGCGGCGACCAGGTCGGCGTTCTGGCGCCAGATCCGGCGCCAGCCGCGGGTCAGGCGAAATCGCTCGACCGGGATCCGCACCGGCACGCAGGCGGTGCAGCCCGGGCAGGCCGGGCGATACGCGAGCGCTTGCGAGCGCCGGAAACCCGCCGCCATCAGCCGCTCATGCAGGCGGTCCGGGTCGGGGCCGTCGAGCAGGGTGATCAGGCGGCGCTCGTGCCGGTGCGCGAGATACGGGCAGGGCGCCAGCTCGGTGCTGAAAAAGAGCTTCATCGCCCAACCAGCCGAAACATCGCGTCAGACGCTATGGTACCCGTGTAGAGGGGCGAGAACACGAGGCCAGATTGGATTTTGACCGAGCCCAGGCCGGCGGCCGGCCGTCGGCGCACCAATTCCAGCCAGGTCCCTGTCAGCAGATGGCCCGATCGCAGGGTGTTGACAAGCTCATCGATTCGGGCATATTCCCTAGTCAACGAATAGGCAATGTGAAGAATGCTGTCGCAAAAGGCCAAGTATGCGTTGCGGGCGGTCCTCTTGCTCGCCGAACGTGAGGGGGAGATGGTGCTCGTTGCCGAGATCGCCGAGCGGCAGAAGGTGCCAAAGAAGTTTCTCGAGTTGATTCTCCTGGAGCTCAAGAAGCATGGCTTTCTGCACAGTCAGCGCGGCAAGCACGGCGGCTACGTGCTCTCGCGACCCGCGGCGGAAGTCACCTTCGGACAGGTGATCAGAATTGCCGACGGACCGATCGCACCTTTGCCGTGCGCCAGTTCGACGGCTTATCGCCGGTGCGCCGACTGCCCCGACGAAGCCAGCTGCGCGATCCGCATGGTCATGCGCCAGGTCCGCGATGCCACGGCCGCGATCCTGGATCAGACCACCTTCGCCGACGTCCTCAGCGACAGGGTACCGCGCGAGACCGCCGCGGCGGCCGACTAAAATTTTGGCCGTTAGACTATTAACTCGATCGACAAACTGGACAAGAGCGCGACCAGCGGAGTCGACACGATCGCCGCAACCCCGTGCGAAGGAGTTTCGCCATGCGACGACCACGCCGTTCCCTCCTGATCGCAGTCGCCTTCGTCGGCCTGGGCCTCGGGCTCCAGGCGCCGGCGCGGGCGGAGGTCACGATCCTCAACGTCTCCTACGACCCGACCCGGGAGCTCTACAAGGACTTCAACGAGCTGTTCGCCGAGCACTGGAAGCAGCAGACCGGCGAGGACGTCACGATCCAGATGTCGCACGGCGGCTCGGGCAAGCAGGCGCGGGCCGTGATCGACGGCCTCGAGGCCCATGTCGTCACGCTCGCGCTCGCCTACGACATCGACGCGATCGCCGAGCGCACCGGCTGGCTGCCGAAGGACTGGCAGAGCCGGCTGCCGCACCACAGCGCGCCCTACACCTCGACCATCGTGTTCCTGGTGCGCAAGGGCAATCCCAAGGGCATCCACGACTGGGGCGACCTGGTCAAGGACGACGTCCAGGTGATCACGCCCAACCCCAAGACCTCGGGCGGCGCGCGCTGGAACTACCTGGCGGCCTGGGGCTACGCGCTCCGCCAGTCGGGCGGCGACGAGGCCAAGGCAAAGGACTTCGTGCACGCGCTCTTCCAGCACGTGCCAGTGCTCGACACCGGCGCGCGTGGCGCCACGATGACCTTCGTGCAGCGCCAGATCGGCGACGTGCTGCTGGCGTGGGAAAACGAAGCCTTCCTGGCTGTTAACGAGCTGGGACCAGAGCAGTTCGAGATCGTCGTGCCATCGGTGAGCATCCTGGCCGAGCCGCCGGTCGCGCTGGTCGACCACGTGGTCGACGAGGACGGCACGCGCAAGGTCGCCGAAGCCTATCTCCAGTACCTCTACTCGCCCGAGGGCCAGCGGCTTGTGGCCAAACACTACTACCGCCCGGTTTCGCCCGAGAGCGCCGATCCCGTGGATCTGAAGCGCTTTCCCAAGCTCGAGCTGTTCACCGTGGACGGGCTGTTCGGCGGCTGGCAGAAGGCGCAGGCCGAGCACTTCGCCGACGGCGGCACCTTCGATCAGATCTACGAGGGGCGCTGAGCGATGGCTTCCGCCGCCGTCCTCGGGCTGCGGCGGAAGCCCAGCGTGCTGCCTGGCTTCGGGCTGGCGTTGGGCTTCAGCCTGCTCTACCTCGGCCTGATCGTGCTGATCCCGCTCGCCGCGCTGTTCGTGCGCAGCACTGGCATGGGATGGTCCGAATTCTGGGCCGCGGTCGCCTCGCCGCGGGCGCTCGCCGCGTACCGGCTGAGCTTCGGCGCCGCCTTCGCCGCCGCCCTGGTCAATGCCGGGTTCGGGCTGCTGGTCGCCTGGGTGCTGGTCCGCTACCGCTTTCCGGGCAAGCGGCTGATCGACGCCATGGTCGATCTGCCGTTCGCCCTGCCGACCGCGATCGCCGGCATCGCGCTGACCGGGCTCTACGCGCCGAACGGCTGGATCGGTCAGCTGCTGGCGCCGCTCGGCATCCGGGTGGCGTTCACGCCGCTCGGCGTGGTCGTAGCGCTGATCTTCATCGGCCTGCCGTTCGTCACGCGCACGGTCGAGCCCGTGCTGCAAGATCTCGACCGCGAGGTCGAGGAGGCGGCGGCCAGCCTCGGCGCCGGGCGACTGCAGACCTTCGGCCGGGTGATCGTGCCCGCGATCCTGCCTGCGCTCTTGACCGGCTTCGCGCTCGCGCTCGCGCGCGGCATCGGCGAGTACGGCTCGGTGATCTTCATCGCCGGCAACATGCCGGGCGTCTCCGAGATCGCGCCGCTGCTGATCGTGATCAGGCTCGAGCAGTACGATTACGCCGGCGCCACCGCGATCGCGGTGGTGATGCTGACGGCGTCCTTCCTCCTCCTGCTCCTGATCAACCTCCTGCAGCGCTGGAGCCGCGCGCGCTACGGCGCCTGAGGGAGAACTCGCGATGGCATCGCTCGCCCCCGCTGCGACCCTGCCCGTCGCCGCCTCGACCTCGGAGCGGCCGGCGGTACGCTGGCTGCTGATCGGCCTGGCGCTGGCCTTCCTGGCGCTCTTCCTGCTGCTGCCGCTGGCACTCGTGTTCGTCGAGGCGTTACGGCAGGGCTGGCAGGGCTATCGGGCGGCGCTGAGCGACCCGGACGCGCTGGCGGCGATCCGGCTGACCCTGATGACCGCCGCGATCGCGGTGCCGGCCAATCTCTTGTTCGGGCTGGCCGCCTCCTGGGCGATCGCCAAGTTCGAGTTCACCGGCAAGAGCCTCTTGATCACGCTGATAGATCTGCCGTTCTCGGTCTCGCCGGTGATCGCCGGCCTGATTTACGTCCTGATGTTCGGCGCGCATGGCTACCTCGGGCCCTGGCTCATGGCGCACCACGTGAAGATCATCTTCGCCGTGCCCGGGATCGTGCTCGCGACCATCTTCGTGACCTTGCCGTTCGTCGCCCGCGAGTTGATCCCGCTGATGCAGGAGCAGGGCACCGAGGAGGAAGAGGCGGCGCTGTCGCTGGGGGCGCGCGGCTGGCAGACGTTCTGGCGCGTGACCCTGCCGAACGTCAAATGGGGCCTGCTCTACGGCGTGCTGCTGTGCAACGCCCGCGCCATGGGCGAATTCGGCGCGGTCGCGGTGGTCTCGGGCCGCATCCGCGGCCTGACCAACACCATGCCGCTGCACGTCGAGATCCTCTACAACGAGTACAACTTCGTCGCCGCGTTCGCGGTCGCCTCGCTGCTGGCGCTGCTCGCGCTCGTGACGCTCGCCGGCAAGAGCCTGCTCGAATGGCGCTACCGCGCGGAGCTCGCCGCGGTGCGGCGATGACGGGGTTCCAAGGCATGACCATCGAAGCCCATCAGGTCAGCAAGCGCTTCAACGGGTTTGCGGCGCTCGCCGATGTCAACCTGCGCGTCAGCCCCGGCGAGCTGGTGGCGCTGCTCGGCCCGTCCGGCTCAGGCAAGACCACGCTGTTGCGGATCATCGCCGGTCTCGACTTCCCGACCGCGGGCGCCGTGCTGTTCGACGGCGAGGACGCCAGCGCCCGCCGCGTCGGCGAGCGGCAGGTCGGCTTCGTCTTCCAGCACTACGCACTGTTCCGCCACATGACCGTGTTCGAGAACGTCGCCTTCGGTCTGCGGGTCAAGCCGCGCGGCCAGCGGCCGGTGGAGGCGGCGATCCGGAAGAAGGTGCTGGAGCTGTTGCACCTGGTCCAGCTGGAATGGCTCGCCGACCGTTACCCGAGCCAGCTGTCGGGCGGTCAGCGCCAGCGGGTCGCGCTCGCCCGGGCCCTCGCGATCGAGCCCAGGGTCCTGCTGCTCGACGAGCCGTTCGGCGCGCTCGACGCCAAGGTCAGAAAGGAGCTGCGGCGCTGGCTCCGGCAGCTGCACGACCGCATGGGGCTGACCAGCGTGTTCGTCACCCATGACCAGGAGGAGGCGCTCGAGCTGGCCGACCGGATCGTGGTCATGAACCGGGGCCGGATCGAGCAGACCGGCGCGCCGCACGAGGTCTACGACCATCCGGCGACGCCGTTCGTCTACGAGTTCCTGGGCCACGTGAACCGCTTCGATTCGGTCCTGCGCGGCGGCCGGGTGGAGGTGTGCGGCAGCCAGTTCGAGGTCTCGGGCGCCGAGAGCGTGATCGACGGCCCCTCGATCGCCTACGTCCGCCCGCACGATCTCGAGATCTCGACCGCGCAGGACGGCGCCGGCGCCCCAGCCGTGATCCGCTATGTCACGGCCGCGGGCCCGGTCGCCCACGTCGAGCTGGCGCTCGAGGGTCGCGAGGGCGTGATCGAGGCCGAGCTCAGCCGCTCGAAGCTGCAGGAGCTCGCGCTCAGGGTCGGCACGCCGGTGCAGGTCAGGGCGCGCGCCGCCCGCATCTTCCCGGCGCCGCCGCCAGCGACCGAGGTCGCCGCGCTGACGAGGGAGGCCGGGCCGATCCCTCAGGCGCTCGCGTCCTGAGGCCTCAGACGCCGTAGTACCAGGGTACGAACAGCGAGAAGGCGACCCAAAGCAGTGCGACCAGCGGCAGGCCCGCGACCACGAAGTCGACGAAGCGGTAGTGGCCCGGCCCCATGACCAGAAGATTGGTCTGATAGCCGATCGGGGTCGCGAACGAGCAGCTGGCGCCGAACGTCACCGCGATCGCGAACGGAAAGACGTCGGCGCCGACCTGGTGCGCGAGGTTGACCGCGACCGGCGTGAACAGCACCGCGGCCGCGTTGTTGGTCAAAACGTTGGTGACCAGCGCGACCAGCAGGAACAGCGCCGAGAGCACCGCGGCCGGCGGCGCCCCGTGCATCGCCCGCAACACCAGCATCGCGAGGTAGGCCGCCCCGCCGGTCGCCTCGAGCGCCGTGCCGAGCGCCACCGATGAGGCGATGATCAGCACGATCTGGCGGTCGACGGCGCGCGCCGCCTGGCGGACGTTCAGGCAGCCGGTCAGGATCAGCGCGACCAGGCCGACCACGGCCGTGACCACGATCGGCAGCAGCTCGAAAGCCGCCGGCAGCACGATCGCGAGGAAGATCAGCGCCGCCAGCGGCGCCTTGCGCACGAGCGGCATCTCGCTCGCCGACCACTCCATCAGCAGCACGTCAGGGTCGATCCGCAGCCGCTCGATCTGATCCGAAAAGCCGAGCAGCAACAGGACGTCGCCCGGCTCGAGGCGGAGCTCGCCGAGCCGGGTGCGCAGCATCCGGGCGCGCCGCTGGATGCCGAGCACGGTGCAATGGCTGCGCGCCGGAAAGTTGGTGAACTCGAGGCTCTGGCCGATGATCCGCGAGCCCGGCCGGATCATGGCCTCGGCGAGCACCATCTCGCGCTGGCCGCGCGGCCGCGCGGCCCGCTCGCCGGCCGGCGGATTGAGCAGGTGACCGTGATACTTGGCGAGCATCTCGGTCAGCACCTTGCGGGTCGCGGCGACGATCAGGATGTCGCCGGCCTGGAGCGTGACGTTCTCGAACGGCGGCAGCAGGGGCTGCTCGCCGCGCTGGACCAGCCGCACCGTGACCTCGGCTAGGCTCGGGAACATGCCGCCGCGCGCGCCCTCGCCGATCAGGGACGATTCCGGGCCGACGTCGAGCTCGGCGATGAACTGCTTGCCGTCGGCCACGGCCAGCCCCGGCTGGACGTCGCGCTGCGGCAGCAGGAGCGGCAGGAGCAGGACGTAGAGCCCGCCCACGGCCGCGAGCACCAGCCCGGGCAGCGTGAAGTCGAAGAAGCCGAACGGTCGCTCGCCGAGCTTGGCGAGCTCGCCCGAGACCAGAAGGTTGGTCGAGGTGCCGATCAGGGTCAGCATGCCGCCCAGGATCGCGGCGAAGCTCAGCGGCATCAGCACCGCGCTCGGCGGCCTGCCGAAGCGCTCGGCGATCGAGCGCAGGATCGGCATGAAGATCACGACGATCGGCGTGTTGTTGAGGAGGGCGCTGCTCGCGGTGACGTAACCCAGGCTGTAGGTCAGCGCCCGCTGGAAGCTGCCGCGCGCGAGCCAGACCAGGAGCCGGGCGATGCCCTCGAGCGCGCCCGTGCTGACGATCGCCTCGCCAACCACCAGGAGCGCGCTGACCGCGATCAGCGCCGGGCTGGAAAAGCCTGCCAGGATCTCGCCCGGGCCCAGCGGCGAGGAGCCGCCGACGTCGGCCAGCGGCAGCATCTGGAACAGCAGCAGCAGCCCCGCCAGGATGCTGAGCCCAATCAGCTCGACCGGCAGCAACTCCGTGGCATAGGCGACGATCGCGGCCGCGGTGAGCGCGAGCGTGAGCCACATCTGCAGGCTGGGCTCGACCGGCGGCATCGGCTCAGCGCCCGACGGCGCATGTCGGCGGCACGCCCTTGCGGGCCGGGACGGATGGCATCTCGCTCCCCCTGGCGGTACGGCCGCGCGGATCCGGTCGGACGGGACCGGAGCGGGCCTTCGCTCGAATCAGCGGCCGGGACCGGCTGCCGTCAAGTGCTTCGGCCGGTCCCGGCGGCCGGCGTTTCCGGTTGACGGCCGGGCGGGCAGCTGGCAATCCCGCCTCCATGCCCGGCGTCCCGGGAACCGCCGAGGAGCCATCATGGAGATCCGCCGCGTTCAGGTCGAGGGTCCCGACCGGTCCTACGGGCTCAGCTATGCCGACTGGGGCCGCCCGGGGACCGCGCGAACCGTGGTCTGCGCCCATGGTCTGACCCGCAACGGGCGCGATTTCGATCACCTGGCAAGGGTGCTGGCCGGCGACCGGCGCGTGCTCTGTCCGGACGTCGTCGGCCGCGGCCTCAGCGATCCCCTGACCAATCCCGAGGACTACGCGCTGCCGACCTATATCGGTCACATGGTGCAACTGCTGCAAAAGCTCGGCCTCGCCGAGGTCGACTGGGTCGGCACGTCGATGGGCGGGCTGATCGGCATGGGGCTCGCCGCGATGGACGCGAGCCCGGTCCGAACGCTCGTGTTGAACGACATCGGCCCGTTCCTGCCCAAAGCGGCGCTCGAGCGGATCAACACCTATCTCGGCCTCGACCTCCGCTTCCCGAGCCTGGAGGCGCTGGAGGCGCATCTGCGCGAGATTCACGCCGGCTTCGGGCCACTGACCGATGCCGAGTGGCGCCATCTCGCCGAGCACAGCGCCGCGCGCCGCGAGGACGGCCGGTTCGGCCTGAACTACGACCAGCGCCTCAGGCAGCCGATGACCACCGGCCCGATCGAGAACGTCGAGCTCTGGCCGGTCTGGGACCAGATCCGTTGCCCGGTGCTGGTGCTGCGCGGCACCGAGAGCGATCTGCTGCTGACCGAGACCGCGGCCGAGATGACCAGGCGCGGGCCCAGGGCCGAGGTCGTCGAGGTCGACGGCACCGGCCATGCGCCCGCACTGATGGCCAAGGACCAGATCGAAATCGTGCGCGCCTGGCTCGCCGCCCGGATTGAGCCCGCGCCGGCGACTCAGGGCCGATAGGGCCCGAGGAGCCCGAGCAGCCGCTCGGGCAACGGCACCGCGCGCATGGTCTCTTGATCGGCGTGCACCGAGATCATCTCGGCGGTCGCCCGCGGCTCGGGCTCGTCCAAAGCGAACAGTGCCGGTCTGAACGTCAGGCTCGAGCGGCCGATCCGGCCGAGCCGGATTTCGACCTCGAAGGCCTCGTCGAACCGGAGCGGCCGCCGGTATTCGACCAGCGCCCGGACGACGTGGAAATCGGTGCCAGCGGTTTTCCGGACCTCGGTGTAGTCGTAGGGCAAGGAACGAAAAAACTCATGGATCGCGACGTCGCAGTAGGTCGCGTAGTGCGCGAAGTAGACCAGGCCCTGGTAGTCGACCTCGGAGTAACGGACGCGGAACGCGTGTCGAAAGGCTGGACGAGGCTCGGTCATTGGCACTGAACCTTTGGCGTCTGGGAGCGCTCCGGGATTGCCCGCGACCGCCAGCTATGCGACAGGAAGGCGGGGGCGGCAAGGGCAGCAGGGCATCATCGGGGCGTGATCGAACCATGACCAACGAAGCGGAGATCGGCCTGATCGGGCTTGGCGTGATGGGCCAGAACCTGGCCCTCAACATCGCCGAGCACGGCCACCAAGTCGCGGTCTATAATCGGACCCGCGCGCGCACCGAGGCGTTCGCGGCGACCGCGGACGCGAGGCGCTTTCCCGTCCAGCCCTGCCTGACGCTCGAGGATCTGGTGGCCGCGATCCGGCGGCCGCGGCCGATCGTGCTGATGGTCAAGGCCGGCGAGGCGACCGACGCCCAGATCGACCAGCTGGCGCCGCTGCTCGAGCCGGGCGACGTGATCATCGACGGCGGCAACGCCCGCTATCAGGACACGATCCGGCGCGAGCAGGACCTGCGCGCGCGGGGCCTCATGTTTCTCGGCACCGGCATCTCCGGCGGCGAGGAGGGCGCCCGCCACGGCCCCTCGATCATGGTCGGCGGCGACGCGGCCGCGTTCGCGCGGGTGCGAACGATCCTCGAGGCGATCGCCGCTCAGGTCGAGGGCGTGCCCTGTTGTGCCCATCTCGGCCCCGACGGTGCCGGTCACTTCGTCAAGATGCTGCACAACGGCATCGAATACGCCGACATGCAGCTGATCGCCGAGACCTTTGCCCTGATGCGGGACGGGCTCGGTCTCGGCTATCCCGACATGCAGGCGGCGTTCGCCGAGTGGAACCGGGGCGAGCTCGATTCCTATCTGATCGCGATCACCGCCGACATCCTGGGCAAGGCCGATCCCGAGACCGGGCAGCCGATGGTCGAGGTGATCCTCGATCGGGCCGGGCAGAAGGGCACCGGCGGCTGGGCGGTGGCAGCGGCCCTCGAGTTCGGGGTGCCGGCGCCGACCATCGCCGAGGCGGTCGCCGCGCGCTCGCTCTCGGCGCTCAAGCCCGAGCGGGTCGAGGCCGCCGCCCGCCTCGCCGGGCCGGTCAATCGGGGTGAACCGGATCTGACGCTCGATGGGCTCCGCGATGCGCTGCTCGCGGCCAAGCTCTGCGCCTACGCCCAGGGCTTTGCGGTGATGGCCGGCGCGGCCGAAGCCCATGCCTGGCCGCTCGACTTCGGCAGGATCGCGACCATCTGGCGCGGCGGCTGCATCATCCGCGCGCGTTTTCTGAACCGGATCAAGCAGGCCTACGATCGCGACCGGGACCTCAAGAACCTGCTGCTCGATCCCTGGTTCGCGGCCCTGATCGGCGAGGCTCAGATGGGCCTCCGCAGCGTGGTCGCGACCGCCGCCCGGTGCGGCGTCGCGGCCCCGGCGCTGGCCTCCGCGCTCGCCTATTTCGACGGCTACCGTTCGGCCCGGCTGCCGGCCAGCCTGATCCAGGCGCAGCGCGACTATTTCGGCGCCCACACCTACGAGCGGGTCGACCGGCCGGGCAGCGTCCACAGCGACTGGACCAGCCTTTGAGTCGCCGCCATGGTGATCGTGTTGATGGGCGTGAGCGGCAGCGGCAAGACCACGGTCGGCCGCCGGCTGGCCGAGGCGCTCGACGCCGAGTTCGCCGAGGGCGATAGCTATCACCCGCCGGCCAACGTCGAGAAGATGCGCAGCGGCATCCCGCTCGACGACGCCGACCGCGAGCCATGGCTCGAGCGGCTGAGCGCCGAGATCGACCGCTGGCTCGAGCGCAGCCAGAGCGTCGTGCTCGCCTGCTCGGCGCTCAAGCGGAGCTATCGCGACATCCTCGGGGCCGGCCGGCCGGAGGTGCGCTTCGTCTATCTGCGCGGCAGCGAGCCCCTGATCCACGACCGGCTGGCGCACCGTCGCGGCCACTACATGCCGGCAAGCCTGCTCGCCAGCCAGTTCGCGGCGCTGGAGGAACCCGAGGACGCGATCACGGTCGACGTCGACCGCGACCCGGACGAGATCGTGGCCAGCATCCTGGCCGCGTTGGGCGTCGGCTAAGCGAGACCCTCCAGCGCCAGGATCAGCGCCGCATCGACGGTCGCGAGCCGGATCGCAGTGCGGTCGCCGGTCAGCAGGTGGCGTTCGTGACGGACGCCGTGGAGGCGGCGGGCGACCGCGATGTGCACCAGGCCGAGCGGCTTGGTCGGGGTGGCGCCGCCCGGGCCGGCGATGCCGGTGGTCGCGATCGCGAAGCTGACGCCGGCGCGCGCGAGCGCCCCTTCGGCCATGGCCTCTGCGACCTCCCGGCTGACCGCGCCGACCTGCTCGAGCAGCAGCGCGGGGACGCCGAGGTCCTCCTCCTTGGCGCGGTTGTCGTAGGTGACGTAGCCGCGCTCGACCACGCTGGAGGCGCCCGGAATCTCGGTCAGGCAGCCGATCACCAGGCCGCCGGTGCAGGATTCGGCGGTCGCCAGGCGCAGCCCGCGCGCCTCACAGGCGCCGAGCAGCTTGCGGGCGAGTTCTAGGCTCTTGGGCTGGAAAATCATGGCCATGACCAATTGTAGGCGAGCAGCCAGCGGTCGGCGAGCCAGAGCAGCAGGCCGGCGTAGAAGGCTGCGGCGAGATCGTCGATCATCACCCCGATCGCCCCGCCGATCCGGCGGTCGAGCCAGCTGGCCGGCCAGGGCTTGAGCACGTCGGTGATCCGGAACAGGAGGAAACCGAGCAGATAGGCGAACGGGTTCAGGGGCGCCACGCACAGGGTCAACCACTGAGCGGCGATCTCGTCGATCACCACCGCACCCGGGTCATGCACGCCGACCGCCGCCATGTAGCGGTCGGCGGCCCAAAGGCCGAGCGCGAAGACCACGGCGGCCGCGGCCACCAGCAGCCAGGGGCCGCCGAGCCAAACCAGGGCCCACGCGAACGGCAGGGCGACGAACGAGCCCCAGGTGCCGGGCGCCCCCGGTAACAGACCGGCGCCGAACCAGGTCGCGAGCCAGAGCGCGGGCAGGCTGGGTCTGGCGGTGGCGCTCTCGGGCATGGCGCCTCAGGCCGGCAGGCCGACGGTGGCGATCGCCTGGGCGGCGATGCCCTCACCGCGGCCGGTGAAGCCGAGGCCTTCGGTGGTGGTCGCCTTGATGCTGACCCGGCCGGGCTCGAGCCCGAGCAGCCAGGCGAGGCGCGCGACCATCGTACCCCGATGCGGGCCGATTTTCGGCCGTTCGCAGATCAGGGTCGCATCGACGTGCTCGATCCGGCCGCCCGCGGCTTCGATCAGGCCGCGCGCGTGCTCGAGGAACAGGGCCGAATTCGGCGCCCGCCCAGCGCAGGTCGCTGGGCGGAAAGTGGCTGCCGATGTCGCCGGCGCCGAGCGTGCCGAGCAGCGCGTCGGTGACTGCGTGCAGCCCGACGTCGGCATCGGAGTGGCCGATCAGGCGCAACGGGCCGGGCAACCGGACGCCCATCAGTACGAGCCCGTCGCCGGGGCCGAGCCGATGGACGTCGAAACCGAGTCCGGTCCGCGGCTGCAGGCGACCGCCGAGCAGCAGCTCGGCGCGCTTGAGGTCGGCGGGCTCGGTAATCTTGAGGTTGGCCTCGTCGCCGCCGACCAGGGCGACCGGCAGGCCCGCCGCCTCGGCGACCGCGACGTCGTCGGTCAAGGCGGCGCCAGCGGCCATCCGATGCGCCGCCAGGATGTCCTCGTAGGCGAAGCCCTGCGGCGTTTGCGCGCGGTACAGGCCCGCGCGCTCGACCGTGCCGAGCACCCGGCCAGCCGCCACCCGCTTCAGCGTGTCGGTCACCGGTAGTGCGGGCAGCACCGCGAGATGCTGCGCGAGCCCATCGAGCACCCGATCGATCAGGGCCGGATCGATCAGCGGCCGGACGCCGTCGTGGATCAGCACCAGGTCCGGCGGCGCGCCGGCCAGACTCTCGAGCCCAAGCCTGACCGAATCCTGTCGGGTCGGGCCGCCCTCCGCGGGCGCCAGCAGATCGAGGCCGCGCGCCGCCACCTCGTAGAAACCGCGATCGTCGGGGTGAATCACGGCGCGCACGGCCCCGACCCGGGGATGGCCGCAGAAGCGCTCGAGGCAATGCCGGAGCACCGCCTGCCCCGCGAGCGGCTGCCATTGCTTCGGCCGCTCGGCGCCGAACCGCTGGCCACGACCCGAGGCCACGATCAAGGCCACGCACTCGGCCAAGAAGATCTCCTTGTTGCGCTCCGCCCGGAAGAGAGGGTTCGAGCCCATCTCAGGCTAGGCGACCGGTCTCTGCCTGCCAAGGGCGGCGAGGAGAGCTTGCCGGCCGGGGCGGGACCGGTTATCTTCTGCTCGCGTTTTGGGCAGTTTTGGCGACTGGCTAATGATTAGTCACGAATGGGAGCCGGATTTGCGCGGGTCGGCTCGATGAGCGCTTTCGCTGAGGCGGTGCCGGCCCTGCTCCTCGAGCGCATGATCCTGAACGCCATGGCGAGCGGCGTGCTGGCGATCGACGGCGAGCTCGGGGTCGTGTTCGTCAATCCGGCCGCCGAGCAGCTGTTCGGCGCCAGCCGGGCGATGCTCGAGCACCGGCCGCTCGCCGACCTGGTGCCCGACGACAGCGCCTTGTTCGATCTGATCCGCCGGGTCCAGCTGGCCGGCAACAGCGTCTCGGACTATGGGGTCGAATTGCCGCTGAACCGGAGCGTCCGCCGGCTGGTCGACCTGCACGTCTCGCCGCTCGCGGAGCGCCCGGGCCATTGCCTCGTGGTCCTGCATCCCTGCTCGGTCGCGCACCGCCTCAATGACCAGCTGACCCACCGGGGCGGCGCCCGCTCGGTCGCCGGGCTCGGCGCGACCCTCGCCCACGAGGTCAAGAACCCGCTGTCCGGGATTCGCGGCGCCGCCCAGCTCCTCGAGCAGGGCGTGAGCCAGGACGAGCGTCCCTTGATCCGGCTGATCTGCGACGAGACCGACCGGATCTGCGCGCTGGTCGACCGGATGGAGGAGTTCGCCGACCACGGCCCGATCGAGCGCCAACCGGTCAACATCTACCAGGTCCTGGAGCACGTCCGGCGGCTGGCCGAAAGCGGCTTCGCGCGCAAAGTCCATATTCAGGTGCATTACGATCCGTCGCTGCCCGAGGTCGACGGCGACCGCGATCAGCTGGTTCAGGTGTTCCTGAACCTGGTCAAGAACGCGGCCGAGGCGGTGCCCAGGGACGGCGGTGAGATCCGGCTCTCGACCCAGTACACCCACGGCCTCTGGGTCCGGATCGCCAACAGCAGCGAGCGGGTCGAGCTGCCGATCACGGTCCAGATCGAGGACAACGGCCCGGGAGTGGCTGAGGAGATCGTCGGCCACCTGTTCGAGCCGTTCGTGTCGACCAAGCGCTCCGGCAGCGGGCTCGGCCTGTCGCTGGTCGCCAAGATCGTCGGCGACCACGGCGGCGTGGTCGAATATGCACGCCAGGCGCGCGGCGCCCTGTTCCGGGTCCGGCTGCCCGCGTGGCGGATCAGCAACGGGCCGGGCGAGCGAGAGGAGCGGGCATGGCCGAGCCGACCGTGATTCTGGCCGACGACGACGGCGGCATCCGGACCGTGATCTCGCGCGCACTCTCGCGCCAGGGCTATCGCGTCCAGGCGACCGCGACCGCGGCCACGCTCTGGCGCTGGATCGAGGACGGCACCGGCGACGTCGCGATCATGGACGTCGTGCTGCCGGACGAGAACACCCTCGACCTCCTGCCGCGCATCAAGCAGCGTCGGCCCGGGCTGCCGATCATCGTGATGAGCGCCCAGAACACGCTGCTCACGGCGGTCCGGGCGACCGAGCGCGGTGCCTTCGACTACCTGCCCAAGCCTTTCGACCTCGGCCATCTGGTAACCCTGGTCAAGCGCGCGCTCGCGCTGCCGCGGGCCCGGCGGGCGGAGCCCGAGGACCCCGGTCGGTTCGAGGAGCAGCTGCCGATCATCGGCCGCTCGCCGCCAATGCAGGAGATCTACCGGATCATCGCCCGGCTCATGGGCACGGACCTGACCGTGATGATCAACGGCGAATCCGGCACCGGCAAGGAACTGGTGGCGCGCGCCATGCACGACTACGGCAAGCGCCGGGGTGGGCCGTTCGTCGCGGTCAACATGGCGGCGATCCCGCGCGAGCTGATCGAGAGCGAGCTGTTCGGCCACGAGAAGGGCGCCTTCACCGGCGCCAATGCCCGCAAGATCGGCCGCTTCGAGCAGGCCGAGGGCGGCACGCTGTTCCTCGACGAGATCGGCGACATGCCGCTCGAGGCCCAGACCCGCCTGCTGCGCGTCCTGCAGTCGGGCGAGTTCATGCCCGTGGGCGGGCGCACGTCGATCCGCGCCAGTCTCCGGATCATCGCCGCGACCCACCGCGACCTCCGCCAGCTGGTCGCCCAGGGCCTGTTCCGGGACGATCTGTTCTACCGCCTGAACGTCGTTCCAATCCGGCTGCCGCCGCTGCGCGAGCGCGGCGACGACATCCCGCCGCTGGTTCAGCATTTCCTGCTCAAGGCGCGCCTCGAGAGCCTGCCGCTCAAGACCATCGCTCCCGACGGCATGGCGCGCCTCAAGGGCCACAGCTGGCCCGGCAATGTCCGCGAGCTCGAGAACCTGGTCCGCCGCCTGGCCGTGCTCTACGCCCAGGAAACGATCGGCGCCGAGGTGATCGACGCCGAACTGCGCGAGTCGGCACCGGTCGCGGCCGGGTCGGCCGATGGCGATGGCCGCAGTCTCGGCGATACGATCGGCCGCCATCTGGAGGCGATCTTCGAGGCCCGCCCCGGACGCCTGCCCGCGGCCGGTCTGCACGGCCGCATCCTGCGTGAGGTCGAGCGGCCCCTGATCCTCAAGGTTCTGACCGCCACCCGCGGCAATCAGCTCAAGGCGGCGGCCCTGCTCGGCCTCAACCGCAACACCCTGCGCAAGAAGATTCGGGAACTGGACATCGAGGTCGTGCGCGGGTCACGATAGGGGCATGCGACGATCTCGACTGGCGGGCGAGGCGTCATGGCACGCTCCCTGACGATGTTCTCCCAGCCGACCTGGCTCCGGTTTGCCGGCTGGCTCCGGCGCGCCCACGTCGCGCGCCGGCTCGCGGTCGTCCTGACCGTGGCTGCGACGCTCTCCGGCATCGCCACCTACGTTGTCCTGTCCGGCTGGCTGAGCTTCGGCGCCGACGTCGACCTCGTGCTCGGCCTGCTCTATCTCGACGTGACGCTTCTGCTCCTGCTCGGCGTCCTGGTCGCCCGCCGCTTGGTCCAACTGGTCATGGCGCGCTGGCAGGGCTCGGCGGGCTCGCGTCTGCACGCCCGTCTGGTCGGCCTGTTCAGCCTGGTCGCGGTGGCACCTGCGATCGTGGTCGCGGTGTTCTCGGTCGGCTTCCTCCACTACGGCCTCGAGGCCTGGTTCAATGGGCGGATCAACGATGCGCTCACCAATTCGCTGAACGTCGCGCAATCCTACCTCGAGGAGCACAAGGAGGTGATCCGGGCCGACGCGCTGGCCATGGCCGCGGACCTCAATCGCGAGGGCCCGGCGCTGCTCGGGACGCCGGATATGTTCCAGCGCCTGCTCGACGCCCAGGCAGCGCTGCGCTCGCTGACCGAGGCGATCGTGTTCCAGAGCAACGGCCAGGTGATCGCCCGCACCGGGCTCAGCTTCGTGCTCGACCTCGAGCGGCTGTCGCCCGCGACCCTGGACGAGGCCAGCCATGGCGACGTCGTCGTGCTGACCAGCGGCGCCGACGACCGGGTGCGGGCGCTGGTCCGGCTCGACAACTTCATCGACGCCTATCTGTTCGTCGGCCGGTTCGTCGACCCCCGGGTGCTGGATTACATGGACCGGACCCGCGCGGTGGTCGACGAGTACCACTCGCTGGAATTGCGCCGGTCCGGCATCCAGGTGACGTTCGCGGCGATCTTCGGGGTCGTGGCCCTGCTCCTGCTGCTGGCCGCGGTCGGGGTCGGCCTCGGCTTCGCCAATCGGCTCGCGACCCCGATCATCCGGTTGATCGCGGCCGCCGACCGGGTGCGGGCGGGCGATCTGACCGCATCGGTGCCGGAGGACGCCGAGGGCCACGAGATCGATCATCTGTCGCGCTCGTTCAATCGGATGACCGCACAGCTGAACAGCCAGCGCGGCGAGCTGATCCGCGCCAACCAGCAGCTCGATCAGCGCCGCCGGTTCACCGAGGCGGTGATCGCCGGGGTCTCGGCCGGCGTGCTCGGGCTCGACGCGCAGGGCCGGATCACGCTGCCCAACGCCTCGGCCGCCGATCTGATCGGCTGCGCGCCCGACGATCTGGTCGGGCGCCCGCTGATCGCGGTGATCCCGGAGGTCGCAGGGCTGCTGGCCGGAGTCGCGACCGCGCCCGAACGTCCGGCCGAGGCGCAGCTCGAGCTGCATCGTCCGGACGGCACCCATACCCTGCTGGTGCGCGCTTCGGCCCAGATGGACGCGGCCGGGATCAGCGGTTTCGTGGTCACCTTCGACGACATCACCGAGCTGCTCGCCGCCCAGCGCAAGGCCGCCTGGGCCGAGATCGCGCGGCGCATCGCCCATGAGATCAAGAACCCGCTGACCCCGATCCGGCTGTCGGCGGAGCGGCTCAAGCGCAAGTACCTGCCCCAGATCCAGCGCGACGCCGAGGCGTTCGCCGCGAGCGCCGACACGATCGTCCACCAGGTCGACAACATCGGCCGCCTGATCAACGAGTTCTCGGCGTTCGCCCGGATGCCGGCGCCGGTCTTCGAGCGCGAATCGGCCGCAGACCTGATTCGCCAGGCGGTCTACCTGCAGCAGGGGGCGCGGCCGGAGATCCGGTTCGAAACACGGCTTCCGGCGCATGATGTTCAGTTGTATTGTGATGGTCGACAGGTGGCGCAGGCGCTGACCAATCTGTTACAGAACGCGGTCGAGTCGGTGCTCGAAGGCGGGACCGGGGACGGGCGTCAGGGTGCTGTCGGGTGGGTGATGGTCGAGCTGCGCGAAACTGGGGATCGGGCCGTGATCGAAGTGCAGGATAACGGGCGCGGGCTGCCCGAGCCGATGGACCGGCTCACCGAGCCCTACGTCACCACGCGGGCGAGCGGCACCGGCCTTGGTCTCGCGATCGTCAAGAAGATCATCGAAGAGCACGGCGGCGGTCTCACCCTCGGCAATCGGGCGGTGGGCGGTGCCTCGGTCAGCCTGGTCTTCCCGGCAATGCGGGCCCTCGATGGCGCGGCGGCCGAGTGAGCGCACTTCGGGCCGCAGGTCGGCCGACCGGGGGGCAGCTGCGTGGTCAGAGGCGGGCATGACGGGTGACATTCTGATCGTCGACGACGAGCCCGCGGTGCGGGACGCGATCGCGGCGATCCTGACCGACGAGGGCTATGACGTCCGCCACGCTTCGGACGGTCCGACCGCGCTCGCCGACATCGAGTCGCGGCCGCCGGCGCTGGTGCTCCTCGACATCTGGCTCGAAGGCTCCAGGCTGGACGGCCTCCAGGTGCTCGACGAGATCCGACGGACCTCCGCCGATCTGCCGGTGATCGTGATCAGCGGCCATGGCACGATCGAGACCGCGGTCACCGCGATCAAGAAGGGTGCCTACGACTTCCTCGAGAAGCCGTTCAATGCCGACCGCCTGCTGGTGCTGATCGAGCGTGCCCGCGAGGCGGCGAGGCTCAAGCGCGAGAACGCCGAGCTGAAGCTCAAGCTCGGCGACGAGCGCGAGCTGATCGGCCGCTCGCCCGCGATCCAGCAGGTCCGCAACGCAATCCAGCGGGTCGCGCTGACCGGCTCGAGGGTTCTGATCTCGGGCCCGCCCGGGGTCGGCAAGGAGGTCGTGGCGCGCCTGATCCACATCAGCTCCAGGCGCGCCGAGGCGCCGTTCGTGGTGATCAACGCCGCGACCATGGCGCCCGAGCGCATGGAGGTCGAGCTGTTCGGCTGCGAAGCGGGCTTCCTCGGCCCCGACCGGCCGCGGCAGCTCGGCACCTTCGAGCGCGCCCACGGCGGCACCCTGCTGCTCGACGAAGTCGCCGACATGCCGCTCGAGACCCAGGGCAAGATCCTGCGCGTGCTCCAGGAGCAGAGTTTCCTGCGGCTCGGCGGCCAACGCCGGATCGAGGTCGACGTCCGGGTGATCGCGGCGAGCAACCGTGACCTGCAGAGCGAGATCGCGGCGGGTCGCTTCCGCGAGGATCTGTTCTACCGGCTGAATGTGGTGCCGATCCGGGTGCCGCCGTTGTCGGAGCGGCGCGCCGACATCCCGATTCTGGCCGGCTATTTCATGGCCCGGGCCGCCGAGGCCGCGGGCCTGCCCGCGCGCCGGCTGTCGCCCGAGGCGCTGGCGCTGCTCCAGTCGGCCGACTGGCCGGGCAACGTGCGCCAGCTGCGCAACGTGCTCGAGTGGCTGCTGATCATGGCGCCGGGCGATGCCAAGGCCGAGATCGGGGTCGACGGCCTGCCGCCCGAGTTCATCGAGACCGCAACCGCGGGGCTCGGCGCCGCGAGCAACGGCGAGCTGATGGTGCTGCCGATCCGGGAGGCGCGCGAGCACTTCGAGCGCGCCTATCTCCAGGCCCAGCTCGAGCGCTTCAGCGGCAACATCTCGCGGACCGCGAGCTTCGTCGGCATGGAGCGCTCGGCGCTGCATCGCAAGCTCAAGTCGCTCAACATCCACGCCGACGACTGATCCGCCCATGCCCCTGCGCCGCTTGCGGCCCCGAATTCAGTCATGAAGGTGATCGTCTGCGGCGCCGGCCAGGTCGGCTACAACATCGCCCGCTATCTCGCGGTCGCCGGCAACGACGTGACCGCGATCGATCAGCGCGCCGAGCTGACCCAGAAGATCGGCGAGAGCCTGGACATTCAGGCGATCACCGGCTTTGCCTCGCATCCCGAGGTGCTCGAGCAGGCCGGCGCCGAGGACGCCGAGATGCTGATCGCGGTGACCAGCGCCGACGAGGTCAACATGGTCACCTGCCAGGTCGCGCACTCGCTGTTCAACGTGCCGACCAAGATCGCCCGGGTGCGCCACCAGAGCTACCTGCAGAGCCGCTGGCGCGATCTGTTCCGGCGCGAGCACGTGCCGATCGACGTGATCATCTCGCCCGAGGTCGAGGTCGCCCGGGCGATCACCCGCCGCCTCGAGGTGCCAGGCGCCACCGAGGTGACGCCGTTCGCCGAGGACCGGGTGCGGCTGATCGCCGCCCGCTGCGGGCCGGACTGCCCGATCCTCGACACGCCGCTCCGACAGCTGACCTTCCTGTTCCCCGACCTGCATCTGATCTGCGTCGCCATCATCCGCGGCGACCGGTTCTTCGTCCCGAGCGGCGACGACCATCTGATCGCCGGCGACGAGGTCTATTCGGTGGTCGAGACCAGCCACGTGGGGCGCGCCATGCGCGCCTTCGGCCACGAGGAGAAGACCGCCGAGCGGATCGTGATCGCCGGCGGCGGCAACATCGGGCTGTTCCTGGCCGAGGAGATCGAGGCGACCCGGCCGCAGGCGACGCTGACCCTGATCGAGAGCAACGCCGAGCGGGCGCGCTTCATCGCCGACAAGCTGACCCGCAGCGTGGTCCTGCTCGGCGACACCCGCGATCAGGAGATCCACGAGGAGGCCAATCTCAGGACCGCCCAGGCGATCGTCAGCGTCACCAACAACGACGAGGTCAACATCATGGCGGCGCTGCTGGCCAAGCGCTACGGCTGTCCGCAGGCGCTGACGCTGGTCAATAACAACGTCTATGGCGGCCTGCTCGGCGCGCTCGGCATCGACGTCGTGGTCAACCCGCGCGAGACCACGGTCTCGAGCGTGCTCCGGCACGTCCGCCGCGGCCGGATCAAGTCGGTGTACTCGCTGCGCGACGGCGAGGCCGAGGTGTTCGAGGCCGAAGCGCTCGAGACCTCGCCCCTGGTCGGCCAGCCGCTCAGGGACGCGCGGCTGCCGAGCGGCGTGATCGTCGGGGCGATCGTGCGCGACGACGAGGTGATCATGCCGCGGGCCGACACCGTGATCCGGGCGCGCGACCGGGTCGTCGTGGTGGCGCGCGCGGCGGTGGTCAAGAAGGTCGAGAAACTGTTCGCGGTCCGCGTCGAATATTTCTAAGCCGGTCCTGTTATTAGCACACGGGGAACATGCCGATGGCGCGGATCGCCTACGTCAATGGTCGCTACCGGCCGCTCGCCGGCGCGGCGATCGCGATCGAGGATCGCGGCTTTCAGTTCGCCGACGGCGTCTACGAGGTGATCAAGGTGCTGGCCGGCCGACCGCGCGATCTCGAGCGCCACCTGGACCGTCTGGAACGCTCGCTCGCCGCGCTCGCGATCCGGCCGCCGCTGGCCCGCGCGGCGCTGCGGACCGTGCTCGCCGAGACCCTGCGGCGCAACCGTCTGCGCGATGCCCTTGTCTACCTGCAGGTGACCCGCGGCGTCGCGCCGCGCAACCACGTCTACCCCAAGGAGGCCCGGCCGACGCTGGTCGTCACCGTGCGCCAGCCAAGCTTCCCGGGCGCCAAGGAGCGCGAGCAGGGGGTCGGGGTGATCACGCTGCCGGATCTGCGCTGGGGACGCTGTGACATCAAGTCGATCAGCCTCCTGCCTAACGTCATGGCACGCCAGCAGGCGGCGGCCGCCGGCCGGCGCGAGGCCTGGCTGATCGACCGGGACGGCAACGTGACCGAGGGCAGCGCGTCCAACGCCTACATCGTCGACCAGGACGGCCGGCTGGTGACCCATCCGCTGTCGGAACGCATCCTCGGCGGCGTCACCCGGTCGGTCATCCTCGAACTCGCCCGGGCGGACGGCATTGCGGTCGTCGAGCGGCCGTTCTCGCTGGCCGAGGCCCAGGCGGCCCGCGAGGCGGCGCTGTCCAGCACCAGCTCCTTGTTCCTGCCGGTCACCGCGATCGATGACCGGACGGTCGGCAATGGCCATCCGGGGACAGTGGTGCGCCGCCTGATGACGCTCTATGATACTTACCTGCAATAGGCGAGGTCCCCGGAGGGTATCGAAGGTTGTCGAATGCAGCGAGACGTGATCGCAGCGCGCCTGTATGCTAGCTAACCGACCTATGGCCGCTATCTTGCAAGACGTCTCGCAGGTTGGCTCGACGGCAGGAGCGGACCGGATCGGGTTCTCGCCGGGAGCGGCCAGCCGCGCGCGGAGATCGGCTCTGGCGAAGTGGAGGAGGACGCCAGGACAACCGCCGATCCCGGTCGCAAACAACAAGAAGGATCGACCCGATGTCTACCGAGAAGACCCAGAACGTCCAGGATGTCTTCCTTAACCACATTCGTAAGAACAAGGTGCCCGTCACGATCTTTCTGATCAACGGGGTCAAGTTGCAGGGGGTGGTCAGCTCGTTCGACAATTTTTCGCTGTTACTGCGCCGGGACGGCCATGTGCAGCTGGTGTACAAGCACGCGGTGTCGACCGTGATGCCGGCGACCGTCGTGCGCCTCTACGAGCCGAGCAGCGAGGAAGCTGCGGCGCCGGCCGGATGAGCCGCTCCTGACCGAGCTTGGGGCGGGCGGCGCGCCCGCCAGGGCGCTGGTGCTGCGGCCCCGCTGGGCGGCGGGCGAGCGCCCTGACCGGTCACCCGCGGGCCAGCTCGAGGAGGCGGCCGGCTTGGCGCGCGCAATCGACCTCGAGGTGGTCGACGCCGAGCTGGTGCCGCTCCGGCAGGCGCGGCCCGCCACGCTGTTCGCCTCCGGCCGGGTCCAGACCCTCGGCGAGCGGGTCGCGGCCGAGGCCATCGGTCTTGTGGTCGTCGATGCGCCGCTGAGCCCGGTCCAGCAGCGCAACCTGGAGCGCGCCTGGTCCTGCAAGGTGATCGACCGGACCGGTCTGATCCTCGAGATCTTCGGGGAACGGGCCAAGACCCGGGAGGGCAGCCTGCAGGTCGAGCTCGCGGCGCTGACCTATCAGCGCTCGCGCCTGGTCCGGTCCTGGACCCATCTCGAGCGCCAGCGGGGCGGCTTCGGCTTCCTGGGCGGCCCGGGCGAGGCGCAGATCGAGCTCGACCGGCGCCGGATCGACGAACGCATCCTGCACATCCAGCGCGATCTTGCCGCGGTCAAGCGCACCCGCGGTCTGCATCGCCAGGCGCGCCAGCGCGTGGCCTATCCGGTGGTCGCGCTGGTCGGCTATACCAATGCCGGCAAGTCGACCCTGTTCAATCGCCTGACCGGGGCCGCGGTGGCGGCCCGCGATCAGCTGTTCGCGACCCTCGACCCGACAATGCGGCGCTGCCGCCTGCCGTCCGGCCAGTTGGTGATCCTGTCCGACACCGTGGGCTTCATCGCCGATCTGCCGACCGATCTGGTCGCGGCGTTCCGGGCCACCCTCGAGGAAGTGCGGACCGCCGATCTGGTGCTGCACGTGCGCGACGTCGCCCATGGCGAAGCCGCGGCCCAGCAGAGCGACGTGCTGCGGGTGCTGGCGAGCCTCGGCCTCGAGCACTTGGCCGACGAAGGCCGGCTGATCGAGTTCTGGAACAAGCTCGATCTGGTGAGCGGCGAGGCGAAGACGCGCCTCGAACACGCCGCCGCCCGACAGCCGGAGGTGATCCTGGGCTCGGCGCGCAGCGGTCATGGCATCCCGGCGCTGCTCGCCGAACTCGATCGACGGCTCGCCGCCCGGACGCGCGTGGTCGAGCTCGAGCTGGACCCGGCAGATGGCGCGCGGCTCGCCTGGCTGTACCGGCACGGCAAGGTGCTCGCGCGCTCGCAGGCTGACGGCCGGATCCGCTTGCGGGTCGCCCTGATGCCGGCGCAGCAGGCGCGTCTGGCGCGGCAGTTTCCCCCCGACGCGATCGTCTGAGCGCCGGCGAATTCTGCTTCGAGTTGGTTGACAGGCTCGCGGCAGGTCCCTATATGCGGGGTGCCTTTAGCACTCGGCGCACGAGAGTGCTAACAAACGCCCCATGCCCCACCGAGCACGGGTCGCGCTTTGCGGCCAGCTCGGTCTCGCAACAGATATGGAGGAGCTCATGAAAATCAAGCCGTTGCACGATCGGGTGGTGGTTCGCCGGATCGAGGAGGAGGAGCGGACGCCGGGCGGCGTGATCATCCCGGATACCGCCAAGGAAAAGCCGATGCAGGGCGAGGTGCTGGCGGTCGGCCCGGGCGCCCGCGACGAGAGCGGCAAGCGGATTCCGCCGGACGTCAAGGCCGGCGACACCATCCTGTTCGGCAAGTGGTCGGGCACCGAGGTCAAGATCGACGGCGAGGAGCTGTTGATCATGAAGGAGTCCGACATCATGGGCATCGTCGAGGGCGCAGCCAAGGCAAGCAAGGCCGCGTAACCAGGTCCCCCAAGGATCGTCACGACAGGAAAGAGCGAGGAGGCCAGGAGCCATGGCTGCGAAAGAGATCAAGTTCAATACCGATGCCCGGAGCAAGATGCTGCGCGGCGTCGACATGCTGGCGGACGCCGTCAAGGTGACGCTCGGCCCCAAGGGCCGGAACGTCATCCTCGAGAAGTCGTTCGGCGCGCCGCGCATCTCCAAGGACGGTGTGACCGTCGCCAAGGAGATCGAGCTCTCCGACAAGTTCGAGAACATGGGCGCGCAGATGCTGCGCGAGGTCGCATCCAAGACCTCGGACGAGGCCGGCGACGGCACCACCACCGCGACCGTGCTCGCCCAGGCGATCGTCCGCGAGGGCGCCAAGGCGGTCACCGCCGGCATGAACCCGATGGACCTCAAGCGCGGCATCGACGTCGCGGTCGAGGCCGTGATCGCCGAGATCAAGAAGCACTCCCGCACCGTCTCGACCGAGGCCGAGGTCGCCCAGGTCGGCACGATCTCCGCCAATGGCGACAAGAGCATCGGCCAGATGATCTCCGAGGCCATGCAGAAGGTCGGCAAGGAAGGCGTGATCACCGTCGAGGAGGCCAAGGGCCTGCAGACCGAGCTCGAGGTGGTCGAGGGCATGCTGTTCGACCGCGGCTATCTCTCGCCGTACTTCATCACCAACGCCGAGAAGATGTCGGTCGAGCTCGAAGAGCCCTACATCCTGCTGCACGAGAAGAAGCTGTCCGGCCTGCAGCCGCTGCTGCCGGTGCTCGAGCAGATCGTGCAGTCGGGCAAGCCGCTCTTGATCATCGCCGAGGACGTCGAGGGCGAGGCGCTGGCCACGCTGGTGGTCAACAAGCTGCGCGGCGGCCTCAAGGTCGCGGCGGTCAAGGCGCCGGGCTTCGGTGACCGGCGCAAGGCGATGCTCGAGGACATCGCGATCCTGACCGGCGGCCAGGTGATCAGCGAGGATCTCGGCATCAAGCTCGAGCACGTCACGGTCGACATGCTCGGCAAGGCCAAGCGGGTGCTGATCAACAAGGAAGAGACCACGATCGTCGACGGCGCCGGCGAGAAGGCGGCGATCGAGGGCCGCTGCACCCAGATCCGCTCCCAGATCGAGGACACCACCTCCGACTACGATCGCGAGAAGCTGCAGGAGCGGCTGGCGAAGCTGGCCGGCGGCGTCGCGGTGATCAAGGTCGGTGGTGCCACCGAGATCGAGGTCAAGGAGAAGAAGGACCGGGTCGACGACGCGCTGCACGCGACCCGCGCCGCGGTCGAGGAGGGCATCGTCGCCGGTGGCGGCGTCACCCTGCTCTATGCCGCCAAGGTGCTCGCGCAGCTCAAGCCCGACAACGACGACCAGCGGGTCGGCATCGACATCGTGCGCAAGGCGCTCGCCTGGCCGGCCAGGCAGATCGTGCTCAACGCTGGCGACGACGGCTCGATCGTGATGGGCAAGCTGCTCGACAAGAACGACTTCAACTATGGCTACGACGCCCAGAACGGCCAGTACGTCGACATGTTCAAGGCGGGCATCGTCGATCCGACCAAGGTCGTGCGCACAGCACTGCAGGATGCGGCCTCGGTCGCGGGCCTGCTGATCACGACCGAAGCCATGATCGCCGAGAAGCCCAAGAGGGAATTGGGCGGCGGCGGCGGCATGCCGGGCGGCGGCATGGGCGGCATGGGCGGCATGGGCGACATGGACTACTAGTCGTCCAGGCTCTCCGAAGATCCAGGGCCGTCCCTCCGGGGGCGGCCCTTTTCTTTTTGGCGCGGCCGGTGGGGCTGTGGCGGCCGCCGGGCGTGGCGAGACTGATACTAGGGCGTGTTAACGCTATTCAAGGGAGCGGGTTTCCGGTAGTCTCATCGCATGATGAGGCTGAGCGAAGACCAGTATGAAGTGATCCGCCCGTTGATGCCCGTACAGCGAGGCAACGTGCGCATCGCCAATCTCGATGTCATCAACGCGGTGCTCTATGTCGCCGAGAACGGCTGCAAATGGCGCGCGCTGCCGGAGCGCTTCGGCAACTGGCACACGATCGACACGCGCTTGCGGCGTTGGGCGGCGGCGGGCGTGCTGGACCGAGTGTTCCAAGCCTTGCAAGAACATCGCCTGATTCGCATCCGGGTGGAGTGCGTGGGCTTGGACAGCACCAGCGTGAAGGTTCACCCCGATGGCACGGGTGCTCGAAAAAAAACGGCCCGCAGGCCATCGGCAAGTCGCGCGGCGGCTGGAACACCAAGATTTATCTGGTTGCCGCGAATGAGCGGATCGCCCTGACCTTCGCCCTGTCGCCCGGACAGGCCCACGACGCGCCCGAAGGACGCAAGCTGCTGACGCGCTGGCAGCGGCGGCCCGATGGCGTGCCGATGGTGATGGACCGGGCCTACGAAGGCGACGAGACCCGGCAACTGGTGCTGCAGCTCGGCTTCGAGCCGGTCGTGCCGCCCAACCCCAACCGCCTCCGCCCCTGGACCTACGACCGCGGCCTCTATCGCAGGCGCAACGAGATCGAGCGCCTGTTCCGCAGGCTCAAGGGCTTTCGCCGCATCTTCTCGCGTTTCGAAAAGCTCGACACCATGTTCACCGCCTTCATCCATTTCGCCCTGATCATCGACATGGTTTGTGTTAACACGCCCTAGCGGAAGGGAAACTATACGCGGCCCAGCGCAAGACGGGATGCAAGCTAGGCGCGGCCACCCAAGACCTCCCTCGCCCTCCGGGATGGGGGGTGCCTCGGGCGCGACCGGAGGGTCAGGTGTTCCTGGAGGCAGCCTAATGGGTGCGTCAAGCGGCGAGTTTGAAGTTTTGTTGGAAGAGCTGCCGGCTGGTGAGCAGGGCCCAGAGGACGTTGATGCGTCGGCGCGCGAGGGCGAGGACGGCTTGGTGATGGCGTTTTCCCTCGCGGCGCTTGCGGTCGTAGAAGGCGCGGCTGTCGGGGTGGCCAAGGGAGCAGAAGGCGGACTGGTAGAAGACGCGTTTGAGTCCCTTGTTGCCGCCTGTGGGACGCCTGAGGAAGCGCACCTTGCCGGACTGGCGCAGGACCGGCGCGATGCCGGCCGCGGCGGCCAGCGCGTCGGCGGAGCGGAAGCGGGAGAGGCAGCCTGCCTCGGCGATCAGCTCGGCGGTGAGCACGGCCCCCATGCCGGGCAGGCTGCGGATGAGGGCCGCGTCAGGGTGGCGGTCGAGGAACTCCTCGAGTTCACGATCGATCTCGGCGAGGCGGGCGCGGGCGGCGAGCGCTTCCTGGGCCAGCTCCTTGATCAGACGTGCGCTCATGCGTTCGGCCGGGACGGCAATGGTCTGCTCGACCGCGGCAGCCAGGGCGCGCTCGGCGAGCGCGTCGACATGGGGCAGCCCTCCGGCGGCCCTGAGATGGCGGACCAGGCGCTTCTTGCCGGCGGTGCGCAGCTCGGCCGGGGTGACGAACTTGGTCAGGAGGACCAGCGGCCCCTTGGTCTTGAGGTCGAGGCAGGCTTCCAGGCCGGGAAAGATGCCCACCAGCAGGTCGTGCATGCGGGACAGGCGCTGGGTTTGGGCATCGACCAGGTCGCGGCGCCGGCCGACGAGCAGCCTGATCTCGAGATCGAGTTCGGTCGCCGGATCGATCGGCCGCAGGTCGGAGCGGGTGCGGACCTGGTCGGCGATGGTGCGCGCGTCGCGCGGATCGGACTTGTTCTCGCCCCCCACGGTGCCCTGGCGGGCGCGGTTGACGGCCAAGCCCGGGACGTGAACGAGCGCCAACCCCGCTGCGGCCAGCATGGCTTCGGCAAGGCCGGCGATGCCGCCAACGACATCGAGGCCGACGCGTATGGCGCCGCCAAGGCTGACGAGCTCCTCGATCAGCGCCGCGATGTCAGTCGGCGTGTTCGGCAGCTTGCGATCAAGGCGAACCACGCCGTCGGCATCGACGGCCGTGACCCAATGCACCTCCTTGGCGATATCGATCCCAACACTGATCCGCATGGCGCCCCCCGGCAGGTGATCGTGACCCGGCATCCCGCCCGCGCCGTCGTCGCCCTACACAGCGATGGATCGCAGAGCCTAATCAGCGGTCGAGGCGGTGTGGCGGTGCCGGGGGATCTGCCTCCGGAGCCATCATGGGCAGCCAGCATGAAAACCATCCCGGCACCGCCGCCGCACCACGATCCTGGCATGCCAGGATCGTGGTGTCAGGCACTGCCGAAGCAGCAACTCAACGGTAGGGCGCGGCATGAGCCCCACCGGACCCGGATCCGAGCGGGCGCTGGATCGGGATGCTGCGCCGACCGGCTCAGGCCTGGGGCCGCGAAAACCCGTCGGCAAACTCGACGGTATCGGCGCCGATGAAGCGGCGGATGCGGTCGAGTTCGGCCTCGAGGCGGCGCTGGCGGCCACGCGTCAGGCGCAGGCCGGGCTCCAGCCAGAGCGCTTTGACGTCGAGCGCAGCGCGTTGCCGGTCGGCCTTCATGTCGATCCTGCCGATCAGCCGCTCGCCCTCGAGCAACGGGAAGACGTAGTAACCGTAGCGCCGCCGCGCCTCGGGCACGAAGACCTCGATCCGATAGTCGAAGCCGAACAGGCGGGCGAGGCGCTGGCGATCGCGCAGCAGGGGATCGAACGGGTTGAGGACGCGCATCCGCCTCTGCGGCTCCGGCAGTTCGCGCACCAGCTCCTCGAGGTCCGGGCGCCCGAACACCTTCCGCGGGGCCGCCCCGTTGGCCGCCTCGAGGATCACTTGGGTCGCCGCAGCGCCGAGCTGGCGGGCGCACCAGGTCCTGGCCTCGTCGATTGAAACCAGACCGAAAAAGCGCGCGATCTCGCCCGGGCTCGCGACGCCGAGCCTCGCGAGCGCCGCCCGGCAGGCCCAGTCGATCAGCTCCGCCTCGTCCGGCTGGTGCCAGCGCGACGCCTTCGGGATCACCCGCTCGGGCAGATCGTAGACCTTCTCGAAGCCGTCCCGGCGCGCGATCGCGAGCTCGCCGGTGCGCCAGAGGTATTCGAGCGCGGTCTTGCCCGCGTGCCAGTCCCACCAGCCGCCCGAAGGCCGCTCGCGCGGGGCGTCGAGGTCGCGCGCGCGGATCGCGCCCGTTGCCCTGATCCGGTCGAGTAGGCGCTCCAGCTCGAGGGCGAAGCCGTCGCCGAACCAGCGCCTGAAGCGCGTCTCGACCCGCGCCCGTTCGCGGCCGAAGCGGAGCCGCCAGTACGGGTAGAACCGGATCGGCAAGAGGCTCGCGATCCGGTCGGTCCACTGCTCGAATAGCCGGGCCTCGGCCTGCGCCTGGCGCAGCAGCTCGGGCCGGTAGCTCGGGTCACGCGCGAACAGGATCATATGGTGTGCGCGCGCGACCGTGTTGATGCTGTCGACCTGAAGGAAACCCAGGCGCTCGACCAGATCGGCCAAGCCGGCGGTGGCCAGCCGTCGGCGCGGCGCATCGGTCAACCCCTGCAGGCTGAGGACCAGCCGGCGGCCCTGGTCCGCGGTCATTCTGAGCGTCATGCCGCGATCCTAGCGTCGATCGCGGCCGCTCGCATCCGCCGGACGGATGAGCAGCCGCCGGGACCCGCCGCCGGCGGCTTCGGCGCCACCGGCCTTGACCGGCCGGCCGCCCAGCCCGAAATGTGGTGCGCACGCATTGCGCCGGAGGCAGTCGATGACGTTCACGCGTGGCTACAAGGTGGCAGTTGTCGGGGCGACCGGCGCGGTCGGCCGCGAGATGCTGCAGGTCCTGGCGGAGCGCGAGTTCCCCGCGCACGAGGTCGTGGCGCTCGCCTCCAAGGCATCCGAGGGCAAGGAGGTCGCCTACGGCGACGACCGCGTGCTCAAGATCCGGCCGCTCGAGAGCTTCGACTTCGAAGGCACCGACCTCGGCCTGTTCTCGCCCGGGGCCGCGGTCTCCAAGATCTACGCGCCGCGCGCCGCCGCCGCCGGGTGCGTGGTGATCGACAACACCTCGCAGTTCCGGATGGACGAGGACGTGCCGCTGGTCGTGCCCGAGGTCAATCCCGAGGCGCTCGAGGGCTTTCGCGAGCGCAACATCATCGCCAACCCGAACTGCTCGACGATCCAGCTGGTGGTGGCCCTGAAGCCGTTGCACGATCTGGCGATCGTCAGGCGGGTCGTGGTCGCGACCTACCAGTCGGTCTCGGGGGCCGGGCGCGAGGCGATGGACGAATTGTTCGACCAGACCAAGGGCATCTACGAGACCCGGGTGCCGGAACCCGACCTGTTTCCCAAGCAGATCGCTTTCAACGTGATCCCGCAAATCGACGTCTTCCTGCGCGACGGCGCGACCAAGGAAGAGTGGAAGATGGTGGTCGAGACCAAGAAGATCCTGGACCCCGCGATCGAGGTCGCGGCGACCTGCGTGCGCGTGCCGGTGTTCGTCGGCCATTCGGAGGCGGTGACGGTCGAGTTCGAGCACGAGATCAGCGTCGAGGACGCACGCGCCGCACTCGCCGATTTCGAGGGCATCGTGCTGGTCGACCGGCCGGAGGCGGGTGAGTACGTGACGCCGGTCGACTGTGTCGGCGAACATGCGGTCTTCGTCTCGCGGCTGCGCCAGGACCCGACCGTGCCGCACGGCCTGCAGATGTGGGTGGTCTCGGACAATCTGCGCAAGGGCGCCGCCCTCAACGCCGTGCAGATCGCCGAAAAGCTGGTCGAGGAGGGGTACCTGTAGCCGCGGATGGCGCTGGAGGAAAATGCCATGGCCCACCAGAGCCCGCCGGGCAGCCCGGTCGTCACCCGCATTCCGCTCACCGAAGCCCGCGCCAAGCTCGGCGCGCTGATCGAGCGCCTGCTGGCCAGGGGCGAGGAATACTTCGTCCTGGAGAAGGACGGTCAGCCGGTGGCGGCGCTGATCGGTATCGATGAGTTCGAAGACTACCTCGAGCTGAACGATCCTGGGGTCATCGAGGCCATCGCCCAGAGCCGAGAGGAGTATCTCGCCGGCGAGAGCCGCCCTGCCGAGGAGTTGCTCCGCGAGCTCGAGGCGGAAGACGAGCGCGAGCGCCAACCAGAGACGACGGCGCGCTAGTCAGCGCCCGAATGGCCGAACGCTTCACCGTCCGAACCACGCCGCGCTTCGATCGGCTGGCGAAGGCGCTACGCAAGGGCAACAAGGAGTTCGCCGCCCGGTATCGCGAAGCGATCGCGATTCTGGCCGATGACCCGTACAACCGCAGCCGTGCCCATCAGATCAGGAAGCTGGTCGCCGTCGAATCCGGCGAGGGCCAGTGGCGGCTCCGCTTGGGCCGGTGGCGCTTCCGCTACGACATCGAGGGCTCCGAGGTGGTGCTCTATGTCTGCGGCCTGCGCGACGAGAGCACCTATCGATGAGACGGCTCCGTTCAATGGCCTTCGCGCTGCGGTCTTGACGCCGGCGGCTTTGGCGGCAGGATCGGCGGGCGTGATCGGTTACCGTTGAGGACGTGGTGATCCCGGACCCGTACGAGCCCGAGCAGGGCAACGCCGGCGAGTTCACGGTCAGCGAGCTGGCGGGGGCACTCAGGCGGACGCTCGAGGACGCCTATGGCTACGTCCGGGTGCGGGGTGAGATCTCGGGCTTCAAGCGCGCGGCCTCAGGGCACTTCTACTTCTCGCTCAAGGATGCGGGCGCCTGCCTCGACGCCGTCTGCTGGCGGCTGACGGCGTCGAGGCAGACCTTCAAGCCCGAGGACGGGCTCGAGGTGGTGGCGAGCGGCCGGATCACGACCTACCCCAGCCGGTCGAAATACCAGCTGATCGTCGACCGGCTGGCGCCGGCCGGGGTCGGCGCGCTGATGGCGCTGCTCGAGGAGCGCAAGCGGCAGCTCGCGGCCGAGGGCCTGTTCGCCGCCGAGCGCAAGCGCCCCCTGCCCTTCCTCCCGGAAGTCATCGGGGTCGTGACCTCGCCGACCGGGGCCGTGATCCGGGACATCCTGCATCGGCTGGCCGAGCGTTTCCCGCGCCGGGTGCTGCTCTGGCCGGTGCTGGTCCAGGGCGAGCTCGCGGCCGAGCAGGTCGCGGCCGCAATCGAGGGCTTCAACCGCCTGCCGCCCGCCGGCCCGGTGCCGCGCCCCGACGTGCTGATCGTCGCGCGCGGCGGCGGCTCGCTTGAGGATCTCTGGGCGTTCAACGAGGAGCGCGTGGTGCGCGCGGCGGCGGCGAGCGCGATCCCGCTGATCTCGGCGATCGGGCACGAGACCGACACGACGCTGATCGATCATGCCGCCGACCAGCGGGCGCCGACCCCGACCGCGGCCGCCGAGCTCGCGGTGCCGGTGCGCGCCGAGCTCGGCCAGCGGCTCGGCCAGCTGGACCAGCGCCTGTTCCACGGCGCCGAGCGCGAGCTCAGGCAGCTCGGCCAGCGCGTGACCGGTCTCGCGCGCGGCCTGCCCGACCCGATGGCGCTGCTCGGCCAGGCGACCCAGCGCCTCGATGACCTCGCCGAGCGCCTGCCGCACGGGCTGCGGGCGCGCGCCGAGCGGGCCGGACGTGACCTTCTGGGCCTCGGCGCCCGGCTCGATCCGCCCGTTCAGGCACTGTTGCGCCATCGCCGGGTCGGGCTCGAGGGCCTGCTCGGGCGGCTCACGCTCGACGAGGTGCAGGCCCGGCTGCCGCGCCACGCCCGCAGCCTCGCCGAGCTCGATGCGCGCCAGCACTACGCGGTCACCCGCCGGCTCGCCGATGCACGCGCGCGCCTTCGGGCGCAGGCGAGCCTGCTCGGCTCGCTCAGCTACCGCGGCGTGCTCGAGCGCGGCTTCGCTCTGGTCCGCGACGAGCACGGGCAGCTGGTCGACGGCGCCGACGAGGCGCAGCGGCAGACCATGCTCGAGCTCGAGTTCCATGACGGCAAGGTCAAGACCGTGGTCGCGCGCGGCCCCCGCTCCAGCCGTCCGACGGCGCCGGCCGGCGGGCAGGGCCGGTTGCTGTGAGCCCATGAGCGCGATCGAGCGCCTGCTCGAGGTCATGGCGCGGCTGCGCGACCCCGAGCGCGGCTGCCCCTGGGACCTCGAGCAGGATTTTTCGACCATCGCGCCTACACGATCGAGGAGGCCTACGAGGTCGCCGATGCGATCGCGCGCCACGACATGGCTGGCCTACGGGAGGAGCTCGGCGATCTCCTGCTGCAGGTCGCCTACCACGCCCAGATGGCCAGGGAGGCGGGCGAGTTCGATTTCGACGAGGTCGCGTCGACGATCGCCGACAAGATGATCGAACGCCATCCGCACGTGTTCGGCGACGCCGAGGTCGCCGGCGCCGGGGCCCAGAGCCACGCTTGGGAGGCGGGCAAGGCCCGCGAGCGCTTGGCCAGGGCCAGCGCGCGCGGCGACGTCGCCAGCGTGCTCGACGACCTGCCGCTGGCGCTGCCCGCGCTGGTCCGGGCGGCCAAGCTGCAACGGCGCGCCGCCCGGGTCGGCTTCGACTGGCCGGAGGCCGCGCAGGTCCTGGACAAGATCGCCGAGGAGATCGACGAGCTGCGGGCCGAGTTGCAGGGCGGCCGCGCGCCGGAGCGCGTCGTTGACGAAATCGGCGATATCCTGTTCGCGGTGGTCAATCTCGCCCGCCACCTCGAGGTCGACGCCGAGGCGGCGCTCCGCCAGACAAACGCCAAGTTCGAGCGCCGCTTCCGGTCGATCGAGACGGCGCTTCACGCCCAAGGCCGCAGCCCCGAGGCCGCCTCGCTGGACGAGATGGAGGCCCTCTGGCAGCAGGCGAAGGCGGATGAGTGATTCCCGCCGGCGCTCGACCTCCCGGATTGACAGTTGAACGCGGAAGGACCAAGGAAATCCGGTAACATTCAATCCTGAGCTCGGTTTGGAAGACGATGACAAGCAATAGACTCACCGCGCTCGCGGTTGCTTTTCTGTCTGCCCTCGTGGCTTCCAGCGCTGACGCCGAGATCCGTGTCGGGGTCGCGGCGCCCCTGACTGGCCAGATGGCCTGGGCCGGCGAGCAGACGCGGACCGGCGCCTACATGGCGCTGGAGGGCCTGAATGCTGCAGGCGGCGTCCTCGGCCAGTCGCTGCAGGCCGTGCTGGTTGACGATTTCTGCGATCCCGATCAGGCGGTGGCAGCGGCGAACAAGCTCGTGGCCGACGACGTGCCGGTCGTGGTCGGCCATCAATGCTCCGGCGCCGCGATCCCGGCCTCGTCGATCTACGAGAATGCCGGCATCATCCTGATCTCGCCGGCGGCGACCAATCCGCGGCTCACCGACCGCGGTCTTCGCTACACGTTTCGGACCTGCGGGCGTGACGACCAGCAGGGCACCATGGTCGGCGATCGCATCGCCCAAGGATGGCCTGGGGCGAACATCGCCATCGTCCACGACGGACAGGCGTACGGTCAAGGGATCGCCGAGGAAGCGAAACGACGGCTAGATGAGCTCGGCATCGCGACCGGGTTGTTCGAGCAGGTGCGGCCGGGGCAGACTGAATTCTTAGATCTCATCGCAAAGTTCGAGAACCTCGGTATCGGCGTCGTGTTCTACGGCGGCTATCCGCCCGAGGCGGAACTCATCGTCCGGCAGGCCAAGGAGCGACTACCTGAGCTCGTCATCATCGTGCCAGACGGGGTGGCGAGTGAGGACTTCTGGCTGATCGCCGGCGCGGCTGCCGAGGGCATTCCGATGACCATGTACATGGATGCGTCAGCGCAAGCAGCCGCCATGGGCGTGGTCGCGGCGTTCCAAGAGCGAGGCATCGAGAAGCCGATCGGCACTGAGCTCTATGCCTACGCGGCGGTCCAGGCGTGGGCGCAGGCGGCCGAGAAAGCGGGCGCGACGGATGCGGCCCGCGTGGCCGAAGTGCTGCGCCGGGAGCAGTTCGAGACGGTGCTCGGCCGGATCGGGTTCGACGCCAAGGGCGACGTCACCGGCTTCGACCCGTTCGCCTGGTACGTCTGGCACGACGGCAAGTGGGTCGCCAGAGGCCCGACCAACTAGGGTGTGTTAACACTATTCAAAGAGGGCGGTTTGAGGTAAGCTCATCGCATGATGAGGCTGACCGAAGACCAGTACGAAGTGATCCGGCCGTTGATGCCCGTACAGCGGGGCAACGTGCGGATCGGCAATCTCGAGGTCATCAACGCAGTGCTGTTTGTGGCCGAGAACGGCTGCAAATGGCGCGCGCTGCCGGCGCGCTTCGGCAACTGGCACACGATCTACACACGGCTGCGCCGGTGGGCGGCGGCGGGCGTGCTGGACCGCGTGTTCCAGGCCCTGCAAGAGCATCGCCTGATCCGCATCCGTGTCGAGTGCGTCGGCTTGGCACCAGCGTCAAGGTTCACCCCGACGGCACGGGCGCGCGAAAAAAAACGGCCCGCAAGCCATCGGCAAGTCGCGTGGCGGCTGGAACACCAAGATTTATCTGGTTGCCGCGGATGAGCGAACGGCCCTGACCTTCGCCCTGTCGCCCGGACAGGCCCACGACGCGCCCGAAGGACGCAAGCTGCTGACCGCCTGGCAGCGCCGGCCCGCTGGTGTGCCCATGGTGATGGACCGGGCGTACGAAGGCGACGAGACCCGGCAACTGGTGCTGGAGCTCGGCTTCGCGCCGGTCGTGCCGCCCAACCCCAACCGTCTTCAGCCTTGGACCTACGACCGCAGTCTCTACCGCCGGCGCAACGAGGTCGAACGCCTGTTCCGCAGGCTCAAAGGCTTTCGTCGCATCTTCTCGCGCTTCGAAAAGCTCGATCTCATGTTCACCGCCTTCATCCACTTCGCCCTCATCACCGACATGCTTTGTGTTAACACGCCCTAGTCCAATTCTGGGTCGCGGGGATGGGCCTTGCGTTCAAGCATTCCTCAGGTGACCAGTCGGGGCACCCCGGGGCTACGCGTGCAGGTCAGCGATGAGATCCTCCACACCGCCGACCGTCACCAATTCGCCGCGGCGCGCGGCGTTCATGGCCACGACGGTCTCCGCGTTCGGCACCAGCGGATCGAAGGGCGGCGCTACATGGGCGGGCGTCCGCAGGGTGACCGAAACCAGCGTACCTGCGCTCCCAGCCTCGTCGTCCGGATGGGCCTCGCCATCTTCGATGAACTCGGCGACGACCACCGCGACGACTTCGCGGATGTGCCGAAGCGCCTCGGCGCGTGTCGTGCCCCAGGTGGCGGTGTGAGTGATCTTGCCTGCGTCCGTAATCTTGGCTCTGGTCTTGGTCATGGCGCGTTCTAGGCCAAGTGGGCGTTTCCGTCAAAGCGGCGTGCCACAATCGATCGGGGCGGCTCCGGCCCCCTACCGGCTCTTCTCCTTGTGCGCCTCCATGTAGGCGCGCAGCACGGCGTTCATGCGCGTGAGGTGGCCGCGGCCCTGGGCCTTGAACCAGGCCAGCACGTCGGCGTCGACCCGGAGGTGGACCGAGGTCTTGCCCGGCGGGACCACGACCTTGGCGTCGCGCCAGAAGTCCTCGTCGAGCTCGATCTCGGGCGCGTCGGCGCGGGTCGGCACGTAGTCACCGCGGGCGGCCATGTCCTCGAGTTCCGCTGCCGAGTAGCGCCTGATATCTCTTTCGGCCATCCGGTCCCACCTTCCATGCGCTGACCAGGCGGCGCTTGTGGCCGCGCCAAGTGTAGGCCACGACGAAAAACTCGTCGCCGACGTGGCCGAGCGCGCGGTATCTCGGTTCGTCGTAGCCGCCTCGCTGGTCCAGCGCTTCGACCACGGGACCGCGGAAGATGCCCGCGGCGAGTCGGAAGTCGACGCCATGGTCCTCGAGGTTGCGCCGCCGCTTCTCCTCGTCCCATTCGAAAGCCGTCCATCACCACCTTAGATACACTTATGTGTACACAACGTCAAGCGCGTGTCGCCTTTGGGGGCAATTGCTCGCAGTCAGCGAGGTTGCCGAGCCAGCACTGGCATGTAAGGTCGTCGGCACGAGCATACGACCACGAGGAGGCGCCCGATGGCGAGCGTTCACGTCCTGGCGATCATCACCGCGAAGCCCGGCAAGCGGGCCGAGCTGCTGCAGGTCTTCAAGGCCAACGTGCCCAACGTGCATGCCGAGGACGGGTGCATCGAGTATGTCGCGACCGTCGATGCCGAGGGTGCCGGCGGGGTGCAGACCCGGCTCGGCGAGGACACGCTTGTCGTGGTCGAGCAGTGGGCGAGCCTCGAGGCGCTCCAGGCCCATGCTGCGGCGCCGCACATGAAGGCTTACGCCGAAAAAACCCGGGACATGATCGCGAGCCGGGTGATCCACGTGCTCTCGCCCGCCTGAGGCTTTGCCCCGACTGGCCGGTCAGTCGCGGGCGAGCGCCTGCTCCAGGGCCTCGCGGATGAAGCGCTGGTAGGGGATGCCGCGCGCCTGGGCGCGGGCCTTGACCGCGTTCAAGAGGGTCTCGGGCAGGCGCATGTTGACCCTGGCCGCCTTCTTCTCGAACTCGAACCGCACCGGCTTGAACTGGGAGAGGTCGTATTCGGTGAGGTCGGCCTCCTCCACGAAGCGCTCGGCTTCCTCGTCAGTGCGAAAGACCGGGATCTTCTTTTTCATAGGACTCGACCTCCCTCCGGTGCATGTAGCGGGCGCTGATGGGCCGGATGTAGGTTTTTCGATCGCGCTCGCGCAGCGTGAACACCAGGAACACCGACCTGCCCGAGCGCGTCTTGCCGATGGCCCTGAGACGCTCCTCGGCGAGCGAGTGCTCCACGTCCAGGCTGATCGTATGCAGCCCGGTAAAGAGCCCCTCGATCTCCGCGACCGAGACGCCGTGTCGTTGGCATTTCGCGAGGTTACCCTCGTCCCAATCGAAGCCTGCGATGGTTGCGCGCATCATATGGTATGTACGTCTGTACATACAAGGGCTGCTGGGAACGTGAGGCTAAGGCGCGAGCGCGACCTTGCGGCGGGGGCGGCGGGGGACGATGCGTTGGGTCGCCCAGAAGCGGAGCGCCAGGCGTTCGCGGGCGGCGCGGCCGGCTTCCAGGTCCCAGCCGTTGATGATCGCCAGGCGAAAGCCGCCGGGCGGCATCGAGTGGGCCTTGGGCGGCTTGTCCTCGTGGAAGGTGATCTGGATGCTGGTGAGGGTCGGCTCCTTCAGGAGCTCGGCGACCAGCTCGGGGTCCGGGTGCCAGTATTGCAGGCCGTGCGGGCCGAACAGGACGACGCTGTAGCCGTCCCGGCGGTCGTCGTCGGGGTAGTCCCAGACGCCTTCGGCGTAGAGCCGGACCAGGGCCTCGGTCCAGCCGGCGCCGTACAGGTCCGGCCACTGGTCGGAGAAGCGGAGGTGGACCTCGATGATCCGGGCGTCGATGGTCTCGAGATTGACCATGCCGGTGTAGCCGCGGAGGTTGGTCCGCAGCCACTGGCCGCAGTCGTCCTCGATCTGGGGGTGCGCTTCGGCGAGCACGGCCCAGTAGTCGAACATGCCCTCGTCGATCGATTTGCCGGTGACGTGGCGCCACCAGCGGGGCTCGCCGTCGACGACCGCGGCGTCGGTCGACACATGCTCGCCCTTCAAGAGCTCCATCCACATGTGGCCGGGGCGCTGGTTCAGCTGATAGTCGCGCGAAGTTCGGAAAATCCGGCTGCCGGCGCCCATGCCGCGCATGTTGTAGACGGGCTTGGAGAACACCGGGAAGGTTTCGGGCGCCATGCCGTGCAGGCCGCAGGCGAGCCCTTGGGACTCGGCGATCAGGAGCTTGTTGTAGATCCAGCGGAACTTGGGGAAGAGCAGGTAAGCGTCGCCGTCCTCGGTCGGGACGACCGCGTTCTCGGGGCAGGCGACATGCTCGAAGTACTGCATGCGCCAGGGGTCGCGCTCGACGATCGGCATGGCTTCCCTTCGCGGTCGAGGTCCAGGCCGCCACTTTAGGGAGCAAGGCCGATCGATGAAAGGTCCGGCGCCGGCCAGCGCCGCCGCTTCGCCCGGGCGGGTTTCCGGATGATCAGGAGCGGCGCACGATCACGTCCGGCCCCCGGGGGCGGCGCTCAGATCGAGCCGGTAGGCAGGACCCGGCGCAGCGACCTTGGGCGCGACCGCGGGGCCGCCGAGAAAATCGACCCCGCCGCCAGCAGCGCCAGCACCGTGCCGCGATCCTCAACTCCGAGCGCGCAGGTCGCGAGCCTGTGCCGCGACGCGTCGCAGGCAGAGCCGCTGATCCGTTCGTGCTGCGGATCCTGGAATCCGCCCGGCGGGGCGGCCTCGAAGGCGAGCGCGTCGACACCGCGGTCGGCGAGATCGCGGATCTGCGTCGGTTCGGGCGGCACGCAGACGATGAAGAAGCGGGCGAACGACCTGAGCGGGACCAGGCGGTCGCGGATCAGATCGCGCCACGCGCCGGCGGCCACGTTGAGCACAGCAAAGCCGAGCCGCCGGTTCAGCTGGCCCGGCACCTGCCGGCAGAGGTCGAGGTAGCTCTGACGGCGCTGCAGCTGCACGAGCGTGTCCCAATGGATCGGCGCCACCACCAGGGCCGCATGGCCCTGGCGCTCCATCTCCGGCAGGCTCGCGAGGACCGTGCGCAGCGCCAGACAGTCGAGCTCATAGAGATCCTGGCCGGCGTCCCCGGTGCCCGGCCGGCAGCTGCAGACGTAGCCGACGACCGCCTTGCCGCGCCGGCTCCAGATCGGCAGATAGTCGAACTGCACCGGCCCGCGGTCGGCCATCTCGAGGGGGCGCGGCCCGCCGTCGGCGCGGGCCGCGGCCTCGCGGGCGGCGACCTGGTCCATCCTGGCGACCAGGCTCTCGAGGGAAGGTCCGCCCTTGAGCTCGCCGGGATCGACCTCGTGGACGGTGAGCCGAACCGGCGCCTCGTCGACCTCGGGTAGCTCGCCGATCAGGAACACCGTGATTTCGCGCGCGATCGCCTGCGCCTTGAAGGTGGCCTCGACGGTGCTCAGGCTGGCGAACAGGATCATGTAGCGGTCGCCGACCTGGACGTAGACGTCCTGATCGGCGAGCCGCCGTTCCAGGATCTGGCGGGTCAGCCGGTGGACCTTGGTCGCCAGCCGCTGCCAGTCGCCGCCGAGCCGCGCCTTGACCCGCGAGAGCGCGATGATCTGCAGCCGCCCGGCGACCAGCGGTTCGGACGGCTGGCTGGTCCGGGCGGCCGTGCGCAGGCGGTGTTGGAACTGCCTGAGGCGCGCCTTGTCGGACCGGACCGGCCGCTGGCGCGCCGGTGCGCTCGCGCCGGGCGCGGTGTCTGCTGCCGCCGGCGGTCCGAGAACGAGCGCGGCATCGTCCTCCCGCTTGAACAGGCCACGGAAGGCGTGCGGCAGTCTCATGACCAGCGATCCGATCGGCTGCGCGGATCTGGCCATCTATGCCCGAGCTGGGTTAATCAGGCCTTTCGGAGGATGGCGGCGCCCGGGCACGATCGGCCGCTGATCCCCGGGAGGAGCCCGATGAGCGAGCGCATCGTCGTCGTCAACCCGAACTCGACCGAGGCCGTAACCCTGGCGATCGAGCGGGCGCTGACGCCGCTGCAGATGGCGGGCGGGCCCTCGATCGAGTGCTTGACGCTCGCCGAGGGCCCGCCCGGGATCGAGACCCAGGCGCACGTCGAGCAGATCGTGCCGCTGCTCTGCCGGCTGGTGCGGGCGCGCGCCGACGCGGCCGCGTTCGTGATCGCCTGCTTCAGCGATCCGGGCCTGCACGCCTGCCGGGAAGCGACCGGCCGGCCGGTGCTCGGGATCGCCGAATGCGGCCTTCTGACCGCGCTGACCCGCGGCGAGCGCTTCGGCATCGTTTCGATTCTGAAAGGCTCGCTACCCCGCCATCTGCGCTACGTGCGCCAGCTGGGTCTCGCGGCGCGCTTCGCCGGCGACCTGCCGCTCGGGCTCGGCGTGGTGGAGCTCGCCGATCGGGAGCGGACCTTCGCGCGCATGCGCGAGGTCGGAGCGCAGCTGCGTGATTGGCACGGCGCCGACGTCCTGGTGCTGGGCTGCGCCGGCATGGCCCAGTATCGCTCTGATCTCGAGACGGCGCTGGAAATGCCCGTGGTCGACCCGACCCAGGCCGCGGTCACGATGGCGATCGGCGCCGTCCGGCTCGCGAAGCGTTAAAGTCGTCTGGCTCCTTGCCTGGTGCCCGATCTTTAAGGCACTTCACAGGAGCACGCTTCAGCGCTGTCGTCCTCGGGCAATCGAGCGGTTCCAAGCCCATAACGTCCTTTATGGGATCGGATTTGGGGCACGGGTCGCCGGGCTGTGCGCGGTGTCCGCCCCGACGCGCCGCGGCGGGCCGGGCTACTCGCTGAAGATCTGCTTGATGCGCGCGATCGCCTCGTCGATTGCCTGCTCAGCGCTGATGCCGTCGGCCGCGACGCGGTGGACCGCATTGCCCCAGATCTCCTCCTCCCGTATCCGGTCCGACCGCCATTCCTGATCCCGTACCCCCGCACCCGGACTGTGGTGCGGCCGGGTCAGGATTTGGATGGCTGCGCGCATGCGGTGCGGGTCTCTTGGGTCCAGCCAGAACGGCGCATCGAGCAGCTTGCGCATCGGCGGCAGCCATCGATCGCCGGCGAACGTCAGCCAGTGGGCGATCCAGCCTTCAGCCAGGAAGCGGACGAAGTGGCTGGCAAGGGCAGGATTTTTGCCGTCCTTGAAGACGACGGCGTGCGCGAACCCACCGTCGATGACCAGCGGCTGGCCGTTCGCGCCGTCCGGCCAGTCGATCGTCGCGGCGTTCTTATAGTAGTCGTCGGGCCGCGCCGTGCGCAGCGCGCCCGGGATCGAGAGTGTGGCGTTCGTGGTCATCACCACGGTCTGCGCGATGAACGCCTCGTTGTTGCCGGCGCTCGTCCAGCTCGTCGAGTTGGGCGGCGTGCAGCCCTTGCGCCAGATCTGCGTGTAGGCCTCCAACGCCTTGATCATTCCTTTCCGGATCTCGGGGTCTTCGACCTGAAGACGGCGCTCGCGGTCGAGCCAAGGCGCCCCATACGCAAGCTGGAACTGTTCGAGCCCGTTCTTGGCGTCAACATTGGCCGCCATGGGCATTCCAATAGCCCAGATGTCGTCGCGGCCCAGGGCCTCACGCACTGCCGGCTGCACCCGGTCGCACCAGAAGGACCAGAAGGCGTCCCACCCTTTCGGGATGTCGGCGAGCGTGAAGCCCGCCCGTTCCAGGAGGCTCTTCCATACATGGACGTGGTTGGAACGCCGGCCCATCGGCAGCCCGTACAGGCCGCGCTGGCCCGTTCTGCCGTTGAACGACATACCCGCATCGACGGCGTCGGCATCGAACAGGTCCAAGACTGGTCTCAGGACATCCGCGAGATCGGCGAGTTGGTCCTCGTAAGCCCACCGTCCCCAGGCTGTAATAGTCCCGTACAAGAAGTCGGGCGGCTGCCCGGCCGCGAGCGCCGCTCGGACCTTGTCGTTCGCCTCGTACTGGGCCGGCTGTTCGAGCTCGACTCGCTTGCCGGTCTTCTGCTCGAAGGCAGCGATGATCTCCCTGACCGCCTGGTCCTCCTGCGGGTAGAAACCTTGTTCCCACCACACCACGAGGTCAGCGGCCTGGGCGCCGAGCGGCGCCAGGACGATCGCTGCGGCAAGAACGCCGGCGCGAGCGCGCATGGGGGTGCCTCCGTATGGCATCACGGACAACAGGGGAGCTTTTCTGGCGAGGGCAACCGGAGCCAGGCCCGCCGGGAGCGCTGATCGCACATGTCAAAGGGAATCCGGCCTCGCTCCGACTCATGAGAAGGGTGGCAAATAGCATGAGATGCCCATGCATCACCCTTTGAACCGACATTTCCCAGATAGCACCGGTCCTATGGCCAGAATGCTCCCATTGGGAGCATGAGGCAACGCGCAAAGGCACTCAAAGGCCGCGGATGGGTCGTCGCGGGCTCCCTCGCCATGGCGGACCCACCCCCGTCACCTACTCCAAGACGCCGATTGGTTGAGGACGGAGCTGTCCAAACGCCCGCCGCCTGCTGACGTCGTGACCCCGCGGAAAGGTTGGGCATCGGGTGCCGCGACGATTTCTGCACGGTGGCCC
>CAWALL010000015.1:0-409130 GCA_963782885.1 uncultured Alphaproteobacteria bacterium
CTTCGTATGATGCCGGCTTACCAACCAACCAAACAAGCTCAGCACAAGTACAGGAAAAAGTATCATGAACCAGACCAGCGGCAAAAGTGAACTCTTATCAAGGTTCCTGCCTATTCCCACCACAAGTGAGGCAAATCCATAGACCAATACTATGAAGAGCGCGATAATTCCCAGAGGGTTATGGGACAGCTTGCTTGCAGTTTGACCGAATGCATTGCCGCTTTCCATAGAAGTCTCCATCGCGTAACGACGAATCGAATGTGGAGGCATGGATGAATGCGTGGCTCACCCCGGCGGCGCGACCGAGAGGCCGCGGATCTGATGGCGCTCGATCAGGCGGGCGATCAGGCCTGAGGCTTTGGCGTCCTCGACGAAGGCGTGCAGAAAACGGGCGCCAGCCTCGTTGGCCTTGGCGGTGCCGACCGCCTGTTGGACGGCGGTGAACTCGCCCTCCAGGATGCAGGCGCCGGGGAGTTTTTCGACATCCTGGAGCAGGCGGGGGCGGAGGCCGGCGAGCGCATCGAGGTTTTCGGTCACGAAGAGGTCGTAGGAGGCGTCGAGGCTGGCGGCGCGGATCAGCTCGGCGTGGCGGAGATGGCGGCTGAGCCAGAGGTCGTAGGCGCTCCGGGCGGCGATCGCGATCCGCACGCCCGGGCGGTCGACCTCGTGGATGGCGGTGATCGGCGAGCCCGGGGGGACCAGGTAGGTGGCCTCGATCTCGGCGTAAGGTGGGGAAAAAGCGATCGCTTCGGCGCGCGCCGGCTCGGCCGCGATCAGGCCGATGTCCCAGACGTCGCCGCCGGCGGCGTCCGCGAGCTCGCCCGGGCGCGCGTAGGTGACGTAGGCGACCGGTACGCCCAGGCGGTCGGCGAGCGCGCGCGCCAGGTCGGGGGCCACGCCCTCGGGCTCGCCCGCCGGGCTTTTGCCGCTGACCAGCAGAAAGTTGGAAAGGTTGATACCGGCGCGCAGGACGCCGGAAGGCGCCAGCTCGGCGAGCACGTCCTGGGGCAGGTTCTGGGGCATGGGACCGGTCCCGATTGATGAGGCGCCCCATCGTAGTTTGGCCGGGCGGCGCGCGGCAAGCGTCCCGGCCGGGCGGTCTGGCGGGCGACGAGCGGCCTTTACGAGGGCGATGGCGCGAGTAGGATCGAAGGAACGCTCTGATCGAGCGTTCAACGAGGGAGGCAAGCATGATCGGGACTCGGCGTCTTCTCACTCTGGCGGCGGCGCTGCCGCTGTTAGCCCTGGCGAGCGCGCTACCGGCCGCGGCCGAGGACGCGCTCGGCGCCGGCATGACGATCTACATGCAGATGGGCGGCAATCCGGGCGATGGCGCGACCCTGCCGCGGACCAACGGCGCCCGCGCCGCGGCCAAGGCGCTGGGGGTCGGCAGTCTGGTCGAGCAGTATTCCGGCTGGCAGCCCGAGCAGATGCTGAACCATTTCCGGGAGGCGCTGGCCGCTGATCCCTCCTGCATCGTGATCATGGGCCACCCCGGTGCGGACGCGTTCGCCGATCTGGTCGCCGAAGCCGAGGGGCGCGGCATCGTGGTCACCAGCGGCAACGCACCGCTCACCCCGCTGCTCGAGAAGTACCAGGCCAAGGGCTTCGGCTACGCCGGCGTCGAGCTCTACGAGGGCGGCTGGCTGACCGGCAAGCAGATGGTCGAGGTCGGCAAGCTCAAAAAGGGCGACCACGCGCTCGAGTACGGCCTCCTGTCCCAGGCCGAGCGCGGCCAGAGCGATCGCGGGCTCAAGGAGGCGCTCGAGGATTCCGGCCTGAAGGTCGACTATATCGAGATCAGCCCCGAGGTGAACAACGACGCCTCGCTCGCGGTCCCGATCCTGACCAGCTACATCGAATCGCATCCGGACGTGAAGGCGATCGGCACCCAGCACGGCAACGTCACCTCGTTCGTGCCCAAGGCGCTCGAGGCGGCGGGCAAGAAGCCGGGCGACGTGACCGTGGGCGGCATCGACCTCGTGCCGGCGACCATCGATGGCCTGAAGGACGGCTACATCTCGGTCGTGCTCGACCAGCAGCTTTACCTGCAGGGATTCCTGCCGGTCACCCAGTGCGTCTTGTCGAAGAAGTACGGACTGACCGGGATGTCGGTCAACACCGGCTCGGGCGTGGTCACCCCGGAGACGATCAACGCGCTGGTGCCGTTGATCGACGCCGGCATCCGTTGAGACCGCGATCCCGCCGGCGGCGGCCGCGCGCCTGCCCGCCGCCCGCGGGGTCGCGACCGGGTCCGCCTGCGGGTCGGCGATGAGCCGCCCGCGGGTCCTGATGATCGGCCTGGATGCGGCCGAGCCGGCGCTGGTCGAGCGCTGGATGGACGACGGCACGCTGCCGCATCTGGCCGGGCTCCGGGCCCGGGGCAGCTACCGCCGGCTGGCCTCGAGCGCCGCCTGGCTCGCGGGCTCGCCCTGGCCGACCTTCTACACCGGCACCTCGCCGGCGAGCCACGGCTTCTACCACTTCCTGCAGTGGGACCCCGAGCGGATGGCGATGGTCCGTCCCGGGCCGGACTGGCTGCCGGTGCGGCCGTTCTGGCGGGCGCTGGGGGCATCGGGGCCGCGCTGCCTGGTGATCGATGCGCCGTCGACCTACCCGCCCGAACCGTTCGCCGGGACCGAGATCAGCGGCTGGGCGAGCCACGATCACCTGGCGCCCCCGGCCGCCTACCCGGCCGCCGCGCTGACCGAACTCCGGCGCCGCTGCGGCCGCTCACCGCTGGGCGAGGAGACGATGGGCCTCCAGACCATGCGCGCGCTGCTGGCGCTCGGCCATCAGCTGCAGCGATCCACCGCCTGCGTGACCGACGCGGCGTTGGGCCTGATGCAGCAGACGCCTTGGGATCTCTGCCTGGTCGCGTTCGCGGCGACCCATCGCGCCGGCCACAAGCTCTGGGACGCGAGCGGCGCGCGCGGCCAAGTGGCGCCGGCCGATCACGGGCGCGCGTTCGACGCCCTGCGCGAGGTCTACCGGGCCTGCGATCTCGCGGTCGGCAGGCTCGCGGCGGCGGCCGGCCCGCAGGTCCGGCTGCTGGTGTTCTCGCTCCACGGCATGGGGCCGAACACCAGCCGCGCCGAGCTGCTGCCGGCGATGCTGGAGGCGGTGCTGCAGGGCCGCGTGCCGTCGGCACCGGAGCCCTGGCCGGCGCTCCAGCGCCTGCGGCGCGCCCTGCCGGTCGAGTTCCGGCACGCGCTCAAGCAACGGCTGCCGCTCGCCGGTCAAGATCGCCTGACCCGCTTCTGGCGGACCCGGCCGCGCGGTCGGGCGCCGAGCCCGGCCTTCTGCCTGCAGGCCGACCAGCAGGGCTACTTGCGCCTCAACCAGCGCCAGCGCGAACGGCCGGGCCTGGTCGCGCCGGGCGCCGAGAGCGAGGCCCTGCTGGCCAGGATCGCGGCCGGACTGCAGAGCTTTCGCGACGCCGATCGCGGCACGCCGGTGGTCGCCAGCCTCGAGCCTGGCAGCCAGAGCCCGACCTCAGCTCGCCGGCGCGCCCTGCTGCCCGATCTGGTCGTGCACTGGGCCGACAGTCCCGCGGCAGGGCACCGCGCGCTCCATTCGGACCCGTTCGGCACGATCGCCTGGCCAAGCCCGGGCCGCAACCCCGACGGGCGCGCCGGCAACCACCGGGGCGAGGGCTTCCTGATCGCCAGCGGCGGCGACCTGCCCGCGAGCCGCGACCAGACCGGCGCCGACATCCGTGACCTGGCGCCGACCGTCTGCGCCTGGCTCGGCGTGCCGCTGCCCTGGCCTATGGAGGGCCGGCCGCTCGCCGCGCCGGCCTCGGCCGGCGCGCGGCCGAGTGACGGGCGCGCGGCCGAGGCAGAACCTCGGCGGTCGGCTGCGCTGGCCGAATGACCAGAAGCGATGTGGCGTTGCATCAGGGTGGCCGGAGATCGCGGCGCCCGCTCGAGCGACGGGCTCGAGAGCGTGGCCCCCGTGCCGCGCCGTTTGCCGAGCGCCTCCGCGACCCGCTCGCGCGCCCGCCTGGCCCCGCCGCTCACCGGCGGTAGGTGACCCGGTAGACGAGCCCGTTGTAGTCGTCGGAGATCAGCAGCGAGCCGTCGGGCAGCTCCTCGAGGTCGACCGGGCGGCCGTGGACGCTACCGTCGGCACCGAGCCAGCCATCGATGAAGACTTCCTTGCCGGTCGGCTGGCCGTCTGGCGAGAAGCGCACCCGCATGACCCGGTAGCCGATCGGCTCCGAGCGGTTCCAGGAGCCATGCTCGGCGACCAAGGCGTCGTTGCGGTACTCGGCCGGGAACATGTCGCCGGTGTAGAAGTCGATGCCGAGCGCGGCGACGTGGGCCGCGAACGCGAGCGAGGGCGTCGTCGTCGTCTGCGGCGGCGTCCTGCCCTCGAACTGGGGATAGGGGACGTTGTCGCCGTAGACGTAGGGATAACCGAAATGGCGGCCGGGCCCGGGCGCGGCGTTGAGCTCGTCGGGCGGGATGTCGTCGCCCAGATTGTCGCCGCCGTTGTCGGTGAAGAACAGCTCGCCCGTGACCGGGTGCCAGTCGAAGCCCACCGAGTTGCGGATGCCGCGGGCGAAGATCTCGAGCTCGTGACCGTCCGGGCGCAGGCGGATGATCGTGCCCTCGAAGCCCTTGACCCGGCAGACGTTGCAGGGCGCGCCGATCGCCACGTAGAGCTTGCCGTCGGGGCCGAGGCCGGCGTAGCGCCAGCCGTGCTGGCTCCGGTCGGGGAGCACGCCCGGCGGCATGATCACCCTGGCCCGGCCCGAGGGCGCGAGGCCGATGATCCGGTTCTGCTCGGCGATCAGCAACGTGGCGTCCGGGGCCAGCGCCAGACCGTTTGGCACCTTGAGGCCGCCGGCGACCGCGACCACCTGGTTGGCGCGCCCGTCGCGCTCCGGATCGAGGATCGCGAACACCTCACGGTCCCGGGTCGCGACGTAAATCCGGGCCCCACCGTCGGCGACCCGCAGGGATCGCGCGCCCGGCACGCTCGCGAACTCCTCGATCGCGAAGCCCGGACGCAGATGCAGATCGGCGAGCACCGGCCCGGGCCCGGACGGCTGCGCCGCCAGCTGGCAGGCATTGAGCAGCAGCACCAGAGCCGGCGTCGGCCAGCGGCGGATGCCGAGCGGCATGGGTTTCCCCAGAGTCAGGTCGGGTCAGCCGCTCCTAGCGCAAGCGCGCGGCGCCGCCAAGCCCGACGCCGCCCTCGCCGCAGGGGCGCCGCGAGGGCCACCCGGCATCCGGAACGGATGCGCGAGGCTGAAGCCTGAGCCGCTCAGCGGCGCGACCAGAGGCGCGACCAGCGGGAGTCGCCGTTCACTGGGTTCGACTGCGGCACGGCCGGGCGCGGCACGACATTGCCCCACGGCTCGTCCGGCCGGGTCGCGGCCTGATTGCGTTCCAGTTCGGCCACGGTCTTGGCGAACCGCTGTTGCCGGACCGCGCGCTCGGGCAGAGCGCGTTGCAGGGCCTCGCCCGGCAGCAGCCTGGCGGTTCCCGGCCGCGTCATCGGCCTCGTGGGCGCGGCGTCGGTTGCCGCAGGCGCGGGTGATACGGTCGCCTGGCCCGCCGTCGTGGCCTCTCCGGTCGGCGTCGCAATCGACGGGAGCGCAGGCGGCTGCCGATCCTCAGCCGGCGCTGCCGGGCGGGGGGATGCATCGGGGCGCACTGGCCGGAACGCGATCCGGGACACGCGCGCGGCCTCGGCGACCGACAGGCCCGGGTTCGCCGCCACCGCGAGGCGCGGCCAGCCGGCCGGCGACCCGTTGGCGCCGGCAACGCTGAGGCCGTGAGCCCGCGTCCAGGCGGCCGTCATCTCAACCATTTTCGAATACTCGGTCGACATGGGCGGCAAGCTCAGCGCTGCCGGGCCCGGCGCCGTCGCGGCGGCGGCCTCCGGCACCGGCACCAGCCATTCGCGTGGCGAGGGGTGGGCGGCGTCAGCCGCCGCGACCGAGGTCGCCGCGCAAATCTGCGCCGTGCGCGCCCGGGCCGCCGCCGCCGCTCGCAGCGCCGGAGCCAGGTAGCCCTGATGGACCTCGACCGGTCTGCCGACGACGCTCGGACCGGCCGCGCCGGCCGGCGCGGGCGGCCTTGCGGTCGGTCCCGGACCACGGCTCGCGCCCGGTTCGACCGGCAGCGCCGCCGGGCTCGAGTTGTCCCGGACGACCTCCGGTTCGCGGCTCTCCGGCGCCGGGAGGGTCACCATGGCTCGATGGCTCGTCATGTCGGCCAGATCTCCCCTCGGACACTGCGGCAGGCGATGAACGCACATCAACCATAGCGCAAGACGCCTTACCGCGATGTCCAGCTGGAGCGTTCAAGTGATGTTAGCGATAGTATCCCTAAGCCATTGAACTGTTGTCAAGTATGATTTCGCCCTGGCGCGTTGGGCTCACGCTGGGTCGCCAGCGCCGCCAGCCGGCGCCGGGCATCGAGCCCGGGACGCTGGTCGGGGTCCAGGGCGATCACCTTCCGGTACAGGGCTGCCGCGCCCGCGGGGTCGCTGATGGCTTCGAGGGACCGTCCCCAATCGTAATAGATGTACGGATTTTCCGGCTCGAGCGCGGCTGCTGTCCGGTAGTGCCCGATCGCGGCTTCCGGATCGCCCTTCGCCTGCAGCAGGGTTCCGAGATTGTAGTGGGCAAAGGCGTGCCTGGGCTGGCGCGCGATCGCCCGCCGGTAGTAGTCGATGGCCGCGTCGGTGTTGCCCTGCAGCTGGAGGACATAGCCGAGATCGTAGAGCACGGCGACCTGCTGCGGGTTCAGGCGGAGCGCTTGGCGGTAGGCCTCACCGGCGGCCACCAGATTGCCCTGGAGCTGGAGCCGATGACCGCGGGCGTACAGCACTTCCCATGGGCTCGCATCGGCCTCTGCCGCCGGCGGCCCGGCGTTCGCGCTCTCCGACCGCGCCTGCCCGGGGAGGCCATCGATGCCGCCGTCGTCGGCCCGCGGGCCGACGACGGGCTGAGCCTGGGTTGCCGTCCCGCGATCGACCGGCCCTTCGAACGCGCGTCCGTACAGAGCCAGGAGGCTCCGGCCGAGGTCGCCCCACGTCGGCGTGACGCCGCTCTGGACATAAAAACCGAGGACGAGGCTCGCGGCCAGGGCGCCGGCCACCGTGAAAGTCCGGGCCATGGTGCGCCGGGTGGGCCGCTCCCGGGCGCCGGACCGCGGCCGGCTCGGCGTGCTCGTCGGAGCGTCGCGGTCCTCGGCCTCGGCGGCCAATCTGCCGGCCAGGGCGTCGGCGAGCCTCGAGGCCGATGGCGGCCCGGCGGCCAGGGAGCTGGCATGAGGCTCGATCGGGACGAGCGGCTGGCCGGCTGTGCTGTCCGTCCGGTGCCCGCTCGCGGACGTCGTGGCGCTCGCCGGATCGCCGCCAGGCCGGTCGGGCTCACCGGGGCGCGACCACCAGGGCGGGGGCGGGGACGGGTCGAGGCCGGTCACATCGCGACCCGCCTTAGGCTCAGCGGGTCGGTGGTCCGGCTCTGCGCCGGCTCGAAGCCCGGTCGCCAAGGCGCCGATGCCCGCCGGTCCTGGCGTCTCGTGGCCGACCTCGGCGCCGCTCCCGGCCTCGAAGGCCCGCGCCGGCAGCTCCTTGGCCAGCTCTTGAATGCCGCTCCTGCCCGGCGACGCCGGCCACGGCAGGTCCGGTGCATCTGTCCTGGCCCTGACCGCGAACCAGGACCGCGCGGCGGGTTCGCCGCTGGCCGACGTGGCGGTCCGGGCCCGTTCGACCGGCGCCAGTGGGGCGGGCTTGGCCAGCATGGGCGCGCCGCCAGCAGCGGCCGCGACCGGCCACCGCCCGGCGTCCGAGGCTGGCGGCTTGCCGTTCGGAATCAGCGGTTTCAGCAGCCGGTTCCACCACCTCCCGGCTTTCCGGCTTTCTGCTTCCCGGCGCTGGCACAGATGCCATGGGGCGTCGTCCCCTTCGGCCATGGCCCAGGATCGCGCGTCGCTGGCGGCGGCCATGGTTCGGGCAAAGCGCGGCGGCCGCCGGTCCGCGGTGGCGTGAGAATGCGGTCGGATCGTGCCCGCAGCCTCGGCCGCCGGTGTCGGCGGTCGGATCATGCCGGCGGCCTCGACCCACGATCTCGGCAGCGGGCGAAGACCGTTGTCGGCTTCGAACTGGCGCTGGCGGGCGCGGATGTACGCCGTGCGCGCCCGGGCGCTCGCCGCGGCTCTAAGAGCGCCCGCCAGATGAGGCGGCGGCGCCCCGGGACCGGTCCAGCTGACGGTCGCCACCGCCGAGGCTGGATGTTCGGCCGGATGGCCTGCTGGCGCGGGCCGAGAGGCGACCAGCGCGACCGGCAGCGGGTCCTTCGAGCCGCTCGCGCCGACCGGGCTCCGAGGCTCCCGGCGCCCGGCGGACGATCGCGAGCCTTGCAAGCCGCGAGCGCCAGCCATCGTGCCCGGCGGAGTCACGACCGCGCCCTGCTGCAGATGAGGAGGAGGACCGTAGCGGTTCCGCCTCGAGTCCAATTCATTCGTTCGCCGCGCGTCATGGCCTGGGCGCTCCTCCGGTGACCGGCGTGCCCTTGAGCGGGGCCGCGACCCCGCCCCTGCGATGTCCGCCAGCGGTATGGCGCGTGAACCGGGTCGCCGACCTGGTTGCGCGCCTCCTTCCTCCCACGTGCCGGTGACCGCTCGGGCCACCGTCGGACTGTTTGTCCTCGCCCCCGCACCAACTTGCGAAAGCTTGCGAAAAATTTAGTTCACACTCTGGGGATAACTCGCGAAAGAAGTTGAGGCAACCCCGTTGCCGGCGGCCGGTGCGGGTCGCGCCCGCTCTGTGGCCGCTATGCCACAACCGGGCCAGGCCTCGAGATAGCGATAAGTCCACGCCGGCTCGCGTTGACAGGAGGGGGGCCATCGGCATGATGGCCGGAGCATCGCCGGATCGGCGTGACGATGCTGGAGCCACCGAGGTCTGCCATGGTCCGTCGTCGCCCGCTGCCCGCCGCCCCGATCGTCACCAGCCGCCGCCGCTTCCTGGCCGGCTCGCTTGCGGTCGCTGCCGCCCTGCCGGCTTTGAGCCGGCAAAGCTTCGGCCAGTCGCAGCAGGTCAACGTCTACAACTGGGACACCTACATCGGTGAGACCACGCTGCAGGACTTCACCGACGCCACCGGGATCGCGGTCCGCTACGACCTGTTCGCCAGCAACGACGAGCTGTTCGCGAAGCTGCGCGAGGGCAACCCCGGCTACGACGTGATCTATCCCTCCAACGACTACGTCGAGCGGATGATCGCTGCCGACATGCTGCTGCCGCTCGATCACGCCAAGATCCCGAACATGGCCAACGTCGATCCGGCGTTCGCCGATCCGGCGTTCGATCGCGGCCTCGAGCACAGCATGCCTTATTTCTGGGGCACGGTCGGCCTCGGCTATCGCAAGTCCAAGGGCACTCCGAAGGCGCTCGTCGACGTGTTCGAGGGCGACGCCTACGCCGGCCGGATCTCGTTGCTGAACTCGACCGACAGCATCCTCGCAGCGCTCAAATATCGCGGCCATTCGCTCAACACCAAGAAGCCGGCCGAGCTCGACGAAGCGGTCGAGACCCTGATCGAGGTCAAGCCCAAGATCAAGACGTTCGCTCCGGACACCGGCCAGGACCTGCTGATCTCGGGCGAGGTCGACGTCTGCCTGGAGTACAATGGCGACATCCGGCAGGTCATGGACGAGGACCACGACCTGGCCTACGTCGTGCCGGCCGAGGGCAGCCAGCTCTGGGTCGACAGCATGTGCATCCCGAGGGGCGGTCCGAACCCGGAGAACGCGCACACCTACATCAACTTCATCCTCGATGGCGAGGTGCACGGCGCCATTGCCGCCGTTGTCCACTATGCCTGCCCGAATGGCGCCGCGCTCGAATTCATTCCGCCAGAGGACCGGGCGGATCCGGCGCTCTACCCCGCCAAGAGCGTGCTCGCGCGCTGCGAGCTGCCGGTCTACAAGGGCGAGCAGATCGAGAGCCTCTACGCCGATGCGCTGACCCGCGTGCTGGCGGCGTAACTCTCGGGCAGCACGCAAGAAAATGAATTTTTTTCGAGCCATTGCCATCGACCTCGTGGTCTCCTAAATATACGCGCCGGAGCGGTGGGGCGACGCCCTCGGGGGCGAGACGCGACCCGCCGCTTAACGTTTTGGTAACGCCGTCGGCGCTCTAACCGAGCTCGACAGCCGTGAGCTGCCATCTTCACCACCGGCCGGGGGACCCACGCCATGATCCCTGTAGCACTCGCCCAAATTTGAGCCGCGATCGTCGCGGTGACGGGACCGGTTGTCAGGGCACATCCTGCGGCCGTGAGGTCGGGCCGAACGGCCTAACGCTCAGATTGCACAGGGACACGAGCGATGGTATCTGCAGGTTGGAGGTCGAGCGACCTGCTCGATCCGGGGTGGAGGATGGGGATGGCACAGCCCCAGGCTGCCGGGAGCGCGGCCGGGTTCGGTGTTCATCTGACTCTCGACGGCTACGGCGGCTCGCGCGAGAAGCTCGCCGACTACGCCCACGTGCTGGCCTGCCTCGGCGATCTGCCCGAGCGGCTCGGCATGCACAAGATCGCCGAGCCGCTCCTGGTCGAGCTCGGTGAGCACAGCGACAAGGACCCGGGCGGCGTCAGCGGCTTCGTGATGATCGCCGAGAGCCACATCAGCATCCACACCTTCCCCTTGCGCGGCTTCGTCAGCGCCGACGTCTACACCTGCCAGAACCAGCTCGATACCGAGCAGATCTGCCAGTACTTCGTCGAGGCGTTCGATCTGCAGGACCTCGAGACCAACCTGGTGAAACGCGGCACGCGCTATCCCCAGCACAACATCTACGAGCCCGCCTGAGCGACCGGGCGCGCGCCAGCGAGACAGCGATGGACCGAGAGCGGCAGCAGAAGGCCGAGCTTCTGCAGCGGACGATCAAGCACATCGACATCACGGCGCACGACACGCGCGCGCTGATCGCGGCATTCCAGGAGATGTCGTTCAGCGCGCGCGAGCTCGGCCGGGCGTGCGAGATCTTTGATCGCATGCTGCGCGATCCCGACTGCACGATCATGCTGACGGTCGCCGGCAGCACCAGCGCCGCCGGCTGCATGCAGGTCTACGTCGACATGATCCGTCACAACATGGTCGACGTCGTGGTCGCGACCGGGGCGACCGTGGTCGACATGGATTTCTTCGAGGCGCTGGGCTTTGCCCACTATCGCGGCACGCAGTTCGTCGACGACGGCATGCTGCGCGAGCACTACGTCGACCGCATCTACGACACCTACATCGACGAGGAGGAGCTGCAGCACTGCGACCGGACGATCAAGGAGATCGCCGACGCGCTGCCGCCCCGGCCCTACTCCTCGCGCGCCTTCATCCGTGAGATGGGCCGCTGGCTCGCGGACGGCGGCGCGGTCAAGCAGGCATCGCTGGTCCAGACCGCGTTCGAGCACGGCGTGCCGGTCTTCTGCCCGGCGTTCTCGGACAGCAGCGCGGGCTTTGGCCTGGTCGCCCATCAGGTCGAGCGCCCGGGCGAGCACCTGACGATCGATTCGGTCGCCGATTTCCGCGAGCTCACCGAGCTCAAGATGCAGGCGAAGGACAGTGGCCTCTTGATCATCGGCGGCGGCTCGCCCAAGAACTTCGCCCAGGACACGGTGGTCTGCGCCGAGATCCTGGGCAAGGACGTGCCGATGCACAAGTACAGCATCCAGATCACGGTCGCCGACCAGCGCGACGGCGCCTGCTCCAGCTCCAGCCTCAAGGAGGCGGGCTCCTGGGGCAAGGTCGACGCCGCCGGCGAGCAGATGGTGTTCGCCGAGGCGACCATGGCGCTGCCGCTGCTCGCCGCCTACGGCTATCACGGCGGCGCCTGGCGCGAGCGGCCGCAGCGCCGGCTCGCGCGTCTCCTGACCCGGAACTGATGGTCGCCTCGATCATCAACTGCGAGCGGCCGGAAGCTGCCGACGCGGTCCTGATCTCGGTCCCCTACGGCCACGGCGCCTCGTTCGGCGGCGGGGCCGGCGCCGGCCCGGCCGCGATCGTCGCCTGCCTCGACCGCCAGATCGAGCTGTTCGAGCGCCATACCCGGACCGAGCCGGCCCTCGACTACCGGATCGCCCACCGCCTGCTCGGCGAAGTCGCGACGTTCTCGCCCGAGGCCATGGTCGAGCGGGTCGCCGAGGCGGTCGGGCGCACGCGCCCGTTCACGCTCCTGCTCGGCGGCACGCACGCGGTCTCGATCGGCGCCTTGCGGGCCCATGCCGCCCGCGGCCGGCCGGACGAGATCACGATCGTGCAGATCGACGCCCACCTCGACATGCGCGACGACGACAGTGACTACAACGACCACGACCCCAGCCGCTTCGCCCATTCCTGCGTCATGCGCCGCGGCCGCGAGCTCGGCTTTCGCACCTGCTCGGTCGGCATTCGGGCGTATGCGCGCGAGGAGCATGACTTCGCCGTGGCCGAAGCGCTGCCGGTGTTCGAATGGGGTCGCGGGGAGGAGCCGGGCGTCGAGGCGGTGCTGGCCGCGATCACGACCGAGCGGGTCTATCTCACGATCGACGTCGACGGCTTCGATCCGGCGGTGGCGCCCGCGACCGGGACGCCGGTGCCGGGCGGCCTGTCCTGGGCCTACGGCACCCGCCTTGTGCGCGAGCTGTGCCGGGCCAAGGAGGTGATCGGCGCCGATGTCGTCGAGGTCGCGCCGGTCGCGGGCTCGGGGCTGACCGAATATGCCGCAGCCCAGCTCTGCTATGATCTTCTGACCTACACGCTGCTCAAGCGCGAGGGTAAGCTCGCCTTCGTCTAGGGGCCGCGCGACGAGGCGCGGCGGATCGCGAGCGGAGCGCCGATGGAGAGCTGGCGGCAGCAGCCAGTGGTCTTCTGGACGTTCATCCTGCCAGGCGCGCTCTGGCTGCTCGTCTTCTTCCTGGTGCCGCTCGGGCTGGTCTGGATCCTCTCGTTCGGCGAGCGCTCCGGGCCGGTCGAGATCCTGATCACCGGCACGCTCGACAACTACGTCAAGGCGCTCGACCCGCTCTATCTCGGCCTGTTCTGGAAGTCGCTCTGGATTGCGGGGCTGGCGACGGCCCTGGTCCTGTTCGTCAGCTTCCCGGTGGCGCTCGCCGTGAGCTTCGCGCCGCCACCCGTCAAGCCGCTCTTGCTGATGCTCGTGATCCTGCCGTTCTGGACCAATCTCCTGATCCGGACCTACGCGATGATCGCGGTGCTGAGAGGCCGCGGCTACGTCAACTTCGGCCTCGAGGGGCTTTGGGACCTGGCCGGCGCCGGGCTCGGCGCGCTCGGGCTCGGCGCGCTGCCGCCGTTCCAGCCGCTCGAGCTGCTCTACAACAACGCCGCCGTCGTGATCGGCATCGTCTACGTCTACCTGCCGTTCATGGTCCTGCCGCTCTACGCGACGCTCGAGCGCCTCGACCGGTCTTATCTCGAGGCGAGCCTCGATCTCGGCGCCGGCCAGTGGCGGACCTTCCGCTCGATCGTCGTGCCGCTCGCCCGGCCCGGGATCATCTCGGGCGTGATCCTGGTGTTCGTCCCGGCGCTCGGCACCTTCCTGATCTCCGACCTGCTCGGCGGCCCGGACAGCCAGCTGATCGGTAACGTGATCGAGCGTCAGTTCAAGGCCGCCAACAACTGGCCGCTCGGGGCCGCGCTCTCCTTCCTGCTGATGTACCTGACCTTCGCCGCGCTCGCCGCCCGCGCGTTCCTGGCCGAGCGCGACCTGTGAACGGTCGGGGCTCGCTCGCCGCCGCGGCCCCGGTCCCGCTCGCTCCACCGGAGGTCGAGGACGGCCGGAATTTAGATGCGCCCGGCGTGTTCTTCGGATAAAGGAAGTGCGCAGGGTGTCGCCAGGGCGGCAGCAGGCGTTCAGGGAGACAGAACGATGGTGGCCGTTCGTGCCCTCCTTGAGACCTTCAGCGGGATCACGCAGGTCGGCATGCTGGCGCGTGGGTGGGCGTGGCCGGGGGGCGCTCTGGCCGGCGATGCCGACGATGGCGCGGAGCCCTGGTACGAGGGTGCCTGGGCCCATGCCGGCGAAGAGCCGCCGCTCGAGGAGCTGCTGCACGATCCGGTGGTTCACCTCGTGATGCGCGCCGACCGGTTGGAGCCGGCCCAGGTCGGGCGCTGGCTCCACCGCTAGCGGCCCGCCGTCCGTCGGCCGCACTCCAGCCTTATCAGGCGGTTCCCGCCGCCCTATAAATCCGGAGATCGCAGCCCGGGCGTCGGGCCGGGCACCGCGGGTGGGCTGGGGCCGTGCCGGAACGACGCGTGCAAGCGGGGCCGCTCGAATACAGCCGGAAGCTGTGGCTGCGCGCCTGGCTCGCGGCGACCTTTGTGTTCCTGTACGCGCCGATCGTGATCCTGATCCTGTTCAGCTTCAACAACAGCCGCCGCAACATCGTCTGGCAGGGCTTCACGCTCGACTACTACAGGAAGGCGGCCGGCAACGCGTCCCTGCTCGAGGCGTTCACCAACAGCCTGACCATCGGTCTGATCAGCACCGCCGCCAGCACGGTGATCGGGGCGCTGCTGGCGCTCGCGCTGTGGCGCTTCCGCTTCCCGGGCAAGCCCGCGCTCGAGGGCGCGCTCGCCCTGCCGATCGTGATTCCGGAGATCTGCATGGGCGTGGCGCTGCTGGCGTTCTTCGTCCGCACCGGCTGGCCGACCCAGCTGCCCTGGCCGCTCAATCTCGGCCCGATCATCATTGGCCACATCGCCTTCAGCTTCCCGTTCGTGACGATCGTGGTGCGCGCCCGCATGGCGGGCTTCGATCGCGCGCTCGAAGAGGCCTCCAAGGACCTCGGCGCCGGCGAGTGGCAGACCTTGCGCAACATCACGCTGCCCTACATGAAACCCGGCCTGATCGCCGGCGGCCTGTTGGCGATGACCCTCTCGCTCGACGACTTCGTCATCACCTTCTTCACCTCGGGCCCGGAAACCCTGACCTTCCCGGTCAAGGTCTATTCGATGGTCCGCTTCGGCGCGACCCCCGAGGTCAACGCCGCCTCGACCGTGCTGATCGTGGTGACGGTCGTTCTGACCGTGATCGCGATGCGCCTGCAGCGGCCGGAGCGGGGTCAGGCGCAGGCATGAACGCGCTGCCGATCGTCCGGGTCGAGGCGCTGACCAAGCGGTTTGGGCCCTCGGTCGCGGTCGACCGGGTCTCGCTGGCGATCGCGGCCAACGAGTTCTTCGCCCTGCTCGGACCGTCCGGCTGCGGCAAGACCACGCTCTTGCGCATGCTCGCGGGCTTCGAGCACCCGAGCGCGGGCGCGATTCTGATCGACGGCGAGGACATGGCCGGCGTCGTGCCCAACCGGCGCCCGGTCAACATAGTGTTCCAGTCCTACGCCGTGTTCCCGCACATGACGGTCGCCGACAACGTCGCCTATGGCCTGCGCGTCAGCCGCGTGGCGCGCTCGGAGATCGGCCCGCGAGTTGAGGCCGCGCTCGCGATGGTCCGGCTCGAGGGCTTCGGCGAGCGCAGGCCCGACCAGCTCTCGGGCGGCCAGCGCCAGCGGGTGGTGCTCGCCCGCGCCCTGATCAAGCGCCCCAAGGTTTTGCTGCTCGACGAGCCGCTCTCGGCGCTCGACAAGAAGCTGCGCGAGGAGATGCAGCTCGAGCTGGTCCGCCTGCAGCGGGAGGTCGGGATCACCTTCGTGATCGTGACCCACGACCAGAACGAGGCGCTGTCGATGGCGAACCGGATCGCGGTCATGGACCGCGGCCGCATCCTGCAGGTGGCGCCGCCGGACGAGCTGTACGAGCATCCGAATTGCCGCATGGTCGCGGATTTCATCGGCACGACCAACCTGTTCCCCGGCCGGGTCCTCGGCCGTGCCGAGGGCGGCATCCGCCTGGAAGCGCGCGGCATCGGCGAGGTGCGCCTGCCGGAGAATGGCGAGCCCGGCAGCGAGGTCGGGATCGCGGTCCGCCCGGAGAAGGTCAAGATCAGTCATGAGCGGCCGGCGGACGGCCTGATCGCGGTCCCCGGCCGGATCGCCCAGCTCGCCTATTTCGGCGACTACAGCCACGTGTTCGTCGACGCCGGCCCGAGCGTCCGGATCACCTGCTACCGCACCAACGACCGCCGGCACCAGTCCGGCGCGCTCGCGGTCGGCGACCCCTGCTGGGTCTCCTGGCACCCGGCCGACTGTATTCTCCTGACCGAGTAGTCGACGGCACGAGCGTTCATCTTGGCCCTGCGGATCACGACCTGGAACGTCAACTCGGTCCGGCTGCGGCTGGGCGGCCTGGCGCGGCTCGTGCGCGAGGTCGATCCGGACGTGCTCTGTCTGCAGGAGACCAAGGTCAGGAACGAGCTGTTCCCGGTGCTCGAGCTGCGCGCGCTGGGCTTTCCCCATCACGTCCTGCACGGCCAGGCGGGCTACCATGGGGTCGCGATCTTCTCGAAGCTGCCGCTTGAGGACGCGACCCCGCTCGACTGGTGCAACAGCAGCGACTGCCGGCACCTGCACGCGATCCTGCCGGGCGGCATCGAAGTCCACAATCTCTACATCCCGGCGGGCGGCGATCTGCCCGATCCGGAGCTCAACCCCAAGTTCCGGCACAAGCTGGAGATGCTGGCAGCACTCGCCGACTGGTTCCGCCGGGAGTTCGCGCCCGAGCGCCAGGCGGTGCTGGTCGGCGACCTCAACGTCGCGCCGCTCGAGACCGACGTCTGGAACCACAAGGCGCTGCTCAGGGTGGTCAGCCACACCCCGGTCGAGGTGCGCGCGCTGCAGGAGCTCCAGGCCGCGCACCGCTGGCGCGACGCGGTCCGCCACTTCGTGCCGGCGAGCGAGCGGCTCTACAGCTGGTGGAGCTACCGCGCCCAGGATTGGGCCGCAAGCGACCGCGGCCGCCGGCTCGACCATATCTGGGTGACGCCCGCTCTGACCGAACGGCTGCGGCAGGCAACGACGCTCCGTCGCGCGCGCGGCTGGCCGCAACCCTCGGACCATGTGCCGGTCACCGTCGATCTCGCCGAGCGCTGATCCGGCCGAGCGGCGTCCGGCTGGCAACTAACAGGCGAATGCTGGCCAGTCCGAATCACTCTGTTCGCCGCGCTGCAAAAAGGTTATGAAGTGACCGTGGCCTCTGCTGGTTGGAGTGTGACGCGTTATGAACAATCGGCGTCCGTCGCAGCTGTCCGGACCTTACCGGACCGAAGTCGCTGCGGTGGTCAAATGGTATAATCGCACCAAAGGCTTCGGTTTCGTGAAGCCCGACGACGGCGCGCCGGACGCGTTCCTGCACGCCTCGCTGGTGGCCCAGGCGGGTCACGAGGATCTGCTCGATGGCACCAGCCTGGTCTGCGACATCGCCGACGGTCCGCGCGGCCCGCAGGTCGCCGCGATCCACAGCATCGAGCCGCCGACCGAGCCGGTGCTGCGCGCGCGGCCGCCGCGGTTCGCGGCGAGCGATGGCGAGCTGGTCGAGGGGCGGGTCAAGTTCTACAATGCCGAGAAGGGGTTCGGCTTCATCGTGCCGGACGACGGCAGCAAGGACGTGTTCGTGTCGGCGCGCACGCTGACCCGCGCCGGCATCGCCGCGCTCGAAGCCGAGCAGCGCGTCCGGGTCGCGACCCGCATGGGCCAGAAGGGGCCGATGGCGGCCCGGGTCGAGCTCCTCTAGCTCGAGGTTAGCGGGCCAGCCGGTAGCCGCCCGGTTCGGTGACCAGGATCTGGGCGTTGGTCGGCTCCGGCTCGATCTTCTGGCGCAGCCGGTAGATGTGCGTCTCGAGCGTGTGCGTCGTGACGCCGGCGTTGTAGCCCCAGACCTCATCGAGCAGGACCTCCCGGGTCACCGGCCGGTCGCCCATGCGATAGAGATATTTCAGGATCGCGGTCTCCTTCTCGGTCAGATGGATCTTCCGGTTGTTGTCCGGGTTGATCAGCATCTTGGCGCTCGGCCGGAAGGTGTAGGGGCCGATCGGGAAGGTGGCGTCGTCGGACAGCTCGAACTGCCGGAGCTGGGCGCGCAGGCGCGCGAGCAGGACGCCGAGCCGGAAGGGCTTGGGGATGTAGTCGTTGGCGCCGCTGTCGAGACCCAGGATCGTGTCGGCATCGGAATCGTGCGCGGTCAGCATGATGACCGGGCTCTTGACGCCCTGACGGCGCATCAGGCGGCAGAGATCGCGGCCGTCGGTGTCGGGCAGGCCGACGTCCATCAGGATGACCTCGAAGTGATGATCCTTGACGATCTCGAGCGCCCGCCGGCCGTCCGCGGCCTCGAAGGTGACGAAGCCCTCGTGCAGTTCGAGCTGCTCGGCGAGCGAGCGGCGCAGCGCCTCGTCGTCGTCGATGATCAAAATCTGCTTGCTGTTGGCCATCGCCGTTCCTCGGCTGCCCGCCCGGAGATCATCAGTCCAAGGAGATCATCAGTCCAACACGCCTGCGCTGCCGTCAAGCGACCCCGAGCCCCAGCTGCCGGCCGATCGCCTGGACGATCGGGGCGCCGGGCTCGGCCAGGGTCATGACGATCGCGAAGTGATCCAGGCCGGGCTCGGTGATCAGCGCGCAACGCCAGTCCGCCGCCCCGAGCCTCGACGCGTAAGCCTGGCTCTGCTCGTGGAAGGCTCCGGTCTCGCGCTCGCCGACCGCGACCACGACCGGGCAGGGGCAGCCGAGCGGCAGGTGCAGCGGGCTGTTCCGCCGCGCCTCCGCCTCGTCCATCCGCAGCACGTCGTTCAGATAGCAGCGGCGGATCGGCTCGAGGTCGAAGATGCCGCTGATCGCGGTCGCACCCTTGACCAGATCGGCGGGCAGGCCGAACTCGGCCTGCCAGTCGGTCGCGAGCGCCATCGCGACGAGGTGGCCGCCCGCGGAGTGGCCGGCGACGCAGATCCGCTCGGGATCGAACCCCTGGCCGGCGCCGTTGCGGTGCAGCCAGGCGAGGCCATCGCGGATCTCGGCCACGATCCGGTCCATCGTGACCGCCGGCGCCAGATCGTAGCCGATCAGCGCGACCGCGGCCCCGACCGCGACCAGCGGCGCGGCCACGAACGAGAAGTCCTTGCGATCCCGGCTCTGCCAGTAGCCGCCGTGGATGAAGGCGAGCAGCGGCGGCCGGGCGACCGCGCCCGGCAGGAACAGGTCGATGGCCTGGCCCGGGCCGTCGCCGTAGCGGAGATCGAGCCGGCCCGGCCAGCGCGCGCGGAAGGCCGCGCTGGTCGCCGCGTAGCGGTCGAACCAGCTCTGAAACTCCGGCACCGCGGCGCGCAGGTTGTAGTTCCGGTCGAGCGTGGCGCGATCCAGATGAGATCCCGACATGGCTTCCCTCGAAGGCGTCTTCTTGTCAGCGTCTGCTCGATCTTGCGGGCCGGCTGCGCCCGGATGCAACGGCTTCTATTCCCTAAGCCTCTGGAAAGCAACGTCCGGTTCGGGCGGGCTCGACCGGCGGCACGGCCCCGGACGCTTCGGGCTAGCGTAGGCCGAGGTCACGGGCGGTGAGGTCGAGCGCGGTACGCGCCCGGGTTACCAGCTCGTCGATTTCGGCTTCGGTGATGATCAGCGGCGGCGCCAGGACCATGACGTCGCGGACCGCGCGCATCACCAGCCCCCCTGCGAAGCAATGGTTGCGGCAGATCAGGCCGACCCGGCGCGCCGGCGGGAAGTACTGCCGCCTGGCCTTGTCCTCGACCAGCTCGAGCGCGGCGATCAGGCCGCAGCTGCGGACCTCGCCGACCAGCGGATGGTCGGCAAGCGTGTCGAGCGCGTTGGCGAAGTAGGCGCCGAGCGGCCCGCGCGCGCGTTCGTGCAGGCCTTCCGCCTCGATCAGGCGCAGGTTCTCGAGCGCCACCGCGGCCGCCACCGGGTGGCCGGAATAGGTGAAGCCGTGCGTCCATTCCTGGCCGGCCGCGAGCAGCGCCTCGCCGACCCGCCCGCCGACCAGGACCGCCGCGATCGGCAGATAGCCGGACGACAGCCCCTTGGCTGCGGTCACGATGTCGGGTGCGATGCCGAACCGCTCCGAGCCCCACCAGTGGCCGGTGCGGCCGAAGCCGCAGATCACCTCGTCGGCGATCAGCAACAGATCGTAGTCGCGGCAGATCCGCTGGACCTCCGCCCAGTAGCCGGCGGGCGGGATGATCACGCCGCCAGCCCCCTGGATCGGCTCGCCGATGAACGCGCCGACCGTCTCGGGGCCGAGTTCCTGGACCCGCCGCTCCAGGGCCAGGGCCGCGAACCGGCCGTGCTCCTCCGGCGTGCGCGCGCCGCCTTCGGCGTACCAATAGGGTGCCGGCACGTGCTCGAACCCGGGCAGGGGCAGGTCCGACTGCAGGTGCATCGCGGGCAGGCCCGAGAGGCTCGCGGTCGCGAGCGTCACGCCGTGATAGCCGTAGTCCCGGCTGATGATCGTCTTCTTTTTCGGCTGGCCTTTCAGGTTCCAGAAGAACCGGACGAGCTTGACCGCGGTGTCGTTGGCCTCCGAGCCGGAGTTGGTGAAGAACACGCGCCCGCGGCCGACCGGCGCGATCTCCGCCAGGCGTGCCGCGAGGTCGATCGCGGGCGGCGTCGCGGTCTGAAAGAACGTGTTGTAGTAGGGCAGGCTCGCCATCTGCCGGCGCGCCGCCTCGACCAGCTCGGCGCGGCCATAGCCGACGTTGACGCACCACAGGCCCGCCATCCCGTCGAGGATCCGCTGGCCGGCGCTGTCCCAGAGCCAGCAGCCCTCGGCGCGGGTGATGATCCGCACGTCCCGGCTCGCGAGCTCGGCCGGATTGCTGAACGGGTGCAGGTGGTGGCGGCGATCGAGCTCCCGCCAGCGCCGTGTGTCGTCCGCGTGCGTCATCCCGTTGCTTCCTGGACGCGCCACGCCGGCCTTGTGAGCGAGTTCACAGGCGCGGTGCGGCGGGTGTGCTTTGATGAGGTCGGCGCCGCCGGCCGCGTCGCCATAGAGGCATACCGAGGGGTATACGACCAGTCCGCTTCAGCCCCGGCCGGCGAGCCCGCTTGTGGCATGCTGGATGCATAAGAAGGCGAGGCATGCCGCTCGGGAAGGAAGCCGTTTGACACTCTTGTGAGGGTTTGATCCATGCTGTCGTTCATCGGCATGCTGGCATTTCTGATGGCAGCGCTCGACGCGAGCTGCCGGCTGTTCGGCTGGCCGCTGACGACGCTCAGCTGGTCGCCGCTGCTGTTCCTCGTGCTCGGCTTCTCGCTGGTCGCCCTCGAGGCCTGGGAGCGGGGGGGCGACCCGTCGGCCGGAGCCCCGGCCGATCACGGGCGGAGCTGAGGCCGCCACCGGCGGGCGCCTAGGCCGGCCGATACGCGATCGCCTCGACCGCGAGCTTGCCGTCGAGCACCAGCCTCGAGATTACGGTCGAGCGCGCCGGCGGCTGGTCCGGAAAGACTTCGGCGAACACCGCGTTGAAGCGGGTGAAGTCGCGCGGATCATCGATCCAGCAGGTGCACTTGACCACGTCGGCCATGGTGCAGCCGGCCTCGGCCAGGATCGCCTCGAGGTTGCGAAACACCTGCCGGGCCTGGGCCTCGATGTTGCCGGCGATCAGCTGGCCGCTGGCGTCGGTCGCCATCTGGCCGGAAACGAACACCAGATCGCCCGCGCGGACTGCCTTGGCGAACGGCAGCTTCATTCCGGCGGCCGCGAACGCGCCGCCGATCACCTGTTTGCTCACGACCTTGCCTCCCTGCTAGGACACGTCCGTTCGTCCGGAAAACTCGGTTCATCGGCGAAACTCGGGGCCGCGGCAAGGGCATGATCCGGATCGGCTTCGACATCGGCGGCAGCAAGATCGCGGCGCTGGCACTCGATGCCGCCGGCGGCGAGCTGGCCCGGACCCGCGAGGACGTGCCCCGCGACTATGCGGGCACGCTCGGCGCGCTGCTACGCACGGTCGAGGCGCTGGTCCGCGCGCACGGGCCGGCCGCATCGGCCGGCATCGCGATGCCGGGCCTGATCGGCGCCGACGGCACGCCGGTCCGGGCGGTCAATCTGCCCTGGCTCGCAGGCCGGCCGCTGCGCGCCGATCTCGAGCAGGCCCTCGGTCTGCCGGTGGCGGTCGCCAACGACGCCAACTGCTTCGCGCTCTCGGAGGCGACCGACGGCGCCGCCGCGGGCGCGGCCGTGGTGTTCGGCGCGACCCTCGGCACCGGGGTCGGGGGCGGCATCGTGGTCGCCGGCCGGCCGCTGGTCGGGGCGAACGCGATCGCTGGCGAATGGGGCCACAATCCCTTACCGCTCCCGGATCCCGCCGCCGGCGCTGCGGTCGTCTGCGGCTGCGGCCGGCGCGGCTGCATCGAGAGCTGGCTGAACGGCGCCGCGTTCGCCCGTGATTACGCCCGGATCGCCGGCCGGACGGCACCAGGGCCCGAGATCGCGCGCCTCGCGGCCGCGGGCGACGGGCAGGCGCGCGCCGCCCTCGATGCCTACGGGCAGAGGCTGGCGCTGGCGCTCGCCGGCGTGGTCAACCTACTCGACCCGGACGTGATCGTGCTCGGCGGCGGCCTGTCGTCGTTGCCCGGCCTGTATCAGCTGGTGCCCAGGCTCTGGGCACCCCTGATCGTCGCGCCCGAGCCCAGGACGCGGCTGCTGCCGGCCCGCTTCGGCGCCGAGAGCGGCCTGCGCGGCGCCGCCTGGCTGCCCGCCGCCCGCGGCCAAACCTGACCCGCGTCATCACCCTCGATCTGGCCCCGGTCGGGCGACCGTGAGCGGCGCTCTGCGGGCCAGAGAGACGCAGGGGCCCGCGATCCTCGCCGGCCGCCCGTCCGGGCGAGGTCGCGGACGTGGCGTGAGGCTGGAAACTAACGCGAAAGGATTAAGACCTATCCTCGGCCGACCTCACCCGCCCTGGGACGCGGCGCGCGGCCCGGCCGGCCAACGGAGAATCCATGATGCCTCGCAGCAGCCTGCTTGCACCTGGCCTTGCGCTCGTCACCGCCCTGCTCACCACCGCCGCCGCGGCCGAGCCCATGTCGCAGGCGGTCCAGGCGCCCTGCAAGCCCTGGAAGGAGGTCGCCCAGTATCTCGGCGAGCACTACTCCGAGCACCCGGTCGCGGTCGGTCTGCAGTCCGACGGCAGCCTGCTCCAGGTCTACGCCGCCCCGAATGCCAGCACCTGGACGCTGGTCCGCATGCAGCCGGACGGCATGGCCTGCCTCGTCAGTGCCGGCAAGGCCTGGGAGAAGCTGGCGAAGCCGAACACCAACCCGGCGGCCTGAGCGCCGCTGCGCTCGGCGCAGGCGAGCACCGCCAGGCGCCGGTCCGCGCCGGGCTGGTCGGATCTGGCCCGGCCGCAGCGCTGACGTGCTCCGTCTGCCCGAGGCCGGGGGTGAGCTCAAAAAAGAGCCCCCGCGAGCGGGGGCCGAGTTGGCCAGGGAGACAGAAAACCCGATCAGCGTTGCTTGGTCCCGGCCGGTGCGCCGGGCTGCTGCATGGTCTTGGCGCGATCGCCGTCGAGGTGCAGGACGTTCTCGTAGAATGACAGCACAGTCCGGTGCCATTCGGGATCGGCGAGTTCGGGATACGTGCCTTCGGTGAACCCCGGCGCCTGCTCCAGGGTCGCGCGCTCGATGTCGAGCACCAGCATCTTCTGAGCGAGCGGATCCGCCAGCGCGTCACTGTCGGCGGCCGGGGTCGGCCCCGATGCCGAGGGTTGCGCCGCCGGCGCCACTTCGGCGACCACGGTATCGTCAGGCAGGCGTTCCTGGTCGCCGACCTCGATCTTCGGCAGCTGCTTGAGCTCGTCCTCGGTGACCGGCTCTTTGAAGCGCAGGCCGTCCTCGCCGACCGTCAACCGGTCGAGCGGGATCGCGACCAATCGATCGCCGACCCCGAGCACGCCGCCGACGCTGAGCACGGCCTCGATCTGGGCGCCCTCCGGCGGCAGGATCACGGCATCGATCTCGCCGACCGAGTCGTTGCGGTCATTTCTGACCTCGCTGCCGACCAGGTCGCCGACCGCCATCTGCGCGATCGCGCCGAGCCTGGCGATGCCGTCCTGCCCGTCACCCGCCAAGCCTCCTGAGCTCGCGCGGGCACCGGACGAGCGCGCCGTGCCGTCCGCCCGCGCCGGCTTCGGCTCGGGGGCGTCGCCGATCTCGAGGACGTCGATCGGCACCGGATAGAGCTTCTGGTCGCCGAGCAAGCCGCTGCTCATCGAGAGCAGCGCGTATTGCACCTGATGGCTGTCGAAATTGACGACCAGATCGACAATCTGATCCAGACGCTGTCCCTTCGGATTGACGACGTCGAGGTCACGGATACCGTCGAAGCGGACGATCTGCGAAAGCGGTCTGGCGTTCTTCGGGACCAGCGGGCGCGCGGCGTAGGGCTGTCCCTCCGGGCGGGCGGTCGCGGCCCGCCGTTGCAGGACCGTCCGGGTCTGGTTCAGAATCTCGATGCACAGCTGCTCGCCGCCATTTTGCTGCAGGGCGCGCGCGGCCCCGAGCAGCGTGTCGTACTGACGGCGCTCCGCGCCGGAGAGCTCACCCTGAGCTAGCTCCGAGCGGACCTGCTCAATCTTCTGATCACAGCTGGCGCCGAACGCGGGACCGGCTGCGAGCGCCGTCCAGCCGGCACCGACCATCAGGAGAACTTCGAATCCGCGCAGCCTCATCAAGGGGTTCCGGACGCTACAGGCAGTCACAGCCGTGTGCCACCAAACCTGGTCGGTCGGGAAAGGTTCCCGCGGGCGGGCCTGGGCGAGATTGCGAGCCGAGAGCGCACACCGCACAAATGCTGCGGTCACGACCGTGCGGAACTTTCACAGGCACGGTCCGTTGAGCTTCCCGTCATCCACTGAGGAGGAGGAACGCAATGTTCGAGCATCAAGGCTGCGCACCGAGCGGACGAGGGTACGTTTCCTGGCTGCTGGGATTGGCGGCGACCGCGCTGCTCGTGCTCTCGGTCAACGGCTGCAACACCATGTCCGGCATGGGCAAAGATGTTTCGGCGGCGGGCCACGCCGTCAGCAACACCGCGCAGAAGACTGAGGACAAGATCGACTAGAGCGCGCTCGCGGCCGATCGGCCGCTCGCGATTCGCCGCCGGCCGGGGGCCGGAGGTGCCGCGTCGCAATCGGAGATCGGTCGCGGCGGCGCTTTAACCAAAAAGATCGAGGAGGAGGGTCGAAATGCTGTACTGGGCCCTGGTATTCTTTGTCATCGCGCTGATCGCCGGCCTGTTCGGCTTCGGCGGCATCGCCTCGGCTTCGGCGAGCATAGCTCAGGTGCTGTTCTTCATTTTCCTGGTTCTGCTGATCGTGAGCCTCGTGATGTATGCGGTCCGTGGACGACGGCCGCGAGTGTGAGGCAGCTGCGCACGCGCGCCGGCTTGACAGTCGGCGCGCGACCGCGCCCAGGCCCTTCGCTTGATCGTCAGCAATTACGGGTGCAATGGTGCGCAACGAGGTCGATGATTTACGTGCCGGCACGGCCGACGAGCTTGGTGCGGTCGGCACGTGCGAGCTGGTTCCGCTGGACGCGAGCGTGGCCGGGGGCGACGCTGCGGGACTGGCCTCGTCGCCCAGCACGGCACCGCCCAGGGTCCGCGAGCGCCAGGCCGGCGATCGGCTCGGCGCCGGAAGGACGAGGCCCATGCCCGACATCCTGACCCTGATCGAGGCCGAGATTCCGCATCTCCGCCGGTTCGCCCGCTACCTGGCGCGCGACATCGATCGTGGCGACGATCTGGTACAGGAATGCCTGACCCGGGCGATCGCCAAGAACAACACCTGGACGCCCGGCACCAACCTGCGGGCCTGGCTGTTCACGATCCTGAAGAACTGTCACATCAACGACCTGCGGCGGGCGCGGCGCGCCGACGAGATGCCGGACGAGCACCCGCTGCTGACCGTGCCCGCCAATCAGGACGCGCACATCGGGCTGCTCGAGGTCCGCGATGCTTATCTGCGCCTGAGCGACGAGCACCGCGAGGTCCTGCTGCTGGTCGCGATCGAGGGTCTGCAGTACGACGAGGCGGCCGCGGTCCTGGACGTGCCGGTGGGCACGGTCCGATCGCGCCTGTCCCGGGCGCGCCAGGCGTTGCGCGACGCGCTGGAGGAAGCGGGAGGGGTCGCGGAGAGGACCGAGCCACTGCCGAGTGCGGTATCATGAGCCCGCCTCGCGGCCCGACCGAGGAACAGATCCAGGCCTACATCGACGATCTGCTCAGCGGCCGGGATCGGGCGATGGTCGCCGCGTATCTGCTGGATCATCCCGAGATCGGCTTAGAGGTCGCGACCTTGCGTCGGCAGAACGAGGCTCTGAGGCAGATCGGGGAGGAGGTCCTCGATGAGCCGATCCCGGAGCGACTGCGCGCCGTGGTCCGACAGTGTGGTCGCAGCATCGGCAACGGCGTCGGGCAGCACGCGCCGGCCGACCTCCTGACCGCCAAGGGGCGATCCGGCTGGTATTCCTGAGCTCGCGCAGGGCATCCGTCGTCCCACTTAAAACCGCCAGCCGGCACGGGAACTGATTGTCCGGTAGCGTTGTTGAGGCCGGGAATGGCGGGATCGCCTGATCACGATGCTGCCCTGGGTCCCGACGTCGCAGCGACTCCGGAGAGGACTATCGTGGACCCCGTGTTGCAGATCAGCGGCGTGGTCGTCGTGCCTATCAGTTGGTCGCTCTTCGGCGTGACCTGAGTTCTTCAACGTCCGTGCTGAACCGAATCCAGCGGAGGTCCCGATGCCACCGGCAACCGATGACCCGTTCGAACAGACTACCGGCGACGCCAGCGACTGGGCCGCGGGCCACGCACGGCGCGCCGCAGAAGGAGTCCGCGACCAGGCGCGGGCGGCAGTCGACGATTTGAAGCAGCAGGCGCGCGACCTGGCGGGCGATGCCAAGGCGCGGGCCCGGGCGGCCGCCGGTCGGCAGAAAGATGCGGTGGCCGAGCAGGTGTACGGCTTTGCCAGTGCGCTGAAGAGCGCGGCCGACGACCTCAACCAGCGTGAGCAGCGGTTCGGCGCCGGCTGCTTCGAGCAGGTCGCCGACGGCCTGGAGCAGGTTTCCGAGGCCCTGCGCCGCCGGGACCTGGCCGAAGTCGTCGAAAGTGTCGAGGACTTCGCGCGCCGGCAGCCGGTGGCGTTCATCGGCGGCACCGTGGCCGCGGGCCTCGCGCTCGGCCGCTTCATGAAGAGCTCGGCGGCACGGCGCGATCCCCGGTAACGGGACGACGCCGCCGGAGCAGCAGGATGGAGGAGCGGTCGCTCAGTGGCCGGCGCGGTCGCCATGATCGCGCGGTGGTGGCCGTGATCGCCTAAGGCTTGGCCGACAAGGGCATGCGTGGCCTGAAGGCACGCAGCCTGACACACCGAAGCCCTGAAACGAGATACGCGTGTGGTAAAGGAGCATTTGTCATGACGACCAAGTATGAAGCGCAGGCCAGCACCGACCCTGGCTCGAGATCGTCGGCGGACCTCGAGCGCGACGTGCGCCAGAGCCGTGCCCAGGTCGAGGACACCCTGGACGCGATTCAGGACCGCCTGTCCCCTGGCCAGTGGATGGACCAGGTAGCGCACTACGTGCGCGACAATGGCGGCGACTTCGCGCGCAACTTCGGTCACGTGGTCAGGCAGAACCCGGTCCCGGCGGCGCTGGTCGGCGTCGGGCTGGTCTGGATGATGCTGGGCTCGCGACGACGCAACGGGCAGGAACCGGCGACCGCTCCCGAGGACTACTTCGACCCGGACTGGCCGGAGGTCGGGGCCGGGCCGGGACAGTTCGGCTCGGAAGCCGACGAGCCGACCGCAGGCCTGAACGAGGCGGCCGAGAGTTCCTGGCGCGCCGCCAAGCGGGCCGGCGGGCGGATGGGCAGGTTTGCCGACAGCGCGCGCGAGCGGGCGGCAAGCATGGGCGCGAGCGTGGGCGAGCAGGCGCGGCGCACCGGCGCCCAGGCCCGCCACTATCGCGGGCGGGCCCGCGAGGGCTTCCTGCATACCCTCCAGCGGCAGCCGCTGGTGCTCGGCGCTCTCGGCCTCGCTGCCGGTGCCGTCCTCGGCGCGGCGCTGCCGGCGACGCGGCGCGAGGACGAGCTGATGGGCGAGACCAGCGATCATCTCAAGCAGGGCGCCTGGGCTGCGGGGCGCGAAGGCTACGCCCGGGCCGAGGCGGCCGCCGGTGCCGCCTATACCGCCGCCGCGGACGAGGCGAAAGATCAGGGGCTGAGCCGCGAGGGCATGGCATCGGCCGCCGAAGCGGCCCGGCACAAGGTCGAAAACGTGGCCGAGGCCGCGGTCGACGCCGCCAGGCGCGAGATCGACCCCGACCAGGACCGAAAGGACGGCGAGCCGATGCCGTGAGGCACGGTAGCCTTCGCCAGGAGGCGGCCCCCGGCCCACCGGCCAGGTCGGATCGGGGGCCGGGAGAGCCGCCGGCGCGCAAGAGAGAGGATCGTGGTCGCGAGGCCGAACGGCCAAGCGAGATCCCTACGCCCGGCTGGCGGGACGTCCTCTGGCGGATCTGGGATCAGACCGGCAAGGACAACATCTCGATCATCGCCGCCGGGGTCGCCTTCTACAGCCTGCTGGCGATCTTTCCGGCGATCACGGCATTCGTCTCCCTCTACGGCCTGGTCGCGGACCCGAGCCAGGTCGAGCAGCAAATTCAGCTGGTCGGGCAGGTGGTCCCGACCGACGCGGTCAACCTGATCGGCGGCCAACTGCGCTCGGTCGCGTCCGCCGGCACCAGCCGTCTCGGCCTGAGCGCCGTGATCGCCATGCTGTTCGCGCTCTGGAGCGCGGGGGCGGGCGTGCGCGCGCTGATGACGGCGCTCAATATCGCCTACCGCGAAGACGAGAAGCGGAGCTTCGTCAGGTTCTACCTGGTGGCGTTCGCCTTCACCGTGGGGCTGATCGTGGCCGCGATCCTGTCGCTGCTGGTGGTCGTGGCCCTGCCGGTGGCGTTGCAGTTTCTGCCGCTCGGCGGCTTGGCGCAAATCGTGATCACCGGCCTCACCTGGCTGATCCTGGCCGGCGTCGTGATCCTCGGCCTGGGCGTGCTTTACCGCTATGGCCCGAGCCGCGAACCTGCGAAACGCCGATGGCTCAGCTGGGGCGCGGCGGCCGCGGTGCTGCTGTGGTTGCTGGCGTCCTTTCTGTTTTCTCTCTACGCCGCAAATTTCGCCAACTACTCGGCGACCTACGGCGCGCTGAGCGCGGTGATCGCGCTGCTGATGTGGTTCTGGCTGTCGGCGTTCGTCGTCCTGCTGGGCGCCGAACTGAACGCCGAGATGGAGCATCAGACGCGCAAGGACACGACCACCGGCCAGCCGAAGCCGATCGGCAAGCGCGGCGCCTTCGTCGCCGACCACGTCGGCCGGGTACCCTGACCGGCCGCGCGATCCGCTGCGGCAGGTGGGAACACTCACCCGAGGTCGCGGGTTGATAAATCTGTTCCATTGGATTGTTTGGAGAAACCGATGCCAGCTTGCAAACCCCTCCTCGTCGGCGCGTCGGCCGGCGTCCTGCTGCTGCTGAGCGCCTGCGGCAGCAATACCGAGCAGCGGGCCGCGACCGGTGGTCTCGGCGGGGCCGCGGCCGGGGCCGTGGTCGGTGGGCCCGTTGGCGCCGTGGTCGGCGGCGCGGCCGGCGCCGGTGCCGGGACGGTGATGGACGAAGGCGTCGACAAGAAGGTCCGCGACGCGACCGACTGATGGGCTCGCTCATGTGCTCGTGAGTTCCCCTGTCCGTACGGCAGTCGGAACTCTTGGTAGTCTCCCGCGTTTTTCTTCGATCGTAGCAGACGGAGGAGAGAAGCATGAACTGGGATCAGGTCAAGGGTAACTGGAAGCAGTTTCAGGGTCGGGTGCAACAGCAGTGGGGCAAGTTGACCGACGACGATATGCAGACGGTCGAGGGAAACCGCAAGGAGCTGGTCGGGCGGATCCAGGAACGCTATGGTATCGCCCGCGAGGACGCCGAAAAGCAGGTGCAGGATTGGGAATCCCGCCTGTAGCGGTTGCGGTCATGAAGACGATCGGCGTAACTTACGTCGATCGTCTTTTTTTGGGCACTCGCAGGCGCGACTGGCTTGCGTAGCGGAGGTCGGAGCAGTGTTGGGGACCATCCTTCTGATCATCGTGATCTTGCTGCTGATCGGCGCTCTGCCGGCCTGGCCCTACAGTACGGGCTGGGGCTACTATCCGAGCGGCGGCCTTGGCCTCATTCTCCTGATCATCATCGTGCTCTTGCTGATGGGCCGAATCTGACCGACCGACTGCGCGTCGTGGGGCGGCGCGACGGCGCGGCCGCCCGCTGGCGCTTGCCCTGCACGTAAGTGGCGCGAACGGCACGCTCGTCGCCGAGGGTCAGGAGCAGGAACAGCGTGGCCGCGAGATCGCCCTCGATCCGCTCCATGCGATGTGCCATCGCGGGCGTCGCGCGCGGGTCGAGGACCACGACGTCGGCGGCGCTGCCGCGCTCGAGCGTGCCGATCTCATGCTCGAGGCCAAGCGCGCGGGCGTTGCCGAGGGTCAGCGTGTAGAAAACATCGAGCGCCGGCCAGCTCTGGCCTTTGAGCTGGAGCACCTTGTAGCCTTCGGCCGCGGTCCGGAGCATCGAATAGCTGGTGCCACCGCCGACGTCGGTCGCGAGGCTGACCCGGACCGGGTGCGTGGGGTCGCGAAGGGCTGCGAGATCGAACAGGCCCGAGCCCAGGAACAGGTTCGAGGTCGGGCAAAAGGCGGCGATCGACCGGGTCGTCGACAACCGCTCGCGTTCGGCCGCATCGAGATGGATGCAGTGGCCGAAGATCGAACGCGGGCCCAGGAGTCCGAAGCGGTCGTAGACGTCGGTGTAGCTCTTCGCCCAGGGGAACAGACGCCCGACGGTGGCGATCTCGTCCAGGTTTTCCGACAGATGGGTCTGAAGGTAGCAGTCGGGATGAGCGCGCAGCAGCGCGCCTGCCGCCTCGAGCTGGGCGTCGCTCGAGGTCGGCGCGAACCGGGGCGAGATCGCATAGAGCTGGCGGCCCTTGCCGTGCCAGCTGGCGATCAGCGCCTCGCTCTCGGCATGGCCGCGCGCGGCCGTGTCCAGGAGCGCTGCCGGCGCGCCGCGGTCCATCATCACCTTGCCCGCGATCATGCGCGTGCCGCGACGCTCGGATTCGGTGAAGAAAGCGTCGATCGACTGCGGGTGCACCGAGCCGTAGACGACCGCGGTGGTGGTGCCGTTGCGGGCGAGCTCGTCGAGGAAGAAGCTGGCGATGCGGCGGCTGTGGGCGGGGTCGCCGAAGCGCTGCTCCTCCACGAAGGTATAGGTCTGCAGCCAGTCCAGCAGCTGGGTGCCAAACGAGGCGATCACCTGGGTCTGGGGCAGATGGATGTGGGTGTCGATCAAGCCGGGCAGGATCAGGCAGTCCGGCCAGGCGTCCACCGGCGTGTCGTCGGCCATGGTCGGCAGCAGCTCGTGCGCCTCGCCGGCGGCCTCGATCCGGCCGTCCTCGAGGATCAGCAGGCCGTCCTCGACATACCGGTGGCTCGCGGCCGCGCCGACCTCGGCCGGGTCGCCCGTGAAGCTCAAGAGCTGGCCGCGCAGAGCGCGGCGCGCGGCGCGCGGCAAGGACGGCCTCACTCCATCGGCGCGCCGGCGTCGTACCAGGCGCCGAGCAGCGCCCGCTCTGCCGGCTCGATCTCGGTCACGTTGCCGGGTGGCATCGCGTGGGTCAGGACGGCCTGCATGTGGATCGGGCCGGCGTGCTGGCGGATGCGCTCGGGCGTGTCGAGCATGACGCCCTTGGGCGGCGCCGCCATGCCGTCCCAGAGCGGCTCCTCGGCATGGCACATGCTGCAGCGCGCGAGCACCACGTTCTCGACTTCGACGACGTCGACCGGGACGGGCACAGCGCTCGCGCTCCCGTTGCCCGCCGCCGCGGGCGGGGTCGCGGCCGACAGCCAGACGATCAGAAGCATGCCGGCTCCGGCCACCGCCCAGGTCCACCAGGGATTCGGCCGGCCGGCGTGGCGCTCGTTGTAAAAGTGCCGGATGACCGCCCCGACCACCAGCACCAGCGCCAGGATCAGCCAGTTGAAGCGGCTGGCGAACGCGAGCGGATAGTGGTTGCTGATCATCAGGAACAGCACCGGCAGCGTCAGGTAGTTGTTGTGCAGCGAGCGCTGCTTGGCCTGCTCGCCGAGCTGCGGGTCGGGACTGCGGCCGGCGATCAGGTCGGCGACCACGACCTTCTGGTTCGGAATGATGATCAGGAGCACGTTGGCGGCCATGATCGTGCCGATGATGGCGCCCATCTGCATGTACGCGCCGCGGCCGCTGAACAGCCAGGTGAAGCCGTAGGCGAGCGCCACCAGGAAGACGAAGCCGGCGGCGGCGAGCGCATTGTCGTTGCTGCCGAGCGGCGACTTGCAGAGCCGGTCGTAGACCACCCAGCCCAGGATCAGCCCCAGGATGCTGATCGCGACCGCGCCCCAGACCGGCAGCGGCAGCACGTGGTCATCGATCAGATAGAGCTCGGCGCTGAAATAATAGATGATGACCAGCAGCGCGAAGCCGGACAGCCAGGTGGTATACGCTTCCCATTTGAACCAGGTGAGATCGTCCGGCATACGCGCCGGCGCCACCAGATATTTGATCATGTGGTAGAAGCCGCCGCCGTGCACCTGCCAGGCTTCGCCGCCGGCGCCCTCGGGCAGCCCGTCCCTGCGCTTGAGACTGGAATCGAGGTGGACGAAATAGAACGAGCTGCCGATCCAGGCGATGCCGGCGATCACGTGCAGCCAGCGCACGCTGAAGTCGATCCAGGCCCACAAGATCGGCCCCATCAACGTCCCCTTCCCGCCGCGCGGGTGACTTTTGTATAGGCATTGGCATATCTTCCGAACGTGCTAGCGGGCGCGTTCGATGGTTTCGATCGGGATCGCGGCAACGTCGCCAAGTGCCTGCGGCACGGCGTCACCATTGAGGAGATCGTGACGACCCTCATGAGCGGCGCCATGCTGATCTTGCCGACGTGAAGCACTCGGATGAGGAGGATCGGCTGATCGCCACCGGCCGGGCCGCGAACGGTCGCCACATCTTTGTGGTGTTCACGCTGCGCGAGCGGGCCGGCCGGACCATGCTGAGGCCGGTCAGCGCCCGGTACATGCACAGGCGGGAGATCATGACCTATGAAAAAGCGCGTGCCGCGGTTGCGCAGCGATGACGAGGCCGAGGCGTTCCTCGACCAGGATCTGAGCGACTACATCCAGCCTGAGCATATGGCGCCGCTCCACTATGAGGTCCGTGCCAAAGGTCGGTCGATCAACCTACGCCTCTCGGAGGAGCTCTTGGACGCCGTCAAGGGCCGGGCGAAGGCGGAGGGCATCCCCTATCAGCGCTTCATTCGCCTGGCCCTGGAGCAGGCCGTCGCCCGGGGACGAGAGCGCGTCCGGGTGCCCTGATCCGTTGTCACGCGTCCGGTCGTCGTCAGGCCTGCACGCCCTTGACGTACCAGTCCATCTTCTGCAGCTGCTCGTCGGAGGCGTGCTGGCCCTCGGGGATCACGACCTTGCCGGCCTGGTTGGTGACCGGGCCGTCGAACGGGTGCTGGGTGCCGGCGATGATGCCCTCCTTGACCTTGTCGGCGGCCGCGGCGACGTCGGGCGGCACGTCGGGGCCGTAGGGCGCGATCACGACCATGCCTTCCTTCAGGCCCAGCCAGACGTTGTGGGTCTTCCAGGTGCCGTCCATGACCGCCTTGACCTCGCCGATGTAGTACGGCCCCCAGTCGTCGACGATCGCGGTCAGCTGCGCCTTGGGCGCGAACTTGCTCATGTCGGAGGACTGGCCGAAGGCGTGCACGCCGCGGTCCTCGGCGACCTGGAGCGCGGCCGGACTGTCGGTGTGCTGGGCGATGATGTCGGCGCCCTGGTCGATCAGCGCCTTGGCGGCGTCCGCCTCCTTGCCGGGGTCGTACCAGCTGTTGACCCAGATCACCTTGATCTGGACGTCGGGCCGATGCTTCTCGGCGGCGAGCGTGAAGGCGTTGATGCCCATCACCACCTCCGGGATCGGGAACGACGCGATGTAGCCGATGGTCCCGGATTTGGTCATCATGCCGCCGATCGTGCCGATCACCGCCCGGCCCTCGTAGAAGCGGGCGTTGTAGACCGCGAGGTTGGGCGCGGTCTGATAGCCGGTCGCATGCTCGAACTTGACTTTGGGGAACTGCTTGGCGACCCGGACCGCCGAGTTCATGAAGCCGAACGAGGTCGCAAAGATCAATTGGTTGCCCGAACTCGCGAGCTGGCGGATCACCCGGTCGGCATCCGGCCCTTCGGCGACCTTCTCGACGTAGCTGGTCTGGACCTGATCGCCGTAGTGCTGCGCGACCGCCTTGCGGCCGAGGTCGTGCTGGTAGCTGTAGCCGAAATCGCCGACCGGCCCGACGTAGACCCAGGCGCACTTGAGCGGCGTCTGGGCGTGCCCGGGGCGCGCCATCAGCAGGGCGCCCGAAGCGGCAGTGCCGACGAGAAAGCTGCGGCGCGAGAGATGGAATGGCATGGTTATTGTTCTCCCTGGGTTGGTCAGGTCGCGGGCCGGAACGGTTTGCCGAGGCAGGCCGGCGCGTCGAGGCGGCCTCTCCAGGGGCCGCCGGCGATTGCGGCGAGCACGATGATCGTGGCCAGATAGGGCAGCATCGACATCACCTGGGCGGGTACGCCGAAAGTCCCCGAGCCTTGGGCATAGAGCTGCAAAATCGTGACGCCGCCGAACAGATAGGCGCCAAGAAACAGCCGCCAGGGCCGCCAGGAGGCGAAGACGACGAGGGCGAGTGCGATCCAGCCGCGCCCGGCGGTCATCTGCTCGACCCACATCGGCGTGTAGGAAAGCGACAAAAAAGCCCCGCCGAGCCCGGCCATGGCGCCGCCGAACAGGACCGCGTGGTAGCGCACCCGGATCACGTCGTAGCCGATCGAATGCGCCGAGACGTCGGATTCGCCGACCGCGCGCAGGATCATGCCGGTGCGCGTGCGCTTGAGGAACCAGGCGACCCCGATCGTGGCCGCGACCGAGAGATAGACCAGCACGTCGTGGCCGAACAGCAAGGGGCCGATCACCGGCAGGTCGGAGAGGCCCGGGATGTGGAGCCGCGGCAGCCGGTCGACCGGGATGCCGACGAACCCCGAGCCGAGCAGCGCCGAGAGGCCGATGCCGAAGATCGTGAGCGCGAGGCCGGTCGCGACCTGGTTGGCGAGCAGCGAGAGCGTCAGCACGCCGAACGCCAGCGCCATCAGTGTGCCGGCAAACGCGGCGCAGAGGATGCCGAGGGTCGCGCTGCCGGTGGTCACGGTGACCGCGAACGCAGTGACCGCGCCGGCCAGCATCATGCCTTCGATGCCGAGGTTCAGCACCCCCGACTTCTCGACCACGAGCTCGCCGAGCGCGGCGTAGAGGAGCGGCGTCGCGGCGCTGATGATCGTGACCAGGACGAGCGCGGCGGCGTCGAGGTTCATGCGGGCGCGACCTCCCGGCGAGGCGGGACGGATCGGATCCGGTAGCGGGTCAGGAAATCGGTCGCCAGCAGGAAGAACAGCAGCAGGCCCTGGAACACGCCGGTCACCGCCTGGGGCAGGCCGACCTCGACCTGGGCGTTCTCGCCGCCGATGTAGGACAGCGCCATCAGGAGGCCGGCGAGGATGATGCCGAGCGGATGCAGCCGGCCGAGGAAGGCGACGATGATCGCGGTGAAGCCGTAGCCAGGCGTCAGGCTCGGGATCAGCTGGCCGATCGGGCCCGCGACCTCGAACAGACCCGCGAGCCCGGCGAGGCCGCCGCTGGCGAGCAGGCAGAGCCAGACCATGCGGTTGCGATCGAAGCCCGCGTAGGCGGCCGCGGCCGGCGCCTGGCCGACCACCCGGAGCTCGAAGCCGATCACGGTCCGGGTCATCACGACCCAGGCGCCGACCGCCACCAGGAACGCGACGACCACGCCTATGTGCAGCCGCGTGCCCTCGAGGATCACCGGCAGGAGTTCCAACTCGGTCAGCATCCGGGTCTGCGGGAAGCCGAAGCCCTCCGGGTCCTTCCAGGGGCCATAGACCAGCATGCTGAGAAACAGCGTCGCGACGTAGGTCAGCATCAGGCTGCTCAGGATCTCGTTGACCTCGAGCCGGGTCTTGAGGAAGGCCGGGATCGCCGCGTAGGCCATGCCGCCGAGCAGGCCCGCGATGCACATCAGCGGCAGGATCCAGCTGCCTTCCTCGCCCCAGAGCCAGAGCCCGATGCCGCCGCCGGCGATGGCACCCATGGTCAGCTGGCCTTCGGCGCCGATGTTCCAGACGTTGGCGCGAAAACCGGCGGCCAGGCCCACCCCGATCAGGATCAAGGGCGCGGCCTTGAGCGCGAGCTCCGACAGGCCGTAGAGGCTGATCACCGGCGAGATGAAGAAATGATAGAGCGAAAGCAGCGGGTCGTAACCCATGAACAGAAAGATGAAGAAGCCGCTGACCACGGTCAGCGCCACCGCCAGCAGCGGCGTCAGGTAGAGCAGCTGGCGGCTGACCTCGGGCCGCGCCTCGATCCTAAGCGACATTGGCGATTCCTCGCTCGTGGCCCGGCACGTGCTCGTCCATGCCGTGCAGGCCGCCCATCAGGAGACCGATCTCGTCGAGCGAGGCCTCGGCGGTCGCGAGCGTACCGGACAGCACGCCGATATTGATCACGGCGAGGCGATCGGTGAGCGTCAGGAGCTCGTCCAGGTCCTGCGAGATCACCAGGACCGCGGCACCGGCGCCGGCGAGGTTGAGCAGCGCCTGATGGATCGCCGCGGCCGCGCCGGCATCGACCCCCCAGGTCGGCTGCGACACGACCAGGACGCCCGGGTCCTGCAGGACCTCGCGGCCGACGATGAACTTCTGCAGATTGCCGCCGGACAGCGAGCGGGCCGCGGCCGCAGCGCTCGGCGTCCGGACATCGAACTCCCTGATGATCCTCGCGGCGAAACTCCCGGCCGGGCCGCTCCTGATGAAGCCGCTCGCGGCCAGGCGCATCCGGTGGCGGCCGCTGAGCACCGCGTTCTCGACCAGCGACATGTCGGGCACGGCACCGTGGCCGTTGCGCTCCTCGGGCACGCAGCACAAGCCGAGCCGGCGACGGCCGCCGGCGCCGACCCGGCCGACCGGGCGATCGTCGATCCTGACCATCTCGGGACTTTCCAGCAGGCGCTCGCCCGAGATGGCCTGGAACAGCTCGTTCTGGCCGTTGCCGGCGACGCCCGCGATGCCGAAGATCTCGCCCCCACGGACCTCGAACGAGATGTCCTTGAGCGTCGTCCCGAACGGCCCGTCGGCCGGCAGGTCGAGGTTGCGGACGATCAGCCGCGCGGGGCCGGCGCCGCTGCCGGTGCGCCGCGACAGCGTCCGGACCTCGGCGCCGATCATCAGCTGCGCCATGCTTTTCGCGGTCTCGTCCTTCGGGTTGCAGGTCGCGACCACCTTGCCTGCGCGCAGGATCGTGGCGACATCGCAGAGCGCCTTGATCTCCTCGAGCTTGTGGCTGATGTAGAGGATCGAGACGCCCTCGGCGGCGAGCTGGCGGAGCGTCTCGAACAGCCGCAGGACCTCCTGCGGCGTCAGGACCGAGGTCGGCTCGTCCATGATCAGGAGCTTCGGGTTCTGCAAAAGGCAGCGGACGATCTCGATCCGCTGGCGCTCGCCGACCGACAGCGTGTGCACCTCGCGCGCGGGATCGAGCGGCAGGCCGTAGGCGTGCGAGACCTCCTCGATCTTCCTCGCCAGCGCCCGCATGTCGGCCGCGTCGTCGACCCCGAGCGCGATGTTCTCGAGCACGGTCATCGCCTCGAACAGCGAGAAGTGCTGGAACACCATGCCGACGCCGAGCGCGCGCGCCGCGTGCGGGTCGGCGACCCGGACCGACTCGCCCTGCCAGAGCATGGCGCCCTCGTCGGCGTGCAGGACGCCATAAATGATCTTGACCAGCGTCGACTTGCCGGCACCGTTCTCGCCCAAGAGCGCATGGATCTCGCCGGGCGCGACCTTGAAGCTGACCCGGTCATTGGCGAGCACGCCCGGAAAGCGCTTGGTGACCTCGCGGAGCTCGAGGCGCTGGGGTGCGGTCGAATGGGCGGCCTCGTTCATGCTGCCTCTCCGGTCGTCTCTGAGCGCGCGGCCGGCTTGGCGAGCGCCAGCAGCAGCTCGGCGGCGGCGAGCGCCGCGATCACCTCCGGCCGCTTGTCGCGCAGCTGGCCGCCGATCGGACAGACCAGGCGCGCGATCTGGTCCTCGGCGCGGCCGAGCTTCCGCCAACCGCGCTCGAACCGGGTGCGTTTGCTCCGCGACCCGATCAGCCCGAGGTAGACGAAATCGCCGCGCTTCAGGATCGCGTCGCAGAGCTCGAAGTCGAGCGCGTGGCTATGGGTCATGACCGCGTAGGCGGTGCCCGCCGGCGCCGCCCGGATCTCGGCGAGCGGCTTTTCGGTCAGCAGGACTTCGGGGCCCTCGAGCGGCGGGTCCGGGAACACATCCGGCCGGCCGTCGATCCAGCGCACGCGAATCGGCAGCGGCACGAGCGCCCGGGCGAGCGCCGTGCCGACGTGACCGGCGCCGAACAGCAGGACGAGCGGCCAGCCGGCCCGCTCGGCGGCAACGTCCGCTTCGAGCTCGGCGAGCTCGGCAGCGCCGGCCCGCGCCAGACTGAGCGTAACATGACCGCCACAGCACTGGCCGGAGGCCGGGCCGAGCGGCACTTCGAGCATCGCTGCGCTCTGATCGTCGGCCAGCAGCGCCCGGGCGCGAACGATCGCATCCCACTCCAGCCGGCCGCCGCCGATCGTGCCGTGCACGGCGGTGGCGGTGACCAGCATGCTGACGCCCGCCTCGCGCGGCGTCGAGCCCTTGGCGACGTCCACGCGCACGAGGACCACGGGCTCCTGCTGATCGAGCAGCCGGCGGAGGATCGTGACCAGCGCGCTCATCCGGCAGCTTCCCCGGCAGCGGCGCGCTCCTTGAGGCGCTCGATCGTGGTCAGGACCCGCTCGGGCGTCGCCGGCGGGTCGAGCCGCGGGCAAAGCCTGTAGTCCTGGGTGCTTGCGATCGCATCCGAGAGCGCGTGCAGGACCGAGATCGCGAGCATCAGAGGCGGCTCGCCGACGGCTTTGGACATGAAGATCGTGTCCTCGCGGTTGGCCGCATTTTCGAGCAGGCGGACGTTGAAGATCCGCGGCCGGTCGGAGCAGGCCGGGATCTTGTAGGTGCTGGGCGCGTGGGTGCGAAGGTGCCCGTCGCGGTCCCACCAGAGCTCCTCGGTCGTGAGCCAGCCCATGCCCTGAACGAACCCGCCCTCGATCTGGCCGATGTCGATCGCCGGGTTCAGCGAGCGCCCGACCTCGTGCAGGATGTCGACCCTCTCCACTTTGGATTCGCCGGTCAGGGTGTCGATCGCGACCTCGGTCACCGCCGCACCGTAGGCGAAGTAAAAGAAAGGATGGCCGCGGCCGCTCGCCCGGTCCCAATGGATTTTCGGGGTCTTGTAGAACCCGGTGGCGGACAGCGAGACGCGCCCGAGATAGGCCTGCCAGATCAGCTCGCGGAACAGGATCTCCTGATTGCCGACCCGGACCCGACCCGGCAGGAACTCGATCTGCGCCTCGGGCACGCCCCAGTGCCCGGCGGCGAACTCGACCAGGCGCGCCTTGATCGTGCGCGCGGCCGCCTGCGCGGCCTTGCCGTTCAGATCCGAACCCGAGGACGCGGCGGTCGCCGAGGTGTTCGGCACCTTGCCGGTCGTGGTCGCGGTGATCCGCACCTGATCGACGTCGACCTGGAACTCCTCGGCAACCACCTGGGCGACCTTGATGTACAGGCCCTGGCCCATCTCGGTGCCGCCGTGGTTCAGGTGGATGCTGCCGTCTGTGTAGACGTGGACCAGGGCACCCGCCTGGTTGTACTGGGTGGCGGTGAACGAGATCCCGAACTTGACCGGGGTCAGCGCGAGCCCGCGCCTGATCACCCGGCTTCTGCCGTTGTGCTCGCGGATCGCCTGGCGGCGGCTCCGGTAATCGGCGCTTCGCTCGAGCTCGTCGACGATCTCGGCGATGACGTTGTCCTCGACCGTCTGGTGGTAGGGCGTGACGTTGCGCGGGCCCGCGCCATAGAAGTTGCGTTTCCGGACGTCGAGCGGGTCGAGGCCAAGCGCATAGGCGATCTCCTCGATCAGCCGCTCGCCCGCGACCATGCCCTGCGGCCCGCCGAAGCCGCGAAAAGCGGTGTTCGAGACCGTGTTGGTCTTGAGCGGCCGGGAACGCAGCCGCACGTTCTCGTAGAAATAACAGTTGTCGGCGTGGAACAGCGCCCGGTCGGTCACCGGCCCCGACAGATCGGCCGAGTAGCCGCAGCGCGCGGCGTAGGTGATGTCGACCCCCTGGATGCGGCCGTCGCCGTCGAAGCCCACGGCGTAATCGGCCATGAAGTCGTGACGCTTGCCGGTGATCACCATGTCGTCGTCGCGATCGGGCCGGATCTTGGCCGCGCGGCCGGTCTTCTTGGCCACCAGCGCGGCGATGCAGGCAAACAGGTTGCCCTGGGTCTCCTTGCCGCCGAACGCGCCGCCCATGCGCCGGCACTCGATGGTCACGGCGTTGTTCGGCACCCCGAGCACGAGCGCCACCATGTGCTGGACCTCGCTCGGGTGCTGGGTCGAGGCGAGCACGGTGACCTCGTCGTCCTCGCCCGGGATCGCCATCGCGATCTGGCCCTCGAGGTAGAAGTGGTCCTGGCCGCCGATCGCCATTTTGCCCGTGATCCGGTGCGGCGCGGCGGCCAGCGCGGCCGTCGCATCGCCGCGCTTCAGCGTCAGCGGCTCGGCCACGAGCTTGCCGTCCGGCCCCGCCGCCTCGACGTCGAGGACCGCCGGCAGATCCTCGTATTCGACGACCGCGAGCCGGGCGGCGCGCCGCGCCTGGTCGCGGGTTTCCGCGGCGACCGCGAACAGCGGCTGGCCGGCGTACTCGACCACCGCCGCCGCGAGCAGCGGCTCGTCGTGCCGATGGGTCGGGCTGACGTCGTTGACACCCGGGACGTCGGCCGCAGTCAGGACCAGCACCACGCCCGGCGCCTTCCGGACGGTGTCCAGCTCGAGGCGCTTGATGCGGGCATGCGCACGGCTGCTGATGCCGAGGCCGACGTGCAGCAGCCCCGCCGGCGGCGTGATGTCGTCGATGTAGGTGGCGCTGCCGCTGACGTGCTTCCAGGCGCTGTCGTGCCGGCGCGCCTGATGGACACCGCCCCCGATCCGTTCAGATGGCATCGGGTCAGGCATGGGCGAGGCTCCGGTCGCCGACCAGACGGGTCTCGGCGGTCGCGTCGGTGGTCTCGATGAACAGGCGGCGGAGCAGATTGGCAGCGACCCTGGCGCGATAGCCGGCACTCGCGCGCCAGTCGGTGATCGGGGCGAAGTCGTCGGCGATCGCCGCCATTGCCGCCTCGATCGTCGGCTCGGTCCACGGCTGGCCCGCGAGCGCGGCCTCGGCCCGGCGCGCCCGCCTGGGGGTCGCGGCCATGCCGCCATAGGCGATCCGCGCGGCCCCGACCGTGCCGTCCTCGATGGGCAGCGCAAAGGCGCCCAGCACCGCCGAGATGTCCTGATCGAAGCGCTTGGCGACCTTGTACGCGCGAAACCGCAGGCCAGGCGTGGGCTTCGGCAGCAGGATCTTTTCCACGAACTCCGATGGCCGGCGGTCCTGCCTGCCGTAATCGACGAAGAAGTCCTCGAGCGGGATTTCCCGCCGTTCCTGACCTTTGCGGAGCACGAGACGGGCGCCGAGCGCGATCAGCATGGGGGGGCTGTCGCCGATCGGCGAGCCGTTGGCGATGTTGCCGCCGATCGTGCCGACGTTGCGGACCTGTTCGCCGCCGAGCCGCCGGAACACTTCGCCGATGTCCGGGTAGAGCTTCGCCAGCGCCGGCAGCGCATCGGCATAGGTGACGGCCGCGCCGATCGCGAGCGCATCGCCGGTATCCTCGATCTCCTGCAGCGCGCCCACCCGACCGATGTCGATCACCCGGTCGAGCACGCGCAGATCCTTGGTGACCCACAAGCCGACATCGGTGGTGCCGGCGACGATCCGCGCGTCGGGGTGCTCGAGCAGGAGGTCGGCAAGGGCCTCGAGCGTTGCCGGGGCATGGAACCAGCGCCCGCGCTCCCCGACCGTGACCGTCGCATCGTCCGCGAGCGCCTCGAGGCGGGTCACGGTATCCGGCCGCTTGGCCGCCAGCGGGTCGGGCTCGCCCCGGCTCAGCTGCAGCATCCGGTGCGCGGCGGCGACGATCGGCGCGTAGCCGGTGCAGCGGCAGAGATTGCCGGCGAGCGCGTCGTCGACCTGTTCGGGGCTCAGCGCCGTGTCGCTGTGCTCGGGCCTGGCCGCGGTCTCGTAGAGCGCGAACAGCGACATCACGAACCCCGGCGTGCAGAAGCCGCATTGGGCGCCGTGGCATTCGACCAGCGCCCGCTGCACCGCATGCGGCGTGCCGTCGGGCTTGACGAGGTCCTCGACCGTGAGCAGCTGGCAGCCGTCCAGCTGGCCCACGAGCCGGATGCAGGCGTTGACCGCCCGATAGCGGATGCGACCGGCGCGCAAGCGGCCGATCGCGACCGTGCAGGCGCCGCAGTCGCCCTCGTTACAGCCCTCCTTGGTGCCGGTCCGCCGCTCGACCAGGCGCAGCCAGTCGAGCACGGTCATGGTCGGGTCGACCCGATCGAGCTCGCGCACCTCCTGGCCAAGAAGAAAACGGACCTGCTGGCGCATGGGCTTATCCCTCGTCAGCTGCCACGATAGGTCGAATAGCCGAACGGCGAAATGAGAAGTGGCACATGATGGTGCCGCGCCGCGTCCGCGACCCCGAAACGGATCGGCACGACGTCGAGGAAGGCGGGCTCCGCCAGCGCCACCCCGTGGCTGCGGAAATAGTCGCCGACGTGGAACCGCAGCTCGTAGACGCCGGGCCCGAGCTCCCGGCCCTGGAGCAAGGGCGCCGCCGAGCGGCCGTCGGCGTCGGTCGAGACCTGTGCCAGCCGCTCCTTCTGCTCTCCATCGACACGGAACAGCTCGACCACGATGCCGGCACCAGGCTCGCCGCTCATCGTGTCGAGCACATGGGTCGTGAGCCGGCCCGAAGCTCCTGCCGCCGAGGTCGTCATGCGATCCGAGGCTCCTTGGCGAAATCGGGCGGTGTCTAGCGCCGCGCCGCCGTCCACGCGCTCTTGCCATACCCGCCGTTGCTATCTCTAAGCTGCGCCGCGCAGCGCGCAAATAGCCGTGGACCAGAAAAGCCGGTCGAACAATCCCGACGACGGCGCCGGCTCAGATCGGTTAGGCTCCGCGACCGATCGCCCGCTCAGGCGAAAGGAGCAAGATTCGAGCCAATGACCCAGATGGGCAGACCCCCGGCGGCGCCGACCGCGATGGACCGGAGCACCTTCGTTGCGACCTTCGGCCCGGTGTTCGAGCACTCGCCCTGGATCGCCGAGACGGCGTTCGATCGCGGCCTGCCCGCCGACGCCGACCGGGCGGAGGGCCTGCACCGGGCGCTCTGCGCGGCGCTGCGCGCGGCCTCCGCGACCGAGCAGCGGGCGCTGATCGAGGCGCATCCCGATCTCGCCGGCCGCCTGGCCCGCGCCGGTCGGCTGACCGCGGATTCCACTAAGGAGCAGGCGAGCGCCGGCCTCGACCAGCTGACCGATCAAGAACGGGCGCGCTTCGTCGCCCTCAACGACGCTTACCGGGCGCGCTTCGGCTTGCCGTTCGTGATGGCGATCAAGGGCCGGAGCAAGCCCGAGATTCTGAGGGCGTTCGAGCGTCGGCTGGGCAACGACGAGGCGCTCGAGCACACGACCGCACTCGCCGAAATCGAGCAGATCGCGCTGCTGCGCCTCCTGGACCTGCTGCCGGCATGAGCGCCGGACCTGCCGCCGGTGCGAGCGCGATTAGCGATCCTGCCGCGATGGGTTGCGCGATTTGGGCGTCGCCTGCGGTCCCCGCCCGCAAAGGCTGCGCGGCTTGGGCCGTCGCTTGCGACCCGCCGCCAAGCCTGCGCGATTTGCGGGCGCCGCTTGCGGCAACCCGCCTGCGAGGCCCTGCGCTGCCAGGCGCCGCTTGCGGAACCCGCCCGTCAGGCCCCGCGCTTGCGGAACCCGCCCGCTAGGCCTCGCGCTTCGGGCGGCGCTTGCGGCAGCCTGCCTGCCAGGCCCCCCGCTTACGGGCGCCGCTTGCGGAACCCGCCCGTCAGGCCCCGCGCTTACGGGCGGCGCTTGCGGCAACCCGCGGGCCAGGCCCCGCGCTTCCGGGCGGCGCTCGCGGCAACCCGCCTGCCAGGGCCCGCGCTTCCGGGCGCCGCTTGCGGCCAGCCACCCGCCCGGCCGCGCGCCGCACCGCCGATCATGACGCTGCGCGCCCCAAACGCTGGGCGCTGGGCGCCGGGCGCCGTCAGCGGATGGCACCTTCCCGGTCGCGGATCGGTGGCTACGCCGGATTTTAACCCTTTGCTCATCCTTTGGCGGCAGGGTGCCGGCCTGGTCCATGCGATCGTGGGACTCTGCGCGCGCAATTTCCGGCGGGCGGATGGAGTCCCACGATCCCCTAATGAGATGGACGCCTCCCGCTGACGGCATCGAGGTGCCAAGGTGGAAGTCGGAAACAACCACGAACGCGGGAAGACGTCCGAGATGCAGGCGATCACGATCGGGCTGGAGATCGCCAAGAGCGTGTTCCAGGTGCACGGTGTCGATGAGCGGGGCCGAGTGGTGCTCCGCAAGCGCTTGGTGCACGGCAAAGTATTGGAATTCTTTGTCAATCTGCCGCGCTGCGTGATCGGCCTCGAGGCCTGCGGCGGGGCGCGTCACTGGGCGCGCGAGCTGATCGGGCTCGGGCACGACGCACGCCTGATGCCACCGCAGTACGTCAAGGCGCGCCGCTCCGCGCCGACCTCGGCGGTCGGCGCTGGGAGCCAGGCGCGCGTCAAGACCAACAAGCACGACGCGGCCGATGCCGAGGCCTGTTGTGAGGCGGTGCCGCGCCCGAGCCTGCGCTTCGTGGCGGTCAAGACCGAGGCCCAGCAGGCGACCTTGATGCTCCACCGGGGGCGCGACCAGCTGATCGGCCAGCGGACGGCCACGATCAACCTCGCCGAGCTTGGGATCGTCGCAGCGCAGCGCCAGGCCGGTTGGCGTCAGCCGCTCCTCATCCTCGGCGAGGTCGAAGGATGGCCGCATCCCGCCCCTGGCCCACGAGGTGCTGCAGTTGCTGGTGGCCCCGATCCGGGAACTCGAGGCCAAGATTGCCGGCCTCGACCGGCGCCTGGTCGCGATGACCCGCACCGATCCGATCTGCCGCTCGCCCGCCGAGGTCCCGGGCTCGCCTGGGACCCAGGACCGACCCCGGTGGTCGGTCCGGTCCGGCGAGGGCCCGGTGATCGCCACCGCGTTCACCGCGACCGTAGCGGATGCGACGGCGTTCCACTCGGGGCGCCATCTCGCCGCCTGGCTGGGGCTGGTCCGGCGACCGCACGCCACCGCCGGCAAGGAACGCCGGCTCGGGATCAGCCAGCGCGGCGATGGTTCCCTGCGCCGCCAGCTGATGCCCGGCGCCCGGGCCGTCGTCAGGATCGGCCAGGGCCGCACCGGTAAGCTCTGGTCGTGGATCGCCGGCCTGCCGGCACGCCGGCCGTTCAACGTCGCGGTCGCGGCGGTGGCCAACCAACGGGCCCGCATCCTCTGGGCGATGCTCAGCCACGGCGAGGCCTATCGGGCCGTCTGAGACCGCTGACGACACCGGGAGACTTCCACGAGCTGCGCGGGCGACTTTCGACGTGATGACAGGATCGGTCAGACCGCTCGCCTGGGACCCAGGACCGACCACCGAGGTCGGTCCGGTCCGGCGAGGGCAGAAGCCGTGATGGTCCACGAGCTTCGAGCTCGTTCCCATGATCGGCTGCCGATCCGCGGATCTCATCAAGGCCAGCGGCCAGCCAGCCGCACTCCGAAGGCCGAATGGATGGCAGCAGCCAAGACCGCTTGCCAAAACCCGAACAAGCCCTTGCAGAGCCGGAGGCGTCCATGGATGGACCATTGGACAGGGCAGCCTAAGTAAGCGATCGTTAACGAAACCTTGAAGGACAGCTCGCAATCCGGCTCGATGCAGGCTCGAGCCGGCAGACGCGTGGCTGCAGCAGAGAGCACCCAGGCTCCGCCTCCTCGAGACCCATCTGGGGGTGGGCCTGCCGAACCCAGTCGTTCCAAGGGGAGAGGTCAGAATGGCCGAGGCCGCGGCTGCGATCACGAGCTTTCTTGCGGGCCAGCGGGATGTCGAGCAGCGCTTTCTGGCCGAGCTGGTCCGGGTGGCGTCCGACAATCCGCCCGGTGACTGCGCACGCCATGCCGGGCGCACGGCCGGGCTGCTCGAAGAGCTCGGCTTCACGGTCGAGCGCCACCCGGTCCCGGAGGCGCTGGTCCGCGAGCACGGCATGATCAGCGCCACCAACCTCGTGGTTCGCCGCCGTTTCGGTGCCGGGCCGGTGATCGCGCTCAATGCCCACGGCGACGTCGTGCCGCCGGGCGAGGGCTGGAGCCGCGACCCCTACGGCGCCGAGGTCGTCGACGGCTGGATGTACGGCCGCGGAGTGGCGGTCTCGAAGTCGGATTTCGCGACCTATGCCTTCGCTCTTCTGGCGCTCGAGGCGAGCGGCACCAAGCTCGGCGGCACCGTCGAGCTGCACCTCACCTACGACGAGGAGGCCGGTGGCGAGATCGGGCCTAAATGGCTCCTGGATCAGGGCATCAGCCGGCCCGACTTGGCGCTCGGCGCGGGCTTCGCCTATGCCGTGGTCAACGCCCACAACGGCTGCCTGCACCTCGAGGTCGAGGTGCGCGGCCGCTCGGCGCATGCTGCCATGCCGTTCACCGGCATCGATGCGCTGGAAGCCGCGAACCACGTGTTGGCGGCGCTCTACGTCTGGCGCCAGGGTCTGGCCAGGCGGACCTCGGGCATCGTCGGCATCGGCTCGCCGCAGCTCACGGTCGGGCTGATCCAGGGCGGCATCAATACCAACGTCGTGCCCGACCGCATCACCTGCCGCCTCGACCGGCGGCTGATCCCTGAGGAACGCCCGGACGAGGTCGAGGCCGAGCTGCGGGGCGTGATCGAAGGTGCGGCCCGCGCGTTCCCGCGGGCTCGGGTCGAGATCCGGCGCATCCTGCTCGCCCCGCCGCTGCAGCCGCTGCCCGGCAGCGAGCGCCTGTCTGAGATCATCTGCCGCCATGCCAGCCGGATCATGGGCGAGCCGGTCGCGGCCACGGGAGTGCCGCTCTACACCGATGCCCGGCACTACGCGGCGGCCGGCGTGCCGGTCGTACTCTACGGTGCCGGCCCGCACACGATCGAGGAGGCGAATGCGCACCGCGCCGACGAGCGCCTGCCGCTCGCCGACCTGTTCAAGGCGACCGAGGTCGTGGCTCAGAGCCTGCTCTCGCTGCTCGGCACCGGCTGACACGCGACCTCGCCCGTCCGGGCGACGGCCAGTTGCCGGCGGAATCAGCGCACTGCCGAAGATCAACGGCTCGGCGGCAGCCATGGGCTCGCCGTCGCGGTCCGGGAGCCTTTCGGCAGGCGTGGCGTTGCCGCCCGCAGGATCGCCCTGCGGATCCGGCGCAGCCGGGAACCGGACCCGCTCACAGCTCGATCCTAAGAGGACGCGTCGGTCACCAGGCACGTGAGAGGAGCGGCGATGATCGGTTCGCATCGGCTGGCCCGGGACGAAGCGGAGGCGAGCCCCGCTCCGGGCAGCTGGCATCGCTGGTCGGGCCGGCTCCGGCGGCTCGCGCAGCCGGCGCGGATCGCGACCCAGACGGCGGCCGCCGCGCTCGCCACCTTCGGGCTGTTCAAGATCACCGGGCTGCCGCAGGCCTCCTGGGGGGTGATCACGGCCCTGTTCGTGATCCAGCCGAACATCGGCGACACGATCAGCTCGGCGCTCGGCCGCATCGGTGGCACCGTGCTCGGCACGGCGCTCGGCCTCGCCTACGTTCTCGCGTTCGGCACCTCGGCGTGGTCGAACGCGCTTGGCCTGCTGCTGGTGACCGCGATCCTCGGCTTCGTGATCGGGCTGCGTCCCGGCCTTCGCTTCGGCCTGGTCCCGGCGGCGATCATCCTGCTCGGCCCCGCGGGCCAGGCCATCGAGGAGGCCTGGAGCGAGGCCGTCGCGATCGGCATCGGCGCGGCGGTCGGGACGATCGTCGGGCTGATCGTGTTCCCGCAGCCGGCGCACCGCGCGGTCGAGCGGCACCTCGGCGCCGCGCTCGACCGCTGCGCCGATCTGCTCAGGGCGACCATCAGATCGCTGCTGGGCGAGCCCGCCCCCGGCCGGACCGACGCCATCAATCAGGAGATCGAAACCGAGCTCTGGGCCGCGGGCGGCATCGCCGCGCAATCGCGCTATCCGAGCCGCGTCCGCCGGTCGCCGAGGCACCCGCGGCCGCGCCACCTGCTCGAGGCGGTCGAGCGCCTGTGGCACTCGCTCCTGCTGATGGCGCGCGCCGACAAGGAGCCGCTGCCGGAGGCGGCGCGCCAGGAGCTCGCTCCGGAATTGGAAAACTTGGCTGCGATCGGCGGCGCTTACCTCGGCAAGCTCGGCGAGGCCCTGGCGGGGAACGCACCAGCACCAGAACCACGTGTCGTCTGTGAGCAGGCGCGGGCGCTCGAGGCAGCCCTGCATCGCCTCCGGCAGCAAGGCGCGACGAGGCCGCTGGCTAGCCGACAGGTCGAGCGCATCTTCACGCTCGCGTTCGCGGTTCAGGAACTCAGCCGCAACCTCCACGAGGTCGCCGGCCTCTTCTCGGGGCCGAGCGCGCGCCACCGTCAAAGCTGATCAGGACCACCGCTGCCCTCGGCCGCATTGCCGGCGGCGTTGCCGTGGCCGATTAGCCGTCGGAGCAGCTCCGCGCCTTCCTGGTAGCTGTCGGCCCGCTGCTGCAGCTGATCGGCCGACCGGCCGGCGCCGTGCCGGCGGGCCTCGGCCGCCATCCGGTGGACCAGCTGCGCCCGCTCCTGCTGGGAACGCAGGGCGCCATAGAGGGCCCGCTCCCAGGCTTCGGCCTGAAGGACGCCGAGCGCCTCGAGCGTGAATGCATGTCCGGTGTGGCAGCGGAAACGGACCAGCTCGCCTTCGCGGATCTCGCGCAGGGAACCGTGGCACTCGGGGCAGGTGATCGGCGACAGCGTGGTCTCTCGGTCGGGATGCTCCATGGCGCGAAACTCCTGGGCCGCAATCAGCGCCTCGACACGTATCTCCTCGGGGACCTCTCCGGCTGGCGGGCGCGGATCGAGCGCAAGCGCGCCGAGAGCCGCGGCGATCTCTCCGAGCGGCAGGACGTGATCGACGGCCACCTGCTTAATCGCGCTCCGCGGCATCTGAGCATAGGCAGCATCGCGCGGGTCCTGAACGATCGCGAGGCCCCCGCAGCGCTTGATCGCCTGCAGACCGGAGGTCCCGTCGTCGAGGAGTCCCGTGAGGACGACACCCATGACCCGGGTCGTGCAACTGACCGCGGCCGAACGGAACAGAGGATCGATCGCCGGCCGGGAGCCGTTCTCCCGCGGCCCGCGGCGGACGTGGACGTGATCGTGGCCGACCAGCAGATGATGATCGGGTGGGGCGACATAGATGCAGCCGGGCGAGTGGCAATGTCCTTCAATCGCCGTCAGGACGGGCAGGGAGCTTGTGTCGCCGAGCACCTGCGCGAGCAGGCCGGGGGCGTGATCGGCCGTATGCAGAACGATGAACACCGAGGCCGGCAGGTTTGCCGGCAAGCGTTGCAGCAGCGACCTCAGCGCCTCGACGCCGCCCATCGAAGCGCCGATGACGATCACGTCACGGCCGCCCGGGTTCGAGACAGGTGACAAGATGGTCCCTCCGGGTGCGTTGATCGGCTCTGCCAGAGCAACGCGCCATCGCCTTGATCCTCCCACGCTCGCGTCCGGAGGAACCCGGGGGCGGCGCTCGGCGTTGTCGGGGCGTCGTCCAGGAGACGAGCCCGATGACAGTCCTCCCCGAAGCCATCCGCGCGCGTGCGCTGCTGCCACGCCGGCCGCGAGCCGTGACGCGCGGGATCATCACGCTGGTCCAGGAGGGACGCTTCCAGCTGGAGGACCCCGAAGGCGTCCATCAGCTTTTCGTCCTTGCCCATGATGCTCCGCTGGAGCCAGCCGATCTGCAGGCGCTGCTGGCGGCCGAGGTCCCGGTCAAGGTCGAGTACGGCGACGCCGAGCGCCTGGTCGCCGCGATCGCCTACGAAGTCGAGCCGCTCGCCCGATGATCTCCGACCGGCCGGATGGAACCGGGCACCCACGCCTGCGTTCGGACGGGTGCACGATGGGAGAAGCCTCCATGAGCAGTCGCCGCCGCAACTCCGACAGCCGCGCCGCCGGCTTCCTTCGGGACTGGTCGCTGCCGCGTCAGCTCGCGGGCGAGAGCTCCACCTCGACGGCTGCCGAGAGCAGCCAGTCGCGCACCCTGCGGCCGCGGCTCGAGCAGGCGGACAAGGTCGGGACCAGCATCTGCCCCTATTGCGCGGTCGGCTGCGCCCAGCTGGTCTATGCCAGGAACGGTAGGGTCATCCACATCGAGGGCGACCCGCGCAGCCCCGTCAACCAGGGCACGCTCTGCCCCAAGGGCGCTGCGACCTTCGGCCTGCTGACCAGTCCGCTGCGGCTGACCAAGGTGCTCTACCGCGCGCCCTATTCGGATCGTTGGGAGCACCGCCCGCTCGCCTGGGCGATGGACCGGATCGCCTATCTGACCAAGCGCACGCGCGACGAGACCTTCGTTGAGAAGCTGCCCGACGGCAAGACGGTGAACCACACGCTGGGCGTCGGCTCGCTCGGCGGCGCGACCCTCGACAACGAGGAAAACTATCTGCTCAAGAAGCTGTTCGGCGGCGGCTTGGGCATGGTCTGGATCGAGAACCAGGCCCGCGTCTGACACTCCTCATCGGTGCCCAGTCTGGGCGCCACGTTCGGCCGGGGGGCATCGACGATGCCCCAGTGGGACCTCGCGAATGCGGACTGCATCGTCGTGATGGGGTCCAACATGGCCGAGAACCATCCGATCGCGTTCCGCTTCGCGCTCCAGGCCAAGGCCAAGGGCGCCAGGCTGATCCACGTCGACCCGCGCTTCACCCGGACCTCGGCGCTCGCCGACATTTACGCGCCGGTGCGCGCCGGCAGCGACATCGCGTTCCTCGGCGGCATCATCCGCCACATCCTCGAGAACGATCTCTGGTTCAAGGAGTACGCGCTCAACTACACCAACCTCGCGACCATCATCGACGAGCGCTACCAGGGCCCGGACGAGCTCGAGGGCAAGTTCTCCGGCTGGAGCGAGGAGAAGCGCTCGTACCTGCTCGACAGCTGGCAGTACGAGGGCATGGTGGTGCCCTCCTCGCTCGCCGAGCACTACGTCAACACCACGGAATCGTTCGGCGAGCACGCCAAGCGCCTGAGCAAGCATCCGGTGCCGCAGGACATGACCTGCAGCACCCGATGTGCGTCTACCAGATCCTGCGCCGGCACTACGCCCGTTACACGCCCGAGATGGTCGAGCGGGTCACGGGCTGCCCCAAGGAAACCTTCCTGAAAGTGGCGGACGCGCTCGCGCGCAACTCCGGCCCCGAGCGCACCGGCACCTTCTGCTACGCGGTCGGCTGGACCCACCACAGCACCGGCGTCCAGATGATCCGCGCTGCCGCCATGATCCAATGCCTGCTCGGCAACGTCGGCCGGCCGGGCGGCGGCATCCTGGCGCTGCGCGGCCATTGCCAGCATCCAGGGCAGCACCGACATCCCGACGCTCTACAACATGCTGCCGACCTATCTCGCGCAGCCGCACGCCTACAAGCCGCACGACACGCTTAAGGACTACCTCGAGGCGGAGACCGTGCCGACCGGCTGGTGGTCGAACATGCCGAAGTACGCCGTGAGCCTGCTCAAGGCCTGGTACGGCGATGCGGCCACGCGCGACAACGACTTCGGCTATGCGTGGCTGCCCAAGATCGTCGGCGACCATTCGCAGCTGCCGATGACGCTCGCGATCCGCGACGGCCTGATCCGCGGCATGTTCATGATCGGCCAGAACCCGGCGGTCGGCGGCAGCAACTCCAGGCTCGTGCAGCGCGGGCTCGCCGAGCTCGACTGGATGGTCGTGCGCGACTTCAGCGAGAACGAGACCGCGGCCTTCTGGCGCGACGGCGATCCGGTCAAGAGCGGCGAGCTGCGCCCTGCGGACATCAAGACCGAGGTCTTCCTGATGCCGGTCGCTCTCGCCGGCGAGAAGGACGGCACCTACACCAACCTGCACCGGCTCGTGCAGTGGCACGACAAGGTCGTCGAGGCGCCGGGCGACAGCCGCTCGGAGACCTGGTTCGTCTATCACCTCGGGCGCCGGCTGAAGCAGCTCTATGCCCAGAGCCGCGAGCCGAAGGACGAGGCGATCCGCAATCTCACCTGGGACTACCCGACCTCTGGCGAGCGCGAGGAGCCTTCGGTGGATGCGGTGCTGAAGGAGATCAACGGCTACACCTGGCCCGAGCGCAGGCAGCTCAAGGACTACAAGGAATTGAAGGACGACGGTTCGACCGCCTGCGGCGGCTGGGCCTACAGCGGCATCTACCCGGAGGAGGGGCAGAACAAGGCGCGCTCGCGGAAGCCGGATGGGCCGGACGGCCCCGGCACCCATCTCGGCTGGGCGTTCGCCTGGCCGTCGAACCGACGGACGCTGGTCAACCGTGCCTCGGCCGACCCCGAGGGCCGTCCCTGGTCGGAGCGCAAGAAGCTGATCTGGTGGGACGCGCAGCAGAGCAAGTGGGCGGGCCCGGACGAGCCCGATTTCGAGCCGGACAAGGCGCCCGACTACGAACCGGACTGGGCCGCCAACCCCTCCGGCATGGCGGCGATCGACGGCCGCGCCCCCTTCATCATGATCGCCGACGGCCGCGGCTCGCTGTTTGTGCCTTCGGGCCTCAAGGACGCGCCGCTGCCGACCCACTACGAGCCCGTGGAATCCCCGGTCCGCAACGCCTTCTACGCCCAGCAGGACAACCCGGTCGCCAAGAAGTGGGAGCGCGAGGGCAACCTCTATCATGAGGTCGGCGATCCACGCTTCCCGCACGTGCTCACGACCTATCGCCTGACCGAGCATCATTCGGGCGCGACGCCGACCCGCTCGGTGCCGCATACCGCCGAACTGCAGCCGGAAGGCTTCGCCGAGATCCCGCCCGAGCTCGCGCGCGAGCTCGGCATCCGGACACTGGACTGGGTCGTGCTCGCGACCGCGCGCGGCGAGGTCGAGACCAGAGCATTGGTCACCGAACGCCTGCGCCCGTTCGAGATCGACGGCCGCCGCGTCTACCAGATCGGCATGCCCTGGCATTTCGGCTGGATCGGCTACGCCACCGGCGACATCGCCAACGTGCTCACCAGCGTGGTCGGCGACCCGAACACCAGCATGCACGAGAACAAGGCGCTGACCTGCAGCCTGCGCGCGGGCCGTCTGGCGCGGCCGCCGAGGAGCAGAGCATGAGCACGGTCCACCCGCGCGCGCTCGACTACGCGGATTCCAAGCTCGAGGGCATGATCCGCGACGAATCAGAGCTGACCGCGGGGACCCGGATCGAGCCCGGGAAGAGCTACGGCTTCTTCACCGACACGACGCTCTGTATCGGCTGCAAGGCCTGCGAAGTCGCCTGCAAGGAATGGAATGCGCTGCCGGCGGACGACATCGGCCTGACCGGCATGAGCTACGACAACACCGGCAGCCTCGGCGCCAACACCTGGCGGCACGTCGCCTTCATCGAGAAGATCAGCGAGGGCGGCGAGCGCGCCACCGAGATGGCGCCGTTCCAGAGCAACTGGCTGATGATGAGCGACGTCTGCAAGCACTGCGCCAACGCGCCCTGCCTCGAGGCCTGCCCGACCGGCGCCATTTTCCGCACGGAGTTCGACACGGTCGTGGTCCAGCAGGACATCTGCAACGGCTGCGGCTACTGCGTGCCGGCCTGTCCGTTCAGCGTCGTCGAGGTCAGCCTGGCCGACGGCAAGGCGCACAAGTGCACGCTCTGCTACGACCGGCTGAAGGGCGGGCTCGAGCCGGCCTGCGCCAAGGCCTGCCCGACCAATTCGATCCAGTTCGGCGAGCTTTCCGAGTTGCACGAGCGCGCCGAGCGCCGCGTCGACGACCTGCACGCGCTGGGCGCCACGAACGCTTATCTGTATGGTACCCCGGACGGCCCGGGGGCGACCGGCGGGCTCGGCCAGCTGCACGCGTTCTTCCTGCTGAACGACGAGCCCGAGGTCTACAATCTGCCCGAGGCGCCGAGCCGGCCGGCGAACCGGGTGGCACCCAGCCTCGCGTCCGGGCTTGCGACGATCGCGGGCCTCAGCGTCGCTGCGGTCGCGCTGCTCGCACTCTCGGGACGGAACGGCCGATGATCCGCTCGCCCGACCTCGACCGCGTGCGCAGCCCGGCGGCCCTGTTCGGCCGGCATCGCGAGCGGGTGCCCGCCGAACCGCGGGAGTACCGGGGCCCCACCTACTATGGCCGGCCGGCGCTCAAGCCCAGTCCCTGGACCTGGGAGGTCGCGGCCTACATCTTCCTCGCCGGGCTCGCGGGCTCGGCCCAGATCATCGCCACCGCCGCCGACCTCCTGGGCGGGAGGCGCGCGCGCAGCATCGTGCGCAACGGGCGCCATCTGGCGGTCGCCGGCGCGGTCCTCGGCGCGCCGCTGCTGATCTCCGACCTGAAGACCCCGCGGCGCTGGTACAACATGCTGCGGATCTTCCGGCCGACCTCGCCGATGTCGATCGGCAGCTACATCCTGACCGTCTTCGGCGGCGCCAGCGCGCTGACGGCCGCAGGCCAACTGCTCGACGAGCGCGGCGGGCGCGAGGGTTCCGGGCTGCTCGCCCAAGTCGCGCAGATCCCGGCGGCGCTCGCCGGCGCCGGCATGAGCACCTATACCGGCGCCCTGCTGGCGGCGACCAGCACGCCCATGTGGGCGGCCGAGCCCGGCCTGCTCGCCGCGCGCTTCGCCTGCTCCGCGATGGCGACCGGGGCGGCGGCGCTCTCGCTCAGCGAGCAGATCGACGAGCCCGAGAACAGCCGCGTCCTCGACCAGGTGGCGCTGACGGCGACCGCGGCCGAGCTCGCCGTGTCGGTGGTCTCGGAGCGTCGCCAGCGCGCCCGGGGCGTCGGCCGGCCGCTGCGGCAGGGCGGCTGGGGCGCCGCCAACACGATCGGCGCGATCGCGCTCGGCGCCGGCGTGCCGCTCGCCTGCTACGGGCTGAACCAGGTGCGCAAGCGCCGCTCGCCCGGCCTCTCGATCGCGGCCTCGCTCGCGGTCCTGGCGGGCGGCATGATCATGCGCCAGGCCGTCCTCCATGCCGGCCAGGACTCGGCCAGGCGCCCCGACGAGTACTTCCGCATGACCCGGGGCCGGTCCCGGTGAGCGCGACCGCGGATACGCTGCGCGAGCCCTGCAAGGCGGCGCTCGCGGCGCTCGCGGTGCTCGACCGGGTGCTCGAGGAATCGCCCGAGCGGATGGCCGGCGATCTGCCGGAGGCGGTGCGGGGCATCGTGCGCCTGCGCGACCGGCTGATCGAGCGGCGGCGGGCCGATCCCGGTGCCCACGATCTGGAAGAGCGCCTGGATCGGACCAACGCGATCTTGAGCGTGGTCACCGGCGGCGAGTATCCGCTGGTCGGCGTCCGCCGGCAGCGCATCGTCGAGGCCCGCGACGCGCTCGCCGGCCTTGCCGAAGAGCTCTAATCCGACAACGTAATCGGCTCGGCACGGTTGCTGCGCGGCAGCACCGTGCCGATGACCGCCGCACGCTGGTAGCCCAAGCTTCGAAGCTCGGTGGTACACGCGGCAGCACTGGTCTCCGGCACGGCTGCCAGCAGGCCGCCGGCGGTCTGCGGATCGAACAGCAGCGGCCAGATTTCGTGCGCCACCTGGCCGTTCGCCCGTATGGCGTTCGCCGCCTCGGCGTTCGCCGGGTGCAGCGAGCTCAGGATGCCGTTGCGGGCCGTGTCGAGCGCGCCGTCCAGGATCGGGATCGCGGCGAGGTCGAGCCTCACGTCGACGCCCGAAGGCCGGACCATCTCGAGCAGATGACCGAGCAGGCCGAAGCCGGTGACGTCGGTACAGGCGCGGGCACCATGGCGCTGGAGGACGTCCGAAGCCGTCCGGCTGGACTGCAGCATCGAGGCGAGCGCGCCCTCGAGCCATCGGCCCCTGGCCTGGCGGCGCATCGCCGCGGCCAGCAGCGTGCCGGTGCCGAGCGGCTTGGTCAGGATCAGCCGGTCGCCCGGCGCGAGGCCGCGCTTGCGCAGCAGGCGCTCCGGGTCGCCGAGCCCGGTGATCGCGAAGCCGAGCGCCGGCTCGACCGCCTCGCTGGTGTGGCCGCCGACCAGGACCGCGCCCCCGGCGCCGAGCACCCGGACGCCGCCCGCCAGCATCTGAAACAGCTCCTCCTCGACCTTGTCCTCGGGCCCAAAGGGCAGGGTCACGATCGCGAGCGCGGCCCGGGGCTGGCCGGCCATCGCGTAGATGTCGCCGAGCGCGTGGTTGGCCGCGATCTGGCCGAAGACGTAGGGGTCATCGACGAAACCCGGGAAAAAATCGACGGTCTGGAGCGCTACCTTGCCCGGCGGCACCTCGATCGCCGCGGCATCGTCGGGCGCCTCCAGGCCGATCACGATTCCGTCGCCGCCCTGGGCTGCGGCCAGCCGGGCAAGGACGCGGGTCAGCGCCCGGCTGCCGACCTTGGCGCCGCAGCCAGCGCAGCGCATCGCGGGCGCCGGTCGCGCCCGGAACACCCTGGCGCCGAGCGGCCCCTGGAAAGTCTCGACCCCCGGTCCGCCGGTCATCTCCGGCAGCTCGCGGTAGCGGCGCACGAAGCGGCGGTCGATCCAGTCCTTCCAGCGCCAGACCCAATGTCCCTCCAGCGCCCACCGCCCGCGCGACGCGATCGCGTACTGGTCGCCCGTCGTGATGATGCTGAGAAACCGGTGCTGCGGCCGGAAGCGCCGGAGCCGGCTGCCGCGGGCGGCGCGCCGGAGGTTGGCGGCGAGCGGCGGGCCCTCGCGGACCGCGAACACGCCGGACTTGGGGCGCGGTGCGCCGACGATGGTCGCGACGTCGCCGGCCGCGAACACCGCGGGCTGCGAGACCGAGCGCAGCGCGTCGTCGACCATGACGAAACCTGCCTGGTCGACCTCGAGGCCCGCCTCCTCGAGCCAGGGCGCCGGCCGGGCCGAAGTGACCCAGAGGATCTCGTCGAGCGCGATCCGGGCGCCGTTGGCGCAGCGCACGCCGGCGCCGTCGACCTCGACCACGAGATGGCCCGGATGGACGTGGACGCCGCGCTCCTTCAGGACGCGGGCGAACCTGGCGCGGGTTTGCGGATTGTGGCTCGGCAGGAGCTCGTCGGTGCCGCTGACCAGGTGGAAGCTCAGGTGACCCGCGCGCCGACCGTGCTCGGCGAGGCGGCGCCCGAGGCGGTGGTGCACGCAGAGCAGGATCTCGACCCCGCCGGCGCCGGCGCCGACCACGCCGATCGAAAGCGGCCGGTCCTCGGCCAGCACGCGCTCGGAGAGCCGCTGCCAGTGCGCGACGAAGCCCGCGATCGGCTTGACCGGCACGACCCGGCCGGCGGCGCCCGGCACGTCCGCGAGCCCCGGCGTCGAGCCCGTGTTGATCGAGAGCAGGTCGTAGGCGACCGGCGGCCGGTCGCGGCAGAGCACGCGGCGGTTCGCGAGATCGAGCCCGGTCGCCTCGGCGCACAGCAGCCGGGCACCCGCGAACCGGGCGAGCGGCTCGAGGTCGATGTGGACCTCGTCGAAGCCGTAGTGGCCCGCGATGTAGCCCGGCAGCATGCCGGAATAGGGCGTGTGCACGTCGCGCGCGATCAGGGTCAGGCGCACGCCGGGCACGGGCTTCATGCCGAACCGCCTGAGCACGGCGACGTGGCTGTGGCCGCCGCCGATCAGCACGAGGTCGGTGGTCGCTGGCAGGCTCGAAGGCCGCATTCACGCGTCCGATCGATCGGTTGGCGGAGGCGGATGGGAATCGAACCCACCACCCGCTGTCAACGGGTCACTGGTTTTGAAGACCAGGAGGGCCACCAGACCCCTGTCGCCTCCGTATCGGCCGCGCTCGAAACGGCTCGTCCTCGACCGGGTTCGTATCGCCCGGTCGCGAGCGGTCGGTCCCGACGCCGCGGATGACCACGCGCCGGTCGCCGATCCGGCGCGTGCAGTGCAAGGAGTCAAGGTACTCCAGGAGCGGGATGCTGTATTTGCGGGACATCCCGAGCGCCTGGCCGACGTCGCCGACCAGGAAGCCGCCCACGCCCGCGAACTGCGCTTCGATGACGCGGCGGGCGTGCTGGACCGCCTCCCGATGGAAAATCACCTGCCGCTTCTGCACGCGATCGAAGGTCGCCACCAGCCGGCCGCTCTGGACCAGATCGCGCAGGATCCGCATCCGGCGCGGGTCGCTCCCGATCACCGCGCCGACATCGGCCGGTGCCAGCCCGCCCCGTCGGAACTCCTGCTCGATCCCGAGCGTGAGCGGGGCGGCCGGCGCTTCGCCCGCCGGCCGCGCCGGGCGGAACCCGCTCTGCCGGATCAGGCCCTGCTCCCGGACGATCCGGCCGCGGGCCGCCAGGGCCGAGAGGATGTCGTCGAAGGCGACGGCCGGCAGCGCTTCGGGCAGGTACCGCCGGAGCTGCTCCTTGCCGATGCCGGGCTCTCCGGCATGGCGGCGGTGAAAGTCGTCGAGCCGGACGAGCAGGATTTCCTCGAGCCCCGAGCAGATCGCCCGGTGCAGGACCGTGTCGTCGTGGAAACGCCTGGCCTGCGCCCGGTCCAGCCAGGTCCCGAGCCGGCTCGGGGCGAAGCCCACCAGGCGCCCGAGCTCGGCCAGCGCGCAGCCGCGATGGCCGGCGCCCCGCAGCCGCGCCGCGATCACCAGGGCGGGATCGTCCCGGTTCAGGGCGCGCAGATAGCCGGTCACGGCCGGATCGTGCCGTCGGCGCCGACGCTCGGCCGGAGCGATGATCCGGCCGCCGCCGATCGTGCGCGCCGGCGAGGGCAGCCGAATGATGAACGGCTCGCGCGCCGGCACCGCGATCTCCTGGGCGCATTGCAGCTGGACGAGTGCTGTGGCGCCGGGGTCGAGCAGGTCCCGATCGAGCAGGCGCACCCGGGCGCTGACCTCGGAAGTGCCGAACAGCAGCCGGACCAGCTGCTGATGACGCAGCGGCCGCGGCGCGCTCTCGAGCAGGCGCAGGTCCGCGTCCAGCCGCTGGACCGGCGCCAGCGCGCCGGGTGTGCAGAGCGCCTGACCCCGACCGAGCTGCGTCCGGTCGACGTCGCGCAGATTGACCGCGACCCGCCGGCCCGGCTCGGCGCTCGCGACCGGCCGGTTGTGCACCTGGAGGCCGCGCACGCGGGCGCAAAGCCCACCCGGCACGATCTCGACCCGGTCGCCGACCGCGATCGCGCCGCGCCGGAGCGTGCCGGTGACCACGGTGCCAAAGCCCGGCGCGCTGAAGACGCGGTCGATCGGCAGATGGAAGAAGCCGTGATCGACGCGGGCCGCCTGGCCATCGAGAAGGCCCGCGAGCCGCTCGGCGAGCTCGCCGATGCCGTCGCCGCGCAGCGCCGAGGTGAACACGTGGGGCCGCGCCGGCAGCCCGTTCGTCGCGGCGAGCGCCCCGGCATCGGCGGCGACCCGGGCCGCCTGCTCGGCCGGCGCCGCATCGCACTTGGTGATCGCGATCACGCCCTGGCGGACGCCGATCAGCCGGGCGATCTCGACATGCTCGAGCGTCTGCGGCTTGATGCCTTCGGTGGCGTCGACCGCCAGCAGCGCGGCGTCGATCCCGGTCGCGCCCGAGATCATCGTGCGCACGAAGCGCTCGTGGCCGGGCATGTCGATCAGGTCGATCTCGCCGTCCTCGGCCGCGGCCAGATGGGAAAAGCCGAGCACGATCGAGAGGCCGCGCTCCCTCTCCTCGCGGAGGCGGTCGGTGTCGATCCCGGTCAGCGCCTTGACCAGCGCGGTCTTGCCGTGATCGACGTGGCCGATGACGCCGGCGAGCAGCGTCCTCACGCCAGCACCTCGCGCACCGCCTGCCCGATCTCGGCGAGCTCGTCGTCGGCCACCGTGCGCAGGTCCAGGACCAGGCGATCGTTCGCGATCCGCGCCACGACCGCGGGGCGGTGCGCCTGCAGCCGCCGGGCAAGCTCCTCGACGCCGATCCGCCGCGGGCGCAGCCGGACCACGCGGGTCGGGATCCCGGCCTCGGGCAGCGAGCCGCCGCCCGAGTAGCCGACATCGGCCGCGATTTCGGCGTCGAGGCCATCGATCGCGGCGAGCATGGCCTGCAGGCGCTCGGCCCGGGCCTGCAGCGCCTCCTGACCCCGGGTCAGCATCGCGAGCACCGGCAGCGCATGCGCCAGCCGCTCGGGCTCGCGATACAGTTCGAGCGTCGCCTGCAGCGCGGCGAGCGTGAGCTTGCCCGGGCGCAACGCGCGCAGCAGCGGATACTGCTGCAGCTGCTCGATCAACGCCCGCCGGCCGACGACCAGACCCGCCTGCGGGCCGCCGAGCAGCTTGTCGCCGCTGAAGGTCACGAGGTCGGCGCCGGCGCCCAGGGTCTCGGGAACGGTCGACTCGTGGGGCAGCCCGAACCGTCGGAGGTCGACCAGGCTGCCGCTGCCGAGGTCCTCGATCAGGATCGCGCCGCGCTCGCGGCCGAGCGTTGCCAGCTCGGCGGTCGACACGGCGCTGGTGAAGCCCACGATCCGGTAGTTGCTCGGGTGCACTTTCAAAAGGACGCGCGTCGCCGGCGTGATCGCCCGCGCGTAGTCCGCAAGCCTGGTCCGGTTGGTCGTGCCGACCTCGACCAGGCGCGCCCCGCTGTGGGCGATGATGTCCGGGATCCGGAACGAACCGCCGATCTCGACCAGCTCGCCGCGGGAGACGATCACCTCGCCGCCGGCGGCGAGCGCGGCGAGCGTCAGCAGCACCGCGGCGGCGTTGTTGTTGACCACGAGCGCGGCCTCGGCGCCGGCAAGTTCGCACAGCAGGTCGGCGACCGCGTGATGGCGGGAGCCGCGCCGGCCGGTCGTCAGGTCCAGCTCGAGATTGGAGTAGCCGGCGCCGATCCCGGCCGCGGCCGTGCGCGCCGCCTCGGCGAGCGGCGCCCGCCCGAGATTGGTGTGGATCACGATGCCGGTGGCGTTGATCGCGCGCCGCAGGCCCGCCGTCTCCCGCTCGCGCAGCCGCGCGTGCATGCCCTCGAGGACCGCCGCGATCGCGGCGTCTGCCGCCGTCATTTCGCCCTCGAGGAGGCGGCGTCGCCTGGCCTCCAGCTCCGCGCGCGCGGCCGCCACCACCGCGCTCCGCGAGAACCGCCGGCAGAACTCCTGCGCCCCCGGCGTCGCGATCAGCCGGTCGACCTGCGGCAGGGCGCGGAGCCCGGCGACATCAGCGGTTTCCGTGCGCTGCGAAGTTGCCATCGAGCATGCGGCGTCCGCGGCCCGGCACCGAGCGGCCGCGCCGCGATCGTCCTGGGGCGACCGCGCCCGCGTCAGGCGCCGAGCGCCCAGCGCAGCAGGAGGAACGCCGCACCGACGCCGGCGAGCACCATCCCCTGATCGCGATCGGCGATCAGGTAGGTCGGCACCGCGGCGGCCAGGGTCACCAGAGGCCAGCCGAGGGCCACCAGAATCAGGAGCACCATCACGCCGCCTGGCCAGCGGTTGTCGGCCGCAGCCGCAACCGGCCCGGTCTCCACTGCACGCTCATAGCGCTCCCCGAAGTCGCCGTGGGTTTGATTGGCGTCCATCGCTCCGCTCCTCGTTTTGCTCGTCGGCGCCCACCGCGCCCGCGCCGTCGAGATCAGGCCCATGCCTCCGTTGCCGACGTCGACCGCCGTGGCGGCGATGGCCGGCCGCGGCCGCTCCAGTATCGGTGCCGAGCGGTGCGCGTGCGGCTCTCGATCCGTCCAGTGAAGGCGTAACGGCCGCCGAGGGCGGCGGTTCCGTACGACGCTCACTGTGCCTGCGAGTGCTGTCGGCGGGCCTCTCGCACGCATCCACCCCCGATCCGCGGCGGCGTGGATCGGCACGGCCCGGTTCCGGTACGACGGTCCGGTGCAAGACGGGCGCGGTCGAATCGGCAGCTGGGTCAGTAAAGTGCGGTCGCTGCCAAGTCGCGAATCCCGGTCGAGGCCAGAACACTCGCGGAACGCTTCAATCGGCACATGCCTTTGTGTTGTAATGGGGGCCGCTTCCAGGATGGAGGATCAGAGATGGCAACCCGATCGAACCAGCGCCGGGCGGAGCGGGCGCTCGCCGAGTTCCGACGCCGGCTGGAAGGCCTGGACGCGGAGGAGGTGCGTTCGATGCTCGACCGGCGGCGCGTCCGCAGTCCCGAGCGGGTCGCGATGGCGCGGCAACGATTGGCGCAGCTCGAGGGCGGCGGCCCGGCCCGGCTGGGCGCGGCGGCGGCCGCAGCACGGCCGGCGGACGGCGAAGGACGTCCGGTCAGGCGCAACGGGCACCGGGCGGACGAGGCGGAACGAGCCGTCGCGGAGATCGGTGGCGTCGAACTGCCGCTCGCACGTCCGGTCGGGCGGATGCTCGGCATCGGCCTCGGGATTGTCGGCCTCGCGGCGCTCGCGCTTCTCATCGTCCGCCGCTGAAGCCGCGCCGGTCCATGATCCAGATCAATGCCACGGCCTGCGGCGCGAGCCGGACCGCGCGGGTGACGCCCTGAAGCTGGTTCGACGGGACTTCATCAGGCTGTCCGGCGCGGCCGCGGGCAGCGCCTTGAGGGCTTTGAGCGCGGTGATCACGAGGCCGGACCCGACCCGCCTCACCTCGCCGGCCAGTGCTGGGCCGGTGACGCTGTTCCTGTGCGGCGACGTCATGCTCGGGCGCGGCATCGACCAGATCCTGCCGCACCCGGCGGACCCGCAGCTGTACGAGCCGGCGGTCGGGCTTGCCACGACCTATGTCGAGCTCGCCGAACGGGCGAACGGGCCGATTCCGAGGCCGGTCGACGTCCGCTACGTCTGGGGCGATGCGCTCGACGTGCTGGACGAGCTGCAGCCCGACCTCAGGATCATCAATCTCGAGACGAGCATCACGCGCAGCACCGATGCCCTGCCGAAAGGCATCAATTACAAGATGAGCCCGGCCAATGCCGCCTGCCTGACCGCGGCCGGGATCGACTGTTGCGAACTCGCCAACAACCACGTCCTCGACTGGGGCCGCGCGGGTCTCCTGGAGACGCTCGAGAGCCTCGAGCGGTTGGGCGTGAGGAGCGCCGGCGCCGGGCGCGACGCCGCGGTGGCGGCGGCGCCGGCGATCCTGCCGGTCGCGCGCGGCGGCCGGGTCCTGGTGTTCGCTTTCGGCGCCGGCAGCAGCGGGATCCCGCCTGATTGGGCGGCCCGCGCCGGACGCCCGGGCGTGAACCTCTTGAAGGACCTGTCGGCGCGCACGGTCGAGGACGTCGCGGCCCGCGTCAGCGCGGCCAAGCGGCCCGGCGATCTCGCGGTCGCCTCGATCCATTGGGGCGGCAACTGGGGCTATGAGATACCGCGCGCGCAGAGAGAGTTCGCGCATGCGATCATCGAGCGGGCGGGTATCGATGTCGTCCACGGCCATTCATCCCACCACCCCAAGGGCATCGAGGTCTACCGGGACCGGCCGATCCTCCATGGCTGCGGCGATTTTCTGAACGACTACGAGGGCATCAGCGGCTACGAGGCCTACCGGGACGATCTGGTGCTGATGTACCTGCCGCGGCTGGCCGCAGCCGACGGCCGGCTGCTCGACCTGCGCCTGGTGCCGTTCCAGATCCGCAAGTTCCGGCTGAACTGGGCGTCGCCCGAGGACGCCGCCTGGCTCCGCGATGTCCTGGACCGCGAGAGCCGACCGCTCGGCGCCCGCGTGCACACGAACCCGGACCAGAGCCTGTCGGTCGCGTGGCGCTGAACGCCGCCCGATCCGCTACCCCTCGGACCTTCCAGCCCGTCGGAGCAGATCGACGACCTGCTCGTCGGTCAGCTGCCGGAAGTCGTCGTAGAACGCGCCGATCGCGCCGAACAGGCGCGGCGTGGCGAGACAGACGAGCTCGTCGACCTCCGGGCGCAGGCGCTCGAGCGTGTCGGCGGGTGCCACGGGCACCGCGAGCACCAGCCGGTCCGGATCGGCGCGGCGGGTCGCGCGCAGCGCGGCTTCCATGGTCGCGCCGGTGGCGATGCCGTCGTCGACCACGATCGCCGTGCGCCCCTCGAGCGGAACCCTTGCCCGACCGGCGAGATACAGCTCGCGCCGGCGCTCGATCTCTTCGAGCTGGCGCGCGCCCTCCTGGGCGAGGTAGCCCTCGGGGATCTGGAATTCCCGCACCAGGTCCTCGTTGAGCACGGTTTCCGCGCGGCCGCCGTCGACCACGGCGCCGAGCGCGAGCTCGGGCTGGAACGGGGCGCCGATCTTGCGCACGAGCACGAGGTCGAGCGGCGCCTCGAGCGCCCGGGCGATCTCGAACCCGACCGGAACGCCGCCGCGCGGCAGCGCCAGCACGACCGGGCTCGCACCGGCCAGATGCATCAGCCGCTCGGCCAGCCTACGCCCGGCCTCGCTGCGATCTCTGAACAGAACTTCGCGCCAGAACATGGCCAATGACCCGGTCGAGACTGCCCGATCAGATGATGATCGCGGCGGCGACCGGCAAGCTGGACGCGCCGATCCGGTCGCCCGGGCTTCCCTCCATCGGTGCGTAGGGTCCAGCAGCGAGGGCTTGACCAGAGGTTGATCGAGGGGCAGCATCGCCCCCGGCAGCTGAAAAGAGATCCAGCCCGAACGGGATTCCAACCCATGCCCCTGACTCCTCGGGGCGGCTGCCAGCAATGGTTCGGCGCGCGCGGCACAGCGACACGACTGGCGCCAGCTGCGCCCGCCCGCAACAAATCGGGGGAGCGACTTCTGTGAACGTGGATGGTGTCAAATGGCTGGGCCAAACGGCCCTCGTCGCTGGTGTCCTGCTCGCCGCGCCTGGCGTCGGCGTCGCCGATGAGGCGCTCGACAAGGCGCTCCAGAACGAAAACAACTGGGCGATGTATGGGCGGACCTACGACAATCAGAGGTTCAGCCCGCTCAAGCAGATCAACGATCAGAACGTCGGCCAGCTGAAGCTCGCCTACGCCTTCCAGCTCGGCGCCCTGCGCTCGAACGAGGCGACGCCGCTGGAGATCGACGGCACGATCTACATCCCGGCCTCGTCCGGCCCCAAGAGCGTGTACGCGCTGGACGCCAAGACCGGCGTCATCAAGTGGCAATACCAGCCCGACGTCGCCGAGGACGTCATCCCTTACGTCTGCTGCGACCTGGATGCCCGTGGCGTCGCCTACGCCGACGGCAAGATCATCTTCGGCCAGCTCGACGGCCAACTGGTGGCGCTCGACGCCGAGAGCGGCAAGGAGGCCTGGAAGATCAAGGTGGTCGACTACACCGATGGTGCTGCGATCACCTCGCCGCCGGTGATCGTCAAGAACATGGCGGTGATCGGCCACGCCGGCGGCGAATACGGCGTGCGCGGCGCGATCCAGGCGTTCGACCTCGAGACCGGCCAGCGCCTGTGGAAGACCTGGACGATCCCGGGTCCGGGCGAGCCCGGCAACGACACCTGGAAGGGCGACAGCTGGCAGCACGGCGGCGCCGCCGCCTGGCAGATCGGGTCCTATGATCCGAAGACCAACACGATCTTCTACGGCACCAGCAACCCCTCGCCCTGGAACGCCGCGGTGCGCAGCACCGGCACCTCGGACTACGGCAAGCTCACCAACCTCTGGAGCTCGAGCACGCTTGCCCTCGATGCCGACACCGGCAAGATCAAGTGGGGCTTCCAGCAGACCCCGGCCGAGGCCTGGGACTACGACGGCGTCAACGAGGGCGTGCTCGCCGACCTCAAGATCGACGGCCAGCAGACGCCGGTGCTGATGAAGGCCGACCGCGACGGCTTCTACTTCGTGATCAACCGCGAGACCGGCAAGCTGATCTCGGCCGAGCCGTTCGTACCGGTCAACTGGGCGAAGACGTGGGATGTCGCGGCGGGCAAGCCGATCGAGGACCCGGCCAAGCGGCCGCGGCTCGACTACAAGGCCACCGACATCTGCCCGAGCTGGATGGGCGGCAAGAACTGGCAGCCGACCTCGTTCAACCCGCAGACCGGGCTCGTGTACATCGCGGCGAACAACACCTGCCAGGACATGCAGGCGGTCGAGATCGACTACCGCCGGGGGATGTTCTATCTCGGCAACGACTTCACGGTGCAGCCGGGCCACGGTGATCACCTGGGCCAGCTCCTGGCGCTGGATCCGGCGACCCAGAAGCCGGCCTGGACCATGAACCTGCCGCTGCCGTGGAACGGCGGCACCATGACCACCGCCGGCAACCTCGTGTTCTTCGGCGACATCCAGGGCTTCTTCCACGCGCTCAATGCCAAGACCGGCGAGGAGCTGTGGAAGATCAACGTCGGCAGCGGGGTCGGCGCCGGGCCGATGACCTTCGCGGTCGACGGCAAGCAGTACGTCGCCGTGCTGGCCGGGCGCGCCGAGGGTCCGCCCGCGTTCATGGGCGAGGTCGGCAAGAAGATCATGGCCGCGACGCCCGAGGGCGGCACGCTGTTCGTATTTTCGCTCTGAGCGTCGGCAGGCAGGAGAAGGCGGAATGTCCGGTCGGTCACGCGCTGCCACGGGTCCCGGCGACGACCGGCGCGCGGCCCGGGACCGGCCCGCATTCCGCTGCCTGCTGGCCGCGCTGCTGTTCGCGGCCCCGGTGTCGGCGCGACCGGCGGCGGCGGCCGGGCCGTTCCGGCTGTGCGCCGATCCGGACAACCTGCCCTTCAGCAGCGCCGAGGTCGCCACCCCCGGCATCTACGTCGAGCTCGGCCGCCAGATCGCCGAGCAGCTGGGCCGGCCCTTCGAGCCGGTCTGGACGCCCACCTACGTCGCCAAGCGGACCATCCGCAGGACGCTGCTCGCCGGCCGCTGCGACGGCTTCGTCGGCCTGCCCGACGATCCCGATTTCATGGGCCCGCGCCTGATCTTCTCCAAGCCGATCCTGCGGCTCGGCTACGCTCTGGTCCTGCCCCAGGACATGGCCGTGACCAGCCTCTCGGACCTCGCCGGACGGCGGGTCGCCGTGCAGTTCAATTCGCCGCCGCAGAGCCTGCTCGCGAGCCGGTCGGACGTCGAATCGGTGACCGCGATGTCACCGGAGGAGGCGATGGCCGACCTCGGGCAAGGGAAAGCCGATGCCGCCTTCACCTGGGGCCCGTCCGCCGGCTGGATCAACGAGAGCACCCTGCACGGCGCCTACCAGGTCTTGCCAGTCGAGGGCGACCACATGCAGTGGCAGAGCGCGATCGCCTTCCCGAGCAAGCAGACCGCGCTGAGGGATCAGGTCGATCGGGCGCTCGGGGCTCTGGCCGGCTCGATCGACGCGCTGATGGCCAAATACGGCTTTCCCAATGCCGCGCCGGTGCGGCTCGCCGCCGGCGCCGCCGCGGCGCCTTCGGTGGCGGCGGCTGCCGACCCGACCGTGGGCGAGACCGTCGCTTCGCCGCCCGCGGGTGCGTCGAGCCCCCCGGCCGACCAGGCGGCGCCGCCCGCCGTCGCCGCCGACCCCCAGCTGGTCGAGGCCGGGCACAAGCTGTTCAACGCCAACTGCGCCCACTGCCACGGTCCGGACGCCATCCAGGGCGAGCGCCGGATCAATCTCCGGCTGTTGCAGCACCGCTACGACGGGCGGATGGACGAGGTCTTCCTGACCACCGTCCACCAGGGCCGGGTCACCAAGGGCATGCCGAAATGGGGCGGCATCCTGTCCGAGGACGAGTTCCACAAGATCCTGGGCTTTCTGCACTCTGTGCAGGAACCGTGACCTGGGCCTTAACGCAGGACCTGCCGACGGCCGGCGATTGCGGGACGCCGCGCGATCGTCAACCCGCCATCAGGACGCGAGCTCCGACCGGAACGCCTGATGCTTGCGACCGCTTCGGCTGAGCTCTGCCGTCGGCCGGATCTCGAGGCGGACCGGCTCGGCGATCGCCGCGCGCAGCTTGGCCCCGATCTCCTCGAGCAGCCGAGGCGGCAGCTCGGTCGCGCTCGCCAGCTCGACCACGAAATGGTCGAGCGCCTTCTGAATGGCGCGATAGCCGTCGATCTCGACGATCGGCCGGAGCATGTACATGAAGACGTCGGCGCTGATCACCCGTCCGCTCGGCAGCCTGACCAGGTCTTCCTGGCGGCCGACCGGCGGCCCGATCAGCGGCAGGGCGCAGCCGCACGGGCAGGGCTCGTCGAGGTAACGGCAGAGGTCGCCGAGCCGGTAGCGGATCAGCGGCATGGCCCGGGTGCTCAGCGTCGTCACAACGGTGACACCGAGCCCTGGGTGCTGGTTGGCGAGCGGCGCCGCGAGCGGCTCGAGTTCGAGCACGACATGGTCCGTGTTGACGTGGAGCCCCCGGTGCGCCCGGCATTCCCATGCGATCCGGCCGGTCTCGACACAGGCATAGAAGTTGAAGCGTTCGATGCCGGTCGCCCCGGCCGGCTCGAGGACCGAGGGATCGAAGACGCCGCTCGAGGTGATCAGCGCGCGCGGCCGGCAGACCGCCGCCAAAGGCCGCCCCAGGTTCCTGATCAGGGCCCGCAGCGCCGAGGGGTAGGCCCAGAGGACCGTCGGGTCGAAGGCGCGGATGCGGGCGACCTGCTCCTCGAACGGCAGGATCGAGGACAGCCGCTCGGTCCGGTAGAGGCCGAGCCGCTGATGCAGGCCCCGGCCGAGCGCATGCACGGGCCCGAGCGCCAGCAGGCGGTCGGTCGGCCGGAGCCCGATCGCGAGCAGGCCGCGCAGCTCGATCATGCTGCGCGTCTGGCGGTCGGCGCGCGAGAGCAGGACCGTGAACGGATGGCCGGTCGAGCCGCTGGTCCGGATCGCGTGCAGCGCGCCCCGATCGAAGCCCGAGGCCAAGATCGACTCCGGTCCGGCCGCGCGCAGATCCTGTTTGGTCGTGATCGGGACGTGGCGCAGATCATGGACGCTGCGGATGTCGTCCGGGCGAAGCCCGGCCCGCCGGAACAGGTCGCGATAGAACGGCACCCGTTCGCAGGCATGCGCGATGGCGGCGCGCAGCCGGCGGGCCTGCAGGGCCTCGAGTTCGGCGGCCGGCAGGCGCAGGTGCCGGCGCAGTCGCCGAAGCTCGAGCAGCCTGCCGATCATGCGTGCCCCGCCCGGCTGCCGCCGGACCCCGGCCCCGCACGCGGCCCGACGGACGGCAACGAAGACGCCAGTCGCCAGCCACGACCGACCGTGCACCCCGCGCGGGTTCGGGCTATCTTTGCGCCCCGCTTGGCGGAGCGGCCAGCAGAACCAGGGAGGCGAGAATGCGGACCGATGTCGAATTCAGGACCGAGGACGGCGTGATGCTGCGGGGCTGGCACTATCGGCCGGACGGCAGCCATGGGCCCTGGCCCACGATCGTGATGGCGCACGGCTATTCGGCCGTGAAGGAGATGTACCTCGACCGCTTCGCCGAAGCGTTCGCGGCGGCCGGCCTGGCCGCGATCGTGTTCGACAACCGCAACTTCGGGGCGAGCGACGGCCAGCCGCGCCAGGAGATCGACCCCTGGCAGCAGGTCAACGACTATCGGGACGCGATCAGCTACGCGGAAACCCTGCCCGAGACCCGGGCGCACCGGATCGGCGTCTGGGGCTCGAGCTATTCGGGCGCGCACGTGATCGTGCTCGGCGCGATCGACCGGCGGATCCGCTGCGTCGCCGCCCAGGTGCCGCTGATCAGCGGCCATCGCAACGCCCGCCGGCTGATCCGGGCCGACATCGTGGCCGGCGTCGAGGCGGCCTGCGCCGAGGACCGGCGCGGCCGCTATGCCGGCAAGCCGCCCGGCATGATCCCGGTGGTCTCGGAAGACCCGGCCGGGCCGGCCGCGCTGCCGACCCCGGACAGCTGGCACTGGTTCACCGAGACCGGCCGCACCCGTGCGCCGTCCTGGAAGAACGAGGTGACGCTGCGCTCGGTCGAGCTGTTCCTCGCCTACGAGCCCGGCGCCTACATCGGCTACGTCAGCCCGACGCCGCTTTTGATGGTGGTGGCACTCGGCGATCATCTGACGGTCGCCGACGAGGGGCTCGCCGCCTACCAGCAGGCGCTCGAGCCGAAGAAGCTCGTGGCGCTCAAGGGCGGCCATTTCGACGCCTACGTCGCCGACTTCGCCAACGCCTCGGCGGCCGCCCGCGACTGGTTCGTGGAGCACCTTTCCGGCTGACCGGTGGGGGCCTCAGACGGTCCCGTCGACGACCACGTCCAGCAGGACCGGCTCCGAGCCTTCCAGCGCCGCCTCGAAGGCGGCCTCGAACGCGGCGCCGGTCTCGATCCGGTCCGCCCGCACGCCGAGCGAGCGGGCGAGGCCCGCGAGATCGATCGCCGGGTCCTTGAAGTCCATGCCGATGAACGTCTCGTTGCCGTGGAACGCCTTCAGGCGCTGCTTGATGATCCGGTAGCCGCCGTTGTCGCAGAGCACGAAGACCACCGGCAGCTTCTGGTTGGCGGCACTCCAGAGCGCCTGGATGCTGTACATCGCGCTGCCGTCGCCGATGATCGCGACGACCGGGCGCCCCGGCTGCGCCAGCTGCACGCCGACCGCGGCCGCGATCCCCCAGCCGATGCCGCCGCTGATGTTGCCGAAATACGAATAGCGGTCCCGGAACGGGAAGAAGGCGTTCAGGCTGCGGGCGGTGGTCAGGCCCTCGTCGACCACGATCGCATCCGCCGGCAGACGCTCGCAGATCGCCATCATCAGCCAGTCGGGATCGATCGGCTGGGCGCCGGCCCTGCCTGCCACCGTCCGGCGCTGCTCCGCCCGCCGGGCCGACCAGTTGCGCTCTGCGAGCTCTGTCACGGCCGCCTCGGCGCGCTGCCGCCTTGCGCCGCCGCCGAGCTCGCCGATCAGCGGCGTCAGCGCTTCGAGGGTCACCTTGACGTCGGCGCGCACCGCGAGCTCGGCCGGATAGTTCTTGCCCATCTCCCAGTCGCGCAGGCCCAGCTGGACGACCGCGAGCCCCGGCGGCAGCGGCTCGACCTCGCTCCAGACCGACATCTGGAGCACGTCGGCGCCGATGCAGACCAGCACATCGTAGGGGCTCAGCAGCTCGCGCACCCGGCGCTGGTCACGTGACAGCTGGCCCAGGAACAAGGGATGCTCGGACGGGAAATGAGCGCCGCTGACCACGGTCTGCTGATAGACCGGCGCGCCCAGCGCCTCGGCAAAGCGCGCCACCTCGGCAAAGGCATCGCTGGTGACGATCTCGCTGCCGGCCAGGATGACCGGTCGCTCGGCCGCGAGCAGCCGCTCGGCCAGCCGTCGCAGCAGGGGGTCCGAAGGCCGGCTCGCGGTCTCGACCCGGGTCGGCCCGCCGAGCTCGAGCGCTTCGAAAGCATTCAGGATGTCGCCCGGCAGCGAGATGAACACAGGCCCCGTGGGCGGGGTCAGCGCGATCTTGGCGGCCCGGTGCATGATGCGCGGCAGATCCGCCAGCCGCGTGACCTCGCTCGCCCACTTCACGACCGGCGCCGCGATCGGCACCAGCGGCGCGTAGAGCAAGGGCTCCATCAGCCCGTGCCCCTGCTCCTGCTGGCCGGCCGTGACGATCAGGGGCGTGCCGGAGACGTGCGCCGTGTACAGCGCGCCGATCGCATTGCCGAGCCCGGGCGCCACATGGACGTTGCAGGCCGCGAGCTGGCCTGAGGCGCGCGCGTAGCCGTCGGCCATCGCGACCACGATCGCCTCCTGCAGGCCGAGCACGTAGCCCATCTCCGGGTAGTCGGTCAGCGCATGCATGATCGGCAGCTCGGTCGTGCCGGGATTGCCGAACATCTGCGTGACGCCTTCGGCCTTCAACAGCTCGATGAAGGCGCTCCGGCCGCTGATCCGGTTGGAGGGCGGGCTCTCGGGCATGAAAAGTCGCAGATCTCCCTGGCCGGGATGATGACGCGATTGGGGCCCTCGGTCCAGCCGGTCTTTTCCGGCGCCGGCCACTGCCTACATCTGATCGGCTTTTGCGGTCAGAGCAGAAAGGAAAGCCTCCCGTGTTGCAGCTGATCAGTGACGGCTCGAACCGGCAGCAGATCCCGGAACCGGCGGGACTGACGGCGGCTGACGACGACCTGCTGCTCGACGTCTTCTCGCGCACCGTCGTCGACGTCGCCGAGCACACCGGGCCTGCGGTCGTGGGCATCCGCCGGCGCGGCCGCGAGCACGACCCCGACAACCCGTTCGCGCCCGTGCTGGGGTCCGGCTCGGGCGTGATCATCACGCCCGACGGCTACGTCTTGACCAACGACCACGTGGTCCGCGGCGCGCCCCGGCTCGATGCCGTGCTCCCCGACGGCACCAGCATCGAGGCCCGGATCGTGGGCGAGGATCCGGATACCGACCTCGCTCTGCTGCGGCTCGCCCGCGGCGGCCTGTCGGCCGCCACGCTCGGCCAGTCCGGGCGGCTGCGGGCGGGCCAGCTGGTGGTCGCGATCGGCAATCCGTTGGGCCTGCAGGCGACCGTCACGGCCGGCGTGATCAGCGCCTTGCACCGGACGCTTCGCGGTGTCTCCGGGCGGCTGATCGAGGACGTGATCCAGACCGATGCCGCACTCAATCCCGGCAACAGCGGTGGTGCCTTGGTCGACAGCGCCGGCCGGGTGATCGGGATCACCACCGCGATCATCGGCGGTGCCCAGGGCATCTGCTTTGCCGTGCCGATCGACACCGCGATGTGGGTCGTGCCGGAGCTGTTGCGCGAGGGCCGGGTGGTCCGCGGCTATCTCGGGCTCGCCGGCCAGACCCAGCCGTTCGACCGGCGGCTCGGGCGCCGCCTCGGGCTCGAGGTGCCGGCGGGCGTGCTGGTCGCGAGCCTCGCCGAGGCCGGGCCGGCGGCCGCCGCCGGCCTGCGTCCGGGCGACCTGATCCTCGCGGTCGACGGCGAGCCGACGCCCACGGTCGATGCCGTGCACAAGCGCCTCGGCCGGCAGGCGATCGGCCGGAGCCTCACGCTCCGGGTGCTGCGCGCGGGCAAGGTCCTCGAGATGGCGGCGACGGTCGCCGGCCAGCCCGAGGACAAAGCGCCGCCGCGATGAGCCCGTGTCAGGCGAGCGGCCGCGGCACTCCCGCCCGGCCGGGCGGGCATTCCAGCGCCGCGCGATCCCAGTCCGCGGCGTTGGCCGCCGCCTCGTAGGTGGTCTGGAGAAACTCCAGCAGCGTCTCATCCGGCTCGGCGGCATCCCGGACCGCGTCGTACGGCAGGATGAACTCGCCGAGCGCTTCGTGGAAGAATGCCGGGTCCGGCCGGACCGGCGCGGCGGCGAAACCGTCCGGCGCGGGGTAGGCGTAGGAATAGAACGCCGGATAATCGATCGCGCCACCGCCCGGCCAGAAGCCGGCGCTGCTGACCTCGTGCGAATAGGCCTCGCAGGTGACCGCATCCGGCAGATTGGGGATGCCGCCGGGGTGCAGCGGCGCCCGGCGCCCCGAAAAGCGCGTGACCGCGAGATCGAAGCTGCCCCAGAAGAAGTGGACCGGGCTGACCTTGCCGAGAAAGCCGGTGCGGAACTGCTTGAAGACCCGGTCCGCCTGAAGGAGCACGCGCCAGAAGCGCTGCGCCGCGTCCGCGTCGTAGGCGGCGTGCTCGCGATCGGCGCGGAACGGGATCGGGTCAGGCAGCTCGCTGGGGCGGCCATGGATCCGGACCCGGATCCCGAGCTCAGCGAGCGCCGCCATGAGCTGGTCGTGGAAGTCGGCGACCGGCTTCGGGACGAGCGGCAGCCGGCGCCCGGCGCCGTCGCTGGTCGAGATCAGGAGCGCGTGGTCGATGAAGTCGAAATCGATCTGAAATTCGGCGCCGCCGTACGGAATCGGCGAAGTCGTGAGGCCGCGCGCCGTGACGTAGAGGGTCACGTGCCAGGAATGGTTGAGCCATGGCGTCCGGGCCAGCCGGATCTTGCCGACGATCTGGGTCCACAGCTGCAACGTCGCGCAGGTGTCCTTCCAGTCCTGATAGGGCAACGCCGGCCATTCCGATCCAAGCGTCATCTCGGAGCTCCATGAACGGGGTTATCCGAGCGCTTTCCTGAGCGCATCGTTCGCCTGCGCGAGGGCGCCGCGCACGGCCGGCGTGGCGGCGAGCGCGTTGAGCAGCACGAAATCGTGGATCGTGCCGTTGTAGCGGACCGCGGTCACGCGCACGCCCGCCTGCGCGAGCTTGCGCGCGTAGGCCTCGCCCTCGTCGCGCAGCACGTCGTTCTCGTCGACGATCAGGAGCGCGTCGGGCAGCCCCTTCAGCTGCTCGAGCGAAGCATTTGAGCGGCGTCGCGGTGATCTCCTTGCGCCTGGCGACCTCCGGCAGATACGCATCCCAGAACCACTCCATGGCCGGCCTGGTGAGCCAGGGCCCGTCGGCAAAGGTCTGATACGAGCCGGTCGCGAAACCGGCATCGGTCACCGGGTAGAACAGGACCTGGAACCCTGATCCTGGGGCCGCCCCGCTCCTTGGCCATCAAGGTCACCGCGGCCGCCATGTTGCCGCCGACACTGTCGCCAAGGATCGCAAGCCGGTGCGGGTCGATGTCGAGCTCCCGGCCGTGCTCGGCGACGTACCGGGTCGCCGCGTACGCCTGCTCGATCGCGACCGGGTATTGAGCCTCCGGCGAGCGATCGTAGTCGACGAACACGACCGCAGCGCCGGTGCCGACCGCGATCTCGCGGGTCATCCGGTCGTGGGTCTCCTTGTCGCCGAGGATCCAGCCGCCGCCATGGAAGTGCATCACCACCGGCAGGACGCCGGCAGCACTCTCCGGCCGGACGATCCGGATCCGCACCTCGCCGGTCGGACCGACCGGGAAGGTCGTGTCCTCGATCCGCGCCGCCGGCTTGTCGACCGGCGCAGCCTGCGCGCCGGCCAGCACCTCCCGGGCCGCGGCGGGCGACAGCTGGTAGATCGGCGGCCCTCCGGCGGCCGCCAGACTGTCGATGAACGCCTGGGTCGCAGGCTCGAGAACGACCGAGCCTGATCGCGGTGTCGTCATGACGGGCCTCGCGGGTTTGTTGTGTCGCCTTGGCCAGCTGTGACACCGGTCAACGCATCACCGGCGACATTGCCAGGACGGGTCGACGTCCGCCAGAGGTCGTTCAGCCGCGGGGGGCGGGCAGGCCGTGGTCGCGGCGATGCGCGCGCATCGCGTCGCGCTGGTGGGTCTGGATGCGCATGGCGCTGCACGGCCGGGCGGTGCAGATGAGGATGAAGCCGGCGTCCTTGTCCTGCGGGTAGTAGCGCAGCGCTTCGGCCGGGTCGAACTCGCCCTCGAGCACGCGTGCGGCGCAGGTCGTGCACCAGCCCTGCAGGCACGAGCTCGGCAGCCGCAGGCCCTCGCGGAAGGCCGCGTCCCAGATCGATTCGTCGGCCGCGACCTCGAGCGTCACCGTCTCGCCGTCGGGCAGCAGCAGTTCGACCGGGTAGCTGGTCATCGCGGGCTCTGGAAACACGAAGGGGACGCCGGTCCTTCGACCCGGCGTCCCCGGCGCAGCCTCACGCTGCAGAGCGACGCGCTCAGGGCACGTAGAAGGGCAGGTTCTTGCTGTGCGGCGCGTCGCCCGGGTTGCCGCGGCGGAAGTGGCCGGACGGGCGCGCGACGCCGTCCCGCTCCATGCTCAAGAGCTCGATGAACCAGGCCTCGTGCTCGATCTCCTCCTGCAGGATCCGGCTCGCAATGTTGTAGGTGCGCGGGTCCTTGCCAAGCGTCAGGTCGCAGACCTCGTTCCAGGTCCGGATCGCGCAGCGCTCGGCCTCGAGCAGCACGGTCAGGATCTCGACCGCGGTCGGGTTCGCGGGCAGATAGGCATCCGGGCAGCCGGCGCGGTCGGCGAACTCCCGGATGTCGCGCGGCAGACCGGCGCCGAGCTCGTAGATCCTGGGCGTGATCAGCTCGAAGTGCGAGCGGTCCTCGAGGCGCGCGTCCTCGCAGATCTCCTTGTAGTCCTCCTTGCCCGCGAGGTGCATGCGCAGAATCGTATAGTAGTAGTAGGTGGTGAACTCGGCGCCCGCGGCGTCGATCAGCTTCTCGCGCAGTTCCTCGATGTTGAGGCCGCGTGAGGTCATCTGCTCGACGCCGACCCGCTGGGTGACGTCGCCGGCCGGGACGCGGCCCGTCGCATGCGGCTTGGGTCTGCTAGCCATGATCAGTCCTCCTGTTCTGGTTGATTCCCGAATCGATCAGCGCTGGTCCGCCCGCGACCGGCGGTCGGCGACCGGTTGCGCATCGAGATAGCGCGCACGCACCCAGGCGACCATCTTGCCGGTGGCCAGGCGACGGTCCTGCGACCGGAATCTGCGGCCGAGCGTCCTGGCGGCAGCACCGGGCGCATGCAGCAGGACGCTCGCTTCCCAGCCGCCGAAGCGATCCGGGCGCACCCGGATCTCGACCTCCGCGGGCGCGCCGTCCGCGGTGGCCGTCGTGAAGCGGATGCGGTCCTTGGCGGTCACCCGCATGTCACCCAGCGCCAGCTCGTCGCCCGTCCCCCCCGGCGCCGGCCGATCGGAGCTGAGCGCCAGCGCAGCCCCGGCTGGTCGCGGCCGGCACCGTGCGCCCAGCTCTAGGCCAGCGCGACGCCGTTGTGAATTTGATTGTTACAATCGTGACGATCGATCAGGGCTATTGCTGTGCACCCAGCGGCTGCACGGCCGACGGTAGATGGCGGATCACGACCTCCGCGAGCAGGTCGAGCTCGCCGAGGTGCGAGTAGGTGGTCCGGCAGATCAGGCCGATCCGGCGACTGGCGGTGCCGGCGAACGGGCGCACCGCGACGCCCGGGAGCTCCTGCCTCTGGTCGGGGACCGCGAGTGCCGGCAGCAGCGTGAAGCCGAGCCCGGCGGCGACCAGCTGGCGCAGCGTCTCGAGGCTCGCCGCCCGGAAATCGCCGCCCTGGCCGTTGGCGGCACCGCCGCAGATCGCCAGCGCCTGGTCGCGCAGGCAGTGGCCGTCGGCGAGATAGAGGATCGCTTCGCGCTCGAGCTCGGGCAGCGCGATCGCCGGGGCGCGCGCCAGCGGATGCGCCGCCGGGCAGGCGACGTAGAACGGCTCCTCGAACAGCGGCCGCTCGATCAGCTCGGTCTCGGCGACCGGCAGCGCGACCATCGCGACGTCCAGGCTGTGCTCCTTGAGGCGCGCGATCAGCCGCTCGGTGAGGTCCTCGACCACGACCAGCTCGAGCGCCGGATAGGCGCGGCGCAGCGGCGGCAGCAGCCAGGGCAGGAGGTACGGAGCCAGCGTCGGGATCACGCCCAGCGTGCGCGGGCCGCAGAGCGGCCGCACGTCGCTGCGGCACAGCGTCCGGATGTCCTCGATCTCGTCGAGCACCTTGCGCGCCTTGCGGACCACCTTGTCGCCGAGCGGGGTCGGCCGGACCGACTTGTTGGTGCGCTCGAACAGCATGACGCCGAGCTGCGCCTCGAGCTTCTTGAGCTGGGTGGACAGCGTCGGCTGGCTGATGCAGCAGGCGCGCGCCGCCTTGCCGAAGTGCCGGTGGTCGGCGACCGCGACGACGTAGCGCAGCTCGTTCAGGGTCATCGCGGGCCGCGCCCGGCGGCCGGCTCAGGCGCTCCGGCGGACGCGCCAGGTGCGCCAGGCGACCGGCAGCAGCGCCAGCGCCGCGAGGCCGGCCAGCGGCCAGACGATCTCCGGCTGCACGAAGCTGCTGAAATGGACCGGCAGACCGCTGCCGAGCACCGCGCCCAGGCCCGAGCCCAGATGCGCGAACAGCATCGTCCCGGGCAGCAGGCCCAGCACCGCGCTGACCACGAAGGTGCGCACGCGCACGCCGCAGGCCGCCGGGATGCCGATCACGACCGCGGTCGGGAAGATCGGCACCAGGTGCAGCACGAACACGTAGCTCGGCGCATTGGCGCGAAAGGTCTCGGCGAACCGCACCAGCGACGGCGCCGCCCGGGTCCGCAGCCGGCTGCCGAGCGCGCTGCGCGCCAGCACGAACACGGCGGTCGCCGCGAGCATGGTCGCGATCAGCACGTAGGCCGTGCCCTGCAGCCAGCCGAACAGATAGCCGCCGATCACCGTGAGCAGCGCGCTGCCGGGCACCGACACCGCGATCGAGGCGGCATAGATCGCCATGAACAGGAACGAGGCCAGGACCGGCGTGCCGGCGACGAAGCCGAGCAGCCACAGATGATGCTTGCGCAATGCATCGAGCGCGAGCCCGGCATCGAGACCGAACGCCGCGGCCACGCCCGCCCCGGTCGCCAGGACCAGCAACGCGAGCACGGCCACGCTCCTCCGCCGGTCGATGCCGAGCGGCTGGGCCAGTCCGAGCGCCGACAGGGCCTCGGGATCAGGGATGCGGGTCAAGCGGTCTTCCCGATCAGTCATCGTCGGACGATCACTTGGCTCTAACCTGCGGAAATGTCCAGTTCATTGACGAAACGGGGCCCGGCGCAGTTTATTCCGGGCCGGAACCGGGCGGCGGTCCGGCCGGCGTTGAGCGGCGTCCCGGCGCCCGTTATACCGGGCACCCATGGCGATCACCCAGGATCAGCTGCTGCGCCGTCTGGACGAGCTCGGCATCGAGCACCGGACGCTCACCCATCCGCCCGTGCTCACGGTCGAAGCGGCGCGCGAGCACACCGGCCACCTGCCGGGCGGCCACTGCAAGAGCCTGTTCCTCAAGGACAAGAAGGGCGGGCTGTGGCTGCTGGTCTGCCTCGATCACCGGCGGATCGACATGGGCCGGCTGGCCAAGGTGGTCGGCTGCCCGCGCCTGTCCTTCGGCCAGCCGGACCTGCTGCAGGCGGTGCTCGGGGTGATGCCGGGCGCGGTCACGCCGTTCGCGCTGATCAACGATCGCGAGCGGCGGGTCCAGCCCCTGCTCGACCAGGCGATGCTGGACCACGCCGAGCTCAACTATCATCCCCTGACCAACGCCGCGACGACCACGATCAAGGCCTCCGATCTGCTCAAGTTTGTCGATGCCTGCGGTCACCGGCCGCAGATCCTCGATCTCGACGCGAGCGGCATCGCCAGGACCGACATCGCCTAAACCGGCCCTCTACCTCATGGCCATGCCGGAGATTTGAGGCCGGCTCGATCTCGGCTAGCATGGCTAGCCACAAACCGGGTCGTCGCCAACGGCGCGACCGAAGAAGGAGGATCAGCTCGTGTCCGGGTTCTTCCAGGAATTCAGGGAGTTCGCCCTGCGCGGCAATGTCGTCGACCTGGCGATCGGGATTATCATCGGCGTCGCGTTCGGCGCGATCGTCAACTCGCTGGTCAACGACGTCATCATGCCGCCGATCGGCTTGATCACGGGCAACATCGACTTCTCGAACCTGTTCATCAATTTGTCAGGCCAGGAGTATCCGTCGCTCGCGGCGGCCCGCGAGGCGGGCGCGCCGGTGATCGCCTACGGTGCATTCATCAACGCCGTGATCAACTTCATCATCGTGGCCTTGGTCATCTTCCTCGTGGTCAAGGGCATGAACCGGCTGCGCCGCAGGCAGGAGGAGGCGCCCGAGACGATGCCGGTGCCGCCGCGTCAGGAGACCCTGCTCGAGGAGATCCGCGACCTTCTGAAGGCGCGCATGCCCTAGCCGGCCGGCGGCGGTCACGCCCCCTTGAAGGTGTTGCAGGCGTCGGGGTTGCCCGAGCCCAGGCCCTGCTTGAACCAGCGCACGCGCTGCGCCGAGCTGCCGTGGGTGAAGCTCTCGGGGACGACGTAGCCCTGCGCCTCTTTCTGCAGCCGGTCGTCGCCGATCGCCGCGGCGGCGTTCAGGCCCTCCTCGACATCGCCGGCCTCGAGCAGATGGCGGTTCTTGTCGGCGTGATAGCCCCAGACCCCGGCGAAGCAGTCGGCCTGCAGCTCCATCATGACCGACAGCGCGTTGGCATCGGACTCGCTCGCCCGCTGGCGGGTGGCCTGGACCTGGTCCGCGATGCCGAGCAGCTTCTGCACGTGATGGCCGACCTCGTGGGCGATCACGTAGGCCTGGGCGAAATCGCCGGGCGCGCCGAACCGGTCGTGCAGATCGTCGAAGAACGACAGGTCGATGTAGACCTTCTGGTCGCCCGGACAGTAGAACGGGCCCGTCGCGGCCTGGGCGAAGCCGCAGGCCGACTGCACCGCGCCGGAGAACAGCACGAGCTTCGGCTCGCGGTAGTCGCCGCCCATGTCGTTGAACAGCGCGTGCCAGGTGTCCTCGGTGTCGCCGAGCACGGCCGAGACGAACGCCGCACGCTGGTCGTCCGCGGGCGGCCGGGTCCCCGAGGGCGGCGTCTGGTAAGGAACGCCGGTCGAGGAGTCCTGGAGCAGGAAGCTCGGGTCGATGCCCAAAAACCAGCCGACGACCAGCAGGATCAGCAGGCCGATCCCCCCGATGCCGCCGCCGCGGGCGAGGCCGCCGCCGCCGCGACCGAGCCCGCCCGGGATGCCGATCCGGCCCGGGAACCGCATGCCGGCAGGCGTGCCCATGCCGCGGCGGTCCTCGACGTTCTGACTCCGTCGCCCCAGCTGCCAGCGCATCCTCGCCCCTCCCACTGCCGAGCCGATCCCCTTTCGCCAGGATCGCCTGCGGGGGGGGCTGCGCGACTAGCACTACTGTCGGGCTACCCGCCTGACAAGTCGAACCGGCGTCGGTGCACCCTGCCTTCGCTGATCCGGCCCGATCCCGGCAAGCGCGCCCTTCCGATCAGGTCGGCGTGGCGACGCCGAGGGTTTCGTGCACGCGCTGCACGGTCGTCGGCGCGAGCCCCAGTCCTTCGGCGAGCCGGCGCAGATAGTCGCGTTCGGCCGGCGTGTCGACCTCGATCGCGAGCAGCGATGCGGCATAGACCTCGACCGCCACCTGCGGCGTCCGCACCTGCCGGATCAGGGCGTCCATGTCCATCGGCTTGAGCATCTCCTGCCCGATGAACTCGCGTGCGTCCGGCGCGGCGCCTTCGCTCTCGAGCCGGCCGGTGATCCGCTTGATCTCGCCCTGATCGATCGAGCCGTCGGCCTTGGCGGCGTTGATCATCGCCTGAAGAACCAAGGTCGCCTTCGCCTGCAGCTCCTGCTCTTCCTCGGGCGTCTGCGGCTCGCGCAGGCCGATCGGCGCATCGGCGGCAGGATTGTCCTGGCCCGGCGACGCCTGCGCCTGCCGGTCGCCGCCGAGCGACGACAGGGCGAGGCTCGCGAGCAGCGCCAAGGCGCCGCCGCCGAGCGCGCCGCCGGGAACGCTGGTCCTGCCGCCGAGGATCGCGCCGGCGAGCGCCGCGAGACCGCCGACCGCGAACGGGTTCTGCTGCGCCGTGCGGCTGGCGCCGCCCAACATGTCGCGGGCCGCCTCGGCGAGACCACCGGAACCGCCTGTCCCGCCCTGGCTGAAACCCTTCAGGAGGTCCGAGAGCGGATTGCCCCCGGCCCCGAGCCCTTGCGGGCCGAAGGCATGGCCCAGACGGCTCTGGGTCGACGGGTTCGTGCCGCCTCGCATCATCTGGCCCAACAGCTCTCTCGCATCGAACATCCGACACCTCCCCGCGGCTTGGTGTGATCGCCTGCCGATCCATGATCGATTTAGAGCCTGCCGGACCATCGGGGAGTACCTGATCCGGGATTTTCCGGTCGCGGGCGGTCCGGCGCCCGAACTCGCCACCATCCGAGGCGCGCGGCTCACTGGTTCTGGTTGCGGGCCGCGATCAGGGTGTTGCGCAGCAGGCAGGCGACCGTCATCGGACCGACCCCGCCCGGCACCGGGGTGATCGCTCCGGCGACCTCGACCGCCTCCTCGAACGCGACGTCGCCGACCAGGCGGTTCTGGCCGTCGGCGGCCGCAACGCGGTTGATGCCGACGTCGATCACGGTCGCTCCGGGCTGCAGCCAGTCGCCGCGCACGAACTGCGGCCGGCCGACCGCCGCGACCACGATGTCCGCCCGCCGGCATTCCTCCGGCAGGTCCCGGGTGCGCGAATGGGCGATCGTGACCGTGCAGTTCGCCGCCAGCAGCAGCGCCGCGACCGGCTTGCCGACGATGTTGGAGCGGCCGAGCACGATCGCCCGCCGGCCGGCGAGGTCGCTGCCGAGCGTGCGGCGGAGCAGGATCATGCAGCCCATCGGCGTGCACGGCACGAGCAGACCCGGGTCGAGCGCGCTGCTCGCGGAGAACAGGCGGCCGACGTTCCGCGGGTGGAAGCCGTCGACGTCCTTGGCCGGCTCGATCGCCTCGAGCACGCGCGCGCCCTCGATCTGCGCCGGCAGCGGCAGCTGGACCAGGATGCCGTCGACCCGGGGATCGGCATTGAGCGCCCGGAGCCGCTCGAGCAGGTCCGCCTCCCCGGTCGTCTCCGGCAGCGCGATCAGCTGGCCGTCGACCCCGACCTCGGCTGCCATCCTGGCCTTGGTGCGGACGTAGGCCCGGCTGGCCGGGTGCTCGCCGACCAGGATCACGCGCAGGCCGGGTGGTCGCCCGTGCCGGGCGGCGAAGGCGGCGGCGCCGGCGCCGATCTCGGCGCGCAGCTCGGCGGCCGCGGCCTTGCCGTCGATGATCGCCGCCGCGATCACGCGCGCGCGCCGGCCGCGGCCGGCTGCTCGATCGCCCGGATCTCGGCGAGCAGCTGCGCGGGCGGCCCCTGAACGTGCAGCACCTTGCGCCTGGCGGTCGCGCCGCCGACCAGCCGGAAATCGCGCGCCGGCAGCCGCCAGCGTTTGGCCAGAAGCTTGATCAGGGCCGCGTTGGCCTTGCCGGCCTCGGGCGGCGCCGTCAGCCGGACGGCGAGCCAGGCTCGGCCGGCAGCATCGGTCTCGATGCCCTGGACCGCGCTTTGCGCCGCCCGCGGCGTGACCCGGACCGCGAGGCGCACGCCGTCCTCCTGGCCGCTCACCCAGCTCGAGGTCGCCGCGTCGGCCACGGCGGTCAGACGAACATCTGCCAGAGCAGCCGGCGCACGAACACCAGCACCAGGATCAGGATCAGCGGCGAGAGGTCGATGCCGCCCAGGTTGGGCAGGACATTGCGGATCGGCCGCAGCACGGGCTCGGTCGCACGATAGAGGAAGTCGCCGACCTGATGGACGAAGGGATTGCGCGTGTTGATCACGTTGAACGCGACCAGCCAGCTCAGAATGACCGAGGCGATGACCACCCACATGTAGAGCTCGAGGATCGTGTCGATCAGCCAGTGAAAAGGGTTCATGGGGCCGAACCTGTGCGAGGCGAACCACCCCGGCCGGGTGCCTGGTCCCGACCGGGCATTCTGTCGGCCGCGGACTATAGCAGCTGACCGCGCGACCGCCAGCCCCGAGCGCGCGCCGCGCCGGCGGCCGAGCCCTTGACAGCCCTGGCCCCGCTCACCATACAAGCTCCCGTGGCGGGGCCGTAGCTCAGTTGGGAGAGCGCTAGAATCGCACTCTAGAGGTCGGGGGTTCGACTCCCCTCGGCTCCACCAACCGATTCGCCGAGCGCTCAGCGCCGAGTCGTCACCGAAGCCGTTGACCAGGGGCCGTAGCTCAGTTGGGTAGAGCGCGACGTTTGCACCGTCGAGGTCGTGGGTTCGACTCCCATCGGCTCCACCAGGTCCCGGCCTGCTCCTGAACCAGGTCGCAGCCCGCGCCGCGCGGCTCGCGGTTGACGCCGGGCCGCCGACGGCGATCCGCCGGCAGCCCTTGAAGGGCCGCCGCCGACTTCGCACATTGCTCGACGTGAGTTGGTACGCCGCCGATCGGGGTCGAGGCGCCCGCCGTCGGCCGACCTCGTGCCTGCGTTCTTGAGCGACCCGCGGCGCTTGTCCGGAGGCGAGGTCTGATCGACCGCGTTGCAATGACTGGCCCGACCGCCCGCGTCGGGCGGTCCGACTTCTGGCGATCCCCGGCCTGGCCGCTGGTGCGCGAGCCCGCAGGGCTGCGGCTGCGCCGAAGGTCGCGCGGCGGGCTCTGATGGACAGCCTGTTCGCCCAGCTCTCCGCCTTCGTCTCGGTGGTGGTCATCGACCTGGTGCTCGCCGGCGACAACGCGGTCGTGGTCGGCATGGCGGCGAGCGGCCTGCCGCGCGAGCAGCGCCGGCGCGTGATCGCGCTCGGCATCGCGCTCGCCCTGCTCTGCCGGATCGCGTTCGCGCTGATCGCGGTCGAGCTGCTGGCGATCATCGGCCTTTTGCTGGCGGGCGGACTGCTGCTGCTCTGGGTCGCCTGGAAGATGTGGCGGGAGCTGCAGCCGCGCGCCCTGCATCTGTCCGGCCCCGATCACAATTCCGTCCCACCGGTGGTCAAGCGGCCGATCACCGCGATCTGGCAGATCGCGATCGCCGACGTCTCGATGTCGCTCGACAACGTGCTCGCGGTCGCCGGCGCGGCGCGCGACCACATGACCATGCTGATCTTCGGGCTGGTGCTCTCGATCGCATTGATGGGCGCGGCCGCGACGATCGTCGCCCGCTTTCTGGAGCAGTACCGGTGGCTCAGCTATCTCGGGCTTGCGATCATCACGATCGTGGCGCTGTCGATGATCTGGGAAGGCAGCGGCGAGGTCTGGGAGGCGGTGGCGAGCGCCTGAACGCGGGCGGCCCGGACGGGAATGCCATGATGAGCGACGCCGGCCCCCGCCTGATCGAGCGCTTTCGCGCGGCCCGCGCCGACCCGGGGCGGGCCGTGCTGGAGGGCTTTCATCCGCTCAAGCACGCTATCCGCTTCGGCGCCGCGGTCGAGCTGGCGGTGGCCCCGCCGGCGGCGCCGCTCGCGGAGCTGGCCGGGCGCCTCGCGCCGGAGCTCGGGCCCTGGCTCGACCGCCACCTGACGCCGGTCGCGCCCGCGATCTTCCAGCAGCTCGCGTCCTTCGAGCCGGAGGTCCTCGCGATCGCCAGGCGGCCGGCGGTGGAGGTCGACCGGCTCCTCGCCGGGGGCGGTCCGGCGCCGCTGGTTCTCCTGGAAAAGCCGAGCCATCTCGGCAACCTCGGAGCGGCGGTCCGGGTGGCGGCGGCCGCCGGCGCCGCCGGGGTTTTGACCACCGGCCGGCTGGATCCCTGGCATCCGGTGGCGCTCCGGGGTGCGGCCGGCCTGCACTATGCGCTGCCGGTCGCCCGGATCGGCGAGCTGCCGCCGACCGCGCGACCGCTGATCGCGCTCGCCCCCGAAGGCGAGCCTCTCCGCTTTGACCAGTTGCCGGCCGACGCCATCCTCGCGTTCGGGTCCGAGCGGCGCGGCCTCAGCCCGGAGCTTCGCGCCCACGCCGGCCGCTGCCTGGCGCTGCCCATGCGGCCAGGGGTCTCGAGCCTCAACCTCGCGACCGCGGTCGCGGCCGTGCTCTACGCCTGGCGTCTCGGTCGGAGCGGTTGAGGCGAATGGGTGGACAAGCCCGGACGCGCGGACCAAGCTCGATCCTCGGCGGGTTTCGGGCGAGGGAGGATGGCGATGGGTCGTCTGGACGGGAAGATTGCTCTGGTCACCGGCGGCGGACAGGGCATCGGCCGGGCCGCGGCCCGGTTGTTCGCGGCCGAAGGCGCCAAGGTGGTGGTGGCCGAGATCGCGCGCGCCGAGGGCGAGGCGACCGCGAAGGTGATCCGCGAGGCCGGCGGCGAGGCGCTGTTCGTCGCGACCGACGTCAGCGAGCCCGCGAGCGTCGAGGCCGCGGTCCGGGCGACGGTCGATCGCTTCGGCGGCCTGCACGTCCTCTACAACAACGCCGGCGGCGCGACGCCCAAGGACGGCAAGGTCACCGAGATGGCGCTCGAGGAATTCTGGCGGACCATCGGCGTCGACCTGTTCGGGACCTTCCTCGGCTGCCGCTTCGCGATCCCGGTCATGGTCGAGGGCGGCGGCGGCTCGATCATCAACACGACCTCGATCCGGGCGATGATCGGCACCGCCGGCGCCGACGCCTACACCAGCGCCAAGGGCGGCGTGCGCGCGCTCACCCAGGCGCTGGCCCTGCAGTGGGCGGCGGACAACATCCGGGTCAACGCGATCGCGCCGGGCGTGATCCTGACCGAGCGGGTCAGGGGCCTTTTGCGCACCGACGATCCGATCTTCCAGAAGTCGCTGCTCGGCGCGAGCGAGCCCGAGGACGTGGCCCGGATGGCGCTCTATCTGGCATCCGACGAGGCGCGCAAGGTGACCGGCGCGATCCTGCCGATGGACAGCGGCGCGAGCGCGATCTGAGCGCCTCAGCCCGAGGGCCGGTCCAGGGCCTGAGCGATCTCGGCGGTGACCGGCCGGGCCTCGCACCAGATCGGGTAGAGCTGCGCGTAACGGGCGTGGAGCTCGGGCCGCACCGGTTCCGGTTCGCCGAGCCAGGGTTGCACCCACGCGCCACTTGCGTCGGCGAAATCCCGATGGCAGCCGAGCCCGACCGCGGCGAACAGAGCCGCGCCGGCGGCCCCCGGAGCGGCGCGCGCGACCGTGCGGACCGGCGCGCCCATGCAGGCGGCGAGAACGGCCCGCCGGAGCGGGCTCGAGGCGGCGCCCTCGATCAGGCGGAGCTCGGCGGGCGGCGGCCCGAGGGCGGCATGGCTGCTCCGCGCGGCGAAGCCCTGGCCCTCGTGCAACGCCCGCAGCAGGTCGCCGAGCGTGGTCTCCCGGCCGAGCCCGAGGATGTGGGCGCGGGCCTGCGCGGCCGCGGCCTCGGGGCCGCCGCGGTCGCTCGCGAACGGCTGGAGCAGGAGCGCGCCCGGCCGGCACCGTGCCGCCTCGCGCTCGAGGATCGCGAGCAGCTCGTTCCGCCCGATGCCGATCAGGCCGGCGTCGGCCAGCAGCTGGACGCCGAGCCCGATGAGCCAGTCGACGTCGGCGCCACCCGGGCCCGGGCTGAGCGCGAGCGCCGTCCGCGGCAGCACGAACGGCAGCTGCGGGACCGGCGCTTCCCCGGACCCGTTCGCCTGCTGGCAATCAGGCAGGACGCGCAGGTGACAGCTCACGGGGCCGAGGATCGAGCCGGCGAGTTCGGGGCCGGCCTCGGCGAGGCCGGCGGCGAGCGCGCTCGTCAGCAGGTTCGACGGCGCCAGCACCACCGCGGTGCCCGGGCGCAGGCCGGTCGCGGCCGCCGCGGCCCTGGTCAGGAGACCGTGATGACGGGCCCCGTCGACGATCTCCGGCAGCAGCCGCTCGACCTCCTCCAGGCCCAGGAGCTCCAGGACCGCGGGGTCGTAGGCGCGGGTGCGGCGGTTGCCGAAGCTCGCAACCGCCTCGGCGGCATCGGTCGCCCGCTCGCCGGTGCAGCAGAAATAGAGCCAGTCCTTGGCGCCGAACGCGGTCGCGGCGCGCTCCACGACCTCGGACCGGTGCCGGAGCAGCCACGCGAGCTGCGCGTTGGCGCGCGCGAGGTCGGGGGCGACCCCGGTGATCGCCTGCAGCCTGGCGGCGAGCCCGGTCTGCTGCCAGCGTTCGACGATCGACTGCGCCCGCCGGGCCGGGCCGGGCCAGGCCGGCGCCACCGGATCGCCGTCCTCGTCGATCAGCCAGGTGCCGCCGCTCTGACCGGTGATCGAGAGCGCCACGGTTCGCTGGGCGAGGTTCGGGACGAGGCTCGCGAGCTGGCGCAATGCCGCGGCGGCCGCCTGCCAGCTGTCGCCCAGGTCCTGCTCGGGCCCCTGCTCCAGCAGCACGACCGGGCTGGCGCTCGAGACCGCCCGGAGCTCCGAGCCGTCGCGGTCGAAGGCGATCGCGTCGATCCGGTCCGCGCCGGCGTCGAGGCCGATCAGGATGTCGCTCGCCTGCTGCATCGGCGCCGGCTCCGCATCGGAGGCGTAGCCGGTATCTTTAGGTCGACAATGATTAGGATTTCGCTGCGTGGAAGCGGCGGCGTCGGCTGTCGCTGCGGTACCCGCTAGCCTCGCTCGTGCCAGACGCCGGTGCGCTTCAGCGCCGGATAGAGCGTGCCGAAGTCCCGGTAGAGGCCGGCGTAGCGGGCCGCGAGGCCGGGTTCCGGCGCCTCGGCCGCGCCTTCGGGACGGACCGCGGCCGCGACCGCCGCCTCGACGTCCGCATGCACGCCGGCGCCGACCGCGGCGAGCAGCGCGGCGCCGAGCGCCGGTCCTTCCTCGACCGCGAGGCGCTGCAAAGGCACGTCCAGCACGGCCGCGAGGATCTGCCGCCAGACCGGGCTGCGGGCGCCGCCGCCGACCGCCTGCAGCCGGTCGGGCGTGACCCCGAGGCGCCGCATCAGGACCAGCGAGTCCGCGAGCGCGAAGCAGACCCCCTCGAGCAGGGCGCGGGCGAGGTGGCGCCGGTCGTGGGCGAGGGTCAGCCCGATCCAGGCGGCGCGCGCGTGCGGATCCATGTGCGGCGTCCGTTCGCCGCTGAGATAGGGGAGGAAGAACAGCCCCTCGGCGCCCGGCCCGATCCCGGCCGCGGCCGCGATCAGCTCGTCGAAGGAATCGCCGCGATCGGCGCCGCCGGGTGTGCCCAGCAGGTCGCGGAACCAGCGGAGGCTGCCGGCCGCGGACAGGACCACGCCCATCAGATGGTACTGGCCGGGCACCGCGTGACAGAAGGCGTGCAGCGCGCCGGTCGGGTCGATCTCGAGCCCGGCGCTGGGCGCGAACACGACGCCAGAGGTCCCGAGCGAGACCAGGCCGGTGCCCGGCCGGACCACGCCCGAGCCGACCGCGGCCGCGGCGTTGTCGCCGCCGCCCGCGACCACCGGCAGCCCTTCTGGCAGGCCCGTGGCGCGCGCGCCCTCGGCCGAGATCTTCCCGGTCACCTCCGGCCCTTCATGGACCCGCGGCAGCCAGGCGCGCGGGATCGCGAGCGCGCTCAGGATCTCGTCCGACCAGTCGCGCGCCCTCAGATCGAGCAGCAGCGTGCCGGCGGCATCGGAGGCGTCGGTCGCGAGCCCGCCGGTCAGGCGATGGCGGACGAAGTCCTTGGGCAGCAGCAGGTGGCGGACCCGGGCGTGGGCAGCCGGCTCGTGACGCGCGAGCCAGAGCACCTTCGGGGCCTGGAACCCGGTCAGCGCCGGGTTGCCGGCGATCTGGCGCAGGCGTCCGGCGCCGACCCGCGCCTCGATCTCGGCGCATTCGGCCGCGGTCCGCTGGTCGTTCCACAAGATCGCCGGCCGGATCACCTGGCCATCGGCGTCCAGGAACACCGCCCCGTGCATCTGGCCGGCGAGCCCGATCGCCTCGACCGGACCGGGGGCCTTGGCCTGGAGCGCGCGCAGCACGGCGCAGCTGGCCTGCCACCAAGCCTCGGGCGCCTGCTCGGTCCAGCCGGGCCGCGGCGTCAGCAGCGGATAATCGGCGCCGGCGGTGGCGATCACCCCACCATCGGCGGCAACCAGGATGCCCTTGACCCCGCTGGTGCCGACGTCGAGGCCGATGCATGCGCCCTGGTCCATTGGCCCGCCTCCCTGGACGACGTCTTCGCCTTCGCCTCGGAGGGTAGCGAGCGGGGCGCGAGCGGCCAAGCTCGGACGCTCCCGGGCGCTCGGGAACGTTGAAAGGCCCGCTCCGGGGCTCTAAAACTCCAGGGTGAGCTCCGAGGCTCCAATACGCTTTTTGAATTGGCCAGCCCTGGCCTCGACCCGCAGAGCGTGGAACGGACCGCCGATGGTTGAGCCTGTCTTCTGCTCGGGCCTGGCCGATCTCGCCTCGCGCTACCGGGGCTTCATCGTCGACCAGTGGGGCGTGCTGCACGACGGCGGCGCGCCCTATCCGGATGCTCTCGACGGCCTCGCTGAGCTGCGGGCCGCCGGCAAGCGGGTGGTCCTGCTCAGCAACTCGGGCCAGCGCGCCGCCGTCAACCGACGGCGCCTCGCCGCGCTCGGCATTGATCCCGATCTGTACGATGCCCTGGTGACCTCCGGCGAGGCGACCTGGCAGGCCCTGGCCGGCCGGAGCGAGCCGTTGTTCGCCGGCCTCGGGCGGCGCTGCATGCTCTGGGCCCGGGCGGGCGATCGCTCCCTGGTCGAGGATCGAGGCCTGCAGGTGGTCACCGATGTCGAGGAGGCCGACTTCCTGCTCCTGGGCGGGATCGAGGACGATGCCCGGCTCGAGCAGTTCACCGCCGCGCTCGAGCGGGCGGCCGCGCGCGACCTGCCGATGGTCTGCGCCAACCCGGACGTGGTCGCGGTCCTGCCGGGCGGCGCGTTCGGCATCGCCCCCGGCGCGCTCGCCCGGCACTACGAGGGGCTGGGCGGCCAGGTGGCCTACGTCGGCAAGCCGCACCGGCCGGTCTATGAGCTCTGCCTCGAAACCCTCGCGCCGCTGCCGCCGGGCGAGATCCTGGTGATCGGCGATTCGGTCGCCCACGACATCGCCGGCGGCGCCGGCATGGGCCTTGCGACCGCATTGATCATGGGCGGCATCCACGCGTCGCTGTTCGACCTGGAGCACGGCCTCAGCGCCAATGCGGCGGCGCTCGAGCGCCTCGAGGCCGAGTACGGCGCCAGGCCCGACTGGGTGCTGCCGCGCTTTCGCTGGCGCTAAGCCGTCGAGCGGGCCGTCCGCCGAAGCCTGTGGCGGACGATCGGCAGGCGGTCGTTGCCGAAATAGGCCTGGCCGTCGAGCACGAAGCTCGGCACGCCGAACACGCCCGCCGCCAGCGCCGCCGCGACCGTCGCCTCGAGAGCGGCCGCGGTCGCGGGCTCGTCGAGCACCGCGGCGAAACCTGCCGGATCGAGCCCGACCTCACCCGCGAAGCGCCGCAGGGCGGCGTCATCGAGGGACGAGTTCCCGTCGACGAAGATCGCCTGGAACAGCCGCCGGCTGAAGCGCTCGACGGCGCCGAGGCGGCCGGCCGCGGTGGCGGCGAGCGCGAGCCGTCCGGGCTCGAACCGGACGTCCTCCGGCTCGCGGAAGGGCACGCCATAGTAGTCGGCCCAGCATTCGGCATCGAAGCGCCGCCAGGCTCTGTCGTACTGTCCCGAGACCGGCCGGCCCCGGAACGGATCGGCACTGCGCGCCGCGAACAGGTCGGCGCTGTACAGCGGCCGCCAGCACACCCGGCAGCCGGTCTCGGCCTCGAGTTGGGCAAGCCGGGTCGAGGCGAGGTAGGAGTAGCGACTGCCGAGGCCGTAGTAGAAGTCGACCGCCGGCCCGCCGCCGGTCATCGCCGGCGGGCTCGGCCGAGGACGCGCAGCCGGAGCGCGTTCAGCTTGATGAAGCCCTCGGCGTCGCGCTGGTCGTAGACGGTGTCGGCCTCGAAGGTCGCGAGCGCGTCGTCGTAGAGGCTGTCCGGCGCCTTGCGCCCGACCACCTGGACGCCGCCCTTGTAGAGCTTGAGCCGGACCGTGCCGGTGACGTTCGCCTGACTCTGGTCGATCAGCGCCTGGAGCATCAGGCGTTCGGGGCTGAACCAGAAGCCGTTGTAGATCAGCTCGGCGTAGCGCGGCATCAGCTCGTCCTTGAGATGGGCGGCGCCGCGGTCGAGCGTGATCGATTCGATCGCCCGGTGCGCGGCGAGCAGGACCGTGCCGCCCGGCGTCTCGTAGACGCCCCGCGACTTCATGCCGACGAAGCGGTTCTCGACCAGATCGAGCCGGCCGATGCCGTTGGCGCCGGCGAGCTCGTTCAGGCGCGCGAGCAGGTTCGCTGGCGACAGCCGCTCGCCGTCGATCGCGACCGGGTCGCCCTTGGCGAACTCGAGCTCGAGATAGGTCGGCGCATCGGGCGCCTCCTCGGGCGCCACGGTGCGCGTGAACATCGCGGCGTCGGGCTCCTGCCAGGGGTCCTCGAGCGCCCGGCCCTCGTAGGAGATGTGCAGAAGGTTGGCGTCGGTCGAATAGGGCGGCTCGCCACTTCGGCCGCGCGGGATCGGGATCTGATGGCGCTCGGCGTAGTCGATCAGGGTCGCGCGCGAGCCCAGGTCCCACTCGCGCCAGGGTGCGATCACCCTGATCTTCGGATCGAGCGCGTAGGCGCTGAGCTCGAAGCGGACCTGGTCGTTGCCCTTGCCGGTGGCGCCGTGGGCGATGGCATCGGCGCCGACCTCGCGCGCGATCTCGACCAGCCTTTTCGCGATCAGCGGGCGCGCGATCGAGGTGCCCAGCAGGTAGCAGCCCTCGTACAGGGCGTTGGCCCGAAACATGGGAAAAACGTAGTCGGCGACGAAGGTCTCGCGCAGGTCCTCGACGTAGATCGGCGCCGCGCCGAGCAGCTCGGCCTTGGCGCGCGCCGGCTCGAGCTCCTCGCCCTGGCCGAGATCGGCGGTGAAGGTCACCACCTGGCAGCGGTACTGTTCCTGCAGCCAGCGCAGGATGACCGAGGTGTCGAGCCCCCCGGAATAGGCCAGCACGACCTTGTCGACGCCGTCCGTCATGATCGCTCCCCAAGCTCCGCCGGCAAACAAGTCAGGCCGGCTCGGGTGGCATGGTGCCCCGCGGCGCCGGCTTGTCAATGACGCGGCGGCAGCGAGAGCCCGGCCGCTTGACCTCCGTTTGCTATCGGCAAATAGCATGCATGGAGCTCGTTCTGACCCGCGGCGCACAACGGGGCCTCGGCAATATGAGCCCGAAGGTGCGCGCGGCTCTGATCGAGCGACTGGCAGCGATCGCCGAGGCGCCGTTCGCGAAGCACTCGAACGTCGAGCGAAGCAAGGGTGAGGCCGAGGCCTTCCGGCTGCGACACGGCGGTTGGCGAGCCATCTATCGGTTCGACCGCGAAGCGGCTGAGATGCGGGTTGTGGCGGTCGAACCGAGAGGGAGGGCGTACCGATGACCGGCGTGAAGACGCTCCGGCCGCTGGCGGAGGACGGCGATACCGTGCTGCTGCGGCGTGCCGACTACGACCCGCTGGTGCGCGAGGCCGAGGACGCCGCCGACGGCGCAAAGATCCGCAAGGCCGAAGCGCGCATCGCGGCCGGCGACGACGAGTACGTGCCGATCGAGATCACCAGGCGCCTGTCGGCGGGCGAGATTCCGGTGCGGGTCTGGCGCGAGCACCGGGGCCTGAGCGCCCGCGCTCTGGCGCGCCAAGCCGGTGTCTCAGCCGCCTATCTCAGTCAGATCGAAACCGGCAAGAAGCCCGGCTCGTTCGACGTCATGGCCAAGCTTGCCCGCGCGCTGGGCGTCGGCCTGGAGGATCTCGAGCGCTGGCAGGCGTGACCTGATTCTTAGATCCCGCCTACGCGCGCCCTTAGTCCTGGAGCTTCGCGGCCGGAGGATCGAGGGATATACGCAGGGCGTGTACCGGTTTGAAATCACCGTAGGGCGAAGCCCTTAGCGCCCCCTACCGGTGTGGCGCCGCGAAGGGCGATCGGACCCTGCTGATTTCGAGTAAACGTCGCAACTCACCTGATGCCGGCCCCCTCGAGCGTCTTGCCAGCTTGTCAGGCTGTCGTGTCGAGGCGGTCGCCGGGTTTGATCGGGATCACGCGGCTTTCGCCGTTGGCCGGCTCGGGCCGGGCGGGCGGCGCCTTGGCGACCGCGACCAGGGCCGGGCGGAGCAGGCGGTCGGCGATCACGTAGCCTGGCTGCATCACCTGGGCGACGGTGCCGGGCGGGTAGTCGGCGGTCTCGAGCTCGAGCATCGCCTGCTGCCGGTTGTGGTCGAACTTGCTGCCGAGCTCGGGCACGACCTTGGCGATCTGGTGACGCTCGAAGCTCGTCAGCAGGCTCTTCTCGGTCAGCGCCACGCCGTCGGCCAGGCTCTTGACGAGCTCGCTCTGCTCGCGCGCCTCAGGCGGAATGCTGCCCAGCGCCCGGCTCAGGTTGTCGGCGACCTCGAGCAGCTCGCGGGCGAAGCCGGTGATCGCATATTTGTGCGCCTCGTCGACCTCGCGCGCGGCGCGCCGGCGCACGTTCTCGGTCTCGGCCAGCGCCCGCAGCAGGCGCTCCTTGGTCGCCGCCAGCTCGGCCGCGAGCTCCGCCTCGCGCGGCGGCAGCTCGCTTTGCGCCCCAGGGTCGAGCGCAGCCTCGCCCGGCGCCCCGGCCGGATCGCCGGGCGGCGCGGCCGCGTCGTCCGCGGTGGTCTCGTCGGCCTCCGGCCGCTCGATGTCCTCTTCGGATCGTCTGGTCTGATTCATCGCCTCAACTCTTGGTCTCTGCTGCCCAGGAGGCGCGAGACCACCCGGGCGGTGTAGTCCACCATCGGAATGATCCGCGCGTAGTTCATGCGGATCGGCCCGATGACGCCGATCGCGCCGACGATCCTGGCGCCGCCGCCGGGCGCGTTCTCGCCGACCGTGTAGGGCGCGGCCACGACCGAGCAGCCGGTCATCGCAAACAGCTCGTTGTCCGCGCCGAGGAAGATCTGGACGCCGTCGGCCCGCTGCACCAGCTCGATCAGGCGGATCAGATTGCTCTTGGTCTCGAGCAGCTCGAACAAACCGCGGATCCGCTCCAGATCGGCGAGATTGGTGACGTCGTCCAGAAGCTTGGCCTGGCCGCGCACGATCAGCACGCCCTGGTCGGCCGACGGGCCACCGGACCAGGTCGCGAGCCCGGCCTCGATCACCTTGCGGCTGAGCGCGTCGAGCTCGCCGCGGCGCTCGGCGATCTCGCGCTCGATGATCTCGCGGGCCTCGGCGAACGAGCGGCCGGTCAGGCGCGCGGTCAGATAGTTGCCGGCCTCGATCAGGCTCGAGGCGCCGATCCCGACCGGGACCTCGATCAGCCGGTTCTCGACCATGCCGTTGCTGGCGACCACCACCGCGAGCGCCCGGCCGGGGCTCAGCGGGATGAACTCGACCTGCTTGAACGGGTGCTCGCTCTTCGGGGCCATGACCAGGCCGGCATAGTGCGACAGCCCGGCGAGCGCGCTGCTGGCGTCGCCCAGCATCGCCTCGACGCTGCGCCCGGCGCCGGCGCAGCGGACGTCGATCCCCGCCCGGTCCTCCTCGCTCAGATTACCGATCTCGAGCAGGCCGTCGACGTAGATGCGAAAGCCGAGATCGGTCGGCACCCGTCCGGCCGAGGTGTGCGGCGCGTACAGCAGGCCCGCCTCCTCGAGGTCGGCCATCACGTTGCGGATGCTGGCCGCCGACAGCCGCTGATCCGGCCGGCGGGCGATGGTCCGCGACCCGATCGGCTCGCCGGTCTCGACATAGGTGTCGACGATCTGCCGGAAGATCTGCTTGGAGCGTTCGCTGAGCGCGGTGATCATCGGTCGGTCCGGCCTGGCTCCCTCGCTCTCACGCCTGCGGCCGCTGGTATGTAAGGTGGCGGCCGGAGAGCGTCAACGCGGGCGCCGCGGGTCGTCGGGGCGCGGCCGGTCGCCAAAGACGCCAACGGCGGCCGCGAAGGCCGCCGCTGGTCGGTGCGTCGCGCGCGGCGTCGGGGCTCTCGACCCCCGCCGCGCGGCTGCGGGCGTCACGCAGCCTTGGCCAGCGACTTCATGTCGTCGATGTTGGCCATCATGCACTTGGTCAGCACGTCGACGGCCTCGCTCTGGGCCTTGATCGCGATCTCGGCAAGCTCGCGGGCGCTGCTGACGGCGGCCTCGTAGCTCGACTTCGCGGTCGCGATCTGGTCGGCGGGCTTGAACTCGGCAGGCTTGCCGTTGAGCGCGCCCTGGCCGGCGGCGAGCCACTGCTCGACCGAGGTCTGGAGAATCTCGCCGTGGCGCTGGGCCATCGCCTTGACGCCGTCGACCACGATCTGGCTGGCGCTCGCGAAGGCGTCGAGATTGCGCTGCTGCACGGCGATCATGCGGTCGGTGTCGAGCATCGGAAACGGCAGCGCCTTGGCGGTCGTCTTGGCGGGCATGGTTGACTCCTTGGCGGGCATGGTTGACTCCTCGTCGGCTCTATGTTGCATTGCACAATAGCCCATATGGGGCACCCCGGCTCGGCGTTCAAGGAAAAAATTGTGCAGTGCAGCAAAAATATCTTCCGCCCGGCTGACCGCCCCGCCGGCGCCGTTTCGGTTGGTGGGCCGGCGCAAACCCGCTAGGCTGCGGGCTCGGCTCAAGACCGCGCGCGGGACCCGTGTCGACCGCAGGGCACAATGGCCAGACCGAGCTCGAGCGCCCGATTTCGGTCGGGCGCGCCGATGCGCTGCTGCTCGCCGGCCTGTTCGAACGTCTGCCGATCGTCGCCGGCCTGAACCTCGCGGTCGCGCTCGGCACCGTGATCGTGTTCGCCGGTCACCGGTCGTGGCTGATCCTCGGCGCCTGGTTCCTGCTCATGGTCCTGACCCTGGGCTTCCGGCTCCACTCCTGGCGGGCGTTCCGGCGCGCGCCCGCGGATGCCGTGCGGGCGCCGGCCTGGGCCCGGCGCTTCACCCTCGGTGCGGCGGCGACCGGCGCCGCCTGGGGCCTCGCCGGGGTGCTGCTGTACACGCCCCAGTCCTGGCCGGCGCAGGCCTATCTGCCGTTCGTGATGGCCGGCATGGTCGGCGGCTCGGTGACCGCGCTCACCGGGCATATGCCCGCCTATCTCGCGTTCTCGATCTGCACGCTGGTGCCCTATGCGTTCCGCCTGATCGCCGTGGGCGACCTGCCGCATCTGGTGATGGCGAGCCTCGTGGTCCTCTACCTGGTCGGCATGGGCGTGCTCGGCCGGACCGTCAGCGCGTCCCTGGTCGCCTCGGTCCGCCTGGCGGTCGAGAATGCGGACCTGGTGGCGGCCTTGCGCGACAAGTCGGCCCAGCTCGAGGCGACCTTCGACCACATCCATCAGGGCGTGGCGGTCTTCGACCGCGAGGGCCGGCTGGCGACCTGGAACCCGCGCCACCGCGAGTTGCACGGTTATCCGCCCGATCTCTATCGACGCGGCGCCCACGTGAGCAGGTTCCTGCGCCACGATCTGGCGCGGGTCGACCAGACCGGCCCCGGAGGGGAGGAGCGGCTGCGGCGGATCGCCCGCCACCCGGCGCCGGCGCGCTTCGAGCAGCCGGGCGCCGGTCACCGGATCCTCGAGGTCGAGCGCAGCGCGATGCCGGGCGGCGGCTTCGTCAGCACCTCGACCGACATCACCGAGCGCAAACGGGCCGAGGCCCGCATGCTGCACCTCGCCCAGCACGATCCGCTGACCGGCCTGCCCAACCGGCTGCTGTTCCAGGACCGCCTGCACCAGGCGATGGCGCGCAGCCGGCGCGACCGCAGCCTGCTGGCGGTGGTGCTGGTCGATCTCGACCGGTTCAAGGCGGTCAACGACGCCTTCGGCCACCGGATCGGCGACGACGTGCTCAAACAGGCGGGCGAGCGCCTGCGCGGGGCCTTGCGCGAGAGCGATACCGTGGCCCGGATCGGCGGCGACGAGTTCGCGCTGATCCTCTCGGGCCTGCCCGACGCCGAGGCCGCGAACCTGATCGCCGAGAAGATCTCCGGTCAGCTCGATCGTCCCTTCGGGCTCGACACGCGCGCCTGGCAGCCCGGCGCCAGTCTCGGGATCGCGCTGTTCCCGAGCGATGCCGAGAGCGCCGAGCAGCTCCTGCAGAACGCCGATCTGGCGATGTACCGGGCCAAGGCCGCCGGCGGCGGCTGGCAACGCTTCGGGTCGACGATCAAACGCGACTTCGATCACCTGCAGAACCTCAAGCACGAGCTCGCCCGCGCCATCGCCCGGCGCCAGCTCAGCCTCGACTACCAGCCGCAGCTGGACCTCGCGCCCGAACGCGTCAGCGGCATCGAGGCCCTGCTCCGCTGGCACCATCCGGACTTCGGCCCGATCGACCCCGAGACCCTGATCAAGGTCGCCGAAGCCAGCGGCCAGATCGTCGCGATCGGCGAATGGGCGCTCGCCGAGGCGTGCCGGGTGGCGACCGGCTGGCCCGGCGACCTGCAGCCGATCCGGGTCGCGGTCAACGTCTCGGCGAGCCAGCTGACGCAGCCGGATCTGGCGGCTCGGATCGCCCGCATCCTCGAGGACAGCGGCCTGCCGGCCGAGCGGCTCGAGCTGGAGCTGACCGAGAGCAGCGTGCTGCACGAGGTCGAGCAAGTCCAGACCACCTTGGAGGAGCTGCACGAGATGGGCGTGGCGCTGGCGCTCGACGACTTCGGCACCGGCTATGCCAGCCTCAGCCACCTCAAGCGGTTTCCCGCTCGACGTGCTCAAGATCGACCGCTCGTTCGTCGCCGACCTCGCCGAGACCCCGGACGCGGCGATCGTGCGCCTGCTGATCGAGCTCGGCCACCGGCTGGACCTGCGGGTGGTCGCTGAAGGGGTCGAGACCGAGCAGCAGCTGGCGGCGCTGAGGCGCCTGGGCTGCGACACCGTCCAGGGCCACGTGATCGGCCATCCGTTGAGCGCGGCGGAGATCGGCCCCTGGTTGAGCGCGCGCGTCCGGGTGCCGGGATGACGGCGGCGCCGGCGGCGAGCGGCGTATTGAGCCGCCCGGGCCCGGGCTTGCGCGCCCCGGCGAGGCTTGACCTTTGCGCGGGCGGCTTCTAGGTAATCGCTGGCGTCGGGCCGCCGGCGCTGCAACCGAACAAGGTGATGAGGACGCTTCGCGATGGCGCGACGCTGCATGCTGACCGGCAAGGGCGTGTTGACGGGCAACAACGTCAGCCACGCCAACAACAAGACCAGGCGCCGCTTCCTGCCCAATCTGCGCCGGCAGCGCCTGTACAGCGAGACGCTCGGCGAGAGCATCCGGCTGCGGATCACCGCCCATGCGCTGCGCACCGTCGAGCATCGGGGCGGCCTCGACGGCTTCCTGCTGACCAGCCGCGACAGCGAGCTGTCGGGCGATCTGCGGCGCTTCAAGCGCCGGCTGATCGCGGCGCGCGCGCCGGCCCAGAGCGCGCCGGCCCAGAGCGCGGGGACGGGGAGCGCGCCGACCGAAGCGGTTTGAGCAGCCCGCCGATCGAGCGATCGAGGCCGATATGCCGGACTGGCGAAGCCTGGCGCCGCCGGTCGTCGCGATGGTGGTCGTGGTCGCCGGCTCGAACCTCGCGGTCCAGTACCCGATCAATGCCTGGCTGACCTGGGGCGCCTTCACCTATCCGCTCGCCTTCCTGGTCACCGACCTCACCAACCGCAGGCAGGGGCCGGCGGCGGCGCGCCGGGTCGCCTACGTCGGCTTCGCGCTCGGGGTGGTGCTCTCGGTCCTGGTCGCCGGGCCGCGGATCGCGCTCGCCTCGGGCAGCGCGTTCCTGACCTCGCAGCTGCTCGACATCTCGGTGTTCAACCGGCTGCGCCGCCTGCCCTGGTGGCAGGCGCCGCTGATCTCGTCGGCGCTCGCCTCGATCTGGGACACGGCGGTCTTCTTCACGCTCGCCTTCGCCGGCAGCGGCCTGCCCTGGACGACCTGGGGGATCGGCGACCTCGCCGCCAAGGCGGCGATGGCGCTGCTGCTGCTGGCCCCCTTCCGGGCGCTGATGGGTCAGCTCGACGCGCTCGCCGCCCCCGCGCGCTGAGCCACCGGTTTGGCGCCCGGCAGCGAGAACTGCAGCAGCAGGGTCCGCTGCAGGGCGAAGAAATTGTCGTCCGACACCAGATAGAGCAGCACGCGCCCGTCGGGGCCGCGCCGCACCGCGATGCCTTCGAAGTTCTCGCCGACCAGCGGCGGGTGCAGCTCGGCGAGGGTCTGGCCGACCAGGCGTGCCCCGGGGCGGACCGCGGGCCCCGCCAGGGTCACGATCCGGCTTTCGAAGCCGCCGAGCAGCGAGAAGCTGCGCTCGAGCACGTAGATGGTGTCGTCCAGGCGGTCGGCGCCGGTCGGCACGAACCTTCGGCTGACGGCATAACGCAGCGGCTGGCTGCGATCGCCCGTGATCCGCCAGCCTTCGAGATCGCCATCCGAGATGAAGGCGCCTTCGGAGAGCGCCAGCAAGGCACCGTCCTCGAGCGTGGCCAGCGCCTCGATCCCGGTGTTGCCCGGCGGGCCGATGCCCGGCGGCGTCGGCAGCGGCGTCGCCGGCGCGGTCAAGTCCGCGAGCGCGAGGCGGCGCAGGCGGTGCACGCCCTCGTAGGCGATCACCAGGCCGCCGGCGCCATCGTCCGTCAGCGCCTCGGCATCGCGCCCGGGCGGATCGCCGGGCGCCGCACCCGGCTCGATCGCCCGCCAGCCCCGGAAGCCGGTCAGGCGGCCGTCGGCGGTCTGCTCGAGATCGGCGCCCCAGAGCGTGCCATGATCGCTGACCGCCAGCATCCGGCGACCGTCCGGCGCGAGCCACAGCCCGGACAGGCCGCCGAAGCGCGGGTCGGCCGAGCCGAGCACGAAGCCCGCCTCGAAGCGCAGCGCGCCGAGCATGGCCTGGTCGAGCGGTTGATCGCCGAGCGCAATCGGGCTCGCCTGGACCAGGGGTGGGGCCGCCGCCTGGCTCGCCGTCCCGCAACCGCCGAGCGCGAGGGCGCCCGCGAGCAGCAGAGCGAGGGACGTTCGATCACGTTGGCGATACCGGTCCGCCAGCAGGTCTGGACGCACGCCGCGGCGGTCGGCATAGCTGGCGCCGGAACCATGGCGATCAGGGGAGGACGGCATGCTGCAACGACGTCGTTTCATCCAGGGGGTCGGCGCCACGGGCCTGGCGCCGCTCGCGGTCGTGCTCGCCAATCCGGAGCTGGCGGCGGCCGCGGCGGCGACGCTCGAGACCGTGCAGACCGAGACGCCGCACGGGCCGGTCCGGGCAGCGCTCGCCCGGCCGGACGAGAGCCCGGCGCCGGCCGTGCTCCTGATCCACGAGTGGTGGGGCCTGAACGACCAGATCAAGTCGGTCGCCGCCGAGTTCGCCGCCCAGGGCTACCTCGGCCTCGCCGTCGATCTCTACGGCGGCCAGGTCGCGACCACGCCGGACCAGGCGCAGGCGCTGACCAAGACGGTCGATCCCGAGGTCGCGACCGACACGCTGGTCGCCTGGGCGCACTGGCTCAAGAGCAATCCGGACTCGACCGGCAAGATCGGCGTGATCGGCTGGTGCTTCGGCGGCGGCTGGTCGCTCGCGCTGTCGCTCGCCCTGCCGGTCGACGCGACCGTGATCTACTACGGCCGCTGCACCCAGTCGGCGGCCGAGCTCGAAGCCCTCAAGGGGCCGGTGCTCGGGCACTTCGGGACCCAGGACCAGTTCATCACGGTCGCCATGGTCGAGGGCTTCAAGAAGGCGCTGGCCGAAGCCGGCAAGCCGGCCGAGATCTATTTCTACGACGCCAATCACGCCTTCGCCAATCCGACCGGCGCGAGCTACGACCAGAAGGACGCGGCGTTGGCCTGGTCGCGCACGACCGACTTCCTGGCCAAGAACCTCAGGAGCTGAAGCCGGCGCCAGCTGGACATGCGGAAGGCCCGCGAGCGCCAGCCCGCGGGCCTTCCTGCCGGTGTTACGTCCGGGGTCAGTTGCGGGTCGAGCCGAACAGCTGGAGCAGCATCACGAACATGTTGATGAAGTCGAGATAGAGGCTCAACGCACCCATGATCGCCTTGCGCGCGACCACGTCGGAGCTGTCGAGCTCGTAGTACATCTCCTTGATGCGCTGCGTGTCGTAGGCGGTGAGCCCGGTGAACACGAGCACGCCGATCACGCTGATCGCGAACTGCAGCGCCGAGCTCGCGATGAAGATGTTGACCAGGCTCGCGATGATGATCCCGATCAGGCCCATGAACAGGAACGAGCCCCAGGCCGCGAGGTCGCGCTTGGTGGTGTAGCCGTAGAGGCTCATCGCGCCGAACGTGCCGGCGGTGATGAAGAACACGCGCGCGATGCTGGCGCCGGTGAACACCAGGAAGATGCTGGCCAAGGACAGGCCCATGACCGCCGCGAACGCCCAGAAGGTCATCTGGGCCGCGCTCGGGCTCATCGTCCGGATCTTGGCGCTGAGGAAGAACACGAAGCCGAGCGGGGCCAGCATCACCACCCACTTCAGGGGCGTCGTGAAGATCGGCGTGTAGATCGCGGGCGAGGACGCGACCAGGAACGCGACCACGCCGGTGATCGCCAGCCCCAGGCCCATGTAATTGTAGACCGAGAGCATATAGGCGCGCAGGCCGTCATCGACCCGGTCGACGGCGACCTGGCCGGTGACGACCCGGGGATCGGGACCGAATGCCATTGGGGTGCTTCCTTTCTCTGGCTCCAACTGACCACGCGACGCCGGCTTTGGCGAGCGCAGGGCGCGCTTTGCTCGAACATATGGGATGGGGACCATCCTCTTCAAGCACTGCGCGCGGGCGCCTGGCCCCTCCGAACGGCCATCCGCCCTCGCCGGCGCGCACCCATGCTCCCGCAACCTTATCCCGAACAGCTGGTGCCAGGCCCGAGATCTCGCCGGCAGCCGCCCGGGGCCGGTGAGATCTGGGTGATCCCGAATCCGTCGAGCCGGCCCGACCGACCGGCGCCGGCGGGAACAGAACTGACCTCTCCCGGGTTGCTATTGCCAGCTTCGGCCGGCGCGCACGTCCGGTCGAGTTGGGATGGAGGAGTTCCTGATGACGACCCAGATCACGCGGCGAGGGCCGCGCGTCAGGCGCGCCGACCGGTCGATCCTGCGATTGGCGGGGCCGGGCGCCGTGGTCGCCCTGGCCATGCTGGGCAGCAGCGTCGCGAGCCCGCCGGCCCAGGCCGCCCGGCTGTGCGGCGACCGCGATCAGATCCTGGAGCAGCTCAAGGAGAGGCACCACGAGCAGCCGAATGCCCTCGGCCTGTCCGCCGATGGCGGCGTGCTCGAGCTCCTGGTCTCGCCCGAGGGCGGCTGGACGATCCTGGTCACCTACCCCGAGCACACGACCTGCGTGGTCGCGGTCGGCCAGGCTTGGGAGGCGCTCCAGGTCGCAGGCCAGCCTGCGTAACGGTTTGGTCTCAGCCGGGAGACGAAGCGTCGGTGAGGTCTGGCGCCAGCCGCCAGACCGCGACCGGCTGGTCCCGCCCGCGCAGGTTTTGTGGTTGCGTGAGCCGTAGCCCGGCCAGCGCCGGCCCGGCGGCGGGTCGCCCGCGCGCGGCGCCGACCAGCGCGTCGCTCACGACCAGGTGGCTGTCGAGCTCGCGGCTGAGCTGCTCGAGCCGGCTCGCGACGTTGACGACGTCGCCCAGCACCGCGAACTCGAGCCGGCGCTCGGAGCCGATGTCGCCGAGCACGACCTCGCCATAGTGGATGCCGATCGACAGCCGGATCGGGTCGAAGGCGGGGCTGGCGCGCTCGCGGTTCCAGCGCTCGATGCTCGCGAGCATGGCCCGAGCGGCGACGATCGCGTTGCACGCATCGTCGGGGCCGGCCTCGGGGGTGCCGAAGGTCGCCATGATGCCGTCGCCCAGATACTTGTCGAGCGTACCGTCGTGCTCGAACACCGCCTGCTCGAGACGGGCGTGGAAGGCGCGCAGCAGCGCGACCACCCGCTCCGGCGGCTCGCGCTCGGAGCGGCGCGTGAAGCCGACGATGTCGGCGAACAGCACCGCGACCGGCTGGACGCGCACCTGGCTCAGCGGTTCGTCGGCCTCGGCCAGCCGGTCGACGATCCGGGGTGAGAAATAGCGGGCGAGGTTGGCCCGCTCGCGCGCCGCGACCGCCTCACGCAGGACCAGACGGCGGGTGCGCCACGCCCCGGCGGCGAGGATGCCGGCGACGATCAGCAGGACCACCGTATCCTGGGTGATGACGTCGAGGTCGACGAAGTGCGCATCCAGATGCGCCACGAGCGCCGGCGCGGAGGGCATGTCGGAGGGACGATGCGGCATCGTCAGCGTACCGGGCTGAGCCACGATCAGGCGGACGCCGAACCACCAGGCCAGGGCGCCGGCGAGGCCCGCCCAGAGCGTGAGCCGCGGCGAGTAGCTCAGCGCGACGATGGCGACGAAGACGAAGAAATAGACGAAGGTGCCGTTGCGCAGCATCATCTGCGGCGGCCAAGCGCCGCCGAAGATCAGATCGTAGCCGACCATCGTGAAGCTGAGCAGAGCCATGTCCCCGGCGACCATCGCGTAATTGAGCCACGGCCAGTCGGGATGGCCGGTGGCCAGGCGGTAGTGGATCAGCGCGAAGATCGCGAACAGGGCCATCAGGCTCTCGAGAAAGTAGATCCGCGGCGGACTGACCCAGACGAAGAGCCACAGCGCGATCACCACGAGCGCTCCCAGTCGGGCCCGGGTCGCGAGCCTGAGCGCCGCCAGCCGCTCGATCCGGAAGGCGGCCTCGAGACGGCCCGAGACCAGGCGCTCGACCCGCTCGCGACGGCCGCCCGGCCGGCTGGTCAAGATGGCCGTCTGCGCCATGAACTGTTCCCCCACCGCGATCCGCTGTGCCCGCGGTGGCCCAGTATGGCGTAGAGCCGGCGCGATTCGAACCGCCGTGGATCTCGCGATCCGCGCGCCTGCGGGGCGTCCGGCCCGATCGGGTCGCAGGCGGCCTGTCAGGCGTCGAGGCGCTGGTAGAGCGGCCCGAGCAGAGGATGCAGGCTGGTCGCCTCCCGCTTCAGATAGGCGAGCAGCGCTTGCTCATTGGCATCGTGGCTCGGGTCGGCGCCGAACTGGCCGCTGAGCCAGACCGCCTCCGGCTCGTCGACCCGGTCCGGTGAGGCGCCGCCATGCAGCACGTGCATCGTGATCGCCTTGACGAACAGGTCGCGCCAGGCGGGGTCGTTGTCGGCGCCCGCGGTCGCCCGGTTCAACTCGAACAGGAACTCGGCCTCGATCCGGCTGATCCCGATGCCGCGCTGGCTGCCGCTGCCGTAGACCAGGCGCCGGATCACCTCGACGTCCGCCTTGTCGATCGCGCCGGCCTTGCGCTCCGCGATCCCGAACAGGGCATGGTCGCTCGAGAGCACGCTGCGCTCGACCGCCTTGAGGACGAGACTCCGGAAGCATTCCGAGCAGCCGTGGCTGCGGAAGATCAGATTGAGCAGCAGGCGGAGCTCGGTCGGGTCGTCCAGGCTCTCGCGCGGCCCGAGCCACTCGAACAGCATGCGCTCGGCATCCTCGGTCAGCTCGCTGTCGCTGCCGTCGCGCCAGTAGAAGAAGTCGGTCAGCGCCTCGACGTAGAACTCGGCCCAGGCCGGGTCGCGGGCCAGCACCCGGCGATTGATCCGGAACAGACAGGCCGCCTTGTCGCGATCGATCCCGCCGCCCTGGTAGATCGCGCGCCTCAGGCGCAGCACGTGATCGGCAGTGACCCAACCGTTCTCACGGATCTCGGCCTCGAGCCCGGCCAGAGCCTCCGGCAAGCGACCAGCCATGGCGCTTTTCTCCAGTTTCACGCGGCGGGTCACTCTAGCGGAGGCGCTCTTAAAGCTTGGTTGAGCGGTCGTTCCGCCGTCCGACCGGAACCGGCGCCGGCCCTTTGCAGATTCCTCCGGTTCGTCTACCAAGCCCGGATCGCAACCGCCCCGCCTGCCCGGCCCGGCGCTGACCGATCGAGATCACCGATGACCGAACCCAAGCTCCTGAAGCTCGACACGCTGGCGCTGCACGCCGGCCAGCGGCCCGATCCCGCGACCGGCGCGCGCGCGGTGCCGATCTACCAGACCACCTCCTACGTGTTCACCGACGCCGACCAGGCGGCGTCCTTGTTCAACCTCGAGCGCGCCGGGCACATCTATTCGCGGATCTCGAACCCGACCAACGCGGTGCTCGAGGAGCGGGTCGCGGCGCTCGAAGGCGGGGTCGGCGCGGTCGCGACCGCGAGCGGTCAGGCGGCGCTCCATCTCGCGATCGCGACCCTGATGGGGGCGGGCGGCCACATCGTCGCGTCGAAGTCGCTCTATGGCGGCTCGACCAACCTTCTGAAGCTGACGTTGCCCCGCTTCGGCATCGAGACGAGCTTCGTCGACCCGCGCGCTCCGGAAGCGTTCGCGGCCGCGATCCGGCCCGAGACCCGGCTCCTGTTCGGCGAGACGATCGGCAATCCCGGTCTCGAGGTCCTGGACATCGCGAAGATCGCCCAGGTCGCGCACGAGCACGGCCTGCCGCTCCTGATCGACAACACCTTCGCCACGCCCTGCCTGTGCCGGCCGTTCGAGCTGGGCGCCGATCTGGTGCTGCATTCGGCGACCAAGTGGCTGGGCGGCCACGGCATCGCGATCGGCGGCGTGCTGGTCGACGGCGGCCGCTTCGACTGGCAAAAGTCCGGAAAGTTTCCGACCCTGACCGAGCCCTACCCCGGCTACGACGGCCTGGTCTATGCCGAGACCTACGGGCCCTCGGCCTTCCACATGCGGGCGCGGACCGAGGGGCTGCGCGACTTCGGCGCCTGCATGAGCCCGCAGAACGCGTTCTACATCATTCAGGGCGTCGAGACCCTGCCGCTGCGGGTCGAGCGCCACATGGCCAATACGCACCAGGTGGTGAAATTCCTCGCGACCCACGAGGCGGTCGCCTGGGTGCTGCATCCCTCGCTCGCGAGCCATCCCGACCACCGGCTGGCGCAGAAGGTGCTGCCCAAGGGCGCGGGCTCGATGGTGAGCTTCGGGGTCAAGGGCGGCCGGCCGGCCGGCCGGCGCTTCATCGAGGCCTGCGCGCTCGCCTCGCACCTGGCGAATGTCGGCGACGCCAAGACGCTCGTGATCCACCCGGCCTCGACCACCCATCTGCAGGTCGGCGCCGAGGCATTGAAGGCCGCCGGCGTCGGCGAGGACATGATCCGGCTCTCGGTCGGGCTCGAGGACCCGGGCGACATCATCGAGGATCTCGACCGGGCGCTCAGGCGCGCCCAGAAGGCCTGAGGGGCGGCCGATGGAGCTCACCGTCGAGGGCGCGCCCGTCTTCCTCGCCGACCACGGCAAGGGCTTCGATCCGGCGCGGCCGACCATCCTGTTCGTGCACGGCGCCGGCATGGACCATTCGGTCTGGTCCCTGCAGACCCGTCATTTCGCGTATCGCGGCTGGAATGCGCTGGCGGCGGACCTGCCGGGCCACGGCCGGAGCAGCGGCGAGCTCCGTCCCTCGATCGCGGCGCTGGCCGACTGGCTCTGGGGGCTGATCAAGGCTCTGGACGCGCCGGCGGTCACGCTGGTCGGCCATTCGATGGGCGCGCTGATCGGCCTCGAGCTGGCGGCGCGCCATCGGCGGAGGGTCAAGGCCCTGGCGCTGCTCGGAGCGGCGGCCAGGTTGCCGGTCCATCGGGACCTGCTCGAGGCGGCCGCGGGGCCCGGCCCGCGCGCTGCCGAGCTGATCTGCGACTGGGGTTTCGGGCCGGCCGGCCACCTCGGCGGCCACAAGGCGCCCGGCAGCTGGATGATGGGCCACGGCCTGCGCCTGCTCGAACGCGCGACCGGCCCGGTGCTGCAGACCGACCTCGCCGCCTGCAACGCCTACCAGGACGGCCTCGCGGCGGCCGCCAAGGTGCGCTGCCCGACCCTGGTGCTGGCCGGTGAGTTCGACCGGATGGCGCCCGCCCGCCAGGGCGCGAGGCTCGCCGAGGCGATCAAGGGCGCCCGGTTCGTGGCCGTACCGGCGGCCGGCCACATGCTGATGGTCGAGCAACCCGACGCCACCCTGGACGCTCTGATCGAGTTCGTCCACCTTGCCGAAGAGCCGGGTCGGGCCGGCTGATCGGCGCACGGCAAGCCCTGCGCCATTCAGCACTCTTGCTGCGCGCCAGGGGCTCATGTACGAGCGTGACCTACGACCTAACCGAGATAGGCGCGCCGAAGGGCGCGCCCGGCAACCACGTGGGGGAAGCACATGTCCAGGCGTAGCAAGGGAATCCTCGGTCTGCTGCTGATGCCGGCGCTGTTCGGCCTGACGCTCCTGACGTCAGGCTGCAACACGGTCAAGGGCATGGGCGAGGATGTGTCGGCGGCCGGACAGGGCATGTCGACCGGCGCGGAAAAGACCGAGGACAAGATCAAGGAAGAGACCCAGTAGGTCCGCAGCCTCAACTCTAGGCGGGCGCGGTCTGCAGAGCCCGTCGCTGCTGAAAGGCCGCCCAGCGGGCGATCACGTTGTGCGGCCGGCGGCCGCGCAGCACGTCCGAGCGCTCGATGATCTCGGCGACCGCCTCCTCCTGACGGTAGGCCATCAGGTGGATGCCGGCGACGCCCTGGATCTCGCGAAGCTGCTGGATCAGCTCGACGCACAGGCGCTTGCCCTCCTCGCGCTGGCTGCTCGCCCGCTCGAGCCGCGCCACCACCGCGTCCGGGATGTGCACGCCCGGCACGTGGGTGCGGATCCAGTTCGCCGCGCGCGCGGAGGCGAGCGGGCCGACGCCGACCAGGACGAAGCAGCGCTCGGGCAGCCCGAGGTCGCGGGCGCGCGCCATGAACCGCTCGAGCATCGGGATGTCGTAGCAGTACTGGGTCTGGATGAACTGGGCGCCGGCCGCGATCTTCTTGGCGAGACGCAGCGGGCGGAAGTCGAAGGGCGGCGCGAACGGGTTCTCGGCGGCGCCGATGAACAGCTCGGGCGGGTGGCTGAGCGGGCGCCCGGACAACAGACGACCCTCGTCGCGCATGATCCTGATGGTCTCGATCAGCGCGATGCTGTCGAGATCGAACACCGGCTTGGCCTCGGGTTGATCGCCGCACTGGACGCCGTCGCCGGTCAGGCACAGCACGTTGCCGACCCCCATGGCCGCGCCGCCCAGCACGTCGCCCTGGATCGCGATCCGGTTCTTGTCGCGGCAGGAGATCTGCATCACCGGCGCGTAGCCGACCCGGGTCAGGAGCGCGCACACGCCGACGCTCGACATGTGGCAGTTGGCGCCCGAGCCGTCGGTCGCGTTGATGCCGTCGACCCAGCCGTCGAAGATCGAGGCCCGCTGGTAGACGTCCCTGGGGTCGGCCGAATCCGGCGGCGACAGTTCGGCCGTGACCGCGAACTCGCCGGCGCGCAGCACCCGCTCCAGGCGGCCGCGCGAGGAATGGCCGGGCAACGGGTCGAGGGGGGCGCCGGGGTCGAGCGGCCCCGGGCTGATCATCTCCGGATGGGCGGCGCCGGGATTGAGCGGGCCGTGCGGACGGTCGTCCTGACGGTCGGTCATCGCTCAGGCGGCCCGCTTGCCGACGGCGTCGCTCTTGTGGGTGCGCAGGACGCCGAGCCAGGACGAGCGGCCCCAGAGGCGGTGATCGACCGGCTTCTGCAGGTTCAGGATGGCATCGCCCGCCGGCAGCCGCCGGCTGCCCTCGACGGCCTCGACCCAGACGCAGCGCATCGCGGGCACGACCTCGCACCGGCCATCCGGCCGGACCCCCCCGCAGGGCCCGTTGCGCAGGCTCTTGGGGCAGTTCATCGGGCATGACAGGCCGGTCGAGCTGAGCGCGCACTGGCCGCACATCCGGCAGTCGAACAGGAGCCCCTTGACGCCGCGCTCGACCGCCGCGACCGGGCGCTCGAGCCGCGGATAGCCGATCCGGCGCAGCACCGGGTCACAGGCGACCAGCAAGCGCTCGAAGTTCGCATAGACGGCGGCGAGCCACCTCGCGTGCCGGACCGACCACAGACGCACTGCATACATTGCCGATCTCCCCGGGATCGCGCGGGTCCTAGGCGCTGGCGCGGGCGCGCACTATCGCACATGCGGCGCGGGCCTTCACCTCCGCGCCTTCCGGAGAGCTGCCGCCGCCGCGCGCTCCGCGTTTGCACGCTTGCATCGAACGGGGTACGCTCCGGCAAAGCCCGGACGTCAAACCGGGCGCGGGGAGCGCGGACAACGCGGGGGTCCTGATGCTCGGGAGGCGGGTTGCGACAGCCGGCACGGCGTGGCGTCCGGACGCCCCGGTCGCCTCGCGCTGGTCGGAGCTGCTCAACAATCAGAAGTTCATCGCCTTCCTGTTCCTGACGCCGGCGCTGGCCGTGCTCGCCTTCGTCGTCGTCTACCCGTTCTTCTCGGCGATCTGGATCAGCTTCCACAACAAGATGGTCGGCGCGCCCGGGCAGTTCATCGGTCTCGGCAACTACTACGAGCTGTTCGCCGATCCCAAGTTCCTCCAGGTCGTGCGCAACACCCTGGTCTACACGTTTTCCGCGGTCGCCATCAAATTCTGCCTGGGCCTCGGCATGGCCCTGGTCCTGGCGCAGGACCGGCCGTTCAACTACGTCTGGCGGACGATCCTGTTCGTGCCCTGGGCGGTGCCGACGATCGTCGCGGCGCTGAGCTTCCGCTGGATCTACGACGACTTCAGCGGCCTGCTCAACAACTTCCTGATCGCGATCTTCCACGTCGACAACGTGGTCTCGTGGCTGGGCGATCCCAAGGTCGCGATGGCCTCGGTGGTCGCGGTCGTGGTCTGGTCGGGCACGCCCTTTTACACGATGAGCTTCCTCGCCGGCCTCAAGGCGATCCCCAAGGAGCTCTACGAGGCGGCGCGGATCGACGGCGCCAACGTCTGGCACGAGTTCTGGTACATCACGATCCCGCAGATGCGCCGCGTGTTCACGATCGTCTTGATGCTCTCGACCATCTGGACCTCGACCAACCTCGTGATCGTCCAGATCCTGACCAACGGCGGCCCGGCCAACCGGACTCAGATCCTGCCGAACCTGGCGTTCAAATACGCGCTCGCCGCCTCGCGCCTCGGGATCGGCTCGGCGGTCAACATGGTGTTCTTCCCGCTGCTGGCGCTCCTGATCTTTCTTTTGTCGCGCCGCATCCTGGCCGAGCGCGACTGAGATGGCCGCCACGATCGCCTCCAGCCGGCGCCGCCTGCAGCTGATCGGTTCGGGCTTTCTTCTGATCTTCGTGATCTGGACGCTGATCCCGTTCTACTGGATGCTGGTGACCTCGCTGAAGAGCCACGACGAGATCTACGGCACGACCGCGACGCTCTGGCCGCAGCAGCCGACGCTCGAGAACTACCGGGTCCTGTTCTTCGAAACCGACTATTTCCTGTTCTTCCGCAACAGCATGACCGTCGCGCTCGCGACCACGTTCATGACCGTGCTCGCGGCCTCGCTTGCCGCTTATGCGATCGCGCGCCTCGAGTTTCCCGGCCGGAGGTGGCTCGCGCGCGGCATGATCTACAGCTATCTCGTGCCGCAGTCGCTGTTGTTCATCCCCTTGTTCGCGATCATGGTCAGCGTCGGGCTCACCAACACGCTGACCGGGCTCACGATCGCCCACATGGGCTTCACGATCCCGTTCTGCACCTGGCTCTTGATCGGCTTTTTCATGTCGATCCCGATCGAGCTCGAGGAGGCGGCGCTGGTCGACGGCTGCACCCGGCTCGGCGTCCTGTTCCGGATCGTGCTGCCGATCTCGCTGCCGGCGCTCGCGGTCGTCGCGTTCTTCTCGTTCACCCTGTCCTGGAACGAATATCTCTACGCGATCGTGTTCAACTCCGACCCGCACGTGCTGACGATCCCGATCGGCCTCAGCAACTTCGTGATCCAGGACGTGTTCTTCTGGGGCCCGATCATGGCCTCGACCGCATTGACCGTGATCCCGCCGCTCGCGGTCTACTTCTTCTTCCAACGCTGGCTGATCACCGGCCTGACCATGGGCGCGGTCAAGGCATGACCATCTCGGTTGGGATCGAAGCCGCTTCTGCGGTCTGTCATGACATGATAGCGTCGCCGCCATGACTGGGACCGTGGTGCGCCCGGAGCTGGTGCCGCCCGAGCTCCTCGAGCGGGTGGTCCGGTTCTTCGACCCCGAGCTGGTGATCCTGTTCGGCAGCCGGGCACGCGCGGAAGCCGGAGCGGACAGCGACTACGACCTCCTGGTCGTGGTGTCGGACCGCACCCCGGCCGAGAAGCGTCGCCTGCGCGCCGGCTACGAAGCCCGCGCGGGCTGGTCGGGCTCGGTCGACATCATTCCCTGCACGCGCAGCAGCTTCGAGCGCCAGCGCGAGGTGGTCGGCACGCTCGCCGAGATCGCGGCCCACGAAGGTGTCGTCGTCCATGCCCGGAGTTGACCCGGCAAGGCAGGCCCGGGAAGCCCGGCGTTGGGTCGCGCGTGCCGACCTCGATGCCGTCGCAGCCGAGCACCTCTTGACCGGCACGCCGCCACTGCTCTCGGTCTCGGCCTTTCACTGCCAGCAGGCTGCCGAAAAGCTCTTGAAGGCGGCGCTGGTGCGCGCCGGGGTGCGGCCGCGCAAGACCCACGATCTCACCTCGCTCGCCGACGAGGCCGCACGGATCTTGCCCGCGCTGACCCCCGTTCGCCGAGCCGCTCCGGCCACGAACGCTCTGGTCGTTTGCGTTCCGCTATCCGCTTGACGAAGGGGTCGATGAACCCGATCCGACGGTCGCGGAAATTCGGATGGTGCTCGCCCAGATCGCCGGGCTGCGTGCCGCCGTTCTGCGTGTGATCGAGGAGGAGCGCGGCGGTACGTCCGAGGAACTGTCAGTACGAGCGCAAGCGGACACCCGTAAGAAAGGAGGCTAACGAGCAATGGGCACGATCAAGCGACGTGAGGTGCTGAAGGGAGCCGCCGCAGTCAGCGCATTTGCCGGCGTCACGATCCTGGCTTCGAGGAAGACGCTCGCGGCGCGCGACCAGAAGCTGGTCTACTGGCACCTGCCGACCTTCGCACCGGTCGCGGACGACGCGGTGCGCCAGTACTTCGAGGAGTTCCGCAAGATGGCGGGGCTCAAGGAGAACGAGGCCGCCTTCGTCCCGACCGCCGACAGCGAGCTGGTCGCCCGCCTGTCGGCGGCGCTCGAGACCGGCACCCCGCCCGACGTGGTCCGGCTCTACGAATCCTACGTCCAGCTGTACCGCGCCCAGGGTCACCTCCTGGACGTGACCGACGTGGTCGATCGCATGCAGAAGAAGAAGGGCGGGCTGTTCGATCCCTGCCTGCGCGCGGTCGGCTATGACGGCCGCCAGTGGGGCGTGCCGTTCGCGATCAACCCGTGGCCGATGCACGTCCGTCTCGACGTGCTGAAGGAGCACAAGCTCGACTATCCGCGGACCTGGGACGCCTTCGTCGAGACCTGTCTGAAAGTGCAGAAGCCGCCGTTCTACGGCTTCGGCATGGACCTCGGCCTGACCGCGGACGCGACCGACAACATCATGCAGGTCTGCTGGTGCTTCGGCGGCAAGACCTACGACGCCGACGGCAAGCCCGCGTTCGACAACGACGGCAACGTCGAGGGCTTCGCCTTCATCAACGACATGTACAACAAGCACAAGATCATCCCGAAAGGCGTGGTCGGCAACGGCGACACCGCCTGGAACAACAAGGCCTACCAGTCGGGCCAGGTCGCGTTCATCAACAACCCGACCAGCGTCTACGCCTATCTGTCGACCCAGGACCCGGAGCTGATGAAGAAGACCGGCCTGTTCGGCGTCCCGGCCGGGCCGGCCGGTGCGGTCAACCAGATCGACACCTGGTCGCTCGGCCTGTTCAAGCAGGCACCCTACCCGGAGCTGTCCAAGGGGCTCGCCGAGTACTTCATGGAGCCGACCCGCTACAACGAGGTGATCGTCAAGAACAACGGCCGCTTCGTGCCGGTCTATCCCGAGCTGTTCAACGATCCCTGGTGGACCGGGCGGCCGGAGTTCAAGGAGTTCATCGAGATCGCCAAGACCGGCGTGCCGATCAGCTACGAGGCGCCGCCGTCGGCCGCCTCGGGCGAGGTGCTCGCGACCAACGTGATCCCGGAGGCCGTGCAGGAGGTGCTGGTCGACGGGGTCGACCCGGCCGAGGCGGTCGGCAACGCGCACGCCAAGATCGCCGCGATCTTCGAGCGCTTCGCCCAGCAGAAGGGCTGAGCGCCGCTGGCGGCCGTGGGCTCGAGCGGGCCGGCCGCGCGCCGGCCCGCGGGTCTGCCGAGGCGACGCGACGCCACGGGCGCTGCCGCCGCGCGCGTCCTCGGCCTGATTCTCGGCCTGCTGCCGGCCCTCGCCGCGGGTCCGGCGACCGCCAGCCAGGCACCTGGAGGAGAAGCCCAGCAGATGTCCACGATCACGCTGACCCGCGCCGACGATGGCCGGACGGTCGAGGTCCGCGCCGGCGCCACGATCATGGTCCGGCTCGAGGAGAATCCGACCACCGGCTACCGATGGGCGCCGGAACTAACCGGCGACGAGGTCGTCGCGCTCGAGGCTTCCGACTATGTCCCGCCCGGCCCGGCGGTCGGCGGCGGCGGCGAGCGGGTGTTCACCTTCAAGGCGAAGAAGTCCGGCAACGCGACGGTGCGGCTGAAGCTTGGGCGCGAATGGGAGGGCGAAGGGTCGATCACCCAGACCTTCACCGTGACGCTTCGAGTGCACGCATAAGGCGCTTGCCGCCCGAGCGGATATCGCGATACTGGCTGCAACTGGCGGAGGCACTCCGATAGAGGCGAGGTCAACTTCTCGTTAAAGAAGGCCGCGCGGGGCGGGCTGCTGGGGGAAACCATGATGGCCGAGACCAATCACACGATGGCGATGGGCTGGCTGCCGGACTTTCCGGACTTCCGCGACTACACGGTCGAGCAGGACGACGTCAAAGGCGCCTTGAAGAAGGCGGGTCTGGCCAGGCCCCTCAAGTCGCCACCGGATTCAGCGGATCTGAGGCCCTGGTGCTCGCCGGTCGAGGATCAGTCGAGCCTGGGCTCGTGCACCGCTCATGCCGGCGTCGGACTCGTGGAGTACTTCGAGCGCCGGGCGTTCGGCAAGCACACCGACGCCTCGCGACTCTTCCTCTACAAGGTCACGCGCAATCTGATGCGGGTGACCGGCGACACCGGCGCCTTCCTGCGCACGACGATGGGCGCCTTGACCCTGTTCGGCGTGCCACCCGAGGAATATTACGAATACGTGATCGCCAATTTCGACAAGGAGCCGCCGGCGTTCTGTTACGCCTTCGCGCAGAACTACCAGGCGATCTCCTATTACCGTCTGGACCCGCCAGGCACCACCCCGGACGCGCTGCTCAAGCAGATCAAGTCGCACCTGGCGGCCGGCCTGCCCGCGATGTTCGGGTTCACGGTCTTCAAGTCGATCGAGCAGGCGAACGCCACCGGCAAGATCCCGTTCCCGGTCAAGGCCGACAGGATGGCCGGCGGCCACGCGATCGATGCGGTCGGCTACGACGACGGCCTCAAGATCAGGAACCTGGCGCCGGACGGGATCGAGACCACCGGCGCGCTCCTGATCCGCAACTCCTGGGGCAGCGGCTGGGGCGACCGCGGCTACGGCTGGCTGCCCTACGAGTACGTGCTGCGGGGGCTGGCGACCGACTGGTGGTGCCTGGTCAAGGGCGAGTGGATCGACACCGGTCAGTTCAAGGCCTGAGCGGCGGGCCGATGCCGGCGATGACCGCGCATCGGAGATGGCAGATGCTGCTGCACGAAGCCCTGGTGGCGATCTGCGGCCTGGTCGCGCTGATCAGCCCGGTCGTGCTCTGGTCGGCCTGGTCGCCGGCGGTGTTCATGGCGGTCCTGGCCAGCGGCTGCGCGGCCATCCTCGTGGCCTATCTGCTGATCCTGTCGGCCCCGGACGACTTTCTCTGAACTTGCGCTACCTGGCAGCGCGCCGCTTTCCGGACCGAGCGCGGCCGGGCCTCACTGGCCCTGGCGGCGCGCGATGCTCGCGGGCGCCGCGATCGTCTCGGCCCGGCTGATCCGACCCAAGCCTTGGTGCTCCGGCAGGGTGTTGATCGAGGAATTGATGAAGTTTTCCGGAGCATCGCAGACCGCTGGCGGCAGCGCCGGTCCGGTCAGGGCGATCTTGCCGATCCGGTAGGCCGGCGCTTCGGATTCCTTCCATTCCAGCGTCGTGTCCTCCACCCAGCGCCAGGTTTCCTCTTGTGGCAGAACACGGCCGTCCGGACCGGTCATCGTTGCCGCATGCAACGGTTGGAGGTAGAAATCGAAACACGCCGGCACTTCGGTCTTCATGGGATCGTCCAGGTGTCTCTTGAGCTCGGCTTGCAGGAAGTCCGGGCTCCGGGCGGCAAAGTCGACGGCCTTGGTCGGCACGTAGACGCCGTTGCTGTCGCACGGCTTGACGATGTACTTGACGGGCGGACCGTCGACGCCGAGTTGATGAGCCTTGCCGCTCCAGTAGGTCTCGAGACGATAGGCGTCCGGCCGCGGGGTGAAGGTCGGCACCACGACGCTGGGAGAGCGCTGGTAGTGACGGACGTGGTCGAGCAGGTTGACCAGCATCGCCCGCTGCTCGGCAGGTAATTGGCCGATGAATTGCTCCGGCGTCTGGCCCCTTGACTTTGCGATCCCGAGCTGCACGGCGAGCGGGAAGCCCTGGACGGGCCAGATCGGAAAGATCGGCGAGTTCTGCAGGACGAAGTCCTGGCGGCGGCCGTCCCGGTAGGCCATCTGCACGGCCATCGCGCGCGCGTCGTAGTCCCGGTCGTCGAAACCCTTGCGCGGATCCGCAGGCGCGCCCAGGCCGTTGGAGAAGCGCACGCGGGCGTCGTAGGTGCCAGGCTCGGCAAACACGCCGACCGCGAGGTCGTCCGGCACTTCGGGGTCGGCCGCGAGGTCGTCGATCTCGAACCTGGCCGCCGTGCAGGTCCCGATCGCATGGGTGCCGCGCAGCGCCGGCTCGCCGGCAGCGACCGGTCGCCCGAAGAACCCGGCCAACGCTATGACGTACTGGTCTTCGACCGCTTTCGATCCGCCCTCGTAGGCTTCCAAGGGATGCAGACCCGTCGCGGCGCCGGGGTCCGGCGGCGCGGACGCGCAGCCCGCGACGGCGACCCCCAGAGCGGCGAGCGGCAAGCCGATCCTGAGCATGGTATCCCCCGATCTGCGGATGCCTGGAGGCTCTCCGAGCTCGCCTCAAAGGGTCTTCAGATATTCGATCAGGGCGCGCCGGTCCTGGTCGCCGAGACTGGTGCCATAGTCGTGGCCGGCGTTGGAGTTGCCCGGCACGCCGGTGTCGAACTCGAACGCACTCGGGAACGGGCTCCGCCATTCGAAGCCGAGCCGCTCGGGGTCGAATTCCCAGCTGCCGACGTAGAAGCTTGCCGGGCGCGCGGCCGGCGGCTTGAGCAGCTCGACCATGTCCGGCACCGAGCCGTTGTGCAGGTAGGGCGCGGTCGCCCAGATGCCGTTCAGCGGCCGGGCCCGGTACGCCTCGATCGCCTGGAATTCGTTGGGCTGGTCGCAGTTGATCAGCTGCGCCCGGGCGGCGTTCTTCGGGTCCGCGACATACTGGCCGACGATCTTGTCGGTGACCAGCTTGACCCAGGCGCCGAGCGGCTGGGTCTGCTGCCCGACCGTGATCTGCCGGGTCGCGAAGTTGACCGCCTGGCGCGGGTCGGTGCCGATCTGGGTGATCGGGAACGCCGGGATCTTGAACACGGTGCGCCCGGCACAGCTCGCGACCCGATCCTGGCGGTCGATCACCTGATGGCAGCCGACGCAGTTGGCGGCATAGACCTCCTGCCCGCGGGCCGCCAGATCGCGGTCGATCGGGCCGAGCAGCGGCTCGGGCCACTTCGGCGACTTCAGATCCTGCAGCCACAGCTGGATGTCGACGATGTTGTCCAGCTGCAGGCGATGCTGCAGGACCGGGGCGCCCAGCGTCGAGAGGTCGATCGGCGCGCCGACGCCCAGCGCCTCGACGATGCTGCGCGCGAGCGGCTGGCGGACCGAATTGTTGTAGAGGACCCAGTCGAAGTAGGGCGTGTCCCAGAGCGGCGGGAAGCTGACCGGCGCGGTCGTCGGCTTGTAGTTGCCCGGCATGCCGATGCTCTCGGCGAACAGGAAGTTGGCGCCGCGGCCGAGCGCGTCGAGGCGCGCGAAGCCCGACTGGGTCGCGGCCTCCTTGGCGGCGGCGAGCCCCGCCTGCTCGATGCGGGCGCGCGCTTCGCCGGCGCGGGCGAAGCATTGCAGGCTCGCCTGCACGTCGGCGGGCTTGAGGTCCGGCCGGCGCGCCAGGACGCGGCCGATGAAGCGCTGCGCCTTGCCCCGGTCGGCGACGTTCGCGCCCAGCGCCTGGCCGAGCGCGGTCCGGAAGGTCTCGATGTCGTTCTGCGCCGGGCCGCCGTCGATCGGCAGCGACCGGCCGTGATAGGTGAGCCGGCCGCTGTGGCAGGCGGCGCAGGTCAGCCCGACCCAGTTGCCGGGCCAGCACTGGAAGGCGCCCTTGTCGAGCCTGAGCTCGGTGCGGGAAAAGCCGATCGGCAGGCCGTCGGGGTTGAAGGTCGCCTGCGGCGGATCGGATAAAAAGCCGAAGCGCTCCATGTTGCCCGGGGCGGCAAAGCGCTCCTCGCCCTGCGCCTGCTCCAACGCCACGAACCACTCGTACGGAAAAAAGGCCGTGCCCTGGTCGGCATGCTGCCAGCGCTGCCTGGTCTGCCAGTCCCAGCCCTGGTCGGTGCCGGGCCCGGCCTCGGGCGCCGGGTAGGGCTTGGTGCCCTGACAGGATGCGATCTGCAACAATGCGATCACAACAATGACGCCCGCCTGGGTCCGTGACATATTCGCCCCCCGACCAATCTGGGATTGCAGAACCAGAGCGCTTCTCTTGCCTCCGACTATGCACAGGTCAGAGCCATAAGTCCAGGTCCAAGGCGGATTTGGCCAACCTTCGCGATGGTCGGCGCGGCCAGGCGACGCCGAGGTCGGGCGCGGTCAGCCCGCGGCGGCCCGGGCGACCGGACGCGGCAGGTCCGGCAGGCGGCCCTCCTCGACCGCGTGGCAGGCGTGCCGATGGGCCGTGCCCCGGTAGGGCTGCAGCTGCGGCACCTCGGTCCGGCAGCGCTGGTCGGCGAACGGGCAGCGCGGATGGAACGCGCAGCCGGGCGGCGGCTCGATCGGCGAGGGCAGCTCGCCCCGGATCGCGAGCCGCTTCGAGCGCCGCTTCGGATCGGTCGACGGGCTGCTCGCCTGCAATGCCCGGGTGTACGGATGGAGCGGGGTCTCGAACACCTCCCGACGCGAGCCGTGCTCGATCGGCCGGCCGAGGTACATCACGATCACCTCGTCGGCGATGTGGCGGACGACCGCGAGGTCGTGCGAGATGAACAGGTACGCGAGCCTGAACTCGGCCTGCAGCTCGAGCAGAAGGTTCAGGACCTGGGCCTGGATCGAAACGTCGAGCGCCGAGACCGGCTCGTCGAGGACGACGATCTTGGGCCGCAGCATCAGGGCGCGCGCGACCGCGATCCGCTGGCGCTGGCCGCCCGAGAACATGTGCGGGTAGCGGCCGTAGTGCTCGGCCCTGAGCCCGACCCGCGCGAGCATGTCGCGGACCGCGGCCCGGCGCTCGGCGGCATCGAGCCTGGCGCTGACCTTGAGCGGCTCCTCGACGATGGTGCCGACCCGCTTCCTCGGGTTGAGCGAGCCGTAGGGGTCCTGGAACACGATCTGGACGGTGTGGCGGAGCTGGCGCCGCTGCTCGGCGGTCGCGGTCGCGACCTCGATGCCGTCGATCGTGAGCGCGCCGGCGCTCGGCGGCTCGATCAGCGTGACCAGGCGGGCGAGCGTGCTCTTGCCGCAGCCGGATTCGCCGACCACGGCGAGCGTCCGCCCGGCCGCGAGCTCGAAGCTCGCGCCGCGCAGCGCCTGCAACACGGCCCAACCCTTGAACAGCCCGCGCCGGATCGCGTAATGGCGCTCGAGGTCACGCGCCTGCAGGACGGGCGCGCCGTTGCCGTCGGGCGTGCGATCAGTCACGGATCGTACCCCCCGGAGAGGCGCCGAGCTTGACGTCAGCGCGCGCGCCTGCGATGGACTGCCGGTGAACGGCAACGAGTTGTTGCGCAAGCTTCGCCGTCTCGCCCGGCGGCGCAAGATTCAGTTCGAATTCGATCCCGGCGGTGGGAAGGGCGGGCATGGCCTGATCGTTTTCGGGAACGGGAGAACGATCCTGCGGTCTTCGCGACGCAAGGAGCTGCCGAGCGGAAGCCTGCGCGGCATGCTGTCGGATCTGGATATCGATCCGAGGGATCTCGATTAGGTGAGCTCTCCAACACGTTACGCATATCCCGCCGAGCTGAAACCGGAGTCGGATGGTTTCGCGGTCAATCTCCGTTTTCCGGATGTGCCGGGAGCACGAACGTGGGGGGACGACGAGGCGGAAGCCTTGTCGTTGGCTGAGGACTGCCTGGTGACCGCGCTCCACGGTTGCGTTCGGTTTGGCGAGCCGATACCGAAGCCGGGCCCGGCCCGGGGCCGGCCGATGATTTCGGTGCCGCCGCTGGTCGCCGCGAAGCTCGCGCTCTACAGCGCGATGCGCGAGCGGGGTGTCAGCGCGCCCGAGCTGGCGCGGCACCTCGGCGTCAGCGAGAAGGCCGTGCGGGCGTTGCTGCACCTTAAGCGCCGGACGTACCTCGGCCTGCTCGAGCAGGCCTTGGCGGAACTCGGCGTGCGCCTCGAGGTGACGGTGCGCCCGGCTGCCTGATGCCGACGGGAGTGCCTCACTGCGCATGGCGGGGATGGCCGGCCGGCCGCTCGGCGGTCAGCGGGTAGTGGCAGCGGACCAGGCCGCGCGGGCCCCTGGCGAACGGCGGCTCCTCGGCCGCGCAGCGCTCGGTCGCGAACCCGCAGCGCGGATGGAACAGGCAGCCCGACGGGCGATCGCCGGCGCCGGGCACGAGGCCGGGGATGGTCGGCAGCAGGCGCTCCTGGCAGCGCTCGGGCAGCGCGTGCAGCAGCGCCGCGGTATAGGGGTGCTGGGGATCGGCGAACAGGCCCAGCGCGTCCTGCATCTCGGCCTGCTGGCCGGCGTACTGCACGACCACGCGCCTGGCGGTCTCGGCGACCACGCCCATGTCGTGGGTGATCAGGATCAGCGCCATGCCGCGCTCCTCTTGAAGCTGGAGCAGCAGATCCAGGATCTGCGCCTGGATCGTGACGTCGAGCGCGGTGGTCGGCTCGTCCGCGATCAAAAGGCGCGGGTTGCAGGCGATCGCCATCGCGATCATGACCCGCTGGCTCATGCCGCCCGAGAGTTGATGCGGGAACGCGCCGAGCCGCTCGGCGGGCGCCGGAATGCCGACCAGATCCAGGAGCTCGAGCGCCCGCCGGCGCCGCTCGGCGCGCGTACCGCCCTCGTGCACCTTGATCGCCTCGGTCAATTGGAAGCCGACCGTGAAGCAGGGATTGAGCGAGGTCATCGGCTCCTGGAAGATCATCGCCATGTCCTTGCCGATGATCCGGCGCCGTCCGCCGGCCGACAGCCGCAGCAGATCCTGGCCGGCGAAGCTCAGGCGCTCGGCGCTGACCCGGGCGGTCCAGGGCAGGAGGCCCATGACCGCGAGCATCAGCACGCTCTTGCCCGAGCCCGACTCGCCGACGACCGCGACCACCTCGCCCTGGTCGACCTCGAGATCGACCCCGTCGACCGCCTTGAACGGCCCGCTGAAGGTCGGAAACTCGACCGTGAGCTTCTGGATCTCGAGCAGCGCCACGCCGGTCACCGGCGCTCGCCGGACCCGGTCCCGGTCGGACCACCCGACCACGACCGGAGACGCCGGGGCACCCGCCACACCCGGGACCGGGAGCGCGGGGGCAGCCGCCGCGCCGCGGACCGGGAGCGTAGGGACCACCGCCACGCCCCGGACCGGTCGCCGCCCCGATCGTGGCGATCCGGAGGCTCGATGACACCGGCCGCGCGCCCGCGGCCGGTCCGGCCCGCCTCGTGGCAGGACCGACGCTTCGGACCGTGATGGCAAGCAAAGGAGCGAAGACGGTCACGAATTGTTAACGCCCGTTCCTTAACGTTTCTCTCGGGTGGTCCATGCGACCCTGGGACTCCGTCCGCGCCAGAGACAGTCATAGGGCATGGATTCCCACGGTCGCATGGACCATCGGATGAAGGGAAATGAGGAGGCAAGGATTGACGAACGGTTAACGTGGCCGCCCTGAGCCGAAACCAGTCGACGCTGCCGACGCCGATGGCGGGCTCAGTGCCCTGACCCAATCCCGGGATGATCTCGGTGGGGTGGCCCATGGCCTGCCTCAGCTCCGCTTGAGCTTGGGGTCGAGGGCGTCGCGCAGGCCGTCGCCCAACAGATTGAACGCGAGCACCGTGATCAGGATCGCGAGGCCCGGGAAGGTCACGACCCACCAGGCGCGCAGCACGAACTCGCGGGCATCCGCGAGCATGGTGCCCCATTCCGGGGTCGGCGGCTGCGCGCCAAGTCCCAGAAAGCCGAGCGCCGAGGCGTCCAGGATCGCGTTCGAGAAGCCGAGCGTCGCCTGCACGATCAGGGGCGCCATGCAGTTCGGCAGCACGGTCGCGAACATCAGGCGCAGCATGCCGGCGCCGCTCACCTTGCTGGCGGTGACGTAGTCCTTCGACTGCTCGCCGATCACCGCGGCCCGGGTCAGGCGGGTGTAATGCGGCAGATAGACGATCGCGACCGCGATCATCACGTTGGTGAGGCCGGGCCCGAGGATGGCCACGATCACGATCGCGAGCAACAGGCTCGGCAGCGCCAGCAGGATGTCCATGAAGCGCATGATCAGCGTCTCGACGATCCCCCGCCAGAAGCCCGCGACCAGCCCGAGGCCGATCCCGGCCGAGAGCGAGAGCGTGACCGCGATCAGGCCGATGGTCAGCGAATAGCGGGCGCCGTGGATGATCCGCGAGAGGATGTCGCGGCCGACCGCGTCGGTGCCGAGCAGGAAGCGGGCCGTGCCGCCCGCCTCCCAGAACGGCGGGGTCAGGAAGTGATCGCGGTACTGCTCGGCCGGCGGGTGGGGCGCGATCTGATCGGCGAACAGCGCGGCGAGCACGACGACCAGGATCACGACCAGCCCGCCGACCGCGCCCCGGTTCTCGCTGAAGTAGTGCCAGAACTCGCGCAGCGGCCCGGGCGGGGCCCGGCCGGTCGCGGCGGCGGGCGGCGGGGTGGCGGCGTCGAGCCGGGTCGCCATGGGCCGGGGCTCAGCGCGCGTGCCGGATGCGGGGATTGATCAGACCATAGAGCAGATCGACCAGCAGATTGACGATCATGATCATGGTCGCGATCAACAGGACGCCGCCCTGGACCGAGGGATAGTCGCGGCGTGCGATCGAATCGATCAGCCATTTGCCGATCCCGGGCCAGGCGAAGATGGTCTCGGTCAGGATCGCGCCTGAGAACAGGAGGCCGACCTGGAGCCCGATCACGGTCACGACCGGGATCAGCGCGTTGCGGAGCGCATGCAGGCCGACGATCCGCCAGGGCGGCAGGCCCTTGGCGCGCGCGGTGCGGACATAGTCCTCGTTCAGCACCTCCAGCATCGCCGAGCGGGTCTGGCGCGCGATCACCGCGAGCGGCACCGTGCCGAGCACGATCGCCGGCAGGACCAGGTGGCTCAGCGCCGAGCGGAACGCCCCCTCCTGGTCCGAGAGCAGGCTGTCGATCAGCATGAAGCCGGTCACCGGCTCGAAATAGTAGAGGATGTCGATCCGCCCCGAGACCGGCGTCCAGTGCAGCGTGTTCGAGAACAGGATGATCGTCAAAAGGCCCCACCAGAAGATCGGCATCGAATAGCCGGTCAGCGAAATCCCCATCAGCGCCTGGTCGAACGCCGAGCCGCGCCGGACGCCGGCGATGATCCCGGCCGGCAGGCCGATCAGGACCGCGAGCGTCAGCGCGCAGACCGAGAGCTCGACGGTCGCCGGGAACAGGGTCAGGAACTCGGACAGCACCGGCTGGCGGGTGCTGATCGAGCGGCCGAGATCGCCGTGCGCGAGCTCGCCGAGATAGCCCGCGTACTGCTGCCAGAGCGGCTTGTCGAGCCCGAGCTGGGCCATCAGCTGCGCGTGGCGCTCGGGCGTGATGCCGCGCTCGCCGACCAGAAGCTCGATCGGATCGCCCGGGATCAGCCGGATCAGCGCGAAGGCGACGATCGTCACCCCGAGGAAGGTCGGGATCAGGACCGCGAGCCTGGCGACCACGAACCGGAACATGGTCCCGACATCAGACTGCCGCCGCCGCGGCGCGTCAATGCCCGGCTCTCGAGCGGCACACCGGCAGCGCCGGCGCGTCAGCGCCCGGGTCGCGCTTCGGCCTCGATGCCTGCGTCCGGGATCGCGATCGCTACGGCAGCGTCGCCCGGCCGCCGTCGGCGACGTAGCACTGGCCGGTCGTGTAGCTCGAGCGCTCGGACAACAGGAACAGCGCGAGCTCGGCCATCTCCTCGGGCCGCCCGATCCGCTTGAGCGGGGTCGCGTCGGTCATCCGCTGGCGGATCTCGGGGGTCAGCGAGTTGGCCGGCATCTCGGTGTCGATCAGGCCGGGCGCGATCGAGTTGATCCGGATCGCGGGCGCGAACGCCTCCGAGCAGTTGCGCGCGAACGCGACCACGCCGGCTTTGGACGTGCCGTAGGCCAGCATCGCCGCGCGCGGCCGCAGCCCGGCGATCGAGGCGAAGCAGACGATCCGCCCGAAGCCGCGCGCGATCATGCCGTCCTTGACCGCCATGATCGGCAGGAACGTGCCATCGAGGTTGACCGCCATGGTCCGCCGCCATTCCTCGAACGTGACCTCGCCGCGGCTCTCGTGCGGCGCGATCCCGGCGCTGGTGACCAGCAGATCGACCGGCCCCAGGCTTTTTTCAACCTTTGCCACCATGGCCGCGACGGCCGCGGGGTCGGAGACGTCGGCCTGCAGGGTCACGCATTCGGCACCCTCGGCCCGCACCAGGCGCTCGGCCTCCTCGGCCGCCGCCTGGTTCTGGGCATAGTTGATCGCGACCCTGGCGCCCTGCTGCGCCAGGCGCACGCAGGTCGCGCGCCCGATCCCGCGCGCCCCCCCGGTCACCAGCGCCGTCCTGCCTTCCAGTTCCTTGCCTGCCATGGTGCTACCCCGGCTGTTTCCCGACTGTCCCGCTCTGCCAGAGATCGGTCATCTCGCCCGGGCCCGTCAAGGCCGCACGGCTCGACCCCCATTGGTGCGGTTGTTGTCGTGTCCACCAACGTGTGCCACATTGCTGATGGACGGGTTTGAGTTGGACGAGGACAAGCGGCAGCGCAATCTCGCCGAGCGCGGCGTCGACTTCGCCGATGCCGCCGTGATCTTCGAAGGCAACGTGCTTGAAGCCAAGGATCAACGGATTCGGTACGGGGAGGTCAGATACCGCGCTTTGGGTCGGGTCGACGATGATTACTTCGTGGTCGTATATACCTGGCGCGGAGGAAACCGCCGCATCATCAGTGCGTGGAAGGTGGGCATCGATGGCCGACGAAGATATCAGGCGGTACTCTCTCGAAGAGCTTAAGGAGATGCGGGCGCGCGGCGAGACCTGCACGCGGCCTGACGCGCCCGAGTATGAGCTGGACGAGGAATTCTGGCAAAAGGCGCGGCTCGTGTTCCCCAATCGGAAAAAGTCGGTGCATCTGCGGCTCGACGAGGACGTGCTGGAGTGGTTCAAAGCGCAGGGTCCGCGCCACCTGACCCGGATGAACGCGGTGCTGCGCGCTTACATGGAGGCGCATCGGAAGTAGAAGGGGACACCCGCGTCGGTCGCCCCCTCCACAGGTTCTCTGCGCCCGCCCCCGCCCTCAGCCCGTGAGGTCGACGCCGTAGAAGATGTGGGCGCCGAACGGGTCGATCTTGTAGCCGACCACCTTCTTGCTGACCGGCACGTAGACTACCGAGTGCGCGATCGTGACCCAGGGCGCCTCCTCCTTGAAGATCACCTGGGCCTGCTCGTACAGCCGGGTGCGCTCGGCCTGGTCGCTGGTCTCCTTGGCCTTGACCAGAAGCTCGTCGAACGGCTTGTAGCACCAGCGCGCCCGGTTGGTGCGTTCGTCGGCGGCGGCGCAGCCCAGGAGCTGGTAGAGGAAGTTGTCGGGATCGCCGTTGTCGCCGGTCCACCCGAGCAGCACGGTCTGGTGCTCGCCCTCCTTGGAGCGCTTCAGATACTCGCCCCATTCGTAGGTGACGATCTTGGCCTTGACCCCGACCTTGGCCCAGTCGGCCTGGATCAGCTCGGCCATGCGCCGGGCGTTCGGGTTGTACGGCCGCTGGACCGGCATGGCCCAGATGTCGGTCTGGAACCCGTCTCCATGACCGGCCTCGGCGAGCAGCTTCTTGGCGGCGTCGGGATCGTAGGGGTAGTCCTTCACATCATCGTTGTACGACCACATGGTCGGCGGGATCGGGTTCTTGGCGACCGTGCCCGAGCCCTGGAAGACCGCATCCAGGATCGCCTGCTTGTTGATCGCCATGTTGAGCGCCTGGCGGACCCGCTTGTCGTCGAACGGCTTCTTCTCGGTGTTGAACGCCAGGTAGCCGACGTTCAGGCCCGGCTGCTGCAGCAGCTCGACGTCCTGGTTGGCGCGGATCGCATCCAGATCGGCCGGGTTGGGATAAGGAATCACATGGCACTCGCCCGCCTGCAGCTTCTGCCAGCGGACCGAGGGGTCGGGCGTGATCGCGAACACCAGGTCGTCGATCGCCGCCTTGCCGTCCCAGTAGTCGGGATTGGCCTTGTAGCGGATCACGGCGTCCTTCTGATAGGCGACCAGCTGGAACGGGCCGGTGCCGACCGGGTCGAGATCGATCTTCTCCGGCGTGCCGGCATCCTGCAGCTTTTGCGCGTACTCGGCCGAGAAGATCGAGGCGAAGTCCATTCCGAGGTCGGACAGGAACGGCGCTTCCGGATGGCTGAGCACGAAGGTCACGGTCGAATCATCGACCTTCTTCACGGCCTTGAGCAGGTTCGGCATGTCCATGCCCTGGAAGTACTCGTAGGTCCCGCCCGAGACCTGGTGATAGGGGTGGTTCGGGTCGAGCTGGCGCTCGAACGACCAGACCACGTCGTCGGCGTTGAAGTCGCGGGTCGGCGTGAAGTTCTTGGTGGTCTGGAACTTGACGCCCTTGCGGAGATGGAAGGTGTACTCGAGGCCGTCGTCCGAGATGTCCCAGCTCTCGGCGAGCGCCGGCACGACCTTGGTGGTGCCGCGCTCGAACTCGACCAGCCGGTTGTAGATCGGCTTCGAGGAAGCATCGAAGGTGGTGCCGGCGGTGTAGAGCTGCGGGTTGAAGCCCTCGGGGCTGCCCTCGGAGCAGAACACCAGCGTCTTGGCCTCGACCTGCGTCGTGAGCGCGGCGGCGAGCGCCAGCCCCAGGCTCCCGACGATCCAACGATCGAACATCCGGGTCACTCCCTGTTCGCATTCTCGCCCGGCGACCCCTCGAGATCGCCCGTTGACCCTACTAGGCAGGGAACCACGCCGCCTTGTCAATTGCCGAGCAGCCTGGGGCCTCCTCGGGGATTCGCTGACACGCACAGCGAGCTGCGACGATTGCGAGTCCACCAGTTGTCTCTGCAAGGCCGATCACTAAACGGCACGCCTGACGCTCTCGGAGCGGCTCGAAGGCCGCATGGCCCGCCGCACTCAAGCGGCCGGCCGCCAACGAATCACGGTTGGCTTCCGATCCGAGGCTCAGACCGCCGACCAAACCCGCCGTCGAGCACTCCGATAGCTGGTCCGGCTCACCGATCCCAGCAGCGTACGAATCGCCGACGACGGCGCTCCAGGAGTCGAGTTCGCCCCGGTCATAAGTATCGGGGTACAAAGTGTACTGCAGCGACCTCGCAAGTCAAATCAGAGATCTAGGAAAGGTGGATTGGCGAAATATCATTTGAAATGATGCATTGATGGCCATGAACCCAATGGCTATGGATGGCATGACCAGGCCGAGGTTACGCAGCCACTGCATCAATTTTTTACATTGGTTGCCGCGCCGCATCGAGCCGGCGGGATCGGCACCTCAGATCGCGGGCAGGCGCGGCCCTGCGGCCACCGTCGCCGGCGGCCCGGCTTCGCTAGCAGGCCTTGCAGGGCTCGGTCGGCAGGTGGCGCTGCAGCCAGCCGGGGCCGTGGGCGCCGCCGCTCACGCCTTCGCTGATGTCGTAGACGTGGCTGAAGCCGGCCTGCTCGAGCTCCGCGGCGGCATAAGCCGAGCGGACCCCGCCGGAGCAGATCAGCGCGACCGACGCATCGCGGCGGCCGTCCAGCGCGCGCAGGACGTCGGCGACGAACTCCGCTCGCGGCGCCATGGTCTGCGGGCTCTGCAGCGACACGCCGACGGCGCCCGCGGGCAGGCCGGTCGCGGCCCATTCGTACTGCAGCCGGACGTCGATGATCGTGAGCCTGCCGGCCTCGACGCGCGCTTCCGCCTTGTCCGGGCTCAGAACCTCCGCGGCCGCCGGCCAGGCGAGCAGCAGCACCATCAGGCTCGCAAAGGCACGCATGTCGGGCTCCCGCCGGTGGTGATCGTCGCGGGTCGAGAGTAGTCGAACCGGCCCGGTGGGCAAGCGCGATGGTGACGTCCGCTCGCGACGGACTCGGCTGTCGTAGTCGTGGCCGAGGCTTTCGCGCCCCAGGCCGTTGCGTGCGCGGCTTGCAGGCCCGCTCGCCACCGGGGAACGTCGGGCGCGGTTTGCGAGCCGCCGATGGTTCGGGCTACCCTCTGGCGGGCGGCGAGGCGCGGGCCGGTCGGACCCGGCCGGGGCGTCGCGGGAGCGCTGGAGGCTGCCGGGTGCAGAACGAGGCCTACGTCCGCTTCGAGGACGTGCAGAAGAGCTACGACGGCGAGAGCCTGGTCATCAAGAACCTGAACCTCGACGTCGCGCGCGGCGAGTTCCTGACCCTGCTCGGGCCGTCCGGGTCGGGCAAGACCACCTGCCTGATGCTGCTCGCGGGCTTCGAGACCCCGACCCACGGGCGGATCATCCTGGACGGCGAGCCGATCGACCACGTGCCGCCGTACAGGCGCCAGATCGGCATGGTGTTCCAGAACTACGCGCTGTTCCCGCACATGACGGTGGGCGAGAACCTCGCCTTCCCGCTCGCGGTCCGCAGGCGGCCCAAGGCCGAGATCGAGGGCCGGGTGCGCCGGGCGCTCGACATGGTCCAGCTCGGCGCCTTCGGCAACCGCCGGCCGGCCCAGCTCTCGGGCGGCCAGCAGCAGCGGGTCGCCCTCGCCCGGGCGCTGGTCTTCGAACCCAAGCTCGTGCTGATGGACGAGCCGCTCGGCGCGCTCGACAAGCAGCTGCGCGAGCAGATGCAGTACGAGATCAGGCACATCCACGAGAACCTCGGCGTGACCGTGGTCTACGTGACCCACGACCAGACCGAGGCGCTGACGATGTCGAACCGGATCGCGGTGTTCCACGACGGCGTCGTGCAGCAGCTGGCGGGCCCGGCCGATCTGTACGAGCGGCCGGACAACGCGTTCGTCGCCCAGTTCATCGGCGAGAGCAACCGGCTCGTCGGCAAGGTCACCGCGCTCAACGGCAGGACCTGTGTGGTCGAGGTCGCGGGCGGCGAGGTCCAGGCGCTCGCGATCGCGGTCGAGGCCGCCGGCAGCCCCTCGACGCTGTCGCTCCGCCCCGAGCGGGTGCTGATCGATCCGTCGCCCGAGTCCTGTCCGAACCGGTTCGCGGCCGAGGTCCAGGAGCTCATCTACCACGGCGACCACACGCGCCTGCGGGTGCGCGCCTGCGGCTCCGACGAGTTCATCATCAAGCTGCCCAACGCCCGGGGCCGGCCGCCGCTCGAGGTCGGCGGCGCGATCACGGTCGGCTGGCGGCTCGAGGACTGCCGGGCCCTCGACGCGCCCTGACCGGCCGCCGCTGCCCGGCCGGGCTGACCTTGGGCTCAGCGACTGCAAGATTGCGAACGCCGATCAGATGCAGAGGCCCAAGCCTGGAACTCTTGGCCGTCTGCAAGATTACTGCATCGAGAGGTGCTTCCAGGAGCTGACGAAGATGGCCAGGCTGGACGCTGCATCGCCGGTGTTTAGGCTGCCGATGGCACAGAAAAGCCGCCCGACCGTTGCCCGCGCATCGTGGGCGGCCAATTGGCGCTCACGAGCCCGAGGATTGGTAGGTGCGCGAGCTCGGCACCTGCTAGGTGCATGCCTCAACCGGCTGGGCGCGCCCGCTGCCGTCCAGAACACCCGTGTCCACGACCCGGTGGCCGGCCGGACGTTCGAAGTCGACGTCGGCACCCTGTTTACGCGGATATCGGTCGACGGTCGCGACTTCTATTTCAACCGTCTGACTGGACGGTTCGACGGCAGCGGCACTGGCTGCGGCTGACCAACTCTCCGCTGGCGGCAAGTCATCGCTCGCGCTGATGTGCAATTCTTAAGAAGTCTGGATGATCAAAACGCGGACATTCCGGCAATCGCAGCCGAATGGGCGATTGGCTCATTGATTGCGCGTCCAGGCCAAGCCGACCCCGAGTGTGATGAGCAGGCCGCCACCAAGCCTTCGAAGCGCGAGCATGAAGCGTTCGGAGGAGCGCAGCCTGGTCGCGACGGCATGCGCCATCTCGATCAGGATGGCATCGGTCACGCTGAACATCGCGTTGACGATCATCCCCAGAATGACGATCTGCACCCAGATCGGGAATTCTGCAGACGGGTCGGTGAACTGCGGCAGGAAGGCGAGGTAGAAGAGCGCCGACTTGGGGTTCGTGGCTTCCACGACAACGCTGTCGCGTAGAGCCTTGGGCGCCGTCGGTGCGGACGGCCTGCGAGGTGCCGATACCGGCAAGCGCGCGCCTCTCAGGGACTTGATGCCGAGCCAGATCAGGTAGGCCGCTCCGACAAGCTTCATCACCGTGAAGAGCGCCGGCACGACGGCGAGCAGTGTCGACACTCCGAATGCGGCGGCTGCGGCATGTCCGAGGCCGGCAATATGGAAACCCAGCGCCGACCACCACCCGGCCCTGCGGCCCGACGCCAGCGTCTGAGCAGCAGCGTAGAACATCCCAGGCCCAGGCACGCAGGCGAAGACCGCCGAGGCCAGAAAGAACGGGATCAGAAGGTCGGCTGACGGCACGGGTGCAACTCCGTTCTCCAGCTGCCCAGTGTCGCACGTGAATCATCAGACCCGAGGGCGGCGAATGGTCGCCCGGAGGGCGTTTGTTCCGTCCGATCGACACCTCGAACCTGCCGCGAGGGCGCGAACCTAGCGTGTCAATCTGCCGGCTTGGTGCCCTGAGCCTCGCCTGCCTCGGTTCGCGTCCAGGCCGCCGCAACCGGGAGCCGCCTGCGGCGGCCGTCCGGCTGGGCAGCCTCTTGCCGTCGTGCGCCGATTCCGCGACTGTTGGCGCACGACAACGAGCGTCGGCCGGGCCGACGCAAGGGGCAATCAGGGAGACCATCATGACGAGGCAGCTGTTTGGCATCGCGGCGGGCGCCGTGCTCGGCCTCGCCGCCGGCTCGGCGGGCGCCGCCGACCTGACCGTGACCTCCTGGGGCGGCAGCTATCAGGACGCCCAGCGCGAGGTCTATTTCGAGCCGTTCAAAAAGGCGACCGGGATCGATCTGGTCGAGGACGTCTGGAACGGCGGCGTCGGCGCGATCCGCGCCAAGGTCGAGGGCGGCGGCCAGGAGTGGGACGTGGTCCAGGTCGAGGCCGAGGAATTGGTGCTCGGCTGCGAGGAGGGCCTGTACGCGCCGATCGACTGGCAGGCGGTCGGCGGCAAGGACCAGTTCATCAAGGCCGCGGTCAACGACTGCGGGGTCGGCACGATCGTCTGGTCGACCGCGATCGCCTATGACGGCGACAAGCTCAAGGACGGCCCGAAGAGCTGGGCCGATTTTTTCGACACCCAGAAGTTCCCGGGCAAGCGTGGGTTGCGCCGCGGGCCGAAGTACACCCTTGAGTTCGCGCTGATGGCCGACGGCGTGCCACCCGACCAGGTCTACCAGGTGTTGGGCACCAAGGAAGGCGTCGACCGCGCGTTCGCCAAGCTGGATGAGATCAAGGGCGACATCATCTGGTGGGAGGCGGGCGCCCAGCCGATCCAGCTGCTCGGCTCCGGCGAGGTGGTCATGACCAGCGCCTACAACGGCCGGATCTCGGCCGCCAACAAGGCCGATCAGCGCAACTTCAAGATCGTCTGGCCCGGCAGCATCTATGCCGTCGACAGCTGGGTGATCCTCAAGAACTCGCCGCACCAGGACGCCGCGCTCAAGTTCATCGCGTTCGCGAGCGAGCCCGAGCACCAGAAGGATCTGCCCAAGGCGATCGCCTATGGCGTGACCAACAAGGACGCGGCGAGCCAGATCGACCCGAAGCTGCTCGAGGACCTGCCGACCGCGCCCGACAACCTGAAGGCCGCGATCCAGCTCGATACCGCGTTCTGGGTCGACCACATCGAGCCGTTGACCGAGCGCTTCACCGCCTGGGCCGCGCAGTAGCCGGGCAGCGGTGGCCATTCAGCGTTCCGCGGCCCTGGCCGGCGCCGCCCGGGAGCGGGCGGCGCTGCGCCGGCGGTTGCGGCGCAGCGAGCGCTGGCGCCGGCTCGAGGCAGCGGCCCTGCTCGCGCCGGCGTTGCTGTTCCTCCTGGTCTTCTTCCTGCTGCCGATCGCCGGCATGCTCGCCCGCAGCGTCGCCAATCCCGAGCTGCGCGCGGTCATGCCGGCGACCGCGGCGGCGATCCGCGGCTGGGACGGCGAGGGCCTGCCGGCCGACGCCGGTTTTTTCCACGTTCGCGGCCGAGCTGCACGAGACCTACGCCGCCAAGACGCTGGGGATCGCCGCCAAGCGCCTGGCCTACGACCAGCCGGGCTTTCGCACGCTCCTGTTCGCGACCGCGCGCAAGCTGCCCGACCAGCCGGAGCGCTCGTGGCGCCAGACGCTGACCGGGCTGGATCCGGCCTGGGGCGAGGCCGCGACCTGGGCCGTGATCCGGCGCGCGGCAGCACCCTGGACGCCGATCTATCTTCTGGCCGCCCTCGACCGCCAGCTCGATGCCGAGGGCAGGGTCGTGCCGGTGCCGGCGCAGCAGGCGATCTACCTCGACATCTTCGCTCGCACCTTCACGATCGGCGCCGGGGTCACGCTGCTTTGCCTGCTGCTCGGCTATCCGCTCGCCTACAAGCTCGCGACGCTGCCGACCCGGATCAGCAATCTCCTGATGATCCTCGTATTGCTGCCGTTCTGGACCTCGCTCCTGGTGCGGACCGCCGCCTGGGTGGTGCTTTTGCAGCGCGAGGGGCCGATCAATGGCGTCTTGCAGGCGCTCGGGCTCACCGATCACCCGCTGCAGCTGGTCTACAACCGCTTCGGCCTGTACGTGGCGATGACCCACGTGCTGCTGCCGTTCATGGTGCTGCCGCTCTACAGCGTGATGCGCGGCATCCCGCCCCAGTACATGCGCGCCGCCGCCTCGCTCGGTGCTGAGCCGCTGCGCGCGTTCCTCAAGGTCTACCTGCCGCAGACCGTGCCCGGGATCGGCGCCGGCTGCCTGCTCGTGTTCATCCTGGCGATCGGCTACTACATCACGCCGGCCCTGGTCGGCGGCACCAACGACCAGATGGTCAGCTACTTCGTCGCATTCTTCACCAACCAGACGATCAACTGGGGCATGGCGGCGGCGCTGGGTGCTGTGCTGCTGGCGGCGACGCTGGTGCTGTTCGCGCTCTACGCTCGCCTCGTCGGCCTCGACCGGCTGAAGCTCGGCTGACGATCATGGGCCCGCCGCCGCACGCGAGCTTAGCCCAGCGCCTCTGGCACTATGCACTCTGGGGGTTTTGCCTGCTGGTATTGGGCTATCTGATCCTGCCGATCCTGATCATCGTGCCGCTGTCGCTGAGCTCCGCGACCTTTCTGACGTTTCCGCTGCCGGGGCTGTCGCTGCGCTGGTATCAGGAGCTGTTCACCTCCGCCCCCTGGCAGCTGTCGCTGCGCAACAGCCTGATCGTCGCCTGCGCGGTCACGGTGCTGGCGAGCGCGCTCGGCACGCTCGCAGCCCTCGGCCTGACCCGCGCGCGCCTGCCGGGCCACGGGCTCCTGATGGCGCTGATGGTCTCGCCGATGATCGTGCCGCTCGTGATCGTCGCGGTCGGCGTCTATTTCGCCTATGCGCCGTTCGGGCTCACCGGCAGCCTGCTCGGCCTGACGCTTGCCCACACCGCCCTTGCGGTGCCGTTCGTCGTGATCACGGTCAGCGCCACGCTCCAGGGCTTCGACCCCAACCAGGCGCGCGCCGGCGCCAGCCTCGGCGCCTCGCCCGCCCGGGTGTTCTTCCGGATCGTGTTGCCGCTGATCCTGCCGGGCGTGATCTCGGGGGCGCTGTTCGCGTTCGTCACCTCGTTCGACGAGGTCGTGATCGCGCTGTTCCTGACCGGCCCGGCCGAGCGCACCCTGCCGCGCCAGATGTTCAACGGCATTCGCGAGAACATCAGCCCGGTGATCACCGCCGCCGCCACCCTCCTGATCCTGCTCTCGGTCCTGCTGCTCGCGACCCTCGAACTGCTCCGCCGCCGCAACGAGCGCCTGCGCGGGATCGCCCAATCCTGAGTCACGAATGCGATGCTGCCCCGAGCGCGGCGACGCTCCGAGCTGCGGTCGCGCAGTGCGCACCGGTCGCGGATCGAGCCCCACATGCAAGCACGACGAGGTCCCGTGCCCACCGCCCTGCGCCGATCCGTCGCCTCGCGGCGGCGGGATCAGGCTCGGTCGGGTCGCCGGCCCCCAGGCATCTTCGACGGCCCGCGTCAAAAACCACGATTTGCATGTCTTCGCAAATCAATAAAAGCGCGCATTATTATGGTAAACTAGAGTTTACTTTAAAATACCATTGATGATCACTGATATTTTTGCTAATTTAACGACGGTCCCAGTAAGGAGATGCGCCGTGACAGTCGTGCAGCGATCCGCCGCGGGCGGCGCCGACCGCCATGCCGGGATCGGAGCATCGAGCTTCACCGCTGCCGACCTGGCCTGGGAACGCAGCCAGGAGCAGGCGGCGCTCGCCTACCGGGCCGGCGACGTGGCGACCGCGAGCCGCCTGTGGGCGGAAGCGCTCGAGATCGCGACCCGGCACTTCGGCCGCGGCGACCCGCGGCTGGCCGCGAGCCTGACCAACCAGGCCCTGGTCATGCGCCGGCGCGGCCAGGCCTATCAGGCGAACCGGCTGTTCGAGGGCGCGCTCCTGGCCTGGGCGGACAGCTGGCGCTGGATCCTGCTGATGACGCCGGCCCGCCGGGCGCAGACATCCCGGCCAGCGGACAGCGACCGGCTCGAGATCTACGATCCGGCCGCGCGCGCCTGCTTCACCGCGCTCGCCGAACGCGGCCGGGCGGCGACCGAGAACCTCGAGCGCTACGACCAACTGCCGGAGCCAGGCCTCGCCGACTGGCTCGAGCTCAAGCCCAGGCGCCTGTCCGACCTGCGCAAGCTGCTCGCAGCCGTGCTGCTGATCGCCCCCGGCCCGCACGGCTGAGCCGCCCATAGCTTCCGGCTATCGACTTCGTGATCAGCCGGCATTTGGCATGCCGCCGCCGGAAGTGCGACATAGACCCGGCAGACGCGATCAGCGAACACGAGGTTGGGCCATGCCAATTCGAAAGAAACGCGGCTGGGCGCTGCCCGAGAGCGCGGCGACCCCGGAGCCGGTCTATCGCAACCGGCGCCGCCTGCTGGGCGCCCTCGGGCTCGGCGGCGGGGCGCTGATCGCCGGGGCGGCCGCCTGGCGCTTGGGCATGGCCGACGGCCCGCCCGCGGTCGCGGCCGCGAGCGCCGCTCGCCGCTCCGCGACGACCACAGAGGTCGGCGCTGGGAGCCAGGCGAGCGACCCGTCGGCCGGGCTCTATCCGGTCGCCCGCAACGACCGCTACCGGCTCGACCGGCCGCTGACCGACCAGAGCCTGGTCACCGCCTACAACAACTTCTACGAGTTCGGCTCCGACAAGCAGATCAGCGATCGGGCGCAGGCGCTCCGGCTCCGGCCCTGGCAGGTGGCGCTCGACGGCCTGGTCGAAAAGCCCCAGACCTTCGCGATCGACGACCTGCTCGCCCGGATGCCGCTCGAGGAGCGGCTCTATCGCCATCGCTGCGTCGAGGCCTGGTCGATGGCGGTGCCTTGGAGCGGTTTTCCGCTCGAGGCCCTGGTCGAGCTCGCGCGCCCGCTGGGCTCGGCAAAGTACCTGCAGATGACGAGCTTCCAGGACCCCGAGACGGCCCCCGGCCAGCGCCAGTCCTGGTATCCCTGGCCCTATACCGAGGGCCTGACGATCGCCGAGGCGACCAACGAGCTCGCGTTCATCGCGACCGGCCTCTACGGCCAGCCGCTCCCGCGCCAGAACGGCGCCCCGCTCCGCCTCGCGGTGCCCTGGAAATACGGCTTCAAATCGGTAAAATCGATCGTCCGCTTCACCTTCACCGAAGCGCGGCCACAGACTTTCTGGCAGACCATCCAGGCGGCCGAGTACGGCTTTTGGGCCAACGTCAACCCGGCCGTGCCGCATCCGCGCTGGAGCCAGGCGATGGAGCGCGTGCTCGGCACCGACCAGCGCGTCCGCACCCAGCTGTTCAACGGCTACGGCGCGTACGTCGCCGACTTGTACAAGGACCTGGACAGCGAGCGCCTCTACGCCTGAGCTTTTGACCGACGCCGCCCGCCGGCCTTATTCTGCGGCCTCCAGATTCGGGGAGGCTGGCCCATGACCGCGACGCTGTTCGGCATCATCCCGCCGATGACGACCCCCTTCGACGGGGCGGGCGAGCTCGACGAGCGCGCCGTCCGCGCCCAGGTCCGCTTTCTGATCGAGGCGGGCGTCCACGGGCTCGCGGCCGGCGGCTCGACCGGCGAGGGCCAGACCCTCGATCAGGACGAGCTCCGCCGCCTGGTCGCCGCGACCGTCGACGAGGCCGCCGGCCGGGTCCCGGTGATCGCCGGCATCATCGTCGACAGCACCCGCGATGCGATCCGCCGCGGCCAGGCGCTCGACGGCCTCGGCGTCGCGGCCCTCCAGGTCACGCCCGTGCACTACCTGTTCCGGCCCGACGACGACGCCATGCAGGAGCACTTCCGGACGATCGCCGAGGCGACCGGCCTGCCGATCGTGATCTACAACGTCGTGCCCTGGAGCTATCTCTCGCCGCAGCTCTTGATCCGGATCATGCGCGAGGTCCCGGGCGTGATCGGGGTCAAGCAGAGCGCCGGCGATCTCAAGCTGTTCGCCGACCTGATGCTGATGGCGCGCCCTGAGAACCGCATATTCAGCGCGGTCGACGCGCTGCTCTACCCGTCGTTCGCGCTCGGCGCCCACGGCTCGATCGCGGCGATCCTGACCGCCGCCCCCCGCGCCTGCGTCCAGCTCTGGGACGCGGTCCAGGCCGGCGACCACGCCCAGGCCCTCGCCCTGCACCGCCGCCTGCTCGTGCTCTGGAACGCGCTGGTCGCCGACAACCTGCCCGCCTGCACCAAATACGCCCAGACCCTCCAGGCCGTCCCGGCCGGCCACCCCCGCGCCCCGATGCCGCCCGCCTCGCCGGCCCAGCAACGGGCGATCGAGGCGGCGCTGCGCGGGCTGGTGTGAACGCCGGTCGCCCGGATGCTCGACGGTAACCTGAAGGTTCGAGAGTTGTGGGTCGGGGGAAAGGGTATCGCGCTTCCCGGGTCGAGGCTTTTCTTGGGTGAAGACGGCGAACCATGGGCTCGCGCCATGCTAGGTCTGCTAGCCGCATCCAAGGAGGAGCGGCGCTGATGGCCATCTGGTTCAAGGAGTTCCCGCTGAGCTTCGCGCAGGAGCGCGGCCGCGGGACGATGATCGAGCACCTCGGCATTGAGATCCTCGAGGCCGGCGAGGACTACCTCAGAGCGAGCATGCCGGTGAACGCGCACACGCGTCAGCCGGCCGGCATGCTCCACGGCGGCGCGTCCGTGACCCTTGCCGAGACGCTCGCCTCGTGGGCGGCGACCTTTTGCGTCGACCCCAGCAAGCACCACTGCGTCGGCATCGAGATCAACGCCAACCACCTGCGGCCGATGGCCGACGGTTACGTCTACGGCACGGCGCGGCCGGTCAGCCTGGGCAAGACCCTGCAGGTCTGGGAGGTCCGCATCAGCAACGAGCAGGAGAAGCTGGTCTGCATCTCCCGGGTAACGATGGCTGTCCTGAACGCCGCGAGCCAGTACTGACGGGCCAGGCCCGCCAGCCCATCAGCTCGGCGGTGCCTCGGCCCCGTCATCGATGAGCACCGGGAGCGTTGCGCTGTCGATCGCCGGCGCCCGATTGAGAGTTGGGGACTACCGCGCGAGCCTGGCGCCGGCAAAGTACCAGCGCCAACGACGGGGGGCGCGGCTGCGCGGCCCCGGCCGTGGCGCACTGACTCCTTGATTCCTACCCCGAGCGCGTCGACATTCATCGGGATGCGGTGAATTGAGGCGTGAGATGCGCACCTCGACCTACGAGGAGGACTTCCACGCGTGGACGCAGGCGCAGGCCGCAGCCCTGCGCGCGGCGCGCCCCAACCGGTTCGACTGGGAGCACATCGCCCTGGAGCTCGAGGCCACAGGCCGGGGCGAACGGGATCAGATGGAAAGCCGCATCCGTCAGATCCTGCTGCACCTGCTCAAATGGCAGTTCCAACCGTGGCTGCGTTCCCGCAGCTGGCGCAATTCGCTATGGGTGCAGCGCCGCGACCTCGCGAAGCTGCTGCGCCGCAACCCGAGTCTGCGCGGCCATGTCGAAGAGGCGCTGGCGGAGGAATATCCCGCGGCGATCGTCGGCGCGCTCGACGAGACCGACCGGCCTGCCCGACGGCGCGTTCCCCACGAGCTGCCCCTACTCAGCCGAGCAGCTCCAGGATCAGGTGTTTCTACCGGATTGACAGCAGCGCGTTGGCACGCCTTCAAGCCCCTGTGCCACGCCCCTGCAGGCAATTCGCTCCCGACATGCCTTTTCCCGATTAAGAACCTTTTGCCCTCCGGAATGCTGTCTTGGCGGTCGGCGGGCGGGCAGCTGCCGGGATAGAGTAGATCTGCGGCGAGAACTCGAGGCCGAACAACCTGGCCCGGAGTGGGGAAACTGGGTACGATCTGGCTCTCTCTCACCTCTACGTGCGATACCGCCGCTCGCGCGGATCACCTGCCTGGAAGGATGCGATGAACGATCCGCACGTTAGAGCCCTTGTGTACGTGGTGAGGCACTCGCCGACGTTCATCTATCAGAAGACACCATACCATCGCGACCTGCCCGGGTTCCGCATTAAGATCGAATGGTCCCAGGCAACCGTTGAGCCTAACGATCACTTCGCGACGGCCGAGGAGGCCCAGGCGGCGATCGAGCCTCTCCTCCGCGCGTGGGAACTCGAGGCCGCTCTCAAGCATGACAATCCCGATGTACTGCGCTTTGACTATCTAGCGCCGGACATCATCGATATGAACCCGACGCCGGGAGTAGCGCAGATACGAGACCCTGTGAGGGTCAGGTTTCGCCGTCCGGAGGAGCCTGTCAGCGTGAACCTCGGAAGGTACCCGGAGCCGCCCCTGGGCCTGTTCGTCGGACCCGACGACGTTGCGGCCGCCATGTTCCGCAGATGGAGCAACTATGTGAAGGACAGGACCCGCCTCGGCGATGCGGCGAACCTATGCCTGACCCTTCTGGAGGATAGCACCCTGGCCGTCAAGAAGAAGCGGCCTGCCGCGGCAACAAAGTACACGATCGACTTGAAGGTGCTTAACGAGATCGGGAGATTAGCCAACAAAAGGCGGGCCACGGCATGGTAGGAAGGGAGAGGCGGTCGGTGAGGATTACACTGAGAGCGAGATTGCCTGGTTAGAGGCGGCTCTCAAGAAGATCATCCGGCGCGCTGCAGAGATCGCGGACGGCCCGGGCGTCACCCGGCCGTTGATCACCATGGACGACCTGCCGGATCTGTGAGGTGCAACTAGTGCCAAACGAGGCGGAAACTGGCGCCCAAAGCACTGTCTGGGCGGCTGAATGGCGTCTCACATCGGTCTGGACCTGCGCGCTCAGGTATGGCATCAGCTGCATGCAGTACGTGACCGGAGTCCAACAGATGATTTTTCGGGTGACCACGCCCTCATGGCTCGTCGGCTTTCTCGTTTTGTCGCTGACGAGTATGCCATTAGCGGAAGCTATTGGCGGTCCCTCCGAGGGCGACGCCTACGAAACGACGGGCGACGCGAAGAAGATCGCGTGGATGGACCGTGGCATGGAAGCCGTCAAACTCAAGCTGAAGGACCCAAAGTCAGCAGACTTTAGGAGGGTATACTTCAACCGTGGTAGGGATAATATTCCCATAACGTGCGGCCAAGTAAATGCGAAGAACAGCTTCGGTGGTTACATCGGGTTTCAGCGCTTTATTTCCGCCGGCAGACCAGACCTCACGTTCTTAGAGAGCGAGGTATCCGGCTTTGACGAGGCCTGGGCCCGATTCTGCTGATGAAGTCAGGGGACGCAGAGGCTCCCGCGAGCTCACGCAGCGGAATAGCTTCTTTGCTTGGGCAAGCGAGTGGTCGCCCTTTTGGTCGCTCGCGCGGAAAACGGTGTCAATGCGAAAACGGTGAGGCGAAAACGGTTCTTTTAATCGGGCAAGGCGGTGGTTGCTCTTTTTGATCGCTGCCAGGGTCATGGTTCTTTCCGTGGCTCCGGGGTCGGGTCTTGGCTCCGGGGTCGTGGCTCCGGGGTCGCGTGGCTCCGGGGTCGTGGCTCCGGGGTCGTGGCTCCGGGGTCGTGGCTCCGGGGTCGTGGCTCCGGGGTCGTGGCTCCGGGGTCGCGTGGCTCCGGGGTCGTGGCTCCGGGGTCGTGGCTCCGGGGTCGCGTGGCTCCGGGGTCGGGTCTTGCATTCAAGCATGGTGGCTCCGGGGTCGGGTGGCTCCGGGGTCGTGGCTCCGGGGTCGTGGCTCCGGGGTCGGGTCTTGCATTCAAGCATGGGCCGGTCGCCTGTGGCGCCGGTGGTGCCCAGTCGAGAGGTCCGGGCGAGATGGGACGCTACTGCCCTTCGTTCGCAGCCGGATGCTACAGAAGTGACGCATCCGTGCGCGAGCGTCGCATGGAGCCGGAGCATCAACCTGCTTGATTCTTGCCTGTTTGCGACATGGTCATCCGGGCCGGCCGGACTGATTTGCGCCACCGTGGTGGGAGGTTGGCGTCATAACTTCGCAAACTACCTGCGGTTGATTCGAGCTTGATGCGGTGGAGGCTCGATCAATGCTTCAGGCCCTTAGTAAAAGATGCGCCACTTTCGACGCATGGTGACGCATCGATGCGCCACTTGCAAGAAAAAGATGCGCCACTTGTGAATCAAAGGCATGCGCTATTTCAGACGTCCGGAACCATGGCTACTATGATGGCGCCGCGTGGACTTGCCTTCCTCCAGTTACGATCGTATTGATCGGCCCCGCTGGGCCGATGAGTCTCGGCTGGGATCAGTGAAAATCGCGGGATTTGAAGCCGGCGGCGCGTCGGGCGGGCGGGCGTGGCTTCTCCGCGGCCCGGGCTTCGGGCGGCGCGAGGACGCCCTGGTAGATGTGCGGGTGGGAGCGGAAGTGGTCGAGGTCGCGCGGCCGCCAGAACGGGTCGCGCGGGTCGGGCGGGTTGCCGCTCCTGGCGTGGTCGGCATGCGCCAGCGGTGCTCTGAAGGTCGTCTCGGCCAGGCGGCGCAAAAGGCCAGTGCGGTCGATCAGGCGCTCGGCGACCACGTGGATCACGAGGCCTTCTTTCTGCAGTTTGCCCTGCACCGCCAGCAGTTGGGCGCCGAGCACGGTCCGGCGGAAGCGCTCGAACACCTTGGGCCAGACCACGAGGTTGGCAACCCCGGTCTCGTCCTCGAGCGTGATGAAGATCACGCCGCTCGCGGTGCCCGGCCGCTGGCGGACCAGCGTCAGGCCCGCGACCTCGACCCACTGGCCGTCCTCGATGCCGGCGAGCTCTGCCGCCCGCAGCGTCCGGCGCGGCAGGAAGGGCCGCAGCAGGGCCAAGGGATGGGCGCGCAGCGACAGCCGCAGGTTGGCATAGTCCTCGGCGACCTCGTGGCCCTCGGTCATCGGCGGCAACGCGGCTTCAGGTTCCATGGGGGGCTCGGCCGGCGCGGTCCTGCCTTTGGCTGTGGCGGCCTCTCGGTCGCGGGCCCAGGCGAACAAGGGCGGCAGGTCGGGCTCCTTGCCAACGCGCATGGGGCCGGTGCGCTCGAGGCCGAGTGCCTGCCAGAGCGCACCCCGCCGGTTCAGCGCGAGCGAAGTGAACGCGTCCGCCCGCGCCAGCCGGTCAAGGGCGGCGGCGCTGATGCCCGAGCGGTGGCGCAGCTCGGCGAGATCGCGGTAGCCCCCGCCCCGGCGCTCGACCAACTGCGTGAGCTCCGCCGCCTTCAACCCCTTGACCTGGCGAAAGCCCAGGCGCAGCGCCAGAGATGACGAGGCGAGGCGAGCTTCGGAGCGGGTTTCTTCCTCGGCCGGTGGCGCCGCCACCGCTGCCACCTCTTCCTGGGCCCGTGGCGCTGCCGCCTCGAGGGTGCAGTCCCAGTCGCTGGCGTTGACGTCGACCGGCAGCACGGCAACGCCATGATCGCGGGCGTCGCGGACGATCTGGGCGGGCGCGTAGAAGCCCATCGGCTGGCTGTTGAGGAGCGCGCAGGCGAACACCTCGGGATGATGGCATTTCAGCCAGGCCGAGACGTAGACCAGGAGCGCGAAGCTGGCGGCGTGGGATTCGGGAAACCCGTAGGTGCCGAAGCCCTCGATCTGCTGGAAGCAGCGTTCGGCGAACGCGCGCGCGTAGCCGTTTTTGGCCATGCCGTCGATGAACTTGGCTCGGAAGGTGTGGATCGTGCCGACCCGCTTGAAGGTCGCCATCGCGCGGCGCAGGCGGTCGGCTTCGCCGGGCGTGAAGCCGGCGCCGACGATCGCGATCTGCATCGCCTGCTCCTGGAACAAGGGCACGCCCAGCGTCTTCTCGAGCACGCCCTTGAGGGCTTCCGAGGGGTACTCGACCCGCTCCTCGCCGTTCCGGCGGCGGAGGTAGGGGTGGACCATGTCGCCCTGGATCGGCCCCGGGCGGACGATCGCGACCTCGATCACGAGGTCGTAGAAGCTCTGCGGTCTGAGGCGCGGCAGCATGGTCATCTGCGCCCGGCTCTCGACCTGGAAGACGCCGATCGAGTCGGCCCGGCTCAGCATCTCGTAGACCGCGGGGTCCTCGGCCGGGATGGTCGCGAGGTCGAGCTTTTTGCCATGGTGGCGCTCGAGCAGCTCGAAGGCCTTGCGGATGCAGGTCAGCATGCCGAGCGCCAGCACGTCGATCTTGAGGATGCCGAGCGCGTCGAGGTCGTCCTTGTCCCATTCGACCATGGTGCGCCCGTCCATCGCGGCGTTGACCACCGGCACGACCTGGTCGAGGCGCGAGCGGGTGAGCACGAAACCGCCGACGTGCTGCGAGAGATGGCGGGGAAAGCCGGTCAGTTCGGACGCCAGCTGCAGCGCCAGGCGCAGGCGCGGCGAGGTCGGATCGAGGCCGCGCTCGCGCGCGAGCTGCTCGTCCAGGCCGCCCTCGCTCCAGCCCCAGATGCCGGACGCGAGCGCGCCGACCGCATCCTCCGAGAGCCCCATGGCCTTGCCGACCTCGCGGATCGCGCTCCGCGAACGATAGTGGATCACGGTCGCAGCGATCCCGGCATGCTCGCGCCCGTACTTCCCGTAAATGTATTGAATGACCTCCTCACGCCGCTCGTGCTCGAAATCGACGTCGATGTCCGGCGGCTCCTTGCGCTCGGTCGAGACGAAGCGCTCGAACAGGAGGTCGAAGCGCTCGGGATCGACCGCGGTGATGCCGAGGCAATAGCAGACCGCGGAGTTGGCGGCCGAGCCCCGGCCCTGGCAGAGGATGCCCTTCGAGCGGGCGAAGCGCACGAGGTCGTGCACGGTCAGGAAATAGGGCGCGTAGTCGAGCTCCTCAATCAGCCGGAGCTCGTGCTCGAGCAGTTTTTCCACTTTGGCCGGCGGGCCCTCAGGATAGTGCTCGGCGACACCTTCCCAGGTCAATCGCGCGAGGTGCTCCTGAACGGAGAGACCCGCCGGCGGCGGATCGATCGGATAGTCATAAGCCAACTCATCCAGGGAAAAACGGCAGGCGTCGACGATCTCGAGGGTGCGCGCGAGCGCCTCGGGATGACGGCGGAACAGGCGCAGGGTCTCGGCCGGCGGCTTCAGGTGACGCTCGGCGTTGGCCTCGAGCCGGAAGCCCGCCCGGTCGATCGGGCAATGCTCGCGGATGCAGGTCAGCACGTCCTGCAGCGGGCGCCGCTCGGGGACGTGATAGAGCACGTCGCCGGTCGCGACCAACGGTGTCCGGCAGGCGGCGGCGAGCCCGGCCAGCGCCTCGATCCGCGCCGCGTCGTCGCCCCGATAGAGATGCTGCGCGGCCAGATAGCAAGCTGGCAGCTTGAGGCTCAATTTTTTGAGGAAAGCCGCGAAGCCGTCGTCCAGATCGTCCGGCGGCAGAGCGACCACGATCTGCCCCTCGGCGTGGTCGAACAGATCGGTGAGCCCGAGCCGACAACCACCCTTCTCGGCCCGCCGCTGCCCCTGCGAGATCAGCTGCGACAACCGACCGTAGGCGGCGCGATCGGTCGGGAAACAAAGCACCGAGGGTGCCGGCGGCAGGTTACTGTCACCCTCGGGCTCGATCCCAGGGCCTCCTCTTCCTCGTGCGGGAACACCCGCGGACGAGAAAGGAATTACGGTCCCGGACCGCCGGTCGGGCATGAGGTCGATGCGGGCGCCGACCACGAACCGGATGCCGACCTCCTTGCCGGCGACATGCGCCCGCACGACGCCGGCCAGCGTATTGCGATCGGTCAGCGCCAGCGCTTCGAGCCCGAGCTCATGGGCGCGCAGCACCAGCTCTTCCGGGTGCGAGCCGCCCCGCAGGAACGAGAAATTGCTGGTGATCTGCAGCTCGGCGTAGCCGGTCATCACTCTGTCTCCGCCGGCGATTTGGCCAAGATCCAGGGAATCTGACTCTGTTCAAATCCATAAATCGATACTATTTATCCGTCTGGAGGGGTTCTCTTGTCCGGATTGCTCTACATTTGTTCTGCTGTTCACGAAGGAAGTTCTGCGGATCATCTATGGTATAGCCGAGCTGTTCTGCAGCGCTGATGAAACCCCTCAGGGTCCCCGGTTCCATCCTGCCAAACTCAATATGTTGTTTGTTGACCACCAGCGCGCTCAGCATCGGCAAGCCTTTGGAATGCGCCCACCGGACCACATCCCAAAGGTGATGTGGCATCGCATAGCGGACCTTGCTCCAGTCCGCGCCATGTAATTTTGCGATTTCGCCATAGCTCGAAAACTGATGCTTCCGCGCACGGCTGAGAATGAAATCGATGGTCTTTTGCAGATCGAAAGAACCGCCAAAGCGGCGATTATGCTCTTCGATGCATTCCCGATATTCAATTCGATCGGTTGCATTGTGATGCTTGTAATTTTCGATTAAGTTTTCGAGCCGTTCATCGCTAAGCGTTTTCGGATCGATGTGGGGCATTTGTCTCGCCAGTCGATGGATCTCAGGATGGGCCGGGGAGCAGCTTGACCAGGGCGACGATGACGACGGTCTGGATGATCATCACGACGATGATGCGCCGCCAGAAGCGGCTCATTGCGGCGTGCATCTCCGGCGAGGCTGCGCGACCGTCGTCGCTCACGGCGGGCCGCCCGGCAGGAGCCTGATAAGCGCAATGATGACGGCAGCCTGGGCAACCAGGAGTCCTGCCACCTTCCAAGCGAGGTTTCCCATGTCGCTCCGCAGGACGGCGATCTCCCGATGCAGCTCCGCGCGCAGCTTGTTGCCCTCCGACTGGACCTCGATCCGCAGCCGCGTCTCCATCTCGTGCATCTCGGTCCGTAGCTGGCCGATCTCGTGCTGCGTCTCGGTCCGCAACTGACCGATCTCGTGCTGCGTTTCGATTCGCAGCTGACCGATCTCGCTACGGAGATCCTTGATGTCCTGCTTGGTCGCGACGTCGCTGGCAGCGGCCATGTCGCCCAGAATGCGGGCATGCCGACGGGCCCGCTCGGGATCGTCGCCGTATTCCCGCTCGAGTCGCTCGGCAAGGGCGAGAGTATCGATCGTCGCCATCTTGCCTGCAGCCTAGCACGCCGAGGCGGCATTACGCGAACAGACCGTGCAGGTACCACCGGGGCAGGGCCGCGCCGGTGCGATAGAGGCCCTCGCGGAACAGCCAGAAGCGGCCGCCCAGGGTGTCCTCGACCGCGAAGTAGTCGCGGGTCAGAGCGTCCGGATCGGCCTCGGGCGTGCGCCACCATTCGGGTGCCAGACGCTCGGGGCCGCGGACCCGCGCGACCTTATGCAGGGCCTGACGCCAGCGGAACAGCACCGGCGGCTGGTCGGGCACCGGGGCGACCGCCTCGATCGGCTCCGGCCGCGCGAGCAGGCGCAGCGGCCGCGCCGGCGCCGGGCCGTGCAGCCGGCGCTCGGGAAACGGCTCGGGCCTTGCCTCATCGAGCGCCGCGGCGCGGCGCGGGGCCTGAGCGAGCGCCGGGACGCGGCGCTGGGCGCGCTCGGGCAGATGGCTCGCCTGCGGCACCAGCTGGGCGACCGCGTCCTCGCCCAGGCGGTCGCTCAGGCGATCGACCAGCGGCGCCAGATCGCGCGCCTGGTCGAGATCGCCAGCACCTATGCCGCGCCAGGCGAGCGGCTCGGGCAAGAGGGGCTCGACCCCCTCGGCGATCAGGATCGCCCGCTCGATGCCGAAGCCCGGGTCGAGCTCCAGCAGCTTCTCGGCGAACAGACGGGCGAGCTGGCGCACCTCGCGACAGGGCCGGCTGGTGCCGATCCGGGCCGCGGCGGTGCTGTTGTCGACCCGGTAGACGGCAAGGGTCAGCCGGCGGGCGCCGAGCCCGGCCATCTCCAGACCGGTGCAGAGCTCGGCGAGCAGCCGGTCGGCGAGCGCGCGCAGCGCCTCCGCCTCGAGCAGCGGCTCGGCGAACGTGAGCTCGGCGCGATGGGCCGGCCGGGGCGTACGCGGCGAGATCGGCTCGGCGACCCGACCCTCTGCCTGCTCGAGGCGGGTCAAGAGCGCGGCGCCGAAACGCGCGGTCAGGGCCGGGCGCGGCAGCGGGTGGAGCTGCTCGATCCGGGCGAGGCCCAAGCGCTCGAGCATGGCGACCAGTTCGGGCTCGAGGCGGAGTGCTGCGACCGGCAAGGGCCCTAGCGCCGACCGGGTCTCGCCGGGCGGCACGAGCGCGCGCCCGGGCGCGGCATGGCGCGCGGAGGCCCAGGCGGCGCCCGGGCTGTCGGCGATCCCGGCGGCGGCGGTCAGGCCCTGGCGGCGGAGCCGGGCGAGCAGATCGGCGCACAGCTCGGCCTCGCCGCCGAACAGATGGGCGCAGCCGGTGATGTCGAGCCAGAGCGCCCCGCCCTCGTCATGGGCATGGCTGCGGTCGAGCGCGACCAAGGGCGTGTAGCGCTCGCACCAGGCGGCCAGGTCCTCGAGCAGCCGGGCATCGGCCGCGGGCTCGGCCGGCCGGACCTGGAGCTCCGGCACCATGGCCCGGGCATCGGCCAGCATCAGGCCGGGGGCGAGCCCGGCGGCGCGGGCGCGCGCGCAGACCGCCGCCAGTCGGAGCGCCCCCTTATCGCTCACGAAGGTGGCGAGCGGCCGCTCCGGGCTGAGCGGCGTCTGAGCACAGCTCGGGCAGCCGCCGGACACCCCGGGCTCACGCCCGTTACCGTGCCGTTGGTCGGAGCGCATCGACCACCGAAGATCGATGCTGGCTCCGACCAACCGCCTCAGCAGCCGGTCGGTCGGGAGCGTCGGCAGCCAGAGGGACAGAATCCGCGACCTCATGCCAGTCTCCCTGCCGCCACTCGACCTGCCAGAGACCGGTCTGGCCGCCGCGACAGCGGATCAGCTCGAGCCGCCAGCGGGGCGGCCCCAGCGCGCGCCCGGACGCCTCGCTGCCGAGCGGGGTGATCCGCCAGCGGGTCAGGGCGACGCTCGGGCTGGCGCCGGCGGCGAGCGGCCGGAGCAGCAGGGCGCAGACGCCCCTGGTCTCGGCCGCGAGCTGCAGCCGCCGGCTCTGGATCAGGCTGAGGCGGTCGACCTCGGCCAGCGCGGCGACCAGGCCCGGACTGTGCAAGGCCTCTTCGAGCGCCCAGAGGCGCGCGGCCCGCGCCCGCGCCCGGACCACGAGCAGCCGTTCCGGCGGCAGGCCGAGCTCGGCCAGACCCGGCCCGAACAATTCGTCCCGGGGGCCGATCCAGAGCGCGTGGCCGCCGTCCGCCAGCAAGCGGCCGAGCAGCGCCACGGCGAAGCCCAGCGCCGCCGCCTGGCGGGGCTCGCCATGGAGCTCGTGCAGACAGCCCCGGGGCAGCCCACCGCCCGGCAGGACCCGATCGATCCCGGCGAGCCCGAGCGGCCGGACTCCGCGGGCATCCGGCGCCGAACGATCGAGCCGGGCGAGCTCGGCGCGCAGCCGCTCGAGCCGGCGCCGCTGGTCCGCGCGCGGCGGGTGGGGATTGACAGAGGCGGGCGACGGGCGCACGGTCGAGCATCGTCAGTTCGGCGTTTGATCACTCTTTGTTCCTGTTTTGTTCTAGTCCGCGATGTTCCCTCTGTCAAGCTGGTGCGGTTCTGCGCTAGCATGCCGGCTTGCCTGGAACCGCGCCTGCGCGCCGCCGTCCCCACCGAACAACGACCTCAAGAGCCAACCATGCAGACCGCCGACGTCCTGGTGATCGGTGCCGGCATCGCCGGCGCTTCGGCTGCCTACGAGCTCGCGCCCTACGCCCGCGTCGTCCTGCTCGAGCGCGAGTCCCAGCCGGGCTACCACAGCACCGGCCGCTCGGCCGCGGTGTTCGCCCCGGCCTACGGTAACCGGGTGATCCGCGCGCTCACCCAGGCGAGCCACCGCTTCTATCAGAAGCAGATGGGCGGCCTCGCCAGCCATCCGGTGCTGGCGCCGCGCGGTGCTTTGTTCATCGGCCGCGCCGACCAGATCCCGGCGCTCGACCGCCTGCTCGCCGAGACCGCGTCCCAGGTGGGAGGTCTCGAGCGCCTGGACCGCGACCAGCTGCTCGCCCGCCTGCCGGCGCTGCGGCCCGACTACGTCGCCGGCGCGGTCTACGACCCGAGTGCCATGGACCTCGACGTCGCCGCCATCCACCAGGCCTACCTGAAGGGGTTCCGCGCGCGCGGCGGCCAGCTGGTCACCGACGCCGAGGTCGTCAAGATCGCGACCGACTACGCGCCCTGGCGGCTCGAGACCCGGGCCGGCCCGTTCGAGGCGGCGGTTCTGGTCGACGCCGCCGGCGCCTGGGCCGACGAGCTGGCGGCGCAGGCCGGGGTCGCGCCGATCGGCCTCGTCGCCAGGCGCCGGACCGCCTTCCTGTTCGAGCCCTCGGACCCTGTCGACCGCGCCTGGCCGGTGGTGATCGATGCCGACGAGCAGTTCTACTTCAAGCCGGAATCGGGCCTGCTGCTCGGCTCGCCCGCGGACGCGACCCCGGTGCCACCCTCCGACGTCCAGCCCGAGGAGCTCGACGTCGCCGTCGCGGTCGACCGGATCGAGCGGGCGGCCCGCTTCCGGGTGCGGCGCGTCCCACGCCGCTGGGCGGGCCTCAGGACCTTCGCCGCCGACCAGACGCCGGTGGTCGGCATGGAAGAGACCGTGCCCGGCTTCTTCTGGGTCGCCGGCCAGGGCGGCTACGGCATCCAGACCGCGCCCGCGCTGGCGCGGGCCGCCGCCAGCCTCTTGGTCGACGGCGTGCTGCCGGGCGATCTGCTCGCCCAGGGCATGGTCGCCGAGGACCTGCTGCCGCTCCGCCTGCGCTCGCGGCCGGCCGCCGGCGCAGACCCGACCCGCCCCTGAACGACAAATCCGATCGGCGCTGTGAAGCAATCCACAACGCTTTTGGCCTCGATCGTGGAATGATGTATCTTCGGAGCCGGAACGAAGGAGGCCACGGGCGGTGCCCCGCTTACCAATCCTGATCGGCCTGATCGTGCTGAGTCTCGGCATCGGCTATGCGAGCAGCGCGGCGGCGGCCAAACGGGTGGCGCTGGTGATCGGCAACTCGGCCTATCAGCACGCCGAGGAGCTGCCCAACCCGCGCAACGACGCAACCGCGATCGCCGACGCCTTGCGTCACGCCGACTTCAAGGTCGACCTCAAGACCGATCTCGATCAGCTCGGGATGCAGCATGCGCTCAGGGATTTCGGCCTCGAGGCCGAAAACGCCGACGTCGCGGTGGTCTATTATGCCGGCCACGGCGTCCAGGTCGCCGGCGAGAACTATCTTCTGCCGGTCGACGCCACGCTCGAGCGCGAGCGCGACCTGCTCTACGAGGCCTTGCCGCTCAATCTGGTGATGGGCGAGGTCGCGCAGGCGCAAAAGCTCGGCCTCGTGATCATCGACGCCTGCCGTGACAATCCGCTCGCCGATCAGCTGCGCCGGGTCCTGGGCCCGATCCGTTCCCGACTGGTCGGCGACGGCATGGCCCGGATGGACAATCTGCCGAGCGACACGATGGTCGCGTTCGCGACCCGGCCGGGCGAGGTCGCGGTCGACGGCAGCGGCGCGCACAGCCCCTACACCGAGGCCCTGCTCAAGCACATCGAGGAGCCGGGACTCGAGCTCAACCTTCTGTTCCGCAAGGTCCGCGACACGGTGCTCGAGGAGACCGCCTACCGGCAGGAGCCGCGCACCTACGACGCGCTCGGCGCGGAGCCATTCTACTTCGTCGCGCCGAAGCCGAACCAGCGGCCGCAACTGCCGCGGTTGGCGCCGCTCCAGGTGCTCGACGATGCCGGCCCGACCCCGATCGGCATCGGCCAGCCGATGGACCCCGACGGCGACCCGATGTCGATCGAGGTCAGTGGCCTGCCGATCAAGGGCACGGTCAAGACCGGCGACCGCGAGGTCGCGATCGGCGATGCGCTCAGCGTCGCGGAGCTCAGCGGCTCGACCTACACCCCGGTGCCGGGGGCGGTCGGCGAGGCCGGCTCGTTCTCGTTCCTGATCCGCGACGACCACGGCGCCACGACCATCGGCCGGGTGCCGATCACCGTCGACCGCGCCAACCAGCCGCCGGTGATCGGGGCCACGAGCATGCTGACCCTGCCGGCGATCCCGCTCAACATCACGCCGCCGGTCGATCCGGAGGGCGACCGCTTGACGATCACGGTCGCCGAGGTGCCCGAGCGGGGCGTGATCAAGGACGGCGACCGCCCGGTCAAGGCCGGCGACCAACTGACCCCGGAGGCACTCGCCCACCTCGTGCTCGAACCGGGCGCCGAGGGCGCGTTCGGCAGCTTCGCCTACCGCGCGACCGACCCCCAGGGCGCGAGCGTCACCTCGACGCTCCAGATCAACCTGCCGGGGGTGGCGGAGATCGAGACCGACCGGGTCGCCTCGGCGCCGGCGGCCACGCCCAAGCCGGCCGAGCCGGCGCCGACGCCGCCGAGCCCGCCGACGCCGACGGCCAGCGCCGCCCCGCCGTCGCCCGCGCCGAGCCAGCAGGCGGCGCTCGAGGCGCCGACCACCGAGCGCAACATGCCGCCGCCGCAGGGCGCCCAGCCGGCGCCGCCGAGCCCGGAAATCGCGGCGATCACCGGCGACTACGAGGCGGTCCGGACCTCGAACATCCGCCGCGGACCGAGCGCCGCGACCGAGCGGGTCGGCATCGTCAACGCCGGCGCGACCCTGCGCGTGGTCGGGCTCACCGAGGGCCGGGACTGGTATCAGGTCGAGACCCAGGACGGCCAGCGGGGCTTCATCTACGGCCAGCTGATCCGGCCGAAGCCGGAACCGGAGCCCGCCGCTAAGCCGACCCCCAAGACCGAGCCGACCCCGAAGGCCGAGTCGGCGCCGAAGGTGCAGGAGGCGGCCCTGCCGGCCGCCCGGATCGCGGCCGGCGTGATCAAGGACTGCGAGTTCTGCCCGGAGATGGTCAAGATCCCGGCCGGCAGCTTCGTGATGGGCTCGGCGTCCGGGCACTGGAGCGAGAAGCCGGCGCTCAGGGTCACGATCGCCGAACCGTTCGCGCTCGGCCGCTACGAGCTCACGGTCGGCCAGTGGCAGGCCTGCGTCGATGCCGGCGCCTGCCCGTCGATGCCCCACATGCAGGACGTGACCCCGAACTCGCCGGTCCACAACGTCAGCTGGAACGAGGTCCAGAGCTACCTGAAATGGCTGCGCCAGGAGACCGGCCAGCCCTACCGCCTGCCGAGCGAGGCGGAGTGGGAGTACGCGGCGCGCGCCGGCACCAAGACCCGCTACTGGTGGGGCGAGGCAATCGGCACCAACAATGCCGACTGCGACGGCTGCGGGGACCAATGGAACCGCAAGACGCCGACCCAGGTCGGCGCCTACGCGCCCAACCCGTTCGGCCTCTACGACATGAGCGGCGGGGTCATGGAATGGGTCGCCGACTGCTGGTACCCCGACCATCAGGGGGCGCCGACCGACGGCAGCGCGCGCACCACCGGGGATTGCAGCCAGCGGGTCCTGCGCGGCGGCTCCTGGCGCCACGACGAAAGCTACGCCACGGTCACCAGCCGGCTCAGCTACGACGCCAGCGTCCGCTACTACACCAACGGCGTCCGGATCGCCCGCGACCTGAAATAAGTCGCCCGCCCCCCTAACGCACCGTGCCCCTAACGCACCGTGATCGTGATCTTCTGGGAATACACCGGCGGATTGTGCGGGATGTGGTCCTTGTCGCCCATGATCAGCTGCAGCGTGTGGGTTCCGGGCGGCAACTCGACGATCGCCTCGGTCTGACCGCCACCGAAGTGGAGATGGTTGCGGTCGTTCGGGATCGGCTCGTCGAACGGCGGCAGGTCGGTGTCGATCAAGAGGTGGTGATGGCCGGTGTTGGGCTTGTCGACGCCGGCGGGCGCCACGCCCATGTGGCGCAGACCGAACCAGATCTTGAAGCGTTGGGCGTTGATCACCTCGCCGTCGTTCGGCCAGCCGATGTAGACGTAGGCGTCCTTGGGCGACGGCGTGTCGCCGGCCAACGCTGCCGGCGCGGCCAGGATCGATCCGAGGAGCAGGGCGGCGGCGATTCTGAGCATGGGTCGCTTCCCTTGTGCAGCGATGGCCTTGTGCAGCGATGGTCCGCGGCGGATCGGCGTCGGTCGACCGGGCGACCGCGCTCAGTAGGGCGCCACGGTGATCGTGATCTTGTCCGAGTACACCGGCGGCTGGAACGGGAAGTGATCCTTGTCGCCGAGGATCAACTGCAGCGTGTACTTGCCCGGCGGCAGGTCGATCAGCCGCGCCTCGGTCTGGCCGCCGCCGAAGTGGATGTGGTTCTTGTCGTTCGGGATCGGCTCGTCGAGCGGCGGCAGGTCGGTGTTGAGCAGCAGATGGTGGTGGCCGGTGTTGGGCTTGTCGGTCCCGGCCGGGGCCACGCCCATGCCGCTCAGCCCCATGCGGACCCAGAGCTTGCCGCCGTGGATCACTTCGCCGTCGTGCGGCCAGATGATGTATTCCTTGGCACCGGGCGGCGAGGGCGTGTTCTGCGCCTGGGCGGCGGTCATACCCAGCGCGGTCGCGCAGGCGATCAGAGCCAATGTCCGAAGCATCTGCGAGCCTCCCCGATCTTCGTGGTTGGCGCGAGGTTAACATGGCCGGGAGGGCGCGCGGAAGGGTTTTCCGGCCCGGCGGCGCAGGACGCAAGGTGCGCACGATGCGCCGTCGCCGATGGCCCGAGCGCCGCCCGCGCGCTCACCAGTTGCCGATCTCGACCTCGCCGATCCCGGTGACGCTGACCACCGGCCGGGTCCGGACCTCGTCGATCTGAACCCCGCCGACGCCTGCGATCTCGACACTCGCCTTATCGGCCACGCCCCCGACGCCGACGTTGCCGGTGCCGCTGACCCCGACCTCGAGACGCTTGAGGTCGGCGCGGGTGATCCGGACGTCGCCGGCACCCTGGACCGCGATCTTGAGCTCGCCGCTTGCTTGGTCGAGCGTGATCCGACTGCCGGCGACCGCGGCGAGGCTGCCGCCGGTCGCGCGATCGAGCTGCGCCTGGCCGCCGATCAGTTCGAGGTCGACCGGCCCGCCGACACCCTGCACTACCAGGTCGCCGACCATGCCCGTGACGGTGAGCGGGGTCGCGGCCGGCACGTAGGCCACGACCTCGAGCGGCGGCGCCGCCTCGCTGTCGGGGCCCGCCGGCACGCCGCCGATGATCTGCGTGGCCTCGCCGCCATTCCGCGCGATCACGACGTTGCGGGCACCCGAGACCACCGTAGTCGTGCCGGTCGCGCCGGACTCCCCGGTCAGCTGCAGCCGGTCGCCCCGGACCTCGCGCTGTAGCCGGTCAAGGGCGCGCGCGCTGCCGCGCAGGACCAGGCGCAGGTCCGCGCCGTCGTGGCGCTCGACCCGCAGGCTGCCGACCAGGCCGGCGACCGCGAGACGGCTGGCCGCGTAGGTCTCCTGGCGCTCGACCGGCGGACTCCCGGCGTGCGCGGGCGGGCTCGCCATCAGGCCGCCGATCAGCAGAGCGAGCAGACCCGGCCACGAGGGTCGGTCGGCACCGCGAGACTGCCGGTCCCGGGTACGCGCGCGCATGGCTTTCCTCCTCCTCGGTTCTGTTCCCTGCGGTCTTCGGGATAGCCCCGGGCGGCAGATTTCGGCGCCATCGAGCGATCGGCTATCCCGAACCACGGAGCAAGGAAACGGCCGCCGCCAGCGCGGCTGGAGCGTGGCACCGATCAGGAGTTGGAGCATGAGACCACGACCGAGCGCAGCACTGCTGGCCGCCGCGCTGGCCTGCCTTGCCGGCGCCGACGCGCGGGCTCAGGGGGCCGAAACCGGCGGGGTCCAGATCAGGGGCGCGGTCAGCACGCAGACGGTGGTCGGCGGCGCCGCCAACCTCGCCTCGGGCGTCGGCGCGCGCGCCATCACGTCGGTCGGCTCGATCGCGAGCGGCGCGCGGATCGACGGTCGCGTCGGCGTCACGGTGCAGACCGGCTACATCGCGAATGTCGCCTCCGGCGCCGGCCAGCAGGCGGTGACCAGCGTCGGCTCGGTCCATGACGGCTCCAGGCTCGCGGGCCAGACCGAGGTCGTGATCAGCACCGGCCAGATCATCAACATGAGCGACCAGAGCGGCCGGCCGGCCTGCGTCGTGGTCGGCTCGACGGGCCAGGTGCCGGGCTGCTGACCCGGCCAGCGCCAAGAGGAGGACGAGATGACCCGCCCTATCCTGCGCCACCGCGTCCTGGTGGTCGCCTGCGCGATCGCCTTGATCGCCGCGAGCTCGCTCGGCCGCAGCGAGGTCGCCAGGACCGGCGAGCCCGAGCCGCACTCGGCGCCGGAAGCGCTCAAGGTCGCACCATCGGCCGAGATCGCGCTCAGGACCCAGTGCTGGCAGCACGGCATCAAGATCATCGATCAGGAGGGGCTGAACGGCCTGTCCCTGAACGCCCAGAACAAACAGAACTCGGTGTCGTTCAGGCGCCAGGCCGAGGCTCAGCCGACGGTCTTCATCCTGCCGTTCCCGGACGGCCTCTGCCTGGTCCAGCCGCAGCCCTGAGCGGCCCGCCGCCTCAGCCGATCCGGCCGAGCGCCGGGAAGGTCTCGAGCAGCCAGTAGGCGAGCCGCTCGAGCTGGCCCGTGACCATCAGCAGGCCCATCGCGAGCAGGAGGCCGCCCGCGACGCGTTGCAGGTTGCGCCCGGCGCGGCCCAGCGCCTTCAGGCGGGCGAGCAGCGCGCCGGTGAACAGGGCGGCGAGCAGGAACGGCAGCCCCAGGCCCAGCGAATAGACGGCGAGCAGCAAGGCACCCTTGGCGACGTCGGCGGTGCTGGCGCCGAGGGTCAGGATCGCGCCCAGCACCGGGCCGATGCAGGGCGTCCAGCCGAACGCGAAGGCGATCCCGAGCAGCAGCGCGGAGAGCGCCCGGCCGCGGCCGACCTCGAGATGCAGGCGGGCCTCCTGGTTCATCCAGCGGACCGGCGTGACCCCCAGCATGTGCAGGCCGAACAGGATCACGACGATGCCCGCGAGCAGGCTGAGCTGGTAGCGGTAGCTGAGCAGGAGATTGCCGAGTGCGGTGGCGCTGGCGCCGAACGCCACGAACACCAGCGTGAAGCCGACCACGAAGGTCGCGGCCAGGCTCAGCACCTGCAGGCGCGACGCCTCGCGGTCGCGCAGCTCCTCGAGCGAGCTGCCGGCGACGAACGAGACGTAGCCCGGCACCAGCGGCAGCACGCAGGGCGAGAGGAACGAGATCACGCCCGCGGCGAAGGCGGTGGCAAGGAAGGTGAACGACAGGTCGTGCATGGCGCCATTATACCCGCGGACGGGCGTTTGCGGCAGCCCCTCGCCGAGACGTGAGCATGTTCACGGCGCGCGCAGGACCGGCGCCGCCGGCCGGCCGAGCAGGCGCCAGGTGCCGAGGAAGCCAGCGGCCAGCGTCAGGCCGAGCGCCACCACCAGGACCGCGAGCACCGCCGGCAACGAGAAGGTCCAGGGCAGATGCATCGCGAAGATCACCACGGCGGCGGCGCCGAGGCTGCCGAGCAGGCCGCCGGCCAGCGCCGCGGTCGCGCCGAGGCCCAGGTACTCGAGCAGGAAGATCCGCAGCAGATCGAGCCGGCGGGCGCCCAGCACCTTGAGCACGACCGCCTCATAGAGGTGGCGCCGGCGCGCCGCGGCGACCGCGCCCGCCAACACCAGCACGCCCGAGAGCAGCGTCACGCCGGCGACCGCGGCGACCGCGAGCTTGATCTTGCCCATGACCTCGTCGACCTGGGCGACCAGCGCCCGGACCGAGATCGGGGTGACGTTCGGCAGCTGCGTCGCGAGCCGGTCGAGCAGCGGGGCCTCGGCGGACGGCGGCACGTCGACCGCGGCGGCGAGCGTGTGCGGCGCCGCCTCGAGCACGCCCGGGCTGAACAGGAAGACGAAGTTGAGGCGCGCCTGGCTCCAGTCGATCTCGGCACGCAGGTTGGCGATCTTGGCCTCGATCACCCGGCCCAGCACGTTGAAGCTGAGGCTGTCGCCGACCCCGACGCCGTACGCGGCCGCGACCTCGTCCTCGACCGAAACCAGCGGCGGGCCGGCATAGTCCGCGGGCCACCAGGAGCCGGCGACCAGCTCGGTGCCCGGCGGCCGCGCGCCGACGTAGCTCAGGCCGCGGTCGTGGCGGAGCGTCCAGTGGTGGATCCCGGTCTGGTCGACCGGCACGCCGTCGATCCGCACGACCCGGCCCCGGATGATCGGCGCCACCTGCATCAGCTGGGCGCCGTCGGTGCCCTTGATCAGCGCCTCGAAGGCGCTCTGCTGGTCCGGCTGCAGGTCGATCAAGAACAGGCTCGGCGCCCGCTTGGGCAGGCGCAGGTCGATCTCGGCGGCGAGATTGCGGTCGATCAGGGCGACCATCGTGAGCACGGCGAGACCGGCACCGAGGGCGATGATGACGCTCGCGGCGCCGGCGCCCGGCCGGTGCAGGTTGGCGAGCGCGATCCGCGTGCGCGCGCCGCCGCGCCGGCCGATCAGCCGGACGCCGCGCAGGATCAGGGTCGCGAGCCCGGCCAGCAGGACTGCCGCCGCCAGGGCCGTGCCGATGAAGATCAGCCCGACCCGGCGATCGCCGACGCCGGCCAGTGCCAGGCCCGCGAGACCGGCGATGCTGAGGCCGAGGAGCGCCAGGATCGGCAGCGGCGGCCAGCGCCCCGGCGGCGCGATCAGGGCCCGGAACATGCCGGCCGGCGACACGGCACGGGCGCGCGCGAGCGGCCAGATCGCGAACGCGAGCGCGGTCAGGAGACCGGCGCCGAGCGCGATCAGGAGCGGCAGCGGATACCAGCCGCTCACGATCTGGATCGGCAGCAGCGGCGCCACCAGCGCCCGCAGCAACCAGGGCGCCGCCTGGCCGATCGCCAGGCCCAGCAGGCTGCCGATCCCGGCGAGCACCAGGATCTGCAAAAGATAGATCCGGAACACGAGGCCGCTCGAGGCGCCTAGGCACTTGAGCGTCGCGATCGTCGTGGTCTTGCCGGCCAGATAGTTCTGGATCGCAAGCGCCACCCCGACCCCGCCGATCAGCAGCGCGGTCAGGCCGGCGAGCGTCAGATAGGTGGCGAGCCGGTCGGTGAAGCGGGTGATCTGGGGCTGGACGTCGCGGGTGCCGCGCGCCCGCCAGCGGGCATCCGGGTGCCCGGCCCGGATCCGGGCGAGGAAGGCGCCGGCATCGATGGCCTTGGGCAGGGCCAGGGCATAGTCATATTCTGCGAGCGAGCCCGGCACGATAATTCCGGTGGCCGCGAGCTGATCGAGGCCGATCATGACCCGCGGCCCGATCGTGATGTAGCCCCCGATCCGGTCGGGCTCGCGCTCGAGCACGGCGCGGATCACGAACTCGGCCTTGCCGATCCGGAGCGGGTCGCCGACCCGGAGGCCGAGCCGGGCGAGCAGGCTGCGCTCGACGACGGCGCCCCGGTCGGCGAGCGCCTGATCCAGGCTCAGGCCCGGCGGATCGAGCCGGACCGCACCGTAGAGCGGGTATGCATCGTCGACCGCCTTGAGCGCCACGACCACGCGCCGGCCGTCAGCGCTTTGGGCCATGGCGTTGGTGCGCACGGTCGCCGAGCGCCGGCTGCCCGGCGGGGTCAGCCCGGCGAGCTCGGCCTCGGTCAGGGGCAGATTGCTGGCGTCGATCGCGACGTCGCCGCCGAGCAGCGCCGAGGCGTCCCGCCGCAGCCCGTCGATCAGGCCGGCGTTGAGGACGCCGACCGTGGCGATCGCGGCGACGCCCAGCGTCAGGCAGGCGAAGAACACGGTGAAGCCGCGCAGGCCGCCGCGCAGCTCCCGGCGCGCCAGCCGCCAGGCGAGCATCAGGCCCTCACGCCAGCCCGCCGGCGGCGAGCGGCGGCCGGCGCCGGCCGGCGGGCGCCGGCTCGGACAGCCGGCCGTCGGCCATCTGCAGCTGACGGTCGCAGCGCGCGGCGAGCGGCGGCTCGTGGGTGATCAGCAACAGCGTCATGCCGCGCTCGCGCTGGACCCGGAACAGGAGTTCGACGATCTCGCGGCCGGTGTCCTGATCGAGGTTGCCGGTCGGCTCGTCGGCGAGCAGCAGCCGCGGGTGGTTGCTGAGCGCGCGCGCGAGCGCCACCCGTTGCTGCTCGCCGCCCGAGAGCTGGCCCGGATAGTGCTCGGCGCGCGCGCTGAGCCCGAGCTCGGCAAGGCGCGCCGCGGCCTCGGCGAAGGCGCCGCGCGCGCCCGCGAGCTCGAGCGGCACCGCCACGTTTTCGAGCGCGGTCATGGTCGGGATCAGGTGGAACGCCTGGAACAGGATGCCGATCGTGCGGCCGCGGAACACCGCGAGCCGGTCCTCGTCGAGCGCGCCGAGGTCCTGGCCGTCGACCCGCACTGTCCCGGCGGTCGGGCGCTCGATGCCGCCGACCACGGCGAGCAGCGTCGATTTGCCGGAGCCGGACGGGCCGACCACGCTGACCGAGCTGCCGGCTTCGACTTCGAGATCGACGCCGCGCAGGATCTTGACCGGACCGGCAGCGCTCCCCAGGGTCACCTGCACGTCGGCGAGCTGGATCATCGCCGAACGGGCGGACGAAACGGGCGCAACCGGGGCGGTCGAGGACGCGGGCATGGCGAAACAGATGGTCCGGTTGGCGGCCGTTCTCAAGCTGGCCTCGGCGGTCGCGCTCGGGACCACGACGCCGGCAGCGGCGGCGAGCGATGCCTGCCGGATCGTCGTGCTCGGCGATTCCCTGACCTCGGCCTATGGGCTCGACGTCGCCCAGGGCTTTCCGGCCGAGCTCCAGCGGCAACTCGACGCGGCAGGCTACCGGTGCACGGTGCTCGACGCCGGGGTCGCCGGCGACACCTCGGCGGGCGGACGCGCACGCCTCGACTGGGTGCTCGGCGACCGGCCGAGCCACGCGATCGTCGAGCTCGGCGGCAACGATGCGCTGCGCGCGCTGCCGCCCGAGGAGCTGGAGCGCAATCTCGACGCGATCGTCACGCGACTGCAGGACCGGGGCGTGAGCGTGCTGCTCGCCGGCATGCTGGCGCCGCCCAACCTCGGTGAGGACTACGGCCGCGCGTTCGCCGCGGTCTACGCCCGGGTCGCCGCCGAGCACGACGTGCCGCTCTATCGCTTCTTCCTCGACGGCGTCGCCGGCCATCCGGAGTTGACCCAACCGGATGGCATTCACCCGACCGCCGAAGGCATCGCGCTGATCGTCCGGCGCATCCTGCCGACGGTCGAAGCCTGGCTCGATCGCGGCCGGCAGGCGGCGCCCGGCAGCAACCGGTCGTCAACGATTGCCCGCTAGCGCTTTGCCCGCGGAGACGGGGCGCTGGTCCGAGGGCGCGACCCAGAGGCCACCCGCAGCCCTCACAACCGGTCGTCGAGTTCCTTTCCGCACCGTTCGCGCGCCGAGCCGGCCGGGCGCGAAAAATGGGGATTCGAGCTGTAGAAAGTCGCGCCGCAGCCTTGTCTCACGACGGGGCTTGGTGTCGACTGACTGTCATGGCCACCGCATGGGACCGCTCGGTGTTGGTGTATAGTGGCATGACCTCTCGCGAGATGACCGAGTACCGGCTCGGCAGCTATCTCGCGAACCTGCCTGAGATCGCCGCCCGGCTCGGCAGCCGGCCCCAACTGTGGCAGATCCAGAAGATCGCCACGAGCGAGCTCAGCGCGGTCTTCGTCGCCGAGGGGCCGAGTGGCGAGGTCTGCATCAAGCAGGCGCTCGCCTGCACTCTGGATCTCGGCAAACAGTGGCCGCTGCCGCTCGAGCGGATCATCTTCGAGGAAGCGGCGCTGACGCTCTACGCCCGCTTCGCTTCCGGGCTCGTGCCCCGCGTGCTGCACTACAATTCCGAGCAGTCGCTGCTGATCCTGGAGCGGCTGCATCCGCATGTCACGCTGCGTCGGGGCCTGATCAGGGCCACCGTCTATCCCCGCTTCGCCGAGCAGATCGGCAAGTTCCTGGGCGAGACCTTGTTCCGGACCTCGGACCTGGCCATGGCGGCCGCCGAGAAGAAGGAGCGGATCGCCTTCTTCTGCGGCAATGCCGAAATCGGCCGGCTGGCCGAGCATCTGACCTTCACGGAGCCGTACCTGGAGACGCCCCAGAACCGCTGGACCACGCCGGAGCTCGACGAGCTCGCGGGCGCGATCCGTCAGGACGACGCGCTGAAGAGGGCGGTCTCGGCGGTCAAGCAGAGCTTCATGGCCGAGCCGCAGGCGCTGATCCACGGCAATCTGCACACCGGCTCGATCCTGGTCACCGAGACCGATACCAAGGTGATCGACCCGATCTGCGCATGCTTCGGCCCGATCGGCTTCGATCTCGGCACCCTGATCGGGCACCTGCTGATCGGCTATTTCAGCCAGCCGGGCCACGCCCCGAGCCACGCCCCGCGGGGCACCTACGAAGGCTGGCTGGCCGGCACCGTCGAGCAGGTCTGGCACGGGTTCCACGATCGCTTCCTCGGTCTCTGGCGGAGCGCCCATGCCGGCGATGCCTACCCCGAGGCGCTGTTCGCCGGCGCGGGCGGGGCGGAATCGTTGCGCATCGCCCAAAAGGAGTACATGCGCCGGATCTTCGAGGACACGCTCCGCTTTGCCGGGACGACGATCATCCGCGCCACGCTCGGCCGCCGCCACGTCGCTGATTTCGAGCAGATCGAGGATCGCGAGCGGCGCGCCGCCTGCGAGCGCCCGGCCGTGCTGCTGGCGCGCGAGCTGATCAAGGACGCTCACTACGTCAGCGACATCGCCGAGGTCATGGAGGTCGCCCGGCAGCTGCGGGAGGGCACGGCGCCGGCTGGGTGAGCCGGTGCGGGCGAGCGCCGCAGCCGGTCCCGGGCGATCAGTCGGAGTCGTGGATCGTGACCCGGGTCCATTGCTGCGCGATCCGGGTCAGATCCGGATTGGCGGCCAGGAACAGATTGAAGTCCTTGTCGCCCGCCGGTTTGCCATCGTCGAGGATCGCGGTCCGGATCTCGCTCCGGGTGGTGCCCGCCGGCAGCGTCAGAATGCCCTGCAGGGCGGCGTAGTCGGCCCCGGCGTGGGCGGTGCCGTCGACCGTCGAGTAGATCAGGACCAGGAGGTCGTCGATCGGCCGCGACAGCTCGACCGTGAACACGACCTCGCCGGCCTTTTCGGTGACGTCGTCGGGCGCGGTCTTGACCGAGAGCACCGGCAGGTCGGGCCCGGGCTGTGCCGTTGGCTTCGGCCCGGCCGCGGGTTTTGGACCGGCCTGCTCCGGCGTTGCCCGAGTGGCCGCGACCTCGGGCGTCGCCGGCTGGGGTGACGAGGCTGCGGCCGCCGGCTCGGCGGCACGGTCGGTCGCCAGAGCGCGCCTGGTCAGGGGCGCCCGCTCGACCACCTGATCCTGTTCGACCCAGACCACGTCCGAGCCGACCTCGATCGCGGTCCGCCCGTCCTGCCAGCCGTGGAACGAGCCGGTCAGCGTCTGGCCCTCGGCGGTCGTGACCCGAATCCGCTGCAGCCGGTGGATCGGGATCTGACGCATGCCGCCCTCGGCGCGGCGGATGACGAGAGTATTGCGGCTCGCATCGACGATCGCGCCCTCGATCGTCTCGCCGCCCGCGAGCACGAAGGTCTCGGCCTGCGCCGGCATGGCGAACAGCCAGCCGGCGATTCCGGCGACCACGACCAGACCTGGCGGGCCCATGGCGGCGCGCCCCCGGTCAGGGCTTCTTGAGTTCGTCGAGGTCGGCGCGCGCGGCGGCCAGGCGATGCCAGCCCGGCACCGGCGCCCGCAGATCGACCTCCCGCCATTTGGCATGATACGGCGCCTGCTTGAGCCGGTCAAAATCGGCGAAGAAATGGTCGACGAAGCGCTTGACCTTGGCGCTGCGCGGGCTGTCCGCAGGGCAGTCGTAAGCCGCCATCACGGCGCCCACCGCCAGGGTCGGCACGCTCTCCCCGGGCGCGATCAGCTTCGGATAGGACGCCGCCGTGAGCGTCGCCGGCAGATAGGCGGCATGCACCCGGTCGGCGGGGATCGGCAGCAGCTTGAGCCCCGAATCGGCCTCGATCTGGGTCACCAGCGTGAGCGGCTGGCCGCCGACGAAGATCAGCGCCGCGATCTCGCCGGCGCGCAGCTTGGCGAGCGCCTCGGGCTCGGGGAAGGTGGTGGGGTCGACCTCGACGCCGAGCTCATCGAAGATGATGCCGGCGGTCATGAACGTCCCGCTGCCTTCGGTGCCGAAGTTGACCCGCTGGCCGCGCAGGTCGTCGACCGAGGCGAACTCCGCGCGCGCCAGCAGATGGACCTCCTCGTTGTACAGTTTGGTAATGTACGCGATCTTGTCCTCGATGCCCGGATACAGATTGGTCCGCTTGTAGAAATCGAGGACGTCGGACTGGACGATCGCGATATCGATGCCGCGCAGCAGCAGCAGATCCTCGATGTTGCGGACCGAGCCCTTGCCGATCACCGGCACGACCCGAAGGTCGTAGCCCTGGTCGAAGGCATCGGCGAGGTCCGAGGCGATCTTGACGTAGGTGCCCGTGATGCCACCCGAGATGATGCCCACCGTCGCGCCGTTGACCAGCTCCCGCTGCTTGGGAATGTCGGCGGCGTGACCGACGACCGCGCCCTGGAGGCCGGCCGCCAGCATTGAGAGAGCAACGACAATTCGTGACAAGGTCCCGGCTCCGGTGTACGGCTGGCGGTCGGCGACAGCACGCCGCCCGGTCACTGCCAGCCCATGAACTGCTTGATCTTGGCGTCGGTCAGCGAGCGCAGCGATTTGAGCTCGGCCTCGAGGGCCGCCTGGTGGGCGCGCGTCGATGTCAGCTCCTCGCTCAGATCGGTGATCTTGGCCCGGGCCAGGGCGAGATCGGCCTGAAGCTGCTGCGTGTCACCGCCGTCGGCACCGGCCGGTGCATCGGCCGCGACCGCCGCCGGGCTGTCGGCAGGCGGCAAAGTCTCGAGCACCGACCCGCTGCGCCCCGGCGCCTTGAGCTCGGCCGCCGCTGCGGTCTCGATCGGCGTGGCCTCCGGGCCTTTGACGAGCCCGGTCACCACCTCGCCGGTGCGCGCCTGCTTGACCATCTGCTCGAGCTCGACGATCCGCTCCTTGAGCGCCACCCGTTCCCTCCGCAGCTGCACCAGTTCGCGCGCCCCGCCCTCCGCGGTGGCGGCGGGCTCCGCCGGCGGCGGGCACGACGCGTCGGGCGGCGACCCGGCCGCAGCTTCGGGCGCCGACCGCATCCCTTCGAGGCCCTGCCGGAGGGCGGTCAGGCTGGTCTTGAGATCGCCGAGCGTGCTCGAGAGCCGGTCGAGCGACGTGGCCTGATCCACGGCCGGCGGACTCGCAGCCCAGCCGGAGCCTGGCGCCGCCACGCTCGCCGTCAGCAGTGCCAAGGTAAGGCCGGCGTAGCTCCGCCGGCCGAACCCTCGACCGCTCGACCGTGCGACGCTCGACATAACAGCCATGGCGCGCTCACCTGCTCGCAACTACACCGCCATTAAGCGACAATTGCGAAATTATAAAAGCTCTAGTGGGTCGAACAAAGAGAAATCGAGTCCCACACCTGATCGGATATTGGATCAAAGATACATAACAATACCGGCGATTTCTTCGCAAATTTGAGGAAATCTCCATCTAAGAGAGAAATGTGAATGAATTCCCTTGAGGCGAGATCGTGGCGGTGAGCCCGGACCCGCTTCGCGCGCTAGGTGGTCGGGCAGCGGCGGGCTATATTTTGAACCCAGACATCCTCCGCGTCCCGAACTCGAGGAGCCCGAGCCGCCGTGAGCGCCGACCTGACCATCGCGATCGCCCAGACCAACCCGACCGTCGGCGACGTCGCCGGCAACCTCGAGCGGATCCGCAGCCATTGCCGCCAGGCGGCAGCCGCCGGCGCCGATCTGGTGGTGTTCTCGGAGCTGGTGGTGGTCGGCTATCCGCCCGAGGACCTGGTGCTCAAGCCGGCCCTGCAGGAGGCCGCGCGCGAGGCGGTCGAAACCCTCGCCACCGACACCGCCGGGGGCGGCCCGGCGGTGATTGTGGGCGCCCCCTGGGTCGACCGGGGCAAGCTCTACAACGCGATGCTGCTGCTCCAGGGCGGCCGGCTGGTGACCGCCCGCTACAAGCACGATCTGCCCAACTACGGCGTGTTCGACGAGAAGCGGGTGTTCGCGCAGGGACCGATGCCCGGACCGATGGCCTTCCCGCTCGCCGGCGGTGACCGGGTCCGGATCGGCGGCATGGTCTGCGAGGACATGTGGACCGAGGAGGTCGCCGAGGCGCTCCAGGAGTCCGGCGCCGAGATCCTGATCGTGCCCAACGGCTCGCCGTTCGAGCACGACAAGCCGGACATCCGCCTCAATCTCGCGGTCGCGCGGGTGACCGAGACCGGCCTGCCGCTGATCTACTGCAACCAGGTCGGCGGCCAGGACGAGCTGGTGTTCGACGGCGCCTCGTTCGTGCTCAACGCCGACCGCCGGCTCGCCGCGCAGGCGAGCGCCTTCGAGGAGCAGCTGCTGGTCACCCGCTGGCAGCGGGACGAGGGCGAGCTCTGGCGCTGTGTCGAGGGCGAGATCGCTTCGCCGCTCTCCGAGCTCGAGGCGATCTACCGTGCGATGTGCCTGGGTCTTGCCGACTACGTCGACAAGAACCGCTTCCCGGGCGTCGTGCTCGGCCTGTCGGGCGGCATCAATTCGGCGCTCTCGGCGGCGGTCGCGGTCGACGCGCTCGGCCCCGAGCGGGTGCACGCGGTGATGATGCCCTCCCGCTACACCTCGACCGAGAGCCTCGAGGACGCCGAGGCGGTCGCGCAGGCGCTCGGCATCCGCCTCGACAGCGTGCCGATCGAGCCCGCGGTCGCGGGCTTCGGGACCATGCTGGAGCCGCTGTTCGCCGGCCGGGCCCCGGACATCACCGAGGAGAATTTGCAGGCCCGGGTGCGTGGCGTGCTGCTGATGGCGATCTCGAACAAGCTGGGCTCGATGGTCCTGACCACCGGCAATAAATCCGAGATGTCGGTCGGCTACGCCACCCTCTACGGCGACATGTGCGGCGGCTATTCGGTGCTCAAGGACGTCTACAAGACGACCGTGTTCGCGCTTGCCGGCTGGCGCAATCAGCATCTGCCGGCGGGCGCCAGGGGGCCGGCGGGCCGGGTCGTCCCGGAGCGGATCATCACTAAGCCGCCCTCGGCCGAACTGCGCGCGAACCAGACCGACCAGGACAGCCTGCCGCCCTACGATCTGCTCGACCAGATCCTGCAGGGGCTGGTCGAGCAGGACCTCGCGGTCCGCGAGCTGGTCGCCAGGGGCTTCGACCCGGCGGTCGTGCGCCAGGTCTCGGACCTGCTCGACCTCGCCGAGTACAAGCGCCGCCAGGCGCCGCCGGGGGTCAAGATCACCCGCAAAGCGTTCGGCCGCGACCGCCGCTACCCGATCACCAACGCCTTCCGCAAGCTGCCCCTGGCCGATGCGCTCGCGGCCCGCACCGACCCGCCGCCCGCCACCGAGTGACCGGGCGACGTCGGGCGGAGGCGATCTAATCCGGCCAGAGCGTGTGGAACCCCGGGGCGGGGTCCGCCATTCCTGATATCGTCGTGTCCAAAGAATCGCGCTGGAGGGAATGCCGTCGTGGAATGGATCCTCGGAATCATCGTCCTGATCCTCGATATCTGGGCGATCGTCAGTATCTTCGGCAGCGGCGCCTCGGTCGGCGCCAAGGTGCTCTGGATCCTTTTGATCCTGATCCTGCCGGTGATCGGGTTCATCATCTGGTTCTTCGCGGGGCCGAGGTCGAGCACCGCGACGGCCTGAGCGGCGGCCCGGCCCGCTGGCCGCGCGGCCGCGAGCATGGACCCGGGCTGCAGCATCTGCTACCGATCGGCGGTCGCGCGGGTGAAAGCCTGAACGCGCGGCAGAGACCGTTGCCCCGACGACCTTTGTGAGGCATCGTCCGCGCGCCCACCATGACCGAGCGGATCTATCTCTACGACACCACGCTGCGCGACGGCGGCCAGACCCAGGGCGTCGATTTCACGGTCGCCGACAAGGCCGCGATCGCGCGGATGCTCGACGAACTGGGCGTCGACTACATCGAGGGCGGCTGGCCGGGCGCCAATCCGACCGACGACGGTTTTTTCCGAACGCCTCCGGGCTTGAAGCACGCGAAGCTCGCCGCCTTTGGCATGACCCGGCGGCCGGGCCGGAGCGCCGCCAACGATCCGGGGCTCGCCGCCCTGTTCCAGGCCAGGACCGAGGTGATCACGCTGGTCGGCAAGAGCGCGCCCCGCCAGGTCGAGCTGGTCGGCGCCGCGCTCGATGAGAATCTGCGCATGATCGAGGACAGCGTGGCCGAGGCCGGCCGGCACGCGGCCGAGGTCATGTTCGACGCCGAGCATTTCTTCGACGGCTACGCCGCGGATCCGGGGTATGCCGAGGCTTGCCTGCAGGCGGCGGCCGCGGGCGGCGCCCGCTGGCTCGTGCTCTGCGACACCAACGGCGGCCGCCTGCCGCACGAGATCGGGCGCACGGTCGAGCGAGTGACCCGGGAAATCCCGCCCGAGCGCCTCGGCATCCATACCCACAACGACACCGAGAACGCGGTCGCGGGCAGCCTCGCCGCAATCCAGGCCGGCTGCCGCCAGGTCCAGGGCACCCTCAACGGCCTCGGCGAACGCTGCGGCAACGCCAATCTGGTTGCCCTGATCCCGACGCTGATGCTCAAGCTCGGCTATGCGACCGGGCTTTGCGAGGCCGGGCTCCGCCATCTGACCGAGCTGTCGCGGGCGCTCGATGAGCGGCTCAACCGGACGCCCGACCGACATGCCGCCTACGTCGGCGCCAGCGCGTTCACCCACAAGGCGGGCCTGCACGCCTCGGCGGTGGTCAAGGACCCGAGCAGCTACGAGCACATCCCGCCCGAGGTGGTCGGCAACCAGCGCCACATCGTGGTCTCGGACCAGGCGGGCCGCGCCAGCCTGGTCAAGCGGCTCGAGGAGATCGACCTCGAGGCGCCGCCGTCCGAGGCCGAGATCCGGGCCCTGCTGCGCGAGGTCAAGGAGCGCGAGGCCAACGGCTACGCCTACGAGGGCGCGGACGCGAGCTTCGAGCTGCTGGCGCGCCGCACGCTCGGCCAGGTGCCAGACTACTTCCGCCTGCTGAGCTTCCGGATCATCGACGAGCGTCGCTTCAACGCCAGGAACGAGCTGGTCACGCTCTCCGAAGCGACCATCAAGGTCGAGGTCGGCGGCGCCACGCGCATGATCGTGGCCGAGGGCAACGGCCCGGTCCACGCCCTCGACACCGCGCTCCGCCAGGCGCTGTCGGCGACCTACCCGGCGCTCGAGCACATGCATCTGGCCGACTACAAGGTCCGCATCCTGACGCCGGAGGCCGGCACCGCGGCGGTCACCCGGGTGATCATCGAGAGCGCCGACGATCAGGGACAGCGCTGGTCGACGGTCGGCGTCTCGACCAACGTGATCGATGCCTCCTACAACGCGCTGCACGACAGCATCACCTACAAGCTGTTCGTCGACCGCGCCCAAGCCGCCCGCTGAATGGCCGAGGCGCCCGCCGCCAAGGGTTCCGCCCCCGGCCCCGCGATCATCCTGGTCCGGCCGCAGCTCGGCGAGAACGTCGGCACCGCAGCGCGCGCGATGCTGAACTTCGGGCTCACCGACCTGCGCCTGGTCCGCCCGCAATGCGGCTGGCCGAACGTCAAGGCGGTCAACGCCGCCTCGGGCGCGACGCTGGTCCTGAACCGCGTCCAGCTGTTCGAGACCGTCGAGGAGGCCTGCGCCGACCGGCATCGCCTGTACGCGACGACCGCCCGGGGGCGCGACCTGCCGAAGCCCGAGGTGACCGCGGCCGCGGCGGCGCGTGAGGGCCGGACCGCGCTCGCCGCGGGGCAAGGCGTCGGCGTGCTGTTCGGTCCGGAGCGGACCGGGCTTACCAACGACGAGCTCATCCTGGCCGACGCGGTCCTGCGGATCCCGGTCAATCCGGACTTTTTCTCGCTCAATCTCGCCCAGGCGGTGCTGCTGATCGCCTACGAATGGCGGCAGGCGGCCGAGGCGGCACCGGCGGCAGCGTCGATCGCGGGCGCCGGGCCGCCGGCGACCAAGGGCGAGCTCGCCGGCCTGCTCGACCACCTGGTCGCCGAGCTCGATGCCGTCGATTTCTTCCGCACGCCGGACCGGCGCCAGAGCATGGCGCGCGCGCTCAAGGCGATCTTCGCCCGCGCCGCGCTCGGCACGCCTGACGTCCATCTGTTGCGCGGCGTGATCAAGCAGCTGGCCCGCGGCCGCCGGGGTGGAGCATGACCGAATGACCCCATGGGGTCGTATACCGAGCTCGGAGAGCGCAAGGCATGGCCGATATCAAGATCCGCAAGCTCGACGACTGGGTGGTCAATTCCTTCCGGGCCCGGGCCAAGAAGGCCGGGCGCAGCCTGGAGGCGGAGCTGCGCCAGTTCCTGACCGAGGCGACGCGTCAACGGCGCGAGAGCTATCTGCAGAGATTGAACGCCTTCAGTGAGCGCCTGCGCGACAAATACGGCGAGATGCCGGATTCGACGCCCCTGATCCGGGAGATTCGCGATCGGGATCTCGCTTGATCGTCGTTGATGCCAGCGTGGTCGTGAAATGGTTCGCGCCGGAGCCAGGTCACACCGCGGCGAAAGCATTTCGTCGGCCGCGAACTGATCGCGCCGGCTCTCGTCCGCGTCGAGGTCGCCTCTGCCCTGGTCAAGAAGGGTGCGCGCGGCGATCCGTCACCGGATGACGTGGAATGAGCGTTGCAGTTGTGGTTCGGCGGGCTGGCGGAGGGTCAGATCGCGCTGATTCCCGATGGCGATGATCTGCCTGAGGCCGGCGCGCTCGCGCTTGAGCTCCACCACCCGGTTCCTGGTTGCCTCTATCTGGCTGCTGCACGGCGGCTGAGCGCACCGCTGATCACCGCCCGACGCGCGGCAGTCAAGCATGCCGCCGTCCAGGTCCTGGCCGGGGATCCGCTCTAGCCAGGATCCAGCCCTCTCGACGCTGACCCTGAGACGCGTCAGCCCGGATCCGGTGCTGGCCGCGGCGGCGGCTCGGGCGGATTAACGCATCCGAAACGGCGTCTGAGCGAAAGTCGGTTCTGCTGCGGCGACACCGGGTCGCCCTTAGTAGGCTTCGGGAGCCGATATTGGACGAGGCACGCGGTCCCGCACGCGAACCGAGGTCCCATCGGGGCACCGACGGGCTGGCGGCAAGTGCAGCTTCGCCGGCGGGCCGAATGGAGCCGAAGCCGAAGGCGACGGCAGCCGAGGGCGGTCCGCAGATCGGGCGGGTGATGTCGGTCGCCGGCGCGATCGTCTGGGGCCTGCTCGAGCCCGAGGCCGCCGGCAGCGCCGAGATCGGCCACGTGGTCCGGCTGCACGGCGCGACCGGTCGCAGCTTCGGCGTCATCACCACACTCAAGAACGATGGCAGGCGCGGCGCCGACGACGACCGGCGGCTGGTCGAGATCCGGCTGATCGGCGAGATCCTGAACAGCAGCTCGAACCGCTGGCGCTTCCAGCGCGGCGTGTCCAGCTATCCGCCGCTGGACAGCCTGATCCACGCCAGCACGCGCGAGGAGCTGTGCGCGATCTACGCGCGGCCCGAGGTCTCGACCGTCCGGCTCGGCACCTTGCGCAACGCGGCCGATCTGCCGGCGTTCGCGATGACCGACAATCTGCTCGGCAAGCACTTCGCGGTGCTCGGCACCACCGGTGCCGGCAAGTCCTGCGCGGTCACCGTGATCCTGCGCGCGATCCTCGACGCCCACCCCTTCGGCCACGTCATCATGCTCGATCCGCACAACGAGTATGCGACCGCCTTCCAGGGCCGGGCCGAGCTGCTCAACCCGAGCAATCTGAAGCTGCCGTACTGGCTGCTCAACTTCGAGGAGGTCGCCGCGATCCTGGTCAACCAGGAATCGCCCGAGGGCGCCTACGCCGAAGGCGCGATCCTCCGGCGGGCGATCCTCCGGGCCCGGCGCAGCTTCTCCGGCGAGAGCGGCAGCCTCGACCACATCACGGTCGACACCCCGGTGCCCTACCGGCTGTCGGAGCTGATCCAGGTGCTCAAGGACGAGATGGGCGCCTTCAACAAGGCCGACAGCGCCGTCTACTACCAGCATCTGGTCAACCGGGTCGAGAGCGTGAGCAGCGACAAGCGCTACGATTTCATGTTCTCGAGCTTCAGCGTCCGCGACAACATGCGTCAGATCCTGTCGCGGATCCTGCGCATCCCGGTCGAGGGCAAGCCGATCACGATCATCGACATCTCGGGCGTGCCCTCGGAGATCGTCGACGTCGTGGTCTCGGTGCTCTGCCGTCTGATCTTCGAGTTCGCGCTCTGGAGCGATCGCGATCGGACGCCGCCCTTGCTCCTGGTCTGCGAGGAGGCGCATCGCTACGTCCCGCGCGACGATCAGACCGGGTTTGCGCCGACCCGGCGCGCGATCTCGCGAATTGCCAAGGAGGGCCGCAAGTACGGCCTGTCGCTCTGCCTGGTGACCCAGCGTCCGGCCGATCTCTCGGTCAGCAGCCTGTCCCAGTGCAACACGATCTTCGCGCTCCGGCTCGGCAACGAGCACGACCTCGAGTTCGTCCGCCATGCGGTGCCCGACAGCTCGCGCTGGCTGGCCGACGCGCTGCCCGCGCTCAACACCCAGGAGGCGCTGGTCCTCGGCGACGGCGTGCCGGTGCCGCTGCACATCCGCTTCCAGGAGCTGGCACCCGGAGAGCGGCCGGCCAGCACCACGCCGCCGTTCGCCACCGCCTGGCAGAGCGACCGGGGCGACGAGGAGCTGATCGCGGAGACGATCGACCGCTGGCGCCACCAGGTGCGGGCACAGACCGCCTAGCCGCGGCCTTCCGGCAGCTTCGCCCGACCAAGGCCGAGATCCCGGCCGCTGGCAAAGCCTTTGACATCCTGGCGCCGATCGCTATAACCGGCGCGGTTCGAAGACCGCCGGATTCGCGGTCCGTTCCGCCGTGCCGGAACGCCAGCCACCTTAGCGGAATGCCAGCAAGCCCGTCATGACCAAACGCGTCGAAGCGAAGAACAAGATCTGTCGCCGTCTCGGGGTCAACCTCTGGGGCCGCGCCCGCAACCCGATCGTCAAGCGCGACTATCCGCCCGGGGAGCACGGCTCCAAGCGGCGCAAGATCTCGGGCTACGGGCAGCAGCTGGCAGCCAAGCAGAAGCTCAAGGGCTACTACGGCAACATCACCGAGCGGCAGTTCCAGCGGGTCTACCAGGAGGCCGTGCGCCGGCGCGGCGACACCGCCGAGGCCATGGTCGGGCTGCTCGAGCGGCGTCTCGACATCGTGGTCTACCGGTTGAACTTCGTGCCGACCGTGTTCGCGGCGCGCCAGTTCGTCAACCACGGCCACGTCACGGTCAACGGCCGGCGGGTGACCATCCCGAGCTACATGGTGCGCGAGGGCGATGTGATCGAGGTCCGGGAGAAGTCCAAGAACCTGGCGCTCGTGCTCGGGACGGTCCAGCAGCCGGAGCGGGACGTGCCGGACTATCTCTCGGTCGATCACAAGGCGCTCAAGGGCACGCTCGTGCGGGTGCCGAAGCTCGCCGACGTGCCCTACCCGGTGCAGATGGAGCCGAACCTGGTGATCGAGTACTACTCGCGCTGAGGTCGGCTCGGCCGGGGCTTGCGGGGCGCAACCACCTCGGCATTCGTCGGCAGCGGCGAGCGGATCGTCGCACCCGGTCGCCCAGCCGGTTGCGGGCCCACGGGCCCGATGCCACATCCGGCCAAGGCACCGCCGCGCGCAGGCGGTTCAGCAATCGTTCAACGAGCCCGTGCTCTTCTCGCGCGGTGGATTGTGGGGCGGAGCTGCAACAGCCGAGCAAAAAACGCGATCCCGGTGTCGAATCTGGTCGCCTCGCTCGCGTCCAGAAGACTATATCCGGCGCCGGCAGTCCGGGCCCGCGAGGGTCGCGGCCGGCCGGCCTCTTCGAGGAGCGATTCGACCGTGGCCAGCCGTCTCGTCCGAACCACGAGTTTCCTGATCAGCGGCCTGATCGCGCTCGCGCTGACGGCCGGCGCGCTCCGGGCCGAACCGGACGAGCCGCTTAGCCTGCGCTATGGCGTCTACTGGGCGGGCTTCCAGATCGCCACGCTCGCGCTCGACCATCGCGTCGACTCCAGCCAGTACCGCTCGGAGCTGCTGGTCAAGACCGTCGGCCTGGTCGAAAAGCTCGCGCACTACCGCTCCAAGACGCTCGCGGTCGGGCGGCTGGAGCCTGACGAGAGCCTGGCCCCGATCACCTTCAGCTCCGAATACAGCTCCCACAAGAAGGACCGGCGCGCGGTCGTGCGCTTCGATCGCGAGAGCGGCGATGTGGTCGACCTCAAGATCACCAAGCGGGGCAAGCCGGACAGCAGCAAGGTGCCGGTGGCGCTGCGCAAGAACGTGACCGATCCGCTGACCGCGTTCTTCCAGCTGCGCGACTTCGTCGCCACAGCCGGCGCGCACGAGCCGTACACTGCGGCGGTCTTCGACGGCCGCCGGCGCTATGACCTGGCGGCCGAGGTCACCGACCACGATCGTGTCTGGGTGGCCGGACGCAAGCGGCAGGTCATCCGGGTCGGGATCACGCTGACGCTGCTCGCCGGCTCCGATCTCGATGACGTCGAGCTCGACGACAACCAGCTCACGCTGGAGCTGCTGCTCAGCGACGATCAGCGCCTGCTGCCGCTCAAGATGGAGCTGCTCGATGGGACGCCGGGCGCCAGCATCGAGCTGCTCGAGGACTGCTCAGGCGAGGCCGGCTGTCAGCTGGCGGCGCGCTGAGCGCGGCAGGTCAGGCCGCGACCTCGGTCTCGACCCCCTTGTCCTTCAGGAGCGTGGCCAGCTCGCCGCTCTGGTACATCTCGCGGACGATGTCGCAGCCGCCGACGAACTCGCCCTTGACGTAGAGCTGCGGGACCGTGGGCCAGTTGCTGAACTCCTTGATGCCCTGGCGCAGCTCGTCGTCGGACAGCACGTCGAACGCCTTGAACTTGACGCCTGCAAGCGACAGCACCTGGACCACCTGGGCCGAGAAGCCGCACTGCGGAAAGACCGGCGTGCCCTTCATGTAGAGCACGACCGGGTTGGCCTCGATGTCGTTTTGGATGCGGGCACGCACGTCGGTCATCGTCGGCTCCTGTGGAAACTCGTTGCGTTCAATCCGGCACCGCCGTGGTCAGGGCCAGAGCGTGCAGCTCGCCGCCCATGCGCGCACCGAGCGTCCGGTAGACCATCTGGTGCTGCTGGACCCGGCTCTTGCCGCGAAAGGCGGGCGCGACCACATGCGCCCGATAGTGATTGCCGTCGCCCGCGAGGTCCTCGACGGTCACCTCCGCTTCCGGCAGCCCCTCGCGGATCAGCGCGCTGATCTCGTCGGCCGTCATCGCCATCGCGTGCGGTCCATCCCTCACAGTGCCGGGCCGGGGGTGCCCATGAACGCCGGCAACCAACCCTCGTGCACCCGGGCGAGCTCGCGCAAGCATATGGCATCGCGACCACTGAGCGTCAACGCACCGCCCCCGGTGGTCCCGACCCGGCGCGCCAGCACGCCCTGGTGCCGGGCGTCAGCCAGCAGCGCGTCCAGGCGCTCGTCGGCGACCGCCACGACATAGCGACCCTGGTCCTCGCCGAACAGCCAGCCCGGATCGCTGTCCGCCGGCACTTCCAGATCGGCGCCGGTCCCGGACGCCAGCACCATCTCGGCGAGCGCCACCGCGAGGCCGCCGTCGCCGAGGTCGTGGCAGGCCTCGACCTCGCCGGCCGCGATCCAGCCGCGCACCAGCTCACCGTTCCGGCGCTCGGTCGCGAGATCGACCGGCGGCGGCGCCCCCTCCTCGCGGCCGCAGACCTCGCGTAAATAGAGCGAGGCGCCGAGCCAGCCGAAGCTCTCGCCGATCAGGATCAGCGCCAAGCCCTCGCGCCGCCAGGCGAGCGTCGCAACCCGGCTCAGGTCCTCGATCAGGCCGAGACCGCCGATCACCGGCGTCGGCAGGACCGCCTGGCCGTCGGTCTCGTTGTAGAACGAGACGTTGCCGGACACGATCGGGAAGTCGAGCGCGCGGCAGGCGTCCGCCATGCCCCCGAGGCAGCCCGTGAACTGGCCCATTACCACCGGGTTCTCGGGGCTACCGAAGTTCAGGCAGTCGGTGATCGCGAGCGGCCGCGCGCCGACCGCCGAAAGATTGCGCCAGGCTTCCGCGACCGCCTGCCGCCCGCCCGCCTCCGGATCCGCCAGGCAGTAGCGGGGCGTGCAGTCGGTGGTCAGCGCCAGGCCGCGGTTGCTGCCGTGGATCCGGATCACGGCGGCATCGCCGCCCGGACGCTCCACCGTGTCGCCCATGACCACGTGGTCGTACTGCTCGTAGATCCAGCGTTTCGAGGCCAGGTCCGGGCTTGCGAGCAGGCGGAGCAGCGCATCCCGATGGCCGAGTGGCGGGTTGACGTCGCGGGCGATCACCGGCGGCGGCACCGGGGTCCGGACATGGGGCCGTTGATAGACCGGCGAGCCGCCGCTGACCGGCGCGATCGGGACGTTTGCCACTTGCTCGCCGCCGAAGCGGATCACCATGGCGCCGCTGTCGGTCACCCGGCCGACGGTGACGCAGTCCAGGTCCCATTTCGCGAACACCGCCGCCGCCTCGGCTTCGGCGCCCTGCCGCAGCACCAGCAGCATCCGCTCCTGGCTCTCCGAGAGCAGGATCTCGTAGGCGGTCATGCCGGTCTCGCGCGTCGGCACCCGGTCGAGGTCCATCTCGATGCCAGTGCCGCCGCGCGCCGCCATCTCGAACGACGACGAGGTCAGGCCGGCCGCCCCCATGTCCTGGATCGCGACGATCGCGTCGGTCTGCATCAGCTCCAGGCAGGCCTCGAGCAGCAGCTTCTCGGTGAACGGATCGCCGACCTGGACGGTCGGGCGCCTCGCCTCGCTCGCCTCGCTGAACTCGGCCGACGCCATGGTCGCGCCGTGGATGCCATCCCGGCCGGTCTTGGCGCCGACGTAGACCACCGGATTGCCGGCGCCGGCGGCGCGGGCGTAGAAGATCTGGTCCTTGGCGACCAGCCCGACGCACATCGCGTTGACCAGGATGTTGCCGTCGTAGGCGCGGTGGAAGGTGGTCTCGCCGCCGACCGTCGGCACGCCGATGCAGTTGCCGTAGCCGGCGATGCCGGCGACCACGCCGTCGACCAGGTGTCGCGTCCTGGGGTGGTCGGGCGCGCCGAAGCGCAGCGAATCGAGGATCGCGACGGGCCTCGCCCCCATCGTGAAGACGTCCCGGAGGATTCCGCCGACCCCGGTCGCGGCACCCTGGTAGGGCTCGATGAAGCTCGGATGGTTGTGGCTCTCGATCTTGAAGACCGCGGCCATGCCGTCCCCGAGGTCGACCACGCCGGCGTTCTCTCCAGGGCCGCAGATGACCCAGGGCGCCTCGGTCGGCAGCTGTTTCAACCAGTGCTTCGACGACTTGTAGGAGCAGTGCTCGCTCCACATCACCGAGAAGATGCCGAGCTCGACCAGATTCGGGGCGCGGCCGAGAATTTCGACGATCCGGGCGTATTCGGCCTCGGAGAGGCCGTGCTCGGCGATCAGCTCGGGCCTCGGCTCGAGCGTCATCCGAGCACCTCGACCAGGGCACAAAGCATGGTGCGGCCGTCGGTGCCGCCGGTGAGCGGGTCGGCCGCGCGCTCGGGGTGCGGCATCATGCCGAGCACGTTGCGCCCGACGCCGAGCACGCCCGCGATGTCGTCGACCGAGCCGTTCGGGTTGTCGAGGTAGCGGAACGCGACCAGATCCTCGTCCTGGAGGCGCGCGAGGTCGTCCGGGGCGCAGACGTAGCAGCCGTCGTGGTGGGCGATCGGGATCTCGATCGACTGGCCGGCGGTGTACCCGGCGGTGAACACCGAGGCGTCGGTCGCGACCTTGAGCGCCACCGGTCTGCAGATGAACTTGAGCCCAGCGTTGCTCAGCACCGCGCCCGGCAGCAGGCCCGCCTCGGTCAGAATCTGGAAGCCGTTGCAGATCCCGAGCACCGGCACGCCGGCAGCCGCGCGCCGGATCACCTCGGGCATGACCGGAGAGCGCGCCGCGATCGCGCCGCAGCGCAGGTAATCGCCATAACTGAAGCCGCCCGGCAGCACGATCAGGTCGAGCTTGGGCAGCTCGCTCGCGCCATGCCAGAGGCGCGAGACCTTGGCGCCGGCGGCGGCGAGCGCCACCGCGACGTCGCGATCGCAATTCGAGCCCGGGAAGGTGATGACGCCCGCCTGCACGCGTGCCTCGCGAATCGCGTCTGGTGCTAGCCCTCACCAGCGTCCTCGAAGGTCACCGAATAGGTCTCGATCACCGGATTGGCCAGCAGCTGCTCACACATCGCCCGGACCTCCGCCTCGGCCGCGGCGCGGTCGGCCCGGTCGAGATCGAGCTCGATCAGCTTGCCCTGGCGGACCGTACCGACGCCGGCGAAGCCGAGCTGACCCAGCGCGCGCCCGATCGCGGCCCCCTGCGGATCGAGCACCCCCTCTTTGAGGCGGACGTGAACGCGCGCCTTCATCAGCGACTGCGCCTCACTGCACCGTTTCGGGGCCCTTGAGGTCGCGCGGCCCGGCCTCGGGCAGGATGCCGAGACGGCGCGCCACCTCCTGGTAGCCCTCCTCGACCCGGCCGAGGTCGCGCCGGAAGCGGTCCTTGTCGAACTTCTCGTTGGTCGCGGCGTCCCACAGCCGGCAGCCGTCCGGGCTGATCTCGTCGGCGAGCACGATCCGCATCTCGTCGTCCTCCCAAAGCCGGCCGAACTCGAGCTTGAAATCGATCAGGCGCAGGCTCACGCCGGCGAACAGGCCGGTCAGGAAGTCGTTGATGCGCAGGGAGAGGTTCAGGATCTCGTCGATGTCCTGGTAGCTCGCCCAGCCGAACGCCGTGATGTGCTCTTCGCTCACCATCGGGTCGCCGAGGTCGTCGGACTTGTAGTAGTACTCGACGATCGAGCGCGGCAGGGGCGAGCCTTCCTCCATGTGGAAGCGCTGGGCGAGCGAGCCCGCGACCACGTTGCGCACGACCACCTCGAGCGGGATGATCTCGACCTCCTTGATCAGCTGCTCACGCATGTTGAGGCGGCGGACGAAATGGGTCGGGATGCCGATCGCCGCCAGCCGCAGCATCAGGTGCTCGGAGATCCGGTTGTTGAGCACGCCCTTGCCGGTGATCACGCCCTGCTTCTGATTGTTGAAGGCGGTGGCGTCGTCCTTGAAGTACTGAATGAGCGTGCCGGGCTCCGGCCCCTCGAACAGGACCTTGGCCTTGCCTTCGTAGACTTTCCGGCGACGGCTCATGCGGTGGTCCATGCAGCGGGGCCTCGGACGACGGCGGGTTCTCGGCGCGCCGTCTATAGCGCAGGTGCCTGGCGAACACAACCGAAGCCGCCGCGGGCGCGCCGCCGACCCGGCCGGTCCGGCCTTGCGCCCGCCGGCGCGAACCACTAACTCCCGCGGCCATGGCGCCCGCATCGTCCAGGCCCCCCGCGGTGGCCGTGCTCGAGGTCGGCAGGACCGACGTCAAGCTGCTGGCGATCGGGCCGGACGGGACGATCCGGTCGTCGCGCCAGGCGCCCAATGCGCTGCGCACGGGCGAGCCTTACCCGAACTGCGATACCGAGCACCTCTGGCGCTGGCTGATGGCGGCGCTGGCCGACCTCGGCGAGCGCTTCCTGATCGAGGCGATCGTGCCGACCAGCTACGGTGCTTCCGCCGCTCTGGTCGGCGATGCCGATCTCGTGCTGCCGATCCTGGACTACGAGGCGGAGCCGCCGGCCGCGATCGCCGCCGCCTACGCCGAGGTGGCGCCCTGGTTCGAGGAATGCTGCTGCCCGATCGGCCCGGCGGGTCGCACGCTCGGCCGTCAGCTGTTCTGGCAGAGCCGGAGTTTCCCCGAAGACTTCGCCCGGGTGCGCTGGATCCTGCCCCTGCCGCAGTATTGGGCCTGGCGGTTGTCCGGCGTGCCTGCCGCGGAGGTGACCTCGCTCGGCGCCCAGACCCAGCTCTGGAACCCGCGCGCGCGGAGCTTCTCGAGCCTGATCGAGCGCGAGGGCTGGGGCGACAAGCTGCCGCCCCTGCGTAACGCCTGGGACGTGCTCGGGCCCCTGCGCTCGGAGGTCGCCGACAAGGCGGGCCTGCCGGTCGAGCCGCCTGTGCTGTGCGGGATCCAGGAGCACGGCGCGATCCTCGTCCGCTATCTCGCGGCCGGTCTCGAGGACTTCGCCCTGATCTCGACCGGTGCCCGGCCGCTCATCTGCAATCCGAGCCTGCCGCTCGACCGTCTGGACCCGCTCCGCGACACCGCCGCGAGCGTCGATCTCCTGGGTCGGCCGGTCGCCTGCGCGCGGTTCGTAGGCGGCGAGGAACATGCCGCGATCGCCGGGGCGGAGGCCCGGGCGGCGCGCCCGACCGTCGCCGACGTCGGGGCGCTGATCGCGGAAGGCGTCGTGGCGCTGCCGTCGTTCGCCCGGACCGGCGGGCCTTTCCCGGCTGCCGGCGGCAAGGGTCGGATCAAGGGCCGGCCGCCGCGCTCGCCGGAGGCCCGGGCAGCACTCGCCAGCCTCTACGTCGCCCTGATGGCGAGCGTCGGCCTCGACCTCCTGGATGCTACGAGCAAGGTGATCGTCGACGGCAGCTTCGCCGACGACCCGCTGTTCGCGGCCCTGCTCGCGGCGCTCCGGCCCGGGCAGCCGGTTGCGGTCTCGACCGAGCCGGACGGCCGGGCGCTCGGCGCGGCGCTGCTGGCCGGCTGGGCGACGCGGCCGACGCCGGCCGACCTCGCGCTGCGCGCGGTCGCGCCGCCGTCGATCCCCGGGCTCGCGGGCTACGCCGCGGCCTGGCGGGCGGCGGCGGAGGCGATCCAGCGCAGCTGAGTCAAGGCGTCGGCGCATCCTTGCGGAGCAGGCCCTCCTGCTTGAGCTCGGCCCAGAACTCGGCCGGTACCGTCGGCGCGAAGATCTCGAGGTTCTGCTCGACCTCGACCGGCGCGCGGGTGCCGGGTACCACGGTCGCGACCACGGGATGGCCGAGCGGAAACTGCAGCGCCGCGGTCGGCAGGCGGACGCCGTGGCGGGCGCAGACCGCCTCGATCCGGCGGACCCGCTCCATGATCTCGGGCGGCGCCGGCGAGTACTGGAAATAGGCGCCCTCGACGGCGCCGGTCGCGAGGATGCCGGTATTGTAGGCGCCGCCGATGATCAGCGCGATCTGGCGCCGCTCGCAGAGCGGCAGGAAGGCGTCGAGCGGCGCCTGCTCGAGTAGCGTGTAGCGGCCAGCGAGCAGGAAGCAGTCGAAATCGCCGCGCTCGGCCAGATCCTGACAGGCGGCGGTCTCGTTGATCCCGGCCCCGATCGCCCGGACCGCGCCCTGGTCCCGAAGCTCGATCATCGCCTTGTAGCCGCCGGCCATGAACTCGGCGACCCGTGCCTGGCGCGCCGCTTCCGAGCCATGGGTCCAGACGTCGAGGTCGTGCACCAGCAGGACATCGATCCGGTGCGTGCCGAGGCGCTGCAGGCTGTCCTCGACCGAGCGCATGACGCCGTCGTAGGAGTAGTCGTAGACCTCGGCGAACGGCAGGGCGTCCTGGAACTGGCCGTGCTCGAGGGTCCTCGGATCGCCCGGCTTCAGCAGCCGCCCGACCTTGGTCGAAAGGACATAGCTGTCGCGCTCGCGACCGCGGAGCGCCTCGCCGACCCGATGCTCGGACAGGCCGTAGCCGTACAGTGGCGCTGTGTCGAAGTAACGGATGCCGGCGTCGTAGCACGCCCGGACCGTGGCCAGGGCGTCGGCGTCGGACAGCGGCCGGTACATGTTGCCGAGGGGCGCCCCACCGAAGCCCATGATCGTGACCTCGACGTCTGCCTTGCCGAGCCGGCGCCTGTCGCTCGCCTGCATTGGCTGCCTCCCCTGCTACGCTAGCGCCGCACGATAGCTCGCGGGCCCGCCACCTGTCACCGAGCAGATCACTGAACCGCTAAGCGGCCGAGCCCTGAACGCGGAGCGTTCCCTCATGCGATGCCAGATGTCGTGCGCAACCGCCGTGAGGCCAACAAACGCAAAGGCAGCCGCACCGATGCGGCAGACCCAGTAGAGAGGATCGACGGCGGACGCGTCGAGGCCGGCACGGACGAAGGAGCTGCTGAAGAAGATCAGCGAGAGGCCGGAAATTGGTTGTATGGCGTGACGCTGGATGAGTTCGATCGCTGCGCGAGCGGAATGCTCCGGGAAGTCAGTCATTCGTTGATGCCAGGCGACGTTGACCGTACGACAGGGCGCCTGCGACCAGGGTCAGACAGAAGCCGCCCAGCAACGGCGGCAACGGCCCGGCGAGGAAGGCAGAGGCGATCACCGACACCGCAGCCAACAGGATCCCGACCAGCGCCACCGCGCCGATCCACGCGAAAACCGTGACCTCTCCTTCAGGCATGATCCTGGCAACAATCGCCCCGTGGGGTAGCGGCGCATGCGCGAACGGAGTCGCAGCCTCGAACAGCTCTTCGTTCGCATTTTGTTCGTCCTCATCTTGAGGCCCGGTGGTTACCAGGATCTTGACGACCGGCTCGCACGGCACCACCAGCGAACCGGAGCGCGCGAACCACTCCCCGATCCGCCCCGAGCAATCAGCCGGAATGAGCAGCAGCCATTCGTCGCCACCCACCAGACGCGCGATCGGCTCCAGTGACGCCACCTCGTCACCCGGGTGCTTCAACCAGCGGAGGACGATGTCGGTTCGGCGGCCGAAGCTGAAGCCGGGATTGGCAGATGAACGGAGGTTGTCGCCACTAAGCCGCCCGTGATCAAGCCTCCATACACGTACGGTAGCAGATCGCTCCACTCAATCAGAATGTCAGGGAGATAGCGAATGCGCCGGCTGGAGCTTCCCTAAGCAGGGCGCGGGCCTGTTTCTTGGGCGGGGATCTTCTGCGATCGCTCATTCGGACCCGGTGTGCGGGATCGGCGTAAAGAACACCTGGGGAGCGGCGGCGATCAGGCGGGGTTCGGCGCCGGATTCCGGCTGGCGATGGCAATCGGGCTCGGCGAGGGTGCGGTAGCAGTAGACGACGCCGCGCTCGGCCAGCCAGAGCGACGACCCGCGGTCCTGAGCGCAGCCGGCGAGCAGCAGAAGGGCGATGCAGCTGAGGATGACGTTCACCCATCGAAACCTCGCGCCGGAAGCGGTCGCGCGCAAGCCTTGGCATCGGGTTGCTGCACCCCGGTAGGACGGGGCCGGGTCCGCGCGCCGCGGCAGCGGTTGATCTCGGCAGGGCCGCGCGCTACCAAACCAAGAGGCCCGCTCGCCAGATGCGGTCGAGCGTGGGCCAAGCCATGGGAGGCAAGCAATGACAGCAGAGACTCGCAGCCTGGCCGGAGCGGGCGCTCTGGTCCTGGCACTCGCGGCCGGCATCGCCCTCTGCTCGACCGCCGCGCAGGCGCAGATGAAGCACGAGGGCGTCGAGGCGACCGTGATGACCTTCACCGGGCCGCAGATCGCCGAGCCGCTGCAGCGGCGCGCACCCGAGTTCAAGAAGCTGACCGGCGCCACGATCAACGTCGTGACCGTACCGTTCTCCGATCTCTACAACAAGCTGCTGACCGACTTCGCCACCGGCACCAATAGCATCGACGGCATGGTCTTCGCACCGCAGTGGATGGTCGACTACATCGAGCCCGGCTATCTCGAGGACCTGACCGATCGGGTCAAGGCCGACCAAGCGCTGCAATGGGACGACGTCGCGCCTTTCTTCCGCAACTTCAGCGCCACCTACAATGGCAAGATCTACACGATCCCGCTCGATGGCGACTTCCAGATGGTCTACTATCGCAGCGATCTTTTGAAAGAGAAGGGCCTCAACCCGCCCAAGACCTGGGACGACTACCTCAACATCGCCAAGACCTTCAACGGCCAGGACCTGAACGGCGACGGCAAGGCCGACTACGGCTCCTGCATCGCCAAGAAGCGCAATGCCCAGTCGTACTGGATGATCATCTCGGTCGCCAGCGGCTTCCTGCAGTCGCAGGGTACCTCACAGGGCGCCTTCTTCAACACCGACGACATGAGCCCCTTGGTCAACAACGAGGCGTTCGGCAAGGCGCTCGACATCTACGTCGAGACCACCAAATATGGGCCGCCCGATGAGATCAACCTCGACGTCGGCGACACCCGCGGCCTGTTCACGACCGGGCGCTGCGCGCTCTCGGTCGACTGGGGCGACATCGGCACCCTCGCGATCGACCCGGCGACCTCCAAGGTGCAGGACAAGGTCGGCGCGGTCATCCTGCCGGGCTCCAGCCAGGTGCTCGATCGCGGCAGCGGCAAGCTCGTCGACTGCAACGCCGAGCGCTGCCCCTACGCCACCGACGGCATCAACCACGCGCCGTTCGCGGCCTTCGGCGGCTGGTCCGGGGCGGTCAACGCGTCCAGCGACGACAAGGTCAAGGCCGCGGTCTACGACTTCTTCTCTTATATGAGCCAGCCCGCGCAGTCCAACGTCGACGTCACGATCGGCGCCACCGGCTTCAACCCGTACCGGATCTCGCAGTTCAAGAACCTCGACCTCTGGCTCAAGGCGGGCATGAGCAAGGAGGCCGCCGAGAACTATCTCGGCGCGATCTCCGACAGCCTGAACAGCCCGAACATGGTCCTCGACCTGCGCGTGCCGCAGAACCAGCGCTACGAGCAGGTCGTGCTCGACACCGCGATCAGCCGCCTGCTCGCGGGCGAGATCGACCGCGACCAGGCGATGGCCGACATCGAGAACGGCTGGAACGAGATCACCGACGAGCTCGGCAAGGACGAGCAGCTCGCGGCCTACAAGGCGACGCTCGGCATCCGGACCGAGTGAGTGGAGCCTGCGAAGACCGGCAAGGCGCTCCGGCACGACGACCCGGCCCTGATCGGCCGGCGGGTCGTGCCGGCAGCGTCGCGCGGGCGCCCGTTCGAGGAGCTGAGCCGACGCCTCGACCAGCACGCGCCGGCGGTGTTCGTGATGCCGGCGGTGCTGGTCGTGCTCGCGATGTCGATCTTCCCGCTGATCGTCTCGCTCTATCTGTCGCTCGCCCGCTTCCGCTTCGTCAAAGGCGGCTTCCAGCTCAAGTTCATCGGCCTGCTCAACTACGAGAAGCTGCTGGTCGGCAGCCAGCAGTTCCATTTCCTGGGCGACTTCGGCCAGCTGGGAGCTGGCGCCTGGACTTTGCTCGGCCTCGTCGCGCTGGCCTTCATGGCGCTGCTCGTGCGCTATGCGCGACGCGACGACGTCGGCCTGTTCGCGCTGTTCCGGCGCACGCTGGTGGCCGCACTCGCCTGGGGCGGCCTGCTGCTGATCCTGGTCACCAACACCGGCGGCGGCCATCCCGGCAGCCTGGTCGTGACCCTCTTCTACGTCGGCGTCGGGGTCACGGTGCAGTACACGATCGGCCTCGGCCTCGCGCTGCTCTGCACCCAGAACCTGCCCGGCCGCAAGTTCTTCCGGGTCGTGTTCTTCCTGCCGATGATGATCACGCCGGTCGGGATCGCCTACACCTTCCGCATGCTGACCGATACGACCAAAGGCCCGTTCACGCCGGTCTGGCAGTATTTCGGCTGGGGTGAGACCTCCTGGGTGGTGGATCCCTGGGGCGCCCGCATGGCGGTCATGATCGGCGATGCCTGGCAGTGGATCCCGTTCATGTTCATCGTGCTGCTGGTCGCGATCGAGAGCCAGCCGCAGGACCAGCGCGAGGCCGCCCTGGTCGACGGCGCCGTCGCGCTTCCAGACTTTCCGCTACGTCACCTGGCCCGCGATCCTGCCGGTCTCGATCACGGTCGTGATCATCCGGGTGATCGAGGCGTTCAAGATCGTCGACCTGCCCAATGTCCTGACCAACGGCGGCCCGGGCATTGCCTCGGAATCCATGACGCTGCACGCCTACGTCGCCTGGCGCACGCTCGACCTCGGCGGCTCGGCGGCGATCGCCTACATGCTGTTGTTCGTGGTCGCCTTCGTCTGCCTGTCGCTGCTCGCGTTCGTACGGCGTCCCGAAGGTGCTTTGCCGCCATGAGCGCGCTCGCCTGGCTGATCCGCCCGCGCCGGGCCCTCGACCCGTCGCCGCTCGCCATGGCGCTCGCCTATCTGGCGCTTGGCTTTTGGGCCTTCATCGTGCTGTTCCCGCTCTATTGGGTGTTCATCACCTCGTTCAAGACGCCGCTCGCCGTCAACGACGGCCCGTTCTACCTGATGTGGGTCGACTTCCGGCCGTCGCTGCACGCCTGGAAGTACATCTTCGTCGATCTCGGCCCCGACACCTTCCGGCCCTATCTCCATTCCGTGATCGTCGCGCTCGCGAGCTCTGTGATCGCGCTCGTGCTCGGCAGCATGGCGGGCTACGGCCTCGCTCGCCTGACCTACCGGCCGCGGCTCGGCAACATCGGCCTGTTCATCCTCGCGGTCGCCGTCGCGATCGCCCTGGTGGTGGGCTTCGGGCTGCCCTGGGAGCTGGCGCTGGCGCTGGCGCTGGCACTCTTCCTGCTGCTGGTCCAGACCGTCGGCCGGCGCTTCAGACGCGCGCTCGGCAACGACGACATCGCGTTCTGGATGATCTCGCAGCGCATCCTGCCGCCGGTCGCGGTCGTGATCCCGGTCTATGTGCTGTTCCAGCAGATTGGGCTGCGCGACTCCTTGGCCGCCCTGATCATCACCTATGTCGCGGTCAATTTGCCGATCGTGGTCTGGCTGATGCGCGATTTCTTCCAGACTGTCCCGCTCGAGCTGGAAGAATCGGCGATGATCGACGGCGCCTCGCGCTTTCGGATCTTCTGGTCGATCGTGCTGCCGATCGCGCGCGCCGCGCTGGCCTCGGCGTTCCTCTTGATGCTGATCCTGACCTGGAACGAGTACCTCTTGGCGCTGATGCTCTCGACCGCCGATACCCAGACCCTGCCGCTCCTGATCGCGGCCCAGAACGCGACCCGCGGCCCGCAGTGGTGGTACATGTCGGTGCTGATCCTGATCATGGTCGTCCCGGTCGTCCTTATGGCGGTGGCGCTCGAGCGCTACATCCGCCGCGGCATGCTGATCGGCGCGGTCAAGGGCTGAGCGGCGCTCGTCAGAAGGCCGGCGCGTCGATCCGGCGGTAACAGGCCTCGATCATGCTGTAGACCCCGAAGGCGAACAGGCCGAGCGCCACGATGCCGAGCAGAATCCAGCCGTAGGGCTGCTGCTGAAGGGTCCGGAGCGCGCCCTGGAGCCCGACGACCTCGCCGGAGCTGAACCGCCAGGCGCCGATGACGAGGAAGCCGCCGATGATCAGGAACACGATGCCGCGCGCGATCAGGCCGAAGCGGCAGATCGGCGACGCTTTGTCGAGGGCCTGCGGGTCCATCTCGAGCCATCTCTCGAATTTGGCCTTGTAGCCCTTGATCATGTGGGCAAGTCCGGCGCCGATCACCGCGGCGCCGATCAGCCCGACCAGCCACCGCCCGAACGGCTGCCGGAGCAGCCAGGCGGTCCAGTCCTGCGTGGAGCTGTCGCCGCCGCCGCCGAGGCTGGACCCCCAACCGAAGATCAGGCTGAGCGCGAAGAGCGCCAGCAGGCTGTGGGTGATCGCGCTGACGACCAGAGCGCCCCGAATCGCCAGGCCCTTGGCACCGGTGCCATGGCGGTCGGTGTCCATGACCGCCTGCACCACACGCCAGATCGCGTAGCCGACCAGGCCCACGGCGACCAGCGCCAGCAGGGCTTCGCCGAACGGCTGCTCGAGGATGGTGCGCAGCGCGCCCTTGCTGTCGGTCGTCTGACCACCGCCGCCGAGCGCCGCCAGCACCGCCAGACCGCCGACGATCAGATAGACCACGCCGCGTGCGGCGTAACCGCTACGCGCGACCCAGACGACGTGTCCCGCTCCGGACCGCGCTGCCATGTCCCGCCCCCGTGATGGTCATGTGGCGAAACAACGCCGGTCCGTGCGACAATGTTCCCGTCCCGGCCTCCTGACCTCACTCCCAGCCGACCGGGTCGTAGCCACGCTCGCGCAGGCAGTGGTCGACGAAGTTGCGATAGGCCGGGCTGGGGCCGCCGCCACCGCTGAACATCGAGCGCAGCAGGCCGGCGGTGGCACCGGTCGCCGCCCCGACCGCCGCCCCGGTGCCGGCGTTGCCCAGGATTGCGCCGCCGACCGCACCGGTCGCGCCGCCGAGCGCGCCGCCCGCTGCCGTACTGCCGGCCGCCTGCCGGGCCTTGCCCGAGCCGCCCGAGGCACCGGCATTGGCGGCCAGCTCGCGACACTCGGCGATGTCCTGATCGGCCTGCGCCTGGCCGACCGCCTGCAGCCGGTCATTCGGATAGAGGATCGGCTTCAGCCCCGAGGCGCAGCCCGCCAGCGCCACGGCCCCGAGCAGGGCCAGAGCTAACTGCCCGGACACTGGCATCCGCGTGCGGCAAAGGTCGGATATGATCGCGGAGTCCGCCATGGGTTCCCAACTCAAGCCTGTTACTATGACGATAGGTTCCGAGACGCGCCGGGCGAGCCAAATCTGGTCTGGAGCCCGGGGGCAGGGTCAGCGAGAGACGTCGCGGCGATGTTCAACCCTGACAAGGGCTATGACCCGCCGCTCATCCTCGAGCAGGCAAATGAGCCGGTAGTCGCCAACTCGGTAACGCCAAAATCCGGCCAGCACACCATGGAGCGCCTTGCCGAGCTGGCGTGGATCCTCACTCGCGGCGATCCGGAAGTTCAGGAATTGAAGAACGCGGCGTCGGACAGTCTTGTCGAGCCGATTGAGCTGGCGAATGGCGTCCTGTTCGAATTCAATCGTCCAGTCCAAGAGCTCGCTTCGCCTCCGCCAGGCTCAGCCTCGGCTCGCGCTTCTCGAGCGTCGCGACCGCGCGCAGATAATCGGCGCGATCCTCCATGAACTCGATGATGGCCTGCCTGGCATAGTAGCTCTTGCTCCGCCCGGTCTCCCGGGCCAGCTCGTCGAGCTCGTCGGCCAGCTCCTTCGGCAGCCTCACCGCGAGCGTCGCCTCGGACATTGCCATCACGCAGGTCTTCTGTCAAACATGTATTACACAAATAGGACCATTGGTCCGCTCAGTCAACACCTATTGCCTACTTCTTCCGCCACTGGCCGTCGGCGCCCAGGACGTACTGGCCCTTGGGCGTGCGCTCGATCAGCTTCTGACCCGCGATCTTGGCCACGGCGTCGGTCGGCGTGCCCTGCTTCTTGGCGATCTCGGCGTATTTCGCGAGGCGCTCGGCGTTGATCCGATCGACCATGGCGCGCAGGTCGGCCGAGGGATTGGCGTCGACCACGCCGAGAAAGCCATCGATCTTCTCGCCGACCTGGCCGGCCGCCTTGGCCTCGTCGAGCGAGGCCGCGAGCGCCGGCCCCGCCAGCAGGCCAAGTGATAAGACGACGATCGCAACGGTGCGCAGAACCGGGACCATGGGCAGAGCTCCTAGAACAGGTTCGGGTTGTCCTCGAGCAGATCCTCGACGTCCTTCTCGACCTTGACCCGCACCTCCTGCTCGATCTTGACGTTGAGATTGATCACGATCGGGTCCTTGGGCGCCTGGACCTCCACGGTGTGGTGGGTGCAGCCGGTCACCGCCGGCGCCAGCGCAAGCAGCAGCGCGCTAAGGCTTAAAGCCCCGCATCTGCTCGCGGATGCGCTCGGGGATCTGGTAGGTGGCAAGGCCGCTGCGCAGGATGTTGCCGAGCTCGCCCTCGAGGTTGAGATTGAACTCGATCGGATAGCCGCCGTAGAGTTCCGGGTTGGCGCCCCGGACGTGGAGCTTGATGTCCATCTTGGCGTCGGTCCGGCCATCGAGCGTGATCCTGAGCGCCTCATAGTGAAAGTTCTCCAAGGCCTGCAGCAACAAGGTGACGTTCGCGCCGCGGGCCTGCAAGGCGGCGGGCGGCTCGGCCGGCCGGTAGCGGAGCCGGCCCGGCCGGTCGGTCTCGAGCTCGCCGCCCTCGATCACCGCGACGCCGCCCTTGATGCGGACCGGCAGCGAGCCGTGAACCTTGCCTTCGCCGCTGAGGCCGTCGAGGCGCGTCAGCGCGAACAGCTGACCGAGATCGAGCCCTTCCGCCGTCAGAGTGACCCTTATATCAGAGGCCGCTGAACCAACCCTGAACGGCTGGGCGCGGACCGTACCGCCGGCCAGGCGCCAGCGCAGCTGGTCGACCGCGAGGGTCTGATCCGGGTCGACCCGAAAGCCGATCAGCCCGTCGGTCAACGGCAGGCCAAGATCGAGCCGGCCGATCGCGAGCTGCTGTCCGGGCGGCGTGGCGGGCGGCCACAGCCGGTCGACGTGCAGGACACCGTTGACCTGCTCGAAGCGCGCGGGTCCGGCGGTGAAGCCGAAGCTGTCCAGGAGCAGAGCCAGGTCGGCCGCGATCTGATCGCCCGTGCCCCAGGCGAGCGTGCCATCGAGCGCCAGCTTGCCGGTGACGTCCTGAAGCTGCTCGCCCACCACCGGCGCCAGCTGGCGCGGCTGCAGCTTGCCGCGCGCAAAGCTGAGCGGCGAGAGCTTGAGCTCGGCCTGGCCCCGGCCCCGCGCGAGGTCATGGCGACCCTGCAGGGCGAGCACGAGATCATCGGCCGGCCGGCTGATCCGGGCCTCGAAATCGACCTGCGTGCCCTTCGGCCGGAGCGTGCCGTCGAGCGTCAGAGGCGCGAACCAGGCGGGCTTGCCGCCCTGGCTGATGCTCGCGACCGTGATCGGGATCGTCTGGCCGGGCGTCAGGCCTGCCGGCGTCAGCGCCAGCTCGGTCGCGATCCCCTCAGCGGCGATCTGCTGGTCCGGCAGCTGCAGTTGGCTGTTGGCAACCTTGATCTTTGCGCTCTCGAGACCGTTCTGGTCGCCGCTCGCCGCGAGGTTCAGATCGGCGAGTTGAGCGCGGGCCTTGAGCGCCGCTGCGGTCAGGTCGAACGCTTCGCCCTTGGCGCGCAAGGCCTGCCGCCAGGCGATCGCGCCGTCCGCTTCGAAGCTGATGACCAAGAGCGGCGGATTGCCGGGCTCGAGCCGGAAGGCGAGCGGGCCCGCGCGGCCGCGCTCCTGCCAGGTCAGCCGATCGGCCGCGAGGCGGCCAGGCGCGCTCGCCGAGAGCGTCAGCCGGTCGTCCGCGAAGCGGAGCGCGAGCTTCTGGCTGAGAGCGGCACCCGTGAGCGCGATCTCGGGCACGGGCTTGCCACCGCCCTCGAGCTCCAGATCCGCGATCCCCTGCCAGCGATCGAGGCCGCCCTGCGCCTGCAGAGCGAGCCGGCCGCTCGCAAGCTCGAGATCCCGCCAGTGGATCTTTTCCAGGCTCAGCTTTGCGGTTCCGCTGCCGCTCTCGAACCCACGCCCGGCATCGGTCCGCAGCGTCGCGTCCACATCGGCGCCAGCCCGTGCCTGGCCGGCCGCGAGCTCCAGCCCGCCCGCGACCGTGAACGCCGCAGCGGCAGGATCGAGCGGACCGGTCAGCCGGACCGGCCCGGGCTGGACGCCAAGGCCGATCCGCCAAGGGGCCGGCAGCACCTCCTCGAGGTCCGCGAGCCGGGGCGAGAGAGACCCGACGTTGATCTCCGCCGAACCGATGCGGGCCTCGAGCCGGCCGTCGGCGGCCTCGAAGGTCAGCTTGCCCCGGCCATCGATCCCCGAACCCAGGCCGGGGAGCGCCAGGTGCTCGGCCGTGAGATCGAGGTGGCCCTGGGCGCTGACCGCGCCGAGCGTGACGTCCGCGACCAGCGGCAGGTGGCCGTGCAGTTCGAGATCGGCGTCGAGGCGGCCGGCATCGTCGACGAGTTCCCCGCCCGCGACGCTGAGGCTGAACTCGGCTTCCGCGCGGCCGGGGCGCAGCTCGGCCGCCAGCGGCAGCCTGAGCTCGCCCCAGGGGGTCTCGAGCTGGACTTCGGCGCGCCGCAGCACCACCTGCTCCGGCCAGGCGGGCAGGCCGGGGCCGCCACCGCCGCCCGCACCCGGTTGCAGGCCGGCGAGCTCGACCCGGCCGTCGACGACCCGGCCCTGCAGCTCCAGGCCTTCGGCCTCGATGCTGGCGATCCGTCCGCGCAAGAGGTCGCGCAGTCGATAATGGATCTGTAAGTGTTCGAGCCGATCACTGGGCGGCGGCCCGATGCGCAGGCCGGTGAGCTCGAGGGTGGACGTCCCGACCCGCAGGTCGTCGAACGCCACCGCATCGATCCCGGCCACCCGCAGGCCGGCGCGCAGCAGAGGCCCGGGAAACCAGAGCAGGGCGCCGATCGTGCCGGCGATCAGCAGAACGAAGATCAGCAGGCCGGCGGCGAGGGCGCGGATCACCGGCAGCTCGCGGCGGGCAACGATGGGAGCGAGAGGGACCGCAGTGACATTTGCCTTATGTCAATCTGTTACGCCTATATCTTGACAGACGACAGCAAGTTTGCCTAGCTTGCGCGCACCGACGCCTCGGCCAACTCGGCCGGAACCCGTTCGGGCACGCAGCGAGCAGAAGGAACAGGAGCATGATCGGACCGGCCAAGCGCATCCTGGCGGTGCTGGCTCTGACGCTGATGGCCGTGGTGGGGCCAGCCGCGCAGGCCAAGACCGATGGTCAGCAACGCGTCGTCGAACGCGCGCGGCTGGCGCTCGACGCCTTCCTGGACGACCCGAATTTCGGGCAGATGCCGGTCTATGTCCAGAACGCCTATGCCGTGCTGATCGTGCCCGACCTGCTCAAAGGCGGCTTCCTGTTCGGCGCCGAGTACGGTATCGGCATCCTCCTGGTGCGCGACCCGCAGACCGGCGCCTGGGGTCAGCCGGCGTTCTATTCGCTCTATGGCGGCAGCTTCGGCCTTCAGTTCGGCGGCCAGAGCTCCGATGTCGTGTTCACGATCATGAACCGGGGCGCGGTCGACCGCCTGCTCGACCACGGCATCAAGCTCGGCGCCGATGCCGGCGTCGCGGCAGGTCGCCTGGGAGGATCCGTCGGCGCCGCGACCACGACCCATCTCGGCGAGGACATCTACGTCTTCGCCAAGAGCAAGGGCCTGTTCGGCGGCTTCTGGCTGGACGGCACCTACCTCCAGCCCAATGACGAGTGGAACCGCGCCTACTATGGCCACCCGATCGATGCGCGCCAGATCGTCCGCGAGACGACCGTCGTGGCGAGCGCCGAGGTCGACGCGCTGCACCAGTCCCTGACCCGCTTCTGAGCGCCCTTGCTGGTCGTGGCCACGGCGGCATCGGCGCCGCGACGGTGAGTATCGTTCGGGTGGAGCTTCCTGGCCCGATCGTGATCGGTGGCATCGCCGGCTGGATATCGGGACCGTGGACCGCGGCGCCGGCTACGCGCTGGTGATCGACATCTGCTCGGGATCATCGGCGGCAAGCTCTCGGCGCTGCTCGGCCTGAAGGACGGCTCGGCGATCCGCCTGGGCACTGGCCGTGGTCGGCGCGGTCATGCTCCCGCCCTGGTCAACCTGGCCGGGCGTTCGCCGGTTGACCGGGTCTGACCGCCGGCGCGGGCGCGAATCCAGCCGCTGGTCGGCCGGCGCTCGATGGTCCGGATGGCGAGCCGCCCGAGAGCCAGACCGGCCGGCGATGCGTGGCTGAACGGCAACCATTTCGACAGGTGATCGCCGCGTCACCGCGATCGGGTGCGAAACGACGCCCGCGGCATGACCGTTCGGTGATGCCGCGCTCGGCGGCGACGCCCGTGATCGGTCGGCAGCAAACAACCAGTCATAGGGCTGTGTAGCGTTCCGCGGAGACGGGCCTCGCCACTCGCGCACCGGCCATCTACTGCGCGCCGCGCGGCGGGCTGCCGGCATAGCTGGCCGCCGGTATAGCTGGTGACCGGCACCCCAGCCGCGCAATTCCGTCGGCAGCAAACCGCCAGTCATGGAGCCGCATGACGCTCCGCGAAGACGCGGCCCGCAACTCGCACCGACCATCTGCCGCGCGCCGCACGAGGGGCTGCCGGTGCAGCTGGTCGCCGGGACGGTTGACTGCCGGTCTGACTGGCCCTCGGTACCGCTGGCCGCCGGTACCGGCCGGCCGCCGGTATCGCTGGCTGACGACAGCCCAGCCGAGCGACCCCGAGTCCTCGATCAGGATTCTTACAAGGGCTGTTAACCAAACTTTACGGCGATGCCGTTAACCCTGTCTTCGCCTGGTCCATGTGACCGTGGCACTGCGCCCCACCAGGCTTGCTGTCGGCCGACGGATTCCCACGATCCCATGGACCATCGAGCACGGAAAGGCTAGGGGGGCTGATGGCTAAGGAAGAGTTAACGGAGGCCGTATCGGCGTGGCTGCCAATATGACCGACCGCAGGCGCGTCCTCCGACGCGCTTGGCCTGGGGCTTCTGGCCGGGAGTCGTCCCGGTCGGGGAGTTCCGGATGAAAGAGGCGTCGTCGCGACCGTCGGGCCGGGGCCGTGGCTGATCTGAGCCGGAGGTTCGACGTGCTGGTCGCTGGCGGCGGCAACGCGGGCCTGTGCGCGGCCCTCGAGGCGCGCGCCGCCGGCGCCAGCGTGCTGGTGCTGGAAGCCGCGCCCAGATCCTATCGGGGCGGCAACAGCCGGCACACCCGCAACCTCCGCTGCATGCACGCAGCGCCGATCGACGTGCTGACCGACGCCTATCCGGAGGCGGAATACCTCGACGACCTCCTCAAGGTCACGGACGGCGCCACCGACCCGACGCTTGCCCGCCTGACGATCCGCGACTCGGCGGCCTGCACCGCCTGGATGCGGGCACGGGGCGTGCGCTTCCAACCGGCGCTCGGCGGCACCCTGCATCTCGGCCGGACCAACGCCTTCTTCCTCGGCGGCGGCAAGGCCTTGATCAACGCCTACTATCGCGCGGCCGAGGCGCTGGGCGTCCAGGTGCTGTACGACGCCGAGGTTTCCGACCTCGAGCTCGACAATGGCGTCTTCACCGCGGCCACGGTGGTGCACGAGGGCGCTGCCCGCCAGGTTCGGGCCAAGGTTCTGGTCGCCGCCGCCGGCGGCTTCGAGGCCAACCTCGCCTGGCTCAAGGAGTCCTGGGGCGAGGTCGCCGACAACTTCCTGATCCGCGGCACGCCCTACAACCAGGGCCGGCTGCTGCGGGTCCTGCTCGAGCGCGGGGCCAGGCAGATCGGCGACCCGAAGCAGTGCCACGCGGTCGCGATCGACGCCCGGGCGCCCAAGTTCGACGGCGGCATCGTGACCCGGGTCGACTGTGTCTCGCTCGGCATCGTGGTCAACCAGGAGGGTCGCCGATTCTACGACGAGGGCGAGGACTTCTGGCCCAAGCGCTACGCGATCTGGGGCCGGCTGGTCGCGGCGCAGCCGGGCCAGATCGGCCACGTGATCATCGACCGGAAGGCGATCGGCCGCTTCATGCCGCCGGTCTTCCCGCCGCTCCAGGCGGGCTCGATCCGCGAACTCGCGGCCAAGCTCGAACTCGACGCGGACGCGCTCGACGAAACCGTCGCAACATTCAACGCCGCGGTCCGGCCCGGGACTTTCGATCACACCCGCCTCGACGACTGCCGGACCGAGGGGCTGACGCCGCCCAAGAGCCACTGGGCGCTGGCCCTCGATGCGCCGCCGTTCTATGCCTACTCGCTCCGGCCCGGGATCACCTTCACCTACCTCGGCGTCGGGGTCGACCAGCGGGCGCGCATGCTGATGGCGGGCGGCGGGCCGTCGGCCAATGTCTTCGCGGCGGGCGAGATCATGGCGGGCAACGTCCTGGGGCAGGGTTATCTCGCCGGCATCGGCATGACCATCGGCACCGTGTTCGGGCGGATCGCCGGCCGGCAGGCGGCAGCCCATGCCCAGGGCTGAGACGCAGGCCGAGGCCGAGCGCCTGATGACCATCTGCAACGCCTGCCGCTACTGCGAGGGCCATTGCGCGGTGTTCCCCGCGATGGAGCTGCGGCTCGCCTTCGCCGCCGCCGATCTCGACTACCTCGCCAACCTCTGCCACGACTGCGGCGCCTGCTATTACCACTGCCAGTACGCGCCGCCGCACGAATTCGCGGTCAACGTGCCACGGGTGTTCGCCGAACTGCGCGCCGAGACCTGGCACGACTACGCCTGGCCTGCTTTCCTCGCCAGCGCCTTGGCAAAAAACGGCCTCGTGACCGGACTCGTCGCCGCCGCGAGCCTCGCGCTAATCATGCTGCTGAGCCTGCTGCTGATCGAGCCCGCCGTCCTGTTCACGGCACACGCGGGCGAGGGCGCCTTCTATGCCGTGATTCCGCACGAGGTAATGGTTGGCGCCTTTGGGATCGTCGCCCTGTTCGTGCTGCTCGCGCTGCTCATGGGCTTCCGGAATTTCTGGGCCGACATCGGCGGGACCGCAGGCGCGCGCGCGCGACCCGGCGCCCTCGGGCGCGCGGTCATCGACGTGCTGACGCTCCGCTATCTCGACGGCGGCGCTGGCGACGGCTGCACCTGGCCGACCGAGGCGCCCTCGCAGGCGCGGCGTTATTATCACCACCTGACATTCTACGGCTTCATGCTGTGCTTCGCCGCGACCGCGGTCGCGACCCTCGACCACTACGTCTTCGGCTGGCAGGCGCCCTATCCGTGGCTCAGCCTGCCGGTCGTGCTCGGCACCCTCGGCGGCCTCGGCCTGCTCGCCGGCCCCGCAGGCCTGCTCTGGCTGAAGCATCGGGCGGACCCGGCGGTCGCCGATCCACGGGCCGGCATGGGCACGGCCTTCAGCCTGCTCCTGATGCTCACGAGCCTGACCGGGCTGCTGCTGCTCGCATTGCGCGCGATGCCCGCGATGGGCGTCCTGCTCGCGGTCCATCTCGGCGTCGTGCTGGGCCTGTTCCTGATGCTCCCCTACGGTAAGCTCGTGCACGCGGTCTACCGGTTCGCGGCGCTGATTCGCTACGGGCTCGAGCGCCCTCCGGATCAGCCAGTGGGAAAAAATCAGCCATGAAGCTCGCGATCCTCGACGACTACCAGCGGGTCGCGCTGACCATGGCCGACTGGACGCCGGTGCGGGACCGGGTCGAGATCACCGTGTTCGATCGCCATCTCGGCGCCGAGGACGCGGTCGCCGAAGCGCTCCAGGACTTCGAGATCGTCTGCATCATGCGCGAGCGCACGCCCTTTCCCGCGAGCCTGTTCGAGCGCCTGCCGAAGCTGAAGCTGCTGGTCACGACCGGCCGGCGCAACGCCGCGATCGATCTCGCAGCGGCCGGGCGTCAGGGAGTGACCGTCTGCGGCACGGGCTCGCCGGGGCATGCGGCGGGCGAGCTCGCCTTCGCGCTGATCCTGGCGCTCGCCCGCAACCTGCTCGCGGAGGCGAACTCGGTCCGGGCGGGCGGCTGGCAGGTCGGGATCGGGCGCGATCTGCATGGCGCCACGCTCGGCATCGTCGGGCTCGGCCATATCGGCGCTCAGATCGCGGGCTTCGGCAAGGCATTCGGCATGAACCTCCTGGCCTGGAGCCAGAACCTGACCGAGGCGCGCGCGGCCGAGGTCGGGGTGCGGCGGGTCGCCAGGGACGAGCTGCTCGCGAGCGCCGATTTCGTCACCATCCATCTCCGCCTCAGCCCCAGGACCCGGGGGCTGATCGGCGCGTGCGAGCTCGGGCTGATGCGTAAGGATGCCTTTCTGATCAACACCTCGCGCGGCCCGATCGTCGATCAGGCGGCCCTGATGCGAGCCCTCGAGCAGGGCCGGATCGCGGGCGCCGCGCTCGACGTCTACGACCAGGAGCCGCTGCCGGAGGGTCACTCGCTGCGGCGCACGCCGAAAAAAAACCTGTTGCTGACGCCGCACGTCGGCTACGTGACCCGCGAGACCTATCGGGTCTTCTATCGCGACACGGTCGATCTGGTGCAGGCCTTCCTCGACGGCCGGCCGCGGAACGTCCTGACCGGCGATACCGGTTGAACGACCAGCCGAGCTCCACCGCCCGATCGGCTGGCCGGCTCGGGCGGCTGCCGGCCGAGATCTGGCGGTCCGGCTCGGTGCAGGCGCTGCTGATCGGAGCGGCGGGCGGCGCGCTCTTCGATGCGCTCGGCCTGCCGGCGCCCTGGATCTCGGGCACGATGCTGGCGGTCGCGGCCGCCGCGTTGAGCGGGCTCCGGGTCGGCATGCCCGGCTGGCTGCGCCAGCTCGCCTTCATGGTCCTCGGCTTCTCGATGGGCGCCAACCTGACGCCGGCGACGCTCGCCAAGATCGTGCTCTGGCCCGCGAGCCTGTTGTTCCTGGCCGGCAGCATCACCGCGACGACGATCGTGCTCAGCGGCTATCTGCGCCTCGTCCATCGCTGGGATCCGGCGACCGCGGCGTTCAGCGCGGTGCCCGGCGCCTTCACGTACCTGCTGGCGATGGCGATGCGCAGCCGGGCCGACGTGGCGCGGGTCGCGGTCACGCAGCTGATCCGCCTTCTGGTGCTGACCGCGGTGCTGCCGCTGCTGCTGAGCACGCTGGAGCAGGGCGCCGCCGCGCCCCGCGCCGCTCTGACCAGCAGCGCCGGACCCGTCGAGCTACTGCTCGTGCTCGCCACCTGCGGGCTGGCCGGCGGCGTCTGCGAACGGCTCAACCTGCCCGCCGGCACGCTGCTCGGCGCCATGTTCGCAAGCGCCCTGATCCATGGCACCGGCCTGTCCGATGCCCGCCTTTCGCCCGGCCTGCTGGTCCCGGCCTACATCGTGACCGGCACCTTCGTCGGGCTGCGCTTCAAGGGCGTCAACCTGCGGCTGATCCTGGAGACGCTGGTCGCGGGCCTGATCACGGTCATGCTCGGCCTGCTCGTGTCGGGCGCGTTCGCGCTCGCCGCGGCACTGCTGCTCGATCTGCCGCTCGATCAGCTGCTGCTCGCCTATGCGCCGGGCGGCGTCGACGTGATGGCGATCATGGCGCTCGCCCTCGGTCTCGACCCCGCCTTCGTCGGCGTCCACCACGCGCTGCGGTTCATGACGCTGAGCGTGGCGCTGCCGATCTGGCTGCGCCGCCACATCCGCTGACCCGTGCCCAGCGCGAGCGCTGCCCGGCGAGACCCTTGACGCCCCCGCGGGCGAGGACCATCCTCAATCCCGTGCCGTCCGGCCCGCGTTCTGCGGTCGCGCCGGGTGGTGCAGGAGGGTGGCCGGCGTGCCGGTGGCTCGGCGGGCAGCAGAGGTGAGACCGTGGCGTCGCTGCCTTGCGGCCTGGGTCGCCGTTCTCCTGACGATCGCGCCGTTCGCCCGGCCGGCCTTGCCGGTCACGCTGGCGCCAGCGCCTACCAGTTCCGCCGTCGCGTCCGCGACCCGTGACCAAGCGGTCGCCCCGGCAGAGCGTCCGGCGCCGCGTGTGCGGCCGGCCCAACCTTTCGACCTCGGCGTGCTGGCGCGCTGGTCCTGGCTCGAGAGCAAGCCGGGACTGTCGCCGGCCCCGCTCGCCACCGGCCGGCCGAGAACCGCCGACCACCCGGTCGCTGCACCCGGCGCGATTCGGGCGCAGGGCGACCATCCCCGTGCTCTCTTCCATCTGAGTTCGATCGGCACCGCCCGCCGCCCGACCGGCCCACCCATCCCCGCCTCAGCCTCCGCGTAGCCGCTGGCCGCTCGTCAGCGGCCGCTCGCACGCCGTCCGGCCGGGCTCTGCACACGAGCATCGTCCGAGCCCCGGCAGCGCGTGGGCGTGTTCGCGATCGTCACGGTCGCGCGCGCCCCCGCCCCGCGACGGCCTTCTCTCGCTGAAGCTTCGTGGGAAACGACGTGATGTTGGTGATCGGTAGCTTTCTGGTCGGGGCCGGAGCCCTGGCCGTGGGCCTGCTGGCCCTGCTCTTCCATCATCCCCGGGCGCCGCGTTGGACCCGGCCCGAGCTGGTCGCGATGCTGGCGACGATCCCGGTGACCGCGATGCTCGGGCTTGGTCTCGGCTACCTGCTGGCCGGCGGCTATCGCCTGCTGCATGGGGGCGGCGACCTCTACGAGCTGAGTGCGCCGCTGGCGGCGGCGATCGTGGTCACCGCCTTGTATCAGCTGTCCGGGATCCGAGGCCGTCTCGCGGGCTATGACGCCGCCCGCGCCGGCGCGAACCCGGCAGCGGCGGCACTCCTGATGCCCGACGAATCGCCGGGCGGGCCGGGTCTGTCCGGCCCCTCGCACCGGCCGGCACGCAAGGCCGCCTGAGGCTGCCGGACCTCGCTCCGGGCGAGGCTCCGACGCAAGTGCACAGTCCGAAATGCAACCCCGCGTCGCGCCGGCCGCGCTGTCATTCGTGGGAGCGCGCATGCGCGCGCGGCGCCGTCTCAGAAGGAAGACGTCATGTTGGCGCTTGGTGGTCTGTTGATCTGCGGCGCGCTGTTCGCGCTCGCAAGCTTTGCAACCGTCTTTCGCAGCACGCAGCCGCCCGCCTGGACGAGGTGGTCCGGCGAGCTGATCACGCTCGCGATCGTCGCCGCGTTCGCGATCGGGCTCGCGGACTTCATTGCCGGAGTGAGCCGCGCGTACGAGGCGGGCTTGAGCCTCGTCGACCTCGGCCTGCTCGCGGCCGTGCTGGTCGCCGCCTTTGCCATCGGCCGGGGGCTCAAGCTTCGGGCGCCTGCGAGCCCCGTCCCGGGGGCGACCGAGCCGCCGGCATCCAAGCCCACGCCCCGGGCCGCGTGATCGGGCTGCTCGAGCCGGCCACGCCAGCCGCGCCGCGCCGGCCGTCGATCATCGCGATTGACGGCCGGCGCCGGCGCGCGCTAGGTTCAGCGTCACGTGGTGATTTGGGCCGGCTGGCTTGCAGGCCACGTAAAACAAGCTGCTAAAAGGTCGGGTCGCAGGTGCGCCCTGGCTGACGGCCGGGGCGTTTTCTGTTGGGGGGAGAAACCTGCGATGAGCCAGGCTTGGCGGCCCCGGACCCAGGCGGTCCACGGCGGCAGCGCGCGCTCCGAGTTCGGCGAGACCTCCGAGGCCCTGTTCCTGACCTCGGGCTTCCGCTACCGGCGGGCCGAGGATGCCGCCCAGCGCTTCGCCGGCCAGCAGCCGGGCTTCACCTACTCGCGGCTCGCCAACCCGACCGTGCGCATGTTCGAAGAGCGCCTGGCGCTGCTCGAAGGGGCCGAGGAGGCGGCGGCGACCGCGACCGGCATGGCCGCGGTCCACGCCGCGCTCGTGAGCCAGCTCAAGGCGGGCGACCGGGTGGTCGCGGCGCGCCTGCTGTTCGGCTCCTGCCATTACATCCTGACCGAGCTCCTGCCGCGCTTCGGGGTCGAGACCGTGCTGGTCGACGGCACCCATCCCGACGCCTGGGCTGCGGCCCTCGACCGGCCGACCAGGCTCGTGTTCTTCGAGACCCCGGGCAATCCGACGCTCGAGCTGATCGACATCGCAGCGGTCGCCAAGCTCGCTCATCGGGCCGGCGCGAAGGTGATCGTCGACAACGTGTTCGCGACCGGGGTCCTGCAGCGGCCGCTCGAGCATGGCGCCGACCTCGTGGTCTACTCCGCGACCAAGCACATCGACGGCCAGGGCCGCTGCCTCGGCGGCGCCATCCTCAGCGACCGCCGGACCCGGACCGATCTGCTCCAGCCCTACCTCAAGCACACCGGCCCGGCCATGAGCCCGTTCAACGCCTGGGTCCTGCTCAAGGGCCTGGAGACGCTGGCGCTGCGGGTCGAGGAGCATAGCCGCAACGGCCTCGCGGTCGCGCGTTTTCTCGACGATCACCCGGGCGTCGAGCGGGTCCTCCATCCGGGCCTCGAGAGTCACCCGCAGCACGCGCTGGCGCGCCGGCAGATGGCGGGCGGCGGCAACCTTTTGGCCTTCCGGACCGGCGGCGGCCGGGCACGCGCGTTTGCGGTGCTCAATCGCCTGCGCCTGATCCTGATCTCGAACAATCTGGGCGACGCCAAGTCGCTGGTCACCCACCCCGCGACCACGACCCACGAGCGCTTCAGCGCCGAGCAGCGGGCGCGGCTCGGGATCACCGACGACCTGCTCCGGCTCTCGGTCGGGCTCGAGGACCCGGCCGATCTGATCGCCGACCTCGACCAGGCGCTGGCGGTCACGACCTCCTCCACAAATCGTCGCGGCGGCTCAATCGACGATTGCCTCGTGGCGTCCGATGCCTCAGAATGATCGCAATCCAGCAAAATCCAGAATAGGTCCGGTCGGGGGCAGAGGGGCTCGCTTTGCGGAGGCGACGATGCGGCACCGGACTGTGCGTGACGTCATGAGTTCCAACGGGATCTGCCAGCAAGCGCCGGGGGCGAGCGTGCGCATCGCCTGCCGGCTGATGGCCGAGCATCGCTGCGGCAGCGTGCTGGTGGTCGATCGCGACCGGCTGGTCGGCATCTTCACTCAGCGGGACGCGGTCGAGCGGGTATTCGCGTTGGGGCTTGACCCGGACCTGACCTTCCTCGGCGAAGTCATGACCGCGGAGCCGGACACGATCGGCCCGAACGAGCGGGTCGAGGACGCGATCCGGCGGATGGACGAGTTCGGCTATCGCCACCTGCCGGTGGTCGACGGCCAGCGGGCGGTCGGCGTGATCTCGATCCGCGATCTGCCGATCGAGGATCTGGCGGCCATGCACGCCGAGCTCGAATCGCGGCGCGTGATCGCCGAGCACGCCTGGTAGCGAGGTCGCGCGCCTAGATCACGTCGCGCCGGCGGGCCGGCGCGGCCGCGAGGGTCTCGGCGATCACGGTCAGCGCGCGGGCGAGGCGCTCGCGGCTGGCGGCGGCGCTGAGCGACACCCGGACCGCGTGCGGTGCGTTGGCGGGGTCGAAGGCGAAGGCCGAGCTCGGATCGACCGCGACCCCGCGCTCGCGCAGCGCGGCGGTGAAGGCAGCGGTCCGCCAGGGCGGCGGCAGCGGCAGCCAGATGTGATAGCTGGTCGGCTGGGCGCGATAGCCGTGCGCGCCCAGCAGATTCCTGGCCAGCTCCTGGCGGGCAGCCGCCTCGATCCGCTGCCGTTTGGCCAGCCGGTCGGCGATGCCGGTGCCGAGCCAGTGGCGGAACAGTTCGGCCATCAGCGGCGGGCAGGTCAGGAACAGGTCGTGCTGCGCTTCGGCGATCCGCTGCTGGAACGCGTCGGGGCTGGCGATGATCCCGAGCCGCAGCCCGGGCGCGAAGCTCTTGGACGCGCTGCCGATGTAGATCGTGCGCTCGGGCGCCAGCGCCGCGACCGGCGGCGGGCGATGTTCCGGCAACTGGCCGTAGACGTCGTCCTCGACGATGATCAGATTGTGCCTGCGCGCGGCGGCTACGATCGCCTCGCGGCGGCGCTCGGACATCGTCGCGGTGGTCGGGTTGTGGGCGGTCGGATTGATGAACAGCAGGCATGCCTGACCGGCCCGCGCCGCCTGATCGACCGCCTCGGGGAGCAATCCCTCGTCGTCGAGCGGCAGACCCTGCAGCGACAGGCCCAGGCGCTCGGCGACGTGGTAGACGCCGGCGTAGCTGAGGGCCTCGACCAGGATCGGCCGGCCCGGGCGGCCGAGCGCGGCGAACACGGTGACGATCGCCTGATGCGCCCCGCCGGTGATCACGATCTGCTCGGGTGACGCCTCGACCCCGACCCGTCCGATCCAGGCGGCGGCGGCCGCCCGATGGTCGGCAAAGCCGCGCTTGGGCGTGTAGGTGAACAGGCCTTCCAGGCCGCCCGTGGCGGCGATCTCGGCGAGCCCCTCGGCGAGCAGCGTCCGGTAGGACGGGTCGGGCGGCGCGTTGACGGTGAGCTTGATCAGTCCGGGGTCGTCGCCGTCGTTGACAGGGTCCGGCCGGGAGACCGCGGTCGGCCGGGCGCGCACGTAGGTGCCGCGGCCGACCTCGCCGCTGATCAGCCCGCGCTCGGCGGCGAGCGCGAAGGCCCGGCTGACGGTGCCGACCGTGACCCCGAGCCGATAGGCGAGATCGCGTTGAGGCGGCAGGCGCGTGCCTTCGGCGAGCGTGCCGCTGGCGACGTCCTGGGCGAGCGCCTCGGCGAGCGCGACATAGCGCGGACCCGGCCGGACGGCGAGATCGGGCAACCACATTGTCATGGTCACAATATAGCAATTGACTCGCATCGGCTGTCAAGATTGGATCGTATCCGTCGCTCTGATCGAGGAGATATCCGATGCGTTCTGGTCATTGTATGGATACAATCGACTCGCCCAAGGTCGGCATCGCTTCGGTGGCCCGGCTCGGGCTGCGCCGCCTCGGTGACCCCATCGGCCGCGCTCTGGACCGGCTGCTGCTTTGGACGGAGCGCTCCGGTCAGCGGCACCGGCTGGCCGAGCTCAACGATCACATGCTGCGCGACATCGGGCTCAGCCGGGCGAACGCGATGGCGGAGATAACCAAGCCGTTCTGGCGCGCCTGAGCAGGAGCCGATCCGATGCGCCACCGCTTCGTGACTGCGGACGTCTTCACCGACCGCGCGTTCGGCGGCAATCCGCTGGCGGTGCTGCCCGACGCCCGCAACCTCGACCCTGCCCGGATGCAAGAGGTCGCGCGCGAGTTCAACCTGTCCGAGACGGTCTTCGTACTGCCGCCGGATGACCCGTCGCACACCCGCCGGCTGCGGATCTTCACGCCCGCCCGGGAGATCCCGTTCGCCGGCCATCCGACAGTCGGCACAGCACTCGTGCTGGCGGCGACCGGCGCGGTCGAGATCGCGGGCGAGACCACCCGGATCGTCTTCGAAGAAGGCGCCGGACCGGTGCCCGTCACGATCCGGGCAGTGGACGGCCGGGCGGTATCCGCCGAGCTCACGGCACCCGAGCCGCCCATGGTCGGTGCGGCGCCCGAGCCGGCCGCGCTCGCGGCGCTACTCGGGCTCGCCGCGACCGATCTGCGCACCGATGCCGGCCTGCCGGCCACCGCCTCCACCGGCCTGCCGTTCCTGATCGTCGAGCTGAACGATGCGGCGGCGCTCGCCAGGGCGCGTCTCGATCACGGGCTCTGGCGACGCCTGCTCGCCGATGCCGAGGCCCGCGAGGTCTACCTGGTCACGCGCGATGCGGCCGGGCTCGACGCCGACTTCCGGGCGCGCATGTTCGCCCCGGCCGCCGGCATCGAAGAGGACCCGGCGACCGGATCGGCGGCCGCCGCCCTCGGCGGCTGGCTCGGCCTCAACGAGGCGCCCGCCGACCGGATCACGCGCTACGTGGTCGCCCAGGGCCTCGAGATGGGCCGCCCGAGCCGGCTCGAAATCGCGGTCGAGAGGCGCGCGGGCGAGGTCGTCGCGGTCCGGGTCGGCGGCGGCGCGGTCCTGGTCAGCGAAGGCGCGATCGAGGTGCCGGCGGACTGACCGGGCTTCGCTTTCTCGATGGCCGACGGAGTCTCGGTCGGCGCCAGGCTTGCCATCCTCGTGGGGTCGCCGGCGAAGCCCAAACGTGCGTGGATGAGCACGGCGCCGCCCCTGAGGCAGCGCGTTCGGAGGTACGGCGGCCGGGGGCAGGCCGCCGCACTCCGGACCCGTTTACTGCGTCTGCCAGTCGACCGCCTGCTCGTAGGTGTGGGCGGCGCGGTAGATGGTCTTCTCGTCGTAGTGCTCGCCGATCAGCATCAGCCCGACCGGCAGGCCGTCGGCGAGGCCGCAGGGCACGCTCATGGCCGGATGGCCAGTGACGTCGAAGGGTGCCGTGTTGGGCAGCATCTCGAACGCCCGCTGCAGGATCTCCGGGATCGGCGCGTTCTCCTCCGGCAAGGGCGTCGCGGTCACCGGCAGCGTCGGCATCGCCAAAAGGTCATAGTCCTTGAGCACCGCGTCATAGCCGGCGCGCAGCTGGCGCGCGAGGTTCTGCGCCTTGGCATAGTAGTGGCCGCGGTAGTTGCGGACCATGTGCCAGCCCAGCAGCATCGTGGTCTTGAGCGTGTCGGAGAGCTCGTCGGCGCGATTGCGCCAGCCGCTGTGGAAGTCGAGCAGGCTCGTGACGTACAGGCCCTTCCAGTTGAAGCCGTAGCCGTTGCCCTGCATCATCTGCACGGTCGCCCCCTCGGCCGCGATCGGCAGCCAGATCGGGATCCCCATGCGGTGCAGCGGGATCGAGATCTCGTCGACCGTAGCGCCCTGCCCGCGCAGCACCTCGGCTGCCTGCTTGACCTTGGCATCGACGGCGGGCGCGGAGTTCGGATGGCCGAAGCCCTCGCGCACCACCGCGATCCTGAGCCCCGCGACCCCGCGCCCGAGCCCCTCGGTGTAGCGGTCGGCCTCGACGCCCTGCTGGCGCGGGTCGAGCCCGTCGGGGCCGGCCAGCACCTCGAGCATCAGCGCATTGTCGGCGACGTTGGCGCTCATCGGGCCCGTGTGGTCGATCGTCAGCTCGATCGGCATCACGCCGGTGTAGGGCACGAGACCATGGGTCGGCTTCATGCCGTAGACCCCGCAATAGGCGGACGGGATCCGGATCGAGCCGCCCTGGTCGCCGCCGATCGCGAGGTCGACCTCGCCGGCCGCGATCAGCGCCGCGCTGCCCGACGACGAGCCGCCGGCCGAGTAGCCCTGCCGGCGCGGGTTGTGCACGGGCCCGGACGAGCTCGTGTGGCTGCCGCCCGAGAAGCAGAAATATTCGCACACCGACTTGCCGAGGATCGTGCCGCCGGCATCCAGAATGCGGGTCACGATGGTCGCGTCGACGTCCGGGACGTAGCCCTCCAGCGTCGAGGCGCCGTTCATCATCGGCACGCCGGCGAGGCAGACGTTGTCCTTGATCGCGACCCGCTTGCCCTTGAGCTTGCCCTGGGGCGCGCCTTCGATCGTGGTCTTGACGTACCAGGCGCCGAGCCGGTTCTCCTCGCCGACCGGCCGGTAGCCGGGCGTGCGCGGGTACGTTACCAGCGGCAGCGCCTGGGGCATGCGATCGACCGCGTTGTAGGCGTCGATGTTCGGGCGCATCGCCTCGAGATGGACCGCGAGGTCCTCATCGCTCATCGTGAAGCCGAGCTCCGTCGCGAGTTCCGCGAGCTGCGCCGGGGTCGGCAGCTTGACCGTACCGAGCGTCATGGTCCGGACCCTCCCCTTGGTCGTTGTGCTGCGAGCCTAGCACTCGCCGACCGGCGCTGCACGTTCGCCGCGCGCCGCTCGCGCCGGTTGGCCAACGCGCCCGATCCGGCTATGAATCCGGTAAGGGGAGTCCCGATCACAATCGGGAGGGGAGACAGTGCCGGCGCTCGGTCCCAATGCCTACCTGATCGGCCAGGCCGACGCGCGGGCGCGGCTCTGCACGCCGGCGCTGCTGCTCGAGCTCGAGGCGTTCGAGCACAACCTCGCGACCATGGCGGCCTTCTGCCGGGAGCACGGCGTAGCGCTCCGGCCGCACGCCAAGACCCACAAGTCGGTCGAGATCGCGCGCCAGCAGCTCAAGGCGGGCGCGGCCGGCATCTGTTGCGCCACGATCGGCGAAGCCGAGCGCCTGACCGACGGCGGCATCGACAATCTCTTGATCACCTCGCCGCTCGCCACCGCCGCCAAGCTCACGCGCCTGGCGGCGCTGCTCGAGCGGGCGAACGGGCTGATGGTGGTGGCCGACGCTCTGGATGCGGTCGACGCGCTCGCCGGGCTTGCGGCCGGCGCCCCGAAGCCGCTCGCGGTTCTGGTCGACCTCGGGGTCGGCCGGCAGCGGACCGGCAGCACCGAGACCGCGGCAGCAGTCGCGGTCGCGCGCCGGATCGCGGACGCCAACAGCCTCGCCTTTGGCGGCGTCCAGGCCTACGCCGGCCATCTGCAGCACGTCCCGGAGCTCGCCGAGCGCCAGCGCCAGGGCGCGACCGAGGACGCCAAGGTGCGCGACGTGCTCGACGGCCTCGCGGCGGACGGCATCGAGGTGCCGCGGGTCACCGGCGGTGGCACCGGCAGCCACGCGATCGACGCCGCGGGTGGCCTGTTCACCGAGCTGCAATGCGGCAGCTACATCTTCCTCGACGTCGACTATCAGCGAGTCACGCTGCGCGCGGACGGGACCGTGCCCTTCCGGCCGTCGCTGTTCGTCCGGACCTCGGTGATCAGCGCCAACGCCAGGGACCACGTGACTACCGATGCCGGCCTGAAGGCATTCGCGACTGACGGCCCCCGGCCGGTGATCGCCCGCGGCGCGCCGCCGGCCGCGGAATACTTCTTCTTCGGCGACGAGCACGGCCGGGTCGAACTGCCGGAGGCGCCCCGGCACCTGCCGGTCGGGACCGCGCTCGAATGCCTGACCCCGCACTGCGATCCGACCGTCAACCTGCACAACGTCTACCACGTGGTCCAGGGCGACAGCCTCGTCGACATCTGGCCGATCGACGCCCGCGGCGCGATCTGAGGGTCGCCGCGCGCAGCGACAGGAGGCGGACCGTCCCGGTCAGCCGACCTCGAGATCGCCGAGCATGGTTTTGGCCGCCTGGTTGAGCGGCAGCAGTTCCCCGGCCGCCGTACTCCACATGACGAGATCGTCGATCTCATCGGAGTCATGGCGGATCACCTTGCCGACACCGACCACCTGGCGCCACGGGATGGCCGGATACTGCGCCTTCACCCCGGCCGGAATATGGCGCGCGGCTTCCGAAATTCGGGCGATGTTGCGCTCGATCATCTCGCGCAGCCCCTCGTCGGCCAGATAGTCCTCCACCGTCTTGCCGGCAGTGAGCTGCTCGATGCGCACGATGCCCCTAAGGATATGCTCGAGATGCAGGCGAAGATCGCGGCGGGGTCGCATCAGAAGATCGAGATCGCCTCGGCACGGATCTGCTCATGCAACCAGGGCCGCAGCTTGCTGGCAAAGGCAAAATGGGCCGGTCCGCCCAGGAGCTCGAGCAATTCGTCCTGGAGGTCGACTAGATCGAACAGGCTGAAGCGGCTGTTCCGATCGACCTCGATCAACAGGTCGATATCGCTCTTTGGCAGGGCTTCACCTCGGGCCGTCGAGCCGAACAGGCTCAAATGCGCGATGCCACGGGCACGCAGGCGCGGCGCCGCCTGGCGCAGCTGTCCGAGAACTCGCTCACGCTCGGTGAGCCCGGCGTCGATGGTCGGGTCGACAGTCATCGTCTCGTGATCGTGCCACAGGGAGATCGCCGCCTCGAGTTGAATGCGCTGCGAAGAATGCCAGGGAATTCTGGTACGGTGGAGCGAGGGATGGCAGTTTGCGTCGGGCGGAGGCCCAAAGCGAACCCGGGGGAGGCCATGAAAGCGACGTTCATCGACTGTCCGCCATTCCTGCACGAGCTCTATCGGGGCGAGCTTGCGGCGATCGTGCCGGATCTGAAGATCCACCTCGGCAGCCCGTCGCGGGACGAGGTGGCGGCCCTGCTCGCGGATTCGCCGTTCGCGCTGAACGACCACACGCTGTTCGACGAGGCGCTGCTCGCGGCCTGCCCGGCGCTCAAGGTGATCGTCTTCCTCGGCACCGGCGCCGCCAGCTACATCGACCTCGCCGCGGCCGAGCGCCTCGGGATCCGCGTGCGCGCGTATGGCGGCTACGGCGATCAGAGCGTCGCCGAGCACGCGCTCGCCCTGATGTTCGCGGCCGCGCGCCAGCTCGCCGCCATGGACCGGGGGCTCCGGTCGGGCCGCTGGCAGACCCTGAACGGCATCGAGCTCGCCGGCAAGACGCTCGGCGTGATCGGCACCGGTGGCATCGGCAAGGTCATGGTCCGGCTCGGGGCCGGCATCGGGATGCGCGTGATCGCCTGGAACCGCAGCGGCGTGCCGGACGATCTGCCCTGTGCGGCGGTCGATCTGGACGAGTTGCTGGCGCGCGCCGACGTGGTCTCGCTGCATCTCGTGCTCAACGAGCAGACCCGCGGTTTCCTCGATGCCGGCCGGATCGGGCTCCTCAAGTCCGGCGCAATCTTCATCAATACCGCGCGCGGCGCGATCGTCGACGAGGCGGCGCTGGTGGCGGCGCTCGAGCAAGGCCGGATCAGCCACGCCGGCCTCGACGTGTTCACCGAGGAGCCACTGCCCCCCGGCCATCCGCTGACCCGGCTCGAGAACGTCACGCTTTCGGCCCATGCCGCGTTCGCGACGCGCGAGGCCTCGGAGCGGCTTTTGCGCATGGCGCTCGAGATCCTGGCCGAGGAGCGCCAGAGGCCCGGGTGAGCCATTTCACTTCGGCGGAGCTGGCCTTTGCAATCCGGGCGCGCTGCAGCCAGCGCGGCGCCTGCTCAAAGTTCGCGCTTCAGCTTGAGCCCGACCGGCTGCCTGGGCGCCCCCCAAGCCGGCGGCCCTGCCGGTCCCTGATAGCCTTCGAGTGACCATTTCGGGCCGACCTCACGCGACCAGGGCGTGGTCAACCCGGCGTCCTGGGCGGCGCGGAAGCTGCCCGCGGCCGCCTGCTGCGGCTCGATGTTCAGAAGGTCGACCGGCCGCAGGCTCAGATCGAGCCCGGTCTCCTGGGCTGCCCGGAACGAGCCCGGCGCGGCCGCCGGCTCCTCCGCCAGCACCGTGGCGGCAGGAAGCAGGAGTGCGAGTGCAAACACCGACCACCGCATCCGTGCGGCCATCCCGTCCTCGGTCTCGGCGCGCGCGAAGCGCGACCCGCCATGCGCCACGATGGCGACCACGGCCACGGCTGTCAAACGGTCAGACCCGCCCGAGCGCGTCGGCGCGCATCTGCAGCATCGGCAGGCCGAACCACTGGCTGTAGCGGTTGGCCTGCTGCAGGAACGGAATGTAGGACGCATGGATCTTCCGGGTCAGCGGGGTCTTGGCGCCGAGCTCGTCCAGCACCTCGAGGCTGGTCCGGCCGAGCGCCGCGGCGACGTCGTCCGGGAACAGCCGCAGCTCGACGCCGTGCTCGCGGACCAGCGGCTCCAGGGAAACGACGTTGTGGAACTGGTAATCGGCGCGATACTGCATGGCGCTCGCCATCGTCGCCGCCTCGACCACCGCCTTCAGATCGTCCGGCAGTTTGTCCCAGGCCGCCCGGTTGATCAGCAGCTCGGCGGTCGGGCCGATCTCGTGCCAGCCCGGCTGATAATAGTATTTGGCGACCCGGAACAGCCCGAAGGTCTGATCGTTCCAGGGCCCGATGAACTCGGCGGCGTCGACCGTGCCGGCGGCCATCGCCGGGAACACCTCGGAGGGCGGGGTCACGACCGTGGTCGCACCGAGCCGCCGCATCACCTCGCCGCCCAGCCCCGCGATCCGGAACTTCAGGCCCTTGAGATCGGCCAGGCTCCTGATCTCCTTGCGGAACCAGCCGCCCGCCGAGGTCCCGCTCGAGCCCGCGAACAGGGGCTTGATCCCGAACTCGGCCATGGCCTCCTCCCAGAGGCCGAGGCCGCCGCCGAAATACAGCCAGCCGGCGATCTCGCTCGCGGTCAGGCCGTAGGGGATCGAGCCGAAGTAGTTCAGCGCCTCGGACTTGCCGATCCAGAAAAAGGACGCCGAATGGGACAGCTCGGCGACCCCCTGCTGGACCGCATCCAGCGCCTCGAATGGTGGCACCAGCTCGCCCGCGGCGAACAGCTCGACGGTCAGGCGGCCGTTGCTGATGGCGCCGATCCGGTCGGCGAGTCGCTGGGCGTTGACCCCGACGCCAGGCGCATTCTTGGGCCAGGTGGTGACCATGCGCCAGCGGATCTGCTGTTGGGCGATGGCGGGCGCCGCCAGCGCGCTCGCCCCGAGGGCGGCGCCGCCGGCAAGGATGGCGCGACGATCGACGGTCATGGATCTCCCTCCGCTGCTCGGCCGCTCGTGCGCGGCCGTTCGTGACCAGCCGTTGACACCCGGCCGCTGAAAGCTCACTTTCAACGGCGTCGTATCATGCCGGGGTGCCCCTAGCGGGGGCTGAGAGCACACCCGTCGAACCTGATCTGGGTCATGCCAGCGAAGGGAGCCGATACGGCCGCCAAGCCCTTCCCCAAGTGCTGCAAGCGGCGGTCGGCTCCCGAGGGAGCGTCGTCGATGGATCATGCTGCCGCAAGTTGGACGAGGCTGCAAGCGCTCCGCCAGGGGACACCCCTCGTCCACAACATCACCAACTTCGTCTCCATGGAGGTCGTGGCCAACTGCCTGCTGGCGCTTGGCGCCGCGCCGGCGATGGTCCACGCCGAGGCCGAGGTCGAGGACTTCGTCCAGATCGCGAGCGCGCTCGTGGTCAACATCGGCACCCTGTCGCCGACTTGGGTCGCGGCGATGGAACGGGCGGCGTTGCGCGCCCGCGCGCTGGGCAAGCCCTGGGTGCTCGACCCGGTCGGCTGTGGCGCCACGCCCTATCGGACCCGCACCGCCGCCAAGCTGGTCGAGCTGCAGCCGAACGTGATCCGCGGCAACGCCTCGGAGCTGCTGGCGCTGGCCGGCGCCGCCCGCGGGCCGACCCGGGGCGTCGACAGCACCCACAGCTCCGAGGAGGCGGTAGACGCGGCCGCCGATCTCGCCCGGCGCTGGGGCACCGTGGTCGCGGTCACCGGGGCTGTGGATCAGATCACCGACGGTGAGCGTTGGCTGCGCGTGAGCAACGGCGATCCGCGAATGACCAAGGTGACGGCGCTCGGCTGCGCGGCAAGCGCCGTCATCGGCGCGTTCCTCGCGGTCGAGCCCGATCCGCTGCTGGCAGCGGCCACGGGTCTCGCGGTCTTCGGCCTCGCGGGCGAGCGCGCCGCGGCCGAGACCCCCGGCCCCGGCAGCTTGCGGGTCCGGATCGTGGACCAGCTCGCCCTGCTCGACGAGGCCACCTTGCGCGCGGGCGTGCGGATCGCATGAGCCGGCGCGGCGCCTTCGACCCAACTCTCTACCTGGTGACCGACCCCGAGCTCGCTCGAGGACGGCCTCTCGTGGAGGTCGTGGCGGCCGCGGTCCAGGGCGGCGTGACGCTCGTGCAGCTGCGCGACCAGTCGGCCGGGGGCCGTGCGCTACTGGAAGAGGCGCGGGCCTTGAAAGCCCTGCTCGAGCCGCTCGGCGTGCCGCTGATCGTCAACGACCGGGTCGACGTCGCGGTCGCGGCCGGTGCTGCCGGCTGCCACGTCGGCCAGAGCGACCTCCCGGCCGGCGCGGCGCGCGCCCTGCTCGGCCGGGACGCGATCCTCGGCGTCTCGCTCGATGCGGTCGATCAGATCGGGGCGGTCGAACCGGAGATCGTCGACTACGTCGCCCACGGGCCGTTCGCGGCGACCGCCACCAAGCCCGACGCCGGCGGGCCGGTCGGCGCCGCCGGTCTGGCCGCCGTGCGCGCCCGGACCGAGCTGCCGCTGGTCGCGATCGGCGGCATCGACGCTGATAACGCGGGCGAAGCCGTGCGCGCCGGGGCCCATGGCATCGCGGTCGTGAGCGCGATCGTGGCCGCGGCCGATCCTAAGAGGGCGAGCCGGGCGCTGCTGCGCGCGATCGAGACGGCCCGCCAGGAGCACCGCCGATGACCATCGCCAATATCCTGACCATCGCCGGCTCGGATTCCGGCGGCGGCGCCGGCATCCAGGCCGACCTCAAGACGTTCGCAGCGCTCGGCACCTACGGCTGCTCGGCGATCGCCGCGCTGACCGCGCAGAACACGCAGGCCGTGACCGCGATCCACGACGTGCCGCCCAGGTTCGTGAGCGCGCAGCTCGATGCCGTGTTCGAGGACATCGAGATTGCCGCGGTCAAGATCGGTATGCTCTCGAACCGCGGGGTGATCGAGGCGGTCGCCGCCGGGCTCGAGCGCCATCGGGCGCGCAACGTCGTGCTCGACCCGGTCATGGTCGCGAAGAGCGGCGACCGGCTGCTCCAGGCGGACGCGATCGAGGCGCTCAAGCAGCGGCTGCTGCCGCTCGCCACCCTGGTCACGCCGAACCTGCCCGAGGCGGGCGATCTGCTCGGGATCGAGGCGCCCGCCGATGAAGCCGGGATGATCGCCGCGGCCTCGGCGCTGCGCGAACTCGGCCCGCAGGCGGTGCTGGTCAAGGGCGGCCACATCGAGGACGCCGACAGCATCGACATCCTCGACGACGGCGGCGAGCCCCTGACCCTGGTCGCGCGCCGGGTCGCGACCGCCAATACCCACGGCACCGGCTGCACGCTGTCCTCCGCGATCGCGGCGCTGCTCGGCAAGGGCATGCCGCTCCGCGAGGCGGTCCAGACCGCCAAGGCCTATCTCACGGATGCGCTCCAGGCCGCCGACCAGCTCCAGGTCGGCCACGGCCACGGGCCAGTCCATCATTTCCACGCGCTGTGGACCGATCAAATCCGGGAAGGCGCCGTCAGCCGACCTTGATCGTGCCGACCATTTTCGGGTGCAACGCACAGAAATACCGATAGCTGCCCGCTTTCTGGAATGTGAAAGAAAAACTGTCGTCGGTGTCGAGCGCGTGCGATTTGAACGCGCCGTCGGCGCTGGTGACCGTGTGCGGTATGTCGTCGTGATTGGTCCAGACCACGGTCGTCCCGGGGGCCACTGACACCTCGGCCGGCGCGAAGGTGAAGTTCTCGATGTCGACCGTGACCGTCCCGGCCGCGGAGGCGGTGCGCACCAGGGGAAGCATAGCGAGCATGGTCCCGGCGGTGAGCGCGGCGTGCAGCACCATTCGGCGAGCGAGCGGCCGCAGGGTGGCAATTGCTTCGGACATGCGAGGCTCCTTCGGAGGCCGCGCGCGGCGGCCTCCTTGCTGGACTTTGTGAGAAAAGAGCGATCAGGCGGACGGCTGGTCGAGCGGGTGATCGACCACGGCGAGCCGGCCCTGGCCGGGCACGAAGCTCACATCCGTGATGCCGAGCAGATGGCGGAGCTGATCGGCCGGCACCTTGAGCGGGCCCGGACCCTTCGCGGTGCCGGGGGCCGGCTGCGGGAACGCGGTCGACATCGCGGTATGGAAGGCGATGTGGCCTTCGACCTTCTGCATCACCTGATGGATGTGGCCGTTCAGAACCGTGACCGAGCCGAACCGCTTCAGATAGCCGAGCGCGCGCGCCGCATCGGAGGTGCCCCAGCCCCAGTCCGGATAAACGCTCCACAAGGGAATGTGCGCGAACACCACGATCGGCGTGCTGGCGGACAGATGCGCGACGTCGGCCTCCAGCCATTCGAGCTGCTCATCGCCCAGATTGCCGAGTCCCCCGGCCTTGAGGTTGACGACGTTGACCAGGCCGATGAAGTGCACCCCGTTCTGATCGAAGCTGTGCCAGCCTTGACCCTGAGTGCCCTGGCCGTAGTGGTTCAGAAAACTCCTGCCGTCATCCTCGAGCACGTCGTGCTCGCCCGGAACGTAGTGGATCCGCTCGGTCCTGATGCCCTTCAGGACCTCGGCCGTAAGGTCGAACTCATCGGGCTTGGAGAGGTGGGTGACGTCGCCCGTGTGCAGCACGAAGGCCGGACGCACGGGCATCCGGTTGATCCGCTCGACCGCTTGGCGCAGGGTGGCGGTGACGTCGGGGTTGGCCTCCTTGGCGAAGCCGATGTGGCTGTCGCTGATCTGGAGGAAGCTGAGGCTCGAGCTCGCGGCCGCATCGGCGGCCTCGGCGGTCTCGATCCGGAACGATCGGGGCACGCCGCCCGCGAACGTCCAGAGCACGCCGCTGCCCGCCCAGAGCATGCATTTCAGGAGGCTCCGGCGGCCAACCCGCTCATCCTGCTGTTCGATCTCGGTCTCGTTCGACATCTTCCGGCTCCAGTTTTGGAGGTGATTGACCCCCGGCCATACCGGCGCATGGTCGCGTTTATTCCCGCTCCGGAAGAGGGCGTGCGGCCCAAGCTTGTCCGCCGCCTAAGGGCGGCGCATTCTGCCCGGCGGCGGGAATAGAGGATCCGTCCGCCGAGTCTGACCAAGGCGGCGTCGCCACCGCGCCACGATTCGGGCTGCCTGCTTGATCGACCCCGAGACCCTGCGTGCCTTCGAGGCGACGGTGCTGCCGCATCTCGATGCCGCCTACAACCTGGCGCGCTGGCTGACGCGCAGCCCCGACGACGCCGAGGACGTGGTCCAGGAGGCCTGTCTGCGCGCGCTTCGCTACTACCGAAGCTTCCACGGCGAGAGCGCCCGCACCTGGCTTTTGACCATCGTCCGCAACACCTGCTTCACGTGGTTCAGGAATAACCGCGGCCGCCAGGAGGTCCCGCTGTTCGACGACGATCACGTCGACGAGGCTGAGGACGGCGACGCTGTCGCCGGCGGCAGCGCCGGCAACGACCCGGAGACGATCGCGATCCGGAGCGCCGACCGTGCCCTGCTCAACCGGCTGATCGCCGAGCTGCCGCTGCCGTTCCGCGAGGTGCTGGTGCTGCGCGAGCTGGAGGATCTGTCCTACAAGGAGATTGCCGAGGTGGCGGCGGTGCCGGTCGGCACGGTGATGTCGCGGCTCTCCCGCGCGCGCCGCCTGCTGCAGCACGCTTACGCCGCGCATGTGACGAAGGAGGGCTAGATTTGGACTGCGCCGAGACGCGCGGCTTGGTCGATCAGGCGATCGACGGCGAGCTCGATCCGGCCCGCCGGCAGGCGCTCGACCGGCACCTGCAAAGCTGCGCCGGCTGCCGCGCGGCGCACGAGGCGCAAAGCGCGCTCAGCACGGCGGTACGCACATCCGCCGATCGCTTCACCGCCTCGGAGGCGCTGCGTTCGCGGGTCCGGACCGCGCTCGCCGAGGCGGCCGCGCCCGCGCCGGCCGGTCCGCGCTGGCCGCGCCGGTTCTGGACCTGGCTCGGTGCCGGCTCGGCCGCCGCCGGCGCCGCCATGCTGGCGGCCGGCATCGCCCTGTTTCTGGCCGTGCCGAGCGCCCAGGATCGCCTCGACCAGGAGCTGATCGCCGCCCATGTCCGCTCGCTGATGGCCGACCATCTGGCGGACGTCCAGTCGTCCGACCAGCATACGGTCAAGCCCTGGTTCAATGGCCGGCTCGACCTGTCGCCGCCGGTCGCGGACCTGGCGGCCGACGGCTACCCGCTGATCGGCGGCCGGCTCGACTACCTCGACCAGCGATCGGTCGCCGCCCTCGTCTACAAACACCACCAGCACGTGATTAATCTGTTCGTCTGGCCGGAGCCCGGAGCCGGAGCATCGTTGCCGCGCCTGACCGAGCGCCAGGGCTACAACCTCCTGCACTGGACCCGGCCGGGACTTGCCTTGTGGGCCGTCTCGGACCTCAACCCGACCGAACTCGAGGCCTTCCAGCGGCTGCTCGAGGCCAAATCCAGCGGTTGAGGAGCGGCCGTCGGGCTTGATCGGCCTGACCGACGATCAAGATCAGCTCGCGAGAGGAGACGCGATGAGCTTCACCAAGGACGCCTGGGAGCGGATCGGACCGGTTTACGCCCAGATTCTCGACCTGCCGTTCAACCGCGAGCTCGCCGCCGGCACGCTGACGCGGGAGCGCTTCGTCTTCTATATGGTCCAGGATGCCCACTATCTGACCTGGTTCGGCCGCGCGCTCGCGGTCACCGCGGCGCGCGCTCCGGACGCCGAGGCGCTGATCCAGTTCGCCGGCAGCGCGCGCGAGGCGGTGGTCGTCGAACGCTCCCTGCACGAGGGCTTCTTCCGGAGGTTTGGCGTGTCCTCGGCCGAGGCCGCGGCGACCGAGCCGTCGCCGACCTGCGCCCACTACACCCACTACCTGTTGGCGCTCGCCTACAACGCGCCCTACGAGGTCAGCGTGGCGGCGCTCCTGCCCTGTTTTTGGATCTACGGAGAGGTCGGCAGGCACCTGCTCGAGATCGCAGCACAGGGCAACCCCTACCAGGCCTGGATCGACACCTACGCCGACGAGGCGTTTGCCGAGGGCATCCGGAAGGTGATCCAGATCTGCGATCGGGTCGCCGCTGACGCGACGCCCGCCGTGCGCGTTCAGATGCTCGAGGCCTTCGTGCGCGCCACCAGGCTCGAGTGGATGTTCTGGGACAGCGCCTGGCGGCGCGAGGCGTGGCCGGTCTAGCGGGTCGCGCTGCGGCCGTCTGACCCGGCCACCGGACGCGGCATTGCCTCCCCGGCCGGGCCCTTGCTATAGCCCGCGCGCGTTCACGATTGTAAACTGGAAGTCCTGATGCAGGCCCTGCTCCGCCCAGCCCTCGACACGATGCTCAAGAGGCTCACGCGATTCGTCGTCCTGACGCCTCTGATCTTGCGGCCAATGGACGAGAGGATCCGGGCCGAGCGGCGGCTGCGCGGCCGCGAGCAGGCGAAGAAGATTGCCGCGGCCGACTGCGTGATCGTCTCGTTTGGCAAGAGCGGACGGACTTGGCTGCGAGTGATGCTCGCGCGCTTCTATCAACTCCGACATGGCCTCGCCGAGCGCCAGCTGCTCGCGTTCGACCATCTGCATCTGTGCGATCCGGCGATCCCCAGGATCTTCTTCAGCCACGACAACTATCTCAAGGACTACACCGGCAACGCCGACAGCAAGGTCGACTACTACGACCGGAAGGTCGTCCTGCTGGTCCGCCATCCGGCCGACGTCGCGGTCTCGCAGTATCACCAGTGGCGCCATCGCATGCGGCCGAACAAGAAGACGCTGAACGCCTATCCCGAGCACGGCGAGGCGGTCGGCATCGCCGAGTTCGTCACCGAGCGGCCGGCGGGCCTGCGCAAGGTGATCGACTTCATGAACGGCTGGGCGCGCGAGCTGCCCCGCCTGCCGAACCTCTTGATGGTCCGCTACGAGGACCTGCGCGCCCGGCCCGAGCCGACGCTCGCCGCGATCCTGGCGTTCATCGGCACTCCCGGGAGCGCCGATGAGGTCCACAACGCGGTCGCCTACGGCTCGTTCGAGAACATGCAGCGGATGGAGGCCAAGCGGAGCTTGTGGCTGAGCGGTCGCCTGCGGCCCCGGGACCGCAACAACCCTGAGTCTTTCAAGGTCCGGCGCGGCAAGGTCGGCGGCTGGCGGGATCACTTCAGCGCCGCCGAGATCGCCCGGATCGAGGCGCTGATCGCAACCGAACTCGACCCGGTGTTCGGCTACGACGAGGCCGACCCGCCCGCGCGCGCCGCCAACGCCTGAGCCGGCGCCGGCTTGCCGGCCGGGCGTGCGGTCTGCTATGCAGCGCCGACGAACGGTTGCCTCAAGCGATGGACCAGACCCGTGAACCGATGCGTCTTCATCCATACCAACCACCGGCAGATGGTCGGCGCGCTGGTCTCGCAGCACTCGATCCGGCGCAACAGCGCCCATAACGATCAGTTCGACGTCCGGATCATCGACACCAAGGACCACGCGTTCCTGCACGCGCGCGAGGGCCAGCTGTACCTGCGCGACGGCCGCAAGCAGCGCTGGCTGATCGAGGACCTGCAGTCGTTCACGCCGCTCCGCTTCATGCCGCCCGAGCTGATGGGCTATCAGGGCCGGGCGATCGTGATCGACCCCGACGTGTTCGCGGTCGGCGACGTTTTCGAGCTCCTGAGCCGCGACATGCAGGGCAAGGCGCTGATGTGCCGCGCGCGCAAGGGGCCCAAGAGCCTCTCGAGCGCCGTGATGCTGCTCGACTGCGTCAAGCTGAAGCACTGGCGGACCGCCGAGCAGTTCGACGAGATGTTCGCGTTCAAGCGCGATTACATGGAGTGGATCGCGCTCAAGCTCGAGCCCGCCGAGACGATCGGCCTGTTCGAACCGGAGTGGAACGACTTCGACAACCTGACCGAGCGCACCAAGCTCCTGCACAACACCAAGCGCTGGAACCAGCCCTGGAAGACCGGGCTGCCGGTCGACTTCACGCCCGCGGACAAGACCCGCCGGTTCGCGCCGCTCGGCTGGTTCCGGCGCGCGCGCGAGAGCGTGCTCGGCCGCTACGCCATGCTCGGCGCCTACAAGCCGCACTGGGACCCGAACCAGGAGCGCTTTTTCTTCGGTCTGCTGCGGGAGTGCCTGGAGCAGGGGGTGATCTCGGAAGCCATGCTGCGCCAAGAGATGGCCCGCAACCACGTCCGCCATGACGCCTTTGAGGTGATGGAACGCACCCCGCCGCTTGCCGCGTAGGGCGCTCCGTACCGGGCCCCGCACGGACGGGGTGACGCCAGATGAGTTGCTGTCGTCGAACTCAGAGGACGCGAGACTGCTCGTCGACCTCGCGGATCAGGGCAGAGCGCGCGAAGCCTTCTTTGAGTTCCGGCGTCTGCAGGCTGCGGCCGATGTCGACGATGACCGCGCGCGCCGCGGCCAACGACGCGCGCGCCGGATCGATGCGGCGGGTGTCACGGTAGAGCTGACCGACCGCCAGATGGGTCTTCCAGAGCTGGGTCGGATTGCCGATCCGCTCCGCGAAGCCCAGCGCCCTGCGCAAGCATTCCTCGGCTTCCTCCCAGTGCTGGCGCGCCTTGGCGATCTCGCCCTTGAGGCGCCAGCCGCGCACCAGGTATTTCTTCGAATCGGTCCGGGTCGCGAGCTCCAGGCACTGGTTGCAGAAGTCGTCGGCCCTCGTCGGATCATCCAGCGCCAGCCAAGTCTCGCCCAGGCCGACGAACAGGTACTGGGAGTATCGCCACTTCAACCAGTCGCTGGTCGACGGCTTGTGCACGAGCTCATGCACACTCTCAAAGAGCTCCCGGGCCAGTTGAAGATCCTGTTTAATGCGATACGCATCCCCGAGGTTGAGCTTGGCGTTGGCGATCGTCTCCGGATCGCCCCGCTCCTGGGATGCGCCAACGCTCCTTTGGTTGAACTCGAGGGCACGCTCCAGATCGCCGCACTCGGCGTATACCCAAGTGAGACAGTTGAGGAAGCGGTTGCGAAAGATCTGGTCTCCTAGCTTTTCGGCAAGCTCCAGCCCTTCGGTGAAGGTGGCGAGCGCCTGGTCGTAGTTCCCGCCGCCGCCGAGGGGCAGCCCGAGATAAAACAGTCCCTGTAAAAGGGCAAAAGAATGGTTGTTGCTGGCGGCGAATTTTACCCCTTTTTTTGCTTTTACTGCCGCTGAATCATAATCGCCTCGCCAGTTGTCGATGAACCCGAGCGCTCCAGACGACAGGGATTCGTAGAAGGCGTGGCCTTGCGAGTGGCTCAGGTGATAGGCTTGCTTCAGATGGCGCCGCGCTTCCCCGAGGTGGCCCGTGACCGCTCGCACCAATCCGGTCGTATATTGTCCCGCGGCCAAGATTTTCGCGGACCCGACGGCGCGGCCGACCGCGATCGCGCGCCCGGATTCGTCGAGCGACCGCTCGAATTCGTGCGCGCGGAGCGACGCCAGCGCCATGCCTGCGACCGCAGCGCCCCGGCGCGCCTCGTCGCCCAGCTGCCCGGTGATTGCTGCCGCCTTCTGATGCTCGGCGTGAGCGCCCTCGAAGTCGCTCACCAGCATGAAGAGGTTGGCCTTCTTGGCGTGGAGGTCGACTTTCCTCCGAGCGCTCTCGACGCTCTCGTCGCCGTGGTCCAAGGCTCCGATCGCCCGGTCGCAGAGCACGAGCGCTTCGTGGATCGCGAACGCTGCCGCGGCCCGGTCGGCGGCGTTCTCGAGGTAGATCGCCGCCCGGGGCCAGTCCTCGGCGCGAGCGAAGTGGTGGCCGAGCACCGCGGCGTGGTCCGCGAGCCGGTCGGCGTACAGCTCCTCGATCGCCTCGCCGATCCGGCGGTGCAGCTCGCGGCGGCGCTGCGCGAGCAGCGAGCCGTAGGCGACGTCCTGGGTCAGCGCGTGCCGGAACATGAAGGCGAGCTCGGGGAACAGCGCCTTCTCGTGGATCAGCTCGATCGCCTGCAGCTCGCGCAGGACCGCGGTCGTCCCGGCCCGGATCTCGGCGATCCGATCCAGGAGCCGCTGGGTGAACTCGCGCCCGATCACCGCCGCGAGCTGCAGCGCCTGACGCGGCTCGTCCTCCAGGCGGTCGATGCGCGACATCAAGACGTCCTGGATCGTGTCCGGCACCGCGATCTGATTGAGCGGCCGGCCGAGCACCCAGCGCTCGCCCTCGCGGCGGATCGCCCCGGTCTCGCCCAGCGCCTTGATCACCTCCTCGACGAAGAACGGATTGCCCTCGGCCTTGCGCCGGATCAGCGCGTGCAGCTCCGAAGGCAGGTCGGCGGACGCCAGCACCGCCTCGGCCATCTCGCCGGCTTCCGCTTCCGACAGGTTATGCAAGGCGAGGCGGGTGGCGTAGCTGCGCTCGCCCAACGCGATGTCGTAGCCGGGACGAAAGGTGAGCAGGATCAACGCCCGAGCGCGCGGGATGCTGTCGAGCAGATAGGTCAGGAACTGCCGGGTCGCCGTGTCCGACCAGTGCAGGTCCTCGAACACCAGCACCTGCGGCTTGCGCGCCGCCGCCCGCAGCAGCAGTTGGCGCAGCGCCTCGAAGATCTCGGCCCGGCGGATCTGCGGGTCCAGATCGTGCACCGGATCGTCCGCCGGGGCGACCCCGAGCAGGTGGAACAAGGGCGGCAAACCGGACTCGAGCCCGGGTCCGACGCGCCCGACGGCGGCCGCGACCTTCGCCCGAACCGTGTCCGGACCATCCTGCTCCTCGACCCGGAAGTTGCGGCGCAAAAGGTCGATCAACGGATGGAAGGCAATCGATTGCCCGAACGAGACCGAGTGACCCTCGACCCAGCTGGCGCGGCCGCCGAGGCGCGCGCGGAACTCCATCAAAAGCCGCGACTTGCCGATCCCGGCGTCCCCGACCAGGCTGACCACTCGGCCCTGCCCCGCCTCGGCGTCGGCGAACCGCTCCTCGAGCACGCGCAGCTCGTGCTCGCGACCGACGAAGCGCGTCAGTCCCGCCAAACTCGCGGCCTCGAGCCGGGTCCGGGCCACGCCCAGCCCGCGCAGCTCGAACACCGGGACCGGCTGGGACACGCCCTTGACGGCGGTCTCGCCGCGCGGCCGGGCGTCGATCAAGCCCCGGACCAGCCGATGGGTGTCGCCCGTGATCTGGATCGTGCCGGGCTCGGCGGTCTGCTCCATACGGGCTGCCAGATGGGTGGTCATGCCCATCGCCGAGTAGCTGACGGTGAGATCGTTGTTGATCGCCCGGATCACGACCTCGCCCGAGTTCAGGCCGAGCCGGAGCTTGATCGAGCGCGCCGGCGCATCGGGCGCGCTGCGATCGGCCCATCCGCGGGCCGCGGCCCGCATGTCGAGCGCGGCGCGGCAGGCGCGCAGCGCATGGTCCTCATGCGCGAGCGGGGCGCCGAAGATCGCCATGAGGCCGTCGCCGAGCACCTCGTTGACCGTGCCCTCGTAGGCATGCACGGCGTCCATCATGATCTTCTGGAGCGGATCGAGCAGGGCGCTCACCGCCTCCGCATCCAGGTGCTGCACGAGGTCGGTCGAGCCCTCGACGTCGGCGAACAGGATGGTCACCTGCTTGCGCTCACCCTCGATCGAGGTGCGCGCCCCCAGGATCCGTTCCGCCAGCGGCGCTGGCGCGTAGCGCGCCCCCGGGGCGGGCCGGTCGGTCCCGGTCGGTTCCTCGAAGGCGGGCTTCGCCCCGCCCTCGAGGGTCGCGATCGCCCGCAGCAGCCGCTTGCGCGGCCCCATCGGCAGGCCAAGCTTCTCCAGATCTTCCGGCTCGAGATCGCGGAGATCGCCAATCTCGATCTGCTCGGCTTCGAATGCCTCGGCGGATTGGCCGAGCCCGAGGCCCTCGAGCCAGGCGCGGATTTCGGGCATGGAGGCCTCCGATCCAGCCGCTCGTCACTGCCACGCCAGCTGCGCCATCTCGAGGCTACTTGCAGCGATGGGGGGAGTCCATCGCCTCGCCGCGGCAGACACGCACCTTGACGCCCTCTTCTGGCGGGAGACATTCACAGAGGAGCCGCGCAGCCCGTTCGCCAGCCGCCACCCGGGCGCGCCCCGCACCGTGCGACCGAAGCAGGCTCGAGGAGATCGATGCAGCCGCCCAGAACCCGTTACGGCAAAAGCGGCCAGGTGCACGTCGCCTACGAGGTGTTCGGCGAAGGTCCCGTCGATCTGGTGATGGCGCCGGGCTTCGTCTCGCATATCGAGAACTACTGGACCGAACCGCGGCTTGCGCGCTGGCTGGAGAGACTGGGCCAGGGCTGCCGGGTGGTCCTGTTCGACAAGCGCGGCACCGGGCTTTCCGACCGGGTCCCGGAGCTGCCGGCGATGGACGAGCGCATGGACGACGTGCGCGCGGTGATGGACGCCGTCGGGATCGACAAGGCCGCGATCTTCGGCATCTCGGAGGGCGGCTCGCTGGCGGCGTTCTTCGCCGCGTGCCATCCCGAGATGTGCAGCTCCCTGGTCCTCTATGGCGCCTTCGCCCGCTTCACCGACTGGTTCGCGACCGAGAGGGACCTGGAGAACCTGCTCGCCTACATCGACAGCGACTGGGGCTCCGGCGAGAGCCTGCCGATGTTCGCGCCGACCTTTGGCGAGGAACCGGATGCTCAAGGAGTGGTGGGGGCGCTTCGAGCGCCTCGGCGCCAACCCGGGCGCGGCGATCGCGCTGATGCGGATGAACAGCCAGATCGACATCTCGCAGGCGCTGCCCTCGATCCGAGTGCCCACGCTCGTGGTCCACCGCACCGACGACACGACCATCGACATTCACGGTGGGCGCGAGCTGGCCCGGCTGATCCCGAACGCCGAGCTGGTCGAGTTGCCGGGCCAGGACCATCTGCCGTTCGTCGGCGACAACGCGGATGCGATCGTCGACGAGATCCACTGGTTCCTGGTCGGATCGAAGCTGCAGACACTCAGCGAGCGCACGCTCGCCACGGTCCTGTTCACCGACATCGTCGGCTCGACCCGGCGGGCCGAGGCGCTGGGCGACCAGCGCTGGCGGGACGTCCTCGCGGCCCATGACGAGATCGTGCGCCAGGAGCTGGAACGCTTCCGGGGCCGCGAGATCAAGTCGTTGGGCGACGGTTTTCTCACGACGTTCGACGGTCCCGGCCGCGCGGTCCGCTGCGCGGTCGCGATTGCGGCGGCCGTCAGCCGCCTCGGCATCGAGGTCCGCGTTGGTCTGCAGACCGGCGAGGTCGAGCTGAGCGAGCACGACGTCCACGGCATCGCGGTGCACATCGCCTCGCGGGTGATCGAGCAGGCCGGTGCCGGCGAGGTCTGCGTCTCGCGCACGGTCCGCGACCTGGTCGCCGGCTCGGGCATCAGGTTCCGCGGTCTCGGCCCCCACCGGCTGGCCGGATTCGAAGAGCCGATGGAACTCTACGCCGCGCTGTCGTGACGAGGACCGGGTCCCGGTCAGGCAGATCAGCCGAGGATCGCGCGCCGGCGCTCGAGGCTCGCCGCGGGCCAGAGGCTCTGCGAATCGTAGTAGGCCTCGAACGCGGGAACGCCCTCGGGCAGCTCGATCCAGGGCAGCTTCGAGCGGGTGTAGATGTGCACGTCCGGCGCCAGGGCCACGGGGTCGTCGAGCGTGCCGACCCGAACGAAGCGGAGCGCCGCGCGCCCGCCATAGTTGCTCCAGACCGCCGTCCGACAGACCGGGCAGCGCCAGATGTCGTGCGGCCGGCCGCTGTCGGTGGGCACCGGCACCGGCTCCGGATCGCCCGCCAGCAGCGTGACCCGGTCGGTCTCGATCAGCGCGTTGAGCACGAAGGCGCTGCCCGTCTGGCGCTGACAGTGGCGGCAGTGACAGCAGTGCACGAACATCGGCGCGGACTCGAGCCGGTAGCGCACCGACCCGCAGGCGCAGCCCCCTTCCAGCCGCTCGGTCATCTGAATCCCTCCAACGATGCCGAAGGCAGTCCCGACTGTCCTCAGCAGGTGACGTCCCGGCCCTCGCTGCCGAAAGCCGCGAGACGCGTGGCGTCGTCGACCGCCAGCGCCTCGGCCGGCCGATAGTGATACTGGACCGCCCAGCGGAACGCTTCGGTCCGGTTGACCGGGGTGCCGTGCGGGATCTTGCCGTCGAAGAACAGGACGTCGCCCGCCCGCATCGGCACGGCGACCCGGCCGGCCACTTCGACGTCGGTATCGCAGATCTGCCAGTCGCGGCGCTTGAAGTGGAGGCGCGGGCCGCCTTTGTGGCCGCCCGCCAGCAGGTGCATGCAGCCGTTCTGAGGCGTCGCCTCGCCCATCGGCAGCCAGACCCCGACGATCGGCACCTCGAGGGCGACATTGAAATAGGCGTGGTCCTGATGCCAGGGCTTCTCGCGGCCGCCTGCGGGCTTGACCAGCGCCATGTCCTGGAACAGCTCGGGCCGGGCGCCGAGCAGCCGCTCGGCCAGGCTGAGCAAATCGGGGTGGCGGGCGAGCCGGGTCAAGGCCGGCACGCGCTCCACGAAGCCCATGAACTTGCGCACGTAGCGCGCGCGGATCGCGGGCTCGAGGTCGGGCAGGCGGTCGCCCTCCTGGCCGGGCGCGAAGCCCACGCCGCCGACCCGGCCGTCGATCTCGCGGTCGCGGCCCGGGTCGAGCGCGAGACGATCGCGGAGCGCGCCTTCGTACCAGATCATCTCGCAACCGGGCCGATCCGCGAGCGCCATCGCCTCGAGCTCGGCGCGAGCGGCCTTGACCTCGTCGACCGCGACCAGCCCGCGGACCATCAGGAAGCCGTCGGTGCGATAGCGCTCGAGCGCGGCCCGCCCGCCGGCCTGCCCGGCCGGTATGCCCTGGTCGGTCCGCTCGCAGGCATAGAGCTCGGGATCGTGCAACGGAATCTTCGGCTCGAAGAAAACGCGCATCGTGACCTCGAAGCTGGTCAACCGCCGCCGGCCGAGGCCGCGCGCAGCGCGAGCGCCGGCTCGCCGTCGGCGCGGACACCGGCGAGCATCAGCTCCTCGGCGCGGTGGCAGCGGGCGAAATGGCCGCTTGCCAGCTGCCGGAGCGCCGGGACCTCGCTCCGGCAGCGCTCGACGGCGTACGAGCAGCGCGGATGGAAGTGGCAGCCGCAGGGCGGGTTGGCCGGGTCCGCGACCTCGCCCCTGGGCACGATCCGGCGCGCGCGCCGCCTCGGGTCGGGCACCGGCACCGCCGACAGCAGCGCCTCGGTGTAGGGATGCAGCGGCCGCGCGAACAGCTCCGCGGTCGGCGCCAGCTCGACGATCTTGCCGACGTACATGACCGCGACCCGGTCGCTCACGTGCTTCACGACCGACAGATCATGGGCGACGAACAGATATGAGAGGCCCAATCGGTCCTGCAGGTCGAGCAGGAGGTTGACGATCTGCGCCTGGACCGAGACGTCGAGCGCCGAGACCGGCTCGTCGGCGACGATCAGCGCCGGGTTCAACGCGAGCGCGCGGGCGATGCCGATCCGCTGACGCTGGCCGCCCGAGAAGGCGTGCGGGAAGCGGTTCATGTAGGCGGCCGGCAGCTGCACCAGGTCGAGCAGCTCGCGCACCCGCCGCCGGCGCTCCTCGAGCGAGCGCACGCCGTTGACCAGCAAGGGCTCGGCGATGATGTCGGTGATCGTCATCCGCGGGTTGAGTGACGAAAAAGGGTCCTGGAAGATCATCTGCATCTGGCGCCGGAGCGGCCGCAGCTCCGGCTTCGGCAAGGCGGCGACGTCGACCTGGTTGCCCGACTCGGTCCGGAAGCGGATGGCGCCCGCGGTCGGCGTCAGCGCCCGCAGGATGCAGCGCGATGTGGTGGTCTTGCCGCAGCCGCTCTCGCCGACCAGCGAGAGGGTCTCGCCGCGGTCGATCCTGAAGCTCACGTCGTCGACCGCGCGCACCTGGCCGACCACGCGCCGCAGGAGGCCGCGCCGGATCGGGAACCATTTCTGCAGGTTCTCGACCTCGAGGATCGTCGCGGCCTTGCTCACCCCGCTTCCTCCACGAGGCTCGGCACGGGCGCGGTGGCGCCGGATTGGTCCTGGCCATAGAGAAAACAGCTGGCCTCGCGGCGGGCGCCGAGGACCACGGCGGCCGGCAGCTCGCGCTCGCAGGCGCCGGCGATCGCATCCGGGCAGCGCGGATGGAAGGGGCAGCCCGGCGGTCGGGCGTAGGGATGCGGGATCGAGCCCTCGATGGTCCGAAGGCGCGAGCGGGGCGCCGCCAGCACGCTCGGGATCGAGCGCAGCAGAGATTTCGTGTACGGGTGCGCGGGCGCATGGAAGATCGCATCGACCGGACCGCGCTCGACGTCGCGGCCGAGGTACATGACCACGACCTCGTCGGTCATCTCGGCGATCACGCCCATGTCGTGGGTGATCAGGATCACCGCCAGATCGCGCTCCTCCTGGAGCTGCCGGATCAGGTCCAGAATCTGTGCCTGGGTCGTGACGTCGAGCGCGGTGGTCGGCTCGTCGGCGATCAGGATCCGGGGCTCGGCGGCGAGCGCCAGCGCGATCATGACCCGCTGGCGGAGCCCGCCCGAGAGCTCGAACGAATAGCTGTCGACCCGGCGCGCCGGCTGCGGGATGCCGACCATGCCGAGCAGATCGGCCGCGCGCGCCCGTGCTGCCCGCTGCGACAGGTCGCTGTGCAGGCGGATCGCCTCGATCAGCTGGTTGCCGATCGTGTAGAAGGCCGACAGCGAGCTCATCGGCTCCTGGAACACATAGCCGATCTCGCCGCCGCGGATGCTTCGCATCTCCTGCCCCTGGCCGTCGAGCCTGACGAGATCGACTACCCGGCCGTCGGCACGGCGAAGCAGGATCTGGCCGGCCTCGACCCGGCCCGGGCGCTCGACGATCCGAAGGATCGAGCGCGCGGTCACGCTCTTGCCGCAGCCGCTCTCGCCGACGATCCCGAGCGTGCGGCCGGGCTCGAGGTCGAAGGAGACGTCGTCGACCGCGCGCACGATGCCCTCGTCCTGGTGGAACCAGGTCCGAAGCCCGCGCACGGCAAGGATCGGCTCAGCCATAGGGATCGGCTGCGTCGCGCAGGCCGTCGCCCAGGAAATTGAACGCGAGGATCACCACGATCACCGGGATCGCCGCGATCAAAAGCCAGGGCGCGATCCCGAGCGCCTGGATGTTCTGGGCATCCTGGAGCAGCACGCCCCAGCTGATCGCGGGCGGCCGCAGGCCCAGGCCGAGGAACGAGAGCGTGGTCTCGCTGATGATCATCGCCGGCAGGGCGAGGCTGATCGCCGCGATGATGTGCGACAGGAAAGACGGCACCATGTGGCGGAAGATGATTCGCAGGCGTGAGGCGCCGGCGAGCTCGGCCGCGGTCACGAAGTCCTCCTCGCGGAGTGCCAAGAAGCGGCCGCGGACCACGCGCGCGAGCTCGGTCCAGCCGATCAGCGAGATGATTACCGTGATCGCGAGGTAGACCTGGAGCACGCTCCAGCTGGCCGGCAGCGCGGCCGCGAGCCCCATCCACAAGGGGATGGTCGGGATCGAGCGCAGGATCTCGATCAGGCGCTGGATGCCCATGTCGACCCAGCCGCCGGCCAAGCCCGAGACGCCACCGAGCAGCACGCCCAGGAACAGCGAGATCGTGACGCCGGCCAGCCCGATCACCAGCGAGGTCCGGGTCGCGAGCATCAGCCTCGACCAGAAATCGCGCCCGAGCTGATCGGTCCCGAGCAGGAACAGCGCGTCGGTCGCCTCGCCGCGGTCGAGCCCGAGCAGATGGCGGCTGGTCGGGAACAGCCCGAGGAAGTCATAGGAATAACCTTCGGCGAACAGCTTCAGATAGCGCTTGTCGGCCGGGTCGGGCACATAGACCAGCTTGAAGGTCCTGAGGTCGCGCTTGCCCTTGAGGGCGTAGACGTGCGGCCGCAAGCTGCCGTCGGCGTCGAACCAGTGGATCGCCTGCGGCGGGATGTAGCTGCGCCCGGCCTCGGTCGCGTAAGGATTGGCGGTCGCGAGGAAATCGGCGAGCAGCGCCACGAGGTAGAAGAGGGCGACGATCACGCCGCTCGCGAGCGCCACCTTGTGCTTCTTGAAGCGCCACCAGGTGAGCTGGAGCTGGGTCGCGACCGCGACCTTCTCCTCGGCGGCCGTCGTCGCCGGCGCTGCGGCCACATCGATGACGGTGCTCATCCGTGCAGCCCCGCCCGGATGCGCGGGTCGATCCACATCAGCACCAGGTCGGACAGGAAGGTGCCGATCACGGTCAGCACGCCGAGCAGGAGCACGATCGCGCCGGCGAGGAACATGTCCTGAGCGACCAGCGCGCGCAGCAGTACCGGCCCGATCGTCGGCAGCGACAGGACGAGCGAGACGACGATGCTGCCCGAGACCACGAACGGCAGCAGATAGCCGATCGTGCTGGCGAACGGATTGAGCGCGGCGCGCACCGGATATTTGGTGATCACGCGCCATTCCTGGAGGCCGCGGGCGCGGGCCGTGGTGACGTAGGGGCGGCGCAGCTCATCCAAGAGATTCGCGCGCATGATCCGGATCAATTGCGCGGTGCCGGCGAGCGCCAGGATCAACGCCGGCAGCGGCAGATGCGCCATCAGATTCCAGACCTTGCCCCAGCTCCAGGGGGCGAGCGCGTAGGCCGGCGAGAACAGGCCGCCGACGTTGGTATCGAGGAACCGGAAGCTCAGGTACATGATGATCAGCGCGAGCAGGAAGTTCGGTACCGCGAGCCCGATGAAACCCACCAGAGTGAAGATGTAGTCGGCGATCGAATACTGGCGCACCGCCGAATAGATCCCGATCGGGAGCGCGATCCCCCAGGTCAGGATGATTGCGGCGATCGAGATCACGATCGTGAGCCACAAGCGGTCGCCGATCACCTCGGTGACCGGCCGGTTCCATTCGAGCGAGACGCCGAAGTCGCCGCGGACGACGCGCGAGACCCATTTCCAATACTGGACCCAGACCGGCCGGTCGAGGCCGTACTGCTCACGCATCGCCTCGGCTTCCTGGGCGCTGACCATCGAGCCGGAGGACGACAGCCGCGCGATGTAGCTGTCGACGAAATCACCGGGCGGCAGCTGGATGATCGCAAAGGAAACTACCGAGATCGCGCAGATGGTGGCGATCGCGAGCAGGAGGCGGCGGACGACGTAGGCGATCATGGCGGTGCGGCCCCCGGGCCGGACACCCGGGGGCCCCCTATGGGCTTACTCCTTGTAGTACCACATCTCGGGATGGGCCCCGCCGGGGGTCCGGCAGTGCTGCGCGATGCAGTTGCGGTCCGGGATATTTCCCAGTTTGTTCGAGACCAGGCGGACGCCCATCAGCGCCGGCGACTGACCGACCGTGCCGATGCCGTACTGCTGGTCGATCAGGATCTTCCAGATCTCCTTGGCGGTCTCGATCCGCTGCGGGGCCTTCTGGCTGGCGGCGCCGCGGAACAATTCGAGGATCTTCAACATGTTCGGATCCTCGGGCTTGCGGCCCTGGGCGCCGTTCGAGGCGTACCACTTGGCGAACTCGGGCCCCATGAACGCCTCGGTCGGGTCGACCGGGATCGCGTGCCGCGGGAACAAATAGAGTAGCTCGGTGCCGCCGTTGTTCCAGACCATGATCTGGTGCTGGTTGGCCTGGGTGCGGGTGAACGCGAGCGAGCGCTCGGTGTCCTTGACGTCGGCCTGGATGCCGACCTTGCGCCACTGGTCGGCGACCATCTCGCTGATCTTGGGCCAGGGCAGGAACGCCTGCACCGCCTGGATCTCGAGCCGCAGCCGCTGGCCGTTGTCGGTGCGCAGCCGGAAGCCGTCGGCATCCTTCTTGTCCAGCCCGATCGCATCGAGCATCTGGTTGGCCTTGTCCGGGTCGTAGGTCGACCACTTCTCACGCCAGCCCTTGCCCGGAAAGTACGGCAAACTCTCGCCCGGCGCCGGCGAGCCCGGGGTCGCGACGCCCAGCCAGAAGGTCTGGTTGAGCTGGTCGCGGTCGATCGCGAGCGACAGCGCCCGTCGAAAGTCGGTGTTGGTCAGCCACTTCGCAATCTCGGGATCGGCGTCGTAAGTCTGGTTGAACTGATAGATCGCATCGGCGCCGTTGAACGCGAGGTCGAGGTGCACCTTGTAGTTGCCCTTCTCCTGATTATCCAGGATCACCGGCAGCTTGCCGAGGTCGACGTGGCGCTCCTGCAGGTCGTACTCACCGGCGATCGCCCGCAGGTTCAGGACCTCGAGATCCTCGGCGAGCGTCATGACCACGCCGTCCAGGTACGGCAATTGGTTGCCTTCGGTGTCGACCGCCCAGTAGTACGGATTGCGCTCCATCACCCAGGTCGGATTGTTGATCGGCTTGACCGTGTGCCAGGGCCCGAGCACCGGCAGCTCTGGATTGAGTGTCCAGTCCTTCTTGAAGTGCAGATACGCGACCCAGTTGTCGTAGCCGGCAGCCTTGGCCGCAGCGTTGGCCTTGTCGACCCCGCCCGCATATTTGGGCAGATACTGCTTCAGATAATGGGTCGGGGCATAGCCGCCGTAGCTGCGCTTCTCCGACTGCCGGACCGCTTGGCCGCCGCCGATCAGGGTGTCGCCCATCATTAGCTCTTCGAACAGATAGTAGGGCACGTCGAACTCGAAGTTGACGGTCGTCTCGTCGACCTTGACGATCCGCCCGGGCTTGCCCTGCGGCGTCATGTCGGGGATCGGGGTCGGCACGATGTCCTTGTTGTTGTAGATGTCCTCGAACCAGAAGACGAAGTCGTCGGCGGTGAACGGCGCGCCGTCCGACCATTTCAGGCCCTTGCGCAGGTAGAGCGTATACGTCTTGCCGTCCTCGCTCATCTTCCAGCCCTTGGCGAGCGAGGGCCGCGGCACGTTGCCCGTGTGGTCGACCAGGATCGGCCGGTCGGAGGCCTGGATGCGGTTGCCGTTCTCGTTGTCGCCGGGGCCGGTGAAGCCGCGGTGCCAGATGCCGCCGTACTTGCCGATCTCGTGCACCGGCTGGATGACCATCAGGTCCTCCGGCAGGCGCTGCTCGACCGGCGGCAGTTTTCCCTGCTTGACCAACTCCGCCAGCGCCGGCGCCTCGTGGAACGTCGTCGGCCACTTGGACCGGTCCTCGATGATCGTGATGCCCTCGAGCTTGCCGATCAGACCCGATTGCGCGAGCGCATCGTCCGCCCACGCCTGGGACTGAGGCAGCACGCCGATGAGCGCCGCCGCGCCGAGCAGAGCGACGGCCAGCCTTCGCGTGGTCCGCATCCTTGAAACCTCCCCGTTTGTTCGTGGTCCATCCGATCGCCCCGAAACCAAAGGTGGTGCGATGCGATGGACAACCCCGTTCAACAAACGCGGCGATCGTCGCTTTGTCAAATGATCCCGGCGGCCGAAGCGCCCCCCTCGGCGTACCCCGGGCGCGACCCGCTGGCGGCCGCCGCGAGGGCTGGCTATGGTCGCGGCCGAAGCGATCACGGGCAACCCAGGGGAGGCATGCGCCATGGCCACAATTCGCGCCAATCGGGTCAAGCAGAAGCTCGCGGCCGGACAGACCGTGCTGTCGGTCGGCGGGATCGACAGCCCCGACCTGATCGATCTGATCGGGTCCGCGGGCGCGGACGCGATCTGGCTCGAGGGCGAGCACGGGCCGATCGACTACGGCCACATCCCCGACCTGACCCGGGCCTGCGACCTCTGGGGCATGACCTCGGTGGTCCGGGTCAACGCGCTCGCCTACGGTCCGATCTACCGGACCCTCGATCTCGGCGCCCAGGGCATCTGCGTGCCCCACATCGACACCGGCGAGGATGCGCGCAGGTTCGTCGAGGCCGCCAAGTTCGCGCCGATCGGCAAGCGCGGCCTGTTCACCAGCCGCCAGGGCTATGGCGTGCCCGACTACCTCGAGGTCGCCAACGACCACACGCTGCTGATCGCGCTGATCGAGGACATCCGCGCGGTCGAGAACCTGGGCGAGATCCTGAAGGTCGACCACATCGACGTGTTCTTCGTGGCGCCCTCGGACCTCGCCGCCTCGATGGGCCTGATCGGCAAGCCGACGGATCCGAAAGTCACGGCAACCGTCGAGCGCGCGCTGAAGCAGATCATGGCCGCCGGCCGAACCGCCGGGACCACGCTGGTCGGCAACCAGAACGGCGCGCACTACGCCGCGATGGGCGTGGGCTTCCTGTCCGCCGCGGTCCAGCCCTGGCTGTTCGCCGGGATCGGCGAGCTGATGCGGGAGCTCGCCCGGTCGCGCTGACCTCGGCGCCCGGCCCGCCGCCGGTCAGGCGCCGGCGTCGGGCGCTGCCGGCTGGCTGGTTGCGGCCTTCCGGGGCCGGCCGACGGGCCTGCCGGTCCGCCGTCCGCGCGCCGCCGGCTTCGGGCGTCCGAGCCCGAGCTTGAGCGCGACCTCGCGGCGCTGCTGGGCGTAGGCCGGCGCGATCATCGGATAGTCGGGCCTGAGCTCGAAGCGGGTGCGGTACTCGGCCGGCGTCAGGCCGTGTTTGACCGCGAGATGGCGCTTGAGCACCTTTTGCGCCTTGCCGCAGACCAGACAGATCAGGCGGTCGGGCTGAATCGAGCGGCGCACCGAGACCGCCGGCTCGGCCTTCGCCTCCGCCGGTGCTTCAGGTTCGCTGCCGATGCGCGCCATCTGACTGGCCACGCTGGTGATCAGCGTGGCGACGTCCGCGGGCGCGATCTTGTTGTTCGAGACGTAGGCGGACACGATTTCGGCCGTGACTTCGGCCAGCGTCGCGGGTTCGGTACTCTGGGCCACTGTAAAGTTCTCCGGATGACAGTCGACTTAGCGAGTGACTTACGCCGACCACCCGCGTTTGGCAATCGTCAATTTCGCTCCCGGTCTTGATCCGGTCGCGGCAAGCAAAACGGAGGCCCCGAACTCATCAAGTCATGACCGCGGAAAGTCTCGAGGCGAACTGCGGCGCCGGCGGCCTCGGCCAGCCCCAACCGTGACGCCGCCGGCGGCCGGAACCACGGCTTCGGCCGCCGGCGGGTGTCTCGAACACGCTGGCTGAGCTGGTGCCGGAGAGAGGATTCGAACCTCCGACCTACTGATTACGAATCAGCCGCTCTACCCCTGAGCTACTCCGGCCGGCAGAGGCTGCTAGGTACCGGGCGACCGGGGCGCCGTCAAGGTGCGCCGGCGCGGGCGGCCGCGGCCTCGCGGGTGTCGGGCGGGGCGTCGTGGCTGGCGACCGTGGTCACCGGGCCGCCGGTCGCGGGCGTAGGGCCGGCCTGGCCGTCGCCCGCCGGCGCGGTCGCCGGCGGGATCAGCTGCGCCTCGGCATCCTCGCGCAGCAGCGGCACGATCTTGGGCGGCGAGCCCCAGCGCAGGCTGTCGAAGCGGCCGTCCGGACCGAACGGCGACCAGCGGGCGCGAACCTCGCCGGTCGCGGGACAGAGCCACGCCGGATCGGGCGGCGCGTCGACCGCCTTGGCGAGCCAGGCGCGCGCCTTGTCGCCGTCGCCCTCGGCCTGCTCGACCTCGGCGAGCAGGCGGTAGACCGACGCGGTCGGCCCGCGCTTGCGGGCGCGCTCGAGCGCGGTGCGCGCAGCCGGCCACTGTTCGGCCGCGATCGCCTGCTCGGCGACCACCAGATCGCTCTGGATGTGGTCGGGCGCCAGCTGGTACAGGCGCTCGGCGCGCTTCAGCCGCTCGGCCGGCGGCTGGCCCGCGGCCTGCGCGAGATAGACGCGGGCGAGCGCCGGATGCGGCTCGGCCCGCCAGCCGGCCTCGATGATCTTGCGCGCCAGGCGGGGCTGGTTGCTCTGCTCGGCGAGCTCGCTCGCCTGAACCGCGAGCGGCGCCAGGCTCGGCACCATCTTCTGCGCCTTACGCGCCAGCCGCTGCGCCTCGTAGGTGTGGCCCAGCTTGCGCTGCTCGGCCGCCTGCTGATGATGCAGAATCGCGCGCCGCCGGATCGCTGTCGACCGGTCGATCAGCCTGTGGCGCGCCATGTCGCCGACCGTGCTTAGCGCCTCGCTCCAGAGCCCCGCCTGGGTCTGCAGATCAAACAGCGTGGTCAGCACCCAGGGCGTGCTCGGCCGGCGCAGATAGGCGCGCCGGGCGAGCCCGAGCGCGGTCTCGGCGTCACGGTCCTTGATCGCCTGGGCGAGCAGGCCGCGCAGGCCCAGGAACTCGGTCTCCCGGTGCTCGAGCATCTGGCGGAACTTCTGCCGCGCGGCGGCCTCGTCGCCGCCCAGCTGCGCGGTCTGGGCGCTCAGCAGCAGCGTCGAGGGGGCATGGTCGAGCAGCTTCTCGGCCCGGCGGTTGTGCGCCTTGGTCGCCGCGACGTCGCCGGCGGCCGCCGCGACCAGGCCGCGGGCGAGCGCCTGATGGCCGCGATCGATGCGCCGCCGCCGCCGCCGGCGCCCGAACTCGCGTGGCGCCCGCCGCAGCAGGCGCAGCAGCTCGAACAGGATCACCACCAGGATCGCAAACAGCAGCACCGCGATCACCAGGATCGCGACCGAGGTCTCGATCTGCACGCCCTGCCAGACCAGCGAGACCTGGCCCGGATGCTCCGCGAACCAGGTCGCGACCAAGGACAGGCCGACCGCGATGATGAGAAACACAATGAGCCGGATCATGGAGGTCCTTGCTGCTGGGTCGCCGCCGCCGGCGCGCGGCGCCGATCGCTCAGCCGGGGCTCGCTCAGTTGGTGGTCTGGGTCAGCAGTTCCGTGGCGTGCGTGCGCAGCTGGGCGACCGCCTCGGTCGCCTGCAGGCGCGCCTTGGCCTTTGCCAGCCAGTCGGCGGCGGCCTCGGCGGCCGGACCCTGGAGGGCCTCGACTTCGGCGACCGCCGCGGCCAGGTCACCCTGCGCGAGATCGGCTTCCGCCCGGGCGACCCGTGCTGCGGCATCGTCGCCCTCGACCTTGGCGCCGACCGGCCGCACGGTCACCAGCCGCATCAGGTTGCCGGCCGCCTTGTCGAGCAGGCTGTCGCCCTCCGGCGCCCGCGACCGCTGCACGATCTCGCCCGCGACCGCCTCGAACGACTGCCGGAGCGCCGCGAGCGTCGGGACCCCGGAAGGCGCGCCCGGCGTAAGGTCAGCCGCCGCCTGGTGCACCACCTGGTCCTGACCGGCGAGCGCCTTCAGGCTGTCGAGCGGCGCCTCGTAAGGCTGCGATCGCGCGATCGCGGTGTCGATCTGGGTCGTGATCAGCGCGAGCGCCGCCGCCAGCTGCCGCCGGTCGGCGGCCGACTGGGCCCGGTTCTGGAGGTCGGCGAGCCGGCTTTGCAGATCCTCGAGATCGCCGTGCGCACCCTGGAACCGCTGGTCGAGGCCTTGAATCTGGCTTGCGAGCCCCTTCAGGCGGTCCCCGGTCGCGGCGTTCTGCTGTTGCAGCTGCTGAACGTTGCTCGCCAGCTGCTGGACCTTCGAGCCCGTCTGCGCGAGGTCGTCGACGCGCGCGGCGAGCGCGTCGAGCCGGTCGGCGGGCGCGCCGGCGGCGCCGGCTTCCGCCAGGTGATTCTCGAGCGCCGTCAGACGGGACTGCAGAGCCTCGAGGGTCGCCACGTCGCCGGCCTTGGCATCGCCGGCGCCGGCGATGTCGGTGGCGAGCCCGGCGAGCTGGTTCTCGAGCGTCGCGAGGTGGGTCCGGAGATCCTCGACGTTCTTCGCGGTGGCGTCGCCCTGGCCGCCGCTCACGTTCTTCTCGAGATTGCCCAGCCGCTTCTCGAGGGCGGCAAGCTCAGCGGTCGCCCGGCTCTGCTCGGAGCCGGTCCCGGCGACCTGCTCGAGACTTTGCACCCGGCTGCCGAGTTGCGCCAGCGCCTGATCATTGCCCTGCGCTTTCTGCACGCTGCCGTCGAGTTGCTCGACCCGGTTCTGCAACTCCTGGACCTGCGCCTCGACGTCCGGCGGCACCAGAAAGGTCAGCGCCACCCAGGCGGCGACACCGCCGATCCAACCGGCAATCAGACCGCCGATCAGACCGTTCCGGAAGGCGCGCCGCGCGCCGCCCGGCGGCGGCGCACCGGCGGGGGGGCGGGTTCTGCCGGCCAACTCGACGCCCGGTCGCGGTCGGGCGCCGGGGGGGCCCGGCATCGCAGGCGCACTCCCCCCCGGAGGCGCCGCCTGCGCGCTGGCGGGCCCGGGCTTGCCGGCCGCGCTCGCGGGCGTGCCCGCCCCGGGCGCGGCGCTCGGCCCGCCGGCTGAGCCCGGCCTGGCTGCGGCACTCTCGTGCGCGCCCACGCCAAGCGGTGTGTCCGGCTTACCGACCGGGCCTGGCTTGCCCGGGGCTCCCCCTGGTTCGCCGGTGTCGCGAGGTGCGGCCGGGTCTGGCCTGCCTGCCGTGCTCTCGGGCGGGCTCGCCCCCGGCGGTCCGCCCGGCCCAGCGGAGGGTGCCCCCGGGTGGGAGGAGGGCTCGGGCCCGCCGGCGCCCGACGGCCGGACGCTGCCGCCGGCAGACGCCGCCGACGTGGCGTCGCTGCGGTCGCCGGGATCGCCGTCACCCGGCGGCCTCGGGCGCGCCGGGGGCGTCGCCTCGGGCTGGCTGCCAGGCCGTCTGCCTCTGTTGCGCGCCATGGGGGACCTCTCGCCGCGACTCAAGGATGATGATGTCGGCCCGTGCTGCGCTACCGGCTGCGCTGCCGACCGGCGACCCCGGGCACGCCTAGCACCTTCGCTCGCAGCCTTCAAGCTGCCCCAGGATCATCTCAACGGTAGGTTGGACAGCGACCCTCAGCCTCGCCCAGTTGAGGCGACCGCACGGCGCCGCCACCGCAGCGCTCAGGCAGATCGCCTCGGTCCTGCCGAAACGATCGGCCAGACCGTGCCGGGTGATCAGGTCGACGAAGATCGTCGCGCTGCGCGTCGAGAACAGCAGCACGGCGTCGACCGCCCGACGGCGGATCGCTTCGATCACGGGTGCCGGCAGGCTGCTCGCCGCGACCGCCCGGTAGACCGCCTCGCGCCGCAATGCGAAGCCCGCCGCCGCGAGCGCCTCGGCGAGCCCGGGGCGGACCTCGGTGCCGGCGAGATGCAGGAGCGGTCCGGCTTCCGGCCGGCACTGCCCGATGATCAGCTGCGCCAGCCCCGCGGCGTCGCCCGCGGCAGCGCGCACGTCGCCGCAGCCGGCCGCGCGCGCGGCCCGGGCGGTCGTGTCGCCGACCACGAACACCGGCCGGCCGGGATCGGTTCCGGCGAGCGCCGGGACGGCGTTGGCGCTGGTCAGCACGAGCGCCTGCACGCCGCTGAAGTCCGGGTCTGCCTGGCGGATCGGCTCGATCGTCAAAACGGGCGCGATCAGCACCCCGTGGCCGCGGGCCTCGAGGGCCTGCGCGAGCGCCTCGGCATCAGCCCGTGGCCGGGTGATCAGAACCTGCACGCGCTGGGCTCCGCCACGGGCCGCCGCGGCTCAGGCGAAGAAGCCCGGACCGGCGCGCGCCTTCAGCTCCAGGCCGGCATCGCGCCCGAGCGCCTCGGCCTCCGTCGGCGCCCCCTGCCGCGTCGTGCGCAGGCAGACGCTGCCGTCCGGGCACGCCACCAGGGCCGCGAGCCGCAGCCCCGCCGCGTCGCACTCGGCGTGGCCGGCGATCGGGGTGTGGCAGGAGCCGTCGAGCGCCGCCAGCAGCGCGCGCTCGGCGCCGACGCAGGCGGCGCTCCCCGGATCGTCGAGCGCCGCCAGCAACGCCAGGGTCCGCGCGTCGTCCGTGCGGCCTTCGACCCCGATCGCGCCCTGGCCGACCGCCGGCAGCATGACCTCGGGCGACAGGACGGTGGCACCCGCCGGCGCGATCCCGAGGCGCTCGAGGCCGGCCTGCGCCAGCAGGGTGGCATCGACCGCGCCGGCCGCGAGCTTCTGCAGCCGGGTCTCGACGTTGCCGCGGATCGGAACAACCCGAAGCTCGGGACGGCGCGCCAGCACCTGCGCCTGCCGGCGCGGCGAAGACGTCCCGACCACGGCGTCCGGCGGCAGGCCGTCGAGCCCGGCGCCGTCGCGGGTGATCAGCACGTCGCGCGGGTCAGCCCGCGCCAGGACCGCGCCCAGCGCGAGGCCGGCCGGCAGCCAGGTCGGCAGATCCTTGACCGAGTGCACCGCGAGATCGATCCGCTCCTCGAGCAGCGCCGCCTCGAGCTCCTTGCAGAACAGGCCTTTGCCGCCGAGCTCCGCGAGCGGCCGGTCGGTGACCCGATCGCCGGTCGTCCGGATCACCACGACCTCGAGCGCTCCCGGCGCCGCCAGCTTCGGGTGCGCCCGCTCGAGCGCGCCCACGACCAGCGCCGTCTGGACGCGGGCGAGCGCCGAGCCGCGGGTGCCGATGCGCAGCCGCGCACTCAGCGTCGGGCCCTCGATCGGCGGCTGGCGGTCATGCCGGCGCGGGCTTATCTGCTGAGATCATGTCCAGGACCGTTAGCACATCGCGCCCGAAGGTGGTGCTCGGAATCGAGACCAGCTGCGACGAGACCGGGGCCGCCCTGGTCGACGCCGAGCGCCGGATTCTCGCCGAGGCGCTGCAGAGCCAGGAGGACCGGCACGCGCCGTTCGGCGGCGTCGTGCCCGAGATCGCGGCGCGCGCCCACGTCGAGGTGCTGGACCGGCTGATCGCCCGGGTGATGACCGAGGCGGGGCTCGAGTTCGGCCAGCTCGCAGGCGTCGCCGCCAGTGCCGGCCCCGGTCTGATCGGCGGCCTGATCGTGGGCCTCGTGACCGCCAAGGCGATCTCTGCGGTCCACCGCCGCCCGCTGCTCGCGATCAACCATCTCGAAGCCCACGCGCTCACCGCCCGCCTGACCCACGACGTCGATTTTCCCTACCTTTTGCTGCTGATCTCGGGCGGCCACTGCCAACTTCTGGTGGTCCAGGGCGTCGGGCACTACCGGCGGCTCGGCACCACCCTCGACGATGCGCTGGGCGAGGCGTTCGACAAGGCCGCCAAGATGCTGAACCTCGGCTTTCCGGGCGGCCCCGCGGTCGAGCGCGCGGCCGCAGGCGGCGACCCCGACCGTTTCCCGCTGCCGCGGCCGCTGGTCGGCCAGTCCGGCTGCCATTTCTCGCTCTCCGGTCTCAAGACCGCGCTCCGCCAGACGATCGAGCGGCTGGGGCCAGGGGCCCTCGAGCCGCCGGCCCTGAACGACCTCTGCGCCAGCTTCCAGGCGGCGGCCGGCGACATCCTGGTCGATCGCACCCGGCGCGCCGCGCGCGTTCTGCGGACCGAACATCCCGGTGCCGATACGCTGGTGGTCGCGGGCGGGGTCGCCGCCAATGCTGATCTGCGCGCCCGGCTTGCCGGGCTCGCGGCCGAGGCCGGGCTCCACCTGATCGTGCCGCCGCCCCGGCTGTGCACCGACAACGGCGTGATGATCGCCTGGGCCGGGCAGGAGCGCCTGGCGCAGGGCCTGATCGACAACCTCGCCGCGCCGGTGCGCACCCGCTGGCCGCTCGACCCCACGGCCGAGCCCGCGCTCGGCGCCGGCGTCAAGGCTTAGGCCGCGAGCCGCAGGGATAATGCAACAGCCAATCCGGTCAGGCTGCCCGGCCGCGGGCCTGCCGCGCTGCAAGGTCGCTCCGGCGAGATCGCTCAGCGGGGTGTATCGCATCCGGTCTACCGCGTTTTGAGCGCTCTCTCGGCGGGCGGCGGAACGCTCTTGATCCTCTCCAGGAGATGGAACATGCCAGAACTCAAAGCCGCATTGGCCATCGTCTCGACATTGAGGCCCTGCAGGCTCGCCTCTTCAGCCAGCCGTTGATAGACGTCGTCTTGAACACCGATCGTTCGCTTGCTCACCGCGGCCGCAGAAGGTCTGGGGATCGGCCGGCCCGCTTCGCGCATGGCCGCGATCCAGCATCGTATGGCGTCAGCGCCATTATGGGGTCGCGCCGTCGGACATACAGCCCGGTAGATCCGGAAATTCGATCAAATACCCGCCGCCTTCATCCTCGCTCAGCGGAACCATGGTGAAAGGATATTCAAGGCTCGTCATGCTCGCCCCTCAGGGTCGCCTCGGCCGCCGCCACCCTTTCGATATCCTCGATCATCGCGAGGAACCTTCGAACGTACACCGGCTTGATTGGCCGGCGCGCCGGAACCGACAGGGCGCGGACCATCTTCGTATGCTCGAAGATGACGTGGCTCCCGTGACCGCTCTTCACGTGCACTTTGTAAGCACGAGCCACGGTGTCAAGCTGCTCGATCCGCCAGTCGGTCTTCGGATGGCGCCGCATCCCTGAAGACCTCTTCGCCATCCAGTCTTCGTCGGATCACGCCATCGCAGGCAAGGCGGCACGTCGATATGATCAGAACGCGCTGTTGAACAGGCCCCCGTCGAGCAGAAGGTTCTGGCCGGTGATGTAACCGGCGCGCGCGCTGCAGAGGAAGGCGCAGGCGTCGCCCAACTCCTGCGGGTCGCCGATCCGGCGCGCCGGCACCAGGCTTTCGCGCTCACTGGCGAACTGCTCGCGCGACTTGCCCTGGACCCTGGCGGTCGCGTCGATCCCGGCCCAGTAGCGGTCCGTGTCGAAGAAACCGGGCAGCACGTTGTTGATCGTGACCCCGGCGGGCGCGACCGAGCGCGCGACGCCGGCGACGAAGGCGGTGAGCCCGGCGCGCGCGCCCGACGACAGATCGAGCCCCTGAACCGGCATCCGGACCGAGATCGAGGTGATGTTGACGATCCGGCCGAAGCGCCGCTCGACCATCTGGTCGATGGTCGCCTGAATCAGCTCGATCGGGGTCACCATGTTCCAGGTCACGCCGGTCAGGATCGCGCTCCGGTCGAGCTCGCGGAAATCCTTGAACGGCGGCCCGCCGGCGTTGGTCACCAGGATGTCCGGATCGGGCAGAGCGTCCAGCAGCTTCGCCTGGCCCTCGCGGGTCGTGACGTCGGCCGCCACGGCCCTGATCTCGCTGCCGGTCTCCCGGCGCAGTTCCGCAGCGCTCGCCTCGAGGCGCTCCGCATCGAGCCCGTTGACCACCACCGAGACCCCGGCCTGCGCCAGCGCCCGCGCGCAGGCCTTGCCCAAGCCCCGGCTCGACGCGCAGACGATCGCCCGCCGGCCCGCGATCCCCAGATCCATTTTTCTTCTCTCCACTAAGCCAACAGAGGCTGCTCGTGCGCAAGCTCGCCCGCGAGAATCGCGGCCGCAAGTCCGGAAATCTCGCCGGCGAGCGAGCGGTCCTCGGCCACGAAAGCGCCATGACGGCGCACCTCGCCAAGAACGGCCGAAAGGCGCGGACTGGTCTGCAGCGGACGGCGGAGCTCGATGCCCTGGGCCGCCGCGAACAGCTCGATCGCGACGATGTGGGCGGCGTTCTCGGCCATCTCCAGCAGGCGCCGGCCGGCGTAGGTCGCCATGCTGACGTGGTCCTCCTGGTTGGCCGAGGTCGGCCGGCTGTCGATCGCGACCGGGTGCGCCAGATGCTGGTTCTCGCTGGCGAGCGCCGCCGCCGCGATCTGCGGCAGCATGAAGCCGGAGTTGAGCCCGGGCTCGGGGCTGAGGAAGGCCGGCAGGCCGCTCAGCGCCGGGTCGGTGAGCAGCGCGATCCGCCGCTCGGCGAGCGAGCCGATTTCCGACAACGCGAGCGCGAGCTGGTCGGCCGCGAACGCGACCGGTTGCCCGTGGAAATTGCCGCCCGAGAGGATTTCGCCCACGTCGCCCTCGGCGCTCGGGACGAACACGAGCGGATTGTCGGAGACGCCGTTCGCCTCGCGCTCGAGCGTCCGGCCCGCGGCTTCCATGAGGTCCAGGCAGGCACCCATGACCTGGGGCTGGCAGCGCAGACTGTAGGGGTCCTGGACGCGCGCGCAGTCGACGAGATGCGAGGCACGGATCCCGCTGCCGGCAAGCAGCTCGGTGAGGCGTCCGGCAACCCGGATCTGGCCCTGCTGGCCGCGCACCCGGTTGAGCCGCGCCTCGAACGGCACGTCGCTGCCGAGCGCGGCATCGACGCTCATCGCGCCCGCGACCAGCGCCGCGTCGAACACCGCGACGGCCCGGAACCAGCCGACCAGCGCCAGCGCGGTCGAGACCTGGGTGCCGTTGAGCAGCGCCAGACCCTCCTTGGCCCGGAGCTCGACCGGCGCGGCTCCGATCGCCTGCAGAACCTCGGCGGCCGGCCTAGTGGTCCCGGAAAAACGGATCTCGCCATGGCCGAGCAGGCAGCCGGCGAGATGGGCGAGCGGCGCCAGATCGCCCGACGCGCCAACCGAGCCCTTGGCCGGGATCACCGGCAGGGCGTCGTGATTGAGCAACTCGAGCAGCAACTCGACGATCGGCCGCTGCACCCCGGAATGGCCCAGCGCGAGGCTCGCCGCCTTGAGCACCAGAACCAGTCGGACCACGGGGTCGGGCAAGGGCGGGCCGACCCCGCACATGTGCGAGAGCACCAGCCGGCGCTGCAGCTCCAGGATGTCGTCGGGCGCGATCCGGGTGGTCGCGAGCTTGCCGAAGCCGGTATTGACGCCATAGACCGCGGCCTCGCCCCGCGCCGCCGCCTCGACCACCTGCGCCGCCGCCTCGACCGCCGGCCAGCAACCGTCGTCGAGCTGCACCTCCTGCCCGCCCTCGGCCAGCGCGCGGAGCTCGTTGGCTCTCAGCTCGCCCGGCTTCAGAACGGTCGTGATTCCTGACGTCACGGCGAACTCCACCTAAGCTGACGGCAGCAACACCGTTCGGAGCTTGCGTGAGCCGGCGAGGTCGCTCAGCCGACGGTCGGCGGTAACGATCGCCGCTCCGGCGTGCTCCGCAAGGGCCAGATACACGCAATCCGCCACCTTGTGCCGATGCGCCAGGGCCATGGTCAAGGCGGAGCGGATCACCGTCTCATCTCGATACAGACGTAGCGCGCTGCGACCCATCGCGCCGAGGATAAAGTCGAGGCCCTGTGTCGCCAGCTCTTCCTTCAGCTCGCCCGCCCCGACCTTGCGGTGCAATGCCGAGGCGACCTCGGTCAACATTAACCGAGGCGCGATCCAGTCGATCGGCCGCGACAGCAAAGCCAGCGCCTCGGTCGCGCCGCGCTCTGGCACGATCCAGCGGACCGCGACCGATGCATCCACGACCGCGAGATCGAGCGCCGGCTCAGCCCCAGGCATCTCGTTGCCTGCGGATGATTGCGACGCTGTCCGCGGCGGGATCATGCTCTTCCCCGGCCGTCACCGCCCGCAAGGCGGTGGCGCGACGGGCGAAGGCCTCCATGTCCGAAGCGACCGAGGCAGCAAGCGTTCGCCTAACTTCCTCCGCGAGCGAGATCCCCCAATTCTTGGCCCTGGTCCTCAGGTTGTCGGCAACCCGTTCATCCAGATTACGCACATGAAGGTTGGCCATGAGTTTCTCCCATTGGGCGGGGCTCAGCCCCAGGCGTCCCGCTCCTCGCGGATGATCCGGGCGCTGTCCAGCTCCGGACGACCCGGCTTACCGCCGGCGGCGGCGTGCAGCGCCTTGGCGCGCTCGACCAGCTCGGCGCGATCACGGGCGACCGAAAGGGCGAGCGTGCGGCGCACCTCTTCCTCGAGCGAGATGCCTTTTTGGCGGGCGCGGGCCCGGAGCGCCGAAGCTACGTGGTCGTCGAGATTGCGAACCTTGAGGTCGGCCATGGCCCTTCCGACGCGTGCTGGGGGAACAGCGGCGAAGCTACTCTATGACCCCACGTGGGGGCAAGCGCCGCGCCCGCAATTCGTCGCCTTGGATTCGTGCCCGAGTGTGCTACCACGTCGCCACAGCCCGGCGCATGGCCGGGACCGATCCTTCACCTCAGCTCCCGCTTCGAGGTTCCATGTCGCCAAGCCAGCCTGCCCCCGCCCTGCTCGCCGATGCCGCGCGCGGCTTCTTCGAGCGGGCGCTCGACCGGGACGACCCCGAGCTGCTCGCGGCGATCCGGGGCGAGCTCACCCGCCAGCAGAACCAGATCGAGCTGATCGCGTCCGAGAACATCGTCAGCCCCGCGGTGCTCGAGGCCCAGGGCTCGGTCCTGACCAACAAGTACGCCGAGGGCTATCCGGGCAGGCGCTACTACGGCGGCTGCGAGTACGTGGACGTCGCCGAGACGCTCGCGATCGAGCGCGTCACGCGCCTGTTCGGCTGCGGCTTCGCCAACGTCCAGCCGCACAGCGGCGCGTCCGCCAACCTCGCGGTGCTGTTCGCGCTCGCCAGGCCCGGCGATGTGATCCTCGGCATGTCGCTCGCCGCCGGCGGCCATCTGACCCACGGCGCCCGGCCCAACTTTTCCGGCAAATGGTTCGAGGCGGTCGGCTACGGCGTCCGCCGCCAGGACCACCGGATCGACTTCGACCAAGTCCGCGACCTCGCCCGTCAGCACCGGCCCAAGGTGATCATCGCCGGCGGCTCGGCCTACCCGCCGATCATCGACTTCGCCGCGTTTCGCGCGATCGCGGACGAGGTCGACGCTTATCTCATGGTCGACATGGCCCATTTCGCGGGCCTGGTCGCGGCCGGCGTCCACCCGAGCCCGTTCCCGCACGCCCACGTCGTCACCAGCACGACCCACAAGACGCTGCGCGGCCCGCGTGGCGGCCTGATCCTCGCCGACGACGAGGCGATCGGCAAGAAGATCAACTCGGCCGTGTTCCCGGGCCTGCAGGGCGGACCGCTGATGCACGTGATCGCCGCCAAGGCGGTCGCCTTCGGCGAGGCGCTCAGGCCCGACTTCAAGCTCTACGGCCGCCAGGTGGTCGACAACGCCCGGGCGCTCGGCGAGGCCATGGCCGAGGCGGGGCTCGACCTGGTCGCGGGCGGCACCGACACGCATCTGCTCCTGGTCGATCTCAGGCCGATGGGGCTCACGGGCCGTGCGGCCGAGGCGAGCCTCGAGCGCGCGCACATGACCTGCAACAAGAACGGCATCCCGTTCGACCCCGAGCCGCCGACCGTGACCTCGGGCATCCGGCTCGGCAGCCCGGCCGCGACCACCCGCGGCTTCGGCGTCGCCGAGTTCCGCGAGACCGGCCGGCTGATCGCCGAGGTTCTGCGCGGCCTGGTCGCCCACCCCGACGACAACACCGCCACCGAGGCGGCCGTCCGCGAGCAGGTCGAGGCGCTCTGCGCCCGCTTCCCGATCTATCCGGGCGCCGCGTAGGCCATGCGCTGCCCGTTCTGCGGTTCCGACGACAACCAGGTCAAGGACTCGCGGCCGGTCGAGGAGGGTGGGGCCGTGCGCCGGCGGCGGCAGTGCAACGCCTGCGGCGCGCGGTTCACGACCTTCGAGCGAATCCAGTTGCGCGAGCTGACTGTAATCAAGCGCGACGGCCGCCGCCTGCCGTTCGATCGCGAAAAATTCAAGCGCTCGATCATGATCGCCACGCGCAAGCGCGGCATCGACGAGGAGCGGATCGAGCGGCTGGTCAACGGCATCGTGCGCGAGATCGAGATCACCGGCGAGACCGAGATCGAGGCCAAGCGCCTGGGCGCGCTCGCGATGGAGCGGCTGGCCGGGCTCGATCAGGTGGCCTACGTGCGTTTCGCCTCAGTCTACCGCGACTTCACCGGGATCAAGGACTTCGAGCAGTTCATCGCGCGCATGGGCACCGAGGTCGAGCCCGACGCCGCCGCCGTCGAGCGCTCCAATGCCGACGCTGCCGGATGAGCGGGATGCCGGCTTCATGGCGCTGGCCCTGCGTCTGGCCGAGCGCGGCCTCGGCCGCACCTGGCCCAATCCCGCGGTCGGCTGCGTCGTCGTCAGGGCCGGCCGGATCGTCGGCCGCGGCTGGACCCAGCCGGGCGGCCGTCCGCATGCCGAGACTGAGGCGCTGAGGCGCGCGGGCGCCGCGGCGCTCGGCGCCACCGTCTACGTCAGCCTTGAGCCCTGCGCCCACTATGGCCGCACGCCGCCCTGCACGATGGCGCTGATCCAGGCCGGCGTCCGCAGGGTGGTGGCGGCGACCCTCTGCCCCGACCGCCGGGTCGACGGCCAGGGCATCGCCCAGTTGCGTCAGGCTGGCGTCGAGGTCGATCTCGGCCTGATGCAGGCCGAGGCCGAGGCGCTGAACGCCGGCTTTTTCCTGAAGGAGCGCGCCAACCGGCCGCTGGTCACGCTGAAGCTCGCGACCTCGCAGGACGGCCGGATCGCGACCCGGACCGGGGCCAGCCAATGGCTGACCGGCGAGCAGGCGCGCGCCCGCGGCCACTGGCTGCGCGCGACCCACGATGCGATCATGATCGGCAGCGGCACGGCGCTGGCCGACGACCCTTCGCTCACCTGCCGGCTGCCCGGTCTCGAGGACCGCTCGCCGGTCCGGGTCGTGCTCGACCGCCGGCTGCGGCTGACGCCGGCGAGCCGGCTCGCCGCGACCGCGCGCGAGGTGCCGACCTGGGTCCTGACCCGCGCGCCCGCCGAGCCGGCGCGCGCCGACGCCCTGCGCGCGCAGGCGCTCGAGCTGATCGAGCTGGCCGCAGACGATCAGGCCGGGCTCGAGGCCGCGCTGACCGCTTTGGCCGGGCGCGGGATCACCCGGGTTCTGGTCGAAGGCGGTGCCAGTCTGGCCACATCGCTACTGCGCGCGCGGCTGGTCGATCGCCTGGCCTGGTTCCAGGCGCCGCTGCTGGTCGGCGGCGACGGGCTGCCGGCGATCGGCGAGCTCCAGCATGCGACCCTCACCCGGGCGATCCGGCTCGTGCGGGCGCAGAGCCAGACGCTGGCGCAGGATACGCTGCAGTCGTATATCGTGCTGTCCGAGGGAGGACCATGTTCACCGGCATCATCAACGACGTCGGCCGGATCGTCGAGGTCGCGGCGGACACGGCCGGGGGTCGCGCCGCCGACGGCGGCCGGCGGCTGACCATCGAGACGAAGCTGCCGCTCGCCGAGATCCCGCCGGGCGGCTCGATCGCGACCTCCGGCATCTGCTTCACCGCGGTCGACAAGGGCAAGGACTGGTACGCCGTCCAGGCCTCGGGGGCGACCCTCGAGGTGACCACGGTCGGGCGCTGGCAGGTCGGCGAGCGGGTCAATCTCGAGCGCTCGCTCCGGATCGGCGACGAGATGGGCGGCCACATCGTGTTCGGCCACGTCGATGCGGTCGGCACGATCGCAGCCCTCGCGCCGGTCGGCGAGTCCCACCGCCTCGAGGTCCAGGTGCCGGCGAGCCTGGCGCCGCTGATCGCGGTCAAGGGCTCGATCGCGGTCGACGGGATTTCGCTGACGGTCAACGAGGTCGGCGCCGGCAGCTTCGTCTGCAACATCATCCCGCACAGCTGGCAAGAGACCAACCTGCCCGCGCGCTGGGTCGGCGACCCGGTCAACGTCGAGCTCGACATGCTGGCCCGCTACGTCGCCCGCCAGCTCGCGTTCCGGGCCGGAGCCTGAGCCGACCATGCCCGCGCGCGAGCGGCCCCATCTCCTGATCATCGAGGCGCGCTTCTACGAGCCGATCTCCGACCTGCTGCTGGCGGGTGCGACCCGCGCGCTCGAAACCGACGGTGCGAGCTTCGATCAGGCGACCGTGCCGGGCGCGCTCGAGATCCCGGCGGCGATCCGGATCGCGCTCGACGCCGGTCGCTACGACGCCTTCGTCGCGCTGGGTTGCGTGATCCGGGGCGAGACCTCGCACTACGACATCGTCGCCGGCGAGAGCGCGCGAGGTCTGATGGACCTCGCCCTGCAGCACGGCGCCCTGATCGGCAACGGCATCCTGACCACCGACAGCGGCGCCCAGGCCCACGTCCGCGCCGACCCCGAGGGCAAGGACAAGGGCGGCGACGCTGCCCGCGCCGCGCTCGCCCTCTGGCGGCTGAAGACGCGCCTCGCGCCATGACCCGAAGGCGCGCCGCCCGCTTCGGCGCGATCCAGGCGCTGTTCCAGACCGAGCTGTCCGGAGCCGACGTCGAGAGGGTGATCGCCGAATTCCAGGCGTATCGCCTGGCTGACCTTTTGGAGCCGCTCGAAGGCAGCGGTCCCGCGCCCGCGGTCGACCGCGAATGGTTCGCAGGCTTGACCCGCGGCGCCTGGCAGCGGGCCCCCGAGCTCGATCCGATGATCGAGGCGATGCTGGCTGAGGGTTGGACGCTGGTGCGCGCCGGCTACCTGCTGCGCGCCTGTCTGCGTGCCGGCGCCTTCGAGCTGGCGGCCCGGCCCGAGGTCCCAGTCCCGGTCGTGATCAATGAATACGTCGAGCTGGCGCACGCCTTCCTCAGCCGGGACGAGGCGGGCTTCATCAATGCCGTGCTCGACCGCCTGGCGCCCAAGCTTCGCCCGGAGGCCGGGCCGGCTCCACAGCCGGCCTGAGCAGCGCGATGCTGGGCGAGTTCGAGTTCATTGCCGCGCGGCTCAAGCCGCTCGCGGCCGGCACCCCGGGCGCCCTCGATCTCGAGGACGACGCCGCCCTCCTCGATGTGCCGGCCGGGATGACGCTGGTCCTGACCAAGGATGCGATGGTCGCGGGCGTGCATTTCCTCGCGGACGACCCGCCCGCCGAGATCGCGAAGAAGCTGCTGCGGGTCAACCTCTCGGACCTCGCGGCGATGGGTGCGGCGCCGGTCGGCTATCTGCTGGCGCTGGCGCGGGCCAAAGACACGCCCGAGAGCTGGCTCGCCGAGTTCTGCCAGGGCCTCGCGGACGACCAGGCCGAGTTCGCGATCGGCCTGCTCGGCGGCGATACGGTCTCGACCCCGGGGCCTCTCACCCTGTCGCTGACCGCGCTCGGCCAGGTGCCCAAGGGCCAGGCGCTCCGGCGGCGCGGCGCCCAGCCGGGCGACGATCTCTGGGTCTCCGGCACGCTCGGCGACGGCGCCCTCGGTCTGCTCGTGCTCCAGGGCAAGCTCGAGCCGCCGGCCGCCGAGCGCACCTTCCTGACCCGGCGCTACCGGCTGCCGCAGCCCCGGCTCGCGCTCGGCCAGGCGCTCCGCGGCCTCGCCCGCGCCGCGCTCGACATCTCGGACGGCCTGCTCGCCGATCTCGGCCACATCCTCGACGCCTCGGGGATCGGCGCCGAGCTCTGGGCCGACCGGCTGCCGCTGTCGCCGGCCGCCCGGGATCTGCCCGGCGCCCGCGACGCGGCGCTCGGGGGCGGCGACGACTACGAGCTGCTGTTCACAGCACCTCCCGCCCGCCGCGACGACGTCGCTGGGCTGGCCAGGCGCCTGGTCCTGCCGCTCACCCGGATCGGCAAGGCGGATGCGGGCCCGGGGCTGAAAGTCGTCGACGCCGCGGGCCGCGAAATCGCCCCGACCGGCCGCGGCTGGCAGCATTTCTGATCGCACGCGCTGTGATCCAGCGGAGGAAAACACCGAAGATGCCTGGAGTTGTCAGGCTGATGTCGCTCGGGCTCCTGATCCTGGCCGCGCCTGCCGTTGCGGCAGAGCCGATGACCGCCACGCAGGTCGCCCAGGCGCTGGGCTTCGATCGCGCCACCGAGCAGAAGCTCTTGGCCGGCGAGATCGTCAGCACCGAGCGCGAGGAGACCACCGCCAAGCAGCTCGCGATCACGATCGGGATGCTGGTCAAGGGCGACCCCAAGGCACTCGCGAGCGCGGTGCTCGACGGCCAGACCCTAAAGGTCAGCCCGGCGATCCTCGGGTTCGGCAAGATCGATCCGGGCGCGCCCGAGGCGGCCCTCGCCGGTGTCGCCTATACCGAGGCCGAGGCCAGCGAGGTCCAGGAGCTGCTCGAAGCGGAGCCGGGCGACAGGTTCAACCTGTCCGCCGAGGAACTGGCGGCACTCCACCAGGCCACCGCTCGCCACAGCCCGAAGCAGGCGGGCGAGCCCGAGGTCATCCGGGCGGTCAACGAGGCCTACCGGAGCATCCTCGCCGGCAGGTTCCGGTCCTATCTCGAGCGCGGGATCGCGGGGATCGCGCCCTACGACCGGGGCGACGAAGTGTCCGACCCGGCCGAGGAGCTGCGCGCCGCCGCCGACGCCTCCCGGCTGCTGCAGCGGGTGGCGCCCGATCTCTATCGCGGCCTGCTCGAGTACCCCCAGCACCAGCCCGCCGGCGTGCAGCACGCCTTCTTCTGGGTCAAGGAGATCGCGAACGGCCGCCCGGTCTTCAGCCTCAGCCAGCGCATGGTCCAGCGCCGGCCGGACGGCCTCATCCTGCTCGCCCTGACGTTCTACGCCGGCCATTCGTTCAACGCGTTGCTGGCGGGAACCGGCGTGCTGCCGGTCGAGGGCGGCAACGCGGTCTTCTACACCAACCGCACCTCCAGCGACGAGGTCGCGGGCTTCATGCAGGGCGTGCGCCACGAAATGGGCCGCGCGATGATGCGCGACGCCCTGATCAAGAACTTCGAGGCGATCCGCGCCAACCTGGGCGGCTGAGCGCTTCAGTCAGCAAAATAATCCTCGTCGACGGTTTTGATCTCGAAGGTCTGGCGAGTGCGGATGGCGACGCCATGCTCGACCATCAGTCGGGCGAGCTCGGAGCCATCGATGAGAACAATCCGTTTGCTGATCTGCCCGACAAACTCACGAGCGCCCCGGCTGAATGCCGAGGTCGTGAAGAAGATGCCTTTGGTGGCCCTGAAGCCGTCGAGACTGCCTGCGAAGCCTTGCACTTCGGAACGTCCGACCGTGTTGTCGGCGGCATAGCGCTTGGCCTGAACGTAAACCGCGTCGAGTCCGAGTGCATCCTCCTTGATGATTCCGTCGATCCCGGCATCGCCGGCGCGCCCGACCGCCTTCCCCATTTCCTGCCGGCCGCCGCCGTAGCCCATCTTCACGAGCAGATCGACGATCAGCCTCTCGAAGAATTCGGGCGGCTTCTCACGCACCCGATCGAGCAGGTCCGCCTCGAGCGCAGAAGTCAAAGCAGTATGGCTGCGGTCGATCTGCTCTTCGGGCGTGGCCCCAGTTTCTTCCAGTGGTAGCGCTGCTGTGACTTGCCGGTCCCGAGCCGCTCCAGCGGCACTGCGCCGTCGCCACTCGACGTAGGCCGGATACCGCTCCAGGAAGCGCATGTCGATGCGCTCGGGAGCTTCGTGGAGCACCCGCCGTCCTTCTTCGGTGATCCGGTAAATTCCCCGACCGCCCTTCTCCAGCAGGCCTGCGCGCTGCAGAAAGATGTTGGCCCACGCGACGCGGTTGGCGAAGGTGGTCTGCCGCCCGCTCGGCAGCATTTCGGCGAGATCGCTCTCGCTCAGCCAGCTCACCGGCAATCCGCTCGCGCATCTCCGATGCCGAGATTTCGCCATCCGCGACCGAACGAAGGACGGGCAACATCAGGCTTTGAAAATCCGGAGCGGGCATCTCTCATCACCCACTGGGCGTCCATCATCAGTGCGGGACCTCAATCGACCGCGTTAACGTAATCCAGCAAGCCCGCCCAGTCGGCGCGTAGCGTCTGGGCGCGCTTGTCCGGGAGATCGAAGATCGAGAGGCCGTCGGCCGCGACCTCGTTGTAGATCGTGCGGTCGGGCAGGCCTCCCAGGTCCTCGTGCTCGAGACGGTCGAGGAAGCGCAGCAGGCGCGCCGCCGCCTTGGTCCGCGGCCGCACCCGGTTGCGCAGGATGCCGACCGGCTTCTTGTTCTTGCGTATCGACTTCAGCTCGTGCAGCCGGTCGAGGAAGGCCGCGGTCGAGCTCTGGTCGAAGGCCGACGGCAGCACCGGCACGATGATCACGTCGGCCTCCTTGACCAGCTCGAACACGTGCTTGCGCTTCATCGCCGCGGCCGCGTCGATCACCAGACGCGCGGTGCCGCGCGGCGGCGCGGTCAGCTCGTCGACCCAGTCGAGCGCCGTGATCGGCGCCGCCGTGCCCGGCCGCAGCCCGGCCCAGGCGAGGCTCGAGCGCTGCCGGTCGGCGTCGGCGAGCGCGGTCGCATGGCCCGCAGCGGCGAACGCCGCCGCCAGATGGGTCGAGATGGTGGTCTTACCGCACCCGCCCTTGGTATTGGCGACCAGGATCGAGATCATCGACCATCGATCGAACGCGCCCGCACGCGTGTCAACTCCAGAATGGCTCCCGCGCGACGAAGGCCTGCCAGGCCTCGATCGTCGCGGGTTCGGCCTCGGCGACGCCGCGCGCGAGCCAGCCGAGCACTAGGCCGGAGCCCATGGCGAGCGCGCTCCGCTCCGCGCCGGCCGGCTCGTCGAGCCCGCTCACCAGCCGCTCGGCGACCGCGACGTCGTTCAGATGGCCAAGCGTGTCCTGCAGCTCCTTGAGCGCGGCGAGGTAGGGCTGGGCGCGCTTCGGGCGATAGAGGGCGTGGAAGAATTCGGTCGCGTACCGCAGCTTCTTGAGCGCGATCCGCAGCCGGTGGCGCTCGACCGCGGTCAGCCCGGCGAAGTCGCGGCCGCGCTTCAGGACTTTGCGGTGACGCTTGGCCAGCAGCCGGTCGGCGAACTCGACCACCGGCCGGTCGAGCCACGCGGCCGCCTTCGGCGTCGCGTCCTCGCGCCAGCCGCGGGCTTCGATCCAGCGGCCGATCTGGAGCAGAGCGCGGGTGTAGGCCGGGTCGTCGAGCACCGCCCGGACCGCCGCATAGGCCTCGACGCGCTTGCCCTCGGCCGCCGCGCGTAACGCAGCGAGGGCGCGGTCGTCGGGCCGCGCCGCCAGCACCGGGGCGAGCGATTCGGTCAGGAACACGTCCCAGTCGCGCGCCGCGCCGAGGCTGCCGAGGACCCGCCTGGCCTCGCCCGAGAGCCAGGCGCGCCGATCGGGCGCGATCAGCCGGCGGAACAGCGACAGCGCCGAGCGCAGGCGGCGGAGCGCGACCCGCATCTGGTGCACGCCCTCCGGATCGCGCCCGTCGAGCGCCGCCGCCTGGTTGGCGCACATGTGCTGGACGCAGGCGCGCAGCACCTTGCCGAGCGCCGCGTCGACCGTGGTCCGCGGCTTGAGCGCGACCGGCAGGGCCTTCTGCGCGGCCGGCGGCTCGCCGCCGGCGAGCGTGTAGCCACGGATCGACTTGCTCCGGGTCTCGACCCGGAGCGGGGTCAGGGCATCGAGCTCGAGCGCCAGATCGTAGAGCGCCTCGGGCGAGCCCTCGACCAGCTCGAGCTCGATCTCGGCGATCGGCTGCGAGCGGCCGTCCGCCTCGATCGCGCCGAGGTCCAGCGCCGCCTCGATCAGGCCGCCCGGGCCGCCGTTGGCGCGGGCGGCAAGCCGGCGGGTCTGGCGCCGGACCCGGGTCGTGAACAGCGAGCGCAGCTCGCCCTGCGCCACCAGCCCGTCCAGAACCTCGCTCGCCGCCGCCGGCAGCAGGCCGAGATCGGGGGCGGCCGAGCCGAGCGGCGTCTGCCATTCGCCGCGATAGGCGACCAGGCCGCCGATATCGCCGGACTTGAGGGTCTGGACGTAGCGCCGGCCGTCCTTGCGCACCCGGAACGCGAGGCCGCGCGCGCGCAGCCTGCAGTCGGCGGTGTCGTAGTAGACGTTCTCGAGGCGCTGGCTGCGGCCCCGGCCGGTCGTTTTGCCGCAGATCGTCGGACCCGCGAAGATCGTCTTCAGGGCTTCCGGCTCGCCGCGCAGCTTGAGCTCGGTTTCGTGGTCGGCATGCGGATCGGAGGCATCGCCGGCCGGGCTTGCTTGCTGGTCGGACATCACTTGGTTCGCCGGACGAACGGTTGGTGTCCGGCCATTCCCCACCCTCCGCCCGCGTCGACCTTCCGCTCGGCGGGCCACGGCGCCATGACAGGGCAACTGTGAATGAAATGCAAGGGCCTGCCGAAGCGCCCTGTGCGTTCATATCAGGCGCGGCTGCTCAACCGCGCCGGCGAGCGGCGCCAGGCATTCCGGATCGTCGTTGGCTGGGCTGTTGACCCTCGGGCTGACCGGAATCGCCTCGAGCCACTCGGCCGGGCAGGGGCGGAGCAACGGGCGGCCGTCGGCCTCGGGATTCAGCCAGGCGTCATGATCGTCCGCCGCCAGGATCACCGGCATGCGGTCGTGGACGGGCGCCACCAGCGCATTCGGCGGGCAGGTCACGATCGTACAGGAGCGCAGCACGCCGGCCTCCGGCTGCTGCCAGCGCTCCCACAGGCCCGCGAACGCGAACGGCGCCCGGTCCCGGCGCCGGATCAGCACGGGCTGCCGCTGCCTGCCGTCTTTGCGCCATTCGAAGAAGCCGTCGGCCGGCACCAGGCAGCGGCGGCGCCGGTAGGCGTCCCGGAACGCCGGCGCCCGCTCGATCGTCTCGGCGCGGGCGTTGATCAGCCGGTTGCCGATCTTCACGTCGTCGGCCCAGTAGGGCACGAGGCCCCAGCGGACCATGATCAGCTCGCGCCGGTCACCCTCCCGCGACAGACGCACGATCGGCACGTCCTGGGTCGGCGCGACATTGTAGCGCGGCCCGAGGTTCGGCCGCTCGCCGAACCGGAACAGCTGCGCCAGCGCATCGACCGGCGTGGTCAGAAGATAACGGCCGCACATCGTCGCCTCGCTTCGGGGGCCGGCCGATGCTGGCAGCGAGAGGGCGTCCCGCACAAGCTCAAACCGCCGCCGAACCGGCATGCGCTCTCTTAACCCTGGTTTCCCCGATGATTTATCATGTTGTTGTTATTATCGCGAGTTTTGGCAAAAAATCTTGCCTTCCCCGGTGGAGACGTCCACATTCGCTTCAGCTGCTGGCATATGACAATATCGGTGCGAAGTCACCGCTAAGCCACGCCGTGTCATGGGAGGGACACAACCAGGCACGGAGTGCTCAGGCGAGTTTGGTGGGCGGCCAACTGCTCGCGCTGTTACTTTGCAACCACGTGTCAAAAGGGATTTATCAATGAAGAATTCGCTGAAGAGGTTCTATCCTGCGGTCGCCGGGGCGGCCCTTCTGGGGCTGCTCGTCGCCGCGAATCAAGGCGCAGTGGCTGGCCAGGGCGGCACGGCCGACGAGGCGAAGGCGATGCTCGAGCGGGCCATCGTCGCGGTCAACGCGGATGAGGCGGCGGCGCTCAAGGCGTTCACCGCCGGCACCGACGGCTTCAAGGACCGCGACCTGTACGTGTTCTGCGGCGGCGCCGATGGCATCATGACCGCACACGGCGCCAAGCCCGCTCTGGTCGGGCAGAGCATGCGCGACATCACCGACAAGGCAGGGATGAAGCTTGGCGAAGCGATCTACGCGGTGGCCGTGCAGGGCGAGATCAACGTCGTCGAATACGTGTGGCCGCGTCCGGGCGAGACCGAGTCGGTGCCGAAAGAGTCCTACGTGACCAAGGTCGCCGACCAGACCTGCGGCGTCGGCTACTACAAGTAACAGGCTCCTTCGCCTTTCAGCGCATGCGCCTGCACCGGCCGTCAGCCGGTGCAGGCGCTGCCGTTTGGCAACCGCGGCGGCCTTCATGGGCGCGGTGCGGCGCCAGGGCCGGCTCCATTAAGCGCGGTCAGCGGTGATTTCCTCCGATCGCCATCTCGGCAAGGAGGCTGCAGCCCCTCGTCTCTGGAGACCGTACTCGCGCTCGAGGACGCCCCGTTGAGCCGTCCTCCTTCCTCCCCCTACGCGGGCTGACCACCGCGCAACGGGAGCTATCGTTCTTTCCCCAAGACCTTCTTTGCCCGCGGCTGTCCGGACCAGGCGCGAGCATGGCGCTGTGAGGCAGCAGCCAGCGCGCGAGCGGCGCACGATCGGAAGGCCCCCGGCTCGGCGCGACATTGTAGCGCGGGCCGAGTTTGGCCGCCCGCGGAAACCGGAACAGTTGAGAGAGCGCATCGACCGGCGTGGCCAGAAGATGGCGGCCGCAGATGGTCGCGCTCGCCCGAGGTCGCGCGCTGCTGCCCCGAAGACCATCTCCGGCACAAGCCCGCGGATCGCTCGGCACCCGCCGCCGTAAGACATCCTGAACGCCCGGCCATGATATAGTGGCACAGCAAGCCGCTTGGGCAGCCCTGCCGACCGTGCGAGCCGACGGCCTTCACCCAAGGAGTCGGATTCGGTCTATAAGCCCGGGGATCGATGCCGGACATTGCGGGAGAGGATGCCGATGACCTTACACGCGCTGGACGCGGAGCGAGCGCCGGCCGCCGACCGGATCGGCTTCGGCGACGCTGATGCCGCGGCCGCCCACGCCCTGTGGGAAGAGCAGCGGCGCGCGCTCGAGCGGCAGTGGCACCGGAGCACGCCGGACGGGCCCCGGCGCCCGGCCGGCACGCCGCGACCGGCGCTGGCCGCCTTCCAGCTCGGCCTGAAGCTCACCGGCCTCTGGCGTCGCGGCGTCACCAACGGCCTGGACGTGCGCCTGCGGACCCTGCATCTCGAGCTGCCGGGCCTGCCGGACGCGTTCAAGGGCTACCGGGTCCTCCATCTCACCGATCCGCACCTCGACGCCGCGCCCGACCTCGCCGCCGCGATCCTGGACAGCGTCGCCGGGCTCGAGGTCGATCTCTGCGTCTGCACCGGCGACTTCCGCGCCGCCGACGACGGCCCGTTCATCGAGACCGAGATCCTCGAGCCGCTCGCCGCCCTGCGCCGGACCGTGCGCGCCGCCGACGGCTTCGTCGCGACCCTCGGCAACCACGACTGCGCCGACATGGCGTTCGAGTTCGCCCGCCTCGGCTACCAGCTCCTGCTCAACCGCAGCCGGCGGCTGCGCCGGGGCGGCGCCGAGATCCTGGTGACCGGGGTCGACGACGTGCACCGCTTCTATACGCCGGCCGCGACCGCCGCGCTCGACGCGCTCGAGCCCGCGACCTTCGGGCTCGCGCTGGTCCATTCGCCGGAATTCGCGCATCAGGCGGCGACCGCCGGCTACGGCCTCTACCTCTGCGGCCACAGCCACGGCGGCCAGGTCTGCCTGCCGGGCGGCCGGCCGGTGGTGACCAACGTCGCCCGCCGGCTGCGGCATCTGTCGAGCGGTCTTTGGCAATATCGGGCGATGACCGGCTACACCAGTCCGGGCGCCGGCCTGTCGAGCCTGCCGGTGCGCTTCAACTGCCCGCCCGAGGTGACGCTGTTCGTGCTCGGACGGCCGGTGGACGACGATCCGAGCGCCAACCTCGGGCGCCGGCAGGGCGGCGCCGAGGTGGTACGCCTGCGCGATCGGCCGGGAACCTTCTGAGCTCCGCCAGCCTCTACCCTTCGCGCCGGCCGCTCGGGCGGGCGCCGCCCAGCCCGACCGGAGTTCGTCTTGGCCGTCCCGAGCTTCTCGCCCTTCGAGGCCGCCGCGATCCTGATCGTGCTGGCGGCGGCGCTCGGCTACCTCAACTACCGCTTCATCGGCCTGCCCCACACCATCGGCCTGACCGTGACCGGCGCGTTCGCGGCGCTTGCCGTGGTCGGCTTCGATGCGATCTGGCCGGCGCTGCCGCTCGAGCAGACCGAGCGCTCGTTCCTGCAAAGCCTGCATTTCTCCGAGACCCTGTTGCGCGGCATGCTCTCGTTCCTCTTGTTCGCGGGTGCCCTGCACATCGACCTCGGCCTCCTGCTGCAGCGCCGCTGGACGGTCGCGACCCTCGCGACCGCGGGCGTGCTCGCCTCGACCGTCCTGGTCGGCTTCGGCTTCCAGGCGGCGACCAGCCTGTTCGGCTTCCACGTCGACCTGCTCTGGTGCCTGGTGTTCGGCGCCCTGATCAGCCCGACCGATCCGGTGGCAGTGCTCGGGATCCTCCGGCGCGCCGGCGTGCCGAAGCTGCTCGAGGCCAAGATCGGCGGCGAGAGCCTGTTCAACGACGGCATCGGGATCGTCCTGTTCTCGATTCTGCTGACCGCGGCGAGCAGCAACGAGCCGGTCTCGATCGGTCATGCCGCCGAATTGTTCGCGCGCGAGGCGGGCGGCGGCCTGCTGCTCGGCCTCGCGATCGGGGGCATCGGCTTTGCGCTGATGAAGACGATCGACGAGCACAACCTCGAGATCCTGATCACGCTCGCGGTCGTGATGGGCGGCTACGCGCTCGCCCAGCGGCTACACGTCAGCGGCCCGATCGCGATGGCGGTCGCCGGGCTCCTGATCGGCAGCCCCGGGGTCAAATACGCGATGAGCGACCACACCCGCGACAACCTCTTGAACTTTTGGTCGCTGCTCGACGAGATCCTGAACTCGGTCCTGTTCCTCACCATTGGCCTCGAGGTCGTGACGATCTCGATCGGCTGGCCGGAGCTGCTGAGCGGCCTGCTCGCGATCCCGATCGTGCTCGGGGCGCGCGCGGTCTCGGTCGGCCTGCCCGCTGCCGTGATCGGTCCGGTCCGGGGCCTGGATCGCGGCACCTATCCGATGCTGGTCTGGGGCGGCCTGCGCGGCGGCATCTCGATCGCGCTGGCGCTGACCCTGCCCTCGGCGGACATGCAGGCGCTGCTGCTGACCGCGACCTACGTCGTGGTGGTGTTCTCGGTCGCGATCCAGGGCACCACGGTCGGCCTCGCCGCCCGCCGCCTGTTCCGCCCGGAGACGCAATCCGGCACCGAGCCCGAAGGAGGAGCGGCCGCCGGTCAGTCTTGACGCCGCAGGTGTTCAGTATGACATTCCCACCATGACCGGTGAAAGATCGACCACCTTCGTCACCTCGCGGCTGGGCGTGAAGAGCCAGACCGTGCTGCCCAAGCCGGTGCGCGAGGCGCTCGGCATCGGGCCCGGCGACCAGATCGGTTACAGCATCCGCGACGGTCGGGTCACGCTCACGGCGGTGCGGGGGAGCGAACCGCCCGACGATCCCTTCGCCTGCTTCGAGGAATGGACATCCGAGGCCGATACCCGCGGCTATGCCTCGCTTTGAACGCTGGGACGTGGTCGCCGTGCCGTTCCCCTACGTCGAGCGGCCGATCCGCCAGCGCCGCCCGGGGCTGGTCGTCTTGACGGCCATCGCGGCGGCAAGCGGCGCGGCCGCCGACCTCATTTGGGTGCTGATGATCACGGCGGCCGCCAATCCCGGCTGGCCGGACGACGTCGAGATCGACGACCACGCCGCCGCCGGGCTGCCCATCCCCTCGATCGTGCGCACCGCCAAGTTTACGACCATCGCCGGCGACGACGCGCGCCCGCTTGGCCGTCTGCCGACCCGGACGGCCGCCGAGGTCGCCGCAATCCTGCGCCGGCGGTTCCGCTGAGCGCGCGTCACGCCGGTTGGGCCTTGGCAGCGTCCACGAGTGGATGTGCCCGATGCAATTCTAGGTTCAGCTGCTATTCTGGCGCACGGGATTCGTGATTTTGAGGCTAGGCATGGCAGCGAGGCCGCCGGACGCGCGTCTTAGAGCCTGACAGCGATCGCGTCGCCGGCTCCAATGATCCACACGTTCCTTGCATCACCGGTAGCCATTGGGAAATGGCTTACTGCGCTTGGACAGCAGTATCCCTGGCTGGCGCCTCTTTCCGCGCTCGTCACCATCATCGCGGCCGCAGTGCCCACGATCTTGTGGTGCAGGCGCGGATCGTCGGCAAGGCCTACCGCATCCGTAGAGAGGTCGAGGAAAAGAACGAGAGGCTCGAAGCCGACATTGCCGCGCTCAAGAGCGAGGTCAAGCTTTGGAAAGAACGCCTGCCGAGAGAGCCTGGGAACTCGCAGACCGGGAGCGTCTGGACGGCAACGAGGAGTCCGCGATCCGCGCGCTGCGTCGGTACATGGACACCGAAGGCGCCCGGCTGAGCGAGATGGCTCGCCAGATCGCCCGCTTCCATCTTGGGCTGGTCACCGCGCGGGATCCCGATCGGCACCTCCTTCCCCGCCGAGCGGTTCGCGCTGCTCGCCTTCCACTTGGACCCGCGCGACGGCGAAGCCGGCGAACTCCTGAAAGAGATCCAGCAACTCCGCGGCGGCCCGCCTTTCGAGCACGTGCAATTCACCGACGAAGCGTCCATGCACGAGGACGATGCGACTGGCTACCATGGCCTGCCGCAAACCTCGGAGGCCGTCGCCTTGTATGTCTCAGTTGCCAAGCTCGCCCGGCCGGGCGAGCTTGGCGGCGGACGGGAGCCCGCGTTGGCCTGGGGTGGACGAGCCCGTGTCTGAGCTCGGCGCCCCGTCCGCCAGTTCGCTCTCGAACCCGAACCGTCGCTCGGGCCCGCGCCAGTCGAGCCCGCATTCGCAAGGACGGGTCATGGAGCGCTCTCCGGTTGCGCCGACCTTCGTCGGCATCGACGTCGCCAAGGACCGCCTCGACGTGCACCTGCGGCCCGCCGACCAAGCCTTCGCGGTAAGCCGCGACGGCGCTGGGCTGGAAGCCCTGGCCGCGCGTCTGATCGCCCTCGCTCCGGCGCTGGTGGTGCTGGAAGCAACCGGCGGCTTCGAGATCACCGTCGCCGGCGCGCTCGCCGCCGCCGGCCTGCCCCTGGTCGTGGTCAATCCCCGCCAGATCCACGACTTTGCCCGCGCCACCGGGCGCCTGGCCAAGACCGACCGCCTGGATGCCGAGGCGGTCGCCCGCTTCGCCGAGGCCATCCGACCGGCGCCGCGACCGGTGACCGACGCCGCCGCGCAAGCGCTCGGCGAGCTGGTCGCCCGCCGGCGCCAGCTGGTCGAGATGATCACCAGCGAAGGCCAGCGCCGGCGCCAGACCCGCGACCCGCGGCTGGGCCGCCGCCTCGAGGCCCATGTCAGCTGGTGGCAGAAGGAACTCGCCACCCTCGAGACCGATCTCGACGACGCGGTCCGCGGCACGCCGGCCTGGCGCGCCGCCGACGACTATGCCGGGGATCGGCAAGACCTCGGCCCGCATCTTGATCGCCGAGCTGCCCGAGCTCGGCCGCCTCGACCGCCGCCAGATCGTAGCCCCTGGTCGGGGTCGCGCCGATCAACCGCGACCGCGGCGCCTGTCGCGGTCGCCGCATGGTCATGGGCGGCCGCGCCAGCGTCCGCACTGCCCTGGACATGCCGACCGTGGCCATCCGCCACAATCCTGCGCTGCGAGCCTTCTACCAGCGCCTGATCGGGCGCGGCCGACCGGCCCAGGTCGCCATCACCGCCTGCACGCGCAAGCTCCTCGTCATCCTCAACGCCATCCTGAGAGACCAAACCCCATGGCAAAGCGCTTGACCAGCAACACAGTCGCTCACTTGGCCAACGAAACTGCGATCTTGCCGAAGTGGCCGCCGCGCTCGAGGAGCGCGAAGGCTTCGCCCGCACGCTCGAGCGGGAAGACGCATTCGACGGCCGGCTTGAGCCCGTGCGCGTCGACGGCGCGGTTCATGGCCTCGAAGCGCGAGGAGGAGCCAACCGCGATGCCCTGCACACGGACCATCGGGCCGATGAGCCGGCGAACGTCGACGCGGGCCTCGAGCCCGCCGACAAAACCCACCACTCCGATGAAGCCGCCGAAGGTGGCGGCGGCGAGCGCCTGCGGCAGCGTCGGCGCGCCGCCGGTCTCGACGACGATGTCAACCCGCGCCCCTCCCGGTCGCTTGGCGCGCAGCGGCGCCCCACTCCGGGACCGTCCGATAGTTGATCGCGGCGTCGGCGCCGAGTGCCTTGACGCGGTCGAGTTTGTCGTCGCTGGACGAGAGCGCCACCACACGCGCCCCGGCGAGCTTGGCGAACTGGAGCCCAAAGATCGCCACCCGCCCGTGCCCTCGACCAGCACCCAGTCGCCGGGCTTGACGTCGCCCTCCTGCAGGAGGACCAGGCAATGAGCGCCGCGATCGGCAGCGTCGCCGCCTCCACCTCGGAGAGGTGGGCGGGCGCGGCGACACCGCGTCTTCGGCCGGCACCACCAGGGAATCTTGCAAGAGTCCGGCGAGCGGCGCACCGCTGTCCTCCGGGCGCGCATCTCAGGCGTGGGCAGACCGTCGATCCAGCCCTGGGTATAGGTCCGGATCACTCGGTCGCCGACACGAAAGCGGGTGACCGCATCGCCGACCTCGGCCACCTCGCCGCAGCCGTCAGACGCGGGCACATAGGGCAGCGGGAGGCCGGGCAGATAGCTTCCCTTGAGGATCACGAGGTCCCGATAGTTCAGGCTGGCGGCCTTAATCCGGACCAGAATCTCGCCGCGGCCAAGCCGCGGAACGGGGTGCTCGACGACGCAAGACGGTCGAGGCCGAAGCCAGTCGCCTCACCTGCGCGCATGGTGGCAGGCAGATGCGGCGACGGATTGGAGTCCAGAGGCGTCATGGTTGCAATCCCGAGGTGGGTTGTCACCCCTTGGGTTGCGCCGGACGTGGTCACCACGCCGCACTTCTCGGCCGTGCCGTTCGTCCTGAAGCAGGCTCGGCTGATCGCCACCCTGCCCGAGCGCACGGCCCGCTACTTCGCCGAGCGGCTCGGGCTCACGACAAGCCCCGTGCCGTTCGCACTGCCCGACGTGAGAGTATCGATGCTCTGGCACGCGTCCTATGACCATGATCCGGCACATCGATGGCTGCGTCGGATGGTGCTCCGGCTGTTCCTGGCCCCCAGGCAGAAGCTGGTGCTCAGAGCTTTTGGGCGCCGGCCCCCGCAAGCCAGCTTGGAGGGGAGGCGCCTGCCCGGCACGCCGCTCAAACGCGCGGCCGGATTACGCCATCGTGCGCGTGACTGCCGGTCGCCCGATCAGTCGGCGGTCTCGGCGCCAAACGGCGGGCGCGGGCCGCGCACGACGCGCAGAATCCAGCCGACGATCACCCAGGCCCATATCAGGAGCGTGACCACGCCGAGCACGGCCGCAATCGGGCGCGAAAAGAAGCCGAGCAGATCGCCGTTCGACTTGATCATCGTGGTCATGAAGTTGTCCTCGACCAGGGGGCCGAGCACGATGCCGAGGATCGCCGGCGCGATCGGGAAACCGTTCTCCTCCATGACGAAGGCGAGCAGGCCCAGGACCAGGATGATGCCGACCCCGAACACGGTGTTGTTGATCGCGAACGAGCCCACGATGCAGAAGATCAGGATCACCGGCATCAGGATCGCGCGCGGCACGTGCAGGATCTGGCGCGACAGCCGGATCGCGGCGTAGCCGAGCGGCACCATCAGCACGTTGGCGACGAAGAACACGACGAACACGGCGTACAGCAGCTCGGGCGCGTGCAATAGGATGGTCGGGCCCGGGTTCATGTTCTTCATGTAGAGGACGCCGATCACGATCGCGGTGATCGAATCGCCGGGGATGCCGAACACCATCGCCGGGACCCAGGCGCCGCCGAGCGCGGAGTTGTTGGCGGCGCCGGCGTCGACCAGCCCCTCGACGTGGCCATGGCCGAAGCGCTCGGGCTCCTTCGAGAAGCGCTTGGCGACCGCGTATGAGATCCAGGCCGCGATGTCGGCGCCCGAGCCCGGCAGGATGCCGATCACGACGCCGATCACGTTGCCGCGCATGATGTTGACCTTGTAGCGCCAGAGCACCGGGCCGAGGCCGCGGAAGATGTGCACGATCGCCTGGTGCGGGGCCTCGACCGGCGGCGTGGTCGTGGTCGTGTAGCGCAGGATCTCGCTGACCGCGAACATGCCGATCATCGCCGGGATGAAGCTGACCCCGCCCATCAGCTCGGTGCTGCCGAAGCTGAAGCGCGGGTAGCCGGCGGTGATGTCGATGCCGATGGTCGCGATGAACAGGCCGATCAGCAGCGAGACCACGCCCTTGACCGGCGCGTCGGTCGAGATGAACACGGCGCAGCTGAGGCCGAAGCAGGCGAGCCAGAAATATTCGTGCGAAGAGAAGCGGAGCGCGAACTCGGCCAGCGCCGGCGCCGAGAAGGCGAGCACGGCGGTGCCGAACAGGCCGCCGATCGCCGAGCACACGAGGCTGGTGCCGAGCGCCAGCTCGGCCTTGCCGGCGCGGGTCATCCGGTAGGCGTCCTCGACGTAGGCGGCCGAGGCCGGCGTGCCGGGAATCCGCAGCAAGGCCCCCGAGATGTCGCCGGCGAAGATCGCCATCGCCGAGGCGGTGACGATCGCGCCGATCGCCGGCACCGGGTCCATGAAGAAGGTGATCGGCACCAGCAGCGCGGTCGCCATGGTCGCGGTCAGGCCGGGCAGCGCGCCGACCACGAGGCCGAACGTCGCCGACAGCACGAGCACGAGCAGCACGTAGGGATCGAAGACCAGGCCGAGCGCGGTCTCGAAGGGCGACATGGCGCTCACCACGTCAGGGGTTGAGGACGCATAGCGGCTCAGCGCGGCCAGGAGGGCTCAGTAGATCAGCGGCTGGAGCACGCCGAGCGGCAGCGGCACCAGCAGGAGCTTGGTGAAGGCGTAGTCGACCGCGAAGGTGACCGCGAGCGCGATCACCAGCGAGGACAGCGGCCGGCTGCGGAACAGGACCAGCCAGCCGAACAGCAGCAGCAGCGAGGTCGGGATGAAGCCCAGCCAGTCGGAGGCGAGGATGTAGAAGAGCAGGCCGGCGACGATCGCCGCGAAGCGAAGCAGGTGCGGCGGCGATCTCAGCCAGGCGCCGCCCCCGAACCACGGCTCGGTCCGGCGGCGCGCGAGGCCGCCGGCGATCAGGATGCCGCCGGTGATGATCATGCCGATCCCGATCAGCACCGGGAACAGGGCCGGGCCGTAGTCCTGGCCGGGCATCGCCGGGAAGGTACGCGTCTGCCAGATCATCGCCAGCGCGAACAGCACCAGCACGGCTCCGATCACGGCGTCGTTGACCCGCACCCGCGCGCCCTCCCGTCGACCCGCCGGTCTCAGCCGGCTATTTGGCGATCCCGACCGCCTTCATGACCTTGCCCAGTGATTCGTCGCTCTCGGCCATCCACTGCTCGAAGCCGTCCGGGCCGCGCCAGACCAGGCCGAACCCGCGCTGGGCCATGAAGTCCTTGAACTCCTTGCCGTTCCAGATCTTCTCGAGCAGCGGCACGAGCTTCTGCGTGACCTCGTCGGGCAGGTCCTTGGGGCCGGCGATGCCGCGCCAGGCGGCGACCTTCCAGTCGAGGCCGGTGGCCTCCTTGAGGGTCGGCACGTCGGGGAACGCCGGGTTGCGGTCGTCGCTCATGACCGCGAGGCTCTTGGCCCGGCCGGCCTCGAGCAGCGCCTGGGCCTCGGGCACCGAGCAGGTGACGATGTCGACCCCGCCCGCGACCAGGTCCTGCATCGCGGGCGCCGCGCCCTGGCTCGGGACCCAGGGCGCCGCGTCGGGCGCGATGCCGGCCGCCTGCAGCATGCCGGCCAGCGCCAGGTGCCAGATGCCGCCCTGGCCGGTGCCCGAGGCCTTGTATTTGCCGGGATCGGCCTTGATCGCGTCGAGCACGTCCTGGGCCGTCTGCCACTCGGAGTTGGCGCGCACCTGGAGACCGGCGGCATCAGCGTTGTACAGCGCGAGCGGCGTGTAGTCTTTGTAGGTCAGGTCGGTCAGGCCCTGCCAGTGCATCATGCCGATCTCGACCGTGACCACGCCGAGTGTGTACCCGTCGGGCGCCGCGGTTGCGATCGCCGAGTGGCCGATCACCCCGGAACCGCCGGTCCGGTTGACCACGCTGACCGGGACGCCGAGGTCTTTTTCCATCAGGCTGGCGAGAATCCGGCCGGTGGCGTCGGTGCCGCCGCCGGCGCCCCAGGGAACGATGATGGTGATCGGACGCTCGGGATAAGCGGCCGCGGCCGGCCCGCTGGCCGAGGCGCTGCCCAGGATGGCCAGCGCGACGACGGCCAGGCCGCCAAGCTTGGACAATGATCGCATGAGTTGGTCCCTCCCTGATCGGACCCGGCGGCGCTCGGCCGCACGGACTGCGGATTGCGTTCAGCAGGCTGGATCTCCGGCGTTTGCGGCCGGGCCTCGCGCGACTGTAGTGGACTCCCGGCCGCTTGGCAAAAGCTCCGCCGGACCGCCGCCGGCGCGCGATTCCCCAGCCCGGTTCAGACAATACTGGGAAGATTACACCTATCGTCGCTTTTAGAATAATTTGGTTGAAGTCGCAGCCCGTGGTTGGTAATCTTGATCGTTAATGTGAACGGAGCGTTCCTGTTTCATACAGCGATGAATTGCGCCAGACCAAGTGCGGGTGCGCAGCGCGCAACGGCAGGCCGACGGTGGCGTGGTGGTACGCCGGTACGGTGTTGCTGGTCGCGGCCGGCGCTCGTTTCGGTGGTCGCGGCGGTTCAATGGTGACTGGGGTGACGCGCGCCAGACTGGCGGTCGCATGGAGCTGGATGCGCGGTCGCAGCGGCCTAGATGTGCGGGCGCGGCAACCTAAATGTTAACGGAGGGGCCGATCGATGTGGCCCATCACCTTTGCGGCACGGGATTTGCGTTGATTGGCAGCTTGGAAGGGCGTCCTTAACGTAATGCTCAGACGTTCGGCCCTAGTGTGCCGTCGACGACCCCTTGGGTGGACCCCGTCCGTGTCGGTTCGCGTTTGGATAGCAGGGGCCCCATGTCTGCCGGCGACCGGCCGATGGCGGGACGCGGCGCCGTGACCAGCGAGACCTAGCCAACGAGGTGGAGTGCATGGCCAAGCAGACGATCGATTTCGCCAAGCTCATCCAGGAGGATCGGGAAACCCGCCAGCAACAGCACTGGCACGGCACGTTCATCGAATATCTGGAGCGGGTCAAGGCTGACCCGGCGCTGGTGAATCTGTCGCACCGCCGTCTCTTCGACATGATCGACTCGATCGGCGTGACCGAGATCAACCCGGAGAACGACCCGCGCACGCAGCGGCTGTTCGGCGACGAGCCGATCAAGGTCTACAACTTCTTCAAGGATGAGTTCTTCGGCATGGAGCGCACGCTCGACAAGATCGTGCGCTACTTCCACTCGGCGGCCATGGGTGGCGAGGAAAGCCGGCAGGTGCTCTACCTGATGGGGCCGGTCGGCTCCGGCAAGAGCTCGCTGGTCGAGCGCCTCAAGCGCGGGCTCGAGGAGCTGCCGCCGATCTACGTTATCGAGAACTGCCCGATCTACGAGCAGCCGCTGCACCTGATTCCGCGTCATCTGCGGCCGGCGTTCGAGGAGATGCTCGGGGTCAAGATCGAGGGCGACCTCTGCCCGGTCTGCCGCTATCGCCTCATGGACGAGTTCGGCGGCCGCTACGAGGAGGTGCCGGTCCGCACGGTCAGCTTCTCCAAGCGCGGCCGGCGCGGCATCGGCGTGGTGCCGCCGGTCGACCCAAACAACCAGGACACCTCGGTCCTGATCGGCTCGGAAGACATCTCCAAGCTCGACCGCTTCTCCGAGGGCGATCCGCGGGTGCTCGAGCTCAACGGCGCCTTCAACGTGGGCAACCGCGGCATGGTCGAGTTCATCGAGGTGTTCAAGAACGAGACCGAATATCTGCACACGATGATCACCGCGACCCAGGAGAAGTTCGTCCCGGCGCCGGGTCGCCACGGCACGATCTACGTGGACACCTGCATCGTCGCCCACTCGAACGAGGCCGAGTGGCAGAAGTTCAAGGCCGACCACACCAACGAGGCGATCCTCGACCGGATCGTCGTGGTCAAGGCGCCCTACAATCTGCGGTTGTCCGAGGAGGTCAAGATCTACCAGAAATTCCTGGCGCGCTCGAAGTTCCAGGCCTGCATCTCGCCGCACACCCTCGAGGTCGCCTCGATGTTCGCGGTCCTGACCAGGCTCGAGCCGACCGCCAAGTGCGACCTGATGACCAAGCTCCGGCTGTACAACGGCGAGGAGGTGGTCGAGAAGGGGCGGACCAAGAAGCTGTCGGCGCGCGAGTTGCACGAGGACGCCAAGCGCGAGGGCATGTTCGGGATCTCGACCCGGTTCATCATGAAGGCGCTCGACACCGCGCTCAGCCAGAACCCGCGGTCGATCCACCCGATCAGCGTCCGCGAGGCCCTGATCAACATGGTCAAGGAGGCCGACCTCGCCGAGGACGTCAAGAAGCAGTACCTCGAGCACCTGCAGGATACGCTGCACAAGGGCTATCTGGAGCTGCTCGAGAAGGACATCACCAAGGCGTTCATCTACTCCTACCGGGAGCAGGCGGAGACGCTGTTCCAGAACTATCTGGATCACGCCGAGGCCTACGTCACCAAGTCCAAGGTGCGCGACCACAACACCCGCGAGGAGCTGCAGCCCGACGAGGCGTTCCTGAAGTCGATCGAGGAGCAGATCGCGATCATCGGCTCGGCCGCGGATGGCTTCCGGCAGGAGGTGATCGCCTATCTGTGGGCGAGCTCGCGGCGCGGCGAGAAGATCACCTACACCGCCTACGAGCCGCTCAAGGAGGCGATCGAGCGCAAGCTGATGAACTCGGTGCGCGAGCTGTCGCGGATCGTGACCAAGGCGCGCACGCGCGACGAGGAGCAGCAGCAGAAGTACGACACCATGGTCCAGAACCTGATCGAGGGAGGCTATTGCGCGGACAGCGTCGACGTGATCCTCAAGTACGCGGCCAATCACCTCTGGCGTGACTGACCGCGGCGACCGATCCGTCTGAGCTGACACGCCAGGCATCGAACCGGATGGCAATCTTCCGACCGTACTCGTCCTCGGACGCGCTCCGCTCCGACCGCAGCGCCGGCGACCGCCAGCGCCATCGGGAGAAGCTGCGCGAGGCGATTCGCGACAACATCGCCGACATCATCTCGGAGGAGTCGATCATCGGCCGCGACCGGGACCGGATCATCAAGGTCCCGATCCGCGGCATCCGGGAATACCGCTTCGTCTACGGTGACAACCAGGCGCAGGTCGGCTCGGGCGACGGCGACACCGAGCCCGGCCAGGTGGTCGGCAAGGCGCCCAAGGACGGCGAGGGCGCCGGGCGCGCCGGCGACCAGCCGGGCATCGACTATTACGAGACCGACGTCACGCTCGACGAGCTGATCGAGATCATGTTCGAGGATCTCGAGCTGCCCGACATGGAGCGCAAGATCCTGCGCGAGGTCGAATCCGACCGGATCGCCAAGCGCAAGGGCTACCGGCGCTCGGGCGTGCGCGTCCATCTCGACCGCCGGCGGACCGCCAAGGCCCGCATCCGGCGCAAGGTCGCAACCCGCGGCAGCGCGCCGGCCGCCACGGAACCGCCGAGACGGGCGGCGCTCGACGATGCCGGCGAGGAGCGCTTCCCGTTCCGGCGCGAGGACCTGACCTACAAGCGCCTGGTCGAGGACACCCGCGAGGAGTCCAACGCGGTCGTCCTGTGCGTGATGGACACCTCGGGCTCCATGGACAGCATGAAGAAGTACCTGGCGCGCAGCTTCTTCTTCCTTCTCTACCAGTTCGTCAGCACCAAATATCAGAACGTCGAGCTCGTCTTCATCGGCCATCACACCCAGGCCCGCGAGGTGACCGAGGAGGAGTTCTTCCACAAGGGGGAATCCGGCGGCACCCTGATTTCCTCCGGCTACCACAAGGCGCTGGAGATCATCCACGATCGCTTCCATCCGTCCTTGTGGAACGTCTATGCTTTCCACTGCTCGGACGGTGACAATTTCGATTCCGACAACGCCGCCGCGCTCAAGGCGGCCAAGGAGCTCTGCGACATCTGCAATCTGTTCGGCTACGGCGAGATCAAGCCGCTCGGCTCACATTATTACGAAAGCTCGATGCTCGACATGTTCCGCCGGCTCGAGGCCGACAATTTCCAGTCGGTGCTGATCGAGCGCAAGGAGGACATCTGGCCGAGCTTCAAGGCGTTCCTGTCGCGGGATCGGGCCAAGGAAGCGGCCTGAACGCGCGCCGGCGCTCCGGTCGCTCGCTCGACGTGACAACCGGCTCCCAGGGTAGGAAGAGGTAGGACGACGGTGGCGAACTGGACTCTCGACGACCTCGCATACTGGGACGACGCGATCCGCGAGCGGGTCACGGAGTTCGGCCTCGAATGCTACCCGCAGGAGTTCGAGGTCTGCGATCACAACCAGATGCTCGGCTTCATGGCCTACCACGGCATGCCGGCCCACTATCCGCACTGGAGCTTCGGCAAGACGTACGAGAAGACCAAGACCATGTACGACCACGGGGTCAGCGGTCTGCCGTACGAGATGGTGATCAATTCGGACCCGTGCCTCGCCTATCTGATGCGCGACAACTCGCTCTGCCTGCAGATCCTGACGATCGCGCATGTCTACGGCCACAACGACTTCTTCAAGCGCAACTTCACGTTCTCGAACGCGACCCGGGCCGAGCAGACGCTGGCCCAGTTCAAGACGCGCGCGAACCGGGTGCGCGACTACGAGGAGGACCCTTCGATCGGTCTCGAGCGGGTCGAGGCGCTGATCGATGCGGCGCACGCGCTGTCGATGAACTGCCAGCGCAACCCCGGAATTCGCAAGCTCAGCCATGACGAGCAGCGTCAGCGCCGGATCGAGGCCGCGGAGCCGCGCCACGACCCGTTCGCCCGCCTGCATCGCCGGCCCGAGTACGTCGAGCCCGATCTACGCCAGGTGCCGCTCGAACCGGAGGAGAACATCCTCCTGTTCATCCGCGACCACAACCGCCACCTGCAGGCCTGGGAGCAGGACGTCCTCACGATCATCCACGAGGAGGCGCAGTACTTTCTGCCGCAGATCGAGACCAAGATCATGAACGAGGGCTGGGCCAGCTACTGGCACCACAAGATCATGAACAGCCTCGATCTCCCCCAGGACATCTATCTGGAGTTCCTGGTCCGGCACAATCAGGTGATCTGCCCGCACCCGGGCAGCATCAATCCCTACCACGTCGGCTTCAAGGTCTGGCACGACATCGAGCGCCGGTTCAACGAGCCGACCGCGGCCGAGCTCGAGGCCTACGGCCCGCCCACCAAGTCGGGCCGCGAAAAGATCTTCGAGGTGCGCGAGACCGACCGCGACGCCTCGTTCCTGCGCCGGTTCCTGACCGAGGAGCTGATGCGCGATCTCGACCTGTTCGAGTTCGAGCCGCGCGGCGACAACCTGGTGGTGACCAAGGTGTCCGACGAGGACAGCTGGCGCGAGGTCAAGGAGACCCTGATCCGGACCGTCGGCATGAACGCCCAGCCGGTGATCAGGATCCACGACGCCGACTACGGCAACAACCGGGCGCTCTATCTCAAGCACGAGCACGACGGCCGCGACCTGCACATCGGCTACGCCGAGAAGACGCTGGGCTACCTGCATCAGCTCTGGGGCCACCGGGTGCTGCTCGAGACCCTGATGAAGGGCAAGAAGACCCTGCTCTCCTACGGCGAGCACGGGTTCGACGCCAAGCTGATGCGCTGAGCCGGGCGCCGCGGGGCCGGTCCCGACCCGCGGCTGCCGGTGCCGTCGCTGCGCCCGACCGATCCGGCCACTCGCCTGCCGCGCCGCTTGGCGGCGTCGGCCGCTCAGCCGGCGGCGCCGGCTCCCTGATCGAGGTTGCCCGAGAACCTGCGGATCGCGTGCACCGGCGCCAGCTGCTCGGCACCCTTCGGCTCCGGGCGCGCCTGCCAGGCGGACTTGCGGGCGTACTCAACGAGCTCCCACTCGAGGCGGGCGAGCCGCGCGGCCTCGACCGCGCGCAGCACCCCGCGCACGCCGGGTTCTGGGGCCAGCGCCAGGGCTCGCCCGTAGTGACGCAGGCACAGGCCATAGCTGGTCTCGAAGGCGGCCCGGTGGGGCCGATCCTCGAGCAGCGCCAGCAGCAGGAGCAGCGTCCGGTCGCGCGCGGCCGCAAGGCCGTCGCAGAGCGGGCAGCCGAAATCGCGCAGCAGGGTCGCGCGTGCCGCGCGGATCTCGGGGGCCCGACCGCGCAGCATCCGTCCGAGCGATCGCAGCGGCTGCCGGGTCCACGGCTTCGGCGGGGTCGCCTCGAACCGCGCGCTGGCGTGGCCGAGATGGGCCAGCGCGACCCCGAGAGCTCGCCCCACCACGTGCGGCCGCAGCTCGGGGCCGGCGGCATGGAAGCTCGCCCAGACATGCCCGGCGCAGGTCGGCAGCAGGTCGCCGAACGCTTCGCCGCGCCGCGCTGCGCCATGCAGCCAGGTGATCCAGGCGACCCAGGCGCGCCCGACTTCGAGACAGACCGGACAGGCGTCGGCCGCCCGCAGGTCACGCTCCAGGCTCGCGACCGGATCGCGCCCCGACGGCGCGGGCGTGCCGGGCCCGGGCGCTGGCAGTGCCCCGATGCCAGGGTCGTGGCCGGCCGCCAGCCACAGCGCGCGGCCGTCGAAATCCTGGTCACAGGGCTTGCGTCCTGGCGCCGGCGTGATCGAGCGCAGGAACGCCTCGTGGAAGTGGACGAGACGTTCGAGGCTCGCGGCGCCAAGGCGCGGCGCGATCAGCTGCAGGTGTGGCCAGCAGAGCATGCCGGGCTTGGCGTACTGGTCGGCGAAGCGTGGGTCGTCGAGCAGCCTGGCGAGGAAGAAGACCGCGCTCTCGGCCTCGTCCGCCTGCACCCGACAGGTGGGGCAGCGGGCCGGAGCGCCGCCCCGGGCTGCAAGCGCCGCCTCCCAGGCATTGCGCCGCCGCCGGTGCCGCCAGGTCTCGCGTAATCGGCGGACGATCGCCTGGTGACTGGTGGCGAACGGCGAGCGCTCGCCGCAGGCGCGCAAGGCGTAGGCGCCGTGGTCCGGGCAGAAGCCGAGCGAGTGGGTGAGCTCAGCCTGAACCTCGAGCTCGTAGTAGGTGTCGTTGCAGAACCAGAAGAAATATTTCCACTCGCCGCCCTCGAGAGCGTGACAGACCGGGCATCCGACCCGGCCGAGCGCCGAGAGCAGCTCCTGTTCCGGCTGCCCGAGCCGCTGGTTGCGCCATCCGCGCCGGAGCCAGTCCTGCAGGCGGGCTAGCTCGAGCGGTCGTCCGGCCGCGCCCGCGCGCGGGGCGCTGGCTGGTTCGGATGCGACCTCGATGGAGCTTGGTCGAACGGCACCCACCGGTGAGGCCTCCCACCAGGTCCGTGTCAGGCGGCCGGCTCAGGCCGCCACGCCTTCCGCGCCGACCATCAGCTTGACGATCTCGTCGTGATCGGTCTCGGCGGTCCGGCGCTCGCCGGCCGCGCGGCCGCGGCGGAGCACCAGGATCCGGTCGGCGACCGCGAAGATGTCGACCAGGTTGTGCGAGATGAAGATCACGCCCACGGCCTGCGCCTTGAGGCGCTGGATCAGCTCCCGGACCTTGCGCTGCTCGGGTACGCCGAGTGCGGCGGTCGGCTCGTCCATGATCAGGACCTCGGCCTGCCAGTAGATCGCCCGGCCGATCGCGACCGCCTGGCGCTGGCCGCCCGACAGCGTACGCACCGGCAGCGTGAGCTTGGATGCCGGGATCTCGATCTCGAGCGTGCGCAAGACCTCGCTCGCCGCCTGGCGCATCCGCTTGCGGTCGATCGCCGGCAACAGCCCGAAGTGCCGGGTCGGCGGCTCCCGCCCCAGGAAGACGTTGGCGCCAACATCCAGATTGTCGGCCAGCGCCAGGTCCTGATAGATGGTCTCGATGCCCTGCTCGCGCGCCTCGCGCGGATTGGCGAGCAGGGTCGGCCGCCCCTTGTAGATGACCTCGCCCTCGTCCGGGAGGTGGACGCCCGAGATGCACTTGATCAGCGTCGACTTGCCGGCGCCGTTGTCGCCGGCGAGCGCCAGCACCTCGCCCGCGCGCAATTCGAAACTGACCCTTTGCAGCGCCTGGACGCCGCCGAACCGCTTCGAGATGGCGCGCACCTCGAGCACGGGCCGGTTCTCCTGAAGCTCAGGTCTCATCCTGGATCTCGCCCTTGAGCCGGCTCTGGGACTGGTCGACCAGGACCGAGACGATGATCACGACGCCGACCGCGACGAACTGCCAGAACGGCTCGACGTCGATGAACACGAGGCCGTACTGGATGACCGCGATGATCAGGGCGCCGATCACGGTGCCGATGATCGTGCCAGAGCCGCCGAACAGGCTCGCGCCGCCGATCACCACGGCGGCGATCGAATCCAGCAGCAGCGGCTCGCCTGCCTGCGCCGCGCCGGCCGAGAAGCGCGCCGTATAGATCATGCCGGCGACCCCGGCACAGCCCGCGGAGATCAGGTAGATCGCCATCGTGTGGCGGCGGACGTTGATGCCCGAGCGCAGCGCCGCCACCCGGTTGCCGCCGATCGCGTAGGTGTACTGGCCAAAGCGGGTCTGCGAGAGCACGTAGTGCAGCGCCAGCACCACGCCGATCGTGATCAGCACCGGCAGCGGCACACCGAAGATTTTGGCGCTGCCCATCTGGAACAGCCAGGGATTGTTGACCGGCACGGTCGTGCCGCCAGCGGCGAGGAAGCCCGTGCCGCGCGCAACCCCGAACATACCGAGCGTGCCGATGAACGCCGGCACGCGCAGGCGTGCGATCAGGAAGCCGTTGATCGTGCCCGGGATCAGGGCGACCGCGAACGCGGCGAGCAGGCCGCAGCCCAGCGCGAGCCCCGGCGGCAGGCCCGCCAGCGCCTGCATCAGGCGGGCCATGATCACGGCACAGAGACCCATCACGAAGCCGACCGAGAGGTCGATGCCGCCCGAGATGATCACGAAGGTCTGGCCGAGCCCGAGCAAGAGGGGCGCGGCCGCGAACATCGCGATGCTCTGGAGGTTGAAGCCGTTGACCAGGAAGGAGATGCCATAGGCGACCCGCGCCCAGCTCTCGAAGAACACCACGAGCGCCAGGAGGAACAGCCAGGACCAGGCAGCCGCAAGGAAACGCAGCCAGGCGTGCTGCGCCTCGTCCGCCTCGCGTGCCGCTGCGGCGGTTACCGCCATGACACGCTCTCCGACGCGTATGCCCCTGCGCCGCTCGGATTGTCAGCGACCATTCTGCCTCCCGCGGCTGCGGCGTGGCCGATCCGGCGGCGCCGCCGCTCGCCGGCGTGAGTTTGCGGAATCGCCGCGATCGGCGCCAGCCTCGCCACGCTACATCACCCTTAGCCCGGCCGCTCCGGGAACGCCAGCCGCGCTCCGCTCGCGTCGGGCGGTTCCGGACCTTCAGTGTCGGAACTTGTGACACGTCTGAGCTGCGGACGGCGCGCGAGCACGGCTGATCGAGGCCGTGAGGGTTCGCCCCGAACCCTGGCCGCCGAAAAGGCCGCATCCAGCTCGTGGCTGAACTTTCCACACCAAGCCGGCTTGGTGGTATGGTGCCTCAGTACATTTGGGCAACTTTTAGCGACCGGCGGCAGCCCGAAAGCGAGCTACGCACCGGCGTGGATCGGCACGCGGCAGTGCAGCCGGAGGGAGGCCGAGATGCGAACCACGAACCGGAGAATCCTGACGGCAACCGCGATCGGTGGCCTCGTCGTTGTCTTCTGGGGCGCGGATCTGGCCAGGGGTGTGGGAGGGTCAGTCGCCAGGGCGGCGACGCAGGCCAACCTGCCGGAGCCGATCGCCCCGGGCCTGATCATGCCGGCCATGAACCCCGTCCACGGCAAGATGCTGTTTGCCAGCAAGGGCTGCGTCGTCTGTCACTCGATCAACGGCGTGGGCGGCGAGGACGCCCCCAAGCTCGACGCCTCGACCATGGCCCCGCAGATGAACCCCTTCGATTTCTTCGCCAAGATGTGGCGCGGTGCAGCGCCGATGATCATGATGCAGATGCATGAGCTCGGCCATCAGATCACATTCACCGGCCAGGACCTCGCGGACATCGTCGCCTTCGTGCATAACGCCCAGGTCCAGACGTCATTCACCGAGGATGACATTCCATCTGAAATCAAACAGCTCATGGAGAGCGATGAAGAAGGCGGGATGGGCGGCGGGATGATGGGCGGTGGCGGCATGATGGGTGGCCCCGAACGAAGGACGCCGCCATCCAAAGGTGACTGAAGCTCAAGCAGGATGGTGACCGCAGGGCGGGCCCCCGCGAGCCCGCCCTGTCGCGTCTGGATCAGTCCGAATAGACGAACTTGCGGATCTCGGGGTCGTCGATGTTCGAGGCGTCCATGACCGTGAAGCCGGTGCCGATGTGGATCGGGACCGACTGGCCGGTCACCGCGGCGTAGGCGGTCATCACGCCGAAGTAGCCGATCTCGGCCGGGTGCTGGGCGATCGCGAGGTCGATCAGGCCGGACTTCAGGTCGTCGACGATCCGCTGCGGCGCGTCGAACGCGACCACCCGGATCTGGCCGGTCTTGCCGACCGCCTTGACGCCGTCGGCGGCGCCGATCGCCGAGAATAGGTTGGCGCCGAACACGCCGTCGAGGTCGGAATTGCGCGCGAACACCGCCTGGAGCTGGGCGGCCGCCTTGTTGGCGTCGTCGTCGTTGAACTGGGTCTCGAGCACGGTGATGTCCGGCCAGAGCTGCTTCATCGCGAGCTTGAAGCCCTGCTCGCGCTGATCGGTGGTCGAGATGCCGGGCTTGACGTTGGACACGTAGACCTTGCCCTTGCCGTCCAGGGTCTGGCCGAGCGCGGCTCCGGCCAGGAAGCCGCCGAGCACGTTGTCGGAGGCGACGTAGGACAGCGGGAAGTCGCCCTCGCCGCGGCCGTCCTGGTATTTGCCATCGTCAATGAAGGTATCGACCGTGATCACCTTGATGCCGGCGTCGACCGCCTGCTTGAGCGGCGCGATCAGCTGCTGCTTGTCGGTCGGGGCGATCAGGATGGCATCGGGATGACGCGCGATCACCGCGTTCAGCACCGGCACCTGCACGGTCGGATTGAAGTCCGGGCCGCCCTGGAAGATCAGCTTGGCGCCGAGCGCGTCGGCGGCCTGCTGCGCGCCCTTGTGCATGGTGATGTAGAAGGCGTCGGTGGTCAGGCCCGGGATCAACGCGATGGTCGGCTTGTCCTGGGCCTGGGAACGATCGCCCGAGGCGGCGACCAGCAGAAGCGCCCCGAATGCGGCGGCGAGCAGCTTTCTCATTGATGACCTCCCTGGATACGGCGCCCTTGCTCGGTGCGGTGCTACAGGGCAGCGCCGCTGCGAGGGTCGACGTGAGACTAGCCAACGCCCGATCCGACGGCAAGCGGGCGGGATCAGATCAGGCCGAAGCTGCCGATCTGTTGTTGCCAAGGAGGTTGTTCAGTCTGCTGGCAGGGGTGGCGGCTTGGATGCCGGCGTGGGGTCTGTGGTGATTGTACCAGTGCAGCCAGGCTGGCATGGCGCTGGCGCGGTCAGCGGAGCTGGCGTAGGCGCAGCCGTAAAGCCATTCGCGCAACGCCGTCTGGATGAAGCGCTCGGCCTTGCCGTTGGTGCGTGGGCAATAGGGCCGGGTGGTCAGGTGCCGCGCCCCGAGCTCGGCAAGGGTGGCCTTGAACACGCGCGCGTGGGTGTAGGCGAAGGCGTTGTCGGTCATGACCCGCTCGATGCGGATCCCGATCCCGGCGAACCAGGCGGCGGCGCGGGCGAGGAAGCCGGCGCAGCTCGGGCCGCGCTGGTCGGGCAAGAGCTCGGTGTAGGCCAAGCGCGTGGCGTCGTCGATTGCGACGTGCAGGTATTCCCAGCCGAGCCCGCGCGCCCGTTGGCGCCGGTCGCCGGTGATGCGGTGGCCAAGGCCGGCGATCCGGCCGAGCTTCTTGGTGTTGATGTGGAGCAGCTCGCCGGGCGCGCGCCGCTCGTAGCGGAGCGCCGGCGGCTTGGGCTCGAGGGCAGCCAAGCGCCGAGCCCGAGGCGGCGCAGCACGGTGCCGACGGTCGAGATGGGCCAACCCAGGGCACGGGCGATGCGGGGGCTCGTCCAGCGCTGCCGGCGCAGGCGCTCGATCGCGGCGACGGTTTCGGCCGGCAGTCGGTGGGGCGAGCGGGCGGGCGGCGAGCGCGCCCTCCACGATCGCAGCTCGGCGCCCGCCCGATACCGGGCCAGCCAGGTGTAGGCGGTGCGCTCCGAAACGCCGGCGGCCGCCGCCGCGTCGACCACGCGCCAGCCGGCGTCGCGCACCCGCCGGACCAGAAGGAGTTGGCGAAAGCCTGAGCGCGAACGAGTTCAGGCCGGTTTCATCCGATCCTGAGGATCAGGATTAAGGGGAAAAAGATGCCGGGCCGGAAGCCAGGAAGGCCTCGCCAATCGTCGGCAGCGGCCGCTCCAGCATCAGCATCTGCTCGCCCACCGAGGATCGGTTCGACGATGTTCGCGGCAGCAGCGCCAGCGGCAGGATGTTGCTCACGCAGCTCTTCGAGATCCCCTCTGCTCCAGGGCACAGTGGAGCACTCGCGCTCTTATCGGCGCGCTAGCACCTTGCCAAGCGCGAGTGGGCCCTCCATATACCATCCGAGAGGATGGCCACCGGAGGGTGTGACGGCATGCCAGGCAACGTGCATGAGCTGCGACCTAGGACCGGCGACACCGAGAAGATCACGATCAACCTCGGCTACGTCGACCTCGGCCATATCGACCTGATGGTGCAGGAGGGGTTCTACTCGAACCGCACTGACTTCATCCGCACTGCAATTCGCAACCAGCTTGAGCGACACGCCGACGCGGTGAAGCGCTCGGTAGCCCACAAGAGTTTGGATCTCGGTCTGCGGCACTACAGCCGCGAGGATCTCGAAGCGGTACGTGCAGCCGGGCAGACGCTCCACATCCACGTGCTGGGTCTTGCCAGCATTGCCCACGACGTCACTCCCGAGCTTGCCCGCGCCACGATCGGGTCGATCGTCGTGCTGGGCGCGCTACGCGCCAGCCCGGCGCTCAAGGCAGCCTTGGCCGACCGGATCCGATGACCCGGGCGCTTCTCGGCGCTCGCGTTCGCTAGGCGACGCAGCGGGGACCGCTGACGCCCGCCAACGACATGCTCAACAAAGATGGATCAGCTTTCCTCCCGCGGACGCTTGATCCTCACCTTGCCAAGGAAGCTCTGCACATGAACGACGGACTGCAGTCGGAGATGCTCGAGGCGACCCGCCTCACCCGCGCCGGCCGGCTCACCGAAGCGACCGCGCTCCTGCAACGCGTGCTGCGTGGCGGCACGGTGCCGGATACCGCGTCCGGCCCGACGGGCGACGCCGGGCACGCCCTTGCCCGGGGCGGCGGGCGCATCATCGACCTGACGCCGGATACGGTCGAGCTCGCAACGCCCCAGCAATCGCCGCCCGCCGGGCAGGCGTCGGCCACCGGCGTCGGTAGCCGGCCGGCCGCATCGGGGGCACAAGCGGTTCATCCGCACCGGCTCGCGGCGCTGCGCGGCTTCCTCGATCGGGTTAAACGCAGCCACGCCAAGCCGCAACCGGGCGGGCTGGCGAAGCGCTCTCAGACGCTTTCGACCGACGTCGTGCCGGACGGCGGTCGGTTTTTGGCAGCCTCCTACGGCAACCAAGCCGGCAGCCGCGCTTACAAGCTCTACGTCCCGAGCGGCTATCGGGGCCAAGCGATCCCTCTGATCGTCATGCTGCACGGCTGCACGCAGTCGCCCGACGACTTCGCGGCCGGCACGCGGATGAACCTGGTCGCCGAGGAGCACACCTGTCTGGTCGCCTATCCCGCCCAGGCGGCCTCCGCCAATCCCTCGAGGTGCTGGAACTGGTTCAGCCCGGGCCACCAGCAGCGCGACCAGGGCGAGCCTTCGCTGATCGCGGGAATCACCCGGCAGATCATGCGCGACTACGCGGTCGATGCGGGGCGCGTCTATGTCGGCGGGCTCTCGGCCGGTGCGGCGGCCGCCGCCATCGTGGGGACGAGCTATCCCGACCTTTACGCCGCGATCGGGGTGCATTCCGGCCTCGCCTGCGGGATCGCCAGCGACCTCCCGTCCGCCTTCGCCGCCATGCGGCAGGGCGAGGAGGTGCCCGCGCCCGCATCCAGCACTGCAGCGGAAGCTCCGGGGGCGCGGCGGCTGATTCCGACGGTCGTGTTCCACGGCGATCAGGACAGCACGGTACACCCGCGCAACGGCGATCAGGTCATCGCGCAGTCCAGGGCAGCCACGGTTGCTGACCTGCGGACTACGGTGCAGCACGGCCGGGTGCCCGGCGGACATGGCTACAGCCGCACTCTCCACGCCGACGCGCACGGGCAGACGGTGCTCGAACAGTGGGTCATCCACGGCGCCGGCCATGCCTGGTCGGGCGGCAGTCCTGCCGGCTCTTACACCGATCCCCGAGGACCGGATGCCGCGCGGGGGATGCTGCGCTTCTTCCTCGAGCACCGCCATCCGCAAGCCGCGCGGGATCTTTAGCGTCAGTCAGCCTTCCCGGGTGACGGCGGTGTCGCCCAGGTCATCCGCCCGCTATGGGAGGGCGTTGGTCTCTGAACGGCATGCTTGGCGGTGTCTGCTCCGGACATGGGCATGCAAATGTCTCGCGCACGCGCGAACGTTGGTTCAGGAGGTGCATGCCCGAGCAGCCGCCGCTGCTCCTCCCAACCCGGCGGCCGTGGCGCTCCAGCTTCCCCAGCATGAGCGCCTGATCGGCCGTCCCGGCAGTATATCCTCCACGACATCGGGCGCGAGGAGCGCGAGCCGCAGGATCCGGCTCACGTCCTCACCCGAGAGGATGCGCCCCACCCGCATATCTGCAGATAGTGAATCGCAAGACCGACCGCATCCGGGCCTGTCAGCCGTGCCACGAAGCCGGCTTGACTGCTACACGCCTTGTCACGCACCGGGAGGGATGAACGGGCCGAAACCCGCAGAAGTCCTAGATTACAGGGCGCTGGCGTCCGTCTCCTCCCGCGGCGTGCCCTGCGGATCGATATGGTCAGATGATCGCCAGAGATTTGGTGGCCGGACAAGGCAGCCGGCCGGCGGGTTCGATACGTCGCCGATGCCGCTCACGCATGCGTAGACGCCTCATCAAGCATCTGCTGCCAGCGCCATGCCCGCGCCAGCGCCTTGACGAGCGTCGGATCGGGATGCTGGACATCGATGGGGGAGGAAACCGCAAGAGGGCTCTTGATCCAGGCCAAGGCGCAGGTCGGCCACGGCCAGTGGCTAGCCTGGGTCGCGGACCATCTAAGCTTCGGTGACCGCCAGGCCCGCAAGTACATGCAGCTCGCTCAGCACCACGACCAAATCGGACTTGAGAATGCCGATTTGACCCCCGACGGCGCCCTGGCATTGATCGCCGCCCGGCGCCGAGAGACGCCCGCGGCGCCAACCACGGCGAGCGACCCCGCGGTCCCCGCACGAATACGCGCAGCGGCTACGCATGCATCCCCGGCGTCGCGGATTCAGACCAGGCCGGCATCCGCTTGGCCATAGAACGCGATGTGGCGCTCGACAGCGTGAACATCCAGCCGACCCGGTCAGTCCCCCGATGGCAACCCGCCAAAATACCGACAAATTCCGATTTGAGGGGGGTCTGGTTTCACCAGCAGGAAGTGGTTTCACCAAGTACGCCGACCAGCCTGGCCTTCGGCCCCTCTTGGCAGGCCCGCTCAGGCTGCTACACTGTGCCGCTGCACTGACGGGGTGATCAAGGGCCGAAAATCGGCAGATTGCCTAGGGTTCGGAGTGCTGTCTGTCGTCTCCTGCCGCGCGCACCAAATCTCCGGCGATCATCGGCCGGCGGTCGAGGACAGCAGCGCCACCGGCAGCTCGGTGAGGACTTCGGCGATCACAAGCCTGCCCGTTGCCGGCATCCGGTGCTGCCGGCCGGTCAGCTCGTCGCACAATGCGGCTCCGGACCAGCCTTCGGGCAGCTCGACCTCGGTGTCCGCCCAGGCCTCGACCGCCGGCAGCGGTGCTCCGCCATCCGGCAGCAAGGGCGCGACCAGCCGTGGGACAACGACGATCGCTAGCACCTGATCGGTGCGCCGGGCGAATGCGACGACCCGTTCGGCGTGGTCACCCCTCGTGCCAAGCGCGAGGTAATCGCCCTCCCTGAACGGCGACGGCTGCCGCTTGCGGAAGGCGAGCGTGCGCGCGATCAGCTGCTGCTTGATCCGGCCGCTGCGCCAGTCGCCGAGCAGCTCCGCGACCGGCCGGGGCTCGGCGAGCCAGCGCGAGCGCAGCTCGAAGTCGACCGGCCGGCGATTGTCCGGATCGACCAGCGACAGATCCCAGAGCTCGGTCCCCTGATAGCTGTCGGGCACCCCCGGGGCGGTGAGCTTGAGCAGGGTCTGGGCGAGGCCGTTGACGGCGCCGATGCGCGCAATTTCGTCCTGGAAGGGCAGCAGATCGGCGATGAAGGCGCGCCCGCTCACGGGATCCAGGATCCGGCGCACGAACTGGGTCACGCCCTCCTCATAAGCCGCATCGGGCGCGGTCCAGCTCGTCTCGAGCTTCGCCTCGCGCAGGGCTTTGATCATGTAGGCGACGATCCGGTCGGCAAAGTCGCTGCCGGCCAAGTCGTCCGGGGCCTGCACCTCGAACGGCCAGACGCCGATCAGGGTCTGGTAGAGCAGGTACTCGTCGTTCCGGCTCGGCACCCAGCGGTCCCCGATCTCCTGACGGCGCGAGCGGTTGAGCAGGGCGAAGCGACGCACCCGCCGGCGCCACTCCGACGCCAGCTCGCTTAAGCCATCGATGCGCGCGCGCACGTCCTCGCCGCGCTTGTGATCGTGGGTGGCGCTCGCCAGCATGCTCAGCGGATGGAAGCGCTGGGTCTGCTGGACCACGGTGTGGAACGCGGCCGGGCTGGTGCCGAAATGCTGCGGCTCGCCGCCGACCTCGTTGAGCGAGATCAGGCGCACGTAGCGATAGAAGGCGGTGTCCTCGACTGCCTTGGCCATCACCGGCCCGGTCAGCTGCTGGAAGTGCATCGCGGTCGCGATCACGTCGCGCCGCCGATACCGGCCGCTCTCTGCGAGATCGGTCGAGAGCGCGGCGTGCAGAAAATCGAACACCGAGAGATCGACGAGGTTGCTCGCTCGGCGCGCCTGGCTGATCGCCCAGTCGAGGTCGCGCCGGTCCTCGGCCTTCGCGCCGGCCGCGGTGATGTAGGTCCGGTAGACCGGGAAGCTGGCGATTACGTCGCCCAGCGCCTCGCGCAGGCCGGTCAGCGTGAAGTCGCGGGTGCGCCAGCTCTGCTGCGCCAGGCGATGCAACTCATGCGCCAGCACGTGGAGCTCGCTGTTGAGCGAATAGCGCAGGACCTGGCGCTTGGCCGCGATCACGATCTGGCCGAAGTCCGGCTCCTGGCCGATGAAGCGGTGATAGATGGCGGTCAGCTGGCGCTCGGCGCCCGGGTCGACGAACAGGCCACCCGCGAGGCCGATGAATTCGTAGCCGGTGGTGCCGGCAACCGGCAGGTCCTCGCGCAGGTACTCATGGCGCGCGAGGATCTTTTCGACCACGAGCCAGATCGGCCGTCCCGCCTTGGCGTCGGGCGCCGGCGCCGGTGCGCCCTCGGCCCGCGGCAGCACCTCGGCGACCCGCGCCAGCAGCCGCTCGCAGTAGAGCTTCGGGTCGTAGAGGCCGTCGATGTGGTCGAGGCGGACGCCCTGGACCTTGCCGTCCGCGATCAGGCGAAGCAGGAGCTTATGGGTCGCCTCGAAGACCTCTGGCCGCTCCATGCGCAGGCCGGCCAGCTCGTTGATCTCGAAGAACCGCCGGTAATTGATCTCCGAGCTCGCGACCCGCCAGTAGGCCAGCCGGTAAGCCTGCTCCTCGAGCAGCCGGTGCAGGGCGCGAAAGCTGTGCGGCTGGCCGGGCGTGCCGTTGATCCGGGCGGCCGCCGCCTCGAGCGCCGCCCGCACGCTGCCATCGCCGGCCAGCGCCGAGAGCTCCGCCTTGAGTGCGGCCGCCTCCTCGCGCCTGGCCCCGCGCCGCGCGCGCGAGCTGCCGCCGCCCGCGAGCGCGCCGAAGCGCCAGGCGAGCTCGGTCAGCGCGCCGCCGGCGCCGCCGAGGTGATCGGCAGCGTCCTGCAGCAATCGCTGATAGTCCGTGAGGGCGATCGGGAAGACGTTGTCGTAGTAGCGGACGGCGAAGCTGCCGGCCGCGACATCGAAGGCGAGCTGCAGCTCGCCCGCCTCGAGCACCAGGCCGTACTGATCGCCCAGCACCGGCAGCAGCACCTTGTCGCGGACGCCGCGCGCGCTCGCTTCCCAGTCGATGTCGAAGAAGCTCGCGAACGGGCTCTCCTGGCCCCATTCGAGCACGTCCAGCCACCACGGATTGTCGGCACCGACGCCCATGTGGTTGGGCACGAAATCGAGGAGCAGGCCCATGCCGTGGGCGTGCAGCTCGCCGACCAGCGCCTCGAACGTCGCCTCGTCGCCGAGCTCCGGGTTCAGGCGGTTGAAGTCGATGACGTCGTAGCCGTGGCTGGAGCCCGGGCGGGCCATGGTCAGCGGCGAGGCGTAGAGATGGCTGATCCCGAGCCCGGCGAGATAGGGGACGATCCGGCGCGCCGCCTCGAAGCCGAACTCGGCGTTGAACTGGAGGCGGTAGGTGGCCCGCGGCAGGTCGGCTGAAAGCTCAGGCATCGCGCCCGCGCATCAGGCCTCAACCGCGAGGAACCAGGCGAGCGACCAGCCGGGCATGCGCCCTTCCTGGAGCCTCAGGATCAGCTCCGGCTCGCTCTCGAACAGAAGATCGCCCTCGGGCAGCGTAAAGCCGGTCGCGGGCTCACTGCCGAAATTGGCGACCAAGCTGAGGCGGGCGCCGTCCCCGAGCCGCCAGCCGGCGCTGAGCGCCGCCCCGTTCCAGCTGGCCGCGCCGAGCCCCGCGACCGGGCCGCCGCCAAGCCGCGGCACGATCAGCTCGTGACGGATCCTGAGCAGGGTCGTCACCGCCTCGAGCCAGTCGTCGTGCTCGGCAGCTTCGAGCTTCGACCAGTCGAGCTGTGAGGCGGCCAAGGTCTCGAGGGCGTTGGGATCCGGGATCCGCGCCCGGGCCGCCTCGTCCGCGAACTCGGGGAAATGGGCGAACTCGCGGCGCCGGCCCTCGCGCACCGCCGCCGCGAGCTCGTCGTGGAAGTCGCAGAAGAACAGGAACGGCTCGCGCGCGCCCCACTCCTCGCCCATGAACAGGAGCGGCACCTGCGGCGCCAGCAGCAGCAGCGCCTGCAGCATCCTGACCCGGTCCGGCTCGGCGAGCGTCGTCAGGCGCTCGCCGAAAGCCCGATTGCCGATCTGGTCATGGTTCTGCAGGAAGTCGACGAACGCGAGCGGCGGCAGATCGCCGGTCGGCTCGCCACGCGGCACGCCGCCGCGATGAGCGGACGGCTCGCCCTGATAGACGAAGCCGCGGTCGAGTGCCCGCGCCAGCCGCTCGACCGGTCGGCTGGCGTAGTCGCCATAGTAGCCGGCGCGCTCGCCGGTCAGCAGCACGTGCGCGACGTGGTGGAAGTCGTCGTTCCATTGGGCAGAATAGTGCAGGGGGTTGCCGGCGGCATCCCGCTCCAGATAGCGCGCCTGGTTGGCGTCGTTCTCGAGCACGAGGTGCACGTAGCGCTCGCGACCGATCACCCGGCGGACGGTCTCGGCGAGCTCGGTCAGGATGTGGACCTCGCTCGGGTCCTCGATGGCGTGCACGGCATCCAGCCGCAGGCCGTCGAACCGGTACTCCTCGAGCCAGTACAGAGCGTTGTTGATGACGAAGTCGCGCACCGGCCGCTGGGTGAAATCGATCGCCGCGCCCCAGGGCGTGTGCACGTCCTCGTTGAAGAACTCGGGCGCCAACAACGGCAGATAATTACCGTCCGGACCGAAATGATTGTAGACGACGTCGAGGAAGACCATCAGCCCCTGGCCATGGGCCTGATCGATCAGGCGCTTCAGGTCGTCCGGCCCGCCATAGGCGCGCGCGGGCGCGAACGGCAGGACGCCGTCATAGCCCCAGTTGCGCTCACCCGCGAAATCCGCAACCGGCATCAGCTCGACCGCGGTGACGCCGAGCCGGGCCAGGTGCGCGAGCCTGTCGCGCACGCCCTCGAAGGTGCCCTCCTCGCTGAAGGTGCCGACGTGCAGCTCGTAGAGTACCGTTTCCGACCAGGGCCGTCCGGCCCACGCCGGGTTCTGCCAGACGTAATGGTTCGGGTCGACGACCAGGCTCGGACCCTGGACGTCGGCCTGCTGGGCGCGCGCCGCCGGGTCGGCGACCCGCAGGCCGTTGTCGAGCTGGTAGCGGTAACGGCTCCCAGGCGCGGCCGCCGTCACCAGCTCGAACCAGCCATCCGCGCTCCGGCTCATGGTGAGGGACTGGTCGTGCTCGTCCAGCACCAGCGCGACGCGGTCCTGGCCGGGGGCCCAGAGGCGGAAGCGGACCATGCCGTCCGGCCGCAGCTCGGCGCCGAACGGCAGCGCGTGGGCGAAGCCCGGACCGGTCGCCGCCGTGTCGGGCTGGCCGGATGCCAGCTCGAGCGCGAACAAGACGAGCGAGCGGCCGGCGAGCTCGAACGACGCGTCGCCCGGGTAATGCTCGCCCGTAGCCGAGCGTTCCGGCGCCGCGGTGTCGACCAGGCAGCGCCAGCGGCCCTCCGGCGCGTCCGCCGGCAGCTGGAACGGCACCGTGTCGTGGTAGGCGTTCAGCAGAATCAACAGCAGGTCGTCGTCCAGCGGCCGGCCGTCCCAGGAGCGGTAGGCGCCGGCCTGGCCGTTCAGCAGCAGGCCGAGGCAACGGGCCTGGCCGTCGCGCCAGTAGGCCTCGTCCGGCTCGAAGCCCTCGGGGGTCAGCCAGACGATGTCCTTGAGACCGTCGGTCGAGTGGTCGTGACCGTGCAAAAAGCGCGGTCGCCGGAGGGCCGGATGGATCTTGCGCAAGTGGATCAGGTAGCGGGCGAAGGCGAGCAGCTGCTCGCCTTCCGGACCGATTCCGGTCCAGTCGAACCAGCTGATCTCGTTGTCCTGGCAGTAGGCGTTGTTGTTGCCCTGCTGGCTGCGCCCGAACTCGTCGCCGCCGAGCAGCATCGGGGTGCCCTGGGACAGGAGCAGGGTCGCCAGCAGATTGCGCTTCTGGCGCTCGCGCAGCGCGGCGATCACCGGATCGTCGGCCGGCCCCTCCTGGCCGTGGTTCCAGCTGTAGTTGGCGTCGGTGCCGTCCCGGTTGTTCTCGAGATTGGCTTCGTTGTGCTTGTGATTGTAGGAGACCAGATCCTGGAGCGTGAAGCCGTCGTGCGCCGTGATCTTGTTGACGCTCGCCCAGGGCCGGCGGCCGAGGTGCTCGAACACGTCGCTGGAGCCGGTGAGCCGCGATGCGAGCTCCGGCAGCATGCCGTCGTCGCCCCGCCAGTAGCGGCGCACGCCGTCCCGGAACCGGTCGTTCCACTCGCCCCACCCGGGCGGGAAATTGCCGAGCCGGTAGCCGCCCGGGCCGATGTCCCAGGGCTCGGCGATCAGCTTGACCGTGCGCAGCACCTCGTCCTGGCGGATCGCGTCGAAGAAGCCGCTGCCGGGATCGAAGCCGTGCGCCTCGCGACCGAGCGTCGAGGCGAGGTCGAAGCGGAAGCCGTCGACGTGCATTTCCTCAACCCAGTGGCGGAGCGAATCCATGACCAGCTGCAGGACCCGGGGATGGCTCAGGTTGACCGTGTTGCCGCAGCCGGTCTCGTCGATGTGGTAGCGCTCGTCGCCCGGGATCAGGCGGTAGTAGCTGGCGTTGTCGATGCCGCGAAAGCTCAGCGTCGGACCCGTATGGTCGCCCTCGGCGGTGTGGTTGTAGACCACGTCGAGGATCACTTCGATGCCGGCGTGATGCAGCCGCTTCACCATGGTCTTGAATTCGATGCTGGTGTTGCTGCCGGCGGCGTAGCGTGGCTCCGGGGCGAAATAGGCGAGCGTGTTGTAGCCCCAGTAGTTCCTCAGGCCCTCCTCGACCAGGCGCCGGTCGTCGACGAAGGCGTGCACCGGCAACAGCTCGATCGCGGTGATCCCGAGCCTCACCAGGTAGTCGATCATCGGCGGCGAGCCGAGCCCGGCGTAGGTGCCGCGCAGCCGGACCGGCAGGTCGGGGTGGCGCTCGGTCAGGCCGCGGACATGGGCCTCGTAGATCACCGTCTCGGGCCAGGGAACCCGCGGCCGGTGATCGTTGCCCCAGGTGAACGCCGGGTCGACCACGCGGCATTTCGGCATCGCCCGCGCGTTGTCCCGGCGATCGAACGACAGATCCTGTCGCGGGCTGCCGATGCGGTAGCCGAAATGGGCGTCGGTCCAGCCAAGCTGGCCGTGCAGGACCCGGGCATAGGGATCGATCAGCAGCTTGTTGGGATTGAAGCGATGACCGCGACGCGGTTCGTAGGGGCCGTGCACCCGGTATCCGTACAGCTGGCCCGGCGCGACGTCGGGCAGGTAGCCGTGCCAGACCTCGTCGGTGTACTCGGGCAGCTCGATGCGCTCGAGCTCGCGCCGGCCGCTGCTGTCGAACAGGCAGAGCTCGACCTTGGTGGCGTTGATCGAGAACAGGGCGAAGTTGACGCCCGAGCCGTCCCAGGTCGCGCCGAGCGGGTAGGGCCTCCCGGACCAGACCGGGCTGCGGGTCCGGACCATGCTCAACCGACTCCGGCTGCGATGCCGGGCGGCGTCGACCGACGGTGGCTATGGGGAACGATCACGCAGGCCCTCCGGCTGGCAGCAGGCGAAGACATGCGGGCATACCCGCCCTCGGCCGGAAGATCAAACGCGCCGCCAACCGATCGGTTCAGGTCTCGACGGACCGGCATGATGAGGCCGGTCGCGGCCGGCGGCCTGCTGCGGCGCCGACCGGGCTGCGGCCAAGGGCGCTAGCTGCTGGCGCTCTTGGCCGCCTTGGTCCGCCGGCCGGCGCCCCCCTTGCGCGGCCGACCCAGACCGATCCGCTTGGCGATCTCCGCCCGTTCCTGGACGTAGTTCGGTGCCGCCATCGGGTAATCCCGCTTGAGACCGAACAGCTCGCGGTACTCCGCCGGCGTCAGCTGGTGAGCGACCGCCAGATGCCGCTTCAGCACCTTGTGCTTGCCGCCGCAGACGAGGCAGGTGATCTGATCCTTGCTGACCGAGCGGCGAATCGCGACCGCAGGCTCGGGCTTGGCCGCGGCAGCTTCGGGCTCTTCGGTCGCCAGCGCCCCCAAGTGCTCGGCGACCGAGCTGATCACGTCCGGCACCTCAGCGACCGACACCGGGTTATTGGAGACGTACGCCGAGACGATTTCGGCGGTCAGCTCGGCGAGCTTGGAAGGATCTGGGGCGTCGGGCACCTCGTTAGCCTCCTTGAGTACAAGCATTCCTCATTAACAGATTGCGACGGAAGTGCAACCAGTCTGCGCCGTCGATCGGCGAACAGCGAGCCGCCTGCCGATCAGCAGCGTAACAGAGCTGGCCCCGCGAGATCAGTCGAAATCGGTCCGGCGCCAGTCGTCTCGGGGTCCGAGCGCGCCAGTTGAGCGGGCTCGGCTGCCGGCGCTACCAATTCCGAGGCCACGGCGCGCCCGATTACCTCGAATTAACCAGCGGCAGCCTAGATTCGAGCCCGGGCGCCGGTCGCCCCCTGCGGGGAGTCCAGGATGCGCGCGGACCAGGATTCTTGAAGCCCTCGGAGCACAATGCCCGGCCAGGCGCGCCGCCGCCGTCCTGGCGGCGCTCCAGCGCGCCCGCGGGCGAGGGTCCGTTCGACCTCGGCATCGCCGTGCTCGACCGGCTGCCGAACCCGATCCTGGTCAAGGATGCCGAGCTGCGCTTCGAGCTGGTCAACCAGGCGCTGTGCCGGCTGCTGGGGGTGGCGCGCGCCCGCATCATCGGCGCCCGGGACAGCGACTTCGCGCCCGCCGAGCAGGCCGCGCACTTCAATGCGCGCGACCGCCTGGTCCTCGCCACGGGCGAGGTCGACGAGTGCCAGGAGATCCTGACCGCGGCCGATGGCACCGAGCACACGATCATCACGCGCAAGACCCGGCTGGTGACCGTGGACGGCAGGCCGCATTTGGTCGGCGTGATCACCGACATCTCCGAGCGGATCCGCTCCCAGGCCCAGCTCGAGACTCAGAGCCACGAGCTCGCGCGCCTGCTGGACGAGGTCACCCGCGCGCGGACGCGCGCCGAGGCGGCGCTCGCCGAAGCGCGGCGGCTGGAGCGGCTGATCGGCAAGCCTTTCGACGCGCTCGCGGCGCGGCTGGGCGGCACGATCCGGCAGGGCGCGGCGCCGGTCCCGGCGCCCGCTCGCCCTGCCGCTGGAGATCGAGCTGCCGCGCGGGCGCTGGCTGCTCGCCCGCGCGCGCCACACCGCCGACGGCTTCGTCGTGATCAGCTTCACCGACGTCAGCGAGCTGAAGCGCAAGGAACAGGCTCTCAACGACCTCGCGACCCGCGATCCGCTGCTCGGCTGCGCCAACCGGCGGGCCTTCTTCGACCATGCGCACCAGGCGATCGCTGCGGCCGCAGCCGCGGGGCAGCCGCTGTCGCTGCTGCTCGCCGACCTCGATCACTTCAAGCGCATCAACGACGACTGGGGCCATTCGATCGGTGATCTGGCCCTGCAGACGTTCACCAGCGCCTGCCAGGCCGGTCTGCGCGACCAGGATCTGTTCGCGCGGATCGGCGGCGAGGAGTTCGCGATCCTGCTGCCGGGCCTCGGGCTTCAGGCCGCGCTGGCGATCGCCGAACGCCTGCGGGCGCGCACCGCCACGCTGTGCGTGCCGGCCGGGACCGCGGCTGTCGGCTTCAGGGTCAGCATCGGGGTCGCCGAATGGCGGCCCCCGACCGACACGATCGAGGATCTGCTGCGCGCCGCCGACCAAGTGCTCTATGCCGCCAAGTCCCGGGGCCGGGACCGCGTCGTCGGCGGCGACATGGACCTGGAAGCGCGCATCATCGCCGGCACCTGCGCGCCCTGCGCAGCCGCAGGGCGGAGCGTCAGTTAGGCGCGGTCAACGCCCCCGGCGCGTCGAGCGAGAACGCGGGGATCTGGACCTCGAAATGCTCGCCCGCGGTGGTCACCATCTCGTAGCTGCCGACCATGATCCCGCTCGAGGTCGAGAGCGGCGTGCCGCTGGTATACTCGAAGTGCTCGCCGGGCTGCAGGACCGGCTGCTGGCCGACCACACCGGCGCCGCGCACCTCCATGGTCCGGCCGAGCGCGTCGGTGATCCGCCAGTGCCGGCTGATCAGCTGCACGACCTCGCCGCCCTGGTTGTCGATCTGGATCCGGTAGCCGAACACGAACCGGCTCTGGTCGGGGGCCGACTGGTCGTCGAGGTAAAACGGCTCGACCGAGATCTGGATCGAGCGGGTCCGTTCCTGGTACATGGCCTGCGACCGATGCGCTGGGGCCCGCCGGCCAGCCGGCGGCGCGATCGGAGGCTACTATGGGCGCGCCGGCCGAACCTGTCCAGAGCCGCCAGCGGGCTCAATCCGAGGCTTCCGGCCGGCCCTGGCGCTCGCGCTCGCGCAGATCGCGGCGCCGGACCTTGCCGGTCGCGGTCAGCGGCAGCTCGTCCAGGAACGCGATCTGGCGCGGGTATTCGTGGGCCGCGAGGCGCTCGCGCACGAACGTCTGGATCGAGCGCTCGAGCTCCGGACCGGGCACGTGGCCGGGCTTGGGCACGATGAACGCCTTGACTGCCTCGCCGCGGATCGGGTCGGGCACGCCGATCACGGCGGAGAGCGCCACCGCCGGGTGCCCGGCCAGGCAGTCCTCGACCTCGGACGGCCCGATCCGGTAGCCGGCGCTGCTGATCAGGTCGTCCTCGCGGCCGAGATAGGTGAGGTAGCCGGCCTCGTCCTGGCGCCCGAGATCACCGGTCAGGAGCCACTCGCCCCGAAACTTCGCCGCCGCGGCCTCCGGATTGTTCCAGTACGAGAGAAACATCACCGGGTCGGGCCGGCGGATCGCGATCACGCCGCTGATCCCGGGCGGAGCCGGCGCACCGCCGTCGTCGAGCACGCTCACCTCGTGCCCTGGGATCGGCCTGCCCATGCTGCCGGAGCGCAGCGGCAGGATGCGCGCGTTGTTGCCGACCACCAGATTGGCCTCGGTCTGGCCGTAGAACTCGTTGATCGTGAGCCCGAAGGCGCGCTGGCCCCACTCGATCACGTCGTCGCCGAGCTTCTCGCCGCCGGACGCGAGCGAGCGCAGCCGGGCGCCAACAGATAACGGCGCGACGCCCGCCTGGCGGAGCAGCCGGAGCGCGGTCGGCGGCAGGAAGACGTTCCTGACATCGTGGCCGGCGATCAGCCGGACCGCGGCCTCGGGATCAAACTTGCCGCCGGGCCCGGCGACCACCGGCACGCCAAAGTGCAGAGACGGCATCAGCACGTCGAACAGACCACCGATCCAGGCCCAGTCCGCGGGCGTCCAGAAGCGATCGCCGGGTCGCGGGAAGAAGTCGTGCGGCAGCTGCACGCCCGGCAGGTGGCCGAGCAGCACCCGGTGCCCGTGCAAGGCGCCCTTGGGCGGCCCGGTCGTGCCGGAGGTGTAGATCAGGACCGCCGGATCGTCGGCGCCGGTCGCGACGTTGGTGAAGCGGTCGGCCGCGCGCGCCAGCGCCGCCTCGAGGTCGACCGCGCCCGAACCGCCGCCATCGGTCGCGAACACCTGCTCGAGCGCCGGCAGCTCGGCGCGCACGGCCGCGAGCTTGCCGGCGCCGGCCGGGTCGGTGATCACCGCCCTGGCCCCGCTGTCGGCGAGGCGGAAGCTCAGCGCCTCGGGGCCGAACAGGCTGAACAGCGGCATCGCGATCGCGCCCAGCTTGTAGGCGGCAAGGTGGGCGAGCAGCGTCTCCACCCGCTGGCCGAGCAGGATGCCGATCCGGTCGCCGCGCCCGATGCCGGCGGCCGCGAGCGCGTTCGCGAGCCGGTTGGCGCCGCGCTGCAGGTCGAGAAAACCGTGCCGCCGGACCTTGCCCGCGCGCCGCTCCTCGATCAGGGCGAGCCGGTTGTCGGCGCCGGCGTGGCGGTCGCAGACCGCGCTCGCGATGTTGAACGCGCGCGGGATCTGCCAGCGGAAATCCCGCCGCAGGCTCTCGAAGTCGCCTGCCGGCTGCAGCATGTCCCGAAGCTCCCGGCCGACCCCCCACCTCGCTGCCGCACGCCCTTGCTGGCCGCGGGCGATCCGGTGTAAGGAGCGCCTTAACTGAAGGTAGCCATGGTTCCGGATCGTGCCAAGCGGCGCGCCGGCCGCGCCGACCCGCGATCACTCATGCCGCGCCGCCACCCCGGCGCCGCTGCCGACAGCGAGGAGCCAGATGTCCGCCAGGGTCGCCTTGATCACCGGGGTCACCGGCCAGGATGGCGCCTATCTCGCCGACCTGCTGCTGGCCAAGGGCTACGTGGTGCATGGCGTCAAGCGACGGTCATCGTCCTTCAACACCGGCCGGGTCGACCATCTGTACCTCGACCCACACGAGCACGACACCCGCTTCTTCATGCACTATGGCGACCTCACCGACGCCACCAACCTGATCCGCCTGGTCCAGGAGGCCCAGCCCGACGAGATCTACAACCTCGCCGCCCAGAGCCACGTCCAGGTCAGCTTCGAGACCGCCGAGTACACCGGCAACGCCGACGGTCTCGGAACGCTGCGCCTGCTCGAGGCGATCCGCATCCTGCGCATGGGCGAGCGGGTGCGCTTCTATCAGGCCTCGACCTCGGAGCTCTACGGCAAGGTCCAGGAGACACCGCAGCGCGAGACGACGCCGTTCTATCCGCGCAGCCCCTACGCCGCCGCCAAGCTCTACGCCTACTGGATCACGGTCAATTACCGCGAGGCCTACGGCTATCACGCCTCGAACGGCATCCTGTTCAATCACGAGAGCCCGCTGCGCGGCGAGACCTTCGTCAGTCGCAAGGTCACCCGGGCGGTCGCCGCGATCGAACTCGGCCTGCAGGAGCGGCTCTACATCGGCAACCTCGACGCCAAGCGCGACTGGGGCCACGCCCGCGACTACGTCGAGGGCATGTGGCGGATCCTGCAGCAGGACCAGCCGGACGACTACGTGCTCGCGACCGGCGAGACCCACAGCGTGCGGGAGCTGGTCGAGCTCGCCTTCGCCTGCGTCGACCGGGTGGTCGTCTGGCAGGCGGCGGGCGTGGATGAGGTCGGGATCGACAGCCGCACCGGCAAGGAGCTGGTCCGGGTCGATCCGCGCTACTTCCGGCCGACCGAGGTCGACCTGCTGCTCGGCGATCCGAGCAAGGCGCGTGCCCAGCTCGGCTGGCGCCACCGGACCAGCTTTGCCGAGCTGGTGCGCGAGATGGTCGAGGCGGACCTGGTGGCGGTCGAGCGCGAGGGACGCAACGGCCTCGACTGAGAGGCCGGACGAGTGGAAGGCGGCATGAGCGATCCCGGCGGCAGCGTTCCTGTGATCTATCCGATCGCCGGCAAGCGGGTCTGGGTCGCCGGCCACCGCGGCATGGTCGGCAGCGCGCTGGTCCGCCGGCTCGAGCGCGAGGACTGCGAGCTCCTGACCGCGACTCGCCAGGAATGCGATCTCGGCCGCCAGGACCAGGTCGAGCGCTGGATGGGCAAGGCGCGCCCGCAGGCGGTGATCGTGGCGGCGGCCAGGGTCGGCGGCATCCTCGCCAACGACCGCTACCCGGCCGAGTTCCTCTGCGACAACCTGATGATCGAGGCCCACGTCATCCATACCGCGCGCCGGGTTGGGGTCGAGAAGCTGCTGTTCCTGGGCTCGAGCTGCATCTACCCCAAGCACGCGCCGCAGCCGATGTCTGAGGACAGCCTGCTCACCGGACCGCTCGAGCCGACCAACCAGTGGTACGCGATCGCCAAGATCGCCGGCATCAAGCTCTGCCAGGCCTACCGGCGCCAGTGGGGGTGCGACTTCATCAGCGCGATGCCGACCAACCTGTACGGGCCGGGCGACAATTTCGACCTGATGTCGAGCCACGTCGTGCCGGCGCTGATTGCGAAGATGCACGCCGCCAAGGCGGCCGGCGCCGACGAGGTCGAGATCTGGGGCAGCGGCCGGCCGCGGCGCGAGTTCCTGCACGTCGACGATCTCGCGGATGCCTGCGTCCATCTGCTCCAGGTCTACAGTGGCGAGCTGCACATCAACGTCGGCTGCGGCCAGGATCTGACGATCGCGGAGCTGGCCGAGAAGGTCCGGGCGGTGGTCGGGTTCGAGGGCCGCCTGCGCTACAATACCGAGCGGCCGGACGGCACGCCGCGCAAGCTTCTCGACACCTCGCGCCTGAGTGCGCTCGGCTGGCAACCCAGGATCGCGCTCGACGAAGGCCTGGCCGCCGCCTATCGCTGGTATCGCGAGCGGGGGGTCGCCGACGCCGCCTGAGCGACTGTGTTGCTGGTCAAGCGCTTTGCCATGGGGTTTGGTCGCGCAGGATGGCGTTGAGGATGACCAGGAGCTTGCGCATGCAGGCGGTGATGGCGACCTGGGCCGGCCGGCCGCGCCCGATCAGGCGCTGGTAGAAGGCTCGCAGGGGGGGATTGTGGCGGATGGTGGTGAGCGTCGGCATGTATAGGGCGGTGCGGACGCTGGCGCGGCCGCCCATGACCATGCGGCGGCCGCGGAAGGCGCCGCTGTCGCGGTTGATCGGCGCGACCCCGACCAGGGCTGCGATCTGGCGGCGATCGAGACAGCCGAGCTCGGGCAGCTCGGCGATCAAGGTGCGGGCGGAGGTCTTGCCGATGCCCGGCACGGAGGCGAGCAGGTCCTCGGCGGCGCGCCAGGCCGGGCTGCCACGGACCGCATCGTCGAGGTCGGTCTCGAGGGCTGACAGCTCCTTGCGCAGCCAGATCAGATGCGCCTCGAGACGGCGCCCGAGCTGCGGATCGCGGGCCTGGCGGCGGCGTTGGCCTTCGCTGGTGATCATCTCGACCAGCTGGCGCCGACGCGCGACCAGCTCGCCCAGCGCCTGCGCAGCCTCGTCTGGCACGGGTCGCGGCGCCGGTCGGACCGCCTCGGCGAAGCGGGCGATCGCCTCGGCGTCCAGGCGATCGGTCTTGGCCAGGCGCCCGGTGGCGCGGGCGAAGTCGCGGATCTGGCGGGGATTGACCACGACCAGGGGCAGGCCGGCGGCGGCAGCGCGCCGGCGACGGTGATCTCGAAGCCGCCGGTTGCTTCCAGCACCACCAGCGCCGGAGCGAGGGCGATCAGACGCGCGGCCAGGGCTTCCAGCCCAGCGCCGTCGCGGCTCACCGCGAAGGCCTGGTCGGCGGGCCGCAGATGCACGTCGAGGCGGTCCTTGGCGACATCGATGCCGACGAAGGTCGGCGCAACCGGAGAGCGCTCCATGACCCGTCCTTGCGAATGCGGGCTCGACTGGCGCCGGCCCGAGCGACGGTTCGGGTTCGAGAGCGAACTGGCGGACGGGGCGCCGAGCTCAGACACGGGCTCGTCCACCCCAGGCCAACGCGGGCTCCCGTCCGCCGCCAAGCTCCCGGCCGGGCGAGTTGGCAATGAGAATACAAGGCCGCGGCCCTGGCCGCGGGTCCGTGACAGCCGGAATTCGCCGTGCTAAGGATCGTCCGGCCGCGACGGCCGGACGACGTAGAGAGCCACAACCATCGACGCAGCGACGCCCGTGAACGAAGCCGCGCCCCCATTACGCGGTGCGCCGCCGGCACCGCGCGAGATCTCGATTCCGGGTTTGGTCCAGACGACGCGCCGCGGCATCTGGCTGCTCCTGGCGGTGGTCGTCCTATCCGTGCTGGTCACCGCGATCGCGCTGAAGCTGCGCGCGCCGATGTACACTGCGACCATGGTCGTGGCCCCCGCGCAGGCCGATGTCAGCGCCGCCAGCCAGCTGGCAAGCGAGCTCGAGCAGTTCGCGAGCCTCGCGACCCTGGCCCAGACCCCGCCCAAGATCGAGCGCGTCTCCAACCTCGAGCGCTACGCCCAGCTGTTCGGGTCGACCGCGCTCGCCGCCCGACTGGAAGCCGAGCACCATCTGCTCCAGGTCGTGTTCGCCGACCAATGGGACCCCGAACGTCAGACCTGGCATGCGCCCCGTGGCGTGCTCGCCGCGATCGAGCGCTCCGTGCTCCGCTTCTTCGGCTACCCGGCCTGGTCCAAGCCCGAGGTGGCAGACCTGGCCGAGTGGCTGAGCGATCGGGTTGACGTCCAGCGCATCGGCTCGAGCGCGCTGTTCCAGATCGAGGTGTCATACCCACGACGCGGGTTCGCGGTCTCGCTGCTCGAGACGGCGCACGACGCCGCCAACGCGCTGTTGCGGGAGCAAGCGCTCGACCGCATCGGCAGCCAGATCGGGCAGGTCGAGACGGAGCTCGCCGCGGCCACGGCCCCGAGCCGCAAGCAGGCCCTCGAGGCGCTGCTGACCGAGGAGTACCAGTCCCAGGCGCTGCTGCAGACCGATCAGCCCTACGCGGCTCAGGTCGTGGTACCGGCCTCCGCGGGCACGGCCCCGAGCTCGCTCAACCCGCTCCTGGCACTGGCGCTGGGGGCGGTCGTCGGTGGCACGCTTGGGATTTTTCTGGTTTTTCTACGTGACGCGCTCCGCAGTGCGTGAATCGTGCGTGGCCCGACTGGGCGCTGGCCAAATCGTCCATGCGACGCTTGAAGGTACCGGCGCCGGTGAACGGTCTCGGCAGGATAACCTCGCAGTGGCGGTGGCGGCGGAGATCAGTCGAGCCAACCGCCACGCAGTGCAACCGGGAGCGCGGTCTTGCGTCGCACGACCGCGCGCGGTATGAGCGATCGCGCGTGGCTCCGGTGGTCACTCCGGTCGGGCGGTGGTCCATGCAGCAGCCGCCTGCACGCCGCGCGCAGGTGGTTCGGCACCGGCCGCTCCTCATAACTCAGCCGCCGACGATCATGGGTAACCGTCGCAGGGGGGACCAGTGACCTTGATGCTCCGCGAACTGGCGCCTGATTGGGCGCTGCCACCGTTACGCGGGGTCAAGCGAGCCATCCGAGAAGCGGCGCTTGCCGCCGCGTTCGCGAATGCTCAGGGCTGCGTTGCCTCCTATCCGAAGTCGGGGCGCACCTGGTTTCGCTTCATGGTCGCCAGTTATCTCAATGACAGGTTCGACCTCGGGCTGAAGATGGATCTGCACACGGTGCTTGCCATCGTCCCCCATTACCTTGCCGACCGCTCCCAGGGACGGGGCCGGTATCGGTTTGGCGATCGGCCTGAGGTACCGTTTCTCGTCGTCAGCCATCTGCCCTATCGACGCCTTCTGTTTGGGCGCAAGGATGTCGTTTTTCTGGTACGCGATCCTCGAGACGTCATGGTATCGGCCTATTTTCACTGGACGCGTCACAGCCGCGAGTTCGCCGGCTCGATAGCGGATCTTTTGCGGGATCCGCAGTATGGCATGCCAAGCCTCGTCAGCTATTTGAACGGCTGGGCAGACGGATTGTCCCGACATCGGCACATGGTCGTTGCCTACGAGCAACTCAGCAGGGATACCTATGCAGTACTCGATGCGGTCATGCGATTTCTGCGCGTCGGCGTTGACCGGAATATGCTGCAGCTGGCGATTGCCGGCGCGAGCTTGGAGGCAATGCGGGAGGTGGAGGTCGAGCGCGGCCATCCAGGCCGGGAATACGATCGCTCGGATATCCAGAGTTCGCTCGTGCGCCGAGGAAAGGTCGGCGGCTTCGCCGACTACCTGAGTCCCGACGAGATCGACTACATCGACCGCTGCTGCGTGGAGGGCTTAAACGCCGCCGCTAAGCCGTTGTTGCTGGGCACGGGCTTTGCTCTCAACTGACTCAGGCTTTTCCGATAAACGCTCCACAATGCGTCTTGAGAGCGACTCTCACGCTCTGAGGCTAAGCCGGCTGTTGCATCGATACTGATGCTAGACTGACAAGGGAGATACCCGTGCGATGTGAGCTAATGGGTGAGCTCGCGGAGCTCGCCCGCGGCCTTACGCCCGCCGCTCGGGCGCCGCAATTGAGTCTGAGTAACTAGGGAGCGCATCGTTGTCGGTGTCGCGCGCCATTACGCGGCTAATCGTTCAGGCGCTCGGCTGGCAGCCACCTGGGCGTGCAGTCCAGGTTCGAGCAGACGACACATTTATCGTGTCATATCCGAAATCCGGCAATACCTGGGTGCGTTTCTTAATTGGCAGCCTGTGCTCAGCGCAGACGGTCGACTTTTCCAGCATTCGCACCATTGTCCCAGACATCTATCTGTCGACGGGCAAGGTGCTCGCTAAGTTGAGGCGACCGCGCCTGCTCAAGAGCCACGAATATTTCGATCCACGCTACCGGAAGGTACTGTACGTGGTGCGCGATCCACGCGATGTCGCCGTTTCCTACTGGCATCACTACCGGCGGACGCAACTGATCGCCGCAGACTTCGCGCTCGCCGACTTCGTCTCCATGTTCATGAATGGCGAAGTGGACCCGTATGGCACGTGGCGCGAACACGTCGGGAGCTGGCTGGGCGCGCGGCGGCAGCATCCAGATTTTCTTTTCGTTCGTTACGAAGATTTGTCGAATCATGCCATGCGAGAAGTGAGACGGATCGCAGACTTTCTGACGATCGATGCGACCGATGACGATCTGGACGGCGCGATCGCCCGCTGTAGTCTGGGACCTATGCGCAACCTCGAAATCGAACAGGCGATGACCGAGAAGACCCTCGGTCCGGCGAGCCTCGAGCGCCCCTTCGTGCGCTCTGGCACGGTCGGCGGCTGGCGGCACGAAATGCCGGCCGAACTCGCCGACCGGATTACGACCGCGTGGCGCACGACGATCGCCGACTGCGGCTATGGCGAGACGGCGTAGGCGCCTGGATCATGGTTCATTGCCCGCTGGACCTGACGACCGCTGCAAGCCTGGTCGATACGGTGGCCGCCGATCGTCTCGCGCATGCCTTCGAGCGAGCAATGGGCATCTCGATCGTTCATGAGCTCCGAGGCACTGAAGTCATCGATTTTTATCAATGCTCGAAATGTTCACTCGGTTTCTCCGTACCGGCGTTGTCAGGCTCGGAACAATTCTATCACTCTCTGCAGAAGTTCGAATGGTACTATATGGACCACAAGATGGAATTTGAGCGGGTCCGGACCTTCATTGCTGCTGAAGATGCGGTGCTCGACGTGGGTTGCGGCACGGCCGCATTCGCAAACAATCTGCGCGCCAAGTCCTATGTCGGGCTGGAGCTGAATGCTGAGGCGCAGCAGGCCGCCGCCGAACGGGGCATCCGCGTGCTCCGACAGAGCGTCGAAGAGCACGCGCAAGCCAATTCCGGCAGCTATGACGTTGTCTGTGCATTTCAGGTGCTCGAGCACATTGCTGACCTGCGGGGCTTCATCGAGGCCTGCCGGGCTTGCTTGCGGCCGGACGGACTGCTCGTGTACTCCGTGCCGGATTCGCAAGGTTTCATTGGGCTGGCGCCCAACGACTTCATGAATTTGCCGCCGCACCACGTGACGTGGTGGTCCGAACGCAGCCTGACCGTCCTGGGTGAGGTGTTCTCATTGGAACTGGTGGCGATCGAGAGGGAAGTGCTCGCCGACGTCCACCTCAGGATGTACGCTACGACATTGACTCTCGAGAGTATTCGCGGGCTGCTCGGGCGGCGAAGGCGGCTCCTGCAAACGTCAGCGGGCTATGTGGTGCTCCGAAAGGCAGCTGGGTTGCTGGCGCGATTGCTGGAGCGGGGCTTGCGGGACGTACGCCTGAGGCCCACCGGCCATTCGATCACCGCCTTCTATCGCAAGCGGGATCGGCTGGGTTGACCAGCGGCTGGTGGGGCTCGGTGTCGATCGGCGAAGTGCGAGATGTGAGATCGGGCTCCGACGTCGTCCTCGTCAGCTACTCGGACGCCAACGGCGGTGCTGCCCGGGCGGCCCGCCGCCTGCTGGGCGGCTTGCGGGAAGGCGGCGTTGATGCCCGCATGCTCGCGATGGAGGCGCTGACCGGCGATCGTGCGGTCGAGGAATCTGCAGGCCGGCTGGAGCGGATGTGGCGCCGACCGCTTGACCGGCTGCCGGTTCACCTCACGGTACGCGGGGCCCGCCCGATGTTCTCGCTCGCATGGGTGCCAGACCGGCTGCCGCGGCAGATCGACCGGCTCGCACCCCGCCTGGTTCATCTGCAATGGATTAGCGGCGGCATGCTGCGGCTCGAGAGCCTGGCCCGCATCGGCAGACCGCTGGTCTGGACGATGCACGACATGTGGCCGTTCACCGGCGGCTGCCACTACGACGAGGGCTGCGGCCGGTTCGCCTTGGGCTGCGGCCGTTGCCCACTGCTGCGCTCCTCGAATCGGCGCGACCTGTCCGCATGGGTCTGGCAGCGCAAGCGGCGCGGCTGGCAAGGACTCGGCATCACCCTGGTCGCCCCGAGCCGTTGGCTCGCCCAGCAGGCGCGGCTGAGCCCGCTGGTGCGCGACCGGCCGATCCACGTGATCCCGAACGGCCTCGACCTCGGCCTCTTCCGGCCGGCCGATCCCGGGGCGGCGCGCCGGCGGCTCGGGCTGCCGCCGGGCCGGTCGTTTCTCCTGTTCGGCGCGCTCGACCCGGGCGGCGAGCGGCGCAAGGGCTTCGAGCTTCTCCGCGCCGCTCTGCTGCGACTGGCCGAGACCGGCTGGCGCGACCGGGTCGACCTGATCGTGGCCGGCGCATCGGCACCGAACGTGCCCCTCGATCTGGGCCTGCGGGCCCACTTTCTCGGCCAGCTCCAGGACGATCGGATGATGGCCCAGGCGCTGTCCGCAGCCGATGCCGTGGTCGTGCCGTCGCTCCAGGACAATCTGCCGAACTTGGCCGTCGAGGCGTTCGCCTGCGGCCGGCCGTGCGTCGGCTTCGCGGTCGGCGGCCTGCCGGAGATCATCGAGGATGGCGTCAACGGACGACTTGCGCGACCCTCGGACGTCGATGATCTGGCGAGGGCGATCGCCTGGATTCTCGAGGACGACGGCCGCCGGCAGACCCTGGGGCGGGAGGCCCGGCGCAAGGCCGAGCAGATGTTCGACCTCCGCGCGGTCGCGCGGCGCTATGCCGACCTTTATCGCGAGGTCGCGCAGTCGGATGGGCGGTGCTGACGTGCATGACCTCGAAATCGTTCGCGGGCTCGGACGCTGCTCTGACGCTGGTCAGGAGCCTGCCGCTGATCGCCCGGAACTTTATGCTATGCGCCCGGAACGCATCGCCATGGTGGGGCGCGCATGGGCTCGACATCTGGGTCGTCCCCGGCAAGTCGGACAGCGGCACCGATGATCGGGACCCGACCGGCTGGGGTGCTCGTCAGCATCGTGACCGTGGTCCGTGATCGCGCCGACAGTCTGGAGCAGACCATGGCGAGCGTGTTCTGCCAGACCTACCGCCCGATCGAGTACGTCGTCATTGATGGCGGCTCGACCGATGGCACGCTCGACGTGATCCGGCGTCACGCAGACCGGCTTGCCTACTGGATCAGCGAGCCGGACCGCGGCATCAGCGACGCTTTCAACAAGGGGGTGGCGGCGACCACGGGCAGCTTGATCGGCTTGCTCAATGCCGACGACTGGATGGAGCCCGAGCAGGTCGAACGCGCGGTCGACGCCCTCGAACGCAGCGGTGCCGACTTCGCGTTCGGCGACCTAGTCTATCATGACCCGACCGGCCGCCCCGTGCACCGCATCAGGGGCGACCCGGGCTACGCCCGGTTGATCGGCAGCCGCATGCCCGAGATCAACCACCCGACCCTGCTGGCCCGCCGCGAGGTCTATGATGGGGTCGGCCCCTTCGATACCCGCTATGGTGCAGCCATGGACTACGACTGGCTGCTGCGGGCGCATGCTGCGGGCTATCGCGGTGTTTATGAGCCGCGGATCGTCGCGCATATGAGCCTGACCGGGGTCTCGGACCGCGCCTACCTGCGCGCGCTCGCCGAGGTCCGCACGATCGCCGTCAGGCATGGGCAGCCGGCGGCCAGGGCCTGGGCGCTCTATGGCTATCGGAGCGTCAAGGGAGCCGCCCAACGCGCGCTTCACGCGCTGGTGCCCGAGCTGGCTCACGCCCGGTTGCGCGGTCTGATCAATCGGAGCTATCGGCCTTACCGACCGCGAGGCGACGAGTGAACCCCGGCTCCATGCCGGTCGACCGTGTCGTCGCGGTTCTGAGCAGCCGGGTCGAGCGGGTGCTGTGCATCCTGGTGGTGGCCGGCGCGGTCAAGACGCCGCTCGGCATACCGCTCTATCTCAACTCGAGCCTTCTGCTGCTCGGAATGTTCTCTCTGGTTGTCCTACAGGCGCTGCCGCGCCTGTTTCTCTGGATGATTGCCCTGGTCGGCCTCGGCATGCTCGCGGCCGGCCAGCTCGGTATCATGGCCGACAGCGGGCCGCGCCTGATTCAGTTGCTTCTGACCGTCCTCGCCACGGCGCTGATCACGCGCCTCGACCCCGAGGTGCTCGGCCGGTACCTGGCTCTGCTGCTGCCCCTGTTCCTGCTTCTGCTGGCGCTCGAGCCGCTGCTACTGCCGGACGCGCTGCAGGAGGTGCGCCGGGTCTATGGCGTCGACGTCCCGCGTCAGCGTGGCCTGCAGGGCGAGCCGAACTACAATGCCATGCTCTATGGCGTGGTCGGGATGATCCTGACCCAGCAGCCGCCCCGCTGGTTTGGCATTCCGCCCTTTCTGGCCGCCCTCCCGAGCCTCAGTCGCGGCCTGATCGCCGCGATCTTGGGCTGGCTCGGCGCCAAGGCGGTCGGTCGGCGCGCGGTCTGGCTGGCGCCGCTCGCCGTGCTCGTCCTCTGCGCCCAGCCGCTGATCGTACTCGGGCTTGACGGCGCGATCGGCCCGGAGATGCGCCAGCAGCTCAACCGGATGACCAGCAACCGGTACATGATCTGGGTGGCGCATGCCGAGGCCGGCGCGCGGGCGCCGTTCGGGGTCGGCTATTTCAACGCCGAAGCCGCCATTACCGACCTTGGCGGCCGGCGCGCCGCCCGCACCGAACGACTGCCGCAGGCCGGGAGGCAGTCGCACAGCGTCTACCTGCAGGTGTTCGGCGAGTTCGGCTGGCTCGGCTACCTCGCCTTCGTCGGCTTCGTGCTGCACCTCAGCCTGATCGTCGCCCGCTCTGCGCCCGAGCAACTGCCGCTGCTGCTGTTCATCATGACCGGCTACGCCTTCCTCAACGGCCTCACGGACTGGCCATTCTGGGTCGGGATCGGCTACGTGCTGGCACATACCCAGACGACCGGCCGGCCGGCGGATCCGTGAGCGTCCTGCTGGCTGTGGCCGATGGTCGGCTCGGCGGCGGCACGACTCACGTCCTGCAGCTGATCGAGACGTTGCGTGATGCCCTGCCGGTCGACCTGCACATCCTGACCCAGGCGGGCTCGCCATTGCTGGCCGAGGCGGGCAGGCGCGGCGCGGCCGGCCATGGCCTCGACTTTTTCGCCTCCCGGCTCGATCCACGCCTGTGGTTGCGCATTCGCGCGCTGCTGCAGCGACTGCGCCCCGTCCTGGTGCACGCCCACGGCGCTCGCGCCGGGCTGCCGCTGAGCTTTGCCGTCCAAGGAGCCTGCTTCCTCTACAGCGTGCATGGCTACCACTTCGTCGGCAAGCGGGCCGGTGTCCGGCAGCTTGCGCGTCTCGCCGAGCGACGCTGCAATGCGCGCGCCGACCTCACCGTTTTCGTCTCGCGCCACGACCGTGACCTTGCCGAGCGTACCGGTCTCCTCCGCGCTTGCCGGGATTACCTGGTGATTCCTAACGGGGTCGATCCCACCGGGCTGCCATGGGCCGCTGGCGGTGAGCACCACCGCCGCCTCGGCTTTCTGGGCCGGCTAAGCGCGGAGAAGAACCCGCTGCTCGCGCTCGAGGTCGTCGACCGGCTGCGCGCTGACCGTCACCGTCTGCGGGTCATCGGCGACGGGCCGCTGATGGCTGCGATGCGCCGGCGGATCGCGGAGCTCGGGCTTGCCGATCGCGTTGAGCTGCTGGGCGCCCGGCCGCGTGCACAGGCGCTCGCGGCCCTGGCCGAATGCGACGCGCTCCTCGTGCCCTCCCTCTGGGAGGGTATGCCGATGGCGCCGCTCGAGGCGATGGCGATCGGCGTGCCGGTGGTCGCGAGCGCCGTCGGCGGTCTGACCGAGATGATCGACGACGGCAGGACCGGATTCCTGGTCCCGCAACCCGACCCGTCGTTGTATGCGCGCGCGGTGCGCGCGCTCCGCGACGTGCGCACGCGCGCCCGCATCGTCGCCGCGGCGAGACAGGTCTTCGAGGAGCGCTACGCCTGGCCGGTCGCCAGGCAGGCCTACCTCGATCTCTATCGCCGGCTGCTGGATCGCGGATGATCGATCGCCCGGTCAACTATGGCCGGCCGATGTACGCGGCTTCACCCGCTCCGATCTTTGCGATTTTCTGGACAGGGCCTGTTCGGGCGGCTTTGCGCTGCGCGACTGGGCGGGCGCCCCGTCGGCGGCCTGAGGTTATTCCGTTGCGCCGGCGCGGCCGGAGATCTCCTCCTGAGCAATCGGCCTTGCCAAGGCCGATCGTTCCACGCTATTCCCCGGCTCAGTCCGAACCCCAAGCTGAATTCTCCACCGGTCGGGTGTGATGGACGTCCTTGCGGCGACCGAACGGCAACTGGAGATGCGCTCGCGCCACGCCGTGCGCGAGGGTTGGCTGCTCGCGACCTGCGACCTGATCGTGATCCTGGCCTGCTTCGTCGCCGGGCGGACCATGAACTATTGGTTCAGCGGGATCCCGTGGCACGCGACCTGGTACGACTGGCCGATCCACGTCGGCGAGATCCGACCGGTGATCTTCGCGGCGCTCGGGATCGGCTGCGTGGTCGCCTTCTGGCGGCTCGGGCACTACGCCCGCCGGCGGCCGTTCTGGCAGGAGATCGGCGACGTGCTCGCGGTCGCCCTGACCATGGCGATCGTCGACGCCGCCCTGGTGTTCGTCACCAAGAGCAACTTCTCGCGCCTCTGGTGGGCCACCAGCTGGACCCTGGTGGCGCTCCTGGTGCCGCTCGCGCGGGTCGCCGCCAAGCACCTCCTGATGACCTGCGGCGCCTGGCGGCGGCCGACGGTGGTGGTCGGCGTCGGGCCGAATGCGCTCGATACCGCGACCGCGCTCGACGCCGAGCCGTTGCTCGGATTCGAGGTGGTGGCGTTCATCCAGCCCCCGGGCGGGCAACGGCCGGCATCCGCCTACCTCGCGCTGGACGGCAAGCGCCTGCCGGTTCTGCGCGCCGCACCCTATCCCGACCTCCTGCCGGCCCACCTCGGGCGGCCGCACGTGGTGGTCGCGCTCGAGATGGACGAGATGACCGCGTGTGGCGCCTACATCGAGCGCCTGAACCTGCACTATGGCGACGTCGACGTCGTCTCGCCGATGCGCGGCCTGCCGCTCGCCGGCACCCACGTGACCCATTTCTTCAGCCACGACGTGCTCTCGCTCCGCCTATACAACAATCTGGCGCGGCCCTGGCCCAGGCGGCTCAAGCGGGCGTTCGATCTGGTCGCCGGCAGCCTGATCTGCCTGCTGGTGGCGCCGCTGTTGCTGCTGATCAGCGCCAAGCTGCGGCGCAGCGGCCGGCCGGTCTTCTACCGCCATCAACGGATCGGCAAGGGCGGCCGGCCGTTCACCTGCGTGAAGTTCCGGACCATGGTGCCGGACGCCGAGCGCGTGCTGGCCGCGCATCTCGCCGCCGATCCCACCGCTAGGCAGGCCTGGGAGCAGGGCCACAAGCTCAAGGACGATCCCAGGATCACGCCCTTCGGGGCCTGGCTCCGGCGCACCTCGCTCGACGAGCTGCCGCAGCTCTGGAACGTGCTGCGCGGCGAGATGAGCCTGGTCGGGCCGCGGCCGGTGGTCGAGCAGGAGCTGGCCCGCTACGGCGAGAACATCGTCTACTACGTCGAGAGCACGCCGGGCCTGACCGGGCTCTGGCAGATCAGCGGCCGCAACGATCTCGACTACCGCCGCCGGGTCCACCTGGACTGCTGGTACGTCCGGAACTGGTCGCTCTGGTATGACCTGGTGATTCTCCTCAAGACGCCGCGCGCCGTCCTGCGCGGCCACGGCGCCTACTGAGCCCGTCGCCTCCGGCGCCGCTCTCAGCGGCAGCCTCGAGGAGGGTTCTGGCTTCGGTCAGATCGGGCGTGTCGAGCCCCTCGGTGAAGCCGCCGTAGAGTTCCTCGATCAGCCTCGTGGCCGCGGCGGTGTGCCGCAGACGCGCCAGGTCGAGCGCGGCGCGCAGCTCGAGCGACCGGCTGGCCTGCCGGCGCCCGACCTCGAGCGCGCGGCGCAGATTCGCTTCGGCCGCCGCCGCGGGCGCACCCCGGCGCACCAGCAAGACGCCGTTCAGGCGATGCAGCTCGGCCTCGTAGAAGAACGGCTGGCCGGCGCGGCGCTGCTGCACGATGGCGATACCTTCGGTGACGGCGGCGAGCCCCTCCTCGATCCGGCCGGCATGGCCGCAGGCCTCGGCGAGCAGGGCGAGGTAGTGGGGACGGTCCATCTCCGCGCCGGTCTCATGACAGGCGGACAGGCCCTCGTGGAGCAGCGCGATCCCGTCCTCGACCTCGCCCCGGGCGGCCAGAGACCAGCCGCGCAACACCGAGGCGGTCGCGGCCCGGTAGCGAAAGCCCTGCTCGGTCGAGATCTGAAGTGCCATGGTCGCCCACGCTTCGGTGCGCGCCGGGTCACGGCGGAGCTGATGGACGACCGCGCCCTTGGCATGGGCGGCCGCGACCGCGGCGGGAAAGCCCAGCGCGCGGCCCAGCTCGGCGAACTCGAGCGCGCGGGCGAGCGCCTGATCGGGACGACCCAGAAACCAGAGCGCCATGGCCGCCCAGGCATGGAGGTGCACCGCCATCTCGCCGGCGACCAGCGAAGCGCCCGAGGGCTCCGGCCGGTAGCGGGCGAGGCCGCGCGCTGATTCGGCCAGCGCCGGATCGAACCGGCCCCGGTGATACAGCGAGCACGCCAAGAGCTCCTGGGCCTGGAGGAACGAGGCGTCGTCGGCGTTCGCCGCGAGCCGCAGGCGCTGCTTGATCAGGGTTTCCGAGGTGTCGAACTGGCCGCGGAACTCATAGAGGTTCGCGAGCCCGTAGAGCACCCGCGACAGCTCGGGCGGCCTATCTCCGGCCGGCCGGCACAGCTCGCGCGCGCGCAGGAAGGCGCGCTCCGCCCCGGCGCTCGACCATCCCTCCGTGGCGGTCAGGATCTCGCCCCGCCGCGTCTGCAAGGAAAGCTCCCAGCGCACGCGCTCGGCCTCGTCGGGCAGATGGCGCAGGACTTCCAGCCCCGCATCGACGTGGGCGATCGCCTCCGACTGGGCGCTGCGCTGGAGCGCCTGGTCCGCCGCGAGCTCCAGATAGCGCAGCGCCCGCTCGAAGTCGCGACCGCGAACGAAGTGCACCGCCAGTTCGGCCGCCCCCTCCCGGGCGCGGAGGCCGTAGCCGGTCTCCAGTCGCGCACCGCAGCGCTGGTGCAACCGGGCGCGCCGGCCCGCCGGCACCCCGTCGTACAGGACCTCCTGATAGACGTCGTGGATGAACCCGTAGCGCGACGCGATCGTGCCGTCCGGCCATTCCGCGGTCCCGCGCGTGTGCAGAAACCGGCCCTGGCGGGCCAGGGCCGCGCAGCGTGCCTCGGCGTCATCGCCGTCGCGCCCGACCGCGGCCGCGACCACGGCGGCCGACCACTCGCGCCCGGCGACGCTCGCGGCTTCGAGGATCTCCTGATCCTCCGGACCGAGCCGTTCGAGCTGCTGCTCGATCAGCTGGCGCAGAGTTCCCGGCACGCCGGCGATCAGCTCCTCAGGCGCCGCCCACAGGCACCAGCTGTCCTCGGTCCGGACCAGCAGTCCTTCGGCGACCCAGGAGTCGGCGAGGCTGGTGATGAACAAAGGGTTGCCGTCGGTGCGCTGGTGGAGCAGGCCGGCGAGCTCGGGCGGCAGTACTGCGCCCGGGAACCGCGCCGCAAGGTACTCCTCGACCGCGGTCTGGGTCAGAAAGGCCAGCGCCAGCTCCTCACAGTGCCCGCGCACGCAGAGTTCCTGGGCCGTCGCGTACAGGGGATGACCGCTCGCGCGGACGTCGGCCGGCCGGTAGGTGCCGATCACCAGGAGCCTCGCCGGCTCGCGCCGCCGCACCAGCCTGGCGAGCAGATCGACGGTCGAGGGGTCGCTCCAGTGCAGGTCCTCCAGAACCAGGACCAGCGGTCTCTCGGCCGTCATCGCCTCGACCGCCTCGACCATCTCGCGCAGCATCCGCTCCCGGGTGACGCCGCGGTTCCGCCGCTCGAGAGCCTCGAACGCCGCAGTATCGAGCAGCCCGGGCATCTGGGCGAGCCAGCTCGGCGCCTGCTGGGCCAGCAGGACGACCAGCTCGCGGCCGCCCGCCGCCGCACGGCACAGCCGTCCGAGCGCCTCCAGCACCGGCATGTAAGCCTCGCCAGGCCCGCGGTGCTCCAGGCATTGGCCATGGCCGATCCGGACGCCCGCGCTGCCGGTATCGATCTCGTCGAGGAACGCTTCGACCAGCGTGGTCTTGCCGAGCCCGGCCTCGCCGGTGACGAACACGATCCGGCGCGCGCCGGCCAGCGCTTCGTCCAGGTGCTGGTGCAGGTAGCTGAGCTCGGCCTCGCGGCCGAACACAGGAATCGCTCTCCGGGCGTTCACGCGGGCCGGCGGAGCCTCACGCGGGCGAAGCGCGGTCGCGAGCCCCGCGCCGGACCCGCGGGTCGTGGCGTCAGCCACCGGGTCCACGGGGCTGCTCGGACCGCCGCCCAGGTCTGGAGCCGCGGGTCCGGTCGCCGCCGGCCGGGACGAGTCGGCACGGCTCCGGTCGCGGGTCGCGCGCGTCCGCTTGATCTCGGCGTACAGCGCCGTGGTCTCGGCCTCGGGCTCGACCGCCAACTCGTGCTGCAGCGTCCGCGCGCACCGTTCGTACTGCTTGAGGGCGGAGGCGGGCCGGCCCTGCGCCACGTAGAGCCGCATCAGCTGCCGGTGCACCGCTTCCTGCAACGGGTCCAGCGCCAGGAGGCGGAGCGCGACCTGAGCCGCCTCCTCGATCCGCCCCGCCGCCGCGTGCCCTTCCAGCAGGGGGGCGAGCGCGCCCAGGGCCAGCTCCCGCAGGCGGCTGCGCTCGCCCGTGAGCCATTCCTCGAACGCCGCCTCGCGGAGGCGAAGCCCCGCCAGGAGATCGCCGCCGTACAGGGTCGCCGCCTGATCCAGGCTTGCAGCCGTACCCTCGGCGATCAGTCGCTCAAGCCGGTCGGTATCGACCTCGACCGACGACGGATCCAGAGCGACGCCCCGGGCGTCGACCACGACCAGCGGCGAGGCGCGGGCGGCAGGAGTGATCTGCCGGATCGAGAACAGGGTCTGACTGAGGCTGTGGCGGGCCTGCGCCTCCCCCCGCTCACCCCAGAGGAGGGCGGTCAGGCTGTCGCGCCCGTGCGCCTTGCCGGGCGGCAGAGCCAGATAGGCGAGCAGGGCCTCGGCCTTGCGGGTCGGCAGGTGCAGCTCGGTTGCCGCCGCCATCAGCCGAAAGCCGCCCAGCAGATCGAGCCTGAAATGTCTCATGTCGCTCAAGGAACGTGGCGATCCTCAGTCGCAGTCGAGCGGATGATGGCGACCATCATAACGACTTTTGACGACTTTTGGGCCGTTTTGATGGGGTTTTGACGGGCGCATTGAGAGGCCTGTGATCGCGCGCGCCCAAGCTCGGCCTCCAGATAAGCCGGCCCCGTAGGTCCGCGTCGTGCCGGACCTCGGATCTGGCAACACAGGAGGTCGAAATGAACCAGTCACTCTGCTCGGCCCGACTGCGCCGGAGCGCATCCGGCCTCGCGCTCGGCCTGGCCCTGGCCGCCGCCGGCAGCGCCGCGGCCGACGAGACCTGCCAGTCGCCCTACATGGCGAAGATCACCGGCGAGGAGGAATTCGTCTACGTCTGGACCGTCGGCATCGAGGGCCTCGGCGACGGCTCCGACAAGCTCGTGACGGTCGACGTCCGGAACGGCTCGCCGACCTTCGCGCAGGTCATCGACGTCGATTCGCTCCATGGCCGCCACGAGGCCCACCACGGCGGCTTCACCGACGATCGCCGCCAGCTCTGGGTGGCCGGCCTCGACACCAGCCAGATCTTCGTCTTCGACGTCGCGAGCGACCCGGCGAACCCGCGCCTGGTCAAGACCATCGACGACTTCGTCGAGGCCTCGGGCGGGGTGGTCGGCCCGCACGGCGTCTATGCGCTACCGGGGCGGATGATGATCTCCGGCCTCTCTAACGCCAAGGACAAGGGTGGCCGGACCGGCCTCGTCGAGTACACCAACGACGGCGCCTACATCACGACCCACTGGATGCCGACCGCCGAGACCGCGAACGGCCTGCCGGGCGGTGCGCACGCCGACGGCTTCGGCTACGACGCCCGCGTGCTGCCGCGCAAGAACGTGATGCTGACCTCGTCCTTCACCGGCTGGCACAACTACATGCGGCCGTTCGGCGAGCTGGCTAAGGACCCGGGCGACGGCTTCGGCGGGTCGATGGTCCTTTGGGACTTCCACGCCCGCACGCCCAAGAAGGTCTTCGATGTCCCGGGCATGCCGCTCGAGATCCGCTGGGCGTGGGGCGACGACCACAACTACGCCTTCACGACCACCGCCAACACCTCGAAGATCTGGCTGGTCTACGAGGACCAGGGCGGCGAGTGGCAGGCGGAGGAGGTTGCCGACATCGGCGATCCGTCGAAGAACCCATTGCCGGTCGACATCAGCCTGTCCGCCGACGACTCGACTTTGTTCATCGATACCTTCGCGGACGGCAAGGTCCGGGTGTTCAACGTCTCTGACCCGCACCACCCCAAGCAGGTCTACGAGAAAGTGATCGGCAGGCAGCTCAACATGGTCTCGGAGAGCTGGGACGGCCGCCGCCTCTACTTCACGAGCTCGGTGCTCGCCAACTGGGACAAGACCGGCGCGGACAACGAGCAGTTCCTGAAGGCCTACGACTGGGACGGCAAGACGCTGACCGAGCGCTTCGCGATCGACTTCATCGCTGAGCAACTCGGCCGGCCGCACATCATGCGGTTCGGCGCCCGGAGCCTGTACGCGAGTTGATGCTCATCGATACCCAACGGGCGGGATCGCGATCCCGCCCGTCTCTTGCCATGGAGGACGAACCCATGACCTACCCATTCCTCGCTGCGATTGCGGTCGGTGTGCTCCTGCCGGTGACGCAGGGCGCGTTCGCGCACGAGACCGGCGAGCATGGGGCCACCGCGGAACGGCCGGAGCTGTTGATCCCGCGGAGCGCAAATTACGACTACGATCCGCCGGCGCTCGGCAGCTACGCGCTGCCGCCGATCAAGCCGGCTGCCGACGGCCGGGTGCTCGACGAGATCGGCGCCGAGCGCAGCCTGCGCGCGCTGCTCGAGGGCAAGGTCACGGTCATGGCGTTCATCTATACCCGCTGCGCCGACATCTGCCCGCAGACGATGATGGTGCTGCACGAGCTGCACGGCATCGCGAGCGAGGACCCAGCGCTCAGGCACGACCTGCAGCTGATCACGATCAGCTTCGACCCGGCGCATGATACGCCCGAGATCATGGCGCTGAACGCCGGCGCCTATCGCCCGGATCCGCAGAGCGCCGAGTGGCGCTTCCTCACGACCTCCGGCGAGGACGCGCTGCGCCCGCTGCTCGAGGCCTACGACCAGCCGGTCGGCCGCAAGAGCGATCCCGACGACCCGCTGGGCCCGTTCACCCACCAGCTCCGGGTGTTCCTGATCGATCGCAGCACCCTGATCCGGAACATCTACAGCGTCGGCTTCCTCGATCCCCGGCTGGTGATGACCGACGTGCGCACGGTGCTCGCGCAACCGCAGGTCAAGCACGGCGCTCCCGAGCGATCCGCGGGCGGCGCCTGAGGCGGCCGCGCCGGCCTCCGCGCCGATTGTACTTGCCGAGCGACTGGACAGGCGCAATGCTGGATGCAGTGGGATCCAGAGAGGCCAACAATGAAAAAACCAGCATCGACGACTTGGGGCCTGATCGCCGCCACGATCGGCGCGGCGTGGCTCCTGTCGGCAGGCACCGTTCAGGCGCAGGACGTCATCAAGATCGCGGCCGGCGCGCCGCTCACCGGCCCGCTCGCCAAGCAGGGCCAGGAGGTCGCGAACGCGGTCAAGCTCGCGGTCGAGCAATGGAACGAGAAAGGCGGCGTCCTCGGCAAGAAGATCGAGGTCATGGAGGCCGACGACCAGGGCAACCCGCAGGTCGGCGTCGCCGCGGCCGAGAAGGTCGCCGCCGACCCGGCGGTGATGGGCGCGATCTGGGGCATCACCAGCGTCACCTGCATTCCGGTCTCGGAGATCCTCGAGAAGGACAGCCTGGCGATGATCAGCCCGGGCTGCACCAACCCGAAGGTCACCGATCGCGGCCTGAAGTCGGTCAACCGGCTGTGCGCGCGCGACGACCTCCAGGGGCCGGCCGGGGTCGTGTTCGCGGTCGACGAGCTGAAGGCGAAGAAGATCGCGGTGTTCGACGACGGCACCACGGGCCCGCGCGGGGTCGCCGACGAGGTCGAGAAGAAGGGCAAGGAGCTCGGCCTCGACATCTCCCGCTACGCGATCCGCTCGGGCGACAAGGACTTCCGCGCCGTCCTCGGCACGCTGCCCAAGGACACAGACCTGATCTACGCCAGCCTGTGGGCCCCGGACGCGGCCCTCATCGCCAAGCAGCTGCCGGACGTCGGGCTCGACACCCGGATGATCGGGCCCGACGGCCAGTACGAGCCGGTCGACTACATCGAGGCCTCGGCGGGCGCGGCCGAAGGCAACTACGTCTCGTTCCTGGTCCCGGACCTCAGCAAGCTGCCGAGTGCGACCGCCTTCACCGAGGCGTTCGAGAAGGAGTACGGGCCGGTCAGCTCCTACGGTCCGCTCGCCTACGAGGCGACCAACCTGATGCTGAGCGCGATCGAGAAGGTGGGCCAACCGGACCGGGCCGCGATCCGGGACGCGGTGCGCGGGACCAAGGACTACGAGGGCATCCTCGGCTTCCCGATCACCTTCGACGACAAGGGCGACGTCGAGGGCGCCAAGGTCTACATCTACCAGGTCAAAGGCACGGGGTTTGAGCAGATCAGCTCCGTCAGCCTCAAATAACGCGTCCGGCGCCGCGGCACGGGCCGCAGCGTGGCTCTGCTCGAAGCCTGTGGACTGTCGAAGCGGTTCGGCGGTCTGCAGGCCTTCAGCAACCTCGACCTGACCTTGGATGAGGGCGAGATCCTCGGCCTGATCGGCCCCAACGGCTCGGGCAAGACCACCTTCTTCAACGCCATCACCGGCCTGCATCCGGCGACCGGCGGCCGGATCCTGTTCGCCGACGGCCGGCATGACCTGACCCGGCTGCCGCCGCACCGGATCACCGCGCTCGGGGTCGCGCGCACCTTTCAGAACCAGCGCTGCTTCAATCAGATGACGGTGCTCGAGAACGTGCTGGTCGGCATGCACTGCCGGACCCGGAGCGGGCTTGCGACGATCGTGCTCGGGACCCCCGGCGCCCGCGCCGAGCAGCGCCGCGTGCGCGCCGAGGCGCTGGAGCTGCTCGGCTTCTTCCGCGACCGCCTGGCGCCGCGCGCCGCCCAGCCGGCGCTCTCGCTGTCCTACGCCAACCGGCGCCGCCTCGAGATCGCCCGCGCGCTCGCGACCCGGCCGCGCCTTCTGCTGCTCGACGAGCCGGCGGCCGGCATGAACCCTTCCGAGACCCAGGAGCTGATGACCGACATCCGGCGCGTGCGCGAGCTCGGGATCACGATCCTGTTGATCGAGCACGACATGAAGCTGGTGCGTGGCATCTGCACGCGGGTGGTGGCGCTCGACCATGGCGCCAAGATCGCAGAGGGCAGTTTCGAGGAGGTCCAGAGCCATCCGGCGGTGCTCGAGGCCTATCTCGGCAGGCGGGCGGCCGCCCATGCTTGACCTGCGGGACGTCGTCACCTACTACGGCCCGATCCCGGCGCTCAAAGGCATCAGCCTCACCGTCCGGGAGGGCGAGATCGTCTGCCTGCTCGGCGGCAACGCCTCGGGCAAGTCGACGACGATGAAGACCATCCTCGGCGTGGTCCGGCCGGCCCGCGGCAGCGTCAGCTTCGAGGGCGACCGGATCGACGGCCTGCCGCCGCAGCAGGTCGTCCGCCGCGGCATCGCGCTGGTTCCCGAGGCGCGCCGCGTGTTCGGCCGGATGACCGTGCTTGAGAACCTGGCGATGGGCGCGCACATCCGCCGCCAGGCGCCGCCCGCCGAGCTCGAGGCCGACCGCGAGCGCGTCTTTTCCCTGTTTCCGCGCCTGGCCGAACGCGCCGACCAGCTGGCCGGGACCATGTCCGGCGGCGAGCAGCAGATGCTCGCGATCGGCCGTGCCCTGATGGCCCGGCCGCGCCTCTTGCTGATGGACGAGCCCTCGATGGGCCTGTCGCCGGCCTTTGTCGATCAGGTCTTCGACATCATCCAGACGATCAACCGGCAGGGCGTGACGATCCTGGTGGTCGAGCAGAACGCGGTGGTGGCGCTCGGGATCGCGAGCCGCGGCTACGTCCTGCAGAACGGCCTGATGGTGGTCGACGACACCGCCGAGGCGCTGCTCGCCGCCGACGACATCCGCCGCGCCTACCTGGGCGAGATCTGACCGCGATGGACATGCTCTCGATCCTGCCGCAGCAGCTGGTCTTCGGCCTGGCGCTCGGCACCGTCTACGGCCTGATCGCGATCGGCTACACGATGGTCTATGGCGTGCTGTTCATGATCAACTTCGCCCACGGCGAGGTGTTCATGATCGGCGCCTACATCGGCTGGGGGGTGCTGAGCGCGCTGCTCGCGTCCAAGATCGGCGGCCTCAACCCGGCCTGGGTGCTGCCGTTGATGCTGCTGCCCGCGATGCTGGGCTGCGGCCTGCTCGGCACCGCCCTCGAGCGCTTCGCCTACCGGCCGCTCTATGCGCGCGGCGCGACCCGGCTCGGCCCGCTGATCAGCGCGGTCGGCGCCTCGATCTTCCTGCAGAACGCGGTGATGCTGAGCCAGGGCGCGCGGATGAAGGTCTACATGACCAACCTCCTGTTCCCGCGCGGCTGGCGGTTCCAGGTGTTCGGGGTCAACGTCTCGGTGCTGCTCGTGGTCGTCGCCGTGGTCGCCTGCCTGATGATGTGGGGGCTGCACGTGCTGGTCCGACGGACCGCGCTCGGGCGCGCGATCCGTGCGGTCGCCGAGGACCGCGAGATGGCGTCGATCATGGGGGTCGACGTCAACCGGGTGGTCGCGATCACCTTCTTCCTCGGCTCGGCGCTCGGAGGTGCTGCCGGCGTGCTGATCGGCCTGTACTATACCCAGATCGACTTCTTCATGGGCTTCTCGGCCGGGCTCAAGGCGTTCACCGCGGCCGTGCTCGGCGGCATCGGCAACATCAGGGGCGCGATGCTGGGCGGCCTCCTGCTCGGCGTGATCGAAAGCCTGGCGGTGACCTTCATGGACCCGGCCTACAAGGACGTGGTCGCCTTTCTGGTCCTGATCCTGGTGCTCACCTTCCGGCCCGAGGGCCTGCTCGGTGAGGCGCTGGCCGACTGGCGGCGGGTCTAGGGGTGGAATCCCCGCTCCGGCAGCGCCTCGCCTATCTCGGCCTCGGGGCGCTCGCCCTGCTCGCACCGCTGGCCGCGCCCAACGACTACATCATGGGCGTGATCGCGCGCATCTGCCTCTACGCCGTGCTGGCGCTCGGGCTCAACATCGTGGTCGGCTTCGCGGGCCTGCTCGACATCGGCTACGTCGCCTTCTTCGGCATCGGCTCCTACGTCTACGCGTTCCTCGCCTCGCCGCACTTCGGCCTGCACCTGCCGTTCTTCATCGCGGTGCCGATCGTGGTCGCGACGACCGCACTCTCGGGCGTGATCATCGGCGCCCCGACGCTCCGCGTGCGCGGTGACTATCTCGCCATGGTGACGCTCGGCTTCGGCGAGATCGTCTACCTGCTGCTGGTCAATCTCGACCGCCCGATCGACATCACTGGCGGCCCGAGCGGCATCATCGACGTCGATCCGCCCCGGCTCGCGGGCCTGGCGCCGGCCAGCAACGTCGAATACTACTTCCTGTTCTTGGTGTTCCTCGGCCTGGCACTCCTGATCTCGGTACGCCTGCGCGATTCGCGGATCGGCTGGGCCTGGCAGGCGATCCGCGAGGACGAGACCGCCGCGCAGGCGATGGGCATCAACGTGTTCGCCGCGAAATTGCAGGCGTTCGCGATCGGCGCGTCGTTCGCAGGCGTCGCCGGCTGCCTGCTCGCCTCATGGCAGCACTCGGTGTTCCCGGCCAACTTCATGTTCACCGAATCGATCAACATCCTGGCCATGGTCATCCTCGGCGGCGTCGGCAACCTGTTCGGCGTGCTCCTGGGTGCCGTGCTGATCGTGGCCCTGCCGGAAGTGTTCCGCTCGTTCGAGCTCTACCGGCTGCTCGCCTTCGGCTTCATGCTGATGGTGCTGATGGTGTTCCGTCCGCAGGGCCTGCTGACCTTCCGCGGCCGGCGCCAGGCCGTTCCGGAGACGATCCCCGAGCCGGTGCCCGACGTTGTGGCCGCGCGGTCGGCCGAGCAGCCTTAGCGTTCCTCGCGACGGAACGGGGTCAGCAGCGCCGCCGGGGCGCGCGCCTGACGTGACAGGACCGCCATCGCGATGATCGTGGCGATGAACGGCAGCATCAGGAACACCTGATAGGGCAGGCCCATCCCGGCGCTCGACTGCAGACGCAGGCCGAGCGCATCGAGGGCGCCGAACAGCAGCGCCGCGCCCGCCACCCGCCAGGGGTCCCACTGCCCGAGCACGACCAGCGCAATGCAGACCCAGCCGCGGCCCGAGATGACGCCAAAGGTGAAGGCGTTGAACTGGGCGAGCGACAGATAGGAGCCGGCGATCCCCATCAGCGCGCCCGAGATCATCAGCGCCTGGTAGCGGACCCAGGCGACGTCGACCCCGGCCGAGACCGCCGCATGCGGATTCTCGCCCACGGTCCTGAGGCTGAGCCCCCATGGCGTCCGGTAGAGCACGAATGCGGCGAGCGGCACGAGGAGGAACGCGAAGTAGACGAGCGCAAACTGGTCGAACAGGACCGGCCCTAGCCACGGCAGGTTGGCGAGCCCCGGCAGCGCCAGGGTCGCGAACGGCCTGATGTGGGGCGGTTGCGAGGGCTGGCCGAAGATCAGCCGGTAGAAATAGAAGCTGAGGCCGGTGCAGAGCATCGTCACGCCGAGCCCCGAGACGTGCTGGCTGAGCCCGAGGCTCACGGTCAGGCCGCCCATCAGCAGCCCGAACAGCGCGCCGATGGCCGCGGCGGCGGCGATCCCGAGCCAGAGGTCGCCCGTGAACCAGGCGGTCGTGAAGCCGACCATGGCGCCGAGCAGCATGATGCCCTCGATCCCGAGGTTGAGCACGCCGGCGCGCTCGGTCACCATTTCGCCAAGCGTCGCGAGCAGGAGCGGCGTCGCCACCCGGATCACGGCGGCGAAGAACCCGACCTGCAGGATCTGCTCGAGGATCGCGCCGATCGCGGCCTCCGCTCAGACCGCCGCGGGCCGGTGCAGACGCAGGCGCCAGCCGGTGAACAGCAGGGCCGTCAGCATGCAGATCAAGGACATGCCCTGGATGACGTCGCCCAGGAACACAGGCACGCCGGTCTGCCGGGACATGCTCTCGGCGCCGGTTGCCACGGCGGCGAAGAACAGCGCCGAGGGCACGACGCCGAGCGGGTTGAGCGCTGCCAGCATCGCGACCACGATCCCGGTGTAGCCGTAGCCGGGCGAGAGGCTCGCCATGACCTGGTAGTGCAGGCCGCCGACCTCGCCGGCGCCGGCGAGGCCAGCGAGCCCGCCGGAGATCGCTGCGGCGAGCAGCATCGTCCGGCCGACCGGAATGCCGGCGTGGGCGGCGGCGCGGGGATTGGCCCCGACCGCGCGGATCCCGAACCCGAGCGTGGTGCGCGTGATCAGGAACCAGATCGCGGGCGCCGCGAGCGCGGCGAGCAGGACGCCGAGGTGGAGCCGCGTCGCCCGCAACAGCACCGGGAACTCCGCTTCCGGACGAAGGTCGGGCGAATCGGGGTAGCCGCTCAGCGGGTCCTTCCACGGGCCGTCGAGGAGCGCGGTCATCGCGTAGAAGATCACGAAGTTGAGCATCAGCGTGACCACCACCTCGTCCACCTTGAGGCGGACCCGCAGCGCCGCCGGCAGGGCGGCGGTCGCGGCGCCGGCGAGCGTGCCGGCAACGATCATCGCCGGCACCAGCGACCAGCCGGGCAGCCCCTCGCGCGCGCCGACGAAGGCCGCCGCCATGGCGCCGGCGAGCAGCTGGCCTTCGCCGCCGATGTTCCAGAACCGGGCGCGGAACGCGACCGCGACCGCGAGCCCGGTGAGCACCAGCGGTGCCGCCTTGACTGCCGTCTCGGTGAGATTGAAGCGGCTCCCGAGCGCGCCCGCGAACAGGGCGCCATAGGCGTCGAAAACGTCGGCGCCGGCGAGCAGGATCAGCGCGCTGGCAAGCACCAGCGTGGCCAGGATCGCGGCCAGCGGCAGGGCGATGCCGAGCCACGCCGGCGCATCGAGGCGCGGCTCGAGCCGGAGCTGGATCACGGGCTTGCCCCTGCCCCGGCCATCAGCAGCCCGATCCGCGCAACCTCGGCCTCGGCGGCCGGCATGACTTCGACGATCCGGCCCTCGAACATCACCGCGATCCGGTCGGCGAGCTCGAACAGCTCCTCGAGGTCCTCGCTGATCACAAGGACGGCCCGGCCGCGCGCCCTGAGCCCGAGCAGCTGGCGATGGACGAATTCCTTGGCGGCGACGTCGAGGCCGCGGGTCGGCTGCGCGGCGACCAGGACCAGCGGCTCGAACGCCAGCTCGCGGGCGAGCAGGGCCTTCTGCAGGTTGCCGCCGGAGAGCGTGCCGGTGCGCGCCTCGGGTCCGGCGGCGCGAATCCCGAACTTTTCGATCTCGGCGGCGACGAAGCGCCTGGCCGCGCCCTGGTTCAGGATGCCGTGCCGGCTGAAGGGAGCATCGCCGATCCGCGCCATGATCATGCTGTCGACCAGCGGCCGCGCCGCCAGCAGACCGGCGCCCAGGCGATCCTCCGGCACGAGCGCGACGCCCAGGCGACGCATCCGGCGCGGGCTCGCGCCGGTCACGGTCCGCCCGGCCACTTCGATGCGCCCGGCGGCGGCGCTGACGGTCCCCCCGATCAGCTCCGCGAGCTCGCGCTGGCCGTTGCCCGAGACGCCGATGATGCCCAGGATCTCGCCGCCGCGGACGCTGAGCGAGACCTCCTGCAGGGCGACCGGCTGCTCCGGCCCCCGGCGCGTGCTGACGTGCTCCAGGGCGAGCAGGATCGGCCCGGGCTTGGTCGCCGCGCGGGCTGGCGCCGTCAGCTCACGGCCGCACATCAGCTCGGCCAGCCGGCGGGCGCTGAGCGTGCCGTCGTTGGCGATCCTTGCGACCACAGCGCCCTGGCGCATGACCACCAGGCGGTCCGTGATCGCGCGCACCTCATTGAGCTTGTGGCTGATGAAGATGACGCCGACGCCCTGCGCCGCCATGGCCCGGATCGCCCCGAACAGCCCTTCCGTCTCCTGCGGCGTCAGCACGGAGGTCGGCTCGTCCAGGATCAGGACGCGGGCGCCGCGGTAGAGCGCCTTGATGATCTCCAGGCGCTGCTGCTCGCCGACGCCGAGCGCGCCGACCGGACGCTCCGGGTCGAGCCGCAGGCCGTAGCGCGTCCCGATTTCGGCGAGGCGGGCGCGCGCCCCGGTCCGGTCGAGCAGCCCCCGCCGTCCCGGCTCGCCGACCATCAGGTTCTCGAGCACGCTGTGCCGCTCGACCAGGTGGAAGTGCTGATGCACCATGCCGATGCCGGCCGCCAGCGCATCGGCCGGGCTGCGGATCGCGACCGCGCGACCGTCGATCCGGACCTGACCGGCATCCGCACGATAGATGCCGAACAGGATGTTCATCAGCGTGGTCTTGCCGGCGCCGTTCTCGCCGAGCAGTCCCAGAACCTCACGGGCATCGAGGGTGAGGTCGACCGACCGGTTGGCGTGCACCGGACCGAAGCGCTTGTCGATCCCCCGCAACTCGAGCAGCGGTCCGGACCTGGTCATGGACACCGCGGCGAACTTCGGCGCCGCCGCCGCCGCGCGCGGTGACCTCCGCAATACCCGAGCCGGGCGCCCTGACCCGGGCAACGGCAGAGCCGGCGGCCAGACCGTGCGCTTGAACCGCCGTCAACCATGGGCCGCCAGCTTCTCCTGCCGGATGGTCCATGCGACCGTGGCAATCCGTGCCGTGCGGGGATCGATGAGCGCGGATTCTTACGGTCCCATGGCCCCTTCTAGTGTTCCGTCCCGGAGATACATGCACAAAGTCTCTGAACTTTGGCAAGGATTGACGCGGCGGTTGCCGTCCAGACGAAGGGGCGGCTGTGAGCGTTGTAGTGTTCGACGAAGTGGTCGATCTTGGTCACCAGCTCTTTGACGCTCGAGAACGAGCCGCGACGGATGGCCTGTTGGGTGATGAGGCCGAACCAGCGCTCGATTTGGTTCAGCCACGAGGCGTAGGTCGGGGTGTAATGGACGTGGTAGCGCGGGCGTTGGGCCAGCCACGCCTTGACCTTGGCGTGTTTGTGGGTGGCGTAGTTGTCGATGATGAGGTGGACGTCGAACTCGGCCGGCACGTTTCGGTCCACGTGTCGGAGAAAGGCCAGGAATTCCTGGTGGCGATGGCGGGGTTGGCATTGGCTGATGACCGAGCCGCTGGCGATGTCGAGGGCGGCGAACAGCGTGGTGGTGCCGTGACGCAGGTAATCGTGGGTCACGCCTTCGACGTAGCCGAGGCCCATCGGCAACAACGGCTGGCTGCGTTGCAGGGCTTGGACCTGGCTCTTCTCGTCGACGCACAACACGACGGCGTGGTCGGGCGGGTTCAGATACAGGCCGACGATATCGCGGACCTTCTCGACGAAGAAGGGATCGTTGGACAGCTTGAAGTGTTTCTGGCGGTGCGGTTGCACGCCGAACAACTGAAACCAGCGCTGCACGGTGCTCTTGGACACGCCGGTGTCGGCGGCCAGGCCGCGCACGCTCCAGTGGGTGCCGCTCGGGGGGCGGGTCTGGAGCGCGCGGTTGATCACGTCGGCGACGCGTTCGTCCTCGAAGCTGCGTGGCCGGCCGGCGCGCAGCTCGTCGTGCAAGCCTTCGATCCCGTGCTCAAGATAGCGTTGCCGCCACTTGCCGACCGTGGCATTGGTCAATCCCAGGCGTTTGGCGCTCGCGCTATTGGGTTCGCCGTCGGCGCTGGCGAGCACGATCTGGACCCGGCGCACCAGCCCGTGAGGCAGCGCGCGTGAGCTGGCGACGCCTTGCAATTGGGCGCGCTCCTGCGTGGACAGGTTCAACTGGGCTTTGGGTCGTCCTTGGGCCATTTGCGCGATCTCCTGGGGTTGGGGACCGCGCAATATAGCCCATATTTATGGGACAGAACACCAGGAAAGCGTTAACAGGCAAAGGTTAACCTTCCGATAGCGCTCCGAGACGGCTATGCCCGCGCCGACGCGGCCGCCGCGCGACAGCCCGGAGCCGGCCGGGCGACTCCGGGTCGATCGCCTCGGCCAGCACCCCGACCGGCGGGCAGGAGCATATCCTGGGTCCTCGCTTGCGCGCGCCATCGGGCAGCACGCTGATGCCGGCTGTGCCGGCTATTGCGACTGCGGCGTGCTCTCGTCGACCGGCACCCGGAAGGTCCCGTCCTTGATCTCCTGGGTGCGCTCGGCGACCATGGTCTTGACTTCGGCCGGCAGCTTGTCCGCCCAGGCGTGGTAGGGGGCGAGATAGGAGCCGCCCTTGCCCATGTAGGAGAACTGCCCGAAGTCCTGGGACGTGAAGACGCCGGCCTCGACCTGGCCGACCACCTGCTTGACCGTCGGCCACATGTCCCAGACCACGCTCGTGACCACGGTCTTCGGCGCCAGCTCCGACTGGTCGGACATATTGCCGATCGCCGGGATGCCGCGCTCGGCCGCGGCCTCGATCACGCCGAAGCGCTCGGCGTAGATCACGTCGACCCCCGCCTCGATCTCGGCGATCGCCGCTTCCTTCGCCTTGGGCGGATCGAAGAACGAGCCGATGAACGAGAACTTGCACTTGACCGCCTGGTTGACTTCCCTGGCGCCTGCGCAGAACGCGTTCGCCAGACGGTTGACCTCCGGGATCGGCATCGCGGCGACCACGCCTATGGTGTTCGACTTGGTGAGCTTGCCGGCAATCATGCCCGCGAGATAGGCGGGTTCGTGGATCCAGTTGTCGAACACGGCGAAATTGGGCTCCGCCGGTCCGATGCCAGAGCCGAACGCGAAGGCGACCTTGGGGTAGTCGTGGGCGACCCGCCGCGTGATCCGCTCGGTGCCGAAAGCATCGCCCATGATCAGGCCGTTGCCCTGCTCGGCATATTCCCGCACGACCCGGGCGAAGTCGCTGGCAGACACGCTCTCCGACCAGGTGTACTGGATGCCCAGCTCCTCCTTGGCCTTGAGCAGGGCGACGTGGATCTGGTTGACCCAGGGCTCCTCGATCGGGGTCTCGAACACCGCCGCGACCTTGAGCGGCTCCGCGCCGAACGCGGCGCTGCCTGCGGCCACGACGCCTACGCTCAGTGCCGCCGCGCGCGCGACCCCCGACCACTTCCTGCTGCCGCCAACCGTCATGCCGTTGCCCTCCGCTCACGGTCTCTTCGATCGTCGAACCGGCGCCACCGGCGAACCGGCCAGCCACCAGCGCAGCGCCCGCTCGCGACGCCTGAGATCTCGCCTTTCAGCCCGCCTCGGCGATGTCCTCGTTCCACAGCTCCGGCCGCTCGCGGATGAAGCGGGTCATCAGCTCGATGCAGGCCGGATCGTTCAGCAGCACGACCTCGACGCCGCGCTCGGCGAGGAAATCGCAGTTGCCCTCGAAACTGTCCCGCTCGCCGACGACCAGCCGCGGGATGCCGAACTGCAGGATCGTGCCGGTACACATCATGCACGGGCTCAGCGTCGTATGGAGCACGGTGTCGCGGTAGTGCGGCCGCCGCCCGGCGCGGCGCAGGCAGTCCATCTCGCCGTGAGCGATCGGATCGCCGTCCTGGACCCGCCGGTTATGGCCGCGCGCCAGCGGCCGACCGTTCAGGATCAGCACCGAGCCGACTGGCACGCCACCTTCGTCATATCCGAGCTGCGCCTCTTCCAGAGCCAGACGCATGAACCTGTGGTCGTCTTCGACGGGTGCGACGAAGGGCATCCGGGCCTCTGCTCCTGCGCATCGAGTGGGCAACGACTGTACCAGGCTTGCCGGACGAGGCAATTCCCCGCCGCCGCCAAATCGAGAAGCCCGCTCCGCGCGGCGGCGGCGGTCATCTCGAGGATCGGCAGCCTTGGCGGATCGTATGCAAACCTCACTTGCCTTGTTCGCGGGGCTCGTGTTTCGTTGACCCCGGGAAAGCGAGGCGGACGCCGTCGGCCGCCACGGCGACGGACCTGGCCCGCAACTTGCGAGCCCGACCCGGGCAAGGCAGCTGCTGCCAGGGCGGCGATCGCGCCGCGAGAGCTTAGCAAGAACATCGCTTCGATGCGGACAACGGAGGCTGACATGTCGATCGAGACCAGGATCATTCGATCAATCGCGCCGATGCTCGGCGCCGCGGCGCTGGCCATGGGCCTCGCGACCCCGGCCGGTGCCGAGAACGTACTCAAGATCGGGGTGCTCGGCGTGATGAGCGGCCCGGCCGCATCCTGGGGCCTGGTCAACAAGTACTGCGCCGAAGCCACCGCCCAGATGTTCAATGATCAGGGCGGAGTCGAGATCGGCGGCGACAAGTACAAGATCGAGATCGTCAGCATCGACGACAAGAACGATCCCAAGCTCGCGGTGTCCGGCGCCGAGCGACTGACGCAGCAGGAGGGCATCCATTACATCATCGGGCCGAACGTCGATACCACGGCGGCGAGCGTGGTGCCGGTCGTGGAGAAGAACGGGGCGATCAACATCCCCTACGCCTTCTCCAAGCAGCTCTACACGCCGCCCCGCGAGAACTCGATCCTCGGCATGATCGCGTCCTACCAGGCGGGCCCGATCATCTACAAATATCTGATGGACAAGCGCGGCGTGAAGTCGGTCGCGTTCCTCGCCCGCAACGAGTCGGATCCGCTCAACCAGCGCGACGAAGGGGTCGCGGCGGCCAAGGAGCTCGGGCTCGAGACCGTCTCCTCGGAAGACACCTACGAGCCCGGCACCACCGACTTCTTCCCGGTGATGTCGAAGGTCGTCGGTGGCAATCCCGACCTGATCGTGCTCTCGGGCGTGGCACCCTCGGATGCGCCGCTGCTGATCCGCTCGGCGCGCGAGCTCGGCTACCAGGGCCTGCTCAGCACCGAGACGGCGCAGGATGCCAAGATCCTGAGCGAGGTCGCGGGCGATGCCGCCAACGGCTTCATCTCGGTCGGCGGGGCGAGCACGCCCGAGATCCGCTCCGACTACATGGAGCAGTTCGTCAAGCGCTACGATAAGGTCGCCGGCGAATGGAACGACGAGGCCGGAACCAAGGTCTACGCGCTCGAGATCATCCTCGCCACCCTGAAGAAGGCCGGCAAAGACGCGATCGACGACATCGACAAGTTCAAGGCGGCGATCCCCAACTTCAGCATGAGCAATCCGTTCCTCAAGGACAAACAGGACCTGCACTACGTCGGCGAGAAATACTTCGGGCAGGAGCGGCAGATCGGCGTGCCGATGGTCGTCAACGAGTTCCAGGACGGCAAGTTCAACACGCTGTTCATCGGCAGCGTCGAGTAGCGGGGCGAGGCGTCGCGCCAACGACCGGCGCGACGCCCGACCTCTGAGGACCGGCCATGGAGCAGGTTCTGATCAATGGCGTCGTGCTCTCGGCCAACTACGCGCTGATCGCGCTCGGCATCACGCTGATCTTCGGCATCCTGGGCATCCTGAACTTCGCCCATGGGCAGATGTTCATGATCGGCGGCTTCATGGTCTACTACGTCTACGCGATCTTCGGCCTGCCTTACCTGCTGGCCCTGGCGACCGCGGCGGTGGTCGTCGGGCTGGTCGGGGTCGCATTCGAGGTCCTGTTCTTCCGGCGCGTGCTGCGGATCGCCAAGCGCGAGGAGAACAGCATGCTGCTCGCGGTCGGGACCGCGCTCCTGCTCGAGAACATCGCGCTGTTCGCGTTCGGCGAGAAGCAGCGCGGCGTGCCGCCGCTGATCAGCGGCGTCTACCGGATCGGCGACGCCTTCCTGCCGGCCGGGCGCCTGCTGGTGGTGGTGCTGTCCTTCATGCTGATCGCGGCACTGCTGCTGTTCGTCCAGTACACCAAGCCCGGGCGGGCGATGCGTGCGCTCGCGCAGGACCGCGAGGCGACGCTCCTGATGGGCGTCAACGTCGACCGGATCTCGGCGCTCGGCTTCGGCATCGGTGCCATGCTCGCGGGCCTCGCCGGCGGGCTCCTGATCACGATCTCGGCGGTCAACGCCGGGATCGGCACGGTGACCTCGATCAAGGCCTTCATCATGATCATGATCGGCGGCGCGGGCGTGGTCGCGGGCGCGATCCTGGGCGCGATCGTGCTCGGCTTCGCCGAGGCGATCGGCTACGCCCTGATCCCGGGCTCGATGACCTACCTTCTGATCTTCGTCGGCCTGATCCTGTTTCTGATCATCCGGCCGCAGGGCATCATGGGCAAACCCTGGGGCTGAGCGGGCGCCGGAGCCGCGATGCAGTCCGTTCGACGACCCGCCGCCGCGACCGCCGAGCTCTCGACGCTGGCGCGCCTCGGCCTCACGCCCGCCCGCGCGCTCGGGATCGCGGTCCTGGTCCTGATCGCGCTGGTGGCGGTCCCGCTCGCGCTCAGCGACCAGCCCTATTTCCTCAACGTGCTGACCAACGCCTCGGCTCTGGCGTTCATCAGCTTAGGCGTCTGGGTCACCTTCTCGATCGGGCGGATCAACATCGCCCAGGGCGCGTTCGCGATGATCGGCGGCTACACGACCGCGATCCTCTCGACCCGCTACGGGCTCTCGTTCTGGCTCTGCCTGCCGGTCTCGGCGGTGGTCGCGGCCGGCATCGGCGCCCTGATCGGCTGGCCGATCCTGCGCCTGCGCGGCGTCTATTTCGCGATGATCACGCTCAGCCTGACCGAGGCGGTGCGGCTCGCCTTCCTCAATGGCGGTGAGTTCACCCAGGGTGCCACCGGGATCGTCAACATCCCGCGCCCGGCCGGCGTCGACAGCCCGGTCGCCTTCTACATGCTCGCGGTCGTGCTGCTGCTGCTCGGCCTGCTCGCGGTCTGGCGGCTGTCGACCAGCCGGATCGGCTGGGTGTTCCGCTCGCTGCGCCTGAACGAGGAGCTCGCGTCGAGCATCGGCATCGACATCGCCCGCTATCGCGTGCTCGCCTTCGCCTTCTCCTGCGCGCTCGGCGGCCTCGGCGGCGCCTTCTTCGCCGCCTTCCTCCAGAACATCTATCCCGCGAGCTACAGCGTCGTCGATTCGGTCAACTTCATGCTCTACTGCTTTCTCGGCGGGCTCGATTACGTGTTGGGGCCGGTGGTCGGGGCGTTCGTGCTGGTGATCGGCTTCGAGATGCTCAACGAGCTGCAGCAATATCAGTCGCTGATGTACGGGGTCCTGATGATCGGCGTCATCCTCTGGCTGCCGAACGGCATTTTGAGCCTGAGGTTTCGCAGCCCGCAGGCCGGCCCGTCCGAACCGGACGCCCGGCCGGCGTCCGACGCGGCACCCGGCCCGACCTCCGGATGACCACTCAAAGGAACGGCGGTTGACCCTCCTGCGCGTCGAGGACGTGACCAAGCGCTTCGGCGGCCTCGTGGCCATCGACCGGGTCAGCTTCGCGGTCGAGGCCGGCGAGATCGTCTCGGTGATCGGCCCCAACGGCGCCGGCAAGAGCACGCTGTTCAAGGTCATCACGTCGTTCCTGAAGCCCACCGCCGGGCAGGTGCTGTTCGACGGCCAGCCGATCACCGGGCTGCAGCCGCACGTCGTGGCCCGGCGCGGGGTTGTCCGGACGTTCCAGGAGACCACGATCTTCAAGGAGATGACCGCGCTCGAGAACGTCGTGGTCGCCCATCATCTCCGGGTGAGCGCCGGCACGCTCGGCATCTATTTCGCCACGCCTGTGGCCCGCGCCGATGAACGACGGTTCGAGGACAGCGCCGCCGAGATCCTGGACTACCTCGGCCTCGGCGGGGTCAAGGACATGCCGGCGCGCAACCTGCCGCACGGCTATCTGCGGGCGCTCGGGATCGCGCTCGCGATGGCGACCGAACCCCGGCTGTTGCTGCTCGACGAGCCGTTCGCCGGCATGAACACCGAGGAAAAGGAGCGCGCGGTCGAGATGGTGCGCGGCATCCGCGAGCGCGGCGTGACCGTGCTCCTGGTCGAGCACGACATGCCCTCGGTGATGCGGATCAGTGATCGCATCGTCGTGCTCAACTTCGGCAGCAAGATCGCCGAGGGCGTCCCCGACCACATCCAGCGCGACCCGACCGTGATCGAAGCCTATCTCGGACGCGAGGACGAGGAGGTCGGCGCCTGACGCCGGGGTCGCGCATGTACTTCGCCGTTCGCAGTCTCTCGGTCCGCTACGACAAGGTGCAGGCGCTCGAGCGCGTCTCGCTCGAGCTCGAGCAGGGTCGGATCATCGCGCTGATCGGCGCCAACGGCGCCGGCAAGACCACGACGCTGCGCGCGATCACCGGCCTGACCAAGGCCGCCGGCGGTGAGATCTGGTTCCAGGACGCGCGCCTCGACCGCCTGAGCCCGTCCGAGATCTGCGCCCGCGGCGTCGCCATGGTCCCCGAGGGGCGCCACGTCTATCCCTTCATGTCGGTCCGGGACAATCTTTTGATGGGCGCCTATCGGCGCAAGGACAAGGCCGGCATCCGGGCCGATCTCGACAAGGTCTTCGTCCGCTTCCCGCGGCTCAAGGAGCGCATCCGGCAGCAGGGCGGCACGCTCTCCGGCGGCGAGCAGGAGATGCTGGTGGTCGGCCGCGCCCTGATGGCTCGGCCGAAGCTGTTGCTGCTCGACGAGCCTTCGCTCGGGCTCGCGCCGATGGTCGTGCGCGAGATCGCGCGCCTGATCACCGCGGTCAACCGCGAGGACGGGGTCAGCGTGATCCTGGTCGAGCAGAACTCGCGCATGGCGCTCAGGGTCTCGGGCCACGCCTACGTTCTCGAGACCGGCCGCGTGGCGCTCTCCGGACCCTCGTCCGAACTGCTCGACAACGACCACGTCCGCCGGCTCTACCTCGGCGGGTGACCTGCTCGTTCAGGGCGCGTGCGAGCGGGTCGCCCACGAGCGCCTGCCGGCGGTCCGGGCGCAGTATCAGAGCGAGGATGCCAGGGAAGGTGCGCGCGCCTTCGCCGACAAGCGCCAACCGGTCTGGCAAGGCCGCTAGCGGGCGTAGTCGGGCGCCTCGGCGTCGAGGATCGCCTTCAGCTCGGCGAAGTGGGCGCCGGCGAAGCCGCCGTAGTCCTGCCATTCCTTGGCGACCCGGGCGGCCAGATTGTCCGACACCAGGCGCAGCGGCTTGCCCGTCGAGTAGGCGAGCACCAGGATCTGGCAGGCCTTCTCCAGGTAGTAGAGCTCGTCGAACGCTTGGGCGACGCTCTCGGCGACCACGATCACGCCATGGTTCGCCAGCATCAGCACCGACTTGTCGCCGATCGCGCGGGCGAAGCGCAGCCCTTCGTCGATCGACAGCGCCAGACCGTCGTAGGCGTCCTCGTAGGCGACCCGCCCGAAGAACCGGAGACAGTTCTGATCGACTGGCTTGATCTCGCCGTCCTTGAGCGTGGTCAGCGTGGTCGCGTAGGGCATGTGCGTGTGCAGGATGCAGCGCGCGTGCGGCAGCTCGCGGTGGAGCGCGGCATGGATGTACCAGGCGGTCGGATCGGGCGCGTCCGGCCGCTCCAGCGCGGCGGGATCGGCGGCGTCGAGCAGCAGCAGATCGCTCGCCATGATGCGTGTGAAATGGCGCCAGCGCGGGTTGATCAGGAAGCGACGGCCGTCGTCGGTGATCGCGGCGCTGAAGTGGTTGGCAACCCCCTCGTGCCAGCCGAGCGGGCGGTCCAGCGAAACGCCGCCGCGAGATCGACCCGCGCCTGTCGCTCGGCCGGATCGAGATCCTCGACCCCCCTGGTCCGTCGGGCAAAGGCGGACATTCGGCAAGACCTCCGGCGCTTCATCCTCTCGACCAGACCATCCCAGCCCGGCGGCGCGAGCTTGCCAGCGCGATTCCGTATCGACGGTCGCTGGATCCCGGACCCATGCTCGGGGCGCACTTCCTGTTGACCTCGACCCGGCGGACCTCAGCCGGCGGCTCGGGGCCGGGTGGGCGCCTGCCGACCTTGCCGTAGCCGCTCAGGATCTTGTTGACTGGGTCTGTGCAGTCGAGGCCCGGTGGTCGGTGATCGCTCGCGCCCGAAGGCATCGATCAAGCTGCCGCGGGAGCGCATGGGGAGACATCGATGACGGATCATGCGCGGGTCGTGATCATCGGCGGCGGCGCGGTCGGCTGCAGCGCGCTCTATCACCTGGCGCTTCAGGGCTGGACCGAGTGCCTCTTGCTCGAGCGGGCCGAGCTGACCTCGGGCTCGACCTGGCACGCCGCCGGCAACTGCCCGACCTTCTCGACCAGCTGGAACGTGCTCAGGCTCCAGCGCTACGGCAACGAGCTGTATGCGCGGCTCGCGGCCGAAGGCGACCCGCCGCTCACCTGGCATGCGACCGGCTCGATCCGGCTCGCCCATGGCCGCGAGCGCATGGACGAGTTCCGCCACGTCGCCGCCATGGCGCGGGCGCAGGGCCTCGAGCTCGCGCTGATCACGCCCGCGGGGGCGAAGGAGCTCCATCCCTTCCTCGTGCTCGAGGACCTCGCGGGCGCGCTGCTCGATCCCTATGACGGCGACGTCGATCCGAGCCAGCTGACCCAGGCGTTCGCCACGCGGGCGCGCGCTCGGGGCTGCGAGATCCGCCGCTTCACCCGGGTCACCGGGCTCGAGCCGCGCCGAGATGGCACCTGGCGGGTGCAGACCGATCAGGGCGGGATCGCCTGCGAAGTCGTCGTCAATGCCGCGGGCTATCGGGCCGGCGAGATCATGGCCATGGTCGGGCAGCAGCTGCCGCTCGTCGCGATGTCGCACCAGTATCTGGTGACGGAAAGCATTCCCGCGCTCGAAGCCCGCGGCGGGAAGCTGCCGCTGCTGCGCGATCCCGACGTCTCCTACTATCTGCGCCAGGAGCGCGCGGGTCTCCTGCTCGGGCCCTACGAGTGGCAGGCGCGACCGCATTGGCTGGACGGGATCCCCGCGGAGTTCGCCAACCAGCTGTTCGCGGACGACCTCGACCGTCTGGAGCCCTACATCGAGGCCGCGATCGCGCGCGTGCCGATCCTGGGTTCGGTCGGCGTGCAGCGGGTGATCAACGGCCCGATTCCCTATTCGCCCGACGGCAATCCCTACATCGGCCCCGCGCACGGCCTGAACAACTTCTTCCAGTGCTGCTGCTTCTCGTTCGGCATCGTCCAGGCAGGCGGCGCAGGGAAGACACTTGCCGAATGGGTCGTGCACGGCGCGCCGGCATGGGACCTCTGGGGCTTCGACCCGCGCCGCTACACGGGCTATGCGACCAGGTCCTACGCGGTCGCCAGGGCGGTCGAGCTGTATCAGCGGGAATACGCGATCGCCTGGCCGTTCGAGGAGCGTCCGGCCGGCCGGCCGGCGCGCACGAGCCCCTTGTACGACCGGCTGCGGGCCAAGGGCGCGCGCTTCGGCGCCCGCGGCGGCTGGGAGCGCGCGACCTGGTTCGCGCCGCGCGATGTGCCCGATGCCGAACGCTTGAGCTTCCGGCGCGCCGAGCGGCCCTGGTTCGAGGCGGTGGGCGAGGAATGCCGGGCGGTCACGACCGGCGTCGGCGTGCTCGACCTTCCCGGGGTCACGAAGTTCATGGTCGAGGGGCCGGGCGCCGAAGCCTGGCTCGACCGCCTGGTCTGCTCCCGCCTGCCGCGGGTCGGCCGGATCGGCCTCGGCTACGCGCTGAACGAGCGGGGCGGGATCGTCAGCGAGTTCACGATGACGCGGCTCGGGCCGGAGCGCTTTTACCTCGCGAGTGCCGCGGCCGCGGAATGGCACGACGAGGACCTGCTGCGCAGCCGGCTGCCCGCCGGCGGCTCGGTGCGCATCGAGGACCTCTCGGCCCGCCTCGGCACGCTGCTCCTGGCCGGAGCGCGGGCGCGCGACGTGCTGGCCCAGGTGACCACGGCCGACCTCGGGAACGAGGCGTTGCCCTGGCTGTCGACGCGCACGGTCGAGATCGGTTGCGCCAAGGTGATGGTGCTGCGGGTCAATTCCGTGGGCGAACTCGGGTTCGAGCTCCACGCGCCGGTCGAGACGCTGGTGCCAGTCTATAACGCGCTGTTCGCGGCCGGCGCGGCGCACGGCATCCGCGACTTCGGCATCTATGCCGTCGACAGCCTCCGGCTCGAGAAGGCCTATCCGGCCTGGAAGACCGATCTGACCCTCGAGGCCACGCCCCTGACGGCGAGCCTCGATCGCTTCGTCGACCTCGGGAAGCCGGATTTCGTCGGCCGTGCGGCGCTGCTCCGGCAGCAGGCAGCAGGCCCGCGCGAGCGCCTGGTGCCGCTGATCCTGGACGATCCGGGCGAGATGGATGCGCCCGCCTGCGCACCGGTGCTGAAGGACGGCGCGGTCGTCGGGCTCGTGACCTCGGGCGGCTTCGGCTACCGGCTCGAGCGGAGCCTCGCGCTCGCCTCTCTCCGCTCCGATCTCGCGCTGCCGGGCGAGCGGGTCCTGGTCGAGATCTTCGGCGAACTCCGCCCGGCCACCGTCGGCGACCGCCCGCCCTACGATCCGGCCGACGCCCGTCTCAAAGCCTGAGCGGGCTCGTGCCGACGACGGAATCGCCCCTTGACGGGGATGGTAGGATGGAGAGCGATCGGCGATGGCAGCAAGGTCCGCCACGTCCAGGACGGGAGAACCAGCCGATGCCAACCATGGCAGGATTGCAGCGCTCGGCTGCGCAGACGGGCAGCGCGCTGATCGAAACGATGCCCGACCCGATGCCCAGGCCCCCGCGCCGCCCGCCAGGGGAGCCGATCATCATCAAGGATCCGGCCCGACCGCCGGAGGCCCCGGAGGTCGACCGGCCTCTGGATGACGAGGACGAGCCGGAGATCGAGAAGCTGCCGGAAATCATCCCCGAGCAGCCGCCGCCTCCGGCCCCGTGGGAGCGGGCGGTGCGCGCGCGCAAAAGGGCCTGCGGCTGACGGGGGATGACCACGAACTCATAGACGGGCGGGCGGGGTCCTGGGCCTGCGCAACCTCGCCATGATCGAGAATATCCGACGCGCCCAAGATCCGGCCTGGCGCGAGCAGCTCGAACGGCAGCAGGTCGTGGCCAGGCTCGGACGCATGTTCGGCGGCGCCGAGGATCCGCTCCGCGCGCTCCAGGACCATGCCGACGCGCTCAAGGAAGAGTTGCGCCGGACGCCGCTGTCCCGGCGCGTTCCAGGCAGCCGTAGAAGCGTCGGCGGTCGCTGACCGCAGGAGATCTGAGGCATCGAAGTTCGCGCTCAAAGCGACAGTGATGAACAAAATCTAGAACCTACAGATGTAATGCCAACCAAAAAACGAAATAGGCTGCCGCTGCCCAAAACAAGAAATTGAAGCCGACCAGAAACGTCAGGACCAGAGCCGAAGCCCATTTTTCCCAGTTTGCTCTTGTCGTTGGGATTGCTGAGATGGTCTGCATTGCGGTCCGCCAATGATACAGTCTCCAGCACTGAAACGCGCCTTGTCGTCTGGAGGTTCCCTGGCAACGTTTTTGCCGACCGCTCAGCCGGCAGCATGAGCTCGCCCACCAGGAGCTGCGATCGCCGCAAGCTCTCTCTCGCCATTTGATCTGGCTCAAAGCGCCCGGCGAGGGTTCGTGGTGCGTAGTCGCAGACCGGGGGAGCTGCCGATGAGCGAAGACCGTTCCGATCTCACACGGGCGCCGGACCTCGCGCACGAACGCCGGACCGGGCCGTTTCGCACCCAGCGGCCGATCTACGTCGACCTGCTGCCGCCCTGCAATCACGCCTGCCCCGCGGGCGAGAACATCCAGGCCTGGCTCGGCGCGGCGCAGGACGGGCGCTTCGAGGAGGCGTGGCGGATCCTGGCCGCCGACAACCCGATGCCGGCGGTCCATGGGCGGGTCTGCTATCATCCGTGCGAGGACGGCTGCAATCGCCAGTATCTCGACAGCGCGGTCAGCATCCACGCCGTCGAGCGCTTTCTCGGCGACAGCGCGATCGAGCAGGGGTGGCGGCACGAGCGCCCGCGCGACGGATCGGGCAAGCGCGTGCTCGTGGTCGGCGGCGGACCCTCGGGACTATCGGCCGCCTACCACCTCGCGCGCCTCGGCCATGAGGTCGAGATCCGCGACGCCGGCCCGATCGCCGGCGGCATGATGCATTTCGGCATTCCCGCCTACCGCATGCCGCGCGCCGTGCTCGAGGCCGAAATCCGGAAAATCGAGGAGCTGGGCGTCAGGATCACGAGCAATCACCGGGTCGAGGACGTCGAGGCCGAGATGAAGGAAGGGCGCTTCGATGCCTGCTTCGTCGCGGTCGGCGCCCATCTCAGCAAGCGCACGGACATTCCGGCACGCGACGCCGCCAAGATGCTGGACGCGGTCGGTTTCCTGCGCAACGTCGAGAGCCAGGAGGCGCCGAAGCTCGGCCGGGTCGCGGTCTATGGCGGCGGCAACACGGCGATGGATGCCGCGCGGGTGGCAAGGCGGCTCGGCGCCTCGGAAGCCATGATCATCTACCGGCGCGACCGCGCGCACATGCCGGCACACGAATTCGAGGCCGCCGAGGCCGAGGCCGAGGGCGTCGAGATCCACTGGCTGCGCACGATCAAGTCGATCGACCGGACGACGTTCACCGTCGAGGTCATGGAGATCGGCGAGGACGGCCGGCCCAAGCCGACGGGCAAACTCGAGACGCTGGAAGCGGACACGCTGATCATGGCGCTCGGCCAGGCGAGCGATACGGACTTCCTGAAGAAGGTCCAGGGCGTCGCGTTCCAGGACGACAGCACGGTCGTGGTCGATAGCAACATGATGACCGGACGCCCGGGCCTGTTCGCTGGCGGCGACATGGTGCCGTCTGAGCGCACCGTCACGGTCGCGGTCGGCCACGGCAAGAACGCGGCCCGCCACATTGACGCCTGGCTGCGCGGCAGGACCTTCCAGAGGCCGCCGAAACACGAGCTTGCAAGCTTCGACAAGCTCCACGTCTGGTACTACACCGACGCCGGCCAGCGGCAGCAGAGGGCGCTCGAGATCACCGAGCGGCTCGGCGGCTTCGACGAGGTGGTCGCCGGGCTCGGCGAGGGCGAAGCGCAGTATGAGGCGCGCAGGTGCCTCTCCTGCGGCAACTGCTTCGAGTGCGACGGCTGCTATGGCGCCTGCCCGGAGCATGCGATCGAGAAGCTCGGGCCCAGCAAGCGCTACCGCTACGATTACGACCTGTGCACGGGCTGCGCCATCTGCTTCGAGCAGTGTCCGTGCCACGCCATCGAGATGATCCCGGAGCCCTCAACATGAGCATCGACGTCGGCGCCACGCCCGCGACCGCGGCCCGCTCGGGGCGGCTTCGTCCGGCCGGGCGCGAGGTCGCGATGATCGACGGCAACGAGGCCGCGGTCTCGGTCGCCTATCGGGTCAACGAGGTGTGCGCGATCTATCCGATCACGCCGTCCTCGCCGATGGCCGAGCTCGCCGACCAGTGGGCCTGCGACGGCCGGACCAACATCTGGGGCAACGTGCCCGCCGTGATCGAGATGCAGAGCGAGGCGGGTGCGGCGGGGGCGCTGCACGGCGCACTCCAGGGCGGAGCCTTGAGCACGACCTTCACGGCGTCTCAGGGCCTGCTGCTGATGATTCCCAACATGCACAAGATCGCGGGCGAGCTCACGCCTGCGATCTTCCACGTTGCGGCGCGCTCGATCGCCGCCCAGGCGCTATCGATCTTCGGCGACCACTCGGACGTGATGGCGACCCGGACGACGGGCTTCGCCCAGCTCTGCTCGAGCTCGGTCCAGGAAGCGCACGATCTGGCGCTGATCGCGCAGGCCGCGACTCTAGAGGCGCGGGTGCCCTTCATCCACTTCTTCGACGGCTTTAGGACCTCGCACGAGATCAACAAGATCACGTTGCTCGCGGACGACGAGGTGCGGGCGATGATCGACGACGATCTGGTCCTCGCCCACCGCCGCCGGGCGCTCAACCCGGACCACCCCTTCATCCGCGGCACGGCGCAGAACCCGGACGTCTTCTTCCAGGCGCGCGAGACCGTAAACCGCTTCTACGCGGCGGTGCCCGGCATCGTCGAGCGGGCGATGGCGCGGTTCACTTCGCTCACCGGCCGCGAATACCGGCTGTTCGAATACTTCGGCCACCCGGAGGCCGAGCGGGTGGTGGTGCTGATGGGCTCGGGCGCCGAGGCCGCGCGCGAGACCGTGGATCACCTCGCCGCCCGCGGCGAGCGGGTCGGTGCGGTTCAGGTTCACCTCTACCGTCCGTTCTCGGCGCAGCATTTCCTCGCCGCGCTGCCGGCGAGCGTCCGTTCGCTCGCGGTGCTCGACCGGACCAAGGAACCGGGCGCCATGGGCGAGCCGCTCTATCTCGACGTGGTCGCGGCGATCGCAGAACAGGAGTTTGGAAACCGGGCCGCACCGCGGGTCATCGGCGGCCGCTACGGGCTCTCGTCCAAGGAGTTCACGCCCGCCATGGTCAAGGCGGTGCTGGACGAGCTCGGCAAGGAGCGGCCCAAGAACCACTTCACGGTCGGCATCACCGACGACGTCGGCGGCACGAGCCTGCCCCATGATGTCGACTTCGACATCGAGCCCGAGACGACCACGCGCGCCATGTTCTTCGGGCTCGGTGCCGACGGCACGGTCGGCGCCAACAAGAATTCGATCAAGATCATCGGCGACGACCCGGCCTTCCACGCCCAGGGCTACTTCGTCTACGATTCCAAGAAGTCGGGCTCGCGCACGGTCTCACATCTGCGCTTCGGGCCGGAGCCGATCCGCTCAACCTACCTGATCCCGCACGCCAACTTCATCGGCTGCCACCAGTTCCATTTTCTCGAGCAGATCGACGTGCTCGGGCACGCGGCGTCGGGCGCGGTTTTTCTCCTGAACAGCCCCCATGGCGCGGACGCGGTCTGGCAGCACCTGCCGCGCGAGGTCCAGGCGCAGATCCGGGACAAGCGCCTGCGCTTCTACGTCATCGACGCCTACGAGGTCGCGCGCACCGCTGGCATGCGCGGCCAGATCAACACCGTCATGCAGACCTGCTTCTTCGCGATCTCGGGCGTGATGCCCAAGGACCAGGCGATCGCCAGGATCAAGCATGCCATCGAAAAGTCATACGGCAAAAAAGGCGGCGAGGTCGTCCGCCAGAACTTCGCCGCGGTCGACGCCGCGCTCGCCCACCTGCACGAGGTGCAGATTCCGGCCGAGCCCGTGAACGGCCATGCCCGGCCGCCGCTGGTGCCGGACGCGGCACCGGAGTTCGTGCGCAACGTCACCCAGATGATGATGGCCGGGCGCGGCGACGAGCTGCCGGTCTCGGCGCTGCCGGTCGACGGCACCTATCCTTTGGGCACGGCCGCCTTCGAGAAGCGCAACATCTCCGAGCTCGTGCCGGTCTGGGAGCCGGACATCTGCATCCAGTGCGGCAACTGCAGCTTCGTCTGCCCGCACAGCGTGATCCGCTCGAAGTTCTACCATCAGAGCGCGCTCGAGGAGGCGCCGGCGAGCTTCAAATCGGCGCCGATCGATGCCCGCGGCTTTCCGGAGACGCGCTATTCGCTCCAGATCTACGTCGAGGACTGCACCGGCTGCGGACTTTGCGTCGAGGTCTGCCCGGCCAAGAGCAAGGAGCAGACCGGCCTCAAGGCTATCAACCTTCGCGACAAGGCGCCCGATCTCGGACCGGACCGAGCCGCGATCGGCTTTTTCGAAACGCTGCCGGTGAACGACCGCAGCCGGGTCGACTTCTCGACCGTGCGCGGCGCCCAGTTCCTGGAGCCCTTGTTCGAGTTCTCGGGCGCCTGCGCCGGTTGCGGCGAGACGCCCTACATCAAGCTGGTCTCGCAGCTGTTCGGCGATCGCATGGTGGTCGCGAACGCCACCGGCTGCTCCTCGATCTACGGCGGCAACCTGCCGACCACGCCCTGGGCGAAGAACACCGAAGGGCGCGGCCCCGCGTGGTCGAACTCGCTGTTCGAGGACAACGCCGAGTTCGGCCTCGGCATGCGCCTCGCTGCCGACAAGCATCATGGGCTCGCCGTCGATCTCGTGAAGGCGCTGGCGCCGCAGGTGGGCGAAGACCTGGTCGGAGAGATCCTGGCTGCCGGGCAGCGCACCGAGAGCCAGATCCGCCGTCAGCGGACGCGGGTCGCCGAGCTCCGGCAGCGCCTCAAGGCGATCGAGGGCGAGCCCGCAAAGCAGCTCCTGTCGGTCGCCGACCACCTGGTCCGCCGGAGCGTCTGGCTGATCGGCGGCGACGGCTGGGCCTACGACATCGGCTCGGCCGGGCTCGACCACGTTCTGGCTTCGGGCCGCGACGTCAACGTCCTGGTGCTCGACACCGAGGTCTATTCCAATACCGGCGGCCAAGCGTCGAAGTCGACGCCGCTCGGCGCGGTCGCGAAGTTCGCCTACGCCGGCAAGCACGTCGCCAAGAAGGATCTGGCGCTGCAGGCGATCTCCTACGGCAACGTCTACGTCGCGCGGGTCGCCATGGGCGCCAACCCGCAGCAGACGCTGCTCGCGCTGCGTGAGGCCGAGGCCTACCCGGGCCCGTCGCTGGTTCTCGCCTACAGCCATTGCATCGCGCATGGCATCAACATGCAAAAGGGGCTGCACCAGCAGAACCTCGCCGTGCACTCGGGTTCCTGGCCGCTGCTGCGCTACAATCCCGAGGTCCGGAACACGGGCGAGAACCCGTTCGTGCTCGATTCCCAGCGGCCGAACGTGCCGTTCCGGGACTACGCCGACGGCGAGCTACGCTATCGGATGCTGAGCCGCACCAACCCCCAGGAGCAGGAGGCGCTGATGGCGCGCGCCGAAGCCGCGATCCGCCAGAAGTGGGACCTCTACGAGGTGATGGCGACCACCGGCGAGCACCCCACGGGCGGACCGGGCACATGATCGACCTCGCAACGACCTATCTGGGCCTCAGGCTCAAGCATCCGGTCGTCGCCTCGGCGGGGCCGCTCTCGCATACCCTCGACGGCATCCGGCAGCTCGAGGACGCGGGCGCCGCCGCGATCGTGCTGTTCTCCCTGTTCGAAGAGCAGATCCGGCTCGAGAACGCCGCGACCGAGCATCTGATGGGGGCCGGCACCGAGAGCTTCCCCGAAGCGCTCGACTACTTCCCCGCGGTCGAGGATTACGAGGTCGGGCCGGAGCCGTACCTCGAGCTGATCCGCCGCGCGCGCGAATCCACCGGGGTCCCGATCATCGCGAGCCTCAACGGGATGACCCCGGCCGGCTGGGTCGACTTTGCCCGCAAGATCGAGCAGGCGGGCGCCTCGGCCCTCGAGCTCAACGTCTACTACATCCCGGCCGATCTCGGCACGACCGGGCGGGAAGTCGAGGAGCTCTACCCGCACGTGCTGCGGGAGGTCCGTGCCGCGGTCCGCATCCCGATCGCGATGAAGCTCAGCCCGTTCTTCAGCGCGCCCGGTGAGATCGCCCGGCGCCTCGCTTCGTCCGGCGCCGACGGCCTCGTGCTGTTCAACCGCTTCTACCAGCCCGACTTCGATCTCGAGACGCTGGAGGTCGCGCCGACCCTGCAGCTCAGCCGGCCGGACGAGATCCGCCTGCCGTTGCTCTGGATCGCGATCCTGCACGGTCGCCTTGAAGCCTCGCTCGCCGCCAGCACCGGCGTGCACTCGGCGGACGAGGTCGTGAAATACCTGCTCGCCGGCGCCGACGTTGCGATGACGACGTCTGCCCTCCTGAAGCACGGCGTGCGGCACCTCGAGACGCTGGTGAGCGGTCTGCGGCAATGGATGGAGCGCCGGGGCTACGCGTCGGTCGAGCAGATGAAGGGTGCGATGAGCCAGAAGAACGTGGCCGACCCGGCCGCGTTCGAGCGCGCGAATTACATCAGGACCCTCGAGTCCTTCCAGCCGGCGCAGCGCGGCGCCGCCGCCGTCTGAGCCGACGTTTCCCCGCCCGGGCGATCTTGACGCGCCCCTCGGGCGCCGGTAGGCGTCAGCCAAACGCCTGCCGGCCGACCCAGCTCCGGCAGGCTCGAGCTGTTGAGGAGGCTCGGACGTGAACGTCAGAGGCCGGGGCGCGATCGACTGCGACGTGCATGCCAACGTGCCGTCGATCCAGGCGCTGGTCCCCTATCTCGACGACTACTGGCAGGACATGGTGGAAGTGCGCGGCATCGACGGCTTCGAGAGCCGGAGCTATCCGCCGCAGGCACCGCTCAGCTGCCGGCCCGACTGGCGCAACGCCAAGGGCCGCCCTGCCGAGGACCTGGCAGCGCTCCGGACCCAAATCCTGGACCGCTGGCAGACGGAGATCGCGATCCTGAACTGCCTCTACGGCGTCCAGCTGATCATGGACGAGCACATGGCGGCCGCCTTCGCGGCCGCGGTCAACGACTGGCTGGTCAAGGAGTGGCTCGAGCCCGAGCCGCGGCTTCGGGCCTCGATCGTGGTCGCGCCGCAGAACCCGGCCCGCGCCGCGGACGAAATCGAGCGCCGGGCGGCCGACCCGCGTTTCGTCCAGGTGCTGCTGCTCGCGACCGGCGAGATGCCGCTCGGCCGCAGCGCCTACTGGCCGATCTACGCCGCCGCCGAGCGCCACGACCTGCCGGTCGGGATCCACGCCGGCAGCAGCTATCGCCACCCGGTCACCTCGGTCGGCTGGCCGTCGTTCCACGTCGAGGACTACGTGGCGCAGGCCCAGGGTTTCCAGGCGCAGCTCGCGAGCCTGGTCGCGCAGGGCGTGTTCGCCAAGTTCCCGGGGCTGAAAGTGGTGCTCCTGGAATCGGGGGTCACCTGGCTGCCCGGCTTCCTCTGGCGGTTCTCGAAATTCTGGCGGGGCCTGCGCAGCGAGGTCCCCTGGGTGGACCGCTCACCCGCCGAGATCGTGCGCGACCACGTCCGCCTGACGATCCAGCCGCTCGACGGCCCGCCGGACGCGCACGACCTGGAGCGCGTGCTCGAGCACATCGGCTCGGACGAGATCCTGCTGTATGCCTCCGACTTTCCCCACTGGCACTTCGAGGGCGATGAGACCATACCAGAAGGAGTGCCGGCGGCGCTGCTCGACCAGATCACGGTCGGCAACCCGCTTGCCACCTATCCCCGGCTTGCCACCGATCTGGGAGACCTCTGATGAGCACGGTTCTGGAGCGGCCCTCGAGCAGATCCCGACCGGAGTCCGCAGAAGTCCGGGCGAGCCGGACCGGGATCGTCGACTGCGACGTCCATCCGACCGTCAAGGCATTCTCCGACCTCCGGCCCTACCTCTCGGACCGCTGGTGGCGTCACCTGAACACCTACGGGCTGCGGCCGCGCCACGGCTTTGCCCAGATGGACCCCTACCCCAAGGCGGCGCCGCGGGCCTGTCGCCGCGATGCCTGGACCCCCGAGGGTGACCGTCCGGGCAGCGATCTCGCCTACATGCGCGAGCACTATCTCGACGCCTACGGCATCGAGACCGCGATCCTGAGCCCGCTCGCGGTCACCGGCCAGGGCGATCAGAACCTCCGCTTCAGCGCCGCGATGGCGAGTGCGATCAACGACTGGCAATTGGACGCCTGGACCCGCCAGGACGACCGCCTCAGGGCCTCGATCGTGGTCCCCTACGACGACGGCGCCCTGGCCCGGGCCGAGATCGACCGCTGCGCCGGCAATCCACATTTCAGGCAGATCCTGGTCTTGAGCCGGACCAGCGAGCCGCTCGGGAAGCACCGCTACTGGCCGATCTTCGAGGCCGCGTGCCAATACGATCTGCCGGTCGGCGTCCACGTCTTCGGCTACAGCGGCTATCCGGTCTCGGCCGCCGGCTGGCCGTCCTTCTACATCGAGGAGATGACCGGCCATTCGACCACCTGCCAGACGCTGGTCGCGAGCCTGGTCCTGGAAGGCGTGTTCGAACAATTCCCGAAGCTCAAGGTGGTCCTGATCGAGGGCGGCTTCGGCTGGCTGCCGGCGCTCGCCTGGCGGCTCGACCGGCATGTCGAGCGCGCCCGGGACGAGGTCCCGCATCTGACCCGCAGGCCGTCCGAATACATCCGCGACCACGTCTGGATCACGACCCAGCCGATGGAGGAGCCGGAGAAGCGCGAGCACGTCCTGGACGCGATGGCCTGGATCGGCTTCGACCGGCTGCTCTACGCGACCGACTATCCGCACTGGGACTTCGATGACCCGGCCCGGGCCCTGCCGCGCGGGCTCGATCCCGAGCGCCTCGAGATGATCCGCGGCGGCAACGCGCGAAAGCTCTACCGACTCGACTGATGGGCGAGCGGCACGTGGTTGCCAGGGTCGCCGAGCTGCCGCCCGGCAGCCGGCGGCTCGTGACCATCCGCGGCCGCGAGGTCGTGGTCTTCAACGTCGAGGGCGAATATTTCGCGCTCCTCGACCGCTGCCCGCACCAGGGCGGCAGCCTCAGCCGGGGCAAGCTCACGGGCCTCGCCGAGGCGAGCGCGCCCGGCGAGGTCCGCTACAGCCGCCGCGGCGAGATCATCCGCTGCCCCTGGCACGGCTGGGAGTTCGACCTGCGCACCGGCCGCTCCTGGTGCGATCCGGTTCGCCTGCGGGTCAAGAACTACATCGCCACGACGCTGCCCGGGACCGCGCTGGTGGAGGGCCCGTACACCGCCCAGACCTTCGAGGTCACGGTCGAGGACGACTACGTGGTGGTCGAGGCCTGAGGCAGCAGCGCCGGCTACGCGCGATCGGGCCTGCGCTAACGGCCGTTGCCGTTCAGAACAGCCGGCCGCCGTCCGGGACCGGATGGTCGACCCCGACCAGCACGACCCGGCCCAGGGCGTCCGGAAAGCCCAGCACCAGGACCTCGGACCTGACGCCTGCGATCCGCTTGACGGGAAAATTGACCACCGCCGCGACCTGCCGGCCCTTCAGCTGCTCGGGCGTATAGAGCTCGGTCAGCTGGGCCGAGGTCGTCCTCCGGCCGAGCTCGGGCCCGAAATCGACCTCGAGCACGTAGGCGGGCTTCCTCGCGGCCGGATTCGGGGCGGCACTCAGCACCGTGCCGACCCGGACGTCGACCTTGGCGAAGTCCTCGAACTCGATCGTCATCCGCGCGGCGCGCTCAGCCTCAGCGCTTGCGGGCGAGCGCTTGCTTGACCTCCTCGAAGCTCTCGAGCGCGCGCTGGTTGATCACCTCCAGCGCCTCGCGGTTGGAGCGGCCGGCGACCTCGGCGAGCTCGCGCATGTTCTGGATCGCGGCCTCGAACGACGCCTGAGCGAGCTCCAGGCGCTTGGCCGCCTGAGCCTGCGGATCGCCCTGCTGCATCATCTCCTTGGACGCCGCGGCGAGCTCGGCCATCGACTTTTGCAAAATCTCGACCTCGCGCCGGACGACCGCCTGGGCGCCCTCGACCAGCAGCTGATTGGCCTTGGCCAACGCCTGCAGGTTCTTCTGCTGCGAGGCCATCAGCTCCGACCAGTCGACGCCCGGGATCTGGTACTCGCCCATCATCTTGGAGAGGTCGAAGTCGAAGGGGAACGGTGACTTGGCCATCGGCGGTGTCCTCCGGGGCATGGATGAACGGCTCCGCGCGCCGCCCCTCAGATGGGCTGCGGCGACTCTTCGCGCGCCGCGCGGCCGGCGGGCGGCGGCCGCAGACCGGCGATGCTCTGGACCCGGCGCAGCTGCTTGTCGAGCTCGGCCATGGTCTGACCGAGGTCCGGGGTCTCGTCCTTCAGCCAGATCCGGGCCGTCTGCAGATAGGCGGCGCCGAGCGCGCGGCGCGCGATCCGGGCGCGCAACCCGAAGCGGCGGATGCCGGCCGCGTCCTGCAGCCAGGCAAGCGAGCGGTCGAGCCGGCAGGCGGTCGCCAGCATCAGGCAGGGGTCGCAACGGGCGCCGCGCGCCAGCCGCTCGAGCCCGGGCCGGAACGGCACCAGCGCCTCGAACCGGCGCATCAGCAATTCGAACACCCGGTCGCGCGGCGGTAGCCCCGCGAGCTCGACCTCGTCGAGTGACAGCATCGCCTCGTCGATCCGCCGGCTGAGCGCGCGCAGCACCGCCGCCCGGCCCGGCAGCTCGCGATAGACCACGGCCGGCGACACGCCCGCACGCCTCGCGACCGCGACCAGTGACAGTCCCGACCAGCCGTGCTCGGCGATCAGCTCGAACGCCGTGACCAGAAGGTCCGGCGCGCCCGTCGTCTGCTGGGTAGCCATGCGATCTCCTCCAGCTCAGGCCAGCGCCTGCGAGCGGCGGGTGCCGGCCGCGATTGCCCGGTCGAACAAGGGCTGGATGCCGTCTTCGGCCATCAACACCTCGAGCGCCGCCTGGGTGGTGCCGCCGGGACTGGTGACGTTCCGGCGCAGGATCTCGACCGGCTCGACGCTCTGCGCCGCGAGCGCGCCGCTGCCGGCGACCGTGGCGCGCGCCAGTGGCAGGGCGAGCTCCGCCGGCAGACCGCTCGCGATCCCGGCCCGGGCGAGCGCCTCGATCAGCAGGAACACGTAGGCCGGGCCGCCGCCGGACATGGCGGTGATCGCGTGCATCAGCTCCTCGTCGTCGATCCAGTGGACCGCGCCGACCGCCGCCATCAGCGCCTGGCAGAGCTCCTTCTGGGCGGCGCTGGCGTGGCGGTTGGCGACCAGCGCCGTGACCCCCTGGCCGATCGCGGCCGGCGTGTTCGGCATCGCGCGCACGACCGGGGTCGCCTCGCCGAACGCCGCCTCGAAGCGCACGATCGTCGGACCGGCGGCGATCGAGAGCACGACCGCGCCGGTCCGCGCCAGCGTCTCGTAGGCCGGCAGGACGGTCGCCATCGCCTGCGGCTTGATCGCGAACACGAGCGCCCGTGGGGCGAGCTCGGTCGGCAGCATCTTGGGCTCGGCGAGTGCGGCCACGCCGTGCCGCTCCCGGAGCGCCTCGCGCAAGGCCGCATCGGGCTCGACCACGTAGGCCTCCTCGCCCCCCAGGCCCCGCGCCAGCCAGCCCTCGAGCAAAGCACCGCCCATCTTGCCACAGCCGACCAGCAGGAGCGGCCCGGCAAGGCTCGTCATCAGGCCTCGCCTTCGGTCTCGAGCATCGCTGCGGTCAGGGCCTCGAGCGGCGACTTGCCGCCCCAGATCACGAACTGGAAGGCGGGGTAGAAGCGCTCGCACTCGGTGACCGCGATGTCGACCAGATCCTCCATCAGCTCGCCGCTGACGTTGACGCCCTCGCGCAGCAGCAAGGCGTGCCGGAACACCGGCAGGTTCTCGTCCGACCAGAGATCGAAGTGACCGAGCCAGAGCTTCTCGTTGGCCAGCGCCAGCAGTGCGTAGATCGCCTCGCGCTTGTTGGCCGGCACCTTCATCTCGAGCGCGCAGGACAGGTGCATCACCGCGAGCTCCGGATGCCAGCAGAACCACATCCGGTACTGGCACCAGTGGCCGCTGATCTCGGCGGCCAGCTCGTCGTCGTTCTGCCGGTGGAACGGCCATTCGTTGGCGATCGCGACCTGCTCGACGAGATCGACGGGATTGCCGCCGGATTCCTCGGTCTCTGGTCTCAACGACGACACCATGGCGCACTCCTCGATCGCGCCGCCGGAGCCAAGGAGCGCTCCGTTCGCGCCAGCCCCGCGCGACCGCCGGTCAACCGACTGCTCCGGTCGCCGGTTCCGACCCGATCCGACGACACTGCCAAAATGATGCTGGCGCCGCAAGGCGGCAGGTGGTCGCCCGCGGCAGCAGGCGGCCGCGGGTCACTCGCCGGCCGGCTTGGTCTTGGCCGGGCGCCGGCGCGACGCGGCCGGCTTGCGCGGCGTTGCGGGCGCCAAGAGATCGCCGATGCGGCGCTCGAGGTCGGCGACCTTGGCCGCCAGGTCCTCCTGCTCGGCGCGCGCGGTCTGCGCCATCGCCTTGACCGCGTCGAACTCGTCGCGCGGGACCATGTCCATGTTGGCGAGCACCCGCTCGACCCGCTCGCGCACCCGGCTCTCGATCTCTTCGCGCAATCCCGAGAGCGTGTTCAGTGCGCCGTTCGCCATGCGGGCCAGGTCGTCGAACAGACGGTTTTCGGTTTGCATCGGTCCTCTCCCCTAGCGGGCACGCCCTGCGTGTGTCCGGAGATGTAGGGTTTGAGGAGTGGCGAAGCAAGCGAGCGCGGGGCCGGCCGAGCGACCAGCGGGATCGGCTCGATCAGGCTCGCGGGCGCCGCCCGGCGCCGCGTGGCGGAGCGCGCAACCAATTGCTTTCAGCCGCGTTGACTGTTCCAGACCGGCACAGCCAGGCGGGTTCTCGAACCGCCGTGCTCTTGGGGGGAGCCGTGGCGGAGTCAGGCGACAGCAGGCAGGCGGTCCCGCAGGTGGTGGCCTCGACGGGAGCCGGGAATGGCGCGCTGGCCGCAGCGATCGTGGCGACGAGCCAGCAACCGCTGCTCGTGCTGAACGACGCGCTCCGGATCGAGCTCGCCAATCCGGCATTTCTGGAGCATTTCCAGGTTTCGCCCGAGGAGACGCTCGGCCGCGAGCTGTACGAGCTCTGCAACCGAAAGTGGAAAATTCCAGACTTGCAGCGCCTGCTCGAGGACGTCCTGAGCCGCGGGCGGGAGGTCAGGAGCTACCGGATCGAGCAGGAGTTCGAGCGCGTCGGCCGCAAGATCATGCTCCTCAACGCCAACCGCATCGTCCGCGACGGCGCCCCCGACCGGATCCTGCTCGCGATCTCCGACGTGACCGAGCGCGAGCAGCTGCTGTTCGATCTGGAGGGACGCCAGGAGTTCGCCGACAAGCTGATCGACAGCATTCGCGAAGGGCTGGTGGTGCTCAGCTGGGACCTGCGCGTGCGGTCTGCGAACCAGTCATTCTACCAGACCTTCGAGGTCGATCCGGCCGAGACCGAGGGTCGCCTGATCTACGAGCTTGGCAACGGCCAGTGGGACATCCCGCGCCTGCGCGAGCTGCTCGAGGAGATCCTGCCCAACGACAACGCGTTCGACGACTTCGAGGTCGAACACGAGTTCGAGCAGATCGGCCGCCGGATCATGCTGCTCAACGCCCGCCGCCTCGACCACGAGCATCTGATCCTGCTGGCGATCCGCGACCTCACCGAGGAGCGGCGGGCGGAGACCCAGCGCGAGGCGCTGACCGGCGAGTTGCAGCACCGGGTTAAGAACATCCTGAACAACGTGCGCGCGCTCGCGAGCCAGTCCCGCCAGAGCAGCTCCACTCTTGACGGGTTCATCGAGGCCTTCGACGCTCGGCTGCGGGCGCTCGCGCGTGCCCAGGATCTGCTGGTGCGCGGCCCCTTGCAGAAGGTCCAGCTCGCCGATCTCGTGCGCTTCGAGCTGCAAGCCTCCGGCGGCCGGGAGGGCTCGACGTTCACGCTGCGCGGGCCGGCGGTGCGCCTTTCCCCGCGCGATGCCCAGGCGATGGCGATGACCGTCCACGAGCTCTCGACCAACGCGCTCAAGTACGGCGCGTTTTCGGTCGCGTCCGGGCGGGTCGAGGTGACCTGGCGCACCGAGCGGCGGGCCGATGACTGGCATTTCTGGTTTCGCTGGCGCGAGCACGGGGTCCAGATGGCGAACCGCGCTCCCGACAAGGGCTTCGGCTCGCGTGCGATCGAGGAGAGTTTGCCGTATATCCTGGGCGGCAGCTCGCAGCTGACCTTTCATCCCGATGGCGCCGAATGCGTGATCGAGTTCCCTCTCCCGGAAGAGTGAGGCTCGCGCGCGGCCATCTTTTCAAGGACGAGCAGGATGACGACCGCATCGCTCGACGGACTGACGATCATGGTGGTCGAGGACGATTTCCTAGCTGCGCTGGAGCTCAAGCGGCTGGTCGAGGACCGGGCCGGCACGGTCGCCGGGCCGGTCGGCCGGCTGGAGCAGGCGCAGAAGCTGGCAGAGGACGCCACGCTCGATGGCGCGATCCTGGACGTCAAGCTGAACGGCTCGGTCTCGCTGCCGCTCGTCGACCATCTGATCGCGCGCGGCGTGCCGGTGATCCTGGTGACCGGCTACGATGTCGCGACCCTGCCGCCCCGCTTCGCCGACACGCCCCGGTTGCCGAAGCCGTTCAGCGAGGTCGACTTCGACGAGACGGTCACGCAGGTGTTCGCGCCCAGCGCGGCTGCATGCTAGGCATGGCTCCCCGACATCGTCCGGAGCCTCTGATGAGCCGCCTGCCCGACCTGCGCCACGACCAGATGACCGCAGACCAGCGCCGCGTGCACGACGAGATTGCGGCCGGGCCGCGCGGCACCGTCGAGGGGCCGCTCAAGGTCTGGCTGCACTCGCCGGGGCTCGCCGATCCGGCCCAGAAGCTCGGCGCCTTCGCCCGCTTCAAAAGCTCCCTGCCGCCCGAGCTCTCCGAGGTCGCGATCCTGGTCACCGCGCAGGCCTGGCGGGCCAATTTCGAGTGGTACGCGCACGCCCGGCTGGCGCGCGCCGCCGGCATCTCCGAGCCGGTGATCGAGGCGATCCGGGCCGGCGCCGAGCCGGACCTCGCCGATCCGAAGGCACGCGCCGTCTACGCGGTCGCGCGCGAGCTGCACGCGACCAGGGCGCTCTCGGACGCGACCCATGCCAGGGCCGAAGCGGCGCTCGGCACCGCGGGCCTGGTCGACCTGGTCGGCATCCTCGGCTACTACACGCTGGTCTCGATGACCCTGAACGCGTTCGACGTGCCGACCCCGGACGGCTCGCGGCCGTTCGCGGACTGAGATTTCAGCCGGCCCCCGGGTTCGGGGCGACGCAGGTCGCCGACAGCCCGCCGTCGACGATCAGCTCGGTCGCGGTGATGTATTTCGCGGCGTCGGAGGCGAGGAACAGCACCGCCTCGGCGACATCGAAACCGTCGCCCATCCGGCCCATCGGCACCTGGCGATGGCGGGCCGCGATCAGCTTCTCGGCATCGCCGTCGCCGCGTTCCCCGACCAGCCGGGCCTTGACCAGCGGCGTGTCCATCAGGCCCGGGATCACCGTGTTAATGCGCACGTTCCGGGGCGCGTATTTGACCGCGGTCACCCGCGAGAACTGGATCAGCGCCGCCTTGGCCGCGGCATAGGCGACCACGTCCGGTCCGAAGAACCGGAGCGCCGCGATCGAGGCGAGGTTGACGATCGCACCGCCGCCCTGGCCGACCATGATCGGGATCACCCGCTTGCAGCTCCGGAACACGTAGCTCAGGTTCATCTCGAGCTGCCGGTCCCAGACCTCGCCGGCCATGCTCACCGGATCGCCGGGCGCCGAGCCGCCGACGTTGTTGACCAGCACGTCGATCCGGCCGAAGCGCTCGAGGCAGGCCTGCACCAGCCGGTCGAGGGCGGCGGCGTCGGTGACGTCGGCGACCTGACGTTCGAAGCTGCCGCCCTCGACGGCGATCGCGCTCGCGGTCTCGGCCAACGCTTCGGCGTCGCGGTCGACCCCGAACACCTGCGCGCTTTCGCGCGCGAACAGCAGCGCGGTCGCCCTGCCGTTGCCGAAGCCGGGTCCGACGCTGCCCGCACCCAGCACCAGCACCGTCTTGTCCCTGAAGCGGACGTCCATTTGGCACCTCCCGGCCAACCGCAGCAAGGTCCCGAGCTTCACCCGGGGGCCGCCGGCGGGCAAGGTGCAAGTCCGCCGCCCGGCTCTGCTCAACTCAGGCTCGGTCATGATCGAGGATGGCGCTGAAGCACGGCATCGAGGGCGAGGGCCCGGCCACGACGCCCAAGGTGCTGGCCACGCTCGGGCTACGTCCGGCCCACCTCTCCCGCCGAGGCCGCGGACCAGTTGGATGCTGCCGGCTTCGGCTACCTGCCGCCCGGGGCGATCTGCCCGGAGCTCGAGGCCCTGTTCCGCCTGCGGCCGCTGCTCGGGTTGCGCACGCCCGCGAACGCGATCGCCCGCGGGCTCAACCCGTTCGGCGCGCCGCACTAGATCCAGGGCGTGTTCCACTCCACCTATCTGCCGCTGCACGAAGCGAGCGCGATGCGGCTCGGCAGCCGCGGGCCCTGATCTTCAAGGGCGTCGGCGGCGAGGCGCAGCGCAACCCGGAAAAGCCCTGCCGCACGCGCTGCATCGACGGCGGCACGGCCGCCGAGATCGTCTGGCCGGCGCTGACCGAAGGCGAGCCCTGGCCCTGGCGTAGGGGGGCGCTGGAGCCCGAGCGGCTGGTCGGGCTCTGGCGCGGCGAGTGGCAAGCTCCGGGCCCGGTCGCCGCGGTCGTCGGCACGACCGCGATGGCGCTCGGCCTGCTCGGCCGCGCCCCGACTGTCGAGCAGGCCGAAGCCCTGGCCTCGCGGCTCTGGCAGGACCGGCCGCGCAGCCGCTATCGGCCTGGCTGACCCACTCCTCCGACCGGCCTCCTGCCCTACTCGGCCGCGGCCTGGTAGGCCTCGACCGGCGGACAGGCGCAGACCAGGTGCCGGTCGCCGTAGACGTTGTCGATCCGGCCGACCGGCGGCCAGTACTTGACCTCGAGCTGACCCGGGCCGGGAAAGAACGCCACTCGCCGGTCGTAGGCGTGCGGCCAGTCGCCGACCAGCTGGTCGGCGGTGTGGGGGGCGTTCCTCAAAAGGTTGTCCTCGGCATCGGCCTCACCCTGCTCGATCGCCTGGATCTCCTCGCGGATGCTGATCATGGCCTCGCAGAACCGGTCGAGCTCGCGCTTGGCCTCGCTCTCGGTCGGCTCGATCATCAAGGTGTCGGCGACCGGGAAGGACATGGTCGGCGCATGGAAGCCGTAGTCGATCAGCCGCTTGGCGATGTCCTCGACGGTGACGCCACTCGCCTGCTTGAGCGGCCGGAGATCGATGATGCACTCGTGCGCGACCAGGCCATTTTTCCCCACATAGAGGATCGGGTAGTGGGGCGCGAGATGCTTCGCGACATAGTTGGCGTTCAGGATCGCGACCTGGGTCGCGCGGGTGAGACCGGAAGCACCCATCATCGCGATGTAGGCCCAGGAGATCGGCAGGATCGAGGGCGAGCCCCAGGGTGCCGCCGAGACCTGAGCAGCCGCCCGCGCATCGGCCGCGGCCGGGTTAACGTCGGGCACGACCGCATGGCCGGGCAGAAATGGCGCGAGATGCGCCTTGACCCCGATCGGGCCCATGCCCGGGCCGCCGCCGCCGTGCGGGATGCAGAAGGTCTTGTGCAGATTGATGTGGGCGACGTCGGCGCCGATCTCGGCCGGCCGGCAGACGCCGACCAGCGCGTTCAGGTTCGCCCCGTCGAGATAGACCTGGCCGCCGGCGGCGTGGACCGTCGCGCAGATGTCGCGGATCGCCTCCTCGAACACGCCGTGGGTCGAGGGATAGGTGATCATCAGGGCGGCCAGCCGATCCTTGTGCTGCGCGGCCTTGGCCTCGAGGTCCTCGAGGTCGACGTTGCCCTGATCGTCGCAGCCGACGACCACGACCTGAAGCCCGGCCATGGTGGCGCTCGCCGGGTTGGTGCCGTGCGCCGAGGCCGGGATCAGGCAGACCTCGCGCTCGCCCTGGCCCTTGGCGCGGTGATAATGCCGGATCGCGAGCAGGCCGGCGTACTCGCCCTGGCTGCCGGCGTTCGGCTGCAGCGAGACCGCATCGAAGCCGGTGATCTCGCGCAGCATCGCCTCGAGCTCGTCGAACAGCTGCCGGTAGCCTGCGGCCTGCTCCTGGGGCGCGAACGGGTGCAGGGCGCCGAACTCCGGCCAGATCACCGGGATCATCTCGGCGGTCGCGTTCAGCTTCATCGTGCAGGAGCCGAGCGGGATCATGCTGCGGTCGAGCGCCAGGTCCTTGCCCTGGAGCCGGCGCAGGTAGCGCAGCATCTCGGTCTCGCTGTGATGGAGCTGGAACACGGGATGGGTCAGAAAGGCGCTCTGGCGCCGGAGCGGCCCGGGCAGGCAGGGCTCGAGCGCCCGGTCGAGCGGCTCGATCTCGAGCCCGGCCGCGCCGAAGGCCGCCCACAACGTCAAGAGATCCTGGCGCCTTGTGGTCTCGTCCAGGGCGATGCCGAGGTGATCGGCATCGATGCGGCGGAGATTGATGCCCGCCGCCTCGGCGCGCGCGGCGACTTCCTGGGCCTCGCCCCTGACCCGCACCGTCAGCGTGTCGAAGAACGCCCCGGTCACGACCTCGACGCCAGCCCGCCGCAAGCCATGGGCCAGGATGCCCGCAAGGCGATGCACTCGAGAGGCGATCCGGGTCAGCCCCTCGGGCCCGTGCCAGAGGGCGTACATCGCGGCCATGACCGCGAGCAGGACCTGGGCGGTGCAGATGTTGCTGGTCGCCTTCTCGCGCCGGATGTGCTGCTCGCGGGTCTGGAGCGCCATGCGCAGCGCCGGGCGGCTCTGGCGGTCGACCGAGACGCCGATCAGACGGCCGGGCATCGCCCGCTTGTACTGGTCCTTGGTGGCGAAGAACGCGGCGTGCGGGCCGCCGTAGCCCATCGGCACGCCAAAGCGCTGGGCGCTGCCGATCGCGATGTCGGCGCCCTGCTCGCCGGGCGGCGTCAGCAGCACGAGGCTCAAAAGGTCGGTCGCCACGACCGCGAGCGCCGAGCGCTGGTGCAGCTGCTCGATCACCGGCCGGAAATCGCGCACAGCACCGCTCGAGCCCGGGTAGTGGAGGAGCGCCCCGAACACCTCCTTGCCGTCGAGGTCGGAGAAGGGATCCCCGAGTGCGAGCTCGAAGCCGAAGCCCTCGGCCCGGGTGCGCAGCACCGCAAGCGTCTGGGGATGGCAGTCGGCGTCGACGAAGAACGCCCTGGAACCGCTCTTGCTGACCCGCTTCGCCATCGCCATGGCCTCGGCGGCCGCGGTCGCCTCGTCGAGCAGCGAGGCGCCCGCGAGCTCGAGCCCGGTGAGGTCGGCAACCATCTGCTGGAAGCTCAGCAGCGCCTCGAGCCGGCCCTGGCTGATCTCGGCCTGATAGGGCGTGTAGGCGGTGTACCAGCCGGGGTTTTCGAGCACGTTGCGCAGGATCACCGGCGGCGTGATCGTGCCGTAGTAGCCCATGCCGATCATCGAGGTCAGCACGCGGTTCTGCGCGGCCATCTGGCGGAGCGCCGCCAGCGCCTCGGTCTCGGTCCTGGCCGGCGGCAGATCGAGCGGCCGCGCCGTGCGGATCGCCCGCGGCGTTGCCTTGGTGATCAGGTCGTCGAGGGAGTCCGCGCCCACGACCTTGAGCATCGCGCCGATCTCGGGCGCGTCCGGGCCGATGTGGCGACGGACGAATTCTTCCCGGTCCTCGAGCTCGGTCAGCGATGGGTCACCCGTGGACATGCTGCTCCCCCTTGGGGCTGTGACTCAAGCCAGGCTCGCGACGTAGGCCTGGTAGGCGTCGGCATCCATCAGCTGCTCGAGCTCGCCCCGGTCGGCGAGCCTGAGCTTGCAGAACCAGCCCGTGCTCTCGGCGCCGCTGTTGACCAGCGCCGGATCGTCGTTCAGGGCCTCGTTGACCTCGACGACCTCGCCACCGACCGGCGCATAGACGTCGCTCGCCGCCTTGACGCTCTCGACCACCGCGAGCGCGTCGCTCCGGGCGACCTGCTTGCCGATCGGCGGCAGCTCGACGAACACGATATCGCCGAGCTGCTCCTGGGCGTGGTCGCTGATCCCCATCGTGGCGAGGTCGCCCTCGACGCGGACCCACTCGTGCTCCTTGGTGTAGCGGACGTCGGACATGGCACTCGCTCTCCGTCAGCGCTTGTAGCGATGAGCAACGAACGGCAGCTTAACGATACGGGCCGGGTGCGCCCGGCCGCGGATCGCGAGCTGCAGGGCGGCATCGGGACCGGCGTGCGGGCGCGCGACGTAGCCGAGCGCGACCGGGCCACCGACGGTCGGCCCGAAGCCGCCGCTGGTCACCTGACCGACCGGCCGGCCGTCGGCATCCTGGATCTCGGTGCCCTCGCGGGCCGGCGCGCGCCCGTCCGGGCGCAGCCCGACCAGCTTCCTTTCGGGACCTTCCGCCAGCTGGCCGAGGATCACCGCGGCGCCCAGGAAGTCAGCGTCGGCGCGCCGGCGCTTGGGGATCGTCCAGGCGAGCCCGGCCTCGATCGGGCTGATCGTCGGCGAGAGCTCGTGACCGTAGAGGCAGAGTCCGGCCTCGAGGCGGAGCGAGTCGCGCGCACCGAGGCCGGCGGGCGCGACCTCCGGCTCCTCGAGCAGACGGCGGGCCAGGGCCTCGCCGTCGGCCGCATCGATCGAGAGCTCGAAGCCGTCCTCGCCGGTGTAGCCGGAACGGGACACCCGGCAAGACAGTCCCGCGACGGTCGTCTCCGCGGCCTCCATGAACGCGAGCCCCGCGGCGGCCGGCGCCAGGCGCTCCATGACCGTGGCCGCCGCGGGACCCTGCAGCGCGAGCAGGGCGCGCCCGGCCAGCTCCTCGACCGATACCGCCGGCTCGAGGGTAGCGCGCATGTGGGCGAGGTCGGCGTCCCGGCAGCCGGCGTTGACGACCACGAACAGGCCGTCCGCGACCCGGCCGACGATCAGATCGTCGAGCACCCCGCCCGCTTCGTTGGTGAACACGGTGTAGCGCAGCTGGCCTTCGTCCAGGCCCGCGAGATCGGCCGGCACCAGGCGCTCGAACGCCTCGTCCGCACCCTCGCCCCGCACCCGCACCTGGCCCATGTGCGAGACGTCGAACAGCGCGGCCGCGTTCCGGCAATGGCGATGCTCGGCCATGATCCCGGCCGGGTAGTGCACCGGCAGCGACCAGCCCGCGAACTCGACCATGCGGCCGCCGAGCTCGACGTGCAGATCGTACAGCGGAGTGCGTCTGGGGTCGGGGCTGGCGCCGGCGGCAGAGCTCACAATCGGGACCTCCAAAGGGCTGCGCGCCGGCCAGGGCCGGCGACGGTTCAGCCCCCTCTGTCCCGAACCTGAGAGACTTGGCGCCGCCCCGAGCGATCCCAAGGAGGAGCGATCCCGGGCGGCGCCTTACCCCTTCGGTGGGGCGCCGGGCGACCCGAACGCCGCGGCACCCGCTCTCCAGAGCGCCATCCCCCCGCGGTCCGTTGGCCTGAGAGTTTCCGGGGCGGTTGCTCCTTCGGCGCCGTCGCCGGCCGCTGACGCGGCTGGTACGGGCTCTCCCGCGGGGCTCAGCTGGCGATGTCCGGTAAGACTACTCCCGGCAGCCCCGAGGTCAAGCGCCGCCGCTTCGGAGGCTTTCAGCGGAGCAGCGGTTGCAGGCGCCGCTCGAGGTCGGCGTCGTCGAGCTGGAAGCCCAGATAGAGGCTGTAGGCGGCCGCCTGCTCGGGCGTGACCGCGGGCAGGCGCAGGGTCAGCTGCTCGGCGACCCCGGCGAGGTCCTCGCCCTTGGTGAACTCGATCTCGGAATCGAGCAGCTGCTTGGATAGGATCTGGCGCTCCGGGCCGACGGTCGCGATGAAATAGGTCAGCGGCACCTTCTCCTGGGCCGCGGCCGGACCCCGCTGGGCGATCAGATCCAATCCGAGGTCGACGTCGACGCCCTTGTCGTTGTAGCTGCAGGTGCTCTGGAGATGGGTCAGGACGGCCAGGTACTGGAGCGCGTCCGGGCTGCGCTCGCCGCCACGATAGCTGGTAGTCCGTTCCGCGCCCTCGAGGACCAGCGCGGCCGGGCACGCCGGCGGCACCGGTCGCGGCGCGGGCTTGCTCGAGGCGCAGGCCGCGAGCAGCGTCACGAGCCCGACCGCCACGGCCGAGCGGCTGCGACCTGCCCGGAGGCCGGCGCCCGGGCGCGACCTACGGCTCACGACGCCTGGTCGCCGCCGTTACAGTTCGGTCGGCCATCGCCAGATCGCTTTCCTTCCGCGCCAGGATCTCGGTCGGCTCACCTAAGCCTAGTCTTTCGGGCGCGGCAAGGCCGAAAGCCGGTGATTTCTGGAAAGCATGTCAATAGCACTTAAAGATGCCCGGTTTTGTCGCCCGTCAAATGTCCGCTGCTGCTGTTGGCCCGGTGGGGTTGTGGGCAGCGCGGAGCGTTGTCCGGCAAGTCCATCGGGCCCGCCGCCGAGCGGGCTCAGGCGGCGGGTTTGATCATCGCGTCGATGCCCGCGAGGTGGCCATCGGGCTGGTAGCGCGCCAGGCGGCGCGGGCCGTGAAAGACGGCGAGCCGGCCGTCCCCGTAGGCGGGCGCCCGCACCTTGACCTTGACGACGTGGTGCCGGGGCCGTTGCGGCGGGATCTGCAGACCGCGGCCGTCGTAGCGCCCGCAGTTGTCGTTGCCGACCACGCGCTCGACCGGCACCCGGAGAACCTCGGCGAGGCCGCCGGCGTAGGGCACGAACGCGAGGGCACGCCCGACCTGGGTCGGCTGACCCCGCGCCACCTTCAGCCGGCCTTGGGCGGCACGAAAGAGTGGCTGCCGCGGTCGGTGTAGAGCGAGCAGAACCGGCCGTGCCGGCCGATCACCTCGGCCAGGCCGCGCCAGCTCGAGAACGCCCTTGCTCCTCGACCAGGAAGGCGGAGCAGAGCCCGCTGGTCGGATCGTCGAGGGTGACGATCAGGTCGACCGGCGGCCGGCCGCCGAGCCACGCGTGGGTCGAGCCGTCCCGGAACAGCATCATGCCCGGCAACGGTCGGCGCGGCCGTCGCTTGCGGTGCGCCGAGCGCTTCGGCGCCCGCCTGACCAAACCGGCGGCCTGCAAGATGCGCTTGGTCCAGCTGTCGCCGAGCTCGAACCTGTGCTCGGCCCGCAGCCGCTCGTGGAAGTGTTTGACGGTGAAGTCGACGTAGCGCGTCCGGTACGGCTCCAGCAGCCCCTCGATCCGGTCGACCGCCAGCCGCCGGCCCGAGACCCGGCCTCGGCGCCGATCGATCAGGCCTTCCCCTGCGCCTCGTGGCGGTCGCGCCGCCGGCGGCAGCGCCGCTCGCTCATCCCCAGCACCTCCGCCGCCTCGCCACAGCTTAAAGCCCGCGCCGCCACCGACCGATCGCCTCGACGCTCCGAGCCACCCGAACCTCCGCCAGCACGCGACCTCCCCAATTCTCCCGAACCGGACCGATCGTGAGCTACCAAAAACCGGACATACCTCGTGCTACGGACATGCCGGCCCTCGAGGCCTTGCCTCGCGCCTGGGAATGCGCATAGTTGGCGCTTCCGAAGCGAGCACCCGGGGCCTCCCGGGAGAACATCATAGGCTCGCTGGGCCGGGTCGTTTTGGAGGGGCTCGCTGCCGCCGGGGTGCCGGCGGCGGTATGTCGTGGACCATGACAGCGGAGGCCATCCGATGAAGAAGCTGATTTTCGCATCTGTCCTGCTGGCCACGAGCGGTCTCGCCGCTCAGGCGGCGGACCAGCCGCCGCAGTGGATGCAGGACGTGTTCACAGGTCCTGAGCTCCAGGCCGCCTGGCAGGACTATAAGGCGGTCTATCACAATCCCGACGCCGCGCTCGACGCCAAGACCAAGCAGCTGATCGGGCTCGGGGTCGCCGCCCAGATCCCGTGTCAGTACTGCATCTACGCGCACACCGTGCTGGCCGGGAAGGCCGGGGCGAGCGAGCAGGAGATCAAGGAGGCGATCTCGGCCGCGGCCGAGACCCGCAAGCTCAGCACGATGCTGAACGGCATGCAGTACGACATGGATAAGTTCAAGGCGCAGCTGGGCGCCTCGCCGGCCAGCAACTGACTGGCGCCGCCGGGGGCCGGTCCCGCCCAGCGCGGGCCGGCTCCGGCCTGTCGGTCTGAAGGAGCACCGGCCAGCGGCCGGGCGCGCGGAGCTGCTTCGCCTGCGGCACCGGGCTCCAGGTGGTCGTGGCGGCAGCGCGTGCCGAACCGGCACCCCTCGCCCGGGCCGGCCACGGGCGAGGCCGAGAGCAGCCTCAGCCCGCGCTATCCGGCAATGTCACTTGCAGGCGAAGGTCGCCTTATAGCCACTGCCCGTGGGTACCCGGTCGACGACGACGGCGTTGGCGTTGTATTTGTCGCCGCAATACTGGTCGGCGCGGTTTTCGATGTCGCGGTAGTCGGATTCGCCATTGTAGGCGTAGCTCACGGTCGGTGGCGTGGTCTGCACCTGGCGCGTGGCACAGGCGGGCAGGAAAAGGACGGCCACGGCCAGGGCCCCGATCAGCAGCGGGCGCATCGGCTCCTCCTCGTTCATTGCATCCCCAGGACGTAGAAACTCCCCGCCACGCCGAACGTTCCCGCGCGCGCTGGCCAGGGGGACCCTCTCCTGGTTCCAGGGGGGAGCTCGGAGGTCGCGCGCGGCTATTGCCTGTCCGTCGATTGCCCTGCGGCGGTAACGAGCCGTCGCGCTCAGCCGCGCATGCGGCGGCGGACGAGCAGCGTGCCCGCGATCGCCAGGAAGGCGATCGCCAGGATCACGAACAAGACGATCATCGCGACCCCGCCGATAATCGCGGCGAAGGTCTTCCAGAAGCCGAGCTGGGCGATCAGGATCACGAGGATGATGAAGGCGATGATTGGCATGGTCGGGTCCTCCGGCCGGCGTCAGACGTTGAAGCGGAAGTGGATCACGTCGCCGTCCTGGACGACGTAGCTGCGGCCTTCCTGGCGGAGCTTGCCGGCCTCGCGGGCGCCGCTCTCGCCGCCGGCCTGGACGTAGTCGTCGTAGGCCACGACCTCGGCGCAGATGAAGCCGCGCTTGAAGTCGGTGTGGATGGCGCCGGCGGCATCGGGCGCCCGGGTGCCGTGCGGGACCGTCCAGGCGCGCGCCTCCTTGGGACCGGCGGTGAGGAAGGTGATCAGGTCGAGCAGCCGGTAGCCGGCGTGAATCACCCGATCGAGGCCGCGGCGCTCGAGGCCGAGGGTCGCGAGGTATTCGGCGCGCTCGGGCGGCGGCAGGCCGGCGAGCTCGGCCTCGATCGCGGCCGCGACCACGACCGCGCCGGCGCCCTCCTTAGCGGCGCGGCCGGCGACCCGGGCGCTGGCGGCGTTGCCGGTGGCGGCGGCCGCCTCGTCGACGTTGCAGACGTAGAGCATGGGCTTGGCGCTCAGGAGCTGGAGCGTCTGGAGCTGCGGCCGGGCCTCGGGCTCGAGGCGGAGCGCGCGCGCGGGCGTGCCCTGCTGCATCGCCGGCAGGATCCGCTCGATCAGGGCCAGCTGGTCGCGGGCGAGCTCGTCGCCGCCGCGGGCGCGCTTGGTCAGGCCCTCGACCCGGCGCTCGAGTGCTCCGAGGTCGGCGAGCAGCAGCTCGGTCTCGACCAGCTCGGCGTCGCGCAACGGGTCGATCGTGCCCTCGACGTGGGCGACATCCGCGCTCTCGAAGCAGCGGAGCACGTGCAGGATCGCGTCGACCTCGCGGATCGCGCCGAGGAAGCGGTTGCCCAGACCCTCGCCGCGGGACGCGCCGCGGACCAGGCCCGCGATGTCGAAGATCTCGAGCTGGGTCGGCACGATCTCGGCCGAGCGCGCGATCTTCGCGACCACCTCGAGCCTGGGGTCGGGCACCGGCACCCGGCCGAGGTTGGGCTCGATCGTGCAGAACGGGTAATTGGCCGCGGCCGCGGCCGCGGTGCTGGTGATGGCGTTGAACAGCGTCGACTTGCCGACGTTGGGCAGGCCGACGATGCCGCAGTTGAAGCCCATGTCCTCACTCGGTCTTGCGCGGTCCGGGCGGGTCGTCGCCCTCGGTCGCGGACGCTTTGCCGGCAGGCCGGGGCGGCCGGGTCCGGAGCGCGATCCGGTTCATCGCGCCGGCGTCGTCGCCGGCGGCGATCAGGGGCGCCGCCTCGGTGAGCGCGTCGAGCAGCGGCTCGAGCCAGGCTCGGTCGGCGGTCGCAAAGTCGGAGAGCACGTGGCCGATCACCCGCTCCTTGTCGCCAGGATGGCCGATCCCCAGGCGCACCCGGCGGAAGTCCCTCGAACCCAGCCACTCGGCGATCGAGCGCAGGCCATTGTGGCCGGCGACCCCGCCGCCTGCTTTGATCCTGACCTTGCCGGGCGCGAGGTCGATCTCGTCGTGCAGGACCACGAGCGCGGCCGGCGGCAGCTTGAAGAACCGGACCGCCTCGGCGACCGCTCGGCCCGAGAGGTTCATATAGGTCTGCGGCTTGAGCAGCAGAACCCTGTCCGAGTCCAGCTGGCCTTCGGCGGCCAGTCCGGAAAAGCGCGTCCGCCAGGCGCCGAACCGGTGCGCGCGGGCGATCGCGTCGACCGCCATGAAGCCGATGTTGTGACGATCGCGGGCGTGACGGGCGCCGGGATTGCCGAGCCCGACCAGCAGCAGCATGACGCAGGTAGCGGCGCGCGCCTACTCGCTGGTGGCCTCGGGCTCGGCCTCGGTTTCGGCCGCCGCGGCGGCGGCCGCCTGCTCCTCGGCCGCGGTCTCGCGGACCACGGTCGGCGCGGCGATCGTCGCTATCGTGAAGTCGCGATCGGTGATCGTCGACTGCACGCCTTCGGGCAGGGCCACGTGCGAGATGTGCACGCTGTCGCCGAGGTCGAACGGCAAAAGGTCGATCGCGATCTCGGCCGGGATCGCGTCGACCGGGCAGCTGAGCTCGAGGTCGCGGCGCACGATGTTGAGCACGCCGCCGCGCTTCAGGCCCGGGCAGGTCTCCTCGTTCAGGAACACGACCGGCACCTCGACCTCGACCCGGGTGCCCGCCGAGACGCGCACGAAGTCGGCGTGCACCGGATCGTCGGTGACCGGATGCAGCTGGACCTCGCGCGGCAGCACCCGGACCAGCTCGCCGTTGACCTGCAGGCCGCAGAGCGAGTTGAAGAAGTGCGGATTGTGGAGCTGGCGGCGCAGCGCCCGCGCCTCCAGCGAGATCATCTCCTGGTCCTTGTGCTCGCCGTAGATCACGGCGGGCACCCGCCCGGCGCGGCGCAGCGCCCGGGCCGGCCCCTTGCCGGCGACCGGCCGGACCTCGGCCGGGAACGTCACCATCTCGACCATGCTCACGTCACCCCTAGCGGCGCCGCCCCGGGCGGCTGCCCTCTCAATCGAACAGGCTCGACACCGAGCTCTCGTCGCTGATCCGGCGGATCGCCTCGCCGATCAGCGGCGCCACCGACAGCACGCGGATCTTCTCGCTGACCCGCACCGCCTCGGTCGCCCGGATGCTGTCGGTGATCACCAGCTTCTCGAGGCGGCTGGCGCTGATCCTCGCGACCGCGCCAGCCGACAGCACGCCGTGGGTCACATAGGCGACCGCCGCCGTGGCACCGGCCTCGAGCAACGCCTGGGCGGCGTTGCAGAGCGTGCCGCCGGAATCGGCGATGTCGTCGACCAGCACGCACAAGCGGCCCTCGACGTCGCCGATCACGTTGACGACCTCGGAGGCGCCGGCGCGCTCGCGGCGCTTATCGATGATCGCCAGACCGACGTCAAGCCGCTTGGCGATGCCGCGGGCGCGGCCGACCCCGCCGACGTCGGGCGAGACGATGATCACGTCCGCGGGGTCGTAGCGCTCCTTGAGGTCGGCGGCGATCAGCGGCGCGGCGTAGAGGTTGTCGACCGGGATGTCGAAGAAGCCCTGGATCTGGCCGGCGTGCAGATCCATGGTCAGGACCCGCTGGGCGCCCGCGACCGTGATCAGATTGGCGACCAGCTTGGCCGAGATCGGGGTCCGGGGCCCGGGCTTCCGGTCCTGACGGGCGTAGCCGAAATAGGGCACGACCGCGGTGATCCGCCTCGCCGACGCGCGCCTGAGCGCATCGATGCAGACCAGGAGCTCCATCAGGTTGTCGTTGGCGGGATAGGAGGTCGACTGGATCAAGAAGACGTCCTCGCCGCGGACGTTCTCGCGGATCTCGACGAACACCTCCATGTCGGCGAAGCGCTGGACGGTCGCGTCGGTCAGCGGCTGGCTGAGAAATGCGGCGATCGCCTCGGCCAGCGGCCGGTTGCTGTTGCCGGCGAGAAGCTTCATCCGAACCGCCCGAGCAAGCCCGCGAAAAGTCCCGCGCGGACCCTACCAGCGGCGCCGGCCGAAGGCAACGTCGAGGCCCGGCCGCCCCAGGGGAATCGCACAAGGGATTTGTAGATTCTTTTTGTGTGGAAAGATGCTTCTGATCTTGCCGTCCGGTTTTGGAGGAGGACGGCATGGATGGTTTTCGGGCGTGTTTCGCCGCACTCGACGATCCGCGCAGCGGCAATGCGCAGCGCCATGAGCTCGACGAGATCATGATGATCGCGCTGATCGCGAGGCTGTGCGGGCCGAGAGCTGTGTCGACATGGCCCTGTTCGGACGCAGCAAGGAGCCGCTGCTGCGCCGCTTCCTGCGGCTGCCGGGCGGCGTGCCGAGCCACGACACCTTCTCGCGGATCTTCCACCGCCTCGATCCCGGCGCGTTCGAAGCCTGCTTCACGCGCTATCTGAGCGCGCTGGCTGATCGGGTCGAGGGCGTGGTCGCGATCGACGGCAAGACCGCGCGGCGCTCGTTCGACCGCCAGAACCGCCGGCCGCCCCTGCACCTGATCAGCGCCTGGGCCTGCGAGCAGCGCCTGGTGCTCGGTCAGCGGCGGGTCGACGACCGTTCCAACGAGATCGTGGCGCTGCCCGAGCTGCTCGCCCTCTTGGCGCTCGAGGGCTGCATCGTCACCGCCGATGCGATGCCCTGCCAGAAGGACACCGCGCAGACGATCGTCGCGCGGGGCGGCGACGACGTGCTCGCGCTCAAGACCAACCAGCCGGCGCTTCACGAGGACGTCCGGCGGCTGCTCGACGACCCCCAGGCGCCGCCGCCCGACCGCGCCACCACCACGGACGGCGACCACGGCCGGATCGAAACCCGCCGCGCCGTGGTCGTCCACGACGTCGCCTGGCTCGCCGAAGCCCACGCCTTCCCCGGCCTCAGCGCGGTCGGCAAGGTCACCGCGACGCGCGAGCAGGCTGGTCAGACCACCACCGCGACCCGCTACTACCTGCTCTCGCGGCCACTCGCCGCCGCCCACTTCCTTGCGGTCGTGCGCGCGCACTGGCAGATCGAGAACTGCCTGCACTGGGTGCTCGACGTGGTGCTGGACGAGGACCTCGCCCGCGCCCGCAAAGAGCACGCGCCCGAAAACCTGCTCGCCGGCGCCGCTTCGCCCTCAATGTGCTGCGTGTCAACCACGCGCAGGGCTCGATCCGCGGCAAGATCAAACGCGCCGGATGGGACGACAACTTCCTCCTCAGCCTTCTCGCCACTGCCTAATGCGATTGCCTTGGTGGCGGCGCCTATGGGCCAGGGCGTGGCCTTCGGTCGGATAGGGAGCGCCCCTGGCAAATGGACGCCTCGAAAAGCCTGGCAGATGAGGCGTCGATGTGATGCACATCGCCCGCGGCAACGCCAGGACGGCGCGGGCTCAGGAGGTCCGGGCTGCTGGTCGGGCGCAAGCTCTTGCAGGGTAAGCTCTTGGATGTCGAACTGGGCATCCGGGGCATCTTGCGCGGGTTCGGGCTGAAGGTCGGCGTGGTGAGCAAGGGCCGGTTCGCGGGCCGCATCCGCGAGCTCGTGACCGGCCAGGCGATGCTGGAACGGGTGATCGAGCCGATGCTGCGAGCACGCGAGGCGCTGCGTGCCGAGTACCACGCGCTGCACCGGGCCCTGCTGGGTGGGCATCGTGCGCGAGGACACGACCTGCCGTCGGCTGATGACGGTGCCCGGGGTCGGCGCTCTGGTGGCGATCACGTTCACCTCGGCGATCGACGACCCGGGCCGGTTTGCGCGCTCCCGAGCGGTCGGCGCTCACTTCGGCTCACGCCGAAGAAGTACCAGTCCGGCGAGACCGACGTCACCGGCGGGATCAGCAAGGTCGGTGACGCCATGGTCCGCAGCGCCCTCTATGAGGCGGCCCACGTGATGCTGACCCCGAGCCGGCCGGTTCTCGAGCCTGAAACGCTGGGCGATGGCGGTCGCCGGGCGCCGCGGCATGAAGCGGGCGAAGGTGGCGCTCGCCCGCAAGCTCGCCAGCGTCCTGCATCGCATGTGGCTCGACGGCACGGGCTTCCGCTTCGGCAAGGAGGTCGCCGCCGCGTGATCGGCTGAGAAGGAGGAAGTCGGCGCAGGGCCGACCGTCCTGCGCCACCGAGGTCCGGTCGCCGGGACGCGGGATCGGTAAAGCCGGTGATCCGGGAGTGGCCTCGCTCGCGGCGAGAACCACGCGCCCCTAGATTGGCTCGCCGCCCCGTTTTCTGATGGCATGATGTGGCGGATCGCACGCCGACCACGGACGGAAGCATGAACCCGGCGCCGCGACCATCACTCGGGGGACTTGACACCCAACGGCCCATTACGGAAGCCCGGATTTCTCACAGCGGGTAGGTGCATCGGGGCTCTCAATCGGCGAAAGTCATTCTGCCGGAATGGCTTGGAACCGACCGGAGGAGCTCCCCGATGCCGACAGAGTGTAGCCGCGACCTGTTCGGTTATGAAGTGGTCGAAGGGCGCCAGGTGGTGGCCGCGTTCGATGGCGGTGAGGTGACCTCGGACGCAGGCGCGCTGTTGCTTGGGGCGATCGATCGGGCGATCGGCCTGGTTCGCCGCCTGCTTCGACGACGGCCGGATCCGTCGGCTGGCTCCCAGGGGCGACGTTGGTGGTCGCCCCGGAGCGCCGACCAGGTCGACCTCGATCTCGATGCCACCGACGATCCCGTGCACGGCCCCCAGGAAGGCCGCTTCTTCCACGGCTACTATGACGGCTATTGCTACCTGCCGCTGTACGTCTTCTGTGGGCGGCACCTGCTCGCCGCCAAGCTCAGGCGCTCGAACATCGATGCGTCCGCCGGTGCCGTGGCGGAGGTCGAACGGATCGTGACCCAGATCCGGGCATGCTGGCCACGGGTGAGAATCATCCTGCGCGCTGATTCAGGCTTTGCCGGGAAGAACTGATCGCGTGGTGCGAAGCGCACGGCGTCGATGACCTCTTTGGCCTAGAGCGTCCAGCGCTGGACGCCGGGCGGACGCTCCAGATGGCGCCAGAGCCCCTTGAGGTCGGCGATCAGGCCGCCCGGGCGCAGCAGGCGGGCGAGTGCCGCGCCATCGAGCGCGGCGTAGGCGCGGTGCGGCACGCCGCCCAGGACCGCATCGAAGCTGGCTTCGGCGGGCAGGCGGTCGAGCAGCCGGAGCCCGTACAGCGCCAGTGCCTCGGCGGGGTTGGCCACCGGATCGTGGACGCTGAGGGCAAAGCCACGGTCGGCGAGTGCCAGGATCAGTTCAGCCACCTTGGAATTGCGCAGGTCCGGCACGTTCTCCTTGAAGGTCAGGCCGAGCGCCAGGATCTCGGCCCGCTGCCGCAGGCGTTCGGCCAGGCAGTCGGCGATGAAGGCCGGCATCGCGTCGTTGACCGAGCGCCCGGCCAGGATGATCTGCGGGTGATGACCGACCTGGGCCGCCTTGTGCGCCAGATAGAACGGGTCGACCCCGATGCAGTGGCCGCCGACCAGCCCGGGTTGAAAGTCGAGAAAATTCCACTTGGTGCGCGCGGCGTCGAGCACGTCGTGGACCGAGAGGCCGAGGCGCTGGCAGATCATCGCGACCTCGTTGACGAAGGCGATGTTGATGTCGCGCTGGGCGTTCTCGATCGCCTTGGCCGCCTCGGCGGTGCGGATGTCGGGAGCCAGATGGATCTGGCCGCCGTTCACCCGGCCGTAGAGCTCGGCCAGGCGGGCCGCGACCGCCGGTGTCTGGCCGGCGACCACCTTGGTGATCCGCTCGAGGGTGTGCTGGCGGTCGCCGGGATTGATGCGCTCCGGCGAGTAGCCGAGGAAGAAGTCGGTGCCGGCGCGCAGGCCCGAGCTTTCGGCCAGCGTCGGACCGACCACCTCCTCGGTGACCCCGGGGTAGACGGTGCTCTCGAGGACCACGATCGCCCCCCGTCGGAGCGCCGGGCCGATGGTCCGGCAGGCGGCGCGCACGGCCGAGAGGTCGGGCAGGTTGCGGGCATCGACCGGGGTCGGCACCGTGATGATGAAGACCTCGTGGCCGGCGAGCTCGGCCGGGCCGTGCGCCAGCGCGAGCGCGCTCGCCGCCAGGGCCTCGGCCGCGACCTCGCCGGTCCGGTCACGGCCGGCGCGGAGCTCCCGGATGCGCGTCGCGTCGCGATCGTAGCCGGTGACCGGCCCGTGCCTCGCCAGCGCCACCCCGAGCGGCAGCCCGACGTAGCCGAGCCCGATGATCGCGATTCTGGTCATGGCCGGCCCTCAGTCCGGCGCGCGCATGAACACGCCGTCGATCTGCAGCTGCCGGGCGAGCTTGTGCTCGAAATAGCCGGGGAAGAACAGCCAGGGGCTGAAACCGGCGTGCTCGAGGTCATCGATCAGCTCCCGAAAGTCACGCTCGCCCTGGTAGCAGCGCACCAGCGACATCTCCAGCTGAATCCCCCGCAGCCGTGGCAGCAGCTCGCAGGCGCCCGCCAGGACCTGGGCCTCGAACCCCTGGGTGTCGACTTTCAGGAAAACGCCCTCATCCGGTGCGAGATAGTCCTTGGCGAGCCCGTCCAGGCGGCGGATCGGCACCCGCTCGCGCCCAATCACCTGCGAGCCCGGCGAGATCCGGCGCAGCAGTTCGGTCTGCGGCAGGATCGAGCTCATGTCGGATTCGGCCGCGACGTCGATCGCCACCTCGCCGTCTTGCGCGCCGAGGGCCATGCGTGGCGCCACCTGCCAGGCGGGGTCGGAGGCGGCGCGAAGCTCGAGGCGCGCGTGCGCCGCGGCCAGCGGCTCGAACGAGACGATCCGGCCGTGATAGCCCCAGGCGCGCAGCTGGCTGCCGTACTGGCCGGCGTTGGCGCCGACGTCGAGCACGCAGGCGATCTTGAACTGCTCGAGCACCGCGGTCAGCTGCGCCTCCAGCGGCTTCGCCTTCTTGCGGGGCGTCAGGTCGTAGCCGAGGCGACGCGCCAGACGCTGCAACGGCGTCATGGTGGCGGGGGCGTCATGCGGCTTCGGGCAAGGTGAACACCTCGACCGGCCGGGCGATTCCCGCCAGATGGTGGTGGCCGAGCGAGCACAGGTCCCAGCCGATGAAGTAGTAGGCGAAGCGGTCGGAGATCAGAAGGTCACGGCCGAGCGTGCGGCACAGACCCTCGAGCCGGCTCGCGAGGTTGACCGCCGGCCCGATGATCGTGAAGTCGAGCCGCCTGGCGCTGCCGATGTTGCCATAGCTGACCTCGCCGGCGTGCAGCGCGATGCCGAAGCCCAGGGTCTGGTCGCCGCGCTCGGACCGCCTGGCGTTGAGCGCGGCCATCCTGGCGCGGGCGTCGACGGCGGCGCGCAGCGCGCGCTGGCAGGCCTGCTCGTCGTCGAGCGGGAAGATCGCCAGCATCGCATCGCCGATGAACTTCAGGATCTCGCCGCCGTTGGCCTCGACCGCGCCCGCCATGGCGTCGAAGTAGTCGTTCAGGCAGGCGAGCAGGGCATCGCGCCCAAGCCGCTCCGACAGCGCGGTGAAGCCGCGCAGATCGCAATACCAGATCGCCGCCGATACGGTATCGCCGCTGCCGCGCGTGATCTGGCCCTCGAGGATGCGCTCGCCGGCGCGATGGCCGACGTAGGTGTCGAGCAGCGTGACCGCGACGTAGCGTTTGAAATGGATCTCGAGCAGGAGGCCGAACATCGGCAGCAGATCCTCGATCTGGACCAGGTCCTCGCTCGAGAAGCCGCCCGGGCGGTCCGAGGACCAGGTGGTGCCGTGGATCTTGCCGTCGCTGAAGGTGAGCGGCAGGGCGACGTAATCGGTCAGACCCTGCTGGCGCAGTTCCTCGAACAGCGGGAAGGCGAACTCGGTGTCCGGCAGATCGAGGCGCTGGCGGACCGCGCCCGCACCCTCGAACAGGACCCGCATCGGGCTGCGCAGGAACAGATCGGTCCGCTCGATCCCGCGCTCGGCCCGGAACACCCGGATCTCGCCGGCATCCCTTTGCCAGTAGATGCCGATGCCGAACAGCTGCGGGTGCAGCGTGCGCATGTGGAACGAGGCGCGCGCGAGCGGCAGGCCGGCCTCGATCAGGCGGATCGAGAGCTGGGACAGGAGGGCCCGGCCGTCGGGCAGCCAGCGGGCGTCGCCGATCAGCCAGTCGAGGACCGGCCCGGGCCGCCGCGGCCAGGAGGTCGCGCCGGCAAGCGCCGCCGGGACGTGCGCCACCTCAGGTGCCGCCGCCATCCCCCGCCACCCGCTCCAGCTCGTTCAGCCGGCCGCGCGCCGAGGTCAGCGCCTGGGTCGTGTGGTGGAGGCGGGATGCCAGCTCGTGCATCACCTCGACCCCGATCTGCGGGAACTGGTTGACCAGGTGGAAGAAGCCGTCCTTGGAGACCCGCAGCGTCGCCAGATCGGTGGCCGCGATCACGGTCGCGGTCCGCGGCACGTCGCACAGGATCGCGATCTCGCCGATGATGTCGTTCTTGCCGAGGCGGGCGACCTTGACCGCGCCGCGCGGCGTGTCGACCATGATGTCGGCGCCGCCCTCCAGGATGATGTAGGCGGCATCGCCGACATCCCCCTGATGGAACAGTTCGTCGCCGGCGACGAACTCCAGCCGCTCGCTGGTGAAGGCGAGCAGCTTGAGCTTGGTCGGGTCGATCTTGGCGAACAGCGGGATCGAGCGCAGGACCTCGACGTCTTGGCTAAGGCTCATGCGACGAAACTCCCTCGCTCATGGGTCATCCGGAACGCCGGGTCATCCGGGGCTCCGGGTCATTCGGCAGCGACCAGTTCCTGGAGGGCGCTGCCGTCGTGGTCGAGCTCGGCGAACCGGCCCTGCTCGACCACCTGGCCCTTGCGCATGACCAGCACGTGATCGAACTTGCGGGCCCAGTCGCTCCGATTGAGCGCCCAGATCAGGGTCCGCTCGTCGAACTCCTCGAGCAGCCGGTCCAGGATCGCCAGCTGCTCGGCCGGATCGAGCGGCCCGGTGGCATCGTACATGATCAGGACCTCGGGCCGCTTGAGCAGCGCCCGGGCGATCGCCAGCTTCTGCCGCTGGGGCAACGACAGCCGGGTGCCGCCGACCCCGGTCTGAGCCTGCAGGCCGACCTCGATCACCCGTTCGCGCAGGCCGAGATCGTCCAGGACCCGGCGGATCAGATCGCTGATCTTGTCGGCCGCCTGGGCCTGGCCGTAGGCGATCTTGCCGAACAGGATGTTGTCCTGGAGGCTGGCGGCGGGGCTGTAGCGCTCGGCGTCGAGGAACGCCACCTGACCCTGGAGCTCGGGCGGCAGCTGCTCGCGGAACAGGTGGCGGGCCTTCAGGATCTGCGCCTGCAGGGCCTCGTCGACCAGGTCCAGGCGATGGCGCGCCGGGATCAGCTTGAAGGTGAGCGCGATCAGGCGCTCGCGATCGGTCGGGCTGAGCTCGTCGAGCTTGGCGGCGTCGGCCCTGGTGACCAGCGCCCGGTACTCGGGCAGGTCGTCGGCGCTGATGAAGCTGAACTGGCGGAAATATTCGTGGTCGGGCGGCAGATCGGCGAACAGCTCGACCATCGTGCTGGCGAGCTTGTGGCCCAATTCGACCAGGGTATCGCCGAGCCCCGCCTCGGCGATGATCCGCTGCACGTAAGCGTTGGCGGCGAGATTCTCGAGGTCGAAGCCGTCGCCGACCGGGGTGCCGAAGATCAGGTTCTCGGCGAGCGTGGCGTTGGTGTTGTAGCGATCGACGTCGAAGCCCTCGACCAGCCGGCCGAGCTTCGGGTCGCGCAGCCGCTCGCGCATCGCCTGGCGGGCCTGGAGGATCTGCTCGGTGATCTCCGACTTGGTCTCGGGGTCGATCGTGCCGCGCAGGCCCATCTGATAGACATCCCAGTCCAGGCAGGCGGTGGTCAGGGCGTGCACCGCCGCCCGGTTGATCGCCTCCGGCCCGTCGAGGCCGGCCGCGGCGTAGTCGACCCAGTCGGCGTCGACGTCGAGCGCGAGGTTGCCGGCGCGCTCGGCCTCCTCCAGATCGCGCTTGCGCTGCTCGAGCGCCGGACCCTCGAGCGCCGGCGGCCGCTGGGGCCGGTATTTGAGCCCGAAGAACAGGTTGTCGGCAACCGTCCCGGCGAAGATCTGCGCGGGGTAGCCGATGTAGGTCATGCTCCGCCCGGTGATCGCTTCCGCGAGCCTTTGGATCTCGTGGTCGGCGATCAGGATGCGGCCGGCGTCGGGCGCCAGCAGGTTGGCGAGCACCAGCGTCAGCTCCTCCTTGCCGCTGCCGGCCGGTCCGACGATCGCGATCCGGGCGGGCAGCTCGACCGCGAAGCTGGCGCCGTCCAGGACCGGCTCGCCGTCCTCGGTCGCGAGGCTGACATTGGCGGCGCGCAGAAGGCCCTTGAAGGTCACCGGCTCCGGCTCGGCGTTCTGCAGGGCCTCGTCACGCAGGCCCTGCGGATCGAACTGCGCCACCACCTGCTCGAACTTGATCTGCGAATCCCAGGTCAGCTGGTAGTGGTTGAGCAGCTCCTTCCACGGCGAATACAGCTCCTTGTGCGCCCCGATCACCGCCACCAGGGCACCGAGCGTCAGATTGCCCTTGATCACCAGATAGCCGCCGATCGAATAGAAGAAGAACGGGCCGAGCTGGGCGAGAAAGTTGTTGAGGAATTTGATGAAGAACTTTTTCTTGTAGATCTGATAGCGGATGTTGAAGACCACCCCGAGCTCGCGGGCGAACCGCGCGCGCTCGTATTGGGTGCGGTCGTTGGCCCGGATGTCGCGCACGCCGCCGACGGTCTCGGAGATGCGCTCGGCGAGGCGGCGGACTTGGCGGACCCGGGTTTTGCCGAGCAGGTTCACCTGCCGCTGCAGCTTCGGGATGACGTAGATCTGGAACGGATAGAGGACGACGGCGGCCAGGCCCATGATCGGGTCCTGCATGAACATGAAGGTCAGGATCGTGATCAGGGTGCCGCCCTGGAACGCCGGCAGCGCGAAGGCGGCGGCGATGAAGCCGCCGAGCGGCTCGACCTCGGCGTTGATCATCTGCACGATCTCGCCGGCCGAAATCCGCCTGAAATAGGGCAGCGGAAAGCGCAGGACGCGCGAATAGAGCTCGAAGCGCAGCCGCCGCAGCATGCGCTCGCCGACCACGCCCTCGTAGACGTTGATCACGTATTTGAAGCCGCCGTTGACCAGGACCAGCGCCAGGAACACGCCGCACAGCAGGAACAGATAATCGACCTGCGAGTACGTGATCCCGAGCACGGTCCGCGGTCCGTCGCTGGCGAGCGCGTCGTTGATGATGATCTTGGGCAGCTCGAGCGTCGCGTACAGGAACGGGAACGAGCCGACGGTCATCGCCAGGATCAGGATCTGCGCCCTCAGACTGTGGCGCAGGATGTAACGGAAGATGTTGCGGTCCATGATCGATACGCCGTCGGCAGCCGCGCCAAGCGTGCCAAATTTCGCCGGGTGTGCATAGTCCCTCCGTCGGTGCCCGCGCGCCGCCCGACCGCGCGCGATTTTGCGCTGGGTCAATGATCGCGAGCGAGGACTTGTGATCGATGGGACATCTGAGCGGGGGAGCAAGGATCATGTTGGCAGGCCTGGCGCTCGGGCTCGTGCTTTTGTTGTCGACGCCCGCCGTCGCGGATTTCCAGGCGGGCTGCTCGGCGTTTGATCGGGGCGACTATGCCGCCGCCCGCGAGCAGTGGGTCCCGCTCGCCGGCCAAGGCGACCCCAAGGCGCAGTTCCGGCTCGGCTGCCTCTACGCCTTCGGCCAGGGGGTGCCCAAGGACTACGGCTTCGCGCTTCGGCTCTACCGGCTGGCGGCCGAACAGGGCGACGCCGACGCCCAGAACAATCTCGGCGGCATGTACGCCGAAGGCATGGGCGTGCCGCCGGACCCGGTCCAGGCCTACATGTGGTTCGAGCTCGCCGCCGAGCGCGGCCACGAGATGGCGCGCAGCAACCGGACCTTCATCGCCCGCTCGCTGAGCCCGGAGCAGATCGCGGCGGCCCGGAGCCTGGCCGATCAATGGCGGGCCGAGCACCAGTGACCAGTTCGCCGGCGCCATCGGCCGGGGATCGGCCGTAGGGCTCGCCCAGCATCAGACCCAGATAGAAGAACGCCATCAGGGTTGGCGGCATGGTCAGCATGTTGTCGGTCAGCGCATAGACCGCAAGCGCGAGCAGGATCGCCTGCGCGAAGGCGCGCTCGCCCGGATCGATCCGGGCGATCAGCCGGCGGGCCCAGAGCAGGATGGCGGCGCCATAGAGCAGGAACCCGACAACGCCGCCCTCGACCAGCACGCGCAGATAGACGTTGTGCGGCAGGCCGAAATAGCTCCAGGCCAGCGCGGCGCCGCCGACGCCGTGGCCGAAGGTCGGGCTGCCCCGGAACTGCTCGAAATAGTGCGCCCAGATGGTGTCCCGGCCCGAGAGGTCGATCCGGTCCTCGGGCGCCTGGTAGGTCTGCGCGATCAGCCAGCCGAGCAGGAGAAGGGTGGCGGCGAAACCGAGGCCGATCAGCGGCCAGCGGGCGCGTCTGAGGCGGACGCGGACGCCATCGTCGAGCAGGCAGTAGGCGAGCGTGAACACGGCGCCCGCGCCGACCCCCATCCGACCGCCGGTCAGCACGCCGATCGCGACGTTGAGCCCGGCCAGCCAGGCGAAACCCGCCTGGCCGGTCCGGATCGCCTCGTGCAGGGCGATCGCGAAGCCGGCGAACGCCAGACAGACCAGCCAGCCGGCGTTGCTGGCGCCGTGGAAGCGCAGCACCCGGTGATCGCTGCCGGTGTAGACCGCGTGCAGGCCGGCGACGTGCAGCGCCAGACCGAGCGCGACGCAAAGGCCGGGCAGCAGCGCGATCAGCAGCGCGTAGCGCGCCCGCGTGCCGGGCTCGACGCAGACTTCGGGCAGGCTCCAAGGAAGCGCCAGGCCGAGCGCCGCGATCGCGATCCGGGCGACGGTCAGCTGCGGGTCGCAGTCGGCGAGCAGCGCGGTCTCAAGCAGCAGCAGCAGGACCGCGAGCAGCGGCCAGCTCAGGAGGCCGGGCCGGGTGCCGTAGCGGGCAGCGTTCGCGGCGAGCGCGGCGATCAGCAGCAGCTGCTGCGCCGGGATCGCGAACACGAGCAGGCGGTGGGGCAGCTCGCGGTCGAGCACCCACTCCGGCCCGATCGCGAAGCTCGCCAGCACGATCGCCAGACCCACGGTCGGCCAGCGCCGCCCGAGCCAGGCGCGGGCGCGCGTCGCGCGCCCGCCGGTCGGAAGCGCAAGGCCGGTCATGGGCAGCCGCCGGTCATGGCCAGCCGATGCCGGCCCGCTGGCCGGGGCGGCGTCGGATTGCGGACACCGGCAAGCCACCACGCGCTGATCGAGGGGCCCGGACGGCGCCACGGCACCCGCGGCCCAGAGCCCGGCGATCGCCAGTTGTCGCGGGCGTGGACGGCTGTCATATTAATCCAGGGGAATCGCGGAAGATGCTCGAGGCCACGGAGCCGGCGACCCGGCTTTTGATCTACAGCCACGACAGCTTCGGGCTCGGACATCTGCGCCGTTGCCGGGCGATCGCACATCATCTGGTCGAGACCTACCGCCATCTGTCGGTCCTGATCCTGTCGGGCTCGCCGATCATCGGCAGCTTCGACTTCAAGTCCAGGGTCGATTTCGTGCGCGTGCCGGGCGTGATCAAGCTGCGCAACGCCGAGTACACGTCGCTGCAGCTGCACATCGACATCGAGCAGACGCTGGCGATGCGCTCGTCGATCATCCAGCACACCGCCGACATCTTCGACCCGCACCTGTTCCTGGTCGACAAGGAGCCGCTCGGCCTGCGCGGCGAGGTGCGCGACACGCTGATCATGCTCAAGGAGCGCGGCACGCGCCTGGTGCTCGGCCTGCGCGACGTGATGGACGAGCCCGCGAGCCTGCTCGACGAATGGCGGCGCAAGAACGTTTTTCCGGCCCTCTACGAGCTGTATGACGAGATCTGGGTGTACGGCCTGCCGCAGATCTTCAATCCGCTGACCGAGCTGCCCGGCATGCTGCCGCTCGCGCATAAGGTGACCTTCACCGGCTATCTGCGCCGCTCGCTGCCGAGCGCGGCGCCGAACGCCGGCGAGCACGGGCTACCAGACGAGCCCTATATTTTGGTTACCACCGGCGGCGGCGGCGACGGCGAGGTCCTGATCGACTGGGTGCTCGAGGCTTACGAGACCGATCCCGGGATTCCGCATCCGGCGCTGGTCGTGTTCGGGCCGTTCATGCACCTCGACCGCCGGCTCGAGTTCCAGGAGCGCGCGGCGCGCCTCGACAACGTCTATGCGCTCACCTTCGAGAGCCGCTTCGAGCGGCTGCTCGAGCGCGCGGTCGGCGTGGTCGCGATGGGCGGCTACAACACGTTCTGCGAGATCCTCTCGTTCGGCAAGCCGGCGCTGCTGGTGCCGCGCACCGAGCCGCGCCAGGAGCAGGCGCTGCGCGCCGAGCGCGCGGCGCAGCTCGGCCTCGTGCACGTGCTCGCCGACGACGGCGTGCGCCTGCCGGCGGCGATGGCCGAGCGCCTGCGGGCGCTGCCCGGCTGGCCGGCGCCGGCGATCGGCAGCTATCCCGAGCTCCTGACCGGGCTCGACCGGATCGCCGAGCGGGCGGCGCCCTGGCTCGCCGAGCCGCGGACGGCCCCGGTCCTCTCGCGCTTCGGCTGAGGCCCGGCCGGACCCCGATGGCCGGCACCCGCGCCCGGATCGCGGTGGTTCTCAAGGGCTACCCGCGGCTGTCCGAGACCTTCGTCGCCCAGGAGATCCTGGGCCTCGAGCGCCGCGGCCTGCCGCTGCTGATCGTCTCGCTCCGCCATCCGACCGATCCGACCGTCCACGAGCTTCACCGCCAGATCGCGGCACCAGTGCTCTACCTGCCGGAATATCTCTACCAGGAGCCCGCGCGCGTGCTCGCCGCGTGGCGCCGGGTCCGCCGCTGGAAGACCTATGCGGCGACGCGCCGCCTCTGGCGTGGCGACCTCGCCCGCGACCGGACCGCCAATCGGATCCGGCGCTTCGGCCAGGCGCTGGTGCTCGCGGCCGAGCTGCCGCCCGACGTCGGTCTCCTCTATGCCCACTTTCTGCACACGCCCGCCTCGGTCACCCGCTACGCCGCCAGGCTCAGAGGTCTCGACTGGTGCGCTTCGGCGCACGCCAAGGACGTCTGGATCACGCCCGATTGGGAGACGTGCGAGAAGCTCGCGGACTGCCGCTGGTCGACCGTGTGCAGCGCCGCCAACGCCGCCCATCTGCGGGCGCTGGCGCCGGCCGCCGAGGTCATGCTGACCTATCACGGCCTGGACGCCGAGCGCTTTCCGGCGCCGGGCCGCGGGCCGGGTCCGGACGGCACCGATCCGGCCCGCCCGGTCGAACTCCTGGGCGTCGCCCGGCTGGTGCCGAAGAAGGGCCTGGCGGTGCTGCTGGCGGCGCTCGCTTCGCTGCCTCCCGGCCTGCACTGGCGCTACACCCACGTCGGCGGCGGCCCGTTGCGCAAGGATCTCGAGGCGCGCACCGCAGCGCTCGGGCTCGCCGACCGGGTGCACTGGCGCGGCCCGCTGGCGCAGGACCAGGTGGTGGCGGCCTACCGGCGCGCGGATCTGTTCGTGCTCGCGAGCCGGATCGCGCCCGATGGCGATCGCGACGGCCTGCCGAACGTGCTGCTGGAGGCGGGCGCCATGGAGCTCCCCGCGGTCGCAAGCCGGCTCGAGGCGGTCCCGGAGCTGATCGAGGACGGCGTCAACGGCCGGTTGGTGCCGGCTGACGGGCCGCAGGCGCTCGCCGCCGCCATCGCCCAGCTGATCGCCGATCCTGCGCTCCGGCTGCGGCTCGGCCGCGCGGCGCGCCTCCGCGTGCTCGAGCAGTTCGGCACGACCGCCGGCCTCGATCGCCTGGCGGCGCGCCTGCGAACGACCCTCGAGCCGGGCCGCCGGGCGGCCGCATGACCCGGCCGGTCGCGTTCTATGCGCCGATGAAGCCGCCCGATCATCCGACCCCGTCCGGCGACCGGCGCATGGCGCGGGCCCTGATCCGCGCGCTCGAAGGCGCCGGCCGGCCGGTCGAGCTCGCGAGCCGGCTACGCAGTTACGATCGCGCCGGCGATCCGGTCCGCCAGCGCCGGATCGAGGCGCTCGGCGACCGTCTGGCCGGGCGCCTGCTGCACCGTTATCGGAAGCGCCCGGCCGACCGGCAGGCAATGGCCTGGCTCACTTATCACGCCTACCACAAGTCGCCGGACTGGCTGGGCCCAAGGGTCGCGGACGGCCTCGGCATCCCTTACCTGCTCGCCGAGACCTCGTTCGCGCCCAAGCAGGCGGGCGGTTCGTTCGCGCGCGGCCATGCCGCGACCGAGCGGGCGATCCGCCGGGCGGACGTGGTGCTGGCGCTGACCGCGTGCGATGCCGAATGTCTCGCGCCCCTCGTGGAGCGCCCGGCGGAACTCCGCCGGCTGCCGCCGTTTCTCGACCCTGCGCCGTATCAGGCGGCGCGTGCCGCCCGTGATCGCCATCGGGCCGGGCTGGCGGTGCGCTTCGGGCTCGATCCCGAGGCGCCCTGGCTGCTCGTGGTCGCGATGATGCGCGCCGATGTCAAACGTCTCTCCTACCTGCAGCTCGCCGCGGCGCTCGGCCGGCTGCGCGCGCCCGCCTGGCAGCTGCTGGTGGTCGGCGACGGCCCGGCGCGCCCGGGGATCGAGACCGTCCTCCGCCGGCTCGGGCGCGTCGTCTTCGCCGGCGCCGCGCCGGAAGCCGCCCTGCCGGGCTATTATGCGGCTGCCGACCTCTACGTCTGGCCGGCGGTGCGCGAGGCCTACGGACTCGCGATGCTCGAGGCGGCGGCGGCCGGCCTGCCGGTGGTCGCGGGACGCGAGGGCGGGGTCGCGGAGGTGGTTTTGGACCGCGTGACCGGCCTCCTGACCCCACCTGGCGATCCGGCGGCGTTCGCTGCGGCGGTCGACCGCCTGCTCGCCGAGCCGGAGCGACGGCGGGCCATGGGCGAGGCCGGCGCGCGTTTCGTGATCCGCGAGCGTAGCCTCGAGCAGGCCTCGGCGATCCTCGCGGCGGCGCTCGCGGCGGCGCCCGCGATCCATGCGGCCCGGCGATGACGCCCTGGCTGCTGATCCGCCACGGTGCGACCGAGTGGAACGCGAGCGGCCGCCTGCAAGGGCGCGCGGACATCGGGTTGTCGGCCGCGGGCCGGGCCGAGGCCGGCGGCTGGCGCCTGCCGGCAGCGTTCGCCGAGGCGCGCTGGCTCACGAGCCCACTGCGACGGGCGCGGCAGACGGCGGCGCTGCTGACCGATCGTCCGGTCGCGCTCGAGCCGCGCCTGGTCGAGATGGACTGGGGCGCCTGGGAGGGTCTGCGCGGCGCCGATCTGCGCGCCGGCGCGCCTGTCGAGTTCGCCGCCAGGGAGGCGCTGGGCCTGGATTTCCGGCCGCCCGGCGGCGAGAGCCCACGCGAGGTCGCGGACCGCGTCCGCGCCCTGGTCATTGAACTTGCGACCGATCCGAGGCCGGTCGTGGCCGTCTGCCACAAGGGCGTGATCCGGGCGGCGCTGGCGCTCGCGACCGGCTGGGACATGCGCACGCGGCCGCCGCTCCGGCTGGCGCGCGATCAGGCGCTGGCGCTTCGTGCCCATGCGGACGGCCGGCTCGAGCTCGGCCCGGCACCGCTGCGCCTCGCGGCCTGAGCCATGCGCGTCCTGTTCTGGGTCCAGCACCTGCTCGGCACCGGCCACCTGAAGCGGGCGGCGACCGTGGCCAGCGCGCTCGCTCGGCAAGGCCTGAAGGTGACGCTGGTGAGCGGCGGGCCGCCTGCGCCCTGGCTCGTGCCCGCGGGCGTCGAGCTGGTCCAGCTGCCCTCGGTCCGGGCCCGCGACCTCGAGTTCTCGGCGCTGGTCGATGCCGAAGACCGGCCGCTCGACGCCGCGCTCGAGGCGGCGCGGCGGGCGCAGCTGCTGGCGCTGTTTGCGACCCTCTCGCCGCAGGTCGTGATCACCGAGATGTTCCCGTTCGGCCGGCGGGCTTTCCGCTTCGAGCTGCTGCCGCTGCTCGAGGCGATCGCGGCCGCGCGGCCGCGGCCCTGGCTCGTCTGCTCGGTGCGCGACATTCTGGTGCTGAAATCGGCCGTCGAGCGTTATCTCTGGATGCGCGATCTGGCGCTCGCCCACTACGACCGCGTGCTGGTGCACACCGACCCGGCGCTGATCCCGTTCGGCCTCACGTTCCCCTATGCCGACGCGCTCGGCGCGCGCCTGGTCAGTACCGGCTACGTGGTCGAGCCCGGGCCGGCGCCGGCAACCGGAAAAGATGGCGAGGTCCTGGTCTCGGCCGGCGGCGGGCGGGTCGGGCGCGCGCTGCTGGCGGCCGCGATCGAGGCCCGCGCCCGCTCCGGGCAGCGCGAACGGCCCTGGCGGTTGATCGCCGGCGGCGGGCTCGATCCGGAAAGCCTCGCCCGGCTGCAGGCGGGCCTGCCGGCCGGCGTGGTCCTGGAGCGCCAGCGCGATGATTTCCAGACCCTGTTGGCGAAGTGCCTTCTCTCTGTCTCGCAGGCGGGCTACAACACCGTCGTGGAGGTTCTGCGGCTCGGGAAGCCAATGGTTCTCGTTCCGTTTGAAACGGCGACCGAGACCGAACAACGGATCCGAGCGGAGCGACTGACCGGGCTCGGCCTGGCCGAGACGGTCTGGGGGGCTGAGTTGACGCCGAGCAGTCTGGCCCGGGCGATCGATCGGGTGCTGAGCCGGCCGTCGGGGCGGCGGTCGGGGCTCGATCTCGAGGGCGCGGCGACGAGCGCGCGGCTGATCGCCGCGCTCGCGGCCCGTGCGGCGCCCGCGGAGCCGGCCGGATGACCAGCTGGCGCGAGCTCGAGGCGACCCTCGACGCCTGCGCCGCCCGCGGCGAAGCGATCCGGCTCTGGTGGCGCGACGACGACGCCGGCCGCGACCATCCCGCCCTCGAACGCCTGATCGAGCTCGCCGAGCGGCGCGCCCTGCCGCTGGCGCTCGCGGTCGTGCCGCTCTGGCTCGAGCCGCCGGCCCAGGCGCTGATCGCGGCGAGCACCGGCACCATGGTCCTGCAGCACGGCTTCGCCCACGCCAACCACGCGCCACCAGGCATGAAATCGCTCGAGCTCGGCGGCCGCGACCTCGCGACCGTCACCGGCGAGCTCCGTCAGGGGCGGGCGCTGCTGATCGATGCCTTCGGCGCCACCTGTCTCGCGGTCCTGGTGCCGCCGTGGAACCGCCTCGACCCGGGTCTGAACGAGCGCCTGACCGCCTGCGGCTTCACCGGCCTCTCGACCTTTGGCCACCGGGACGGCGGCGAAGCCGCGCCCGGCCTCGTCCAGGTCAACGTCCACCTCGATCCGATCGACTGGCGCGGCTCGCGCCTGTTCGTCGGCGAGACGGCGGCGCTCGAGCAGCTGTGCGCGCTGCTGGGTCCAGACGAGCCGATCGGCATCCTCAGCCACCACCTGGCGATGGACGAGGCCGGCTGGCGCTTCCTCGAGCGCCTGCTCGAGGTCCTTGCCCGCCATCCGGCGGCGAGGCTGTGCGCCGCGGACGAGCTGTTCGAGGCGGACGCCGAGCTCGACCGCAGCGTGGACCCCCGGGGGAACCCATGAGCGCGCCGCTGCTCGAGATCGAGGACCTGGCGGTCGACTTCCTCGCCGACGAGGGCCTGGTCGAGGCGGTGCGCGGCGTCAGCTTCGCGGTCGAGACCGGCCAGACGGTCGCCCTGGTCGGCGAGAGCGGCTCCGGCAAGACCGTGATCTCGCAGGCGGTCCTCGGCATCCTGCCGCAGAGCGCCCGGATCACCCGCGGCAAGATCATCTTCCGCGACCCGCGCCGCCATCACGAGCCGCTCGACCTCGCGAGCTACGCCGACGACCACCCGGTCCGGCGCTCGATCCGCGGCGCTCGGATCTCGATCATCTTCCAGGAGCCGATGAGCTCGCTGTCGCCGCTGCACACGATCGGCGACCAGATCCGCGAGGCCGTGCTCCTGCACACCGACGCTTCCGGCGCCGAGGGCAAGGAGCGCACCGTCGAGATGCTGGCGCGGGTCGGCTTCCCCGATCCCGAGCAGGCGTTCCGGACCTACCCGTTCGAGCTCTCGGGCGGGCTGCGCCAGCGCGCGATGATCGCGATGGCGCTGGTCTGCGACCCGGCGCTGCTGATCGCCGACGAGCCGACCACGGCGCTCGACGTCACGATCCAGGCCCAGATCCTGCAGCTGATGCGCGAGCTCCAGAACGAGTTCCGGATGGCGATCCTGTTCATCACCCACGACCTCGGCGTGGTCGCCAACATGGCCGACGACGTGGTCGTGCTGTACCGCGGCCGGATCATGGAGAGCGGCAGCTGCAAGGCGCTGCTGAGCCGGCCGCAACATCCCTACCTGAAGGCGCTGCTGCACGCGGTGCCGCGCCTGCACATGACGGCGAGCGAGCGCCTGACACCGCTGCGCGAGGTCTCGCCGGCCGGCCGTGCGCTGTTGCTCGAGGACGGTGTGGGCAACGGCAAGGGCACCGGCCGCAGTCGGAACCGCAATCCCGGTCCCCTGCTCGAGGTCGAGGGCGTCAGCAAGACCTTCCGCACCCGCAAGGGCGGCTGGTTCGGCGCCCACGGCAAGGAGGTGCTGGCGGTCGACGACGTCAGCTTCACGATCGCGCGCGGCGAGTCCTTCGGCCTGGTCGGCGAGAGCGGCTGCGGCAAGACCACGGTCTCCAAGATCCTGATGCGCGCGGTCCGGCCGGATGCCGGCCGGATCGTCTTCAACGCCGCCGACGGGCCGATCGACGTCCGGGCGCTGGGCGGCCACGACCTCGGCCGCTTTCGCCGGCGCCTGCAGTACATTTTCCAGGACCCGTTCCACTCGCTGAACCCGCGCATGACGGTCTACGACATCGTCGCCGAGCCGCTGGTGATCCACGGCATCGGCAACGCCCGGGAGCGCTTCGAGCGGGTCAAGGCGCTGCTCTCGGTGGTCGGGCTCGACGTCCGCCATCTGCGCCGCTACCCGCACAGCTTCTCGGGCGGCCAGCGGCAGCGGATCGGGATCGCGCGCTCGCTGGCGCTCGGGCCCGAGATGCTGATCTGCGACGAGCCGGTCTCGGCGCTCGACGTCTCGGTCCAGGCTCAGATCCTCAATCTGCTCAAGGATTTGCAGGCCGAGCTCGGGCTCACCTATCTGTTCATTTCGCACAACCTCGCGGTGGTCAAATACATCTGCCAGCGGATCGCCGTGATGTGCGCCGGGCGGATCGTCGAGATCGCGCCCACCGAGCAGCTGTTCGCCCGGCCGGTCCATCCCTACACCAAGGCCCTGCTCGCGGCGGTGCCCGAGCCCGATCTCGCGCAGCCCCTCGATTTTTCGGCTCTGATGGCCGGCAAGACGTCGGAGCCGACCGCCTGGCCGGCGCCTTTTACCTTGGGCGACGGCCCGACCCGCCTCGTCGATCTCAACAACCGCCACTTCGTCCGGATGAGCCCTGAAGCCGATGTCCAAGCCACTCACAGCGCTGCCTAGCGCGATCCTTCTGCTCGCCGCCGCTCTCGGGTCGATGGCGCCCGCCAGCGCCGGCGCGCCCCCAGGTCCGCCAGAGGAGCCCTCGGTCGTCAGCTTCGATGGCGATTCCGGCAAGACCGTCGGCAAGCCCGGCGGCGACCTGCACATGCTGGTCGGGCGGGACAAGGACACCCGCCTGATGGTCGTCTACGGCTATGCCCGGCTGGTCGGCTACACGCCGAAGCTCGATCTGGTGCCGGACATCCTCAAGGCCGTCGACGTCGAGGACGGGCGCAGCTTCACGCTGCACCTGCGCAAGGGTCATCGCTGGTCCGACGGCGAGCCGTTCACCAGCGAGGACTTCCGCTACTGGTGGGAGGACGTCGCCAACAACAAGGAGCTGAGCCCGACCGGCCCGCCGCCCGAGCTGTTCGTCGACGGCGAGCCGCCGAAGGTCGAGTTCCCCGACCCCCTGACCGTGCGCTACAGCTGGTCGAAGCCGAACCCCTTCTTCCTGCCGGCACTGGCGCAGGCGACGCCGTTGTTCATCTACATGCCGGCGCACTACCTGAAGCAGTTCCACAAGCGCTACGCCGATCCCAAGAAGCTGGCGGCGATGGTCGAGGAGACCCAGGCGCGCGACTGGGCCCAGCTGCACGGCCGTCACGACGACATGTACAAGTTCGACAATCCGGACCTGCCGACCTTGCAGCCCTGGCATCTGACTACGCCGCCGCCCGCAGAGCGGTTCGTGTTCGCGCGCAATCCCTACTTCCACCGGGTCGACAGCCAGGGCCAGCAGCTGCCCTACTTCGACCGGGTCGTGTTCGATGTCGTCGACGACAAGCTGATTCCGATCAAGACCGGTGCCGGCGAGACCGATCTCCAGTCCCGCGGCCTGTTCTTCAAGAACTACACCTTCCTGAAGGAGAGCGAGAAGCACAGCGGCCTGATTCCCCGCCTGTGGCAGACCGCGCGCGGCGCCCATCTCGCCGTCTATCCCAATCTCAACACCACCGACGAGGTGTGGCGCAAAGTCTTCCGGGACGTCCGCTTCCGGCGCGCGCTGTCGATGGCGGTCGACCGTGACGAGATCAATCAGATCCTGTACTTCGGCCTCGCCCATGGCGGCAACAACACGGTGCTGCCGCAAAGCCCGCTGTACAAGCCGGAATACCGCGAGGAATGGGCCGAGTTCGACCTGGCCAAGGCCAACGCGCTGCTCGACGAGATCGGGCTCACCAAGCGTTCACCGGACGGGCTGCGCCTGCTGCCGGATGGCCGGCCGATGGAGCTGGTGGTCGAGACCGCCGGCGAGGACACCGAGCAGACCGACGTCCTCGAGCTGGTTGAGGAGACCTGGCTAAAACTCGGCATCAGGATCCACAGCAAGCCCCTGCAGCGCGAGATGTTCCGCAACCGGGTGTTCTCGGGCGAGACGCTGATGTCGATCTGGTATGGTCTGGAGAACGGCATCCCGAGCGCGGACATGAGCCCGGGCGAGTTCGCGCCGACCGACCAGAACCAGCTGCAGTGGCCGATGTGGGGCCAGTACTACCAGACCAAGGGCGAGGCTGGCAAAGCGCCGGACATGCCGGAAGCGGCCAAATTGCTCGACCTGTTCGAGCAATGGCGGGCGGCGCGGACGACCGACGAGCGCCGCGGGATCTGGGAGCACATGCTGTCGATCTACAGCGCCCAGATGTACTCGATCGGGCTGATCAGCGGCATCCTGCAGCCGGTCGCGGTCCGCGACACGCTCCGCAACGTGCCTGTGGAGGGCGTCTACAACTGGGAGCCCGGCGCCCAGTTCGGGATCTATCGACCGGATACGTTCTGGTTCGAGAAGAAGGCCGGGTGAGCCGGATCTGGCGCCGACAGCCGCCCGCTCGCGAGCCGGTCCGCGCCGTTGACCGCGGGGACTCCGAGTTCCTGGGCCCGGCCCGAGGTGATGCTGGCCCAGGTCGCGAGCGCCAGGGCGATCAGGATCAGGACCCACGTCAGGGCCACCATGGCCTGCCGGCCGAGGCGTCCCAGTCCATCGATGGCATGACCGAACACGACCGCTTCTCCCATGCATCGCGAGCCGGGCGTGGCCCCGGGACGGCAGACCCGGGCGCGACCCAGCCCGGTGCCAGGGTAGCGAGGGAGCCTTGACGCTTGGCTAACGGCGACGAGCTAGGCGAGCGACGCCTGCTCGACCAGCGGCGCCAGCGGCCGCTCGGGGCGGGCCCCGAACTGGCCCAGCACCTCGGCCGCAGTCAGGCCGCCGAGGCGGCCGCAGGCGGCGAGCGGCAGGCCGTGGGTCAGGCCGTAGAGCAGGCCCGCGGCGTAGAGGTCGCCGGCACCGGTGCTGTCGATCACCCGCGCGACCGGGGCGGCCGGCACCCGTTCGGTCCGTTCGCCGGCGACCAGCACCGAACCGTCGGCGCTGCGGGTGAGTGCCGCGAGCCGGACCTGACCGCGCACCAGGTCGATCGCCTGGTCGAGGTCGTTGGCACCGTACAGGCTGCAGATCTCGGCCTCGTTGGCGATCACGACGTCGACGTGGTGGGCGATCAGGTCGGCGAACTCCTGCCGCCAGCGGGCGACGCAGAACGGATCGGAGAGGCTGAGGGCCACCTGCCGGCCGTGCCGGTGCGCGACCGCGGCCGCCTTCAGGCAGGCCGCCTTGGCGTCCGGACGGTCCCAGAGGTAGCCCTCGAGATAGGTGACCCTGGCGGCGGCGACCTGGTTTTCGTCGACGTCGTCGGGCCCGAGCTCGACGCAGGCGCCGAGATAGGTCGCCATGGTCCGCTGGGCATCGGGCGTCACCAGCACCAGGCAGCGTGCGGTCGGCGGTCCGGTCTCGAGGGGCCGGGTCGCGAACTCGACCCCGGTCGCGCGGATGTCGTGCGCGAACACCTGGCCCAGCTGATCGCTCTGCACCTTGCCGACGTAGGCCGCGCCGGCGCCCAGCGCCGCGAGCGCCGCCATGGTGTTGGCGCAGGAGCCGCCCGACATCTCGACCGCCGAGCCCATGTGCTCGTAGACCGCAGCCATCCGGTCCTGCTCGACCAGGGTCATGGTGCCCTTGGCGAGCTCCAGCCGCTCCAGCAGCCGGTCGTCCGCCGACGCGATCACGTCGACGATCGCATTGCCGAAACCGATCACATCCAGCCGCGCCGGCCGTTCGCTCGCGCTCATCGGGCCTCCTTGTCTCGAATTGGCCGGGTGACTATAGAGCCGTGGAATAACCGAGCAAATCACCCGTTTGCCCAACGGGCGGGCGATGACCGTGAAATGCGGCACGGGCGGCTTAACATCCCCGACGCGATCCCTATATCTCGACGTCTCCCAGATCGGGTGCAGGTGAGTTCGTGTTTGACGCGTTGATCCTGGGCCTCCGGCAACTCGCGGACCCGAGCGCGAGGCGGCTGGTGCTGCGGAGTGTGCTGATCGCGATCGGCACCTTTGCGCTGCTGTTCGTGGCGGTGACGGCGGTCCTGGCCAACATCGATGCCACGGGCATGGCCTGGCTCGACACCCTGCTGACGATCGTCGGCTCGGCCGCGGCGCTGGTGGTCGCCTGGCTGCTGTTTCCCGTGGTGATCGCCGCGGCGATCGGCTGGTTCGCCGAGGACGTCGCCCGCGCGGTCGAGCGGCGCTACTACCCGGACCTGGCGCCGCCTTCGGGGATGGGCGTCTGGGCGAGCGTCTGGGCGACGCTGCGCTTCACTGCGGTGGCGCTGCTGCTCAATCTGCTCGCCCTGCCGCTCTACCTGGTGCTGCCGGGTGCGAACGTCTTGATCTATCTGGCCCTGAACGGCTATCTACTTGGGCGCGAGTACTTCGAGCTGGTGGCCGGCCGGCGTCTGCCAGGGTTCAAGGTGGTGGCGATGCGCCAGTGGGTCCGGGCCCGGCTGTGGCTCGCCGGGGTCGCGATTGCCCTGTTGCTGACCGTGCCGGTCCTCAATTTGGTTGCGCCGGTGGTCGCGATCGCGTTCATGGTTCACCTGTTCGAAGGTCTGCGCCGGAGCGCGGGAACGCTGTCGATCGGGGGATCGATTGCCGGGGTGCGGCATGGTTTCGGCGCCGCCAATCGGTGACAGAAGTGTTTGACTCCGCCTGAGCGCGTGTTTAATCGTAGCTGGGGTGGATTTTCTGGGCTGTTCGGGGACACTTACGGTTCCTCGTTAACAGATCACTGAAGAATCCTGCAAGCTAGGGGTTGCGTAGCCATGTTCCGCAAGAAAGATTCCGAGAACGAACTTCCGGCCAGTGGTGAAGGCGCGTTTCGCCGACCCGCGGCCGAGGCTCCGCCCAAGTCGGCCGCGCAACCCGACCTGCCGCGCCGCAAGGTCGACTTGCCGAGCGGGCCGGGCGGCACGGGCGCGCCGCCGCCGCCGGCCGCCGGCGCGACGAGCGCCGAGGCGGCTGGCGTTGCGCCCCCGGCGCAGGCCGAGCCGGACCGCTATAGCGGCAAGCGCCTGATCGTCGGCGAGGGCATCCGGCTGTCCGGCGAGATCAGCTCCTGCGACCGTCTGGTGGTCGAAGGCGAGGTCGAGGTCACCTTGAACGACACGCTCGCGCTGGAGATCGCGAGCTCGGGCCGCTTCACCGGCGGCTGCGAGGTCGAGGAGGCTGACATCAGCGGCGTCTACGAAGGCGATCTCACGGTCCGCAAGCGGCTGTTCGTCCGGGGCAGCGGCAAGCTGACCGGCACCGTCCGCTACGGCGAGCTCGAGCTCGAGCGCGGCGGTCAGATCGCCGGCAACATCAGCGTGCTCAGCGAAACCGGCGGCAGCGTCGGCGCGGCGCGCGCCAGTGACCATGGGCATGGCCACGGACGGTCGGCCCTGTTCGGCGAGCCGGCCGGGTCGTCCGACGCTTCCAACGACTGAGGGTAGGCCGGCACATCAGCCGGCCAGGCACCGTCCTCCGCGGTCGATCGCTCGAAGTCGGCCGGTCGCCGCCGGATCGAGGCCGTGGGGTGACGCGCTCGGGCTGAGGAACAGCGGCCAGGGCGGCCGCGTCCGGTACCCGGGCTCGGCTCGCCGCTTCGGACCTGGTGAGCTGGAAGCGCTCCCGCACCGCAACCCCGCGGGTCGCTGCCAGACATCGAGCCTGCGGCCGCCGGCCGCGGTCAGACTTCACCGGACCTCACCCCTCGAGCGCAGCGCCGGATCGGTGCCGGCGTAACCGGGGCCGTTGCCGTGGTCCCGTCCTCCGCCACTGGCGTCCTGATCGAGCTGCTCGGCGCGGTCGCGCTCCTGCTGTGGGGCACGCGCATGGTCCGGACCGGCATCATGCGCACGTTCGGCGCCGATCTGCGGCACGTCCTGCGCGTTTCGCTCCGCAACCGCGCGACCGCCTTCCTGGCCGGCCTCGGCGTCACCAGCGTCCTGCAGAGCAGCACCGCGACCGCGCTCGTGGTCGCCGCCTTCGCCAGCCGGGGCGTGGTCGAGACCGCGCCGGCGCTCGCGGTCATGCTCGGCGCCGACGTCGGCAGCAGCCTGGTCGCCCAGGTTCTCTCGCTCAACGTCCACTGGCTGGCGCCGATCCTGATCCTTCTCGGCGTGATCATCCACCTCAGCGCCCAGGCGTGGACCCATCATGGGCTCGGCCGGGTTGCGATCGGCCTCGGCCTGATGCTGCTGGCGCTGCGCCTGATCCTCGCCGCCTCGGCGCCGATGCGCGACGCGTTGATCCTCGAGGAGGTGTTCGGCGCGCTCGCCCACGACGTGCTGATCCTGATCGTGGTCGGGGCGCTGCTCACCTGGCTCGCGCATTCCAGCCTGGCGATCGTGCTCCTGATCATGTCGCTCGCGGGCTTCGGGGTGGTGCCGCTGAGCAGCGCCTGCGCGCTCGTGCTCGGCGCCAATCTCGGGGCCGCGATGCCGGCGATCTCCGCGACCTACGCCGACCGCCCGGCCGCCCGCCGGGTCGCGCTCGGCAACCTTCTGTTTCGTCTCACCGGCGTCGTCGCCGCCGCGCCGTTCGTCGCGCTCGTGGTCCCCTGGCTGCAGCGGCTCGAGCCGGTCATGAGCCGGGTCGTGGTCGACTTCCACACCGGCTTCAATCTCGCGCTCGGGCTCGCCTTCATCCTGTTCACCGAGCCGGTCGCCAAGCTGTGCGCGCGGCTTTTACCCGACCTGCCGGTCGCGGTCGATCCCGAGCGGCCGCGCCATCTCGACCGTTCGACACTGGACAGCCCGAGCCTGGCGCTCGCCTGCGCGGCGCGCGAGGCGCTGCGGATGGGCGATCTGATCGAGACCATGCTGCGCGAGTGCTTCGAGGTCTTCCGCCGCGACGACCGGCAGAAGCTCGCCGAGTTGCAGCGCATGGAGATCTCGGTCGACCAGCTGCACGAGGCGATCAAGCTGTTCGTCACCGACGTCAGCCGCGAGCCGCTGGATCACGGCGAGAGCCGGCGCTCGGCCGAGATCCTGACCTTCACCACCAATCTCGAGCACATCGGCGACATTATCGACAAGAGCCTGCTCGAGCTCGCCGACAAGAAGATGCGCCTGCAGCTCCGCTTCTCGGCCGAGGGCTGGCGCGAGATCGAGGCGCTGCACGCCCACGTCCTCGGCAACCTGCAGATGGCGCTCGGGATCTTCATGTCCGGCGACGTCGCGATCGCGCGCCAGCTGATCGACGAGAAGATCGCGGTCCGCGACGCCGAGCGCCAGGCCGCCGAGAACCACTTGGCGCGGTTGCGCGCGGGGCGCCCGGAAAGCATCGATTCGAGCGCGCTCCACCTCGACATCCTGCGCGACCTCAAGCGGATCCACTCGCACATCTGCGCGATTGCCTATCCCCTGCTCGACGAGGCCGGCCAGCTCTACCGCTCGCGCCTGAAGCGGATCGAGCGGCGCGCGCTGCAGGAGGAGCAGTCGGACCGCTCAGCGCCGCCGGCCGTGGAGGCGAGCGACCTCGCGACTGCGCCTTCGGCGCCCGAGCCGCCCGCGGCTCCGCCCGAGGCGTCCGCGGGCCCGGCCGGTGCGACCGAAACGCCGCCGCGCCGGACGGCAGCCCGCTAATCAGGGAAGCTGCGGCAGCTCTCGGTATGCTCCGGTCCGCTGGACGACTGGTCCGTACCAGAACTATTTTAGGTCGAGCCGCTGATCTCATAGCTCTGACACCGCCCGGGCGCTGGATGCGGCGACCGCGAGCCACTCGCTCGGGGCGACGCTCGAGCTCGGCCCGGTCACCGCCAAGGAGCTCTACGCGACCCTCGACTGGCTGGGCGCCGCGCAGCCGCGGATCGAGGCGGCGCTGGCGCGCGGCATCTTTCGGACGGCACCCTGGTGCTCTACGACATCACCTCGAGCTACCTGGAAGGCCGCTGCTGCGCGCTCGCCCGCTTCGGCTACAGCCGGGACGGCCGGCGCGACAAGCTGCAGATCGTGATCGGGCTGATCTGCGCCGCTGACGGCTGCCCGGTCGCGATCGAAGTGTTCGACGGCGACGTGGGCGATCCGACGACGCTCGCCGCCCAGATCACCAAGATCAGGGAGCGCTTCGGCCTGCGGCGCGTGGTCCTGGTCGGTGACCGCGGTCTGATCACCCAGGCGCGCATCGCCGAGGAGCTCAAGCCGGCGGTCTCGACTGGCTGACCGCGCTGCGGGCGCCGGCGATCCGTGCGCTGGTCGCGCGCGGCGCCCTCCAGCTCGACCTGTTTGACGAGCGCGACCTCGCCGAGATCGCCAGCCCCGACTATCCGGGCGAGCGGCTGATCGTGTGCAAGAACGCGCTCTTGGCCGCGGACCGGGCGCGCAAGCGCGCCGATCTGCTCGAAGCCACCGAACGCGACCTCACCCGCCTCCAGGCGCGCATCCGGCGCGCGCGCCAGCCGCTCCGGGGCGCCGCGGCGATCGGCCAGGCGGTCGGCGCGGTGCTTGGCCGCCGCAAGGTCGCCAAGCACTTCCACATCACCATCACCGAGGACGACCTCGCGTTTGCCCGCGACACCGCGGCGATCGCTGCCGAGGCGGGGCTCGACGGCTTCTACGTGCTGCGCACCAGCCTGCCGGCCGAAGCTCTCGATGCCGCCGGCACGGTGCGCGCCTACAAGGGCCTGGCCCGCGTCGAGCGCGCCTTTCGCTGCCTCAAGACCGTCGACCTGGAGGTCCGGCCGGTGTTCATGGGCTTCGGCAGCTATCAGACCGCCTGGAGCTGGCTGCACAAGATCCGCCGCGCGATGGTGCGCCCGGAGCGGGCGCCGCTTGGCGCGCAGGTCGAGGCCGACGAGACCTATGTCGGTGGCCCCAGGCCCGGCCGCTCCGGCCGCGGCGCAGCCGGCAAGACGACGGTCGCCGGCGCGGTCGAGACCGGCCGCGGCCAGGCCCGCGGGTGCCGCCTGGGCCGGCTGAGGCTGGCCGTCGTGCCCGATGTCTCGGCCCGGAGCCTCGAAGGCTTCCTCGGCGAAAACGTCGCCAAGCCCGCGACCGTGACCACCGATGGCTGGTCCGGCTACACTGGCCTCGCCGCCGCCGGCTACGCCCACCAGCCGATCAACCTCGCCGCCGCCTGGGGCGACGCCGCGCTGCGCCTGCCGGCGATCCACCTGGTGTTCGGCCTCGCCAAGCGTTGGCTGCTCGGCACCCACCACGGCGCGGTCTCGAACAAGCACTGCCGACTAGTCAAGAATCGGGAGTGCTTAGACGAGATAATCGTCGAGCGAAAGCGCGTCAACGAGAGAGCCGTGGCACTTATTCGACAGTGGATCGAAGAGTCCGGCGACGATCGGGACCCTGATCTCGATGAACAGAGAACTGAGAAAGATCAGGCTTTCTCGCCACGAACGATGCTGATTTTCCTGGATACAAAATTGCTATGGCTTTTAGCGCATCCGCGGGGAGGGCCAGAGGCGAAAGCTTTACGGGTTGCCCTGCTCAGGAGGCTGGAAGCCGGGGACCCGAGGCCCGGCGTGAGTTGATCAGAAGGGGTGCGACCAGACAAATCGATAATCTCGACGAGGTGATAAGCACAAGCATCTATGTGCCAATCGATACCGGCACGATGCGGGAGGCAGCCTCGATCTGGGCGCGCCTGAGGCGCGGTGGCACTCGGACAGGGGCCCCAGAAGCGCTCGACGGTGATGTCACCTTGGCTGCCCAAGCTCTGCGGCAGGGACCGCACCCGGTCGCGACGGAAAGCCTGCGCCATCTCGGCCGCATCTGCAACGCCGTCGACTGGCAGAAGCTCTAGACCCTATGTTCGCGGTCTAAGCTGAAGGACCCATCTCCTATGCCTGAGGCTCGGCGCCGGCCAATCCAGTGCCAAAACTTCTGTATATCGCCACGCAACTCGTGCTGCCACACCCTTGCCGAGCACGACTGACTGTGGAAAGTCGTTCTTCTTCATTCTCCGCCAGATTGCGTGGTAGGAGAGGCCGGTCATGTCCTCCACCTCAAGCTTGTTGAGCAACTTCTGGAGCATCTTCACCTCGCACTAGCCGTTTACCGTTGCTAAGGCTAATACGGTACGGCGCGTCTGGCCCGTTAGCGCGGCGCGCCGCCCGGGGCGGCGGAAACGGTTAAGCCCTTGGGAGTGAAGCGGAAAAGCTGCGGCCCTGCTAACGGGTCGTTAACTCCCCCTCGTTAACGATCTGCTCGGCGGGTCCATGCGACCGTCGGACTCCGTGCCCGCGGCTGCGGACCGGACGGGTTGCCCCGGCGCGGTCGACAGCGTGCGGACGTCTTCCGGCGGTGTCGCGGCGCGGGCGGACGTCGCCCGGCGGGCTCGCGCGGCTGGGCGGAGGTCGCCCGGGTTGGCGGGCCGGGAGGCGCTGGCTCAGCGTTTCCGGGCGGGCTTGCCGAGCAGGAGGATCAGCGGCATGGCGAGGATCGAGGTCAGCGTGCAGAGATAGAAGACGTCGATATAGCCGATCATCATGGCCTGGCGCGTGATCTCGAGATTGAGCTCGGCGAGCGACGCCGGGTCAGCGATGGTGCCACCGCCCGGCAGCGGGCTGTGACGAAGGATCTCGTTGTAGGCGGTGACGTGCTCGACCAGGACGCCGCGGTTGATGCCGGCGGTCCGCACCAAGATCGCGAGCGCGGTCGCGATCCCGATGCTGGAGCCGATCGAGCGGATCAGGTTCCACATCGAGGCGCCCTCGGTCCGGTGGGTGGCCGGCAGGGTCGCGAAGGTCAGCACACCCAAAGGCCCGATGATCGAGCCGGCGCCGAGCCCCTGCATCAGGCCGGTCCAGAACACCGCCGAGGCCGCGACCTCGAGATTCCACTTCGACATCCACCAGCTCGAGGCCGCGAGCATCAGAAAGCCGGCGGCGATCTGCAGCCTGAGGTCGACCGCCTGGCCGATCCGGGCGAGGACCATCATCGCCATGAACAGGCCGAGGCCGCGCGGGCTCAGCAAGAGGCCGATGGTCGCCATCGGATAGTCCTGCAGGTCCTGGAGGAAGGGCGGCATCAGGACCATCGGCGCCAGGGTCAAGAGGCCGTAGAGGAACACCAGCAGCATGCCGAGCGCGTAGTTGCGATCGCGCATCAGCCGCAGGTCGACCATCGGCGCCCGCGCGGTCAGGCTGTGCGCGACGAAGAAATAGAGCCCGGCCGTCATCACGATCGCCTCGATCACGATCTCGCGCGAATCGAACCAGTCCAGACGCTCGCCCCGGTCGAGCATCATCTGCATCGCCCCGACTCCGGCGGCGAGCGCGAGAAAGCCGAAGCCATCGAGCGGCCGCACGCTGCGCGCGGGCAGCGTCTTCGGCAGGAAGGTGACGCCGCCGAGCAGCGCCAGGCAGCCGACCGGGATGTTGATGAAGAACACCCAGCGCCAGGACAGCGCATCGGTCAGATAGCCGCCGAGCGTCGGCCCGACTACGGGCCCCAGCACGACGCCCATGCCCCAGAACGCCATCGCCCGGCCGTGCTCCTCGGGCGGATAGGCATCGAGCATGATCGCCTGCGACAGTGGGATCAGGAACGCGCCGCAGGCGCCCTGCGCGATCCGCAGCAGGACCTCGGCCACCAGCGACCCGGCGGTGCCGCAGAACAGCGAGAACAGGGTAAAACCGCCGACCGCGGCCAGGAACAGCCGCCGCCGTCCGAAGCGGGCGCCGAGCCAGCCGGTCGCCGGCAGCATCACCGCGCTCGCCACGATGTAGGAGGTCAGCACCCAGGAGATCTGGTCCTGGGTCGACGAGAACGTGCCCTGCATGTGCGGGAGCGCCACCGCCGCGATCGTCCAGTCGATCGAATAGATCATGCTGGCCAGCACCAGGGTCGCGGTCACCCAGTTGCGGTGGACCAGCTCGCCCGGCGCGGCTGGGGCAGCGCGGCCCGGGACGCCGACGCCCGCGTCCTTCGCCGGCTCCGGCCCCGCCTCCGGCCGGACCATCCGGGCTTCCGCCCGCGCGGCCATCGGCGCCTCCTCGTTGCTTCGTCAAGCGCCCGGATCAGACCATGCCGCCCGCGGCTCGGCAAGGCCGGGACCCCGACCTTGACCCTCCCCGCCCACCGTGAAACGATCCAGAACTCGACCGGGAGGCGACTCTCGGTTCGCCCGCCGGTCGATCAGGGCGGCTCCGAAGGCGGCAACTGCCACGGACCGAATGTGGCGACCGTCTCGCGACGGGCGGAACGCCGACGGCGCAAGACGCAAGCGGAGGCAAAGATGGCGAGCTCCAATCTCACCCGCCGGACGGTTCTCAAGGCTGCGGGCGTGACCGCGGCGGTCGGTGCCGCCGGCCTGCACGCGCCCGTGGTGCTTGGCCAGGCCAAGCCGTTCGCCGGCGTCACCATCAACGGCGCTTCGTTCCAGCACGTCTTCCACACCTATCTCAAGGAGTACATTCCGGAGTTCGAGGAGCAGTCCGGAATGACGGTCAACTTCGAGCTCGAGGCCTTCCCGATTTACAATCAACGGATGGACCTCGAGCTCTCGACCCAAGGCTCGGCCTACGACTTTTGCAACGTCACCTTCATCTACACCGGGCGCTGGATCGGCGCGGGCTGGCTCGCCCCACTCGACGACTTCGTGAACGACCCCAACCTGACGCCCGCCGAGTGGGACGCCGGCGATTTCGTCGCCGGCGCGCAGAGCTCGCTCAAGGATCCCGCCGGCAAGACCTACGGCTTCGCCTGGGAAGCGGGTGCGATGATCATGGGCATGGCGCGCGGAGATCTGATCCAGGCCGCCGGGCTCGACGCGCCACAGACTTTCGACGATCTGCTCAAGGTCTGCGAGGCGGTCAACAGGAAGGAGGGCGTGGCCGCGTTCGTCGCCGACAAGCTGCACCACTGGAACTGGATCCCCTATCTGATGGGCGACGGCGGCACCGTGTTCCGCAATCCGCCGGACGACCTGATGCCGACCCTCGACACGCCGGCAGCGGCCAAGGCCGCCGAGTACTATGCGAACCTCCTGACCAGGTTCGGCCCGTCGGGCGTGCTCTCCTACACCGACGACCAGGCGATGCGCGCGCAGCTCGCCGGCCGCGCCAACATCCGCACCCAGGCGATCGGCTGGATGACCCCGCTCGCCAAGGACCCCGACAGCACGGTCAAGGACAAGGTGCGCTATGCGCTGATGCCGGGTGGGCCGGCCGGCAATTTCCCGGGCTCCAACAGCCACGGCTTCGGCATCCCGGCCGGCGCCAAGAACAAGGAGGCGGCCTGGGCGTTCATCCAATGGGCGATGAGCAAGGAGACGCTGCGCAAGATCGCCCTCGAGAAGGGCTATTCGGCGGTCTGCCGCCGCTCGATCATCGAGGACCCGGCCTATAAGGAGGCCCTGACGCTGAACGGCCAGGACGTCGCCTCGCTCTACCTCCAGGTGCTCGATCTCGGCGGCAGGTCGGGCTACATGAAATACCGCACCGTGCCGGTGTTCCCGCAGGTCGGCGACAAGATCAACAAGGCGATCGAGCGGGTCGCGACCGGCCAGCAGGACGGCGCCGCGGCCATGGCCCAGGCTCAGGAGGAGGCGGTCGCCGACCTGAAGAAGGCCGGCATCCAGCTCTGAGTCGCAACCAAGGGCGACGCCGCAGGCGGCCATGCCGGCAGCCGTCGCACCGAGGCAAGGGACGCTCGGGGAGGCCCCGGGCCGGGTGACCTTCGCCGACCAGCGCCGGCGGTTCTCCTGGTATCTGCTGTGGCCGACGCTGGTCGTGCTGCTCGTGGTGACGCTGCTGCCGACGCTCTATCTGCTGGTCACGAGCTTCACGCCGCTCAATCTGACGCAGCCGGCGACCGCCTGGGACTTCAGCCGGCCGCTCGTCAACTACCGGCTGCTGCTCGATGACGGCCGGTTCCACGATTCGCTCTGGACCCAGGCCAAGCTGTCGTTCTGGACGGTCGGGCTGCAGCTGGCGCTTGGCCTCCTGTTCGCGCTGCTGCTCAACCTCCGCTCGCGCCTGCTGGCGGCGCTCCGCACCGTCTTCCTGATCCCGATGGTGCTGCCGCCGATCGTGGTCGCGATCATCTGGAAGGTCCTCTACACTCCTGACATCAGCCCCTTTTACTGGTTGTTCGCCGAACTCGGCTGGGACGTACCGTCGCTGATCACCAACGCCAATTGGGCGCTGACCGCGATCGTGGTCGCCGATACCTGGGAATGGTTCCCGTTCACGATGCTGATGATCCTGGCGGCACTGCAGATGATGCCCGAGGAGTACGTCGATGCCGCCCGGATCGACGGCGCCAACTTCGTCCAGATGACCCTGTACGTGACCCTGCCCTATCTTCGGGGCGTGCTGCTGGTCGCCGGCCTGTTCCGGCTGATCGACAGCATCAAGGCCTTCCCGCTGATCTTCATCCTGACCGACGGCGGCCCCGGCACGGTGACCGAGGTCACCAACTACTACAGCTATGTCCAGGCCTTCAATTTTTCGTACCTCGGCTATTCGAGCGCGATCACCGTGGTCCTGGTGACGATCACGGTGCTGCTCAGCTGGCTCGTGATCCGGATGGTCGGCTGGGGCCAGCATGTCGAGTAGCAGGATCGACCCCGCCCGCCGCGAGCGGCGCGACCGCCTGCTCCTGCACGCGCTCGTCTTGGTCCTGGTGCTGCTGATCCTGTTCCCGTTCCTGTGGCTTTTGACGATGTCGTTCAAGACCGACGCCGACATTTTCGCGTTCCCGCCCAAGCTCTTGTTCGTGCCGACCGCCGCCAACTACGCCGCCCTGTGGCAGGGCAATTTCCCGCGCTCGTTCGCCAACAGCGCGATCGCGAGCATCGTCTCGACGCTGCTTGCGATGCTCGCGGGCGTGCCCGGCGCCTATGCCCTCTCGCGCGCCGCGATCCGCTGCGAGCGCTCGCTGAGCCTTCTGATCCTCGCCTCGCGCATGGCGCCGCCGATCGCCTTCACGATCCCCTATTTCCTGGTTTATCGGCACCTCGAGCTGCTCGACACCCGGATCGGCCTGATCATCATCTATCTCACGTTCAACGTCTCGCTGGTGGTCTGGCTGATGCGCAGCTTCTTCGACGCCACCCCGCGCGCGCTCGAGGAAGCCGCCTGGATCGACGGCGCCAGCCTCTGGCAGGGTTTCTCGAGGATCGTCCTGCCGCTGTCCGGCCCGGGTCTGGCCGCGACCGCGATCCTCTGCTTCCTCTACTCCTGGAATGATTTTTTCTTCGCGCTGATCCTGACCCGAACCAACGCGATGACGGCGCCGGTCGCGGTCGTCAACTTCATGAACTACGAGGGCTGGGAGTGGGGCAAGATCGCGGCCGGCGGCACCATGGTCATGCTACCGGTCCTGTTCTTCTCGATCCTGGTCCGCAGGTTCCTGGTCCACGGCCTGACCGCCGGCGCGCTCAAGGGTTGACGCTGGTCAGCTTGCACGGCGGCCGGCAGCGGCGTCATGTTGCGGTTCGATCACCAGCCGAGGGAGGCAAGGACATGGCACCGTCACCGCACGAGCCGACCAGCGCTCAGGATCTCGAGCCGCGCTGGAACTGGAGGCGCGAGCTGCCGGCGCCCGGCCGGATGGCGGTCGATTTCGAGACCCGGGTCGATTTTCGAAGGTTGCAACGCTACCGGCTGGCGCGCGCGCAGGCGGCGCTGCGCCATTCCGAGTGCGGCGCGCTCTTGCTGTTCGACGTCAACAACATCCGCTACGTCTCCGGCACCACGATCGGCGAGTGGGGGCGTGACAAGTTCTGCCGGTTCGCACTTCTGACCGAGGGGGCTGAGCCGATCGTCTGGGACTTCGGCTCGGCGGCGGTCCACCACCGGCTCTACTGCGACTGGCTGGACCCCGCCAGCTGCCGGGCGGGCGTGCTCGGCATGCGTGGCACGATCCCGCCGCATTTCGGCCTGATGCAGGCGCATTCGCAGGAGATCATGGCGCTTTTGCGCGAGGCCGGCTGCGCGGGTGCGCCGGTCGGCGTCGACATGTGCGAGACCGCGATGCTGTTCGCGCTCCAGGAAGCGGGCATGCGGGTGGTCGATGGCCAGCAGATCATGCTCGATGCCCGCGAGATCAAGAACATCGACGAGATCACGCTGCTCAACCAAGCGGCCGCGATGGTCGATGGCGTCTACCACATGATCTGGGAGGAGCTGAAACCCGGAGTCCGGGAAAACCAGATCGTCGCCCGGGCGAACGCGATGCTCTACGAGATGGGCTCGGACGACGTCGAGGCGATCAACGCGATCTCGGGCGAGCGCTGCAACCCCCATCCGCACAACTTCACCGACCGGCTGATCCGGCCGGGCGATCAGGCGTTCTTCGATATCCTGCAGGCGTTCAACGGCTACCGCACCTGCTACTACCGGACCTTCAACGTCGGCCGCGCGACGCCCGCCCAGCACGACGCCTACCGGCTCTGCCGCGACTGGCTCGACCGGGCGATCGAGCTGATCAAACCCGGTGTCGGCACCGACACCGTCGCCCATGTCTGGCCCGCGGCCCCGGACTTCGGCTTCCCGGACGAGCGCGCCGCCTTCGGCCTGCAGTTCGGCCATGGCCTTGGGCTCTGTCTGCACGAGCGGCCGATCATCAGCCGCCTCTGCTCGCTCGAGCACCCGCTCGAGATCAAGACCGGCATGGTGTTCGCGCTCGAGACCTACTGCCCGGCGAGCGACGGCTACTCCGCCGCCCGGATCGAGGAGGAGGTCGTGGTCACCGACACCGGCTGCAAGGTCATCACTCACTTCCCGGCCGAGGAACTGCCGATCGCGAACGCCTACTGACCGGGAACGCCGTCAGCACGCCAGAGGGCGGGATCCTCGGTCGGTCTAGGAGCCGCTGCTCGGCACCCGATGGCAGGCAACGCCGGCTTCGGGAAAGCCGCTTCAGTGAATGAGGCCGTGGACGAAGCGGAGCTTGCCCATGACCACAGGCGCCAGGACGAACGGGTAGAGGTCGGGCTGGCCCATGCTCTGGTTCAGGCTGTTGACCGCGTAGGTGAGCGGTAGCCAGGCCTTGAGCAGGAGGTCGAAGTCGGGCTCGTGGTAGGGGTCGAAGTCGATCGCCATCGCGAGCGCGGGATCGTCGCCGACCTGGGGCGCGACGCGCAGGCCGAAGGCGGCGGCGGTCTCCAGCGTGTCGACGATGTGGAGATAATGCGCCCAGGTCTCGGCGAAGTCCTCCCACGGGTGGGCGCTGGCATAGCCGCTGACGAAGCGCTCCTGCCAGTCAGTGGGCGGGCCCTCGGCGTGATGCGCTTCGAGACGGCTGCCGTAGTCCTGGCGGTCGTCGCCGAACATTTCCCGGAAAGCATCGAGCCAGACGCCGTCTCGGACCAGCCGGTCCCAGTAGTAGTGGCCGACCTCGTGGCGGAAATGTCCAAGCAGCGTCCGGTAGGGCTCGCCCATGGCCTGACGGATCCGCTCGCGTTCGGCGTCGTCGGCCTCGGCAAGGTTGATCGTGATCAGTCCGTCGGCATGGCCGGTCACGACCTGCGGCGCCTGTGTCCATGAGGGGTCGGGCCCGGCGAGGAAGTCAAAGGCGAGCCCGGTCCTGCGATCCTCGAACTTGCTGACCACGGGCAGGCCGAGCCGGAGGAGCCCATAGACCAGTCGGTGCTTGGCGGCCTCCAGGCGTTGCCAGCGCAGCAGGTGGTCCGGCGGGCCGAGGTCCGGGATCGTGCGATTGAGGCGGCAGGCCTGGCAGAAGGTGTTGGGGCCCTGCGCCGGCACCAGCCAGTTGCAGGCGTCGTGGACGGCATTGGCGCAGAAGCGCTGCGGCTGCTCGGACGCGATCAGGGGGCGCCAGCGCTGGCCGTCGAACGGGGCGAGGGCGCTGAGCATCGCCCGGTCGGGCAGATAGCCCAGGACATGCCCGCAGCGCTCGCACCGGGTGTTCTCGAAGTACAGCAGCTGGCCACAATGCTGGCACTCGAACAGCTTCACGGCGTAGGTTCCGTCCGGTTGGCAGAAGTTCGAGACGACCACGGCCGAGGCTGTGTGCGTCCGGGACCTCTCGGGGCATCAGAAGATGGGTGCCGCTGAGCCCATCGGCAACCACGCTCCGCCCGGGCCGCGCGTCCGGCGCCGGCGCGGGCATGATACGGTGGAATGGCGCGATGATCCTGGTCGGCCAGTATGATTCGCCCTACGTGCGCCGGGTCGCGGTCTCGCTGCGCGTCCTCGGCTTTTCGTACACGCACGACACACGCTCGGTGTTCGCCGACTTCGACGCCCTCTGCCAGGTCAATCCGCTCGGGCGGATCCCTTCGCTCGTGCTCGACGATGGCGAGGTGCTGATCGATTCGTCGGCGATTCTCGACTGGCTCGATCAGACTGTCGGCCCGGAGAGAGCCCTGATCCCGCCGGGCGGCGTCGAGCGCCGGCACGCCCTCAAGCTGATCGCGCTCGCGACCGGCGCGATCGACAAGATCGGTGCCGCCGCTTACGAGCGCATGATCCGGCCGGCAACGCTGCGCTGGCCCGAGTGGACCGGACGTTGCCTGGCCCAGGGAACGGGTGCGATTGCCGCGCTCGCGGCCGCGCCCTGGCGAACCACCGCCAGACTGGACCAGGCGCAGATCACGACCGCCTGCATGCTCCGCTACGTCCAGATGGCCGAGCCCTCGATCCTGCCGCCCGGACGCCATCCCGCTCTCGACGCCCTCTCCGCCCGCTGCGAAGCGCTTCCTGCCTTCCAGACCAGCTATCCCGCCACCTACGTCCTGCCGGCGAGGGCGTGACACGACCTTTGGTCTCCAGCACGAACTCCAGCAATGAGCGGAACGGATCGACCCTGCGCGCGCTGTTCCGGACGGGAAGTGGTAGCATCAACGGCTGAGCTGCTGACGCCGGAGATTGCGACGGGCGGCGCCGGCGAGCGGGCTGTGGTGATAATTGTTATCTTACACCAGCATCAGCGATGGTGGGGTCTGGCCATGCCGCGGAGCTTTGCGCTCGGAGAGTATTTCGAGCGGCTGATCGAGGAGCAGGTCAGGAGCGGCCGCTTCAATAATGCGAGCGAGGTCGTGCGCGCCGGTCTTCGCCTGCTGGAGGACCGGAGCATGAACGCGAGTTGCGGTTGCGGGAGCTGCGCGAGCAAATCACGGCGGGCCGGCGGAGCGGCCCGCCGATACCCGCGGACCAGGTTTTCGACCGGCTCGAGGCGAAATATCGGGCGATGGTCGACTAGCGGTCGATGCGTTGTCGGTTCACACCGCTCGCCGAGGCGGATCTCGCACGGCGGAATCCGCGCCGGGCCCTGAGCTTCGTCCTGGAACTGCGCGAGCGCTGCGCCAAAATCGTCCAGATGCCCCGTGCCGCGCCGCTGCGCCCGGAACTGGGCGCGGGCATCCGAGCCGTGGTCCTTCCGACGCTGTCTGATCTTCTATTCCGAGCGCGCCCATGACCAGATTGTGATCGAGCGCATCGTGCATGGCGCCAGAGACCTGATGAGACTGTTCGGAAGCTGACATCGCGGATCGGCAAGGTGCGCGCGGGTCGCTGGTACGGCTGGCCCGACTTCATCGGCGGCGAGCCGATCACCGATGCCGTTTACCGGCCGACCCGCGGTCCGGCGCCCGACTTCGTGCTCATGAATCACGCCGAGCTGCCGCCGCCGGAGCGGCCGCTGCTGCGCTTTCCGCCCCATGTCGCGGCAGTCAAGATGGCGCTTGTGCCGGCAACGGCGGGCCGGCTCGCCGGCCAGGTCCTGGTCGCCCTGTTCGGCGACGAGGCGCCGATGACGGCGCCGGCCGGCCCCCGCCAGGGCCGGGCATTGGCGCGCCTCGATCCCGCCGACTGGAGCCTGCATCCGCTCGACCTGCCGGGGCTGTTCCGGCCGATCGACCTCGGCTTCGGGCGGGACGGCGCGCTCTACATCCTGGATTTCGGCCGGTTCGAGATGACCGAGACGGGTGTTGCGGCCGAAGCGGGCAGCGGCCGGCTGTGGCGGCTGCCGCCGGACGCTCTCACAATTCTTCTTCTGAGGAGCGAGTGATGGCCAGATCCATGGATCAGCCGGGCATGCTGAGCCCGCGTGCGCCGATGACGACCGACCTCTTGGCCGAGACCGCGGCCTTCGTGCAGCCGATCCTCGATCAGTTCAAGCGGCGCCGCAATCGGCCGAGGCACCGGTTCGACCCCGAGGACGTCCTGGTGCCTGAGGGTTACGAGGTCGAGCTGGTCGCGACCGGCCTGAACGCGCCCTGCCACTGCTGCTTCGACGAGCGCGGCGACTGCTACGTCACCGAATCCGGCCACAAGATCGCCTCGCCGCCGCGGATCGTCAAAGTCGACGTGCGCACCGGCGACCAGGAGACCTTCCTCGAGCTGCCGAAGGAGCGCTGGCTCGAGAGCGGGGCCCTGGCCGGCGCCTGCTGGCTCGACGGCCATCTCTACTTCAACAACACCGCCACGCTCTCGCGGGTCGGCCGGGACGGCGGGCCGATCGAGGACATCGTGACCGACCTGCCCGGGCGCGGCGATCACCAGGCCAACTATCCGGTGGTCGGGCCCGACGGCAAGCTCTACTGGGGTCAGGGCAGCTGCACCAATCTGGCCGTGGTCGGCGCCGACGACTACGCCTACGAGTGGATGGCGCGCGATCCGGAGTTCCACGACGTCCCGGGCCAGGACGTGACGCTGACCGGGCGCAACTACAAATCGCCGAACGTGCTCGGCGACACGACCGGCCCTGTGCGCACCGGGCTCGCCGAGACCGTGCGCACCGGGGCCTACGTCCCGTTCGGCACCGAGACCTACCCGGGCCAGGTGATCAAGGGCGAGGCCAAATGCACCGGCTCGATCATGCGCTGCAATCCGGACGGCAGCGAGTGCCACTGGTTCGCCTGGGGCTTTCGCAATCCCTACGGGATCGCGTTCGATCGCGACGGCCGGCTGTTCGCGACCGAGCACAACATCGACGCCCGCGGCCGCCGGCACATCATCTGGGACACCGAGGACCTGTACGAGGTCAAGAAGGGGGAGTGGTACGGCTGGCCGGACTTCGCCGGCGGCCTGCGCCTCGACGACCCGCGGCTCGGCAAGGCCGGGCGCGACCGCGAGCCGGTGCTGGCCGAGCACCCGAACCCGCATCCGCCAAGGCCGTTCGCGACCTTCGAGCCGCACGCCGGGGTCAACGGGCTCGACTTCTGCCGCGAGCCGGGCTTCGGCTTCGAGGGCGACGCGTTCATCGCGCTGTTCGGCGACCTGATGCCGATCACGGGCAAGCCGCTCGATCCGCGCGGCTTGAAGGTGGTGCGGGTCGATATGCGGACCGGCAAGGTCTACGATTTCGCGATCAACCGCATCCAGGGGCCGGCCTCGCACGCCTTCCACGGCGGCATGAACCGGCCCTCGCACTGCGCGTTCGGCCCGGACGGGGCGCTCTACATCGTCGACTGGGGCGTGATCCGGATCGCGCCGGAGAAGCTCGGCATCCGGATGCCGCTCGGGACGGGGGCGCTGTGGCGCGTCCGGCGGGTGCCCGGGCCGCGCGGCGACGTGCCGGAGCCGCAGATCCGGGTGCGGCTGCATCTGTGGCGGGGGCTCGCGATCGGCGCGCTGGCGGTCGGCGGCATCGCCGGCGCGGCCTGGCTGCTCGGCAAGGCGGTCGGCCGGCGCGAGAGCTGATACTGATACCTGCCGCCCAAAATCGCGATCCTCGCGCCTCGCCGGCACGCCCTGACGGGCGGCGAGCGGGTCGCAAGCTGCGGGCCGGCGTTGCCGGGCCCGGTCTCCACCTTAAGGAGCTGTTAACCCCCGGCGCTCACCCTGCCCGCCCTGGTCCATGCGATCCTGGGAGTCCATGCGCCGCACCTCAAATCCAAGGTCGGATTCCCACGGTCGCATGGACCGTCCGAAGACAGGGTTAGCGTGCAAGTGGTAAACGGTAGGTTAACGCGGCGCTCGCGCCGGCACTGATCCTGGCGAGGCGTGCTTGGAGGTCGAGCTGGCCCGACAATCTGGGCTCATATCAGGCACCTTGAGCCGTCGCTGCGGCCGCTCGCGGAGCGCCGGCTCGGGGTGTGAGGGTCGGGTGCTGGCATGCCGGGTATGAAGGACCCGACCGGGAGTGTGCCGAGCCCGGAGCTCGGCGTAGCGCTTCGGTGCCGGTGATCAGTTCGAGCAGCTCGCCGGTGATCTGCTCCTGACGCAGCCGGCTCTCGAGGGCCCGGAGTTCCGGGAGGCGCTGGTCGAGCTTGTCGCGCGGGGACTGCATGGCCGCGAGGCGGGCGCCGTTCTCGCTGGCGAAGCTCTCCATCGCGGCATGCGCGAGGAGCGCGAACAGGTCGTCCTCGAGCAGACCCTCGACCAGGGCGTCGGGCGCCAGGTTGGTGAGCGGCGGCGCGGCCGCGCGGGACGGCCGAACGCCTCGAGGGCGACCGGCAGCAGCGACTGCCGCTCGAGCGTGCGCCGGCCACCGCCCCGGTGGCGGAAAAGCACGCCGCCGCCCACCGCGCAGTGGCCGGTAATGCCGCCGGCCCGGCGCCAGGAGATGACCGAGATCGCGAGCGCAGCGAGGAAATCGGCGTGCCGTCGCAGGATGCCGAAGGCGCCGCTCGGGTCGTCGGCGCGCAGGTGCCGGACGTCGTCAAGCTCGGCGATCACCGCGCCCGGGGTCATGTTCGTCATCGTCGAACAGGATGCGCTCGGCGGCGCCGTCCGGGTCGTCGAACTGGCCGTTCCTGAGCGCCCAGAGGAAGGCCGCGAGCCCGAGGAGGCCCAAAAAAAGCGCGGCCGGAATCAGGTACAGCAGCCCAGTCACCGGCCGCGTCCGAGGCGCAGCGCGTTGCCGACCACGAGCAGGGACGAGCCCGACATGCAGACCGCGGCGATCAGGGGGGTCGCCAGGCCCAGCACGGCGACCGGCACCGCGATCAGGTTGTAGGCGAGCGCGAGCCCGAGGTTCTGGCGGATCAGGCGGCGCGCCTGCCGGGCCACCTGCAGGAGCTCCACCACCGGCTGCAGATGGTCGCCCTGGAAGACCGCGTCGGCCGCGGTCTGGCTGATGTCGATGGCGCTCGCGGGCGAGACCGAGACGTGCGCGGCGGCGAGCGCCGGGGCGTCGTTGAGGCCGTCGCCGACCATCAGGACCTTGCGGCCGGCGAGCGCGAGCCGCTCGAGATGGGCGACCTTCCCGGCCGGCGTGCAGGCCGCCCGCGACGCCGGGATGCCGATCTCGCGCGCGACCGCGGCGACCACCGGCGGCAGGTCGCCGGACAACAGCTCGACCTCGAGCCCCTGCCGCTTGAGCGCGGCCACGACCGCGACCGCATCCTCGCGCAATGGGTCGCTGAAGGCGAAGCGGACCGGTAGGCGGCCGGGCCGCGCCAGCCAGAGTTCGGGGCCCCTCGCCGGTTCGCCCGGCTGCTCGACCCCGCACCAGCCGCGATTGCCGAGCCGGATCTCGCCGCCTTCGCTCGACCGACGCAGGCCCCGCCCCGGGATCTCCTCGACGCCGCCCGCGACCGGCACGCCCGGGGCCGCGCGGCAAAGCGCCTTGGCGAGCGGATGGCGGCTGGCGCCGGCGAGCGAGGCCGCGAGCTCGAGCGCCGCCTGATCGAGCGGGCGGCGCCGATCGAGCGTGGGACGCCCGACCGTGAGCGTGCCGGTCTTGTCGAGCACGACGGTGTCGACCTCGGCCAGGCGCTCGAGCGCGGTCGCGGACTTCAGCAGCACGCCTTGGCGCAGCAGTCGGCCGCTCGCGATCACCTGGACCGCGGGCACCGCGAGGCCGAGCGCGCAGGGGCAGGTGATGATCAGGACCGCGACCGCGTAGAGCAGGGCGGTCTGCCAGGCGATGCCGCCGATCAGCGTCCAGCCGAGAAAGGTCGCGAGCGCGAGACCGTGGACCGCGGGCGCGTAGAGGCGCGCGATCCGGTCGGCGAGCACGACGTATTTCGCGCGCCGTTGCTCGGCGAGCTCCATCAGGCGGACGATCTCGGCGAGCAGCGTGCTTTCGCCGACCGCGGTCGCCTCGAGACGAAGCGGCGCGCTCTGGTTGATCGTGCCGGCGAACACCGGATCGCCGAGCCCGACCGGGCGCGGCAGGCTCTCGCCGGTGATCAGGCTCGCGTCGACCTCGGAGCGGCCGGCCTGGACGCGACCGTCGATCCCGATCCGCTCGCCGGCGGCGACCAGCACGGTCATGCCGGGGGCGACGCTCGCCGCCGGCAGCACCTGGCGGCGGCCGTCCGCGGTCAGGACCGTGACCGCCTCGGCGCCGAGCGCCAGCAGGCGCGCCGCCGCCGAGCGCGCCCGGCCGCGCGCCCTGAGGTCGAGAAAACGGCCGATCAGCAGGAAGAAGAGCAGCGCCACGGCCGAATCGAAATAGGCGTGCGGGCCGCCGCGGATGGTCTCGAACAGGCTCATGCCGGCCGCGAGCAGGATGCCGACCGAGATCGGCACGTCCATGTTGGTGCGCCGGTTGCGCAGAGCAGCCGAGCGCGCTCGAGAAGAACGGCTGGCCGGCGTAGGCGATCGCGGGCAGTGCGATCAGGGCCGAGAACCAGTGCATCAGCGCGCGGGTCGCATCGCCCATCCCGTAGGCCTGGCCGGCCCAGACCGAGATCGAGAGCAGCATGACGTTGCCGGCGGCGAAGCCCGCGACCGCGAGCGCGCGCAAGAGCCGGCGCTCGGCCTCGGCATCGCCGGTGGCGAGCTGGCGCGGGTCGTAGGGGGTGGCGCGGAAGCCTTCGCGGCTCACCGCCTCGACCAGGCGCGCGGCCATCGCGGCGGCGCCGCGCCAGGTGACTACGAGCCGGCGGGTCGTGAGGTTGACGCGCGCGCTCTCGACGCCCGGCTCGGCCGCGAGCGCGCGTTCGATCCGGCGCACGCAGCCGCCGCAGTGCACGCCGTCGACCATCAGATGCAGCGTGTGCAGGCCGTCGCCGGCGGCCTGCACGTAGCTCGAGGGGTCGAGCAGGACCGGTTCCGGGCCCTCTGCCTCGGGCGGCGGCGAGCGGAGCGCTGCTTCCGCGGTCACGGCTTCAGGTAGATCCGCGGGCTGAGGCGGTAGACCTCGCCCCCGGCCCTTGCGGCCAGGCGGACTTCCCACTGGCCGGGCAACGGCAGCTCGAGCTCGGCGCGGTAGTGGCCGGGCTCGCTTTCGTCAAGCGCGAGGTCGGAGTCGTAGCCCTCCTGGGTCGGGCGCACGAGCAGGGCGTCGACCTTGGCGCCTTGCAGGCGGGCGCCGTCGCGGCCGTTCAGGTCGAGCTCGAGCGTGCCCCGGCGCTGGCCGGTCTGAGCGAAGCGGAAGTCCGCCCGCCAGCCGAGCGCCGCCTGCTCTTTCTCGGCCTCGATCGCGCGGTTGTAGACCAGGCCGCGCTCGTAGGAATTGTCCGCCTCGAGACCGGTCCAGCTCGAGAGCGCGAACCAGACCATGGCGCCGTTGACGGCGAACACGACCACGAAGAAGCCGACGAACGACCAGGGGATCCAGCGGCTGCGCAGGGCATCCGAGGTCCGCTGCATCATGATCGTCATCACTCCGGCCTCCGGAAGACGGTCGTCCGCTCGGCGCTGGCGTCGGCGGCTTGGTCGGTCAGCACCATCCTCAGGTGCTGGACCTTGCCGTCCTCGTGCTCGTCGCGGTGGTGCTCGTCGTCGCCGTGGTGCTCGCCCTCGTGCTTGGCGAGCTTGCCTGGCGCCGTCACGAATACGCGGTAGGTGGCGACCGTGTCCGGCTCGGCCGTGAGTTGCGCGCGCGCGCCTTGGTCCTCCTGGCCGAGCACGCTCAGGCTCACCCCCTCGATGCCTTCGAGCGCCAGGTCGTAGTGCTGCTCCCTGCGGCTCTTGTTCAGGATCTTGATCGTGTAGCCGTTGCGGATGCTGCCGTCGGACAGCGTGACGAACAAGGGGTTGCGATCGTGAAGGACGTTGATGTCGACGCTCGAGCGGGCCGACAGTCCGACCAGCACGCCGATGCCGATCAGCACCAGGATCGTCGCGTAGATCAGGGTGCGCGGCCGGAGGATGCGGGTGGTCGGCGGCAAGCCCTGGATGCGCAGTTGCTGATTGCGCTCGGTGTCCAGCGTGATCAGCTCGCGCGGTCGGCCGACCCGGTCCATCACGTTGTTGCAGGCATCGACGCACAGGCCGCAGCCGATGCACTCGAGCTGCAGGCCGTCGCGGATGTCGATCCCCATCGGGCAGACCGCGACGCAGTTGTTGCAGGCGATGCAGTCGCCGCGGCCCTCCCAGCTCTGCCCCTTCTTGTGCGGCGCGCGCGGCTCGCCCCGCCAGCGCTCGTAGGTGACGACGTAGGAATCCCGATCGAGCAGCGCCGCCTGGAAGCGGGGCCAGGGGCACATGTAGGTGCAGACCTGCTCGCGCGCGAAGCCGGCGAGCAGGTAGGTGGTCGCCGTGAACAGGCCGAAGAAGAAGTACTGGGCGAAGCTCGCCTCGCCGGTGACGATCGCGCGGGTCACGCTCGGCGCGTCGTTGAAGTACATGATCCAGGCGCCGCCGGTCAGCGCCGCGATCAGGAGCCAGGCGGCGTGCTTGGTCCCCTTGCGCAGGATCTTGGTGCGCGAGAGCGGCGCCTTGTCGAGCCGGATGCGGGCGCCGCGATCGCCCTCGATCCGGCGCTCGACCCACATGAAGAGGTCGGTCCAGACGGTCTGCGGGCAGGTGAAGCCGCACCAGACCCGGCCGCCGATGCTGGTCGCGAGGAACAGGCCGAAGGCGCCCAGCATCAGCACGAAAGTGAGATAATAGATTTCCTGCGGCCAGATCTCGATCCAGAAGAAGTAGGCGCGCCGGCCCGGCATGTCGATTAGCACGGCCTGGTCGGGTACTCCTGGGCCTCGGTCCCAGCGCAGCCACGGCACGACGTAGTAGATGCCAAGCAGCGTGATCAGGACCGCCCATTTGATCTGGCGGAAGCGGCCGTGGACGGCCTTGGCGTAGACCTTGATCCGGCTGACGTAGAGCGGATCCTTCTTCAGTTCCTTGAAGGAGACCGCAGGCTCGACGGTGACGGTGCTGTCATTCATGCGCGCGAATTTGCCTGCCGACCCCGACCCGGCCAAGTCCGTAGGAGCTCGTATGGACCCGGGTCGTGCTCATGTCACTGGCCGCCGCCCAGCGCGTGGACGTAGGTCGCGAGGCTCTTGATCGTGACCGGATCGAGGCGGCCGGCCCAGGCGGGCATGACGCCCTGGCGGGGCTGGTAGACCTGGCGGACGATGTCGGCCTTGGTGCCGCCGTAGAGCCAGATGTCGTCGGTCAGGTTGGGGGCGCCGAGCTCCTGGTTGCCCTTGCCGTTTTCGCCGTGGCAGGCGGCGCATTGATCCGCGAAGATCACGGCGCCGCTTTTGATCGCAGCCGCTTGATCTTTGGACGGCTCCGAGGCTTGCCCGGAGAGCGAGAGCACGTAGGTCGCGACGTCGTCGATCTGGTTGCGATCGAGCATCTGGTCGGCGCCGAAGGCCGGCATCTGGTTGGCGCGGGTGTCCGGATCGCCGCTGCGGATACCGTGCTGGATCGTGGTCTGGATCGCGTCGAGCGTGCCGCCCCAGAGCCAGGAATCGTCGGCGAGGCTCGGGTAGTTGTTCTGGCCGGCGCCGCCGAGCCCGTGGCAGGGGGCGCAGTTGTCGTTGAACGCGGCCTGGCCGCCGGCGTAGGCGAACGCCATCAGCTGCGGGTCGGCGGCGATCTGGTCGAGCGAGGCGGCCGCCAGGCGCTGCTGAAAACCGCTCCGGGCCGCGGCCGCCTCGGCCATCCGCTCGTCCAGCGCCTTGCGCTGGCTGTAGCCGAGGATGCCCGGGAAGTAGGTGTTGACCCATGGCCAGCTCGGGTAGAGCAGCCACCAGATCACCGCGAACCCGATGGTCGCGTACATCACGTACAGCCACCACCTGGGCAGCGGCGTGTTCAGCTCCTTGAGGCCGTCCCACTCGTGGCCGGTGGTCTCCTGGCCGGTAATCGCGTCCTTCTCGACCTTGGTCGGCATGACCTCAAGTCTCCGAATCATCGCGCAACGGGATTTCTCCCTGTTTTTCCAGGCGCTTCTTGCGGCTCGGCCAGAACGCCCAGGCCGCGATCGCCAGGAACACCAGGACCAGCCACACCATCCAGAGCGGCTTGATCCAGGCGTAGAGGTCCGCGGCCATCGGCGAGCGCCCCCGGCTACTGGAGCACGTCCTCGGTGCGCAGGTCGGTGAAGTCGACCATGCGGCCGAGGATCTGGAGATAGGCGATCAGGGCGTCCATCTCGGTCAGCCGGGTCGGATCGCCGTCGAAGTCGCCGACCGCCGCTTTCGGATAGCGCTTGAGCAGGGCGTCGTGGTCGGCGTCGGGATCGGCCTGGGCATGCAGATCGGCCTGGGCGTCTTTGATCATCTCGTCGGTGTAGGGGACGCCCACGGTGCGGTTGGTGCGCAGGTGGTCGGCGATGTTGTCGAAGCTGAGCTCGTGCTCGCGCAGGAAGGCGTAGGGCGGCATCACCGATTCCGGCACCACCGAGCGCGGGTCGATCAGATGCGCGGTCTGCCATTCGTTCGAGTACTTGCCGCCGATGCGCGCGAGATCCGGGCCCGTGCGCTTGGAGCCCCACTGGAACGGGTGGTCGTACATGCTCTCGGCGGCCAGGCTGTAGTGGCCGTAGCGCTCGACCTCGTCGCGGAACGGCCGGATCATCTGGCTGTGGCAGTTGTAGCAGCCCTCGCGGACGTAGATGTCGCGGCCGGCGAGTTCAGCGGCGAGTAGGCCAGGACGCCCTGGACCTTCTCGATCGTGCTCTCGATCGTGAACAGCGGCACGATCTCGACCAGGCCGCCGATCGAGACCGTGATCAGGATCAGGACCAGCAGCAGCGGGCCGCTGCGCTCGATGATCGCGTGACGCTCGAGCATGGCGCGCCTCCTACTCGGCCGCGACGGGGGCGGTGGCCGGCGCCATGGGCTCCTCGGTGCGCAACTCGCCCCGGATCGTCCGCCAGCA
>CAWALL010000016.1:0-250532 GCA_963782885.1 uncultured Alphaproteobacteria bacterium
CGACTTCCTGAAACTGAGCAAAGAACTCAATAAGATGGGGCACCCGGGCGGCTTCGCGCTCGGCCACGCCAGCGGCGACGGCAACGCCTGGGTGCACTGGCTGGTCTGGGCCTTCGGGGGCAAGCTGCTCACCGAGGACAACCAGGTCGCGATCAACAGTCCCGAGACCAAGATGGCGCTCGAATACGTCCGCGAGCTCTATCCGAGCTTCGTCCAGGGGACCGCGTCCTGGAACGACAGCAGCAACAACAAGGCGTTCCTGGCCGGCGACATCAGCTACACGAACAACGGCATCTCGATCTACGCGGCGGCCAATGCCCAGAACATGGCCGAGATCGCCGAGGACATGGACCACGCCTACTGGCCGGTCGGCCCGGTCGGCAAGCCGACCGAGATGCAGGTCGGGTTCCCGTGGATGGCGTTCGCCTATACCGACTACCCAGAGGCCTGCAAGGCGTTCATGACCTTCATGATGGAGGCGCCGCAGTACAACGCTTGGCTGGAACAGTCGGTTGGCTATTTCACCCAGACGTTGCACGGCTACGACGACAATCCGGTCTGGGACGAGGATCCGAAGCGCAAGGTGTTCGCCGAGGCGACCGAGCGTGCCCGCAGCATCGCCTACGCCGGCGACCTCGGCTATGCCGCGGCGCAGGTGCTGGCCGATTTTGTGATTCTCGACATGGTCGCCTCGGCCGCCACCGGCGCGGCGAGCCCGGAGGACGCCATGGCCGAAGCGGAAAAGCGCGCCAACCGCTACTATCGGGTCTGATCAGCGGCCGGGGGCGGCGGGCCGCCCCGCCGCCCCCGGCCTGCCTGGCTTGCTGGCTGCAGAGGAAGGATCGGCACCGTGGCGACGATCGCTCGACCTGGCACCTACGAAGCCGCCCCGCCCTGGTGGTCCTGGACCCGGCTCAAGCACAATCGCAACTGGGTCGGCTTCTGGTTCATGGTGCCGGCGGCCGCGTTCCTGATTCTGTTCCTGACTTATCCGCTCGGCCTCGGGATCTGGCTGAGCTTCACCGACACCAAGATCGGGCGCCCCGGTGTCTTCATCGGCCTCGAGAACTTCGCGTGGCTGTGGGACGATCCGGTGTTCTGGCTCGCGGTCTTCAACACCTTCCTCTATACGATCGTCGCCAGCGTGGCCAAATTCGGGCTCGGCCTCTACCTCGCGATCCTGCTTAACCACTCGATCCCGTTCAAGGCCTTCATCCGGGCGATCGTGCTGTTGCCGTTCATCGTGCCGACGGTGCTCTCGGCGATCGCCTTCTGGTGGATCTACGACAGCCAGTTCTCGATCATCAGCTGGTCGCTCGAGCGGCTGGGCCTGATCGACCAGTACATCAACTTCCTCGGCGACCCGAACAACGCCCGCGCCTCGGTGATCGTCGCCAACGTCTGGCGCGGCATCCCGTTCGTCGCGATCACCCTGCTCGCCGGGCTGCAGACCATCTCGCCGACCCTGTACGAGGCCGCGATCATCGATGGCGCCAACCGCCGGCAGATGTTCCTGCACGTCACCTTCCCGCTGCTGACCCCGATCATCGCCGTGGTCATGACTTTCTCGGTGCTGTTCACCTTCACCGACTTCCAGCTGATCTACGCGATGACCCGGGGCGGCCCGCTCAACGCCACCCACCTGATGGCGACGCTCAGCTTCCAGCGCGCGATCCTCGGCGGCTCGCTCGGCGAGGGCGCTGCGATCTCGACCGCGATGATCCCCTTCCTGCTGGGTGCGATCATGTTCAGCTGGTTCGGCCTGCAGCGGCGCAAATGGCAGCAAGGCGGAATCGACGACTGATCAAGGTAGAGAGCGACCAGGAGCAACCGGTCATGGCCGAACAGCTGACCCGCCTGCGCGCCGACGAGGTCACGGCTAAGAAAGCCGGCCTGCTCCAGGGCTGGCGGGACCGCCGCCGGGACGAGCGCCAGGGCATGGATTACCTCGAGCGCTTGCACACCAAGCTGATCACGGTGTATCTGCCGCTCATCCTGTTCCTGATCGTCCTGTTGTTCCCCTTCTACTGGATGGCGCTGACCAGCATCAAACCGAACAACGAGCTGATCGACATGCAGACCCACAATCCCTGGTGGGTCGTCAACCCGACGCTCGAGCATTTCCACAAGCTCCTGTTCGAGACCGACTATCCGCGCTGGATGTGGAACACCATGTACGTCTCGGTCAGCGCGACCGCGCTGTCGCTGATCGCGAGCGTGATGGCCGCCTACGCGATCGTGCGCGTGCGCTACCGGGGCTCGAGCACGATCGGCGGCATGATCTTCCTCGCCTATCTGGTGCCGCCCTCGATCCTGTTCATCCCGCTCGCGATCATCGTCTTCCAGTATGGCCTGTTCGACAGCCCGCTCGCCCTGATCCTGACCTATCCGACCATCCTGATCCCGTTCTCGACCTGGCTGCTCATGGGCTATTTCAAATCGATCCCGTACGAGCTCGAGGAATGCGCCCTGATCGACGGCGCCGGCCGCGTCCAGATCCTGACCAAGATCATCCTGCCGCTGGCGATCCCGGGCCTGATCTCCGCCGGGATCTTCGCCTTCACGCTGTGTTGGAACGAGTTCATCTACGCGCTGACGTTCATCTCGTCGTCCGAGAACAAGACCGTGCCGGTCGCGGTGCTCTCGGAACTGGTCGAGGGCGACGTCTACCATTGGGGCGCCCTGATGGCCGGCGCGCTGCTCGGCTCGGTGCCGGTCGCGATCGTCTACTCGTTCTTCGTCGAGCACTACGTCTCCTCGATGACCGGCGCGGTCAAGGAGTGACATGGCCCGCGAGGGCGCCCTCGACCTTCCAATCAGCGGGCGGCGCGGCGGCGGATGCGGAATGAGGCATACAGGTTTTCGAACAGGGCGCCGCCCTGGTCGAGACGGTCCTCATCCTTGGGATGGGCGCGGGCGATGCCGGTGATCAGGCTCGCGATGCCGGGCGCCTCGTCGCGGCCGAACTTCGCGTCCTTGAGATCGATGTCGTGCACGATCTCGGCGATCGCGCGCAGGGCGGGATCATCCAGCCCGGCCTGCTCCAGCAGGACCTCAAAGGTGCATCGATCACCCTGGTGGGTGAACTCGGCCTCGAACATGTCGAAGCGGAGCTCCCTAAATTCCGGCTGGTAGCCCTTGGCCGGGACGAACTTGAATTGGGCTTGCGGATCGATGAAGCGGCGGATCAGCCAGGCCGAGGCGATCCGGTCGACGAACACGCCCTCTCGCGTCACCCAGGTCCGTCCGCGGCTATTCTGCAAGGCCGGCACGTCGCTGGCTGGCGCTTCGAGCACCTCTTCCTCGGCCGGCTCGGCGACCCGATCCGCAAGCTCGGCGAGCAGCGCCTCCACGGACGTCCGCCGATCGGCACCAAAAAAATCGATCGCCACGACCTGCGCGAGCCGGTTCTTGAGCCGCCCGAGCTGCGCTTTCGCTTCGGCTCGCTTGTCCGGCGGCGGCGCGTCGTCGAGCCCCGCGGCGATCGATCGCGCCTCTTTGGCGATCGCGTCGTAATCCTCGCCGCGAGCACGATTGAACAGCGCGCGCACCTCCTGATCAGAGTGGCCGGCGATCAGCTTGGCCTCGCACACCACGGCTTCGCCTCCGCCTTCGCTGATCTCACGGAGCAGCCACTCGAAGTCCTCCTGCGTCTGCTCGTCGCAGGGCAGCGCATAGACTGCGTTCTTCACTGCCACGGCACCAATGGCCTGCAACCGGCGCCAGACCTTCACCCGGAAATAAGCAGGCTTGGCCGGCAGCTGGTGGATCAGCAGCAGCCAGCGGCTTCCGGCGGAAGCGTCGGCCTGAGCGCTCACAGACGTATCTGTATCATGAATTCGTGATTATGCAACGCTTGTATCATCTGAAACCCTCGCTATGGTGTCGGCGTTCATAAAGGCATCGGGCCCACCCGAGGTGACCAACCCGCTACGGTCACCTCACCTGCTTCCCGTGTATGACGCATGCCGACGAGAAATCGGACCAAGCCGCGCTCGCCGGCGCGCTCAAGGGAACGAAAGTGACGCTGGAGGAGGGGCTGAAGGCGAGCGCGCGCGACGGGACCCCGATCTCGGCCAAGTTCGAGGTTGCCGAGGACGGGAAGCTCCAGCTTTCGGTCTATACGGAGAAGAGCGGCGGGTTCTCCGAAGTCGTCGTGGACCCGACGACCGGCGCGATCGCCGGGGCCGAGAAGATTACGGACCCCGGAGATCTCGAAGCTGCCACGAAGCAGAAGGCGGTCATGGGCAAGACGACCGTCTCGCTGCTCGCCGCCACCGAGAAGGCGATCAAAGCCCACCCCGGCTATCGCGCCGTCAGCAGCTTTCCCGAGATGGCGGCCGGTCACCCGACCGCGGAGGTGACCCTGCTGCATGGCCAGACCTTCAAGAAAGTAGCGGAAAAGCTGGGCTAAGGCGCGCCAAGACCCGCCGCTACACAGACCGCAAAAACTCGCAGCACCCAAGCAGACGAGGAGGCAGTTCTTGATGCGCGTAGCGATCTCACTGACGACGATCTCTCTCGTCATGGGCCTGTGCGGGCCCTGTCTCGCCGCCCAGGCCGACTGGCAGGCAGTAGAGAAAGCGATCGGCGTGGCCGGCTCGATGCAGCCGGGCGATGTCTACAAGATAAGCCTGCCGCGCAGCGATCTTAAGGTCACGGCCGACGGGGTGGCGGTGAAGCCCGCGCTGGCGCTGGGCTCGTGGCTCGCCTTCAAGCAGGTCGAGAACAAGACCATGGTGATGGGCGATCTCGTGCTGACCGACGCCGAGGTCAACCCGGTCATGACCAAGCTCGAGGAGGGCGGCATCCAGATCACCGCCCTGCATCACCATCTCGACAATCTGAAGCCAGACGTCATGTTCATGCACGTCGGTGGCGAAGGCGACGCAGCCGGCCTTGCCGAGGCGTTACGCGCCGGGCTGGCGCTTAGCAAGACGCCGCTCGGCGGATCGCCGGGCAAACCGGCTGCCGAGAAGTTGGCTCTCGATTCCGCCGGGCTCGACAAGATCATGGGTTACCAGGGCAAGGCCGGTGGCGGTGTCTACCATTTCACCATTCCGCGCTCCGAAGAGGTCACGGAGGCAGGGATGGCGATCCCGCCGGCCATGGGCACCGCCACTGCCATCAACTTCCAGCCGACCGGCGACGGCAAGGCGGCGATCACCGGCGACTTCGTGATGACCGCCAACGAGGTGAACCCGGTGATCCGTGCCCTGCGGGAGCACAGCATCAAGGTCGAAGCCCTGCACAACCACATGCTCTCCGAGGAACCGCGCCTGTTCTTCATGCATTTCTGGGCCAATGCCGACGCGCAGACCCTCGCGCGCGGTCTGCGCGCCGCGCTCGACCAGATGAACGTCGCGAGGAGCTGATCCGTGCGACAGTATCGCGGTGACATGCCGGGGTGCTCCGCGTCCAGCAGACCGACGGACGGCGCGACGCAGGCGGTGAAGGCGGGCGGCTTGCCACGCTGTCGCGAGCTGCTCGCCGTGACCTTCACGCTCGCGGGGCTCTTCGCCTGGGGCCTGCCTGCCGCGGCGGGCCCGGCGCAGCCGCTCGTCCTGGAGCAGAAGATCCCGCTTGGCGAGGTTCGCGGCCGGATCGACCACCTCGCGATCGATCTCGCCCGGCAACGGCTGTTCGTGGCCGAGCTCGGCAACAACAGCCTGGGCGTCGTGGATCTTGCTGCCGGCAAAGTCCTGCGCCGGATCGGCGGGCTCGAAGAGCCGCAGGGTGTTGTCTATGACCCCGCCTCCGACACGGTCTTTGTGGCCGATGCCGGCGATGGCTTGGTTCATCGCTTCAAGGGGCCCGAGCTCGCCCCGCTCGACTCCATCGAGCTCGGCGACGATGCCGACAATGTCCGCCTCGCGCCCGGGGACGGACAGGTGGTGGTCGGCTACGGCGAGGGCGGCCTTGCCTTGATCTCGGCCGCATCCGGCAAGATCGACGGGAAGATCCCTCTGCCCGGCCACCCCGAGGCCTTTGCGCTCGAGCGCAACGGGCCGCGGATCTTCGTCAATGTGCCGGACGCGCGCCAGATCGTCGTAGTCGATCGGACGACGCGGAAGCAGGTGGCGAGCTGGGCCAACGCCGACGCCGGGGCCAATTTTCCGATGGCGCTCGACGAGGCCGACCGGCGGCTTCTGACGGTCTACCGCGGCCCCGCACTGCTTGCCGTGCTCGACACCCGCACGGGCGCGCCGATAGCGCGCCTGCCGGTCTGCGGCGACACCGACGACGTCTTTCTCGATCCCAACCGTCAGCGCGTCTATCTCAGCTGTGGCGCGGGCTTTGTCGAGGTCATCCAGCAGCGCGGCGACAGCTACGAGGAGCTCGCGCGGATCCCGACCATCGCGGGCGCCCGAACTTCGCTGTTCGTTTCCGAGCGCGAGCGCCTCTATGTCGCGGTGCGGGCCAGCGGCGGCGAAGGCGCAGCAATTTGGGTCTTCCGGCCTGCGTCGTAGCCGCAACCGAGCCGGCGAGGCTCGACCAACTGCCTGCCGGAGGGACCGGCTGAGGGAGCACAAACCATGCATCAGATAATCTCTGCCGCCGCTTTCGTTCTGCTGCTCGCTGCGGCGGTCCCGGCGGCCACCGCGGCCGGATCGGATCAGGCGGACCCGTCCGGGAGCGCAGGTGCCACGGCCGAGCAGGTGATCACCGGCAACGTCAACTCGGTCAACCAGGGTAGCGGGGCCATCGTGATCAATGGCCAGACCATCTACATGGCGCTGAACAGCGAGATCCCCTTTCCCAAGGTCGGTCAAAAGGTCACGTACGTCTATGAGAAACGCGACGGGCATGACGTCATCACGTCGTTCCGTCTGCCGCAATGATTGACGGACGGCCGCGGCCTCGGAGCCAACCCGCGTCACAGACTCGTAGGAGCGACCTGTCAGTCTCGATTTCGGCGCTTTAGCGCCGTCTTAATGCCCTTCTCGCACACTCGCCCCAGGCGGCGAGTGGCGGGTCATGGCGCACAGCAATCCGGAGCTCTGGCAAAGGCTGGCGGAATTCGAGGTCAGCCCGCCGGGCAAGGCATTCAACTTCGCCAAGCGGCTGGCACGCGAGCACGGCTGGCCGCTCCAGTTTGCGCGCCTCGCGTTCGAGGAATACAAGCGCTTTCTCTATCTCTCGGTGGTCGCCGGGCAGCGGCTCACGGCCGCCGAGGCGATCGAGCGGGTCTGGCAGCTGCATCTCAGCTACCCGGCCTCCTACGCGCAGGCGCTCTGCCGGGGTGTGCTCGGGCAGCGGCTGCGCTATCAGCCGCCGAACGCGACCGAGCGCGAGGCCAGCTATTGTGCCACGCTCGCCGCCTACGAGCGGGAGTTCGGCTTCGCGCCCCCGGCTGAGATCTGGCCCGCCCCCGACCGCCGGCCGGCCATCGCGGCGGTGGCTTCGGGCGCCGGCGCCCGACAGCGCCGGCGCGCGGACCGCAAGTCAGCCCACACATCCGCCCGCCCGCTCATGCCCGCTGCACATCGAGCATGACGATCGAGACGTTGTCCCGGCCGCCCGCGGCCATGGCGGCCTCGAACAGCGCCTGAACCGACCCGCCGTCATCCTCTGCAAGAGAGGCCTCGAGCGCGGCCCGGGGCACGAGGTCGGTCAGGCCGTCGCTGCAGAGCAGGTAGCGTTCGCGCAGCGCCGGCGGCAGTTCGAGCAGATGCGGCTCGATCGCGATCGCCTGCCAGGCGCCGCCCAGGGTCTGGGTGATCAGGTGGCTCGTGATCGCGGCGGTGCGGCCGTCGGCAAGCTTGCGTCCAGGGGTGTCGTCGGTGCTGAGCTGCTCGAGCCTGGCGGCGGTCCTCGTGCCTGACCCGAGGATCCGATAGACGCGGCTGTCGCCGACATTGAACACGAGGCTGCCGGACGGGCCGATCACGACGCCGGCGACGGTCGTGCCCATGCCGCCCTGCGCCGGGTGCTCCCGCATCCGCTCGAACAGTTCGGCGTTGGCCGCGACGAGCAGCGCTGCCAGCGCGGCTGCGCCCACCGCCCGGCCGCCGTGCTCCGTCAGGTGCTCGGTGACCGTCCGGCTCGCGACCTCGCCTGCCGCATGGCCGCCCATGCCGTCGGCGACCAGGCAGATCACCGGCCGGGTGACCTCGAGCTCGAAGGTCGCCGGTGCGGCCATCGGCGCGCTCATCACCCAATCGCCGACCGCGATCGTGTCCTCGTTGGCCGCGCGCACGGCACCTTGGTGAGTGAAGGCGGTCGCTCGCAGCCGGGCGGTCGAAGGCGGCATGGCGCGCGGCCCGATCGCTAGTCGTCGACGATCGCGACCGCCCGGGTCCAGCCGGCGGAGGCGGCCCTGATCTTGACCGGAAAGCAGCAGACCTGAAAACCGCGGGCCGGCAGCCGGTCGAGGCTGGCGAGCTTCTCGAGGTGGCAGTAGCCGATCTCGCGGCCGGCCTTGTGGCCCTCCCAGATCAGCCCGGCGTCCTGGGTCCGGGCGTAGGCCTCGGCGGTCTTCGAGAACGGCGCGTCCCAGCTCCAGCCGTCGGTGCCGGTGACCCGGACGCCGCGCTCCAGGAGCCAAAGCGTGCCGGCGCGCCCGCAGCCGCAGCCGCGGTCGATGTAGTCGGGCTCACCGTAGCGGGCGCCGGCCGCGGTGTTCATCAGCACGATGTCGAGCGGGCTGAGCTCATGGCCGATGCGCGCGAGCTCCGCCTCGAGGTCCGCCGGCGTGACCACGTAGCCGTCGTCGAGATGGCGGAAGTCGAGCTTGACGCCCGGCTGGAAGCACCAGTCCAGCGGCACCTCGTCGATGGTCGCGGCGCGCTCGCCGCGGTTCATGGTCGAGGCATAGTGCCAGGGGGCGTCGAGATGGGTGCCGTTGTGCGTGGCGATCGCGACCCGCTCGAGCGCCCAGGCCTCGCCGCCCGGCAGATCGGCCGCCGCGAGGCCCGGGAAGCAGGCGAGCAGGTTCGGCAGCGTGTCGTGGTGGTCGAGATAGGTGATCTCGGGCAGCATGAAAGGCGGGTCGGAGCGGATCCCCGACTGCAGGGCGACCGAGATGTCGATGATCTTGCGGGCCATGACGCCTCCCGGTTGATTGAGCCTGTCCGGCTAAGGACGCCGCGCGGCGTTCGCGGCGAGTTCCGTCAGTTCGCTCTGGCGGCCGCACCGGCAATGGCCACGGGCTCGGCCGTCTGGCCGGCCACGGCCGGCGGCGGAACACGGTGCAGGCCCGCACCGGACCCGCTCGGAACGTCGATCCGAGGCTGGTGTTCACCCGGCATCGGCCGTAATTCTCCTCAAGGCGCTCTCAGATGCCGATGCTGTTCCTTTACACCGCCCCGCTGTCGAGCACCACTGCCAAGCGGGCGCCGGGCCGGGTTCCGGTCGGGCGGCCGAGGGCGGCTCTTGGCGAGGCGGGCCGGCCTGTGCTTTGGTGCGCGCCTCTTCGTCGACCTGCGGTCGGCGCCGGGTGGGCGCGACCATCACGGAACCGGTCATGACGGCTCGATGGCTGATCCTCTGCTGCCTGCTGGTGCTGGCCACTCCCGGCCAGGGCGACGCCGCGAGCTACGACTACCCGTTCGTCGACCCCTATGCGGCGACCGCGATCGGCACGCCCAGCATCTACCAGGCCGATCTGCCGGAAGATGTCCCGCTCGAGGAGCATCAGCTCGCGATCTTCCCGGACCGCCAGATCCCCGAGATCTTCTGGTACACCAAGGGCCTGCGCTTCGGATTCCTGCCGCAGGCGCACAGGGCGCCGCTCGCGTTCGTGATCGGCGGCACCGGCGCCGGCTACAACTCCAGCAAGAGCCTGGTGCTGGTCAGGATGTTTCAGAAGATCGGCTTCCATGTGATTTCGGTGCCCTCGCCGATCCATCAGAACTTCATCGTCAACGCCTCGACCACGAGCGTGCCCGGGCTGATCACCGAGGACGCCGCCGACCTCTACCGGGTCATGCGGCTCGCCTATGCGCAGGTGGAGGACCGGATCGAGGTCTCGGCCTTCGATCTGGTCGGCTACAGCCTGGGCGGCGCCCAGGCCGCATTCGTCGCCAAGCTCGACGACCAAGAGCAGGCGTTCCGGTTCCAGCGGGTGCTGCTGATCAATCCGCCGGTCAACCTCGCGAGCTCGGCTCATGCCCTCGATCAGCTGCTCGAGGACAACACGCCCCAAGGCCTCGGCGTCTTCATCGATCAGATGATCGATACGTTCATCGGCGCCGCCGTTCAACAGGACACCCCGAGTTTCACGCCGGACCTCCTCTATACGATCTACAAGCGCCGCGAACCGAAAGACGAAAGCCTGGCGGCCGCGATCGGGCTGGTATTCCGGGTCGTCTCGGCCAACATGATCTTCACGACCGACCAGATGATCGATGCCGGTTACATCAGCCCGCCGGATACGCCGCTCGGTGTCACGGATTCTCTGACGCCCTTCGCCGAGGTCGCGCTGCGTACCAGTTTCGACGACTACATCGATCACCTGTTTCTCCCGTTCTTTCAGCGCCGGGAGCCTGGAATTACCCGCCAGGACCTGATCTATCGCACCAGCCTCAAGAGCATCGAGAGTTATCTCGCCAACACCAATAAGATCGGATTGATGCACAATGAGGACGACATAACTTTGGCTGACGGTGACATCGATTACCTTGAGAAGGTGTTCGGCAATCGCGCCAAGATCTATATCAAAGGCGGACATGTCGGCAATCTGGACTACCGCGACAATGTCGCTGACATGATCGATTTCTTTACCAAGTGACGGTCGGCCAGCGGCACCGATGGGCATCCGACTGACCGCAGTTCTGGCGCTCCTGGCCAGCGTCTGCCTCGCCGCCTGTGCCGGCACGGTGGCGGCGCCAATTCCGCCGCAACGCCAGCTGCAGGACGTGGCCCGGCCGGGCGAGGTCTTCGCGCTCGAGGTCTACGATCCGATCGAACGCTGGAATCGGGGCGTCTACACCTTCAACGCCCTGGCCGACCGGACAGTGATCCTGCCGCTCGTGAATGCCTACCGGTTCATCACGCCGGAGTTCGTCAGGAACCGGATCAGAGATTTCTTCTCGAACCTGACCGAGATCCCGACCTTCGCCAATGCGGTGCTGCAGCTCAAGCCCGATACTGCCGGGCGGGCGGCGCTCCGGTTCATCGACAACGTCCTGCTCGGCGTCGGCGGCCTCTACGACATCGCGGGCGAGATTGGTCGCGTGCCGCAAGTCACGGAGGACTTCGGCCAGACCCTTGGCCACTGGGGCGTCGGCGACGGCCCTTACCTCGTGCTGCCGCTGCTCGGCCCGTCCAACCTGCGGGACGCGAGCGGGCTGGCCGTCGACAGCGTCGGCTTCAGCCTCCTGATCCCGCCCGGGATCAGAAGCAGCGCCGCCTACCTGGGCACCGCCTACGGCCTGCGGCCGATCGATCTGCGCAGCAACATTCCGTTCCGTTATTACCGCACCGGATCGCCGTTCGAGTACGATCTGATCCGCCTGGTCTACACGCGGACGCGCGAGTTCCAAATCGCGAAGTAGCGCTTCGGGGCGGCTTCAGTTCATAAGGTCTTGGTGACCTTCTGCAGGCTGCGCGGCCGGTCCGGGTCGTGGCCGCGGGCTTCGGCGAGCGCCGCCGCGAACGGGTAGAAGGCCTGGATGGCGACGATCGGATCGAGCATCGGGTGCAGCGGCGGCGGCAGCGGCAGACGAAGAGCGCCGCCGGTGCTCGCCGAAGCGATCAGGCAGCTCTGACCGGCCGCGACCAGGCTCTCGGCCAGCGCCGCGGCATCGGCCGACGCGCTGTCCTCGAGCGCGTAGATCAGGACCGGGAAGCCCGGCTCGAGGACCGCCCGCGGGCCGTGGCGGAACTCGGCCGCGCTCACCGCCTCGGCGTGCAGGGCCGAGGTCTCCTTAAGCTTGAGCGCGCTCTCGGCGGCGATTCCGAGACCGAGGCCGCGGCCGACGACGTAGAGGCTGGCGGCCGGCGCCAGGACCGCGAGCCCGGCCGACCAGTCGAGCGCCGCCGCCGCCTCGAGCCGCTCGGGCAGGCGCTCCAGCGCGGCGAGCAGGCCGGCATCTTCGCGCCAGAGCGCGATCAGGCGGGCGGCCGCGACCATCGACGTGATGCAGCTCTTGGTCGCGGCGACGCTCCGCTCGGGCCCGGCGTGCTGGTCGAGCACGTAGGCGGCGCACCTGGCGAGCGGCGAGGCGAGGTCGTTGACGATCGCCACGGTCAAGGCGCCCGCCGCGGCTGCGGCCTCCAGGGTCATCACGATGTCGGGGCTGGCGCCGGACTGGGAGATCGCAAGCGCCAGCGCGCGCTCCAGGCGGAGCCGGGCCCGGTAGCGGGTGACCGTCGACGGCGGCAGCGAAGCGGTGACGATGCCCGCGAGCACCGCCAGCAGCGCCGCGGCGTAGCTCGCGGCGTGATCGGAGCTGCCGCGCGCCACGGTCAGGGCGAACGGCGGCGGCGTCTCCCGGAGGCGGGCTGCGAGCGCCTGATAACCCTCGCTATCGGTCGCGAGCAGGGCCGCGACCCGGGCCGGCGCCTCACGCGCCTCCTCGAGCATCAGCGAGCTCAACCGCCTCTCCTTCGATGTAGACCGCGAGCAGCCGACCGGCGCCGTCGACCACGACCAGGTCCGCGCGCGCGCCCGGCACGATCCGTCCGCAGTCGTCCTGCCCGAGATAGGCCGCGGGCACGCTCGAGAGACACCTGGCCGCGTCCTCGAGATCGAGACCCAGCGCCAGGAAGTTGCGGAGCGCCCGGTCCATGGTCAAGACGCTGCCGGCAAGCGTGCCGTCGGCGAGGCGGACCGTATCGGCGTCCTTGACCACAACGTGGCGACCGAGCCGATACTCGCCGGGCGGCATGCCGGCCGCGGCGACCGCATCGGTGATCCCGTAGAGGCCGGGGATCGCGCGCCATGCGGCTTGGGCGGCGCCCGCCGCCACGTGCCGGAAATCGAGGATCAGCTCGGCGTGATGCGCGTGTGCGAACGCCGCGCCGACCATGCCGGGCCGGCGGTGATGGATCCCGGTCATCGCGTTGAAGAGGTGGGTGAAGCCGCCAGCCCCGGCCTCGAGGGCGGCGCTCGCCTGCTCGTAGCTGGCGCAGCTGTGGCCGAGCTGGACGCGCGCACCGTGGCCGAGCAGACGCCGCAGCAGCGCATGATCCGGGTCGATCTCGGGCGCGATCGTCGCGATCCTGACCGGTGCGATCGCGCAGAGCTCGTCGACCAGCCCGAGATCGGGCGGGATCGCGAACGGCGGCTGGGCGCCGAGCGCGTCCGGGCTGATGAACGGACCCTCGAGATGGACGCCGAGCACGCGCGCCTCGCCTGGCCGCCGATCGCCGACGACTGCACCGATCGCGCGGAGCGCGCCGCGGAGATCGTCCTCGGGTGCGGTCACGGTGGTCGCGAGCAGGCTCGTGGTGCCGTGGCGGGCGTGGAAGCGGGCCATCGCGCGGGTCGCTGCCTCGCCGGCCATGCAGTCGAGCCCGCCGCCGCCGTGGACGTGCAGGTCGACGAACCCCGGCAGGACGAAGCGGTCCGGCGGCACGTCGACGCGCGCTGCGACCCGCTCGATCGTGCCCGCGAACGCCAGCCGGCCGGCGCACCAGCCGTCCGGGGTCAGGATCCGACCGTCCAGGTGAATCATGAGCTCCGCCCAACGCGCGCCGGTCTGTAGCACCGGGAGCCCGGGCGACCAAGCGCTGCCTGACGGGCATCATCGTCTCCGTTGTGGATCAGTCGCTTCACTAGTGCCACAAACGGGGTCGAGAAGCCGGCATCCCGCGTGGAGCCCATGCCGGCGGAGGACCGAGATGCCGCTTCAGAACCGGGTCACGCCGTTCGGCGAGATCGTGAGCAGCTCCGCGCGCGGGCTGCTGATGGGCAATCGCGGCATTCTGCACAACGACGAGGGCCGCCTCGGGGCCGGGCGCTGGCAGCATCCGCACTGGGTCGTCTGCCGGCTCGAGTTTAAGGGCCGGCGCCAGGAAGTGATGCGGCCGGGCGCCTACACCCAGCTGTTCTTCCTCGACGAGGCGGTGGCGCTGGCGGCCGGCCACCGGCCCTGCGCGCTCTGCCGGCGGGCCGCTTACGAGGCCTTCGTCAGCGCCTGGATGGCGGCGACCGGGCGGGCGGGCCGGCCGCGCTCGGTGGAGCTCGACTGGCAGTTGCATCGCGAGCGGGTCGAGGTCCAGACCCGGCGCCAGATCACCCACCCGGCGGCGATCGACGATCTGCCCGACGGCGCCTTCGTGACGCTGCCGGGCAAGCCCGGCGTGCCCTATCTCGTGCTCGACCACCGGCTGCTGCCGTGGACGCCGGAAGGCTACCGTCCAGGGCGCGAGCGGCCCGAGGGCCTCGAGGTCACCGTGCTCACGCCGCGCGCGACGGTCGCCGCGCTGCGCGCCGGCTACCGACCCGAGCTGCACCCCTCGGCCACCGAGGCCTGAACGCCCGCGGTCGCCGGGATGACGCCTGCCCCGCTCCCGCCTGCCGGAACCAGCGTCGGTGCCCGGCGTTGACCAACCTCGGGCGGGCCGAAGTGACGGATCGGAATCGGCCCCGGAGGGTAACCGCAACGGGAGGGACGGCTCCGATGGTGCCTGCATGGCTCCACGTCCTGGCGATCGCGTCGCTGGTCCTCGGCGCCGGCTGCGCGCTGCTGATCGCCTTGGACGTGCTCCGCCATCCGCAGCACATGTGGATCATGAACCTCGTCTGGCCGGTGACCGCGCTGTTCGGCTCGCTGATCATCGTCTTCGCCTACTACAGGTATGGGCGCCTGGCGGCGCACGAGAAGGCGCAGGCGGCGATGGCACGGGACGAGCCGATGCCGAGCAAGGCGCTGACGCCGTTCCCGGTGATGGTCGGCAAGGGCACGCTGCACTGCGGCAGCGGCTGCACCCTCGGCGACATCTGCGCCGAGTGGCTGGTCTTCGGGTTTCCGCTGATTGCCACCTGGTTCGGCTGGCCCTGGCTGCTCCCCGAGAAGATCTTCGCGGTCTGGGTGGTCGACTACATCTTCGCCTTCGGGTTCGGCATCGCCTTCCAATACTTCACGATTGCGCCGATGCGCGGCCTCTCTCTGGGCGAGGGGCTGGTCGCCGCGGTCAAGGCCGACACGCTGTCGCTGACCGCCTGGCAGGTCGGCATGTACGGCTTCATGGCAATCGCCCACTTCTACATCTGGAAGCATGTGCTGGGCGCCGAGCTGCACGTCAACTCGGCCGAGTTCTGGTTCATGATGCAGGTCGCGATGGGGGCCGGCTTCGCGACCGCCTATCCGGTGAACTGGTGGCTGATCCGCAAGGAGATTAAGGAAGCGATGTGATCCGGACCGCCGCGGTGCCGCCTCAATCGCGCGGCGCCCGGGCGGCCTCGTCCGGCAGGAGCTGGATCTGCTCCGGGTGCGACAGCTCGATCAGCGGGCCGCCCGCCTCGAGCACAAAGCCGCGCACCTCGATGCGCCGGCCGGCGAGCGCCAGGACGTCGAGCCCGGCCTGCTCGAAGCGGCCATCGAGCTCGGCCCGCCGCACGCGGACCGTGAAGTCGGAACGCCAGTCCGCGCCGAAGTTCAGGTAGACGTAGTCCTTGGTCGGCGCCACCCGCAGCACCCGGCCCTGCACGATCTCGAAGCTGCCGGTCGCATTGGCGAGCCGTGCGGCGTCGTGCGGCGCGAGAGCGGGGTCGGCCCAGAGGCCGCGTCGCTGCGCCCGTGCGGTCTGCTCCAGCGCCAGCATGGCGGCCGCGCGCGCCACCTCGCCTGGCCGGGTCTCGACCATGGCGAGCCCCTGCTCGAGCAGGGCGCCCTGCAGCCACCGGCCGTCGGCCCGTTCGACCTGGGCCACCAGATCGCCGTAGCGATCGATCGGCGCCGCCGCCGTGCCGAGCCGGACCGCCTGGTCGGCCAGCAGGCCTGCGAGCGCCGCACGTGCCTGCTCGGCCAGGGCAGCCTTGCCCGCGGGCAGGCGGAGGCCGGCGAGGCGGACGGTCCGGCCGTCAGCCAGCGCCAGCCGGTCACCCGCGAGCACCCGGGCGACCGCCAGCGGCGCGCTCCAGGCGAGCTCCTCGGCCACAGCGCTGCCCGCTGCAAGGAGCAGAGCGAGCGCGCCGAGCGCGAGCCTGATGGCGGCAACCATCGTTGGTCTGGACCTGCTGCGCTGTCGGCTTCGTTCGGCTAGCATGACCCACAATGCTCTGCCGCGGCAATCGCGGCGCGCCTGGAAGGAGGAGACGAGCTTGGCCAGGGACCCACGCTGGCGTGGCCTCTACGTCGCGATCGCGACGCCGATCGCCGCCGATCATGCGCCGGATCTGGCGCGTCTCGCGGCACGGGCTCTGGATCTGCTGGCACAGGGTTGCGACGGCGTCGCGCTGTTCGGGACCACGGGCGAGGGTCCGGTGTTCCCGGTCGCGGACCGGCGCACCGGGCTCGAGGCGCTGCTCGCGGCCGGCATTCCGCCCGCCCGGTTGGTGGTCTCCGCGAGCGCCACGGCACCGGCAGATGCTCTGGCGCTGACCCGGCATGCCCAGGCCGCGGGCGTTGTCGACATCCTCCTGACGCCCGCGTTCTTCCACAAAGGGCTCGATGACGAGGGGCTGTTCCGCTTCTATGCCGACCACGTCGAGCGCGCCGGCGCGCCGCTCCGGCTGCTGCTCTATCACATCCCGTCGGTCACCGGCATCGGCCTCGGCCCGGACCTGATCGCGCGCCTGGCGGCGGCGTTTCCGGGCGTGGTGATCGGGGTCAAGGACAGCGGCTTCGACTGGGCCTTCACGCTCCGCCTGCTCGAGCGTTTTCCGGAGCTGCAGATCCTCACGGGCGAGGAGAGCCACCTGCCGCCGGCGCTGGCCGCGGGCGGCGCCGGCACGATCTGCGGCATGGCGAACTTCATGGCCCCGCTGCTGCGCCGTCTGATCGACAGCGACGACCCGGGCGAACGCCAGAGGCTGCTCGGCCAGGTGGTCGCCGCTGGACGCGCGATCGAGCGGGCCGGCTCGTTCCATCAGGGGCTGCGCGCGCTGGTCGCCGACCAGACCGGCGAGCCCGGCTGGCTGCGCTGCCTGCCGCCGATGTCCCCCTTGCCCGATGACCGCCGGCGCTTCCTGGTCGGCGCCTTTAGCGAGCTCTCGGAGGCCTAGCCGGTGGCAGCCATCGGCGGGCAACCCAAGGCGCTGCGGGTCGCGGCCGACATCGGCGGCACCTTCACCGACCTCGCGGCGAGCGACGGCGCGGGCGGGCTGCTCGTGCACAAGCTGTCCTCGACGCCGGGAGCACCCGAGCGGGCGGTGATCCGCGGCATCGCCGAGATCCTGGAGCTGGCGGGCGGCACGCCCGCGGACGTGGTCGAGGTGCTGCACGGCACCACGGTCGGCTCGAACACGATCCTCGAGCGCAAGGGGGCCGCGACCGGCCTGCTGACCACCGCCGGCTTCAGGGACGTCCTCGAGATCGGCCGGCTGCGCACGCCCGAGCTGTACGACCTCGCCTGGGACAAGCCCGAGCCCTTGATCGCGCGACGCCACCGGCTCGAGGTCGTGGAGCGGATCGGCGGCCAGGGCGAGGTGATCCAGGCACTCGAGCCGGCGAGCGTGGTCGCGGCCGCGGAGCGCCTGCTCGCGGCCGGTATCGAAAGCCTCGCGATCTGCTTCATCAACAGCTACCGCAACCCCGCCCACGAGCAGCAGGCGGCAGCGCTGCTGCGCGAGCGTTTCCCGGAACTCGACGTCAGCGCCTCGTTCGAGATCCTGCCCCAGATCAAGGAGTACGAGCGGACCAGTACGGTCGCGGTCAACGCCTACCTGCGCCCGGTGCTGCGCCGATATCTGGAGCGCTTGGCGGAGGGCCTTGCCGCGATCGGCATCCGCGCGCCCCTGCTGGTCGTGACTTCCAACGGCGGCATGGCGGGCGTCCGGACGGCGGTGGCAAAGCCTGCCTTTTTCGTCGGCTCCGGGCCGGCCGCCGGCGTTACGGGCGCGGCCGCGCTCGGCCGGAGCCTGGGCGAGAAAGACCTGATCGCGTTCGACATGGGCGGCACGACGGCCAAGGCCTCGCTGATCGAGGCGGGCGAGGTCGCCCGCGTCCAGGAGTACGAGTTCCGGGACGGCATCAGCAGCCCGAGCCGGTTCATCAAGGCGGGCGGCTACATGCTCAAGGTGCCGGCGATCGACATCGCCGAGGTCGGGGCCGGCGGCGGCTCGATCGCGAGCGTCGATCCGGGTGGTCTGCTGAGCGTCGGGCCGATCTCCGCCGGCGCCGAGCCCGGGCCCGCCTGCTACGGCCTGGGCGGCGAGCGGCCGACCGTGACCGATGCCAACCTCGTGCTCGGCTATCTCAATCCGGAGGCGCTGGCCGGCGGCGCGCTGCCGCTCGACCCGGCGTGCGCCGAGGCCGCGATCGAGCGCGATCTGGCGCGCCCGCTCGGCCTGTCCGTGTCCGAGGCAGCGTTCGGCGTCCGTGCGGTGGTCAACGCCAACATGGCGCGCGCGATCCGCGCGGTCACGGTCGAGCGCGGCCTCGATCCGCGCGCTTTCACGCTGGTCGCCTTCGGCGGCGGCGGCCCGGTCCACGCCGCCGATCTCGCCGCAATGCTCGGCATCCGGCGGGTCCTGCTGCCGAGCTTTCCGGGCGTGTTCACGGCGCTCGGCATGCTGACCGGCGACGTCCAGCTCGAGTTCGCCAGAGCCGTCGCCGCACCGCTCGACGGGCTTGATCTGGAGCAGGCGATCGCCGTCATCGAGGCATTGCGTCAGGAGGCGGCATCCGCGCTCGCGGCGGAGGGCTTTGCGGACGACCGCCAGCGGGTCACCTTCGAAGCGGACATCCGGTTTGCCGGCCAGGACAGCGAGCTTGCGATCCCGTTCTCGGGTGCCCGGCTCGGCCTCGCCGACCTGTGCGCCGGGTTCCTCGCGGCCTACGAGAAGCTGTTCCAGTACACCGCGGACGACCCGCTCGAGCTCGTCAATCTGCGCGCGATCGGCCGCGGCATCCGGGCCGGGCGGCTCGATCTCGCAGTGTCCGCGAGGACGAGGCGCGCGCGGCCGGGGGGCGGGCAGCGGATGGTCCTGTTCGAGCGGGCGCAGGGCGTCCTTCCGGTGCCGGTGATCGATCGCGACGCGCTCGCCGGCAGCCGGCTCGAGGGGCCGCTGATCATCGAGAGCCTGGATACCACGATCGTGGCGCCGCCCGGCGCGACCCTTGCCGCCGATGCCGCCGGCAACCTCATGATGGAGCTCCCGGCATGACGGCAGCGCTCGACAACTCGACCGACCCGATCACCTTCGCCGTGGTCAAGAGCGCGCTCGATTCGGTGGTCGACGACATGGCCTACACGATCATGCGCACCGCGCGCTCGGAGATCGTGCGCGACGTCCTCGACTATTCGGCAACGCTCTGCAACGCCAGGGGCGAGCTGATCGCGCAGGCCAAGACCGTGGCGCTGCATCTGGGCGCCGTGCCGGATGCGATCGCCCGCGTGCTCGACGAGTACGGCGGAGACCTCGCTCCGGGCGATGCGATCATCCTGAACGATCCCTACAGCGGCGGCATGCACCTGCCGGACGTGTTCATGTTCTGGCCGATTTTTTTCGAACAGAGGCTGCGGGGCTTCGCCGTCGTCGTCATCCACCACAGCGACATGGGCGGCCGCGTGCCGGGCTCGAACGCCAGCGATTCGACCGAGATCTTCCAGGAAGGGCTGCGCATCCCGCCGACCAAGCTGTACGAGGCGGGCAAGCCGAACCGGACGCTGTTCGGGCTGATCGAGCGGAACGTCCGCCTGCCGGAGACGGTCAAGGGCGACCTCGGCGCCCAGCTCGCCGCCTGCCGCATGGGCGAGCGTGGCTATCTCCGCCTGCTCGAGCGCTATGGCGCAGAGCCCATGGAGCAGTACCAGGCGGCGCTGATCGACTACGCCGAGCGCCTGACCCGGGCCGAGATCGAGGGCTGGCCGGATGGCACCTACCGCTTCGAGGACTTCGTCGACGACGACGGCTTTTCCGAGGAGCCGATCCCGATCCGGGTCCGGATCACGGTCGCGGGCGACCGGCTCGCGGTCGACTTCGCCGGCTCCTCGCCCCAGGTGCGGGGCGCGATCAACAGCACGCTGTCGTTCGTCAAGTCCGCGACCTATCTGAGCGTCCGCTGCGTCCTCGATCACGACGTGCCGAACAATTCCGGCGTGTTCCGCTGCATCGACATCGAGGCTCCGCCCGGTTCGATCCTGAACGCGCAGACGCCGGCGCCGGTCGCGGCCCGCGCGCTGACCGGCTACCGGGTGGTCGACGCCATGCTCGGCTGCCTGGCCCAGATCGTCCCGGACAAGGTGCCGGCCGCCGGCGAGGGCGGCAACACCGTGGTCTGCATCGGCGGCTACCGGGAGGACCGGCGGCCGTTCGTGATGGTCGACATGATCAACGGCGCCTGGGGCGGCAGGCCCGGCAAGGACGGAATCGAGGCGATCACCAACCCGTCGCAGAACATGTCGAACACGCCGGTCGAGGTTCTGGAGGCACGGCTGCCGGTGCTGATCGAGGACTATGGCCTGGTCCCGGACAGCTGCGGTGCCGGCCGTTTCCGCGGTGGCCTCGGCCTGGTCCGGACCTATCGCCTGACCGCGGCCGAGGCGGTGCTCCAGCTGCGCTCCGACCGGCGCCGGTTCCGGCCCTATGGGCTCGCGGGCGGCGGGCCCGCGGCGCCGAGCCTGAACCTGCTCAATCCGGACGGCCAGGCTCGCGTGCTGCCGAGCAAGGTCACGATGACGATCCGCGCCGGCGACGTCGTCCGCCACGTCCAGAGCGGCGGCGGCGGCCATGGCGACCCGCTCGGGCGCGAGCCCGCCCTGATCGCGCGCGATCTCGCCGACGGCAAGGTCACCCGGGACTACGCAGAACGCGAGCATGGCGTTATCGTGGACCCGGTGACGCTCGAGATCGATGCCGCCGGCACCGAGCGACGGCGCGAGCAGCGCCGACAGCCAACGAGCCAAGGGCCGGGATAGCCGATCGCGCCACGCCCGTGACAACCACAAAACAACCCCAACGGGAGACGAACCTATGCAGATCCGCGACCTCAACCGGCGTCTGATCCTGGCGCTCGGCGCGGCGGCGCTGGCCCTGCCGATGCTCGGCCAGACGAGCCTCGCCCAGGAGAAGAAGGCGATCCGGATTTCCACGCCCTCGGTGCCCGAGGAGTGGAACGCCCAGATGCTCTACGTCTTCAAGGACTGGCTGGAGCGGTCGGCGCCGGACCAGTTCGACGTCCAGATCCACCTCAACGCGACCCTGTTCGCGCAGGGCACCGAGGTCGCGGCGATGCAGCGCGGCAATCTCGAGGTCGGGCTGATCTCGGCCCAGGACATCTCGCGCCAGCTGCCCGAATGGTCGATCTTCACCGCCGGCTACCTGTTGCGTGACGTGCCGCATCAGAAGGCGGTGTTCTACGGGCCGATCGGCGACGAGTTGTTCAAGAAGGTCGCCGACAAGATGGACATCGAGATCCTGGCCGTGTCCTACCTCGGCACCCGCGAGCTCAATCTGCGCAAGAAGCGCGACGTCAAGACGCCCGCGGATCTCGAGGGCGTCAACCTGCGCATGCCGGGCTCCGACACCTGGCAGTTCCTGGGCAAGGCGCTCGGCGCCAACCCGACGCCGATGGCCTTCAACGAGGTCTATCTCGGCCTTCAGACCGGCACGATCGACGGCCAGGACAATCCCCTGCCGACCGTGCGCGCGGCCAAGTTCTACGAGGTCACCGAGCAGATCGTGATGACCAACCATCTGGTCGACAGCCTGTTCTTCGCGCTGGCCAAGCCCTTCTGGGACGGGCTAACCCCGGAGCAGCAGGCGAAGGTCAAAAACGCCGCCCGGGCGGCGGTCGAGTTCAACGACCAGAACGTGCTGCTCGAGGAGCAGGACGACGTCGCGTTCTTCAAGCAGCAGGGCCTCGAGGTCACGACCCCGGACGTCGAGGCGTTCCGCCAGCGGGTCCAGAAGATGTACCTGGATTCCGAGTTCTCCAAGGACTGGGAGCCCGGCCTGCTCGACCGGATCAACGCTACCCAGGCCAAGTGCGCGCCGAGCTCTCGGCGCCGGGACGGACGGCCGAGCCCCGCGGCCGTCTGTTCCGGCGCCTCAAGCGGGGCGCAGAGCTGATCGCTGCCTCGATGTTCGCGGCGATGTTCACTGCCTTCCTAATCCAGATCGTGACCCGCTACGTGCTCGACAGCCCGGCCGGCTGGACGCTCGAGTTCTGCACGCTCGCTTACGTCTGGATCGTGTTCTTCGCGAGCGCCTTCGTGCTCCGCGAGCGCGAGCACATCGCCTTCGACCTGCTCTATCAGGCCGCGCCGGCCGGTGGGCGGCGCCTGCTGGCGCTAGCCCAGAGCGTCATACTGGCGGTGACTTTCCTGATCGCGCTGCCCGGCGCCTACGACTACGTCAGCTTCATGCGCCGGGAGAAGACCTGGGTCCTGCACATCCCGTTCGATTTCGCGTTCGCCTGCTTTCTTCTGTTCATGGTCATGGTGATCCTGCGCTCGGGCCTGCGGATCTGGCGCCTGCTCAGCCAAAGCTGGCGGGACGAGCTCCGATGAGCTCCCTGCTCGCGCTGATGTTCGGGCTGTTCTTCGGTTTCTGCGCGATCGGCCTGCCGATCGGCTTCGCGATGATCTCGTCCGGCATCATCTTCCTGGCGCTCGGCCATCAGGACCTGGGCCTGCTCGCCGATCAGATCATGAACAACATGTACCGGAGCTTCGTCCTGCTCGCGGTGCCCTTGTTCATCTTCGCGGCCGACGTGATGAACGTCGGCTCGATCAGCGACCGGCTGCTCAACTTCGCGGTCCTGCTGGTCGGCCGGATCCGGGGCGGGCTTGCGCATGTCAACGTCGTCCTGAGCCTGATCTTCTCGGGCATGAGCGGCAGTGCCATCGCCGATGCCGCGGGCCCGGGCAAGCTGATGATCCAGCTGATGCTCAGGGGCGAGCGCTATCAGCCGGGCTTCGCCGGCGCGATCACCGCGGCCTCGGCGACCATTGGCCCGATCGTGCCGCCCTCGATCCCGATGGTGCTCTACGCGCTGGTCGCCAACACCTCAGTCGGCTACCTGTTCCTCGGCGGCGTCGTCCCGGGGCTGATCATGGCCGGCTCGCTGATGGCGGCGGTCGCGCTGATCGCCCATCGGCGCGGCTTTCCGATCGAGGCCCCGGTGCCGCGGGGCAAGCGCCTGCCGATTGTGCGCGACGCCTTTCCGGCGCTGCTCCTGCCGGTCATCCTTTTGGGCGGCATCTATTCGGGCGCCGTGACCCCGACCGAGGCGGCCGCGGTCGCCGCCGCCTATGCGCTGCTGCTCGCGATCGGCTTCTATCGGGCGCTCTCGCTTAGCGGCCTAGTGGAGGTGCTGATCGGCTCGGCGCGCGCGACCGCGGTGGTCGCGCTCGTGATCGCCGGCGCCTTCCTGTTCAACTACATCGTCTCGGCCGAGCAGCTGCCGCTCCGGCTCGGCGGCTGGCTCGCGACCCTCCAGGTGCCGCCGCTCGCCTTCCTGCTCGCGATCAACCTTCTGTTCCTGCTGCTCGGCTGCTTCGTCGACACCCTTTTGATGCTGCTCGTGATCGTGCCGATCCTGATGCCCTCGGTCCGGGCGCTGCACATCGACACGGTGCATTTCGGCGTGGTCATCATCGTCAACATGATGATCGGGCTGGTGACGCCGCCCTATGGCGAGCTCCTGTTCGTGATCAGCGGTGTCACCGGGATCAGGCTGCAGGCCATGATCCGCGAGATCTGGCCGTTCCTGCTCGTGCTGATCGCGGCCCTGCTGGTGATGGTGCTGGTGCCCGAGACGGTGCTCTGGCTGCCGCGCCAGTTCGGCTACAAGGGATAGCGCGCTTGCCGCCTGCCGGCCTGATCGCGCTCGTCTGCGTGATCGAAATCCTGAGCATGACGCCGCTCGCGGCTTTCCCGGCGCTGATCCCGGTGTTCCGGGACGCCTGGGCGCTCAGCAACACCGGGGCGGGCTGGATCAGCGGCATCTTCTTCGCCGGCATGCTGGGCGCGGTCGCCCTCGGCACCGCGCTGACCGACCGGGTCGACGCCAAGCTCGTGTTCGCGAGCGGGCTCGCGATCAGCGGCCTGGCCGCGCTCGGCTTCGCCGGCACCGCGGACGGCGCCTGGTCGGCGGGCTTCTGGCGCGTCCTCCAGGGGGTCGGCTTCGGCGCCACCTACATGCCGGGGCTGAAGCTCTTGACCGACCTGCTGCCGGTCCGGAGCGCCAGCCGGGCGACGTCCTTCTACACCGCGACCTATTATCTGGGCGCCGGCCTGTCCTACTTCGTCGCGCTCGAGGTCGAGACCGCGCTCGGCTGGCGAGGGACGTTCGCGTTGATCGCAGCCGGTCCGCTGACCGGCCTGCTGCTCGCCGCGCTGGTCCCGAGGCCGCCCCGGCCGGAGCGCCGGCCCGAGACCCGGCTGCTCGACTACCGCCCGGTCCTGGCCAGCCGCCGTACGCTCGGTTTTTCCCTGATTTACGGGCTGCACAACGTCGAGGTGTTCGCGTTCAGCAGCTGGCTGGTGCCGCTCCTGGTGTTCAGCCGGACGCTCGAGGGCGGCCCGGCGCTCGGAAGCGACGGCAGCCTCGGCGCGATCGCAGCACTGGTCTCGGTCGTGGGCCTGCCGGCCAGCATCGCCGGCAACGAGCTCGCCCAGCGGATCGGGCGCCAGCGGGTGATCATCGGCGTCATGGTCGGCTCGGCGATGGTCGGCGTCGCGCTGGGCGCTCTGGCGGGCGGCGAGTACGCGCTGGTCGTCGCGCTGGCCTTCGTCTACAGCGCCGCGATCGCCGCCGATTCGGCGACCACGACCGCCGGCATCGTCGAGGTCGCGCCGCCCCGCTACAAGGGCACCACGATGTCGCTCTACGCGATCATCGGCTTCACCGGCGCCCTGGTCGGACCGGTGATCTTCGGCGCCGCCCTCGACCTCGCCGGCGGCGAGCAGACGGTCCGCGCCTGGCTCGCCGCCTTCGGCGCGATCGCGCTGCTGATGCTGCTCGGACCCGTCGTGGTCCGCCGGCTGATCGGCATGGATCGCTGAGGATCGGCGGTCCGCCGGCCCGGCGGACCCGGTCGACGATCGCAACGATCGGTCGACGACCGGACCAGAACTCGCCGGATCAAGTCAATCGGCGGCGAGCTGAGCCAAGCTGATCCGGCCGCGCTGCCCGCCGAGCATTGACATCCGGCTACGAATCTCTACATCGAGCACCAGTCCGTGGCGCCCAACCGGGACCTTACCTCCTTGAAATCACTCCCCCTAGAGGGGCCTGCATGAAGTTCAGCGACTTTCCTCTCCGTCCGGAGATCCTTCAGGCGGTAGAGGATGCCGGATATCAGACGCCGACGCCGATCCAGGAACAGGCGATCCCGGTGATCTTGACCGGCGACGATTTGCTCGGGATTGCCCAGACCGGGACCGGCAAGACCGCCGCCTTCGTCCTGCCGATGATCGAACGGCTGGCATCCGGTCGGGCGAAGGCGCGGATGCCGCGCTCGCTGATCTTGAGCCCGACCCGGGAGCTGGCGACCCAGAGCGCCAATTACTTCGAGACCTACGGCAAACATCTCAATCTCTCGATGGCCCTGCTGATCGGCGGCGTCGGCATGGACGAGCAGTGGCGGCGGCTGGATCGCGGGGTCGACGTGCTGATCGCGACGCCTGGACGTCTGCTCGATCAGTTCGAGCGCGGCAAGGTGCTGCTCGGCGGCGTCACGATCCTGGTGATCGACGAGGCCGACCGGATGCTCGACATGGGCTTCATGCCGGATGTCGAGCGGATCGTGAATCTGGTCAGCAAGCGTCGCCAGACCCTGATGTTCTCGGCGACCATGCCGGCCGAGATCCGGCGGCTGGCGAACACCTTTCTGAACCATCCGAAGGAGGTCCAGGCAACTCCGCCCGCGACCATGGCCGACCGCATCGAGGACTACGTCGCGATCGTGCCGCCGCGCCAGAAGTTCAAGGCGCTGCGGCGCCTGATCGAGGACCAGGACATCGACAACGCGCTGATCTTCTGCAACCGCAAGCGCGAGGTCGCGAGCCTGCGCCGCCAGATGGAGCGGAGCGGCTACAGCGTGCGCGACATCCACGGCGATCTCGATCAGGCCCAACGCAGCGCGGCGCTCGACGCCTTCAAGCGCGGCGAGATCGCCTATCTGGTCGCGACCGACGTCGCCGCCCGCGGCCTCGACATCGCCATGATGCCCTGCGTCGTCAACTACGACGTCCCGACCCACGCCGAGGACTATGTGCACAGGATCGGGCGCACCGGCCGGGCCGGTCAGGCCGGTCGGGCGTTCACGCTGGTCCTGCCGGACGAGGGGCGGTTCGTCGACGCGATCACCCGCCTGACCGGCAAGCCGATCCCGAAGCTCGAGATCGTGGGTCTGGACGGTGCCGAACTCGCGCCCGCGACCCGCGGCCGGAGACGACGCGGCCAGGCCGCGGCGCCGGTTGCCGCGGACGCCGGACCCGCGGCCGAGACAGAAACTGAAGCCACGCCGAGAGCCGAGGCCGAGACGAGACGAGCGGCCGACACCCGGCCTGAGGCGAAGCGGCCGGCCGCATCGCAGCCCCAGCCGGCGCGGACCGAGCGCGGCCGCGCCAGAGCCGAGCCGGCGCCGCGTGCAGGCAAGCGCCGCGATCGGCGGGACGGCGCGCCCGCGGATCAGCCGGTCGTCGGCATGGGCGATCACGTGCCCCTGTTCATGCGCCGACCGGTGCCGCAGGTCGCCGCCTTGCCAGAGGTCGCCGAGGACTGATGCAAACCATCTTCGTGATGGTCAAGTGCGAGCTCGGGCGCGCCTACGACGTCGCCGACGCCGCCGTCCAGAACGTCGAGGCGGTCTCCGAGGTGCACTCGACCTCCGGTCAGTACGATCTGTTGATGAAGATCTATCTCGACGATGAGACCGACATCGGCCGGTTCGTCACCAGCCGGGTCCAGACCCTGGACGGGGTCAAGGATACCTTCACGCTGATCGCCTTCAAGGCGTTCACCTGAGCCGAGTCGGTTCTGCCCGATGGCGATGTCCGAGCCGCGGTTCGAGGTGCGCGAGCGGCAGGTCGCGTTCGAGGGCTACTTCAGGATCGTCCGCTATCGTCTGCGCCACCGGCTGTTCGCGGGCGGCATGAGCGCCGAGCTCGTGCGCGAGCTGTTCGAGCGCGGCGACGCCGCGCTCGTGTTGCCCTACGACCCGGTGCGTCAGGAGGTCGTGCTGGTCGAGCAGTTCCGGGTTGGCGCGATCACGCAGCAGGACGATCCGTGGTTGCTCGAGCCGGTCGCCGGCATCATCGAGCCGGGCGAGACGGCGGCCGGGGTCGCGCGGCGCGAGGCCGTCGAGGAAGCCGGGCTCGAGCTCCACGATCTGGTGCCGATCGGCGCCTACTATCCGAGCCCGGGCGGCAGCAGCGAGCTCTGCCACGCGTTCGTCGCCCGGATCGACGCCCGAGGCGCCGGCGGCCTGTTCGGCCTCGCCGACCATGGCGAGGACGTCAAGGCTCACGTGGTGCCGCTCCGCACCGCGCTCGGCTGGCTCGAGGACGGCCGGCTTCGCACTGCTAGCGCGCTGATCACGCTGCAGTGGCTGGCGCTGCACCGGGGCGAGCTCGAAGCGCGCTGGGGTATCGCCGGCGCCGCTGCCGGCCAGCCTTGAATCTGCTCGAAAGCGCGGCTAACTCTGGGCCCGGGCGATCACCGCGGGACACTCGAGCGATGGCGGCGCGGATCTATCAGCCGGCCAGGACCGCGACCCAGTCGGGCCGGGCCAAGACCCGGCACTGGGTGTTGGAGATGGAGCCGACATCGCGCTGGCGTGCCGACCCTCTGATCGGCTGGATCGGCTCCGACGACACCGAGCAGCAGCTGCGGCTGCGCTTCCCGAGCAAGGAGGCGGCACTCGCCTACGCAAGGCGCAAGGACCTCGACTACCGCGTCGACGAGCCGCACGAACGGGTCGTGCGGCCGAAGTCCTATGCCGACAATTTCATCCGCAAGGTGTAGCATCGTGCTTCGGCCGACATGAGCGCCCTTAGCTCAGCTGGATAGAGCACCGGCCTTCTAAGCCGATGGTCGCAGGTTCGAGTCCTGCAGGGCGCGCCACTCTTTCAAAGGTCAACAACCTGTTCGGAGAAGGCTGCGGGCGACGCAGCCAGCCCGTGCTCGTGACTGGCCACGGCGGCAGCGAACCGGCCGATCTGGTCGGCGAAAAGCTGATCGACGCCAAGCAACGACTGACGGCGCCGGGCGCGAATTCCTAACGAGATCGCAGATTAGTCGCGATCGACGGCGCCACTGCGGAGTGGGGACGGTCTCTTGGCTTGTTCAGGGTAAGATCAGCATAATGCGAATAACGCTGTCGCCAGCGCCCAGCACGACGGCCGCATCGCCGAAGGCCGGCGGGCCGAGGAACCCCTGCGCATTATTGCTGAACCCGTACGGTTCGGCTGGAACGCCCAGGAAGTTCTCGTCGAGCTTGCCGTTGCCGTTCTCATCGTGAAAGGCGATGGCGGCATACCGTCCCGGTTTGAGATTGCCGAACACCACGGTGCTTCTCATCGCCGCGTTCGCCCGCAGGGCCACGGCACCGAAGCGATCCGGATCGTTGAGGAATCCCTTCCTGACAGACGCTTTGACCGCCCTCTCGAAGGTCTCAGGGCTGTCGTAGAGCCCGATCAGCACCGTGCCGTGCGGCGAGCGGATGCCTTCGACGGTGATCCTCAGCTCGCCCGCCCCGGCGGAGAGAGGGAGCGCGACCAGAGCGGCGGCTGCCGCGATTCGTATCGAGCGCTTCACGGGTGGAGCCAGTCTGACCGGGCCGCTCGCGCCCCCCCATTTCAGCGCCCGAGGCTTAGCGTAAGGCCTCGGAGCAGGATAGGCGCGGGTTTCGCTTGAAAGCAAGCGCTGTTGGCTCGGTACCGACACTGCCGTCGCCGCCGGCGCGGGAATCCTGCTAACCTGCGAATCACGCTCGCGCTGCCGACCGTCGGTGTTTGGCGGGCCAGGGGCGTGGGCAAGCCGAGTGGCTTAGCGCCTTCGGCGCGTCCAGAGCTAAAGGGGGACCTCTGATGACCTTGCAAATTGGCAGCACAGCACCGGACTTTCGGGCCGAGACGACTGAAGGCCCGATCAGCTTCTATGACTGGGTGGGCAACAGCTGGTGCGTGATCTTCTCGCATCCCAAGGACTTCACCCCGGTGTGCACCACCGAGCTCGGCTTCATGGCCAAGCTCAAGCCCGAATTCGACAAGCGCAACTGCAAGATCCTGGGTCTGAGCGTCAATTCGGTCGACGATCACGTCCGCTGGTCCAAGGACATCGCGGACACCATGGGCCAGGCGCCGAACTACCCGATGATCGGCGACAGCGATCTGAAGATCGCCAAGCTCTACGGCATGCTGCCCGCCGACACCGGCGGCACGGCCGCCGGGCGGACGCCGGCCGACAACGCGACCGTGCGCAACGTCTACATCATCGGCCCGGACAAGAAGGTCAAGCTGGTGATCTCCTATCCGATGAGCACCGGCCGCAACTTCGCCGAGATCCTGCGCGCCCTCGATTCGGTTCAGCTCACCGCCAAGCACCAGGTGGCGACGCCGGTCAACTGGCAGCAGGGCGAGGACGTGATCATCGTGCCGTCGGTCTCGGACGAGGCCGCCAAGGCGAAGTACCCGGGCGGCTGGAAGGCGCCGAAGCCCTACATCCGGTTCGTGCCGCAGCCGCGCAACTGAGCTTGCCGGGCTAATCGGGGACACTGCGCGCCCGGGGCTGCCCGCGTTTGGGCCTCCTGGCGCGCAGCGCCGCCGCGTAGGCCTCCCGCGCCCAGGCACAGAGCACGTCCGGATCGTCGAAGCCCTCGCCCGGGGCCGCGGCATAGGGCATCCGGATCGATCTGCCCTGGTCGCTATACGTGAAATAGGGCAGCCCGGCATCCTCGTACGCCTGCCGGTTGCCGTCGTCGACTTTGAGGTAGAGCTGATCGTCGGCGATCAGCGCGAACATCGTGCCGTGCAGATAGATGCCGAAGCCGCCGAACATCCGGCGCGCACTGACCGGGCCGAGCGGCTGGAGGCATTCGACGATGAAGCTCGCGAATTCGCTGGGCTTGCCAGGCATCACTGCCGTTCCGGCTGAGGCGCTCCGATGGTGGCGCTTCCGAGCGGTGTCGGAAAGAGGTCAAGCCCGTCGGCTTACGGTTCAGAAGCTGTGAGTGAGAGTAAGCGCGATGACGACATGACAGAGGCCGGCGCCGGTCAGGAGGGTCCCCTGATCCTTGTCGGCCAGGGCGTACGCCACCGCCGCGCCGGCAAAGGTGATCAGCGGCGAGATCAGGCCGGCCAGGGCCAGGCAGACGATGACCGCCATCGGCCAGGGTGGCGGATGACCGGCCGCCGGATCTTGCGGTGGCGCCTCGGCGCTCGCCGGTTTCCCGATCGCAATCATCGAAGCTCTCCGCGCTGCGTCTGGAGGAGAGTTCGGGATAGCGGACCGGCCCCGCTGACCGGGGCCGGTCCCGAAAGCGCAGCTACTGGCTGCCGGCGCCGGTTGCTGGTGGCGGCACCGCAGCCGGCGGGGGCGCCGCCGCGGCCTGGCGTTGCGTCTGCTGATCGGCCAGGGTCACGAACTCGGGCGCCGCATCCAGCTGCTCCTTGCTCATGGCCACGACCAGCGGCCGGTCGGGGCTGTCCTGCTTGATCGCCTGCCAGGACACCGCAACCCGTTTGTCGCCGATCCCGAGAAAGCCGCCGACCGACAGAACGGCACCCTGAACCTGGCCATCACGGTCGACGATCAGGTCGTCGATCTTACCGAGGTCCTCGCCATTCGGCGTGGTCACCTTGGCTCCGACCACATCGCTGGCCAGGGCCTGACCGTCCTGCTGAGCCGTGATGATGGCCTCGCCGGAACCCGGCTCGGCCGACGCCTCGGCGGCCGGCGGCTGGCCCTGATCGACGACCGCGGGCTGCCCGGCCGACGTCGTCGACTGCCCCTGATCGGCCGCCGCGGCCCCCGGCATCGGCGCGCTCTGCCCTGCCGGCGCTGACTTGTCAGTGTCGTTGGCCTGTTGCGCCCAGGCGCCTCCAGACATGGCCAAAGCAATGGCGGTTGCCGTGAAGAGCGCCTTCGGCCGGATACTGTTCCGGACCATTGGTCCCTCCGCTGCTAGTTTACGGTGAACTACCGCATCTGACCCGTAAACACGATGGGCGCCGGCTTGTTCCCAGTTTGTTTTTGCAGCATCTTGCATCCCGCAGAAAATGTGGGCAACCGGGCGCTCGGCTCAGCGCTGATCCAGCCAATCCCGGATCCGGGCGAACACCGTCTCGAACATGGCGCCGGTGAGCCGCCCGGTGTTCAGATTGTAGCGCGAGCAGTGGTAGGAGGGAGCGAGCACCGGCCCGGCCTCCGGGCGAAAGAGCGCGCCATGGACGAAGGGATAGCGGCGGGCGCTGTGACCGAGCGCGCGCAGCACCGAGCCGTGGGCGATGCCGCCGAGCGGCAGCACCACCTCCGGCCGGGGCGGCGTGTCGAGTTCGGTGACGAGAAAGCGCCGGCAGGCGTTGACCTCGACCCCCTGCGGCCGGTTCGCGGGCGGCACACAGCGGACCGCGTTGGTGATCCGGCAGTCGGTCAGCCGCAGACCGTCTTGCGCCTGCGCCCGATAGTCGCCCCGGGCGAAACCGAACCGGAGCAGAGTGGCGTAGAGCAGCTCGCCCGCATGATCACCGGTGAACGGCCGGCCGGTCCGGTTGGCGCCGCGCAGGCCAGGGGCCAGACCGACGATCAGCAGCCGGGCCGCCGGGCCACCGAACGAGGCGACCGGGGCGTTGTGCCAGTCTGGGAACGCTTTGCGATTGGCTCTGCGAAACTCGGCGAGCCGCGGACAGAGGGCGCAATCCTCCGGCGGCGCGGGCCGCATCGGGTTCGCCCGCGCCGCCGGAGGCTCGGCCGCCGGCTCAGGCCGGCTGGTAGAATCGCCCGGAGCGCGGGCCCGTGCGCTGCGGGGTCTCGGTCTCGTCGTCGTCCTCGTCGTCGTCGACCGCGACCGCCGGGCGGTGCTCGCGGGCGATGTAGGGCGACAGCTCGTGCAGCTCGAGGAAGGTGTCCGCCTGGCGGCGCAGCTCGTCGGCGATCATCGGCGGCTGGGTGCGGATCGTGCTCACCACGGTCACCCGCAGGCCGCGCCGCTGCAGCGCCTCGGTCAGACGACGGAAGTCGCCGTCGCCGGAGAACAGGACCAGGTGGTCGAGATACTGGGCCATCTCCATGGCGTCGACCGCCAGCTCCATGTCCATGTTGCCCTTGAACTTGCGCCGGCCCGAGGCGTCGGTGAACTCCTTGAGCGGTTTCGTGACCACGGTGTAGCCGTTGTAGTCGAGCCAGTCGACCAGCGGCCGGATCGGCGAGTACTCCTGATCATCCAGCAGCGCCGTGTAGTAACAGGCACGTACCAGCCGGCCGGCGCGCGAGAAGGTCTCCAGCAGCAGCCGATAGTCGATGTCGAAACCGAGCGCCCGCGCCGCCTGATAGAGATTGGCACCGTCGATCATCAGGGCGAAGCGGTCCTCTTCGCTGAGAATGTCCTCGATTACCGGGCAATCCATAAGGGTCAACCTCCGATGGTGTATCGGCTCATACTACATAACGATGAGCCTTGCCTCTCAAGCCAGCCTGGCCGGCCCAAAAAACGCCGGTCGGTGGGAGTCACAAAGATGATCCTTCTCGGTCTCGGTGGCAACCTGCCCAGCGCGGAATTCGGGGCGCCCCGGGCGACCCTCGAAGCCGCGCTCGACGCCCTGGCCGCGACCGGGGTCGGTATCCGCCAGCGTTCGCGCTGGTATCGCACGGCCCCGGTCCCGGACGACGGCCAGCCGCACTACGTGAATGGCGTCGCGCACATCGCAACCACGCTGCCACCTTCGGATCTCCTGGCGGGGCTGCTCGAGATCGAACGCCGCTTCGGCCGTATTCGCACCCGGCGCTGGGCGCCGCGCACCCTCGATCTCGATCTTCTCGCCTATGACGACTATACTACATGGGCAGGTCCGGCGCCAGCAGGCTCGCCGATTGTGCCGCATCCGCGCCTTCATGAGCGCGCCTTCGTGCTGGTGCCGCTGGCCGAAATCGCGCCCGCCTGGAAGCATCCGGTCCTCGGCCGGACCGTACAGGAGTTGCTCGCGGCGCTGCCTGCTGGGCAATTTGTCGCAGCTCTGCAACCCCTCGAGCGAGATTTCCCGGGCGGCTCGGTTGCAGGATCGGGCGCCAGAGGCTAACTAACTGGGAAACCGTCGGATTGCCGCTGGAGTAATGCCGCCATGGCCCGGATCACCGTCGAAGACTGCGTCACCAGGGTTCCCAACCGCTTCGAGCTCGTGATGCTCGCCGCCCAGCGCGCCCGTGACGTCTCGGCCGGGGCGCCGCTCACGGTCGAGCGCGACAACGACAAGAACCCGGTCGTCGCCCTGCGCGAGATCGCCGACGGCATGGTCGAACTGGACCACCTGCGCTACGAGCTGATCCATGGCCTGCGCCGGCACGTCGAGATCGAGGATCAGCCCGACGATCTGATGATGGCCTACCAGGATCAGCCGATGGTCGAGCCGGGCGGGCCGCTCGCGGCCGCCGACGAAGCGGACGACGAGCCGGATCTCGGCAGCGGTCCACAGCCCTCGATCGACGAGGAATCGCTCTACGAATAGCTGAACGACGGTGACCCAGCCGAGCGGCATGGTGGAGCCGGCGCCGTTGCCGCTCGAAGCGGGAGCGTCGATCGAGCCTGCCAGCCCCGCGCCGCCGCGGCGGCCGGTCATGCGTCAGTACGAGCTGGTCGAGCGGGTCAAGGCCTACGATCCGAGCGCCGATGAGGAACTGCTCAACCGCGCCTACGTATTCGCGATGAAGGCGCATGGCGCGCAGCTGCGCGCCTCGGGCGATCCCTATTTCTCGCACCCGGTCGAGGTCGCCGGCATCCTGTCCGCCTGGAAGCTGGACAGCGCCTCGATCGCGACCGCGCTGCTCCACGACACGGTCGAGGACACCGGCGCCACCATTGCCGAACTCGAGCGGCTGTTCGGGGCCGAAGTCGCCCGCCTGGTCGACGGCGTCACCAAGCTCAACAAACTCGAGCTGCAGTCCTCGCACACCGAGCAGGCCGAGAATTTCCGCAAGCTCCTGCTCGCGATGTCGGAGGATATCCGGGTGCTGCTGGTCAAGCTCGCCGACCGGCTGCACAACATGCGCACCCTGCACTTCATCAGCAAAGCCGACAAGCGGCGCCGGATCGCCGCCGAGACGCTCGAGATCTACGCGCCGCTCGCCGAGCGGATCGGCATGCAGGCGCTCAAGGACGACCTCGAGGACCTGGCGTTCGCGGGGCTTTGGCCGGACGCGCGCGAATCGGTCCGCAGTCGCCTCGGCCAGCTGCGCAAGCACGACAGCAACCTGATCGAGCGGATCGTCGGCGAGCTGCGCCAGACCCTGCACGACGCCGGCATCGAGGCCGAGATCTACGGTCGCGAGAAGACCCCGTTCTCGATCTGGCGCAAGATGAAGCGCAAGAACATCAGTTTCGAGCAGCTCTCCGACATCATGGCGTTCCGGATCCGGGTCGACAGCGTGCCCAACTGCTACGCCGCGCTCGGCGTGATCCACGGCCGCTACGCGATGGTGCCGGAGCGCTTCAAGGACTTCATCAGCACGCCCAAGCCCAACGGCTACCGCTCGCTGCACACCACGATCTTCGGACCCGAGCGGCGGCGCATCGAGGTCCAGATCCGGACCCGGGACATGCACGAGATCGCCGAGATGGGCGTGGCCGCGCACTGGGCCTACAAGCAGAAGCGGGAGCTCACCGACGGCCGCCAGTATCGTTGGGTGCGCGGCCTCCTGGAGATCCTGGAGCAGGCATCGGGACCCGAGGAGTTCCTCGAGCACACCAAGCTCGAGATGTTCCAGGACCAGGTGTTCTGCTTCACCCCGCGCGGCGATCTGATCGCTTTGCCCCAGGGTGCCACCCCGGTCGACTTCGCCTACGCGGTCCATTCCGAGGTCGGCGACAGCTGCATCGGCGCCAAGGTCAACGGCCGTCTGGTGCCGCTGCGCACCCGCCTCAATCACGGCGACCAGGTCGAGGTGATCACCAGCAAGAGCGCCTCGCCCTCGCCGGCCTGGGAGCGGTTCGTCGTCACCGGCAAGGCCCGCTCGCGGATCCGCCGCTTCCTGCGCACCCGGCAGCGCAACGACTTCGTCGCCCACGGCCGCGAGCTGCTCCAGCGGGCTGCCCAGAAAGAGCGGCTCGCCGTCGGCGAGAAGCGCCTCGAGGCGGTGCTCGAGGGATTGCACCAGAAGTCGGTCGAGGATCTGCTGGCGTCGATCGGCGAGGGCGCGCTCGGCGCCCGCGTGGTCATCGAGGCATTGCGCCGGGACCAGCGGCCCGAGACGCCCGCGAGCACAGCGGAGGCCGCAGATGCCAAGGTCGTGCCGCTGCGGCGGCCGCGCCCCTCCCCCGTGCCGGACGGGCGCGAGAGTCTGATTAGCGGTCTGTTGCCGGGCATGGCGATCAGCTTTGCCGGCTGCTGTCATCCGATTCCCGGCGACGCGATCGTCGGCGTGGTACGCACCGGCCGCGGCGTGGCCATCCATCGCCGCGACTGCCCGAGCGTCAGGCGCAAGGCCGACGATCCCGACCGCTGGCTGGATCTGGGCTGGAACCCGGCGGCCAAGGATGCCAAGGCGGTCGCCCGGCTGCAGGTCATGACCACCAACCAGCCGGGCAGCCTCGGCGCGCTCAGCACCGTGGTCGGCAAGCAGGGCGGCAACATCATCGACCTGCGCTTCGGCAGCCGGTCGCCCGAGCTGTACGAGATCATCCTCGACATCGAGGTCGAGAACCGCGATCACCTGGAGCGGATCGTCGCCAGCCTGCGCGCCACTCAGGTCGTGACCTCGGTCGAGCGGACCCAGGGATGAGGGGGCGGCGCGTCACGGCAGGCGTTCCGAGCCCGGACGACGCGACGCGACTGATCACGAGGCGGACAAGCGCGCGGCGCGCACTATAATTGAAGCTTAACGAGCGTAACCCAAACTGACCGCTATGTTTCGCCGTCGGCATCCGATCTCTCTTTGGCGGCGGCTGCAGCGCTCGCTGTGGCCGCACATGGGCTGGCGCCGCCTGGGCATCTACCTGGTCAAGCGACTGACGCGCCTGCCCGGGACGCCGCACAGCATCGCCGCGGGCTTCGCTTGCGGCACGGCGATCTCGTTCACCCCGTTCATGGGCTTCCACGCGATCCTGAGCGTCCTGCTCTCGTTCGTCGTGCGCGGCAACTATCTGGCTGCGGTCGCCGGCACCCTGGTCGGCAATCCATGGACCTTTCCCTTCATCTGGGTGGCGACCGCCGAGCTCGGTCAGTTCCTGCTCGGCGGGCCGCCGCCAACGACCAAGGCGCTCCAGGAGCCTGAGATCCACAGCCTGTTTCACGAGCTCGGTGCCCTGATCTGGCCCATGACCGTCGGTGGCGTGACCCTTGGGGTGCTCGCCGGCATTGCGGTCTATCTCCCCGTGGTCCGCATGGTGGCCGCCTATCAGACCGCGCGCCGTCACCGCCGGGAGCGACGGCGGGCGGAGCGCCGCAACAAGCTCGACGTGGCCTCACGCGGTCCCGCACCGGATACCAGCGCCTCGTAATCTCTGGTCAGCGGGCTGCGCGCCGCCTATAAGCGGCCCGCGATCCGAGCTTGCCGAAGGCGATCCGATGCCCGTTGGTCGACGATCCGCCCTCTCCGAGGGCACAGCCATGCCCGTTCATCGACCCGGTCCGCTGCGTGGCGGCAGCAGCTTGCCGACATCAGCCGGACCAGCGCCGCGGCGATGATCCTGGGCGTGGGCACCGACCTGATCGACATCCGCCGGATCGAGCGCACGCTGGAACGCTTCGGCGGGCGCTTCGTGGACCGTGTGTTCACAGTGACCGAGCGGGCCCGGGCGGAGCGCCGGTATGATCGTGCGGCCGCCTACGCCAAGCGCTACGCCGCCAAGGAGGCTTGCGCCAAAGCCCTCGGCACCGGCTTCCGACAGGGCGTCTACTGGCGCGACATCGGGGTCGACAACCGGCCTTCCGGTCAGCCGCTGCTCCAGCTCACCGGCGGGGCCGCGGCGCGCCTGGCGGCGTTGACCCCCGCCGGCATGACGGCGCGGGTCGATCTCAGCCTGACCGACGAGCCGCCGTTCGGCCACGCCGTCGTGATCATCAGCGCGGTCGCCCGGTCGGCGACGAGCCCGTAGGCACACCGAGATGACGGGGCGTTCACTTTACCTGCGCCGGCGCGGCGGTTACTCTCCGGCGATGATGGCAATCCGGTTGATGGCTCGCCAGGTCGATCTGGGCCTTGACCCGAGGCTCCGGGCCGGTCGCGCGCCCGGGTCCTGCGTCGCGTCGGAGGGCGAGCTACGGCTGTGAGAAAACACGTGGCGGTCGCGCGTAGTCGGTCCAAGGGCTTCTGGGAGACGGCGCGCACCCTGGTCTATGCGGTCGCGATCGCGCTCGCGGTCCGCACGTTCCTGTACGAGCCGTTCAACATTCCATCGGGCTCGATGAAGCCGACCCTGCTGGTCGGCGACTATCTGTTCGTGTCCAAGATGGCCTATGGCTACAGCCGGTACTCGCTGCCGTTCGGGCTGCCGCTGTTCGACGGCCGGATCGACGGCAGCATGCCGGAGCGCGGCGATGTCGTCGTGTTCAAGCTGCCCTCGGACAACCGCACCGACTACATCAAGCGGATCATCGGCCTGCCCGGCGACAAGATTCAGGTCCGGGACGATGTGCTCTACATCAACGGCGAGCCGGTGAAGCGGGTCCGGCTCGAGGACTTTTACGACGACGACGGCACCGGCATTGACGGACCGGTGCCGCGCTATCGCGAGACTCTGCCCAGCGGCCGATCTTATACCGTCCTCGATCTCACGACCCACGGCTCGCTCGACAACACCGGGGTCTACGAGGTGCCCGAGGGCCATGTCTTCGCGATGGGCGACAATCGCGACAACTCGCTCGACAGCCGGGTCGACAACGTCGGCTTCATCCCGATCGAGAACCTGATCGGCCGGGCCGAAATCATCTTTTTCTCGACCAATGGCAGTGCCCATCTGTGGGAGATCTGGAACTGGCCCGCCACGATTCGCTTCCGCCGGCTGTTCCACCTGATCGAGTAGGCGGCGCGCTGCCGTCGATGGCGGTCGGGGTCGGCGCCGGGCTCGAGGACAAGGTGGGTTACCGGTTCGCCGACCCCGGGTTGCTTCGCGAGGCGTTGACCCACAGCAGCGCCGCCGGGCGCGGGCGGCGCGGCGCGCGCAGCAACGAACGCCTGGAGTTCCTCGGCGATCGGGTGCTGGGCCTGGTGATTGCCGATCTGCTGATCCGGCATTTTGCCACTGATGGCGAAGGCGCGTTGTCGCGCCGGCACGCCGCCCTGGTGCAGCGTGCGACGCTGGCCGAGATTGCGCTTGAGATCGCGCTCGGCGAGTTCCTGGTGCTCGCCCGCAGCGAGGACGACACCGGCGGCCGGCGCAAGCCCGCGACTCTTGCCAACGGCCTCGAGGCGCTGATCGGCGCGCTTTATCTCGATGGTGGGCTGGTCCCGGCCGCGGCGTTCATCGCATGCCACTTCGGTCCCCGCCTCACGGCGATGCAAGCACCGCCCCAGGATGCCAAGACCACGCTGCAGGAATGGGCTCAGGGGCGCGGCCTGGCTCTGCCGGATTACCGCGTGGTCGAGGTCGCCGGACCGCCGCACGAGCCTCGTTTCGAAGTCAGCGTGCAGGTCGGCGACCTGCCACCCGCGACCGCGGTCGCCGGGACCAAGCGAGCGGCCGAGCGAGGAGCGGCGGCCCGGCTCCTGGAGACCCTCGCGACCGATCTCGAGGCAACCGATGACTGACCATGCGTCGGCCGCCGCAGCCACGCGCTGCGGCTTCGTCGCGCTGCTGGGCGCGCCGAACGCCGGCAAATCGACCCTGCTCAACCGGCTGGTCGGGACCAAGGTCTCGATCGTCACTCCCAAGGCCCAGACCACCCGCAGGCGCATCCTCGGCATCACCATCCGGGGTGGCGCCCAGCTGGTGTTCGTCGACACGCCCGGGATCTTCGCGCCGCGTCCGGGCCGGCCGCTCGAGCAGGCGATGGTCCGGGCCGCCTGGCGGGGCGCCGAGGACGCCGACCTCTCGGTCCTGGTGGTCGACGCGCGGCGCGGGCTCGACGCCGATACCCGGACGATCGTGGAGGGCCTCGGCACGCGCCGCGCCAGAGCCGCGCTGGTGATCAACAAGCTCGACCTGGTAGCGCCCCCCGCGACCCTGCCGCTGATCGGCGAGCTCGACCGGAGCGGCCGGTTCGAGCGGGTGTTCATCGTCTCGGCGCTGACCGGCGAGGGCTGCGACGACCTCCTGAGCTGGTTGCTCGAGGTCCTGCCCGACGGACCGTGGCTGTTTCCGGAGGACCAGCTCTCGGACCTCTCGCAGCGCGCCATGGCGGCCGAGATCACCCGCGAGCAGCTGTTCCTCCAGCTGCACCAGGAGCTGCCCTACAGCCTGACCGTCGAGACCGAGGGCTGGACCACGAGCGCCGACGGGACGGAAGTCCGGATCGACCAGACGATCTACGTCCAGCGACCGAGCCAGAAGGCGATCGTGCTCGGCAAGGGCGGCCGCCAGATCAAGGCGGTCGGCCAAGCCGCGCGCGCCGAGCTGGAGCAGATCCTGGACGGCCGGGTCCACCTGTTCCTCTATGTCAAGGTGCGCGAGCGGTGGCCCTCGGACCCGGAGCGCTATCGCGAGCTCGGCATCGACCATCCGGGCTGACGGCCGTGGAGTGGCAGGACGAAGGCGTGGTGCTGGCGGCGCGCCGGCACGGCGAGAGCGCGGCGGTGGTCAGCGTCTTCACGCCCACCCACGGCCGCTACGCCGGCTGGGTGCGGGGCGGTGCCGGCCGGCGCGCCCGCCCGGTCTACGAGCCCGGCAACCGCCTGCGGGTGATCTGGCGGGCGCGGCTCGCCGATCAGCTCGGCAGCTTCAGCGCCGAGCTCGAGGCCGCGCTCGCGGCCCGGCTGCTCGACGAGCCCGACCGGCTGGCGGGCCTCGGCGCCGCCTGCGCCCTGCTCGAGGCGACGCTGCCCGAGCGCGATCCGCATCCCTTGCTGTACAACATCTTCTTGGACTTCATGGACACGCTGCCCGAGCATCGAGACTGGCTGGAGCGGTACATCGGGTTCGAGCTGAACCTGCTCGCCGAGCTCGGCTTCGGGCTCGATCTCACGGCCTGCGCGGTGACCGGCGCGACCACCGACCTGGTCTACGTCTCGCCACGCTCCGGGCGCGCGGTCAGCCGGGCGGGGGCCGGCATCTACGCCGAGCGTCTGCTGCCGCTGCCGGGCTTTCTGCTCGGCCAGGGGCCGGCCGACGCCGCCCAGATCCGGGCGGGCTTGCGCCTGACCGGCGCGTTCTTGCGCCGCCAACTGTTCGATGCTAGCGAGCGGCCCATGCCGAGCGCGCGCGAGCGGCTGGTGCGCCGGCTCGCCCACCCTGCCCCCGATCCGCCAGCTGCGTGAGGGATCATGTCGAGCCTGACCGCGCCCGCCTCGATCGAGCCGATCCCGTTCGCCGAGGCGCTCAGCCAACGCTACCTCGCCTATGCGCTCTCGACGATCACGGCGCGCTCGCTGCCCGACGTGCGCGACGGCCTGAAGCCGGTCCAGCGCCGGGTCCTCTACGCGATGCTCAAGCTCCGCCTCGACCCGGATGCCGGCTACAAGAAATGCGCCCGCGTGGTCGGTGACGTGATCGGCAAGTATCACCCGCACGGCGAGGTCGCGATCTACGACGCGATGGTCCGCCTCGCCCAGGAGTTCGCGCAGCGCTACCCGCTGGTCGACGGCCAGGGCAATTTCGGCAACGTCGACGGCGATAACGCCGCCGCGATGCGCTACACCGAAGCGCGCCTGACCGAGGTCGCCCGGGCGTTGCTCGACGACATCGACCAGGACACCGTCGACTTCCGGCCGACCTACGACGGCGGCGACGAGGAGCCGGTGGTGCTGCCGGCCGCGTTCCCCAACCTGCTCGCCAACGGCACCAGCGGCATCGCGGTCGGCATGGCGACCAGCGTACCGCCGCACCACGCGGGCGAACTCTGCCAGGCGCTCTGCCGTCTGCTCGACGACCCGGACGCCTCAAGCGAGGCGCTGCTCGCCGACATCAAGGGACCGGACCTGCCGACCGGCGGCGTGCTGGTGGAACCGCGCGCGAGCCTGATCGAGAGCTATCGGACCGGCCGCGGCAGCTTCCGCGTGCGCGCCCGCTGGCTGCGCGAGGACCTCGGCCACGGCCAGTACCAGGTCGTGGTCACCGAGATGCCCTATCAGGTGCCGAAGGCGCGACTGATCGAGCGGATCGCCGAGCTGCTGGCGGCGCGCAAGCTGCCGCTGCTGGTCGACGTGCGCGACGAGTCCGCCGAGGAGGTCCGCCTGGTCCTGGTGCCGCGCGCACGCACCGTCCCGGCCGAGCTGCTGATGGAGCAGATGTTTCGCCAGACCGACCTCGAGGTCCGCCTGCCGCTCAACCTGAACGTCCTGGACGCCGATGGCGTGCCCCGGGTCATGAGCCTCCGCCAGGCGCTGAGCGCATTCCTCGAACATCGCATGATCGTGCTGATCCGGCGCTCGCGCTACCGGCTCGCCAAGATCGCCGACCGCCTGCAGGTGCTCGCGGCCTACCGGATCGCCTATCTGAACCTCGACGAGGTGATCCGGATCATCCGCGAGGAGGACGAGCCCAAGGTCAGCCTGATGCAGGCCTTCGAGCTCTCGGAGGCGCAGGCCGAGGCGATCTTGAACATGCGCCTGCGCAACCTGCGCCGGCTCGAGGAGCAGGCGCTCGCGAAAGAGGAGCGGCGGCTCAAGACCGAGCAGCGGGAGCTCAATCAGTTGCTGAAGGACGAGGGCAGGCGGCGCGAGCGGCTCAAGGCGGAGCTCGAGGAGATGCGGGCAAAATTCGGCGACGGCCCGCTCGGCTGCCGACGGACCACGGTGGGCGAGCTGCCGGTGGTCGACGACCTGGCGCTCGAGGAGCCGGTCGAGCGCCAGCCGGTGACCGTGGCCTGCTCGCGCCAGGGGTGGATCCGCGTTCTGCGCGGCCATCTCGAGGACACAACCGAGATCAAGTACAAGGAAGGCGACGGCGAGCGCTTCGTGCTCAAGGCTGAGAGCACCGACAAGCTGCTGCTGATCAGCAGCGACGGCCGCGGTTATCTGCTGCCGGTCGAGCGCCTGCCGGGGGGCCGCGGCCAGGGCGAGCCGCTGCGCGTGCACATCGAGCTCGCGCGCGGCGCCGAGCCGGTCAGGCTCGCCGTGCATCGGCCCGACGGCAAGGTCCTGCTGGCGTCGAGCGCGGCGCGCGGGTTCATCGCCGAGGAGCAGGCGATCGCCGCCCAGACCCGGACTGGCAAGCAGGTGTTCAATCTGGACGAAGGCGAACGTCTCGCGGTCGCGGTGCCGGCCGAGGGCGACCACGTCGCGACCGTCGGCAGCAACCGGAAGCTCCTGATCTTCCCGCTTCGCGAACTGCCGGTGATGGCCCGCGGCAAGGGGGTGATGCTACAGCGCTACCGCGACGGCCAGCTCGCCGACGCCCTGGTGCTGCAGCTCGCCGACGGCCTCAGCTGGCCGGCCGCCAAGGGCACGCGGACGGTGACCGACCTCGCGCCTTGGCTCGGCCGTCGCGGCCAGGCGGGGCGCCTGGCGCCGCACGGCTTTCCGCGCACCAACCGCTTCGGCGACTGACGCGGGCGCCCCGACCTGGCGCCGGGCGGGTTGAGGATGACCGCCGCCAGACGATTCGGTAGCGCGCGAGCGCACCTCCTCGCTCGCCCGCGCGTGAGCTTCTTTGTCCCCTTCCGGCGAGCCGCGGACTGGCCGAGCTCGCCGCGAGTCCCTTGGGGCAATTCGCGCGTTGCAATCAGGCCCAAGGACGCCCGGACTTAACCTTTCGTCGATCATTGCCCCCTAACCTGCTCGAAGGTCCATGCGACCCTGGGAGTCCGTACTCTCGACTCGGGCGGCGCTGCGGATTCCCAGGGTCGCATGGACCAGGCGACGAAGCGGTTTATCGGGAAGATCTTACTATCCGGTTGAGAGCTCGTCGGGGTCGGGATTGGGTCGTGTCCCTGGACGTGGTGTAGGAGTTGGGCGGGCGGGATCTCCGTGGCGGGTCGGGCCGCTCAGAGGTCGAGGTAGTGCGGCTCGGGGCGGCGGTGCAGGTCCTCATAGTGGACCAGGACCGGCTCGCCCAGCGGGCAGGGCTGGCCGGCGCGGAACGCCCATTCGCCCCGGTCGCAGTTGGCGGCGATCACGTATCCGTTCAGATAAAAGCGCCGGTCGCCGGCCGACCGGTTCGGCCCGGAGCCGTGAATCAGATTCAGATGCCAGAGCGCGAGGTCGCCCGGCTCGAGGACCAGGTCGATCTTGGCGGCCGGGTCGAGGCCGAGCGTTCTCAGATCCTCGTCGCTGAGCGCACGGTCCATGACCCGGGCCGCACCCTCGAATCCGAGCTCGCCGAGCTTGTGGCTGCCCGGCAGGACGGTCATGGCGCCGTTGCCGCGGCGGTGCGGGTCGATCGCGATGCCGGTCTGCACGTAGGAGTTCGCCGGGTCGCGGTAGGCCGTGCGCGGCCGCCGGAAACGGATGTCCTGATGGTAGCCGAACTCGCCGCCGGCGGCACCCGGCGGCTTCCAGTGCATCTGATTGATGATCTGCTTCAGGTCACGACCGAGCAGGGGCTCGAGGATCGCGAGGACGCGGGGATCGGTGCGGTAGCGGGCGAGCACCGGCTCGAAATAGGCCGGCCACTGCACCATGCGCACGATCCGGCCGCGCCCGGCGTCGGCGGCGATCCGGAACAGCACGTTCTGATGGCGGAAGCTGGTGCGATGGCGAAGGCCTCGGGCATAGACCCGATCGAAGGCGTCCGCGAGCTCGGCGACCTCGACCGGCGCCAGCACGCCCTTGAGGACGGCATAGCCCTGCTCGCGATAGTGGTCGAGGTAGGCGCGATCCATCGGATCCTCCGGGCAGCATCAGATCGAGCCGCCGCTCGTCAAATCACGACGCCGGCTTAGCAGATGCCCGTTAAGAAGGATCGAAGGCGCAGGGACCGCCGGCCGCTATTGCCGCCGCCGGTCCGCTGTCACCGGCGGAGCGTCGTTCGCAGGCGTCTGATGCCTGCTCTTAAGCCGGAATGTGAAGCGCAGGCGGCAAGTTCGATCGGCGGCGATCCCCGGGCGGCAAGGCTGCGCAATGATGACACTTCGGTTGAGCAGGTTGGAGGAAGTTCATCGATTTGCCCCCTTGACCTGTTCAGGTGGCTCCCCTAAGAATCGCGAACCCAGAAAATTCCCGCAAAAAAGAGCGCCGGACCCGAAGGCCCGGCGAATTCATCAGGGAGGCTTAACGTCTGGGAGACGTGAGGATCAACGATCCTCAAGCTTCAGGCATCGCACCTGAAGCACGAGACTGGTCTCTTCAGGGACAGAGCCCAATCCCGCCGCAGCGCGGGCCGCGGAGACGCCGCCCTTGCTGCAATGCACAACATAGTGAGATGAGCAGCGCTCGGCCAGAGCTTGTCTGCATAGCTGCTATGAATTTTTGCAACGCTGTGGCCTGACTACCACACCGGCTGCTCGGCCAGCTTCCGCAACAGGAAATCCCGGAACACGCTGACCCGCTTTGAGGCGCGCATTTCCTCGGGATACACGAAGTAGGCGTCGAAGGTCGGGCCCTCCAGATCGGGCAGCACCCGGACCAGACGCCGGGAGCTCGAGCACAGGTAATCGGGCAGCGACGCCACACCGAGCCCCCGCTCGGCGGCGCGCAGCATGCCATAGACGTTGTTGATCATCAGGCTCGCGCGCCGGGGCGGCCTTGGATCGTCCTCGGCGCGCCCGGCGATCAGGACCCAGTTCAGGCTCGGCACCGGCGGCGGCGTCGCCTCGGCCCCGTAGACGATCAGCCGATGGCGATCGAGCTCGTCCGGGCTCGTTAGCTTCGGCGCCGATTCGAGGTACTCCGGTGCGGCGTACAGGTGGGTGTGCACGGTCATCAGCCGCTTCTGGATCAGGTCGGGCTGGCGTGGCGGGGTCAGCCGGATCGCGACGTCGGCCTCGCGCATGCTGAGATCGAGCTCGGTATCGATGACGATCAGCGACACCGTGATGTCCGGATACATATCCAGGAAATCTCTGAGGTGCGCGGTCAGCCAGACCGTGCCGAAGCCGATCGTGGCGTTGATCCGGAGATGCCCCGCAGGGTGGTCCTTGGCCTCGTCGAGCCGGGTCTCGACGGTGGCCATGCGATCGGCGATCTCCTGGGCGGCCTCGAGCAGGATCTCGCCCTGCTCGGTCAGCACCAGACCGCGGGCGTGGCGGTGGAACAGGGGCGTGCGCAGATCCTCCTCGAGGGCACTGATCTGGCGACTGATCGCCGACTGGCTGAGGCCCAGGGACTCGGCCGCGCGCGTGAAACTGCCGGCCTCCGCGACCCCGCGGAACACCCGTACTCGGTCCCAGTCGATCATCGGCGCGGCTCCTCGGGCGCTGGCGCCCCGTCAGGCACCATAGCTGGCGACAGCCGGCGCCTCGGCCTCGATACCGGCGAGGAACTTCTCCGCCTCGAGCGCCGCCATGCAGCCGCTGCCCGCCGCGGTCACGGCCTGGCGAAAGATCCGGTCCTGGACGTCACCGGCGGCGAACACGCCCGGCACGCTGGTTCTGGTGCTGTCCGCCTCGGTGATCACGTAGCCGCCCTCGTCCATCGCGAGCTGGCCCTTGACCAGGCCGGTCGCCGGATCGTGGCCGATCGCGATGAACACGCCCTCGACCGCGAGCTCGCTCAAAGCCCCGCTCCGGACGTCGCGGAGGCGCAGCCCGTTGACCTCGCGCGGCGCCTGCTGCCCCAGGATCTCCTCGACCACGCTGTACCAGACGATCGTGACCTTGGGATTGCGGAACAGCCGCTCCTGTAAAACTTTTTCGGCGCGCAGCTCGCCGCGCCGGTGCACCAGGGTGACCCGGCTCGCCATCTGGCTCAGATAGAGCGCCTCCTCGACCGCGGTGTTGCCGCCACCGACCACTGCGACCGGCTTGCCTCGGAAGAAGAAGCCGTCGCAGGTCGCGCAGGCCGAGACGCCATGGCCGGAAAAGGCCTTCTCGCTCGTCAGCCCGAGCCAGCGGGCCTGAGCGCCGGTCGCGAGGATCAGGCTCTCGGTCAGGTACCGGTCGCCGGAATCGGCCAGCGCTCCGAACGGCCGTCGGCCGAGGTCGAGCTCGGTGATGCTGTCGTGCACCAGCTCGGCGCCGCAATGCGCCGCCTGGGCCGCCATCTGCTCCATCAACCAGGGGCCCTGGATGACGTCGGCGAAGCCCGGATAGTTCTCGACGTCGGTGGTGATCGAGAGCTGACCACCAATCTCGAGCCCCTGGATCAGAATCGGCTGCAGATTGGCTCTGGCGGCGTAAACGGCCGCCGTGTAGCCGGCCGGCCCGGACCCGATGATCAACACCTTGCAGTGGCGCGTGGTCGCCATGGCTCGATCTTTCCTGCACTCAGCTGCGTGTATCTAAGATCTCGATGATGCCGGCGCCACTACCGCCCCGGCATTGCGCGGAGCGGCCCCGCAAACCGCGCCCGGATCGCCTCGGCCACGGCCGCGGCAGGGTTGGGGGGCGGCGCCGGCGGTGCAGGCCAGGCGCTGCCGAGCAGCGCAAGCCGGCCCGCCGCCTCGAGCCCGGCGTGCAGCCGCTCAAGCCTGGGCGCGACGCCGCCGGCCGGCCGGAACAGGAACACGGGCTTGCCGGTCGCCGAAGCCTCGGTGCACATGGAGGCGGAATCCGCAGTCACGATGATCGCATCGGCGGCGCCGAGCACACCGAGATAAGGGTTGTCGCCAGTCGGTGACCAATCATGCAGGAAATGCGCCACATCGATCCTGGTGGTGAGCGCCTGGGAGCAGGCGGCACCGGTGCGCCGGCTCGTGGTCACCAACAGACTGCCGCCGCGGCCACGCGCGAGTGCGCACGCCGCGCGCGCCAGCGCGGCGGCGTCCGTGCGGGTGAACCGGACCTTGCGGCTGCTGCCGCCGACCAGACATGCGATCCAGGGCCGCGGCAGGTCGCCAAGGCGCGGCGCCAGCGCCGCGGCCGCCGCGGCGAGACGCTCGGGCGTGATCCGATGCGGCGTGCCCTGAGTGCGGATCACCTCCGGCCGGTCCGCCACCCGGTCGTGCGCCGGCACGACGATCAGATCGGGCCCGCGCGCTGAGCCGGGCCACATCAGCTGGACCAGGAACGTGGTCGGCTGCCGGCGCTTCAGCCAGCGCCCCACGGGCAGGCTGCGCCGGCCGGCCGCGATCACGAGCTCGGGCCAGGGCGGCGCCAGAGCCGCCCGTCCGGCCGCGCTCACGCCGAGCAGCGAGGCGCCGAGCAACGCGTTCGGCAGGCGCGCCGGCAGGCCGTAGCCAATGGTCTTGACCGTGAACGGCCAGCCCAGGGCCTCGGCGACCGCCAGCACCTGATTGAAGTTGCCCGGACGGTCGTCGACCAGCGCCCAGGTCCGGGGCGCCGGCGCCGGCGCCCGGTCGGAACGATCAGCGCGATCTGATCTCGCCGGGATAGGCGACCTCGAGGATCTCGAAATAGCGGGTTCCACGGGGCGTCGACACCTCGACCGTATCACCGGCCTCGCGGCCGATCAGGGCCCGGCCGAGCGGCGCGCTGATCGACAGCAGGCCGCGCTGGATCTCCGCCTCGTCCGGCCCGACCACCTGGTAGACGACCTCCTCCTCGGTCTCCTCGTCGACCAGCTTGACCTGGGCGCCGAACTTGATCGTCGAGCCGCCCTGCTGGCTGATGTCGATGACCTCGGCGCGGGCGAGCTTGTCCTCGAGCTCGAGCACCCGGCCTTCGATGAAGCTCTGGCGCTCGCGCGCCGCGTGGTACTCGGCGTTCTCGGCCAGGTCGCCGTGCTCGCGCGCCTCGGCGAGCGCCTTGATCACGGCCGGCCGCTCGTCGTACTTCAGGCGCTTGAGCTCTTGCTCGAGCCGGCCGTAGCCGTCCGAGGTCATCGGGATCCGGTTGCTCATCGAGACCATCACAACGCAGCGGGGCGTGCTCCAGCCGAGCACGCCCGAAGGAGAGAGGGACCTAGTCGAGCTGTCGATAATAGGATTGCAAGGGAGCCACTGCAAGCTCGCGCTCGGCGAGCGTGTGGATCGCCTGCACCACGGCGCGGGCACCGGCGACCGTGGTGTAATAGGGCACTTTGTAGACCAGGGCGGCGCGGCGGAGCGTGTAGCTGTCGCTGATCGCGCGCTGGCCCTCGGTCGTGTTGATGACCATCGCGATCTGGCCGTCCTTGATCCGGTCGACGATATGCGGCCGACCCTCGAACACCTTGTTGATCTGCTCGACCTCGAGACCGGCGTCGTGCAGATGGCCGGCGGTGCCGCGGGTCGCGATCAGCCGATAGCCGTGCGCCAGCAGCCGCCGGCCGAGCTCGATCATCTCCGGCTTGTCGCGGTCGCGCACCGAGATGAACACCGTGCCCCCTGCGGGCAACTGGTTGCCGGCGCCGAGCTGGGATTTGGCGAAAGCGGCGCCGAAATCCCGATCCAGCCCCATCACTTCGCCGGTCGACTTCATCTCCGGTCCGAGCAGAGAATCGACGTTCGGAAAGCGCGCGAAGGGGAACACCGCCTCCTTGACTGCGACATAAGCCGGCGGCCGCTCCGTCAGATCGAACCCGGCCAGCGTCTCGCCGGCCATGACCCGGGCCGCAATCTTGGCGATCGGCTTGCCGATCGCCTTGGCGACGAAGGGCACCGTACGTGAGGCCCGCGGGTTGACCTCGAGGATGAACACATCGCGATCCTTGATCGCCATCTGCACGTTCATCAGGCCGCGCACCTTGAGCGCCCGCGCCAGAATGTCCGCCTGGCGCCGGATCTCGGCCAAGATCTCCGGCTCCAGCGAATGCGGCGGCAGCGAGCAGGCGCTGTCGCCGGAATGGATGCCGGCTTCCTCGATGTGCTCCATGATGCCGGCGACGAACACCCGGCCGCCGTCGGCCACCACGTCGACGTCGACCTCGATCGCGTCCTGCAGGTAGCGATCGATCAGGATCGGCCCGAGCTTGGCGAGCTTGCCGGCCTGGGTCATGAACTGCGCGACCTCGGCGCCGCTGTGAACGATCCGCATCGACTGGCCGCCGAGCACGTAGGACGGCCGCAGCACGACCGGAAAGCCGAGCCGCTCGGCCTTGGCCAGGGCCTCGGCGGGGTCGGTGCAGATGGCATTGGCCGGCTGGCGCAGTTCGAGCCGATCGAGGAGCTTCTGGAAGCGCTCGCGATCCTCGGCGAGGTCGATCGCATCGGGCGAGGTGCCCAGGATTGGCACGCCTGCGTCCGCGAGCGGATGCGCGAGCTTGAGCGGCGTCTGGCCGCCGAGCTGCACGATCACGCCCAACACCTCGCCGGCGCTTTGCTCGACCCGGACGATCTCCAGCACGTCCTCGGCGGTCAGCGGCTCGAAGTACAGCCGGTCCGAGGTGTCGTAGTCGGTCGAGACGGTCTCCGGATTGCAGTTGACCATGATCGTCTCGAGGCCGGCCTCCGCCAGACCGAAGACGGCGTGCACGCAGCAGTAGTCGAACTCGATTCCCTGCCCGATCCGGTTGGGCCCGCCGCCCAGGATGATCACCTTGCGCCGTGCGCTGGGCCAGGCCTCGCATTCGGCAAGTTCGCCCTCGGCGAGGCCGGCCTCGTAGCTGCTGTAGAGGTAGGGCGTGCGCGCCTCGAACTCGGCGGCGCAGGTGTCGACGCGCTTAAACACCGGATGGACGCCCAGCGCCCGCCGGCGCGCTGCCACCTCCGCCTCGTCCAGACCCGCGAGCCTGGCCAGGCGCGCGTCCGAAAAGCCCAGCGCCTTCAACTCGAGCAGGCCCGCGGCGTCGGCCGGCAGGCCATCGCGACCGATCCGCGCCTCGGCGTGGACCAGCGCCCGGATCTGCTCGAGGAACCAGGGATCGTAGTGGCAGGCCGCATGAATCTCGCGCAGACCGAGCCCGGCACGGAACGCCTGGGCGATCACCCGCAGACGATCCGGTGTCGGCCGTCCGAGCGCGGCCCGGAGCGCGTCCTGCGGCCGTTCGGGGTCGGTGAGACCGTCGATCTCGACCTCGTCCAGGCCGTCGAGGCCCGTCTCGAGCGAGCGCAGCGCCTTCTGCAGGGATTCCGCGAAGGTCCGCCCGAGCGCCATGACCTCGCCGACCGACTTCATCGAGGTCGTCAGGATCGGCTCGGTCTCCGGGAATTTTTCGAACGTAAACCGGGGAACCTTAGTGACCACGTAATCGATGGTCGGCTCGAACGACGCGGGCGTCACGCCGGTGATGTCGTTGGTGATCTCATCGAGGGTATAGCCGACGGCGAGCCTGGCCGCGACCTTGGCGATCGGAAAGCCGGTGGCCTTGGAGGCGAGCGCCGAGGAGCGCGACACGCGCGGGTTCATCTCGATGATCACCATCCGGCCGTCGTCCGGATTGATCGCGAACTGGACGTTGGAGCCGCCGGTGTCGACCCCGATCTCGCGCAGCACCGCGATCGAGGCGTTGCGCATCCGCTGATATTCCTTGTCGGTCAGCGTCAGCGCCGGGGCGACCGTGATGCTGTCGCCGGTGTGCACGCCCATCGGGTCGACGTTCTCGATCGAGCAGACGATGATGCAGTTGTCGGCGTGGTCGCGTACGACCTCCATCTCGTACTCTTTCCACCCGAGCACCGATTGCTCGACGAGGACCTCGTTGATCGGGGAGGCGTCGAGCCCGGCGGCCACGACCTGCTCGAACTCCTCGTGGTTGTAGGCGACCCCGCCGCCCCAGCCGCCCAGCGTGTAGCTCGGCCGGATGATCGCCGGCAGACCAACCTCGACCAGCGCCGCGGCCGCCTCGGCCAGCGTGCGCACGACCACGCTCCTCGGCATCTCGAGCCCGATCCGGGTCATCGCCTGGCGGAACAGCTCGCGATCCTCGGCCTTCGCGATCGCCTCCCGCGACGCGCCGATCAGCTCGACGCCGTAACGTTCGAAGGTGCCGTCCTCGGCGAGCGTGTGCGCCATGTTGAGCGCGGTCTGGCCGCCCATGGTCGGGAGGCACGCGTCCGGCCGCTCGGCCGCGATGATCTTGGCAACCACCTCGGGCGTGATCGGCTCGACGTAGGTCGCGTCGGCCAGCTCCGGGTCGGTCATGATCGTGGCCGGGTTCGAGTTGACCAGGATCACCCGATAGCCCTCGGCCTTGAGCGCCTTGATCGCCTGCGTGCCGGAATAGTCGAACTCGCAGGCCTGCCCGATCACGATCGGCCCCGCGCCGATCACCAGAATCGACGCGATGTCGGTGCGCCTGGGCATCAGCGACGCTCGATCAGCCGGAGGAAACGATCGAACAGATAGGCGCTGTCCTGCGGCCCGGGCGAGGCCTCGGGATGGTATTGCACCGAGAACACCGGCCGGTCGCGCAGGCTCAGGCCCTCGAGCGAGCCGTCGAACAGCGAGGTGTGGGTCGCCTCGACGCCCGGGGGGAGGCTTTCGGGCCGGACCGCAAACCCATGGTTCTGACTGGTGATCTCGACCTTGCCCGTGGTCCGGTCCTGGACCGGGTGGTTGGCGCCGTGGTGGCCGAACTTCATCTTCTCGGTGGTCGCGCCGAGCGCCAGGGCCAGCATCTGGTGGCCGAGGCAGATGCCGAACAGCGGCTTGTCGCTGGCCAGGAGCTGTTGGATCTGCGGCACGGCGAAGCTGCCGGTCGCCGCCGGGTCGCCCGGTCCGTTGGACAGGAAGATGCCGTCGGGCGCGAGCGCCAGGATCTCGTCCGCCGGCGTCCGCGCCGGCACCACGGTCACGCGCAGGCCGAGCGAGACCAGCGAGCGCAGGATGTTGCGCTTGATTCCGTAATCGACCGCGACCACATGGTGCCGGCCCCCGGCGCGATCGTCGTAGCCGCCGGGGTAACGCCAGGTGGTTCCCGTCCAGTCGTAGCGCTGCCGGCAGGACACCTCGGAGGCGAGGTCCATGCCCACCAGACCGGGCCACGCGCGGGCCAGCTCGGCCAGGCGCGGAAGGTCCGGACCGTCCTTGGGATCGAAGCCGAGTGCCGCGGTCTGGGCGCCGGCCGTGCGCAGATGCCGGGTCAGCCGTCGGGTGTCGATGCCGGCGATGCCGACCAGCCCCTGGCGGGTGAGCCAGCGGTCGAGATGCGCCGCCGCGCGATAGTTGGACGGGTCCGTGATCGGCGCGCGCAGGACGATACCCCGCGCCCAGCAGGTCGTGGCCTCGAGGTCCTCGTCGTTGGTGCCGACGTTACCGATGTGAGGAAAGGTGAAGGTGATCAATTGGCCGGCGTAGGAAGGATCGGTAAGGATTTCCTGATAGCCGGTGATGGCAGTGTTGAAGACCAGCTCGCCGACGACCTCGCCGGGCCTGCCCAGGCCTTGGCCATGAAAGACCGTGCCATCCGCGAGCACGAGGCTGGCGCTGGCGCGAGAGCGGACGGCAACGGTCATGAAAACGACAGCTCGTAGCTTCAAAGCGCGGCCCCGTCCGCGCGGTCGGCGGCGACCGGGGCTGCGAGCGGGCGGACCTTACGCCAGGGCCGAAAGGGCCGTCAAGCGACCCGGCCAAGGGTGCGGGCCCGGTCTACTTGCGAGGTGGCAGATGCGATGGTACTCGATCGAGCCGTGCCCACGAGGAGTGAATTGGTGCTACGCGAACAGCTGAGCGAGGCGCTTCGAACGGCCACCGAGACCGACGACCGGTCGGCACTGAGCATCGTGCGCCTGATCCACGCCGCGCTCAAGGAGCGTGATCAGCAGTCGCGCAGCGAGGGCCACCCCGACGGCCTGTCCGACGTCGAGCTTCTCGAGATGCTGCAGGCGATGGTCGGGCAGCGCGCCGAGAGCATCCGCCGCTACGAGGAGAGCGGCCAGCTCGAACTCGCCGCGCGCGAGAGCGAGGAGGTCGAGGTGATCAAGCGTCTGCTGCCTCGGCAGCTCGACGAGGCGGCCTGCGCCGAGGCGGTGAGCCGGGTGATCGCGGACCTCGGGGCGGCGAAGCTCAAGGACACCGGCCGCGTGATCTCCGAGCTGAAGCATCGCTATCCAGGCCGGATGGACTTCGCGAAGGCGCGCCGGCTCGTCTGCCGGAAGCTCGACTAGCGCCGGCACTGCGGACGGCGCGCGGCCTCGTCGAGAGCCGTCCGGCATTGACGTCGGCCGGCCCGTCGAGCACAAAGAGCTCGAGGGGAGTTCAACCAGAGACTGAGCGGCGCGTGCGGCATCGGCAGCTCGACGTCTCCCGGCCGCGCAGCGGCAGCCATGGCTGATCAGGACGCCATCTCGCTCGAGGAGTTCAAGGCGCGCCTGCCCCTGATCGAGGTCGTCGCGCGCCACGTCCGGCTCGCGCGGCGGGGTCGCGAGCATCTGGGCCTGTGCCCGTTCCACCAGGAGAAGACACCCTCGTTCACGGTCTCCGAGGCCAAGGGCTTCTATCACTGCTTCGGTTGCGGCCAGCACGGCAACGCGATCGACTTCGTCATGGCGATCGAGGGCCTCGATTTCGGCCAGGCGATCGCTCGGCTGGCCGAGCTGACGGGCCTGCCGGCGCCGCGCCGGGCCGGCGGCGCCGAGGCGCCGGTGGACCGTACGCTCTACGCGGTCAACGAGGCCGCCGCCCGCTGGCTCGCCGGCCGCCTGGAGGGCGCGCAGGGCGCCGAGGCGGCGGCCTATCTGGCCAGGCGCGGACTGGACCCGGCGACCATCCTCCGCTTCGGCCTCGGCTATGCGCCCGGCGACCGCACCGCGCTCAAGCGCGCGCTCCAGGCCGAGGGCTACGACGAGCGGACCGCCATCGAGGCCGGGCTCCTGGTCCGGCCCGAGGATGGCGGCCCGAGCTTCGACCGGTTCCGCCACCGGGTGACGTTTCCGATCCACGACCGGCGGGGCCGGGTCGTCGGCTTCGGCGGCCGGGCGCTCGGCGAGGCGCGGGCGAAGTACCTGAATACGCCCGACACGCCATTGTTCCACAAGGGCGAGCTGCTGTACGGCCTGGCGCTCGCCCGGCCGGCGGTGCGCGAGCGCGGCACCGTGCTGGTCGCCGAGGGCTACATGGACGTGATCGCGCTCGCCCAGGCGGGCTTCGCCAATGCCGTGGCGCCGCTCGGCACCGCGATCACCGAGGCCCAGCTCGCGTTGCTCTGGCAGCTGGCCGACGAGCCGGTGGTCTGCCTCGACGGTGACGAGGCCGGGCTGCGCGCGGCGCACCGCCTGATCGAGCGGGCGCTGCCGGTGCTGAGCCCCGGCAAGTCACTGCGTTTTGCACTGCTGCCGCCGGGCCAGGATCCGGATTCGCTGCTGCGCCGTCGCGGCCGGGGCTTCCTCGGCAAGGTGATCGAGGAGGCGATCCCGTTGCACGAGCTGCTCTGGAGCCGCGAGACCGCGAGCCGCTCGTTGCACGTACCGCAGCAGCGCTCGGCGCTCGAGAAGCGCTTCCGCGAGCTCGCCGCCACGATCCCCGATCGGAGCCTGAGCCGGCTGTTCCTCGGCGCTTTCTTCAAACGCCTGCAGCTCGCAGCCGGGCGCAAGGACAGGCGCGCCCGGGCCGCGCCGTCCCTGGTTGCCGCCGATGCCGGGTCAGGGGTTGGCGCCAGGCGCCTGGCGGACGGGCTCATTAGGACCGAGCTCGCGACCGCCCGCCAGCTGTTCGGGCCGATCCTGGTCCGTCCCGACCTGCTGCATGAGGTCGAGGAGGAGCTGGCGGGGCTGGAATTCGCCGAGCCGCAGCTGGACTCGCTGCACCATGCAATTCTTTGCTGGTACGGCGAGAGAGGCCACCTTGACCCGGGCGGATTGAGCGACCACCTGTGCACAACCGGTTTTGCCGGGTTGGTCAAGCAGTTGGTGGCCCCGGGTCCGCAAACCGCATGGTTTTGCCAGGATGGAGCTCCGAGGGATGTGGTGCTTGAGGGCTGGCGTGCCTGCGTCGGCCAGCATCGCCGCTTTGCCGAGCGGCGGGCGATCGCCCGGGCGGCGGCGGCCGCGATGGCCGAGCAGCAGGCCGATGCCGGAGCGCACATGTCCGCCGTGAACCGGCTGATCAATCCGGCCGATCCGGCCGGCGGGTCGCTGCGAACACCGCCGGATCCAGGGGAATGAGGGGCGTCGCGGCCGTTGGCGCGCTGACACCCGGCGGCCGGGCGGGATCGAGCGTCCGGACCACCGCCGTCATGTGATCATGGGTCTAGAAGGAACGGCCGAATGGCGAAGAATGCTGTCGCAAGTGGCGCCACGATGCTCAAGCCGCCGCCCGGCAAGGTCGTGGCGGACAGCCCGACCCAGGAGCTGATCGGCAATGCGCCGGCGCTCAAGCGGCTGGTGACCCAGGCCCGCGAGCGCGGGTTCGTCACGCTCGACGAGATCAACGCCGCGCTGCCCGAGGAGGAGATCTCGCCCGACCAGCTCGACGAGCTGATCGAGATGTTCGAGGGCATGGGCGTGAGCGTCGGCCGCGACGACAGCGGCAATGGCGCCGCCGGCGGCAAGACCGATCTCGAGGGCGGCGACGACGAGCCCGAGGGGGCGGCGGCGATCGACGAGGAGGACCTCGGCCGGACCGACGACCCGGTGCGCATGTATCTGCGCGAGATGGGCACGATCGAGCTGCTCTCGCGCGAAGGCGAGATCGAGATCGCCAAGCGGATCGAGGCCGGGCGCAACACCGTGCTCGAGGCGCTCTGCGAGAGCCCGCTGACCATGCGCGCGATCATCGGCTGGCGGGATCAGATCGGCGAAGGCAAGGTTCTGCTGCGTGACGTGATCGATCTCGAGGCGACCTACGGCGACGCTGAGCCGCAGGGCGAGGCCGCCGACGCCGCCAAGTCAGGCGAGGACGAGACCGCCGAGGCCGGAGCCGAGGAAAGCGCCGAGGAGGCCGAGAGCGAGACCGAGGAGGAGGACGACTTCGAGGGCGCCGTCTCGCTGTCAGCGATGGAGGCAACGGTCCGGGACGGCGTGATCGAGACCTTCGATCAGATCGCCGAGAGCTACGAGCGCCTGCGCGGCCTGCAGGAGCAGCGACTCGCCGGCCTGCAGCACAACCAGCCGACCGACGGCGAGCTCGACCTGCGCTACGAGCAGGCGCGCAAGAAGGTGGTCGACCTGGTCAATCAGATTCACCTCAACCCCAACCGGGTCGAGTACCTGGTCGAGCAGCTGTACAAGGTCAACCGGCGCCTGAACGGTCTCGAGGGCAAGCTGTTGCGCCTCGCCGAGGGCTGCCAGATCGAGCGCGAGCCGTTCCTGCGCCACTATCGCGGCTGCGAGCTCGATCCCGACTGGGTCGAGCGCGTGGCCGAGCGGGGCCAGGGCTGGACCAACTTCGTGGTCCGCCACGGCCGCGAGATCGAGGCGATCCGGGGCGACATCGGCGGAATCGCGAGCAGCACCGGACTCCACATCGGTGAGCTGCGCCGGATCGTCGGCCTGGTCCAACGGGGCGAGCGCGAGGCCAGCCGGGCCAAGAAGGAAATGGTCGAGGCCAATCTCCGCCTGGTGATCTCGATCGCCAAGAAGTACACCAACCGCGGTCTGCAATTCCTGGACCTGATCCAGGAGGGCAACATCGGCCTGATGAAGGCGGTCGACAAGTTCGAGTACCGGCGCGGCTACAAGTTCTCGACCTACGCCACCTGGTGGATCCGGCAGGCGATCACCCGCTCGATCGCCGATCAGGCGCGCACCATCCGGATTCCGGTGCACATGATCGAGACGATCAACAAGCTGGTGCGCGCGTCCCGCCAGATGCTGCACGAGTACGGCCGCGAGCCGACCCCCGAGGAGCTCGCGACCAAGCTCAACATGCCGCTCGACAAGGTTCGCAAGGTCCTCAAGATCGCCAAAGAGCCGATCTCGCTCGAGACCCCGATCGGCGACGAGGAGGACAGCCACCTCGGCGATTTCATCGAGGACAAGAACGCGGTCCAGCCGGTCGAGGCGGCGACGCTCTCGAACCTACGCGAGGCGACCACCCGCGTGCTCGCGACGCTGACGCCGCGCGAGGAGCGCGTGCTGCGCATGCGCTTCGGCATCGGCATGAACACCGACCACACGCTCGAGGAGGTTGGCCAGCAGTTCTCGGTCACCCGCGAGCGCATCCGCCAGATCGAGGCCAAGGCCCTGCGCAAGCTCAAGCACCCCTCGCGCTCGCGCAAGCTGCGGAGTTTTCTCGACTCCTGACGGGCGCCGTCGGCGCGAACGCTTCGCCGCTCTCGCTCCTAAAGCGGTCGCCTGCCGGCCGGCTCCTGGCGTCTCGCCTGCACGCCGGTGCCGCGGGTCGAAGATGATGGTTGGCTGCCTTGCCGCTCGGTCCTCGCCTGCTCGATGCGATGTCTCGCACCATGGGCCGGCCAAGCTGAACCGCAGCTGAACGGCTTGACGGCGAGCCCGCGGCGGGGAAGCTTGTCGGCGCCGGGCCCGTAGTTCAGTGGTCAGAACGCGCCGCTCATAACGGTGTTGTCGCAGGTTCGAATCCTGCCGGGCCCACCAAAGCCTGCGGCTCCGGCCGAAGCCGGTTCCGTCGCGACCGGGTCGGCCCCGTAGCAATTCAACGCGCGGCGGGCGAGCCCGGATCGGCAAGGCCCGGGTGCGGATGGCGGCGATCGCCGCGGGCGTTGCGCTTGCGGACATAAGTGATCGCTGCGTCCGGATGCGCCATCTTGGCCCTCAACGCGGCGATCAGGGCATCCTCCGCCTCGATCGCGAGCTGGTCGGCCTTGGTCCCCAGTTTGATGCCGACGACGTACTGCAAAGAGGCCATGGCAATCGTCTCCCGTTCGGAGTGAAGCGCAGCCGCAATTGCGATCTTGGCGATGACGCGGCAACCGTCCAGACCGCACCCGAGTTTCGCCGGCAGCTGCCTCCGATCGCGCCAGGTAAGTGCTCAGCTGCGGCGGGCAAATGCGAGGCCGAGACCGGCGCCGATCAGGAGCGCGCCAGAGAGGCGCTGGCGCAGGCGGGCCTGGCGCCGGCCGCGAAACCACGGCCGCAGCCGGCCGGCCAGCAGCGCGTAGGTGCCATCGAGAACGGTCGCGAGCGTCAAAAACGTGATGCTGAGCAGCAGGAGCTGCGGCAGCGGCGGGCGCGCCGGATCCGGGAACTGCGGCAGGAAGGCGGCATAGAACAGAAGTGTCTTGGGGTTGGTCGCGGAGACGACGAAACCCTGCCAGAACAGCCGCCGGCTCGAGACCGCGACCGGGTCGACGTCCTCGAGCGCGACCGGCGCGGAGCGCCACTGGCGGATCCCGAGCCAGAGGAGAGAGACCACGCCCGCCCAGCGCAGCCATTCGAAACCCGCCGCCAGCACCAGCAGCAGCGAGGTCATGCCGAGCACGGTGATCAGGAGCTGGAGCGCGATCGCCGAGCTGGTCCCCGCGAGCGTCATGAGCGCACGCCTGCTGCCATGGGTGAGGCTGGTCGCGAACAGCAGCGTCACATTCGGCCCCGGCAAGAGGATCAGGACCGTGCTCGCGAGGACGAAGGCGAGATAGAGGTCGAGGGGCATGCTCTGGTCCCCGGCGTGGCCGTCTCGGGCGCCGGCGCGCTCGCCCGCCACGAACACTGGGCTGTCTTACGACCTGCGAGCTCCGTCCGCTAGATCTCAACCTGGATGCCGATCTCGACCACGCGCTCGGGCGGCAGGTGATAGAAGGCGGTCGCGCGCGCGGCGTTGCGGGTGAGGAAGTCGAACACGTGGTCCTGCCAGAGCGGCAGGCCGAAATCCCGGCGCGGCAGAAGGGTCACCCGGCCAAGATAGAAGGTGGTCGCGTCGAGGTCGACCATCAGGCCCAACGATTCGCACAGCCGCAGGGCGACCGGGATGTTCGGGGTCTGCATGAAGCCGTAGCGCACCACGACCCGAGAGAAGCCACGATCGAGGCACACGAGCTCCAGTCGCTCGGCCGCCGGAATCCGGGGAATCTCCTCGGTCTGGACGCACATCAGCACGACCTGATCTTGCAGCACCTTGTTGTGCTCCAGATGATGCGAGAGGATCGGCGGTATCGTGATCGCGCTCGAGCTCATGAACACGCCGGTTCCCGGTACCCGGACCGGCGGTTTGGTCTTCAGGTCCTGGAGAAAGCCCTCCAGCGACTGCTGCTGCGTGCGCAGTTGCTGGGTGAGCAGCTCGCGACCGCGGCGCCAGATCCACATCAGCGCGAACACCACCGCCGCGACCAGCAGGGGATACCAGCCGCCGTCGGCGATCTTGACCAGGTTCGCGCCGAAGAACGCGAGGTCGACGATCAGGAAGGCGACCGCGAGCAGACCGGTCCGCCAGACGTTCCAGCCCCAGCGCGTGGCGACGAAGAAGGCGAGCACGGTCGTGATCACCATCATCGTCGAGATCGCGACGCCGTAGGCCGACGCTAGATTGCTCGACGAACGAAAGCCCAGGACCAGGCCGACGGTCGCGACCATCAGCAGCCAGTTGACCAGGGGAATGTAGATCTGCCCCCGTTCCTCGGGATGGGTCTGGACGATTCGCAGGCGCGGCAGCAGGCGCAGCTGCACGATCTGGCTGGTCAGCGAGAACACGCCGGAGATCACCGCCTGGGAGGCGATGATCGTAGCTGTGGTCGCCAGCAGCACGAGCGGGTAGAGTGCCCAGTGCGGGGCAAGCTCGTAGAACGGGTGGGAGATCTCCGCCGGATTCGTGAGCACCAGGGCGCCCTGGCCGAAATAATTGAGCACCAGCGCCGGCAGCACGACCGAGAACCAGGCGAGACGGATCGGCATGCGCCCGAAGTGGCCCATATCGGCGTAGAGCGCCTCACCGCCAGTGACGACCAGGAAGACCGCGCCCAGCACCGGGAACGCCAGCAGCCCGTGAGCGAGGCAGAAGGCGTAGGCATGGAGCGGGTCGATCGCCAGCAGGACCGAGGGCGCGCGTATGATGGCGCCGATTCCGAGAACCGCCAGAACCAGGAACCAGATCAGCATGATCGGGCCGAAGACCAGGCCGATGGCGGCCGTGCCGCGGTGCTGGACAGCGAACAAGCCGATCAGAATACCGACGGTGATCGGGATCACAAAGGGCTCGAAGGCGGGCGTTGCCACCTTCAGGCCTTCGATCGCGCTCAGGACCGAGATCGCGGGCGTGATCGTGCCATCGCCATACAACAGCGTGCCGCCGAACAGGCCCACTGAGATCAACGTGTAGCGCAAGGAGCCCGGGCTCGCGCTGCCTGGGTGGAGTAGCGAGACCAGCGCAACGATGCCGCCTTCGCCGCGATTGTCGGCCCGCATCACGAGCGCCAGATATTTGATCGAGATCACGACGACCAGCGCCCAGAAGATCAGCGAAAGCACGCCCAGCACGTTGCCCGGCGTGGCGGCGAGCGGCGCCCCCTGAGCAAGAAAGCTTTCGCGGAAGGCGTAGAGCGGGCTCGTGCCGATGTCGCCGTAGACGATCCCGAGCGCGACCAGGCTCGTCCAGAGCACCGTCGGGCGCTCAGTTGCATCCCGGCGAGCGGCCGCGTTGACGGCCTCCGTCACGGCCGACCTATCATTCGTGACGAGCGGTTTCGATGCATCCGCGCTCGGCCCGGCTCAGATCGTGATCCCGCCGTCGACGACGAACAGCTGACCGGTGGTGTAGGCGCTCTCGTCGCCGGCCAGATGGACGACGACCGCCGCGATCTCCTCGGACGTTCCGAGACGGCCCATCGGTTGGCGCGCGATGAACCCGCGGCGCGCCGCCTCGGGGTCGTCGAACGCCGCGATCCGGTCCTCCAGCGAGGGGGTCTCGACGGTGCCGGGGCAGATCGCGTTGCAGCGGATGCCGCGCCCGACGTAGTCGGCGGCGACCGACTTGGTGAGCCCGATCACGGCCCCCTTGCTGGTGCCGTAGATGAATCGATTGGGCAGACCCTTGAGGCTCGAGCAGACTGAGGCGACGTTGACGATGCTGCCGCCGCCGGCGGCCAGCATGGCCGGCAGGAACGCCTGGATGATTCGATACATCGACTTAACGTTAAGATTCATCGAAAATTCATAAGCTATTTCATCACAATCTAAAATTGATCCAGCATGGACGTAACCGGCGACGTTGACCAGAGCGTCGAACGCCGGCTGGGCCGCGGCCAGCGCCTTGATCTGGGCGGCATCGGTGACGTCCAGCGTGGTGGTCGTCAGGCCCGGTTCGGCCTCGAGCCCGACCAGCAGCGTGGCGTTGACGTCGGTCGCCAGGACCTCGGCACCCTCGTGCGCCATCGCGAGCGCGCTCGCCCGCCCGATGCCCTGGGCAGCCGCCGTGATCAGCACCCGCTTGCCTTCCAGTCGTCCCGCCACCTGCTCCTCCCCTCGGCCCGGGTTCGCCCGCAGCAGCGCGCCTGCTCCATCCCGGCGGCCCGGGCCGCCTCATGCTAGGCGAAGTCGGCGCCGGAGCAAGGCGAATACGCGCGCGCCAGTTCCGATCGCCGCCGGTTGACCAGGCGCGGCCGGCAAGACGGCATGTTCCAGCACCTCTTGATCGGTACCCCGCAAGCCACGACAATGGCGGCCGCAAAGACCAAGGGAGGCATCCGAACCATGACCCGCTACCTGAAGACGGCGGCCGGCGCGACCGCCCTGCTCGCGGCCGGCGCGCTGGTGACCTCGGCCGCAGCGGAGGTGCCGGAATCCAAGGACCCGATCAAGCTCACCCTGCACGACTGGACCGGCCAGTACATCACGACCACGATCATGGGCGAGGTGCTGAAGTCGATGGGCTACAACGTCGAGTACGTCCAGGCCGACTACATCGCCCAGTTCGCCGGTCTCGAGGCCGGTGATCTGGACGTCGCGATGGAGATGTGGGAGACGACCGGCAAGGATGCCATGAACAAATCACTGGCGACCGGCAAGACGGTCGACCTCGGCGAGACCGGGATGCAGGCCAAGGAAGAGTGGTGGTTCCCGGAGTACATGAAGGAGAATGTCCGGGCCTGCCCGACTGGCACGCGCTCAACGACTGCGCCGAGGCGTTCTCGACGCCGGAGACCGCGCCCAAGGGGCGTTATCTCGCCGGCCCGGTGACCTGGGGCGGCTACGACGAGGAGCGGGTCGAGGCGCTCGGGCTCGACTACGAGGTGGTGCACGCCGGCACGGATGCGGCCCTGTTCGCCGAGCTCGAGTCGGCCTACCAGCGCAAGGCGCCGTTCCTCGGCTGGATCTACACGCCGCACTGGGCGCCGATCAAGTACAAGGGCGAGTGGGTCAAGTTCCCGGAGTACGAGGACGCCTGCTATCAGGATCCGAAGTGGGGCGTGAACCCGGATCTGGCCTACGACTGCGGCAAGCCGCACGGCTGGATCAAGAAGGTCGGCTGGAAGGGCGGCGAGGCCAAGTGGCCCTGCGCCTATGACGCGATCCGTCACTTCAAGATCGACAATGAGAGCGAGGGCGGCATGATCGCCCAGGTCGATCTCGAGGGCCGCAAGGTCGACGAGGTCGTCCAGGAGTGGCTCGACGCCAACCAGGACACCTGGAAACCCTGGACCGCCTGCGCCGGCTGAGGCTCTGCGCCGCACAGGCAAGCCCGCTGCTGGCCGGCGGGCCTGCCGTGCGCGGGCGTTACATGTTCGGGACGCCGGCGAGGAATTCTGCCAGCCGGGGACATCCCCCATCCGCTCGACCTTCGGTCAAGCTACGATTGCAGAAGCCGCTCTCTTCAAGCCCTTTGGCCGCGGTTCGAGGACACGTGGTCAGCGCCGAATGCTGCGAGTGGCATCCGAGAATCGCGTCGCCTCTTGATCGAGCGTGGATGGCGGTCGATGCTCGATGCGGGCATCGAGGCCAGGCGATGACCATGGAGTGGGTGTGACCACGGCAGCAGAGGCCGGCCGGCAGGGGACGGCGACGGGCGAGATCAAGCTCGCCTGCGAAGGCGTCTGGAAGCTGTTCGGGCCGGAGCCCGCGCAGTTCCTCGCCGCGCGCGAAAAGCCGCCGACCGCCGCCGAGCTGACCGCCGCCGGCATGATCGGCGCGGTCCAGGACGTCTCGCTCGCCATCGAGGCGGGCGAGATCTTCGTCATCATGGGGCTCTCGGGCTCCGGCAAGTCGACCCTGGTGCGCTGCCTGTCGCGCCTGGTCGAGCCGTCCGCGGGTCGCGTGCTGTTCGAGGGCCAGAACCTGCTCGAGGCGTCCGAGCGCCAGCTGATCGAGCTCCGCCGCCACAAGATGGGCATGGTCTTCCAGCATTTCGCGCTGCTGCCGCACCTGACCGTGCTCGGCAACGTCGCCTTCCCGCTCGAGGTCCAGGGCCAGAGCCGGGCCCGACGTGAGGCCAGGGCGCGCGAGATGATCGAGCTGGTCGGGCTCAAGGGGCGCGAGCTCTATTATCCCCGCGAGCTTTCCGGCGGCCAGCAGCAGCGGGTCGGGATTGCGCGCTCACTCGCGGTCGAGCCCGAGATCTGGCTCCTGGACGAGCCGTTCTCGGCGTTGGATCCGCTGATCCGGCGCGAGATGCAGGACGAGTTCCTGCGCCTGCAGAGCGTGCTGAAGAAGACGATCGCGTTCATCACCCACGATTTCGACGAGGCGATCCGGCTCGCCGATCGGATCGCGATCATGCAGGACGGCCGGGTCATCCAGACCGGGACGCCCGAAGCCCTGGTCACCCGGCCCGCGACCGACTATGTCGCCGAGTTCACCAGGGAAGTCCCGCGCGCCAAGGTGCTCTCGGCGCGCACCGTGATGGTGCCGGCCGCCGGCGCCGACGGCTTCGCCGGCCAGGTCGCGGCCGACGCCAAGGTCCAGACGATCGCGCGGCAGGTGATCGACGCCGGACGACCGTTCGCGGTCACCGATCGCGAAGGCCAGGTGATCGGCCGGATCGATCCCGCCGCGGTGCTCGCGGTGCTGGTCGGCGATCAGGCAGGTCCCGGCCACGGCGACCCCGATGGCTAGGCAGCTCACCGCCCGCAACCTGGCCCTCCCGCGGGCCCCGGTGCCGGGCGCGCCCTGGCTCGCCTGGGCGGCCTTGCTGGCGTTGACGATCGGCCTCTATGTCGCCTCCGACCTCGTGCCCTGGGCGTTCAAATATCCGGGTGCCTGGGTCGTGCCGCTCAAGGTCTGGATCAATGGCCTGATGCAGTGGCTGCGCGACGACGCGAGCTTCGGCCTGTTCACCTTCGAGCAGCTCACCCGGGCGATCGCCTGGCTGCTGCAGCAGCCCTTCGATCTGGCGCTCAGCCTGTTCTCGACCGGCTTTCTCAAAGGCATCGGCCAGGATGCTGTCCTGATCTGGCCGCGCCTGCCCTGGGTCGCGCTGATCGGCAGCCTCGCGCTGATGGCGTACGAAGCCAAGGGCCGCGCGCTGGCCATGCTGGTGGCGCTCTGCTTTTTCTATCTGGCGGTCTTCGGCCAGTGGGAGGGCGCGATGGTGACGCTCGCCTCGATCGCGATCGCGGTCCCGCTGGGCGTCGCGCTCGGCCTCGGGATCGGCATCGCCGCCTACCGCAGGCCCGGGTTCGAGCGCGGGGTCACGCCGCTCCTCGACCTGATGCAGACCGTGCCGATCTTCGCCTACCTGGTGCCGATCCTCTGGTTCTTCGGCTTCAGCCCGGTCGCGGCGATCATCGCGACCATCATCTACGCCGCCCCGCCGATGGTCCGGAACACCGTGCTGGCACTCCAGCGGGTGCCGGCCGAGACCAAGGACTTCGGCCAGATGGCGGGCTGCAGCCGACGGCAGATGCTCTGGCGGGTGCTGATCCCGTCCGCCCGGCCCTGGCTGATGATCGGGGTCAACCAGGTGATCATGCTATCCCTCAACATGGTGATCATCGCCTCGATGATCGGCGCGGGCGGCCTCGGGTTCGCCGTGCTGGCGGCGCTGCGCCGGCTCGACTTCGGCGCCGGCCTCGAAGCCGCGATCGCGATCACGCTGCTCGCGATCGCCCTCGACCGCCTGTCCCAGGCGTTTGCGAGCCGGCCGCCGCCAGTCCACGCCGAGGCCGAGCCGAGCCTGCTGCGGCGCCACCCCTATCTGCTCGCAGGGCTCGCGCTGCTCGCGGCCGGCTGGCTGATCGGCGCCTTCGTGCCGGCAGTCCAGACCTGGCCCAAAGCCTGGCAGATCACCACTGGCGGCGCCGTCAACCGCGGCATGGAGTGGATCAACATCCATTTTTTCGACACCATCGAAGCGATCAAGTCCTGGCTGCTGATCAATCTGATGGTGCCGCTCAAGCGCTTCCTCCTGAGCCTGCCCTGGATCTCGGTCGTCGCTGCCGCCGGGCTCGCGGGTTGGCAGCAGGGCGGCCCGCGCCTGGGCTCGATGACCGCGGGCTTCGCGCTGTTCATCGCGCTCACCGGCAACTGGACGAACGCGATGGAGACGGTCTACCTCTGCGGCCTGTCGGTGCTGATCGCCTGCTGCCTCGGCATGCCGATCGGGATCTTTGCCGCCCGCCACGAGCGGGTGCACCGGATCGTGCAGGCGATCGTCGACACGCTCCAGACCCTGCCGGCGTTCGCCTACCTGATCCCGGCGGTGATGCTGTTTCGGGTCGGCGACTTCGCCGCGATGCTGGCGGTGGTCGCCTATGCGATCGTGCCAGCGATCCGCTACACCGACCACGGCATCCGGCAGATTGACCCCGCGCTGATCGAGGCGGCGACCGCGGCCGGCTGCACCCGCGGCCAGATCCTGCGCAAGGTCCAGCTGCCGCTCGCGTTCCCCGAGATCATGCTCGGCCTCAACCAGACCATCATGCTCGCGATCTCGATGCTGGTGATCACGGCGCTGGTCGGCACCCGCGATCTCGGCCAGGAGGTCTACATCGCGCTCGCCAAGGCGGACGTCGGCCGCGGCCTGGTCGCGGGCGTCTGCGTCGCCTGCCTCGCCATGATCGCCGATCGCCTGATCGCGCCGTGGGCGCTCGCCCGCAAGCGACGGCTCGGGCTGGCATGACCGCCGACGCGCTGCGCAAGGCCGCGACCCTCACCTGCTGGACCGGCAGGGTCGAGCCGGTGCCGCTCGGCGGCGGCATCAGCAATCACAATTTCCGGGTCGAGGACGGCGGCCGGACGTTCATGGTCCGGATCGGCGACGACATCGAGGTCCACAACGTGCTCCGTCGCTTCGAGCTCGCCGCCTCGCGCGCCGCCGCCGCCGCCGGCCTCTCGCCCGCCGTGGTCCACGCCGAACCCGGCGCCATCGTCTTCTCCTTCATCGAGGGCCGCACGCTCACGCCCGCCGACGTGCGCGATCCGGCCATGCTCGAGCGCATCCTGCCCCTGATCCGGCGCTGTCACACCGGGGTCCCCAAGCACTTCCGCGGTCCGGCCCCGTTCTTCTGGGTCTTTCAGGTGATCCGCGACTATGCGCTCCGCCTGCGCGAGGACCATTCGCGCCTGGTCCCGGCGCTGCCCCGCCTGCTCGCCGCCGCGGAGAACCTGGAGAACGCGGTCGGAAAAATCGCGCTGGTGTTCGGCCACAACGACCTGCTCGCCGCCAACCTGATCGACGACGGCCAGCGCCTGTGGCTGCTCGACTGGGAATACGGCGGCTTCAACAGCCCGTTGTTCGATCTCGGCGGCCTCGCCTCCAACAACGAGCTTTTTTCCGAACAAGAAGACTGGCTGCTCGAGGCCTACTACGACGCGCCGGTCACCGACGATCTCCGCCATCGCTATGCCGCCATGAAGTGCGCCTCGCTGCTGCGCGAGGCGATGTGGAGCATGGTCTCCGAGCTGCACCTCACGGTCGACTTCGACTACCAGGCCTACACGGCGGAAAACCTCCGCCGCTTCGAGCAGGCGTACGCCGCGATCGCCGACTGAGCTGGGGTGCCTTGTCTTCACGCCGCTGCTTAGCTAAGTGACGCTAGCTAAGGAGGAGACGACATGACCACCGTGACGATCCATGTCGCCAAGACCCAGCTCTCCAAGCTGATCGAGCGCGCCGAGGCCGGCGAGGAGGTGATCATCGCGCGCGGCAAGACCCCGGTGATCCGCCTCGTGCCGATCGAGGCGCCCGAGCCCAAGCGTCAGTTCGGGACGATGAAGGGCAAGGTCTGGGTAGGCCCGGAGTTCTTCGAACCGCTGCCTGAAGAGGAACTGCGCCTCTGGGAAGGCGAAGATGAATGAGGGGCCTCCTCGACACGCATGCCTTCCTGTGGTGGCTCGCCGGTGACAGCTCGCTCTCGGGCCCGGCACGCGACCTGATCACCGACCGCGCCAGCACGATCTTCATCAGCGCCGCATCGGCCTGGGAGGTCGCGACCAAGCATCGGCTCGGCAAGCTGCCCGGGGCGGCAGCGATCGCGCCGGACATCGAGGGGGCGGTCCGGAGCCAGGGCTTCCTGGCACTATCGTGACGATGGTCCACGGCCAGCGTGCCGGCGCGCTGCCCGGCCACCATCGCGACCCGTTCGATCGCATGCTAATCGCGCAGGCAATCCTCGAGGACTGCGCTCTGGTCTCCAACGACGTCGTTTTCGACCGGTACGGGGTCGTCCGCCTGTGGTGAACGCCCTACCCGCTCATGCCCGGGCGGTGATCGTCGGCGGCGGGATCATGGGCTGCTCGGTCGCCCATCATCTGGCTCAGCTCGGCTGGCGGGACGTCGTGCTGCTCGAGCGCCAGCGGCTGACCTCGGGCTCGACCTGGCATGCGGCAGGGCTGGTGGGCCAGCTGCGGACCAACGCCAACATCACCCGGCTCCTGACCCACTCGGTCGAGCTCTACGACCGCCTCGAGGCCGAGACCGGGCAGGCGAGCGGCTGGAAGATGAACGGCGGCCTCCGGCTCGCCTGCACCGCCGACCGGATGGTCGAGCTCAGGCGGCAGGCGACCACCGCCCGCAGCTTCGGCCTTGAGATGCACCTTTTGGCGCCGGCCGAGGCGAAGGACCTGTGGCCGCTGATGGACACCTCCGACCTGGTCGGCGCCGCCTACCTGCCGACCGACGGCCAGGCCAGCCCGTCGGACATCGCCCAGGCGCTGGCCAAGGGAGCGCGCCAGGGCGGCGTCCGCGTCGTCGAGGACTGCGGAGTCACGGGTTTTCGCACAGAGGGCGGCCGGATCGCGGGCGTCGTCACCGACCGGGGAGACATCGCCTGCGAAGTCGTGGTGCTCTGCGCCGGGCAATGGTCGAAGGCGCTCGGCAGGCAGGCCGGCGTGCGCGTGCCGCTCGTCTCGGTCCAGCACCAGTATCTGATCACGGAACGGATCGAGGGCGTGACGCCCGGTCTGCCGACGCTGCGCGATCCCGACCGCCTCACCTACTTCAAGGAGGAGGTCGGCGGTCTGGTCATGGGCGGCTACGAGCCCGACCCAAAGCCGTGGGCGGTAGACCTCATTCCGGAAGGCTTCCACTTCACGCTGCTCGACCCGGACTGGGATCATTTCGAGCAGCTGATGGCGCCGGCGATGGCACGCGTGCCGGCGCTCGAGCACACGGGTATCAAGCAGCTGATCAACGGCCCGGAAAGCTTCACGCCGGATGGCAACTTCATCCTCGGCGAGGCGCCGGAGCTCAGAGGCTTCTACGTCGGCTGCGGCTTCAACGCGTTCGGCATCGCAGCTGGCGGCGGCGCCGGCAAGGCACTCGCCGAGTGGATCGCGGCCGAAGAGCCGCCGATGGACCTCTGGCCGGTCGACATCCGTCGCTTCGGCAGCCCGCACGGCGATCTCGGCTTCGTGCGGGCGCGTACGCTCGAGCTCTACGGCAAGCACTATACGATCGCCTGGCCCGGCGAGGAGCACAGCCGTGGGCGCCCGCTGCGCCGGTCGCCGCTCTACGATCGCCTGCGCGCCGCCGGCGCCGTGTTCGGCGAGAAGCTCGGCTTCGAGCGCGCCAACTGGTTCGCCCGCCCGGGAATCGACGAGCCGCGCGACCGCTACAGCTTCGGCCGGGCGAACTGGTTCGAGGCGGTCGGCCTCGAACACGCGGCCTGCCGCGAGCGGGTCGCGCTGTTCGATGCCAGCTCGTTCGCGAAATTCCTGCTGCTCGGCCGCGACACCGAACGCGCCTTGTCGTGGATCTGTGCCAACGATGTGGCGGTGCCGGCGGGTCGGGTCGTCTACACGCAGATGCTGAACGTCCGTGGCGGCATCGAGTGCGATCTCACCCTCACGCGCCTGGCCGAGGATGCCTGGTACATCGTGACCGGCACCGGTTTCGCAACCCACGATTTCAGCTGGATCGAGCGTCACATCCCGGATGGCGCCGACGCGCGCCTGCTGGACGTGACCTCGGCGTTCGCCGTCCTGCCGCTGATGGGGCCACGCGCCCGCGATCTGCTGCAGCAGGTGACGGCGGATGATGTTTCGAACGACGGCTTCCCGTTCGGCAGTGCCCGGGAAATCCGGATCGCCGGCGCGCCGGTGCGGGCGCTGCGCATGACTTACGTCGGCGAGCTCGGGTGGGAGCTGCACGTTCCGACCGAATACGCGCTCACCGTCTTCGATGCCCTGGTCGAGGCCGGCCAGGCGCTCGGTCTGGCGCTGGCCGGCTACCGGGCGATCGAATCGCTGCGCCTGGAAAAGGGCTACCGCGCCTGGGGCGCCGATATCGGGCCCGACCAGACGCCGCTCGAGGCAGGGCTCGGCTTCGCGGTCAAGCTCGCGACGGACCAGCCGTTTCTCGGTCGCGGCACTTTGATGCGGCAGCGGCAGGAGGGCCTTAAAAAGCGCCTTGCCGGCTTCACGGTCGGCGACCCGGGGGTGGTCCTGCTCGGCCGCGAGACCATCTATCGCGATGGCGAGCGGGTCGGCTGGCTGACCTCGGGCGGCTTCGGCTATACCGTCGGCAAGCCGATCGGCTACGGCTACGTCCGCAATCCTGCGGGGGTCGATGCCGACTGGCTGCGCTCCGGCGGCTACGAACTCGAAGTCGCGACCGAGCGGGTGCCGGCCACGCTTCATCTGCGGCCGCTCTACGACCCCGAAATGGCGCGGGTGCGCGGCTGACCACCATTCTCGATCGGACGACGAGGCGCATGACCCTGCGACTGATCCAGCTCGGCCTCGGCGGCTGGGGCCGCAACTGGGTGGAGGAGGTGACCCGGGCGACGCCGGGGGTCGAGCCGGTCGCCTGGGTCGAGATCGACCCGGCGGCACGCGACCGGGCGATTCAGGAACTCGAGCTGCCGCCGGAGCGCGTGTTCGCGACCCTGGCAGACGCGGTGGGCGCGGTGCCGGCCGAGGCGGCGCTGGTGGTCGTGCCGTTTGCCGCCCATGCCGAGGTGACGCGGCAGGCGCTCGAGGCGGGTCTGCATGTGCTGGTCGAAAAGCCGTTCACCGAGACCTTCTCGGAAGCGCTGGCGCTGGTCGAACTCGCGCGGGCGCGCGGGCGGATGCTGATGGTCAATCAGAACTACCGCTGGTTCCCGGCCCCGGAGCGCGCCCGCGGCCTGCTGCGCGAGAACGCGATCGGCCAGCTGGTCGCCTGCTACCTCGACTTCCATTTCCACTATGGCGCCGGCTATCGCTACTTCTTCCTCGAGGAGCCGCTTCTGAGCGACATGGCGATCCACCATTTCGACACGCTCCGCTACGTGCTCGACGACGAGCCGGTGCTGGTCAGCTGCCTGAGCTGGAGCGAGCCGGACGCGCCGTTCAGGGGCCGCCCGGCGGCGATCGCCACGATCCGGTTCGCCAAAGGCACGCTCGTGAGCTACCGCGGCAGCTGGATCTCGCGCGGCCCGATCACGCCCTATGGCGGCAACTGGCGCCTGGATGGCACCGGCGGTACGATCGAGTTCACCTTCCGCGGCGCCTTCGACCAGCGCGAGAAGTTCGATCGCCTGACCTTCTATCAGCCCGGTCACCGGCCCGAGAAGCCGAAGCTGCCGGAGATGCCGCTGAAGGATCGGGCGGGCGCGCTCGCGGCCTTCGCCCGCTGGATCGCGGCCGGCAAGGCGCCCGAGGCGATCAGCAGCGCGGAGGACAACCTGAAGAGCCTGGCTCTGATGTTCGCGGCGATCCGATCGGCCATGGAGGACGGCCGGCCCGTGCCGATCGCCGAAATCTTCGAGGAGGCGCAGCCATGACCGAGCCGCTCCGGGTCACCGTCTGGAACGAGTTCCGCCACGAGCGCTCGAACCCCGCCGTCGGCCGGATCTATCCGGACGGCATTCACGAAGCGCTGGCGGCGCCGCTGCGCGAAGCCGGCCATGCCGTGCGTACCGCCACGCTCGACGAGCCGGAGCATGGCCTGGGCGGCGATGTGCTGGCGGCGACCGACGTGCTGCTCTGGTGGGGCCATCAGGCCCACGCCGAGGTGCGCGACCAGGTGGTCGACCGGATCCAGGCCCGCGTCCTCGAGGGCATGGGCCTGGTCGCGCTGCATTCGGCGCACTTCTCGAAGATCTTCAAGCGGCTGATGGGCACCGGCTGCGATCTCAAGTGGCGGGTCGCGGACGAGCGCGAGCGGCTCTGGGTCGTCGCCCCCGGCCATCCGATCGCCGCCGGCCTGCCGGAGCGGATCGAGCTCGAGCCGGAGGAGATGTACGGCGAGCCGTTCGACATCCCGCCGCCCGACGAGCTGATTTTCCTGAGTTGGTTCCAGGGCGGGGAAGTGTTTCGCAGCGGCTGCTGCTTCCGCCGCGGCGCCGGCCGTATTTTCTATTTCCGCCCGGGCCACGAGACCTACCCGACCTACCACCAGCCGCTGATCCAGCAGGTCATCGCCAACGCGGTCCGCTGGGCCGCCCCGGTCCCGACCGCCCGATCCCAACGCGGCCGCTCCGAGCCGCTGGAGCGACTTGGCTAAAGAATGACCCGCTTCACGTTGAAGGGATTTGGACAGGTAGTAGCTCCGGTTTCGACCACCCCCTATCGGCGGAGCCCCTCCATACAACGAAATGATCCGGAATCCGTGCGTCAGAGGCTATCCAGACGTGCGAAATCTCGTCCGGGGGTTTAGGGGGCTCGACGGGCGGATGCTCGTCGAGCAGGGATTTCCAAGTCGGATAGGTCCGGAGATCAACGTACACGAACAGATGGCGTTCACGGCAGCCGCTTTTGCCGAGCTTTTTCCTGTTATCGGCCTTGGAGGCTTCTCTTCGAACAGCGCTCTGAACGTGCTGCCCGGTGTATTCGCCTCCCTGGGGTAGGCAGACGCCGATTTGTCCTGACTTCTTCCAGCTTGTGACGGCACCAGCTTCGATTCCGAGGCATCGATAGATCCGATTTACTGCCGGGCAGTACGAGCAGTCCATGGGACCTATAAAGCGCTCCACGCCGACAGCTTCCACTTTAGCAAGGGACTCGTCAACGTGCGAATGTATCTCCTTGATTACGGCATTTGGCAGTGGGTGGACGATCCAATGCTTTTTGCATTTCGTCGCTGCTACAAAGAATCCATGTTTTTCGATTGCTGCAACGATGCTCATAAGAGCTTGATCAGTAAATGTCGTCACCTCAAGCGCTGCCATTTCCCCGCCCGGAAGAACGAGATCGAAGTCGTGGCGCTGGTCGCTTTGATCTTCGCAAAACAGCATTTGGGCGCCAGGTATGATGGCCTCGACAACTAGCTTCGCAATACGCTCTGTTTCCTTCATCTCGATTGCTCCAATGTTCTTAACGGGCGGGTCGACGTCCGGCCCCGCGACGCGGTTCACTGGTTATCGCGCCACTCACTCGGGCGCGGGGGGATTCCTTGGCGGCTCCACGGAATCCCGCCATTTGATGGCCTCGACCTCGGCCGCGACCGCGTCCATCACGTCCATGACCGGCTCGACCCGAAACTTGAACGCCGCGAAGGTCGAGGTCAGCTGGTGAATGCCGGCAATGTCGTCGGTCTCCAGAACCATATACCCGCCGTACTCGCCGACCCTGACGACGAACTGATGGATCGTCAGGCTCGCGGGTTTCTCCCAGGGCTGGAACAGCTCGAGCACGCGCTTCTGCGCGGCCTCGTAGTCCGCCGGCGAACCCTGCGGGCGCTCCCACCACGTGATCACATCGATCCCCCCGACTGAGACGGCTTCACCACCTCTAGCGCAACGCGCCGAGGAAGTGGACCGGAATGCCATTCGGATCGGTCGCGGCCAGCATGCCGTCGGCGGGACGCGCCTCGGGCAGCGTCGCGGCGAGATCGGCCAGCGCCGCGTCGGGCACGCGGATCTCGTAGCAGAGCAGGCCGATGCCGGGCGTCGGGCGCTGCCGGCTTGCGCTTCTTGCCCCAGACGTTGAGCGCGACGTGGTGGTGATAGCCGCCGATCGACATGAAGGTCGCCTGGGGCAGCGCGTGGGTCACATCGAACCCGAGCCGCCCGACGTAGTAGTCCCGTGCGGCGGGCAGATCCTGCGTCTGCAGGTGGACGTGGCCCATGACCGTGCCGGGGTCGAGGCCATCCCATCCGGCGCGCGCGGCGCCGGCCGCCAGGACGCCCTCGTGGTCCAGGCGCTCGGTCGTCAGGCGGATGCGGCCGTCCACGATCCAGCCCGCGCGCGGCCGGTCGCGGTAGAGCTCGATGCCATGGCCGTCCGGGTCGTCCAGGTAGAGCGCCTCGCTGACGTGGTGGTCGGCGGCGCCGGTGAGCGGCACCTTGGCCTCGATGAGATGCCGGAGCTGCCGGCCGAGCGCCCTGCGCGACGGCAGCAGCAGCGCGAAATGGAACAGATCGGCGGCGGCGACGTCGCGCATCGCGCCGGGGCGCTCCTCGAGCGCCAGCAGCCGCCGGCCGTCGACGCCGAGCGCCGCCCGATCGTCGCTCTGCTCGAGCACCTCCAGCCCGATCGCACCCCGATAGAAGTCGAGCGAGCGCGCGAGGTCGCGGACGCTGAGCCCGACCGCCCCGAGCTCGATCCTCTGGTCGTGCAGGCCCGCCATGCTCGCCTCCGCCGCCGCTGCCCTGGGCGCCATCACATAGCCGCTCGCGGCTCAACGCACCAGTAGCAGCCGCGCGGCCAGCGCCGCAACACCGCAGCTGCCGATCACCACGCCCATCGGCGCCGCGGTGCCGTCGTGCAGCAGGCCGAGCGCGACCCCCGCGAGCGCTCCGAAGCCGAACTGGGTCGCACCCAGCAGGGCCGAGACGCTGCCGGCGATCTCCGGAAAGCGCTCGAGCGCGCCGGCGACCGCGTTGGCGCCGATCAGGCCCATCATGCCGACGTAGAAGAACAGCGCCACGACGATCGGGATCAGGCCGCCGATCGCCTGGCTGGTGATGATCATCAGCGCCAGGCCCGCGAGCGCGATCACGGCGGTGCCCAGGCCCAGCAGCCGCCGGACCCCGAGGCGCTGGGCCAGCCGCGCGCTCGCGAACGAGCCGGTCATGATGCCAACCACATTGAGGCCGAACAGCAGGCCGTAGCGCTGCGGCGACACCCCGAACAGCTCGATGTAGACGAAGGGCGTGGCCGCGATGTAGGCGAACATGCCGGCGAACGCGAAGCCGCCGGCCAGCATGAAGCCGAGGGTCTCGCGGTCGGTCAGCGGCAGCAGGAGGGTACGGCCGAGTCCGGGCGTAGGATGGCCGCGCGGCCTCGTCTCCGGCAGGACCAGCCGGGCCGCCAGCAGGATCAGCACGCCGAAGGTTGCGAGCAGCGCGAAGATTGCGCGCCAGCCCGCCAGCAGGAGCAGCCAGCCGCCGACCAGCGGCGCGATCAGAGGTGCGATGCCGGTCACCAGCATGACGAAGGCGAGCGCCCTGGCCACTTCGGGCCCCTGATACAGATCACGCACGATGGCGCGCGCCAGCACCACGCCGGCGGCACCGCCCAGCGCCTGCAGCAGACGCAGCACGACCAGCTGCGGGACGTCCTGGGCCAGCGCCAGCGCCGCGCTGGCGATCACGTAGAGGATCAGGCCGAAGGCCAGCACCGGCCGGCGCCCGACCCGATCGGAGAGCGGGCCGCAGAACAGCTGGCCGGCCCCGAGCCCGAGCACGAAGACGCTGAGCGACTGTTGGACGGCCGCGTAGGGTGCTCCGAAGTCGCTCGCGATCGCCGGCAGTGCCGGCAGATACATGTCGACCGAGAGCGGCCCGAGGGCCACCAGTCCGCCCAGCACCAGGACCGCAGGCAGGCGCGCGGGCGGCGGCCCTGGGATCAGGGTCCGGCGCCCTTTTGCTGAATCCTGGCCCAGCTGTCGCGCAGCCCGACCGTGCGGTTGAACACCAGCCGGTCGGGCGCCGTTTCAGGGTCGAGGCAGAAATAGCCCTGGCGCTCGAATTGCAGCGGCGCACCCGGCCCCGCTCCGGCGAGCGCCGGCTCGACCCTGCAGCCGCTCAGGACCTGGAGCGAAGCTGGGTTCAGATCGTCGAGAAAATTGCCGTCCGCACCCGGGTCGGGCCGCGTGAACAGGTGCTCGTAGAGCCGGACCTCGGCGGCCAGCGAGTGGGCGGCGGCGACCCAATGGAGCGTCGCCTTGACCTTGCGGCCGTCGGGCGTATCCCCGCCGCGGGTCAGGGGATCATAGGTGCAGCGCAGCTCGACGACCTCACCGGCGGCGCCTTTGATCACCTCCTGGCAGGTGATCAGGTAGGCGTAGCGCAGGCGCACCTCGCGGCCCGGGGCGAGCCGGAAGAACTTCTTCGGCGGAGCCTCCATGAAGTCGTCGCGCTCGATCCAGAGCTCGCGCGCGAAGGCGACCGGCCGGGTGCCGGCGGCCGGATCTTCCGGGTTGTTGATCGCCTCGAATTGCTCGGTCCGGTCCTCGGGATAGTTGGTGAGCACGATCTTGAGCGGGCGCAGCACGGCCATGCGGCGCGGCGCGGTCCGGTTCAGGAGCTCGCGCACGCAATGCTCGAGCAGGGCGACCTCGACCAGATTGTCGCTCCTCGCGATCCCGACCCGGGCGATGAAGTCGCGGATCGCGGCCGGCGGGATGCCCCGCCGGCGCAGGCCGGCGAGCGTCGGCATGCGCGGGTCGTCCCAGCCGCGGACATGGCCCTCGCGCACCAGCTGCACCAGGCGCCGCTTGGAGAGCACGGTGTGCGACAGGTTGAGGCGCGCGAACTCGTATTGCCGCGGCCGCGACGGCACCGGCAGATGCTCGATCAGCCAGTCGTAGAGCGGGCGGTGATCCTCGAACTCGAGCGTGCACAGCGAATGGGTGACGTGCTCGATCGCATCCGACTGGCCATGCGCGAAATCGTAGGTCGGATAGATGCACCACGCCTCGCCGGTGCGCGGATGACGGGCGTAGCGGATGCGGTACAGGACCGGGTCCCGGAGGTTGATGTTGCCGGAGCTCATGTCGATCTTGGCGCGCACAACCCGGGCGCCCTCGGCGAACTCGCCGGCGCGCATCCTCTGGAACAGATCGAGGCTCTCGGCGACCGGCCGGTCCCGGTATGGGCTGTTGCGCCCCGGCTCGGTCAGCGTGCCGCGGTACTCCCGGATCTGCTCGCCGGACAGGTCGTCGACGTAGGCATCGCCCTCGCGGATCAGATGCAGGGCCCACTCGTACAGCTGGCCGAAGTAGTCCGAGGCGAAATACGCCCGCTCGCCCCAGTCGAAGCCGAGCCAGCGCACGTCGCGCTCGATCGCCTCGATGAACTCGTGCTCCTCCTTGACCGGATTGGTATCATCGAAGCGGAGATTGCAGCGGCCGCCGAAGGCCTCGGCAACGCCGAAGTTCAGGCAGATCGACTTGGCATGGCCGATGTGGAGATAGCCGTTGGGCTCCGGCGGGAACCGCATGACCACGGTCTCGTGGCGGCCGGCCTCCAGGTCCGCGCGCACGATCTCGCGGATGAAATCCGAAGGCCGGTCCTGTTCCCCGTCCGGTACGACGGCGTCAGCGCCACTCATCGATGCTCCAGGCAATGTACGCTCCGACCCCGCCGCCAGGTCCTATGCGCGACCCGCCCCTGTCTGCCAGAAAAGCCGCCGCCCGCCAAGCGGCGCGCAACCTCGAAGCCATCTACCCACGACACGCCCGCCGGCATCCGCCCGCAACTGGCCGCTGGTCGAGGCTGACCCTGGGCCCAGAATGATCCGAACTTCCGGGTGATCCTGGTCGGGCACGAGCGGCCGCGCACCGCGGTCCGAGATCCGCGCCTGAGCTTCCTGGAGGCCGACCGGGGCCGCACAACGCGGGCGCAACAAGCACGCGCTCGACGAGCTGGTCCTTGAACGCGCGGGCGATGGCGCCGGACCTTCACCGGCCAGGTCAACGATGCCGGGAATACCCTCGAGGACCCGCGGCGCCGAGCTCGCGACGACCGCGATGCCCGGCTAGATCCGCGAGCCCGGCAGGAACGGATCGAGCACGACGCCCGAGAGCGGGTTGTCGGCCGGCAGCTCGGAGGTCGGCATCTCATGGACGTGGACGTCGTCGGCGCCGCACTGGCCGAGGATCGCCAGCGCCCGGCGCTCGTGCGCCTCATCGCGCAGCCCCACCCAGAGCAACAGGCCACCGTGGTCGAGCTGCCGCCGCAGCGTCTCGGCGCGATCGCGGCCAAGCAGGCGGGCGCCCCAGCCGCCGAGCAGGCCGCCGCCTCCGCCGGCGAGCGCCGCGGCGACGATGGTCGCGACCAGCGCCCCGCCCGAGGCGACCACCGCACCGGCCGCCACGGTCGCGCCGATGTAGGCGAGGCCGCCGATCATCCCGACCCGGCCGATCGAAAGTGAGTGATTACCGATGAAAGCGGCGCGCGGCACGCCGGCGTCGTCCTCCAGCTCCTGCACCTTCTGATAGGCGTGCCCGAGCTTCTGCTCGACCGCGCGCTCGCCAGCCAAGAGGCTGATCTCCGAGCGATCGAAGCCCGCGTTCAGCAGATCCTCGACCGCGTTCTGGAGCGCGTCGCGATCGTGGAAGACGCCGACCGCCTCGCGGATCGTAGGCTTCGCTTTGGCCGCATCCATCGCACCGATCCCCGCTCTGCGCGGCACCAGGACACGGTGGAGCATGCGCCAAGCCCGCGACCGTGCCCTCGCGCGCGAGCATTATGCCGCACAAAGCCTCCGATTGGCCACCTCGACCTGCGCCGGGCGGCCTCGGGACGGGCGGCCCGGCGCCTCCCGGCTACGATTTCGGCAGCAGGGGATCGATCAGGCTCGCGAACTCGTCGATGTCGCGCGCGCCGGCATAGGTCTTGCCGTCGATCACGAAGGTCGGGGTCGAGCCGACGTTGTACTGGTTCTGGGCGTCGAGCCGGCTCTGGAGGATCTGGTCGGTCAGCCTCTGGTCGGCGAAGCAGGCGTCCATCTGGGCCTCGGTCAGGCCGCCGAGCTTGCCGATCTGCTTCAGCGCCGCGACGTAGTCGTTGGCGGTCGCCCAGCTCTCCTGGGTCTGAAACAGCACGTCGACGAAGCCGAAATAGCGGTCGGGGCCGGCGCAATGGGCGAGAATGCTGGCCGCCAGCGCCTTCTGGTCGAGCGGGAAGTCGCGGTAGACCAGCCGGACCTTGCCGGGGGCGATGTAGCGCTCCTTCAGCTTGGGCAGCACTTCCTTCTGGAAGTGGGCGCAGTGCGGGCAGGTCAGCGAGGCGTACTCGATGATCGTGACCGGCGCGTTCGGGTTGCCCAGCGCCTGCTCGGCCGGTTCCGCGGCCGAGCTCTGGCCGAGCACCAGCGGCAGCCACACCAGCGTCCACAAGCCCAGCACCGCCACCAGACTGCCGGACAGCCGCAACAGGACCTTCTTCACCTGGTTCCTCCTCGATCCGGGTCGACCCGAGCGCTCGCCCTCGACGATAGGTCGGCAACCGGCGAGCGACAACCCGAAGCTAATCTATCAGGTCGGCATGAAGCGCCGCTGAACGCTCCGACGCCTGGCTCCGCGCTACCCCGTGACGGCTCTGCCAGGCGTCGGCACGCTGCTTGGCGGTCTGGACCGCTGCGGGATCGAGCCGGCTGCTGAGGACGGCGATCCGCTCGATCGCGTCCGCATAGCCCTGCTGGCCCGCGACCATGTACCAGCCGAGCGCCTCGATCGGGTCGGCCTCGACGCCGCGGCCCTGCTGGTAGACCTCGCCGACCCTGAACAGCGCCCCGGGATCGCCGCGCCGGGCGCCTTCGCCGTACCATCTGAGCGCCTCGGCATCGTCCCGGGCGACGCCGGTGCCGCTGGCGTAGAGATCGCCGAGCCTGGCGTAGGCGCCGGGCTCGCCCTTGGCCGCGAGCGCCTTGAGCTCGGCGGCAGCGACCTGCGTCCCGCCGGCGGGGGCGCCCTCTCCCCCGGCCTCGATCCGGTCGAGCGCCTTGCGGGCACCGCTGTGGCCCTGGTCGGCAGCCATCCTGTAGTAGGTCGCGGCGCGCTCGGGGTTGGGCAGCACGCCATCGTCGCCCTTCTCGTAGAGGCGGCCGAGCTTGGCCTGCGCCCAGACGCGGCCGTGATCGGCGGCGGCCTGCAGCCAGCCGAGCCCCTGACCCGGGTCCTTGGGCACGCCCTGGCCCGCGAGATAGAGCTCGCCCAGCTGCTGCTGCGCCCGGGCATCGCCGCCGGCGGCGGCACTTTCCAGCGTCTTGGCGGCGGCCGCCGCCCAGCGCTCGGCCTCGGCCGGGTCCTTGGCGACCCCGGTGCCCGTCCGATAGAGCCGGGCCAGCGCCAGCTGCGCGTCGGCCTCGCCGGCGGCGGCCGCGATCCGGTAGTGCGGCACCGCGGCCGCCGGGTCGGCCGGCATCGAGCGGCCCTCCTCGATGAAGCGGCCGACGTCGTACTCGACCGTCCGGTTGCCGCTCGCCGCCGACTTTTGGTAGAGCTCGAACGCCTTGGCCTCGTCCTTGGGCACGCCCTTGCCGGCTTCGTAGGCCTTGGCCATCGGCTTGAACGCGCGCGCATAGCCGGTCGTCGCCGCCGCGCCGAACCAGCGCGCCGCCTCGGCGTCGCTCTGCTCGACGCCCCGGCCGGCCTGGTACATGCGGGCGAGATTGTACTGCGCCAGCGCGACCCCGTGCTCGGCGGCGCTCTGATAGATCTCGAACGCGGTCTGATGATCGCCGCGCTGGTCGGCCGAGACCGCCGGCTCGAGCAGCATCCGCTGCGCCCTGGTCGGCTCCGGGTTCGGCGCGCAGGCCGACAGCGCGGCGAGCGCCATCATGAGGCGCCAGCAGTGGCGCCCTCGCGTCGCGTTGGTCATCATGCGGCCCTACCGTTGAGTTGCTGCTTCGGCAGTGCCTGACACCACGATCCTGGCATGCCAGGATCGTGGTGCGGCGGCGGTGCCGGGATGGTTTTCATGCTGGCTGCCCATGATGGCTCCGGAGGCAGATCCCCCGGCACCGCCACACCGCCTCGACCGCTGATTAGGCTCTGCGATCCATCGCTGTGTAGGGCGACGACGGCGCGGGCGGGATGCCGGGTCACGATCACCTGCCGGGGGGCGCCATGCGGATCAGTGTTGGGATCGATATCGCCAAGGAGGTGCATTGGGTCACGGCCGTCGATGCCGACGGCGTGGTTCGCCTTGATCGCAAGCTGCCGAACACGCCGACTGACATCGCGGCGCTGATCGAGGAGCTCGTCAGCCTTGGCGGCGCCATACGCGTCGGCCTCGATGTCGTTGGCGGCATCGCCGGCCTTGCCGAAGCCATGCTGGCCGCAGCGGGGTTGGCGCTCGTTCACGTCCCGGGCTTGGCCGTCAACCGCGCCCGCCAGGGCACCGTGGGGGGCGAGAACAAGTCCGATCCGCGCGACGCGCGCACCATCGCCGACCAGGTCCGCACCCGCTCCGACCTGCGGCCGATCGATCCGGCGACCGAACTCGATCTCGAGATCAGGCTGCTCGTCGGCCGGCGCCGCGACCTGGTCGATGCCCAAACCCAGCGCCTGTCCCGCATGCACGACCTGCTGGTGGGCATCTTTCCCGGCCTGGAAGCCTGCCTCGACCTCAAGACCAAGGGGCCGCTGGTCCTCCTGACCAAGTTCGTCACCCCGGCCGAGCTGCGCACCGCCGGCAAGAAGCGCCTGGTCCGCCATCTCAGGGCCGCCGGAGGGCTGCCCCATGTCGACGCGCTCGCCGAGCGCGCCCTGGCTGCCGCGGTCGAGCAGACCATTGCCGTCCCGGCCGAACGCATGAGCGCACGTCTGATCAAGGAGCTGGCCCAGGAAGCGCTCGCCGCCCGCGCCCGCCTCGCCGAGATCGATCGTGAACTCGAGGAGTTCCTCGACCGCCACCCTGACGCGGCCCTCATCCGCAGCCTGCCCGGCATGGGGGCCGTGCTCACCGCCGAGCTGATCGCCGAGGCAGGCTGCCTCTCCCGCTTCCGCTCCGCCGACGCGCTGGCCGCCGCGGCCGGCATCGCGCCGGTCCTGCGCCAGTCCGGCAAGGTGCGCTTCCTCAGGCGTCCCACAGGCGGCAACAAGGGACTCAAACGCGTCTTCTACCAGTCCGCCTTCTGCTCCCTTGGCCACCCCGACAGCCGCGCCTTCTACGACCGCAAGCGCCGCGAGGGAAAACGCCATCACCAAGCCGTCCTCGCCCTCGCGCGCCGACGCATCAACGTCCTCTGGGCCCTGCTCACCAGCCGGCAGCTCTTCCAACAAAACTTCAAACTCGCCGCTTGACGCACCCATTAGGCTGCCTCCGGCCGGCGATCGTCGGGATCGGGGATCTGGGCCGCGACCGTCCGGCCGAGCTCGGCCAGCGCCGCCCGGAGCGCCGGCGGCCGGACCGGCTCGACCAGCGCGGCGAGCGCGCTCAGCTCGTCCGCCGCGAGCGGGCGCACCGGCCGCGGAGCGCGCCGCTTGACCGGCCGCGCGGGCGGTGCCTGAATCAGGCGCAGGCGGGCGACCGCCGGATAGCCGAAGAAGTCGTTGATCCGCTCGATCAGCTGCGGCGCGCTGTGCTGCAGCTCGAGCGCCGAGGCGCCGCCGACATGGACCGTAAGCACGCCGCCCATGCCATCGCGCGCCGCTGCCAGCCGGACCGGCTGACTGCGGGCCGCGAGCTGCGGCCCGACCACCAGCGGCCAGTCGGTGAGCAGCCTGGCTTCGGCCAGCCCGCGCCGGCGCGCCGCCGGGTCGAGCAGACGGCCGAGCAGCTCAGGCAGGCGGCGCAGCCCGCCCCGGCGCAAGACCTGCGGCCTCGCTCGCAATTTCCGGCGTCGTCGTCGGTGGGACATCGGCGTGGCGCTCTGATTTCGGGTCCAGTCACCGTCGGGTTCGGGATAGCCGGCGATCACCCGCGACGGCGTCGGCTCGTTCTTTAAACATGGGCGGCGCGCTGCCACCGGCAAGTGAGGGCCGGCCGACGTCGGCCGCGATCCTGATCGACCGCCTGCTCGCCTGGTACGACCGCGATCGCCGGCGGCTGCCGTGGCGGGCCGAGCCGGGGACCGCCGCCGAGCCTTATCGGGTCCTGCTCAGCGAGATCATGCTGCAGCAGACCACGACCGCGACCGTGAGCCGGCGGTTTCCGGAGTTTCTCGCGCGCTTCCCGAGCCTCGACGCGCTCGCGGCCGCGGACCAGGCCGACGTGCTGCACGCCTGGCAGGGGCTCGGCTACTACCGGCGCGCGCGCGCCCTGCATGCGCTCGCCCGGGCCGTGGTGGCAGGGCATGCCGGCCGGCTGCCGGCCGATCCGGCGGCGTTGCGGGCACTGCCGGGGATCGGGCCCTACACGGCGAGCGCGCTCCTCGCGATCGCGTTCGGGCAGCCGGCGGTCCCGGTCGACGGCAACGTCCTGCGCGTGCTGGCGAGGCTCTACCGGGTCGAGAGGCCGTTGCCTGCCGCGGCGCCGGAGCTGAACGCGCGGGCGCAGGCGCTGGCGAGCCCCCGCCGACCTGGCGATCTCGCCCAGGCGCTGATGGATCTCGGCGCGACGCTCTGCCGGCCGCGCGCGCCGCGCTGCCCCGCCTGCCCATGGCGAGGAGCCTGCGCGGCCCATGCCGCCGGCCTCGCGGAGCAGTTGCCCCGACGAGCAGTGCGGCCGGTGCGACCGGTCCGGCGTGGGCTCGCGTTCCTTCTGGCGCGCGCGGACGGCGCGATGCTGTTTCGCCGGCGGCCGGCCGAGGGCCTGCTCGGCGGCCTGCACGAGCTGCCGTCCAGCCCCTGGCAGGAGGGTGAGCTCTCGGTCGCGGCGGCGCTCGGCCATGCGCCGGCGGCGGCCGAGTGGCGCCTGCACGCGCGGCCGGTCCGGCACGTCTTCACCCATTTCGTGCTCGAGCTGACCTTGGCCGAGGCGACCACGACCGCCGGGCCGGCCGGGATCTGGTGCCGGATGGCGGAGCTGGATCGGCTGGCCCTGCCGACCGTGATGCGCAAGCTCCTGCGGCAGGCCGCTGCGTCCGGCGCCGACCGGCTGCCGGGGTTTTGATCGCGCGGACGCCGGTGCGCCCGAATTGCCGCATGCGCCGGGTGAATTGGGCCCGGGCATCACCGAATGGTTGCGTTTTTGCGCTGCCCCGTTAAGGCTCTGCGCTAGGAAATCGCCTGAGCCGCCAGCGGCCGGACGCGGCGGCCAGGGACCGGGAGTTGAACGCCATGGTTGGGAGATGGGTCGCGATGGGTGCCCTGGGCAAGCCGCTGCTGCTGGGGGGGCTCCTGCTCGGCCTCGGCGCCTGCACCACCGCCTTGCCGCCGGAGAAGGTCGAAGCGATGGGCCCGTCGCTGCCGTTCAACGAGCAGCTCAAGGAGGGCTATCTGCAGCTCGCCGAGGCTCAGCGCGAGGAGACCCATCCGATCAACTGGTACCACTTCCGCGGCAAGGCCCGCGAAGCGATGCTGGGCGATACGGTCTGGCCGGACAAAGTCGCGAGCCGGCAGGTGCCGCAGGCCTCCCAGACCGAGGCGATCGAGCTCCGCGAGCGCCTGCTGCGGGCCCTCGAAGGCGGTGCCCGGACCAGCGACCCGGCGGACGCGGCGGCGGCGCAGGTCAACTTCGACTGCTGGCTGCAAGAGCTGGAATCGATCAAGACTCCGGCCAACTTCAGTGACTGCAAGGACACCTTCGTGGCGGCGCTCGCCAAGTCCGAGACCACGCTGATCCACACGCCCTATGTGGTGCTGTTCGACCAGGGCAGCGATCGCCTCGACCTCAAGGCGATGAATGAGGTCACCTATGCGCTCTGGGGTGCGCAGATCGCGCAGCCACGCGAGATCGCCGTGACCGGGTATGCCGACAGCGCCGGCGAGGCGCGCGCCAATCAGGAGCTTTCCCAGCGCCGGGCCGAGGCGGTGGCCGAAGCGTTGCGCGCCGGCAAGCCGCCATCGGGCAGCGACATCCGGGTGGCAGCGCGCGGCGCGCCTGCGGGCGCCAGCGGCGAGCGGGCGCGTCGGGTCGAGATCACGTTCGGCGGCTGACTTCGGCTCGCCGGAGGCCGCAACACCGATGGTTGTGTGGTGAGGCGATCGGTAGGCCCGCGCGGTTGGTTGAGAGGCGGCGGAATTCGGCGCGCCCAGGTTGGCACTGACGGAGTGCCTCCTCATATGAAGGCGGATGCGGGCGCCGCGCCGGCGCGCGGCGGTTCGCGACCGGCTCGCGTGACTGCCCGAGGTGCCCCATGAAAAAGCTCTTCCTGATCCTCCTGGGCGTGGTCGTCGTGCTGATCGGCGCGGCGCTGGCGCTGCCGTTCGTCATCCCGACCGAGACCTACAAGCAGCAGCTGGCGGCCCAGGTCGAACGCGCGACCGGGCGCCGGCTCGACATCCAGGGTCCGCTCCACCTCTCACTGCTGCCGAGCGTGGCGCTCGAGGCCCAGGACGTCCGCTTCGCCAACATGCCCGGCGCCGTCGAGCCGGAGATGGCGAGGCTCAAGGCGCTCCTGGTCGAACTCAAGGTCTGGCCCCTGCTGCACGGCTCGGTCGAGGTCGCGCGCTTCCTCCTGGTCAAGCCCGTCATCCATCTCGAGGTCACCAAGGCCGGACAGCCAAACTGGCAGTTCGGGCCGCAATCTTCCGGCGCAGCGAAACCGGCGCCGGCGGGCGGCGGCGGATCCAACAGCTCGACGCTGCCGATCAGCGAGATCAAGCTCGGCGACATCAGGATCGAGGACGGCACGCTGACCTATGCCGATGCCGCGAGGGGCGCCCAGCAGCGCCTGGATGCGATCAACCTCAGCCTTCAGCTGCCGGATCTGCAGAGTCCACTGCAGGCGAACGGCTCGCTCGACTACAAGAGCAAGACCGTCAAGGTGGACCTGAAGCTGGACAAGCCGCTCGAGGTGGTCCATGGCGGCGGCTCGCCGCTCCGGCTGACGGTCAATTCGAAGCCGGCGCGGATCGGGTTCGAGGGTCAGGTGAGCAATGGCGCCGAGCCTTCAGCCGCCGGCGGGCTCGATCTGAGCGTGCCTTCGATCCGCGAGCTCGTCGCCTGGCTGGGCGAGCCGCTGACGTTCGAGGGCCAGGGGCTGCAGACGCTGACGATCAAGGGCAAGCTCGACGGTTCGCCGAAACGGGTGGCCCTGAGCGAGCTCGCGATCGGGCTCGACCAGATCAGCGGCAAAGGCCAACTGGTCGCCGATCTCGGTGGCCAGGTGCCCAAGGTCACCGGCCGGCTCGATCTCGGTGCGGTCGACCTCAACCCCTATCTGCCGCCGGCGGCCGCGGCAGGCGGGCAACCGGCGGGCGCGGCCGGCAAGAAGCAGGGGGCGGATCGCGAGCGGGCGCCCTCGGCGGCGGGTGGCAAACCGGCGCCCGCTGGCCAGCCCGCGGTCGAGGCCGGCGCGGGCGGCTGGTCCGACGAGCCGATCGCGGTGCCGCCGCTCGGGGTCGCCAACGTCGCCTTCGAGCTGACCCTGGCTTCGCTCCGGGTGCAGGCCCTCGAGCTCGGGCGCACCGTGCTCGGGCTGACCTTGCAGGACGGCACGCTCGAGGCGGCGCTCAAGGAGCTGGCACTCTACGACGGTCACGGCAGCGGCAAGCTCCGGGTCGCGGTCGACAACGGCGTGCCGGCGATCACGCAGCAGTTCAAGCTCGATGGTCTGCAGGCGCAGCCGTTCCTGACCGCCGCCGCCGGCTTCAAGCGGCTGGAAGGCACCGCCAGCACCGAGTTCGGGTTGACCACCCGCGGGCGGAGCCAGCGCGAGCTGGTCCGGAACCTGAACGGTGACGGCAAGATCACGTTCAAGGACGGCGCGATCGTCGGGATCAACATCGCCGCCATGGTGCGCAACGCCGCCGATGCCTTCCTCAATCCCGAAGCCGGCCAGACGCGCAAGACCGACTTCACCGAGCTCGGCGGCACGTTCAAGATCAAGCAGGGCATTCTCACCAACGACGACATGCATCTGCAGGCGCCGGTGCTCCGCGTCGACGGCAAAGGCCAGGTCGATCTACCCAAGCGCACGATCGACTATCGGATCGAGCCCAAGGCCGCGCCGACCCTGAAGGGCCAGGGCGGCAAGCAGGAGGTCGCGGGCATTCTGGTGCCGGTGATCATCCGGGGGCCCTGGGACGATCCGAAGATCACGCCCGACCTCAGCGGCGTGGTCGAGAGTGCGCTCAAGAACCCGGAGGCGGTCAAGCAGCAGATCGAGGACCTGGGCGATCAGGCCAAGGGCATCAAGAAGGCGCTCAAGGATGCCACCAAGCAGAAAGGCGGCACCGACGCCCTGGTCGAGGGCTTAAGCAAAGCGCTGGGCGGCGATCAGAACCAGCCCCCGGCCGACGACGGCAAGGCCACGACCAAGGAACCGGACAAGAAGCCCGAAGAACAGGTGCAAAAACTCCTGAAGGGCCTGCTCGGGAACTAGCCCGGCCTCTCCCGGAAGACGTCAACCGCTCACGCGGCGCGCTCGCGCTGGCGGTCGCGGAGCAGCTCGAGGATCTCGCGGGCGGCTTCCGGGATGTTGGTGCCGGGCGGGTAGATCGCGGCGACCCCCGCCTCGCGCAGGAACTCGCGATCCCTGGGCGGCACCACGCCGCCCACGACGACCAGGATGTCCTCGCCGCCCTGCTCCCGCAGCGCTTCGATCAGCTCCGGCACGAGCACCTTGTGGCCGGCGGCAAGCGTGCTGACGCCGATCACGTGGACGTCGTTCTCGATCGCCTCGCGCGCGGCCTCCTCCGGGGTCTGGAAAAGGGCGCCGATGTCGACGTCGAAGCCGATGTCGGCGAACGCGGTCGCGATCACCTTGGCGCCGCGGTCGTGGCCGTCCTGGCCGAGCTTGGCGACCAGGAGGCGCGGCCGTCGGCCCTCGGCCTCGGCGAACGCCTCGACCTCGCGCTGGATGGTCATGAACTTGGCATCCTCCTTGAACGCGCCGCCATAGACCCCGGCGATCGTCCGAACCTCGGCCCGCCAGCGGCCGAAGGTGCGCTCGATCGCGCTCGAGATCTCGCCGAGGCTCGCCCGCGCCCGCGCCGCCTCGATCCCGAGCTCGAGCAGGTTGGCATCACCGGCGGCGCCAGCGGTGAGCGCCGCGAGCGCGGCCTCGCAGCGGCGTTCGTCGCGCCCGGCCCGCACCTCGGCCAGCCGCCGGACCTGCGCCTCGCGCACCGCCGTCGTGTCGATATCGAGCAGCTCGACCGGCTCGTCCTCGGCCGGCCGGTACTTGTTGACCCCGACCACGACCTCCTCGCTGCGATCCCACGCCGCCTGGCGGCGGGCGGCGGCGGCCTCGATCTGCGCCTTCGGCATGCCGGCCTCGATCGCCCTGGTCATGCCGCCCATCGCCTCGACCTCGTCGATCAGGGCCTCGGCCGCCCTTACCAGGCTCGCGGTCAGGTGCTCGACGTAATAGCTGCCGCCGAGCGGGTCGACGACATGCCGGATCCCGGTCTCTTCGGCCAGGATCAATTGCGTGTTGCGCGCGATCCGGGCCGAGCGATCGGTCGGCAGAGCGAGGGCCTCGTCGAACGCGTTGGTGTGCAGCGACTGGGTGCCGCCGAGCACAGCCGCGAGCGCCTCGAGCGTGGTCCGGACGACGTTGTTGTCGACGTCCCGGGCCTGCAGCGAGACGCCGCTGGTCTGGCAATGGGTGCGCAGCATCAGCGAGCGCGGGTCCTTGGGCTCGAACTCGCGCTCGATCAGCTTCGCCCAGAGGAAGCGCGCCGCCCTGAGCTTCGCGACCTCCATGAAGAAGTTCATGCCGATGCCGAAGAAGAAGGAGAGCCTGGGCGCGAACGCATCGATCGCAAGCCCGCGCGCGACCGCCGCGCGCGCGTACTCGAGGCCGTCAGCGAGCGTGAAGGCGAGCTCCTGGACCAGCGTCGCGCCGGCCTCCTGCATGTGATAGCCGGAGATCGAGATCGGGTTGAAGCGCGGCATGTTTTCAGCCGCGTAGCCGATCACGTCGGCCACGATCCGCATCGAAGGCGCGGGCGGATAGATGTAGGTGTTGCGGACCATGAACTCCTTCAGGATGTCGTTCTGGATCGTGCCGGCCAGCGCCTTGGGCGCCACGCCCTGCTCCTCGGCGGCGACGATGTAGAACGCAAGCACCGGCAGCACGGCGCCGTTCATGGTCATCGAGACGCTGACCTGGTCGAGCGGGATCGCGTCGAACAGGATCTTCATGTCCTCGACCGTGTCGATTGCGACGCCTGCCTTGCCGACGTCGCCCGCGACCCGCGGATGGTCGCTGTCGTAGCCGCGGTGGGTCGCGAGATCGAACGCGACCGAGAGCCCGGTCTGCCCGCCGGCGAGGTTGCGCCGGTAGAAGGCGTTCGACTCCTCCGCAGTCGAGAAGCCGGCGTATTGCCGGATGGTCCAGGGGTGGCCGGCATACATGGTCGCGCGCGGCCCGCGCAGGTACGGCGGCAGGCCCGGCAGGCCGTCCCGCGTCTCGAGCCGCTCGAGGTCGGCTGCCGTGTACAGCGGCTTGACCTCGATGCCTTCGGCGGTCCGCCAGACCAGCCCGGCCGCCCGGCCCCTGGTCTCGCGCTCGGCCTGCGCCTGCCAGTCGTCGAGCGTCGGCTTCCGAGATCCGTCCCGAGCTCCGCCCACCGCCACGCCCTCCGCAGCCCTACCCGTCGCTACTATGTGGGCAGCGCCGCGGACGCGTCAAACCGCCGCCCGCAGCCCGCCTTCGGGCGAGCCGGACGAGGCGGCCCGGACCGCCGCCGGGATGCCGACCGGGGACATCACGATGGCCGCCGCAGCCGCCTGGGATGCGCGACGACGAGGCTTGGCTCCGTCACCTGCCGCACTGTCCGAGCCACGCGTTCTTCCGGTCCTGCCATTTCCGTCGGGCGGCATCGCCGGTGAGAATGGTGAAACATTGATGCGTCTTGTCGTTTTCAAAGGCGGCGGGCAGCGGATCGTCCGACATCCACAGCAGGTAGTTGTTCGAGCAGCTCGTCACGTTCTTCATCGCGCCCCCCCAGCCACCGCCGGAGCTGGGCTTGTTGCCGAGGAAATGATCAAGCGCGATGACCGTGTTGCGAATCTCGAGCGACGGGCTGTTGGCCCGCCATTTGAATACGCTGGGAACGCCAGGCGCGTTCCCTCGCATGCCCTTCCAAGGATAGGCCTGCATACGCATCAGGACACCATCGAGCACGATCCGATTCTGCGACACGGGTTTGAATTTCTGCTTCGCCGAGCCGCCCATCGCGGCCGAAATCCCGCTGAAGCAACCGTCGAATAGGGTATTGCGTATGTTCATGCTTTCCAGATTGTCGTCTTCAACACAATCGTCACGATTATTGCTGATCCAGGAGTTCTCCAGAGTGCCGACCGAGCTGGAATCCAACGCCGTGAAGCGGACCGCATCCCAGCCGCCGTCGATCCGGACGCTGTCAATGGTAAAATTGGACGATTTCCGGAAAGCAAACAGCGAGGCTGAATTGCAATAGGAATCGTGCCACTCGCTGTCCTGCGGAATTTTGCTGTCCCAGACGCCCCCGTACCATGTGCAATCGACGCAACCGTCGAGGATGGCGGGATAGGCCTGTTTCGCCGACGACCCCTTGATGCCCTGGTCGCCCCAGCCGCAATTGTCCACCGTGAAGCTGGCGTTGGTGGCGTCGAACACGGTGCCGGCCGGCTGTTTGCTCGGCCGGTATTGCTTCAAACCAAAATCCCCGCTCACAACAATCGTATCGTGCCCCGCCGGCGGCCCGGCGCCGCAATGGATCGGGCGAGGCGGGCCGCCAGCCGATGCGGCGGTCGCGCCCGCCGCGTTCCCCGACGCCTGTCCGCTGCCGCGGATCCAGTCACCATCCTTCTGGACGGCGCATTGTGCAAGAAGGACGAACGCCAGCGTCGACATGCAAACCCGGAAAGCTCTTCGCTCCAGCGGATAATGGATCTTTTGACCGGCGACGACGGCACGGCGACCTCCGGGTGCCGAACAGATCAACGGCGCGATGTCCCTGAAAACCGGGACGGCACGGCGCTTTTTTGCCTCGACCTGCTGAAGGGCATCGTCGCCGCTCTTCTCCGCGGCGACGATGCTGGCCTCCCGATCCAACGTCGCCAGTATGGGCAGGAGCCGTTTGGCGAAGCAGCCCCGGACCCGGCCCGACGGGATGTCGGACAACTCGGGCCCGACGACATCGAGGACAGCGGCGGCCTCGCGCTGGCTCAGGTCGCGCTCGCGGATGGCGTCGTCGACGCAGCGGACGCGCCGTGCCTTGACCTGCTGGCTGTCGGCATTGGTGCAGACGTTGCCGCCGTTGCAGGTGATGCTGTCGTCGTCGTTCATCGCTCCGCTTCCTCACTGCCCAAGCGGTGGCTAGACCATCGGCGAGCGCAAAGGCAAGCGGCGCATCGCAATCTGCCTCGAAGGTCGACCAGCGGGCGCGGTCAGGCCCCCCGCGCTTCGAGCCCACCCATACGGGTGATGAAGTCGGCGACCTCCTGGACGCCGCGGCCGGCGCGGATGTTGGTGAACACGAAGGGGCGGGCTGCGCGCATGCGGCGGGTGTCGCGGTCCATCACGGAAAGGTCGGCGCCGACCAGGGGCGCGAGGTCGGTCTTGTTGATCACCAAGAGGTCCGAGCGGGTGATGCCGGGGCCGCCCTTGCGCGGGATCTTGTCGCCGGCGGCGACGTCGATCACATAGATCGTGAGATCCGCCAGTTCGGGACTGAAGGTGGCCGCGAGGTTGTCGCCGCCGGATTCGATGAAGACCAGGTCGAGCCTGGGGAACGATGCGACCAGCTGGTCGATCGCGGCGAGATTGATCGAGGCGTCCTCACGGATCGCGGTATGCGGGCAGCCGCCGGTCTCGACGCCGAGGATGCGCTCGGGTGGCAAGGCACCGCTCCGAGTGAGGAACAGGGCGTCCTCGCGGGTATAGATGTCGTTGGTGATCGCCGCGAGCTCGAAACGGTCGCGAAGATGCTTGCAGAGCGCGTCGACCAGCGCGGTCTTGCCCGAGCCGACCGGGCCGCCGATCCCGACCCGGAGCGGGTTTTTGCCGGGCTCGGTCATGAGCGGAACAGGCGCGTGTACTGGGTCTCGTGGGCCATCGAAAAAAGATCGATCGCAGGCGCGGCGCTGCCCAGGTCTTCGAGCCCGCTCGCGAGGACGCTCGCCGCGAGCTCGGCGACGGTGCCTTCGAGGGCCGCGGTCAGGCGCTGGCCATCGGTCTGGCCGAGCGGGATCAAGCGGATGCCGGCCGAGATCAGGTTGGCGGCGAAGGCTTGCAGGAACCCCCGGAGCGTAGCCTCGAGCGGCAGGTCGTGGGCGCGCGCGGCGATGCCGAGCACGACCGCGTAGGGCGGCTCGAGCTCCGATTGCCGGCAAAGACCCTCGAGCGCGTCGAGCGCGACTGCCGGCCAGGCCTGGCGCAGCGTGGTGAGCAGCGCGCGCCCTTGGGCCGCGCTCTCGAGTGCGAGCTCGCTGGTGCCGCGCTGTGCGGCGGCGGTCGTCAGGATCTCGGACAGCGACCAGGCCTCGAACGTGCCGTCGGGGCCGGCCTCGAAGGCTCCGCGCAGGAACAGCGCGTCGTTCCAGCCGGTGCCGTGCCGGAGCGCCGTCTCGATGTAGGCGCGGAGGGTCTGGGCGTCCGTCACCTGGCCCGCTTCGACCGCATGTTCGAGAGCGTGAGAAAAACTGTAGGCGCCGACCGGCATCGCCGGCGACAGCCAGGCGACGAGCTTGTAGGGGCCGGGCTCAGTCATGCCGGTGGCGAGGGGCATAGGCGCCGCCTTCGGGCTGGAAGACGGCGTGCACGCGCGTCAAGCGGGCGCCGAGCTGCCCGAGCATGGCCTCGATCACGTGGTCGTAGCGGATGCGCAGGCGGCCGTCCTCCAGGATCTCGGTCGGCAGATGGCGGTTGCCGAGATGCCAGGCGAGACGCGCGAGGTGGCGGCGGTCGGAGGCCTCGACCTCGAGCACGTCCTCGGCCGCGGCCTTGACCTCGAGCCAGCCCTGGTCCGCCTCGAACGCGAGGCCGTCGCCGTCGGCGAGCGGCTCGGGCTTGGCGAGGTTCAAGAGCACCGGCTCGCCCTGGTCGGTCGCCATCCGGATCCGGCGCCGGTGGCGGTCGTCGAACGAGAGCGTGACGCTGCCCTGGCTCTCGTCCCTGGGCCAGGCCCCGGCTTTGGCGACTTTGACCAGCTGGCGCACGGGCCGCCTCAATAGAGGAAATAACGCTGGGCCATCGGCAGGACCGCGGCCGGCTCGCAGGTCAAAAGCTCGCCGTCGGCGCGGACCTCGTAGGTCTCGGGGTCGACCTCGATCTTCGGCAGATGCGCGTTCAGCATCATCGAGCGCTTGTCGATCGTGCGCGTGCCCGCGACCGCGACCAGCGGCCGGCCGAGGCCGAGGTTGCCGACCAGATCGTGCTCCAGCGCGGCCGCCGAGACGAAGGTTAAGGCACTCTCGGTGCAGGCGCGGCCGAAGGCGCCGAACATCGGCCGGTAGTGGACCGGCTGCGGGGTCGGGATCGAGGCGTTGGGATCGCCCATCAGCGCTGCCGCGATCGTGCCGCCCTTGAGGACGAGATCCGGCTTGACCCCAAAAAACGCCGGCCGCCAGAGGACGAGGTCCGCGAGTTTGCCCGGTTCCACCGAGCCGATCTCGGCGGCCATGCCGTGCGCGATCGCGGGGTTGATCGTGTATTTGGCGACGTAGCGGCGGGCGCGGAGGTTGTCGTTGGCGCCGGTCTCCTCGGGCAGGCGGCCGCGCTGGCGCTTCATCTTGTCCGCGGTCTGCCAGGTCCGGATGATCACCTCGCCGACCCGGCCCATGGCCTGGCTGTCGGACGCGATGATCGAGAAGGCGCCCTGATCGTGCAGGATGTCCTCGGCCGCGATCGTCTCCTTGCGGATCCGGCTCTCGGCGAACGCCACGTCCTCGGGGATCTTCGGGTCGAGGTGGTGGCACACCATCAGCATGTCGAGATGCTCGTCGATGGTGTTGACCGTGTAGGGCCGGGTCGGGTTGGTCGAGCTCGGGATGACGTTCGCCTCGCCGCAGACCTTGATGATGTCGGGCGCGTGGCCGCCGCCGGCTCCTTCGGTATGGAAGGCATGGATCGTGCGGCCCTTGAAGGCGCGGATGGTATTCTCGACGAAGCCGGACTCGTTGAGGGTATCGGTGTGGATCAGGACCTGGATGTCCATCTCTTCGGCAACCGACAGGCAGCAGTCGATCGCGGCGGGCGTCGTGCCCCAGTCCTCGTGCAGCTTGAGCGCGCAGGCGCCGGCCCAGATCTGCTCGATCAGGCCGTCGGGCTTGGAGGCGTTGCCCTTGCCGGCGAAGCCGAAGTTCATGGGCCAGGCCTCGGCGGCCTGCAGCATGCGCCCGAGGTGCCAGGCGCCCGGCGTGCAGGTCGTGGCGTTGGTGCCGGTCGCGGGCCCGGTGCCGCCGCCCAGCATGGTCGTAATCCCGGAAAAAAGCGCCTCCTCGACCTGCTGCGGGCAGATGAAGTGAATGTGGCAGTCGAAACCGCCCGCGGTCAGGATCTTGCCCTCGCCCGCGATCGCCTCGGTGCCTGGCCCGATCACGATGTCGACGCCGGGCTGGGTGTCGGGATTGCCGGCCTTGCCGATGCAGGCGATGCGGCCGTCCCGGATCCCGACGTCGGCCTTGAAGATGCCCGTGTGGTCGAGGATCAGCGCGTTGGTGATCACGGTGTCGACGGCACCCTGCTCGCGGGTCATCTGCGACTGGCCCATGCCGTCGCGGATCACCTTGCCGCCGCCGAACTTGACCTCCTCGCCGTAGATCGTGCGGTCGGCCTCGACCTCGATGAAGAGCTCGGTGTCGGCGAGCCGCACCCGGTCGCCGACGGTCGGCCCGTACATGTCGGCATAAGCGCTCCGGCTGATCTGGCGCGGCACGGTTTTCTCTCCCTCAGATCCAGTCCGGCTCGACCGTCCGCGCGCCGCCGGCATTGCCCGTATTCGGCGTGCCCGCGGGCTCGATCAGCAGCAATTCGCACTCCTCTTCGGCAACCGGCATGTGCTCGACGCCCTTCGGCACCACCAGCAGCTCCCCCGGGCCGAGGGTGACGTCGCGGTCACGAAAACGGATCACGAGGCTGCCCTTGGTGACCAGGAACAATTCGTCGGTCTCGTCGTGCTTGTGCCAGACGAACTCGCCCAGCAGCTTGACCGCTTTGATCTGGTAGTCGTTCAGCTGCGCCAGGATCTTGGGCGACCAGTGCTCGGCGAACTTGCCGAACTTGTCCTCAAGGTTGACGATCTCCGGACGATCGGCACTCATCAGCCGTGCCCCTCGTCGCTGACGGTCAGGTTCCGGTACCAAGCGTCGGAGCGAAAATCTTCTGGACTCTCCTGCGCCAAAGGATCGTCAAATCCGAGCGAGGCCAGGCGGTTGAACCACTCGTCTCGTTTCGAAGGTCCCAATCGCACGCCACACCATCGACAGAAATTGATGGAGATCGACGACGATCCCCCATCATGGACAATCATCCCATACTCATCAAACTTTGGATCATAGTCAATCAGCACATCCGGGCATTCATACCGGTTTGCACACTTCGAACAACCGAATGTCAGGGCGCGGGTCATATCTGGGCAACAGTGCTCGTTTATCATGACCGTCAGCCTGCTAGTCCAGACTACCCATGATCTGCTGATTGAAGCCGAAGATCCTGCGGGCGCCGGCGATCGGCACCAGCTGGATCGCGCGGGTCTGGCCGGGCTCGAAGCGGACCGCGGTGCCGGCCGGAATGTCGAGCCGGCGGCCACGGGCCGCGGCGCGATCGAAGCGCAGCGCTTCGTTGGTCTCGAAGAAATGGTAGTGCGAGCCGACCTGGATCGGCCGGTCGCCGGTGTTGGCAACCTCGAGCGTGATCGCGTCCCGGCCGGCGTTGAGCGTGATCTCGCCGTCCTCGGTGATGACTTCGCCAGGGATCATCGGCACTCCTCAGGGCACGAACAGCAGGCGCACGAGACCAACTACCGCGACCAGGTGAACCAGCATCATCCCGCCACCCACTTGATGATCTCGGCCTTCGCATTCTCGATCTTGCCCTCGAGCTCGCCGCGAGTTTTCGCAAGCGCGGTCCGGAGGCCGCCGATTTCGGTCCCAACCTCGGCCCTGAACTCGGTCCGAAGCCCGGCGATCTCTGACTTGAGCGCCCCCTCGAGCGCCCGGAGATCGGACTTGGTCGCGAGCTCCTCCGTCAGTTCGTCGTTCAGGGCTTCGGCCATTTGTCCGTAGTCGCCACCGGCTTCCGGCCACCGTCTCGCAATGCGTGCGCCGTTCATGGTCGACCTCGTCCCATCACCCGCGAACAGGATAGCACAGTCCGTCTCAGCGGATCGGGTGGTGGACGGTGACGAGCTTGGTGCCGCCGGGGAAGGTCGCCTCGACCTGGACCTCGGGGAGCATCTCGGCGACACCCTCCATCACCTGGTCGCGCTTGAGCGCAAGCGCGCCGTCGCGCATCAGATCGGCGACGCTCCGGCCGTCGCGCGCGCCCTCGAGCACGAAATCGGTGATCAGAGCGATCGCCTCAGGGTAGTTCAGCTTGACGCCCCGCTCCAGCCGCCGGCGCGCGACCATCGCCGCGACCGCGACCAGCAGCTTGTCCTTCTCCCGCGCCGTCAGATCCACGGGCTCTCCCGTCCGCCTCAGACCGTGAGATAGCGCTTGACCACGGCCTCGTTGACCTCCGTCCTGGTGCCCGCGACCACGACCTCGCCGCGGTCCATGACGATCAGATCGTCGGCGATCTCGCGCGCGAAGTCGAGGTATTGCTCGACCAGCGGGACCGCCATGTCGCCGCGGGCCGCCAGCCGCCGGACGACCTCGCCGATGTGCTTGATGATCGAGGGCTGAGTGCCTTCCGTCGGCTCGTCGAGCAACAGCAGGCGCGGCTTGGTCACCAGCGCCCGGCCGACCGCGAGCTGCTGCTGGCCGCCCGACAGGTCGCCGCTGCGCCGGCGCAGCATCTGCTTGAGCACCCGGGAACAGCTCGAAGATCTCGTCCGGGATCCGCCGCTGCGCACGCGGCAGCGCGGCGAACCCAGTCGGCGGCCAGCGCGTCCCGTAGCAGTTCGGCCGCGGCTGGCGAGCGGTCGCGCAGCACGTCGTCGACCGCGGCCCGCCGACGCGCGGGATCCGGGTTCTGCAGCTGGAGCCGCCCGAGCGCCGCCTCGAGCGCGCCACGCACGGCGTTGTTGACCTTGACCTTTTCGAGGCCGGCACTGCCGGCAGTGCCGAGATCGCTGCCAGTCAGCGCATCGGTCAGCCGATACTCGCGCCCCTGCTTCTCGCCGATGACCAGCGCGCCGTCGGCCTCCCGGACGAACAGGTGAGCCTCCGGCATCGCCTGCAGCACCGGGATCGCGCGGCCGTCCTGGAGAGCGGCGAGCGCGTCGACCGCCTGCGCCTTGGCCTCGTAGGAGCCGGCGTTGAGCGCGTGGACCGCATCCGCGAACGGCCGGGCCCCAGGGTCGGCCGGGGCCCGGCCGTTTGGTCGGCGGCCATTTGACCAAGCCGATCGGCTCGCCGCCGTACTTCGGCGTCTCGCAGTTGCCGCAGACCCAGGGATAGGTCCAGTCCGCGGTCAGCTTCTCGCTCTCCGGGATGTAGTCCGACCAGGCATCGCCCGGGACCACGCCATCGGTCTGCCACACCACATCGAACTGGCCGTCTTTTTGGATCTCGCCGATCAGCACGGGCTTGCTCAGGTGATGGTTGGCGTTCATGACCGCGACGCCGCCGGTCAGGTTCTTGACCTTCTGGCCGATCATCGGCTGGCGGGCGGCATCGACGTCGGTGGTGCCGGCCTGCTCGACCGCCTGCACCCACATGTTGAAGCCGATGTAGTGCGCCTCCATCGAATCGTTGGTGACCCGGCTGTCGTCCTTGATGAAGTGGTGCCAGTTGTGGATGAATGCCGAGTTCTCGGGCGCGTCGACCGACATGAAGTAGTTCCAGGCGGCGAGATGGCCGACCAGGTTCGAGGTGTCGATGCCCGAGAGCTCCTCCTCGCCGACCCAGAACGCGACCACTGGCAGGTCGACGGCGTCGATGCCCTGGTTCGCGAGTTCCTTGTAGAAGGGCACATTGGTTCTTGCCCTGCGAGGTGAAGTCCTTGACCTCGGCGACGATCGTCTGCCATCCGACTGACCGCTTGCAGCTTTCATGCCAAGGCTTGCGCGGCTCGCAAGCCGGGGCCGAGGCCGCTCAGGACCAGACGGTCGGCAGACGCTCCGGCAGGCCGGCGACCAGCGCCCTGAGGCGGGCGACGAAGCTGCCGTAGGCGCTGCGCAACGCGCGGGCATCGGCGCCCAGCCAACGGGCGATCAGGACGCCCTGCAGGCAGGTGACGCCGGCGCTCACGTCATCCGGGTCGAGCAGGCCGCGGGCCGGCCCGAGCCAGCGCCGGGCGTCCTCGGCGACGTAAACGAGGGTCGCCTGCGCGCGGGCGCCGGCGAAGCCGAACGGCGCCTCGAGGCAGGCCTCGAGCCCGCCCTCGAGCCGGAGCGCATCCGCCCACAGCAGCCGGCCGTCCCGGCGCACCGACCAGCGATCGCGGATGGAGCCCGAGATCAGCCGCTCGCCGTGCGCCGCCCGCCCGAGGACCATGATCTCGCCCGCGAGCGCCCGCGCCGATGGCGCCAATTCGAGCAGGATCTGCCGCCGAAAGGCGCAGCGGTCGAACAGGATCGTCTCCTGCGGCAGCCATTCGAGCCAGCCGTCCTGGTCGACGACTAGGCGGACCTCGAGCGTGCTCACCGGACCGGCGCTGCGGTAGACCTTCTCGGCCGCCTGGCTGGTCGCGCGCAGGCGGGTTCGCGGGCCGGCAACCACCTCGACCGCCAGCCGGTCGCCGCCCACGACGCCACCGCCGGTGTTGACCAGCACGAACTCCGGCACTTCGCCCGCGGGCACCCGCGGCAACAGCACGCGCAGCGGCGTCCGCTGCTCGAGGAGGGCGAGGCGGGTCGCGCCATCGGCGCTCCGGACGTGGATGCGGGCGAGCCCGGAGCTTCCGCCCGGGCGCCCGCACGCCTGGTCCGCCACCCTCAGATCCAGCCGCCGAGCTCGCGGCTGATCAGTCCGGCGAGCAGCTCGATGTGCCCGTCGGCATCGTTCAGGCAGGGGATGTAGGTGAAGTTCTGGCCGCCGTGCTCGAGGAAGGTCTCGCGCGCGCCGATCGCGACCTCCTCGAGCGTCTCGAGGCAGTCGGCCGCGAACCCGGGGGCGACGATCGCGAGGTTCCTGATCCCCTGCTCGGCCAGGCGGCGCACGGTCTCGTCGGTATAGGGCTGGAGCCACTCCTCGCGGCCGAAGCGCGACTGGAAGCTCAGGCGCAGCGCCTCGTTCTCCCAGCCGAGCCGCGCCCGCAGCAGGCGCGCGGTCTTGGCACACTGGCAATGGTAGGGGTCGCCGAGTTCGAGATAACGCTTGGGCAGGCCGTGGAACGAGGCGAGCACGACTTCGGGCCGCCAGTCCAGCCCGGCCAGGTGCGCCTCGATGCTGCGCGCGAGCGCCTCGATATAGTCCGGATCGTCATGGTAGGGCGGTGCGGTCCGGATCGCCGGCTGCCAGCGCTCGGCCATCAGCGCCCGGAACGCCTCGTCATAGGCGGTGGCCGTGCTGGCCGCGGCGTACTGCGGGTAGAGCGCGAACAAGAGGACCCGCGTGCAGCCGGCCTCGATCAGCCTGCGGATCACGGCGCCGGTCGCCGGGCTGCCGTAGCGCATCGCCCAGTCGACCACGAGGTCCCGCCCGGGCAGCGCCCCGGCGAGCGCGGCGGCGATCTTCTCGGATTGGCTGCGGGTGATCGTGCGCAGCGGCGATTCGTTGAGCTCGCGGTTCCAGATCGCGGCATAGGCGCGCCCGCTCCGCTGCGGCCGCGTGCTCAGGATCACGAGGTTGAGGAGCGGCTGCCAGACCAGCGGGTTGACGTCGATCACCCGCTTGTCGCTCAGGAACTGCCTGAGATAGCGGCGCATCGACCAGTAGTCGGTGGCATCGGGCGTGCCGAGGTTGAGCAGCAATACGCCGATCCTCTGCGGCTCGATCGACGGATGGCCGCTCGGCCTGGCGTCCGCCGCGGCCTGCGCCTGATCCAGATCGATCCCCCTCGCCATCCGACCCCTCCGGCCTTCGCCAACGCGGCGCGCCACCCGGGCTAGATAGGCGAGGCCGGACGGTTTTGACAGCGCGGGCGGGCGCTATCTGGTGATCACGTTCTACAGCGGCCCCGAGGGGCTAGTGTTCCTGATCACGCTGTTCGCGAAGGGTGAGAAGGTCGATCTGACCCAGGGCGAGCGCAACGCGATCAAGCGCGAGCTCGCCGGGGCTGGCCTTAGGACTACCGTCGAGGGGCGATGCGCCATGTCCGCCGCCGGTGACAAGATCCTGGGCAGCATCCGCCAGGCGCGCGCGATCCTGCGCGGCGAGAGCGCGGGCGAGCTGGTCGTCCACATCCCGCCCGAGTTCGACGTCAAGGCGCTGCGGCGCAAGCTCGGCATGTCGCAGGCACGGTTCGCGGCGAGCTTCGGCTTCGGCCTCGCGGCGGTTCAGAGCTGGGAGCAGGGCCGCCGCCGCCCCGAGGGCCCGGCGCGCGTCCTGCTCAAGGTGATCGAGCACGACCCGGACGCGGTGCGGCGCGCTTTGGCGGCATAGTTGGCGCAAAAGAGTCCAGGCCCCGTTTCCCCCACGGCTTCGGCGGCGCGGGTCAGCGCTCGATCGTACACTTTCGTGCGCTGGCTCGGCCCGGGGCCCGGTTCCGGATGAACCAGCGGACCCCGCCACGCCCTCGCCATCGCCGAGCTCCGAAGCCCAGCAGGCGTCCGAAGCAAGCAATTGGTTCCTGACACCATTTTGCTCCCGGACAAGATCTCGGCCTCCGGCCCTCGGCCACTAGGCGCCTGCCAGCCCTCCGGCTCGCGGCAATCAGGTACCTTTCGCCCCCTCCCAAAAAAGAGGGGAGGAGGAGGACACCGCCACGTCAACACGGTCTCATCAAGGCCCAGCGTTCCGCGAAGGCATGAGGCCGTTGCGAGGACCATCCGAGCCGATATAGGATCACAATCTGGCTGGAGAGGCCGAGCGAGCTGGGGTCATGGGAGTCTCGATCGTGAGTGCAAAGTACCGCGGATATGCAGGCCCGAACATTAGCGTAAACTATACTGATTGCCTAAAAAAGCTCTATCCAAAAGTCAAAGAAGGGAATTCCGTTGAAAACCCACTAATCGTACCATTTGTCCTTACGTGTGCCGCCGCGCTTGAAGCCAAGCTGAACGATACCATAGTTTCTTGGGCCTGGGACACGCTGGGCAAAAAAGAATATAAAACTGTCTCTGAAGCGCTGCTTACTATGTCCTTAAAAAGTAAAATAGATACTGTCGTCGTTTTGCTGTCTCGAAATCGATTTACATTCAGGAGAGACGCTAAATGCTATCAAACTTTGCTCAAGCTTATATCCATCCGAAACAAGCTGATCCACAACAAAGGATTTTATGACTACGTAGAAGTAGAGTATGACAAAGAGTCAGACAGAATCGTGAATTTGGATGATGATTTCACCCAGCGCTTGATGAAAGCTCCCTTCCTTAGTATAGGAGCGTCAGAATGTGAGGAATTCTATAGAGCAATTGAACTTCTCGACGACAAGATTTTCTATCCGGCAGAGAGAAATGCACTCTCCGAGAATGACGTAGTGCGGCCAATCGAGCATCAATAGATAACAGTGGCGCTCGCCCAGGGCCTCGCGGTAGGCGGTCACGGCCTCGCCTGGGGGATTCGTCAGAACGAAAAAGGAACCTTTTCCAATCGGCGCCGCGATCCGGGGCTCCCGGGGTCAGGGTCAGGTCTTGGCTCCCAGGGTCAGGTCTGGCATTCAAGCATGTTCATCGCGCGTCCCGTTCACGCCCCGGTCCCCGCCGGCCGATTGGTCGACCGGAGTTCGCCTTTCGTTCGCGGCCGGATGCTACAGAAGTGACGCATGTGGGCACGAGCGGCGCATGGAGCCGGAGCATCAACCTGCTTGATTCTTGCCTGTTTGCGACATGATCAGTCGGCGTGGCCGGGCCGATTTGGGCAGCCGTGGCGGGAGGTTGGCGTCAGAACTTCAAAAACTACCTGCGGTTGATGCGAGCTTGATGCGATTGATGACGAATCAGTACTTCGGGCGGTCAGTAAAAGATGCGTCACTTTCGACGCATGGTGGCGCATCCGATGCGCCACTTTCAGTAAAACATGCGCCACTTGTGAATCCATGCGGGGGACAATTTCAATGGTGACGAACGGCATTGACTTTGGGCAGCGCAACTTGATTGGCCGTGATCTGGCGGATTGGAAGAAACGGCGGAGGAACGCTGAGCACTGGCGTCTGGAATCTTTCCAATCAGCGCGGCGATCCGGGCGGTCCTGCTAGCGTCGCTTCGGCAGATAGAGGTCGGTGAGGGTGCCCTCGAACGCCTCGGCCGAGAAGGCGATCGTCTCCGAGAGCGTCGGGTGCGGGTGGACCGTGAGGCCGACGTCCTCGGCATCGGCGCCCATCTCGATCGCGAGCGCCACCTCCGCGATCAGATCGCCCGCGTTGACGCCGACGATGCCGGCGCCGAGCAGCTGCCCGCTCGCCTCGTCGAACAGAAGCTTGGTCAGGCCCTCGGGGCGCGCGATGCCGAGCGCCCGGCCGGACGCGGCCCAGGGGAAGCTGCCCTTGCCGTATTTGATGCCTTTGGCCTTGGCCTCGGTCTCGGTCAGGCCGGCCCAGGCGATCTCGGGATCGGTGTAGGCGACCGAGGGGATGCATTTCACGTCGAACCAGCTGTTCCTGCCGGCGGCGGCCTCCGCCGCGACCTTGGCCTCGTGGGTCGCCTTGTGGGCCAGCATCGGCTGGCCGACCACGTCGCCGATCGCGAAGATGTGGTGGACGTTGGTGCGCTGCTGCTTGTCGACCGGGATGAAGCCCCGCTCGTCGACCGTGACGCCCGCGGCCTCCGCCCCGATCCCCTTGCCGTTCGGCCGCCTGCCCACCGCGACCAGGATCTTGTCGAAGGTGTCCGACTTTGGCGCCTTCGGCCCCTCGAAGCTGACCTCGAGGCCCTTCTTGTCCGCCTTGACGTCGGTCACCTTGGTGCCGAGAAAGATGTTCTCGTAGAGCGGCTCGATCCGTTTGTGCAGCGGCCGGATGATGTCCGGATCGGCGCCCGGGATCAGCTGATCCATCAGCTCGACGACCGTGATCTTGCTGCCGAGCTCGTGGTAGACGGTCGCCATCTCGAGCCCGATGATGCCGCCGCCCAGCACGAGCAGGCGCTCGGGCACGCCCTCGAGCTCGAGCGCCCCGGTCGAATCCATGACCCGCGGGTCGTCCCGTGGGATAAAGGGAAGAAAAATCGGCGCCGAGCCGGAGGCGATGATCGCCTGGGCAAAGCCGATCGTTTTTTTGCCACTGTCGGTCTCGATCTCGAGCTGGTTGGGCGAGGTGAACCTGCCGACGCCCTGCACGACCTGGACCTTCCGTTGCTTGGCGAGGTTCGCGAGCCCGCCGGTCAGGCGTCCGACCACGCCGTCCTTCCAGTCGGCGAGCTCGTCGAGGTCGATCTCGGGCTTGCCGAACTTGAGGCCATGCTCTGCCATGTCGCGGGCTTCCGCGATCACCTTGGCGGCGTGCAGCAGCGCCTTGGACGGGATGCAGCCGACGTTCAGGCAGACCCCGCCCAGCGTCGCGAAGCGCTCGACCAGCACGGTCTTGAGCCCGAGATCGGCGGCGCGGAAGGCGGCGGTGTAACCGCCCGGCCCCGAGCCCAGCACGACGAGCTCGGCCTGGATATCGCCCTCACCGGCTTTCGCGGCGGCCGGCACGGGCTTCGGTTTTTCGGCCTTGGCCGGCTCGGCTTTCGTCTCCTTCGGTGGCGCAGACTCCGTTGCCTGGGCCTCGTCGGCCGCCTCGGTCTCGAGCACAAGGATCAGATCGCCCTCGGAGACCCGATCGCCCGCCTTGACCTTGACCTCCTCGACCTGGCCGGCCGCGGGTGCCGGCACCTCCATGCTCGCCTTGTCGGATTCGAGCGTGATCATCGGGTCTTCGGGCGCCAGGCGATCGCCCGGCTTGACGTGGACCTCGATCACCTCGACGCCCTCGAAGTCGCCGATGTCCGGGACTTTGACCTCGGTCGTGGCCATGCGCGCGTCTCCTTTTCAGAGCACCAGCCGGCGCACGTCCTCGAGGACATGGCAGAGGTGGCGGGTGAAGCGGGCGGCAAGCGCGCCGTCGACCACCCGGTGGTCGTACGAGAGGGCCACCGGCAGCATCAGCCGCGGCTGGAAGGCGCTGCCGTCCCAGACCGGCGCCATCTTGGCTCGCACGACGCCCAGGATCGCGACCTCCGGCGCGTTGACGAGTGGGGTAAAACCGGTGCCGCCGATGCCGCCCAGGCTCGAGATCGTGAACGAGGCGCCCTGCAGCTCGGCCGAGGCGAGCTTGCCGTCGCGCGCCTTCTTCGAGACTTCGCCGAGCTCGCGGGAGAGCTGGTCGACGCCCTTCCGGTCGACGTCGCGCACGACCGGCACGACCAGGCCGCCCGGGGTGTCGACCGCGATGCCTAAGTGCACGTATTTCTTCAGGATCAGGTTCTCCTTGTCCGGCGCCAGCGAGGCGTTGACGTCCGGGTACTTGCGCAGCGCCGAGACCGCGGCCTTGATCAGGAAGGCGAGCAGCGTGACCCGGTAGCCCTGCTCCCTGGCCGCCCCGTCCAATTCCTTCCGATAGGCCTCGAGCTCGGTGATGTCGGCCTCGTCGGCTTGTGTGACCTGGGGCACGTTGAGCCAGGCGCGGTGCAGATGCGGGCCCGAGATCTTCTTGATCCGGGACAAGGGCACGGTCTCGATCTCGCCGAACTTGGCAAAATCGACCGGCGGGATCTCGGGGATGCCGGCGCCCGCCGCGGGTGCGCCGGCGGCGGCCGGGGCTGCCCCGCCGAGATGCGCCTTGACGTCATCCTTGGTGATCCGGCCCTTCTCGCCGCTGCCCTCGATCCGGGTGAGGTCGACCTCGAGCTCGCGGGCGAGGCGGCGGACGCTCGGGCTGGCGTGCACGCCGGCGAAATCCTTGGCTCCGCCGTCCCCCTTGGGGGCCGCGGCGGCGGGCGGCGCCTTCTCCTCGCGCGCCTGAAGCGGCTCGGCGTCGGATTCCTGGATGCCTTCGGGCGAGGGCGGCTGGACCGGCGAGGCGACGTCGCCCGCCTCCATCAGCAGGATCAGGTCGCCCTCGGAGACGCGGTCGCCCGCCTTGACCTTGATCTCGCTGACCTTGCCCGCGAACGGAGCCGGCACCTCCATGCTCGCCTTGTCGGATTCGAGCGTGATCAGCGGGTCCTCCTCCTGGACCTCGTCGCCGGCCTTGGCGATCACCTCGACGATCTCGACGTCCTTGAAGTCGCCGATGTCCGGAACCTTGACCTCCTGCACCCCCGCCATGGCGTTCTTCCCCTGTTGTCGCCCCACCCTCGAACGGGGTGCCTCAGTTCAGCGCCTCATGGAGGCGCGCGATGTGCTCGGGCCCGATCTCGCAGCAGCCGCCGACCAGGCGCGCGCCGGCCGCGATCCACTCCCTGGCGTACTTCAGGTAGGCATCAGGACCGAGATCCGGCCGCGTGCCCAGCGCCGCGATGCCATCGGTCGCTCCCCAGCCTGCCGGCACCGAGGCAAAGCCGTTGGCGTAGCCGCCGCAGGGCCAGTGTCCGAGCGCCGCGAGCTCGGGCATCGCGGCGGTGATGCTCTCCGGCGCACAGCAGTTGGCGAGAAAGCCGCTGACCGCCACCTCGGCGATCGCCGCTGCGGCCTCGCTGACGCGCTCGCCGCTGCGCAGACGACCGGCGCCCCGGTCATCGAGCGTCCAGGCGACCCAGACCGGCTTGCCGGTCGAGGCCGCGCCGCAGGCGGCCGCGCGCGCCTCGGCCGCGCTCGACATGGTCTCGCATAACAACAGGTCGACGTAAGGGGCGAGGATCTCCGCCTGCTCGCGATAGAGCGGCAGGATCTCCTCGGATGGCCGCACCAGGTCCGGCCGGTAGCTGCCGTAGAGCGGCGGCAGCGAGCCGGCGATCAGCACGTCCCGATCGAGCTCGTCGCGGGCCTGGCAGGCGAGCTCGCCCGCCAGCCGGTTGAGCGCCTCGAACTGGTCGCCGATGCCGGCCTCGACGAGCAGCGGCCGCTTGGTTGAGTAGGTGTTGGTGGTGATGATCCGGGCACCGGCACGGATGTAGTCACGGTGCACCTCGAGCACGGTTGCCGGCGAGCGCAGGAGCGCGTTGGCCGACCACAAGGCCGGCGGCCCCCCGGTCAGCCCGCGCCGACGCAGCTCCTGGCCCATACCGCCGTCCATCAGGACCACGCCGGCCGGGAGCATCACTGCCGGGACTTCGTCCCTCGTCATGACTTTCACCGATCAGAGGTAGAGCGGATAGGGTTTGTCCTGATCGATCTCGTATTTCCGGATCGCGTCCGCGACCACGTCGGGCTTGATCGTGCCCTCATCCGCCAGCGCCTTGAGCGCCGCCACGGTGACGTAGTGGCGGTCGACCTCGAAGTGGCGCCTGAGCCGCTCGCGGGTGTCGCTGCGGCCGTAGCCGTCGGTGCCGAGCACGATGTAGCGCTGCGGCACGAAGGCACGAATCTGCTCGGAGTAGAGGCGGATGTAGTCGGTCGCGGCGATGACCGGGCCGGCCTGGCCTTCGAGGCACTCGGTCACGTAGGGCTTGCGCGCGGGCTCCCCCGGATGCAGCCGGTTCCAGCGCTCGACCTCCTGGCCGTCGCGGGCGAGCTGGGTAAAGCTGGTGGCGCTCCAGACATCGGCGCTGATGCCGAAGTCCTGCTCGAGCAGCGCCGCCGCCTCGATCACCTCGTGCAGGATGGTGCCGGAGCCCAGGAGCTGGACGCGCTTTTTCTTGTCGCGCGCCTTGCCGGTCGACTGCAGCCGGTAGAGGCCTTTGACGATCCCGTCCTCGGCACCTTCGGACATCGCCGGGTGATGGTAGTTCTCGTTCATCGCGGTGATGTAGAAATAGACGTCGTCGCGGCGCACGAACATGCGTTCGAGCCCGTAATGGATGATCACCGCCATCTCGTAGGCGAAGGTCGGATCGTAGCTGACGCAGTTCGGCACGGTCGACGACAACACGTGGCTGTGGCCGTCCTCGTGCTGCAGACCCTCGCCGTTCAGCGTGGTGCGCCCGGCGGTGCCGCCGATCAGGAAGCCGCGCGCCCGGCTGTCGCCCGCCGCCCAGCAGAGATCGCCGACCCGCTGGAAGCCGAACATCGAATAGAAGATGAAGAACGGGATCATCGGCACGCCGTGCGCGCTGTAGGCGCTGGCCGCCGCGATCCAGGACGACATGCCGCCCGCCTCGGTGATGCCTTCCTGGAGCACCTGGCCGCTCTTGTCTTCCTTGTAGAACATCAGCTGGTCGGCGTCCTCGGGCTTGTACAGCTGGCCCTTGGCCGAATAGATGCCGAGCTGGCGGAACATGCCCTCCATGCCGAAGGTACGCAATTCGTCGGGCACGATCGGCACCACAAACTTGCCGATCGTCTTGTCGCGGCAGATCACGTTCAGGATGCGCACGAACGCCATCGTGGTCGAGATCTCGCGATCGCCACTGTCCTTGAGCAGCGCATCGAAGGCTTTGAGCTCCGGGATCTCGAGCGGTGGCGCGTCGTGCTTACGCTGGGGCAGGGGGCCGCCCAGCACCTTACGCCGCTCCTTGAGGTAGCGCATCTCGTCGCTGTCCTCGGGCGGCTTGTAGTAGGGCGCCTTGGCGAGCTCCTCGTCACCGATCGGGATCTCGAAGCGGTCGCGGAACGAGCGCACCGCCTCGTCGCCCATCTTCTTCTGCTGATGGGTGATGTTCTGGCCTTCGCCGGCCTCGCCCATGCCGTAGCCCTTGACCGTCTTGGCCAGGACCACGGTCGGCTGGCCCTTGTGGTTCACCGCGGCGTGGTAGGCGGCGTAGATCTTGTGCGGGTCGTGGCCGCCCCGGTTGAGCTTCCAGACCTCCTCGTCGCTCATGTCGGCGACCAGCGCCTTCAATTCCTGATACTTGCCGAAGAAGTTTTCCCGAGTATAGGCGCCGCCCTTGGCCTTGAACGCCTGGTACTCGCCGTCGACCGCCTCGTCCATGCGCCGACGCAACAGGCCGCTGCGGTCGCGCTCGAACAAGGGATCCCAGAGCGAGCCCCAGAGCACCTTGATTACGTTCCAGCCGGCGCCCCGGAAATCCAACTCGAGCTCCTGGATGATCTTGCCGTTGCCGCGCACCGGCCCGTCGAGGCGCTGCAGGTTGCAGTTGATGACGAAGATCAGGTTGTCGAGCTGCTCGCGCGCGGCCAGCGAGATCGCGCCTAAGCTCTCGGGCTCGTCCATCTCGCCGTCGCCGCAGAACACCCAGACCTTGCGGCCCTCGGTCTCCGCGATGCCGCGATTGTGCAGATACTTCATGAAGCGGGCCTGGTAGATGCCCATCAAGGGGCCCAGGCCCATCGACACGGTCGGGAACTGCCAGAAATCCGGCATCAGCCAGGGGTGCGGATAGGAGGCGAGCCCCTTGCCGCCGGTCTCCTGGCGGAAATTGTCGAGCTGCGACTCGGAAATGCGGCCCTCGAGATAGGCGCGGGCGTAGATGCCGGGCGCGGAATGCCCCTGGATGTAGACCAGGTCGCCGCCGTGCTCCTCGGAGGGCGCGTGCCAGAAGTGGTTGAAGCCGACGTCGTAGAGCGTGGCCGAGGAGGCGAAGCTCGCGATGTGGCCGCCGACGTTGGTGTGCTTGTTGGCGCGCACGACGGTTGCGAGCGCATTCCAGCGAGTGAAGCAGCGGTTGCGCCATTCGAGGTGGTAGTCGCCGGGCGCCTTGACCTGCTGCGCGAGCGCGATCGTGTTGACGTAGCCGGTGTTGGTCGTGAACGGCAGGTCGGTGCCGGCCTCGTGCGCCCGCTCGACCACCTGCTCGAGCAGGAAGCGCAGGCGCTCGGTGCCCTCGAACTCGAGCACCGAATCGATCGATTCGAGCCATTCCCGGGTCTCGGCCGGATCGATGTCGCCGTTGAGCTTGGCGTCCGCTGCCATGGCGGTTTTCCCTCCCTGTTGACGCGGCGCGCCGCGTCGGCTCAATCCGCGGCTTCGGGTATCGGCGTACGGGGCTCCAACGCCAGGGCTTCGAGCCCCTTCGGTAGCGGCCCGCCGGTCGCCCAGTCGAGCAGGGCTGCGGTGTGCACGATCGGAAGAGCGGTCCCGGCCGCGATCTGGGTGATGCAGCCGATGTTGCCGGTTGCGATCAGGTCCGGCTCAAGCCGCTCGATGTTCTGGACCTTGCGCGCGCGCAGCCGGGTTGCGATGGCCGGCTGGAGCAGATTGTAGGTGCCGGCCGAGCCGCAGCAGAGGTGGCCCTCGGGCACGTCCTTGACGGTGAAGCCCGCCTGGGCCAGCAGCTGCTTGGGCTCGAGGCGGATCGCCTGCCCGTGCTGCATCGAGCACGCCGAATGGTAGGCGACCACGAGTTTCGGCACGCCGACCGGCGGCTTCAGCCCGAGCCCCACCATCAGCTCGGTGACGTCCTTGGTGATGGCGCTGATCCGGGCGGCCTTCTCGGCATAGGCGGCATTCTCCCGGAGCATGAACCCGTAGTCCTTGACCGTGGTTCCGCAGCCCGAGGCGTTGATCACCACGGCATCCAGGCCTTCGCCCTCGAGCTCCCGCCACCAGGCATCGATGTTGGCCTTCGCGTCGCGCAAGGCTGGCCGCTCCTTGCCCAGGTGATGGGTGAGCGCGCCGCAGCAGCCGGCGCCCTTGGGGATCACGACCTCGACGCCGTGGCGGGTGAGCAGCCGGATCGTCGCCTCGTTGATCTCGGGCGCCAGGACCTGCTGGGCGCAGCCGGCGAGCAGCGCGACCCGCGCCCGCTTCGGACCCCCGGCCGGGAACACCTGCGGCCGGTCGACCGGCGAAGCCTCCGGAATCGAGGCCGGCGCCAGCTCGAACAGGGTCCGCAGGCGGCCGGGCAGGAAGCGCGCGAGCGGCCGCGCAAAGCTCGCGCCAAGCAGGGAAAAACGGAACAGCGCGGGCCGCGGCAGCACGATCGCCAGCAGGCTGCGCAGGAGCCGGTCGGGCAGGGGGCGGGTGTAGGTCTGCTCGATGTGCCGGCGCGCGTAATCCACCAGATGCATGTAATGCACGTCGGACGGGCAGGTGGTCATGCAGGCGAGGCAGGACAGGCACCGGTCGATGTGCTTGACGACCTGGGCATTGGCCGGCTTGCTGTTCTCCAGCATGTCCTTGATCAGGTAGATCCGGCCGCGCGGGCTGTCGAGCTCGTCGCCGAGCAGCACGTAGGTCGGACAGGTCGCGGTGCAGAAGCCGCAGTGCACGCAGCGGCGCAGGATCGCCTCCGACGAGCGGACGTCCGGGTCCCTCAACTGCTCGGCCGTGAAGACGGTCTGCATGCCCCTGCCTCGATGCACGCGCAGCGCGTGCCGATTCCTCCCCGCTTCCCGTCCTAACATCGAGATCCCGGGTGGTCTTGGCAAGCCACCGCCCCTATCGTGCGCACGTCGGCAGGCAGTCCCTCCCTGATGCGAGTGCATGATGACGACCGGACCGGATCGAAGCCTCTCGCAACGTGATCGGCTGATCGGGCTCGTGACGAGACGCTCGCTGCTGCGCGGCGAACGGATCAAGCTCGTCTCGGGCGCGCAATCCTCCTTCTACTTCAACATGAAGCCGACCGCATTTGACCCGGAGGGCGCGGCCCTGATCGCGGAGCTGGTGCTGGACGAGGCGGAGCGCGACGGCGCCCGTCTGGTCGGCGGGCTCGAACTCGGTGCCGTCCCGATAGTCGCCTGCGTCGCGCAGCTGAGCTCGATCCGCGGTCGCCCGCTCGCCGGCTTCTTCGTGCGCAAGGCGGCCAAGGAGCACGGCACCCGCAAGATCGTCGAAGGCCTGCCCGAGGACCTGTCGATCGCCGGCCAGCGCGCGCTGCTGGTCGAGGACGTCACCACGACCGGCGCTTCGGTGCTGCGCGCGGTCGAGGCTGCGCGCGAAGCCGGCGCCGAGGTCGAGACCGTGGTCACGATCGTCGATCGCCTCGAGGGCGCCGAGACCAACCTTGCCCGCCACGGCCTCCGCCTGATCCCGCTGACCACCGCCCGGGACTACGGCATCGAGTTCCTGACCGCGACCGATCTCACTGATTCAGAAGGTGCTGATTGGCCTCGAGCAGTTCGGGAATCAATGTCCGTAGTTTGGCGACCAGAAGCTTCAAGCTCTCGGCCTCGGTCACCAGTCCCGGTACGTCGTCGCTTGCGGCGACCCAGACGGCCGCCTCAGGGTCCCAGGTCGCGATGACCGTGCATGCTCGTGTCATGTCGACCAACCTCGATTCGATCGCGCGCTCGGACCGGAATGTGAGCTCACCCTGCGAGCCGGTCCAGATCCCTGCCGAAAAACCTGGGCGTCTGTTGTCCTGAGCGGGCTTTCTGCTACCTTTGCGGCAAGCGCGCTGGCGGCGCTACTACCTGAAGATCAACATGCGCGGGGGCGGCGTTGAAGATCACAGCTGTGCGGGTGCGCAAGGTGCGCGGCACCATGCCGACCGACGGGCCGTTCTGGGAGGAGCGGCTGGTCAGGCCGATTGACGTCTATCCCGACTACCGCGCCGAGCAGTACCTCGGCGAGTACGGCCGCCAGATCGGCGAGCGCGGGCTCGAGATCGAGGCGTTTTTCCTCACGATCGAGACCGATGACGGCGTCAGCGGCCTGTCCGGGCCGTTCCGCGAGCCCTGCGCCCACATCGTCGCGACCCAGCTGCGGCCGATCCTGGTCGGGAAAGACCCGCTCGCCAGCGAATATCTTTGGGACGTGATGCATCGCCTCCTGGTGCACGGCCGACAGGGCGAGGCGATGTTCGCGGTCAGCGTCGTCGATTGCGCGCTCTGGGACCTGAAGGGCAAGTGGCTGGGCCAGCCGGTCTGGCGGGTCCTCGGCGGCCCCACCCGGACCGAGATCTCGGCCTACGCCAGCATGCTCGGCTACGCGGTGCTGGACCCGGGGCGGGTGCGCGAGCGCGCGCTGATGGCCAAGGAAGAGGGCTACCGCGCGCAGAAGTGGTTCTTCCGCCATGGGCCGATGAGCGGGGCCGAGGGTCTGCGGAAGAACGTCGAGCTGGTCCGGACGCTGCGCGAGACGCTGGGCGAAGACGACCAGATCATGCTCGACTGCTGGCAGAGCTTCGATTTTCCGTACCTTCTGGCGCTCGCGGCGCGGATCGAGGAATACCGCCCGTTCTGGCTCGAGGAAACGGCGATGCCGGACCGGATCGAGACCTATCGGCGGTTCAAGGAAAAGACGAAAATCCCGCTCGCCGGCGCCGAGCACGACTATACCCGCTGGGGCATGCTGCGCTTCGTCGAGAAGCAGGCGCTCGACATCTACCAGCCCGACCCCTACTGGTGCGGCGGCCTGTCCGAGACCCTCAAGATCGCGGCGCTGACCACGACCCATGACCTGATCTGCATCCCGCACGGCCATTCGACGCCGGTCAACGCCACCTTCTCGGCCCTGCAGTCGCCGATCCACACGCCGTATCAGGAATTCCTGGTCAAGTGGAACGCCGTCCACCAGTTCTGGTTCGAGCAACCACTCGAGCCGCGGAACGGGGTGATCCGCCTGCCGGAGTTCCCGGGGTTGTGCCCGGCGCTCGACGAGGCCAAGATCGAGGCCAGCGAGGAGCTCTGAGCCGACCGCACGGCGGGGCATCCCGATCACCGGCTCAGGTCCAAATCACCGTCATCAGGGAGACAACATGATGTTCCGATTGAACCGTCGCCGCACGTTGCAGGGCCTGGGGGCCGCGCTCGCCGGCAGCACGATGCTCGGCCGCTGGCATCCCGCCGAGGCCAAGCTCGCGGTCGCCAACCCGACCCCGCCCGACTATCCGATCGAGAAGGGCGCGAAACTGCGCGTGTTGCGGCCGTCCAAGTTTGTCCAGGGCGACGAGGACCTGTTCAACGCCAACACCAAGAATTTCACCGATCAGACCGGCGTCGAGGTCACGGTCGACAACCAGAGCTGGGAGGATCTCAGGCCGTTGACCTCAGTCTCGGCCAACATCGGCTCCGGCCCGGACCTCGTGCTCGCCTGGCAGGAGGACCCGCAGCTGTTCTCCGACAAGCTGATCGTGCTCAACGATCTGGCCGACTACCTCGGCAAGAAGTATGGCGGCTGGTTCCCGGTCGCCGAGGTCTACGGCAAGAGTGCTCAGACCAAGGACTGGGTGGCCCTGCCGTTCGGCGGCGGCGGCGCGACGATGGTCTATCGCGGCTCCTGGCTGAAGGCGGCGGGCTTCGACGGCGTGCCCAAGGACTTTCCGGGCTTTCTCGAGCTTTGCAAGGCGCTGCAGCAGGACAAGCATCCGGCCGGCTTCGCGCTCGGCCATGCGGTCGGCGACAGCGGCTGGACCGACTGGGTGCTGTGGGGCAATGGCGGCGCCCTGATCGACGAGCAGTCGAACGTGATCCTCAACAGCCCGGAGACGGTCAAGGCGCTGAACTACGCGGCCGAGCTCTACAAGACCTTCATCCCGGGCACGCTGTCCTGGCTCGACCCGTCCAACAACAAGGCGTTCATCGCCGGCGACCTGGGGCTGACCAGCAACGGCATCTCGATCTACTACGCCTGCAAGACCTCCAAGGACGCGAAGACCCGGGCGCTGGCCGACGACATCCAGCACGCCTCGTTCCCGATCGGCCCGGTCGGCTTCCCGACCCAGGGCGTGCTGGTGATCAACGCGATCATCTTCAAGTACACGCCCTACCCCAATGCGGCGCGCGAGTACCTGCGCTTCATGATGGAGGAGGAGCAGTACGCCGCCTGGCAGGAGGCGAGCCTCGGCTACTGGTGCCACCCGCTCCAGGCCTACGACAAGAACCCGGTCTGGACCGAGGACCCGAAGGCCTTGCCCTATCGCGACGTGATGCGCAACGCGTTGCCGCAGAGCTACAAGGGCCCGCCGAGCGAGGCCTCGGCCGCGGTCAAGGCGGACTTCGTCACGGTCGACATGTTCCAGAGCGTCTGCGTCGGCCAGTCGACCGCCGAGGACGCCGTCGCCGAAGCCGAGCGCCGCGCCAAGCGCTACTTCCGCAGCTGACGCCGTCTCGAACGACCGGGGACCAATTCGCGCGGGGCCTTGCCCCGCGCGAGTGCGCTCTGGCGGTTCGCGACAGCCGCACCGCTGCAACATCGCCGACACAATGGTGGCTCGCGCCCATAAAATTCACAATCGAGCTACAGTATCGGCAATTCTGTTACTGGCTTCTGGCGTCACCCTGTTCGGCATCATGGATGGACTGGCGAAGCTTCTCGCCGGTCAGTACTCCGTCACCCAGGTCGTGTGGGCGAGGTACGCCTTCGCCATACCGGTGATCCTGGCGACCGCCCGGCCGGCGGCGTGGCCGGGCCTGCTCAGCTGCGAGCACCGGTCGCTCCAGGCGGTCCGGGGGCTGCTGCCGGTCCTGGCGAACGTGACCGTGATCGTCGGAGTGAGCCTGATGCCGCTCGCGGACGCCACCGCGATCAGCTTCGCCTCGCCGTTGCTGGTGGTCGCGCTGTCGGTGCCGTTGCTGGGCGAGCGGGTGTCGGTCAACAGCTGGGTCGGGGTCGCCTGCGGGTTCGCGGGCGTCCTGCTGATCGCCCGGCCGGGCGCCGGCACGATCGCCTGGGCGGCCCTCTTTCCCCTCGGGACTGCGTTCATCTTCGCGCTCTACCAGATCCTGACCCGCCTGGTCAGCCGGAGCGACGATCCGGTCGTGACCCTCGCCTGGACCGTCGCGGTCGGGCTGGTCCTGACGACGCCGCTCCTGGCGTTTTGGTGGCACCCGGTCGGCGCGACCGACTGGCTGCTGCTGGTCCTCTCCGGGCTGCTCTTCGGCGGCGGGCAGTACCTCTTGATCCGGGCGTTCGCGCTGGCGCCGGCCGCGGTGCTCGCCCCCTTCACCTACGCCCAGATCGTCGCGGCAGTGGTCTTTGGCGCTTTGGTGTTCGGCGATCTGCCCGACCTCTGGACCACGGTCGGCACGGCGGTCGTGATCCTGGCTGGCGTCTACGTGCTTCGCCGTCAGGCGGGATGATGCCTATTCGGCGGGTGTGGCCGAGCGGGCCCGGAGCGCCTGCTCGAGCGCGCGCTCGATCGCCCCGATCGGGCGGGTGAAGCGGGCCAGCAGGTCGTAGAGCACCGGGGTCACGAACAAGGTCAGCGCCGAGGCGATGCCGAGGCCGCCGATCACGACGATCCCGATTGCGGCCCGGCTCTCGGCGCCGGCGCCGGTCGCCAGCGCCAGCGGCACCGCGCCCAGGATCGTCGAGACCACGGTCATCACGATCGGGCGCAGGCGCAGCGTCGAGGCCTCGAGGACCGCGTCCCGGATCGAGCGGCCCTCGTCGCGCAGCTGGTTAGCGAACTCGACGATCAGGATGCCGTTCTTGGCCATCAGGCCGACCAGCAGGATGATCCCGATCTCGCTGTAGATGTTCAGGGAGTTGCCGGTCAGCCACAGCGACAGCAGCGCGCCCGAGACCGCGAGCGGCACCGAGAGCATGATGATCAGCGGATGGATGAAGCTCTCGAACTGGGCCGCGAGCACCAGGAACACGATCAGGAGTGCGAGCGCGAAGGTGACCGCGATGCCGCTCGAGGTTTCGAGGAACTGCTGCGACTGGCCGGAGAAGCCGAGCTTGGCCTCGGGCGGCAGGGTCTCGGCCGCGACCTCGCGCATGAAGCGGATCGCGGAGCCGAGATCGTAGCCCTCGGCGAGCGCCGCCGAAATCGTGATCGAAGGCAGGCGGTCGGAGCGTCGGAGCGAGGGCGCCGCCGCGCCCTCGTCGAGATGGACCAGCGCCGTGAGCGGCACCAGCTCCTTGCCGGTGCTCGAGCGCACGAAGATGTTGGCGAGATCGGTCGGCGTGCGCCGGTCCTCGGCGCGCGCCTGCACGATCACCGGATATTCGCGGCCGCGGTCGACATAGTCGGTGATCTCGCGCGAGGCGAGCATGGTCTGCAGGGTCTTGCCAATGGTCTCGGCGCCGATGCCGAGGTCGTCCGCCTTGTCCCGGTCGATCCGGACGTCGAACTGCGGCTGGTTCTCCTCGAAGTCGGTCTCGACGTTGAGCAGGCCCGGATTGGCCTCGGCGCGGCGCATGATCGCCTGGCTCCAGCGCTTGACGCTGTCGTAGTCCGGCCCGCCGATCACGACCTGGAGCGGCGTCCGGCTGCTGCGCAGGCCCAGGCCGGCCGGGCTCGCCGGAAACGCACGCGCTCCCGAGAGCGCCGAAATCGGGGGTATGAGCGGGCGAATGATCGCCTGCTGGTCGCGCGTGCGCTGATCCCATGGCGCCAGCCTGGCGACCACGAACGCCTGATGCGGCTGACCGCTGCGGCCGACGATCGCGAAGATCCGCGCGACCTCGCCGCTGGCCCGCAGCGGCTGCAGGATCGCCTCGACCTTTCGGACCTGGGCGTCGGTGTAGCCGACCGTCGCACCCTGCGGCGCGGTCACCGGCACGAAGAACACGCCGCGATCCTCGGTCGGCACCAACTCCTGCGGCAGCGCCCGGTAAAGGCCATAGGAGGCGCCGGCCATCAGCGTGGCCGCCAGCAGCACCAGGAGCGGCGCGGCGAGAGCGCGCTCGAGCAGCGCCCGGTAGCCGCGGGTCGCGAGCCTGAGCCCGTGCTCGATCAGGCGGCCGATGGCGCCGCGGCCCTCGGCGCCCTTGAGGAGCTTGGTGCAGAGCGCCGGACACAGCGTCAGCGCAACCACCATCGAGATCAGGACCGCGACCCCGAGCACGAAGCCGAACTCGGTGAACAGCCGGCCCGCCTGGCCTTGGAGGAACGAGATCGGCACGAACACCGCGATCAGGGTCAAGGAGGTCGCGATCACCGCGAAGGTCACCTGACGGGCGCCGAGCACGCCTGCGACCAGCGGGCTCTCGCCGAGCTCGATCCGGCGCTGAATGTTCTCGAGCACCACGATCGCATCGTCGACCACGATGCCGATCGCAAGAATCAGGGCCAGCAGGGTCAGTACGTTGATCGAGAAGCCGAGCGCGTAGATGCCGATGAACGCGCCGATCACGGCGACCGGGATCGTGACCGCCGGCACCAGCGTCGCGCGTGCCGAGGCGAGGAACGCGAAGATCACCAGCACCACCAGCACGACCGCGATCCCGAGCGCGCGCAGCACCTCGTGGATCGACTGGTTGATGAAGACCGCGTCGTCTGAGCCGATCTCGATGTCCATGCCTTCGGGCAGGGTCGGACGGATCAGATCGAGCTGGGCGCGCACGCGATTCGAGATCGCGATCGTGTTGGCCTGCGACTGCCGGAGCACGGCTACGCCGACCGCCTCGCGCCCGTCCGAGCGGACCATTGTCTGGTCGTCCTCGGCGCCGCGCACGACCGTGGCGATGTCGCCGAGCCGGACCGGGTAACCGTCGATCCGCTCGAGCACGATGTTCGCGAACTGACTGGGGGTCGAGAGCCGCGTGTCGGAGCGGACCGTGAACTGGCGGAGCCTCGACTTGAGCTCGCCGGCCGGCAGCTCGACGTTGTTGCGTTCGAGCGCGCTCTCGACGTCGTCGACCGTGAGGTTGCGCGCCGCCATCGCCCGCCGGTCGAGCCAGATCCGGATCGCGTAGCGCCGCTCACCGTAGATCTGAACCTGGGCGACGCCATCGAGGGTCGCCAGCCGGTCCACGAGAAAGCGCTCGGCGTAGTCGGTGATCTCGGCCGGGGTCATCCGATCGCTGGTGATCGCGATCCGCATCACCGGGTCGGAATTGCTGTCGTTCTTGGTGATCCGCGTCTCGTCGACCTCATTGGGCAGCTTGGTGCGCACCCTGGCGACCGCATCGCGCACGTCGTTGGCGGCCTCGTCGATGTTGCGGCCCGGCTCGAACTCGATCACGGTGCGGGCGCCGCCGCGCTGGCTCGTGGAGGTGATGGTCTTGACCCCGGCGATGCCGGCAATGACGCCCTCGATCGGCGCGGTGATGTCGGTGTCGACGATCTCGGGCGCGGCGCCGGTATAGTCCGTGCTCACGCTGATGATCGGCGCATCGACGTCGGGCAGCTCGCGGATCGGCAGGCGCAGCAGCGAGGCGACCCCCAGCACCACGATCAGCATGCTGAGCACGGCCGCGAACACCGGCCGCTTGATGCAGAAGTCGGACAGGCTCATCGGTTGCTCGCGGCCCCGCCGGCAGGTGCCGCCGCGGCGCCGCCGGCAACCTCGACGGCGACCCCGTCGCGCAGGCGCTGCAGGCCGCTCTCGATCACGACGTCGCCGGCCGCGAGCCCGTCCAGCACCTCGACCGCACCGGCTTCGCGCTGCCCGAGCCGCACCTGCCGCCGCGCCACCTGCGCGCCCTGCAGCTCGAACACGTAGGTGCTGTCGCCCTCGGCCAGCACCGCCTGCTCCGGGATCAGCACCGCCGGCCGCTCCTCGACCACCACGGTCACGTGCATGAACATCCCGGCCGGCAGCGCCAGATCGGGGTTGGGGAGCACCGCCCGCACCCGGAACGCGCGCGAGACCTCGCCGACCCGGGTGTCGATCGTGGCGATCCGGCCCTCGAAGGTCCGGCCGGGGAACGCGGCGCTGGTGGCGACCACCGGCTGGCCGCGGCGCACCCGGCCGAAGTAGACCTCCGGCACGCTGAACTCGACCTCGAGCTCGGCCAGATCGTCGAGCGTGGTCAGAACGGTGTCGTTGTCGACCCGTGCGCCGACGTCGACCCGGCGCATCCCGACCACGCCCGCGAACGGGGCCCGGACCGTGCGATCGGCGAGCTGCTTCTCGGCCGCGTCGAGCCGGGCCTGGGCGCCATCGAAGGTCGCCTGCAGCTCGTCGACGGTCGCCTGCGCGACCGTGTTGTTGGCCCGGAGCTTCTGGGCGCGCTCGAGCGCGAGCTGGGCTTCGCGGAGCGACGCCCTGGCCTCGGCGACTGCCGCCTGCTCCATCCGGTCGTCGAGCCGGACCAGGACCGCGCCGGCCTCGACCTGCTGACCGGGTCGCAGGTCGATCTCGGCGACCCGGCCGGCGCTGAGCGCGACGACGTCGATCGCCTGGCGGGCAAGGGTGTTGCCGACCGCCTCGATGCGATCGCGCATGGTCCCGGCGGCGGCGGTGGTGACCTCCACCGGCACGGCGCTCGGGCCGCGGCCGACCGCGGCCGCCGCCTCGCCGTCGACCGCCATCCGGTGATAGGCGAAGCCGGCGGCGCCGACGATCAGCAGCAGGATGCCGCCGATCACGAGCTGCTTGCCTAGCGACACCGCCTCACTCCTGGCGCCCGGGGGACGAGAACCGGCCCGCAGAGTCCGCCGTCGCGGTTAACAAAGCATCGCGCGCGACCGCGGTCCACGATGGTCGTCCGGGCGCTTATCCTAGCCCGCATCGGTGCGGATCACCATCAGCCGGTCGATGCCCGATTCCGGCGCGAAAACCGCGCCCGGGCGGCCGTTGATCTGGCGCACCTCGGCGTCGGACGCGCTGCCCGGGAAGCTCGTGAAAGTTTCGGTCGCCGGGTCGAAGCGGAGCACCGCATTGGCGCCGAAGTCGCTGAGCCAGACCTTGTCCTGGTCGTCGACATAGACGCCGTAGGCGTGGGGCGACTCGCCGGGCAGGCGCCAGCTCCGCCAGGCCCCGGTCGAGGGCGTGTAGCGGCTAACCTGGCCCGCGTTCCACTCGCTGACCCAGATCTGGCCCTTGGAATCCGACCACAGCCGCCTCGCCCCCTGGCGCGGCGTCGGTGGCTGGATCACGGTCGCCTCGCCGGTCCTGGTGTCGACCTGGCCGACGTAGCTGCCGGCGAGCGAGGCGTAGTAGATCTCGCCCGCCGGCGTCGCGGTGATGCCGTAGGGCCCCCGCCCCTTGGGGGCATCGAACACCTGGACTTTGCCGGTCGCCGGATCGAGCCGGCCGTAGACCCCGCTCTGGCCGGTGAACCAGAGGCTGCCGGCGCCATCGAACGCGGCGGTGTTGAGGTTGGCGTAGGCGGCGTCCGCAGGCAGCGGATAGACGGTCACCTTGCGCGCGCCGGGATCGAAGCTCACGATCGCATTCTGGCCGCCGTCGGTGATCCAGGCCTTGCCGTCGGGACCCTGGATCACGCCATGTGGTGCCGAGCCGGGCCCAAGCGGCACCTGCTCGACCTTGCCGGTCGCCGGATCGAGAATGCCGAGCGCGCCCTGGGCCTGCGCCGTGTACCAGATCTTGCCGTCGGGTGCTGGCGCCGCGTCGTGCGGATGGGCGCCTTCGGGCAGATCGAAGACCTGCACCTTGTCCTCGGCCAGCGCCGGCGCAGCGGCGAGGGCCGCGATCAGCAGACCGGTCCAGATCCAGCTTTGCATGGTCGTGCTCCCGGTTCAGCCCGTGAGGTGCCGCTTCAGGAAATCGATCGTGCGTGACCAGGCGAGTTCGGCCGCGGCCTTGTCGTAGCGGGCGGCGTTGGTGTCGTTGTTGAAGGCGTGGTTGACGCCTTCGTACATGTAGATCGTGTAGTCGACCTGGTTGGCCTCGAGCGCCTTCCTGTAGTCGTCGATGCCGGCGTCGATGCGCTGATCCAGCCCGGCGTAGTGCAGCAGCAGCGGCGCCTTGATCTTGGCGACCTGCTCGGCGTCGGGCTGACGGCCGTAGAACGAGACCACGGCGTCGACCTCGGGCGAGTTGACCGCGACCTGGTTGGCGAGGCCGCCGCCCCAGCAGAAGCCGATCACGCCGACCTTGCCGGTAGTCCGGTCGTCGGCCGCGAGAAACGCGACCGCGGCGACCGCATTGGCGACGTTGTCCGCCGGATCGACCCGGGTGATGATCCGGCGCGCCTCGTCCTCGTCCGCGGGCGTGCCGCCGATCGGCGACAGGAAATCGGGGGCGAGCGCTATGAAGCCCTCGAGCGCCGTGCGCCGCGCCACGTCCTCCATATGGGGATTGAGGCCGCGGTTCTCGTGGATCACGACGACGCCCGGCAGCTTGCCGCTCGCATCCGCCGGCTGCGCGAGATAGGCCTTCACCGCGCCGCCGGCGCCGGGATAGGTGATCCGCTCGGTCTTGAGGCGGGCGTCCTCCGGAGCGACGATCGCCGCGTTGGCGTAGTTGCAGCGCAGCAGCGGCAGCAGCGCGGATGCCGCCACCGTGCCGCCCGCGAGCACCGCGAGCCGGTCCATGAACACCCGCCGGTCGAGCCGCGCGTGCGTATAATCGTCGTACAGATCGATGATGTCCTGGCGCATGCCTTGCCTCCCGATGGTGGTGCGCGATTGACAATCTTTACTGGCGCGCCGAACCCGAGTGCCAATCACGTCGTGGGCGGCGGCCGCCCGCCGCCGGATGCTGCCGGCGGCGGGCGAGCTTCGGTCGCGCCGATCAGTCCTGGTCGCCGTCCGGACCGTGGCCACGATCGCCGCCCCGGTCGTGCATGCGCTCGTGCATCCGGCCGTGGAAGCGCTGGCGCAGCTCGTCCTGGGTCACCTGGCCGTCGCCGTTGGTGTCGAGCCGCTCGACGACGTAGCTGAAGCGGGCCGTGAACTCCTCCTTGGTCACCTCCGCATTGCCGTCGACGTCGAGCGCCTGGAAGGCGCGCACCATCTGCCGGTGCATCGCGTCCAGCCAAAGCGCCTGGTACTCCTCGAGCGACAGCTGGCCGTCGCCGTTCTTGTCGAACTCGGTGAAGCGGGCCTGGCGCGCCTGATCGATCTCGTCCTGGGTGAGCTTGCCGTCGTGGTTGGTATCGAAAGCCTCGAACAGGCCTTGAGCTGGGCCGCCATGGCCGCCCCAGCCGCCGTGCCCGCCCCAGCCACCGGGCCCGCCCCAGCCGCCGTTGGCCAGGGTGGCGCCCGCGAAAGCGCTGGCGCCGAGCATCAGCGCGCCAGCCGTGAGCAGTAGCTTGGTCGTCCTGGTCATCTTCGAACCTCATGGGGTTGTCGTCGTTCCGATGACCACAAGGGAAGCAAATAAACGTCCGGGAAGTTCGTCAGACCCAGCCCGAAAGTGTCGGCAAGTGTCGCAGCCGGCAGCCCTGACATAGTTTGATACAATTCCCTGTCGAGCGTCTCGTCGGGCGGCGTTCGCCGCGCTCGCGTCACCCTTGCCCGTGGCGACGGCAAAAGGCCCAGACGGGCAGCCGTCCGGGCCTTCGACCGCGGGAGATATGGCAGCTCAGTCGCCGGTCGAGACGATCTCCCAGGCGCCGTCGGGCTGCTGGCAGGCGGTGCCGTAGGCCTGCTCGGTGTGACCGCCGACGCTGACCGCCTGCTGGAACTCGCGGCAGTAGCGGCCCTGGGTGCTGGTGCCTTCGCGCACGGCCACGACCGAGCCCGAGGCGCCGCCCTCGTTCCAGACGATGCGCTCGCCGATCGGCGCCGAGGCGGCGCGCACCTGTGCCTCCTCGTGCGCGCGCTCCTGCGCCTCGTTCATCACGTCCAGGACCTTGAGCGTGATCGCCGTGAACGACAGCCACTTATAGGCGTCGTCGTCGGACTGGTACCGGCCGTAGCCCCGGTACAGATGGCCGTGCGGCCGGATCACCACGACGTCGCGGTAGTGCCGGACCCGGGGCGCGGGAACGACCACGACGCGGCGGCCGCGCTGGATCGGGGCCATGTTCGGGCCGTGCCCGCCGCGATGCCAACGGTCGGCGTCGGCCTGTGCCCAGCCCCGCTGCCAGGACGGATTGGCCGGGGTCGGGGCCATGCCCCGTCCCGGAACTGCGTAATGCCCCTGACCCCGGTCATCGTGCCGGGGCGAATCGGCGGCGGCCGGCAGGGCCAGGCCGATCAACGGCAGCGCGGCCAGCGCCGCGGCAACGAGTCTCGAACGATTGATCGTCATGTTCGTCTCCTCGATGTCGGCGGCAGCTCGCGGTCGTCCCGCGTCCTGCCTGTGCCGACGCCGATTAGAGCAGCCGAATGTCCCGGGAGTTCGTCAGCCGGAGGCGAAAGTGTCAGCAAGTGTCGCCGGCCTTGGCGCTGACATCGTTTGATACAAAATTGCCGCCGCGGCCGGTGCCGGGCACGGCATACTACTGGCGGCGCATGGGCTCGAGGTACGAATGGAGTCGTCTGCACATATCCTGGTGGTCGACGACCATCGCGAGATCCGGGATCTCTTGGCGAAGTATCTCGCCAAGCACGGCTTTCGGGTCAGCATCGCCGAGGGCGCGGCCAAGGCGCGCAAGCTGCTCGAGGCGAGCGCCATCGATCTCGTGGTGCTCGACATCATGATGCCGGGCGAGGACGGCCTCTCGCTGTGCCGGCATCTGCGCGCCACGAGCGAGCGGCCGGTGATCATGCTGACCGCGATGGCCGAGGACACCGACCGGGTGATCGGCCTGGAGATGGGCGCCGACGACTACGTCGTGAAGCCGTTCAATCCGCGGGAGCTTCTGGCGCGGATCAAGGCCGTCCTCCGGCGCACCAACAGCCTGCCGCAGCAGCGCCAGCAGGTCGATGCCGAGATCCTGCGCTTCGATCGCTGGGTCCTGCAGGTCGCGAGGCGCGAGCTGGTCGGCGAGGACGGCGTCGCGATCCCGCTCAGCACCGCGGAGTTCCTTTTGCTGAGCGCGCTGCTCGCCCATCCGCGGATGGTGCTGAGCCGCGATCAGCTGCTCGATCTGACCCGCGGGCGGGCCGCCAACGTGTTCGACCGCAGCATCGACAACCAGGTCAGCCGGCTGCGCAAGAAGATCGAGGCCGACCCCAAGGAGCCGGCGCTGATCAAGACCGTCTGGGGCGGCGGCTACATGCTGACCGCCGAGGTCAGCCGGCAATGAGCCGGCTGCCGGCCTGGCTCCGGCGCCTCTGGCCCCGGCGGCTCGCGGGTCAGATGATTGCGCTGCTGCTGCTCGCGCTGGTGCTGGCGCAGGCGACCAGCTACCTGATCTTCGCCGACGAGCGCTGGGCCGCGCTCCAGACCGCCGAGCGCCGGCACATCCTGGCGCGGACCGCCTCGATCGTGCGTCTGATCGAGAACACGCCCGCCTCGCTGCACGACCAGATCATCCGGACCGCGAGCAGCCGCGAGCTGCGCTTCTGGCTCAGCGACCAGAGCGCGGTCGCGGCCGGCGATGCCGACGCCGACAGCTGGCTGCGCCGGCGCCTGATCAGCCTGCTCGACGACGGGCCGGCGCGCAAGGTGCTGGTCGATCTCGGCAACAAGGACGAGCACTTCTGGTCGCAGGACGACAGAGCCGAGCGCGATCAGCGGATCGCGGCGATCGGCGAGATGGCGCGCGCCGGGGAGATCCCGGCCGAGCGCATCGCCCGCTGGCGCGAGCGCTGGCATCACCGCCTGCTGCCGCCCGACCTGATGATCTCGACCCGCCTGCACGACGGTCGCTGGCTGAACGCCGGCCTGGCGGTGCCCGACCCGCCGCCGCACTGGACGCCCGCGACCCTGCTCGCCATGGCGGTCACCGCCGCGGCGCTGTCGCTGGTCGTGATCGTGATGGTCCGGCGCATCACCCGACCGATGGCCGAGCTGGCGGCCGCCGCCGAGCGGCTCGGGCGCGGCGAGACGGTGCCGGCGATCGCCGAGCACGGGCCGCTCGACATCCGCCAGAGCATGCGCGCGTTCAACCGCATGCGTGGCCGCCTGCAGCGCTTCGTCCAGGACCGCACGCGCATGCTGGCGGCGATCAGCCACGATCTGCGCACGCCGATCACGACCCTTCGGCTGCGCGCCGAGTTCATCGACGACGAGGAGACCCGCGCGAAGATCCTCGAGACCCTGGACGAGATGCAGCGCATGATCGAGGCGACGCTCGCCTTCGCCCGCGAGGAGGCGGCGGCCGAGGACACCCGGACGGTCGATCTCGCCGCCCTGGTCGAGAGCGTCGCGGCCGACCTCACCGACCTCGGCCAGGAGGTCGCCTTCAGCGGCCCCGAGCGCCTGCCTTATGCCTGCCGCCCGATCGGCCTCAAGCGGGCGGTGCGCAACCTGATCGAGAATGCGGTCGCTTATGGCGGGCGCGCCCGGGTCACGCTCGAGCCGGCGGCCGTGGCGGTCCGGATCGTGATCGAGGACGACGGCCCGGGCATCCCGGAGGCCGACTTCGAGCGCGTGTTCGCGCCGTTCGTCCGGCTCGAGGAATCGCGCTCGCGCGACACCGGCGGGATTGGCCTCGGCATGGCGATCGCGCGCTCGATCGTGCGCGGCCACGGCGGCGACATCGAGCTCGCCAACCGGCCGCAGGGCGGCCTGCGCGTCGTCATCAGCCTGCCGAAGGCCGAGACCGCCTGATCAGCGGACTTGCGCTCTCGGATCGAGGCGGCAGACTGGAGCCCGGATCCGCGCCTGCCGCAAAGAGAGCCCGATGAGCGACAACCTCTACGACCTGATCCGCGCCAGCGCGCCCTCCGACGCGGCAACGCCGCTGCTCGAGACGCCGGATGGCCGGCGCTACGCCTGGGGCGATCTCGATCGTCTGACCGGCCGGATCGCGAACGCGCTTGCCGTCGCGGGCGTCGCTCCCGGCGACCGGGTCGCGGTCCAGGTGGGAAAAAGCCCGGAGGTCGTTTTTCTGTACCTCGCCTGCCTGCGCGCGGGCGGGGTCTATCTGCCGCTGAACACCGGCTACACGCTGGCCGAGCTCGACTATTTCTTCGGCGATGCCGAGCCGGCCGTGATCGTCTGCGACCCGGAGCAGGCCGCCGGCATCAGAGGTCTGGGAAGTGCGGCCGCCGCCCAGGTGCTGACGCTGGATGCCGAAGGCGGGGGCTCGCTCAGCGAGGCCGCCGAGCGCGCGCCGACGGCGTTCGAGACGGTCGCCCGGCGCGCGGACGATCTGGCCGCGATCCTCTACACCTCGGGCACCACCGGGCGCGCCAAGGGCGCGATGCTGAGCCACGGCAACCTTGCCTCGAACGGGATGACCCTGCGCGACGCCTGGGGCTTCACCGCTTCGGACGTGCTGCTGCATATGCTGCCGGTCTATCACACCCACGGCCTGTTCGTGGCGATCAACACGACGCTCTTGGCCGGTGCCCGGATGATCTACCTGCCGCGCTTCGAGCCCGGTGCCGTGATCGAGGCGCTGCCGCGGGCGACCGTGACCATGGGGGTTCCGACCTACTACGTCCGCCTGCTCGCGCGCCCTGATTTCACCGCCGCGGTCACTGCCGGGATGCGCCTCTTCACCTCCGGCTCGGCGCCGCTGCTCGAGGAGACCTTCCACGCCTTCGAGGCGCGCACCGGCCAGCGCATCCTCGAGCGCTACGGCATGACCGAGACCGGCATGAACACCTCCAACCCACTCGATCGCGAGCGGCGCGCGGGCACGGTCGGACCGGCGCTGCCGGGGGTGGAGGTCCGGGTCGCGGACGAGGCCGGCCGCGCGCTGGGGACCGGCGAGACCGGCGTCCTCGAGGTCCGCGGCCCGAACGTCTTTTCCGGATATTGGCGCCTGCCCGAGAAGACCCGGGAAGAATTCCGCGCCGACGGCTTCTTCATCACCGGCGACATCGCCCGGATCGACGCCGACGGCTACGTCACGATCGTCGGGCGGGCCAAGGACCTGATCATCTCGGGCGGGCTCAACGTCTATCCGAAGGAGATCGAGAGCGTGATCGACGCCCTCGAGGGGGTCGACGAATCGGCGGTGATCGGCGTGCCGCACCCGGATTTCGGCGAGGGCGTGCTGGCCGTGGTCAAGCGCCGGAGCGGCGCCGGCGCGCCCGACGCCGCTGCGATCATCGCCGCCACCCGCAGCCAGCTCGCCGGCTTCAAGACGCCCAAGCAGGTGGTGTTCGTCGACGAGCTGCCGCGCAACAGCATGGGCAAGGTCCAGAAGAACCTGCTGCGCGACGCCTACCGCGACGCCTTTCGCGACGGCGGTTAGCCGCCGCGCCATTTGGGGTCCGGTTCGGCGGGCTCTGGCGTCAGGCCCGCGGCGCGGATGCCCTCGATCGCGCAGTATTCGTCCTTCTCGGAGGTGTCGCCGCTGATCCCGACCGCGCCGATCACCTCGCCCCCGGCAGCACGGATCAGCACGCCGCCCGGTACGGCGACGACGCGGCCGCCGGAAGCCGCGGCGAGCGCGGCCTGGAACGCCACCCGCTCACGCAGGCGGGCGCCGAGCGCCCGGCTGGATTCGCCCATGCCGAGCGCGCCCCAGGCCTTGCCGGTCGCGATCTCGGGCCGGAGGATGCCGGCGCCGTCCTCGCGCGCCAGCGCTACCGGATGGCCGCCGGCGTCCAGCACCGCGACCGTGAGCGGCGCCATGCCGGCCGCCCGCCCGGCCTCGAGCGCGCGCTCGATGACCCGGTTGGCGGCGGTCAGCGGCAGATCGGTCTTGAGCTTCATCGCGCTTCCTCCTGGCCTGGCTTCCTCCGGCTTGGCACACTCTCTCGCTCGAGACCACCCGGGAGAGAAGACTATGCTGCGCCACGTCGTGCTGATCCGCTTCCAGCCCGGGACGCCGGCTGCGGCCATCGCCGAGGTCGAGGCCGCGTTCGCCGGGCTGGCGGCGAGGATACCGACGATCCAGGCACTTGAATGGGGCACCAACTGCAGCCCGGAGGGCAAGGATCAGGGTTTTACCCACTGTTTCTTCCTGACCTTCGCCGGCGCCGTCGAGCGCGACGCCTATCTGCCGCATCCCGAGCACCGGGCGTTTTCCGCCCTGTTGCGCCCGCACGCCGAGGAGGTCCTGGTGATCGACTACGAGCCGGCCGCCTGAGGTCGCTAAGGGGCCAGCGGCTCGGCGCGGTTGCCCTTGATCAGGTCGGCGCCCTTCTCGCCGATCATGATTGCGGCCGCGTTGGTGTTCGAGCTGATCAGGCGCGGCATGACCGAGGAGTCGACGACCCGCAGGCCGTCGATGCCGCGCACGCGGAGCTCGGGATCGACCACGGCCTGCGCGTTGACGCCCATCCTGCAGCTGCCGACCGGGTGGTAATCGGTCTTGCCGAAGCGGCGGGCATAGGCCTCGAGCTCCTGGCGCGTCCTGACCTCGGCGCCCGGCAGATGCTCGCGCCGGACGTAGGGGCGGAAGGCGGGCTGGGCCATGATCTCGCGGGCGAGCTCGAAGCCGCGCAGCGACATCTCGAAGTCGTAGGGCTCGGCCCAGTAGTTCGGGTCGATCACCGGCGGCGTCCGCGGATCGGCGCTCTGGAGCCGGACGCTGCCGCGGCTCTTCGGGCGCAGGTGGCAGGAGTTGAGCGTGCAGCCGTAGCCGTCGAGCGGCGGCACGCCCGCCTCGAGGCCGGCGCCGGGCAGAAAGTGGCATTGGATGTCGGGTGCCTGCTGCTCGCGATCCGCGTACCAGAAGGCGCCGCCCTCGGCGAGGTTCGAGGTCACCGGCCCGCTCCGGAACAGCGCGTACTGCATCCCCGCCCAGAGCATCCGGTGCGGCCGGGTGTGCCGGTCGTAGCTGTGCGGGCCCGACAATCCGCTGATCACGTAGACGTCGATGTGGTCCTGGAGATTGCGGCCGACGCCGGGCAGATCGTGCACCGGCGCGACCCCGGCCGCCCGCAGCTCGTCCGCGGGCCCGATCCCGGAGAGCAGCAGGAGGCGGGGCGAGCCGATCGCGCCGGACGCGACCACGACCTCCCGCTCGGCGCGCACGGTTTCGAGCCCGGCGCCCTCGCCGCGTACATATTCGACGCCGATCGCGCGCCCGCGCTCGATCAGGAGGCGGAGCGCGTGCGCGCCGGTCAGCACGGTCACGTTGCCGGTCCGCATCGCCGGCCTGAGGTAGCTTACGGCCGCGCTGCAGCGGCGGGCGCCCCGCTGGGTCACCTGATAGAGGCCGCAGCCTTCCTGACGGGCGCCGTTGAAGTCGGGGTTGTAGGGCAGGCCCGCCTCCTGGGCGGCGCGAACGAACACCCGGCTCAGCTCGTGCGGGCTGACCGGGTCGGCGACGCCGAGCGGGCCGCCGCTGCCGTGGTAGCGGTCGACCAGGCGCTCGTTGTCCTCGGCGCGGCGGAAATAGGGCAGGACCTCGGCGTAGGACCAGCCGGCGCAGCCCTCGTCCTCGGCCCAGGCGTCGTAGTCCTTGGCGTTGCCGCGGGTATAGACCATGGCGTTGATCGAGCTGCCGCCGCCCAGCACCCGGCCCTGCGGAAAGATCATCTGGCGGCCCTCGGCCTGGCCGAGCGGCGCCGTGCGGTAGCCCCAGGTCAAAGGCCCGGCGGTCATCCTGTAGAAGCCGACCGGCAGGTGGATGAAGCGGTCGCGATCGGGCGGGCCGGCCTCGAGCAGCAGGATGCGGACGCCCTCGAGCTCGCTCAGGCGCAGCGCGAGCGCGCAGCCGGCCGAGCCGGCGCCGACGATGACGTAGTCGTACATCCCGATCCTCCGCCGCGTGCGGCCGCGCCGCGCGCCCGAGACCGGTCTGCTTATAGCTCCAGGCGCGCCCGGCCACAGCTTCGAATCAGCCGCCGGCGGGTGCGGGGGTGGTGCTTCCGGACGGGCCAGCCGGCCCGGCGGTCGCCGTCTCCGGCTGCTCACGCCGGAGCCTGAAGTGGATGATCATCGGCGCGGCGACGTAGACGCTCGAATAGGTTCCGACGACGACGCCCCAGATCATCGCGATCGTGAAGCCCCGGACCACCGGGCCGCCGAACACGACCAGCGCGACCAGCGCCAGGACCGTGGTCAGCGAGGTCATGACCGTGCGGGCCAGGGTCTCGTTGACCGAGCGGTCGATCAGCTCGGGCAGCGGCATGGTCTTGTACCGGCGCAGGTTCTCCCGCACCCGGTCGTAGATCACGACCGTGTCGTTGATCGAATAGCCGATGATCGTCAGGATCGCGGCGATCGTGGTGAGATTGAATTCCAGGCCGGTCAGCGAGAAGATGCCGATCGTCGTGATCGCGTCGTGGACCGTCGCGACCACGGCGCCGACCGCGAACTGCCATTCGAAGCGGAACCAGACGTAGGCGAGGATCGCGACCAGCGACCAGATCGTCGCCTGGGCGCCGTTCCAGAGCAGGTCGGCGCTGACCTTGGGCCCGACGAACTCGACCCGCCGGTAGCTGATGTTCGGGCCGAAACGATCGGTGAGCGCGGACTTGACCTTGGCGACCGCCGCCAGTTGCGCCGGCTCGGCGCCCTCCTGGCGCGCAATCCTGATCAGGATGTCCGACGGGCTCCCGAACGTCTGCAGGGCGACGTCGCCGAGACCGAGGTTGTCGAGGGTCGATCGCATCGCGGCGAGATCGGCGGGGCCGGGCATGCCGACCTCGATCAGGCTGCCGCCGCGAAAGTCGATGCCGAGATTGAGGCCCCTGGTCGGCAGCAGAATGAGGGTCAGCAGGATCATGGCGCCGGTGATCGCGTAGGCCCAGTACTGGTAGCGGACGAACGGGATCCGGGTGTCGTCCGGAATGAACCGGAAACTGCGCAGCTTGCTCATGGAAGGAGTCCGATCGTGATCGCGGTGCCGGCGCGAGGGCGCCGGCATGCCGCGACTGAAGTCTGTCCGCCGTGCTGCCAGGCGGCGCGTCACCGAGGCTCAGCGTGAGCTCCGTGGGGCCGCAAGCGGGCGCGGCGGTGCCATGGCCAGCACCTCAGGCTGAGGAGCGCGGCCTGCGACGCGACGGTCGGTGCTCAGGAAGGCGGGCCGGTCGGGGTCCGGGCGGTGCCGACCGAGGCGCGATCGAAGCCGGCTCTCGCGGCCTCTTTGGGCGCGCCGGCGGCTTCAGGTGCGAACGCCGGCCCCTCCGCCGCGCTCGCAGCGTGGGGGAACGATTTGCCCGGCGCTGGGCCGAAGGTGGTCTCGACCTTCGACAACCGCGACAGAATGTCGAGGCCGACGGGCTGGGCCGACTGCAGCCCGGCCGGGGAAGCGGCGGTGTGCCCGTCGCGAGCGGAATGCTGGACGGCGATCGGGTCGGGCGGCAGGAAGCGCTGAGCGGCCGGCGCCATTGCCAGCAGAGCGGCGAGCCAGGCTGCCAGGCAGCCATGCCACCGCCAGGGTCGATCGGTCCGCCCCATTAGCGGCTTCTCAGGCATCTTCGGCCTCGGATGCGCCGCCCGGGTCGACCCCCGGCAGCGACGATCGCCAAGATCTGGCTTCGGTCGGGACGGACGTCAAGGAGATCGAGCGGGGGCAGGACGTCTGGAGCGGAACTCGCTGAGCGCTTCGACGGCGCCGGCGCCGAGGATCAGGAGGCAGCCGGCGGCTTCGCGGCCGCCGAACGGCTCGCCTGCGAGCACCGCGGCGGACCCGGCCGCGACTGCGACCTCGAGCAAAAGCAGCAGGGCGACCCGGCCCGGCTCGAGCTGGCGGGCGCCCCAGAGCAGCAGCCAGGTGCAGGGTAGCAGCCAGACCAGGGCGGCGAGCGCCGCAAGCCCGAGCACCCCTGGCCCCATCGATGTCGACAGCGCCTCGACCGGTGGCGAGAAGAGAATCAGTACAAGTGACAAAAAAGTGGCGGCGGCGCAGGCGACCAGCGTCTGCTCGAGGCCTTCGATCGTCTGGCCCTTGCGCACCAGCGTCACCGAGAATGCGAACAGCAGCCCGGCGGCGAGCCCGAGCCAGTCGCCGGCGGAGCGCGGCAGCGGCAGGCCGTTGCCCACACCGAGCAGCACCAGCGCGCCCGCGAGCCCGAGCAGGACCGAGAGGGGGCGGAGCGCGCCGACCCGCTCGCCGAGCAGCGCGACCGCGAGCAGGGTCGTCCAGATCGGCGCGAGATAGAACAGCAGCGTGACGCGCACGACCTCGCCCAGGATCAGGGCCAGGTTCCAGCTGACCAGCGCCGCCCCGAACAGGCCGCCGGCGCCGAGCAGCAGCAGACCGCCCGCGGCGAGCCGGCGGTGCCGGCGCCACAGCCAGGGCAGGAGTGCGAGCGTCATCGTGCCGTAGAGGACGGCGTTGAGCGCCGGTCCGGTCAGCCCCGCTTCGGCGAGCGCCCGCAGCGGCAGCCACCAGAGGCCCCAGAGCGCCGCCGACAGGGCGACCGCGCCGGCCGGCAGCAGGGGCGAGCGCGCCGCCATCGAGCGCGGTCCAGACCCGCCGTGGCTGCCGCGGCCGCTCAGCCGGCGTCACGCCCGGGCGCGGCCAGATGCAGCCAGGGCAGCTGCTCCTCGGCGAACGCATTGGCGGTCGGCGGGAAATCCTCCGGCCGGTCGAGGCTGCCGACCAGGACGTGGACCTCGCCCGGCCAGCGGGCGCCCTCGTAGGTCAAGGGCGTGCCGCAGCGGCCGCAGAAGCTCCGGGTGACGCCGGGCGACGAATGGAAGCGGACCGGCGCGCCGGCGACGTAGGCGAAGCGCTCGGCGGCGAAGCCCGCGAAGGTCGCCATCGGCGCCCCGGTCGCCCGCCGGCAGCTCGCGCAATGACAGTTCGCGATCCACTTAGGGGCGCCGAGCGCGCGGTAGCGGACCGCGCCGCAGAGGCAGTGGCCGCTATGCTCGGGCTCGGTCATGATGCCGTGTCAGTTGGTCGCGAGGTCTAGAAGCAGTAGGCGCGGAGCGCCTCGAACGCGACCAGGAAGCCCCATCTCGCCCAGAGCCCGAGGCCGAGCACGAGGCCGGCGCCAATCACCAGGAGCGGCAGCCAGACGAGCGGGCTCGATCCGCCGCGCGCGGGCGCGGGTTCGGAAGCAGCCGCCAGCCGCGGTCTTGCCATCGTCAAGGTTCGGCTCCCCAAAGCCGCGAGCAGGCTCTAGGATCACGCCGCGCGCGACCGTTGGCAAGGGCGGGCGTTGGCACATCACGAACCAGCAGAGGGAGTAGCCCATGCGCAGATACATCATCGAGCGCGAATTGCCGGGGGTGGGCGGCATGCAGGGCGAGCAGCTCAAGGGCGCTGCCGCCAAGTCGAACGCGGCGCTGGCCGAGATCGGCCCGACCGACATCCAGTGGGTCGAATCCTACGTCGCCGACAACAAGACTTTCTGCGTCTACCTCGCCAAGGACGAGGCCGCGATCAGGCGGCACGCCGAGATCAGCGGCTTCCCGGCGAACAAGATCACCGAGGTCAAGCGGACGATTGACCCGACCACCGCCGGCTGATCCGGCGCGCCCCGCCCCACCGCCATGAGCCTGACCATCACGCTGGTCCTTCTGCTCCTGGCGGTGGGCGCGGCCGGCCTCGCCAACTGGCAGGAGCGGCGCCCGCGCGAGGTCGGCAACCCGCCGCTCGTCTCCTACACCGCGGTCCAGATGGTCGCGCTCGTGGTCGCGCTGCTGATGGCTGCCCATCTCGTGAGCCTGCTCACCGGCCACCAGCTGGTCAGCCGGTTTCTCCGCTGATCCGTGGGCGTCGAGGCGCAAGAGCCGGCGGCGTTGCTGATGACCTTCCCGATCCCGGTCAGCGCCCCGATCCCCGGGTCCGGGGCGAGCGCCTGACGACAGGCCAGAGCGCCGGCATGAAGCTGATCGGGCTCGGCCTCGCCGCGATCGACGGCCGGCCGCTCGCCTGGCGGACCGGGAGCGCCGGCCGGCCGACGCGCTTCAGCTGCGGCCGTAGACGTCCTCGTAGCGGATGATATCGTCCTCGCCGAGGTAGTCGCCGCACTGGACCTCGATCAGGTGCATCGGCACGGCGCCCGGGTTCTCCATCCGGTGCCTGGCGCCGAGCGGGATGTGCACGCTCTGGTTCGGCTCGAGCAGCAGGACCTGGTCGTCGACCGTGACCTTGGCGGTGCCGGCGACCACCACCCAATGCTCGGCGCGGTGCTTGTGACTCTGGAGGCTGAGCCGGCCGCCGGGCGTGACGATGATCTCCTTGACCTTGAAGCCCTTGCCCTCGTGCAGCACCTGGAAGCTGCCCCAGGGCCGCTGTTCCTTGGCATGCGCGTCGCCTTCGGGGCGGCCGGCGGCGCGCAGCATCGTCACCAGATTGCGGACCGCGTCGCTGCGGCCGCGATCGGCGACCAGGACCGCATCATCGGTCTCGACCACGGCCAGATCGCGAACCCCCGAGCAGGCGACCAGGCGGCGCTCGGCATGGATCAGGCAGTCGATGCTGTCGTCGAGCAGGACGTCGCCCCGGACCGCGTTGCCGGCGTCGTCCTTGGGCAGCTGCTCCCAGAGCGCCTGCCAGGAGCCGAGATCCGACCAGCCCGGATCGCAGGGCACGACCGCGATCCGGTCGCTGTGCTCCATGACCGCCTTGTCGATCGGTTGCGCCGGTATTTTCTCGTACTGCTCGAGCGGGACCTCCAAGCCGCCGCCCGGGGCCTCCTTGAGGGCGCCGAAGGCTTGCTCGATGCCGGCCCGGATCGCAGGCGCGTGCGTGCCGAGTTCGACCAGGATGCGATCGGCCCGGAACAGGAACATGCCGCTGTTCCAGAGATGGCCGCCCGCGGCCAGCATCGCCTCGGCGGCCGGGCGCTCCGGCTTCTCGACGAAGCGCACGACCCGGAGAACGCCCTGCGCGTCCGGCAGCGGCTGCCCGGTCTGGATGTAGCCGTAGCCGGTTTCGGCCCGGGTCGGCGTGATGCCGAAGGTCACGAGCCCGCCCGCTGCGGCCACCGGCAGAGCGGCCTCGAGCGCGGCGTAGAGGGCGTCCGGCGCCTGCATCAGGTGGTCCGAGGGACAGACCCAGAGCAGCGCATCGCTGCCGAACCGCTCCTGGACGTGGCGGGCCGCGAGCCCGATCGCGGCCGCGGTGTTGCGCCCGACCGGTTCCAGCAGCCGGTTTTCGGCGAGCGCCGGATCGATCGCCTCGAGCTCGCGCCGGACCAGGAAATCCTGTGCCTTGGCACCGACCGTGACGACCTGCCCGGGCTGGGCCCGGGCGAGCAGGCGGCGCGCGGTCTGCTCGAGCAGCGACCGCTCGCCCGTAAGCCGGGCCAGCTGCTTGGGCATGGTGTCGCGACTGACCGGCCAGAGCCGGGTGCCGGAGCCGCCGGCGAGAATCACGGGCACGAGCATGGACACGGCGGCAGCTGCCCCTTCTGGCGCAACGAGAACAGCTCCAAGGCTAGCCCGGCACGCCGGCCCGGTCCAGCTTCGAGCGCCGGCGCGGCGCGCGGCGCGACCGGTGCGTTCCAGAGGTAACCGGCAGCAATTGCCAAATCGTGATCAAAACCAAAGGTGCGCGGCGAGCGCGAGCCGGTCGGCCAAGGGCGGCACTGTCGGAGCCATGGCCCGCGTCCCGGTGCACCAGGGCAGTGCCGCGCGCCCGAGCCGCACTGCCGATGCGGCCAGTTCTGCTCAAGATATTCTGTTGACCCGGCTCGGCGATGTGCCGGGGATCACCTACGTGGTCTGGGTCATCGTCCGGTGCTGGGCGCTCGCCCGTCCCACGGCCGGGCGCCCCAGCGCGGGGTGGTCAGCGGCAGGCTCAGGGCCTAGATCATCGTTCGAGCATGCGGCGGCAGCGCCTGATCGCCGTCGTCCTGGCGGCCCGCCAGCCGAGCGCGCGGGGCGGGGCCGGATCCGTAGCGGAGATCTCGACCATGGGCCTGCTCGAGCGCATCAAGACCATCCTGGAGCCTGAGGCCGCGGCCGCGAACCCGGCTCACGACGAGCTTCATCTGGCGGCCGCGGCGCTCCTGGTCGAGGCGGCGCGGATGGACGACGAGTTCGACGCCACCGAGCGCGCGCGGATCGAGGCGCTGCTCGCGCAACGCTTCCGCCTGGATGCCGACGAGGCGCGGGAACTGCTGGCGATCGCCGAGCGGACCGCGGCCGAGAGCGTCGAGTGGCAGGGGTTCACGCGCGTGATCAAGGAGCGCCTGGCGCCCGCCGAGCGGGTCAGCGTGATCGAGATGCTGTGGGAGGTCGTCTACGCCGACGGCCGCCTGCACGACTACGAGGCGAGCCTCCTGCGCCGGATCACCGGCCTGCTCTACGTCAGCGATTACGAGAGCGGCGAGGCCCGCAAGCGAGTGCTGGCCCGCCTCGGCCGCGCCTGATTTTTCTCTGATCGGCAGTGGCGCCGCGCGGCCAGCGCCGCCGCGGGCTTACCGGACCTCGACGTCCTGCCAGAACCCGAACCGGCCGGCGACGCGCTGCATCCGCGGCAGCGGGTCCTCGTACGACCAGGCGGCGCGCGCATGGCGAGTGCCGTCGATCACGACGTCATAGAACTGGACGCTGTGCGGGCACTCGAGATCGTCGGCCGTACGCTCCGCCTTCTCGAGCCACTCCATGCGCACCGCAGCCTCCGGAAAATACTGGTAGCCGGCGGCCTCGACGACATCATCGCTCTCGGCGACCACGTGCCCCTCAACGACGGCCTTCATGCCCGAATCCTCCATGAACCGCAGGGTAGCGGGAGAAATGTCGAGTTCTTCGCCGTCGCGGCAAGCGCCAGCCGATGTGATTTAAGAGGGCATTGTGGACGCTCATGTTTGCTTGGCTTGCCGCTCGCTGTCCCGCTGAATTTCGCGGAGCATTTGGTCGGTAACATGACAACCGGCACATTCGATTAGGATGCGGGGGAGAGAGAGGATGCGTTCCCAATTTCTCGCCAGAATCTCCCTAACCGCTTCGTTGTCCTGCTTCTGTAGAGAGTTAAGAAAGACTTGGTGATTATCGGCTGCGCTATACGCAATGAGGAAGCCCTCTCGTGCGTCTTCGCTCATATACAAACAGTTATTAAGCCACCAGTTCTGTGCCTCGCTCACCGTTTGCTTCCGTTTCTCTGCGTCCTCCTCGTGGGCCGTGTCTCGGATTCGGGGCCACCGACTAAGTGCTTCTTGGTGCGCCCGCACTCGCTCCACCCAGGTCGCTAGCGCTATTTGCGACCTTCGCCGGTCCCGTTCCAACGCGAAGCTTGTGACCCCAGCGATGGCACCGCCGAGCACCACGCCAAGCAAACCGATCAGCGCGCCGGTCCATTCTCTCGTAGCCCCAGCGGGGAGCCCGGCGAGCGCACCTATCACCAAGCTGCCCGATACCACCAACCAAATCGGTGCCGAGCGTGTGCCTTTCGACCAAGCCCTCTCGGCTCGCCTCTGTAGTTGTCGCAATCTTTCAACCAACTTAGCCATCGGGCTTCCCCCGCCCTACTCAAGGCCTCATGGTTGGCGTTCCACCGCCGGCGCAGCAGAAGTACCCTTAGAGCATCCTGGCGTGGATACTCCTATCGGGGCGCAAAGGGTGTCCGCGGGCGCTGGTGCAGAAGAAGGCGGTCAGCCGCCGCTGATCGCGGTCATGATGATCACCTCGGTGCCGGATGAGAGGGGCGTCTCGAGGGTCGCGCGCTCGCCGGCGACGAAGACGTTGATGTGACGCCGGATGCGCGGCCTCGAATCGCACAGCCGGTCGCGCATGCCGGGCCAGCGGCGGTCGAGCGCGTCGATGACCTCGGCGACCGTGGCGGCCGGCAGCTCGAGGCGGCGCACGGAACCGGGAAACAGCCGCAGAAGGATCGTCGGCAGCGTCACTGAAACCGGCGCTGGTGCCGATGCCGACCGCTCGTCCGGCATGATGTCACTCTCCACCCGTCGTCCGGGCTCCCGGGAGCCCGTCCCCGCAGCGCCGCCATCGCAGCGGCCGGCGTGGCCAATCCACGAGCTGTCCGCCTTTACCATTGGTCAACCGTCCGCCCGCTAAAACCTGCTGATCCTCGATGGTCCATGCGACCATGGGATTCTCTCCCTGTGCCTGGCCGGGCGAGGCAAGGAGTCCCACGGTCGCATGGACCTGTCGAACAAGCACTTAACATCGACTGGTTAACAACTCGTTGCGCCCGGCCCAGGTGGAGCTGGCCTGCGCGGCCTCCCTGCGTCGCGTCGTGCCCCGAAAAATCGGCGGTTTTTGCGGCTGCGGCCGGCGGCCGGACCGCCGAGACGCCGAAAAGACGTTTTCCGACGAATGCTTACGCAAAGCGCCCACGCCGGCGCATGATGCTACAGAAATGACGCATGGTGACGCATGGCGCGGCCGCCCAGGCGGCCCCGAGCAATCCCTCCCAACCGGGCGCGGCAGGAGTCCCCCGTGTTTCTTGCATACATTCCTATGATGTGCTACCATTGGAGGTCGAAAGTCCGACTTCGCTCTGTGCCTGCGGCGCACCCGCGCGCTGCCGCGGGAGGCCACGGGACAATCGCGCCGCGCAGCGATACGCCGACGCCTGTGCGCGGCTTGGCCCCGGCGCCCTCAGAGGTTGAGGGCCGACGACGAAACGAACCCGAGAGCCAGGCGGACACTGGCTTTCGGCCCCGATCGACGGGGCTGCCGAGGCTCCGCCCGGTCACTGGTCGACCACCAGCGTCTCGACCGAGGTGATCAGCGGCAGGTGCCGGGCGATGCAGCGCCAGCTGTCGCCCTCGTCGGCGCTGGCGTAGAGCGCGCCCGTGTTGGTGCCGAAGTAGACGCCTGCGGGTTCGAGCGCGTCGGTCGCCATCGCCTGGCGGAGCACGCCGAAGAACACGTTGCCCTGCGGCAGCCCCTCGCGCAGCGCCTGCCAGCTGTCGCCGCCGTCCCGGGTGCGCCAGACCGCGGCCTGGCCGTCGGGGACGTAGCGGCCGGCAATGTCGCCGTTGAGCGGCACCAGGTAGAGAGTGCCCGGGTCGCGCGGATGGACTGCCGCGGGAAAGCCGAAGCTCGAGGGCAGGCCCGCCTCGATGCTCTGCCAGCGCCGGCCGCCGTCGTCGCTCCGGTACATGCCGCAGTGGTTCTGCTGGTAGAGACGATCGGGCGCGCCCTGCGCCATCACCAGGCAGTGCACGCACTGGCCGTACTCCGGGTATCTCTGCTCTTCGGGCAGGTAGTCGGCCCGGGTGCCGCGGTTGCGGGGCTCCCAGCTGGCGCCGCCGTCGGCGGTATGAAACACGCCGGCGCTGGAGATCCCGACCCAGAACCGTCTTTCGTCATTCGGGTGCGGCACCAGGGAGTGCAGAATGAGCCCGGCGCCGCCCGGATTCCAGTGCGGCCGCGAGGGGTGGTCGCGCAGGCCGGCGACGTGCCGCCAGGATTCTCCCCGTCGTCGCTCCGGAACAGGCCGGCCGGCTCGACGCCGGCGTAGAGGCTGGCACCGCCAGGGGCAACGCTCCAGACCGACTTGATCGGCTCCTCGCCCTCCTGATAGGCGAGGCCCTCGCTCGAATGGCTCCAGCTCGCCCCCAGGTCGGTCGATTTCCAGACCGCCGGGCCGAACCATTCGTTGCCGCCGCCGCCGTAGATCGTGCCGGTCGCCGGATCGGCGTTGACGTGGTTCAAGGGCCAGGTCTCGCAGAACGGTCCGCTCTGCACCCACGACCGCCGGTCGGCGTCGCTCTTGAGGATGAAGGCACCCTTCTTGGTGCCGAGCAGGATCAGGACTTTCTTCGCCATTGCGGCCTCCGTTAGCCCGCGAGACGGGTGGTGTGTGTCAGCTGCGCTCTGGTTGATCGAACATATCGATGGGCCGGACCTCGATCGCCCCGCCGAAGTCGGTGAGTTGCGCGCCCGGGTGTCTGGATGCGACCTCGACCGCCTCGTCGATGTCGCCGGCCTCGATCATGAAGAACGCGCCGAGCGGTTCCCTGGTGGCGACGAAGGGGCCCTTGCTCACCGAAGGCCGGCCGCTCCCGGCGCGCAAGGTCCTGGTCTCCGGCGGCAGCGCCAGCGAGCCGACCAGGATCAGGCGGCCACTTTTGCGCAGCGCCTCGTCATGGGGTTGGCACGCGCGCCCGAGCGCCGCGAGTTCGTCCTTGGACAGGGCCTCGAACCGGTCCTGGTCGTAGTAGCAAAGGCAGAGGTATTTCATCGAACCCTCGTCGTTTTGGACCGTCTGTCCCTACTGGCCGGTCGCAGGACGGGTGAACTCGGCCTCGATCTGGATCTCGACCTCGTCGCCGACGCCGAAGGTGGAGCCGGGCGGCGGTATGCCGACCGCCATTCCGAACTCCGAGCGCCTGAAAGTGCCTTGCGCCGAAAAGCCGATGCGCGCGCCGGACGGGTCCAGGGGATTGCTCGCGTAGCCGCCGTTGAAGGTCACATCCAGGACCACCGGCCGGGTCACGCCATGCAGCCCGAGACTGCCGAGAACGCGCGCCGTGTTCGGCCCGGTCAGCTCGAGCCTGGTCGAGCGGAAGGTCATCTGCGGAAATTGCGCCGTGTTCAGCCAGTCCTGGTTCTGCAGTTGATGGTCGAAGTCGAGCGCGGGATCGGGGTTATCGGTCTCGATCGAGCTGGCATCGATCGTGGCGGTGACGCTCGAGGCGGCGGGCTCCGCCGGATCGAGCTGGAGCCTGGCGTCGAAGCGGGTGAAGCGCGCGGTGTAGTGGGAAAAGCCCAGGTGGTTGACCCGGAAGATCAGGCTCGCGTGGTTCCGGTCGAGGGTGTAGGTGCCGGCCGGCACCTCGGTCGCGGCCGGCACGATCCGGTCCGCCGCCAGCGGGCCATGCCCTGGCAGCGGACCGGTCGCCAGCGCGGCGATCGTACAGATCGTGAGCGCAGCTCTCATGGGAGGCCGATTCCGCCGCGGCTCCGAGGCTCTTACTCAGGCCGGCACGTAGACCATCCAGCCGACGCCGAAGCGGTCGGCGACCATGCCGAAGCTCGAGGCGAAGAAGGTCTTGGCCAAGGGCACCTGCACCTGGCCGCCCTCGCCCAGAGCCTCGAACAGCCGCTTGGCCTCGGCGTCGTCGGCGGCGGTCAGCGACAGCGCGAAGCCCTGGAAACTCGGCTGGTCCCGGCAGCGGCCGTCGGACGCCAGCACCATGCTGTCGCCGATCTGCACGCTCGCATGCATCACCTTGTCCGCGTTGCCATGGACCGCGGCTGGGTCGGGGCTGTCCTTGAAGCGCATCAGCATGTTCACCTTGGCGCCGACCGCCTTCTGATAGAACTCGACCGCCTCGTCGCAGCGACCGTCGAAGAACAGGTAGGGCTGGATCTGCATGGTCGTCTCTCCCTCGGGATTGAGGCCGGCTCAGGGGGTTGCACTGGAGCCGGGTCTTGCGATCTGAGGCTTCTTCGCCAACGGGAAGAGCCTGAAGTAGGGCTGCGCCTCCTCGAGCACCTGCGCGAAAGACGGGCGCGCCATCAGGCGGCCGAGATAAGCCGCAAGCTTGCGGTGCGGCTCGCCGAACGGGACCACGGTGTTCGCGTAGAAAAGCGCAGGTGCTGCCGCGCAATCGGCGAGCGTGAACGCCTCGCCCGTGATCCAGCTCTTCGCGCCGAGCTCCCGTTCGAGCAGCGCGTAGGCCTGATCGAGCTGCGGCGTCGCCTGCTCGACGCCGTAGGCATCGCTCGCGCCCGCCGGGCGCAGCCGGTCGGTCACGATCTTCTGCATCGGCTCCTGGACGTAGTGGTCAAAGAAGCGGTCCCACATCCGCGTCTGCCAGGCGCGGTCGGGGTCGGCCGGCAGGAATCGGGTCGGGCCCGGGTAGAACGCGTCCAGGTACTCGATGACGATGGTTGATTCGGGGACCGTGCGATCGCGCGCGTCGTCACGCAGCACGGGCATCTTCGCCATCGGCCAGACTGCGCGGAAGGCGGCGCGCGAGGCCTCGTCGGCGAGATCGACGATCACCGGCTCGAAGGGGATGCCGTTCTCGTACAGGGCGATGAGCGCCTTGTGGCAGAACGAGGCGAGCGGGTGGAACCAGAGCTTCAACGACATGGGCGCGACCTCGGCGATCGGTCGATGGCGGCGGCCCTCAAGCCAGGCCTTCGTGCTGCAGCGCCGCCCGGACGCCTTGCCGCGCCTCGATGCGGTCGAAGTAGGCCGGCAGCGGCGCGGGCACGTCGAGCGCCTTCGCCCGCGCCCATCGGAGCATCACATAGAGGTAGGCATCGGCGACGGTGAAGCCGCTCTCGAACAGATGCTCGCCCCGGAGCCGGGCTGCGACGAAACCGAGCCGCTTGGCGATCGCCCCTTCGGCGGCCTCTCTCCGCATCGCTGGTCGGGAAGAAGATGCGAACGAAGGGCTTGTGCAGCTCGGTCGCGATGTAAGCCAGCGTCTCGATCAGGCGGATGCGCGCGAGGTCGTCCGTAGGGGCGAGCTGCGGCGCGCGGTCGGCGACCCAGCAGAGGATCGCGACGTTCTCGGTCAGGAGCTGGCCGTCGGCGAGCACCAGCGCCGGGACGTAGCCCTTAGGGTTGATCGCGTTGAAGTCCTGGCCGTCCTCGGTGCGCTTGGCGCGCAGATCGACCCGGACGCGCTCGAAGGTGAGGCCGGCCTCGTGCATCGCGATGTGGTCGGCGAGGCTGCAGGTGCCGGGCGCCAGATAGAGCTTCATCGAACTCAGCCTTTCGCTGCTGATGGTGCCTTCGGACGCGAACCGGGCGCGGATGGCCTATGGTCGCGACCCAGCTGGTCAGGATGAACGGCTATCGCGCGCGGTCGAAGAACGCCTTGCCGCTCTCGGGGTCGAAGGGCGCGGAGCAGTGGTCGTGCACGATCAGCCAACGACCCTCGAGCTTGCGCAGACACACGGTCCCACGCAGCCAGCCGGTGTGCTCCTCGCCGCTGACGCCGGTCGCGCCGAAGCGCGCGAGATAATGGCCGAAGGCCACGTCGCCGTGCGCCGCGAGCTCGAGGTCGTGGATCTCGAAGGTCATCGGGCCCTGCATGCACGTCATGCAGGCTTCGAGATGCTGCCTGAGCGCCGAAGCGCCCTCGAACTGGAAGTGCGAATGGCAGTCGAACGAGCGCGCGCCGGGCGCATGGCAGGCGATGATCCGCTCGACGTCCTTGGCACGGGTCGCCTCGGCCCAGTCGTCGATCAGCGCGCGGACCTCGGTCGTTGCCGTTCGGTCCAGGGTCGCAGTTGTCACTTCTTGCCTCCTCTTACAGGCTGGCGCCGTCGAACGGGGCGATCTTGACCGTCGACAGGTCGATGTCGGCGCAGCGGAGGTTGACCGCGACCATCGCCCGGCCGTCGGGGCCGGTGCCCTCGGCGAACGGCGCGCAGCCGCAGGTCTTGCAGAACTGGTGGCGGATGACGTGCCTGCCGAAGGTGTAGACCGCGATCTCATCCCGCGAGGTCTCGAGGTGGAACCGATCCGGCGCAAAGGCGGCGAGTAGGGAGCCCTTGCGCCGGCAGATCGAGCAGTTGCACTCGATCGCCTCGATCGGCTCGGCATCGAGGCGGTAGGCGATCTTGCCGCAATGGCAGCTGCCGCGCATTTCCATGACCTCCCTGGGCTCGTCACGCCGCGCTCGGCTGGCCTGGCTTCTGATCTTCGTAGCGATCGTGGTGGCGGACCCAGGCCATTGTCCACGGCAGCTCGCCCTCGTCGCGGCCCTTGGGCGCTAGGTCCAGCCAGTTGTACGCGCCGACCAGGATGTCGAGCCCGCGCGCGTAGCAGGAATAGGTGTGGAAGACCTCGCCGGCCGCGTCCTTGTAGAACACGCTGGCGCCCGGCGCTTCCTCGCTCGGGAACTCGGCCATGTTGTAGTTGTAGTCGACTTTGCCCTTGGCCATTTCGTCAGGCGTGAACGAGACGTGATAGTCGTGGTTGAAGTCGTTGCCGGCGGACGACAGCCACTTGAAGCCCCAGCCCATACGCCGTTTGAAAGGCTCGATCTCTGAGAGCGGCGCGCGCGAGACCGCGACGAAGGTCACGTCGCGCTGGGCGAGGTGGACGGTCGCGCCATCGAAGTGATCGGCCAGCAACGAGCAGCTGGGACAACCCTCCTCCCAGCCCGGGCCGAGCATGAAGTGGTAGACGATCAGCTGGCTCTTGCCATCGAACAGGTCGGCGAGCGTCTGCTTGCCGTCCGGGCCGTCGAAGACGTAGGCCTTGTCGACCTTGACCCAGGGCAGCTCGCGGCGCGCCGCGCTCAGGCGGTCGCGCTGCCGGGTGAACTCCTTCTCCTTGCTCAGGAGCTGCTTGCGCGCGGCGAGCCACGCGGCGCGGGACACAACGGGGTGTTCCATGGTCCGATCTCCCTTACGTTCTGGCAAACGTCAGACGTTGGCGAGGTATTCGGCGAAGCGCTCCAGACAGCTGCTCCAGCCGCCCTCGTGGCCATCGCGCGAGGCGATCGTGTCGAAGCCGGTCTGCTGCAGCGTCAGCTTCGTCCGGGCGCCCTGCTCCTCGAAGGTGACCGTCACCACCGTCTCGGGGCCGAGCCTGCCGTCGGCGTCCTCGTTGACGTAGGTGAAGACCAGGCGCTCGGGCTCGACGATCTCGCGGTAGACGCCGCGCTTAATGTGCTTGCTGCCGTCGGGCGCGCGCATGCAGCGGACCCAGGTGCCGCCCGGGCGCACGTCGGTCTCGCAGGACAAGAGCGTGAAGCCTTGCGGCCCCCACCAGCGCGCCAGGTGCTCGGGCTGGATCCACACCCTGAATACGAGGCTGCGCGGCGCATCGAAGACGCGGGTGATCACGAGCTCCGGCGGCGCCGATGACGACGCTGCGGGCGCAGGGACGGGTCTTGCGGCCATCGTTGCTTCCTCCGGCATGGGCATCTCGGCCAGGAGGCCCTCCAGCCGGTCGAGGCGGTCCTCCCAGTCGCCGCGATCGTCCTCCGGACGGTGCGGGGCAGGCTGCTCGAACGTGGCCTGATGCACGATCAGCCTGGTCCTGCCGGCCTGCTCGGCGAAGTTCACGGTCACCAGCGTCCCGCGGCCGGGCTCGCCGGCATCGTCCTCCCAGGCCCAGGTGAAGGCCAGCCGCTCGGGCTCCACGATCTCGCGATAGGCGCAGCGCAGCCAGCGCAGGCCACCCGCGCGCGAGCGCATGCCTACGCGCCAGGCGCCGCCGGGGCTGGAGGTCGATCTTTCCGGCGGCGGTCGCGAAGCTGCGCGGGCCCCACCAGCGCACCAGACGCTCGGGCCCGCTCCAGGCCTTGAAGACCTGGGGACGCGGCGCGTCGAAGGCGCGCGTGACGACCAGCTCGTGGGCGCTCGAGGTGGTGACGGCGCTAGTTGTCGCGGCCATGGTCGTCTCCCGGGGTCTGCAGTGCGCGCAGATAGTCCTCCAGGCGGTCGAGGCTCTGCTCCCAGAACTGCCGATAGTGCTCGAGCCAGTCGGCGGCGTCCCTGAGCGGACCGGCCTCGAGGCGGCAGGGCCGCCACTGCGCCTCCCGGCCGCGCGCGATCAGGCCCGCACGCTCGAGCACTTTCAGGTGCTTGGAGACCGCGGGGAGGCTCATCTCGAACGGCTCCGCGAGGTCGGTCACCGAGGCCTCGCCCGAGGCGAGCCGGGCCAGGATCGCACGCCGGGTCGGGTCCGCAAGGGCCGCGAAGGTGGTGCTGAGACGATCGGGCGACATCCTCGGTAACCGCTCGGTTAATTAACTATATGGTTAATTAGACCGCGAAACATTGCCTGTCAAGCCTCAATTCGAGCCCTACCTGACTGGCGTCGGGGTGGAGACGCGGAGACGGTCCGCGGCTCTGGCGCGGGCCTTGGCCGCCTGGACCTCGCGATCGCGAGGCGCCGCGTTGGTCACGAGCGCATCGAGCAGGTGGCGAGCCGCTTCGGCGACCTGATCCACGGCCCGGCCGAACGCGACCTCGTTGGCCTTCGAGGGCCGCGTGCAGCCGCAGAGCTTGCGACGAACTGCAGCGCCGCGGCCCGGATCTCGACATCGCTGGCAGGCGGGTCAAAATTGTGCAAAGTCTTGATGCTGCGGCACATTTGCGGCACCTCAGGTCAGCGTGCCCGCGGCCAGAGCCTCCTCGAGGCAGTCCAGGCAGCCCGCCCAGCCGTCCGCGTGCCGGTCGCGGCTGTCTGCGGACTCGAACACCTCCTGGCGGAGCTCGAGCCGGGTCCCGTCTGCGACCTCGAACAGCTCGATCGTGACCACGGTTTCGTGGCCGCGGGTGGCGGTTGTTTCCCAGCCCCAGGTGAAGATCAGGCGCGAGGGCGGCACGATGTCGCGGTAGACGCCGCTCACGATGTGGTCCTGACCATCGGGAGAGCGCATCGTCGTCCGCCAGGCGCCGCCCGGGCGAACGTCCAAGGCGGCCTCAGGCACGGAAAAGCCTTTGGGTCCCCACCACTTGGCGAGCTGACCAGCATCGGTCAGCGCCCGGAACACGCGCTCGCGCGGCGCCTTGAAGCGGCGCGAGAGCGTCAGCGCGAACGCCTGATCCGGTTGCGTGCTTGCGGTCGCCACGGCTCCTCCTCCTCGCAGGCTCATTTAACCCGATGGTTAATTAAGGGCCCGCTTATTGGACTGGCCGATGCCCGTCAAGCCTTCTTCTTCGGATTCTCGACTTCTCGTTGCATTGCTGTCAGGCGCAGCGGGATCATACGAACCCTGGGCGGCCGGCCCGACGGGGTCAGGCCGGCCCGGCTGATCAATCGTCGAGGTCAGTCCCGCTTCCAGATCGGCTTGCCCAGGTCGAGATTGTGCTCGTTGGTCAAGGCGCCGGTTGCAGCTCCGGCCGCGCCGCCAAGCGCAGCCCCGCCCAGCGGGTGACCCGTGAGCGCGCCCGCAGCACCGCCGACGCCGGCCCCGATCGCACCGCCGCTCAGCGCGCGATCGCTTGTGCTCGAACCGCACGCCGCAAGCATCAGAAGCGTTGCAGCCGCAACACCTGCTTTCCACAGCATCTCGATCTCCTCAGTTGCGTCTGGTACCGTGGCAAACACGGGCCGGCCCTAATCGGTTCCCCGAATCGCGGAAGTTCATTCAGTCCCGGGGCCGAAGTCGAGCGGAGTGCGTTTCACCATGTCCGGACCATCGACCGGGACGCTGAGCCAGCTCGGCCGACCGACCGAGCTGCCGGCGTCGCCCGATCGGGCGCGGCTCGAGACCGTGGCCAACCCGCACCCGGACCTAATCTATCTGGTCCGCTTCACCTGCCCGGAGTTCACTGCGCTCTGCCCGGTCACCGGACAGCCGGATTTCGCCCAACTGGTGATCGACTACGTGCCGCAGGCGCGGCTGATCGAGAGCAAGTCGCTGAAGCTCTTCCTCGGTTCGTTCCGCAATCACGGTGCGTTCCACGAAGCCTGCACCCTCACGATCGCCAGCCGCCTGGAGGCGGCGCTGGCGCCCGTGTGGCTGCGGATCGGCGGCTACTGGTACCCGCGCGGCGGGATGCCGATCGACGTCTTCTACCAGTCCGGCCTGCCGCCCGCCGGCCTCTGGCTGCCGGACCAGGGCGTGCCGCCCTACCGCGGCCGCGGCTGTTGACGGTTTGGCCTTCCCGGGCCAGGTCGGCGCGAGCCGAGCCTTACTGCAGTTGCATTTGCCGTTTCGTACCCTGCAACGCCTGCTCGAGAAACGCGACCAGATCCTTGATCTCGTCCTCGGCGAGCTTGAGCGGGTGCAACAGAGGGGACTTGTTCGCACTGTTGCTGCCGCCGCCCTGGTCGTAGAAGCGGACCACGTCCTCGAGGGTCGCGAGCGCGCCATCGTGCATGTAGGGAGGCAACTCCTTGATGTTGCGCAGGCCCATGGTCCGGAAGGCGCCGAAGTCGGCCGGATCGTGGCTGATCTGCGCGCGCCCGGGATCCTCTTCGAGGGCGGCCCAGTCTTGATAGTCGGTCCGCTTGGCATCGAACCGGATCGAGGCCAGAACCGCGGGATCGGCCCGGACGTCCTGGTCCGGAACGCCGAGGTTGTGGAACTGGTTGTCGGTCAGGTCGGGGCCATTGTGGCAGGCGATGCAGTTGGCCTTGCCCATGAACAGCGCGAGGCCGCGCTTTTGCTGATCATTCAGTGCGCTCTGATCGCCGTCCATGTAGCGGTCGATCGGCGCGCCGTCGAACACGAGCGTGCGCTCGAAGCTGCTGATCGCAAAGCCGATCCGCTTGGCGGTGATCGCGCCGTCGGCGTACGCCTCCTTGAACGCGCCAGCGTAGGACGGGTCGAGCTTCAGCTGCTCGACCAGAAGGTCGAGGTTGTTGTTCATGTGCAGCACGTTGGCGATCGGCCCCAGCGCCTGCTTGTCGAGCGAGCCGGCGCGGCCGTCCCAGATCAGGGGCAGGTTGTAGGCGACGTTGATCAAGGTCGGCGACTCGCGCCGTTCGGTTTTCGAGGGGTACGCCGGCCCCAGCTTCTCAGGGGTCGCGTAGCCATGATCGGGCAGATGGCAGGTCTCGCACGAGGTCGAGCCGTCGCCCGAGAGCATCGGGTCCTCGAACAGGCGCTGACCGAGCGCCACCTTGGCCCGGGTCAGCGGATTGTCGTCCGGCACCGGTACGGGGCCCAGGTGGCCGATCGCGCCCTGAACGTCGGCGGGTGACGGCGCCTCGATGGCTTCGGCCGCACGAGCGATCATCAGGGTCGCCGCTGCGCACATGGCGCAGAGCACGAGTTTCATCATCGGCCATACCTCCCTCGGTGCTCGCCCCGCGGGCATCGTTCTAGCCGGGTGCGGGTCGGACGCAGAACGGGTTCTCACGCGTTCGTGTCGACCTTTGAAGCCGCGTAGGGTCGGCGCTGCGGCCGATCGGTGCAGGCAAAGCGCAAAGCGTGTTGTCGCCGTCGCGGCCTGCCCTGGCGTCGATCACAAAATCCGCGGGCGGCGGCCAAAGCTAGAGCGCGCGGGTCTCGCCGATCCGCATCAGCCAGGCCTCGTCCTCGCCGTAGCCGGCGGCGGTCGCGGCGGCGCGGAAGCGCACGGGCGGCTCGAACGGCGGCTCGTCGGTCAGGCGGATCGTGCCCCAGTGCATGCCGACGATCCGCCGGGCTTGGAGATCGCGCGCGATCTCGAGCGCCTCCTCGGGCGTCGCGTGCGAGCCCTGCATCAGGAGCCGGGGCTCATAGGCCCCGATCGGCAGCAGCGCCAGGTCCAACGGCGCGAACACTCGGCCGAGCTCCTGAAACACCGGCCCGTAGGCCGTGTCGCCCGCGAAATAGACCCGCTGGCTGCGCCCCTGGAGCGCGTAGCCGGACCACAGCGTCCGGTTGCGATCGAACGGCGTCCGCTTGGAGAAGTGGATCGCCGGCAATGCGGTGATCCGGAGATCGCCGAGCCTAAGTTCCTGGTACCAGTCGAGCTCGTGCACCCGCGCGTAGCCACGTGCCGTGAAGTACCTGCCGACGCCCAGCGGCACGACGACCAGGATCCGCTCCTTGACCGCCAGCGCCTCGATCGTCGGCAGGTCCAGATGGTCGTAGTGGTTGTGGGACAGCAGCAGGAGATCGATCGGCGGCAGGCGCTCCGCGGGCAGCCCGGGCGGCGCGAACCGCTTCGGCCCGAGCGGCGGCAGCGGCGAGGCATGGGCGCTGAGGTAGGGATCGGTCAGGACCGTGCGGCCGTCGAGCCGGAGCACGAAGCTCGCATGGCCGAGCCAGGTCAGGCGGTCGCGATCGCCCCGCCCGTCGACGATGCCCGCCAGTGCCTCGGCCTGCGGCAGGACGTGACCGTCCGGCAGCTCGACCTCGTCCCGGCTGGCGAAGCGACGCCAGAAGAAGCGCCGCCAAGCGCCGGCATCGCCGCCCGAAGCGGGGCTGCCGGGCGGGTTGCGAAAGCCGGCCGCGGTATGGTGCCAGCGGCGGTCCGTGGCCCGGGGGTCCGGTCCAGACGGGGATCGCGCCATCGAAGCTCCCGGTGCGGGCAGGGGGACAGGCTGCAGCAAATCGATGAGCATACGCTCATACGCCCGCTCTGGACCAGGTCTTGAAACCGTCAAGATCATCGTCTAGCCCTAGAGGCCTTAGATCCCCTGGCCCCGCCAGGGGCCTCAGATCACCAGGCCCCCCGTCAGGGGCCGCGTCGACGAGGCGAAGAGCTGACCACCGGCAGGCAAAGTGGCATGAGGTCGATCGCAGCGCACAGACTGCCGCCGCTCGAGGCTTGCCCAGCACTGGTGCTCAATGCCGACTACCGGCCGCTCAGCTATTTCCCGCTTTCGACCTGGCATTGGCAGGAAACGGTCAAGGCGATCTTCCTCGACCGGGTCGCGGTGCTGTCGCATTACGACCGTGTGATCCGCTCGCCGTCGTCGGTCTTCCGGCTGCCGAGCGTGGTCGCGCTCAAACAGTACATCCCGCAGAACCGCCGGCCGCCGTTCACCCGCTTCAACGTCTTCCTGCGCGACGCCTTCACCTGCCAGTACTGCGGTCGGACGCACGCGGCCCAGGAGTTGACCTTCGACCACGTCGTGCCGCGCTCGCGAGGCGGCCGGACCAGCTGGAACAACGTGGTCACCGCCTGCACCCGCTGCAACCTCGCCAAGGGCAGCCGGCTGCCGCGCGAGTGCCACATGCGGCCGCGGACCAGCCCGAGCATGCCGACCACGTTTCAGTTGCAGGAGCGCGGCCGGGCGTTCCCGCCCAACTTCCTGCACGTCAGCTGGCGCGACTTCCTGTACTGGGACAGCGAGCTCGAGCCCTGAGCCATTGCGCCACCGGACGCGGCCCGGGCAGCCTATCGACGGCTGGCGCCGGACCGCGGCTCGGGCGAACATGCAGGGCCTTAACGCGGTAGTAAGGATGCGCTCTTAGCTGGTCCGCTATGGTCCATGCGATCCTGGGAGTCCGGGCCGGCAAAAATCATGGCATCGATCAGGGGGCCGGCAGCGATCATCGGCGCGGGCCGAGAGGGACCCGGGCTTGGACAGCGGGCGCGCAGCCTGATTCGGGTCGGCGGCAACACTTGGGTGTAGCCCTGAACCGGGTCGAGGAGCGCGCGCTTCGCCGTTGCCTCGCGCCGGCTTTTCTGACAATGGGGGCAGCAGGGCGCGGAGCGGCGCCCCAAACCAAGCCGATCAGAGAGGCAGATCATGGCCCTGCGCACGCTCGTCGCCGCCGCCCTCCTCGCCGTGCTCGGCGGAACCATGTCGGTCCAGGCGCAGGAGATGCGGTTCTTCCGGATCGGCACCGGCGGGGTCGCCGGCACCTACTACCCGATCGGCGGCCTGATCGCCGACATCATCAGCAGCCCGCCGGGCGCCAGGCCCTGCGAGAAGGGCGGCAGCTGCGGCGTGCCCGGCCTGGTCGCGATCGCCCAGAGCTCGAACGGCTCGGTCGCCAACGTCAACGGGATCAAGTCGGGCGAGCTCGAGAGCGGCTTCGTCCAGTCCGATGTCGCCTACTGGGCCTACACCGGCACCGGGATCTTCGAGGGCAAGGGCAAGGTCGAAAATCTGCGCGCGATCGCCAGCCTCTACCCGGAGAGCATCCACATCGTGACCCGCAAGGATGCCGGCATCCGATCCGTGCGCGACCTCAAGGGCAAGCGGGTGTCGCTCGACGAGCCGGGCTCCGGCACCCTGGTCGACGCCCGCATCATCCTCGAGGCGTTCGGCCTGTCGGAAGCCGACATCGAGCCCGAATACATCAAGCCCAGCCCGGCGGTCGGCAAGATCCGGGACAATCAGCTCGACGCCTACATCATCGTCGCCGGCTATCCGACCGGCTCGGTGGTCGAGCTCGCCTCCAGCGTCGGTTGCGGCCTCGTGCCGATCGAGGGTGCCGAAGTCGACGCGCTGCTGCAGAAGTACCAGTTCTTCGCCAAGGACGTGATCCCGGCCGGCGTCTACGAAGGCATCGGCGAGACGCCGACGATCAGCGTCGGCGCCCAGTGGGTGGTCGGCGCCGAGGTCGACGACGACCTGGTCTACGGCATCACCAAGGCGCTCTGGAGCCCGACCGCCCGCCAGCTGCTCGACAACGGCCACGCCAAGGGCAAGTCGATCACGCTCCAGACCGCGCTCGATGGCATCGGCATCCCCCTGCACCCGGGCGCCGAGCGCTATTATCGGGAGGTCGGCCTGCTGCGCTAGCCGGCGGCACGGCGGCGGCCGGCCGGTCCAGCGCGCCCAGATCCGTCCCCTTTGACCGGCATGGCGGGGCCTCAGCCTCTGGTCGCGTCCGCCGCCGCGGCCGCGCTCGACCCGGAGACCAGTTTCCGGCCGCTCGCCGCCCCGGCGTCCTGGATCGTCGGTGCCCTGCTGGTCGGGCTCTCGGCCTTTCACTACTACACCTCGGGCTTCGGGCTGCTGCGCGATGCGACCCATCGGGGCATCCACCTCGCCCTGGTGCTGAGCCTGATTTTCCTGGTCTACGGCGGCCGCCGGAACCCTGGCAGGAATCCGCCGCCGGCCTCGCTCCGGCGGCCGGGCGGGCTGCCCTGGTACGACTGGCTGCTGGCGCTCGCGGTCGCCGGAGCCGCGCTCTACGTGCCCTACGTGTTCAACGATCTGGCCTTCCGGGTCGGCGCGCCGCTCAGGATCGACGTCGTCTTCGGCAGCGTGATGATCGCGCTCGTGCTCGAGGCGACCCGGCGGGCGATGGGCCCGACCCTGCCGCTGATCGCGCTTATCTTCATCGTCTATGCCCTGTTCGGCCAGTACGCGCCGGGCGTCCTGGTCCATCCCGGCGCCAGCTGGACCGGGCTGGTCAACCACCTCTACCTGACCAGCCAGGGGATCTACGGCATCGCGGTCGGGGTGGTCGCGACCTACGTCTTCCACTTCGTCCTGTTCGGCGTGCTCGCGACCCGGATCGGCCTCGGCCAGCTGTTCATCGATCTCGCCTCGATCGTCGCCGGCCGCTTCGCCGGCGGGCCGGCCAAGGTCGCGGTCGTGGCCTCGGCGCTGCTCGGCATGATCTCGGGCTCCTCGATCGCCAACACCGTGACCACCGGGGCGCTGACCATCCCGGCCATGCGCCGGACCGGCTACCCCGCCCATTTCGCGGCTGCGGTCGAGGCGACCGCGAGCGCCGGCGGCCAGGTCACGCCGCCAATCATGGGCGCGGCCGCATTCATCATGGTCGAGTTCCTGCAGATTCCCTATCGCGAGATCCTGCTCGCGGCCCTGGTGCCCGCGCTGATGCACTATCTGGGCGTGTTCACGATGGTCCATCTCGAGGCCAAGCGTCTCGGCCTGCGCGGGCTGCGCGCGGACGAAGTGCCGCCGCTCGGGCGGATCCTGCGGACCAACTGGCTGAGCCTGATCCCGCTCGTCGCCCTGGTCACGATCATCGTCCGTGGTCACACGCCCTATCTCGCCGCCTTCTGGGGCATCACCGGCTGCATCGTGATCGGCCTGCTGCGGCCGCACGACCGCCTGGGTCTGCGCGACCTGCTCGACGCCTTCCAGCTCGGTGCCAAATACGCGCTCGCGGTCGGCGCCGCCGCGGCCACGGTCGGCATCGTGATCGGGGTCGTGTCGCTGACCGGGATGGGCTTCAAGCTGTCGTTCATGATCACGAGCCTGGCAGCCGATCTCGGCGGCGCGATCGCCGCCAAGGTGCCGTTCGGCCTGGTCAGCGCCGGGGGGCTGGCGCTGTTCTTCACGCTGGTGCTGACCGCGCTCGCCTGCATCCTGATGGGCGCTGGCATCCCGACCACGGCGACCTACATCATCCTGGTCACGGTCGCAGCCCCGGCGCTCGCGCTGCTCGGCCTTGCGCCCCTGGTCGCGCATTTCTTCGTGTTCTATTTCGGCGTGCTCGCCGACATCACGCCGCCGGTGGCGCTCGCCGCCTACGCCGCCGCCAGCATCGCCGGCGCCGACCCGGTGCGCACCGGCAACACCGCCTTCCGACTGGCGGCGGCCAAGGCGTTGGTGCCGTTCGTGTTCGCCTATGCGCCGGTGATGCTGATCGTGACCGAGGGCTTCGCCTGGTGGCCGTTCGTCACCACCACGCTCGGCTGCGCGCTCGGCATCGCCTGCCTCGGCGTCGCGCTGACCGGCTTCCTCGCGGGCAGCCTCAGGCCGTGGGAGCGCCTGCTCGCGGGTGCCGCTGCGCTGCTCCTGGTCGCTCCCGGCGTCCGGACGGGACTGCTCGGCCTCCTGCTGCTCGCGCCGATAGGCTGGCGCCAGCTCCGGGTCGCCCAGGTCGCCGGCTGAGCGGTAGCGGCCTACTGCCAGAGCAGACGGGCACTCCTGGCACAGTCCCGATGCCGCGCCGCCCGGCGGACGAGCCGCGCGTCCGCGGTGATGAACGGGCATTGGTAGACCTGCGCCGCCGCCAGATAGAAGCAGTCGTACGCCGGGTGGCGCAGCGCAGCCGCCAGATCGAACGCCAGCGAGACCAGCCCCGCCACCGGTAAGCTCCGCACCGGCGCTGTCAGCAGCTCGCGCAGGCCGGCTCTCGCTTCCTCCGGGGTCATGAGGCCGCGCGCCTGCCGCGCCCACAGGGCGTTGGCGACCTCGATCAGCCATAGCTCAGGTGCGGCAAGCTCCTCGTCCAGCAAGCCGCTCGCGAGCTCGCTGTGCGGCTCCGTGACCACCCACTTGATCGCGACGCTCGCGTCGACGATCAGCACGTCAGTCGTCTTCGTCAGCGTACGGATTGCCGCGGTCGCGGAACTCGCGGATGATCTCGGCGCTATCGACCGTGCACCTGCCCTTGGTCCGCTCGCGGAGCTGGCGGGCACGCTCCTTGAAGGCCTCGACGTCCGGCCGGAGCGCCTGTTCCAGGATCAGGCGATGCTCCGCCTCGGCCGAGCGGCCGGCTGCGACCGCGCGTATCTTGAGGCGCCGCACGAGATCGTCATCGAGGTTTCGGACCAGCAACTGAGCCACGGCTTTATCGACTGGAAGACGCGTCGATAGCAAATATAGCACGGCCGCGCTGGTCCGTCGAGACGATCAGCCGGCGGGCTTCGGGAAGCGGAGCTCGCAGCGGACGCCGTCGGGGTCGAAGGTGAGGGTCACCTTACCGTCGAGTTCGTGGGCGATCCCGGCCTCGATCAGCTGGGTGCCGAAGCTTCGCTGCTCGGGCGGCGCGACCTCGGGTCCGCCGCGTTCCTGCCAGACGAGCACCAGCTGCCGGCCCGCGACCGTCGGCTGCTCGCGCCACCTGACCTCGACCGTGCCGCCGGCGGTCGACAGCGCACCGTATTTGGCGGCATTGGTCGCGAGCTCGTGCAGGGTCATACCAAGGGTCAGGACCGCGCTCGCGGGCAGCGTCACGTCCGGCCCGGCGAGCCGCAACCGCTCCTGCCGCTCGAGGAACGGCGAAAGCTGGGCCAGGATGAGCTGGCGCAGCCCGATCCCGGCCCAGTTGGCGTCGACCAGCAGATCGTGGGCGCCGGCGAGCCCGGCGAGCCGGCCCTCGAAAGCCGCGCCGAAGGCGTCGAGCGAGCCGACGTGCCGAAGCGTCTGGCCGGCCAGCGACTGGACCACGGCCAGCATGTTCTTGACCCGATGCCGCAGCTCCTGGAGGACGAGTTCCAGCCGCTGCTCCGCCTGCTTGCGCTCGGTGATGTCCATGCACACGCCGGTCATCCGCAGCGGCCGGCCCTGCGCATCGAGGACCATGCAGCCCTTGCCTTCGACCCAGCGCTCGCCGCCGGCAAGCCGGTATTCGACGTGGTAGTCGCCGCCGCGCGCCATCGCGTCCTGGACCTTGGCCATGACGACTTCGCGATCGCGCGGGTCGACGTCCTCGAGAAAGCTCGCGAAATCGCCGCCGAAGGAGCCCGGCGGCAGACCGTGGATCGCTTCCAGATTGTCCGACCAGTGCACGCGTCCGGTCTGGACGTCCCAGTGCCAGGTCCCGACGCCGGCGGCAGTCAGGGCAAAGCGCAGCTCGGACATACTCTCGCCTGGCCGCAACTCTTTCAGCTCCTGGGATGCGGACAACGTCTCGGCCATCGACCCGCTGGTCCCGCTTCCGCCCACGGCGCGCTCCCGCACTGGTTTGGGTGTCAGCTTAGCATCGGGGCTCGGGGCTGTCGCTTTTTCGCGCGCGGGCCGGGCCCGCCGGCTACGCCGCCGGTCTGAGGATCACCCGGCCGCGGACGCGCCCGGCGCGCAGGTCGTCGAGCGCCTGGGGGGCGGCGTCGAGGGGCCGGACGTCGAGCGGGATCGGCGGCACCTTGCCGGCCTGACCGAGCGCGATCACCGCCTTCAGCTCCTCGAGCGTGCCGACGTAAGAGCCGCGCAGGGTGAGCGAGCGCTGGGGCATCAGCGGCAGCGGCACCGAGAGCGCGCCGCCGAATAGGCCGACGATGACCAGCGTACCGCCCTTGCGCAGCACGTCCATGCCGAAGCGTGCGGTCGCCGGCGCGCCGACGAAGTCGATCGCGGCCTTGACCCCGCCCTTGGTCACTTCCAGCACCTTCTTGGCAGCGTCGGGGGCACCGTTGTCGATCGTCTCGAAGGCGCCCGCCTGGCGCGCGACCGCGCGCTTCTCGGGGTCGATGTCGGCGACGATCAGCTTGGCCGGCACGACCGACGGCGCGATCTCGACGCCGCTCAGGCCCACCCCGCCGGCGCCGATCATCACGAGAAAATCGTCCTCGCGCAGAGGCGCCACCTTCTGGATCGCGCTGTAGGCGGTGAGCCCGGCGCAGGCGTAGGTGCAGGCGAGCTCGGTCGGGATGCCGTCGTACGGGACCAGATATTTCGGATCCGGCACGATCACGTGGTCGCTGTAGCCGCCCGGCACCCGGGCGCCGAGGAACTTGGGCGAGAGGCACCACTGCTCGCGCTCATGCAGGCAGATCGGGCAGTGGCGGCAGCCGATCCACGGGAAGGCGACCCGCGCGTCGCCGACCCGGACGCCGTGGGCGTCGGGCCCGAGCGCCTCGACCACGCCCACGATTTCGTGGCCGAGCGTCAGCGGCAAGGTGGCGCCGAGCTTGGCGAGCTCGGCCCGCCGGCCGTCGCCGAGGTCGAAATAGCCGTCGTTGATGTGCAGATCGCTGTGGCAGATTCCGGCGGCCGTGATCCGCAGCAGGACCTCGGTGCCCTTGGGCGTTGGCGTCGGCTGCTCGCGCAGCTCGATCGGTTGGCCCCATTCGACGATCTGATAGCTGCGCATGGTGTTCTCCGCTTGGGGTCGTTCGGCCGGCTTCGACCCTCAGACCTCGTCGACCAGGATCGCCCGGAAATCGTTGACGTTGGTCAATGTCGGCCCGGTCACGACCAGATCTCCGAGCGCGCTGAAGAAGCCGTAGCCGTCGTTGTCGGCGAGCCTCGCCTTGGCGTCCAGCCCGAGCGCCTCGGCGCGGCTCAGCGTGTCCGGCGTGATCATGGCGCCGGCATTGTCCTCGCTGCCGTCGATGCCATCGGTGTCCGCGGCGAGCGCGCTGATCCCGGCGGCCCCGTTCAGCTGCACCGCGAGCGCGAGCAGGAACTCGGCGTTGCGCCCGCCGCGGCCCCTGCCGCGCACGGTCACCGTGGTCTCGCCGCCGGACAGCAGCACGCAGGGCGGTGCCGCGGGCTGAGCGTGGCGGCGAACCTGAAGGGCGATCGCTGCCAGCACCTTGGCGACCTCGCGCGCCTCGCCCTCGATGGCATCGGCGAGGATCAGGGCGAAGAGACCCCGTTGCTGGGCCACCACGGCGGCCGCTTCGAGCGAGGCCTGCGGCTTCGCGATCACGACCGTCTCGGCACTCTCCAGGCGCGGGTCGCCGGGCTTCGGCGTCTCGTCGGCAGCGGCCCGCAGATGCTCGACGACCGCCGCCGGCGGGTCGATCCGGTAGCGCTCGAGGATCGATAGCGCATCCTTGAAGGTCGAGGGATCGGGCACGGTCGGCCCGGAGCCGATCACCGCCGGATCGTCGCCCGGCACGTCCGAGATCAGGAGGCTCACCACCTTCGCCGGGTGCGCCACGGCCGCGAGCCGGCCGCCCTTGATCGCCGAGAGGTGCCTGCGCACGACGTTCATCTGGCCGATGTCGGCGCCCGAGGCCAGCAGCGCGCGGTTGACCGCCTGCTTGTCCTCGAGCGTCAGCCCCGGCGCCGGCAGCGTGAGCAGCGCCGAGGCGCCACCCGAGATCAGGCAGAGCACCAGATCGTCCGGGCCGGCGCCGGCGGCGAGCTCCAGGATCCGGCGGGCGGCATCCTGGCCGGCGGCATCGGGCACCGGGTGCGCCGCCTCGACGACTTCGATCCGGGTGCAGGGGGTGCTGTGACCATAGCGGGTCACAACCAAGCCCTCGAGCCGCCCGGCCATATGACGCTCGACCGCCTGGGCCATGGCCGCGGCCGCCTTGCCGGCGCCGAGCACGATCGTCCGGCCGGGCGGCGGCGACGGCAGATGGGGCAGGATCGCCTGCGCCGGCTTGGCCGCCTCAATCGCCGCGTCGAGCAGCTCGCGGAGCACAGCCTCGCCCTGGATGATCCGTTGCGGCGAACTCATGACCTCGCTTTGCGCCTCGACCTCGGGGGCAGTCCCAGCCCGGCTGGCCCGGTCCGATTGCCGACGATCGGGGGCTTCAAAACGCCACCGGCGGCGCCCGCCGTCAAGCCCGCCGGCCCGCGGTCCGGATGTGCGCGACCGCACGCGGCGCTCGCTAGCTCAGCCGCCAGGCGTCGACCAGATGGCGCGGCAGGTGCCACGGCCGGACCGCGATCAGGTCGAAGCGCAGGATGCAGTCGGCGTGCTGCGGATGACGGAGCAGGAAGAGCTCGGCCGCGCGTCGCGTACGTGCCCGCTGCTGCGGCCCGAGCGCGCCCAGCGCCTGCTCTAGGTCCGGCCGTGCCTTGACTTCGACGAAGGCCAAGAGACGCCCGCGGCGGACCACGAGGTCGATCTCACCGAGCGGCGCCCGGTAGCGCCGGGCGAGCACCCGATAGCCGCGCAGCCGGAGGCTGCAGGCGGCGAGCGTCTCGGCCCACCAGCCCCAGGCGTACCGGCGCGCCCGGCTCATGCCTCCTCGGACGGCGGGCGAGCGCGCTGGCGCAGCGCGAGGGCGCGGCGATAGACCTCGCGCCGGGGCCGGCCGGTCGCGGCCGCGACGGCCGCGGCCGCCGCCGCCGGGGCCATGGCCGCGAGCGCCGCCTCGAGGGCTGCGTCCAGCTCTTCGGAGGTCGCCGGCGCGTCGATCGCCGCCGGCGGCCCGATCACCAGCACCACCTCGCCCCTGGGCGGCCCGGCGCGCGCATAGTCGGCGGCCAGCCGGTCGAGCGGGCCGCGCCGGACCTCCTCGAAGCGCTTGGTCAGCTCGCGGGCGATCGCCGCCTCGCGCGGTCCGAGCACGCGCGCCAGCGCCGCCAGCGCCTCTGGCAGCCGTCGGGCCGCCTCGAACAGCACCAGCGTCGCCCGGACCGCGCCCAGCTCGCGCATCGCCCGCTCCCGGGCCGCACCGCGGGCCGGCAGAAAGCCCGCCACCAGGAAGCGGTCGGTCGGCAGCCCGGAGACCGTGAGCGCCGCGATCGCGGCCGAGGGCCCCGGCACCGTCAGCACCTCGACCCCGGCATCGATCGCCGCCCGCACGAGCTTGTAGCCCGGGTCCGAGATCAACGGCGTGCCGGCATCGGTGGTCAGCGCCACCGCGGCGCCGGCCGCAAGGCGCGCGAGGATCCGCGGCCGCACCCGGGCGGCATTGTGCTCGTGATAGGCGAGCAGCGGGCGCTCGATTCCCTGCAGCTGCAGGAGCCTGCCGGTCACCCGGCTGTCCTCGCAGACCACCAGGTCGGCGGCGGCCAGCGCCGCCAGTGCGCGCGGCGACAGGTCGCCGAGATTGCCGATCGGCGTGGCGATCAGATGCAGGCCGGGCGCGAGTTTACTTCGCCCGGAACCACCGTTAGGTTGGCCCTCGTCCGGAGACTCCGAAGCCGAACGGGTCACGCGCATGTCTGCGGCTTCGCAAAGGCAATGGGGTGGATGCGGGTGAACTCGAGGGTGGCGGCATCAGGTCTCGGTCTGCTGCTCCTGCTCGCCGCCTGCGCGAGCGACAACCGACCGGAGCCGCCCAAGACCGTACAACCGCCGCAGGCCGAGGTCGAGTCGCAGCCGGCGGAGGTTCGGGCCGGTCTGCTGCTGCCGCTCACCGGACCGGCCGCGGACCTCGCCAACGACATGCAGGACGCGGCGCAGCTGGCGCTGTTCGACGTCGGTCCGAACAATCTGGTCCTGTTGCCGCGCGACACCGGCGGCACCCCGGACGGCGCCCGTCAGGCGGCCGGGCAGGCGATCCAGGAGGGCGCCGCCGTCCTGCTCGGGCCGTTGTTCAACCAGGCGGTGATCACGGTCAGTCCGGTCGCCGCCCAGGCCGGGGTTCGGGTGCTGGCGTTCTCGAACGTGACCGCGGCCGCGGCCGACGGCACCTTCCTGCTCGGCTTCCGCCCGGAGGAGCAGGTCGAGCGCGTCGTGCGCTACGCCCTCGAGCACGTGCAGCGGCGGCCGGACCAGACCGTGATGACCGGGACCGCCGCCCAGCCGGGCGCGGTCGACCAGATCAGCCCGGACCAGAGCGCCGCCGATCAGGTCCTGGGGGCGCCCGCCCCGGGCCCGGTCCGGATCGCCGCCCTGGCGCCCGACGACGCCTATGGCGCGACCGCGATGAACGCGCTGCGGCGCACGGTCGTGGCTGCCGGCGGCGAGCTCGGCCAGACCCTCTTCTATCCGCCCAATCAGGCCGATCCTTCGGGCGTGGTCCGTCAGATCGCGGCCTACGACGCGCGCAAGGCGGCGCTCGAACGGGAGCGCGCGCGCCTGCAACAGCAGAACGACGCGCAGTCCAAGCAGTCTCTGCAACGGCTGTCGACGCTGGATACCCTCGGTGGCCCGCCGTTCGATGCGATCCTGATCGCCGACGGCGGCGACCGGCTGCGCTCGGTCGCCTCGCTCCTGACCTTCTTCGATGTCGACCCGGGGACGACCCGGTTCCTCGGCACGATGCGCTGGCAGGACGACCCCCGGGTGCTGCAGGAGGCGGCGCTGCAACACAGCTGGTTTGCCGCCTCGTCGCCCGAGGGGCTGGCCCAGTTCGAGGGCCGGTTCCAGGAGGTCTACGGCCACCCGCCGCAGCAGCTGGCAGCGCTCGCCTATGACGCGACCGCGCTCGCGGTGATCGTCGCCCGCGACCTGCACGACCCGAAGTTCGAGCCCGCGACCCTGACCAACGCCCAAGGCTTCGCCGGCGCCACCGGATTGTTCCGGCTGCGCCCGGACGGGCTCGCTGACCATGGCCTCGCGATCCTCGAGGTCGCGAACGGCAAGGCGCGCACGATCGAGCCGCCGCCTTCGAGCTTCACCGACCAGCTGGCGCGACGCTGAGCCGGGAACCGGGCGGCGCTCCGAAGCAGCGCTCGAGCAGGCGGCGCAGCGCACGGCCGCGATGGCTCTGCGCCTGCTTGGCCGCGCGCGGCAGCTCGGCGAAGGTCCGATCCGAACCGAGCGGCTGGAACATCGGGTCGTAGCCGAAGCCGCCCCGGCCGCGCGGCGGATCGACCAGCTCGCCCGCGACCCGGCCCCGGGTCATCTCCTCGTGCCCGTCCGGCCAGGCAAGGCACAGGGCGGCGACGAAGGCCGCGCGCCGGTCGGCGGCGGCGAAGCTGCCGTGGCGGGCGGCGAGCTCGTCCCGGACCTTGGCCATCGCCCGGTCGAAGTCGCGCTCAGGGCCCGCCCAGCGGGCCGAGTGCACCCCCGGCCGGCCGCCGAGGCCGGCGACCGTCAGCCCCGAATCGTCGGCCAGGGCCGGCAGACCCGCGGCGGCGGCGGCGGCGTGCGCCTTGATCCGCGCGTTGGCCGCGAAGGTCCGGCCGTTCTCGACCGGCTCGGCGAGCCCCAGCGCCGCGCCCGAGATCACCTCGACCGGCTGGCCGCCGAGCAGCTCGCCCAGCTCGGCAAGCTTGGCCGGATTGTGGCTCGCGAGTACCAGCCTCCGCTCGACGAACCGCCTTGCCACCCTCAGCTTTCCAGGCCCAGCGCCCGGCGCTGGCAGGCGAGTAGCTGACCCACCCCGTGCTCCGCCAAGCGGTGCATGGCCGCGAACTGCTCAGGCTTGAGCGGCTCGGTCTCGGCGGTCAGCTGGATCTCGACGATGCCGCCCGAGCCGGTCAGGACGAAATTGGCATCGGCCTCGGCCGTGCTGTCCTCGGCGTAGTCCGGGTCGAGCACCGCGCCGCCCTCGACCAGGGCGCAGGCGACCGCGGCGACCGGCTCGCGCAGCGGCAGCCCCGGCAGCTGCTCGGCCGCGACCAGGCCCGCGAGCGCCTGATGCAAGGCGACGTAGGCGCCGGTGATCGCGGCCGTGCGGGTGCCGCCGTCGGCCTGCAGCACGTCGCAGTCGAGCAGGATCTGGCGCTCGCCCATCAGGCTCATCTCGGTGACCGCGCGCAGCGCCCGGCCGATCAGCCGCTGGATCTCCTGGGTCCGCCCCGACTGCCGGCCGCGCGCCGCCTCGCGATCGGTGCGCCGGTTGGTCGCCCGCGGCAGCATGCCGTATTCGGCCGTGACCCAGCCGCGGCCGCTGTTGCGCAGGAACGGCGGCACCCGCTCCTGCATGGTTGCCGTGCACAGCACATGCGTGCCGCCGCAGCGGATCAGGCAGGAGCCTTCGGCATGGGGCGAGCAGCCGGGCTCCAGGGTCACTGCGCGCAGCTCGTCGGGGCCGCGTCCGGAGGGGCGCATGCAGCCTCCCATCGTTGTGCGCCCGTCCTACCGTCCCGGGCCCAGGACATCAAGGCCGGGTCCGGCCGCCCGGCAGTCTGCGGTCCGTGCGGTCGCTCACGAATTGTTAGGACATCAGCGCGATCTTTGCCGCAGCGGGCGCGCGCCGGCGCGCGCCCTCGCGGGATCGGGCCATGTACGGTCGCCAGCGGCTTCGCCTCTCCAGGTCTCACCGGCCAGCGCGGCCGCTCGCGGCGCTGGCGCTCACGCTCGCTGTCCCGATCATGGCGGCAGCGGCCGCGAGCCCCACCGCTCTCCTGGACAGCCTCCAGCGCGATCTCGGCGCGCTCCAGGTCGAGCTCGAGCAGGTCGGGCCGACCTCCGGCGAAAGCGCCGCCCAGCCGATCGAGTTCGACGCCGATCTCGGCGACGGCAGCCCGGCCTTTCGCCGCGTCAGCATGGTGACCATCGTCCGGGCTGCCGGCCGCAACCTCGACCGGCTGATCGGCGCCTACCAGGCCGCGGGCGACGAGCGCCGCGCCGGCGATGCCGAGACGCTCCGGCTCAGCATGTACGGGCTCGCCGAGCGGATCGAGCGCCTCGCCGAGCCCGCGGGTCCTGAGACCGTGGTCGTGCTCCGCGACCAGAGCCGGAGCCTGCTCGGCGAAATCATCGAAGACCTCGATCTGCTGCCGGCCGAGCCGGCGGCCCCGGACACGGTGGCGCCGCAGCGCTGATCCTGCTGGCGCGGGCATCGGCCCGGGCGCATCCGGGCTGGACAGCCCCAGGCGATGCCCGCATCATCCGGATCCGGAGCACGCCGGTGGCGTGAATGACGCCCGCACCCGATCCGACACAGAGCCCGGGAACCCCGACCGATGACCCGGACGACACCGAGCGAAGCTGTCGTCGAGAGTTCGGCGATCCGCGGCCCCGAGGCCATCGTCGGGACCGCGGCAACGGCGTGACGTGGCGACGTCGCGCGACGAGGGGCGTGCCCGGACGCCGGCCTGGGTCTGGCTGGCCGGCGCGCTGATCCTGGGCCTCGGGCTCGCGGCCGCCGGTTTCCTCGCCGGCCGCGGCTTCGAGCGCGGCCGGAGCGTAGACCGCTACGTGACCGTCAAGGGACTGGCCGAGACCCTGGTCAAGGCCGACCTCGCGGTCTGGCCGCTCCGGGTCACCGCGACCGGCAACGACCTCGGCCAGGTCCAGACCAGGATCGATGGCGATCTCGCGACCATCACCCGGTTCCTCTCCGGGCACGGCATCGAGGCCGACGCGATCCAGCCGCAGCGGGTCGAGGTCACCGACCTGCTGGCCCAGCCCTACCGGCCCGAGGGCGCCGGCGACAACCGGTTCATCGTCGCCCAGACCGTGATCGTGCGCACCGGACAGGTCGACCGGGTCGCGGAGCTCAACCGGGCGACCGGCGAGCTGGTCAAGCAGGGCGTCGTGCTCGCCGACACCGGCGGCCCGAGCTACCTGTTCACCAAGCTGAACGACATCAAGCCCAAGATGCTGGCGGCGGCGACTCGCAACGCCCGCGCGGCCGCCGAACAGTTCGCCGCCGATTCCGGCGGCGAGATCGCCGAGATCCGGCGTGCTTCCCAAGGGCTGTTCGAGATCCTGGCGCGCGATCCGGCCCCGGGCCTCTCGGAGCAGAACCAGGTCGACAAGCAGATCCGGGTGGTCAGCACGGTCGAGTACCGGCTGAGCCGTTGATCGCCCGGCTCGGAACGGAGCCCCCGAGGCGGCGTTAATGGCCGCGCGAACGGGAGGGATGACGGTTGGCCGCGAGACGGGCGCTGCTGATCGCGAATCGGCACAGCCGTACCGGCGACCGCGACCTGTCGGCCGCGCTCGAGGTGCTGACGTCGGGTGGCGTGACCATCCTCGAGCGGCTCTGCGATCGTTCGGACGAGGTTGCCGAGGTCATCAGATCGGACGGCGCCGGCGTCGATCTGGTGATCCTCGCGGGCGGCGACGGCACGATGAACGCCGCGGCCGAGGCGCTGGTCGAGCGCCAGCTGCCGCTCGGGATCCTGCCGACCGGGACCGGCAACGACCTCGCCCGCACGCTCAGGGTCCCGACCGATCTCCCGAAGGCGGCCGCCACGATCGTCGAGGCACACCAACGCCGGATCGACCTCGGCCGCGCCAACCAGCAATATTTCTTCAACGCCGCCAGCATCGGGCTTGCCGCCGAGGTGACCCGCCATCACACGGCCGAGCGCAAGCGGCGCCTGTGGCTACTCGCCTATGTGCTCAGCGTGCGCGACGCCTGGCGGACGACCCGCTCGTTCCGCGCCCGGCTGCGCTGCGACGGCCGGACCTTGCGGGTGCGCGCGCTCCAGGTGACGGTCGGCAACGGCCGGCACTATGGCGGCGGCATGACCGTGCGCGCGGATGCGGCCATCGACGATGGCTGGCTCGACGTCTATGCTCTGAAGCCCCGCCGCTTCTGGCGTCTGCTGCTGCTGTTCCCGGCGCTCCGCTTCGGTTGGCTGCATCGCAGCGAGGCCGCGCTGGTGCTGCGGGGGCGCACGGTCGAGGTCGGGACCCGGCGGGCGCTGCCGGTCAATACGGACGGCGAGCTCACCACCTCGACGCCGGCCCGGTTCACCGTCGTGCCGCGTGCGCTGTCGGTGTTCGTGCCGGCGGCGGATCAGTCTTCCGGAGAGGCCGATGACCGTGCTGTTGAGCGAGCTGCAGGCAGCGTTGAATGACGTCATCGTCGCCTGCATGGAGACGGCCGACGGTCACGACGCGACGGCCGGCATGCTCCAGGACGAACGCCTGGCCGGGTTGCTCCGCGATCTGGCGCGGACCCGCCGCGAAGCGGCGGACGAGCTCGGCGACGTCATCCGCGAGCTAGGCAATCTGCCGCCGGCGCCCGACGCCGACCTCGAAGTCGCGCGCGAGCTGGCGAGCCGGGTCAAGGCCGCGCTCTCGCCCGACGAGCGTCAGACGCTGATGCAGGAGCGCGCCGCCGCCGAGGCCCACCTCGAAACCTGCATCGCGCAGGCCCTGGCGCATGCCGATCTGCCGGAGACCGCGCGCACGCCATTGAGTCGGCTCTCGGCCAGCAGCCAGGAGGCCCACGACCGTCTCGCCAGGTCGGCGCTCGATTGAAGCTCGCTCACGAGCCCAGGAATCTGGCCGGCGCGCTCCCCAGCAGCCGGACCGCCTGCGCCACGGTCTGCGCGACGATATCTGCGGCCGGCATCACCCTGGTGATCAGGTCGACGACTTCGCCGGCGTGAATGACGCGGGTCTCGAAATCGTCCGGTCCGGCGGCATCGTATCGCTCGCGCTCCTCGGCGATCCGCGCTCTGAGCCCGTCGACATCGCGATGCCAGCGACGCGAGAAATCGTTGTGCAAGACCCGTCCGGTGAAGCCATCGGGCCAGCCGATGCCGCGCGCCAGATCAAACACCGGGGTCCGCACCGTGTCGTCGCCGCCGGCTGCGACCAGCCGCGCCCCGGCGCCCGCCGGGCCGCTCGCCTCGCTCGCCGCATAGAAGCGCGTGCCCATCATCACGCCGTCGGCACCGAGCATCAGGCTCGCGGCGAGGCCCCGGCCGTCACCAATTCCGCCCGCCGCGACCACGAGCCGGTCGTCACCCGCCAGGTCCCGAATCGCCGGCAGCAGCACGGTCAGCCCACGCTCCATGCCGTGGCCGCCAGCCTCCTGCCCCTGGGCGACGAGAATGTCGGTCCCGGCCGCGATCGCCGCGCGCGCCTGATCGAGCCGCTGCACCTGCCAAAGGGTGGTCACTCCTGCCTCTTTGCACCTGGCGACGAAGGCCGTTGCATCGCCGAAGGCGAAGATCATGGCCTTCGGTTTGCGCTCAAGGCAGAGATCGAGCAGCTCCGGCTGCCTCGCCAGCGACCAAGTGATGAAGCCGGCCCCGACCGGCTGATTGCCGGCCGCCGCAAACTGCTCGTTCAGCCAATCGGCATCGCCATAGCCGCCGCCGATCAGGCCGAGTCCGCCGGCCGCCGACACCGCCGCGGCAAGCTTGCCGCCGGCGACGAACCCCATCGGCGCGAGCAGGATCGGATGCTCGATCCCGAGCCTTTCGGTCAACCGCGTGCGAATCATGGAATCATCGCAGCCGCCGGTCCGGCCGCTGTCGGCCCGAGGCGCTCAGCTCGCGCGATCGTCCCGGGCGCTCTTGGCGTAGACGTAGACCGGCTTGGCGTTGGCGTTGGCGACCTCCTTGTTGATCACCACCTCCTCGACGCCGTGGAGCGAGGGCAGCTCGAACATGGTCTCGAGCAGGATCGTCTCCATGATCGAGCGCAGGCCGCGCGCCCCGGTCTTGCGCAGAATTGCCTTCTTCGCGATCGCGCGCAGCGCGTCCTCGGTCAGCGTCAGGCGCACGTCCTCCATCTCGAACAGCTTCTGGTACTGCTTGACCAGCGCGTTCTTGGGCTCGATCAGGATCTTGACCAGCGCCTTCTCGTCCAGGTCGGTCAAGGTCGCGACCACCGGCAGCCGGCCGACGAACTCCGGGATCAGGCCGAACTTGAGCAGATCGTCGGGCTCGACCTCGCCCAAGAGTTCCCCGGTCTTGCGCTCGTCCGGGCCCGCGACCTCGGCGCCGAAGCCCATCGAGCGCGCCCGCCCGCGCGCCGCGATGATCCGCTCCAGGCCGTTGAACGCGCCGCCGCAGATGAACAGGATGTTGGTCGTGTCGACCTGCAGGAACTCCTGCTGCGGATGTTTTCTGCCACCTTGCGGCGGCACGCTCGCGATCGTGCCCTCGACGATCTTGAGCAGCGCCTGCTGCACGCCCTCGCCCGAGACGTCGCGGGTGATCGAGGGGTTCTCGGACTTGCGCGAGATCTTGTCGACCTCGTCGATGTAGACGATCCCGCGCTGCGCCCGCTCGACGTTGTAGTCGGCCGCCTGCAACAGCTTCAGGATGATGTTCTCGACGTCCTCGCCGACGTAGCCCGCCTCGGTCAGCGTGGTCGCATCCGCCATCGTGAACGGCACGTCGAGCGTGCGCGCGAGCGTCTGGGCGAGCAGGGTCTTGCCGCAGCCGGTCGGGCCGATCAGCAGGATGTTGGACTTGGCGAGCTCGACCTCGCCGCCCTTGGAGCCGTGCGCCAGGCGCTTGTAGTGGTTGTGCACCGCCACCGACAGCACCCGCTTGGCCTGCTCCTGCCCGATCACATAATCGTCCAGAACACCCTTGATCTCGACCGGGGACATCACCGCCGGGCCGGACGCCTTGCGGGTCTTGCGATCCTCCTCCTTGATGATGTCGGCGCACAGCTCAACGCATTCGTTGCAAATGAACACGTTCGGGCCAGCGATCAGCTTGCGCACCTCATGCTGGCTCTTGCCGCAGAATGAGCAATAGAGCGTCGATTTCGCCCCGCCGTCGCTGGATTCAATCATCGGCACTCCACTTCGCTTCGACAGCGCGGGCCGCTTGTATTCGCCGACGCCATCGGCCCCTGACGCATCCAGCGCCTTGAGAGAACTACCAAACACGCCCCGCTCGACCGGGTCAAGTCCGGGGATTCGCCCCTCTCATATAAAGACACGGTTGAGGATTGCCAGCAGCACAAACGTGCTTCCGAGCAACTCCGGCGGGCGGCAATCGATCCATCACGTTTCGCGATCGCAGCCGATGTGCGTACCGGCCGGGTATGCCCACCGGCGCGCAAACCGATGGCGAGGCGAAACTCTGGCACGATCGCATTGCGCCGGCCGCGAGGCACGCTTATTGCTTAGCGGAAAGTGAGGCCCGGCGATGGCGGCCGGGCAGGGTCTGGGACAAGATCATGAACCAGAATGGTGCGGGCGCCGCCCGGCTGTGGGTCCCGGGCGACTGGAACGCGTTCTTCGGGCTGTTCACCAACGTCCTGCTCAACGTCATCGTACTGACCGGGCTGGCGCTGGGCGTCGTGCATCTGCCCGACGACGTGGTCTTCGGGCGGATCCTTCCGGCGCTCGGCATCGCGCTGCCGATCGGCAATCTCTATTACGCCTGGCTGGCCTGGCGGCTCGCCCGGGCCGAGGGTCGGAGCAACGTCACGGCGATGCCCTACGGGCCGAGCGTGCCGCACATGTTCATCGTCGTGTTTCTGATCATGCTGCCGATCTACCTCAAGACCAACGATCCAATCCTCGCCTGGCAGGCGGGGCTCGCCTGGGCGTTCATCATCGGCGTGATCGTGCTGCTCGGCGTGTTCGTCGGCCCGACCATCCGCAAGTACACGCCGCGCGCGGCGATGCTCGGCACGCTCGCCGGGATCTCGATCGCGTTCATCTCGATGCGGCCGGTGTTCCAGATGTGGGAGGTGCCCTGGATCGCCTTCGTCGCGCTCGGGATCATCCTGATCAGCTGGACCGCCAACGTCCGGCTGCCCGGCGGCATGCCGGGCGGGCTCGCAGCCGTGATCGTCGGCACGGTGATGGCCTGGATCGCCGTCCTGCTCGGCTGGTCCGGCTACATGGTGCCGTCGGCGGTCGGCCAGTCGCTCGGTCAGTTCGGGCTGCGCCTACCGATCCTCTCGACCGACGTCCTCAAAGGGCTCGCCGACATCTGGCCCCTGCTCGCGACCGCGATCCCGCTCGGCGTCTACAATTTCACCGAGGGTATGAACAACGTCGAGAGCGCGGCCGCGGCCGGCGACAACTACAATTTGCGCCACATCCTGGCCGCCGACGGCATCGGCGCGATCGTCGGTTCGGCGCTCGGCAGCCCGTTCCCGCCCGCGGTCTACATCGGCCATCCCGGCTGGAAGGCGGTCGGCGGCCGGATCGGCTATTCCTTCGCCACCGGCATCGTGATCGCGGCGGTCTCGTTCCTGGGCCTGACCGCGCTGCTGCTGGCGGTGATCCCGCTGGTCGCGATCCTGCCGATCCTGCTCTTCATCGGCCTCGTGATCGGCGCCCAGGCGTTCCAGGCGTCGCCGTCCCGGCATGCGCCGGCGGTGGTGCTGGCGATCGTGCCCAACATCGCGGCCTGGGGTCAGACCCAGGTCGACGGCGCGCTGAACGCCGCCGGCACCTCGGCCTCGGCGCTCGGCGTCGACAAGCTGATGGGGACCGGCGTCGTCTATCACGGCATGGAGCTGGTCGGCGGCGGCGCCGTGCTCGCCGGCCTGATCCTCGGCGCGATCGCCGCCTTCATCATCGACCGCCAGTTCCGCTGGGCCGGCATCTACGCGCTGGCCGGCGCGATCCTCGCGTTCTTCGGCTTCATCCACGGGGTCCAGCTGCAGTTCGCCGCCTCGCCCTTGGTGGCGCTGGGCTACCTGTTCCTGGCGGCGATCTGTCTCGGCGTCGCCTGGCGCGAGGAACCCGCCTCCGGGCGCTTCACCTTCGAGCCCCCGCTGAGCGAGGAGGAGAAGCTGGCGGCCGAATGAGCCAGCGGAGGCGGCGACCATGGCGTTCGAGCTGTTCGTCAACGGCACGCTGATGCGCGGCCTCGCCCTGCATGCCAATCTCGAGGGTGCGGAGTTCCTGGGCGAGGCGCGCACCGCGCCAGTCTACCGGTTGTACTCGATCGGCGACCGCCATCCCGGCATGTTCGAGGTCGCGCAAGGCGGGGTCTCGGTCGCGGGCGAGCTCTATCTCGTTCCGGACGAGGTCTGGCGCCGGGTCGAGGCGGGCGAGCCGCCTGACCTCTATTGCGGGCCGGTGCGGCTCGAGGGCGGCCGCACCGTCCAGGGCATCCTCTATCCGCAGGCCCTCGCCGAGGCCCGCCATCCGGACATCTCGGAGTTCGGCGACTGGCGCGCCTACATGGCGAGCAGGCCGCGCCCAGAATCGCAGCATCGCGGGGGGAGATCATGACGACCATGCAGTTCGAGGCGGAACCTTATCCGCTGGCGTTCGCGCCGGAGTCGACGGCGCTGCTGATCATTGACATGCAGCGCGACTTCGTCGAGCCGGGCGGCTTCGGTGCGCTGCTCGGCAACGACGTCGCGCTGCTGCGCTCGACGATCGAGCCGATCAGGCGGGTGCTCGAGGCGGCGCGGCGGGCCGGGATCACCGTGATCCACACCCGTGAAGGTCACCGGCCGGACCTCAGCGACGCGCCGCCCGCCAAGCTCAGGCGCGGCGGGCTCGAGATCGGGATCGGCGACCCTGGGCCCATGGGTCGGTTGCTGGTGCGCGGCGAATATGGCCACGACATCATCCCCGAGCTCTATCCGATCGCCGGCGAGCCGGTGGTCGACAAGCCTGGCAAGGGCGCCTTCTTCGATACCGACCTCGCGCTGATCCTGAAGAACCGCGGCATCAGGACGCTGATCGTGTGCGGGGTGACGACCGAGGTCTGCGTCCATACGACGGTGCGCGAGGCCAATGATCGCGGCTACGAATGCCTGGTGCTCGCCGACGGCGTCGGGTCCTACTTTCCCGAGTTCCAGCGGGTCGGGCTCGAGATGATCAAGGCCCAGGGCGGCCTCTTCGGCTGGGTCGCGAACTCCGAGGCAGCTGTCCGGGTGCTGAACCAGATTGCTCCGGCCGGTCGTCCGGTGGTATCCGAGGCGGAGGTGGCCCTGGCCTCTGACGATTGAGCGGATGCGTCTCCAGGCGATCTCAGCCGGTACCGGAGTCCCGAGCGACCGCTTCACAGGCGTCGTGCACAGCGTCTTTCGGCGCGCCTGCAACCTCCGCACCGACGGCGGCGAGCTTGTCGCCCTGCTCGCGCCCGAGCTCGGCAATGCGCCGCACGGCATCCGCATCGAGGCCTCGCGCGGGTTCAACTTCGCCGATCACTTGAAGGCCGGCCAGCGGGTCGGCTGCCGGGCAGCGGTGCTGCGCATTGCCGGGAGCGAGCTCGCGGTCGATCTGAGCCAAGCCGAGGTCTGGCGCAGCGAGCTCAAAGCCGTCGATCTCGCCCGGCCCGCCGTCGCCACGGCCTGGCAGGTCGCCTGGCGCGCGCTCCAGCGGCGCCGGCGCAACGATCCCGATCCGTTGCTGCCAAGGGTCCACGAGCGCGGCCTAGCGCTGGCGGAGGCGAGCCGGGCGCTTGATACAGATCGAGCGACGGCCGCGCTCGGCGCGCTGATCGGCTGCGGGCCCGGCCTGACGCCGGCGGGCGACGACCTGATCGTGGGCCTGCTCGCCGGCCTCCGGTGCACCCGGGGCGACGATCCGGCGAGACACCGTTTTCTCCAGGCCGTTAGCATCGCGGTCAACGGCGCGGCCGCGATGACCGGCGAGATCAGCCGGGCCTGGCTCCGCCAGGCGATCCTCGGCAAGCTCGCCGAGCCGCTCGCGCGGCTCGCCGGCGCCATCGCCGAGGGCCCATCGCCGACCGAAGTCGCAGTCGTCGCGGGCCGGGCGCTCAGCGTCGGCCATACCTCGGGCGGCGATGGCGTGCTCGGGCTCCTGCTCGGCATGCAGGCCTGGTGCCGCGAGTCCGGCCATGGCTAGGGCGGAGCGGGTCTTTCGCAATCTCTACCGCGATTCGGTCTCGCTGATGCAGCTCTCGGCCAAGATCGGCGCGCGCGCCGGCGTCCGGCAGGCCTCGGCGGTGATGGCGACCGCCGGCAATCTCGATCTTCTGCGCGCGGCGGGGCTGGTCGCGGCCGCGGTCGCGCCGGCCCCGAACGATCTTCTGGTCGCGCTCGAGGGCGAGGACGAGGCGGCGCTCTCCGACGCCCTCGCGGCCGCCGAGGCGGAGCTGACCCGCGCGCCCGCGCCGCGGACCGGCGGGCCGCGGCGGCTGCCGCCTAAGAGCCTCGAGATGGCACTTGCCGCCGCTCCGGGCGCCAATCTCGCGCTGATCTCGACGCCTGGCGACTACGCCGCGGCCGAGGCGATGAAAGCGCTCCGCCTCGGTCTCAACGTGATGCTGTTCAGCGACAACGTCGCGGTCGATGACGAGATCCGGCTGAAACGCTACGCCCGCGAGCAGGACCTGATGGTCATGGGACCGGACTGCGGCACGGCGATCCTGAACGGCGTGCCGCTCGGCTTTGCCAACGTCGTGCGGCGCGGCGCGATCGGGGCGGTCGCCGCGTCCGGCACCGGGCTGCAGCAGGTGACCTGCCTGATCGATCGCTGGGGCCAAGGCATTTCGCAGGCGATCGGCACCGGCGGCCACGATCTTTCCGCGAAGGTCGGCGGCATCACGATGCTTCAGGGCCTGGACGCGCTCGCGGCCGATCCCGGCACGCGGGTCGTGGTCTTGATCTCGAAGCCGCCCGACCCCGAGATCGCGACGCGGGTGCTGGCGGCGGCCGAGGCGGCCGGCAAGCCGATCGTGGTCAATTTCCTCGGCGCCGATCCGAGCACGGTGCGGCGGCCGAACGTCCATCCGGTGCGCACGCTCGAGGACGCGGCGAGCCTCGCGGTCGCGCTCGCCGGCGGCCGCCGGCCGGAGCCCGCCAGCGCCGCCGCCGAGATCCCGCCGCTGGCACCAGGGCAGCGCTACGTCCGCGGGCTCTACAGCGGCGGCACCTTCTGCTACGAGGCGCTGCTGCTGCTGAGCGAGGCGCTGGGGAGGGTCGCCTCGAACACGCCGCTCGAGCCCGGCTCTGCGCTCACCGACGTCTGGCGGAGCGAGGGCCACACCGCGATCGACCTCGGCGACGACGTCTTCACCCGCGGCCGGCCGCATCCGATGATCGACCAGACGCTCCGGATCGAGCGGCTGCAGAAGGAGGCGGCGGACCCGGAGGTCGCGGTGATTCTGCTCGATGTCGTGCTCGGCCATGGTGCCCATCCGGACCCGGCCGCCGAGCTCGGGCCGGCGATCCGGAGCGCGAGAGCCGCGGCCAAGCGCGCCGGGCGCGAGGTCGCGTTCGTCGGCTCGGTCTGCGGCACCGCGGCCGACCCGCAGGACCTCGGCCGGCAAGAGGCGGCGCTGCGCGAGGCGGGCGTGGTGCTCGCCGAGAGCAATGCGCAGGCGGTCCGCCTCGCGGCCCGGATCGCGGCCGGCGGCGCGGGCTGAGGCTGATGGCGATGCCGGCGCTGTTCGCGGAGGAGCTCCAGGTCGTGAACGTCGGGCTGCCGGCGTTCGGGGACGCGATCCGCGCGGCCGGCGGCAGCGCGCTCGACCTCGAATGGCAGCCGCCCGCTCAGGGTGATGCGGCGGTCGCGCGGCAGCTCGCGGAGGTGATCAACGAGCCGCGGGTCGAGGCCGCCAATCGCGAAGCCTATGAGGCCTATCTCGCGGCCCAGCCGGTGCTCGAGGGCATCGGGCCCGCCCGCGATCGCGTGCCCGGGCTCGGCGAGCGCATGATCCTGCACTCGGGCCCGCCGATCGCCTGGGCCGACATGTGCGGCCCGATGCAGGGAGCGATCGTCGGTGCGATCCTGTACGAGGGCTGGGCCTCGGAAGCCGAAGGCGCCGAAACGCTCGCGGCTTCGGGGAAAATCGGGTTCGCGCCCGACCATCATCATGGCGCGGTCGGCCCGATGGCGGGTGTGATCAGTCCGTCGATGCCGGTCTGGGTCGTGGCCAATGCCGAGCAGGGCAACCGAGCATTTTGCAATCTCAACGAAGGCCTGGGCAAGGTGTTGCGCTTCGGCGCCAACGGCCCCGAGGTCATCGACCGGCTGCGCTGGATGGCCGAGGTGCTGGCGCCGGCCTTGGCCGCTGCGCTCGAGGTTTCGGGCGGGCTCGAGCTCAAGCCCCTGATCGCCCAAGCGCTGCACATGGGCGACGAGGTCCACAACCGGAACGTCGCGGCGTCGTCCCTGTTGCTCAAGCGCCTGGCGCCGGCCTTGCTCCGGACCCGGGTTGCACCGGCCGCGATCGCGGCGGTGGTCGACTTCATCGCCGGCAACGACCACTTCTTCCTCAACCTCTCGATGGCCGCCTGCAAAGCGATGCTCGATGCCGCCGCGGGGGTTCCGGGCAGCAGCCTCGTGACCGCGATGGCGAGGAACGGCGTCGAGTTCGGCATCCGCCTCAGCGGCACCGGCGATGCCTGGTTCACGGCGCCTGCCCCGGTGGTCGACGGCCTGCTGTTCCCGGGTTACACCGCCGCCGACGCGGCGCCGGACCTCGGCGACAGTGCGATCACCGAGACCGCGGGGCTGGGCGGCTTCGCAATGGCGGCGGCGCCCGCCATCGTCCAGTTCGTCGGCGGCTCGCCAGAGGATGCGCTCGCCAACACGCTCGAGATGAGCCACGTCACGCTCGGCCGCAACGGCGCCTTCACACTGCCGGCACTCGACTTCACCGGGACGCCTGCCGGCATCGACGCTAGGAAGGTCGTCGACACCGGCATCGCGCCGGTGATCAACACCGGGATCGCGCATCGCGCCGCGGGCGTCGGCCAGATCGGCGCCGGCATCACCCGCGCCCCGCTCGCCTGCTTCGCCCAGGCGATCGCAGCGCTCGCCGACCAGCTGGACCGCGCCGATGGCGGCCGCTAAGCGCACGGCCGTGGTCGCGGTCGGCGGCAATTCGCTGATTGTCGACCCGGGGCATCAGTCGATCCCGGACCAGTATCGGGCGGCTGCGAACACCGCGCAGCACATCGCCGAGATGGTGGCCCTCGGCTGGAACGTGGTTGTGACCCACGGCAGCGGGCCGCAGGTGGGCTTCATCCTCAGGCGCTCCGAGCTCGCGATCGCGGAGGTGCCGCCGGTGCCGATGGACTACGCCTCCGCCGACCTCCAGGGCGCGATCGGCTACATGTTCCAGCGGGCGCTCGGCAACGAGTTCCGCCGGCGTGGCATCGAGCGGCGGGCGGCGACCGTGATCACCCAGGTGCTGGTCGACCCCGCCGACCCGGCGTTCGCGAATCCGGTGAAGCCGATCGGCTCCTACATGGACCAGGCGACCGCCGAGACGCGGGCCAAGGAACTCGGCTGGATCGTCAGGGAGGACGCCGGCCGCGGCTTCCGGCGCGTGGTGCCCTCGCCCCTGCCCAAGGGCATCGTCGAGAGCCGCGAGATCGACCACCTGGTGCGCTCGGGCTACGTCGTGATCGCCTGCGGCGGCGGCGGCATCCCGGTCCGTCAGGACGCCGCGGGCGACCTTCAGGGCGTCGAGGCGGTGATCGACAAGGACCTCGCGTCGGCCATGCTGGCGCGCGAATTGAATGCCGACCTGCTCCTGATCTCGACCGGGGTGCCGCAGGTCGCGATCGCGTTCGGCCGCCCGGAGCAGCGCTGGCTCGAGCGCATCACCCGTGCCGAGGCCGAGGCGTACCTCGCCGCCGGCGAGTTCGCCGAGGGCAGCATGGCACCCAAGATCCGGGCGGTCATCGGCTACCTCGAGCACCCGGGCCGTCAGGACCGCCGCGGCCTGATCACCGACCCGCAGAACATCGGCCGGGCACTCCGCGGCGCGACCGGGACCACGATCGTTCCCAACTGATTCTTTTCCGAACTTGTCGTCAGGAGAGTATGCGGCTGCGCTGGTTGACACTGGCGCGGCCCGTGCCGCTTAATCCGCAGGGCAAGGTCCGGCTGACGGGGCAGTCGGCGAACGTCCGGCCGCGGCCGCGACAAAAGTGGAGAAAAAAATGGCGGGCCAGAAGGTCATCATCACCTGCGCCGTCACCGGCTCGATCCACACGCCGACGATGACGCCCCATCTGCCGATCACGCCGTCCGAGATCGCGGAGGCCGCGATCGGCGCGGCCGAGGCCGGGGCCGCGATCATCCACCTGCACGCACGCGACCCCGAGACCGGTCGGCCGACCCCGGACCCTGCCGTGTTCATGCAGTTCCTGCCGCGGATCAAGCAGGCGTCGGATGCGGTCGTCAACATCACGACCGGCGGCGGCCACGGCATGACCCTCGACGAACGGCTCGCGGCGCCGCTGCGCGCCCAGCCCGAGATGACCTCGCTCAACATGGGCTCGATGAACTTCGGTCTTTTCCCGATGTTAAGTCGCTACAAGGAGTTCAAGCACGAGTGGGAACGCCAGCACCTCGAGGCCTCCCGCGACTTCATCTTCCGGAATACTTACAAGGATATCGAAAAAATCATCCAGGCGCTGGCCGAGGGCTGCGGCACCCGCTTCGAGTTCGAGTGCTACGACGTCGGTCATCTCTATAACCTCGCCCACTTCCTGGACCGCGACCTGGTCAAGCCGCCTTTGTTCGTGCAGACGATCTTCGGCATCCTGGGCGGCATCGGCGCCGACCCCGAGAACCTCGTCCACATGCGCCGGATCGCCGACAAGCTGTTCGGCACTGATTACCAGTGGTCGATCCTCGCCGCCGGCCGCCACCAGATCCCGATGTGTACGATGGGCGCGACGATGGGCGCCAACGTCCGGGTCGGCCTCGAGGACTCGATCTACGTCGGCCGCGGCCAGCTCGCGAAAAGCAACGCCGAGCAGGTCAGCCGCATCCGCACCATCCTCGAAGCGCTTTCCCTGGAAGTCGCCACCCCCGCCGAAGCCCGCACCATGCTCGCCCTCAAAGGCGGCGACCAGGTCGCGTTCTGAGCGCGGGCGAGCCGGTTTGAGCAGGGGCGAACTGCCCCTTTTCTCTTCTCCCTCTCCGCCCTCGTCCCGCTTCCTCGTCGGCCTGATGCGATTTGTGTTGCAGTTCACAATGCGGCTGCCGGAGCGGAGGTATGTTACCGGCGTGAGCTGACCTCATCGGAGGACGCCATGCCAACCCGGCATTCCGAGCCCGTGCGCCTGCCCAGGAACCCGCCTTGCGCCGCTCAGGGACTTGGACCGCGCACCGGATGGGCTCGGTCGCTCCCTGACCGGGTGGGCGCCGACCGAGCAAAGGCGAGCAAAGGGCGGCGCCCGCTGCCGTCGCGCTCGGCTCTCGCGAGCCTGGCACTGTCGATCGTGCTCGCCGGCGGTCCCGCGCTCGCGGTCGCAGAGGCGGACACGCTGCCCGGCGAATTCGCGTTCCGGACCAAGAACGGGTACTACCTCACCGCGATCGACGGCGGCGGGCGTTCAACCTTTCCCACGATCATCACCGCCGCCACCTCGGCCGCCGTGGGAGAAATTCAGGATCGTCGTGGCCAACCCGGCGCCGACGTATGACAAGAGCTTCCAGACCGCGACCGGCAACTACCTCACCGCGGTCAACGGCGGTGGCATGACCTCGGATGCGCTGCATACCGATGCGACCCAGATCCGCGCCTGGGAGCAGTTCCGGATGAACGATCTCAGCATCGGCGACTTCGCCGCCACCTGGTACGGCCTCAACACCATCGGCGGCAGGAACGTCACCGCGGTCGGAGCCGGCGGCCATTACGAGAATGCCATCCATACCGACGGCTTCCGGGTCGGTACCTGGGAGGAGTTTCGGCCGGTGAAGTGCGGCGGTCTGGGCTCGGGCTTCGCCTATTCGATCATCCCGAACGTCGTCGCCTTCGACACGTGGTCACTCTCGGCGCCGGACGGCGGCGGCCGCACCAGCAGCGCACTCGGGACCGGCTATGGCGGCCGGCCGGAATCGAAGTTCAAGCTGATCCTCCAGCCGGACGGCTCCTACGCGCTGCAAACCTCGAACGGCGTCAATTTCGTGACCGCCCTGGGCGGCGGCGGCCAGGTCCAGGTCTATCAACACTGCCACCACGGCTTCCCGGGTGCCTGCATCGACAGCCTCAGCGACATCTTCCACACCGATGCCACGCAGGTTCGCGGCTGGGAGAAGTTCCGGATCGTCGACCAGGGCAGCTGCAAGTACACGATCCAGACCACCAGCGGCTTCTTCTTCGGCCTCTATCAGAGCTCGCACGGCATGTTGTTCACGACCCGGCGCAGCGTGATTTCGGATAACGAGAAGTTCGAGTTCGTGATGGCCGGCCTGGGCTCGCCGCCGATCCTGCACTGAGCGCCCGGGCGCCCTCGGCAGGCGAGGCCTCCCCGGCGTGGCCTCGCGACGCCGCCATGCAGTGGACGGTCATCGCGGCACGGAAAGTGAGGGTTCGTGCGGCTCTCGGGTTCGTTTCGTCGCGGCGTCCGGCGACGTCGCCGCACCCAGGCGCGGCAGCCGGAACTCCAGCAGACTCGATCAGTTTATAGGAAAATAAGCAAGCGCCTCGACTTGGAAGTATGCCGGGAGGACCGCGCTCGCCAGCTGCGGATCGTGCGCGTCTGGCAGCGATGGCTGCCGGTCGGAACAGCCCGCCAAAGCAAGGTTTGGCGGGCTGAGGTGGCGGCGGTGACGACGGATCGGGGCGGCCAAGAAGGTGATGCCCTAACAGAGTTCCGCCCCCGCGGCAGGATAAGCGGAGACGAAGCAAGCTGACCCTGAAAACACCTCTGCGTGATCCCGGAGCCAGTCGTCTTTGGCACGATCCCAGACGCGCTCGTCCTTGGTGACGGTGAAGCCCGGGGGGACCCGCCACGGGTAATCACCACCGCCGGCCCAGACGATGATGTTGCCTCGGCTCTCGCGGACGATGTCCAGACGTGTGAGATCTATGAACGGATCTCTCCGGAGGCTGGTAGTGCTGCCCTCCCGCACGTAGAAAATGTTGTTTATCAGCCGTAGTTTGGTTCCTTTTTTATCCCATTTGAAAAATCCTTGGTGCGATATTGAACCGGTCGTGGGAGCGGGCATCAGTTGCAGTCTCACCAGGTTCTTCTCGATGGTCCAGATGTGCTTGCGGCCATCGCGAGTTGTCGTTGTATTTCTACTGCTGAAAGCGACGTAGCAACCGTCGAACAGACTATTGTAGACATACCCAGAATTGTAACTATCATTTTCCACGCAGTCGTCACGATTGTACGTCACCCAGACATTACGGATCACGAAATTGTTGGCGTTGTTGCCAGGACGGAAGGCGTCCCAAACGTTGTGGACACGGACTCCATCCACGGTAAATCGTTGAGTTGAGGCACGATGCCCCCACATCATAGCCGCAGAGTTGCCGTGGTCGTATATCGTGCGCCAGGCAGCATTGACATCGCCGGTGCCGACGATCGTGCCGCCCACCCAACATCCTCCGTCCGGACCATTGAGAATGATCGGGTAGGCACTCTTCTTTATGGGGTAAACCTCTTGGAGCCAGGAAGCATTGCTGGCGTCGTAGCCGCTGCCATCAGGTCCGGTTTTGTTGCCGATGCGAAACTGAATATATCCTTGATCACCGTCGATGGTCACGACTGGGGCTGCGGACTCGAGGCAATCGGAGGCTGCACGGGAGTTCTGATCCTCCAATGACTAGCGCGACAAGAGTGGCTAGAGCAAGTAAGCGCATCTTGAAAGTCCCTGTCAGCTTGATTCGTGAGGTGCGCAGGTAAGTTCGGGTCGAGCCACGCGATCGGCCGACAGGCCTCCGACCGGTGGTTGTCGAGGCGATCAGGTCGAGTGGCTTACGGCCCGTTCTGAGAGCACATACGGCTCCCGAGTTTCGAATTGCCTAACGAGGCCGTAGGTCATTCGGGGTCTCCTGCTTCTCAATCCATCGGCGCGGGCGGCAGCCGTCGAGGACGCGGCGGCTGCAGGAGATTGCCGCTGAGCGTCGGGGCAAGCTTCTAAACTTATGGTTGGACAGAGGAACGAACCTGCTTGCCCTGTTGTTGGCAACCAAGGGCCGCGAGCCGGAATCGGCTTTCGTCCGCGGTGGCCGGCCGTCGTCTCGAAGCCCGGCAGTATAGAGTAGGAAATGGTATCGGGAATCTGTTCCTGGAAAATGATGTCATCCCGGGAAATGGTGCCGAAAAATGGATCACGACGAACGAGGGCAGGCTTCGTAAGCGCCTCCCGTCAGGCCGCGCGGCGGGCCTTGGTCGCGGACTCGGGGATCGGGTTGCCGCTGGCGCGGTAGGTGGCAATCCAGGCCAGGGTGGCATCGCCGATCTCGTGGACCGCGGCGCCGGCGTCCTGCAGAAGGCCAAGCAGTCAGGCAGCAGGACCGCGATGCGGCCCTCGTCGTCCTCGCTCCAGAATACCTCTACCAGGTACTTCATGGGTTCGATCCGTACTTCACGATCATCCGCACCAGCTGCCGGGCCTGATCGGGCGGACCATAGCCGTCGCGGTCCCCAAAGCTCAGCGGCACCGGCCCTCCGCCGCGCTTGAAGACGGGTGAGGTCGCTCGCCATGATCCGGTTGCCGTAGAGCTCGCGGCGGATGCGCTTGACGTGGCCGTAGGCGCGGTCGTTGAACATCATGGCGACCGCGTCGATGCCGTATTCTGAAGCGCCGGGTGGGCGGCACCGCCCTGGCCGGATGCTTGCATGTAAGACATGACCCGACGACCCGGCGTGCGAATGCCGGCCGTTCGATCTTGATGAGGGAGAAGACGCGATGATGAGCAAGCTCGAGACGACCGAAGCGATCCTCGAGGCGAAGTTCGCGAAGGGGTGCACCTGGACTGAGATCGCCGCGGCGGTCGGCCTGTCGGAGGTGTTCGTGACCTCGGTCTGCCTCGGCCAGAACAGCTTCACCAGGGAGCAGGCCGAGACGCTCACCCAATACCTCGACTTAGGCAACCGCAGGGCCGAGGTCGGGATCGCGCTCCAGCAATGCCCGCTCAAGGCGCAGAACCTCGATCCGGTCGCCAAAGACCCGCTGATCTACCGGTTCTTCGAGATCGCCTACGTCTATGGCGACACCATCAAGGCGCTGATCCACGAGAAGTTCGGCGACGGGATCATGAGCGCGATCGATTTCGACCTGAGCGTCGAGCGGATCGAAGATCCCAAGGGCGATCGCGTCCAGATCACGATGAGCGGCAAGTTCCTGCCCTACAAGCGCTGGTAGCTGCGGCTGCGGTGCGCGGCCCGGCGGACCGGGGCGGGCCCGCGCTCGCCGCCGCGGCCGGGCGGAACCTCGCCCGCGACCCGGAGCGCCGGCGCCTGGCCGCGCGCGATCCGCTGCCGCTGCGGCCGCCCGCGCGAACTCGCGCCGCGCGGGCAGAGCTTGCCATGGTCAGTCGGCGCGGCGAGCTCGCCAGTGGCGCCAGACCCACCAGGCGAGGCCGGCGAGCAGCGCGACCACGATCACGGCGTCGGCCTGGTGCATGATCGCCCGAAGGCGAGGATCGCTGTCCCAGCGTTCGCCGAGCTTGAGGCCGACGTAGGCGAGCGCGTAGCACCACGGCCAGGAGCCGGCAAAGGTGTAGAGCTGGAAGCGCAGCTGGGGCATGCGCGCGATGCCCGCGGGCAGTGCGATGAAGGTCCGGACCACCGGCAGCAGGCGGGCGACGAACACGGTGATGCTGCCCCAGCGGGCGAAGAAGCGCTCGGCGAGGTCGAGGTCGCGCCGGCTCATCAGCAGGTATTTTCCCCACTTTTCGACCAGCGGCCGGCCGCCGTACATGCCGACCGCATAGGCGACCGTCGAGCCGACGTTGCAGCCGAGCGCGCCGAAGGTCGCGACCAGGATCAGGTCGAAGCGCCCGGTCGACACGAGGTAGCCGGCAAACGGCATGATGATCTCGGACGGCAACGGGATGCAGGCCAACTCGATCGCCATCAGAAGGAGAATCCCGGGATAGCCGATCGCCGAGATCGTGGCCGTGATCAGGCCGGCGAGTGCGGTGACGATCGTCTCGAGCATCAATCCCTCCCGGGCGCGGAGCTGCCGGTTGCCCGCGAGCAACAGGTTGTCGGAGCCAAAGGTGTACAGAAGGTATCGGAACCTTGGTCGGCGGACTCAGCCGGCCGCGCGCGGCCGAGCTGTCGCAGGGAGCCGCGGCCCGCCCCGGTTCAGCCGCGCACCCGCGGCATGATGAGGTAGGGCCAGGGGCCGGGGAGCTCGCCGAGCGGGACCTCGATCAGCGCGGGCTGGTTGCGGGCGAGCGCGCGTTCGAGGGCGTCCCGTAGCTCGTCCGGGCTGGTCGCTTTCTCGGAAGAGATGGAAAAACTGGCGCCGAGGCGGACGAAGTCGGGGTTGGTGAGGTCGCTCGCGATCACGCGGTTGCCGTAGAGCTCGCGCTGGATGCGCTTGACGTTGCCGTAGGCGCGATCGTTGAAGACCACGGCGACCACGTTGATGCCGTACTGGGCGGCGGTCGCGAGCTCCTGGACGTTGTACATGAAGCCGCCGTCGCCGGCGATCGCGACTACGGACCGCTCGGGCAGGGCGGTCTTGGCGCCGAGCGCTGCCGGGTAGCTGAAGCCGAGCGTGCCCTGGTAGCTGGAGCTCAGGTACTGCCGCGGCCCGTAGACCGGAAAAGCGAGGCGCGAGACGTAGCCGATCTGGGTCAGGTCCTCGACCAGGATGCCGTCCTCGGGCAGCGCGGCGCGCAACGCGTCGATCAGCTCGTGCTGAGGTGCGAGCTCGCGCCGGAGCAGCGCTGCGACTTCAGCCTTGACGCTCGCGACCCGTTCGCGCCAGGCCGGGCGCCGGTCGCTCCGGATCGCCGGCAGCAATGCTCGCAGCGCCTGCCCGGCATCGGCCAGCAGCGGCACCTCGGGGCGGGCATGGCGGGAAATCTCGGTCGGATCGAGGTCGATCCGGATCACCTTCAGATCCTGGTCGACGCCCCAGTCCATCTGGACCCGCTGGAAGCGCGAGCCAACGGCGAGCGCGATGTCGACCTCGGGCCAGAGCTGGTGGGCGGCGGTGATGTTCAGGCTGAGCCCGGAGCGGCCGTCCATGACGCCCTGCCCCATCCAGCCCGCGACCACCGGCGCGCCCAGGCGCTCCGCCAGCTCGCGGACCTCCGGGCTCGCCGCGTGGGCGCCGCCGCCGGCGAAGATCATCGGGCGCAGGGCGCCGTTCAGGAGCTCGGCCGCGCTCTCGAGCGCGTCCGGATCGGGCTCGGGATGGATCACCGGCGGCGCCGCCCGCGGATCGCCGGCGATCCAGGCCTCGCGCGCCATCACGTCCATCGGCATCTCGAGCGCGACCGGTCGCGGCCGGCCGCTGGTCATCTTCGCGAACGCCTCGGCGACCAGCGCGCCGGCCTCCTCGGGCGCCTCGATCCGCGTCGCCCACTTGGTCAGGCGCTGCATGATCCCGAGCTGGTCCGGGATCTCGTGCAGCAGGCCGGCGCCGCGGCCGATGTGGCGCGACGGAATCTGGCCGGAGATGCAGAGCACCGGCGCGCTGGCGCCATAGGAGGTCGCAAGCGCCGCGGTCGTGTTCAGAAATCCGGGGCCCGGCACCACGCAATAGGCGCCCGGCCGCCCGGTCGCGGCGGCGTAGCCGTGCGCCATGTAGGCAGCACCCTGCTCGTGCCGGGTCACGATCACCCGCAGGCGCTCGGCCATGTCGTAGAGGGCGCTGAAGAACGGGTCGTTCTGAACCCCCGGCAGCACGAACAGCGTGTCCACGCCCTGCGCCACGATCGCACGCACCAGCGCTTCGCCGCCGGTCATTCGAGCCATCTCTCGCCTCCCCGGTCCGGGCGCCGCCGGACCCGCCGGGGCCACCCCGGGCACGAGCTTAGAGATGCGACCCTTGGCTGTGAACCGCAGCGATGCCATGAAGGGCAACGGAGCGCCGATCCTGATGACCTCTCGATGCCGCGTACCCTGAAGCAGCTCCTGGCCGACCGCGCCGCCCTGTTCGGGCTGGTCGTGATCGCCGCGATGACGCTCGCGGCCCTGCTGGCACCCGAGCTCGCCCCGTACTCGCCGGACGAGCAGTTCTTCGATGGCCTGACGCTCGAGGGCGCGCCGTTGCCGCCCGACGCGCGCTTTTGGCTCGGCACCGACCTGCTCGGCCGCGACCTGCTCTCGCGCCTGATCTTCGGCGCCCGCACCTCGTTGATCATCGGGATCGCGGCCAACGGCGTCGCGGTCCTGACCGGCACGTTCTTGGGCGTGATCGCCGGCTATGTCGGCGGCTGGATCGGGGCCGCGATCATGCGCTTCACCGACCTGATGACGGCCTTTCCGGCGCTGTTGCTCGCGATCGCGCTCGCCGCGATCTTCAGCCCGTCGCTCTGGATCGTGGCGCTGGTGATCGCGATGGTCAACTGGGTCCAGGTCGCGCGCGTGGTCTACACCCAGACCCGCAGCCTCGTGGAAAAACAGTTCATCGAGGCCTGCCGGGCGCTCGGCGCCAGCGGGCTGCGGATCCTCGGCCGCCATATCCTGCCGCATCTGGTGCCGACCATGCTGGTCTGGGGCACGCTCGGGATCGCGACCACGGTCTTGCTCGAGGCGACGCTCTCGTTCCTCGGCGTCGGCGTGCGCCCGCCGACCCCCTCCTGGGGCAACATCATCTTCGAGAACCAGACCTACTTCGCGACCGCGCCCTGGCTCGTGTTCTTTCCGGGCGCCGCGATCCTGCTGCTGGCGCTGTCATTCAACCTGGTCGGCGAGGCGCTCCACGACGCCCTCGACCCGACCCAGCGGGGCCGCGGCTGATGCTCGTCTACGTCGGCAAACGCCTGGGCCAGGCGGTCTTCATCCTGATCGGCATCACGGCGATCACCTACGTGCTCGTCTACCTGGTGCCGGCCGACCCGGTCCGGCAGATCGCCGGCCGCAGCGCCACGCCCGAAACCGTGGAAAGCATCCGCCGCCAGCTCGGCCTCGACCTGCCGCTCTGGCAGCAATACCTCCGCTACCTCGGCCATCTGGCAGAAGGCGATCTCGGCCGCTCCTACATCCAGAAGACCGAGGTCAGCGCGCTGATCCGCTCGCGCCTGCCGGCGACGCTGCAGCTGATGGCGGCCGCGATCTTCGTCGAGCTCGTGATCGGGCTCACGGCCGGGATCGTCGCCGCCACCCGGCGCGGCCGCCGCGGCGACCGGGCGGTCATGATCCTGTCCTTCACCGCGGTCTCGGCGCCGCAGTTCGTGGTCGGCATTTTGTTACTTTACGTGTTCGCCGTGCAGCTCGGCTGGTTCCCGATCGGCGGCTACGGCAGCTTCCGGCACCTGGTCCTGCCGGCAGTGACGCTCGGCATCCTGGGCGGCGGTTGGTACGCGCGCATGACCCGCTCCTCGATGATCGACGTGCTCCGCCAGGACTACATCCGGACCGCGCGCGCCAAGGGCGCGAGCGAATGGCGGGTCGTGCTCGTGCATGCGCTCCGCAACGCCGCTTTGCCGGTGATCGCGATGGTCGGGCTCGACATCGGCATCTTCATGAGCGGCGCGGTGGTGGTCGAATCGGTCTACGGCTGGCCCGGCATCGGCCAGCTCGCCTGGCAGGCGATCCAACGGGTCGACATCCCGATCATCATCGGCGTCACGCTGGTCGCGGCGGTCGCGATCGTCATCGGCAACCTCCTCGCCGACCTCGCCGCCCCCTTCATCGACCCGCGCATCAAGCTGAGGTGAGGCTCCTTGCCCGCTGATCGATGCGAATCCCGTTGGCCATCGCACATGAGTATGCGATGGACTCGGGATGACGGGTCACGAGCTCCTGCGGAAGCTTCGCCGCTTGGCCAGACGGAGAGACCTCACCGTGCGTTACGAGTCCAGGGCTGGTAAGGGCGGCCACGGCCGCGTCTACTTCGGCAGCCGCTTCACCACAATTCCGGCTCTGAGTCACGAGATCGGCCCCGGTCTGTTGGCCAAAATTCTGCGCGATCTCGGTGTCGCGCGCCGCGATCTGCCCTGAGGCTGACGATGACCCAGGCCTTTCCCTACACGTTCGAGCCGGAAGAGTCCGATGGCGTGCTGGTGCAGTTCGTCGACGTGCCCGCGGCCCATACCTTCGGCGCAACCGAAGCGGCCGCCGGCGAGCAGGCCCTCGACTGCCTGATCGCCGCGCTCGGCGGCTACCTCAAGCTCGGCCGCAAAATCCCCCGCCCGAGCCCGGCGCGCGGCCGACCGGTCGCCACCTTACCGCCACTTATCGCGGCCAAGCTCGCGCTGTACGGGGCGATGCGCACGCAAGGCATCACCCGGACCGAACTCGCCCGCCGCCTCGGCCTGCAGGAGAACGCCGTCCGCCGCCTGCTCGACCTCGACCACCGCTCGCACATCGACGATATCGACCGCGCGCTGGCCGCCCTCGGCAAGCGCCTCGAGGTCCGCGTCCTGCAGCCGGCCTGATCGCTCGCCGAGCCGCCCCGAATGCGCGCATGCTGGACCTGATCGAGCGCGCGGCATCGGCCAGCTCGCCTGGCAGCCGATCCAGCGGGTCGACATCCCGATCATCATCGGCATGACCCTGGTCGCGGCGGTCGCGATCGTGATCGGCAACCTCTTGGCCGACCTCGCCGCCCCCTTCATCGACCCGCGCATCAAGCTGCGGTAGCATACCTCGTCGCCTCCTGCGCAGCGCTCCGAGCATGAACTTGCCCGCTCCCCTGATCACCATCGCCGCCGATCTCTTTCCTGTCGTAGCGGGGCTCGTCCTCGAAAACACACTCAGTCAATCGGTTGCTCGATTGATCGATGGACGGCGCAAGAAGGCGAGAGGTATCCTCATGGAGGAGCTTCGCCAGGGGCAAGCGCTCATCGAGAGCATCGCAGACGTCGATGAACTCGCTGCGATCTTCCTGAAGTACATGAGAGCAGCCGAAGAAGGGACGGCTCGGCTAAATCTTCGGCTGATGGCGATGACGATCCGAGGCATGGCGCACAAACGGAGTCTAACAGCTAATAGATTTCTGTATTATGCCGGATTTCTAGCAACCCTGACTAGAGAAGAAGTGATTGCAATTGCAACTTTGTACAAGAATGAGCTACGGTCATTGGGCCGAACGATGGCCGAAAAGGAGGCGCGCGGCCAAGCGCGGGTTCGCACGAAGGAGGAACTTGTACCGGCCGTTTTTCCGACCGAGCGCCATCTCAACTCTGCCCTACAAGCAGCCACTCGCACCGGCCTTGTCGTCGGGGCGTCCGGATGGGGAAAGCTCGTGTATGAGACCACTCCCTTGATGGAAGAGGTTACCTCGCTTGCTCCGTTCCGGGACGCTTTGGAGCAGGAGGGATGGTCATGAAGCAGGCCCGCGGCTCCCGTTCACCAAACCATGCGTCAGGTCGTGCTAAGGCGGTCTCGTAGGCGGAGCGAGGATCGCATATCTACTCGGCAACAATGCATATTCGGAAAGGTAGCCGATGGGCCTCTTCATCTGCGACGACGGCGTCCGCGAGCTGGCGGAACGGCTCGCCCGGTCGCGGCGCACGACCGTGGGCGAGGCGGTTCGGCATGCGCTCGAGCGGGCGCTCGCCGAGGATCGGGCGGAGCGGGACCGGAGCATCCGGGAGAGCTTGGCGCGGCTCGATGCGATGCCGCACTACGATTTCGACGAGAATGACATGTACGACGAGATCGGCGCGCCAAAGTAGGCGCTCGACGGGAGCGCGACATGGGCCTCTACATCCGCGACGACCGCGTTCGAGACATGGCCAAGCGTCTCGCCGAAGCGCGGCGGACGACGGTGACCGACGCCGTCCGCCGGGCGATCGAGCGGGACCTGGCAGATGTGGATCAGGATCTGCAGGCCCGGAAGCGGCGCCTCGACGCCGCGCTGGCGCGGCTCGATGCCCTGCCGCGCCGGCAGGTGACCTCCGACCACGATCTCTACGACGATCAGGGCAATCCGATCCTGTGATCCTGGTCGCCGACAGGTCGGCGCTGCTCGCGATCCTACTCGGCGAGCCGGAGCGCGCCGACTTCGAGGAGTTCCTGCTGGCTCATGAGGTGAAGATCTCGGCCGGCACGCTGATCGAGACCCTGCGGGTCGTACAGCTCGAAGTCGGACCTGAAGGCTTGGCCGGCGTCGATGAACTGCTGGCGTCGACCGGCGCCGAGATCGTGCCGGTCGGTGCCGATCAGGTCGCCACGGCCAGAGACGGCATGCTGCGGTTCGGTAAGGGTCGCGGAGAGGAGCCCGCGGTGTTGAACTTCGGCGATCTGTTCGCCTATGCGCTCGCGAAGCGCCTGGGGTTGCCGCTCTTGTACAAGGGCGGAGATTTCGCGCGGACGGATGTCGAGGCGGTGCGGCTCTGAACACGCAACGTTGATCGACCTCGGGCGCCGGCTGCGCTAGGCTCGGGCCAACGAACGAGAAGGAGGCATCTCGCATGCTGCGCAAGCATCTGCTCGGAGCCACGCTGGCCCTGCTCCTGCCGGTGGCCGCGGGCGCCGCCCGCGCGGACGACATCAAGCAGGGTGGGAGCATGGTCGTCACCTACAAGGACGACGTCTCGACGCTCGATCCGGCGATCGGCTACGACTGGCAGAACTGGTCGATGATCAAGAGCCTGTTCGACGGCCTGATGGACTACGCCCCGGGCACGACCGACCTGGTGCCGGACCTCGCCGAGAGCTACGAGGTGGCACCCGACGGCCTTTCCTACACCTTCAAGCTGCGCCAGGGCGTCAAGTTCCACAACGGCCGCGAGCTCACCGCCGACGACGTCAAATGGTCGATCGAACGCGCGGTGCGGCCCGAGACGCAGAGCCCGGGCCAGGGCTTCTTCACCATGATCGCGGGCTTCGAGGACGTGACCGCGGGCAAGGCCAAGGAACTGTCCGGGATCGAGGTGGTCGATCCCCATACCGTGCGCTTCACGCTGTCGCGCCCGGATGCCACCTTCCTCCACGTCATGGCCCTCAACTTCGGCTTCGCCGTTCCCAAGGAAGAGGTCGAAAAATACGGCCAGGACTTCGGCAAGCACCCGGTCGGCACCGGCGCCTACAAGATGACCGAGTGGACGCTTGGCCAGCGGGTCGTCTACGAGCGCAACCCCGACTACTACAAGCCGGGGGTGCCCAAGCTCGACAAGATCACGTTCGAGATCGGCCAGGAGCCGCTCGTGGCCTTGCTGCGGCTGGAGCGGGGCGAGGTCGACATTCTCGGCGACGGCATCCCGCCGGCCAAGTTCCTCGAAGTCATGAACGATCCATCGCTCAAGCAGAACGTGATCAAGGGCGGCCAGCTGCACACGGGCTACGTCGCGATGAACGTCAAGCTCAAACCGTTCGACGACAAGCTCGTGCGCCAGGCGGTCAACCATGCGATCAACAAGGACCGGATCATCCGGATCATCAACGGTCGGGCGGTGCCAGCGAACCAGCCGCTGCCGCCGGCGATGCCGGGCTACGCCAAGGACTACCAGGGCTACGCCTACGATCCGGCCAAGGCCAAGGCGCTGCTGGCGCAGGCGGGCCTGGCGAACGGCTTCGATACCGAGCTCTACGCGATGAACACCGACCCGAACCCGCGCATCGCGCAGGCGATCCAGCAGGACCTCGCCGAGGTCGGGATCCGCGCCGAGCTCAAGACGCTGGCGCAGGCGAACGTGATCGCGGCCGGCGGCGACGAGAAGGAGGCGCCGATGATCTGGTCGGGCGGCATGGCCTGGATCGCCGACTTTCCGGATCCCTCCGACTTCTACGGGCCGATCCTGGGCTGTGCGGGCGCGGTGCCGGGCGGCTGGAACTGGTCCTGGTACTGCAATCAGGAGCTCGACCAGCAGGCGGCCGCGGCGGATGCGATCACCGACCCGGCCAAGACCGACCAACGCCTCGAGGCCTGGCGCGAGATCTTCCTCAAGATCATGGACGATGCGCCCTGGGCGCCGGTGTTCCACGAGCTGCGGTTCACGATGAAGGCCGACCGCCTCGGCGGGCCGGATGCGATCTTCGTCGACCCCGTGCACATCCCGGTCAACTACGACGTGGTGTATGCCAAAGATGCCCAGTGACCCGAAGCCCAACCCGAACCACACGATCCACCAGCACCGCCATCACTTCGGCTGGGACAACGCCAACCCGCCGGCGCTGCGGGTGGCGCCGGGCGAGACGGTCGCGTTCGAGACGGTCGACGCCTCGGGCGCGCAGCTCTCGCCGACCTCGACCGTGGCCGACGTCGCGGCGCTCGATTTCGGCAAGGTCAACCCGGTGACCGGCCCGGTCTGGGTCGAGGGCGCAAAGCCGGGCGATGCGCTCAAGGTCACGGTCGAGGGCTTCGCGCCCTCGGGCTGGGGCTGGACCGCGAACATCCCGGGCTTCGGCCTGCTCGCCGACCAGTTCCCCGAGCCCGCGCTGCATTTGTGGAAGTACGACCCGGGCACGATGGCGCCCGCGATGTACGGGCCGGGCGGCAGAGTGCCGCTCAAGCCGTTCACCGGCGTGATCGGGAACGCACCGGCCGAGCCCGGGCTGCACAGCATCGTGCCGCCGCGCTGGGTCGGCGGCAACATGGACATCCGCGACATCGCGGCCGGCACGATCCTCTACCTGCCTGTCGCGGTCGAAGGCGCCTTGTTCTCGGTCGGCGACTGCCACGCCGCCCAGGGCGACGGCGAGGTCTGCGGCACCGCGATCGAGAGCCCGATGGTCGTGACCCTGACGTTCGACCTGGTCAGGGGCGCCAACCTGAAGTCGCCGCGCCTGACCACGCCCGGGCCCGTCAGCCGCCACTTCGACGTCAAGGGCTACGAGGTCACGACCGGGATCGGTCCCGACCTGTTCGAGGGCGCGCGGGATGCGACCCGGGCGATGATCGACCTGCTCGCGGCCCGCCACGGCATGGCGCCGGTCGAGGCCTACATTCTCTGCAGCGCCTGCGCCGACCTGCACATCTCGGAGATCGTCGACCAGCCGAACTGGCTGGTTTCCTGCTACTTCCCGCGGGTCGTGCTCGAGTGAGGCCGGCAGCGAAGTTCGGCAAAGGCATCGGCAGCCTCGCCCGACCGCCGGCGGGGTGATCGCCTATACCGGCTCGATCGGCCCTCCAGGTGACGGAGCTCCAGCAACCGATTGGCGCTGGGCGCTTTGGCTGGGCAGCTTCTGAGTCCGATCGCATCGATGGAGCAGGATCGCACCGGTTAACCGAAAATTAACCGCTGATCGTTAACGCTTCGTTCCGGTGGTCCATGCGACCGTGGGACTCCGCCGCCGCCAATTGATGGGGATGGCCATCGCCTCGAGGCGTGGCAGATCTTCGGATCGATCGGGATCGACTTCGGGCTGATTGATGCCATGCGCCGGGGGGGCGCATGATTTACCAATGGGTCGCGCATTCGAGAGCACAGGAAATTTGCCGATGGTTGCATCGAGAGCAAAGAAGTGGGGCGTCAATCCGGGCGGGCGGGGGTGAGGGTGGTGGCGACCAGCAGGCAGAGCGCGGTCGTGCCGGCGAGGATCAGGGTCACGAGCGCGTTGATGTCGGGGGTGAAGCCCAGGCGCATCATCGCCCAGAGCCGGATCGGCAGCGTGTTCTGGGTGCCGGTCACGAGCAGCGTGATCAGGGTCTCGTCGAACGAGAGGGCGAACGCGAGCAGCGCGGCCGAGAACACCGCGGTCGCGAGGTGGGGCAGGAGCACGTAGCGGAAGGTCTGGAAGCGGCTCGCGCCGAGGTCGAGCGAGGCCTCGATCAAAGATGGGCTCAGCGCCTGCAGGCGGGCGAGCAGGATGCGGTAGACCAGCGCCAGCACGAACAGCGTGTGGCCGATCACGACCGTGATCAGCGAGCGCTCGATGTGCGCCTGGCGGAAGAAAATCAGGAGCGACAGCCCGGTCAGGATCGGCGGCATCAGGAACGGCAGGAAAATCATCAGCTGCATCAATTCGCGCCCGCGGCCGCGCGAGCCCTGGTAGTGGAAGGCGAACAGCGTGCCCAGCACCAGCGCCGCCGCGACCGCGGCAAGGCCCACGATCAGCGTGTTGCCGAGCGCCTCGATGATGCCCTGGTTCCTGAGCAGCAGCCCATAGGCCTCGAACGAGAAGCTGTCCCAAAGGATCTCGCCGCGCCGCATCCGGATGAACGAGAACAGGATCGCGACGAACAGCGGGCCATAGAGCGCCAGCAGCACGATCAGCGCGACCCCGATCAGGACCAGGCGGGCCGGCCAGCGGAGCGTCATCGGGCCGGCGCCGGCAGGCGGCCGATCCGGGCGGCGAGCGCGATCGCCGCCAGCACCGCGAGCAGAAGAAACACCGAGAGCGCCGCCCCGAACGGCCAGTTGAAGGCCATGCCGAACTGGCTGTAGATGATCCGGCCGAAGGTGAAGCCCTGCGGACCACCGACCATCTGCGGCGTCACGAAGTCGCCGATTGCGAGCACGAAAGTGAAGGACGCGCCGACCAAAGTCCCCTGCAGGCTGAGCGGCAGGATTACCCGGCGGAAGGTCTGGGCCGAGGTGGCGCCGAGGTCGGCGGACGCATCGAGCAGATTGCGTGGAATGCGTTCCAGGGCAATGAAAATCGGGAGAATCGCGAACGGCAGCAGGATCACGGCGAGCGTGATCAGGACTGCATTCAGGTTGAAGACCAGGACCGTCAGTGGCTGGTCGATGACACCGAGCCAGAGGAGAATGCGGTTCAGAAAACCGCGGCTGCCGAGGATGCTCCGGATCGCGTAGATCTTGATGATGTAGCTCATCAGGAGCGGCACCACGAACAACAGCGTCGCGATGTATTTGACCCGGCCGTGCAGGCTCGCGAGCAGAAAGGCGACCGGGTAGCCGAACAAAATGCTGAGCAGCGCGACCTCGAAAGCAAGCACTGCCGTGCGCAGGAACATCGGCAGATAGATCGCGTCGGCGAAGAAGCGGACATAGTTGGCGAGCGTCGGCTCGTAGATGATGGTGGCGCCGTCGACCCGGAACAAGCTGTAGCTGAGGAACGAGACCACCGGCAGGACGATGAAGATCAGCGGCAGGCCGTAGGCGAGCACCGCCAGAGCGACGCGCAGCAGGCGCTCACCGCGGAGCGCCGGGCGGGGGCCGGAGATCGATCGGGCGCCGGAGATCGATCGGGCGCCGGGCCCGACGATCTCCGGCCGCTCCGCCTGGTGGCCGTCCTGCACCCGTCTCAGGGCGTGGCCTTGACCTCGTTCCAGAGGTCGGCGCGCTTGGTCGGGTTCTCGACCGCCTCGAGCCAGACCAGCTTGTCGTCGGCGCCGGCGCTGGCGAACGGCGTCACGGTGTTGCCGAAGCCGGTGCGCTCGGACAAGGCACCGCTGATCTCGGGCTGGAGCGTGAAGTTGACCCAGGCCTCGGCCAGCTCCTTGTCGCGCACGCCCTTGGTCAGCGCCCAGGTGTCGAGCCAGGCGAGCGCGCCCTCCTTGGGATTGACGTACTCGATGTGGGCGCCGGCATCCTGCATCGCCTTGACCTGCTGCTGGCCGTAGTTGGCCCAGATCAGCGCGACGTCGTTGTTGTTGTAGAGCTGGAGCGCCTCGTCCGGCGTCGTATAGAAGGTGAGCACGTTGTGCTTGAGATCGATCAGCTTGGCCTTGATCTGCTCGAGCTGATCGTCGCTCAGGTGGAACGGATCGTCGATGCCCATCGTCAGGGCGGTGAACGAGAAGTTGTGCTCGCCGTTGTCGTAGGCCAGCACGCGCCCCTGATATTTCGGATCCCAGAGGATGTCCATCGAGGTCGGCGGCGGGCTGACCTTGTCGACGTCGTAGATCAGGCCGATCGAATCGAAGGCGTAGGGGATCGCGTAGACCTTACCGTCGCGCATCACGCCGGTGACCTTGGACAGGTCCTGGAAGCGCGGCAGCGTTTTCTTCTGATTCGGAATCAGGCTGAGATCGTGCGGCGTGACCAGCCCGGCGTCAACGTAGCGTTGCAGTTGTGCAGTGTTGATCGCGAAGACATCGAAGTCCTCGCCCTCGCTGCCCTTGATCTTGGCCCAGATCTCATCGTCGGTGCCGACGAAAACGACGCTGACGTCGGCATCGTACTGTTTCTCGAACGCCTGCACCCAGTCGGGGTCGGCATAGCCTTCCCAGGCCAGGACCCGGAGCTGCTTGGCCGCAAAGGCCGGCTGGCCGAAGGCGAGGACGGCCGCGAGGCCGACAAGCGCGGACAGGAGCCGCTTGGTCTCGATCATGATGGTGCCTCCCTGGTTGCATGGCCGCGCGCGACCATCGGACGGGCCATGAGGCCGCGCGCGCCGGGGTCAGCCCCGGCGGGGCGCGCGGCAGGCCCAGGATGGCCGCTAAACCCAGCCGGCGTCCACGATGAAGTTCTGGGAAGTGCACATCCGGCTGTCGTCGGCGGCCAGGAACAGCACCATGCGGGCGATGTCGGGCGGGGTCAGGCGGCCCTTCAGGCACTGGCTGGCATCGATCAGCCGCTCGCCCTCGGGCGTCACCCAGAGCTCGAGCTGGCGCTCGGTCATGACCCAGCCGGGGACGACGCAGTTGACCCGGATGTTCTCCGGCCCGAGCTCGCGCGCGAGCCCGCGGGTCAGGCCATTGATCGCGGATTTGGCGGTGACGTAGGCGGCGCAGTCACCTTCGCCGATCATCCAGCTGACCGAGCCGAAGTTGATGATCGAGCCGCCGCCGGCATCGCGCATCTGCGGCCGGACCGCCTGGGCGGCGAAGAACTGGTGGCGCAGGTTGACCGCCATCCGGTCGTCCCAGTAGTCGACCGAGACGTCCTCGAGCCGGTGGCGATCGTCGTTGGCGGCGTTGTTGACCAGGACCCGGATCGGGCCGCCGGCAGCACCGGTTTCGGCGATCGCAGCGCGCAACGCCTCGATGTCACGCAGATCGCAGGCCATGAAGCGCGGTTTCGCGTGGCCCCGGGCGGCGATCGTCTCGAGCAGCGCGAGCGCGGCCGCCTCGGCGAGGTCGACGAACGTGACCCTGGCGCCCTGGGCGCAGAAATGCTCGACCAGGCTCGCGCCGATCCCGGAGCCGCCGCCGGTCACGAACACGACCCGGTCGCGCAGGCTCGGATAGCTGGCATCCTCGGGGTTCATGCGCTGCCCAGCCTCCGTCTCCGCGCGGACGGTGCCAGCCGGCTCATCACCTGTCAATTCACCGGGGATCGCCGCGGGCACGCGTGGTCACCCCTCGTCCGGAACCGTCCCGGCGTCGCCGGCGAACCGCCGGATCACCCCCAGGACATCCTCGCCCCAGCGCTCCCGCTTGGCCTGCCCGATGCCGTGGATGGTTCCCAGAGCCCGGATGTCGGCGGGCTTCTTGACCGCGAGCTCGATCAGGGTGCGATCGGGGAACACCATGAAGGGTGCCAGACCGTTCGCCTTGGCGAGCTCTCGGCGCCTGGCCCGCAGCGCTTCGAACAGCTCGCGATCGGCAGCGCTCTCGAGCGTGGCGGGCGCGTTCGCGGCGCTCTTGGTCGGGCGCCGGCCGCGGACCGGCGTCGGATCGTGGCGCAGCTCGAGCGCGCGCTGGCCGCGCAGAACCTTGGCGGCATCGCCCGCCAGCCGCAGGCCGCCGTAGCCGTCGAGATCGACCTCGAGCAAGCCGCCCGCGACGAGCTGCCGGAACACCGACTGCCAGGTCCGCCGGTCGAGGTCGGCCCCGACCCCGAAGGTCGGCAGCCGGTCGTGACCGAGCCGCGCCATGCGCTCGTTGGTCTGCCCGAGCAAAAGGTCGATCAGGTAGCTCTGGCCGAAGCGCTCGCCGGTCCGGCGGACCGCCGAGAGCGCCTTCTGGCTCGCGATCGTGCCGTCCCAGGTCTGGGCCGGCTCGAAACAGGTATCGCAGTTGCCGCAGGGCTTGCTCAGAGTCTCGCCGAAATATTGGAGAAGAACCTGGCGGCGGCAGCCGGCGGTCTCGCAGAACCCCAGCAGCGCGCTCAGCTTGTGGTGCTCGATCCGCTGGCGCTCGTCGTTGCCGCCGGCCGCGATGAACTGCCGGAGCTGGGCGACGTCGCCGACCCCCCAGGTCATCATCGCGACTGCCGGCAGGCCGTCGCGGCCGGCGCGCCCGGTCTCCTGGTAATAGGCCTCCAGGCTCTTGGGCGGATCGAGGTGATAGACGAAGCGCACGTCCGGCTTGTCGATGCCCATGCCGAACGCGACCGTGGCGACGATGATCCGCACGTCGTCGTCGACGAACCGGCGCTGGGTCGCGCGCCGAACGTCCGCCGGCAGACCGGCATGATAGGGGAGCGCACTCCAGCCCTCGCGCACGAGCTGCCGGGCGGTCTCCTCGGTGCGCCGGCGGGAGAGGCAGTAGACGATGCCGGCGTGGCCTACGGGCTCGGCGCGCAGGAAGCGGACCAGCTGGGCCGAAGCGTTGCTCTTGGGCGTCACCCGGTAGCAGATGTTCGGGCGATCGAAGCCGCCGAAGAACGCCTGCGCCTGTTCGAGCCGGAGCTTGGCCGCGATCTCGCGCCGGGTCGGCAGATCGGCGGTCGCGGTCAGCGCGATCCGGGGCACGGCCGGCCAGCGCTCATGGAGCACGGCGAGCTCAAGGTACTCCGGCCGGAAGTCGTGCCCCCATTGCGAGACGCAGTGCGCCTCGTCGATCGCGAACAGCGCGAGCGGCAGCTGGTCGAGCCAGGCGAGGCAGTTCTCCGACAGGAGCCGCTCGGGCGCCATGTACAAGAGGTCGAGTTCGCCCGCCGCCGCCTGGCGGCACACCCGCCCCTGTTCCGCGGGCGGCAGGCTGGAGTTCAGGAACGCCGCCCGGATGCCGAGCTGGCGCAGCGCCATCACCTGATCTTCCATCAGCGCGATCAGCGGACTGACGACGATCGCGGTGCCGGTCCGGAGCAGGGCCGGGATCTGGTAGCAGAGCGACTTGCCGCTGCCGGTCGGCATGACGACCAGCGCGTCGCCGCCGGCCACGACGCAGGTCACGATCGCCTCCTGCTGGCCGCGGAAGGCGCTGAAGCCGAAGACGTCGTGCAGGACCGAGCGCGGATCGGCCGACCGACCCTGGGCAGCAGGCGGGCTCGTCATGGGCAGGGGCACGCTGTCCTCGCAGGATTCGAAGGCGGGTGAGGTCGATACCGACGGTTGAGCAATGCCTATCACAGCGCGTCGCAGTTGGGAACGCGCTATGCCGCGGCGACAGGGCAAGACCGCGGCAGACGAAGTGAGCACCGGTAACTACTATGCTCCGCCATGAAGGTGGTCGGCATCAAGCAGCTCAAGGCTTGGCTGTCCGAGTACGTCCGTCTCGCGAAGGCGGGCGCGACGGTGCTCGTGACCGAGCGCGACGAGGTCGTGGCCGAACTCCGGCCGGCACGGCGTCAGACACCGGTCGCCGACCGCCTGGAGGAGGTGCTCGAGGGGCTCGCGGCCGCCGGCGAAATGACCCGCGCGGCGCAAGCAGCCGCGGTCTGGGTCTGCCGGCCGGCGCGGCACAGGCCCTGCTCGACGAACTGCGCAGGAACGATCCTGACGCCCATCATGGCCGCCGCCGCCCTCTACCTCGATACGTCCGTCACGTTGCGAGCTACCCTAGACCGACGGCTCGAAGATGCGGCGAGCTCGGCATGATCCCGAAGTCCGCGTCGGGCGCCGCCAGCGCGCACGGCGCCGTCAAGCGGCGGAACGGCTGTCGCCTCCCACCTCGAACACCGCGCCTTCGCAGCCGCGGGAGACGCGGAACGGCGGTTTGAAGAGGCGCAAGGCGTCGGCAAGGAGGTGATCGAGCATGTCGTCGTCGTGGGCGGGGTCGTGGTGGAACAGGACGATCTCCCTGGCACCGACCAGGGCCGCGAACTCGAAGGCGTGGCGGTAGGTGCTGTGGCCCCAGCCGACGCAGCGGGCGTATTCCTCGTCGGTGTACTGGGCATCGTGGATCAAAAGGTCGGCGTCGGCCGCGAGCGCGTAGCCCGAGGTCCACTCCGGCTCGAGCCACTGGCCGTCTTTGAGCCCGAGCACCGGTTCGTGGTCGGGCATGTAGGCCATGGCCCGGTCCCCCTCCTCGATCCGGTAGCCGACGGTCGGGTTCGGATGGCAGACCAGCCCCGTCTTGATGCGAAACGGCCCGATCTCGAACGGCGCCCGCGGCACCTCGTGACAGATGATGCCGGGCAGGTCGCGCAGATGCACCGGGAACAGGGGCGGCGAGAGGTAGCGCGAAAGCCGGGCCTCGAGCGAGAGCGTGCTGCTGCCCGGCCCCCAGATGTGGACGTCGATCGCCGGGTTGTAGAGCGGACCGAAGAAGCCCAGTCCCTGGATGTGGTCCATGTGCAGGTGGGTCAGCAGGATGTCGACCCGCCTGGTCGCGGACGGAATCTGCGCGCCGAGGCGGCGGACGCCGGTGCCGGCGTCGAGAACGAGCACCGTGCCGTCAGCGCCTTGGACTTCGACGGTCGAGGTGTTGCCGCCGTAGCGGGCGGTCTCCGGTCCAGGAGCGGCGACCGAGCCGCGGGTGCCGAACAGGGTCACGCGCATGGTCACTTGATCTCCCAGAACAGGGCCGCCGCGCCCAGGAACTCCCCCTGGAGGCCGAGGATCGGGATCGACGCGACCTCGATCTGGCGGCGGACGCCGTTCATGCCCTGGAGAAAGTACCGCTTGTAGACCGGCCGGTGTTGCGTGACGGTGATCATCAGGGGCCGCTCGGCCGCGGGGATCGGCTGACCTTGACCATCGAGCGCGGGCAACATCGACGACCAGATCGCCGCCGGCATCGCGCCGGTCTCATCGAACCGCCGGCCGAGGATCGCCTCGGCCGGCTCGTTGTAGAACAAAAGATCCCCCTTCGGGTCGACCAGGAACAGCGGCACGCTCAGATAGCCGGCGAGCTGCCGGGTCAGAATGATCTGGATCGGCAGAGCCATCTGCCCCTCCTCCGTCGGGCGGCAATTGTTCGCCCGATCGCCCGGCTTCGCAACCCGGAAAAGACCAGCGGCGGCCGATCGAGACCTAACCGGTCTCGATCGTCAGCTCGGCGATCATCGGGGCATTGCCGGCGGTCAGGCCGCCGTCGACCACGAGGTTGGCGCCGTTGACGAAGGCGGCCTCGTCGGCGGCGAGAAACGCGATCGCGGCGGCGATGTCCTCGGGCCGGCCGACCCGCCCGACCGGATACCAGCGGGCGAGCTTGTCGAACACCTGCGGGTCGACGGCCAGGCGCTTCTGCCAACTCGGGCTCTCGGTCCGGATCGTGCCCGGGCTCACCATGTTGGCGCGGATGCCCTTTTTGCCATATTCGGTCGCGAGCGCTTTGGTGAAGTTCAAGAGCCCCGCCTTGGCCGCGCTGTAGCCGGGATTGCCGAGCGCCAGCAGGCCGTTGACCGAGCCGACGTTGACGATCGCCCCCCGGCCGCGCAGGGCCATGCCGGGCAGCACCAGCCGGGTCACCAGGAACGCCCCGCTCAGCGTGCCGGCGAGTTCGGAAAACCAGTCTTCGGGCGTGGTCTGCTCGAGGTTGCCCTTGAGCGCCCGGGCGGCGTTGTTGACCAGCACGTCGATCCGCTCGAAGTGGCCGAGCGCCCGCTCGATCGCCGTCTCGAGCGCGGTACGCTCGGTGATGTCGGCCGAGAGCGCCATCGCGTTCGTGCCGGCTCCCGAGAGCATCGCCACGACCGCCTCGGCAGCTTCCTGGTCGCGATCGAGGACCGCGACCGCCGCGCCCTCCCCGGCAAGCCGCTCGGCGGTGGCCCGACCAATGCCGCGCGCGGCGCCGGTGATCAGCACGACCTTGCCCTCGAAGCGCACCCGAATGCCTCCTACAGGGCGCCGACCGTCACGCCAGTTCAGCCAATCCCACGACCGACTGGGCCATAGGACCGGCGGCAACGGCATTCCGCAAGCGCTCGTCTGCCGTAACCACGCGGCAGTCTTCCCGATCGGCGAGCGCCAGGTAAAGACAATCGTAAATACTGTGCCCGATGGCGATCGCGATCTCCAATGCCAGCGGTATGAGCGGGAACAGCGAGAAGGTCTCCACCGGCAAGCGCCGCAGCATGAGCAGCATGGCTCGGGCGTTCTCCGGGCTGAATTCCCCCAGCCGCTGTCGGCGCCACAGCACATTGCCCAGCTCCGCCCATAGCAGGTCCGGTGCCAGCAGATCGGCCGTCTCGGCGACGCGCCGGGCAGCGTCGGAACCGGGCTCCTTCAGCACCCATTTGACCGCCACGCTGGCATCGACCACGAGCCGGGTCACCGCTGTTCCCGGTCCTCCCGGATCATCCGGGCGCTGTCGGAGAAGATGCGGTCACCCCACTTGCGCTGCCATTTGTCGATCGTGGCCAGAGCCTCCTCGCGGGTGGCGCGCTCGGCCGCCGCCTCCAGGATGGTTTTGACCTCACCCTGCAGTGAACGGTGGTTCTGACGCGCCCTCTCCTTCAGACGCTCCACGACCGAAGGGGCCAGATCACGGACCAGAAGCTGAGCCATGAGTTCTCCTCCAGGCCGGATATGCTTGAAAAATGATAGCGCGCCGGTGAGGCAAATGCCAGCCATCTTTCGCCGGGCTACTCCAGCGCCGCGAGCGCCGCCTTGATCCGCTCGAGGCTCGTGAGGCGGAGGTGACCGTAGTTGTAGAAGGCGATCCCGGCCATGCCGACCTCCTTCAGGCGACGCGCCGCCGCGACCGTCTCGGCGCCATTGGCGAGGTCCGGGAAGCTCGGCCGCAGAATGAAGTTCAGGGTCGCGTCGTCGCCGGCGCGCTCGCGGACGTGCCAGGCGCTGAGAAAAGCCGCCTCGGCGGTCGGCTGATAGGCCGGCACCTCGAGGGCGTCCGCGGCGGCGGCGAGCAGGGCAAAATCGCTGCCCTCGAGCCAGGAGGCGGCGGGCGGGCGCTGCACGGTCGGGATCACCGCGAGGCTCGTAGTCGCCGGCAGCGCAGCTTTGACCGCGGCGACCAGGTCCGCAACCACCCGGCAGCGCCAGTGCAGGAAGGCGGCGAACTCGGGATCGCCCACCAGTTCGGCCAGCCACCACTCGGTCGCCAGCGGGTCGGGCACCGCGATCTCGGCCGCCAGGTAGCGCTCGAGCAGGGCGCGCGTCCTGGCCTGCAGGCGATCGGCATCGAGGTCGGCGGCGCGGGCGGCGTGGCGTGTGCTGTCCGCAAAGCAGAGCGCCAGCAGGGTCTTGGCGAAGCGGTCGAGCGGCAGAAGCGCGAATTCGTGGTGGAAGCCATGGTCGTAGGGCAGCCAGCCGGGGGTCTCGAGCGCGAGGCCGGCGAGCTCGTAGCGATCGGCGAGATCGGCGCAGAGGTTGACCACGTAGTCGCGGACCGCCGGATGGGCGGGGCAGAGGCTGTAGGGATAGGGGTCGCCGAAGGCGTTGCGCGAGGTGAGCTCCGGATGGAGCTCGCCCAGCGGCGTGTTGTGGCAGCAGACCACCCAGGCGACCCGGCCCAGATCCGGCGCCTTCGTCGCCAGTTCCGCGAAGGCGTCGAAGTCCGCGACCAGCGGGTTCACGAGCGGCTTGATCTGGCCGTAGCGCTCGGGCCGGGCCCGGAAATAGACCGTGCCGTCCTTCGGGAAATAAACCTTGCCGCCGACCCCGTGCGGGCGGAGGAACTTGCCGGCGTGATAGCTGGCCGCGAGCGTGATCGTGTTGATGCCGGTCGGCCGGATGCGGTCGAGGACCGTCTCCAGGCCCTCGTCGGCGAGGTCCCAGGCGTAGGCGTAGAGGCCGCGATAGCGCCGGCTCATCGGGCCGCGTCATCGCCGGACCAGCGCCGGCCGCCGAGCACGATCGCCTCGACCTCGAGCCGGCGATCGCCGGTGATCCGCTCGCCCATGACGTCGACGTAGTCGAAGGCGCCCTCGGCGAGCTTCAGGATCACCGCATCGCCGATCGCACCCGGCGCCAGCGTGCCGAGATCGGTGCGCCGGAGCGCCTCCGCCGGCCGGGCGGTCGCCGCCCGGATCACCTCGACCAGCGGCATGCCGAGGCACATCAGCTTGGACATCGCGTGCAGCAGATCGAAGGCGGGGCCGTGCTCGCACAGCACGTGGACGTCGCTGCTGATCACGTCCGGAAGAAAACCCGCCTCGAGCATCGGCCGGGTCGAGGCGAAGCCGAAGCCGCCCATGCCGTGGCCGATGTCGAAGATGACGCCGCGCTCGCGCGCCTCCCACATCTCCGGCCGGACCTCGCCGCGGACCACGGGCGCGTTCGGGAACGGCCGGTAGCAGTGGGTCAGGACGTCGCCCTTGCGCAGCCGCGCCAGCATGTCCTTGCGCGAGGGCGGCGGGAAGTCGATGTGCGCCATCACCGGCAGGCCCAGCTCCTGCGCGACCTCGATCGCGAGCTCGAGCGGGAACACGCCGTAGCCTTCGCTGGTGTTGCGTCCGACCCGGACCTTGATGCCGACGACCAGATCCCGGTGGCGCTGCGCCACCTCGAGGCACTCGCGCGCATCCAGCAGGCGGACGTCGCTGCACTCGCCGACCATCACCGACTTCGAGAACGCGAAGATGCCGGCGAATGAAATGTTGAGATAGGGCAGGATGCGGACCGGGCAGCGCTCGATGATGTGGGCGCGAAAGCCGTGGAAGTTGCCGGGCCCGGCGCTGCCGGCATCGACCAGGGTGGTGGCGCCCGCGCGCAGTGCGACCGGCTCCGGCCTGACGCTAAGGCTGGTGCCGCCCCAGTAGACGTGGGTGTGCAGGTCGATCAGCCCCGGTACGACCAGGCGGCCGTCGGCGGCGATCACCTCGCGCGCCTGCCCGGGCTCGATCGCCGGCCCGACGGCGGCGACCTTGCCGTCCTGGAACGCCACGTCGTGCCGCCCGTCGCGGCCCTCGGCCGGATCGATCACCCGCCCGCCCCGGATCACCAGATCGTACATCGGGCTCCCCATGTTTTCTGATGCTTTGGTTTAGCTCGTCGGGCCTGGCCACCATAGCCGCGCGGCCAGGGCTCGCCAAGACGCTTGCGGCCTGGGGGCCGGTCGAGGCTGCCGGCCATCGAATTCGGGGCGAGCCGTGGGGTATCGGTGTGGCCGTACGGCCACGCTCGTGACCTCAGAGATCGCGGCCGTCTAAGACGCTGGTTGAGCAGTCAACGTCAACATCGTCGCACACATGGCGATAAGGTCCGGAGGGCGCGACGCCCGACAGCAGTCCGCATGGGCTTGCGTTTTCAACCATAAGACGAATATGATCTTCCACAGGCGCGTGATGCGCACTCTGAGCGGGCCGGGAAAAAGCCTTGGGGACGAAGGCGATGAGCGCAGACATGGAAATGGAGAAGCAGGAAGTCCAACGCCTGATCGCGCTGATGAAGACCCCGGGTTACTGGCGCGACCGCGACCCCGAAGTGGTGCGCGCGGTGCGGACCGGCTTTCAGCGGCTGTACGGCAAGCCGGCGACGTCGCAGGCACCGGCGCAGCAGGACTCCGCCGAGGTTCAGACCGCCGCCTGAGATCCAGCCGGACCAACCACGCAGTCCTGGGCGGCGACGCAGCGGCAAGCCGCCCCGGCGCAGTCCGCCAGTATCGTCGTCCGTTGACCTTTCCTCTGGGACCGTCCTTGATCCGGGCGGATCAGGTCCAACCACGGGGACCCGACATGACGGGCCGGCCTGCTCACGATCGGATGACGGTCGCATCCTTCCTGGACTGGGCGACCCGGCGTCCCGAAGGCGAGCGCTGGGAGTTGATCGAGGGCGAGCCCGTACCGGCGCGCGGCCCGACGCCCGCCCACGCCATGGCCGCCGAGTCGGTGACGCACGCTCGCATCAAGCGCCGCATCGACCATGCCTTCTATCTTGTGGAACGCCATCACCCGAGCAGGTGCCAGAGCGGCACGGCGACGAACCAGAGGACGTAGGTCAGAGCGACCACCATCAGGCGATCGATTCGCTCTGCGCGCGGCTCGTGGCGCGCCTGCGAGGCGAGCAGGAACAAGAGCAGCGCGGCGTGCGGCAGGACGCCGTAGCCAATGCCGCCGAGCAGGGGCGCCAGCGCGGGCAGGCGCTCGAGGTTGAGGGCGACGCCGGCCGCCAGCACCGTGCAGAGGGCCGCGATCCCATAGGCCCCGCGAATGCCCGCGCGCACCGCGAGCGTGCGTTTGCCGACCGCACGGTCGGCGTCGTAGTCCGGCACGCCCGAGAGCGTGATGCCGGGCAGCACGGCGAGGAACAGCGGCAGGCTGAGGAGCCAGGGCAGGCCCACGGACCAGGCGCCGCCTTGGAAGATGAAGCCCGCGACGATGACCCCGGTGCTGTGGGTCAGGCCGACGTCGAGCTCGCCCAGGCCCCGGTAGCAGAGCTTGGCGGGCGGCACCGTGTAGCCCAGCGCGAGTACGGTCATCGCGGCGAGCAGCGGCAGCGCGCTGGCGCCCGAGGCGCCGGTGCCGGCGATCAGTCCGAGCGCCGAGAGCAGCGCCAGCGCGAGCGCGGCCGCCACGCCTTGGCGGACCTCGCGAAAGCTGAGCGCGCCGGTCGCGAGCACCCGCGAGCCGCCGGTGAACGGGCCAAAGTTGCGATTGAGCCGGTCGGTCTCGAAGTCGAACTGCTCGTTGGCGAGCACCGCCCCGACCTCGATGAAGAACAGGCAGAGCAGCCCCCACCAGAAGGCCGGGGCATCGATCGCGCCGGTGATCGTGACCGCCGCCAGGGCGCCGATCGTGTAGGCAAGCCAGGTCATCGGATAGAACTGCAGCCGGATCGCCTTGAGCCAGGTCGCAGCCTTGCGCCGCGCGCGCCTTGCGCTCGAGAACGGCCCGGCGTGCAGCCGGGCGCCCGCGGCCTCGGCGCTGCCGAGCCAGGCCCGCCGCTGCTCGGGGCGGGAACCCCTGACCGGGCCGAAACGCAGGATCTGAGCCACCTCGATGCCGCAGAAGCCGAGGATCGCGCGCGCCATCGCCTTGTCGCCCGGGGCGCCGTAGATCCAGCGCCACACCCAGTTGGGCGTGTCGGTCGTGGTCAACAGCTCCGCAGTCTTGCCGCTCAGCAGGGGCAGGTAGCCGGTTCGGCCCGTCTCCTCGAACGCGAACCCGGGCGCCAGGACCCGGTCGAGGAAGCCCTTGAGCAGCGCCGGCATCGTGCCCCACCAGGTCGGGTAGACGAACACCAGATGGTCCGCCCAGGCGATCAGGGCCGCCGCCCGCGCGAGGCCGGGCTCGACGCTCTGGTCCGCGAACACCCGGGTCCGGACGTGGGGATCGAACTCCAGCCCGGCGAGCTCCAGCAGCTCAACCTCCGCCCCCGCCCGCCTGGCGCCGGCCGCGTAGGCGACGGCGAGCCCGGCCGCCAGGCTCACCGGTCGCGGATGCCCGACCACGACCAGGACCTTGAGCGGCGCCCGCTCGCCGCGCCCGCGCGCCCGCGCCGCGCCGGGCGAGCCCCGGCCGAGGACCGGTCCCGTGAGCGCCTCGTCGTTCACAATTCTGAGCCTCCCCGTGTGACCGCAGCCGGCGCCGCCTGGGCTCCGAACAGTCCGACGGCGCGAGCGTTCCCTCGAGCCGGGCCGGCCGTCAGGGAGCGCCGGGCGGATCGAACGAGGGCGCCGCCTCGGGGTCATCGGCGCGGGTGACGTAGGCATCCAGCTGGGGCGCGTATTCGGTCCAGAGCGCGCGCAGGGCCGCGATCGGCTGCTCCGCCCAGTCGACCCGCAGGTCGACCACCGGCCAGGGCTGGCGAAGGGCGACCAGGACGCCGGCCGAGCGCACCGGGCTGGTCTCGCCGCCGGCCGCGAGGCCGGCCTCGAGGGCGCCGACCAGGCGTGCGGCGAACGGGCCGGACGCCGTCTCGAACGCCTCGGTCATCGCCGCCGGGAGGCCCGGATCTGCCAGCAGATTGCCGATCGCGATGCAGCCCCGGCCTTCGGCCGCGGCATGGATGCCGAGCGCCCTGGCGCCGCTGAAATGCGCCGTCCGTCCCCCAGCATCGACCGCCGCGAGCTGGCGCCACGCGATGTGCGCAGCCTCGCCGCGGATGCGCGTCAGGGTGTCGGCCGGCGAGAGGCCGTCGGCCATCAGCTCGAGCGCGCGCGGCCCGAGGCGCGGGTCAGTGACGTTCTGGGTCAGCGCGGCGCCGGTGCCCGCGCGCACGAACGCGCAGCGGCTGGCGACGCAGATCGAGGACGAGGTGATCGCGACGCCAAGCGCGCCGGTCTTTCGATCGAGGGCCGCGATCGAGAAGGTCATGGCCGGGGCTCCACCTGCCGCTGATCGGGAATGACCGCGATCACGTCGATCTCGACCAGCCATTCGGGGCGGGCGAGGGCGGTGACCACGAGCCCGGTCGAGGCCGGAAAGACGCCCTGGAGCCACCTGCCGACGGTCCGGTAGACCGGCTCGCGCCAGCGCGGGTCGGTCAGATAGATCGTGAGCTTGCAGACGTCCTCGAGGCGGGCGCCGGCTTCGGCGAGCAGCAGGGCGACGTTGGCCATGGCCTGCTCCGCCTGGCCCGCGGCGTCGCCGATCGCGACCGAGGCGCTCGAGCTCAGGTCCTGGCCGACCTGGCCACGTAGGAACACCAGCGTGCCGCGCGCCTTCACGACCTGGCAGAGGTCGTTGTCGAGCCGTTGCTCGGGGTAGCTGTCGCGCGTGTTGAATTTGCGCAGCCGCTCATGGCTCATGATGGGATGGTATTCCTTGACGGCTCGTTACAAGGATGTTATTCCTGCGAACGTCGCTACTCCGAGGTCGACACCTTTGAGACATGGTCTGGAAGACGCGGGCGTCGCTTTTGTCGTCGACGGCCAGAAATCCCCTGCTCCGTCACAAGCACAGGGATGTACACCTATGATAAGCAACCGGCATCGCTCGTTTATCGAACAGCGGCAGAACGGCGACACAACTGACGAGGAATGGCTCCTGAAGGAGGATGAGCTTTTCAAGCATGGATATCTGCACGAGTATTGGTGGGAATAGCCCTATCAGCGGACGCGGTCGGAGAGGCCCGCGGCTTTCTGGACCAGATCGAGCGGGCGCTGCCAGTCGACGTTGGTGTAGACGGCGTTGAGGTGGGCGAACGGCGGCGACTGGGCGAACAGCTCGAAGGTCACCCGGTGGCCGGCGTAGTCGGAATTGAGCAGGTCGCGCGCGAAGGCGAGGAGCTTGAAGCGATCCTCCGCGACCCAGGCCTCGTTGACGTTGTAGAACTTGTCCAGCCAGGGTCCGGTGTCCGGGCTCTGGAAGCTCGCCCAGTCCGGGGTCAGGCAGATCTGACCGCCGCACAGCTCGCGCGTGATGTGCATCATCGCCGGCAGCTCCGAGCAGGCGCGCACCCGCCCGGTATAGAGCAGCGCCTGGTTCGGCATCAGCAGGCCGGCCGGGCTCGGCTCGGCCGCCGTGATCGCGGCGCTCAGGTGGGCGTTGATGGTTTCCCGGTAACAGGCGAGCTGGGCGAGCTTTTCCCGAACGGCCGGCTGCTTCTCGAGGCCGGTCTGGCGGAGGTTGAACAGCGCCGTGCCGATCATCAGCTCGGCCAGCCGTTGGATCCGTTGGACGAACGGGAAGGCGCTGTAGCGGTGCAGGCAGGAGCGGATGAAGCTCGCGGCCCGGGTGTGCCGGTAGAACAGCACGTCCTCCCACGGGATCAGCACGTCGTCGAACACGAGCAGCGTGTCGACCTCGTCGAAGCGGTTGGCGATCGGGTAATCGACCGCCGCCCGCCTGCCGGCGAAGCCGGCGCGGCAGATGTGCTTGAGGCCTTGCGCGTTCATCGGCACGACGAAGCCGACCGCGTAGTCCGAAAGCTCGGCATCGCCCCAGTTCGCGATCGTCGGCTTGACGAACGCCTGATGGGCATAGGCGGCGGCGGTCTCGTACTTGGCGCCGCGGACCACGATCCCGGCGTCGGTCTCGCGGACCGCGTGCAGCAGCATGTCCGGGTCCTGATCCTGCGGCCGCTTCGAGCGATCGCCCTTGGGATCGGTGTTGGCCGAGACGTGGAACACGTCGCCCTGCTCGACCCGCCGGACGTGCCGGCGGATGTTGTCGGCGAACCGGGGATCGACCTCGTTGAGCACTTCCTGGCCGTCGAACAGCGACCAGAGTTCGCCCACCGTCTCGTCGCCGACCCGGATGACCACGCCCGCCAGCTCGTCGAGGGTCGCCTCGACCGCCGTGCGCTTGGCCTGCCAGTCGGCGATCGTGCACGGCAGCTGGTGCGCGATCAGGCGGCGCTCGCCGCTGTCCGGCTCGGCGTAGGTCAAAATCCCGCTCAGCCCCGGCTCGTGCGCGAGATCGTAAATCCGGGCGCGAGCGTCGACGATCGGCCTGAACGCCGGATGGCTCGGGACGTCCTCGACGCGCTCGCCCTCGATCCAGACCGCGCGGCCGTCTCTGAGGCTCGCCCGGTAGTCGTCGCCGGTGCGGAGCGTCACGGCCGCGATGCCTCGGGGACCGCGGTGCCGATCATGCAGTCGCGGGTGACCAGCGCCGCCAGCTCGGCCTCGCTGAGGCTACCGGTGCCCGCAGGCCGCATCGGCAGCACCAGGTAGCGCAGGTCGGCGGTGCTGTCGTGGACCCGGATCTCGACCTCCTCCGGGATCTGCGTCCCGAACTCGGCCAGCACCGCGCGCGGCTCGCGGATCGCCCGCGAGCGGTAGGCGCGCGCCTTGTACCAGTCGGGCGGCAGGCCGAGCAGGCCGCGCGGATAGCAGGAGCAGAGCGTGCAGATGACGAGGTTGTGCAGCTGAGGCGTATTCTCGAGCGCCCGGATCGGGATCTCGCCCACGTCCAGCCCGACCTCCTTGGCGGCGGCGTTGACGTCCTCGAGCAGGCGCGCCTTGAACGCTTGGTCGAGCCAGGCGCGGGCGACCAGCCTGCCGCCGTCGGCCGGCGAGCGGGCATCGATCGCCTCGAGCGTCCGGCGCAGATCGGCGGCCTCGAACACGCCCTGCTCGATCAGGAGCTCGCCGACCGCCTCGGCCAGCAGCTGGTAATAGTCGTAGGGCTGGTCCTCGAGGTCCGGCTGCTGCGGATGGGGCGGGTGCCGGTGCGCATGGCCGTGATCCGGATGAGCCGTCATGGTCCGGCCTCCTCGACCGGCTCGAGCCAGTGCTCCAGGATGTCGACGACCGCGCTGTCCGCGCCCGCACCGCGGTAGTCCGGCCAGAGCTCGCGCTGGGCAAAGCGCACGCGGTAGAGCGCCCGCCGCGGCAGGCCGTCCCGGCCGTAGGCCAGCTCCTCGGAATTGGCGAAGTGGCCGGCGACCGCCTCAACCACGCCGTGCTTGCCGCGGGTAAAGTAGGGCGTGCGGACGTGGCCCGGCGGATAGGCGCACCGCACCCGCACCCGCTGCCCGACGGCGAACGCGTCGCTCATGATGGCCGGCTCCCCGGCCGGCCCTCGGCGCGCCAGCGAGTCTCGACCTCGGCGAGCTTGCGGCCGAGGTCGTCGACCTTGAGGACGCCCTTCTCGAGCAGGTTCTCGGTGATCGAGGCGATCCAGCGCTGATAATAGCTGAGCTCGTCGTAGGCGCCGGGGCCAAGCCCCTCGATCCCGCGCCGCAGCTCGTCGGTGGTCATGAGCCGGCATCTGGGCCCGGTGAGCAGCCGCAAAATGGCGTCGACCCGCTTCTCCCAGAGCGCGTAGTCGTGCTCGCTCCGCTCCACCGGCCCCGCCGGCTCGCCGCCCATGTCGTGATGCCGCCGCATCCCGCCCGCTCCACTCCGCTCCGGACCACTATCGCCCGCCGGCGCGGCGACCACAAGAGCCGCCGCAGCCGCTCACGCGGCGTCCTGGCGTCGGCAGCGCTGCCCGCTCGGACGCCGCCAGGCGGTCGTCGGCAACCGGGGAAATCGATCGCGGCGCGATGCGCCGAGCGGCCGCGAGCCCGCCGATCGCGCGGCGCCTCAGTGCGACATCAGCACTGGCACGGTCATTTCGGCGAGGATCGTCCGGGTCACGCCGCCGAGCACGTACTCGCGCAGGCGCGAATGGCCGTAGGCGCCCATGACCAGCAGGTCGCCGCCCTCGTTGGCGAGCTGTGAGAGGATCGTGTTGGCGACGTCGATGTCGCGGGACACGACCCGCTCGACTTCGATCTTGATGTCGTGGCGGGCGAGGTGCAGGCCGATGTCGGCGCCCGGCTCCTCGCCGTGGCCGAACGGGTCCTGGCGCGGGTTGATCGTGACCACGCTGACGCTCGAGGCCCGCTCGAGCAACGGCAGCGCGTCGTTGACCGCGCGCGCGGCCTCGCGCGAGGCGTCCCAGGCGATCACCACCCGATCGCCGAGGCTCGCGGCCGGACCGATGTAGGGGATCACCAGCGCCGGCCGGCCGCAGCCGAGGATCACCTGTTCCGGCAGGTAGCGCGGGCCGGTCACCGGATCGTCCGGATCGATCTGGCCGAGGATCACCAGATCGGCATAGCGGGCGTTGGTCGCCAGCGCGTCCGCGACCTCGGTGTAGAGCACGCGGTCGACCCGGGCCTCGAAGGTGATCTGGTTGCGCTCGGCGACCGCCGCGAAGCGGGCCAGCGCCGCGTCGGCGCGCGCGCGCATCTCCTGCTGCAGGGCGGTCAGCAGCTCTGCCGGCAGATACCCCTGGGCGAAGGTCGCGGGCGAAGCCTCGGCGATGATGTAGACGCCGGTCAGGTGGGCGCCGTGCGCCGCCGCCAGGTCGACCGCGGCCTCGATCCGCTTGGCGCAGCCTCTGGTGTCATCGACTTGGACCAGCAGGTTCCTGTAGGCCATCGTGCTCCACTCCTTGGTTGCACACGCCGCGGTCTCGGTCCGGCCAGAGCGCCCGGGTCGAGCGCGGCAGGGTGTTCTTGACGTCCTCGATCCCGCCGGCGCCGACGCGCAGGCCGAACACCGCGCGAACCGCCGGCTGCCGCTGCCGCCGCCTTCCTCGAGCACGTCGGACCAAGGCGCGGAACCCGCGTTTCGAGCCTCTGTCCGTCTAGCCGACCGTAAGCGGCTGGCGCCCGCATCTCGTTGATCTGGATCAACGCTTCGGTGGCAAGAAGGCGGCACCCGACCGGTCCATCCTCGGGCAGGGAGCCGCGAACTCGAGGTGGCACCGTCGCGGGACGGTGCCAGGACCTGCCGATTACTCCCTTGCGTCGTGTCCGCTCGAACCGATATAGGGGCGCCCGAACGGCTGCGGTCCGAGACTGCTCGTCGCTCGAACGACCTCCATAGAGCGCCACAATGCGGTGGTGATCATGCCGCCCAGGGAAACATCGTCCAGACGCTGGCTGCGACCGCTCGCCGTAGCGCTGGCGGTGCTGCTGGTGCTCGGGATCGCCGGCGAGGTACTGCTGCGCGTTTCTCCCGGCGTCGGAGGTGGCCAAACCGAGATCGCAACCCAGCTCGACCTCGACAAGATGGTCTATGCGCCCGACCCGGAGCTCGGAGCGCTGCTTGCTCCCGCACGCAGCGATGCCGTCGAAACGCTCGATTTCAGCTACACGCTCAAGACGGATCATGCCGGTTTTCCCAATCCGGAGCCCTGGCCGACCGCCGTCGACGTCGCGGTGCTCGGCAACTCCTTGCTGGTCGGTCCCGGGGTCGGCATGGACGGTCAGTTCACCACCTTGCTCGAGCATCGCCTGAACGGTCGGACGGTCCTGAATCTCGGGCTGCCCGGCGGCGGAACCGAGCACGAACGACTGACCTACGAGCGCTACGTCAAGCCCCTCCATCCGAAGCTCGTGATCGCGACGCTCTGGACCGTCTGGGACATCGACAACAGCGAGCAGTTCGACCATTGGCAGCGCGAGCACAAGCCGGACCCCGACTACACCCATTACCGCTACACGTTCCACGCCACCCATCCGAGTGGCAGGTCGAAGGCTCCGTCGACGCTCGACCGCGTCCGGCGCTTCGCGACCGACACCCTCGCCGATTCCTACCTGCTGAGGACCGGCTACCGCAGCGTCAAGGCGCTGCTCGGCCGCGAGCCGATTCGCGAACGGGTCGACTTTCCGAATGGTGAGACGGTCTTCCTCTCGATTCGCGACCAGATCCGTCTCGCCCAGGGCATGGACCGCCCGGGCGCGCCGCAGATTCGCGAGATCTTCTTTCGCCCGCTGGAGCAGCTGAAGACCGAGGTCGAGGCGCAGGGTGGCCGCTTCCTCGTGGTCCTGGTGCCGAGCAAGGAGGAGGTGTACGGCGCCGAAGCCTTTCCGGCGATCCTGCGGCCGATTCAGGAGGTCAGGGCGGGGCTCGAAGCGCGCGGGCTGCCGGTGCTCGATCTCTATCCCGCGTTCCACAGGCTCGGCGAGGAGCGGCCGCCGTTCTATCGCGCGGACATGCACCTCAATGCGCTCGGCAATCAGATCGTCGCCGACGCGCTGGCGAAGTGGATCGCGGACCAGAACGTCTTCACGCCGGCGACCGTCGCCGGCGGCGGCGCACACTAGTGTTCCGTCCCGGAGATACATGCACAAAGTCTCTGAACTTTGGCAAGGATTGACGCGGCGGTTGCCGTCCAGACGAAGGGGCGGCTGTGAGCGTTGTAGTGTTCGACGAAGTGGTCGATCTTGGTCACCAGCTCTTTGACGCTCGAGAACGAGCCGCGACGGATGGCCTGTTGGGTGATGAGGCCGAACCAGCGCTCGATTTGGTTCAGCCACGAGGCGTAGGTCGGGGTGTAATGGACGTGGTAGCGCGGGCGTTGGGCCAGCCACGCCTTGACCTTGGCGTGTTTGTGGGTGGCGTAGTTGTCGATGATGAGGTGGACGTCGAACTCGGCCGGCACGTTTCGGTCCACGTGTCGGAGAAAGGCCAGGAATTCCTGGTGGCGATGGCGGGGTTGGCATTGGCTGATGACCGAGCCGCTGGCGATGTCGAGGGCGGCGAACAGCGTGGTGGTGCCGTGACGCAGGTAATCGTGGGTCACGCCTTCGACGTAGCCGAGGCCCATCGGCAACAACGGCTGGCTGCGTTGCAGGGCTTGGACCTGGCTCTTCTCGTCGACGCACAACACGACGGCGTGGTCGGGCGGGTTCAGATACAGGCCGACGATATCGCGGACCTTCTCGACGAAGAAGGGATCGTTGGACAGCTTGAAGTGTTTCTGGCGGTGCGGTTGCACGCCGAACAACTGAAACCAGCGCTGCACGGTGCTCTTGGACACGCCGGTGTCGGCGGCCAGGCCGCGCACGCTCCAGTGGGTGCCGCTCGGGGGGCGGGTCTGGAGCGCGCGGTTGATCACGTCGGCGACGCGTTCGTCCTCGAAGCTGCGTGGCCGGCCGGCGCGCAGCTCGTCGTGCAAGCCTTCGATCCCGTGCTCAAGATAGCGTTGCCGCCACTTGCCGACCGTGGCATTGGTCAATCCCAGGCGTTTGGCGCTCGCGCTATTGGGTTCGCCGTCGGCGCTGGCGAGCACGATCTGGACCCGGCGCACCAGCCCGTGAGGCAGCGCGCGTGAGCTGGCGACGCCTTGCAATTGGGCGCGCTCCTGCGTGGACAGGTTCAACTGGGCTTTGGGTCGTCCTTGGGCCATTTGCGCGATCTCCTGGGGTTGGGGACCGCGCAATATAGCCCATATTTATGGGACAGAACACTAGGGCGCTTTTCCGGCTCCGCTCAGAAGGTTGGCCGACCAGTGTCCGCCGGCTCGGTCCGGCCGGTGTCGCCGGGCCGGTCGGAGTTCGACGCGAACTGCTCGAGATGGTCGGCGACCACCCGGGCGATCAGTCGGTAGCCGTCGGCGTTGGGGTGGCCGTCGATCTCATAGAAGAGCGGCCGCGCGTCCCTGGAGTGCGCCTGAAAATCCGGCGTGAGATCAATCGAGTCGATGCCGCGCTCGGTCAACGCCGCTTCGAAATTCGCCACCAGCGGCGGCGCGGGCTCGCCGATCCGCGGCAGATACACCTCCTCTTTGGTCGGCATCAGCAGGACCACGAAACGACCGCCTTGCTGGCGGGTCAAGTCGCGGGCCCGCTCGATGGTCCGCATCACCAGATCGAACGTCGGGTCCCCGGGATGCGCCATCCCGACGCTGGGCGCGTAGACCGTGGGCACGAGCTGGATACGGCGACCGTCCGCGAAATCGATCGCGCTGTCAGTCACCGACGCGGTCAGCGATTTGCGCGCACCGCGCAGAAAAGCGACCAGGTAGCTGCGCTCGACCAGCCTCCCGAGAGGACCCAGATTGCCCGGGAGGGCGCTCTTGTGCTGCCATTCCTCATAGGTGAGCCCAGTATCCGCATCGAGCCACCGCTGGAAGTTCTTAGCGTCGTTGAGGTCGTTGCCGGGGAACAGCATGAACAGGACGAGCTTGGGGTGGAGGCCGAGGCCAAAGCTCTCGAGCACCCGAAGATATTGCTGGGGTCCAGCCCCGATCAGCCCGAGATTGACGATCTCAGTGGCCGGCAGTGTCTTGGCCACGAGGCGCGGCCAAGCCTGCTGGTCGTCGACGCCGTAACCGAAAGCCATCGAATCGCCGACCACGACGACATCCGCCTGCTGCGGCCAGGGCGACGAGTTGCGAAAGCCATGCTCATCGGTGTGGAACGTGAAGTCCAAGTCGCCCCGGCTGAGCTGTCCTGTGAAGTTGGGCCGGTAGAGAAAGCCGAAGCGGGCATCGGGAACGGTCATGGTCTGGTCGGTTCCCGACTGGCCGAGCTCCTTCCAATGCAGGCGCAGCCGGGCCTCCTCCCCCAAATACTGAGGGAACAGCCGGAAGAACGCCTCGGCCCCGACCAGGCAGACCAGCAGGGTCAGTCCCAGCACGAGCAGATTCGGCAGGACCGATCTCGTCATCGCAGGCGGCTCCCGCGATCCGGCCGCCACATGGAGGGGGTCGGAGCCGGTCGGAGCGGCCGCGACCGGCTTATGCCGCCTCGATCCCGCCGCTGGGCGGGCACGCCCCGGCGTTGAAGCGGGTGCCGGTCTCGTCCGGCAGAGCATTGTGCTTGCAGACTTCGGCGAAATAGGCGGCCGCCGGCCTTGGCGACCGGCGTTGGGTGACGAAGTCCGTGGCGGCCAGGCCAAAATGCGGCCCCGTGCCCAAGGCCCATTCGAAATTGTCCATCAGCGACCAATAGCAGTAGCCGGCGACCGGGACGCCGTCCGCGAGCGCGTTGGCGAGGGACCGAAGATGGGCACGGAGATAATCGGTGCGCAGCTCCTCGTCCCGGGTCGCGATGCCGTTCTCGGTGATCAGCAGCGGCAGCCCGTAGCGCGCAAAGCGCGCGAGCTGCTGCTTCAGGCCCGCGGGATAGATCTCCCACCCGATGTCGCTGTACGCGCGCGGGCGACCCTGGTCGTCCGCGAGCCAGTCGCGCCCGAACAGCGCCGCCGTACCCGCCGCCTGCCAGCAGACGACGGTCCGGCAATAGTAGTTCAGGCCGATGAAGTCGGCCCGCCGGCCGCGAGCGCCGACCATCAGCTGCACCGGCAGGCGATTGAGGACGAAGTCGCGCAGGCCGGCTGCCAGACGGTCGAGCGGTCGGGCCGGCGCGCGCGCGACCACCAGGGGCGCACTGTGCGTGAAACCGACCCGGGCGTCCGGCCGCTGGCGATGCAGGATGTCGTAGGCGGCCCGGTGCGCGCGGCCCATGTTGCGCACGACCCGCCAGGCGGCTCGCCAGTCGCCCCGGCGGCAGGGCGGCCAGGCGCCGGCCACGAAGGCGTTCTTGGCGTAAACCGTGGGCTCGTTGATTGTGATCCACCAGCGCACCTCCTTGAGGTTATCGGCGACCCGGGCGACGTAGCGCGCAAATCGGGCGGCGCTGCTTCGCGCCGACCAGCCGCCGGCGCGCGTGAACCAGGCTGGATTGGTGAAATGGTGCAGCGTCACGAGCGGCTCAATACCGCGTCGGCGTAAGGCCCGCACGACATCCCGATAGTGGTCCAGGGCGGCCTGGTCCCAGGCGCCCTCGCGCGGCTCGATCCGGCTCCATTCGATCGAGAATCGGTGGGCATTGTGGCCCCACCGCCGCGCGAGCTCGAAGTCCTGCTCGAACAGCTGATAGTGCCGGCAGGCCTCGCCGGACGCGAACGGCAGCAGGCCCGCCTGTTCGAACTCCCACCAATCGCTCGCTCGGTTGTCGCCCTCGACCTGGTGCGCGGCGGTCGCCGCACCCCAGAGGAAGCCCGATGGGAACGGTGAAGGTCGCCGGTCTGGCATCGCCGGGGCCTCTGCTGGCTGATGATCTCGGATCGCCGGACCCAACGGGTCGGCGATCGGTGGCAGAGGCGGCCCCGGACTGCCTCAACGACGCCGATCCGGGGCCGAGCAGGCGCCACTCCTTAGCGCGGGCATTGACCGATGGCAACCCGCGACCTGCCATCTTCACCGGCTTGGCCGCCGGCGCGCAGATATGGGCCTCAATTACCGGAAGGCCACAAGACGTTGTGACAAGTTGAGGACAATCCTTGACAATGAACCGTGAAGCTGGAAGGCTCGAAGCTCCGATCGGGAGGTTCTGGAAGTGCCGTGCGCCCTAGCCTTTGCGTGATCAACTACAATGGGGAAGCGTATCTTCGCCAGTCAATGCCAGCGGCAGTTGATAAGGCGGAGCATTTCGGGGAGATTCTGCTGATCGACAACGGCTCGACCGATGGCAGCGTCGCCTGGGTCGAGCGCGAGTTTCCGATGGTTCGCCTGGTTCGCTTGGCCGAGAACCGGGGCGCCTGCGGGGCGCGCAATGCCGGCTTCCACGCGGCCAAGGCGGATCTCGTGCTGTTCCTGGACAACGACGTGGTCTTGCTCGAGGGCTGCGTCGAGCGCCTGATCGAAGCGCTGAGCCAGCATCCCGACGCGGTGATCGCCGCGCCGAGCGTCATTTACGCCAACGCCCCCGATACCGTGCAGTACTGTGGCGCCGACAACCATTACCTGGGCCTGATGATCCCGCTCCAGGAGGACGTGCCACTGGCCCAGGTCGATCGCGCGGTGCGGCCGACCGACTCGGTCATCACCGCCTGCTTCCTGGTCGATCGCGCCCGGCTGGTCGACCCGGAGCCGTTCGACGAGCTCTATTTCATCTATATGGACGACCACGATTTCGGCATCCGGCAGCGGGTTCTGGGCCGGACCATCCTGGCGGTCCCCGAGGCGCACGTCCTCCATGGCGAGGGCCAGGGGGGCTTGTCGATCCGCAAGCTCGGAAAATACAGTAGCATGCGCGTGCATCTGCTGATACGAAATCGCTGGCTGTTCCTGCTCAAACACTATTCGTTGAAGACGCTGTTCCTGCTTTGTCCCGTGCTGCTGCTGTACGAGTGCGCCCAGTTCGTCATCGTGTTGAAAAAAGGCTGGATCACCGAGTGGGCACGTGCTTTGGCTTGGGTCGTGATGCGGTTGCCGACCATTCTCGCGAAGCGCCGCGTCGTTCAGCGAACCCGCAGGCTGCCCGACCGCGCGATCATGGCTGACGGACCCGTGCCTTTCCGGCGGGAGCTGACCACGGGTTCGATCGAACGAATCGCCAAGACGGCGCTGGACACGGTCGTCAGCGGCTACTGGAGGCGCGTCGCGCCTCTGATCTGACGAGGAGCCGCGCCCGACTTGATCTCGGTGGCTGGGGAACGGTAAATTCTGTCGCGATCGGTGACTGACTGGATGATCGATAAGGCCGCTTGCGCGCCGCCGCGAGAGTTGCCTCGACGGGGCGGCGCGTGTAGGCGTGTCCTTCTGGTCGCGCCGCAGCCTTTCTATGCTGAGCGCGGCACCCCGATCGCCGTGCGCTACGTGCTCGAGGCGCTGAGCCAGCTGGGCTTCGAGATCGACGTCCTGACGCTGCCCGTGGGCAGCCCGGTCGAGATTCCGGGCGTGCAGCTGATCCGGATCGCGAACCCGTTCGGCATCGAAGCGGTCCCGATCGGCCTGTCGCTGCGCAAGCTCCTGTTCGCCATCCTGATGCTTCCGAGCCTGGCTCTGCGGCTGCGTCGCTCCGATTACGTCTGCGTCCATGCGGTCGAGGAGAGCGCGCTCCTCGCGCTGCTCGCCGGGGGCCGCCGCAAGCTGCCCCTGATCTACGACATGCAGTCGTCGCTGCCCGAACAGCTGGCGCAGACGGCGATCTTCCGGCCGGCGCCGATACGCGCATTGTTTCGTTGGATCGAGACTTACATGCTCCGGCGTGCTTCCGTGGTGATGTGCAGCGCCGGCTTGGCCGGTCACGTGCGGGCGCTCGCTCCCACGGCCCGGCTGCACGAGTGGCGCTTCCCCGCCGCCGCGCGCGCGATCCCGCCGGAGGAGGTCGCCGACCTGAGGCAACAGCTCGGCCTCGCACCGCAGACGCCGGTGGTTCTGTACGCCGGCAATTTCGCCGGCTACCAAGGCATTCACATGGTGTTCGACGCGATCCCGGCGGTCGCGCGGCAGATCCCGGAGGCGGTGTTCGTCCTGGTCGGTGCCGCCGACCAGAGGGAGATCGACCAGACCCAACATCGCTTGGCGGCGAACGTCCGGGCGCGGGTTCACTGCCTTCCGCGACAGCCGCGGCAGCGGATCGACACCTTCATCGCGATGGCCACGGTCCTGATCTCGCCGCGCCGCTACGGCGGCAATTTTCCGCTCAAGGTCTTCGACTACCTCGCGGCCGGCAAGCCGATCGTCGCGACCGATGTGCCAACCCACCGGGCCGTGCTCGACGAGAGCCTGGCTCTGCTGGTCGCGCCGAGCGCGCCGGCCCTCGCCGACGGCATCGCGCGCGTGCTCAAGGACCACGAGCTCGCCGCTTCCCTGGCAGCCGCAGCGGCGCGCTTTGCCCAGCACGAACTGCCCTGGGCCCGGTTCGTCAATGTGGTCGAGCAGCTCTATGCTGAGGCGCTGGAGCCGCGGACCGCGCCCGCCGTGGCCGGCACGGCACGGCATGTTTAGCCCCATGCCGGTGATCGAGTCGTCACGCGGCACCGGGAGGCCGAGCCCGAACCTGGCGTCGAACCCGGATCCAGGCCATGGCCGCCGCCGTGCCCGCTGGCGGCGGCGGGCGCGGCAAGAGGCTGGAGCTGGACCCGGCCGCATGTCATTGCCGTGGACGGGGCGGCAGCAGCCGCTGGCGCCGCTGGCGGTGAAGACGGCGGCCGCGCGCGCCGCTCCGAAGGGCCGGACACCGGCGCGCGCGGCCTTGCACCCGCCGGTGCTGCAGCCACGAACGTGCCGCAGCTCCACGGATTGGAGCGTCATCGATCGATGACCAGGCTCGCTCTTCGACCCAACCGCGTCCTCGTCACCGGCGGCGCCGGCTTCCTCGGCAGCCACCTGTGCGAGCGCCTCGTGGCTGCCGGTAACGAGGTCGTCTGCGTCGACAACTACTTCACCGGCAGCCGGCGGAACATCGCCGGCCTGCTCACCCACGCGAGCTTCGAGGCGGTCCGCCACGACATCACCTTTCCGCTCTACCTCGAGGTCGACCAGATCTACAACCTCGCGTGCCCGGCCTCGCCGATCCACTATCAGCACGACCCCGTGCAGACGACCAAGACGAGCGTGCACGGCGCCATCAACATGCTCGGGCTGGCCAAGCGGGTCGGCGCCCGGATCCTGCAGGCGTCGACCAGCGAGGTCTACGGCGATCCGCGCGAGCATCCGCAGCGCGAGGAGTACTGGGGGCACGTCAACCCGATCGGCCGCCGATCCTGCTATGACGAAGGCAAGCGATGCGCCGAGACCCTGTTCTTCGACTATCACCGGGAACACGGTCTGACGATCAAGGTGGCGCGGATCTTCAACACCTTCGGCCCGCGCATGCACCCCAACGACGGCCGGGTGGTCTCGAACTTCATCATCCAGGCGCTGACCGGCGGCGAGATCACGGTCTACGGGGACGGCCGTCAGACCCGCTCGTTCTGCTATTGCGACGACCTGATCGACGGGCTCGTGCGGCTGATGGCCTCCGACGCCGAGGTGACCGGCCCGATCAACCTCGGCAATCCCGCCGAGATCACGATCCGCGAGCTTGCCGAGCGGATCCTCGAGCTGACCGGCTCGCGCTCGCCGATCGTATCCCGGCCGCTGCCGCTGGACGATCCGCGCCAGCGACAGCCGGATATCGGCAAGGCGCAATCGCTGCTCGGCTGGACGCCCAAAGTCAGTCTGGAGGACGGCCTGCGCGAGACCGTGCAATACTTCCAGAGTTTTCTCGACCACTGATGGGTCGAGCGAGCCAACCGACCCGGCTGCGCGGCCGGGACCCGGGTTGCCAGCCCCGGGCGCGCTCGCTAACGTTTGCGCTCGTGGCCGATCTCGAGCGGGACTCGGTCGTGGCCGATCTCGAGCGGGAGGAGGATCTGGATGTCCGCTGACGCGCGGATCGCGTCGGGCAGCGGACCGATCGCGGGCCAGGACGACCAGGCCGCTCGACGCGCCGGTCGGGCGGTCGGCGCGAACCCCGGACGGCTCTCGGTCTGTTACCTCGTGCCCGGGCACAATCTGCTCTCGACCATGGGCCCGACCCGGAACGTTTTGAACCTGGCGCGGGCCCTCCAGCGCTATGCCGACGTCACGGTCGCGTTCGGCCGCGTCCTCGACCAGCGCCCGCCCGCCGACCTGTCGGTCGTCGAGTTCCAACCCGGCACGTCGGACCAGGCCGGGTTGTTTGACGACTCGGCGATCCGCGGCCTCGGCTACGGTGCATTCCTGGGCTATCTGCGGACCCTGCGGCGGTTCGCGAACGGGCCGTTGCGGGCGTTCGACGTCGTGCTCGAGAAGAGCTGGCTGCTGTCGGGCTCGGTCTCGACGCTGTGCCGCCGGCGGGGTCAGCCGGGCGTGCCGGTCGAGAACTTCGTGCCGAATCCGGCGCACAACGCCGGCGGCGGCCTTGCCAAGCGGTTGCGGCTCGAGATCGGCCAGAGGATCGCCAGCCACCACCTGCGTCAGGCGCCCCTGATCATTGCCGAGACGGCCTATCTCAAGCGCGGCATCGCGCACCACTGGCGGGTCCGGGAGGACCGGATCGCGGTCGTGGGCCTCGGCGTCGACCGGACCCTGTTCGCGCCGCGCGACCAGCTCGAGGCGCGGCGCCAGCTCGCCATCGCCGCCGAGCCGCTGGTCCTGCTCTATGTCGGGGTCATCGACACGACCCATGATCTCGGTCCCGCGCTCGCCGCCGTGGCGCGGCTCGGGCAGTCCGGCGTCGAGCTGCACGTGGTCGGCGACGGTAGCCTGCGCGCGAGCCACGAACGGGTGGCCCGCGCGGCGGGCGCCCGTGTGATCTTTCACGGTCAGGTGCCGCACGAGCGGGTCCCGCTCTACATCGCCGCCGCCGACCTCTGCCTTGCGCCTTACGATCCGAGCGCGTTCCAGGGCGGCGAGCTCGGCTACTCGACCATGAAGGTGCCCGAATATCTGAGCGCGGGGCGGCCGGTCGTGACCGTCCCGAGCGGCCGGCTGACCGAGCTGATCCGGGACGGCGAGACCGGCTTCCTGGTGGCCAACACGATCGACGAGTGGACGCGGTTCCTCCGTCAGTGCCCGAGCCGGGCGACCCTGCGGGTGATCGGCGAGGCGGCGGCCAGGATCGAGCTGATGAGCTGGGACGATACCGCGCGCGCCTATCTCGCGCTCTGCGAGCGGCAGCTCGCCCACCTCCGGCGGGAGCTGGCGGCGTGACCGGCTCCCTGGTGACCGCTTACCTGCACCTCGTGCTCAGCGTCTTCCTGGTCGGCTACGTGCTCTACTGGGCGATCATGGTGGTCGCGCTCCGCCGCAGCTGCGATCCCGCCGGGACCCTGCGCCTGCTCGCGGTCGCCAGCCATGCCCGCTGGCCCCATGTCGTCGTGCCCTGGGCGCTCCGTCTGCCGCTGCCGTTCATGGGCTGGGGGTTCCTCCTGATCCTGCTGGTGACCGGCGCGGTGCTGGTGTCCGGCCACGGCTGGTCGCCGATCCTCTTGCTCAAGCTCGCGCTGGTCGCGGTCCTGATCGTCATCCAGGCGCTCCTGACCCGCCGGCCGGTGCCGGCGTTGATCGTCGCCAATTTCGGCCTCGCCCTGATCATCGTCGTCCTGTCCGGGCTGCTGGTCAGGGTCTAAGGCAGAGGTCGACGCCGCATGCTCTACTGGCTCTGCGTCAGTCTCCATCTGTTGGCCGCGAGCCTCTGGCTCGGCCACATGTTCGTCTGGTCGCTGGTGGTCGGGCCGGCGATCAAGCGGGTCGAGCCCCCCGCGACCGCCGAATTCCTGCGCGAGCGCAGCCTGGTCATGGGCGGCATCGGCTGGCCAGCGCTCGCAGTCCTGATCGCGACCGGCCTCTATCTTTTGAGCGTACGCGGCATCAGCCCGGTCGATCTCGTGACCGGCGCCGCCTACCTGGCCGGCGGCTGGATGCTCGGGGTCAAGCTGCTCCTGGTCCTGTTCATGATCGTCTACCAGGCCGTGTGGGGGCACCGGCAGGTCGCGAGGGCGATCTATTTCGACATGCTCGCGGCCCTGGCGGTGCTCGGCGCCTCGGTGGTGCTGGTGCGGGGCTGGGGCGGATGACCGGCGACCGCAAGATCCTGGTGATCGGCCTCGAGCTCGGCGACGGCCGTCTGCTCTACGACTGGGCCAACGCGGGCCGGCTGCCGACGCTCAATGCGCTGATCGACGAGGGCAGCTGGGGCTGGCTGGACACCACGGCGAGCCAGCTCCACGTCTCGGCCTGGCCCTCGATCTATACCGGTGCCGGCCCGGGCGAGCACGGCGTCTACTTCACCTTCCAGCCGGCGCCGGGCGTCCAGGGTTACCAGCGCTTTCATGAGGGTCTCTACGGCCGGCCGACGTTCTGGCGGCTGCTCGACCAGGCGGGCCGGCGGTGCACGGTGCTCGATGCGCCCTACACCCACCCGGAGCCGGGGTTCACCGGGATTCAGCTGTTCGATTGGGGCACCTGGGCGCACTATCTGGCGCCACAGGCGACGCCGCGGCCCGTCCTGGGCGAGCTCGAACGCGCCTGCGGCCGTTATCCCCTCGGCCTGGAAGCGCACGATCTGGGCTTGCAAGCCCTTGATCCGGCTGCCACCCAACAGCGGCTGATCGCCGCGGTCCGGGCCAAGGCCGAGGCCGCCCGCTGGCTGATGGGCCGGCAGGCGTTCGACCTCTACCTCACGGTCTTCGGCGAGTCCCACGTCGCCGCCCATTACTGCTGGCAGCCGGGCGGCGACCAGAGCCTGCTGCTGCCGATCTACGAAGAGCTCGACCGGGCGGTGGCCAAGCTGATTGCGGCCGCCGGGCCTGGGACGACGCTGTTCCTGGTCTCCGGCGATGCGATCGCGGCCAACCATGCCGGCTGGCATCTCCTGCCCGAGGTGCTGGCCCGGCTCGGCTACTTCGCCTCGGCCGAGACCGGCAAGCCCGAGACCAACGCGCCGGCCCCCCGGCGCAAACTCGATCCGGTGCGCGCGCTCCGCGACCTGCTGCCCAAGGACTTCCGCAAGGCGCTCGCCCGTAAGCTGCCGACCGGGCTGCGCGACAAGCTCGCGCAGCGGGTCGACACCGCGACCTTCGACTGGGCGCGCACCCGGGCCTACTGCCTGCCGACCGACCTCGAGGGCTGCGTCCGGATCAACCTGAAGGGGCGCGAGCCCGAGGGCATCGTCGAGCCGGGCGCCGAGTACGAGGCGCTCTGCCAGGACCTCGCGGCCGCCCTCGGCAAGCTCACCGACCCGACCACCGGCCGCCGCGCGGTTCGCGAGGTCCTGGTCGCCGACCAGGCATTTCCCGGGCCGCGGCGTGCCTACCTGCCCGATCTCGTCGTCCTCTGGGACAAGGCCGCGCCGATCACAGCACTCGCCTCGACCCGGACCGGCGCGGTCAGCGGCGCCTCGCCCGACGCCCGGCCCGGCACCCATGCCGGCCCGGGTTTCGTCCTGATGCACGGCGCAGGCGTCGGAGCGGGGCAGATCCTGGACCGGGCTCATATCTTCGATCTCGCACCGACCATCCTGGAGCGCCTCGGGGTCGAGCCGCCCGAGCACATGACCGGCCGGCCCTGGCGCGAGGCGATGACCGCAGCGTGAGGGAGCCTCGACCGTGACGATCAGGATCCTGCAGGCCGGCGCCGGCCTCCGCGGCAGCCATTGGGCGCAGTATGTCCGCGAGCACCCGGACACCGAGTGCGTCGCGCTGGTCGACGTCGACCGGGCCGCGCTCGACCGGATCAGGGGCACGGTCCAGAGCGACGCCTGCGCGTACTACGAGGACCTGGACGCGGCGCTCGAGAAGACCGCCGCCGACGCCGCGCTGATCGTCAGCCCGTCCGCCCTCCATGCCCGCCACGCGATCCGCTGCCTGGAGGCCGGGCTCACGGTCATGGTCGAGAAGCCGTTCGGCACCAGCGTCGCCGAGGCGGACAGCATCCTGGCCCGCGCCCGCGAGCTCGGCCGGCAGGTGATCGTCGCCGAGAACTATCGCTTCTTCCCGGCCGAGCGGACGGTCCGCAAGCTGCTCCAGGACGGCTTCCTCGGCGTCCTCGACCACGCCACCCTGGTCGACCGGCGGCACATGCCGAGCCACACCGAGGGACCCTGGCTCGCCTCGATCGACTACCCCCAGCTGCAGGAGATCGCGATCCACCATTTCGACAGCCTGCGCGGGCTGTTCGAGCGGCGCCCGACCCGGATCACCGCGCAGGTCTGGAACCCGCCCTGGACCGACTACCGGCACGGCGCCTGCACCGAGGCGCTGATCGACTTCGGCGACCTGCGTGCGCAATACGTTGGCACGCTGCTGTCGCACCGGTTCGGCTTCTCGTTGTGGATCGAGGGCGAGAAGGGGCTGCTCTGGACCAATCGCAGATACGTCGCCTGGCGACCGAAAGGCAGCCGCTGGTTCCGGCCGATCCGCAACCTCAAGGTGCCGCCCGGCGACGAGAAGAAATATCCGCAAGGCGGCACCACCTCGCTCCTGAACAGCCTGCGGGACGCCGTCCAGAACGGCGCGCCCGCCGAGACCCGCGGCGAGGACAACATCTGGACCGTGGCGATGGTCGAGGCCGCCAAGCTGTCCGACCGGGAGTGGCGGACGGTCGAGATCGCCGAGGTCTATGGCGGCCCGGCGGGCTGAGGAGGCGGCTTGGCGCACGCCCCGAAGCCACGCAAGGTCCTGCTGCTCGGCCTCGACAGCGCCGATGCCGAACTGATCGAGCAGTGGACCGACGAGGGCCATCTGCCGACCTTCGCCCGGCTGCGCCGCGAAGGCCTGTGGCGCCGGCTGCGTACGACCGCCGAGGTCATGCACGTCTCGGCCTGGCCGTCGATCTATACCGGTACGACGCCCGGCCATCACGGCCTCTACCACGCCTACCAGATGCGGGCGGGCGATCAGCGGGTCCACCGGACCCTGCCCGAGTGGTGCGCGAGGCCGCCGTTCTGGAAGTTCCTCGACGACGCCGGCCGCCGCTGCATCGTCATGGACGCGTTCATGGACGCCCGGCTGCCGGGCTTCAAGGGCGTCCAGATCCTGGAGTACGGCACCTGGACCTGGTTCTCGGAGCCGGCCAGCTCGCGCCCGGGCCTGTACGACGAGATCGTGAAGCGGTTCGGACGCTATCCGGCGCCCGAGCACAGCAACCAGGTGACCATCCCGGAGCAGCTCGGCTTCCGCGACCAGCTGATCCGGGCGGCGGCGGTCAAGTCGAAGGCGGTGCGCTGGCTGCTGGCGGCGCACCCGTGGGAGCTGGCCTTCGTCACCTTCGGCGAGCCGCACGGCGCCGGGCACTACCTCTGGCATTCCGGCGACCCGGACTATCCGCTCTATCCTCCGGGGGGCCTGCCGGGCGCGCCCCATCCGCTGCGCGAGGTGTACGCGGCGGTCGACCAGGCGATCGGGGAGATCCTGGCCACGCTCGACGACCAGACGCTGCTGCTGATCGTCTCGGGCGACGGCATGGGACCCAACTATTCGGGCTCGCACCTGATGCCGGAGCTCCTGCATCGGCTGGGCCTGTTCTTCGCGCCCTCGGTCGGAGGGCAGAACCGGCACGACGGGGCGCCGAGCCCGAAGCAGGGCCTCGCCGCAGCGGTGCGCGGCATGATCCCGTTGAGCGTGCGCCAGTCGATCACGCGCTGCCTGCCGCGCAGCGTCCGCTACCGGCTCAACACCAAGTGGATGAACGCCGACATCGACTGGCCGCGGACCCAGGCCTTCTGCATCCCCAACAGCAACGAGGGCTATGTCCGCGTCAATCGCCGGGGCCGCGAGCCCGAGGGCATCGTCGCCGACGGCGAGGACTACCGGCAGCTCGTCGAGGCCCTTCAGACCGAGCTCGACGGATTGGTCAACCCGACGACCGGCGTGCGCTCGGCGCACGCGGTGCACGTGATGGACGCGATCTTCGAGGGCCCGGAGCGGCAGAATCTGCCGGACGTGGTGATCAGCTGGGATTTCGATGCCAAGGTGCTGGACCGGGTCCAGGGGACAGCATGCGGGCTGATCACCGGCAAGTGCGGCTACCAGACGCCGGCCTACTATTCCGGCAATCATCGCCCGAACGCGTTCGTTCTGGGCTATGGTGCCGGCGTCGCGAGCGGCGCCGGCGCTCAGGGCGGGCACATCGTCGACATCGCGCCGACGGTCTTCGCGGCGCTGGGCGTCGATCCGCCCGCCCAGTTCGAAGGGCGTGCGTTGGCCGGCTTCGTCTGAAGCTGCGCGGGAGCTGGATGCGATGTGTGGGCTCACCGGCCTCGTCTGTCTCCAACCGGTCCACGATCCGGTGGAATGCGAGGCGATCGTTCAGCGCATGAACCGGCGGATCGCGCCCCGCGGGCCCGACGACGCCGGCATCGAGTGCCGCGATCGCGTCTGCCTGGGCTCGCTCCGGCTCAGCATCATCGACCTGTCGGCGGCCGGGCACATGCCGATGGACGACGCCTCGGGCCGCTGGTCGATCGTGTACAACGGCGAGGTCTACAATTTCGAAGCGCTGCGCGCGGAGCTGACCGAGCTCGGCCACCAGTTCGGCTCGCGGACCGACACCGAGGTCGTGCTGCACGCCTTCATGGAGTGGGGGCTGGAATGCATGGACCGGTTCGTCGGCATGTTCGCGTTCGCGATTCACGACCGTGACACCGAGACGGTGACGCTGGTGCGCGACCGGTTCGGGATCAAGCCGCTCTACTACGCCCGGACCGAACGCTTCCTGCTGTTCGCGTCCGAGATCAAGGCGCTGATCCCGGAACTGGAGCAGCCGCGGGTGGACAAGTGGAGCCTGGTCGAGTGGTTCCTCTACCGGAGCGTCGACGTGCTGACGCCCGAGACCCTGGTCGAGGACGTGCGTGCGGTGCTGCCGGGCCAGGCGGTCACGATCAGGCGTTGCGAGGTCGCCGTGCAGCAGTGGTATGCGCCGCTTCGGCACGTCGATCGGGCCGCCTACGCGAGCTTCGAGGCCACCAGCCCGCAAGCGATCGTGGACCGGATCGACCACACCCTCGAGGACGCGATCCGGCTGCGGCTGGTGAGCGACGTCCCGGTCGGCACGCTGCTCAGCGGCGGTCTGGATTCGAGCCTGGTGACCGCGATGGCGGCGCGCCACAGCAAGGATCTCACTGCCTTCCACGTCTCGGTCGCCGGCCACCCCGATCTCGACGAGCGCCGCTTCGCCGAGCAGCTGACCGCCAGGCTCGAGATCCCGTTCGTACCGTTCGAGCTGAACGGCGACAATTTCCGCCGCGCCCTGCCGCTGGTGATCTACCTGTCGGATCTGCCGCTCACCCACCCGAACTCGATCGCCTACTACCTGATCAGCAAGGTCGCGCGCGAGCACGGCGTGATCGTGCTGCTGTCGGGGGAAGGCGCCGACGAGCTCTTCGGCGGCTACAGCTGGGCCTATCGCCGGACCCTATGGCTGCATCGGCTGCAGCCGATCCTCGATCGGTTGCCGAAGCGGTTCTACGAGCTGGCCCAACTCCTGGTCTACGCCCAGGCCGGCATGCCGGTGACCGCGCTTCGTTTTCGCGATCTGCTGCCGCCGGCGATCGATCTGATCGACCGCTACGCGCGCTACGACTGGCGCGAGCAATGCAGCGCCGCCTACGGCTTCGTCGACCATCCAGGCCAGCGCGCCGTGCTCGGCACCATGCTCGCCGACCTCGGCGACTCGCTGACGCCCTTGCTGCGGCGCCTGGACCGGACCAGCATGGGCGCCTCGGTCGAGTGCCGGGTGCCATTCCTAGATCACCGGCTGGTGCACGACTGCATCAACCTCCCGATGCGCTATCGGGTCGGCGCGCGCGCCAACAAGTGGGTGCTGAAGCGAGTCGCCGACCGCTACCTGTCGGGCGGCCTGATCGAGCGCAAGAAGATGGGCTTTCCGCTGCCGCTCGCCGACTACGTACGGCCGCTCGCCTCGATCGACTTCTTCGCCGGCGGCTTCTGCGAGCAGGAGCTCGGTCTCAGCCGGCGTGGGCTCGAGCGGCTGCTCGACGGCTGGCAGCGCTGGGTCTATGCCTTCTTCGGCCTCGTGACCCTGGAGATCTGGGGCCGGATGCACTTCCGGCAGCAGCCGGTCGAGCTGATCGACGAGCAAATCCGCCGGCTCGAGCGCCGGCAGATGTCGAGAGCCGCCTGAAGCATGTCGAGCCTCAGTGAGCGCGCCGCACGGGGCATGATGTCGCTGATGGCGGCGCAGATCTGGATCATGCTGTCCAGCTACATCATCGCAATGCTGCTGGCGCGTTCGCTTGGCCCGGCGCTCTACGGCGTCTACGGCATCGTCTACTCGGTCCTGCTCTCGGTCGAATTGATTGGCCGGCTCGGGCTGCCGCAGACGGTGAGCAAGCTGGTGGCTGAGGCGGGCAGCACCGCACGCCGCGTCGAAACCACCGGCACCACTCTGGCGATCATCGTCTACGCCGCGATCTTCTTGGCGTTTTGGGGCGCGGCGCCGTGGCTCGGCGCGATCTTCAACGTGCCGGACGGCACTTCCCTGTTCCGGATCGCTTCGCTCGACATCCCGTTCTACGGCATTTACTTTCGTCCTCGCGGAGATCCTGGGCGGCCGGCGCGACTTCCTGTCCGAGAGCGTCGGCCTTGCGCTCTACAGCCTGGCCAAAGTGGTCGGCGCGGGGGTCCTGGTGGCGATCGGTCCGACGGTCGTCGGCGCGTTCCTGCTCAATGTCGGGGCCTCGATCGTCGGCTTGGCCTACTGGTGGTGCGCGTCGGGCGGCCGGCCTTCAGGCTGAATCTGGACGTGCGGGGGCCGATCATCCGGCTGGCGATCCCGGTCGCGCTCAGCGGCGTCGGGACCCAGCTCCTGAGCGCCGTCGACCTCTGGTCGCTGAATGCGATCGGCACCCAGGTCGCGGCGGCCATCAAGGGCTACTACGTCGCCGCGACCACGCTCGCGCGGATCCCGAACCTGATCGGCTTCGTCATGACCGCGGTCCTGATCCCGTCGGTCGGTCGCGCCACCGGCATGGGCGATACATCGCTGGTGCGGGCGACCGTCCGAGGCGCCATGGCTTCCTCGCGATCACGCTGGTTCCCGGCTGCGCCCTGCTCGCGGTCGAGGCGAGGCCGGTCATGGCGCTCCTGTTCTCGCCCGAGTACGGCCAGGGCGCCGGGCTGCTCCGCGTCCTGGTCTTCGCCCATGGCCTGTTCAACACGACCTTCCTGACTCTGATCGCGATCCTGGTTGCGCTCAACGAGCCGCGCCGGGGGGCGGTGATCGCGCTTGGCGCCCTGCCGGTTGCGCTGAGCGGCAATGGTCTGCTGATTCCGCTGCTCGGAGCGCCCGGCGCCGCGCTGGCCGCGCTGCTCGCGACCATGACCGCGGCGGTGCGGCCACGGTCGTGGTTGGCGGCGGGTCGTTGCCCTGCTCGAGCCCTGGTCCTGATCAAGACGCTCCTGGCGACTGCGGTTGTCTGTGTCGCCGCCGCGCTGATCCCGAGCAGTGGCCTGCTGACGCTGGTCGAGTTGGCGGGCCTGGGCGTCGTCTTCCTCGGACTGGCGAGCCTGCTCGGGCTGATCACCGTGGCCGACCTCGCGCCGCTGCTGCCGGCCAAGCTCGGCATGAGGTTCGGGCTCGGCTCCTGACGCTCAGGCCTTCCTGGCGCTGAGATGGTCGACCAGACGCAGCGCGAGCGCCACGATCGTGAGCGTCGGGTTGGCGTGGCCGGCGCTCGGGAACACGGCGCTGCCGGCGATGTAGAGATTGCGCACGCCGTGCACCCGGCAGTCGCGGTCGACCACGCCGGTGCGCGGACTGTCGCTCATCCGGGTGGTGCCCATGTGGTGGGAGGCGTCCGCGTAGCGCGGCACGTCCGCGCCCGGCTCCAGCGTGCCGAGGCCGCGCCGCTCGAGCGCCCTGCCGAGGACCTCCTGCAGCCGAAGCAGGCTGTGGTGGACGCTGTCCGGAATCCGCCAGTCGAGGACCAGCCGGTGCAGCCCGAGCCGGTCGGTGTCCTGGCTCAGCGTGACCCGGCTCGCCGGCTCCGGCGGCTGCTCGCAGAAATAGACCACGATGTAGCGCCTGGCCGTGCGCTCGGGCGCCAGCCGATAGCGGGCGAGCGTGACCAGGCGCCAGAGCCGGTGCGGCAGGATCTCCTTGGGCGACAACAGGTAGATGAAGTCCTGCACGGCCGGCGCGCGGCGGGCCTTGCCGAGCTCGAAGCGGCCGCCGGCGTGCCCCCGCCGGAGCAGCACCTTGCCGAATTCGATCGCGGCCTGATAGTGCTGCGTGGCGTAGCCGGACGCCTCCGCCTCGAGAGTCAGGTAGTGATTGAGGAGCTTTTCGCGCGCCTGGGCGTTTGGGCTCAGACCGAGGCCGAGCTGCACCTTGCCGTCGCTCAGCGGCCAGCCGCGCATCAAAGTCAGGCGCCGGCCGGGGGCGAGCCGGACCGCGCCGAACACCGCGCGCGGGTGGTCCATGAAATAGCGGCCGACCAGATCGAAGCCGTTGCCGACGCCGCGGCTCTGCCGCTCGCGCGATCCGAGCAGCAGACGCGGCGTCTCGAGCCCGCCCATGGCCAAAACGAAGGTCTGCGCCTCGAGCCGGAAGTCCTTGCCGGTCAGCGTCTTCGCTCTCAACGCCAGGACCCTGGCGCCGTCGTCGTCGAGCTCGATCCGGGTGACGCTCGCGTGCAGCAGCAGGCGGACGGTCGCGGCGCGCGCCAGCCGGCGGCGCTCGCTCCGGTCAAAGCGCTTGGGCCTGGGCGCCCAGAGCGAGACGGTCGGCACGACACCGTCGCTCGCCAGCAGGTCGCGCTCGGCCGCGCTCATCCGCCGGTCGTGGGTCGCGAGCGCGAACTGCGCGACCGGCCCGAGCCCCAGGATCGCCGCCGCCTTCGGGTAATACCGGAAAATCTCGTCGGCGGCGATCGGCCAGCCGCTGCCCGGAACCCAGGCGCGGTGCGCGAAGTCCTGCGCCTGCAGGGGCATGCAGCGGCCCGCCCAGAGATTGCAGCTGCCACCGAAATAGCGGGCCCGCGACATGTAGTTCTCGCGCGGCGGATAGCCGATCAACTCGAGGTCGTAGAGCGACTGCACCGCTTCGTCCGGCTCGAACCCGCCGCTCTCGACCAGGAGCACGGAGCGGCCGGCGGCCCCGAGCTCGAGCGCGAGCGTGATGCCCGCGGCGCCGGCGCCGGCGATACAGACCTCGGCCTCGAGCGGGGTCCCGTCCTCCAGCGTCCGCGCGTCGACGATCGTCAACGACCTGCTCTCATCCCGGTCGGGGCGTCGACGCTCGTGCAAGGGACCCCGGGCACACGCTCCCCAGCTAGCCGAGCGCCCGCGGGCGCGCAAGGCCGGCCTGGGGCGCCGTCGGGCCGTCGCCCGCGATCGTGGTCCGGCGCATGTCGCGGACCTCGTCCGCCTTGTAGCGGCGCGCCCGGTGCATCGTCTGGCGGTTGTCCCACATCACGAGGTCGTGCTGGCGCCAGCGATGGGCGTGGACGAACTGGCGCTGGGTCGCGTGCTCGACCAGATCGCGGAGGAGCGCGCGCGCCTCGGGCATCGGCCAGCCGACGATCGTGCCGGCGTGCGAGGCGAGGAACAGCGACTTGCGGCCGGTCACCGGATGGCGGCGGACCAGGCGCTGGCGGACCGGGGCGAAGGTCTCCTGCTCCTCGGGCGTGAAGTCGGCAAAGCCGAGCAGGCTGCGCGAATAGATCAGCGAGTGCTCGCAGACCAGGTCCTCGATCTCGGCCTTGGTCTCGGGGTCGAGGGCATCGTAGGCGGCGCGCATGTCGGCGAACTCGGTGTTGCCGCCGACCGCCGGCACGGCGCGCGCCGAGAGCAGCGAGTATTTGGCCGGGATCGCGCGGAACGAGCTGTCCGAATGCCAGAGCTCGTTGCCGAGGTTGAACATCCGGCGCCGGTCGTCGCGCGCGAACACGCGGTTCTCCCGGTCGAGGTTGGAGATGTCCGCGAGCTCGACCGGGAGGCGCCGATCCTCGGGCTGGGTGACGTTGCTGCCGACCGCGAGCTCGATCGCGCCGAAGTTGCGGCTGAACGCGACCTGCTGCTCGTCGCTGAGCGGCTGATCGTGGAACACGAGGACGGCGTAGCGATCCATGCCGGCCTCGATCGCCCGGACCTCGTCCTCTTCCAGCGGCTGACGGAGGTCGATGCCCTCGACCTCGCCGACGAACACGGGATGGAGCTGATGGATCCTGATGGTCATGGCCGATCTCCCGGATACGCGGCCAGCATCCGACAGTCGACCGGGCCAGGCAAGCCTCCGCATTAAACCTCGGCTGCCTCGCTCTCCTCTTCGTAAGCGGACACGATCCAAACGAAGCTCTGGACGTCGATCCGGTCGCGGGGGGCCAAGTCGGCGAGCTCATCGGCGGTCTTCTCGATGAGATCGAGTAGGCTTTGATAGACCTCGATGTGCAGGTGCGATTGGTAGTCGGTTGCGAAGCGGTGACCAACTCGCGCCGCGAAGTCCTTAGTGACCTCGGGCTTTAGAAACATGTGCCTGTCAGGTCGCCACAGGAACGGGAGGTAGGTCACAATCGTCCATTTGGCGCAGTCGTAGGGTTTCAGCGCGCGCCCCATCTCAAGCAATGCCGGCTCCATGTCTCCGACCGCAAATCGCGCTGCCGCGCGAATGAAAGCATCGGCGGCCGGCTCCCGAAGCATGTCCCGAAGCCTGATCAGCTCGAATGGCGACAGAAGGTTCGTCGCCTGGAACGCGGAGAGCACTGCCTCACCGAACCCCGAGCCCGCGGCTACCGCGTTCAAGGGAGCGGCGCAGTCGAGCTTCAATTTCGCATCGAGCTTGTAGGTCCGCTCCCACTTGGCATAGTCGGAAGATCGAAAGCCGTCCGGGAAAAAGCGGAGGAAGCGTGCGCGCGCGCCATCGAACCCGAAATACTTCGGATTGGCTTTGCCCGCTTCGTCATGCAGTCGGCACCAGACGTTATCGGCGATCGCGCCCTCGATCTGCAGCTTGCGCTCGCCTTCGGCGTCGAGAATAAGGCCGATGAAGGCATCATCCTTCCGGACGAGCCGGAGAACCAGCTTGCCGACTTTGGCTTCACGTATCGTCCGAAGGCCTGCCATCACAATCGTCACCGGTAACGGCAATGGGTTGACAAAACGTAAATCCGCGGCCGCCGGCAACTCGGTCAGGCACGGAGAGGCCGGCCGAGAGGTTGCATCATCGGGAGGCGATCGGCAGGCTGGTCCGCACCAGGACCGCCAGCCCGACCGGAGGCAAGACCATGACCGATCCGTTCGCCCGCGCGCCTTTGCCGCCGCGCCTTTGCAACCTCGACCGGCTGCTGTTCGCGCTCGAGACGCGGGGCCTGGACGGGATCGTCGCCTCGCTGCCGTTGAACGTCTTCTACCTCACGAGCTTCAACGGCATCGCCCACAAGGCGGACGAGCCCAGGCCCTACGCGGTGCTGCTGTCGCGCCACGCGCCCGGGCATCCGGTCCTGGTGGTCGCGGACTACTACCTCGCGACCTTCCTGACCCAGCCGACCTGGGTCGAGGACATCCGGCCGTTCCGGGCGGTGATGATGCCGCTCGATCTCGAACCCGCGCGCACCGACATCGACCGGTTCATCCCGCAGAACGGCAAGGGGATCGCCTGGGTCGAGCGCGCGCGAAAAAGCTATGCCTTCGACATGGCGGGCGCGGTCCGGGGTGCGCTCCGGGATCTGAAGCTCGAGCGCGGGCGGGTCGCGTTCGACGACATGGGCTTCGGCTTCCGCCTCGGCCAGGACGGGCTCGAGGTCGCCGATGGTTACGACCCGCTGATGTTCGCGCGCGTGGTCAAGAGCGAGACCGAGATGCGGCTCCTGGAGCGCGCGACGGCGCTGAACGAGACCGCGATCCGGCGCACGGTCGCGGCCTGGGACAAGGGCGCCACCTGGCGCGACCTGAACCGCGCCTACGCCCGCGCCGTGGCCGACCTCGGCGGCTTCGTGCGCGATCCCGGCGGCATGGTCTGGGGCCATCCGCGCGGCGCCGATCCGGCGCTGATGCTCTCGACCGCGCTCGAGGACGGCGAGGTCGAGCCGGGCACGCACGTGATGTTCGACTGCCACGGCACGCTCGATCTCTACTGCTGGGACGGCGGCAAGACCTGGGTGGTCGAGGGCGAGCCGGAGGGCGGAGCCAAGGGTTTCGCCGCGGCCACCGCCCGGGTCGCCGACGCCCTGCTGGACGCGATGCGGCCGGGCGTCCGGATCAGCGAGCTGCAGGCGCGGGCGCGCGAGGTCTACCGCAGGGAGCGCGTGCCCGATGCGGCGGCGGCGGTGATCTTCTTCCACGGCCTCGGTCTCTCGCACATGGACATCGAGCAGACCCAGGCCGACGGCCGGCCGAACACCGACTGGACCCTGGAGGACGGCATGGTGGCGCCGGTGCACCTCCTCTATCCGGGCGGCGAGCACGAGCGCCTGTGGCTCGAGGAGGTGATCGCGGTCTCGCCGGACGGTGGGCGGCCGCTGTTCTCCTGGGGCTTCGAGCCTCTGACAGGGCGCTGAGCGGGGACCGGGCGCTGAGCGGGGACCGGGCGCTGAGCGGGCCGTTACCGCTCCGCAGGGCAAAACAGCCCGCCGCGGCGGACCGGGCGGGCTGTCGGGCACACACTCTTCGAGCCGGTGTGATGTGGATCGATGACCGACCGTGTCAAGCCCGCCACAGTGCGACAATCCGGCCGCGGCGCGCGCTCAGGACTCCTGGCCGAGCGTGGTCGTGACCTGCTGCGACTGGCCGCCGCGCTCGATCGTCAGCGTCACCTGGTCGCCCGGCTTGTGCTGTTCGAGCGCGCTGAAATAGTCCTCGGTCGAGGTGACCGGCCGGCCATCGATCGCGGTGATCACGTCGCCGAGCGTGATGTTGCCCTGCAGGTCGCGCTCGGTCGGACGCAGGCCCGCATCAGCGCCCGTTCCGCCGGGATCGACCCGCATCACCAGCACGCCGTCCAGGCCGATCCGCTGGGTCAGTTGATCCGGGGCGAGCGCGATGCCGAGCCCGGGCCGGGTGACCTTGCCGTTGCGGATCAGCTCGGTCACGACCCGGTTGACCTCGTCGACCGGGATCGCGAACCCGACGCCGGCAAACGCGCCCGAGGGAGAGAGGATCTCGGAGGTGATGCCGATCAGCCGGCCGGCGCTGTCGAGCAGCGGGCCGCCGGAATTGCCGGGATTGATCGCCGCATCCGTCTGGATCACGTTTTGGATGTTGCGCCCCGGCGTCGATTTGATCTCGCGCCCGAGAGCGCTGACCACGCCCGTGGTGAGCGTCTGGTCGAGACCGAACGGATTGCCGATCGCGAACGCCATCTGCCCGACCTGGAGGTTGGCCGAGTGCCGACCGCGATCGGCTGCAGTTTCGCCGCCGGCGCGTCGACCGCGAGCACGGCCAGGTCCTTGGCCGGATAGGCGCCGACCAGCCGGCCCTGCCAGGTCGAGCCGTCGGCGAGCACGATGACCGCCGCATCGGCGCCGCGGATCACGTGGTAGTTGGTGACCACGTGGCCGCTCTTGTCCCAGACGAAGCCGGAGCCCGTGCCTTCCGGGACCTGCTGGACGTCCATGCTGAACGGCTGGGAGGCGTTGACCAGCGTCGTGATGTGGACGACCGAGGGCGAGGCCGTCTTGAAGATGTCGATCGTGGTCTTCTCGACCCCGGCGAGATCGCCGCGCGCGGCTACCGACCGCTCGACCGCCGCCGGGTTCAGATCGCGCCAGGGCTTCGGCACCAGCGCCCAGAACGTCCAGAGGACGAAGGCCCCGATCACCCCGAGCAGAACGAGATTGAGCCAGAGCAGCTGCCGCTGGTAACGCCTCTCCCCGTTCATGCCGGCTCCGCCCCGCCTCGATCACGGCTTTGATATGGAGCGCCGGCTCCTTCGGGCGACTTCGGCTCGCAATTCGCAGGTCCGGCGGGGAGGTACGGGCCGGGACGCTGCCCGGCCCGCAGGATCAGTCAGCAGCCGTCGGCGAGCTTCATCGCCTTGTCGATCAGCTCCTGGCCGCCCTCGACCTCCTTGGCGAACTGGTCGTAGATCGGCTTGGACGCGGCAACGAAGGCGTCGCGGTCGGCCTCGTTGAACTGCATGCCGCCGTCGATCAGCTGCTTCTTCAGGTCAGTGTCGAGCTTGGCCGCCGTGTCGTAGGTCCAGCCCTGGACGTCCGCACCGGCCTTCAGGATCGCGTCCTGGACCTCCTTGGGCCAGCTGTTCCAGCGCTTGAGGCTCGCGACCGGGAAGCTCGGCGTGTAGACGTGATTGGTCTCCGAGAGGTACTTCTGGACCTCGTTGAACTTGGCCGAGGCGATGTTGGCATAGGGGTTCTCCTGGCCGTCGATCACCCCGGTCTGGAGGGCTACGAACACTTCCGAGAACGCCATCGGCGTCGGGTTGGCGCCGTAGGCCTCGAACATCTTGACCCGCCAGACGCCGCGTGGGGTCCGAAGCTTGATGCCCTTGAGGTCGTCGGGCGTGTTGATCGGCCGGACGTTGTTGGTGATCTGGCGGAAGCCGTTCTCCCAGACCCCGATCAGTTTGTAGCCCTGGGCCTCGACCTTGGGCGCGAGCGCGGGCCAGATGATCTCCTTGGCGATGCAGCCGGCGTGTTTGCGGTCCTTGACCAGATAGGGCATGTCGAACAGGCCGAACTCGGGCACCACGGTCGACATGATGGTCGAGGGCTGCGAGAAATCGAGCGTGCCGAGCTTCAGTTTCTGCAGCATCTCCTTGTCGTCGCCGAGCTGGCTCGAGCCGTAGACGTCGACCTTGGCCTGGTCGCCGACGGCGGCGTTGACCCGCTTGGCCCACTCCTCGCCCGACAGATACTGCATACCGCCCGGGTCGTTGACGGTGCCGAAGTTGAGCTCGAGCTGCTGGGCGCTCGCCGCGCTGGACAGAAACAACGCCGCAAGCGCGCCGGCCAGCCGGATCCTGGTTTGCATCGTTAGCCTCCCGTTGCTGGGTTCTGACTGCCAGGTTGCCGGCAAACGCCGCCCGAGTCCATGCCCCGGCGCCGCGCGGCGCGTCTTTGATCTTCCCGCGGCGCCCCGGAACGCCTAAGGATCGGCGGCGATTCCGGCAGCAGCGAGGGCGAGATGGCGAGAGAGGGGCGCAGGCCAAGGCGGGACAAGGCGGCCGGTCTGGCGCAGGCACCGTTCCGGCATCTGCGCAACCCCTATCCGCCGTTCGAGATCCTCTCGGCCGACCAGATCGAGGCGATCCACCATGCCTCGCTCCAGGTGCTGGCCAAGATCGGCATGAATTTTCTGCTCGACGAGGCCCGGGAGGTGCTCAAAAAAGCCGGCTGCGCGGTCGACCCGAATGGTACCCGGGTGCGCTTCGAGCCGGCCTGGATCGAGGCCCAGATCGCCACAGCACCGGCCACCTTCACGCTGCACGCGCGCAATCCCGAGCGCAGCGTCCACGTCGGCGACAACGCGATCAATTTTTCCCTGGTTGCGAGCGCGCCGCACGTCTCCGACCTCGAGGGCGGCAGGCGGACCGGCAACTTCGCCGACTACTGCAACCTTTTGAAGCTCGGCCAGAGCCTGAACATCTGCCACATGCTCGCGGGCTATCCGGTCGAGCCGGTCGATCTGCCGCCCGCGACCCGGCATCTCGATGCGCTGGCCGCGATGGTGACGCTCACCGACCGCACGCTCTACGGCTACGCGCTCGGCGCCGTGCGCATCCGCGATTCGCTCGAGATCACCCGGATCGCCCGTCAGGCGACACAAGAGCAGCTGCTCGCCGAGCCCTCGATGACGACCGTGGTCAACGCCAACTCGCCGCTCCAATACGACGGGCCGATGCTGGAGGGCGTGATCGAGATGGCGCGCCACAACCAGCCGGTCATCTTCACGCCCTTCACGCTCGCGGGCGCGATGGCGCCGATCACGGTCGCGGGCGCGCTCGTGCAGCAGAACGCCGAGGCGCTGGCCGGGATCGCGTTCGCGCAATGCGTCCGCCCGGGCTGCCCGGTGGTCTACGGCAGCTTCACCTCCAACGTCGACATGAAGACCGGCGCCCCCGCCTTCGGCACGCCGGAGTACGCCAAGGCCACGATCGCCTCCGGCCAGCTCGCGCGCCGCTACCGGCTGCCGTATCGCGCCTCGAACGCCAACGCCTCGAACGCGCCCGACGCCCAGTCGGTCTACGAGTCGGAAATGTCGATCTGGCCCTGCGTGCTGGCGCACACCAACATCGTCAAGCACAGCCTCGGCTGGCTCGAAGGCGGGCTCACCACGTCGTACGAGAAAATCATCCTGGACGCCGAGATGCTGCAGCTGATCGCGGCCTTTCTCGAACCGTTGGACACCGGCGCGGACGGGCTGGCGCTCGATGCGATCCGCGAGGTCGGCCCCGGCAGCCACTTCTTCCAGGCGGCGCACACGATGGCGCGCTACGAGCACGCCTTCTACGCGCCGCTGATCTCCGACTGGCGCAACTTCGAGACCTGGCAGGAAGCGGGCGCGCTCGATGCCACCCAGCGCGCCAACCGGACCTGGAAGGCCCTGCTCGCGGCCTACGAGCCGCCGCCGCTCGACGAGGCGGTCGCCGAGGAGATCGCGGCCTTCGTCGCCAGGCGCAAAGAGGAAGGCGGCGCCCCCACCAACTGACCGCGCCAGCAGATGCACTCGCCATCCCATCGTCGGGACCACGAACCGCTAACCCGGATTTCTCACAGGGGATAGGTGCATCGGGGCTCTGAACCGAGCATAACTCTTCTGCCACAAAGATTTAAGCTGGCGCAGAGGAGATCCCCGATGCCGACAGAGTGTAGCCGCGACCTGTTCGGTTATGAAGTGGTCGAGGGCCGCCAAGTGGTCGCCGCGTTCGATGGTGGCGAGGTGACGTCAGATGCCGGGGCGCTGCTGCTCGGCGCGACCGATCGCGCGATCGGGCTGGTGACCCGGTTCGCCGCCTGCTTCGATGACGGGCGGGACCCGGCGCAGATCGAGCACACGGTCGAGGCCATGGTGGCGCAACGCGTGTTCGGCATCGCGCTCGGCTACGAGGACCTGATCGATCACGACCAACTACGCCACGATCCCGTGCTGGCGACGCTGGCCGGCAAGCTCACCGCCCGGCGCCGGGACTGCGCGCCGCTCGCCGGCAAGAGCACGCTCAACCGGCTCGAGCATGCGCCTGTGGCGCCGGACCGCTACCACAAGATCGGCCACGACGCGGCGGCGATCGAGGGCTTGTTCGTCACGCTGTTCCTCGAGGCGCACAAGACACCGCCGCCAGAGATCATCCTCGATCTCGATGCCACCGACGATCCGCTGCACGGCCACCAGGAAGGCCGCTTCTTCCACGGCTATTACGACGGCTACTGCTATCTGCCGCTGTACGTGTTCTGTGGCCGGCACCTGCTCGCCGCCAAGCTCAGGCGCTCGAACATCGATGCGTCCGCCGGTGCCGTCGCCGAGGTCGAGCGGATCGTCGCCGAGATCCGCGCCCGCTGGCCACGGGTGAGGATTATCCTGCGCGCCGATTCGGGCTTTGCTCGGGAAGAGCTGATGGCGTGGTGCGAGGCGCACGGTGTCGACTACCTCTTTGGCCTGGCTCGCAACCAGCGCCTGGTCGACGCGATCGGTCAGGAGCTCGCCGCGGCCGAGAGCCTGGCCCAGGGCGGCCCGGCGCGCTGCTTCGCCGACTTTCCTTGGCGCACGCTCGACAGCTGGAGCCGCGCGCGGCGGGTCGTCGCCAAGGCCGAGCACCTGCCCCAGGGCTCGAACCCGCGCTTTGTCGTGACCTCGCTCGGCGCCGCCGAGGTCGATGCGCGAGCCCTCTACGAGGAGGTCTACTGCGCCCGCGGCGAGGTCGAGAACCGCATCAAGGAGCAGCAGCTCGACCTGTTCGCCGGTCGCACCTCCGCCGCCACCATGCGCGCCAACCAGCTCCGCCTGTGGTTCGCATCCTTCGCCTACGTCCTGATCGAGGCGCTCCGGCGGATCGGGCTGCGCTTCACCCAGTTCGCCCATGCCACCTGCGGCACCATCCGTCTCAAGCTCCTCAAGATCGGCGCTCAGGTTCGCTGCAGCGTGCGCCGGATCAAGGTCGCCATGGCCTCGGCCTGCCCGTTCCAGGCCGAGTACCATCTCGCCTACCTCTACCTGAAGCGCGCCGCCGCCTTCTAAACATCGGCTCACAGCAACGCAGGCCGCCTGAGCGGCCGCGATCGCTCGCCCGCAAATTGCCTCCAACCCTTGATCTTGAACCGAAACCGCCGCGCCCGACCCACCTCGTCCGTCCTGACCGGCCAAACTCCCCGCCCAGCCTTCCGGCTGTGAGAAATCCGGGCTAGGCTCGGCTGCGACCACGTGGACTCCGCCACCAGAGAGACACCGCATGTCCACCTGCCCCCGGATCGGCCTGTTGCCGGGTGACGCCGCCGGCATCGGCCCCGAGATCGCGGCCAAGCTGCTCAGCCAGGCGCTCGAGCCGGAGGTCGCCACGGTCGTGATCGGCGACCCGCGCGTGCTGGCGCGGGGCGCGGCGGCCGCCGGCGTGGCGCTCGAGCTGCCGACCATCGAGCGCGCCGAGGACGCGCCGGTCGGCGCCGCCCTGCTGCCGGGCCTGGCGATCGACCCCGATGCGGCTCCGGTCGGGCAGGTCAGCGCGCTCGCCGGCAAGGCCGCGCTCGACGGCTTCCGCATGGCGCTCGAGCTCGCGGCCGCCGGCGAGCTGGACGCGATCTGCTTCGCGCCCTGCAACAAGCAGGCGATGCACGAAGCCGGCCTCGAGCTCGAGGACGAGCTTCGCTTCTTCGTCCAGGTGCTGGGCTTCAAGGGCTACGTCGGCGAGGTCAACGCGACCGACGAGCTCGCGACCACGCGCGTCACCTCGCACGTGCCGCTCAGCGCGGTCGCCGGCCTGATCACCGAGGACGGCGTGCTGCAGGCGATCCGGCTCGCCCGCAACACGCTCCGGGCCGCGGGCAAGCCGCATCCGAAAATCGCGGTCGCGGGCCTCAACCCGCACGCCGGCGACGGCGGTATTTTCGGGCGCGAGGAGATCGAGGTGATCGCGCCGGCGGTCGAGCGCGCCCAGGCCGAGCAGATCGCCGCCTCGGGCCCCTGGCCCGCGGATACCGTGTTCGTCCGGGCGCGGGACGGCGCCTTCGACGCGGTCGTCACGATGTACCACGACCAGGGCCAGATCGCGATGAAGCTGATGGGCTTCGAGCGCGGCATCACGATCCACGCCGGCCTGCCGGTCCCGATCACGACCCCGGCGCATGGCACCGCGTTCGACATCGCCGGCCGCGGCATCGCCAGGGTCGACGGGCTCGCCCGCGCCTATCAGACCGCCTGCAGGATGGCGCTCGCGGGCGCACCCGACCCCGGCCGGTAAGACGCCGCCATCGCCGGCCGGTCCTTTTTGTGACAGAATAGGCCGATCGGGTGAGAGAGACGGGATCGATGGATCAGGCTCGGAACCCAGCGCCGCGGCGGACCGTCCTGCTCGCCGAGGATGAGCTCCTGGTGGCGATGGACATCGAGGCGAGCCTGCGCGAGCTCGGCTGCGAGGTGGTCGGGCCGGTCGCGACCGTGGCCGAGGTCGAGCGCCTGGCCCAGCGCCCGGATCTGGATGCCGCCGTCCTCGACGTCAATCTGCGCGGCGCCAAGATCTTCACCGTCCTGCCGGGGCTGCTGGCGCGCGGCCTGCCGGTCCTGCTGTCGTCCGGCTACGAGGAAGCGATCCTGTTCCCGGACGAGTTCCGCAGCCTGCCGGTCCTGGTCAAGCCCTATGATGCGAGCCAGCTGGGGGCGGCGATCAGTGCGCTGCTCGGCTCTCGAGGTCCAGCCTGAGCAGCCCGGCCGAGCTCTCCGCCTCCTGCAGCAGCGTGTGATCGCCGGCCGCGAGCGGGAAGCTCATCTCGCAGCGCAGCCCCTCGGGCCGATACTCGATGTTGGCCTCGCCATCGAGCTCGTAGGCCATGCTGCGCTCGATCAGGGCCGTCCCGAAGCCGCCCTTGACCGGCGCCTGAACCCGCGGTCCGCCGGTCTCGACCCAGTCCAGGCTCACCCGGCGCTCCTGGCCCACGACCGCCACCCGCCACCGCACCGACAGCCGGCCGGTCTCGGCCGACAGCGCGCCGTATTTGACGGCGTTGGTCGCGAGCTCGTGCAGCATCAGGGTCATCGGCACGACCTGGCGCGCCGGCAGGCGCGCGTCGGGACCGGCGATCTCGATGTGATCGACCCGGCCGCTCTGATAAGGCGCCAGCGTGCGGCGGATCAGCTCGCCGAGCTCGACGTCGCCCCAGCCGGTCTTGGTGAGCACGCCGTGAGCGACCGCCAGCGCACCGAGCCGGCCATCGAGAATCGGCGCGAAGGCGTCGAGCGAGGGCGCGGTCCGCATCGTCTGGGTGGCGATCGAGCGGACCGTGGCCAGCGTGTTCTTGACCCGGTGGCTGAGCTCGGCGAGCAGGACCTTCTGGCGCTCCTCGGCCCGCTTGCGCTCGCTGATCTCGACCAGCATGACGATGCAGCCGACCACCAGGTCGCGACTGTCGTGCAGCGGTCCGGCGCTCAGCAGATAATCGTGCCATTGGTCGCCGGCGTTGCGCCAGCGGACCTCGACGCCGGTCACGTGACGACCGCGGAGCGCCCGGCCGATGCAGCTGCCGAGCCCCTTGCGCGCACTCCCGCCGGCCGCCGGCTCGGCGAGCGTCAGGCCCAGCGCATCGGCGAACGGGCGGCCGATCGGACCGCCCTCGGCCAGCGCCAGCGCCGCCCGGCTGGCATGGGTGATCCGGCCGCGCCGGTCGCAGACCACGATCGGCTCCGCCGCCTGCTCGAGGATCGAGCGCAGAAACCGCTCGGTCAGCGCGATCGACTCGGTCCGCCGCTGCTCGCTGAGATCGCTCGCGATCACCGAGATCGCCGCGGGCTCACCCTCGGCGGCCAGCGGCCCGAGCGACAGCAGCGCCGGCAGAGCGCTGCCGTCGGCGCGGCAGAGCGATACCTCGCGGCGCACGCTGTGCGAGCGGGCGGCCTCAAGGAAGGTCGCGAGCGAAGCCTGCTCGGCCGGGGCGACGAAGCGGACCAACGGCGCCCCGATCACCTGCTCGAGCGACGTCCCGATCATGCGGGCGAAGCCTTCGTTGCCGTACAGCACGATGCCCTGATCGCTGATCGTGAGCGCGCCTTCCTGCATGCGCTCGACCAGGATCCGATAGGCCTCGTCGGCACCCTTGAGGGTATAGATACGCGGTCCGTCAGGACCCTGGACCACGAGCGCATCGACCTCGCCCTCGCGGATCGCGCGTAGGGTCTCCTCCGCCTCCGCGAGCCGGCCGCGCAGGTCCTCGATCTCGCGCTCGAGTTCGCGTCGATCGTCCATGGCCGTGGGTTCAGGGCCCGTCTGGCAGGACGTCGAGACCGGCCAGGACCCGGTCATGATCGGACAGATCGCCGACCAGCCGGCGCAGCGGCAGCGGCAGTTTCTTGATCAGAGTGGGCGCCGCGAGCAGCTGCTCGCGAGCGGCGAGCTCCGGCTGCTGGTAGACGTCGACCACTTCGAGATCGTAGCGATCCTGGAGGTAGCGCTCGCAGACCGCGCGGATGTTCTCGACCGCCCGCTTGGAGCGCGCGGTCGTGCCGGTGATGTAGAGCCGCAGCACGAACGTGCCTGGCGCGGCTTCAGCCTGCGCGTGAGCCGCCATGATCGCTCGCTGTCAGCGCCGGCCGCCGCTCGAGACCGATCAGGACGCGCTCGGAGTTGGACAGATCGCCGATGATGCGCCGGATCGGCTCCGGCAGCCGCCGGACCAGGGTCGGAATCGCGAACACCTGATCGAGCTGCGCCTGCTGCGGGTTCTCGATCAGGTCGACGACCTCGACCCGGTACTGGCCCGCGAGATGCTCCTCGCAGATCCGCCGCAGATTGGCGAGGGCTGCGATCGACTTGCGGGTCTGGCCGGCAATGTACAGCCGGAGCTCGATGACCTCGGGATCGGCGGCCGCCATCCCGTCGTCAGGTCTGGCCCCGGCAAGGCCTAAAAGCTCGGTCATGGTGCCTCCTGGCAACGATCCTACTCGCTCTTGCGGCTTCGAACCAGCTCGAAGCGGACCGCCTCGACCGCGGAGGCGCGCTCGGCGCTCTCGTCGGCCAGCAGCTCGATCTCCCGGGCCTCGGCCTCGAGCTCGGCGCGCAGGTCCTCGATCTGCCGCTCGAGCTGGCGCCGGCGGCGCGCCAGCGCCCGCTGCCGCCGCTCGACCTCCTGCCGGCGGGCGACCGCCTCGGCCTTCTCGCGCGCCTCGTAGGCGAGCCGGGCCGAACCGGTCAGCATGCCCTCGGGCCCGAGGAAGATCGGCCGCAGCTCGACGCCGCGGTCGGTCAGCAGGAACTCCCGCACCTGGTTCGAGTGGGCCGTGCCCCGCGACTTCAGCAGATAGAGCTGGCGATTGTGCTCGCCCGCAGCCTCCCGGTGCAGCAGCAGCAGCCAGTTGTCCATCAGCGACGACATGCCGACGTCGGTCTGGGCCGCCTCGACCAGGCCGTGGGTCAGGTTCGTGAGCAGCGTCGTGACCCCGCGCGATGCAAGGTGATCGATCAGGCGCAGCAGGACCGAGCGCACGTCGGCCTCGTTCCCGGCCGCGAGCAGGCTCGAGATCGGGTCCACGACCACGATCCGCGGCGCGAACTGCTCGATCAGACGGTGCGTGATCGCGAGGTGCATCTCCACGCCGCAGAGACTCGGGCGGTTGGCGCTGAAGCGCAGCAGATCCCGCTCGACCCATTGCCCGAGGTCGAAGCCGATCGAGCTCATGTTGCGGACGATCTGGGCGGGCAACTCCTCGAAGGCGAAATACAGGCAACGCTCGCCCCGCCGGCAGGCGGCGTCGACGAAATGGGTCGCGATGCTGCTCTTGCCCGAGCCGGCCATGCCCGACACCAGGACAGTGCTGCCGCGGTAGAAGCCCTGCCCGCCCAGCATCTCGTCGAGACCCTCGATGCCGCTCGAGATCCGCTCGTCGGAGACCGCGTGGTCGAGGCCCGCCGAAGTGATCGGCACGACGCTGAAGCCCTGGTCGTCGATCAGGAACGGGTATTCGTTGGTGCCGTGGGAGGAACCCCGGTACTTGACGATCCGCAGGCGGCGGGTCGAGACTTGGTCGTCGACCCGGTGGTCGAGCAGGATCACGCAGTCGGAGACGTACTCCTCGAGGCCGTGGCGGGTCAGCTGGCCATCGCCGCGCTCGCCGGTGACGATCGCGGTCACGCCCTTGTCCTTGAGCCAGCCGAACAGGCGGCGCAATTCCGCGCGCAGCACCCCCTCGTTGGACAGGCCGCCGAACAGCGTCTCGATCGTGTCGAGCACGACCCGCCGGGCACCGATGCTGTCGATCGCGTAGTTCAGACGGATGAACAGGCCTTCGAGATCGTACTCGCCGGTCTCCTCGATCTCCGAGCGCTCGACCCGGACATGGTCGATCGCGATCTGGTTCTCGGCGACCAGGCGCTCGAAGTCGTAGCCGAGCGAGGCGACGTTGGCGATCAGGTCGGCGGCCGGCTCCTCGAAGCTCATGAACACGCCGCGCTCGCCGAACTCGACCGCGCCCTGCACGAGGAAGGTCGCGGCGAGCAGGGTCTTGCCGCAGCCGGCCGAGCCGCAGACCAGGGTCGTGCGGCCGGCCGGCAGGCCGCCGAAGGTCAGCTCGTCCAGCCCCTTGATCCCGGTCGGTGCCTTGACCAACCCGGCCCCCGGAACCCCGACCCGCAGGGTCGCAGCCTCCACCATTGAGCTTCCTGATCGGCAAATGGCACGCGCACAGAGAAATGGCCGGAGCGGCACGGACCCGGCCGATGGCGCTCTCGGTCGTCGCTCAGTTAGTGCACCCTAGCAGGTGGTCAAGCGCGTGCAATAGAATGGATCTTGGGCCATCCCTCGCGCGCCCGGTCCGGGCGAGGCCAGGGTCGGGCAAGCCTAGCCCGGATTTCTCAAACCAGAGCGTGCATCGGGGCTCTGGATCGGCGATAACTCTTCTGTGACAAAGGCTTAACGCGACGCAGAGGAGCTCCCCGATGCCGACAGAGTGTAACCGCGACCTGTTCGGATTTGAAGCCGTCGAAGGACGCCAGGTGGTGGCCGCGTTCGACGGCGGGCAGGTGACCTCGGACGCCGGGGCGCTGCTGCTCGGGGCCGTGAACCGGGCGATCGGTCTGATGGGGCGTCTGGCCCGCTGTTTCGCCGACGGACGCATGCAGGAACTGGTCGAGCACGGTGTCGAGACCATGCTGATGCAGCGCATCTGCGGCATCGCGCTGGGCTACGAGGACCTGGTCGACCACGACGAGCTGCGCCATGATCCGGTGCTGGCGACCCTGGCCGGCAAGCTCGAGGCGCGGCGCAAGGACTGCGCGCCGCTGGCCGGCAAGAGCACCTTGAACCGGTTCGAGCATGCGCCGGCCGCGGCGCTCGACCGCTATCACAGGATCGGCCACGACCCGCGGGCGATCGAACAGCTGTTCGTCGCTCTGTTCCTGGAGGCGCATGCGAGGCCGCCCGAGCGGATCATCCTCGATCTCGATGCCACGGACGACCCGCTCCACGGCCACCAGGAAGGGCGCTTCTTCCATGGCTACTACGACTGCCACTGCTATCTGCCGCTGTACGTCTTCTGCGGCCGCCACCTGCTGGCCGCCAAGCTCAGGCGCTCGAACATCGACGCGTCGGCCGGAGCCAAGGACGAGATCACACGCATCGTCGCCCAGATTCGTGAGAGCTGGCCTAGGGTCGAGATCCTGCTGCGGGCGGACTCTGGCTTCGCCCGCGACGAGTTGATGAGCTGGTGTGAAGACAACGGCGTCGACTACGTCTTCGGCCTCGCCCGCAACCCTCGCCTGCTGGCCGAGATCGACGGAGCCCTCGCGGCCGCCGAGGCCGAGCATGCCGCAACCGGCCAGCCGGCTCGGCAATTCGACGACTTCACCTATGCCACCCGGGACAGCTGGAGCTGCGAACGGCGGGTCGTGGCCAAGGCCGAGCATCTGGCCAAGGGCTCCAACCCGCGCTTCGTGGTCACCTCGCTGCCGCCGTCGGTGATCGACGGCCAAAGCCTCTACGAGCAGATCTACTGTGCCCGCGGCGAGATGGAAAACCGGATCAAGGAGCAGCAGCTTGATCTGTTCGCCGATCGTACGTCAGCAGCGACGATACGGGCCAATCAGCTCAGGCTTTGGTTCGCCTCGTTCGCCTACGTGCTGCTGGAGGCGCTGCGCCGAATTGGCCTCCGCCATAGCCAGTTCGCCAACGCCACCTGCGGCACGATCCGCCTGAAGCTCTTGAAGATCGGCGCCCTGGTCCGGGTCAGCGTGCGTCGGATCAAGGTCGCCATGGCCTCGGCTTGCCCCTACCAGGACGAGTACCGCCTCGCCTACCTGTACGTGAAGCGCGCCGCCTTCTGAACGTTCTTGCATGCCCGATAGGCGCCCCACCCGCGGGGCGTTCGCTTGCGTTCGTCCGAGAATTCGCTGTCAGGCGACCTCCACGGACGCTCACCTCAACCCGAGCCAACTTCTGCGCCGACCCCGCCACCAATCAACCCGTGCTATGGGGTTTGAGAAATCCGGACTAGGGCCAGGCGAGCTCGGATGCCGGTGACGAGCGGACCCGGCCGGCACGCTGGCATTGACGGAACCTTGCCCAGAGGCCGCGCCGGCCGAAGATCGGGCCTGTGGTCTGACGGGCGCGGTCGGCGTAGGAGCCCGCGAGGTGGGCCGCGCCCCGCCGCCTGCACAGCTCCAGATTGAGCGCGCTCTCGATCAGGGCGAGATGGGTCCCGGCGCTCGGAAAATTGCCGAGCAGCGCACCGCTCGAAGGATCGATCGCGCCGGCCATGAGGCCGACGTCGTTGGCGCATCTGAGCAGGCGCTCGAACAGGGCCCTGGCCTCGGTCAGCCGGCCGAGCGCCAGCTTGGCGTCGACCAGCCAGAAGCTGCACAGGAGGCAGGCGCCGGCCCCGCCGGTCCCGTCGTCGGCGGCGTAGCGGCTCAGGAAGTCGCCGGCCGCGAGCGCGTGCTCGACGGTGTCGACGGTCTGGGCGAGGGTCTCCTGGCCGGTCGCCAGGCCGACCATCGGCGCCAGCAGCGCCGCGGCATCGACCCCGCCGTCGAATGCCTGCGCGAGATGGCCGCGCAGCGGGTCGACCCCCTTGCGGCGGATCTCGTCCCGGATCCGATCGGCGAGCGCTCCCCAGCCCTGGCCGTTCTCGAACAGCCGCCGGGCGCGATCGATCGCGACCCAGCTCATCAGCTTGCTGTGGACGTGCTGGCGGGGCGTGCCCCGCACCTGCCACGGCCCCTGGTCCGGCGTCTGCCAGGCGTCGGCGACCTGCTCGGCGCAGCTCGCGAGCCAGCGGCGGTCCTGCTCGCCCAGCTCGCCGCCGAGACCCTGGTAGAGCAGGGCGAGATCGAGAGCCTCGCCATAGAGACCGATCTGGCCCTGACCGCCGTTGCCGATCCGGACCGGCCGGCTGCCGGCGTAGCCCTCGAGATGGTCGAGGACGCGCTCGCCCGGCTCGTGTCCCAGCTCGATCCGGTAGCGGCTCTGCAGGCGGGGCAGGCTCCGGCGGACCGCCTGGCCGAGGTAGGTGCGGAACCGCTCGGCCTCGCCCGGGTAGCCCAGCGCCGCGAGCACGAACAGGGCGCGGCAGGCGGTCTCCAGGCAGCAGACCCGATCGTCGCGACTGCCCGGCCCACCCGGCGCCTCCGGCAGGCAGGTGGTCAGCGCCCCGACCAGAGCGCCCGAGGGGGCATAGGTCATCAGCTTGAGCGCGAGCGCGCTCCGCCGGACCGCGTCGCCGTAGGGGCCCTGGTAGCGGCAGTAGGCGGTCCACTCCCGCCAGAAGGCGTGCGTGATCCGAAACAGCTCGGAGACCCGCTCGTTCGGCGGGTGGCCGGGCAGGCCGGGCTCCGCCAGCACCAGATCGCGATAGCCGCCCGCGTGCAGCGTGAGCCTGCCGCTGGCGCTGTCGCCATCGGGCCGCAGCTCGAGATCGGTGAACAGCGACGGCACGCCCTCGCCATGGACGACGCCGTCCTCGATCGCGAGCTCGGTCGGGTAGCGGGCGAAGGCGCGCGACGGTCGATAGCGGACCGTGAGCTCGACCGAGCCCTTGAGGCCTTCGACCCGGCGCACGAGCCAGGCGGGCGCGTTCAGGCTGACGTAGTCGTGCGCGCCGGCATCGAGCGCGCGGCCGACCGGCATGAAGTCGGTGAGCGCAACCTCGCCGTCCGCGGTCGTGAACACGGTGCTGAGAATGTTGCTGTCCGGCAGATAGCTGCGCTTGGTCTGGAACTCGCCGCCCGGCCGGATCGACCAGAAGCCGCCGCGATCGGCATCGAGCAGCCGGCAGAACACCGGGTCGGCGTCGAACCGCCCGAGCGCGCACCAGTCGATGCCGCCGTCGCGGCCGACCAGGGCGGCGCCGTGGCAGTCGCCGATCGCCGCATAATCGCGAAGCGGCCGGTAGCGCGGCTCGGCATCGCGCGCGCGGGCGCCGGGCAGGGTCTTGCTCGTTTCCTCCATCGCGATCTTCTAGCGCGGCGCGCCGGGGCTGAGAACCGACGAGGCGGCCGCTGCGACCTCCTCGGCATTGAGAGCTCGCGTCCCTACGGCTGCCTTGAGCGTCTCATTCGCACGCTCGAGAAGAGCCTGCTCCGGGCCCGCCGCTTCGACACGATCGAGAACCTGCGCCTGGCCCCGCACGCCTTCAAGGGCCGCTGCTTGGATCGTCGGGCGTTACGGCAACCAGCCCCTGCAGCCGTCAGAGCAGCGCAGCTGGCGCCGCTCTCCATGGCCGCATCATTTCGCAGCCCGGCGTGTCCACGGGTGTTGAGCGCTGCAAACGTGACCACCGCAAGATCGCGGCCGCCGGTGCGGGACCCACTCGAGTTCACGAGCGCCGAGTGGGTCCGCCGGGTCATCCTCAGCCCTACTTCGTGACGCTGATCGTGACCGTGTTCGAGGACAGGTCGCTGGCGCCATTCGTCGTTACGACCTGCAACGGCTGGTTGCCGGCGGACACCCCGCTTGGCGCTGTCACCGAGATCTGCGTGTCGCTGTCGAGAGTGTAGTTCGCGCGCTCGAGCGCGTCCCCGCCGAGCAGGACGTTCTCGACCAGCGAGGGGTAGAACGCGGACCCGTTGATCGTGAACCTGCCCCCTCCGGCCTGCACCGAGGTGGGGGTCGTGCCCGTGATCTCCGGCGGGTCGATCTCCCAGGTGTCGAACGGGTAGGGCACGCTGCAGCTAACGCTGTAAGCAACTTCGGCCTCAAACAGCTCCACGTTCGTGCTGTATAGAATGTCGTTGCCCGGCGGCGCGGCCAGCGGATCGACATAGTCGTTTTTGTTTACGGCCCATACCCATTGCATTTGAGGAGAAAATTCGCTGCCAGGGGGTATACTGCTATCGGCCGCCTCGAACGCCCACTCCGTGATTCCGGTGGATTGCTCGCTTCGGTTTTGAATCGTGACCGGCGGGACCGAAACGGTCTGCTGCTCACCGACGGTCACACTCTCGGAGACGCTCGCATTGACCCCCTGTGACTGGTTGAAACCGACGGTAGCGCTGGTCGTGGTGGAGCTGCTGTTGCTGTAACTCGCGCCGGTGACCGTTTGGGTCGCCGGATCAGCATAGATCAAGTCGGGAAACTCGATTGTGATTGTTCCACTTTGGTCCCACGGGTTGTCTAAAGTGGGCGCGTCATCCAACTCAGGCGAAGTTGTCTGTATCAGTTGATCGACGTAGTAATAATCGATAAGCTGCTGCAAATCGCGCAGGCCAGACGCATAGTTATTTATGACGATCTCTGCGCCATTTTGCGTCTCGTAGGCAGAGCAAAGCGCGGCCTGGATGTCGAGGTCTTCGATGTTCTCCGAGCCGGTCGCGGCCGGGGTCGCGACCGCCGCTTGCGTCTCGGCGGTTGCGGCCGCGGGGGCTTGTGGCGGGGCCAGCGCGAACCGCTCGTCTAGCCATGGGCGAGCCAAGCTTGTCTGAGCGGAGTCGAGGTCTGAGGCGCAGTAGGTGGCTTGGATGCGCGGGTGTTGCGCGCTCGTCCGCTGCAGGCCATAGAGCGCGATCCCTGGCGAGTTACCCTCGGAGCATGAGGCCTCGCCGCCGCCGGTGACGATCTGTTGGAGTTTGTCGGCATCCGCCCGCCGGGCTTCGACCACGGCCACAGTCTTACCGCGTCGATAGGCGTCTTGGAGCAGCGCGACGACGCCCGGGTCGTCGAGAGCCGCCGGGTCGACGACGACGTGGCCACTGGCGAACTGCGGGACCTCAGCCCCAAACTCCTGGACGTCGTGATCGTCGCGCAAGAGATCGAGCGCAATACCCGTGGCCGCTGCAGACGCCTGGATGAGGTCAACCTCGGCGCCGCCGCAGAGGTCGGCAATGCTCCTCTCGAACGCGTCGCATTCTGCCTGGGTCCTCTCGCTGAGGTGGCTCAGCCTGCAGTA
>CAWALL010000017.1:0-26248 GCA_963782885.1 uncultured Alphaproteobacteria bacterium
GATGCTCGACCTCGATCACTTCAAGGCGGTCAACGACAGCTCCGGCCACAGTGTTGGCGATCGCCTGCTGTGCGCGGTCGCCGAACGGCTGCGGGGCACCGTGCGCGAGAGCGACACGCTCGCCCGCTACGGCGGCGACGAGTTCACGCTGGTGCAGACCCGGCTGGAGCAGCCGCGGGGCGCCGAGGTGCTCGCGCAGAAGATCGTCGAGGCAATCGCCGAGCCCTTCCTGATCGACGATCAGGTGGTCCGGACCACGACCAGCGTCGGAGTTGCGATCCATCCCGAGCATGGCGACGAGCCCGGCCGCTGCTCGACCATGCCGACATCGCCCTCACCGGGCCAAGGCGCTCGGTCGCAACCGGGCCGAGGTGTTCGTCGACGCCATGAAGGCCGATCTCCGGGCCCGCCGGGGCTTGGCCGGCCGACAGCCCGAGGCGCTCGAGGTCTCGGTCTACGAGGTCGAGGACCGGCCGAGCGCCCGCCAAGACGCGGGCGAAGACTGACCGGCGGTACCGGCTAGCCAGGGCGATGGCCGTCGGCGCCTCGGCCGGCGCGCCCGATCACGACCGCGAGCCGCGCGACGGCCGGCGCGATCGTCGGCCCGGGCACGCCTGCATAGCCGAGCAGCAGGCCGCGCGCACGCCCGGATCATGATAGTAGCTGGACAGCGCCGGCGCCTCGACGCCTGCTTCGCCGGCGGCCTGCGCGATCGCGCGGTCGTCCGAGCCGGGCGCCAGCCATCCGACCAGATGCATGCCGGCGGCCGACGGAGCGACCGCGAGGCGCTCGCCCAGGCGCTCCCGGACCGCGCCAACGAGAACCCCCTGGCGCTCGGCGTAGAGGGCACGCATGCGCCGGATGTGGGCGGCGAGATGACCATCGCCGATGAAATCGACGAGCGCCGCCTGGGCGATCGAGGAGGGGTGGGCATCGACCAGTGCCCGGACCGCGAGGAAGGCGTCGATCAGCTGCTCGGGCACCACCATGTAGCCGACCCGCAGCCCCGGGAACATGACCTTGCTCATCGTGCCCACGTAGATCACCCGGCCATCGCGATCGAGACCCTGGAGGGCCGCCAGCGGCCTGCCGGCGTAGCGGTACTCGCTGTCGTAGTCGTCCTCGAGCACGAAGCCGCCGGCCGCGCGCGCAAACTCCAGGAGCTCGAGCCGGCGCTGCAGGCTCATCGTGACCCCGAGCGGGAACTGGTGCGAGGGCGAGACCGCGATCAGCCGGGCGCCCGGCTCCAGGCGCCGGCCCGCGACCACGCTCAGGCCCTCGTCGTCGACCGGCACCGGCACCGGCCGGGCGCCGGCCGCGACCAGCACCGCCCGGGTCGGCGGGTAGCCCGGCTCCTCGATCCAGACCGGATCGCCCGGATCGATCAGCACCCGCGCGGCCAGATCGAGCGCCTGCTGCGTGCCCGAGACCACGATCACCTGCTCCGGCCGGCAGGCGACCGCCCGGGCGCTCGCCAGATAGTCGGCGATCGCCTGGCAGAGGGGCCGGTAGCCGGCCGGGTCGCCGCCGACCAGGAAGGCGCGGCGCGGCCGGCGCCAGCGGCGCGCGAGCAGGCGCGCCCAGTCGTCGAACGGGAACTGCTCGAGCTCGGGCACGCCGGGCGAGAAGGCGCGCGCGCGGGTCCGGTCGCGGCCCAGCCCCGCGAGGCTGGCGCCGCGGGCTGACGGCCCGGGCCGCTCGATGCTGCGCACCGAAGCCTGTCCGGGCCGGGCGCGCGCGCCCGGCACCACCGCCGGCAGCCGGTGCGAGACGAACGAGCCGGCGCCGACCCGGCCGTCGACGTAGCCCTCGGCATGCAGCTGCTCGAACGCCGCCATCACGGTGTTGCGCGAGACCGCGAGCTGGCGCGCGAGACCGCGGGTCGCCGGCAGCCGCACTCCCGGCCGCAGGGCACCGTTCAGGATCGCCTGGCGGATCGCGAAGTAGATCTGGCGATGCAGCGGCACGGCGCCGCGGCGCTCGATCTCGAGCCCCGGAGCGAGCCCGCTCGCGGCGCGTTTGGGCACGGCAACCTCGTGTAAATGGCACTCTCATAGTATCCGAAATGGCTCTTTTCCCCAAGCCATTTGCTGCTAGCTTTACGCTGAGGAGGAGTTCCATGGCCCAGCCGATCGAGACCAAGCTCAGCGTCAACCTGAACAAGGTGGCGCTGCTGCGCAACCAGCGCGACGTCGGCTATCCGAGCGTGCTCGAGGCGGCGCGCCTCGTGGTGGCGGCCGGCGCCCAGGGCATCACGGTCCACCCGCGGCCCGACGAACGCCACATCCGGCGCAGCGACGTCCACGAGCTGGCGACGCTGATCGCCGACGAGTTCGGCCCGGCGATCGAGTACAACATCGAGGGCAACCCGACGTCTGAATTCGTCGCGCTGATTCGCGAGGTCCGGCCCGATCAGGTGACGCTCGTGCCCGATTCGCCCGAGCAGAACACCTCCGACCACGGCTGGGACGTCCGGGCGAGCTTTCGCGCGCTCACGGCCGTGATCCCCGAGCTCAAGAGCTCGGGCGCGCGGGTCAGCCTGTTCATGGACGCCGACCCGGGCGCGATCGCCGCGGCCGCGACCGTCGGTGCCGACCGGATCGAGCTCTACACCGGACCCTACGCCCACGCCTTCGCCGCCGGAGCAGCGGCGCCGCTGCTCCGGCGCTACGTCGCCGCGGCCGAGGCGGCGGCGGAGGCGGGCCTGGGCGTCAACGCCGGCCACGACCTCAACCTCGACAACCTGCCGACCTTCGTCCAGGCGGTTCCCCAACTTGCCGAGGTCAGCATCGGCCACGCGATCACCGCCGATGCGCTCCGCCTCGGCTTCCCGGCCGCGGTCGAGGCCTATCTGCGGGCGATCCGGCGAATCGCCCTCGCGGCCTGAAGCGCAGGCGCTCCATCACAGGTGAGTTTCGCCGTCGGGAGTGCTAAGTTCTCCCGGCGGCAGACAGGCCGGGTGCGATGGAGCTGCTTGAGCGCGACGCGCCCCTGAGGAGCCTCGGCGATTCTTTGCGCGAGGCGAGGACCGGCGTTGGCCGCATCGCGCTCGTGTGCGGCGAGGCCGGAATCGGCAAGACCGCACTGGTCGAGACCTTCATCGCCGCGCATCGGACAGAAGCGCGTCTGCTGCTGGGCCGGTGCGATGCCCTCTTCACGCCGCAACCGCTGGCGCCGCTGCACGATGTCGCGCTCCAGGCGAATGGCGCGCTGCTCCAGCTCATGCAGACGGCAGGCGCTCGTCTGGCGATCTTCAGCGCCGTGGTCCGCGAGCTGCAGGACGGCGGCCGGCCGACGGTGCTGGTCTTCGAGGACGTGCACTGGGCCGATGCCGCGACCCTCGACCTGCTCAAATATCTCGGGCGGCGGATTCGCGCGGCGCCGACCCTGGTCATCCTCACCTATCGCGACGACGAGCTGGACGGCGGCCATGCCTTGTGGTCGATGCTCGGCAACCTGCCCGCCGATGCGATCCGGCGCGTGCCAGTCGCGCCGCTCACGGAAGCGGCCGTGGCCCGTCTTGCCCGGCACGCCGGCCGGTCGGCCGCGGGCGTCCACGCTCAGACCGGCGGCAATCCGTTCTACGTCACCGAGCTGCTCGCGAGCCCTTCCGGCAGCGTCCCGGTGACCGTCCGCGAGGCCACGCTCGCGCGCGCCGAGCTGCGCATGGGCGATCCCGCGGGCCATGCCAGGCTGGAGCGTAGCCTCGAGCTCGCTCTGATGCACGAGTCGCACGAGCACGCCGCGCGCGCCTACACCAATCTCGCCGATCAGGCGCTGATCGATCGCGGCTATGCCCGGGCCGACCAATGGTTCGTCGAAGGCCTCGCCTACACCAGGGAGCGTGATCTCGATTCCTGGATGCTGTACATGCAGGCCACGCGCGCCCGAGCGCATCTGGAGCGAGGTCTCTGGCAGGCGGCCGAGGAGGACGCGAGCGCCGTGTTGGCGGCAGCGCCAGCGGCGATCACGCGGGTCGTGGCCGTCATCGTGCTGGGCTTGGTGCGGCTGCGGCAGGGGCATCCCGACGCCGAGCCGTTGCTCGACGAGGCGCGCGCGCTGGCGCTCGTGACCGGCGACATCATGCGGATCGGGCCAATGGCGGCCGCTCGCGCCGAGGCGGCCCGGCTCAAGGGTGACCAGGCGCAGATGCGCGCCGAGGTCGAGGCGGCCTACGAGCTCGCGCTGCGCCACCCCGGGCCGTGGCGGCTCGGGGAGCTCGCGCTATGGCTGTGGCGCGCCGGTACGCTCGATCGAGCTCCCGACGCCGCGGCAGCGCCCTACCGGCTCGAGATCGGCGGCGACTGGCAGGCCGCCGCCGCGGCCTGGCAGAAACTCGGCTGCCCCTACGAGCAGGCGCTCGCGCTCGCCCAGGGCGACCGGCCGGCGCAGCTCCAGGCGCTCGAGATCCTGACCATGCTCGGCGCCGGCCCGGCCGTCGCGCTGGTGCGCCGCGATCTACGCGCCGCTGGTCTGGGCCCCACGTTCAGCGGTGTCGCGCGTGACGCTCAACTGATTTCGATCCAGATCTTCTCGCAGCTCTCCGGCCCGGGCTGCTTTCCGCGCCCGAGTCCCTGCGCCACGGCTTTGATCTCCGACCTGCTCCGTGGGTTGGAGCGGGTACTCGAGCTGAGCTCGAGCTTCGACATCGCCGCGGTCAACCTGAGTCTGGGCGGCGGGTCATTCAGCAGCCACTGCGACAACGATGTCCTCAAGCTCGCGATCGACGAATTGCGCGCCGCTGGCATCGCGACCGTGGTGGCGAGCGGCAACGATGGCGCCGATGGCACGATTGCGCGTCCCGCCTGCATCTCTTCGGCGATTGCGGTCGGCAGCACGACCAAGCGCAATTTCCTCTCGGTGTTCTCCGACCACGCGGACATCGTCGACCTGCTGGCGCCCGGCAGCTTCATCAGGTCTTCGGTTCCGGGTGCCAGGTTCGCCGTCCTCAGCGGTACCTCGATGGCCACGCCGCACGTCGCGGGCGCGTTCGCGATCTTGCGCAGCGTCGATCCCTTCGCGACCGTCGACGAGCTCGAGACGGCGCTCACGATCACCCGCCGCCCGATCGCCCGCGCGGGCGTCATCAAGCCCAGGATCAAGGTTGCTGCCGCCGTCGATGCCCTGCTCGGGTTCTTCAGCCGGCCGTTCAACGACAACTTCGGCCGGGCGCTCGCGCTGACCGATGCCAGCGGCGTGTCGTTTTCCTGGAACGTCGATGCGACCGCCCAGATAGAAGAGCCGGTGCACGCGGGTGTTGGCAGCGGCGATTCGGTCTGGTGGCGCTGGCGGGCACCGCAGAGCGGCACGGCGACGGTCTCCACCTTCGGCTCGGATTTCGATACCGTGCTGGCGGTGTACACGGGCCCGGGCGTCGCGCAACTGACCGAAATCGCGAGCAACGACGACAGTCCGGGCACGCTGCAGAGCCAGGTCCAGTTCCCGGTGACGGCCGGGGGACTGTACCGGATCGCCGTCGACAGCTTCGATTTCGACGACGGCAAAATCGTGCTCAACTACTCGATCGCAGGCGCCGGGGCGGCGCTGGCGATGGCCGAGGCCACGAGTTCGCCGAAGTGAGTTATGACCATGGCCCGCATGCGGCACATGAGCGCCGCCTCGGGCCTGAGGCCGCCCGCGGGAGGTTGCAAGGCCCGACCTGGACGCCCGCCGGCCCCCTTCAAGGCAATCCCGCAGCTCCCGGGTTCGGGTATCGGCCGTGCGATCACGGCCGATACCTTCCCGTTCTCGATTAATGGCGCGGCAAGGCCTGTCTTGCGAACCAGCCAGATGGCCCTCGACTATCAGCGGGCCCCGGTTCTGGAGCGCGCCAGCTCTGGCCTTCTCCGGCCGGACCGGGATACAACCACCCGGCCGAGCTTCAGGGAGGGCAGGGCGATGGATCTGGTCGCGCGGCTGGCCAAGACCTACACGGGCGTGGTCCATGACGTGATGCGGGCGATGGGGCTCCGCGATTTCACCCTGCCGCCCACGATCCGGCCGCTGGATCCGGAGCCGGTGCTGGCGGGCGTGGTCGCGACCGTGAGCGGCAGGGTCGACCGCGCGGCCGACCCGCACGCGACCCTGCTCGGGTGGACCGGCCTGCTGTCCAGGGCCAGGGCCGATACCGTCCTGATCTGCCAGCCGAACGATTCGACCGTCGCGCACATGGGCGAGCTGTCGGCCGAGACCTTGAAGCTCAAGGGCGTGCGCGGCTACGTCGCCGACGGCGGCTGCCGCGACCTGAACTTCATCCTCGAGCTCGGGTTTCCGGTCTGGTGCCGCTACTTCACGCCGCGCGACATCGTCGGCTACTGGCTGCCCGACCAGTTCGACGCGCCGATCCGGATCGGCGAGGTCACGATCCGCCCGGGCGATCTCGTGCTCGGCGACCGCGACGGCATGGTCATTCTTCCCCAGGCCCAGGCCGAAGCGATCGTCACCGCCGCCGAGACCGCGATCGGCACCGAGAACCTGGTGCGCAAGGCGATCCTCGAGGGCGTCGACCCCCAGGAGGCCTATCTCAAGTACGGCAAGTTCTGAGCGGGCGCACCCCGGCGCGATCGCGCCCTGGGCTCAGGCCTTCTTCTGAGCCGGGAAAATACCCTCGCCGCGCGAGATCAGGTCCTGCGTGAACCGCTCGCTGAAGCCGGCGAGGAAGCCCACGACCCAGAGCTGGTGCACGGTCACGTTCACGATCAGCTTCGGGTCCAGCGGCAGCAGTCCGCTCAGCCAGAAAGCGTAGGCGAACAGCCCGAAGATGACGCCGATGAACGGCTTGAACAGGGCATTCGTGAACAGGAAGACGTGATCGAAGTCGCCGAGCCTGGAGAACGACTTCAGGCGGCTCAGGATGCTGACCAGACCGCCCAGGAAGGCAGCGCTCGCGACCGCCGAGCCCTGGGCGGGGTCGAATGGCACGAGCGCCTTGGCGGGGCCGAAGCCCTGGAGTGCGTACCAGGCGAGGTGGGTCGCGAGGCCGAGGACCAGCGCGCCGAAGGCGCCGAGGCAGACGGTCAGAAGCGGGCTGCCGTCGGTCAGGCGGATCAGGGTGCGCTTGACCAGGCCGTTGTGGCGCAAAAGCTCGTTCTCGGTCTCGACCCGCAGCGAGCGCGCGAACACCAGCTCCGGCTGATCGCTGAGCAGCGCCGCCACCGCCGCGCCCGCTTCGCGCACCAGCCGCTCGAGGATCTCGTCCTTGGAGCGCTCGCCGTCTCGCAGGTCCTGCTTGGAGGTTTCGAGCAGCTCGACCCAGCAGGCGAGCTCGTACTGGATCTCCTCGTCGTGCACTCCCGGACCGGCCAGCGTATTCCGGATCCGGCCATAGAGGGCGGCGCGATCGGGTGCCGCATCGCTGGCGGTCGTCGCCGGCGTGGCGGCGGCCGCAGTCCCGGCGCCGCCGGGGCCGTTGACGACATTGCGGAGTGCGTTGGTCGAGCGGAGCGCGGTCGTCATGGTCCAAACCCCGAATTGATCCACCTTGGTCCCTGGCAGATCCCTTCGGGATAGGGTCCGACCTCGATCCGTAACCCCCTGAACTCGTGCGCGGACGCGGGTCGTCGCCGGCGTTCACCCGGCTGCGGCGATCGCCTCGATCTCGATCAGGAAGTCGGGACGCGCGAGGCCGGCGACGAAGATCAGCGTGCTCGCCGGCGTGGCGCCCTCGAGCATGCGCTCGCGCACCCGGCGCGCGAGCCCGGTGTCGCCGTGCACGGTCAGGAACACCGTGGTCTTGACCAGGTCGCGCTTGGTCATGCCGGCGGCGTCCAGGATCGCGAAGATGTTGCGCCAGGCCTGCTCCATCTGCGCCTCGGCGCCGTCCGCGAGCGTGCCGTCCGGCCTGACCCCGATCTGCCCGGAGATGTGCAGCCAGCGCGCGCCCGCGGCCGCCTCGACGGCATGGCTGTAGCTCGAGAACGGCGGCGCGACGGTGTCCGGATTGTGGTGCTTGACCATGACCTTCCTCCTCGATGGCGATGCCGGCGCGGAGCATGCTCGATCCGCCGTGCCCCTGCCAGCGGGCTTCGCACGAGCTGTTCGGCGCCGACGAGGTGCGCCGCTGCTCGCGATCCACAGCGTCGGCGAGCACGTGCCCTATCCGGACAGTCGGAGAGCAAGGACGCCCTCGCGCTGCCCATCGCCTGATCGACTGACGCCTGCCGGGCTCGACCGGTCCACGCTCCGGCGCGCGGGTGGGAATCCCGGCCGGCCTTCGGGTAGCTCGGCCTCGGGTCGGCGGCGGGCGCTAACGCCTGGCGTACTGCCGGCTGCCGAACATGACCTCCCAGGCCGCCTTGTCGGTCTTCAGGTCGCGCCGGCGATCGGCCAGCACCTGAACCCCGCGTTGCACCGCCGCTCGCTCGCCGATCCGGTCGAACCAGCGGACGAAGTTCGGGTAGTCGGTGCGCTCCACCCCCTGGCGCTCGGGGAAGCGGGTCCAGGGCCAGATCGCGATGTCGGCGATCGTGTAGTCGTCGCCCGCGACGTAAGCGCTCTCGCCGAGCCGGCGGTCGAGCACGCCGTAGAGACGGTTGGCCTCGTTCTTGTACCGGTTGCGCGCGTAGTCGATGTCCTCGGGCGCATATTGCAGGAAGTGGTGCGCCTGGCCGAGCATCGGGCCGATGCTGCCCATCTGGAACATCAGCCACTGCAGCGTGGCGTAGCGCTGTCGCGGCGTCTTCGACAGGAATTTCCCGGTCTTCTCGGCCAGGTAGATCAGGATCGCGCCGGATTCGAACATCGAGATCGGCTCGCCGTCGGGTCCATCCGGGTCGACCATCGCCGGCATCTTGTTGTTGGGCGAGATCTTCAGGAACTCGGGCTTGAACTGGTCGCCGGCGCCGATGTCGATCGGGATGACGTTGTACGCGAGCCCGCATTCCTCGAGCATGATGTGGATCTTGTGGCCGTTCGGGGTCGGCCAGGTGTAGAGGTCGATCATGACGGGCTCCTTCCGGTTCGAGCGTGTTGCGCGGCAGCATAGCGGCCGCGGCCGGACTGCATAGCCCCGATCCGGTCGCGAGGGCGTGAGCTTCCCCGACCCGAGGCCGGCGCGGCGCTGACGCGCGAGCGCTCTTAAGCCGGGACCGGCTTCGGTCTATGGTGCCTGGCCATGACCGAGAGCGATCCCGACCCGCCAGCGCCTGCCGCTGCGACCGCGCGCGTCCTGCTCACCCGCGAGAGCATCCAGAGCGGTCAGGTCCACAAGTTGATCGCCCAGCACGGCGTCGAGATGCGCGTGCTGTCGACCGACGAGCTCGAGGCCTCGCTCCGCGCGACCCTCGCCGGCGTCGATCTTTCCGCGGGCGTCTGGCTGTTCGGCTACGGCTCGCTGATCTGGAACCCGGCGTTCCATTTCACCGACCGGCGGACCGGCCGGATCTGGGGCTATCACCGGCGCTTCTGTCTGTGGACCCATCTCGGGCGCGGGCGGCCCGAGCGCCCGGGCCTCGTGCTCGGTCTCGAGCGCGGCGGCTCCTGCCAGGGCGTGGTCTTCCACATCGCGCCCGAGAGCGCCCTCGACGAACTCGGCATCGTCTGGCGGCGCGAGATGCTGAGCGGCGCCTACCGGCCGCGCTGGGTCGAGGTGCGGACGCCCGCCGGCCCGGTGCGCGCGATCGCCTTCGTGATCAATCCGGAGCACGAGCGCTACGCGCATCTGCTGAGCGACGACGAGGTCGCCGACGTGATCGCGACCGCCGAGGGCTGGCTCGGCCCCTGCGCCGACTATCTGGTCAACACGGTCGACCACCTGGCGACGCTCGGCATCCATGACCGCCCGCTGGAGCACCTGCGCGCCCGCGTGCTCGCGCTGCGCGCGGATGGTGGCTCGGGCTGAGGCGCCGTCAGGCCGCACCGGTCGGGCTCGAACGGTGCCGCCGACCCTGCTATAGCCGGTGCTCGACCGGGGGAGCGAGAGCATGGCCGACTACGATCTGGTGATCCGCAACGGCACCGTCGTGACCGCGGCCGACCGCATGCGCTGCGACGTCGGCGTCCGCGACGGCCGGATCGCGGCGCTGGCCGAGGAGCTGCCGCGCGCCGGGCGCGAGATCGATGCCGCGGGCAAGCTCGTGCTGCCCGGCGGGGTCGACAGCCACTGCCACATCGAGCAGCTCTCGGGCATGGGCATCTGGAACGCCGACGATTTCGAGAGCGGCACGATCTCGGCCGCGTTCGGCGGCACCACCACCGTGATCCCGTTTGCCGCCCAGCACCACGGCCAGGCGATGCGCGCGGTGGTCGCCGACTACCGCGAGCGCGCGACCAAGGCCGTGATCGACCACGCCTTCCACATGATCGTCTCGGACCCTTCCGCAGAGGTGCTCGAGGAACTGCCGGCGCTGATCGGCGAAGGCTATTCTTCGCTCAAGCTGTTCATGACCTATCCGTTGCTCCGGCTCGATGACGCGCAGATGCTGGACCTTCTGACATTGGCCCGGGCCGAAGGTGCCATGGTCTCGGTGCACGCCGAGAACGACGCCATGCTCGCCTGGACCGCGCGCCGGCTGCTCGAGCGCGGCCATCGGGCGCCCCGCTACCACGCGGTCAGCCACCCGCGGATCGCCGAGGCCGAGGCCGTGCACCGTCTGCTCGCGATGGCGGCGCTGGTCGACCAGCCGGTCGTCGTCTTCCACGTCACGACCGAAGGCTCGATGGCGGCGATCCGCGACGCCCAGACCCGGGGTCAGAAGGTGTTCGCCGAGACCTGCCCGCAATACCTGCTGCTGACCGCGGCCGATCTCGACAAGCCCGGGCTCGAGGGTGCCAAGTGGATGTTCAGCCCGCCCGCCCGCGACCGCGCCGACCAGGACGCGATCTGGCGGGGCGTCCGCAACGGCACCTTCCAGATGGTCACCTCCGATCATGCGCCCTACCGGTTCGACGACACCGGCAAGCTCGCGCGGGGAGAAGACCCGGACTTCAAGCAGATCGCGAACGGCATTCCCGGCATCGAGCTGCGCCTGCCGCTGCTGTTCTCGGAAGGCGTCGGCAAGGGCCGGATCGATCTGAACCGCTTCGTCGAGCTCGTCTGCACCAACCCGGCCAAGATCTATGGCCTGCATCCGACGAAGGGCACGATCGCGGTAGGCTCGGACGCCGATCTGGGCATCTGGGACCCGGAGAAGACAGTCGAGATCACGGATACGACGACCCACGATCGGGTCGGCTACTCTCCCTATGTCGGGCTCACCGTCACCGGCTGGCCGGACGACCGTGCTCTCACGCGGCGAGGTGATCGTCGATGCGGGCGAACTCCTGGCCGAGCGCGGCCGCGGCCGCTTTCTGCCGCGCGCCGCCGGCCCCGCGGCCCAGCCGCTCGGCCCGCTTCTGCCGGAGCTCGACCCCGCGCGCAACTTCGGCGCCGAGCTGATCTGAGGGAGGAAATCCATGCCCAGACACATCAAGATCGCATCGGCCCAGCTCGGGCCCATTCATCTCGCGGACGACCGCCCGAGCGTGGTCCGGCGCCTGTGCGCCCTGCTGCGCGAGGCCCACGGCATGGGCGCGAAGCTCGTCGTCTTTCCCGAGCTCGCGCTCAGCACCTTCTTTCCGCGTTACTGGTACGACGACCTCCGCGAGATCGACGCCTGGTTCGAGCGCGAGATGCCGAACGCCGCGACCGCGCCCCTGTTCGAGCTCGCCCGCGACTTAGCCGTCGGCTTCTATCTCGGCTACGCCGAGCTCGCGCAGGAGGGCGGCGCCGCGCACCGCTACAACACCTCGATCCTGGTCGGGCCCGACGGCCGGATCCTCGGCAAGTACCGGAAGGTGCACCTGCCCGGCCACGCCGACCACCGCGAGGGCATCCCGTTCCAGCATCTCGAGAAGCGCTACTTCGAGGTCGGCAATCTCGGCTTCCCGGTCTGGCGGGCGTTCGAGAGCGTGGTCGGGATGCTGATCTGCAACGACCGCCGCTGGCCCGAGGCCTATCGCGTGCTCGGCCTGCAGGGGGTCGAGCTGGTGCTGCTCGGCTACAACACGCCGACCTACAACATCTACCACCCCGAGCCCTGGCACCTGCGCATGTTCCACAATCGCCTCGTGGTCCAGGCGGGCGCCTATCAGAACGGCGCTTGGGTGATCGCGACCGCCAAGGCCGGCGAGGAGGACGGCCACGGCCTGATCGGCGGCTCCTGCATCGTCGCCCCGACCGGCGAGATCATGGCCCAGGCGCTCTCCGAGCAGGACGAGGTGATCGTCTTCGACTGCGACCTCGACCTCTGCCATCATTACAAGAACACCGTGTTCGCCTTCGAGCAGCACCGCCGGATCGAGCACTACGGCTTGATCACCGAACGCACCGGCGTCATCCCGCCGCCCGAGTGACCGGCGTGACCGAGCCGGGTGGAATAGGGGCTGACAGCCACCGCCTTCCCGGTTAAGTTCCTAACGCACTGCGATAGGACCACGCCTGATGCTTCAACCGGTCGATCAGCTGTTCGAGACCTATCTGCGCGAGCTGCACAAGGTCTACGGCTTGCGGGAGGACGCCACCGAACATTCGGGTCGTACCGCCCTTCACACACTGCTCAGAGCCTGTGCGGCGGAGATCCATCCAGGCCTCACGGTCACGCACGAGCCCAAGAAGGCGGCCGGCAAAGGTGCGCCGGATTTCAAGGTGACCAGGGCGGGGATGATCCTCGGTTACGTGGAGAACAAGGCGCCCGGGACGCCTCTTAAGCCGGTGATCGAGAGCGACCAGGTCGCGAAATATAAGCAGCTCTCCGACAACGTCCTGATCACCGACTACTTGCACTTCGTCCGGATCAGCGGAGGCAAGGTCGTCGAACGCGCCACGCTTGTCCACGCCGACGAGCTGGGAGACCCGAAGGTCGCCGCGCGGACCGACAAGGTCGCGGAAGTGGCCGGCATTCTCCGCGCTTTCCTGTCAGTGGCTCCCGAAGGGATCGCCCGCGCCGCAGTGCTCGCCGAAGCCCTGGCCGTGCGCAGTCGCCTTCTCCGCGATGCGCTTACGCAGGACCTCATTCGGCAGCAGAAGGAGCATGAAGAGGGACGGCTGTTCGGCCTGTACCGAGCGTTCCAGAAGCAGGTCTTCGCTGAGCTAAAGCTCACGGAGTTCGCGGACGCCTTCGCTCAAACGCTGGCATACGGCCTATTTCTCGCTAAGCTCAGCGCCGGCGCTGCGCACGTGGATCTCCAGAACGCTCACAAGCACGTGCCGGCCTCGTTCGGGTTGATTTGCGAACTCGTAGACTTCCTAGAGGAGTTGGAGAAAGATGAGTATGCCGATGTCCGGTGGTTGGTAAACGAAATCCTTTCGATCATCAACGGCTTGCGACTGGCTGAGATCCACGAAGATCTTTCGTTCCAGCACCGCAGAGTCCGACGAGGAATACGGGCAAAATCAGAGGAGGAAGCGCGCATCTTTGAGCGAGATCCTTTTGTATTCTTCTATGAAGATTACCTGACTAAGTATGATGCCACCACGCGTAAGAGCCGCGGTGTCTATTACACTCCACCTCCGGTGGTGCCTTTCATCGTGCGAGCCATCGATGATCTGCTCGTCAATAAATTCGAGCTTGCGGACGGACTTGCAGACCGCAAACATGTCACCGTACTCGACTTTGCTTGTGGAACCGGTACGTTTCTTCTTGAGGTATTCGAGCGCATCCGTGATAGATCGAGCTGAATCCAAGCTCAGCATGTTTGTTGAAGAGCACCTGCTGCAACATGTTTTCGGATTTGAGTACCTCATCGCACCGTACACCATCGGACACCTTAAGCTGTCGCAGTATCTGAATGACCGATACAAATACAAGCTGAGCGCGAAGGAACGACTTGGGGTTTATCTCACCAATACGTTGGAACCCGTAGACCCTCAGGATAATTTTCTGCTCCCCGAGCTGACCGCAGAAGCCAAGGAAGCGCAGCGCGTCAAGAAAGCACAGCACATCCTGGTAATTACCGGTAATCCGCCCTATTCCGGTCATTCGCAGAACAAGGGCGCATGGATCTCCCAGCTGATCGATTCCTACAAGTGGGTGTGGGAGCGTGGATATGACAGCGCGGATCAGAAAAAGTCCCTTGGCGAGCGCAATGCGAAGTGGCTGCACGACGATTATGTGAAATTTATCCGATTCGCTCAGTGGAAAATGGAGCAGGTGCAAGAGGGCATAGTTGGGATAATTACGAACCACTCTTTTCTCGATAATCCTACCTTTCGCGGCATGCGCCAATCACTCATGCGCAGCTTCGAGCAAATTCGAGTGCTGGACCTGCATGGCAACTTGAAAAAGAAGGACAAGACTCCTGACGGCGGGAAAGACGAGAATATTTTTGATATAGCGGAGGGCGTAGCGATCAGCCTTTTTATTAAGAGGCCCGGGGTTGAGCGTGGCGTCTGGCACGCGGACATGTATGGCCGGCAACTCGAAAAATACAAGCTACTTTCGATACTGAGATGGGATGACATCACGTGGACCAAGGTAGAATGCGTCGAGCCCTATTTCATGTTTATCCCCATCGACTGGTCCGAATGGGCCCCGTACCAAGAAGGAGTTCTTCATACAGGATCTGTTGCATGAGGGTGTCGATAAAAAGCAGATCTTTCGGTCGGGGTCGGTCGGACTCTGCGACAGGCAAGGATTTCGATCGCCGTTCAATACGACAGGGCGAACATCTGTGCCATACTGAGAGATATCGTGACGCTTGAAGCGGCAGCACTTAGGGCCAAATACGGAATTGAAAAGGTGAGCAACGAGTGGAACTTAAATGGCGACCACCGTCTTGCCCGCGGCACCCCGGCCGGGCTTGCCGGGCTGCGGGCCGCCGACCAGGGTCTCGTCGGCCTCGACCCGGTCGCTGAGGGGCTTGCGGCTCGGCACGACCATGGCGCGACGGATCTTATGCAGCCACGCCCAAGCCGTCCCGTAGCTGCCGAAACCCATCTGCCGTTGCAGCTCCATAGCCGAGATCCCGCCCTTGCTCGAGGTGACCAGATAGATGGCGAGAAACCAGCGCGCCAGGCCGGTTTTGGTCTGCTCGAAGATGGTACCGGCGAGGATCGAGTGCTGCTTGCCGCAAGCCGTGCACTCCTCGATCAGCCGCTTCCTGTGGCTGTAGGCCTGGTCGTGGCCGCAGCCGCTGCAGCGAAAGCCGTCGGACCAACGCGCCCGCAGCAGATAGGCCCGGCACGCCTCGTTGGTGCCGAAACGCTCGAGAAAGGTTGGCAGATCCCGCGGCAGGTCCTGGAGCAAGCCATCAGCCATCGCGCCCTCCGGGCAATGTTGCCTCTTTGTTCCCTATGGCCGGCAACCCGCTTCAAGTCAAGCCTCCTGAGCCTTGCGGAGAGCTAATAAATGTGAAAGCGGATGTGGTAAGCCAGGATAGCGCGACGGACGCTATCCAGCCAGTGTACTATAGACCGTTCGATGTACGGTTTACCTTCTTTAGCGGGAGGTCCAGAGGGTTTTTGACGCGACCTAGAACGGAGATTATGAGACATCTGCTCAATAGATGGGATCCGAGTTCGACGGAGGTACCTCCCGCGGAATATAGCACTCGTGACGTCGCGCCTAACTAAAGGTGAGGATTTTGCACACGTTAGCGTTGTGGACAAGATAGTTGAGGTGATCAATCTGTCGCCAAACACGTCGAATAATGGATTTGTATTCCCGCTTTGGCTGACGGTAGACGGGGATGAAGGAGCCGGCGGACAGGAAAAGCTATTTGCCGAGCGGTCGGAAAACTTTACGCCGGAATTTCGGCAGTGGGTGGACGAGTACTATGAATATCACTACGGGGCCGAGGAGATTTTCGGGTACGTGTACGCAGTACTCCATGCGGAACGGTACCGTGAGCGGTACGCGGAGTTCCTTCGGATCGACTTTGCTAGGGTACCATTCGCAAAGGACAGAGCAGCGTTTGAGCGGTTGTCGAGGCTCGGGTGGGAACTTATCGAGGCGCACCTCATGCGGGGATGCGCTTGTGCTGGCCTAGGCAGGTACGCAGGCGAGGGCGACAATGTGGTTCGTGAGGTGCGCTACGTAGAGGCTGAACAGGCACTGTATATCAACCGCGGCCAAAAGTTCGCTCCGATCCCACCAGAAATCTGGGCATTTCACATCGGCGGCTATCAGGTTCTTCAGAAATACCTAAAGGATCGCAAGGGGCGTACGCACCGTTTCGGCCCGAAAGAAGATCAGGACTGGCCACTGATGCTTGACGAGATCGAAAACGTTGAAAAGGTCGTTAATGTCCTGGCATTTACTATCGGGCGGATGAGAGCGATCGACGAGGCGTACAGAGCCGCTTTTCCTCGGCCAGCCTCCGAGCTTCCCGCGGCTGTGAGCACCGGCTAGAGGGTGGGTAACAGTGTGGGCTTCGCGCTTGCCATTCTTCCAGGTAAGAAGACCCGGATGGACAGAAAGCCAGGCGTCGACAGGGTCATTCACTTCTACGAGACCCACCCGATCAACGAGCAGCAGATCCTGCACGATCTGGCGCGCGACGGGGTCGCCCTGGAGGGCCTCACCGAGGCGGTCCTGCAGCGCTACGACCAGGACCACTTCGGCGGCCTGGAGGCGGTCGACGTCTTGGCCGGCAAAGCCGGGATCGGCAGGGATACGCACGTCCTCGACGTCTGCAGCGGCCTGGGCGGCCCGGCGCGCTATCTCGCCTTCCACTACGGCTGCCGGGTGACCGGCCTCGACATCACCCTGAGCCGCCATGAGGGCGCGCTCCGGCTGACCCGGCAGGTCGGGCTCGAGGACCGGGTCGACTTCCGCCTCGGCAACGCCCTCGAGATGCCGTTCGCAGCCGCGAGCTTCGACGTCGTGCTCGGCCAGGAGGCGTTCGCGCACGTCCCGGACAAGCCGCGCCTGATCGCCGAATGCGCGCGCGTGGTCAGGCCCGGCGGCGTGATCGCCTTCACCGACATCCTCCGGCGGCCGCCCTTGACGCCCTCGGCCAGCGCGCGCCTCGAGCGCGAGATGACCTTTCTCGCGCTCGAGAGCCTGGACGGCTACGCCCGCCTGCTGGCGGCCAACGGCTGCACGCTGCGCGAGCGCGACGACCTCAGCGCCTGGTGGACCGAGATCCTGCAGCAGCGGCTGGAGATGTACCGCAGCCTCGAGGGGACCACGGTCGAGAAATTCGGCGCCGAGCACTTTCGAAGATGGGACGACACCTACGCCTTCTTCGTCGGCTTGTTCGCGACGGGCGAGCTCGGCGGCGGCCGCTTCGTCGCCCGGCGCGACGGGTAGGGCAGGGGGCATCCGACCGGCTGGCGAGGAGACGACCGGCGCGGCGAGCTCGCCTCGAGGCGGCAACTCGGCCCGGTCCATCCGGAGCCCGCGGAGCCGAGGTTGACGTTTCCTTCGCGAGCCCATTACACGGACCTGCAAAGAGCCAAAGCGCCACCGGCGCCGATCCGAGGATATCGCTGCCCATGCCGACCTTCGACCTCCAGCGGCTCGGCGCCGCCGAGCGCTACAAGCTGCTCGGTGGCCTCGTGGTGCCGCGGCCGATCGCGCTCGTGACCACCCGCGACCGGGAGGGTCGGCACAACGCGGCGCCGTTCAGCTTCTTCAACGTGCTCGCCGAGGAGCCGCCGCTGGTGGTCCTGGGTCTCGGCGTCGGCCCGACCGGCCTGGCCAAGGACACGACCAACAACATCCGCGATTTCGGCGAGTTCGTGGTTCACCTCGTCGATGAGGCGATCGCGGAGGCGATGAACCTCTGTGCCATCGACCTGCCGCCCGAGGTCAGCGAGGTCGAGCTCGCAGGCTTTTCCCTGCTACCCTCGGAGGTCGTGGCGCCGGGCCGGATCGCCGACGCCCCGGTCAGTCTGGAGTGCCGGCGCTACGTCACCTTGCAGCCCGGGCCCGAGCGCTACATCGTGCTCGGCGAGGTCCTGAGGCTCCACGTCCGCGACGGCATCATCGACCCGGAGCGCCTGCGCGTCGATCGCGACGCCTATGCCCCGATCGGCCGGCTGTTCGGCGGCGGCTACGTCCGCACCCGCGACCGTTTCGAGATGCCGCGGATCAGCTACCGGGAGTGGCAGGCGAAGTCTGAGGATCGCAGCTCATCATGATCCGGTCTCGCGCCTGGGAGAGCTTGCTCCGGAGCCGATGCGCCAAGCGCTTGCGGCATCGGGGCTGCGCACGAAACGTGCCGTGGTCGAGGAGGCGTTGCGTCTGTTGCTTCGCCTGAAGCAGCAAGAGCAACTCAAGACGGCATTTGGCCAGCTGCCCTGGGACGGTGACCTCGATGCGATGCGTCGCGACCGCCAGCGTGAATGAGATAGTCTTTGTCGACACGTCCGTCTGGATCGATTTCTTCAACGGCCGGTGACGCTCGAGACCGTTGCCTTCGCCAGAAAAGCTCCCCTATTCTCCGTGATGCCCTGGGAGGCCCACCATGCGCGCTCGCGCCGTTGTTCTTGCCCTAGCGATCGTCCTGGCACCCCTCGGCGCAACGGCCGCTGACCTCGTAGTCTGGTGGGAGAAGGGGTTCTATCCCCAGGAGGACGCGGCGATCGCTGCGAGCATCGCCGCCTTCGAGCAGAAGACCGGCAAGCAGGTCGAGCTCGTCCAACCCCGCCAACAGGAGATCTTCCCCGAAGCCGAGGATGCGGTCGCGGCCGGGCAGCCGCCCGACTTCCTGTTCGGCTTCGGCGCGCGCCGGGTCGCCCGGTGGGCTTACGAGGACCGGCTCGTCGACCTCGAGGGCGTCCTCGCCCCGGTCCTGGACCTGTTCGATGCCGATACCCTCGAAGTATCGACCATGCTCGACGGTAAGACGGGCCGGCGTGGGCTCTACGCGATGCCAATGGGCCGTTTTGCCAATCACGTCCATGTCTGGAACAGCCTCCTGGAACGCGCCGGCTTCACCCTCGCCGATATTCCCAAAGAGTGGGAGGCGTTCTGGTCGTTCTGGTGCGACCAGGTGCAGCCCGCCGTGCGCAAGGCGATCGGCCGCGATGACATCTGGGGCATCGGGCTGCCCATGTCCGCGGCGTCTGACGACACCGGCGACGAGCTCCTGCAGTTCGAGCTCGGCTATGGTACGCCCTGGCTCGATCGCGACCGCCGGCTTCAGATCGAAGATCCCGCTGTGCGGGCGGGAATCATCAAGGCGCTGGAGGCCTACACGGCGATCTGGCGCAAGGGCTGCACGCCGCCCAACTCGACGAGCTGGACCAACATCGGCAACAACAAGGCATTCCTCGCCCAGACCGTGGTGATGACGCCAAATGGGTCGCTCTCGATCACGGGCGCGCTGCGCGCGGCGCGCCCCGACGATTACTACAAGAACGCCGCCACCATCGACTGGCCGAACGGCGCCAACGGCCAGCCGCTGGTCATCGAGGGTGGAATCTCGCGCGCCGTGGTCTTCAAGGCCGGCGGGAACCCTGCGCTCGCCGAGGACTTCGTCCGCTTCCTCGCCGAGGAAGGCTGGCTCGCCCATTGGCTCGACTTTACCGGCGACCGCTGGTTTCCCCCGATGCGCAAGCTGGTCGAGCAGCCGTTCTGGCTCGACCCCAGCGATCCGCACCGCATGCGCGCGGCCATCCAGGACCTGACCCAGCCACAGCTCTTGAACATGGACGTGCGTGACCATGAATGGCAGTCGGGTCCGATCTGGGATGAGAACGTCTGGGGCAAGGCCGTCCATCGCGTCGTGACCGAGGGCATCAGCCCCGCGCAGGCGGTCGACGACGCGATCGCGCGCATCAAGCAGATCCTGCGCGAGTAGCCGCCCGGGGCGCGGGGGCGTTCGGGGTCGGCCACTGCCCGCTGCCTTCTGTCCTCTGTCCTCTGATGCGATCCCATAAAGGACGTTATGGGCTTGGAACCGCTCGATTGCCCGAGGACGACAGCGCTGAAGCGTGCTCCTGTGAAGTGCCTTAAAGATCGGGCACCAGGCAAGGAGCCAGACGACTTTAACGCTTCGCGAGCCGGACGGCGCCGATCGCCATCGTGACCGCGGCCTGGGTCGGGTCGACCACGGGCATTTCCAGCGCCGTCTCGAGATCAGAGCGATACTGGGCCATGCCGGCGCAGCCCAGCACCAGGACGTCGGCGCCGTGCCAATCACGCAGCTGCGCTCCGACCTCGCGCATGCGCGCGAAGGTCCGCTCCCGATCGGCGAGCTCCACCACGCCGAGCCCGAGCGGCAGGTCGCCGGCGAAGCGCGCCGCGAGACCCAGCTGGCGCACGTAGCGCAGATGGCGGGGTAGCGAGCCTTTCAGAATCGAAACGATGCCGAAGCGCTCGCCGCGGGTCAGCGCGGTCAGAAGGCCGCATTCGGCGATCCCGAGCACCGGCCGGCCGGTCGCTTCCCGGCAGGCGTGCAGGCCCGGATCGCTGAAGCAGGCGATCACGAACGCGGCCGCGTCGGCGCGCGCCCGCACCAGCCGGCAGAGCAGCTGCACGATCTGCTCGACGTGCGCCTGGGTCTCGATCCCGGGCGGGCCCTCGGCGAGCGTCAAGCACTCGATCGAGGGCCCGCCCGCCATCTGCAGCGGCGTCAGCGCCCGCTCGATCGCCAGGGTTACGGCCTCGGTCGAGTTCGGGTTGACGACGACGATGCGCTCGCTCATCGGGCTCCTCCCGGGGATCAGCGGCCGATCGTGCCCGGGCGCCGCCATCCTCCGAAAGGCCTGATTAACCCAGCTCGGGCATAGATGGCCAGATCCGCGCAGCCGATCGGATCGCTGGTCATGAGACTGCCGCACGCCTTCCGTGGCCTGTTCAAGCGGGAGGACGATGCCGCGCTCGTTCTCGGACCGCCGGCGGCAGCAGACACCGCGCCCGCGGCGAGCGCACCGGCGCGCCAGCGGCCGGTCCGGTCCGACAAGGCGCGCCTCAGGCAGTTCCAACGCCGCCTGCGCACGGCCGCCCGGACCAGCCAGCCGTCCGAACCGCTGGTCGCCGGGCGGCTGCAGATCATCGCGCTCTCGCGGGTCAAGGCGCGGCTCGGCGGCGACTGGCAGCGGCTGGCGACCAAGGTCCACCGGCTGACCCGCCAGATCCTGGAACGGCGGCTCGCCGATCAGGACGTCTACGTCCAGGTCGGCGATCGCTACATGATCCTGTTCGCCAGCCTGAGCACCGTCGAGGCCACCTTCAAGGCGCAGGCGATCGCGCGCGAAATCACGGTGTTCCTGATCGGCGAGCTGCCCGAGGTCGACGAGGCGCCGGTTCGGCTCACCGTCCACGAGGTCGATCCCGGCGAGCTCAAGGGCGGACCTTCCCTCGAGAGCCTGGTCGCCAGGATGGACCAGGTCGCCGCCCGCGAGGCCGCGGCCCGCGCCGACGGCGGGCCGCGCCCCCTCGAGATGGCCGACCGCGGGCCGGTGCAGTTCGACTATCTGCCGATCTGGAGCCGGCGCGGCAAGGCGGTCGTCGGCTACGTCTGCAGCTGCCGGCCGGGCACCGGGGACGCCGGCCAGGATCTCTACGAGCTCGACTGTCTGGCGCTGCGCACGGTCCTCGCGAGCCTGCCGGAGATGGAGCGCCAGGGCCATGCGGCCCTGGTGGTGGCGCCGATCCATTGGGACACGCTCGTGCAGCTGCAGCGCCGTCAGAGCTACCTCGACCTCTGCCGGCAGGTGCCGGGCCAGCTGAACCGGCGGCTCGGCTTTGCTGTGCTCAACGTGGCCGCCGGCGCGTGGCGCGATCTGATCCGCGACCGCCTGGTCCCGCTCAGGTCGTTCGCCCGCTTCTTCATCGTCTGCGTGCCGCCCGAACCGACGCAGATCCGCGATCTCGCCGACCGCGGTGTCGACGCGCTCGCCTTCGAGGCCGCCCCGCCGGGCGGATTCCAGGATCCGCAGCACGAACGGATCAGCGGCTCTGCCTGCGACGCGTCGCGGCACAGGCTCGCGACCTGCGCGCTCGGAGTCGAGGATCGCGGCACGGTGCTGGCGCTGCTGGCGGCGGGGGTCGATTTTCTCGGCGGCCCCGCGGTCGCGCCCAAGGTCGCTGCGCCGGGTCCTGCCTACCGGCTCGATCTGAGCGCCGCCCCCGGGGGCCGGACGTGATCGTGCGCCGCTCCTGATCATCCGGAAACCCGCCCGGGCGAAGCGGCGGCGCTGGCCGGCGCCGGACCTTTCATCGATCGGCCTTGCTCCCTAAAGTGGCGGCCTGGACCTCGACCGCGAAGGGAAGCCATGCCGATCGTCGAGCGCGACCCCTGGCGCATGCAGTACTTCGAGCATGTCGCCTGCCCCGAGAACGCGGTCGTCCCGACCGAGGACGGCGACGCTTACCTGCTCTTCCCCAAGTTCCGCTGGATCTACAACAAGCTCCTGATCGCCGAGTCCCAAGGGCTCGCCTGCGGCCTGCACGGCATGGCGCCCGAAACCTTCCCGGTGTTCTCCAAGCCCGTCTACAACATGCGCGGCATGGGCGCCGGCAGCCGGATTTTCCGAACTTCGCGCGACTATCAGCTGAACCAGCGCCCCGGCCACATGTGGATGGAGCTCTTGAAGGGCGAGCATGTGTCGACCGACGCCGCGGTCGTCGACGGCGAGCCCCGCTGGTGGCGCCACGTCACCGGCAAATCGATCGACGAGGGCATGTTCGACTACTGGGCCGTGCTCGCCGAAGCGCACCCCCAGATCGAGGACGACTGCGGCCAGTGGCTGCGGACCAACCTCCGCGGCTACACCGGCATGGTCAATCTCGAGACCATCGACGCCCGGATCATCGAGGTCCACCTCCGCTTCTCCGACCAGTGGCCGGACCTGTACGGCGCCGGCTGGACCGAGGCCCTGGTCCGGCTCTACGCCGAAGGCGTCTGGGACTACCCCGACGACGACCGCCGGGACGGCTACAGCGTCGTCCTGTTCGGCCCGCACGGCCTGCAATACTGGCACCCGGACCCCGAGCTGGTCGCCGAGCTCCTGAAGGAGCCGACGCTCACCAGCATCCAGATCACCTTCCACGAGGACAAGCCGCCCAAGGCCCACTCGATGCCGCCCGGCGGCTTTCGCCTGGCGATCATCAACGGCTGGGACCTGGAAGCCGGCCGCGCCGCCCGCGAACGCCTGGCGCTCCGCTTCTGGGCGACCCAACGCATCGTCCCCCGCCGCCCCCGCCGCAAGGTCGCGCTCGCGCCTTAGCCTCACGTTCCCAGCAGCCCTTGTATGTACAGACGTACATCCCATATGATGCGCGCAACCATCGCAGGCTTCGATTGGGACGAGGGTAACCTCGCGAAATGCCAACGACACGGCGTCTCGGTCGCGGAGATCGAGGGGCTCTTTACCGGGCTGCATACGATCAGCCTGGACGTGGAGCACTCGCTCGCCGAGGAGCGTCTCAGGGCCATCGGCAAGACGCGCTCGGGCAGGTCGGTGTTCCTGGTGTTCACGCTGCGCGAGCGCGATCGAAAAACCTACATCCGGCCCATCAGCGCCCGCTACATGCATCGGAGGGAGGTCGAGTCCTATGAAAAAGAAGATCCCGGTCTTTCGCACTGACGAGGAAGCCGAGCGCTTCGTGGAGGAGGCCGACCTCACCGAGTACGACCTCTCCCAGTTCAAGCCGGTCCGGTTCGAGTTCGAGAAGAAGGCGGCGCGGGTCAACATGCGCCTGCCCGAGACCCTCTTGAACGCGGTCAAGGCCCGCGCCCAGGCGCGCGGCATCCCCTACCAGCGCTTCATCCGCGAGGCCCTCGAACAGGCGCTCGCCCGCGACTGACCCGCCCCTGATCGTCGCCGCAACCGCTCAGGCCGGCGACAGCACATGGATCACCCGGCTGGCGATCATGTCCCGGGTTTTCTCCGCATAGGCCTTCATGTGCGGCGCGGCCGCATGCGCTTTCAGCGCCTCGAGGCTCGCCCATTTCTCGACCACGACGAACGCATCCTCGCCCAATCGGGTCTGAATGGCACCCGCGCCCTCGGCATCGACGGTCGCGACGTACTCGATGCACCCGTCCTCGGCATGCACGTTGAGCACGTTGGCCTTGAAGACCTGCAGCAGCTCGGCCCGCTTGCCGGGCTTCGCGGTGATGATCGCCAGGACGTAAACGGTCGCCATCGGGCGCCTCCTGATAGCCATTCGCAAACGGCAAGGCCCGGCATAGCCAGCGAACGCTGACCGGGACACAGGCCGGATCCTTCTCGGCCGGGTTGATCATCGCACGATCGGGGTTGTGATGGTACCCGCTGACCGACGCGATTGTCTTTGACGCGCCCGATGACATCGGTTTGCCTGTCGGTTGTGAAGAGAGCGGCGCCGGATGGGCCTATGCGCGAGCGGCCTGGCACACGAAGAAGCCCTGTGTTTCTCGTCGACGCGGTTTGGGCGCGGCGGGTGGTGGCCGAGCTCGATCGTGCAAGACTGCCGGCGTCCGAGTTTCTGAGCGCCGTCGGACTCCGCTGTGAGCAACTGACCGAGTCGGACGCGCTGATTCCGTTCACCGCGCATGTCCTGCTGTTCGAGAATGCGGCGCGGGCTCTGCGCGAGCCGTGCTTCGGAGTCCGGCTGGGCTCGGCCGTCGAGCTGACCGAGGCCGGCCTGCTCGCCTACGTCACCCTGAATTCGCCTGATCTCGGCTCGGCGCTGCGGAACCTGTGCCGCTACCTGCCGCTCCTGACCGAGGGCTCCGTCGTCGAGCTGCGCCGCGAGGCCGAAGAGGTCCTCCTGCTGTTCTCCTTCGTGGGCCCGATCGCGATGACGAGCCGGCAGCTGCCCGAGTTCGGCGCCACGCTGATGGTTCGGGTCTGCGATGCGATCACCGGCCATCGCGTCCGGCCTCTGCGAATCGAGCTGCGTCAGGAGGCCGCCTGCCCGATGCTGGCGCGGCGGCTCGGCCTGCCGGTGATGGTCGACCAGCCGCGCTCGGCGCTCGTCCTGGACGTCGCCTCCGTCACGGTACCGGTCGTCAACGCCGATACTCGCCTGCTCGAGCTGCTGCGCCGCTATGCCGACGACGTGCTGGCGCGCCGGACCGGTAGGGACGACCTCGTGGCCCGCGCCGAGCGCTGGATCCTCGAACACCTCCATACCGGCCGGGTCGGTGTCGCGCCGCTCGCCCGCAGCCTCGGCATGAGCGACCGGACGCTGGCGCGGCGCCTGGCCGAGGGCGGGCTGACGCCGGCCGGCCTGGTCGACGACCTGCGTCGGCAGCTCGCCAACCGATACCTGGCGGAGCATGCCTTCCCGCTCGCACGCATCACCTACCTGCTCGGCTACAGCGACCTCAGCGCGTTCACGCGCGCCTTTCGGCGCTGGACCGGTCGGACGCCGTCGGAGTGGCGGGCTGAGCCGCTTTCTGCCGGGCAGCCCAGGGGGACGTGATGGCCGGAAATGTCAAATGATTGGCGCTCGCGGCTGGCGACGCGCCGCCGGTGGGTGATCATATTCCGCCTCCTCCACGAACCGAGTCGAAAGATCTCGCGGACGGGATGCTGTGCTGTGCCGCGGCTTGGCTCCGTCGAACTCAGCTCGTGGGATTTAGTCGTTCTGCAGGGCAGGACGCTTTTCCGATGCGGCCCGCAAACCGCGTGGCCGGCGGGCGGGCCGGGTCAGTCTTGGCGTCGAGGTCCTGGACGTCCTCCGCCTGTCGTTGAGATCAAGGAGTGAGCATGCAGGTGCGGATTGCCATCGCCGTCGAAGCGGATCAAGGGCGGTGGGTCGCCTATGGTGCCAGTGATACTCCGGACTGTGAAGTCGTCAGCACGGTTCGCGAGATCGTGGCTGGCCACCCGGTCACGATGTGGCTCGAACTGCAGCTGCCCGAGCCGCCGGCGACGGTTCCCGCCCGGCTCGTGCTCCACCGCAATAAGTACGCCAATTAGATTGTATATGAGGAGGCGCACCCAGCGTAAGGTCCGGTAGCGGGACAGCAGTAGCCCTCCGAAGACCACGGCAACGACCTCGGACGCGATCAGAGCACGATCGAGACCCCGATCCGGTTTTCGGCGCGTCGCCCTGCTTGGAGATTCGCCCCGAGCGGTCGATCTCCCTGACTGATGACCTCGTGGGTCGGCAAAACCAGTTGTACCTGCCGGGTGAGACCCTTCCCTCGATGAGGCGGGGAGCGCAGGACCAGGCGAGCGCGGTGATCGCACCGACGCCGGACCCCGTCATTAAGCGCCGGCAGGTGGCGTCCCGGCGCGCCGCACTCCAGACGCTCGACCTCGATGCGCACCGCGCGCCGCACCGGGGCCACGGAAAACAAGATCGCAACTGTACTAACAGACGGTGTTAATCGGCTTAGATGGCACAGAAGTGACGCATCCTGCACCCTCAAGCGACAGCTA
>CAWALL010000018.1:0-82742 GCA_963782885.1 uncultured Alphaproteobacteria bacterium
GCGCGTCACGGCGGGGTCGGCGCGTGCCCCTTCGCTAGCGCGCGATCTCGCGGAAGTTCTCGACCAGGGCCTCGGCGAACGCCGGGTCGTTGACGTTGTGCGGCAGCCGGACGAGGCGCCGGTGCGGCGTCTGCCGCACGCTCGCCTCGAGCGCCTCGAAGAGCGCCGCGTCGGCGTCGGGATCGTGGAACGGCTGGCCCGGCGCATCGATCAGCGAGACCCCGCCCTCGGGCAAGAGGAACCGCACCTCGCCCTCGCACGCGTTAAGCCTGGCGCCGATCCACTCGCCGATCATCCGGTTCTCCTCGGGCGTGGTCCGCATCAGCGTGACCTGCGGGTTATGGACGTAGAGGTTGCGCTCGCGGTAGTGCGCCGGCACCGTGTCCAGCGCGCCGAAGTTGACCATGTCGAGCGCGCCGCAGGAGCCGACGTAGGGCACGCGCGTGCGCGCGATCGCGCCCAGCCGGTCCTCGCCGGCGCTGAACACGCCGCCCATCAAAAGGTCGCAGACCTCGGTCGTGGTGACGTCGATCACGCCCGCGATCAGCCCGGAATCGACCAGCTTCTCCATCGACTGGCCGCCGGTGCCGGTGGCGTGGAAGACCAGGCAGTCGTAGTCGCGCTCGAGCGCCCGGGTGACCTCCTGGACGCAGGGCGTGGTGACGCCGAACATCGTGAGCCCGAGTGCCGGCTTGGCTTCGGCCGCGGCCGGCACCGGCCGCGCCAGCATGCCGGCGAGCGCATGCGCGGCGTTGCCCAGGACCTGGCGCGAGATCCGGTTGAGGCCGGCGACGTCGGTCACCGAATAGATCATGCAGATGTCGGAGGGGCCGACGTACGGCGCGGTGTTGCCCGAGGCGACGGTCGAGACCATGACCTTGGGGACGCCCACGGGCAGGGCGCGCATCGCGGGCGTGATCAGCGCGGTGCCGCCCGAGCCGCCGAGCCCGATCATGCCGCCGATGTCGGACTGCGCGCCCGCGAACCGGACGAACGCCTCGGCCATCGCGGCGACCGCCCGGCCGCGGTCGTCGACGAACACGGCCCCGGCGCCCGCCGGGTGGTGGGCCGCGACCTGCGCCGGCGCGACGTCCGCGAGGTGGCCATCGCTCCGGGTCCCGAGATCGACCAGCACGGCCGGCACGCCGGCCGCCGCGATCAGATCCCGCACGTAGACGAGCTCGTCGCCCTTGGTGTCGCAGGTGCCGCAGACGTAGGCTTTCGCCCCGCTCGCAATGCCAGCCATGCCCGTCGCCTCTCAGCTGCGAGTCGAACGGCAGCGACTCTAGCAGGCTCGAAGGCGAAGCGTCAGAGCAACGGGCCGAGCGGGATCGCGTAGGTCAAATAGTACTCTTGCTCGCCGGGGTTGATCTCATGGATGCCGGCGTTCGAGATGTGCGCGACACGGAAGCCAAGGCGCTGGCCGTTGTCGAAGCGGTAGGCGAGCTCGACCAACTCCCGGAACTGAAAGACGCCGCCGAGATCCTTGCTGTCACCCTGATGGTAGCCGCCGAGCGCGAGCATCGGCGTGAAGTAGACCTTGCCCACCGAGATGTCGCTGTAGAGGCCGAAATAGCCGAACAGGCCGCCGTCGGTGTTGGCCATGCCGCCGATCGCGGGGCCGATCACGAACAGCTTGCGGCCGAGCCGGTACTCGAGCGTCGCGGCAGCCGACGAGTTGTCGTCGAACAGGTCGAAAGCACCGAGCCCGAGCATCAGGGCGTCGGCCTCATCGCCGTGCACGACCACCGGCCCAAGCTGGAAATAGGGCGTGGTCGGCCGCTCCTCGGCACGGGCAACGTCGCCCCCGGAGCCGGCCAGGAGGACGCCGAAAAGACTGGCCAGAAGACTGGACGTGAGCGCGCGGCGCATGGTCCCCCCAAGGTGAAGCCGACAATTCCCTCCGCCGGCCGTTAAATCGGCTCAGTGACGATCGTGCAAGGGTGCTGATCGCTCCGGCTGGAGGCAGCTCAGGTCTGGCCGGCCAGGGTCTTGATCTTCTGCTCGAGCATCGCGATCAGCTCGGGCACGCCGCCGCCCTTGAGCACGGCTGCGAATTCCGCGTGCTGCCGCGCGAGCTCGCTGTACTTGGCCTCGAGCAGCACGTCGATGATGTGCCAGCCGTCCGAGGCCTCCCGCAGCACGTAGTTCAGCTGGATCGGTGCTTCGCTCGGTCGCACGAGCCGGCTCTCGACCACCACCGCATCGCGGGGGCCGGGGCTCTCGCCTACGATTTCGAAACGTTCACCGCTGTATCCATCAAAGCGCGCCGCGTAGTTGGCGATGCTCATCTCGGCGAACAGGTCGGTGAGCCGCGCCTGCTCGTTCGGATTGAGCGCGGCCCAGCTGCGCCCGACCGCGATCCTGGTCATGAAGCCGAAATCGTAGCTTCGCCGCAACACCGGCTCGAGCATCCGGTAACGGCCCTCATAACCGAGTTCCGCGGCGTTGCGCATGCTCTCCAGGAGGGCCACATGCAGGGCCTCGACCACCGCCCGCGGGTCCTGATCGGCCCTGGCCTGGCTGGCCAGGACGACGACGAGGCCCAACGCGCCACACAGTGCCTTGATGAAGCGCGCCCAGATGTGCTGTCTACCGGCCACCACCCTCAACCTTTGCGAAAGCCCTGACGTGATCACGTTTGAGTTGCGCGCGCAAGGCGCTCCGGGTGTCTGAACCTAGCCTCAGCCTCGCGGCGCAGCGCGCGTTGACCTGGACGCTCGACCGCCTCCACGGTCGGGCCTCGCTCCTGGTCCTGGCCGCGCTCGTCCTGACTGCGGCCGCGCTCGGCTATGCCGTCTCCCATCTGCGCATCGACACCAGCACCGACAATATGATCTCGGCCGAGGTTCCGTTCCGACAGAACGCGCTCGCGTTCGGCCGGGCCTTCCCCGAAGCGAAGGACCCGATCGTCGCGGTCGTCGAGGGTCCGACGCCGGAACGGGTCGAGCAGTCGGCCGTGGCGCTGGCCAAGGCGTTGCGCGCCGACACCGAACATTTCGTCACCGCCGATGCCGAGGCCGGCGACCCGTTCTTTGCCCAGCATGCGCTGCTCTATCTCGGCGTCGACCAGCTGGCCGCCCTGACCGATCGACTGGCGGCGGCCCAGCCCCTGCTCGCGGCGCTGGCCGAGGATCCGAGCCTGCGAGGGCTCGCGGCCCTGGTCGAGCTCGCGGCGCAGGCGCCGGGCGGGGACAATGTGCCGCCGGAGCTCGACCGGTTGTTCGACGCGATGAGCCGCTCGGTCCAGGCGCAGCTGGCCGGGCGCCCGGGCGAATTGTCCTGGCGCCAGGTGCTGGACGGCGCCGGCCAGACGGCCTCAAGCCGGCAGCTCGTGCTGGTCGAGCCGCGCTTCGACCCGACCTCGCCCGGCTCGGTGACGCCGGCGATCCGGGCGCTCCGGGAGCACGCCCGCGCGCTCGGCATCGATGCCGCGCATGGGCTCAGCCTCGATCTGACCGGCGAGGCGACGATCGACCAGGAGGAGCTCCAGAGCGTCAGCTCCGGCGCGACGCTCGCGGCCGTGTTCAGCACGGCGGCGGTGACCCTGCTCCTGGTCTGGGGCCTGCGCTCGCTGCGGCTGATCGCCGCGACCCTGATCACGCTCGCGATCGGGCTGGTCCTGACCGCGGGGTTCGCGGCCCTGACCGTCGGCCGGCTCAATCTGATCTCGGTCACCTTCGCGGTGCTGTTCGTCGGCCTCGGCATCGATTTCGGCATTCACCTGGTGCTGCGCTACCGGGAGGCGCTCGACGACCAGGCGGGCCACCGGCCGGCGCTGCGCGCGGCGCTGACCGGCGTTGGCAGCTCGTTGTCGCTGAGCGCGCTCTGCGCCGCGTTCGGCTTTCTCGCCTTCGCTCCGACCGCCTATCGGGGCCTCGCCGAGCTCGGCGTGATCTCGGCCGGCGGCATGGTGATCGCGTGGTTGACCAGCCTGACCCTGCTGCCGGCGCTGCTCGAGCTCATGCCCCTGACCCGGAGCCATCGCCCGCTCGCCAAGCCGCGCCTGCTGCCCGGCCTCCAGCGGCATCCGCGCCCGGTGGTGGCGCTCGCGGCGCTCGGCGCGATCGCCTCGATCATCGCCCTGCCCCACCTGGGGTTCGACACCAATCCGCTCGATCTGAAGGACCCGAAGAGCGAATCGGTCCGCACCTACCGGGCGCTGGCGGCCGACCCGGCGACCTCGCCCGACGTCATCGAGATACTCTCGAGCAGCCTCACCGAGGCCGATGCGACCGCCGCCAGGCTGAGCCGCCTCAGCCAGGTGGGCGGCGCGGTCACCCTCTCGAGCTTCGTCCCCGAAGACCAGGCAGCGAAGCTCGACCTGATCGATTCCCTGAACTTCTATCTCGGCCCGACCCTCGAGGCGGGCGCGACCCGGGAGCCGCTCGATACCGCCGGACGCGCAGCCGCGCTCGAGCGTCTGATCGCTGGTCTCAAAGCCGCGAAGGACGCCGCCGCCAATCCTGGCGCTCGGCGACTGACCGCGGCCCTCGAGGACTTCGCGCGGTCCAACCCGGACGCCGCCGCGCTGGCCGAGCTGGAACGCCGGCTGACCGGCACCCTGCCGGCGCTGCTCGATCGCCTGCGCCAGGCGCTGGCCGCGGGCCCGGTCACGCTCGCGGATCTGCCGGACCGGCTGCGCGCGCAGTGGGTGAGCCCGGACGGGCAGGCGCGGGTGCTGGTCCGCCCGGCCGAGCCCTTGACCGACGACGCCAAGCTCGAGGACTTCGCCGCCGCCGTCGCCAGCGTCGCGCCCAATGCCACCGGCACGCCGATCGACGTCACCCAGGCGGGCCAGGTGATCGTCGGCGCCTTCCAGGACGCGTCCTGGCTCGCGCTCGGGCTGATCACGGTGCTGCTCGCGCTGGTCCTGCGCCGGCTGCGGGACATCCTGCTGGTGCTGGCGCCGCTCGGGCTCGCGGTCCTGCTGACCGGGGCGACCGCGGTGCTGCTCGGTCTGAGCCTCAACTTCGCCAACGTCATCGCGCTGCCACTGGTGATCGGGCTCGGGGTCAGCGGGGCCATCCATGTCGTCATGCGTTGGCGTGAGGAGAAATTCTCCGGCACGGTCGCCACGACCAGCACGCCGCGGGCGGTCCTGTTCAGCGCGCTGACCACGATCGCGTCGTTCGGCTCGCTCGCGGTCTCGCAGCACCGCGGGCTCGCCAGCATGGGGCTGTTGCTGACGATCGCGATCCTTTGGAGCCTGGTCTGCACGCTGGTGGTGCTGCCGAGCGTGCTGGCCCTGCTCGGGCCGCGCAAACCTGAGGGACAGCCGGCGTGAAGGTCGCCATGCTGGCGGCCGGCGTCGGCCTGCGCCTCGACCCGGACGGCGAGACGCCGCCCAAGGCCCTGCTCCGCTTTGCCGGTCAGAGCCTGCTCGAGCGCCATCTCGAGATGCTGGCGCACTTCGGCCTGCGCGACGTCACGCTGGTGGTCGGCTACCGGGCCGACGAGATCGAGCAGGAGCTCGCGGCGATCGGCGCCCGGGACAGGGTCCGCCGGGTGCTCAACCCGGACTATCGGGCCAGCAGTCTGATTTCGCTCTGGACGGTGCACGACGTGTTCGCGGCCGGCGCGCCGGTGCTCTACATGGATGCCGACGTGCTCTATGACTGGCGCCTGCTCGCGCGTCTGCTCGAGGCGCCGGACGAGGACTGCCTGCTCATCGATCGGGCGGCCGCCGACACTGAGGAAGCCGTCAAGGTCTGCGTCCGGGATGACCGGGTGGTCGACTTCCACAAGCAGATCCGGGCAGCGAGCTACGATCACTGGGGGGAATGGATCGGCTTCGCGCGCTTCAGCGCCGGGAGCGCCGCACAACTGGCCCACACCCTCCACAGCTACGTCGACGGCGGCCGGACCGACGTGATCTGCGAGGAGGCGATGCGCGAGGTGATCCTGGCCGGCGGCGACCGCTTCGGCACCGTCGACAGCCGCGGCCTGCCCTGGATCGAGATCGACTTTCCCGAGGACCTCGAGCGTGCCAGAAACGAGGTTCATCCCCGTCTGATCGGATTGCCCGGATCGACCCGCTGAGATGCCGTCCTTCGCCCGGATCGAGCCTCCCTGGGACCAGCGCCTGGCGCGTCTGCTGATCGGACCGCTCCGGCAGAGCGCGATCACGCCGAACGCGATCACGACCTCGACGCTGGTCTTCGGCCTGCTCGGCGCTTGGTTGCTCGCGCAGGCCGACACCGAGGCCCACCTCGGCGCGGCTCTGGTCATGTTCGCCTTTCTGCTCGATCACGCCGACGGCGAGCTGGCGCGGCTGACCGGGCGAACGAGCACCTTCGGCCATTATTATGACCTGTTCGCCGACGCGGTGGTGACGAGCGGCCTTTTCATCGGCATCGGTCTCGGTCTCAGCGCCAGCGGGCTCGGAGACTCGGCCGCGCGGCTCGGCCTGATCGCCGGCGGCGCGGTCGCGCTCGCGATCCTGTTCCGGCTGGAGCTCGAGCGCCGCGCCGGCAAGATGTCGGTCCGCCAGCCGAGCCTGCTCGGCTTCGAGGCGCAGGACATCCTCTATCTGGTCGGGCCGGTGACCTGGTTCGGCGGCCTCGAGACCTTCCTGATGCTGGCGGCGATCGGCGCGCCGCTCTATGCGCTGGGCGCGCTCTGGGACCTGGGGCGACATCTTAGGCGGGTCGGCAGCCTGCCGTGACCGCACCGGCAACCAGGGCCATGGGCTTGATCGGCGCAGCCCTCGCCCAGAGTCTGCAGGGCGCGGTTCCGGCCGATGCGCTCGATCGGGATCTTCGCCCCCGCGAGTTGCGCTGAACCGCATGCGCCCGGCGATCTTCTGCGCCTGGCTGCTGGGCCTCGGCCTGATCGTGGCCCTGGTCCTCGCCCAGGACACGGCCAAGATCGGCGCCGCCCTGGCGGCCGCCGGCTGGAGTGCGGCCGCGCTCGGCGTCGCCTACCTCGGCACGCTGGTCGCCGATGCGCTCGGCTGGCGGGCGCTGCTCCGGCGGCCCCCGGCTCTGGCGTCGCTGGTCGTCAAACGCTGGATCTCGACCTCGATCAACTGCCTGCTGCCGGTCGGTCAGGTTGGCGGCGACTTCGTCCGGGCCCGCCTGCTGGCGAAGAGCGGCACCCCCGGGCCGACCGCCGGGGCGAGCGTCGTGGTCGACGCCACCGCCGGGCTGCTGACCCAGCTCGCCTTCGCGATCCTGGGGGTGGTGCTGCTGCTCCGGCAGCTCGGTCACGCCAGCGAGGTGGCGCCCGTGGCCGTCGGGCTCGGCCTGTTCGGGCTGCTGCTCGCGGGCTTCGCCGCCGCCCAGCACCACGGCCTGTTCTCGCTGCTGGTCCGGCCATTGCACCGGCTCGCCAAGAGCCCGACCTGGCAAGGCCTGATCGGCAGCGCCGCCGCGCTCGATGCCGAGGTCAGGGCCTGCTACCGCGACCGGCCGGCGCTCGCCCGCTGCGCCGCCTGGCGGGCGGTCGCCTGGCTCGCCGGCGGGTTCGAGGTCTGGGTGGCATTTCTCGTCCTCGGCCGGCCGATCGAGCTGACCGAGGCGATGATCCTCGAGAGCCTCGGGCAGGTCGCGCGCAGCGCCGCCTTTGCGATCCCGGGCGGCCTCGGGCTCCAGGAGGGCGGCATCCTGGCAGCCGGGATCTGGCTCGGCCTGCCGCCCGAGATCGTGCTCTCGGCGGCATTGCTGAAACGCGCCCGCGAGGCCGTGTTCGGTCTGCCCGCCCTGGTCGTCTGGTCCTACCTCGATGGCTTCGGCCGGCGCGCACGTCTGTCCGCACCCGGCCCGGTTTCCGGACCAGGGCTGTGATCGCCGGGCTCGAACGCCGGATCTATCGGCGGACATTTGGGAATGCTCTCGACCGCGATACGTCAGAAGGGCGCGGCGATCGCTTTCGTTGAATTTTGCGCCTCGTCTTCGGGGAACTGATCCGTCCGAGACGACTTGATGTCTCTGATCGACTGGCTGTGGCCGCGGTGCCACAGGCCGGCCACAGGCGGCCTGTCAGAACTGTAGATTGTCCTTTCGCCGCGCGGCCAACCGCTTAGAGTAGGCGGGTTGCAAATCATCGGGGCTCGGCAACGCCCCGGGGAGGAGACGGCGCATGTCGGGCCCAGCGCTGCGTGTGCTTCTTGCCCAGCCTCGAGGCTTCTGTGCGGGCGTCGAGCGGGCGATCGAGATCGTCGAGCGCGCGTTGCGCCGCTTTGGCCCCCCGGTCTATGTCCGCCACGAGATCGTCCACAACCAGCACGTGGTCGAAGCCCTGAAGAGCAAGGGCGCGCGGTTCGTCGACGAGGTCGATGAGATCCCGGAGGGCGCGGTCACCGTGTTCAGCGCCCACGGGGTCGCCGAGGGGGTCGAACTGGCGGCGCGCGCTCGCCACCTCGAGGTGATCGATGCCGCCTGCCCGCTCGTCACCAAGGTGCACAAGGAGGGCCAGCGCTATGCCGCCAAAGGCTACGAGGTGATCCTGATCGGCCACGCCGGCCATCCCGAGGTCGAGGGGACAATGGGTCGCATCAAGGGCCGCGTGCACCTGATCTCCGACGTCGACGAGGTCGCCAGGCTCGAGCCCGCCGACCCGGAGAAGCTCGCCTTCGTCACCCAGACCACGCTCAGCGTCGACGACACGCGCGACGTGATCAACGCCTTGCGCGCCCGCTTCCCGGCGATCGTCGGACCGGATACCCGCGACATCTGCTACGCCACCCAGAATCGCCAGACCGCGGTGCGGGCGCTGGCCCGCGCGGTCGACGTGATCCTGGTGGTCGGTGCTCAGAACAGCTCGAACTCCAACCGGTTGCGCGAGATCGGGCTCGCCTCCGGCCGGCCGAGCTACCTGCTCGACCATGCCGCGAGCCTGGATCCGGCCTGGCTCGAGGGCGCACGCGCGGTCGGCATTACCGCCGGCGCTTCGGCGCCTGAGCTTCTGGTGCAACAGGTGGTCGAGCGACTGGCCACGCACTACGACGTCAGCGTCGAGACCCTTGCCGGGATCGAGGAGAACGTCCATTTCCGCTTACCATCGGAGCTCGCCGAACCAGCCGCCGGCGCGCCCGCGGTGTGACTTTCGGAGCCGTCATGGGAATTCCTCTACGCCAGCAGGTCCGGGTCGGGGCCTACGTCCTGAAGCAACGCCTGCTCGGACGCGACAAATACCCCCTGGTGCTGATGCTCGAGCCGCTGTTCCGGTGCAACCTGGCCTGCGCCGGCTGCGGCAAGATCGACTATCCGGCGCCGATCCTGAACCGGCGGCTCTCGGTCCAAGAGTGCCTGGCGGCGGCCGATGAATGCGGCGCGCCGATCATCTCGATCCCTGGCGGAGAGCCTCTGATCCACAAGGACATCGGAAAGATCGTTCAGGGTCTGATCGAGCGCCGGAAGTTCGTCTATCTGTGCACCAACGCGCTCTTGGTCGAGAAGAAGATCGATCTGTTCACGCCGAGCCCCTATCTCACTTTCTCGATCCACCTGGACGGCCTGCGCGCGCATCACGACCGCTCCGTCTGCCAGGCGGGCGTGTTCGACCGCGCGGTCGCGGCGATCCGGCTGCTGCGCGAGCGCGGCTTCCGGGTCAACGTCAACGCCACCCTGTTCGACGGCGTGGCGCCTGAGGAGGTCGCGGCGTTCCTCGACTACGTGACCGAGGAATTGGACGTCGAAGGCGTCACGGTGTCGCCCGGCTACGCCTACGAGCGGGCGCCCGATCAGCAGCATTTCCTGAACCGGCAGCGGACCAAGCAGTTGTTCCGCGACATCTTCCGGCGCGGCCGCGGCAAGGGCTGGCAACTCAACCATTCCTCGCTTTATCTCGACTTCCTGGCCGGCAATCAGGAGTACCGCTGCACGCCCTGGGGCAACCCGACCCGCAACATCTTCGGCTGGCAGCGCCCGTGCTATCTGCTCGGCGAGGGCTACGCCAGCTCGTTCAAGGAGTTGATGGAGGGCACCGACTGGGAGCGCTACGGTACCGGCAATTACGAAAAATGCGCCAACTGCATGGCCCATTGCGGCTACGAGGCGACCGCGGTGACCGATGCGCTCCGGCACCCGCTCAAGGCGTTACGGGTGGCATCGCGCCCGATCGAAACCGACGGCCCGATGGCGCCCGAGATCCCGCTCGCGCACCAGCGGCCGGCCGAATACCTGTTCGAGCACATCGTCAGGTCCGAAGTCGACAAGGCACCGCCCAAGGCCGAGCGCCGATCCGACGAGCAGACCCACGCAGCGTAGCCGGCCAGTCGCCGGCGCCGCCTGGCTCACGGTCATCAGCCCGTCGATCTGCCGATTGTCGCCGGCCTACGGCCGGTTGAAGGGGTGCTCGAGGCTGTTGCCGGCGGCGCGCGCCGCCTGACGCAAGGTGCCGAGCGCGCGGCGGGTCTCGAGGCCCAGCCGGAGCAGTCGGGTGAGCTCCAGAGGTCGGCCGACGACCCCGATCAGCGCCGTGAGCCGGATCCGCCCTTGCGGCTCGAGGAAGCGAGCGGCAAGGGCGGGCACGGTCTGGTCGGCAGCATCGCTGATCGCCCGCAGCGCGATGAAGGGAATCGCGGCCGCGCTCGCCACGTCAGCGACGACGTGGCTCTCCATGTCGGCGGCGCGCGCGCCGCTCGCCTGCTGGAGCGCCAGTTTCCCCGCGGGCGTCGTGAGCATGTGCTCCGCTCCGGCGATCGTCCCGAGATTCGCAGCAACGCCCGCCTCGGCCAACGCGGCGAGCAGCCCGCTGCGCCAGGCGGCGTCGGTCGGCAGACGGCGGCCATCCGGTAGACGCACGGCCTCGGCCAGGACCAGATCGCCGGGCCGGAGCCCTGGGGCAAGGCCGGCGGCAAGGCCGAAGCTCACCAGCCCCTCAGCGCCTTCGGCGAGCAGCCGCGCCGCCTCGGCCCGGGCCCGCCCCGGCCGCGCGCCGCTGCAGGCGACCCTCAGATCGAGCCCGCGCAGGCAACGAGCCTCCGCGCGCAGGCCCGTGATCACGCCGATCACGCGCGCGCCCGCCGCGTGCCATACTCTGGTGCGGGCACGACAAGGTTGCTAGCTTCTGCCGCCCTGCGCGCGCTCCAGAGGAAGATCACGGCCATGCGTCTGCTCGCGTCCGAGAACGGCTTCGTCCACATCTGCGGCCACCGCGGCCACAGCAGCGGCGCGCCCGAGAACACGCTGGCGGCGCTCCGGGCCGCCAAGGCCGCGGGCGCCACGACCGCCGAGATCGACGTCGTCCTGACCGGGGACGACCAGATCGTGCTCGCCCACGACCTCACGCTCGACCGCACGACCAATGGCCAGGGGCCAATCGCGGCGCGGACCGCGGCCGAGATCGCCGCGCTCGACGCCGGCAGCTGGTTCGGCCCCCAGTTCGCCGGCGAGCCCATGCCGAGCTTGCCCGAGGTGCTCGACTTCGCCAAGTCGGAGAGCTTCGGCCTCGTGATCGAGATCAAGGAGCGCGCTCGGGTCGATCGGTTGACCGAGTGCCTGGCGACCCTGCTCGAGGCGACTGGCGCCCGCGACGACGTCCTGCTGATCTCCTTCGACCATGTCGATCTGCGGCGCGCCAAGGAGCGGATTCCGCGGCTGCGGACCGAGGGCATCACCCACGCCCGGCACGCCGAGCCGGTCGCCATGGCGCGCGCCGCGCGGTTGGACTCGATCTCGATCGAGCTCGATCGCTTCCACCCCGACGACGCCCGCGTCTTGCACGCCGCCGGGATCGCGCTCCGCTGCCACGTACCGCCGCCGGCCGAGCTGGCGCTCGACCAACGCTACGGCATCGACCCTCTGCCGGCGTTGCGCGAATGGCTCGCGGCCGGGCTGATCAACTCGCTCTCAGGCGACGACGTGAGCTTCCTCGCCGACCTGGTCGCCGGCGCCCCGCTCCGCTAGCACGCCCGCGGCGCGCTTCGCGAGGTCCCGCGGGTTCACTCACATGCCCCAGGCGACCCGGCGGTCGTTCTGGCGCATCAGGTTGCGGTAGCGGGCGAGCGCCCAAAGCGGGAAGTAGGCGCTGTAGCCGTGGTAACGGAGGTAGAACACGCGCGGGAAGCCGACCGCGTTGTAGAGCTCCTCGTCCCACTTCGCCCCCTGGCGGGGCGCGCCCTTGAGATAGGCGATACCGCGAGCGACCGCCTCGCTCTCGACCTCGCCGGCCGCCATCAGCCCGAGCAGCGCCCAGGCGGTCTGGGAGGGCGTGCTCGCGACCGGCTCGGCCTTGCGCTCCGGCCAGTAGCTGGCGCAGCTCTCGCCCCAGCCGCCGTCCGCCTGCTGGCGCGCCTTCAGCCAGTCGACCGCGCGCCGCACGTGGGGTGCGCCCATGTCCTCGCCCGCGGCGTTGAGCGCGACCAGCGCCGACCAGGTGCCGTAGACGTAATTGGTGCCCCAGCGGCCGAACCAGGAGCCGTCCGCCTCCTGCTCGCGGCGCAGGAACGCGAGCGCCTGCGCCAGCGCCGGGTGGCTCCGATCGTAGCCCTGCTGGGCGAGCATGCTGATGCAGCGCGCGGTCAGGTCCGCGGTCGGCGGGTCGAGGAGAGCGCCGTGATCGGCGAACGGGATGTTGTTCAAGTGATAGTGCATGTTGTCGGCGTCGAACGAGCCCCAGCCGCCGTTCCGGCTCTGCAGGCCCAGAACCCATTCGGTGCCGCGCGCGATCGCGTTGCGGTAGCGTTCGGGATCGGCCCGGTGCAGTGCACAGACGATCACCGCCGTGTCGTCGACGTCCGGATAATGGTCGTTGCGGTACTCGAACGGCCAGCCGCCCGGCCGGACGTCAGGCCGGGTTCTCGCCCAATCGCCGGCGACGTCCAGGACCTGGCGCTCGGCGACCCAGTCGAGCGCCCGGCGCACGCGCACATCGGCCCTCCCCGCCTCCAACAGCGCATGGCAGGCGAGTGCCGTGTCCCAGAGCGGCGACACGCAGGGCTGGCAATAGGCGACCTCGGGCCGCTCGATCAGGAGCTTGCGGACCGCCTGCTTGGCGATCACCAGGTCCGGATGATCCTTGGGATAGCCCAGGGTCTCGAAGGCCATGACCGAGTTGGCGATCGCCGGCAAGATCGCGCCGAGGCCGTCCTCGCCGTTCAAGCGCTCGGTGATGAACGCGACCGCCCGCTGGATCGCGCGCGCGCGGCGCCGCTTCGAGAGATGCGGCTCGGTCAGGCGCAGGCCGCGGTCGACCGCGAGGAAGAAGCGGCCCCAGGCCGATCCGGTCGGGTTGCTGATGTAGTGCCGCTCCGCGTCGGGCGCGGTCACGAACAGCTCCTCGATCCCGATGCCACGCGGGTTCGTCGCCCGCGGCTTCAGCGCCATCAGGATCACGAGCGGCACGATCACGGTTCTCGACCAGTAGGACACCTTGTCGAGGTGGAACGGGAACCAGCGCGGCAGCAGCATGAGTTCGACCGGCATCACCGGCACCGCCCGCCAGGGCACCTGGCCGAACAGCGCCAGCGCGAACCGGGCGAACACGTTGCAGCGCGCGGCGCCGCCGTGCGCCAGGATCGCCGCCCGCGCCCGCCGCATGTGCGACGCCTCGGGATCGTCGCCGATCAGCTTGAGCGCAAAGTAGGCCTTGACGCTGGCGCTGAGGTCGAAGTCGCCGCCGGCGTAGAGCGGCCAGCCGCCGTGGTCGGCCTGGCGGGCGCGCAGGTAGACGCCGATCTTATGCTCGAGCGGCGCGTCGATCTCGTCCAGGAAGTGCTCGAGCAGCACGTATTCGGCCGGCATGGTCGCATCGGCCTCGAGCTCGAACACCCAGTGGCCGTCGGCGCGCTGCAGTCCCGTCAGACCTTGCCTGGCGTGGCCGATGACGACGTCCAGATCCTGGCCCGGCAGCCCGACCCGATCGACCGGGCTCGACAACTCGGCCGGCCGCCAGACCTCGGCGACGGCTTCGCTCAGTCCGGTCTCCTGAGGCATCTCCACCACAACGCGCGTTCCCGAACGACCGACTCGGTGCGCAATAGCCACAAAAACCGGCGGCAAACAAGGCAGCTCGATGTCACATCGTGTCGCGGCGGTCGCGGACCGTTGCGCTCACGCCTCAGGTGTCAGCACCCGGCCCTTCCAGCGGCCGCCGATGCCGCGGCGGTGTCGGACCGCGGAATCGACCGTCATGGCGACGAACAGCACCGCCGCGACCGGCAGCGTCAGGATCCGGCCGCCGCCCAGGCCGTACAACCGGAGCGTTGGCAAGTAGGCCATGGCCATGGCGGCGAGCGCCAACCCACCGAGACCGATCAGCCAGGGGTCGTCGGCCGCCAGCCCTACGATCAGGCCGAGCGGCGGCGCCAGATAGGCGATCACCATGCCCAGGAGCGTGCAGATCAGCAGCAGCGACGAATGCCTGAGCTGGGTGTCGGCGGTCCGCGCCACCATGTTCCAGACGTCGCGGAGCCCCGGGCAGCGCCGCAGGCTGCAGGTCGCCTGACTGAGCCCGAGCCAGATCCGGCCCCCGCCCGGGCGATCTGCGACCGCTCGGGCGAGCGCCACGTCGTCGATCAGCTCGCCGCGGATCGCCTCGATCCCGCCGCCTTCACGGAGCGCCTGGCGCCGGACCAGGATGCAGCCGCCCGCGGCCGCGGCCACCGGCGAGCCCGGATCGTTGACCGCGGGAAACGGGTAGAGCTTCTGGAAGAAGAACACGAACGGCGGGATCAGGAGCCGCTCCCAGAACCCGGCGCAGCAGAGCCGGACCATCATCGAGACCAGGTCGAGCCGCTCCGCCTGGGCCTTGGCGACCAGCCGGGCGAGGTTGTCCGGAGCGTGCGCGATGTCGGCGTCGGTCAAGAGCACGTAGCCCGCCGGCGGCGTCAGGTTCTCGGCATGGCGCAGGCCGCTCGCGACCGCCCAGAGCTTGCCCGACCAGCCGGGCGGCAGCTCGGGCGCTTCGATCACCTCGAGCCGCCCTGCGGCATCGAGCACTAGCCGTTCTGCGATCTCGCGCGTGCCGTCCTGGCTGTGGTCGTCGACCAGAATGATCGTCAACGCGCCGCCATAGTGTTGCCCGAGCAGCGACCGGAGCGTCGTCTCGACCGTCGGTGCCTCGTCCCGCGCCGGAACCACCGCGACGACATCCGGCCAGACGTGCGGCACCGGCAGCCGCTCGTCCTCGATCCGCGGCCGGGCGCGCCAGAAGCCGCGCCGACCTAGCAGCAGATAGAGCCAGATCAGCAACGACAGGCTGGCCAGGCCAGATACTGTGTTCGACATGTCCATCGGCGCTGCCTATTTGGTAGGATGGTCGAGCCAGCAGATCAACACCGGTGGCCTGGGTTAGTGCCCTGCTTCTTTTTGGCGCGGAGCGCCTGGCACCAGTCCTGATCAGGCTGGCCTCGCGTGGACGCGGGTGAACCGACCTCGAAGGGCCAAGCCAAGCATGCACCGTTTGCATAGCGCTGCCGAACTCGCCGCACGCATCCCGGATGGCGCCACCCTGGCATTGGCGCCGGACTATTCCGGCTGTGCGCTCAGCGTCGTGCGCGCCTTGATCCGCAGACCTGCCCGCGATCTCCATCTGATCGGCGTGCCCCAGCTCGGCTTCCAGGCGGACCTGCTGATCGGCGCGGGCTGCGTCGCGAGCGTCGAGACCGCCGCCGTGACCCTCGGCGAGCAGGGGGCGGCACCCCGCTTCACGGCCGCGGTCAGGGCCGGCCGGATCGAAATCAGGGATTCGACCTGCCCGGTGATCCACGCGGGCTTGCAGGCGGCCGAGAAGGGGGTGCCCTTTCTGCCGCTGCGCGGCATCCTCGGCTCCGACCTCGTGCGCCACCGGCCCGAGTGGCGGGTGATCGACAATCCGTTCCGTGGCCCCGGTGGCGCGGACGATCCGATTCTGCTGGTGCCAGCGATCCAGCCCGAGGTCGCGCTGTTCCACGGCACCCGCGCCGACCGCAACAGCAACGTCTGGATCGGGGTCCGGCGCGAGCTGATGACCATGGCGCACGCGGCGCGGACGACGCTGGTCACGGTCGAGGAAATCGTTCCCGAGAACCTGCTGGCCGACGATCTCGGCGCCGCCGGCACGATCCCTTCGCTCTACGTCACGGCGATCGGGTGCGCGCGCGAAGGCGCCTGGCCGGTCGGCCTGCGCGGGGCCTATCCGCCCGACCTCGGGCATCTCAGGCTCTATGCCGAGCTGGCGGCGAGCGAGGCGGGCTTCGAGCGCTATCTCCAGCGGTTCGTGCTCGAGCCCGCAGCGGCCGAGTGATGGACTGGTGCCCGGAGGAGCTGCTGATCGACGTGCTCGCCGGCATGCTGGACGGGCTCGGCCACGTCGCGGTCGGCGCCGCCTCGCCGATTCCGGGAGCGGCCGCGCTGCTCGCGCGCGAGCGCTCGGAAGGCAAGCTCCGGGTCTCGGTGCTCGGCAGCGAGCGCCACAACCCCTTCACCGACGGGTCCCGGGAACTGTTCGACTGCGCCGCCCAGGGGCGGATCGACGCGTTCTTCCTCGGCGGCGGCCAGATCGACGGCGAGGCCAACATCAACCTCGTGGGCGTCGGCGGCTACCCGATCAGCAAGGTGCGCTGGCCGGGCTCGTTCGGCTCGGCTTACCTCTACTTCCTGGTGCCGCGGGTCATCCTGTTCCGCGAGGAGCACAGCCGGCGCGTGCTGGTGCCCAAGGTCGAGTTCGTGAGCGCGCCGGGCACCAGTCCGCCGAACGTGTATCGCCGGGGCGGACCCTACGCTCTGGTGACCGGGCGCGCGGTGTTCCGCTTCGATCGGGCACGGGCGCGTTTTCTCCTGCAAAGCGTACATCCGGGGCAAACCGTCACGGACGTCCTCGACAACACCGGCTTCGAGGTCGACCTTCCGCGCAATGTCGCCGAGACGCCGATCCCCAAGCCCGCGACGCTCGCCCTGATCCGCGGTCCGGTCGGTGACGCGATCGCCGAGACCTACCCGCGCTTTGCCGCGCGCGTGCTCGGGATTCCGACCGGGTGACGACCCTGGCCGAGGCTGAGGTCGCGGCGACGTTTGATGCCGCCGGGGCGCGGCGGATCGTGGCGCGCGCGATCGACCGTTATGTCGCCACTCGTCACGGCCGCGTCCGAGGCTTCGTCGATGCCAACTACAGCCTGCTCGGCGCCCTCCGCCTGCACCGGCGGGCGCTCGGGCTCGATCTGCTGCGAGCGCCGGCCAACGTCGCCCTGGTGCCGCCCTATCTCGCGATGCAGCTCGGCGCCGCCGGGCTGAAGTGGCTCGGCGCTCGCCGCGCCGCGCGCTGGCTCGGACGGCAGCGACCGTTCGTCGAGACCGACGTCGCACGCGAGCTGACCTTCAGGATGCACCGCGATCTTTTGGAATTGCCATATGACGACGGCCGGCGGTGCACCGGGCGCGACGCGCTCGCGGAGGCGGTTCTCGAGGACCAGCCGCTGGCGGCGCTTCTGGATCACCTGCGCGCTCAACCCGACAGTCCCGAGGCGAGAGCGCGGGTCAAGACGATGCTTCAGACTTATGCGGGCGCCCGCCATGCTGCCGCCGACCTGTTCAACAATGCGCTTTTGGCCGGCACCGGCGCCGCGCTGTTCCAGAAGCTGACGCCCGGCACTTTCACGCTCGCCCCGGTGCTCGCGACCGCGCTCGCGCACCAGGCGGCGGTCGCGAGCTTCCCGCTCGGCGCCGGCCTCGGCGGGCTCTGGTACGCCTGGTTCCCGGCCCAGCCGTCGGCCGGCCTGGTGCTCGGCACGACCGGCGGGCTGATGCTGTTGACCGCGGTCAGCGCGGGATTTTCCGGCGTGATCGGCGATCCGGTCCAGCGCGCGCTCGGCGTGCACACCCGCCGCCTGCACCGGCTGGTCGACGCACTCGGCCGCGAGCTGCGCGGCGACAGCGAGGTCGCGTTCCAGGTCCGCGACCACTACGTCGCCCGGATCTTCGATCTGGTCGACCTCGGCCGGGCGGCCGCGCGGGCGCTCGCGGGCTGAGCCCGCCCGAAGCCATGGACCGGCAACCGCCGCATGCTAGGATCGAGCGTCTTGGAGACGGGGAAAGTCATGGCCACCAGCGTCAAGACCCGAGTCAGCCACGAGCAGGATCTGTACGCCTGGACCCAGGAACAGGCAGCGTTGCTGCGCGCCCACCGGACGGCGGGGCTCGACTGGGAGACTTTGGCCGAGGAGATTCTGGCGGTGGGCGGACGCGATCGACGCAAGCTCGAAAGCCGCCTTTGCGTGATCCTCTTCCACCTCCTGGAATGGCAGGCGCAGCCGGCACTTCGTGGCGCCAGCTGGCGTAAGACCTTGCGCACCCAGCGCCGCGAGATCCGAAAGCTGCTCGAGCAGAGCCCTAGCTTGCGGCCGCAGGTCTCGGAGCTGATGCGCGATGCCTACCCCGACGCGGTAAAGGATGCGGTCGACGAGACCGGATTGCCGCTGGACCGGTTTCCGGTCGACTGTCCCTATGTGCCCGATGATGTGCTGGCCGAGGGTTACCTGCCCGATGCGACGCTCTAGGTTCGAGTGACCCTAGGACATGACCGCGGGCGCCCTCGACGGGATTCTCGTCCTCGACCTCACCCGCGTTCTTGGCGGGCCGTACTGCACCCAGATCCTGGGCGATCATGGGGCGGAGATCATCAAGATCGAGCCGCCCCAGGGCGACGAGGTGCGCGACTGGGGGCCGCCGTTCGACGAGGCGCACGACGCCTCCTACTTCATCGGCGTCAACCGCAACAAGCGCTCGCTCGGCCTCGATCTGGCCAGGCCCGAGGGTCGGGATGTGCTGCTGCGGCTGCTCGAGCGCGCCGACGTCCTGATCGAGAACTTCAAACCGGGCGCCATGGAGAAGTGGGGCCTCGGCTACCGGGAAGTCCTGGAAAAACGCTTCCCGCGCCTGATCCACTGCCGGATCAGCGGGTTCGGCGCCGACGGCCCGATGGGCGGGTTGCCGGGCTATGATGCGGTGATCCAGGCGATGGTCGGCATGTTCTCGATCAACGGCATGCCCTCTTCGACGCCAGACCAAGATGGGCGGACCCGGATCGGCATCCCCCTGGTCGACCTCGGCACCGGGCTCTACGCCGCGATCGGGATCCTGATGGCGCTGCTCGAGCGGGCGCGCTCGGGTGCCGGCCAGTTCCTCGACATGACCCTCTACGATGCCGGGATCGCGCTGATGCACCCGCACGTCCCGAACTATCTTCTGTCCGGCAAGCTCCCGGGCCTGACCGGCAATGCGCACCCGAACATCGCGCCTTACGACAAGTTCCCGACCCGGACGGTCGACGTGTTCCTCGCGGTCGGCAACGACCGGGCGTTCGGGCGCCTTTGCGCCGAGCTCGGCACGCCGGAGCTGGCCGACGACCCGCGCTTTCGGCGCAACCGCGACCGGCTCACCAACCGCGCGGCGCTGACCGAACGGATGACGGCGCTGCTGGCGGAGCAGGACGGCGAGGCGCTCTGCAAGCGGCTGCTCGCGATCGGCGTGCCCGCGGGCCCGGTGCGCGATGTCGCAGAAGTCTGGGCCGATGCTCATACCCGGCATCGCGGCATGGCGCTGGAGCAGCCGGGCTACCGGAACTTCGGCCTGCCGATCAAACTGTCGCGGACCCCCGGGCGGGTCGCCCGCACCCCGCCCCGCTTCGGTGCCCAGGGCCGCGAAATCCTCGGACAATTCGGCTTCACCGGAGCCGAAATCGAGGATCTGATCACCGCGGGCGTGGTCCTCGAGCAGCGCCGACGCTAGTCACCTCGCCACGCCGCCACTTCCCCCTGCCCTCTCTCCATGAGACGGATTCCCACGGTCACATGGACCAACCAAAGATTGTGCTAACGCGCGCTCGTTAACGCCAGGTTAACGCTCGCGCGCCTTCCCCACGGCGCCCCCTCAGCCGCGGCCGACGAACGGCATCTTGGTCGCCATCACGGTCAGGAACAGGATGTTGGCGTCCGCCGGCTGGCCCGCCATGAAGACCACCGCCCGGGCGACGTTCTCGACGTCCATCAGCGGCTCGACCTTGATCGAGCCGTCGGCCTGCATCACCCCGTCCTTCATCCGTGCGGCCATCTCGGTGTAGGCGTTGCCGACGTCGATCTGACCGCAGGCGATCTCATATTTGCGGCCGTCGAGTGCTGTCGACTTGGTGAGCCCGCCGATCGCGTGCTTGGCCGAGGTATAGGGCGCCGAGTTCGGCCGCGGCGCGTAGGCCGAGATCGAGCCGTTGTTGATGATCCGGCCGCCCATCGGCTGCTGGCTCTTCATGATCTTGATCGCTTCCTGGGTGCACAGGAACGAGCCGGTCAGGATCGTGTCGATCACTGCCTTCCACTTCTCGAACGGCAGGTCCTCGAGCGGAACCGCGGGCGCGCCGACGCCGGCGTTGTTGAACAGCACGTCGAGCCGGCCGAAGGTTTCCTTGGTGTTCGCGAACAGCGCCTTGACCGAGGCCGGATCGGCGACGTCGGTCGGCACTGCGAGCGCCTGGCGGCCGAGGCCCCGCACCTGCTCGGCAACCGCGTCCAGCGGCTCCTTGCGCCGGCCGCCGAGGGCGACGTCATAGCCATCCCTGGCCAGCGCCACCGCCGACGCCTTGCCGATCCCCGAGCCGGCGCCTGTGATCAGTGCGACCTTAGCCATGCGACCACCCTCCCTTGCTGCTTGGCGCCCCTTCCATAGCCGCTTCGGCGCCACTTGCATACGGTCGGGGATGGACCTCAGACGGCAAAAATGGCGATTGCGGGCCGCGGGCGGCACGTGCATCATGGTGCCGCGTCCGATGCATTGGGACGCCTCGGGCGCAGGTTTGACGGGAATGGACCTGCAACTAACAGGAGGATTATATGCCGAAGCCGTTTGTGATCGCTCTGGCGCTGTCTGCCGGTCTCGGAAGCAGCGCGCTCGCGGCGGATTTTGACCCCACCGCGGCCCACGCCGGGTTCATCGATGCCTTCAACAGCCGGCAGTGGGGCGACCTCAAGCCGCTTCTCGCGGAAGACATCGTCTTCCATCGCGCCAATGCCGCTGAAGTTTACAGCGGATCAGGCCAGGTGCTCGATCACTTCGAGAAGACGGTCGGTGGCGAGTGGAATGTCAAGTTCGTGAAGCTCGACTCCACTAACCAATTTACCGGCAAAGACGGCCGGGTCGTCGAGCGCGGCGACTTTGCAGTCACGGCGGGCGCCAATGACGACAGCTGTTATGCCGGCTCCTACATGATGACCTGGGCGCCACAGTCCGGGGACAACTGGCAGCTCAAAGTGCTCGCCTGGCAGGATGTCGAAACCGATCTCGAGAACTGCAAGTAACGGCAGCCACTGAACGCGGTCATCGGGTCAGGAGGGCGGCGCGGCCGGTTCACGCCGCCCTCTTTTCGCTCCCGCCGTCGATCGTCAGCAGGGCGCGACGGCCCGGCAGGTACCAGCCGAGCGCCAGCAGCTGCAGGGCGAAGAAGGTGCCGAAGCCGGCCTGATAGCCGCGGGCGCTGTAGCCTTCCGCGGCCGCCGGGAAGCGGTCGATGATCGCGCCGATCGCGTATTGGGCGCCGAACGCGGCAAGAAAAGTCAGGAGATTGATCGCGGTGTTGGCGCGGCCCGAGAGGGCGGCGCCGTAGTGCGATGCGAGCCAGGGATAGCCGAGGATCGCGGCCTGGCCGGCGAGCCCGAACAGGGTCCAGACCGGCAGGCTGAGGCTGGTCCACTGCAGGACGATCGCGAGCTGGGCGGCGAACGACAGCAAGAGAAACCCCAGCATCACGGTCAAAAGATCGACGCCGCGCCGGACCAGCCAGTCGGCGGCCGCGCCCATCGACACGATGCCGACCAAAAAGCCGACCGCCATCGCCATCAGGTAATTGGCGACGCCGATCCGGTCGAGGCCGGCGACGTCGCGCAGCCAGGGCCCGGCCCAGAGGGTCTGGATCGCGATGTGGGTGCCGGCGGTCGTCGCCATCAGCGGGGCGAGCCGCCAGAAGACCGGATCGCGGCCGATCCGGACCAGGCCGGCGAGCTGGAGGTCCAGGCCTGCACGCGGACCAGTCTCTCTGCGTTCCGGCACGATCGTAAGGACCAGCGTCGCGACGGCGAGGGTGATCGCAGCCAGCCCGACGAACACCGCACGCCAGCCGACCGCCTCGACCGCGAGTTCGACCGGCACGGTCGCGACCAGGATGCCGAGCGCGCCGAACGACATCACGCCGGCATTGGCAAGCGCCCGGCGCGACTCCGGGATCCAGAGCACGATCGCCTTGAAGCCGCTCATCAGGCCGCCGGCGAAGCCGAGCCCGATCAGCGCCCGCGCGATCGTCAGGGTCGCGAGATCCTCGCCGATCGCGAACAGCAGCGCGCCCAGCGCGGCGGTCGCGAGCAGGGCCACCTGCACGCGGCGCGGACCGAAGCGGTCGAGCAGGATGCCGAGCGGCAGCTGGAACAGGGCGAACGCGAGCAGATAGGCCGAGGTGAGAAGCCCGAGCCCGGTCGCGCTGAGCCCGATGTCGGCGACCAGCCTCGGGTCCCACGACCGCGTTCACCGAGCGGAACAGATAGGACAGGAAATAACCCGCCGCGAACGGCGCCAGCACGCTCAGGAGAACGCGCAACCCGGCGGCTGCCGTCGGCCCGGGGTCGGCCGAGCCGTCACGGCCACCAGTCGCCCAGGATCTGGTCAACGCTGTAGGGGCAGGTCGCGGGCAGAGCGGCGGCCGCAGCGTCCTCGCCGTAAAGTTCGAGCTTGCGCGACGGTCGTACGGCGGACGACCCCGTAGACGCGCGGGAGCTCGTCCTCAAGGATCTGGCTCAGGCGCGGCGTGAGCTCGAGCTCGAGCCAGGCCCGGTGCTCGATGATCGATTCCGCCCAGCCGCGGCGGGGGGCCTGGGCGCGGGCTGTGCTGCAGCTTGAGCAGATGCTCGATGATCACGCCGGCGTTGCTGACCAGCGCGCTCTTCTTGGTGTCGCCCAAGCCCTCCACCTCCTCGATCAGGTTGGCGAGATCGAGCTCGTCGAGCCGGCGCTGGCGCAGCAGCTCGGCCTGGACCTCGGTCCAGACGTAGAAGTCCTGGTCGTAGAGCGACGTCTCTCGGGCTTGATCCGGGTTGCCATGGGATGCTCTGTCGCCGTTTCGCCTGAGGTGCAGCCTATCACGATCGCCCGGCCACGGCCGCGCCGGTCACCTCACCTTGCCGATGTAGGGGAGATAACGGTACTGCTCGGCGTAGTCGATGCCGTAGCCGACCACGAACACGTCTTCAATCTCGAAGCCGACGAAGTCGAGGGGGCTCTCGACCTTGCGCCGGGAGGGCTTGTCGAGCAGCGCGCAGGTCCAGACCGCGGACGCGTTCCGCCCGAGCAGCAGCCGCCGGCCGTAGGCCATCGAGAGGCCGGTATCGACGATGTCGTCGACCAGCAGCACCGCCCGGCCCTCGAAGTCGCGCGGGGCATCGCCGAGCAGCAGGACCTCGCCCGAGCTCTCCTTGCCCTGGCCGTAGCTGGCCAGGCGCATGAACTCGATCCGGGGCCGGGCGCCCGCGCGGCAGAGCGCGCGCGCCAGATCGGCCAGGAACACGAAGCTGCCCTTCAGGACGCCGACGACGACGAAATCCCTGCCGATGGCAGCCACGATCGCGGCCGCGAGCGCCTCGACCCGGGCGGCGATCTCGGCCTCGTCGAACAGCTTCTCGATTGGCGCCTCGCCCACCGTCTTCTCCCCGCAGCCTTTCAACCTACCGCTGCCACCAGTGTGGGCCGGGGCAAGCCTGCTCGGCAGGCTCACCGGTCGGGCACGATCCGAAAGCGCCGTCTGCCCTCGATCCGGTAGGTCTCGAAATCGTCGTGGTCGATCGTGAATACGAGGGTCAGCTGCTCCCGGCGCGCCAGATGCACGAGCGTCGCGTCGGCGAAGTCCATCGGCCGATCGGCATATTTGTGCATCAGGTCCTCCAGTGCCGGCAGGTCGGCATCCCCGATTGGCAGCAGGACGAGCGCGCCCGACCGCAGAAACTCCCAGCCCGTCGCAATCGGACGCCGCCCCCGGCCGGCGAGGTGGAAGAACTCGGTCAGCACGGCGATCGACGTCGCCCATGGGACCGGCAGGCGACCATAGGTTTCCACGCAACGCGGATGCCAGCGATCATCCTCATGAAGGAGCGCGAACAAGGCGCCGGTATCAATCAGGCCGTGAGCGCGCATGCGCCTTCAAGAGATGCTCGCGGATCCGTTCGCTCGCCTTTTCGGCCAGATCGGGATCGCCGCTGCGAAGCGCCCCGATGTACGGTGCTGCCGCCGCCCGAATCCGCGCCTGTTCCGCCTCATCGTCCTCGGTGGCCGAAGGATGTGCCTTCAGCCACTCGCACGTGATTCGCTCGAGCAGCCGGGAGACGCTCACGCGTTCGCGCCGGGCCGCTTCCTCGAGCGCCCACTTGAGATCCGGCGACAGCCGCCAGCTGTAGACTTCGCTCTTCATGCATTACACCGTAGTGCACAAACCGCGCCAAGACAAGGCGGTGGTCAGACCGCCCCCCAGACCATGGCGAAGCTGACCGGGTGGCCCGCGTATTTCTGCCATTTCGGCTTCTTGGCGAGCCAGGCGTCGTCGACGACCCCTTCGGTCATCTCGAGGAGCGTGAAGCCGCTGGCGAGCGCCGCCTGGACGTGGTCGCTGAACAGATGGACGTGGCTCTCGATCGCCGCCGGGGTGCCGTCGGCCCGGTCGAAGTGGGTCGGGATGCCGATCATCAGGAAGAAGGGATGATAGCCGACGATCACGAAGCGGCCGCCCGGAGCCGTGAGGCGCGCGGCCTCCCGGTAAAGCGGCTGGATCTCGGGCAGATGCTCGTCGGCCAGCACCACGGTCGTCAGATCGTAGACCGCGGCCGGCAGGCCGGTCGCGCGCAGATCGACCTCGAGCAGGCGGTCATAGAGGCGCCGTTCGCGCGCCCTGGCCAGCATTTCCGGGGTCAGGTCGACGCCGTCCAGATGCTCGACGCCCTGCGCCCGCAGCCAGACACCGATCCGCCCGGTGCCGCAGGCGAGATCGAGCGCGCGCCGGCAGCTTGCCCATCCGACCGTGGTCAGCCGCTCGAGCAGGCGCAGGTCCATCTCGTCCTGGACCACCCGCTCGTAGGTCGGCGCCCACTCGCGGTAGCCGTCCCGGACCCCGAGGGTCGGATAATGCCGGGTATCGAATCTTAAGAAATCCACTTTATTTTCGCTATTTAAGTGACCTTCTTCACGTTCCCAGAGAACTCCATCGGACAAAAGCCACCGCCCTGGAACTGCTCACCGATCGGGTCGGGCGGCAGCTCGAGGTCGGCCTCGGTGGCGCTCGCCGCGTAGTCCTCGGCCTGGTCCTCGGGCCGGTAGCCGAGGCGCCAGGCGTTGGCGTTGTCGTACCAGGCGCGCGCGTTGTCCGAGATGCCGTAGACGACCTCGAAGTGGATCTCGGGATGGTCGAGGCCGATCCGCATCAGCTGGACCAGATCGCGCGGGCTGATCCAGATCGACAGGCGCCGCCGGTCGACCGGTTCTTCCCACAAATTCCCGATCCGGATGTTGAACACGCCAAGGCCGTATTTGTCGGCGTACATGCGCCCGAGCGCCTCGCCGAACGCCTTGCTGACCCCGTAGCGCGAGTCGGGGCGGACCATCACGGTGTGATCGATGGTCCGCTGGCGCCGGTAGAAGCCGACCACGTGGTTGGTGGTCGCGAACACGATCCGCCTGACGCCCTGCCGACGCGCCGCCTCGAACACGTTGTAACCGCCGATGATGTTGTTCTGCAGGATCGCGTCCCAGGCGTCCTCGCCCGAGCTGGCGCCGAGATGGATGACGCCGTCGACGCCGGCGCATAAGCGCTCGACCGCGGCCATGTCCGTAAGGTCCGCGCGCATGAACTCCTCGCCCGCCTCGGCCCCGATCTCGACCACGTCCGACAGGCGCAGCATCGGATAGACGCCGCGCAGCAGCGGCCGGATCCGCCGCCCGATGCCGCCCGCAGCCCCGGTGATCAGCACGCTGTTCATCTCGCCCCTCCCATCGCTCGGCCCCGGGCCTTCTTACCCGGCGGGGCGCCGCTCGGGTAGCCCCTTGGGCGCGCCGGGTGCCGCCAACGGGCTCTCGTCTTTGCTCGCGACCGGCGCTATCAACTGGCGGCGTAACCGTCGTTGCGCGCGCTGGGAGAATGATCCGAATGGCCCGCCGCCCCCGCGTTCTCGTGTTCCAGCACATGGAGCTCGCGCATCCCGGGATCTTTCGCGACTGCCTGCGGGCGGACGGCATCGAGTGGGACGTGGTGGCGCTCGAGACGGGCGAGCCGATCCCGGCGCTCGAGCGCTACGACGCGTTGCTGGTCATGGGCGGCGCCCAGGACGTCTGGCAGGAGGCGGAGCATCCCTGGCTCCGGCCGGAGAAGCGGGCGATCCGGAGCGCGGTCCTCGAGCGGGGCATGGCCTATCTCGGCATCTGCCTCGGTCACCAACTGCTGGCAGCGGCGGTCGGCGGCGAGGTGCGGCCGGCCGCCACCCCCGAGGTCGGCCTGTTCGAGGTGAGCCTCACCGAGGCCGGACGGACGCATCCGCTGTTCGCCGGGCTGCCGACCCGCCGCCGCTTCCTGCAATGGCATGCGGCCGAGGTCGTGAGCCCGCCCGCGGGCGCCAGCGTGCTTGCGACCTCGGGCGCCTGCGCGGTCCAGGCGCTCGCGGTCGGCGAGCGCGCCTTCGGCCTGCAGTTTCACGTCGAGGTCGACCCGCCGACGCTCGCCGACTGGTTCTCCGATCCCGCGACCACCGAGCTTTTGGTCATGCGCCTGGGCCGCGATCGGGCCGCCCGCTTCACCGCCGACGCCGATCGTCACATGCCGGACCTCAACCAGGCCGCGCGGCGCATCTTCGCGAACTTCACGGCCCTGCTCGAGCCGGCGCCTTAGTCCAGGAGCAGCCGTGGGTTCCGCGTCCGGCGCGCTGCGCGCCATCCCGACCGCCATCTGGGCGCTGGGCCTGGTCAGCCTGTTCATGGACATGTCCTCGGAGTTGGTGCACAGCCTGCTGCCGGTGTTCCTGGTCTCGGTGCTCGGCGCCAGCACGCTCACGGTCGGCCTGATCGAGGGCGTCGCCGAGGCGACCGCGGCGATCAGCAAGTTCTTCTCGGGCGCGCTCAGCGACTATCTGGGCAGGCGCAAGCTTCTGACCGTGCTCGGTTACGGCCTCGCCGCGCTGACCAAGCCCGTGTTCGCGCTGGCGCCCACGGTCGGCTGGGTGTTCGCGGCGCGCTTCGTCGACCGGGTCGGCAAGGGCATCCGGGGTGCGCCGCGCGATGCCCTGATCGGCGATCTCGCGCCTGCCGACCTGCGCGGCGCGAGCTACGGGCTCCGCCAGTCGCTTGACACCGTGGGCGCCTTCCTCGGCCCGCTGCTCGCGATCGGGCTGATGTTCCTGTTCGCGGACGACATCCGCCGGGTCTACGGGTTCGCGGTCCTCCCGGCCGCGATCGCGGTCGGTGTTCTCGTCTTCGGGGTGCGCGAGCCGGAGCAGCCGCGATCCGACGCCCGGCGGAGAACGCCGATTCGAGTGGCGGAGCTGCGCCGGCTCAGCGTCGACTACTGGTGGGTCGTGCTGGTCGGCGCGGTCCTGACGCTCGCGCGCTTCAGCGAAGCCTTCCTCGTGCTGCGCGCCGAGGACGCCGGGCTGGAGGTGGCGCTGGTGCCGCTCGTGATGGTGGTCATGAGCGTGGTCTACGCCGCCTCGGCCTATCCGGCGGGCGCGCTCTCCGACCGGATCGGTCGCCGCCTGCTGCTGGTGGCCGGCTGCGGCACCCTGATCGCCGCCGACCTGGCGCTGGCGCTGGCGCGCGGCATCGGGCCGGTCCTGGCGGGCGTCGGGCTCTGGGGCCTGCACATGGGGCTCACGCAGGGGCTGCTCGCGGCACTCGTCGCCGACACCTGCCCCGGCGATCTGCGCGGCACCGGGTTCGGGCTGTTCAACCTGATCGGTGGCGCGGTGCTGCTGGCGGCGAGCGTGCTCGCGGGCTTCCTCTGGGGGCGCTACGGCGCGCCCATGACCTTCCTCGCAGGCGCCGGCTTCACCACGCTGGCCCTGATCGGCTTGTTGCTGACCCGGCGCTGATCCTCCGCGACGCCGCGGCCTGGGAGCAGCAGCGCGACCAGAGCGACCAGCGCGGCCGCGCCTGCCATCACCACGAAAAAGGCGCCGAAGCCGCCGGTCCAGTCGTGCAGCACTGCGATCGTCGGCACCACGACCGCGCTGACGCCCAGCGAGAGCACGTACTGCACCCCGAAGATCCGCGACTGCCAGCGCGCCGGCGTGTACCGGCCGACCAGCCAGGCGGTGATCGGGATTTCGCCAAACACCAGGAGCATCAGCGCCGCCGCCAGGACAAGCATGGCGAGGCCCGAGAGCTGCACCGCCACAAGCAGGAGAACAACCTGGGGCGCCACGATCAGCGGCAGGATCGCGCGCGCGCCGTAGCGATCGAGCAGGCGACCGACCGCGATCTGGGCGAACGCGGCGAGCGTGAACACCGCGGCCACCAGGACGCCGATCGTGCCGAGGTCGCCGACCAGGCCGGCGAGCCGCTCCTGGAAGATCTTGGGCAGCGCGATCGTCGTGCCGTGGAAGATGATGCCGCCGAACAAGGCGCTCACGCCGACCACCACGAACACCCGGATCAGGGCGTCCTGCGCCGCCGGCGCCTTGTTCGCGGCCGGCCGTGCGGCGAGGTCCCCGCTCATCGCCGGCGCGATCCTGAAGGCGAACCAGACCCCGGTCAGCACCGCGATCACGCCCGGCAGGATGAAGGCCGTGCGCCAGCCCAGCCATTCGGTGATCAGGCCGGTCACGAGCGCGGCACCGGCGACCCCGAGATTGCCGAACACGCCGTTGACGCCCAGCGACTGGCCGGTCGCCTTGGCGTTCTGGATCACGAGCGCGGTGCCGACCGGGTGGTAGATCGAGGCGAACAGGCCGAGCAGGCCCAGGCCCAGCGTCAGCGTCACCGGGCCGGACGCGAGACCGGTCACGATCGCCGAAAGCCCGATGCCGATGAAGAAGACCGACATCAGGTGGCCGCGGCTCCAGCGGTCGCCCAGCCAGCCGGCCGGCAGCGTGCCGGCGCCGAAGGTGACGAAGGCCGCGGTCCCGAACGAGAGCGCCTCGCCGTAGGACATGCCCCAGGCGGGCGCCAGCGCCAGCACCGCGGTCGGGAAAATCAGCAGGAAGAAGTGGTCGTAGGCGTGCGCGAGGTTGAGGAACCAGAGCGCCCGGCGCATCGGTCTTCCCCCGAGGAGTGAGTTGCGGAATTGAAGCTAGCAGAGCCGGGGCTTACGCTCTCTCGACATGAGGTCATTTGGTGTCGACGAACGGTCAAAGGCGCTGACCCCCGCCGTCCGCTCGCTCGCCACGAATTACCCCAAGGGCCACCTGATCGCGCGCCATCACCACGACTGGGCGCAGCTGGTCTACGCCCGCGCCGGCGTGATGACCGTGGTGACCGCGCAGGGTGCCTGGGTCGTGCCGCCGCAACGGGCGGTCTGGATGCCGGCCGGCATGGAGCACGCGATCCGCTGCGCGACCCGGCTCGAGATGCGCACGCTCTACATCGACGCCAGCGCGCGGGACGGCCTGCCGGCCGGGTGTGGCGTGGTCAACGTCTCGCCGCTCTTGCGCGAGCTGGTGCTCGCCGGGGTCGAGGCGCCCGGCGCAGGGCCGCGGCGCGCGCTGCTGGTGGCGCTCGTGCTCGAGGAGATCCGGGCCGCGGCGCTGGCCCCCCTGCACCTGCCCGAGCCCGAGGACCCGCGCCTGAAGCGGATCACCGCAGCGCTCGGCGCCGATCCCGGCGACCCACGCACGCTCGAGGCCTGGAGCCGCGAGGTCGGCGCCAGCGTCCGCACCCTCAGCCGCCGGTTCCTCGCCGATACCGGCATGACGTTCCGGCAATGGCAGCGTCAGGCGCGCCTGCTCGCGGCGCTGGTCAGGCTCGCCCAGCGCGAGCCCGTGACCTCGGTCGCGCTCGACCTCGGCTACGACAGCCCGAGCGCCTTCATCCACGCCTTCCGCCGCGCGCTCGGCACCACGCCCGGTCAGTATTTCGAGCGCGACGGCGCCTGACGGCCCGACGCAGGCCGGGCGCCGACGATTGAGCGCGCGGTGGGCCGCCGTTCCGCGATGCGCAGCGAGCGCTCCCATCCAGTTTACCGGTTGGCAAGCACGTCATCGCAGAACCACTTGATGCCGGGGTCAGCGCTCGTCCCCTGTCCACCGAGTTCGTAGTGGATCGGCGTCCGCTGCAACCACGGCTCCGAGAAGAAGAAGATGGAAAGGCCTGGCCTGGTCTTCTTGGCCAGGACCTCGTCGTGATAATAGCCCTTGGCGGTCGCGTCGAACACGCCAGGCGTCGGCCAGTTGAGGGTGTAGCCGCCGTACAGTTCCACGTTGACGATCGGCTTGTCGTTCACGCCCTGGGAGACGAAGGCGTCGTACTTCGCCGACGAGGTCGGCGTGACGTCGTCGGTGTCGAACAGCAGCACATCGACGTTGGGGCTCCGGCCAACTGCGACGTTGAAGCTGTCGGAAAAGCCGCCGCTGCCGCAAAGCCGGGTCGGATCGATGGCATGAACGTCCGCGCACAGAGCGCCGATGTTCGCCGGATCCCCGAGGTCGTAGATGCCGTTGGTGTCGGACCACTGGCCCGCGTTGCCTTCATTGGCGACGTTGATGATGACGTTGCGGTACGGCAGCATGGCGCTCGCCACCGTCTTCACCGCGTTGTGCACCGAGGTCGCGCTGTCCAGGTGCCACGCGGCGTTCTGGTACAAGATGCCGACGACGACCACGACCCCGTGCGCGCGTGCGGCCGCGACGATCTGCTCCATGCGGGACTCGTGGCCAGCGTCGATGCCGAGCCCGTCGGCCGTGAAGGGATCGGAAGCACCGCCGCTGCTGCCCTGATAGAACACGGTGATCGTGTTCAGGCCGTTGCTTTCGTAGGCCTCGAGATTGGCGATCAGCGAGTCGGTCAGAGCCTGCGTCTGGGAGGCGCTCGCGACGCGGATGCCCCACATGGTGAAGGGTTGGCCGTCGACCAGAAAGGCGGGTCCCGACGTTGTGATCGCAACCCCGGGAGCGCTCTTGGTCGGGACCACCGAGACCTCGCTGGAATTGGCGCTCGGACCGCGCGCGCCGGTGGCGGTGACCAAGTATCCATACGTGATCCCGTCGCTGAGCCCCGCGGCCCTGGACGACCTCGCGGTCAAGCTGCTTGCCAGCTCCGCATGACCCGAACTGCTGGTCATTGGGCTGGTTGCGTTTGGCTGAAGCGCTTCAGTGTCCAGGCCGACTTCAGGCCCGGCCCCTCGCGCTTCGCAGCTTCCTTCAAGCACCAGGGCACAGAAGGCAGCCCAATGAAGGGCGTACGCTTGCGAACGGAGCTCCGAAACGCAGCCGCTCAGGAGATTGCGGATCCTCAAGACATGAGTTTTCACCCGACCGGTTGGGTGCGGGCGAACTCGAGGTAGAGGTCGCGGGCACGCTGATAGACGTGGCCGGTCTGGTAATAGCGATCCTCGACCCTGGTGATCGGCAGGACCTTGCCGTAGTTACCCGTGGAAAAGACCTCGTCGGCATCCAGGATGTCCTGCCTGGTCAGCGTCGTCTCCTGGACCTCGGTGCCGGCCTCCCGCAGCAGGTGGATCACCCGCTGGCGGGTGATCCCGTTCAGGAAGGTGCCGTTGCAGGCGGGGGTCAGCGCAACGCCGTCGCGCGCGATCCACAAATTCGCGGTCGCGAGCTCGGCGACGTTGGCCGAGGCGTCGAGCGTGATCCCGTTGTCGAAGCCGCGCCTGCTCGCCTCGACCAGGGCACGCTGCATGTTCGGATAGAGGCAGCCCGCCTTGGCATCGGTCGGGGCAGCATCGCGCGCCGGCCGCCGGTAGCTCGAAAAGCAGACGCTCATGCCCCGGGGCTCGGGCATCGGCGAGGCATAGACCGCGAGCGCGAACTCGGTCGAATCCGCCTCCGGGGTGACGAAGCCGCGCATCGCGTAGAACATCGGCCGGACGTAGACCGGCACCGCCCGCGGCAGCCGGCGGATCGCCTGACGGCAGAGGCTCTCGATGTCCTCGGCGCCCATGGTCGGCTCGAGCAGCATCTTGCGGGTCGAATCGATCAGGCGGGCGCAGTGCCGGTCGAGGTCGGGGGCGAGGCCGTCGAAGGCGCGAGCCCCATCGAAGGCGAGGCTGGCCATCCACATCGCGTGGTCCATCGGCCCCAGAAGCTTCGGCTGCTGATCCTCGTACCACCTGCCGTCGTGCCAGAAGATCGCCGCCGCCATCTGCCGTCTCCCGCGCGCCTGAGGGCTCTGCTTAACAGCTCCGGCCCGCGCCAGGAAGTCCCCCTGCCCGGCTCTGCGCCTATCTGGGCAGGCCGTCGATGATGTAGAGCGCCTTCAAAAGATCGCTCTCATGGGCGTTCGCGCCGAAGGCGTGGGTGAAGATGTCGTGGATCTTGGCCGAACGATAGAGCGCGCTCAGCGTCCGGTCGACCAGCAGCCGGAAGGTGGTGGCGCCCTGGCGCAGCGCGAGCGCGTAAGGCTCGAACGTGAAGAAACGCTCCGAGACCCGCAGATCTTTGTCCTGGCTCTGCGCGATCAGGAAGAGCAGGATCGCCCGATCGGCGAAATAGGCCGCGATCTTGCCCTTTTCGAGACGCTGCAGACCGTCCTGGTGGTTCTCGACGGTGACCACCTCGGCGGCAATGTTGTCCTGTTTGAGCGTGTTGCGGAGCGCCTGCTCGGTGGTCGTGCCGCCGCGCACGCCGATTTTCTTGCCGGCCAGACCCTGGAGATCGTTCGGGCTGTCGGCGCGCAGCAGCACGCTCGCACCATCGATGAAGGTGAACAGCGAGAAGTCGACCAGCTCGCGCCGGGACAGCGTGACCGTGGTCGCGCCGCACAGGATGTCGACCCGCCCGTCCTGGACGGCCTTGAAGCGGTCCTCGGTCGTGACCGTCTGGTAGACCACCTTGATCTCGGCGAGGCCGAGCGCGTCCTTGACATTGGTCGCGATCGCGCGGCAGAGCTCGACCGAATAGCCGTCCGGCTCGCCGAGCGTATTTTTGTAGGAATAAGGCGCCGCGTCTTCGCGATAGCCGATCGTGAAGGTGCCGGTCGATTTCACCCGCTCGAGCGTCTGCGCCTGAACGGCGGCTGCACCGAGCATGACGACCGCCGCCAGGGCGCCCGAAACGAGCCTTCCGACCACGATACTTCTCCTCCCCGAGATCCCGCGACCCGATCCGGCCGCTCGGTCGAAACCCGCCGGCGCCGGTCCGCAAGCCGATAGCCGCAATCGCGCCCGCCGTCCAGGCTCCTTCCGCGACAGCCAAGTTGCGGCCCCGCGGCGGCGCGCACGAAGGGCGGCAGGGGGGCGCCGCGGGCGGTTGCAGAGCGCGCCATCCTGGATCAGGATGGCATAGGTCAGCGAATTCGGAGGTCACCGACGATGCGCCGCGCGGAGCTGCTCGCAATCCTTGTGGCCTTGAGCGCGCTCGGCCTCGCGACGCCGGCGCTCGCGGCACCCGAGCAGTTGAAGGGCGAGCGCTTCATCGACGTGATGAACGGCAACACCGTCTCCGGCACCACCGCCTCCGGCGCCGCGTTCAACATCTATTTCGTCGAGGGCGGCGATGTGACCTACGAGGATTCTTCGGGCGACCACGATCAGGGCCGCTGGCAGATCGACCCGGACGGCGACGTCTGCATCACGTGGCGCAAGCGCGATCCCGAGCACCAGAACTGCTACCAGGTCACGGTCGACGGCGACCAGGTCACCTGGAAGGGCAAGAGCGGCAGCCACGAGGCCCTGCTGCGCGGCGGTGTCGGCACCAGCTTCCTGAAGCACCCCTGAGCAGCCGACGATCTCGACATCGTCGGCCGCTCCGTCATGCTATCGAAAACAGATCCGCCATTGCTGGTTGATGCGAACGCTTTATTGCCCGCGCCGATCGCCTTTCAACCGTTCGAGCCGGTTGCCAGGCGGCACCCGCAGATCATTCAGAGTTCGCGCCTGGTTCAGCATGCGCAGCCTGCGCAGAGCGATCGGTTGAATCTCCGAGGACAGCCGCCGACTTCGCTGGCCGTGCCAAATCCGGGCCGTCTCAGGATCGGCGAAGCTCCTGATTACGCTGTGATCGTACGGCATATGCCCCATAACGCAACGCGTCATAGCACGTTCACCGCGCGAAGCCGGCCATGCGGGGCAGCCACATGAAGCTTTCGGGGACGTAGGTCACGAACAGCAGCACGCAGAGCATGATCGCGAACAACGGCAGCATCGGCGGGATCAGTTCGGTCATCGAGATGCCGGCGATCCGGCAGCCGACGAACAAGGACGTGCCGACCGGCGGGGTGATCAGGCCGAAGGTCAGGTTGACCACGACGATGATGCCGAGGTGGATCAGGTCCATGCCGAGGTGGTGCGCGATCGGCAACAGGATCGGCACCATCATGATCAGGGCCGGCGTCAGGTCGACGAACAGGCCGACGATCAGTAGCACGACGTTGATCACCAGCAGCAGAAGGTAGTGGTTGCCGATCGCCCCGAAGATGTGGTCGGCAACCCACTGCGGTACGTCTTCGTAGGTCATGATGAACGAGAAGACCGAGGTCGTGGCGATCAGGAACAGCACGACCGCGTTGGTCAGGCAGCACTCCCAGAGGATGGCCGGCAGGTCGGCGAGCTTGATCTCGCGGTAGACGGCGATGGTCAGGAACAGGGCGTAGACCGACCCGACCGCGCCGGCCTCGGTCGCGGTGAAGATGCCGCTGGTGATGCCGCCCAGGATGATCACGAGCGTCATCAGGCTCGCGAGCCCGTCGACCACGCGCAATAGCTTGTCGCGTCCGGACATCGGCGGCGCCGGCTGGTGATGGTAGAGCCGGCCGTGAACGTAGCAGGCGATCAGCAGGCCGACGCCGATCAGGACGCCCGGCACGACGCCGGCGAGGAACAGGCCGGCGACCGACACCGAGCCGACCACGTAGGCGTAGAGGATCATCGGGATCGAGGGCGGGATGATCGGGCCCATGGTCGCCGAGGTCAGGACCACCGCGGTCGCGTAGCGCCTCGTGTAGCCCGCTTTCTCCATGGCCGGGATCAGGGTCGCGCCGATCGAGGTCACTTCGGCGACCGCCGAGCCCGAGACCCCGCCGAACAGCATCGACGACAGGACCGTGATCTGGGCGAGCCCGCCCGGCAGGCGCCCGACCACGACCTCGGACAGGCGCACCAGGCGCAGCGCGACCCCGCCGCGCGCCATCAGCACGCCGGTGAAGACGAAAAAAATCACCGCCAGCAGCGGGAACGAGTTGATGCCGACCAGCATGCGCTGGACGATCGTGACGTTGTCGATCACGAAGATGTTGATTGCGGCCACGGCCGAGGCGATCCCGATCGCGAACGCGATCGGCATGCCGATCAGCAGCAGGACCGCGAACACGCCGAACAGGATCAGGAGGGTCATGGAGCGATCGTCCGGGGCGCGTTCGTCAGGCCTGCGGGCTCAGGCGGCCGAATGGCCGGGATCGTGCTCGAGCGCGCGCTCGTGCTCGAACCAGACGTTCAGCTGGTCGCGCAGGCTGTAGAGCATCATCAGCGCGCCCGAGACCGGCAGGGCCGTGTAGTACCAGACGTTGGTGAATGGGATCGATTCCATGAAGTCGCCGCCGAACTGGCCGACGAAGCGGATGCCGTAGAGCAGCATGATCCAGCCGAAGGCGAAGATCGCGGCATTGATCAGGAGCTGGACCGCCGCCCGGACCGGTCCCGGAAAGCGCTTGTTGAGGTAGTCGAAGGCGATGTGGTCGCGGAGATCGACGCAGGCGGCCGCACCGAGGAATGAGATCCAGATCAGAAGGTAACGCGGCACCTCCTCGGACCAGGACGCCACGTAGCTGAAGCCGTAGCGGGTGACCACGGTCACGATGATGATCGCGAAGATCGCCGCCGCCTGGATCAGGATCACCGCGCGCACGAGTGCCGCGATGGCATCGACGATGCGGTTGAAAGCGGTCATCGCGGCGGCGGGCTCGGGCACGGCGCGGGCCGACCCGCTGGGGCCGGCCCGCCGACGCGGTGCGGTGCGGTCGGGATCAGTAGTTCTTGCCCGACTCGAGGATGTAGTTGACCTCGTCGGTGACGCCGAGCCGCTGGGCCTCGCTCTGGACCAGGTCGTGGACGGCGTCGATGAACGGCTGTTTGTCGACCGAGATGATCTCGGTGAAGCGCTCCTTGAGCGCCGTGCGCGCGTCCTGCTCGGCCATCGCCCAGGCGCCGCGCATGTAGGCCTGCGCCTCCAGGCCTGCCTGCTTGACCGCCTGCTGCTGCTCCGGCGACAGCTTGTCGTAGACCGTCTTGGACATCAGCAGCATGTCGGGGATGCGGGCGTGCTCGTCGAGCGTATAGTATTTGCTGACCTCGTAGAACTTCATGGTCAGGATCGAGGGGTCGTTGTTCTCGGCGCCGTCGACCACGCCGGTCTGGAGCGCGTTGTAGAGCTCGCCCCAGGCGATCGGCACGCCGGTGCCGCCCATCGCCTCGATGGTCTTGACCTGGACCGGCGAGGCCATGACCCGGATCTTCTTGCCGGCGACGTCGCTGACCGAGCGGATCGGCTGCTCGCTGAAGAAGTTGCGCGAGCCCGAATCGATGAAGCCGAGCACGACGATGCCCTTGTCCTCGAGCGGCTTGACGAACGCCTGCGCCCGGTCCGAGTTCAGGTAGTCCCAGTAGTGCTGGGAGCTCTTGAACAGGTAGGGCAGCGAGAACATGTCCATCTGCGGCATGACCTGGGACAGGTTCGAGGCCGAGACGGTCGCGAACGCGATCGTGCCGTTGCGCAGGCTCTGGACGCTCTCGACCGCGTCGCCGAGGCCGCGGGCATCGTAGACCTCGATCTGGATCTCGCCATCGGTCAATTGCCCGACCCGCTCGGCGAAGAACTTGTGGGTCATCGAGACCGGGTGCTCGGGTGGCTGCACGCCATTCAATTTCAGCTGGATCGCCGCCGCCGCCGGCGCCGGCGTGCCGAGCACGCCGAGGCTCAGGGCCAGCGTCAGCGCGCCGGCCATGGACGCTCGCATCCATTGGTTCATCGTTAAACCTCCTGACTTTAGTTGTTGCTCCGGAGCGATCTCGCGCTCGCCTGCTGGGGCAACCCTAGGCGACGATCCGGGGCTTGGCAATCTGGCCGGCGCGCAGCATGGCGCCGCTGGACATCGGGAGTTGCAGGAACTACGGTCCCGTAATTACATTGTAAGCTCCAACGATGGAGACCGCGGCATGAACGTCGATCTCGTGCGCATCGGCAACTCACGGGGGGTCCGGATCCCCAAGCCGATCATCGAGCAGTGCGGCTTCGGCGACCGGGTCAGCTTCGCGGTCGAGGGCGACCGGCTGATCATCGGTCCGGCCGGGGCGCCGCGCGCCGGCTGGGCGACCGCGTTTGCCGAGATGGCGGCCGCCGGCGACGACGCCCCGCTGCTGCCGGACGATCTCGGCTCGCCGTCCGCCGACGCCGCGTGGCAGTGGTAGAGCCGCCGCAGCGCTACGAGATCTGGCTGCTCGCCCCCGAACCCGCCCGCGCTGCCGGCAGCCGCGAGCCGCGGCCGGCGGTGATCGTCTCGCCCGACGAGATGAACCGGCACGTGCAGGTGGTGATCGTGGCGCCGATGACGACCGCGGCGCGCGCCTATCCGACCCGCGTGCCAGTGCACTTCGAGGGCAAGGACGGCCAGATCGCCCTCGACCAGATCCGGACCGTCGACAAGGCGTCGCTGGTGCGGTGTGCTGGCGCTTTGCCCAAAACCACCGCCCGCCAGGTCGCGGACGTGCTGGTCGAGTTGTTCGCCTACGACTGAGCGCGCCCGGCCGCCGCCGGCGCCCTCATTCCCTGGGCGCGGTCTCGGCCATCGACGGCCGTTTTCCGAATGTCTCGAACCAGCCGGCGAGCTGCGGCCGGCGCGCCCGCCAGTCGTCGGCGGCGTAGCGGAAATCGAGATAGCCGAGCGCGCAGCCGATCGTGATCGTGCCGATGTCGACGGCATTGCCGAAGCTTCCGGCCTCGCCCTCGAGGGCGTCGAGCGCGCGGCCGATCTTGCCCTTCTGACCCTCGACCCACTCCGGCCAGCGGCGCGGCTCGGGCCGGAGGAAGGTCTCGTAGCGGGTGATCACGCCGGCATCGAGGATGCCATCGCCTTCGGCCTGCCGCCGGAGCGCGGTCCAGCGCGCCGGCCCGGCCGCGGGGAACATTTTGCGCTCCGCCGTGCAGGCCGTCGAGGTATTCGCAGATCACCCGCGAATTGAACAGCGCCATGCCGTCATCGGTCACCAGGCAGGGCACCTTGCCGAGCGGGTTGTCCCGGTTGACCTCGGCATCGGGCGCGACCGGGCTGACCTTGCGCACGATCAATTCCAGTTTTTCTTTCTGTCCGGTCTCGATCGCCACCGCCATGACCTTGCGCACATAGGGCGACGCATAAGAATAGTGCAGGCGCATATCCTGACCTCCTCCTCACTCCGGGCGACGCCGTCCTGGCTATGATCGCTCCGGCTCGACCCTCGGGAAACTGGTTTTCGAGGCCACCACAGCGCCGGCAGGCCGGGAGATCTTCTCACGTCTGCTCGACCCCTCCGATCAAACGGCAACACAAAAACTCGTCGACGACATGAACGCCGTCGCCGAAGCCGATGCCGCGGTCCAGAAAGAAACCGAGTGCCCGAAGGCGCGCGACGACAAATGCGCCCGCTATACAAGCGTAGCCGCCGGCGAGAGCCCCATCAGCCTTACCATCGTCAGGCCGAAGCCTTACCCGGCACCGGCGACCAACTGCTCGATCGGGGTCTGCTATCGGCTGGCCATGCCTTACCGATTCCGTGTCGATTTCGAACGCAGCGGCTACTCCGTGGAGGAGGTCCATAGCCTGACCAACGGTATGCCGCCGATTCCGATCGACTTCGATCGGGCCATCTTCGTTACCAAGGCCACAAGGATAGACTTCGATACCGGGATGTTGAATAAAGTCCACGTCGTGAAGCCGAGCGAGGGGCTTGAGCTTGCCTCTCTGCCGGTCAGGGTCGTGAAGGCCTTCTTTGGTGCCGTTGCTGAACTCATCCAGCTTCGTGTCAATGTTGGCACGCAGCAGCAATTGTTGGCGGCCAAAGAGTTAGAGGTCCTGAAGGCCGAGCAAGCGCTCAAAGAGGCGAAGCGCCAGCAGAAAGTGACGGAATTGGCAGCACAGGCGAACACCGCGTTGTTGATCGCGAGAAGCGATGGCCAAAATCCCGAGCGGGCGCTGCCGGGTTTCGCTAAAGCAGTGAGCGCCTCACAATCACCGCCGGCAACCCCGCCGACTTAGGACGGGACGGGTTCCCCACGCGTGGAGCCAAGCGAGCCAGGAACGGGGGAGCCAGGCGCGCCAGGAACGGGGGAGAGGGAATGACCAGGCCGAAGAAACGGGACACCAACGCGCTGGCGAGGTCGCGCACCCACGGCAAGCCGTACCGCGAGACCTGGACGCTCGGCAACGGCGGGCTCGCCGACATCGAGATGAAGGACGGGTTCCCGGATCATCCGACTCCGCTCCAGTCGAACCGGCTGCACCGGAGCTGGATGGTCGAGGCGAATGGCGGTGGGCTTGTCGAGCCTGCGATCTTGCTCGATCGCCAACGCGCGATGACGCTGGGGCTCAAATCGAGTTTGGTAGTCCCCGCAACGAACCCAAGAGCGCCCGTACATGAGGCGGTGTTCGGACGCGATGACGACTGGCGCCGGCAGGAGGACACCGCATCCCCACCATGGAGAGCAGTCTGCTATCTTGAGATAAAGGGGAAATCTGGCAGAGGACAGGGGACCGGATGGATGATCTCGCCCGACCTGCTCGTCACGGCCGGTCATTGCATCTACGATGCTAACTACGGCGGCGACGGCAAGGCCACGGAAATCGTGGCCTACCCGGGTCGGAACAGCAGCAACTTCCCCTATCAACCGGTCGCCTGCGAGGTGGCAGATGCTCATCCGAGCTACGGCGAAGGCACCAATCCAGGGTATGACATCGGCATCCTCAAACTGAACCGCAAGATCGGCATCGAGATCGGCTGGTTCGGTCTCGCGGTCTACGATCTCCAGCACGCGATGAAGTGCCTTGTGAATTTAGGCGGCTATCCGACCACCAAGACACCGCAGGGCTCGATGTGGAAAGACGCGGGCCGCATAGAAAGCGGTGATCAGCATTTCTTCTATTACTACATTGACACAGAAAAAGGAATGAGCGGTGCCCCGGTCTTCTGGAGCGACGGCCAGCAGCGACTGGCGTTGGCGGTGCATACAACCTGGGACCCGGCGAAAAACATAAATGGGGGCGTTAGAATTACCAACGAGATTATGGATTGGATCGAGAGCATCAAACGGGCGGCCTAGGGCGGAAGCGCCGGCTCTCCGGGAGACGAACAGTCCGCTGGCGACTGCCTCTTACTTGCCGGAAGGCGCTCGGCGCCGCCGGTGTCGGGCGCCCCGAAGCACCGGCTCGCTTTTGCATTGTGTCGCGGTCGACCGGATCGAGCAGCTTCGTCAGGCAGTGTCCACGCTCACAGGCATCTCGACTTGGCCAAGAGGCCGAGGTCATCGCCGTCTGAGGGACCGGTGATGCGTCCGACAATCGCTGACCCAGCCAGCGCAACTTCGTGGTCCGCCTCCGTCTCAATGTAAGCCTCCGGTGACGGCCGCGGTGCGAATGGGTTGACGGGAGTTCCGATGTCAGGCGGCGATCGATGAAGGGGCCGGCCGCCACGCCCAGGGCAGAAGCGCGGGCAGCCGCGACATAGGCAGGTCGGCGATGCGGGCGAGGACATCCGCGAGCCAGGCCTGCGGGTCGACGTCGTTGAGCTTGGCGGTGGTGATCAGCGTGTACATGAAGGCGGTCCTGTCGCCCCCGCGCTCGGAGCCGCAGAACAGCCATGACTTGCGCCCGAGAGCCACACCGCGCAGGCTGCGCTCGGCGGCGTTGTTGCTGAGGCAGATCCGGCCGTCCTCGAGGAAGCGGGCGAAGCGGTCCCAGCGCTTGAGCATGTAGTCCATCGCCTGGGCGACGCTCGCGTGACGGGAGAGACGCTCGCGCTCGCTGCGCATCCAGGTCTCGAGATCGGCGACCAGTGGTGCCACCTCTGCGCGGCGCACGGCGAGACGGGTGGCGCGGTCGGCGCCGTTGATCGTACGCTCGAGATCGAAGATCTCATCGATCCGCCTCACCGCCTCGAGCGCCAGCGGGGAGATCGGCTTGGCGTCCTTACCGCACCGCGCGTTGGCGGCGATGTCGGCAAGCTCGAAGAACTTGCGCCGGCCATGGGCCCAACATAGCGCCTCGGTCACCGCGCGCGGCGGGCGATCGGCCTCGTACAGGGCCCCGAAGCCCGCATAGGCATCGGCCTGCAGCACGCCGGCCCATCCTTCCAGGTGCCGCTTCGGATGCTCGCCACGGCGATTGCGCGAGAACTGGAACAGCGCGGCCGGCGGCGCGCTACCGCCGAACGGACGGTCGTCGCGGACGTAGACCCAAAGCCGGCCCTTGTCGGTCTTGCCCTTGGCCAGCACCGGCACCGGCGTGTCGTCGCCATGAAGACGCTCGGCCGCCAGGACATGGGCCTCGATCAACGCGTGCAAGGGCGCGAGCGCGACGGCGCACGCGCCCACCTGGTCGGCGAGCGTCGACAGGCTGAGCTCGACGCCCTCGCGGGCATAGCGCTCCGCCTGCCGGTTGAGCGGCTGATGCTGGCCGAACTTCTCGAACAGGATCATCGCCAGCAGGCTCGGGCCCGCCCAACCCCGCGACGTCGGGTGGAAGGGAGCCGGCGGTTGGGTGATCCGCTCGCAGTCCCGGCAGGTGAACTTCTCGCGCACGGTCTGGACCACCTTCCACTGGCGCGGGACGACTTCCAGCGTCTCGGTGACGTCCTCGCCGAGCTTCGCGATCCGCCCGGAGCCGCAGCAGCCGCAGGTGGCGGGCGCTTCGATCACCACGCGCTCGCGCGGCAGATGCTCAGGAAACGGCTTACGAACCCGGCGCCGGCGCGTGAATGTGCGCACGGGCGTCGAAGCCCGCGCCGCGGCCTGCTCGGCCCTGAGCTCGTCTTCGGTGGCGGTCGCCTCGAGCTCCTCGAGCTGCAGCTCGAGCTGGTCGAGGAGCCGAGCCTTGCGCTCCGACTTCTGACCATGGAGCTCGCGCCGCAGCTTCAGGATCTCGAGCTTGAGGGCTGCGATCACGGCTTCGCTGCTGGCCAGCACCGCCTGCGCTCGGGTCGCCTCCGCAACCGCGCGCGTAGCCTCGGTCTCGGCCGCCTGGGCCCGCGCCTCGGCGGCGGCGAGCGCCGCGCGCAAGGCATCGAGATCTTCTCGATCCGCCGCCATGACTTCGATTGTACACGATGAGCCAAAGATGTCGAAGTCAAAGTGAAGGTATCGGCGCCTTTCCTGTCATCCTGCCTTCAACGGACGCCAGGTCCTCTGCGGATTCCTCCAATCAATCCCTTCGAGCAGATAGCCGAGCTGTGCCGGTGTGATCGCGACGACACCATTGGTCGGCGACGGCCAGAGGAAGCGACCCCGCTCCAGGCGCTTGGCGTAGAGCGAGAAGCCGAGCCCGTCGTGCCAGAGAATCTTGATCAAGTCACCTCGGCGGCCACGAAAGGCAAAGACATCGCCCGCGTGCGGGTCGCGACCAAGGTTCTGCTGCACCTGCAACGCCAGGCTGTTCATGCCGCGGCGCATGTCGGTCACGCCCGCCGCCAACCACACCCGCACCCCCGCCGGCACCGGGATCATGCGCGCGCCACCACCGCCAGCACCCGAACCAGCGCCGCCTCGTCGACGTCCGCGCCCGCCAACACGCGATATCCATTCGGCGTGACGATCTCGATCCGGCTTGGCACCGGCGCTGGAGCGGGGCGCTCGTCGACCACCACCGCCGGCACGAAGCCGCCCGGCGCCGCATCGACCAGCGCGCCGGCACGGTAGACCTTGCGCCACGCGAACAGCAACGAGGGCGAGATCCCGTGGCGCCGCGCCGTCGCCGAGGCCTGGCGCCAGCCGGCAAAGCTCTCCTCGACGATCCGCAGCTTCGCCTCGGCCGACCACCGCCGGCGCCGCCCGAGCTCCACCACCTCGAGCCGCTGAACCTGCGCACTGTCCTTACGCCTATCCATAAGGACAGTCCGCACCCCACCGCCTGCTACCGCAAGGCGGCCCTCACCGCAGGGTTACGTCTCAATCCGCTGAAGGTCTCATGCTGGACACTCTCAGGTCAGGCCCCATCATGGCTCCGGTGGGTGCCGAGTTACGGATCGCAACCGCGCCACTAGTGATCCAAGCTTTAGCCGAAGGCTTCGTCCACGAGCGGGTAGGTGGAAAGGATTTCGGCGCCGGTCGGCGTGATCAGCACCTGCTGCTCGAGCTTGACGCCGTCGGGGCCGCCCTCCTCGCCGATGTAGCTCTCGATGCAGATCGTCATGCCGGCCTCGAGCAGGCCGTCGTAGCCGCTCGCTTCGGCGTCCTCGGGGTAGTAGATCGCCGGGTATTCGTCGCACAGGCCGACGCCGTGGGCGATCACCGAGTAGCGATTCGCCCGGTAGCGCTCCGGCAGCCGGAACGCCTTCTCGGAGAACTCGCGAAAGCCGAGGCCGGGGCGGACCAGCTCCAGATTGTAGGCGATCTGGGCGCGGGCGAGCCGGAACAGATCGCGCTGCCGCTCGGTCGGCCGCTGGTCGCCGCACAGCCAAGTTCGGGAAATATCGGCGCAATAGCCGTAGGGGCCGATCATATCGGTGTCGAAGCCGACCAGGTCGCCCGCCTGGATCGCGCGGCTGCTGCATTCCTGGAACCACGGATTGGTGCGCGGGCCGGAGGCGAGCAGCCGGGTCTCGATCCATTCGCCGCCGCGCTTGACGTTCTCGGCGTGCAGATGCGCCCAGAGCTCCTGCTCGGTGATGCCGGGCCGAAGCTCGGCGCGCATCACGGCCATCGCCGCCTCGCAGGCCGCGATCGCGCAGCGCATGGCCCTGATCTCGTGCTCGGACTTGAGCGCGCGCGCCTGCTCCATCACCTCCTGGCCGTCACGCAGGCGCAGGCCCTCGGCCTCGAGCGCGATGATGCCCGCCCGGTCCGCCTTGTCGACCGCGAGCCGTCGGTTGCCGCCGCCATGGGCGCTCACGAGCGCGGCGATCTCGACCGCCCAGCGCCGGGCGTGCTCGGCCACCCGCGTGCCGCTGTTGAAATAGTACCAGGCGCGGGCCGGCCGGACCTCGTCGATCAGCTCCAGATGCGCGGACAGGTGCGCGCAGCCGTGGAAGTCGAACAGGATCACCGGGCCCTCGGTCGCGACGAAGGCGTAGCGGGCCGGGTTGTGCAGGCACCAGACCTGCATGTTGGCGGCGTCGGTCGCGTAGCGGAGATTGACCGGATCGGCGATCACGATCCCGGCGCAGTCATGGCGCACGAGCTGCTGGCGGAGCCGGCCGAGGCGCGCTGCCCGGAGCGCCCGCAGGTCGGGCACTTCGAGGCCGCGCGCCCGCCATTCCCCGAGCGCCAGCCGGCCGGGCCCGAGGTCGCCGAACGAGCCGCCGCTCCGGTGCCGTGCAGCCTCGACGATCTTGGAGCGATAGCGGGGTAGCGTCATGCCGCACCTCGAGCCATTTGCGGCGCGCCCCAGCCAGGACGCCTGGACCCGCCGCGGATAGGCCGAAGACCGTAAGCCAAAGCGATCGAACGCGCCATTGAGGTTTGTCGTTCCGGCCCAGCGTTGTAAGAGGTGGTCGGGCAGGCGGCGGCAACACTGGCGACAAGCAGATGGCGAAGACGATTGGCATTCTGACCGCGGGCGGCGACAGCCCGGGGCTGAACGCGGCGATCCGCGGCGTCGGCAAGGCGGCGCTCGGCGCCTACGGCATGCACGTGATCGGATTTCGCGACGGCTTCCGCGGCCTGATGGAGAACCGGACCTCGCCGCTGACCCGCTCCGAGCTGTCCGGGATCCTGACCGTCGGCGGCACGATCCTCGGCACCTCGCGCGACAAGCCGAAGAGCATGCCGATCGGCGGCAAGACCATGGATATGACCGATGTCATGGTCGAGACCTACCGCAAGCACCACCTCGACGGCCTGGTCTGCCTCGGCGGCGGCGGCACCGCCAAGAACGCGTTCGCGCTGCTCGAGAAGGGCCTGAACGTAATCACGCTGCCCAAGACGATCGACAACGACGTCGCGATGACCGACACCAGCTTCGGGTTCGACACCGCGCTCGGGATCGCGACCGACGCGATCGACCGGCTGCACAGCACCGCCCACAGCCACCACCGGATCGTGGTGATCGAGCTCATGGGCCACAACGCCGGCTGGCTGGCGCTCGGCGCCGGCATCGCGGGCGGCGCCGACGTCATCCTGATCCCGGAGATCCCCTACGACGTCGAGGCGGTGGCCGAGGCGATCCGCCAGCGCTCGCGCACCGGCAGCCGGTTCAGCATCGTCGCGGTTTCGGAAGGTGCCATGCCCAGGCAGCACGCCCAGGCCTTGCAGAAGGCCGAGGACATCCTGGCCAAGGTCAGGGGCAAGACCAAGGACAAGCGCGCCGCCACGCGCAAGACCAAGGCCAAGACCACGGTCGCCGAGATCAAGGCGCAGCTCGGCAACCGGACGCTCGAGCTCGCCCAGCAGCTGGAGGGCCTGACCGGGCTCGAGGGCCGGGTCACGATCCTCGGCCACCTGCAGCGGGGCGGCACGCCCTCGGCGGCCGACCGCCTGCTCGCGACCCGGCTCGGGACCGCCTGCGCGGCGCTGGTCAACGATGGCGCCTTCGGGGTCATGGTCGCGGCCCGCGGCGACGGCGCCCAGCCGGTGCAGCTCGCCGAGGTCGTGGGCAAACGCAAGACCGTGCCGCTCGACCACCCCTGGCTGCGCTGCGCCCGCGACATCGGCGTCTGCCTCGGCGACGGGTGAGCCGCCTACCGCCGGCGCGGAATCCACCGAACCAGGAGGCCGACCTTGTCAGGCCGGCACCGCGGCGCGTTTGCGCGGCCGCCGGGGCCGGCTTTGGCGCAACAGGTCGGCGACCAACTCACAGAATGCCCCGATCTGAGCGATGATCAAGCTGGGGCGCCTTGAGGCCGTGAGCCACGGCATTGCGGACCTCGAAGATCTCCCAGAGCCGGTGGTGCTCCGCTCGCGTAATGACGGCGCCGACCGCGAGGCTCTTGAGGAGGAAGGGCGCGTTGCTCCGCTCGAAACTGAGAATTCTCGTACGCCGCGAGCAGTCGAAGTGTCGCTTCGGTCGCCGACCAGGCAAGCAGGAGCGCGGCCTCGACATGCCCGGCCTCGAGCAACAACTGCGCTTCAGAAAGCCGGTCGCCGATTTCCTCCGCAGTCCAGTCCTCGGCGTCGTAGGGCGCAAGGAACGGCCGCTCCGGGCTCACGATCACCAACTCGAAGCGCCATCCCGGGTGCTCACGCACCACGCGTGCGAGATCGCTCGGGCGCGGCGCACTCGCCAGGTGCGGCCGCGATTTGACCTCGACGATCACGAGGTCGTCGTCCTTGCGGGCGATCAGATCCGGAGACAGGTCTCGCAGCACCTCCGGTAGCTGGTCAGCGCTTGGAGCCACGGTCACCTCGTAGCCCTGACCCCTGTACCGCTCCGCGATTTCGCGGACCTTGTCGCTGGCGACCGCCGTCGACGTGCGCGACGTCATGGCAACACCTCCTGCGCAGGAGCTTCTTGCAAACTTACATAGAGAAACTCGCGGCCTGCCCCATGGCCAGCAGCTCGGAGGGGTTCTCCACCGTCAGCGTGGCGCTGAGACTACGCTTGCGGACAATCAGATCCGTCACCTGAACGTCGTCCCGGTACGCAATTCCCTTGAGGGCATCGAGGAATGGCTTGGCGACGTTGTCCAGATCGAGTGCAACCTCGACGAAGAGATAGCTCAGCGAGATCAGAATTGGATGTTCGACGGGCGGCTGGTCCGCCGGCCAGGCGTGCCGGATCTGAGAGGGTATGTCCTGCACCCAGCGACGCAGGCGGGCGCGGCGGCGCGTCTGCTGGGAGACCGGCGGGCCGTCGATGACGAACTCGAACGGAGGCATCGCCGGCCCATTGCTGCCCCCAGCGTCAGCTGCCCCGGTTCTTGCACCAACCCTCGTAGCGCGCGCGTGTCGCGTCGTCGGGCGGGTACAGGCCGAAGATGCCCTGCCCCGCCCTGACCTCCTCGAGGATCCAGGTCTCGATCTGCTCCTGGGCTACGGCATCGCGCGCGACCTCGTCGGCGAGGTGGCGCGGGATCACGACCACGCCCTCGCCGTCGCCGACCAGGACGTCGCCCGGGAACACCGGCACCTCGCCGCAGCCGATCGGCTGCTGCAGGTCGACCGCGTGGTGGTAGGCGAAGCTTGCCGGCGCGGCCGCGCCCGCAGCATAGACCGGCCATGCGAGCGGCGTGATCTGGGGCGTGTCGCGGATCGCGCCATCGGTCACGACGCCCGCGACCCCGCGCTGGATCAGACGGGCGATCAGGATGTCGCCGAGCGAGCCGCCGTTCGCCTTGCCGCGGCAGTCGATCACCAGGACCTGGCCCGCCGGACATTCCTCGATCGCGCGCCGCTGCGGGTGCGAGCGACCTTCGAACATGCCGGGGTGATCGAGGTCCTCGCGTGCCGGGATCATCCGGAGCGTATAGGCCTCGCCGACCATGACCGGTGCGCTCGGGGTCAGTCGCCTCGCCCCCTGGATAAAGGTGTTGCGCAAGCCCCGCTTGAACAGCTGCGTCGTCAGCGTCGCCGTGCTCGTCTGCGCCAGTAGGCGCCTGGTGTCCTCGGACAGGCCGCTCTGCGGCACCTCGTTCATCGTCGAAGCCCTCCTTTCTGCCGTGGTTCATACCAGGCCGGCCTGCTATCTGCTATCTGCGGAAGCCGCCCCGCACCCCGGCAGAGGGAGCCCTTGCCCGATGTCGCTCTCGACCGAGTTCCTGCGCTTTGGCGCCGCGCTGTTCGCGATCATGAACCCGTTCGGCGCGATTCCGATCTTTCTGTCGGTGACCGCCGACAACACCCCGGCCGAGCGCCGGCGGATCAGCGCGGTGACCGCGCTCGCGGTGCTCCTCGCGCTGCTGGTCACGGCGCTCTTCGGCCAGCAGATCCTGAGCTTTTTCGGGATCTCGATCGGCGCTTTCCGGGCTGCAGGCGGCGTGATCATCCTCCTGCTGGCGCTCTCGATGCTGCATGGCCGCCAGAGCTCGGTCCAGCACTCGCCGGTCGAGCAGCGGGACGGTGAGGCGAAGGACGACCCCTCGGTGTTCCCGCTCGCGATCCCGCTGATCGCGGGGCCCGGCTCGATCGCGACGGTGATCCTCTACAGCGGTCAGGCCGGGGGCGTGGCCGGCTTTCTGGTGATCTGCGCCGTGATCGCGCTGCTCTGCCTCGTGCTCTACCTCACCTTCCGCCTCGCGGCGCCGGTCTCAGGCCTGCTCGGGCCCACGGGCATGAACGTCGCCACCCGGCTGATGGGCATGCTGCTCGCGTCGATCGCGGTCGAGATGATCGCGGCCGGGGTCGGCGATCTGTTTCCGACGCTGCGGGCCGTGTCAGGCTAGGCTGCGGAGCGCGGTGCCGGTTGGCGAGTCCGATGGCGTGCGTGCCCGGTAATGCTGTTCAGATCGCCCGACGATGGTCGGGATGCGCAGAAGCGTTGCGGCACCACTCGCCGAGTTTGGCGTGGCGCTCGCCCAGGCACTAGGGCTTGAGTTGGCTGTCGGCCGGGGATTCCGACGGCAGCGGCACGGGCTTGCCGCCCTGCCAGCGCCAGACGGTGGCCTCGCCGAGCGGGCCCTGGATGTCGCCATGCTCGTCGAAGCGGGCCTCGATGCCGAAGACCCGAAACGTCCCAGAGTGCAGGGCCTCGGCGGCCGCAGCACCGTCAGTCGTGCCGGCGACTTCGGCCGCCTGCGCCCAGATTCTGGTGTTGCTGTAGCCTCTCGTGACGCGCAGATCCGACGGCATCTGGTAGGTCGCGCGCAGGGTGGCCTCGAACCGGGAGAACTCCGCGGTTTCGAAGCGGCGGTCCGCGATGACCACCGTGCCGTCCGCGGCCGGGCCGGCGATCAGGCCGTATTCCTCGCTGGTGCTGGCGGCGGAGATGATCGTCGGCGGCCGGAATCCCGCCTCGGCCATCTGCCGGCGCAACAGGCCGATCTCACGCGGATAGCCGCCGTAGTAGAGGGCGTCGGCACCGACCTGCCGCAGCCGCTCGATCAGGTCCCCGAACACGAGCTGCCCCGGCTGCACGGCCTCGAGCAGGACCGGCTGGATCCCGAGGTCTGCGAGACTCCTGCGCGTCACATCGGCCGCCCCTTTGCCGTAGGTGCGCGTATCGTCGACGACCGCGATCCGCTTCGCGGCCAAATGCCGGGCCATGTAACCCGCGGTGGCCTGGCCGTAGGCAAGGTCCGACGGGCTGCCTCTGAAGGTCCACCGCAGCCCGCGAGCGGTCAGGAGCGGGTTGCTGGCCAGCGTCAGGAACGGGACCCGAGCCGCCTCGTAGACCTCGGAGGCGGGGATCGCTGCCTGCGAGCAGAGGTGCCCGATGGCCGCCGCGACCCCGTCGGCCACGAGCTTGCGTGCGGCAGCCACCGCCTGCTCGCCGTCGCAATGGTCGTCGACGTGCTCGACCACGACCTTCTGGCCGAGTACCCCGCCGGCCGCGTTCAGCTCCGCGACCGCGAGCTTGGTGCCGTTATGGTCCTGCTCGCCGGCGAGCTCCATCTCGCCCGTCAGCGGCCCCGCGAAGCCGATCAGGATCTCGGCGTCGAGATCTCGCGTTCCGGCGAAGATCGCGACAGTGACAGACCCGACGAGGAGCAAACCCATCCTTCTGCTCGTCACGCTGCGCCTCCCCGCTCTCTGATCGTGTTTGGGGCGCCTCGATCTTGTCCGAACAGTCGACTTCTGGAAAGACACCTTGCCCAGCCGGTTGTACTGGAAGCAAGCGCGCTCTGCGCCACGATTGCGAAGCCCGCCAGCAGGCCCGGAGACAGCCCCATGAAGATCACCGCGCTCGAGACCATCCAGCTCGCCGAGTTCAGCAATCTGGTCTGGGTCGAGCTGCAGACAGACCAGGGGCTGACCGGGCTCGGCGAGACCTTTCGCAATCCCGAGGCGACGGTCGCCTACATCCACGAAACCTGCGCGCCCTATCTTCTCGGGAAAGACCCGCTCCGGATCGAGCGCCACGCCCGCGCGCTGATGGCCGAGGTCGGCAACCATTTTTCCGGTTTTCCCACTCGGAGCGTCGAGGTGCGGGGCAATTCCGCGGTCGATCTGGCGCTCTGGGATCTGTTCGGCAAGGCAGCCGGCCTGCCCGTGTACCAGCTCTTGGGCGGCCTCAGCCGGGAAAAAATCCGGATTTACAACACCTGCGCCAGCGCCACGTACAACCGGGTCGCGCGCGGCGACTACAACACGCTCCTGGTGCGTCCGGGCGACGCCGCGGCCAGCGCCGATCCGCTCGACGATCTCGCGGCCCAGCACCAGCGGCCGGCGGAACTCGCGGCATCTCTGTTCGAGGACGGCGTCACGGCGATGAAGATCTGGCCGTTCGACGCCCACGCGCTGCCGACCGCCGGCCAGCACATCGCGGCCGGGGATCTTGCGCGCACGGTCGGGCTGATCGAGGCGATCCGCAGTGCGGTCGGCGACCGGATCGACATCATGCTCGAATACCACGGCCTCTGGCAGCTGCCGGCGGCGCTCCAGATCGCCGACGCGCTGGGCGGGCTCGGGATCTACTGGCACGAGGATCCGATCGCGATGCACGAGCTCGACGACTTGGCCCGCTATAAGGCGCGCGTGCGCGGCCGGGTCGCCGGCAGCGAGAACCTCGGCACCAAAACCTGGTTCAAAGAAGCGCTGACGCGCGGCGCGATCGACGTGGTCCACTTCGACATGGCCTGGGTCGGCGGCCTGACCGAAGGCCGCAAGGTCGCAGCGCTGGCCGAAGCCTTCGACCGGCCGATCGCGCCCCACGACTGCACCGGCCCGGTCACGCTCTGCGCCAACCTGCACCTGACGCTCGCGGCCCCGAACGCGCTGATCCTCGAGACCGTGCGCGCCTACACCCGGGGCTTCTACCGGGACCTGGTGACCACGCTGCCACGGATCGAGCAGGGTTTCGCCTACCCGCTCACCGGCCCGGGCCTGGGCACGGCCCTGCTCCCGGACCTTCGCCGTCGCCCCGATGCCAAAGTACGGACGACCGCGCTCTGACTCCGGTTTGCGCGTGTCCGCGCTTCCGCCGCATGCCAACGAGCAAGCCAGGTTCCGCCGGCGCTACGCCGAACTGGACAGCATTGCCCACCGTGATGCGACCCGACCGCGCCCGGGAGTATGAGCGGCGCTGTGGTCGCAAGAAGGTCACCAGCAGGTTCGTCTGCACGCGTGCGCGGACACGCGAGACCCGATCGACGGTCTCCGAGGCTCATCGAGGCTCGTTCACGAGGCTCTCGAGGTCGTGGCGAAACTCCTCCGGATCGAAACGGTTGCCTAGATACTGCACGCGCATCTCGCCCTGTCGGTCGATCAGCGTGGTCAGGAGCGTGTGGTCGTCGATCGTGCCGTCCGCCGCCTTGACGACCGCCACCCCGTAACCGTGCGCCAGCTCGCGGATCGCCGCCGGCTCGCCGGTGAGGAAGCGCCAGCCGGCGACATCGGCGCCGAGGGCCCGGGCGTACTTCTTGAGCACCGCCGGCGTGTCGTGCTCCGGATCGACCGTGATCGACAGGAAAGCGACCTTCTTGCCGAAAGCCGGCCCCAGCTTGTCGCGCACCTGCGCCCTCTTGTACGTCAGCAGCGGGCAGACGTCCGGGCAGGAAGTGTAGATGAAGGCGACCGCGACCACCTTGCCGCGCAGAGACCCAAGCGTCACCTCCGCCCCATCCTGGGAGGTCAGGTCGAAACCGGGCGCCGCCCCGAGCGTCGGCAGCCGCTGTCCCTCCTGCTGACCGGCCTCATGGGCCTGGGCGAGCGTCGACCAGGCGAGCATTCCGAGCACAAGAACGCGCGCCAGCATGGGTTCACGCCTTCAGTTCGCGTTTGAGCTCGTTCAGGAAGCGCCATTCGGTGCCTTTGGTGATGATCTCCTGCGGGGTCGACTTGATGATGCCGACCTCGTGCAGCCAGAGGGAGTAAAAGCGCATCGTGTCCTCGGCATCGTACTCACGCCAGAGCTGATAGGGCAGCTCTTGGATCGTGTCGAGCGCATAGTCGTAGTGCTCGGTGAACCCGGCGTTGACCAGCTGGCGAGCGGCAGTCTGGGGCTCCGCGCTGCAGAACTCGGCGGCCTTGAAGGTCGCGCGCAGGAAGCGCTTGGTCGCGATCGGATGCGCGTTGACCCAGTTGCGGTTGCCGAAGATCATGCAGCAGAAATACTGCGACCACGGCTTGTCCGCGACCGTCTGCAAGATTACGCGCCCGATCTTGCGGGCGCGCAGCTCCTGCGGCTCCGGGGAAAGCCGAGAAAGGCGTCGGTCTCGCCGGCGGCGAACAGCTCCTTGGCGGTGCCGTCCGGCGGCACGACCCACTCGATGTCCTGCTTGGGGTCGAGGCCGACGTGCTTGGCCATGATCGAGAGGAAGAAGTACTCGCTCGAGGCGAAGGTCTGGATGCCGACCCGCCGCCCCTTGAGGTCGCCGATGTTCCGGATCGGCCCGTGCACGAACAGCTCGTAGCAGCCGGCGTGCAGGCCGCTCACCGCTACGATCGGCAGGCCGGCGTCCACGGCGTAGATGACGGCCCCGCCGAAGCTCGAGCCGAAGTCGACCTCGCCCTTCGCCATCATCTGCGGTGTGGCGAAGCCTCCGGGCGATTTCAGGTATTGGACATCGGTGAAGGCTTCGGCGTGCAGAAGCTCCTCGGCCACGTCCAAGGGCGCGAAGCAGATCCCGGTCGTGGAGGCCAAGCGGATCGTGGTCGTCTCCGGCGGTCCCTCGGCGGCGAGCGATACGCTGGGACCGAGGATACCGGCGGCCGCAGCCAACGACGCGCTCGTCAGGAAATCGCGGCGATTTTCTCTGATCTGCATATAAGTCTCCTCTATTGAGCGCCGGCGCGAGGGGCGATCTGCTCAGGCCTTCAACTGGCGTTTGATTCGTTCAGGAAGCGCCAGTCGGTGCGTTCGGCGAGGTCCGGCCATCGCCTGGCCGTCGAGGTGCACCACGTCGGAGTCGCTGCCTGGGGAACAATTCCCACCAGCGGCTTATCCCTTTGCATCTGGCTGCCCCTACGGGTAGTATGATCGATGGTAGGAGGGCGTGGTGATAGGTGATGTTCCGCGGTCGTTGCGTGAGTTCGAGGCGCGGTTTGCGGATGACGAGGCCTGCGCCCGCTGGTTGCTGGCGAAACGCTGGCCGGACGGCTTTCGCTGCCCCGCTTGTGGCCATGACCACGGCTGGGAGCTGGGGCGCGGCGTGGTGCTGATCGAATGCGCCCGGTGCCACCGCCAGACCTCGGCGACCGCGGGCACGGTGCTGCACCGTTCGCACCTGCCGCTCAAGACCTGGTTTCTCGCCGCCTGGCTGGTGGCGACCCACAGGAACGGCATCTCGGCGCGGCAGCTGTGGCTGCAGCTCGGCTTGGGCTCCTACAAGACCGCCTGGCTGCTGCTCGCCAAGCTGCGCCGGGCGATGGTCGACCCGGAGCGGTCGCCGCTTGGCGGCCTGGTCGAGGTCGACGAGACCAGCATCCCCTTGCGCACCAAGGACGACCCGATCACGCCCCAGTCCGGCCGCTCGGAGCAGGGCAAGCTCTTGATCGCCGGCGCGGTCGAGATCCATGGCAGGGGCCCGGGCCGGGCCCGCCTTGCGGTGATCCGGGATTATTCGGCCGCGACCCTCGGCGGCTTCGTCGGTGGCAACGTGGTCGCCGGCAGCACGGTGGTCAGCGACGGCTGGTCGGGCTACGCGCGCCTCAAGGCGGTCAAGCACGATCCTAAGGTGGTCGGGCCGATGGCGGCGCATGTGCTGCTGCCCTGGATCCACCGGGTGTTCGCCAACGCCAAACGCTGGGCGCTCGGCGTCTACCACGGGCTGCGGGCACCCCATCTGCAACGCTATCTCGACGAGTTCGTGTTCCGGTTCAACCGAAGGCGCACGCCCCAGGCCGCGTTCGCCTCGCTCCTCGGCCTCGCCGCCCAGCGCGACCATGCCTCCTACCACATGTTGATCCACCAGACTTAAAGGGATAAGCCATTCCCACCATTAGACACCAGCTTAGACGGGCAACATAACCTGACGGTGTCCGCAGAATTAAACTGTCGTAATTTCTGGCTACCATATCAACGCGAGAGCGCCGGCCGTTGATTAGACAGCCATTTGCATGGAATTTTCGGCGACCTCGCCTCGCACGCGGACGGATCTGACCGAATAGATCATTCGGCGGCCAGACGGGGGTGCGGCTCGGCGGTCGCGGCGGCGACCTCCTCGAGCAGCCAAGCGCGGAAGGCCTGGATTTTGGGCTGGTCCGCGCGCAGTTCGGGAACCACGAAGTAGTACGCGCACTCGTTCGGCAGCTCGAGGTCGAAGGGGTGGACGAGCAGGCCGGCGGCCAGCGCCTCGTCGGCGAGCGGGCCGCGGCTGATCGCGACCCCGGTGCCGCTGATCGCGGCCTGCAGCGTAAGCGGCATCGATTCGAACTTGAGGCCACGCTGCGGGTCGATGCCGTTCACGCCGGCGGCGCGCAGCCAGAGCCGCCAGTCGTCCATGTCGTCGAGCGCGTGCAGCAGCGTGTGGCGGGCGAGATCGGCCGGCTCTCTGAGCGGCTCGGGGCCCTCGAGCAGGCGCGGGCTGCAGACCGGGGCCAGCGTGGCGCCGAACAGGCGCTCCGTCAGCAGGCCCGGCCAGGCGCCGAAGCCGTAGCGGATGCCGCAGTCGACGCCCTCGCGCGCGAAGTCGATCAGGCGCGGGGTCGCCATCAGGCGGATCTCGAACTCCGGCCGCAGCGCCTGGAAGCGGCCGAGCCGGCTGGCGAGCCAGTTGGCCGCGATCGAGGGCGTGCTGCTGATCGTGAGCGTGCCGCCGCAGCAGCGCTCGCGCACCCGCTCGACGCCAGCGGCCAGCTCGTCGAAGGCGCGGCGCACCGAGGGCACCAGCAGCTGGCCCTCGTCGGTCAGCAGCAGGCAGCGGTTGAGCCGTCGGAACAGGCGGACGCCGAGGTCGGCCTCGAGCGCCTTGATCTGATGGCTGACCGCGGCCTGGGTCACGTGCAGCTCGTCGGCGGCGCGGGTGAAGCTCAGGTGGCGCGCCGCGGCCTCGAAGGTGCGCAGCGCCGAGAGCGGCGGCAGACGTTCTGCCATGGCCTCCTCGCATGAGCCAATCTAATCCCAAACATGAATAACAATCGTTTGTCGTCAAGTCTTCTCTGTCCCACATAGCTCCCAGAACTTATCCGAAACCAGGTCCGGATGCCGGGCCTCGACCGGTGGAGGAGAACATGAGCCAGGTTAATCGATTGGTGGGTTTCGAAGGGCTGATCCCGGCGCTCGCCGCCCGGACCGTGCCCGCGCAGGAACAAGCAAGCCGGTGGCCGGCGCGCCGGACGCCGGTCGGTGCCGGGCTCGGCCGTCGGCTACGCGCGCTGCGGCACGCGTTCGAGCGCCGGCGCGAACGGGCGCGCAGGCACCAGGAGCTCGCGCGACTCGACGAGCGGCTGCTACGCGACGTCGGCCTGAGTCGCGCCGACCTCGGGGTCGAGCTCGAGCCGCCCTTCCTCGGCCTCGGCGAGCCGTTGACGGGCGCACACGGCGAACGCCGCCGCGCCACCCTCGTCGAGGCCAGAGTCGGCCTCTGGCACCTTTGAGTTCTCAGGATCGCGGCCGGACGCAAGCGCTGCCGCGGGCGAAGGTGGGCATTGCCGCCGACGCCAGACGGAATGCTTCAGATGGAGTGTGGAGCAATGACCAGGACAGACGTCCATTCGGGTTCCGGTAGCCTGTTGTCGGCCTTCGCGGGCTTGGCCTCGCCAGTCCGCGCGGGCCTGGGTCAGCCCCGGCACGCGGCCGCGCCGGGCGCGCGGCACGGGCTCGCGGGTGCGATCAATGTGCTGCTCGCCTGGTCCGAGCGTGCGCGGCAGCGGCGTGAGCTGCTGCAGTTCGACGATCACCTGCTGCGCGATATCGGTCTGACCCGGGCCGAAGCGATCATGGAGGCCGAGAAGCCGTTCTGGCGCGCCTGATCGGTGCCGGCGGCTGACGGGGAGATCACCATGGCCAACCGTCTCGAGCATGAGTTTCCGAGCTTCCGCTGGCAGGCCGTGCCGCAGGGCGTCGATCGCGAGCTCGTCCGGCGATCGATCGAGCGCGGCCGGCAGCTGCGGAGCGAAGCGATCCGGCGGACTGGCCGGGCCGCCTTCGGCGGGCTGCGCTCGGGCCTCGCAAGAGCGATCGCGCTCGTGCGCTGCACGACGCTCAGCCTCGCCGGCCGGCCGGCGGCTGCCGACTGCTGGCGCGGCCACCCCGGCAGCGCTTGACCGCCGGGCGGGACTGCTCTTTGCTTGGCGCACAGTCCGGTCGAAGGGTCGCACCACCGATGATGCTCGCGCATCTGCGCCGGATGGCGCGTTACAATCAGTGGGCCAACCAACGCCTGTACGCGGCCTGTGCGGAGCTCCCGGCTGCGGAGTACCACAAGCCGCGCCCGGCGTTCTTCGGCTCGATCCACGGCACGCTCAATCATCTGCTCGTCGGCGACCGCGTCTGGCTTGCCCGGGTCGAGGGCCAGCCAACTCCCAAGGTTCGGCTCGACGATCAGCCCTACGCCACCCTGGAGGCGCTCGAGGTCGAGCGCGCCGCCGAGGATGCGCGCATGATCCGGCTGGTCGACGGCTACCGCCAGGACGAGCTCGCCCGGGCGCTCCGCTACAGCTTGATCACCCGGCCGGAGGCGGCGGAGACCCCGCTCCACATCTGCTGGCTGCACTTGTTCAATCACCAGACCCACCACCGCGGTCAGGTCCACGACCAGCTATCGCAGACCGACGTCCCGCCACCGCCGCTCGATCTCATCTATTACCTGCGCCGGGCCGGCGAGCAGCAATGACGGGCGCGCGCCGGTGAGCGTCTGCCTGCTGTCCGATGTCCAGCTGGACGAGGCGCGGACGGCCGCGGAGATCGACCAGGCGCGGCGTCTGTTCCGTGCCTACGCCCAATGGCTCGAGGTCGACCTCTGCTTTCAGGGGTTCGAGCACGAGGTGGCCTCGTTGCCCGGCCGCTACGCGCCGCCGGCGGGCCGGCTGCTGCTCGCGAAGGCGGCCGGCGAGGTGGTCGGCTGCGCCGGCCTGCGCCCGCTCGAGCCCGGGATCTGCGAGATGAAGCGGCTCTGGGTCGAGCCGGGCTTCGGCGGCCGCGGCCTCGGACGCGCGCTCGCGGAAGCGATCATCGAAGCGGCGCGCGCGATCGGCTATGCGAGGATGCGGCTCGATACCTTCCCGGCGCGGATGGCGGCTGCCCAGCATCTGTATCAGTCGCTCGGCTTTCGCGAGATCCCGCCCTACTACCACAACCCGTTCGAGGGCGTGGTCATGCTCGAGCTCGAACTGACGCGCTGACGGGGTCACGGCATCCCGAGCAGCGGCCGCAGTTCGTCGGGCAGAGCGTCGCCCTTCAGCGGATTGCGCACCGTAATGTCGTCGAGCGTGGCGCCATCGCCCATATCTTCGCTCAGAACGATCGTGCAACCCGCCTCGCCTGCGGTCGCGAGGAGCAGAGCGTCCCAGAGTCCGAAGCGCCCCGCCGCGAAGGCGTCCAAGGCCGTGCCGAGAGCCGCCGTACTGCCGGCAACCACGGGAAACAGCCGCATCCAGCCCTGTGCCTGCGCGATGGTGTCCGTTCTGGACAGCATTCGCCGCCGGGTTGCCGCGCTGACGAATTCGGCCAGCGACTGGGCGGTCAGGACGCAGTCGTGCTCGACCGAGCGGTCGACGATGTCGAGTGCCCGCAGATGCTTGTCGCCTTCGTGCCGATCGACCGCGTAGACCAGGATGTTGGTGTCGATCGAGTAGCGTTCAGCGCTCATGCAGCGCATCGCGGTCGAAGGGTTTGGTGCGCTCGCCGAGATCAATCCCGCGACGCATACGCTCGAGCAATTGTTGCCGGATTTCCTGCTGCTCGGGCGTCAGCACGCGCTTGCCGGGCTCGACCGGGACTAGGCGTGCCACCGGCTTGCCGCGGCGGGTAATGACAAAGGTATCGCCCGCTTCGACCGCACGAACGTAACGGGCGAACTGCTGGTTGGCCTCGCGCAGAGCGACTTCTTTGTCCATGGCATGGCTCCGATTTGTAGCACGGAATGTAGCACGTAGCCGTGGCGGCGCAAGCGCTCAGCGGAAAATGACGCCCGGCAGCCAGGTCGCGAGCGCCGGGAAGAGCGCAAGCAGGGCGAGGCCGAGGAGCTGGATGAGCACGAACGGGATGATGCCGCGGTAGATGTCGAGGGTGGTGACCGACGGCGGCGCCACGCCGCGCAGGTAAAAGAGGGCAAAGCCGAACGGCGGCGTGAGGAAACTGGTCTGCAGGTTGACCGCCATCATGACGCCGAGCCAGACCGGGTCGAAATCCATGGTCAGCAGCACCGGCCCGACGATCGGCACGACCACGAACACGATCTCGATGAAGTCGAGGAAGAAGCCGAGCCCGAACATCACCGCCATGACCGCGAGCATGGCCCCGAACGACCCGCCCGGCAGCCCGCGGAGCGCGTCCTCGACCATCCGATCGCCGCCGAGGCCGCGGAACACCAGGGAAAAGACCGACGCGCCGAGCAGGATCAGGAACACCATCGAGGTGATCTGGGTGGTCCGGCGCATGACGTCCCGCAGCACGTCCAGGTTGAGCCGGCCGCGCAGCCCGGCCAGCAGCATGGCGCCGAGCGCGCCGACCGCTGCCGATTCGGTCGGCGTCGCAATGCCGAACAGGATCGAGCCGAGCACCGCCAGGATCAGCAACGCGGGCGGCAGCAGGGCGACCACGATCCGGCGCGGCAGACCCTGCGGGCGCTCGCCCGCCGCGACCAGCGCCGGGCTCGCTTCCGGACGCAGGATGGCGAAGACGATCTGCCAGAGCAGGTAGAGGCCGACCAGCAGGAGCCCGGGCAGCAGGGCACCCGCGAACAGGTCGACCACCGAGACCGGCTCGGGCGCAAAGTTGCCGAGCGCCAGCTGCGCCTCGGTGTTGGCGCCCTGCAGGATGTCGCCCAGGATCACGAGCACGATCGAGGGCGGGATGATCTGGCCGAGCGTGCCCGCGGCGCAGATCGTGCCGCAGGCGAGCTTCGGGTCGTAGCCGGCTTTCAGCATGGTCGGCAGCGACAGAAGGCCCATCGTGACCACGGTCGCGCCGACGATGCCGGTCGAGGCCGCGAGCAGCATGCCGACGATGGTGACCGACAGGCCGAGGCCGCCGCGCAGCCGGCCGAACATCAGGCCCATGGTCTCGAGCAGCTGCTCCGAGAGCCTCGAGCGCTCGAGCATCACCCCCATGAAGATGAACAGCGGCACGGCGACCAGCACCTCGTTGACCATGACCCCGAACCAGCGGGACGGCAGACCGGCCAGCAGGCGCAGATCGAAGGCGCCGAGGGCGTCGCCGAGCAGCGCGAAGGCGAACGCGGTGCCCGCGAGCGAGAACGCGACCGGAAAGCCGAGCAGCAGCACGCCGCAGGTGGTCGCGAACAGGCCGAGGCTCAGGAGGTCGCCCGGCACGATCAGACCGCCGCCTGGTCCTCAGGCGCGGGCGCGAACTCGAGGTGGCCCCTCAGCACCAGGACGCTGCGGCCGGCGAGCGCCAGGCCCTGGAGGAGGATCAGGCCGCAGAACACGAGGAGCACGGTCTTGAGCAGGAACAGCCCGGGCAGGCCGCCCGCCTCCCGCGAGGCCTCGAGCCCGAGCCAGGACTGGCGCACGTAGGGAAAGCTCACGACCGCCGCGAACCCGACCACCGGCGCCAGCAGGAGCAGCGAGCCCAAAAGATCGACCCAGGCTTTGAAGCGCGCGCCGGCCGGCCGGTAGAAGATGTCGACCCGGACGTGGGCGTCGTGGCGGAGCGTGTAGCCGGCAGCGAGCATGAACAGGACGCCGTGCAGCCAGACGTAGGATTCCTGCAGCCATACCCGGCCCCAGGCGAAGCCGTAGCGGGCGACGACCACGAAGCCGGCGATCAGGACCATGGCGAGCGAGAGCCAGGCGACCGCGCGCCCGATCGCCTCGTTGAGCCGGTCGATCCGGCGCACCAGCACCGCCACCACGTCCATGCGCCCCGATCCCCATCGCCTGCGGGCCGCGCGACCGGCGACCCGGACAACGATCTTAGTCCGCCGGCCGGGCGCGACCCATCGGCAATCGGGGAGGAATCCCAGCGTGATTGCCAAATCCCGGGCTTGGGGCTAAAAACCCAGGCTCCGAAACCCTATCTGAACGCCATGTTGCACTGCACCATGAGCCTGAGCGCCGGCGCCGGCGGTCTTGGAGCGATCGCGAGGGTGGGAAAGTGTGCGTGCCAAACCAGCTCTTGATTGAGAGGCATTTGTCGAATATCTACCGATCGGAAATCTTTCGGCAACATTCCTATGCCTCCTTGGCGACGACCGGCGTGATCTGTGGTTTCGGTCCGCGCGGCCCTCTGCCGGCCCTCGGAGCGCCTGCGGCGCTGCTGAACCATGGCCGCTGAGCGGAAGCCGACGCCCATTCGCAGGGACTCCATGGGCAAGCTGAACGTCGACCCCGCGCTGATCGAGAGGCTGGCTGAGCTGCTGCAGCGGACCGGTTTGACCGAGATCGAGCTCGCCGAGGGCGATGCCAAGGTCCGGGTCGCGCGCGCGCCAGCGCCGGTCGCGCAGGTGGCGCCTGCGCCCGAGCCCTCGGCCACCGCGACCTTGGTCGCGAGCGCCGCGCCGGCCGCAGCGGGTGCCGCCGACCGGCATCCCGGTGCCGTCCGCGCGCCGATGGTCGGCACGGTCTACCTGACCCCGGAGCCCGGCGCCGCGCCGTTCGTCGAGATCGGCGGCGAGGTCCGCGAGGGGCAGACCCTGCTGATCATCGAGGCGATGAAGGTCATGAACCCGATCCGGGCGCCACGCGGCGGGCGGATCGCGAACGTGCTGGTCAGCAACGGCGATCCGGTCGAGTACGGCGAGCTGCTGCTGGTCATTGAGTAGCCGCCGGCGGCCGCGCCGATGTTCGACAAGATCCTGATCGCCAATCGCGGCGAGGTGGCACTCCGGATCCTCCGCGCCTGCCGGGAGATGGGGATCGAGACGGTCGCGGTCCATTCGACCGCGGACGCCGAGGCGATGCACGTCCGTCTCGCCGACGCCAGCGTCTGCATCGGCCCGCCGCCGGCCGCCGAGTCGTACCTGAACAAGGTCGCGATCCTGGCCGCCGCCGAGATCACCGGCGCCGACGCGATCCATCCCGGTTACGGCTTTCTCTCCGAGAATGCCGACTTCGCCCAGATGGTCATCGAGCACGGCTTCGCCTTCATCGGCCCGAAGCCCGAGCACATCCGGCTGATGGGCGACAAGGTCGCGGCCAAGGCGGCGATGCGCCGGCTCGGCATCCCGGTGGTCCCGGGCACCGACGGGCCGGTCACCCACGAGGTGATGGCGCGCGATGCCGCCGACGCGATCGGCTATCCGGTCCTGATCAAGGCGGTCGCCGGCGGCGGCGGCCGGGGCATGATCGTCGCGCACGACGAGGCCGAGCTGCTCGACGGCCTGCGGCTGGCCCGGCGCGAGGCCGCGGCCGGCTTCGGCGACGACCGGGTCTACCTGGAACGATATCTGAACCGGCCGCGGCACATCGAGTTCCAGATCCTGGCCGACCACGGCGGCCGCTGCATCCATCTCGGCGAGCGCGAATGCTCGGTCCAGCGCCGGCACCAGAAGGTGATCGAGGAGGCGCCCTCGACCGTGCTCGACCCGGAGACCCGGGCCGGGTTCGGCGCCAAGGTCGCCGGGGCGCTCGGACGGATCGGCTACCGCGGCCTCGGGACCGCGGAGTTCCTCTACCAGGACGGCGAGTTCCACTTCATCGAGGTCAACACCCGGCTGCAGGTCGAGCATCCGGTGACCGAGTTCGTGACCGGGATCGACCTGGTGCGCGCCCAGATCCGGGTCGCCGCCGACGAACCGCTCGGCCTCGAGCAGGCCGACGTGCGCTTCGAGGGCCATGCGATCGAGTGCCGGATCACCGCCGAGGACCCGGTGAGCCTGATGCCCTCGCCGGGCACGGTCGCGACCTACCATCCGCCGGGCGGCCCGGGCGTGCGGGTCGACAGCGCGCTCTACGCCGGCGCCGTCGTGCCGCCTTACTACGACAATCTGATCGCCAAGCTGATCGTCCACGACCAGTCGCGCGATGCCTGCCTGGAGCGGCTGCGGCGCGCGCTCGCCGAGTACGTGATCGTCGGCCTGCCGACCACGATTCCTCTGCTCCAGGCGATCGCCGACGACCCGGTGTTCGCCGAGGGCGACTACCACATCGGCTGGCTCGCGGAATTCCTCGAGGTCTGGCAGAGCCGCCACCGCTGAGGGCGAGAGCGCCTCTTGTCGGGCGCACCCGCGCTCGCTATCCCAGAGAGATGCTCCCGCTGACGCCGGATCTGCTGCTGTGCGCCTACGCGAGCGGCCTGTTCCCGATGGCCAACGACCGCCACGATCCGACGATTCACTGGATCGAGCCGAGGCGCCGCGGGATCCTGCCGCTCGATGGCTTCCACGAGCCGAAGAGCCTGCGCAAGCAGATCCGCAGGCAACGCTTCGAGATCCGGGTCGACCAGGCGTTCGAGCGGGTCATCCTGGCCTGCGCCGAGCCCTGCCCGGAACGGCCGCGGACTTGGCTCAACGACGACCTGATCGAGCTCTACTGCACGCTGCACCGGCAGGGCTACGCGCACAGCGTCGAGAGCTGGGCGGACGACCGCCTGGTCGGCGGCCTGTACGGCGTGTCGCTGGGCGCCGCCTTCTTCGGCGAGAGCATGTTCTCGCGGGCGCGCGATGCCAGCAAGGTCGCCCTGGTCGCCCTGGTCGAACGGCTGCGGGCGGGCGGCTATCTGCTGCTCGACACCCAGTTCGTGACCGATCATCTGCGCCGGTTCGGCGCCATCGAGATCGCGCGTGAGAGCTACCAGCGGCAGCTGCGACAGGCTCTCGAGACGCCGGCGGTGTTCTATTCCGACGGCGGTGCGGTGCTCTCGTCGACGCCCTGGTCGTCCTGAGGCGGCGGGCCCCGGTCACCGCTCGCGGAATCGGGTGGCGGCGAGCCCTGGCCGGCGTTCGGCGTGCCCTCGGGCGGCGGCTCGACCGGGTCCTCGCAGCCGGTCACCCAGACGTCGTAGATCGGGTGCTCGAGCGCCGAGACCGCCGGGCTCGAGGCGAACATCCAGCCGCTGAACAGGCTGGTCGGCGGCGCATCCGGCTCCGAGGCCGGCGGCAGCTCGCGAATCTGGAGGAAGGCGGCGCTCTCCGGCGGCTCGGTCGGCGGCGTCTTGCGGCAGGCGCGGGCGACGATCTCGAGCGTGCCGAACTCGGTCGGCACGCCGATCGGCGCCCGCAGCGGCGAGACCCGGGCGGTGACCTTGTCGAGCCCCTGGAGCAGCGCGACGCGGTACTCGATCGTCGGGCCCGCGGCACGGGCGCTCGCGGACAGGAGCGCCAGCGTCAGGGCCGCCGCCGCGGCCGGTCGAAAGGTCACTGGTTGCCGGCGCCCTGGCCGTCCTTGCCCTGACTGCCGGCGGCCGGAGCGCCGCCGTTCTGGCCATTGGAGGCCTTCTGGCCACCTGCGCTCTGGTTGAAGATGAAGTGGCCGATCAGATCCTCGACGTTGACCGAAGACTGGGTCAGCGTGACCTCGTCGCCGGGCTTCAGCATGTCGACGTCGCCGCCCGGTACCAGCGCCAGATACTTGCTCCCCAGAAGGCCGTTGCTGACGACCGCGGCCGAGCTGTCGATCGGCAGGCGGATGCTCTCGGGCAGGGTGAACCGCACTTCGGCCTGGAAGGTGTCGGGATTGAGGCTCTGCGAGACCACGGTGCCGACCTTGATGCCGCTGATCCGGACATCAGCACCCCGCTCGAGGCCGTCGACCCGGTTGAACCGGGCGGACAGCTCGTAGCCGTCGGACGCGCTGATCTGGCTGCTCCGGTAGGCGAAGGCCAGAAAACCGATCGCGACCAGCAGAACGATCGCGCCAAGCAGGGTCTCGAGCACATTGCGAGTCATCGTCGGTCCCGGGTCGGTCAACGAAAGCGCGCCTAACATCGTGACTTTGCCACCCTGGCGCAAGCGGATAGCTCGCCGCGCCGCGACCGTCCGGATGACGGCCGGCACGATCGCGCTAGAGGTCCCCCGGCCTGGTTAAGAAATCCCTACTCCGGCCCGAGGCCGAGCAGGGCGTCGGCGAAGGCCTTCGCCTCGAACGGCCTGAGGTCCTCGACCCGCTCCCCGACCCCGAGCGCGCGCACCGGCAGGCCGAACTGTCTGGCGAGCGCGACAACCACGCCGCCGCGCGCGGTGCCGTCGAGCTTGGTCACCACGAGGCCGCTGATCGGGACCATGGCGCGGAAGGTCTCGACCTGGGTGCGGGCGTTCTGGCCGGTGGTCGCGTCCAGCACGAGCAGGATCTCGTGCGGCGCCCGTGCGTCGAGCTTCTTGAGCACGCGCACCACCTTGGCCAGCTCGTCCATCAGCGCCTGCTTGTTGTGCAGCCGGCCGGCGGTATCGATCATCAGCACGTCCGCGCCCTGGCCTTGGGCCTGCTTCAGCGCATCGAATGCGAGACCCGCGGCATCGGCGCCGGGCGGCCGCTTGATCACCTCGCAGCCGGTGCGCTGGCCCCAGATCTCGAGCTGCTCGATCGCGGCTGCCCGGAAGGTGTCGCCGGCCGCCAGCAACACCCGCTCGCCGCCGGCCGTGAACTGCTGGGCGAGCTTGCCGATCGTCGTGGTCTTGCCGGTACCGTTGACGCCGCAGACCAGGATCACCGCCGGACGGTCCGCCGGGTCGAGCTCGAACGGCCGGGCGACCGGCTCGAGAATCGCCGTGATCGAGGCGGCAAGCGCGGTCCGCACCTCGAGGTCGGTGACCTCCTTGCCGAACCGGGTTTTCGCCAGCTCCCGGACCAGCTCGGCCGCGGTCTCGACCCCGAGGTCGGCGCCGATCAGCGCCTCCTCGAGCTCCTCCAGGGTCTCGGCATCGAGCTTTCGCCGGCGCAGCACGGTCGCGATGTTGTCGCGCAGCCGGCCCGACGACCGGCTGAGACCCGCCCGCAGCCGCTGCAACCAGCCGGCGGGCGGCGTCTCGGGCGGGACCTCCGGCGCAACTTCGAGCGCCAGCGTCTCCGGCGCCGCCGCCTCCAGTGGCTGGACCTCGGCCTCAGGAGCTTCGGACGATGCCACGTCGGGTCCCGGCGCCTCGTCCCGGCGCCAGCCGAAGCGGCGCCACCAGCGATCCTTGCCGGGCTCGCTCACGCCACCGGCCGCCCGAGCAGCACGTTGTCCTCGACCCGCTCGGCCATGACGCCGATCACCGCGCCGGCAGGCGGCGGGGCGTCGGAAAACCGGAACGGCGCAAACGCCTCGGTGTGACCGCGACCCTGCCCCTCGACCAGGACGCGGGCCGGCCGGCCGACCTGACCCTGAAGGTAGTGATGGAGTCGGCGCTCGCCCGCAGCGCGCAGGCGCGCGGCACGCTCCTTGCGCACGGGCTTCGGCAACTGCGGCATGCGCGCCGCCGGCGTGCCCGCGCGCACCGAATACGGAAAAACGTGCAGATAGGTGAGCTCCGCGTCCTCGATCAGCGCCAGCGTGTTCGCGAACATCGCCTCGGTTTCGGTCGGGAAGCCCGCGATCAGGTCGGCGCCGAACACGATCCCAGGGCGCAGCTCGCGCAGCCTGGCGCACAGGCGCACGACATCGTCGCCGCCGTGGCGCCGCTTCATGCGCTTCAACGTGAGATCGTCGCCAGCCTGAACGCTGAAGTGCAGGTGCGGCATCAGGCGCGGCTCGTCCGCGACCAGCTCGACCAGCTCGGGGTCGAGCCCGGCCGGATCGAGCGACGACAGGCGCAGCCGCGGCAGCTCCGGGACCAGCCGCAGAAGCCGGCGCACCAGCTGGCCGAGGGTGGGCGTACCAGGCAGGTCCTTGCCGTAGGAGGTGAGGTCGACCCCGGTCAGCACGAGCTCGAGGTGGCCGGCCTCGACCAGGCGGCCGGCCTGCGCTGCCACCTCGCCCGCCGGCACGCTCCGGCTCGGGCCGCGACCATAGGGGATGATGCAGAACGTGCAGCGGTGATCACAGCCGTTTTGGACCTGGACGAAGGCGCGCGTGCGACCGTCCAGGCCATCGACCAGGTGGCCGGCGGTCTCGTGCACCGCCATCACGTCGTCGACCATGATCCGCGCGGGCTCGGCCGCCAGCGCCCGCCAGAGGTCGGGGCGAAGCTTCCGGGCGTTGCCGACCACCTGGTCGACCTCGACCATCGCAGCGTAACGCTCGGGCCTGATCTGCGCGCTGCAGCCGGTGACCAGGATCCGCGCCTGCGGCCGCTCGCGCCTTGCGCGGCGGATCGCCTGGCGCGCCTGGCGCTCGGCCTCCGCGGTGACCGCGCAGGTGTGGACGATGATCAGATCGTCCAGGCCCTCGGCCTCGGCCGCCCGCCGCATGACCTCGGATTCGAGCGTGTTCAGACGGCAGCCGAAGGTGATCACCTCGGGCCCGCTCATGGCAGAGCCTGCTCGTTCACGGGCGTCACGGCCAGCATCTCCGGGTCCAGGCGCCCCTTGAAGCTGTGCGCCGCCGGGCCGGTCATCAAGACCCGGTCGGCCTCGGTCCAGGCGATCTTGAGGATGCCGCCATCGAGCCGGACCTCGGCCGCGCGCTCGGTCAGGTCGCGGCGCGCCGCCGCCACCAGGGCGGCGCAGGCGCCGCTGCCGCAGGCCTGGGTCACCCCGGCGCCGCGCTCCCACACCCGCAGCCGGATCGAGCGCCGGCCCTGGACCTCGGCGACCCCGATGTTGGCGCGCTCGGGGAACAGCGGATCGGTCTCCAGCGCCGGCCCGAGTTCGGCGAGCGGCACCGCCTCGGCGTCGTCGACGAAGAACACCGCGTGCGGGTTGCCTAGGTTGACCGCGACCGGCTGGTCGAGCGGACCGCGCGCGAGGTCGAGGGCGAGCGTGTCCATCGGCCGCGCGAGCGGGATCTCGTCCCAGCCGAACCGCGGTCGGCCCATGTCGACGGTGTAGCCCTGGATGCTCACGGTCACGGTCAGGACGCCGGCCGCGGTCTCGATCGCCGCCCGGCTGCCGCCCTGCTCCTCCATCAGCAGGCGCGCGACCGCGCGGGTGCCGTTGCCGCAGGCACTGGCCTCGGAGCCGTCGGCGTTATAGACGCGCATGAAGACGGCCGCCCGCTCCGAGGGCTCGAGGCAGAGCAGCTGATCGCAGCCGACGCCTCGCCTGCGGTCGGCGATCCGCCGGATCTGCGCGGTCGACAGCGACAGCTTGCCGCTCCGTCGATCGAGGATCACGAAGTCGTTGCCGAGGCCCTGCATCTTGTAGAAGTCGAGCTCGTCCATCTCGCTGCCGATCGATGACGCTGCCAATATGGCGATCGGGCTCTCCGGCGCAACCGGATCCCGGCGCGCAGCTCCGGCCCAGCTTGACTTTGCCAGCGCCGGTCACGACATTTCGCGCCGTCTCCAGGGGTCTTCCGCCCCGCCCACCCAAGCGTGCGGTGCCGGCCACGGCGCCCCGGATCGGTGATCTCCATGTTCGAAAATCTCTCCGGCCGGCTCGGCACCGTGTTCGATCGGCTGCGGCGCCGGGGCGCGCTCAGCGAGGCCGACGTCGAGGCGGCGCTGCGCGACATCCGGGTCGCCCTGCTCGAGGCCGACGTCGCGCTGCCGGTGGTCAAGGACTTCGTCGCCGGCATCCGCGAGCGCGCGGTCGGCCACGAGGTGCTGCGCAGCGTCACCCCCGGTCAGATGGTGGTCAAGGTGGTCAACGACCGCCTGGTCGAGCTGTTGGGCGGCGAGGCACAGGATCTGGCGCTTGCCGGCGCGCCGCCGCGGGTCCTGCTGATGGTCGGCCTCCAGGGCTCGGGCAAGACCACGACCAGCGCCAAGATCGGGCTCCGCCTGCGCACCCGGGCGCGCCAGAAGGTGCTGCTCGCCTCGCTCGACGTCCAGCGCCCGGCGGCGCAGGAGCAGCTCGCGGTGCTCGCAGGCCAGGCCGCCGTCGAGTGCCTGCCGATCGTCCCGGGCGAGCCGCCGCTCGCGATCGCGGCGCGCGCGCTCGAGACCGCCGAGCGCCAGGGCTACGATGTCCTGATCCTGGACACCGCCGGCCGGCTGCACATCGATGACGGGCTGATGAGCGAGCTCGAGACCGTCCGCGACCGGGTGCGGCCGCAGGAGACGCTCCTGGTCGCCGACGCGCTGACCGGCCAGGACGCGGTCAACCTCGCCAGCGCCTTCCACGAGCGGATCGGCATCAGCGGCATCGTGCTTACCCGGATCGACGGCGATGCCCGCGGCGGAGCAGCGCTCAGCATGCGCGCGGTCACCGGCCAGCCGATCAAGCTGGTCGGCACCGGCGAGAAGCTGGAAGCGCTCGAGGCGTTCCATCCCGACCGCATGGCGTCCCGCATCCTCGGCATGGGCGACGTCGTCTCGCTGGTCGAGAAGGTTAGCGAGGCGGTCGATCAGGCCGACGCCGAGAAGCTCGCCGCCAAGATGCAAAAGGGCAGCTTCGACCTCGAGGATCTCGCGGGCCAGCTCCGTCAGATGCGCAAGATGGGCGGCATGAGCAGCATCCTGGGCCTGCTGCCCGGCGTCCAGAAGGTCAAGAAGCAGCTGGCGGAAGCCAAGCTCGACGACAGCATGATCAACCGCCAGATCGCGATCGTGAGCTCGATGACGCCTTACGAGCGGCGCAATCCCAAGGTCATCCACGCCTCGCGCAAACGCCGGATCGCGGCCGGGGCGGGCTTGAGCGTGCAGGAGGTCAACAAGCTGCTCAAGCAGCACCAGCAGATGCAGACCATGATGAAGCGGGTCAAGAAGATGGGCGACAAACCGTTCCTCGGCCGCGGCCTGCCGCCGGGTCTCTTGCCGCGGTAAACGGGGTGCGTCTTTGCTTGGGGACGCGGATGAGCACGAGGTACAGCACTCGAAGTAAGCTGATGTTAGAGATGCCACGCTGGAAGAGATTTCTCTTCCGACGCGGAAGCCTGGCAAATTCAGATGTGTTTCAAGCTTGGGAGCGAATACTCGATCGGCGGGACGAGATTTTTGCCGGGGCGCCTTCTGCTCCAAGCAAAGGAACAATTCTAGGCGGGGAAAATGAAAATTATACGAGACAATTTGAAGAGTACAAAACGACACTTGCGGATCGGAAACTAAGCACTTTTCAAAATTTTACAAAAGTCTTTGATGAGGAATTTCAAATTCAATGGCATCACATTGTCGATCGAAGAGCGGAGAATTTCATGTATGTAGTTATAGGGGCTGTTTTGGGACTGTTGCTTTCTATCCCCTTAAACTTGTTTTGACGCCGCGCTCGCATCCACAGTCGTTCAGAATATAGCGGTTCCCACCTGCGATCAGCTCTGGTAAACCCGGGCGCATCGGAATTCCAGTCAGCCCGACGACCGTCTAAGATCGGGCGTCGCCAAACAGGAGAAGGTTGATGGCGACCGCACTGGACGTTCGGCACCGATCGCTGGCCGACTTCCTCCGCTGGGAGGAGCAGCAGGCCGAGCGCTACGAGCGAGTCAGAGGCGTTGTCCGACTGAGGGCCGGCGACACGGTCGCCCACAATCGGATCACCCTCAACGTCGCCCAGACGCTGGACCGGCAAGCGTGCGCTCTCGGCTGCGAGATCTTCACCTGCACTGTCAAGGTCGTCTCGCCTGACGGGGACGTGATGTACCCCGACACGGTCGCCGCCATCGGCAAGGTTCCAGGCCAAGCGACCTGGATCGAAAGGCCGGTCCTCGTGGTGGAGGTTCTCTCAGGAGGCACGGCCGAGCGAGACGATGGCCCGAAGCGCTGGTCGTATCAGAAGATCCCGTCACTTAGACATTACGTCCTGATCCAGAACGAACCGGCGATCGAGGTCGCCTCCCGAGCCGACGACGGCAGCTGGCGGAGCCACCTTTACGAGGGGCTCGACGCCCGTCTCCGACTGGACACCCTCGGAGTCGAGGTCGGCCTCGCCGAAATCTTCGCCCGGGTCGCCTTCGCTTCCGAAGGCAGCGACGGACCGCCGGGCCAAGTCCAGGCTTGACCCGCCCTGGCCGGGCGACTACTTGTTCGCGCGCTAATGAGCCCGGCTTGTGGCCGGGAGCCTGGCATTCACCCCGACGCGGCCGAGCGGTGAGCCCACCTTGCCCCTGAAATGGCCGGACGAGGATTTGGATCGATGAGCGTTCGCCTTCGCCTGGCCCGCGGCGGCACCAAGAAGCGGCCGGTCTACCGGATCGTCGCGACCGATTCGCGCAGCCCCCGGGACGGCCGTTTTCTGGAGAAGCTCGGCACCTATGATCCTTTGCTGCCGGGCGACCATCCAGCGCGGATCGTGCTGCGCGAGGAGCGCGTCCGCCATTGGCTCGCGAGCGGCGCCAGGCCGAGCGACCGGGTTGCTCGCTTTCTCGATGGCGCCGGCATCACCTCGAACACGGTCAAGCATCGCGGCACCGGCAAGCGGGCTCGGGAAATCGAAGCGAAGAAGGCCGAGACCGCGGCGGCCGCGAGCGCCTGACGATCGGGGTGCGCGAGGCGTCGTGCGGAACCAGCGCTCATGGTCGACCGGCAAGGAGCTTCGGCGTGGGTCTGCGTGGCCCGGATCGTGGCCGCGCACGGCCTGTCCGGCGCGCTCAAGCTCCGCTGCTTCACCGAGCGGCCGGCCGACGTCGCGGCCTACGGTCCCCTCTATGATCAGAACGGGCAGCGCCGGTTCGAGCTGAAGGTCATCGGCGCGGCGCGCGGCGGCGTCCTTGCCCGGGCCGACGGCATCACCGACCGGACCGCGGCCGAAGCGCTCAGGGGCAGCTCGTTGTTCGTCCCGCGCACGGCCTTGCCGGCGCCCGGCCCGGACGAGTTCTATCGCGCCGACCTCGAAGGCTTGGTGGCCCTGCGGGCGGACGGGGCGCGCCTCGGCACGGTCCGGAGCCTGGACAACTTCGGCGCCGGCGACCTGATCGAGATCGCGGCCGACGATGGCCGCACACTCAGCCTGCCGTTCGACCGCGAGACCGTGCCGGTGGTCGATCTGGCGCGCGGCCGGCTGGTGGTCGAGCCGCCGGCCGAACTGCTGGCGGACGAGCCAAGCGCCGGCGGAAAGCTCGAGGAGGTGTGGCCATGAGCGCGCGCGCCGCACCCTGGGCCGCGACCGTGCTCACGCTGTTCCCGGAGATGTTTCCGGGGCCGCTCGGTCATTCCCTTGCCGGGCGCGCGCTGGAGCAGGGCATCTGGTCGCTGGCCGCGGTCAACCTGCGCGATTTCGCGAGCGACAGGCACCGGACCGTCGACGACCTGCCGTTCGGCGGCGGTGCCGGCATGGTGATGCGGCCGGACGTGATCGCGCGCGCGCTCGATCACGCCCTGGAGAGCGGACCGGCGCGGCCTTTGCTCTACCTCAGCGCGCGCGGCGTCCCGCTCAGCCAGGCGCGGGTGCAGGCGCTTGCCGACGGCCCCGGAGTCGTGGTCTTATGCGGGCGCTTCGAAGGCGTGGACCAGCGGGTCATCGAGGCCCGGGCGCTCGAGGAGGTCAGTCTCGGCGACATCGTGCTGTCGGGCGGCGAGCCGGCTGCGCTCGCGCTGCTCGACGCCTGCGTGCGTCTGCTGCCGGGGGTGATCGGCGCCCGCGCGTCACTCGACGAGGAGAGCTTCGCCGGCGACCTGCTCGAATACCCGCACTACACGCGGCCCCAGGTCTGGGAAGGGCGTCCGGTTCCCGAGGTGCTGCTGTCCGGACACCACGCCCTGATCCGGGCGTGGCGCGACCGTCAGGCCGAGCTCGCGACCCGGACGCGCCGGCCTGACCTCTGGGCGCGCCATCGCGCCGCCGGCGCACCCGAGCCGCCCCATCGGGCCGATGACCAGTGAGGTTTGCCATGAACGTGATCCAGCAGCTCGAGCAGGAACAGATCGCAGAACTCACCGCCGATCGCCCGATCCCTGATTTCGCTCCCGGCGATACGGTCCGGGTCAACGTCAAGGTGGTGGAGGGCTCGCGCGAGCGCGTGCAGGCCTTCGAGGGCGTGTGCATCGCCCGCAAGAACCGCGGCATCAACTCCGCGTTCACTGTGCGCAAGATCAGCTACGGCGAGGGCGTCGAGCGGATCTTCCCGCTGTACAGCCCGCAGATCGCGGGCATCGAAGTCCTGCGCCGGGGCCGGGTCCGGCGCGCCAAGCTCTATTATCTGCGCGGCCGGACCGGCAAGGCGGCGAGGATCACAGAGCGCCGCGACGAGCGTGGCCGCGGCCGCGCCGATGGCGCCAATGGCGCGGCCGGCGAGGACGGCGGCGGCAACGGCAGCGCCAACGAATGACCGGCGGCGCCGACCGCCGGTAGCCTTGGGGGAGCGAGGGTCATGGCCGAAGCCAGGACGTTGTTCGACAAGATCTGGGACAGCCATGTGGTCGAGCAGCAGGAGGACGGCACCTGCCTGCTCTACATCGACCGCCACCTGGTCCACGAGGTCACGAGCCCGCAGGCGTTCGAGGGCCTGCGCGAGGCGGGGCGCAAGGTGCGCCGGCCCGACGCGACCCTCGCGGTCCCCGACCACAACGTGCCGACCACCGATCGCTCCAAGGGCATCGCCGAGCCGCAGTCCCGCCTTCAGGTCGAGACCCTGCAGCAGAACTGCCGCGAGTTCGGCATCGAATTGTTCGACGTCGAGGACATCCGCCAGGGCATCGTCCACATCATCGGCCCCGAGCAGGGCTTCACGCTGCCCGGCAACACGATCGTCTGCGGCGACAGCCACACCTCGACCCATGGCGCCTTCGGCGCGCTCGCCTTCGGCATCGGCACCTCCGAGGTCGAGCACGTGCTGGCGACCCAGACCCTGCTCCAGAAGCGGCCGCTCAACATGCGGGTCAGCGTCGCGGGTGCCTTGCCGTTCGGGGTCACCGCCAAGGACGTGATCCTCGCGATCATCGGCAAGATCGGCACCGCGGGCGGCACCGGCCACGTCATCGAATACGCGGGCGAGGTGGTCCGCGGCCTGTCGATGGCCGGGCGGATGACCATCTGCAACATGTCAATCGAGGCGGGCGCCCGCGCCGGCCTGATCGCGCCCGACGAGACCACCTTCCGCTACCTCCAGGGCCGGCCGATGGCACCCAAAGCCGGCGCCTTCGAGCAGGCGGTGGCGCACTGGCGGATCCTGCCCTCGGACGAGGGCGCCCGCTACGACAAGGAGGTCACGCTCGACGCCCAGAGCATCGAGCCGCAGGTCACCTGGGGCACGAGCCCCCAGGACGTCCAGCCGATCTCCGGCAAGGTGCCGGACCCAAGCCGGGAAAACGATCCGGCGCGGCGCGCTCACGTCGAGCGGGCGCTTCGATACATGGGCCTCGAGCCGAACACGCCGATGGCCGAGATCCGGGTCGACAAGGTATTCTTCGGCTCCTGCACCAACGGCCGGATCGAGGATCTGCGCGCTGCCGCCGAGGTCGTCCGGGGCAAGCGGATCGCGGGCAGCGTCCAGGCGATGGTCGTGCCCGGTTCCGGCCTGATCAAGCACCAGGCCGAGGAGGAAGGGCTCGACCGGATTTTCCGGGACGCCGGCTTCGAATGGCGCGAGGCCGGCTGCTCGATGTGCCTGGGCATGAACCCGGACCAGCTCCAGCCCGGCGAGCGCTGCGCCAGCACCTCCAACCGCAACTTCGAGGGCCGCCAGGGCAAAGGCGGCCGCACCCACCTGATGTCCCCCGCCATGGCCGCCGCCGCCGCGATCACCGGCCACATCACGGACGTGCGCAAGCTCGCGTAGCCCTTGTCTTCGCCCGCTGAAAAGCGAGCGGGCAGGCACCCGGACTTGGCGTGCCGATCTCGAGCCGAGAGGTGATTCGCAGGCTCGAAGCGGCCGGTTGGCGGCTTGTGCGCGTGACCGGCAGTCACCATCATTTCAAGCACCCGGCGAAGCCGGGCCTGGTGACGGTGGCCCACCCGCAGAGAGACGTGAAGATCGGCACGCTGCGAAGCATCGAGCGCCAGAGCGGCGTCAGGTTGCGAAAGGACTGACATGGCGATTCGCCACTACGCCGCGATCATCGAGGGCGACGCCGAGACTGGCTACAGCGTCTTCTTCCCAGATGTGCCGGGCTGCACCAGCGGCGGCGACACGCTGCAGGAGGCGGCGCTCAATGCCGAAGAGGCGCTGGCCGGCCACATTGCGCTGATGATCGAGACGGGTCAGCCGGTTCCCGCTCCCAGTAGCCTGGACGATCTGCCCTGTCCGACCGAGCCGGACGTCGCCGAGATCGCGCGGCTGCTCGTGAGGGTCGAGGTGCGGGAGACGGCTCCCGCTTGAGCCTTGCGAGGTGCCAAACTTGCCGCGGAGCCGCCCGATACGTTAGGCTCGAGCCATGCGCGCAACACCCGTCGACCAGCTCTATGAGGACGACTTCTACGCCTGGACCCAGGCCCAGGCGCGGGAGCTGCGCCGGTTCGCGCGTACTCGGCCCAACCTCCCGCTCGACCTCGCGCACATCGCCGAGGAGATCGCCGATTTGGGGACTGAGCAACGGAAGAGGCTGCGCAGCTGGACGCGACGGATCATCGAGCATCTACTCCTGCTGGAGCACTCACCCGCTCGCGACCCCCGACGGGGTTGGATCAATGAGATCGTGACCTTCCGCCGCGAAATCGACGACCATCTGAGCGCCACGCTGAGGCGTGATCTCCGTCGCCACCTTCCGCGCCTCTACGACCAGGCTCGGTCGGACATGGTGGAGAGGCTGCGGCTCTACGGCGAGAGTGATGTCGCCGCACGTCTCCCCGAGCGCTGTCCCTATACGCTGGATCAGGTGCTCGGCGCGTTCTGGCCGGCCTCACTGCGCGATGACCAGGCTTCGCCATGAGCGAGGCATCGGCCGCCGATCTTTATCAAGACGACTTTTACGCCTGGACCCAGGCCCAGGCGAAGGAGCTGCGCCGGTTCGCGCGCTCGCGCCCGAACCTGCCCCTCGACCTCGCGCACATCACCGAGGAAATCGCCGACTTGGGCAAGAACCAACGCAATTCGCTGCGCAGCTGGGCCGCCAACATCATCGAGCATGTTCTGCTCTTGGAGCACTCGCCGGCCCGGGAGCCGCGTGCCGGCTGGATCGCCGAGATCGTGACCTGGCGCCGCGACATCGACCGTCGCCTCAGCGGCGCGCTGCACCGCGACCCCCGCGACCGCCTCGTCCCTCCGCTGCGTGCCGTCCTCGCGCTCGCCGAGCGTTGAGAGCCCCGTTCGGGCCGACTCCAGCCTCATTCTGCGCCGGGCCGGTCCGGAGCTTCAACCGACTCGCGCGGGCGGCTACACTCGGCGCTCGCCCGACGCGATCCAGGAGCGGCTTGGCAGAGCGGATGCGACGGATGTGTAGCCTTGGTGCGTACCGGAGCACCTTGATTGACAGCCTCAACTCCAATCAATTCTCCAGATTTGCCCTGAGCGCGTCCATCACGATCATCTGTCTAAGCACCTGGGAACGCCGGCAATTCTTCCCTGCCGGCGAGTCGCAGCCTCAATCCCATCAATTGACTTTGATTGATGCTCGCTGATTTTTGGCAACCATTGTCCATCGGATGCGCCACTTCTGTGCTCTTTCGAGTAAATCATGCGCCACCGAGCGCACGGAATCGTGCCATCGAAAGTAGAAACGATCGATCAATCCCAGTCGGCCGTGGGACGAAAACTGAGCACCGAACCCGGCCCTTCTTGGCCCTACCGCCTAGTGCACCGTTCGATTGTCCGGCGGACATTGCGTCATAGATGATCCTGCGACGCGAACGCTCTCCTTCGGCATCAATCCCGACCGGGTTGCCGCATCAATCTCAAGCCAACAGCGCCCGGCTTCCGTCAATCCGGCCCATCCCCGCCGCCCTGTCCACTCAACCTCGACCTTCCCCCGATCCCGTCGATTCTCCCTTTGCCGTCTGCCGCCCCGGGGGCCGATCCGCGCGGCCGCACCTGGTCCCCCATCCGCGAGCCTGTCAAGCGAAGGTCAACCAATCCGTGCGCCGGCCGGCGACGAGCCGCCGCTCGTCCTGATCGACCGGACGGACCGCCGCCACCGTGCGCAAAGCCCCTGGAAGTTCCCGGCGGGCGCGGGCATAAAGGGCGCGCGGACGAGGGAGAGAGGGTCAAGCCATGCAGCCGTTCACGACGCTCACCGGGATCGCGGCGCCGTTGCCGATGGTCCACATCGACACCGACAAGATCATCCCGGCGCGCCATCTGAAGACCATCAAGCGCACCGGCCTCGGGGTCCATCTGTTCGAGACGCTCCGCTATCAGGACGACGGCAGCGAGCTCCCGCACTTCGTCCTCAACAAGGACCCGCATCGCGAGGCCAAGATCCTGATCGTGGGCGAGAACTTCGGCTGCGGCAGCTCGCGCGAGCACGCGCCCTGGGCGCTGCTCGACTTCGGCATCCGCTGCGTGATCGCGCCCAGCTTCGCCGACATCTTCTTCAACAACTGCTTCAAGAACGGCATCCTGCCCATTGTTCTGCCTCAGGAGCAGGTCGATATCCTGATCCGGGAAGCGAGCGAGGCCAAGGATCCGACCTTCACGATCGACCTCGAGAAGCAGGAGATCCATCGGCCCACGGGCAACGAGGTGTTCCACTTCGAGGTCGATCCGTTCGCCAAGCACTGCCTGCTCAACGGCCTCGACGACGTCGGTCTGACGATGAAGAAGGCGAAGCGGATCGACGATTTCGAGGCGCGGCAGCGGGCGGCCGAGCCCTGGCTCTATCGCGGAGCCGCGTGATGCCCCGGCTCGCGAACGCGCCCGGGCGGCTTGGCCGGGTCTTGCTGCTGCCGGGCGATGGCATCGGCCCGGAGGTGATGCGCGAGGTCCGCCGGATCATGGACTGGTTCGCGCGCCGCCAGGGCCTCGAGTTCGAGCTCGACGAGGGCCTGGTCGGCGGCTGCTCCTACGACCAGCATGGCACGCCCGTGACCGATGCCGTCATGGACCAGGCGCAAGGCGCCGATGCGGTGCTGTTCGGCGCGGTCGGCGGGCCCAAGTACGACGTTTTGCCGTTCGATCAGAAGCCCGAGCGCGGTCTTTTGCGTCTGCGGAAGGAACTCGGCCTGTTCGCGAATCTCCGGCCGGCCAAGGTGTTCGATGCGCTGGCCGACAGTTCCTCGCTCAAGCCCGAGCTGGTCAAGGGCCTCGACCTGATGATCCTGCGCGAGCTCACCGGCGGGATCTATTTCGGCGAGCCGCGCGGCATCGAGACCCTGCCCGACGGCCAGCGCCGCGGCGTCAACACCCAGGTCTACACGACCAGGGAGATCGTCCGCGTGGCACGGGTCGGCTTCGAGCTCGCGAGGAAGCGCGGCAACCGGGTCTGCTCGGTCGAGAAGGCGAACGTCATGGAGAGCGGCGTCCTCTGGCGCGAGGAGGTGCAGAAGCTGCGCGACGCCGAGTACCCGGACGTCGAGCTCAGCCACATGTACGCCGACAACTGCGCGATGCAGCTGGTCCGCCAGCCCAAGCAGTTCGACGTGATCGTGACCGACAACCTGTTCGGCGACCTGCTCTCGGACTGCGCCGCGATGCTGACCGGCTCGCTCGGCATGCTGCCGTCGGCCTCGCTCGGCGCGCCCGGCCCCGACGGCCAGCGCAAGGCCCTCTACGAGCCGGTCCACGGCTCGGCACCGGACATCGCCGGCAAAGGGATCGCCAACCCGATCGCGATGCTCCAGAGCTTCTCGATGATGCTCCGCTACTCCTTCGACCAGGACCAGGCGGCGGAGCTGCTCGACGGCGCGATCGCCAAGGTCCTGGCGGGCGGGCTTCGGACCGCCGACATCATGCAGGAGGGCAAGGCCAGGGTCTCGACCTCGACCATGGGCGAGGCGATCGTCCGCGAGCTGGACAAGGCCGCGGCCTGACCGGCCGCCGAGGCTCGAAAAATTCGTCCCGGCTGCCTATCTGGCGATCTCGCCGCGCCCTTGGGGCGCCTAGTCGGGACCTGTGCTGGCCATGGACAGCCTGCTCGCGCTCGCGACCGATCCCGCCGCCTGGGCGGCGCTCGCCACTCTGATCGTGATGGAGGTGGTGCTCGGGATCGACAACCTGATCTTCATCTCAATCCTCTCCAACAAACTCCCGGAAAATCAGAGGGTTAAAGCGCGCCGGATCGGAATCGGCCTTGCCCTGATCCTCCGGCTCGGCCTGCTCGGCACGATCGCGGTCATTGTCCGGCTGACCGAGCCGCTGTTCGAGGCCTTTGGCCACGGCTTCTCCTGGCGCGACCTCATTCTGATCGCGGGCGGCCTGTTCCTGGTCTGGAAGGCGACCAAAGAAATCCACCACAACGTCGATCCCGACCCGGGCCCGGATCTGTTCGAGCCGGCCGCGCGGATCGGCATGGTGGCGGCGATCGGCCAGATCCTGGCGCTCGATCTGGTGTTCTCGATCGACAGCATCCTGACCGCGATCGGCATGACGCCGCACGTCCCGGTCATGGTCGTCGCGGTGGTCGTCGCGGTCGGGGTCATGCTGCTGGCGGCGACCCCGCTCGCCAACTTCATTCACGCCAACCCGACGATCGTGATGCTGGCGCTGGGGTTTCTCCTGCTGATCGGGACCATGCTGATCGCCGACGGCTTCGGCGTGCACGTACCGCGCGGCTACATCTACACCGCGATGGCGTTCTCGGCCCTGGTCGAGGGCCTGAACATGCTGTCCCGCCGCGCCCGGCGTAAACGCGCGGCCGCGACGGCCGGACGGCGGCCGAGCCCCGAACCTCTGCCTTCGCGGGAGTGACCTCTCGGCAAACGGCTGACGGCTGCCTCGGGGCCGCTTCCCTGATGCCGGCGGCCATGAACCGAATCCCCGCCCGGTCGTTGGACTCGGTATGCCCGCAACAGCACCGAGGGGAGGATCTGATGAGCGTGCCGATTGCGACCGAGCAGCGGATGCTGACCGAGGCGGAGTTCGAGGTCGTGAGGAGCAGCCACTATCCGGAGATCTGCGAACTGTCCAAGGAGCAGCTCGCCGAGGCCGCCCGCCGGCTGCGCGACTACCGCAACAAGGCCCGGGATCTCGCGCGCCAGCAACGGCGCGAAATGCGCGGCAAGGCGGCGCCGCGCGGCGCGCGTCCGGCCAGGGACAACACCGGCACCACGACCAAGAGGCAGGTGTTCGCGAGCGCTCTGCGGCGGGTCAACCGCGAGCGCGCGCGCGCTGACCAGGAGGAGCAGCGGGCCGGCCAGAGAGAGATCGCGCGCCGGGCGCTCGAGCTCAAGCGCGCCGAGCGGGTGCGTCGTCACCCGAGCGCCGGGCGGACGCCGGCGCGCGGCATGCGCCCGATCCCCAACCGGAGCCCGACGCTCGCCGGCGACGCACGCGAGCTCGGCCGGGCGTCGTTCGTCGATCCGAGCCACCCCGGCGCCCACGAGTGACGCTCGTCGCGGCAAGTCCTGCCACACTCCCCCACCCTGACCCTCCCCGCAAGGGGGGAGGGAAACGTACCGGGCGCCCGCAGGACAAGCCGAAGCTTACGCGGCCCACCGCAACGCGGAAGGGAGCAGCATGGGCCGGCCACGCAAACATGAGATCGAGTTGACCGAGGCGGAGCGGGACAGTCTGAGCGATCTGGTCCGCTCGCGGACCGCACCGCATGGTCTGGTGCGCCGGGCGCGGATCGTGCTCGCATCGGCAGAGGGCGCCTCGAACACCGAGATCGCGCGGCATGTCGGCCTCTCGATCCCGGCGGTCAGTCACTGGCGCAGGCGGTTCCTCGAGCAGGGTCTGGCCGGGCTCTACGGTGAGCAGCGGCCGGGGCGCCCGCGCAGCCATGATGACGAGGCGGTGGCGAACCTGCTGGCGACGGTCCTGAAGAGCCGCCCGCGCGTCGGGACGCACTGGACCGTCCGTAGCGCGGCCGAGGCCTGCAGGATCTCGAAAAGCACGGTGCAGCGCTATTTCCGACTGTTCGGGATCCAGCCGCACCGCGCCAGGAGCTTCAAGCTGTCGACCGACCCGTTGTTCGTCGAAAAGGTTCGGACATCGTCGGGCTGTACCTCAACCCACCGGATCACGCGGTCGTCCTGTGCGTCGACGAAAAAAGCCAGATTCAGGCGCTGGAGCGCACGCAACCCATGCTGCCGATGGGCTTCGGCCACGCCGATGGCATCACCCACGACTACAAGCGGCACGGCACGACCACCTTGTTTGCCGCCCTCGACGTCGCCAACGGGCAGGTGCTGGCCGAGTGCCGGGCACGCCATCGCCACCAGGAGTTCCTGGCCTTTCTCAAGCGCATCGATGGTGCGGTGCCGAGCGATCTCGACGTCCACCTCGTCGTCGACAACTACGCCACCCACAAGCATCCCAAGGTCCGCGCCTGGCTCGCCGCGCGGCCGCGCTTCCATACCCATGACACCCCGACCTACGCCTCTTGGCTCAACCAGGTCGAGCGCTGGTTCGCGATCCTGACCAGCCGCGAGATCCGTCGCGGCTCCTTCGCCAGCGCCAAGGACCTCGTCACCCGGATCAGCGCCTTCGTTGCCGCCTACAACGCTTGCTCGCGACCGTTCGCCTGGACCGCCACCGCCGACGACATCCTTGCCAAGCTCGGCCGGCTTTGTAACGTTATTTCTGGGACGCTACACTAGGGCGTGTTAACACAAAGCATGTCGGTGATCAGGGCGAAGTGGATGAAGGCGGTGAACATGAGATCGAGCTTTTCGAAGCGCGAGAAGATGCGGCGAAACCCCTTCAACCTGCGGAACAGGCGCTCGACCTCGTTGCGCCTGCGGTAGAGGCTGCGGTCGTAGGTCCAGGGGCGAAGGCGGTTGGGGTTGGGCGGAACGACCGGCTCGAAGCCGAGCGCCAGCACCGGTTGTCGGGTCTCGTCGCCCTCGTATGCCCGGTCCATCACCATCGGCACACCAGCGGGCCGGCGCTGCCAGGCGCGCAGCAATTTGCGTCCTTCGGGCGCGTCATGGGCCTGTCGGGCGACAGGGCGAAGGTCAGGGCCGTTCGCTCATCCGCGGCAACCAGATAAATCTTGGTGTTCCAACCGCCGCGTGACTTGCCGATGGCTTGCGGGCCGTTTTTTTTCGCGCGCCCGTGCCATCGGGGTGAACCTTGACGCTGGTGCTGTCCAAGCCGACGCATTCGACGCGGATGCGGATCAGGCGATGCTCTTGCAGGGCCTGGAACACGCGGTCCAGCACGCCCGCCGCCGCCCATCGGCGCAGCCGTGTGTAGATCGTGTGCCAGTTGCCGAAGCGCGCCGGCAGCGCGCGCCATTTGCAGCCGTTCTCGGCCACAAACAGCACCGCGTTGATGACCTCGAGATTGGCGATCCGCACGTTGCCCCGCTGTACGGGCATCAACGGCCGGATCACTTCGTACTGGTCTTCGGTCAGCCTCATCATGCGATGAGCTTACCTCAAACCGCCCTCTTTGAATAGTGTTAACACACCCTAAAGATCATGCAGAATCGATATGTTGGCGATATAGGTGATTTCGTCAAATTCGGACTCTTGAGAGTTCTTGGCCGAGGCCATCGGCTTGGCATAGCGTGGTACCTTTTCCCAGATCGAGCTGACAACGACGATGGCAAACATGTTGACTATCTAAATAAACCCGATCGATGGCGACACTTGGACCCGGAGCTTTTTGAGGGCCTGAGGAAGATCGTGGTTGCCGACAAGCGATCGGTTCGGCATGTCGAGGAATGTGGCTTACTTCCAAATGCAGCGTTCTCGACTGCACCACTAGATAAAGGTATGGCTTCCCGCGAGGCGTGGTTCCAAAGTGTCTTGACTGATCTGCGAGGATGCAGCATTGTTTTTGCTGACCCGGACAACGGCCTCTGCGAAGACGCCAAATATCGTTGGGCTGATCGCAGTGCTTGGAAACGGATTCCCCTGTCAGAGGCGTTGAAGCTGGCGGCAGACCGGCCCGCCGTCGTCTATCACCACAACAGTCGAACCCCAGGAGGCCACGCCAAGGAAATTCAACATTGGCTCGGTCGTCTCAGGGCCGCCGGAGCGGATGCCTTGGCGCTCTATTGGCGCAAATACAGTCAGCGGACTTTCTTCGTCATCAACCCGACCAATGATATCAACGAGCGACTTCGCATTTTCGAACGGAAGTGGGCATCGATCAGGTGCAAGAATGGCCGTCCCGCTTGTGAGCTTTATGAACTCAATACATTGCGGAGCAGGGTGATAGAGTTAGAAAGTGATAAGGCCCGGCCCGCAGTCAAGAGAGTTTGTCCTGAGTGTAAGCATGTATTCCGAGGAAATGGATGGGATGGCATCGATGCACATTGGAAGGCGCGTCATGAAGACATCATGCCCTATAGCGAGGCTTAGCCAATAATCAAGAATGGAGGCCGGCCATCCGCGTGAGCCTTCGTGTGGTGTAAGGGTCCGATTGCCGATGAACCGGTCGGTACGCCGCTGGGTGCCGTCGAGGGCGAAAGCGCACAGAAGTGACGCATGCGGCGCCATCAAGAGGCGCACG
>CAWALL010000019.1:0-154958 GCA_963782885.1 uncultured Alphaproteobacteria bacterium
GCCGAGGTCCTGGACCAAGGTCTGGACGCGCTTGAGCCGCTCGATCGGGGTCTTGGTCTCGCCGCTGATCACCAGGCGGTGGTCGGAGCGGACGCGCATGGTCTTGCCGTGCTCGGCGATGTAGCCGACCAGGCGCTCGGGCCTGGCGAAGCGGTTGTCGTGGAAGGCGAGGAGGACCCCTTTCGGCCCGGCCTCGACCTTGGCCACACCCGCCTTGCGGCAGAGCTGCTTGATCCGGACCAGCTGCAGCAACTGCTCCGTCTCCCCGGGCAAGGGGCCGAAGCGGTCGATCAGCTCGGCCGCGAACGCCTCGACGTCGTCGGGCTCGGCCAGCGCCGCCAGCCGGCGGTACATCGCAAGGCGCAGATCGAGGTCCTCGATGTAGGTCTCGGGGATCAGCGCCGCGGCGTCGATCGTGATCTGCGGGGTCCAGTCCTGGGCCTCCGGCGCCGCCTCCCCTTCCGCCTGCCGCGCCAGCAGAACCGCTTCCTCGAGCAGGTGATTGTAGAGCTCGAAGCCGACCTCCTTGATGTGCCCGGACTGCTCGTCGCCGAGCAGGTTGCCGGCACCGCGGATGTCGAGGTCGTGGGAGGCGAGCTGGAAGCCGGCCCCCAGCTGGTCCAGGCTCTGGATCACCTGCAGCCGGCGCTCGGCGGCCTCGCGCAGCCTGCGCTTGGGCGGCAGCGTGAAATAGGCGTAGCCGCGCACCTTGCCGCGCCCGATCCGCCCGCGCAGCTGATAGAGCTGCGAGAGCCCGAAACGGTCGGCCCGGTGCACGATCAGCGTATTGGCGGTCGGGATGTCGAGCCCGGACTCGATGATGTTGGTGGTCAGGAGCAGGTCGATCCGGCGCTCGTAGAACGCCGCCATCACGTCTTCCAGCTGCTTGGCCGGCAGCCGGCCGTTGGCGAGCCCGAGCTTGACCTCGGGCACCAGGTGGCGGAGCTGCTCGGCGAGCTTCGGCTGGTCCTCGATCCGCGGGCAGACGTAGAAGGTCTGGCCGCCGCGATAGTGCTCGCGCAGGATCGCCTCGCGCAGAACCACGGGGTCGGTCGGCAGGACGAAGGCACGCACCGCCAGGCGGTCGACCGGCGGCGTCGCGATCAGGCTCAGTTCCTTGAGGCCGCCCAGCGCCATCTGGAGCGTGCGCGGGATCGGCGTCGCGGTCATGGTCAGCACATGGACCTCGGCCCGCAACTGCTTGAGTTTCTCCTTATGGGCGACGCCGAAATGCTGCTCCTCGTCGATCACCACGAGGCCCAGGTCCTTGAACTGGACGGTCTTGCCGAGCAGCGCATGCGTGCCGACCACGATGTCGACGTCGCCGGCCTCGAGCCCTTTGCGGATCTCGCCCAGCCGCTTGGCCGGCACGAATCGGGAAACCTGCTCGATCCGGAGCGGCAGGCCCTGGAAGCGCTCGCGCATCACCTGGAAGTGCTGGCGCACCAGGAGCGTCGTCGGCGCCAGGATCGCGACCTGCCTGCCGGCCATCGCGACCACGAACGCGGCGCGCAGTGCCACCTCGGTCTTGCCGAAGCCGACATCGCCGCAGACGAGCCGATCCATCGGCTGACCGGACGCCAGATCGTCGAGCACGACCTCGATCGCGCGCGCCTGGTCCTCGGTCTCGTCGTAGGGGAAACGCGCGGCGAACTCCTCATAGAGGCCCTGGGGCGGGATCAGGCGCGTGCCGCGGCGCAGGGCGCGTTTGGCCGCGATCTCGATCAGCTCGCCCGCGATCTCGCGGATGCGCTGCTTGACCCGGGCCTTGCGCGTCTGCCAGCCGAGGCCGCCGAGCTTGTCGAGCGGCACCTCGCCCTCGGCAGCCCCGTAGCGGGACAGCACGTCCAGGTTCTCGACCGGCACGAACAGCTTGTCGCCGCCCTGGTAGAGCAGGCGGAGGCAGTCGTGCGGGGCGCCGCCGAGCTCGAGCGTGACCAGGCCGTCGTAGCGGCCGATGCCGTGGTCGTTGTGGACCACGAGATCGCCCTCGCCGAGCGCCGCCACCTCGGCGATGAACTGATCGCTGCGGCGGGTGCGGCGGACCGGCCGGCTGAGCCGGTCGCCGACCATGTCGGCCTCGGCCAGGACCGAGACCTCGGCGGTCGTGAAGCCATGATCGAGCGGCAGCACGGCGAGCGCCGGCCCGCGCGCGGCATCGACCTCGTCCCAGCGCTCGATCCGGCGGAGACCCTCGACGCCGTGGTCGGCCAGCACCATCCGCAGGCGCTCGAGCGAGCCCTCGCTCGCTCCGGTGATCACGATCCGCTTGCCGCCCGCCTGCTCGGCCCGGATGTGCCGGGCGACCGCGTCGAATAGGTTGACGTCCTGGCGCGCCCGCTCGGCGGCGAAGTCGCGCGCCTGCCGGCCGCCGAGATCGATCACCTCAAGGCCGCCTGCGGCGACGTCCTCGGGCGCGGCAAACGGGGAAACATCGGTCCGGTCGTGGTCCTCGAGCAACGCCGCCAGTCGCGGCTCGCTCAGATACAGCTCGTCCGGGGCGAGTGGCCGGTAGGGGGCGGCGCCCATCGCGCGCGCCGCCTCCGGCGGCTGGCGCCTGGTGGCGTAATGCTCGCCGATCGTGGCGTGGCGGGCCTCGATCGCCTCGTCGGCCAACGGGTCGAGACTGATCCCGCAGCCGGGCTCGAGATAGTCGAAGAGATCGACCAGGCGCTCGTGGAACAGCGGCAGCCAGTGCTCCATGCCCGGGAACGGCCGGCCGGCCGAGATCGATTCGAACAAGGGGTCGCCGGTGACCGCGCCGAAGCGCCTCAGATAGCCAGCGCGGAAGCGCTCGACCGCGGCCTCGTCCAGCATCACCTCACTGACCGGCCCGAGCTCGAATGCCGCGACCTTGCCGAGCGAGCGCTGGGTCAGCGGATCGAAGGCCCGGATCGCCTCCAGCAGATCGCCGAACAGGTCGAGCCGGAGCGGCTGTTCGCCGCCGGTCGGGAAGACGTCGATGATGCCGCCGCGGACCGCGTACTCGCCGGGCTCGACGACCGTACCGCTCCGGCGGTAGCCGTTGCGGGCCAGACAGGCGAGCAGCGCCTCGCGATCGATCCGGCCGCCGGCCTCGGCCGCGAACCTGCCGGAGCGGATCAGCTCGGGCGGCGGCAGCCTCTGGAGGATGGCGTTGACCGTCGTGATCACCAGGGCTGGCGGCGCGCTCTCGTCGAGCAGGCGCGCGAGCGCATCCAGGCGCCGCGCCATGATGTCAGGGTTGGGCGAGACCCGATCGTACGGCAGGCAGTCCCAGGCCGGCAGGACCACGATCTCGAGCGCCGGCGCAAAGAAGCGGACCAGCTCGGCGAGCAGGCTCGCCCGCCCGGCATCGCGCGCGACGTGCAGCCGCTGCGCGGCGCCGGACCGGCCGGCCTCGCCGGCGAGCCAGAGCGCATCCAGGCCCGGGGTCGCGGCCGCCAGCAGGCGCCGCCGGCGACGCGCCGGCGTCTCGGCTTGGCTGTCCAGGGCGGATTCGACTAGCAGCGGAGCGGAGGGCATCGGGTGGGCGGCGATCAGTCCTGAGCGTCGACGAACCGGAAGGTCCGCAATCGTTGGAAGAGGTCGTGGTCGTGGCGGGCCGGCACCGGCGCCCGGCCGGAGATCCAGTCGAGCAGGTCCTGATCGCTCTCGCCCAGCAGCGCCTCGTAGCGATCGAGCCCGGCCCGGTCAAGCCCGGCCAGATGGCGCTCGGCGAAGCGGCCGAGCAGCAGGTCGGCCTCCAGACGGCCGCGATAGCGGCTCCGATGCAAAAGCCGCTTGCGGCGGATCGGAAGCGGCTCACTCATGAGGGTATCGACAGGTTCCGGAGCTCGGGAGGCCGGGTTGGCGAGTGACGATGGTCAAGGATGTAGCTGTTCGCGGCCAGAATTCAAAGGATGCGCGCCCGACCGCCCCCACGCCAGCCGATCCGCTGGCGGCCTGGCTGGCGCCGGCCCGCAAGCTCAAGGGGATCGGGCCACGGCTCGAGGGCGCGCTGAACCGCCTGCTGTCCGTGCCGGAGGACACGGGCGCCCGGCGCCTCGACCTGCTCTGGCATCTGCCGCACGCGGTCGTCGACCGGCGGCTCAGCCGCAGCCCCGCCGGCGTGCCTGAAGGCGAGCGGGTGACCCTCGAGGTCCTGGTCGAGGGACACCAGCCGACGCCACCGTCGAGATATCGCCCGCGGGCGGCGGTCCGCCGGCCCTACCGCGTGCGCTGTCAAGGCGGCCTGGAGCTCGTGTTCTTCCGCGCCCGGCGTCCGTATCTGGAGCAGGTGCTGCCGCCGGGTGCCAGACGGGTCGTCAGCGGACCGCTCACGCGCTACGGGCGAAACTGGCAGATCGTCCATCCGGAGTTGATCCTGACCCCGGCCGAGTTCGCGGACGCGGGACCGCTGCAGCCGATTTATCCGCTGACCCAGGGCCTGAGTGCGCGGGTGCTGGGCCGGCTGATCCGGCAGGCGCTCGAGGATCTGCCGGAGCTGCCCGAATGGCAGGACCCTGCCTGGCTCGGCCGGCGACGCTGGCCGAGCTTCGGGGCCGCGCTCCAGAGCCTGCACCAGCCCGCGGCCGCCGCCGCCATCGCGCTCGACAGCCCTGCCCGCCGGCGCCTCGCTTTCGACGAGCTGCTCGCCAGTCAGCTGGCGCTGGCGCTGGTCCGGCAGAGCGCCATGGGCCAGGCCGGGCGCGCGCTCACCGGCGACGGCCGGCTCGGTCAGGCGGTCCTGAGCGCCCTGCCGTTCCGCCTGACTCCGGGCCAGCGCCAGGTTCTGGCGACGATACGGCGCGATATGGCGCGCCCGATCCGCATGCTGCGACTGCTCCAGGGCGACGTCGGCAGCGGCAAGACCCTGGTCGCGGTGCTCGCGATGCTGGGCGCGGTCGAGGCCGGCGGCCAGGCGGCGCTGATGGCGCCGACCGAGGTCCTGGCACGGCAGCATCGGGCGACGCTGGCGCGCCTGCTGGCGCCGACCGGGCTGGAGCCCACCCTGCTGACCGGCCGCGAACGCGGCGCCGAGCGCGCCAGGCGGCTTGCCGACCTGGCTCAGGGCCGGAGCCGGATCGTGGTCGGCACTCATGCCTTGTTCCAGCAGGGCGTCGCATTCGCCGACCTGGCATTGGCGGTGATCGACGAGCAGCACCGCTTCGGCGTCCATCAGCGCCTCGGCCTTGCCGCCAAGGGCCGGTGTCCGGATCTTTTGGTCATGACCGCGACCCCGATCCCCCGCACGCTCGTCCTGGCCCTCTACGGCGACGTGGCGGTCTCGGAACTCCGGGAGAAGCCGCCCGGCCGTCAGGCGATCCGCACCCGCGCCCTGCCGCTCGACCGGATGGACCGGATCCTGGCGGCGGTCGCGAGGGCTCTGCAAGCCGGCGAGCGACTGTACTGGGTTTGTCCGCTGATCGGCGACGGCGATCCGGCCGAGGACAGCGACCGGGCGGCCGCCGAGCAGCGCTATCGGGCGCTCAGGGCGGAGTTCGGGCCGGTCGTCGGGCTGGTGCACGGCCGCATGCCGGGGCCCGCCAAGGATCGGGTCATGGCCGGCTTTGCGACCGGTAACATCCGGCTTCTGGTCGCGACCACGGTGATCGAGGTCGGAGTGGACGTGCCCGAGGCGACGGTGATCGTGGTCGAACAGGCCGAGCGCTTCGGGCTTGCCCAGCTGCACCAGCTGCGCGGCCGGGTGGGGCGCGGCGCGCGGCCTTCGAGCTGCCTGTTGCTGTACGGGGATCCGCTCGGGCCGAGCGCGCGGGCCCGGCTGCAGGTGATGCGCGCGACCGACGACGGCTTCCGGATCGCCGAGGAGGACCTGCGGCTGCGCGGCCCCGGCGAGGTCCTGGGCGCGCGCCAGAGCGGGCTGCCGGCGCTGCGGCTCGCCGATCTTGGCGTCCACGCCGACCTGATCGCCCCGGCGCGCGACGACGTCCAGCTCTGTCTCGCCCGCGACCCGCGCCTGGAGAGCCCGCGCGGCCAGGCGCTCCGGCGGCTGCTGCGCCTGTTCGAGGAGCCGGCAGCGAGCGCCTATCTCGCCTCCGGCTAACGCGCCGCAATCCGCGCGGCGTGCTGCGGCTCCGGTTCCGCTTGAGGCTCGTCTCGGGCCGGTGCCTGGGAACCCGGCTCGCGCGCCCCGAGCATCGCTTCCTGAGGCGGCGCGACGATGCCGCCCGAGATCACGAGCTTGATCCCGTCCTCGATCGACATGTCGAGATGAATCAGGTCCTTTCTGGGTACGAACAGCAGAAATCCCGAAGTCGGGTTCGGTGTCGTCGGCAGGAACACGTTGACCAGCTCCTCGTCGGATCGCGCCTGGATCTCGCCGCGGGTCGGCCCGGTCACGAAGCCGATCGCGCCCAGTCCGCGGCGCGGATACTCGATCAGCACCACCTCGCGGAACGAGCGCGACGACTGCGCGAGCACGGTCTCGAAGATCTGCTTGAGCGTGCTGTAGACGCTGCGGACCACCGGCATCCGGGACAGCAGGCGCTCGCCCAAGCGAACCAGCGTGCGCCCGGCGAGGCCCGCGGTCAGCATGCCGACCAGGGTCAGAAAGGCGACCATGACCACCAGCCCGACCCCGGGCAGGCTGAACGGCAGATAGGTCTCGGGATTGTAGCGTCCTGGCAACAGTCCCTCGACCCTGGCGTCGAGGAAGGAGAAGAACTGCCAGACCAGGTAGATGGTAATACTGAACGGCGCGGTGACGATCACCCCGGTCAGGAAATAGGCGCGCAGCCGGGCGAGGACACTGGGCGGGTGGGGTCGTTCGGGCACGCGAAAACCACCAACGTAGGCTTCGGGCCCTTCAGGTTTCGGCTCTTCCTGCCCCGGTTTCGGCGCCATTCAATAACCCTGTCGATCGTGCGCGAAGCCACTCCGGCCTCCGGTCAACGACGGCTCAAGCCGTCGGCGTGCGGGAGGACAATAGGCAGCCCCCCAGGTTTCGTCCAGCGGCGACCAGCTGCTCTGGTTGGGGCGCGCGGCAGCCGCCGTTGATTGTTCAGACAAGCGAATGGTAGCCGGGGCATTCACCAATCAATAGTTGATCATTGCTGCCGACGACTGCGTTCCTCGGCCCTGAGGAGGCTCCGCTGATGATGATCGGCGCTGCCAGAAAGCGTCGACAACCCTATGTTTTCAATGCCTTTCGTTTTCTTTGGTGGTGTGCGGCCCAAAGGGGATTTATATCAAATTTTTTGGAAGTTTTAACCAATAAAACCACCGGTCAAAAATTCTCTTGACAAGTCGTTCCGTTAGATTTGATTAGGGATACTTGAGTTCCGGAGGTTGAGCCCGGATCGGTTCGCCACCAGGTCTTCGATCGAGCGCGAGAGCGGTAGAGCTGATCGGCGATCCCCGGAACAAGCGGCGGCAAGTGTAAATTGCCATGAGAGCCGTCGGAGCGCCATGAGGGTCAGCATCAGTAGGGAGGATGTGACCATGACTATCGCCGAAGGTCGGTCCCGGAAGTTAGCAACAGGGGATCGAACGAGCGTGATCACCAATTCCATCCTGTTGACGCGGCGCATTCGGGAGCTGCAGCGCCGGCGTCTGGCTCTGGTCGGGCGGCAAGAGCAGGTGCGGGCGCAGCTGCCGGACTGGGCGGTCGAACCGCTGCGTCTGGTCGGTCTCACCAACGACGAGATCCGCAGCCTGGTCACCAACCTCTCGACCACCGAGGCGGAGGCCGGTCTCAACCAGATCGAGGCCGATCTCGAGGATCTGGATCGGCAGGTCGAGGACCTCGAGAACGTGCTGGTCGCGACCCCGTCGAACGGCCTCGACGAGATCGAGGCGGTCATCCGGCTGACCGTCGACCGCTTTCGCGAGATCATCGTCACCGATCCCGACGACGTGTTCTACGACCATGGCGAGGCGCGCTTCCTGGCTTTGCTCGAGCGCGTCCAGGAGGACCTGAGCGGCGTACTGCAACGCACCCGCCTCGACGCCGGCTGAGCCGTCGCCCGCGCCCGCCGTGGCGCGCCCCCGGGCGGAGTGCGCCAAGCCTGTAGCTGCGGGTCGGTAGGGGCAGTCGCAATCCGGACATGACGCCGTGCTGAGGGCTGCAGCGGCTGCCCTCAGGCGCGCTTGCGTGGGCGGAGCCTGACCGCTTGCCCGCGGCCTCACGAGCCGGCTATGGTCCGCGCGGCCGGTGGCAGCCGGCCGCTTGACCATGGTTGGAGCGTCTGATTGGGGCATCAGCAAGGGGCGTCGGCGCGGCTCGCGGTCGACATCGGCGGTACCTTCACCGACGTCGTCGTCGAGGCCGGCGGTCGCCGGACCACCGCCAAAGTGCTGACCACGCCGCTCGCCCCGGAGGGCGCCGTCCTGCAGGCGATCGAGCGGGTGCTCGAGGCGGCCGGGCTCAGAGCGGGCGACGTCGGACTGGTGATCCACGGCACGACGCTCGCGACCAACGCCGTGATCGAACGCAAGGGCGCGGTCACCGCCCTGATCACGACCGAAGGCTTTCGCGACGTGCTCGCGATCGCCGACGAGAGCCGCTTCGATCAGTACGACATCAATCTGGTCAAGACCGCGCCGCTGATCCCGCGCGAGCTGCGCCTGACCGTGCCCGAACGCATGGCCGCGGACGGCAGCGCGCTGACGGTGCTCGACGAGGCCGCGGTCGAGGCGCTGGTGCCGGCGCTCCAGACGCACGAGGTCGAAAGCGTCGCGATCGGCTTTCTCCACAGCTACGTCAATCCGGCGCACGAGCGGCGCTGCGCCGAGATCCTCCGATCCGCGCTGCCGGACCTCTGGCTCACGCTCTCCAGCGAGGTCTGTCCGGAGATCCGCGAGTACGAACGCTTCACCACCGCTTCGGCCAACGCTTACGTCCAGCCGCGGATCGCCACGTACCTGCGGGCGCTCGAGGGCGGCCTGAGCGCCGCCGGGCTTGCCTGCCCGCTGTTCCTGATGACCTCGGGCGGCGGCCTGATGACGGTCGAGCATGCGGTGCGCGCGCCGATCCGCCTGATCGAATCCGGGCCCGCCGGCGGCGCCATCCTGGCGGCGCGGATCGCTGCCGAATGCGGGCTCGAGCGGGTGCTCTCGTTCGACATGGGCGGGACCACGGCGAAGATCTGCCTGATCGACGACTTCAAGCCGACGACGGCGCGCCATTTCGAGATCGACCGGCAGGCCCGGTTCGTCAAAGGCAGCGGCCTGCCGCTCCGGATCCCGGTGATCGAGATGGTCGAGATCGGGGCGGGCGGCGGCTCGATCGCCCGCCTCGATGCTACCCGCCGGATCGCGGTCGGTCCGGCGAGCGCCGGCTCGGAGCCGGGCCCCGCCTGCTATGGCCGCGGCGGCGAGGCACCGACCGTGACCGATGCCGACGTGCTGCTCGGCCGGATCGATCCGGAAAGCTTCGCGGGCGGCCGGCTGAAGCTCGATCCCGGACAGGCGCGGCAAGCCTTGCTTGCCGAGATCGGGGCGCCGCTCGGCCTCGATCCGACCCTGGCCGCGTTCGGGGTCGCCGAGGTCGTGGACGAGACCATGGCCAATGCCGCCCGGGTGCACGCGGTCGAGCGCGGCGCCGATGTCGCCGAGCGGACGCTGGTCGCCTTCGGCGGTGCCGCCCCGATCCATGCCGCGAGGCTCGCCGAGAAGCTCGGCATCCGACGGATCCTGGTGCCGACCGCCGCGGGCGTCGGCTCCGCGATCGGGTTTCTCAGGGCGCCGGCAGCCTATCAGGTGGTTCGCTCCCTGCCCCTCCGCCTGTCGGGGTTCGATCCGGGGCGGGTCAACGCCGCGTTTGCGGCGCTCGAACGCGAGGCGCGCACCGTGGTCAGCGCGGCGGCCCCAGGCGCCCCGCTCGAGCAGCGCCGGACCGCCTCCATGCGCTACGTCGGCCAGGGCCACGAGATCGTGGCCGAGCTGCCGGTGCGGCCGCTGGCCGCCGGCGATCGCGCGGTCCTGCAGGCGGCCTTCGACGACGCCTATCAGACGCTCTACGGCCGGCTGATTCCGGGGCTCGACGTCGAGGTGTTGAGCTTCGGCCTGGAGCTCGCGAGCATCGCCGAGCCCGCGCGGCCGATCGAAGACGAGCCCGCGGTCTTTGCGCCGATCGCGAGCGGACGGCGGCGGCTGCTCGATCCGGCGGCGGACGAGGCGCTCGAGGTGCCGGTCTACTGGCGGGCTGACCTCGCGCCCGGCGCCGCGTTCTGTGGTCCGGCGATCATCGGCGAGGACGACACGACCATTCTGGTGCCCGCGGCCTGCCGCGCCCGGGTCGATGGCCGCGGCCACGTCTGGCTCGAGCGGCACCGATCGGAGACACTCCCATGAACCGCACCCAGGCGATCGCCGAGCTCCAGCGGCAGCTGATGTGGCAGCGGCTGATCGCCGTCGTCGAGGAGCAGGCGATGACCCTGCTCCGGACCGCGTTCAGCCCGATCGTGCGCGAATGCGGCGACCTCTCGGCCGGGGTCTTCGATCTCCAAGGCCGGATGCTCGCCCAGGCGGTCACCGGAACTCCCGGCCACGTCAACTCCATGGCGAAGTCGGTTGGCCACTTCATCGCCGCCTTTCCGCTCGCCAAGATGCGGCAGGGCGACGTCTACATCACCAACGACCCCTGGTTCGGTACCGGTCATCTGCACGACTTCGTGCTGGTCACGCCGGCTTTCCACCGGGGCCGCCTGGTCGCGCTGTTCGCCTGCACCAGCCACCTGGTCGACATCGGCGGCATCGGCTTCGGCCCTGACGGCAAGGACGTGTTCGCCGAGGGCCTGTACATCCCGATGCTCAAACTGGCCGAGGGCGGCCGGATCAACCAGACCCTGCTGGCCCTCGTGCGCGCCAACAGCCGGGCGCCGGTCGAGGCCGAGGGCGACGTCTATTCGCTCGCCAACTGCAACGACACCGGCTGTCAGCGTCTCTCCGCGATGATGGCCGAGTTCGGTCTCGAGGATCTGTCCGAGCTCGCCGAGCACATCGTCCTGCGCTCGCGCGCTTCGGTGCTCGAGCGGGTACGCGCGCTGCCCGAAGGCACCTGGCGTTATCGGATGACCCTCGACGGCTACGATCAGCCGATCGAGCTGGTGGCGGCGCTGACCATCGGCGAGGACGGCGTCGAGGTCGACTACGCCGGCACCTCGCCGGTCTCGCGCTTCGGGATCAACGTGCCCAAGACCTACTGCGAGGCCTATACCGGGTTCGGGCTGGCCTGCGCGATCGCGCCCGAGGTGCCGAACAATGCCGGCTCGCTCTCGGTGTTCCGGGTCCGCGCCCCCGAAGGCTGCATCCTCAACGCCCCCTACCCCAGCCCGGTCGCGACCCGGCACGTGATCGGCCAGATGCTGCCGGACGTGGTGTTCGGCTGCCTGGACCAGGCGATCCCCGACCGGGTGCCGGCGGAAGGCACCTCCTGCCTGTGGACGCTGACGCTCGGCCGCGGCCCGACTGCCGGCCACGCCAATGCCCGGCGCTTCATGCTGAACGCGGTCCACAACGGCGGCACCGGCGCCCGGCCGCACGCCGACGGCCTGTCGGCGACCGCCTATCCTTCCGGGGTGCGCGGCACGCCGGTCGAGATCACCGAGCAGATCTCGCCGCTGGTCTATCGGCGGCGCGAGCTGCGGCCGGGCTCGGGCGGCGCCGGCCGCCAGCGGGGCGGCCATGGCCAGATCATCGAAATCGAGGCGCTGGACGGGGCGCCGTTCGGGATCTGGGCGGCGTTCGACCGGACCCTGCACCCGCCGCGCGGCCGGGCCGGCGGCCAGGCGGGCGCCGCCGGGCGGATCCTGCTCGACGACGGCACCGAGCTTGCCGGCAAGGGTTATCAGGAGATTCCGGCCGGTCGCCGGCTGATCGTGCACACGCCGGGCGGCGGCGGCCATGGCGCCGCCGCCGAGCGCGCTCCGGACGCGCTCGCCCGCGACCGGCGGGCCGGTCTGGCCTGACCGCAGCGGCCGCCCGCGTGGAACTCTTTGTCTGACGGTCGCGACCCGAGTCGCTGGCGGTCGGACCGCCGTCACCCCCCAGTAAAGCTGGACTTAAGGAAACTCAGGGCAAACTCCGGGCGTTATCCCGTTCGCGTCGGCCTGCAATGGCTGTTGAGCGCAGCGCGCGATCAGCTAAGTTAATTGGAAAGGCGGGAGAGGACAGGCACTCCATGGACCGGTGGACAGTGTACCCGCGTGCGATCCTTTGCGTCCTCGGGCTGACGGCGCTGGTCGCGCCGTTCGAGGCGCGGGCCGCCACGGACGAAGCCTACATGTGCCGGAACGGTGAGCGTGAGCGCCGGGTCGAACTGCAGCACCCGGACGCCCAGGATCGCCTGCCCTGCCAGGTCGTCTACTGGCGTGACGCCAAGCAGTCCTCCGACAGCGAGGCGTTGTGGGAGGCCGCGCACGACTACGGCTTCTGCATCGAGCAGACCCGCGGTCTGGTGCAGACCCTGCAGGACGGCGGCTGGAAGTGCCAGAAGGCGGGCCCGACGCAGGCTCAGATGCAGACGATCCCGGCGCTGGCGCCGAGCCGGCTGCCGGCCGCGAGCGATGCCGATCGGGCCAAGCTCGGCGAGGCCCTCGCCCGCGACCTGCAGCGGCTGGCCAAGCTCACCTCCGACGGCCACTTCGAGATCGAGAGCGCCGAGCTCGGCGATCTCGATCACGACGGCAACGCCGACGCCGCGGTGCTGTTGAACTACCAGGCCGACCAGTCCGGCAACTCGCAGTTCCTGATGGCCTACCGGTTCCAGGGCGGCTCGTTCTATCCCGCGGCCAGGACCTACGTCGGCGGGCCCGACTCGAACGTGGTCGCGAGCAGCATCGAGCGCATCCAGGACGGCACGATCGAATTGCTGCTCGAGGTGCGCCAGCAGGGCGATCTGGACTGCTGCCCGTCCGGCCGCCGGCGGGAAGCCTACGTCCTCCAGGACGGCAATCTGGTCGCCCGCCGGCCGGAGAGCTGAGCGCCGGTCGCGCCGGCTCGACCGGGACGCTCGGTCAGGCGACTTCCGCCTGGGCCGGGTTCGCGGCCCGCCTCGGCCGGCGCTGCCAGGGCAGACGCAGCGTCTGGCGCGCCGGCTCCGCATCACCACTTGCCGTCCGCCGCCGGTTCTGACGATCGATGACCGCGGGCTCAGCCTTGGGCTCGGGCCGGTCCGCGAGATCGAGCACCGGCACCGCGGCGATGTCGGCGATCTGCTCGCGACAGCGGCGGACCACCCAGCGATCGGTCAGATCGACGTCGAGCAGGACCGAATCGAAGCGCTCGTGGCCGAGTCGCCACAGCGCATTGGCCATGCCGACCACCTGCACGATCTCGACCGGTGCCATGACCTGCGCCATGGTCCGCGCGACCCAGGGCAGCTCGCCCGCCTTGGTCCGGATCAGCAGAAAGCGGAGCGGCTGGTCGTCAACTTGCGGTGACGGGACGGGTGCAGACAGTGCGGGGGCGGAGACTGGAAGCGCGGCAGGCACAATCGGAGCTCCCTGGGCAGTGGCAATTCCTCAGCTCGATTTGGTTTTATCAACCTCGAGTTAAAACACAAGCCCAAATACAGAACTATTTCGCGCGTCGCTCAGGTGTCGATCAGCTCGGTTGCCGCGATGTCGATCCCGAAGCCGGCAAGACCGACGTAATGCCGGTGCCGGGTCGCGAGCAGCCGGATCGAGCTGACCCCGAGATCGCGCAGGATCTGCGCGCCGATGCCGACGTCCCGCCACTGCTGCGTACGCACCACCTCGGTGCTCGCGTCGGCCCCCTCGGGGCCGGCCTCCGCCGGCTCGGACGAGGCCGCCGCCGGCACCCCTGCGGTGCCTTCGCGCAGATAGATCAGGATGCCCCTGCCCTGGGCCGACAGCCGCTCGAGGGCCTTCGGGATCAGGTGTCCCGGCGGGCCATCGCGGCGCGCGAACACGTCGCCGATCACCTGCTCGCGATGGATCCGGACCAGGACCTCGGCGCCGTCCCCGAGTTCGCCGAACACCAGGGCGAGATGGTGGACGGCATCGAACGGCGTGGCGTAGGCGACCGCACGCGCCGGTCCGACCTCGGTCGCGACTTCGTACTCGCCGATCCGTTCGATCAGCTGCTCGCGGCGCTGCCGGTAGGCGATCAGGTCGGCGACCGAGATCATCCTGAGGCCGTGCTCGGCGGCGAACTCGACCAGCTGCGGCAGCCGCTTGACCGTACCGTCGTCGTTGACCAGCTCGGCCAGCAGGCCGACCGGGGGCAGACCGGCGAGCCGGGCGAGGTCGATCGCCGCCTCGGTATGGCCCGAGCGCACCAGCACGCCGCCATTGCGGCCGATCAGCGGGAAGATGTGGCCGGGCCGGACGAAATCGTCGGCGCCGGCGTTGGCATTGGCGAGCGCGCGCACGGTGGCGCTGCGCTCTCCGGCCGAGATCCCGGTGGTCAGGCCGAAGCGGTAATCGACCGAGACCGTGAAGGCGGTGCCCATCGGCGCGTCGTTGAGGGCGACCATCGGATCGAGGCGCAGCCGGCGCGCCACGTCCGGCGGCAGCGGCGTGCACAGGATGCCGCTGGTGTGCCGGATCATGAACGCCACCGCGGCGCTCTCGGCCTTGGCGGCGGCCATGATCAGATCGCCCTCGTTCTCGCGGTCGGCGTCGTCGACCACGATCACGATCCGCCCGGCGGCGATCTCGGCGATCGCGGTCTCGACGCTATCGAGCTGGATGGTCATCGCTGCCCGCCTTCGAGGAACCCGTCGGGCGCCACCCTAAACCGTTCCGTGCCGTCAGCGAAACCGCTCGGCCCAGAACTCCGCCAGCCGCGGGTCCTGGTCGATGCGCCGGACCACCTCGGCCATCTTCGGCGCCTCGCGATCGAAGCGCGCCCGCCGCGGTCCCCAGTCGGAGACCACCGTCACATAGAGGTCGACGACAGGTCGTCGCCCAGGATGTAGCGGCCGGGGCTCACCTGCGCGTCCATCATCCGCCAGCAGTAAGCCATGCGCTCGGCGGTGCGCTCGAGGATCACGCGCTCGTGGGCCTCGTCGGCGGCGAGCCGGTCGGGATCGTCCCGTACCCAGACGAGCGCGTAGATCTGGGCCGAGACGTAGGTCATCCAGCGCAGGAACGCCGGCCGGCACGGGTCGTCCGGTGCCGGCGACATGCGTGCCGCCGGATGGCTGTCGGCGAGGTGAATCAGGATCGCAGCGCTCTCGGTCATCAGCTCGCCGTCGGGCAGGACCAGGACCGGTACCTGCTGCATCGGGTTGCCTGCCGGCCGGTCCTCCGCGGGGCCGCGCTCCACCACCTCGTAGGGCTCGCCCAGCAGGAGCAGCGTCGCCTCGACCGGCACCGAGCCCGTGCCTTTCTGGCCATAGACCACGTAGGGCTTAGCCAATGTTCTACCCCCGACACCTCGATCGTCCCCACTCTCAGATATATGGATCGCCCTTTCACCTGGGCACTTGCCGCGAGGTGCTTCAGCCGAAATAGGCCTGCTGAACCTCGGCATCCTTCGCGAGCTGGTCGGGCGGCCCCTCGGCCACCAGCCGGCCCTTGGCGAGCACGTAGCCGTAGTCGGCAATCGCAAGCGTCTGGTGGACGTTCTGCTCGACCAGGAAGACGGTCACGCCCTGGTCGCGGATCCGCTCGATGATCGCGAAGTTCTGCTTGACGTAGATCGGCGCCAGGCCGAGCGAGGGCTCGTCGATCAGCAACAGCGTCGGCGCCCGCATCAGGCCGCGGCCGATCGAGACCATGGCCTGCTCGCCGCCCGACATCGTGCCGGCGAGCTGGCGGCGGCGCTCACGCAGCTGCGGGAACAGCTCGAACACCTCCTCGATCCGGCGCCGGACCTCCGGCACCGAGGGCTCCTGCCAGCCGCCGATCCGGAGGTTGTCCTCGACCGTGAGCTTGGGGAACACCTTGCGACCTTCCGGGATGCAGGCGATCCCGGCGGCGATCACCTTGTGAGTCGGAAGCCCGGTCAGATCCCGGCCCGCAAAGCTGATCCGGCCCGCGCGGGGCGGCGTCAGCCCCAGGATCGAGCGGATCAGCGTGGTCTTGCCGGAGCCGTTGGCGCCGAGCAGGCAGGTGATGTTGCCGGGCCGCACGCTGAGCGATACCTCCTCCAGCACGTCCGCCCGGTCGTAGGCGGTCCGGATCCGGTCGACCACCAGGCCTTCGGCCGCCATCACGCCATGCCCAGATAGGCTTCCTGGACCCGCCGGTCGGCCGCGACCTCGCGGTAGCTGCCCTCGGCGATCTTCTCGCCATAGTTGAGCACGACGCAGCGCGCGGTGATCGCCTCGATCACGTTCATCTCGTGCTCGATGATCACGATCGTGAGCCCCGTCATGCGTTCGCGGACGGTCAGAAGGTCGGCCATCAGCTGGCGGGTCTCCTCGCGGGTCATGCCGGCCGAGGGCTCATCGAGCAGGAGAAGCTTGGGCCGGCTGATCAGCGCCCGGCAGATCTCGATCCGCCGGCGGTCGATCATCGGGATCTCGCCGACCGCCGAAAACATTCGCCCGGCGAGCGGCGGGTCGAACAGCTCGACCAGCTCCTTGGCCTCGGCGTGGCTCGCCTCGAGCTCGCGCCGGAAGGCCTGCCGCCGGAACAGGTTGAAGGCGAGCCCGGGGTTCAGCCGGGCGTGGTTGCCGACCATGATGTTGTCGAAGATCGAGAGCGGCAGACAGAGCCTGGAGCGCTGGAAGGTGCGCGCGATGCCGGCCCGGTAGACCGCCTGCGGCGGGCTGCGGGTCAGGTCGGCGCCCGCAAGCTCGACCCGGCCGGCATCCGCCGGATAGATGCCGGTCACGACGTTGAAGAAGGTCGTCTTGCCGGAGCCGTTGGGACCGATCAGGCCCAGGATCTCGCCATTCGCGACGCTGAGGTCGAGGCCATCGAGCGCCGTCAGGCCGCCGAAGCGGCGGGTGAGCCCGCGCGCGACCAGGAGCGGCGGGCTCATCGGGGCAGGCCGCGCGGCAGGTAGCGGCGCAGCTCGCGCGGCAGCAGGCCCGCGGGCCGGAACAGCAGGATCAGGATCACCATCAGCGCGTACAGCAGAAAACGGTACTCCTGGATGATCTGGAGCTTCTCCGGCACGACGATCACGATCACCGTGGCGACCACCACGCCCCAGGGATTGCCGATCCCGCCGAGCAGCACGATCGAGACCATGATCAGGCCGTCGGCAAAGGTGAAGTTGGTCGGCGCGATGAAGCCCAGCATCATGCCAAACAAGGCCCCCGCGATCCCGGCGAAGAAGTTGCCGAGCGTGAAGGCGGTGATCTTCCAGCGGCGGGGATCGATGCCGAAGCAGGCGGCCGCGGTCTCGTCGAGCCGGATCGCGTCCATGTTGAGCCCGATCCAGGAGCGCTCGAGCCGGCGCACCAGGGCAAACGCGATCACGACCAGGACCAGCGCCAGCAGCACGTAGTTGAGATAGAACGAGATTTTGATCGGCCCGAGCTTCAGGTTGTCGTTGAACGTCCAGCCGAACAGATCGGCGCCCTCGACCCGCAAGCCCTGCGGCCCGCCGAGCACGTCGTTGACCTCGAGGAAGGTCCGGAACAGGAGCGCGAAGGCGATCGTGATCACGGCCGCGTAGTGGCCGCGGGTGCGCAGCACCGGGTAGAGCAGCAGCGAGCCGATCAGGGCCGCCATCAGGCCGCCCGCGAGCAGCACCAGAAGATGCGGCAGGCCCGTTTCCGTGGTCAGCACCGCCGCCGTGTAGCAGCCGATGCCAAAGAACGCGGCGCCGGCGAAGTTGAGGACGCCGGCAAAGCCCAGCTGGATCGTGAGGCCGAGGCAGGCGAGAATGTAGAGGAGCACGGTTGCGACCATCAGCAGCGCGAAGTGGTCGCGGTGGAAGCAGCCGGCGACCACCAGCACCGCCAGCACCGCGGCGGCGCTCGAGGTGCCTTCGTGCTCGGCGAAGCTCGCCTGGACGCGGGCGAGCCAGCCGAGCCGTCCGGTCAGCAGCACCGCCGCGGCAAGGGCCAAAAGCAGGATCAGGACGGCGGTCTGGCTTTCGACCCAGAGCAGCGCCACGGCGGCAAGCGTCAGCGCGGCGAGCGCCAGGAGGCCAGGCACCCAATCCCGCATCAGCCGCATCAGCCGCGTCAGACCCGCTCGCTGACCGGTTCGGCGATCAGCCCGGTCGGTCGCCAGGCCATGATCGCGATCACGACCGCGAACGCGAACACGTCCTTGTACGCGCTCGCGAACGGCAGCGCGACCGCGCCGACGGTCTGCAGCGCCGCGAACAGGAAGCCGCCGAGGATGGCGCCGTACAGGTTGCCGAGGCCGCCCACGATCGCCGAGCTGAAGCCGATCACGCCGAGCAGGAGGCCCATGCCGAAGTTGATCTCGTTGTAATAGAGGCCGTTCATCACGCCCGCGAACGCCGCCGCGGCCGAGCCAATCGCGAAGGTGATCAGCACGATGGCGGTGACGTCGATCCCCATGGTCGCCGCGGTCTCGGCGTCCTGGGCGACCGCCCGGATCGCGAGCCCGAGCCTGGTCCGGTTGATCACCAGGTGAATCAGAACGATCACCGCGAGGCCGGCGAGCAGCAGGAGCACGCTGTCGAGCCGGAGCGTGAAGTCGCCGAAGCTCACCCGCGCGGTCGGCAGCAGCGCCGGGAACGGCTTCGGATTGGCGCCGTCCGGGTAGAAGACGCGGATGCTCTCGCGCAACGCGGTGCCGAGCATCAGCGTGATCAGCAGCGTGTTCAGCGCCGGCGCGCCTTTGAGCGGCAGCACCAGAAATTTCGCGATCAGGGCGCCGACCAGGCCCATCAGCCCGGCCGCGACCAGGACCACGGCGACGACCTGGACGACGGGTGAGTTGATGCCGAGGGCGGTCAGCCCGAGCCAGGTCGAGAAGCCGGTGAAGGCGCCGACCATCAGCACGTCGCCATGGCTGAACTGAATCACGTCGAGGACGCCGAAGAACAGCGTGAAGCCCACGGCCACCAGCGCGTACATCATGCCGAGCATGAGCCCGTTGATGACGAACTGACCGAGCAGCCCGAGGTCCACGGCTTGCCTCCCCACCCTGGCAGCGCCCGGTATAACGGCGATCCTCGCCTCCGGGCGAGGGTTTCCGGGCTTCTGATCCGGGATCTAGCGGTTCGCCGGCACCGCCTCCGGCTCACCCTGGCGAGCGCTCGCGAAGACCACGACCAGGGTCGCAAGGCTGAGCCCGGCGATGGTCCAGAACAGATTTTCAGGTTCACCCCAGTCGAGCACCATCCCGAACAGCGTCGGCCCGAGCACGCCGCCGATGTTGAGGCCGATCGTGACGAAGCCGAACACCCGGCCGCTGGAACCGGCGGGCGTGATCTGACGCACCATCATGTCGCGGGACGGCGCGACCACGCCCGAGAACAGCCCGGCGGCGGCGAACAGCACGGCGACCAGCGCGATCGGCGGCAGCAGCAGCGGGATCGCCGCCGAGACCAGCGCGACCAGCAAGAAGCAGGTCGCGACCACCTGGTGATGCTGCCGGGTGCGATCGGCGATCCAGCCGCCGATCAGCACGCCGCCGGTGGAGGCCACCAGATAGCAGGTGAGCGGCATCGAGGCCGCCGCCAGGTCGACCCGGTAGAGCGCCTGGATCGCGGCCGGGCTGAAGCTCATGTACCCGCCGAGGCTGATCGCCAGCATCACGAAGAACAGCAGCGCCATCAGGATCGGGCCGCTGAGCAGCAGGCGCCAGCCGGGGCCGGCCGCAGCCCCCGCCGGCCGCCGGCGCCGGCCTTCCGCCCCGGCGCTCAGCACGCCGCTGTTGGCGAGCATCACCGCGCTCACCACCAGACCCGCGACGCCCGCGAGCAGCAAGGCCAGCCGCCAGCCGAACGCCGCCGAGAGGGCCACGATCACCGGCGGCGCCATCGCGAATCCGGCATAGCCGCCGAAGGTGTGGATCGAGAACGCCCGGCCCATCCGGCGGGTGTCGATCGCGGCCGACAGGATCGCATAGTCGGCCGGGTGAAAGACGCTGTTGCCGATGCCTGCGACCACCATCAGCAGAAGCAGGATGGGGTAACTCGGCCAGACCCCGACCAGGCCCATCGCGAGGCTGAAGAGGGCGAGGCCGGTGATCAGGATGCCGCGCGCGCCGAACCGGTCGACCAGGAAGCCGACCGGCGCCTGGGTCAGCGCGGTGACCCCGTTGAGCAGCGCGATCGCGAAGCCGAGCTGGACGTAGTCGACCCCGAACTCGCCCTTGAGCAGCGGAAACAGGGGCGGCAGCAGCAGGATGTAGAAATGGCTGAAGAAATGCCCGATGCCGATCAGGCTCATCACCTTGAGGTCTTGCCGGGCGGGCAGCGCTGCGGTCTCGATCGTAGCCATGGCGTCAGATTGGCAGATCGCGCGGCGTCGGGAAAGCGGTTGCGGCCTTCGACCTCACCTCGCCCGGGCGCCTGGGCGCTCAGTTGCCGGGCAGGACCAGGACCTGGCGGTAAGGCAAGGTCGCCCGCGCGAGCGTCACGGTCGGCGTCTCGCTGACGACCACGTCGTAGCGGTCGCGCACCAGATCGAGAAAACGGGCGAGCGTGAACGGGCTGAAGTAGTGCATCGGGATGACCAGCGCCGGGTGAATCTGCTCGATCACTTCGACCATCAGCTCCCGGGCCATCGTGAAGCTGCCGTCGACCGGCACCAGGAGCACGTCGATCTGGCCGAGCTCGCCCAGGTGGACGTCGGTCAGGACGTGGTGCAGGTGGCCGAGGTGGGCGATGCACAAGCCCGCGGTCTCGAACACGAAGATCGAGTTGCCGTTGACCCGGACGCCGCCGGCGTCGCGGACGTTGGTCGGGACGTTGCGCACGTGGAGGTCGAGATAGGTCAGGTCGTGGCGGGCGACGCCGCCGCCCGGGTCCCAGCCACGCAGCACATGCTCGATCTTGGGGTCCGGATAATCGGTGTAGTGGGTCGAATGCGCGTTGTTCATGGTCACGATGTCGGGCGGCTCGGCGCCGCCGAGCCAGCCGTTGTAGTCGGTGACCGCGCTCGCCCCGGCCGGGGTCTCGATCAGGAAGCTGGAATGCCCGATGAAGGTCAGGCGCACGCTGCCGGCCGGCACCGCGGCGGTCCGATAGGCGGCCGGCTGAACCTCCGGCGTGCGCTCGGCGACCGGGAAGCACTGGCCGAACGCGGCGCTCGCGGTGACCGCCGGCCAGAGCGCCAAAACGCAGGAGAGGAGGCGGCGCAGAGCGTTCCAGCGGGACCGGTCTTCAGCACGGCTCAGCATGGTGATCTCCCTCCGTCCCCAGCCCCGGGGTCATCCCGGCCCAGCTCAGGCAGCAATCACATAGATCCATGCGTCCAGGTCGCCGCCTGCGGTCCGCACCTGCGTCACGACCCGCCGGTAGCCAGTCCCTTCGAACTCATCCAGACGGGGCCAGTAATCGGGCAGTTCTGCTGACTCGAAGAGGTAAACGTGGACGACAGGACCAAGCGAGTCGAGGGACCAATCCGGGGTGGCCGAGCGCGGCCGCCCAGCCGGCATCGACAAACCTGCCTCTTACCGTGCCTTGCTGCCACTGCCCCTTCAACCCTGCCAACCGATGGTGGTTGACCCGGCAGGGCGCTAATGTCCCGTAAGTGGCTAAACGCCTATCCGCCGCTCTCTGCCGGCCAGCCATCGTGATACCTGGGCCAGTAAGACTTGCTGGTTCCATTCCACCTGATTTTCGCTCGGACCCCAAGGGCAATTGGCCCAGACCTTCAACAGGACCACGTCTTCCCCAGTCGCATGGCTCATCAGAAACCAGAGGATCCACCGCCGAGGGCGCCGGCGCGCTCGCGGAATCGAGACTCGACGCCGGCCGGCGAGCGGTCGATGATGCCCGAACGCCACGGGACGAGCGCGGTGCTGGTCGAGGTCCAGGATCTGAAAAAGCACTTCCCGGTCACCAAGGGGATCGTGTTCCGGCGCGCGGTCGGCGAGGTGAAGGCTGTCGATGGGGTCAGCTTCACGATCAGAAAGGGCGAGGCGCTCGGGCTGGTCGGCGAATCGGGTTGCGGCAAGAGCACGGTCGCGCGCTGCCTCTTGAAGCTGCTGGCGCCGAGCGCGGGCCGGGTGCGCTTCGACGGCGCCGACCTGGAGAGCCTCGACCGGCCGGCGACCTTCCGGTTCCGGCGCCGGGTCCAGGCGATCTTCCAGGACCCGTACTCGTCGCTCAATCCGCGCATGAAGGTGCGCGAGATCGTCGGCGAGCCGCTCTACGTGCACGGCCTCGCGACCGGCGCCGGGCTCGCCCGCCGGGTCGACCAGCTGCTCGACCACTGCGGGCTGCACCGGGGCATCGCGCTCCGCTATCCGCATGAGATGAGCGGCGGCCAGCGCCAGCGGGTCGGCATCGCCCGGGCGCTCGCGCTGGAGCCGGAGCTGGTGGTCTGCGATGAGCCGGTCTCGGCGCTCGACGTCTCGATTCAGGCCCAGATCCTCAATCTGCTCGACGACCTGCGGACCGAGCTCGGGCTCACCTACCTGTTCATCGGCCACGACCTCAGCGTGGTCCGGCACCTCTGCGACCGGGTCGCCGTGATGTATCTCGGCAAGCTCGTCGAGATCGCCGACAGCGACGCGCTCTTCGCCCATCCCTGCCACCCCTACACCCAGGCGCTGCTGGCGGCGGTGCCGACGCCCGATCCGGCGGCCGAGCGGGCGCGCGCGCATCAGATCCTGCTGGGCGAGGTGCCAAGCCCTCTCAACCCGCCGGCCGGCTGCGTCTTTCATCCGCGCTGCCACCTCGCCGAGCCCGCCTGCAGCGAACGGGTGCCGGAGCTGCTGGAGCTGCGGCCCGACCATTGGGTCGCCTGCCCGGTCGTGGCGCGACAGTGACCGGCCCATCCACGGAGGAGCTGACATGAACCCGAAGCACCAAGGCCTGATGCCGGCGGATGACGAGCGGATCCGGGAGGAGCTGCGGCAGGCCTACGATTTCGATCCGCGCGACCCGTTGTTCGGGCTCAGCCGCACAGCCCTCTCCGGGCCGCGCCTCGACCGGCGGACCACGCTCCGGCTGCTGGCGGCCGCCGGCACGCTCTCGGCCTGGCACCTGATGCCCGGGATCGGCATCCGGCCGGCCGCCGCCCAGGCGGGCGGCGAGCTCCGCTGCGGCTGGTCGGGGATCGGCGAGATCCGCACCCTCGATCCGGCGCAGATCAACCAGGTGCTGCAGTTCCAGATCACCTCGAACGTGCTGAGCGGCCTCACGCACATCAATCCGCAGCTGGTCGCCGAGGGCGACCTCGCGCACGACTGGACGGTCTCCGACGACGGCAAGGAATATACCTTCAACCTCCGCGAAGGGGTCACCTTCCACAACGGCGACCCGTTCACCGCCGACGATGTCGTCTTCACCTACAACCGCTCGAAGGACCCGCAGAAGTCGATCCACTCGCGCGTGCTCGCCAACGTCAAGGACGTGGTCAAGGTCGACGACCATACCGTCAGGATCGTGCTCGGGGCGCCGCAGGCCTCGTTCCTGACCAAGACGCTCGAGCGCTCGAGCGGCCGCGCCATGACCATCGTCAGCCAGAAGGCGCTCGAGCAGCTGGGCGAAGCGCAATACGGCCTGACCCCGGTCGGCACCGGGCCGTTCAAGGTCACCGCGCATACACTCGGTCAGTCCGTGGAGCTCGAGAAGTTCGACAAATACTACGATCCCGAACGGCCGAAACTCGAGAAGGTGACGATCCAGCCGATCATCGACGCCGAGCCATTGGCGTCGGCGATCGAAGCGGGGGACATCGAGCTGATCGGCGGCAATCCGATCGCGCCCGAGCTCACCGACCGCTTCACCGCCAACCCGGACCTGGAAGTCAGCATCGTGCCCGGGCCGGGCTTCCAGAACGTCTGGATGAACCCCTGGCGCGAGCCGTTCGTGGTCAAGGACTTCAACCGGCCGCTGGATGAGCTGATGCAGGACAAGGGCTTCAAGGTCCGGCTCGCGATCGCCAAGGCGCTCGATCGCGACCGCTACATCCAGCAGGCGCAGTTCGGCCGCGGCACGCCCGCCTACGGCACGATCAACCCGGCGATGGGCTTCTATTTCGACGACAGCCTGGGCCAGACCAGCAACCAGCGCTACGACCTCGATGCGGCCAAGCGCCTGCTCGCCGAGGCGGGTTTCCCCGAGGGCAAGGGCTTCCCGAAGCTCAAGATCATCCACATCCCGGACCAGCGCCGCGAGGTCCAGGTGATCGCCAACATCCTCAAGACCGGGCTCGGCATCGACCTCGAGCTCGACACCAAGGATTTCCCGGTGCTGATCGACGAGTTCGACAAGATGAACTTCGACCTGGTGCGGCTCGGCTCCGGGGGCGACTACGATCCCGACGACGGCCTGGTCGACTGGATGCAGACCAGCTCCAAGTTCAACGGCCCGAACCGCGACAAGGACAAGATGGCGTTCGGCTTCTTCTCCGACCGCCGGGTCGACGAGCTGATCGATCAGCAGAGCCTGGAAACCGACCCGGACAAGCGCAAGGCACTGGTCCAGGAGGCGAACAAGATCACTTCCGACAAGGTCGCGGGCGCCTTCCTGTTCCACCCGATGGACATCCTGGTCTACCGCAAGACGGTCAACTTCCCGCCCGAGAGCCGGATCCCGGGTCTGGTCGACCTCGATCGGACCACCCTCTCGAGCTGACGACAGCGGCGGCTCTCGCCGTCCGAGGCAACGATGTCCCGCTACCTGCTCCGGCGCACCTTCGGCGCGATCGTCGTCATGTGGGCGGTCGCGACGCTCGTGTTCTTCATGCTGCGCGCGGTGCCCGGCGACCCGATCGCCGCGATGCTGTTCGACGTTGCCGATCCGGCCGCGGCCGAGCAGCTGCGGCAGAAGTTCGGCCTCGATCAGCCGGTCTATGTCCAATACGTCAAATGGTTCGGCCTCGTGCTCCAGGGCGATCTCGGCACGTCCCTGCTCGGCAGCCAGATCCAGGTATCGCGGATCGTCGCCGAGGCCTTCCCGCGCACGATGTCGCTGGCCGGCCTGTCGTTCGTGATCGCGCTCGCGATCGCCGGGCCGGCCGGGCTGATCTCGGCGCTCCGGCGCCATTCGGCGGTCGATCATGCGGTCACGCTGATCGCCTTCCTCGGCCTCTCGATGCCGGACTTCTGGCTCGCGATCCTCCTGATCATCCTGTTCGCGGCCCATCTGCAATGGCTGCCGGCGATCGGCTACGCGCCGCTATCGCAAGGCTTCTGGCCGTGGCTCTCGCACCTGATCCTGCCCGCGATCGCGATCGGCACGCCGTTCGCCGCGATCATGGCGCGCATGATCCGCTCCTCGATGCTCGAGGTGCTGAAGACCGAATACATGCAGGTCGCGCGCGCCAAGGGGCTGCTCCGGCCGCGCCTGATCTTCGTCCACGCGCTGCCGAACGCGCTGATCCCGGTGGTCACCGTGATGGGGATCGCGCTCGCGCTCCTGATGGCCGGCACCGTCGTGGTCGAGAACGTGTTCGCAATCAAGGGGCTGGGCCGGGTGCTGATCCAGGGCATCCTCAATCGCGACTACCCGGTCGTCCAGGGCGCGATCCTGGTGGTCTCGGCGATCTTCGTGTTCGCCAACCTGATGGTCGACGTCCTCTACACGGTGATCGACCCGCGGATTCGCTTCGAATGATCCGGGCTGACGGTGCCTAGATGGAACGGGCGGACCTGATCACGGCGGCGGCGGCGCTCGAGGACGACGCGGGCGTACCGCCGGCGCGGCGCACGTCCTGGCTGCGCTTCATCGCGCAGGACAAGAAGGCGCTCGCCGGCCTGATCGTGCTCGTGGTGCTGGCCGCGGCCGCGGTCCTGGCGCCGGTGATCGCGCCCTACGATCCGAACGCCATGATGTACGACATGATCGGCGCCCCCTCGCTCGCCCACCCGCTCGGCACCGACGATCTCGGCCGGGATCTTCTGAGCCGGCTGATCTACGGCGCCCGGGTGTCGCTGTTCGTCGGCGTCTCGACCGTGCTGCTGGCGCTGATCGCGGGCGTTTTTTTGGGCATCGCCGCCGGCTATTTCGGCGGCTTCGTCGACACGATCATCATGCGCTACATCGACCTGCAGTGGGCGTTCCCGAACTTCATCATCGCGGTCTACCTGGTGGCGGTGTTCGGCACCGGCCTGTCCAACGTGATCGTCGCGGTCTCGCTCGCCTTCGTCGACGACTTCGCGCGGATCGCGCGCGGCATGGTGCTGACCATCAAGGAGGAGCAGTACGTCGCGGCGGCGCGCGTGGTCGGCGCGTCCGACTGGCGAATCATGTGGCGCCACATCCTGCCAAACGCGAGCGCGCCGATCATCGTCCAGGCGACCGTGTCGGTCTCGTACGCGATCCTCGCCGAGGCCGGGCTCTCGTTCCTGGGGCTCGGCGTCGAGGCCGACACGCCGACCTGGGGGCTCATTCTCGCCGATGCCCGCAGCTTCATCTCACGCGCCTGGTGGCTTGGCGTGTTTCCGGGCCTGTTCATCATGGTCACGGTGCTGTCGATCAACTTCCTCGGCGACGCGCTCCGTGACCTGCTCGACGTCCGCGAGACTAAGGACATCACCCACAGCTGATCTGCGCCCTCTAACCAGGACAGAGCCGGGCCAATCGTCCGCCGGGGACAGCCCGCGACGCCCTGGGTCTGCTTGCCTGCCGTTCCGGTTGCGCCGGTCGGCGCGGTGACGCCGAGCTTCGCCGCAGCGATCAACGTCTGACGGGCACCAGTACTACTTAATTCGCCTAGTACTATTCGGAGACCAGCTCCTGGCGATTGCCCCGCTTGATCTCGCTCGTAGAACGCATAGATTGTAACTTGCTCTGCTCACTAATACCAGATCGACATCTGATGGAACATTCCCTCACCCGCCCTGTTCTCTGATAGGCGGATGGTCGGTGCCGATGAACACCGGCAGTGGACTGTGATGAAGATCGACGAACGGAATGGGCACTGGGCGATCCGGCGACGCCCGGTTCGATCGGACGAACCGATCGTCCCGGTAGCGACGGGCCCACATTTTCCCCGATTCGCCGCCGCGATGGCCGCAGCACGCGCCGCCCATGCGCCGCCCTTCACGATCCGCGGCGACCCGTCGCTCCACGACATTCCGCCGGCGGTCAGCCGCGATTCGCCGCCGCCGCGGGCCGCACAATGGCGCCCGGCGCCGGCGCCCAGGCGCCCGGTCGCCCGCTGGCTTGGGATCGGCAGCTGCGCCCTGCTGATCGGCTTGCTGGCGACGACCACGCTCACACCGCCGATCAGCGCCGAGATCCAGCGCCTGATCCGTCCCTGGCTCGAGTGGCAGCGGGAACGGGAGACTGCCGCACCCCACGCCGGACCAACTTTGGCGACCACGCCGGCGCCGGCAGTCAGCGGGGTCGAGCCGGCGTCCGGGTCGATGCCGATGCTGGCGCGCGACGGTTTCGGGTCGGCCGGGCCGCCGGGCGCATCGGCGCTGGCGGCCGGGGCGGCCGTCGGCGCTCCGGATGATCCGCCGGCCGCCTCGGTACCGGTACCCTCGTTCAAACCTCCGGCCCCCGACCGATAACGACGACCGCGCCGCGGTCTCCGCTTCGAGCCCGCCGCCTGGCGGCGGCTAGGACGACAGCGTCACCAGATCGAGATCGACGAGGTCGGGAATCCGGCTTTCGGCCGGGAAGTTGACCTCCTTGCGGGTGACCAGCGGGCTGACCGGGTGGTAGACGAACATCGCCGCGACCTTGTCGGAGGTCAGGAGGTTGGCCTTCTGGACCAGCTCGCGCCGGCGTTGCAGATCGGGCGTCACGCTCTGCTCCGCGACCAGCCGGTCGACCTCCTGGTCCGAGAAGTAGCCGAACGGGTACTTGGCCTTGTCGCGGGTGTGGGCGTTGAACTTCGAGTCGGTAGTCATAAAATCGACCAGCCCGTCGTCGGGATCGAAGTCACCGCCGCTGTTCTGGACCAGCAGATCGAAGTCGAGCCGGTCGCGCCGGTCGCCGAGGATCGTATTGTCGACCGGATCGAGCTTGATCTCGACCCCGAGCTCGCGGCGCATGATGTCGGCGAGCACCTGGCCGCGGCGCCGGTCGTCGGGAATGATCGTCAGGACCAAGGGCCGCATGCCCTCGCCATTTGGAAATCCGGCTTTGGCGAGCAGCTCGCGCGCCGAGTCGGGCTGATATCTCTGCTTGCTCCTCTTGCCGATGTCCGGGTCGTACATGAAGCCCAGCGCCGGGTTGATCGAGCCGAACGAGGGCACGCCGAAGCCGAGGTTGCCGATCTCGATGAACCGGTCGCGATCCAGCGCGCGGGCGAGGGCCGCCCGGACCTGGAAGCCGGGCTCGTTCAGCAGCTCCTCGAGCGGCTTGTTGAAGTCCTTAACCCGCATCGGGTCGACCCAGGGGTTCATGTAGATCGCGTAGAAGCCCGGCCTGGGCGCCATGTCGACCACGATGTCGGGGTTCGACTGGAAGCGCTCGATCAGCTCCGCCGGCACCGGCGCGCCGCCGATGATCTGGATGTCGCCGGCCTCGAGCGCCGCAGCCAGCGGCTCGGCCTCGATGATCGGGCGGATGTTGACGCGCTCGAGCTTGGGGCGCGACGGATCGTAGTACTTGTCGAACGCTTCGAGCTTCACCCCCTGGCCGAGCACGTGCTCGGCGACCCGGAACGGGCCGGTGCCGACCGGGGCGAGACCGTATTGCGCCGCCCCGAGCTCCTGGAGCGCACGCTGGTTGACGATCGTCATCGCGCGGCCGCTCGAGCGCTCGGTCGTCTTGACCAGGAACGACGCCTGCGGCCGGGCGAGCTTGAAGCGCACGGTCAGGCCGTCGACCTTCTGGACGTCCATGACGTTGACCAGGACCTGGGTCTGGATCGACTGCGCCGGGTCCTTGGAGCGCTGGAAGGTGAACACGACGTCATCGGCGGTGAACGGATCGCCGTTGTGGAAGGTGACCCCTTCGCGAAGGTTGAAGGTGTATTCCGTACCGTCGTCGGAGACCTTCCAGTCCTGGGCGAGGTCGGGCTGGGCGACGAACTTGCCGTCGATGTGGGTCAGGCCCGAGAGCACGTTCGACGAGATCTGGAACTCCTCGACCTGATCGATCCGGGCCGGATCGAGCGTGCTGATCTCGCTGACCCCGGACCAGCCGGCCTGAAGGGTGCCGCCGCGCTGCTGGGCCACCGCCTGACGGGGCGCGAGCCCCGGCAGCAGATGCGCGGCGGTGAGAGTGCCGGAGGCAGCCATCAGCCGCAGCACCGTGCGCCGATCCAGCCGCGGGCCGCAGAGCTGCGCTCTCGCGAGGCCGTGCAGCGGATCGCGCGGGTCGAAGTCGTAGGCCTGTCTCAGCTCGTCCGCGAGCTCCGCTTTCTGCTCCTCGGTGAGGTTGGCGAAGCGGTTTCTGAGCATTTCTGCCTCCCCTGATCCCTGGCTGACCGGCGCGCTGATCCGCCACCCTACTACAGGCGCGAAGCTGATCAACCGCCGATGCCCGGCGGGGCGGTCGGTTGGATCCGCTCACGCTCGCCGCGCAGCTCGTGCTTGCGGAAGCAGGCGGCGCGGTGGCCGCGGGCGACCGGCTCGAGTGGCGGAAAGGCCTCGGCGCAGCGCGCGATCGCGAAGCCGCAGCGCGGCCGGTAGGAGCAGGCGTGGTCGAGGCCGGCGAGATCGGGCGGCTGGCCCTCGATCGGCACCAGGCGCACCGAACGGGGCAGATCGAGGCGCGGCACCGACGCCATCAGGCCGATCGTGTAGGGGTGGCCCGGCTGGCTGAAGATCTGCTCGGTCGTGCCGGTCTCGACGATCCGCCCGGCATACATCACGTTCACCCGGTCGGCGTAGCGCGCGACCACGCCGAGATTGTGGGTGATCAGCACCAGCGCGACCCCGAGGCGGCGGCTGAGCTCCTTCATCAGCTCGAGAATCTGGGCCTGGATCGTGACGTCGAGCGCTGTGGTCGGTTCGTCGGCGATGATCAGCTTGGGCTCGCAGCTGAGCGCCACCGCGATCATCACCCGCTGGCGCATGCCGCCGCTGAAATGGTGGGGATACTGGCGAAGACGCCGCTCCGGGTCGGCGATCCCGACCAGGCGCAGCAACTCGAGCGCGCGCGCATTGGCATCCGCGCGCGACAGCCCGAGGTGGCGGCGCATCCCCTCGGTCAACTGCACGTCGATGCGGAGCACCGGATTAAGCGAGGTCATCGGTTCCTGGAAGACCATCGCGATCTCACGGCCGCGGACCGCGGCGATCCGATCCTCGCTCAGCTCGAGCAGATCGCGGCCCTCGAAGCGGACCCGCCCGCCGGCGACCCGCCCCGGGTGCGGAACCAGGCCCAGGACCGCGAGCGCGCTCACCGACTTGCCGCAGCCGGATTCGCCGACCAGGGCGACCGTCTCGCCGGCAGCGACCGTGTACGAGATCCCATCGACTGCCTTGACCACTCCCTGGGCGCCGCGGAACTCGACCCGAAGGTCCTCGATCTCGAGCAGCTCGTTCACCGCTTTACCCTGCTTTCCTCAACCCTCTTGCCTCGAGGTGCACTACGACCGTGGCGTCTTCGGCCCGACCATGGCGGCACGCCGCCAGACGGCCATCGTTGTCGGGCCGGAACCCGGGATCTAGAGACCCTGGCCTGAGCCGGGGGCGGCGGTGGCGGCCCGGGCGGCTGGGACTGAGAGCCCGGCTTTCTCGAGGCCGGAGATGAAGAGGTCAACCGCTTTGTCGTCGACCTGAAAGAGCGCATAGAACGCGCGCGGGTCGCGCTCCAGCAGAGGAGAGCGGCCGATCGCCTCCTGGAGCGCCGCGCGCGCTGTCGCCGCCTCGCCGAGCTGCCCCTCGACCGCAGCCAGAAGAGCGGGCCCGAAGCCGGCACAGCAGGTTCGGCCGATCTGGGCTTCCGGCAGCGCGGCTCGATAGTTGCCGAGCACGTACAACCCCATGCCCTTGACCAGATGGACCCATGCCGGCGCCGCGGCCATGCGCTCGATCGATCGATCGAGATAGCCGATCCCCTCCTGCCAGCCGCCGCGCAACGAGATCCGGATGCCGAGGAGCGCCGTGGTCTCGGGGTTGTAGGGGTTGATCGCCACGGCGTCGCGCATGGCGCGCTCGGCCTCGTCGAACCTGCCGAGGTGAAACTGAACGGCGGACACGGCCTGGAGCGCCAGGACGTTGTTCGGGGCCAGTTCGGCCGCATGCTGGGCATCTGCCAAAGCTCGCAGGGCCACCTTGGCGGGGTCGCCGCCGGCGTCGTCGCCCCAGCGATACTGATCGAGCCGCACGAGCGCCAGCATGGCCCAGGCGTCGGCGTAGCCCGGTTCGTCCCGAACCGCCTGTTCGAGGCAGGAGAATTGTTCAGGCCAGCGCTTCGGATCACCGATCCGCCGATAAGCGAACGCCTTCAGCACGCATTCGTAGGCCGACAGGGTCTGGGGTGCGCGGTCGCCGAGACCCTTGAGAACCGCTGCGCTGACGGCGCCGTAAGGCGCTGCCAGATTGCTGGCGATGCCGCCCGCGAGATCCTCCTCGATCGCGATCGCGCTCGCCGCGGTGAGGTCGCGATCGTAGGTCTGCGACCACAGGAACTCGCCGGTCCGGGCGTCGATCAGCCGGGCGGTCACCCGCAGCCGCGCATCGTCACGGCGCACGCTGCCCTTGACCAGGTAATCGACCTGGACGCGGCTGCGGATGTCGGCGGGATCGCCCCTGAACGCCTCGGAGAAGCTGGCCTCGCGGGAAAAAACACGGAAATCGGGGAAAAGCAGCAAGTTCGAGATCAGTTGCTCGGTAATGCCGTCGGCGAGGACTTGTCCCGCCGCCCCGCCGGAGAGGTTCTCGAACGGCACCACCGCGAGGGCAGGCTCGTGCTCTGCGGTAAAGGCTGGCCGGTCCGGCACGGACGACGGCTCTACCGCGTCGAGCAGGATCCGGGCGCCCCCGCCGAGCGCGGCGAGCACGATGACTGCGAGGCCGATCGCACCTGCCCAAAGGAGCGTCCGGCGAGGGTTCCAAGCGGGCGTATCAGCCGGCGCCCTGGCCAGGCCGGGTGCTGGCGCCGGCAAGCCCGCACGCGACCCGTGGCGCTCGAACGCCGGCGCGTAGCCGCCCTTGGGAATTTCGATCCGGAGGGGATCGTCATGGCCGGCGGTCAAATAATAATGCTCAAGATCGCGGCGCAGCCGCCTGGCCTCCAGACGCACGACCGGATCGGACTGGGGGTCGAAGCTGTCGTCGCGCCCGAAGACCGCGACCGCGATCGAATAGCCCTTCAGACGATCGCTGCGCCCGGCCAGCGTCTCGCCGACCACGAATTCGAGAAAGCGCCTGCGCCGTTCGCTGGCTTCGAAGCTCGAGCTGGCCAAGATCCGCCGGAGCTGCTCACGCACGGCTTCCGGCGAGGGCTCGTCAGCACCGAGAGCCGAGCTTGGCTGCGCGACGACGCGCCGGCGAGCGCTCCTGGCGTCCTCTGGCGCGCCGGTTCTCTTCCTGGTCATCGGAACCCGCTCTCGCTTTCCTGGCGATTATCCCGCCTGACGCCCGCGCCCGCGTTGAGCTGCGTCCACCTGCATCAAATTCCCCACCATGCGGTCGCAGTCTACCATCCAGGTTCGAACAGTAACAAACAGTTCCGAACTTTCGGGAAGCCCGCACTCCGGCTAGCGCTTCCTTCCGAGTTGGCCGGCTCCTGCCTGGATCGGTGCAGCGGAGCGGAGGCGCGTGATGGCGCAAGGCAATTCTGTCTCTGACCGTGAGCGGCCGGAGGCGGATGCGAGCGACGCCTTGATCCGCCGCTTCCCCGAGCGGGCCGGGAGCATCGGACGGCTGCGGGCGGAGGACCCGCGCTTTGGCGCGATCTGCGAGGATTACGCCGAGGCACAGCGCGCGCTGGCCTACTGGCTGGCCGTCGGCCACACCGGCCAGAGGGCCGAGGAATACCGCCAAATGGTCGGGGAACTCGAAACAGAGGCGTTGGCAGCGCTGACCGCCTATGAAAGCCTGCAAGGCTAGCGGCGGCGGCTCGGCACAACTGACCAAGTCGCCCGTTGAGTGGACTGATCGACGCCTGGATCGAGGGCTGAGGGGGATGAGATCGATGACAGCGGATCGGGTAACGGGACTTTTTGCGGCGATCGTGCTGTTGATGCTGATCGGTTGCGCGCCGGTCACGGTCAGCACGAGTGCAGCGCCGGGCGCGGACTTCTCGACGCGCCACACCTTCGCCTGGGAGCCCAACCGGCAGATGGGCGGCAACATGGACAATTCGATCGCCGGGCAGGAGATCCACGCGGCGGTCGACGAGGCGCTCGAGGCTCACGGGTTCCGGCCCGCGGAAGGCCAGCCCCCGGACATGCTGGTAGACTATCATGTGCGGCTGCAGAACGAGTCGGAGATCGAGGGCGGCCGCTGGCAGGTCCAGGAATACCACTACACCGAAGGCACCCTGATCGTCGCGCTCGCGGACCCCGAGACCAAACGGGAGCTCTGGCGAGGCGCCGCCCAGCAACTCGTCGATCCTTCAGCCAGCGGCGACAAGCAGGCGCAGGACATCCGGAATGCGGTCCAGAAGATGTTCGCGAACTTCCCCTCGTAAGCGGAGGCCTCGAGCGGCCAGGCTTCCGCGATGAGCACGACCACTCTCACAGCTCCTGGCCGCCCGCGTCGGGTTGCTCTGGTCGGCCTGTGACGAAGCCGTCGACGTGTGGCCGGCGCGACCACCGGGAGCGCAGCGTAAGGAGATGATTGCGATGATCACCCATATCACGAAGCTTATCCGACGTCTGCCGGGCGCGTTGCGTCCGGGCGCCCTGATGCTCGGTTTCGCTCTGCTGACCGCCGGTTGCGCGAGCGGCTCCTCGAGCCATTCCGGGAGCGGCATGACCTCGCAGGAGCTCTACAACGAATACGACAGCAACAACGACAACCAGATCGAGCAGGACGAGTGGGATGACGCCTACCGATCCATGGACGCCAACGGCGACGGCGTTGTCACGCACGACGAGTTCAATGCCGGCATGGCTGGCGGACGACGCTAGCGCGGGTGCCGGCCGTGGAGGCCATCGCCGACCTTTGGAGGCCCCGACCGGAAATCGGCGCGCGGGCCGCAGGATGGAGAAGCGGCACACAAGGGAACTGAGGAAGGAGAGAGCATCATGAGTGACTTGGTCTGCGTCGCTTACAAGGAGCGGGACACCGCCGATCAGGTGCTGAACGAGCTGCGCCAGCTGCAGGTCGAGCATCTGATCGATCTGGAGGACGCCTGCGTCGTCGTCCGCGACGAGAGCGGCAAGGTCCATCTCAAGCAGGCGGTCAACCTGACGGCGATGGGCGCCGCGAGCGGCAGCCTGTGGGGCGGTCTGCTCGGCCTCCTGGTCGGTGTCATGTTCCTCAATCCGCTGCTTGGCTGGCTCGGCGGCGCGGCGATCGGCGCCGGCTCGGGCGCGCTCTCCGGCAAGCTCGCCGACTACGGCATCAACGACGAGTTCATCAAATCGCTCGGGTCGACCATCCAGCCGGGCACGTCGGCCCTGTTCGTCCTGGTGCGCAAGGTGACGCCGGAAAAGGTCCTGCCGCACGTCGCAAAGTTTGGCGGCACGATCCTCAAGACCTCGCTCAGCCCCGAGCAGGACGAGCGGATCCGCAAGGCCCTTGCCGCGGCGACCTAAGCGGGCGCGGGCAGGGAGAGCGATCGGGATCAACGCCCGACAGAAAGACCGGCGTCGTCGTTCGATCGATACGACTGCTGAGGGTGAGATGGACCTGATACGGTTGCCAGTCTCCTTGGGGCTCGGCTCGGCGGTGATGCTGCGCTCGGCGCGCCGGGCGCGCGGCGGTGCGAGCTTCCTGCCGATCGCCGGGCTGCTCGCGGCGTGCCTCGCTGCCTTGCCCGTCCGCGCCCAACAGCCCTCACCGCCGCCGGCGGCGAAGGACAGTACGCTCGAGCTCGCCAAGAAGACGCAAAATCCGATCTCTGATCTGATCAGCCTGCCGCTCCAGAACAACCTCAACTTCGGCTACGGCGCCAAGGATGCGCCGCAGTCCAGCAGCACCCAGTACGTGCTCAATATCCAGCCGGTGGTGCCGGTCAAGGTCGCCAAGGACTGGAACCTGATCACGCGGCCGATCATCCCGGTGATCCGCCAGCCCCGCCTGGCCGACGGCGGCGACACCTGGGGCTTGGCCGACATCCAGCTCCAGACCTACCTCTCGCCCTCGGCGGCCTCCAAGGTGATCTGGGGCGTCGGCCCGGTCTTCCAGTTCCCGAGCGCCACCGACGGCAAGAAGCTCGGCACCCAGAAATGGAGCGCCGGGCCGGGCGCGGTCGCGCTCATCATGCCGGGCCAATGGGTGATCGGCGGGCTGGTCAACAATCTCTGGTCGTTCGCCGGCGACAGCGACCGCGAGGACGTCAACCTGATGACCATGCAGCCGTTCGTGAATTACAACTTCCCGAAAGGCTGGTACGTGTCGACCGCGCCGATCATCACCGCCAATTGGGAGGCCGACAGCGACGACACCTGGACGGTGCCGGTGGGCGGCGGCTTCGGCCGCATCGTCCGGATCGGCAAGCTCCCGGTCAACCTGCAGGCGCAGGTTTACGATAACGTGGTCAAGCCCGACGATGCGGCGACCGCCGACTGGACCCTGCGGCTCCAGGTCCAGTTCCTGTTCCCGAAATGAACCGCCGCCATGTTGAGCCATGCGCAATCGAGCTTCAGTGAGGGGAGGCCAATGACAAGGCGAAGGTCGCCACTGGGAATGGCGGGGCTGTCGATCGCGGCCCTGCTGGCGGCCGGGCCGGCCGCGGCGCAGCAGGTCACCGGCACGCCGGGCTCCCCCGGCGCGACGACCACCATCGACGGCAGATATCTACCGCCGCCGCCGCAGCCGTTCGGGGGCGAGATCAGCCCTGACGCCGCGCAGTCGACGCCGTCTTGGCCAGCGCTGGTCGTGCCGCCCCAGGGCGCGCCGAACATCCTGCTGATCATGACCGACGATGTCGGCTTTTCGGCGCCGTCGACCTTCGGCGGCGTGATCCCGACGCCGACCCTCGATCGCGTCGCGAACATGGGCCTGCGCTATACCCGGTTCCACACCACAGCACTCTGCTCGCCGACGCGGGCGGCGCTGCTGACCGGCCACAACCACCACTCGGTCGCCACCGGCGTCGTCGTCGACCAGGCGACCGGCTACCCCGGCTACGACAGCGTGATCCCGCGCGACGCCGTCGCGATCGGCGAGATGCTGCGGCTGAACGGCTACGACACCTCGTGGTACGGCAAGGACCACAACACGCCGCAGTGGGTGACGAGCCAGGCCGGCCCGTTCACCGACTGGCCGACCGGGCCGATCAAGGGCTTCGACTACTATTATGGTTTCATCGGTGACGACACCAGCCAGTGGCAGCCGAACAACCTGTTCCGCAACACCACGCCGATCGAGCCCTATCTCGGCCATCCCGGCTGGAACCTGACCACCGCCATGGCCGACGAGGCGATCGCGCGCATCAGGATGCTGAACGAGGTCCAGCCCGACCGGCCGTTCATGATCTACTACGCGCCCGGCGGCACCCACGCGCCACACCATCCGACCAAGGAGTGGGTGGACAAGATCAGCGGCATGCACCTGTTCGATCAGGGCTGGAACAAGCTGCGCGAGACGATCTTCGCCAACCAGAAGAAGCTCGGCGTGATCCCTGCGGACGCCAAGCTCACCGCCTGGCCGAAAGACCTGCCGCAGTGGGACACGCTCTCACAGGAGGAGAAGAAGCTCTACATCCGTCAGGCCGACGTCTACGCGGCGTACCTCGCCTATACGGACCATGAGATCGGCCGGGTGATCCAGGCGATCGAGAACGCCGGCAAGCTCGACAACACGCTGATCATCTACATCAGCGGCGACAACGGCGCGAGCCCCGAAGGCACGCTTCATGGTCTGTACAGCGAGTTCGCCATTCTGAACGGCATCCACCCGACGGTGGCCGAGAACATGAAGTTCTACGACGCGTGGGGCACCGACCAGACCTATCCGCACTATGCGGTGCCGTGGGCCTGGGCCTTGGACACGCCCTATCAGTGGACCAAGGAGGTGGCCTCCCACTTCGGCGGCACCCGCAACGGCATGGCCATGGCCTGGCCCGCGCGTATCAAGGATGCCGGCGGCATCCGCCACCAGTTCCACCACGTCATCGACATCGTGCCGACGATCCTCGAAGCGGCCGGCCTGCGGCAGCCGGTTTCCGTCAACGGCATCACCCAGCGGCCGATCGAGGGCGTGAGCATGGCGTACACCTGGGACAAGGATGGCGCCGCCGCCCCCGGCGGGCGGGTGACGCAGTATTTCGAGATGTTCGGTTCCCGCGCGATCTACCACGACGGCTGGATCGCTTCGGCGCCGCCCGTCATCGCGCCCTGGGGCCTCTCGCTGAAGCCACCGCCCACGGACGTGATGAACGGCTTCCCATGGCAGCTCTACGACCTGAGGAAGGACTGGACGCAGGCCGACGACCTTGCGGCCCAGATGCCCGACAAGCTGCGCGACATGGAGCAGCTGTTCACCATGCAGGCGGAGGAATACCGGGTCTTCCCGCTCGACGACCGGACCCTTCCCCGGTTCGTCGGACCGAAGCCGAGCTACACCCCCGGCCGAACCCTGTTCACCTATTCGGGCGAGCTGACCGACGTGCCGTTTCCCGGGGTCGCCGGCGCGCCAAACGTGCTGAACAAGTCGTACACGATCACGGCCGAGGTCGAGATTCCCCAGGGCGGCGCCGAGGGCATGCTGGTCACGGACGGCGGCCGCTTCGCCGGCTACGGCCTTTACCTGCTGAAGGGCCGGCCGGTCTTCACCTGGAACCTGTTACAACTGGCGCAGGTGAAATGGCAGGGCAAAGAGGCGCTGGCACCCGGCAAGCACACGCTCGTGTTCGACTGGCAGTATGACGGCCCAGGCCTGGGCAAGGGCGGCACCGGTACGCTGAAGGTGGATGACCAGGTCGCGGACAGCCATCCCATGCCGAAGAGTCTGCCGATCGGCATCGGCTGGGTCGAAACCTTCAACGTCGGCGTCGACACCGGCACGCCGGTCGACGACCAGGACTATCAGGTGCCGTTCGGCTTCACCGGCAAAATCGACCAGCTGACGATGAAGCTGGGGCCGGAGGATCTGACGCCGGAGGAAAGGGAGATGATCTTCGGGTCGTATCGTGACAAACAATAGGCGCTGACAACGCTACCGCGGGCGACGGGCAGCCCTGTCCGTCGCCGCGGCGCTTTCAAGTGCAGTTCCTCTTCCGACATCAAGCTCACGACAGGAGTATCATCCTTGAAGCCGACAGTCCTCGCAACCTTCGGACCGGCGCTGCTGGCGCTGCCCGCAGCGGCCCAAGTCTCCAACGAGACGCTGGAGTCGCTCTCGGCGCCGGACAAGGTCGAGACGTCGATCGGCACGCTCGAGTTCAAGGACGGCGTGCCGAGCGCCGCGACCGCGCAGACGGTCTACGACGCGCTCGACTTCACCCGCGCGCTCAACGTCTACAACAACAGCTTCCGCGGCGCCTCGGCGCTGGGACTGGTGAAGGGCTTCCGGAGCATCGGCGCCGAGGACAATACCGGCGTCGTCATCTTCTCCGAGCTGATGGACTCTAGCTCGCTGTTCCTGACCGGCAACGCCGACACGATCTACTACCTCGCCACGCTGGACCTCACCGACGGCCCGATGGCGATCGAGCAGCCGTCGGGCGGGCTCGGCGCCATCAACGACATGTGGTTCCAGTGGGTGATCGACATCGGCCGTCGCCGGACCCGGATCGCGGGCCTCGGCGGCAAGTACCTGATCGTCGGGCCCGGCTACGACGGCCCGCTGCCCGACGGCGGCTACTTCGTCGCCCATGCGAAGACCAACCACGTGCTCTACGCCCTGCGGGCCTTCATCGAGAACGGCAACGATCCGGCGCCGACGGTCGCGAACATCAAGGAGAACCTGAAGATCTACCCCTACGCGCCAGGGAGCTGGGGCACCACCATCGCCGAGGCGCTGGAGGGGACGGTGTCGGCTCGCCCCCGAGCCGACGATCCCCGAGATGAAATTCATCGAGGGGAGCGGGAAATCGTTCAACACCATCCCGCCGAGCGACTTCGGCTTCTTCGAGCTGATCAACGAGAACGTCCAGAACGAGCCCGCGACCAGCTACGACGTGGAACTCGCCGGGCAGCTCGCCGCGATCGGCATCGTGCACGGCAAGGAATTCAATCCGGACGATCGCATGAAGCAGATCCTGTCGGACGCCGCCGCGGTCGGACAGGCGGTCGGCCGCTCGCTGAACTGGCGCTTCGCCGACGCGCATCCCGACTGGGCCTACTACGAGAACTCGCGCTGGATGATGATGCTGTGGGAGGGCGGCGCCTTGTTCGAGACGCCGCCGCCGCTGTTCGAGGACGGCATGTTCAAGCCGTTCCCGCCGACCGGCGCGCGCACGCTCGATTCGCGGACGGCCTTCTACTACGCCTACACCCTCGACTCTCCGGCGATGATCATGCGCATCCCGGACGTCGGCTCGCAGTACCTCGTCGGCTTCCTCGACGACCACGGCGACCCCTTCGACGGCGCCAGGACCTACAAGGTGACGCTGCCCAAGGATATCCCTGCCCGCGCGTTCTGGTCGTTCACGCTCTACGACAACCAGACCCGCTCGATGCTGCAGACGCCGCAGAAGTATCCGCGCGCCGGCAGCCAGAGCTATCCCTCGCCGGCCGCCGAGCCCGCCGCGGACGGCTCGACCACCGTCTGGTTCGCGCCCGAGCAGCCCGAGGGCGTCGCGCGGGGCAACTGGATCCAGACCGACCCCGAAAAGGGCTGGTTCACGGCCCTCCGCCTCTACAGCCCGCTGCCGTCGTTCTTCGACAAGACCTGGCGCCCGAGCGAGATCGAGCTGGTGAAATAGACAGGGATCGCCGAGACCACGCCCTCGGAGCCATCGCGAACGCCAAGACGCAAAACTTCGGGACATTGCGCCGGCTTCGCCGGCGATCCTGAACCGGTAAACCGCGCAGGTGCGGCAAAGAAGGTGGAACCAATGCACATCGACGACCCAAGGGCAAAACAGCATGCAACGGCTGGTGCGGCCAGACCGGCGTTCGGCGCGTTCGCGCTTTTGGCGCTGGTCTTCGTCGGCGCCTGCACCTCGACCCAGAGCCAGGTCGAGACCGGCGGCCAGATGCTGCCGCGGCCGGCGGTGGTGGTGGTCCACACCTTCGCCGTCGCGCCCTCCGAAGTCGCCGTGAGCGAGGGCCTGAGCTCGGAAGTGGAGCAGATCGTCGAGCGCCAGAACGCGACCCCGCGCAGCGCGCAGGAAATGCAGGTCGGCCACCAGGTCGCCGATGCGATCGCGCAGAACCTGGTCACCGAAATCCGCGACCTGGGCCTGCCGGCGGAGCGCGGCAGCGGGCTGCCGTCCGGCACCTCGAATGCGGTGCTGGTCACCGGCCAGCTGGTGTCGATCAACGAGGGCAACGAGGCGGAGCGGGTGATCATCGGGCTCGGCGCCGGGCGCAGCGATGTCCGGGCGCAGGTTCAGTTGTTCGAGCTGACGCCTAGCTCGACCCGGCTGATCGATACGATCGAGGTCGACGCCAAGAGCGGCCTGACGCCGGGCATGGCCGAGACCATGGGCGCCGGCGCGCTTTCCGGTCACCTGCTGGTCTCGACCCTGGTCAGCGGCGGGGTGCAGGTCGCGACCGAAACCATGAGCGATACCGTGGTCGCCGACGCGGACCGGGCGGCCAAGGGCATCGCCAAGCAACTGTCAAGCCTGTTCACCCAACAGGACTGGATCAACCCCTGAGCGATGCAGCGACATGACGGAGAACCGATTGTGAGACGATTATCGATCGTTGCGGGCCTGACCCTGATCGCCGGCGCGCTCGCGCCGGCGGCCGTAGCCCAGCAGAGCACCGGCGCGCCCTCGGCGACCCAAGCGATCCAAGGCCGGGTTCTGCCGCCGCCGGCAGCGCCGTTCGGCGGCGAGATCAACCTCAACGCCGACCAGTCCAAGCCCTGGTGGCCGCCCCGGGTGGTGCCGCCCGAGCGCGCTCCGAACATCCTTTTGATCATGACCGACGACGTCGGTTTCGGCGCGCCCAGCACCTTCGGCGGGGTCATCCCGACGCCGGCGCTGGACCGAATCGCGAAGATGGGGCTGCGCTATACCCAGTTCCATTCGACGGCGCTGTGCTCGCCGACGCGGGCGGCGCTGATCACCGGCCGCAACCATCACTCGGTGGGTTTCGGCGTGATCGCCGAGCAGTCGACCGGTTTTCCGGGCTACGACAGCATCATCGGCAAGGATACCGCGACGATCGGCGAGATCCTCAAGGAGAACGGCTACGCGACCTCGTGGTTCGGCAAGGACCACAACACGCCCGATTTCCAGGCGAGCCAGGCCGGCCCGTTCGACCAATGGCCGCTGGGGATGGGCTTTCAGTATTTCTATGGCTTCGTCGGCGGCGACACCAGCCAGTGGCAGCCGAACCTGTTCCGCAACACGACGCCCATCTACCCCTACGTCGGCAAGCCGGGCTGGAACCTGACCACCGCGATGGCCGACGACGCGATCCAATGGATGAAGCAGCTCGACGAGATCAATCCCGCGCAGCCGTTCTTCGTCTACTACGTGCCGGGCGGCACCCACGCGCCGCATCACCCGACGCCCGAGTGGATCAAGAAGATCAGCGACATGCACCTGTTCGACCAGGGCTGGAACGCGCTGCGCGATCAGATCTTCGCCAATCAGAAGAAGCTCGGCGTGATCCCCCAGGACGCGAAGCTCACGCCCTGGCCCAACGACCTGCTGAAGACGTGGGATCAGCTCTCGGCCGACGAGAAGAAGATGTTCATCCGCCAGGTCGACGTCTACGCCGCCTACCTGGCCTACACCGACCACGAGATCGGCCGCGTGATCCAGGCGGTCGACGACATGGGCAAGCTCGACAACACGCTGATCATCTACATCAGCGGCGACAACGGCGGCAGCGCCGAGGGCACGCTGATCGGCACCCCGAACGAGGTCGCATCGTTCAACGGCGTCAACGTACCGGTCGCGGACCAGCTCAAGGACTTCTACGACGTCTGGGGCTCCGACCAGACCTACCCGCACATGCCGGTCGCGTGGTCCTGGGCGTTCGACACGCCGTTCAAGTGGACCAAGCAGATCGCGTCCCATTTCGGCGGCACGCGCCAGGGTGTCGCGATCGCCTGGCCCAAGCACATCAAGGACGCGGGCGGCATCCGCAACCAGTTCCACCACGTCATCGACATCGTGCCGACGATCCTCGAAGTGACCGGCATCCAGGTGCCCGACATGGTCAACGGCGTCGCCCAGAAGCCGATCGAGGGCGTCAGCATGGCCTACACGTTCGACCCGGCCAATGCCGCCGCGCCGTCGACCCACCGCACCCAGTACTTCGAGATGATGAGCGATCGGGCGATCTATCATGATGGCTGGATCGCGAGCACGAACCCGATCCGGCCGCCCTGGGAGATCGTCGGCGCCGCGATCCCGGATCCCGCCAACGCCTACAAGTGGGGCCTGTACGATCTGACCAAGGACTGGACCCAGTTCGACGACGTGTCGGCGGCCCATCCGGACAAGCTGCGCGAGCTCCAGCAGCTCTTCTGGGTTGAGGCGGCCAAGTACCAGGTCCTGCCGCTCGACGCCTCGGTCGCGACCCGCCTGGTCGCGCCCCGGCCCAATCTGACCGCCGGCAGGACGGAGTTCACCTATTCCGGCCAGCTCACCGGCATCCCGCACGGCGATGCCCCGAGCATCCTCGACACCTCCTACACGATCACGGCGCAGGTCGAGATCCCGCAGGGCGGCGCCGAGGGCGTGCTGCTGACCGAAGGCGGCCGGTTCGGTGGCTTCGGCTTTTACCTGCTGAAGGGCAAGCCCGTGTTCTTATGGAACCTGGTCGATCTGAAGCGCATCCGCTGGGAGGGGCCGGAGGCGCTGTCGCCCGGCAAGCACACGCTCGAGTTCGACTTCAAGTACGACGGGCTCGGCCTTGCGACCCTGGCCTTCAACAGCCTGAGCGGCATCGGCCGCGGCGGCACCGGCGTGCTCAAGGTCGACGGCAAGGAGGTCGCGACGAAGACGATGGAGCACACGATACCGCTGATCCTCCAGTGGGACGAGACGTTCGACGTCGGCGCCGATACCGGCACGACGGTGGACGATCAGGACTATCAGGTGCCGTTCGCCTTCACCGGCACGCTCGACGAACTCACGATCAAAATCGATCGGCCGCAGCTGACGGCCGCGGACGTGAAGCTGCTCAGCGAGCAGGGCCAGCGCAACAACAAGGCAAGCGAGTAGACCGGCAGAGCAGGCGTGAACCCGTCCTCGAACGGGCGCCAGGGTCTTCCAGTCAGAACTCCTGGAGAGAGCCCAATGCGCTTCCCAACGGCTGTCCGTCGAACCTTGGGCACTGCCGCGCTGCTGGCCGGGAGCATGATCCTGTCGGCGCCCTCCGCGCGGGCCGGCGGCTTCTGGGTCTACGAGATGGGCACGCCCGATCTCGGCACCGCTGCCGCCGGTCGGGCGGCGCTCGCCAAGGACGCCTCCACGGTGTTCGGCAATCCGGCCGGGATGACCAAGCTGGACGGCTCGCAACTCCTGGTCGGCACGCAGCTGGCGGTCGCCGACATCCACTTCGATCGCGGCCCGGGCACCACGGTCGCCGGAGGCGACGGCGGCAACGCGTCCGGGCTGATCCCGGGCGGCAGCCTCTACTACACTCAGAGCGTGACCCCGGACTTCAAGCTCGGCTTCTGGAGCGGCTCCTATTTCGGCGGCGCGGTGCAATACGAGGACGGCTGGTCGGGGCGCTATTACGCCACCAAGGCTGAAATCATCACGCTCGGCGCCGGGATCAACGGCGCCTACAAGGTCAACGACTGGCTGTCGATCGGCGGCGGCCCGTTTTTACTTTACGGCAAGCTCGAGCAGAAGCTGGCGATCAACAACGCCCTCGACGGCGGGCCGGACGGCAGCCTCAAGTTCGCCGACGACGAGCCCGGCGTCGGCGGCATGGCCGGGATCATGATCGAGCCGTGGCACGGGGGGCGCTTCGGCGTCACCTACACGTCGCCGGTCAAGCTCGATTTCAAGGACGTCCCGTCCACCAGCAACGTCGGGCCGACCCTGGCGGCGATCACGGACCGGCAGATCAAGCTCGGGCTGACGGTGCCGCAGCAGGTGATGCTGAGCACCTACCAGCAGCTCAACCAGCGCTTGGCGCTGATGGCCAACGTCGTCTGGCAGAACTGGAGCCAGTTCGGCGAACCCGAGCTCTCGGTGGCTGGCACCTCCATCGACGAAACCGCGAACCTGAACTACGACGATACTTGGGGCTTCGCGCTCGGCGCGCAGTACGCGGTCGCGGACGGCTGGCTGTGGTCGGTCGGCGGCGGCTTCGAAACGTCGCCGATGTCGGAGAGCGAGCGTTCCCCTGCCCTGCCGCTCGACCAGCAGTACCGCCTCGGCACCGGCATCCAGTACAGCTTCAACGACAACCTCACGGTCGGGCTCGCCTACGAATACATGAACGGCGGCGACGCCAATCTGGATCGCGAGCGCGGGCCCCTGGCTGGCAGGATCCAGGGTGACTACCAGTCGTACGACGTCCACTTCGTCGCGCTGAACCTGAACTGGCGGTTCTGATCGCCGAGCCGGCGTCGAGCTCGGTACATCGAGCCGTAGGCGCATCGAAGACTGTCAACCGACCCGACCCGGCAACACGCCGGCGGGCGAGCTCAGATGGAAACGCTCATGGTCACGAACATCTCCTACCACGCACCGGAAGGACGAGCGCCGTCTCGCCCATCGAGGCTCATCCTCGCGGCAGCGGCGCTCGCGGGGCTGGCCTGGCTCGCTGCCTGCACCTCGACCCAGAGCCAGGTCGAGACGACGAGCGAGATGTTGCCGCAGCCGCAGGTCGTGATCGTCGATACCTTCGCGACCTCGCCCGACGAGGTGCAGCTGAACGAAGGCCTGAGCACCGAGGTCGAGCAGGCGATCGAAGCCCGGCGCGGCACCTCGCGCAGCGAGCAGGAGCTGCAGGTCGGCCACCAGGTCGCGGACGCGCTGGCGGACAAGCTGGTGGTCGAGATCCGCGACCTGGGTCTGCAGGCCGAGCGCGGCAACACCGTGCCGCCGGGGCAGAGCGGGCTGCTGATCAAGGGCCAGTTCGTCTCGATCGACGAGGGCAATCGCACCGAGCGGTTGATCGTCGGCCTCGGCGCAGGGCGGAGCGACGTCCGGGTCCACACTCAGGTGTATCAGGTGACCCCGAGCGGGCGGCAGCTGGTCGATCAGATCGAGGTCGACGCCAAGAGCGGCCTCACTCCCGGCATGGCTGAGACCATGGGGGTCGGCGGCCTCACGGGCCATCTGCTGGTGTCGACGGTGGCGAGCGGCGGCCTGCACGTGGTCTCCGAATCGGTGGGCGCCAACGTGGTCGCCGACAGCGACCGGGCGGCCAAGGGCATCGCCAAGCAGCTCTCGGCACTGTTCGCACAGGAGGGGTGGATCACCCGGTCGCCGCCGAGCGCGCTCCGTGCTAGCCTTTGAGGCGGAACCCTCATCGGAGCCCTGGGGAGCCCTGGCATGTCCGACTCTGCCGATTTCGGGCCTGCGCCCGGCCGCGCTCTTGCAGCGGACGCGCCGGGAGCTGGCGCCGCCGCGCTGATCACCGGGGCGGCGCACGCGCTGCCGGCCGGCACAGAAGGGTCGGCGCCATGATCGCGGCGCCAAGGCTGGCGCGGCTGCCCGGCCTCTGGACCGCGTTGGCATTGCCGTGGCTGGTGCTGGGCTGCCTGAACGTCAACAGCGAGGCGGTGCCGGAGATCGCCGCCGAGAGGATGCCGCGGCCGGCGGTGATCCTGGTGTCCGACTTCGCGATCGCTCCCGAGGAGGTGAACCCGACCCGCTTCCGCGGCACGCGGGTGATCCGGGACAGCTCGAGAACCGCCATCGAACGGGCGGTCGGGCACCGCTTCGCGGGCGCGTTCGCGACCAACCTGGTCGAGGAAATCCGCAAGATGGGTCTGCCGGCCGAGCGGGCCGGCGCGCCGCTGGCCGCGGGCGGCCCGATCCTGTCGGTCGAGGGCCAGTTCATCTCGCTCGCCAGCGGCGACCCGACCGCGCCCCGCGTCATCGGTTTCACCGCCGACTGGGCGAACGTGGTCGCCGACATCGAGATCTTCAGCAAGAGCGCCGCCGGCGACCGCCTGTCTGAGGACCTCGAGTTCGACCTCGCCGCTGCCAACCAGCCGCCGGAGCGCATGCCGGCCGGCGTCCTCACGAAGCTGAGCCGGGAGTCGGCCAGTCTCGGCAGCCCCGCGATCGGGCTGCCGCCGCCGACCGCGGCCGATCTCGACGCGGCCGCCGCCGCCACGGCGAGGGTCGCGGCCAAGCAGCTCGCGACCTACTTCGCCGACCAGGGCTGGATCAAACCTGGCCAGGCCAACAGCTGAAGGTGCCCACGAGCGCAGGCACCTGATGCCACGGATGCGGCGGAAGAGGCTCTCCCGCGGCATCGGCGGTGGTGACCAAGCCCGATCTGACCGGTCATTGAGGAGCCAGGAATGCCCGAGCTGAATCCGCAGATGGCGGCCATCCTCGCGCTGATCGCGGAGGCCATGAAGGACCGGCCGGAGCGCAGCGCGCTCTCGCCGGTCGAGGCCAGGGCGCAGACCAGCGCGACCACCGAGGCGTTCTGGAACGCCGACCGGCCGACCTTGTGGGCGGTCTACAATCACGAGATCCCCGGACCGGGCAGGTCGATCCGGATCCGCCTGTACGACCCGGGCGTCGCACGCCCGGCGCCGTGCCTCGTCTACATCCACGGCGGCGGCTGGGTGATCTGCAACCTCGAGACCCACGACGGCGTCTGCCGCTGGCTCGCCCAGGCCGGCGGTTTTCTGGTCGCGAGCGTCGACTATCGGCTGGCGCCCGAGCACAAGTTCCCGGCCGGGCTCGAGGACTGCATCGCCGCGGCCCGCTGGCTCGCGAGCCACGGCGGCGACTGGGGGATCGACACCGCGCGCCTCGCGATCGGCGGCGACAGCGCCGGCGCCAATCTGGCGCTCGCGACGCTCTTGAGCCTGCGCGATGCCGGCGCGCGCCCGCTGCTCGCGGGCCTCCTGATCTACGGCGGCTACGCCGCCTACACGGCCGAGTTCGAGAGCGCCTCGCAGCGGGCGTTCGGCGACGGCAGCTACATCCTGTCGGCCGACGACATGCGCTGGTTCTGGAATCATTACATCAAGGACGAGGCCGACAACCGGAACCCGCTGGCGGTGCCGCTGCTCGCCGACCTCGCCGGTCTGCCGCCCCTGATGCTGACCGCGGCCGAGTTCGACCCGCTGCTCGACGACAGCACCGCGCTGGTCGCGAGGCTCGAGGCGGCGGGCGCGCCCTACCGCTACGTGCTGTGGCTGGGCATCACCCACGCCTCGATCCAGATGACCCGGATGCTGGATGTCGCGCAGGACCACATCGAGGACATGGCGGCCTGGGTGCGCACTCAGCTCGGAGTTTAGCCGCTGGCGGCGGGCGAAACCGAGGGTTTGCCTGGCTTTCGGGTTCGTTTCGTTGTTGCGGTTGGCGGCGTCGCCCTCGCCGGGGCGAGCCGAAACTGCGACCCGGCCACAAAGCCCTAGTGTGCCGTCCCTTTAGTTTTTGGCATATGTGTCGTATCCCATCGGGAGTGTCCTCGTGATGGAGAAGCCTCGATGGCGATGGGTCGACCGAAGGCGGAGCTCGTGGTGAGTGACGAGGAGCAGGCGCAGTTGCAGTCGATCGCCCGGTCGCGCTCGCTGCCGGCGGCGCTGGTGCGGCGCGCCAACATGGTTCTCGCGTGCGCCGCCGGCGCGACCAACAGCGCGGTGGCGCGGCGCTTCGGCACCACCAACGCGACCGTGGGCAAGTGGCGCCAACGCTTTGTCGCCCGCCGCATCGAGGGCTTGCATGACGAGTTGCGCCCGGGCAAGCCGCGCTCGATCGACGACGAGCGCATCGCGGCGCTGCTCAACACGACCCTGCACGCCAGGCCCAAGGATGGGACCACCCATTGGAGCGTGCGCGGGTTGGCCGCCGAAACCGGCATCGCCAAGACCAGCGTACATCGCTTCCTGCAGGCGTTCGGGCTGCAGCCCCATCGCCGCGACAGTTTCAAGCTGTCGACCGATCCGTTCTTCATCGAGAAGCTGCGCGACGTGGTTGGACTGTACTTGAACCCGCCCGACAAGGCGCTGGTCCTGTGCCTCGACGAGAAAAGCCAGATTCAAGCGCTCGAACGCACCCAGCCGTTGCTGCCGCTGGGCTTCGGCTACGTCGAGGGCGTGACCCACGACTACCTCCGCCATGGCACCACCACGCTGTTCGCTGCCCTCGACCTGCTCGACGGCACCGTCCTGGCGCAGTGCCGCCCGCGGCACCGGCACCAGGAGTTCCTCAGCTTCCTGCGCACGATCGAGCAGGCCGTGCCGGCCGACCTCGAGATCCACGTCATCCTCGACAACTACGCCACCCACAAGCATCCCAAGGTCAAGGCCTGGCTCGCCGCGCGGCCGCGCTGGCACCTCCATTTCATCCCGACCTACAGCTCGTGGCTCAATCTGGTCGAGCGCTTCTTCGCCCTGATCAGCGAGAGGACCATCCGGCGCGGCTCGTTCCACTCGGTGCGCGACCTGGTTGCCAAGATTGATCACTTCGTGACCCACTACAACCAGACCTGCCGACCGTTCGTCTGGACCGCCACCGCCGACTCCATTCTGGCCAAACTCGAACGACTTTGCTCCCGTATCAACGGGACAGCACACTAGCAGGATGCGGAAAAAGGTAGCGGGATGGGGTTGGTCTGGTAGGGTGTGCGCGCGGAGCTACCAGATGTGGGATTTGGCGATGCGGGGCGACGATGTTCGGACGGAGAGCCTGTTCAGCTATCTGAGCTGCGAGGCGCGGGTGCCCAAGGACCACCCGCTGCGGCCGATCCGGACGATCGTCGACCAGGCGCTGACGGTGCTGTCGCCCGCGTTCGACCAGCTCTATTCGGACCTCGGCCGACCGTCGATCCCGCCCGAGAAGCTGCTGCGGGCGCTGCTGCTGCAGGCCTTCTATTCGGTGCGCTCGGAGCGCCAACTGATGGAACAGCTCGACTACAACCTGCTGTTCCGCTGGTTCGTCGGCCTGGCGATGGACGCGCCGATCTGGGACGTGACGGTGTTCACGAAGAACCGTGATCGGTTCCTGGAAGGCGAGGTCGCGGCGCAGTTCTTCCAGGCGGTGCTGGGCCAGCCCGCGGTTCGGGCACTGCTCTCGGACGAGCACTTCAGTGTCGATGGCACCTTGATCGAAGCGTTTGCGAGCATGAAGAGCTTCAAGCCGAAGGCCGAAGCGGGCGGCGAGCCGCCGCCGGGCGACGCGGGGCGCAACGCCGAGCGCGACTTCCACGGCGAGCGACGGTGCAACGACACGCACGCCTCGACCACCGATCCCGACGCCAGGCTCTACCGCAAGGGGCGCGGGAAGGAGGCCAGGCTCTGCCATATGGGCCATCTGCTGATGGAAAACCGCAACGGACTGATCGTCGATGCCATGCTGACGCCGGCCACCGGCACCGCCGAGCGGGAGGCCGCCGAAGCCATGCTGGGTCGCCAGCCGGGCCGCCATCGCGCCACCCTCGGCGCCGACAAGGCCTACGATGCGGCGGGCTTGGTCGCCGGTCTGCGGGCCCTCAACGTCACCCCGCACGTCGCGCAGAATACCTCCGGCCGGCGCTCGGCGATCGACGCTCGGACCACGCGCCACCCCGGCTATGCCGCGAGCCTGCGGGTACGCAAGCGGATCGAGGAGGCGTTCGGCTGGATCAAGACCGTGGGCGGCCTCCGGAAGACCCGGCATCGCGGCACGGCGCGGGTTGGCTGGCTGTTCACGCTGACCGCGACCGCCTGCAACCTGGTCCGGCTGCCCAAGCTGCTGGCGGCGGGCTGACCATGCCCGGACGCCGGCCCGAAGGCGCTGTGGCGGGATCAAGCGGCCGCCCCGAACGCCTGGAAACGCCCGCCGAAGCCATGTTTAACACTTCCAGAAAAGGAAATGAGCCGCATAGCATGCTTATTTCCGCAACCTGCTAGGTCGGCGCTCGGCCACTCGTTCATATCAGATCGTAGGACCATATGCAAGCAATGGCGGCTTGAAATCCTGGTGTGCGGCGCCTCGTACCCAGCACAGGCGTCGAGTCGGCGAAGTGCTTTCTACCCGGAGGCGGTATCGCGCAATGTCGCGCGGGCGGCCGCGCGCTGGCGCGCCACGCGCGCCAGGCGTGCCTCGCGGTGCGCGATGTAGATCGTCGAGCCGAAAATCAGGCCGCCGCCGAGCCAGGTCCAGACGCTGGGCACCTCGCCGAACCATACGTACGCGACCAGGGCCGCGAACGGCAGGCGCAGGAACTCGAACGGGACCACCGCCGAGGCGTCGGCGAGGTGGACGGACTCGGTCAGCGTCAGCCACGCGAGCGTGCCCAGGCCGCCGACCCCGACGAGCAAGAACCAGCCCGCCAGATCCGGCGTCCGCCAGTGCAGAAGGCACAGCGGCAGCGACAAGAGCATTGCGAACAGAGCCTGATACCACACGATCGTCGCCACGCGCTCGGTGCCGGTCAGATGCTTGATCATCAGCGTGGTCGCGGCCGCGAGCAGCGCGCCGAACAGCACGAGCCCGGCAAACGGCGAGATCGCCTGGGCGCCCGGCCGGAGCACGATCAGGACGCCGACCAGCCCCAGCCCGACCGCGCTCCAGCGCCGCGCGCGCACGACTTCGTGCAGGACCATCGCCGCGCCCACGGTCGCAAACAGCGGCTTGGAGAAGGCGAGCGCCACCACCTCGGCGAGCGGCAGATAGGCGATGGCGGCGAAATAGCAGCCCATGCTGGTGACGAACACGCAGCTCATCAGCAGCAGCAGGCCCGGGCGGCGCGCACGGAACAGATCGAGCCGCAAGCCGCCCATGAACGGCAGCATCGCCAGCAGACCGAAGGCATTGCGGAAGAAGACGATCTCGAAGGAGTGGATCTCGCCGGAGAGCACCCGGATCATGCCGTTCTGGACCGCGACGCAGAGCGCACCGAAGACCATCAGCAGCGCCGCCTGAACGATCGGCGGCAGGGCTCGGAACGCCTTGGCGAGCGCGCGCACCGGCCGCCCTCAGGCGGGCGGCGCGAGATCGAGCCGCCGGTAGGCCTCCGGTGGTGCGGCATGCGCCTGCATCTGGGCGAGCATGGCGCGGATCAGGCGCTGTTCGACGTCGGGCGCCTGGATCGGGGTCATCTGGCCCGGGTCCGATGCGGTGTCGTAGAGCACGGTCACCGCATCCTCGAGCCCGCCGCCCTGGGTCGGCGGCCGCCGCGCGTCGGTGCGTGCCGGCAGGCGCAGCATCGGCAGGCCCTTGGTGAAGTCGAAGGGGTCGACCAGCCGCGCGCCCTCGAACTCGGCGAGCTCGAAGAAGCCCCGCATGTGCACCGGCAGCAGCGTGTATTCGAACAGTTCCTGGGCGAACAGGTCCTTGGGATACCGGAAATAGGTGTAGCGGCCGTCGGTGACGTTGGTGGCGCCGCCGAAGATGCCGTAGATCGCGTTGTCCCTGACCTGGGTCCCTTCGGCCAGGAGCGGCAGCAGCGAATGGCCGCGCGCCTCGGATGGGACCGGTTGCCCGAAAATTTCGAGGATGGTTGGCATCAGGTCGATCGTCTGGGTCAGCGCGCAGCGCCGCGAACCGGCCTGGTCCGCATGCTCCAGGTGCCAGATCAACAGCGGAATGTGCGCGATCTCGTCGTAGAACGGCATCCGGTTCTTGCCCCACCAGTCGTGCTCGGCGAGCAGGAAGCCGTGGTCGGTGGTCAGGATCAGCGCGGTATCGCGCCAGAGCTCGTGCTCATCCATATCGTCGAGCAGGCGGCCGAGATAGTGGTCGCACATCGCGACCAGGGCCGCGTAGTTGGCGCGCAGCTCGGCGATCTCGTCCGGCCGGTCGAGCACCCGGCGATAGCGCGGCCAGTCGAGGATCGGCCCGCCGTAGTTGGTCGGGTAGTCCTTGCGGAAGCGCGCCGGCGCATGGAACGGCTCGTGGGGATCGAAGGTCTCGAGCTGCAGCAGCCAACCGTCTTCACCGCGGTTGGCTTCCAGGAACTCGAAGCTTTTGGCAAAGCACTGCACCGCCGGGAAGTCCGCTTCTTCCCGGATCGCCTCCCGATTGATCATGTGCTGCAGGCGAAAGCCGGCGCGCTCGGCCTCGAACTGCTCGGGGTGGTAAAGTTCGGCAAAACGGTCGAGCGGCGGCCGGACCATCCCCTGCCACTTGTCCGCCTCCTGGCCGCGGATGAACTCGAAGCTGTTGTAGCGCTGGTGGTAGGTCCAGCCGCCGTCGGCGAAGTAGTGGTAATGGTCGGAGACCAGGTGGGAATAGATGCCGCCCTGGCCGAGCAGCACCGGGAACGAGTTGTCGAACGGCTCGAGCGGGCCCCAGCTCCGGTGCAGGAAGTTCAGCCGGCCGGTGTGCAGGTCGCGCCGCGCCGGCATGCAGGGCATGCTGCCGACGGTGTGCCGCTCGAAGGTCACCGCGCGCTCGGCGAGGCGCGCGAAATTCGGGGTCCGGACCGTGGTCCCGCCGTAGCACTCGAGCGCGCGCCGGTTCAGCGAATCGAACAGCAGCAGGATCGGGCGCATCGGCTTTCCCCACGACGGGCGGCCTCCGGACCGCGTTTCCTGCACAATGCATCTGGCTTCGCGGATGACAAGCCGGGCCGGCTCGGCTTTGCTGCCTCGAAGACGGGCAAAGGAGGACCCCATGAACAAGCGGATCGGCTTCATCGGCGCCGGCCTGATGGGCCACGGCATGGCCAGGAACATCCTGGCGAAGGGCTTCGGGCTGACCGTGCTCGCGCACCGCAACCGGCAGCCGGTCGAGGACCTGCTCGGCCGCGGCGCGACCGAGGCCAAGAGCCCGGCGGCCATCGCGCGCGCGAGCGACGTCGTGATCCTCTGCGTGCCGTCCTCGGCCGAGGTCGAGCTCTGCGTGTTCGCCGAGAACGGCATCCTCGCCGGCGCGCACGAGGGCCTGATCGTAATCGATGCGACCACCGCCGAGCCCGCCTCGACCGAGCGGGTGGCCAAGGCGCTCGCCGCCAAGAACGTCGGCTTTGCCGATGCGCCGCTCACCCGCTCGCCCAAGGACGCCGAGGCCGGCCGGCTGAACACGCTGGTCGGCGCGGATGAGGCCACGCTCGCCCTGATCCGGCCCGTGCTCGAGGCCTACTGCGAAAATATTTTTCACGTCGGGCCAATCGGTTCCGGGCACAAGATGAAGCTGATCAACAACTTCTTGAGCCAGGGCACGGCGGCGCTGATCGCCGAGGCGGTGACGACCGCGACCAAGGCGGGCGTCGATCTCGCCCGGCTGTTCGAGGTGGTCAGCGAAGGCGGCGCCAACTCCGCCGTCTTCCAGCGCTTCATGCCCTGGGTGCTGAGCGGCGAAGGCGGCATGGTGTTCCAGCTCAAGAACGGCCAGAAGGACGTCCGCTACTACACCCGCCTGGCCGAGAGCGTGGGGAGCACGGCATTTCTCGGTGCGGCCGTGCACCAGATCTTCACCCTCGCCGCGGCCCAGGGCGAGGCCGAGAACTACGTCCCGGCCCTCGCCCGCGCGCTCGGCAGGATCAACGGCGTCAAGATCGGCCCGCAAGTGTGAGGCGACCGTGCCGCTATTGGGTAAGGGCGCGATGGTCCCCTGGCACGACGCGGACGCCCTGGCGGACTTCAGCGAGCGGCACTCCGAGGAGCACCTGGCCGAGCGCGTCGGCGTGCCGGGCTTCCTGCGCGACTACCTCTTCGTCGCGGAGGACTGCGGCCCAAAGTACTGCATCCTCTACGAGGTCGAGGAGCTCGCGACCTCGACCTCGAAGCCCGATCTCGACCGGCTCGATCACCCCACGCCGTGGCGCCCGGCACTCGATCTGGGCCTGGATCGTGACGTCCAGCGCGGTGGTCCGGTTCGTCGGCGAGGGCCTTGTTCCGCAACCACAATTGGATGCTCGGGCGCGTGCTCGCGAGCATCGGCAAGAGCCGATCAGGCGGCCGGGCGTGCTCGCCCGCATCTGCTCGAGGGCGACCAAGCAGCGAGCGGCATCGTGACCGAAGAGAAGCGGCTGCGCGGCATCCCGGACCGGACCACGGATTGGCGGTGCTGCTCGCGGGCTTACGACGCGGACTCGATCCGGCGGCGCTTGCCGGTCCGCTCGCGGGCTGCACTGGCAGGCCATGACGCCGCGCCGGCCGGTACCGACGCCCCCTACCGCCTGCTCGACCGCGTGACCGACGCCGACCTGTCGACTTGAGGGGTGTCAGGCGTCGATCAGCGGATTGCTTACCTTCAATCCCCGAAATCGACGGAAGTCGCGATCCGCGGTCCAGAGCTCGCTCACGCCGTGGTGACGGCAGAGCGCGGCGATGTGCGCATCGTGGACACGCGGCCCGGTCACCTGGCTCTGCTCCAGGATGGCACGTAGGACGGGCCAGTAGCCTGACGTGATGCCGAGCAGCATGACGCTCGGCGCTTCCAGCCAGAGCCCGACCTGCTCGATCGCGAGGTCGAGCGGCGTCGGCGGCGCATAGATTCGGCTATGGGTCACGATCCCGAGAAATTCGTGCAGGCACGGCCAGGGGACGGCCCAAGACAAGGAACCTTCCATCAGTCGTGTGAGACACGCATCAGCGCGCCGATTCCAGCTCGAAATCTTCGCGGTGGGCGTAGACGAGAATGTTGGTGTCGACCGCGATCACCCGCCTCGGCCTTCGTAGGCCATGGCACGGATGGTCGCGAAGTCGTCCTCGTCGAGCCCGGGTTGCAGCCCTTCGCCCTTGAAGGTGCACTTGCGCAGCTTGAAGGACGGCTGCCGCGACACCTCCGTCTGAGTCAGGAACTGGCGAAGCGCCGTCTCGACCACCGCTTTCAGGCTCAGATTCCGCTCGAGGGCCACCTGCTTGGCTTGGTGGAGCAGCGCATCGTTGATCTCAATCGTCGTCTTCATCAGGATCTCTAACAAACCTTCCCGGCGCTGACCCGTATTTATGGGTCGCGACCGGCGCGCGTCAATACCGCCATCGCCCCGAGGCGGTGTTTGCAAGGTCGGCTCGGGGCGGTATGTCTGGGCGGCCGCTGATCTGGAGAGGGAGGAACCACCCGTGAGCCGCACCCTTCGTAACGCCATTCCGCTTGGCCTGCTCGCTCTGGCGCTGACGCTCGTGGGCACGGGCGCCTTTGCCAAGGACAAGGTCAAGGTCGGCTTCATCGGGCCGCTGACCGGCGGGGTCTCGGCCAATGGCCTGGGCGGGCGCAATTCGGCCGATCTCGCGGTCAGGCTCCGCAACCAGGATCCGAATGCCAAGTACCAGTACGAGATGGTCACGCTCGACGACGAGTGCAAACCGAACATTGGTGTCCAGGTCGCGACCAAGCTCGCCGCCGATGACGACGTGGTCGCGGCCGTCACCCACTACTGCTCGGCGGTCGCGATCGGCACGGTCGACACCTATCACAAGTTCGGCCTGCCGGTCATGGTCTGGGGCGCCGTGCTGCCCGACATCACCTACGGCAACGATTACCCGGAGATCCACAGGGTCAACGGCACGATGATCAACCAGAACGAGACCGCGGCTCAGTTCATGACCAAGCTCGGCTACCAGACCTGGGTGATCATCCACGACACCACCGACTATGGCAAAGGTCACCAGCAGTACTTCAGCAAGTTCCTGGAAGCGGCCGGCGGCGGCATTCTCGGCACCTTCGGGGTGACCGCGGATCAGCAGGACTTCACGGCCGAGCTCACCCAGGCCAAGTCCCTGAACCCCGACGTGATCTACTTCGGCGGCCTGACCCCGCTCGGGGTCCGCATCCGCCAGCAGATGGACAAGCTCGGGCTCGAGGCCGAGTTCGAGGGCACCTCGGGGATCATGTCGGACGCCTTTATCGAGGGGCTGGGCCCGCTCGCCGAGGGCGTGGTCGCGTTCCGCGAGGGCGCGCCGGTCGAGAAGCTGCCGGGCGGTCAGTTCTTCACCGAGCAGTACGCCAAGGCCGGCTACAGCGAGCCTGCCGAGGCCTACGGGCCGTTCGCGTTCGCCGCCATGAACCTGGTGCTCGACACGATCGAGGCGGTCGGCCCCGACCGCGGCGCGATCACCGAGGCGCTGGCCAAGGTCAAGGACCACCAGTCGATCATCGGCCCGATCACCTTCGACGGCCACGGCCAGAACACGGTCGCGCTGATCACCAAATACGTCGTCCAGGACGGCAAGTGGGTGGTCTGGGAGGACAGCGACTACGCGAGCGGCAAGCGCAAGCTGGTCGGCCAGGAGTGACGTGATCGAGCCCTGCGGGGCGGAGTTCCGCCGGCCGCCGCCAGACCGGCACGGAGCGAGCGATCGCAGGGGCCCGGTCGCGGCGCCATCGGCGGCGGCGGCTCGCCCGGGCGATCCTGAGCGATGTTGCGGGTCCTGACCGTCGCCGGCGCGCTGCTCGTGATCGCCCAGCTGCATCGCTCCGCAGGCGGGGTGATGTCGCTCGAGCTCAGTCAAAGCTTCGGCCTCAGCGCGTCGGAGATCGGCCTCGTGATCGGCGCGATGCTGCTCGCGTCGGCCGTGGCGCAGTTGCCGACGGGGCTCGCCTTCGATCGCTTCGGCCCGCGCCGGACCGTCTCGGCCATGGTCGTGCTCGCGCTGCTCGGGACCCTGCTGCTGGCGGTCGCGCGCAGCTTCCTCGGCCTCGCCTTCGCCCGCTTCCTGATCGGCACCGGCTTTGCCGGCGTGGTCACCAGCATCATGCTGCTGGCGATGCGCTGGGCGCCGCCCGAGCGCTTCGTTACGGTCGCCGCGACCGTGCTGGCGCTCGGCAGCGTCATGGGCGGCCTGCTCGCGACCACGCCGCTGGCGCTCGCCTTCAAGACCTTCGGCTGGACGGCGACCTTCCTGGCGGTCGGTCTGCTCTGCGCTCTCGCGATGGTCGCGGCCGGCCTCATGATCCGGGATTCGCCGACCGGCGCCACCGTGCGCGGCGCCCGCCGCGAAAGCCTGGGCGAGAGCCTGGCCGGGCTGCGGGCGCTGCTCGGCGATCCCGACCTGCGGCCGATCTTCGCGATGGCCGCCTGTACGATCGCGCCCTTCATGTGCACCGGCGGCCTCTGGGCCGGGCCCTATCTGCGGGACGTCCACGACCTCAGCCGCGACCAGGCAAGCTACGTGCTGCTCGGCATGGTCCTGATGCTCAACCTCGGCACGCTCGTCTACGGCCCGCTCGATCGCTGGTTCGGCACCCGGCGCGGCGTGGTCCTGGTCGGCGCCGCCACCAGCATGCTGATCCTCACAGCCCTCGCCGGCCTGCCCGAGCCGCCGCTGTGGCTGGTGATCGCGCTGTTCCTCGGTCTCGGCCTCGCGAGCCCCTTCTACGTCACGCTGACCGCCCACGGGCGGAGCTTCGTGCCGCTCGAGCGCGCCGGCCGGCTGGTCACGACGATCAATCTGTTCGCGCTCGGCATGGCGTTCGGGGCACAGTGGCTCTCGGGCCTGCTGGTCGGCGCGACCGGGACCGGCCAGGGCCTCGGCTCCGCGCTCGGCTACCGGCTGGTGTTCGCCTTGCTGGCGGGCATGCTGCTGGCCGCGCTGCTGGTCTACCGCCTGGCGCCCGAGCGCCCCGACCCGCGGCGCGCGCGCCCGGCCCCCTCGCCCACCCGCGCCACCGACACGCCCTCCGGCGCCCGGCCGTGACCGGCAGGTTCCGCGGACCCGTCATGGCGCTGCGATCCACCGGCGCTCCAGCGCCAGCCGCGCTGCAATCCTGGAGCTCGACGTCCGGCGCCGGCCAGGCTCACATGGTCGACGGACGGGTTTCGCCTTGCCGGGCCGCCGGCGGCAGCGCCGCGAGACTGGCGGCCTGCTCGGCCTCCAGCGACCTGATCGCCCGCTGCAGCTTCTCGAACGCACGGACCTCGATCTGGCGCACCCGCTCGCGCGAGATGCCATAGCTCGCGCTCAGCTCCTCGAGCGTGGTCGGCTCGTCCTTGAGCCGGCGCTCGGTCAGGATGTGCCGCTCGCGCTCGTTCAGGACCGCCATCGCCCGATGCAGCAGCGAGCGCCGGTGATCGTACTCGTCGGCCTCGACCACCGCGGTCTCCTGGCTGGCACTCTCGTCGACCAGCCAGTCCTGCCATTCCATGTCGCTGTCGACCCGGAGCGGCACGTTCAGCGAATGGTCGGCGCCCGCCAGCCGGCGGTTCATCTCGACCACCTCGGTCTCGGTCACGTCCAGCCGCTCGGCGATCGCCTTGACCGTCTCGGGGTGCAGATCGCCCTCGTCGATCGCCTGCATCTGGCCCTTGAGCTTGCGCAGGTTGAAGAACAGCTTCTTCTGCGCCGCGGTCGTGCCCATCTTGACCATCGACCAGCTGTGCAGAATGTATTCCTGGATGGCGGCCCGGATCCACCACATCGCGTAGGTCGCGAGCCGGAAACCGCGATCCGGATCGAAGCGCTTGACCGCCTGCATCAGACCGACGTTGCCCTCCGAGATGATCTCGTTGAGCGGCAGGCCGTAGCCGCGATAGCCCATGGCGATCTTGGCGACCAGGCGCAGATGGCTGGTCACCAGCTTGTGCGCGGCCTCGACGTCACCGTGCTCCTGCCACTGCTTGGCGAGCACGAACTCCTGGTCCGGCTCCAGCATCGGGAACCGCCGGATCTCCTCGAGGTAGCGGGCGAGACTCGAGCCCGTTGCCGGGATCGTCAGAAAGTTCGCCAAATCGTCGCTCTCCGGAGGCTGAACCTCGGCCCATCATAGGTGATGGGCCTCGAAAATCCAGTGCGCTGGCACAATGGCTGCTATGCGCCCAGTCTAGCGCACCTATGGTTAACGCGCCCTTAATTGGCCGGTTCCGCGAGCAAGGACTCGAACAGACGATCGAAAGAGGGGGGCGGCGGACGTTCGAATCGCAGCCGGGCGCCGGTGATCGGATGCTCGAAGCCGAGGCGTCCGGCGTGGAGGGCAAGCCTGCCGAAGCCCGCCAGATGCTCGGCCAGCGCCGGGCTCGGCGTGATCCGGCGCTTCGGCCGATAGATCGGATCGCCGACGATGCCGAGACCGAGGCTGCCGAGGTGGACCCGGATCTGGTGGGTCCGGCCGGTGGCAAGGGTCAGCGCGAGCTTGGCGGCGAGGTCGCCAGCGGCCGCCTCGAGGCAGTAATGGGTCAGAGCGCGCTTGCCGCCCTCGACCACGGCCATGCGCTTGCGGTCGCGCGGATGGCGCCCGATCGGCCGCTCGATCGAGCCGGCCGGGACCGGGGGCCGCCCCCAGACGATCGCGGTGTAGCCGCGCTCGATCCGATGGACGCTGAACTGCGCCGCCAGCCGGACGTGGGCGCGGTCGTCCTTGGCGACCACCATCAGCCCGCCCGCGTCCTTGTCGAGGCGATGGACGATGCCCGGCCGCAGCACCCCGCCGATGCCCGAGAGGCTGCCGGCGCAACGCGCGAGCAGCGCGTTGACCAGCGTGCCGCGTGCATGGCCGGGCGCCGGATGGACGACGAGCCCGGCCGGCTTGTCGAGCACCAGGAGGTGTGCGTCCTCGTACAGCACGTCGAGAGCGATCGCCTCGGGCCCGGGCGTCGCCGGCTTCGGCTCGGGCAGGCCGACCCCGAACCGCTGGCCCGGTTTGACCCGGCCGGAGGCCTCGGTTATCACGGCGCCGTCGCGCACGACCTCCCCGGCCTCGAGCAGGGCCTGGAGCCGGGCGCGCGACAGCTCGGGCAGACGGCCGGCGAGGAACTTGTCCAGGCGCTGGCCGGCGTCGGCCTCGGCGGCGGTCAATGTCACGGTCCGGCGGGTCATCGGCGGGTAAGGTGGGCAACATTCCGAACCTGCTCAAGGCCTTTGTGATCGCCGGCGGGGTCGCGCTGATCGCCGGCACCGCTGTGCTGGTGGCACTGATCCTGACCCGGGGCCACCGCGAGCACCAGGTCGTCCAGGAGCTGCCGGTCACGATCGGCCTGCCCAAGGGCGCGCACGTCGAGCAGGTCGCGGCCGACGGCAGCCGCTGGCTGCTGCTCGGCACCGCGGGCGACGGCCGGCAGTTCCTGGCCGTGGTCGATCCGCGCACCGGCAAGCCCGCGGGCCTGCTCTGGCTGCAACCCGAAGGCTAGCGATGGCAGCGGCGACGGCGCCCGAGATCGGCGAGCTGGTCGAGATCACGATCGAGGAACTCGGGGCGCAGGGCGACGGCATCGGGCGGAGCGGCGGCGCCCGGGTGTTCGTGCCGTTCTCGCTGCCGGGCGAGCGCTGGCGCGCGCGCCTCGTGGCCAAGCGCGGCGACGGCCTGGTCGCGGCGCCGGTCGCGGCGCTCGACGACGTCGCCCGGGCACCCCCGCCCTGCCCGCATTTCGGCGCCTGCGGCGGCTGCCAGCTGCAGCATCTGCCGGCCGCCGACTACGCGAGCTGGCAGCGCCAGACCGTGATCCAGGCGCTCGCCCGGCGCGGCCTCCAGGGGGTTCCGGTAGCCGCGCCCAAGATCACGCCGCCCGCGAGCCGGCGCCGGGTGCGCCTCGGCTTCAGGCCCGATCCCGGCGGGGTCCGGCTCGGCTTTCGCGTGCGCTCGGGTCACGAGCTCGTCGACGTGGCCCAATGCCCGGTCGCACGCCCCGAGATCGTGGCCCTGCTGCCGGCGCTCCGAGGCCTGCTGCGGCGCCTCGCGATCGCGCGTCGCGGCGGCGAGCTGCAGATCACCGCAGCTGAGAGCGGGCTCGATCTGCTGCTGACCACCGCCCTGCCCCCCGCTTTGGCTGACCGCGAGGCGCTCGCCGGCTTCGCCGCCCGGGAAGACCTGGCGCGGATCGCCTGGCGACCGGCCGCGAACGAGCCGCCCGAGCCGGTGGCCGCCCGCCGGCCGGTCAGGGTCGGGTTCGTGGGCGTCAGCGTCGAACTGCCGCCCGGCGCCTTCCTGCAGGCGACCGGCTTCGCCGAGGACGCGATCCGGACCGCGGTCGCCGAGGCGATCGGCGATGCCGGCCGGGTCGCCGACCTGTTCGCGGGCTGCGGCACGCTCGGGCTGCCGCTCGCGGCCGCGGGCCGGCGGGTGCTGGCCGTCGACGCCGATCCGCAGATGCTGGCCGCGGCCGGCCGCGCGGCGCGCGAGGCGGACGTCGGCGACCGGCTCGTCACCGACTGCCGGGACCTCGAGCGCGCGCCGCTCGCGGGCGCGGCGCTCGACCGCCTGGACGCCGTCATCCTCGATCCGCCGCGCGCCGGCGCCCGCGCCCAGGCGGCGGCGCTCGCGACCTCCCGGGTCGCGCGGATCGCGATGATCTCGTGCAACCCCGCGACCTTCGCCCGCGATGCCCGCACGCTGGTCGACGGCGGCTATCGCCTGCTCACGGTGCAGCCGATCGACGCCTTTTTGTGGTCCAGCCAGATCGAGCTGGTCGGCGCCTTCGCGCGCGCCGATCGCACCTCCCGCTGCGCTTGATTTGTCCCGCCCGGCCTTTTACATAGAGGCGGTCCCAAGCCACCGCGTCCCCTTCGTCTAGCGGTCCAGGACGTCGCCCTCTCACGGCGAAAACAGGGGTTCGAGTCCCCTAGGGGACGCCAGAATTTCTGCCGATTTCCAAGGCTTAGGCAGTGGCCATCCTTAGACTATCCTTAGATCTGGCCAAGGCGCAGCGATGCGCTGGATCTCCCTGAAGGACGCGCCCGCCCTGATCGGGGGCGATTCAAGGCGCGAGGAACTTGGGCTGGCAGGCGCGGCCGGCGACGTGTCGGCGCGCCTTCGTCACGAGAACGGGACGAGCTCGCCCATGCGGTGTCAGCTCTGGCTGCTGACCGACCTGATCGACTGGGGCAGATCAAGCATTCGGTGGCCGAGACACCCCTCTACCTCGATCCGCCGTTCAACAGCCAAGCTACCTACAACGTCCTGTTCCGAGCCCCGACCGCTTCCGTAGGATCTCAAGGTTGTCGCCGTAATAGAGGGCGTTGGGCATAGAACCTCTGGTGCTGGCAGCCCGAAGGGCACTGCGCTTCCTGGTAGCGCCCCAGGTTAGCGCCCGGGCAGGGGGAGGTCAAATCTCTCCGACCCCTCCCACCGCGGACCCCGGCGGGGAGCCGAGCTTAGCCCACCCTTCACTGATGACCCGCAGAATGATGCGGTGGTAGATGGCTGTGGGTAAATCGGTCCGGGCTTTCATGATCTGGTCGTCCGAGAGCCCGCCCTTCCGTAGCAGATCCTCAATGTCCAGGTTCCAGTCTCGCTCCTTTCCACCAACCGCAGCCAGCGACAGTGCGTAGGATGCCCACGCCAGATCGAAGTCGTCCTCCGGATAGCCGAACACCCTCTTGAGCTGGCTCCTCATTCCCATGATGGCCGGGTTTTGGTGAATATGTTCAATGATCTCCGCCCCCGCACGAAGGACGGGATCATCATCAGCACCAGCATCCTTTTGCGCCGCAAGGTCGCGCGTTAGGATGGGCCGGCCCACGTGGAACGGCTTTTTGAACATCGGGTCGTCTGGATCGAGCAGCTTCCAAGTTACCTTCGCCATATGTTTCCAACTCCATCTGAGGGCGGTTCCGTGTACCCCTAGCAGCAGGCCCCCGGTTTGATCCAGATCATTCCCCGGATTGGCTCAGGTTGCTGGTATTTGCAGGACGGTCCGAAGGGTGGTACATCTAGGCCCGGCGGCGAGGCAACAGAACCCCGCGTTTTCAAGTGCTTAGCCGATCCAAAGGCGTTTCCCCTAGGGGACGCCAGAATTTCTGCCGATTTCCAAGGCTTAGGCAGTGGCCATCCTTAGACTATCCTTAGATCTGGCCAAGGCGCAGCGATGCGCTGGATCTCCCTGAAGGACGCGCCCGCCCTGATCGGGGGCGATTCAAGGCGCGAGGAACTTGGGCTGGCAGGCGCGGCCGGCGACGTGTCGGCGCGCCTTCGTCACGAGAACGGGACGAGCTCGCCCATGCGGTGTCAGCTCTGGCTGCTGACCGACCTGATCGACTGGGGCAGATCAAGCATTCGGTGGCCGAGACACCCCTCTACCTCGATCCGCCGTTCAACAGCCAAGCTACCTACAACGTCCTGTTCCGAGCCCCGACCGCTTCCGTAGGATCTCAAGGTTGTCGCCGTAATAGAGGGCGTTGGGCATAGAACCTCTGGTGCTGGCAGCCCGAAGGGCACTGCGCTTCCTGGTAGCGCCCCAGGTTAGCGCCCGGGCAGGGGGAGGTCAAATCTCTCCGACCCCTCCCACCGCGGACCCCGGCGGGGAGCCGAGCTTAGCCCACCCTTCACTGATGACCCGCAGAATGATGCGGTGGTAGATGGCTGTGGGTAAATCGGTCCGGGCTTTCATGATCTGGTCGTCCGAGAGCCCGCCCTTCCGTAGCAGATCCTCAATGTCCAGGTTCCAGTCTCGCTCCTTTCCACCAACCGCAGCCAGCGACAGTGCGTAGGATGCCCACGCCAGATCGAAGTCGTCCTCCGGATAGCCGAACACCCTCTTGAGCTGGCTCCTCATTCCCATGATGGCCGGGTTTTGGTGAATATGTTCAATGATCTCCGCCCCCGCACGAAGGACGGGATCATCATCAGCACCAGCATCCTTTTGCGCCGCAAGGTCGCGCGTTAGGATGGGCCGGCCCACGTGGAACGGCTTTTTGAACATCGGGTCGTCTGGATCGAGCAGCTTCCAAGTTACCTTCGCCATATGTTTCCAACTCCATCTGAGGGCGGTTCCGTGTACCCCTAGCAGCAGGCCCCCGGTTTGATCCAGATCATTCCCCGGATTGGCTCAGGTTGCTGGTACTTGCAGGACGGTCCGAAGGGTGGTACATCTAGGCCCGGCGGCGAGGCAACAGAACCCCGCGTTTTCAAGTGCTTAGCCGATCCAAAGGCGTTTCCCCTAGGGGACGCCAGAATTTCTGCCGATTTCCAAGGCTTAGGCAGTGGCCATCCTTAGACTATCCTTAGATCTGGCCAAGGCGCAGCGATGCGCTGGATCTCCCTGAAGGACGCGCCCGCCCTGATCGGGGGCGATTCAAGGCGCGAGGAACTTGGGCTGGCAGGCGCGGCCGGCGACGTGTCGGCGCGCCTTCGTCACGAGAACGGGACGAGCTCGCCCATGCGGTGTCAGCTCTGGCTGCTGACCGACCTGATCGACTGGGGCAGATCAAGCATTCGGTGGCCGAGACACCCCTACAACCCGCGAGGCCCTATAATCCGGCGTTTCGACAATACGAGGGGACCACCTACTATCCCGTTGCGATCGAGATCGACCGGCTCTCTCTGATCGAGACGTTCGGAGAACCGGTCGAGAAGGCGGTGCGGCCGGCCGCCCGGCGCGCATGGCGCGGTATCGACGACGCTCCCCTCATCGCCCGGATGCGCGAGCTCGTACAAAGCAGGCGCGCGCAGTCGCGCCTCGCCGCGGCTCAGAGCTGGCGCCCAAGGCGCTCGGGAACGGCAGCCTCGAATCCAAGGCTACCCGCCTGCATCGCAAGTACCAGGAGCAGATCTCTTCAGAGAAGTTCTAGCGTAGTGTCCCAGAAATAACGTGGGTAATGTTTCGTACGGCGGCATGTTGTTCCCCGGGCAGCAGGGGGAGCAGCATGGGCCGGCCACGCAAGCAGGAGATCGAGCTGACCGCGGTCGAACGAGCCAGCCTGAGCGATCTGCTGCGATCGCGAACCGCCCCACAGGGCTTGGTGCGGCGAGCGCGCATCGTGCTGGCGTCAGCACAAGGCATCTCGAACACCGCGATTGCGCGCGAGGTGGGCCTCTCGATCCCGGCGAACGGGCACTGGCGCAAGCGCTTGCTCGAGCGGGGCCTGGCCGGGCTCTACGGCGAGCAGCGGCCGGGCCGCCCGCGCGACCATGATGACGCGGCTGTAGCGCGCCTGCTGGCCACTGTGCTGCAGAGCCGCCCCACGGTCGGTACGCACTGGACCGTTCGCGGCGCGGCCGCGGGCGCGTCCGGAGGTGGCGGCGCGAACGTCTGGCCCTGGCATGGTGGTGGCGGCGGCGGGGGTGGCATCGCCAAGATGATCACCAGCATTTCCGACCTGCCGTCGGGTGCCTATTGCTATGGCCTCGGTCAGGCCGGCGGCCACAACGACACCAATTCGGGGGCCGCCGGCGCGTCGACGATCCTGCGCACCTGCGCCGATGCGAACCAGACCGACGCGACCGGTGTGCTGCTGATTGCCGGCGGCGGTGGCGGCGGCGGGGCGGCCTCGGTCGCAAACGGCGGCACCGGAAATAGCGGCGGCCTGGCGTTCTCCACGACGACGAATTCCTGTCCACCCTCCTGCGCCCCGGGTAGCACGCAGGACGGCGGTGGCACCGGCAGCAACAGTGGCGCCAAGGGGATTGGCAGCACCAGCTACAGCTGCTCCGGTGAGAACAACAGCGCGACCGGGGTCTGGGGCAGCAGCGGCCCGGGAGGCAAGGCCGGCGACGGTGAAGACTGGGGCACCCCGCCCTGGGGACAGGGAGACCCGCTCGTCACCGGCAACACCGGCCAGGGTGGGCGCAACGACAAGTCCAACTGTTCACCGATCGGCTCCGGCGGTGGCGGCTATGGCGGGGGCGCCGTGGGTAACGGTGCCGGCGGTGGCAGCTTCGCCGCCAAATCGACGGCGACGCCGCCGTCGCAGGGCACGCATAGTGGTGGCGGCTTCCTGACGTTCGAGTTCGCGCTCCAATAGGCGGTGGTCGCCGACGCGAGGGAACTCGGGAGGGCGCTCCATGCCCGCTGGTCCGCGCGGCCGCGGGCCGGATTGAAAATCGGGAGGTGATGAACATGCGCTGGAGTCTTCTGCTCGCCGGCGCGCCGTCCGTCGTGCTTTGGCGCCGCGCTGCAGCCGCGGTGCCCTTCACGCGGCCGGACAACCCGAGCGCCGGCGCGGGCTTCATCCCGATCACCTTCGACCTCGGCGCGTGCGCCGGGTAGTCACCTTCGGCCTGCGTCGGCCCGGTGAAACGCCAGGAAGGGAGCACAAAAGATGGGACCAAAGTTGACATGGGCCGCGGCCGACGTGGCTGCGCTGGCGCTGATGGGCGCGTTGATCGGCCCGGCGCCAGCGAGGGCCGCGGACCCGCAGGCGTCGGACGCCTGCGGGCAGGCGGGCCTGAGCGCGGAACAACAGCGCGCCTGCGCCTCGTCCGAGGCGACGCCTGCCAGCGTGCGCGGCCCGGCGAGTGCCTTGTCGCCGGAGACTGCCTGCGAGAACGGCAAGCTGCGCGCCGCGGGCGCCTACGCCGAGTGCCTGGCGCGGGCCGCGAGCACGGCCAACGCCGTCGGCGGCGAGCTCGACGACGCTCCGGTCGAGCGCTGCAATGACCGCTTCGACCGGGTCTTCGAGTGGGGCGGAGGCTCACGGCGCCTGTCGGACCGCGGGCGGTCCGGCGACGTTGCGGGGTCCGATCCGGGGGCAGATCGAGGACACGCTCGCGGTCGTCAAAAGCGGGCCGGGCTGTCCGGAGATTCCCTACCTCTCGCTCAACACCTACGTCTGCGTGTTGAACTCATCGTTTGGCGGCTCGCGCAGCGCGATCGATCTGGAGGCGGTCCTCCGCCAGATCAAGGCCCGCTGGGGCCCTGGCAGCGTCACCGACAATTCCGTCGTCTGGATCGAAGCCTGGGGCGGCGATGGCGGTCGCGGCGCCAGCGCCCACGGCGGTGATGGGGGGGCCGGCGGCTACGCGCAGACGACGACCACGGTCGACCACCTGCGAGAGTTCTTCGGGACATCCGAGCTCTACTACTATCTCGGGAAGAATGGCAGCGGGCTCAACGGGGGCGGTGGCGGTACCGGCACGCTCGTGACCGTCAACAACTTGACGCAAGACCAAGCCAGCTTCGGCACCACGCTGGCCCTCGCCGGCGGCGGCGGAGGGGGTGGCGCCGGCCGCCAGGCGAGCGTCTGCAAATCCAAGCAGGTCTATGGCGCCGCAGGCGGAGCTGGCGGGGAGGCGATTTCGACCCTCGCTACGGCCGCGTTCGGGGCCGGCGCGAAGGGTGGCGAGCGCCGCAACCAAAACTACAGCGGCAGCGGCGGCGGCAGCATTTCCGGGGCTGGCGGTGCCGTCAACGCCAAAGGCAGCGCGAGCGTCGGTGACGACGGCATGGCCGCGCTCGGGGGCCCGGGCGGCAACCACGAGGGTCCGTATGGAGGCTTCATCAACCAGAGCGGGGTGACGATCACGGAGTCCGGCGGCCAGGGCGGTGGCCCCGGGTACGACACTGGCGGCGGTGGTGGTGGCGGCGGCTATGGCGGCGGCGGCGGCGCCCAAGGCATCGGCGACACGGATTGCGTCGCCGGCGGCGGCGGCAGCATGGCCAGAGCCTCGGCGGTAAGCTGCCCCCGCAGCCGGTCGCCCTATCCGCCGGCGGGGACCGTCAGGATCCTTGTCGATGCGGGTTCATGCAACTGAGCTCCGATCTGCGCTCAACTCCATCAGAGGAATCGCAGACATGAAACGGATCGCCTATGTCACGATCGCATCGCTCTGCTCGCCGATGTTCGCCGCCGCCTATGGTGGTGACGTCACCAGAGATTTCTGCAAGGGCTTCGAAACCAAGCTCGAGCGCTTGTGCGACATCGATGAAACCTCCTGCGATCGGCTGACGACGGCTTTCAACGCGGCTTGCGGTGCGGTCGGGACGATTTACGCCTCGCCGGCGGCCGACAGCCCGGCGCTCGATCTGCTCCGCGAGAACTACGACGTGGTCAGGTCGACCAGAACCTGCCGGCGCGAATTGTCGCCGCACCGGTGGTGGTCGCGGCGCCGGACCTCGATGATCCGGCTTTCACCTCATTGCTGAACTTCGCCCACGACGCCGGACGGACGGTCGCGATCGTCGATGCGACCCAGGACGAGGCCGACCGCTTCGCCCGCTTTTTCGGCGACAGCGGCGCGAACTGTGCCCCGGCCAGCGGCGCCTCCACAATCGAGCTCTATGGCCTGCAGGAATCGCGCGCCCGCAAGCCGCCCTTGAGCTCCAGCTATTGCCTGGTCGGGCTGACCTCGCTCGACCGGTCCGGCGAGCGTTCCGCGCTGCACTGGCTGCGCCAGCGTTTCGCCGCGAGCGCCCCCGCGCCGACCCCACCTGAGCCGAGCGCCGGCGTTGCCGGCTCCAACAACATCGTCGACCTCGCGACCGCGGTCCACTGCTCGTTCATGAACAACAACGACCCCGCCGGCCAGGGGCGGATCATGACCGAGGACGCCTATGTCACGGGTGCGAGATCCTTCCTCAACTCCGAGGATATCTACTACGTCCAGGACGAGCTCCAATACACGCAGGGCAGATCGACCGATCCGGACTATGGTTTCCAGGTGACCCGTTTGGCGCCACCGGCGTCCTCAATTTCCGGCGCGGGCTGTCGAAATCCCAGCCGTCGACCGTCACGGAATACCAGAACTCCTTCACCAACAACACCACCACGACGATCAGCGTCTCGGTCGGGTTCAACGCCGCCCAGGGCCCGAGCGGCACCATCGGCACGAGCGTGACCCAAGGCGAATCGAACAGCTTCAGCATCCCGCCGACGACGATCCTGAACAATTCCGTGAACCCGCTGCCGGCCTGGCAGTTTCACCGCCAGAACACCACCGGCAACACCTTCGACCCGCAGACAGCTGGTTCTGGACCGTGCCTTGGGACGACTATGCCGACGGCGGTGCCGGCAGCAGCGGCAGGCTGCAGTTCACGTCCGCGCTCGTGATGGGAGATTTCGTCGGCGAGACCGCCTGTTCGGTGCCGTACCCCTTCGAAGGCAATCGCGAGGTCGGCAAGCCATTGATCACCAGCGTCGATCCCACGACCGTGCACCGCGGGCAGAAGTTCACGATCACCGGGGCCCAGCTCTATCCCGGGATGACGAACGCGATTCTGCTGGGCGGCACCAGCGTCGGCGCCAGCAACTTCACCGACAACGGCGAGACGGCGCCGGACAGCGGCGTCTTTACGGTCGACGTCATCGTGCCGGGGAGCCAGCACACTGGCAACAACAGCGTCGTGGCGCAGCAGACCTTCAACAGTACGGCGCGTTTCTCGAATGTCGACAAGAGCGTCGTCGTGACACCTGCCTCGGACTGATCGCGCGCAGGCCCCAAGAGGGCCCATCCGCGAGGGAAAACGCTGGCTGCTGGCCGTGGGCTCTCAGGTACGGCCGCGGCCAAGCGGGCCGCCATGGCGGGCCGAGACCAGCGCCAGGCCTAAGCAGGCAGCTCGGCCGGCGTGAGGGACAGGTAGCGAATCCGCCGTCGGTTCCAGGTGTAGGTGATGTGGATGCGGCGGTCCGGCCCCTGGATCACCGCGGGATAGGAGTATTCGCCCGGACCGTCCTCCAGGACCCGCGCGGGCTGCCAGCGGCGGCCATCGTCGGAGACGGCGAGGTCGAGCGGTGTCCGGGCCGCCTGGGCGTGGTTGTAGACCAGGAGCGCCCGCCCGTCCGCGAGGACCACCGCGTCGATCCCGCTGTCGGGATTGGGGTCGGGCGGAGCCGGCTCCAGCTGTGGCCGCCGTCGCTCGACCAGGCCTCGGCGATCGCGCCATGGCGGCTCCGGCAGAGCAGCTGCAGGCGGCCGTCCGGCCAGTCGAGCAGGCTGGGTTGGATCGCGCCGAAGCGCCAGCGCGCGCCGAGCGCGGGCAGGCGCTCCCAGGTCCGGCCGAGGTCGCGCGTGCGCTCGAGGTGGCAGCGCCAGCCACGATGCTCGGTGCTCGAGGGACAGAGCAGAGAGCTCGACCGGCTTGTTCTTGATCGGGCCGAGAATGCCGTCGGGCAGCCGCTCGGGCGGCGACCAGCTCCGGCCATCGTCGCCCGAGCCGGTCAGCATGCCCCACCAGGCGCGCGGGCTCGGGCCGACCTTGTAGAACAGCAGCAGCGGCCCCCCTGCCCGCGCCTGCCAGAGCACCGGGTTCCAGCAGGGCTGCCGGCGGCCCGCCCGATCGCTCCCGGCCGCCACCAGCGCCGGTTCCTGCCAGCGACCGTCCAGCTCGCGGGCGAGCCAGATCGCGACCTCGGGATCGCCCTCGTGGGGCCCGCCGAACCAGGCCCCGACCAGCCCCGCCGGGGTCAGCGCGATGGTCGAGGCGTGCGCCGAGGCGAACGGCGCGCGCTCGAAGACGAAGCCGGGCGTCATGCGATCGGCGCTGCTCCAGGCGGGGGTCGGATGGGCCGGCATCATCCTACGCGGGCCGCAGGCCCGGACCAACCGGCCGGTCTTTCCTTGCCGTCCCGGCTGCTCCATAGTTGGTCGGGGAGTGCAGCCGGACGGGAACCATGCAGGCGATCGTGCGCAAATTTCTGACCGTGGTCGAGACGACCCGGCGTGAGATGGGTAAGGACCTCGAAGCGCCGACCCGCAAGGCGGCGGCGATCGCGGTGATCGAGAATCCGTTCGCCGGCCAGGACGCGCAGGAGCTCGAGCCGCTGATCGAGATCGGCGAGGAGCTGGGCGGCGTGCTCGGCGAGATGGCGGTCGCGGCGCTGGGCCTCGCGCCCTCTGCGATCGAGAGCTACGGCAAGGCCGCGATCGTCGGCGAGGCGGGCGAGCTCGAGCACGCGGCGGCGATCCTGCACCCCAGGCTCGGCAAGCCGCTGCGCGCCGCGGTCGAGAGAGGCGCCGCGCTCGTCCCGTCTTCGAAAAAGACCGGCGGCATCGGCACCGCGATCGACGTGCCGCTCGGCCACAAGGATGCCGCCTACGTGCGCAGCCATTTCGATGCCATGGAGGTGCGGGTGCCGGATGCGCCGCGCGCCGGCGAGATCGTGGTCGCGATCGTGGTCACCGACGCCGGCCGGCCGCGGCCCCGGGTCGGCGGCCTCGCCAAGCATCAGATCGAGGGCAAGGACGGCCTGCGCTGAGCGCGGCGAGAACCGCCCGCGCAGGGCGCTTGGGGGGAGGTCATGGCGAAACTGGCGGCGGACGGCTCGGTCAAGGGCAAGCTCGTGATCCGCAACATCGGCACGCTGCTCTCGGGCGCGCTCGAGCGGCCGCGGCTCGACGCTAATACGATCGTTGCGGTCGATGGCCGGATCGCCGCGGTGGGCCGGGCGCAGGACGTCGATGCCGGGCAGGCGGACGTGACGGTCGATGCCCGGGGGACGACGCTCGCGCCCGGCCTGATCGACAGCCACGTCCATCCGGTGTTCGGCGACTGGACCCCGCGCCAGAGCCAGCTGAACTGGATCGACAGCTTTTTGCACGGCGGCGTCACCACGATGGTCTCGGCGGGCGAGGTCCATCTCCCGGGCCGGCCCCGGGACGTGATCGGGGTCAAGGCGCTCGCGATCACCGCCCAGCGCGCTTTTGCCAACTTCCGCCCGGGCGGGGTCAAGCTGCACGCCGGCGCGCCGGTGCTCGAGCAGGGCATGGTCGAAGAGGATTTCCGCGAGCTCGCCGAGGCCGGGGTCAAGCTGCTCGGCGAGGTCGGGCTCGGCGGCGTCAAGCAGGGCGAGGAAGCGAAGCGGATGGTCGCCTGGGCGCGCAAATACGGCATCCAGAGCACGATCCACACCGGCGGCCCCTCGATCCCCGGCTCGGGTCTGATCGATGCCGACGTGGTGCTGGAAGCCGATGCGGATGTGATCGGCCACATCAACGGCGGCCACACCGCGCTGCCGCTGACCCAGATCCGATGCCTGTGCGAGCAGTGCACGCGGGCGATCGAGATCGTGCACAACGGCAACGCGCTCGCCGCGCTCTACGCGATGCGCACGGCGATCGAGCTCGGCCAGCCGGAGCGGATCGTCCTGGGCACCGATTCGCCGGCGGGCTCCGGGGTTCAGCCGCTCGGCATCCTCCGGACCGTCGCGATGCTGAGCAGCCTCGGCGAGGTTCCCGCGGAGACCGCGTTCTGCTTCGCGACCGGCAACACCGCGCGCATGCGGGAGCTCGACTGCGGTCTGATCGAGCCCGGGCGCGCGGCCGACTTCGTGGTCATGGACCGGGCGCAGCACACCGCCGGCCCGACCCTTCTGGACAGCGTCCGCATGGGCGATCTGCCCGGCATCAGCATGGTGATCATCGATGGCGTGGTGCGCGCCGGCCGCTCGCGCAACACGCCGCCGGCGACCACGCTCGCCGAGGTGGTTTCGAGCTGATCCCGGCCAGGGCTCGATGAACTCTTCGTCAAGCGCCCGGCGCTAACCGAGTCCTCCTCGACGGTTCATGTGATCCTGGAAATCCTGCCCGGCGCCGGCTCTACCGCCAAGGGACTCCTACGGTCGCATGGACCAGCCAAAGAAAGCGTTAGCGATCAATCCTTGACGATGGGTTAATGCCGTCGATCGCCAAGGTTGGCGGCTTTGTGCGGTTCGATCCGGCGCCACGAGCCCAGGCATCCGACAGCCGCTGTGGAGTTTCCACGAGCCGAGCGGCGCCCGATCGACCCGATCGGCACCCGAACGCCGGCCTGACGCCACCACTAGGCCGAGCGGCACTCGATGCGCCGGTTTGGAACCCCACGGCCGAATCCAGTGAAACCGGCCGCTACCGAGTCGCGGGCGGCTGGGAGAGCGTCGCCTCACGCTCGATCGAGTCAGAGGCTGGGCGAGGACCATCGCGTGTTCCAGCGGGGCGCGTAGGGACACCGGGATCAACCATCGCCGACCGTGATGTCGAGCCAGCCGATCGGGGTCGTGCGGGCGAGGTCGCCCGGGCGCAGCAGCACCGTGGTGGTCGCCAATTCGACGATCGCCGGGCCCGGGGTCGCCTGGCCCGGCGCCAGCGCCTCGAGCTCGAACACCGGGACCGGCTGCCATTCGCCGAGGTAGATGCGGCGCCGGGCCGAGGGCGGCGCCGGCGGGTGGGGCGACAGATCGGTCTCGCGCGGCGGCGACGGCAGCTCGCCGATCACCGTGACCCGGGCGTTGACCAGCACCGCCTCCTGGTCGCGGAGCGCATAGGTGTAGAGCTGCTCATGGCGGCGGTGGAAGGCATCGGCGAGCCGTTGCAGGAGATCGGCCGCCTGCCAGTCGATGCCTTCGAGGTCGACGTTGACCTCGAAGATCTGCTCGCCGTAGCGCATGTCGGCCGAACGCTCGCTCCGCACCCGCCCCTCGAACCCGGCCTCGGCCAGGCGACCCCGGCCCTCGGCCTCGAGCTCGGCGTAGAGCGCGCGCAGCGCCGCGGCGTCGAGCCGGCTGGCATCGCCGATGTGGCTGCGGGCGACCTCGTAGCGCAGATCCGAGGTCAGCATGCCCCAGGCCGAGAGCACCGCCGCCAGCCGCGGCACGATCACCCGCCGGAGGCCGAGCTGGCGGGCGAGATCGCTGACGTGCAGACCGGCCGCACCGCCGAACGCCAGGATCGCGAAGCGGCGCGGATCGACGCCGCGGCGAACCGAGACCAGCCGGATACCCTCGGCCATGCGCGTGTTGATCACCCGCTGGATGCCCTGCGCCGCGGCCATCCGCTCGATCCCGAGCGCCTGCGCCACCCGCTCGACCGCGGCTTCGGCAGCGTCGGCGTCGAGCTGGGTCCGGCCGCCCAGGAAATTGTCCGGGTCGAGCAGGCCCAGGACCAGATTGGCGTCGGTGACGGTGGCTTCGATGCCGCCCCGGCCGTAGCAGGCCGGGCCCGGCTCGGCACCGGCGCTCTCGGGCCCGACGTGGAGCAGGCCGCCGGCATCGACCCGGGCGATCGAGCCGCCGCCCGCCCCGATGCTGACGATGTCGAGCGCCTGCAGCGCCACCCGCTGGCCGGCGAGCCTCCGGTCGGAGGCGATCTGGGCGGCGCCGTCGACCACCAGCGAAACGTCGGAGCTGGTGCCGCCCATGTCGAACAGCAGGAGATTGGCCTCGCCGGTCAGGCGCGCCGCATGACGGCTGCCGGCAACCCCGCCGGCCGGGCCGGACAGCACGGCGCCAGCGGCGAGGCGCACCGAATCCGGGATCGTGGCGACCCCGCCGTGGGACTGGATGATCAGGACCGAGCCGGCCAAGCCCGCCTCCCGAAGCCGGGTCGCGAGTTGGGTCAGGTAGCGCTCGAGCGCCGGGCCGACGTAGGCGTTGACGACGGTCGTGCAGACCCGCTCGTATTCCTTGATCTGCGGGAACACCTCGGACGAGGGCGAGACGTAGGCGTCCGGCATGGCGGCGCGGACCGCCTCGGCCGCCAGCTGCTCGTGCCTGGGGTCGCGATAAGAGTGGAAAAAGCAGATCGCGACCGCGTCCACTCCCTCGCGCGCCAGTTCCTCGATCGCCGCAGTCAGCGAGGCCTGATCGAGCGGGGTCTCGATGCGACCGTCGGCGCGGACGCGCTCGCGCACGTCCAGGCGCAGCTGGCGCGGCACGAGCGGCTCGGGGGGCGGCTGGCGGAGGTCGTAGCGGTCGTCCTTCAGGCCCTCGCGCATCTCGAGCACGTCGCGATGGCCCGCGGTGGTGAGCAGCCCGACCCTGGCGCCCTTGCGCTCGAGGAGCGCGTTGGTCGCGACCGTCGTGCCATGCACGATCCGCTCGGTCGTGGCCAGCATGGCGGCGAGATCGACCCTCAGCGCACCGGCCAGGCGCTCGAGCCCGGCCATGACGCCGATCGACGGATCGGCGGGGGTCGAGGCGGCCTTCGCGATCGTGACGGTGCCGGCGTCGTCGACCGCGACCAGGTCCGTGAAGGTGCCGCCGACGTCGATGCCGATCCGGTACATGGAAATCTTTCTATCCTTCGGCCGTCAGGCGCTCCAGCAAAACTGAGCGGCTGGACGGGTCATGCCCGCCGAGCCGGCGAGCGAGCGCCCGCGGCACCGCCACAGGCCCTCTCAGCCGGCGGCGCCCGGAGGTCGGGCATTGTGCCGGACATCCCGCCGGGCGATATGGCTATGATGCGGCGTCGGAATTGTGGCCGGAGGAGGCAACCGCAATGGCGACCAAGGTCAAGCACGCCAGCGGCAGCGGCATCTTATACGAGACGGATGTCGTCGCCTGGGCCGAGAGGCAGGCAGAGGCGCTCCGCGCCGGGCGGTTCGACGAGCTCGATCTGGAAAACCTGGCCGAGGAGATCGCGGACGTGAGCCGGCGAGAGGCGGACGCCCTCGAGTCGCACCTCGAGACTGTCGTCATGCACCTGCTGAAATGGCGTTATGACCCGGATCATCGCAGCCGGAGTTGGGAGGGAACGATCCGGGTGGCGCGCCACAAACTCACAAAGCTCCTGCGGGACAGCCCGAGCCTCCGGCCACGGCTGCCTGCGCTGCTCGAGGACGCCTATCCCGCCGCGCGGATCCGGGCCGGAGTCGAGACCGGACTGCCCGAGACGACCTTGCCCGCCGCCTGCCCTTTCACCTTGGAGCAGATCACCAGCGACTGGCTGCCAGAGAACTAGCTCGCCGGCGGACACCGGGCAACGCGCGGCCTTCCGGCGTGCCCGAGTCCGCCGGAGTCATGGCGCACCGCCCGCGGCGACGAAGCCCAGCAGCCGGTCGCGGGCGCGCGCTTCGGGCGACCGCTCGGCCGGCTCGCCGTACCCGCCGCCGCCGCCGGAGCGGACGTCGAGCACGTCGCCCGGCCGGATCGGGATCCCGACCTCCTTGGTCTGGAGCGGCCGGTCCGGGCGGCCCGCGGACTTGAGCACGTAGCGGTGCGGCCGGCCGTTCTCGCCGCCGAGGATGCCGCAGGCGCCGTGGCGGACGCCGTCGCCCGCGGTGTTGGCGACCGCGGGCTCGGCGACCTCGACCACCATCTCGAGCTCGGCCCCGGGCCCGCCGCGGTAGCGGCCGTCGCCGCCACTGTCCGGACGGAACTCGTGGCGCCGGAAGAACAGCGGAAACCGGACCTCGGCGACCTCGAGGCTGCCGAACTTGATGCCGCCGGCCGCCTGCCATTCGCCCGCCGCCGGCCAGCCGTCGCCCGCGGGCGAGGCGCCGCCGCCCGGGCGCGCCTGGAACATGTGCCAGATGAACGGCCGGCCGGTCCTGGGATCGGTGCCCTGGAGCGCGATCCTGAAGCGCCGGCCCCAGCCGGCCATGGCCCGCTCCGGGCAGGCGGGTGCGAGCGCCTTGATGATCGCCTCGATGATCTCCTGGCCGCAGTGGTTGGTGCACAGCGTGACCGGCGCGCCGGGCCTGGCCCAGACCACGGTCCCCTCCTTGGCGATCACCGACAACGGTCGGAAGGCGCCGTCGTTCTTGGGCGTCTCCGGATCGATCAGATAGGCGAGCGCCACGACCGCGGCCGAGCGCATGTTGGGGTAGGAGGAATTGACGAAGCCCCTGACCTGCGGGTCGGACGCCGTCAGGTCGACCTCGAGGTCGCTGCCGCGCTTGGTGACCTTGGCGCGGATCGTGATGTCGGTCGCCCCATGGCCATCGTCGTCGAGCACCGCTTGCCCATGGTAGACACCGTCCCGCCAACCGGCGATCACGGCCCGCACCTGGCGCTCGGCGCCATCCAGGACCGCCTCGATCGCGGCGTGGGTGGTGGCCGGGCCGAACTCGGCCAGCAGCGCCGTCAGCCGCCGCTCGCCGACCCGGGCGGAGCCGATCATCGCCGCGAGGTCGCCCCGGAACTCGCGCGGATGACGGACGTTGAGGACGATCATCTCGAGCACGTCGGCGCGCAGGCGGCCCTCCTCGTAGAGCTTGAGCGGCGGGATGCGGATGCCCTCCTGCCAGATTTCGGTCGCGGCCGGATTGTAGGCGCCATGGGTCGCGCCGCCGATGTCGCTCTGGTGCGAGCGGTTGATCGACCAGAACGCGAGCCGATCGCCATCGAACACCGGCACGAAGGCGGTGAGGTCGGGCAGATGATTGCCGCCGTGATACGGGTCGTTGAGCAGGTAGACGTCACCTGGCCGGATCCGGCCGCGGAACGCGTCGTGCACGGATTTGGCGGCCCACGGCAGCGCGCCGACGTGGATCGGCACGTGCTCGGCCTGGGCGATCAGCCGGCCCTCGGAATCGGTCAGGGCCGTCGAGAAGTCGCGGCTCGAGTTGATGATCTGGGAGTAGGAGGTGCGCAGCATCGCCTCGCCCATCTCCTCGGCGATCGCATGCAGGCGATGCTGGATGACCGAGACCGTGATCGGGTCGACGCGCTCGCAAGGGCTTTCGGGCACGGGCTTCCTGCCGGACAAGAGGGATCTGGGATCGCGAGAACGGGGGGCAGCCTATCGCCGGAACTCCGATCATGACAATCGGTCCGATCATGACAATCGGTACGAAGCCCCTACCTTCATCGCCAGATCCGATGTAGCCAGAGCGGATGAGCATGACCAGCCTGACCGAGATACCGGCGTTCGCCGTCAAGCGGGTTCCGGAGGTGCATTTCGGGCCGGGCCGCGCGCGGGCGATCGCCGAGGACGCGGCGGCGCTCGGTCATCCGCGCAAGCCCGTGGTGGTGATCGCCGACCGGGCGATGAGCGAGCTCGGGGTCGCGGCCCGGCTGACGGCCGCGCTCGAGGCCGCCGGCGCCGAGGTCGTCCTGTTCGACGACGTCACCGGCGAGCCCAGGGAGCAGCAGGTCGAGGCGGCGACCGACTTCGTCCGCTTCAACGCCGCGGGCCTGGTCATCTGCCTCGGCGGCGGCTCGGCCATGGACGTCGGCAAGGTCGCCGCCACCATCGCCTGCACCGGCGACAGCCCGAGCGACTTCGCGATGGAGCGCAGGCCGCTGCCCAAGCGCTCGGTGCCGAAGATCTGCCTGCCGACCACTGCCGGTACCGGCTCGGAGTTCTCCTCGACCAACGTCTTCGCCGACGGCGCCCATAAGAAGGTCTGGATCTGGGGTCCGGAGACCAAACCCGAGCGGGTGATCCTCGACCCCGAGCTGACGCTGACCCTGCCGCCGGATCTCACGGCCTGGACCGGTCTCGACGCCTTCGCCCATGCGCTCGAGGCCAGCACCAACGTCCGCCAGCACCCCTGGACCAATCTCTACGCCCACCGGGCGCTGGGCCTGATCGCGGGCGCCCTCGAGACCGCGATCCGCGAGCCCGGCAACCTCGCCGCCCGCAGCCAGATGCTGGTCGGGGCGGCCCATGCCGGGATCGCGCTCGACAACTGCGGCGCCGCGTTCGCGCACAACATCTCGCACGCGCTGGCGGCGCTCGCGCCGGTGCACCACGGGCTCGCGACCGCGCTCGCCCTCGAGGTCGTGCTGCCCTGGCAGGTGGCGGCCGATCGGGGCGCCTTCGCGGCGGCGGCCGGGGCCTGCGGCCTGCAGCCCGACGCTGCGGTGCTGCCCGGCTGGTATTCCGAGCTCCTGACCCGCTGCGGCGTCGAGCGCCGGCTGCCGGCGGCCTTCCGGGAGGTCAGCGTTGCGGCTCTGGCCGCGGAGATGCGCGCCCCCGAGACCCGGTCCATGCGCGAGGCGACCGTGCGCGCCGTGAGCGACGCCGACATCGACCGGTTCGCCGCGGCGATGCTCGCGCTCGCCTGATAGCGAGCATGCGGATCACCGACCTCAAGACCTTCGTGGTCGGCAATCCGCCGCCGCACTTCGGCGGCCGCTATTTCGTGTTCCTGAAGCTCGTGACCGACGCCGGGATCGAGGGCGTAGGCGAGGTCTATGGCGTGCCGTTCGGCCCGGACACGGTCGCGCGCATGATCCGGGACGTGGTCGAGCGCTACGTCCTCGGTGCGGACCCGTTCAAGATCGAGCGCCTCTGGCGGATCGTCTATTCGGCCGGCTACAGCCAGCGACCCGATCTGTCGCTCGTGGGCATTCTCAGCGGTCTCGAGATGGCCTGCTGGGACATCGTGGGCAAGGAGCTGGACCGGCCGGTCTACGAGCTGCTCGGCGGCCAGGTCCACGAGCGGTTGCGCTCCTACAGCTACCTGTATCCCGAACCCGGCGATCCGACCTGCGTCTATCGCGACCCCGAGCTCGCCGCGCAGCGGGCGGCCGAGTACGTCGCCAAGGGGTTCACCGCGGTCAAATTCGACCCGGTCGGGCCCTATTCCGCGTTCGATCCGCGCCAGCTGTCGCTCGAAGCGCTGGAGCACGCCGAGCGCTTCGTCCGGAGGCTGCGGGAGGCGGTCGGGGACAGGTGCGACCTCCTGTTCGGGACCCATGGCCAGATGACCGCGGCCGGCGCGATCCGGCTCGCGCGCCGGGTCGAGCCCTTCGACCCGCTCTGGTTCGAGGAGCCGACGCCGCCCGAGATGCCCGAGGAGATGGCCAAGGTCGCGCGTCAGACCACGATCCCGATCGCGACCGGCGAGCGCCTGGCGACCAAGTACGAGTTCGCGCGCGTGCTCCAGATCGGCAGCGCCTCGATCCTGCAGATGGCGCTCGGCCGGGCCGGCGGCCTGCTCGAAGCCAAGAAGATCGCCGGCATGGCCGAGGCGCACTACGCCCAGATCGCGCCGCATCTGTACTGCGGCCCGATCGAGGGCGCCGCCAACATCCAGCTTGCCACGTGCAGCCCGAATTTTCTGATCCTCGAGAGCATTCAGACCTGGGGCGGCTTCCACGGCCAGATCCTGAAGGCGCCGATCGTCTGGCAGGACGGCTACGTCGTCCCGCCGAGCGCGCCCGGCCTCGGCGTCGAGCTGGATGAGGAGGTCGCGGCGCAGCATCCCTACAGCGGCCAGGATCTCCATCTCGAGATGCTCGACCGCCCGGCCTGACGGCCTCAATTCCTCGCCCGCTTCCGATGCCCGGACCCGAGCCACCCCGTCCGCTCGGACCCAGAGATCCCCCGGGGGCAGCGCCGGAACGGGCCCCGGAGCAGCAAGGCCGAACCCAAAGCTGATGGGTCGCATGAGAAACGGCGCGCTGGATGCAGGTAAGAATCCCGCCCGCCTACGCCTTCCTGGCTAATTTTTGATTAAGACATTAGCGGTCATAGCTCATCTTCGGATGGTCCATGTGACCGTCGGACTCCGTGACCGCGAACGAGTTGGCGGCGCGGATTCCCACGGTCGCATGGACCACCTGACACCAGAAGCATGCCTTGCAAATGGTTGATGAAAGATTAACGGCAGCGGCGGATCTGGTCAGGGCTCGATCGAGGGCCGATCAGGCGATAGCCCAGCGGTTGTTGGTATCGAGACCAGCCATGGCGTGCAGCGTTGGTCCGCAGGTGCGCGGTCCGAACGCGGGCACCGTACTTTAGCGCCGTACTTTAGCGCCGTACTTTAGCGCCGTACTTGGGCGCTGTATTCGGACGCCGTACTTGGGCGCCGTACTTGCGCATAGCGCTCGGGTTCGATCTCGACCCGGCGTTGCCGTGATCGCGCCTGGACCTGATCCCGCGATCGGGTTCGGGCTCCGGCCCGGCTCCGTTCAGGGTCCGCAGCGCGCTCGTTTCCGCCAGTCGGACGCGGGTCGATGACGACGCCAACAGCCGAAGTCGTCGTTGCGTCCACCGTGCTTGGCGCCGCCGGTTGACGGGCTGCCCGGGCGCTCCTAAGCCCTGGGTGACGGACCGGAACCAGGGGAGGCGGCGATGCGTGGGGTGGTCTTTGTCGGCGATCGGCAGGTGGAACTTCGGACCTTTCCGGACCCGACCCCCGGCCCCGGGGAGGTCGTGCTCGAGATCAAGGCGTCCGGCATGTGCGGCAGCGATCTCAAGTTCTATCGCCCCGCCCCCGGCGAGGCGCAGCGCGCGTTGGGCCTGGGCGACCTTTCGGAGCCGATCATCGCCGGCCACGAGCCCTGCGGCGTGGTCGCCGCCGTCGGGCCGGGGGTCACCGAGGCCGAGGCCCGGATCGGCATGCGCGTGATGGACCACCACTATTGCGGCTGCGGCGTCTGCAAGCACTGCAAGGTCGGCTGGTCGCAGCTCTGCCGGGCGGGCTTCGTGGTCTATGGCGTCACCGCCAACGGCGCCCATGCCGACTACATGAAGGTGCCGGCGCGCACGCTGGTGCCGCTGCCGGACGAGCTGTCGTTCGCGACCGGTGCTGCGATCGCCTGCGGCACCGGCACCGCCTACAACGCGCTCCGCCGCCTCGATCTCTCCGGGCGCGACACGATTGCGATCTTCGGCCAGGGCCCGGTCGGGCTCAGCGCCTGCCAGCTCGGCGCCGCCATGGGCGCCCGCGTGATCGCGGTCGACATCGGCCCCGAGCGGCGGGCGCTCGCGCGCCAGTTCGGCGCGGAGCTGGCGATCGACCCCGGCGCCGACGATCCGGTCAAGGCGCTCCGGGAACAGACCCATGGCGAAGGCGTCGATCTCGCGCTCGACTGCTCCGGCGCCGAGGCGGCGCGCTCGGCCGCGGTCCGGGCGACCCGCACCTGGGGCAAGGTCTGCTTCGTCGGCGAGGGCGGCAGCGTCACGATCGACGTCAGCCGCGACATGATCAGGAAGCAGCTGACCGTGATCGGCTCCTGGACCTTCTCCTCGGTCATCCAGGCCGAATGCGCGCGCTTCGTCGCCGACCGCAAGATCGACGTCGACCGCCTGTTCACCCAGCGCTGGGCCCTGGATCAGGCCGACGAGGCCTACAGGCTGTTCGACACCCAGACCACCGGCAAAGGCGTCTTTTTGGCGTAGGAGGCCGCAGCCCCAACCGTTCGGAGGCCCGATGGACCCGTTCGAGACCCGGCGACTTGGCAGCACGGGCGTCGAGGTGACCCGGCTCGGGTTCGGCGGTGCGACGCTCGGCGATGCGGTCGAGGTGATCGACGAAGCGCAGGCCGATCTGACGGTCGAAGCCGCCTATGCCGCCGGGATCGGTTATTTCGACACCTCGCCCTGGTACGGCAACGGCAAGAGCGAGCACCGGCTCGGGCGGGTGCTGCGGACCAAGCCGCGCGGGTCGTTCGTGCTCTCGACCAAGGTCGGCCGGGTCTACTTCCGGCCGTCTGATCCGAGGACCTTCAGCCAGGCGCGCTGGGCGGGCGGCCTGCCGTTCGACCTCCGCTTCGACTACACCCGCGACGGCGTCCTCCGCTCTTACGAGGACAGCCTGATGCGGCTCGGCCTCAACACGGTCGACGCCCTGCTGATCCACGACCTCGACCTCCGGCATCAGAGGACCGAAGAGGGCGTGCGCGCGAGCTTCGACCAGCTCGACGCGGGCGGCGGCTATGCGGCGCTCGCCAAGCTGAAGGCGCAAGGCGAGATCGGCGCGATCGGCGCCGGCATCAACCATACCGGCATGATTCCCCCGTTTCTCGAGCGCTTCGAGATCGACTTTTTCCTGGTCGCGATGCCCTACACGCTGCTCGACCAGCCGGCGCTCGCCGCGGAGCTGCCGCTCTGCCTGGAGCGGGGCGCATCGGTCGTGATCGGCGCCGTGTTCGCGTCGGGCATCCTCGCGCGTGGTCCCGATGCCGGCGCGCTCTACGCGTACCAACCGGCCGAGGCCACCGTGCTCGAGCGGACCCGGCGGATCGAGGCGGTCTGCGCCCGCCATGGCGTGCCGCTGGCCGCGGCCGCTTTGCAGTTCCCGCTGCATCATCCGGCGACCGCCAGCGTGATCCCGGGGCCGAACGGCCCGGCGCAGGTGCGCGCCAACCTGGAGCACATGCGCCGCACCATCCCGGCCGATCTCTGGGCCGAGCTGAAGGCGGGACGACTGATCGATCCAGCGGCACCGACGCCTTAGGCTCGGCCGCGGCCGCCGTCACCCTCGAGGATCCTGCCCCCTGCCCTGCTCTGGCGCGGCAACTCGGGCGCTCGCCCTGATGCCGCCGCGCCAAGGCGGATCGGCGGGGATCCGCCGAGCCGACGGAGGTTGTGAGCCGCTCACCCTGCCCTCACTCCGCGCAGCTCCCGAAACCCGACCAGACGGCGGCGCTCCTCGTCCCACAGCGCCAGACGGAAGCACCGGAAGCTCTGGCCGAGGGTCAGCCGGCTGACGTTGCGCAGCATCGGGTGGTCCCTCAGCACATCGTTCAGACGGTAGCTCGGAATCCGGCTCGCCAGGTGGTGCACGTGATGGATGCCAATGTTGGCGGTGAACCATCTGAGCGGCGCCGGCAGGTCGAAGTGCGTGCTGCCCTGCATGGCGCCGGCGTGAAAGGTCCACTCGTCCTGCCGGTCCCAATAGGTATGCTCGAACTGGTGCTGGACGTAGAACAGCCAGAGCCCGATCGAGGATGCGAGCAGCGTGATCGGCAGCTGGATCAGCAGAAAGTCGTGGACGCCGACCACGGCGCTCATGCCGACCACGATGCCCGCGATCCCGAGGTTGGTCGCCATCGCGCTGATCCAGACCTCCTTGCCGCCGTCCATCAGCTCGAACGGCAGACGATGCTTGAGCAGGAACAGGTAGATCGGGCCCAGCGCCAGCAGGATCAGCGGATTGCGGGAGAGCCGGTAAGTGAGCCGGCGCCAGCGCGGCAGGCCGACATACTCCGTGACCGTGAGCGTGGGGACGTCGCCCTTGCCGCGGCGATCGAGATTGCCGGAGGTTGCGTGATGCATCGCATGCGTGCGCCGCCAGTAGTCGTAAGGGGTGAGCGTCAGCACTCCGATCACCCGCCCCACGCTGTGGTTGGCCAGCCGGTTGCGGAAGAACGAGCCATGGCCGCAATCGTGCTGGATCATGAACAGCCGGACCAGGAAGCCGGCGGCCGGGATCGCGAGGATCAGGCCCAGCCACCAGCCATGGCGCAGGGCCAGCAGCATGATCGCCCAGAGACCGAAGAACGGCATCACCGTGATCAGGAGCTCATAGACGCTGCGCGCCGTGTCGGGATCGCGGTAGCGGGCGAGGACCTTCAGCCAGTGCTTGCCGTTGGCGGCTGCGGCCGGCTGGGCGTCGGCAGCGGTTGCAGGCTGCGGGGACGAATTCGCCTGGCCGGGGCCGGGCTTGGTAGCGAGCGGCATCGAGGTCTCCAGCGGTCGCGGCGACGCCAGGCGCCGACGGCAGGGTCGCAAATATACGTTCCGAGCGCCGACCTTCGGCGCAAGGCTAGCCTCCAAGAGATAACAAATAGGCCTTCGGGTTGCCCTTTCATAGCCGCGGAAACGCGCCCGGGGTTCACGTACGGGCGCGTTTCCGGAATGCGGCGCCCTTGCGAAGTGGTCGGGCGGTGCTGCACAACCGCCAGCGGCGGGCAGCTTTTCAGGACAGCGAGGCGGTCCCCGGCGCCGGAGTGCCGGCGTGGTGAAGTTGGAGACGCGTTATGAGCCCTGGCCCAAGCCTGATCTGGACCGAGATCGATTACGAGAAGGCCGGCAAGCAGATCGGTTTTCTCCACCTGCCGCATTCGGTGACCCGCTCGGCGTACGGCGTGATCCCGATCCCGATCGCGGTGATCAGGCACGGCTCGGGGCCGACGGTTCTGCTCCTGGCCGGCAATCACGGCGACGAATACGAGGGCCAGATCGCGCTCACCCGCTTCATCCGGGCGGTCGACCCGGCCATGATCCAGGGGCGGATCATCGTGCTGCCGGCCGCGAACCTGCCGGCGGCGCAGGCCGGCACGCGGACCTCGCCGATCGACGGCGGCAATCTCAACCGTTCGTTCCCCGGCGATCCGGACCGCGGGCCGACCGCCGCGATCGCCCACTACATCGACAGCGTCCTGTATCCGATCGTCGACGCGCTGCACGACTACCACGCCGGCGGCTCGTCGCTGCACTACCTGACCTTCGCCTCGGCGAGACTTTCGGGCGATCCCGACCTCGATCGGCGCGCGCTCGCGGCGCTGAAGGCGTTCGCGCCGCCGCTCGCTCAGGTCTGGGCTGCGACCTTCGACCCGCGCCTGTCGCACGCCGCCGCCAATGCCCGCAAGATCGTGGCGCTGGGCGGCGAGTTCGGCGGCGCCGGCGACGTCTCGATCGATGGCATCCGGCTGATCGAGGCCGGGATGCGCCGCTTCCTCGCCCATCTCGAGGTCATGGCGCTGCCGAAGGACGCGCCCGCCCCGCCCGCGACCCGCTTCGTCGAGGTCAAGGACCGCAGCTACTACGTCTACGCCCCCGAGCGCGGCATTTTCGAGCCCCTGGTCCGGCTCGGGGATCAGGTCGAGGCCGGCCAGCCGGCCGCGCGGCTCCATTTCGTCGAGAACCCCGCGCGCGAACCGGTCCTCTGCCATTTCCGGCAGCGCGGCCTCGTGATCTGCCGGCGCGCGATTGGCCGCTGCGAGCCCGGCGACTGCCTGTTTCATCTCGCGACCGACATGCCGACCCCCGCCTGACCGCAAAACGCCCGGACCTCCCGAATTTGCGCCGCTCGCCGCAGCCTGCATGATCCGGCCGCGCCTGCTAACCGGTCGGGATCGTGATCACCGGCAGATCACTCTCGGCACCGGGGGTGGCGAGGTTGAACAGCAGCATCAGCATCGTGAAGGTCGCTTTGGCCTGGTAGTCGTCGTTCGGAATCCAGAACCAGTCGTCATCGTAACGGATCGCGACGAACGCATCGAACGGCGGCAGCATCTGGTGATCGATGCCGAGCTGGATCTGCCCGGCGGCGCCCTCGAGCGCCGGCGGCGGCGCGTAGGTGCGGCCCTCCTCGATGTCGGATTCCGGCACCGGGATGCGTGACGCGATCTCTCGCAGCGTGCCGATCAGGGAGCGGGTCTGGATCGTGATCTCGTCGGGATCGCTGTCGCCGAGGCCGAACACGATCCGATAGCGGCCGACGCTCGGATCCAGGCCGAGCAGCTCGATCAGCTGGGCGTAGCGCGGATCGGCGAGCTGGCCATCGCGCCGGCGGGTGTCGAGATAGGCCTGCACGCCGGCGGGCGTGGCTTCGAAGCGCAGCTGCAGGCGCCCGGCGTCGTTGAGCTCGCTCATCAGGTTCACGACCTGATTGAACTCCCGCCGTTCCGGCAAGAAGCCGCCAGGTCGGCGCGACCAGTTGTTGAGGCCGTTGATCGTGTCGACCCCGAGGCCGAACACGACCCGCGGCGAGCCGCCGGCGAGGATCACCGCGAACAGCGAGTTCGGCGAGATCGGCTTCAGCATCAGCTCGGCGAACGCAGCGCCTTGCAGCGGCGTGTAGGTGACCGTCGGCCGGTCGCTGAAGGTGCCGCCCAGCCCGAGATCGAAGTTGTGCCCGAACTCTCCGAGCGCGCGATCGAAATCGCCGGCGATCGACACCCGGCCCTCGAGCGTGTAGCCGGCCACCAGCTGGCTGAGGGTGACGAAGTTCGGCGTGTCGCCGTAGCGCAGCTTGACCAGGTTGAGCAGCAGCTGCCGCTTGGCCGCCTCGCTGACCGCATCGGCGTAGTCGACCTGATCCCGCCGCACAGTCGCCGGGCCGATGCTGGCGCACCCCGAGAGCGCGAGCATGGCCGCGTAGAGAAAAGAGGCTGTGCGACGCGTCATGGTGGCGTTGCGGCCGGTTCGTGATCGGTCTGCCACCGGCACCTAAGCCCGACAGGGTTACTGAACGGTAAACGAAGCTGCCCTCTGTCTATTCAGAGGAGATGGCGGGCATCAGCGCCCGCACCGTGCGGTTATGCCCGTGAGGCCGCGGGGCGGCTGGGCTCCCTGGCCTCGGCGGGCGCCGCCGGATCGCCATAGAGCTGGCGGGCGCGCGCCTCGAACGCGCTGACCATTCGCGAGACCGCCTCGTTGAACAAGAGCCCGATCAGCTTCTGCAACATCCGCGAGCGGAACTCGAAATCGACGTAGAAATCGATCACCGCGCCGCCGTCCTCGGCCTCGATGAAGCGCCAGTGATTGTTCAGGTAGCGAAACGGTCCGTTGATGTACTCGACGTCGATCTGCGAATAGCGATGGAGGGTGACCCGCGAGGCGAACCGCTCCTTGAACATTTTGAAACGGACCACGAGATCGGCGTGGAAGGTATCGCCGTCGCGCCGGGTGATCCGGGCGGCGCTGCACCAGGGCAGGAACTCCGGGTAGCGCTCGACCGATGCGACTAGATCGAACAGCTGCTTCTGGCTGTAGGGCAGATGGCGCTGCTCGGCATGGGTCGGCATCGGCTACTCCGCGGCTTGGGCCAGCGCGGCCTGGCGGGCGCCCCGCAGACGCTCGAAATCGTCGCCCGCGTGGTAGGAGCTCCGGGTCAGGGGCGAAGCCGAGACCATCAGGAAACCCTTGGCGCGCGCCATTCGGCCGTAGTCCTCGAACTCGGCCGGCGGCACGTAGCGCACGACCGGATGGTGGCGCGGCGTCGGTTGCAGGTACTGACCGATGGTCAGGAAGTCGACCCCGGCCGAGCGCAGGTCGTCCATCACCTGGTGGACCTCGCGCTTCTCCTCGCCGAGCCCGACCATGATCCCGGACTTGGTGAACCGGCCCGGATCCCGCTCCTTGACCCGGTCGAGCAGGCGCAGCGAGTGGTAGTAGCGGGCGCCGGGCCGGACGGTCCGGTAGAGGCGCGGCACGGTCTCGAGGTTGTGGTTGTAGACGTCGGGCCCGGCATCGACGATCTGCTCGACCGCGCCGGGCTTGCGCAGGAAGTCGGGGGTCAGGATCTCGATCGTGGTCGCTGGCGAGGTCTGGCGGATCGCCTCGATGCAGCGGACGAACTGGAAGGCGCCACCATCCGGCAGATCGTCCCGGTCGACCGAGGTGATCACGATGTGCCTGAGGCCGAGCTCGCGCAACGCCTCGGCGAGGTGCCGGGGTTCGTCGGGATCGACCGCCCGCGGCCGCCCGGTCTTGACGTTGCAAAAGGCGCAGGCGCGGGTGCAGGTGTCACCCAGAATCATCACCGTGGCGTGACCCTGGGTCCAGCACTCGCCGATGTTCGGGCAGGCCGCCTCCTCGCAGACGGTATTCAGGCGCTTGGCCCGCATCAGCTTGCGGGTGTCGTGGTAGCCTGCCGAGGTCGGCGCCTTGACCCGGATCCAGGGCGGCTTGCGCCCGCTGCCGGTGCGGCTCGTGCGGTCCAGAATTTCGGTCATCGCGCTCGGCTCGCCGCCTCTTTCCTCGATCAGAAGTGGATAGCCCGGCCGTAGGCGTCAAGGACGGATTCGTGCATCATCTCCGAGAGCGTCGGGTGCGGGAAGACGGCGTGCATCAGATCGAGCTCGGTCGCCTCCATCTCGCGCGCGATCGCGTAGCCCTGGATCAACTCGGTCACCTCGGCGCCGACCATATGGGCGCCGAGCAATTCGCCCGTCCTGGCGTCGAACACGGTCTTGACCAGGCCCTCGGTCTCGCCGAGCGCGATCGCCTTGCCGTTGCCGACGTAGGGGAAGCGGCCGACCCTGACCTCGTAGCCCTGATCCTTGGCCGCCCGCTCGGTCAGGCCGACGCTCGCGACCTGGGGCGTGCAGTAGGTACAGCCCGGGATTTTTCCCACATCCAAGGGGTGGACGTCATTCACGCCCTTGATCCGCTCGACGCAGATCACGCCTTCGTGGGAGGCCTTGTGCGCGAGCCAGGGCGGGCCCGCGAGGTCGCCGATCGCGTAGACGCCGGGCTCGCCGGTGCGCAGCCACTCGTCGACCACAACATGGCCCTTCTCGACCTTGATGCCCGTGCCCTCGAGGCCGAGGCCCTCGACGTTGCCGGTGATCCCGATCGCCAGCACGACCCGTTCGACCTCGATCTCGCCCGCCTGCCCGTTGGCCTCGATCCTGCCCCGGACGGTGCCGTCGCCGGCCTTGAGATCGCTCACCTTGGCGCTGGTCTGGATCTTGATGCCGCGCTTTTCGAACTGCTTGCGCGCGGCCGCCGAGATCTCCTCGTCCTCGACCGGCAGGACCCGGTCGAGGACCTCGACCACGGTCACGTCCGCGCCCATGTGGTCGTAGAAGCTCGCGAACTCGATCCCGATCGCGCCCGAGCCGATCACCAGCACCGACTTCGGCATGGCATCCGGGACCATCGCTTCCTTGTAGGTCCAGATCAGCCTGCCGTCCGGCTCGAGGCCGGGCAGCGTGCGTGCCCGGGCGCCAGTCGCGAGAATGATGTGCGCGGCCTGGATCGCCAGGGCGGGCTTGCCGTCCTTCTCGACCGCAACGGCGCCCTGGCCGTCGAGCCGGCCCTGGCCGTCGAACACGGTGACCTTGTTCTTGCGCAGAAGATGCTGGACCCCCCGGTTCAGCTGGCCCGCGACCTGGCGCGAGCGCTTGATCACTTTGTTGAAATCGTAGCTCAACTCCTTGGCGCTGAACCCGAACTCGCCGATGTGGTGCATCAGGTGGAAGATTTCGGCCGACCGCAGCAGCGCCTTGGTCGGGATGCAGCCCCAGTTCAGGCAGATGCCGCCCAGATGCTCGCGCTCGACCAGCGCTGTCCTCATGCCGAGCTGCGCGGCCCGGATCGCCGCAACATAGCCCCCGGGCCCGCCGCCGATCACCACCAGATCGAACCCCTGCCCCGCCATCAGGCTTTTCTCCTGCCCGGTCGTCTTCTGGACGGATCTGCGGCGCCATCCTGCTCGGCGATGACGACCCGCACGTCCTCATGGTGTTGGATCGCTTCCCAGTCGTAAGGGTTGGTCGTCGGTAGCCGCCGCCGGATGCCGGGCTCGCCCTCCAAGAGGTCCGAGGCCGCACTTTCGCGTGCGTTCCCGCATCGTTTGTCGAAGTTCTCCGACACCGTCTGCCGCAGACTTGGTGTGAGCCGTCGCTGCAGACTTTGTCGGAAGGCAAGAATTTCCCGCCGCCGATGATTGCGTGGCCAGTCGAGGCTCGAGTAGTCGAGCTTCAACAGGTGCGCCATGATGTTCTCGACGTAGCTCTCGACCGCATGCAGTTCGGAACTGCCCAGATCTGCCACCTCCTCGGCCAGGTGCTCCACGTCGAGGCGGTTGTCGCCCCGGAAATGCGTGCGCAGCGCCTTAGCCTGTTCCTGGGTCCAGGCGTAAAAGTCCTCCTCGTAGAGCTGGGCGGGCTTGGTCGCCATCGGCGCCCTCACAAGAGCATCGCGAGCGGGTCTTGGATGTAGCCCTTGAAGGCCTGGAGCAGCTCGGCGCCGATCGCGCCGTCGAGCACACGATGGTCGATCGAGAGGGTGACGGTCATCACCATGGCGCTGGCGAGCGCGCCGTCCTTGATCACCGGCCGCTGCTCGCCGGCACCGACCGCGAGGATCGAGGCCTGAGGCGGGTTGATCACCGCCTGGAAGTCGCGCACGCCGTACATGCCGAGGTTCGAGATCGAGAGGCTGCCGCCCTGATATTCCTCGGGCTTGAGCTTCATCCCGCCGGGATCGCGGGCGCGCGCCGAGAAATCGCGCATCTCGTGCGAGATGGTCGCCAGCCCCTTCTGGTCGGCGTTGCGGACCACGGGCGTCACCAGGCCCTCCGGGATCGCGACCGCGACCCCGATGTCGACGTCCCGGTAGAGATAAACCTTGTCGCCGCCGAACGACGCGTTGGCCTTGGGCACCTTGCGCAGCGCCAAGGCCGCCGCCTTGATCACGAAGTCGTTGACCGAGAGCTTGTAGTCGGCGCCGGCGCGGCCGTTCAGCTCCTTGCGGAGCTCGAGCAGCGCGTCCAGCTCGCAATCCATGCTGAGGTAGAAATGCGGAATCGTCTGCTTGGCCTCGGTCAGGCGGCGGGCGATCACCTTGCGCATGTTGGAGAGCGGCTGCTCGGTCACCGCTGCGGCCGGCGGCTGGGCCGCGGGCACCGGCATCGGCGCTGGCGCCGGGCCTGGTGCTGCCGGCGCCTGCGGGCGCGCGCCGGCGGCCGGCGGCGGTGCCGCCGCCTTGGCCGGGCCCTGCCCGCCCGCGCGGATCGCCCGCTCGATGTCGACCTTGATGATCCGGCCATGCGGGCCGCTGCCCTGGAGCAAGCCGAGGTCGATCCCGGCCTGCTCGGCCATTCGCTTGGCGAGCGGGCTCGCGAAGATCCGCCCACCCCGGTCGGCACCGTTGCCCGCCTTGGCGACGGTCGGGGTCGCTGCGGCCGCCGCCGCCGTCGGGGTCGTCGAGGGGGCGGTCTGCGCCTTGCCGCCGCCGGCGGCCGGCACCGATGCGCCGGTTTCTCCGGCACTCTCGACCGGCGCAGCTTTGGCCGGCGCTGCGGGCGGCGGCGCCGCGCTGGCCGAAGCGTCCTCGCCCTCTTCGAGCAGGAGCGCGATCGGGGTGTTGACCGCGACCCCCTCGGTGCCGTCGCCGATCAGGATCCTGCCGAGCCGACCCTCGTCGACCGCCTCGATCTCCATCGTCGCCTTGTCGGTCTCGATCTCGGCCAGCACGTCGCCGGGGCTGACCGGATCGCCTTCGTGCTTCAGCCAGCGCGCCAGATTGCCCTCGGTCATCGTCGGCGAGAGCGCCGGCATCCGGATCTCGATCGGCATTTTTTCGACCTTTTTTGCTTCTGCGCTCAGGCGTAGCAGACGGCCCGGGCGCCCTGGACGACGTCGTCGACCTGCGGCAGCGCCAGGCGCTCGAGATTGGCGGCGTACGGCATCGGCACGTCCTTGCCGGTGACCCGGCGGACCGGTGCATCGAGGTGGTCGAAGGCGTGCTCCATCATCGCCGCGGCAAGCTCGGCGCCCATGCCGAAGGTCGGCCAGCCCTCCTCGACCGAGACCAGGCGGTTGGTCCTCCTGACCGAGGCGACGATCGTCTCGATGTCGAGCGGCCGGATCGTGCGCAGGTCGATGACCTCGGCCTGGATGCCGGCCTCGGCGAGCGCCTGGGCCGCCTGCAGCGCGCGCTCGACCATCAGGCCGAAGGCAACGATCGTGACGTCGGAGCCCTGGCGCAGAACCTTTGCCCGGCCGATCGGCAGCACGAAGTCGTCGAGCCTGGGCACTTCGAAGGTCTGGCCGTAGAGGATCTCGTTCTCGAGGAAGATCACCGGATCAGGATCGCGGATCGCCGCCTTGAGCAGGCCCTTGGCGTCGGCCGCCGAATAGGGTGCGATCACCTTCAGCCCCGGGCAATGGCCGTACCAGGTGCTGTATTCCTGGCTGTGCTGGGCGCCGACCCGGGCGGCGGCCCCGTTCGGACCGCGGAACACGATCGGGCAGCCGAGCTCGCCGCCCGCCATGTAGAGGGTCTTGGCCGCCGAATTGATGATGTGGTCGATCGCCTGCATGGCGAAGTTCCAGGTCATGAACTCGACGATCGGCCTCAGGCCCGCGAACGCGGCGCCGACGCCCAGCCCCGCGAAACCATGCTCGGTGATCGGGGTGTCGATCACCCGGCGGATGCCGAACTCGTCGAGCAGTCCCTGGCTCACCTTGTAGGCGCCCTGATACTCGGCGACCTCCTCGCCGATCAGGAACACGTCCGGATCGCGCCGCATCTCCTCGGCCATCGCGTCGCGCAGCGCCTCGCGCACCGTCTGCTTGACCATGGCGGTGCCGGCCGGGACCTCGGGCTGGAGCTCGACCGGCGCCGCCGGCGGCGGGGCCGAGCCGTTGCCGCCGGTGACCCGTGCTCCTGAGGGAGCCGGCGGCGGTTCGGGGACCGAAACCCCCGGGGTCGCCGCGGCCGCCGCGGGTGCTGCCGCCTGATCGAGCGCCTCCCGGTTCTCGCCCTCGGCAAGCAGGAGGGCGATCGGCGTGTTGACCGCAATCCCCTCCGCCCCCTCCGGGACCAGGATCCGGCCGAGAATGCCCTCGTCGACCGCCTCGATCTCCATGGTCGCCTTGTCGGTCTCGATCTCGGCCAGAACCTCGCCGGCGGCAACGGCATCGCCCTCGCGCTTCAGCCACTTGGCGAGGTTGCCCTCGGTCATGGTCGGCGAAAGCGCGGGCATCAGGATCTCGGTCGGCATTTTTTCCGGTTTCCTCGGGCGAACGGACGGAGCGCCGGTCAGCGGTTCAGATAGACGTCCGTGTAGAGCTCCTCGGGGCCCGGCTCCGGGCTGTCCTGGGCGAAGCTCGCCGCCTCGTTGACGACCGCCCGGATCTCCTTGTCGATCGCCTTGAAGGTCTCCTCGCCGGCCAGGCCCTCGTCGAGCATGACCTTGCGCAGCCGGTCGATCGGATCGCGCCCGGTGCGCACCTCCTGGACCTCCTGGCGCGAGCGGTACTTGGCCGGGTCGGACATGGAATGGCCGCGGTAGCGGTAGGTCAGCGCCTCGAGCACGATCGGCCCCTTGGCGCGGGCGTGGGCGACCGCCTCCTCGGCGGCCTCGCGGACCGTGAGCACGTCCATGCCGTCGATCGGCCGGCCGGGGATGCCATAGGCCTCGCCGCGCCGGTACAGTTCGGTGCCAGCCGAGGCGCGCTCGACCGAGGTGCCCATGCCGTACTTGTTGTTCTCGATCACGTAGACCACCGGCAGCTTCCACAGCGCCGCCATGTTGAACGCCTCGTAGACCTGGCCCTGGTTGACCGCGCCGTCGCCGAGGTAGGTGACGCAGACGCCGCCGTCTTCCCGGTATCTGTGCGCGAACCCGATCCCGGTGCCGAGCGGCACGCAGGCGCCGACGATGCCATGGCCGCCATAGAACCGCTTGTCGCGGGCGAACATGTGCATCGAGCCGCCCTTGCCCTTGGAGTAGCCGCTGATCCGACCGGTCAGCTCGGCCATGACCCGGCGCGGGTCCATGCCGGTCGCCAGCATGTGGCCGTGGTCGCGGTACGAGGTGATCACCGAATCGCCGGCCTGGAGTGCGTGCTGGACGCCGACCGCGATCGCCTCCTGGCCGATGTACAGATGGCAGAAGCCGCCGATCAGCCCCATGCCGTACAGCTGGCCCGCTTTTTCCTCGAAGCGGCGGATCAGGAGCATGTCGCGGTAATAGGTCAACAGCAGTTCACGGTCGTGGCGCGCCGGCTGCTTGGCTACGTCGTCTTCGCCGACGACGGCGACGACCTCACGCTGCGCGGTGGCCATCATCACATCTCCCAACTGACGGCGCCTTCCTTAGACAACATCGTCCGGGCACCGTTAAGCTTCACGGCAGCATACCAGCCATTCGTCGATGGCGACCCTAAAGAGGCTACTTCGACCGGTCCTTGCCATCGAGCAAAATGAGCACATCCAGGGGCCCGACGAAACTCAACTGCCGGCGCGCCAGCTCGTCGATCAGGTCCGGATCGAGCGACTCCGGGCGCAGGCGCTTGACCTTGCGCTCGAGCGCCTCCCGCTCTGCCCGCACCTGGTCGAGCTCCTGCTGGCCGGTCGCCAGCTCGGCACTCACCTGGCGCCAGGCGACCAGGCCGCGGCTGCCGCTGAGCGCATGATAGCCGAAATAGGTGGCCAGGCCCACGCCGAGAAGCACGAGCCAGTGCTGCCGGCGCCACCGCCCCATCCCGCGCCACAGACCGGCGAGCATCGCCGCGTCTACGACCGGAGCGCGCCGGCGCCGGCGTAGCGTCCGGCCGGTCCGAGATCCTCCTCGATCCGCAGCAGTTGATTGTACTTGGCCAGACGGTCCGACCGCGACAGCGAGCCGGTCTTGATCTGGCCGCAGTTGGTCGCGACCGCAAGATCGGCGATCGTGGCGTCTTCGGTCTCGCCCGAGCGATGCGACATCACGCAGCGATAAGCCGCCGTCTGCGCCAGCTCGACGGTCTCCAGCGTCTCGCTCAAGGACCCGATCTGGTTGACCTTGATCAGGACCGCGTTGGCGATCCCGCGCTCGATGCCCTGGGCCACGATCTCGGGGTTGGTGACGAACACGTCGTCGCCGACCAGCTGCACCTTGGCGCCCAGCGCCTCGGTCAGCGCCCGCCAGCCGTCCCAGTCGTCCTCGGCCATGCCATCCTCGATCGAGCGGATCGGATAGCGGCCGCAGAGCTCGGCGTAGAACCGGACCATGCCCTCGGCGTCGAGCGAGCGTCCCTCGCCTTTCAATTCGTACTGCCCGCCCCGATGGAACTCGCTGGCCGCCGGATCCAGGGCGAACACCACCTGCTCGCCCAGGCGGTAGCCGGCCGCTTCGACCGATCTGGCAAGAAAACCAACGGCTTCATCGGCGCTCTTCAGATTCGGCGCGAAGCCGCCCTCGTCGCCGACGTTGGTGTTGTGGCCGGCGTCCTTGAGCGCCTTCTTGAGCGCGTGGAAGATCTCGGCACCGGTGCGCAACGCCTCCGCAAATGAAGGAGCACCGACCGGCATGATCATGAATTCCTGCAGGTCGATCGGGTTGTCGGCATGGACGCCGCCGTTGATCACGTTCATCATCGGCACCGGCAGCGTGCGCGCCGAGGTGCCGCCGACGTAGCGGTAGAGCGGCAGGCCGAGCTGCGCTGCGGCCGCCTTTGCGACCGCGAGGCTGACGCCCAGGATTGCATTGGCGCCAAGCCGGCTCTTGTTGGCGGTGCCGTCGATCTCGATCATCGCCCGGTCGATCGCGAGCTGGCCCAGCGCATCGCGGCCGAGCATGGCGTCGGTGAGTTCGCCGTTGACCGCATCGACCGCACGCAGCACGCCCTTGCCGCCATAGACCTTCTGGTCGCCGTCGCGCAGCTCGATCGCCTCCTTGGACCCGGTCGAGGCGCCGGACGGGACCGCGGCGCGACCGAGGGCACCGCCCCCGAGCGTGACGTCGACCTCGACGGTCGGATTGCCTCGGCTGTCGAGGATCTGGCGGCCGGCGAGGGCCACGATCTCGGTCTCGGTCATGATCGCTCCTCACTTCGATGGGCGGCGAGCGGGTGCTGCTTGGCGAGACGGTCGAAGGCCATCAGCACATCCAGCAGCGCCGGCAGCTCGGCGAGCGGCACCATGTTCGGGCCATCGCTCGGCGCCCGGTCGGGATCGGGGTGGGTCTCGAGGAACAGGGCGGCGACGCCGACCGCAAGCGCGGCCCGCGCCAGCACCGGCACGAACTCGCGCTGGCCGCCGCTGCGGCCGCCGAGGCCGCCCGGCTGCTGGACCGAATGGGTGGCGTCGAACACGACCGGCCAGCCGGTCGCCGCCATCTGCGACAGGCCGCGGAAGTCGGTCACCAGCGTGTTGTAGCCGAAGCTCGTGCCGCGCTCGCCGAGCAGGATGCGCCCGGCGCCGAAATACGCGAGCTTGTTCGCCACCTGGGCCATGTCCCAGGGCGCCAGGAACTGGCCCTTCTTGGCATGGATCGCGGCGCCGGTCGCGGCCGCGGCCGCCAGCAGATCGGTCTGCCGGCAGAGGAACGCCGGGATCTGCAGGATGTCGACCGCTTCGGCGACCGGCCGGCACTGCTGGCTCTCGTGGACGTCGGTGATGACCGGGCAGCCGTAGCGCTCGCGGACCTCGGCCAGGACCTCGATGCCCTTGGCCAGACCCAGGCCGCGCGGGCTGTCGGCGCTGGTCCGGTTGGCCTTGTCGAACGAGCTCTTGTAGACCAGCCCGAGCTCTCGTTGGCGCGCGATCTCGACCAGGGCCCCGGCGGTCTCGAGCGCATGCGACCGGCTCTCGATCTGGCACGGGCCCGCGATCAGCACGACCGGCAAATGGTTGCCGATCGTGAGCGGGCCGATCTGGACCTCGCGATGCATCGCGCGATCCTCAGACCAGTCGCGACTGGTGCACGGCCGCCTCGATGAACGAGGCGAACAGCGGATGCGGGGCGAACGGCTTGGACTTGAGCTCGGGGTGGAACTGGACGCCGAGGAACCAGGGGTGGTCGGGCATCTCGACGATCTCGGGCAGGCGGCCGTCGGGCGACATGCCGGAGAAACGCAGGCCCGCGGCGCTGAGCCGGTTGACGTAGTTGATGTTGACCTCAAAGCGGTGGCGGTGGCGCTCGCTGATCTCGCCCTCGCCGTAGATCTTCTGGGCGAGGCTGCCCGGCTCGAGAACGCAGGGGTAGGCGCCAAGCCGCATAGTGCCGCCGAGATCGCCGCCGGGGCCCCGGGTCTCACGCCGGCCGTCGCGTTCCCATTCGGTCAGCAGGCCGACCACCGGCTCGTCGGTCGGGGCGATCTCGGTCGAGCCGGCACCCTCGATGCCGGCGAGATTGCGCGCCGCCTCGACGACCGCCATCTGCATGCCGAAGCAGATGCCGAAATAGGGGATGTGGCGCTCGCGCGCGAAGGTGACCGCGGCGACCTTGCCCTCGGCGCCGCGCTCGCCGAAGCCGCCGGGCACCAGAATGCCGTTGACGTCCTGGAGATGGAGCGCGGCATCGCTGGATTCGAAGATCTCGGCCGCGAGCCAGCGGGTGTTGACCCGCACCCGGCTGTCGATGCCGCCATGGGCGAGCGCCTCGTCGAGCGACTTGTAAGCGTCCGGCAGGCCCATGTACTTGCCGACCACGGCGATCGTCACCTCGCCCTCGGGCTTTTGCAGCCGCTCGCAGATCTCCAGCCAGCGGCCGAGATCCGGCCCCTGCTCGTGCGGCAGCCGGAAGTGCCGGAGGAGCTGCGTGTCCAGTCCCTCCTCGTGGTAGCGGATCGGCACCTCGTAGATGCTCTCGACGTCGAGCGCCGGAATCACGCCCGCCTGCTGGACGTTGCACTGCAGCGCGATCTTGCGCTTGGCCTCCGGCGGGATCGGGCGCTCGGCGCGGCACAGCAGCAGGTCCGGCTGGATGCCGATGCCGCGCAGCTCGCGCACCGAGTGCTGCGTGGGCTTGGTCTTGAGCTCGCCGGCTGAGGCGAGATAGGGCACGAGCGTCAGATGGACGTAGGCGACCCGGTCGCGGCCGAGCTCGAAGCCGATCTGGCGGATCGCCTCGAGGAACGGCAGGCCCTCGATGTCGCCGACCGTGCCGCCGATCTCACAGAGCGCGAAGTCGGCATCGACGCCCTCCAGGATGCAGGCCTTGATCATGTCGGTGACGTGCGGCACGACCTGGACGGTGCCGCCGAGATAGTCGCCGCGGCGCTCGCGGGCGAGCACCCATGAATAGATCTTGCCGGCGGTCACGCTGTCGTTGCCGCGCGCCGGCACGCCGGTGAAGCGCTCGTAATGGCCGAGGTCGAGGTCGGTCTCGGCGCCGTCGTCGGTGACGTAGACCTCGCCATGCTGATAGGGACTCATGGTCCCCGGGTCGACGTTGAGATAGGGATCGAGCTTGCGCAGCCGGACCGAGTAGCCGCGCGCCTGGAGCAGCGCCCCGATCGCGGCCGACGCCAGCCCCTTGCCCAACGACGACACGACGCCGCCGGTAATGAAGACGAAGCGCGTCATGGGCTTGAGACTATCGGCCAGGTCTGTCGGCGAGACAAGAGGCGAGATCGCGGCCCGGCGCGCGAAGTCCGCTGAGCGGCCCGCTCATTTGGCAACCGGCGCGCTCGGCTCGCTGGGGGTCGCCGGCGCGGCTGGCGCCGATGGGGCGCCAGGCGCCGCGGGGGCCGTCGGCGCCGGGACCGGCTGATCCAGGATCGAGCGCGGCGCCGAGGTGTGGCTCGCGAGCAGAGCCAGCGCCAGGCTCGTGGCGATGAAGCAGGCGGCGAGCACGGCCGTGGTCCGGGTCAACAGGTTGGCCGACTGGCGGCCGGTCATCAGGCCGCCGAAGCCGCCGCCGCCGATGCCGAGCGCGCCGCCCTCGCTGCGCTGCAGCAGGATCACGCCGACCAGCGCCAGCGCGATCAGCAGGTGCACGATCAAAACGATGGTCTGCATGAGCCGATCACAAAGGTTGCAAGCTGCGGGTGCGGACGCCGCCGCGTAGGAGATCGTCTGGGATCACGCTCTCAGCCCGCGGGCTGCGCGCCGTCCGCGGGCGATCAGACACCGGCCGCCTGCCCCGCGCTGTAGATGGCAAGAAATTCGTCGGCATCAAGGCTGGCGCCGCCCACCAGCACGCCGTCGACGTGGGCGATCGCCATGATGTCCCTGGCGTTGCCGGCCTTGACCGAGCCGCCGTACAGCAGGCCAAGCTGATCGCCGCCCGCGACCAGGGCGGCGAGCCGCGCGCGCAGATGGGCATGGGTCTTGGCGATGTCTTCCTGGCTCGGCGTGCGCCCGGTGCCGATCGCCCAGACCGGCTCGTAGGCGACGATCAGATTGGCCGCCGACGCTGCCTCGGGAAGGCTGCCCTGGAGCTGGCCGTCGAGCACCTCGAGGGTGCGGCCCTCGGACCATTCCGCCTCGATCTCGCCGATGCAGAGGATCGGGAGCAGGCCGGCCGACTGCGCCGCGGCCGCCTTGGCGCGGACCAAGGCATCGGTCTCGCCGTGACCATGGCGGCGCTCCGAATGGCCGACGATCACGAGCTGGCAGCCGGCATCGGCGAGCATCGCAGCGCTGAGGTCGCCGGTGTGGGCGCCCTTGGCCTCGGTCGAGCAGTCCTGGCCGCCCAGCAGCATCGCGCTGCCGGCGAGCACCGCCGCGATCGGCGCGAGGAGGGTCGCCGGCGGGCAGACGCCGAGCGTGCCCGCACCCAGCTCGGCCGCCTCGCGGGCGCGCAGCGTCCGGACCCGGGCGAGGCCGTCGGCGCGCAGACCATTCATCTTCCAGTTGCCGATCACGATCGGCGTCGCCAGAGGCATCCCGAAGTCAACCCAAAGAGGCAGGTTGTGGCGCCGGCTCGACGCGGCGCCTGTCTAGCACACCGCCTGCGGACTTGCCAGCACCGCCCGCATCCCGGGCGCGCCAACTCGGCGGTTGCCGGCGCGTCAGCGGCTGCCTACATTGGGTCCGCTTTCGCACGGCCGTCCGGATCGGCCGCGACACCTGAGTTCCTGGTCGATCATGCTCAATGTACTCCGCCAGAAGGCGGCTTCCTGGGTCGTCAAAGTCCTGCTTTTGCTGCTGGTCGTCAGTTTCGCGATCTGGGGCATCGGCGATGTGTTCTTCCGCGGCGGCCGGAATCCGATGGTCGCCAGCGTCGGCGGCTCGGAGATCTCGGCCAGCGAGCTGGCCGACGGCTTCAACCGGGCGCTGAGCAACCTGCAGCGTCGGCTCGGCGGCAACATCGATCGTCAGCAGGCGATCCGGCTCGGGCTGATGCAGCAGACGCTCCAGGACCTGATCGCGCGCCGCCTGGTCGACCTGCGCGCCAACGACATGGGCCTCACAGTCGCCGACGCCACGCTCCGGCAGATGGTCACCGACAATCCGATGTTTCAGACCGCCGGCCGGTTCGATCGCGACCGCTTCGAGCAGCTCCTGCGCGCCAACGGGATGACCGAGAACGGCTACCTCGCGAGCCTGCGCCAGGATATCGTGCGCACCAACCTGACGGGCAGCCTGGTCGGTCCGGTCACGGTGCCGGCGGCCCTGGTCGACAACCTCTACCGCTATCGCAACGAGCAGCGGCATGGCCGCTACGTCGAGATCAAGACGGCCTCGATCACCGACGTGCCGCAGCCGACCGACGACCAGCTGACGGCCTACCACGACGACCACAAGGCCAAGTACACGACCCCGCAGCTGCGCCGGGTGACCTTCGTCACGCTCAAGCCCGAGGATCTGGTCGACGAGATCCAGGTCAGCGACGAGCAGATCAAGGCCGAGTACCAGGCCCGGATCGCCCGCTACCGGTCGCCCGAGCGGCGCAAGGTGACGCAGCTGCTGGCACCCGCTCAGGCGAGCGCCGAGAAGGCGAAGCAGGAGCTGGCCCAAGGCAAGAGTATCGACGAGGTCGCGAAGGCACTGGCCGACCAGGGCGTGCACAGCACGGAACTCGGCGAGATCACCAAGTCCGATCTGCCGCCCGAGCTGTCCGACGTGGTCTTCAAGCTGTCCGAGGGCGAGGTCAGTCAACCGGTCCAGAGCGGGTTCGGCTGGCACCTGTTCAAGGTGAGCTCGATCACGCCCGAGGCGACCGTGCCGCTATCGGTGGTCCACGACGACATCGCCAAGGAGCTGGCGCTCAACGAGGCCAAGGACCGGCTGCCCGACCTCGCGACCCGGCTCGACGACGAGCTCGCGGCCGGAACCGGCCTGGCCGAGGCTGCGACCGCGGTCGGCCTCGAGGCCAAGTCCCTGCCGCCGATCGACGCGACCGGCAAGGATGCCGACGGTAAGCGGCCGGACGCGCTGCCGGCGGGGCCCGAGTTTCTCAAGGTCGCGTTCGAAACCCCGACCGGCGAGCAGAGCCTGCTCGAGGAGACGGAGGCCGGCGGCTACTTCGTGCTCAAGGTCGACGAGATCATTCCGCCTCGGGTCAAGCCGGTCGACGAGGTGCGGCCGCAGCTGGTCGAGGCCTGGCAGGCCGAGCAGCGCCACGAGCTCGCGAAGAAGCGTGCCGAAGACCTGCTCAAGCGCCTTCAGGACGCGGCGACCCTCGACACAGTGGCGACCGCCGACAAGCTCGAGGTGACGCCGATCAAGCCGGTCAAGCGGGATGCCTCTGGCAGCGAGCAGGGCATCAACCAGGCAGTCGTGCGCGCGCTGTTCGCGACCGCGCCGGGTCACGTGGCCGACCACGTGGTCGAACTCGCCGACGGCTTTGCCGTGGTCGCGACCGACGAGGTGATCGCCGCCGACCCGGGCGCCGACCCTGACGGCGTCAAGAAGCTCCGGACCGAGCTCGAGAGCAGCCTGCGCAACGATCTGCTCGCGCAGTTCGAGGCCGAGCTGCGGCGCGATTACCGGGTCGAGATCAACGGCGCCGCGATCAACCGCGTGATCGGCGCCGACGGCGAGCTGCCGAGTGGACCGTCGCCGCGGCTGCCGAACCCGGACTCCTTCTGAGCCCGATGCCGCCCAGCCCCGACCCGGCCGAGTTCGCCGCCCGCTACGAGGCGGGCCAGCCGCAGGTGGTCTGGACCTCCCTGGTCGCCGACCTCGAGACCCCGGTCTCGGCGATGCTCAAGCTGGCGGAGGGCCGCCCTTACAGCTTCCTGTTCGAATCGGTCGAAGGTGGCGCCGTACGGGGGCGCTATTCGGCGATCGGCCTCAAGCCCGACCTGATCTGGCGCTGCTTCGACAATCGCGCCGAGGTCAACCGCGCGGCCCGCCATGATCCGGCTGCGTTCGAGCCGTTGCCGGGCGGCGCACTCGACGAGCTGCGCCAGCTGATCGGCCAGTCGCGGATCGCGCTGCCCGAGGCGTTGCCGCCGATGGCGGCCGGGCTGTTCGGCTTCATGGGCTACGACATGGTCCGGCTGATGGAGCGGCTGCCGGCGGCCAACCCCGATCGGCTCGGAATCCCGGATGCGGTGTTCGTGCGGCCGACCGTGATGGCGATCTTCGACAACATCGAGGACCGGGTGGTGATCGTCACCCCGGTCTGGCCGAGCTCCGAACTCGGCGCCCGCGCGGCTTACGATCTCGCCCGCGAGCGGCTGGCCGACGTGGTCGCCGATTTCGATCGCGGGCTGCCGCATCGCGGCGACTGGCGCGGCGCCAGCGTCCTGCCGGCGCCGACCTCGAACGTCACCCGGGAGCGCTATCACGCGATGGTCGAGCAGGCCAAGGAGTACATCCGGGCCGGCGACATCTTCCAGGTGGTGCCCTCGCAGCGCTTCACGCTGCCGTTCGACCTGCCGCCGTTCGCGCTCTATCGGGCGCTCCGCCGCCTCAATCCGTCACCGTTCCTGTTCTTTCTCGATTTCGCCGACTTCGCGCTGGTCGGCTCGAGCCCCGAGATTCTGGTCCGGCTGCGCGACGACACCGTGGTCATCCGTCCGATCGCCGGCACCCGAAGGCGGGGCGCGACCCGGGTCGAGGACGCGGCGCTGGCCGCCGACATGCTGGGCGATCCGAAAGAGCTGGCGGAGCATCTGATGCTGCTCGACCTGGGGCGCAACGACGTCGGCCGGGTCGCTGAGGTCGGCAGCGTCCACGTCACCGAGAAGATGGTCGTCGAGTACTACAGCCACGTCATGCACATCGTGTCCAACGTCGAGGGCCGGATCCGGCCGGGCAAGGACGCGCTCGATGCGCTGATCGGCGGCTTTCCGGCCGGTACCGTGAGCGGCGCGCCCAAGGTCCGGGCGATGGAGATCATCGACGAGCTGGAGCCCGAGCGGCGCAGCTTCTATGCCGGCGCGGTCGGCTATTTCAGCGCCGACGGCAACATGGACACCTGCATCGCGCTGCGCACGGCCCTGGTCAAGGACGGCAACATGTACGTTCAGGCCGGCGGCGGCGTGGTCGCCGACAGCGACCCCGAGGCCGAATATCAGGAAAGCTTCAACAAGGCGCGGGCGCTAATCCGCGCCGCCGAAGAGGCGGTGAGCTTCGCACGCTCAAGCCAGTAGCGGCCGGCTCGAGACCCCGCCGGCGCGGCGGCCCTGTCCTCGCCTACTGGACCGTGTTGTGCGCCGAGACGTAGCGGCCGCAGGTGTTGGCGGCGACCAGCAGGCCGTGCGCGCAGCTCTCGCGTGCGACCACCGTGCTGATCGGCACCAGGGCGAAGCCCCGCTCCTCGAGGGTCGGCAGCCACCCGCGCAACGCCTCGATGGTGAGATCGTGCGGGTGGCCGATCGCGACCGCCACGCCGCGACGGCGCGCGATCCGTTCGGTGGCGGCGAGCTGGCGGCGAATGGCGTCCAGATTGGCCTCGTTGTCGAGGAACACGTCGCGCTCGGCATGCGGCACGCCCAGCCGCTGGGCCTCGGTGCTGGCGACCGACTTCGAGGTCGTGCGCGAATCGACGAACAGCAGCCCGCGCGCCTTCAGCTCGGTCATAATCTCGTCCATCTTCGGACGATCGGTGGTCAGGAGCGAGCCCATGTGGTTGTTGATCCCGACGAAGCTCCGGAAGCTGCGCAGCTGGGTCCGCAGCCGCGACAGCAGGTCGTTCGGGGACAGCGAAGTCAGCAGGGCGCCGGGCCCGGGCCAATCGGCGCCGATCGGCTCCATCGGGACGTGCAGCATCAGCTCGTGGCCGGCTGCCCGCGCCGCCCGTGCCTGCTGCTCGAGCCCGCTGGCATAGGGCAGGAATGCCAGGGTCAGCGGACCCCTGAGCGCGTTGAGCGCCGCCGTGTTGTGCCGGTTCAGCCCCAGATCGTCGATCATGATCGCGATCTCCGGCCGATCGTCGATCAAGGGCGGCGTGACCGCGTTGCGCAGCCAGGTCGGTGTGCCCACGACCCGCTCCTCGGGCAGCTTGCGCGTCAACAGCTGGGCCACCTCGGTGTCGGCGGGGGCGTTTCGGAGCGCGGTCGCGGTCGCGGTCACCGCGGCCGGCGGGCGATCGGCGACATCGGCAGTCCGGACCGGGTGGGGTCGATCATCAGGCACCCCGATCGCCGGCATGGACTTCGCGATCTGGGCGAGCCGGGCGCTGGCGATTGCGGCCAGCGCCGGCTCCGACACGCCTTCGACCTCGCCCTTGGCGGAGACCGCCTTGCTCGCCTCGGTCACCCGCATCAGGCCGTCGCGAACCGCCTCGTCCCGACCCTCGAAGTTCTGGTCGGCGATCTGCAGGCTGCGCTCCCAGAGCCCGTGATGATCGACCTTGGCGCTCGGTGGCGGCGGCCACAGCAGCCACAGCCCGACCGCCACGGCGACCACGCCGAGCGCCCCTTGCGCCGCATTGAAGCGGTGCTCGATCAAGGAGCGCCGCAGCTTGCTCGACCAGCTCCTACGCCGGCGGCTACGACGACGACGTGTGATCATGCGAAGGGCGCTTCCTTTCCACCATCGTCCGATCACCTCGACCGACAGGAGCTTCATAGCAGACAATCGCAAGCGCTACACTAGACCTTTTCGGGATCTACCCTGGCTTTCAATCGCCAATAGTGACCCGGCGGCCACCGCTCACGGCCGACGACCGCTCCCACGGACATAATGGTCCGGGATGATAACGTGAATTTAAGGGTAAGGTTGCCTGGAATTCATCAATGCGTATCCAGGTGCGGCCTCCGGCCGGCGGCACCGCGCCCCGCCGACCGGGCCCGCCGGGGGCCCGGATCCGCCGGTTCGAGCCCGCCGCGGCCGGCGGGGGCGCTTTCCCCTTGACGCCGCCGACCGCCGCGGGCTTTGCTGGCCCGCCTGCAATCCTGCGCGTGAATGGCCGGCCGATGACGCTGCTGTTGCTCGATAACTACGATAGCTTCACCTACAACTTGTACCATTACTTGGGCGAGTTGGGCGCCGAGGTCACGGTGCGACGCAATGACACGCTGAGCGTCGCCGACGTGCTGGCCCTGCGGCCGGCCGCGATCGTGATTTCGCCCGGGCCCTGCGACCCCGATCGGGCCGGGATTTCGCTCGAGCTGGTGCGCGCCGCCGCCGAGCTCTGCCCGATTCTCGGGGTCTGCCTCGGCCATCAGGCGATCGCGCAGGCGTTCGGCGGCCGGATCGTGCGCGCGCCCTCGATCATGCACGGCAAGGTCAGCGCGATCGAGCACGCGGGCGACGGCCTGTTCGAGGGCCTGCCCTCGCCGTTCATGGCGACCCGCTACCATTCGCTGACCGCCGAGCCCGGGAGCCTGCCGGCGTGCCTGGCGGTGACCGCCCGCACCGCCGATGGCGTGATCATGGGCATCGCGCATCGCACGCGGCCGATCTACGGCGTCCAGTTCCATCCGGAGAGCATCGAGACCGAGCACGGCCACCGGCTGCTGCGCAACTTCCTGGCCACGGTCGAGACCAGGGTGGCGGCGTGACCACGGCTCCGGATCAGATGAAGGCATTGCTCGGGCTGGTTGCCGGCGGCCGATCGCTGACCGTCGATCAGGCCCGCGAAGCGTTCGAGATCATGATGGCGGGCGACGCCACGCCGGCCCAGGTCGGAGGTTTTCTGCTCGCGCTCAGGGTCCGCGGCGAGACCGTCGACGAGCTGACCGGCGGCGCCCAGGTGCTGCGCGAGCGCATGGTCAAGGTCAGCGCGCCGGAGCACGCGCTCGACACCTGCGGCACCGGCGGCGATGCGTCCGGGACCTTCAACGTCTCGACTGCGGCGGCGCTCGTGGTCGCGGCTTGCGGCGTCCCGGTCGCCAAGCACGGCAACCGCGCCTTGTCGTCGAAGGCCGGCTCGGCCGACATCCTGGCGGCGCTCGGGGTCAACATCGACGCCGATCCGGCCCGGGTCGAGCATTCGATCCGCGAGGCCGGGATCGGCTTCATGATGGCGCCCCGCCACCATGGCGCGATGCGCCACGTCGCCGGCGCCAGGGTCGAGCTCGGCACCCGCACGATCTTCAACCTTCTGGGCCCGCTCGCAAACCCGGCGGGCGCCAGGCGCCAGCTGCTCGGGGTGTTCGCGGCCGACTGGGTCGAGCCGATCGCCCGGGTGCTGGGCCAGCTCGGCGCCGAGCGCGCCTGGGTGGTGCACGGCTCCGACGGCCTCGACGAGCTGACCACGACCGGCCCGTCCCAGGTCGCCGAGCTGCACGCCGGCCGGGTCCGGACCTTCGAGGTCACGCCCGAGGAGGCCGGTCTGCCGCGGGCGCGGCCGGAGGACCTGAAGGGCGCCGATGCCGAGACCAACGCCGACGCGCTCCGGGCGCTGCTCGATGGCGTGCGCGGGCCCTATCGCGACATCGTGCTCCTGAACAGCGCCGCCGCGCTCGTGATCGCCGGGCGCGACCGGGATCTGCAGGGCGGCGTCGCACGCGCGGTCGAGACGATCGACCGCGGTGCCGCCAAGGCGGTGCTGGCCAAGCTGATCGCGATCTCGGGCGAGGCGTCGGCCGGTGGCTGACGTGCTGGCGGAGATCTGCGCCCGGCGGCGTCAGGCGGTTGCACGCCGGAAGGCGCTGGTCCCGCAGGCCGAACTCGAGCGCCGGCTCGGCGAACGGCCGCCGCGCGGCTTCGCCGCGGCGCTCGAGGCCAAGCTCGCCCGGGACCAGTTCGGCCTGATCACCGAGATCAAGAAGGCATCGCCCAGCCGCGGGCTGATCCGGCCGGACTTCGATCCGCCGGCGCTCGCCGGAGCCTATGCCGCGGGCGGCGCCGCCTGTCTGTCGGTTCTGACCGAGACCGAGCACTTCCAGGGCGACGATCGCGACCTCGAGGCGGCACGCGCGGCCGTGGCGCTGCCCTGCCTGCGCAAGGACTTCATCCTCGAGCCCTATCAGGTGGTCGAGACGCGGGCCCTCGGCGCCGACTGCATGCTGCTGATCATGGCCGCGCTCGAGGACCACGACGCCCGGACTTTATCGAGGCTCGGCAGCGAGTTGGGCATGGACGTTCTGATCGAGGTGCATGACGCGGCCGACCTCGATCGGGCGCTCCGCCTGGAGTCCCGGCTGATCGGGATCAACAACCGCAATCTCAAGACCCTGCAGGTCGATCTCGGGACCACGGAGCAGCTGGCGCCGCTGGTGCCTGCGGACCGACTGCTGGTCGCCGAGAGCGGCGTGCACACGCACCAGGACCTCGAGCGCCTGGCGGCGGTCGGCGCGCGTTGCTTCCTGGTCGGCGAATCGCTGATGCGCCAGGCCGACGTCCGGCGCGCGACCGCGGCCCTGCTCGGTCTGCCAACATGAGCGAGCTCACCCATTTCGACGCCGCGGGCAACGCGGTCATGGTCGACGTCACCGCCAAGTCCGCGACCGAGCGGGTCGCGGTCGCGGCCGGACGGGTGCTGATGCAGCCGGCGACCCTCGCCCTGATCCGAGCGCGCGGGGTCAAGAAGGGCGATGTCCTGACGGTCGCGCAGCTCGCCGGAATCATGGGCGCGAAGCGGACCCCGGACCTGATCCCGCTCTGCCATCCGTTGCCGCTGTCCTCGGTCACGGTCGAGCTCGCCTGCCGGACCGAGCCGCCGTCGGTCGAGATCACCGCGACCTGCCGCGTGCACGGCCCGACCGGGGTCGAGATGGAGGCGCTGTGCGCGGTCACCACGGCGGCGCTCACGGTCTACGACATGTGCAAGGCAGTCGATCGCGGCATGCGGATCACCGACATCCGGCTGCGCCACAAGGCGGGCGGGCGGTCCGGATCGTTCACGGCCGAGTGATGCTCGCGGTCGAGGACGCGCTCGCGCGGATCACCGCGGCCTTCCGGCCCCAGCCTGCCGAGTGGGTGCATCTGGCGGCCGCCCATGGCCGGGTCCTGGCCGAAGATCTGGTCGCTCCGCGCGATCAGCCGCCGGGCGCGGTCTCGGCGATGGACGGCTATGCGGTCCGCGCGGCCGATCTCGCCGGCGGCGGCGCCGAGCTCCGCCTGATCGGCAGCGCGCCGGCCGGCGGCCGGTTCGAGGGCGAGGTCGGGCCCGGCGAGACGGTGCGCATCTTCACCGGCGGCCTGCTGCCGGCGGGCGCCGATGCGGTCGCCCTGCAGGAGAATGCCCGGGCCGAGGCCGATCGGATCCGGCTCGAGGGCCGGGTCGAGCCCGGGACCTTCGTCCGGCCGGCCGGCCTCGACTTCCGCCAGGGCGAGCTGGCGCTGCCGGCCGGCCGGCGCCTTGGCGCCCGCGACCTCGGTTTCGCGGCCGCCCTCAACCAGGTCTGGCTGCCGGTCCGTCGTCAGCCGCGGATCGCTCTGCTCGCGACCGGCGACGAGCTGGTCATGCCGGGCCAAGCGCCGTCCCCGATCCAGATCGTCAGCTCCAACAGCACGGCGCTGGCGGCCATGGTGACGGTCTGGGGCGGGCTTGCCTCGGACCTCGGGATCGTCCGCGACGAGCCGGCGCAACTCGCGGCGGTGATCGATCGCCTGGCCGGCGTGGATCTGCTGGTGACCCTGGGCGGCGCCTCGGTCGGCGAGCGCGACCTGGTGCAGAGCGCGCTCGGCGAGCGCGGGCTCGAGCTCGACTTCTGGCGGATCGCGATGCGGCCCGGCAAGCCCCTGATGTTCGGGGTGATCGGCGGTGTGCCGCTGCTCGGTCTGCCGGGCAATCCGGTCTCGGCAGGGGTCTGCGCGGTCCTGTTCGTGCGCGCGGTGATCTGCGTGCTGCTCGGGCTCGACCCGGCGCCGCCCGAGATTCCGGCCGTGCTCGGGCGCGCACTGGGGCCGAACGACCGGCGCCAGGAGTATCTGCGCGCGCGCGCCGACTGGGGCGCCGACGGCCGGCTGGTCGCGGTTCCGGCCGAGGTTCAGGACAGCTCGATGCTCGCGACTTTCGCGCGCGCCGACTGCCTGATCAAGCGGGCGCCGCTGGCGCCGGCGATGCCGGTCGGCACGCCGGTCCAGGTCCTGCCCCTTGCAGCCGGCCCGATCGGGATCTGAGCCCGGCGTCCGAAGCCCTGGCAATGTGGCCCGGATGCAACCGTCGCTCAGGCGAGCATGTAAGATGCTTGGAATGGGATTCTCGATCCCGTAGAGTGGCTGGTGCGTGTTGACGCGTTGACTCTCTATGAGAACTTATGTAGAACATAACCTCCAGCGCGGTCGCAGAGGGGGAGGTAAGGTGCTCACTCAGCGCCAGCACCAGTTGCTCCAATTCATCCAAGTTTATCTGGGCAATCACGGCGTGCCGCCCTCCTTCGAGGAGATGCGCGATGCGCTCAAGCTGAAGTCCAAATCGGGCATCCACCGCCTGATCACCGGCTTGGAGGAGCGCGGCTATATCCGCCGCCTGCAGTACCGCGCGCGCGCGCTCGAGGTCATCCGGCTGCCCGCCAATTGGCGGGGCGACATGGCCGCGCCGGAGCCGGGGGGCACCAACGTGGTCCAGGGAAACTTCGGCGCCCGGCCGGACCTCGCGGCCGACGAGGCCGGGACGCTGGCCCTGCCGATGTACGGGCGGATCGCCGCCGGCACGCCTATTGAGGCCCTGCGTGACCACACCACCCAGGTCGCGGTGCCGCCGCATCTCCTCGGCAGCGGCGGCGACCACTATGCGCTCGAGGTGGTCGGCAATTCGATGATCGACGCCGGCATCCAGGACGGCGACATCGTCGTGATCGAGCGCCGGGACGCCGCCGACAACGGCGACATCGTGGTTGCCATGATCGACGAATCCGAGGTGACCCTGAAGCGGCTCCGCTGCAAGGGCGCGACGATCGCGCTCGAAGCCGCCAATCCGCAGTACGAGACCCGGATCTTCGGACCCAACCGGGTCAAGGTGCAGGGCCGTCTGGTCGGCCTGATGCGCCGTTATTAGCGACTCAGCGTCGACTGACGGCTGCAACGACCTCGCCGACCCGGTCGGTGAAGATCGCGGCGACGCCGGCCTCGAGGAGCCGCCGGGCGCGGTTCGGGCGGTTGACCGTATAGAGCAGCAGCGGCACGCCCGCCGCCAGCACTGCCCCCCGTTGCCCCGGGCCGAGCCGGCGCGCGCTCAGGTGCAGCGTGCTGCAGCGATAGGTTTCGAGCGCTTCCCGCCAGCGCCGCGGCAGGGCGACCGCCAGATAGCCGCGCGGCATTTCCGGCGCCAGATCGCGGGCAACCGCGAGACAGGCGGGCTCGAAGCTCGAGATCAGCGGGGCCGGCAGCGCGCCCGACCAGCACCGCCGGAGCGTCTCGATCGTGACCCGGGCGGTCTCGGCCGCGCGTCCGGGGCATGGCTTGATCTCGACGTTGATGCCGAGGCCGAGCTCGGCGCAGAGCGCCAGCGCCGCCTCGAAGGTCGGCACCCGCTCGCCCCGGAACCGCGGACCGAACCAGCCGCCGGCATCGAGTTTTTCCAACTCTGCAAGGGTGGTCAGGGCGACCTCGCCCCGGCCGCTCGTGGTCCGCTCGAGCCGCTCGTCGTGCATCAGGATCGGCACGCCGTCCTGCGTGAGCTTGACGTCGAACTCGACCCAGCTCGCCCCCAGCTCCTTGGCTTTTCTCAGACTTGCAAGCGTGTTCTCGGGCGCTGCCGCAGCCGCGCCCCGATGTCCGATCACCCGCGCAAACGCTGCGTCGACCATGGCTGCCCCGACCCGGTGAAAGGCGGAAGGTAAGCGCTCGGGCGACCAGATCCAGCGGCATCGAGGCACGGGTCCATGATGCTTGGCGGGCGGCCTGCGATCGCCTAACTATGCGGGCGCAGGGCAGATACAGGGTCGAGGGGGCTTTGCCGTGGGCGAGCCGGTTCGCGGGCCCATCCATGTGATCGGCGGTGGCCTCGCCGGCAGCGAGGCGGCCTGGCAGGCGGCCCGTGCCGGGGTGCGCGTGGTGCTGCATGAGATGCGGCCGCTGCGCGCGACCGAGGCGCACAAGACCGGCACGCTCGCCGAGCTGGTCTGCTCGAACTCGTTCCGCTCCGACGATCCGCTCAACAACGCGGTCGGCCTGCTGCACGAGGAGATGCGCCGCCTGGGCTCGCTGATCATGGCCGCGGGCGATGCCCACAAGCTGCCGGCGGGCGGCGCGCTGGCGGTGGACCGGGACGGGTTTGCCGCGGCGGTCCAGGCGGCGCTCGAGGCGGAGCCCCGGATCGAGATCCGGCGCGAAGAGGTTCCGGGCCTGCCCGATGCGGCCGTGGGCCGGGTGATCGTCGCGACCGGCCCCCTCACCTCGCCCCGGCTTGCGGACTCGATCCGGGGCGTGACCGGCGAGGCCGAGCTCGCCTTCTTCGACGCGATCGCGCCGATCGTCCATCGCGACACGATCGACTTCGATCTCGCCTGGTTCCAGTCGCGCTACGACAAGGCGGGCCCCGGCGGCGGCGGCGCCGACTACGTCAACTGCCCGCTCGATCCAGTCCAGTACGAGGCGTTCGTGCGCGCTCTGCCCAAGGGCGAGAAGCACGCGTTCAAGGACTGGGAGGCGAGCACGCCCTATTTCGAGGGCTGCCTGCCGATCGAGGTCATGGCCGAGCGCGGCCCCGAGACGCTGCGCTACGGTCCGATGAAGCCGGTGGGCCTCATCGATCCGCGAACCGGCCGGCGGCCGTACGCGGTCGTGCAGCTGCGCCAGGACAACGCGCTCGGCACTTTGTTCAACCTGGTCGGCTTCCAGACCAAGCTGACCTACGGCGAGCAGCGGCGCATCTTCCGCATGATCCCGGGTCTCGAGCGGGCCGAGTTCGCGCGCCTCGGCGGCCTGCACCGCAACACCTTCATCAACAGCCCGCGCCTTTTGGACCCTGAGCTTCGCCTCAAGGCGCGGCCGCAGATCCGTTTCGCCGGCCAGATCACCGGCGTCGAGGGCTATGTCGAGAGTGCCGCGACCGGCATCCTCGCGGGCCGGTTCGCGGCCGCCGAGGTCAAGGGCGAGACGCTGGCACCGCCGCCCTCGACCACGGCGCTGGGCGCGCTGCTCGGCCACATCACCGGCGGCGCCGCGGCGGAGACCTTCCAGCCGATGAACGTCAACTTCGGCCTGTTCCCGCCGCTCGGGCGTGCGGTCAAGCGGGCCGAGCGCAAGCCTGCGCTGGCCCGGCGCGCGCTCGCCGACCTGGACGCCTGGCTTTGCGCCCAGGCGCGCGCGGCCTGAGCCCCCATGACCGACCCGGTTGCAGAGCGGTTTCCGGCCAACGCGGAGCAGGCCGGCTATTGGAACCTTCGCGGCGAGCAGTGGGTCGCCCATCACGCGGCACTCGATGCCCGGCTCGCTCCGGTCGCCGAGCAGCTCCTGGCGCGGGCCGCGCCCCGACCGGGCGAGCGGGTGATCGACGTCGGCTGCGGCACCGGCGCCACCACGCTGTTGCTGGCGGACGCGGTGGGCCTACAGGGCTCGGTGCTGGCGATCGACATCTCGGAGCCGATGCTGACGTTCGCGCAGCGCCGAAGTGCCGAGCGCGGCCACGACCACGTGCGCTTCCTGCACGCCGACGCCCAGAGCCATGGCTTCGAGCCGGAGGCGCGGGACCTGCTGCTGTCGCGCTTCGGGGTGATGTTCTTCAGCGCTCCGGTCGTCGCCTTCGCCAACCTCTTGAGCGCGCTCCGGCCGGGTGGCCGGCTGGCGTTCGTCTGCTGGGCGCCGCTCGAGGACAATCCCTGGTTCAAAGAGCCGCTCGCGGCCGGCATCGGCCGGCTCGGCCCGCCCGAGCCGCAGCCGCCGCGGGCGCCCGGCCCGCTCGCGCTCGCCGAGACCGGCTACATCGAAGAGATTCTAGGCGGAGCGGGCTTCGTCGAACGCCGCATCGCGACCGTGACGACCCACCTCTCGGGCGCCGCGACCGCCGAGGAGGAGGCGGCCTTCGCCTGCCAGGTCGGCCCCCTCACCCGGCTGCTGCAGACCTTTGAGCCTGAGCCTGCGACCCGCCAGGCGATCGTCGAGGAGGTGACCGAGCGCTTCCGCCCCTACCAGGGCAAGGCCGGCGTCCGGATCCCGGCGACGCTGCACTACGTCACCGCCAGCCGGCCCTGAACGCCCGGCGGCAGGGCCGGCTCAGGATTCGCGGTCGCCCTTGTCGGGCACGCGCGGCTGCGGCATCAGGCGCGCGGAGCGCTTGTGCTCGACCATGACGTGGCGGACCATCGGCCGGTCGTAGCCCTTGGTGCGCTCGCTGAGGGTCTGGACGCTCGCCTTGACCTCGGCCAGCGCCTGCACGCTCGCCTTGGAGTTGGCGAGCGTCAGGATGATCCCTTTGAGCTCGGCCAGCTGCTTCAGGACGAGGGCGAGGTCGTCCCTGGTCGCCGGCGGCGGCGACGGATGCAGGGCCTCCTGCGCCGCCTGCCCGAGGGCCCGATCGACCCACTCGCCGATGACCATCTCGGCCTCGGCCGCCGCCTAGCGCACGGCGTCCCGGGTCGACTCGTGCACGCCCTTGATCGTCCAGCTCGTGCCGGAGTTGCCCGGCTTCCAGGCGGATGGGGCCATCCCGGAGTCCTCTCTGTCTGCGCGCTCGCAGCCAGCACCAGCACCACCTCTGCGCTGGCGTCAAGACGGGGATGATTTTTTGTCACAATCACGCGATTAGCGATGGCTGCGGGCCGCCATCAGGCATCCGAACGTACCGGCTCCGGTTCGAGCGCCGCCGCCGCGACCGACCGGGCAGCGGGGAACCGGATCGAGGTCCGCTCGCCCGGGCTTTTCGCTCAGCCGCCGTCGGCCAGCCGGATCAGGGCGTCGGGCTGCAGGCTGAAGGTCACCACCCGCTCCTCGCGGGCGCCGAGCCGCTGGTAGAAGGCGCGCGCCGCCAGGTTGCGCTCGAGCGCGTTCCAGAACAGATAGGAGCCGCCGTCGGTCCGGCAGGTACGCGCGAGCGCCGCCAGCAGCGCCCGCCCGAGGCCGCGGCGACGCGCCTCGGGCCGGACGTACAGGTCCTGCAGGTAGAAGCCGCGCGTCGCGTGATCGGTATCGTAGGTGGGATAGTAGAGGGCATAGCCGGAGACCCGGCCGTCGAGCTCGCCGATCAGCACGTGGAACCGCGGCGCCGGCCCGAAGCCCTCGGCGCGCACGTCCTCCACGCGCAGCGGCGGAGCGGGGTAGCCCTCCTCCGCGCTCAGCGCGTGCACCAGCCCTGCGATCGTCGAGGCGTCGGCGAGCGTCGCCGGGCGGACGGCGATCGCCATCAGTCGACGAACCGGCCGAGACGGACCGCCGTGAGCCCGGGCCCGAGCCGGCGCGACGGCATAATCAGCACGCAGTCGTCATAGGGCGTTTGCACCGGCTGGGGGCCGTCGTGGCCGATCACCGTACCCCGCCTGGGGACGATTTCGAGGCCTTGGAAATCGCCGGTGAAGTGGAACGGGCCGCCGTTCACGGTAATCGTGTGGGTGACCTCGATCACCCGTTGTCGCCCGGGCGCAGCGGCGCCGCCGAGCCCCGCCAGCGCCGCGGGCGCGACCAGGTCGAGCGCGGCCAGGAAGTGCCGGCAGGTCGCGACCGCAACCGCGACGCTGCTCGCTGCCCAATGCTGGCCGCACTCGACCAGCATCGCGGTGCGCGGGCTCGAAGGCTCGGCAAAGGCGCCGAAATCGCGCATTCGGGCGCCGCCCCGATGACCGGCGTCCGCGACCACCAGCTCCGGATAGCCGATCGCTTCGGCCAGCCGGCGGCCCTTGGCGGCGAGGCCGCAGAGCAGCAATGGCGGGGCCAGCAGCTGCATCGAGTGCAGATCCAGCAGCGCGTCGGCGCTCTCGATCAGCGGCCGGAGCGCGCGCGCCCGGTCGAGCTCGATCGAGCGGCGCGGCCCGTCGAGCGTCGCCAGGTCCCAGACCCGGTTGAGGTCCTCGTCGAGGTAGCGGGACGCCTTGGGCTGCTCCGGATCGAAGCGCTCGTAGGCCTCGGTGTTGACGAAGGCGAGCGACAGCCGGCCGCGCGCCGGCCGGATGCCGCGCTCGAACAGCTCGACCAGCGCCAGCGCGCCGCAGAGCTCGTTGCCGTGGACCAGTGCCGTGATCACCGCATGCGGGCCGGCCCGGCCGCTCTCGAAGGTCGTGACGAACGGGATCCCGGTGTTGCCCCGCCGGTACGGCGAGATGTCCGGCGCCGCGACCTCGACCGGGGCCTCCAGCATCAGTCCGCCACCGCCCGATCGACCAGTTGCCGGAGAAAGCCGGCGCAGCGCTCGAGCTCGGCGAGCTCGACGTACTCGTCCGGCTTGTGGGCGACGGACATGTCGCCCGGACCGCAGACCACGCTCGCGATGCCGCGCTCCGCGAACAGGCCGGCCTCGGTGCCGAACGCGACCCTCGCCGGCGGCCCGCCGCCGGCGAGCTCGCCGCACAGCCGCTCGATCGCCGAATTGCCGACGCCGCCCAGCGCCGGATAGCTCATCAGCTCCCACCATTCGATCGCGGCGTCGGGATGACGGGCACGCATTTCGGGCAGCAGCTCGGTTTCGGCGAACGCCCGCACCTCGCCGAGCAGCGCCGCCGGGTCCTGGCCTGGGAGCGTGCGGAACTCGAACTCGAAGCGGCAGCCGGCGGGCACGATGTTGAGCGCGGTGCCGCCGCCGATCACGTTGGCGCCGACCGTGCAGTGCGGTGGCTCGAAACCCGCCTGGAAAGGCCCTCCTGTCCGGAACTCGAGGTTGCGCCGGCGCAGCCGGACGATGATCTCGGCCGCGATCTCGATCGCGTTGACACCCAGATGGTTGAGCGCCGAGTGGCTGGCGAGGCCGGTCACGGTACACGCGTAGCCGGCCTTGCCCTTGTGACCGTTGGCGACCCGCATGGCCGTCGGCTCGCCGACCACGCAGCCGAACGGCAGCGCCGGCAGCCGGCTCGCCAGATGATCGAGCAGGCGGGGCACGCCCTTGCAGCCGACCTCCTCGTCGTAGCTCAGCGCAATGTGCACCGGCACCCGCAGCCTGCGCTCGAGCAGCTCCGGCACCAGCGCCAGCACGGTCGCGACGAAGCCCTTCATGTCGGCCGTGCCCCGGCCGTACAGCCGGCCGTCCCGGGCGGTGCAGACGAAGGGATCGCTCGACCAGTCCTGGCCATCGACCGGCACGACGTCGGTATGGCCGGACAGCACCAGCCCCGGTCGCTCGCCCTGGCCGAGCGTGGCGAGCAGGTTGGCCTTGCCGCCGCTGTCGTCGAACACCAGCTCCGAAGCGACCCCGAGCCCGTCGAGGTAGTCGCGCACAAACTCGATCAGCGCGAGGTTGGAGTTGCGGCTGGTGGTATCGAAGCCGACCAGCTGCGCCAGCATGTCGGTGAGGGTCAAGGGCTCGCTCGGGTCAAGGGGGGTGCTCGAAGGCGACGACCGCCGAACCGGCAATATAGGCTGCTCTCCGGGGGCTGTCATGCCCTGACCGCCGCTGGTCGGCGCACCGCGCCGCCACATATTGTCGCCGAGTCCGGTGATGAGCCAGGCCGGCCCGTCCGCCGTCTGCAAGAGGGGAAAACACGTTGCGCTCGAGACTGATCGCGCTCGCCGGTCTGGCGAGCGGACTGACGCTGACCACGATTGCGGCCTCGGCCGAGGAGGTCGGCAGCTTCACCAACGACTGGACCGGCAATGGCATCGTCGTCGAGGCGATCGCCGACCCCAAGATCGCGGGCATCACCTGCCACATCGCCCGCTTCGACCGCGGCTTTCTCGACAAGCTGACCAAGGGCAACTGGTTCGAGGACCCGTCCAACGCCTCGATCGCCTGCCGCCAGACGGGGCCGATCGTGATCGGCGACATCGAGCGCGACGAGAGCGGCGAGGAGGTGTTCAGCCAGCGCCTCAGCCTGATCTTCAAGTCGCTGGCGGTCCGCCGCATCTACGACGAGAAGAACAATACGCTGGTCTACGTCGTCTATTCGCGTCAGGTGAAGGAGGGCAGTGCCAAGATGGCGATCAGCACGGTGGCGCTCCAGGGCGCGGACGTCACCTGGCAGAAATGAGCCGGGTCGTTGCTCGTCCGGCCGGACGGTGGCTATTCTGCAGGACTGAGGCTGGAGGATGACCATGCACCCACGAAGCTCTTCGCTGACACTGGTGGGCGCGACGCTCAAGCATCGCTGTCATGCGTGCGCCTTTTTCCACGATCGCGAGGAGGAGTACCGGCTGCTCCTGCCGTTCGTGAAGGAAGGCTTCGAGCAGCAGGACAAGATCTTTCAGGTCACGGATGCTCGCCATCTCGCCGAGCGGCGCCGGCGGCTCGGCACCCTCGGCATCGACCTCGACGCCGCCGAACGCTCCGGCCAGCTCGAGGTCCGGCCCTGGGAGAACGCGTACCTGCGTGAGGGCCGCTTCGACCAGTACGCGATGCTGAGGCTGATCGAGGAGGTCCTGGGCAAGGCCAAAGGGCAGTTCGGCCTGACCCGGCTCTGGGCGAAGATGGAGTGGTCGCTCGAGGACTTCCCGGGCTGCGATGACATCGTCGAGTACGAGAGCCGTCTCAACCATGTCACTCCCGCTTCGATGACGTCGTGATCTGCACCTACGATCTCAACCGGTTCAGCGCGACCGTGGTGATGATCACCTGCGCACCCATCCACAGGTGATCATCGGCGGCATTCTCCAGGAGAATCCGTTCTACGTTCCGCCCGAGGAGCTCCTCGACGAGCTGCGGGCCCGGAACGCTTCCGCCAAGTGATCGTTTGAAATCTGCGGACAGAGTGGGTCGATCCACGGTCCGTGGCGAGCCAGGCTGACCGACTTTGCCGACGGTCCAGACCATCGCGGAAGACCCGCAGGAGCTGCATCGGAGCCTCAGGGACCTGGTGGCGCTTTCGATGCTGGCCGCGATCTGGATCAACTACGACGCCCCCCAGATTGCGGAAAGAAGTCACCGAGGTCCTGGTCCGCATGCTGGACCTGGAGTTCGCCTATCTGGCGCTGAGCTGGCGGGAAGACCAGCCGGGCCTCGAGGTCGCCCGGACTAGGCGGCGGGTCCCGGGCAAGCCCGCGGCGGCGGTCCGCAAGGCTCTGGGGGCCTCGTTCGGCAGGCCCGCGCCGAGCGAGGCCGTCGAGCTTGCCAATCCGGTCGGCAGCGGTCCGGTGCGGATCGTGTTCCATCCGGTCGCGGCCGGCGCTGAGGCGATGCTCGTGACCGGATCGCCGCGCGCCGACTTCCCGACCGCCGGGCAGGAGTTGCTGCTGAAGGTCGCGGCCAATCAGGCCGAGATTGCGATCCGGAGAGGCCAGCCGGAGCAGGCGCTGCAGCGCCTGAACGAGACCCTCGAGCAGCGGGTCGCGGCCGAGATCGGCGAACGCATGAAGGTCGAGGAGGCGTTCCGTCAGGCCCAGAAGATGGAGGCGATCGGCCAGCTGACCGGGGGTATCGCCCACGATTTCAACAACCTGCTGATGGCCGTGCTGGGCAACCTGCACCTGCTGCGCAAGCGGCTGGCGGGCGATGCCGAGGCCCAGCGGCTGGTCGACAGCACGCTCGAGGCCGCCGAGCGCGGGGCGCTGCTCACCCGGCGGCTCCTGGCCTTTGCCCGCCGGCAGGACCTGCGGCCGGTCGCGGTCGACATCCGGGCGCTGGTCAATGGCATGCTCGACATGCTGGGCCGGGCGGCCGGCCCGATGATCCGGATCGAAACCGAGTTCGCGGCCGACCTCTGGCCGGCCCGGGTCGATCCCAACCAGCTCGAGCTGGCGCTGCTCAATCTGGCGGTCAATGCCCGCGACGCCATGCCCAAGGGCGGCTGGCTCCGGCTCAGCGCTCGCAACGCGAGCTTCGCGAGCGGTTTGGGCGGGACGCTCGCGGAGGGCGACTACATTGCCTCGCGGTCACCGACTGCGGCACCGGCATGGACGCGGCGACTCTCGCGCGCGCCCGCGATCCGTTCTTCACGACCAAGGAGCTCGGCAAGGGCACCGGCCTCGGCCTCTCGATGGTCGACGGCATGGCGGCGCAGCTGGGCGGCGCCCTGCGGCTGACGAGCCACAAGGGGGTCGGCACGACCGCGGAGCTCTGCCTGCCGCGCGCCGAGGGCGAGCCGGCGCCCGCCGAGCCCCAAGCCGGCCGAGCCGCCGATCGCGGAGCCACGCTCCTGCACGGTCCTGCTGGTCGAGGACGATGTGCTGACCAGCATGGCCACAGCCGACATCCTGAAGGATCTCGGCCACCGGGTGATCGAGGCTTCCTCGGCCAGCAAGGCGCTGCAGATCCTGCGCTCCGGGACCGAAGTCGACGTGGTCGTGACCGACCAGGCCATGCCCGGCATGACCGGGACCCAGCTGGCGGCCGCGATCCGCGAGGTCTGGCCCGGGCTGCCGGTGATCCTGGCGACCGGCTACGCCGAGCTCCCGGACGAGGGCGGGGCCGAGCTGCCGCGCCTCGACAAGCCCTACGGCCAGGACAGCCTGGCAGCGGTAATCGCGCGCTGGGCGCGGGCGACGCCGGGATCGTTGGCCTCCTGAGACTAACCCTCAGAACCGACCGCGGGCGTGGCGCCAGAGCAGGCGGAGCGGGGCGAGCGGTGAGCGACGCCGGCCTGCCGCGACGGCCGATCCGGTCCGGCGCCGCCAGCGCAGATGCTCGCCCGCCAGGGTCCCGGGCAACAGGGCCGCCAGCGCCGCCCGCGGGACCGGCCGCCGCTCCGCCCTGGCGGCGCCGAGATGCTCGAGCCCCCGCGTGGCGAGCCGCCTGATCACCGGCTCGAGCTTCTGGTCCGCACCGTCGGCGCCGTCCGGATCGATACCCTGGCGCGCGAGCTCGCCGACCGAGAGCAGCAGGCGTCGCTGCCGGCGATCGGTCTCCAGTTCGCGCAGGCGGTCCGCGAGGCCGACCGCGAGCCCGACCTTGCGCCCGACTTCGAGGGCTGCCGGATCGTCCGCCCCGAGGATCAGCAGGGCGGCCTGGACGATGGTCGCGGCGCTGCCCTCGAGCTCCCGTTCCAGCGCGCCAAGATCGGCGGGCGGCGGCTCCTCGAGCTCGCGCTCGCGGGCGGCGATCGCCGCATCCAGGCGGACGCGGACGACGGGGGCGCCGCGGACCACGGTTCCGAGGGCTTGCGCGACCGGATGCGCCGGCGGCCGGCCGTTCTCGATCGCGTCGAGCGCCTCGCGCCACCACTGCAGGCGGATCAGGCCCGCCATCGGCTGGCTGACCACGTGGCGGACCTTGCCGATCTCGTGGTCGAAGGCGTAGAGCGCGAACAGCGGTTCGCGCGCCGCGGCGGGCGCGAACAGGGTCGCGAGCCAGCGGTCCGGCGCCGCCTTTCGGACCAGTTCGGCGCAGTAGGACAGCTGGCGGTCGGCCGGCTGGACCATGAGTCAGCGCGCCGCTGCCGCGAGCGCTACCAGAGGATGCTCACCTGATAGCCGTGGATCGCTCGGTCGTTGGTCACGATCGTCAGGCCCTCGATCCGGCTTTGCGCGATCAGCAACCGGTCGAAGGGATCGGCATGCGGCCCCTTCAGCGTTCGAACCGCAAACCCATGGCCCCAGCTCACGGCGAGTTCCTTGAAATCCGCCGTGACCATTTGATCCCGGATGCGGTTCTCGGCGCCCGGAGGCAGTTTCAACTTGCCCTTGGCGACCTTGATGCCAATCTCCCACGCCGTGGCTGCACTGACGAAGACCGCATTGCTCGAAGCGCCGATCGCGGCCCGGGCACGCGCCGACAACCTGGGATCATCCAACAGCCACCACAGCAGGGTGTGGGTATCGAGGAGCAGTCTCACCGCCGCTCGGATGCCTCGGGCTCGGGCGGCTCCTCCTCATCGGGAAAGATCGGACCGTTGTAAAACGAGTCCAGGACGTCATCGGGCAGCGGCTCGAAGAACTCGTCCGTGACCTCGAACAGCCCCTTGAGAGCGCCCGGCTTTCGCCGGACCCGCTGCTCCTCCACCGGGACCAGCCGGACCGCCGGCTTGCCGCGCCGGGTGATGACGATGTCCTCGCCGGCGATGGCCCGCTCGATCAGGCGGGAGAACTCGGCTCGGGCGTGGTAGACGCTGACCTTGGCCATGGTTTACCTCGATCAGCCCGACATAAGCCGATCTGCCTAGCTAGACAAGATCAGCCGAGGATCACCAGATCGAGCGGGGCGTCGACCCCGGCCACCCGGCGGGCCGGGCGCGGCTCGAGGGGCGCCGCCGGGCGGTAGCCCTGGGCCCGCGCCAGCTCGCAGGTCGCGGCCGGGCAGAGCGCCCGGACCCGCTCGTCCTTGGTGTGCTTCTCGAGCTTGGCGACCAGGTTCACCGGGTCGCCGATGACCGTGTACTCGAGCCGGGTGTGGTCGCCGATCGTGCCGAACATCACCGGTCCGGTGGCGACCGCCGCCCCGACCGGGGGCGCCGGCAGGCCGGCCGCGCGCCGCCCCTCGGCCCAGGCCGCGGTCGCCGCCAGCAGGTCGTCGACCGCCCGGAGCGCGTCGGCGGCGAAGCGCGCGCTCGGACGGGTCGCGCCGAAGCTCGCGAGAATGCCGTCGCCCATGAACTTGTCGATGCTGCCGCCGCGGGCCGTCACCGCGGCGACCACACGCGATTGATACTCGGACAAGAGCCGCATCACCTCGTCCGGCGCCAGGGCATGGGTCAGCGGCGTGAAGCCGCGCAGGTCGACCATCAGGATCGCGGCCTCGCGCAGCTCGGCCTGGCCGGGCTCGAGCGCGATGTCGCTGTCGCGAATGCGGCCGGCGATCTCGGGCGCGAAGAACCGCGACAGCTCGGCCGCCGCCAGCTGGTCGGCGACCGCCCGGAACAGGAGCTTGCGCGCGCGCAGCAGGCCGATCGCCAGGATCGCGGTCACCATCAGCAGCGAGACGACCTTGTCGAACTCGGCGCCGAGCAGGATCTGGTAGGAGGTCGCATAGGTCGCGAAGCTATGGGTGATCTCGGCGCCGCCCTCGGCGATCACGGCGTAGGCGACCAGGCACAGCCAGCCGGCGGCGGCGCTGGCGCCCGCCAGCATCACGAGCCAGGGCTCGAAGCGCAGCGTGCGCAGCGCGATCAGGATGAAGGCGTACATCAGCGTCGGCGCCTTCAGATAGATCGCGGGCGGCTCCTCATACTGGAGATAGAAGCTCCAGATCGTGACCATCAGCATCGTGATGTCGACGATCACCGACAGCGCCAGGAACCAGGGCCTGAGGCGGCGCTGCCAGGCGAGCCACAGCCGAACCAGCGTGAACCCGGCGTACACCGTCAAGGTCACCGGCACCGGCTCGAACGGCACGCTCGGCGGGAAGCCCTTCGGGCTCAGCGTGTAAAGGATCGCGAAGGTCACGATCGCCAGCAGCTGCAGCAGCGTGACCAGGATTTCGCTGGTCTGCTGCTCTTCCAGGATTGCGTCCTGGACGCGCTCGGGCAGGCAACTCGGCAGCGGCGGTCCGAATACAAAGCTGCGGGCGCGCAGCAGTCGCGGTCGGACCACCGGCTCGGCGGTGACGATCTGGGTGCTCACGTCGGCGCTCATCTCGCTGCTCACATCCGCACAGGCTGCCGGCGCCCGGCGGCACCGCGGCCTTGAATGTGGTCGGGGCGGCCGGCGCCGTCAGCCCCGATCAAGCGAATGTGCACGCGTTTGCGCTTCGGTCCACGCCCCGCCGCCGGTCGCGCGCCCGTTCAGCGGGCAGTCCAGCCGCCGTCAACCGGGAGCGCCGCGCCGGTGATCGAGCGGCCGGCCTCGGTGCAGAGGAACACCGCGAGCGCGCCGAGCTCGGCGATCTCGACGAAACGCTGGCTGGGCTGGGCGGCGAGGATGATCTCCTTGATCACCTGCTCGTGGGGCAGCCCGTGTGCCTTCGCCTGCTCCTCGATCTGGCCCTCGACCAGCGGCGTGCGGACATAGCCCGGACAGATCGCGTTGCAGGTGATGTTCTCGGTCGCGGTCTCGAGCGCCACGACCTTGGTCAGGCCGACCACGCCGTGCTTGGCGGCGACGTAGGCCGCCTTGTAGGGCGAGGCGACCAGGCCGTGCGCCGAGGCGATGTTGACGATCCGGCCCCAACCCCGGCGCCGCATGCCCGCGAGCGCGGCATGGATCGCGTAATAGTTGGAGGAAAGGTTGATCGCCAGGATCGCCTGCCATTTGGCCGCCGGAAACTCCTCGATCGGAGCCACGAACTGGATGCCGGCGTTGTTGACCAGGATGTCGAGCCCGCCGAACGCCGCCTCGGCCCCGCGCACCATCGAGACGACCTCTTCGCCCTGGCTCATGTCGGCGCCGTCGTAGCGGACCTGGACGCCGTGGGTCTCGGCCAGGCCGGCCCGGGTCCGCTCGATCTCGCCGGGGTCGCCGAAGCCGTTCAGGGTGAGGTTGCAGCCGGCCTTGGCGAGGGCGCCCGCGATCCCGAGCCCGATGCCGCTGGTCGAGCCGGTGACCAGCGCCGACCGGCCGCTCAGGGGAAGATCCGTCATCGTCCTGCACTCCACTTCGGCGGCGCCGGCCGCCCGGGCCTGGTGCGCCCGAGGTTTGCGGCCGCAGCGCCGGCAACGCAAGCGGGCGCGGAGCGGTCCGCAGCCGGTGCCGCGCGCGCCCCCGAGGGCCCGGTCGCGGGCTTTGCTTTCCGAAGGCGATGGATTATCTAGCCTTGCATCAGAAACCCGTGACGGCACCACGACTGAGCGGAGGCGAGGACACCATGGCTTTCGAACTCCCCGACCTGCCCTATCCGTACGATGCCCTGGACCCCTACATGTCGTCCAGGACCCTGCATCTGCACCACGACAAGCATCATCAGACCTACGTCACCAACCTCAACAATCTGATCGAGGACACCGACCTGGCGAACGCCTCGCTGGAGGAGATCGTCACCGCCTCGGCCAAGGACCCGGCCAAGTCCGGCATCTTCAACAATGCCGGCCAGCACTGGAACCACCGGCTGTTCTGGCGGGTGATGAAGAAGGGTGGCGGCGGCACGCCTTCGGGTGAGCTCGCGCGCCGGATCAACGACGCCTTCGGCAGCTTCGAGAGCTTCAAGGACCAGTTCAAGACCGCATCGGTCACGCAGTTCGGCAGCGGCTGGGGCTGGCTCGCGCTCGACGGCGACAGCCTGAAGGTGCTGAAGACGCCGAACGGCTCGAATCCTTTGGTCGAGGGCATGACGCCCTTGCTCGGGATCGACGTCTGGGAGCATGCCTATTACCTCGACTACGAGAACCGGCGGCCCGAGTACGTCGCGGCGTTCCTCAATCATCTGGTCGACTGGGAGGCGGTCGAGGCCGAGCTGAAGAAGGCGCTCTGATCGTCGGGTCCCTTGGCCGCCTCGGAATTTGATCTGGAGCAAAGGCCGTGGACGGGGTCGGGGCTAGCCTCAACCCGGTTCGGGATCGTCCGTCGGGCCGGGGAGGGCCCCATGCCATGACCGCCGGGCGTTGCTCTCTCAGGACGCTCAGTCTGGTGCTCGCGCTGCTGCTCGCGGGCTGCGGCGCGACCACCACCGCGATCAGCAAGCGCAACCTCGACGTCCAGACCAAGATGACCGAGACGGTCTTCCTCGACCCGGTGCCGCCGGCCGAGCGCACGGTCTTCGTCCAGGTGCGCAACACCTCCGACAAACCCGACTTCGATATCGAGCCGGCGGTCAAGGCCTCGGTCGAGAGCCGCGGCTACAAGGTGGTCGACGATCCGACCCAGGCCCACTATCTGCTCCAGGCGAACGTCCTGCAAGCCGGCAGGAACTCCGACAGCGCCGCCGACAAGACCTTCGCCGGCGGCTTCGGCGGCACGATCCTGGGCGGCGCGGCCGGCGCCGGGGTCGGGCGCGTGATCAGCGACGACCCGGCGGTGATCATCGGCGGCGCGCTGGCCGGCGCCGCCACCTCGGCGGTCGCGGATGCCTTCGTCCAGGACGTGACCTACAGCATCATCTCCGACGTCCAGGTCTCGGAGCGGGCGCCGGCCGGCGTGGTCGTGACCGAGAGCCAGCGCCAGGACCTGAGCCAGGGCACGTCCGGCAACCGGGTCCTGAGCTCGACCGAGACCAGCGACTGGAAGCGCTACCGGACCCGGGTGATGAGCAAGGCCGACAAGGTCAATCTCTCGTTCGAGGAGGCCTCGCCCGAGCTGGTCGCCGGCCTGACCCGCTCGATCGCCAACATCTTCTGAGAGCGGGTGCCCGGCCTAGAGTTTGCTGACCGGATCGCCGACCGTGATGGTTCCCGGCCGCGCGATCCGGGCGTAGATGCCGCGCAGGTGCAGACGCTTGCCCTCCTTCGAGTTGACGAAGCGGGTCGCTTCGAGCCCGAACCGTTCGGCGAACTTGTTGCAGCCGTTGTGCGGCACCGCGGTGATCTCGAGGACCGCCGAACCGATGCCGACGCGCGTTCCGGGCGGCAGGTTGGCGGTGCTCAGGTCCAGATCGACGTACAGGTTGTCGCCGGCGAGCGGCCAGCGCGCCTCGTCCTGCGCGATCAGCGCGATCGTGCGGGCATTCATGATCGTGACCTGGACGTCCGGGTGCGGGCGGCCGTCGGGCAGCGACAGCCAGCAGCCGCGGGCCCAGTTGTCGCCATGGACGCCCTGCTCGGCGCTGAGCTCGCACCGATGCAAGGACTGGCGGGCATCGGTCTCGGGCCGGATGACCACGGCCCTGAGCACACCTTGGTCGCTCGGTGAGCGCAGGATCTCGACCAGCCCCGCCTCGAGCTCGTCCCGGCTCAGGTGTCCTGCCATCGGCTCCTCCGGCATCAGAGCACGTTGGCGAGCACATGCCGGCGCTCGCTCGTGAACGGCCGCACCTCGGTCGGCCAGCGGCCCGCCTCGACCGCCCGCGCCCAGGCCGCGCTCGCCAGCACCTCGGGGCTCTCGAGCTCATAGATCGCGGTGTAGCGGGGGCTCGCCGCGGGCATCGGCTTGCGCTCGCCGCCGATCGCGATCGCGAACGGCTCGCTCCGGACCCGGGTCACCGAGAGCACGCCCGGCACCGCGAGCAGATTGGGGATGTGCTCCCGGTCATAGACCTCGTTGAACAGAGCCTCCTTCTCGGGCGCCACGTCCATGCTCGCCATGAAGACCCATTTCGCGCCGATCGGCATGTCCCCTCCCCGTCCCGAGATTGGTGACCCGAGCGGGCAGCCTAGCTTGGACGCGAGGCTCGAGCCAGCTGCGACTCGTGAGCGGGCCCGCCGGCGCCGCTCCGACAGCTCATCGCCCGATCCTGATCGACCGGCATCGGAGGTGGAGCTCTTTACAGATGGCCGTGATTGTGGCCTATGGCCGCCAGTCGCTTTGAGCAAGCCTCGGGTGCTGCTCTGAGCGTCCCGGACAGTCCCGATCTGCTCGACGCGGCGTCCCTCGGGGACGTCACGTTGGGACTGCGTTGAAGTCGAACGGCGATGCTCTTCAACTCCTACGCGTTCATCCTGGCGTTCCTGCCGGTCACCCTCGGGGTCTACCTGCTGACGCGGCCGCTGCGCGATCAACGTCGGCTGATCCTGGCGTTGCTGCTGGCCTCGCTCGTGTTCTACGCCTGGTGGGACTGGCGCTTCCTGCCGGTCCTGGTCGGCTCGATCGTCGCCAATTACGCCGTCGGCGCTCGCCTCCATCGGGCGACGGCGCCCGCTACCCGCCGGGCCTGGCTCGCCTTCGGCGTCGTCTTGAATCTCGGCCTGCTGTTCATCTTCAAGTACGCCGTCTTCGCGGTGACGACGCTCGCCTGGGCGACCGGCTGGCCGCTGCGCCTCGGCGTCACCGTCGTCCTGCCGATCGGCATCTCCTTCTATACCTTCCAGCAGGTCGCCTACCTCGTCGACATCTATCGCGGCCAGGCGGTCGCGCCGGATCCGCTGCGCTACGCTCTGTTCGTCACCTTCTTCCCGCAGCTGATCGCCGGACCGATCGTCCATCACCGCGAGTTGATCCCGCAGCTGTCCAGGCTCGACCAGCGCCCGTTCCTGCCGGACCTCGCGGTCGGCCTCACGATCTTCACGATCGGCCTTGCCAAGAAAGTCCTGCTCGCGGACAGCTTTGCGCTCGTCGCCTCGCCGGTGTTCGACGCCGCGGCGGTCGGGCAGGCGCCGGGCCTCGCCGCCGCCTGGGCCGGCGTCCTCGCCTACGCCCTGCAGATCTACTTTGACTTCTCGGCCTATTCCGACATGGCGATCGGGCTCGGCCGGATGTTCGGCATCGTCCTGCCGATCAACTTTGCAGCACCTTATAAGGCCCGCTCGATCATCGATTTCTGGCGGCGCTGGCACATCACGCTCTCGCGCTTCCTGCGTGCCTATCTCTACATCCCGCTCGGCGGCAACCGGCGAGGGCCGGTCCGGCGGCAGCTCAACATCTTCCTCACCGTGCTGCTCGGCGGGATCTGGCATGGCGCGGGCTGGACGTTCATGCTCTGGGGCGCGATCCACGGCCTGCTGATCGTCGGCAACCATCTCTGGCGCGAGAGCCGCTGGTATCGGCCGCTGCCGGCGCCGCTCGCCTGGCTGCTCACCATGCTCGCGGTCTTCCTCGCCTGGGTCCCCTTTCGCGCGGCGGACCTCGGAACCACCGCCCGGGTCCTGGGAGGTCTCGTGGGCGCGAATGGCCTGGTTGGCGGCTTGAGCGATGGCCAGGCGTTCAGCGCCTTTCCGACCTTGGCATTGCTGCTGGCCGCCCCGATGCCGACCGTCGACTGGCAGCCGATCGTGGTCGCGGCGGCGGAACTCGCCGGGCTGCTGCTCGCTGCCACGGGGCCGACGACCCAGGCGCTGCTGCGCAATTTCGAGCCGGGGCTCAGCACCCCGGGCTATGAGAGCGGGATCGTGCCGGCCGCGCCCGTTCGATCCTACCTCGCCTGGCGGCCGACCGCCGGTGCTGCTGTGGCGCTTGGCGCGGTGTTTGCAGCCTGCCTCCTGAAGCTGAACGATGTCTCCGAGTTCATCTACTTTCAGTTCTGAAGCGGCACGCTATCTCGGCGTCGCCGCGCTGACCGTCGTCCTGCTGGTGGCGAGCATCGCCGGGATCTCGCTGATCGGGATCGACAGGGGCCTCGTGACCTGGAAGGAGGCCCAGCTTCTGAGATATCAGCTCGCCAAGCTCGCCGCCGCGCCGCGGGTCGACGTCCTCCTTCTCGGTGACAGCACGCTCGGTAACGCGGTCGACGCCCGGGACTGGAGCCGCGAGTCCGACCGCAAGGTGCTGTCGCTGGCGCTGACCGGGGATTATGGCTACGGCGGCTCGTTGAACATGCTGCGCCGGGTGCTCCGGCACCACCGGCCGCAGCTGGTCGTGGTGTTTCAATCGCCCGAGATGATGCGGCGGCACATCGCCTACGACGGCCTCATGTACACGGCCGAGACACTGGGCGACATTCGCGGCATTCCCCCCTGGCGATTGCTGGGTCCGCTCGCGACCTGGGACATTCCGCTCAACATGCTGGCCAACGGGCTCGCGCCCCGGGGACCCGACCCGGACCTGGTCACCGACGACTACGTGCCGCAGCAGAGCGACCCCGCCAAGGCCCGCGCGAACGTGCTGCGCGACGCGCGCTTTCTCAAGCCGGCGATGGTCCATCCCGAAAGGGCCACCTACCTCCGCGAGATCGGCGCGCTGTGCGCGCGCGAGCGGATCGTCTGTCTCTACGCTCACGGGCCCTACGTCGAGCCGGAGTGCTCGTCGATCGAACCCTACCTGCAGAAGGTCAACGCGCTGATCCGGGCGAGCGGGCTGATCGTGGTGCCCGGGACGCCGGTCTGCATGCCCCTCGACGACGCCGGCGATGCCGCCGATCACGTCGCGCCGGCGCTGAAGCAGCGCTACAGCGAGATCTATCTGTCGTTGGTCGATGCGGTGATGCGCCGCTTGGGCAACGCGCCGCTCAGGCCACCGGCGGTCGCGAGGACGGATGAGGACGGACGTGCTCCGCCAACATGACGTGCTCCACTCGCGGCTCAGGATCTGCGCGGACTTTCTTGCCGATGGCGAACTGCGCGACATCGGCCGGGCTGCGCCCGGCATTCACGGTTGACGTTGTTGCGCGTAATAGGCGGCGAGTTTGTCGATATCCGACTGGCTCATCAGGAATGACATGGCGGACATCAATTCGTTCGTTCGCTCGCCGCCGTGATACAGCTCCAAGGCCTTGGTCAGGTAGCTCTGATCTTGCCCGGCAAGCACCGGGAACCGCGGATCGGTGCTGTTACCAGCCGGCCCGTGGCAGCGACCGCACCTGGCGGTCCATTCGGCGATGGTGAGCGGCTTGCGGATCGGCAGCGCCCGGGGCTCTTTCGAGGCATAGTAGGCGGCAAGATCGTCGACGTCCTGATCCCGAAGCGCGATCACCTGATCGTGCATCACCTCATTCTTGCGGCTGTCGTCCTTATAAGCATTGACGGCGGCAATCAGATAGTCGGCGCTCAGACCGGCGAGCTTGGGATTGTTCGGGTCGGTGCTGTTACCGTCAGCGCCGTGACAACCCGCGCAGGGTGCGGTGATCGCCATTCCCGCCAGGGGGTCTCCTTTGGCGGGTGCGGCGGCCCGGCGCGGGATCATTGCAGCGTAGAAATAGGCGATATCTTCGACCTGGCTTCGGGTGAGCGGCTTGGTGAGGGCCTGCATCATCGGCTCGGACCGCGTGCCATCCTGGTAGGCCTGGATCGCGGCGATCAGATACCTGTCGTGCTGACCGGCCAGGCTCGGCGTACCCGGCGCGGTCGAGTTGCCATCCTCACCGTGACAACCGGCACACATCGCCGTCAACTTTCTGACCGCCGCGAACGGGTCCTGATCAGTCTCGGCCGCGGAGCCGGCTCCCGGCTCCTTCGGTCGTGAGCTGAAGCCCTTCAGCCCGGCGTAGTAGGCGGCGACGTCGGCGATTTCCTGTTCGCTCAGCTGGGCGACGGCTTGTTGCATGCGCTCGTCCTTTCGGGCCCCCGTTTTGTAGGCCATCAACGAGCCTTGGATGTAGGAGACATGCTGGCCGGCGATATGGGGAACCCCGGCCTGTGGGCTGATGCCGCTGGTGCCATGGCAGGCGGCGCAACTGGCTGCTGCGACCACCTTGCCGGCGGCGATGTCACCGGCCGTCGGCGCCTCTTCCGCCGACCACGCCACGCCGATCGGAGCGAGGCAAAGCGCGAATCCGGTCAGCAAAGTCGTGCGTTTCATGGCACCCTCGAACGATCGAAGCGGCGCTGCAGGTCGAAGCGGGACGATGGCCGCAGAGGTCTGGCCTGTGCTGGGCCACCTCAGCCGACCGTGGCCCTGGCGCTGTGTTCAGCGGCAGCATATTTGTACTTGTAGAACCAGATCTGGTACATCGACACGAGCCACTGGGTCGCGAAGCTAAGTCCCATCAGGCCGCCGCCGATGATGACTGCCCACGCGAAGGCGGTATTGATCTTGGTCAGGTACCAGGAGCCGATGTCGATGACGATGGCGAGGAACGGCAGGACGATCACTGCCGACTTGAACCAGACCGGCCGCACGTAGGCATGGCTGAAGATCAGGCCCATGATGAAGAAGATGAAGGTGATGCCGAACATATGGATGTGCGAGACCCGCACCAGGCTCGCCAGGCTCATGCCGGTATCGATCTGAGCGACCTTGGATATGTTGTCATAGCCGTTGAGATTGGCGATGTGGGGATTACTGCCGTCGTGGCAGGCGAGACAGCGTCGCTCGACGATCGGCTTGATCTGCGCCTCATATTCGGTCTTGTCGAGGCCGTGGTGCACCCATCCGATGATCGTGGCGCGCTCGTCGGCCGGCAGCATGCCCGACATCGGCCCCGACAAGGCCAACTCCAGTCTGGTCGCGGTCTTGTTGCCGCTATAGGCAATGGCGATGTCGTCGGCCGACAAGCCCGGCTGGCCGTCGCGGCCGGCGTCGACCTCGTAAATCTGGATCATCGCAAACAGGTAGCCGATCCCCATCACGATCAGCGTCGCCGTGTACAGCGTGCGCATGCTGAGCGGCAACTCGCTGTAATGAAAGAACATCCGGTGCACTTCTGGCATTGCCGTCTGGCTCCGATCTTTCGCGCTCGGATCGCGCCAACTCTGAGGACCTCACGACTGGTGCGGTCGAACGACTGTGCGCGATCCTCCATCCACGGGAACGTCCCGTGCGCTCACATCCGTGCCGCCCTGCGAACACCCTGGTTGACGCGCCCGCGAAACTGCGCGTCGGTGCCGACGTGATCAGCCTGCCTTCGCGGGATCACAAACCGCCACCGACGCACAGCCGGGCTCCGGCGGCTCATTGAAGAGCACCAAACGAGGCGATGCTCGTAAGCAGTCTCACTCGGTAAACTTTAGCGGCGACGGCGGCGCCTCCGGCAGCACGTACTCGATGTAGGGGAACCCCTGGCTGGCGTGACAGCCGTTGCAGCCTTTGACGCTGGCCTTGAACGCCGCATCGAACTTCTGGAAGTCTTTGGCTTCGATGGCTGCATTGAGCGGTTCCAGGTAAGCGGTCTCGAATGCCTTCAGAGCCCCCGCCCGCGCCGGCCGCGTGGCTTCGCCGACCTCCTGGATCTCCAGCGCCTCCTTAATCTGATAGGCGGCTAGCCCCCAGTTGCCCCCCTTCGCGGCGTAGTAGGTGTCGCTGAAGCGGTTCGAGTACTCGATCATCACGGTTCCGAGCCCGGGCTGGATGTCGGCGAGCGTCTTCAATTGCTCCTCGGTGCTGCCCTTGAGCCAGTCCGAGGCCGCGTAAGCGCCGCCCGCTGCGGCTACCATCAGGCTGGCCGCGGCCATCACTGCGATGCGGTTCGAGAACATGTCGTTGACCTCCTTTGGTGACGGACGACCATCGTTAAGGACGGGCGCCCTCGGCGAGGCATGCAGGATCACCGTGCGCTGATGCTCGCCACCGAACCGGCGCTCGGAGCCGGGGATCGCCGGCGGACTGCATCACCTTGCGCTCGTACCTACGCAACTTGCGAGCGAGGTAGGCCCCTGCCAGCGACTGTGTGGCCGGATCCGGCCGCTCGCTCGGTTCACGCCCGGCGCGCGCAGTGATGGCTCACGACGCGCAGCGGATCGGATCGTCTTCATCGCATGTTCTGCGACAATTCTCGCAGCTCGCCGCGTCCTTCTTGCTCCCTGACGCCAATTTGGGCAGCGCCTTGTTAGCCCGACAATGCTCCATGCCACCAGACCGGTCAAGGCCGGCCGCCGTGAAATCAACCGGTCCGGGGTGCGGCGACGGTAGCCAAGCGACCGGCCCTCGACCGGCGCCGCCCGGATTCGGCTGGTTCGGGCGCCCCCTCCGGGTGCGCCCCACCCTCGATCACCCCGATAATTGCTCGCGCGGGCGTGCGGATGGGCGTATCCTGCCGGTCGGGTGCGTGACCGCGGCAAGCCGGCAAACGGTACCTCCTGCAAATCGCCAACTACGCGCGAGTGCGACCCCAAGAAGGTCAGGGACTTCACGTTGGAGCGGACCATGAGCAACAGGAAATCTGCGTTTACGTTTGGCACGGCGCTAACCCTCGCCGCGGTTTTGGGCGGTGTCATCGTGCTGACCGGGCGGCCGCAGCCGGTGTGCGCCGCCAAACCCCAAACGAGCTTCAAAGAGGATGTTTTCCCGATCTTCAAGGGCCGGTGCATCGACTGTCACGAACTCGGCGGCCAAGGCTACGAGCAGAGCGGGCTCGATCTCAGCACGTACGAAGGAGTGATGAAGGGCACGAAATTCGGAGCAATCGTCGTTCCGGGTGATCCCGACACGAGCAACTTGATGTGGCTGCTGGATTGGCGGGCATCGCCAGAGCTTCGTATGCCGCATGGCAAAAAGAAGCTCTCGACCTGCGACCGAGATGCGATTCGCGCCTGGATTCGAGAGGGCGCAAAAGACAATTAGGGGAAAGAGTTCTCGGACGAGCAAGACATCGCCGCCAGCGCTTTCCAAATCGCGCACGAAGTCCGGGCCGAATTTCCTCCGGTCGGTGGATCTGTCCCCTTGCACCTGTAAGCATCGTCCGGCCTTCAGGAGCGGAAATGGCATTGCGGCTCGAAGTCCGCGCCGGCCCCACAGCCCCGGCCGCGCGTTCCGTTTTGCCGCCTACTCCGCCGCCTGCGGCACCGGCAGCTCGGCGTGGGCCGGCGCCTCGCGCGCCTCGACCGGGTGGCGGGCGCGGGCAAGCAGCGTGTAGGCGGTCGGCACTACGAACAGCGTGAACAACGTGCCGAACGAGATACCGCCGACGATCACCCAGCCGATCTGGGAACGGCTTTCGGCGCCGGCGCCGGTCGCGAGCGCCAGCGGGATCGCGCCCAGCACCATGGCGCCGGTGGTCATCAGAATCGGCCGCAGGCGCAGGCCGGCGGCCTCGATCACCGCCTCGAACTTGGTCCGCCCCTGCTCCTGCAGCTGGTTCGAGAACTCGACCAGCAGGATGCCGTGCTTGGTGATCAGCCCGACCAACGTGATCAGCCCGATCTGGCTGTAGACGTTGAGCGTGCTGCCGGTCAGGTGCAGCGCGATCAGGGCGCCGGTGATCGAGAGCGGCACCGTCAACATGATGATCAAGGGATCGACGAAGCTCTCGAACTGGGCCGAGAGCACGAGGTAGATGAACGCGAGCGCGAGCACGAAGGTGAAGTAGAGGCTGGCCGAGCTCTCCTTGAACTCGCGCGACTGGCCGGCATAGTCGACCTGGGCCGAGGCCGGCAGCACGCGCTTGGCGGCGGCGTCGATGTAGGCGAGCGCGTCGCCGAGCGTATAGCCCGGAGCCAGAGTCGCGGTCAGCGTCGCCGAGCGCAGCTTGTTGAAGTGATTGAGCTCCTTGGGCGCGACCTCCTCGGTGACCTTGATGATGTTGTTCATCGGCACCATGACGCCGTGCGCGTTGCGGACGTAGATCGAGGCGAGGTCGTCCGGATTGCGCCGATCGAGATCGGCGACCTGCACGATCACGTCATACTGCTTGCCATTGCGCTTGAAGCGGGTCACCTGACGGCCGCCGAGCAGCGTCTCGAGCGTCCGGCCGACCGTGTCGACCTCGAGCCCCATGTTGGCGACCTTGTCGCGGTCAAGATCGATCCTGAGCTGGGGCTTGTTGAGCTTAAGGTCGCTGTCGAGATTGACCATGCCGGGGTACTGGCGCGCCTCGGCGAGCAGCTTGTCGACCATCACCTGGAGCTGCTCGTAGGGCTGCGAGGTCTGGATCACGACCGAGACCGGCTTCTCGACGAAGCTCTGGCCGAGCGAGGGCGGGTTGACCGGGAACGCGAGCAGGCCCGGGATGCCGAAGAACTGCGGCGCCAGCGAGGCCGAGATCGCCTGCTGCTTGCGCTCCCGCTGCTCCCAGTCGAACAGCCGGGCAAACGAGATCATCTGGCTGACCACCGGGTAGCCGGTGACCACGAAATAGTGCTCGATCTCCGGCACCTGCTTGTAGATCTGCTCGATCTGCCTGGCGTAATGGTCGGTGAAGTCGAGCGTCGAGCCCTCGGGCGCGATGCCGATGCCCATGAACACGCCCCGGTCCTCGGTTGGCGCGAGCTCGGACTTGAGCGTCGTGAACAGAAAGTAGCTCGAGCCCGCGACCAGGAGGCCGGCGAGCACCACGAGCCAGCGCGCGCCGAGCGTCGCGGCGAGCGCCCGTCGATAGCCGCTGGTCAGGCCGACGATCCCACGCTCGATCACCCGGTAGAAGACATTGTGCTTCTCCTGGTGGTGCAGCATCTTGCTGCACATCATCGGCGACAGCGACAGCGCGACGAAGCCCGAGACCAGCACGGCACCGGCGAGCGCCCAGGCGAACTCGGTGAACAGCTTGCCGGTGCGCCCGGTCATGAAGCCGATCGGGGCGTAGACCGAGGCGAGCGTCACGGTCATCGCCAGCACCGCGAAGCCGATCTCCTTGGAGCCGACCAGCGCCGCCCGATAAGGCGGCATGCCCTCCTCGACGTGGCGGTGGATGTTCTCGAGCATCACGATCGCGTCGTCGACCACGAGCCCGATCGCGAGCACCAGTGCCAGCAGCGTCAGCGTGTTGATGCTGAAGTCGAAGACGTACATCAGCGCGAACGCGCCGACCAGGCTCACCGGGATCGTGACCAAGGGGATCAGAGTCGCGCGCAGCGAGCGCAGGAAGAAGAAGATCACCAGCACGACCAGCACGATCGACTCGACGATCGTCTCGAACACCGCGTTGATCGAGTGCTGGATGAAGATCGCGCTGTTGTAGGCCATGTCGGTGCGCATGCCCTCCGGCAGGTCCTGCTGGATGATGGGCAGCTCGCGCTCGACCTCCTTGCCGATGTCGAGCGGATTGGCGGTCGCCTGCTTGACGACGCCGAGTGCGACCGCGCTGCGGCCGTTGAAGCGGACGTTGACCCGCTGGTCGACCGGGCCGAGCTCGGCGCGCGCGACGTCGCCGAGCCGGACCGGATAGCCGCTGTCCTCGCGCAGGATGATGTCCTCGAACTGCGCGGGCGTCCTCAGGTCGGTCTGGCTGACCACGGTGAACTCGCGCGCCGAGCTCTCGATCCGACCGGCCGGGATCTCGATGTTCTGGCGCTGGAGCGCGGTCTCGACGTCCTGCGGGGTCAGGTGGTAGGCGGCCAGACGGACGGCATCGAGCCAGATCCGCATGGCATAGCGGCGCTCGCCGAAGATGCGCACGTCGGCGACGCCGGGCAGGTTCTGCAGCCGGTCCTTGACGAAGCGGTCGGCGAAGTCGGTGACCTCGAGCGGCGAGTGGCGATCGGACGAGAACGCGAGGTAGAGGACCGGCTGGGCGTCGGCCTCGACCTTCGCGATCACCGGCTCGTCGATGTCGTCGGGCAGGCGCGAGCGCACCCGGCTGACCCGGTCGCGGACGTCGTTGGCGGCGGCGTCCGGCTCGCGGTCGAGCCGGAAGCGAATCGTGATCTGGCTCTTCTCCTGGCGGCTGATCGAGCTCATGTAGTCGATGCCCTCGATCCCGGACAGCGACTCCTCGAGGATCTGCGTGACCTGACTCTCGATGATGTCGGCGGACGCGCCCTTGAAGGTGGTCTCGACCGTGACCACGGGCTCGTCGATCTTGGGATACTCGCGCACCGTCAGCCGGTCATAGGCGATCAGGCCGACCAAAGCGACCACCAGCGACATCACGGTCGCGAGCACCGGCCGGCGGATCGAGAGATCGGACAGGACCACGGGGCTCAGACCTCTGCGCGCGGGACCGGCTTGACCTGGACGCCGTCCCGGATCTTGAGCTGGCCCGCGGTCACGACCACGTCGCCGGGCGCGAGCCCGTCGGTGATCTCGGCCATGCCGTCGCGCCGGATGCCGACCTGGACCTTGGTGTGCGCGGCCTTGCCGTCCGCGACCTTGAACACGAACTGGTCCTGGCCCTGCGGCACCAGCGCCTGCTCGGGCACCTGGATGGCGTCATCGCGCTCGTTCAGGACCAGGCTCACCCGGACGAACAGCCCGGGCCGCAGGCGCCCGTCCGGATTGGGCAGCTTGGCGCGCAGAAGGATGCTGCGGCCGCTCTCGTCGATCAGGGGATCGACCGCGTAGACCTCGCCCGCAAAGTGCTCGCCCGGGAAGGCGTCGGCCCCGAGCTCCAGGCGCTGGCCGCGCTTGACCGCGCCGACGTAGACCTCGGCGACCCTGAAGTCGGCCTTGAGCGGGTCGATCTGCTCGAGGTTGACGATGTCCTTGCCGACGTCGACGAAGTCGCCGACCGAGACCTTGCGGAGGCCGACGACCCCGTCGAACGGCGCCCGGATCACGGTCTTGGCGAGTTTGGCCTTGGCGAGCTCGAGCGCCGCCTGGTCAGCGCGCAGCTCGGCCAGCGTCTCGTCGCGGGCCTTGCTGGTCCCGACCTTGCGCTTGAGCAGGTCGACCGCGCGGTCATAGTTGGACTGGGCCAACTCGAGCGCCGCCTGCGCCTGCTCGACCTCGGCGCGCCATACCGAATCGTCGAGCACCACGAGCGGCTGGCCTTTGCTGACCCGCTGCCCCTCATCGAACTTGAACTCGGCGATCCGGCCGGCGATCTCCGGGCGGATGATCACCGATTCGTTGGAGCGCAGCGAGCCGACCGCGGTCAGGCGCCGCTGGATCGGGCCGACCGTGACGGCCGCGGTCTCAACCGGTATCTGCATGTTGGCGGGCGCCGACTGCTGGGCGGCGCCGCCGGCCGCCGGCGCCTCGGCATAGAAATACCACCAAGCACCGCCGGCCACGGCGAGCATGCAAAGCGCGACGACGAACTGGGTGAAGGCCTTCACGGCAGGTCCTGGCGCTCACTCCCGAGGCGCGCCCGCGACGCGCCCGCTGCTTCCGCCTCGAGGCGGTGCTCATGGCGATTCCTGGCACGATGCTCGGACGCCGCGCCGGGATGCCCTGCAAATCTAGGTCCTGACGGCGAGCCCCACAATAGGCGAGGCCTGCGCTCGCGCGCCGCGGCCCGGAGGGACGACAGGAGATCCCGCGCCCGGCGGTCGGCTAGAGCGTGACCGACAGGCCGCCGTCGACCACCAGCACGTGGCCGTTGACGTAGGCGCCGGCCTTGGACGCGAGGAAGACCACCGCACCCCCGATTTCCTCGGGTTTGGCCCAGCGGCCGAGCGGGGTCCGGCGCTCGACCCAGCCGGTGAACTCCCGGTCTGCCAGCAGTGCCGTGTTCATCTCGGTCGCGAAATAGCCGGGCGCGATCGCGTTGACCGTGATCCCCGCAGGCCCGAGCTCGGCCGCCATCGAGCGGGTGAGCGCGTGCAGGCCGGCCTTGGCCGCGATGTAGGCGTGCACGGTCGGCCGGGCCAGGATCGCGACCACCGAGCCCGTGCTGATGATCCGGCCCGAGCCCTGGCGGAGCATGATCCTCGCGGCCTCGCGGGCGCTGCGGAAGCAGGCCGAGAGGTTGGCGGCGATCACCCGCTCCCAGTCGGCGTCCGCCCATTCGGTCAGCGGCACCCGGTGCTGGATGCCGGCGTTGTTGACCAGCACGTCCAGCCGGCCATGACGGTCGGCGAGGTCCTGGATCGCGGCCGCGGTGGCAGCGCCGTCGGTGACGTCGAACGCCATCGCCTCGGCCCGGTAGCCGCGGCCGCGCAGCCCCTCGGCCCGGCTCTCGAGGGTCGCCGGATCGCGCCCGTTCAGCACCACCAGCGCGCCGTGCTCGGCGAGCGCCTCGGCCATCGCGAAGCCCAGGCCCCGCGAGCTGCCGGTGACCAGCGCGACCTGGCCGTCGAGCGCGAACAGCTCCGACATCTTCTTCTCCACTCTGGCGCCCGGGATCGTCGCGGCGCTTTACAACCCTCGATCCTTGGGAAACAAACATGGCCCATGTCGATCGAACGGGACAGCGTCCATTTCCGGATCCTCGAGCGGCTGTGCGCGATGCCGAAGCCGGTGCGCGGCATCTCGGGCGCCATGCTGGAGCGCCACTTCGACGCCACCTGGGCGGTCGAGGAGCTGGCGGCCGCCGGTCTGATCACGGCCCGCGGCTGGGCCAACGGCCCGGGCGCGGTCTGGATCCCGACCGCCGCCGGCGAGGCGCTCTGCCGCGAGCTGACCGAGGGCGGCCGCGAGCCGCCGCCGTTCCAGCCGGTCAGAACGTCCGCAGGTTCAGCCCTCCATCCACGTACACCACCTGACCAACCGTGAACGGCAGACCGCCGGCGGCGAGCGTCGCGACCGTCCGGCCGACGTCCTCGGGCTCGCCCCAGCGGGCAATCGGGCTGAGACCCTCCTGAATCCGCCGCTCGTAACGCTCGGCGACCGGTGCCGTCATCGGCGTCCGGATGACCCCCGGCCGGACCTCGTAGACCCCGATGCCATGGCCCGCGAGGCGGAGCGCGTACAGGCGGGTCAGCATCGAGGCGCCGGCCTTGGAGATGCAATACTCGCCGCGGTCGATCGAGGCGATCTCGGCGTTGACCGAGGTGATCGTGACGATCGCGCGGTGCGGCGCGCCGGCCGCCGGCGGCACCGCCAGCATGCGGCGGGCGACCTCCTGGGTCAGGAAAAAGGGCCCGCGCAGGTTGATGCCGAGGCAGCGGTCGTAGCTCTCGACCGAGACGTCGAGCAGGTCGCCGCGGCTCCGCACCCCGACCCCCGCGTTGTTGACCAGGCAGTCGAGCCGGCCGAACGCCTCGAAGGCGTCGTCGACCAGACGCGCGTGCGCATCGAGATCGGCGACGTCGACGACCAGAAAGGCGCCGTGGCCGCCGCGCTCGGCGATGCCGGCGAGCGTCTGCTCGGCGTCCTGGTCGCGCTCGAGATCGAGCAGCACCAGATCGAAGCCGGCTTCCGCGAGCGCCAGCGCGCAGCCGCGTCCGTTGCCGCGCCGGCCGCCGGTCACCAGCGCGACCGGCCGCTGTTCCGCTCCGCTCATGGTGCGCTCGCCTCCGAACCGGGTTGACGGTCCCGTCCGCGGATCGTGGGCCGTTGCCCGGCCTCGGTCCGCTCGTGCGGGTCGGCCGCCCATATCACCGCGGGGCGCGCCTTGTCGAGCCCGCCCGGCCGGGGCATGGTGGCGCCCCGATCGCAGAGCGTGCGCGTCGCAAGTCTTCGGGAGGTTTCGTCTTGGCAGTCGGCAGCCGCCGGCGAACGTCCGCCAGCGTCGAGCGGCCCTATGGCTGGGTGGTCGCCCTGGTCTCGATGGTCATGATGGCGGTCGCGCTCGGCGCGCCTTACCTCGTGGTCGTGGCGCTGAAGCCGATCGCCGCAGATTTCGGCTGGCCGCGCGCGGTGCCGTCGCTCTGCTACGCGCTGGTCCTGCTCGGCGGCGGCATCGGCGGGCTGGTCATGGGCCACTGGGCGGACCGGGTCGGGATCGCGCCGCCGGCGCTGCTCGGGGCGCTCGGGATCGGGCTCGGGGCCTGGTGGGCGAGCGCCGCCGACGGCAGGGCCGGGCTCTACCTCAGCCACGCGCTGCTGCTCGGCCTGCTCGGCGACGGCGCCTACATCGCGCCGCTGCTCGCCAATGCGACTCGCTGGTTCGACCGCCGGCGCGGGATCGCGATCGCGCTGGTCGCGAGCGGCCAGAACCTGGCGGGCGCGATCTGGCCGCCGGTGCTGCGCTACCTGACCGACGGCTACGGCTGGCGCCGCGCCTTCCTGATCTATGCGTTGATCGCGGTCGCGACGCTGGTGCCGCTGAGCCTGCTGATGCGCCGGCCGCCGCCGGTCGCCGAGATCGCGGTCGACGAGCGCCCGGCGTCCTGGCAGCGCCGGCCCCTCGACTGGCCGGCCGGCCTGGTCCAGGCCATGCTGTGCCTCGCGATCATCGGCTGCTGCGTCGCGATGGCGATGCCGATGGTGCACGTGATCGCGCACGCGACCGATCTCGGCTATCCGCGGGCGCGCGCCGCCGAGATGCTCTCGCTGCTGCTCGGCAGCGCGATGGTGAGCCGCCTGCTATTCGGGCTGGTCGCCGACCGGATCGGCGGCCTCTCGACGCTGTTCATCGGCTCGGCCGGGCAGGCGGTCATGCTGGCGAGCTTCACGCTCGTCCACTCGCTGTTCGGGCTCTATGCCGTCTCGGCGCTGTTCGGCCTCGCCTTCGGCGGCATCGTCCCGTGCTACGCGCTGATCGTGCGCGAACTGTTCCCGGCCGAGCAGGCCGGCTGGCGGATCGGCGCCGTGATCCTGTTCGGCTCGATCGGCATGGCGCTCGGTGGCTGGCTCGGCGGCCAGATCTTCGACCTCACCGGCAGCTACCGGAACGCGTTCCTGGTCGGCGTCGCGTTCAATCTCGGCAATCTGGCCCTGGTCGGGACTCTGCTATATCGCCAGGGCCCGGCCGTCCGGCTCCGCCTCGCCCGGTCCTGACCGGCCACGCGTGATCCTCCAGAGATCGTGACCGCCCGAGACCGACGCCGGTACTATCTTCTGGCGGGCATTGCCCGCCCGGGAGAGCCGCGTTTGACCGCCTCGCCACGCTACAGCGCTGTCGCGCAGGGCCTGCACTGGCTGCTCGCGGCTCTGGTGCTGTTGATGTTCGGGCTCGGGTTTTACATGGTCCGGCTGCCGCTCAGCCTCGAGAAGTTCAACCTCTATCAGCTGCACAAATGGCTCGGGATCACGATCTTCGGCCTGGCGGCGCTGCGCCTGCTCTGGCGTCTTGGGCACCCCGCGCCGCCGCTACCCGCGGGCATGCCGGCGTGGGAGCGGACCGCGGCCAGGGCCTCCCACGCGCTCCTCTACGCCTTGCTGTTCGTCCAGCCGGTGGTCGGCTTTCTGCAGTCGAACGCCGCCAACTTCCCGGTCGTGCTCTGGGGCGTGCTGCCGCTGCCGGCGCTGATCGGCCCCGACGAACGGTTGGCCGAGACCCTGCTCCACCTGCATCATTTGGGCGCCTTTGTGTTCATGCTCCTGGTGCTGGTGCATGCCGCGGCGGCGTTGCGCCACCATTTCCTGCTCAAGGACGACGTGCTCCGCCGGATGCTACCCGCGCTGCGCGGCCATCGCTGACCCCATCCCCTCCCAACGACGGAACCATCCATGGGCACCCTTCAGAGATCCCTGCCGCTCGCTCAGGCCTGTCTCCTGCTGAGCCTCCAGAGCGCGCTGGCCCAGGCCTGGACGGTCGAGGACGGCAGCCAGATCCGGTTCACCGCGCTGCAGCAGGGCAGCCCGGTCGAGGGCCGGTTCGACCGCTTCACCAGCGACATCACCTTCAATCCGAAGGACCTGGCCCGGAGCCTGGTCGACGTCGAGATCGACACCACCAGCATCACGACCGGCCACAAGGATCGCGACACGGCCCTGCGCTCGTCCGCCTTCTTCGACGTCCAGCGCTGGCCGATGGCCCGCTTCCGGAGCCTCAAGCTGAGCCACGGCCAAGGCGATGCGTACGAGGCGAAGGGCGAGCTCACGATCCGCGACGTGACCAAGCACGTCGTGCTGCCGTTCACGCTGACGATCGGCGCCGATCCGGGCAAGCCGGACCAACTGCTCGCCAAAGCCAAGGGCGAGCTCACGATCTCGCGGCTCGACTATGGCGTCGGCCAGGGCGACTGGGCGTCCACCAAGACGGTGGGCGAGCCCGTGGTGATCGACATCGACATCCGCGCATCTCGCCCACGCTGACGTCAGCGCAGAAGCAGCGGTCCGGAGCTGAGCCTGGCGATCGCAAGCGCGAGGCTCAACGGGATCAGGCAGGCGGCCGCGAACAGCAGGCTCCCGACCCGGAGCTGGCGGCGCGGGGCGAGCCGGCGGGCGAGCCGGTCGGCGGCGAACACCAGCGCCAGCAGCAGGAGCGCCGGGCGGCTGGCAGGGCTCGAGAACGCGAGGCCGCCGGCCAGCGCCAGGGCGGTCCCGGTCGGGCCGATCAGGCTCGCGTTCGCGATCCCGAGCGTACGCCCGGCGGCCAGCACGCCCGCGAGCGCGGCCGCGAGCGCGAGCGCCAACGCGGCGAGCGTCGGCGCGTGGCCCAGGGCGGCAACCGCGGCGAGACCCGAGAGGGCGCTCAACAACATCAGAACGCGCCGCGGGCTCTTCTGGCGGGCGCCGGACAGCGGCCCGGCCATCGCCGCGCCGAACAGCGCCAGCGCCGCCGCGGTCAGGATGCTCGAGGCGCCGAGCGGCACGCGGGTCGCCAGCCAGACGACGATCGCGATCGGCCAGGCGAGAACCGCGATCTGCAGGGCATCGGCCCAGCGCGGCAGCAGCGGCAGCAGCATCCCGAGCAGAAGCCCCAGGGCGGCGACGCAGGCGACCTGGTCGCGCGCCATCAGCGGCGGCCACGCCGGCAGGCCGAGCAGCGCCACGTAGGCGGTAAGAAAACCGAGCGTCTGGGCCGGGGCCAGCAGGCGCGCGCGCCACCGGCTGCCGAGCCAGAGCCCGCCCGCGGCCGTGATCGCGGCGCCGACCACGAACGGCAGCAGCAGCGCCCGGATCAGGAGATGCTCCACCGCCCCTCCGGCATCAGCCGGCACCCGCCGCCGCCGGTGCGCGCCCATCGCCCGGCGGGCTCGGCGCCCGGACCCGCTAACGGTTTCTTGTCGCCGATCGCCGATACTCGCCCGCGGGCGAGAGCAGGCATGGGCTGATCGATCGTCATGCTCCAGTGGGCACTGGGTTATCTCGTGGTCGCGGTGGTGGTCGGCATCGGCTTCGCCGCGCTCCGGGACCGGGACGGCTTGGAGCGCGCGAGCGCGTCGCCGGCGGCGCCGTCGAGCATAGCAAGCAACGCGCCGGACGCCACGTCTGCCCGCGACGATGCCTGGCAATACGTGGTCGAGGCCGGGCCGCACGGCCACTTCTCGATCGAGGCCGAGATCAACGGCGTGCCGGTCACCTTCCTGGTCGATACCGGCGCCACCGAGATCGTGCTGACCCTCGCCGACGCCCGCCGGCTCGGATTCGACCCGCAGCGTCTGGAATTCAGCCAGCGTTTCCGGACCGCCAACGGCGACGTTCGGGGCGCGCCGGTGCGGCTGCGCGAGCTGCGGATCGGCCAGTTCAGCCTTTACGACCTGGACGCCTCGGTCAATTCGGCGCCGCTGCCGGTCTCGCTGCTCGGCATGAGCTTTCTCGATCGGCTGCACGGCTACCGCGTCGAGGACCGCCGCCTGATCCTCGAGTGGTAGAGCGGCCGCCGCGCGAGCTTCAGTGCGGCGCCGGGCTCTCGGGCGGCGGCGTGTCCTTGGGCGGGGTCCCCTGGCCCGCACGCTCCGCCTGGTCCGCGACGTTGCCGGCTGCGCGGTCGACCGATTGGGCGGCATGCTCGGTGCCGCGCGCGACCAGTCTCGTCACGTGGGCAAGCGCGGCCCGCAGTTGATCGAGCAGGGTCGGTTGGTAGGCGTCGGCGAGCGCCCCTATGAAAATGCCCAGAATCAGGCCGACCAGAAATTTAGCCATCGCGTTGCTCCCCCGCTGCCGACCGGATCAACCGCCGACGATCTCGCCGCCGTTCGGGTGCAGCACCTGGCCGGTCATGCAGATGCCGTCGTCGGACGCGAGGAAGATGTAGCTGGGCGCGATCTCGTCGGGTTCCGGCGGCCGGCCGAGCGAGGTCTGGGCGCCGAACTGCTCGACGTGCTCGGCCGGAAACGATGCTGGAATCAAAGGCGTCCAGACCGGCCCTGGAGCGACCGCGTTGACCCGGATCCGTCGCTCCTCGAGGTTGCCGGCGAGCGAGCGCGTGAACGCGACGATCGCGCCCTTGGTCGCCGCGTAGTCGATCAGGTGCGAGCTGCCCCGATAGGCGGTGACCGAGGTCGTGTTGACGATCGCCGCCCCCTCCGGCAGATGGGCGAGCGCCGCCTTGGTCATGTGGAACATGCCGAAGATGTTGGTCTTGAAGGTGCGCTCCAGCTGGGCGGCGCTGATGTCCTCGAGCCGGTCCTGCGGGTGCTGCTCGCCGGCGTTGTTGACCAGGATGTCGAGCCGCCCGAAGGCGCTCACGGTCTGGGCGACCGCGTCCCGACAGAACGCCTCGTCGCCGACGTCGCCGGCGATCGCGAGACAGCGGCGGCCCGCCTCTTCGATCAGTCCCTTGGTCTCGTCGGCGTCCGCGTGCTCCTCGAGATAGACGATCGCGACGTCGGCGCCCTCCTTGGCGAAGCCGATCGCGACCGCGCGCCCGATCCCGCTGTCGCCGCCGGTGACCAGCGCGGCCCTGCCCTCGAGCTTGCCGGCGGCGCGGTAGCCGCCCATCTCTGAGCGCGGCTTTGGGTGCATCGGCGCGCGCCGGCCGGGCTGCCGGTCCTGCTCCTGGGGCGGGTGATGGGCGGACTGGGGGTTCGCCATGACGTGCCCTTTCCTTGAGATCGATCGCGCATCAACGGCCGGCGGGCCGAGGAGTTTCACGGAACCCCCAAAGGGCCGCCCCCGGCCGGTTTCGGTTCGCGCCAAATCGCCCGTGGTCGCTGTGGTTGCCGGAACCGCAGGACGCATGTAGCTTCGGCGCGAGCAGACGTGAGCTTGAGGAAGACGACGATGGACATGACGGGCGAGTACCGCATCCCGGCGCCGCGCGACAAAGTGTGGGCGGCGCTGAACGATCCCGCGATGCTCAAGGCGGCGCTGCCCGGCTGCGAGTCCCTGGAGAAGGTCTCGGACACCGAGTTCGCCGCGGTCGTGGTCGCCAAGGTCGGCCCGGTCAAGGCCAAGTTCAACGGCAACGTCGCGCTCTCGAACCTCAACCCGCCGCAGAGCTATACGATCGCGGGCGAGGGCAAGGGCGGTGCTGCCGGCTTCGCCAAGGGCGGCGCCGAGGTCCATCTCAGCGAGGACGACGGCGCGACCATCCTCCGCTACACCGCCAAGGCCGACGTCGGCGGCAAGCTCGCCCAGCTCGGCTCGCGCCTGATCGACGGCACCGCCAAGAAGCTGGCTGACGAGTTCTTCAACAATTTCCGCCAGCAGTTGACGCCAGCGGCACCCGAGCCGGTCGCCGCGGAGGCGGCACCCGGGGCGCTGCCGCCGGCGGAGCCCGAGCCCGGGGGCGGGTTCGAGGCCCTGGTCCAGAACCGGTTCGTGTGGGCAGCCGCGGCGATCATCGTGCTGATGATCATCGTGCTCCTGTTCCGCTGAGAGGCCTGCGGGCCCTCGGTCCGCGGGCGGCGGGTCGCAAGAGCGTTGACGACGATCCGCCCCTTCCATAGCTTCGGGCGCGCGTTCCGGTGCGGCAAGGCGCCGGGCTAATGCAGCGGACGGGCGCCGGCCAGGGCGGCAAGGGCTGCCGTGGCCGGGCAACAACGTCAGGGGGAGAAGCATCGATGGCCAGCGTTTCCATGACCGTCAACGGCCAGGCCGTGACGCGGGAGGTTGAGCCGCGCACGCTGCTGGTCGAGTTCCTGCGTCAGCATCTCGATCTGACCGGCACCCACGTCGGCTGCGACACGAGCCAGTGCGGCGCCTGCGTGGTCCACATGAACGGCAACTCGGTCAAGAGCTGCACGGTGCTGGCGCTCCAGGCCGAGGGCAGCCAGATCACGACCATCGAGGGGCTCGCCAAGAACGGCGAGCTGCACCCGATGCAGGCCGCGTTCCGCGAGCACCACGCGCTCCAGTGCGGCTTCTGCACGCCCGGCATGATCATGAGCGCGGTCGACCTCGTGCGGCGCAATCCGAACGCGTCCGAGGAGGAGATCCGCGGCTGGCTCGAGGGCAACATCTGCCGCTGCACCGGCTACCACAACATCGTCAAGGCGATCCAGGCGGCCGCCGTCGAGATGAGGAGCTGAAGCCATGGCCACCGACGGCATCGGCGCCTCGGTCCGGCGCAAGGAGGACTATCGCTTCATCACCGGCAACGGCGCCTACACCGACGACATCGACCGGCCGGGTCAGGTCTATGCCTATTTCGTGCGCTCGCCGCACGCCCACGCCAGGATCAACGGCATCGACACGAGCGAGGCCCAGGCCGCGCCCGGCGTGCTCGCGGTCCTGACCGGCGACGACGTCAAGGCGTCCGGCTGGGGCGGCCTGATCTGCGGCTGGATGATCCACTCCCGCGACGGCAGCCCGATGAAGGCCGGACCGCATCCGATCCTGGCCCAGGGCAAGGCGCGCTACGTCGGCGATCACGTCGCCATGGTGGTCGCCGAGACCTGGCACCAGGCCAAGGACGCGGCCGAGCTGGTCACGGTCGACTACGAGGTTCTGCCCGCCTGCACCTCGACCGCGGCGGCGCGCGACTCCGGCCAGCCCCAGGTCCACGACGAGATCGCGCGCAACACGGTCTACGAGTGGGAGCTCGGCGATCAGGCGACGGTCGATCAGGCCCTCGCGAGTGCCGCGCACGTCACGAAGATCGACCTGCGCAACAACCGGCTGATTCCGAACGCGATCGAGCCGCGCGCGGCACTCGCCGAGTACGAGCGAGGCTCGGAGGGCTTCACGCTCTGGACCACGAGCCAGAACCCGCACGTCGCGCGGCTCGTGATCGCGGCCTTCGTCGGCGTCGCGCCCGAGCACAAGCTGCGGGTGATCGCGCCCGACGTCGGCGGCGGCTTCGGCTCCAAGATCTTCATCTATGCCGAGGAGTGCGCCTGCCTGCTGGCGGCCAAACTTTTGCACCGGCCGGTCAAATGGACCGGCGAGCGCTCGGAGAGCTTCCTCTCCGACGCCCACGGCCGCGATCACGTGACCCACGCCGAGCTGGCGATGGACGCCGACGGCAACTTCACCGCGCTCAAGGTCCACACGACCGCCAATATGGGCGCCTATCTCTCGACCTTCGCGTCGAGCATACCGACCTATCTGTACGCGACCCTGCTCGCCGGCCAGTACAAGACGCCCGCGATTTACTGCGCGGTCGACGCCGTCTACACCAACACGGCGCCGGTCGACGCCTACCGCGGCGCCGGGCGGCCCGAGGCGACCTATCTGCTCGAGACCATCGTCGAGACCGCGGCCCGCGAGACCGGGCGCGATCCGGCCGAGCTCCGGCGCAAAAACTTCATCGCCAAGGACGCCTTCCCCTATCAGACGCCGGTCGCGCTGATGTACGACATCGGCGACTACGAGGCGTCCTTGAACAAGGCGCTGGAGCTTTCCGACTACGCCAACTTCGCGAGCCGGCGCGCGGCTTCCGAGGCCAAGGGCAAGCTCCGCGGCGTCGGACTCTCCTGCTACATCGAGGCCTGCGGCATCGCGCCGTCCGCCGTGGTCGGCTCGCTCGGCTGCGGCGTCGGCCTGTGGGAGAGCGCCAAGGTCCGCTTTGCCACCACCGGCGTCGTCCAGGTGTTCACCGGCACCCACAGCCACGGCCAGGGCCACGAGACGACCTTCGCCCAGCTGATTTCCGAGAAGCTCGGCGTGCCGACCGCGAACGTCGAGGTGATCCACGGCGACACCGAGAAGACCCCGGTCGGCATGGGCACCTACGGCTCGCGCTCGATGGCGGTCGGCGGCCAGGCGATCGTCAACGCCGCCGAGAAGATCATCGCCAAGGGCAAGAAGATCGCGGCCCACCTGCTCGAGGCGAGCGAGGCCGACATCGACTTCAAGGACGGCAGCTTCACGGTCAAGGGCACCGACCGGGCCAAGAGCATCGGCGAGGTCGTGTTCGCGGCCTACGTGCCGCACAACTATCCCCAAGGGCTGGAGCCGGGCATGGAGGAGACGGCGTTCTACGATCCCGCCAACTTCACCTATCCGTCCGGCACCTACGTCTGCGAGGTCGAGGTCGACCCCGAGACCGGGGTGGTCCAGATCGACCGCTTCACCGCGGTCGACGACTTCGGCAAGGTGATCAACCCGATGATCGTCGAGGGTCAGGTCCATGGCGGTCTGGTCCAGGGCATCGGCCAGGCGCTGTGCGAGGACTGCGTCTACGACGACAGCGGCCAGCTCTTGTCCGCGTCCTACATGGACTACTGCATGCCCAAGGCGGACGGCGTGCCGAGCTTCCAGGTCGCGCTGACCGAGACGCCGTGCACCCACAACACGCTCGGCGTCAAGGGCTGCGGCGAGGCGGGCGCGATCGGCGCGCCGCCGGCGGTGATGAATGCGGTCACCGACGCGATCGGGGCCCGGATCTCGATGCCGGCGACGCCCGAGAAGGTCTGGCGGGCGATCCAGGACAGGCAGATGCCGCAGGCGGCCGAATAGGGAGGCAACCATGTACGCGTTCGAATACCATCGTCCGAAGACCGTCGCCGAGGCGGTCTCGCTGCTCCAGGGCGCCTCCGACGGCAAGCTGCTCGCGGGCGGCCACACGCTGATCCCGACCCTCAAGCAGCGCCTCGCCCAGCCCTCCGACATCATCGATCTGGGCTCGGTCACCGAGCTCAAGGGGATCAAGGAAGAGGGCGGCCGGCTGGTGATCGGGGCGCTCACCACCTATTCCGAGGTGGTCGAATCCGAGACCGCGCGCAACGCGATCCCGGCGCTGGCGCAGCTCGCCTCGCACATCGGCGATTCCCAGGTGCGCAACCGCGGCACCATCGGCGGCTCGATCGCCAACAACGATCCGGCCTCCGACTATCCGGCCGCGGTGCTCGGCCTGAACGCCACGGTCAAGACCAACCAGCGCGAGATCAAGGCCGACGACTTCTTCCTCGGCATGTTCGAGACCGCGCTCGCCGACGACGAGATCGTCGTGTCGGTCAGCTTCCCGAAGCCATCCAGGGCCGGCTACATGAAATTCCCGAACCCGGCCAGCCGCTACGCGATCGTCGGCGTGATGGTGGCGCAGACCGGCGGCGAGACCCGGGTCGCGGTCACCGGCGCCGCCCCTTGCGTGTTCCGGCTCAAGGAGGCCGAGCAGGCGCTCGCCGGCAACTTCTCCCCGGCCGCGCTCGACAACCTGCAGATCAGCAGCGACGACCTCAACAGCGACATCCACGCCAGCGCCGAATACCGGGCGCACCTGGTCAAAGTCATGGCCAAACGCGCGGTCCAGGCCGCGACGTAAGTCAGCCGGCCCCTAGGTTGCAAACCGGGGGAGCCATTCGGCTCCCCTTCTCTTTCTGTAGCGCGGTCATCGGGATCGGCCGGCCGTTGATGTTGGAACGATCTGACCAGTCTGGCAGCGGGAGATGGGAAACGATGATGACTGAGGTCGGCGCCTCCGAGGCGAGGGCGTCCCTCTCGCGTCTGTTGGACCAAGTCGAGCGCGGCGAGAGGTTCACCATCAGACGCTACGGGAAACCCGTCGCGCGGTTGATCCCCGTGAGCGAACTGAATCGGGACGAACGCCAGCAGGTCATCGCGGAGCTGAAGGCGCTGCGCGCCGGGCGGACCCTCCGCGGGCTGTCGGTCCGTGAAATCATCGACAACGGGCGGCGGTGACGGCATTCGTCAGCGCCTGGAAGCGCGGACACCTTGCGTGGGCGTGTAGGCGCCGAGCGTGAGCGTCGTCCTCGAGTCGGTCACGCCGCTGTTCGCGGTGATCTTCCTCGGCTACTTCGCCGGCCGGGCGGGCTATTTGGGCGAGACCGGGATCCGCGGGCTCGGCGCCTTCGTCTTCAACTTCGCGATCCCGCCCTACGTGTTCCGGCTGATGGCCGAGACCGACCTCGAGGCGATCACCGAGTGGGGCTTCCTCGGCGGCTATCTCGGGGCGCAGGCGCTGGCGTTCACGACCGGCGCTGTGATCGGGCGCTTCGGGTTCAGCATGCGGATCGCCGAGTTCACGATCCAGGCGTTCGGCTCGGCGTTTTCCAACGGCGTGATGCTGGCCTTGCCGCTCCTGCTCTGGCTGTACGGCGACCAGGGCGGCGTGCCGGCGCTGCTGATCATCACGCTCGACGTCATCGTGTTCAGCTCGGTCACCGTGCTTCTGGAGATCGGCCGCCAGGGCGGCGGTCGGTCGAACTGGCGGATCGGCCTGCAGGCCGCGCGCGCGGTCGCGCTCAACCCGATCCTGATGGGCACCGTCTTCGGCATCCTCTGGAGCCTCTCGGGCCTCGCCCTGCCTGCGGTCGTGCATCGGACCCTGACCTTCATCGGTCAGGCGGCCGCACCTTCAGCCCTGTTCGCGCTGGGCGCGACCTTGAGCCTCCGGCAGGTCGGCCGCAGCCTCGGGCCCACTGCGGCCATGATCGCGGCCAAGCTCTGCCTGCACCCGCTGCTCGCGTTCCTGGCCTTCGGCTGGCTGCTCGGGCTCGACCGCTTATGGATCAACGCCGGCGTGATCTTCGCCGCCTGCCCGGTCGGGCTCAACGTCTACGTCTTTGCCCAGCACTACGACGTCGGGATCGAGACCGCATCCAGCGCGATCCTGATCTCGACCGCGCTCGCGATGCTGACGATCACGGGGCTGCTCCTGCTCCTGCCGCCCGTCACGCCTTAGACGCGGTTGGTGGTCCTTCGGGCAGCCAGTCGCCGGCAATCTGGTCTAGTGTGTAGGGGCACTCCGCCGGCAGAGCCCCCGCGGCGGCGGCCTCCGCATGACTTTCCAGATCGTCCGCCGCATTGTCGCGGGCATCGCGGTAGAGCGCAACGAGATCATCCTCGAGCTCCCGCCTCAGGCTCGCCGTCAGATCGTCACGCAGCTCGCTGCGCTGGACGCGCACCGTCCGCCGCCAACCGTGGCGCGGCTCCTGCGCCGGCGAATGCTCGAGGTTGAGCAGATGCTCGATGATCGTCCGCGTGCGCGAGCGGACGGCGCTTCTGATCCCGATCGCCAAGGCTTCGACCTCCTCCGCCAGATGGGCGAGATCGAGCTCGGCGAGCCGCCCGGCCCGCAGCGCGTCGGCCTGGGACAGCGCCCACCGATAGGCATCCGAGGCATGGAGGTCGGCATCTCTGGATTTGGTCCTCGTCGCCATGATCCTGGCTCGCCCTTTACCTTCCAGAATCAGACTACCACAACCGAAGCATCGGGCGACACCTCGCCTGGCTACGGCTATCCTGCTCCGGCGCAGGGCTGGAGGGCCGGGGATGGCGGAAAAGCGCTGGAAGTTCTGGGGCTGGGGGCACGAGGGCAGCGGGCTCGAGCCGGCCGAGCAGCAACGGCTGTTCGGATTCTATCGGGACCGCATCGGCTTCCGGGACGGCCCGCGCCGGCCGCCGCCCACGGTCCACGAGATCGCGCTGCGGGCGCCTCGGCTCCGGCCGCCCTCAGGGCTCGAAAGCCTATGCACCAGTGAGCCTTACGAGCGGCTCCTGCACTGCTACGGCAAGTCGTTCCCGGATGCCGTGCGCACCTTCGCGCGCGACTTCAAGGACGCCCCGGACCTGGTTGCCAAGCCGCGTTCCGAGGACGACGTCATCGCCCTGCTCGACTGGGCGACCGGGACGCGGGCGGCGGTCATCCCGTTCGGCGGCGGCTCCAGCGTCGTCGGCGGCGTCGAGCCGAATGTGGGAAAAAACTTTGCCGGGACGATCAGCCTCGATCTCAAGGGGCTGGACCGGGTGCTCGAGGTCGACCGCACGAGCCGGGCCGCGCGGGTCCAGGGCGGCATGCTCGGGCCGGCGCTCGAGGCGGCGCTCAAGCCGCAGGCGCTGACCCTTCGCCACTTCCCCCAGAGCTTCGAGTTTTCCACGGTTGGCGGCTGGATCGCGACCCGCTCGGGCGGCCATTTCGCGACCCTCTACACCCACATCGACGATTTCGTGGAGAGCCTGCGCACCGTCGCCCCGGCGGGCGTGCTCGAGAGCCGGCGCCTGCCCGGCTCCGGTGCCGGACCGAGCCCGGACCGCCTGATGATCGGCGCCGAGGGCGCGCTCGGCGTGATCACCGAGGCCTGGCTGCGGCTGCAGGACCGCCCGACCTTCCGGGCCGGCACAGCGCTCGCGTTCGACGATTTCCTGGCCGGCGCCCGGGCGGTGCGCGCGGTCGGCCAGGCCGGCCTCTACCCCTCCAACCTGCGTCTGGTCGACGCCCACGAGTGTCTCGTGAACGGGGTCAACAACGGCAGCTTTGCGCTGCTCGTGCTCGCGTTCGAATCGGCCGATCACCCGGTCGATGGCTGGCAGGCGCGGGCGCTCGAGCTGGTCCGGGACCATGGCGGCCGCCTGTTGCCCGACGACCGCGCTGCGCAGGCCTGGCGCACCGCCTTCATCCGCATGCCCTACGCCCGCGAGCTCCAGGTGCCGGCCGGGATCATCGGCGACACCTTCGAGACCGCGATCACCTGGGATCGCTTCGAGGCGTTCCATGACCAGGTGATGACGGCGACCGGACAGGCGATCCGCGAGGCGACCGGCCGGGACGGCGTCGTCACCTGCCGCTTCACCCACGTCTACCCGGACGGTCCGGCACCCTATTTCACCTTCCATGCGCTGGGCCGCGCCGATGCGCTCATGGAGCCCTGGCGGCACGTCAAGCAGCGGGCCTCGGATGCCCTGATCGCGGGCGGCGGCACGATCACCCACCACCACGCGGTCGGCCGCGATCACATGCCCTGGTATCGGCGTCAGCGCCCGGCGTTGTTCGGCGACGCGCTCGCGGCCGCCAAGCAGAGCCTCGACCCTGCGGGCGTGCTCAACCCGGGCGTGCTGGTGCCCGCGCGCACCGGCTGAGGCCCGGCCATGGACCAAGCCGCCGGGGCGGCGGCACCGGCCGCCGACGCACACAGGCCGGATGCCGGCTATGCGTTCGGCGTGGTCCTGGTGGCGCTCGCCGGCGGGTTCTGGAGCCTGGGCGGCATCCTGGTGCGCTGGATCGAAGCCGCGGGCGCCTGGCAGATCATCTTCTATCGCTCGCTGGCGCTGGCGCTGACCCTGCTCCTGATCGTCGCGGTCCGGCATCGCGGCCGGCTGGCGCACGCCTTCGCGCAGGCCGGCTGGAACGGCGTGCTGGCCGGCGCCTGTCTGTCCGGCGGCTTCATCGGCTACGTGCTCGCGCTGTACCACACCAGCGTCGCCAACGCGGTCTTCATGCTCGGCACGGCGCCGTTGTTCTCGGCGGTCCTCGGGCGCGTCTTTCTCGGCGAGCAGGTCCGGCGCCAGACCTGGCTCGCGATGGCACTGGCACTCGCCGGCATCGGCGTGATGGTCGCCGGCAGCCTCGTGGTCGGCACGATCGCCGGCAACCTGCTGGCGCTGATCGCCGGCGTCTCGTTCGCCGGCTTCAACGTCCTTGTGCGCCACGGCCGCGCCAACGACATGCTGCCCGCGGTCGTGATCGCCGGCCTGATCGCGGCACTGATCGCAGCACCGGTGGTCGCGGCGACGGCTGCGGACGGCGGTCTGCAGGATGCCTTCGTACTCCGGCCCCGCGACCTCCTGCTGTGCCTGACGATGGGCAGCGTCCAGGTCGGCCTGGGCCTCACCGTGTTCACGGTCGGCGCCCGGCACGTGTCCGCTGTCGAGCTGGCGCTGCTCGCGATGACCGAGCTGGTGCTGGCGCCGCTCTGGGTCTGGCTCGGGGTCGGCGAGGTGCCGAGCGCCTTCACGCTCACCGGCGGAGCGATCATCATGGCCGCGATCGCCTATCAGGCGCTCTCCGGCGTCCGGCGGGTGCCGCCGATGGTGTAGCAAAGGTCGGTATTTCGGAAGCGGCTCCCGCGACGGAGCGGCAGAATCCCGCTATGCTCGAAACGACGCAGCGGAAGCAGAGGTGGGGACGATGGCCGCAACAGCGCGTGAGGGACGACGCGGCGGGCGCGAGGCGAGACGTCAGGCGCGGACCGCGATTACGATCCGGGCGCTGCCGGTGCTCGAGCGCAAGATCCCGGTCTACGAGGTCCTGAACGCCGAGGGCCTCGAGAGGATCCACGAGGCCTCGCTCCAGATCCTCGAGCAGGTCGGGATCGACTTCCGCGACGCCGAAGCGGCGAAGATGTGGCAGGACGCGGGCGCCGAGGTCGAGCGCTTCCGGGTGCGGATCCCGCGCGCGCTGCTGATGGATCTGGTCGCCAAGAACCCGAGCCGCTTCACGGTCCACGCCCGCAATCCCGAGCGCTCAACCGAGATCGGCGGCGACCGGGTCGCGTTCGCGCCCACCTACGGCTCGCCGTTCGTCTACGACTTCGACAACCAGCGGCGCTACGGCACCCTTCAGGACCTCAACCAGTTCCACAAGCTCGCCTACCTGGCGCCGGCGATGCACAACACCGGCGCCGTCATCTGCGAGCCGGTCGACATCGCGATCCCCAAGCGGCACCTGCACATCACCTACAGCGCGATCAAGCACTCGGACAAACCGTTCATGGGGCCGGTGACCGCGCCCGAGCGGGCCGAGGACGCGATGCGGATGGTGCGGATCCTGTTCGGCGACGACTACGTCGACCGGCACACGGTGATCATGGCGCTGGTCAACTGCAACTCGCCGCTCGTCTGGGACGAGACCATGCTCGGCGCGCTCAAGGTCTACGCGCGCGCGGGCCAGTCGGTGATCGTTTCCCCATTCGTGCTGGCCGGCGCCAACACGCCGGCCTCGGCGGTCGGTTCGGTCGCCCAACTGAACGCCGAGGCGCTGGCCGGGATCGCGTTCGCCCAGCTCTGTCGCCCGGGCTGCCCGATGATCTACGGCCACTTCCTCGCCGCGGTCTCGATGAAGTCCGGGGCGCCGATGGCCGGCACGCCCGAGATCGCGTTCATGAACCTGATGATCGGCCAGCTCGCCCGGAAGTACGGCCTGCCGCTGCGCTCTTCCGGCATGATCGCGGGCTCGAAGATGGTCGACGCCCAGTCGGCCTACGAGTCGGTCCAGACCATGTGGGGGGCATTCCTCTCGGGCGCCAACTACATCATGCACTGCGCCGGCTGGAACGAGGCCGGGCTCGGGGCGAGCTTCGCCAAGTTCGTGCTCGACTGCGAGCAGATCGAGATGTTCTACCAGCTGGGCCAGGGGCCGCAGTTCGCCGATTTCGACGCGGCGCTGGCGGCGGTGCGCGAGATCGGCCCGGGCGGCCACTATCTCGGCACGGCGCACACCCGCGAGCACTTCCAAAGTGCCTTCTTCATGCCCGAGCTGCTCGACAACAACAGCTTCGAGCAATGGGAGCTCGACGGTTCCAAGGACGCCAACGCCCGCGGCCTCGAGACCGCCCGCAACATGCTCGCGACCTACGAGCCCCCTGCCCTCGACCCCGCGATCGACGAAGCGCTCCTGGCCTTCATCCGCGAGCGCGAGG
>CAWALL010000020.1:0-127125 GCA_963782885.1 uncultured Alphaproteobacteria bacterium
TCGGGGCGGCGTGATTCGAACACGCGACCCTCTGCTCCCAAAGCAGATGCGCTACCAGGCTGCGCCACGCCCCGACCGGCAACATCTAGTGGATCGTCCGCCGCAGGGCAACCGACGGCGCTGGCCAGGCTCGCCTGAATGATTGTTCTGCTTGACTGCACATTCTACTAGTGATTGAACAGCGCCGGCTCCTGCCCGGGCGGGCGAGCGCGCCGCGCCGGCAGGACGGGGAGATGAGCGATGATCCGTAAAGCCCTGGCCGCCACCGCCCTTGGCCTGGCGCTCGCCGGTCCGGCCGCCGCCTTCGAGTGGCGCGCCGAGGTCAGCCATTGCGAGCCGACCCTCGGCCGCCTGATCGCCCGCCACCTGCAATGCCGGGCCGACCCGCTGGCGGCCCCCTGCGGCAAGATCCAGGCGGTCGAGGACGATCTCGGCGGCCTTGCGCGCTTCGAGGTGCTGTGGCTGTCCGGCACCCGGGCCGAGGTCCTGATCGGCCCTCACGAGGACCAGCTCTGCATCCTGGCCAGCCGCTACGTCGCCGGCCGCAGCATGGCGAGCACGCAGTGACGCGAGCCCGCCGTTAACCCCTCCTTCACTGTCGGTGCGGCACCATCGGCGATCGTGATCGAGGCAACGAGGGCGTGAGCGCGATGGCCGCGACCTGCACGGTCGATGCCGAGCTGTTCGACAGCCTGCAGGAAGCGATCGACTTCGTCGTGGCCTGCGGCGGCGGCATCGTCTACACCGAGCTCGCCGAATCCCAGTTCGCCAAGGGCCTGAAGCTGCCGGACAACGTCCGTCTGGAAGCCCGCCGTCCGATCGCGGCCTGAGGCGCCCCAAACCGCGCGATCCGGTCACCACTCGGCCGGGGTCTCGCGGGCGGCGCGCTTAGCCGTCGATCAGCGCCACCGCGCGCTCGGCGTAGTCGACGCTGAGGCGGCCGACCTGCTCGGCGTCGGCGGCCGCCGCGGTGCCGATCCGGGCGCGCTGCGCGATGCCCTCGAAGATCACCGCCATCCGGAACATCGCGAACGCCAGGTGGAAGGGGCTGACGCCATCGGCGCGCCCGGTCCGCTCGCAGTAGCGGGCGACGTAGTCCGCCTCCGAGGGGATGCCGAGCGCCGCGTGACCCAGGCCCTCGATGCCGCCATACATGGCCGGCGTCGCATGCCAGATCAGGCAGTTGTAGGCGAGGTCGGCGAGCGGGTGGCCGAGGGTCGAGAGCTCCCAGTCGAGCAGCGCGATCACCCGCGGCTCGCGGGCGTCGAGCATCAGATTGCCGAGCCGGTAGTCGCCGTGCACGATCGTGGTCTCGTCGCCCTCCGGGACGTGCGCGGGCAGCCACTCGATCAGACGCTCCATCGCCGCAATCTCACGGGTCTTCGAGGCCTGCCACTGGCGACTCCAGCGGTGGATCTGGCGGGCGAAGTAGTTGCCGGGCTTGCCGAAGCCCTCGAGCCCGACCGCCCGCCAGTCGACCCGGTGCAGGCGCGCGAGCACGTCGTTCATCGAATCGTAGATCGCAGCCCGCTCGGCGGGCGTGACCCCGGGGATCGCCGAATCGTGAATCACCCGGCCATCGAGCGCCGCCATCACGTAGAACAGCGTGCCGATCACGGTCCGGTCGGCGCACAGGTGCAGCATTTCCGGCACGGGCACATCGGTCGCGGCCAGCGCCTGCATGACCCGGTGCTCGCGGTCGACCGCGTGCGCCGACGGCAACAGCTCGCCCGCCGGCTGCTTGCGCAGGATCACGGTCCGGTCCGGGAAGCCGAGCCTGTAGGTCGGGTTCGACTGACCGCCGCCGATCCGCGCGACCCGCATCGGCCCGCCGAGCCCCGGCACCCGGCCGGCGAGATAGGCCCGAAGCCGCTCCGGGTCGAAATCGAGCTCAGCCGTCATCGTCCCCAGCCATGATCGGGTCCACGTCACCGGCCGCCGAAGCTACCGGCTTTGGCCGGCCCGCGCCAGCCGCGATCGGCGCCCGCCGGCAGCGCCTTTGCGATCGGGCAGCCCGCCATCACGTTGACTCTGCTGATCTCCTCGGGCCAATGCTGCTGTGGATAAATTTTCCCGTGAAATCCCAGTCGACTTCGCCTTTCCGCTTTGCTTAAATCCTGGCGATAGGTTGCAGAAAGCGGAAGGCGACGATCTACGACACGGACTGGGAGGTAGATCATGCAGTTCTTCACCGATGGCAGCCTGGACGACGCGGTCAGGGGCGCCGAAGCGGTGGTCGTGGCGTTCGCTGCCAGCTGGTGCTGCCCGTCGCAGACTCTGGCGGCGGCGCTGGCCGGGATCGCCGAGGAACGCCGGGCGGGGCTGAAGGTCGGGGTGGTCGACGTCGACGAGCATCCGACGATCCCGGCCCGTTATGGCGTTCGCGGGTTGCCGACGACGATGCTGTTCAAGGACGGCCTGGTCGCCTCGACCCGGCTCGGGCAGCTGTCGCCGCGCCAGCTCCGCGAGTGGGTCGACGACCTGGTCTGACCGGGCGTGCCGAACACCCGACGCTCGGCGCCGCCCGGCCGGCGGCGCCACCTGCGCAAGCGAGACCTGCCGGCGCGTAGCCTCGCCGAGGGCCGGCCGTGCGCGCGATCGCTCCCGAAGCCATCGAACCTCTGACCCTGTGCGAGGCCGCGTCCAACTCCTTGGTCTGCGGGTCCTTCTCGGGTTCGTTTCGTCGTGGCAGCAGTGGCCCGCAGCAGGGTGCGGCCGGAGAACGCCAATCCTTGTGCCTCGGCCTGGAGCGTCAGCAGCGCCGACCGCTTTGGAAACCAACCAAGAACTCTACCGGAAAATAGGAATAAATGCAAGAAAATGAGCCCGAGCGGCGCCTCAAAGTGAGGCCGGCGCGCAGGAGACGGGCAAACTCCCGGACCTGAGCCGGTCTCCATGATCAGCCCTGCCGCCGCTCGATCACCAGATGGCCATAAGCGTCCACCGCGAGCCGCTGGCCGGGGTTGAGGATCGTGACCGAGGCCGGTTCTTCGATCACCGCGGGGCCCTGGATCTCGTGGCCGGCCCGGAGCTGGTCGCGCCTGAAGACCGGGACGTCGTGGCGGCCCTCCGGGTAGCCGACGGGGCGGCGGGCCACCGGCAGGGCAGGGGCTTCGGCGCGTGGGATCTCGTGCAGCTCGGGCTTGGGCGTGATCGAGACCGCGGTCGCGAGATAGTTGACGATCTCGATGATCTCGCCCGGGATGCTGAAGCCGAAGCGGGCCTGGTGCGCGTAGTGGAAGGCTTGCCAGAGGCGGTCCATGGTGTCCTCGGCGAAACGCTCGAAGTCGATCTCGAGCTCGAGTTCGTAGTTCTGGCCGAGGTAGCGCATCTCGAGGGCGCGGGTAATCCGGATGTCGGAAGTGTAGCCCTGCTGCTCGAGCTCGGCTGTGCATTCGGCCGCCAGCTCCTGCATGACCGCGCTCGCGCGCTCGGGGTCGAAGCGCCTGGAGGTCAGTTGCGTGGTGCGCTGGCGGTCGACCCTGGCGTCGGCCTGGAGGAAGCCGTAGGCCGAGAACTGGCCGGGGTGGTTCGGCACGATCGCGCGCGGGATCGCCATCTCGGTCATCAGCTCGCTCGCGTGCAGCGGGCCGGCGCCGCCGAAGGCCAGCAGCGTGAAATCGCGCGGATCGAGGCCGCGCTCGATCAGGACCGAACGGAGCGCGCCGACCATGTTGTTGTTGGCGATCCGCAGGATCGCGATCGCGGTCGCCTCGAGCGAGTGGCCGGGCGCCTGCGCGACCTCAAAGACCGCGCGCTCGGCGGCGGCGACGTCGAGCGCCATCGTGCCGCCGAGGAAATTGTCCGGGTTGATCCGGCCGAGCACGAGATTAGCATCGGTCACGGTCGGCCGCGTGCCGCCCTGGCCGTAGCAGGCCGGCCCGGGGCTGGCGCCGGCGCTCTCGGGGCCGACCCGGAGCATGCCGCCCTTGTCGATCCAGGCGATCGAACCGCCGCCCGCGCCGATCGTCCGGATGTCGATCATCGGGATCTGGATCGGCAGCCCCCACTCGATCTCGAAGGCGGTGGTGAAGCTCTCGCGGCCACCCGTGATCGTCGCGACGTCGGTCGAGGTGCCGCCCATGTCGATCGTGACCAGGGAGGGCAGATCCAGCAGGCGGGCGATGTGGCGCGCCGCGACGACGCCGCCGGTCGGGCCCGAGACCATCATGTTGACCGGCGCCGCGGCTGCCGCCTCGAGGGTCATCTCGCCGCCGTTCGACTTGATCACGACCAGATGGTCGCCGAGCCCCGCCGCGGCGAGCCGCGCGCGCATGCTGCCGAGCCGGCGCGAGACCACGGGCTTGAGATAAGCGTCCGCGATCGTGGTCGAGGCGCGCTCGTATTCCTTCCACTTGGGCAGCACTTCGTAGGAGATCGAGACCGGCAGGTCCGGCGCCTCCTCGGCGAAGATCTCCTTCAGGCGGAGCTCGTGGACCGGATTGAGGTAGGAGAACAGCAGCATGATCGCGACCGCCTCGATCTCGCCGAGCTCGCGGATCTTGCGGGCGAGCGCGCGCGCCCCCGCTTCGTCCAGGGGCGTGATCACCTGGCCGTACTTGTCGATCCGTTCCTCGACCTCGAAGCAGTGGCGCCGTCTGACCAGGGGCTTCGGCTTGACCCAGCTCATGTCGTAGTGCGACTTGCGGTTGCCGCGCTGGATGAAGACGACGTCGCGAAAGCCTCTGGTCGTGACGTAGGCGACCACCGCCCCCTTGCGCTCGAGCACGGCGTTGGTTGCGATCGTGGTGCCGAGCCGCGCGTTCCGGATCGCGCGCGCGCCCTCGAACTGCTGCAGGCCGGCGAGGATCCCGGCGGTCGGATCGCTCGGCACCGAGAGCTGCTTCCAGACCAGCGTTGCCCGGGTGTCGCGATCGTAGGCGACGAAGTCGGTGAAGGTGCCACCGACATCGATGCCCAGCATGTAGCGCATGCGCGTTTCCCTGTTTTTCCAGCTTTGCGTCCGGGCCGCAGCCCGTGGCCGTTGGCCGGCGAGCTTACATGGGCGCGCCGGCGGACGCCATCGCTTGGCCGGCTCCGGCGCCGGTGCTAGGGTGCCGCGCGGAAGCAATCGGAAGTCGGACGGGGGGCGGCATGGCGACGGCGCGGGAGCGGATCCGGGACGCGGACGAGGTCGGGACGTGGCCCGAGGGGGCGGCCTTCGTCGACGGCGACTATGTGCCGATTGCCGAGGCCAGCATTCCGATCCTGGATTGGGGCTTTCTGCGCTCGGACTGCACCTACGATGTGATCCACGTCTGGCGTGGCCGGTTCTTCCGGCTCGGCCACCATCTCGAGCGCTTCGAGCAGAGTGCTGCCGGGCTCCGGCTCAAGAACCCGCACGACCGGGACGAGGTCGAGGCGATCCTGACCCGCCTCGTGCGCCTCACGGGCCTGCGCGAAGCCTACGTCGAGGTGATCCTGACCCGGGGCACGCCGCCCAAGGGCACCCGCGACCCGCGCCAGTGCCAGAACCGCTTCTACGCCTTCGTGATCCCCTTCGTCTGGATCGCGACCGAGGCGATGCGCGCGCGCGGCATCCACCTGCACGTCAGCGAGGTGCTCCGGATCCCGCCGCAATCGGTCGACCCGGCGATCAAGAACTTCCATTGGGGCGATCTGACCCGGGGGCTGTTCGAGGCTTACGACCTGGGTTGCGACATGCCGGTGCTGCTCGATCAGGAGGGCAACATTGCCGAAGGCCCGGGCTTCAACGTCTTCGCGGTCAAGGAGGGCAGGGTGACCACGCCCGAGGGCACCTGTCTCCTCGGCATCAGCCGCCAGACCGCGCTCGATCTCTTGGCCGAGCAGAACGTCGAGGCGGTGATCGGGAAGATCTCGCCGGCGGCGCTGAAGGCAGCCGAGGAGGTCTTCATCACCTCGACCGCGGGCGGCATCCTGCCGGTCACGAAGATCGACCACCAGCCGGTCGGCGACGGCGAGCCCGGGCCGGTCACGACCCGGCTCAAGAACCTCTACTGGCAGCGCCACGACGAGGGCTGGCAGTGCACGCCCATCGACTACGAGTGACCCAAGCCTGACGGGCTCGACCGGTTCACCAAGGGAGGCGACGAGAGATGCGACTGGGCCTGTTCATGATGCCGCTGCACCCGCCGACGCGGGACTACCACCAGGTGCTCGAGGAGGACATGGAGGCGGTGCTCGAGGCCGATAAGCTGGGCTTCGACGACGTCTGGGTCGGCGAGCACTTCAGCTCGATGACCGAGCCCGTGACCTCGCCGCTCACCTTCCTCGCCAAGGCGATCCCCTTGACCCGGCGCGTGCGCCTGTGCACCGGCGTGCTCAACCTGCCGCAGCAGCATCCGGCGGTGATCGCGGGCTTCGCCGCGATGTTCGATCATCTCGCCGAAGGCCGTTTCGTGATGGGCATCGGCCCGGGCGGTCTGCCGTCGGATTTCGAGCTGTTCCATCTGAACGACCCGATGGCGCGCGGCAAGATGACCCTCGAGTTGATCGACATGATCCTCCAGATCTGGGCCGGCGAGCCGCCGTACCGGATCGAGGGCGAGTACTGGCAGATCCGCCAGGACGAATGGTACTGGCCCGAGCTCGGCCTCGGCAACATGCCCAAGCCCTATCAGCGGCCGCATCCGCCGATCGCGGTCGCCGGCATGAGCCCCTATCCGTTCTTCGTCAAGGAGGCGGCGAGACGCGGCTGGATGGCGATCAGCGCCAACTTCATCCCGGCGGCGAGCGTCGCGACCCACTGGCAGCGGTTCAGCGAGGGCTGCGCCGAGGCGGGCACGGCCCCCGACGGCGAGCGCTGGCACGTCGCGCGCACGATCCTGGTCACCGAGACCGATGCCGAGGCCAAGGCCTATCTCGCCAGACCCGACTGCGCCGTCCGCTACTATTTCTACTACTTAAGCTCGCTGATGAAGAAGGCGGGCTTCTCGCAGATCATGAAGGGCCTGGAGCAGTTCGACGACGATCAGCTCACGGTCGACTGGGCGATCGACAACATCGTGATCGCCGGCAGCCCCAGGACGGTGACCGAGCGGCTGCTGGCGTTGCGCGAGCAGATCGGGCCGTTCGGGACGATCGTGCTGACCGGGCTCGACTGGGACGATCCGGCGCTCTGGAAGCGCTCGATGGCGCTGATGGCGAGCGAGGTCATGCCGGACCTGCGCCAGGCGACCGGCACCGCGATCGCCGCCAAGTAGCGACGGAACGCGCGGGCGCCGGCGGCATAACCATGGCACGCAGACCAAACGCGAATCCCGATTTTTTACTGAATCGCCCCCGCCTTCTGGATCGCGCTTTCCAATGCTGCCAGCGGTTGTCTTGCCTATCCGAGCGCCTAACGCTCGATCGACGCCGAGTTCGCAGGCGATCCCGACCACAGCGCCCTCGGTCGGCTCATCGTCGGCGTTCAGCAACCTTCTGTGGAAGGCTAGACTATTCCGAGGGTTTTCGCCGGGTTGACGTCGGTCAAGGCGCGCTTCGGTCAACGCGACAACTCTCGATGCGCGTGAGCTCTTTTGCCGAGGCGCAGCGTTACAGCGGAGTTCTCGCCATGAAGATCAGCAGCATGCTTGCGGCCGCATGCCGGACTCGAGCGTCATGGCGCGGCGGCGCGCGGGTGGGGGGAGCCAGCCTCTCGAGAGCGAACCCGGTCGCAGGATCCAAGGCCATGGGATCTCGAGTAGCCCTAGCGTTGCTGATCCTCGCCGCCTGCTCGTCGCCGCCGCCAACCAGGATGCTGACGTCCGATTTCGAGGGCGTGAGCTTCGCCTGGGCTCCGGAGGTGACCAATATCGGCGAGGTGACGGGGCTGGCGCAGCAATACTGCGCCGGGATCGGCAAGGCCGCGAGCCTTGCCAACAACAGCTCGGTGAATCCTGAGAACACGCTCTACGCCACCGTGTATCGCTGCCTGCCGCCGCCCAAGTCCAGCTCGTAGCGGCCCATGGCTCGGTTTGGAGATCCCACTGGTGGTGCGAGCAGATCGGACCGTTCGGGACGATCGTGCTGACCGGCCTGGACTGGGAAAGCACTCTGCAAGCGCTCGATGGCGCTGGTGGCGAGCGAGGTCATGCCGGACCTGCGCCAGGCGACGGGCGCCGCGATCGCCGCCAAGTAGGGAGCGACGCCTCGGCAAGGGCGCGCGAACCGTCCGCCGAGAGCCCCACGGCGGGGTCGCGCTTAAGCGCAGTCCGGGTGGCCGGTTAACGCGGCCACCCGGGAGTCACCATCAGATTGGTGTCGGCCCGCAGATCTCTGGCGGGCAATCTCCGACCACGTACGGTCGCATCATCTCGTGGTCCTCGTGCGAGAGGATGTGGCAGTGCCAGACGTAGCGGATCGTCCCGTCGCCGCTCGTAGCGTGATTCGGCGGTAGGAACTGCATTTTGATGCGCGTCACCTGACCCGGGTACATCACCACCGTGTCCTTGGGGGCTTGCTCCCACTTCGCCGCGCGCGTGAGTTCTCCGGCCAGGGCGAAACTACGGACGCTCTTGCCGACGCCAATGGCACCGCTGGCCTCGGGCTGAGGCACGTCCCGTAGGGCCGGAAGTTGAAGTTTTCTCGGTTCAGGATCTGGAAGGAGACCAGATGCAGATGGATCGGGTGCGCATCCCCGGTCGTGTTGTAGACCTCCCAGATCTCGACATCTCCGAAACCCGGATTCTCGGTGACGTCCTCGAACCAGAGGCGCGAGTTCCGCTCGTTTGCACCATCTGTGGTCATTGAGGTGCCCAACATCGGCTGCAAGCGGCCGAACTCGTCGAGCCCCTCGAACAGAAATAGCTGTTCTCGTGTTGTCCGGGTCCCCGGACACCGTGAACGGGTTCCCGCCCCGGGCCAGGGTGGTATCCTCCCCGTCCCAATTGGGCGCGCTGTCGACCGTCTCACCCCGGATCTCGAACTTCATGACCCGGCCGGTGGTGTCCGGATTTGCGAGATCATCGGGCTCAATCGGGAAACCAGAAAACGGGGCGTCGGGGCCGTAGTTGTTGAGGTAAGCATCGGCACCGGTCCCGAGTCCGTCTTGGTTGAAGTCGACGACGATGTCATAGCGTTCGCCGGGGGCGATCAACAGCCCGAAGTCGCCATCGGGCAAGCTGGGAATCTGCGGTTTTCCCAGAAATCCGGCGTCGCTGCCGATCACGAAGAAGGGGAAAGTGGTCGGACTGCCAACCCCATTCGGTTGGTTCTGCAGCTTGAGCGCGTAGAACCTGGAATCCGAGCCATTGAGCACACGGAAGCGGTAGAGGCTGGGGGTGACCTCGCAGCTTCGGCCAGATCTTGCCGTTGACCAGAATGAAGTCGCCGAAGAACTCCGCGACGATCGTCGGATCTGGCTTGGGACGTTCGAACGTGAGCGTGATCGGATCAGGGAGTTCGTCGGGTTCAGGCCGGTCACGTTCGTCGGGATCGAACACTTCGCGCTCGTCCTCGAGATCTCGGCGTCGCTCGGGGCTCGCCGGCAGGAACAGGTGCCCGTTCTCCTCGAAGCAGCGATCCTGGATCGCGAGCCCGATCTCGAAGGTTCCGCTCGGCAGAATTCGCGCTGATCAGGCCCTGCTCGTTATCGTCCCGCAGCAGGTAGAAGCCCGCGAGTCCGCCGTAGACGTTGAGCCGGGTGATACCGAGCGAGTGGTCGTGATACCAGAGTGTCCCCGCCTCCTGGGCGTTGTCGTAATGGTAGGTCTGCTTGACGAACTGCGGCCCGGTCTGGCTGAAGCCTTGGGTAAACCAGGCTTCGGGCAGGCCGTCGCTCGCCGACTCGTTGCGCCCGCCATGCAGATGCGTGACGAGCGAGATCCGATCGGCCGGCCCGACCGGATCTTCCCGGTGCACGGTCGTATCGACGGGTAGGAACGACCTCGCCGGAACCTTGTTGACCCACCGTACGTCCACGTCCTGGCCGCTCTTGGCGACGAAGGTCGGCCCGAGGTAGGTCACGCGCCCGCCCTTCAAACCATAACCGTACACCAACGTATTTCGGCGCCCGCCGCCCGGATTCACGAGGCCAAGGTTTTGGTTGGTTTGCCGGATCTCCATCTCGAACGTGCCGCCACTGGTCGCGTCGATCACCGGCGGTATCGGCAAGTCGCTCGCGAACTGCGGCTGCGTGGTCGGATCGAGCCGTTCGCAGGCGGCGTACACCCACCTTGCGGTCGTGCTCGACAGGACGAAGCCGGCGACACCGGCCGCGGTGCCTTCGAGAAATCGGCGGCGGGTGACGTGGGGATGAATGTGTCGTGTAGACATTGCAAAGCACTCCTCTTGTTTGTTTCAATCCAATCCTGCGGGCGCAGATGACGCCTAAGTTGCGCACCGCTCAACGCGATCTAGGGTGCTTCACTCAATTTCACGTCTCGAGGTGGCATTACCGCACGCGGCGCGGCCGCCCGCGCCGCCTCAGTCTCCTTCAGGCTTCCGCGGTGCTGCCGTCGAGCGCGCGTCGGCGATGGCGCTCTCCATCTCCGCGAGCGGTTTGGCGCCGACCAGCACGGCGTCCCCGATGACGAAGGTTGGCGTTCCGGTAACCCCGATCGCACGAGCCAGCTGAATGTTCCTGTCGACGCTCTCTTTAATGGCGGAGTCCTTCATGTCGGCGCGCATACGGTCAACATCGACGCCAGCCTCGCGCGCGATCTGGACAACGCCGTCCTCAGCCAGCCGGCCCTCGGCCTTCAGCAACGCGTCGTGGAACGCGGTATAGAGCTGCGGGCTCTGACGACGGGCGGCGAGCGCCGCCTGCGCCGCGTAGCGTGACGACGGGGCGAGGGTCGGGAACTCCTTGTAAACGAAGCGAACATCGGGATTTTTCTGCAGCAGCTCCGTCACCATCGGCCCGGCGGCACGGCAATAGGGGCAGTTGTAGTCGAAGAACTCGACCACCGTGACTGCCCCCTGAAGATTGCCCCCGACCGGGCTCATCGGGTCAGCGAGCAGCTCGTCCTTGTGCTCTTGCAAGGCCTGGGCAGTTCTCGCGGCCGCCTCTTCGGCCTGGCGCGCCTGAAGCGCCCGACTCGCCTCGGCGAGGACTTCCGGGTGCTCGAGCAGGTACGCGCGCACGATCTCCCCGACGCGCTCCTCCTGCTGGGCGGTGAAGGGCGGGTCCTGGGCCGTAACTGCAGAGGCCGAACCCAGCAGCAGAGCTGCTGCGAGGCCGGCGCCGAAGATATTCTTGATCATGTCGTCTCCTCTCGTGTCTTGGGCTTCGCTGGCGCGTGCCGGGATCATCGCTCTTTATGGAGGAGCGCACCGGGGCCATCCCTTGAGGCGAGATGCGCCCCGATGCGCCAAGCAGTCCGCGCGCGAAGGCGCGGACTGCTCTAGCTGCCTCATGCATCACGGAAACAGCGCCGCGCAGCTGCCGCCCTTGCCCGCAAACACAACGTCACTCGTCGGGCCGCAGGTCGTCTCGTCGAGAGGAGTCTGGCCCGTGGAACTGCACTCTTCACCCACAGCCGAGGTGGTCGTGCACAGCGTGAAGTCCGCGCCGCTGCCAGCGTTCCAGGAGATCAGCTTCGCCGTCTGACCACCTGGACAGCTCGTGAGCGGGTTGTCTCCCTCCCCGCAGAGCCCGTCGTTGAACAAGATATCGAGCGTAACGGTGCTGCGCACACGGCCGTTCTTCGGCTCGAGGGTCGCGCCTGAATGAGCGTCTACAGTGTGGACTGCTTTTTCACATCGGCGGGGCAATTGCCGCCGCGGTTCACGCAGGCGCAGTTCGCGTCCACCGTGGCGCTGCCCTCGACGAGATGTTGGTGCCACCCAACCCACTTACGTCGACGTGACACCAAACGGATCGGTAGTGCACGAGAAGTCCTTGACTTAAAGCTGCTCGGGCATCGCCCGCCCCGAACAGCGTTCCCGCCAGCCCCGCCGCGAGCGCGATGGCGGCCAGCTTGGCTTGATTTCGGATGGTTGGAGACATAACATCCCCCCTCTCGGGTCGACCGACCCGGGTTCTGCAAGTGGTTGAAAAACTTCGTCACGGCTGCCACCGTGACGGGTGGTGTTCAGAGGTCGTGGATCTCGGCAATCAAGGGCATCACCTCCTTCCGCGGCGTCCCTCAGGGACGCCGTTTTCTTCGCCTGTCACTTGGGCGAGTTGCCGGGCGTCGAGGCCGGTGGCTGCTTCTCGCCACCGCCACCACCTCCGCCCGCGGTCGTGGGCGGGTTGTTGGAATTGTTGCCGTCGTTGTTATCGGCAAACGCAGGGGCGATGGCCAACAACGACAGCAGTGCGGCCATGAGCGCGCCGAGCGAGATGCGGGTCAGCTTGGCTTGATTTCGGAGTTGGGACGACATAATGCCCTCCGTCCAGGTTCCAACCTTGGCTACAAATGGTTGAAAACTGTCGTCACGGCTGCCACCTTAGAGGTGGTACTCAAGGTCGAGATCGACCACAATCACGGACACCACCCCCTTCCCGAGCCCTGCTTGATGACTTTAGTCAGCGCGCGAGATTTACAAGTTATACCAGTACTAGATGGAAATAACTATACACGTGTTCTGTACGGTGTCAATTCTATATACCGGAAACTGGAAGTTACGCCTCGATCGAAAACTCGTGATACTTGTGGTCTCATCCAGGAACTCAGGTTGGGCGCTTGGTCTTCGAGTGACCGCAGCGCCCGAGCTGAATGGCGAGAGCACTTTGACGTCGTGACCGCCAAGCTCCGATCGCAGAAGCCGCCAAGCAAAGGCGTGGCGCCGCCAGACCGTGATCGTGGCCACGGGCGGAAGTCAGCGCGGCAGGAGCGGCTACGCCTCGGCGAGCGCGCGCATCGCCTCCTCGCGGATCAGCGCCAGCACCTCGCGCTTCAGTGCGACGAAGCGGGGCGCGGTCAGGACTTCGGGGCCGCGCGGCCGCGGGATGTCGACCGTGATCTCTTCTTTGATCCGGCCCGGGCGCGCGCTCATCACGTAGACCACGTCGCCGAGGAACAGCGCCTCGTCGATGTCGTGGGTGATGAACAGCACGGTCTTGTGGCTCTGCTCCCAGATCGCCAGCAGCAATTCCTGCATCAGCGACCGGGTCTGGCTGTCGAGCGCGCCGAACGGCTCGTCCATCAGCAGGATCTCGGGGTCGTTGGCGAGCGCCCGGGCGAGGGCCGTGCGCTGGCGCATGCCGCCCGAGAGCTGGTCGGGGTAGGCGTCCTCGAAGCCCTCGAGGCCGACCTCGCGAATCAGGCGATCGGCGATCCGGCGGCGCTCGGCCGCGGGCGTGCCCTTGAGCTCGGGCCCGAACTCGACGTTGCGGCGCACGGTCAGCCAGGGGAACAGCGTGTAGCTCTGGAACACCATGCCGCGCTCGGCCGAGGGGCCGGTGATCGGCCGGCCGTCGAGGGTGATCCGGCCACAGGTCGCCTCGGCGAGGCCCGCGACCAGGCGGAGCAGGGTCGACTTGCCGCAGCCCGACGGGCCGACGATGCAGGACAGCTCCCGGTCGGGGATCGCGAGCGAGATGTCCTCGAGCGCGGTCACCGTCCGCCCCTTGCGGCCGGCGAAGCGGACCGTCACGCCCTCGATCCGGAGCTTGCTCAAGGTCTCGCCCGCCGCTTCAGAAGGTCGCCGACCAGGGCAGCAGCCAGCGGCGCAAGAGCTTGAACAGCTGATCGGTAATGAGGCCCAGAATCCCGATCGTGACGATGCCGAGGATGATCACGTCGGTGAACAGGCCGCGCATCGCGTTCAGGATCATGTAGCCGAGGCCGGAGTTGGCGGCGACCAGCTCGGCGACCACGAGGTAGGTCCAGGCCCAGCCCATCGTGACCCTGAGGTTGTCCATCACGCCCGGCAGGCAGGCCGGGAACAGGACCCGGGTCACGACCTGGCGGCGGGTGGCGCCCAGCGTGTAGGAGACGTCGATCAGGTCCTTCGAGACCCGGCCCGAGACATCGGCGATCAGGATCAGCTGCTGGAAGAAGGTGCCGAGAAAGATGACCGCGATCTTCTGCTCGATGCCGATCCCGATCCAGAGGATCAGGAGCGGGATCATGGCCGAGACCGGCAGGTAGCGCATGAAGCCCGTGATCGGCTCGATGAACGCCTCGACCACCCGGAAGCTGCCCATCAGGATGCCGAGCGGCACGGCGAAGACCGAAGCGAGCAGGAAGCCCGAGAAGATCACGGTCACGCTCGAGCGGATGTGGCCGAGCAGCGTGCCGGACTTCAGGAGCTTCCAGCCGGCGAGCAGGACCTGGTGCGGCGGCGCCAGGAAGTCGGTGCGCACGATGCCGCCGTAGGTGAGCCAGCACCAGAGGCCGAGCACCAGCGCGCCGGCGAGGACGCCCAGGCCCGCGTGGAGCGCGCCTGGGATCTCGGTCTTGGGCGCGAAGACGCTCGGCACGGTCAGGCCCGCGCCGGCATCAGACGGAGTGTCCGGCCATGGTCCGCGGCCAGCCCCGGCCACCCGCGGCAACGCAGTACCCGGCCCCTGCCGGCCGCCACAAGGCAATGGCTGGCCCGACCACGGCGATCACCCGCTCCCCGACCCTACCGCCCGCCGCAACGCGGTACCGGATCCGGCCGCGCGACACAACGAGTGCCGACCCGGCCGCCCGGCACGACGAATGCCGGCCCCGCGACGTGGCCTGCCGGGGGGTGCCGGGTGCGGCCGCGTCGGTCTGGCCCACGGCCAGGATCGGTTCGGGTGCCATCGCCCCCGACCCATCTACCTTGGCCGGGGAGTCCGTTAATCTTTCCTCAACCCATCGGCTGCCAAGCTCTTCAGGCTCGATGATCCATGCGATCCTGGGAATCCGTCCGCCCACCAAAGGTGGGACGGGGAGTCCCACGGTCGCATGGACCAGGCGAAGCCAGAATGAACGCGCCATGGTTAACGATCGCTTGCTGGCGTGCCGGGCCCGGCGTTCGGCGGCTCGCCGTCGCTCGTTCGGCAGCTCGCCGGTTCGCCCGGAAGCTCGCTTGCCCGAACACGATCCGGCGAACGGTGCGGAGGCTGCGGGCGCCCCGGCGCCGCCGGCCCGCGGCGCTGCTCGTGACCAGGGCCAGGCCGGCCGTCGGCCGGGTGGCGCCGCCGAAGCGGGATGTTCGAGGCGCTCGTGGGTCAACCTTTCGTCGACCATCGGTCGCTAAGGCTTCGGTGTTCCGATGGTCTATGCGACCGTGGGACTGCATGCGCTGGAAAACAACGTCGACGCGCGGACTTCGAGGGGCGCGAACCCCCTTCCGGGCGAGAGTTGAGCGCCAGGCATCGGCGCTCCGGTCGGACCGGAGCGGCACGCGCGGCCCTGGCGGGTCTGGTTCCGATCGCGGCGCCAGCCGCGTGCGCTAGGCCGAGACGGCCTGTGGCACGGGGTTCAGATTCTCGCGGCGGCGGCCATAGCAGCCAAGCCGAGATGGCCCGCGGTACGGGCTTGGATGGGATTGTGGCGCCGGCCCACGTGCGCCAGGCCGAAATGACCTTTGGCGCGGGCTCGGATACTCGCGGCGGCGGCCATAGCAGCGCCATAGCAGCGAAGCCGAGATGGCCCGCGGTACGGGCTTGGATGCGATCGCGGCGCCAGCCGCGCGCACCAGGCCGAGACGGCCTGTGGCGCCGGCTTCGAAGCCGATCGCGGCGCCAGCCGCGTGCACCCATCCGAGACGGCCTGTGGCACGGGCTTCGGACCCGATCGTGGCGCCAGCCGCGCACGCCGGCCCGAGATGGTCCGTGGCGGGGTTGGAATCCGATTGCGACATCGCCCCGTGCATCGGGCTGAGATGGCCCGTGGCAAGGGTTCGGATCCGATCGCCGCGCCGGCCACGTGCGCCCGGTCGAGATGGCCCTTGGCACGGGTTCGGATCGCCGCGGCGCGGGCCACATGCGCCAGCCGGAGATGGCCTGCGGCAGGGGTCTGGTTCCGATCGCGGCGCCAGCCAAGCGCACCCGGCCACGACCGGTCGTGGCCGGGTTCGGCTCCGATCGTGGCCCCGGACCGGACCGCCGAGCCGGCCGCAGCCCGGACATGATCGCCATCGGATGCCCGGGCGCGGCGGCAGATCTGTGACCCGCGGCCCGGTCTACTGGTTGACGATGTCGAAGGCGATCAGGTCGGTCGGCGTGACCTCGTGCTGGAACATCCCGGTCTCCTTGCCGAGCTCGGCCGCGTTGTTGATCGTCTTGACGATCGGACCGGGCGCGGCGGCCGTGCCGATGAACGCCTGGTTCATGGCCTTGTCGTAGTAAACGATGCCGGCCCGGGTCTCGGCGAACACCTTCGGGTCGTCGAGCCAGCCGCCGACGCCCTTGGCCATGATCTGGTCGGCCTCCTCCGGGTTCGCCTTCTGGAAGTCGACCGCCTTGATCCAGGCACGATAGAGCGCCTCGAGGTCCTTCTTGCGCTTCTCGAGGGTCTGCGGCGTGGTCATCGCCATGTCGGTGATCAGGCCCGGCGTGGTCGAGCTGTCGACCAGCAGGTGGCCGTCCGGCGCCTGCTTGCCGCGGGTGAGCCAAGGCTCCCAGGTGACCGCGGCGTCGACCCGCCCGGCGACGAACGCGGCGCCGGCATCGCCGGCGGTCATGTTCTGGGTCTGGACGTCGTCGAACGTCAGCCCCGCCTGCTTGAGCAGGACGCCGAGATAGAACTGGGAGACCGAGCCCTCGGCATAGGCGACGCTCTTGCCCTTCAGGTCGGCGACCGTCTGGATGTCCTTGTTCGCGATGATGCCGTCGCCGCCCTTGGAATCGTCGAGCGCGAACAGATAGCGGTAGCTCTGCTGGTCGCTCAGATAGTTGAGCATGGTGTCGACCGTGGTCACGGCGACGTCGAGCTGGCCGGCGGCGAGCGCCGGGAAGCGGACCTTGGGGTCCTCCATCACGATCAGCTCGACGTCGAGCCCCTCGTCCTTGAAGAAGCCCTTCTCCTGGGCGATGTACAGCGGGCCGTAGCCGACCCAGGTGGAATGGCCGAGCTTCAGGGTTTCGGCGCCGGCGCTGCCGCCCAACATCAGGCTCAGCAGCATGCCGCCGGCAATCAGGCAGGCGCGTGCAGTCATGGTGTTCTCCTCCCGCCGCGCGGCTCCGCATCGGCAGGCCCGGGGACGCCGCCGATCTGACGCGGCGCGGCCCGCCGCGACCGCCGCGGCCCGCCATGGTGCTCCAGTTTGCGGGCGGGCGCCAGCCCTGTCCGAGCGAGCGCGCCCGGCCCCAACCGTCAGTATCCGATCAGGAAAGGCCGGGATAACCAGAGCTTTGCCGTCGCGGCCCGAGGAGGTCAGGCAGAGCGCCTGCCCGCGCTCGTCGGTCTGGCTCTGCCGGCGCACGCTGACCCGGCCGCCCGGGACCGGGAGCGCGGGGTATTCCGCGGCGTTGGTGGCGAGTTCGTGGAAGTCCACGTGGAACAGCGGCACCGCAGCCGCCGCCATGTGCAGCGGCGGGTCCTCGATCTGTATGCGATGGTCCGGCGTCGCATGCGTGCCAGCACCTCCCGGACCATCTCCTCCAGGCCGGCGGTGGGCAAGCCCGTAGCGAACGGTCGGGTGCCGCAACCTCCGTTCCCAGCGTGCGCGCATCGATCCGGGCCTGCCTTTGAGCGGAGCCAACGGTCGTCAGCTAGAACGGCGGCGCGACGCTCGTCGGGAGCAATGGTCGCCGCAGGCCCTGGCCGCAGGCTTGATGAGGGAGCCAGAAGTCGTCCTGCGCATTGCAACATGCGCAGTCGTGCGCGGGTTCTGGGATGATAACCTCCCACTCCGCGCCTGGATTCTTGTTAGCGGAGGGCGAGCGCATGCGAGCGTCTGACACGCGAAACATGGCATCGCCGGCGCGGCGACCGACGGCTTTACGTCGGATCCGCTTGGCGGCAGGTCTCGCGCCGCTTTGCGCCTGTGTCGCGCACGGTCCGGCTGACGTCGCGACCAGCCGCGCTTATCAGGGCATCGACCGGAAGGCCCTGTACGAGCGGACCGTCGCAGCGCTCGAGGCGAGCGAGCTCAAGGTCACCGCCAGCGATCCGGCGAACGGCATGGTCACCGCCGTCGGCAGCTTTGATGGCCGCAACTGGGCCCGATGCTCCCAGCCGCGCTTGTTCGTCGAGGACAGCGAGGACCGGCATCACCTGATCGCCGTGCCGGACAGGGACCGTAAGGTCCAGGTGCAGGCGTTGGTCGGCCAGGACCCGCAAGGGGTGACGTTGACGCTCGAGCCCGCGTTCACCGCCGAGCCCGTGAGCCCGATGGCCACGACGCCCGAATGCCATACCACCGGCGCGCTCGAGCGCGAGATCTTCGAGGTGGTGGCGAAGCCTTGAGTCCGCCTGGCGGGCGCGATCAGGCCGCTGAGCCGTTGCCGACGTCGCCGGCGATCCAGCTCACCAGGGTCGTCGGGCGCCCGCCGGACGGTGGCGCAATGGGCTCCAGGCTGACGAATCTCAGGTTGGGTCGGGGCTGACCCGGACCAGGAGCTTGCCGAAGTTCTGGCCCTCCAAGAGGCCGATGAAGGCTGCGGGTGCGTTCTCGAGACCGTCCCGGATGTCCTCGCGATAGCGCAGCCGGCCGTCCCGGATCCAGCCGCCGACCTCGGTGAGGAAATCGCCGGGCGCGAAGTCGCGCACGATGAAGCCGCGCAGCGTCAGGCGCCTGGTCAGGATCTGACGCAGGATCAGCGGCGTCAGGTCCGGTCCCGGCGGCAGCCCGGTCGCGTTGTACCAGGCGATCAGGCCGCAGACCGGCACGCGCGCGAAGTCGTTGAGCAGTGGAAAGACCGCGTCGAACACCCGCCCGCCGACGTTCTCCCAGTAGATGTCGACGCCCTTCGGGCAGGCGGCGCGCAGCTGATCGGCAAAGTCGCTGGCATGATGGTCGAGGCAGGCGTCGAAGCCGAGCTCGTCGACGACGAACTCGCACTTGCTCTTCGAGCCCGCGATCCCGACCACGCGGCAGCCCCTGATCCTCGCGATCTGCCCGACCACCGAGCCGACCGGGCCGGAGGCGGCGGCGACGACCAGGGTTTCGCCGGCCTCAGGCCTGCCGATCTCGCGCAGGCCGACGTAGGCGGTGCGCCCGGGCATGCCGAGCACGCCGAGCGCGGTCGAGATCGGCGCCAGGTCCGGGTCGATCTTGTGCGCTTCTGCCTCCCGCAACGTCGCGAAGCTCTGCCAGCCGCCGCGGCCGACCACGAGGTCGCCCTCGGCGTAGCCCCGGAGCCGGGAGCGGATCACCTGCCCGACCGTGCCGCCTTCCATGACCTCGCCGATCCCGACCGGTCGCGCGTAGGACGGCCCTTCGTTCATTCGACCGCGCATGTAGGGGTCGAGCGACAGGTAGATCGTCCGGCAGAGGATCTCGCCGTCGGCGGGCTCGGCCAGCGGCGCCTCCTCGAGGCGGAAGTTCTCGGGCATCGGCCGACCCTCGGGCCGCGATGCCAGCACGATTTTCCGGTTGACCTCGCTCATCCTCGCCTCCTCTGACGGCTCTCCACCAACATCTGCAATTTCTGCGGCCTCCGGCCAGCCCCGAGCCGTCAGCCGCGGCAAGGGCGCCCCTTGCACCGGAGAGTTCGAGGAAATGATGCGCGCGCTTGCTCGTTCGGTTGTAGGCTCGGGGCGTGTCCGGCGCAGCTACGGTTCAGGGGCGATGACGGTCGGCGCGATCAATTCGGCGATCTACGGCAACCTGTTCGCGACCGACGCGATGCGGGCGGCGTTCGGGGACCGGGCGCGGCTGCAGCGGATGCTCGACGTCGAGGCGGCGCTCGCGAGGGCACAGGCGAAGCTCGGCCTGATCCCGGCGGCGGCGGCCACGGAGATCACCGCCAGGGCCGAGGCCGGGCGCTTCGACCTGGACGCGATCCGGGCCGGGACCGAGCTCGCGGGCTATCCGATCATCCCGCTGGTCAAGGTGCTCGGCGAAGCCTGCGCGGGCGACGCCGGCCGCTACGTGCACTGGGGGGCGACCACCCAGGACATCGTCGACACCGGGCTCGTGCTCCAGATCCGAGACGGGCTCGGCCTGATCGAGGCCGATCTCGCCGGCATCGAGACGGCGCTCGCCAGTCTCGCCAGGCGCCATCGCGACCTGCCGATGGCCGGGCGCACCCACCTGCAGCAGGCGCTGCCGATCACCTTCGGGCTCAAATGCGCGACCTGGCTCGCCCCGCTCCAGCGCCAGCGCGCGCGGCTCGCCCGCCTCGCCGAGGACGTTGCGGTGGTCCAGTTCGGCGGCGCGGTCGGCACGCTCGCCTCGCTCGGCGAACGCGGCCTCGAGGTCGTCGACGCGCTGGCGACCGAGCTGGGCCTCAGGGCGCCGCGGATCGCCTGGCACGTCGGCCGCGACCCTCTCGCCGAGGTCGTGGGCTTTCTCGGCGTGCTGACCGGCTGTCTCGGCAAGATCGCGACCGACGTCATGCTGCTGATGCAGACCGAGGTCGACGAGGCGCGCGAGCCTTACCTGCCCGGGCGGGGCGGCAGCAGCACGATGCCGCAGAAGCGCAATCCGATCGCCTGCGAGTTCGTCCTGGCCGCCGCCAGGAACGTCCGCCAGCTGGTGCCGGTCATGCTCGATGCCATGGTCGCCGACCACGAGCGCGCGACCGGTCCCTGGCATGCCGAATGGATCGCGCTGCCGCAGGCGTTCGTGCTCGCCGCGGGCGCGCTGCACCACACGCGCGCGATCCTGGAGGAGCTGGAGGTCGATCCGGCGCGCATGCGCTCCAACCTCGACGCCACCCGCGGCATGATCGCGGCCGAGGCGGTGATGATGGCGCTGGCGCCGGCGGTCGGCCGCGACGCGGCCCATCACCTGGTCGCGGCCGCCTGCCGCCAGGCGCTCGAGCACGACCGGCATCTGCTCGAGGTGCTGGCCGGGAACGCCGAGGTCACGGCGCACCTGACGCCGGAACGCTTGCGGGCGCTGCTCGATCCTGAGAACTATACCGGGCTCGCCGGCGCGTTCGTCGATCGCGTGCTGGCCGATTGCCCGACCGCCGATCGCCCAACCCCCGATCGCCCAATCGAGGAGTGAGCATGCCCGAGATTGAAGCCAATGGCATCACCGTCCATTACGAACTGAGCGGATCGAACCGCGCGCCCGTGGTGCTGCTCAGCAACTCGCTCGGCACCCGGCTGGAGATGTGGGACCCGCAGCTGCAAGCGCTCGGTCAGCGCTACCGGGTGCTGCGCTACGACAGCCGCGGGCACGGCCGCAGCTCGGCGCCGCCCGGCCCCTACAGCATCGGAATGTTGGCCGCCGACGCGCTGGGCCTGATCGATGCGCTCGGGATCGGCCGGGTCCATTTCTGCGGCCTGTCGAAGGGTGGCATGGTCGGGCAGATGCTGGGCGCGAAGCACGCCGACCGGCTGCAGAGCCTGACGCTCTGCTCGACCGCCTGCCACGTCGCGCCGAAGGAACTCTGGGACCAGCGCATCGAGGCGGTGCGCACGGGCGGCATGGCCGCGGTCGCCGACGGCGTGGTCGAGCGCTGGTTCACAGCCCCTTACCGCGCCGAGCCCACGATCGTGGTCGAGCGGGTGCGCCAGATGGTGCTCGAGACCCCGGCCGAGGGCTACGCCGCCTGCTGCGCCGCGATCCGCGACATGGACCTGCGCGAGGCGATCTCCGGCATCCGCCTGCCGACGCTGATCATCGTCGGCGAGCAGGACCCGGCGACCCCGCCCGAGAAGGCCGAGGAGATCCATGCGCGCATCGAAGGCTCGCATCTCGAGGTCATTCCGGATGCGGCGCATCTCGTGAACATCGAGCAGGACGTGGCGTTCGACGCCTCGTTGATCGGATTTCTGGACCGGCAGAAGAGCTGAGGGGGAGACGAGGCATGGCGAGCGAGCTGTTCGAGAAGGGCCTGAAGAACCGCAAGGAGGTGCTGGGGGCGGCGCATGTCGAGCGCTCGATCGCCGGCGCCGACGACTTCACCCGGCCCTATCAGGAGCTGGTCACCGGATATTGCTGGGGCGCGGTCTGGGGCCGGCCGGGCCTCGAGCGCAAGACCCGGAGCCTTCTGAACCTGGCGATGCTGACCGCGCTCAACCGCGAGGAGGAGTTCAAGCTGCACGTCCGGGCCGCGTTCCGCAACGGCGTCACCCGGGAGGAGATCTGCGAGGTGCTGCTGCAGGCGATGATCTACTGCGGCGTCCCGGCCGCCAACTCGGCTTTCAAGCAGGCGCGCGAAGTGTTCGCGGCGATGGACCGGGAAGGCGACGCGCCGGCTCGTTGAGCAGGCCGGACCGGTGATCAGGCCGGACCGGTGATCCTGCCGTCACGGCGGATGGTGACGGGCGAGGCCGGGTAGATATGACGACCGCCGGCCCGGTTCTCTTCACACTTCGTTAACCGAAGGAATCCAAGGTGACCATACCCCAATGGTCCATGCGACCCTGGGACTCCGCGCCGCCGAGTCTTGGCCGCGAGCGGAGTCCCACGGTCACGTGGACCACCGGAAGAAATGACTACGAAGCGAAGGTGAACGTTCGGTTAGCGCCGATGGCCGAAAAGCTCGTGATCGGCTTGAGTCCGGTGACCGTCGGCGGCAGCTTGACGGTCGATGTCTGATCGTGCTCCGCGCGCCGGCAGATCGAAGCCGGGCGAACTTGCGAGGCACAGGCTTGGCGCTCGATCAGGTCCGCGAGGCCTCCGGGCGCTCGGGCATGGTCAGGTCGGGTGGCGCTCTGACGTTCGCCTGAGGAGGAGGGCTCATGAGAATTGAAAAGGTCGAGTGCCTGCATGCCGATGCCGGCCACCGCAACTTCGACTTCCTCAAGATCACGACCGACGGGGGGCTGATCGGCTGGAGCGAGTACAACGAATCCTTCGGCGGCAAGGGCGTGACCTCGGCGATCCAGAACCTGGCGCCCGCGGTGGTCGGCAAGGACCCGCGGGCGTACGAGGCGGTCACGACGCTGCTCTACGCGCTCCGGCGCCAGGCGAGCGGCGGCATGGTCCAGCAGGCGATCGGGGCGATTGAGAACGCGCTGCTCGACGTCAAGGCGAAGGCGCTGGGCATCCCGGTCTACGAGCTGCTTGGCGGCCCGGTCCGCGAGCGGATCCGGCTCTACTGGTCGCACTGCGGCACCTACCGCGTCGCCTGGGCCGGGCCGATGCAGCTGCCGCCCTTGCGGACGCTCGATGACGTGGTCGCGATGGGCCGGGAGGTCGTCGAGAAGGGCTATACCGCACTCAAGACCAACGGTTTGCTGCTCGACGGCCGGCCGCGGCTGCACGCGCCGGGCTTCGCCCGCGGCGACCATTTCCCGGAACTGAACGCCGAGCGCCATGTGCTGCGCGCGATCCGCGACCAGCTGGCGGCGTTTCGCGAAGGCGCGGGGCCGGACGTCGACATCCTGGTCGACCTCAACTTCAACTACAAGACCGAGGGCTTCCTGAAGATGGCGCGCGCCATGGAGCCGTTCGATCTGTTCTGGGTCGAGATCGACACCCGCGACGCCAAAGCGCTGCATTACATCCGGCGCGGCACGACCATCCCGGTCGCGTCCTGCGAATGCCTGTTCGGCCGACGTGACTACCGGCCGTTCTTCGAGCAGCAGGCGGTCGACGTCGCGATCATCGACACGCCCTGGAACGGGGTCGCGGAATCCTTGAAGATCGCCGCCATGGCCGATGCCTACGAGGTCAATGTCGCGCCGCACAACTTCTACGGCCATCTGGCGACCATGATGAACGCGCATTTCTGCGCGCTGGTGCCGAACTTCAGGATCATGGAGATCGACCCCGACCGGGTGCCCTGGTACGACCAGCTGGTGACCGTCAAGCCCCGGATCGAGAACGGTTTTCTCCACCTGCCCGACGGGCCGGGCTGGGGCACCGAGGTCAACGAGGAAGCGGTCCGCGCCCACCCGCCGCGCAGCCCTTGAGGTCGGGGCTCGGGCGGCGTACGCAGGGGAACCGGAAGGAGCTGCAAAGATGGCCAAGCGCGCGCGCGACGATGCCGGCTACGCCCCCTACGCCGACGGCGCCCATCCGCCCTACTATTACGAGCGCTACCAGTCCTCGACCCGGCGCGCGCCCAGGCGGCCGATGCTGGCGCCGCTGCGCACGCTGTCCGAGCTGACCGGGCCGGTCTTCTCCCAGGACGAGGTGCAGCCCGGAGAGGACGATCTGTCGATCGGACGGAACGGCGAGCCCGTGCTCGGGCAACTGATGATCGTCACCGGCCGCGTGCTCGACGAGGACGAGCGGCCGGTGCCCGGGACCCTGGTCGAGCTCTGGCAGGCGAACCCGTCCGGTAAGTACAATCACCCCGCCGACGAGTTCCGGGCGCCTATCGATCCCCAGTTCACCGGCTGCGGCCGCTGCGTCACCGATGCCAAGGGCCGCTACAGCTTCACGACCATCAAGCCCGGCGCCTATCCGGTCCAGCACACCGGCAACTGGTGGCGGCCGCCACACATCCATTTCTCGTTGTTCGGGCCGAGCTTCCTGACCCGCCTGGTGACTCAGATGTACTTCCCGGGCGACCCGCTGAACGAGATCGACAACATCCTCGCCGGCGTCCACGACCCGGCTGCCCGGGAGCGGCTGCTGGCGGTGCCCGCACCCGAGGTCGGGATCTGGGAGAGGGCGCTCGGCTGGCGCTTCGATCTGGTCCTGCGCGGCCGCCGCGCGACCCCGATGGTCGACTGAGCATGGCCCGCCGGCAGGCGAGCGCCTGGCAGACGCTCGGGCCGTTCTTCGACCGTGGGCTGGTGCGCATCGGCAACGACCTGACCCGGCTCGGGCCGGATGCGACCGCAGCCGAGGGCGAGGTGATCGAGATCTTGGGCCAGGTACGACAGGAGGGCGGGGCGCCGGTCCAGGGCTGCCTGATCGAGCTCTGGCAGGCCAACGCTGCCGGCCGCTACGCCCATCCGGCGGACCGGAGCGAGCGTCCCTTGGACCCGAATTTCCGGGGCTTCGGCCGGGCGATCACCGATCCGGACGGCCGCTACGGCTTCCGCACGATCAAGCCCGGGCCCGTACCGTACCACGGCAACCGCTGGCAGGCGCCGCACATCCTGGTTTCCATGTTCGCGGCCGGGTTGCTGCGCCGGCTGGTGACCCGGCTCTATTTCGCGGACGAGCCAGCGAACGAGGCCGACCCGGTCCTGGCGACGGTCGCGGACCCGGTCGCGCGCGCGACCCTGATCGCCAGCCTGGACGCGGCCGCGCCGACACCCCGCTACCTGTTCGACGTCGTGCTGCGGGGCGAGGGCGAGACCGCGTTCTTCACCGACTGACCCGGCCCATTGCCGCAGGGGCTGGCGTCAGGCCGTGGCAGCGGGTATCTGTCGCTGGCGCTTTGCCGCGCTGCAACAATCCGGCAAGGTGCCGTCCGGCAAACTGCCTGGCGACGAGCAGGAGAACGCGATGACCCAGCCGCGGGTCCGGCCGGCCAATCCCTGCTTCGGCTCCGGGCCGACCGCCAAGCGGCCCGGGTGGTCGGTCGCAGCCCTCGAGGGCGCCCTGGTTGGCCGCTCCCACCGGGCGAAGGCGTTGAAGGCGAGGCTCGCGGAGCTGCTTGAGCGCTCGCACGCGCTCCTCGGCCTGCCAGCCGATTACCGGATCGGCCTGGTCCCGGGCTCCGACACCGGCGCCTTCGAGATGGCGATGTGGAACCTGCTCGGCGCCTGCGGGGTCGACGTGCTCGCCTTCGAGAGCTTCGGCTACGGCTGGCAGAGCGACATCGAGGGTCAGCTCAAGCTCGCCGACCGCCGCATCCTGCGCGCCGACTATGGCGATCTGCCGCCGCTCGAGCATGATCCGGCGCGCGATCTGGTCTTCACCTGGAACGGCACGACTTCGGGCGTGCGGGTGCCCGACGGCGACTGGCTCGCGGCCGTGCGCGACGGTCTCACGCTCTGCGATGCAACCTCGGCGGTGTTTGCGATGGCGCTGCCTTGGGAAAAACTCGATGTCGTGACCTACTCCTGGCAGAAGGTGCTGGGTGGCGAGGGCCAGCACGGCATGCTGATTCTGTCCCCGCAGGCGGTCGAGCGGCTGGAGAGCTACCGGCCGCCCTGGCCGCTGCCCAAGCTTTTGCGGCTGACCGCCAAGGGCGGGCTGATCGAGGGCATCTTCCGCGGCGAGACCATCAACACGCCGTCCATGCTCGCGGTCGAGGACGCGCTCGACGGTCTCGCCTGGGCCGAGCGCACCGGCGGCCTGGAGGCGCTGATCAGGCGCAGCTCGGCCAATCTGGAGCTGGTCGCGGCCTGGGTCGCGGACACCCCCTGGGTCGATTTCCTGGCCAGGCGGCCTGAAACCCGTTCCTCGACCTCGATCTGCCTGACGGTCGTCGACCCCGAGGTCCAGGCGCTGCCGGCGGGGCGCCAGGCGGACTTCGTCAAGGGCCTGGTCGGCCGGCTCGAGCAGGCGGCGGTCGCCTACGACATCGCCGCCTATCGCGATGCGCCGCCCGGTCTTCGCCTCTGGGGCGGGGCGACGGTCGAGGCGGACGATCTTGCGGCCCTGTTGCCCTGGCTCGAGTTCACGTTCCAGGAGCAGCGCCGGGCGGAGGGCCTCTGAGATGCCGAAGGTTCTGATCTCCGATGCGCTGAGCCCGGCCGCGGTCGCGGCGTTCGAGGAGCGCGGCGTCGACGCCGAGGTCCGGACCGGGCTCGGCGAGGCCCAGCTGATCCAGATCATCGGCGAGTTCGACGGCCTCGCGGTGCGCTCGGCGACCAAGGTCACTGGCCAGCTGCTGGCGGCGGCGCCGCGCCTGCGGGTGGTCGGCCGCGCCGGCATCGGGGTCGACAACATCGACCTGCCGGCTGCGACCGCGCGCGGCGTCGTGGTCATGAACACGCCGTTCGGCAACTCGGTCACGACCGCCGAGCACACGATAGCGATGATCCTGGCGCTTGCCCGCCAGCTGCCCGCGGCCGACCGCTCGACGCGCGCGGGGAAATGGGAAAAATCCCGCTTCATGGGCACCGAGCTCGCCGGCAAGACGCTGGGCCTGATCGGCTGCGGCAACGTCGGCTCGATCGTCGCCGAGCGCGCCCATGGCCTCAAGATGCGGGTGATCGCCTACGACCCTTATCTGGCGCCGGAGCGGGCCCAGGACCTCGCGGTCGAGAAGGTTGAGCTCGGGGAGCTGCTGGCACGCGCCGACGTGATCAGTCTGCACACGCCCTTGAACGAGAGCACCCGCAACCTGCTCGATGCCGCGGCGCTGGCCACGACCAGGCAGGGCGTCCGGATCGTCAACTGCGCCCGCGGCGGGCTGATCGACGAGGCCGCGCTCTACAAGGCGCTGCGGGCGGGTCACGTCGCCGGCGCCGCGCTCGACGTGTTCGCCGAGGAGCCGGCGCGCAGCTCGCCGCTGTTCGAGCTCGACCAGGTCGTGGTGACGCCCCATCTCGGCGCTGCGACCGCCGAGGCGCAGGAGAAGGTGGCGCTCCAGATCGCCGAGCAGATGGCCGACTATCTGACCACCGGGGCGATCGTGAACGCGCTCAACATCGCGCCCGTGAGCGCCGAGGAGGCGCCGCACCTGCGGCCCTACATGGAGCTCGCCCAGCAGCTCGGCAGCTTTGCCGGCCAGCTGACCGAGACCGGCCTGCTCGGCGCGACGATCACCTACGCCGGCCAGGTCGCGAAGCTCAACACCCATCCGATCACCGCGACCCTGCTGCAGGGGCTGCTGGCGCCGCTGCTGGCGAGCGTCAACATGGTCAATGCGCCCCTGGTGGCGCGCGAGCGCGACATCGCGGTCACCACCGTCCATCAGGACCAGACCGACGGCTATCTGACCCTGATCCGGCTCGCGGTCGAGACCGAGCGCGGCATCCGCAGCGTCGCCGGCACGCTGTTCCACGAGCGCCGGCCCCGGATCGTCGAGATCCGCGGCATCGACATCGAGGCCCAGCTCGGACCCCACATGCTGTACGTGCGCAACGTCGACCAGCCGGGCCTGATCGGCGCGCTCGGCATGACGCTGGGCGATGCCGGGGTCAACATCGCGACCTTCCATCTCGGCCGGGAGCGACCGGGCGGCGACGCGATCGCGCTGATCGAGGTCGACCAGCGGGTGCCGGAGTCGGTACTTGACGCGATCTGCGCCCTGCCGCACGTCGTACAGTGCAAGCGCCTGCGCTTCTGATGGGCCTGGAGGGCGAGCCAGGGGAGACTGGCATGAATTACGAGGAACAGTTTCGAGCCGCGGTGGCACGGGTCCGGGGCGAAGGGCGCTACCGGGTGTTCTGCGACCTGGAGCGCGAGGCGGGCGCCTTTCCGCGCGCCCGGCGCTATCCGAGCCCGGACGCTGCGCCGGCCCCGGTCACGGTCTGGTGCTCGAACGACTACCTCGGGATGGGCCAGCATCCGGTCGTGCTCGAGGCCGCGTGCGATGCGATCCGGCGCATGGGCGCCGGCGCCGGCGGCACCCGCAACATCTCCGGCACGACCCATCTGCACGTGCTGCTGGAGCGGGAGCTCGCCCGCCTGCACGGGACCGAGGCTGCGCTGGTCTTCACCTCGGGCTTCGTCGCCAACGAGGCGGCGCTCTCGACCATCGGCCGCCTGCTGCCCGGCTGCGTGATCTTCTCGGACGCCCAGAACCACGCCTCGATGATCGCCGGTATCCGCCACTCGGGCGGCGAGAAGCGGATCTTCCGGCACAACGACGCGGCGCACCTCGAGCAGCTGCTGCGCGCGACGCCGGCCGGGGTGCCGAAGCTGATCGCGTTCGAATCGGTCTATTCGATGGACGGCGACTTCGGACCGATCGGCGCGATCTGCGAACTCGCCGAGCGCTACGGCGCGCTTACCTATCTGGACGAGGTCCACGCGGTCGGACTCTACGGGCGGCAGGGCGGCGGGGTCGCCGAGCGCGACGGGGTGATGGCCCGGCTCGACGTGATCCAGGGCACGCTCGCCAAGGCGTTCGGCTGCATGGGCGGCTACATCGCGGGCTCGGCGCACCTGATCGACGCGGTCCGCTCGATCGCGCCGGGCTTCATCTTCACGACCTCGCTGGCGCCTGCGGTCACCGGCGCGGCGCTCGCCAGCGTGCGCTACGTCAGCGCCCACGACGAGCTTCGGGCGCGCCACCAGGAGCGGGCGGCGACCGTCAAGCGCCGGCTGCGCCAAGTGGGCCTGCCGGTCATGCCGAGCCCGTCCCACATCGTGCCGGTCCTGGTCGGCGAACCGGTCGCCTGCAAGCGCGCCTCGGACGTTCTGCTCGACGACTTCGGCATCTATCTCCAGCCGATCAACTACCCGACCGTCGCCCGCGGCAGCGAGCGCCTGCGGATCACGCCCTCCCCGGCCCACGACGACGCCGCAATTGACGGCCTCGTCGACGCGCTGCGCCAGGTCTGGTCCCAACTCGACCTGCAGAAGGCGGCGTAGGCCAAGCCGGTCGCGCTTGATCCAGATCAAAGACATTTGAGCGGGATCTTCCAGACTGCTCTGCAGCAGTCCGGGAGACCGGCTATGGCTACTCGAGAGGGACCATCGCATAGCGTTCGCCACGTCCTCACGAGGTGGTGGCGGGCGTGGCGCGGGCAAGCGCAAGTCGAGCGGTCGCCGAGCGATCCTACCGTCCGGGTCTTGGCCGAGACCGTCCTCGCCCGTGCCGAGCCCGCTTCGGCCCGAGGCGCTGCCCGGGGCGACATGGCGCGCATGATGCGACACTTCGGGATCGACCCGGCTCAGGTCCCGCCGCAGTTCCGGGACCGGCTGCGCAGCGCCGAGATCACCTGCGCCGAGTGCGTGACGATCGGCCGCTGCCAACGCTGGTCGTATCGACAGCCCGATCAGGATGCGCCGCAGCGGTTTTGCCCGAACGCCGAGCTGTTCGACGAGATCGCGACCAGCCAGGGCAGCGGACGCCGGCAGGACGAATCGCCGAACAACTGAGCACCAGAACACGACGGGCGGCTTAGTAGCCAGCGCGCCCTGCGGCGACTGCGGCCGCGACGCATGCGCGCGGGGCGGCTCGCGGCCATGGTCTTCCCCCCTGGAGCAGGCTAACCTCCCGGCCGCCGGCAGGGGCGGGCGCCCAGGGTCGCCCGGCTCGGGCGGTCCGCCCTTGCGGAACGCCAGCGGCGTGGACAATCGACCGCCCTTCGCAAGGATCGGTCCGAGAGGGAGAGAACGATGACGTCACGACGCCTCGGGGTTTGGATTGTGGCCGGTCTGGTGGCGCTCGGCAGCGGCGCCGCGCTCGCGGCCGGTGACCCGGCGCAGGGCGAGAAGGTGTTCAACAAGTGCAAGGTCTGCCATTCGGTCGAGGACCACAAGAACAAGATCGGCCCGTATCTGAACGGGGTCGTCGGCCGCAAGGCCGGCACCGCCGAAGGTTACAACTATTCCGAGGCGATGAAGAACTCGGGCCTCACCTGGGACGAGGCGACGCTCGACAAGTACCTGGCGGACCCCAAGGGGGTGGTGCCGCACACCAAGATGGCGTTCGTCGGCCTGAAGAAGGAAGAGGACCGTCAGGACGTGATCGCCTATCTTAAGTCCATCGCGGAGAAGTAGCCGGTCCGGCACCGGACGCCGCGGGTCCGTGGCGTCCGGCGAGCCCAGGGGGACGCCCATGGCAGCGACCGATCCGCGCTTCGCGCGCGCCGAATATGACCAGCGGATCGCCAAGACCCGCGCGGCGATGGCAGCCCACGGGGTCGAGCTGCTGATCGTCACCGACCCCTCCAACATGGGGTGGCTCACCGGCTACGACGGCTGGTCGTTCTACGTCCACCAGTGCGTGCTGCTCGCACCGGATGGCGAGCCGCTCTGGTACGGCCGCGGTCAGGACGCGAACGGCGCGAAGCGCACCGTGTTCATGGCCGACGATCAGATCATCGGCTACCCCGATCATTACGTGCAGTCGACCGAGCGCCACCCGATGGATTACCTGGCTGGCATCCTCGAGAGCCGCGGCTGGGGCGGGCGGCGGATCGGCGTCGAGATGGACAACTACTACTTCAGCGCCGCCTGTCTCGCGGCCCTCGAGCGCCATCTGCCGAACGCGAGCTTCGTCGACGCCACGGGTCTCGTGAACTGGCAGCGCGCGGTCAAGTCGGCGGCCGAGCTCGACTACATGCGGCGCGCGGCGCGGATCGTCGAGGCGATGCACGCGCGCATCCTCGAGCTGGTCGAGCCGGGCCTGCCCAAGCACGAGCTGGTCGCCGAGATCGTCCGCACCGGCATCCGCGGCGCCGACGGCCACGGCGGCGACTATCCGGCGATCGTGCCGCTGGTGCCGTCCGGGATCGACGCCTCGGCCGCGCATCTGACCTGGGACGAACGGCCGTTCAGGAAGGGCGAGGGCACCTTCTTCGAGATCGCCGGCTGCTACCGCCGCTACCACTGCCCGCTCTCGCGCACGATCTATCTCGGCCGGCCGCCGCAGAAGTTCCTGGACGTCGAGCAGGCCGTGATCGAGGGCATCGCCGCGGCCCTCGAGGCGGCCCGGCCCGGCAACGCTTGCGAGGACGTCGAGGCGGCCTGGCGCAAGGTGATCGCCCGCTACGGCATCGAGAAGGAGAGCCGCTGCGGTTACCCGATCGGGCTCAGCTATCCGCCCGACTGGGGCGAGCGGACCATGAGCCTGCGGCCGGGTGACAAGACTCCGCTCGAGGCCGGCATGACCTTTCATCTGATCCCGGCGATCTGGCAGGACGACTGGGGGCTCGAGATCACCGAGAGCTTTCTGGTCACCGAGCGCGGCGCCGAGCCCTTCTGCAATTATCCGCGCAAGCTGCTGGTCAAGGCCTGAGCCGCTACCGGCGCCCGGGACCGCGCGCGGCAACCACGAGCGGCGAGCGCACTGATCGTGCGTCGGCATCGACAGTCGATCAGCCCGCGGACCGGGGCTCCAGCAGGACCGGGAGCGCCGAGCGAGCCGGAGGCGGCTCGCCGACCCGGCCGCCCCGACGCGGCTCGCCGCTGCCGTGCGCCGATCGCGCGTGGTCGTCCGTTAACCGAATGGTAACCCTTCGCCGCCAGCCTGGCTCCCAGCTGGTCCATGGGACCGTGGGAATCCGCGCCGGATCGAATCCGACGGCGCAGATTCCCACGGTCCCATGGACCATCCGAAGAAAGCTCTAACGCGCCACGGTTAACAGTCGGTTACCGTCTGAATGACCGGGGCGCGGTCCTGCCCCCCGCCGACCGGCTCCTGCCGGTGAATCGGGTGGAGGCGAGGCCCTTGTTGCGCCAAGAACCTTGAAGTTTCGCTCGAGCTCTGACTACTATCGCATTCGCCCGGCGACCAATTCCGGACCGGGCCGGAGGCGGAGCCCTGGATCGTCTGAGCTCGCTGAACCCGGCGCAGCGTGCGGCCGCGACGTTCGATGTGCCGGAGGGCGGGCGCGCCGGGCCCGGCCGCCCGCTGCTGATCATCGCTGGCGCCGGCTCGGGCAAGACCAGCACGCTCGCGCACCGGGTCGCCCACCTGATCCTGCACGGCGCCGATCCCGGCCGCATCCTGCTCTTGACCTTCACCCGCCGGGCGGCCGAGGCGATGATCCGGCGGGTCGAGCGGATCTGCGGCTGGACCATTGAGGGCGGCAACGCTCCCGGCCGGGCGGTCGAGTGGTCCGGCACCTTCCATGCGATCGGCAACAAGCTGCTACGGCTCTATGCCGAGCCGATTGGCCTCGATCCGGGCTTCACGGTCCTCGACCGGAGCGATGCTGCCGATCTGCTCAACCTGGTCCGGGACGAACTCCGGCTCAGCGAGCAGGCGCGACGGTTTCCGAAGAAGGCGACCTGCCTTGCGATCTACTCCTACGCCGTCAACGCCCAGAGCGGACTCGAGCCGGTGCTCGACAACGCGTTCCCCTGGTGCCGGGAGTGGCAGGCGGAGCTGAAGCGGCTGTTCGCGGCCTACGTCGAGGCCAAGCAGCGGCAGCGGGTGCTCGATTACGACGATCTGCTGCTCTACTGGTCGCGGATGATGGCGGCGCCGGCGATCGCCCTCGACGTCGGGAGGCGGTTCGATTTCGTCCTGGTCGATGAGTACCAGGATACCAACGCGCTCCAGGCCGGGATCCTGCTCGGGCTCAAGCCGGCCGGCCGCGGCCTCACCGTGGTCGGCGACGACGCACAGTCGATCTACGGGTTTCGCGCCGCGACCGTCCGCAACATCCTCGATTTTCCGAACGCCTTCGAGCCGCCGGCGGCGATCGTCAAGCTCGAGCAGAACTACCGTTCGACCCAGCCGATCCTGGACGCCGCCAACTCGGTCATGGCGGCGGCCCGGGAGGGCTTCACGAAGAGCCTGGTCTCGGCGCGACGCTCGGAGCAGAAGCCGTACCTCGCCATGGTCGCCGACCCGGCCGGCGAGGTCGACTACGTGGTCCGATCGGTGCTCGCGAACCGCGAGGCCGGCACCCCGCTGCGCGAGCAGGCGGTGCTGTTCCGGACCGCCCACCACAGCGGCCAGCTCGAGATCGAACTCCGGCGGCGCAACATCCCGTTCGTCAAATATGGCGGGCTCAGGTTCCTGGAGCTGGCGCACGTCAAGGATCTGCTGGCGCTGTTGCGCTGGGCCGAGAATCCGCGCGACCGGATCGCCGCCTTCCGCCTGCTCCAACTGCTGCCCGGGATCGGCCCCGGCACCGCGCGCAAGGTTCTGGCCGAACTCGAGGCGGCGGGGTTCCGGTTCGAGGCGCTCGCCGACTTTGCGGCACCGCGCGCGGCCGCCCATCTCTGGCCGGAGCTCGTGGCTCTCCTGCAGATGCTCGCGTCCCGGGAGCTTTGGGCCGGGCAGCTCGACGCGGCCCGGCGCTTCTATGACCCCCTGCTCGAGGAGGGCTACGACTTCGCCCGCGCGCGCCTTGGCGACCTCGACGAGCTCGTGCGCCTCGCGGCCGGCTATCGCTCGCGCCGGCAGTTCCTGACCGAGCTCACCCTCGATCCGCCGGCCGCCGCGGGCGAAGAGGCCGGGACGCCGCTCCTGGACGAGGACTACCTGATCCTCTCGACCATCCACTCGGCCAAGGGCCAGGAATGGCGGGCGGTCTACGTGCTGCACGTGGTCGACGGCTGCATCCCCTCGGACATGGCGACCGCCTCATCTGGAGAAATCGAGGAGGAGCGGCGGCTGCTCTACGTCGCGATGACCCGGGCGCAGGACCAGCTGCACCTGATCCAGCCGCGCCGCTTCTACGCGACCAATCAGGCCCGGTTCGGCGACCGCTACGTCACGGCGCCGCGCACGCGCTTCATCCCGGCCGCGCTGCTGCGCCACTTCGACCTCGGCGCGAGCGAAGTGGCGCCGGCGGAGCCGCAACTCGCCGCGCCCGCCGCGTTGCCGAAGGTCGACATCGGCGCCGGGCTGCGGGCGATGTGGGCCTAAGTCATCGAAAATTAACGATTGCCGATTAACGCCGTCTTTGCCGGGTCCATGCGACCGTGGGAATCCGTGCCCGCTCGGGGCCCCGAGCCGGGCATGGGCTGCATCGGCGGGAGGGATCCCCCTAGCGTGCTCTGGTCGAGGATCCGGTCGCGGGCGCGAGCCATCGCTCGTTGGGGCCGACGCTTGGCTCTGCATGGCCGGTTGAGGCCCGGCGCGCAGCCGCCGCGATCAGAACAGCGTGCCGTCGCTGACGAGCCGGAGCGGCGGGCCGCCGCCGGGGCGAAGCTCGCGGGCGATCCGGCGGGCGGCGGCCCAGGTGCCGCCCTCCAGAACCTTCGCGAGCGGCAGCCGCTCGGGCGTCAGGCCGAGCCTGGCGCGGATGCGTTCGGCGAGACGATCGATCAGGACGACCGTCAGCGCCCGCCACTCGACCACGACCGCGGAGCTGCCGGCGTGCGCCTCGCCGAGGACGCCCTCATGCCGGGGACGCAGCATGCCGAGGTCGATCAGGAGGCCGCCGTTCCGGTACTCGGCGAGCGCGGTCAGCTCATCGAGGCCGGTGACCGGGATGCCGGCGGCCTCGAGCGGCTCGATCAGCGAATAGGCGAGCCACTGCGAGAGCTTGTGGAACGGGATCAGGCCGGAGGCCAGATCGTCGGTCGCTGCCGTCGGGTGGCGGCCGACGTCGCCGAGATTCTGTCCACCCAGCTCGATCCGTCCCGGCCAGATGTCGCCCAGACCCTCGAGCACGGCTGCGAGGATGGCGGGGGCGGGCAGGCGCCCGTCCCGGGCCTTGCCGGCGAGATGGCCGAACAGGCCGCCGATCCGCGGCCGATCGGCGCCGAAGATTTCCGGCTTTGCAAGCAGCGCCTCGCCGAGGTGATTGAGCAGGCGGCAGCGGCCGGCGAGGCCGACCAGCGGGTTTTTCCCACTGACCTGGAAAGCAGCACCGAGCGTGCGCTGGTCGAGCCGGATCAGCGCCTCGGCATCGGCGCGCAGCGGCTGCCCGGGGTCGATCGAAAGAGCGCCCGAGCGGAACAGATCGAGGCTCGCGAGCGCCAGGCCCTCGGAGCGGGCGTAGGTTTGGCCCGTGGCCGGCTCGCGGTAGCGCCAGGCATCGCCCGCGCCGGCGTCCAGCAGCACGCTCGTCACCACGAGGTCGAAACGGGTGCGCGCCAGTTCGTTGGCCGTGAGCCCGGCGCCGAGCGCCGCGGCGCGATCGTGGCCACCTACCGAAAAATGACGCCAGCGGCTGTGGTACGGGATGGCGAGGTCCGGATAGCTGGCGCGGATCGTGTCGATCACGTAATCGGCCGTGGGATCGAGCCGGTTGAGGTCGAGGGTGAAGTGGGCAAGCGCGTCCCGCTCGGCCGCCGCCAGCACCAGGCCGCAGCGCTCGCGGATCGCGGCCGGCGTGCGCAGCCAGGCGATCGCCTCGGCCGGGGCTTCGAAGCGCGGCACTCAGGACGCCTGGTAGTCGGTCAGCGCCCGGCCCTTGGCGGTCTCGAGCTCGGTCGAGGTCGGCGATTCGAGGGCGTAGTAGCCGGCGGCCTTCTTGGCGTCGATCTCGACCCGGGCATCCTCCGGGATCTGGTCGGCCGGGATCGGCACGCGCTCGATCACCTCGATGCCCGAGCGGACCATGGCGTCGTATTTCAGGTTGCTCATCGAGACCAGGTGGTGGATGCGGGTGATGCCGAGCCAGTGCAGCACGTCCGGCATCAGCTCCTGGAAACGCACGTCCTGGACGCCGGCGACGCATTCAGTACGCTCGAAATAGGCGGCCGCGCGATCGCCGCCGGGCTGCCGCTTGCGCGCGTTGTAGACCAGGAACTTCGTCACTTCGCCGAGCGCGCGGCCTTCCTTGCGGTTGTAGACGATCAGCCCGGCGCCGCCGGCCTGGGCGGTCGCGATGCAGACCTCGATGCCGTGCACCAGATAGGGCCGGCAGGTGCAGATGTCGGAGCCGAACACGTCCGAGCCGTTGCACTCGTCGTGCACCCGGCAGGCAAGCTTCCTGGCCGGGTCCGCGAGCGTTGCGACGTCGCCGAAGATGTAGGCGGTCATGCCGCCGATCGGCGGCAGGAACACCTTGAGATCGGAGCGGGTCACGAGCTCCGGGAACATGCCGCCGGTCTGCTCGAACAGGTGGCGGCGCAGGCTGGTCTCGGTGACGCCGCAGCGCTCGGCGACCCCCGGCAGGTACCAGACCGGCTCGAGCGCGACCTTGGTGCAGTTGACCTCGCCGGTGGAGGTGACGATCCGGCCGTCCGGGCGCAGCTGCTCGAGGCGGACCGCGTGGCTCAGCTCGGGCACGCTGAGGCGCGCCCGGGTCACCGCGATCGTCGGCCGGATGTCGAAACCCTGGGCGAGCTGGTCGGCGAAGACCTCGCCGACGACGTGGCCCAAGGGGTCGAGCGAGACGATCTTCTTCGGGTCGGCCCACTGCGGGTGCGGCCCGATCGCGACCGCCGGCGAGGTGTCGGTGAGGTCGGGCTTGTGCAGCGCATTCAGGCTGCCGGCGGCGATCGCGAGCGCCCGGTACAGCGCGTAGCCGCCGGCATGGGCGCCGATCGCGTTACGCCGGCTGGCGTCGCCGAGCGTGCCGATCACCGGCCCGCGCTCGGCCGGGCTCGCGGCGCCCCAGGTGATCCTCGGCGCCTTCGGCCGGCCGGGCCGGGGATGCGAGGTGAGCGTGATGTGGCGGGCCGCGCTCGGCGGGTCGGAGGGGCTCGTGTCAGTCATGCAATCGATCCGCTGCTCGCGCTACGGCCGGACCCCTGGCGGGAGTCGCCCGCCGCGTCGCCGGCCGGCGGCCGATCACCATTGGCCGCCATCGCGAGATACACTAATCTGGTGACTGTTTCACGAACTGCCAGAGCAGATCACGAGCCGGGGAGGTGAGCCGATGCGCCTGTTGCGCCATGGACCGAGCGGGGCCGAGAAGCCGGGAGTGCTGGACGCCGAAGGGCGCCTTCACGACCTTTCGGGAGAAATCGACGACATCACGCCGGCCGTGCTCGCGGCCGACAGCCTGGCGCGCCTGGCGCGGCTGAACCCGGCCTCGCTGCCGCCGGTCGAGGGCCGGCCGCGGCTCGGGCCGCCACTGGCGCTGGTGCCGAACCTGATCTGCATCGGGCTCAACTACGCCGACCATGCGAAGGAGAGCAACCAGCCGATCCCCGAACAGCCGATCGTGTTCATGAAGCACACGGGCTCGATCATCGGCCCGAACGATCTGGTCAAGATCCCGCGCGGCTCGAAGAAGTGCGACTGGGAGGTCGAACTCGGCGTCGTGATCGGCAAGCGCGGCTCGTACGTCGAGGAGCGGGACGCGCTCGACCACGTCGCCGGCTATTGCATCGTCAACGACGTCTCCGAGCGCGACTACCAGTTCACCGGCGGCGGCGGCCAGTGGATCAAGGGCAAGAGCCCGGACACCTTCGCGCCGATGGGCCCCTGGTTCGTGACCAAGGACGAGGTCCCGGACCCCCAGAACCTCAACATGTGGCTCGAGGTCGACGGCCACCGCTATCAGAACGGCTCGACCGCGACCATGATCTTCGGCGTCGCGCACCTCGTGAGCCACCTCAGCCGCTATCTGACCCTGCTGCCCGGCGACGTGATCAGCACCGGCACGCCGCCCGGCGTCGGCGCCGGGGTCAAGCCGAACCCTGTGTTCCTGAAGGCCGGCAACGTCATGCGGGTCGGCATCCAGGGCCTCGGCGAGCAGCGGACCGAGGTCGGCCAGGCCTGAGGCGACGCCGCTGGCGCACCTGGGGCAGCGAGCAGCGCACGCGACCGCGGCGCCGCCGGAGCTCCTGACCGCGCGGCTGCGCCTGCGGCCGCGGACCATCGACGACGTCGACGCGAACCTGGCGATGGACCTCGATCCGGAGGTCCATCGCTACATCTTCGTCCACGGTGTGCCCGACGCCGCGACGTGGCGGCAGCGACTGATCCAGCGGATCGAGTCCGGCTGGCGGGTGGCGGGCGGCATCTGGGTAGTCGAGTGGCGGCATCGGCCGGGCTTCTCGGCTGGTGCGGGCTCTTCCCGCTCGAGGAGTCCGGCCTGATCGAGCTCGGCTACCGCTACGTCCGGGCCGCCTGGGGCCGGGGCATCGCGACCGAGGCTGCGGGCGCCGTGCTGGAGCACGGCTTCAAGGCGTTGCGGCTCGATCCGATCGTCGCGGTCGCCCATCCGGACAACCTGGCCTCGCTTCGGGTGCTCGACAAGCTCGGCTTTCACGGCCAGGGCAGGACGCGCTACTACGACACCGAGGTCGCCTACTATCGGCTCGATCGCAGCCGCCATCTCGCCGCGGCGCCCGGGGCGGGTGCGGAGACGGTGGTGCGATCCGAGCGCGATTGACGGGCCGCCGCCGCCCGTGTGACAACTTGACCAAAGCATGGTCGGGAGAGGGACAATGAAGACATGGCTTGGCACGCTCGCCCTGGTGGTCGGGGCGGCGATCGCGGTGCCGATCGCGCAGGCCGAGACGCCGGCATCGACGCTGGTGATCGCGATGAACATCGACGACATCATCTCGCTCGATCCCGCCGAGACCTTCGAGCTCGTCGGCGGCGAGGTCAACGCCAACGTCTATGACCGGATCACCGTGCACGAGCCCGGGCAGGAGGAGCTGAGCGGCGGGGTTGCCGAGACCTGGGACATCGCCGATGACGGCCACACCATCATCCTGCACCTCAGGCCCGGCCTGACCTTTCATTCCGGCAACCCGATCACCGCCGCCGACGTCGTGTTCTCGCTCGCCCGGGTGATCAAGCTCAACAAGACCCCGACCTTCATCCTGAGCCAATTGGGCTGGACGCCCGACAACGTCGACCAGATGGTGACCGCCCAAGACCCGCGGACGGTCGAGCTCAAGGTCCCGGAGAAGCTGGCGCCGACGCTGGTCCTGAATTGCCTCTCGGCCGGGGTCGGCTCGGTTGTCGACAAACAGGTGGCGCTCGCCCACGAAACCGACGGCGATTTCGGCCACGAGTGGCTGAAGACCAACTCGGCCGCCTCGGGGCCGTTCGCGCTCAAGAGCTGGAAGCCCAACGAGAGCGTGATCCTGGAAGCCGCCTCGACCTCGCGCTACGGCCCGCCAGGCGTCAAGCGGGTGATCCTTCGCCACGTGCCCGAGCCCGGCGCCCAGCGCCTGCTGATCGAGAAGGGCGACGCCGACATCGCGCGCAACCTCAGCGCCGACCAGATCGCAGCCCTCGAGGGCAACAAGGACGTCAAGATCCAGACCGATCCGAAGGCGCTCTCGATCTATCTCCAGGTCAACATGCGCGATCCGATCCTGGCCAAGCCCAAGGTGCGCGAGGCGCTGCGCTATCTGGTCGACTACCAGGGCATGGTCGACAGCTTCCTGCGCGGCCAGTTCATCGTCCACCAGTCGTTCTGGCCCTCGGGCTTCTTCGCCTCGCTGACCGACAACCCGTTCTCGCTCGACGTCGCCAAGGCCAAGACGCTGCTCGCCGAGGCCGGCTACCCGGACGGCTTCGAGGTCAAGCTCGACGCCTTCAACAGCTCGCCCTACATCGACATGGCCCAGGCGATCCAGGCGACCATGGCCGACGCGGGGGTCAAGGTCTCGATCCTCCAGGCCGAGAAGAAGGCGGTCTACGCCAAGCACCGGGCGCGCCAGCAGCAGATGATCCTGAGCCACTGGAGCCCGGACTACCTCGATCCGAACTCGAACGCCGACGCCTTCGCCTCGAACCCGGACAACCGCGACGAGGCCAAGCTCACCGGCGTGATCGCCTGGCGCGGCGCCTGGGACACGCCCGAGAACACGAAGCTGACCGCCGAGGCCCGCCAGGAGCTGGACCCGGAGAAGCGCAAGCAGATGTACCTGACGCTGCAGCGCAACCTCGAGCAGGATTCGCCCTACGTGTTCATGTTCCAAGGCGTCGAGCAGTCGGCGCTGCGCGCCGACGTCAAGGGCTTCATCTCCGGCCCGAGCTTCGATCTCGTGTTCTATCGCGAGGTCACTAAGAGCTGAGGCGGAGGACCCCGGTATTCGAAGAGGAGCGGCCGACGGACCTCTTTGCCGCTCCTCGCCCCAGCTCACCGAAGCTGATCGAGCAGCGCTTTTGCGTCCCTGAGATCGGCGGTCTCAAACCCTTCGGTGAACCACTCATACACCGGCGCGAGCAGGTCGTGGGCCTCGGCGCGCTTGCCTTGATCAGCCGAGAGGCGCGCGAGGCTCGTGGCGGCGCGGAGCTCAAGGGATTTCGCCTGCTGACTTCGGGCGGTCTCGATCGCCCTCTGCAACCAGGCGGCCGCCTCGCCATGGTCGCCGATCTTTGCCAGGATCTCTCCCCTGAGCCGGTCCAGCTCCGCCTGATAATGGCATGCTCCAGTGGCCGCCCCTTCCGCTGCCCGATCCAGCGCGCTCAGGGCATCGTCGAGCTCATTCGCCCAGAGATGGGCTTCCGCGGAGTAACCCAACCACTGGGGATTGAGCAACCGGTTGCCGGCCCCTTTCCAGGCCTCCAGACCGGCGCGAAGTTGTGCGAGGCCCTCCAGATGCTTACCGAGGCCGACCAGGGCAAATCCCCGGCACAGGCTTGCCTGCGCGAGCCACTCCGCCATGTGGTGCTGGCGCGCGATGTCAATCGCCGCCTCGGCTCGCCTTTCGGCCGCGGCAAACTCCCGGCGCAAATTGTGCAGAAGCGCGACCCGGGTCAGGGCGAAGGCGAGACTGTTGGCATGCGCGAGCCGCTGGCCGAGAGCGAAGCCGGCCTCCATCGTGCCCAGGGCGCGGTCGGGAAATCCAAGGAACCAAAGGGCCCATGCCGAATAGAGCCGGCCTGCCACGCTGGCGCGCTCCGTATAGAGTACCAGATCGGAACGGTGTTCCTCCCAGCCTGCAACCGCATCGTCGATCGCGATGCCCTCGTCCAGGACTGCCGTCGCATCGGCAAACCGCCCAAGAAAGAAGAGTGCTGTCCCAAGAGCGCGTCGGGCCAGGGCACGACGGAGCGGCGCCCCCTGCGCGTCCGCGAGGGCCACCAGCCGCTCAGCGAGATCGTGGGCCCGCTGAAGCTCGCCTCGCACATTGTAGTAGCTCCATAATCCCCGCAACACCGGAAACAGCTCGGCCGACCGGCCGAGCTGTTCGCACAGCGCCGACGCCCGATTGTAGGTGCATTCGACCTCCGGAGCCCCATAGCCCTGGGTAGCCATGAGCGGGCCGCCGATCGCCATTCGCAGGGCCAACTCCTCTTCAAGGTAGGCCGAAGCGTTTGGTAGCGTTCCGATGAGCTCCAGCCCCTTGCTCAAATGCGCGACCGCTTCCGCATTGGCCGAGCGGCCGGCGGCTAGCTCGCCGGCCCGGCGCCAATAAGGGATGGCCTGCTGAATCAGACCCGCATCGGTCAAATGCCGGGCCAGAATTTCTGGTTGGACTGTCTCACGGTCTCGAAGCTCCTCTTCAAGCACCTGGGCGATCCGGGCGTGCAACTGTTGGCGCTTTGACTTGAGGAGCGACTGATAGGCCGCGTCCTGGACCAGGGCGTGCTTGAATGTATAACTTGCCTCGGGGGGCGTGCCGCGGCGGAAGACCAGTTCGGAGCTGACCAACTGGTCGACGGCTTGTGCCAGCAGGTTCTCGGAAACAGGTGCTACCGCAGCGAGCAAGCGGTGCGTGAACTCGCGGCCGATGCAGGCTGCGATCTGGGCCACCTCCTTAACTTCCGGGACGCGATCGAGCCTGGCTATCAGAGAATCGTGCAGCGACGCTGGGATGGCGGTCTCGCCGGTCTCCAGAACGGCCTTCGTCAGCTCCTCGACGAACAGCGGCACGCCGTCGGTCCGGGCGACGATCGCATCGATTGTCTCGCTCGGCAGGCGGTCACCGCCGATGCGCGTGACGATCGCCACGACGCCGGGGCGCCCCAGGCGGTTGAGGGTCAGGCGGCTCACATGCGGGTGGCCGGCAAGCGCCGGCTGCTGATCTGGGCGGCTGGTGAGCAGCATCAAGACGCGAGCGTCTGCGATCCGGTCGAGGCATTGCTCGATCAGCTCGATTGTGGTCGGGTCGATCCAGTGCACATCCTCCAGGATCACCGTGACCGGCTGCCGGGCCGCGAGTCCAAGCATCTGGGCCACGAGCGCCTCGAGAGTCCGTGCCCGTTGCATCTGCGGAGTGAGGTTGAGGGGACCATAACGAGCCTCGCCATCGAGGCCGAGCAGATCGGTGATCAGGGGTGCAGCCTCGCGTCCGTCCGCCCGGGCAAGCAGGGCTTCCACTTTGTCGAGCAGCACCTCAATCGGGTCGTTCGCCTTCAGGCCCGCCGCATGACGCAGCTGCTGGACGACGGGCCAGAGCGCGCTGTCGGTGTGGTAGGGCGAGCACTGGTAGCGGACGCGGACGTGCGGCTCGGCGGCCAGGGCGTCGAGCAGCGCGCGGCTGATCCGCGATTTGCCGATCCCCGCCTCGCCGACCAGGAGCACGCCCTGGCCCTCCCCGGCCTTGGCCTGCGCCCAGCGCTCGAGCAACAAGGCCAGCTCCTGGTCGCGCCCGACCATCGGCAGGAGCGACGGGCCGCTCATCGCTTCGAACCGGCTCTCGACCGGCCGCTCGCCCTTGACCGCGAACGCCGGCACCGGCTCGCTGATGCCCTTGAGCTCGCGCTGGCCCAGGTCCTCGAGTTCGAAGCTTGCCCCGAGCAGCCGCCGGGTCGCATCGGCGATCACCACCTGGCCGGGCGCCGCGATCCCTTGCAGGCGCGCCGCAAAGTTGGGGGTGTCGCCGACCACCGCCTGCTCCCGTGCTGCACCCTCGCCGACCAGGTCACCGACCACCACGAGGCCGGTCGCGATGGCGACCCGCGCGGCCAGAGGCTCGCCCGCGGGGTTGCTCAGCTGCCCGATCGCGGCGGTGATCGCGAGCCCGGCCCGCACCGCCCGCTCTGCTTCGGCCTCATGCGCGCGCGGCCAGCCGAAATAGGCGAGCACGCCGTCGCCCATGAACTTGGCGACGTGACCTTCGAACCGCGTGATCTCGCCGGCCACCGCGTTCTGGTAGGCGCGGATCACATCGCGCATCTCCTCGGGATCGAGCCTCGCCGACAGCGCGGTCGAGCCCACCAGATCGACGAACATCACCGTCAGCTGCCGGCGTTCGGCCTCGGAGCGCGCGACCGCGCTCTCCCCGCTCGGGAGCGAAGACGTTTTCGCATCAAAGGCTTCGACCGGCAGGGCGGAGTCGCGCAGCGTCGCGATCGCCTCCAGCAGCCTGCGGCGCTGGCCGACCAGGGCAACGCCGAGGTCCTTCAGGTCCTCGGCGTTCAGCTTGGGCAGGATCTCGGCGTCGATCTCGTTCGCGAGGAACGCCTCAGCGTATCGCTCCAAGTCCAGGTCTCGGAGCCATTTCCGAATGTCCACCGCGATGCCTCGAATCGAATGCACCAATCAGAATCTAGCAAGCTAAATCGGATCAATCCAGGATCGTGGGGGCCGGTGTCCGTTGAACCGAGCACTACTGCTGAGGCATCGCCAGGTCCCCCATCGCCCAGGCGGGGATGATCGCGCCCGGGTGGGCGATGACCCGGGCGGCGAGCGCGCCGCCGAGGCGGGCGGCGGCTTCCGGGTCGGCGCCGGAAAGGCGGGCGGCGAGATAGCCGGCGTTGAAGCTGTCGCCGGCGGCGGTGCTGTCGACGACCTCGGCGACCAGGGTCGGCGGCACTTCGCCCGTGAACGCCGCCGAGGACAGGAAGCAGCCGGCGGCGCCGCACTTGATCACGGCCTCGGCGACGCCGAGGTGGTGCAGCCGGTCGGCGGCCTCGCGCGCGCCGGCGACCCCGAACAGCGCCTGGTCGTCGTCGAGCGTCGGCAGCGCGATGTCGGCCCGGGTCAGCATCTCGTCAAAGGCGGCGCGCGCGCTCGCCGGGTCGGGCCAGCCGACCGGGCGGTAGTTGCTGTCGAACGCGATCCGGCCGCCGCGCTCGCGCACCGCCTCCGCGATCGCCATCAGCGCCCGGCGCTGCTCGTCATCCAGGATCGAGAGCGTGACGCCCGACAGATAGAGCAGGTCGAAGCTGGAAAGCTCCGCGAGCAGCCGCTCGGCCCGGCCGTCCTGCAGCAGCGCGCGCGCGGCCGAGGCCGAGCGCCAGTAGGTGAAGCTGCGCTCGCCCTTGGCATCGGTCCGGATCGTGTACAGGCCGGGCAGGCGGCGGGCGAGGCGGGCGACCAGCCCGGTGCCGACGTCCTCCGCCTGCCACATGGCGAGCATCGCATCGCTGTAGGCGTCGTCGCCGAGCGCGCTGACGTAGTCGACCCGGACGTCCTGCTCGCGGGTCAGCCTTGCGAAGTAGACCGCGAAATTCAGCGTGTCGCCGCCGAACGCGAGGTGGAGTTCGGACGCGCTGCGGTGGCGCAGCTCGATCATGCATTCGCCGATGCTGGCGATCCTGAGCATGGCCGCGCCGCCCGCGCGCGTCAGGCCGCGCGGCTGAGTGACTGCTGCAGGGCGCGCTCGACGTCCTCGGCGAGCGCCAGCGAGCTGGTCAGGCCCGGGCTCTCGATCCCGAACAGGTTGACCAGGCCCGGCACGCCGTGCTCGCGCGGGCCCTGGATCACGAAGTCGTCGGCAACGCTGCCCTTGGGCGCGAGCTTGGGGCGCATGCCGGCATAGCCGGGCTCGAGCGTGCCGTCCTTGAGCCCTGGCCAGTAGGTCCGGATCGCGGCGTAAAAGACATCGGCGCGCCTCGGGTCGACGTCGTAGTTGATGCCATGGACCCATTCGACGTCCGGGCCGAAGCGCACCTGGCCGCCGAGATCGAGCGTGACGTGGACCCCGAGCCCGGCGTGCTCGGGCACCGGGTAGACGAGGTGGGAAAACGGCCGGGCGCCGGCGAGCGTGAAGTAGTTGCCCTTGCAGTAATACGCGGTCGGCAGCAGGTCGCGCCGCAGACCCTCGAACCGGGCGGCGAGGTCGGGCGCGTGCAGGCCGGCGCTGTTGACCACGATCCGCGCCTTGAGGCTCATGGGCGCATCGCCGCCGACCTCGAGCTCGATCCCGTCCTCCGCGACCTTGCCGCGCTCGACCCGGGCGCGGAACGCGAGCATCGAGCCATGGTCCTCGGCCTCGCCCTGGTAGGCGAGCATCAGGGCGTGGCTGTCGATGATCCCGGTCGAGGGCGAGAGCAGGGCTGCGGTGCAGAAGACCTCGGGCTCGAGCTCCCTGACCGCGGCCGGCTCCAGCCATTCGAGGTCGATCACGCCATTCGCCGCGGCCTTGGCGCGGATCTGCTCGAGCGTCGCCTTCTGGGCCTCGGTGGTGGCGACGATCAGCTTGCCGCAGCGCCGGTGCGGAACCCCGTGCTCGAGGCAGTAGGGATAGAGCTTCTGCTTGCCGGCGACGCAGCTGGTCGCCTTGAGCGAGCCCTTAGGATAGTAGATGCCGGCGTGGATCACCTCGCTATTGCGCGAGCTGGTCTCGGTGCCGATCATGTCCGCGGCCTCGAGCACGATCACCTCGCGCCCGGCGAGCGCCAGCTGACGCGCCACGGCCAGCCCCACGACGCCGGCGCCGATCACCACGCAGTCGACCCGTTCCATGCCTCGATCCTCGATGACTCTGTCCGGCGCTCAGGCAGTCAGGGCCCTGATCTCGGCGTCCGGCACGCCCGCGGCGCGCGCCGCCGCCAGGATGTCGGCCCAGCTGCGCTCGTCGACGTCGATGCCCTCGGCCAGGCGCTGGCGCCGCCGGTGCTGCTCGGGGTCGCCCGGCATCAGGACCTCGGCGACCCCGGACAGCGGCCGGGCCGATTTCAGATAGGCGAGCAGCGCGCCGCCCTCGCGCCAGAGCTGCTCGCGGCCGCCGAGCGCATCCGGGTCGATGATCACCGAGAGCATGTTGTTGAGGGTGCCGCCGGCCATCGGATGCCCGGGCTCGATCGTCCAGCCGCCGGTCAGGGCACCGGCCAGCAGCTCGCACAGGATGGCAAGTCCCGAGCCCTTGTGCTCGCCCATCGCGACCAGGGCCCCCCTGGGCTCCTGGAACATGACCGCGGCGTTCCGGGTCGGCAGGCCGTCGGCGTCGAGCAGGCTGCCATCGGGCGTCGGCACGCCGCGGTTGGCCGCGACCCGGGCCTTGCCGAGCGCGATCTTGCTGGTCGCCATGTCGAGCACTACCATCGGCCCGTCCCGGCCCGGCAGCGCGGCGCAGAACGGGTTGGTGCTGAGCCGCGCCTCGGCGCTGCCGAACGGCGCCTGGATCGGCGGGTGGTCGATGCCGTTGACGAAATGGATCGAGGCGAAGCCGCCTTGCGCGCACTGTTCGGCCCAGTGGCCGATCCGCCCGAGGTGGAAGCTGTTGCGGATCGCCAGCAGCGCGACCCCGTGCTCGCGGGCGCGCGCCATGCCGAGCTCCATCGCCTCGTGGCCGATCACCTGGCCGTAGCCGCGCTGGCCGTCGACCACCAGCACCGCGGCCTCGCCCCGGGCGACCTCGGCGTGCCGGTTGGGCAGGAGCGCGCCCTTGGCGAGCGATTCCACGTAGTACGGCACGAGCCCGACGCCGTGCGAATCATGGCCGGTCAGATTGGCCTCGACCAGCTGGTCGGCGACCAGGCCCGCCTCGCGCCCGGCGCTGCCGCTGGCCGTGCACACGGCGCGGATCAGGGCGTGCAGGGTGTCGCTCGCGAAGGTCGGCATGGCTCTCCGGGTCCGGCAGTTGGCGGCATGATCTACCGGGCTCGTTGCCAGAAAGCAAAGACCGCGGCAAGCGTCCTTAGCGCCGCGGTCACCCGCAGCCCGCGCGCCTGCTGCCGCGCGGATCTCCGGCACCCGGCCCGGCGTGCCGATCCGGGCCGGAAGCGAGATCGTGCGCGAGCGCCGAACGCGGGCCTAGTGGCCGCGCCGGGCGGAGGCGAGCGGCGGGCGTCCGACCGCGAGGCTCGCGACTGCCGCCGACCTGACCAGGTCCTGGAGCCGCCGCTCGGCGAGCGCGTGGCTGAGAAAGCGCTGGAACTCGGGGCGCGCCCGCAGCTCCGGCTGGGCGATCAGGCTCGCGCAGATCTCGGCACGCTCCGCCGAGGTGAAGAACGTGTCGAGGACCGCCTGCACGTGCTGCCAGTAGTCTTCGCTGGCGTCGTAGGCGCGCAGAGCGTCGGTGCCGCCGATCTGCAGGAGCAGAATGGCGTAGGCGCGCGAATCGGCAGCGCTGAGGTACCGGTTGCCAGCCTGCTCCAGGACGTCGATGATTCTTTCTCCCATGGGCGCTGTCATGGCGTGTTCCTCGTGGTTGGCGCTCTCCCAGGACACCCGTATCGCGTCTCGACGCTAGGCGCGGCGGCGGCGGGGCAATGTGAACCAGTTCACAGCGAGATCGGATTAGGTCCGGTTTTTTGATCGACTGCCGGTTCTGCCGGCCGGCGCCGCCTTCGAGATGACGAAGATGCAAGAGAGGTCTTGACGGCCGGTAAACCGGGTCGGCGCGGCCGGATGGATGCGCTATAAGGTTGCGCTACAATCAGACTGAGTTACACTAGCGCGCGTGACGCGGAAGACCACGTCGACGGCCGGCCGCCGCGCGTTGCCGGCGGTCGGTCTGGCGCTGCTACTCGCGGCGTGCGCCGCCGAGGGCAAGCTCGAGGCGCGCCATGCGCCATCCGGGCTCGAGACGCCCATGCCGGTGGCCGACTTCGCCGCGTACGTCGATCGGTCCAAGGCGCAGATCGCGGCCGCCAACGCCGCGATCGGCAAGCCGCTCGAGCCGCAGGTAATTGAGGAGCGGGCGCCGTTCGGGCTGCGGCCGGAGGCCGCGCGCTGCCCGCGGGCGGCGGACGGGCGCTACCCGCGGGCGGTGCTGCTGATCCACGACCTCGGCGACAGCCCCTACGAGATGCGTGAGCTCGGCGCGCGTTTCGCCGCCGCCTGCTACCTGGTGCGCGCGATCCTGCTGCCGGGGCATGGCACGGTGCCGGGCGATCTGCTCGGGGTCGACGAGGCCGCCTGGATCGAGGCGACCCGGCAGGGTGCAGCGAGCTTCGCGGGCCAGGCGGCGCGGCTCTATCTCGTCGGCTTCGGCGCTGGTGCCACCCTCGCGATCGACTATGCCGCAGGCGAATCGGCGCCGGAGGCGCCGCCGCTCGGCGGCCTCGTGCTGCTGGCGCCGGCGCTTGCGCGCTCGGGCAGCCATGGCGTGCTCGCCGACGGCCTTCCCGGCTTCGGCGCCACCGGCGGCTTTGCCCAGCTGTTGCCCGACGACGACCAGGTCCGCTACCTGTCGATCGCGCGCAATGCCGAGATCCAGCTCGGAGCGCTGATCGACCGGCTCGACGAGCACCAGCGGCCGTTCGCGCTGCCCGTATTCATGGCGCTCAGCGCCGACGACGTCACGATCGACGTGCCGGCCGCGCGCCGTTGGTTCTGCCGCCAGCTGATCGGGCCGCGGACCCTGCTCTGGTATGCTCCGGGCGCCGAGCCGGTCGAGGATTGCCGCTTCGCCCTGGCGCGCGCCAGCGACCGCTGGCCGGACATCCTCGACCTCGCCCACCCGGCCCTGCCGATCGCGCCGGACGATCCGCACTATGGCCGCGCCGGCGACTATCTCGACTGCGCCCACTACTACTGGCGGATCGATACGCCCGACTGGCTGATCTGCCAGGATCCGGTCAGGACCCCGGCGAACTCGGACGTCCGCTACGGCGAGATCACTGCGGACAATCTCGCCGGGGACGTGATCCGCCGGCTGACCTTCAACCCGGATTTTGACGGGCTCGCGAGCGCGATCCTGGAGTTCCTGGCGGCGCAGCCCTGGGCGAGCCCGCCGGTCCCGAGCCCGAAGCCCGCGGCCTGACCGCCGCCCGGGCCCGCGCTGGCGGTCGATGGTTCGCGCAACTTTTGTCTGGTAGGATCACGGGGCGCGCCGGCGCGATCGCCGGCCGTGGTCAGCGAGGAAGGGTCATGAGCACAGCGCGCCCGAACGTCACCGTGGTCGAGCACCCCCTGGTGCAGCACAAGCTGACCCTGATGCGCAAGCGCGAAACCACGACCGTCAAGTTCCGCCAGCTGTCGCGCGAGGTCGCGACCCTGCTCGCCTACGAGGTCACCCGCGACCTGCCGGTGACCACGACCCCGATCGAGACGCCGCTCGCCGAGATGATCGCGCCGACGCTCGCCGGCAAGAAGCTCTGCATGGTCTCGATCCTGCGCGCCGGCGACGGCCTGCTCCAGGGCATGCTCGACCTCGTGCCCTCGGCCCGGGTCGGCCACGTCGGCATCTATCGCGACCCCGAGAGCCTGACCGCGGTCGAGTACTATTTCAAGGTGCCCGAGGATCTGCAGGAGCGCCTGGTGATCGTGGTCGACCCGATGCTCGCGACCGGCAACTCGGCGGTCGCCGCGGTCTCCAGAATCAAGGAGGAGGGCGCGCAGCAGATCAAGTTCGTCTGTCTGCTGGCGGCGCCCGAAGGCATCGCCCGGTTCCAGAGCGTGCACCCGGACGTGCCGGTCTTCACCGCTGCGATCGACCAGAAGCTCAACGACCACGGCTACATCATGCCCGGTCTCGGCGACGCCGGCGACCGCCTGTACGGGACCAAGTAGGCTCGTCCGAAGCCAGGATCAGGCAGCGCCGGACCGCCGGACGTCCGCGACCGGGCGGCGCCCTCAAATCGACCCCGGTGCGGGCGCGTTCGAACCGGGCCTGCGAGTGGTTGCGCCGCCCCTCGGGCGCTGCTATGTAACAGTATAACATTTCTTTGAGGTGAGCATGGAGCGGCGGACGTCGTCCGCAGGGTCGGTCACCCCTCTCGCGGCCGGCGCGCTCGGCCGGCTCGCGGTCGTCGGCGGTGCCCTGCTGGTGCTCTGGGCCGCGATCGGCGGCGTGCTCGGCTGGTGGGGATGAGCCCGTGACGCCGGCGATCCGGCTCCAGGACCTCACGGTCGGCTACGACCGGCAGCCGGCGCTGCGGCAGGTCAGCGGCAGTTTCGCGGCCGGCTCGCTGACCGCGGTGATGGGCCCGAACGGCGCCGGCAAGACGACGCTGCTGAGGGCGATCTCCGGGCTGCTGCCGCCGAGCTCGGGCCGGGTCGAGCTGGCGGATGCGGGCCGCGACCAGGTCGCCTACCTGCCGCAGCGCTCCGAGATCGACCGGAGCTTCCCGATCGCCGTCCAGGACGTGGTCGGCCTCGGCCGCTGGCGCCGGACCGGCGCATTCCGGCCGATCGGCCGCGCCGGCGCCGAGGCCGTCGCCCGGGCGCTCGGCGAGGTCAGCCTCGACAACCATGCCAAGCGGCCGATCGGCGCCTTGTCAGCGGGCCAGTTCCAGCGCGTCCTGTTCGCGCGCCTGATCGTCCAGGACTGCCCGATCGTCCTGCTCGACGAGCCGTTCGCGGCGGTCGACGCCAGGACCACCGCCGATCTGCTCGAGATCGTGCGCGCCTGGCACCGCGAGCGGCGGACCGTGGTCGTCGTCCTGCACGACCTCGCGATCGCGCGCGCCCACTTTCCCGAGACCCTGCTGCTGGCCCACGAGGTGATCGACTGGGGCCCGACCGAGCGGGTGCTCCAGGCGGACCAGCTGCTGCGCGCCTGGGGCCTGCCCGACGCCCTGGCGGACGCTCCCGCGATGCGCCTGCGGAGGTCGGCGTGAGCGCGTACGCGCTGCTGATCGAGCCGTTCGCCGATTACGAGTTCATGCGCCGGGCGCTGGTCGCCTGTCTGGCGCTGGCGATGGGCTGTGGCCCGGTCGGGATCATCCTTTTGCTGCGGCGCATGAGCCTGATGGGCGATGCCCTGTCGCACGCGGTCCTGCCCGGCGCCGCGGTCGGCTTTCTGGTCGCCGGCCTGTCGCTCACGGCCATGGGCCTCGGCGGCTTCGTCGCCGGGCTCGCCGTGGCCCTGCTCGCGGGCCTGGTCACCCGGCTGACGCCGCTGCGCGAGGACGCGGCGTTCGCCGCCTTCTACCTGACGTCGCTGGCGCTCGGCGTGCTGATCGTCTCGCTCCGAGGCAGCAACATCGATCTGCTCAACGTGCTGTTCGGCTCGGTGCTCGCGGTCGACGACCAGGCGCTGCTGCTGGTCGGGGCGCTTACCAGCGTGACGCTGGTCATGCTCGCGCTGATCTACCGGCCGCTGGTCACCGAATGCTTCGATCCCCTGTACCTGCGCGCGGTCGGGGCCGGCGGCGGCCTCTACCACGGCATCTTCCTGGTGCTCGTGGTCCTGAACCTGGTCGCGAGCTTCCAGGCGCTCGGCACGCTGATGGCGGTCGGCCTGATGATGGTGCCGGCGGCGGCGGCGCGCTTCTGGGCGCGCGAGGTCTGGTCGCTCGCGCTGACCAGCAGCGCGATCGGCCTGCTCTCCGGCCTGCTCGGCCTGCTCGCCTCCTACCACGCCGCGCTGCCCTCCGGCCCGGCGATCATCCTGAGCGCGAGCGGCATCTACGTGCTTTCGGTGGTCTTGGGGCCGCAGGGCGGCATCCTGGGCCGGGCGTCCGGCTCCGGCTCCGGCCAGCCTGAGCGCGTCGAACTCGAGGAGGAGCTCCCATGGGTCGCTCCCTGCTCCTGACGTCGGTCATCCTGGCGGGGCTGGTCGCGGTGCCGATGGCGTCGCGGGCCGCTGCCCCGGGCAAGCTCAAGGTGGTCGCCACGATCACGATTCTCGGCGACATGGTCGCCGAGGTCGGCGGCGAGCACGTCGCGCTGACCACGCTGGTCGGGCCGGACGGCGACGCCCACGCCTTCGAGCCGACCCCGGCGGATGCCAGGGCGCTCGCCACCGCCGACCTCGTGGTCGTCAACGGCCTCGGCCTCGAAGGCTGGATGGACCGCCTGATCCAGGCGTCGGGCTATCACGGGCCGGTCGTGGTCGCGAGCCAGGGCATCGCGCCGCGCTAGATGGACGATGACGGCACCAGGGTGACCGACCCGCACGCCTGGCAGGACCTCGCCAACGGCCATCGCTACGTCGCCAACATCGAGGCCGCGCTGGCCAAGGCCGATCCGGCCAACGCCGCCGACTATGATGCTGCCGGCAGGACCTATCTGGCCGCGCTCGACGCCATGGACCGTCGGGTCCGGCGCGAGATCGCCGAGGTGCCGCCGGAGCGCCGCAAGGTCGTGAGCTCGCACGACGCCTTCGGCTACTTCGGCCAGGCCTATGGCGTCGAGTTCGTGGCCCCGGAGGGCATCAGCGAGGACGCCGAGCCGTCGGCCGCCGACATGGCGAGGCTGATCGACCAGATCCGGCGCGAGCACATCAAGGTGCTGTTCTTCGAGAACGCGCTGAGCCCGCGCCTGGTCGAGCAGATCGGCCGCGAGACCGGCGCCGTGGTCGGCGGCACGCTGTACGCCGATGCGCTCTCGCCGCCGGACGGACCGGCGCCGACTTACCTCGACATGTTCCGGCACAACCTGCCGCTGCTCAAGGCCGCGATGCTCGGCAAGTCGGCCTGAAATTATGACAGAAGGTTCATTGGGCTTCGCCGCCCGCTCGACGTAACTCGACTTGCGGACAGGGCAGGGCGCCCGCGGGTTCCCCGGCAATCTGTCCTCACGTTAAGCTTCGGTTAACCTTGACCCGGCGTAGTGGCGTCGGCGGCGGTGGCTGGGGCCGTCCGCAGCGCAGGTATGACCGGGCCGGGCTGCGGGGCGGACGATGGCTGAGGCGCGAGATCCGGCATGCGCAGGTTGAGCAGGCGCCTGGCCGCCGCGCACGGCTTCCTGGCCAAGCTCTGGAAGCTGAGCGCGCCTTATTTCTGGTCCGAGGAGCGCTGGAGCGCCCGCGGCCTGCTCGCGATCGTCGTCGGCAGCGGCGTCGTCCTCGTCTACATCACCAAGCTCCTGAACGACTGGAACGAGCGCTTTTTCAACGCGCTGCAGGACAAGAACGTGCACGCGTTCTGGATCGAGCTCCGGTATTTCTGCGTGCTCGCCTTCTTCTTCATCGTGATTGCGGTCTACCGGCTCTGGTTTCGCCAGATGCTGCAGATCCGCTGGCGGCGCTGGTTGACCAACGTCTACTTCCGGGACTGGCTGGCCGACCGGACCTATTACCGGATGGAGCTGACCAGCGCGCAGGCGGACAATCCGGAGCAGCGGATCGAGGAGGACTGCAACACGTTCACCGGCCAGACCCTGGTGATCGTGCTCGGCCTGGTCTCGGAGGTTCTGACGCTCGCCACGTTCACCTCGGTGCTCTGGGGTCTTTCCGGCAGCGTCACGCTGCCGGTGTTCGGCGGGCTCACGATCCCGGGCTACATGATGTGGGTCGCGGTGGTCTACGCCGGGCTCGGCTCGTGGCTGACCTACAAGATCGGCCGGCCGCTGGTCCGGGTGAACTTCGATCTGCAGCGCTTCAACGCCGACTTCCGCTACCGGATGGTCCGGGTGCGAGAGAACGCCGAGAGCATCGCGCTCTACCACGGCGAGCCGGACGAGGCGCGCCGCCTGCAGGGCGCGTTCGGGCGGATCTTCGGGACCTGGTGGGACTACATGCGCTACACCAAGCGGTTGACCTGGTTCACCGCCTTCTACGGCCAGGCGGCGGACGTCTTCCCGCTGGTGGTCGCCTCGCCCCGCTATTTCATGGGCGTGATCCCGCTCGGCGTGCTGACCCAGACCGCGGGCGCGTTCGGCCGGGTCCAGGGCTCGCTGTCGTGGTTCGTCGACGTCTGGCCGACGCTCGCCGAGTGGAAGGCGACGATCGACCGGCTGACCACCTTCGGCGAGAGCATGGAGGCGGCGCGCCGGCTGACCCGGACCACCTCCGGCTTCACGATCGAGCGGGTCGAGGGCGGCCCGCTGCGCCTCGCGGGCGTCGAGGTCGCGCTGCCGGAGGGCCGGGTCCTGCTCGATCAGGTCGACCTCGAGGTCCGTCCAGGTGACCGGGTGGTGATCCAGGGGGCCTCGGGGAGCGGCAAGACCACGCTGTTCCGCGTGCTCGCCGGCCTCTGGCCGTTCGGTCGCGGGCTGATCCAGCTGCCCAAGGCCGCCCGCCTGCTGTTCCTACCCCAGAAGCCCTATCTACCGGTCGGCACGCTGCGCGAGGCGCTCTGCTTTCCCGAGAACCCCCATGCGTACGACCTGGTCGCGATCGGTCAGGCGCTCGCGGTCACCGGTCTCGATCACCTGGCCGACCGGCTGGACGAGGAGCGCTTCTGGTCGCCGGTGCTGTCGCCCGGCGAGCAGCAGCGGCTCGCGATCGCCCGCGCGCTCCTGCTGCGGCCCGAGTGGCTGTTCCTCGACGAGGCGACCTCGGCGCTCGACGAGCCTATGGAAGCGAAGCTTTACCACCTTCTGCGGCAGCGGCTGCCGCAAGCAGCCATTATCAGCGTCGCGCACAAGGCGAGCGTGGTCGCGTTTCACGACCGGCGCCTGACGATCGACCCGGGCGCGCGGCGCCTGCTGACCGAGCCGGTGGCGCTCGCCGGCTAGCCGAAAGCGGACGCCGGTCGACGAAACGGCTTGCCAGGCGCCGAGCTTGGCGCGCATGTCTGGGGTGCTGCAGGAGAGCGTGGCCGCGAGCATGAGATCGAAGCACCGCGCGCGGAGGGTCATCGGTGCGGGCGACGGCGGCGATGGGCGCGGGTCCCGGGCGCTGGCCGCAGCGGCGCCGACGAGTCAGGCGAGGTGCCCGCGCGACGCCGTTGCCGCCGGGGACCCGGACCGCGCCCCGCGCTGGCGGATTCAAGGCGTGTTGCGCCTGCCCGGGGGACGGAGCGGGACCGTGGTCGAAGGAGTGCGGCGCAGGGTCACGCTCCCGCCGGAAGACCCGCCCGGCCGGCTCGATTCCGGCATCGCCCGGCATCGGGCCGACAGCGATCGCCGCGGGCGCCGCCCGCGCGATCTCCGGCGCGTCTCGATCGGCGACCCTCGGGGTGCGGACCGGTGAGCGCGCGGCGGTTGGCGTCGCTGATCGGCGGCCTGGCCGGGGCCATGGTTGCCGGCAGCCTGCATGCCGGAACCTTCACGACCGGCGGCCTGTCGTTCAGCGACGAGCTCGGCGGCGCCCGGCTGCTTGCCGCCAGCGGCACCGGCACCGCGGGCGACCCGATCGTGCTGGTCGAGGAGATCACCGGCGCGGGGCCCGCGATCCTGAGCGTCCGCAACGATCGCCCCGGCCATCTGCACGTCTCGCCGGCGATCGGCTTTCTGACCCTCTCGATCGTCAACGTCATCGCCAACCGCGGCCCCTGGCGCTGGGCGGGCTTCGATCTGGAGCTCAGGACCACGCCGGACCAGCCGAGCGTCTACACCGACGGCCTGTCGTTCGATCAGCCGCAGACCTTTCATCGCCTGGCGAAGGCCGATCGCTTCGAGCAGGCCCGGCAGGAGGACGAGCCGTTCGACCGCATCCGCTTCGACGGCGGCAACGTCGATCCGCGCGACGATCTCCGGCTCGCCTTCGACATCCTGGATGCCAACGGCCGCGCGGTCTTCTACCTGGTCCAGCGGCCGATCGTGCTCCTCGCCCAGATGGACCCGCCGCTCGGGCCCCAATTGGCCGACCTCGAGCACGACCGTTAGACCCGGGAGGCGCGACTCCGAGCCGCCGAGCCTTGTCGATTCGGGCGCCCCCGGCCAGATGTAGTGCGATCACTACAGGATGCGCATCGTCATGAGGACCGTGTCCGCGCGCGAGGCCAACCAGCGATTCTCACGCCTTCTCGGCGAAGTCGCGGGCGGCGAGAAGATCGTCATCACCCGGCGCGGGCAGCCGGTCGCGACGCTGGCGCCGTATCGCGGCCCGGTGACGCCCGCGCGCAAGGCGGCGCTCGAACGGCTGATGGCGCTCGGCCGCAAGGGCTTTCACCTGGGCGGGATCCGCGCCACCCGCGATGAGATGCACGAGCGGTGAGACTGAGCCTCGATGCCAACATCTCGTGTACTTTGTCGACGTCGATGCCGGCGAGCGGCATGCGCGGGCGATCGATCTGGTGGCGCGCGCAGGTGCCGCCGATTGCATCCTGACGCTGCAGTCGATGGGCGAATTCTTCCATGTCGTGACGCGCAAAGGCAAACTGCCGGCGTCCGACGCGGCGACCGCTGTCGAGCGCCTGCGCGCGGCCTTCCCGGTCGAGGCTGCCGGGCCGAAGATCCTGGACACCGTTCTGCCGGCCGTGCTCCGGCATGGTCTGCCGTTCTGGGACGCCATGCTCTGGGCGACGGTTCAACAGGCCGGCTGCCAGATCCTGCTGAGCGAGGATTTTCGGGATGGCCGGAAGCTCGGTGCCGTGACCTTCGTCAATCCGTTCGAGGGCCGGAATGCTGCGGTCCTCGACCGGGCATTGCCGCCGATAGCCCTCAGGCGTAGCGCGCTCCGCGGGGCGGAGCTCGCGCTGGAGCAGGACTGAAGTCGGCGATGACGGTGATGCCAGCCGGTTGGATCGGGTCCTGTGGCAGCAGGCCTTCGCGTCGGCGCTCCAGAGGTCGATCGAAGCGGCGATCACGGTCATGACGACGATCACGTCGATCACGGCCAACACGCCAAAGCGGATGCGCAGTCGCTCTCGGTCACCGGCGTCCGGGTCGCCGATCGTGAGCATCGGCGGGATTTCCGGATGAACGTGCTGCTCATCACCGCCGACCAGTGGCGGGGCGACTGCCTCGGGCTGCTCGGGCACGCCTGCCTGCGGACCCCGCACCTGGATGCGCTCGCCGGGCGGGGCGTGCTGTTCCGGCGGCACTTCTCGCAGGCGACGCCCTGCGGGCCGGCGCGCGCGTCGCTGCACACCGGCATGTATGCACTGAATCACCGCTCGGTCACCAACGGCACGCCGCTCGACGCGCGCCACAGCGATCTCGCCGCCGAGGCGGGCAAGGCCGGCTATCGGCCGATCCTGTTCGGCTACACCGACCGGAGCCTCGATCCGCGCAGGCGCGATCCCGCCGATCCGTGGCTTCGGACCTACGAAGGCCTGTACCCGAGCTTCGAGATCGGCCTCTACCTGCCCGAAGACAATGCCGCGTGGCTCGCCCATCTCAAGCGTCGGCATGGCCGCTCCTGGAGCCTGGCCGAGCTGTTCGGCGGCGACCTCGGAGCGCCCGCGCCCTATCCGGCCGACGCCAGCGAGACCGCGTTTGTCGCCGATTCGTTCCTGGCCTGGCTCGAGCGGCGGGACGCGACCGGCCCCTGGTTCGCGCACCTGACCTTCCTGAAGCCGCATCCGCCGCTGGTCGCGCCCGCCCCCTACCATGCGCTCTACGGCCCGGACCAGGTGCCGGCGCCGGTCCGGGCCGCGAGCCGCGAGGCCGAGGCGGCCGCGCATCCCTGGCTCAGGGCCAAGCTCGCGCTGCCCCTGTCTGAGAGCTGGTACGGCAAGCCCGCAGGCCTGGACGAAGCCAGCATCCGTCGGGCGCGGGCGGTCTACTACGGCCTGATCACCGAGGTCGACCACCACCTCGGCCGGATCGTCGCCGCGCTCGAGGCGCTGGGCGAGCTCGACCGGACCCTGATCCTGGTCACCGCTGACCACGGCGAGATGCTGGGCGACCACTGGCTGCTCGGCAAGGCCGGCTTCTTCCCGCAAGCCTTCCACGTGCCGCTGATCGTTATCGACCCGGGCCCCGCGGCGGCGCGCGGCCGGGTGGTCGAGGCGTTCACCGAGCACGTCGACCTGATGCCGACGATCCTCGAGCGGATCGGCCTCGCGCCGCCGCTGCAATGCGATGGCCGGAGCCTGGTCCCCTGGCTCGAGGGCGGAGATCCGGCCGACTGGCGCGCGGCGGCGCATTACGAGCACGATTTCCGCGACCTCGAGGCCCTGGATTTCGAGCGCGCGCTCGGCCTCGCTTCGGACCGCTGCGCGCTCGGGGTGCGCCAGAGCGCGGACTACGCCTACGTCCACTTAAACGGCCTGGCGCCGCTCTGCTACGATTTGCGCCAGGACCCGCACCAGTTCCGGAACATCGCGGCCGACCCTGGCCGGGCCGTCGAGGTCCTGGCGCAGGCCCAGGCGATGCTGACCTGGCGGATGGACATGGCCGAACGCCGGCTGACCGGCTGCAAGCTCACGCCCGCGGGTCCGATCGGACGCTTCTGAACGCGGGGCAGCCACGACCCCACGACGGCCGCGGCACCGCTCACGGCGGCGGATTCGCGAAGGAGCCACGCTCGACCCCCGGGGCCGCCGGCTGGTTAACCTTCCGTCAACCGGTTCGGGCGCAAAGGATCGATCGGTCCATGCGACCCTGGGAGTCCGCGCGCCGTCCACGACCAGGAGCACAGATTCCCACGATCACATGGACCAGGCAAAGAAACAGTTGCCGGAAATCGTTAGGGTCCGGTTAGGAGGTCCCGTGAGCGTCTCGTGGCGCGTTCTCCTGCCGAAGCTGCGGCCGGTCCGCTGAATCCTCTGGCGTCCGCTGATCCTCTGGGTGCGCTGGATCAGCCGAGTACCTGGAAGTGCGCCTCGGTCGGGCTCAGGTCGGTGCCGTTGATCGGCACGCGGTCCTGCGGGCAGGCGGACATGGCGACGATGCAGTCGAGCTCGGCGCGCAGCACCACGTAATCGCCGGGTCGGCTGACCGGTGGCCGCCAGTCGATGCCGAGACCGTCGACCACGGGCGTGTTCATCCAGAGATTCAAGGGGCTCGGGCATTCGGGCGGCGTCAGGCCGAGCTCGGCCATGCCGGCGAACAGATTGTCCCGGCAGTTGTCGTGGTGGCCGGTGCAGCCGAGGTTGCGGTAGCGCCAGAGGTCGCAGGCCGCGAGCAGCGTGTCATGGATGCCGGGCGACGTGTCCTGGACCAGCGTCAGGATCGGCCGCCGCTGGTTGGTCGCGAGCGGGTCGCCGACCCGGGGCATGATCCGGTCGAGCACCTGGCGCAGATGTTCCATCGACATGAACTCGGAAAGATCGTCGGCGTTGAACGCCCAGGTGTCGACCACCTGCTGGCCATGGGTATTGATCACCTTGATCGCCTGCCCCTTACGCAGGCGCACCGCCTTGCCCCGGCGGGCCGGCAGGGTCTGGATCTCGGCCGTGGTCATCGGCTTCTCCCGAAGCTGGCGTTGCGCGCGCAAGTTGTCATTGCTGGGATATGAACTAAACATAAAGTCGACCGACGAACGAAGTCTTGTCGTGATTGGCCAACTGTGGGAAGTTTATGGCGGTTCAGTCGAAATATATTTTAATCGGGGGAGCTGGTCCAGTGCAACAAGCACCAAGAGTTGTGATCACGATTGCGGCGCTCGTCCTGGGCCTGGCGCTCGCGGCGCCCGCCGGCGCCGCCAACCGGATCGCGCTGGTCGGCTGCGATCTGACGGCGATCGACGGGCCGACCGCGACGTTCCTGCAGATCAGCGGCGGGTCCGATCAGGGCCACGGGGGTTCCGCCTTCGCGACCGAGAGCAACGACAGCCTGAGCTCGAACGACGTCCTCGGCCGCAGCTGCGCGCGCGTCATGGCCGATCTCGTCGACGACGGCTTCACGTTCCAGAGCGCCGAGGTTTCCGGGGGTCGCGTGAACCAATGGCTCTCGATCTGGCAGGCCAGCAACTGATCCCGTCGACGGGACGCATCCGGGCGTTGACAGGGCCCGTCCGCCCCTCATGATGGCCCCGCGGGGACAGCAGTTCGGGGGCGGGGCCATGGAACTCAGGCTTGACGGCAAGCGGGTGGTTCTGACCGCGGGCGGGGCCGGGATCGGCCGGGTCACGCTCCAGACGTTCGTCGATGCCGGGGCCCGGGTCGTGACCTGCGACGTCGAGCAGGAGGCGCTCGACAAGCTGCGCGGCGATCTGCCGGAGGTGCCGGCGATCCCGGCCGACGTCGCCGAGGAGGCGGATGTCGACCGTCTGTTCGCGCTCGCCGAAGAGCAGCTCGGCGGGCTCGACATCCTGATCAACAACGCTGGTATCGCCGGGCCGACCGGGCCGATCGAGGCGATCGAACCCGACGACTGGCGGCGCTGCCTCGAGGTCAACATCACCGGCCAGTATTTCTGCGCCCGCCGCGCCGTGCCGATGCTCAAGGCGGCGGGCGGCGGCGCGATCGTCAATCTGTCCTCGGCCGCCGGCCGCTTCGGCTTCGCGCTCCGGACGCCGTACTGCGCCTCGAAGTGGGCGGTGGTCGGCCTCACCAAGGCGCTCGCGATCGAGCTCGGTCCGGATCAGATCCGGGTCAACGCGATCTGCCCGGGCGCGGTCGAGGGCGACCGGATCAACCGGGTGATCGCCGCCAAGGCCAAGGCCCGCGGGGTCGCGTTCGAGGCGATGTACGCGGAATATACGGAGACCGCCTCGATGCGGCGGATGATCAGTCCGCAGGACATCGCCAACATGATCCTCTACCTCTGCTCGGACGCCGGCCGGCTGGTTTCGGGCCAGGCGATCGGGGTCGACGGCAACGTCGAGTATCTGCGGTGAGCGCTGCGGCGCCGGCCGACCCTGAGGGCGTCCGGCGGGTCGCGGTGCTCGGCGCCGGCACGATCGGCGCGAGCTGGACCGCGCTGTTCCTGGCCGCCGGCCTCGAGGTCGCCATCTACGATCCGGCCGCGGGCACCGAGGCGCGCGTGCAGGGCTTCGTCGAGCGCGCCTGGCCGACGCTCGAGCGCCTGGGCCTCGTGCGCGCGAGCGCGCCGGCGCCGCCGTCGCTCCACCCGGATCCGGCGGCCGCAGTCGAGGGCGCCGGCTGGGTGCAGGAGAACGGTCCCGAGGATCTGGAGGCCAAGCGCGCGCTGTACGCGGCGATGGAGCCGGGCCTCGCTGCCGGGGCGGTGGTCGCGTCCTCGACGTCGGGGATCATGCCGAGCGAGCTGCAGGCGGGCCGGGTCGGGCCCGGGCGCTACATCGTCGCCCACCCCTTCAACCCGCCACACCTGATCCCACTGGTCGAGCTGGTCGGCGGCCGCGCGACCGAGCCCGCCGTGATCGACCGGGCCGAGGCGTTCTACCGGGGCGCCGGCAAGGTCACGATCCGGGTCAAGCGGGAGGTTCCGGGCCACGTCGTCAACCGCATGCAGGCAGCCCTCTACCGCGAAGCGATCAACCTCGTGCTCGCGGGGGTCGCCGACCTCGGAGACGTCGACCGCGGGATCGCCTACGGACCGGGGCTGCGCTGGGCGATCATGGGGCCGCACGCGACCCATCACCTGGCCGGCGGCCGGGGCGGCCTTCGCCATCTGCTCGAGCACATCGGTCCCGGTCTCCAGCGCTGGATGGACGACCTCGAGGGCCTGCGCATCACGCCGGAAGTGATCGAGCGTCTGGTCGCCGCCCATGAGGCAAGCGATCCGCCCCCGATCGAGCGTCTCGAGACCGAGCGCGACGCGCTGCTGCTCGCGCTGCTGGAGACCCTGCAGACCACCCGCCGGCAGCTCGCCGGCGAGGCTTGAAGGGGGCCGGCGTGCGGTTCGCAGGCAAGAGCGTGATCGTCACGGGCGGCGCGTCGGGCATCGGCGCGGCCACCGTCCGGCTGTTCGCCGGCGAGGGGGCGAGCGTCATGATCGCCGATCTCGACCCGGCCGGCGAGAGGCTCGCCGAGGAGCTGCGCGCGCAGGGCCGGGAGGCGGCCTTCGTCCGCACCGATGCGGCTGATGCCGGCGATGCCGCGACCCTGATCGCCGAGACCGTGCGTCGCCACGGTCGCCTCGACGTCCTGCACAACAACGCCGGCGTGCTGGTGATCGGCGACGTCACCACGCTCTCCGAGGCCGACTGGGACCGCTGCATCGACACCAATCTGAAGAGCGTCTTTCTCGTCTCCAGGCACGCCGTGCCGGCGATGCGCCAGACGGGCGGCGGCGCGATCGTCAACACCGCCTCGGTTGCCGGCAAGGCGGGCGGCCGCGGCTATTCGGTGTATTGCGCCTCGAAGGCCGGGATCCTGCTCCTGACCCAGTGCATGGCGCTCGATTTCGCCGCCGACCGGATCCGGGTCAACGCGGTCTGTCCTGGCCCGACCGCGACGGCGATGGTGCTCGAGCGGACCAATGCTCCGGAGCGCGAGCGTGCGCGCTGGGCGAGCGAACTGCCGGCCGGACGGATCGGCCAGCCCGAGGACACTGCCAGGGTGGTCGCCTATCTCGCTTCCGACGACGCTTCCTTCGTCACCGGCGCCGCCTGGGTGGTCGACGGCGGTCGGCTGCTGACCGGCATCGGCCAGAGCACCGTCGGCCGGCCCTGACTGCGAGCTCGATGCCGGGCGCGGGTCGAGGTCGATGGCGGAAGACCGCCGCACGGCTGCTGCTCGTCGGCGGGCTGCTCGGCTTAGCGTTCCTGGCGGGCGCGGTGTTCGCGGGCAGGCGGATCTATCCCTATGACAGGATCGTTGCCCTCGGCCAACACCTCGTCCCGGACAGACAAGATCGAAATACGACCATCACTACTGCTTTCCACACCTTGTCGAGTTCGACCATCGACGTTGCTGACCAGGTTGGCGCTCCATCGATCGAAGATGGCAAGCTGTCCTGGGGCGGCGGCATCACCGCTCGTGCCAATACGATCATCGGCGTCACCAATCACGGTCAGTTTTTTCTCTATCAAAATCAGAATGGGAGCCGAAAGCTCAGCCATCTCGATATCGAGACCGAAGACAATCGCGCCGCCTTCGTTGCCTATGCGACCGCCCATCGCGTCAGTACTTTGGATGCTGAACGCTGGTTTCGGCACATAGATCTACTCTATACCGACCAGCCAACTGGCGCCGCGCTGCTTCTGTCTCATATATATTGGCATGATGCCCAGAAATGCTTTACGCTGCGAGTCTCAAAGCTGCCTCTTGGCGATGTCGATGATGTTCGACAGGTTGCCAAGACCGCCGGCGACTGGGTGACCGTCTATGATACCCAGCCCTGTCTTCGGCTGAAGACGACCGGGGCGGCCTGGGCCGCGCATCAGGCCGGTGGCCGGATCGCGCTCGACGGTGATGGGCGAATCATTCTGACGGTCGGTGACTTTCAGTTCGACGGCTATAACTCAAAGGAGATCCATCCGCAAAGTCCGGCGTCGGACTACGGCAAGATCCTGCGGATCGACCCGGGCACCGGGACCGCCGAAATCATCTCGATCGGTCATCGCAATCCGCAGGGTCTCGCTCTGGCGTCCGGCGGCATGATCTGGTCGACCGAGCACGGTCCCCAGGGCGGCGACGAGCTCAATCTCATTGAAAAGGGCGCCAACTACGGCTGGCCCTACGTGATCTACGGAACCTGGTACGGCAAGAAAGTCTGGCCGCTGTCGACCACGCAGGGCCGTCACCCGGGCTATCGCCGGCCGATCTTCGCCTGGCTGCCCTCGATCGCGGTCTCGAATCTGATCGTCATCCGGGGATTTGCACCGGAATGGGACGGCGACCTGCTGGTGGCGTCGTTCAAGAACTATCTGTACCGGATGCGCTATGCCGAGGGTCGGATCATTTTCGCCGAGCCGATCTTCGTCGGCGCGCGCGTGCGCGACCTCGTCCAGCTCGAGGATGGCACGATCGTCCTGTGGAACGACGGCGGGAGCCTGACCGAGCTGCGCCTGGCCGACTCCGAGGGGCTCGATGCCGACGCCTGGATGCCGGCCGATCTCGAGGTCGGACGAAGAGACGCGGCTGTCAGCACCATCGAGGGTTGCCTCGGATGCCATAGCGTGGATCGCGGCGGCCCTGGGACGCGGGCGCCCAACCTTTGGGAGGTCTACCAAAGGCCGATCGGCGAGGCCCCCGGCTACGCGGGCTACTCCGGTGCTTTGAAGAGCAGGACCGGGGTCTGGACGACCGACGCCCTCGACGCGTTTTTGAAAGACCCGGACGCCTTCGCGCCCGGCACGGTGATGGAGGCGCAGCCCGTCTCCGATGACGGCGTGCGGCGGGCCGTGGTCGCATACCTGCGCTCGCTGCGGTAGCAGCGCGGCCTGGCCATGGCGCCTGCGACCGCCGCCTCGCCCTGGGTCGTCCGCTTCGCGCCGCTGGTCGCGGCCGGGGCGCCGGTCCTCGATCTCGCCTGCGGCCAGGGCCGCCATGTCCGCCTGTTCCTCGCGCGCGGCCATCCGGTGACCGCGGTCGACGTCGACGTCTCCGGGCTCGAGGATCTGCAGGGCGCGTCCGGGCTGGAGGTGGTCGCCGCGGATCTCGAGGCCGGCTCGGCCTGGCCGCTGGCCGGCCGCCGGTTCGGCGCGGTGGTGGTCACCAACTATCTCTGGCGCCCGCTTTTTCCGCACATCCTCAATTCGGTCGGGCCCGGCGGGGTCCTGCTGTACGAGACCTTCGCGCTCGGCAACGAAGCCTATGGCCGGCCGAGCAATCCGGACTTCCTGCTGCGGCCCGGCGAGCTGATCGAGCGCGTGCAGGGCCGGCTTCAGATCGTCGCCTATGAGCACGGCTGCCTGGAGCGGCCTGTGCCGATGGTCGGGCAGCGAATCTGCGCCCGGCGCGGGGAACAACCGGTCGCCCTCGGGCGTTAACTCGCGACGGCCGGCGGAGTGTCCGCCGGCTGATCGTAGGGGAGGGCTTGTGCTCGGCGATCCTTTGGTACCCTATCTGGTCCGTCATGGTCTCGCCGGTACGCTTGCCGGCTGGCTCACCGCGGGCCTGCTCCTGGCATGGAACGTTGCCGGGGTCGGCGGGCTGGTATTGACCTCCGATCTGTTCCCGGTGCCGCTGTTCATGCTGTTCGCGTCGTTCGGCCTGACCTTTGCCAGTGTCTCGATGGGCGCTGCGATCATGGGCCTCAGCCGCGCCGAGCCGCGAGAGGGGAAGCCAAATCAACCAGCGGCGTCGCCACGTCCGCAAAGCGCCCTGGCGACGACGCTCGCGACCTCGCCACCAGCCGGTCGTCGGCCTTGACCAAGGATTGCGCGAGCGCCTTGGCCACGCAAAGCCGGATGCACGCATAGGCGGCCTGCCGCAGCGCCTTCTTCAACGGAGTCGCCGGGGCCGGCGTGCGCCGTTGCGCCGCGATTATCATGAAGGTGGCACCCGGCTCACCGCTCGGGCCTGCTCGAAAATCGCGCGGTATTTGGCCTCGGCCGCGCATTTGTTGCGCACCTCGCGGACCCTCGAGCCGTGGCACCTGCGTCGCGAGAACCGTCGTGACTCCAGCGTGCGGGCGCGTGCTATGCTGACGCTCCACATCACCAGGGGAAGGGCGGAAAGACCGTGATCGATCTGTATACCTGGAGCACGCCGAACGGGCGCAAGGTCTCGATCATGCTGGAGGAGATCGGGCTGCCCTACGAGGTCCATCCGATCAACATCGGTCAGGGCGATCAGTTCAAGCCCGAGTTCCTGGCAGTCAGCCCGAACAACAAGATCCCGGGGATCGTCGACCGCGACAACGGCTACAAGATGTTCGAATCGGGCGCGATCCTGATCTATCTGGCCGACAAGAGCGGGCAGCTGCTGCCCGGCCTGGACGACCAGCTGAAGCGCATGGACGTGATGCAGTGGCTGATGTTCCAGATGGGCGGCGTCGGCCCGTTCTTCGGTCAGACCCACCACTTCAACCGCTTTGCCAAGGAAAAGATTCCGTACGCGATCGAGCGCTACGTCACCGAGACCAAGCGGCTCTACGGCGTCATGGACAAGCGCCTGGGCGAGGTTGCGTATCTGGCGGGCGACGACTATACGGTCGCCGACGTCGCGACCTGGCCCTGGGTGTCACGCTTCGACTGGCACGGGCTCGAGAGCGGCCTGCGCGATTTTCCGAACGTCCGCCGCTGGTACGAGGCGATCCGGGTGCGGCCGGCGGTGCAGCGTGGCTACGACGTGCCGAAGATGGGCAACGAGATCCCGGTCGCGTGAGCCGGCTCACGCATCCCGCGGTCCAGCGGGTCCAGGCAGCGCTGGCGGCGAAGGGCTCGCGGGCGGCGGTGATCGAGCTCGCCGAGACCGCGCGCAGCGCGGCGGACGCCGCCCGCGCGCTCGGGGTCGAACAGGGCGCGATCGTCAAGTCGCTGCTGTTCGCGATCGACGGCGCGCCGGTCATGGCGCTGGTCGCAGGCGATCGGCGCTGCGATACCAAAGCCCTGCCCGGGGCCTTCGGCCGGCAGGGGCTGGTGCTGCAGGCCGATGCCGAGCGGGTGCGCGCGGTCACCGGCTTCGTGATCGGCGGGGTGGCCCCGGTCGGCCACCCGCGGCCGGTGCTGACCGCGATCGACGACAGCCTGGGTCGCTTCGAGACCGTCTACGCCGCGGCCGGCCATCCGTTCTGCGTGTTCGCGACCACGGTCCTGGAACTCAGCCTGATCACCGGCGGGGCCGTGGTCAAGGGCCTCTCCTGCGCTTGAGCACAGCCGGGGTCGGCCCCATATCGCTTCGATTGACGCCGGATTCCCGCTTCAGTAGAAGGAAGCGCCCTCCGGAGGGGTGGCCGAGTGGCTGAAGGCGGCGGTTTGCTAAACCGTTATACGGTGATAAGCCGTATCGTGGGTTCGAATCCCATCCCCTCCGCCAACATATATGCTAAGCCACTGCGCCAAAAGACGTTTTCCCGGCAACTCTCTTTTGATCCCACATTTGTGCCCACTTCCGTTCGGCGCCACGCTCGCCAGGGCCGGCAGCCGCGCACGTGCTGGCGACACTGGCGCGGCCTAGGCTGCCGGTCCGGCGCGCACGCGCGAGAGCGTTCGGACATCGACAAAATCTGTCGCGCAGTACGCGCGAGAGACGCGCCCTGCCTCCAGATGCTGTAATCGGGCCGCCGCGCATGTGCCCGGCCTGCGCGCCAGCACCCTCGATGGAAACCCGGAGCACCTTTCGTTCGCCTCTGCTCGGGCCAACATTGTCGACTATGGACCGGGACTACTGGACGAAGGCGCTCAACGTAGCCGAGCGAGAGCTCGAGGCAGCGACGACCCGCAGCGGCCTGAACGCGGCGGCCAGGAAGGTGATGCGGGCCAAGCAGCAGCTGAAGTGGCTCGGGGAGCCGACCGGGACCTCGAAGGGTCGGCGAGCTACCCGTGCCACCGGACCGGCGGTCTCTTCCTCATGACCTGATCGGCCTCGTCGATCTCGAACCCCGAGGGCTCGAGGTGCTCGACCACCCGCTTGGCGAGCATCTGGCGGGCGTCGTCGGCGGTGTGCTCTTTGAGGGTGCGGCGCAGGAGGTCGCGGCTGCGGCTGACCGCGAAGCCGATCGAGAACGCGAGCTGGTCCCGGAATGAGCGGTGACTCCATCGGTTTGTTCTGGTTTTGTTCTGATCCGCCATGTGACCCGCGGCGCGGCGCACTTGTCAAGGGGCTGCCGTTAGCAGGGTGGTCCGTCGGCCTCGTCGTGATCGTCGGCGTCATCGTCGGCGGCGTCCTCGAGGTCTTCGGCACGTCGCAGGTCAGGAGTCGCTCGAGGAGCTGGTCGTCTACCGCCAGCGTGATGAGCGTCCGGCCGATGGCGTCGCGGCCAGCCAGTTCGCCGTGCTCGAGCAGGTGGTGCAGGACCGTTCGAGCTTCCGTGCCGGGATCGGGCAGGTAGCGAGACAACCAATTCGGCTGCCCAGCTCGCGGTCGAGGACCCCGACCCAGTGCAATCGATTGCACTGAACGTCCCCACCAGCTCGAGGGCCGAATCCCCCAGAACTGGGCCGTCAAGGAGCGCGGCCCCCTGTGGGAGCCGATAGCCCTCGGCAGCATCGGCGTCTGGCGCCCGGCCGTCCTCGAGGAAGACCGCGGGACCAGCCGGAAGGGGCCCGACTGGCAGCCGCAGATCCTGCCCTATCAGGTCGACGTCGCGGTCGCCTGGGGCATGGGCGAGCCAGCCGAGGCGGTGACAATCACCAGCCTGCCGCCTGGCGGCCGCGGAGCCCACCCAGGGACGCCCTCGAGCGCGCCCGCGGAGCGCCCTCTCACGCTCGCCGAGGTCCCCGTCGCCCTCGCCTGAGTTGCCGCACAGGAGCCGCGCCCGGCGCGGTTCAGGGCGGTCCCCGCGGTGGTGGCGGTCGGTCATTGGCGAAGGCAGAACGGACAGGCTGGTCCGGCCAGGTGCAGGCGTCGGAGAACCGGCGAAACTAGCGAACGACGGCGTCGCGGGCGATCAGTTGGTCAGTCGCCATCGCGGTCACCGCGCACTTCAGCCGCCGGACAGGACTCAAGCAGGACATAAGGCCTGCCCAGCGTTGGTTCAATCATAACGAGAGATTTTTGCGGTTGACTTTTCCTTGTAGTTGATAGAGACATGCCAGGGGACGAGGTGCCAGGTAGGCTCCTCCGTCCCGCGCAACCGCCTGCGGGATCTTAATCTTTCGGAGACCACCGCGGCTCCACCCCTCGACATCCACCGACGGCTCGGGAGAGCCGCGTTGTCCAGCCTGTTGCACTTGCGCCGCTACCTCGCCCTGGTGCTCCTTGCGGCGGTGATTTTTCCAACTTCAGGTGCCCTGGGCGCTGTGAACCCGCCCGCCGGCGCCGTAGAGCGTCTCAGGGCCATCTCCCAGCAGTTGGTAGCGCTCAGCGCGCGGTACCGCGACACGCCGAACCTGGCCCTGCTCGATCAGCTGACCGCGCTCGCCGCCGAGCGGGAGGCGCTGATGGCGGAGCTGATCGCCGATCATCCAGCCGCGATCCTCAGGGTCGCGCTGCCCGAGCGGCTCGCCGCTCGCATCCCGCCGACGGCGCGGGCGCATGTCGAGGAGCGCTTGGCGGTCAAGGGCGAGCTCGAGATCCTCCAAGTCGACGCCCGCGACCCGCGCGAGAGCCGGACCCTCTACTTCCTGAACGCGCCGGAGTCCGACGAGCGGTTTCAGCTCCACTTCGCGGGTCGGCAACCGGCGCTCCTTACCGGTACGCCCGTGCGCGCCCATGGCGTGGTGGTGTTCGGCGCCACCGGCGAGATCGACGACCTCGACGGCGCAATGGCGCTTGACGACGCCGAGACCGGCCTCGAGGTCCTCGCCGCCGACGGCAGCGGCACCGCCACCGGAACCAGCGCGACCACGGCGCCCGAGCTTTCCAAGACGCTAGGCGAGCAGGGCACCGCTGTGCTGCTAGTGTGCTGTCCCGTTGATACGGGAGCAAAGTCGTTCGAGTTTGGCCAGAATGGAGTCGGCGGTGGCGGTCCAGACGAACGGTCGGCAGGTCTGGTTGTAGTGGGTCACGAAGTGATCAATCTTGGCAACCAGGTCGCGCACCGAGTGGAACGAGCCGCGCCGGATGGTCCTCTCGCTGATCAGGGCGAAGAAGCGCTCGACCAGATTGAGCCACGAGCTGTAGGTCGGGATGAAATGGAGGTGCCAGCGCGGCCGCGCGGCGAGCCAGGCCTTGACCTTGGGATGCTTGTGGGTGGCGTAGTTGTCGAGGATGACGTGGATCTCGAGGTCGGCCGGCACGGCCTGCTCGATCGTGCGCAGGAAGCTGAGGAACTCCTGGTGCCGGTGCCGCGGGCGGCACTGCGCCAGGACGGTGCCGTCGAGCAGGTCGAGGGCAGCGAACAGCGTGGTGGTGCCATGGCGGAGGTAGTCGTGGGTCACGCCCTCGACGTAGCCGAAGCCCAGCGGCAGCAACGGCTGGGTGCGTTCGAGCGCTTGAATCTGGCTTTTCTCGTCGAGGCACAGGACCAGCGCCTTGTCGGGCGGGTTCAAGTACAGTCCAACCACGTCGCGCAGCTTCTCGATGAAGAACGGATCGGTCGACAGCTTGAAACTGTCGCGGCGATGGGGCTGCAGCCCGAACGCCTGCAGGAAGCGATGTACGCTGGTCTTGGCGATGCCGGTTTCGGCGGCCAACCCGCGCACGCTCCAATGGGTGGTCCCATCCTTGGGCCTGGCGTGCAGGGTCGTGTTGAGCAGCGCCGCGATGCGCTCGTCGTCGATCGAGCGCGGCTTGCCCGGGCGCAACTCGTCATGCAAGCCCTCGATGCGGCGGGCGACAAAGCGTTGGCGCCACTTGCCCACGGTCGCGTTGGTGGTGCCGAAGCGCCGCGCCACCGCGCTGTTGGTCGCGCCGGCGGCGCACGCGAGAACCATGTTGGCGCGCCGCACCAGCGCCGCCGGCAGCGAGCGCGACCGGGCGATCGACTGCAACTGCGCCTGCTCCTCGTCACTCACCACGAGCTCCGCCTTCGGTCGACCCATCGCCATCGAGGCTTCTCCATCACGAGGACACTCCCGATGGGATACGACACATATGCCAAAAACTAAAGGGACGGCACACTAGTGAATTTTCTGGATAACCTGTCCGAGCCCTGGACCATCGAAGAGGCCCGTGACCTCGTCTTCGGTACGGTTAGCGACGCCTTCTTCGAGAGCTCCTACCACCAGACCTGGCTCGTCGGTGACGTGTTCGGCTGGTTCCCGCTACCGATCAACAGCACCTGCTCGGAAGTGGCGATCCGGGCCGCGGCGGACGAAGCTGCAGCAAACAGCGGCACAGACCTATCCGGATACAGCCGGCTGGTCTACGTCTTTCCGCACATCGCTTGCTTCTGGTCGGGCTTGGCTACCGTCGGCGGTAATCCGTCTCGCGCCTTCATCAACGGCCGCTTCCAGGTCGATGTCGTCGGACACGAGCTCGGGCACGGTCTCGGTCTGCTGCATTCCAACGCCCTGGACTGTGGATCGGTCGCCCTCGCCGAGAACTGTGACCTCAGGCCATATGGGGATTACTTGGACATCATGGGCAACCGGACCCCGGGCCACTTCAACGCGTTCCAAAAGGAGCGCCTCGGATGGCTCGGGTTCGGGAGCTCGCCGGGTCTCGACGTCGTCGACCTCGACGGCAGCTACGCACTCGAGCCTTACGAAATCGAGCCCGCCGCCGCGCCGGCCGGCGCGAAGATCCTTCGCTACGTCGACCCGGCGACCGGGCGCGGCAACTGGTTGTACCTCGAATACCGACAGGCGCTCAACTTCGACGACTTCCTTGCCGGCAACACCAACGTCCTGAACGGGGTCGTAGTTCATAAAGCCGTCGAAGGTGACCCTTACAGCAGTCAGCTCCTCGACCTGACGCCGGAGAGTATGCCCAGCGACTTCAACGATCCGGCCCTCGCGGTGGGCGAAAGCCTGTTCGATGCAGCGTCGGGCGTGACCGTCACCACCGACTGGGCCGATAGCAACGGGGCAGTGGTGACAGTGAATTTCGGCGCTCCGGTCTGCGGACCCGCCGACCCCGAGGTCGCGATAGCGCCTGCGGAGAGCCAATGGGTGGCGCCCGGCACGAGTGTGCTGTTCACGATCACGCTGACCAGCCACGACAATGTTGCCTGCGCTGCCACCGCGTTCGATCTCGACGCTCTGGTTCCGCCCGGCTGGCTCGCCGCGCCGGCTGACCCGTCAGTGACGCTGCCGCCCGGGGCGAGCGCGACCACGACGCTCGAGATCGTATCGCCCCTGGCAGCCTCAGACGGCTTCTACGACATCACGGTCACGGCCGCGAACCGGGACGACCCGGCCTACGCGGCCTCCGCGACGGCGGCCTATGTCGTCGACTCGAGCGTCGTCAACGCGCCGCCGCTGGCCGCCGACGATGCCGTCGCAACGGTCCAGGAGACGGCGGTCGTGGTCGACGTCCTGGCCAACGACGTCGACCCGGAAGGCGCTCCGCTGCAGGTCACGGCGGCGACCGACGGCTCGAAACGGCGCCGTCACCATCAATGCCGATGCTACCGTCACCTACGCCCCGGCCGCCAGGTTCAAGGGCACGGACGCCTTCCAGTACACGGTGTCCGACGGCCTCAACTCCGCCGCAGCGACAGTGACTGTCGCGGTGGAGAAGCGAACCGGGGGCAAGGGCAAGCCGCACTGAAGCTCGCCCCTGGCTCGTGCAAGGTGGTCGGCATGCAGCCGGAAAAAGAGGAGCGGCGATCGGGTGCCCCACCGCCCTCTCGGCGTCCGCCGGGATGAGCGGGATCGATGGCGACGCGTTCCTGCAGGTCGGTGCCGGACCTCGCCAAGCCCGGCCGCCCGGGCTGTCGGTCGCCCCTTGCCGGTCCCGGCACCGGGATCACGAGCCTTTGCCCGCCTCGGCGATCAGCTCCTCGATCGTCTGCTGGAACGCCGCGTAGGGCTGTGCCCCGCGAATCATCTTGGTGACCTTGAGCTCGTCCGGCGAGTCCGGGTCGGTGACGCCGAGGAAGAACGAGGGCGTGCCGGTGACGCCGGCAGCCTGGCCGGCCCGGAGGTCCGCGCGCACGCGCGGGGCGTATTTGCCGCTCTCGACGCACTCCTTGAAGCTGGCCATGTCGAGGCCGAGCGCCTCGGCGTGATCCAACAGATCGCTCGGCTGCAGTTTGGTCTGGTCCTCGAAGAAGCGCGCCCCGATCTCCCAGTACTGCCCCTGATCGCCGGCGCACAGCGCCGCTTCGGCGGCCTTGAACGCCTGCGGATGGAGCGACTCGATCGGAAACTCGCGCTGCACATATCTGAGCTTGCCGGCGTCGACATAGTCTTCGACCAGCTGCTGCTTGGTGCCCAGGCTGTGACGCCGGCAGAACGGGCACTGAAAGTCGGTGAACTCGACCAGCGTGACCGGCGCGTCCGGCCGGCCGAGCGAGGGTGCGCCGCCGGTCGCGAGATCGAACGGCTCCCCAGGGCCCGTGCTCGGGGGCCGGGCGGCGACCCGCTGTTGCAGCAATTGCTTGATCGCCGCGAGGTCGTTCAGGATGGCCTGCTGATTTTCCTTCAGCGTCTGGATCTCGGACTTCAGCTCCTGCAGCTGGTCGGCGGACTGGGCGTGGCTCAGGTCGGCGCCCGAAAGCGACAGTCCGACGAGCGCCACGAGCGCCACGACCGACCGCCGCCCGGCCGCCGCAGTTCCCGCGGACAGAAGGTTCTTCAAAGCCATGGCTCCTCGTTCTCCTCGGTCAAGAAAAGGGGGCGATGGGGTCTCCCCCATCGCCCCGACACATCAGCTTCGTAACGTGTAGCGTGTCCTAGTAGGGCCTCTAGTGTCTCACGGACACAGCGCGCATTCCGCCATGGCTGGCTGCTCCGTGACAGGATTGCCCAAGATGTCGGTGCCGTTGGCCGCCACCGTATCCTTGAAGACCACGAGCGACGGATCGGTGGTCCCGGTGCCGGTTGCGTCGTTGGCTTCCGACGGGAAGTACGAACCCGAGTAGGGTGCGCAGGCACCCGGCGTGTCACTCGGATTGTCGGGATCCGCAGGCGCAACCAAGCTAACCCCCGAGAGTAAGGTTCCAGCCTTGTCATCCACCACGGAGACGTCGGTGAGGCCTGAGTCTCCGATGTTGCAGACGTCGCCCGAGACATTGACCTCGGCCGCGACCACGAGTGGACTGCCGGTCACCGTGACCACGGATGAGCAATCCTTGGTGACCGAGAGAGCGGCACTGATCTGGAGATTCGGACAGGTGGCCGTCCCGGTGTCGCTCAGCGTCGCTGTCCCGCCATCCGTCAAAGCGGCGGTGGCCGTGACCGTATCCGTCAGCCCGTTGTCGTCGAGCGGCACCGTGATGGTCGCGGCATAGTCGACACTGTCTCCACCAGCCAGCTCGGCGTCGCCCCCCACCGGATCAAACACGAGGCTACCCGTATCGAACGCGGGGCTGTCCGTCACGTTGATGTCGAACACCGTGCCGAATCCGGTGTTGGTGACCGTGCCGGTGATGTCGTAGATGATCATGTCTTCGGCGTCATTGAGCCGCGGGTTCGCGCAGGCCTTGTCCACCTCGATGCCGCAGACCGGGAAGGAATCCAGCACGAAGTCCTTGAGCGACGCGGTGAACGAGCTGGACGAGCGGCTCTCGGCCATGAAGCTCGCGAAGCAGGTATCCCCGGGGATCACCTGGCTCAGGTTGATGCCGCCCTCGAAGAACGACTCGAAGGGGAACGCACCAGTCGTCCCGTTCTTGGCCGTGTAGGGCCAGGGCGCGGTCGAGTCCGCCCCGGGTGCGGCATTGGCCGTGCCCTCCTCGTTGGTGATGGCGCAGACGTCGTCGCCCGTCGCGATCGTGCTGCAAACCGCCCCGGCGCCCGACGCGCCCGTAATAAGCCGCAGGTTCTGGGCCGCACACTGACCGGCTGTGGGGTTGGGGCCGGCCGCCTTCGTACAGCTCGGGTCCCATTCGACCACCTGGATCAACGGCACGGCATTGGTTGCCTGCGGGAAGTTGACCAGCACCAAGGTATCGCCCGTCGTGTGCGTGCCACTGAAAGTCCCGTTCGGGTTCCTGGAGACCAGGGACTTGAAGAACCAGAAGCCGAGGAAGGCGTCCCCGTTGTTGTCGAAGCGGTCCGCACCGAAGTAGACGATCAGGTCGCCCTTGTCGTTGTAAGCCGCGGCGTAGGCGTTGGTGATGTCGTCCTTGTCCGGGACGGAGCCGTTTTTCCAACTCCACTGCGAGACGTCCTGAATGTCCTTCTTGCCCCCGTCGAAGATCGTCTCGGGCGCGGGATCGGCGTTTATGCCGGTGAAGACGTCGGGGCTCCCGCCATCGTTGGCTCCGTTGTGATAGAGTTCCTCCCAGTCGTCCGGAGGAGCAGTGCCATTTTGTACCGCATTGCCGTCCAGCTCGAATAGCTCGAGGTCGTGGACGGCCCAGGCCGGCGTCGTCGCAAACGCGACGCCGCCGAGGAAGAGCGCGGTTGCGGCAAGGAGCCGCGGCGCCCGTATCTTGAAAAGGTCCTCCAACATGATAGCTGTCCCCTCGCTTCTTTGTGGAGCATGGGTGGCGTCTCGGCGTCACCGCTCGAGACTCCCCCCGGCCCCGCCCTGCCAGGCGGGGCCGAATTTCGTTCAGCGCCCCGACCGTCTCGGCCATGACAACCCGCTGCTTGCGCCAGATGATGCCGGCCAGCTCCTCGACCAGGTGGTATTCAGTCGGTCCGTTCGGCCTGTGCTCCGCGACCAGGCTTTCCAGCAGATCGTCGTACCCCCTCGGATCCTCCCAGGGCAGCACCAGATGCCGGGAGAGGATCCCGTGCCGAACGGCGTTAAGACGGCTTCGCTCGTAGCCCGTGGCCAGCGGCGGGTTGACCTGGAGGTTGTCGTCGATCATATCCGAAATTCCCCTTGCTGCCTCAAGACAGGCGTTCGCTGTGGTGGTGCTTGCCAGCACGGTGAGTACTGGGCTCGTCATGCGGCTGCCGTCCGCTCTGCCCGGCGACCGCGGGCCAGGGCCGCGAGTATCATCACGCCACCCATCCCCAGAATGTCGGGCGGACGGACGTCCGGCGGGATGCTGGCGAGGAGATGCGCCTCCGCGGACAAGGCGGCAGCCAGCGGCGGCAAGGAAGGCAAGGTGACGGGCTTGCGTGGCCTAGCGGCCGGCACGGGCGGCCGCTCAACATCGAAGTCCACGAGCTCGCCGACCAAGCCTTGCAGTACGGGTGCGAGGGTCGGGCAGGTCCGCCCGAACCAGGGCGCGCGCAACCGGGCCGCGTTGGCCTTCGCGACGATAGCTAGCCTTGAGCAGGTCCTCAAAAACACCCTGAATTCTCCAAATAGAATCTCTATTTGGGCTTTTCCGAGTGTTTTTAGCCGCGTAGTGCACGGCGTTCTCCGCTTCCTTCGTGGTGGCCCACAGGTCGGGGAACGCCTTAACGAGATCGCGGGCGCTCAGCGGCAGCACGCCACACCGCTCGAAGGCATGGGCGAACTTACCCGGGCGCAGCTCAACCCACGACAGAGCATGGTCGACGGTGATGTCCAGTGCCAGGTTGGTCAGGACGATGATCCGGCGCTGGTTGAAGACCGGGCGCACCCGATCGACGGCCTGGACGATCTCGGCTTCTCATACCTGTTCAAGCATAGTCTGGCACCACGGATCCGGATGAACCTGCACCTCCGTGACGTTCGGGCCACCTTCGTTGCGCACGCGCCGTCCTCGAGCCTGCAGGACGTACTCGCCCACGGGGAGGAACGGCTCGGCGTCCATAGCTGTAAAAGGGCGCGTGAGCGCCTCGATGGCCTGTGCTGATGGCTGTTCGCGACCCATGACGACTGCGGTTTGGCAGGTTTCGAAGCTGTTCAGGCCACGCAGCGCACCGAAGTGTGCGGTGCTCACGTGTTCGGGCAGGTCGTCGAGCAAGACTTCCTCGGCCGCCTTGTATGTGACCAGTAGGACCTGGCCGGGCAACAGGCGGAGCGTCTCGATCACCTGTTGGCGCAGCCGCTCGGCTTCATGCGAGTGCTGTCGAGCTGATCGGTATCCATGGCGCGCTCCTCAGCCGGTGATCCGGTAGACGGTGGTGCTGCCCTTAGCCCCGACTTGTTCGGGCCGACCTCGCGGGTGCGGGTGGCCTCGACCGTGAGCCCGAGCTTCTTCTTGAGCGCGCCGGAGATGGCGCCGCGGATGGTGTGGTGCTGCCATCCGGTGGCCGCCGCGATCTGCTCGACCGTGGCGCCCTCGGGGCGCTTGAGCATCTCGATCATCTGCGCCTGCTTGGTGCCGGCGCGCGGCGTGGGCTTCTCCCTCGGCTCACCGGACACCCCCGGCTCGCTGGTGGCCCGAGCGGTCGTCCTGGCCTTCTTGCCTTTGGCCGGCCTACCCTTCGCGCGCTTCTTCGCGCCATTGGCCTCGCTGGCGGCCGCAGGGGCGTCGGCCGCACTGCCGGGATCGGCCGACGTCGGGGCCGTGTCGGCCGCCGCGGGCGCTTCGTCCTCGTCCGCCTCGACGCCGATCGCGGCCATGCCCTCGCTGGTGATGACCACCCGCTCGGGTCCGCCGTCGCCGCCGAGGACCCGGATCAGGCCGCGGTTGCGGAGGCTGTCCATCACCTTGGTGAGGGCGCCGCCCTTGAGGTTCACTCCGTCGGGCAGGGGCAGAACCGAGAGGTCGGCGCGCTGCGCGGCGGCGCTGAGGATGACGAGCTGGGTGTCGCTGAGCGTGGTCATGGGAGGATCTCCACCATCGGAGAGCACCATCGCCCTCCTACGACCCTGAGCCCCGGCGGCGACTGGCCGCGCGGGGCGTGGGCGGGAGATCGGGGCACTTACGCGGCGTGCTCGCCTTCGTTGAAGGCCATCTCCGTGATGCGCTTGAGCAGCTCGGTGTAATGCTGCAGGGTGCCGACATGGCACCAGGTGATCTCGTCGGGGCTGTAGTTGAAATGATCGTCGCTGGATGCCTGGAGCCGAGCAAGCGCCTCGTCGATCTCGGCCTTCTTGGAAAGGAAGGCGGCGAGCGCCTCCTCCTTCGACTTGGCGAGCTGGCTTTGCAACTTCGGGCTCATCTTCGTACTCCGCATCAGTAACTTTGCTGAGCCTATGAATGCTTCTTCCGGCGCGATTATCAAGCGAAAAAGACGATCGAAAACAGAGACTTACGACTTGACTTCCGGGCACTTGTATGGATCGGACGGCCAGTAATCGGGAGCTTGCCCGGCAGCTCGGGGTGAGCGAGACAGCGGTGCGCCGGGCGGAGAAAGCCGGCCGGATCGGCCGCGAGCCGGACGGCGCCTGGGATCTGGCCAAGGTCAAGGCGGCCTGGGCCGGCAATACCGATCCGGCGCAGCAGCGGCCTCCCCGAAGCAGCAGGATGACGGGCAAGCATCGAACGATGAAGCCGGTGCCCGAGGCGGCGCTCGGCGCGGTGCGCGAGACCCTGCGCGAGCACGGCGAGCCGGTCTCCGCCGGCGGCATGACCTTCATGCAGGCGCGCACCGCCAATGAGGTGCTCAAAGCCCAGGAGCGCCGGCTCCGCCTGCAACAGATGAAAGGCGAGCTGGTCGACCGGGCCAAGGCCGTGGCGCAGGTGTTCCGGCTGGCCCGGGACGAGCGCGATGCCTGGATCAACTGGCCGGCGCGGGTGGCGGCGATGATCGCGGCCGAGCTCGAGGTCGACACCCACAAGCTGCACACCGTGCTCGAGCGCCAGGTGCGCGAGCACCTGAACGAGCTGGCCGAGGTCCGGCCGAGCCTGCGCTAATCGTCGCCACCAGGAGATCCGGTTCATGAAGGCGCTGCGTCATCACCCGTTGCTGGTCGGCACGGCCGAGTTGCTGGTCGACGCTGTCCGCTACGTCGCCATCGTGCTCGTCGTGCTCCTGCTTGTGGGGCAGCTTGCGAAAGTCGCGTTCTGAATCAGCGCCGATGATCAGCCCCGATCCGCACGGAAGATCATGACGGCGCCGATGCGATCGAGCGCGCCTGGCGGGATGGGCTCAAGCCCGACCCGCTGCTGACGGTCTCGGAATGGGCGGACCGTTACCGGGTTCTGTCGCAGCGGGCGTCCTCGGAGCCCGGGCGCTGGCGGACCGACCGCACGCCGTACCTCAAGGAGATCATGGACTGCCTGTCGCCGGCGTCACCCGTGCAGCGGGTCGCGCTCATGAAGGGCGCGCAGATCGGCGGCACCGAGTGCGGTAATTGTTGGGTAGGCTACGTGATCCACCAGGCGCCCTTGGGATCGGCCGGGAAGCTCGGCAGGTCGCGGTCCCACCCCGCCGGCAGCTCGCGCCGCTGCATCTGCTCGATCTCGGTGGCGAGCTCCGGGAACTGCTCGCGATAAGCGGCAAAGAGCGCCTCCCAGTCGCGCCGTGCCTTGGCGCCGCGCGCGCCGATCCCGGCATCGAACTGCTCCAGGACCCCGTCGGGCACGAGGAACCTGGCATCCTCCGGCCAGCCATAGGCGCGCTTGGTGAGCCGGACCTCCTCCTCGCCCAAGGGCTCGCCATGGGCTGCCGCGGTATCGATCTTGTGCGGCGAGCCATAGCCGATGTGGCTGTCCAGGATGATCAGGCTCGGCCGGCCCTTGGTGCTCCGGAAGACCGCGAGCGCATCCTCGATCCGCTCGAGATCATTGGCATCGCCGACCCGCAGCACGTTCCATCGATAGCTGAGGAAGCGCGCCGCGACATCCTCGGTGAACGTGATGCGCGTGTTGCCTTCGATCGTGATGTGATTGTTGTCGTAGATCCAGCACAGGTCGTCGAGGCCGAGATGGCCGGCCAGCGAGGCCGCCTCCGAGCCGACCCCTTCCATCAGGCAGCCGTCGCCGCAGACCGCATAGATGTCGTAGTCGAACAGCTCGAAGCCGGGCTGGTTGTAGCGGCTGGCAAGCCACTTCCGCGCGATCGCCATGCCGACGCTGGTCGCGATCCCCTGGCCCAGCGGGCCCGTCGTCGTCTCGACCCCGGACACCCAGTGGTACTCCGGGTGCCCCGGCGCCTTGCTGTCGAGTTGGCGGAAGTGGCGGATGTCGTCGAGCGTGACCGACGGCTCGCCCAGGCGTTCGTACTCCGCGTTCACCGCCCGGGTGCCCGTCAGATACAGCACGGACCACAGCAGCATCGAGGCATGGCCGTTCGACAGAACGAAGCGGTCGCGGTTGGGCCAGATCGGATCCTGCGGATCGAAGCGCAGGACCCGGTTCCAGAGCGTATAGACCAGCGGGGCCAGCGCCATCGGCGTCCCAGGATGGCCCGACTTCGCCTGCTGGACCGCGTCGATCGAGAGCGTCCGGATCGTGTTGATCGCCAGTTGATCGAGCTCGGTCCTGGTCATGTCGCTCCACTCCCCTTCCTGCGTCCGCGCTTCGATCGGCTATGACCCGGGCGGTTTCTCGAGATGCCCGCCGAACTCGTAACGCATCGCCGAGAGCAGCCTGTCTGCGAAATCCGCTTCGCCACGCGAGCTGAACCTCTCGTAGAGGGCCGCAGACAGGGCGTGCACCGGCACGCCCTCGTCGATGGCGGCCTTGATCGTCCAGCGGCCCTCGCCCGAGTCCGACACCCGCCCGGCGAATTTCGCCATTGCGGGGTCCTGGAGCAGGGCCGCGGCCGAGAGATCGAGCAGCCAGGAAGCGATCACGCTGCCGCGGCGCCAGACCTCCGCGATGTCCGCCAGATCGAAATCGTACTGATAGTGCTCGGGATCGCGCAGCGGCGTGGTTTCCGCATCCACCACGCCAGGCGTTTTGCCGATATTGGCCGCCTTGAGGACCGCCAGCCCCTCGGCATAGGCCGCCATCACGCCGTATTCGATGCCGTTGTGCACCATCTTCGCGAAATGGCCGGCGCCATTTGGCCCGCAGTGCAGGTAGCCCTGCTCGGACGTGCCGTCGGCCCGTTCGCGTCCCGGGGTCCGAGGGATGTCGCCGCGGCCCGGTGCCAGCGTGGCGAAGATCGGGTCGAGATGCCTCACCACCTCGGCCTCGCCGCCGATCATCATGCAATAGCCGCGCTCGAGACCCCAGACACCGCCGCTGGTGCCGACGTCGACATAGTGGATGCCCTTGGGCGTCAGCTCCTTGGCGCGGCGGATGTCGTCGACGTAATAGGAATTGCCGCCGTCGATCAGGATATCGCCGCGCTCGAGATGGGGCAGCAGGTCGGCGATGGTCTTGTCCACCGCGCCGACCGGCACCATCAGCCAGATCGCGCGAGGCTTGGTCAGGCTCCTGGCGAGCTCCGCGAGCGAAGCGGCGCCGACAGCGTGCTCCTTCACCAGCTCCGCCACTGCCTTTGCGGACATGTCGAACACCACACACTCGTGGCCGCCCTTCAAGAGGCGGCGCACCATATTCCCGCCCATCCGGCCGAGGCCGATCATTCCCAGTTGCACGGCGTCAGCCCTCCTTGGATGACCGATGTTCCGGTCGGACCCGATCAGGCCCGTCGGGCGACCGACGCACGTCGGCCTTCGAAGAGGTCCACGAACTCGCGATAACGCGCGGCGATCTCGGCGACGGCCTGCGCGCGCGTCGCCTGCTTGCTCCGCCAGGCGACCAGCGGATTCCAGAAAACGGTGCGGCCGATCGCAAAGCCGATGAAGCCCGGCACCTCTGCCGCGATCCCGAGCCAGTCCCGCACTTTCCGGTCGTCCTCGGCGCGCCCGAGGACGATGCAGCCGACCTGGTCGCGGCCGCCCGTCCGCGCCACCGCCACGATCCTCTGGCAATCCTCGCGGCGATCGAGGCCTTCGACCTTCCACAGATCCGGATCGACGCCGGCGTCCTGGAGCTCACGGATGGCCTCGACCATCAGGCGGGGCCGGAGCTCGAGATCGTAGGCCTTCTGGTCGCCCTTGAGCTTATCGAGCTGCGCCTTCTCCGCTGGTACCAGCAGCTCGAACATGAAGCGACTGCGGTTCCGGGAAGCGAGAAAATCGGACAGGCGCTTCAATTTCGCGGCCTGCCTTTGATTCAATGCGCGGTCACCCTCCGGATTGTAGCGCACCAGCACCTTGCAAAACGTCGGGTCGAGCGTCTCGATGTGGCGCGTGAAATCTTCGCCATACTCGAAATCGAACTCGTCCTGTCCGCTCTTTTCCGCCGGGCAGGCGGTGACGATACCCTTCGCACGCGCCTCGCGCAGGATGGCGGCGCCGAATTGCTCGTCCACCAGGATGCCGGCCTTGTCCCTGGGCACGCCGGCCGCGAGCGCCGACTGGAAGCCATCGTAAACGACCTGCTTGGCGCTGGCGATTTCGGCCGTCTGGGCACCGCTGAGCGGCGCCTTCCAGCCGAACAGCTTGGCCTGGAAGGAGCCGCGGTGATCGAACGGCTGAATGTAGAGCGCGCGGTCATACCCTCGCGGCATCAGTCGGATCCTTTAAGCTCGCGGTAGCGCCGGATGAGTGTGTTGGTCGAGCTGTCGTGCTCGAGCTCGGGCTCCGCCCGGCTCTCCAGCTGTGGGATGATCCGCTGGGCGAGAGCTTTGCCCAATTCCACACCCCACTGGTCAAAGGAATCGATCTGCCAGATCACCCCCTGGGTGAAGACACTGTGCTCGTACAGCGCGACCAGCTTGCCCAGCGCCGCCGGCGTCAGGACCTCCAGCAACAGCGTGTTCGACGGCCGGTTGCCCTCGAACAGCCGATGCGGCACGAGCCACTCGGGCGTGCCTTCGGCTGCGACCTGCTCGGCGGTCTTGCCGAAGGCCAGCGCCTCGGTCTGGGCGAACACGTTGGCAAGCAGCAGGTCGTGATGCCTGCCCAAGGGGTTCAGGGTCCGGGCGAACGCGATGAAATCGCAGGGGATCAGCCGCGTCCCCTGATGGATCAGCTGGTAGAAGGAATGCTGGCCGTTGGTGCCCGGCTCGCCCCAGTAGATCGGCCCGGTGTCGTAATCCACGGCGACGCCGTCCAGGGTCACGTGCTTGCCGTTGCTCTCCATGGTGAGCTGCTGGAGATAGGCGGGAAAGCGCTTCAAGTACTGCTCGTAAGGCAGCACCGCGACTGTCTGGGCGCCGAAGAAATTGTTGTACCAGACCGCGAGCAGACCCATCAGCACCGGCAGGTTCCGCTCGAACGGCGCGGAACGGAAGTGCTCGTCCATCTCATGGAAGCCGTCCAGCATCGCGCGGAAATTGTCCGGGCCAACGGCCAGCATGGTCGAGAGGCCAATGGCCGAATCCATGGAATGGCTTATCCCTTTAAGTCTGGTGGATCAACATGTGGTAGGAGGCATGGTCGCGCTGGGCGGCGAGGCCGAGGAGCGAGGCGAACGCGGCCTGGGGCGTGCGCCTTCGGTTGAACCGGAACACGAACTCGTCGAGATAGCGTTGCAGATGGGGTGCCCGCAGCCCGTGGTAGACGCCGAGCGCCCAGCGTTTGGCGTTGGCGAACACCCGGTGGATCCAGGGCAGCAGCACATGCGCCGCCATCGGCCCGACCACCTTAGGATCGTGCTTGACCGCCTTGAGGCGCGCGTAGCCCGACCAGCCGTCGCTGACCACCGTGCTGCCGGCGACCACGTTGCCACCGACGAAGCCGCCGAGGGTCGCGGCCGAATAATCCCGGATCACCGCAAGGCGGGCCCGGCCCGGGCCCCTGCCATGGATCTCGACCGCGCCGGCGATCAAGAGCTTGCCCTGCTCCGAGCGGCCGGACTGGGGCGTGATCGGGTCGTCCTTGGTGCGCAAGGGGATGCTGGTCTCGTCGACCTCGACCAGGCCGCCAAGCGGCGACCGCTCCGGGTCGACCATCGCCCGGCGCAGCTTGGCGAGCAGCAGCCAGGCGGTCTTGTAGGAGCCCAAGCCGAGCTGCAGCCACAGCTGCCGCGCCGAGATGCCGTTCCTGTGGGTCGCCACCAGCCAGGCGGCGAGAAACCAGGTCTTGAGCGGCAGGTGCGAACGGTGCAGCACCGTGCCCGCGGTCGCCGAGGTCTGGCGGTGGCACCGGGCGCATTCGATCAGCACCACGCCGCGCCCCAGCTCCCAGCCGTGGTCATGGCCACAAGCGGGGCAGCGAAAGCCGTCCGGCCAGCGTTTCGCCAGCAACCAGCGGGCGCAGGCCTCGTCATCCGCAAACCGCGCCTCGAACTCACGCAACGACCGCGGAACATCACCTATCACCACGCCCTCCTACCATCGATCATACTACCCGTAGGGGCAGCCAGATGCAAAGGGATAAGCCGCTCCATGGAATAGCGCCCGCCGACCCAATCCCAAAAGCCGAACATGTTGGCGGTGTCGATGCCGAACTTCGCCACCTGCTCGGCATTGGTCGAGACCGCGACGAAATGTTTGGCGATGGCGGACTCCTCGCCATTCAGGCCGGCCAGCAGCCAGTCACGCGCGGTATGCGCGTTGGTCATGGTCTCGAGCGTGGTGAAGGTCTTGGACGAGATGATGAACAACGTCTCCGCGGGATCGAGATCGCGCACCGCCTCGGCGAAGTCCGTGCCATCGACGTTGGAAACGAAGCGGAAGGTCATCGCCCGCTCGCTGTAATGCTTCAGCGCCTCATAGGTCATGACCGGCCCGAGATCCGACCCGCCGATGCCGACATTGATCACGTTGCGGACGCGCTTGCCCGAATTGCCTTGCCAGGCGCCGCTGCGCAGCCGATCGGCGAAATCCGCCATCTCGTCCAGGACGGCATGGACCGCGGGCACCACGTTCTGGCCGTCGTGAACGATCGAGGCGCCGCGCGGCGCGCGCAGGGCGACGTGTAGCACCGCGCGGCCCTCCGAGACGTTGATCTTGTCGCCCCGGAACATGGCCTCGATGCGATCCTTCAAGCCCGACTCCCGGGCCAGCTGGAGCAGGAGTTCTCAGGGTTTCGTCGGTGATCCGGTTCTTGGAGTAGTCGAGGTAGATCCCGGCGGCCTCGACCGCCAGCCTCTCGCCGCGCGTGCGATCCTCGGCGAACAGCTGCCGGAGATGGACGTCCGCCACTTCCTCGTGATGCTTCTCCAGCGCCGCCCACGCGGGGCGCTTGCGCAAAGCCGGGACGCTCATCGATTGTTCCCTCGCGGACTCTGGCGCAGGCTTGCGCTGACCCGACGCCTCTGTCATCTGCGTCAGCTCGCCTTGCGGATCGCGGCGCTCTTGGAGCCGATGCAGGCGATCAGGTCGTTCCAGGACTTGACGAAGGACGCGGCGCCCTCGTCCTGGAGCCGGGCGGCCAGCGCGTCGATGTCGATGCCCGCCCTGGCGAAGCTGGCCAGCATCGTCTCGCAATCGCCTCCGTCCGGTGCCAGGATCTCGCCGACTTCGCCGTGGTCGGCGAACGCGTTGAGCGTGCCCTCCGGCATCGTGTTGACGGTAATCGGCGCGGCGAGTGCCTCGACATAGAGGGTGTCGGAGGCGTTCGGGTCCTTGGTGCCGGTGCTGGCCCAGAGCAGGCGCTGAGCCCTGGCCCCGGCATTGGCGGCGCGCTGGAAGCGCGCGGAAGCGAGCAACTCGCGATAGGCCTTGTAGGTGCGCTGGGCGACGGCGATGCCGAGGCGATTGGTCAGCTCGCCGGGGACCTTGCCACTGATCGAGACGTCCCAGCGGCTGACGAAGAGCGATGCGACCGAGGCGACTGCCGGGTTCAGCCCCGCCTCGATGCGCCGCTCGACGCCGCGCAGGTAGGCTTCGGCCGCCGCAACATATTGCTCCCGAGAGAACAGCAGCGTGACATTGATCGGAACGCCGGCGAAGATCGCCGCCTCGATGGCGGGCAGTCCTTCCGGGGTGCCGGGTATCTTGATGAACAGGTTGGGCTTGCCGCCGCGCTGATGGAGATTGCGCGCGGCCGCCAGCGTGCTGTTAGTGTCATGCGCCAGAAGGGGTGAGACCTCCAGTGACACGAAGCCGTCCACCCCGTCGGTCCGCGCGAAAACGGGCTGGAACAGCTCGGCGGCCCGGGTCAGGTCCGCGAGCGCCAGTTCGAAGAACAGGTCCTCTGACGATTTGGCCGAGGCCCAGCCTTGCGAGATGTCCCCGTCATAGGTCGCGCTGTTCTTGATCGCATGATCGAAGATCGTGGGATTCGAAGTGAGCCCGGTCACCGAGAGCTCGTCCACGTAGCGCTGCAGCGTGCCGCTGTTCAGCAGCTCGCGGGTGATGTTGTCGAGCCACAGGCTCTGGCCGAGATCGTGGAGCGCCTTGGTCGGTTTCATCGCCTCGCCCTCAGTCGGATGCAAGGAGTCGCGACGCCGTCCGCAGCCGCGCGACGTCGAAATCGAGCAGGTCCCCGATGCGTTCGATCGTGACGTCCGCCGGCGGGAACACGCCGATCACTTGCGGGTCGTGAGCATAGATCCCCTGGCGCGGGAACACGGTCGTTACGCGCCCTCCCCAGAATCGCTTGACCGCCTCCAGGATACGCAACTTATCGTCCACAACGACGTAATGCGCGGCCGGGTAGCGCCGCTCGACGTCGTCCAGGGCCTCATCCTTGTGAATATAGATCAGCACGCGTCCGTCCATGGCGTCGGATATACCCGCGCGCTCGACCTTGCGGGGCTGGAAGACGACGTCGCCGTCCGACAGGATGACCGTCGGGCCAAGGCTGCGCAGCCGCTTCAGCACCTGGAGGGCGGCCGGGAACAGCCGGTCGGCGAACGGGTGGTCCAGGAGGAAGGAGGACATCGACAGCAGCCCCACCTCGCGCGGGTGTTCGACCCGATAGCGCTGAGGGCTCCGAGATAGTCGCGATAGCCCAGCTCCGCGAACAGATCCTCCAGGATCCGCCAATAGCGCTCGCGGGAGGCGAGGCCGAAGGCGCGCTCGAGATGGTCCTTCAGGTCCTGTTGAATCCCGTCGTTGTCGAGCAGTGTGTTGTCGACGTCGACCAGGAAGACGATCGGATTAGGCAGTGTCATGCAGCACTCCCAGCGCGGCTATGGCGCGAGCGGCCCCGGTGAGCGGGCAGGCCTGCCCCGAAGGGTTCTCATCAATTTGCACTCCATGTCGTTGACATGAAGCCCCGACCGTCATCTCCGCCCCAGAGCGCAAGGGCAATGGTGGCGCCAAGAAGGCCTAGCAGGATGCGGAAAAAGGTAGCGGGATGGGGTTGATCTGGTAGGGTGTGCGCGCGGAGCTACCAGATGTGGGATTTGGCGATGCGGGGCGACGATGTTCGGACGGAGAGCCTGTTCAGCTATCTGAGCTGCGAGGCGCGGGTGCCCAAGGACCACCCGCTGCGGCCGATCCGGACGATCGTCGACCAGGCGCTGACGGTGCTGTCGCCCGCGTTCGACCAGCTCTATTCGGACCTCGGCCGACCGTCGATCCCGCCCGAGAAGCTGCTGCGGGCGCTGCTGCTGCAGGCCTTCTATTCGGTGCGCTCGGAGCGCCAACTGATGGAACAGCTCGACTACAACCTGCTGTTCCGCTGGTTCGTCGGCCTGGCGATGGACGCGCCGATCTGGGACGTGACGGTGTTCACGAAGAACCGTGATCGGTTCCTGGAAGGCGAGGTCGCGGCGCAGTTCTTCCAGGCGGTGCTGGGCCAGCCCGCGGTTCGGGCACTGCTCTCGGACGAGCACTTCAGTGTCGATGGCACCTTGATCGAAGCGTTTGCGAGCATGAAGAGCTTCAAGCCGAAGGCCGAAGCGGGCGGCGAGCCGCCGCCGGGCGACGCGGGGCGCAACGCCGAGCGCGACTTCCACGGCGAGCGACGGTGCAACGACACGCACGCCTCGACCACCGATCCCGACGCCAGGCTCTACCGCAAGGGGCGCGGGAAGGAGGCCAAGCTCTGCCATATGGGCCATCTGCTGATGGAAAACCGCAACGGACTGATCGTCGATGCCATGCTGACGCCGGCCACCGGCACCGCCGAGCGGGAGGCCGCCGAAGCCATGCTGGGTCGCCAGCCGGGCCGCCATCGCGCCACCCTCGGCGCCGACAAGGCCTACGATGCGGCGGGCTTGGTCGCCGGTCTGCGGGCCCTCAACGTCACCCCGCACGTCGCGCAGAATACCTCCGGCCGGCGCTCGGCGATCGACGCTCGGACCACGCGCCACCCCGGCTATGCCGCGAGCCTGCGGGTACGCAAGCGGATCGAGGAGGCGTTCGGCTGGATCAAGACCGTGGGCGGCCTCCGGAAGACCCGGCATCGCGGCACGGCGCGGGTTGGCTGGCTGTTCACGCTGACCGCGACCGCCTGCAACCTGGTCCGGCTGCCCAAGCTGCTGGCGGCGGGCTGACCATGCCCGGACGCCGGCCCGAAGGCGCTGTGGCGGGATCAAGCGGCCGCCCCGAACGCCTGGAAACGCCCGCCGAAGCCATGTTTAACACTTCCAGAAAAGGAAATGAGCCGCATAGCATGCTTATTTCCGCAACCTGCTAGGAAGACGACGGTCATGAGCACTCCCCCTGGGACAGACGTCTCTTGCCTTGCTTGATGGGTTTCGAACATGGTTGCGGCGGCGGCCACGCCGGCCCGGGACGCGGTCGACGCGGTGGCGGCCGCCTTAGCGCGACTTGTCGACATGACGATCTCCTTGGTGATTGGAGGGGAGACAGTTAGGCCGCACCGCGTGCCAGGCCGAGTTAGGTCAGGTAAATCTTGGTTAAAACCTCCGTGAAGCGAAGCTGAAGAGCATGACGATCGCCGGCGCCTTCGCTGGCCGTCGCCTCGCTAAGCCCCGCCCCGAGCCAACGCTCGCACAATATCGGCGGCTTGGCGTCCAGGGCCGCCAGGCGACCGAGTCCGAGCCGGCGCAGGACGGTGCCGACGGTCGACACCGGCCGGCCGAGAGCCCGCGCAATGCGCGGACCGGTCCAATGTTGGCGGCGCAGGCGCTCGATCGCGGCGACGGCCGCGCCGGGCAGCCGGTGGGGCGATCGGGCGGGCGCCGAGCTGCGATCGCGGAGGGCGCGCTCGCCGCCCGCCCGATACCGCGCCAGCCAGCTGTAGGCGGTGCGCTCCGAAACCCCCGGCGGCGGCCGCTGCATCCACCACCCGCCAGCCGTCTTGCCGGACCCGTCGGACCAGAAGGAGTTGACCATGGACCGTCATGCGCGCATGCTTGTGGACGTTCATCCGAGGTTCCCGGGGCAGCTGTTCAGGTCTCGCAACCACAGCTTCAACCCCAAGCCTCGGATGAACAACATGGCGTCATCGCGCGGTGGGTTGCAGCTCTCGCCGAGTTCGGCACGCTCGGGGCTGCGAGCCCGACCATGAGTATTTGGAGAACCGCGATGACGCAGTATGTCGGTTTGGATGTCTCGCTCAAGATGACGGCGCTGTGCGTGGTCGACGACGACGGCGAGGTGCTCGCCGAGGGCAAGGTCGCGAGCGAGCCCGAGGCGCTGGCCGATTGGCTGGGCGCGCAGGCTCCCGAGGCCTGCCGGATCGGCCTCGAGACTGGCCCCCTCTCGGTCTGGCTCTGGAACGAGCTCAAGCAGCGTGGCCTGCCGGTGCAGGTGATCGATGCCCGCCACGCCAAAGCCGGCTTGGCGCTGCAGGCGAGCAAGACCGATCGCAACGACGCCCGGGGACTGGCGCAGATCATGCGCACCGGCTGGTTCAGGGCGGTCCGGGTGAAGTCCAAAGCCGCCCACCTGCTGCGCGCCCTGCTGGCCAGCCGCGGCATGTTGGTGGCCACGCGGCGCGATCTGGAGAACCAGATCCGCGGCCTGCTCAAGACCTTCGGTCTGGTGCTCGGGACCGCCCGGCATGGCCGCTTCGAAGTCCGGCTGTACGACCTGCTGACCGCCGAGCCCGGCCTGTCGCGTCTGATTGATCCCCTGCTCGAGGCACGGCGCGCGATCATCGAGCAGATCGAGCACTACGATCGGCAGCTGCTCACGATCGCCCGGCACCATCAAGCCGTCGCCCGCCTGATGACCGTGCCCGGGGTTGGGCCGGTGACGGCGATCGCCTTCGCGGCCGCGATCGACGATCCGACCCGGTTTCGTCGGTCCCGGCAGGTCGGCGCCTACCTTGGCCTGACGCCGCGTCGTTACCAGTCGGGCGAGGTCGATCGCCGAGGCCACATCTCCAAGGCGGGGGACGGCCTGACCCGCACGCTGTTGTTCGAGGCCGCGAACGCTCTGCTGACCCGGAGCCGCAAACCTTGCGCGCTCAAGGCCTGGGCCGAAGCCATCGCCGCCCGCTGCGGCCGCAAGAAGGCGAAGGTGGCCTTGGCAAGACGGCTCGCCGTCCTGCTGCATCGTCTGTGGTGTGACCGGGTCACCTTCCGCGCGGACATCGGGGAGACGGCAGCGGCCTGACCGCCCCTGCCACCCTTGAGGTCCCAGCCGGGACGATGGCGCGAGCGAGTTCGAGCTTTGAAGTGGACGCGCCGAGCTGCGATGCCGTGAACAACATGGAACCGCTCAACCCATCTGACGCCATGATGATGCCGGCTGCCATGCCGAGCTCGGAGAGAACCTTGATCCTGGCGAAGGCGAGCAGGTTGAGCTTGCGCCGCACCGCGCGATTAGAGAACCTTCATAGCAACCACATCTAGGCCAGCTGGAACACGACGTGGCGGCCACGGCGCACGACGTGCGCCGATCTTGGCCAGCTTCTGCCACGTCTAAAGATCAAACCTCAGTTCCCAAACGGGATCGTCAGTTCCGTCTGGTTCGTGTCCACCACGAACACCGCGAGGAGCTTGGCCGGCTGCGTCTCGCTGGCATTGGCGCTGACGCCGTGGCGGTCCCCGGGCAGCTCGGAGAAGCTCTCTCCGGCCTTATAGGTCGTCACCGGTCCATCGTTGACCTGACTGCGGATCGCCCCCTCAAGCACGGTCGCGTAGATGAAGGCGGATTTGGCATGCGTGTGGCCAGGCGAGTAACCGCCCGGGCCATATTCGACGAGCACACCCTTGATGCTCTTGCCGGGGACGTTCGGCAGCTCGTGCTGGTAGACGAGCGTCACCTTGGCGTTCTTCGACTGCGGCGCAGCGGCGAGGACGCTGCCGACCGGCAGGGTGGCGACGAGCAGCGAGCAGAGGATGCGTTTCATGAGCCCTATCCTTCGGTTGGGCGATGTCGAGGGCGGCGGCCAGGCAAACCGTGTTCCGATCATGAATGCTCTCCTACTCAGTCGTCGGTGACCCGGATGATCGTCTTGCCTGGGGTGCGTCGGTCGGGGGCAAACGCGGCGGGCGCTTCGGGGAGTGTCCGCACGGCCCCGACGATCGGCTTGAGCCGTCCGTCCCGGAGCCGCTGGGCAAGGTCCGCGAGCCGGGCGCGATCGGGTTCGACAACGAAGAAGATGGCCCGCCCGTCCTTGGGCTGGACTGTGGGTGACGTGGCGATGGTGACAAGGGTGCCGCCGGCGCGTACCAGCGCGGCCGAGCGGTCGAGGATCTCGCCGCCGATCACGTCGAACACCACGTCGACCTCGCCGGCATCTTCCAGTCGATCGGTCTGCAGGTCCAGGAAGGTCTCCGCGCCGAGACCGAGTGCCGCGTCCCTGTTGGCGGCGCGGCCGGTGCCGATCACTCGGGCTCCCGCCTCGCGCGCGAGCTGCACCGCGATCGACCCGACACCGCCCGCGGCGCCGTGGACCAGAACCGTCTGGCCTGCCGTGAGGCGGCCGTGGTCGAACAGGCCCTGCCATGCGGTCAGCCCGGAGATCGGCAGTGCGGCGGCCACGGTGTGGTCGACGTCCGCCGGAAGCGGAGCGAAGTTGCGGGCCTCTACCGCGGCGTACTCAGCCAGTGAGCCGTTGCGGGTCCAGTCGGTCAGTCCGAACACCCGCTGGCCGACGGTAAGGCCGGTGGTTCCGTAACCCAGCTCGACGACGACACCTGACAGCTCGTGTCCGGGCACACTCGGCGTCCGGTCGCGGCCGGCGCGGTCGGACCACGTTGCCGGCCAGTCAAGCTCTCCGGGGGTGAACCCCGCGGCATGCACCCGCACGATGACGTCGTTCTCGGCGGCATGGGGGTACGGCACTTCCGTCAGCGAGAGTCCACCGACACCGGCGGCGCGGTCTCGAACCGTGATGGCTTGCATGGCAGTTCCTCTCTCTGTGTCACCTGGGCGCTCTTCGACTTCGGCGCATCCGCGAGGACGCCGCCGAACGGCAGGTGGCGACAAGCAGCGAATACAGGATGCGTTTCATGGAGCCCTCCTTCGTTGGCGGATGCGGATCAGGCTTTTGCCTGTGAGCGGCGGAGCCATTCGTCGAGAGCGATGCGGCCGAGGCGCGCTTCGCCCAACGGTACCAGCGAGCGCTCCTCGACCCGGCCGCCCCAGTATCGGGCCTCGGGGTCGCGCACGACCTCACGCGGGTCGCCGACCGCCTTCAGGTAGCGGGCGACGATCTCGTTGAACGGTGCTCGCTCCGGGCCGGCGATCTCAACGATGCCGTTTCGCGGCGCCGCGAGCGCCACATCGGCGACGATGGCAGCAACGTCGTCCGCCGCGATCGGTTGGAACAGGCCGGGCGAGAGCCTGACCATGTTTCCATCCGCACTTTCAGCCGCGATGCGGCCGAGGAATTCCAGGAACTGGGTCGAGCGAATGATGGTGTAAGGGATGCCGGAACCCTCGATCAGTTTCTCTTGGGCGACCTTGGCGCGGAAGTAGCCGTTGTCGGGCGTGCGGTCGGTTCCGACGATGGAGAGCGCGACATGGTGCCGGACGTCCGCTGCGGCCTCCGCCGCGAGAAGGTTGCGGCCGGAGGTCTCGAAGAATTCCAGCACCGCCTTGTCTTCAAACGAGGGCGAATTGGCGAGGTCGATCACCACCTGCGTGCCGGCCATGGCCTCTTTGAGCCCCTCGCCGGTGATGGTGTTGATGCCGCTATTGGGCGAGGCGGCGACGACCTCGTGGCCGCCCTGGCACAGAATGGCAACGGTCTTCGAGCCAATCAGGCCAGTGCCGCCGATCACGACTATCTTCATGGTTTACTCTCCTTCGTCGGTCGCCGGACGCTGATCATCGTTTCGATGCGGCTCCGTTCGCGGATCACCCCTCGCCACGTCAATTCAACCTCAAGCAGACCCTCTCTAGGCCGCCGTCACCTCCAGCCCGCGCCGCACCGCCGGCCGCGCGAGACCGCGGTCGAGCCAGCGCTGGACATGCGCGAAGCGGTCGAAACCGACGATCTCGCGCGCCTCATAGAAGCCGATCAGATTGCGCACCCAGCCGAGCAGCGAGATGTCGGCGATGCTGTAGCCGTCGTCCATCACCCAGTCGCGGCCCGCGAGCCGTTCGTCGAGGACACCGAGCAGCCGCGCTGATTCGGTTGCGTAGCGGTCGCGCGGGCGCTTGTCCTCATAGGCCTTGCCGGCGAATTTGTTGAAGAAGCCGACCTGGCCGAACATCGGCCCGACTCCGCCCATCTGCCACATCACCCACTGGATCGTTTCGTAGCGGGTGTTCGGATCGGCCGAGATAAATTGTCCCGTCTCGTCAGCAAGATAGAGGAGGATCGCGCCCGATTCGAACAGCGCGAGCGGCGTGCCGCTTGGCCCGTCGGGGTCGTAGATTGCGGGAATCTTGCCGTTGGGGTTGAGCGCGAGAAAGGCCGGGTCGTGGCTTTCGTCCGCCATGATGTCGATCCGGTGCGGCTCGTAGGCGAGGCTCGTTTCCTCAAGCATGATGCCGACCTTCACCCCATTGGGCGTAGGGGCGGAAAAGAGTTGCAGCCGATCGGGGTACTGCGCCGGCCAGCGCGTGAAAATTGGATGGTCGAGTGTCACTTTCTCCCTCCTAGTTGGGGGTTCGTCGGCCACACTGCGCCGACGTGTTTGTAAAGCGTTTGCAATTCCACGCGCCGCAGGGTCTTGCACGGTGCAAGCCCTCGATTTGACCCGCCGTTGGGAGCCATATGCCTATATGCTTGGCGCATATAGAGGCTGGCGTCGGACTGATTTCGCCCGCGAGGGCCGAGGCTACACGTGGGTTGTCCGAGGCGCACCACGACTATCGAAAATCGCACGTTTTCACCTTGATCGCGTCGCTATGCGGCTGCACGTCACGAAGCCAACGCTCCGATCCTGACACCGCACATCCCAGCGATGATCGCGGCCGCGGCGACGATGCTCATCGCGACGCATGTCATCCAAAGGCGATCGGCGTTGCGTCGATCGACGCCGTGCGCGATCAGCACCACTCTCAGGCCCGACGCGATGTGGCTCAGGACGAAGAAGACGCCGAGCGCGTAGTGCGGCAGGAGACGGATGTTCCAGGCGTCATGAATGAGCCCGGTCGGGGCGCCGATCGCGAAATTCCAATCCGTCGGTATGCCAAGAAAGCTGCGGGCATAAATGAAAACCGAGTTCATGTGCCCGAGGATGAACAGCGAGAGATAGGCTCCCGAAGCGACCTGAAATGTCCGGTGGAAGTCATGTGCGGCGGCACTCCAGCGCCACGCGAGGTAGAGGCCGGTGGCGATCTGGAAAAGCATCGCCCCAACGAGGAGCGGTTCGACCGCGACGGCGCGATAAACCGCACGTCCAATTTTCATGACGGCCGCATGCGCCTCTGGACCGATCAAGCCGAAGAGGTGATTGCCGAGATGAAACAGCACGTAAAGGCAGAGGACTGCCGCCGTTAGCCCATGGACAACGCGCCAGCGCCCGACCGCAGGAACGGGTGCAGCGAGGGGATTTTGGGCGGACTGCGACCAGATCGCGATCGCAAGCCAAATCGCGGACCACACGATTTCGTCGGGGATGGGACTGTGAACCAGTGCTTGGACAACGCCTAGAAGGACATAGAGCGTTGGCGACGCCACGCTAGCATAGGCCAGCCGCCTCGCCCCCAGATCGGCAGTGGGGCGGCAAGCGAGCGCAAGCCCGAGAAATGGCACGCCGAACGCGACGGCTAGGATCAAGGTCGCGCTGGCGATCACCAGTGGCGAAGTTGTTACGGCCTGCGTGCTGACGAGGGTATGGAAAGCCTTGAGCAGAAAAGAATAGCAAAGAGCCGACGCGGCGGGAACCAGGGCGAAACGGTCGAGGCGCTTTTCGAGGATGCTGCTCCGATTTTGCGGGTGAACAAACTCTTCCATCATCAACCTATGAAATGAGAGTCAGATAGCGCCGATCGCATGTTCAGCGGCCGGCGATGGCCGCCAGCAGTAGCCCACCCGTGAGAGCGACGTTTTCATGTTGCTCTTCCCTTGAAGGTTTATTTGATGGGCGTGGTCAGCGACGATTTCCCGGGAGATCGCCCCTTCGGTAGACCTCGAGGCCGCCCGGGGTGCCTGCGATCAGACCGCTACTGCAATTCTTCCTTGAGGTAGGCGATCAGATTCTTGATGTCCTCCTGCTTCTTCAGCCCGGGAAAGGCCATGCGGTTCCCCGGAACGTAGGCCTTCGGATCGGCGATGTATTCTGCGATCGTCTCCTCGCTCCAGACGATCCCGGAATTCTTCATCGCGTCGGAGTACTTGAAGCCCTCGGCGGTGCCGGCGGGCCGCCCGATGACCCCCATGCAGATAAGGCCCGACCCGGTTCTTGTCCTCGTCGAGCACGTGGCAGGCCCTGCATTTGTTGAACACCTTCGCGCCGGCCGCGGGGTCGCCCTCCTGGGCGGACACGGAGCTGCCGGCAAGCCGTCAGCAAGGCCGCGCCCAGCACGACCTGCAGTCGTCGAGTCATCTGCATGCTTCCCTCGTTGTTCGTCCTTCGTCGGTGGGCTCAATCACCCATGGTGAGAACGACCCGGAACCGCGCCGCACCGCTCATCATCCGCTCATAGCCGGCCGCCGCCTGCTCCAGCGGAAAGGTCTCGACCATCGGCCGCACCTCGCTGAGCGCGCTGAACGCGAGGGTGTCCTCGGAGTCGGCGGCGACGCCGGCAGGCCAGCCCTGGATCGAGGTCCGCCGGCCGATCAGCTGCAAGGGCGAGACCTCGATCGGCTCGGGCGTGGCGCCGATCACCATGAGCCTGCCGTCGACGCCGAGCCCGTCGATCACGGCCGACATCGCCTTGGCGCTGGTGACCGTCGCCAGGATGACCCGGGCGCCGCCGCGCGCGGCGAGCTCAGCGACGACGTCGTCCGTCTCGTTGTCGAGATAGCGCCGGGCGCCGAGCGAACGCGCCAGCTCTTCCTTGTCCTTGCCGCGGGCGATCGCGACCGTCTCGAAGCCCATGCGCGATGCGAACTGCAGCGCCAGATGGCCGAGACCGCCGATCCCCAGCACGGCGACCAGGTCGCCGGGACAGGCGCCGCTGTGGCGCAGGGCGTTGAACGTGGTGATGCCGGCGCAGAGCAGGGGTGCCGCGGCCTCGGCGTCGAGCTCGTCCGGGATGCGCGCGAGCGCGTGCGCGGGCGCGATCATGTATTCGGCATAGCCGCCGTCGTAGGCGATGCCGGGGATGCGGAGCTCGCGGCAGGTGACGAAGTCGCCGCGCCGGCAGCGGTCGCAATGGCCGCAGTGGCCGCCATGCCAGCCGACGCCGACCCGCTGGCCCGCCCGCCATGGCTCCGCCCCGGATCCGAGCGCATCGATGCGGCCCGCGACCTGGTGGCCCGGCACGATCGGATAGCGGATGCCCGGAAAACTGCCATCTTTCGTGAAGGAATCGCTGTGGCAGATCCCGCACGCTTCCACCCGGATCCGAACCTCGCCGGTTCCCGGACTCGGCACCTCCCGCTCGACCAGTTCCAATGGCGCTCCCGGCGCGGCCACCTGGACAACCCTCATTCGGGCCATGGCGTATTCCCCCTAAGTCGCAATCGCCGCCGCTATCGTCAGAATTCTACGAGACATACGGTTCTCCTTTCCTCACCCTCGAAAGAGATTCTCGATACCGTGCACGTGCGTGCTCCGGGGGCAGGCACTCGACGTTGTCTCGAGATATCGTCCGGATCGTAGATCAGCCGCGCAATTCGAGGGGTCCTCAACACGTGTCCGAGCGTCTCGATCGATATCCCAAACGCCAACGGGGCGAATGTCGGTGTCGACATGAGCTGTGTGGCGGCTGACCCATACCGCTTCTGGTTCAATCCGCCCGTGCGAATTTCTAACCCGATATGCCCCATATGCCGGTCTCTGAAGGCCGAGCTCCGGACTCTCCGACCGAGAAAGCAAGGCTCTCGGCATCCGGAGTTGGCATCGAACGGGGCGCGCACCGTCGACAGAACCCATTTCCGGCCTCGTGAGCGGAGTTCGGGTCACCTTCGAGGAGGCCTCGGTCGATCGTGGACGCACCTCGCCCGTCGCGTTGCCGTTGCGCTCCTTGCTCTCGATGCTCATGCCGGGAGCGGTTCGGGTCGGAGCCGATCGATCCGACGCAAGATCTCCCCATACCATCCGGGACACCTATGTGCGGCACCGCAGGCACAGACCGACATTCCTGTCGCCGCTGTCCAGACGCTTATCGATCTCTTCGCCGAGGTAGTTCGGTCCGCTATCCAGCAGCGTTCAGGGAGCCTGCGTCCGTCGCGGCGGCGCACCAGGCAGTCCCAACCTTGCGTCGATTGAGTATTTTCCTGCGCCCGTGACGTACAACAGGAAGAAACCGCCCATGAGGCTGACGTTCTTGTAGAAGTTGATCATGTTCATGAAGCGGTCGGCGCCCGTCATCGTCCAATAACGATGACCAATTAACCCGGCTGCAAGGGTGAAGAACGCGAACAACACCGCCAGCGGCCGTGTCGAGACGCCAAGTATCAGCGCGATGGCGCCGAAAAACTCGATCACGATTGCCACAAGCGCGGCGACGGATGGCAGAGGAGCGCCGCTCTGCGTCATGTAGGCGACGGTTCCGGAATAGTCAGTAAGCTTGCCCCAGCCGAATACGAGGAACAGCACGGCGAGCAAAATGCGAGCGATAAGAAGGGCCTCGTCTCTAATTTTCTCGGAGCCTAAATCGGTCATAATCGGCCTCCGCATTTGTCAATGAGGTGCGATCTTTCCCAAGCGTACTCTAACCCGGATTTCTCAAACCAGAGCGTGCATCGGGGCTCTGGATCGGCGATAACTCTTCTGTGACAAAGGCTTAACGCGACGCAGAGGAGCTCCCCGATGCCGACAGAGTGTAACCGCGACCTGTTCGGATTTGAAGCCGTCGAAGGACGCCAGGTGGTGGCCGCGTTCGACGGCGGGCAGGTGACCTCGGACGCCGGGGCGCTGCTGCTCGGGGCCGTGAACCGGGCGATCGGTCTGATGGGGCGTCTGGCCCGCTGTTTCGCCGACGGACGCATGCAGGAACTGGTCGAGCACGGTGTCGAGACCATGCTGATGCAGCGCATCTGCGGCATCGCGCTGGGCTACGAGGACCTGGTCGACCACGACGAGCTGCGCCATGATCCGGTGCTGGCGACCCTGGCCGGCAAGCTCGAGGCGCGGCGCAAGGACTGCGCGCCGCTGGCCGGCAAGAGCACCTTGAACCGGTTCGAGCATGCGCCGGCCGCGGCGCTCGACCGCTATCACAGGATCGGCCACGACCCGCGGGCGATCGAACAGCTGTTCGTCGCTCTGTTCCTGGAGGCGCATGCGAGGCCGCCCGAGCGGATCATCCTCGATCTCGATGCCACGGACGACCCGCTCCACGGCCACCAGGAAGGGCGCTTCTTCCATGGCTACTACGACTGCCACTGCTATCTGCCGCTGTACGTCTTCTGCGGCCGCCACCTGCTGGCCGCCAAGCTCAGGCGCTCGAACATCGACGCGTCGGCCGGAGCCAAGGACGAGATCACACGCATCGTCGCCCAGATTCGTGAGAGCTGGCCTAGGGTCGAGATCCTGCTGCGGGCGGACTCTGGCTTCGCCCGCGACGAGTTGATGAGCTGGTGTGAAGACAACGGCGTCGACTACGTCTTCGGCCTCGCCCGCAACCCTCGCCTGCTGGCCGAGATCGACGGAGCCCTCGCGGCCGCCGAGGCCGAGCATGCCGCAACCGGCCAGCCGGCTCGGCAATTCGACGACTTCACCTATGCCACCCGGGACAGCTGGAGCTGCGAACGGCGGGTCGTGGCCAAGGCCGAGCATCTGGCCAAGGGCTCCAACCCGCGCTTCGTGGTCACCTCGCTGCCGCCGTCGGTGATCGACGGCCAAAGCCTCTACGAGCAGATCTACTGTGCCCGCGGCGAGATGGAAAACCGGATCAAGGAGCAGCAGCTTGATCTGTTCGCCGATCGTACGTCAGCAGCGACGATACGGGCCAATCAGCTCAGGCTTTGGTTCGCCTCGTTCGCCTACGTGCTGCTGGAGGCGCTGCGCCGAATTGGCCTCCGCCATAGCCAGTTCGCCAACGCCACCTGCGGCACGATCCGCCTGAAGCTCTTGAAGATCGGCGCCCTGGTCCGGGTCAGCGTGCGTCGGATCAAGGTCGCCATGGCCTCGGCTTGCCCCTACCAGGACGAGTACCGCCTCGCCTACCTGTACGTGAAGCGCGCCGCCTTCTGAACGTTCTTGCATGCCCGATAGGCGCCCCACCCGCGGGGCGTTCGCTTGCGTTCGTCCGAGAATTCGCTGTCAGGCGACCTCCACGGACGCTCACCTCAACCCGAGCCAACTTCTGCGCCGACCCCGCCACCAATCAACCCGTGCTATGGGGTTTGAGAAATCCGGACTAGTGCGGTGATTCGGCGCCCCGATGCGCTTAGTTAGTGGTAGAGTCGAGGAAGGGCGCGGTAGCTTCGGCCATGGCGGCATCGCTCCGTTTCCCTTCCCCGCTCATCAAACCGGACGTGCGGTTTGCCCGCATCCGGCTTTCCGAATCGCTTCACTGCAAGGCGCACGGCGGGGCGCTAAGATGGACACGCCGAAGCCGCAGGACTCCGAGCGCGCCGAATACCGCCTCCGCGGGGAAGCGGTCGGTGCCTCGCGACGACACCTTGTGACGCCGAACCAGGAAGTGCCGGACCCGGTCATAGACGTGGTTGTCGATCGCCCGATACGCCCCGTCTGGGGCATGCTCCGCAATCCGGCTTACAAGGGGGCCGCCTGCTTCGGCAAAACTGGGGCCGCCCCACGCCAGCGGGTCACGCGGCCGCTGCGGCTGCGCGGCGGCCTTGCCGCACGCAACAGCGCGAACCATGAGCGCCCGCGCGGTCACTGGATTGAGATCCCGGTGCCCGCCATCATCGACGATGCGACGTTCGCGCTTACCCAGGAGCTACTCGAGGCCAATAAGACCCACGCACCGCGGCGCACCGCGGAGCCGAGCGTCGTGCAGGGCCTGGTGTCCTGCAGCAAGTGCGGTTACGCCCTCTACCGAACCTCGACCAGGTCGAGCGCACGGAAGATCCACTATTATCGGTGCCTGGGTTCGGACACCTGGCGCCACTTCGGCCGATCGGTTTGCGACAACCGCCCCGTGCGGCAGGACCTGCTCGATCGGATCGTTTGGACCGAGATCATCAGGCTACTCGAGGATCCTAGCCTCATCCAAAGAGAGCTCGACCGCCGCCTGGCCGCCGCGCGAGCCTCCAGCCCGACCAAGCGGCGGGAGGAGATCCTGCAACGCGATCTGGTGCGGGCCCAAAAGAGCATGGACCGTCTGCTGACGGCCTACCAGGAGGACTTGATCTCGCTCGACGAGCTCCGCCGCAGGATGCCGGGGTTGCGGCAGCGAGAGCGTGCCATGCAGGCCGAATTGCGGTCGATCCTGGACCAGGCGAGCGATCGCGCTGCCTACCTGCGTCTCGCCGAGACGTTATCGGCGTTCCTGACCCGGCTGCGGTCGTCAGCCGAGACCGTACAGGTCCAGGAGCGGCAGCGGGTCGTGCGGCTGCTGGTCAAGGAAATCCTGGTCGGAGACGACACAATCATCATTCGACACTCGATCCCGCTACCGCCCAGCCCCTCAGGCGCCAAGTCGCCCCCATCTCAGGGCCCTGAGCCGTCCGTCGGTAAAGGTTATCTTTTGCGTTCAGAGCGAGATGATGCCGCCTTGCGGCGTGCCCATCGTCGTCGGGTCCAGCGCGCCGAGCTCGACCACGCCGGCTTTGAGCCAGCGCCGGATCGTGGTGGTGAACACAGGCAGACGCGCAAGCAGCGCCTCGTGGTCAATCCGATCGAAGCACTTGGCGATGTCGGCATCGAGGATCCACCGGCTGCTGCCCGGCTTGGACAGCGTCCGGTGGAGGGCCTCGATCGCGTCCATGGTGCACCGCCCTGGCCGGAAGCCGTAGCTGTTCGCCTCGAAGCGAGGCTCCCACTCCGGCTCCAGCGCCGGCTTGACGAGCGCCTGCATCACCCGATCCAGCATGGTCGGTATGCCCAAGGGCCGCTCCTTGCCGTCGCCCTTCGGGATGTACACCCGACGGACCGGCTTGGGGCGGTAGCCCTTGAGGCTCAGGCATTTCCGGAACATCGCGAGACGTCTCGGCGGCACGTGGCACACCACGCCGTCGATCCCCGGTGTCCTCTTGCCGCGATTGATCTGGGTCGCCTTGCGGATCGCCAGCAGCTTCGCGCAACTCGACCGAACGAGGAGCTTTTGCAGGTTCTTGACCTTCGCCGGCTCGCCGTTCTGGCTGGCCCGAAAGATCCGCTCCTGCAGCCTGCATACGTTGCGCTCGACCGCCGGCCAGTCGATGCTGGACCAGCTCTGAAGAGCGCCACGCCCTGCCGTCGGTTCGGTGCTGATCACCGTCTAACGTCCCGGCAGGTGCGGCAGGGCAGGGGCATCGCTTGACACCCGCCGGAAGTCAGCTCCCTTTCGGGACGGGTATTGCCCTATCCGGCCGATTACCGGCCGGCGTTCGCTTTCTCCGGCATCCTCTACCCCCTGGCCCGTCCCCCTTCCTCGCGGTCGGGATACCGCCCTTGCGGGGCGGGGGCCGTGGGGCTTACCCAGTTGATCGAGATCGAGATGCGTCGTGGGGAGGCTGGGCTCTATAGCCCGGTGGGACATCCGGGTGCTGCCGTCGGCAAAGGCAGGTCCGGCGGTCCGTCCCACGTCGCCTTTTGGCTGCGGCCTGTCAGCCTCTTTGGCCGCTTCGGAGTGACGAGCCCTGCGAGCCTTCACGTTGTTCAGCCTTCCACGTCTCCCCTGGCCGCGCTCCGCCTCGAGGCTGGCAGGGCTGCCGACGTTGTCCCCGGAGCTTCACACCTTGGGTCACCCCGCAGCATGTCCGGGTAGGGGCACCTAAGCACCATAGGGTCCGGCCGGGCTGCCCCGACCGGCACTCAAATCTCGACCCTTGCAACATCCTCCCCTCGGGTGTGCTCGAAAGTGGAGAATGTTTCTGGTCGCGCAGCTCTCCCTCCGCCAGTCTCGCCGTTCGGGACATTCTTTTTTCTCCTCTCGCCAGCGGCCGGAACCGCGCAGAATGCGGGCTTTTCCGGCCATTTCTCCGAACCACAGACCCTGCCCGAAAGGCCCATTTCGCGCCCTTTTTCGCCTCTTTCCGGCCACGTTCTCTGACACAACCGAACCACGCCCGTTTTGGTACGGATGTGAGAAGCTCAATAGATCAACGGGTTACGGTGCCTCCGACGCGGCGCGGGTTTGAAAGAGCCTCGCTCAGGCGAGGTAGGCTGGGATCGAATGGTAAGGTTCGGTAGCGCCTGAACGCTAGCTGACCAGGTGGCCGCAGCGCCGCCGCGCGGGTCGGTGCCGTAGATCTGGAGCTTCCACCCCGCGGCAGTTCTCGGTCACAGCGGGCGACGCGGCGCCATGCGGCTCTTCTGCTACCTGTCCCCTGCCGGGGGGCTTCACCGTCGGCGATATCGGCCTCGCCGAGCATCGGGCGAGCAGGACGGCGTCTGTCCAGCCAAAGCGGCGCCCGTTCCCGCTCGTCTCGGAGACGCAACTGGCTGCGCTGATGCGCGCGATAAGGAGCCTTTTCGAGGCACTCGGTGAGGAGGCGATCGAATAACTGCGCATCGCCACGTAGCCGTCTGGAGCAGTCAGTCGCACATCGACGTGTTGACCGGCGATATGCGCAAATGGCTCGCTGAGCCGCAGGAAGAAGCTCTTGATGCTTGGCGTCTGCTGAATGATCTCGGCGATGGTGCATGTCTGCCAAGACGCTGATCGCGCGCCACCCTCAGTCATTGGTGTACCGCTGCTCGCGCCACGGGTCGCCATAAATGTGATATCCGCGCAACTCCCAGAAGCCCGCCTCGTCGCGTTCGGTAAATTGGAGCGCGTTTACCCACTTGGCGGACTTCCAGAAGTACAGGTGTGGGACGAGGAGTCGTGCTGGGCCACCGTGGTCGCGCGGAAGCGGCTGCCCCTCGTAGTTCAGAGCGACCATGGCCTTTCCGGAGGCAAGATCTGCAAGGGGAACATTTGTAGAGTAGCCATCGTAGCAGTGTGCGAGCACGAAATCAGTGGGACGCTCCACGCCGGCATCGGCAAGGATGTCGTCGACGATCACGCCCTCCCAGGCGGTATTGAGTTTTGACCACGATGTGACGCAATGAATGTCTCTCGTCATCTTAGTCTTGGGCAGCGTGTTGAACTCGCTCCAGTTCCAAAGCTTAACAGGCCTCGGCCCAATCTTGAGGGTAAATTTCCAATCCGCTGTCTCGACGCGCGGGGTCGGCCCCGCTGCCAGGACAGGGAAGTGCTCGACAAGGTGCTGGCCTGGCGGAATTCGATCGGACTGGTCTCCTCCCGAATTTCGGCCGGTAAAGCCTCTGGTGACCATGGCGGACTCCTTTGCAGTGTTGTTGGTGGCTCAGCCGATATAGCTTGTTTTTCGAGTCTGCGGCTCGCTACCAAGCGAGCCTGATATTGCGCATCAAATTCCGAACGGCTTGGTTGGGCCGATCTTTCTAAGCCCCTCCCGAGCCGCCCGCTTTCGGCCGGCGTCAGGGTCATTGAGGCTGTAAAGGCGCCGCCGATCGAGGTCGCGGCGGCCACGGCGAGGCCGACTTCGTAGCCGGACGCGAAAGACGCGACACCGGCGGCCAGTGCCACCCCGGCAAGCTGCGCAATCCGGCTCGCCGCATTGTTGATGCCGGAGGCGAGCCCCTCGTCCGTCTGGTCAACGCTCGACATGACGGACGCGGTGAGCGGTGCCACGAGCACGGCGAAGGACAGGCCAAGCAGCGTCATGGGCACGATCACGCCGAGCATCAAGGATTCTTCCTGGCCGAGCGCCATCCAGACATAGGCGAGTGCCGCACCTGCCGGTCCCGCGATGAGCATGGCCCGCGCGCCAATCTTGTCCGCCAACCCGCCGAAAACCCTCGACAGGAGTCCGACGCCGAGCGCGAAGGGCAGGAATGCCAGCCCGGCATCGGTCGACGGCATGGCGCGGCGGTCGACGAGGTCAAAGGGTAGCAGGAAGAACATGATCGAAAGCCCCGCATAGACCATCAGGGTCGCGACGTTCAGCCCGAGGAAGGCGCGGTTCTCCACCAGGCGGGGTGGCGTCATCGGGTGTTCGCTTCTGCGCTCCCAGAACGCGTAGACGGCGAGCCCGACAATGCCGAGCCCGGCGACGATCGTGAGCACCGTGCCCGTCTGGGCTGGAGCATCCGCGGCGGCCTGAGCTTCACTGGGGCCGATCTGGCTAAGCGCCCAGGCGAGCGCCCCGAGCGCCGAAGCGAGGATCGCGGCGCCGATCACGTCGAACCGGCGCTGCACGCGGCGATCCTCGGGCGCGAAGACCAGCAGAACCCCCACTACGACGAGCGCGAGCGGCGGGTTGATCCAGAACACGGACGGCCAGCCGAAGGTCTCGGTCAGCCAGCCGCCCAGGACGGGACCGCCGGCGGTGGTGAGCGCCGATGCCGCCGCCCATACGCCGATCGCCCGGTTCCGCTCCGCGCGCGGATAGGTGGCCCCGATTAGGGCGAGGCTGGCAGGGGTGACGATCGCTGCGGCCGTTCCCTGCACAGCGCGGGCGGCGATCAGCCAAGCAGGCGAAGGCGCCAGCGCGCAAGCCGCCGACGCCAGGCCGAACAGGATGCAGCCGAGCCCGAGCATGCGCGCCTTGCCGTAAACATCCGCGAGCGCGCCGCCGATCAATGTCAGAGAGGCGAGCGCCAGCACATACCCGTTGAGAACCCACTGAACGGAGGCGAGGTCCGCTCCGAAATCGGCGCACAATCTCCGCAACGCGACGGTCAGCGCTGACCCGTCGATGAACGCCATCGAGGACGCGAGCACGCAGGCGGCGAGCACCATGCGCCGGCGTCGAGGCGGCGCTTCCCGCCCGATCTCTCGCGGGCAGGGTTCTGCATCGATAACGCCGCGGCTGCATAGCTCTACAAACGGCTGCGCCACTGTTGCTCCCGACCAATGGAAACGCTGGACGATACTGCTCCAATTGAGCCGGCGGTTCCGGCAATCAATTGCGTGTGGATCATCGACTTCCCCGCTAATCTGCCGCTGTTCCTCAGTTCTTTGCCGAAGATTTGAGGTAGTGGACAAAACCCAGCACATCGTCGGGCAGCAGACGGCCGATCGCGCGGGTCGAATAGACGGCCGTCACGATCCGGCTTTCGGGATTGAGGACGAAGCCGGTTGCCTGGAGACAGACGGGATCGTCATTGACGAAGGCGCCGGTGGCTGCGGAAACCACTCGTGCATCGGCGCCGTAGGCAACCGGGAAACCGAGCTTGTGCTTTTCGACAAGCGCCTCCGACTTTTCCCGATCGTCCACCGATACCGAGACGACCTTGATGCCTTCCCCGGCGAATTTGTCCGCTGCTCGCGCAAAAGCGGCAAGCTGGGCGTTGCAGAACGGACACCAGGAACCGCGGTGGAACACGATCACACCGAACCCACCGGCCAGATCGCCAGGCAAATGGATTTCGCCGCCCCCGGCGCGGGCAAAGGTAAGAGAGGGAAAGACATCGCCATTTTGCAGCATCACAATTGCACTCCTTGTTTGAACTGTCTGGTGCTCAAAGCGCCGAATGATCCTTCACCGCTTCCTCCAGCGCCGGCTTCAGACCGAGGAACCGATCGTCAACAGCGGACGGGTTCTCGCGGTTGAGCGCAATCATCTGAGCACGGGCCTCGCAACCGCGGATCACCTCGAACGCCCCGGTTTCGATGCCTCCCGCGATGGCGTCGGCAACAGCGGAGGCTGGCTCACGCGAGAAGCCAAGTTCGGGCCCGGCGCGGTTTGACTTCATCATCGGCGTGTCCGTGGCGCCGGGATAGGCGGTCAGAACGTGGACGCCTTCACCCTTCAACTCGCGTCGCAGGGACTCGCCGAAGCTGGCGACACCGGCCTTTACGGCAGCATAAGTCGCGTAGAACGGCGCGCCGATGAGGGCGATGCCCGAAGCGATGTTCACCACCATCGCGTCTCCGCTCTGGCGCAGCGCCGGGAGGGCGGCTCTCGTGAGGAGGATCGGCGCGACGAGGTTGACATCGATCATGGCCTGGAGTTCGACCTCCGGGATATTCTCCAGCCTTCCAGCCCTGACGCCGCCGGCGTTGTTCACAAGGACATCGAGGCCGCCGAGGGCGGCAAGAGCCTGTTCGAGCGTCGCGGCGCGACCTGCGGGAGTCGCGACATCGGCCGCTATGCCGTGGATCTCGGCGCTCCCGGTTTGCAGGGATCGAACGGCTTCGGCAACGACTGCCGGGCGGCGTCCGCTGATCGCCACTTTCGCCCCCTTCGCCAACAGTACCTGCGCCAGGACGAGGCCGATGCCGCTTGACCCGCCGGTGATGAGGACGCGCTTGCCAGTAATGTTCATGCCTGTTCTCCCATGAGCTTGTCTTGCGTTCTGGTATCGAAATCGCTGGCGTCGTGCCGCTCGCGCAACTGGCTCGAGGGGTCCCCGGACGTGCGATTCACCTTTCGGCCATGCGCGACGGCGGGCCGGGCAAAGATTTGGTCGGCCCAGCGGACAACGTTTACGTAGTCCTGCACAGACAGAAACTCCGCCGCGTCGTACAGCCAGCCCTTTACGAGCCCGCCGTACCAAGGCCAGATCGCCATGTCGGCGATGGTGTAGTCGTCGCCGGAGACGAATTCGTTGTCGGCAAGACGGCGATCAAGCACGTCGAGCTGGCGCTTCACCTCCATGGCGTAGCGGTTGATCGGGTATTCGAGCTTGGTCGGCGCATAGGCGTAGAAATGGCCGAAGCCGCCGCCAAGGAAGGGCGCTGAGCCCATCTGCCAGAACAGCCAGGATAGCGTCTCGGCCCGCGCCGTCGGCTCCGTCGGCAGGAACGCGCCGAACTTCTCGGCTAGATGCATCAGGATCGCGCCGGATTCAAACACACGAATTCGGGTTCGGTCCGCTGCGGTCCATCAGCGCCGGGATCTTGGAGTTGGGGTTGACCTCGACGAAACCGGAACCGAACTGATCTCCATCGCCGATCTTGATCAGCCAGGCATCATATTCGGCGCCGCTGTGGCCAAGCGCCAGCAGCTCCTCCAGCATGATCGTGACCTTCTGGCCGTTCGGCGTGCCGCTCGAATAGAGCTGCAGTGGGTGCTTGCCCACGGGTAGTTCTTTCTCATGGGTCGCGCCGGCGATCGGCCGATTGATGTTGGAGAAGGTGCCGCCGCTGGCCTTCTCCCAGGTCCAGATCTTGGCTGGGATATACTCGGTGCTATCGCTCATCATATGTTCTCCTGGGGATCCACTTACGCCGCAGGCGGGAAATTCGACGGGAACAGCGCGCGCTTAGTCTCCTCATCGTTCACCTGCTTGAAGGGATGGTCTTTGCCGACCTCTCGGGCGCGAGCGACGGCCGGCCGCGAATCGACTGTCTCGAACAGCCGCTTCAGATTGGGGAAAGGCCCCAGCGGATCGTCGGCGCCCTTCCTCACGCGCGAGGCGCGGTCGAGCCAACCCCAGGCGGAGATGTCGGCGATCGTGTAGGTCTCGCCGACAATATAGGTCCGGCCTTCAAGGTGTTCGTTCAGGACCTGGTAGTGGCGTTCCGCCTCGCGGCGGTACCGGTTCACCGCGTAGTCGAGGCCTCCGGGAGCAGCGAATTGGAAATGCACGGCCTGGCCGGAGAACGGGCCGAGGCCAGAGGCGATGAACAGGAGCCAGGAGAGCAACTCCGGTCGGTCTTCGGGCGCGCCCAGAAACTTCCCGGTCTTCTCGGCGAGATAGATGAGGATCGCGGTGGAGTCGAAGACCCGCGTCTCGCGGGCGCCGGGTCCTTCGGTGTCGACGATAGCGGGAACCTTGCCGTTCGGATTGATCGTTCGGAATGAAGGCGAGTGCTGCTCGCCCTTGCTGGTGTCGACCGGGATGGCTTCGTAGGGCAGGCCAGCCTCTTCCAGGAAGAGGGCGATTTTCGCGGGGTTCGGCGTCGGATGAAAATAGAAGCGGATCATGTGACTCTCCGTTCGGGTCCCGTTGCTTCGGGCTTGTTTGGGCGGCGGGCGGCCAGGAGGACGCCGCCGATGATGATGGCGATCGCGACGCATTCGATTGGGGCGGGTCTCTCGCCAAGGACGGGGATGGCAATCAGCGAAGCCACGGCGGGAAGCAGAGCAATTATCGCGGTTGCCGCCGACGAACCGAGAAGTGCGACGGCGCGATTGAACGTGAAGATCGCGACCCCACTCATCAGCACGCCTTGGTAGACTGCCTGCTCGGTGATCTCGGCGGCCGAAGCGTGGCTGAAGCGGCTAAGGCCGAGGAAAACGTAGACTGGAAGAAAGAGGACGGCGGACCAGAAACAGATGAGGGCGGCGGATTCGATCGGCGTGAGACCGCTCTTGCGAAATAGCAGCGTGTAAATCGCCCACATGGCTGCGGCGGCCACCAACGCACTCAGCCCGGCGAGGTTCGGCGGTCCATGTACCGCGGCGCCCGCCGACACGAGCAGAGACAGGCCGACGAAGATCCCCGTGTATCCCAGCCAGCGTTGTCTACCCTGACGCTCTCGGAGAAAAGCCCAGGCGAATAAGCCGGCAAACAGCGGCATTAAGGTCGGCGCGATCGACGCGGCCTGCGCGACCGAGGTCAGGCTGAGGCCGAGTGCGACAAGCAAGACGAAGGGCACGCCCCACAACGTGGCGAACACGAGCCCTTCAGCCCAGGCGCCTTTGGAGAGGGACGTTCGCCGCCGAAGCAAGACTGGCGCGAGCAATAGCGCCCCGATTCCGAAGCGGAGCGCAGTGATGTCCCATATGCCAAGCTCGCGCGTCACGCTGAAGCGCGTGACCACAAACCAGCCGGAGAAGATGGTAACTGCGACCGCTGCCCAGACCAAACCGGTAAAGCGCCTGCGCGAGTCTCCCCGCGGAGTCGCGGCTGCACCGGTCAGAGTTGCGAATTGGGCGCCGGACATCGTTCAGACGCCCGCGAAGCACAGGCCCGCGACGATCGCCTCCGGGTCCAGGCGCTTGCGGTAGTCGACATCGAGATCAGCGAGGGCGACCCGTCCGTTCCTCGGAATGACGTAGGTTGCTGGGACGGGGAGTTCCCAGCTCTCGTCGCCGTTGATCGCCGGTAAGGCCTTATTGTTTGAGCGGAGCACCGCGCGCAGCTCTTCTGGCGGTGCATAGACGAGGCCGTAGAGCCGTGCGACCGCGTTGCCGATGTCGCTTAGAACGTCGAAGGTGAGCACGTTCTTTTCAGCCGTGCTCCGGGAACCATCGGGAAGCTGCGGGGAGATGGCGACAAGGCGGCCGCCGTACTTCTCAAACTCCGGCAGCGCGGCCTGCAGCGCCTGGAGATCCATGTTGCAATATGGGCGCCGGACGCCGCGGTAGAAGGTCACGACCAACGGCCCCTGAGACAGCAGTTTGGTGGAGGACACCACGTTGCCTTCGGGTCCTTCAGTGAGAAGGCGGGCGCCTTATCGCGCTTCGTGTCACCCATGAAGAGGCTCCGTCGGCCCGATCCTCTCGTGAAAGCGCCCAGCGTCCTCGGACGTGCGGGCAGCGCGGCGTGGATCGGCCGGCTCTGGCGGCAGCGGCTCCTCGACGATCCGCGGCTCGCACGGGACGATGGCGGGGTCATAGCCGAGCACGTTGAGTGCACCCCGCACCATGCCGATGTGCGGTCCCCAGCGGTGCCCGCGGTACAGCCACGTCCGGTTGGTATCCTGCCCAGGTTCGCATTGACCTGGAGCTGGCGGGACGCCAAGACGCCGCGTGCTGTCTTAAGGATGAAGCGGACTGCCGGATCGGCATCAGCAGGGATGCGGGCAACGACACGGTTCTGCCTCCTAAAAATGCCCGAGCGCAGCGAACCACGCCCGGGCAAGTTGATCAGGGAGGCTTGCCTGACTGGCGTCAGGCTCCAGCGCGGGGGTGCGCTGGCGCGAATCATCGCTCAGATGCCTCGCGGCAACGCACGTCATCATCGCCTCCACGCCGTTCCGAAGATCGAGACACAGCTCATCGGCCCCGGCCGCCGCGGGATCGGAATGTCGGGCATCAGGTGAGCCGGGAAACCGTCGCCTTGGGCCTCTGGCTCCGGCGTGCATGGCTGCTGGCGCACATGCTCGACACGGTGCTGCTGCGGCGCGACCGCGGCACCGACCTTGGCCGCTCGGTCGGCCGTGCCGGAAGCGATGAGCTCCGCGGTCACGCGGTGCATCGGCTCATGGACCCATTCCGGCGCATTGTATGACGGCCCGCCCGCCTCGAAATCTTGCGGAAGGCGTCGAGCCTGTCCTGAAGCGACATGGGTCTCTCCTTTCGTTGACGGCTTCGACCTGTAACTCCCGACCGTCACGTTGCTACACACCGTCGCGCGCTGAGACGAGTGAAGTCGGGTGAAGCCCGGCAAATCGTGGTGAAGGGGCAAGTACTGGGGCCAGAGCGTACGCGGCCGGACCCACTCTCTGACCTCTTTGACTGGCCCTGGCGGTTGCTCAGGCCGAACAGGCGCTCCTTCAGGATCGCCTGCCGGCTGTCCACGTCGCTGGCGGCCGTGCGCGTCTCGGGAGCGCTTTGCGCCAAGCCTGCCGGCGCGAGTTCGCCTCCTCGAGGCGCTCCCCTCCCGGCTGGTCTTCGCCCAGTGTGTGCCGATCCTTCAATGTGCTTGCGGGCGTATCACGTTTTCGGCCGACCGCTGCGGAAGCGCCCGCCGGAGCGCCAATACGCTTCGAACGCTTTGGCCGAAACGGGTGCGGCTTTGGTGACGTAGGGAAACGGAGGCCCGACCGCGGCGCGGCAACCAGTGATCGCGGCGGCGGCACCGGAGGTCCACGCATAGATGGCGGGCAACAGCGCTGAGACCGCGATCGCGACCGCGTTCCGGCAGGGGCTGATGGGCGAGCGGGGTGAACTCGCTCGTAAGCGATGTGCCGCCCCCACCTGCCCAAGGGCGGCGTGATCGGCGACAGTGACGGTCCTCTACGAGGATCGTTTGATATCAGCGTTTGACCGTAGGGTTGACCCCGAGGTTCGTGAGGTTCGGCGGCTCGAGGTGATCACCGGGGCGCTGGGTCGGCGGCGGTGGAGCGCCGAGGCGAAGGCGCGGATCGTGGCCGAGAGCCTGGCGCCTGGGGTGGTGATCTCGGAGGTGGCGCGCCGGCACGATCTGCGGCCGCAGCAGCTGTTTGCGTGGCGGCACCTGGCCAGGCAGGGACGCCTCGCGCTGCCGGCAGAGGAGCTGTCGTTCGTGCCGGTGGTCGGCGCGACCGATGCGCCGCCCGCCGCGACCTCAGCTGCGCCTGTCGGGATGATCGAGGTCGCGCTCGGTGGTGCGGTCGTGCGGGTGCCGCCCGCGGTGGACGGCAGGCTGTTGGCCAAGGTGTTGCGCGCCGTGAAGGCGCTGGTGTGATCCTGCCCTGCGGACCGCTTCGGATCTTCGTCGCGACCCGGCCGGTCGACTTCCGCAAGGGGATGGATGGCCTCGCCGCCGTGGTGCAGCAGCAGCTGCGCCTCGACCCGTTCTGCGGCGCGGTGTTCGTATTCCGCGCCAAGCGCGCCGACCGGGTCAAGCTTTTGGTCTGGGACGGCAGCGGGCTGACCTTGATCTACAAGCGGCTCGACCAGGCCCGGTTCGTCTGGCCCCGGATCGCGGACGGGGTGATGCGGCTGTCGCCGGGCCAGCTCGGGGCGCTGTTCGAGGGGCTCGACTGGAAGCGGGTGCACAGCCGTAGGGTAGCTCGGCCGGAGCTCGCGCAATGACCCTGCGACAGAGTGAATCACTAGTCTTGTCAGTGGATCCACTTCCCCCATGAGCGCCTCGCCGGAGGCCGCCGAAGCCGCCCCGCTGCCCGACGACGTGGCGAGGCTCAAGGTTCTGCTGCGGGCCGAGCGGGCGACGACGGCCAATCTCGCCGGACACAACGAGCAGCTGCGTGCGATAGGCATCCGTCTCACCTCCGCATAGCTCAAAATGGCAACCTCCCCCGCCGTTCCCAGTCCAACGGCTGGACCGGGGCCGGCGTGTCAAACCAGCGCTTGGCCAGGAGATCGCCGATGGTCCGGATCTGGACGCGCTCATACTGGCGCTCGTTATACTCCCAGCGGCCAGCGCTCCCCGCGGCTTGCATCACACCCTTGCACGTCCGTCTGGTGTGCACCACAGGGCAGACCCCGTCGGCTAATTTCGAGTGGGGTGCGGCGGTCCGTTCAAGAGCGGAAAACATCGATGTGGCGGGCGAGCTGCGTTCTTAGGTCGTCGGTCGACGTCAACTCGATAACTCGATAGCCGCGGTCACGGAGTGCAGCACGGAGGCGGTGATCGTGGTCGGCTTGCACCGGCGCGTCGTGCGCTGAGCCATCGACGAAGATGCAGACGCCGGGCAGGCCATCCCGTTTGAAGTAGAAGTCAACCTGGACGGCAACGTCCGGCTCGGGGCAGTGCTGAGCGTAGTCTGGAAGACGCAGGCCCTCGGCGGCCAGGACGTCGAGCAGACGCCGTTCACCCTCTGAAGCCGGGTCCAGGCGTTCGCGCAACCACGCGAGGTGCGCTTCCCGATCCTGGGCACGGTCGGCCTGAACCAGCTCGCACACGGCCAGCGCGAAGAGAAAGTCCCGGATCGAGGTCCGGTCCAGGTGACGATGGTCGAGCTGGTTCGTATAGCTCAGCAGGCAGTCGTAGCAGGCCGCGCTGCACCGCTCTGCCCAGCCGTCGAGGTCGCGTCCGGTGGCCGGGTCCATGTGGCAGAGCTCGAGCGCCTGGCGGGCGACCGTCGCGAGCGCGGCCCCTTCGTCGACGAGGCGTTCCCAGATACCGATGCCGCTCTCGGCCGCCTCCCAGAACAGGATGCGCTGATGCTCGCCCTGGCCGACCAGCTCCACTGCGACCTCCTGCTCCTCGACCTGATAAACGATCTGGATTGCACGCTGCAGGGCATAGGCCAGGGTCTTGAGGAACGGCGGCTCGCAGCGATCCGCCCGGAGCGAGCGGAGCAGCAGGAGATTGCGGTTGTCCTTCACGTAGGGGGTGACGCCCGAGAGCAGGCGTGGGGCCTCGCCCGGGGCGACCTCGTCGGCGAGATCCTCGGGTCGGGGCCGCCACGCTCCGGTCGCCGGATCGATCGTAAAGCCCTGGCGCTCGGCCGAGCGCCGCCAGCCCCGATTGATCCGCCAGAGTTCGGCCTGCGCGAGGTGCGTATCTCCAGAAGCGGCTCGTCCTCGCCGGCTTGGCGCGCCACAAACCTCCGGGTGCCACCGCCCGCACTCCGGAAATGAGTCGACATGTCGTAACCCTCCCGGGTCCGCTCCTCCTCCTCGGACGAGATGCGCGTGGCGCGCAGGGCCCGGACCGAGGGCTGCTCGAGCAGACTTTGGGGGAACTCGGCGGCCAGCCCATCGAGGCGCGACCCGCAATGCAAACAGAAATCCAGACCGGCCTCTTCGCCCGGATGCACGTAGCCGCAGGCGAGGCAGAGCTTGGCCCTCGTGATCCGGCCCTCGATCCCGCTCGCCGGCACGATGCAGCGCCCGATCCGATACTTCCGTCCCTCGTGGTAGAGGATGTTGCGCGGCCCGAACTCGGCAAGCCCGAGAAACCTCGGCCGCTCGATGGCGTGCGCTTGGTCGCCCGCCGAGACCAGCGCCCGTAGGGGCAGACGCGGGAAATTGTAGCCCGGGATGAAGCCCTCGCCCGCGATATAGCGGTAGGGGTAAAACTCGGCCTCGGCGCCGGTACCCTGGTTGAGGAGCAGCTCGATCTCGCGCAGCGCTTCGCGCTCGCGCTGCTTGGCCTCCTCGCGCTCAAGACGGGTGAGTCGTGGCATATCGATGCGCCGTCTGGCAGCATCGCGCTGCTCGATCGCCGCCCGGTAGAGCTCGCGCCACCGCTCGAACGCCTGTCGGAACGCCGCAACCGAACTGTGCGCCCGCTGCAGCAGCCAGTCGGGCGAGAACCAGGCAGCCCCCGCCACCTCGGGTCCGCCAAGGTCGGCGACCTCCCGGAACGCCCGGAGAACCTCTTCGCTCCGGGTCACGGACAAGCTGAGCTGTGCTTCGAGATCCGACACGACCGGGTATGTGCCATCCTCGAGATCAAGCACGTCGACCATCTGCCGCCCGAGCTTCAGCCCGACCAGTGCCAGCCAGACCGAGTGCAGATGTGCCTCGATCAGCTCCTCGTTGGCGAGATCGATTCGGGGCGGCGCCACCGCGCCCGCGATCATCTGCTCGCGGCTTCGGAAGAGATGGTGATCGTGGGCGCTGCCATAGCTGCAGAACGCCACCACCAGGGCCGGACGGCCGCCCCGCCCGGCGCGCCCGCTGCGTTGGGCATAGTTGGCCGGCGTCGGAGGCACGTTGCGCAGGTGAACGGCGGCGAGGTCCTTGATATCGACGCCAAGCTCCATGGTCGGCGAGCAGAACAGGGTCGCAAGCTTGCCGACGCGGAACGCCTGCTCTCGCTTCACCCGATTCTCGGCCGCGACCTGACCCGTGTGCTCGGCGGAGAGTAGCCCGGCCAAGCCCGGCGCCCGTTCGGCGTAAAGCCGGGCGAAATACCGGTTTGGCGTCGAGCCGATGAGATCCTGGCGGCGCAGATGCAGCGACTTCGTGCGCACCGGGTCGGGCGGCGGCGCGAGTCCGTCGCCGCGCCGCCAGCGCAGGGCGTTGCCCATGAGCTGCACGCCCCAGGGCTCGCCGCGGCGCTCGACCACGGTCAGCAGGTGCCCCCGCAATGCCTCGACGATCGCAAGCAGGAGCGTCTCGGCGTCCTCGGCGCGCAGATCCCGATCGATCGCCCACGTCCGTCTGGAGCGCAGGTAGCGTCCGATGCTGGACCGGGGACCCAGGCGCATGCCCACCGACCGGTCGCGAGCGTCGGCCATCGCACCAGGGAGCAGCGCGACCTTGCCCTGGCGGAGCCGCTCGCCTTCGTCGAAGGTCCAGGGCTCGCGCAGACTTTGACCCACGCGATGGCCGAGCGAGCGGGTCCGCTCCTCGGTCAGCGCAGGCATGTCGAGGACGAGGGCACTGTGCAGATGATCAGCGACCGCCGCAACACGGTCTCGCGCCGCTCCGGCGATGCCTCCGCCAAGACGGGGGCGCCCGCCCATAACTTGTCGTTGGCGGCGAGCTCGGCGAGCCCGTGATAGCCGATGCGCAATAGGCCACACTGCTCGAGGTTCGGCTGGGCGACCCGCCAAGCCCGGGCAAGATCCTCGAGCGCCCGGTACTCGAGCAGGTCGATCATCGTCCGCCGGGCGTCCTCGTAGCCCGGACCGCGACCGACGGCCTCCTTCATGAACAGCTCGGGGGCGGGGTCGAGCGCCCGAAAGACGGCGCTGCCCAGCTCGTCGAAGCGCAGCTCTCTTTGAGAGTCGAGCGCCCGGACCAGGGCGCCGCGCAGGAGCACGACCTGGACGAAGTCGTTCATGTGCCCGGCCTGGAGAGCTGCGTCCTGACGGTTGTCGGTGAAGCTCAGGACCTTCTGCGCTTCGGGTTCGATCCCGGGGTCGGCGCGCAGGCCGGCGACCGCCGCCGTGGCCACGATCGTGGTCGCGGTCGAGCGCCCGGTCTGGCTGAGGGTCACGAGCTTCCGAAAGTCGCTGGTCTCGCGCAGGTCGTAGGACGCGCGACAGCGCAGGCACAGCATCAGCGGCTTCGGCTGCAACCAGCCCTCGAGCGCCCCCTCGATGGCGCCGCGGTTGATCAGCCCATCGGGTTGCGGCCAGACATGCTCGGGCAGGTGCGGCCGGTAGCGCTCCTTGAGGCGCGGCTCCTTCGCGCGCGGCTCATACCAGTTGTCCGGCAGATCCTCGCCTTCGCTCCAGAGCTCGTCGTGCTCCACAGTGAAGAAAAGCGCCTCACCCGGGATCTCGTCGTCAGGGGCGTTGAGCAGCGGCGACCGCGGCACGAGCCGCTCCTCCCCGTGCTCGCGGACCCGCGCGACCAGATACATCTCCTGGCCGCATTCACGGCAGAACGCGAGCGGGTAGAGGAGCTTCGGCTCACCGTGGTCGGCCTTGGGCGCGTACACGCTGCCCTCGGTCGAGAGCGCCCGGGTCGCCGGGTTCTCGATCGTGGTGTAGACGCTGCCGCCGGAGGCGAGGAACTGGTGCAGCCGGAACGCGAACACCGGCTCGCCACTCGGCAGCGTCGCGGCGTTACCGGCCTCGAGCACGGCCCGGAGCCGGGCCCGGCAAAGTTCCACATCGAGCCCGGTCGCTTCGATCAGGCGCTTCAGGCCCTCCTCGAAGGCCAGCGGTGCTCGCCGGATCAGTCCTTCGTCTGCGATCGCGAGCCCGAAGGTCGCCTCGACCCAGGCGGCCAGGGGGTGACCGGCCACAGAATTTCGCTCCGGGGCCGGCGGCTGGGCGCGGACCGCCGCTGCGAGCGCCTCGCGACCCTCCGGCACCGGCATGGTCGCGACCCGCTGCAAGGTCTCCTCGACCACATGGTCCGCCGGCATCTCGACCCCGAACAGCTTCTGCCCGGCCTCGGCGATCCGCGCCCGGCGCTCGGCCCCGTCGCCGTCGGTGACGATCGTCGCCGAGGTGCCGACGCAGACCAGATCGCGCCGGCCCGCGCGCTGCCGGACCCGGCGCAGCAGCATGGCGACGTCGGCCCCCTGCCGACCCCGGTAGACGTGCAGCTCGTCCACGACTAGGAAGGCGAGCTCGCGGGTCGTGAGCCCGATCAGCGTCCGCTCGGCCGGGCGGATCAGCATGTACTCGAGCATCACGTAGTTGGTGAGCAGGATGTGCGGCGGATCGTTGATGATGGCGTTGCGCGCCTCGTCCCGGTCCTGGCCGGTGTATCGGGCGAAGCGCACCGGGCAGTCGGGGCCGTAGCGGCGTCGGAAGGCCTCGAGCGCCTCGAGCTGGCTGTTGATCAGCGCGTTCATCGGGTAGACGACCAACGCCCGGACCGAGTGCCGCTCGGGATCGTGGCGCAGCACGTGGTCGACGATCGGGACGAGATAGGTGAGGCTCTTGCCGGAGCCAGTACCGGTCGAGGTGACCACGGGGCCACCGTGCCCGGCCGCCCGGATCGCCTCCTCCTGATGCCGATAGAGCCGCAGATCCTCGCCGAAGAACCGCGCCGTGCCCCAGTGCAGCTCGCCCTTGGCCGCCAGCTCCCCCAGGGTCGGCCCGGGCGCGTAGGCCGGGTTCAGCTGCAGGACCGCATCCGGCCAGAGCTCACCTTCGGCCAGCTTGTCGCTGACGAAGCTCTCGATCCGACGTACTCCCGGTACTCGCTGACCACCCGATCTCGAAGTTTGAAGACATCGAAGGCCACGAGCGGCTCCCCGGTCGCTATCCCTGACTCGTCCCCACGCCCGCTGCTCAGGCGGCCGGCCGCTCCACCTCCTCTGCCAGGATCTCACGCCGGACGTAGGCGCGAAAGGTTTCGAAGTCGGTGAAGAACCGAAAGCCCGCCCGGTTGGCGGCTTCGTGCGTCTCGGCAGGCTCGTCGATCAGAAGGGTGACCGGCTCGCTCAGACCCTCCTGCAATCCATCGGGCCAGGCGAGATCGAATACCGCCAGTGGCTCGCCCGTGACCGGATCTGGGAGTTCGAACAGGAGCTCGCCCTCTGGCAGCCCTTGGTCGACGACCCACTGATTGCAGGCCAGGAGCAGGTCTTCCTCTTCTTCGCCCGCGATGCCGCCCGGCATTGAGGCGACCTGGCGCTCAAGAATCGGCGTGCTCTCGACCGGCTCCGGCATGCTGCCGACCAGCAGGCTGTCCAGAAAGCTGTTCGCGGCGTGGGCGAGCAGCTCTCGGCGCTCGGCCAGAAACTCCTGGTAGTTCTCGACGTCCCAGAGCCGCCGATCCATCGGAATCCAATGCGAGCTGACCGCGTCCGGATGCTTGGCGCTGAACTTTTCGAGATACTCGGCCGGATCGCGGTTCGAGACCCGGAGGTTGGTCTCCTGGGTCAGGAAGGTGAAGTTGGCGATCGCGTTGACATCCGGCCGGCTATAGCCGTGCTTGTACAGCAGGGCCTTGGGAAAGATGTGATGCACCTCGAGCCGGTTGAGCCGGCCGAGCAGGTTCATCGACAGCTCGATGCCGCTCGCCCAGTCGCGCGCCTTGCCGACCCTGGTCATCATGTAGAGCAGCGGATAGAAGCGCGCGCCCTTGCTCCAGCCGAGGAAGTCGTTGGCCTGCAGACGAAGATCGCCACGGTGCCGCCTGAGATCCCTGATCAGGCGATCCAACGCGCCGTCCGGCTCGCTGATCAAGGTCAGATCCTGATTGAGGAAGGTCTCGGTCGAGCCCGCATAGCGACCCCAGAGGAAGGTGTGGACGTACCAGTGGAGCAGCTTGTCCCGCTCGCGCGGATCGTCCAGGCGAAAGGCGCGCCGATCCAGATAGCGGGCCATGAGCGGGAACGAGTACCGGCTGCCGAGGACCCGGTCGTGGTCGAGGCCGAGCCGTGCCCCGATCAGGTTCAGCAGCTGGTCGATCGCCCGCTCGGCGCGCTGCAACCCGTCCTGGAAGCGCGGCGTGTCGACATCCGCGAGCGACGAGAAGAACGCCTGGCCGGTCAGGATCGTGGTGATACAGCGCAGCAGCAGCTCGAGCTTGAAGTAGAAGCCGGCCCGGCGCCAGCGGTCGAGCCGCTTCTTCATCTCACTCCGGGCATCCGGCCACTCGGCGCAGATCTTGGCGAGCGCGAGGTCGCCCTTGGAGAGCTTGGTCCCGCCGCTGTTCACCCGGTTGAAGATGTCGACCACGAGGTCGACCGTCTTGTCGGGGCCGGTCACCTCCTCGATGTGCAGGTCGATGTCCCGGATCGAGTGGATCGCATTCAGGCGATCGAAGTAGATCCCGACCTTCGGTTCGAACGCCGGATTCCCCATGAACCGCGGCATGAACGCGCCGAGTCCCTTCTGCATCAGCTCGGTCACGTCGACCCACAGCGGGTCATCTTTCATCTTGAGCGGGCTGTAGAAGCTGAACTCCTCGCCTTCGACATGGAAGTGGAGCCCGGCGAAGGCCTGGGCGTTGCCATCGAAGAACTTCGGCGGCCGGCCGCGGATGATGCCATAGAGCGAGGTCATGCGCTGCTGGCCGTCGAGCAGCAGCTTGACCACGCCGGGCGCAACGTTGCCGTCGCCGCGCGCGTGTGCCCCTTCCGAGCGCGTGGTCCAGACCAGTAGGCTGCCGACCGGGAAACGCCGGTAGAGCGACTGCATCAGCGCGCGCACCTGGTCACGGTTCCAGACGTAGCCGCGCTGAAACTCGGGAAGCGCGATGCTGCCCATGTCGATCTGATCGAGGATGGTGTTGATTTTCATGCGGAACGTCGCTCTTGGGGTGATGGCGGTCCATTTAGCTGGCGCTTTGCCAGCAGATCCTTAAGCCGGCCCAGTACGGTCTGGAAGGCCGCGAAGTTGGCGGCAGTGAGGTGGGTCGGGTCGGCGATCCAGGTGGCGAAACGCTCCTTGTAGTCCGGATGCGGGGCACGGACGTACCAGTACGCGTCGTCGTCCTCGTCGAGCTCCCAGAGCGGATCGGTCCTCTCGTCCTTGAGGCCGACGAGCAGGTCGGCGAACAGCCTTCTGGAGACCGCGTAGGCGCCCTCGTTGGTGGCCTGGCGGCGCAGGGCGGCGCTGAAGCACTGCTCGACGGTGCACGGCCAGTTGGTCTCCGGGATCTTGAAGCGGGCCATCACCTGCCCGAGCTCCTCGCTCGGCTTGAGCAGGCACCACCAGATGCCGTTTTCGAGCTGGCCCCAGACCCCGCCCGCCTTCAGCTTCTTGAAGTCGCTGCCGTCCGAGAGCGCGCGGCCGGCGCCGTCGTTGTCGGCGAGTGCCAGGATCGTCTTGTCGAGCGCCATCCTGAGCGCGCCGCCCTTGCCGGCGAGGCTGCGCATGCTGTCCGTGCCGCCCGCGGGCAGGATCGTGAATGGCATTGGCTCGCCCGGGTGCAGCGCCCGCCAGGCCGCCTCGACGATCGGCGCATCGCTCGCTCCCTCGACGAACAGCACCGGCTGCGGCTCCTGGTTGGCCCGCTTTACCAGCTTCTTGAGCTGATCCTGGACGCCGCGCAGGGCCTCGCGCACGACCGGGAAGTACTCGGGGTCCTCGAGGCGTGCGGGATCGAAGGTGCTGTCCTTGGCGAAGCGGTCGTAGGCCTCGAGCACGAGGCGCTGCGTGCGGTACTCGCCGTACTTCTTGGTCTCGTTGTCCTTGAGCACGCGGAAGGTCTCGGAGGGGTAGTCCTCGCCCATGACGTCCTTGGGATCGAGGATGTAGCTCAGCTCCTTCTTCGAGAGGCCGTAGAGGTAGGCGTAGTAGGCGTCGAGCTCGGCCCGCAGCTGCACCCGCCGCTCGGGGTCCCAGCGGAACGGCTCGCCCTCGTAGCCCAGGTCCCTGGCGAACGGCTGCATGTCCCAGGCGGTGTAGGTCAGCTCCAGCACCCGCGGGGCGATGAAGTCGAGGTCGCGATCTGTGTAGGCGGATGGTGCAAGAGCAGGAAACTGCTTAATGTAGAAAAAATTCAACGTCGTTCCGCCGACTTTCTGCCGAGCTATATAGTCGAGGACCATTAAATCCAAGTTGCCGATCAACCCCGCCAGCCGAGCAGCCAACTGCGCTGCCAGCCCTTGTCCTTGAGCCTCGCCTCGACCTCCTGTTGGGAGACCCAATAGCGCGGCATGGGGCGGAACGCTAGGTCCAGCTTCTCGGTCTCGTCGACGTCCCGCGCGCTCTCGCCGCCCGCCGTGTAGGTTGCCCAGCGGGAGTCAAACTGATGAATCATCGTGGCCTCGTAGAGAGGCAAGAAGCCCTCGCCACTTGGAAGTCGCCACGTCGTTCCTTCGAGCCGTGCTGCCGGCTCTGCAAAATATCTTCTCGTTCGAAACAGATGACTGTCAGTGTTCATCATAAACATCAGCAAGAAACGAATCTCCCAGGGGTTGAAATTACTCCTTTCGGTATCATCGATAAGAACCCGGACTCGCTGGTAAATCTTCTTCGTCAGCTCGGCATCCGCTTGACTGCGGAAGATCGGGCAGGTCTTCGTGTTTGGATTGATGAGCGCGATGTCCTCGGGCGACAGGGTGAACCGCCGCCGCCCATCGGCGAGGTGCTCGGTCCTGGTGGCGAAGAACGTGAACGTCGTCGTCGGAACGTCGCTGCCAAGGGTCAGCAGGCAAAACTTGTAACTGCGGTGGACGCCAGGAAAGACGCCCTCGCGGTTCTCAAAATCGAGCAGACTGACCAGCCGCGAGTTGTCGATAATCCAACTAAAATAATGCCGATTGAAAGAATCAGTTGCTATACCAGTAGGCAATACGATTCCAACACGTCCCCGGTTGTTGGTCAAATTTGCGGTCAGTTCTGCGAAGAAGGGGGCTAAATTCAGTCGCCCGAAATTGGCTAGCCGGTATCGCCCGGAAGTGTGGATGAAGTTCTGCGACCGTTCAATATCAGCATTTGCGGTTTGATACGCCGTGGCAATCGCAGGATCAGAGTCTATGAGCTGTTTGATCAAGCGTTGGCGCGCAGCCATGTTCTGTTCACTAGCGATTTCCGGTGCGGAAACGGCAAAGAATTCGCGCGGGTCGAATTGGAGCTGGTCCCACGGCGGGTTGCCGAGCGCCACGTCGAAGCCGCCGGCGGTGAAGACCTCGGCAAACTCGAGCGGCCAGTGGAAGAAGCGGTGCTCGTGCCCTAGTGTGCTGTCCCGTTGATACGGGAGCAAAGTCGTTCGAGTTTGGCCAGAATGGAGTCGGCGGTGGCGGTCCAGACGAACGGTCGGCAGGTCTGGTTGTAGTGGGTCACGAAGTGATCAATCTTGGCAACCAGGTCGCGCACCGAGTGGAACGAGCCGCGCCGGATGGTCCTCTCGCTGATCAGGGCGAAGAAGCGCTCGACCAGATTGAGCCACGAGCTGTAGGTCGGGATGAAATGGAGGTGCCAGCGCGGCCGCGCGGCGAGCCAGGCCTTGACCTTGGGATGCTTGTGGGTGGCGTAGTTGTCGAGGATGACGTGGATCTCGAGGTCGGCCGGCACGGCCTGCTCGATCGTGCGCAGGAAGCTGAGGAACTCCTGGTGCCGGTGCCGCGGGCGGCACTGCGCCAGGACGGTGCCGTCGAGCAGGTCGAGGGCAGCGAACAGCGTGGTGGTGCCATGGCGGAGGTAGTCGTGGGTCACGCCCTCGACGTAGCCGAAGCCCAGCGGCAGCAACGGCTGGGTGCGTTCGAGCGCTTGAATCTGGCTTTTCTCGTCGAGGCACAGGACCAGCGCCTTGTCGGGCGGGTTCAAGTACAGTCCAACCACGTCGCGCAGCTTCTCGATGAAGAACGGATCGGTCGACAGCTTGAAACTGTCGCGGCGATGGGGCTGCAGCCCGAACGCCTGCAGGAAGCGATGTACGCTGGTCTTGGCGATGCCGGTTTCGGCGGCCAACCCGCGCACGCTCCAATGGGTGGTCCCATCCTTGGGCCTGGCGTGCAGGGTCGTGTTGAGCAGCGCCGCGATGCGCTCGTCGTCGATCGAGCGCGGCTTGCCCGGGCGCAACTCGTCATGCAAGCCCTCGATGCGGCGGGCGACAAAGCGTTGGCGCCACTTGCCCACGGTCGCGTTGGTGGTGCCGAAGCGCCGCGCCACCGCGCTGTTGGTCGCGCCGGCGGCGCACGCGAGAACCATGTTGGCGCGCCGCACCAGCGCCGCCGGCAGCGAGCGCGACCGGGCGATCGACTGCAACTGCGCCTGCTCCTCGTCACTCACCACGAGCTCCGCCTTCGGTCGACCCATCGCCATCGAGGCTTCTCCATCACGAGGACACTCCCGATGGGATACGACACATATGCCAAAAACTAAAGGGACGGCACACTAGCTCCGTCGCGGTCTTCATGACGCCCTGGATGCCGGGCTGGTTGCGGAAGGCTCGACGCACGTGGTCGGTGGTCGGGATACGCTCGGGCGCGCCAGGTGCCGGCTTCTCTAGCTTGGCGAAGAACGCCGCGGTCCAGAGGTCGCACGCCTGGCGCAGGCGCCGGAAGTCGGCGTGCAAGTCGCGGAACTCTTGGTAGCGTCGCTCCTTCTCGTGCACGGCATCGGGGCTGTCGTCCTCGAACCCCTCGAGCTGGCGGGCGGCCCGGGCGATGCCGGCCTCGGCCGCGACCAGGTCCTCCGTGCCGAACAGGCCCAGCGTCTCCTGCCCCTTCGCCTACTGCCTGTTGCGCTTCTTCAGATCCTTGGCGACCTGCTTGTCGTCGCCGGTGAGCGGCTTATAGGCGTCGTCCGGGATGCCCTTCTCTAGAACCTTCAGGTCGAACACGCCGATCAGGCTGTCGCCGAGCTTGACGTGGTGGTCGAGGAAGGAGAGCGGGCGGCCGGTGTTGTGGCCTTCGATCCAGAGCGCGACCTTGCAGAGGTCGACGGCGAGCGGGTTGCGGTCGACCGCATAGAGGCAGTGGCGGACCACGTCGCGGATCGCGGCGCGCTGCGCCTCGGGGGCGGGCTCAGGCTCGCCAGTGCGCACCCGCGCCAGCTCCTTTGCCGATCCGCCTGGCCGCGGCGAGCAGAAAGTGCCCCGAGCCGGCGGCGGGATCGACGACTTTGAGAGCGAGCAGCGCGCGCTCCTTCTCATCCGGCGTGCTCGCCTTGGCGAGCCGCTCCTCCATGACGGGCACGAGCGCCGAGTCGATCAGCTCCATGACGAGGGCGTGTGGCGTGTAGTAGGAGCCGGTCTGCTTGCGCTCGCTGCCGGCGACCAGATCGAAGGTCCGGTGCTCGGGGTCGACGTGCGGGTGGTACTCGAGCAGGCCTTCGTAGACCGAGCCCAGCTCCTCGACGTCAAGGCCGGCGTAGTTGACCCGGCGGCGGACGCCGCGCCGACGGGCCCGGCCGCGGCCCTCGGGCGTGTCCTCGAAGGTCGAGAGGTGGAAGAGAGCGCGCAGCAGGTCCTCGTTGCGGCAGGCGGCCTGCTCGAGGTCGGCGCAGGCGAGCGGGCCGAACAGCTCGCCGTCGAGCGCGGTCAGGCCGAGCATGGCGGCGTGCTTGTCGTCGCGGAACAGCAGGAAGGTCTGCTTCAGGCCTTCCCAAAGGTCGCTGTGGCGGTCGCCGGTGAAGCGCCGCTCGGCGAGCTGGCGGAGGCGGCTGATGCTATACCAGTCGGTGTAGATTCTTTGGCGAGCGGCGTTCTCGTGGTCCGGGACGAGCAGCAGCCGGCGCTCCTCGGCGACCATCAGGAACAGCAGTCGGTACACCAGACGGAGCAGCTGGCGGAAATATTCGGCTTCGTCGATGCGGCGGGTTTGGAACGCCTCGCGCAGCTTGGCGCTGTCGGGATGGGCCAGGAAGCCGGTGCCGAGGGTGCGCAGGGCCTGATCGACGCCGGCGCTCAGCCGCTCGCGGACGCGGCCGCCCTCGGCGATGCCCTGCTGGTAGTAGCGCTCGAGCCAGCACTCGTGGGCGGTGGCCGTGCCGTGGGGAAGGCGGGTGCGGTGGGCGAGGCGGAACAGCGGCACGAACTCGCTGTAGAGGTTGCCCGCGACCATCGCCTCGAGATCGAACTCGATGTAGGTCGGCTTGGCGAAGCGCTTGCTGTCGCGCAGCAGGCGGAGCTGCCGGCCGTTGGTGACCACGCCCCAGAGCGCGTCGGCGCGATTGAGGTAGTCCTGGACCAGGGCATGCGGGCTCTGGCGGGCCTCGCCCCGGCGGTCGAGCTCCTGGTCGTGGGCGACGATATGCACCGGCGGCGCGCCTTCCTCGTCGCCTCCGAGATGGGAGATTGTGAAGCTCGCGCCGCCGGCGTGCAGAGCCGCGGGCTGGTAGCTGAGATCGAATCCCAGAAGGCCCAGCACCGGCAGCATCCAGAGGTCGCGGGTGACGGTCGTGGCGCTACCCTGGGAACGCGCCCGGCGGCCCTCGAAGGTCTGCCATTGGCGCTGGACGTCCGAGAACGTGGCCTGGATCTCCTCGGACAGCCGCGCGCCCTCGAGCCCGAAGTCGGCCGGCCTTTGCCCTGTGATCTCGTCCGGGCGGGAGCCGAGCTTCTCCAGGAGGTCGGCCGAGAACAGGCCGCCCTCGATCGTGATCGCGACGTGCGCCATCAGCGTGCCCTCCCGGTCGGGACGAGCACGAAGCAGCCCATGATGTCGGGCGGCTCATGGGGCTGGATCTCGAGCTTCGGCGCCCTCGTGAGCTTGCGCAGGCGCTGGTGGGCGTCGGCCAGCGCGGCGACGCGATGATCGAGCACCGGCCGATACCAGGCGTCGTTGGACTCCAGGAAATCCAGCGCCCAGCCAACATGGTCCCGCTTTTCCGGCTCTGACATGTTTGCGCTCGGCTGGGCTCGGTCCGCGAGCGCCCGCCCCGCCCGGTCGAGCGGCTCGAGCCAGCGGAGTCTGCCATCCTCGCGCTGGCAGGCGGCGAGCACGATCTCCTCGGCGAAGCTCTCGACCGGCTCGGCGTCGGCCTGGATCTGCTCGCGCAACAGATACCGGATGCGCAACAGCAGCAGGATCGTCCGCAGGCCGACGGCATCGGTGTAGATCGCGCCGGCTCGAGCGAAGCCCGCGTCCGGTTCGGCCGCGAAGGCGCGGCCCAGCACCTCGTCGGCCACCGCGGCGACCAGCGGGTGCGTGCGACCAATCGGCTCGGCGTCGGGGGCCAGCCGGGCATCCAGGGTGATCTCGAGCGGGAAATCGAGGCCGGTCTGCTCCCTGAGCTTCGCCTCGAGGGCACCGGGCGTAACGGTGCCAACGGACGCGTTCTGGCCAAGGCGGAGTGCTCCGCCGAAGCGCTGCACGGCATCGGCCATGAATTGCAGAACCGCCTCGGGCTCGCCGAGCACGCTGTCGGTCGCCTCCAGCTCACGCTCGACCTCGTCGGGTTGGATGCCGCTCTGCTTGAAGAACGCGCGGTCGTCCTTCTCGCGGGCGGCCACCCGGTCCCAGGCAGTACGTGCTCCGCTACATGCTCGACGTCGAGGCGCGAGGTAGTCAGTCCTTGCTGAACGTCGGGGCGTTCAGTGATCCGACCGCCTACAAGCTGAAGGTCAAGGGGCCGGGGAGCGACGAGAGCCGGGAGATCAATGTCGATCTGCTAGAGACGTTGAACTACCTGATCGGCCTGAGGGTCAGGCACATCGCTGCGCCTCAGAGCTTTCAAGCTGCGTTCAAGCGTGACGAGGAACGGCGGTTGCGGCTTGATGGGCGGCTTCGGCAGGATGAGGCTGGGCCGTGGTGGTTCCGCACCGTGGATGGCGTCACGCCCGATGGGCGAAAGGCGCTCGTGATCTGGCGAAAGCTCACCGACGATGCCGAGGAGGACAATCTGGTTCTCGACGAGTGGCTCATGCGGCAGGGCTACTCGACCAAGGATTACGAGTTCGACCTGATATACGTGAATGGCGACAACAATCTGGAGAATCTCCGCCAGCCTGACGAGACGTGGAAGGTACGGCTGATCGAGGAGGATTTCCATCGCCTGATGTTCGACGTCGAAAGCGTGTGAGGGGAGCGAGACCAATGCCTCCACGCGGACGCCGGAACAACCGACCTCAGGTTCCCTTCGCCTACAAGCTGGTGCTGAACCAGTGGCTGTTCAGCCTGTTCGGCCTGCCATCCGACGATGGGTTCTACACCTGGAACGGGCGCAAGATCGCCCTTTTGGACGCGTTCAAACAGAAGTTCCAGATCGGGGAGGATACGGCCGAGGGGTTGGATGAGAACAACGTGCACCGCTTCCATATCGCGCTCGTCAACCAGGTGGAGCCGCTCGAGGCGCTGCCGAACGATCTGCTGCTGGAGTACGATCAGAATATCGTGCGCCATACGCAGCGCCTGAATGAGCGGCGGCTCGCCCGCGGCGAGGAGCCGATAGTATGGAAATATTTTCAGTATCTGACGCTGCTCTTCACGGAAATCTATCTCGACCGCTACTTCAACGACCCTGCCGCCCTGCTGGCGTCGATCAACGCGCAGATCGGGCGCTACAACGCGGACAAGCCTGATCCTGACAACGTGCCACTGCTTGACGTCGCGGGCGATCCGGAGGCCCAGCTCAACAAACTCGCCTTCTGGAGCGCGACGGGCTCGGGCAAGACCCTCATCATGCACGCCAACATTCTTCAGTATCAGCATTACGTGGAGAAGCACCGGCGCAGCCGCCATCTCAACCGGATCATCCTGCTGACACCCAATGAGGGCTTAAGCATCCAGCATCTCGCCGAGTTTCAGGTGGCGGGCATTCAGGCGGAGTTGTTCAACAAGGACGGACGGGGTTTGTTCGCGGGCCGTGCGGTCGAAATCATCGACATCAACAAGATACGCGAGGAGATGGGCGACAAGACGGTCGCCGTCGATGCGTTTGAGGGCAACAATCTCGTCCTGATCGATGAAGGTCACCGCGGCGCGAGTGGCGGCGAAAGCGGGGCGTGGATGGGCTTCCGAAGTCAGCTTTGCGAGAAGGGCTTCTCGTTCGAGTATTCCGCAACGTTCGGGCAGGCGGTGAAGGGCAACCCAGAGCTGACGGCGCTGTATGCAAGGTGCACGCTGTTCGATTATTCCTACAAGTTCTTTTACGGGGACGGCTACGGGAAAGACTACCAGATCCTCAATCTCGATCCGGATACGCAGGAGAACCATCTGGAGCTTTATCTCGACGCCTGCTTGCTCTCGTTCTTCCAGCAGCAGCGGCTCTATCGAGAGCACGAGACGGCCTTCCGGCCCTTCAACATCGAGAAGCCGCTGTGGATTTTCGTCGGCGGCAAGGTCACGGCAACGCTTGCGACCAAAGACGCCTCCGATATCGTAGAAATCC
>CAWALL010000021.1:0-179733 GCA_963782885.1 uncultured Alphaproteobacteria bacterium
TGCTCGAAGAAGGCCTCGATCTGGCGCAGGTGCCAGACGCCGAGCGGGTCGTGGAAGCCGAGGTGGCCGCCGCTCTTGGGCAGCAGCGGCGTGAGGTGGGGCTCGCTCGACCATTTGCGCGCGAGGTAGGGGTCGGCCGGGACGAAGGGGTCGTCCTGGGCGTGGATCAGGAGCGTCGGGACCTTGATGCCGCCGAGGAAGTGCTGGCTCGAGTTGGCGCCGTAGAAGTCCTCGGCGTCGGCGTAGCCGTGGCGGGGGGCGGTGAAGTCGTCGTCGAGCTGCCAGAGCGAGCCGGCGCTAAGGATGGTCTTGCGCTCGGGCTCGGTGAGCTGGGCGCCCTGGCCAGTGCAGTTGCGCTTCAGGTGGGTCAGGATATAGCGGTGGTAGAGGTAGTTGCGCCAGCGCATCAGCGAGCGGCAGCTGTGGGCGAGGTCGAGCGGTGCCGAGACCGTGGCGGCGCGGCGCGCCGGCCCGTTGCGGCCGGTCTCGCCCAGATACTTGAGGAGGAGATTGCCGCCGAGCGAGAAGCCGATCGGCAGCACGCCGTGGCGGGTGAGCTTCGGGTCGAGGCGGTCGAGCAGGCCCGCGAGGTCCTCGGTGCGGCCGGCGTGGTACTGCTGGCGGCAGAAGCGGCGCGACGGGCCGGCGCCGCGCTGGTTGACCCGGAGCACGGGGTAGCCGCGGGCGAGGAAGTAGGCGGCGGCGAGCACCATGTAGCAGCTGGTCTCGGAGCCGGAGATGCCGTGGATCAAGAGCACCAGCGGCCGTGCGCGCAGTTCCTCCGGCATGTGCAGGGAGGCGACCAGGCGATCGCCGCTGCCGTCTTTCAGCCGGACCACGAGCCGCCGCGTCGCCTTGCTCTGCAGGGCGTGATCGACGCTCCACGCGTAGTTGCGGATCGTCTGCAGGTCGCCGCCCCACCAGGGCAGGCGCGGATTGAACTCGGACAGGGTCACACCAGCCACTCTCATGGCATTTCCTCGGTCCATCGACCCCGAAAGGTCGGTGTAGCGGTCTCCCTGTCCTTCTGTCTGTTACCTAGACCACAGTTTTGCGGCAATTCCTCGGCAGAACAAGGTAAGTTTATCTGCATCTTGCGGGATATGCGCGCTGACCGTCCTCGAGTACTGCCTCGAGGGGTGCTGCTCCTAACCAATAGCTGAGCTCGGCCGGGCGCTCGATCCGCCAGAGCGCAAGGTCGGCGCGCTGCCCGACCGCGAGCGTGCCACGGTCGCCGAGGCCGAGCGCCCGGGCCGCGTTCCGGGTCACGCCCGCGAGCGCCTCCTCCGGGGTCAGGCCGAACAGCGTGCAGCCCATGTTGAGCACCGCGAGCAGCGAGACGACCGGCGAGGAGCCGGGGTTGCAGTCGGTCGCGAGCGCGATCGGGACGCCGTGTTGGCGCAAAAGGTCGACCGGTGGCGGCTGGCGCTCGCGCAGCGTGTAGAAGGCGCCGGGCAGCAGGACCGCGACCGTGCCGGCGCCGGCCATGGCGCGCACGCCCGCCTCGCTCGCGTATTCCAGATGGTCGGCGGACAGCGCGCCAAAGCGCGCCGCGAGCGCGGCGCCGCCCAGGTCCGAGAGCTGGTCGGCGTGCAGCTTGACCGGCAGGCCATGGCGCCCGGCGGCCTCGAACACGCGCGCGACCTCGGCGGGCGTGAACGCGATGCCCTCGCAGAAGGCGTCGACCGCATCGGCGAGGCCCCGCTCCGCGATCTCGGGCAGGACCCGGTCGCAGACCAGGTCCAGGTAGCCCGTGCGATCGGCCGCATATTCGGGCGGCAGCGCGTGGGCGCCGAGGAAGGTCGTGCGGACCTCGATCCCGGGCGTGCGGCCGAGCCGGCGCGCGACCTCCAGCATGCGCAGCTCGGTCGCGTGGTCGAGGCCATAGCCCGACTTGATCTCGAGCGTGGTCACGCCGTCCGCGCGCAACGCCTCGAGCCGCCGCCTGGCGCTCTGCTCGAGCGCCTCGGCGCTGGCGGCGCGGGTCGCCCGGACGGTGCTGGCGATGCCGCCGCCCGCGCGCGCGATTTCCTCGTAGGAGACCCCCTGCAGGCGCTGCTCGAACTCGGCCGAACGGTCGCCCGCGAAGATCAGGTGGGTGTGGCAGTCGATCAGGCCGGGCGTCAGCCAGCCGCCCCGGCCGTCGATCAGCGCGCCGGCATCCCGATGCGGCAGCCCGGCCTCGGCGCCGACCCAGGCGATCCGGCCGGCCCGGACCGCGAGCGCGCCCTTCGGGATCGCGCCGTAGGGGCCGCGCTCGGTCATGGTCGCGAGGTGGACGTTGGTCCATAGACTGTCCCAGGTCGGCATGGCTCACTCCGCAGGCGACCGCTCCGGCGCGATGGCAGCGAAGCCCGGCGCCGGCGTCAAGCCGGTTGACCTGGAAGTTCAGTGTGAGTAACGCCGCAAAGGTCGAGACCGTTCCGGGAACCAGGATGACCGTGCTCTGGGCCGAGACCGCCTTGTTGCCCGAGGGTTTCGCCGCCGGCGTCCGGCTCGAGATCGACGCGCGGGGCGAGTTCGCGGCGGTCGAGGCCGGCGCCAGCGCGGCCCGCGCGGAGCGGCTCGCGGGCATCGTGCTGCCGGGCATGCCGAACCTCCACAGCCACGCCTTCCAGCGCGCGATGGCCGGGCTCGCCGAGCGCCAGGGGCCGGGCGAGGCCTCGTTCTGGAGCTGGCGGGCGGTGATGTACCGCTTCCTCGAGCGGCTCGGCCCGGACGAGCTGGCCGCGATCGCGGCCCAGCTGTACGTCGAAATGCTGGAGGCGGGCTACACCGCGGTCGGCGAGTTCCATTACCTGCACCACCGGCCGGACGGCGGCGCCTATGACGATCCGGCCGCGCTGTCGCAGGCGATCCTCGAGGCGCAGCGGCAGGCCGGCATCGGCCTGACCCATCTGCCGGTGCTATACATGGCGGGCGGCTTCGGCGGCGCGCCGCCGGAGCCAGGGCAGCGCCGCTTCGTCCTCGATCTGGACGGCTTCGGCGCGCTGCTGGAGCGGGTCGGCGGCGCGATGGCGGGCGATCCGAACCTTCGCCTCGGCATGGCGCCGCATTCGCTGCGCGCGGTGCCGGACCCGGCGCTGCTCGAGGCGATCGCGATCCTGGACCGGATCGATGAGCAGGCGCCGATCCACATCCACGTCGCCGAGCAGGCGCGCGAGGTCCGCGACTGCATGGCCTGGTGCGGCCGGCGGCCGGTCGCGCATCTGCTCGAGGTGGCCCCGGTCGGGCCACGCTGGTGCCTGATCCACGCCACCCACATGGACGACGACGAGGTGGTCGAGCTCGCCCGCAGCGGCGCGGTCGCGGGCCTGTGCCCGACCACCGAGGCCAACCTCGGCGACGGCCTGTTCAAGCTCGCGGCGTTCCTGGAGACGGGCGGCCGGTTCGGGATCGGCTCCGACAGCCACGTCTCGGTGAGCCCAATCGAGGAGCTGCGCTGGCTCGAGTACGGCCAGCGGCTCGACACGCTGCGGCGCCTGGTCGCCTGCAGCCTCGAGCAGCCGCATTGTGGTGCCCGGCTCTGGCAGGCGGCGCTGGCCGGGGGCGCCCAGGCGCTCGGCCGCAGGATCGGCCGTCTGGCGCCTGGCTACCGCGCCGACCTGATCCGCCTCGATGCCGGCCACCCGCTGCTGGCCGGCCGGCGCGGCGAAGTTCTGCTTGACAGCCTGGTGTTCTCGGGTAACGCCAATCCGATCCAGGACGTCATGGTCGGCGGCCGCTGGGTGGTGTGCGACGGTCGCCACATCGAGCGCGAGCGGATCGCCGCCGCCTATCGTGCGACGATGGTACGGCTCGCGTGAGGATGAGATGGCCGGCGAGTACATCATCGAGACGCGCGATCTGACCAAGGAGTTCAAGGGCTTCGTCGCGGTCAGCGAGGTCAGCCTGAAGGTCCGGCGCGGCTCGGTCCATGCGCTGATCGGCCCCAACGGTGCCGGCAAGACCACGGTCTTCAATCTGCTCACCAAGTTCCTCGAGCCGACCCGCGGTCAGATCCTCTACGACGGCCGCGACGTCACGCGCGGCCGGCCGGCCGAGCTGGCCCGCGAGGGCATGGTCCGCTCGTTCCAGATCTCGGCGACCTTCCCGCATCTGAGCGTGCTCGAGAACGTCCGGGTGGCGCTGCAGAGGCAGACCGGCACCTCGTTCCACTTCTGGCGTTCCGACGCCAGCCTGGGCGTGCTGAACGCGCGGGCCGAGGAGCTGATCGGGGCGGTCGGTCTCGCCGGCTTCGAGACCAGCCCCGCGGGCGAATTGCCCTACGGCCGCAAGCGGGCGCTCGAGATCGCGACCACGCTCGCGCTCGAGCCCAAGATGATGCTGCTCGACGAGCCGACCGCCGGCATGGGCCACGAGGACGTCGGCCGGATCGCCGAGCTGATCAGGAAAGTCGCCGCCGAGCGCACCGTGCTGATGGTCGAGCACAACCTTTCGGTGGTCGCCGATCTGTCCGACGTCATCACGGTGCTGCAGCGCGGCCGCATCCTCGCCGAGGGCAGCTACGACGACGTGTCCAACGACCCCGAGGTGCGCGAGGCCTACATGGGCACCGGCCATGCCTGAGGCGGCCAAGGGCGCGCAGGGGGTGCTGCGTCTGCAGGACGTGCACGCCTTCTACGGCGAATCGCACATCCTCCATGGCGTGGACATCGATGTGCGCGAGGGCGAGGTGGTGACCCTGCTCGGCCGCAACGGCGCCGGCAAGACCACCACGCTCAAGTCGATCATGGGCATCGTCGAGCAGCGCCAGGGCTCGATCCGCTTCGACGGCCGCGAGCTGGTCGGCCTGCCGTCCAACAAGGTCGCGAGGCTCGGTCTGGCTTACTGCCCCGAGGAGCGCGGCATCTTCGCCAGCCTCGACGTCGAGGAGAACCTGATGCTGCCGCCGGTGGTCAAGCCGGGCGGCATGGCGCTCGGCGAGATCTATCATCTGTTCCCCAACCTGCAGGAGCGCCGGCGCAGCCAGGGCACCCGGCTCTCGGGGGGCGAGCAGCAGATGCTGGCGATCGCGCGCATCCTGCGCACCGGCGCCACGCTGCTCCTGCTCGACGAGCCGACAGAGGGGCTGGCGCCGGTGATCGTCCGCCAGATCGGCGAAGTGATCCGCCAGCTCAAGCAGCGCGGCTTCACCGTTCTTCTGGTTGAGCAGAATTTCTATTTCGCGTCGACGGTCGCGGATCGCCACTACCTGATGGAGCACGGCCGCATCATTGACATGATCGACAACGACAAGCTTGATGAGAGCATGGACAAACTGCACGAGTACCTTGGCGTGTAGGCAGCCTGCGCGCTCCATCCGGAGGGAGATCACATGAACATCAGGACTTTGAGTGCCTGCGTCGGCGCCATCGGCCTGCTCGGCCACGCCGCGCAGGCGGAGATCTCGGGCAACGCGATCAAGATCGGCGTGCTGAACGACCAGTCCGGGCTGTACGCCGATCTGGCCGGGCAGGGCTCGGTCGAGGCGGCGAAGATGGCGGTCGAGGACTTCGGCGGCAGCCTGGACGGCGCGTCGATCGAGGTGCTCTCGGCCGACCACCAGAACAAGCCGGACGTCGGCTCGAACATCGTCCGGCAGTGGATCGACGTCGACGGCGTCGACGCCGTGGTCGACGTGCCGACCTCGTCGGTGGCCCTCGCGGTCAACGAGATCACCAAGGAGAAGAACCGGATCTTCCTGGTCTCCGGCGCGGCGACCACCCAGCTGACCAACGAGGCGTGCTCGCCGACCACGGTCCACTGGACCTACGACACCTACGCGCTCGCGGTCGGCACGGGCCGCGCCGTGGTCCAGCAGGGCGGCGACACCTGGTTCTTCATCACCGCCGACTACGCCTTCGGCCACCAGCTCGAGGCCGATACCACGCGCGTGATCAAGGAGGAGGGAGGGCAGGTGCTGGGCTCGGTCGCGCATCCGCTCAGCACCGCCGACTTCTCGTCCTACCTTCTGCAGGCGCAGGGCTCGGGCGCCAAGGTGATCGGCCTGGCCAACGCCGGCACCGACACAACCAATGCGATCAAGCAGGCGCACGAGTTCGGCATCACCGAGGCCGGGCAGAAGCTCGCAGCGCTGCTGCTGTTTCTCACCGACGTCAACGCGCTCGGCCTTGACGTCGCCAAGGGCCTGGTGCTGACCACCGGGTTCTATTGGGACATGAACGACGACACCCGTGCCTGGTCGCAGCGCTTCAACGACCGGGTCGGGCAGATGCCGACCATGGTGCAGGCCGGCGTCTATTCCGCGGTCATGAACTATCTTCAGGCGATCAAGGCGGCCGGCACGGATGAGGCCAAGGCCGTAATGGCCAAGTTGAAGGCAACTCCGGTCAACGACTTCTTCGCCAAGAACGGCAAGATCCGTGACGACGGCGTCATGGTGCACGACATGTACCTGGCGCAGGTCAAGTCGCCGGACGAGTCCAAGGGCAAGTGGGATTACTACAAGATCCTGCGGACCATCCCGGGCGATCAGGCCTTTCAGCCGCTCTCCACGAGCAAGTGCCCGCTGGTCAAGCAGTGATCTGAGCGGCTGCGCCGGCCGGGAGGGCGGGCATGGTCGAGATCTTGGGGGTCCCGTCGGCGGTGCTGTTCGGTCAGCTCCTGCTCGGGCTGATCAACGGCTCGTTCTATGCGCTCCTGAGCCTCGGGCTCGCCGTGATCTTCGGCATGCTCAACGTGATCAACTTCGCCCACGGCGCCCAGTACATGATGGGCGCGTTCGCTGCTTTCTTTCTGCTGCAGTACCTCGGGATCGGCTACTGGCCGGCCCTGCTGATCGTACCGATCATCGTCGGCGCGATCGGCATCGTCATCGAGAAGACAATGCTCTCCCGGCTGTACCAGCTCGATCACCTGTACGGCCTGTTGCTCACCTTCGGCCTCGCGCTGATCATCGAGGGCCTGTTCCGCAACTACTACGGCGCCTCCGGCCGGCCCTATCCGATTCCGCCCTCGCTGGCCGGGGGCTACAATCTCGGTTTCATGTTCCTGCCGGCCTATCGCGGCTGGGTCGTGGTGGCCTCGCTGATCGTCTGTCTCGGGACCTGGTTCCTGATTGAGCGCACGCGGCTTGGCGCGTATCTGCGGGCCGGCACCGAGAACCCGACCCTGGTGCGCGCCTTCGGCATCAACGTGCCGCTGATGATGACCCTGACTTACGGTCTCGGCGTCGCGCTCGCGGCGTTCGCGGGCGTGCTCGCGGCGCCGATCTATCAGGTCAACCCGCTGATGGGCTCGGACCTGATCATCGTGGTGTTCGCGATCGTGGTGATCGGCGGCATGGGGTCGATTCTCGGCTCGATCGTCACCGGCCTGGGCCTCGGCGTGATCGAAGGGCTGACCAAGGTGTTCTATCCCGAGGCTTCGAGCACGGCGGTCTTCGTGGTCATGGTGATCGTGCTGCTGATCAGGCCGGCCGGCCTGTTCGGAAGGACGGCGTGATGCGGGTCGCGGCGCCGGGCACGGCGGCAACCGGGACGCCGACGCTCAGTCTCGCGCTGATCGGCCTTTTGGTGGCGCTCGGGCTGGTCGCCCCGTTTGCGGTCTACCCGATCTTCCTGATGAAGGCGCTCTGCTTTGCCCTGTTTGCCTGCGCCTTCAATCTGCTGCTCGGCTTCGTCGGCCTGTTGTCCTTCGGTCACGCCGTGTTCTTCGGCTCGGCGGCCTACATCACCGGCTACACGGCCAAGGTCTGGGGCTGGCAGCCGGAGCTGGCGATCCTCGCGGGCGCGGTGGTCGCCGCGCTGCTCGGTGTGGTATTCGGCTGGCTCGCGATCCGGCGCACCGGCATCTACTTCGCGATGATCACGCTGGCGCTCGCCCAGATGGTCTACTTCTTCATCCTGCAAGCGCCGTTCACCGGCGGCGAGGACGGCCTGCAGGCGATCCCGCGCGGTCGGCTGTTCGGCATCGTCGACCTCTCGCAGATGCTCAGCATGTACTACTTCACGCTCGTGGTGTTCGTGTTCGGCTTTCTCGTGATCTACCGGACCGTGCATTCGCCGTTCGGCCAGGTCGTCAAGGCGATCCGCGAGAACGAGGCGCGCGCGATCTCGCTCGGCTACAAGGTCGATCAGTACAAGCTCCTGGCCTTCGTGTTGTCGGCGGCGCTCTCGGGCCTGGCCGGCGCGACCAAGGCGGTCGTGTTCCAGTTCGCCTCGCTGACCGACGTCCACTGGCACACCTCGGGCGAGGTGGTGCTGATGACCCTGCTCGGCGGCATGGGCACGATCTTCGGGCCGGTGGTCGGCGCCTTCGTCGTGGTCTCGTTGCAGAACTATCTGGCCCAGTTCGGCGGCTGGGTCACGGTGATCACCGGCGCGATCTTCGTCGCCTGCGTGCTACTGTTCCGGCGCGGCATCGTCGGCGAGCTGGCCCGCCTCTTCCGGCTCAAGGGCATCTGAGCGCAGCGCCGGCGCCCGGCGGGGCGCAGGCCCTGGAGGTTGCGAAGATGACCTTCGACGTCTGCGTGATCGGGCCGGTGGCGCGCGACATCAACGCGGTCGGCGGCACCGAGTACCCGCCGCAGCCGGGTGGTGCCGCCTACTACTCGACCATGGTCTACGTGGCGCTCGGGCTCGGGACGGCGGTCGTCACCCGGGTGGCACCCGCCGACGAGGCGGTCCTGCTCGGCGAGCTGCGAGCTGCCGGGGTCGAGGTGTTCAACCTGCCGAGCGGGACGACCACGACCTTCCGCAACCACTATGATCCCGACGATCCGGACGCGCGCCGGCAGCGGGTCGACGCGATCGCCGCCCCGATCCGGGTCCAGGATCTGCCGTCGATCGCGGCCCGGATCTGGCAGATCGGGCCGCTCACCAGCCGCGACGTCGACCTGGAGGTGATCGATCGCTGCGCCGAGGCGGGCGGCCTGGTCGGGATGGACGTCCAGGGGCTGACCCGGCGGATCGTCGCCGGCGCGGTCGAGGCGGCGCGGCCGGCGCGCCGGCTGGGCGAGCTGCGCCGGCTCGACGTGCTCAAGGCCGACGATACGGAAATCCTGATCCTGACCGGGATGACCGAGGTCGCCGCGGCCACCGCCAAGGTCCGAGGCGCGGGCGTGCGCGAGGTGCTGGTGACCAAGGCGAGCCGCGGCTCGACCGTGTTCGGCCCGGACGGCGCGCTCGCGATCGAGGCGGTCGTGCCGCGCCGCCACGTCGATCCGACCGGCTGCGGCGACACCTATCTCGCGGCCTACCTCGCGGGCCGGCTGTCCAGCACGGATCTGGCCGCCTGCGGCGCCTTCGCATCGGCTGCCGCGGGGATCAAGATGGAGAGCGCCGGCCCGCTGCGCGCCGGGCGCGCCGAGATTCTGGCGCGGCTCGAAGCCGGGCTCCGGCCGGCCGGATTCGCCTGAAGTCTCGGATTCAGGCGGCTCTGGCGCCGGGCTCCGGCGCAGCCTTGCGCGGGCCGCGGAGCAGCGCGAGGCGGCGGCAGGCGACGTAGAAGACCGGCGTGAAGATCAGGCCGAACAGGGTCACGCCGAGCATGCCGAACACCACCGCGGTGCCGAGCGACTGGCGCATCTCGGCACCGGCGCCGGTCGCGATCGCGAGCGGGATGACGCCGAAGATGAAGGCGAACGAGGTCATCAGGATCGGCCGCAGGCGCGTCCGCGCGGCCGCGGTCGCCGCCTCGCGCCGGTCGAGCCCGTGCTCCTCGCCCTGGCGCGCGAACTCGACGATCAGGATCGCGTTCTTGGCGGCGAGGCCGACCAGCACGACGAAGCCGATCTGGGCCAGGATGTTGACGTCCATGCCGCGCGCGAGCAGGCCGCTGACCGCGGCGAGCAGGCACATCGGCACGATCAGGATCACCGCCAGCGGCAGCAGCCAGCTCTCGTACTGCGCGGCGAGCAAGAGGAACACGAACACGACCGAGGCGATGAAGATCAGGAGCGTGCCGCCGCCCGCGAGCTTCTCCTGCAGTGCCAGCTCGGTCCACTCGTAGCCGAAGCCGTCGGGCAGCACCTGGGCGGCCAGATGTTCCATCTTGGTCAGCGCCTCGCCGGTCGAGGTGCCGGGCGCCGTGCTGCCCTGGACCTCGGCCGCGGGGTAGAGATTGTAGCGCGGCACCCGGTAGGGGCCGCTGATGTCGCGGAAAGTCGCGACCGAGCCGAGCGGCACCATCGCGCCCGACGAGCTGCGGGTCTTCAGGCGCTCGACGTCGCGCAATTCCTTGCGGAAGGGCGCATCCGCCTGGGCCGTGACCCGGAAGGTCCGGCCGAGGAAATTGAAGTCGTTGACGTAGGTCGAGCCGATGTAGACCTCGAGCGCCTCGAACACCTGCTCGGGCGTGACCCCGAGCATCTCGGCCTTGACCCGGTCGATGTCGGCAAAGATTTTCGGCGTCGAGGTGTTGAACAGGGAAAAGACGCGGCTCAGGCCCGGCGTCTGGTTGGCCGCGGCGACCAGCTCGCCGGTCGCCGCCTGGAGCGCCTCGGGCCCGCGCCCGCGCCGGTCCTGGACCATCATCTTGAAGCCGCCGCCCGTGCCGATGCCGCGCACCGGCGGCGGCTGGATGACGATGATGAAGGCCTCCTGGATCGCGCCGTAGCGCTTGGACAGATCGGCCAGGATCTTGTCGACCGTGAGCCCCTTGGCGGCGCGCTCGGCGAAGGGCGCCAGCGGCGTGAAGATCGCGCCGGCGTTGGGCGCGTTGGTGAAGGTCGCGCCGTCGAAACCGGCGAACGGCACGGCGTGCACGACCCCCGGCGTGTCGAGCGCGATCGCGGCGGCCCGGCGCACGACCGCATCGGTCCGGGCGAGCGAGGACCCGGGCGGCAGCTGGATCACCGTGATCAGATAGCCCAGGTCCTGCGGCGGGATGAAGCCCGTGGGCGCGCGCTGGAACTGCCAGCCGGTGAGCACGATCAGCCCGGCGTAGACCACGAGCGCGACCGCGACCCGGCGCACCAGCCGCTGGGTCAGGCCGCCGTAGCCGCGTGCCAGCCGGTCGAACAGCCAGTTGAAGCCGGCGAAGAAGCCGTGCACCGGGCGTAGCAGCAGCGGCCGTCGGCGTTCGCTTTCGGCCTGGCGCGGCTTGAGCAGCAGCGCGCACAGCGCCGGGCTGAGGGAGAGCGACACCAGGCAGGAGATCGCGGTCGCGGCCGCGATCGTGACCGCGAACTGGCGGAAGAACTGGCCCGAGATGCCGCTGATGAAGGCCGCCGGAATGAACACGGCACCCAGGACCAGCGCGATCGCGATCAGCGCCCGGCCGACCTCGTCGATGGTGCGGTGCGCCGCCTCCTTGGGCGCCATGCCCTCCTCGAGGTTGCGCTCGACGTTCTCGACCACGACGATCGCATCGTCGACCACGATGCCGATCGCGAGCACCAGCCCGAACAGCGACAGGTTGTTGAGCGAGAAGCCGAACGCCGCCATGACCGCGAAGGTGCCGATCAGCGAGATCGGGATCGCGACGATCGGGATGATCGAGGCGCGCCAGGTCTGCAGGAACAGGATCACCACCAGCACGACCAGGATCGCCGCCTCGTAGATCGTGTGGATCACCGCGTCGACCGACTCGGCGATGAACTCGGTCGGGTTGTAGACGACGTCGTAGCGCAGGCCCGAGGGGAAGCTCTTGGCGAGCTCCGCCATGGTCGCGAACAGGCGGTCCGCGGTCGCGAGCGCGTTCGAGCCCGGCTGCTGGAAGATCAGGAGCGGCACCGCGGAGCGCCGGTCGAGATAGCCGTTGGCGGTGTAGTCCTGGGCGCCGAGCTCGACCCGCGCGATGTCGCGCAGGCGCGTGACCCGGCCGCCCGGCTCGGTCTTGACCACGATGTTCTCGAATTCCCTGGCGTCCTTCAGGCGGCCGAGGGTCTCGACGTTGAGCTGGAAGGCGCCCTGGTCCGGGATCGGCGGCTGGTCGAGCGCGCCCGAGGCGACCTGGACGTTCTGGCCCTGCAGGGCTGCGACCACCTCGCCCGCGGCCAGTTTGCGGGCCGCGACCTTGTTCGGGTCGAGCCAGATCCGCATCGAGTAGTTGCGCGCGCCGAACACGCGCACGTCGCCGACGCCGTCCAGCCGCGCCAGCACGTCCCGGATCTGCAGGTTGGCGTAGTTCGAGATGTAGAGCTGGTCGCGCGAGCCGTCGGGCGAGCTGAGGTGGATGACCATCAGCAGATCGGGCGAGTTCTTGCGCACCGTGACGCCGATCTGGCGGGCCTGGTCGGGCAGCCGGGGCAAGGCGATCGCGACCCGGTTCTGGACCAGCACCTGGGCGATGTCGAGGTCGGTGCCGAGCTTGAAGGTCACCGACAGCGACAGCTGGCCGTCGGCGGTCGCCTGGCTGACCATGTAGAGCATGCCCTCGACGCCGTTGATCTCCTGCTCGAGCGGGGTCGACACGGTCTGGCTCACGACCTCGGCCGAGGCGCCGGGGTAGCTCGCGGTCACCTGGATGGTCGGCGGCGCGATCTCCGGGTACTGGGCGACCGGCAGGCCGAAGTAGGCCGCGGCGCCGAGCAGCGTGATCAGGATCGAGACGACCGCCGCGAAGATCGGCCGGTCGACGAAGAAATGCCCGCATGCGCATGGCGGCGGGCCCGGCCGCTCAGCCCTCGGACGCCGCGGCCGGCGGCGGCAGTTCGATCTGGCCTTCCTTGGGCGTCACCGGCATGCCCGGGCGCGCGCGCAGCAGGCCGTTGATCACGATGCGGTCGTTGGGGTCGAGGCCCTTGCGCACGATTCGCAGGCCGAGCTCGTGCGGACCCGGGCGGATCACCTTGGGCACGATCTTGTTGTCCGCGCCGACGGTCATGACCAGCTTTTGCGACTGGTCGGTGACGATCGCCTCGTCCGGGATCAGCAGCGCCGGGTATTCCGGCGAGCCCGGGATCCGGATCGTGCCGAACTGGCCGGGCTGGATCAGGCCGTCCGGGTTCTGGAACTCGGCGCGGGCGCGCACCGTGCCGGAGCTCTGGTCGACGACGTTGTCGACGAAGTTCATCTCGCCCTGGCGCTGCCAGTCGTCCTCGTCGACCAGCTTGACGTTGACCAGCGTCGAGCGCTTGCTGGTCGAGGGCAGCTCGCCCGCCAGCACCGCCCGCTGGTAGCCGAGGAAGTCGGCCTCGCTCATGTCGAACACGAAATAGATCGGGCTCTGCGAGACGATCGTGGTGAGCAACGTCGAATCGCTGACCACCAGATTGCCGATGTCGACCCGGCGGTCGGAGATCCGCCCGGCGATCGGCGCCGCGATCCGGGTGTAGTCGAGATTGAGCTTGGCCTGCTCGACGGCCGCCTGCGCCGAGCCCACGGCCGCCTCGGCGGCGCTGCGCTCCTCCAGCCGCTGGTCGTAGTTGGTCTGCGCGAACGCCGGGCTGCCTTTCAGCTTGGCGACGCGCTGGAACTCGAGATTGGCGAGCTCGAGCTGGGCCTGGGCGCTCGCGCGATCGGCCTGGGCGCGCTGGAGCGCGGCCTCGAACGGCCGCGGGTCGATCAGGAACAGGTTCTGGCCGGTCTCGACGGTCTGGCCGTCCTGGAAGTCGATGGTCGCGAGATAGCCCGAGACCCGGGCGCGCACCTCGACCTTCTGCTCGGCCTCGAAGCGGCCGGTGAACTCGGTCCACTCGACCAGCTTCTCGACCCTTGGATGGGCCACGGTGACCTCGGGTGGCGACAGCGCGGCCGCGGCCTTGCCGTTGCCGTCGCCGCCGTCGCACGCGGCCAGCGCCAGCGCGCCGAGCAGCGTCAGAGCGAGCACCGGCCGGCCGAACAGCCTGGCCGCGTGCAGCATCGGGGCCCGTCGCATCCCGTCACTCCCTCCGCCCGCCGCCGTCGAACCGGCAAGGCGCGCCTGGTTCCGCCAGCCGAGCCGCAGCTGCTTACCTAGTCGCAACCGTTGCCATTGAAAGGCGCCGGTTGCGGGCAGGAGCTATGCGCAAGAGCATAGCTTCGCGCCGACCGGGACGCGAGGGTCACGGCCGGGGCGACCCCGAGCAAGAAACGGGCCGCGAGCGCGCGCTGCGCGTCCGCAAGACGCTGCTGCGGCGCCGCCCCTCAGTGGTAGGGGTGGGCGGGCGAATCGACCGGTCGCAGCAGGAACTGGCGCAGGATCTCGCGGTACCCCCGATACAGCAGCCCGCCGTTCTCCTCGAGCAGCTGGTCGCGCTCGGCCTGGTAGTAGGCGGGCAGCGCGTGCCAGGGCAGGTCGGGCCGCTTGTGATGGGCGAAGTGCAGATTGTTGTTGAGGTAGAGCAGCGAGAAGAACTGCCCGGCCTCGACCACCGCGGTCCGTTCATAGGGCGTGTACGCCGCCTTGTGCTCGGCGAACGAGCGCACGAGCGTCAGGCTGACGCCGGGCAGGGCGAAGCTCAACAGGTACTGCCAGAGCGGCAGGCCGCAGACGGCGTCGACCCAGAGCGCCACCAGCAGCACGGCCGGCAGATGCCAGAGCCAGATGCCGAGATGGCGGCGGTCGCCGGCGGCGAGTGCTTGCGCCTCGGCCCAGAAGAACTGCCCGATGACCAGGAACGGCCCGAGCAGCAGCCGCCCGAGCAGCGTGTTGTGCACGCGCAGCACCGAGCGCACGGTCACAGGCAGGCGCCGCCAGGTCGCCCGGTCGACGTAGAACAATTCGGGGTCGCGCCAGGGCTCGGTCAGGATCTCGAACTCGTGATGCGCGCGGTGGGCCGCCCGATAGATCGGGAACGGCAGCCACAGCGAGAGCGGCGGCAGGGCCGGCAGGTCGTTGAGCCAGCGCCGGGCGGCGAGCTGGCCATGGACCGCCTCATGCTGCAGCGAGCCGTGCCAGGCGACCAGGACCCCGCCGAACGCGGGCAGGAGCCACCACGGCAGGGCGGCGTGGAACCAGGTGACGAGGCCAAAGCCTACGTAAATCAAGACGGCCACGATCCAGGACGGACCCGACCGTCGCAGCCAGGTCGACCGACCCGGCAAAACGCTGATTGTCGACACGCCACGAACCTCCAAGAACACGCCGAAACGCATTCCTTCGAACGCTCGCGACTACGCGAAGGAGATAGAGACGGGCCCCCGTCAACTCACAGCCGCGCTCCGGGGACTTGCTCCTGAGTTTCGGTACACCCTAGCCGATCCGAGGCGCGGGCGCCATAGCAAAGCGGCGCGGGGGTAGTGCGCGCATCGAGCGACCGTCCGCGCGGCTTGTTCGCGGCAGACAGACAGGGCCCGCCGTGCGAGCCTTGTTTGTTTCGCTCAGCTCACTTCTCCCGAAGCGACGCGGCTTGTTTGGTCGGCGCGCGGCGTTTCACGGTTCCGACCGCGTAAAACCAAAGTCGTAGCTGCCTATGCCCTCAGCCGGATGGTTTTCGCCGCCGTGCTGTGTCACCAGTCTTCCCGCAACCATTCATTTGAGCGTCGGCGAGCACGGCACGACCTGCGCTTGAGGGGGGACCACCATGCTTTAGAAATCTACTTGGGTCGGCTTAGTCGCGGCGGCTTCGTTCGCCCTGGCAGGAGCAGCGTCCGCGGACGTGACCTTCGATCCCGAGTTCGGCACAGGGTTCGTCGGCAAGGGCGACGTGCAGAACGCATTCGGGTGGAACAACAACCTACTCCAACGCAATGCTTCCGGCGTCGGCTTCAAATACTTGGCGACAGACGAGTACGATGCCGTATGCACATGGACGACGGGTACCCCGCCGCATGAACAAACGCACCACGTCTCGCATACGGAAACCGCCGCCCTGAACAGTACCATTGCCTACGACCCGAGGGTGAGAAGCCAGATCACCGGCTTCAACCTCAACGGACCTTCCGGCGAGCCCACCGTGACCGGCGAAGTGCCCGAGGTCGGACAGGCGTGTCAGGGACAAGGGACTGACGGCACGTGGAGTTCCGTCACCCTGGTGTCATCCTCGGATGCTCTGTACGTTACCTACAACGGCAACCAGGTCCTGATCTGGCAGCAATAGAAGGGCACAGCGCCACGGGAGCCGTAAAAAAGCGGCTTCGCTCCAGAGCGGGGCCGGGTGACGGCCCCGCGGCGCTGTTTCTTGCGTTCAGATCAAGTGCTGGTCCTGCGCCCACAGCGTGAGCGCGATCCGGCTGTCGACCCCGAGCTTCTGGTAGACGTGGTAGAGGTGGACCTTGACCGTGCCGTCGGTGATCGCGAGATCGCGCGCGATCTCCTTGTTGCGCCGGCCCTTGGCGACCAGGCGGACGATCTCCAGCTCGCGCGCGGTGAGCAGGCCGGCCGCGGCCTGGACCGCCGCCTCGCGGCGCAGGAGCTTGTCCATCGCCTTGCTGATCGCCCCGCGCTCGAGCCACTCGCCCCCGGCCGCGACCTTGCGGATGCACTGCACCAAAAGGTGGGGCGCCAGCTCCTTGAGGACGAGGCCGCGGGCGCCGAGCCGGACCGCCTCGAGCGCGTCGTCGGCGCCGAGCGAGGCGGTCAGCACGACCACGCGGGTCGGCAGCGCCTCCGATTGCAACGCCCGCAGCACGGCCAGCCCGTTCGTGCCCGGCATCTGCAGATCGAGCACCAGGATGTCCGGCCGGTGCCGGCGCACGGCCGCGAGCGCCGCCTCGCCGTCGGCGCACTTGGCCAGGACCGTGAAGTCCAATTCCAGCGACAGCAGCTGCTGCAGCCCTTCGAGGACGATCGGGTGGTCGTCGGCCAGCACCAGGGTGATCGGCATGGCGGTCAGCCCGCACCCGCCGGGCCGGCCGGCGCCGGCATGGCGAGCGCCGCCGAGGTCGCCGGGAGCGGCAGCTCGATCTCCAGGCGGGCGCCGGAGGCTTCGGAGACGAGCACCAGATCGCCGCCGAGCGCGGCGACCCGTCGCTTGATCAATTCGGGGCCGACCCCGAGCGCGTCGAGCGCCGCCAGATCGTGGCGGCCGCGGAGCTCGAAGCCGCAGCCGTCGTCGGCGATCTCGAGGCGCAGCCGGTCGTCGCGGCTGCCCAGGCGGACCCGGGCGCGCCTGGCATCGCCGTGGCGGGCGGCGTTGGCCAGCGCCTCCTGGACGATGCGATAGACCGCGTGCGCCAGCGTCTCCGAGAGCTGCCGGGACAGGGGCTGGACGGTCAGCTCCAGGCGCAGGCCCCACTGACGCTCGAGCCGCTCGCCGAGCTCGCCGAGATGGCTGACCAGGCCGGCGTTGACCTCGGTTGCGCTGAGCGGCAGCGGTTTCAGCTGCCGGACGAAATGGCGCAGGTCGCGCTGCTCGGCCGCGACCAGGTTCTCGATCTCGGCGAGGCGCGTCTGGGCGCTCTCCCGGTTGGTGCCCAGCAGGCGCTGCACGGTTCTGAGCTGCAACGCCAGTCCGGTCAGCAACTGCAGCACGCCATCGTGCACCTCGCGCGCCAAGCGGACCCGTTCCTCCGAGACCGCCGCCCGTTGCAGATGCTGCTGGACGTAGAACTGGTCGAGGTCGGCGGTGATCTGGCGGGCCACGATCGCGGCCAGCACCAGGTCGTCGGCGCTCATGCCGGGCTTGTCGAGCACGAACAGCCGGCCCTGGAAGCTCTCGCCTTCCAGGCAGACCGAGAGCACGCCTCGGCAGCCCAGCCGGGCCTGTAACTCGGCCGCGAGCGGCGGGCCCGACCAACGCTCGACCCCCACCGGGCGGGCGTACAGCACGGCAGGGCTGCGCGCCTCCGTGTTCAGGCAGAGGAAGTCACGCAGCGCCAGGGGCTCGGCGACCAGCGGCTCGGCCGCGGCGCTCGGCTCGCGGACGCAGTCGAAAGACCCGTGGCTCAAGCTCGCCCGCTGGCGCCAGGGTTCTTCCGGCTCGTCCCAGATCATCAGCACGCGCTCGGCGCCGATGATGCCGGCGGCGTGCTGCAGCATCTCCCGAATCGGGGCGCCCTCGGGGAGGTGGCGGGGCCAGGCGGCGAGCCTGGCCAGCTCTCGGCGGAGCGCCTGCTCGTAGGCGCTGAGGTAGCCGAGCAAGAGCGCGACGACTGCCAGATAGACGCAGCGGATGACGAAGCGGTTGAGCTCGAAGGCGGGGTCGTGCAGGACGCGCTCGGCGTACAGGCTGAGCCCGACGTAGATCGCAAGGGTCGCGAGCGCGGTCCAGAGCACGCCCGGCCAGCGCCAGCGCAGGGCGGCCGCCAGCAGCGCGAACACGAAATAGACGAACAGCGGGCTGCTCGAACCTTCGGTCAGATAAAGCAGAACGCCGAAGATCGCCAGATCGACAGCATGAACGACGACGCCGATCTGGCTGCTGAACAGGTTCGATATCGCTGCCCAGACGATCAGGAGCAGGGCATAGAGCAGATAAGCCGTGAGCAGACCGTAGGTCGCCTCGGCATACTTGGCCGGCTCGAAAGGATCGAGCCAGATCGCGAACAGGGTGGACGCCGCGAGCACGACCCGGCCGACCGAGATCAGGCGTTCTGCACGTATCTGGCGCGCCTGCAATGCGTCCACGGGACAATGCCCCCCAATCCCGCGCAATTTTATGTCTTATCCGCCGAATCGTGATTGCCGTCCAGCGCTCGTTGGCCGCGCCGGGGCGGCGGTTGACAGCCCGGAGTGATGGGGTACTCTCCAGGATAGGAGCGGATTTCGGCGGCCCGTGGCATCTTCGATCCCGTGAGGGCCGCGCAGCGACGTCGGAATCTGGGAGGCACACAACGCGACAGCGACGGAGAACCACCGTGGCCAAATCCGACGAGCGGAGAATCCACCCCTACATCCCGAAGCTGGTCGAGCAGCTCGAGGCGCGCCGCATCGACCGGCGCGACTTCCTTAGGACCTCGACCCTGCTCGGCCTGTCGGCAACCACGGCCTACGGGATCGTCGGCCGGGTCCTGGGGGAGGGCGCGATCCCACGGGCGCGCGCCCAGGGCACGCCCAAGAAGGGCGGTATCCTCAAGGTCGGCATGGAGGTCCAGAAGATGGAGGACCCCGCGACCTACTCCTGGACCCAGATGTCCAACCAGACCCGGCACACGGCCGAGTATCTGGCGATCACCGGACCCGACAACATCACCCGGCCGATGCTCGCGGAGAGCTGGGAGGCGTCCGACGACCTCAAGACCTGGACGCTGCACTTGCGCGAGGGCGTGGTCTGGCACAACGGCGATCCGTTTGTGGCCGAGCACGTCGCCTGGAATTTCAAGCGCTGGCTCGACCCCGACCTCGGCTCGTCCAACAGCGGGCTGTCGACCTTCGCCTCGATGAGCGAGGACAAGGACGGCAAGAAGTCGCTGAAGTCCGGCGCGATCGAGGTGGTCGACGATCACACGATCCGGCTCCATCTGAACAAGGCGGTGCTGTCGGTCCCGGAGGACTGCTACAACTATCCGACCGCGATCCTGCATCCGTCGTTCAAGGCGCCGTTCTCGGACAATCCGGTCGGCACCGGGCCGTACGCGCTCACCGAGCTCGCGGTCGGCGACCGCTGCTTTCTCAAGCGGATCGAGAAGACCACCGACGGCAAGGACTTCAAGTATTGGGGCGGCGACGTCTATCTGGACGAGATTCACTACTACAACTACGAGTCTGACAATCAGCTGACCGCGTTCGCCTCGGGCGACGTCGATGCGATCTACCAGTTCGGCATCGAGCAGTACGAGTTCGCCCAGGCGCTCGAGGGCCAGATCGTGCAGGCGCGCACCGCCCAGACGCTCTGCTGCCGCTTCCAGGTCACCCAGAAGCCGTTCGACAACGCCAAGCTGCGCCAGGCGCTGGTGATGGCGGCCGACAACAACGTCTACCGCGACCTGGTCTTCCAGGGCGGCGGCGACGTCGGCGAGAACCACCACGTCGCCCCGGTCCACCCCGAATATTTCAAGCTGCCGCCGCTCGTGCGCGATGTCGACGGCGCCAAGAAGCTGCTGGCGGAGGCGGGCTATCCCGACGGCCTTCAGCTCACGATCGACGTCGGCAACACCGACGGCCCGTGGCAGCAGACGGCGTGCGAGATCTGGCGCGATCAGCTCAAGGACATCGGCGTCACGCTCAACATCAACGTCATGCCGGCGTCCAAGTACTGGGAGATCTGGGACAAGACGCCGTTCGGCGCGACCGCCTGGACCCATCGCCCGCTCGGCACCATGGCGCTTTCGCTCGCCTACCGCACCGGCGTGCCGTGGAATGAGACCCACTACTCCAATCCGGAGTTCGACAAGGCCCTCGACGATGCCGAGGCGACTCTCGACGTCGAGGCGCGCAAGGCGAAGATGGAGAACGTCGAGAAGATCCTGCAGGATTCGGCGGTCATGCTGCAGCCGGTCTGGCGGCCGGTGTTCACGATGGTGGGCAACCATGTGCACGACTTCCCGGCGCATCCGACCCAGTACCACCAGTTCAACAAAGTCTGGATGGACAGCGCCTGATGATCATGGCTGAGCGCGCTGCCGGCACCGGCCCGGCGCGCGCTCGGCCGGCCTGCCCGGTCCGGGCGTCGCGCGTCTGCCGCAGGGGCCGACGCCGGCCCAGGACCCAATTCGAACAGCGCCGAGGTCCGCCATGCTGCCCCTGATCTTCCGCCGCCTGGTTCAGATGGTGCTGATCATGGTCGTGGCATCGCTGATCCTGTTCCTGATCTTCGACAGCGACCAGTTCAAGAAGAAGATCGCGGTCGCCGAGCTCGGCGGCTTCGCGGCCTCGGCCCTGAGCGACGAAGCTTATCACAACTGGCTCGCCGAGAAGGGCCTGGACCAGCCCTTCTACGAACGCTACGCGCACTGGGTCGGCGACGTCCTGCGCGGCCATTTCGGCAAGTCGTTCGAGAAGAACACCGCGGTCGGGCCGCTGCTCGCCGACCGCCTGCTCAACACCGGCATCCTGGCGTTCTGGGTGTTCGCGCTGATGATCCCGATCTCGCTGGTCACGGGCGTGCTCGCCGGCATGAAGGAGGGCTCGGCGCAGGACCGGACGATCACCGTGCTGTCGGTGATCACGACCTCGATCCCCGAGATCGCGACCGCGATCATCCTGACCGTCGTGCTGGCGCTCGGGCTCGGCTGGCTGCCGGCCAAGTCGGCGATGATCAACGGCTTCAACTGGAAGGAGCTGGTCCTGCCGGTGCTGACGCTGGTGCTCTACGACTTCGGCTACGTCGCGCGCATGACCCGCGCCTCGATGGCCGAGGTCATGACCTCGCAGTACATCCGGACCGCGGTGCTGAAAGGCATCCCCTATCAGCGCGTGATCATGAAGCACGCGCTCCGCAACGCGCTGATCGCGCCGTTCACGGTGATCGTGCTGCAGCTCAACTGGCTGCTCTCGGGGGTGGTCGTGGTCGAGGTGTTCTTCGAGTACGACGGCTTCGGCAAGCTGCTGCTGCAGGCGGCCTTGTTCGGCGACGTCTACGTCGTGCAGGCCTGCACCCTGGTCGCGGTGATCGTGGCGGTGCTGTCGCAGATCATCTCGGACGTCGGCTACACCTTGCTGAACCCGCGCATCCGGTTCGCCTGAGGAGACTGAACGCCATGGCCACGGCAGTCGCGACCGCTTCGCCCGCTCCGCCGGCGCGCTCGCTGTTGGACCGGCTGAGCGCGCCGCGCCCGCTGCTGCTGCTGGTGATCCTGATGTGGGTGCCGCTCACGCTGCACGTGATGTTCGGCCACCTGCTGGGCGGCGCCCGCAACATCGTGCTGATCCCGGCGATCCCTTCGACCGTCCTGCTCTACATCATCGCGATCCGCGCCTGGCGCGAGTCCTGGGTCGCGATGATCGGCATCACGCTGGTGATGTTCTGGCTGCTGATGGCGGTCACGGCCCCCTTCCTGCCGCTGCTCGACCCGAACAAGCCGATCGCGCCCTTCACGCTGCCGTTCACCGAAAAGAAGGACATCTTCTTCTGGCTCGGCACCGACTTCAAAGGCCGGGACCTGCTGTCGCGCGACATCTGGGGCTGCCAGCGGGTGCTGGTCTGGGGCGTCACGGCGACGCTGGTCGCCTACGTCGTCGGCACCCTGTTCGGCCTGCTCGCGGGCTATCTCGCCGGCTGGTGGGACGAGATCATCTCGTTCTTCGCCAACGTGCTGCTGTCGTTCCCGGTCATGGTGCTGTTCATCGTGGTCCTGAACTACCTGGGCCCGTCGGGCTTCAACATCGTGATCGCGGTGACCTTCGCCTCGGCACCGGCGATCATGCGCATCGTGCGCGGGCTGACCTTCGACATCAAGACCCGCGACTACGTGTTCGCGGCCCAGACCCGCGGCGAGAGCCCGCTCTACATCATGCTGGTCGAGCTGTTGCCGAACGCGCGCGGGCCGATCATCGTCGATGCCTGTTTGCGGCTCGGCTACACCACGGTCGCGATCACGACCCTGACCTTCCTCGGCCTCGGCCTCCAGCCGCCCGACCCCGACTGGGGCCTGATGATCAAGGAGTCGGCCAAGACCGCGATGCTGTTCAAGTTCTCCTACATGCTGATCATCCCGGCGCTGTCGGTCTCCAGCCTGATCCTGGGCTTCAACCTCTTGGCCGACGGCCTGCGCGAGATGAGCCTGCGCGACTGACGGGAGATGCGAGGATGACCGATCCGACCCCGGTCCTGGAGTGCAAGGATCTTTGCATCTCCTACTTCACGCGTGCGGGCGAGATCCCGGCGGTGGTCGACTTCAACCTGACGGTGATGCCCGGCGAGGCGGTCGGGATCGTCGGCGAGTCGGGCTGCGGCAAGTCGACCGTGGCGCTCGCGATCATGCAGTACATGGGCAAGAACGGCCGGATCATGTCCGGCGAGATCAGGTTCAAGGGCCGCGATCTGACCGCGATGAGCGAGCACGAGCTGCGCCAGCTGCGCGGCTCCCAGATCGCGATGGTCTATCAGGAGCCGATGGCCTCGCTCAATCCGTCGATGAAGATCGCCGAGCAGCTGATGGAGGTGCCGCGCTACCACGAGGGCTGCTCGGACAAGGAGGCCTACGACCGCGCGCGCGAGATGCTGGGCAACGTCCGTCTGCCCGACCCCGGGCGGATCATGGAGAGCTATCCGCACCAGATCTCGGGCGGCCAGCAGCAGCGGGTCGTGATCGCGATGGCGCTGCTCTCGAACCCGGCGCTGCTGCTGCTGGACGAGCCGACCACCGCGCTCGACGTCACGGTCGAAGCCGGCATCGTCCAGCTGATCAAGGAGATCAGCGGCCGCTTCGGCACCTCGATGATCTACATCTCGCACAATCTCGGCCTGATCCTCGAGACCTGCGACCGGATCACCGTGATGTACTCGGGCGAGGCGGTCGAGGTCGGCACGGTCGGCGAAGTGTTCGACCGGATGCGCCACCCCTACACCCGGGGCCTGTTCAACTCGATCCCGCTGCCCGGCGCCGACAAGCACGCGCGCCCGCTGGTCGCGATCCCGGGCCAGCTGCCGCTGCCGCACGAGCGGCCTGACGGCTGCAACTTCGCGCCGCGCTGCGACTTCTGCCGGGCCGGGGTGTGCGACCACGGCTTCATCAAGATGGAGGCGGTGCCCGGCCAGCCGGGCCACATGACCCGCTGCCGGCGCTTCAAGGAGATCGACTGGCAGAGCCGGCCCAAGGCGGCCGAGGCCGTCGCGGCGGCCGAGAGCGGCCCGGTCGTGCTCCGGGTCGAGGAGCTGAAGAAGTACTACGAGATCCGCGACAGCTCCCTGATGGCGATCATCAGGGGCCAGCGGCTGCGCACCGTCAAGGCCAACGAGAAGATCGACTTCGTCGCCCGCGAGGCCGAAACCGTGGCCCTGGTCGGCGAGTCGGGCTGCGGCAAGTCGACCTTCGCCAAGGTGCTGCTCGGCCTCGAGACCGCGACCGAAGGCAGGGTCGTGCTCGACAACCAGGATCTCAGCCAGGTGCCGGTGCAGAAGCGGCGCCCGCAGATCGTGAGCCACCTGCAGATGGTCTTCCAGAACCCGTTCGATACCCTCAACCCCAGCCATTCGGTCGGCGGCCAGATCGCGCGGGTGATCCGCAAGTTCGGGGTCGAGCAGGACCCGGAGAAGGTGCGCGAGCGGGTCATGCATCTGCTCGACATCGTCAAGCTGCCGCGTGATTTCTACTTTCGGCGACCGCGCCAGCTCTCCGGCGGCCAGAAGCAGCGGGTCGGGATCGCGCGCGCCTTCGCTGGCAACCCCCGCGTGGTGGTCGCCGACGAGCCGGTCTCGGCGCTCGACGTCTCGGTCCAGGCGGCGGTCTCCCAGCTCCTGATGGAAATCCAGCGCGAGAACCGGACCACGCTGCTCTTCATCAGCCACGATCTGTCGCTGGTCCGCTATCTGGCCGACCGGGTGGTGGTGATGTATCTCGGCACGATCGCCGAGCAGGGCACGACCGACGAGGTGTTCGCGCCACCCTATCACCCCTATACCGAAGCGCTGCTGTCGGCGATCCCGATTGCCGACACCTCGGTGCACAAGAAGGAGATCGTGCTCGAGGGCGACATTCCGTCCGCGATGAACCCGCCGTCGGGCTGCCCGTTCCAGACCCGCTGCCCGCGCAAGCTCGGCAAGATCTGCGAAGAACAGGCGCCGCCGATCCGGGTGTTCGGCAAGGGCCACAAGATCGCCTGCCACATCGACCCGGAGGAGCTCCAGCGCATGGAGCCGGTGATTGTCATGGGCGCCAAAGAGGCGGCCGAATAGGCTTGGTCGCGCCAGGGTTTCGCCGCTCGGCTTTGCCGGGCCGGGTCGATCGGGCGTAAGATCCGGTCGAAATGGCAACCCAGCCCGACGATCTCGAGCTGTCACTGGCCGAGTTCCTCGACTGGGACGACGGCACGGATATCCGCCACGAGCTGATCGACGGGCGGGTCGTGGCCGTGGCGCTGCCGAGCCCGCGTCATAGCGTGCTCACCGGGCGCCTGGCGAGGCTGATCGGTGCCGGTCTTCGGCCTCCCTGTGAGGTGTTCATCGGAGCGGGTATCGTGACGCCCGATCGGCCGGATAGCTACCTACAGGCCGATCTCGCGGTCAGTTGCAGGCCCGTTGGCCGGCAAGATCGCGCTGTGGCCGAGCCCGTCCTGGTGGTCGAGGTGGAATCGCTGGCCACGGTGCGCCACGACCGGGGTCAAGGTCGACCGCTACCAGGAGCTGGCCTCGGTGCAGGAGATTGTGCTGGTCGCGAGCCAGGAGCGGCGGATTCAGCTCTGGCGGCGCGAGCGCGCACGCTGGAGCGTCGAGGACGTGATCGGCGACGCGACGCTCCGGCTCGAGAGCTGCGGCCTCGCGATCCCGCTCGCCGACCTCTACGCCGGCCTCTGAGCGTCGGCAGAGAACGGCGCCGGGATCTGCACCCGCCGGAGGTGCTCTCCGGGCGGTTCCATCCCAGGCGTGGCCCGGAGGTCGCGATCGCGGCCGCCCGGGCGCACGCCTTACGTGACGATGCCCCGGTCGACCAGACGGCGCAGCACGCTCGCGACGCCGAGCTGGTCCGAGGGGGCGTTCGGATCGAAGACGCCGTCGCGCACGAACTTGCCCTTCACGAACAGGTTGGACCCGCTCCACAAGTACGCCGACGGCAGGCTGCGCGTGCGATAGCCCCAACCGTTGTAGCGTTCCGCGTGGAACAACAGCCGTTGGATCGACCACTCGCCCTCGGCGTGCACGTCGACCAGCGCATCCGCGGCGCTCTCCTCCCACGTGTACCGCACGCCATCGGCCGGCGGCGCGACCGGCCGACCCGCGGGCTCATGAACCGTGCGCGCGGTCAACGGATCGCCGTTGTGCAGATGGCTGTCGAAATTGCAGCCGGACTCCATGTGATGCAGCAGGGCGATGACATACCACGGCACCCCCGTCTTCTCGCTCAGCGCGACGTAGCGCGGCTTGCCGGCCTCGATCCGCGCGCAGGCGGCACCGGTCTCCTGCTGGCGCGCGCCGCTGATTGAGCACGCCGCGAAGTATTGCTGGTACTCCGACCTCAGGGTCTCGAAGTCGAACGCATGTCGAGGCGGCGGCAGGTTGGCGGCGGTCACCCCGGCCAGGCTGTCCGCGCCTCCTGCCGGCCCGGCCAACGCGGCGGCGGCCGGCCAGCGCACGGCGATGACCCGGTTGGCCTCGTAGCTCGCGGTGCTCACCCGGTTGCCCTGGTTGCCGCCGAGCAGGCGGATCCGGCCGTCGTCCATGCCGACGAAGAAGCCGACGTGGCCCTGCGGCGGCTCCCCACGCTCGAGCACGACGACGCTGCCCGGCCGCCGCTCGCTGGCGGTGCCCCATCGGGCCCAGGACCGGGCCTGCTTCGAGTTCGTGCCCTGAAGCCCGCTCTTGGTGATGCAATAGTTGACGAACGACGAGCACCAGGGCACCGAGTTGGGCCCGGCCCCGCCGGCGGTCGTCGCATGATAGGCCTCGATCCGCGGATTGCTCAGGCCGGGACCGACTTCCGCGACCCCCTGCTCGGCGAGCGCGATCTTCATCCAACCGGCGGGTATCGTGTCGCCGGGCGGCACCTCAGGTGCCGGCTCTTCATCGGGTTCCACGCTTATGACGGTAACGAGGCCCTGACCCTCCGGCACCTCCTGCGTGGTTGCGCCGTGAGCCTTCGCCCTAGCTACGGTTCGGTCCACTGCCAGTCCCGCCGGCAGATTCGTCCAAATCTTGACGCGCGGCATTCTGGCCTCCTTTGTCTTGAGTCAGCTTACAAGCCCTAAACATCTCGCAACTGATTCTTGAAACTTCTCAAAATCCTTGTTGATCAGCAGATCGTTGGCATCTGTAGAGGGCGCGCCAGCAATGCGCATACAGTTCTCTGTCTTTCTATTTGCATTTTTGTCAATAATCGCTGGATGGGTTGGATCTGGGAATAGGAAACTGTCTATCTGATTCGCCAGCGGCTGTTCAAAGTTTCCTTCAGGGGTGAACTTACCTTGACCACTACGGATTTGTAATGATTGAGTGACTGAATTCTGCATCTCATTAGTTATAGCCACTCGGATCACATTCTTGTTCGCGAGATTTTCCGCAGCAACGCCGGTGGCAAAGAACTGTCCGAGAGTGAGTTTGGTAGTATTTGGGATCGAGACGTCTGTGCCCATGTCGAGGGACGCGAGAACCGAGCCATAGCGGTCCTCAGCCGCGGCCGCTCCGGTGGCGCCGGGTTGGGCCTTCACGCTGCCGATCGGCAAGGTCGAAAATTCCTTGCGCTTGTAGCCGAGCGTGACGCTTTCCGGGGTGTTGCCGGCCCAGCGGACCTTGAGGCCAATGACCGAGCCGGTGCCGAAGAACATGATGCGCTTGTTGCCGGACAAGGGCAGCGTCGAAAGCTCCGGGCAAGGCGTACCGTCATCAGGTGCTGCCGTTGGCGACCCAGGCGGAGCGCCGGTGGTCTCATCCTTGGCCTTGCCGCTTCGGCAGGTGGCGAGGATCGCGGCGTTCCCGGTCGCGTAGAACTGGTGCACCTCAGGATGCAGGATCGACAGGTTCGACTTGATTTTCGCGACGACGGGCGGGACTGCGCCGGTTTCATAAGCCGGACCGACGTAGCCCTCGTAGCGGTCGTAGCCGATCGAGACCGATTGCGTGGTCGCGTCGGCATCGATCGCGATGTTGGTCGTGGTGACGAAGGTCACGCGGTTCGGGTCAGCGCACGCGACGAGGATGGTGCCGAGCGACATGAGGCTCAGCAGGCACGCAAGACGGGTCATCTCTTGTCTCCGGATGACGCATCGCCCAGGACCTGGCCGGTCGGCGATGGCTGGATCGCCTGAAGCGGGTTGCCGATCACGAGCGCGTTGTCGCGGATGGCCGCGCTGACGTCGCGGCCATAACCGAGCACGAAGCCGCCCTGGGCGTCCGTGTTGTAGATCGCAAGTCCGATCACCGTGGTGTCGACGACCTCGCCGGCGATCGTTCGAGGGTCAGCAGGTGGCCGAATCTCGACGTTCGCGAGCCCGATGATGTGCCGGGTGCCGTCGGCGTCGGTGTACACGACGGCGCAGCCGGCGACGCTGGTGACCATGACCAGGATGGCGAGCGGGCTCCGCCGCCTCGGCGGCGGCGACGCGGCCGGAGGTTGGGACGAGGACGCTCGGTACGGGCAAGAAACGACCGCTGAGCGTTTGAGGAAATGATTGGTCACTTCAATTCAGACCCGCAATCGATCGGCATTCTATCCAAGCGCAAGACGCATAAAGGTGGACATACACCGATAATGGTGTCAAGCGACTTTTCCCGAGGCAGCACCGCCGGGCGGGGGTCGCCCAATGTCAGGGCGACTGCCGGCCTCGAGGCCGCGGTCACTCCGACGCCGGAGCCGGTCCGGGCGGCCGCGGCTTCGCGGCGCCGGGTCTTGATGGCTGGTCGCCCGACCCCAGATTTGCAGGCGAGCCCGGGTTCCAGCCCGGATCGGATGGCTCGTGGTCGAGAGAGGGAACCAGCCGTGAGCGAGGTGCTCGCCGTCGCTTTCGACGATCGGAATGCCGCCGCCGACGTCCTGCACAAGCTGCGCAGCCATGGCGCCGAGCACCTGGTCGAGCTCGAGGACGCCTGCATCGCCCAGCGCGGCCCGGACGGCCGGCTGCAGCTCAGCCAGGCGATCGGCCACCGGCTGCCGCTGCACGGCCGGTTCTGGCATGACCTGGTCCATCATCTCCTGCATCACGGCCGAGAGCGCGAGGCCGGGTGCGACACGCCCGACTGCCGGCTCGAGCGCAGCTTCTGCCGTCAGCTCGCGGACGCGCTGCGGCCGGAGACCTCGGCGCTGTTCGTGCTGGTCCGCGAAGCGCCCGCCGACGCGTTGATCGACAGCCTGGAGCGGCACAAGGGCCGGATCCTGCGCTCGACCCTGCCGGAGACCGAGGAGGAGGCGCTCGAGGTCGCGGTCGGGATGCGGCCGCCGAAGCCGCCGCCGGCGGCGGAGCTCCAGGCCCTGATCGCGCAGGAGGAGCAGGAGGAGACGCAGGCGGCGCGCCACAAGCGGATGGCGGCCGAGGAGCGCCGGCGGCGCGAGATCGAACGCCTGCGCCAGGGCGGGCTGGGGCCGGACGAGATCCGCGCCGTGATCCAGCGCTGCACCGACGCCGCCCGGGCGGGTCACGCGAGCGTGCTCGCCTACCGCTTCCCGAGCGAGATCTGCCTCGACGGCGGCCGCGCGATCAACAACGGCGAGCCCGACTGGCCCGCGTCGCTGACCGGCCAGCCGCGCGCGCTCTACGAGTACTATCAGAACGTGCTGCGCCCGGAGGGCTATCACATCCGCGCCGCGATCCTGAACTTTCCGGGCGGCATCCCGGGCGACGTCGGTCTGTTCCTCAGCTGGGCGCAATGACCCGGTTCTGAGGTTTCGGCCGCGGTTTTCGTGTATCGTGCGCGCGTCCAGCCGAGAACCCGGGGGCAAAAATGGAGCTGAACCGGCGCGACAACCAGCGGGTCATCCGGGCGCCGCGCGGGCCCGAGCTCAACGCCAGGAGCTGGCAGACCGAGGCGCCGCTCAGGATGCTGATGAACAATCTCGATGCCGAGGTCGCCGAGCGTCCGGAGGAGCTCGTGGTCTATGGCGGCATCGGGCGGGCAGCGCGCGACTGGCGTTGCTACGACGTGCTGGTCGAGACCCTGAAGACGCTGGCCGAGGACGAGACCCTGCTGGTCCAGTCGGGCAAGCCGGTCGGCGTGTTCAGGACCCACGCCGATGCGCCCCGGGTCCTGATCGCCAACTCCAACCTGGTCGCGCACTGGGCAAATTGGGACAAATTCCACGAGCTCGATCGCCAAGGCCTGATGATGTATGGCCAGATGACCGCGGGCTCCTGGATCTATATCGGCTCCCAGGGCATCATCCAGGGCACCTACGAGACCTTCGTCGAGGCGGGACGGCAGCACTACGACGGCGACCTTGCCGGCAAGTGGATCCTGACCGGCGGGCTCGGCGGCATGGGCGGCGCCCAGCCGCTGGCCGCGACCATGGCCGGTGCGTCGCTGCTCGCGGTCGAGTGCCGGGCGAGCCGGATCGAGCGCCGCCTCGAGACCCGCTATCTGGACCGGATGGCGACCGACCTCGACGAGGCGCTGGCTCTGATCGAGACCAGCTGCATCGAGCGCCGGCCGCTCTCGGTCGGGCTGCTCGGCAATGCCGCCGAGGTCTTTCCCGAGCTGGTCCGCCGTGGCGTGCTGCCGAACCTGGTGACCGACCAGACCGCGGCGCACGATCCCCTGAACGGCTATCTGCCGGCCGGCTGGACGCTGGCGCGGTGGGAGGAGATGCAGCACGAGGACCCGGCGGCGGTCGAGCGGGCGGCCAAGGCGTCGATGGCGGCTCAGGTGCGCGCGATGCTCGACTTCCACCGCCAGGGTGTGCCGACCCTCGACTACGGCAACAACATCCGCCAGTTCGCCAAGGAGACCGGCGTCCTGGACGCGTTCGAGTTCCCGGGCTTCGTGCCGGCCTACATCCGGCCCTTGTTCTGCCGCGGCAAGGGCCCGTTCCGCTGGGCGGCCCTGTCCGGCGATCCCGAGGACATCGCCAAGACCGACGCCAAGGTCAAGGAGCTGATCCCGGACGACAGGCATCTGCACAACTGGCTCGAGCTCGCCGCCGAGCGGATCGCGTTCCAGGGCCTGCCGGCGCGGATCTGCTGGCTGGGCCTCGGCGAGCGGGCGAGGGTCGGGCTCGCCTTCAACGACATGGTCGCGCGCGGCGAGCTCGAGGCGCCGGTCGTGATCGGCCGCGACCACCTGGATTCCGGCTCGGTCGCGAGCCCGAACCGCGAGACCGAGGCGATGCAGGACGGCTCCGACGCGATCGCCGACTGGCCGCTGCTCAACGCGATGCTGAACGTCGCCTCGGGCGCCACCTGGGTCAGCATCCACCACGGCGGCGGGGTCGGCATCGGTTTTTCGCAACATGCCGGCATGGTGATCGTCTGCGACGGCACGCCCGAAGCGGCGCGCCGGCTCGAACGCGTGCTGACCAACGACCCGGCCTCGGGCGTGATGCGCCACGCCGATGCCGGCTACCAGGACGCGATCGCCTGCGCCAAAGAGCACGGGCTCCGGTTACCGATGGTTTGACGTTTCGAGGATTTTGTCGGCTCAAAACGCCTAGCAGAGATCATGTCCGTCCTCGGATTCCGGACGCGCACTGGGCCGAACTCTGCCGCTTCGTCTCTCCCGAGCACGTGGTCGTGGAGTCGATGCATACTGGTACCCTCCGAGGCGGCCCGCGGATCGAATGCATGGTTTGCGACGTGCTCGCGCTCCGGGACGGCAAGATCGCGGCCAAGCGTTCCTACCGTAAAGCGCAGCCCCTCTAACCGAAGCACCTGCGGAGATCACTGGGGCCGGCGCGGATCACGGAGGCGAGTGATGCACTCCAACGGAATCACCTGTGCGTCCTCACAGGGCCTCAAGCTCGTCGGGCCGGGCGGTCGCTCCATCCTGCTCAAGGCGGGCAGCGCGGATACACGAGGCGCGTACTCGCTCCTGCAGTTCACAACGCCGCCAGGGTCGCCCTGGAGCACGCATCATATCCACCCCGCTACCGAGGCCTGGTACGTGCTCGGCGGCGAGCTGACCTTTCGCCTGGGCGAGAGCATTCTGCCCGCGCCTGCAGGTTCGTTCATCCTGGCTCCAGGGGGAATGCCGCACTCCCTGGTCAATAGCGGCACGAGATTCGCCGAGTACTTGGTGATCTTCTCACCAGCGGGAGTGGAGGATTTCTTTATCGATCTGAGCCGTCTCGTCGAGAGCGCGCGTCCCAACGAACCTAGCCCCGATGCGCTCAACGCTCTGGCCCAACAATATGGCATTGTAGCTGTGTGAAAAGCAGCTGCCGCCTGATCCTGCGACGCCGGTTCAGGTCCAGGAAAACAGACGGCTTTGACCGCCCGGCATACCGGTGCAAGAACTGACCGCGCGCCGCCGGCAGAAAATGCCTCAGCCAGGACTGCAGAGGGGACGTTGCCGAAGCGACGCCCGGTCGACCCGCTGGGACCCGATGCGATCACGATGGCATCTTACGCATGCGACATCACGCGCCTGCTGGCCCTGGTCGGTGTCAGGCTGCCGTTGCGCTCGGAGCCTGGGCCTCGATCCCCGACGTCCTGAGTAGTACCCAGGTCCGATCGATCGGATGTGCTAGGCGCCGGGCGCGTGCCAGTTCTCGGGTCAGCGGCTGGCGAGCGGAAAGCCGTTGCGGTCGAAGCGCCAGTCCTGGAAGGCGAAATCGTAGTCGTCGGCCGGGCCGGCGAGCCGCCATTCGTTGCGGTGGTTGAAGCGGATCGCATGCTGGCCGCTCGCGAGATCGAGCCGCCAAGCGCCGGCCTCGCGCACCAGGAACCAGGGCGCGCACTGGCGCTGCTCGACGCGGTAGCGGACGACCGCGCGCCGTTCGCCGGGGCCGACGCGGGTCTCCCGACCGGTGCAGTCGTGATAGGCGCGGGCGATCTGGTCCATCTGCGCCGGCGTCATGGTCCAGCTGCGGAGCAGGCTCTGGGTGGCGCGGCTGTACAGATCGAGGTCGGCGCGTCCGTTGCGGGCGCGCATCGCCTCGAGATAGGCGGTGACGGTGGCTGCGGGGGTCGCGCCCGGCGCCGCCTGGCCCGCGGGCGTCGGGGTCGGCTCGTGGCCTCGGCCCAGCCGGGCGGCGGCAGAGGCGCCGCCCCCCAGGCTGAAGGCGTCGGCCGTCGCCGGATCGAACGCCCGGCCGGCGGTCGCTTCGGCGGCGCGCGCGAAGATCAGCTCGGTGGTCGCGAGGATGCCGTCCGCCACCCGGCCGGCCTCGAAGAACGGCACCATCTGCCGGTGCTGGAGATAGGCGACGAAGCCGTCGGTGTAGATGCCCTCGAGGGCGGCGGCGACCTCGAGGCGGACGCGATCGCCGGCGGGGTCGATCACGAGCAGCAAACCACGCCCGGACCGGCTGGCGCCGCCGACCCGAAGCTCGCCGAACTGCGCATGGCTCAGACGTTCGATGTCGCCGGTGGCGGGCGCGGTCAGGACGCGGTAGTCGATGTCGTAGTCCTCGAGCAGCCGCGCATGGTAGGCGGCGATCTGGTCGCGCTCGGCGGCGGCCAGCAGGGCGGCGCGATCGACGACCGAGCTGGTCGGCGCCTGGTCGGGCCGGTCGAGTCTCGACAGCAGGCCGCCGAGCGCCCCGACACCGATCAGGATCAGGGCCCCGAGCGCCGCGCGGCTGATCAAAGACCGAGCTCGGCCGCCGCCGCAGAACCCGCCGCCGCCTGGAAGTAAGCTTTGCGGCGGAAATGGCCGAGACCGGCCACCAGGCTGCCCGGCAACCGGCGGATCGCGCTGTTGAACTGCTCGACCTCGCGGTTGAACTCGATCCGGGCGACGTTGATCCGGTTCTCGGTGCCCTCGAGCTGGGCCTGCAGCTCCAGGAACTGGTCGGCCGCGCGCAGCTGCGGGTAGCTCTCCGCCAGGCCGAAGAAGCGGCCGAGGCTTTGCCCGAGCGCCTCCTGCCGCCGCCAGGCGCTCCAGGACCGCCTCGGCTTCGGGCTTCGCCTCGGCGGCCGGCGCCTCCGCCTCCTTGCGGGCGGCGTCGAGGTCCTTGAGCGCGGCCGCGAGCGGGTCGAGCGCCGCCGTCCGTTCCGCCGTCACCTCGACCAGGGTGCCGCGCTCGTGGTTCAGATAGCGATTGACGGCCTGCACGAGGTCGGGGATCAGGTCGCTGCGCCGCTGGTAGTTGGATTCCACCTGCGCCCAGGCGGCGTAGACCTGCTCCTCCTGGTCGACGATGTCGTTGTACAGCCAGACAAGCCAGACGAGCGGCAGGACCAGCGGCAGGCCGAGGAGCCAGAGGCTGATCAGACTCTTGAGACTGCCGTTCATCGCGCCGGGCGCTCCCACGTGATCGAGGTGTGCGGCGACCGTCTCGACCGGCGCCGGCCCGGCGCCCGCGAGGACGAGCCAGGACAGTCCGCCGCCACCGAGCAGGAGTGCTGCCAGCAGCAGCGCGAGGCGCGCCCTGCGTGCGCTCTGGCCGGACCCAGACGTGGGATCCCGGCGACCAGACCTCGGGCTGCGCCAAGCTCGACGGCTCCGTGGTTGTCCGCATCGACCGGCAGCCGGGCATTGCCCGAGCCGTCGGCAAGCGTCAGGATCGCGCGATCCGGTAAACTTTGTTTTGAGCCACATCTGAGTCCAGGCCATCGACCATGCATCCTCGCCAGCCCGCCCACCCGCCTGCCCGGCCGGCGGTCGACCGCACCCGGCGGCGCCCATGAAAGCACTCGTGGTGGTCGGCATCCTGCTGGCCGTGCTCGGCGCCACGGCGACCGTCGCGCTGTGGGCGTGGCAGTCGATCGGCGACGTCCAGATCAGCCCGCTCGGCCTGATCGCGCTCGGGCTCGGCACCGGGCTCAGCTTCCTGCTCGGCGCCGGCCTGATGGCGCTGATGTTCTTTTCCAGCCGCCGCGGCTACGACGAGCGCGCTCATGACGCGGACCCGACCCGGGTCGAGTGGCGGCGGTCCGACCCGAGTGACGAAGCTTGACAGCCGGCGCTCAGAGCTTCCGGAACAGTTCGCTCGCGACCCGCGGCAGGATCGCGTGCAGGCGCACCAGCTGCTCGAGGTCGGGCGCGTAGCCGCCGCCGACCACGCCCGCGACCGGCACGCCCGCCTTGAGGCAGGTCTCGAGCACGAGGCGTTCGCGACGCTCGAGGCCCGCTGCGGTCAGCGCCAGCCGGCCGAGCCGGTCGTCGACGTGCGGGTCGACCCCGGCATCGAAGAACACGAGGTCCGGGCGCACGTCCTCCACGAGGCCGCTCAGATGCTCGGCCAGCAGCGCCAGATAGGCGTCATCCTCGAGCCCGGCATCGAGCGCCAGATCGAGGTCGCTCGTCTGCTTGTGCAGCGGAAAGTTGGTCCGGCAGTGCATCGAGAAGGTGAAGACGCTCGCTTCGTCGCGGAAGATCGCGGCGGTGCCGTCGCCCTGATGGACGTCGAGGTCGACCACCAGCACCCGGTCGACCCGGCCTTCGGCGAGCAGCACGCGGCCGGCGACCGCGACGTCGTTGAACACGCAGAACCCGGAGCCGTGATCGGCAAAGGCGTGATGGCTGCCGCCCGCGGTGTTGCAGGCGAGGCCGTGCTCGAGCGCGAGCCGCGCCGCGAGGACGGTGCCGCCGTTGGCGGCGCAGGCCCGCCTTGCGACCTCGGGCGTGACCGGCAGGCCGATCCGGCGCACCGCGGCGGCATCCAGGGTCTGGCTCAGCACCGCCTCGACGTAGGCGGCCGCGTGCGCCAGCTCGAGCCAGGCCCTGGATGCCGGCGCCGGCAGGTGGACCTGCTCCGGCGCGACCACGCCGTCCTCGAGCAGAACCGCCATCAGGCGGCCGAACTTGGCCATCGGGAAGCGATGACCGGCCGGCATCGGCGCGACATAGGCGGGGTGATGGACCACCGGCAGCATGGCCCCAGATCTAGCATCGAACGCTGGCGCGGGCGAGCCAGGGCGGCCGACGGCCGAGGCCCCCGAGGCGGGTCGCGACGGCCGGCCCGGCGCGGCATCCGGTCGGGGCATCCGGTCGCGGCATCCGGTCGCGGCGGGGGGACCGTGCTGGTCGGAGCTGCTCGGCGATCAGAAGTTGATCGCGCCCGTGGTCCTCACGGAGGCGCCGGCCGTGGCCGCGGTCGTCGCTGCAGGGTCTCCCAGGCGTGCTCGTAGCTTTGACCGGGTTGCAGACTGGCCGCATCAGTGGCCGTCGACGCGGATCAGGAACACCTGATACGGCCACATCTGGTCTTCGTCATCGGTGGCGACCTGGTCCGCGGCCGCCGGCGAAAAGGCGACCCAGGCCGGGCCGAAGTCGCCGATGCCGAGGTAGGCGCCGTTGCGCTTCACGCCGACGATCCAGTCGTGGGCCTCGAGCTTCTCGGCGTCGAGCTCGACCGCGAAGCCGTCGAGCCCCAGGACGGTGATCTTGATCTGCGCCGGCCGCGCGCCGACCGCCTTGAGCACCGCGGCCAGCGGCGGGCCCTCCAGCTCCTGCACGCCCGGCAGCCCTTGAAGCACGAAGCGCCGGGTCCGCATCCCGAGCCCCTCGAGCATCTGCAGATCGAAGGCCGCCGCCGCCTCGAACTTCTGCTCATGATAGTCGAGGAACCGGTCGACGGCCGGGTCCATCGGCCCGCGATTGGTGTTGGCGATATCGCCGACCACGGTGAGCACCACCGGGCCCTTGGGCGCTGCCAGCTCCGCTTTGGCCGCTACGGCGTAGCCGAGGATCAACCCGGCGGCGACGACCGCTCGCAATCGCAGAGATTTCATCATATCGACGGCTCCGAAACTCTAAATTATCGCGTCCTGACGCTTACCCCACTTCGCCGCCCGCAGCAAGCCGATGGCTGCTGTTTCCCTGCCGCGACGGCCCCGGGCTCGCGCACCGGAATCGACGGCAGCATCGTCGTGATCGGGAACCCCGACGGGAGCTTCGCGGTCTCTTGTGATCGGCCGCGAACGACTTCTTCTAAGTCTGGAATGCTCGGCGCCGCGTGGACCGGCCGCATCGTGTGTCACCGACACCTTCGGCCGTACTGTCTTGACAGCGCGCGACGACGCCACTCAAGATCGTGGGACGATAAGTTCTGCCGGTGGATTATCGCCAAATAGTTGAAAGAACCGGTCGCTTAACATCACGATTACGCGGCCGGGTCTAGATTGCTACAAGAGCGTCATCTGGAGCGAGGACTGGCGGCGGTGGAACAGGTCGGGACGATGACCATGGCGGGCGGCGCGTCGTCGGCGGTCGGGCTCGAATGGGGCCGGGTGATCAGCTTGCCGGTCACGGTCGGCAACCCGATCACGGTCCGCGAGGAGATCGTCGGTCGCGCCCGGCGCGGCGAAGGCGGTCACGTCTGCGTCGCCAACGTCCACATGCTGGTCGAGGCGCGCCGCGATCCCGACTTGCGTCGGGTGCTCGAAGACGCCGCGCTGGTCATCAGCGACGGCAAGCCGGTGGCCTGGCAGCTGCGCCGGCGCGGGTTCGCGCACGCCCAGCAGGTGCGCGGGCCCGATCTCACGGTCAGGCTGTGCGAGGCGGCGGCCGCCGCCGGCCTGCCGGTCTATTTCTATGGCGGCGACCGCGGCTTGATGGCCGAGCTCGAAACCACGCTCCGCGCCCGCATCCCGGCGCTCCGGATCGCCGGCGCCGAGGCGGCCCCGATGCTGCCGCGGCAGCCGGAGGCGGATCCGGCGCTGATCGAGCGCATCCGGACCTCCGGTGCCCGGCTGGTGTTCGTCGGGCTGGGCTGCCCCAAGCAGGAGTTCTGGATGCAGGCCCACAGCCCGCACCTGGACGCGGTCCTGCTGGGCGTCGGTCAGGCCTTCGGGATCATCGCCGGCCACGTCCCCGAAGCGCCGGCCTGGCTGCGCCGCGCCGGCCTGGAATGGCTGTTCCGGATGCTGTCCGAGCCCCGCCGCCTGTGGCGCCGCTATCTGGTGACCAACACCCTGTTCGGGATCTTCCTGCTGCGCGAGGCGTTCGCCAAACGCTGAGGTTCAGCGCTGGGCGGCCCGGACCAGCAGGAACAGGCCGCCGACCACCAGCAGCAGGGCGCCGGTCTCGGCGAGACCGACCGGCTCACCGAGCAGCCAGGCCGAGCTGATCACGCCGACCGCCGGCACCGCGAGCACGCTGATCGCGGCGACGTGCGCCGGCAGCAGGCTCACCAGCTTGAAATAGGCGGTGTGGCAGAAGATCATCGCGACGAACACGGCGTACGCCAGCCCGAGCGCCGAAGGCAGGCTGAGCGCGCCGAGGTCGGGGACCGGCTCCAGCAGCCACCAGCCGAGCACGATCGGCAGGCCGCCGACCAGCTGCTGCCAGCCGGTCAGCGCCATCACCGGCATGCCGTCCCAGGCGAACTTCTTGATCAGGACCGTGCCGATTGCCCAGCTGAGCGCGGCTGCGGCCATCAGCAGGGCGCCGAGCGGCGCGCTGCCGACCACGGCGAGATCCTGGCCGATCAGCAGGACCAGCGCCGCCATGCCGAGCAGCAGCGCCAGCACCTGCGGCAGCGTCAGCCTGGCGCCGAGCAACAGGACGCTGAGCGGTGCCGCCCAGAGCGGCATCGTATAGCCGATGATCGCGGCCCGCCCGGAGCCGGTGTTGATCAGCGCGTAGGCCGAGAGCAGGTGCCAGGCGGTGATGTTGAAGACCGAGACCAGCGCCAGCGGCAGAAGACGGCCCCTCGGCAGCCGGATCGAGCCGCCGCTGGCAGCGGTCAGGAGCAGGAGCGAGCTGCCGCCGACCATCAGGCACATCGAGCGGAACGCCCAGGGCTGGACGCCCTGGAGCGCCAGCTTCATCATCGGCCAGTTGACGCCCCAGGTGATCGTCAGGGCGACCAGCAGCAGAATGCCGGAACGCGGCAGGACGGCCGCGGCGTGCGCCGCGGGCGCGACCAGGCGGTCGCCGCTGCTCGGGGTGGCCATCGACCGCCGCGGCCCGGCTCAGGCGCGGCCGACGATCAGAAGTCGGTGCACCGGCCGCCCTTTTCCCAATCGCCGTAGCGGGTCGGCTCCGGCCCCTTCGGACCGCCGATCTCGGGCACCGCCGGCTGCGTGGGCCGGACGGGCCCGGGCTCCGGGCGCGGCCGCGCCCGGTCGCCCGGCGGCGGGACTGCCGGCGTCCGGTCCCTGGCCGGTGGCTCTGGAGCCGGGCGGGTCACCGCAGCCTCATTCCGCCTTGATCTGCTGGGCCGCGAGCTCGCGACACTCCACCAGGTGCTTCTTCAGGATGTGATCGCTGACCGGGGTGCCCTTGGCGGCGAGATCAGCCTTCACCTTGGTGAAGATGTCGTCGTCGCCTGGCATCTCGAAGTCCGCCATGACCACGTCCTTGGCATAGCTCGCGGCGGCCTCGCCGGTCAGGCCCAGCTGCTCGGCGATCCACAGGCCGAAGATCTTGTTGCCGCGGTTGCGGGCCTTGAAGAGCAGCTCCTGATCGTGCTTGAAGCGGGTCTCCTCATGGCGCTCGCGGTCGTCGAAAGTGGTCATCCTGGCCTCGCGCTTGCTGGCGTTGAGGGTTACCCTTGCTGCCCAATATAGCCACGCGGGGCCCGCCAGGCCAGCCGGACGGACGGAGACCGGGAAACCGATGTGCACGGTGGTTCTGCTGCGCCGCCCGGGCTCGCGCTGGCCGCTGCTCCTGGCCGCCAACCGGGACGAGCTGAGGAGCCGGCGCTGGCGGCCGCCCGGGCGCCACTGGCCCGACCGGCCCGAGGTGATCGCCGGGCTCGACGAGCAGGCCGGCGGCACCTGGCTCGGGATCAACGATTACGGGCTGGTCGCCACGGTCCTCAACCGGGTCGGCACGCTCGGCCCGGAGCTCGGCAAGCGCTCCCGCGGCGAGCTCGTGCTGGAGGCGCTCGACCATGCCGATGCCAGGGCGGCGGCCGCGGCGCTCGCCGACCTCGATCCGGCAGCCTATCGCCCGTTCAACCTGATCGTCGCCGACGCGCGCGACGCCTATTGGCTGCGCCATGCTGGCGCCCTGCCGAGCTTCGCCTTCCGGGCCCGCAACGGCAGCCTGCGCGCGATCGAGCCGATCCGCCTGCCGGGCGCCGCCGTCCCCGACCGCAACCGGTCCGGCAGCATCGAGTGCCAGCCGATCCCGGAGGGCCTGTCGATGCTGACCGCGCGCGAGCTGAACGATCCGACCTCGGTGCGGATCGCACACTACCTTGAGCGCTGGCGGGCAGCACCGCCGCCCGATCCGGGCATCGACGACTGGTCTGGCTGGAGCGGGCTGCTGGCCGACCGCGAGAGCCCGGACGGCGACCCTCGCAATGCGATGGCGATCGTCACGCCCGACGACTACGGCACCGTCTGCAGCAGCCTGGTGGCGCTCTCGGCGTCCGGCCGGCCGGTCATGAAGTTCGCGGCCGGCCTCCCGGGCGAGGCCGCGTTCGAAGCGGTCGCGGTCTGACCGGGGCCGGCGAAGGCGCGCCGGCGGCGGTCAGCCGAACTGGGCGAGCAGGCCCGCGATGCCGATCACGATCAGATAGATCGCGACGATGTAGTTCAGGAGCCGCGGGATGATCAGGATCAGCACGCCCGCGATCAGCGCGATCAGGGGCTGGATGATGACGATCTGCATGGGGAGGGTCCTCGTGTTTCTGCCCTTCGGCCCGGACGATTTTACGCCATGAACAACGACAATACGACGATCACGGTTCCGCCGCCGCCATGACCAGGCCGCTGAGGTCCCACCACCGCCGCTGGCGATGGTTCCGGCGACCGCCGCCGGGCTCCCCGCCCGGCACGCTGGTCGCACCGCCGGAGCACGCGGTCCCGCCCAGCATCCGGATGATCGCTTACGGCCCCGACCGGTTCGAGGAGCGGCCGCTCGCCGCGCTCGGCGAGCTCGATCGGCCTGGACCGCCCTGGCCGGTCACCTGGGTCGACGTCCAGGGGCTCGGCGATCTCGACGCGATGCGGGCGGTCGGCCAGCGTTTCGGCCTCCATCCCCTGGTCCTGGCCGACATCGTCTACGCTAATCAGCGTCCCAAGGTGGAGGCCTACGACGAGCATCTGTTCATCGTTCTGCGGATGCCCCACCTCGACGACGGCCTTTGGACCGAGCAGCTGTCGCTGATCGTCGGCCGCGACTTCGTCCTGACCCTGCAGGAGCGCGCCGGCGACTGCTTCGACGCGGTGCGCGCGCGGCTGCGCCAGGACAAGTCGCGGATGCGGACGTTGGGCGCCGACTACCTGGCCTACGCGCTGGTGGACACCCTGATCGACAGCTGTTTCCCGGTGCTCGAGCACTTCGGCGAGGCGCTCGAGACTCTGGAGCGGGAGGTCGTCGAGCACCCCGACCCGGGCCTGATCCCCCGCATCCACATGCACAAGCGCGACCTGCTCGAGCTGCGCCGGGCGCTCTGGCCGATGCGCGAGGTCATGAACCACCTGCTGCGCGACGAGACCGCCTTCATCGGGGCGGCCACACGGGTCTATCTCCGCGACTGCGCCGATCACGTGTTCCAGCTGATGGACATGCTCGAGATCGACCGCGAGGTCGCCTCGGGCCTGATGGACCTCCACCTCTCGAGCGTCAGCCTGCGCACCAACGAGATCATGAAGGTGCTGACGATCATCGCCACGATCTTCATCCCGCTCGGCTTCATCGCCGGCGTCTACGGCATGAATTTCCGGCCCGACGTCTCGCCATTCAACATGCCCGAGCTCGACTGGTACTTCGGCTATCCGTACGCGCTCGGCGTCATGCTGGCGGTGGCGCTCGGTCTGCTCGGCTATTTCTGGCGCAAGGGCTGGATCGGACGCCGGCGCTCCTGACCTCGAGCCTCTCCCGAGGTCGGGAGCATCGGCACCCGCTCGGCGCGCTCAGGCCCGCCAGCGGGCGGCGGCCTGGTCGTCGCTGGCGCGGGCTTCGACCCAACGGCTGTCGTCCGGGCCCTCCTCGAGCTTCCAGAACGGCGCCTGGGTCTTCAGCCAGTCGATCAGGAAGGCGCAGGCTTCGAGTGCCGCGGCGCGGTGGGGGGCGGCGGTCGCGACCAGCACGATCGGCTCGCCCGGCAGCATGCGGCCGTAGCGGTGCACGATCAGGCTCGCCTGCAGCGACCAGCGCCGGTTGGCCTCGGCCTCGATCTCGGCGAGCTTTTTTTGGGTCATGCCCGGGTAGTGCTCGAGGGTCAGCGCGGTGATCGGGCGCTCGCCGGCCAGATCCCTCACCAGTCCGACGAAGCTCGCGAGGCCGCCGATGTCGGTGCGGCCGCGGGTCAGGGTTGCGAGCTCGGCGCCGACGTCGAACGGCGCCTCCTGGACCCGGACCATGCCGTCAGGGTGCCGCGCTCAGCCGCCGGTGACCGGCGGGAAGAACGCGACCTCGTCGCCTGGCCGGACCGGATCGGAGGGCTCGGCGTAGTCCTGATTGACCGCCGCCCGGACCACGCCCGGCGCGGCCAGCGCGGCGGCAAAGCCCGGCCGCTCGCCCGCGAGCCAGCGCATCAGCTCGCCGACCGTGGTCACCTCGGCGGGCGGCGTCACCTCCTCGCTCGCGGTTCCGGTCTTGGTCCTGAGCCAGGCGAAGTACAAGATCTTCATGAGCGGGCCTCGCTCGATCGCGACCCGACCAGCTCGGCGCGCGGCCGCGGCGGGTCGGGCGCCGTCATCTTGACCGGCGCCGGCGCGCTCGAATGGCGCAGCCCGACCACCAGGTAGTCAAAGCCCGTGATCAGGGTCAGGGCCGCGGCCAGCCAGAGGCCATAGAAGCCGACCTGGTCAGCGAACAGCCACCAGGGTGCCGCCGAGCCGGCCAGCAGAAAACCGATCGCGGTCATCTGGACCCCGGTCTTCCACTTGGCGAGCCGCGACACCGGCAGGCCGACCCGGACCTCGGCCAGGAACTCGCGCAGGCCCGAGACCAGGATCTCCCGGCAGAGGATCACCAGCGCCGGCAGGATCGGAGCGCGGGCGAAATGCACCAGCATCAGGATCGCCGCGCCGACCAGCAGCTTGTCGGCAATCGGGTCGAGCATGCGCCCGAGCGGCGACTGCATCGACCAGCTGCGCGCGAGGTAGCCGTCGAAGAAGTCGGTGACCGCAGCCAGCGTGAAGATCGCGCAGGTCGTCCATTGGCCGAAGTCGCCCTCGATGTAGAAGGCAGCGACCAGCGCCGGAACCGCGGCGATCCGCGATACGGTCAAAAGGTTCGGCGGGTTGGTCATCATCAGGCCGCGACCCTAGCTTCCCTCGTGAAAGGCATCGTAGACGGCCCTGGCAACCGCCTTGTTAACGCCCGGCACCCGCTCGAGGTCGAGCAGCCCCGCGGTCTCGATCGCCCGCACCGAGCCGAAATGACTGAGCAGCGCCTTCTTGCGCTTGCCGCCGACCCCCGGCACGCGATCCAGCGCCGAGCGTCCGACCGCCTTGCCCCGCTTGTTGCGGTGGCTCGTGATCGCGAACCGGTGGGCCTCGTCCCGCAGGCGTTGAAGAAAGTAGAGGACTGCATCGCGCGGGTCCAGCTTGAGCGGCGCCCGTCCGGGCAGATAGAGGGTCTCGCGGCCGGCGTCGCGGTCGGGACCTTTGGCGATCGCCAGCACCGGCACGCCGTCGACGCCGCAGGCGCCCAGGCTCTCGAGCGCCGCCGACAGCTGGCCCGGGCCGCCGTCGATGATCACGAGGTCCGGCCACTGGCCGCTCTGGCGCTCCGGATCCTCGCGCTGCAGCCGGCTGAACCGGCGGCCCAGAACCTCGCGCATCATCGCGTAATCGTCGCCCGGCGTCAGATCACGACTCCTGATGGTGAACTTGCGGTAGCCGGATTTATTCAAACCTTCCGGGCCGGCGACGATGAAGGCGCCGAGCGCGTCGGTGCCCATGATGTGGCTGTTGTCGTAGACCTCGACCCGGGTGGGCGGCTCCGGCAGCGCGAGCCCCTCGGCCAGGCGCTGCAGGAGCTTGGCCTGGGCGCTGCTCTCGGCGAGCTTGCGGGCGAGCGCGAGGCGGGCGTTGGTCAGGGCCTGCCCGACCAGCTGGCGGCGCTCGCCGCGCTTGGGGCAGAGCAGCTCGACCCGGCGCCCGGCGCGGACCGCGAGCGCCTCGGCCAGCAGCTCCTCCGAGGCCGGCGGATCGCTCAGCAGGATCAGCTTCGGCGGCGTCCGCTCGCTGTAGAACTGACCGAGGAACGCCTCGAGGAGCTCCGCCGGCCCGGCATCCTGGGCATGGCTCGGGTAGTAGGCCCGATTGCCGTAATTCTGCCCGCTTCGATAGAAGAACACCTGCACGCAGGCCTGGCCGCCATCCTGCGCCAGCCCGATCACGTCGGCGTCGTCGACGGTGCTGACGTTGATCCCCTGGCGCGTGCCGATGTGGGCGAGCGCCTTCAGCCGGTCGCGGGTGGCGGCCGCCTGCTCGAACTCCAGGCGTTCGGAAGCGCTCGCCATCTCGGCCTGCAGCTGCTCCTGGATCGCGCCGCTGCGGCCGGACAGGAAGGCGCGCGTCTGCTCGACCAGCTGGGCGTAGGGCTCGGGATCGATCCGGCCGACGCAGGGCGCCGTGCAGCGCTTGATCTGATACTGCAGGCAGGGTCGGGTGCGGTTGCTGAAGATGCTGTCCGGGCAGGAGCGGATCGGGAACGCGCGCAGCAGCGCGCCGAGCGTCTCGTTGACCGCGCCCGAGGACGCGAACGGGCCGAAATAGTCGCAGTCCTTGCGCTTGGCGCCCCGGTGCCGGCCGATCCGGGGGAACGGCTGCTCGGACGTGATCTTGCCGACATAGATGTACGGAAAAGATTTGTCGTCGCGCAGGACGATGTTGTAGGGCGGCCGGTGGCGCTTGATCAAGTTGCACTCGAGCAGCAGCGCCTCGACGTCGTTGGCCGTGCTCACCACCTCGAGGCCGCGGGTCAGCGCCACCATGCGCTGCAGGCGCGCGCTCAGCGCCGCGGGCTTGGTGTAGGCCGGCACCCGCTTCCGGAGCGACTTCGCCTTGCCGACGTAGAGCACCTCGCCCTTGGCATCGAGCATCCGGTAGACGCCCGGCCCGTTGGGCAGGCTCGAGACGTGCTTGTGGATCGCCGCAGCGCCGGTGAGCCCGGCCACGGGCTCCGCGCAGGCGCGGCCCGGGGCCGCAGCGTCGGTCGCGTCGGTCGTGATGATTGCCGGCTCGATGGTCTCGCTCATATTGCCCTGCTGGTCTGAATCTGGCCATCCGACCCGAAGGCGTCAATCATGGGCTGCGAACAGAACCGCGCGGCGACCTGGCCCCATCCTTGCCGAGCCCCGGCTCGGAGCGGGTGGCGCGCCAGGCAGCCCCGGCCCCGGCGGGTTCGACGCGCCGGGCGGCGCAAGGAGATCGGCATGGACCGACTGCTCGAAGGCTATCGCCGCTTCCGCGCGGAGGTCTGGCCCGCCGACCGGGCCCGCTACGAGGCGCTCTCCAGGTACGGGCAGCGGCCGGAGACAATGGTGGTCGGCTGCTCGGATTCGCGGGTCGATCCGCAGACCGTGTTCGGCGCCGCCCCGGGCGAGCTGTTCGAGGTGCGCAACGTCGCGGGCCTGGTGCCGCCCTACCATCCGGATGCCGAGTACCACGGGACCAGCGCGGCGCTCGAGTACGCGGTCCGGGTCCTGGGCGTGGCGCGGATCGTCGTGCTCGGTCACTCCCATTGCGGCGGGGTCAGGGCGATGGTCGAGGGTTCGCCCGATCAGGCGCGCGACTTCGTCGAGCCCTGGATGCGGATCGCCGAGCCGGCCCGGCGCGCGCTGGCCGGGCACCACGGCGCCGGGGATCTGTTCGAGCAGGGCGAGGCCGAGGTCGTGCGCCTGTCGCTCGCCAACCTCGCGACCTTCCCCTGGATCCAGGCGGCGGTCGCGGCCGGACGGCTGCAGCTCGCGGGCTTCCGCTTCGACATCGGCACCGGCGTGCTCGCCAGAGTGACAGGGGATCGCCTGATCCCGGTCACGTAAGGACCGGAGCGCGGTCGGAGCGGCTGGGATCTACAGCGCCTCGCCGCGGGCGAGCTTCGGCAGGTCGCCCGCGAGGCCCATGCCGCGGCGCATCGCCAGCTGACGCAGGGGTGCCAGCCAGCCGAGCGCGTTCAGGCCGGCCGCGCGCAGCAGCCGGGCGGGGGCGAGGTCGGTCGAGAACAGCCGGTTCAGGCCGTCGGTCAGCCCGACCACCAACCGGACGTCCGCCTGCCGCCAGCGCTGGTAGCGGATCAGGACCTCGCCGCTGCCGAGATCCTGCCCCGCGCGCGCGGCGTCGACCAGGACCTCGGCGAGGGCGGCGACGTCGCGGACCCCGAGGTTGAACCCTTGGGCGTGGATCGGATGGACCGCGTGCGCGGCGTCGCCGACCAGCGCGATCCGGGGCCCGACCAGCCGCGTTGCCCGATGGGCGCTCAAGGGATAGCCGGTCGGCTGGCCGCAGATCTGGTAGGCGGCGAGCTCGTCGCCGGTCTGCTCAAGGAGCGCGGCCAGCAGGTCAGCGGCCGGCGCGCCGAGCAGGCGCTCGGCTCCGGGATCGCGCTCGACCCAGGTGACCGCGCTCAGGCCCGGCCCGAGCGGCAGCAGCGCGAGCGGTCCGGCCGGCCGGAGATATTCCCGAACCTGGCCGTCATGGGGGTCATGGTGGCGGACCGCGAAGGTGATCGCGGTCTGCGGGTAGCGCCAGCGCTCGACCCCGAGCCCGGCGAGCTCGCGCACCGTCGAGCCGCGACCGTCGGCGCCGATCAGGACGGCCGCCGCCAGCTGCCGGCCGTCCTCGAGGGTCGCGCCGACGCCGGCCGGCCGACGGTCGATGCGGGCGAGCCGCGCCGGCGCCAGGATCCGGATGCCGGGCCGGGCCTCCACCAGCCCCAGCAGCCGCTGGCGCAGGCTCCGGTTCTCGATGCCGTAGCCGAACGGGTGCCGGCCGACCTCGAGCGCATCGTAGGCGAGCTTCGCCCCGCTGCCCCGATCCTCGACCTGCACGCCCCAGACCGGCTCGGCGATGTCGGCGAGCCCCGGCCACAGGCCGAGCGCCTCAAACACCCGTTTGGAGCCGTACATCAACGCCAGCGCCCGGCCATCGAACGGCGTTGCCCGAACCTGGGCGAGCGGGTCGGCCTCGATCAGCGTGACCGGGACGCCAGCCCGCTCGAGTGCCAGCGCGAGCAGCAGGCCCGCATGACCGCCGCCTGCGATCAGCGCTCCCGCGGCCTGCTCGTCCTCGAAACGACGGGGCATCGACGCCGCACCCGGCCCACGTCCCGGCTTGCTGCCGGCGGGCGTCCTCAGGCCGTCGACAGTCTGTCGCTCGGCTCGACGCTCCGCTGCTGGAGCGAGCTCTTCAGCTTTTCGAGCGCGCGGTGCTCGATCTGCCGCACCCGCTCCTTGCTGATGCCGAGATCGCGGCCGAGGTCCTCGAGCGTGCGCGCCTCATCGCGCAGCCGGCGCTCCTTGATGATCGTCTGCTCGCGATCGGACAGCTCGGCCAGCGCCTGCGCCAGCCAGATCGAGCGGGTCCGGCTGTCGCGCGCGAACATCACCGTCTCTTCCGGCGTCGGCCGCTCGTCGGCGAGGAAATCCTGCCATTCGTCCTCGCCGACCGGGCTGATGGTCGCATTGAGCGACTGATCGCCGCCGGAGAGCCGCATCTCCATCGCCTCGACGTCGCCGACGTTGACCGACAGCTCGGCGGCGATGAACGCCCGGCCGGCCTCGTCGAGCGGGCCGCCGGAGCCGTCATCGATCTTGGCGCGCAGCCGGCGCAGGTTGAAGAACAGCGCCTTCTGCGCCGCGGTGGTGCCGGTGCGCACGACCGACCAGTTGCGCAGGATGTAGTCCTGCATCGCCGAGCGGATCCACCACGCGGCATAGGTCGAGAAGCGCACCTCGCGCTCGGGCTCGAAGCGCGCCGCGGCCTGCATCAGCCCGGCGGCGCCCTCCTGCACGAGGTCCGCCATCGGCAACCCGTAGTTGCGAAAGCGGGACGCCGTGCTGATCACCAGCCGCATGTACGCCATCACGAGCTCGTGCAGCGCGACCTCGTCGCCGTGCTGTCGCCAGAGCCGCGCCAGCATCAGTTCACGATCGCGCGAGAGCAGCGCGGTGTTCATCGATTCGCGGATGAACTCGCGGTCGACCTTGAGGTTGGCGGACGTGTCAGCGAATGCCATCGTCGTGCCCTCTTCGTCCAGGCCGGCGCTGGCCAGCCCGCCGATCGGCGAAGCTGGCCCGATGTTTCCTCCATCCAACCTGGTGTACGGCTCCTGAACGGAAACGGATCATCGCGGCCGAGGTTCCGGCCGCCGGTGTGAATACGCAAGTTAAGAATAGTTTAGGACCCGGTAAATTAGCAAACGCTGCATCACGGCAGCGCCGGCCCCCTCGCCATGGCGCGCTCCAGCAGGCGATCCAGGACTTCCGTCGCCCGCCAGCAAAGGACGACCGGCAGGACTGCGACACTGGCGCGCAGCTCGGGCGGCAGGCGCACGGCGTCCTTGGTCGTGGTGATGCAGAGCGCATCCGCGGCGGCCGCCCGGCTGAGGAGTCGCTCGATCTCGGCGCGCCGATACCGATGGTGGTCGGCGAACCGCTCGAAACCGACGAGCTCGGCACCGGCCGCGCTCAAGATTGCCAACAGCTTTTCGGGCCGGCCCATTCCCGCGAACGCCAGCAGCCGGCGGCCGGCGACCGGCGGCGCGTCGGCGGCCGGGCGGAGCTCGGCCTCGATCCGCGGCAGGCCGGCCGGCAGCAGGCGATCGATGCCGTGGCGGTCGGGGCCGATCCGGATCACCGCCGCGGCCCGGGCGAGCCCGTCGGCGAGCCGCTCGCGCAGCGGCCCTGCGGGCAGCAGGCGGCGATTGCCGAAGCCGTAGCCGCCGTCGACCACGACCAACGCCAGATCCGGGGCGAGGTACGGGTTCTGGAAGCCGTCGTCCATCAGCACGCAGTCGGCGCCGGCCAGCGCTGCCGCGTGGGCGCCCGCGGGCCGGTCGCGCGCCACCCAGGTCGGCGCCACGGCCGCGAGCAGCAGCGGCTCGTCGCCGACCAGCGCGCAGTCGTGACGCCCGGGGTCGACCCTGAGCGGGCCGCGCCCCCGCCCGCCATAGCCGCGGGTCAGGAAATGCGGCCGGCGGCCGTTCGCCAGGAGACGCCCCGCGAGTGCCAGCGCGGTCGGGGTCTTGCCGGCGCCGCCGACCGTGAGATTACCGATGCAGATCACCGGCACCGGGGCCCGGCGGGGCCGGACCAGGCGGCGCCGCAGCCGGCCGGCGAGGCCGAACAGATAACCGAACGGCTCGAGAAGCTGTGCCGGCAGGCCGTTTTCGACCCAGAACTCAGGCGCTCGCATCGGCCGGCCCGAGACGTCGCTCGAGCAGAGGCGCAAGCGCCGCGAGCGTGGCGCCGAGCGCCTCCGACTGCGCGGCGGCCGCGGCCCGGGCGCGCCTGGCCATCGCAGCGCGGGCCGCGGGCTGTCCGAGCAGTTCCGCGACCGCCGCCGCGAGCTCGCGGGCATCGCCGACCTGCCTGGCGCCGCCGGCCTCGACCAGGCGGGCCGCCGGCTCGGCGAAGTTGGCGACGTGCGGCCCGAACAGCACCGGGCAGCCCAGCCTTGCCGCCTCGAGCGGGTTCTGGCCGCCGCCGGGCGCCGTCAGCGACTTGCCGATGAAGGCGACCGGCGCCAGCCGGTAGAGGAGGCCGAGCTCGCCCAGCGTGTCGGCGAGATAGACGGCGCAGCCGGTGGCCGGCAGCTCGCCGAGGCCGCGCCTGGCGACGGCCACGCCCTGGCTCTGCAGCCAGCCGGCGAGCGCCGCGCCGCGCTCGGGATGGCGCGGCGCGAGGATCGTCAGCAGCCCCGGCCGCCTGGCCGCGAGCCGGCGATGGGCGTCGAGCAGCAGCGCGTCCTCGCTCGGATGGGTGCTGGCCGCGAGCCAGACCGGGCGCGTCCCGAGGGCGTCACCAAGCTCGGCGAGGGCCGCCGCCCGTGCCGGCAGGGGCGGGGCGTCGCCCTTGAGGTTGCCGGTCGCCCGGACCGAGGCGGCGCCCAGCGCCTGCAGGCGGTCGCGATCGGCGGTGCTCTGCGCCAGGCAGAGCTCGAAGCCGCGGAGCAGGTCGGCGGCCGCCCCGGGCAGGCATCGCCAGCGGCCGGCCGAGCGTGCCGACATGCGGGCGTTGATCAGCGCCATCGCGACCCCCTGCCGCCGGCTCTCCAGGATCAGGTTGGGCCACAGCTCGGATTCGACCAGGAGCAGGAGATCGGGTCGCCAATGGTCGAGAAAACGCCGCCAGGCATCCGGCCGGTCGACCGGCGCGAACTGATGGCGCGCCCGCGCCGGCAGGCGCTCGGCCATCAGGCGCGCCGAGGTCACGGTGCCGGTGGTGACCAGCGCCTCGAGCGCCGGCCGCCCCCCGAGCAGCGCCTCGATCAGCGGCAACACCGCGAGCGCCTCGCCGACGCTCGCGCCGTGCAGCCAGACCAGGGGACCGTCCGGCCGCGGCAGGCTCGGGTGGCCGAGCCGCTCCGGCAGGCGGGCCGGGTCCTCCTTGGCGCTCCGGGCCCGGTGCTGCAGCGCGACCCCGAACAAGGGTCCGCCCAGCCGGGTCGCCAGGCGATAGAGGGCGAGCACGGTCACTTGACGGGCTCGGACGGCGCCGGCTCGAGCGGCGGCAGGCCGAGGGCGCGGTCGGCGTCCCGGGTCAGCTCGTTCAGCCGTTGCTCGAGCAGGCGCCGGCCGGTCTCCGGATCGCCGTCCGGGCCGAGCTCGAGCGGCGCGCCGAACGCCAGCACCCCGCGCGCGAACGGCAGCGCCAGCGCGAACCGGTCCCAGCTCGCGAGCAGGCGCTGGTTGGAGGCGGCAAAGGTGATCGGCACGATCGGCAGACCGGTCCGGATCGCCAGGCGCACGACGCCCACCTTGGCGCGCGTCCGCGGGCCGCGCGGCCCGTCGGGCGTGAACACCGGGATCTGGTCGCGCTCGATCACCCGCATGGCCGCCCGGAGCAGGCTGGTCCGGCCCTGCTTGGTCGAGCCGAACACGGTCTCGATGCCAAAGCGCGCGGTCGCGCGGGCCATCAGGCGGCCGTCCGGGTGATCGGAGCTCACGACGCAGGCCTGGAGCGGGGCTGCGACCCGGAGCTCGCGGAGCAGCGCGCCCCAGGCGGCCGCGATCATCAGCATGCGGCCGTGCCAGAAGGCGCCGATGAACGGCCGCCGGCTGCGGATCATCTGCGCGGTCGCGGGATCGCAGCGCAACTCCCAGCGCCCGGTCCGGTGGACCAGCCGGATATAGGCCGCCACCAGCCAGGCGAGCACCGCCCGGGACCCTGGCCGGTGCGTGCGGATGCGACCTATCCGACCCCAGCCGGGCGGCCGCGCCTGCCCGTGCCCCCGCTGCGCGGCCATGGCTCAGGCCTGGCGCCGGCCGACCACCTCGACCGGCGCGGCCGTTCCTTGATCGGCGAACTGCCGCTCGTACAGCTGGGCATAGCTGCCGCCACGCGCCAGCAGCGCGCGATGGGTCCCGGTCTCGACGACCTGGCCGTGCTCGATCACCGCGATCAGGTCGGCGCCGATCACGGTCGAGAGGCGATGCGCGATCACGACCGTGGTGCGGCCGCGCATCAGGCGCCGGAGCGCCGCCTGGACGACCCGCTCGGCCTCGCTGTCCAGCGCCGAGGTCGCCTCGTCGAGGAGCAGGATCGGCGCGTCCTTGAGCATCGCGCGGGCGATCCCGAGCCGCTGCCGCTGGCCGCCGGAGAGGCTGTGCCCGCTCGGGCCGATCTCGGTGTCGTAGCCCTGCGGCAGAGCCTCGATGAACTGATGGGCCGCCGCGCCTTCGGCCGCCGCCCTGATCGCCTCGATGCTGGCGTCCGGCCGGCCATAGGCGATGTTGGCGCGCACGCTGCCGTCGAACAGGTCGACGTCCTGGCTGACCAGCGCGATCGCGGCGCGCAGGCTCTTCAAGGTCACCGAGCGCACGTCCTGGCCGTCGATCAGGACGGCGCCCTGGTCGACGTCGTAGAAGCGCAGAATCAGGTTGAGCATGGTCGACTTGCCGGCCCCGGACGGCCCGACCAGCGCGACCGAGAGACCGGCGGGGATGACCAGGTCGACGCCGCGCAACGCCGGCCGGGTCGGCCGGTAGCCGAACCGCACGGCGGCAAAGCGGATCTCGCCGTGTTCGACCGCGAGCGGCGGCGCCCCGGGCTGCTGGCGCACGCTCGGCTGGCGATCGAGCAGGCCGTAGATCCGCTCGGCGGCGGCAAGGCCGACCTGGACCTGGGTGTGCAGGTTGGCGAGCGTCTTGAGCGGCCGGTAGGCGAACAGGAGTGCTGCGATGAAGGAGAAGAAGGCGCCGGGCGTGGTATGGCCGCCCAGGACCTGGAAGCCGCCGTACAGGACCACCACCGCGACCGCGCAGCCGCCGACCACCTCCATGATCGGCGAGCTGACGGCGTTGACGCGCGCGGCCTTGACGTAGAGCTCGTACAGCTGCTCGATCAAGGCGCCGGTGCGGGTCAATTCGTCGTCCTCGCGGTTGTCGGCCTTGACCTGGCGCACGCCGAGGAAGGTCTGATCGAGCCGCTTCGTCAACTTGGCCATGTGCGACTGCGTCTGGCGCGACACTTTGCGCATCCGGCGGCCGAGGCGCTGCATCGGCCAGATCGCGAGCGGGCAGCCGAGCAGCGCGATGGCGGCCAGCTGCCAGTCCTGGTGGATCATCAGGCCGACCAGCCCGAGCATCGTGAACAGGTCGCGGACCAGCGTGGTCGAGGCGGTGGTGACCGCCAGACGCAGCTGCTGGGCATCGAAGGTGAGACGCGAGATCACGGGACCCGGCCCGCGCGCGACCAGATAACCGAGATCGGCGTGAATCAGGTGGTCGAACAGGCGCTGCTGCAGGTTTGCGATCACCCGTTGCCCGATCCTGGCCATCAGCACGGTCTGGCCGTAGCTCGTGACCCCCTTGAGGATCGCCAGGGCGACGACGATGACCGGCACCAGCACGAGCACGGTCTGGTCGTGCGCCAGAAACACGTGGTCGAGGATCGGCTCCATGATCCACGCTTGGCCGGCCGTGGCGGCGGCGTAGACGATCATGCAGAATGCGGCGCCGGCGAGCCACCGGCCCTGCGAGCGGATATGATCGCGCAACAGGCGGCCGGCCGGGCTGGCGGCCAGGTCGCGGACCAGAGTGGCCAGATGCGCCATCAGAGGGCGGGGTGGCGACGGAGCGGGAGCGCCCCCGGTCCGGATCCGGGCTGCCGTCGTTCAGGCGCGCCCGTTGGCTTGGCCATGGCCGCCATTGGGGGCCCCGCGCGGGCGGAAACGCCAGACCGTCGCGGGTGGCAGGTTGCGCATCACGAACTTGACGAGCCTCGCCTCGACTCCGAGCTTCTTGGCCGGAATCGGGACCACCGGCGAGTAGGAATACTGCAGCAGGCAGCCGCCCGGGCCGAGGGCCGCGAAGCTCTGCTCGACGATCTTGCGCTGGAATTCGAGCGGCATGGTGACCATCGGGATGCCCGAGATCACGGTCCCGACCTCCTCGACACCCTGCTGGCGCAGGATGTCGACCAGGCGGGTGGCGTCGCCGTTGATCACCCGCACCTTCGGGAAGCGGTCGCGCAGATATTCGAACAGCGGGCGATCGAGCTCGATCATCATCAGGGCCTCGGGTGGCAGGCCCAATTCCATCAGGCCCTGCGAGATCGCGCCGGTGCCGGCGCCGAGCTCGACGATCACCTGGCCCGGTCGCCAGGCGATCTCCCGGCTGACGGCGCGGGCGAGCGCCCGCGACGACGGGATGACGGCGCCCATCGACTTGGGCGAGCGCAGCCACTGCCGGAAGAACAGCTCGGTTTCCTTGGTCTGGCCGTTGACCTCACTCATCTTTGCTATCCCCTGCGGACCGCCCGACCGATTGGTTTCCGTTGCGTCATCAGACCCGCCGATCCAGCATCGCCACGGTCAAGTCCGCGCGCCGTCACACATCTTCTCGCGGTTGGCGTCAAGGGGACGCAACCCGGCCCGATCGCGAATGTCTCAGAGTTCGGTCGACTCGCCAAGCCGTTCGGGACCATCAGTGGTCGGCGACCATAGCGATGCCCGCCGGAGTTGGCAATCGGCGCCAGCATCTGGCTCAATTCCAGTACTCGGCGATCCAGGCGGCCGGCCGCAGGCTCCTGCCCGGCTCGGGCCAGAGGCCGCGCGCCGCGTCCGGCGGCTTGGGATGGCCGTGGAAGACGATGATCCTGGCGCCCGCGGGGATGGCCGCCGGCCGCAGACGCCGGAGCAGCCGGCCCGGCAGGCAGTCGTGCTTGAAACTGCGGCACCAGGACGCCGGCCAGAAGGTCAGCGCCGGCACCGATCGCGACAGAAACGTCTGCGAGTTCGGGCAGGTGCGGACCACCTCGGCGGCGTGCGCCCGAAAGCGCGCGAAGATGTCGTCGTGGGCGCCCCCCTGGTAGCGGTAGACCGAGGAATTGCCGATCCCCCGACCGGGCTGGGTCCAGTTCTCGATGATGCAGAATTCGCCCGGATAGTCGAAGAAGCAGTCGATGTTGTCGATGATCACCAGATCGAGGTCCAGGAACAGCACCGGACCTTGCAGATCCCGCAACTCGGGGGCAAAGCAGCTGAGTTTGCGCCAGGGCGAACGCTCCCACTCGGGTGCCAGCGTCAGGGCGGGCAGGGGCCGGCATTCGACCTCCGGCCGGATGCCCTGCGCGTCGTCGGTCAGGCAGATAAAGCGGTGGGTGAGAGTAAGGTTCCGCGCGACCATACTGTAGAGCGTATTGACGTAGTTCGAGCCGTACCGACGACCCCACTTCATGCAGAGGACGGTCGCCATCGGCTCCGGCGGCGGCTCAGGCGGCGTCGGCCTGGCTCGCGTCGAGCACGGCGAGCGTGCGGACCGCGACCGAGAGCATGGACAGATCGGTGCCCGGCTGACTGTCGAGGTCGATCAGCAGGCGCTGCCAGCGGCCGAAGCCCGCGACCTCGCTCTGCAGCCAAGCCGCGACCGCGTCCTGGAGAGCTTCGGGGCCCGACCCGGTGTGCGGCCGGACCAGCTCGCTGTCGAAGGCCTGAATGGTCAGGCGCCGGTGCTCGTCGACCAGGTCCTCATAGAGCCCGGCGACGGCGGCGCGCTCCCAATGGTTGCGCGGGCCGGCCCGCTCCAGGCGCTCGCGCAACCGGTCGAGATGGAGCCGGGCGTCGAGCGCGAAATAGGTGCCGCCCGCGGTCACCACGTCGGTGCCGACCACGTCGGCGACCGTGACCACCTCGCAGGCCGGGGCGAGGTAGGGCAGGGCCGCCAGGCGCCACGCCGGGTCCGCTTCGATCCCCCGGCCACGATGCTCGATCACCGTCTGGTCGAGGCGCTGCCGGTCGGACGCGGGCAGCACCTGATCCAGCTTGTCGAGCAGGCCCACGATGCCGGTGCTGAAGCGCTCGACCGAGCCCTTGACGTCGATCGGTGGCGGCAGGTTGCGCAGGAACCATTCAGTGCCGCGGAGCAGCGCCAGCCGCGCCTCGCCCAGGAGCGTCATCAGCTGCGGCGCGGCGATCCGCCCGGCCAGCAGCTCGAGCTGGCCGAGCAACGGCACCAGGTCGAAGGTGTCCCGGGCCACGATGTAGGCGCGCGCGATCGCGGTGATCGAGCGCCCGGTCTGCTCGCCGAGCTCGCTCACGAATTCGCCGAGCCCGCGATTGACCATGCTGTTCGCGACCAGGGTGGCGATGATCTCGCGCCGCAGCCGGTGCTGCGCGATCGGCTCGCGGAACCGCTTGCGCAGCGGGCGCGGAAAATACTTGATCAGGTCCCGGAGCAGGTAGGGATCGTCGGGCAGCTCCGAGGCCAGCAGCTCGTCGTAGAGCGCCATCTTGGCATAGGCGATCAGCACCGCGACCTCGGGCCGGAACAGCCCCTGACCCGCCTGCCGCCGGCGGGCGAGCGTCTCCTCGTCGGGCAGGACCTCGAGCTCGCGGTTGAGCCGGCCGCTCGCCTCCAGGCGGCGGATGAACGCGGCCTGGCTGTCGAGCAGCTCCGCCGGGCGCGCCTCGGCGAGCGAGATCGCCTGGACCTGGAGGACGTTGTTGCGCAGCACGAGACCGGCGACCTCGGCGGTCATCTCGGCGAGCAGCCGGTCGCGCTGCTTGGTCGTCATGTCGCCGGCGTCGACCACGGCGCCGAGCAGGATCTTGATGTTGACCTCGTGGTCGGAGCAGTCGACGCCGGCCGAGTTGTCGATGAAGTCGGTGTTGATCCGGCCGCCCTTCTTCGCGAACGCGATCCGGCCGCGCTGGGTGAAGCCGAGGTTGCCGCCCTCGCCGACCACCTTGCAGCGCAGCTGCTCGGCGTCGACCCGGACCGCGTCGTTGGCCCGGTCGAACGCGTCGGCCTGGCGCTCGGCCGCGGCCTTGACGTAGGTGCCGATGCCGCCGTTCCAGAACAGGTCGACCGGCGCGAGCAGGATCGCCCGGATCAGCTCGTGCGGCGTGAACTCCTCGGTCTCGACGTCGAGCGCGCGGCGCGCCTCGGGCGACAGCCTGATCGATTTGGCGGTCCGCGGCCAGATGCCGCCGCCCGGGCTCAGGAGGCTGCGGTCGTAGTCGTCCCAGCTCGAGCGGGGCAGCTCGAACAGCCGCCGGCGCTCGGCGAAGCTCGCGGCCGGATCGGGGTCCGGATCGATGAACACGTGGCGATGGTCGAAGGCCGCGATCAGCCGGATCTGCTGCGACAGCAGCATGCCGTTGCCGAACACGTCGCCCGACATGTCGCCGACCCCGATCACCGTGAACGGCTGCTCCTGGGTGCCGTGGCCGAGCTCGAGGAAGTGGCGCTTGACCGATTCCCAGGCGCCGCGCGCGGTGATGCCCATGCCCTTGTGGTCGTAGCCGGCCGAGCCGCCGGATGCGAAGGCGTCGCCGAGCCAGTGGCCGTAGTCGACGCTGATCGCGTTGGCGATGTCCGAGAAGGTCGCGGTGCCCTTGTCCGCCGCGACCACCAGGTAGGGGTCGTCGCCGTCATAACGGACGACGCGGGGGCGCACGACCACCCGATCGCCGACCCGGTTGTCGGTGACGTCGAGCATGCCGCGCATCAGGGTCTGGTAGCAGGCGACCACCTCGGCCTGGAGAGCGGCGCGATCGCCCGCCTTGGGCGGGCGCTTGACGACGAAGCCGCCCTTGGCGCCGACCGGCACGATCACGCAGTTCTTGACCATCTGCGCCTTCATCAGGCCCAAAACCTCGGTCCGGAAATCCTCGCGCCGGTCCGACCAGCGGATGCCGCCGCGCGCGACCTTGCCGCCGCGCAGATGCACGCCCTCGGTCCTGGGCGCATAGACGAAGATCTCGTAGGCCGGGCGCGGCAGAGGCATGTCCGGCACCGCCGCGGGGTCGATCTTGATCGAGAGATAGGGCTCGTGCGGCGCGCCGTCGGGCCCGCTCTGATAGTAGTTGGTGCGCAGGCTCGCCAGGATCAGGCGCATGAAGCGACGCAGGATCCGGTCCTCGTCGAGGTTGGCGACGCCGTCCAGGCCGGCGCGGAACTCGGTCTCGAGGCTCGCCAGCAACGCGTGGCGATCGCCGCTCGCATCGGGATCGAAGCGCGCCTCGAACAGCTCAGGCAGCCGGCGCGCCAGCTCGGGATTGTTGACCAGGGTCTGCTCCATGTACGCCTGGCTGAACGGAATCCCGATCTGCAACAAATACTTGCAGTATGTGCGCAGGACCACGACCTGGCGCCAGTTGAGACCGGCGCGCAGGATCAGCTGATTGAAGCCGTCGTTCTCGGCTTCGCCGTACCAGACACGCAGGAAGCCGTCCTGGAAAGCCGGCCCGGTCTGGTCGGGGTCGAGCTCGCCGGCCCGGACCGGCTCGACGCTGAAATTGTGCAGCCAGAAGGTGGTGCCGGCGGCCGCGGTGAACTCGTATGGCTGCTCCTGGAGGACGCGCAGGCCCATGTTCTCGAGCACCGGCAGGACGTCCGACAGCGCGATCGCCTGGCCGGGGCGCACCAGCTTCAGACAGAGCTCGCCGGTGCCCTGCTCGAGCGGCCGGTAGAGCGACATCGCGAGCTCGATCTCGCCCTTGGCCAGCCGGTCGATGCGATCGATGTCGGGCACCGCGGCGCGCGCCGGCACCTGCTCCTGATAGCCGATCGGAATCGACTGGCCGTAGGCGCGCGCCAGCCGGTTGCCCTCCTCCTCGCCGTGAGCGTCGATCAGCGCCGCCGACAGCGCGTCGTTCCAGGAGCGCGAGGCCTCGACCAGCCGGGCTTCGATCTCGCCCCGGTCGATGCCGCTCGGGATGCCGTCGGGGGTGCGGACGATGAACTGGATGCGGGCCAGGATCGATTCCGAGACCTGGGCCTGGAACTCGGCCTCGGTGCCGTTCAGCGCCTCCAGCAGAATGTCCTGAAAGCGGCGCCGGATCTCGGTGTTGTAGCGCTCGCGCGGCACGTAGATGATGCAGGAGACGAACCGGGCGAAGGCGTCGCGGCGCAGGAACAGGCGCAGCGACTGGCGCTCGTGCAGGTGCAGGATCTCCTGCACGGTCTCGAACAGCTCGTCGTCGCTGGTCTGGAACAGCTCGTCGCGCGGAAAGGTGTCGAGGATGTTGACCAGCGCCTTGCCCGAGTGGCCGGTCGGGGCCAGCGCGGCGCGCTTGACCATCCGGTCGACCTTGTGCCGGAGCAGCGGGATCTCGCGCGGATTGCGGTTGTACGCGGCCGACGTGAACAGGCCGAGGAAGCGGTGCTCGCCGACCACCTTGCCCTTGGCGTCGAACCGGCGCACGCCGACGTAGTCGAGGTAAACCGGGCGGTGCACGGTCGAGCGGGTGTTGCCTTTGGTGATCACCAGCGGCACCGGCGCGCGCGCCTGCCGGCGGATCTCCGGCGGCAGGGCCGCGAAGCTGCGCGAGACCGGGCTGCCGGTCGGCTGGCGTTTCAGCAGGCCGAGCGGGGTCTCTTCGACGCGCTTGAGCTGGTCGCCCGCCTTGTCGCGGATCAGCTCGTAGCAGCCGTAGCCCAGGAAGGTGAAATGGTTGTCGGCGATCCAGCGCAGGAACGCCTCGGCCTCCGCGAGGTCGGACGCATCCAGCACCGAGGTGCCGCGCCGGAGCTCCTCGATCGCGACCTCGACCTTGCCGAGGATCGGCCGCCAGTCCTCGACCGCGACCCGGACGTCGGCCAGGATGCTTTCGAGATCGGCCCGGATCGCCTCGATCCGCTCGGGATCGCTCTGCCGGTCGACCTCGAAATGCATGTAGGATTCGAAGCGGGCATCGCCGCCGTTGGCCTCGGCCAATTCCAGCACGGCCTGGAGCGCGCCCTCGGAGTCGCGCCGGACCGGCATCACCGGATGGATCGTGATGTGGATCAGCAGGCCCAGCCGGTTGAGCGCCATACTCACCGAATCGACCAGGAACGGCATGTCGTCGGTGATCACCTCGACCACGGTGTGGGTCGACTGCCAGCCGTGCTGCTCGATCTGCGGATTGTAGACCCGGACCAGGGTCTGGCCCGGCTCGTGGTGCTCGCCGAGCCGGAGATGGGCGAGCGCCGCGCCGTAGATGTCGAGCGGGTCGCGCTCGAGCAGATCGACCGGTGCGACCGAGCGGTAGTAATGCCGGACGAACGCCTCGGCGCGCTCCGCGGGGCCGTCGGTGAGCTTGTCGTGCAGCCGGTCGACCACGCGCTCGAGCAGATCGTTCTTTTTGTCCTGCAACCGGGTCGCCATGGGGACCTCCCTTCGCCCGCGCCCTGACCCTGGCAGTTAAGCACAGAGCGCGCCGCCGATACAGGTCGATCCTCAATCGCCGGTAAATAGATTCTCTCGGCCGATTGCATCACCGGCCGAGCCAGCCTCGCCTCGACCGGTACCGGTCGGCCAGGGCGCCCCGAGTTCTGCCCGCCGACCGATCACGTGATCCGCAAAATGCTGAGCCTGACTGCAGCGCGAGCGAGGGTATGACGAACCGGCGCTCTGACGCCCGAGCGCTGCTGGATTGACACTGTCCCGAGCGAGCCGCTTCAGGCGGTGAAGCGGTCCAGGCTCTGACGCGCCTGTTCCCGGTGCCGGGGCTGCAGATGGCGACCGACCGCGGCGAGCGCCGCCGCCAGCACCGAGGCGTCGTCGGTGAAGCCGATCCCGGCCAGCAAATCCGGCACCATGTCGGTCGGCAGCAGGAAATAGGCGAGCGCGCCACACAAGACGGCGCGCACATAGGCGGGCGTGTCGCGATCGAGGATGCAGTAGTAGGCGGCGACCAGGTCCTCGGCGAACGGGATCTGCGTCAGCACGCGCCGGACCTTGGTCCAGAAGCGGCGTTCGTCCGGCGGCCGGTAGACGACCGGCAGCTGGCCGAGGGGCATTTCGCGGGTGGTGTCCATGGTGGTGAACAATCTGGGTATGTCCGAGATCCGTGGCAAGCCTCGCGAGCGGGGCGGCGGGCTTGCCGCGGGCCGGCGCGATCGGCTAGGCAGAGCGCAGCACAAGGCAAGGGGAGGCGGGCATGCGGATCGAGGGCCAGGCAGCGATCGTCACCGGCGGCGCCTCGGGGCTGGGGCTCGCGACCGCCGAGATGCTGGCGGCGGCCGGCGCCAAAGTCGCGCTGCTCGATGTCGACGCCGGCAAGGCGGCGGAGGCCGCCGGCCGCTTGGGCGGCCAGGGGCTCGCCTGCGACGTCGCCGACGCGGCCAGCGCCGAGCAGGCGGTCGCGGCCGCCCGGGACGCCCACGGTCCGGCCCGGATCCTGGTCAACTGCGCCGGGATCGCGCCCGCGGCCCGGATCGTCGGCCGCAGCGGCCCGATGCCGCTCGCCGATTTCGCCCGCGTGATCCAGGTCAATCTGATCGGCAGCTTCAACCTGTTGCGCCTGGCGGCGGCCGACATGGCGGCGCTCGAGCCGGACGCGGACGGCGAGCGCGGCGTGATCGTCAACACCGCCTCGGTCGCCGCCTTCGACGGCCAGATCGGCCAGGCGGCCTACGCGTCGTCCAAGGGCGGGATCGCGGCGCTGACGCTGCCGGCCGCGCGCGAGCTCGCCCGCTACGGCATCCGCGTCATGACGATCGCACCCGGGATCTTCGAGACCGCGATGCTGCGCGGGCTGCCCGAGACCGTTCAGCAGTCGCTCGCGGCCGCGGTGCCGTTCCCCAAGCGGCTCGGCCGGCCCGAGGAGTACGCGGCCCTGGTCCGCCAGATCCTCGACAACCCGATGCTGAACGGTGAGGTCATCCGCCTCGACGGCGCGATCCGGATGGCGCCGCAGTAGGGGACGCGGCCGCTAAGCTCAGGCCGGCTTTTCGGCGCAACCGTCCATCACTCGCGCGAGCTCGACGTCGCGATCGGTGACCCCGCCGGCGTCCTTGGTGCAGAGCGTGACCTGGACGGTCTTGTCGAGGTTCGACCATTGGGGGTAGTGGTGCATCTTCTCGGCCTGGAGGGCGACCCGGGCCATGAAGCCGAAGGCCGTGTTGAAGTCCCTGAAGGTGAAGGTCTTGCCGATCGCGTCGCGGCCGGGCACGTCCTGCCAGCCGTCGAGCTCGGTGATCGCCTGCTCGCGCGCGAGGCCCGTGAGCTTGGCGGAGCTTGCCGTCATGATCGATCTCCCTGCCTGCTCCCCTGCATAGACGATGGGGCCGGCCCTCGGTTCCGACAAGATGTTCGACCGGCCGCCCTCGGCCGCCGATCTCCAGCGGCTCGGCCAGGCGGTCCTGGCCGAGCTGCCGGACCCGTTCCGCGGCCTGATCGAGGGCGTGGTGGTCCGGGTCCAGGACTTCGCCGACGACGAGACGCTGCGCGAGATGGAGCTCGAGAGCCCGTTCGACCTGCTCGGCCTCTATCACGGCGTGCCGGTCGGCCGCGGCTCGGGCTTCGATGCGCCGCGCCAGGACGTCGACATGATCTTTCTCTACCGCCGGCCCTTGCTCGACTACTGGTGCGAGACCGCGGAGCCGCTCGCCGACATCGTCAGGAACACGCTGATCCACGAGATCGGCCACCATTTCGGCTTCGATGACGACGACATGGACCGGATCGAGTTCGGCGAGGAGTGAGCCCGACCGGGCTTATCCGGCCTCGGCCAAGCGGACGTAGGTGGTCGGCGTCAGAATCAGAACATCTCGATGCGACCGCATCGCCAACAGGGCGCGATCCCCCGTGACGAGGATACCGGCGCCGCCATTGATGGCAACCTCGAGGAACTTGTCGTCGGTCGGATCAGCGCACGCCTGAATGCGCTCGCGGATGACCACGAAAGTCGCGGATGTACGAAGGTTTTCGAGGAAGCTCTCGCGCAAGTCGCGCGCGACATAGGCATCGAATTTCTTTCGGCGGAGCACATCGCAGAGCTCATCGTAGGTGGCATCGGACATCACCAGCTCGTCGACCTCCAGGGCAAGCCGGACGGCGCGCCAGGGAACGGACCCTTGGCGCAGGAAGAAACTCACGAGGACGTTGGTGTCGATGACGACCCGCTCAGCGGTCATCGAGGAGTTCGGCGAGTTTCTCTCTGGTCAGCCCGCGCCGCTTGGCCTCGCGGCTCGCCCGCCTGGTGATCTCGAGCAACGCGTCGACGTCCCGCCGGCGCCGGGCGTCGACCGTGACCCGCACCAGCTCATCGGGCGCCGCGTCCAGCTCCGCGACCATGCGGGGCGGCAACTCCTCGACCCGGTACGTCTTCGTGATCACTTTGGCCATCGCACGCGCACCTATAGCGACTGATCGTCAAATCTAACAGACACGCTGACCCTTTGTCGCCGTGACCAGCACCCGCAACGAGTAGGGGTGGGCATAGAGCTCCTCGACCAGATCGGCGCGGTGGTGGAGCACGGCGCGCTGGTTGATCGAGCCCTTGTCGGTGACCTCGTGGGCGTCGATCGAGGGCGGCTCGGTCAGGAGCAGGGCGCGGGCGACCCGGTTCGAGCCGCCGGTGGCGTTCCGGGCGAGGCGATCGAGTCCGTCTTGCAGCCGGCGACGCAGCGCCGGGCGCCGCAGCAGTTCCGGCGCGGCCGTGGCGTCATCGGCAAGCACGCGCCGGCAGGCGTCGACGTCGGGGATCAGCAGCGCCGTGACCTCGTCCCGGTCCTGGCCGGCGATCACGGCGTCGCGCAGCAGCGGTGCCAAGCCGGCGACCAGCTGGCGACGGAGCGCGCCGACGTTGACCCAGGTGCCGCTCGAGAGCTTGAACTCCTCGGCGATCCGGCCGTCGAACACCAAGCCTTTTTCCGGCCGCGCGGGTTCCAGAAAACGAAGCGCGTCGCCGAGCCGGTAGAAACCCTCGTCATCGAACGCGGCGGCGGTGACCTCGGGCTGGCGCCAGTAGCCGGGCGTGACGTTGGGGCCCTTGAGGCGCGCATCGAACCGATCGTCCTCGAGCGGCACGAGCTTGAGCTCGATGCCGGGCGCCGGCAGGCCGATCTCGCCGGCGCGGCTCACCTCCTTGCCGGGCATGAAGACGAAGGGCGCGGTCTCGGTGGCGCCGAGCCCGGTCAGCATCAGGATGCGCTCGCCCGTGGTCTCGAGGGCCAGGCGCTGCAGGGTCTCCCAGACGTGCTGGGCGAGCCCGGCGCCGGCGTAGAACATCAGCCGGAGCCGGCTGAAGAAGCGCCGGCGCAGCTCGCCATCCTGCTCGAGATGCGGCAGCAGGACCTCGAACCCCTTGGGCACGTTGACGTAGAAGCTGGTCGGGATTTCCCGCAGGGTCCGGACGGTTGCGCCGATCCCGGTCGTCGTGGGCCGGCCGTCGTCGATGTATAGCGAGCCGCCGTTGTAGAGCACGAGGCCGAAGTTGTGGTTGCCGCCGGCGGTGTGATGCCAGGGCAGCCAGTCGACCATCACCGGCGGCTCGTCCGCGAGGAAGGCGAGCATGGTCCGGATCATCGCCTGATTGCTGCAGAGCATGCGCTGGGTGTTGATCACCGCCTTCGGCAGGCCGGTCGAGCCCGAGGTGAACAGGAATTTGCCGACCGTATCCGGGCCGACCCTGGCGGCCGCGGCGTCGACCGCCCCGGTCGGCGGGGTCGCGAGCAGCTCGGCGAAGCTGGTGGCCGGCCGCCCTGCCGGCGCATCGTCGGTCACCACGAGCTCGGTCGCGGGCGGGACGGCGGCTGCGATCGCGCTCTCGTAGGCGCTGCCGGAGGCGGCGAACACCAGCCCCGGCGTCAGCAGCTCGAGGATTGCCCGGAGCTTGCCGAAGTCCGTCGAGACCAGCGAGTAGGCCGGCGAGATCGGGGCATAGGCGACGCCCACGTGCAGCGCCGCGAGCGCCAGGAGCGCGTGCTCGAGGTCGTTGCCGGAGAGAATCGCGAGCGGGCGCTCGACCGAGAGCTCGCGCTCCAGCAACGCCTGGCCGAGCCGGCGCACCCGCCGCAGCGTCTCGGCATAGCTCAACCGCCGCCAGGCGCCATCCGCCGCCCGCTTGGCGAGGAAGGTGCGTTTCGGCGCCCGCACCGCCCAATGCTCGAGGCGCTCCGTCAGGCTCGTCGGGTAGCTGCCGAGGGGATGCGGCGAGCGGGCGCGGAGCGTGCCGTCCGGATGCCGCTCCAGCGCCAGATCGAACGGTCCGAGACGAACCTCGCGGATCGGCGAAGGCATCGTCCTCTCCCCGCCGCCGGCGGTCGGTCAGGCGCCTCCGGTCAGGAGCTCCTCGCCGCGCTCGAGCAGCAGGGGCACGACCAGGTCCTCCTCGTCGTCGAGGTGGCGCAAAAGGGTGCGCCCGAGCTCGACCTCGAGCGTCACGAAAGCGCGCGAGCTCGGCGCGAAGCTGCGCCAGACCCGCGCCATCGTGCGCCAGCACGCGGTTGGCGACCTCGACGATGCCGCCGAGCGCGCCATGCAGCGCCCGGTGGTCGCCCTCGAGCAGCTCGAAGCCGGCGGCAAGGCGCGGCTCGACCCGCCGGAACACCGGAAAGTAATGCAGATCCTCGACCTGATGATGCTCTTCGAGCTGCCAGAGGAAGGTCTGCAGATGACGGGCGAGCCAGGGCTTGATCTCGGCCGGGTCGACCGTCTGCGCCAGCGCGGCCTCGCTGCCGGTCCGCAGAACCTCGTCGAGCCGGCGGAACATCTGATGGCGCTGCAGCCAGAAGCGCGCCAGCTCGCCGAGGTTCGGATGCGCCGCCCAGCCCGCCCGCGGATGCCGGCGCGAGGAACCGGAGCTCGTCGCCGAGCGCGCTCCGCGGTTCGCCGCGCGCGTCCACCTGCCGGCCGTGCGCCAGGCTCAGCCGACGTGCTCGCCGAAGAAGGCGAGCGTGCGCTCGCGCGCGAGGCGCGCGCTCTCGGCGTGATAGGACTGGCGCTCATCGCAGTTGAAGCCGTGGCCGGCGGGATAGACGAAAGTCGGGATCTCCGGATGCGCGGCCATCATCTTGCGCACGTCCGCGATCGGGATCGACTGGTCCTGGTCGCCGAAGTGGAGCTGCACCGGGCAGTTGGGCCGCTCCTCGGCGAGCCCGGTGACGCCGCCGCCGTAATAGCCGACCGCGGCCGCGAAGGTCTTCGAGCGGGTGGCGCAGACCCAGGCGACGGTGCCGCCCCAGCAGTAGCCGACCACGCCGATCTTGCCGGAACCGGCGACCTCCTGGGCGGCCGCCTCCATGTCGGCGAGCGCGTTCTCGAGCGACACCGGCTCGCGCAGCGCCCGTCCCCTGGCGATATCGTCGCTGGTATAGCCGAGCTGGACGTCGCGCTCGACCCGGTCGAACAGCGCCGGCGCGACCGCGAGGTAGCCCTGCTTGGCATAGTCGTCGCACACGGCCCGGATGTGACTGTTGACGCCGAAGATCTCCTGCGCGACGACCACGGCCCCGCGCGGCGCCCCCGTCGGATCGGCCCGGTAGATGCCGAGCTCGTGCCCGTCCGCAGCCTTGCCTCGCACCATCTTGCCCAACGCTCTCTCCCCCTGCTTGGCCGCCCCATGGTCACCCGGGCGGGCGGTATCCGGCCCGCACGGCAAGCTGCGCCGCCGGCGATCCCGGGTCAACCCGCACCGGCCTCGGGGCGGCCGCTCACTGGCGATCTTGAGGAGAGTCGGTACCGCTGGCGAGCGCCAGCAGGGGGGAGCCCGGTCGAGGCGCGAGGATCCTCCCGGCGGGCGCCGGCGCTCGAGGCGCCCGGCCGGGAGGCCCCGCTCGGCAGGGTCAGCCCTTGCCGATCGGGATCTTCTTTTCCTTGGCCTTGACCTCGGCGGGCTTGGGCACGGTTACGGTCAGTACGCCCTTGGCGAAGCTCGCCTTAACCTTATCGGGCTCGGCCGCGAACGGCAGCCCGATCGAGCGCGCGAACGAGCCGTAAGAGCGCTCGACCAGATGGTAGTCCTTTCTCTTCTCTTCCTTCTCCTGCTTCTTCTCGCCCTTGATCGTCAGCCGGCCGTCGCTCAGCACGATCTCGAGATCCTTCTCGTCGACCCCGGGCAGCTCGGCCTCGATCCTGAGCTCGCTATCGGTCTCGCTGACGTCGATCCGCGGCACTTCGCCCGCGCCGCCGGCGGCCGGGCCGCCCCAGCCGAGGTCGCGCGAGAAGTTCTCGAACAGGCGCTCCATGTCGCGCCGCAGCGAGCCGAACGGCTCGAAGACGTCCCGGCTCGGCAGGCCCTGATCCCGGCCCCGCTCCGAGCGCCCCGAAGATGGCAGTGCCATGGCTTCCCTCCTTGACCAGAAGCGACGAACGAAGCTTGTGCCGCAAAACCGCGGCGACGGCTTTGAGCTGGATCAACCGCCACCGCGGATCAAGTCCCCGCCGCGCCGGGCAGCGGCCACGCTGGCTGTCCGGCGGCGATCGGGAAGATGATGCGCCGTTGGCTGGCGTCGGCGGCTATGTCGGCCGCCGCTTGCCTGGCGTCGCCGAAAGTGTCTAATTCGAAGCGGTCCGCGAGGCGAGGGAGATCCGGCGATGAGTCCGGGCGCAGACGAGCTGGCGAGCTTCACCGACAAGTATTTTCTCAAGACCAAGGAAGTGGTGCGGCGCTTCGGCGACATCGATGCCACCTACGCGGTGTTCATGCGCCGGCCGGTGATCTGCACACCCAAGCTCGCGGTCGACTGGCTGCAGGCGATGGCGGCGGCGCGCGGGACCAGGTTCACGGTCGATCTCTGCTACGCCGAGGGCGACTGGGTCGGCGCGGGCGAGCCTTTGATGTACATCACGGGCTCGCTCGAGCATCTGGTCGACCTCGAGACCGTGTTCCTGCAGAAGCTCGGCGCGCCTTGCGTCGCCGCCTTCAACGCCTTCCTGATGTGCACCGACCTGCCCTACGTCGGCTTCCTCGCGATGGACGCCCGCCACTGCGCCGGCGCCGAGATGGCCGAGATGATGGCCTATGCGGCGAGCGTCGGCTCGACCAAGGCGCGGCACGAAGCCAATGCCCGGGGCTTCATCGGCAACGCCACCGATGCCACCGCACACTACTTCGGCAATCCGCGCGGGCTCGGCACGATGCCGCACGCCCTGATCGGTTACGCCGGCTCGACGCTGCGCGCGGCCGAGATGTTCCACGCCACCTTTCCCGACGACCCGCTCTACGTGCTGGTCGACTATTTCGGCCGCGAGATCGCCGATACGCTCGAGGTCTGCCGGGCCTTTCCGGAGCTCGCCGCCGCGGGCCGGCTCGGCATCCGGCTCGACACTCATGGCGGACGCTTCGTCGAGGGTCTGGACACCGCCGCTTCCTACGCGGTCCTCGACCGCCACTGGCCGGACGCGATCCGCACCTACCGCACCGAGACCGAGCTGCGCTGGCTGGTCGGCACCGGCGTCACCGCGGCCGCGATCTACTATCTGCGCGAGCAGCTCGACCAGTCCGGCTTCAATCAGGTCAAGATCATCGCAAGCTCAGGGTTCAACCCGAGGAAATGCAAGCTGATGGCGAGCGTGCGGGCGCCGATCGACATCATCGGCACCGGCTCGTTTCTGCCCGAGCTCTGGAGCGAGACCTACGCCACCGCGGACGTGATCGCGTACGACGGCGCGCCGCGGGTCAAAATCGGGCGCGAGTTCCTGTTCCCGGAGCGGCCGAAGGCGGCGGAGTAGGAGGCCGGTCGGGGTCGCGTGCGGGGCTTTTGACGGCGTCGTCGGCGTCCTTTAGGATGCCTGAAAAGCGGCGCCCGGGCAGACGCAACGGCGCCTGTCCGCGAGGCCGATGGGAGACGGACCGTGGGCCTGCTCTTGCAGATCGTGGTGTTCCTGGTCGTCGCCGCAGCGCTTGGCTTTGCCGTCGGCTGGCTGGTCCGGGGCGGCGGGCTCCTGGCGGAGCGGACGAGCGCTGAGGCGGACTGGCGGGCGCGGCTCGCGCAGGCGACCGCCGAGCGCGATCGGTTGCGCACCGAGCTTGCGGCCGCCCAAGAAGACGGCGCGGCGGCGAGCCGGCGGCTCACGACCGACCAGGCGGAGCCAGCCGCGCGCATCGCCCGGCTCGAGAGCGAGCTTGCGTCCGCCCAGCAGGCCAACGCCAGGCATCAGGCGGAGGTCGGGCGTCTGGAGGCGCGGGTCGCCGAACTCGAGGCGGGCACGCCGATCACCACGGACGAGGCCGCAGCCGCCCCTGCCGCCGGCGCCCGGGCCGATGCCGGCGCCCCCGGGACTGCGCCCTTGGCCCTGGCGCGCCCCGACGGCGAGCCGGACGACCTCCAGCAGATCAGCGGCATCGGCCCGGGCATCGAGCGCACCCTGCACCGGCTCGGGATCTTCCATTTCCGTCAGATCGCCGCGTTGACGCCCGAGAACGTCGCCTGGGTCAACCAGCGCCTGCGCTTCCGGGGTCGGATCGAGCGCGAGGACTGGATCGGGCAGGCCAAGCGGCTGGCCGCCGGCAGCGAGCCGCTGCAGTGATCGAGGCGGGGCCGCCGGCCGCCGCAGAATCAGCTGGATTGGAGGGGGCGGGTGGCGCTATACGTCGGGGCCTGATGAACCTCCGGGGGACCGGCCGTGCGCGCACCCTGTGTCGCCAATCTGGATACCGCCAAGGAGCTGCTCGAGTTCGGCGTGGTCGGCGAGGGCGCCCGGACGCTGGTCGACCTGCGCCACTGCGCCCAGACGCCCGGCTGCGAGGACTGGCGGAACTGCAGCTCCACCGTCGAGCAGACTTGGCGGGCCGTGGCCGAGTCGCTGCCCGAAGCCAGGCCGCGCGACGAAGAAGGCACGGAGCAGGGCTGAGCCCGGCCGCCGCCGCCGGCGACCAGGGAGCTGCGATCCGGCTCGGCCCGCGGCGCCGCCCGGAGCCGCGCCGATGCCACCGCCTGACGCGTTCGACTACGTGATCGTCGGCGCCGGCTCGGCGGGCTGCGTGCTCGCCGGTCGCCTGTCCGAGGACCCGGACGTCAAGGTGCTGCTGCTCGAGGCGGGGCCGCCCGACCACGCCTGGGACTGGCGCCTGCACATGCCGGCAGCACTCGCCTATCCGCTCAAGGGCCGGACCTACAACTGGCACTACATGAGCGAACCGGAGCCGTTCATGGACGGTCGCCGGATCTACTGCCCGCGCGGCCGGGTGCTCGGCGGCTCGTCGTCGATCAACGGCATGGCGTACGTGCGCGGCCACGCCCGCGACTACGACCGCTGGGCGCAGGCCGGGCTCCGCGGCTGGGACTACGCCCACGTGCTGCCCTACTTCAAGCGCGCCGAGACCTGCGCCAAGGGCGCCGATCCCTATCGCGGCGGCGAGGGGCCGCTCCACGTCGCGACCGGCGCCGGCCGCAACCCTTTGCATCGGGCGTTCGTCGAGGCCGGCCGGCAGGCGGGCTATCCGGTCACCGCCGATATGAACGGCTGCCAGCAGGAAGGCTTCGGCGCGATGGACATGACCACGCACCGGGGCCGGCGCTGGAGTGCTGCCAAGGCCTATCTGCGCCCGGCGCTCGGGCGGCCGAACCTGACCGTCCGGACACGCGCGCTGACGACGCGGATCCGCTTCGAGCGACTGCGGGCGTGCGGCGTCGATTACGCGGTCGACGGCCAGCTTCGACGCGCGCACGCCGAGCGCGAGGTGATCCTGTCCGGCGGCGCGATCAACTCGCCGCAGCTTCTGCTGCTGTCCGGGATCGGCGACACCGATCCGCTGACGAAGCTCGGGATCGAGATCGTCGCCGATCGTCCAGGCGTCGGAGAAAATCTCCAGGACCACCTCGAGATCTACGTCCAGCACGCGTGTCTGCAGCCGATCTCGCTCTACGGCTCGGAAAGACTGGGAAAAAAACTCTGGATCGGGGCCAACTGGCTGTTCCTGCGGCGCGGCATCGGCGCCTCGAACCAGTTCGAGACCGGCGGCTTCATCCGTTCGCGTGCCGGGGTCGAGCACCCGGACCTGCAGTATCATTTCCTGCCGATCGCGATCAATTACGACGGCAGCAATTCCTACCCGGGCCACGGCTTCCAGGCCCACGTCGGGCCGATGCGCCCGACCTCGTCCGGCCGGGTGCAGCTGCGGTCCCCGGACCCGCGCGAGCCGCCCTCGATCCGGTTCAACTACATGGCCACCGAAGGCGACCGGCAGGAAATGCGCGCCGCGGTGCGGCTCACCCGCGAAGTTTTTTCCCAACCCGCATTCGATTCCTACCGCGGCGCGGAGCTCGCCCCGGGCCCCGAGGTCCGGACCGACGCCGAGATCGACGCCTTCGTGCGCGCCCATGCCGAGAGCGCCTACCATCCCGCCTGCAGCTGCAAAATGGGCCTGGAGAGCGACCCGATGGCGGTGGTCGATGCCGAGTGCCGGGTCATGGGCGTCGACGCCCTGCGCGTGGTCGATGCCGGGGTCATGCCGAGCATCCCCTCCTGTAATCTGAACGCGCCCACGATCATGCTCGCCGAGAAGGCCGCCGACCTGATCCGCGGTCGGGAGCCGCTGCCGCCGCTCGACGCCCCGGTCTGGATCGCCGCCGACTGGGAGACCCGGCAGCGCTGAGCGTCCGGCACGCATTAGCCGGCGATCTCGCAACGCGAGGGCGAGGGCCGGTTCGTCGCGGCGATCAACCGCCTCGGCGGCCAGCTGGAGCTGACATGAGGCCCCCGGGGTGAGCGGGTCAGCCGCCGTTTATCCTTCGCGCGGAACGGCCGCCGCGTCAGAAGCCATCCCCCTCCCCGACCGCGAACCCCTGGCCGAACCGTGCCCAGGTGGCCTCGGCCGCAGTGATGACCGTTCCCGGGTTAGCTCGAACCAGATCCCGACCGCGCTCGGTGTGATCGATGTAAAGCCGGCCGTCGATGATCGACCAGTTCTCGGGATCAGCGTCGATCATGTAGCCGAGCGACAAACCGCCGGCGCAGAACCCACCAAACTGCGGCGCATAGCGCTCCGGATCACGCGCGAACAGGTCGCGATGCTCGGCTGTGGCGAACAGCCACTTGGCGTCCTGCCAGCCATACTCGAACTCGGAGCTGCCTTTCAGCGCGCGACCGTCGGTGAAGTAGGCGACGGTGTCGTAACCCTTGATTGCGATATCGTCGGCGGTCGTAGCGATGCGCTCGTCGGCCAAAGCAGGCGGCCCGATGATCAACCAGAGACCGAGCGACGCCGAAGCCACGGCTTTAAGGGTCAGCATATTCCACCCCTCCAGGTCGACCGCGCCCGCCGCTCCCAATCACATCAGATCGGCGGGCCGGCGGCCGCCACTCACCGCGAATAGTTTCAACTGCGCATAAATATCATAGGATCATGAAGGCTCGTCAATTCCTGAGTATGGCCAGGGTCTGCGCGACCTGGTCGGCGGTGTCATGGTCGCATCCGATCGCCGCTTGACGCCCCTCGATGCGGCTCTCGCCAAGCGAAAGCTCACGGCGCTCCTGTCCGCCGACGTGCATGGCTACAGCCGGCTGATGGGGGCGGACGAGCCCGGCACCCACGCGCTTCTGACGGAGCATCGCGCCGTGATCGCCGAGGCGATCGGCCGGCACGACGGCCGCATCGTCGGCACGGCCGGCGACAGCGTGCTCGGGGACTTTCCGAGCGTGGTCGGCGCGCTGAAGGCGGCGGTCGAGATCCAGCGGGAGCTCGCCGGACGCAACGCCCAACTGCCGGCCGACCGGCGGCTCGAGTTTCGGATCGGCATCAACGTCGGCGACGTGATCGTCGATGGCGAGGACATCTTCGGCGACGGCGTCAATGTCGCGGCGCGCGTCCAGGCGCTCGCATTTCCCGGCGGCATCGCCATTTCCGGCCCGGTCTACGATCAGGTCCGCAACAAGCTCGACCTGGACTTTCGCGCCCGCGGCAACCATCGGGTGAAGAACATCGCCGCACCGATCCGCGTGTATGGCGTGTCGCTCGAGGGCGCCGCCATGCAGCAAACGAGCCGGATGGCACGCGGTCTCTGGATCGGGGTGATCACTGCGGGGCTGGCGGTTCTGCTGCTGGCCGGACTGCTGACGATCTGGCCGGGCGGCTGGCCGCAATGGCGCGGCGCGGATCGGGCGGCGCCCAGCACCGTTCCCGAGGCGACGACCACGGCCGAGCCCGCGCCGACGGCGCCGATTCCCGGTACCAAGCCGACCATCGCGGTCCTGCCATTCGCCAATCAAAGTAACGACCCCGGGCAGGACTACTTCAGCGAGGGCGTCACCGAGGACATCATCTCGGCACTCGGCCGGTTTTCCAGCCTCACCGTGTTGTCGTGGAACGCGGTGGCGCCCTACCAGGGCCAGAAGGTGACGCCAGGCCAGCTCAGTCACGATCTCGGCGTGCGTTACGTCGCCGATGGCAGCGTCCGGCGCTCGGACGATCGGATCCGCGTCACCATCCAATTGACCGACGCCGGGCGCGGCATCCTGCTCTGGTCCGAGCGCTACGACCGCAGCGTCGCCGACATCTTCGCGGTGCAGGACGACATCACCCGCCAGATCGTCAGTGCGCTCGCGATCCGCGTGACCGATCTCGAACAGGAGCGCGCGTTCGCCAAGACGACCGGCAATCTCACTGCTTACGACTACTATCTGCGGGCCAGGCAATACTTCCGTCAGTTCACGCGCTCGAACAACCTCCGGGCGCAGGAGTTGCTCGAGAAGGCGATCGAGCTCGACCGCGAATATGCGGACGCGTATGCGGCCCTGGCCTGGACGCACAGCAAGTCCGCCGAGTTGGGCTGGACCGAATGGCCGGAGCGCGAGCTGGCGCACGCGCACGATCTTGCCCAGGGTGCGCTGCGCCTCGATCCCGACAATCAGCTCGCGCACATCCTGCTGGCGATCGTCTACAGCTATCACCAAAGCTACGACCGCGCTCTGGAAGAGCTCGACCGGGCGACCACAGCCAATCCCAACCAGGCCGGCAACAACGCCGAGCGCGGTTGGGTCCTGCTGGTCGGCGGACGGACCGACGACGCGGTCACGTCTCTCGAGGACGCCGTGCGCTTCGACCCGAGCCCGACGCCGAACACGTTCAGCAATCTCTCGATGGCGTACTATCTCGAGCGCCGCTACGCCGATGCCATCAGAACCGCGGAACGTGGGCTCGGTCGCTATCCACGCCACGTCATGTTCTACATCGCGCTTGCCGCCGCCGATGCCGAGGCTGGACGATTGGACGCGGCAGCGCGCGCCGCCGCCGAACTGCGGCGGCTGCACCCGTTCTTCAAGGTCGAGACCTTCGGTCAATTCTTCCGCAATCAAAGCGATCGCGAACGCTTCTCAGTCGCTCTGCGCAAAGCCGGGCTCGAATGAACGGCCGCCGTTAACTGGTTTCGTCAATAAAGTGCTAACGTCGATTTTGTACGCTTCGGGCTTGAGGAAACGCCTGGGAGCGCATCGACGACGCCATGCTGCATCGCCCCGCCGGTGGCCAGGCCGGTCCCTCGCTGCTGGTGAGGTATGGCGCCGAGCTGGCCCGGATCGTCGACCGCGGCCAGGCCGAACTCGCGCTCGTCCACGGCCAGAAGCTGCAGAAGCTCGACGCCCTGATGCGCAACATCGTGCAGCAGAGCTTCGACGGCATTCTCTCGGTGCGCGCCGACGGTCGGATCGACACCGCCAACGAGGCGGCGCTGCGCATGTTCGGCTGTCAGTCGGCGGACCTGGTCGGGCGCCACATCCTGCAGCTGTTCCCCGGCCTGCCCAAATACCGGCGGCTCGAGGCCGCCGGCGCCGGCCGCGGCGACCGTCTCGAGGGCGTGGCCCGGCGTCGGGATGGCGCCGCCTTCCCGGTCGAGGTCTCGCTGCGCCCGACCGTGGTCGAGGACGAGCGGCTCTTGATCGCGATCGTGCGCGACATCACCGCCGCCAAGGCGCAGGAGAACCGGCTGCGCCACCTGGCGGTGCACGATTCCCTGACCGGCCTGCCCAATCGCGTGCTGCTCAACGACCGCCTGGCGCAGGCGCTGCGCGCTGCGGCCCGCGAGCGCAAGCCGGTGGCACTGCTGCTGCTCGACCTCGATCGCTTCAAGGACATCAACGACACGCTCGGCCACGATCTCGGCGACCTGCTCCTGATCCATTTTGCCCGCCGTCTGCACGACTGCATCCGCGACAGCGACACGATCGCGCGCCTGGGCGGCGACGAGTTCGCGATCCTGCTGCCGGCCACCTCGGACCTCGATCGGGCCCGCGGCGTGTCCGAACGGATCGTGGACTCGGTGCAGCAGCCGTTCGAGGTCACCGACGGTCTCCAGCTCGAGGTCGGCGTCAGCATCGGCATCGCGCTGTTCCCGGAGCATGCCGAGGAGCCGGCGCGCCTGCTGCAGTGCGCCGACGTCGCGATGTACGCGGCCAAGAAGGGCGCCGGGCCGATCCAGCTCTACGACCGCGACAAGGATCGCAACACGATCCGACACCTGACGCTGTCGGGCGCGTTCCGCCAGGCGATCGAGGGCGGCCAGCTGTCGTTCGAGTTCCAGCCCAAGCTCGACCTTTTGGCGGGCACGATCGACAGCGTCGAGGCGCTCGCCCGCTGGCGCCATCCCGACCAGGGCCCGATCCTGCCCGACGAGTTCATCCCGCACGCCGAGAAGACCGGCCTGATCCAGCCGTTCACCCGCTGGAGCTTCGATGCCGCGCTCGGCCAGCTGGCGCGTTGGCGGGCGGCGAGCCTCGACATCAGCATCGCGGTCAACCTCTCGACCCGCAGCCTGCACGACGACAAGCTGCCCGAGATCCTCGGCGCCCTGCTGGCCAAATGGCGGGTCGATCCGACCCGGCTCACGCTCGAGCTCACCGAGACCGCGGTCATGCACGATCCCGACGGCGCCCGGCGCAACCTGTTCCGGCTGCACGATCTCGGGCTCCGCCTGTCGATCGATGACTTCGGCACCGGCTACTCGTCGCTGTCGCATCTGCAGCGCCTGCCGCTGCACGAGCTCAAGATCGACAAGTCCTTCGTGCTCCAGATGACCGACAACGACAGCGATCTGGTGATCGTGCGCTCGACCATCGATCTGGCCCACAACCTCGGCCTGTGCGTGGTCGCCGAGGGCATCGAGACCGCCGAGCATCTGGCGATCCTGCAGGATCTCGGCTGCGATCTGGGTCAGGGGTTCTTCGTCTCGCAGCCGTTGCCGGTCGATCGCCTGACGACCTGGTTCGGCCAGGCGACCTGGGCCGAGCCGGCGCTGCGGCCGGTCCCGGAGGCCAGCAAGCGATCCAAGCGCGCGAGCGCCCGGCCGCGGGTTCTGACGCGGCGATAGCGCGCGCGCCGCGTGGTCGGCGGCGCGGCGCCCGGCCTTGCCGGTCAGCGCTGCTGCCGGCGCCAGCGCTCCACGACCTCGGCGACGAAGCTCTCGTCCTGGCTGTCCTGCTGCCAGGAGCTCGAGAACCGCGCGGTGCCGCTGTGCGGCTGCTGCTCGGGCGGCAGGCGATCGAAGCGGACACGCAGCGGCAGAGCGACGCCTTCGCCCGCGACGATCGCCTCGGCGTCGCCCAGCGAGGGCAGGAAATCGAGCAACCCGTAGGCAGTGTCGGTGGTCAGGCCGCGCACGATCTCCTGATCGCGCAGGCCGGTCAGCCGGAACGCGAAGGTCGTGTTGCACTGCGACAGGATGCTCGGCGCCAGCTCCGAGGGCCGCTGGCTGATGATGCCGAGCGACAGGCCGTACTTCCGGCCTTCCTTGGCGATCCGGGCGAGCGCCTCCTTGGTCGGCTCGAAGCCGAGCGCCGGATTGGCCGGCGCATAGCGGTGCGCCTCCTCGCAGACCAGCAGCAGCGGCTGGGCGCCGCGGCTCCAGAGCGCGAAGTCGAAGCTCATGCGGCAGACCACCGAGACGACCACGTTCAGGACCTCGGACGGCACGCCCGAGAGGTCGATGATCGTGACCGGCCTGCCGTCGACCGGGATCCGGAACAGCCGCGAGAGGATCCGGACCATGTTGTCCTGGACCGAGATGCCGCCGAACATGAAGGCGAAGCGCGAGTCGGCGGTCAGCACCTCGAGCCGGCTCTTCAGCCAACGGTACGGCGCCAGGCTGTCAGGCTTGTCGAGGCGTCCGAGGGCCTCGTCGAGCAGCTGGTGGATGTCGGTCAGCCGGTAGGGCACGGGCGTGTCGACGGTGATGTGCAGGTCGCCGTAGCGGTCGCGCTGCAGCATGGCCTTGGCGGTCGGGATCAGCTCGTTCAGGATCGCGGTCACGGCCGCGCCGTCGTCCGCCGGCCGGCGGCCCAGGACGACCGAGGCGATCTCCTCGGAATTGAGCAGCCAATAGGGCAGCTGCAGGTTGTCGGGGCCGAGGATCTCGGCGTGGCCGGCGAACGCGCGCGCATATTCGTTGTGCGGATCGAGCATCAGCACGTGGGCGTTGGCATGGCTCTCGAGGATCCGGCGCAGGATCAGCGTGACGGCGCACGACTTGCCGCAGCCGGTGGTGCCGAGGATCGCGAAATGCTTGCCGAGCAGATCGTCGGGCGAGATCAGCACCGGCTGCGACTGGTTCAGGTGGACCGCCCCGATCCGCACGGTCGAGCTGGCCGAGGGCGCATAGACGCAGGCGAGGTCCTCCCGGGTGACCGCGAGCACCGCATCGCCGAGCGCCGGAAACGCCGAGATGCCGCGCCGGAAGCGCGTCGGTTCACCGTCGGCGGCCGGCCGGGCCTCGCCGATCAGCTCGAGCTCCGCCAGCCGGGCTTCGGCATCGGCCGAGGTCTGGGCCGGTACCGGGATGCTGAGGCCGCTGATGAGGCCATAGATCGTGATCTCGGGCATCCGCATCTTGACCAGGCTGCCCTTGTGCAGGCGCGCGCCCGCCGCCTCGGGCGCATCCGGCTCGATCACGGCCACCACCTGGGAGCCGGACACGCAGACCACCCGACCGATCCGATGCTGCTCCGCTGCGCTCAAGGCCTTCTCCGCGGGCTGGGCCCGAAGCGGGCGTGCGGCCGGCGCCCGCCCTTCACCGAGCCGGATTGTCGCCGACGGTGCGTTAACGATCCGCTTCTTGCGCGCCGGAGCGGCGCCGGGATCGGGCCGCTATGGGCGCGGCTGCGCGAATCGCGGCAGCTTCGGCAGCGCGAGCTTGCCCTCGTGGTGGAACGGGATCTTGCCGAAGAACAGGCTGGCGAGGTCCGCCTCGCCGGTCAGGCGATAGTCGAGCCGGCGCTCGCTGCCGAGTTCCATCACCCGGTCGATCAGATCGTTGGTCGGGACACTCACGGTCACCGGCACCACGGTCTCGCCGAGCGCCGGCAGGTCGAGCCCGTCCTTGGCGCGGCCGGTGGCGAACGGCTTGTCGTTGACCTCGAGGTTGAAGGTCACCCGGTCGATCGCGAGCTCGAAATTGTTCGGATTGCGCAGGCGGAGGTCGATCCGCAGCTGCTGCTCGAACAGGCCGGGCTCGCCGAACCCGAGGCCGGCGAGACTGATCTCGGGGGGCTCGACCTCGGAGGTCAGGAGGCTGCTGCAGGCCGCCGGCAGCAGGCTGGCCAGCAGGCCGAGCAGAAGCCGGAGCGGCCGCCCCACCGCGCGCATGCGTCCGAACATCGATCCCCTCCGCTTGGACCGATGGAGCCTAGTTCGAACTGGTAAATTCTTCACCCGCGCGATCGCGCCGACCGGAAGGGAAATCAACTCCAGCTTCACGGTGAAGCCGCCGATGATCGGAGTCCCGGTCGTCGGTGGCGGTCGTTGTCGGCGGTCGTGGGCGGCGAGCGCGCAGCGGCGGTCGGATCGAAATCGCGCTGCGCCCGCCGCCCGCGGGATGGCCGAAGCCGGCCTACTGTTCCAGGCAGCGATCGTCGATCAGATCCGCGGCCGTCACCGGCGTGAAGCCGTCGGATGGCCGGCGACCTAGTCCCAACCATGCGCCTCGAAGAAGCCGGCGCGGTCGAGCACGTCCTTGGCGTAGTCGCGGCCGGCGGTATAGAAGTCGAGGTCGAAACCGTGCTGCACCGCCCGCATGACGTTGCCGATGCCGCAGTTGTAGGCGGCGAGCGCGGCGCGCAGCAGCGCCTGGCCGTGCAGCACGGTCCGGCGGCGGAGCTGGGTCCTGGCCTCCTGGAGCAGGCCGCAGGCGTAGCGGAGGTTGGCGTCCGGGCTCTGCCAGCGGCCGATCCGGGCGAACTGGTGGCCGTCGTAGTCGATCTGCATCAGGCCGCGCCGGAAGCCGCGGCCGTCGGGCGGCAGCGGCTCGGACCGGTGCGGCCGGGTGAAGGGGCGCGGCAGCAGGTCGCTGGTGCCGGACGGCCCCTTGGGCGACAGGGCCAGGCCCCAGCGCGACTCGCGCGAGCCGAGCGCCGTGATGATGGCGGGCGGCAGCCCGAAATCGGCGGCGGCGGCGATGATCGAGGCGCCATAGCGGGCGGCGGCATGGAGGTCGTCGAGCAGGACCGGGTCGTCGAGCGCGTAGGTGGTGGTAAAGTGGTGGAGCGGTGTCGTCAGCTGCGGCTCGTGCAGAGCCTGCCAGGTCGCCGGCCCGACCACGCCATCGGCGGCCAGGCCCTGTTCCCGCTGGAACGATCGCACGGCCTGCTCGGTGCCGAGGTCGAACAGGCCGTCGATGGTCACCCGGCGGTCGTAGTGGCGCAGCACGGCCTGGAGCTCGCGCACCGTGCCGCGCAGGCCAGGCGAGGTATGCGCGAAGCCGCCATACAGACGGAGCAGAGGTGCGGGCATGGTGACTCCCAAAGCTTGCTTCGCAGGTTTATTTTCCTATAACAAATCGTGGGTGCTCGTCAATCTAAACCGTAGATTGATTCAGGCTGGGGACGTGCCCGTAGCTTGCGCTTCGCGCCGGGCCTGACCAAGATATCCGAGCGGATCGCGCCAGAGACCGTGATCCGCGCCTCGGAATCTCGGAGCTTCGTCCTGTGTCGCCCGCCGCCCACGCGCCCGAGCCCGCCGCCGTGATCGCCGGCCGCGGCGGTTGATGCAGCCGGTCCGGCTCCTGGCGCGGACCGTCTGGCTGGCGCTGCCGGCGAGCCTGATCCTGCTCGGCCTCGTGCTGCTCGACGATCTCGGCTGGCAGCCGGCGGTGCTCGCCTGGCTGCTCGGGCTCGCGCTGAGCGGCGCGCTCGCCTGGCTGCGCGAGCGCCGGCTGCAGGTGACCGGACGCTATCTCGAGGCGCTGGCCGAGGGGCGCGAGGCGGCGCCGCTGCCCGAGTTCGGGCCGCTCGGCGGCGACGAGCTCGCGACCGCGCTGCACCGCCTCGACCGCGCCCTCGCCGAACAGCGCGAGCGCCGCGCCGAGACCGACCGCCTGCTCGCGACCCTGCTCGACGCGCTGCCCGACCCCCTGCTGCTGGTCGGCCGCGAGCGCCAGGTGGTCGGCGCCAACAAGGCGGCGGCGGCGCTGTTCGGTCAGCCGCCGGTCGCGCGGCCGATCGAGGCGAGCCTGCGCGATCCGGGGCTGCTGGCGGCGGTCGACGAGGCGCTCGAAGGTCATGGCGAGGCGCAGCTCACGCTCCAGCTCCCCGGTCCGCCGTCGCGCGCGTTCGGCGTGCTGGTCGTGCCGGTCCGCCTGCGCCGCCAGGCCGCCGCCCTGGTCGGCCTGCGCGAGCTCACCGAGCAGCTGATGATCGAGCGCGTGCGCCAGGACTTCGTCGCCAATGCCAGCCACGAGCTGCGCACACCGTTGACCGCGCTGCGCGGCTTCATCGATACCCTGGCCGGGCCGGCCCGTGACGATGCCGACGCGCGCGAGCGCTTCCTGCGGACGATGGCGGGCGAGGCCGCCCGGATGTCCCGCCTGGTCGACGATCTGCTGTCGCTGTCGCGGATCGAGCAGAGCGAACACCAGCCGCCGGGCGATCAGGTCGACCCGGCCGACTGCCTGCGCAGCGTCGTGCACACGCTCCAGCCCTATGCCGAGGAGCGCAAGGCCCACCTCGATCTGGCGCTGGCCGAGCCGTTGCCCGCGGTGACCGCCGATCGCGACCAGCTGGTCCAGCTGCTGACCAACCTGATCGACAACGCGATCAAATACGGCGGCCCCGCGGGCGAGGTCACGATTCGCGGCGAGCACGTCGCGGCGGCGCCGCCGGGGGCCGGTCCGCTGACCGGGCGCGCGGCGCTCCGGATCGTGGTCAGCGATCGCGGCCCCGGCATCGCCCGCGAGCACCTGCCGCGAGTGACCGAGCGCTTCTTCCGGGTCGATCCGGCGCGCTCGCGCCAGCTCGGCGGCACCGGGCTCGGGCTCGCGATCGTCAAGCACATCCTGCGCCGCCACCGCGGCCATCTCGCGATCGAGAGCGAACTCGGCCGGGGCACGACCGTGACCATCTATCTGCCGCTGGGTGCGACATAACGCCGGGGTCGTGCCGGCGGACCCGAAGCGAGCGGCCGGAGTTGTGCGTCGAGGGCCGGCCACTGTCACGAAACTGTCACCGGTTCGTCATCAAAACCCCACTCGGCCAACCGAGTGTCTGCCGCATCGCACATTCACATGGAGGACGCGGCCATGAAGCGCACGATGCCATCAGCCGTCCGGAGCGGTGATCCGCGGCCGGCCTGGCACCTCGGATCCGTCACCCGCGCCGCCGTCGTCGGTGGCGCTGCCATCCTGATGGCCTCGGCCGCGCTCGGGGCCGAGATCTCGGGCGCCGGCGCCACCTTTCCCTACCCGATCTACGCGAAATGGGCCGAAGCCTATCAGAAAGAGACCGGCAATCAGCTGAACTATCAGTCGATCGGCTCGGGCGGCGGCATCCGCCAGATCAAGGCCAAGACCGTGACCTTCGGCGCCTCGGACAAGCCGCTCGAGCCCGCCGAGCTGACCCAGGCCGGCCTCGTCCAGTTCCCGATGATCATGGGCGGCGTGGTCCCGGTGGTGAACGTCGAGGGGATCAAGTCGGGGCAGATCAAGCTCGACGGCAAGACGCTCGCCGACATCTTCATGGGCAACATCACCAGCTGGAACGACGACGCGATCGCGACCCTCAATCCGGGCGTGGAGCTGCCCGACACCGCGATCGCGGTCGTCCATCGCTCCGACGGCTCCGGCACCACGTTCCTGTTCACCGATTACCTCGCCAAGGCGAGCTCGGACTGGAAGCAGAACGTCGGCGCCGACGCCTCGGTCCAGTGGCCGGTCGGGATCGGCGCCAAGGGCAACGAGGGCGTCGCCAGCAACGTCCAGCGCACCGAAGGGGCGATCGGCTACGTCGAGTACGCCTATGCTCTGCAGAACAAGCTGCCCTACATGCTGATGGTCAATAAGGCCGGCAAGGCAGTGGAGCCGACCAGCGCGACCTTCCAGGCCGCGGCCTCGCACGCCGACTGGGCGAATGCGGACGGCTTCTACGTCATCCTGACCGATCAGCCGGGCGACGACAGCTGGCCGATCACCGGCGCCAGCTTCATCCTGATGTACGGGCAGCCCGACAAGCCGCAGGCGGCGCAGGAGGCGCTCAAGTTCTTCGCCTGGAGCTATGCCAACGGCGACAACATGGCCGAGCAGCTGCACTACGTGCCGATGCCGGACCCGGTCGTCGATCTGGTCGAGCAGATGTGGCAGAAGAAGATCAAGGGCTCCGGCGGCAAGGCCGTCTGGACCGCCTCGGCGCAGTAGCCCCTCGCTGCGCAACGGAGGGGACCGGCGCCGGCGCCGGTCCCCGTCCCCCTCTTCCATCGGGGCGGTCGGAGAGATGGCGATAGCGATCAGCAGCATCCCGCAGACCCGGATGGCGCAACGGGTCCGCCGGCAGCGCCGGCTGGACGACGTCTTCCGCCACCTGACGCTCGGGTTTGCGCTGGTGGTGCTGCTGGTCCTGGGCGGCGTCATCGTCGCCCTGATCCGGGGCGCGTGGCCGGCGCTCTCGACCTTCGGCTTCGGCTTCCTGACCACTGAGGTCTGGAACCCGGTGACCGAGAAGTTCGGTGCGCTGGCGCCGATCTACGGCACCCTGATCACGTCGCTGGTCGCGATGGTCATCGGCATCCCGATCAGCTTCGGGATCGCGGTCTTCCTGACCGAGCTGGCGCCGGTCTGGCTGCGCCGGCCGGTCGGGATCGCGGTCGAGCTGCTCGCCGGCATTCCGAGCATCATCTACGGCATCTGGGGCTTCTTCGTGCTCGCCCCGATCCTGCAGACCTCGGTGCAGCCGTTCCTGATCAAGACCTTCGGCAAGCTGCCGCTGATCGGCGTCCTGTTCAAGGGCCCGCCCTACGGCATCGGCATGCTGACCGCAGGCCTGATCCTGGCGATCATGGTGCTGCCGTTCATCACCGCGATCATGCGCGAGGTGTTCGAGCAGGTGCCGCCGATGCTGAAGGAGTCGGCCTACGGCCTGGGCGCGACCACCGCCGAGGTGGTCTGGCGGGTGGTCCTGCCCGCGACCCGGGTCGGCGTGGTCGGCGGCATCATCCTCGGCCTCGGCCGGGCGCTGGGCGAGACCATGGCGGTGACCTTCGTGATCGGCAACGCGCACCGGGTCTCGGCCTCGCTGCTGGCGCCGGGAACCACGATTTCGGCCTCGATCGCCAATGAGTTCACGGAGGCGGTCGGCGACCTCTACCTCTCCTCGCTGATCGCGCTCGGCCTGATCCTGTTCGTGATCACCTTCTTCGTGCTGGCGATCGCCAAGCTCCTGTTGATCCGCATGAGGCGCCGGCTGGGGAGCTGAGCCCATGACCCTCTACGGCCGCCGCCGGCTCACCAACTACCTCGCGCTGACGCTCGCGGTCGGCGCCGCCGCGATCGGCCTGTTCTGGCTGATCGCGATCCTGTGGACGCTGGTCTACAACGGCATCGGCGGCCTCAGCCTCGAGGTGTTCACCAAGACCACCCCGCCGCCGGGCAGCGCCGGCGGGCTTGCCAACGCGATCTACGGCAGCGTGATCATGACGGCCGTGGCGACCCTGATCGGCACCCCGATCGGCATCCTCGCCGGCACCTATCTCGCCGAGTATGGCAAGAGCCGGCCGCTGGCCGAGGTCATCCGCTTCATCAACGACATCCTGCTCAGCGCGCCCTCGATCGTGGTCGGTCTGTTCATCTACGAGATCATCGTCCTCCAGGTCGGCCACTTCTCGGCCTGGGCGGGCGCGATGGCGCTCGCGATCATCGTCCTGCCGGTGGTCGTGCGCACGACCGAGGACATGCTGAACCTGGTGCCGTCCGCGATGCGCGAGGCCGCGGCGGCCCTCGGCGCTGCCCAGTGGAAGGTGATCACCAGCGTCGCCTACCGCGCCGCCCGCAACGGCATGATCACCGGCGCGCTGCTCGCGGTCGCCCGGATCAGCGGCGAGACCGCACCGCTGCTGTTCACCGCGCTCAACAACCAGTTCTGGACCACCAACATGAACGGCCCGATGGCCAACCTGCCGGTGGTCATCTTTCAGTTCGCGCTCAGTCCCTACGACGACTGGCAGCGACTGGCCTGGGCGGGCGCTCTCTTGATCACGGTCTTCATCCTGGCGCTCAGCATCTGTGCCCGCGTGCTGGCCAGCATCAGCACCAAGGGAGCATCGCGATGAGCCTGGTGCAGATCAGAGCGAGCGCGCCGCCGCAGCCGAACGGCAACCCGGTCCGGCCGACGCCGGGGCCGGCCGGCGCGCCGCCGCCGGCGGACAAGATCAGCATCCGCAATCTCTCGTTCTTCTATAACGACTTCCAGGCGCTGCACGAGATCACGCTGCCGGTCTATGACGGCCTGGTCACCGCCTTGATCGGGCCGTCCGGCTGCGGCAAGTCGACCCTCTTGCGGGTGCTGAACCGGATGTACAGCCTCTATCCCGGCCAGCGCGCGACCGGCGAGGTGCTGTTCGACGGCGAGGACATCCTGTCGCCCAGGCAGGATCTGAACCTTTTGCGCGGCCGGATCGGCATGGTGTTCCAGAAGCCGACGCCGTTCCCGATGTCGATCTCCGACAACATCGCGTTCGGCATCCGGCTGTACGAGAGCCTGTCGGCCGCCGAGATGCGGGACCGGATCGAGGCGGCGCTGCGGCGGGCAGCGCTCTGGGACGAGGTCAGCGACAAGCTCGGCCAGAGCGGGCTCGGCCTGTCGGGGGGGCAGCAGCAGCGGTTGTGCATCGCCCGCGCGATCGCGGTCAGCCCGGAGGTGATCCTGATGGACGAGCCCTGTTCGGCCCTCGACCCGATCGCCACCGCCCGGATCGAGGAGCTGATCGACGAGTTGCGCCAGAACTTCACGATCGTGATCGTCACCCACAACATGCAGCAGGCCGCCCGGGTCTCGCAGTACACCGCGTTCTTCCACCTCGGCAAGATGATCGAGCACGACGAGACCGAGCGGATCTTCACCAATCCGAAGCAGTCGATGACCCAGGACTACATCACCGGCCGCTTCGGCTAACCTCGATCGGACCTTCTGTTCATGGGCAACGACCATACCGTCAAGTCGTACGATCAGCAGCTGAACCTTCTGACCCGCAGGATCTGCGAGATGGGCGGCCTGATCGAGCAGCAGCTCGCCTCGTCGATCGACGCGCTCGCCAACCGCAACATCGAGCTCGCCGCCCGGGTGATCGAGCACGACGACCGGGTCGACGACCTCGAGGAGGAGATCGACACGCTCGCCATCCGCGTGCTCGCGACCCGCCAGCCGATGGCGGTCGATCTCCGGCTGATCGCGATGGCGATGAAGATCTCGAACGACCTCGAGCGGATCGGCGATTACGCGGTCAACATCGCCAAGCGGGTCGAGCGGCTGGCCAAGGTGCCGCCGGTGCAGTCGCAGTACGTGATCCCGCGCATGGCCCAGATCACCCAGGCGATGATCAAGGAGGTGCTCGACGCCTACGTCGAGCGCGACGCCGCCCGCGCGGTCGCCGCCTGGCACCGCGACGACGAGGTCGACGCGATGTACAACAGCCTGTTCCGCGAGCTCTCGACCTACATGCTCGAGGATCCGCGCACCATCACCGCGTCGATCGATCTGCTGTTCATCGCCAAGAACCTGGAGCGGATCGGCGACCACATCACCAACATCGCCGAGAAGATCCACTACATGGTGCACGGCCAGCGGATCAACCGCATGCCGCAGCCGGACGCGGCGCTGCAGCTCGCGGCCGCGCGGTCGACCAACCCGTGAGCCGCGGCTCATGAAGCCCCTGGTCCCATGAAACCTGGTGGTCCGATGAAACCGTTGGTCCTGGTGGTCGAAGACGAGGCCGCGCTGCAGCAGCTGCTGGCCTACAACCTCGAGCGCGCCGGGTTCGAGGTCGAGCAGGCGCTCGACAGCGACGAGGCTTTGACCCTGATCGCCGAGCGGGCGCCCGATCTGGTCCTGCTCGACTGGATGCTGCCCTGGATGTCGGGGCTCGAGCTCTGCCGGCAGCTCAGGCGCAAGAAAGAGACCGCGAACCTGCCGATCATCATGCTGACCGCGCGCACCGAGGAGCCGGACCGCCTCCAGGGCCTGGACACCGGCGCCGACGACTACATCACCAAGCCCTTCTCGATCGACGAGCTGATCGCGCGCGTGCGCGCCGTGCTGCGCCGGGTCCGCCCGGCCTTCGCCGCCGAGGTCCTGCGGTTTGCCGACCTGACGATGGACCTGGTCGCGCACCGGGTCGCGCGCGGCGCCCGCGAGGTCCACCTCAGCCCGACCGAGTTCCGCCTGCTCCGCCAGCTCTTACAAAGCCCGGGCCGGGTCTTCTCCCGCGACCAGCTCCTGGACCTGGTCTGGGGCCAGAACCAGGACGTCGAGCTGCGCACGGTCGACGCCACGATCCGCCGCCTGCGCCGGGCGCTGAACGCCGGCGGCGAGCCCGACATCCTGCGCACCGTGCGCGCCACCGGCTACGCCCTCGACCACGCCCACGCGCTGCCGGCGACCGGCAGCGTCGCCTGACTGCAGACGGCAGGGCGCTGCGCAGGATCAGTCGCCTCCACCGGATTGATCCAGCGCCTCCAGCGGCGCCCAGACTCAATCTTCCGATCAAGCAACTCCATCGCTTCTGGAGATCCAATTCGGCAGTCTTCGGCGGCCGCTCGCCTTGCATGATGCCGATCATGATCGAGCTCAGTCTCAGAACTGGTGAAGAGACGCGACGGCTGTGATCCTGCCACGGCAATCATCGGGGGGATCAAAAGCCGACGGTCGACTTCCCCATGCGACACTTTTCATTTCCATATGGCGCACGTTCGTCCGATTCCGTGCGCCACAGCGCACACATCTGTCGCCTCTTTTTCTTAGGGGGTTGAAGCATCAGCGCAAACTCAACGACTGATCCTGATCTTGATGGAGGCTTTTTTGAAGAATCGAGTGTTTCTGCGCGCTATGCAGCGGCAACGGAAGGGCCTGACGATCAACTCAACTCAATCGTCAATCTGTGTTGATGCGCGAGGAGGATACACATCTGGCGCATCGACACGCAGGCCGGTGGCCGAGCGCCCGTCCGCGATCATCACAGCAGATCAAGGAACGCTTCCGCGGTCAGGTCGGCCTGGCGCAGGATCGAGCGGAGGACCGGGCGCTTCAGATCGCCAGGGTGGACGGGGACGCAGACCAGCAGGTCCGGTCGGGCCGGGTGGACGAATTAGCGGTGGCCGCCGCTTGCCCGGTCGACGACGAAGCCGGCGCGTTCGGGCGCGCGGATCACCTGCCAGGGCTTCAGGGTCGGCAGGCGCCGGCTCATGCGGCCGAGATCTGAAACCGAAGGGCTACGCGATCCTCAGAAGGAACCGGGGCGCCGCTGCCGGGGAGCGTGCGGTTGGCGGCACGCGACGCATCGAGGTAGCCGCGCAGGCAGTCCTCGGCCATCCAGCGGGCTTCCTCGATCGTCTCGCCCTGGGTCGCGAGGTCCGGAAACGCCGGGAAGGTGACGACGTAGCCGCCGTCCTCGCGGTCCGGTTCGATGGCCGCGGTGAAGACGCCGGCTCCGGCGTTCGCCTCGGATCGCTTCGCGCGCACCATGTCACTCCGTCCTGGACGGGCCTGCGGTCGATGCGGCCCGCCCGAATATCGGTTGCGTCTCGCCGTCGTGCAACAAATCCGGCCCGCGTCCCTAAAAGAGTCCAGACCCCATTTCCCACCCGAGGCTAGAGCAACAATGGTTGCTCAAAAATCATCCAGATCTAAAAACTCATTATCATCGGTCTCGTACTCGCCCGCGATATCCTCAATTGCATCGGCCTCCTCCCATTCCTCCTCTTCTTTCCCCTCCAGCGCACTCGGGAGAGCGTTCGGATCGAAGAAGGAGACGTCCGCTTGGTCCAGCTCTTGGAAAAACTCGCACAAAGGATCCTTCGCAAACAACAAGGGATCAAGCCAATTCCTTCGCCAAGCTTGATACGCAAAGAACCAGAAAGGGCCCGAGAGCGGGCGCTCACCAAGCCGCTCTCGAATCCGTTCACGGTCCAAGCGGGACTGGACCGTCCTACGTTCGATGCAATCGCACAGCAGTGTCAGCGCCATGGGACCGCAGTCGCTGATTACCAGTTCAGCAACATGCCTTCTGACCTTCGTTCCGAGCTCGCGAGCGAGCCATAATGCCCAGCAGACCTCGGAATCATTCCGAAGCCGAGCGTGAAACCCGATGAACTCATTTAATAGGGGTTGCCATCTCGCCAAATTGATATCTCGCCCAATTCGTGTCCTCCAAGCCAAGACACGAGCAACGTAATCCACTGAATGCGGGTAATTAACTACGCAGCGCATCATGAACGGCTCGAGCACTTCCCAATGGTGAGACCAGGCACGAACCGAATCAAGCCGGCGTATCGCAAATTTTATAATGCCATCGTCTTTGTGCTGATTGGCTAGGTCAAAGACACGATCGAGGACAAATATTATTTCATGGTTTCGAGGGTGTGGAAATCCGAATGCGACCGCAAATTGATCCCGCAGAAGGTCTCCAAGCTCCTTAGGCCAGAAATGCGATATGTCTCTAGTAGCAGGTATGATCGATGTTTTGAGTTCGTTTATGTCAAGTTCATATTCACGCAAGCATGCGCGATATATGTAGAGGAAGTTTTCTGCATCATCTTGGTTGCGTGCGCCGATCCAGATGTCATCAACATGCCGCACGAGTGCGGGAGTTTGTTTGATCTGCATAACAAAATCTGCATCTACTGCCGTGGCAACTATCTCGGCGATTATGCGTGACGAGTCCGGACCAACCGGAATCCCGATAGTCTGACCATCCTGTGCCTGTCGCAATATATGGTCAAGTCTATTGAAAAACAGCGATTTTTGAACCAGGTCTATAATCCGATTTTGACTTGGTTTTGCCGTGAAACGCCCAGGGCAAGGCATGTGTATAGATAGATGGAAAGAAGCGAGAGATATCAGTGCACGCGACGTAACGTGATGCTGCCAGACGGTCATTCCTAAGATGAGAGAGTTCGTCGTGGGATGTGATCGCGATCGCTCGCGAGCCAGCCGGGTCTATTATAGGTCGTGATGCGGAAAATGGGGATTTGTTAAAGTGATCGGCAATAGCGTCCCAATGTCTAGTAATGAATAAGGACGTATCAACAGCGGCAACCGGATTAGGAATGGCGAAGAGTCGGCGCTGATGGCCGCGCTTAGTTGCATTGTACGGAGTTGGTCGCGTCGGAACTTTCCCCTTTGTGACAAAGTCCAAACAATTGACTTCTGCGAAGCCACCAAGGTTATGGCTAATAAACAGCGGCGGAAGGTTTTCAGGCAGATAACCCCTCGTCAAGAGGTCGGAGCGCAGTGTCATAGATCCGATTTCTCCAGCCAGCGCTGCGGGGATCAATGGTCCAAAAAGCAGCAGGGGTCAAGGGGGGTTGCACGGAGCTGGGAGGCTTGGCCGCCGCAGCCCGGTCGCGCCTAGCGATCGCTCAAGCGATCGTGTCCAGCGCCCGGCGCTGCTCGTGCATGGCGAGGAAGATCCGGTAGTCGCGATCGTACGCCGCCCGCCGCGCGCGGTCGGGCGTGATCACGGCGCCAGCCTTGGCCATCGCGGCGGCGGCGGCCGCAAGGTCGGGAAAAAGCCCGGCCGCGGTTGCCGCGACCATGGCGGTGCCGAGGAGGACCGCGTCCTCCTCCGCCGGTTGGACCACGGTGCAGCCGGTCGTATCCGCGTAGAGCCGCATCAGCAGCGGGTTCTTGGTGTGGCCGCCGGTCACGTGCAGGTGGTCGATGGCGTAGCCGCGGGCGTTCAGGGCGTCCAGGATGTGGCGGGTGCCGAGCGCGATCGCGACCGCGGTGCGCTCGTAGAGCCGGGCCAGCGAATCGAACGAGGCGTCGAGGGTCAGGCCGCTGATCACGCCGACCGCGTGCGGGTCGGCGAGCGGCGAGCGGTTGCCATGGAAGTCCGGCAGCACGTGCAGGCGCGGGGCGGCGGCCGGGTCGTCGGTCGCCGACAGCTCGGCGATCCGCTGCAGGACGCGGGCGTGGTCCTTGCCGAGGGCGGCGCCGGCGCCGTGCCAGGCGAGCACGTGGTCGAGCAGCGCCCCGGTCGCCGACTGGCCGCCCTCGTTGAGCCAGAGGCCGGGCGCGACGGCGCCGAGATAGGGCCCCCAGACGCCCGGCACCGCGCGCGGCGCGCTCGAGAGCGCCATGTGGCAGGTCGAGGTGCCGGCGATCAGCGCGATGTGGCGGTCGAGCGCGGCCGGCGCCGTCGGCGCGCGCGACCCGCACCGAGCACCCCGAGCGCGCCGGCGTGGGCGTCGATCAGGCCGCAGCCGACCCGGCAGTCCGGCGTCAGGCCGAGGTCGGCCGCGGCCTGCGGCTCGAGGCTGCCGAGCGCGGTCCCGATCGCGCTCGCGACCGGCGGCAGGGCGGCGCGGCGGAGCAGGTCGTCGAGGCCCACCTGCGCCAGGAAATCAGCCTGCCAGCCCGGGCTCTCGTGCGCCAGGTAGGTCCACTTGCAGGTCACCGTGCAGACCGAGCGCTGGTTCGAGCCGGTCGCCCGAAACCCGAGATAATCCGCGAGGTCCAGCAGCCGGCCGTAGCGCTGCCACTGCGCCGGCAGATGGCGCTTCAGCCACATCAGCTTCGGGATCTCCATCTCGGGCGACATCGTGCCGCCGACGAAGTCGAGGACCTGGTGGCCGGTCGCGGTGCATTCCTCGGCTTCGGCGATCGCGCGGTGATCGAGCCAGACGACGACGTTCCAGCGGTCCTCGCCGCCGGTCGAGACGGAGGCCGGGCGGTCCTCGCGGTCGAGTGCGACCAGCGAGCAGGTGGCATCGAAGCTGATCCCGGCGACCGCCGCGGGCGGCAGGCCGGCCTGCTGCGCGCGCCGCCTGCGCGGCGCCGCACACCGCCTGCCAGATGTCCTCGCCCGACTGCTCGGCGTGGTCGGGGCGCGGCTGATGCATCGCGATCGCCTGGCTGGCGCGGGCGAGCATTTTGCCACTGGCGTCGAACAGCGCCGCGCGGGCGCTGCCGGTGCCGACGTCGACCGCCATGACCACCTTGTCAGCCATCGCCCCGCTCCCCTGGTTTCGCGCTGCGTCCCGATCGGTGTAGTCTACCCGGGCGAGGAAACGCTGCTCAACCACGCTTGCGATCGGGAGGACCGGCGATGCTGAAGGGACTGGACCCGCTGCTGGGCGCGGATCTCCTGCACGTGCTGCGCTCGATGGGCCACGGGGACGAATTGGTGATCGTCGATGCCAACTACCCGGCCGCGAGCGCGGGCCCGCGGGTCGTGCGCCTGGATGGCATCAGCGCGACCCGCGCGCTCGAGGCGGTGCTCTCGGTCATGCCGCTCGACGACTTCGTCGACCAGGCCTGCGCGCGCATGGAGGTGGTCGCTGACCCCGACGCGGTGCCCGAGGTCTGCAAGGAGTTCCAGCAGATCATCGAGCGCGCCGAGGGCAGCCGCTTCCAGTTGGCAAAGCTCGAGCGCTTCGCCTTCTATGAGCGCGCCAGCAGCGCCTTCGCCCTCCTCCAGACCGGCGAGACCCGCCTCTACGGCAACGTGCTGCTCAAGAAGGGCATCGTCCGCCCGACCTGATCGAAGCCCTGATGCGGCCGCCGCGGGCGCCCGCCGCCGGTCGGGATGCCCGAGGTGGGGGCGCGTCGTTCGCCCGGCGCGAGGCCGACCCGCGCTTATGGCTGGCGCACCGCAGCTACCGCGAAGCGCCGCGTGTCGGCTCCGCCCCGCTGGCGCGTCGTTGCTCGAGCAGCGGAGGGCGAGGTCCTTCGGGCGATCTCGGCATGCGGAGGGGGGGGCGCGCGAGGGCGCGGCGCGGCGAGAGAGCGAGGACGGCGAGCGAGCGAGCCGCGCGCGGCTGTGGCGAGAGGGGGGGCAGGCGGCGGGGGGGCGGCGCGCGGGGGAGCGGAGCCGGCGGGGGGCGGGGGGCGCGGCGGGGGGGGGCGGGGGGGCGCGACGGGCGGCCGGCGCGCGGGGGCCGGCGACGGCGCGCCGCGGCGGGCGCCGGCGCGGCGCGGGCCGCCGCGCGCGGCGGCCGGCGCGCAGCGCCGGCGGCAGCGGGAACGACCGGGCCGCCCGCGGGCGCGCGGCGGCGACGGCGGCGCGGGCGAGGGCGCCGGCCCGAGGCCGGGACGGCGGCGAGCGCGGGGGCGCGGGCGGGAGGACGCGCGAGCGGGAGGGGCCGACGGGGGGCGCGGGCGGACGAGACGCGGCGGGCGCGGCGGCGACGCGCGCGGGGGCGGGCGCGGGGGCCGGGCGGGGCGGAGCGGGCCGGGGGGAGGCGGGCGGCGGGGGGGCGGAGGGGGGGCGGGGCGCGGGCGGCGGAGGGGCGGGGGGGGGGCCGGGCGGGGGGGGGGGGGGGAGGGTGGGGGTTAGGATCCATCGGTGCTCGAGGAGGGAGGGGTCGTGGGGGAGTATAAGGGGGGGGTGCGCCCGAGGCGACGAGCGCGTCGCCGAGGCCGACCTCGGTCGTCGCCCACGCCAGCGGGCTGCGCTCGCGGGTCCTCTCCAGCAGGGACGAACGGAACGCCGCGACCGCCTCGTCCAGCCGCGCCGTGCCCGCCTCCCGCTCGCCGAGCGCCCGGAGCGCGGCGCCCAGGTTATTCAACGTCGGCCGAGTACGGCTTCGCGGTAGAAGACGAACAGGCCGCTGGCGATGATCACGGTGCAGCCGGCGAGCATCCCGGCGTCGGGGACGTCGCCGAACACCAGAAAACCGAGGATCAGCGCCCAGATGATCTGGCTGTAGGTGAAGGGCGCGATCAGGGAGGCGGGGGCGATCGTGAGCGCGCGGATCAGGACCATGTGGCCGGTCGCGCCCAGGCCGCCGATCGCCGCCATCCACAGCCAGTCGAGCGGCGCCACCGGCTGCCAGTAGAAGGGCACGACCAGCGTGGTCGCGAGCGCGCCGACCCAGGCCAGGTAGAAGAGCATCACGAAGGGCGTCTCGCAGGGGTCGACGCTGATCATGCGGGTGAAGATCTGGTAGACGGCAAAGCAGGCGGCGGTGATCAGCGGCAGCATGAGTTGCCACGGGACCTGGCCGAAGCCCGGGCGGATCACGATCAGGACGCCGATGAAGCCGATCACGACCGCGGTCCAGCGGCGCCAGCCGACCCGCTCCTTGAGCAGCGGCACCGAGAGTGCGGTCACCAGCAGCGGCGCGGTGAAGGTGATGGCATAGGCGTCGGCGAGCGGCACGACGCTGATCGCGCCGTACATGCACAAGGTCGCGAGCAGCAGCAAGAGGCCGCGGCCGACCTGCAGACCGTGGCGGCGGGTGCGCAGGAAACCCGTGACGCCGAGCCGGGGCAGGAACAGGAGCATCAGCGTGCACTGGAAGAAGTAGCGCGCCCAGACCACCTGCGGCGCCGGATAGCGCTGCATCAAAGACTTGCCGATCGTGTCCATGAACGCGAACAGGCCGATCGCGAGCAGGGTCATGCCGATGCCGAGCATGGTCGTGCCGCGGGCGGGCGCGGTTCCGACCACCCGCGGGGTCGCCTCAGCCAGGCTCTTGCGCATGCGGTGCTCTCACCTTGGTCGGCGGTTGCTCGGATCGGGCCAGACCTCGCGCGGCCAGGTCTGTCGGACTAAACTAAGTCTGGTCGAGAGGACTCCGGCGATGCGTATGGTCAATGTCCACGAAGCTAAGACCCATCTATCACGCCTCTTGGAGGAGGTCGCGGCCGGCGAGGAGATCGTGATCGCCAAGGCCGGCAAGCCGGTCGCGCGGCTGCTGCCCTACGCCCCGAAGCGCGAGCCGCGCCAGCCGGATTTGCTCAAGGGCCAGATCTGGATCGCGGAGGACTTCGATGATCCGCTGCCGGAGGAGATCATGGCGGCCTTTCGAGGCGAGTGTCCCTGAGCTACCTGCTCGACACCCGCGTGCTGCTCTGGTGGTTCAGTCAGAGCTCGCGGCTGAAGCCGAGCGTGCGCGCCATGATCGCGGACCCGCAGATGCCGATCTTCGTGAGTGCGGCGAGCTTCTGGGAAGCTGCGATCAAGCGGGCGCGGGGAAGATTGGCCTTCGACACCGCGGCGCTCGTCGGCGCCGTCGTGGGCAGTGGCATCGTGCAGCTGCCCGTCACCACCGAGCATGGACTCGCCGCTGGCGATCTGCCGCGACACCATGAGGACCCGTTCGATCGTATGCTGGTGGCGCAGGCGATTGCCGAGGGTTTGACAGTCATCTCGAATGATTCGCGGCTGCGCCTCTATTCGATCAGCCTGATCGAACCCTAAATCCGTCGCTGCGCCTGCGCCTTGTGCTAGGGTCGGAACATGCGCAGCGTGGATCGCTTCCGTCTCGGCACCGGCGCCGGGTTCTCGGCCGACCGGCTCGAGCCGGCGCTCGAGCTGGTCGCCAAGGGCCGGCTCGACGTGATCGTGTTCGAGTGCATCGGCGAGCGCACGCTGGCGTTCGGCCACCGCGACCGCATGGCCGATCCCGGGGCCGGCTACAATCCGCTGCTCGAGCGGCGGATGCGCGCGGTCCTGCCGCTGTGCGTGGCGCACGGAACGCGGCTGGTCACCAACATGGGGGTCGCGAACCCCCAAGGCGCCGCCGCGCGGACGGCCGCGGTGGCGCGCGCGCTGGGGCTCGGCAGGCTCAGGATCGCAGCGCTCGAGGGCGACGACGTCAGCGCCCTGATCGGGCCGGAGACGCCGCTCGATTCGGGCATCACCGTCGGCGAGGTCGGCCGGCGGCTGGTCGGGGCCAACGCCTATCTCGGGGCCGATGCGATCCTGCAGGCGCTCGAGTCGGAGGCGGACGTCGTGATCACCGGCCGGGTCGCCGATCCCAGCCTGTTCCTCGCGCCGCTTAGGCATGCCTTCGGCTGGGCCGAGGACGACTGGCCGATGCTCGGCGCCGGCACGCTCGCGGGCCATCTGATGGAGTGCGCGGCCCAGATCACCGGCGGCTATTTCGCCGATCCGGGCTTCAAGGACGTGAAGGACCTCGCCCGGGTCGGCTTCCCGATCGCCGAGGTCGCGGCCGACGGCAGCGCCGTGATCACCAAGCTCGACGACGCCGGCGGTCTGGTCAGCGAGCGGACGGTCAAGGAGCAGCTGCTGTACGAGGTCCATGATCCTGCCGCCTACGTCACGCCCGACGTGGTCGCCGACTTCAGCGGCGTCCAGATCCGCGAGCAGGGCAGGGACCGGGTCGAGGTGACGGGCGCCGGCGGCGCCAGACGGCCGGAGCAGCTCAAGGTGACGGTCGCGTTCGATGGCGGCCTGCTGGCCGAGGCCGGGATCTCGTACGCCGGGCCCGGCGCCAGGGCGCGGGCCGAGCTCGCGGGCCGGGTGGTCGAGGAGCGGATGGTCGGGCTGCACGGCTGCAACGCGCCGCTCAGGCTCGATCTGATCGGGGTCAGCGCGCTGCACGGCACCGCGCGCGCCTATCCGAGCGATGCCCGGGACGTCCGCCTGCGGGCGGCGCTGCGGGCGAGCTCGCGCGAGCAGGCCGAGCTCCTGCTCTGGGAAGTCGAATCGCTGCTCTGCTGCGGCCCCGCCGGGGGCGGCGGCTATCGCGGCCAGATCACGCCCTCGGTGATCACGCACAGCGCCTATCTCGCGCGCGACCAGGTCCGCGCCCGCGTCGAGATCATCGAGGCATGAGCCGGCGGGTGCAGCTGCGCGAAATCGCCCACGCCCGCGCCGGCGACAAGGGCAACCGCTCGAACGTCGCGGTCTACGCCTACGAGCAGCGCCACTTCCCCGCGATCGAGGCGCAGCTGACGCCGGAGCGCCTGCAGGCCGAGTTCCCGCGGCTGCTCAAAGGCCCGGTGCAGCGCTTCGCACTCGACCGTCTCGGCGCCCTCAACTTCGTCATGGACCAGGCGCTCGAGGGCGGCGTCAACGAGTCCCTGAACCTCGACGCCCACGGCAAGTCCTGGAGTTTTCTCGTACTTGGCCTCGAGGTCGAGATCGAGGACTGAGCGCCGGCCAACGCGTGCGCGAGCTCCTGCACAACCCGGGCTTCGCCCGTCTCTGGTCGAGCGGCATCCTTTGCGGCGCGCTGCGCTGGCTGGAGCTGCTCGCGATCAGCCTGTTCGTGCTCGAGCGGACCGGCTCGCCCTTTCTGGTCGCGGTCCTGACGCTGTTGCGCCTGGCGCCGATGTTTCTGTTCGGCATCCCGGCGGGCGCGCTCGCCGACCGTTACGATCGCCGCCGTTTCCTGATCCTGGCACTGGTCGTGCTGGCGCTGGCCTCGGCGGTGCTGGCGCTGCTCGCGCTCGCCGACCGGATCACGATCTGGCAGGTCGCGGCCGGCGCCTTTCTCAACGGCATGTTTTGGGCGACCGAGTTCCCGGTCCGGCGGACCATGCTCGGCGAGCTCGCCGGTCCGGCCCTGCTGAGCCGCGCCATGGCCCTGGAATCGGCGACCAGCAACGCGACCAGGATGGTCGGGCCGGCGCTCGGTGGCCTTCTGCTGGAAGCGATCGGGCTGTACGGCGTCTATCTGCTGGGCGCGATCCTCTACGCCGCGGCCGCCGTGCTGGTCGCGCGGATCGTCTATCGCGAGGCGCGTGCAGCGGGCACCGGCGCCTCGCTGCTCGCGATGCTGGCCGAGGGCTGGCGGTTCGCGCGCGCCGAGCGCCTGATCCTCGGCGCCCTCGCGGTCACGGTGATCGTCAACCTCTGGGGCTTTGCCTACATCACGATGGTGCCGGTGATCGGCGAGCGCGTGCTCCATCTCTCGCCGACCCTGATCGGCGTCCTGATGTCGACCGAGGGCTTCGGCGCGCTGCTGGGCGCGCTGCTGGTCGGGCGCACCGATCGGCCGATGCGCTATGCCCAGATCTATACCGGCTCGTCACTCCTGTTCCTGTTCGCTGTCCTGGCCTTCGCGCTGTCGTCCGCGGCGGCGTTGTCGTTCGGGCTGATCCTGCTGTGCGGCATCGGCATCGCGGGCTTTTCCGTCATGCAGAGCACGATCATGTTCCTGGCCGCACCGGCCGCTTTGCGCTCGCGCCTGATGGGCCTGCTCACGGTCGCGATCGGCGCCGGTCCGATCGGCATGCTGCACGTCGGCCTGCTCGCCGACTGGCTGGGCGCGGCGCATGCGGTCGCGCTGATCGCGCTCGAGGGCCTGGCGGCGCTGGCGCTGGCCGCGCTGGTCTGGCCGGAGCTCCGCCGCCCGGTGGCGCTCGGTTCGGAGCCGGCTCAGTCCGCCGGTGCTGTGTCGAGCCGGACCGCGATGCCCTCGAGGTCGGCGGATGGCGCCGGGTAGCGCGCCATCACTAAGGGATCGTGGCCGGGCACGATGTGCTGCTCGCTCGCCGCGAGGCGCCGGCATTTGCGGTGGCCCTCGAGCATTTCGCCGATGTGGAGCACGATCGGGAACGGGTTGCCGGTCGCCATGTTGGCGTAGAAGTGGGCGGCGTCCGAGGCGACCACGACCCAGCCGCGCCTGGTGTGGACGCGGGCGAACTGCAGGCCGTGGCTGTGGCCGCCGACCAGGTGCAGGCTGATGCCGGAGGCGAGGTCCTCGTCGCCGTCGTGGAACTCGACTCGGCCGCGGTAGAGCTCGCGCACCATGCCGGTCACGTTCTCGACGTCAAAGGGCAGCTTCAGGCGCTGATGGCACATGTAGCGGCCGGTGGCGTAGCTCATCTCCCGATCCTGGAGGTGGAAGGTCGCGCGGGGAAAAATCTCGAAGTTGCCGACGTGGTCGTAGTGCAGATGGGTGATGATCACGTCCTCGACCGCGCCGGCGTCGATCCCGAGCGCGGCGAGGCCTGCCTTGGGGTCGCGGATGATCTGGCGATCGCGGCGCCGGCCGGTCTCTTCGGAAAAACCGGTGTCGATCACGAAGGTCCGCTCCGGCGAGCGCGCCACCCAGACGAAGTAGTCGAGCGGTCCCGGGCCGTCGTGGACGTCGTCGCGGAACACGAAATTGTCGAACGCGGGTCGCTCGTGGTGCGCGTATTTGACGGCGAACAGCTCGTAGGCGGTCGGTTCCGGCATGGGGCCTCCCTGAAGGCTCGAGCGCCTGGCCGGCGCGTTGGCGGGCGTCGATTATGGCGGCCGGACGCCGGGCGGCCAAGCCGACCTTGACATGCGCACCACATGATCGCATGTGGAGCGCATGTCCAAGATGATCCAGATCCGCAACGTCCCGGACGAAGTGCACCAGGCTTTGAAGATCCGCGCCGCCAAGGAAGGCATGAGCCTGTCCGACTTCCTGCGCCGCGAGGTCACCAAAGTGGCGGCCAAGCCTTCGCTGGAGGAGGTCATCGAGCGCATCAAGCAACGCGGACCGGTCGGAGAGCCCTTCAATTCGGTAGCGGCGGTGCGCGAAAACCGCGGGCAGTAGCGGTGCTCGTGGTCGACGCTTCGGTGATCGTCGACCTGATCCTCGACCTGCCGCCCCACGCTGCGGCGATCGGCGAACGGCTCCGGAGCAAATCCTCGTGGGCCGGACCGCACCTGCTGGACGCAGAGGTGGCGAGCGTGCTTCGCAATCGGGTTCTGCGCGGCCGGCTGCCAACTGTCGCCGCACTGTCGGCGCTGGCCGACTTTGCTTGCCTGCCAATCGAGCGTTTTTCTCACACGCCGCTGCTGCCGCGGGCGTTCGAGCTGCGCGACAATGCCTCGCTCCACGACGCGCTCTACCTGGCCCTCGCTGAGATGCTGGAAGTACGCATGCTGACGCGCGACAAGCGGCTCGCCGCTGTCCCCGGCGTTGGGGCTCGGATCGAGCTGATCGTCTGAGCGGACGGCTATGCCCCGAGGACGCCGGCCTCGGTCAGGCGCGCGATCTCTTCGCCCGAGCAACCGAGCGCGCGGAGGATCTCGGCATTGTGCTCGCCTAGCCTGGGCGCGGGGTGGCGGAGCGCGCCGGGGGTCGCGGACAGCCGGGGCACGACGTTGTGCATCGGCAGATGGCCCGCGAGCGGGTCCGGCACCTCGACCAGCACCTCACGCTCGGCGACGTAGGGATCGGCGGCGAGGTCCGCCTCGTCGGCAACCGGGCCGACCGTGACCTCGGCCGTTTCGAAAAAGGCGAGCGCGTCCGCCTGGGTGCGCTCCGCAATGAAGTCCGCGACGATCGCCTCGACCTTCTCGCGGTGGCGCAACCGATCGGCGTTGGTGCGAAAGCGCGGGTCGTCCAGGAGGTCGGCGCGCCCGATCGCCCGGAACAGGCGCTCCGCCATGGCCTGGGTGCCGGTCGAGAGGGCCACGTACTTGCCGTCCCGAGTCTCGTAGACGTCGCGCGGCGATTGGATCATGCAGCGACTGCCCATCCTGGGCGTGGTCGCGCCGGTCAGCCGGTGCTCGGCGGCCTTGGGGCCGAGCATGGCGAGGATCGGCTCGAGCAGGGCGAGATCGATCACCTGGCCCGCGCCGCCGCGCTCGGCGACCCGGAGCGCGGTCAGGGCGGCGAGCGCGCCATAAAGGCCGGCAAACGCGTCCGCCATCGCGAACGCCGGCAGCACCGGCGGCCGGTCGGCAAAGCCGTTCATCGCGGCAAAGCCGGAAAACGCCTCGACCAGCGAGCCGAAGCCGGGCTTGTCGCGAAACGGGCCGCTCTGGCCCCAGCCCGAGACCCGGACGACCACGAGCCCGGGGTTGCGAGCCTGCAGCACCTCGGGCCCGAGGCCCATCTTCTCGAGCGTGCCCGGGCGGTAGTTCTCGACCAGGATTTTCGAGGTCTCGACCAAACGGAGCAGGAGGTCGCGCCCGGCCGCCTGGCGCAGGTCGAGGCACAAGCTCTTCTTGTTGCGGGCGTAGACCTGCCACCAGAGCGGCACGCCCCGGGTCTGCCAGTTGCGCAGATCATCGCCCCGGCCCGGCTTCTCGACCTTGATCACCTCGGCGCCGAGATCGGCCAGCACATGCGTCAGGATGTTGCCCGCGACCAGGCGCGAGAGATCGAGCACCCGCACATCGTCGAGCGGGCAGACGGCGGCGGGATCGAATTGCTTGGCGTTCATCGGATCAGCCGGACCTCGGCCTCGAGCTGGAGGGTCGCCCAGCGCCGGTCGGCTGTGATCGCTGGCGCGGCGCGCGTCTGCGCGAGGCCGAGGCACGCCCGATCCCCAAGCGACAAGCCGGCGCTGCGCGTCGCTGAGCGCAGCGCACCGGTGGCCAGTGCCTGCGCCTGGTCGAACGCGACGACCTCGAGGTTGAGCGCCGTGATCCTGGCGCCGGCGCGCTCGATCGCGAACCCGGCGTCGACCAGCACCGCGATCACCTCGGACCAGTTCACGGCGCTGATGATCGCATCGTCGAGCAGAGCATCGACGGTCTCGCCGCCGGGCTCCTCGTTGATCAGAGCGAGCACAGCCGAGGCATCGAGGACGACCTCACTCACCGCGGGTCTCGGCGAGCCGCATCCTGAACAGCCGCTCGGTCAGGAGCTCTCCCTTCGGCACGCGCTCGCGGACCATGCGCTGAGCGGCGCGCACCGCTGCCCGTCGGCTCTCGATTCGGAGACCATCTTCGTCGAGCCGCACGACCAGCGGATCGCCCGCCTTCAGGCCAAGCTGCTTGCGAAACTCGGCCGGGATGACGACACGACCGTTCTCGCCCAATCGGGTACGCACTGCCTGCATCTGCCAATTCACCACTGTACTGACAGCAAGTCTGAATTCTGGCAGCAACGAGGATCTTTGTCCACCCAGCGTCTCGCAAGGGCGAGGTCTTGCCTGGCGGCGGCCCGGGAGGGACAATCGGGGTCGGCGAAGTTGCCGCCGCGAGGGGGCGGACCATGGCAGCACAGCAGGCTTTCGCGCATCGGGCGGCCGCGGCCGTCGATCAGGGGCGGCTCTGGCAGCGGCACATGGCGATGGCCGAGATCGGCGCGATCGCGGGCAACGGCGTCAACCGTCAGGCGCTGTCGGCGGAGGACATCCGGGCGCGGGCGCTGCTGCTCGGCTGGGCGGCGGCGCGCGGCTACGAGCCTGCGGTCGACGACATCGCGAACCTGTTCATCCGCCGGCCCGGGCGCGACCCGGGCGCGCCGCCCGTGGTCGCCGGCTCGCACATGGACAGCCAGCCGACCGGCGGCCGCTTCGATGGCATCTTCGGCGTGCTCGCGGGGCTGGAGGCGCTGGAGGCGCTCGACGATGCCGGCATCGCCACGGCGCGCCCGGTCGACGTGGTCGCCTGGACCAACGAGGAGGGCGGGCGCTTCGCGCCGGGCGCCATGGGCTCGGCCGTGTTCGCGGGCCTGATGCGGCTCGAGGACTGCCTTGATCTCTCCGATGCGGCCGGCATCCGCTTCGGTGCCGCGCTCGCCGAGACGCTCGCCGCCACGCCCGACGTGCCGCGCCGTCCGTTCGGTTTGCCGATCGCCGCCTATCTCGAGCCGCACATCGAGCAGGGGCCGCGGCTCGAGGCGAGCGGCCTGCAGGTGGGCGTGGTCACCGGCATCCAGGGGGCGCGCTGGTACGTGGTCGAGGTCGAGGGCGAGCCGGCCCACGCCGGCACCGCCCCGCTCGGCGGCCGCAAGGACGCGGTCCGGGCCGCGGTCCGGATGATCGCCGGCCTGCAGGACCTGATGCACGACCCGGACGACCGGGTCCGGTTCACCGTCGGCCGGCTCGAGGTCCAGCCCAACTCGCCCAACACCGTGCCGGCGAGGGTCACCTTCAGCGTCGATTTCCGCCATCCCGAGGCCGGTGTGCTCGAGGCCCGCGGCGGGCAGATCGAGCGGGTCTGCCAACGCTTCGCACCGCCTTGCGCCGCCCGGGTCGTCGAGACCTTCAACCGGCCGCCCTGCGTCTTTCCCGCGCGCATCGTGGATACGATCGAGAACGCCGCGCGCGGGCTCGGCATCGGCCACATGCGCCTGCCGTCCGGCGCCTTTCACGACGCCAACTTCATCGCCGAGCAGGCGCCGACGGGCATGATCTTCGTGCCCTGCGAGCGGGGCATCAGCCACAACCCGGCCGAAAACGCGAAGCCCGAGGACCTGGCCGCGGGCGCCCGCGTGCTGGCCGCGAGCCTGGTCGAACTCGCCGGCAGAGGCTTCGCGCTGAGCTCAGTAGGAAGGTGGGGTATGGATATGCGAGTGGAACTGGGGACCACTCTGAAATAGAGGGCATGGGGGTGACTGCGGAGAAGTTTCTGCGGTGTGGAGGCGTTTTTGGTCTCGTTCGGAAGTGACAAGCGTGTGTGCGGACAGGCGCGCTTGAATGGTGTTCAAGTCAGGGCTGGAAGCATTGTCGGGCTACGCGCTGCACCAGGGTATAAGCTCGCAAACGGTGGATGCGTGCTCCGTATCGTCGGGATGGGATCGAGACGCTCGAAGATCGCAGCGAGGAACCGCCCTACTTCTCCGCACTGGCGACCAAGCATTTCGCAATCTCGGACGGATCGTATCGACTGACGACAAGGATGGCACTCGGGTTGCGTGTGGGTTAAACAGCGAGCTGGAGTAACTCACAAGTCCGTCGCCCACGTGACCGCTACTTCGGGAAGTCTCGACTGACTATGGCTCAGTAGAGGGCCGTCTACAGGTCGCATCAGAAAGGCACACCCTACATTTCACGGTGTACGAACCAGTCTGGGACAAGCCGATTGCTGCGACATTCCGGAACACATGCTGGACCATGCGCTGAAATTGTTTGGCAAACGTGTTGAAGTTTATGGATTAATCAGATACAGGCGGGACGGGAGCCCTTCAAGCGTCAAGGTTGAAGAGATCATTCCGTCATCTCGAGACAAATTACCATCTACGACGGACGTCCGAGGATTCTAAAGGGATATACCGTCGAATATGGATAGACGGTATTGGGACTCGGACTGTTTTCTCGGGCTTCTCCAAGCAGAAGCCGACAAAGAGGCACTCTGCCGGGCCGTGTTGAACGAGGCTGAGCGAGGCAACGTGATCATTATTACGTCTGCGCTTACGATTGCGGAGATTTTGCGCTTGCGCGGACGCACGCCGCTTCCCAAAGCGGTGCGCAGAAGGTGACCGAATTTTTCAAGAAGGAATACATCTCCGTGCGGAACGTCACGCGTCGGATTGCGGAGGAAGCACGCGACTTGGTCTGGGACCACGGTATCAAGCCGAAGGATGCCATCCACGTGGCAACTGCCCTCGACGCTCGGCTCCCGCTGATGAAGACGTTCGACGAGGATTTGATCAAGAAGAGCGGTCAGCTGGGGCGTCCGGCTCTCTTGATCAGCAAACCACAACCGCCAATTCAGAGTGAGTTCGATTTCGGTGCTGGATGAGACCGCGCGCACCGGCGGTCGCTACGAAGCGCCGGCCGGCGTGGCCGGCTGGCCTTCGCCGTGCGTTCGGCATAGAGCGCCGGCCTGGCTCCGACGGGGGCGATCGGCTAGGGTCGCGCGAAGGTTGCGGGGGGAGGACATGAAGATCACGGTTGTCGGCGCGGGCGCGATGGGCGGGAGTTATGGCGGGCTGCTCGCGGCGGCGGGCCACGAGGTGAGCCTGATCGATGCCTGGCGCGAGCATGTCGAGGCGATCGCGCGCAAGGGCCTGATCGTCGACGGCGTGCGCGGTGAGCATCGGGTGCGGCTTGCGGCCTCGACCGAGCCTGGAGCCGACGCTTCGGCCGACGCGGTGATCGTGTTCGTCGACGCCAACAATACCGAAAGAGCCGCGGCGACCGTGAAGCGGCTGCTCGGGCCGGACGGCTTTGCGATCACCTTCCAGAACGGCATCGGCAACGTCGAGACGCTGCAGGCGGCGCTCGGTAAGGAGCGGGTGCTCGGTGGCTCCAGCATGTGCAGTGCGGCGAGCCGCGGCCCCGGCCACGTCTGCCTCACGCACATGGGCATCACCTCGGTCGGCGAGACCGACGGCCGGGTGAGCGCGCGCGCCGAGGGCCTGATCGAGGCGCTGCAGGGCGCAGGCTTCGAGGCCGAGTTCGAGCCCAACGTCATGGGCCTGGTCTGGCAGAAGTTCGTGGTCAACTGCGCGGTCAACGCGATCTCGGCGACCACCGGGCTGCGCGCCGGCGAGTTCGTCCGCGTGCCCGAGCTCGACGCCTTCCAGGACCGGGTGCTCGAGGAGGTGATGGCGGTGACCCGCGCCAAGGGCATCCGCCTGCCCAACCCCGAGATCGCCCTCAAGATCAAGGCGCAGTGCCGCAAGAAGTTCAACAAGCCCTCGATGCTGCAGCACGTCGAGGCCGGCCGGCGGACCGAGATCGACGCGCTCAACGGCGCCTTGATCCGCGAAGCGAAGGCGCTCGGGATCAGCGTGCCGGACAACGAGGCGCTGGTCGCGCTGCTCAAGGGTCGCGAACTGCACCAGCAGCGCGTGATCCACGAGCCGGATCTCGACTACGATGCCTGGGAGGCGCGGATCGCGCGCGGCTAGGAAGACTGAATCGAGCCGGGCCTTGACCCGGATCGCAACCTCAATGCAACAAAACACGACCTGGTTAAGGGTGACGACAGGTCAGTTCGGGCCGGTGTTCAGGCAGGAAGGCCCGTCGATCGCTCCGGGAGAGGGGCCCCGACGTGGTTCGGCCAACCTGGTTTCCTCGAGCTCGATTGCCTTATCCGAGCTGTGTTCAGGCAACCCTCGACAGGATCCATCCCCTGGCTCTGGTAATGGGCAGCCGAACGTCTTGGCTCACGCTCACCCGACTCCCATCTGGGCGGGCACCATCACCGCGCTGTGGTTGGCGCAAGGCAACGCCCGCTGGAGAGCCCAGCCCGGCAAAGCACCTCTGGGGAGCCGGTAGAGCGCGTTAGGGGTACGGCGGCCCGATCCTACGGGCGATCCTTAACATGCCCGGTCTGGGGCAGTGTAGGCGGTCGGGGTCTGTCTCCCCCCACTACAGCGTGAGATACTCTGTCTCATGGGGTAGCGTGCGGGCGCCGGGAAGGTAGGTGTTCGGCGCCTCTCAGGCCACACTCCCGTGTGATCGAGGATCTCACGCCAGTCCGTCACCCGGTACCGTGAGTCTGGCCAGGCTCACAAAAGCAAAAATTCAGGGCGTTTCGAGAAGACGGGCTGGGGCGCTGGTTCATCTCCGCCAGCCTCTTGAAATCCGAGCCACCCCTATGGTAGATAATCTACTGGGTAAAACGTGAACGGTAGACGTACATGGCCAACTCCAGTCAAGCGCGTCAGGAACGTCAAATTCTTACGCGTGAGGCCGCGGTTGCCCTTGTTGAAGATCTCGCATACATTCGCAAACTTCTCGACCTCGATGCGCCCCCGCGGGACGAATTACGACGACTTAGCGGTCTGTTACGCCGCATTACTGTAGATGGGGAAGGCGATCTCGTGAGAGTTGCTTCGCCACGAATTGGAAAGATCAAACTGCTAATGCCTGCCAGAAACGCCTTTTATTCGGAACAACCCCACCGATTGTTCTTCGCAAGTGGCGGAGCATTGTTGCATGGCATGCGATTGGGACCTTTCGAGTATGGTTGCGGTGCGATCAATCCGTCATCACTACCACGAGCAGCCGAGGTTTTTAAGGAAGTCAGCGCTCCCGTGCCTAATTTTCTCGGTCAACGAATATTGTTTCTGGAGGGGATCTGGATACGCCGGCGCGACGTAATAAAGTATATGGCAAATTATGCTTCCGGCGTGCATTCAAAAACGCCGCAGGAAGACGCTGACAAAACGCTCGCCAGGATTAGAAGTGCGTTTACTTATAGCGGTCCAACGCTGAAGATACGTCGTGATCGCCTAATCAGAGATACGTCGCCTTTCGAGTATGATCCGAATGCGCTGGATGTCGTGCTCATAGAGCTACTAGTAGCGGCACAGCTCATAGTCCAATCGCCAGACGTTGTAAGGCTGGAGGAAGTGATCCGAGAGGAACTCAATTAGGCGGGGCGGTTCGGATATTCCCCTCTAGACCAACCGGTGCCTTCCACCCGGGGTGGGCACCTTGACCGCGGCGTCGTGACGGGCCTGGAAGGTGGGCGCCAAGCTCACCTACCGGGGAGCGGCATGGGCCGGCAATGGGGGTGGTGGCCTCGGGATGCCGATTGCTGCCCCGTGAAGCGGGCTAGGGCGCTCCGTTCTTAAATCAGAAACGAAGTTCTGGCGACTTATCTGTTGATGTATCAGCGCTTTCATCGCGCACTGCGCGCCTATGGTGTTTGAACTTGCCCGCGGGCGCTACATATGGTCCGATGACAGCGATGACCAACAACTATGGTCGGTTGTTCGCCGTGTTGGCGGCGTTCGTTCATCTGATCGCCGCCCTGCTGGAGTATCTGGCAGGGGATTAGATGATGGACGCCGGGCGCACAGCGGGTGGCTAGCGTTAAGCGGCACCGCGATGCGTCCCGGACACCATCGAGGGGCTCCCGGCAGGTCGGTTTGGCAAGCCCCTGCCGGGGGCCTTCGGTTCACAGTAGTGATTTCAATGAGTTAGCTGGAGTTGGATTGATTTTCAAGCCTCCATTTGGATGATGCCGTAACTACCGGAACTGAAAGACGTTTCAATGGCTCGGATCAATGGATTGATCCGCAGCCTCCATCCAAATTGAGGCAGGCTGGAGCTTCCTATCGCCTCGCCAGGGCCTATCACCAAGCGAAGAACAAGGGCTCGCCGTGCTTCGTCAGCCCCTCGAAGGTGCTTGTGGCCACCCTTCTCCTGGCTCTGCTTGAACCGGCTGTGACAGGTAGCGCACAGGCTTTGCAGCTCACCCTGCCAGAACAGATCGGGGTCGCCTCGGTGGGGCACCACGTGATCAGCCATGGTAGCGGCATCGGTCTTTCTCGTGATGGTTGTACAGAGTTGACCATGCCCTCCCATTGACAATCCCTGACAGTCCGCCACTGACTTGGCACGCTGACCGGGCTGAGAGAATAGTCATGAACGCAGTCTGAGAGGAGCAAGGGTTTCCTGACATGAAAAACACAGCAATCGCGGTGGGTATCACGCTTGCACTCGTTAGTACGGCGACTCAGAGGCTCGGCGCGGCGTCCGCGAGCCCCGGGCGGCGGGCGAGCCGCGCCCGGATCGCGGCCCGCAGCGCGCCGGTGTGGCGCTCGAAGGCGAGCCAGAAGAGCCAAGCGACCGCGAGCGCGGCCACGCCTTCGAGCAGCATGACCGCGAGCGCAGGCGCGCCGAGCGCCCGGATCGGTAGCGCGACCCCGAAGCGCCGCTCGAGCGCCGTCCGGATCAGGAAGATCACCGGCGCGTGGGTCAGGTAGAGCGAATAGGAAAAACCGGCGAGCCTCCGCCCCAGCCGGACCAGGCCGGGCGTCAGCCACCAGCCCGGCAGGCCGCGGCTCTGGACCGCGAGCAGCAGCGCCAGCAGGGCGAGCCCGACCAGATAGTCCCAGAGCAGGAAGTTGGCTTCGCCGGCGCCCTTGGCCATGATCAGGGCGGGCAGGAGCAGGGCGGCGCACAAGGCCGGTGACAGGCGCCAGCGCCAGCCGGCCGCGGCCAGCGCCCCCGCGAGCCAGAGCGGCCCATAGGCGAGGGTGTTTTTCGAATCCCACGGGTCGAGCAGCAGCAGCGCCCCGACGGCGCCGACGACCAGGGCCAGCATGAGCCCGCGCAGCCAGGCGGTGCGCGCGGCGAAGATCAGAAGAACGGCCGGCAGCAGCAGATAATACCAGACCTCGTTGTGAATGCTCCAATAGGGACCATCGCTGCACAAGGTCGGGAAAAACGCCTTGTGCAGGAACAGGAGGTTGGCGCCGAGGTCGAGCGCGCCGGGCGCGCAGTCGTCGAGGAGGCTGTTGTAGAAGCCGCCGAACGCGCGGCGTGAGGTGTGGGCGACCAGGGCCGAGAACAGCAGCGCGGGAACGGCGACGATCCAGATCCGGGTCAAACGATCGAGCAGATAGTGGGCGCACTCGCCCGCGCCGAAGCGCCGCCGGCTGCCGATCAGCTTGCCGGCGACCAGCGTGCCGCTCAGCACGAAGAAGCCGATCACCGCCTCGTGGCCGAGCCCGGTCAGAAAGAAGAATGCCCGGACATGGGCGCGGCCGGCACCGGCGACGTCGCTGCCATAGGCCCCAATCGTGTGCAGGCGGACATGGCCGAGCAGGACCAGCAGCGCCGCGAGCCAGCGGACGTGGTCGAGGATCGTGCTCAGCTCCGGCGTAAGCCGGGAGCTCGTGGGCTGCCGTTCAGACACCCCAGCTCAGCTCAGCTGAAGCCATTCGACCAGACGTCCGCTCCTGCCTAGACCAAAGCGTGAGCGGCTATTTTATCAATCCACGGTTGATTTTCAAGCGTCTCAGATCTGATAGCGGCGGACCGCGGCTTCATCCCAGGCGAGACCGTTGCCGGGGACCTCCGGGATGATCAGGTGGCCGCCCTCGAGCCGGAACGGCTCGGCCAGGATCGGCTGCGCCCAGTCCTGCCACTCCAGCCAGTGACCGCTCTCGGCGACGCGCAGCAGATGCGCCGAGAGCTCCGGGTACAGATGGGACGACATCTCGATGCCGGCGGCACCGGCGAGCGCGGCGGCGCGCAGCCAGCCGGTGACGCCGCCGATCCGCATCAGGTCCGGCATGACGTAGTCGCCAGCGCCGGCTTGGATTGCGGCATAGAGCGAGCGCGGCCCATAAAAATTCTCGCCGAGCATGACCGGCGTCTCGAGCTCGCGGGCAAGGCGCGCATAACCGGAAAAATCGTCGTAGGCGATCGGCTCCTCGAACCAGTAGAGGCCCTGATCGTCGAGGGCGTGGCAGCGATGCAGGGCGTCGCCCAGCGATAGGCCCTGGTTGAAGTCGGTCATGATCTGGCCGTCGGCGCCGAGCACCTCGCTGACCGCGCGGATCGCTTCGATGTCGTCGGCGAGCCGCTCGCGCCCGAGCCGGAGCTTGAGCGCGCTGAAGCCGCCTTCGGCGACCAGCGCCCCGGCTTCGCTGCCGAGCGTCGCGAGGGGCGTCAGCCAGAGGCCGCCGCTATGGTAGGCCGGCACCGGCGCCAGCGAGCCGCCGAGGTAGACCGCGAGCGGCAGGCCCGCGGCCTGGGCGAGCGCGTCCCAGGCCGCCATGTCGAGCCCGGAGACGGCGATCAGCGTCACGCCCTCGAGGCCGACCAGGCCGAGCGCCTTGCGCCCGGCGGCGAACGCGTCGAGCGGCGCCAGCGGCCGGCCCTGGCGGGCCTCGGCCAGGTCCTGGATCGCCGGCACGATGGAGCGCACGGCCTGCCGCAGATAGGGCGCCAGATAGCTGCGCCCGACGATCCCCTCGGCGGTCATCAGGTCGATCAGGATCAGCGGCCATTGCTCGTACCGGCCGACCCGCGAGACCACCGGCCGGCTGAGCGGCACGACCACCGGCCGCACCTCGACCCGCTCGAAGGTGAGACCAGTCAACCGCCGCTCACGCCGCCCGAGGCCACGCCCGCTGCCGGCCCCGCCGTCATTCCGCCGCGATCGGCCGGCTGTGCGCCTGGATCAGCTGCCAGACCTTCTCGGGCGTCGCCGGCATGTCGATCGCGCGCACGCCAAGGTCGGCGAGCGCGTCGATGATCGCGTTGATCACCGCCGCGGGCGAGGCGACCGAGCCCGCCTCGCCGCAGCCCTTGACCCCCATCGGGTTGTTCTTGCACGGCACCTCGACGGTCGAGACCGCCATCGCCGGCACGCCGTCGGCCCGCGGCATGCAGTAGTCCATGAACGAGCCGGACAGCAGCTGGCCGTTGTCGTCGTAGACCGCGTGCTCGTAGAGCGCCTGGCCGATGCCCTGGACCACGCCGCCGTGCACCTGGCCCGCGACCAGCATCGGGTTGAGCACGACGCCGAAGTCGTCGACCGCGACGTAGTTGACGATTTCGGTGACCCCGGTATCGGGGTCGATCTCGATCTCGGCGACGTGGCAGCCGTTGGGGAAGGTCCAGGCGTCGATGTTGGCCATCGCCTCGGCGTCCAGGCCTGGGAGCCCGGGCTCGGCGCCCGCGGGCGGGGTCATCGTGCGCGCCTTGGCGGCGAGCTCGAGCAGGCCGACGCTCCGGTCGGTGCCGATCACGCGGAACTCACCGGTCTCGCGCGTGAACTCGATGTCGACGACCGCGGTCTCGAGCTCCTGCGAGGCGTAGTGCTTGCCGCGCTCGACGACGATGTCCGAGGCGTCGCGGATCGCCATGCCCTCGGCGGTCAGCGAGCGCGAGCCGCCGGTCCCGCCGCCCCATTTGAGCCTGGAGGTGTCGCCCTGCACGATCCGGATCTTCTCGAACGGGATCCCCAGCCGATCGTTCAGGACCTGGGCGTAGGCGGTCTCGTGGCCCTGGCCGTTGGACTGGGTGCCGACCACGACGTCGACCATGCCGTCGGCGGCGAACTCGATCTTGGCCGCTTCCTTGGGGTCGCCCATGGTCGATTCGATGTAGTAGGCCATGCCGATGCCGCGCCGGCGTCCGCGGCGCCTGGCCTCGGCGCGGCGCGCCGCGAAGCCGCCCCAGCCGGCCTCCTCGAGGGCTTGGTCCATGACCCTGCCGAACTCGCCGGAATCGTAGGTCTCGCCGGCCGCGGTCTTGAACGGCATCGCGGCCGCGGTGATGAAGTTGCGGCGGCGGAACTCGGTCGGGTCGAGGCCGACCTCGCGCGCCGCGGCCGTCATCAGCCGCTCGATCAGATAGATCAACTCCGGCCGGCCGGCGCCGCGATAGGCATCGACCGGCGTCGTGTTGGTGAGCACGCCCTGGACCCGGTAGACCAGGCTTTTGACGTCGTAGACCCCGGGCAGGACCTTGAGCGCCGCCATGGTCGGGATGAACGGCGCGAACAGGGAATTGTAGGCGCCCATGTTGGCGATCGTCTCGACCCGCAGGCCGAGGATCTTGTGGTCGGCATCGAGCGCGAGTTCGGCCGTGGTGACATGGTCGCGGCCCATCACGTCGGCGAGGAAGGTCTCGCTGCGCTCGCCGGTCCACTTGACCGGCCGGCCGAGCTCGCGCGCCGCGAATGCCGCCATCGCATACTCGGGATAGAAGAACGCCTTCATCCCGAAGCCGCCGCCGACGTCGGGCGTCAGGATCCGGACCTTGTCGCCGTCGACCTTGAGCACGCTCGCCAGGATGTCGGTCCACAGCCAGCCGCCCTGGGTGCAGGCGTGGAGCGTGACGCCCTTGTTCGCGTCCCACTCGGCGATCGCCGCCCGCGGCTCGATCGCGTTGGCGACCAGGCGGTTGTTGATCACCCGCAGCCTGGTCACGTGCGCGGCCTTGGCGAGCGCCGCCTCGACCGCGGCGCGCTCGCCGTACTCCCAGTCGAAGCTGAGGTTGCCCGCGACGTCGTCGTGGACCAGCGGCTGGCCGCTCGCGGCGGCACTCTCGGTCTCGGCGACCACCGGCAGCGATTCGTATTCGACGCTCACCAGTTCGGCCGCGTCCTTGGCCTGGGCGAGGGTCTCGGCGACCACGAACGCGACGTTGTCGCCGACGTGGCGCACGCGGTCGGTGCACAGCACCGGGCGGAGCGGGTTGACGCCCTTCGAGCCGTCCCGGTTGGCCATCGGAATCGCGCAGGGCAGCGCGTTGCCGCCCCTGGCCTCGACATCCGCGCCGGTGATCACCGCGAGCACGCCCGGCGCCGCCTTGGCGGCCTCGATGTCGAGCGCGCGGATCCGGGCATGCGCCTCGGGCGAGCGGACGACGTGGCCGTAGGCCTGGCCGGCGATGTCGATGTCGTCGGTGTAGCGCCCGTGACCGGTGATGAACCGCTGGTCTTCGACCCGCCGCACCGACTGGCCGACCCCGAATTTTGCCATGACTTCGCTCCCCACCCGCTGATCCGTGACTTGGCGCCAACATAGCTCAACCGCGACGCTCTGCCAGCCCCCGGTTTCGGTCACCTGTGTCCGGGCTGCAACTAGTGTCGGCCAATGTATAAAGGTGGTTGAATGCCAGCTTGACTCTCGCAGAGGTTGGTGGGCAGCATTTTAAGATAAATCGTATTGGGGCGGGGGCAACAAATGAGCGAATGCGCCACGACCACCGGCCTACAACCTCTCGTGTCGATCGGCTTGCCGGTCTATAACGGAAGCAACTACATCGAAGTCGCCATAGAATCGATTCTATGTCAAACGCTGACCGACTTCGAGCTGATCATCACGGACAATGCGTCGACCGACGGCACGGAGAGCATCTGCCGGCGCTTTGCCGCCCGCGACCGGCGGATTCGCTATTATCGCAACGACAGCAATCTCGGCGCCGGCGCCAACTTCAACCGGTGTTTCGAACTCGCGACGGGCAAGTATTTCAAATGGGCGGCCCACGACGACCTGCTGGCGCCGACCTACCTGGAACGTTGCGTCGCCGCGCTGGAGGCGAATCCGGACGCCGTTCTCTGCCAGTCGCTCGTGCGCCTGATCGACGCCGGCGGCCATAGCGTCGGGGTTTACGACAGCGAGCTGAAGGGCGCCAATTCCGCGTGGACCGCAGATCGGTTCGCCGCGCTCGTGATCTCGACCCACTGGTGCACCGAGACCTTCGGCCTGATTCGCACCGAGGCGCTCGCCCGGACCCGGCTGATCGCGCCGTACTTCGCCTCCGACCGGGCGCTGTGCGCCGAGCTCGCGCTGCTCGGCCGCTGCCTGCAGGTGCCCGAGCCCTTGTTCATGAACCGCGATCATCCGGACCGCTGCGTGCGTGCCGCCTATCCGGACCGCCGCACGGTGCGCCACTGGTACCTGCCCGGGGCCGCGAGACCCAGCCTGGTGGACCTGTGCCCGATGTGGTCGCTGTACGCCGAGTACTGGCGTATGGTCGGGCGCCACGTCCCCGACCGCCGGCAGCGGCTCCGCTGCTATGGTCATCTCGTGCGCTGGCTGACGGTGTATTGGAACGCTGTCCGCCTGCTGCTCGAGCCGGTCAGCGCGCTCGATCCGCGGGTGCTCGCGATCGCAACCGAGATCAAGCATCGCGTGTTCGGCGCGGCCCGCGTCGCGCTGGTCAGCGATACCGGCCGGCGACTGCGTCATCGGTAGCTGAGGTCAGCGGCGCCGCCGCGACCTCCGCAAAGGCCAACCAACAAATGTGCCCGGTTCCGGTCCTCGCCTGCCCCCGATCCGATCAGACCAATCTCCCGGCGACCCGGCACGCGGTCGCGCGGCCGGACGGGCCCTGAGCGGCAGCCGGCGCCGACGGCGGCCCGGCCAAACGCCGTCACGTTAACCTGCGGCTAAATCGCTTGCGCGACAACAGGTAGGCCGCAGCACAAGGTGAGGGTAACGGAGGCAACTCCAGTGTCGAAGCATATGACGAGCCAATTTGCCGAGAGCCTTGGTCATACCGTGCAGCCGTCGATCGTCCCCTGGCGACGCCCGGCCCTGAAGGCCACCCTGGTGTCCAAACCCCGGCTCCCCGAGCGCGCGCTGGCCTACGTCGACGACGTGCTGCATTCCGGCTGGTGGGGTTATGGTCCGGTCGCCCAGCACCTGCAGGCGACCATCGAGGAGCTCTACGACCGGCGCCAGAACGCGCTCGCGACCTCGAGCTGCACCGCGGCCATGCATCTCGCGCTCCGCGCTGCCGGCGTCGGCCCCGGCGACGAGGTGATCGTGCCGGCCTTCACCTATGTCTCGACCGCGATCGGGGCGGTCTACTGTGGCGCCGAGCCGGTGTTCGCCGACATCGATCCGGAGACGCTGACGCTCTCGGCCGCGACCATCGAGCCGCTGCTCTCGAAGCGGACGCGGGCGATCATCCCGATGCACTACGCCGGCCCGCCCGCCGACTTCGAGCCGATCCGCGAGCTGGTCGCCGGCCGCAACATCACCGTGGTCGAGGACGCGGCGCACGCCTTCGGCTCGATCCGGGACGGCCAGCGGGTCGGCGCCAACGCCGAGTTCGCCGCCTTCAGCTTCGCCCCGACCAAGCAGATCGCCAGCAGCAACGGCGGCATCCTGCTCTACCGCGACGGCGAGCGGCGCGCCGAGATCAACCAGCTGGCGTTCCTCGGGCTCGCCGCCGATACCTACAACCGGACCGTCGCCAAGGGGGTGAGCCCGACCCAGCAGGTCGCGCGGATCGGCAACAAGTACAAGATCGACGACCTCGCGGCGGCGGTCGCGTTCGCCAGCATCGAGCGGCTGGAGGAGATCGTCGAGCAGCGGAGCGCGCTCATCGAGCGTTACTACGGCCAGCTCGAGGACCTGGAGCAGGTCGAGCTGCTGCCGCGCCGGAGCAACGCCCGGGTCTCCTGGTACATCATGCCGATCCGGGTGCCGCCGGCGCGCCGTGATGGCCTGCGCGCCTACCTTGCCGAGCGCAACATCAATTCGACCGTGCACTACCCGAACCTGCTCGAGCAGCCGGCGTTCCAGGGCTGCCGCGGCGATGTCCCGACCACCGCGCTCACGACCCGGCGCGTGATCAGCCTGCCCCTGCATCAGAGCCTCGCGCCGAGCGAGGTCGACCGGATCTGCGAGGCGGTGCGCAGCTTCCTCGACTGATCGCAGCCCGCGCGGCCGCTGCCGGGCGCCAGCCAGAACCTGGCGGCAGCGGCCTCGCGGGCCCACATCAGGCATGAGCGAGCGCGCGCCGCCGCGCGGGCCGCAACCGCGAGCCTGCGCATGATCCCGCTGCACGACGACAATCCGACGACCCGCACGCCGGTCGTGACCGTCGCCCTGATCGCGATCTGCGTCCTGGTCTATTTCTGGCAGACGTCGCTCGGGCCGCGCGCCGGTCAGGCGGCGGTCTACAGCTTCGGCTTCATCCCGGCGGTGGTGTTCGAAGGCGTCCGCCTGCCCGACGAGCTGGTCCGGGTGCCGGCGGAGCTGACGCTCGTGACCTCGATGTTCCTGCACGGCAGCTTCATGCATCTGGCCGGCAACATGCTCTACCTCTGGGTGTTCGGGAACAACATCGAGGACGTCTGCGGCCACGTCCGCTTCGTACTGTTCTACCTGCTCTGTGGCCTCGTGGCCGCGTTCGCGCAGGCGCTGCCCAACCCCGCCTCCGAGGTCCCGATGATCGGCGCCAGCGGCGCGATCTCGGGCGTGCTCGGCGCCTATCTGCTGCTGTTTCCGCACGCCCGCGTGCGCGTCCTGATCCCGCTGTTCCTGGTGTTCTTCACGACGATCCGGGCCGGCTGGCTGCTCGGCTTCTGGTTCGTGTTCCAGCTTTTGAACGGGCTCGGCAGCCGATCGGCCGAGGGCGGGGTCGCCTTCTGGGCCCACGTCGGCGGCTTCATTGCCGGCCTGGGCCTGATCTTCGTGTTGCGCGACCCGCAGTTCCGGACCCGGCTCGGCGCCCGCCGGCGCGGTCGCTCGCGCCTGCCCGAGACCAGGCGGCGGCGCCCGGGACCCTGGGACTGAGCGCCGGCGGGCCGCGGCGGCGGCGGCCGCCTCAGGACGGCGCGGGCCTGGCTTCGGCGCCGGCCGGGCGCGCCTGGCGGGCGGCGATCGCCCGCCGATAGACCGCGAGCAGCTGCTGCAGGCCGCCTGCGGCCGTATACTTCATCTCGAACTCGCGCCGCGCGCCCTGACGCAGCGCCGCCTGCTCGGCGGGATGGTCGAGCAGCCACTCGACCTTGGCGACCAGGTCGTCGACGTCGCCCGGGCGAAAGTGCACGCCGGTGCGGCCGTCGGCGACCACTTCCGCGATCGGCCCGATCGCCGAGGCGACGATCGGCGTGCCCCGGGCGCAGCATTCGTTGACCACCCGCGGGAAGCCTTCATACCAGGTCGACGCGAACACGAACAAGCTCGCCTGACCGAGCAGGTCGTAGAACTCGGCGAGCGGCCGGCGGCCCAGATATTCGATCCCGGGAGTGCTCGCGGCGGCCGCCTTGACCACCTCGGTCAACGGCCCGTCGCCCATGATCTTGAGCGGGATCCGGCTGCCCAGGCGGCGCCAGGCCGCGAGCACCTCGGCCACGCCCTTCTCGGGCGTGAGCCTGGCGGTGAACAGGGCGAAGCCGCCGCGGCCATCGCCGGCGCCGGGGTCGTTGCCGACGAAGTTCGGCTTGACCGCGATCCGCCCGGCGGGCAGGCCGCCCGCGATCGCCTTCCGGCGCATGAACTCGTTGAGCGCGATGTAGACGTCGACCTTGGTCCGCCAGGTGCCGAGCAGGCGATGCCCGGCGAGCATCGCCGCGATCGCCGCGGTGCCGGCGCGGCTGCCACGGTAGCAGCCGTGCAGCACCCCCGGCCAGGGCACCGTCTTGCCGAGGCAGTCCTCGCACACCCGACCTTCGCGGTAGAAGAGGCCGGAGGGGCAGGACATGCGATAGTTGTGGAGGGTCTGCACCACCGCGCAGCCTTCGGCCCGGGCCGCGTAGTAGACCGCGGGCGAGATCAGCGGCAGGAAGTTGTGCACGTGGACGACGTCATGTCGCTTCTGCCGCAGCCGCGCCCGGATCGCGCGATAGGCGCTCTGCGACCACACGGTGCCGACCGCGATCCTGAGCCTGCTCAGCTGCTCGACGCGCCGGTTCTCGTCCTCGTAGGTCTCGACCTCCACCCCGCCCGCGCGCAGCAGGCTCTGCTCGGCCTCGTAGCATTCGTCTTCGCCGCCCCGGATCTGGTACCGGCAATGAACCATCAGGACCCGCATGGTGGTCACTCAGCCTGGGTGGGGGCACGGCAATGCGGCGCCGAGAGTGCCGACCTCGGGTTAAAAAAGTCAATCCAGACGCTTGAGTGCGAGCGCGGACGGCGCGCTCCTGACAGTCACCTCAGGGCCGGCTTGGCGAGCTCACGCTGGCGCGCGCGCGCCTTGCTCGGTCCCGGCTGCGCAAGCGCCTGCCGGTAGATCGCCATGAGCTGCTGGTAATTGCGCTCGGCGGTGTAGTTGGCCTCGAACTCCGCCCTGGCCTCTCCCCGCATCCGGGCCAGCTCCTCGGGATGGTCGAGCGCCCATTCGACCGCCTGGGCCAGGTCGCAGGCATCGCCGGTTCGGAACAAGCGTCCGGTGCGGCCATCGTCGACCAGCTCGGCCATGCCGCCGGTGTCCGAGGCGATCACCGGGGTGCCGCAGGAGAAGGCCTCGACCACCACCCGGCCGAACGGCTCGTACCATTCCGAGGGCAGCACCATGAATCGGGCACCGCGCATGATCTCGTAGACCTCGAGCAGCGGCCGGCGACCGAGGCACTCGACGTTGAGCTCGCCCGCCGCGGCCGCCGCGACCGTCTCGGCAAGCGGGCCATCGCCGACGATCTTGAGCGGGATGGCCGGGCGCAGCCGCTGCCATGTGTCGAGGACGGTCGCGAGGCCCTTCTCGGGCGAGAGCCGCCCGACGAACAGGGCGTAGCCGCCGGCCCCGGTGCCGAGCGCCGGCGCGCGCTCGACGAAGTTGGGTTTGACCACGATCCGCTCCGCCGGCAGGCCGCCCTCGATCAGCTTGTCCCGGGCGAAGCGGCTGACGGCGATGTAGAGATCGACCATCCGGCGCCAGGTCTGCAGATGGTTGTGGACCGCGATCATGCTCGCGACCGCGGCGCTCGCCGGGCGGCTGCCGCGGTAGCAGGCGTGCACGACGCCGGGCCAGGGAACCCGGCGGCCGACGCAGTCCTCGCAGATCCGGCCGGACCGGAACAGCTCCGCGTTCGGGCAGATCAGGCGATAGTTCCGCAGGCTCTGCACCACCGGCACGCCCTCGGCCCGGGCCGCGTAGTAGATCGACGGCGAGATCAGCGGAAAGAAATTGTTGACATGGACGAGGTCATACCTCTGCCGCCGCAGACGCTGCCGCGTCAGCCGGTAGCTTTCAGGCGACCACACGGTGCGCAGCGCGGTTCGCAGGCGGCCGAGCTCACGGACCCGCCGGTTGTCCTCCTCGTAGAGATCGACCTCGTGACCGTTGCGGCGCAGCAGCTTCTGCTCGGCCGCAGCGGATTCCTCCTCCCCGCCGCGGATCAGATAACGGTTGTGAACGACGAGGATGCGCATGGGACCGGTTCCGTTACGGGACGCAGACGGCCTCCGCCTGCGTGGATCAACGCCACAGGGTCGCTAAGTCTGAACTAGGTCGAAGCGACAGCTCGGACAGCGGGCATATCCCGCAAGATCCGCAACTCCCGCGGCGCGATCGCCTGATGAACCTCCGGGATTCGCGTACCGTCCACCCCTCCGCGGCGCTTGGCCGCAGCGGAGAGAAGGCCGTAGATACCACCGCCAGCTGATGGCGGGGCCGCTCAACCGTTGTAAAGGTTGTATTGGCCGAGGAGCTCCGCCTCGGCTACAGGCATGCCGGCCCGGGTGGACGGCGGAGCAGGGGCCTGATCCGGGCCCTTGGTCTTGGGGGCCCGCCGCTCGTCGGCCTGATCAAGCGGTTCGGCGCCAGCCTGTTCGTCGTAGTCACGCAGGGCCTCGGTCATGAGCCTCGTCCTAGCTGTTGATCCCAGGGTTGGATGGATTCGTTCGAACCGGCGCGCGCCGGCAGTCCCGATTACGTTCGACAGGCAACCGTGCGACAACTACCGGCTGAAAACTTGATCGTCAACCTCAAGTTCGCAATCTAACCGGCTGCGGCTCGCCCGACTTCCATTCTCGCCGGCCGTCGATCGCGTCCACATCTCAGGGCGGGGCCGCGGGGCCGGTCACCATCTTGCTAACGGGATAAACCGGATCTCATTCCACGATCTCCTGGGCGGCCGCCTGCCGGTGCGCGGCCAGCGCCATCAGCCGGCGGTCGCGCCAGACGCTGCGCTCGCCGAGGCGCCGGACCGACAGCCGTTCGCGCCGCTCGGACTCGACCTTCCCGAGCAGCGCCGCGTCCGTCCAGTCGAGCGGCGCGTGCTCGTGCTCGATCGCCTGATAGAGCGGGCCGTAGCGGCGCAGGTAATCGGCGATGCCGCCCGGGGCGTTGAGGTCGATGGTCTCGAACGGTCCCATGAACGACCAGCGGAGCCCGATGCCGTCGCGGATCGCGATGTCGATGTCCTCGACCGAGGCGACGTCGTCCTGGACCATGCGCAGCGCCGCCCCGATCAGCGCCGCCTGCATCCGGTTGGCGACGAAGCCCTGGACCTCGCGCCGGAGCCGGATCGGCGCCTGGCCGACCGAGAGCATCAGGGCGTGCGTCCGGTCGACCACCGCAGGATCGGTCCAGGGCGCCGGGCAGAGCTCGACCAGGGGCGTGACGAACGGCGGGTTGATCGGATGCGCGACCAGGCAGCGCTGCCGCCCGGCCAGGTGCTCGGTGAAGCTCGAGGCCGGGATGCCCGAGGTCGAGCTCGCGAGGATCGCATCCGGGGCCGCCAGCCGGTCGAGCTCGGTGTAGATGGTCCGCTTGACCTCGACCCGCTCGGGCGTGCTCTCCTGCACGTAGTCGGCGCTCGCGAGCGCCTCGCCGAGGGTCGCGGCATAGCCGACCCGGCCGAGGGAGGCCTCGGCGTCCTCGACCAGGCCGAGGCTCGCGAGGTCCTCGAGCCGCGCCCTGATGTTGCGCCGCGCCTGCTCGAGCATCGCGGGCTCGGCGTCGAACAGCAGCACTTCGTGCCCGGCGCGCCCGAACACGATCGCCCACGCCTGCCCGATCAGGCCGGCTCCGACCAGTGCGATCCGATCCATCCTGCCTCTCCCCTTCGTGCGTCGATCACGCACCATAGCCCGATCGCCGGCGCCCGGACAGGGCGCCCACCGAGGTCCCTCCGAGGTCCCGGATTGCCATCGCAGCCCACCCTCGGCATGATGGCGCGCGCCAGGAGATGGAGAACGCAGGATGGCAGAAACCGCGGCACCGCCGCGTCCCGCGCAGGTCGAACCGGGCTCCGGCTACGATGAGGACTTCGTGCTCTGGACCGAGCGCCAGGCGACGCTGATCCGTGCCGGCCAGTTGGAGCTGGTCGACTGGGGCAATGTGGCCGAGGAGATCGAAAGCTTGGGGAACAGCGATCGCCGGCAGCTGCGTCACCGGCTCGAGGTCCTGATGCTCCATCTGCTGAAGTGGCAATTCCAGCCGATGCATCGATCACGAAGCTGGCAGAGCACGATCCGGGTTCAGCGCGGGCGCATCGAGCGGTTGCTGAAGGAAAGTCCGAGCTTGCGCCGCGAGGTGGCCGACCTCAGCCGGGAGGAGTACGCCGCGGCGCGCGACGGAGCGTCCGGGGAGACCGGGTTCGCCCTGCGGACCTTCCCGAAGTCGTTGCCCTACACGGCCGACCAGATCCTGGATGAGAACTTCTTTCCCGGCCCGATCGACGAGCGATGACCCAAGCCTCCAACCTGCGCACCGGCGGCCAGATCCTGGTCGATCAGCTCCAGATCCACGGCGTCGAGATGGCGTTCGGGGTGCCCGGCGAGAGCTATCTCGGGCTGCTCGACGCCCTCTACGACAGCGAGATCCGCTACATCACCTGCCGCCACGAGAGCGGCGCGACGATCATGGCCGAGGCTTACGGCAAGCTCACCGGCCGGCCCGGGATCGCGATGGTGACCCGGGGCCCCGGCGCGACCAACGGCTCGCCGGGGGTGCACATCGCGCGCCAGGACTCGACGCCGATGATCCTCTTGATCGGCCAGGTCGCGCGCGCGATGCGCGGCCGCGAGGCGTTCCAGGAGATCGACTACGGGCAGATGTTCGGCGGCATCGCCAAATGGGTCGCCGAGATCGACGACCCGACCCGGATCCCGGAGCTGGTCGCGCGCGCCTTCCACACCGCGACCTCGGACCGGCCGGGACCGGTCGTGCTGGCGCTGCCCGAGGACATGCTGATCGAGCCCGCGGCCTGCGCCGATGCGGTCCGCCATCAGCCGGTCCAGGCGCACCCGGCGCGAGAGGACATGACCCGGCTGCGCACGCTGCTGACCTCCGCCAGACGGCCGTTCGCGATCCTCGGCGGCGGCGGCTGGGACGCCCGAGCGCGCGCCGACATCCAGGCGTTCGCCGAGGCGTTCGACCTGCCGGTCGGGGTGTCGTTCCGGCGTCAGGACTATTTCGACAACAGCCACCGCTGCTACGCCGGCCACGTCGGGATCTCGGTCGCGCCGCCGCTCAGCGACCGGGTCCGCGACGCCGACCTCCTGCTCCTGATCGGGACCCGCCTCGGCGAGGCCTCGAGCCGGAGCTACAGCCTGATCGACGTCCCGGAGCCGCAGCAGACCCTGGTCCACGTCCACCCGGGCGCCAACGAGCTGGGCCTGGTCTACACGCCCGATCTGCCGATCCAGGCCGGGGTCCGCGCCTTCGCCGCCGCGGCCCGCGCGCTCGAGCCGGTCGACACCAGCGCCTGGCGCGCGGAGACCGAGGTCGCGCACGCGCAGTATCTCGCCTCCCAGACGCCGCCGCCGATCCCGGGCGAGCTGCAGCTCGGCGAGGTCCTGGTCTGGCTGCGCGAGAACCTGCCGGCGGATGCGATCCTGACCAACGGCGCCGGCAACTACTGCGTCTGGGTCAACGGCTACTACCAGTACCGGGGCTTCCGCAGTCAGCTCGGCCCGACCAGCGGCTCGATGGGCTACGGCACGCCGGCCGCGATCGCCGCCAAGCTGGTCCACCCGGACCGGACCGTCGTCGCCTTCGCCGGCGACGGCTGCTTCCTGATGACCGGCCAGGAGATCGCGACCGCCGCCCAATACGACGTCCGGGTCATCTGGTGCGTCGTCAACAACGGCATGTACGGCACGATCCGGATGCACCAGGAGCGGGATTATCCGGGGCGGACGATCGGCACCGGGCTCAAGAACCCGGACTTCGCAGCACTCGCCCGCGCCTACGGCGGTCACGGCGAGATCGTGGAGCGCACCGCGGACTTCCCGGACGCCTTCCGGCGCGCGCAAGCGGCCAAAAGCTTCGCGCTGCTCGATCTGCGGGTCGACCCGGAGGCGCTGACGCCCCGCTACTCGCTGAGCCAGATCCGCGCCGGCGCGCTGGCGCCGGCCAGATAGCCGGTCGACCACCTGCCCCCGTCAGTGGATGCGACGCCCGGCGCGGCGGTCGCGGTCGTCTCGGGCGGGATCGGCACGAGCCATTCGCGGATCGGGCGCCAGAGCACCAGCGAGGCGCCGGCCAGCAGCACGACCGCGGCGATCACCGCGACCCAGGTCCACCGGCGCCGGAGCGTCCAGGGCGACTGCACGCTGGGATTGGCGAGCGGGCGCAGCTCGACCATCTCGACCCCGGCGCCGCCGTCGGTGGCGTGCACGCCCCGGTAGGCGGACCGGGCCTGGAGCCTGTTGCGCCGGATCGTGCGCGCGACCCGGCCCGAGATCAGGATCGCGCCCGGCGGCGCGATGCGCGCGAGGTCCTGGGCGACGGCGACCGCCGGGCCCTCGAGATCGCCGCTGACCGTGACCACGTCGGCGAAGTCGATGCCGATCCGGAGCCCGACCGGCGCTTCGGTCCCCGGGTCCGCGGCGCGCTCGGCCATGCCGCGCTGGATCTCGAGGCTGCAGCCGACCGCGCCCGCCGGCTCGGCGAACTCGACCAGGGTCATCGGCATCAGCGCGAAGGTCCGCCCGCCGTAGCGGCCGATCGTCGGGTCGACCAGCTCGTACTGAATGGTTGCGAGCTCGAGGGCGATCGGCGCCGCGCCCGTCTGCGCGTGCTGGTCGACCAGATCGATCGCCAGGATCGCGGCAAGCTTCTGCTGCATGACCATCGTCTTTGCTGGCATGACCTTAGGCGCCGCGTCATAATCCAGCCAGGGATCTTCACAAAGTCGCAGTGCAAATTCACAGGAGGGCCGGGACAGCATGTCGGGACCATCGATCGCCGAGCTGCAGCAGATGGCGCGCGCGACCTTCGGGCGCGAGCTCAGCGAGGCGCAGGCCGAAGCCTATCGGGGCCGGCTGCCGACCATGGTGCGGAACGTCGAGCGGCTGCAGCAATGGGCCAGGCGCCTGGGCGATACCGCGCCGGCCCAGGTGCAACGGATGCTGGGGACCGACGGCGATGACTGACGATCTGGTGTTCGCCAGCATCGCCGAGCTGGCGCCGCGACTGGCCGCGAAGGAGCTGTCGCCGGTCGAGGTGACCGAGGCGGCGCTCGCCCGGATCGAGCAGCTGGAGCCGAAGCTGAACGCGTTCATCGCGGTCACCGCCGAGAGCGCCCGCCATGCCGCGCGCGCCGCCGAGGCCGCGATCATGGCCGGCAACCACCTGGGACCGCTGCACGGGATTCCGATCGGGATCAAGGACCTGTACGCGACCAGGGGCGTCGCCACGACCTTCGGCTCGCCGCTCTACGCCGACTGGGTCCCGGACTTCGATGCCGCCGCGGTCGAGCGCCTGAAGCGGGCAGGCGCCGTGCTGATCGGCAAGACCAACCTGCACGAGCTCGCCTACGGCTCGACCAGCGCCAACGCCCACTACGGGCCGGTGCACAATCCGTGGCGGCTCGACCATCATCCGGGCGGCTCGAGCGGCGGCTCCTCGGCCGCGGTCGCCGCCGGCATGGTCTTTGGCGCGATGGGCAGCGACACCGGCGCCTCGATCCGCCAGCCGGCCGCGTGCGCCGGCATCGTCGGCATCAAGCCGACCTTCGGGCGGGTCTCGAAATTCGGCGCGCTGCCGCTCGCCTGGTCGCAGGACCACGCCGGGCCCCTGACCCGCACGGTCAGGGACGCGGCGCTGATGCTGCAGGTGCTCTCCGGCCACGACCGGCGCGACCCGACCACGGTCCGACGCCCGGTGCCGGACTTCGCCGCCGGTCTCGACGCCGGCGTCCGTGGCCTTCGGATCGGCATCGCACGGCGGTTCTTCTTCGAGGACTGCGATCCCGAGGTGGTCCGCGCGGTCGAGGCCGCGCTCGAGGTGCTCGAGGCTCAGGGTGCCGTGCTCGAGGAGATCGAACTCCCGGACATGGCGGCCGCCTACACGATCGGCACGATCACGATCGCGGTCGAGGGCGCTGCGTACCACGCCGCCAACCTGCGTGACCGGCCGCAGGCGTTCAGCGACGAGCTCCGGGCCTCGTTCGAGCTCGGCAGCTTCTACAGCGGCGTCGACTACGTCCAGGCGCAGCGCCGGCGCCGCCAGCTGATGGCGGAGACCGAGCGCGCCATGGCGGGGTTCGCCGCGCTGGTGATGCCGACCTCGCCGGTGGTCGCGACCCCGATCGCGGGCAGCCCGCCCGAGCACGCCATGCTCCGGCCGCGCAACACGATGCCGTTCAACGTGCTCGGCCAGCCGGCGATCTCGGTGCCCTGCGGCTTCACCGACGCCGGCCTGCCGATCGGCCTCCAGATCGTCGGGCACGGCTTCGACGAGGCGGGCGTGCTGAGCGTGGCGGCGGCCTACGAGCAGGCGACCGACTGGCACCAGCGCCGGCCGCCGCTCTGAGGTCAGGTCCGGGCCGGAGCCAGCCGCCCGGATTTCTTCAGATGGCGGATCGCGAGCGCCAGCGCGCCCAGCGTCAGGATCAGGGTCGCCGCGCTCAGCAGACGCGGCGTGGCGCCGGCGACTCCCAGATTGTACACGCCCTCGTAGGCGAACAGCAGCGCCAGCCCCGTCACCCAGGAGAACACCGTGCCGTAGTCGTTGGCGACCACGCGCCGCCAGTCGAAGCGCATGCCCCGGGTCGCCTCGGCGAAACGCCCGAGATCGGGCCACCAGCGCGGCACCCGGCGGCAATAGTCGAGGTAGGTGGCGCCGAACTTGGCGACCAGAAAGCTCTCCTCCGAGGCGACGATGCTCCGGTAGGCGAAGCCGAAGAACAGCAGGCCCAGCAGGCAGGCCGCGGGGTTGCCCTGGACGATCAGGAGGCCGGCGACGATCAGGGCGTTGCCGAGATAGAGCGGGTTGCGGCAGACGCCGAACAGGCCCGTGGTCACGAGGCTCGCGGCGTAGACCCGCTTGTTGCGGCCGCCGCGCTTGATGTAGGCAAAGCCGATCACTGCCGCGCGCAACGCCTGGCCGGCGAGCACGACGCCGAGGCCGGCGAGGTCGAGCCAGCGGTCGAGCACGAGGCTGCCGCCCGCGAGCCGGGGCGGGAACACGATGCATAGAGCGGCCACCACCAGCGGAAAAACCGTGTTGCGATGGCGGAAGAAGAAATCGCCGCAGGCCAGGAACGATGGCAGCGATCCGGTCCTCGGCAATGCGGGTCCCATGTTTATTTGAGCGCGATCAGAGCCGAGAAGTTGTACCAGCGGAAGAACTCTTCGACGTGGCGAAAGCCGTTGTCGAGCAACAGTTCCCGGTTCTCCTCGAGCCGGTAGGGGATCAGGACGTTCTCGAGCGCCTCGCGTTTCTGGGCGATCTCGATCTCGGAATAACCGTGGCGCCGCTTCATCGCGTAATAATAGTTGATGAACAGGCGGTTGAGCAGCGAGTTGCCGAGCGCCAGCTTCTCGACCAGAATCAGGCAGCCGTTCTCGTTCAGCCCCTGGCCGATCCGGCGCATGATGCGGGCGCGGTGCAGCGGCCGGATGAACTGCAGGGTCAGGAGCATCAGGACGACCGAGGCGTTCTCGATGACCGGCGAGTCGTGCAGGTCGGCCAGGCAGAAGTCGATCTGGCGCGAGTTCGAGCGGCGCGTCAGCTTGCGCCGGGCTTCGGCCAGCATGGCTTCGGCATTGTCGACGCCGATGAAATGGACGTCGGGCGCGACCACCGGGTCGAGCGCCTGGAGCGTGGTGCCGGTCGCGCAGCCGAGGTCGTAGAGCGTGCTGCCGCTGACCGCGAAGTCGGCCGCGAGCTCGCAGACCATGCGCTGGATCTCGCGGTAGAACGGCACCGAGCGGTCGACCATGTCGTCGAACACATGGGCGGTCTCGGGGCCGAACTCGAAATCGCCGACCAGCGGCCGCTCGCGCGCGAAGATCGCGTCCTTGCGCGGCGCCGGCGGGTCGGCCGCGGGCTGGCTCTCGATCACCTTCATGCTCGTGCTCCCGGCCGGGGCGTTGGCTCGGCTTCCGGTACCACAGCTCGGCCGGCTCGGAAACCGTTCAGACAAGGGGTCGCGCGCGTGCCCGGTCTCCCGGCGTCTTGGCAGTGGCCCGCGGCCGCCCACATAAAGGCGGATCGTCGCAGCTGGCTGCAAGGAACCGCGCCGTCGATGCCCACTCGCCCGCTCCTGGCCCGACTGCTGCGCCGCCGGTCGGCGCGTCGATGACCCCGGGTCCGGGCCGGGGAGTCGACTGGCCGCGCATCAAGGCCGTCATCCTGCCCTTCCTGTGGCCGCGCGAGAGCCTGGAGCTGCGCGTCCGGGTGATGGTCGCGTTCGCGCTCCTGGTCGCGGCCAAGCTGATCACGGTCCAGGTGCCGTTCTTCTTCAAGGCGGTGGTCGACCGGTTGAGCGAGCCCGAGGGCGCGCTGCTCGCCCTGCCGATCGCCGCCCTGCTCGCCTACGGCGTCGCCCGGCTGACCGCGTCCGGGTTCGGCGAGCTGCGCGACGGCATCTTCGCCAAGGTGGCGGAGCGGGCGGCGCGCCGGGTCTCGCTCAAGGTCTTCCAGCACCTGTTCGACCTGTCGCTGCGCTACCATCTCGGGCGGCGCACCGGCGAGCTCGCCCGGATCACCGAGCGCGGCGTCCAGGCGATCCGCTTCCTGCTCGGGGTGATCCTGTTCAACGTCGGCCCGACGCTGCTCGAGTTCGGGCTGGTGATCGGCATCCTCTTGTACAAGTACCCCTGGTACTTCGCGCTGGTGACCTTCGTGACGATCGTCGCCTACGCCGCCTTCACCTTTGCCGCCTCGGAGTGGCGGATCGCGATCCGGCGCGAGATGAACCAGGCCGACAACGAGGTCAGCGCCCAGACGGTCGACAGCCTGCTCAACTACGAGACGGTCAAGGCGTTCGGCAACGAGGCGTTCGAGCGCGACCGGCTGGATGGCACGCTGGCCCTTTACGAACGAGCCGCGGTGCGCTCGGAGACCTCGCTCGCGGCGCTCAACTTCGGCCAGGCGGCGATCATCGCGCTCGGCGTCACGGTGATCATGATCCTGGCGGCGCGCGGCGTCGTCACCCGGCAGCTCACGGTCGGCGACGTCGTGCTGGTCAACACCTTCCTGTTGCAGCTCTACCAGCCGCTCAATTTCCTCGGCGTGGTCTACCGCCAGGTCAAGCAGTCGCTGACCGACCTCGAGAGCCTGATGGGCCTGCTCGATCTGGAGCCCGAGATCAGGGACCGGCCGGGCGCCGCAGCCTTGCGGCTGGGCGGCGGCGAGGTGCGCTTCGAGGACGTCGGGTTCGGCTACGACCCGCGCCGGCCGATCCTCTCGGACCTGAGCTTCACGATCCCGGCCGGGCAGACGCTGGCAGTGGTCGGCAGCTCGGGCGCCGGCAAGTCGACGCTGGTGCGCCTCCTGTTCCGCTTCTACGAGATCGACGCCGGCCGGATCCTGGTCGATCGTCAGGACCTGCGCGACGTGACCCAGGAATCCCTGCGCGCCGCGATCGGCCTGGTCCCTCAGGACACGGTGCTGTTCAACGACACGATCGGCGCCAACATCGCCTATGGCCGGCCGGGGGCGCCGCAGGCGGCGATCGAGGCGGCCGCGCGCTCGGCCCAGATCCACGAGTTCATCGAGCGCCTGCCGGACGGCTATGCGACCATGGTCGGCGAACGCGGCCTCAAGCTCTCGGGCGGCGAGAAGCAGCGGGTCGCGATCGCCCGCATGGTGCTCAAGGACCCGTCGATCCTGATCCTCGACGAGGCGACCTCGGCGCTCGACAGCCGGACCGAGCAGCTGATCCAGGCAGCACTCCGGCGCCTGTCGGCGGGGCGCACAACGCTGATCATCGCCCACCGGCTCTCGACCGTGGTCGACGCCGATCAGATCCTGGTCCTCGAGCACGGCCGTGTGGTCGAGCAGGGGCATCATCACCAGCTGCTCGCCCGCCGCGGCGCCTACGCCCAGATGTGGGCCCGCCAGCAGGAGGCGCCGGCTGCCTGAGCCCGGAAGCGGGCCGATCGGGCGCGCCTGGCGGAACCGGCAAAGAACTTGCAGCGTTAACCGGAACTTAACCCTGTTGAGGTCAACTGCAGGTGGGTGCGGCGGTCGCCAGGCGGCGTTGCCGCCGCCGCATTCGAACTCGTGGCGATCGCGGTCGTCCCACCCCATCTATCGGGCAGGGTCGACATTTCATCGGAGCAGGCAAGTCAGGGACAGGCGAGTGCGACCATCGACGGGATCGATCATCCGGCGCCCGGCAGGGAGAAGGGCATGACCAAAGTTGCGCGTTTCGAGATCAGCTACACCCAGTTCGTCGATCCCGCCGGCCGCGCGGTCGGTCCTCTGCCGGACTTCGCCCGGGATTCGGCCGCCCTGCTGCCGCTCTACCGGGGCATGATGCTGACCCGCCGGTTCGATGCCAAGGCGATCGCGTTGCAGCGGACCGGGCGGCTCGGCACCTACGCGTCGTCGCTCGGGCAGGAGGCAGTGACCGTGGGCCTCGCCAGCGCCATGCGTCCGGAAGACGTGCTGCTGCCGTCCTATCGCGAGACCGGCGCGCAACTCTGGCGCGGCGTCAGCCTTCAGGAGCTGCTGCTCTATTGGGGCGGCGACGAGCGCGGCAGCGATTTCAAAGGGCCGCGCGCCGATTTTCCGGTCGCGGTGCCGATCGCCAGCCAATGCCTGCATGCGACCGGGGTCGCCTACGCCTTCAAGCTCCGACGCGAGCCCAGGGTCGCGGTCTGCGTCTCGGGCGACGGCTCGACCTCGAACGGCGCCTTCTACGAGGCGATCAACACCGCGGGCGCCTGGCGGGTGCCGGCGGTGTTCGTGATCAACAACAACCAGTGGGCGATCTCGTTGCCGCGGAGCGCCCAGACCGCGGCCGCGACGCTCGCCCAGAAGGCGATCGCCGCCGGGATTCCCGGCACCCAGGTCGACGGCAACGACGTGATCGCGGTCCGGCACCTGGTCGAGCGGGCGATCGAGCGCGCCCGGGTCGGCGAGGGCCCGAGCGTGGTCGAGGCGCTGACCTACCGGATGTCCGACCATACCACCGCCGACGACGCCAGCCGCTATCGCGACGGCGAGGCGGTGAGCGCCCAGTGGGCGAGCGACCCGGTCGCCCGGCTGCGGAATTTCCTGAGCGAGGCCGGCGCCTGGACCAAGGTCGACGAGGAACGGCTGGTCGATGAGCTGAATCGCGAGATCGACGCGGCGGTCGAGCGCTATCTGGCGACGCCTGGGCAGCCGCCGGAGGCGATGTTCGACGACCTCTATGCGGAACTGCCGCGTGCCCTGGTCGATCAGCGCACGGCGGTCGCAGCCGCCAGCGCCGGAGGCGCCCATGGCTGAGACCACCCTGGTCGGCGCGGTCACGCTGGCGCTGGCACACGCGCTGGCCGAGGATTCGAGCGTGGTCGTGCTCGGCGAGGACATCGGGGTCAATGGCGGCGTCTTTCGCGCCACCCAGGGCCTGCTCCAGCGCTTCGGCGCCGAGCGCGTGATCGACACGCCGCTCGCCGAACTCGCGATCGGCGGGGTGGCCGTCGGCATGGCCGCGGCGGGCCTGCGTCCGGTCGCGGAGATCCAGTTCTCCGGCTTCATCTATCCGGCGATCGATCAGATCATCAGCCACGCCACGCGCCTGCGCCATCGCACGCGCGGTCGCCTGAGCTGTCCGATGGTGCTGCGCGCACCCTCCGGTGGCGGGATCCATGCCCCCGAGCATCATTGCGAGAGCAACGAGGCGATCTTCGCTCACATGCCGGGGCTGCGGGTCGTGATGCCATCGTCACCGCAGCGCGCCTACGGCCTGCTGCTGGCGGCGATCCGCGATCCGGATCCGGTGATCTTCCTCGAGCCGACCCGGATCTACCGGGCGGTCAAGCAGGAGGTGGCCGACGACGGCGCGGCGCTGCCGCTCGATACCTGCTTCGTGCTGCGCGAAGGCCGCGACGTCACGCTGATCACCTGGGGCGCCATGGTCAAGGAGACGCTGGCGGCCGCCGAGGCGCTGGGCCGCGAGGCGGTCTCGGCCGAGGTGATCGACGTCGCCACGCTGAAGCCGCTGGACGCCGAGACGATCCTCGCCTCGATCGAGAAGACCGGGCGCTGCGTGATCGTCCACGAGGCGCCGCTGACCGGCGGCTTCGGCGCCGAGATCGCGGCCCGGATCGCGGAATCCGGCCTCCTGTCGCTGCAGGCGCCGATCGAGCGGGTCACTGGCTGGGACACGGTCATGCCCTTGCCGCGCCTGGAGCATCACTATCTGCCCGACGAGGCCCGCATTCTGAAGGCGGCCCGGCGCGTGCTGGCCTTCGCCTGAAGCCGCCGCCAACCGATTGCACGGGACCCTGCGATGAAGACCTTCAATCTGCCCGACCTCGGCGAAGGCCTCCAGGAAGCCGAGATCGTCAGCTGGCACGTCAGTCCGGGCGATCACGTGGTCGCCGACCAGCCGCTGGTCTCGGTCGAGACCGACAAGGCGGTGGTCGAGGTGCCTTCGCCGCAGGCCGGTCGGGTCGCGGAACTGTTCGGCGCGGCCGGGGACATCGTCCAGGTCGGGGCACCCCTGGTCGCCTTCGAGGCCCGCGCCGGCGGCGATACCGGAACCGTGGTCGGCGAGATCCGGGCGTCCGAGGAACGCGCCGAGGAGGCGACCGTCGCCGGGCGGGGCGGGCCGGGGCTGTCGGTCAGGGCAACCCCCGCGGTGCGCGCGCTCGCCCGGCGCCTGGGCGTCGATCTCGCGCTGGTGACGCCGACCTCGCCCGATGGCGTGATCAGCGCCAAGGACGTCGAGGAGGCGGCCGAGGGGCTGGTCGAGGCCGGACCTCTGGAGCCGCTGCGTGGCGTCCGCCGGGCAATGGCGCTGCGGATGGCGCACGCCCATGCGGAGGTCGTGCCGGCGACCGTGATCGACGAGGCCGACGTCGACTCCTGGGTCAACGGTCACGACGTCACGATCCGGCTGGTGCGGGCGATCGTCGCCGGTTGCGCCGAGGAGCCGGCCTTGAATGCCTGGTATGATGCCCAGGGCCAGGGCCGGCGCCTGCATGCCAAGGTCGACCTCGGGATCGCGGTCGATACCCCGGACGGCCTGTTCGTGCCGGTCCTGAGGGACGTGGCCAGGCGCGCGCCCGCCGATCTGCGGCGTGGCCTCGAGCGCATGAAGGCCGACATCCGCGCCCGCACGATCCCGCCGGACGAGCTCAAGGGCGCCACCATCACGCTCTCCAATTTCGGCACGCTTGCGGGTCGCTACGCCGCCCCGGTCGTGGTCCCGCCGCAGGTCGCGATTCTCAGCACCGGCAAGATCGAGCCGCGCCCGGTCGTGGTCGAGAGCCAGCTCGTGGTTCACCGGACCGTTCCCCTGTCCCTGACCTTCGACCACCGGGTCGTGACCGGTGGCGAGGCCGCGCGGTTCCTGGCGGCCGTGATCGTCGATCTCGAGCTGCCGCAGTGATCCCGGAGCCGCCGGATGGCAAGCTCTCAGGAGTGCGCACGGACGACGGGCAGGAGTGCGCATGGACGGGCAGGAGTGCGAACGGACGGGCGGGGGACCGGCTGAAAGTTGATTGTTGGCGGGTCGCCCCGACCGGGTGGCGGCTGAGCCGGCGAGAGGTGGCGCATGCGGGTGCGCGGCGGTGCCGTCGCATCGTGCGCAGGTGGATTGACTCGCTTGCCTTGTAAGCTGCCTCAGTTGAAGGCCATCAACCTATAGTTGACAGAGCGCGCTACTTCTTCAAAGATGTGTCGCCATTGGGAACCTCCGGGGTCGCGGCAGCGTTAGTAGAAGCAACCGGAAGGTGGCGAGTGCAAGGGGAGGTCAATGAGCAAGCTTAACGGGCTCGAGCTGAAGCGGGCACGGCTGGTGCCGAGCTCGATGTTTGCCAGCCCCGAAGACGTGGTCAGATCACCCGACCTGAGCTGGACCCAGAAGATCCAGATCTTGCGCCGGTGGGAGTTCGATGCGCGCCGCACTCCCGGCGCCGATTCGATCCTGCCCATCGGCGATGACGGTCGGATGTTGACCCAGGTGCGGGGCGCGCTGGCTGCGCTCGGCGCGCTGCCGCCGGTCCGGAGGTCGGCCCCGTCGCGCCATTGAGGTCGGGCACCGGAGCGCCGGACGCGGGCCGCCGCCCATTCGGGCAGCACCATCGGCCGCCCCGGCACGACTGACGCGCAGCCTCGGTCGGCGACTGTGGGCCCGCGGAGTTGCTGGGCGTCCCGGGCTCCGCGTCCCTCGGCGCCGAGGCCCCCGGCTGCGTGTCCCGGGCTCCGCGTCCCCTGGGCTCCGAGTCCCTCGGCTGCGCGTCCCGGGCTCCGCGTCCCTCGGCTGTGCCCCCCGGTTCCGCGTCCCTCGGCTGTGCCCCCCGGTTCCGCGTCCCCTAGCGGCGCGTCCCCCGGCTGCGCGTCCCGGTCGCTGGCCGGCAGCGCCCGCAGCGGCGGCTGACGCTCAGATCCGGGTTCGGATCGCGGCGACGTCGACCGACTGAAATTCAGGCGGTAGCACGTAGGTCTGGGCATCGGTTGCGACCCGATCGACGTCGAACCGGTTGGCCGGCCCGACATATTTGTTGCTGAGCACCTCCTCGGCCGCGATCGGCTTGGTGATCTGGCCGATCCGGTAGATCGTGTCGAAGAACAGGCGCCACTGATTCAGGTCGTGCCAGCCCCAGCCTTGCCGGTCGGCCCAGTTGCCGCGGAAGACGTTGGCCAGCTGCATCATCAATTCGGTCGCGACCTGCGGCTTCAGGCTGGCGGCGAGCGCCGGAAACCGCTGCAGCACGAGGTGGGTCGCGGCGCGCGGGTTGCGATGGCCGAACTCGAGCCCCATCGCCCAGGCCCGCAGGTAGGCCTCGTACAGCTCGTCCTTGGCCGGATCCTCGAAATCCTTGCGCCGGATCACGAAGCTGTTGGCCGGGAATTTCGAGAACTCGGTCGGCAGGATGTAGTCGAAATCCAGGCCCTGACCGGTCCACTGCGCGCGCAGGCCCTCCCAGGACAGGGCGGCATCGCCCTGACCCTGCTTCAGGGCCTGGCCCCAGAGATTGCCGGCCTCGGCATAGTGCACGCTCTTGGGGTCGACGCCGGCCTGGGCGAGCATCGGATCGACGATCGACTGCCAGCCGGCACTGCCGAGCAGGATGGTCTTGCCGGCGAGGTCGGCGATCTTGGCGACCTTTTCGCCCTTGCGGAACGCGAAGCTGAAGACGTCGTACGCGCCCATGTCCCAGACCGAGATCAGGGGCATGCCCTGCTGGAGCCCGAGCGAGAACACGCCCGGAGATGGAAAGCCCACGTCCGCCTGGCCCTGAGCGACCAGCTTGATGGTCGCGGTCGCCTCCATCGGGCCGGGCTCCAGCGTGGTCTCGATATCACCGAAATAGCCGAATTTCTTCGCCACCCAGTAGGGATAGTCGTCGAGCACCTCGATCGTGCCGCGCGGGCTCACCCAACGCACCCGCCCGGTCGCCGCCTGGGCCCGGCCAGGCCGGAGGACCGCAGCCGACGCCATGGCCAGCGCGCCGGTCCCGGTCACCCTGAGAAAGCGGCGTCGGTCCAGGCCCCGGCCGGTCGCAGCAAGGCTACCCATGATCCGTCCCCCGTTCGCGCTGCGGGTATGGGCTCGCGCCGGCACTCAGGCTTCCCAGCTTGCCCAGCGCTTGCCGATCCAGAAGAAGACAACGTAGAGCGAGATCCCGATCGTCGCCAGGACCAGAATGCAGGCGAAGAACTGCGGCATCTGGATCAGCGACGAGTAGTAGGCGAGCCGGTTGCCGAGCCCGGAGGAGCCGCCGACCATCTCGGCGCCGACCGCGGTCAGAAGGCCGAAGATCGAGCCGATCATCAGGCCGACGATGACCATCGGCAGCGCCATCGGGATCCGGATCTTGACGAAGATCTGCAGCGTGCTGGCGCCGAACGAGCGCGCGAGCGCGATCTTGGCGAGATCGACCCGGCGGAAGCCGGTCGCGGAGTTGATCATGACCATCGGTCCCGACGCCAGCGCGACCGCGATGATCCTGGGCTCGAGCCCGAAGCCGAAGCGCAGGATCAGGAGCGGCACCAGGGCCAGCATCGGCGTGGTCACCAGCAGCAGGATGTAGGGCGCCACGATCTTCTCGACCAGCGGAAACTGGGTGATCACCGCGGCCAGCACGAAACCGATCGCGGCGCCGATCCCGAAGCCGGCCAGGAGCTCGATCAGCGTGACGCCGATGTGCGGCGCGATCAGGGGGAAGTCCCGGACCAGCGCGAGGGCGATCTGGGACGGCGGCGGCATGATGTACTGCGGCACCTCGAGCGTCCGCAGCAGGACCTCGGTGCCGCCGATGATCACGACCGCCACCAGCGCGATCAGGCCGATCTCGGCCCAGGTCCGGATGCCCCCGAGCGTCGAGCTCAAGGCCGAGAGATTGGTGATCGCGACCGACCGGTCGGCCTTGCCGGCGCGCGCGTCGAAGCTCGGGATCTGATCGCGAAGCTCGGAATCCATGGGCCGCCTGCCTAGACCAGCTCGACGTCGAGACCGGCCTTGGCGCCGGCGCCGTGGTCGATCGAGCCCTTGATCCCGGCGACCAGCTCGAAGAAGTGCGGCCTGGCGGTGACCTCGAGGGGCCGCGGCCGCGGCAGGTCGATCGGAAAGACGGAGGCCAGCCGCCCGGGCCGCGGCGACATCACCATGATCCGGTCGGCCAGGAACACCGCCTCGGCGATGTTGTGGGTGATGAACACGATGGTCTTGCCGGTCTCGAGCCAGATCTCCTGAAGCAAGAGGTTCATCTCGTCGCGGGTGAAGGCGTCGAGCGCGCCGAACGGCTCGTCCATCAGCAGCAGCGAGGGATCGACCGCCAGCGAGCGCACGATCGAGGCGCGCTGCTGCATGCCGCCCGACAGCTCGCGCGGGTACTTGGTCTCGAAGCCCTTGAGGCCGACCCGGCGCAGCAGGCGGTCGATCCGGTCGCGGTGGGCGGCGGGCTTCAGGCCTTTGATCTCGAACGGCAGGTAGATGTTCTTCAGCAGCGAGCGCCAGGGCAAGAGATTGGCGTCCTGGAACACCATGCCGATCTCGGGATGCGGCCTCACCACCGGCTGGCCGTCGAGCAGGACCTGGCCGCGGGTCAGGGGGTGCAGCCCCGCCATCGCCCAGAGCAGGGTCGACTTGCCGCAGCCGGACGGCCCGAGCACGCAGATCAGCTCGCCCTCGGCAACGCTCATCGAGTAGTCCTCGAGCGCGTGCACCGTGCCCGACCGGGTCTGATAGTGCTTGGTCGCCCGGTCGACGACCAGCTTGACCGGCCGCCCGGCGCCGTTGCCTGTCATCCGCTGCCAACCTCGTGAACCAGTGCCCGGCGCAGGCATCTAGCAGGCCAGCCCGCGGCGTCAAGGCCGCGTTCCCAAGCCGGAGGCCGGATGGTAGGGTCGCCAACCGGAACGGCCCGGGGAGCGACGCCAGCAGGGGGGCGGCGATGGCGGATCAGGTGCGGATTCTGGTGGTCGGGGTCGGCAACATGGGGGCCTCGCACGCCAAGGCCTATCACAAGCTCAGCGGCTTCGAGGTCTGCGGCCTGATGAGCCGTGCGCTCAAGCGCCGCACCGACCTGCCGCCCGAGCTCGACCGCTATCCGCGCTTTGAGGACTTCGAACAGGCGCTCGCGGCGACCCGCCCGCACGCGGTCTCGATCAACAGCTGGCCGAACAGCCACGCCGACTACGCGCTCCGGGCGATGGATGCCGGCTGCCACGTGTTCATGGAGAAGCCGATCGCCACGACCTACGAGGACGCCGTAAGAGTTGTCGACAAGGCGAAGGAAACACACAGGAAACTGGTGCTCGGTTACATCCTGCGTCATCACCCGTCCTGGGCCAAGCTGGTCGAGATCGGGCGCACGCTCGGCAAGCCGCTGGTGATGCGCATGAACCTCAACCAGCAGTCCTCGGGCCCGGCCTGGAACTGGCACAAGAACCTGATGGCGAGCCTGACCCCGATCGTCGACTGCGGTGTCCATTACGTCGACATCATGTGCCAGCTGACCGGCGCCAGCCCGGTGCGCGTGCACGGCATCGGCGCCAGGCTCTCGGCCGAGACCAGGGTCCAGAACTACGGCCATCTGCACGTCGTGTTCGACGACGGTTCGGTCGGCTGGTACGAGGCCGGCTGGGGGCCGATGATGAGCGAGGTCGCCTATTTCGTGAAGGACGTGGTCGGGCCCAAGGGCTGCGTCTCGATCGTGATGCCGCAGGCGGCCCAGAAGGACGCCAGCGCCGAGGGTATCTCCGACTCTGCCGACATCGACCAGCACACCAAGACCAACGCGCTCAAGGTCCACTATGCCGACATCGATGCGGAGAACAATTTCACGCGGCCGGACCAGTGGATCAACATGGCCGACGAGCCGGATCACCAGGAGCTCTGCGAGCGTGAGCAGGCGTTTTTCCTGAAGGCGATCCGCGAGGACCTGGACCTGTCCGACTGGATGACCGACGCGGTCAACTCGCTTCGCATCGTGCTCGCCGCCGACGAGAGCATCCGGACGCGGCGGGCGGTCGAGCTGTAGGCATTCTCCCGCCGGCAGACGGCCGGACCGGAGGGCGGCGGCGCCCTGACGGCGACCGCCTCTTGGGGGCTGGGCGTCACTCGAGCCCGTCGGCACCGGCACCGCAGATCAGGGCGCAGATCCGTTCGCCCGGGCGCGGCCGGAGCTTGCCGGTGGTCAGCGGCGCGAGCGCGGCGGCGCCCGAGAGGTCGACCGCGAGGCCGTGCTCCAGCCATAGCAGGCGGGCGGCGTCCTGCATCTCGGCGTCGCTCACCAGCACGATCTCCTCGACGTGGCGCTGCACGAGTTCGAGGTTGCACCGGCTCGGTCCGGCGCGCGGCCATGGTCGGGACCCGGGTGGTGATCGCCTCGAGCTCGACCACGCGCCCGGCCTGGACGCTCGCATGCAGGGTCGGCGCGCCCTCCGGCTCGACCCCGACGATCCGGATCCCGGGCCGGAGCGCCTTGGCCGCGACCGCGATGCCCGAGATCAGACCGCCGCCGCCGATCGCGACGATCAACGTTTCGACCTCGGGCGCGTCCGCCAGGATCTCGAGCGCGATCGTGCCCTGGCCGGCGATCACCGCCGGGTCGGCGAACGGGTGGATGTAGGTCAGGCCATCGCGCTCGGCGCGGGCGAGCGCCGCCCGGTTGCTGTCGTCCCAGACCGCGCCCTCGACTTCGAGCCGGGCACCCCAGCTCTCGATCTTCCTGGCCTTGAGCGGCGAAACGTTGGCCGGCACGAACACGGTCGTGGGCGTGCCGGCGACCCAGCCGGCGTAGGCGACCGCGGCACCGTGGTTGCCGCCGGACGCGGTCACGATGCCGCGCCGGATCTCGGCTTCGGCGAGCGTGCCGAGCTTGCTGATCGCGCCCCGCGCCTTGAACGAGCCCGTCACCTGCAGGCATTCGAGCTTGAGCACGAGCAGGGCGCCGTCGGCCAGCCGGCGGCGCATCGGCGCGGCCGCGAGCAGCGGTGTGCGCCGGACCCGGCCCTCGATCCGGACGGCCGCGGCGCGCACGTCGCCAAGCTCGATCACGCCCGGTCCCGGCGCTCAGCCGCCGTTCGGCAGCAGGCGGTGCCTGATCAGGTAGCGCATGCCGTGGCGCCAGCTGTCGTCGGTGTCGCCCCGGATGTCGACGCTGCCGGCGAGCACCGGCGCCCGGGTCACGACGTCGCGGACCACGACGTTCAGGTTGAGGATCAGATTGCTGACCTTCTGGACCCAGCCGACCAGCGCGAGGTCGGCGTCGAGCTTCCTGGCGATGCCGAGCTCGCAGCCGTTGCAGCTCCAGAGCTGGCCGGCGGTCTCGATCGCGGCCGCGGCCGGCGCGGCGTCGACCAGCTGGTACTTGTCCGAGGCCGCGAGCGCATCGCGCAGCTGGTCCTGGACCATGGCGAGGCGCGCCTGGTCGGCCGGATCGACGCCCTGCTTCTCGCCCTGGAGGCTGCTGTCGACCAGCTCGAGCGGGAACAGCGCGAGGCGGGAGCGGCGCCGCAGCGCGGGCTTGGCCCGCGGGCAACCCGGCGACGAGCACCAGGCCCACGAGCAGCAGCGCCTGGCGCCGCGCCGGTCGTCTCGTCATCGCCTGCTCCCCAAATCCCCCCGCCGCCCCGGCTTGCCCGGGCTTCGGGCCCGAACTATCTGGTGATCCGGACGGACAAGCAAGAGCCTCAGGCGAGCCCTGCGCATCGCCGGTGAGGACGTCGCCAGGGATGGGAGAAGCGGTGGCCGCATTGCCGATGTGCAGGCGCCAGGCGGGACGCGCGCTGGCCGGCATGCTGATCGGCGCCGGGCTCGGCGGGCTCTCGGCCGGGCCGGCGCGCGCCGCGGACCCGCTCGAGGTCGTGATCACCTACGTCACCCAGGACGAGGACCGGGTCGCCCCGCTCTCGCTGCTCGACAGCCTGCTGCCCGACGAGGGCGTGATGGGCGCCCGCGAGGCGATCGACGAGAACCAGACCACCGGCCGCTTCCTCGGCCAGACCTACGAGCTCAAGGAGGTGCTGGTCGCCAAGGACGGCGATTTGGTCGCGGCCTTCAAGCAGGCGCTCGCGGCGGGCCAGCGGCTGTTCATCCTCGACCTGCACGCCGACCAGCTGCTGCAGCTCGCCGACCTTCCGGAGGCGGCGGACGCGGTGCTGTTCAACACCCGGGCGCCGGACGACCGGCTGCGGATCAGCGACTGCCGGGCCAATCTGTTCCACATCATGCCGAGCCGGGCGATGAAGGCGGACGCGCTCGCCGAGTATCTGACCTGGAAGCGCTGGCAGCGCTGGTTCCTGCTGCACGGCACGCGCGAGCCCGACCTGGCGTTCGCCGCGGCGATCGAGCGCGCCGCCAAGAAGTTCGGCGCCAAGATCGTCGACAGCCGCGCCTACGAGTACCAGGCGACCGCACGCCGGACCGATAGCGGCCACATCCAGATCCAGCGCCAGATCCCCGTGTTCACCCAGAACGCGCCCGACTACGACATCGCGATGGTCGCCGACGAGAGCGACATCTTCGGCGAGTATCTGCCCTACCGGCTGTGGGACCCGCGACCGGTCGCCGGCACCCAGGGGCTGATCGCCACCGCCTGGCACCGCGCCAACGAGCAGTGGGGCGCGACGCAGTTGCAGCGCCGGTTCCAGAAGTTCGCCGGCCACTCGATGACCGAGCGCGACTACACCGCCTGGCTGACGGTGCGCAGCCTCGGCGAGGCGGTGACCCGGACCAAGAGCGCCGATCCCAAGGCGATCCGCGACTACCTGCGCGGCGACAAGTTCGAGATCGCGGCCTTCAAGGGCGAGGGCCTGAGCTTTCGCAGATGGAATCAGCAGATGCGCCAGCCGATCCTGATCGTCGGACCGCGGATGCTGGTCTCGGTCTCGCCGCAGGAGGGCTTCCTGCACCAGCGCACGCCGCTCGACACGCTGGGCTATGACGAGCCCGAGTTCGAGCTGCCGGCTGCAATGACCGGCGGCGCCGCCCCGCCGACCGCCAACAAGGACTAACAAATGCCGCGCATGCTCGTGTTCGTTAGCCTGGCCTCGCTGGCGCTCGGCCACGCCGCGGCGGCGCGGACCATCTACGTGTCCAACGAGAAGGGCAATTCGATCAGCATCGTCGATGGCGACAAGCTCGAGCTGGTCAAGGAGGTCAAGGTCGGCCAGCGGCCGCGCGGCATCGTGCTCAGCAAGGACGGCAAGGACCTCTACATCTGCGCCAGCGACGACGACACGATCCAGATCATGGACACCGCGAGCCTGAAGATCGTGGGCGAGCTGCCGTCGGGGCCGGATCCCGAGCGGATGGCGATCTCGCCCGACGGCACCAAGCTCTATGCCGCCAACGAGGACGACAACATGGTGACCGTGATCGACATCGCCGGCCGCACGATCGAGTTGCAGATCCCGGTCGGGGTCGAGCCCGAGGGCATGGGCGTGAGCCACGACGGCAAGTGGATCGTCAACACCTCCGAAACCACCAATATGGCGCATTTCATCAACGTCGACACGTTCGAGATCACCGACAACGTGCTGGTCGACCAGCGCCCGCGGGTCGCCGAGTTCACCAGCGACGACGCCGAGGTCTGGGTCAGCTCCGAGGTCGGCGGCACGGTCAGCGTGATCGACAACAAGACCCGCAAGGTGACCCACAAGATCAGCTTCGCGGTCCCGGGCGTGCCCGACGAGGCGCTCCAGCCGGTCGGCATCAAGATCACCAAGGACCGCAGCCAGGCGTTCGTGGCGCTGGGCCCCGCCAACCGGGTCGCGGTGATCGACGCCAAGACCTACGAGGTCAAGGACTACCTCCTGGTCGGCCAGCGGGTCTGGCAGCTGGCGTTCTCGCCCGACGAGAAGTTCCTGTACTCGACCAACGGGGTCTCGAACGACATCTCGGTGATCGACGTCGACGCCGACAAGGTGATCAAGTCGGTCAAGGTCGGCAGCTACCCTTGGGGCGTCGCGGTCAAGGATTGAATGGGGAGCGTCGATGATCCGCCACACGTCGGGACGCCGCCAGGTCGGAACCGTTCACGTTCGGCGCGCCTCGGCGCTGGCCGGCCTCCTGATCCTGGCGACCTCGCTGCGGCCGGGTGGTGCGGCCGCAGCCGATCCGGACTGGCCCTGCCAGCAGCGCCTGGTGCCGGAGATCGCAGCCGGCATGATCTGGTCGGGCCCGCCGCTCGATTCGGTGGCGGCGGGTCCGGACGACCCGAAGATCCGGCATCTCGCCGCCGACCTCGCGGCCCGCAAGACGCCCTTGGACCAGGCCACCGCCGAGATCGACGAGTTCGCCAAGGGCCTGCCGGCCGGGCAGCGGAACGAGCAGCTGACCCGGCTGTTTGCCGCGACCCTTGCGATCATCAACCACGACCGCGACTCGATCGTCGGCGGGATCAAGAAATACGCCCGCGGCCAGCAGGCGCTCGCCGACCGGATCAGCGCCACCAACGACCAGCTCGCCCAGCTCGCGAGCGATCAGGTCCAGGAGCGCGACACGCTCGCCGCCCAGCGCGAGTGGGACATGCGGATCTACGGCGACCGCCGGTCGTCCTTGTCCTATCTGTGCGACCAACCGGTCGTGCTCGAGAAGCGGGCGTTCACGCTCGCCCGCGCGATCGCCGATCACCTGGAGTGAGGACGCGATGCCGGCCCCGATCCTGATCCTTGGCCGGTCGCTGCCGGCGGCCGTCGTCCTGTCCGGGCTGCTGCTCGCAGGCGCCGCCCCGGCGCACGCCAACGATTACCCGACCGAGGCCTCGGCCGACTACGTGTTCGGCTGCATGGCGAGCAACGGCGAGACCCAGGACGCGCTCAAGAAGTGCTCCTGCAGCATCGACGTGATCGCCTCGCTCCTGCCCTATGACGACTACGTCAAGGCCGAAACCGTGCTGCGCATGCGCCAGGTGCCGGGCGGCGGCGAGAAGATGGAGCTGTTCCGCGACACCCAGGTCGCCAAGGACGCGGTCGCCAAGCTCAAGCAGGCCCAGACCGAGGCCGAGGTCCGCTGCTTCTGAGCCTTAAGCCGCCGCCGCCTCGATCCGGTCGCAGATCGTGTCCAGGACCTTGAGGCGGGCGTAACGCTTGTCCTCGGCCTCGACCAGGGTCCAGGGCGCGAAGCTGGTGCTGGTGCGGTCGACCATGTCGCCGACCGCCTGCCGGTAGAGGTCCCACTTGTCGCGGTTGCGCCAGTCCTCGTCGGTGATCTTGTACTGCTTGTAGGGCGTATCGGCGCGCGCCTCGAACCGGCGCAGCTGCTCGTCCTGGCTGATCGCCAGCCAGAACTTGACGACCACCAGGCGGGCCTCGGCGAGCTGGGCCTCGAAATCGTTGATCTCGTTGTAGGCCCGCAGCCATTCGGCCTCGCCGCAATAGCCCTCGACCCGCTCGACCAGCACCCGGCCGTACCAGCTGCGATCGAAGATCGCGACGTTGCCCTTGCGCGGCAGGCGGCGCCAGAAGCGCCAGAGCCAGGGCTGCGCCCGCTCCTCGTCGGACGGTGCGCCGACCCGGTAGATGTCGAACCGGCGCGGATCGAGCGCCCGGGTCACCCGCCGGATGCTGCCGCCCTTGCCGGCGGCATCGTTGCCCTCGAAGACCAGCACCAGGCCGATGTCCGAGAAGGTCTCGGCATCGCTCAGCGCCGCCAGGCGGTCCTGGAGCTCGCTCAGGCGCTTCTCGTACTTGGGCTTGGCGACGGCATGGGTGAGGTCGAGGGCATCGAGCACGGTCCTGCGGTCGGGTGCCGCGATCAGCGCCGGCGCCGCGAGCGGCGGCGGTCCGCCGCCCTTGGCCAGCCGCTGCCGCAGCGCCCCCTCGATCGTCTGGCCCATGGTCAGGTCGCGAAAGCGGTCGTCGGCGCTCGGGACCACCACCCAGGGCGCGTAGGGCGTGCTCGTGCGCTGCGCCGTCTTCTCGCCGGCGCCGGTCGCCGCCAGGTGGTGCTCGACGCCGGACCATTCCTCGAGCACGTGCCGGCCGGCGCCGGCTTTGCCCTTCAGCTTCTTCAGCCGCTTCTTCTGCTCGGCCCGGCTGATGTGGAACCAGAGCTTCAGGATCAGGACGCCCTCGTCGGCGAGCATGGTCTCGAAGCGGTTGATCGCCTCGAGCTCGCGCTCGAAGACCAGGTCGTCGATCTGGTCCAGCACGTACGCCTTGACCGGATCGTTGTACCAGGAGCCGAACACGATGCCGATCGTGCCCTTGGGCGGCAGATCGCGCCAGTAGCGCCACATCCGCGGCCGGGCGCGCTCCTCGTCGGTCGGCGCGCTGTAGGCGCGGGTATGGAGATGGCGCGGGTCCAGCCACTGGTAGAGCTTCTGGATCGCCTCGCCCTTGCCGGCGCAGTCGACGCCGGCGATCACGACGATTGCGGCGAAGCTCCGCCGCTCGACCAGATCGAACTGCGCGTCCAGCAGCGCCTGGCGGAGCTTGGGCTCTTCGGCCTGGTAGGTATCCTTGTCGAGGACGTGCGGCAGCGCCGCCGATTCGAACATCGAAGCCGCGACGCTAGGAGGAGCTGTCGGCTGCGACCGGCCAGCTGCGGGTGAAGCGACCGCCCTCGCTGTCCTCGACCTCGACCTCGAGGGCGCCCGGCCGGTCCGGCACGAACGAGAAGCGGATCGACGGATTCTCGCTCAGGCTGATGTCGGCGTCGACCGTGAGCACCGGCCGCGCGTCGTAGCGGACCTCGATGGTCCGCACGTAGTGCGGCGGGATCCAGTTGCGCGAGAGCTGATCCATCTGCATGCCGGTGTAGTTCGGGTGGCTGATCAGCAGCTGGATCTGGTTCGGCTGGCCGAGGCGGAAGGGCCCGTGCTTGAGCTTCATCTGGCCGAGCCGGGCGATCGCCGCCTCGGCGTCCTTGAGCGCCGGCGCCGAGCAGCCGCCGGCCGCCTTGACGAAACGGCTGACCATGTAGAGCTGGCCGTCGCTGGTCTCGGCGATCGCCCGGACGTTGGTGTACTCGTTGATCCGCACCCGGGTCCCGATGGTCGCGATGCCGTCGGCCGGCGTCAGGTGGAACACGCCCGCGAGCGGCGCCGGGTTTCGGTCGATCAGCAGGTGGATGGTCTCGATGTAGCGCCCTGCTGTCTGCGGCACCAACGCCGTGATCGTCAGCGGCACGACCGCGGCATCGTAGGCGCGGACCGGCGCCTCCAGCGCGATGATCCCGGCGCCGTCCTGGATCGGGCGGCCCGCGAACAGCTGGTCGCGCAGCTCCGGCCACGGATCGTCGGCGTCGGCGGCGCCGGCCGGCTGCGCCAGGACCAGCCCCAGGAGCAGCGCGGCGACGGCGGAGCCCGCCAGGCGGCGCAGCAGCGACATGGATGCCTCCTTCGATCGTGATCGGGCGGCATCATAGCCGAGACCGGTCCGCAGGCAATTCCAAGGTCGCGGCCGGTCCGCCGGCGTCGAGCGCGCACGGCGCCCCGACTTTACCGGTTGTTCAACCGCAGCCGCTACCCCTACCAAGCGCCGGGATGCGGCGTTTGTGCTCGGATGCCCCATGCTGTTCGTCCTTGGCTTCCTGGTCGTCGTCGGGTCGGTCATGGGGGGCTACCTGCCCCATGGCGACATCCGCGTCCTGTGGCAGCCGCTCGAGCTGCTGATCATCCTGGGCGCGGCGCTCGGCGCCTTCATCATCGCCAACCCGGCATCGGTGCAGCTGGGCGTGCTCAGGAATCTGAAGGTGCTGTTCCGCGGCGGGCCCTATCCGAAGGCCGCCTATCTCGAGCTTTTGACCCTGCTGTTCACGATGTTCAAGCTCGCCCGCGCCAAGGGTCTGCTGGCGCTGGAGTCGCACCTCGAAGATCCCCACCAGAGCGAGCTGTTCCGGTCGTTCCCGCATTTCATGGCCAACCATCACGCGGTCGAGTTCCTGTGCGACTACTGGCGCCTGATCACGCTCGGCGCCGAGAACCCGCAGCAGATCGAGGAGCTGATGACGGCCGACCTCGAGACCCACCACGCCGAGATGGAGCAGATCGCGGGCTCGGTCACGACGATGAGCGACGGCCTGCCGGCCTTCGGCATCGTCGCCGCGGTGCTCGGGATCATCGTCACGATGGGCTCGATCGCGGAGCCGCCGGAGGTGCTGGGCTCCCACGTCGCGGCGGCGCTCGCCGGCACCTTCCTCGGCGTGCTGCTGGCCTATGGAATCGTGGCGCCGGCCGGGGCCAAGCTCAAGGCCTACTTCGCGGCCGAGGCCAAGTACCACGAGTGCATCAAGGCGGGCCTGCTCGCCTTCCTCCAGGGCTACGCCCCGGTGATCTCGGTCGAGTTCGCGCGCAAGGCGCTCTACAGCCACGAGCGGCCGAGCTTCACGACGGTCGAGCAGGCGGTCGCGAACGCGCCGGCGGTCGGCTAGGGACCCGGGCGCGGGAAGGTCGCCGATGGCGCGCGCGAACGACCAGCCGATCCTGATCAAGAAGGTCAGGAAGGGCCACGGCCACGGCCACCACGGCGGCGGCTGGAAGATCGCCTACGCCGACTTCGCGACCGCGATGATGGCCTTCTTCCTGCTGCTCTGGCTGCTGGCGGCGACCACCGAGGAGCAGAAGCTCGGCATCGCCAACTTCTTCATGCCGACGCCCTTCACCAAGAACGACATGGTCGGCAGCCATGGCATCAGCGGCGGCCAGACCCCGAACGACAGCGGCCCGCTCGACCAGTCGCCGCGAAGCCATCCCGACGTCGAGGTCAGCATGACGATGCGCCCGGACGCCAGTCCGGACCAGAACCCGACCGAAGATCAGCTGCAGGAGCAGGTCGAGCGCGCCGAGGAGGCCGAGCTGAAGCGGATCAGGGCCGAGCTCGACCAGGCCATCCGGTCGGACCCGGAGCTGACCGGGCTCGGCGAGAACCTGCGGGTCGACCGGACGCCGGAGGGCGTGCGGATCCAGATCGTCGATCAGGACCAGCGCTCGATGTTCCCGCTCGGCCGGGCGGTGCTGGAGCCCTATACCACGGCGCTGATGGCCAAGCTCGCGGCGATCATCGGCCGCACCGGGCGGCTGATCTCGGTGACCGGCCATACCGACGCGCTGCCGTTCCGGGCCGGCAGCGTGCAGGACAATTGGCAATTGTCCAGCGATCGCGCCAACGCCTCGCGCCGGGCCCTGATCGCGGCCGGCCTGCCGGAGGCGCGGATCGCCCGGGTGGTCGGCAAGGCCGAGACCGAGCCGCTCGATCGGGCGCACCCGGATTCGGCCCAGAACCGCCGGATCAGCATCGTGCTCCTGCGCCAGCCGACGGCGCCGACGGCGCCGGCCGCGTCTGGTGCCTCGCAGTAGACCGAAAAGCGCCCGCGGCTACTCCCACTCGAGCTCGGTGAAGGCGGCGGTGACGTTGCGCGGGTGGTAGAAGTCGAACAGCTGCCAGCGGTCGCGCTCGGCCTGGCCGACGGTCGCGACCGCCTGCTCGAGCGTGCCGCCGGCGGCGAGCAGCGCCCGGGTTTCGTCGCGCAGGCCGGTGAGATAGCGCTCGAGCGGGCGCAGGGCGTCGGGCCAGGCGGCGCTGACCGGGCCGTGCCCGGGCACCACCCGGGCCGCCGGCTGCGCCCGCAGCGCCGCCAGCACGGCGAGCCAGCCGAGCAGGCTGCCGTCGATCACCGGCACGCGCTCCATGAACAGGAGGTCGGCGAGCCAGAGCGTCCCGGTCCGGGCGTCGAACACGCGAAGATCGTTGTCGGTATGCGCGGTCGGCTCGGCCTCGAGCACGAGCGGGCGGCCGCCGAGGTCGAGCTCGAGCCGGTCCTCGACCAGCAGCGTCGGCGGCACCACCCGGGTGCCTTCGGCGACCGGCCCCAGGTCCCGGCGCAGATTGTCGAGATAGTAGGCGCCGCGGGCCGCGAGCGCCGCGGGCAGCTTGGCGTGGCCGACGAACGCCGGGCGGTCCCCGGTGAACGCGGCGTGGCCGAACAGATGGTCGGGATGGACGTGGCTCGCGATCACGTACCGGATCGGCCGGCCGGTGACCTGCCGGACCGCCTGGCGGAGCCGCGCGCCGGCACGGGCGCAACCGCCGCTGTCGACCACCGCGACCGCATCGGCGCCGACGATGAAGCCGACGTTGGCGATCGCGCCCTGGTTCGCGGCGCTCGCGAGCTCATGGACGCCGTGGTGGACGAGGACGCCGGCCGCGATCTCCGTCACCGCCAGCGGGCTGGCGCTCGCGGCGCGCACCGTCGACCGGCCAAGACCGGCGGCGAGGCCGCCGGCGCCCGCGGACAGCGCCGCGCGCCGGGTCAGCCGGATGGTCACGCGCGGGCCCGGCCGCTCAGTCCAGCCCGGTCGCCTGCGCCCGGCCGACCGCATCGTCCAACCTGGCGCCCCGGAGGTCGGCGCCGGTGAAATTGGCGCCGGTGACGTCGGCGCCGGCGAAGTTCGCGCCCGCGAGCTCGCAGCGGGACAGATCCGCGCCCTTCAGATCGGCGCCCGCGAAATCCGCGAACTCGGCGGTGCAGCGCGCCAGCATCGCGCCGGCGAGATTGGCGCCCTTCAGGTTCGCCTTGGTCAGATGGGCGCGCATCAGGCCCATCGACTGGTTGGTCATGTCGGCCGCGAGGTTGGCGCCGGCGAGGTTGGCGCCCTCGAGATCGCTGCGCTCGAACTTGGCGACGACGTTGGCGCCGCCGAGATCGGCACCGGCCAGATCGGCGCCCGAGAACACGGTCTGGAAGGCGCTGACGTCGCGCAGCCGGGCGCCCTTCAGGTTGGCGTCGCGCAGGATCACGAGGTCGAGGTTGGCGCCGGTCAGATCGGCCCCCTCCAGATCGGCGCGGTTGAGCAGGCTGCCGCGCAGGTCGGCGCCCTTGAGCGCGAGACCGGCCAGGTCCAGCCCGGTGAGATCCAGACCGGCAAGGTCGGCCGGCCGATCGCCCGCCGCCTTGATCCGGGCCGCGACCTCCTCCGCGGAAAGGGCGGCGGCCAGCGCCGGGGCAGGCGTCAGCCAGAGCAGGCCGAACGCCAGCCAGGCCTGGACCGCCCAGGCGGAGCGCGGCGCTCCGGCCCGCCGCCGGCCCTTGGTTGCCTCGGCCATCGCGTGCTCCCTCGTGTCTGTGTCGCCCGCTTCGGCCGAGCCTACGCAATCCGGGGCCGGTCAGAAAGGCCGATCCGCGCGGGCCCGGGATGCTGGTGAGCGATCGCCGGGCGTGGTATGAGCAGCTGGGGAGAAGATCAACCAACCACCGCGTCTGGGACATTCGATATGCCACGATTTCTCGCGCAGCCGCGAACCTCGCTGATCGTGCTCGGCCTCCTGGTCCTGCTCACGATCCTGGGCTGGGGCCTGTATCTGAGCGTCAAGGCCGGCTACGACGCCCAGCAGGCGCGCTTCAACCACGACCGGACCGAGCTCACCGAGCGGGTTGCGGATCTGGAGAGCACGCTCGCGACCGAGCGCAGCACGACCTCGAAGCGGATCGGTGATCTCGAGGACACGCTTGCCCGCGAGCGCACCGCGGCCGGCGATCTGGCGGCGCTCCAGGCGCGGATCGACCACGCCAAGGCCGACCTCAATCTGCGGATGACCGCACTCGGCGAGCGCGAACGCGACCGGGCCGCCGCCGAGGCGGCGCTGACCGAGGTCCGGGGTCAGCTGAGCGCGCTGACCGACCAGCAGGACGGGGCCACGAGCCGGCTCAATCACCGGCTGCAGGTCCTGGGCGAGCGCGAACTCGACCTGGCCACGGCCGACCGCGCGCTCGGCCAGGCGCGCGTCGAGCACGACCGGCTGCAGGCCGAGGTCGCGGCCCTGGACCAGGCGCTGGCGAGCAAAAAGGCGGCGCTCGGCGCCCTGGACATCAAGGTGGCGGCGCTCCAGCGCCAGCAGGCGAAGGCGGAGGGCGAGCTCGACCGGAGCCGAAGCGAGCTGGACGGGACGCAGGCGAAGCTCACCGCGGTCGAGGCGAAGCTCGACAAGGCGCTCCTGGCGCAGGGGGTCGCCGAGCTGACCGCGAGCCAGACGGCGCTTTCGCGGGAGGTCGCGAGCCTCAACGCCGACCTGGCGCGCAAGCAGCCATTGTTCCGTCAGAGCGTCGACGTCAATCAGAAGCTTCTGGGTCTCGACGAGCAGCTGCGCTCGCTGTCGGTCGAGCGCGACAAGCTGACCGCCGAGCTGCAGGCGCTGGTCGCGGAACTCGGCCAGGTCCAGGCGGGCCACACGAGCGAGGCCGAGACGGCGCCGGCGAGCCTCGTCAAGCTGACCGGCGATTGATGCGGCGCCGCCGCGCCGGTGCATTTTTGCGTACGCCTTCTGTGGCATCCGGGCGAGGGCTGTGTTAGCGTGCACGGTGAACGAAGGTGCCTTGGGGGGCTGAACCGGGGCCGACCAACGCGGAGGCTTGGCCATGATGAGCGTGATGTCGTTGCCGCGCGCCACGCAGTTCACGATCGGGGCGCTGGTCGTGGCGCTGGGGGGCTGGGGCGGCCTGATCTATTCGACTTCGGCGCAGCACGACGCCGCCGAGCGGTGGGCCCAGCAACGCAGCGACTTTCAGACCCAGGTGGCCGACCTGACCAAGAGCGGCGACCAGCTGCAGGCGCGGGTCGCCGAGCTCGAGGGCTCGCTCGATCAGGAGCGCACCAAGGCCGGCGATCTCGACAGCCTGATGAGCCGGATCGACGCCGCGACCGCCAAGCTCAACGCGCGCATGGCCACGCTCGGCGAGCGTGAGCGTCAGATCGCCGATACCGAGACCACGCTCGCCGGCCTCAAGGGCCAGCTCGGCGAGGTCCAGGCACGGATCGACAAGGCCACCGGCAGCCTCAACCGGCGCATGGCGGTGCTCGGCCAGCGCGAGCGCGACCTCGCGGCCAGCGTCGGCGAGAAGGACCGGCTCGAGACCCAGATCGCGGCCGCCGAGGACCGGCTGACGCAGCTCAACGGCCGGCTCAACGAGCGCATGGCGCTGCTCGGCGAGCGCGAGCGCGACCTCGCCGACCTGCGCGCGCAGAAGCAGACCGTGGTCGATCAGCTGGCCGCGACCGAAGCCCGTATGGGCAAGGTCACGGTCGCCCTGAACCAGCGCATGGCGGTGCTCGGGGAGCGCGAGCGCGATCTCGCCGCCAAGCGCGGCGATCTCGCCCGGGCGGTCGCGGCGCTCGCGGGCACCGAACACCAGATCGGGCAGGCGGTCGCCAGGCTGAACGAGCGCATGACGGTGCTGGGCGAGCGCGATCGCGACGTCGCGGAGGTCGGGATGACGCTCGCGGCGCTCAAGGACCGGTTCGCGGATCAGGAGACCAGCTACGCTTCGGCGACCAGTCGTCTGAACCATCGCCTGGCGCTGCTCGGCCAGATGGACCGGGAAGCCGCCGACGGTCAGCGCGCGCTCGAAAGTCTCACCGACCGGGTCGCCAAGACCAAGGACCGGCTGGCCGCGCTCGAGTCCGATCGGATCGACCAGCAGACCGCGCTCGCCCAGGTCGAGGTCGAGCTGGCCGGTGCCCAGCGCAGCCAGTCGGAGCAGGCGGCCGTGCTGGCGCGCACCGAGCAGCGCCTGAGCGCGACCCGGACCGAGCTGAGCCAGGTCGAGAGCCAGCTCGAGCATGCGGTGCTGGCGACCGACGTCGCCAAGCTGACCGCCCGGCACGCCGAGCTGACCCAGCAGGTCGCCGCCTTGGACGCGGACATCGCGCGCAAGGGGCCACTCGCCGAGAGCGCGATCGCCCTGACCAAACGGGTGTCCGAGCTGCAGGACCAGATCGTCGACCTGACCCGCGATCGGGCGCAGACGGAATCCAAGCTGCAGCAGGCCCAGTCCGACCTGCGGCTGGTCGAGGCCGACCGCAAGCTGGCCGCCGGCGAGCAGGCGAAGCTCGCCGGCAAGGTGAGCGAGCTGCGCGGCGAGAAGACCGATCTCGAGGCCAGGCTGCATGAGCTCGACGCCGACGTCAGCCATCAGGATTCGGTGTATGCGACGCTCGAGGTGCTGAAGAAGGAGCAGGACTTCCTGCGCGGGCTGGTCGGCAGCATGCTCGACGACGGCAAGATGGCCCGGCAGCAGGTCGACGATCTGCGGACCGAAAGCGCAGCGCTGCTGACGCAACGGCTCGAGCTCCAGAAGGAGCTGGCGAGCAAGCAGTCGCAGGTCGACGTGCTGGACAAGGCGATCGTCGCCAAGGGCCAGGAGGTCGACGGCGGGCATGGGGTGCGGAGCGCGCGCTCGTTCTGAATTCGGCCGCAACCGAGCCGCCGCCGGACGGCTCGCCGCGGCGCGGCTTGCGACGCCAGGTCGCACTGGAACGTGAATGGATCGAATTCGAGTTCGATCTGATTCCGCTTGTCGGAGTCCGCTACCTGCCGTTACATATCGCCTGTCGAGAGAAATCGGGGCGCCCGGACGATCGACCCCATCACGCCGATTGAGCCGGGTCAAAGAGGCGTTACGCAATCCGTCGCGGGTTGTGGGCGCATAACCAGCTGGGAGAGCTGATCATGCGACGAGGGTGGCTACTGACCGGCGCGGCGGCGATCGGGTTGCTGGCGCTGTCGATGCCTGCACAGGCCAACGAAGAACTGATGGTCATGCAGAATAATCCGGCCAACTGGGCGATGCCGCTGGGCAACTACAGCAGCACCCGCTACAGCGATCTGGCCCAGATCAACAAGGACAACGTCAAGGATCTGCAAGTCGCCTGGACCTTCTCGACTGGCGTGCTGCGCGGGCACGAGGGCGGCCCGCTGGTGATCGGCGACGTGATGTATGTCGTGACACCGTTCCCGAACATCGTCTACGCGCTCGACCTGAACAATCCGGGCAAGGTGATCTGGAAGTACGAGCCCAAGCAGGACCCTGACACGATCCCGGTGATGTGCTGCGACACCGTCAATCGCGGCGCCGCCTACGGCGACGGCAAGATCTTCGTCAATCAGGCCGACACGACGCTGGTGGCGCTCGACGCCAAGACCGGCGAGGTCGCCTGGACCGCGGTCAACGGCGATCCGAAGAAGGGCGAGACCGGGACCAGCGCGCCGATGGTGATCAAGGACAAGGTCCTGGTCGGCATCTCGGGCGGCGAGTTCGGCGTCCAGGGCAGCGTCACCGCCTACGACATCAAGACCGGCAAGCAGGCCTGGCGCGGCTACTCGACCGGCCCGGACGATCTGACGCTGATGGATCCGGAGAAGACCACGATGCTCGGCCAGCCGGTCGGCAAGGACTCCGGCACCGCCACCTGGGAAGGCGATCAGTGGAAGATCGGCGGCGGCACCACCTGGGGCTGGATGTCCTATGATCCGGACCTCAACCTGGTCTACTACGGCACCGGCAACCCATCGACCTGGAACCCGGTGCAGCGGCCCGGCGACAATCGCTGGTCGATGACCATCTTCGCCCGCAATCCCGACACCGGCATGGCGAAGTGGGTCTATCAGATGACGCCCCACGACGAGTGGGACTACGACGGCGTCAACGAAATGATCCTCACCGATCTCAACGTCGACGGCAAGGATCACAAGGCGCTGGTCCACTTCGACCGCAACGGCTTCGGCTATACGCTCGACCGCGAGACCGGCGAGCTGCTGGTGGCGCAGAAGTACGATCCGGCGGTCAACTGGGCGACCAACGTCGACATGGAGACCGGGCGGCCGCAGGTGGTCCCGCGCTACTCGACCGGCCATCAGGGCGAGGACGTCAACACCACCAACATCTGCCCGGCGGCGCTCGGCACCAAGGACCAGCAGCCGTCCGCCTACTCGCCCAAGACCGGCCTGTTCTACGTGCCGACCAACCACGTCTGCATGGATTACGAGCCGTTCCAGGTCTCGTACACCGCCGGTCAGCCCTACGTCGGCGCCACGCTCAGCATGTACCCGGCGCCCGGCGGCAACAACCTCGGCAACTTCATCGCCTGGGACGCCACCAAGGGTAAGATCGTGTGGTCGAACCCGGAGCCGTTCTCGGTCTGGAGCGGGGCGCTCGCGACCGCCGGCGACGTCGTGTTCTACGGCACTCTCGAGGGCTATCTGAAGGCGGTCGACGCCAAGACCGGGCAGGAGCTCTACCGGTTCAAGACGCCGTCCGGGATCATCGGCAACATCAACACCTGGATGCACGACGGGAACCAGTACGTCGGCGTGCTCTCGGGCGTCGGCGGCTGGGCGGGAATCGGCCTCGCGGCCGGCCTGACCGAAGACACCGCGGGCCTGGGCGCGGTCGGCGCGTACAAGGCGCTGTCCAACTACACCCAGCTCGGCGGCGTGTTGACCGTGTTCAAGCTGCCCGACTGATCTCGGGTCCGATACCGGCGCGCGGCCCGGCATCGCTCTCCCAGCGGTGCCGGGCCGCTGCCTTCGACGGGCACCGTCCCGCAGCCCGGCCGCCGGCCGGGTGGCGCGGACCAACAAAACCAAGGCACTGGAGGTGGGTTCTGGCCATGTCTGACCTGACCCGTGGTCGCCACCGGTGGGTCGTGCTCGCGTTCGCAATCGCGACCCTCGGCATCGGCGCGGCCGGCTGGGCTGCGAAGGCGGCGGACCAGTCGTCCTCGGAGGAGAAGCCCTACACCGTCGTCGACGGCAAGGTCGACATGGGGACCTACAACGGCTACCGCCGTTACGACAATTCCTGCCTGCGCTGCCATGGCCCCGATGGCGCCGGCAGCTCCTATGCGCCCTCGCTCGTCAATTCGCTGAAGACCTTGAGCTACGACCAGTTCGCGGAGATCGTGATCAACGGCAAGAAGAACGTCAGCACGAGCCAGCAGCTGGTGATGCCGGCCTTCGGCTTCGTCGAGGACGTCGTCAACAATCTCGACGACATCTACGCCTATCTCAAGGCGCGCTCCGATGGCGCGCTCGGCCGCGGCCGGCCCGAGCGGATCTCGAAGTAGATGCCGGCGCGCACAGCTCGCGCCATGCTGAGGCTGGCGGCGCTCGCCTTGGGGCTCGGTTGCGCGACGACCAGCGCCTGGGCCCAGGTCGGCGAGCTGGTCGACCGGACCAAGCTCCGGGTCTGCGCCGATCCTAGCAATCTGCCGTTCTCCAACCAGGCGGGCGAGGGCTTCGAGAACAAGATCGCCGAGCTGCTGGCCGCCAAGCTCGGGGTGCCGCTGACCTACACCTGGTATCCGCAGAGCATCGGCTTCGTCCGCAACACGCTGAACGCCGGCGCCTGCGACGTCGTGATCGGGATCCCGATCCCGAGCGGGCTGATGCAGAACACCAACCCCTACTATCGCTCGAGCTACACGCTGGTCCAGCGCGCCGACGCCAGGACCCGGGTGACCTCGCTGCACGACCCGGCGCTCGCCAACGACAAGATCGGCGCCGTGGCCCGCACGCCGCCCGTGACCCTGCTCGCGCAGCAGGGCCTGATCCGCAACCTCAAGCCCTACCAGCTGGTCGTCGACACCCGCTTCGACAGTCCCGGCCGCCAGATGGTCGACGACGTCGCCGCGGGCGTGATCGACGTCGCCATCGTCTGGGGACCGATCGCGGGCTACTGGGTCAAGCAGCAGAAAACCCCGCTCGAGGTCACGCCGCTGACGGGCGAGGAGAAGGGGCTGCGGCTCGATTTCCGGATCTCGATGGGACTGCGGCGCAACGAGCCGGACTGGAAGCACGAGCTTAACGACTTTCTGGCCGCCAATGACGACATGATCCAGTCGATCCTGTTGGAGTACGGCGTTCCGCTGCTCGACAACCAGGGGCAGCCGATCGCGGCCAAGCCCAAGCAGCAGGGGCGGCTCGAGACGGTGCCGGAGCCCGCGGGCTACCGCCTGGCCGACTATCGGGCGCCGGTGCCGGCCGCGCTCGCGGGCGCCGAGGTGGTCACGACCGCCGGGCTGCAGCGTCGGCTCCAGACCGCCTCGCCGCCGCTCCTGATCGACGTCCTGCCGGCGCCGCGCGAGCCCGCGAACCGGCCGGCCGGCAGCATCTGGCGGCCAGAGCCCCGCGACGACATCCCCGGCAGCGTCTGGCTGCCGAACGTCGGCTACGGCGAGCTCTCGGCCGAGTTCGAGACCTGGTTCCGCGACCATCTGGCGCGGCTCACCGAAGGCGACCGCGCGCGCCCGATCGTCTTCTACTGCAAGGCGAATTGTTGGATGTCGTGGAACGCCGCCAAGCGGGCGCTCGCCTATGGCTATCGCCAGGTCGTCTGGTATCCGGGCGGCACCGATGGCTGGCAGGCCGCGGGCTTGCCGCTGGCTGCCGCCGAACCGGTGCCGATGCCGGACTTCCTGCCGCTGCCGACCCGGACGGCGACCGCCGGCACCGGGGCCGATTGACCCGCGGGATGCGCGCTCAGGTTTTGGCATCAGTCGCTCTGATTGGATCGACAAGAACATACGATTGGAACTGATCGGTCGCAGTCACTAGATAAGGGTTTCCGATCAGGCTGAGGGTCTTGTACCCTCTGAGCTGAGGGATCGCGGCCGATCACGGTCGCGCAAACGAGGAGGCAAGTGATGCAGTGGAAGACCCCGAAGATCGTTGAGATCGCCTGCGGTTGCGAGATCAACGCCTATTTTCCGGCCGACCTCTGAGCCGGTAAGCCAGAGGGGCGGCGCGGCCGGCGCGGTCGGCCGCCCCGACGACTTCAGCCATGCCCGATCGGATTGAGCCGGTGGCCAGTGCGCCGGCGGAGGTGAAGGTCGCGCCGCCGGTATCGTTGCTGGCGGAGCTGACCCATCGCTGCCCGCTGCAGTGTCCCTACTGCTCCAATCCGCTCGCGCTCGAGAAAGCCGCGGGCGAACTCGACACCGCGACCTGGCGGCGGGTGATCGAGGAGGCCCATGCGCTGGGCGTCCTGCAGACCCACTTCTCGGGCGGCGAGCCGACGCTCAGGCGCGATCTGCCCGAGCTGGTCCGGCACGCGGTCGATCTCGGCCAGTACACCAACCTGATCACCGCCGCGGTCCTGCTCGATCAGGCCAAGGTCGAGGCGCTGGCCGATGCCGGTCTCGATCACGTCCAGATCTCGATTCAGGACAGCGAGCCCGGCAACGCCAACCGGATCGGCGGCTACAAGGAGGGCCACGCCCGCAAGCTCGCGGTCGCCGGCATGGTCAGGGCCGCGGGCCTGCCGCTCACGATCAACGCGGTGGTCCACCGCCAGAACCTCGATCACCTGGACGCGATCATCGAGCTCGCGGTCGATCTTGGCGCCAAGCGGCTCGAGGTCGCGCACGTCCAATATTATGGCTGGGCGCTGGTCAACCGCGCGGCGCTGATGCCGACCCGCGAGCAGACCGAGCGCTCGGTCGAGCTGGTCGAGGCCGCGCGCGCGCGCCTGAAGGGCGTGCTGGTGATCGACTATGTGGTGCCCGACTACTACGCCCGCTTTCCCAAGCCCTGCATGGGCGGCTGGGCCCGGCAGAACCTGAACGTCACGCCGTCCGGCAAGGTTCTGCCCTGCCATGCCGCCGAGGGCATCACGGCGCTCCGTTTTGACAACGTCAAGGACCGGCCGCTCGCCGACATCTGGTATCACGGCGAGGCGTTCAACGCCTTCCGCGGCACCGACTGGATGGCCGAGCCCTGCCGGAGCTGCCCGCGCAGGTTCACCGACTACGGCGGCTGTCGCTGCCAGGCGTTCGCGATGACCGGCCGCGCCGAGGCGACCGATCCGGCCTGCTCGCTCTCGCCCCATCACGAGGAGCTGGTCGCGACCGCGGTCCGCGAGGCCGGAGCCGCGCCGCCCGAGTTCGTCTACCGCCGCCCGGGCAACGCGGCGCGCGCGGCGGCGCGGGAGCCGGCGCCGGTCGAATGACGCCCCCGCGTTCGCGCCGGGCCTACGACTTGCCGGCGCGATAGACGGCGAGCGCTTCCTCCAGATCCTCCCGTTCCTGACAGTCGGGCTGCTGGTCGCCGCTCGAGGCGTCGGCGAGGCGCTGGCATTCCTGATCGAGCCGGTCGAGCATCGCCTGGGCGTCTTCGGGGCGATCCATCTCGAGATAGGCTTCGCCCAGATATTCGAGGGCACCCCGGTTGTGGGGGTTCAGCTTCAGCGCCTTGCCGTAGAACTCGAGCGCCCGATCGTAGTCGCCGAGCTTGCGGTAGGCGAAACCCGAGAGGTTGTAGGCCTCGTCCTCCCAGGGCCGCTCCTCGATCACCCTCGCCATGTGATCGATCACGCCCTGCCAGTCCTGTCGATCGAACGCCGCCACCCCGGCCGCGTAGTCGTCGCCGCCGGCCGCGGTGCGCGCCGGCGCGGCGCCGCCGCCCATGATCGCGCCCGCCGGTCCCGCCGGGATCGCAACCGCGAAAAAAAGCGCCAGCAGGGCGAGGATTTGCAAGGATCGCATCGGCTCCCTCCAGCTCCCTGCCGCAGCATTCTATACGCGGACGGCGACAATCGGTAGGCTCGCCGGGTTGCTCGATCGGAGGCGACCGCCACGGCAACGGAGATGGCCCCTGGGAGATGGCCCATGTACGAGCTGATCGTGATTGCCTGTCTGGTGAGCCAGCCCGCCAAGTGCGAGGAGTTCTACCTGCCCTTCCAGCAGGCTGCGGACGTGCTCCAATGCGCGCAGGAGGCCGAGTTCCAGCTCGTTCGCTGGGCCTCGGAGCGGCCCGAATGGCAGATCCGGCGCTGGACCTGCGGCGTGCCCAAGGCCTGAGGCTCAAGCCCCGGCAGGCGCAAGGGGGACGATCATGGCGCGGTGGTTGAAGGAGGGGATCAGCCAGGCGGCCGCGGACGAGGCGGATGCCAAGGTGCGCGCGACCGTCACGGGCATCCTCGATGACGTCAAGCAGCGGGGCGATGCCGCCGTGCGCGAGCTCTCCGAGCGCTTCGATCAGTGGTCGCCGCCCGACTTCCGCCTGAGCGAGGGCGAGATCGAGGCCTGCGTCGCCGCGCTCGGCGAGCAGGTGATCGATGACATCCGCTTCGCCCAGGCGCAGATCCGCGCCTTTGCCGAGGTCCAGAAATCGGCGCTCCGGGACGTCGAGGTCGAGACCCTGCCGGGCGTGGTGCTCGGTCACAAGCACATCCCGGTCCAGGCGGTTGGCTGCTACGTGCCGGGCGGCCAGTACCCGATGGTCGCGTCGGCCCACATGAGCGTGGTCACCGCCAAGGTCGCGGGCGTGCCGCGGGTGATCGCCTGCGCACCGCCCTATCGCGGCCAGCCCGCAGCCGCGATCGTCGCCGCGATGCATCTGGGCGGCGCCGACGAGATCTATGCGCTGGGCGGCGTCCAGGCGGTCGCCGCGATGGCGCTCGGCACCGCCACGATCGCGCCGGTCGACATGCTGGTCGGCCCCGGCAACGCCTATGTCGCCGAAGCCAAGCGCCAGCTGTTCGGCCGGGTCGGGATCGACCTCCTGGCCGGCCCGACCGAGACGCTGATCATCGCCGACGAGACTTCGGACGCCGAAATGTGCGCGACCGACCTGCTCGGCCAGGCTGAGCACGGGCCGACCTCGCCCGCGATCCTCTTGACGAATTCGGAAAAACTCGCGCGCGAGACCATGGCCGAGGTCGAGCGCCAGCTGCAGCGCCTGCCGACCGCGGCGCTGGCCGGCCGCGCCTGGGCCGACTACGGCCAGGTGATCGTCTGCGCCGACGAGGCCGAAATGGTTGAGCAGGCCGACAAGATCGCCTCCGAGCACGTCCAGATCATGACCCGTTTGCCCGATTATTTCCTCGAGCGCATGACCAACTATGGTGCCTTGTTCCTCGGCCCGATGACCAACGTCGCCTACGGCGACAAGGTGATCGGCACCAACCACACGCTGCCGACCAGGCGCGCGGCCCGCTACACCGGCGGCCTCTGGGTCGGCAAGTTCCTGAAGACCGTGACCTGGCAGCGGGTCACGACGCCCGAGGCGAGCGCGCTGGTCGGCGAGTACTGCTCCAGGCTCTGCGCCCTCGAGGGCTTTGCCGGCCACCAGGAGCAGGCGGACCTGCGCGTGCGCCGCTACGGCGGCCGCAACGCATGAGCCCATCGTTCCGGCTCGACGGCCAGCTCGCGCTGGTCAGCGGCGCCGGTCGCGGCATCGGCCGGGGCTGCGCGCTGGCGCTGGCGGCGGCCGGCGCCGAGGTGATCGCGCTGAGCCGGACCGCAGCCGAGCTCGAGACGCTGGTCGCGGAGATCGAGGCCGAAGGCGGGCGCGCCCGCTCGCTGGTCTGCGACGTCACCGACACGCCCGCGGTCCGGGCCGCGATCGGCAGCCTCGAAAAGCTGGACGTGCTGGTCAACAACGCCGGCAGCAACCGGCCGCAGCCGTTCCTCGAGGTCGAGGACGCGGTGCTCGACCGCCTCCTGACTCTGAACCTGCGGGCGGCGTTCGTGGTCGCGCAGGCGGCGGCGCGGGTGATGGCGCGCAGCGGTGGCGGGGCGATCGTCAACATGTCCTCGCAGATGGGCCACGTCGGCGGCGCCACGCGCACGGTCTACTGCGCGACCAAGCACGGCCTCGAAGGCCTGACCAAGGCGATGGCGATCGACCTCGCTCCTCACAGGATCCGGGTCAACTCGGTCGCGCCGACCTTCGTCGAGACGCCGCTGACCCGCCCGTTCTTCGACGACCCGGCCTTCAAGACCGCGGTCCTCGACCAGATCCTGTTCGGCCGGCTGGCGCGGATCGACGAGATCGCCGCCGCGGTCGTCTACCTCGCCTCGCCGGCCGCCGCGATGATCACCGGCACGAGCCTGCTGGTCGATGGCGGCTGGACCGCGCACTGACGGCGGCAGGGCATGCTCGCCGGCCAGCTGGCCCTGATCGTCGCGGCGCTGTTCGCAGGCGCCGCGCTCTACATCAACGTCGCCGAGCAGCCGGCCCGCCTCCGGCTCGACGATGCTGCGCTCCTGACGCAGTGGCAACCCGCGTACGCGCGCGGCTTCGCCATGCAGGCGCCGCTCGCGATTGCGGGCTTTCTTCTAGGCGTCCTGGCATGGTGGCAGACCGGCCGCTGGCCCTGGCTGTTCGGCGCTGCTATCCTGGTCGCGAACTGGCCCTATACGCTGCTCGTCATCATGCCGGTCAATCGCGCGCTCATGATGACCGGGCCGACTGACGCCGGGCCGGAAAGCCGCGGCCTGATCGAGAGGTGGGCGGCTCTGCATGCCGGGCGAACCGCCCTCGGCGGCGCCGCGACGCTGATCTTCCTCTGGGCATCGATGACTTGAAACGAGGGGGGATGACAGATGAAATCGCTTTGGATATTTGCCATCGCTTGGCCGCTGCTGCTGGTCGAGCAGGCCGCCGCGGCTGAGTCTTTGACCGCCGGCGAGCAGGCGATGCTGGAGGAGCTGCTCGGTCAGGGCGTGGTCGGCGCGCCGGTCGCGGGCGAAACGCTGACACCGGAGTTCGCGCCGCTGCGCGACGGCACCTGGAGCTATCAGATCGTCGGCGGCAAGGACGCGGGCCAGACCGAGCAGCACCTTGTAAAGCGGCTCAATCGCGACCCGTCGAGCGCCAGCTGGCGCTACGCGGTTGGCGACAAGTCGCTCGTGTTCATCAAGCAGATGAGCGACGGCAGCCTGACCTTTGTCACCGAGGAGAACTCCGACGAGGGCGTGATCACTCGCTACGAGCCGCCCGAGCCGGGTCTGCTGACCGGCCTGGCGCCTGGCGACAGTCGCACCTCGTCGGTCGCTGTCCAGGTCTCGGACCTGAGCGATCCCAACGTCGTGAGCCACAATGGCACGCTCGACGTGACCTACAGCTACCTCGGAGCCTACAAGGTCACCACGCCTGCCGGCGCCTACGACGCCGCCCTGATCAAGTGGGCCTACAAGGGCAAGGTCGGGCCGGCGAAGGTCCAGGACACCCAATACCGCTTCTTCGCGCCGAAAGTCGGCATGGTTGCCAGCGTCGACCACCTCGATGTCTCGGCTTTCCTCCTCTACCAGAAGCAGACGAAGTTCGGCAAGGTGCTCGTCCGGACACCACAATAGCCAGGCGCGAACTTGGGCTGAGGTCTGTCTCCCTCACGCCATCGCGCGGAAGGTGAGATTGATGCGCGCGCCGACGGGCTGCGCGGTCTTGGGCAGCTGGTGCAGCCAGTGGTGCTGGGTGGCGCCGGCCATGATCAGGCAGGAGCCGTGCGGCAGATCGAGCGCCAGGCGCTCGCCCGAGCGGCGGTGCTTGAGCTGGAAGCGGCGCACGGCGCCGAGCGAAATGCTGGCGATCACCGGGTCGCGACCGAGGCCGGGCTCGTTGTCGGCGTGCCAGGAGACGCTGTCCCGGCCATCCCGGTAAAGGTTGAGCAGCACGCTGTTGAACGGCCGGCCGGCCAGCGCCTCGGCGACCTTTTCCAGCTCGAGCAGCGCCGGCGTCCAGGGCGCCGGCGCCATCCGGATGCCGCTGTAGACGTAGCCGGCAGCGCCATGCCAGGCGGTGAGCCTGGGAATCGGCAGCCGCCGGCCCATCACCGTCGCCACCTCCTGGCGCCAGTCGATCGCGCTCCGGAGCTGTTCGAACAGGCGGTTGGCGTCCGGACCCCGCAGCGCGCCCGGGTGGAGAACAACCGTGCCGTCGCGGGGCAGCAGGTTCGGCAGTGCGTCAGCGGCTGCGGAACAGGCGATCGCCCTGCTCATCGATGATCTGCTGCGCCTTGGTGATCGAGAACGCGATCGCGTCGTCCTTGCCGGCGTGGGTGTCGACCCGGACGAAGTGATGCTCCTTGAGGCCGTCATCGTAGGTCTTGGCGATCACGCCGGCGGTGTTCCAGCCCGAGCCCTGGCGCTGGGGCGCTGGCGTGATCTGGAAGCCCTTGTAGTCGACCGGCTCGCCCGCCGCCGCCAGACCGGCCTCGCCGCGGCCGCCGAACAGACGGCGCAGCGTCTCAACGATGGCCATGACGCATCTCCCGCTGGTTGCAAGGCCTCCGCGCGCCCTCACTGGCGCGCCCATGCTACCGGCAATGCGCGGCGCTGCCTAGCGCCCGGCTCGACCCCCCTCGACCCCCGGCGAGCAGCCGGAACTCCGAAGGGCCTCCGGTGTTATTGCACGACCCGCTGAGGAGGGGAGCCTATGGCCAAGAATCATGGTCCGCAGATCAAGGACGACAAGCAGTACGAGGCGCTGCGCAAGCAGGGTGCCAGCAAGGAGAAGGCAGCGCGGATCGCGAATACCGGCCGCAAGGCGGCAGCCCGGCGCGGCGGCAAGTCGCCGCCCTACGAGGACTGGACCAAGGACGAGCTCAGCAAGCGGGCGCAGGAGCTCGGGATCGAGGGCCGCTCCAAGATGCGCAAGGGCCAGCTGATCGACGCGATCCGCCACCATTGAGGCAAAATCGCGCCCAGCCTGCCGAGCCGCCTCTGGAGCCGCTGCCGCGGACCGAGCAGCCTCTGCCGGTCGCCGACCGGCAGAGCCGGGGCGTCCTCGTCTGGCTGCTCGCCCCGATCACGCTGATCCTTTCGGCCGCGGCGCTCAAGCTGTCGGTCGCGGTCACGCTGCCGCTCGCCTTCGCCTATTTTCTGACGGTCCTGGTCCAGCCGCTGCAGGTCTGGCTGCGCCACAGGCTGCCGCGCCGGCTGCGCTGGCTCGCGGTACCGCTGACCATGCTGACCGTGGTCGCCACGCTGGTGCTTGCGATCAGCGCGTTGTCGATGACCCTGGAACCGGTGATCAGCCGTGGTCCAGACTATGCGCAGCGCTTCGAGGACTGGTTGCACGGCGCGCTCGGCTGGGCGCGCGCGCACGGCATCCAGCTGCCGCAGGACGGCGAGCTCGGCGGCAGCAGCCTCGGGGCGGTCGCGCAAAAGCTGCCGACCGGCCTCAACGTGGTCGGCGGGACGCTCGGCTTCGCGCTGCTGGTCTTCTTCTTCACGCTGCTGATGCTGATCGAGGCCGGGATCTGGCAACGCAAGGCCGAGGCGGCGCTCGGCCGTTCCGCCGAGATGCGCGAGGCGGGCGCCACCATCGGCCACAAGGTCCGCTGGTACCTGCTGATCCGGAGCTTCTCGGGCGCGCTCTCGGGCGGGCTGATCGCGCTCTGGCTGTGGCTGATCGGCGTCGACTTCGCGCTGCTGTGGGGCGTGATGTTCTTCCTGTTCAACTATGCCCCGACGGTCGGCTCGATCGTCGCCGGGGTGCTCGCGACCGTGGTCGCGTTGCTGCAGCTCGGGCCCGTCTGGGCCGCGGTCGCGGCTTTCGGCATGATCGCGATCGACCAGGCGATCGGCAACTTCCTCGACCCGCACCTGCAGGGTCGGACCCTCGACATCTCGCCGCTCGTGGTGCTGGTGTCGGTGATCTTCTGGGGCTGGATCTGGGGCATTCCGGGCATGCTGCTGGCGGTGCCGATGACCGCCGCGATGATCACGATCTGCGAGCAGGTGCCGGCGCTCCAGCCGATTGCGATCCTGATGAGCGGCGGCGGCGACGAACCCGGCTGAGGCCGGCGACGGGTCCCGCGCCTTCACTTCGCCCGGCGATCCCGGCATAAACGAGCGGCAATGGCCAGCGGGACGCGAGCGATGCGGGACGAGGCCGCGCTGATCGGGATCGACTGGGGCACGACCTCGTTTCGCGCCTACCGGATCGCTCCGGATGGCGCCGTGCTCGAGACCAGGGCGGCGCCGGCCGGGATTCTCCAGGTCGAGGGCGGCGCTTTCGAGGCCGTGCTCGAGCGCCAGATCGGCCCCTGGCTCGCGGCCGCGCCGGCGCTGCCGGTGATCGCGTCGGGCATGATCACCTCGCGCCAGGGCTGGGTCGAGGTGCCCTATTGCGCCGGCCCCGCCGGCAGCGCCGAGCTCGCGGCCGGGCTCAGGCGCCATCTCACGAGCACCGGGCGGGCGCTGCACTTCGTGCCCGGCCTGGCGCTGACCGGCGCCGACGGCGTACCGGACGTGATCCGCGGCGAGGAGACCCAGATCCTCGGGGAGCTGGCGGCCGAGCGCGGGCGGCGCGCCTTCGTCCTGCCCGGCACCCACAGCAAGTGGGTGTACGCGGACGATGGCCGGATCGTCTGGTTCGCGACCTTCATGACCGGGGAAGTGTTCGCGGTGCTCAAGGCGCACAGCATCCTCGGCCGGCTGATGGCGGGCGAGGCTGCGGACGAGGCGGCCTTCGCGCGTGGTCTCGCTTATGGGCGCAACGGCCCGGGCGGGCTGCTCAAGCGGCTGTTCAGCGCGCGCACGCTCGGCCTGTTCGACCAGCTGCCGGCGAGCGGCATCGCCTCCTACCTGTCGGGGCTGCTGATCGGCAGCGAGATCGCCGAGGCGGCGACCTGCCTGCCGGAACTGCCCGGTGGCAGCGGGATCACCGTGATCGGCAGCTCGGAGCTGGCGGCGCGCTACCGGCATGCGATCGAGGCCGCCGGCCTGCCGGCCCGGACCGGCCATCCGGAAGCGGGCGCCCGCGGCCAGCTGCGGATCGCAAAGGCCGCAGGGCTGGTCCGATGAACCGGCTGCAGAGGCCCCTCGCGCCGCCGCCAATTGCCATGCGCAGACCCGGCGCGAAATCCCGCTGCATTCGTCGGACGCCCGACGACCGGCCCGACGGCATCCGCATCATGTATGCGGTGGGTGGAGTCCGATCCGGCGGATTCCAGACCACACCCGCCGCGTCGGGTCAGGCCCGATCGCATCCCGCATCGCGTCACTCGAGCGGTGACGACCTGGCCGCGGCCGGATTGCGCGCGGGCCAACGGGAGTCCTGATCCGACAACTCGCGTCACCTCCAATATCGGGCCAACCCACGATCGCGTCTCGCACCATGCCCCTCAGTCGCTTGACCCGTGGCATCGCCCGCGGCCACCTCGTGGGCGCAGGCGGCGGGAGTCCTGATCCGAAGACTCGCGTCACCTCCAACACCGGATCAACCCACGATCGCGTCTCGCCCCGCGCCCGTCGACCGCTCGACCCGTGGCATCGCCGCGGCCACGTCGTGGGCGCAGGCGGCGGGAGTCCTGATCCGACAACTCGCATCACCTCCAACACCGGATCAACCCACGATCGCGTCTCGCCCCGCGCCCGTCGACCGCTTGACCCGTGGCATCGCCCGCGGCCACGTCGTGCGCGCAGGCGGCGGGAGACCTGATCCGAAGACTCGCGTCACCTCCAAATCGCGGACCCACCCACGATCGCGTCTCGCCCCGCGCCCGTCGACCGCTTGACCCGTGGCATCGCCCGCGGCCACGTCGTGCGCGCAGGGGGCGGGAGTCCTGATCCGACAACTCGCATCACTCCCAACACCGGGTCAACCGACGATCGCGTCTCGCCCTGCGCCCGTCGACCGCTCGACCCGTGGCATCGCCCGCGGCCACGTCGTGCGCGCAGGCGGCGGGAGTCCTGATCGGGCATACTCCGAGCCCCCCTGCGGGGTCGGGAGCCCTGATCGGGCATACCTCGAGTCCCCTGTGGCGTCCGGTCAGGCCCGATCGCCTCCCGCTTCACGCTTCGTCAACCGTGGCTCCTCAGCCTCGTCCATCCTGACCGGTCCATGCGACCCTGGGACTCCGTTCGGCCGGCAGGAATTGGCCGGCGGGGAGTCCCACGGTCGCATGGACCATCCGAACAAAGAGTGAACTGGCGAAAGGTGAATCATCGGTTAACGGCCCCGACTTCGAAGCCTGGGCAGCATCGCGAATTGGGCCGGCTGTCCTCCCTCCCTGCCCGAGACGCGGGCAGCCCTGCGCCAGGCCAGTGCCGGTGCGCGGCTCCGATCGGTCTCGGTCCGGAGCGCGGGCGCCCGCCCCCGAGCCCAATTCCACCGACCCCCCTCCGGCGAGCCCGCCGGCGCCTGCACCCGATCCAGCCACAGAGTGCGCGCTCAGCCGGGCGGCAGCGCGCCCGACGTCGGGATCAGCGATCCCCAGCTGGATGAACCCGGCTGGATCGCGAGCGGGCCGCTCGTCGCGGCCGAGCCTGAGCGGGACCGGTGGCCCGGCGCCCAGCCCGTCCCGTGCTTGCCCCGGCCGTCGTCCGGCCGCTATCAGGAGAGCTGACCGGAGGGAGGCGATCGATGACCGGACCTGGCAAACCGGCGCGCGCGCGGGTGATCGTCGCCGGCGGCTCGATCGCCGGCCTGTGCGCGGGCGCGCTGCTGCACCGGCTGGGCTTCGCGGTCGAGCTGTTCGAGCGCTCCGGCGAGGCGCTGGCCAGCCGCGGCGCCGGCATCGTGCCCCATCCTGAGCTGTTCGAGGCGCTCGAGCAGGCGGGCGCCCGGATCGATGCGACCATCGGCGTGCCCGTGGTCGGCCGCCGCATCTTCGCGCCCGACGGCAGCGTGCTCGGCGAGCATTCGCTGCCCCAGGTCATGATGTCCTGGGACCGGCTGTTCCGGCTGGTCCGCGAGCTGTTTCCCGACCGCCACTACCACGCCGGCCGGACCCTCGAGGGCTTCGAGCAGGATGCCGACGGGGTCACGGCCCGGCTCGCGGACGGCGGTCGCGTGCGCGCCGACTGGCTGATCGGCGCCGACGGCATCCGCTCGACCGTCCGCCGCCAGCTGTTGGCAGCGCTCGAGCCCGCCTACGCCGGTTACGCCGCCTGGCGCGGGCTGATCGAGGAGCGCTCGATGTCGGCCGCAGCGCGCGCCGCCCTTTGCCGGCACCTAGCGTTCTGCCTGCCGCCCGGCGAGCAGATGCTGGGTTACCCGGTGCCGGGCGCCGACGAGGCGATCGCCCCGGGACAGCGCCGCTACAACTGGGTCTGGTACCGACCGGCCGCGCCGGCGCAGCTCGCGGCGCTGCTGACCGATGCCGACGGCCGGCGCTACGACATGTCGATCCCGCCCGCCCGGATGGCCGCAGCCCCGGTCGCGGACATGCGGGCCGCGGCCGCGGCCCTGGTCGCGCCCTGCTTTCTCGAGGTCGTCGGGCTGGTGGCACAGCCCTTCATCCAGGCGATCTACGACCTCGAGAGCCCGCGTCTCGTGTTCGGTCGGGTCGTCCTGATCGGCGATGCCGCTTTCGTCGCGCGCCCGCACGCCGGCATGGGTGCGACCAAGGCCGCGCTCGATGCGGTGACCCTGGCCCGGGCGCTCGCCGCCCCCGATCCTCGCGCCGCGCTCGCAGAGTGGGAACGCGAGCGGCTCGACTACGCCCGGGCCCTGGTCGAGCGCGCCCGCTGGCTCGGCGCTTATCTCGAACGGCCGGCGCCGGTCGCGCGGGAGTGGCTGCAGCAGGTCGAGCGGCTGGCCGCGACGCTGATGACCGAGACTGCGATCTCGGGCTGGCTGCGCGGCTGACCGGCCAGAGCGACCACTTCGATGCGCCGCTGCTGGCGGCGGTCAGCGCGCTGCTCGAAGACCCCGATCGCTGATCGCGGCCGCGGTTCGAACGCTTCAGCCGGCTTGCCCGACGCCGCTCGCTTCGAGATACCAGTCGTAGATCTGGCCGCCGGTCCACATCAGCACCCCCGGACGCCTGAGGATCTGGGCGTAGAGGCGCTCGAGATGGCCGATCCGGTGGGCGACGCCGGTGATGTAGGGGTGCAGGCTGATCGCCATGATCCGGGCGATCGCGGCGCTCTCCTGGTACAGCCGCTCGAACTGGTCGACGCCGCGCCGGTAGAGGCCATCGGACGGCAGCTGCTGGAGCGCGTGCACGGCGATGTCGTTGGTCTCGAGCGTGTAGGGGATCGAGACCAGCGGCCCGGCCCGGGTTTCCAGCACCACCGGCTGATCGTCCAGCACCCAGTCGGCAACGTAAAGAAAACCCTCCTCGCGCAGCAGGTCCGGAGTCTCGAGGGTCTCGGTCAGCCCCGGGCTCTCCCACCCGCGCGGCGGGCTGCCGGTGAAGTCCCGGATCGCCTGGACCGTGTCCCGGATCGCCTGGCGCTGGTCGTCGAGCCGGTGCATCGGCCCCTGGACGAAGCCGTGGCCCATGAACTCCCAGCCTTCGCCGAGCGCCGCCTCGGCGATCCGCGGATAGCTCGTGCAGACCCTGCCGTTGAGGGCCAGGGTCGGGGTGACGCCGAAGTGCCGGAGCACCTCGAGCAGCCGCCAGAATCCGACGCGCATGCCATACTCGTGCCAGGCCCAGTTCGGCAGGTCGGGCAACAGCGGCTGGCTCATCGGCGGCGGCAGCACGGTCCGCGGCATCGGCCGCTCGATATCCCAGTCCTCGACGTTGACGATCGTCCAGACCGCGAGCCGGGCGCCGCCCGGCAGCGTCAGCTTGGGCCGATCGACGATCGCAGAATACGGCAAACGCTCGCGCGGCAGCATCGAAACCTCCGTCTCGCTCGCCCCGATCATTCAACGACCGCCGCGGTCGGGCAAGGGATGGCTGCGCCCCGTCCACCGCCAAAGCTTGACGAGCTTGACGGATGCCGCCGGGCGCAGAACAAATCAGCGGCCGGCGGCGCGTCGGACCCGATTTCAGCCCAGGGGGGAGACCAGGCATGCTCTTCGACCACCGGACCTACACCGTCAAGCCCGGGACCTTGCCCGCGCACCTGCAACTGTACGAGCAGCGCGGCAAGGCGGCGCAGGAGCGCCACCTCGGCCCGCCGGTGTTCTACGCGATCACCGAGACCGGGCCGATCAACGCCTACGTCCACGTCTGGGCGTACGACAACGCCGGCGACCGCGAGAAGAAGCGGGCGGCGATGCAGGCCGATCCCGACTGGCAGGCCTACATCAAGGCGAGCCGCGAGGCCGGCTACCTGATCCGGCAGGAGAACCAGCTGATGACCCCGGCGCCGTTCTTCAAGCTCCAGCGCTGAGCCTGGCCTCGACCGGCGTGCCGTAGCCGTAGCGGGCGGCGGTGGCTTTGGTGTGCCGCTCGAGGAGCGCGAGCTCTTCGGACGTGAAGCGCGGCTGGTAGTAGCCGGGGAAGTGGAGCACGCCCGCGAGCTCGGCCACCTGCTCCTCGGGCACCACGAGCCGGACGTGGTCGAGCACCGCCTGGAGCGTCGCCTGCGGCGCCCGGCAGAGGTCCTCGTAGCGCACGACCAGCGCCGCGTCCCTGAGCTCGGGGCTCGCCTCCAGCCGGTCCGCGACGTGGCCGTAGATGTGGCTCCAGTAGCGCGCCCAGCCCTCGACCTCGTCGCCCTGCCGCCAGCAGGCGAGGACGCGCTCGACCGCCGCCCCGTCGCCGGCGTTGACCGGGCGCCGGTCGAGCCCGAACTCGAAGTGCCCGACCCGCTGCAGATGGCGGACCGCCGCCGGGTTCCGGGCGCCGCCCTGGCAGAACAGCGCGTGCTGCTTGATCAGCGAGGCGATGTGCCAGCGCGGATCGCGCACCGGGATCAAGAAGCGCGCATCCGGGAACAGATGCAGCAGGTACTCGAGCCGGGTGACGTTGTAGTTGCCCTTCGCCAGATAGCGGCGGCCGCCGCGCACCCGCAGAAGCTTGCGGATGTGGTCGCGGTAGAAGCTCTCGAACGCCGGATGGCTGGTCTGCCGGTCGAGCACGGCGGCCTCGGCCGGGTCGTGCAGCCGCGGGAAGAAGGCCATCCAGAGCACTTCTTCCAGCGCTTCGGGGCTGTCCGGCGTGACCTTGATGCCGTCCTGGTGGCTGCGCTCGGCGGGCTCGACCCGGCGCTGCGGCGTCCGCTCGAGCAGCCGGTTCCACATGTACGGCGTGAACACCGGCGGATAGTCGCGGTAGCGGTGGCTGACGACGTCCGGATGCCGGGCCAGCAGCTCGAGCAGGATCGTGCTGCCCGAGCGGGCGAGGCCGGCGACGTAGATCGGCTGCCGGATCCGGACCTCGCTCAGTTCGTCCGCCAGCAGCCGGCTCTCGAGGTTGCCGATCCGCGTCCAGAGCCCCTGGTGGCGGGCGATGAAGCCGCCCAGCCGGTCGATCCAGGGCGTCGTCTCGAAGCCCCCGCCCCCGGCCGGCGCCGCCGCCTTCTGAGCCATCGCCTGTGCTCCGGCCGGCCGACGCTAGTCGATGCGCGCCCAGAGCTTGACCGCGAGCGAGCTCGCGAGCAGCGCCGCGAAGAACACGCCGTACCAGGCTCGCAGCCACACCGGACCGAACGGCAGATACTCCTTGGGCGGCAGGTCGAGCTGGATGCTCTCGACCCCGGCGTCGTCGGGCAGATAGCCGGCCGGATTGCCGATCAGGAAGTTCCACCAGTGGCGCTTGTCGATGGTCGTGATCGGCACGGCCCAGGGGATCGAGCTGACCACGTTGCCGGACGGGTCGGCGACCACGATGCGATGGGTCGTGCCGGCCGGCGCCGGCGCCGCGAGCGGCGACCACATCGGCGGCACCAGCTCCGCCCGCAGCTGCTCGGGCGAGGTCTTGATGCCGACCGCATCCGGCACACCCGGGAAGCCGTAGCCGTAGGTCGAGCTCAGCCAGGCGAGCAGACAGATCGCCGGCGCCGAGGCGACCACCGCCGGCCACAGCACCAGCCGCAGCTGCCGAAGGGCGTTGCCGAGCAGGTCGCGGATCAGCGGCCAGGCATCGGCGAACTCGCCCTCATGCGCGTCGAGCGCCCGGCGCGCCCGGGCAGCCGCGGTCTTGGCGCCGGCGATCTGGTCCTGCGGCGACAGGAGCCAGTACAGCGCCATCGAGCCGACGCCGCCGATCAGCCCCCAGACGATCAGGCGGAGCGTCGGCGGCGCGATCTCGCCGAGACCGGCGTCGAGCCACGCGAGCACGGGCGCCGGCAGATCGAAGATGCCCATGGTCGGAACCTCAGTCGGCGCCGCTCGGCGCCTCGGTGTGGGTCCGCGCCGGCTGCTGCTGCGGCCGGCTGCGCCGGAACAGGCGCCGGATCGGCCACAGGATCACGAAGCCGAGGGCCGCCATCACCGCGACCAGCAGGCCCCAGAACGCGCCCAGGAGGCTGAGCCCGGCGCCCGGGCCGATGTAGGCGTGAGCCGGCAGGGTGACGCCGACCGTCACGGCCGCCGCCAGGATCGTCGTCAGAACGGTTCGCATTGCTTGGTTCTCCCTTACTGAGAAAGGACGTTGCGGAACCCGGGGTCGAGGCTCGAAGGATCGATGCGCTGGCCCCAGGACAGGATCGGGATCAGCTCGTCATGCTCGCCGCCGCGGACCGGGTTCAGATACTCCCAGACGATCTCGCCGCCCGGAGTGACCTCGAGCAGCCGGCCGCCATCGGATTCGGTGATCAGCGTGTTGCCGTTGGGCAGGCGCTCTTCCGACGAGCGCACCCGGCTGAAGAAAGCATGTTTCGGGTCGCCGGCATAGCTCCAGGTGATCTGCATCGTGCTCGGATCGAACTCGAGCACCCGCGAGACGTCGCCGCCATGGCCCTCGTTGTCGAACACCATCAGGTGGCCGTCGGGCAGGGCCTCGGCGTCGTGCTGGCGCAGCCAGGGCCCGCGCAGCGCCCAGACGATCTGCTCGCGATCGAGGTCGAGCAGCGCCAGCGCCCCGATCTCCCGGAACGACAGCAGCACCTCGCTACCTGGGGCTTTGGTTGCCGCCGCGACCGGCAGCCGGCCCGCTGTCCCGCTGCCGATCACGTCGATCGAGTTGGTGTGCAGATAGTCGCCCTTGCCCTTGGCGATGTACCAGGGGACCGTGCTTAGGAAGTCGGCGTAGGGCGATTTGGCCAGCGCGCCGAGCAGCCAGACCTTCTTCAGCTCCTTGCCCTCGGGCGAGAGCACGACCGCATAGTCGTCGATGCGCGGCGGCGCCAGATGCTCCTGCCCGGGCACGACGTCGTCGCGGATCGCGTGGGTCAGGGCGTAGATCTTGCCGTCGGCGCCGATGTCGAAATCATGATGGGTCTGCTGGAGGTACTTCCAGACCACGTGGGAATCCCGGTCCATCTCGACCATGCCGTAGCCCCAGGGGGAATCCCCGACGGCGACGTAGATCGCGACCAGGTTGCCGTTGGGCAGCAGCATCGCCTTCTCGACGTAGATGTCGGCGTCGGGCCGCGGATGCCGGACCGCCGCGCTGTCGTCCCAGACCGCGCTGTAGGGCAGGTTCCACTCGTGGACCACGTCCCCGGTCATCGAGATCAGCCGCACCTTCTGGCCATCGCCGGCGCTGTAGAGCGTGAGGCCGTCGTAGGCCCGCTTGGGATCGTAGACGGTGACCCCCTTGGCCTCGGTCCGCGCCGGCTGCCAGAGCTCCTGCGGGAATGGCGAGTTGTACTGGGTCTCCTTCTCGAGCAGCGCCTGGCCGCCGCGGAAGGCGTCGGTCAGCGGCTTGGCCGGGAACACGCCCGTGAAGGTCACGAAGCTGCCGGCGACGAAGCAGAGGAAGCCGAGCGCCAGCACCAGCACGACATAGGGCGCCGCCTTCGCGATCGCGCCCGATCCGGTCGGCCGCGGCTTATCAGCCGGTTTGGTCTCCGCCGGTGACCCGACGTCTTCCTCCCAAGCCATCTGGGTCATGCCGGTCCGCTCGAGAGGAGGGTGAGGAAATCGGGCTCCAGGGTGTTCGGGTCGATCCGCTGGCCGGCGGAGACGACAGCCGTCTTGTCGCCGCCATCGCCCGCGCGCGCCGGATTGAGATACTCCCAGACGATCTCGCCCGCGGGCGAGACCTCGAGCAGCCGGCCGCCCTCGGATTCGGTGATCAGCGTGTTGCCGTTGGCGAGCCGCTGCTGGGCCGAGCGCACGATGCTGGCGAGCGGATGCTCGGCATCGCCGGCATACTGCCAGACGATCTCCTGGTTGTGCGGATCGATCTCGAGCACGCGCGAGAGGCCGCCCGGCCCGTAGTCGCCGGAATTGTCGAACAGCAGGATGTGGCCGTCGGGCAGGAGGTCCGGGTCGTGCTGGCCGACCCAGGGGCCGCGCGCGGCCCACCGGAACTGCTGGTCGGCGAGGTCCAGGATGCCGATCGCGCCGAGCTCGCGCATCGACAGCAGCACCGGCTGGCGGGCGCCCGGCGCGAGCGCGCTCGCCGCGGCCGGATCGAGCACGTCGACGTTGTTGGTGTGGAAGTAGTCGCCCTTCGAATACCAGGCGACCAGGTTCGTCATGCGCGCGTAGGGCGAAGCCATGAAAGCGTCGACCACCGAGACCTTCTGCAGCTCCTTGCCCTCCGGCGACAGCACCACGACGAAGTCGTCGATCCGGGGCGGCTCGAGATGCTTGAAGAACTTATAGACGTTGGACCTGATCTCGTGCGTCAGCACGTAGATCCTGCCGTCGGGGCCGACGTCCAGGTCGTGATGGACGTGCTGCAGATATTTCCAGATGACGCGGGAATCCTTGTTGACCTTGACCAGCCCGTAGCCCCAGGGGGTGTCGCCGGCGGCTTCGTAGATCGCCAGCAGGTCGCCGTTGGGGTACATGTAGGCCTTGCGCCAATAGATCAGAGAGTCCGGCTGCGGCTGCGCGACCGCCGCCGACGGGTCCCAGACGGCGCTGAACGGCAGGTGCCACTCGTGCAGGACCTTGCCGGCCATCGAGATCAGGACCGCCTTCTGGCCTTCGCCTGAGGTGAACAGCGTGAAGCCGTTGTCGGCGCGCGCGGGATCGTAGACCGTGACGCCCTGGGCCTGGCTGCGCGCCGGCTGCCAGAACTCACCGGGGTAGGGCTCGTTCCATTTGGTCCACTTGTCGAACAGGGCGTGGCCGCCGCGATAGGCATCGGTCAGAAAGCGGGCCGGGAAGGCGTCCGCGAACACGAGATAGCTGCCGGCGATCAGCCCGAGAAAGGCGATCGCGACCAGCAGCATCGCCTGGTGTACGACCTTGAACAGCGACCCGCCAGCCTCCGTTCGTCTTGGTAAAGTCGTTGCCATTGCTCGCATACGTTGATGTTGGCGTGAGACGCTCCCCACGCCGGTTAGAACACACAGCCATGCTGATTTGTTCCGCCGCCGGGCCGGCCGGCTCGAGCTGGACGCCCGCAGTGGTGACAGAACGCCGCCAGGATCTATCTTACTCGAACGGCTGTTGTTTACCAGATCGGACCAACCCTTTCGCGGCCCTGGCCCGAGCGAGAAACCCGGACGAACCGTCGATGACCCTCGGATCGATCACCTGCCAGGCCGACCGCCGGCCGAGTGCGTGCGCTTTGGCCGTCGCGCGGGCGCCTGGATGGCGTGCGCGATGACGGCCGAGCTGGTGCATCGCCGTCCCTGGTTCGGGCTGAGGTTCGGCCGCCGGGCCCGGACCGGGCCCTGGATCAGCTGGCTCGAGCACCCGCGGTTCGCCGGCGCGATCGGCCTGACGCGCATGCCCGGGCTGTGGCTGTGCTCGCTCGCGGGCGATCTCGCGACGATCCGCGCCTGCGGCGCGTCCAGCCTGGTCAGCCTGACCCGGCTCGGCGAGCTGCGCTGGGCGGGCTCGGGCGATTTCGGCGCCGCCGTGAAGCGCGCCGGCCTCGTCTGGCACCACCTGCCGATCCGCGACTTCGGCGTTCCCGACGCCGCGTTCGAGGACGCCTGGCGGGTCACCGGGCCGCAGCTCTGCGACGAGCTCGAGGCGGGCCGGCGGCTCGTGCTCCACTGCTACGCCGGGCTCGGCCGCGCCGGCCTGGTCGCCGCCCGCCTGCTGATCGAGTTCGGCGAGCCGCCGGAGCGGGCGATCGGTCTGGTGCGCGCGGCCCGTCCGGGTGCCATTCAGACCGCCGAGCAGGAAGCCTACCTCGAGGCGTTGACGCCCGCCGATCGGGTCGCGGCCCGCCTCACGGGCGCTGGCCGGGGCCTCGGCGGCCGCGCCGGCCAGCCATTCCGTGAGCAGGGTGTAGCCCAGCGCCAAGAGCGTCGGCCCCAAAAAGATGCCGAGAAACCCGAACGTGACCACGCCGCCGAGCACGCCCAGGAAGACCAGGATCAGCGGCAGCTTGCTGCCCCGGCTGATCAGCCAGGGCTTGAGCACGTTGTCGACCCCGCTGACCGCGAAGAAGCCCCAGAGCGCCAGGAACACGCCCCAGCCGAGCGCGCCCTTGTAGATCAACCAGACCGCCGCCGGCAGCCAGACCAGCGCCGGACCCATCGGCATGAACGACAGGAAGAACGTCAGGAAACCGAGAAACGCGGCGGCCGGCACGCCGGCGAGCCAGAGCCCGATCGCCTGCAGGCTGGCCTGGGCGAGCGCGGTGCCGATGATCCCGTAGACCACGCCCTTGATCGTGCCGCCGGCCACCGCCAGAAGGTTGCGGGCCCGCTCGCCGGCCAGGCGCGAGACCGCGGCATCGAGCTGCCGCCCGCCCTCGGCGCCGTCGCGGAAGAAGAAGAACGCCGCCAGCACGCTGAGGCTGAGCTGCAGCACGCCCTGGCCGAGGCTGACCCCGGTGCTGAGCAACAGGTCGCGGCCGGTCTCGAGATAGGGGTGCAGCACCGCGGTCCAGCCGGTGCCCTGCCGGCTCAGCTCCTGCCACCAGCCGGCGAGGCTGCCGCCGACCAGCGGCAGCTCCGCGACCCAGGCGGGCGGCCCGGGCAGCCCCTGGTCGAGCAGCGCGCGCACCATCGCGACCACCTGGGCGACGTTGTCGGCCAGGCTCGAGCCGACCACCACCGGCGGCAGGACCAGCACGGCCGCGACCAGGAGCGTCATCAGGCCGGCCGCCAGCGTCCGCCGGCCGCCGAGCGCGCCGACCAGCCAGGCGTACAGCGGCCAGGTCGAGAACGACAGGATCAGCGCCCAGAGCAGCGCCGACAGGAAGGGCCGCAGGACCAGGAAGCAGCCGACCGTGAGGATCAGCAGCAGCCCGACCACGACCATCTGCTCGATCCGAGCTTGGGCGTCCATGGCGGCGGCTCCGGGGCCAAAACGCCGGCACCCTAGCACAGCGTTGGGCCCCCCCGGAGCGCGTGCTTTGGCAGTCGGCGCTGCGGGCCCGACCGGGAGCCGGCCGCCGGGCGCCAGCCGAAAGGCTGGCGCGCGCGGCCCAGCCTTGTGCTAAGGTGGCCGCCGCCGCTGTTCGGCCGCCACGTTCGCGGCGCGGGTCAGGGCGCGCCGGCGCGGACGGCATCGCGCCGCCCGCCCCCGATCGCTGGTCCTGACGGCGCCGATCGGGCGGCCGCGGGGCCGCGCCGATCCCGTCGGTTTTGCAACTTCTGGGAAGGAAACTCATGCCACGGAAGCCCAATTATCGATTCGAGCGACACGAGCGCGAGCGCGTCAAAGCCGCCAAGAAGGCCGCGCGCGCCGAGGCGAAGGCGGCCCGGGCCGAGCAGGCCAAGGCCGCCAAGGAGGGCACGGCCGAGGACGCCGCCACCGCCACCCCGGAGGGCGACACGGCCGCCCAGGACTGAGGCGCGTGGCGCCGCTGGCAGGCCGGCCGCAGACCGCCCCTGGCAGGGACCGTGCGGCCCGGTTTCGACGCCGCCCGCTGCCCCCGCGAGGCGACGCGGAGCCTTCGCCTGCCCTCGGACGGCCGGCGGTGATGGCGTTCGCTGTCCCCGAACCGGGCCGCCAGCGTCGGTTGTCAAGGAGAAACCGGCATGCCGTTGGTCGACATCCGAATCGTCAAAGGGGATCGCGGCCGTGAGCCGCGAGGTCGCTGGCCTGCCCGGGGACGCGGTCGTGGTCGAGGAACTCATGGCGCAGGACTGGTACGTCGGCCGTAACAGCGTCCAGGAGATGCGGACCGCCCAGGGGATGCGGGCCACCGAGCCATGACCGTCGAGGTCCGCGATCCCCGCCTGCGGGCCCTGGTCGATCCCGAGGTCGAGGTCGAGCGGCTCGCGACCGGCTTCGAGTTCACCGAGGGCCCGATCTGGCACCCGCGGGAGCAGTACCTGATCTTCAGCGACATGCCCGGCGACCACATGCGCAGGTGGCGGCCGGGCGAGGGCGTCACGACCTTCCGCAGGCCCTCGAACATGGCCAACGGCAACGCCTACGATGGGGCCGGCCGGATCGTCACCTGCGAGCACGCGACCAGCCGCCTGACCCGCACCGGGCCGGATGGCCGGATCGAGGTGCTTGCGAGCCACTGGCAGGGCCGGGAGCTCAACAGCCCGAACGACGTGATCGTCAAGCGCGACGGCTGGATCTACTTCTCGGACCCGACCTTCGGGCGCCTGGAGTACTACGGCATGCCGCGCGAACCGGCGCTGGCGTTCCGCGGCGTCTACCGGGTCGAGCCCGAGGCCCTGACGCTCGAGCTGCTCGCCGACGACTTCGGCCAGCCGAACGGGCTCTGCTTCGACCTCGAGGAGCAGCGCCTGTTCGTCAACGACACCGAACGCGGCCACATCCGCGAGTTCGAGGTCGGGGCCGACGGCCGGCTCGGCGGCAGCCGGATCTGGGCAGTGCCGGCCGGCGAAGGCGAGGGCGCTCCGGACGGCATGAAGATCGATGCCGCCGGCCACCTGTTCTGTACCGGACCGGGCGGGATCCACGTGTTCGCGCCGGATGCCGTCTGCCTCGGCGTGATCCGCATACCGGAGGTCGCGGCCAACTTCACCTGGGGCGATCCCGACCTTTGCGGCCTGTTCGTCTGCGCCTCGACCTCGCTCTACCGGGTGCGCCTCGCCCTGCCGGGCCGCCCGGCGTTCTGATCCGCCGGCGCGGGCGCGGCCCCGGGACGGCGAGCGAGACCCCTCAGCGCAGGAATCCGGCCCGCGCGCTCACTTGATCGCGAGCGGGTTGATCGGCGAGCCGGTGCCGTGGGTGATGTTGAGCGGCGGGGCGGTGAAGAAGAACTCGTAAGTCCGGTCGAGCGCGCAGTCGGCGGCCAGGTCCTTCAGAAAGAACATCTCGCCGTGGACCACGCCCATCGCCGGGATCGTCACCCAATGCAGCGGCTGGCTGAGGCCGTCCAATTCGTTCGGGCGGACCTCGATGCCCCAGGTATCGCTGCAGATGGTCGCGATCTCCTTCTCGTGCATCCACTCGCAGGTCTCGAAGGCGAGGCCGGGGGCAGGCCCGCCGGCGTAGCGCCCCCAGTCGCCCCTGGCCAGGCGGTCCTCCATCTGGCCGGTGCGGATGATCAGAAAATCGCCGCGCCGGACCTCGACCGCCTCGGCCGCGGCGGTCCGCTCGAGGTCCCGGATCGTGATCGGATAGCCGTCCTCGAGGAACGGGGCGCCCTTCTCGCGCGCGACGTCGAGCAGGACGCCGCGGCCGACCATCTTGCCGACCACGTGCTCGATGCCGCACTTCGGCGCGCCGCGGCAGTCGACCAGACGGGCGTCGTAGCCGTTCCACATCTTGTCCTCGAGGAAGATGTGCGCGAGCGCGTCCCATTGGGTCGCGCACTGGGTCGGCAGGTTGATCGCGTCGTCCGCATAACGCAGGCCCGGGACCTCGTCGTGCTTGCCGGCGACCGCGTCGGTGCCGGTCGCGAGCATGGTGTGGATCGGGTTCCAGCGCCCGCCCCATAAGCCCGCCTGCGGCCCGTTCTGGTCGAGTGCCAGACCCATCGGAAAGACCTGGCCGCGGCGGACCAGCCGCGCCGCGCCGACGACGTCCTCGGGCGAGACGAAGTTGAGCGCGCCCAGCTGGTCGTCCGGCCCCCAGCGGCCCCAGTTCTTCAGCCGCTCCGCGGTCTCGAGCACGTCCTGCTTGCTGTACCGCTTCGCCATCGCTCCTACCTCCTGCCTGCTCACCGCCCCCTCGGTCCGGATCGTGCGGTGGAAATTCCCCTCGATGGTCATGACCGGACTCGATCCGACGCGGTCGGCCGACCTGCGTCAACCCCGGGTTCCGAGCGTGTCCCCGCGCGCGTCCGGCCATGGGCGACTCCCGCTCTGCGCGCCGCCATCCAGTCCACGCCGCGCTGCCGCCACTGGACTCGATGAGTTGCGGCGCCTGTGAGCTGGATCACAGCCGACACCATCTCGATGTTCGATAGTGTATGACCGGCGTGTTCGTGCGGCGAACCTGTCCGCCGCCGCCTGCCGCGCAGTCGACACCGGCTTTGGAGGAGAGCATCGCATGGCTACTTTTGGCGTCGAAGGCATCCGATACTTCTCTAATTTGCGAGCCAGCGGCCAGGTCACGAAGGCGGAGGACCTCACCTACGTCTTCAACGTCTGCAATGGTCTCGACCGCGAGCTGCGCGACGCGGGGCACACGCGCCGCTTCTACTGGGCCAATCGCGACTGTTGGGAGATCGATCTGCGCAGCAGCAGCATGAGCGGCGCCGACGACGACTGGGCGGATGACGTCGACGTTTTCTTCATTTTCACCCACGGCAACAACGTTTCCGGTAACGCGATCCTCGCCTATGACATCAACATCAATGAGTGGATCGGCAATTCCAGCACCTGGAGGCTGGGCAACGACAACATCGAATGGCTGCTGATCTATGGCTGCCACACGATCGACCTCAACAACCCGTTGAGCTTCTGGGACGTCTTCCAGCGCCTGCATCAGCTCTGCGGGGCCTGGGACAACATGTGGGACGGCATCACTACCGATGAGGTGGGCGAGGACGTCGGCGACAACCTGACCGACGGCGACACGGTCGTGAGCTCGTGGATCGACGGCGTGTCGGACTGGTGGGTCGACAATCACCCGATCGTCGTCGCCGCCGAGCGGGAGTCGACCTGGAACGGCGGCAACTTCCTCTGGCCGCAGACCACGTTGAACCGCGACCACCTGTGGGGCCATGGCGACACGGTCTCCGACATCTTCCCTGCTGACAAGTACTGGCTCAGCTGGCGCTGGGCGGAGGGCTGAACGATGACCGCGCTGCTGAAGACGTTGGTCGACAAGACCTGCTACTACCGCGACGTCGCCCCGGTCTTCCGCATCGAGCAGCGATCGCTCGACGAGATGGAGGCGAACGCGGTGCGGCTCGCCGGCGACGTCGTCGGCGATGCGGGCGATGGCAAATCCCAGATCGCGCGCAAGGAGACTCGGAGCGACATCCTGCTGCCGGAGGGCGTGCGCGCGAGGGTGTTCCATGCATCGGGCGCCGTCTCCGTCACGACCGGCCTGGCGCCGATGGAGCAGCTGATCGGCGACCACGCCGACCGGGAGGCGATGACCAGATCGACGGTCGAGGCGGCCAAGCGCCTCGGGCTCGATCGCGTCGTCGGTGGCGGCGAGCAGCTCCTGTTCGAGCGGCTCTGGCAAATCAAGGCCGCCGGCATGAATACCGAAGGCGTGCGTGGCCGCGAGGTCGTTTGTCGCGCGGTCGGCGCTTTCCGCCGTTACCTTCATGAGCTTCCGGTCTGGGGCCGCGCCTCGGCTTTCGTCGAGATCGCCGGCGATGACCGGATCGGCGCCGTCGGGGTCGACTGGCGCCCGGTCGCACCGGAGCCGTTCGATCGGGTGAAGGTGATCGATCCCGAGCGGGCGGCCCGCGCGGTGCTCAGCGATCTGAACGGCCGCCTGCCCGGCGGCGAGTTCACCGATGAGGACTTCGAGGTCGGGATGTTCGGTCTCGGCTACGTCTCGCTGGCAAAGCGGCGCGACCAGAGCGTCTTCGCCCCGGTCTACGTCGCGATGCTGGAGCGGCGCGGCTGGAGCAGCACGAACTACATCATCATCGTCAGCGGCAGCGAGATCGATTACGAGAGCCTCTGCCGGCATCCGACCTCGCCGCCGCGCGATGCGGTGAAGCCGCAGCCAGGAAGTAAGCGCGACCCGCGCCGCGGCGCGCCCGGTTGGGACCCGATGGCGAAGCCCAAAGGCTGTTGCGACTAGCCCGCGACCGCCCGCGGCCGGCCGCGGCCGCGCGCGCGGGCGTCGGCGCCTCCGCTCGAGGCAGTGATGACCGGCGCCCGCGGCGGCCTCATGCGAGCTCGGCGCGCACGAGCGCGGCGCCGCGGGCCAGCGCCTGCAGCTTGGCGAACGCGGTCGCGCGGGGCAGGTACTTCATGCCGCAGTCCGGCGCCGGGACCAACCGCTCCGCGGGCACGTGCTCGAGGCCTTGGCGAATCCGGCCCGCGACCTCTTCGGGAGTCTCGATCGCCGGATCGCCGAGGTCGAGGACGCCGAGGATGATCGTCTGGCGCGCGATGCTCCGGAGCACGCCGAGGTCGACCCTGGGTTGCGCCGCCTCGATCGAGATCTGGTCGGTGGCAGCGTCGGCGAGCGGCTCGAGGAAGGCGTAGCGGCCCCGGCTCTTGTCCTTGACCAGCGCCGCATAGCCGAAGCAGAGGTGGAGCGCGGTCGGTCCCGGCACGCCGTCGAGCGCCCGGTCGATCGCCCGGATCGCGTAGCGGGCCGCGATCTCGGGCGCGGTCTCGAGCCAGGGCTCGTCGAGCTGGACGACGTCGGCGCCCGCCGCCTTGACCGCCTTGGCCTCGGCGTTGACCGCCGCTGCCAGGTCCAGCGCCAGCTCCTCTTCATCCGCATAGAACTCGTTCTTCGCCTGGCGCGACATCGTGAACGGGCCCGGCAGCGTGACCTTGATCGTCCGGTCGGTGTTCTGCCGCAGGAAGGCGACCGAAGACACCTCGATCGCGCGCGTCCGCCGGACTTTTCCGGTGATCCGAGGCACGCTGACGGGCTTGCCCGCGCGCCCGGTGATCGTCGCCGGGTGCTCGAGGTCGATGCCCTCGAGCGCGGTCGCGAAGTGGTTGGAATAGCTCTCGCGCCGGATCTCGCCGTCGGTGACGATGTCGATCCCGGCCCGCTCCATGTCGCGGATCGCGACCAGCGTGGCGTCGTCCTGCGCCTGTTCGAGCCAGGGCTCGGGCACCCGCCAGAGCTCCGGCGCCCGCACCCGCGGCACCGTCGTCCCGAGCCGCGCGCGGTCGATCAGCCAGTCGGGCTGCGGGTAGCTGCCGACCACGGTCGTCGGCAGCAGACGAACCGCCATCGAGGGTTCCCTTCAGCCGAGATTCTCTCCAGTGAGTCCATTAGCCCCGATTTCGCCCCGAGCCTCGGAATGGCCTCCGAGGGCAGCCTCAAACGCCTCGAAACGCCCGCCGAA
>CAWALL010000022.1:0-66619 GCA_963782885.1 uncultured Alphaproteobacteria bacterium
CGGGCTGCCGGGCACGCCTCGTCGCGGCACCCGGCGCCCAGACCTATCCGCGCGGTCACGACGTCAGCAAGCAATGAGCGCGTTGCGTCATGCTCCCAACGGGAGCATTCTGGCCAGGGGACTGGCGCCATCTGGCAAAGGTCGGCTCAAGGGTGTGTTGCATGGGCATCTCATGCTGTTTGCCGCCCTTCTCATGAGGTGGACCCGGGCCGGATTCCCTTTGACACGTGCGGGCAGCGCTCGCGGCGGCCCTGTTTTCTGTCGCCAAGGCCCGAAGACCTCCCAAATCCATCCAACGCCCATGGCGGAGGCAGCATGCGGGCTCGGGCCGTCGTTCTTGCCCTAGCGGTCGCCCTGGCGCCGCTCGGCGCTAAGGCCGCCGACCTCGTGGTGTGGTGGCAGAAGGGGTTCTACGCCCAGGAGATCGAGGCGCTCGCGGAAATCGTCGCAGCGTTCGAGCACAAGACGGGTAAGAAAATCGAATTCGACCAGCCGTCGGAAGACGAAATCGGGCCCAAGACGCAGGCCGCTATCGAGGCCGGACAGCCGCCCGATTTCCTGTTCGGATTGTGGGTCACCCCCACTTACTATCCCCAATGGGCCTACGAGGGCCGGCTGGTCGACCTCTCCGACGAGATCTTGCCGTTCGCGAGCCTGTTCGACCCGGATACGCTCGCCTTCGCCACGCTGCTCGACGCGACCACCGGCCGGCGAGCCCTCTACGCGCTGCCGATGGGGATCGGACCCAACCATGTCCACGTCTGGCGCAACCTGCTCGAGCAGGCTGGGTTCACCCTCGAGGACGTCCCCAAACAGTGGGAGGCCTTCTGGTCCTTCTGGTGCGACGAGGTCCAACCGGCAGTGCGCCGGGCGACCGGCCGCGACGACCTCTGGGGCGTCGGCCTGCCGATGTCGGCCACAGCGTCTGACACAAACATCGGATTCGAGCAGTTCATGCAGGCGTACGAGGCCAACTATGTAACCCCCGAGGGCAAACTGATCATCGACGATCCCGAGATCAGACGCAGGCTGATACGGGCCATGGACAGCTATACGTCCATCTACCGCAAGCGCTGCACCCCGCCCGATTCGGTCAGCTGGAACGACCGCGGGAACAACAAGGCGTTCCTGGCTCCGACGGTCGTCATGACCGCGAACACCTCGCTCTCGATTCCGAACGCGCTGAAGGCTGACCGCCCGGAGGACTATTACAAGAATACGGCGACGATCGAATGGCCGGATGGCGCCGACGGCCAGCCACTCGCGATCTGGACCGGCTTCTATTCGGGTGCGGTCTTCAAGGCGGGTGGGCACGTTTCCTTGGCCAAGCAGTTCGTGCACTTTCTGGTGGCCGACGGCTGGCTCGCACATTATCTCGACTTCTCCCACGAGCGCATGCTGCCATCGATGCCAAAGCTGCTCGAGCAGCCGTTCTGGCTCGATCCGAGCGACCGCCACCTCATGGCGTCGGCGATCCAGTTCCTGACCCGCCCGCGCACCTACGTGTATTCGGCCTCCGGCGATCCGCGACACGGGATCGTCAACCGGGAGCTTGTCTGGGCCAAGGCGGTGCACCGCGTCGCGGCCGACGGCATCACCCCGGCGCAGGCGGTCGACGAGGCGATCGCCCGGATCAAGGAGATCCTGAGCGAGTAGCCGCAACGCGCTCCGGCGGCGGGTCGGCGGCGCGCGTCGAGGCGATGGACCGAGTTCAAAGGGGGGCAGCAGAGCAATGGCTCGGTATGAACGCTCCGAGTTGGTCGCGCGCTTCCGGGAAATGGCCCGCCAGCGCGAGCCGATCGTCGGCGGCGGCGCCGGCACCGGGCTGTCGGCCAAATGCGAGGAGGCGGGCGGCATCGATCTGATCGTGATCTACAATTCCGGCCGTTATCGCATGGCCGGGCGCGGCTCGCTCGCGGGCCTGCTGGCCTACGGCAACGCCAATCAGATCGTGCTCGAGATGGCGGCTGAGGTGCTGCCGGTCGTGCGGCGGACGCCGGTGCTCGCGGGCGTCAACGGCACCGATCCGTTCCTGATTGTCGACGACTTCTTCCGTCGCCTGAAGGAGCTGGGCTTCGCCGGCGTCCAGAACTTTCCCACGGTCGGCCTGATCGATGGCGTCTTCCGCGCCAATCTGGAGGAAACCGGGATGGGCTACGGCCTCGAGGTCGAGATGATCCGCCGCGCGCGCGAGCACGACCTGCTGACGACGCCCTACGTGTTCTCGACCGACGATGCGGTCGCCATGACCGAGGCCGGCGCCGACCTCATCGTCTGCCACATGGGGCTCACGACCGGCGGCGCGATCGGCGCCGGCACCGCAAAGACGCTGGCCGACTGCGTGCCGCTGATCGATCAGTGGGCCGAGGCGGCGCTGGCGGTGCGCGACGACGTCATCGTGCTCTGCCACGGCGGGCCGATCGCGATGCCCGACGATGCCGCCTACATCCTCAAGTCCTGCCGGCACTGCCACGGCTTCTACGGCGCCAGCTCGATGGAGCGCCTGCCGACCGAGATTGCGCTTACCGAGCAAACGCGTAAGTTCAAGGCCCTGAGCTTCTAGCTTCGAACCAGAACCAGGGAGGACGACGATGGCGAGAGCTCATGCCAGTTCCGTGATCAACGCGCCGATCGAGCAGGTCTGGGCGCGCATCCGCGACTTCAACAGCATGACGAAGTGGCACCCGGGGATCGCCAAGAGCGAGATCGAGGGCGGCGGGCCCGGCGATCGGGTCGGCTGCGTCCGGGTGCTGACGCTCGGCAACGGCGCCGTCGTCCGCGAGCGCCTGCTCGAGCTGTCGGACATGGGGCACCACTACAGCTATACGATCCTGGACTCGCCGCTGCCGGTCGCGAACTACCGGGCGACGCTGCGGCTGCGCCGGATCTCGGACGGCAACCGCACCCATGGCGACTGGACCGCGACCTTCGATCCCGATCCGCCGGAGAAGCAGGCCGACGCCGAGCAGATGATCAGCACCGACGTCTTCCAGGGCGGGTTCGACGCGCTGAAGAAGCACTTCGGGGGCTGACGCCGGGGCGCCGCCCGCGGCGCCCGGTCGCTGCCGTTGGCCGATCGATGACGGGTGACGCGCTGACCGTCGAGCGGGTCGAGGTCGCCTTCGGCCCGGTCGCCGTGCTCAAGGGCGTGTCGCTCGACGTGGCGCCCGGCGAGTTCGTGGCGCTGCTCGGCTCGTCGGGTTGCGGCAAGACCACGCTGTTGCGCGCGATCTCGGGCTTCGCCGCGGTCGGCGCCGGCCGGATCCTGGTCGCCGGGCGGGACATCACGGGTCTGCCGCCCGAGCGCCGCGGCATGGCCATGGTGTTCCAGTCCTACGCGCTCTGGCCGCACATGAGCACGGCCCAGAACGTCGGCTACGGGCTGCGGCTGCGCGGCGTCGGCCGGGCGAAGCGCGCCGCCCGGGTACGCGACGTGCTGGCGTTGCTCGGGCTCGAGGGCCTGGGCGAGCGGCCGGTCACCCAGCTCTCCGGCGGCCAGCGCCAGCGGGTGGCGCTCGGCCGCGCGCTCGCGATCGATCCCGGCATCCTGTTGCTCGACGAGCCGCTCTCGAACCTGGACGCCCGGATCCGCCAGAGCGTCCGCCACGAGATCAAGGCGCTCCAGGCCAAGCTCCAGATCACCGCGATCCACGTCACCCACGACCGCGAGGAGGCGATGGTCATGGCCGATCGGATCGCGATCATGGAGGCCGGCCGGATCGTACAGCTCGGGCCGCCCGAGGCGGTCTACAACCGCCCGGCCTCGCCCTTCGTCGCCGCGTTCATGGGCGCCGACAACGTGATCGAGCTCGACGCGCGGCCGGCGGACGACGCGGTCGCGATCGCCGCAGGCGCGGACAACGATGCCGCGCGCCTGCGCTTCGGCGCCCGCCCGGGCGAGGACGGCATCCACGTCGAAGGCGCGCTCGAGGGCCGGGCGCTCGCCCATTTCCGCAGCGAGGCCGCGCGCCTTATGGCTGCCGGCGAGGCGCCCCCGGACAGCCTGGTGCTGCGCGGCGAGATTTGCCAGAGCTCCTATCCGGGCGGCTTCTATCGCTACGCCGTTGAGGTCGGCGAGCGCCAGTTCATGGTCGACGATCCGCGCCGGCTCGCGACCGGCGAGCCGGTCGGCATCTGCCTGCCGGCGGCGGCGCTGCATCTCTATCCGGCGGCGTCGGCCGCGCCGCGCCCGTGAGCCCGCCCGCCGGTCGGGGCACCGCTCCGGTCCGCACGCTCCGGCCGTTCGCGCCCGCGGATCTCGATGGCATCAGCCGGGTGCACTGGCGGGCCTGCCGGGTCGCCTACCGGTTCATGGACTGGTCCTACACGCTGGACGAGGTTCGCCGTTGGTACGCCGGCAAGCTCAGCGAGTGGGACTGGGCGCAGGTCGTGACGGTCGACAGCGAGATCGTCGCTTATCTGGCGGCAACCGGGGCGCACGTCGATCAGCTGTTCGTCGACCCGGACCATCAAGGCGCCGGCCACGGCCGCCTGCTGCTCGAGACCATGCTGGCGCGGGGGTTGCGGCCGGTTACCCTGCACGTGCTCGCCGACAATCGACCGACGCGCCGGTTCTACGAGAGCTTCGGCTTCCGCGAGGTCGGCTCCTGGTGGGATGCGCAGGACCAGGTCCTGAGCCTGGTCTATCGGCTCGACGGGGCCGCGGATCAGCCGGGCTGATGCCGCAGCTCGCAGAACTCGCAGCGGCCCCGCCGGCCGCAACGCTCGCGCCAGCAGGCGAGCGAGCCGGTGCGATCGAGCAGGATGCGCTCGAGGTGGTCGCCCCAACCCGAACCCTTGAGCAGCACGAGGTCGCCAGGTTGCAGCAGCGACTTGAGATGCGAGTTGAGCTCGGCGAGCCTGCCGAAGGTCAGCAGGCGATCGGTCCCGAGCGTACCCCGCAGCCGCTCGACGCTCGCCGCCCGGGGGCCGACGAAGACGACAATCTCGGCCACCTCGAGCGCTTTCTGCGCGAGGGCACGATAGGTGCGGCCAGCCTTGTCGCCGTAGTCCGAGAGGGTCCCGAACACGAGGATCCTGCGCTCCGCCCGTGCCGACCGCATGAACTCGAGCGAAGCCGGGATCGTGTACAGCGGCGCCTTGTGGGTGTCGTCGATGATGGTGACGCCCGCGAGCTGATGCGGGCACATCCGGCCCATCAACGGCTCGACCGCCTCGATCGCGCGCACCGCCTCCGGCGCCGGGATCTGCTCCGCACGCGCGACCGCGAGCGCTGCCAGGATCGGAAAGACGCCGTAGGCGCCGACCAGCCGTGAGCGCACGGTCAGCATCTCGCCGGCGTGGGCGACCCGCACCGACAGGCGCTCCGGCCAGGCCGCCTCGACCGCCAGCAGGCGGACGTCGGCCTCTGCGGATGTGCCGCAGCCGACCACCGGGGCGCGGGTGCGGGCGCGCATCGCCCAGACGTTCGGATCGTCCGCGTTCAGGATCGCGAGGCCGCCCTCGCTCAGCGCCTCGACCAGCCGCACCTTCTCGGCCGCCGTGGCGGCGCGGCTGCGGAACGCCTTGTAGTGGTCGTCGCCAACCCGGGTCACGACGGCGATGTCAGGCCGTACGAACGCGCTCGTGCGTTCGACGGCGCGCGGCCCATGGCCGCTGATCTCGACCACGCAGTAACGGTGGCGGTGCCTGGCGGACAGCACCGTGAGAGCTGCGTTCCTGATGCCATTCGGACCCAGGACGACGCCATTGAGGACCGGTCCGCGCTGACCGAGGACCGCGGCCACCAAGGACCCGGTCGTGGATTTGCCGCAGCTGCCGGTCACGCCGACGAAGCGGACCTGGCGCAGCCGGTCCCGGTTGGCCCGCGCGGCGAGCGTGAGGCCAAAGGTCAGCGCATCCTCCCCGGGCTCGCGAATGCCGTCCGGGAGAAACCTGGTCCACCGCATAGCGCGAACTCTGCGGCGCGCTCGCTGGCGGGTCAAGCACCGCTGATCCGGGCCGCCCTCGGTCTCCGGCGCCGGTCCGTACGGTCGCCACCCGCGGCTGTCACGGGGCCGTCGCGATTGCCGGCTATGCCGCCCGCGCGGCGCGCTGTCGGGCCGCGCGATGGCGGCCGCCCGACGGATATGCTACAGATCGGACTGGTCGAAGAGCGGCGAACACGCTCTCGGCGGGCGGCGGAGCGGCAATGATCCCGCGCCCGGGTCGAATCGAAACAAGGGAGACTGCGATGCAACGGCGGACATGGTTGAGTGGCGCAGCCGCGCTGGCGCTATTGGCGGGCCTGCCGGCGGGCGCCTCGGCCGAGACCGTGCTCAACGTGATCACGGCCGGCTCCGAGAACATGGTCGACTACGTCACCGACTACCTCGGGCCCAAGTTCGAGGCGACCCATCCGGGCGTCAAGGTGCAGGTCAGCGGCACCGGCCCGGGCGATGCCGGCTCGCAGAAGATCTACGAGAAGCTCGAGGCGCAGAAGGCGGCCGGCACGAAGGCTTGGGACGTCGACGTCGCAGTCGTGCACCAGAAGATGGCGGGCCAGATGGTCCAGCAGGACCTGCTCGCCAAATACCGCGACCAGATCGACACCGGCAAGCTGGTCAGCCGCGACACCGCCAAGATGGCGCTGGGCACCGACGTCGACGGCTTCGTGATGCCGATGTTCCACAGCCAGACGGCGCTCGCCTACAACCCGGACCTGGTGCCGGAGCCGCCGGCCTCCTACGCCGAGCTGGTCGACTGGGTCAAGGCGCACCCCAACCAGTTCGGCTACAACGGCATCAAGAACGGCATGTCCGGCGTCGCCTTCGTGGTCGGCTGGGTCTACGCCAACACCGGCGAGGCCAAGGAACTGCAGGACGGCCCCTACGACAAGTCGGCCGAGCAAAACTGGTCGCAGGCTCTCGCCGAGCTCAAGGACTTCAACCAATACGTCACGTTCACTCCGGGCAACGCCGGCACGCTGGACATGCTGAACCGGGGCGAGATCGCGATGGGTCCGGTCTGGGTCGACATGTTCTACACCTGGCAGGCGGACGGCCGGATCCCGCCGAACCTGAAGCTCAAGCTGATCGACCCGGGCATGCCCGGCCAGCCGATGTACTACGTGACCCCGGCCAAGGCCGCCCAGCCCGAGCTGGCGCGCGACTTCATCGCGCTCGCGACCTCGCCCGAGGTCCAGGCCGAGGGCATCGTCAAGAAGTTCAACTGGTACCCCGGCATCGACGCCAAGAACATCCAGGACGCGATCGACCAGGCGACCTGGAACAAGCTGTTCGCCGACGTCACGCCCGAGGACCTGGCCTCGAAAGGCAAATCCTTCCCGATCGGCCCCTACTTCGACGACATCCTCGAATCCTACGAAAAGCAGGTCGAGAACTGAGGCGCAGCGCCTCGGCTAGGCTGCGGGGCGGGGGTACACCCTCCGCCCTGCCAGACGCTCCCCTCCAACCGCCCCTATCGTGCACGAACCTCGCCGGCTGAAGGGGCTCGATAAAAACGGCCATCAAATTTCCCGCGGAACATAGATTTCGTCTGGATAAGGTAGCCGTGCATTTACCTCCCGCAGCATCATGAGATAGCTGAGAACGGCCGCCTGAAACTCCTGATCGTCACCAATGGGACGATCCTTGTACGCGTGGATGGCGTTTCGCCGCTGCTGCACCAGCTCAACATAGGTGTCAAATTCGCGTCCAAGGAGTTCCCCGTTCTTGAAATACAGTCTCATCACGTCTAGTGAGAGGCCGTCCGGTGAGATCGGCGCCTGCTTCCTGTGGTGGTAAGCTTTCGCTGCTTTGAGACCATCGATGTCCTTTTGGTAGTCGTGGTAGAACACAGAGAGGAACAGCTTCATCGTCCTCTCAGTCAGGCTGCCGAGGTTTGCCCAAGCGAGGATCAGCTCGCCGTCTTCCAGCCGTTCAGGCGGTATCCTGATCCACAGGCGTAGACATCTTGACAATGACACCTGCCAATCGAGGCGAGACTTACTCAGGATCCCGGCCGCTTCTATGGGCGCCCAACCATCAGCCATGCGCCAGAACCGGGCCAGGTTGCCATTGAGGCCTTCTATACGCCCGATTGCCTCAAGGACCGACATCGTTGACCAGCATGCTCCCACTTCGTCCATCCTCGGCAATCTTCCTCGTTACAGAGACGCAGATATAGATCGGGCGTATCTTCAAAACTAGCTCTCCACAAGGCTCAGGCTGCTTGACTCCGGCGGCAGGATGGAGGAGGGTGAACGAAGAGCGAACATAGTGGGGAGGGTGCCATGGCCGACGAGCTGCTGACGGATCTGCCGCGCGATCTGCCGAGCTTCCTGAAGCGCTTCGGCACGGACGCCAAGTGCCGGGCGTATCTGGTGCGGGCGCGTTGGCCCGCGGGGTTCCGCTGCGCGGGCTGCGGGCATGGTCAGGCTTACAGCCACAAGAAACGCCTGATCGAGGAGTGCACGGCCTGCGGCAAGCAGCACTCGATCCTGGCCGGCACCCTGTTCGAGCAGACCAAGACCGGGCTCGCCAAGTGGTTCCTCGCGATCTACCTGGTGACCTCGAGCAAGGGCGGGATCTCGGCGATGGAGCTCCAGCGCCAGATGGGCTTCGGCAGCTATCAGACCGCCTGGAGCTGGCTGCACAAGATCCGCCGCGCGATGGTGCGCCCGGAGCGGGCGCCGCTTGGCGCGCAGGTCGAGGCCGACGAGACCTATGTCGGTGGCCCCAGGCCCGGCCGCTCCGGCCGCGGCGCAGCCGGCAAGACGACGGTCGCCGGCGCGGTCGAGACCGGCCGCGGCCAGGCCCGCGGGTGCCGCCTGGGCCGGCTGAGGCTGGCCGTCGTGCCCGATGTCTCGGCCCGGAGCCTCGAAGGCTTCCTCGGCGAAAACGTCGCCAAGCCCGCGACCGTGACCACCGATGGCTGGTCCGGCTACACTGGCCTCGCCGCCGCCGGCTACGCCCACCAGCCGATCAACCTCGCCGCCGCCTGGGGCGACGCCGCGCTGCGCCTGCCGGCGATCCACCTGGTGTTCGGCCTCGCCAAGCGTTGGCTGCTCGGCACCCACCACGGCGCGGTCTCGAACAAGCACCTGCCGGCCTATCTCGACGAGTACGTCTTCCGCTTCAACCGCCGCACCGCCAAGAGCATCAGCCACCGCTTCGCCCGCGTCATCCAGCATGCCGTCCTGACCCGCCCCACCACCTATCGCGGCCTCGTCGCTGCTGGCGCTACCTGAGACTTCATGGAGGGCTAGTTCTTCAAATTCCATTGTACGGGAATAGGCGCTTGCGACCTTCTCCCGCAGCCCGCTACTGCTCTGCCGCGCTGGCTCCGCCGCGGTTGCAAACTGCGCATTTAATCAGCGACCCATCGCAGACCGAAACGGTTCGCGGGGAGGACCAGCCCCTGTCGCATCTGTGGACCACCCGGCATCGCTGCCATGAAGCCCATAAACATGTTCACGGATGCACTCAATTTCAGAAGGCTGTCTTTGGCCTTGAGCCAGTTCTGAGGGCTAAAAATCCTGCCTTTCTCCTGATACTCGGCCATACCAGCATCGAGCGCGGAGTTGTAGCAGTTTGCTGCGAAGCCAATGAGCGCGTCGGGATCGGCAAAGCCAACGGTTGCCGACGGAGCTGGCACCTTATCGATCTGGTTGCTCGCCGCAGAGAAGAAAAGCTGGACAGTATAGAGTAGGTGAAACTTCGAGTAGCTCGGCGAGGCGAGGAGAGCCTCATTCAACGGCAAGCCACTGTTCCACCTGTCCTCAATTCGCCGCGACCAAAAGGCCAGCCCAGCTATGTCGGCCGGTGGGTAATCCACCTTGAAGAGTTGTTCGAAGTGTTTGTCGAATAGCCGATTCTCATTGTAGGCAATGTTAGGCCTCTGACAGTGCCAAGCCATCACCCACTTCGCCAAGATCGCTATATCAACCGTGAGGTTCGCATCGCGGTCAGCAGGCCTGTCTTCTCCCCGCTTCGTAATCATGTAACCACTCGGATACGCGCCCTCATATGCTTTCTTGAGCGCCAGCACGCGCTTGTCATTGCTGCGAAGGTCGCGGGGTTTTACCGCGCTTTGGGAATTCGTGTAGATACTGATCTTATCCGCCACATCACGCTGTGGAATTTCGTAAAATCGCATTAAAACTTGAGCATCCGGTAGCGTCTTTACTCGTTCCGAGCATGACAGGATCGTAGTGAAAGACTGGCATCCATTCACGACACCGAGCCCATGGAGTTTGAGTTCGTGATTCGATGGATTGAGGCTCAGTTTCTCGCATAGAGCTGTCAGTCCGTTATGATAGAAAAAGAAGTATTGTGGATTATCGCTATTAAGTGTTTGTTTCATACCTTTGTTGACCTTATTGGTCAAACCAAGAGATTGTCTAACATTTGGCCGGAAGAGCTTACCGTCAGCGATCCCTGGAAACTTTAGGCAATCGGCAAGTCGGACCGCCGCCAGCACGGTCTTGAAGTTGGCGATATCGACGGCGAGGTAGCGCCCGGGTTCCAGAGCTAAAGTGTGTGTAATCTTGGGCAGGTCCTTCCCAGCGGCCTCAGTCCATTTTGTCTGGATTACGTCGGAGTCGACGAGGGTCAGGCTCGCCTCCGGGTGTTCGAAGTCGGCGATCAGCGATTGAAAGACCGACAGCTCCTCTTTCGCCCCAGATGTGAGCTGCCCGGTCGTTACGAGTTCAAAGACGACCTCGTAGCCATCTTCCAATGCAGCTGCGACTGCTTCGAGCTTGATCTGGAGTCTGGGATTGCAGCTTGCTTGGAGGGCGGGAAGGCTTTAAATCTGGAGCCACGTAGCCAGGATTTTCGTGAAGCGGTTGACGATCTACCGAACCCAGATAGAATTTGCTTTGCACAATTATGATCTGACGCTTCTCGTCATCGACGATGACCGCATCGAAGTCTTTGTCGTCCTTACCGTCCGTGATGTCGTCCTTGGCCTGAATTGGCGTACGTAGATAACAGCTTCGTAGATACCAGGCGAGGAATCGCTCTCCTTCGTTAGAAAAATTCTGAGTGTAGTACGGATCGTTTTCGAGATCTGTCCTTATTCTGTCGAGAAGCGACGACACCAAAATCCTCCTTCTGGCCCTGCGATCCGCCCTCTTCCTCTTGGGGCGCGTTCGATTGCAAGGCTGCCCACGTCTATCGACCAGCGCGCGAGGTCGAATGCGTCCGTGCGCTTCATTGGGATTCCGTATGTGCCGAGCGCCGGACACGCAAGATGCGCCGTTCCGGCACGCGAGGCAAGGCCGAAGATTCGAACGAACACCTCGGTCGCTTGGGTCGGAATTGCGTTCTGGGCGTGGTACCCGCGGTTCGGCAGCTTGCGGTCGCGCTTGACCGTTCCAGGCCGGACCCTCCTGCTCGCCATTGGGTCGGAGCCGAAGTTCGCTACACTGGCCAATCCCGATCCCGGGCGTGGGCCATGCCTGCATGCGCACCGGTATCTCCAATATCTATCGGGGCACGTACAGATCTCCGGTCGCGGGCGCCAGCCGGAAATCGTACTCGGCGGTGTAGAACGGCACGTCGATCCGCCCGCCGTCCGGCGCCACGCCTGCCTCGTGGCGCTCGAAGTCGACGATCAGCGAATCCTTGACCGCGAACACCGCATCCGAATCGAGGTAGGGCGCGCCCTTGACGAACAGATGGGTCGCGACGCTCTGATAGCCGGGCGCCGAGACGATCATGTGGATGTGCCCCGGCCGGTACGGGTGGCGCCCCATCTTGTCCAGCATCCGCCCGACCGGCCCGTCGGTCGGCACCGGGTAGTAGGTCGGCCGGATCGAGCGGAACCGGTAGCGGCCCTCGGCGTCGGTCCGGAACTTGCCGCGGCAGAGCATCTCGCTCTGGCCCGGGATCTGCATATCGTAAGTGCCCTCGCCGTCGCCCGACCAGACGTCGAGCGTGCCGCCCGCGATCGGCCGGCCGTCGAGCGTCAACAGCCGCCCGGAATAGAAGGTCGGCTCGCCGGCAACCCCGTTCGCGATGTCGGCGCCGGCCGGCAGTTCCGGCGCGCCCTCCTGGTAATAGGGCCCGAGCACGGTCGATTCGACCGCACCGCTCGGCACCCGATGGTTGATCGCATCGACCAGGATCGAGACGCCCAGCGTGTCCGAGAGCAGGATGAACTCCTGGCGCCTGTCGGTGCACGCCTGCCCGACCGCGGTCAAGAACCGGATCGCGCTGATCCACTCGGCCTCGGTCAGCTCGACCTCGCGCACGAACGCGTGCAGGTGCCGGACCAGCGCGCTCATCACGGTCTTGAAGCGCGGGTCCTCGCAGTCCGCGAGCCGCTCGATCACCGCCTCGGTCACGTTGATTTCGCTGAACTGCGGCATGTCTTTCTCCACTGGCAAAGGACCGGCGATCGCGAGCTCCCGACGCTACTCCCGCCGGGCCCGCCCGGCAACGCGGTTTCAAGATCGGCGCGCCGCGCCTATGCTGATCTCGGCATGGCCGCCCGGGAGAGAGCACCAGGTGGGAGTAACCAGCGAGCAGGCGACCCTGGCCCTCGATCCGCGCGAGCTCCGCCACGCGCTCGGCCGCTTCGCGACCGGGATCACCGTGGTCACGACCCTGACGCAAGACGGCAAGCGCGAGGGCCTGACCGCGAACTCGTTCGCCGCGCTGTCGCTCGACCCGCCGCTCGTGCTCTGGAGCCTGAACCGCAAGGCGAAGTCGCGCCAGAGCTTCGAACAGAGCCCGCACTTCGCGATCAACGTGCTGGCCGCCCACCAGCGCCACATCTCGAACCACTTCGCGAGCCCGCAGCCCGACAAGTTCGCCAGCATCGCCTGCCAGCCCGGCCTCGCCGGCTGCCCGATCCTCCCGGACTGCATCGCGCTGTTCGAATGCCGCCTCGAGCGCACTTTTCCGGGCGGCGACCACCTCTTGTTCATCGGCCACGTCCAGCGCTTCCGCTGGCGCGCGGGCGAGCCCCTGGTCTTCAGCGCCGGCCACTACTGCATCGCCGCCGCCCTGCCCGACGACCTCGAAGGCGAGCCCTCCCCCAGCGACTTCTCCGACCTTCTTCTCTAACTTAAGTTGGGAAAAATGAAGCTCGGGTTCTTCACGATGCCCATCCACCCGCCCGGCCGCCGGCTCGCGGACACCCTCGAGGAAGACCGCGCCCTGGTCCTGCTCGCGGACGAGCTCGGCCTGACCGAAGGCTACATCGGCGAGCACATCACGGATGCCGCCGAGAACATCACCTCGGGCCTGATCTTCATCGCCTGGCTGTTGCGCGAAACCCGGAACATCAAGCTCGGCACCGGCACCGTCAACCTGCCGAACCACCACCCGGCCATGGTCGCAGCCGAGGTCGCGATGGTCGACCACATGGCCAAGGGCCGCTTCCTCTTCGGCATCAGCCCGGGCGGCCTGCTCTCGGACGCCGAGGCGTTCGGCAACCTGGACAAGGACCGGACCGCGATGTTCGTCGAGGCGATCGACCAGATCCTGGCGATCTGGCGGGGCGAGCCGCCCTACGACCTCGCCGGCCGCTTCTGGACCATCTCGACCGCCCGCACCCTGATTCCCGAACTAGGTCAAGGCAGCGTCGCCAAGCCGTACCAACAGCCGCACCCGCCGATCATCGTGACCGCGGTCGCCCCCTACTCCAAGGGCGTCGCCGCCGCCGCCGAACGCGGCTGGGACCCGATCTCCGCCAATTTCCTCCAGCCCAAATGGGTCAAAACCCACTGGCCGAACTACGCGGCCGGCTGCGAGAAGGGCGGCCGCAAACCCGACCCCGCCAACTGGCGGGTCGCCAAAAGCATCTTCGTCGCCGACGATGCCGCGACCGCCCGCCGCTACGCGACCGACCCGAACGGCCCCTATTTCTTCTACTACCACTCGCTGTTCACCAAGCTCGTGCGCGGCGGCCGCGCCAACCTCTTCAAGACCGACCCCGCCCAGCCCGATTCCGCACTTTCCGTGGAAAAAATCGTCGACCAGCTGGTGATCCACGGGCCCCCCGACGCGGTCACCGACCAGATTCTCCGGTTTCGCGACGAGATCGGCGACTTCGGCACCCTCCTCTACGCCGGCCACGACTGGCAGGACGAAAAGCTCGCCCGCCGTTCTCTCCAACTGATGGCCGAAAAGGTCATGCCCGCGGTCAACAAGGCGATCGCGCCGCGCGAGGCGGTGGCGTGAGCCGCCCCACCTTGCGCGGCCGCCGCCGAGCGGGCATTTAATGCAGGTGTGGGTTCCTCGTCTTCGCTGAGGAGGCAGCAAAGTGTCCAAGAACAGCCAGCACGTCGTGCCCGACGCGAACGGCAGCTGGCGCGTCGTACGATCCGGCGCTGCGCGTGCCGCACGCGTGTTCGACAGCAAGGAGGAAGCCTTGGGCTTCGCCCGGATGCGGGCCCAAAAGGCCCACGCAGAGGTTTACGTTCACCGCCGGGACGGCACGGTTCAGGAGAGGAACAGCTACGAGAGGGCCCCCGAGCACCGGTGACGGCCGCAGATGGCCTTCGACCGCAACGTCTTCGTCAATTGTCCTTTCGATGACGCCTATCTGCCGCTCCTTCGCCCGCTCCTCTTCGTCATCCTTTACGTCGGTCTGACGCCGCGCATCGCCCTCGAGAGCCTCGATTCCGGCCGGCCGCGCATCGACAAGATCATCTCTCTGATCAGAGAAGTCGAAGTACGCCATTCATGATCTTTCCAGGCTCCAGGCGGACCAAGCCGGAGAATACTATCGGCTGAACATGCCGTTCGAACTCGGTCTCGACGTGGGCTGCCGATTGTTCAGGGCCGACCGGTACTCCGACAAACAATGCCTGATCCTCGAAGCGGAACGATATCGCTATCAGGCGGCGCTGTCGGACATGTCCAATTCCGACATCGCCGCGCACGGCAACGACCCCAAGGAGGCGGCGCGTGAAGTGCGAAACTGGCTCGCTAGCAGGCTGTTGAAAAAGGGATGGTCTGTGCGGGCGGTGGTGTGATTCACTGTCGGCGGTGGTGATTTGGCCGAGGTGATAATGCGCGGGACGGACAAGCGGTCGGGCGAGCTGTTCTCGTACGTAGATCTGGAGCAGCGGGTGCGGATGGACCATCCGCTGCGGATGATTCGTGAGGTGGTGAGCACGGCGCTGGCGGCGCTGTCGGGTGACTTTGCCGGGCTCTATTCGGGGATGGGACGACCATCGATCCCGCCGGAGATGCTGCTGCGGGCGATGCTGCTGCAGGCCTTCTACTCGATCCGCTCGGAGCGCCAGCTGATGGAGCGGCTGGAGTTCGACCTGTTGTTCCGCTGGTTCGTCGGGCTCGGGGCGGATGAGCCAGTGTGGGATCATTCGAGCTTCTCGAAGAACCGCGACCGGCTGCTGGATGGCGACATCGCGGCCAAGTTTCTGGCCGCCGTGCTGGCCCAGCCGCGGGTGAAGCGGCTGTTGTCAAGCGAGCACTTCTCGGTCGACGGGACCTTGATCGAGGCGTGGGCGTCGCTGAAGAGCTTCAAGCCCAGGCAGGCACCGGGCGATGATGATGGCGGCGATGACCGCAGGGACGGGGGCCGCAACGCCGCAGCCGACTTCAAGGGCGAGAAGCGCTCGAACGCGAGCCATGCGTCAACCACCGACCCCGATGCCATGTTGTATCGCAAGGGGCCGGGCATGGAGGCCAGGCTGTGCTTCATCGGCCACGGCCTGATGGAGAACCGCTCCGGGCTGATCGTCGGCACCCGGCTGACGCGGGTGTCGGGCCATGCCGAACGGCTGGCCGCGCTCGACCTGATCGCGCCTCATGGCGACCGGCCGCGGGCGGTGACACTCGGAGCCGACAAGGGCTACGACGCCAAGGACTTCGTGATGGAGCTGCGCGAGCTCAACGTGCGCCCGCACATCGCCCAGAACCGCAGCGGCCGGCGCTCGGCGATCGACCGGCGCACCACGCGACACCCCGGCTATGCCGCGAGCCAGCGCCTCCGCAAGCGGATCGAGGAGGCGTTCGGCTGGATCAAGACGGTGGCCGGCCTGAGGAAGACCCGGTTCCGCGGGCTGGCGCGGGTCGACCTCGCCTTCACCTTCGTCGCCGCCGCCTACAATCTGGTGCGGCTACCCAGGCTGTTGGCCGGAGCCTCACCGTGACACCGCCGATGGATTGCCGCCTCGTCGGCCGCTGGCGGATCGTTGAGGCCGACCTGTGGGATCGTGACTACCTTGACCTGGTCTCCCCCGCCACCATGACTATCGGCGCGGACGGCCATGGCGAGATCGCCTATGGGGCCATGCAGGCCAGCCTCGAGCTCGAGTATAGCCGCTCGACGGTCTTCTTCACCTGGGCCGGCTTCGACGAAGGCGACGAAATCACCGGTTCCGGCTCCGCCGAACTCAACGACGATGGCACTATCGAGATCGCGTTCGCCTACCACCTCGGCGACCGGGCCGTCCTCAAGGCCGAACGGATGACTTCTTCAACAGCCTGCTAGCCCGGATCATTCATGAGCGCTGGAAGGCTCCAGTTTCGGGGCACGAGGGACCGTGGCGCCGGCGGCGCGGGTGGTCGGGGCTTGAAGTGGCAGGGACGGGCTCGATCGGGGCACGCTGCCCCACGGTCAGGGCGGCAGCTTGGTGGCGCGGCCGGCGAGCAGCGCCCAGCTCGTCTGGTGGGGATAGCAGGACGGCAGGGCCACCTTGATCCGGGTGACCATCTCGGTGACCCGGGCGGCGACCTTGATCAGGGCCAGACGGATGGTGTCGAACTGGGCGTCGCGCCAGAACGAGGTCTTCGGCGCCAGGCCGCGCAGCGTGTGCAGGAGCCAGTAGGCGGCGGTGTGGATCAGCAGGCGGAACTGATTGGCCGTGGCCTTGGTGCAGGAGGTCCGGTCCGAGGCGAGGTGCAGCTTGTGCGCCTTGATCAAATTCTCGGCCTGGCCGCGGGCGCAGTAGACGCTCTCGTAGAGCCAGCGCGGCGTGCCGGCGAGGTTGGTGATGATGAAGCGGCTGTCGCTGCCCTGCGCTGAGGCCTCGACGCGGCCAATCACGCGACGCTCGACCTTCCAGGTCTTGGCGGCATAGCGGAACTCGCCGTAGCGGCGGACCTTGTCGCCCTCGCCCTCGACCCGGCCCAGCGCCGCGTCCTCGGCAAGCGCGGCGACCTTGGCGAGCAGGACCTGGTTGCCGGCGAGGCCGAAGACGTAGCCGACCCGGTTGTGCTCGCACCAGGTCATGGCCTCGTGCCGGGCGTAGTGGCTGTCGCCGCGGATCAGGATCTCAACCCGCGGCCAGCGGGCGCGGATGGCCTTGCACGACATGGCGCAGGACGAGCGCGACCTCGGCGCCGTCCGGCGTCTTGCCGGGCCGCAGGATCACCGCCACCGGCTTGCCGGTGGTCGCCTCGTAGATGTGGATCGGCAGGAAACAGCGACTGTCGTAGTGGGCATGGAACAGCGAAAGCTGCTGGCCGCCGTGGACCCGGTCCTCGGTGTCGTCGATGTCGAGCACGATCCGGCGCGGCACCTCGGCGAAGCTGTCGCAGAACAGCTCGATCATGGCCGCCATCATCCGCTTGAGCGCGATCGGCCGCGGCAGGTTCTCGAGCCGGCACATGGTCGGCTGGGAGCACAGCTCGGCGCCGCTCTCGGGCAGCCGGCCGACCGCCATCTTGAAGGCCGGGTCGGCGCGCAGCGCGTCGCAGTCGTTGGCATCCTCGTAGCCGGCCGCGATCAGCAGCGCACGGAAGCGGATCATCTCGGCGAGCCCGTGCTGGGTCCGCTCGGGCGCCCGCGGGTCCTCGAGGCAGCGCGCCAAGCGCTCGGCGATCCCGAGCTGACGCTCGATCTCGGCCAGGACCAGTACCCCGCCGTCCGAGGTCAGCCGCCCGGCGTCGAACGTGACCTGCACCGGCTTGCCGGCGACGGGTGACAGGCCGGGGAGAAACGGGGCATCATCCGCCATGGCGGGCGCGAACTCCGTTGACCGGGAGGATCCTGCTTGAGCACCAGAATCCTACACGATCTCAACGGCTTGGTCTGCGCCCGCCAGCTCCTCATGAATTTTCCGGGCTAGCGCGGCGAACCTCCGGGCGCCCGGGCCGACCTGGATCTGGAACCGCTTCCTCGACTTCATGGCGGCCAACTACCGCCAGCTCGAGGCGGAGGGCTACTCCGCCCGCGACATCGAGGGCTTGCCGGTTGCGGAGTTGATAGATCGGATGCGAACCTGGATCCAGCGAAGCAAGCCGTCGTAAGCCGTCCTCAGCTCAGCAGTGGCATGGCGCACGCGGCCGTCGGTCGTCACGAGCTCCCCGCCTTCACCGGCCGCACGCTCGCCTCGATCTCCGGCAGCCGCGCCCGCGCGCGCGCCATCTCGAAGTCCGTCTGCACGCCCATCATCACGTCCGCCTTCGGCCCGAACGCGACCTCGATCCTGAGCGCCATCTCCGGCGACAGGTCGCTCAATGGGTTGGCGGCGTTGCCATGTCTCGGCCCCTGATCGGTTTGCACCAGCTCTGCGATGCGCGTAGAATCACCGGCGGAACTACCGTTGAGGGTGCGCGGCGAGCGAGTGATGCAGTCTTCCATCGGGGCGGAACGGCTTCGGCTCAAGGCTCATCCCGAGCTGTCGGAGAAGTGGGCCCAGCAGCGCATTGCGGAAAAACCAACGATTCTGGTGCTGGGCGACCTGGACCTGATCGGTCAGGAGGTTATCCACACCGCGCGTGCCTATATGCAGTAGCATGCCGATCTTCGACACCTACTCCAGGCGCAAGAGGCGAGCCGAGCGTGGCGAATCTGAGGTCTATCAATATGACCATGTTTCATACGAGCTACGAGTTCAGGTTCGGCACATCGTGGAAGCTTCGTTCATAAATTTCGAATCTGCACGCAATCAGTTACTTCGAGAAATCGCGCGAATGCAGCTATTCGATGTTAATGCGAACGCTAAGGACGACTTGCTCGGCGCGATAGTATGGGGGCTGCCGGAGATTGATGACTGGCTCGATGTGGTGGATTATTGTTTTAGTATCATTCACCGCACCCGCGAATGGTGGAGCCTAGATCTAGCTGGTCAAGACCCCGAGGACGCGATTGAGGAGCTGAACGCTCGCTTTCGTCAGGCGGGCTTCGGCTATCAGTTTGAGGCGGGACAGATCGTGCGGGTGGACTCCCAATACGTCCACTCCGAGGTGGTCAAGCCGGCACTGGTGCTGCTCGCGGACCCCCAATTCGAGGGAGCGCAGGATGAATTTCTCTCTGCCCACGCCCACTATACGGCCGGCGAGCACGAGGACGCGATCCTCGACGCTAACCGGGCGTTCGAGAGCACCATGAAGGCGATTTGCGACATCGAGGACTGGGACTACGAGAAGGCTCGAGGAGCTGGGGATCTGGTCAGCATCATCTGCGGCAAGGGCCTCTTGCCGCGCCACCTGATCGCCACGCTGCAGTCGGGCCTGCCACGCGTCCGCAACGAGGCCGGCGGGCACGGGCAGGGCGCGGCACCACGGGAAACGCCGCGCTACGTCGCCGGCTACGCGCTGCACCTTGCGGCAGCGAACATCGTGCTGCTAGTTGAGGCGCTCAAGGAGACCGAGAACGGGCAGCGTCGACCAGAAGCCCGTTAAGGTGTGCAACGAGAGCGCCATCTCGCCAGGCTCTCTGATCCGGTTCAGGACAGCCAGGACGCGCCGGATGTCGTTGGTTCTCGGCCGGCACGCGCGCGGATTCCGCATCGCGAAGCCGCCAGAGTTTCCCTTGCGGTTCCACATCGCTAGCGTCCATCTAGATCGCTAGGCGATGCCTTACCGAAGGCGAGGAGACCATCACGTCTAGCCAATGCGGCCGCGCCCGTGCCGCCTTCTGCCCTCGTACTTTCACATCACCTTGTGTCGCCGTAGGTCTGCTCACGGTTCCAGGCACGGAACGCTCCGGCGGCGCAGGCTCGGCGGGTCGATGGGCCCGGGCATGGCGACTAAATAAAATGCTGCGCCGAGCCAAAAACCGGATAGTCTAGCCAGGGCGGCAAGCCGCTCCTGGACGGCAGCGCAGATCCACCGACACGCTGCATCACACTGGCGGCCCCGGCGACCGGGTGGCCAGGGAGTTGTTCGCAGCAAGGGCCAAGGAGACCGAACAAATGACCCTGAACCCGGAGCAACAGGAAAAATACATCGCTATATGGGCGAAGGCTGTCGAAACCCAGATGCACTTCAACGAAATGTCCGTCAAATCCCGTCAACTTGGCCTGACGTTCGTGGCGGCAGCCCTGGGTGTTGGCGTCGTTCTCCTGGGCCGCGGTGATGATTTTGCGTTTCTCGTGGATCTTAAGTTTTTCAAGTTTCAGATCCACATCACTGTGGTTCTGCTTCTTGGTGCTTGGTTGGCTCTTGCGGCAGTGCGAGGCCTTGATCTGAATGTCTACCATAAGATGCTGCGAGGTGCTGTTACGTTCGGGGAAGATTTCGAAGAGAATTACATGAAACAAATATTTGATTTGAATAAAGGAATGACGCAAGCCATATCCCATTTCAGTCGCTACGGAGATGCGGGAAGAGAATTTGCGCCGGATGGTAAATACGTATACACGGGTACCAAATCCGTAACCGCTGAAGAAAAGATAAAACAGTTTTATAAATACACCATTCGCTTCCTTTGGGCGGGAGCGCTCGCTCTGTTCTTAGTAACGAACGTCACCCTGTGGATTTAAACATATGGATGATCCTCTTGTTTGTCACTCCTCGCGTTCACAATAAGACGAGCCACGACCTCAATGAACAGGAGATTATTAGTTTGCGATCTTGATAATACGCTCTACGACTGGGTAGGCTATTTTGTGCCGGCTTTCTACGCTATGGTTGACGAGGTCGTGCGGATTACGGATTGTGATCGTGAACGCTTATTGGACGATTTTCGCGCTGTTCACGTACGGCATCGTGATTCGGAGCATCCTTTCTCGCTCTTGGAAACGAAAATAATGCAGGAGATCTTTCCCGGGCAATCGCATAAAGAAATTGTTAAACGCCTTGACCCAGCTTTTCACGAATTCAACATCGTCAGAAAGGAACGTTTACGGGTATACGATGGTGTACACGAAGGCCTGGCGGCCCTGTCGCGATCCGGGGTGACACTTGTAGCTCATACTGAAAGCAAGTTGTATGCCGTAATTGATAGACTTACCCGACTGGAGCTGATAGGGTATTTCCGGCGAATTTATTGCCGGGAGCGAGCCATATCACAACACCCTAATCCGGAGATTGCCAGGAGATGGCTGGAACGTGTTCCCATCGAACGATTTGTAGAATTGTCACATCATCAGCGCAAGCCTGATCCGGATGTCCTTCTTGAAATTTGCCGTGGCGAAGGCGTAGCTCCCGAAGAGATTGCATATGTGGGCGACAGCGTGGCACGGGATATTCTTATGGCGAAAATGGCTGGCGCCTTTGCAATCTGGGCTAGGTATGGAGCATTGCCCGATGAAAATGACTATAGAAAGTTGGTTAGGATTTCTCATTGGACCAAAGAAGACATTAAACGCGAGGGTGTTTTGAAAGAAAAAGCCCGGGAAATCGAGCCTGACTTTGTGCTTCACCATAACTTTATGGAGATAATTCATGCGATTTGAGTTATTAGGCTCTCTGATTGAATAGGAATGCTGGCCGCCTCATTCGCCGTCCCGGTCAGAGATGGCGTCGATGAACGCCTGATCGTCACCCTCATGCTCGCTCTGTGCGACCGCGAGCGACTACCGGTGCGCCTCGGCCTCGAAGGCCGGCGAGCGGACGTCAGGCACCCAGATCTGGATCGGTCGCAGGCCCTGCCGGCGCAACCGGTCACGGTGCGCTTGAACCTTGTCTCGCGAGAGTCGGGCCGAGGTTGCCATATCCACCACCGGCAGGGTTACATGTAACTCGCCGCGGATCAGTTGTCCAGATCTGAGCGACGTCTTGGACGGCCCCCTCGACCTGAGGCCTGGCCGAGATTTCGGCGCTGGCACCTGGATGCGTCACATGGCACAGGTGGCGCACGGACATGCGACAGAAGTGTCGCATCGGTTGATTCCGGCCTTGGATCAAACAATTGCGCGGCGGACCTGGCAAAGCAGGAGAGGAAGGGCGGAGTCGCGGGCAAAAGCGGGCGGCGGGGCGATCGGGGCGCGAAAACAGCAGGTTGCGCGCGGACGTTCGGGAGTCGAAGTGACTCGGGCGGCGGTTCGGTTTCGGTTCGACTTGCGGGGCATGCGACACTTCGCAATGGCGGCAAGTCGAAGATGCGACAGGGGTGGCGACACTTATGCGCCACTTGTGGCGCATCGGCAAGTCGGCCGCACTGGGAAAACTGATCTGCGAGCGGGCGGTCGACTGGCGCGGGCGGCGCCGCATTGCGGTCGGCCGCGGGTGCCGGCAGGCTTGTCTTTCGGCCAAAGCTCGGCCACAAAGTCGAAGGGCGGCTTCTTCCGACCCTGATCTTGGCCGCCCGCGGGAGCCGGCGATGGTAGGACGCCCCAGAGAGTGGCCGCTGCGGCTCGCCGGCAGCCTGTTCGGCCTCGCCGCCGCCGCCCTCGGCCTGTTCACCCTGCTCGCCCCGGAAGGCCTCACCCCCCTCGAACACGATCGCGCCCAAGGCTTTGGTTTATCCGCACTTTTCATCGGCACCATCGCTCTCCTCGGCTCGCTCACGGTGCGCGACATCCACGCCCTCTGGTACTGCTCCCCCCGCCGCTGGCACCCCTTCCGCGCCGACCTCCTCGACCCCGCCCCCACCCCCCACGCCGACCGCCAACCCCCGCCGACCCCTCGGAATCCCTGACTTCCAGGCCTTCCACCGAGCCCGCGACCACGTCGCCTCGGGAGCCGTTGATCGGACGGCAGATTTGACCCGATCGGACGGTTGACGCCCGCGCCCCGGCAGGCACACTGGGCGCTCGGGAGGCAAGCGGGGCGAGGGTATGGGCGGCATCCAAGGGCTGCGTCGGGTCGTCGAGCGGACGCTCGAGGCGGTCTGCATCGCGCTGATGCTGGGGTTGGCGGTCGTCGTCGTGCTCGCGGTGATCTTCCGCAAGGCCGGCGCCTCGCTCGTCTGGTACGACGAGGTCGCGGCGATCATGCTCGCCTGGCTCACCTACTACGGCGCCGCGCTCGCCGCGCTGCGGCGCGCCCATCTCGGTTTTCCCGGCTTCTACGAGAGCCGCTCGCCGGCCCTCAAGGTGCCGATGCTGATCGTCGGCGAAACCCTGGTGATCGGCTTCTTCCTGCTGCTCGCCTGGTACGGCCTCGAGGTGATCCGGATCCTGGGCGGCGACACCTTGACCAGCCTGCCCTGGGTCCCGGTCAGCCTCACCCAGTCGGTGATCCCGGTCGGCGGCGCCCTGATCGCGCTCGCCGAGGTCCTGAGCCTGCCCGAGCGCTGGCGCGAGGCCAGCACAGGCCGGCCGCCGCGGCCCGCGCTCCAGGAGTCGCCCGAGTGACCGCGTTGCTGATCCTGCTCGGCCTGTTCGCGCTGGTCCTGATCAACGTCCCGATCGCGGTCGCACTCGGGCTGATCGCGGTGTTCGCGATGGTCGCGAAGTCCGGCCCGGACAGCCTGCTGACCGCGGCGGTCGTGATGTTCGAGGGCGCGACCAGCTTCCCGCTGATCGCGATCCCCTTGTTCGTGCTCGCGGGCGCGATCATGAACGCGTCCGGCATCTCGCGCCGGCTGATCGCCTTCGCCTCGGCGCTGCTCGGCTTCGTTCGCGGCGGCCTGTCGATGGTGACCATCGGCACGTCCTTGTTCTTCGCCGAGATCTCCGGCTCGGCGGTCGCCGACGTCGCCGCGATCGGCTCGATCCTGATCCCGGCCATGGAGCGCCGCGGCTATCCGAAGACCTTCGCCGCGGCGGTCACTTCGTCCGCGGCCTCGCTCGCGATCATCATCCCGCCCTCGATCCCGATGATCCTCTACGCGGTCATGGCCAACACCTCGGTCGTGCAGTTGTTCGTCGCCGGCATCGTGCCGGGGTTGATCGGCGCCGCCGGGCTGATGGCGCTCTCGTTCTGGTTCGCGATCCGCTACGCCTTCCCGGTCGAGGAGCTGTTCCGGCTGCACCGGCTCTGGGCGACCTTCAAGGACGCGGCCTTCGCCTTCCTGCTGCCGATCATCATCCTGGGCGGCATCTTCGGTGGCCTGGTGACCGCGACCGAGGGCGCGGGGCTCGCCGTGGTCGCAGCGTTGCTGATCGGCACGCTCGTCTATCGCGAGCTCGACTGGCGGCATCTGCATCAGGCGTTGATCGAGGGCGCGGTGCAGACCGCGGTCGTGATGCTGCTGGTCGCATCCTCGGCGCTGCTCGGGCTCTACCTCACCGAATCCCGCCTGCCCCAGGCGCTGGCGCAGAGCATCGCGGCGGTCACCGACAACCGCTACCTGATCCTGGCGCTGCTGAACGCGCTGTTCCTGCTGCTCGGCTGCTTCCTGCACGGCGCCGCGGCGATCATCCTGGTGGTCCCGATCGTGCTGCCGATCGTGCAGGCGATCCATCTCGATCTGGTCCACTTCGGCCTGATCGTGACTCTCAACCTCGCAATCGGGCAGCAGACGCCGCCGGTCGCGAGCGTGCTGATCACCGCCTGCTCGATCGCCAAGGCCGACGTCTGGGAGGTCACCAAGGTCAACGTCTACTTTATCGCCGTGCTGTTCCTGGTCCTGATGCTGGTGACCTACGTGCCGATCGTGCCGCTCGCCCTGGTCGAGCTGTTCTATCGGTGAGCGCGGCCCACAGGAGGATGACATGGATTGGAGTGGCGGCTGTCTGTGCGGCGCGGTCCGCTACGTTGCCCGCGCCGACCCGATCCGGGTGGTGAATTGTCACTGTAGTGTCTGCCGGCGGGCCTCCGGCGCTGCGTTCTTGACTTTCGTGCACTTCCCCGCCGGTGCCTTCGCCTGGACCGGCCGCGCGCCGCAGCGCTACCGCTCCTCGGCCGAGGCGCAGCGCGGCTTCTGTCCGGTCTGCGGCAGCACGCTCTCGATGCACGAGGCGGTCCTGGCCGATCGGGTCCAGGTCAGCCTCGGCAGCCTGGATCGCCCTGACCTGGTACGGCCCGATCACGTCTGGACCTCGAGCCAGCTGCCCTGGCTCAAGGTGGCCGACGACCGGCCACGCTTTCCGAAGGTCAGCGACGCCGTGCCCTCGCGGGACGCGGCTGGCGATGATGATGGCTGAACCTGCCGCTGCGGGCGGGCCCGCTGGGAAGCTGCAGCTGGTCGGCGGCTGCCACTGCGGCAACCTCGAGCTGGTGTTCGAGACCGCCCGCCCGCCCGCCGGGCTGACGGTGCGCGCCTGCGGCTGCTCGTTCTGCCGGCGCCATGGCGGGCGCACGGTCTCCGACCCCGCCGGCCGGGTCGAGTTCGTGGTCCACGATCCGGCCGAGCTCAGCCGCTACCGGTTCGGCCTCGGCACCGCCGAGTTCCTGGTCTGTCGCCGCTTCGGCGTCTACGTCGGCGCGGTCATGGCGGAGGCGGCCGCGGCCTGGGCGATCGTCAACGTCAACGCGCTGACGACGCCCGAGGTGTTCGCCGAGGCTGCCGTCCCGGTCAGCTACGACCGCGAGTCCGAGACCGAGCGCCGGGCGCGCCGGCGCGCCCGCTGGACCCCGGCCCGGGTGATCGAGGCCGGCGGCCAGGGCCCACGCAACGCTGAGATGGTCTAAGTGCCGGGCAGGGCCGCCGTGTCGCTGCCGGCGGTGAGCTTGTGCAGGATGGCGGCTGCGACCCGCTGGTTGTGGCTGCGCACCATTCCCGGCAGGCGCACCAGGTCGATCAGCCACCAGATCGAGCCGAGCGTCGGCCCGAGCGTCGAGGTCACGAACAGCGACGCCCACATGATACCGGTCATCGCCCAACGACCGAGCAGACCATAATGGCAGTAGATCAGTGAGGTCAGGTAGGCGAACGACAGGCTCCGCGATTGATGATGAAAGGCTTCGACAAACTCGGCCTGCTTGCCCGCCGGCAGCTGCGCCAGCTGCTCCAGGATCCGGTCCGGCAAACATGCCGCGATTTCTCTTGGAATGATCGGCGGCGGTGTGGCTGCAACCAACGCTCCAAGATTTGGCGACATCTCGGTCATGATAGCTCTCCACCTCCCGCGGGCGACAGTCACACCTGGAGTTACCTTAGGGCCTCGTGATTAAGGGGGCGTTGAATGCCCGGAGTTTCTTTGCCTCGTAGCCGAGCCGGCGGCGGTTGGCAGGTTGCGCCACTGCTCTACAATGCTCTGCGCGGGCGCGGCGCGTCCATGGCGGAGGGAGCATCGATGGCGGAAGGCATCCTGGTCGAGCGCGACGGCGCAATCGCGCGCGTGACGTTCAATCAGCCGGCCAGGCTGAACGCGGTCAACAACGCGATGTGGCAGCGCCTGGGTGAGGCGTTTGGCGAACTCGACGCCGACCAGGGCCTGCGCTGCGTCGTGCTGACCGGCACCGGCGACAAGGCGTTCAGCGTCGGCGCCGACATCAGCGAGTTCGAGGCGAACCGCAGCACGGTCGAGAAGGCCAAGCTCTATGCCAAGCGGACCCACGCCGCCATGGCCCGGATCACCGCCTGCCGCCACCCGGTGGTCGCGCGGATCCGGGGCCTGTGCGTCGGCGGCGGCCTCGAGCTGGCGCTGACCGCCGATCTCCGGATCGCGGCCGCAGGCGCCCGCTTCGGCATCCCGGTCAAGCGGCTGGGTCTGGTGGTCGCCTATTCGGAGCTCGAGCCGCTGGTCCAGCTGGTCGGTCCGGCGAACGCACTCGAGATCCTGCTCGAAGGCCGGATCTTCGGCGCCGACGACGCCCTGCGCATGGGCCTGATCAACCGGGTCGTGCCGGATTCGGAGCTGGACGCCGAGCTCGAGGGGACGGTCGCCCGGATCGCCGAAGGGGCACCGCTGGTCGCCCGCTGGCACAAGAAGTTCACCCGCCGCCTGCTGCAGCCGGCGCCGCTGTCCGCGGACGAGCTCGACGAGAGCTTCGATTGCTTCGGCACCGAGGACTTCCGGGCCGGCTATCGAGCCTTTCTCGCCAAGACCAAGCCGGAGTTCGAGGGCCGGTGAGCGGCGCCCGGAGATCGGGCGGGCTGCCGCAAAAAGCCATGCAGCGGGGAACACCGTGACAGCGGTCGCGGGCGCGATTGCGCGACACTACGGTCGGGACGATGTCGCCCGCGCCATTCTCGAGGCGCTCGCTGCGGCCGGCCAGGATCTCGAGCGGCTGACGATCGAGGACCTGGCGCCGATCGACGAGTTCCACGTGCGCGGCCGGGCGGCGACCGCGGAGCTCGCCGGCAGCCTGGCGCTCGCGCCCGGCATGACCGTGCTCGACATCGGCTGCGGCATCGGCGGCGCGTCCCGCTACGTCGCGCTGACCCACGGCTGCCGGGTCACCGGCATCGATCTGACCGAGGCCTACTGCCGTGCTGCCGCGGTGCTGACGCAACGGGTGGGGCTCAGCGATCGGGTCGAGTTCCGGCAGGGCGACGCGCTGGCCATGCCGTTCGCCGACGCGGCGTTCGATGCCGCCTTCACGCAGCACGCGGCGATGAACATCGAGGACAAGGCGGGGCTCTATGGCGAGGTCCGGCGCGTTCTCAGGTCGGGTGCGCGGTTCGGCATCTATGACCTGCTCCAGGGCCCGGGCGGCGAGGTGCAGTATCCGGTCGCCTGGGCGCGCGATCCCTCGATCAGCTTTCTGGTCGCGCCCGCGGAGCTGCGCGCGCTGCTCGAGGCGGCTGGCTTCGAGATCCTGAGCTGGCGCGAGCCGGTCGCCGAGACCCGTCGCTGGGTGGATCAGGTGGCGGCGCGCATGGCCGAGCCGCAGCCGGCGCCATCGGTGCCATCGGTGCTCCGGCTGCTGCTCGGGACCGATCCGGCGCCGATGGCGCAGAACCTGTTCCGCAATCTGCGCGAAGGCCGGGTGGTGCCGACCGAGATCGTTTGCCGCCAGCGCTGATCGCGGGCTAAGACGGAAGCTCAATCCAGCGGCAGGGGAGAGGAGCGATGGGCCCGCTTGCCGGCCTCAAGGTGATCGATCTCACGCATGTCATGGCGGGGCCGACCTGCACGCTGATGCTGGCCGACATGGGCGCCGACGTGATCAAGGTCGAGAAGGTGCCGGGCGGTGACGACACCCGGCGCGGGGTGCCGACCATCGACGGCGAGGCGGCCTCGTTCATGATGGTCAACCGCAACAAGCGCGGCGTCGTGCTCGACCTCAAGACCGAGGGCGGCAAGCGGGTGCTCGCACGCCTGCTCGCCGATGCCGACGTCGTGGTCGAGAACTACCGGCCCGGCACCATGGCGAGGCTCGGCTTCGACTACGAGGAGCTGCGCAAGGACAACCCCGGCCTGATCTACTGCGCGGTCTCGGGCTTCGGCCGGACCGGCCCCTACGGCCATCGCGGCGGCTTCGATCTGGTCGCCCAGGCGATGAGCGGGATCATGAGCATCACCGGCGAGGGCCCGGGCCGGCCGCCGGTCAAGTGCGGGGCGCCGCTCACCGACATCACCTGCGGCATCCTCGCCGCCATGGGCGTCCTCGCAGCCTACGCCCATCGGCTCCAGACCGGCCAGGGCCAGATGGTCGAGACCTCGCTGCTCGAGGCGGGCATCGTCCAGACCTACTGGCAGTCGGCGATCGCGCTCGCGAGCGGGGTGGCGCCCGGGCCCATGGGCTCGGCGCATCCCTTGAACGCGCCCTACCAGGCGTTCGAGACCGCCGACGGCTGGGTCGTGATCGGCGGCAACAACCAGCGCCTCTGGCACCGGACGCTCGAGGTGCTGGGCGCGCCCGAGCTGGCCGAGGACCCGCGGTTTCGCGAGAACCACGGCCGCATGACCCACCTGAAGGAGCTCGAGGCGGCGCTGACGCCCCATTTCAAGCGTCGCAAGTCCGCCGAACTGCTCGCCGCCTTCGAGGAAGCCGGCGTGCCCGCGGGCCCGGTCTACGACGTGCTCCAGATGCAGGCCGACCCCCAGGTCCAGGCTCGCCAGATGGTGGTCGAGGTCGAGCACAGCAAGCTCGGCCCGGTCAAGACGCTGGGCCCGCCGGTCAAATTCTCCGACACGCCGGGCGGCATCCGCACCGGCGCCCCGATCTATGGTCAGCATACCCGCGAGATCCTCGAGCAGCACGGCTTTGCCGACGCCGAGATCGAGGCGCTGGCGGCCGAAGGCGCGATCGTGCTGGCCGACCTCGGGCAGGGCTGATCTGACGATTGATCAGGTCTCCGGCGGGCCGGTTGACGGCAGGACCGCCGAAGAGTAGCGCCACGCCCGGAAGCCGAGGCTGTCCGGGAAATCTTAAATCCGAGTGACTGCTGCCAACCACGGTCATCCGGGTATTCCGGACCAGGGCCGGCGGTCCGCAGGCAACTGCCGGAGACGAAGATGCTGACCCTGTTCTCCTATCCCGAGCTCTACGGTCTTGCCGACAACAATCCCTATGGCTTGAAGGTCTATGCCTTCTTGCGGCTGTGCGGCCTGGAGTTCCGCCACGAGCATATCTTCGATGCGAAGACCGCGCCACGCGGTCAGCTTCCCTATATCGCGGACGACGGCGAGACCATCGGCGACAGCAATGAGATCGTCGACCATCTGAGCGCGAAGTACCACTTGGCGATCGACGCCGACCTGACGCCGGTCCAAAGGACCATGGATCATCTGTTGCGGCGGATGCTCGATGACCTCTACTGGGTCATGTCCTATACACGCTGGCACGACCCAAGCTACTGGCCGACCTTCCGCGACCAGATTCTGAAGACGCACCCCCAGGTGACGAAAGAAGGCATGGAAGCGGCCAGGGAATACAATGACAAGCGGTACTATTATCAGGGCATCGGCCGTTACGAGCCCGAGGGCGTGTACAAGCGCGGCCTCGCCGATCTCGCGGCGGTGGCCGACCTGCTCGGCACCAGCCCATTCCTGTTCGGCGACCGGCCTCACGGCGCCGATGCCGGCTGCTACGGCTTCCTCGGCAATATCTACTTCTACCCGATCGACAACCCGCTCCGACTGTTCATCGCCGCGCATCCCGAGCTCGGCCGCTATTGCGAAGCGATGCACGCCGCCGTGACCAGCGCTTGAGGGAACGGGCGGTTCGGCCTAAGCTTGCTGCCGCGCCGGGGTGATCCAGCCGATGGCGGCGCCGGTCGGGTCGTGGAGGATCGCGATCCGGCCGACGCCCGGGATGTCGAACACCGGGCGCGCGAGCTTGGCGCCGGCCGCGGTCGCCTTCTCGACCCGGGCGTCGACGTCGTCGACCGCGAGATAGGCGAACCACTGCGGCGGCACGCCTTCGAAGCGCGGCTGGTTCATGTCGAGGATGCCCGCGACCGGCTGATCGCCCACCTTGCAGACCCAGTAGGTGCCGCCCTCCGGCATCGGCATGGCCTCGAAGCCCCAGCCGATCTGGGCGCCATAGAAAGCCTTCGCGCCCTCCAGATCCCGGGTCATCAGCTCGTTCCAGTAGAAATGCCCGTGCTGCGCCATCGTCCCCTCCTTCCCGGCCCCGTGCCCAACTGCAGACTGGCCCAGCCGTCAATCTAGAGTGCCGACGATGATCCGCAAACCGGTCGGCTCGTGATCTGACATCGAGCTGACAAACCGGGCGGCCCCCTGTACAGCTCTGTGACGGCCCCCACACCCCTTGGACCACAGCCATGCCCGAGCGCCTGCTCGCAAACCTCACGATCGATGCCGCCTATCGCGAGCGCACGCCGGGCTCGGCCCGGCTCGCCGAACAGGCGCGCGGCCTGTTCCCGAGCGGCATCACCCACGACGGCCGTTTTCTCGAACCCTACGGCATCTACGTCGAGCGCGCGCAGGGCGCCCACAAATGGGACGTCGATGGCAACCGTTACATCGACTACTACGGCGGCCACGGTGCGCTGCTGCTCGGCCACAACCACCCGCGGGTCGCCGTCGCGGTTGCCGAGGCGCTGGGGCAGGGCACGCACTTCGGCGCCAGCCACCCGCGCGAGGTGTCGTGGGCGGAGGCGATCCGGCGCCTCGTGCCGAGCGCCGAGCGGGTCCGCTTCACGAGCTCCGGCACCGAGGCGACGCTGATGGCGGTGCGGCTCGCCCGCGCGTTCACCGGCCGGTCCAAGATCCTCCGCTTCCGAACCCATTTCCACGGCTGGCACGACCACATGAGCTCGGGCTACACGGGCCACTTCGACGGCTCGCCGACGCCCGGCGTGCTGGCAGAAATCGCCCGCAACGTCGTCCTGCTCGACCCGAACGACGAAGATGCACTGCGCGCGGTTCTGGCCGCCGACGATAACATCGCGGCCGCGATCATCGAGCCGACCGGCGGCTCGTTCGGCATGGCCCCGCTGCGGCCCACGTTTCTGAGCGCGCTGCGCGAGCTGACGGCGGCGCACGGCGTGCTCCTGATTTTCGACGAGGTGGTGACCGGCTTTCGGGTGGCGCCGGGCGGCGCGCAGGGCCTGTTCGGCATCCGCCCGGATCTGACCGCGCTCGCGAAGATCGTGGCCGGCGGCCTGCCGGGCGGGGCGGTGGTCGGGCGCGCCGACCTCCTGGCCCGCCTCGACTTTGCGCAGGCGGCGGCGCAGAGCTTCGAAAAAATCCAGCATCCCGGCACCTTCAATGCCAATCCGGTCTCGGCCGCGGCCGGGATCGCGGCGCTCGAGGTGGTCGGGGCGACCGACGCCTGCGCCCGCGCCAATGCCGCGGCCGAGGCGCTCCGGCAGGGGCTGAACCAGGTGCTCGAGGCGGAGGCCGTGCCCTGGGCCGCTTATGGCAGCTTCTCTGGCGTGCATCTGTTCACCAATCCGAACGGCCGGGCGATCCGGCCCTCCGACTTCGATCCGTTCGCGCTCCCTTACGCCGAGCTCAAGGGCCGGGACGCCAGGCTGACCCATCGCCTGCGGCTCGCCATGCTGGTCCAGGGCGTCGACCTCAACAGCTGGCCGGGCGCCATCCTCTCCGCCGCTCTGAGCGCCCAGGATCTGGCCGATACGGCCAACGCCTTCCGTGAGGCACTTCGCATGCTCAAGCGCGAGGGCGACCTCGATCGCTGAAGCACCGTTCAGGCGGTCTCCGGCCGTAGGTCGCGGGCATAGCGCTGCCAATTCTGGACGTAGTGCAGGGCGGCCTCGCGGATGCGGGCGACGTGTCGGTCCTCGAGCTGGCGCACGACCTTGCCCGGCGCGCCCATCACCAGGGAGTTGTCCGGGATCCGCTTGCCCTCGGGGACCAGCGCCTTGGCGCCGATCAGACAGTTCCTGCCGATCACCGCGCCGTTCAGGATCGCGGCACCGATCCCGATCAGGGAGTTGTCGCCGATCGTGCAGCCGTGCAGCATGACCAGATGGCCGACGGTCACGTCCTTGCCGATCGTGAGCGGGAAGCCGGGGTCGGCGTGCAGCACGCAGCCGTCCTGGACGTTCGAGTTCTCGCCGACCGTGATCGGCTCGTTGTCGCCGCGCAGCACGGCCTGCCACCAGACGCTGGCATTGTGCGCGAGCTTGACGTTTCCTATCACGACCGCAGTCGGCGCGATCCAGAACGCGTCGTCTTCGGTGGTCACGCGGGTAGCACCCAGGGCGTAGCGCATGCGGCTCCTCCTCACAGCGATCGGCGCATCTTAGTGGCCGCGGCCGATCTCGAAAGAGCCGGGCGTCCGCCAGGCGATCTCGCCAGCGCGTTCGGCCTCGCCCGCTCGCTGGTCATCTACTACGGCCAGCCCTGGCGGCGGCGCGGGTTGCGGCGGCGCTATCGCGAGTTCCTTGGGCCGGGCGATCTCGCCCTCGACGTCGGCGCCCATGTCGGCAATCGGGCCCGCTGTTTCCGCGGGCTGGGCGCACGGGTGGTCGCGGTCGAGCCGCAGCCGGCCTTCGCCGCCTGGCTGCGCCGCCAGTTCCGCAGCGATCCGGGCGTCACCGTCGTCGAGGCGGCGCTCGGCGCGACCCCCGGGCGGGCGACCCTGCACATCAGCCGGCGCACGCCGACCGTGACCACGCTGTCCGAAGGCTGGACCCGCAAGGTCCGGGGCAGCCCCGGGTTCGCGCGGGTCGCCTGGCCGGATCGCCGCGAGGTGGCGGTCACGACCCTTGACGCCCTGATCGCCCGCCACGGCTGTCCGCGCTTTTGCAAGCTCGACGTGGAGGGCTTCGAGGCCGAGGTGTTGGCTGGCCTGTCGGCGCCGATCGCGGCGCTGTCGCTCGAATATCTGCCGGCGGCGATCGAGGTGGCGCTCGCAGCGGTCGAGCGTCTGGCCGGGCTCGGCGGCTATCGCTTCAACCTCACCGAGGGCGAGCGGATGAGCTGGCTCTGGCCCGAATGGCGCGCCGCCGATGCCACCCTTGCCTGGCTCGCCGGCCGGCGGCCCGACGCGCGCTCGGGCGACGTCTGGGCCCGGCTGGAGAGTGCGGGATGAGCCGGGAGGGGTCGGCCGGGCTGCTCGGCGCGCTGCTCTGGCTGTCGCTGGTCTGGAACCTGCCGGTCGAGCTCGGCGCTCTGGACCTTGCCGGATTCCTGGGGCTGGCCGGCGAGGTCGCGCTGCTGTTCGGCGCGCTGGCCCTGCTCGCGCCGCTCCGCGAGGGCCGGACCGGGCGCGCGGTCGCCTGGACGGTCGGTCTGGCCACGGCCATGGTCGCGCTGCTCAAGCTCGCCGAGCTGATGATCCGCGCCAGCCTGGGGCGCCCGTTCGACCCCTTGTCGGACCTCCAGCTGGCGTCATCGCTGATGCACCTCTTGACCGGCACGCTCGGCGGGGTTCTCGGTTGGCTGGCGCTCACGGGCCTGGCTCTCGTGCCGATCCTGGTCTTCTTGATCACGGTCAGGGCGGTGCGCGTCAGCCAGCGCGTGCTCGAGGAGCCGCGCTGGCGACGCGCGACCGCCGGCGGGGCCGCGCTCGCGCTCGTCCTGATCGTCGCCGAGCAGCTCGTGCCGCCGGCCTTCGAGCGCTGGCGGCCGGTGCCGCTGCGCACGAGCCAGATGCTGGTCGACGAATGGCGCCAGGGACGCATCATGCTGGCCGATCGCGCCGAATTCGAGCGCAAGGCGGCCGAGGATCCGTTCCGGACGCCGCCCGCGGACCGGCTGCTGACCGGGCTTGGCGGCGCCGACGTGGTGCTGGTCTACATCGAGTCCTACGGCCGGAGCGCGCTCGAGCAGGAGCGCTACGCCGAGCTGCTGCTGCCGCGGCTGGCGACCTTCGAGCGCCGGCTCAGCGATGCCGGTCTGGTCGCGGCGTCGGGCTATCTCACGTCGCCGACCATGGGCGGCCAGTCCTGGCTCGCCCACGGCACGCTCGAGAGCGGGCTCTGGATCACCGACCAGCGCCTCTACGACCTGCTGGTCGCGAGCGACCGCCTGACGCTCGCCAAGGCGTTCGACCGGGCCGGCCGGCGCACGGTGACGGTGCGGCCGGCGATCACGATGCCCTGGCCGGAAGGGCCGATGCTCGGCTATCAGAAGATCTACGCGGCGAAGGATCTGGGCTACCGGGGCAAGCCCTACAACTGGATCACCATGCCCGACCAGTACACGCTCGCCGCCTTCGAGCGGCGCGAGCGCGAGCGGCCGCATCCGCCGCTGTTCGCCGAGCTGGCGCTGATCAGCAGCCACGCGCCCTGGACCCCGATCCCGCCGGTGCTCGAGCGCTGGTCGAAGATCGGCGATGGCCGGCTGTTCTCGCAGTGGGCGGAGGCGGGCGACCCGCCCGACGTGGTCTGGCGCGATCCGGAGCGCGTGCGCGCGCAGTACGCGCTCGCGATCGACTACGTGCTCGGGGTGCTCGCCTCGTACAGCGCCCGGTTCGTCGACGACCAGACCCTTCTGATCCTGGTCGGCGACCACCAACCGGCACCCCTGATCACCGGCGCAGGCGCGAGCCGGGACGTGCCGATGCACGTGATCAGCGGGGCGCCGGGGCTGCTCGAGCCGTTTCTCCGGTTCGGCTTCACGCCCGGGATGCGCCCCCGGCATGGGCCGGCGGTCGCGCGCATGGACCAGTTCCGGGACATGTTCCTCGGCGCCTTCAGCCAGCCCGACGGCGCGCCGACCGCGCGCGCGGCGTCGTGATCGTGCGGGTCGAGTGTTACGCCGGTCACCGCGGCGAGGAGACGCCGCGGCGGGTCTGGTTCGACAGCCGCGCCGTCGATCTGCTCGAGCTGCAGGACGCCTGGCTCGCGCCCGACCACCGCTACTTCAAGATGCGGGGCGCCGACGGCGCGAGCTATATCCTGCGCCACGATCAGCCGAGCGGCCGCTGGGAGCTCACCCTCTACCAGGCGCCAACTCTTGACCGCGGCCGGGAGGGGGACGGGCCATCGGTCGGCGTCCACCGGTCCGAGGCGTAGCGCTGCTGTCAGACAGGCAGCGGGCGACCGCGGCCAGGAGCTCATCGTCGGTGTAGGGCTTCTTGACGATCGCGCAGGCGAGCTTCGCAGCGCCCACCGACTCGGTGACGAAATCCGGGAACCCGGTCGTGATCAGGATCTTGAGCGCGAAGCGCCGCGCCAGCACCGTCGCGGTCCGAATGCCGTCGACGTCGATCTCCAGCATCAAATCGACGATCGCGAGCCGCGGCTGGTGACGCTTGACCAGGCGGACCGCCTCGTCGGTGCGGCCGGCGACGCCGGCCACGCGATAGCCGGATCGCTCGAGGAGCAGCCGCAGCCGTTCCGCGCCCAGGAAATCAGCCTGGACCAGCAGGATTTCAGGCGGTGGCATCGTCTTCAGCTCCCTGGTCCCGGAGCGTTTGGGGGCGTCGGCCGAACGTGCCGGAGCGTCATTCCAAAGGGAAGCAAATCTTGCAGCGAACGCCGGCCGGCTCGAACTCAAGGCTGGTGCTGCCGCCGAGATCGTGCGCGATGCCGCGCTCGATCACGACGCTGCCGAAACCGCGGTGATCCGGCGCCTCGATCCCGGGACCGCCCGACTCGGTCCAGGTGAGCAGGAGGGCCGGCCCCGAGGACGGCCGTTCGACCGCGGAGCAGATCGTCACCCGCCCGCCCGGGGCCGAGAGCGCGCCGTATTTGGCCGCATTGGTCGCCAGCTCGTGCAATGCCAGGCTCAGCGTCTGCGCCGCCCGAGGGCGCAGCAGCAGGTCGTCGCCGGTCAGCGTCAGGGCGGTGCCATCGGCGCCGACATAGGCCTCGAACTCGTTCCGGATCAGCTCATGCAGGCGCGCCCCCTGCCATTTCTCCCGGGCCAGCAGCTCATGGGCGCGCGCCATCGCGTGCAGGCGGCCGATCAGCGTGTCGGCGTAATCGGACACCGAGCTGGCGTGCGGCTTGGTCAGCAGGACCATGGCCTGGATCGAGGCCAGCAAATTCTTCGCGCGATGATCGATCTCGGCCATCATCAACAGCTGCCGCTCGTCCGAGCGCTTGCGCTCGGTGATGTCGCGCAGGATGCCGGTGAACAGCCGCTCCTCGCCCAGACTGAACTCGCCGATCGAGAGGAACAGCGGGACCTCGGAGCCGTCCTTGCGGCGCCCGGTCACCTCGCGGCCGATGCCGATGATCCGCGCCTTGCCGGTGCGCAGATAGCGGGCGAGATAGCCGTCGTGTTGCTCGCGGTCGGGCGACGGCATCAGCAGGCTGACGTTGTGGCCGATCAGCTCGTCGCGCGGATAGCCGAACAGGCGCTCGGCCTCGGAGTTCACGAACTGGATGATGCCCCGCTGATTGATCGTGATGATGCCGTCGGCGGCGGTGTCGACGATGGCCCGCAGGCGCGCCTCGCTCGCCTGCACTGCCGCCTGTCGTGCCTGCAGTGAGGCCGCCATGTCGTTGAAGCTGCTGGCGAGCCGGTGGAGTTCCGGGCTGCTGTCGGGCTCGACCCGGGCGCGCGCGCCGAGATCGCCGTCCTCCATGCGCCCGACCGCGCCCTCGAGGGCGACCAGCGGGCGCCGGATCCAGATCTCGCCGCACCACAGCGCGGCCAGCGCCGCCAGCACGAAGGCCAGCGTCGTGAGGCCCGCCTCGCGCCAGAACAAGCGGTCGGCCTCAGCGAGCTGGGGCGCCCACGGCAGGCCGACGACCGCGAACAGATCGGCCGAGGCCAGGAGCGGGGCGAAGCCGTGCAGGCGGTCGACGCCGTCGATGCCTTCCGCCTCCAGCGTGCCCTCGCGCCGGCTGAGCATGGCCTCGGTAAAGGGAGCTTCGCGGACCTTGCGGCCGATCCAGTCGTCGGCAGGCGGCGTGCGCGCGAGCAGAACGCCGGCATCGTCGATCAGGCTCATCGTGGCGCCGGCCGGCAACGGCGTGGTCAGGAGCGAGCCGGACAACCGCGACAGATCGAACGCGAGCACCACCACTGCCCGAACCTGGCCGGCGCCGTCGAGCGCCGGATAGGCGAAATTGAGGCTCGGCCGGCCGCTCAGACGGCCGACGATGAAGCCGCTGATCGCGAGGCGCTTCTCGCGCAGCGCCGTCTGGAAATAGCTGCGGTCGGCGAGGCTGATCGCCGGTCCCGGCGGCCCCTTGAGGCCGGAGCAGAACTGCACGCCATCGGGTGCCACCGCGCCGATCCCCGCGATCGTCGGGAACAGCTGGATGAATTCGGCCATGCGGGCGTTGCAGCGCGTGACGTCGTGGTCCTGGACTTCCGGGAGCTTGGCCGCGGCGCCGAGCAGATAACGCGCGCCTTCGATGAACTGGTTCTGTTTCGCGGCGGCGAGGTGTGCGAGCTCGAGCGCCTGCGCCGCGATCGCCGCCTTGCGCTGCTCGCGATCCAACAGCAGCCCGTGCACCTGAAGGGCGAGGACCGGCAGCGCCGCGAACAGAACCAGGATCAGGAGACGGATACTGAGCTTCATTCAAACGAAGTCCGCAGCCGCGCGCGAGCGCGGCGCCAGGGCGGTCGGCCCGCAGCCCGGCGGAGTCGGCCTAGGCGGCGCCGCTCGCGGCCAGCGCGAGCGCGGCGCAGGCCTGACATTCGCCGCGCGCCAGAACCCAGCCGTCGAGCAGGACCGTGTCGCCGCGTTCGAAGTCCTCGCGCACGCGGGCGCGCAACGCCAGTCGTGCCGCCGTCGGGTCGCCGGCGCCGGCCCGGCGCAGATCCCGGGCGAACGCCTGCGCCCCGGCATCGTCCGGGTAGCGGCTCAGATAGCGCCGGCCGATGGCGAGCGCGCTTTGCCGGTGCTTGAACACGAGCCCCAGACCGGCATCAGGCCCCGGTTCCGGGATCGGCTGGAGCATGGCACGCACGGACCCTCCGCAGGTCGCCGCGGCCGCTGCGACCATCAGGAAGGTGCGTCGACCCAGCTCGCCGAACGGCTTCATGTGCACTCTCCTTTTCCCAAGCCCCGCCCCGGAACGGGCCTATATCGATGGCGCCGGTCTGAGGCTAGATTGGCCTCAGGGTAGCGACGGCGACCGCGGCCTCCGATCTATATAGGAAATCTTCGCATGGCGCAGCCCGATCGACTGGCTCTGCCGCTCGCCGGCATCCGCGTGCTCGAGCTCTCTCACACGGTGATGGGCCCGACCGCCGGGCTGGTGCTGGCCGATCTCGGCGCCGACGTGATCAAGATCGAGCCCGCGCCTGCGGGTGATCACACGCGCTGCCTGCCAGGCTTCGCGGCCGGCTTCTTCGGCCACTTCAACCGCAACAAGCGGAGCGTCGCGATCGACCTCAAGGCGCCCGAGGGGCAGGCGCTGCTCACGCGCCTGGTCGCGGACGCGGACGTGCTGGTCGAGAACTACGGTCCGGGCACGATGGAGCGCCTGGGGTGCGGCCACGAGCAGCTGGCAGGGCTCAACCCGCGCCTGGTCTATTGCGCGCTCAAGGGCTTTTTGTCCGGGCCGTACGAGGGCCGGCCGGCGCTCGACGAGATCGTCCAGTTCATGGCCGGGCTCGCCTACATGACCGGACCGCCGGGCCGGCCGCTGCGGGCCGGGGCCTCGGTGGTCGACATCACGGGCGGCCTGTTCGGGGTCATCGGCGTGCTGGCAGCGCTGCGCGAGCGCGAAAGCACCGGCCGCGGCCGGCTGGTGCGCAGCGCCCTGTTCGAATCGACCACCTTCCTGGTCGGCCAGCACATGGCGGCCGAGGTCGCGACCGGCGAGCCGCCGCCGCCGATGCCGGCGCGCCTCGGCGCCTGGGCGATCTACCAGACCTTCGCAACCGCAGACGGCGACCAGCTGTTCGTGGGCATCACCAGCGACAACCACTGGCGCCGGTTTTGCGCGGTCTTCGAGCGCCCGGACCTGCTCGCCGATCCGCGCCTCGCCAGCAACGCCGACCGGGTCGCCGCGCGCCCCTGGCTGGTGCCGCTGATCGCCGAGATCGCCGGCCGCCATACCAAGAGGGACCTCGCCCGCCTGCTCGAGCAGGCCAACATCCCGTTCGCGCCGGTCGCGACGCCGTCCGACCTGTTCGACGACCCGCACCTGCTCGCGAGCGGCGGTCTGCTCGAGGTGATGATGCCGGACGGCGTCAGCGCCCGGTTGCCGGCCCTGCCGTTCGAGCTCGACGGCGCCCGCCCGCCGCTGCGGCGCCAGCCGCCCGGTCTCGGCGAGCACAGCCGCGAGGTCCTGCGCGAGATCGGCGTCGGCGAGGACGAGCTGGCGGCCCTCGAGCGCCGCGGCATCGTCACAGCCGCTTCTCCATAAACAGGCAGAGCGGGTCGGCCGGTAAGCGCCGAACGGGCCGCGCTCGACATAGCCAAGCGCCCGGTAAAGGGCCAGCGCCTCGGGCTGCTTCACCCCGGTCTCGAGCTGGAGCAGGTTGACGCCGGCTTCGGCCGCCCGGCGCTCGAGCTGCGTCATCAGCGCTCGCCCGATGCCGCGACCGCGGGCGTCCGGCTGGACGAACAGCCGCTTGACCTCGGCCTGGCCGATCTCGCCGAGCGCAAAGCCGACGCAGCCGACCGCACGGCCGTCGACGCGTGCGACCAGCAGGCGGACGTTCGGGGCGGCCAGCGCCCCGAGGTCGATCGCATGGCGGCTCGTGGGCGGGTAGAGCCCGGCCAGGTAGTCGTCCGACTGCCGGATCAGCTCTGCGACCTCGGCCTGGCGAGGCGATTCGACCTCGATGCCGAGCATGGCCACGGGGTCGGGCGGCGGTCAGTCGGGGACCTCGGCGTGCGCCTCCCGCTGGCGGCGGGCGTGGCGCACCTCGAAGAAGACGCTGAGCCCCAGCATCAGGACCACGAGCGCCCACAGCGCCCAGGTCAGCGGGCTCGAGATCAGAATGCTCCAGTCGCCGCCGCTGATCGAGAGCGCGCGCCGGAGGTTGGTCTCCATGATCCCGCCGAGCAACAGGCCCAGCACCACCGGCACCAGCGGGATGTCGAGCTTGCGCAGCACGTAGCCGAGCAGGCCGAAGGCGGTGATCAGCAAGAGGTCGAAGATGCTGTGGTTGATCGAGTAGACGCCGACGTAGGCGACCATGACCACGCCCGGCATCAGGATCCAGGGCGGCACGGCCAGCATGCGCGCGAAGACGCCGACCAGCGGCAGGTTCATGACCAGCAGCATCAGATTGGCGACGTAGAGTGCTGCGATCAGGCCCCAGACCACGTCCGGATGCTGCTGGAACAGGAGCGGCCCGGGGGTGATGTTGAGCGAGATCAGCAGCGCCAGCAGCACCGCGGTGGTGCCGCTCCCGGGCACGCCGAGGGTCAGCATCGGCACCAGCGCGCCGCCGGCGGCGGCGTTGTTGCCGGCCTCCGGCGCCGCGACGCCGCGCGGGTCGCCCTTGCCGAAGGTGTCGTCCTGGTTGGAGACGCGCCGCTCGATCGTGTAGGCGACGAAGCTGCCGAGCGAGGCGCCCGCCCCCGGCAGCACGCCCGAGATGAAGCCGACCCCGCTGCCGCGCAGCATCGCGCCAAATGAAAAGGCGATGTCCTTGAACGAGATCCGAACCCGGCCGAGCGGCTGATTGGCGAAGTGGGTGCCGCCCGGGTTCTCGATGAAGAACAGGAACTCGCTGACCGCGAACATGCCGACCAGCGCGATGATGAAGTCCATACCCTCGTACAGCTTGTAGATGCCGAAGGTGTAGCGGGGAATGCCGGTCTGCGGATCGGTGCCGATGGTCGAGAGCAGCAGGCCGAGCAGTGCTGCGATCAGCGACTTGATCGGGTTGCGGGTGGCGATGCCGCTGAGCATCGCGAACGCGAGCACGAACAGCGCGAAATATTCGGCCGGCCCGAAATGGATCGCGATCTGGGCGAGCAGCGGCGCGAACAGGGTGAGGCCCACGGTCGAGAGGGTCGCGCCGACGAACGAGGCGACCGCGGACAGCGCCAGCGCGGTCGCGGCCTGGCCCTTCTGGGCCATCGGATAGCCGTCGAGGGTCGTCATGACCGCCGGCTCGTCGCCCGGGATGTTGAGCAGGATGCTCGAGATCCGGCCGCCGTACATGGCGCCGTAGTAGAGGCTGGCGAGCAGGATCAGCGCCGAGGACGGCGGCAGGCCCAGAGCGAACGCGACCGGGATCAGGATCGCGACGCCGTTGGTCGGCCCGAGCCCGGGCAGGGCGCCGACCACGGTGCCGACCAGACAGCCGACGAACGCCATCCCGAGATTGAAGGGCGTGAGCGCGACCGAGAAGCCGTAAGCGAGCGAGTTCAGGACTTCCATTGCCGGTCAGCCGGGTAGCGCCAGCACGCCCGCCGGCAGGGGCAGGCCGAGCAGGTTGTTGAACAGCAGGAACAGCACGAGCGCGATGCCGAGGCCGGCGGCGGCGGACTGCCAGAGCCTGGCCCCGAGCAGCGAGCCCAGCGCCGCGACGCCCAGCAGCGTCGCGACGATGAAGCCCAGCGGCTCGAGCAGATAGGCGTAGGCGACGAAGACGACCAGCGTCAGCGCCTGCTTGAGCAGCGGCCGGCCGCGCGCCCAGTCGGGCTCGGGGTCGGGCCTGGCGATCAGGTAGAGGCTGAGCACGCCGAGCGGGATCGCCAGCACCAGCGGAAACACCGCCGGGCCCAGCGGGTCGCCGATCATCGCCTGGAAGCCGCTGGCCGTGACCCCGTAGGCCACGGCCAGCGCCAGCAGGACCAGGCCGGCCAGCCGGTCGCTCATCTCGGATCGTGCAGGGCCGTCTGCTCAGGCGCTCACTGGATGACGCCGATCTCCTTGGAGATCTGGCGCATCTTATCGACCTGGTCCTGGACGAAGCTCTGGAAGTCGTCGCCGCCGCGCCAGATCGGCGTCAGGCCGTTGTCGAGCGCGATCTTCTGCCATTGCGGGCTGTCGAACACCTTCTTGAGGGTGTCGACCCAGAACTTGTAGGCGTCGTCCGAGACCTTGCCACCGGTGTAGAAGCCGCGCCAGTTGTAGCCGGTCACGTCGTAGCCCTGGCTCTTGGCGGTCGGCAGCGATGAGAATTTGCCAGGCAGGGGCTCGTCGCTCATCACGGTCAGCACATTGATCTGGTTGGCATCGACGAAGCCGGAGATCTCGCCCAGGTCGGTCGAGACCGCGCCCAGGAAGCCACCCAGCATCTGGGTCACGGCGTCGGTGCCGCCGTCGTACTGGACCCAGCGGATCTTGCCGAGGTCGGCATCGGGCACGCCGGCCGCCTGGGCGAGCAGGAGCAGGCGCAGATGATCCCAGCCGCCGACCGCGCTCGAGCCGCCGAACACGACCGAGTTCGGATCGGCCTTGACCGCCTTGAACAGGTCAGCGAGCGACTGATAGGGCGAATCCGGCTTGACCACGACCACGCCGGAATCGGCGTACAGCATCGCCAGCCAGCGCATCACGTCCATGTCGGCCGGATAGCGGTTCTGGGCGATCTGGGTGACGCCGACCGTGCTGGTCGCGACGATCAGGTTGGGATCGTCGCTGCGCTTGGACATGACGTTGGCGTAGGCGGTGGCGCCGGTGCCGCCCGGCATGTTGGTGACCTGCACCGTGCCGGGGACGAGGCCCAGGTCGGACAAAAGCTTGCTGACCTGGCGGCAGGTGAAGTCCCAGCCGCCGCCGGGATTGGCAGGCGCGATGCATTCCACGTTCTGCGGCGTGAACGCGGACAGGAACAGGCCCGCGGCCAGGATCCCGGCCGCGGCGGCGGTCTTGCGAAGAAGCATCAGATGTCTCCCTTGTCGTTCTGCCTCGGGCCCCGACGCCTCCGGTCGCGACCGCACTGCCGCGATCTTTCCGCAATTCCGCCCGATAATCCACCCCTTGTTGCGCAGCCTGGTCAGCGGGGCAGGGCGCGCGCGGTCGTGCAGATGAGGTCCCAGGCGCGCCGGACGTGCTCGCGGGTGGTGTAAAGCTGGCCGACCGTGATGCGGATCACGTAGCGGCCGCGCACGCGGTTCTGGGTCAGATAGACCCGGCCGCCGTCGTTGAGCGCCTGCAGGAGGCGCTGGTTCAGCCGGTCGAGCAGCACTTCGTCATCCAATCCGCGTGGCCGGTAGCGGAACGAGAGCAGGGCGAGCGAGGGCGGAGAGGTCAGCTCGAAGTCGGGCTCGGCGCCGATCCATTCCGCGAGCTCGGCGGTCCAGGCGATGTGCTCGCGGAGCATCGCCTGGAGGCGCTCCACGCCATAGCTTCGGATCACGAACCAGAGCTTGAGCGCCCGGAACCGGCGCCCGAGCGGCACGCCCCAGTCGCGGTAATCGATGACGGCGCCGCTCTCCCGCGACATCAGATAGGCGGGCAGGACCGAAAGCGTGCGGATCAGGTCCGCCGGGGCGCGCACGAAATGCGCCGAGCAGTCGAAGTTGGTGAGCAGCCATTTGTGCGGGTTGAAGACGAAGCTGTCGGCGGCCTCGATGCCCTCTATCATCCGCCGCTGCTCCTCGAGCAGCAACGCGCTGCCGGCCCAGGCGGCATCGACGTGCAGATAGAGCCCGTGCTCGCGGCAGAGGGCGCCGATTGGCTGCAGCGGATCGATCGCGCCGACGCCGGTCGTGCCCAGGGTCGCGATCACTCCGGCGGGCCGCAAACCATTGGCGAGATCGGCGCGGATCGCCGTCTCGAGCGCATCGGGGCGCATCGCGAAATCGGCGTCGGTCGCGATCAGGCGGAGGCTCTGGCGCCCCAGGCCCGAGATCTTGATCGCCTTCTCGATCGAGGAATGGGTTTCCTCCGAGGCGTAGAAGCAGAGCTGCGGGCCGCCATCGAGGCCGCGCTCGTTCACCTGCCAGTCGCTCGCCCGCTCCCGCGCGACCAGGACGGCGCACAGCGTGGCGCTGGAGGCGCTGTCCTGGATCACGCCGGCGAAGCCCTCGGGCAGGCCGATCATCTGGCGCAGCCAGTCGAGCACGCGCGTCTCGAGCTCGGTCGCCGCCGGCGAGGTCTGCCAGAGCATGCATTGCGCGGCGAGCGTCGCGGTCATCATCTCGGCGAGCACCGACGGCGGGCTCGAGTTGGCCGGGAAATAGGCGAAGAAGCTCGGGTGCTGCCAGTGGGTCATGCCGGGCAGGAGGATGCGCTCGAAGTCCTCGAAGATCCGCTCGAGCGGCTCGCCCGCGGCAGGCGGCGACGCCGGCAGCTGGCCGGCGATCGCGCCGGGCTCGACCTGGGCGCGCACGGGATAGCGCTCGACGCTCGCGAGATAATCCGCCATCCAGTCGACCAGCCGATGCGCGTGGCGGCGAAATTCGTCCAGGTCCATCCGGTTCCTCCCGCGCCATGGCAGCTGGCCCGGCGCGTTCTTGAATTCTGGTATGGCTCCGCCCGGTGTCGGGCGGATCCCTGGCCGGCTCGGATGCGGCGCCGGCGATCGGCTTGTCAAGTCAGAAGTGGATCTGATCTGGCCAACGCGAGCTTGCGACGGCATGGTGAGGGTCGCTCGGGCGGCGGCGAGGTGAGCTGACCGGGACCGCGTTGGCATCGCCTGGATCGGGCCGGCCGTCTACGGCAGCCGCCCGACCGAAGGAGAGTCGAAAAAATGGCGGAGCGTCGGGTCGGGATCATCATGCACGGCGTGACCGGGCGGATGGGCATGAACCAGCACCTGATCCGCTCCATCCTCGCGATTCGCGACCAGGGCGGCGTCGCGCTCGCGCACGGCACGCGGGTCATGCCCGATCCGCTGCTGGTCGGCCGCGATCCCCAGAAGCTCGAGGCGCTGGCCGACGCGCACGGCATCGCGCGCTGGACGCTCGACCTCGACGCCGCGCTCGCCGACCGGCAATATGAGCTGTTCTTCGATGCCGCCTCGACCCAGCTGCGCGCAGAGGTCCTGCAGCGCGCGATCGCCGCCGGCAAGCACGTCTACTGCGAGAAGCCGACCGCGACCGATCTGGCCGATGCGCTCGATCTCTACCGCGCTGCCAAGGCGGCCGGGATCAGACACGGCGTGGTCCAGGACAAACTCTGGCTGCCCGGCCTGCAGAAGCTCAAGATGCTGATCGAGGCGGGCTTCTTCGGGCGCATCCTCGCGGTCAAGGGCGACTTCGGCTACTGGGTGTTCGAGGGCGACTGGCAGCCTGCCCAGCGGCCGTCCTGGAACTACCGGAAGGCGGCCGGCGGCGGCATCATCCTCGACATGCTCTGCCACTGGCGCTACGTGCTCGACAACCTGTTCGGCGAGGTGCGGGGCGTCTTCTGCCTGGGCGCCAACCACATCCCCGAACGGGTCGACGAGCAGGGCGCACGCTACGCCGCCGATGCCGACGATGCGGCCTATGCCACCTTCGAGCTCGAGGGCGGGATCGTCGCCCAGATCGCCAGCTCCTGGTGCACGCGCGTGCGCCGGGACGATCTCGTGATCTTCCAGGTCGACGGCACCCACGGCTCGGCGGTCGCGGGCCTCACCCGGTGCTACGTCCAGCCGCGGGTCGCGACCCCGCGTCCGGTCTGGAACCCCGATGCCGGGCTCACCCCCGACTACCGCAGCCAGTGGCAGGAGGTGCCGGACAACCGGACCTACGACAACGCCTTCAAGGCCGAGTGGGAGCTGTTCCTCCGCCACCTCGCCGGCGACCTTTCCGACTTTCGCTGGAACCTGCTCGAGGGCGCCAAGGGCGTGCAGTTGGCCGAGCTCGGCTACCAGAGCTGGGCCGAGCGGCGTTTGCTCGAGGTGCCGCCCCTCGAGAGTTGAGGTCGGGCGCGCGCAGCGCGCCGGGAGAACAGAATGCAGTCGATCAAGCTGCCGACCGCGATCGGCCATCTGGCCGAGTACCGGCTGCGCGCGCCGAGAGACTTTCCGTCACGGGCCGCAGGCCCCTTCGACCGGGTCGCCTACGCCGCGGCGCATGTGGTCGCGGACCCGCTCGCCGATGTCGATCCCTGGCTGGACGTGGCGATCGACTGGGAGCGCACGATCGCCTACCGCGAGCATCTCTGGGACCTCGGACTCGGCGTCGCTGAGGCGATGGATACCGCGCAGCGGGGCATGGGCCTCGACTGGCCGGCCTCGCTCGAGCTGATCCGCCGGTCGCTCGCGGCCGCGACGGCGCGCGGTGGCGCGCTACTCGCCTGCGGCGCCGGCACCGATCATCTGGCGCCCTCGTCCGGCCTCGGCGTCGACGACGTGATCCGGGCGTACGAAGAGCAGATCGAGGCGATCGAGGCGCTGGGCGGGCGGATCATCCTGATGGCGAGCCGCGCACTTGCCGCCTGCGCCCGCTCGCCCGACGACTACGTGAAGGTCTACGAGCGCATTCTTCGCCAGCTGCGCGAGCCCTGCATCATCCATTGGCTGGGCGAGATGTTCGACCCGGCGCTCCAGGGCTACTTCGGCCACGCCGACCACTTGGCGGCGATGGACGTCTGCATCGCGATCATCGAGGACCATCGGACCAAGGTCGACGGCATCAAGCTGTCCCTGCTGGACAAGGAAAAGGAAAAAACGCTCCGTGCCCGGCTGCCGGCGGGGGTGCGGATGTATACCGGCGACGACTTCAACTATGCCGAGCTGATCGCGGGCGACGGCGCGCGCCATTCCGACGCGCTGCTCGGCATCTTCGACCCGATCGCACCGGCCGCGTCCGCGGCGCTCGCGGCCCTGGCCGAGGCACGGACGGCGGCGTTCCACGAGCTCCTGGCGCCGACCGTGCCGCTCTCGCGCCACATCTTCAAGGCGCCGACCCGCTTCTACAAGACCGGCGTGGTGTTCATGGCCTGGCTGAACGGCCACCAGGACCACTTCGCGATGGTCGGCGGCCAGCAGAGCGCCCGCTCAATCGTGCACCTGGCCGAGCTGTTCCGGCTCGCCGACACGGCCGGCCTGCTCCGCGACCCCGAGCGCGCCGCGGCCCGCATGCAGGCGGTCCTGGCGGTGCACGGGATCGGCGCCTGATGCGCGATCTCGCGCCGGGCGGGTTGCAATGGCTGTCGCTCAATTGGGCGTCGGTGCGCGAGCGGTGGGACCTCGCGCAGGCGATCGAGGGCTGCGCCCGGCACGGCATTCCGGCGATCGCGCCCTGGCGCGAGCCGACCCAGGCGCTGGGCGTCGAGGAGACCGCACGCCGGCTTCGTGATGCCGGCCTCAAGGTCTCCGGCTACTGCCGGGGCGGCATGTTCACGGCTTTGGAACCGGCCGGCTGGCGGGCGGCGATCGAGGATAACCGGCGGGCGATCGACGAGGCGGCAGCGCTTGCAGCCGAATGCCTGATCCTGGTCGCCGGCGGTCTGCCGCCGGGCTCGAAAGACCTCGACGGCGCCCGCGCCCAGGTCCGGGACGGCATCGCCGCGATCCTGCCGCACGCCCGCGCGGCCGGCGTGGCGCTCGCGATCGAACCTCTGCATCCGATGCAGGCGGCCGATCGCTGTTCGGTGAATACTCTCATGCAGGCCAACGACTTATGCGACGAGCTCGATCCAGCGTATGAAAATCGCCTGGGGGTCGCGATCGACGTCTATCACGTCTGGTGGGACCCGGAGCTGGCAGCGCAGATCGAGCGCGCGGGCAAGGCTCGGCGCATCCTCGGGTTCCACGTCTGCGACTGGCGGCTGCCGACCCGCGATCTGGTGTTCGACCGCGCGATGATGGGCGACGGCGCGATCGACCTCCGGAGGATCCGCGCCATGGTCGAGGCCGCGGGCTATGCCGGCTTCATCGAGGCCGAGATCTTCTCCAGGGACGACTGGTGGCGGCGCGATCCGGACGAGGTGTTGCGGATCATCGCCGAGCGCTATCGGACCGTGGTCTGAGGAGCTCGAGTCCGACACGCCTTGCCCAAAGCGGCCGGGTCCCCGAATATGGCGTCTGGGATCACGGGAGGTCGGAGCCGGAAGCCGGCGCGGCCGCGTGAGGGAGGCGAAAAATGCACCTGTCGAAGACGTGGCTCTGCGGCCTCGCGCTGGCGCTCGCCGCGAGCGCGCCGGCGGCTGCCAACACGGTCAAGGTCGGCGTGGTGCTGACCTTTTCCGGCAACGGCGCCGAGCTCGGCCAGCAGATCGAGCGCGGCATGGAGCTGTACCTGGCCGAAGAGGGCAAGGCCAAGCTCGGCGACCACCAGATCGAACTGATCAAGCGCGACTCGAAGGGCCCGGGCGGCGACGTCGCCAAGACCGCGGTCCAGGAGCTGATCGTCCGCGAGAAAGTCGATCTTCTGACCGGCTTCGTGTTCTCGCCCAACATCATCGCGAGCGCGCCTCTGATCCAGCAGGGCAAGGTGCCGACCCTGATCCTGAACGCCGCGACCGCCTGGATTCCGAGCCTCTCGCCCTATCTCGCCCGGGTCTCGATGACGATGTGGCAGACCAGCTATCCGATGGCCCAGTACGCCTTCCAGAAGCTCGGCTGCAAGACCGCCGCGGTCGGCTATACCGATTACCCGCCCGGCAAGGACGCGCTCGAGGCGTTCAAGACCGGCTTCGAGCAGGCGGGCGGCCGGGTCGTCGACACCGTGCCGATGGGCGGCCCGGCGCAGGTCCCCGACTTCACGCCGTTCATGCAGCGGGTCAAGGATGCCAAGCCGGACTGCTTCTACGTGTTCGTGCCGGCCGGCAATCACGCGTCGGCGCTCTTCAAGACCTACGCCGAGCTCGGCATGAAGGACGCGGGCGTGCAGCTGATCGGCCCGGGCGACATCATCCAGGACACCAAGCTCCAGGGGCTCGGCGACGTCGCGGTCGGTGTGATCACGCTCGGCCAGTACCAGGCCGACCTCGACAATCCGGCCAACCAGAAATTCGTCGCCGCCTGGAAAAAGGCCTACGGCGACAATTCGACCCCGGACTTCATGGCCGCCGCCGGCTACGACGGCATGGCCGCGATCGTCGACGCGGTGGTCGAGCAGAACGGCGAGATCGACCCCGAGCGCACGATGCAGATCTGGAAGGGCTGGACCTTCAATGGCCCGCGCGGCCAGGTCATGATCGATCCCGATACCCGCGACATCGTCCAGGACATGAAGGTCGACGAGGTCTACGCCGAGGGCGGCCGCCTGCACACGCGTACGCTCGAGGTCATCCCGCAGGTCAAGGACCCGTGCAAGGCGCTCAAGATCGGCCGTTGCGGCCAGTGAGCTGAGGCGGGCGCCGATCGCCGGCTCCGGCGCCGCCGGACGAGCCGATGCAGGTCCTGATCAGCATCCTGTTCGACGGTCTTGCCTACGGGATGATGCTGTTCGTGATCGCGGTCGGCCTGTCGGTGACGATGGGTCTGATGGGCTTCGTCAACCTCGCCCACGGCGCGTTCGCGATGGTCGGCGGTTATCTCACGGTTTCGGCCATGGACCGCCTCGGCCTGCCGTTCCCGCTCGCTCTGCTCGCGGCCGCGGGCGCGGTCGGCGCGGTCAGCATCCTGCTCGAGCGCGGCCTCTATGCCCGCCTCTATGCGGCGCCCGAACTCGATCAGGTGATGCTGACCATCGGTCTCGTGTTCATGGCGACCGCCGCGGTCACCTTCGTCTACGGCCCGGCGCCGGTGCCGGTCCGGCTCCCTCGCTGGCTCAAGGGCCAGATCGACCTCGGCTTTAGGGCTTTTCCCACCTATCGGGTGGTCCTGATCGGGGTCGGGCTCGCGTTCATGGCGCTGCTTTGGCTCGTGTTCGAGCGCACGCTGCTCGGCGCCCAGATCCGGGCCGCGGTCGACAACCGGCGGATGGCCCAGTCGGTCGGGATCAACGTCGACCGGCTGTTCACCGCTACCTTCGCCTTCGGCAGCGCCATGGCCGCGCTCGGCGGCGGCCTCGCGGTCGACATCGTCGGTCTGTCGCCGACCTTCGCGAGCCAATACCTCGTGCTGTTCCTGATCGTGGTCGCGGTCGGCGGCATGGCGAGCCTGGGCGGGGCCTTCGTGGCCGCGCTGATCCTGGGTTTCCTCGACAATGCCGGCAAGTATCTCTGGCCGGAGGGCGGCGGCTTCTTCATCTACGTGCTGACGGTGGTTCTGCTGCTCGCGCGGCCCGAGGGGCTGCTGGCGCGCAGCCGGCGAGGCTGAGCCGGGTGACGGGCGCGGCGGCCCCGCGGGCGGTTGCGACGCGCCATCGCTGGCGGCCGGTCGAAGCGTTGCCCTGGGGGCTCGCGATCGCCGCCTTCTTCCTGTTCCCGGATTACGCCTATCTCGGGACGCAGGTGCTGATCCTGATCCTGTTCGCGCTCTCGCTCGACCTGATCCTGGGCTACGCCGGCATCGTGACGCTCGGTCACGCCGCCTATTTCGGGCTCGGCGCCTACGTCGCCGGCATGCTGTCGGCGCATCTCGGCTGGCACGAGCCGATCACCGGACTGCTCGTGGCCGGTCTGGTGGCGGCGCTCGCGGGCTGGTTGTCGGGCATGATCTTGCTCCGCTACCAGGGCCTCGCCCTGCTCATGCTGACGCTCGCGATCGGTCTGATGCTGCTGCAGGTGGCGAACGCGCTCGCACCCTGGACCGGCGGCTTCGATGGCCTTTATGGGATCTCACCCGCACCCCTGTTCGGCGTGTTCGAGAACGATCTCTATGGCCACACCTACTACTGGTATGGCCTGACAGTGCTGTTCCTCGCCTTCCTGGTCTGCCGACGGCTGGTCCATTCGCCGTTCGGCCTGTCGCTCGAAGGCGTACGCGAGAACGAGGCGCGGATGCGCGCGATCGGCTGCGACGTGCTCGCGCGCAAGGTCCAGATCTTCACGGTCTCGGCCGCGCTCGCCGGGCTCGCGGGCGGGCTGTTCGCCGAGGCCAACGCCTTCGTGACCCTCGACGTGTTCAGCTTCCAGCGTTCGGGCACGGTGCTGATCGTCTTGATCCTGGGCGGCACCGGGCGGCTCTACGGCGCCTTCGTCGGCGGCACCGTGTACTATCTGCTCGAGGACCAGCTGGCCAAGCTCAGCCCCGAGTTCTGGCAGTTCGGCGTCGGCCTGGTTCTGGTCGTGGCGGTGCTGTTCTGGCGCGGCGGTCTGCTAGGCCTGATCGATCTCGGGCTTGGCGGCCGTCGCCGAGGCGCCGGATGATGGCCGAAGCCGCCGAGGTCGTGCCTGAGGCCCCGCCCGCGCTCGAGACCTCGGGGCTGTACAAGAGCTTCGGCGGGCTCGCGGTGACCACGAACGTCAACCTCCGACTCGAGCGCGGCAGCCGCCAGGCGCTGATCGGACCGAACGGCGCCGGCAAGACCACGCTGATCAATCTGATCAGCGGCGCGCTCGCGCCGAGCGCCGGCCGGGTCCGGCTCGACGGCCGCGACATCACCGATCTGCCAGCCCACGCCCGAGTGCGGCTCGGGCTGGCCAGGACCTTTCAAATCAATCAGTTGTTTGCCAACCTGACGGTTGTGGATCAGGTGCTGCTGGCGCTCGGCGAGCGCCGCCGGGCAAGCCGACACTGTTGGCGGCCGCTCGGTGCCGACGCGGCGCTGCTGGCAGAGGCCGCCGCGCTGCTCGAGAGCCTCCGCCTCGACGACCAGGCGCTCGCGCCGATCGCGACCCTGCCCTATGGCCGCCAGCGGCTGGTCGAGATCGCGCTGGCGCTGGCGACCAGGCCCAAGGTCCTGCTGCTCGACGAGCCGGCGGCCGGGGTGCCCGCGGCCGAGAGCCACGTCATTTTTGACGCAATCGAGGCGCTGCCCGCGGACATCGCGGTCCTGATCGTCGAGCACGACATGGACCTGGTGTTCCGGTTCGCCAAGCGGATCACGGTCATGGCCGGCGGTGCCATCCTGATGGAGGGAACGCCCGCGGAGATCGCGGCGGACCAGCGGGTGCGCGAGGTCTACCTCGGCACCAGGCGCCATGGCTGAGGGGGCGCCGGCGCTGGCGCTGCAAGGCCTGATCGCCGGCCACGGCGACACGGTCGTGCTGGAAGCTCTCGATCTGGCGCTCGGTGCCGGTGAATCCTTGAGCGTGCTCGGCCGGAACGGGGTCGGCAAGACGACTCTGATCGACACGATCATGGGCCACACGCGCGTGCGCGCGGGCAGCATCCGGTTCGCCGACCGGGAGATCGTCCGCTGGCCGCCGTGGCGGCGGGCGCGGGCGGGCCTCGGCTACGTTCCGCAGGAGCGCGAGATCTTCCCGTCGCTGACCGTGCGCGAGCACCTGCGGATCGCGGCCCGGCCGGGCCCTTGGACGGTCGAGCGGGCGTTCGCGACCTTCCCGAGCCTGGCCGAGCGCCGGCAGCACCGTGGCGACGCGCTCTCCGGCGGCGAGCAGCAGATGCTGGCGATCGGCCGCGCCCTGGTCGGCAACCCGAGCCTTTTGCTGATGGACGAGCCGACCGAGGGCCTGGCCCCGATCGTCGTCGAGCAGCTGGCGGCAACGATCAAGGCGCTCGGGCAGGACGAGGGCATGGCGATCGTTCTGGTCGAGCAGCGCGCCGAGCTGGCGCTCGAGTTCGCCGCCCGCTCGATCGTGATGGATCGCGGCCGGATCGTGTACGACGGGCCGAGTGCCGCGCTCGCGAGCGATCGGGCCCGCCTGCAGCGCCTGGTCGGGGTCGCCCGCTGAGAAGGGCAGGCTCTGCGCGACACTCGATCCGAGCCGTCCCACCGGCCGTCGAGACCCGGACGCGCCGCCGACCGAAAGTTGGACGCACCGCTGGCGGCTATGGCGCCCCCACTTCGTACGCAAGCCGCCAGCGCCCGTCGGGCAAGTACGGCGCCACCCGCTCGAAGCCGTCAGGGGGCTTCCCCCTCCCAGAGACGTTAACTTGAGCTTAACCTTGACGATCAGATCTTCGCCGATGGTCCATGCGATCCTGGGAGTCCGTGCCTCCCGACAACAACCGATGGCGCGCGGATTCCCACGGTCGCATGGACCATCGAGGCCGAAAAGGGTAAGCATAAACGGTTGACGGGAGGTTAAAGTCCGGCGGTCGTGGGCCGGGTCCTGCGGCGATCTCGGCGGCCGATCTCACGGCGCCGACGGGCTCCAAGTCCCGGAGCATGGGCTGTTGAGCGGGAACAAGCGATGGCGAGCGAGATCCTCGGTGACCTCGGCAAGATCATCGAGCGGCTCGATCGGGGCGGACGCCTGACGCGCGTCCGGTCCGAGGTCGATCCGATCCACGATCTGGCCGGTGTCGCCGCCCGGCTCGAAGGTCGGCCGGCCGCGGTGCTGTTCGAGAAGGTCAAGGGTCACGACGAGCCGGTGTTCACCGGGCTCTACTGGTCGCGCGCGCTGCTCGCAGATCTGTTGGAGCAGCCCGAACAGCAGCTGCCGGGTTTCGTCTCCGGCTGCATCCGCCGGTGGCAGCAGCAGCCGGTGCCGCCGGTGGTCAGGGACAGAGGACCGGTGACCGAGGTCACCGACAACCGGGTGGATCTCGGCAGGCTGCCGATCCCGACCCATGCGCTCCAGGACGGCGGCCCCTATTTCGATGCCGCCGTGGTGGTCGCCAAGGATCCCGAGACCGGCGTCCGCAACGCCTCGATCCAGCGCTTCATGGTGACCGGCCGGGACACGATGACCATCAACATCGACGCCGGGCGCCATCTCGAGGCTTATCTCGACAAGGCGGGGCAGAGGGGCGAGACGCTGCCCTTCACGCTCAACGTCGGGGTCGGGCCCGGCGTCCACTTCGCGGCCGCGACGCCATCCGAGGCGGCGCCGATCGACACCGACGAGCTCGGCATCGCGAGCGAGTTTCAGGGCTCGCCGCTCGAGCTGGTCGCCGGTCGGACCTCGCCGGTCGAGATGGTCGCGAACGCGATGTACGCGCTCGAGTGCGAGATGGTGCCGGGCGAGGTGGCACCCGAGGGGCCGTTCGCCGAGGTCACCGGCTTCTACGCCCGTCGGGAACCTCGTCCGGTGGTCCACGTCAAGACGATCCACCATCGCGAGCGGCCGATCTTCCAGACCATCCTCTCGGGCGTCGAGGTCTGGAACTCGGTCGGCCTGCTCGGCGAGGCGAACGTGCTGGCCCTGGTCCAGCGCCAGGTGCCGGGCGTCAAGGACGTCTATTTCAGCCACGGCGGCTGCGGTTTCTACCACTGCATCGTGGCGATGCGCCCGGTCCGCGCCGGCTGGTCGAAGCAGGCGATCATGGCGACCTTCGCGGCCTTCCCGCCGCTCAAGATGGTGACCGTGGTCGACGACGACGTCGACATCCGCAATCCGATGGACGTCGAGTGGGCGATGACCAACCGGCTCGACCCGCTGACCGGCGTGATCACGATCCCGGCCTGCTTCGGCCACGGCCTGAACCCGAGTTTTCCCAACTATCTCGGCGCCAAGATCGGCTTCGACTGCACCCGGCCGTTCCCCTATACCTCCGAGCACGACCGCGCCGCCTACAAGGAGGTGGCGCTCGAGGATTACGAGCTCGAAGGGGGCGCATGAGGGTGGCCCCGCCGGAGCGCGACTGGCGCAAGCGCCTGATCATCGGGATCACCGGTGCCTCCGGCGCAATCTACGGCGTCCGCCTGCTGCACGCCTGCCGCGAGCTCGGGCTCGAAAGCCATCTCTGCATGAGCAAGGCGGCCGAGCGGACGCTCGCTGCCGAGCTCGACCTCAAGCCCGCCGAGGTCAAGGCGCTGGCCGACCACGTCTACGCCGAGGGCGACATCGGCGGCCGGGTCGCCTCGGGCTCGTTCCGCACCCGCGGCATGGCAATCGCGCCCTGTTCGGTGCGCACGATGTCGGACATCGCGAACGGCACCACGCACACCGCGATCTCGCGCGCTGCCGACGTGGTCCTGAAGGAGCAGCGCAGGCTGGTCCTGATGCTGCGCGAGACGCCCCTCCACGCCGGCCATCTCGAGAGCCTGCTCAAGCTCGCCCGCATGGGTGCGGTGATCGCGCCGCCGGTGCCGGCCTTCTACATCCGCCCGAAATCGGTCGAGGAGCTCGTCGACCACGCGATCGGCCGGGTGCTCGACCTGTTCGACATCGACAACGACCTGCCGCAGCGCTGGCGCGAGGGGGAGAGCTGATGACCCACGGCTCAGCACCACGGCTCCTGACACCATTTCCCGCCATGACGGCGGGCGAGGGCTCTATTCGAAAGCAATCTTGTCGGACTGGAACCTATAGGCTATATAGGGAGGTTCTATACAACCATAGGATTGCTCGCATGGTTACCATCAACCTCCAGAAAATTGAGGGCCGTTGGCAGTCCGGCGTCGCGCTCGATTTCCACACGACCAGCAGTACGCCCATCGGCTATAATGAGTTCGGGCATATGCAGTTCGCCACCACGCGGCCCGAGATCGCCGAGCTTTTGTATCAGCTCAAGTACCGGGGCAATCAGGAGGCAGCGCAGGAGATCATCACGGCGGCGGCGACGTTCCTGCGGCCGCACCTTGCGAAGCTCGACCTCCTGATTCCGGTCCCGCCATCGAGCGTGCGAGCCGTCCAGCCAGTCCTTGTCTTGGCGCGCGGCCTTGGCGCCGCGCTCAGCCTGGCTGTCACCGAATGCATCGCCACGACGCGCCCGACAGCGCAGCTCAAGAGTGTGACCGACCCTGCCAAGCGGAAAGAGCTGGTGGACGGCCTCTATGCAGTCGATCCTGCCCATACCGCCGGCAAGAACGTCCTCCTATTCGATGATCTGTATCGATCTGGCACTACGATGAACGCCATTACCGACGTGTTGCTAAAGCAAGGCGAAGCGGCCAGCGTCCGCGCTCTCACCATCACCAAGACTTGGAGCAACCAATGAACACGGTCTTCATCGCTGGCTCGCGCCGCTTGTCGAGCCTCTCCGCTCAAGTGCAAGAACGTCTGAACAATGTCATTGACAGCGGCCACCATGTGATCGTCGGCGATGCCAACGGCGCTGACAAGGCCGTTCAGAAGCACCTGAGCGACGCCGGTTATGACAAGGTGACCGTGTTCTGCTCGGGCGACCAGCCGCGGAACAACCTCGGCCACTGGCGCACACACAATGTCACGCCGCCCAAGAGCGCCAACGGTTTTCAGTTCTACGCCGCGAAGGACCGCGAAATGGCGCGCGAGGCCGATTTCGGCCTCATGATCTGGGATAGCAAGAGCGCAGGCACCGTGCTGAACGTCTTGCGCCTAGTCCGGGCGGGCAAAATCGCGGTGCTCATCAACGTGCCCCACAAGACGACGCTCAACATCAAGTCGCCGGCACAGTGGAACGAATTTTTGTCGCGGTGCAGCCCGGAGCTGCGCGCCGATTTGCAGGAACGCGCGACGCCGGACGAATGGATGCCGGCTGAGGCGAGCGCACAACCCAGCTTTTTTGAGCCTCAGGCGGCCAAGGCTTAGGACACGGAGAATCGGGATGAGCTGGCAGGCGGCGATCGATCCGAAGTGCGAGAGCCCCGAGGCGGAAGTGAGCCCGGTCGAGACCGTGATCGTGCCGCGGGCGCGCGATCTCGGCGGCTTCGAGGTGCGTCGCGCGCTGCCGTCGTCGCGCCGTCAGATGGTCGGGCCGTTCATCTTCTTCGACCAGATGGGGCCGGCCGAGTTCCTGCTCGGCCAGGGCATCGACGTGCGGCCGCATCCGCACATCGGGCTCGCGACCGTGACCTACCTTCTGGCCGGCGAGATCATCCATCGCGACAGCCTGGGCTCGCTGCAGCCGATCCGACCGGGCGAGGTCAACTGGATGACCGCGGGCCGCGGCATCGCCCATTCCGAGCGCTCGGGCGCCGAGGCGCGCGCCCAGGGCGCCAGGCTGTTCGGCATCCAGACCTGGGTCGCCCTGCCGAAGCCGCACGAGGAGACCGACGCCTCGTTCGTCCACCACGCCACGGCGGATCTGCCGGTGCTCGACGACCAGGGCGCCACGGTCCGGCTGATCCTGGGCTCCCTCTACGGCCGCACTTCGCCGGTCCGGACCTTCTCGGAGATGTTCTACGCCGATGCGAGCCTTGAGACGGGCGCCCGCCTGCCGCTCGACGCCGGCCACGAGGAGCGGGGCCTCTACATCGTCTCGGGCACCATCGAGATCGCCGGCGACGTGTTCGAGGCGATGCAGCTCCTGGTGTTCCGTCCGGGCGATCGGATCACGATCACCGCCCGCACGCCGGCGCGGCTGATGCTGCTCGGCGGCGAGCCGATGGACGGGCCGCGCTACATCTGGTGGAACTTCGTCTCCAGCTCCATGGACCGGATCGAGCAGGCCAAGCTCGACTGGAAGACCGGCCGCTTCACCCCGGTCCCGGACGATTCCGAGTTCATCCCGCTGCCGGACTAGGCGATCCGCCGCCCGGGTCGGCGTCATCCCGACGATCGGGGCTGCACTCCGGTCCCGGCGCTGGTCCGGCGTGAGCGCCCGCTAGCGCCTGGAGCTGGGCCTTGAGCTGGACGGCGGCGAGCGCATAGCCGCCATCGGCGCCGTCGATGAAGTGGACGTGGCGGCTCTGGTCGAGCGAGAACACCAGGCAGGTCATCATGGCGCAAGCGGCGAGGTGAGCGCCGTAGGCGATCTTGCCGGCTGCCTGGAGTCCGGCGAGGTAGGCCTTGATCGCCGTGATCTCCGGATCGGTGCAGTCGAGCACCATGTGCAGCGTGTCGGCGACCTTACGGTGGTCCGAATTCTGCTGCAGCTCGGCCCGGTAAGCGGGCGCGTCGTAGGGGCCGATCCGGAGATCGAAGCGCTCGGCGACCGCCTGCAGCAACGATTGCAGCCAGATCCCGAGCCAGCGCAGCCGATAGGGCCGGCGGCCGCGGGTCGCCAGCGCCTCGGCGCGCAGACCACGGGGCGGCCAGAGGAAGCGCATGTTGGCGCGCCGGACCGGTCGTGTGGCATCACCCGGTGCCACCAACCCGGCGAGGCGCTCGATGATCTCCTGCTGCACGGCCAAGCTGTCGGTTGCCAGCGGGCGCACCAGGAGGGTCAGCATCCGACCGCGCAACGAGCGATACGGCTCCCAGCGGCAGGACAGCCCCGCCAGGTCCGGCGGTCCGGGCGCGCCCGCGTCGTCGAGGGCAAAGCCCGCCTCGTCCTTGACCAGCCGGTCGGCGAGCTCGACTCCGCCGCCCGCGAACATGGCGAGGTGGTTGCCGGGGCTGAGTTGGAACTTCGCGACCAGGACCCGCCGGCCGCGCCGGGCGAGTTCGGCGAGCGGCACGACGCCGACCCGGAGCTCGAGCCCGAAGCTCGCGCGCGCGAGCCGCCGGGTGCGGTTCAGCGCGGCCGCGACCGCCTGGCGAGAGCCGGGCGGGATCAGCACGGTCGCGCCGTCGCCGCCGAAGGCGTAGGGCAGATCGAGCCCTGGGGCCGCGTTGAGCGCCGCGCTGATGCCGGCGGCGCCGATCATGTTGACGTCCTTGTAACGGCCGGCGCGCGCCGCCTCGGTCGAACCCTGGACATCGGTCAGGACCAACAGCCAGTCGTCGGGCGCGGCCACGTAGTGGCGCCGAGCGGCGACCTCGGCGAAATCGCTGAACGGCTCCAGCCCGGCGTAGAAGGTCGGGCCGACCTCACCAGCCTGCGGCATCGTCTCGTGGCTCAGCACCGAGGTGGCCATCCGCCGGAAATACGATCGCCGCCACCATCTGGATGCCCGGCGACGGCCAAACCTGGCTCAGCGCGCGACCTGAACCTCGAGCAGGCCCTGGAGATAGCCGATCGCGCGGGCGGCCGCAGTCGGGCCGTCGGGCTCGTAGACGAACGGCTCGACCGCCGCGAGGCCCTCGTAGTTCTGGCCCTGCAGTGCTTGCAGGATCGGCCCGAAGTGGAGCGTGCCCTGGCCGGGGGCGCGGCGGTTCGGGTCGTTCAGATGGATGTGCGCGATCTGACCGGTCGGCAGCCAGCCCTCGATCAGCTCCGGGATCGGGGCGCTCTCGACGTTGCCGGCGGCACAGGTGTCGATCATCGTGCGCACCGCCGGACTGCCGATCGCCTGGACGATGGCGCTCGCCTCCTCGACCGTGTTGATCAGCGGGGTCTCGCTCGGGGCGAGCGGCTCGATGCAGTAGGTGACGCCCGCCTGCTCGGCGTCCTCGGCGATCGCGGCGAAGGCATCGAAGGCCCGCGCGAGGGCCGATTCCCGACTGTCGCCCGGCTCGATCGCCCGCTGCTTGGGCGAGCCGTGGACCAGGACCCCGCCGCCCAGGTCGGCGCAGAGCTCGATCAGCCGGCGCATGACGTCGAGGGTGCGCGCGCCCACGCCCTCGTCGCGGCTGGTGATCGAGAGGCCCTCGGGCGTCAGCAGCAGCCAGTGCAGACCAGTGATCTGGAGGCCCTGATCCTCGGCGATCCGGCGCAGCCGGGCGCGGCGCACGCCGACCAGTCGATGGGGCTGGTGGCCGAGCGTGAAGGGTGCGATCTCGAGGCCGTCGTAGCCTAGCGCCTTGGCCAGCGCGCACTGGACCCGGAAGTCGAGCTCGCGGAGCACTTCGTTGCAGAGGCTGATCTTCATCGATCGGGCTCCTGTGGGCCGCGCCGTGCGAGCAGCCGGCCGAGGATTTCGCGCACGCTCGGAAAGCTGAGCAGCACGGTAATCACGATCGTCACCCAGAGCACGAGGCTGATTGGGCGAGTGAAGAACGGCCCGAGGCCACCGTCGCTGAGCACGAGCCCGCGCCGGAGGCTCTTGTCCAGGATGTCGCCGAGCACGAGGCCGAGCACCAGGGGCGCCATCGGATACTTCATGGTCCGGAGCCCGAAGCCCAGAAGGCCGAAGGCCAGCATCACGTAGACGTCGAACAGCCGGCTCGCGATCGCGAACGAGCCGATCGTGCAGAGCACGAAGATCAGCGGCATCAGCCGCTCGCGCGGCACCGCCAGCACGTACAGCAGCGGCCGCGTCAGCAGCAGGCCGTAGATCAGGATGCCGGCGCCGGCGAGCAGCATCATCGCCACGACTTCGGAGATGAAGGTCGGGAACTCGACCATGATCAAGGGCCCCGGGCGGACGCCGTGGATGAACATCGCGGCCAGCAGCACCGCGGCCGGCGCCGACCCGGGCACGGCCAGCGTCAGCACCGGGATGACCGCGCCCGGCACGGCGGCGTTGTTGCCGGTCTCGGCGGCCATCAGGCCCTCGATCGAGCCCTTGCCGAACCGGTCGCGCTCTTTGCTCGCCCGCCTGGCGGCGGCATAGGAGGCCCAGGCGCCGAGATCCTCGCCGACGCCCGGAATGATGCCCATCGTGGTGCCGATCAGGCCCGAGCGGAGCACCGTCCGCCAGTAGCGGGTGATGTCGTGCAGCCGTGGGATCACCCGGTCGGTCGCGACCCGGACCACATCGGCCGCCGGCTGCTGCATCACGCTCAGGACTTCGGAAAAGCCGAAGGCGCCGACCAGCGCGGGCAGAAGGCCGATGCCGCCCGCCAAATCGGTCGAGCCGAAGGCGAAGCGCGGATAGGCGTGGATGCCCTCCTGGCCGACCATCGCCGCCAGTAGGCCGAGAAAGCCTGCGATCCAGCCCTTGAGCGGGTTCTCGAGCGCGGTCAGGTGGCCTGAGATCACGATCCCGAACACCGCCAGCCAGAAGAACTCGAAGGCGCCGAAGCGGAGCGCGAACTCGGCCAGGACCGGCGCCACGGTGGCGAGGAAGAAGATGCCGATCAGGGTGCCGAGGAACGAGCCGGTCGTGGCGATCCCCATGGCGCGTCCGGCCTCGCCGCGCTGGGCGAGCGGGAAGCCGTCGAGCGTGGTCGCGGCATTGGCGGGCGTGCCCGGGATGTTGAGCAGGATCGCGCTGCGGCTGCCGCCATAGATCGCGCCGACGTACATGCAGATCAGGATCAGGATCGCATCGCCGGCGGCCATCTTGAACGTGAGCGTGGTCAGCAGCGCGACGCCGAGCGTCGCGGTGAGCCCGGGAAGGGCACCGACCACGATCCCGAGCAGGGTCGCCCAGGCGACGTCGAACAGCGCGCCCGGCGTCATGAAGCCCCAGAGCGCCTGGCCGAGCATGGCGAGGTTGTCAGCCATGCCCGGACGTCATGGCAGGCGGACCAGGAAGACCCGCTCGAAGATCTGGGTGACCGCGGCCGCGACCAGGGCACCATAGATGAGCGCCACCGCGAGGCGGCGCCTGCGATCGGCGCTCGAGGTGGCGAGCGGCCATTCGAACAGCCCGACGAAGGCGGTCACGAACAGCCAGGTCGCCAGCCAGAACGGCAGCCGGCCGACCAGGCCGGCGGCATAGGTCAGGGTCAGCAGGATCGCGAGCAGCAGCCGGCGCACGCCGGTATCGGCCAGCCAGACCGACCGCCCGCGCCCGGCGCCCAGCCGCCAGCCGCCGGCGCGCGCGGCGCACAAGCACAAGATTCCGCCGAGCAGCAGGATGATCGCGCCGAGCACGCCCGGCACCAGGCCCGGCGCCGTATAGGGCTCGATGTTCAGCTCCTCGAAGCGCGGCATGCGCAGGCTCAGCGCCAGGGCCGCGGCGCCGAGCGCGATCAGCACGAGCCCGGTGACGAAATCCGCCTTGATCATGACGCCCGGTCCGGGCGCCCGCTCGGACGCCCCGGTCACGCCAGCCAGCGGTCGCGATGGGCGGCGACGAAGGCGTCGTCGGCGAGCTCCGGATACGCGGCACAGACCCGGTCGATCTCGGCCGCCTGCCCGGCGCTCAGGCCCTCCTCGGGATCGAGGCACCAGATGCCCTCGAGCAGGCCCTGGCGGCGCAACACTTCGTGGCAGCCGGCGATGCAGCCCCGGAAACCGTTGGCGGCATCGAACAAGGCGCCGTTGGCATCGGTAACCGCGGCGTCGAGCGCGAGCAGCGCCGGATCGTAGATGCCTTCGCGACGCGCGGCCTTGATCCGGGCCACGATCTCGACCGCCTTCTGCGTCCAGACGCACCAGTGCCCGAGCAGCCCGCCCTCGATCTGGACCGTGACCGTCTGGTCGCCGCGCCGGAACCGGAACGGGGTCAGGAGGTCGAGGACGATGTGGTCGTCGTTGCCGGTCAGCAGCGTGATCCGCTGCTGCGCGCCGGCCTCGACCACGCCGCGCACCACGTCGAGCGTCCGGTAGCGGTCGAAGGGCGCAATCTTGATCGCGACGACGTTGTCGATCCGGGCGAAGCGACGCCAGAACCCAGCGGAGAGCACGCGGCCGCCGACCGCCGGCTGGAGATAGAAGCCAATCACCGGGATGCGTCGCGCGACTGCCTGGCAATGGTCGATCACCTCGTTCTCGCTGGCACCCCGCAGGGCGGCGAGGCTGAGGAGCCCGGCGTGGTAGCCGAGCCCTCGCGCGAGATCGGCCTCGCTGAGCGCCTGCGCGGTACCACCGACCAGGCCCGCGATCAGCACCAGGGGCCGCCCGGTCCGGGTGGCGGCCGTCTCGGCTGCGAGCCTCAGGACCGGCTCGAGGAGGCCGGCCTCACGGATCCGAAACTGGGTGGTGTGGACGCCGACCGCGAGGCCGCTGGCGCCAGCATCGATGTAGTAGCGGCTGAGCGCCCGCTGGTGGATCGGATCGAGCGTACGGGCGGCGGTCAGCGCCAGCGGATGCGCCGGGATCACACCGCCCCGGCGCAGCGCCGCCAGCACCTCGGCCGGCAGGTCCCGATGATCCAGGCCGGTCCGGCCCATGGGGCGACGCTGCCTCCCGGCTGCCTGAGCCTCAGGGAAAGGTTCCCGTTCGGCCTCCGGCTGTCAAGTCAGCAGCGTCGCGGACCCGGTGCCGCCCCGGACGAGCGACTGTGTGGCGCGCCCGCTCAGGCCGGCCAAGCCCTGCCGTTGCTCCTCGCGATCACCCCGATGTCACGCCGACTGATGCCGAGATCGGTCAGTTCGGCGTCGCTGTAGGCCATCAGCTCGCGGTAGGTCTGCGCCTCCTGGCGCCGGCGGTTGCGCCAGCTCCCGACCCGCTCGGCGAGAGCGCCGAAGGCGAGGACGGGAACCCCGTCCCGCGGCAGCTGCCGCCAGGGATCGCTCTGCCTGGCGAACCGGCTGAGCTCGTCGCGCGTGGTGCCGATGTCGGCGAGCGCGCGGTCGTTCAGGCGCGTCAGCTCGTGGCGGGTGTGCAGGCCGCGCAGCCAGAGCACGAACCCGCCCGTGAGCCTCGCGGCCACGCGGCCGGTCGAACTGCCGGCGACGGCAGGTGAACTGGTCATGGTGACGTCTTTCGATGCGGTGACCATCGCAAAAACCTCCTTTTCAGGCTGGAGGGAACCCAAGTCCGATGGGACCACCGCTCATCAAGATGGCGTCGCGCGTTCCTGTTTTGATCCTCTAATATTGCAATGCAGCATTGCAACACATCGCCAAAAACGGTGACATTTTTGCAACCGTCGCCGCGATCACGCTCCGCTGGCTGAGATAGGGGTGATACTCGACCTGATTGCCCAGCAGCGGCTCGGTGGTCAGCGCCTGGGCTTCCCGGAGGAGCGCGACGGTGAAGTTGCTGACGCCGATGTGCTTCGTCAGGCCCCGCCGCCTGACCTCGTTCAGCGCGCGGATGGTCTCGCGCAGCGGGATGGTCGGGCTCGGCCAGTGGAGCAGGAGCAGGTCGGGCTCGGTACCCAGCCGGCTAAGGCTCCGGTCGAGCGCGCGCTGCAGGTCGCCGTCCCGGAAACGCGCCGGCCCGATCTTGGTGGTCAGCCAGATCTGGCCCCTTGGCACCGCCGAGCCGCCGATCGCCGCGCCGACGGCAGCCTCGTTGCGGTAGCTCTGCGCGGTATCGATGTGCCGGTAGCCGATCCCGAGCGCATAGCTGACGATCCGTTGCGCGACCCGATTACCGAGGCGGGCCGTGCCCAGCCCGAGCGCCGGAATTTGCACGTCCCGGACAGCGATGGATTTCACGAATGCCCCACGGGCTGCCGGGGCTACGCGGCCGCTTTGGACCGACCGGCGCGCGCCTGGTTCAGTTGGAACAATCGTGCCTGGATTTCTTCGTCCGACAGATCGGCAGGCCAGCCATAGGCGGCCGCGACGGCCTCGTCCAGCTCCTTATGGATATTGTCCAGCCAAGCTGGGCGCTGGTTATAGAGCTTCGTGAGGGTCCGTTTCTTCAGCTCCTGGGCGCAGTCCTCGTCCCGCGGCAGGAGGCGGTCGGGGAAGTTCGGCACGACCTCGGGCAACCGCGTCACCAGATCTGGGGGATTGAGCCAGTTTTCCCGCAGTTCGTTCAGCCGCCTCGCCGCCGTCGCAATTCGCACTGCCTGCGGATGCTCGGCGTATCTATCGTGTGCTGAGATCGCAATCACCTGACAGGTGGTGCCACACCCGGCCATGGCCGGGTGTGGCCATGCCGCTCCTGAGATGGCTTAGGATGAGTTTGCCGAACCATCCGAACCATCAGGAGCAAGACATGACCACGAAGGACAAGGTAGCACGGCGCAAGCTGTCGCTGCTGCAATTGGCCACCGAGCTGGAGAACGTCAGCCGGGCCTGCAAGGTGATGGGCTACTCGCGCCAGCAGTTCTACGAGATCCGCCGCAACTTCCAGACCTATGGCGCCGAGGGCCTGCTCGACCGGCTGCCTGGCGCCCGCGGCCCGCACCCGAACCGGGTCGCGGCCGAGATCGAGGCGGCGATCCTCGACCATGCGCTCGCGCATCCCTGCCACGGCGCGCTGCGGGTCGAGCAGGAGCTGCGGCTGCGAGGTCTCCAGGTGTCCGCCGGCGGGGTGCGCGGTGTGTGGCAGCGCCACGGCCTCTTGACCAAGCACGAACGCCTGCTGCGTCTGGAGCAAGCCACCGCCGAGCGCAAGCTCGCGCTCAGCGACGAGCAGGTCCGCCTCTTGGAGCGGTTCTCGCCCGAGTTCCGCGAGCGCCACATCGAGGCGCCGCACACCGGCGCCCTGGTCGCCGTCGACACCTTCTTCGTCGGCACGCTCAAGGGCGTGGGCAAGATCTACCTGCAGACCGCGATCGACTGCCACGCCCGCTACGCCTGGGCTCGGCTCTACCCCAGCAAGCTGCCGATCACCGCCGTCCAGCTGATGAACGGCGACGTCCTGCCGACCTTCGAGGACGCCGGCGCCAAAGTCGAGGTGGTGCTGTCCGACAACGGCCGCGAGTTCTGTGGCCGGCCCGACCGCCACCCCTACGAGCTGTTCCTCCAGCTTGAGGAGATCGCGCACCGCACCACCAAGGTGAAGCGGCCGCAGTCGAATGGCATCGTCGAGCGTCTGCACCGCACGCTGCTCGACGAGCACTTCCGGGTCGAGGGCCGGCGCACCTGGTTCGAGACCATCGAGGAGATGCAACGCGTGCTCGACGACTACCTGGTCGTCTACAATCACCAGCGGCCCCACCAGGGCCGCGGCATGAACGGCCGCACGCCCGCCCAAGCCTTCAAGGACGGCCTGGCCAAACCCGCCAAACCACTGGAGGAGGCGACCCGACGCAAAACCGCCAGAGCCGCCTGAGCCCTCATCCGAGCGGCACTGTCAGGCCATTACCCTCTCTGTACATCTATCGGCTGGGAGATTCGGCGTCAGGCCGTCTGGAAAGGGAAACGTTTCAAACGTCTTGGAGGGTATATAACGCAGGTCGTTTCCGGCGCCATGTGACGCTCCTACCTTCATCGTCCACACTTGATGTATCCTAGAGTGAAGGATCCCGAACACGGTATCATCACTGCGACAGGTGACCATAAGTTTACAATCTGGGAGCACAGCGCTAGGTACCCACCGGAATATCCTGTGCTCCGAGACTTCAGGCGTTACAATGTATCTTTCTAAGAAGGATACTTTTCTTCGCATTGTGCGCTGACCATCGCCATGCCGCCACCAGTACTGCCTTCTGGTCTTCCGATTATTTTTTATGCGTATGGGACGCACGTTTTCGAATACATATTGGAACGGGAATTCATATAAGGCTGCGTCGGCTTCCGACATGTCCAAACCAAAATCCACAATCCACTTATCTCTTGGATGCCGAACAACGTCTCTAGCGATCCAGCTCGGACGTAGCACATCAGCATTGGAACATCCGTTCGGATTCAGAGGAGCTATGAGCCACCCTCGTGCAATGTCACCCTCAATTTCGAACGGACCAATTTTTTTTGATCCCTGGAAGACGATATGTCGATTTTCGAAAAGTACCTCAGCTTTAGTGACGTCTATTGTATCCGAAGTTAAGTTAGTAAATATTTCATTTACAACCGCCCCGGTTCAAGTAAATGTTGGCTTGTATCTCGTCACGAGCAAAACAAACGAGCGACACTCTTACAGCATCGCCCTCAATCGTCCATTCCTCGTCTGACCAAGCGTCCAAGATGTTGTTGGTTTCGACTATACGTTCGAGCACATGGCGACTTCCGGGATCGCGAATGGAATTTGTCGCGACGAGCCCGACCCGTTTGACCTTCCCGTAGTCCGCCAGCGCCCTCGCTTTTTCGAACCAATATGTCACAAGATCCGAAGTGGCTGGCAACCGATCGGAATAGACGGCTCGAAGGCGCGCATAATCTTGGCCGCCAAGGGTGCCCCAAATCTTTACGCCTCCAAGGAACGGAGGGTTCCCGATGATGACGTCGGCGTTTGGCCACTCCGGCTCGGTCCCGTCGGGGTTCAGGATCGCATCGCGGCATTCGATCGTATCGA
>CAWALL010000023.1:0-411362 GCA_963782885.1 uncultured Alphaproteobacteria bacterium
CAAAACTCATAACACAACCGAGGACTCAGGCGAGCGGGAGCGCGCGGCCCATAAGTTGGCAAATGTATTAGCGTGGGCTCAGTCGGTCGGTATGGCTGCAACTGAAGTGATCGAAGATCGCGAATTGCCACATCGAGCGATGGAAATATTTACCACCGGTGTTGAGATAGCCCAGCCGGTGGGCGACCTGGAACTTCGCGAGACAATAAGGGATGTAGACCATTACGTTGATACCGCCAGCATAAACTCGTGTTGGCGTGGGTGCTGGAAGCGTCTATGTCTACGGTTATGAGTGCGTTCACAGCCGGGTCAAGATCGGGCGCACCGACGGTGACGTGACCGGGCGCATAGTAAATCAGATCAACGAATCGATGCCTGATCGACCAATTCTTCACTTGGTTCTGGCAACGGACAACCCGGGCGCGCTGGAACGCGCGTTGCACCGCGCTCTGCCGTTGCGCCAACGCAGGTGGACGGCTGCGACAAGGAGTGGTACCGGACGAACGTCGCCGAGATCTTGAAGATCTACAACGCACTTTGGAGGAGTCTCAACAGCCCTGAAAATTACAGCTCCGTTTTGTTTGCGATTCGCGTCCAAAAATTCTCCTGATGCCGAATAATGGACAAGGGCGGTCCGCGGCGGTTCAGTTGCCGGGTTTGGGCCGCAATTCCGCGGTCTGATCGACCGTTCCCGGCGCCGGCTACTCAAGGCGCGTGATCCGGCCGACGATCTTGCGCGATCTCGCCTTGCTTGCTGATGTAGTCCATCACGACGGTCGCCATCAGCGTGCCGGCCGAGGCGTCGATCAGCGGCTTGCCATGCCCGCATAGCCGTCGCCGCCGCCGAAGATGTACTCGTTGGTCGCGACCTTGTAGCGGCGGCCCGGATCCAGGGGCGCGCCGCCGATCTCGACCTCGACGATCCGGCTGCCCGCGGGCTTAGCGGCATCGTAGCTGAAGGTCATGCCCGAGACCTGCGGAAACCGCCCGGCCGCGTCCTCGACCTGGGACACCTCGTTCTCGAGCCCGGCCAGCAGATCGGCGCCGGACAGCTCGATCAGCATGACGACGTTGCCGAACGGCAGCTCGGTCAGGATGTCCTTGCGGGTCAGGACGGTACCGGGATCGTAGGTACGATCGCCGCGGATGCCGCCGCCGTTGGTCAGCGCGACCTCGGCGCCGACGTCGGCGCGCATCGCATCGGCGATCAGGTCGCCGAAGTTGCTCTCGGCGGTCCGGACCGTCGAGCGCCGGCTGTCGAGGAGCACGGTCGTGGTGCCGACCGGCTGGCCGAGTTCCTGGTCGAGCTCCGCTTGGTAATGCTCGACCACCGCCTGGATCTCCGGGTCGGGCGCGACACCTGCGGTCGAGAGATAGCGCCAGAACGGCAGCATCTGGACGACCTCCTGGCCGCGCTTCTCGACCCGGTCGACCCGGACGTCGATCGCCGCCAGATAGAAGGCGTCGTGACCGGCCTTGGCGATCAGCGTGCCACCTTCGTAGATCGTCATCGGATCGTGGTCGTGACCGCCCAGGATCAGATCGATGCCCTCGACCCGACGCGCGAGCTCGCGATCGTCGGCCAGATCCTGATGGGTCAGCGCGACGATCAGATCGGCGCCGGCCGCGCGCAGCTCCTTGACCGCGGCTGCGGCGGTCTCGACGACCGGCGCGAAGTCGATGCCCGGGCCGGGCGAGGACAGCACGTCGGTCTCGGGCGTCAGGAGGCCGAAGAACCCGACCTTGTAGCCCGCGACCTCGATGACCTTGGTCCCGATCGTGCCGGCGGCGGGCTTGCCGTCCGATCCCAAAACGTTGGTGCCGAGCCAGGTAAAGCTCGAGGCCTTGATCCGTTCGGCGAGGAGCTTGGGCCCGTAGTCGAACTCGTGGTTGCCGAGCACGGCGACGTCGATCCCGAACGGTTGTACAGATCGACCATCTGCGCGCCCTTGGTGAGGCTGGAGAGCACCGAGGGCGAGATCAGATCGCCACCGAAAGGCCGTGATGCTGTGCGCGCTCCGGGCGCGCTCCTGCTTCAGCAGCGTCCCGAGCTCGGCGAGGCCGCCCTGACCCTCGACCGGCACGATCTCATAGACGTCGTTGGTATGCAGGAACGTGATCGTCGCCGGCTCGGCGCCGGCCGCCGCGACGAGCAGCGCCGCGAGCACGCCGCCGGCGATCGTCGCCCCGAGCCATCGTCCGAGCATGCTCATGATCGCCCCTTTTCGCTTGGCGTGCGCGTCGGCACGATCGGATCAGTACGTGTTCGAGCGGGCTCAGACCGAATAGTAGAGTTGGAACTCGAGTGGGTGCGGGACGGCTTCGATCGCGTCGATCTCGGCGCGCTTCAGCGCGATGTAGGCGTCGATCAGGTCGTCGGTGAAGACCTCGCCCGCGGTCAGGAACCCCCGGTCGCGATCGAGCGCGTCGAGCGCCTCGGCGAGCGTCGTGCACACGGTCGGGAGCTCGTCGACCTCCTCGGGCGGCAGATCGTACAGGTTGCGGTCCATGGCCTCGCCGGGGTCGATCCGGCGCTCGATGCCGTCGAGCCCGGCCATCAGCAGCGCCGCGAACCCGAGATAGGGGTTGGCGGCCGGATCGGCGAACCGGACCTCGACCCGCTTGTCCTCGGGCCGGGCCGCGAACGGCACCCGGACCGCGGCCGAGCGGTTGAGCGCGGCATAGGCCAGCTGGCGCGGCGCGCCGCCGCCCCGGATCAGGCGCCGGTAGCTGTTGGTGGTCGGATTGGTGAACGCGTTGAGCGCGCGCGCGTGCTGCAGAATGCCGCCGATGTAGCGCAGGCACAATTCCGACAGGTCGGCATAGCCCTGGCCCGCGAACACCGGCCGCTCGTCCTGCCACAGCGCCTGCTGCACCTGCAGCCCCGAGCCCGGCTGGAACGCCATCGGCTTGGGCAGGAAGGTCGCGGTCTTGCCGTAGGAGCTGGCGACGTTGTGGACCACGTACTTGTAGACCTGGAGCCGGTCGGCGCTGGTCTTAAGGCCACCGAAGCCGAGGCCGAGCCGGTGCTGGCAGGGTGCGAGGTCATGGTGGTGGCGGAGCACCTCCAGCCCCATGCTCTCGAGCATCGCCGCCATCTCGGCGCGCAGATCGGCCATCTGATCGACCGGCGGCACCGCGAGCGGTGCGCCCGGCTGCGGCCGGTGGCCGCGGTTGCCGACCTCGTAGCGGGTGCCGGAATTGAACGGCCCCTCCTCGGCATCGACCCGCCAGTAGCCCTCCTCCGTCCGGACGTCGAAGCGGACGTCGTCGAACACGAAGAACTCGGCCTGGGGCGCGACCGAGACGCGGTTGGCGATGCCGCTCGCGGCGAGCTGCGCCTCGGCCCGCTCGGCAACCGAGCGCGGGCAGCGCTCGTAGCCGAGGCCGGTCGCGGGCTCGGCGACATTGGCGATCAGGATCAGGCTGGGCTGGGCACTGAACGGGTCGAGCACGGCACTTTCGAGGTCGGGCTTGAGCAGCATGTCGGACTCGCTGACGTCGCGCCAGCCGGCGATCGCCGAGCCATCGAACAGCAACCCGTCCTCGAGCACCGCCGGCGTCAGCCCGGCCGCGGCGAGGCCGATATGCTGCCATTGGCCACGCAGATCAGTGAAGCGGACATCCACCGTCTTGAGGCCCTCGCGCTCGATCCGCTCGAGCAGAGCTGCCGCATCGGCCATGGTCGCACCTCGCTTCGATTTCGGGGCCGCGGTGCGGCCGCCGGACATCAATTCGGCCTCTCTTTACGCGACCTCGCGTCCGGCGCAAAGCTTCCGCGGATCGCCCGACCCGGCGGGGCCGTTCGAAATCACCCCCGGAAACCACCGCCGCCCGCCCGCCGGCGTTTCCACGGCAACTTCGTCTGAAGGCCCTCTCCGCCCGCAGCGTCTGAGCCGGTGTTCTGACGAGAACGTGCTCAGGAACGGGACCGCCGTGGCGCGCACGAGGCCCCGGGCTCGAGGTCGACGGCCGGGCGCTGGTCGTGCTGAGCGCCGGCCGGACTTAGGTACGGATGATCCCGGACTGGACCCCGGCCTGGTACGCGCGCATCTTGCGGAGGCCGGCGCCCAGGCGGAGGGCTCCTGATGCTCGAGTTCACCTATGAGACGCTGCCGGGCCGGGTCGTGTTCGGCGCGGGCAGCCGTGAGCGGCTGGCGGACGAGGTCGCGGGCCTCGGGGCGGAGCGGGCGCTGGTGCTCTCGACGCCGGGCAAGCGCGCGCTCGCCGAGGATGCCGCCGGGCGGCTCGGCGCGCAGGCGGCGGGGATCTACGATCAGGCGGTCATGCACGTGCCGATCGAGGTCGCCGAGGCGGGCCGGGCCGTGGCCGGGCGGCTCGGCGCCGACTGCTACGTCGCGATCGGCGGCGGCACCACCATCGGGCTCGCCAAGGCGATCGCGCTCGAGACCGGGCGGCCGATCGTGGCACTCCCGACCACCTATTCCGGCTCCGAGATGACCCCGATCCAGGGGATCACGGCCGACCGTATCAAGCGCACGCGACGGGACCTGCGGATGCTGCCGAAGGTCGTGATCTACGACCCCGAGCTGACGCTCGGGCTGCCGGCCAGGGTCGCGGGACCCTCGGGCATGAACGCGATCGCCCATTGCGTCGAGGCGCTCTATGCCAGGAACGCCAACCCGATCACCTCGCTGATGGCCGAGGAAGGGATCCGGGCGCTGGGCGCCAGCCTGCCGGTCGTGGTCCGGACGCCCGGCGATCTCGAGGCGCGCTCGGCGGCGCTCTATGGCGCCTGGCTCGCCGGCGTCGCGCTCGGCACGGTCGGCATGGCGCTGCACCACAAGCTCGCGCACGTGCTGGGCGGCAGCTTCGAGCTGCCGCACGCCGAGACCCATACCCTGCTCCTGCCGCAGGCGGCCGCCTACAACCGTGAGGCTGCGTCCGAGGCGATGGCGCGGATCGCGCGGGCGCTCGGCGCCGAGGACGCGCCGGCGGCGCTGTTCGATCTGGCGACGGCGCTGGGTGCCGAGATGCGGCTTCGGGCCTTCGGCCTCAGCGCGGCCGATCTCGACCGGGCGGCCGAGCTCGCGACCGAGGACCCCTACGACAATCCGCGCCCGGTGACCCGCGAAGGTATCCGGGCGCTGCTCCAGGATGCCTATGAGGGCCGCCGGCCGGCGGCCTGAGAGGATCGGTCATGAGCGAAGCCTTCATCTGCGCGGCTTTGCGGACGCCGATCGGGCGCTATGGCGGCGCGCTCGCGGCGGTGCGGACCGACGATCTGGCGGCGGAGCCGATCAAGGCGCTGCTCGCCCGCCACCCATTGCTCGATGCGGCCGCGATCGACGACGTGCTCCTGGGCTGCGCCAACCAGGCGGGCGAGGACAACCGGAACGTCGCGCGCATGGCGGCGCTGCTCGCCGGGCTGCCGGCCGGCGTGCCGGGCGCCACGGTCAACCGGCTGTGCGGCTCGGGCATGGAAGCGGTGGGCATGGCGGCGCGCGCGATCCGGGCCGGTGAGGCCGAGCTGATGATCGCGGGCGGGGTCGAGAGCATGAGCCGGGCGCCGTTCGTCCTCGGCAAGGCCGAGAGCGCTTTCGCGCGCCAGGCCCAGCTGCACGACACGACCCTCGGCTGGCGCTTCGTCAACCCGCTGATCGAGGAGCAGTACGGCATCCACTCGATGACCGAGACCGCCGAGAACGTCGCCGCCGAGCACCAGATCCGGCGCGCCGATCAGGACGCGTTCGCGCTGCGTTCGCAGCAGCGGGCCGCCGCCGCGATCGAGGCCGGGCGGCTCGCGGCCGAAATCGTGCCGGTCGCGGTGCCGCACAGGCGGGGCGAGCCGCGCCTGGTCGAGCGCGATGAGCACCCGCGGCCGGAGACGACGCTCGAGCAGCTCGCGGCCCTGCCGGCGCCCTTTCGCGAGGGCGGGACGGTGACCGCCGGCAATGCGTCCGGCATCAACGATGGCGCCTGCGCGCTGATCGTCGCCTCCGAAGCGGCGGCGCTCGCGCAGGGGCTGGAGCCTTTGGCGCGCGTCGTCGGCATGGCGAGTGCCGGCGTGCCGCCGCGGGTCATGGGCATCGGCCCGGTGCCGGCGACCCGCAAGTTGCTCGAGCGGACCGGGCTGCGGCTCCAGAACATGGCGGTGATCGAGCTCAACGAGGCGTTCGCGAGCCAGGCGCTGGCCGTGCTCCGTCAGCTCGGCCTGCCCGACGACGCCGAACAGGTCAACCCGAACGGTGGCGCCATCGCGCTCGGGCACCCGCTCGGCATGAGCGGCGCCCGCCTGCTCGCGACCGCGACCCACGAGCTGCGCCGACGGGAGGGACGCTATGCGCTCTGCACGATGTGCATCGGCGTCGGCCAGGGGATCGCGATGGTGATCGAGCGGGTGTGATCGAATCGAGGAGACAAGGGCGATGGCGCCAACCATCAACGGCCTCCACCACATCACCGCGATCAGCGGCCCGGCTCAGCGCAATCTCGATTTCTGGGCCGGCGTGCTCGGTCTCCGGTTCGTCAAGAAGACGGTCAACTTCGACGACCCCGGCACCTATCATCTCTATTACGGCAACGAGGTGGGGACGCCCGGCACGGTCCTGACCTTCTTTCCCTGGGCGGGCGTGCCGCGCGGGCGGCACGGGGTCGGCGAGGCCTCGCTCACCCAGTTCGCGGTTCCGCCCGGCAGCCTGCCCTTCTGGCGCCGGCGCCTGGAGGCGCGCGACGTGTCGGTCGACGGGCCGCGCCGGCGCTTCGAGGAGGAATTCCTGCTCGCGCGCGACCCCGACGGCCTCGAGTTCGTCCTCGTGGTGCCAGCCGCCGCCGACGAGCGCGCTCCCTGGACCACCGCCGAGCTCGGCTCAGACGTCGCGATCCGCGGCTTCCATGGCGTCACGCTGACGCTCGCCGAAGCGGCGCCGACCGCGGCGCTGCTGGAGGAGGTGCTGGGCTACCAGGCGATCGGCGCCGAGGACGGCATCGAACGCTACGCCAGCCCGCGCGCCGGCCAGGCGCGGTTCGTCGACATCGACGCGCGACCGGGCCGCGAGCGCGCGTTCCAGGGCGCCGGCAGCGTCCACCACATCGCGTTTGCGGTGGTCGACCGGGCGGCGCAGATGGCGGTCCGCGACCGCCTGGTGGCGGCCGGCCATCCGGTCACGCCGCAGATCGATCGCAACTACTTCTACTCGATCTATTTCCGCTCGCCCGGCGGCGTCCTGTTCGAGATCGCGACCGAGGAGCCGGGCTTCACTGTCGACGAGCCGGCAGCCGAGCTCGGGCGCCATCTCAAGCTGCCGCGGCAGCACGAGCATCTGCGCGCCGAACTCGAGCGTGTCCTGCCGCCCTTGTCTCTCGACAGCTAGGCCACGAGCGTCAGGAGTCCGGCTAGCCCCGCCGGATGTGGAGCAGACAGCAGCCCTCGGCGCCCGGTCGCCAGGTCTCGGCCGAGAAGGCGAAGCCTGCCGCCTCAAAGGTGCCGTTGTCGACCACCCCGGCGATCCGGCAAAGCGTCGCGACCTTGTCGTCCGGCAGCCCGGCGGCCTGCCAGGCCTCCTTCAGCGGGCAGGCATGGAACTTGATGTCGAGAGCCTCGTCGTCGGCGCGCCGGACCTCGGGCCGGAACAGCCGGCCCTGGTCGGGGACGAAGTCGAGGAAGGCGGCGCACAGTCCCTTGAGGTCGGCCGGGCCGTAGCCGGCGAAGCGCTTGCCGATCTCGCGGCCGCGCCGGTAGATCGCCCGCTTCATGACCTCCTCGGCGGTCTCGGCGTCGAAGCGCTCGGCGAGGGCGTCGTAGAACGCGGCGTAAAGCAAGGCGCGGCTCATGTGCGCTTCCTTGAGCTGGCGCCGCAGGTCCTGCTCCTTGCTCGTCATGCGCTCGTCCTTTTCGCCCCGGGGCGATCACCAGTCTTGCAGATCGCATGCCGCGATGCCATGCCGATGACAAGCGCGGAGGGGGATGGGGGATGCGCCTGGGAATCATCGGTCACGGCGCGATCGGCGCCGAGGTGATGGCCGCGGCCGGGCGGGGCGAGCTCGGCCCCGGGATCGAGGTCACGGGCGTGCTCGTGCGCCGGCCGCGCGCGGCCGCGGATGGCCTGCTGCTGACGACCGAGCCTGCGCGCTTCTTCGGCCGGCAGCCCCAGGTGGTGCTGGAATGCGCCGGCCACGAGGCGGTGCGCGCGCACGGCCTGCGCGCTCTGGAGAGCGGCGCCGACCTGCTGCTGACCTCGATCGGGGCGCTGGTCGACGACGGTCTGCGGATCCGGCTCGAAGCCGCGGCCGAAGCCAACGGCCGCCGCCTGATCATCGCGTCCGCCGGGATCGGCGCGCTCGACATCCTGGCCGGCGCCGCGACCGGCGGCCTCGAGTGGGTCGCGATGGTCGTGCGCAAGCACCCGTCCGCCTGGTACGGCACCGAGGCCGAGCGGCTCTGCGATCTCGCCGCGCTCGCCGCCCCGGTCACGCTGTTCGCGGGCAGCGTGCGCGAGGGGGCGGCGCGCTATCCCCAGAACGTCAACATCTCGGCCGCGGTGGCGCTCGCCGGCATCGGCCTCGACCGCACCGAGCTCACCATCATCGCCGATCCTGGCATCCAGCGGCACGTCGTCGAGATCGAGGCGACCGGCGCCTTCGGCCGCTTTTACTTCATCGAAGAGGTCGAGCCGACGCCGGAGAATCCGAAGACCGGCAAGCTGGTCGCGATGGCGCTGATCAAGACCGTCCGCCAGCTGGCCTCGCCGGTGGTGATCGGCGGCTGAGGTCGATCCCGAATCGGATCCGACCGAGGTCAGCCCGACGGACTATTTAAAGCGCCTGGCCCAGTCGCGATAGATGGGATCGGCACGTTGCCTGAGAACGCCGGCGACGATCCGGCCGCTGTAGAAGGGAGCGGCGGCGGCGACCGTGACGCTGTCCAGCCGAAACTGATTGACGCCGAGCCCGATCAGATCCTCGACCGAGGTGGCGTAGATGACCTCGGGAATTCTGAGCCAGACGATCGCGCTCATGCACATGGGACAGGGTTCGGCGGTCGTGTAGAGAGCGAGGTCGCGCCAGTCGACTTTGGGCGTTACCTGGGCACAGGCATTGATGGCGACGATTTCGCCATGCCAGATCGGGTTGTCCCGGTATCGGTTGATCCCTTCACAGACGATGTCGCCGGTATGCCGGTTGGCGATCACCGCGGCGAACGGCCCGGGCGGTCGGTCGCCGGAATCTTCCTCGAGCTTGTCGAGCGCCCGATCCATGTAGCGTTCGTGACGCGCGCGCTCATCTGCGCCGAGCTCGTCAGCCGGGGTGAAGGTGACGCTTCTCGTCGGTTCGCGCGCGTCGCCAGTTCGCGACCATGTCAAAGCCGCGATTCCGGCGACTGCGGGCAAGTCGACCAGGAGAGCTCTGCGTTGTGGATTCATGGGCGGGCTCCTCGGCGCCGGCGCTCAGGGATTGAAGATGAGAACGACGAAAGCGGTGAACAGCACGATGTGGATCGCGCCCTGCAGGACGTTGGTCCGGCCGCCGGTGAAGGTCAGCGCGCTGACCGCGAGGGTCAAAAGCAGCAGGACCATCTCGACCGGGTCGAGGCCGAGCTCGACGTCGCGATCGATGACCACGCTGATCATCAGGACGGCGGGAACGGTAAGGCTGATGGTTGCCAGCGCCGAGCCGAGGAGGATGTTGACCGAGCGTTGCAGCCGGTTGGCAAGCGTGGCCCGAAGGGCGCCAAGGCCCTCCGGGGCGAGCACCAGAAAGGCGACGACGAGGCCGCCCAGAGCCGCCGGCGCGCCCATCGTCTCGGTCCCGTAGTCGACAAAAATCGCGAGCTTCTCCGACAGCAGCACGACCGGCAGCAAGGTCAGGAACAACAGGGGAGCATGGTAGGCAGTCGAGCCGACCTCGTGGTGGCCATGCTCGTGCGCCGTCTCGTCGCGGGCGAGCGCGAGGTCCGTGAGCGCCGCGCGGCGGCTGTCCGGGAGCATGAACTGATCCCTGTGGCGCACGGTCTGGATGAGCAGGAAGACGCCATAGAGACCGACCGTGATGATGGCGAAGAAGATCGCCTGCGCCGGCGTGAAGTCGGGCAGCACGAGGGTTAGTACGGACAGCGTGACGATCACGGTAAGAAACGCCTGGGCGCCCTGCAGGTTGTAGTATTGCTCGCGGTGGCGGAGCCCGCCCAGCACGAGCGCCAGGCCGACCATCGCGTTGAGAATGATCATCAACACGGCGAACATGGTGTCGCGCGCCAGGGTCGGCTGGTTGGCGCCGTGCAGCATGATCGAGGCCATCAACGAGACCTCGATCACGGTCACCGACATGGTCAGGACCAGCGTGCCGTAGGGCTCGCCCAGGAGTTCTGCCAGACAATCGGCATGGCGAACCACTCCGAACGCGCACCACAGCATGGTCATGAACAGCCATAGGAACAGCGCGATGGTCCGCAAGTCGAGCCCGAGATCGGCCGCGACAGCGTCTGGAAACAGATAGAACAGGGCGACCGTGGTCGCGCCGAACCCGAGAGCACCCTCGGACCGCACGACCGTCGCGATCGTTTCCCACGGACGCCAACGCTGCTCGGCTGCAGTCTGCGGTAGTGCTGCCGTTTTCCGTCTGATCCCCTCGACCCTCCGTCCGGAATCGACGCCGCCGGCCGAACTTGCGTGAAAATTTGCCAATCGACAAGCTCAGCGTCTCGCCGGCACGCTTCCCGATCGCCCTGGTTCCACGAGGGTGACCGGCATGCCATCGCCGAGGGCGATCAGGACCGTTCGCGAGCTCGCGGCGCCGGCCCTGACTGCCGGGCGGCCAGAGACGCCGGGCACCGGCGCGCCGGGTCGACCGCGGGCTGCTGGCCCGAGCCCGGCCGGCCCTGGCTGGCCTTGACAGGCTGGGAGCCATCCGGGACAGTTCCGGGCAACGATCCGAGAACCGCGGGAATCACCGCAGGAGGCTGACATCATGGGCTGGACACCGAGCGTGCGCGCGACCGCACTCGCCGTGGCGGCGGCCGGACTTCTGGGCGGTCAGGCGCTGGCGCAGGACAAGGAAGTCAAGATCGGCGTGCTGTTCGACTTCACCGGACCGTTCGCGGCCGGCGGCTCCGAGGCCGCCGCGATCGGCACCGAGGAGGCGATCGACCTGATCAACGAGCGCGGCGGGGTCGACGGCTACAAGATCGTGCCGGTGATCGCCGACGCCCAGTCCAAGGCCGAGGTCGCGATCGCCGAAGGCGAGCGCCTGCTCAATCAGGAGCATGTCGACCTGATCATGGGCGTCTATTCGAGCGCCCATTGCGTGCCGCTGGCCCAGAAGGTCGACGCCGAGAAGAAGTTCATGTGGATCAATACCTGCGTCGCCTCGGCGGTCTTCAAGAACAAGAACCTGACCCACGTGTTCCGGGCGCAGGTCCACAGCGACCAGTACGGCTGGGCGTCCTGCAGCTTCCTCAACGAATACACCGAGAAGAAGCTCGGGATCGCGCCCGCCGACCTTAAGGTCGCGATCATCCACGAGGACGGCCCCTACGGCACCGGCGTCGCCGCCAGCAACGAGGAGTTCTGCGGCAAGTACGGCATGCAGATCGTTCTCAAGGAGGGCTACTCGGCGACCACGCCGGATCTGTCGAGCCTGGTGACCAAGCTGCGCCGGGCGCGCCCTGACGTGATCCTGCACACCGGCTACAATCCGGACATCACGCTGTTCCTGCGCCAGGCCAAGGAACAGGGGCTGAAGTTCAAGGCGCTGATCGGCCACGGCGCCGGCTACAGCCAGATCGACAAGCTGCGCGAGACCTTCGGCGACGACGTCAATGATTTCTACAGCGTCGATCCGGTGGCCGCGCAGCTGCTCGATCCGAGCACGCTCAAGCCGGGCCTGGGCGATCTGATCACGGAGATGGTCCACCGCTACAAGGCGAAGACCGGCGCCTCCGAGGTGCCGCCGCACGTCTCGATGGGCTTCAACCAGGCCTGGATCTTCCTGACCGACGTCCTGCCGCGCGCGATCGAGACCTATGGCGGCATCGATCCCGAGGCACTGCGCAAGGCAGCACTCGACACCGACATTCCGCCAGGCGGCACGATCCAGGGTTACGGCGTCAAGTTCTTCCCGCCGGGCACGCCGATGTCCGGCCAGAACGAGCGCTCCTCGCCGGTGGTCATGCAGTACATCGACGGCGAGACCAAGATCGCCTGGCCGACCGCGATCCAGACGGTCGATCCGGTGCTGCCCTTGCCCGAGGGCCACACCTACGCGCCCTGAGGCGCGCGGCGCGTGCTCCAGGTCAGCGGGCTGACCAAGCGCTTCGGGGGCTTCACGGCGGTCAGGGAGGTCGGGTTCGAGGTCGCAGACGGTGAGATCCTGGGCCTGATCGGACCCAACGGCTCGGGTAAGAGCACGATCTTCAACCTGATCGCCGGGGCGCTCCGGCCGAACGAGGGCTCGATCCGTTTCCAGAAGCGCGAGATCGCGGGGCTGGCGCCGGCCCGGGTCTGCCATCTCGGGATCGCGCGGACCTTCCAGATCCCGCGCCCGTTCCGCCGACTCTCGATCTTCGACAACGTGATGGTTGCCGCCTACTACGGCCACGGCGGCGACCTGTCGCGGGCCGAGGCGCGCAGGCTCGCCGGCGAGGCCCTGAGCGCGGTGCAGCTGCCGAGCGAGCCGGGCGTGCCGGTCGAGGGCCTGGGGGCCGCCGGGCTCAAGAAGCTGGAGCTCGCCCGCGCGCTCGCGACCCGGCCGAAGCTCTTGCTGGCGGACGAGAGCCTGGGTGGCCTCGACGACAGCGAGATCGAGCAGGCGGCCGACATGCTGAGCCAGATCCGGCGCGAGCAGGGCATCACGATCATCTGGGTCGAGCACATCATGGGCGTGCTGATGCGGGTGGTCGACCGCTGCATCGTGCTCGATCACGGCGAAAAGATCGCCGAAGGCGAACCGCCCGCGGTGGCCCACGACCCGCGCGTGGTCGAGGTCTACCTCGGCACCGATGCCGCCGCGATCCAGGAACGGGTCGCGGCTCGTGGCTGAGCGGGCATGTGCGCGCGGGCGGTGGGACGTGCTGAGCCTTGCGAGCGTCAGCGCCGGCTACGGCGGCTTTCAGGCGCTGTTCGAGGTCTCGCTCGAGGTCGGGGCGGGCGAGGCGGTGGCGGTGATCGGGCCGAACGGCGCCGGCAAGACCACGCTGCTCCGCGTCATCTCGAAGTTGATCGAGGTCAGCCGCGGCGAGATCCGGATGGACGGCCAGCTCCTGAACGCGGTGCCGGCGCACCGCGTGATCGAGCAGGGCATCGCGCACGTGCCGGAGAACCGGCGCCTGTTCCCGCGCCTGACCGTCGAGGAGAACCTGCAGATCGGCGCTTTCCTGCCCTCAGCGCGCGCCCGCTTCGCCGAGCGCCTGGGCTTCGTCTACGAGCTGTTTCCCAGGCTCAAGGAGCGCCGGGCGCAGCCTGCCGGCACGCTTTCGGGCGGCGAGCAGCAGATGTGCGCGATCGGTCGCGGCCTGATGTCGGGCCCCCGGCTCCTGCTGCTCGACGAGCCCTCGGCGGGGCTCGCGCCGGTGATCGTGCAGCAGGTGTTCGACCTCGTTCGCCGGCTGCGCGCCGAGGGCTTCACGGTGCTGATCGTCGAGCAGAACGTGCAGCAGGTGCTGAAGGTCGTCGACCGCGCCTACCTGCTCGAGACCGGCCGGATCAAATCCTCAGGCGCCGCCGCCGAGCTGCTCGCCAGCGACGATCTCCGCCGGGCGTATATTGGTCTATGATGGGCATGCGACGGGCCCTCGAGGCTCTCGGTTGAGCCAGGCGACGAGGCGCAGGACGATGCGAAGGGAAGAAGCGATCAGTCTGCTGAGGCAGCATCGGGCGGAGATCGCCGCCCACGGCGTGCGCGCGCTCTACCTGTTCGGCTCGACCCGACGCGACGAGGCCCGGCCCGACAGCGACGTCGACCTCTTCATCGACTATGCAGAAGGCTTCTCCTTGCTTGACCTGGTGGCGCTTCAGGAAGAGATCGATCGGGTGCTCGGTGTGCGCTCGGACCTGACGACTCGCGGTGGCCTGCATCCCCTGCTGCGCGAGGACATCCTGCGTGAGGCCGAGCAGGTCTTCTGATGGTCAAGACGGTCCTTGCCCGGATTGCGGACATGCTCGAGGCGATTGATGAGATCACACGCGCAACTGCCGGCAAGAATTTCGACGAGTTCCAGCGGGACTGGCTGCTCAGAAAAGCAACGGAGCGCGGGATCGAGATCATCTCCGCAGCGAGCCGCCACCTTCCTGACGAACTGAAGTCCCGGTACCCCTACCCTCGCTGGCGCCATGTCGCCGGTATCGGCAACGTGCTCCGCCACGAGTATCATCGGGTCGAGGATCGGATCGTCTGGACGGTGGTCCAGGATGAGCTCCCTAGTCTCAAGGTTCACCTGGAGGCCATGCGGACGGAGATCGGGAATGCACCATGAGCGCGTCACCAACAATCGCGACCAGAACTGAGTGATCAGCCATGAGCATGTTCGACAGCTTCCTGCTCGAGGCGATCCTGAACGGCCTGCTGTTCGGCGGCGTGCTGGCGCTGCTGGCGCTCGGGCTCAATCTGATCTTCGGGGTGATCGACGTCGTCTGGATCTGCTACGCCGAGCTGATCATGATCGGCATGTACACCGTGTATTTCTCCTATTCGGTTTACGGCCTGCCGCTGTTTGTCGGCTTTGCGGCCTGCATCCTGCTGGTCGCGCTGCTGGGCTTTCTTTTGCACTATCTCGTGATCCGGCCGATCCTCGGGACCGAACCGATCAACCAGCTGCTGGTCACAGGCGGTGTTTTGTTCTTCCTGCAGGCGGCTGCGACGCTCGCGTTCGGCATCGACTTCCGCAATCTCGGCGTGTCGCTGCCGAGCGTGATGCTGGGCGACATCTTCCTGCCGATGTCCCGGGTCTACGCCTGCGCCACGGCTCTGGTCGCGATGCTCGGGGTCTGGCTGTTCCTGAAGAAGACCTATCTCGGCACCGCGATCCGGGCGATCAGCCAGGACCGGACGATCATGCCGCTGATGGGGGTCGATGCCAACCGGATCTACCTGATCACCTCGGCGATCGGCGGCGGGCTCGCCGGGCTCGGCGCCTGCCTGCTCGTGCTGCAATACGATGTTCACCCCGCGATCGGCCTGACCTTTGGCCCGATCACCTTCATGGTCTGCGTCATGGGCGGGCTCGGCAACCTGATCGGCGGCTTCATCGCCGCCTTCGTGTTCGCCCAGTTCATCTCGGTCGGCGGCTACTTCTTCGAGCTGGAATGGGGCTACGTCATGGCCTTCGTGTTCTTTATCGGCATGATGTTCCTGCGCCCCCAGGGCCTGCTCGGCGCCCGCGGCTGAGCGGCGCCCGGCGATGCGACGAGCGCTGCCCGTCCTCGGTGTCGGCCTGCTCGCGCTGATCCCGCTCGGGGGCCTCGGCGCCTACTATCTGCACACGCTGATCCTGATCCTGCTCTGGGCCTTCATTTACACCGGCTGGTCGATCATGGGCCGCTTCGGCCTGGTCTCGCTCGGCCACGGCGCCTTCCTCGGCATCGGCGCCTACACCGTGACGATGCTCTGGAACCATTTCGGGATTACGCCCTGGCTCGGCATCCCGGTGGCGCTGCTGCTGACCGGGCTGACCGCGCTGGTGATCGGCTATCCGTGCTTTCGCTTCAGGATCACCGGCCACTATTTCGCGCTCGTGACGCTGGCGCTCTCCGAGGTGGTCCGCCTGCTGATCGTGGCGCTCCGGGACTATACCGGCGGCTCGCTCGGCGTGACGCCGAAGACCGCGCTCGCCGGCAGCTCCTATTCGTTCTACGCCCTGCAGTTCGCGCACAAGGAGGTCTGGTTCTACGTCATGCTCGGGGTCTGGCTGCTGGGCCTGTGGATCTGGCGGCTGGTCGACCAGAGCATGGCCCGCTACGCGATGCAGGCGATCAGCCAGGAGGAGGATGCGGCCGCCGCGGTCGGCATCGACGTCACCCGGACCAAGCTCAAGGTCACGCTGATCAGCGCCGCGATGACCGCGCTCGGCGGCGTGCTCTACGGCCAGTATCAGGTCTACATCAACCCCGAGACGGTCTCCGGCATCGCGATCTCGCTCCAGATCGTGTTCGCGGTGATCGCGGGCGGCATGTTCGTCCAGCTCGGTCCGACCGTCGGCGCCCTGTTCACGATCCTGCTCACGGAATCCTTGAGGATCGCGGTCGGCAACGAGGTCCACGGGCTCGACGGCACAATCTACGGCCTGCTGCTGGTGATCTTCATCATCTACATGCCCAAGGGCATCCTCGGCGCCCTGCTCGACCTGTTCGCCCGCCGCTCCGGCACCCCGCCGCCCGGCCGCCTGCAACGGGTCGCCGAACCGGCGGAGTAGGCGAACTGCCGGGCCGTCGGGTGCAGTTCGCGATGTCCTGCCGAGCGCGATCCGCCACGAACACCGTCATTCCGCCGCGTGCGGCTGGAAGCGGGGCCGGATCGACTGCCCCAGCATGCCGCCGTTCTGCATGTCGTGCATGATGAAGTCGTCGGCAATCTCGTATCCCAGCTCACGATAGGCCTCGAACTGTTCCTCATCGAAGAACTGGTCGGCGGTCGACTGGTCCGGGAAATCCAGGTTGGCTCCCTTATATCCCATGAGCTTGAGACGAGCGCCCTTGCACAGGACCGTCGTGAGATAGATCAGATGCCCCGTGTCTCCATCGGCATAGATGATCTGCGCGACCGCGTAGGCGCACTCGGAAAGGCGGACGTCCTTGGGATAGCCGGCCTCGATCGACGGCATGAAGCGCCGTAGCATGACGTCCCTGTCGAACTCGATCCGGGCGCCGAAATCGGCCCACACGCGGGCCATCGCCGTCTGCAGGTCGGCGAAGGCGTAGTCGGGGTCGGCGGTGCCGTCGCAGAGCAGGATGAGGCGCACTCGGCGGCGGATCAGCTCGTAAAGTCCGAGATTCTCGAAATGGCCGCCGTCGCTCAGCAGGCAAACCGCGGAGTTCTCTCGCAGATTGAGGCCCAGGACCTCCTTCAGACCAGGGCTCAAGTGGTTGGGCCGGAAGCTGCGCTTAGAGGAAAGCCGCCACCGGCGGTGTCGATCATTGGGGTTCGGGGCCCAGAAGCCGAGCCTGAGGTTCATCAGCGCCATCAACATGCCGACTAGCGGATTGCGGGTCACGCCAACTCCGGCGCTGGCGGTCCATGGATTGGCGGCCGCACCCGAGATGGCCATCGCGGTCGGTAAGGTCAGTTCGTCGCCCATGTATCCGGCAGTCGATCGCCAGCCGGTCGCATTGCTGCCGCAGTAGAGCGGTGACAGCATGAAGCTGTCGCCACCCCGCAGCCGGTAGCTGCGCTCGCTGGATTCGGTCAGCACCAGGTTGGTGTTAATGATGTGATACGGGCCGACCGGCCGCTCATGGCTGCACATCTGTGACAGCCGGGCCGAATCGGCCTGCCGGGCCGCGTTCGTCTGATTGCCGAGCGCCTTCGCGAGGTCCGGCAGGAAGGCCTCCATCAGACGGTCGCGATAGAAGCGGTGGATGGTGATCAGATTCAGGTCGACGAACAACCCGGTGATGATCGCGACGACCAGGGCGGCGCCGAGGATCACCGAGGGTGAGGCGCCCGGCACAGTCGGACCTTCTGCCGCCCACCAGGCGAATGCATAGGCGACCAGCAGGACGCCGTAGAGCAGGAACCCGGCGCCAATCGACGCGATCCAGCTGCTCGGAATGCTCCAACTGGCTTGCTTCTCGGCTCTGCTCTTGGGCTGCTGCATGGTTCTGACGAAGGTCACGAGCCCGCTGCCAAGGCCGAGGAGGGAGAACGAAGATCCCAGCAACCAACCGTGCAGCCCCCCGACGACGTAGGGCACCGAGCCCAGCAGCAGCGCCGCGCCGATGATCCCAGAACGGCCAGCGCATGCGGCGCTCGAAGGCGCGCCGCCAGAGGTATTTGGTGCCTCCGAGCCATCGGCTGGACCCGTGAAAGGAGTAGGTGGCAAGGGAGTAGCCGATGAACGCCACGACGCAGGCGGCAAACAGCCCGCCCGCGGCCACTACCATGCTTCCGAACGCCACCAGTTTCGGCGACCGATGATCGTCGGCGCTCGCAGACGAGACCGCCTGATCCGGCCCCGGCGGCTGGGCAGTCTCGGCCGGCCTGAGGGGCGGGGAGAGGTCGGTCACGAACTCGGTCACCGCTGCTGGCATCCATCGCGGTGACGACATCCAGGACGTGTCCGAGGAAGCCCAGATCAGGGCCCACATCAGGGCGCCGATGATCGGAATCCAGACCAGCTGGTTCAGGATGATGCCGCGCAACAGGACCACGAGGACGGACGTCAGCGTGATGCCTTTGCCGGGCGTCAGATAATTGCCGTGCTGGCGCAGATAGAGCAGCATCGCACCCTCGGGCCGGGAGCCGTCGGGATCCCGGGCGGTGCGCGGATCCTCGCTGCCGTACGGAAACGGCGCGGCGGCCGGAGCGCCATTCGGGTCGCGCGACGGCCCCAGGCCAAAACCGCCGGTCGGGGCTGGCGGGCCGTCAGGGTCGGACTTGTGGGCCTTGGCGCTGTCGGTGACCAGCTTGCTGGTCAGCCAGGTCAGCGACGCGCCGATGTAACCTCCGCCGGAGACCGTCGACAGATAGTCGAAGCGGCGCAGCAGGTCGTGATCGGCCAGCGCCTGCAATACGCCGAGCGCAAAGGTCGCGGATCGGATGCCGCCGCCCGACAACGCGATCCCGGTGAGGTCGTCGGGGGCATCGCTGCTCGAAGTGAGCGCCGGCCGCCCGCATTGCTGGCGCCGCTGACGAATGTACGCCTGCCATTCCCGATCACGGATCGTTTTGGACGAGTCGTCGATGCTGCCTTTGCTGCTGGCCTTCGAGAGCTGCGACGGCGATACTGGGGCGATGAAAACCGGTTGGCCCGCTGTGGAATCGGTGCTCGGCATGGGTTTCTTCCCTCAGACGGGACATGACACCCGGGCATGGGCGCTCACGCTCGGTCACGCCGGTACGAGAGTTGAGATCAGGGTCATGTCCGGACCATCGATTTCGGCTGCGAACGGTACGGTGTTAGCCGATATTTAGCCATCTAGGATGTGATCCATTTCACAGCTGATGCATCTAAGGTTGAGCAGTTCAGGAGCTGACCCGGTCCTGCTCCTGCGAGGCGCCGCGGCGCGGGCGAACCTTGCCCGAGGACGCGTCGCATCCGGGCCGCGCCTGCGCTCCACGATGCTTCACACCTTCGACCGGGCGGAAGGACATGGCTGAGCCGTCTCGACCGAGCAACCCGGACGAGCTGCGGGACGTGGTCGCCAGCGCGCTCGCGGCGGAGACGCCGCTCGAGGTGCTGGGTCGGGGCACGAAACGTGGGCTCGGCCGGCCCCTCGGGCTCGAGGCCGCGGTGCAGGTCGATCGGCTTCGTGGGATCGGGCTGTACGAGCCCGAGGAGCTGGTGATGTCGGCTGCCTGCGGCACGCCGCTCGCCGAGATCGAGGCGCTGCTCGCCGGCAACCAGCAGCAGCTCGTGTTCGAGCCGCCCGACTACGGCGCGCTGCTCGGCGGCGAGGCCGGCCGGGCGACGATCGGCGGCGTGTTCGCCTGCAACCTTTCGGGGCCGCGGCGGATCAAGGTCGGCGCCGCGCGCGACCATCTGCTCGGGATCCAGGCGGTGACCGGGCGCGGCGATCTGATCAAGTCCGGCGGCCGGGTGGTCAAGAACGTGACCGGCTACGATCTCTCGAAGCTGCTCGCCGGCAGCTTCGGCACGCTCGCGATCATGACCGAGCTGACATTCAAGGTGCTGCCGGCGCCGGCGGAGACCTGCACGCTGCTGCTCGCCGGCCTCGAGCGCGAGCGCGCCTTCGCGGCGCTGCGCCAGGCGCTCGGCAGCGCCCACGACGTCGCCGGCGCCGCCTGGCTGCCGGCGGCGGCCACAGCCCGCTCGGTCGTGGCCCCCGGCGCGTCCGCGGCCAGCGGCGTCGCGGCGCTCCGGCTCGAGGGGCCCGCACCCTCGGTCGAGTACCGCGCCCGAGCGCTGGGTGAGCTGCTGAGCGAAGGCGGCGGCCGGCTCGACCGGCTCGACGCCGACGCCTCGACCGCCCTCTGGCGCGAAATCCGGGACGTCACGCCGCTGCCCGCCAACGCGCCGGCGCTCTGGCGCGTCTCGCTCGCCCCGACCGCCGGGAGCGCTCTGGTCGACCGGCTCGAGCGCGAGCTCGAACTCGCCTGGCTCGCCGACTGGGGCGGCGGCCTGCTCTGGCTCGCGATCGACAATGCCGAGGACGGCGGCGCGGCCGCGATCCGGGCGGCGCTCGGCGACGACGGCCACGCGATCCTGGTCCGCGCCAGCGCGGCGCTGCGTGCAGCCGTGCCGGTCTTTCAGCCGCAGGCGCCGGCACTCGCCCGCCTGACCGCCCGGGTCAAGGACAGCTTCGATCCGAAGCGGATTCTCAATCCCGGCCGGATGTATGCGGACGTCTAGCGCGGTGGCGGCGAGGAGCTTTGTGAACCCCGGCATCCGGCTCGCGCTGCTGGCGGCCCTGCTCGCCGGCTGTCAGACGCCGCCGCCCGTCTACCAGGTCGAGCGGACGCAAAGCTACGCCAAGGCCGCGCCGGTCGTCTGGAACGAGATCCTGGTCTTTTTGGAGCGCCATCAGATCGTCCCGATCCGGGCCGACGCTGAGGCTGGCCAACTCGAGGCCGAGCGGCACGCGTTCGCGGACATGGGCTGGGCCGATTGCGAGCGTGCCTGGGTTACCGACAACACCAGCAACAGCGCCCGTCCGACCCGGGCGCGGCCGGTCGCCCGCGACCTGGACCTCGTCATCGCGCTGCAGAAGGCCGGTCGCATGACCGAGGTCCAGCTCGACGCGCATTTCACCGAGGAGCAGATCGATCCCTATCGCAACCTGCCGTTCACGCAGCCCTGTCGGTCCAAGGGTGTGCTCGAGAAAAACCTGCTCGACGCGCTGTGAGCCGGGCCGGGCCACCTTTTCCAGAAGGATTCAGCCACCCTCTGAAGCCGAATCTAAACTCTTGCCGACAAGCGCCAGATTTGGCTAAATAATCGGCATGCTACGCTTGCATCACTTCCCGCTCTGTCCGTTTTGCCGGAAGGTCCGGATCGTGCTCCACGAGAAGGAGGAGCAGCCGGCGCTGGAGGCAGTCGAGCCCTGGCATCAGCAGCACGAGCTGGCGGCGCTCAATCCGGCCGCCGAGGTGCCGGTGCTGGAGGACGGCGGCCGCGTGATCAACGACAGCTGGGCGATCTGCGAATATCTCGACGAGAGCCGGCCCGAGCCGGGGCTGCTCGGCAAAAGCCTGCTCGAGCGGGCCGAGATCCGGCGCCTGGTCGCCTGGTTCGACGTCAAGTTCAACCGCGAGGTCACCGACCTGGTCTGGCGCGAGAAGGTGATCAAGCGCCTCAACGGCAGCGGGACGCCGAACTCGGCCGCGGTCCGGGCCGGGCTCGTCAACATTCATGCCCATCTCGAGTACGTCGGCTTTCTGTACGAGCAGCGCAACTGGCTCGCCGGCGAGGCGCTGAGCCTGGCCGATGTCGCCGCCGCGGCCCAGGTCTCGGTGCTCGACTATCTGGGCGACGTGCCCTGGGACCGCCATCCGGCGGCCAAGCTCTGGTACGCTAGGATCAAGTCCCGGCCGAGCTTCCGCCCCCTACTCCAGGACCGCCTGCGCGGCCTCAAACCCGCGCCGCAGTACGACGACCTGGATTTCTGAGCCCGGGGTGAGTTCCGAACCAGCAAGGCGGATTTCGGCGACTGCCTGATCGGGCTCTCGAACGGTTCGGCAGGCTGCGAGCGGACCGCGACTTCGATCGCGAGGCGGCGCGGCTCGACGCGTTCGAGCTGGTCTGAAGGCGGTCGGCGCCGCTCGTCTTTTGCGCGCGGCATCGCTACCTTAGCGCCATGGTGGCGGTCCTCGAGCGAACCCGGGCCCAAACGGCCGGTTCGGGTCGGATCAAGAGAGAGTTGCGCGCGCGGTCGCGGGCACTCGGCTTCGATGCCGTCGGGTTCGCGCGGCCCGAACTGCCGCGGCAGGTCCAGAGCGCCTACCGCCACTACGTTGCGCAGGGTCGCCAGGGCGACATGGTCTGGCTTGCGCGTGATCCCGAGCGCCGGCAGAGCCCGAAGGCGCTCTGGCCCGAGGCGCAAAGCGCGATCGTGCTCGGCATGAACTACGGGCCCGATGAGGATCCGCTCGCGATCCTGGAGCGGCGCGCGCACGGGGCGATCTCGGTCTATGCCCGCCATCGCGACTATCACGAGCTGATCAAGGGCCGTCTCAAGCAGCTCGCCGGCTGGCTGCACGGGCGCTTCGGTGCCGAGGTCAAGGTGTTCGTCGACACGGCGCCGATCCTGGAGAAGCCGCTTGCCCAAGCCGGCGGGATCGGCTGGCAGGGCAAGCACAGCAACCTGGTGGCGCGCGCGTTCGGCTCCTGGCTGTTCCTGGGCGAGGTCATGACCGATCTCGAGATCGAGCCGGACCCGCCGGAGGTCGACCATTGCGGCTCCTGCCGGGCGTGCCTGGACGTCTGCCCGACAGCTGCGTTCCCGGCCCCCTACCAGCTGGATGCGCGCCGCTGCATCTCGTACCTGACGATCGAGCATCAGGGTCACATCGACCGCGAGTTCCGGCGCGCGATCGGCAACCGGATCTATGGCTGCGACGACTGCCTCGCGGTCTGCCCCTGGAACAAGTTCGCGAGCACCGCGACCGAGGCGAAGCTCAAGGCCCGGGACGATCTGCGGGCGCCGGCGCTGACCGAGCTCGCAGGCCTCGACGATGCCGCCTTCCGGCGGCGCTTCGCCGGCTCGCCGATCAAGCGCACCGGGCGCGACCGTTTCGTCCGCAACGTCCTGATCGCGATCGGCAACAGCGACGACCGCGGGCTCGCCGGGGTCGCCGAAGAGCGGCTCGCCGATCGCTCGCCCTTGGTCCGCGCCATGGCGGTCTGGGCGCTGGCCCAGCTGCTCGCGCCGGCAGCGCTGGCCGGCCTCGCGGCGCGTCACCGCCCAAGGGAGCGGGATCCGGATGTGCTCCTCGAATGGCAGGCGGCGTCGTCATGACCGGCCCGCGCCTGTTCGTCTTCGGCCTCGGCTACTCGGCGCTGGCGCTCGCGCGCGCGCTGCAGAGTTCGGGCTGGCGGATCGCCGGCACCACCCGCAACCCGGAAAAACGCGCCGAGTTCGCCGCCGCCGGCATCGAGGCGCATCTGTTCGAGCGCGACCGGCCGCTCGCGTACGCCGCGGGCGCGCTCGCGGGCACGACCCACCTGTTGAGCTCGATCCCGCCCGCCGAGGCGGGCGACCCGGTGCTCGACCGCCATCAGGCCGATCTCGAGCGCTGCCGGACGTTCGCCTGGGCCGGCTATCTCAGTACCACCGGCGTCTATGGCGATCAGGGCGGCGCCTGGGTCGACGAAGCGACCCCGGTCGCCCCGACCGTGGCGCGCAGCCGCCGGCGGGTGGCGGCCGAGGGCCAGTGGCTCGCGAGCGGCCTGCCGGTCCACGTCTTCCGGCTGGCCGGCATCTACGGTCCCGGCCGCAGCGCGCTCGATGCCATCCGGGCCGGCAGCGCGCGCCGGATCGTCAAGCCGGGCCAGACCTTCGGCCGGATCCACGTCGACGACATCGTCCAGGTGCTGCGCGCATCGATGGCCCGGCCCAATCCGGGCGCGATCTACAATCTCGCCGACGATCTGCCGGCGGCCTCGGACGACGTGGTCGTTCACGCCGCCGCGCTGCTCGGCCTGCCGCCGCCGCCCGCGATCCCGTTCGAGCAGGCGGAGCTCTCGCCGATGGCGCAGAGCTTCTACCGCGACCACCGCCGGGTCTCGAACGCGCGGATCAAGGACGAGCTCGGCGTGGTGCTGCGCTATCCGAACTATCGCGACGGCCTGCGCGGGATCCTCGAGCAGGAGGCCTCTGCCAGCGCCGGGGAGGCGGCCTTGTGACTGCGAAGCGACGTTCCGTCCTCGTCACCCTGCTCGCCGCCGGCGTGCTCACGGCCTGTGGGCCGCCGGAGCCGGCCGCACCGGCTGCCGCGCCCGGCTTCGCGACGCTTACGGTCGGCACCGAGCCGCGGCAGACCTTCGCCGGCTTCGGTTTCAGCATCGAGCAGGACAACCCCTACATCGAGCTCAGCGATCGCCGGAAGGCCCAGGTCGACAAGCTGCTGTTCGACGATCTGAACACCCGCATCCTCCGCCTCTGGTATGGGACCGGCGATCCGAAGCCGCTGCGCGACTACTACCAGGCGAGCGGGATCATCGACGACGCGCTCCGGCACAGGGTCACCGAGCTGCTGCTCGGACCCTGGACCTATCTCGGCGATCCCGACCGGCAGGCGAAGACGATCGCCGAGGACATCGCGACCATGCGCGACGACTACGGCATCCGGATCACCACGACCGGGGTGGTCAACGAGCCCGGCGCCGGCAATCGCAAGGTCCTGCCGCCGCAGGACTTCGTGCCGCTCGCGATCGCCATGCGCCGCGAGCTCGACGCCCGCGGGCTGCAGGACGTCAAGGTGATCGGTCCGGAATGGCCGAGCGCCGACGACAACCCGGTGCAATGGTTCGATGCGATCGCCGCCGACCCGCAGGCGCTCGCCGACGTCGCCGGCTTGGCGACCCACTCCTACGGCATGGCCGCCAACCCCGAGCTCGCCGAGCGCGTGCTCGCCCACCATAAGCAGTACTGGATGACCGAGGCGGGCGGCGGCGACTTCGACGGCTCGGCCGAGTTCGCCTACGCCTTCGGCGCGTCGGTCTCGTCGCGCTTCCTGAACGACCTCAACGAGGGCGTCGACCACTGGGTGTGGTTCATCGGGCTCAGCCACGGCAACCGCGACGTCTACCAGAAGCTCGTGATGTGCGAGGGCCGCTGCGCCAACACCGGCCGGATCTACAAGAACTACAGCTACCACCACGTCCAGCAGATCACGACCAGCTTCGTGCCCGGCACGGTGATGCGGCACGTGACCAGCAACCTGCCGGACTGGAAGGACCTGGTCTGGACCTACGGCCCGAAGCCGCCGCTCCACGCCGCGGCCGGCGTCCGCCCTGACCGCCGCTGGGTGCTCGCGGTGGTCAACGACACGCCGGGCGGGAAAGCGCCGCCGCACACCAGCTGGGACCCGCCGACCAAGTATACCGTCACCTTCGATGTGCCCGAGCTCGCCAAGGTGCCGAGCGTCACCTTCGATCTCTGCCGCACCAATCCCACCGTCGCGATGCAGTGCACCGAGCAGGTCGAGCTCGAGTACGGCAAGGCGACCCTGGACGTTCAGAGCCTGGAGCTGATCACGCTGGTCGCGCGCAAGCCGGTGCGCTGACCGGCGCCGGCGCGCCGGCCAGGCGGTCGATCGCCGCGGTGAGCCGGTCGAGGTCGGATGGCGTCGAGAGGCGATGGTCGCCGGCCTTGACCAGCTCGATCGTGACGTCGTCGGACGCGAGCTGCCCGGCGAGCCTGAGCGCGGTCCGCCAGGGCACGTCCGGGTCGCGCTGGCCGTGCAGCAGGTGCACCGGACAGCGGATCGGGATCGGCGCCCGCAGCAGGAGGTTGGCCCGGCCGTCCTCGATCAGCCCTCGGGTGGCCGGACAGGGCGGGCCGCCGTGAGCCGAGGGCTGGAGCCAGTAACCCTGCTCGTCGAGTTCGCGGCGCTGCGCCGGGCTCGCCTGCGGCAGCAGCAGATCCTCAGTGAAATCCGGTGCTGCTGCGACCCCGATCAGCGCCCGTACCCGCTCCGGCCGCGCGAGCGCCACCAGTAGCATGATCCAGCCGCCCATGCTCGAGCCGACCACGACCAGCGGGCCCCCCGTGACCCGATCGACGACCGCCAGCGCGTCGTCGCGCCAGCGGCCGACGGTGCCGTCGGCGAAGCGACCGGTGGACGCACCATGGCCACGATAGTCGAACCGGGTGTAGGCTCGCCGGCGGCGCCGGGAGTAGCCCTCCAGGGCGAGTGCTTTGGTGCCGCCCATATCTGAGGTATAACAACCGCAGAACAGCACCTCCGGAGGCGCCCCGGGCGTGTGGTGATAGGCCACGCGATCACCTGTGGCCAGGTGCAAAAAACTCGGCTGCATCAAGAGGTAATCCGGTTTGCTGGACCTGCGATCCATGCTAGCACCGAGTCGAGTGATGACAAGGCATGCCGGCGCGAGAGCGCGGTCGGCCGCCCGCTGAGCGCGCAGGCATGAACGACGTCACCGAGCAGCTCCGCGCGAAGCAGGCGGTCGGGGGTCCGACCGGTCCCGCGATTCTCCAGGTCCTGCCGGCGCTGGACGAAGGCGGCGCCGAGCGGGGCGCGATCGATCTCGCCCGCTATCTGATCCGCGAGGGCTGGCAGGCCCTGATCGCGTCCGCGGGTGGCACCGGCGAGGCCAAGCTCGAGGAGGCGGGCGCGATCAGCGTGCAGCTGCCGCTGGGCTCCAAGAACCCGTTCACGATCCGGGCCAACATCCGGCGCCTGCAGCGGGTGATCCGGCAGCATGGCGTCCAGCTCGTGCATGCCCGCTCGCGGGCGCCCGCCTGGAGCGCCTACTACGCCGCCAGGCGCTGCAACGTGCCGTTCGTGACCACCTGTCACGGCGTCTACGACGGCAGCGGGGGGATCCTCAAGCGGCGCTACAACGCGATCATGGCGCGCGGGGACCGGGTGATCGCGATCTCGGAGTTCGTCGCCGAGTATCTGCGCGAGCGCTACCAGGTACCGCCGGAGCGCCTGCGCGTGATTCCGCGCGGCGTCGACACCCAGGAGTTCGATCCGGCGGCGGTCTCCGAGGAGCGGCGTCAGGCGCTGATCGAGCGCTGGCAGCTGCAGCCCGGGACCAAGGTGCTGATGCTGCCGGGCCGCGTGGTCCGGCGCAAGGGCCACACGCTGCTGCTGCGCGCGATCGAGCGCCTGCGCCGGCGCAACTTCGTCTGCCTGATGGTCGGCGACCTCGAGCCCAGCTCCAGTTATCCGGGCGAGGTCGAGGGTCTGATCGGCGCCACGGGCATGCGCGACGTGGTGCGGCTGGTCGGCTCGTGCGAGGACATGCCGGCGGCGCTGATGCTGGCCGACGTCGTGGTCGCGCCCTCGACCCATGCGCCCGAGCCGTTCGGCCGGGTCATGGTCGAGGCGCAGGCGATGGGCAAGCCCGTGATCGCGACCGACATCGGCGGCCTCGGCGAGACGCTGATGCCGGCGGCCACCGGCTGGCTGGTGCCGCCCGGCGATGTCGAGGAGCTGACGCGCGCGCTGCAGCTGGCGCTCGCGATGCCGGAGGATGCGCGCGCCCGGCTCGCCGCACGTGCCCGGCGCTTCGTGATGCGCCGGTTCACCCTCGAGCAGATGGGCAAGCAGACGCTGGCGGTCTATCGCGAGCTCCTTGAAGGCAGCGACGCCGATACCGATCTGATGGACCTGACCAGCCTCGCCGCCTGAGCCGAGGCCCCGGTTCTTGACAGCTCGCGGGCGTCGCCGCATCGTCCCGCCCGGACGAGAGCTCACCCCACCAGATCCGTGCCGCCAGCCGGAACGAGGCCGCCATGAACCCCGCTTTGCCCGAGCATGCGGTCGACGCCCCATCAGACGCGATCCGCATCAGTTTGCCGGATGGTAGCGAGCGGAGCTTCGCGCGGCCGCTGACCGGCAGCGAGCTAGCGGCGGCGATCGGTCCCGGGCTCGCCAAGGCGGCCGCGGTCATGGTGGTAAGCGTCGGGGAGGTCGACGGCGAGCTCTGGGACCTCGCGCGCGAGCTGCCGGACGGCGCTCACGTGCGCTTCGTTCGCTACCAGGACGAGGCGGCGCTGCCGATCATCCGCCACGACTGCGCCCACGTCATGGCCGAGGCGGTCCAGGACCTGTACCCCGGCACCCAGGTCACGATCGGGCCGCCGATCGAGGACGGCTTCTACTACGACTTCGCCCGCGACGAGCCGTTCACGCCCGAGGACCTCGAGCGGATCGAGGCGCGGATGGCGGAGATCGTCGCCGCCGACAAGCCGTTCGAGCGCGAGGTCGTGAGCCGGGCGGCCGCCCGCCGGCGCTTCGAGGCGTTGGGCGAGAGCTACAAGCTGGACCTGCTCGATGACATTCCGGAAGGCGAGCCGATCACGCTCTACCACCAGGGCGACTGGTTCGACCTGTGCCGCGGCCCGCATGGGCCCTCGACCGGCCGGATCGGCGCCTTCAAGCTGACCAAGCTGGCCGGTGCCTACTGGCGCGGCGACAGCCGCAACCCCATGCTCCAGCGGATCTACGGCACCGCGTTCGCGAGCCGCAAGGAGCTCGACGCCTACCTGCACCGGCTCGAGGAAGCGGAGCGGCGCGATCATCGCCGGCTCGGCAAGGAGCTCGGTCTGTTCCACTTCCAGGAGGAGGCGGCGGGCTCGGTCTTCTGGCATCCCAAGGGCTGGACCGTCTATCGCGTGATCGAGGCCTATCTCAGGCGCCGGCTCGGGGCGGCGGGCTACGTCGAGGTCAGGAGCCCGCAACTGCTCGATCGCAGCTTGTGGGAAATGTCCGGCCACTGGGAGAAGTTCGGCGAGCACATGTTCGCGCTCGAGGCCGAGCACAAGACGCTGGCGCTGAAGCCGATGAACTGCCCCTGCCACGTGCAGATCTTCAACCAGCGCCTGCACAGCTACCGCGACCTGCCCTTGCGGATGGCCGAGTTCGGCTCCTGCCACCGCAACGAGCCCTCGGGAGCCCTGCACGGCCTGATGCGGGTGCGCGCGTTCACGCAGGACGACGCCCACATCTTCTGCACCGAGGACCAGATCACGTCCGAATCCGAGCACTTCTGCGAATTGCTGCAGAGCGTCTACCGCGACTTCGGATTCGAGGACGTGCGGGTCAACTTCGCCGACCGGCCGCCGGTCCGGGCCGGCGAGGACGCGGTCTGGGACCGGGCCGAGGGGGCGCTGTGGGAGGCGGTCAAGGCCGCCGGGATCCAGACCAAGCTGAACCCAGGCGAGGGCGCGTTCTACGGGCCCAAGCTCGAGTTCGTCCTGCGCGATGCGATCGGGCGCGACTGGCAGTGCGGCACGCTGCAGGTCGACTTCGTGCTGCCCGAGCGCCTGAATGCCAGCTACATCGGCGAAGATGGCCAAAAGCACCGGCCGGTGATGCTGCACCGCGCGATCTTCGGCTCGATGGAACGCTTCATCGGCATTCTGATCGAGGAGCACGCCGGTCGCCTGCCGATGTGGCTCGCCCCGGTCCAGGTCGTGGTCGCGACCATTACCAACGATTCCGACGACTATGCGCGCAAGGTCGGAGAGGCGCTGAGCGCGGCCGGCATCCGCTACGAACTCGACCTCGGCAGCGACAAGATCGGCTACAAGGTGCGCCAGCACTCGCTCGCCAAGGTGCCCCGGATCGTCGCGGTCGGGGCGCGTGAGGCGGAACTCGGCACCGTCTCGGTGCGCCGGCTCGGCGAACAGAGGCAAGAAAGCCTTGCTCTGGACGAAGCCGTCACGATATTTACTGACGAAGCGCGTCCGCCGGATCTCGCTCGATGATGGCTGCCCGATGCTTCGGCGGCGATCGGGGGCGAAGGGGCGCGCTTCTGGCTTCGCCGCAATGACTTTTGGATTCGCAGCAAGAGGAGGGTAGCACGGCTCGAATGGCAGGCCCGGCCCGCGAAGAGTACCAAATCAACGATCGCATCGAGGTACCGGAAGTCCGTCTGATCGACGATGCGGGCGAGATGGTCGGCGTCGTGTCGACGACGGAGGCATTGCGCCGTGCCGAGGATCTCGGCCTGGACCTGGTCGAGGTGTCGCCCTCGGCTGACCCGCCGGTCTGTAAGATCCTCGACTACGGCAAGTTCAAATACGAGGCGCAGAAGAAGGCCAACGCCGCCCGCAAGAAGCAGCGGGTCATCGAGGTCAAAGAGATCAAGATGCGCCCGAACATCGACGACAACGACTACAACATCAAGATGCGCAAGATCCACCAGTTCTTGGAGGAAGGCGACAAGGTGAAGGTGACGCTGCGGTTCCGCGGGCGGGAGCTGGCGCACCAGGACCTGGCCATGAGCCTTTTGGAGCGGCTGCGCGACGAGGTCGGCGAGCTCGCCAAGGTCGAGCAGTTCCCGCGCATGGAAGGCCGCCAGATGGTCATGGTCATGGCGCCGACCCGATAGCCGGGGCGCATGCATTACCTGTGCCCGCCGCCCCAGCGCGGCTGGACATGACCGCCAGCGCGGATGCGGAGGCCGAACTTCAGCGGCTGTTGGCGGCAAGCGGCGTCGAGCGGCCGGTGGCCGAGGTCCTGGCGCTGGTCGAGGGCGTCGCGGCCGCGCCCAGGGGGTTCGATCCCGATGCCTGGCTCGATCTGATCGCGCCGCCGGACGCAACAGAGCTTCGGCATCATCTGCGCCGGCTCGAGGCGGAGCTCGCCGCGCTCAGACCGCCCGAGGCGCCGGTCGGGGAGCGTCTCGCCCGACTCCGGATGGTGCTGGCCGAGCAGCGGCTCGACGGGTTGATCCTGCCGCTGACCGACGAGCATCGGAGCGAGTACCTGCCGGCCGCCGCCCAGCGCCTCGCGTGGCTCACGGGCTTCACCGGCTCGGCGGGCTTGGTGATCGTGCTGCCCGAGCGCGCGGCGCTGTTCGTCGACGGCCGCTATACGCTCCAGGCCGCGGCCGAGCTCGATCCGGCGCTGTACGAGCGCCGCCACGTCACCGAGGAGCCGCCCGCGAAGTGGCTGGCCGAGCACCTGAAGCCCGACCAGCGGCTGGGCTTCGATCCGAAGCTCCACACCAAGCCCGAGGTCGAGCGGTACCGGCGCGCCTGTGCCAAAGCCGGTGGCGAGCTGGTCCCTTGCCCTACGAACCCGGTCGATGCGATCTGGGCGACCCGTCCGCCCGCGCCGATCGCTCCGGTCGCGGTCCTGGACGACACCTACGCCGGCCAGTCCAGCGATGCCAAACGAACCCGAATGGGTGCCGAGCTGGCGAAGGCGGGGGCCGCGGTCGGGGTCGTGAGCGCCACCAATTCGATCGCCTGGCTGCTCAACCTCCGCGGCGGCGACGTGCCCTACAATCCGCTGGTCCTGAGCTTTGCCCTGCTGCACGCCGACGGCGCGGTCGAGCTGTTCCTCGACCCGCGCAAGCTCAAGCCCGGCCAGACCCTCGGCAACGGCGTATCGATCCAGCCGATTGCCGGCTTCGAGGCGGCGCTCGAGCGTCTGGGCGCGGAGCGCCGTGCGGTGCTGGTCGACCCGGCCGTGACCAGCCAGCACGTGCTCGCGCGGCTCGAGGCCGCGGGTGCCCGCGTGCTCGAGGCGGACGAGCCCTGCATCCTGGCCAAGGCCTGCAAGAACCCGGTCGAGATCAAAGGCGCAGTCGACGCCCAGCGGCGCGACGGCGCAGCGGTCTGCCGGTTCCTCTGCTGGCTGGAGGGCGAACTCGAGGCGCGGCCGCTTACCGAGCGCGAAGCCGCCGCCCGGCTCGAGGCCGAGCGCCGGCAGGACCCGCTCTACCGCGGCCCGAGCTTCGAGACGATCTCGGCCGCCGGCCCGAACGCCGCGCTGCCGCATTACCGGGTGACCGACGCCAGCAACCGCGCCATCGAGCCCGGCTCGCTCTACCTGGTCGATTCCGGCGGTCAATATCTGGATGCGACCACCGACATCACGCGCACGATCGCGGTCGGCGAGCCCACGGTCGAGATGCGCCGGCATTTCACGCTGGTGCTCAAGGGCCACGTCGCGATCGCGCGCGCCCTGTTCCCGGTCGGCACCAGCGGCGCTCAGCTCGACACCCTCGCGCGGGTGCCGCTCTGGCGGGCCGGTCTCGACTTCGACCACGGCACCGGCCACGGCATCGGCGCCTATCTCTGCGTCCACGAGGGTCCGCAGCGGATCGCCAAGACCGGCACGGTCGCGCTCAAGCCGGGCATGATCGTCTCGAACGAGCCCGGCTACTACCGGAGCGGCGCCTACGGCATCCGGATCGAGAACCTGGTGGTCGTGGCCGGGCGCGGCGTGCCGCCGGGCGGCGAGCGCGAGCTGCTCGGGTTCGAGACGATCACCCGGGCGCCGATCAATCGCCGGCTGATCCAGACGGACCTGCTCTACGCCGACGAGCGCGCCTGGATCGACAACTACCATGCCCGCGTGCGGAGCGATCTGATCGACCTGGTCGACGAGCCGACCCGCAGCTGGCTGATGGACGCGACGTCACCGCTCTAGCCAGAAGGAGAGGCCAGCATGTCCATGGATCCGATCGAGGCCGCACAGGCGGTGGTCGACGGCGCGGGCCGGCTCAGGGAAGCCATTCCCGATACCATGCGGGGCTTCGCCGCGCTCGGCGCCGGGACCTCGAAGGCCGGCGCCCTCGACCCCAAGTTCAAGGAGCTGGTCGCGCTCGCGATCTCGATCGCGGCCCGCTGCGACGGCTGCGTCGCCTACCACGCCAAGGCGGCCCGGGACCGGGGCGCCACCCGCGCCGAGGTCGCCGAAACGATCGGAGTCGCGATCCACATGGGCGGCGGCCCCTCGATGGTCTACGGCGCCGAGGCGCTCAAGGCCTACGATGCGTTCGCGGGCGAAGGCGGAGACTGAGGCTCGGATCGCCGCGGCTCAGCGGCGGACGCAGCTGACCACCCAGCGCCACCACGCCTCGGACTTGGCTTCGGCGCTGTCGATCACGTCGCCGGCCTTGGGATATCGCTCGCGCAGCCGCTCCAGCAGTCGCTGTGCCCAGGTCGCGTATCTCGCCAGGATGATCAGGCCGATCGCCAGGAACAGGAAGCCCTGCAGGAACGGCAGGACCAGCCCGATCACGCCCAGGACCAGAAAGGCGTAGCCCAGGACCTGCATCAGGATCGGCTTCACGCGCTGCCAATCAACTCTTGCCATTCGGCCTCGCTCAGGACGGTCACGCCGAGCTCCGCGGCTTTTCGGGCCTTGGAGCCGGCATCGGCGCCAACCACCACGTAGTCGGTCTTGCCCGAGACCGAGCCCGCGACCTTGGCGCCGCGCGCCTCGGCGGTCGCCTTGGCCTCGGCCCGGGTCATGGTCTCGAGGCTGCCAGTGAAGACCACGGTCTTGCCTGCAAGCGGCGACGCGGGACCGCTCGGCGGCGCGAGCTCGACGACCTCGACCTCGGCCGCGAGCTCGTCGAGCGCCGCCCGGTTGTGCGCCTCGGCGAAGAACTCGTAGATCGCCTCGGCGACCTTGGGCCCGACGCCGTCGATGTTGTCGAGCTCGGCGCGCGCCTCGTCGTCGCCGGCCGCCGCCTTCAGCATGGCAACCCGCCAGGCCGCGAAGCTGTGGTAGTGGCGCGCGAGCAGCCGGGCGTTGGTCTCGCCGACGAAGCGGATGCCGAGCGCATTGATCAGGCGGTCGAGCGCGATCCGCCTGCGCTCCTCGATGGCCCGCTTCAGGTTCTCGACCTTTTTCTCGCCCCAGCCGGGCAGCGCCGCGAGCCGGGCGAGACGCTCCGCATCGTTGGCCAGTCGGAAGATGTCGGCCGGGTTCTTGATCAGTCCGGCTTCCAGCAGCTGCGGCACCTGCTTGCGGCCGAGACCTTCGATGTCGAACGCATCCCGGCCGACGAAATGGCGCAGGCGCTCGGTGATCTGGGCGGCGCAGATCAGGCCGCCGGTGCAGCGGCGCACGGCCTCGCCCTGCGGGCGCACCGCGAGGCTGTTGCAGACCGGGCAGTGGTCGGGGAACCGGTAGGGCTCGGTGTCCTCGGGCCGCCGGTCGAGCCGGACCTCGACGACCTGCGGGATCACGTCGCCGGCCCGCTGCACGACCACGGTGTCGCCGACCCGGATGTCCTTGCTCTCGATGTAGTCCTGATTGTGCAGCGTGGCGCGTGCGACCACGACGCCGCCGACGGTCACGGGCTCGAGCTCGGCGACCGGGGTCAGGGCACCCGTGCGCCCGACCTGGACCCCGATCCTGCGGACCACGGTATCGGCCTGCTCGGCCGCGAACTTGTAGGCGATCGCCCAGCGCGGCGCCCGGCCGACGAAGCCGAGCCGGCGCTGATAGCCGATCCGGTCGACCTTGATGACGACGCCGTCGATCTCGTACGGCAACTCGAACCGGCGGGCTGCGATCCGGGCGTGGTAGTCGAGCAGCGCCGCCTCGTCCTCGACCTGCTCGACCAGCGGGTTGACCTTGAAGCCGTAGCTCTTGAGCCGTTCGAGAAAGCCGCTGTGGGTGCCCTCGATCGCCGGCTCGGCGTCGCCCCAGGCATAGGCGAAGAAGCGCAGTCTGCGGCGCGCCGTGATCGCCGAATCCAACTGGCGCAGCGAGCCCGCCGCCGAGTTGCGCGGATTGGCGAACAGCGGCTCGCCGGCCGCCGCCCGCGCCTCGTTCAGCGCCATGAAGTCGGCCCGCTCCATGTAGACCTCGCCGCGCACCTCGAGCACCGGCGGCGGCTCCCTGGTGTTCAGATGCAGGGGAACGTCCCGGATCGTGCGCAGGTTCCGCGTGACGTCCTCGCCGACCGAGCCGTCGCCACGGGTGGCGCCCAGCCGGAACTCGCCCTGCTCGTAGCGAAGGGTACTCGACAGGCCGTCGATCTTGGGCTCGACGACGAGCGCCAGCGGTGCGCCCTCGGAGAGGTTCAGAAAACGCCGCATCCGGCGGACGAACTCGGCCACCTCGGCGCCGTCCATGGCGTTGTCGAGGGACAGCATCGGGACTCGGTGCTGGACCTTGCCGAAGTCCGCGACCGGCGGTGCACCGACCCGGTGCGAGGGGCTGTCCGGCCGGATCAGCTCGGGAAAACGCGCCTCGATCGCCTGGTTGCGCCGGCGCAGGCGGTCGTACTCGGCGTCCGTGATCTCGGGCGCGTCGCTCTGGTAATAGAGGCGGTCGTGGCGGGCGATCTCGGCGGCCAGCGCCGCCAGCTCTCCGCTCGCCTCCTCGCGCGTGAGCTCCTCGACCGCCACCGGCTTGGCTGCGACCACGGACGTTCAGGCCGACTGGGTGATCAGGCTTTCGGCGGCGGCGCGCGCGGCCTCGGTGATCGTGGCGCCGGCCAGCATGCGCGCGATCTCCTCGCGCCGCTCGGCCGCTTCGAGCGGGTGCGCCGTGACCGTCGCGCGGCCACCGCGGACCGTCTTCTCGACCCGCACGTGGTGATCGGCGCGCGCCGCCACCTGCGGCGCATGGGTCACGACCAGGACCTGGACCGCCTGGCCGAGTTGCGCGAGCCGCTCGCCGACCGCATCGGCGGTGGCGCCGCCGATGCCGGTGTCGACCTCATCGAACACGAGACATGGAGTCGAATCAACCTTGGCGAGCACGACCTTGAGCGCCAGCATCAGGCGGGCGAGCTCGCCGCCCGAGGCGATCTTGGCGAGCGGGCCCGGCTCCTGGCCTGGGTTGGTCGCGATCTCGAAGCCGACCCGCTCGGCGCCCTCGGCCGACCACTCGGCCTCGGGCAGCGACGTCAGCCGCGCCTGAAAGCGCGCCTTGTCGAGCTTGAGCGGCGCGAGCTCGGCCAGAACCGCGCGCGCCAGCCGGCCGGCCGTCGCTTTGCGCCCCTCGGACAGGTGCTGAGCGCAGGCGCCGAACGCCGCCCGCGCGTCGGCAGCGGCCCTGGTCGCCACAGTCAGGCGCTGGCCGCTCGCCTCGATGCCCTCGACCCGAGCTGCGATCTGGTCACGCAGCGTCGACAGCTCGTCGACCGGCACCCGGTGCTTGCGCGCCGCCGCACGCAGCGCGAACAGGCGCTCCTCGACGCTTTCCAGGCGATCGCCACCTTGTTCGAGCGCGCGACCGGCGTGCTCGAGCAACGCTCCCGCCTCCTCGAGCTCGACCCGGGTGCGCTCGAGCCCCGCCGCGACCGGCTCGAGCAGCGTCGCTGCGCTCGGCGCGACCCGCTCGACCGTCCGCTGGGCGCCGGCAAGGCGCGTCTCGATGCCGCCGGCGCCGCGCAGGACCGCGAGCGCCTCGTCGATCGCCTGGCCGAGCTTTTCCCGGTTCATCAGCCGCGCCCTGGTCTCGGCGAGGGTCGCCTCCTCGCCAGGCGCCGGCGCCAGCTCGTCGAGTTCGGCCAGCATATGCCGCCAATAATCCTCCTCGCGCGCCGCCCGCTCGATCTCGGCGGCGACCGCCAGCCGCTCCTGCTCGGCCTGCCGCCAGCTCTCGTAGGCGGTGCGTACGGCCGCGGCCGGGCCATCGAGCCGGCCATAGGCATCGAGCAGACGGCGCTGGGTCGCCGGGTCGAGCAGCGCCTGCTGTTCGTGCTGGCCGTGGACCTCGACCAGCCGCTCGCCGAGCCGGCGCAGCAGCCCGCCGCTCGCCGGCTGGTCGTTGACGAACGCGCGCGAGCGGCCGTCGGCGCCGAGCACGCGGCGCAGCACCAGCTCGTCCTCGCCGTCGATGCCGTGCCCGGCCAGCAGCTCCCGCACCGACGCCGCGGCGGGCTCGGGAAAAACCGCGCTGACCGAGGCCTGGGCGGCTCCCGGCCGGACCAGCGACCGATCGGCCCGGCCGCCGAGCGCGAGGCCCAGGGCGTCGAGCAGGATCGACTTGCCGGCGCCGGTCTCGCCGGTCAGCACGCACAGCCCGCGCGCAAGCTCGAGGTCGAGCCGCTCGATCAGGACGAGGTCGCGGATCGCGAGACTGGTCAGCATGGCGCCGGCCGCTGGCTCAGGGGCGGGCGCCCGCGCTCCGGCCGGCCCTCATGGTTCGGGCCCGCCGTTGATCAGGGCATAGCTGTCCTCGTACCAGCGGCTGCCCGGGAAGTTGTAGCCGAGCACCGCCGCGGTCCGGCGCGCCTCGTCGGTGACGCCGAGCGCCATATAGGCCTCGGTCAACCGGTGCAGCGCTTCGGGCACGTGGGTCGTGGTCTGGTAGTTGTCGACCACGTTACGGAAGCGGTTGATCGCCGCGACGTACTTGCCCCGCTGCAGATAGTAGCGACCGATCGCCATCTCCTTGCCGGCCAGGTGATCGCGTGCCAGCTGGACCTTGAGCTCGGCATCGCGGGCATATTTGCTGTCCGGGAAGCGGCGGATCAGTTCCTCGAAGGCGTTGAGCGCGTCCTCGGTCATCTTCTGATCGCGGCCGACGTCGGAGATCTGCTCGTAATCGCAGATGCCGATCAGATAGTAGGCGTAAGCGACGTCCTTGTTACCCGGATGCAGGTCGATGAAGCGGCGTGCGGCATCGACCGCCGCATCATACTCATTGGCCTGGTAATAGGCATAGGCGGACATCAGCTGGGCACGGGTCGCCCATTCCGAATAGGGGTGCTGGCGATCGACCTCCTCGAAGGCCTGCGCAGCCTTGTGCGGGTCGCCTGCATTGAGCTGGTTGAGGGCCTCATCGTACAGCTCGTCGACCGGCCGCTCGACATACTGCTCGTCCTGGCTCTTGCCGGCGCAGCCGGCGCCCGCCAGCGTGATCAACGCCAGCGAGAGCAACGCGCGCCGAAACCGGCCTGGACCGGACCTTCTGGTCTCCATGACGGCGCTCAGCATTGGCGGGCGGATGACGCCTGTCAAGCGCCACCAGGACGCGCTCGGCCGCGCGTACCGGGCACCCGCGATGGTAGCGGAGGTCGAGCTTCTTGCGCCTGCACCCGACAAAATCTAGACTTCCCTGCGCGCAACGAGCGATGGCCCACGAGAGCATGCCGCCGGCCGCCCGCCGGTAGGCATGGTGCCGCCGCAATAAGGGACGGTATGGGCACTCGGACCAGGCGCATTGATCAACACGTGGGCGAGCGGATTCGGCTGCGCCGGACCGAGCGCGGCCTCACTCAGGAACAGCTGGCGGCCGCGCTCGACGTCTCCTACCAGCAGATCCAGAAATACGAGACCGGGGCGAACCGGATCAGCGCCGGCCGACTGTTCGAGATCTCACGCAAACTCGGCGTCGACATCGGCTACTTCTTCGAAGATCTCGACGCCGATCAGGAGCCGCCGCCGACACCGCTCGAACACGGCGGCCGCCAGCGCTCGGCGATCGAGCTGGTGCGCAAATTCGCGCAGATCCGCGACCACGAGGTTCGCGCTGCGATCGCCGGCCTGGTCAAGACGATCGTCGAACGCGAGCACTGAGCCGGGCGCCGCCCACCGGTATGGCCGCGCTCAGGCCCGGGCCGCCCGACGGGCGGGCGGGTCGAGCTCGACCGGGCCGAACGCGTCGACCACCCGCCAGGCGGTCGGGTCGGCGAACAGCGCCCGCAGCAGCTTGTTGTGCAGCGTGTGGCCGGCGCAGCGGCTGGTGAACCGACCGATCAGCTGACCGCCGGCGAGATAGAGATCGCCGATGCTGTCCAGAACCTTGTGGCGGACGAACTCGTCGGGGAAGCGCAGTCCTTCCTCGTTGAGCACCCGGTCGCGGCTGACCACGACCGCGTTCTTCAGCGAGCCGCCGAGCGCCAGGCCGCGCGACCACAACTCCTCGACCCGCTCGGCGAAGCCGAAGGTCCGCGCCCGGGCGATCTCGGTCTTAAACTCGTCGGCGCTGAACCGCACGCGCAGCGCCTGGCTGTCGATCAACGGGTGATCGAACTGGATCTCGCAGGCCACCTCGAAGCCGTCTGCGGGCTCGAGCCGGGCGTATTTGCCGTGGGCCGTCACGTCGATCGGCTTCAGCACCTCGATCCGCAACCGCGGCCGGTCCTGCTCGACCACGCCGGCGCATTCGATCAGGAAGACGAACGGCTCGGCGCTGCCGTCCATGATCGGCAGCTCCGGCCCGCCGACCTCGACCAGAACATTGTCAATCTCGCAGATCGCGAGCGACGCCATCAGGTGCTCGACCGTGGCCACCATGATGCCGCCCGGCTCGCCCAGCGTCGTACACATCGTGGTGTCGCACACCTGGTCGAAGCGCGCGGGCAGCGGCCGGGAGCCGGAACGGTCGTAGCGGAGGAAGCGGATGCCGCTGTCGGGCTCGCTCGGATGCAAGGTGAGGGAGACGCGAGCGCCGGTGTGGAGCCCGGTCCCGACGCAACCGATCGGGTTGCGAAGGGTGCGCTGGATGCAGTCTTTGCGCGGGGCCTCTTGCGGGCCAAGTCTCACCACCGCCTCCTCCCGTTCGCTGCCGGCAGTCCGTCTTTGCGCTGACATCGCCGATCCCGCGATCCGTGGAACGCCCGATCGAGAGCAAAAAAAGGCCTCCAGCCCAGGTCTAGCAACCTGGTCTGGAGGCCTCCAATCACACTTGGTTACGGTTTGTTACAGCCGATCGTTGAGAGAGCAACTAATCTCGCGCGATCAGCGTCGCAAAAACGCCGGGATGTCGTAGCTCGAATCCTCCTCGCTTGCCGCCAGGCGAGGCCCGGCCGCCTCGGCGCTCGCCATCAGGGCCGGCTGCTGCTCGCCCGACCGGTCCTGGCGCTGCCGGCCGAAGCTCGCGGTCATCCGCTCGAACAGGCTGGGCGGGCGCTCGAGCTCGCGCACCGGCGCGCGCAGCCGTCCCCACTCCTGAAAGCGCTCCTGCGGCGGCAGGGGCGGATGCAGGAAGGGCCGGCCGGGCTCGCCGCTCCTGGCGGCGATGTCCGGCGCCTGCGGCTCGGCCGCCGGCACCGCGTCGCCAGACTTGTCCGGTGCCGCGACGCCCGCGTCCTCCCCGCTGCCGTTGCGGCCACTTTCGGCCGACGCCTCGGCCGGGGCAGCCAGATCCTTGCGGAGGCCGGCTTCGGCGTGGGCGGTGGCCGCCTTGAGCGGAAACAGCGCGGCCGACGGCAGCTTGGGCATCTGCGGCCGCAGCCGGAAACTCGGCGCGCTCGCGGCGGGCTTGGCCTCGGGCACCTCGGCCCGGGCGGGCTCGCTCCGGCTCTCGCGCACCTCGATGCCGGTCGCGACCACCGAGACCCGCATCTCACCGCTGACCGTCTCGTCGAGCGTCGAGCCGACGATGATGTTGGCGTCCGGATCGACCTCCTCCTTGATCCGGTTGGCCGCCTCGTCGACCTCGAACAGGGTCATGTCCGGGCCGCCGGTGATGTTGATCAGCACGCCGCGCGCGCCGCGCATCGAGACCTCGTCGAGCAGCGGGTTGGAGATCGCGGCCTCGGCGGCCTCGATCGCCCGACGCTCGCCCGAGCCCTCGCCAGTGCCCATCATCGCCTTGCCCATCTCGCTCATCACCGTCCGGATGTCGGCGAAGTCGAGGTTGATCAGGCCCGGCATGACCATCAGGTCGGTGACCCCGCGGACACCCATGTGGAGCACGTTGTCGGCGAGCTTGAACGCTTCCGCGAACGTGGTCCGCTCGTTGGCGATCCGGAACAGGTTCTGGTTCGGAATCACGATGAGCGTGTCGACGTACTGCTGCAGCTCGGTGAGCCCGGCCTCCGCCACCCGCATCCGGTGCGCGCCCTCGAAGGCGAAGGGCTTGGTGACCACGCCCACGGTCAGGATGCCCTGCTCGCGGACCGAGCGGGCGATCACTGGCGCCGCGCCGGTGCCGGTGCCGCCGCCCATGCCGGCGGTGATGAACACCATGTGGCTGCCCTGAAGCTGGTCGAGCAGCTCTTCGATCGCCTCCTCCGCGGCCGCCCGGCCGATCTCCGGCCGCGCGCCCGCACCCAGGCCCTGGGTGATCGATGTGCCGAGCTGGATCTTGCGCTCGGTCAGAGAATGCGCGAGCGACTGCGCATCGGTATTGCAGGCGACGAACTCGACCCCTTCAAGATGGGCGGTGATCATGTTGTTCACCGCATTGGTACCGGCACCCCCGACCCCGACCACGGTAATCCGGGGTCGCAGCTCATGGGTCACCGGCATACTCAAGTTGATTGTCATTCTTACACATCCTCCTCCGTTGCGGTCCCAAGCCTGGAACCCGTACTCCTGAGCTGGCCTTTGTCGGCTCTGTGCTCAAAAGTTTTCTCGCAACCATTGGCTGATCTTTGCCAGCCGAACGGTCATGACACGGTTGGGGCGAAGCGACCAAAAGGTCAAGCCGCCATCGTCCTCGCTAGCCCAGCGCAGCAGCCCCGCGGCGGTCGTGCCGCCGGGCAGGCCGGCAAGCTCGAGCCGGCCGTCGAGCGGCCGGACCCGCCCCAGGCGGGCCGGCATGCCGAACACCTCCTCGGCCAGCTCGACCATGCCCTCGAGCATGCTGCCGCCGCCGGTCAGCACCAGCCGTCGGCCGAGCACCGGCGGCTCGCTCGGCAGCCGGGCGCGCACCAGCTGCAGGATCTCCTCGACCCGCGGGCGCATGATCTCGGTCAGCCGGGCCCGCGACACGATCTGGCGGGGCGGATCCGCGGGATCGCCGACGCCCGGTACCTCCAGCTGCTGCCGGGCGTCGCCGGCGCGCGAGAGCACGCTGCCGTAGAGGGTCTTCAGGCGTTCGGCCTGCGGCCAGCCGGTCGACAGACCGAAGGCCAGGTCACGGGTCACGTGGCTGCCGCCGAGCGGCACGGTGTGGATCTCCTGGAGGCGGCCGTCGGCGAACCGGGCGGCCCCGGTGACGCCGCCGCCGAGGTCGAGCGCGAGCGCGCCAAGCGTGAGCTCGTCCTCGCTCAGGCTGCCGAGGCCGGCGGCATAGGGAGCGGCGACCACCGCCTGGACCTCGAGGTGGCAGCGCTCGACCGCGGCCACCAGGTTGTGCAAGGGCGCCGCGGCGACCTGAACCAGGTGGGCCTCAAGGCGCAGCTGTCGGCCGATCATGCCGCGCGGGTCGCGCAGCGGCTGACCGCCGTCCAGCGTGATCCTGAGCGGCAGGGCATGCAGGGATTCGCACCCGTCCGCGCCCGCCTGGGCCCGGGCGTGGGCGAGCGCCCGCGCGAGATCGTCGCCGGTCACCGCGCGGCCCTCGAGCTCGAGCTCGACCACCGCCCGCTCCGAGCGCGGCCGCCCGGCCGAGATCCCCAGCACCAGCTCGCGCAGCGTCTCCTTGGCCTGCTGCTCGGCCTCGTGGACCACGGCCAGGATCGACGCCTCCGCGGCCTCGGCATCGACGATCTCGCCGGCCCGCAGGCCCTCGGCCAGCTGATAGCCGGCGCCCCGGACCTCGAGGCCGCCGCCCGGACCGCGGCGGGCGATCAGGCAGCACATCTTGGTCGTGCCGATATCGAGCACGCCGATCGGGTCGTGGCGGCCGATCGGCCGGGCCTCGGCGCGGCGCTGCAGGCGGATCCTCGGGTTCAACTTGAGGATCTCGGCCCCGGTCATGCGCGGTGATCCACGAGCACGCTTGGATCGAGCTGGAGCCGGATACGCTCCGGCAGGAGGCGCAGGTCGACCACTCTGACCGCCCGGTCGAGCAGCGCCTCGTCGCGCGCCTTGGCGGCGAGCAGGCGCCAGGCGGTCTGCGGATTCTGCTCCGGCAGCATGACGTCGACCTGGTTGTCGAGATGCAGATCCCAGCGCCGGTCGCCGACCCAGGTCGCGGCGACCACCCGATCGGACAGCGCCGGCTCGGTCGAGAGCAGGGCGAACAGAGCCTCGGCGTGGCGCGGCGCGTCCTCGCCGACCAGCACCCGCAGGTTGCGGTAGGCCGCGGGCAGGCGGGCATCGTCCAGGCCGTGCTCGATCACCGCGCCGGTGCGATCGATCACCGCGAACTGACCGCCCTGTTGCCAGAGCGCCAGCGGCTGGCGCTCGATCAGGCGGATGTAGAGGCTCTCGGGCAGCATGCGCACGACGCTCGCCCGATCGACCCAGGTCAGCTGCTCGAGGCGCGCGCGCGCGGCCTCGGTGTCGACGCCCAGGATCGGGTCGCCGATCTCGACGCCGAGCCGTGCGCGCAGTTCCTCGAGGCCGGTCCGCACCCGGCCGTCGACGTAGACCTGGCGGACCGAGAATCCGACGTCGGCGGTCACCGCGAGCAGCCGTCGGACCAGCGCGCCCTCGAGCTCGGCGACCAGCCCCGAGGTGGTCGCCCAGATGCCGAAGCCACCGCCGAGCAGCAGCCCGAGCGCGCCGCCGGCCGCGTAGAGCGCCGGCCGGAACCAGCGCGGCCGCGGCGGTCGCCGGAAGAACTGGCGTGCGCGCCGGGCGGCGAGGCTCACGCGTCGCATCGCGCCTCCAGGATCAGCTGCTCGACGAGCTCGGCAAAACCGATGCCGGCGTAGGCCGCCTGCTCGGGCACCAGCGAGATCGGGGTCATGCCCGGCTGGGTGTTGACCTCGAGCAGATAGAGGCCCTCCGGGTCGGCCTCGTCGAGCCTGAAGTCCGCGCGCGACACGCCCCGGCAGCCGAGCAGGCGGTGGGCGGTGAGCGCCTGATCGAGCGCCTGCTGGTAGAGCGCGGGCGCGAGCGGCGCCGGAATCAGGTGCTGCGCCTCGTTGGCGGTGTACTTGGCGTGGTAGTCGAAGAAGTTGTGGCGATGCCGGATCTCGGTGACCGCGAGCGGCCGCTCGCCGAGCACGCCGACGGTCAGCTCGCGCCCCGGAATGTAGCGCTCGACCAGAACGTCGGGCCCGTAGGGCCACTGGTTGCGGTCGATCACCCGCTCGGCCGGTTCGCGCACGATCTTGACCCCGACGCTCGAGCCTTCCTGGTTGGGCTTGACCACGTAAGGCGGTGGCATGGCCGGGGCGCCGTTGCGCAGCGCGTCGACGGTCGTGAGCTGGCCCTCCGGACAGCGCAGGCCGGCGCTCGCGAACAGACGCTTGGCCATCGCCTTGTTCATCGCCAGGCTCGAGGCGAGCACGCCCGAGTGGCTGTATGGGATGGCCATGATCTCGAGCAGGCCCTGGACCGTGCCATCCTCGCCGTAGCGGCCGTGGAGCGCGTTATAAACCACGTCGGGGCGGAGCTCGGCGAGCTTTGCCGGCAGGTCGCGGCCGACGTCGATCGCGCTGACCCTGTAGCCGCGCTCCCGCAACGCTTCGACCGCCGCCTGGCCGCTCACCAGCGAGACCTCGCGCTCGGCCGACCAGCCGCCCATCAGCACCGCCACGTGCCGATCGCGGCTCATGCGGCGGCCTCCCAGTCGTCGCTCGAGGCGTCCGCGCCCGGACGGCCGAGCCGGTGGATCTCCCACTCGAGGCGGACGCCGCTCTGCTCTTCGACCCGCGCCCGCACCTGCTCGCCCAGCTCCTCGAGCTCGGCCGCACGCGCGCCGCCGGTGTTGATCAGGAAGTTGCAGTGCTTGTCCGAGACCATCGCCCGGCCGTGGCGGAGCCCGCAGCAGCCGGCCGCGTCGATCAGCTGCCAGGCCCTGGCGCCCGCCGGGTCCTTGCCGCTGGGGTTCTTGAAGGTGCTGCCGCCAGTCGCGACGTGGAGCGGCTGGTGCGCCTCGCGCTCAGCCTTGATCGCCCGCATGCGCGCCTCAATCGCCGACGGCTCGCCGGGCACCGCGCGTAGCACCGCGCCGACCACGATCCAGTCCGCGGGCAGCTCCGAATGCCGGTAGGCAAAGCCGAGCTCGGAGGGCCCCAGCACATGCCGGCCGCCGTCGGGATCGAGGGCCACCACCTGCTCGACCATGTCCGCCGTCTCGCCGCCGAAGGCGCCGGCGTTCATGCGCACCGCCCCGCCCAGAGTGCCGGGAATGCCGATCAGGAACTCGAGCCCGGCAAGTCCGGCCTTCATCGCCTGGATCGCGACCATCCGGTCGGTGGCGCCGGCGCCGACCCAGAGGCGCTCGTCGTCGATGTCGACCTCGGCGAGCGGCCCGGCGAAGCGCAGCACGACCCCCTCGATGCCGCCGTCCCGGACCAGGATGTTGGAGGCGACGCCGATCGGCGTGACCGGCACGTCGGCCGGCCTCTCCCGCAGAAAAGCCCGGAGGTCGGCCGCGTCGGCCGGCTGGAACACGACCTCGGCCGGGCCGCCGACCCTGAGCCATGTACGCGGCGCCATCGGCACGCCCGCCCGCAGTCGACCGCGCACTGGCGGCAGGGCGGTCATGAGGTCGCTCATGCCGCGTGCTCCTCGCCGAGCAGGCGCTTCAGCTGGCCGGGCAGCGCGTTGGCCCAGGCAGTGATGCTGCCGGCGCCAAGGCAGACCACCAGATCGCCTGGTTCGGCAATGCTCGCGACCAGCGGCGCCAGCTGGTCCGGGCTGTCGAGTGGGCGGACGTCGCGATGGCCGTGGCGGCGCAGACCCTCGACCAAAGCGTCGCGATCGATGCCTTCGACCGGCGTCTCACCCGCGGCGTAGACCGGCGCCACCAGCACGCTGTCGGCGTCGTTGAAGGCGGTGCAGAATTCTTCGAACAGGTCGCGCAGCCGGCTGTAGCGGTGCGGCTGGACGACCGCGATCACGCGCCCGTCGGTGGTCTGGCGCGCGGTCTCGAGCACGGCGCGGATCTCGACCGGGTGGTGGCCGTAGTCGTCGATCACGGTGATGCCGCCGGCCGTGCCGGTGCGGGTGAAGCGCCGCTTGACTCCGCCGAAGCCGGCCAGCGCCCGGCGCAGCACGTCGTCGGCGATGCCGAGCTCGCGCGCGACCGCGATCGCGGCGAGCGCGTTCTGGACGTTGTGCCGGCCGACCATAGCCAGCCGCAGGCGCTCGATCCGGTGATTGACGAGGCCGCTCATCCGGTCGCGCAGCTCGACGTCGAACTCGGCGCCGCGCCGGTCGAAAGCGGGCTCGAGCGCGCGCACGTCGGCCTGCGGGCTGAAGCCATAGGAGATCAGCCGGCGATCGGTGATCCGGCCGAACAGTGCCTGGACCTCGGGGTGATCGATGCAGAGCACCGCCGCGCCGTAGAACGGGATGTTCTCGAGGAAGCTCTGGAACGCCCGGCGCACGGCCTCGAACTCGCCGTAGAACTCCATGTGCTCGGGGTCGATGTTGGTGACCACCGCGAGGCTCGCCGGCAGGCGCACGAAGCTGCCGTCCGACTCGTCGGCCTCGACCACCATCCAGTCGCCCTCGCCCGAGCGCGCGTTGGTGCCGTAGGCGTTGATGATGCCGCCATTGATCACGGTCGGGTCGAGTCTGGCGGCATCGAGCAGCGCCGCGATCAGCGAGGTCGTGGTGGTCTTGCCGTGGGTGCCGGCGACCGCGATCGCCCATTTGAGGCGCATCAGCTCGCCCAGCATCTCGGCCCGGCGCACGACCGGCACCCGGGCGCCGCGCGCCGCCTCGACCTCGGGGTTGTCGGCCTTGACCGCCGACGACACCACGACCACGCCGCAGTCACCGAGGTTGCTTGCGCGATGGCCGATCTCGATCTTGATGCCGAGGCCGCGCAGGCGCTCGATGTTGGCGTTCTCGGCCAGGTCCGAGCCCTGCACCCGGTGGCCGAGGTTGTGCAAGACCTCGGCGATGCCGCTCATGCCGATGCCGCCGATGCCGACGAAATGGATGCCGCCCGCGTCGATCGGCAGGGTTCTCATGCCAGCGCCTCCCGACGGAGATTGGCGACCGAGGGCGAGAGCAGCGACAGTGCGGCATCCGCGAGCGCCTGCGCCGCGTCCGGCCGGCCCAGCACATGCGCCCGCCGTGCCATCCCGGAGAGCTGCTCTGGCCGGACGAGGCAGGCGCTGAGCTTTGCCGCAAGGCGCTCGCCGTCGAGCTCGCGCTCGCCGATCAGCCAGGCGGCGCCGGCCACCTCGAGGGCCGCCGCGTTGGCACGCTGGTGATCGTCAGCGGCCAGGCGATAGGGCACCAGCAGCGACGGCCGGCCGAGCACCAGGAGCTCGGCAACGCTCGAGGCGCCGGAGCGGGAGATCACCAGATGAGCGTCCGCCAAGCGCTCCGGCAGGTCGTCGAAGAAGCTCTTGAGCTCGGCCGTGAAGCCGAGTGCGGCGTAGGCGCCGGCGACCCGCTCGAGATCCTCCGGCCGGCACTGCTGGGTCAGGCGGATGCAGGCGCGCGCCGCCGCTGGCAGGGCCACGAGTGCTGCCGGCAGCACGTCGCTCAGGATCCGCGCTCCCTGGCTGCCGCCGACCACGAGCAGCTCGAGCGGCCCACCAGGCTCGGGCGGCGTATAGGGCTGGTCGCGACGAGCCACGACCTCGGCGCGGACCGGATTGCCGGTGACCACGGTCCGCGCCCCGCGCGCGGCGGCGGCACCCTCGGTCTCGGCGAAGCTCAGCGCCAGGATCGCGGCGCGGCGGGCAATCAGGCGGTTGGCGCGGCCGAGGACGGCGTTCTGCTCGTGGACCAGGAGCGGGATGCCGAGCAGCCTCGCCGCGAGCCCTACCGGCACCGAGGCGTAGCCGCCGAAGGTGGCGACCGCCGCCGGCCTCCGGCGCCGGAGCAGGGCCAGTGCCTGGGCGAGGCCGAGCCCGAGCCGGGCCAGGCCCTGCAGACGCCGGAGCGGCCGCCCGGACGGGCTGCCCGCCTGGATCACCCGGTGCGCGACATCGGAGCTCACGTAGCGGGCGCCGCGGGCGTCGCACAGCAGAACGACCTCGTGGCCGCGTTTCTGGAGCTCGCGGGCGAGCGCCAACGCCGGGAACATGTGGCCGCCGGTGCCGCCGGAGGCGATCACGATCGGGCGCGTCATGCGGGCACCTCCGTACCCGGCCGCCGCCTCGTTAGCGCCAGGAACATGCCCATCCCGAGCGCCAGCGCGCACAGCGAGGAGCCGCCGTAGCTGATGAACGGCAAGGTCATGCCGGTCGCGGGCACCAGCCTCAGATTGACGCCGATGTTGATGATCGCCTGCAGCCCGAAGTGGGCGAGCAGGCCCGCCGCCCCGAGCAGGGCAAAGCGGTCGGTGACCAGCTCGGTCCGATACAGACCGCGGAGCAGGACGAAGGCGAACAGGCCGAGCAGCGCCAGGCAGGCGATCAGGCCGTACTCCTCGGCGATCACGGCGAACACGAAGTCGCTGTGAGCGTCAGGCAGCGCATACTTGACCGTGCCCTCGCCCGGGCCGCTGCCGAACCAGGCCGCCCCCTGAACCGCGTCGAGCGCGAGTCCGACCTGGAAATGATCGCCGGCGTTCGGATCGAGGAAGCTGTTGAAGCGGGCGCTGACGTGCGGGAAGAACAGATAAGCCTGCCACAGGCCGAGGCCGCCGCCCGCAGCCCCGCCGATCACCAGGAGCCAGGGCAGGCCCGCGAGGAACAGCTGGAGCCCGGCCAGGCAGGCGACCATCAGCGCCATGCTGACGTCCGGCTGACTGAGCAGCAGGATCAGCGCGAGCGCGGTCAGGAGCAGGCCGGGCAGCGCGTTGCGCAGGCCGTCCGCCTGCGCCAGCAGACCGGCGACCACGATCACCAGCGCGGGCTTCATGAACTCGCCCGGCTGGATCACCAGGCCGCCGATCGGCAGCCAGCGCCGCGCGCCCTTGATCTCCGGCCCGAACAAAAGGGTCAGCACCATCAGGACGAGCGTGAGGGCCAGCAGCCCGACCGCGAGGCGATGAACGCCCTTGGGGGAGAGCAGCGAGCTGCCGAGCAAGAGGACCGTCGCGGGCAGCAGATACATCGCGTGGTGGCCGACGAAGTACAGCGGCGGCAGGCCGAGGCGCGCGGCGACCGGCGGGCTGGACGCGAGCACGAACACGAGGCCGCTGATCGCGAGCAGGCCGAGGCCGGCGAGCAGCGGCCGGTCGACGGTCCACCACCAGTGGCCGAGCAGCCCGCGCCGGGTCCGGCCGAAGGGCGTCATCGCGGGGCCTCCAGCGCCGCGCCGGCCGTCCGCGCGGGCTCGGCCAGCGCGGCGACCAGCGCCTTGAAGGCATCGCCCCGGGCCTCGAAGTCGGTGAACTGATCGAACGAGGCGCAGGCCGGGGCCAGCAGGACCACGGCGTCGCGCTGCGGGTCGCGGCTCGCGGCGGCGGCCGCTTGCGCGAGCGCGGTCCCGAGCTCGCCGCTCAGGGTGCAGGGCACCCGAGCACCGAAGGCCTGCTCGAACGCGGCCGCCGCCTCGCCGATCAGATAGGCGTGGCGGACGCGTCCGAGCCAGGGCAGCAGCGGCTTGAGGCTCGACTCCTTGGGCCGGCCGCCGGCGATCCAGTAGATCCGCTCGAAACAGGCGAGCGAACGGGCGGCGGCATCCGGATTGGTCGCCTTGCTGTCGTTGACGAAGCGCACGCCGGCGACCGTCCGCACGGTCTCCATCCGATGCGCGAGGCCCCGGAACCGGGAGAGACCCTCGGCTGCGATCCCGGGCTCGACCCCGAGCACGCGCGCGGTGGCGTAGGCGGCGGCCCCGTTCTGCCAGTTGTGCGTGCCGCGCAGGCTCTCGAGCGGCCGCAGATCGACGATCGGACGGGCAACCCCGTCGAGCGCGTCGTACAGCCAACCGTCGACCACGAACACGCCATGCTCGAGGCTGCGCCCGATCGCGACCGGCAGGACCTGACTCCGGCGCTCGCTCCGGAGCTGGTCGAACAGGGTGCGGCAGTGGTCGTCGTCGACGCCGATCACCGCCCAATCGGTCGCTTGCTGGTTGTGCAGGATCCGCGCCTTGGCCCGCACGTAGCCGCTCATACCGCCATGGCGGTCGAGATGGTCCGGGCTCAGGTTCAGAATCACCGCCACGCTGCAGCTCAGATGCTCGCTCAGATCCAGCTGGTAGGATGAGAGTTCCAAGACATAGATGTCTTCGGGGGGGTTAGGCAATAGATCTAGTACGGGCAAGCCGATATTACCGCCGACCTGCGCGCCGATGCCGGCCGCGCGCAGGAGCGCCCCGACCAGCGCCGTGGTGGTCGACTTGCCGTTGGTGCCGGTGATGCCGACGATCCGGCGCTCGGGCTGGCTCTCAACCAGCAGCTCCAGGTCGCCGATGACCGCAACTCCGGCGTCCAGCGCGCGCCCGACCAGCCGGTGCGGACGCGGATGGTGCAGGGGAATCCCGGGGCTCAGCACCAGGCGATCGACGCTCCGCCAGTCGCAGAGCTCGAGATCGACGATCGGCACGCCCGCCGCCGCGGCCTCGGTGCGGCGCGCCGGCGCGTCGTCCCAGGCCCAGACCCGGGCGCCGCTCGCGAGCAGCGCCCGGCAGACGGAGAGCCCGGATCGGCCGAGCCCGAGCACGGCCAGCGTCCTGTCTCGCATCGACGGCAGCGGGATCATCGCCGATCACCGCAGCTTCAGAGTCGAGAGGCCGATCAGCGCCAGGACCATGGCGATGATCCAGAAGCGGATCACGATGGTCGGCTCCTGCCAGCCCTTCTGCTCGAAGTGATGGTGGAGCGGCGCCATCCGGAACACCCGCTTGCCGGTTAGCTTGAACGAGGCGACCTGGACGATCACCGAGATGGTCTCGAGCACGAACAGCCCGCCGACCAGGGCGAGCACGAGCTCGTGCTTGGTGATCACCGCGACCGCGCCGAGCGCACCACCCGAGGCGAGCGAGCCGGTGTCGCCCATGAACACCATCGCCGGCGGCGCATTGAACCAGAGGAAGCCCAGCGAGGCGCCGACCATGGCGCCGCAGAACACCGAGAGCTCGCCGGCGCCGGGCACGAACGGGATCCCGAGGTAGTTGGCGAAGATCGCGTTGCCGACCAGATAGGCGATCAGGGCGAAGCAGGCGGCGACGATCATGGTCGGCACGATCGCCAGGCCGTCGAGGCCGTCGGTCAGGTTGACCGCGTTCGAGGCGCCGACCATGACCAGCATCGCGAACGGGAAGAACAGCAGGCCGAGCGGCACCAGCAGGTCCTTGAGGAACGGCAGGGCGAGGCCGGTGGCGAGCGGCTGGCGGGTGATCCAGGTGATCAGCACCGCGGCGATCAGCGCCACCAGACATTGGCCGAGGAACTTGGTGCGTGCGGCGAGGCCGCTGCTCGAGCGCTTGGTGAGCTTCAGGTAGTCGTCCGCAAGGCCGATGCTGCCGAAGCCAAGAGTGATCATCAGGACCACCCAGACGTAGCCGTTGGTGAGGTCGGCCCACAGCAGGGTGGCCAGAGTGAGCGCCAGCAGGATCAGCGTGCCGCCCATGGTCGGCGTGCCCTGCTTGGTCAGGATGTGCGAGGCCGGGCCGTCGAGCCGGATCGGCTGGCCGCGGCCCTGCCGGACCCGCAGCCAGCGGATCAGGCCGGGACCGACCACGAAGCTGATCACCAGCGCCGTCAGCACGGCGCCACCGGTCCGGAAGGTGAGATACCGGAAGAGATTGAACAGGCCGAACTGGTCGGCGAGCGGGAACAGAAGGTTGAACAGCATGGCCGGCCTCAGCCCGCGACCGGCGCCGCTGGGGCGAGCAGGGCCTCGACCAGACGGCCCATGCCGATCCCGAGCGAGCCCTTGATCAGCAACGTGTCGCCCGGCTGCAGCTCGGCGTCGAGGATCGGGCGCAGGTCCGCCGCACTCTGGACGTGCGGACCACGCACGTCTGGCGCCAGGGCCTCGTGCAGATGAAGCATGCAGGCGCCGACCGTGTACACCCGGTCGATGCCGGCGGCGAGCGCCGGCCCGGCCAGCTCGGCGTGCAGCGCCGGCGCCTGCTCGCCCAGCTCGAGCATGTCGCCGAGCGCCGCGAGCCGGCGTCCGGGCGCCGTCTCGAGCAGTGCCAGCGCTGCCCGCATAGAGGCGGGATTGGCGTTGTAGCTCTCGTCGATCAGCGTGATCTCGCCGCCCGCCCGCGCCAGCCGGTGGCGCTGGCCGCGCCCCTTGAGCGGCCGGATATCGACCAGCGCCTGCGCCGCCGCTCTGGGGTCCGCGCCGAGCGCCGTGACGCAGGCGAGCACGCCCAGGCTGTTCGTAACCCAGTGCCGCCCGGGGGCACCGATCCGGAAGCTGAGTTCGGCGCCATCGGCACTGATCCTGACGTCGCTGCCGCTCGGATCGAGCCTGGCATCCTTCAGGCGGACGGCGGCGCCGCGGTCGCTGCCGAAGCCGATGATCCGCTCGCAGCCGGCGGCCTTCGCGATTCCGATCAGCTGCGGCGTGCGCGGATCGTCGAGATTCAGGACCGCGGTGCCGCCGGGCTCGAGGCCGCCGAAGATCTCGCCCTTGGCCGCCGCGATCGCCTCGACCGAGGGAAAGAAGCCGAGATGGGCGGGCGCGACCGCCGTGATCATCGCGACCTGCGGCAGCACCAGCTGGGTGAGCGCCGAGATCTCGCCGGGCGCGTTCATGCCGAGCTCATAGATGCCGTAGACCGCATCGCGCGGCTGGCGCGCGAGCGAGAGCGGCACGCCCCAGTGATTGTTGTAGCTGGCGGCGCTCGCGTGGGTCCGGGCCTGGCGGGCGAGCACCAGCCGGAGCGCCTCCTTGGTCCCGGTCTTGCCGACGCTGCCGGTGATCGCAGCGTGGCTGGCGTGGCTGCGCGCCCGTGCCGCCCGGCCGAGGGCGGTCAGCGCCGCCATGGTGTCTTGGACTCGAAGCACCCTGGCGTCGGCCGCGATCCCAGGCAGGCGGTCGACCAGCGCGGCGGCGCCCTTGGCCAGCGCCGCGGCGACGAAGTCGTGGCCGTCGTGGTTGGGGCCGCGGAGTGCTACGAACAGCTCGCCCGGCTGCACGGTCCGGGAATCGATCGCGATGCCGGTGACCGACCAGTCGCCGCTCGCGCGGCCGCCGGTCGCGGCGGCGAGTTCGGCTGCGGTCCAGAGCGCCGCGCTCATGCCGCCGCCCCGCTCAGTTCGGCAAGGGCGGCCCGGACCTCGACCGCATCGTCGAACGGTAGCACCTGGTCGCCGACGATCTGGCCGGTTTCGTGGCCCTTGCCGGCGAGCACCAGGACGTCGCCCGCCTCGAGCCCGGCGATCGCCGCCCGGATCGCGGCCCGCCGGTCGCCGATCTCGATGGCACCCGGGCAGGCGTCCAGGATCGCGCGCCGGATCGCCGCCGGGTCCTCGCCGCGAGGGTTGTCGTCGGTGACGTAGACGTGGTCGGCGCGCGCGGCCGCGATCGCCCCCATCTCCGCCCGCTTGCCCGGGTCGCGATCGCCACCGCAGCCGAACACCACGACCAAGCGTCTCTCGGTATCCGGGCGGAGCGTGTCCAGGATCTTGGCGAGCGCATCCGGCTTGTGCGCGTAGTCGACGAACACCGGGGCACCGCTCGGATGGCGGCCGATCCGCTGCATCCGGCCGGGCGCGCCCTGGAGCTTGCCGAGTTGCGGGGCTGCGACTTCCGGATCGGCGCCCGTGGCCAGGACCAGACCGAGCGCCGCCAGCAGATTGCTCGCCTGAAAGGCACCGACCAGTGGGCTGCGAACCCGGTATTCGCGGCCATCGACGGCCAGGCTGATCGTCTGACTATCGAGTTCCGGCCGGCGTTCGACCAGGCGCAGGCGCGCGGCCGCCAGGCCGTAGTCGAGCACGGTGATCCCGCGCGCGCGGCAGACCGCGGCGAGCGGCTCGAACTCGGGCTGGTCGGCGTTGAGCACGGCGGTCCCCCCGGGCGGCAGGAGCTCGCTGAACAGACGCCGCTTGGCCGCCAGATAGGCGTCCTGGCTGCCATGATAATCGAAGTGGTCTCGTGAGAGATTGGTAAACGCCGCCGCCGCCAGCTGCACGCCGTCGAGCCGGCGCTGGTCGAGGCCATGGCTCGACGCCTCGATCGCCAGATGCTCGACTCCGCCTTCGGCGAGTTCCGCGAGCAGCGCGTGCAGCCGGACCGGGTCGGGCGTGGTCAGGCCGGAGGCGCCGCGGCTGCCCGGTGCGATCAGGCCGAGCGTGCCGAGCGAGGCCGCCGGATGGCCGAGCTCGGCCCAGAGCTGCATCGCGAAGCAGGCGACCGAGGTCTTGCCGCTGGTGCCGGTCACGGCCGCGATCCAGCGCGGCTGGCGGCCGTAGAAGCGGGCCGCGATCAGCGCCAGGCGGCGCCGCGGGTCGGGGTCGAGCACCAGCGGCACAGCCAGCCCGGCGTCGGCCAGGTCGGGCGAGGCGAGGACCGCGGCGGCGCCGCGCCCGATCGCGTCAGTAATGAACCGGCGGCCGTCGGTCCGGCTGCCCGGCAGCGCCGCGAACAGCCAGCCCGGCTGGATGGCGCGCGAATCGGCGCTGAGCCCGCTGATCTCGGCCGCGCCGCCCGCGGCGTCGACCACGGTCACCCCAGGACCGAGCAGGGCGCGCAGCCGCATCCGGCTTCTCCCTGGTGGTCGTCGACCCACTTGACGCCGGGCGCGACCTTGAAGCTGGGCTCGATCCGGCCGGTCCGGCCGTTGTACGCCTGGCGTTCGACCAGCCGGTCGCGGAACCAGCGCTCGGCGTCCGGATCGACCGGCGGCAGGCCGAGCAGCGGGCCGATCCGGCTGATGATCCGCCCGACCGTGGGCGCCGCGGTCCAGCCGCCCTCGGCCAGGCCGAAGGTGTCGGCATCGCCCTTCGGGTCGTCGAGGGTGACCAGCACGACGTAGCGGGGCTGATCGATCGGGAAGGCGGCGATGAACGACGAGATCAGGCCGCCGCCCCGATAGCTGCCGCGGACCGGCTTGTCGGCGCTGCCGGTCTTGCCGCCGATCAGATAGCCCGGCACCTTGGCGAGCTTGCCGGTGCCCTCGGTGACGGTCAGCCACATCAGCCAGCGCAGCTTGGCGGCGGTCTCGGCCGAGACCAGCGGCCGATCCCAGACCGCCGGCACCGCCTCGGCGACCAGATGCGCCCGCGGCCGCGGCGCGGTGCAGACGATCGCCGAGACCGCATCGGCCATCTGCAACGGCGAGATCGCGATGCCGTGGCCATAGGCGGCGGTCACCGTGTTGATCGGGCGCCAGCGGGCCGGCTGTTGCGGCAGCGCGACCTCGGGCAGCCGGATCGGGTGCCGGTCGAGCAGACCGAACCGCCGGAAATACTCGAGCTGGCCTTCGGTCCCGAGCGCCATCGCCATCCTGGCGGCGCCGATGTTCGACGAGAAGGCGATCACCTCGGGCACGCTCAGCCAGCGCCGCCTCGCGTGGTCGTCGCCGATCCGGAAGCGGCCGAACTGCAGCGGTGCGCTCGCGTCCAGGCTGGTGGTCATGTCGACCGCGCCGGCATTCAGCGCCATCGCGACCGTGAACAGCTTGAACAGGGAGCCGAGCTCGTAGGTCCCGAGCGTCACGCGGTTGAACAGCGCGTCGGACGACGCTTCCTGGTAGCGGTTGGGGTCGAAGTCGGGCAGACTGACGCCGGCCAGGACCTCGCCGCTCGCGACATCGAGCACGATGGCGGCGGCGCCCTTGGCGGCAAAGCGCGCGCGCGCCGCCTTGAGCTCGCTGCGCACGACCTCCTGAACCCGGAGATCGAGGGTCAGCACGAGCGGCGTCTGGCGCTGGTCGGGATCGGTCAGGCGGTCATCGAAGCTGCTCTCGATGCCGGCGAGCCCCTGGTTCTCGATGCCGACGTAGCCGACCAGATGCGCGGCCAGCGCGCTTTGCGGGTAGATCCTGTGGCGCTCGGTCCGAAAGCCGATGCCTGGCAGCCCGAGCCGGATCACCGCCCGCTCCTCGTCGTCGGTGATGTGGCGCTTGAGCCAGACGAAACGGCGCGGCTCCTGGAGCCTGGCGAGCAGGTCCGCAGGATCGCCGCCCTCGAGCGCGCCGGCGAGTGCTTTCGCCGCCGCCTCCGGGTCGAGCACCAGGGCGGGATCGGCATAGACCGAGGGGGTCGGGTAGTCGGTCGCGAGCAGAGTGCCGTTGCGGTCGACGATGTCGGCTCGATGCCCGCCGTCGAGCGCGTCGGCGTGCGCCTGAGCGCCGATCCCGGCATCGCCACGCCAGAGCGCCAGATCGACCAGCCTGAGAGCGAGCGCCAGCAGGGCCAGGGCGAACAGGCCGCCGACCAGGCGCAGCCGGCGCTGGCCGAGACGCAGGCCGGAATCGATCCGGGGCCGCATCAGGGCTGGCTCCGCGCCGTCTTCTGACCCTGGCCGGGCACCTCGGGCCAGGGTCCCGGCAGGGCGAGCCGCTCGGGTGGCTTGAGCCGGAGCGGGATCGCGCCCCCGGACGGCAGCAGGGCGGTCAGCGGCCGCTTCTCGAGGTCGAGGTCGGAGCGCAGCGGCACGTCGGTGATCCGCACGATCTGGCCGGGTTGCGCCGGCTGCAGCTTGAGATAGCCGCCCGCCAGGCGTGCGAGGCGCCCCGGCTGGTTGAGCAGCGCCCACTCGGCGCGCAGGCGGTTGAGCCTCGACCTCTCGGTGGCCGTCGCGACCTGCACCCCGCGCAACTCGTTCTCGAGCTGGCGCACCCGATCCTTGAGGACGTAGAGCCCGGACGCGGCGAGCAGCGCGATCAGGAGGCTGGCCAGCCCGAGCCGCACGGTCATGCCGGCGCCTCCGGGTCGGGCAGCCGTTCGGCGGCGCGCAGTCGTGCCGAGCGGGCGCGCGGGTTGGCGGCTAGCTCCGCCGGACCGGGCCGGACGGGATGGCGGTAGAGCGGGCGGAAGCGGGCGGCCGCGGGTCCGCCGGGCGGCTCGGGCAGATGGCGCGAAGGCCGCGGCAGGGCGCCGCTGCGCGCGGCGAGGAACTGCTTGACCGGCCGGTCCTCGAGCGAGTGGAAGGCGACCACCACCAGGCGGCCGCCGGGCCCGAGTAGCTGCTCGGCCGCGACCAGCGCCTGCTCCAGCTCGGCCAGCTCGTCGTTGACCTCGATGCGCAAGGCCTGGAAGGTGCGGGTCGCGGGATCGATCCGGCCGCCAGTGCGGCCGACCGCGGCGGCGACCAGCTGGGCGAGTTCGCGGGTCCGCTCGATCGGCGCGCGCCGGCGCCGCTCGACGACGGCCCGCGCGATCCGGCGCGCCGCCGGCTCCTCGCCATAGCGGTAGAGCAGGTTGGCGAGGGCCATCTCATCGGCTTGGTTGACCAGATCGGCGGCGCTGCGGCCGGCGCCGGACATGCGCATGTCGAGCGGGCCGTCGGCCATGAACGAGAAGCCGCGGGCCGGATCGTCGAGCTGCGCCGACGACAGTCCGAGATCGAGAACTATGCCGTCCAGCCGCGGCACGCCGGCGGCCGTGAGCAGCTCCGCCATGTCGCCGAAGCGGCCCTCGAGCATGCTGAAGCGCGCCTGCTCGGCGGCCAGGCGCCGGCCGCGGGCGACCGCGTCCGGGTCGCGGTCGAGGCCGAGCACCCGGCCGGCGCCCGCCGCCAGGATCGCCCGGCTGTAGCCGCCGGCGCCGAAGGTGGCATCCAGATAGACGCCGCCGGGCCGCACGGCGAGCGCCGCCAGCATCTCCGACAGCAGCACGGGAACGTGGCGGCCGGCAGCAGGATCGGCGGTTCTGGTCAACGCGAGCGCAATCAAAGCCGGCCAGCCTCATGCTCGAAATGCCACGAAGACTTGGCGATTGCCATCACGCTGTAGTCACCCAAGGTATTGCCGTCCGAGTTCCCCGGTACGTGCGGTATTCGTCGACCCGCATCTCCATCTTTACCGTGCCGACAAAGAAGGAGCGTCGCCCCGACCGCAGGATCTGCGACGCGGCAGGTCGAAATGACGAGACATCGGCAGTTCGATCGGGAACGCGTTGCCGCACGACTTGCCCTTGACCATGGTTGCACTTTAGCGGGCGGGAACTTTCACCCTATAGTTAAGGCCGCGCGCAGTCAAGGCCCATTTCCAAGAATCTCCTATAACCTACTGAATCCTCGTCAGAAAACTGCCAAGGCCTCCGCTATGGCGTGGGTCCATCGCCGTGCCCGGTGCAAGAAGAGCTCGAGACCAGGCAAATTCCGGCCTCGTGTTCTACTTTTGTTCCTCTACCGTCGCGAGAGAACGTCCCGGTCGAGCCCGGAGATCCGGATCAGGCGGCCTGTAAGCCGGGTTCTGTCCGCGACGCCTTCATAAGCGCCGCGGGATGGCCATTCCTCTGGGACGCCTGTTGCCAGGCGCCTCGCGCGACCGACCCGGACGACCGGCCCGGAAACTGGCCCACGCCGCGCCGGAGCGCGGCGCCGTCGTCCCTACTTGGTCTTGCTCCCGGTGGGGTTTACCGTGCCGCCGCCGTTGCCGGCGCCGCGGTGCGCTCTTACCGCACCCTTTCACCCTCACCCGCAGGCCCCGCCAGTACGACGCGGCCCCGGCGGGCAGACTGCTCTCTGTGGCACTTTCCCTGGGGTCGCCCCCGCCGGGCGTTACCCGGCACCGTGTTTCCGTGGAGCCCGGACTTTCCTCCCCCGAGTTGCCCCGAGAGCGGCCATCCGGCCGCCTGATCCGGGGTTAGATGTCGGGTCGCCCGCTGCCCGCTTCAAGCGCCCGGAGCGCCGCCAGCAGGCCGTCGAGGCGCGCCCGCGTGCCCGCGTCCGGATCGCCGTCGACCCGCTCCGGCCGGAAATGCCGCTGGAAGGCGGTGATCGCGAGCCGGGTCGCCTCGTCGAGCCGGCCGTGGCGCGGCACCGGGTAGCCGACCTCGGCGAGCTCGGCCTGCAGTTGCGCGATGCCGCGCGGCCGGCCGGGGCCTGGCGCCGGCCACAGGCCGATCCCGGCGGCGGCGAGCCGCGCCCAGTCGAACAGCTCGCCCGGATCCTGCTTGCGCTCCGGGGCCACGTCGCTGTGGCCGAGGACGCGCCATGCCGGGATCCGCCAGCGGCCGAGGATCCCCTGGCAGAGCTCGATGCAGGCGGCGTACTGCGGCTCGGGAAAGGCACGATAGCCCCATTCGTGGCCGGGATTGACCAGCTCGATCCCGATCGAGCGGTCGTTCAGGTGGCTCTGACCCCGCCACGAGCTGACGCCGGCGTGCCAGGCGCGGGTGGTTTCCGGCACCAGGGCGACGACCGTGCCGTCCTCGTCGATCAGGTAGTGGGCGCTGACCTTGGCGACTGGATCCACCAGCCGCGCGAGCGCCGCCTCCGCGCTCGGCATGCCGGTATAGTGCAGGAGCAGGAGATCGACCGGGCAGCCCGGCGGCCGCGGATCGGCGTTCGGCGACGGCTGCAGGCGCACCCCTGCCGATCCGAAAGGACTCCGCCTCAGAAGCGACGCAACAGGCGTTGCAGGTAGTCGAGCTCCTCGGTCGGGCGCTGGCGATCGCTGGCCCGGCGCTGCAACTCCTCCAGAATCGAGCGCGCCTTGCCGAGATCGAGCTCGGTCGGCACCTTCTCGCCCCAGAGGTCGACGCCGCCTTGGTTGTAGGTCGACCGGCCGAGCGGGTCCCGGTTGTTGGGCGCCTGGCCATATTGCTGACCCGGCATCCGACCCTGGCCCTCGCCGTACATGCGCTGCATCTCCTGCATCATCGCCTGGCCGCCCTGGCGCAGCTGGTCGAGTGCCTGGCTCTGCGGGTCGACCGCCTGATCGGGCGCACCGGCGTTGAGGGCGTCGCGGGCGGCGCGCATCGCGAGTTCGGCCTCGCCCAGGCTGCGCGGGATCTGCGCGCCGGCTTCGCCGATCTTGCGCATCAGCTCGCCGAGCGCGCGCCGCAGCGCGTCCTGATCCGTGGCCATCTGGCCGAGCTCACCGCCCGGCTGCATCTGGCCCTGGCCCATCTGGCCCATCTGGCCCTGCTGGCCCATCTGGCTCTGCTGACCCATCCGGCCCTGCCGACCCATCTGGCCCTGCCGACCCATCTGGCCCTGTTGGCCCATCTGGTCCTGTTGACCCTGCTGCTCGCCCTGCTGGCCGAACTGGTCCTGCTGCTCCTGCTGTCCGCTGCGGCGGGTCATGCCGAAGGTCTGATCGAGCAGCTTCTGCTGTTGCTGGATCATCTTCTGCAGCTGACTCATCATCTGCTGGCCCTGCTGCATCTGGCCGTTCTTCGCGACCTGGAGGTTCTCCAAAAGATCCTGCAGCTGCGCCAGCATCTGCTGGGCCGCGTCCCGGGCGCCGGTCTTGATCATCTCCCGGATCTTGTCCAGCATCTGCTGCAGATCCTGGCGCTCGACCTGGATCGCGTTCGGATCGGTCGGTTGCGCCTGCTGCTGCTGGTCGGCCTGCTGCGACTGGGCCTGACGGGCGAGCGCGTCGAGATACTCGTTCATCGCGCGCTGCAGCTCGGACATCAACCGCTCGAGCTCCTGGTCGCTGGCACCCTTGGCCAGCGCGTCCTTGAGCGCCTGCTGGAGCTGGCGCAGATCGCGCTCGGCGAGCGACACGCTGCCGTCCTCGAGGTGGAGGGCGGTGTCCCAGAGCAGCGCCAGGACGTCATCGAACGCCTTGCCGTCCTGATCGTACAGCAGGCGCATCATCGCCGAGCGCAGCGCCAGATAGACCGCGGTGTCGTTCTGGAACGCCGCCGGCGCGCGGCTCAGCTGGTCGAGCGCGGCGACCACGTCGTTGCTCTGCTCCGGCTCGGCGGCCAGGCGGCGGCGCTGCTCGATGATCGCGCGCGCGATCGGATGCTGGAACGGCCGCGACGGCAGCACGATCTCCTGCGGCTCGCTCTGGCCGTGCTGAGCGATGCCGTCGACCGCCTCGAGCCGGATCACGACCGGCAGCCCGGCCCAGGGGTGCGGGGTCAGGTCGACGTAGCCGGCATCATCGATCTGGGTGGTGCCGCCGGCCGGCCGCATCAGCTCGATCCGCTCGACCTTGTCGTCATGACCGACCCGGTTCATCAGCAGCGCGATGCTGGTGATCCCGTAATCGTCGCTGGCCTTGAACTGGGACCGCAGCACGCCCCGATGTGTGGCGCTCGGCGGCTCGCCGAACTCGATGGTCGGCGGCTGGTCCGGCACCGCCTCGATCTGCCAGGCGCCGAGCGACTCGTCGGCGCTGCCGATCCGCAGCTCGCCCGACTGATTGATCACCAGGCTGGCCTCGGCGCTCTCGTCGGCGATCGCGACGAACGGCTTAGTCTTCTGGTCGAGACCGATCGAATAGCTCGGCGCCGGCCCGCGGATGTGATGGAGCTGGGCGAGCGCCTCGCTGCCGGCCGGCAAGGGAACCTTGCCCGGCGCCCGGACCACGACCGGAGCGCCCGGCGCGGGGCGCTCGGCCTCGAGCCGCACCGGCGGCTTGCCGGTGTAGAGCGGCGGCGTGACCCAGAGCGTGAGCTCGACCGGAACCTCGGCCGCGGGCGCGCCGCGCCGCAGCTCGAAGGCCTGGAGCAGACGCTTGGGCACCATGCCGCCGGCCTCGACCAGGGCCACGAGCAGAACGAGCAGCAGGGCGGCGCGCAACGCCCAGGGATCGCGCCTGGGCAGGTCCGAGCGCGGCGGCCCGACCCGGAGCTGCCGGAGCGCCCGCGCCAGCCGCTCCTGATGCCGCCGCCAGAGCGAGCTGGTCGCAGGGTCGTCCTCGCCCCCGGACAGCCGGTCGCCGAGCGAGCGCAGCGGTTGATGCGCGAGCGCGTTGACCCGCTCCAGCCGCCGCAGGCCGGCGCCCGGCTCCGGCCAGCGCAGGCCGGCGCGCGCGCCCCACAGCGTCCACATCAGACCGCCCGCCAGCAGGATCAGCGCGAGCCCGTGCAACCAGCCCGGCAGCAGGGCCCAGAGCCCGAGCAGACTGACGACCAGGAAGACGCCGATCAGCGCCAGGCTTGGCCAGAGCGCCACCCACGCCGCTTCGAACGCAGTCGCCGCCCGCGCCAGAAGCACCCGGCGGCGAAATCCAAAGCTGCGTCTCGGATCGGCATCGCTCATGCCAATTCTCCTCGCTCGCTAGCCGCACCGCGCTCCGCTGGCGACGCCAACCACGGCGGCAAACCTTCGTCGGCGAACTGCGCGGCCGGCTCGATGCGCGGCTTGACCACGGCGTAGCGCGGCCCGTCGACCAACACCTCCGCCGCCACCGGCCGTGAGTTGTAGTCGGACGCCATGACCGCACCATAAGCACCCACGCCGGTTAAGACTATCAGATCTTCGGCCGCCAGTGGGGGGAAATCGCGCCGGCGCGCGAAAACGTCGGTGCTCTCGCAGACCGGTCCGGCCAGATCCGCCGGCTGCAGCGGCACCCCGACCGCTGGTTGGGCGACCGGCAGGACGGCGTGATAGGCGTCGTAAAGCGCGGGTCGCAGCAGATTGTTCATGCCGGCGTCGACCACGATGCAGGGCCGCTCGGCACCGGGCTTGACGTAGAGCACCTTGGCCAGCAGCACGCCCAATTCGGCGACCAGCCACCGCCCCGGCTCGAAGACCAGCTCGAGCTCGAGCCCGGCGGTCAGCCCGCGGATCAGCGCCGCGTAGCCCTCCAGATCCAGCTCGGGCTCGGCCTGGTAGCGGACCCCGAGGCCGCCGCCGAGGTCGAGCCGCCGGATGTCGATCCCGGAGCGGCGCAGCGTCCCGACCAGCTCGACCCCGCGCCGGTACGCGGCCTCGAACGGTGCCAGGCTCAGGATCTGCGAGCCGATGTGCAGGTGGAGCCCGACGATCTCGATCCCGGCCAGGCGGCTCGCGAGATCGTAGACCTCGAGCGCCTGGTCGTAGGCGATCCCGAACTTGTCGTGGCGCCGGCCGGTGCTGATCTTGTCGTGGGTGTCCGCGGCGACGTCGGGGTTGATCCGGAGCGCCACCGGCGCCCGCCGCCGGCGCGCCGCAGCGACCTCGCCGAGCACGATCAGCTCCGGCACCAATTCGACGTTGAACTGAGCGATCTCGGCGTCCAGTGCCAGGACCATCTCATCGCGGCTCTTGCCGACGCCGGAAAAGACAATGCGCGTCGGTGACACTCCGGCCGCCAGCGCCCGCTGCAGCTCGCCGCCCGAGACCACCTCGGCACCGGCGCCCTCCGCCGCCAGCGTCCGGATCACCGCGAGATTGCTGTTCGCCTTGAGCGCGTAGCAGAGCATCGCCGGCTGGCCCGCGAAGGCCGCGAAGAAGCGCCGGACCCGCGCCCGCATGCCGGCCGAGGCGTAGACGTAGGCGGGCGTGCCGACCGCGGCCGCGATCTCGGCAAGCGGCACGTCCTCGGCGCACAGCCGGCCATCGCGATAGACGAAATCGCTCATGGCTTGGCCTGGGGCTCAGGCTGAGGTTGGGCTTCGGGCTCGGCCTTCTGGCTGTCATCACCGGTCTCGCCCGCCTTCGGCAGGCGCAGCGGGCCCTTCTTGCCACAGGCGGCGAGCACACCGAGCGGCAGCAAGGCGAGCACCAGCCGGCGCGCCGCGGCCGGACGCTTCATACGCTCAGTGGACGAAGATTCCGACATGGCTGCTGATGCTTGCCAAGCCGCTCTGCAGACCGAGCGTGAGGTCGCCGACGTGCAGGCTGCTCATCACCGAGCAGCCGCCGAGCAGGAGGCTCAGGAGCATCATCCTCCAGACCAGGGTGAAAGTTCCGCGGCCGATCACAGATACCGCGCCCGCGCCGCCGCGACCGCTGCCTGCACCCGGACCGGCGCCGTCCCGCCGAAGCTGGTGCGCGAGGCGACCGACTGCGCGACGGTCAGGACCTGGAGCGCCTCGGCCGTGATCCGGGGCTCGATCGCCTGCAGCTCGGCGAGTTCGAGGCGCTCGAGGCCGACGCCCAGCGCCTCGGCACGGCGCACGACCTGGGCGGCGATCCCATGAGCGGCACGGAACGGCAGGTCCAGCGCCCGCACCAGCCAGTCCGCGAGATCGGTCGCGGTCGTGTAGCCGACCGCGGCCGCGGTCGCGAGCCGCGCAGTATCGACGGTCATGCCCGCGATCATAGCGGCCAGCGCGGCCAGGCAAAGGGCCAAGCTGTCGGCGGCGTCGAACACCGGCTCCTTATCCTCCTGCAAGTCCTTGGCGTAGGCGAGCGGCAGACCCTTCAGGACGATCAGCAGAGCGTTCAGGCCGCCGATCACCCGGCCGGCCTTGGCGCGCACCAGCTCGGCGGCATCGGGATTGCGCTTCTGCGGCATGATCGAGCTGCCGCTCGAGAACTCCTCGGCCATGCGCACGAAGGCGAACTGTGGGGTCGACCAGAGCACCAGCTCCTCGGCGAGCCGCGACAGATGGACCGCCGTGATCGCCGCCGCGGCCAGGAACTCGAGCGCGAAATCGCGGTCCGAGACCGCGTCGATCGAATTGGCGGCGGGGCGCTCGAAGCCGAGCTCCTTGGCGGTCTGGTCGCGATCGATCGGGAAGCTGGTGCCGGCGAGCGCGGCCGCGCCGAGCGGGCATTCGTTGAGGCGCGCGCGGGCGTCCGCGAACCGGCCGCGATCGCGCCCGAGCATCTCGACATAGGCCAAAAGATGATGGCCGAGCGTGACCGGCTGGGCGGCCTGCAGGTGGGTGAAGCCCGGCATGACCGAGCCGCTGTGCTCCTCGGCGCGCGCCAGCAGCGCCGCCTGCAGCTCGCGCAGCAGGCCGTCGGTGCGGTCGATTGCGGCGCGCACCCAGAGCCGGAAGTCGGTCGCGACCTGATCGTTGCGCGAGCGCGCGGTATGCAGCTTGCGGCCGGGCTCGCCGATCAGCTCCGTGAGCCGCGCCTCGATGTTGAGGTGGATGTCTTCGAGCGCGGTGCTGAACGGAAAGCGGTCCTCTTCGATCTCGCGCTCGATCTGCTCGAGGCCGCCAACGATCGCATCGCGCTCGGCCGCGCTGAGCAGCCCGACCTCGGCCAGCATCCGGGCGTGCGCCCTGGAGCCCACGAGATCTTGAGCGTAGAGGCGCTTGTCGAAGCCGATCGAGGCGTTTATCTGCTCCATCAGCGGTGCCGGCCCGCGCTCGAAATGACCGCCCCACAGATCGACCCCGCGCGGCTGCGGGTTCCGCTGCTCGGGGCCGCTCACGGCCCGGCTCGCCGACACATGCCGAGGATCGCGCGCGACCCGGCCTGGATGGCACTGGATGACCGCATGAGATGTTCCCTGCGTGCAGCGCTCGCCTTGCTGGCGCTGATCATTCCATTCCCCGCGGCCGCGTTCAACTTTGCGCCGAGCCCGCCCAAACCGGCGCCCGAGCTGGCGTTCGAGGACGCGGCCGGCAACCCGCTGACCCTCGAGGATTTCCGCGGCAAGGTCGTCGTGCTCAATCTCTGGGCCACCTGGTGCGGCCCGTGCCGCAAGGAGATGCCATCGCTCGACCGCCTCCAGGCGGAGTATGGCCCAGAGGGGCTCTACGTCCTGCCGCTTTCGCTCGACCGCGGCGACCTGGACCAGATCCAGGCCTTCTACGACGAGATCGGCATCCAAAACCTGAAGATCTATCGCGACCCCAAGGGAGCCGCAAGCCGCGCCCTCAGCGCCTTCGGCCTGCCGACCACCGTGGTCCTCGATCGCGACGGCCGCGAGGTCGGCCGTGTCCTCGGCCCCGCCGAATGGGATGGCGACCAGGCGCTAGCGACGCTGCGCGCACTGCTGCTCGGTCCCCAGCGGGCCGAGCGTTCGACCGACTGACGGTAAGCTGAGCTCAACGGCAGCCCGCTCTCGACCGCTTCGGCCTCGAGGTGGTCGCCCTCGGCGAGCCTGAGCTTCCGCCTGACCTCGGCGGACAGGCTCACCAGTCCGCCGCGCGCAGCGGCCGATTGCTGCCGCTACCGGAAATGAAATGGCCGGGCGCAGGGGCCCGGCCACCAGTCAGCGGAAGTCGAGCCGGAGTCAGGAAATACCGCCGAGGTTGACGTATTTGATCTCGAGGTACTCGTCGATGCCGTACTTCGAGCCCTCGCGGCCGATGCCGGAGTGCTTGTAGCCGCCGAACGGCGCCACCTCGGTCGAGAAGATGCCCTCGTTGACCGAGACGATGCCGGCCTCGAGCGCCTCGGCGACCTTGAAGACCCGGCCGACATCGCGGGCGTAGAAGTAGCTGGCAAGCCCGTACTCGGTCTTGTTGGCGAGCCCGATCACCTCGTCCTCGTCCTTGAACTTGAACAAGGGCGCCACCGGCCCGAAGGTCTCCTCGTGGCTGATCAGCATCTCGGGCGTGCAGTTCGAGAGCACGGTCGGCTCGTAGAACAGGCCGCCCAGCGCGTGCCGCTGACCACCGGTCAGGACCTTGGCGCCGTGCGACTTGGCATCCGAAACGTGGCGCTCGACCTTGGCGATGGCCGCGGGCTCGATCAGCGGGCCCTGCTCGGTACCCTGCTCCAGGCCGGAGCCGACCTTGAGGCGCGCGACCGCGGCCGAGAACTTCTTGGCGAACTCGTCGTAGACCTTCTCCTGCACGTAGATCCGGTTGGTGCAGACGCAGGTCTGGCCGGAGTTACGGAACTTGCAGGCGATCGCACCCTTGACCGCGGCGTCGATGTCGGCGTCGTCGAAGATTATCAGGGGCGCGTGGCCGCCGAGTTCCATGCTCACCTTCTTGACCGTGTCGGCGCACTGCTTGAGCAGGATCTTGCCGACTTCGGTCGAGCCGGTGAACGACAGCTTGCGCACCGTGTCGTTGCTGGTGAGCTCGCCACCGACCTCCTTGGCGCCGCCGGTGATGACGTTGAACACGCCCTTCGGGATGCCGGCGCGCTCGCCGAGCTCGGCCAGCGCCAGCGCGGAGTAAGGGGTAAAGCTCGCGGGCTTGACCACGACCGTGCAGCCCGCCGCCAGCGCGGGCGCGCATTTGCGTGTGATCATCGCGTTCGGGAAGTTCCAGGGCGTGATCGCGGCGCAGACGCCGACCGGCTGCTTGAAGACCATCAACCGGCGGCTCTCGGCGACGGTGGGGATGATGTCCCCGTAGACGCGCTTGGCCTCCTCGGCGAACCACTCGACGAAGGCGGCACCATAGGCGATCTCGCCGCGCAATTCGGTCAGCGGCTTGCCCTGCTCGCGGGTCATCAGGATCGCGAGATCCTCCTGGTTCTCCATCATCAGGTCGAACCACTTGCGGAGGATCTTGGCGCGCTCCTTGGCGGTGGTCTTGCTCCAGCTCTTGAAGGCGCGGTCCGCAGCCTCGATCGCCCGCCGGGTCTCGGCGACGGCCATCTTCGGCACGGTGCCGATGACCTCGCCCGCGGCCGGGTCCCTGACCTCGCTGGTCGCGCGGCTGTCAGCGTCGACCCAGGCACCGTCGATGTAGCACTGCTCGCGGAACAGGCTCGGGTCGGACAGCTGAATGCGAAAGTCCTTGAGCGCGGTTGCCATGCTGTACCCTCCACTGTTCGGCGCCGCACGCCGGCGTCATCCGACGCCCGTGCCGCTGCCGTCATGTTGCGATAAAGTCGGATCCGGCGGCGGGCGCTTCCCTGACCCGTCCTGCCGAATGCTCTCGAACGCCGCCCCTTGCACCCCTGCACGTAAGGTCGGACCCCCGAGTTTCAACCCTCGCTGCCGACCGCCAGGGGCGCAAAATGGCCGCACCGCGGGGTTCGCTCGCGAACCCCGATCCTCAAAGACGGATGCGGAAGTCGTTCTGGCCGGACTCATGGATACCGCGCATCAGGTAGAGCGTGCGCACCGAATGGTCGGTGATGCCGAGGCGGTGCTAGAGCTCGGTCGCGAGGCCGCGGTCGAACACCGAGCTGGTCGGCATGAAGCGCAAGGTCCATGCCGCGGCGGGATCTGTCGGACGTGTTCGCTTCCGAGCCATGTAACAGAAAAACGTCGTGCAGCGAGACCTGGCCCGCGGCGAGTTCGAGGTCGACCGCCTGGCGCTCGTCATATTCGTCAGGCTGCAGTTCCTGATTGAGCGTGACGTCGGTCGCCCCCACCGTCCGATGCCGGCGTAGTTTTCTGTCCTTGTGCGAGCCCTTGATGACCCGAAGGCAGCCATTCTCGGACGTCGCGGCGTCGACCGCGATCCAGACCGTGCAGGTCGCGAGCGGCCGGATCGGCCAGTATTCGCCCTCCTGATGCCAGGGCGTGCGCTTGCCGTCGCGCGCGGGCTTGGCGAAGAAGCTCGAGTTCCAGAGCGCGAAATTCGGTCCCAGCACCTGCTCGACCATGTCGAGGATCGCGGGGTTGCGGGCGAAATTCAGGAAACCGGTATCGTACTGCAGCAGACACGAGCAGTAGTCGCGGAACTCGGGATGTTTGACCAGCAGCCGGTCGTGCGCGGCCCGAATCTCCGCCAGCGCCTGCTCGGGCAGCCGGAAATCGGGAATGACAAAGCCGGCCTCGCGGTAATGATCGGTCTCCGACTGACTGAGCATGCGGTTCGCTCGCGCCTCCCTTGGACCTCCGAGCTTAGCGCAGCGGCCCGCAACGCGGAAAGACGCGCCATGGGCCCTTGGCAATCGTCCGGCGCTGCGGCAGGCTCTGCCGCCTCGAACGAACAAGCGAGCGGAGCTACACGATGGCCGATGACCTTCGCTGCCGGGCGATCGACCCCGCGACGCTGCCAGCGCGCAGTGGCTCCGGCTATCCGGAGCCGTTCCGCACGGCGGTCGCGGGCCGAATCAAGCGGGCGCTCGGCGACCCCTGCGGGCTCACCCAGTTCGGCGCCAATCTGGTCGAGCTGCCGCCCGGCTGCTGGTCCTCGCAGCGCCACTGGCACTCGCACGAGGACGAGCTGGTCTATGTCGTCGCCGGCGAGCTGACGCTGGTCACCGACGCCGGCGAGCAGCGCCTCGGCCCCGGCATGTTCGCGGGCTTCCCCGCCGGCGAGCCCGACGGCCACCACCTGATCAACCGCTCCGGCCAGCCCGCCGTCTATCTGGAGATCGGCACGCGCATCGCCGAGGACGGGGCGATCTATTCCGACATCGACATGGAGATCCGCCCCCGGCCCGGGGGCGGCCACGTCTTCGTCCACAAGAACGGCGAGCCCTATTGACCTGAATGACCGGCGCGCGGGGCCAGGCCGCAGCCTACCCGCCGGTCGTGAAGACCAGGCTCACCGGGGTCGGAACCTCGGCGGTGTTGCCGGTCGGCGTGAGCTTGCCGGTCTGCTGATCGATCGCGAACTGAACGATCGTGTCGCCTTTCTGGTTGCAGGCGTAGAGCCATTTGCCCGTCGGATCGAGCTGGAAGGCGCGCGGGAAGGCGATGTCCTGGGTCACGAACTGCTCGCGCTCCGGCACCCCCTTCTCGTCCAGCTTGAAGACGACGATGGCGTCCGCATCGGGATGATCCGAGAAGCGGCGGTTGGAACCGTAGAGGAACTTGCCCGACGGGTGGACCATGATCTCGGCCGTGCTCTTGGCCGCCGGAAAGTCGTCCGGCACCGTCGAGACCGCGGCGACCGGCTCCCCGAGCTTGCCGCTGTCGGCATCGTAGGGCAGTGCGGTGACGGTCGCCTTGAGCTCGCTGATGACATAGAGCATCGAGCCGTCCGGCCGGAAGGCGAGGTGGCGGGGCCCGCTGCCGGGCGGCAGGGCGACCTCGCTGACCTTGGCGAGCTTGCCATCCTGGAGCTCGAAGGTCTCGACCTTGTCAATGCCGAGATCGGCGGTAGCGATGTAGCGGCCGGCCGGATCGAACATGACGGCGTGGGGATGCGGCGCCTCCTGGCGCTCCTTGTTGGGACCGCTGCCGTGCTGCTGGACGACGTCCGTGGGCGCGCCGAGGCTGCCGTCCGCGCCGATCGGAAAGACCGCAAACGAGCCGCCCATGTAGAGCGCGACCACGAGGTACTTGCCGCTCGGGTCGACCTGGAGATGGGCCGGGATCGGCCCCGGCAGCGCTTCCCGGTTGATCAGCGCGAGCTTGCCGCTGCCCTGGTCGATCCGATAGGCCTCGACCGAGCCCGCGTCCTTGCCTTCGAAATCGTCGATCTCGTTGATCGCGAACAGGAACCGCTGATCGGGCGACAACGCCAGGAACGACGGATTGTCGGAAGTGACGGTCTGAACGAGCTCGAGCTTGCCCGTCTCCTGGTCGACCTTGGCGACATAGATGCCCTCCGAGTGCGCCTTGCCCGAATCGCCTCCCGGGGCATCATGGGTGTAAGTGCCGATGTAGGCGTAGTGGGCGGCCTCGGCCGCTTGCAGTTGCGGCCCGCCAATGGCCGCCCCGAGCATGACGAGCGCAGCGAACGCTGACCACAGATAACGCATGACAGCCTCCCTTGCCTTTCTTGTGGCTGAGTCGCAGCGCAGACTACTCCAACCTGCAGCTGCTTTCGACCTTCGAGCAGCGGCACGGCCGACATTTCCCGGAGGTTCGCGATCGCGCCGGCGCCGGAGCCCGGCGGCGCGCCCGGACGGGATCCCGAATCCCATCCCGATCCGAGAAGATCGTGATAGGACCAGACCGATGCCGCCGGCAGGATCGGCTGCATCGGTCGTCGATCGACAAGTCGCAGCGGAGGCGAAGCCACGTGAGTGCGCATCCACCCGAACCACCCATCAACCCGCTGAAGGCGCGCCTCGCCGGCGGCAAGACCGCGGTCGGCCTCCTGGTGTCGATGCCGAGCGTGCACATCGCCCAGGTGCTGGCGGCCGCCGGCTTCGACTGGCTGTTCTTCGACATGGAGCACGGGCCGATCGGGATCGAATCGGCCCACGCCATGATCACCGCGACCAGCGGCACGGCCTGTGCGCCGATCGTGCGCGTGCCCTGGAACGTCCACTGGCTGGCCAAGCCCGTGCTGGATGCCGGCGCGATGGGAATCATCTTCCCGATGATCCGGAGTGCCGCCGACGCCGAGACGGCGGTCCGCGCGATCCGCTATCCGCCCGCCGGCGAGCGCGGCTTCGGCCCATTCTATGCGCCCGCCCGCTTTGGCCTGACGATGCAGACCTACGCCGATCCGGCCGATCGCGAGATCCTCTGCATCCTTTTGATCGAGCACAAGGATGCGATCGACGACATCGACGCGATCCTCGAGGTCAAGGGCGTCGACGCCTGCCTGATCGCGCCCTTCGATCTTGCCATGAGCTATGGCTATCGCGACGGGCCGGCCCACGACGAGGTCCAGGCCGGCATCGCGCGCGCGGAGCGCGCGATCGCGGCGAGCCCGGTGCACCTCGGCGGGCTCGCGCTCACCGGCGAAATCGCCAACGCCATGATCGGCCGCGGCTACCGGCTGATCCTGACCGGCTTCGACACGCTGCTGCTCCAGCGCGCCGCCGGCGAGATCCTGGGCGCGATCGAGCGCGGCGACTAGCCAAGGGCGCAGTTGCCGGCGAGCGATCGTCGGCAGCAAACCCGTCTTGGGGTCAACCCGTTTCCAAGTGGAGATGCCGTTGTGCGGTGGTGGTTCGGACTTCTGGTCGCGTTGGTCGGCGGCGCGGCTGCGGCGGCAGCAACCCAGCCGCTCGATCTCCAGGGGGATCTCGTTCAAGGCGGGCTGGTGCGCGGCCAGGTGCCGCCCGGCAGCGAGGTGCGCTTCGCCGGCCGCCAGCTGCGCCTCGATCCGGCGGGCCGGTTCCTGTTCGGCTTCGGCCGCGACGAGGCGACCGGCGAAATGCTGGTCGTGCGCTACCCGGACGGCCGCCGGATCGAGCGGCGGCTCGAGATTAAGAGGCGCGACTACCAGATCCAGCGGATCAACGGCCTCCCGTCGCGCGAGGTCTCGCCGAGCGCAAAGGATCTGGTCCGGATCCGGGCCGATGCCAGGCTGATCGAGGCGGCGCGCGAGCGCGACTCGGCCGAACCGCGCATCGCGCCGGCGTTCGTCTGGCCGGTGATCGGGCCGATCAGCGGCGTCTACGGCAGTCAGCGCATCCTCAACGGCGAGCCGCGCTCGCCGCATCGAGGGGTCGACATCGCAGCACCCGCGGGCACGCCGGTCGACGCCATGGCCGATGGGGTCGTCTCGGTCGCCGCGGCCGACATGTACTTCACCGGCAATACCGTGATGATCGACCACGGCTATGGCCTGCACAGCGTCTATGCCCATCTGAGCGAGCTCGGGGTCGAGGACGGGCAGGCGGTCCGCAAGGGCCAGCCGATCGGGCGGGTTGGGGCGACCGGGCGGGCGACCGGGCCGCACCTGCACTGGGGCGTCTACTGGTTCGACCAGGCGCTCGACCCGGCCCTGCTGGTCGGACCGATGCCACAGTCGTGAGCCTGTGGCGGGTCGGAGCCGCGATCGAGCGGTTGGTTAAGGCGTCGTTGATGATTCGCCGACTATGGTGGCGTTCCAGCCTGAGCTGATCCCGAAGCAACCTAGGACGTTCGAGGCGACCATGCAGGCATCGGCGGAACGCTGCCAAGTCGGACCTGAGCTGCTCGCTTATGTGAAGGGCCTGGAGCGCAATTACTTCGACTGGCGGGCGGTTTACCTCAACCTCTCGGGGCTGAAGGCGCACAACCGGCGCGACTATCAGATGCGGGTCGCGGCGAGCGAGTTCGACCGGCTCCTGCGCCGGTTCAACAGCGAGCTGTTCCAGCTGGGCAACGGCGACATCGTCTATCTCTGGCACGGCGGCTCGTTCGCCGATGTCGATCCGGTGGTCCTGCGCCTGCGTTACCTGTTCAGCGACGATCCGCTCGCCAATCCGACCGCGCCCGCGCCCGAGGACGAGCCGGATGCGGCGATCGAAGACCTCGACCACCGGTCGGAGCCAGGCAAGTTCTGCAGCTGGTTCGAGCTCGAGCGCGAGTACGACGCGTTCTGTTTCCGGATCGAGGAGCTGCTGGAAACGCTCGACAAGGAGGCTGGCCAGAGCACCGGGCGCACCGAGGTGCCCCTCGACCCCGGCAAGCTCGCGAGCCTCGAGACCAGCCTCGCCGGCATGGACCTGTCGGGGATGGTCCGCCAGCAGTCGATCTGCGCGGTCCTGCCCCAGGCCAACCCGCAGCCGCTGTTCAGCGAGATCTACGTCGCGGTCCGCGAGCTCGCCGCAACGCTGGTGCCGGGCGTCGATCTGACCGCCGACCCCTGGCTGTTCCAGCGCCTCGCGGAATCTCTGGATCGCCGTCTCCTGGCCTGTCTGGGCCAGCATGAGCTCGGAGTGCCGGACGGCGCGATCAGCGTCAATCTGCGCCTCGCCACCCTGCTCTCGCCCGAGTTCCTCAAGTTCGACCACGACTTCCGGGGCCAGGTCACCTCGCCGGTGATCATCGAGCTGCAGCTGGTCGACATCTTCGCCGAGCTCGGCGCCTATCTGTTCATCCGCGAGTTCGTCCGCGACCGCGGCTATCTGATCTGCATCGATGGCCTGCACTACCTCCATCTGCCGCTGATCGACCGCAAGCGCCTGGGTGCCGATCTGGTCAAGGTGATCTGGACCCCGGATCTGCTCGACGGGCTCAATGAAGGGCGGCGGGCCGAGCTCAAGGCCGCGATCCAGCGGGCCGGCGTCGACCGGGTGATCCTCTGCCGCTGCGACAACACCGAGGCGATCCGCTGGGGCCAGTCGTTCGGCATCCGGCTGTTTCAGGGGCACTACGTCGACTCGCGCCTGCGCGCCGCGCGGCCGCCCGCGGTCGCCGCCGCCCGCAAGGCGATGCGTGCGGCGCCCGGACGCAAATAGTCCTGCGGCTGCGGCGCTCCCGAGGCGTGCTCGCAGGCGCCGCGGCTATGCCATCAGGGCGCACCCGGCAGGCGCCAGCGGGTCGGGCAGGCTGAGCAGCCCGGCGGCCCGGAACTCGACGTTGCCAGCCACGCCGGCGATCGCGCACGCCGCTTCGAGCAGCTCCCGGATGTCGTGCTGCACGGCTGCCGCGAGCGGCCGCTCGCTCCGGACCGCGAGGTCGAACCGGCGTACCTGACACAGCACGTCCACTTGGCAGCGGCCGAGTTCGCTGAGCTCGACCTCGAAGATCGCCCGCCGCGCGCCCGAGCGCCGCTCCCACCCGGGCCTCGAACCATGCTCCTGGTCCGAAGGCAGATCGCGCAGGCAGAGGCGGAGCGGGCTCGGATCCTCGACCCCAAACGGCATGACCAGCACCCGCCAGCCGCCCGCTTGCGGCGCGCGCGCCTGCTGACCCAGCTCATGGAGCGCGCTGCGCAGGGCCGCGGCTTCGGGCCCCGCATCGGCGACGTCGGTATCGGCGTCCGACGTTCCCGCGCGCGCGCCCAGCGTATCGATCCAGCGGAGCAGACCGGCCGCGAGGGCGTGGTCGGCGGCCGGCAGGCGAAGCCCGGGCGGACCGCCCGGGTCTCCGGTCGCGCCCGGCCGCAGCAGAGCGCTGATGGCGCGGTGAAGCGCGACGTCGCTGGTTGTGGGGTCCGGTTGGTCAGATCGGATGGCGACGCTGTCCGGCAGAACGAGCTGCAGCCGGGCCCCGACCGGCACGTCGACCGCAGTCTCGAGGCGAAGCGTCAGCCCGGCCGCGCGTAGCAGCAGGGGGCCGGCCGGGCCGGCCCGGACGACCTCGGCGATCAGAGCGCCGCCGGCAGGCGCGCTATGGCCGATCGCAGCCGGCGCCGGCTCGCCGCCGGCGGCCAGGCGCACCGGGATCGGCGGCCCGGCCGGATGACCACCGGGTCCGAGCAGGCGGGCCTCGACCTCGACGCCGGCGGCAGGTAGGGCTCCGCTCACGGCGGGCGCGCGCGGGCTCGCCGTGGGCGGCACCACCTGCAGGCGGATCGTGACCGGTGGCTCGAGCGCACGGCGGGCGACCGTCAGCAGGCGCCCGGTCGCCTGCCGTCCGGCACCGGCCAGCTCCAGACTGAGGCTCGCGCCCGTTGGCAAGGTCGGGGCGCCGCTGACCAGGAAGCGCTGGCCGCCGGCCTCGATCAGCGGCCCCTGGCGGGTGATCGCCACTACCGTCGCGTCGATCGGCTGACCGGGGCCGCGGTTCTGGCCCGAGGCAACCGAGCTTTCCGGGAGCGGCGGATGACCCCCCGGCGAGACGGCCGCCGGGGCGAGCGGCGGCGGCACCGGCCCGGTCATCGGCGCTCGATCATGTCCCGGGCCAGCGTCTCGACGTCGCATGCCGCGGGGCTGCCCGGGTGGCGGACCAGAAACGGGCTCTGATGGCGGATCGCGTCCGGAACGTGGGGGTCCCGCCGGAGCACGCCGGCGAGCGGCGGCCGCAGCTTCAGGAAGTGCTCGCAGACGCTCAGCAGCCCCTGATAGGTCGCGCGCCCGGCGTCGTGGCTTGGAGCGAGGTTGATCACGAGCTCGAGGGCCGCCGCCGTGCCGTCCCTCTGGGCGACCTTGATCAGCGCGTAGGCGTCGGTGAGCGAGGTCGGCTCGTCGGTGCTGACGATCAGGCGGAGGTCCGCGGCGCGCAGCAGGCGGCGAACGGCCGGGTCGATCCCCGCGGGCAGGTCGAGCAGGGTCAGCTCGTAGCCGCGCGCGAGGCCGGCGAGATCCGCGAGCAGTTTCTCCAGATGAGCGGCATCGATCTGGCCGAGCTGGCCCGAGCCCGAGCGTCCCGGCAGCAGGTCGAAGCCGCAGGCGTCGATCCGCCGGACCGCCTGGCCCAGCGTGCACCGGCCGCACAGCACGCTCGCGAGGTCAGGGCCCGGTCCGAGGCCGAGCTGGACGTCGACGTTGGCCAGGCCGAAGTCGCCGTCGAACAGCAGGACGCGCCGGCCGCGCCGGGCGAGCGCCTGGGCGAGGCTGACCGCGAGCCAGGTCTTGCCGACCCCGCCCTTGCCGGAGGCGATCGCGAAGCTCCAACTCATGCTGACCGGTTCGCTGCGGCGCATGTCGGCGCTGACGACCCGCTCGTGCGCCCTCTGGCGAGCTCCTGATGGCGCAGCAGCAGGCGTGCCAGGCCGCCGGCGCTGAGCGGGCTCAGCCCCTGGCCGATGGTCGGGCCGATCCCGGCCTCGGCGAACGCAAGGCCGACGTCGGCCGCCGCCAGCAGGCCGCCCAGCCGGCGCGCGGCGTCGAGCTTGGTCGCGAGCATGCGGCGGGCGCCGAGCGCCCGGTAGGTCTCGCCGATCTCGGCGCTGTCGGCCACGCCCAATCCGGCCGGCAGGATCAGGACGGGCTCGGCCCGGCTCGCCTCTACGAGGCTCGACAGCACGCCGAGATCGGCGGGTCGGAACGGGTTCAGGCCCGGGCTGTCAATCAGCAGCGTGGCGTCCTCGGCGGCGGCCACGAGGCGCCGCAGGTCGGCGGACTCCGGCGCTGGCTCGGGCCGCAGCCCGAGGGGCGCCAGCAGTGCCGCCAGCTGCTCGAGGCCGCCCGCGCGCCTTGCGTCGGCGGTGACGACCCGGACCGGCCGCCCGTCGAGCACCGCCGCCGCCGCGAGCTTGGCGACCGAGGCGGTCTTGCCGGCTCCCGGCGGTCCGGTCAGGAGCAAGGCGCGGGCGGGCTTTGCCGTCGGCTGGCCACCAAGGCTCGTCCGGCTCTCAGGGTCGACCTCGGCGGTCGGCCCGGAGCGGGACGACGTCGGCGGCCGCCCCGGAGTGCCGGCCCCAGGGGCGAGGTTGGTGGGTGGCCCGAAGGTGGAAGCCGTCAGCGGCTCGAAGCGGAAGGTCGTGTGCAGAGCCTGCGCCAGGGCGGCCGCGGGCTGGCTGCTGGCGGCCGTGCGTGCTGCGTCGAGCAGCCGGCCGAGCAGCTGGTCGGGCAGTTCGTGATGGGCCGCGACCGCTCGCAGGTGATCGGTGCAGGGCGCCGCGGCGACCGGCGCCAGCAGCCCGGCGAGATCCAGGTCCTGGCATTCGATCGCGCCGGTGATCCGGACGCCGCCCTCGGGCAGGTCCTGGGTCGCGACCATGATCGCGTCTTCGCCGAGTTCGGCCCTGAGCCTCGCCATGGCCTGGCGGGCGTCCGGCGCGACGACTGTCTTAAGCCGCATGGCGAGGTTCCTGTCTCATAACTGACCGAGGGTCCGGATCCGTGCCTTGGGGTGGATCTCGTTCTGCGACAGGACGACGGTCGCCGGCCGGAAACGCTCGATGATCGAGCGGACGTAGGGGCGGACCATCGGGCTCGTGACCAGGACCGGCAATTCGCCCCGCATCGCGTGCTGCTCGAAGGCTTCGCGCAGCCGTGCGATGAACGCCTGCAGCTGCGACGGCGCCATGGCCAGCTGCCGGTTGTCGCCTTGACCGATCAGGGCCTCGGCGAACGCCTGCTCCCAGTCGGCGGACAGGGTCAGGATTGGGATGTAGCCGGCCTCGGCGGTGTTGGCGTTGCTGATCTGGCGGGCGAGGCGAGCGCGGACGTGCTCGGTGATCACGAGCGTGTTCTGGCTAGCGGCGGCCGCCTCGCCGATCGCCTCGACGATCAGCGCCAGGTCGCGGATCGAGATCCGCTCGGCGAGCAGCGCCTGGAGCACCCGCTGGATGCCGCCCGTGCTGATCCGGCTCGGCACCAGATCGTCGATCAGCTTCTGATAGTCCTTGGCCAGCTCGTCGAGCAGCTTCTGGGTCGCGGTGTAGGTCAGGAGCTCCGGCAGGTTGTCCTTGATGATCTCGGTCAGATGGGTGGTCAGCACGGTCGCCGGATCGACCACGGTCAGGCCACGGAAGCTCGCCTCCTCGCGCAGGCTGTCGGCGATCCACAGGGCCGGCAGGCCGAAGGTCGGCTCGGTGGTCTCCTCGCCAACCAGCGTGATCCGGTCGCCTTTGGGGTTCATCACCAGCAGCTGGCTGGGGCGCAATTCGCCCCGCCCGGTCTCGATCTCCTTGAGCTTGACGACGTAGGTGTTGGCCGGCAGCTGGATGTTGTCCTGGATGCGCACCGGCGGCATCACGAAGCCGAGCTCGCCGGCGAGCTGCCGCCTGAGCGCCCTGATCTGATCGGTGAGCCTGGGGCCCCCGGCTTCGCCGATCAGCGGCAGCAGGCCGTAGCCGAGCTCGAGCCTGAGCGGGTCCATCGCGAGTGCGGTGCTGACCGGCTCCTCGCCCGGGGCGGCGACCGCGGCGGCCTCCTCCTCGGCGGCGATCGCCTGCTCCTGCGCGCGCCTGCCGAGGTGCCAGGCGAGGCCGCCACTCGCACCCGAGAGCAGCAGGAACGGCAGCAGCGGCAGGCCAGGCAGGACCGCTAGCAGCGCGAGCAGGCCGCTGGTCGTGGCGAGCGCGCGCGGATGCGCGCTCAGCTGGCCGAACAGAGCCCGGTCGGTACGCTCGCTGACCCCGGCCTTGGCGACCAGCAGACCGGCCGCGGTCGACACGACCAGCGCCGGGATCTGCGAGACCAGGCCGTCGACGACCGTGAGCAGGGTGTAGCTGTGGGCCGCCTCGGCGAAGCTCACGCCCATCTGGCGGACGCCGATGATCAGGCCGCCGACCAGGTTGATGAAGGTGATCAGGAGGCCGGCGATGGCGTCGCCGCGGACGAACTTGGCGGCACCGTCCATGGCGCCGTAGAAGGCGCTCTCCTCCTCCAGCTGGCGGCGCCGGCGGCGGGCCTCCTGCTCGTCGATCAGCCCGGCCGAGAGGTCGGCATCGATCGCCATCTGCTTGCCCGGCATGGCGTCCAGCGAGAAGCGCGCCGAGACCTCGGCGATCCGGCCCGAGCCCTTGGTGATGACCACGAAGTTCACGATCACCAGGATCGCGAACACGATCAGGCCGATCACGAAGTTGCCCTGCATGATGAAGCCGCCGAACGCCTGGATCACGCGCCCGGCGGCGGCCGGACCTTCGTGGCCGTCGGCCAGGATCAGCCGGGTCGAGGCGAGGTTCAGCGCGAGCCGGAGCATGGTCGCGATCAAGAGCACCGCCGGGAAGGAGCTGAACTCGAGCGGCTTGACGATGAAAAGCGAGGTCAGCAGGACCAGGACCGAGAAGGTGATCGAGAGCGCCAGCAAGAGATCGAGCAGCAGGCGCGGCATCGGCAGGATCAGCACGACCAGGATGCCGATCATGCCGAGCGCCAGGGCGATGTCGCCCTGGCGCAGGGTATCGCCGAGCCGGCCGAGCAGAACGGCCGGAGCGAGACTCAGATTTTGCGCCATCGGCAACCCCGGCGGCGCCTCAGGCGCGCTCGCCGGCGTAATCGCCGAAGCCGCCGGCGGGCGGCGGGATCGGCACGCCCTCGTCGCCGTACTGGCGGAGCTTGTTGCGCAACGTCCGGATCGAGATGCCGAGGATGGTCGCGGCGTGGGTCCGGTTGCCCAGCGTGTGCTGCAGGGTCTCGAGGATCAGATCGCGCTCGACCTCGGCGACCGTCCGCCCGACCAGCGCGAGCGCGCCGCCGCCCGGCTCACGCGGCCGCCCCGGCCCGCCGGCCTGGAGCAGGATGGCCTCCGGACCGATCTCGTCGCCGGTCGCGAGCAGGATCGCCCGGTGAATGCAGTTCTCGAGCTCGCGCACGTTGCCCTTCCAGGCGTGCTGGCGCAGGCGCGCGCGCGCCGCTTCGCTAAGCGGCCGCGCCGGCACGCCGTTGGCCTGGGCGTACTTCCGGCCGAAATGCTCGGCCAGCGGCCCGAGGTCGGCCGGGCGCTCGCGCAACGGCGGCAGATGCAGATTGACCACGTTCAGCCGGAACAGCAGGTCCTCGCGGAAGCGGCCGGCGGCGACCTCGGCCTCGAGGTCGCGGTTGCTGGTCGCTATCAGGCGGATGTCGACCTTGATCGGCCGGCCGCCGCCGACCCGGTCGATCTCGCGCTCCTGGATCGCGCGCAACAGCTTGGCCTGCAGGCGCGGGTCCATCTCGCTGACCTCGTCGAGCAGGAACGTGCCGCCGCTCGCCTCCTCGAACTTGCCGATCCGCCGGGCAGTAGCACCGGTGAAGGCGCCCTTCTCGTGACCGAACAGCTCGGATTCCAGCAGGTTCTCGGGGATCGCCGCACAGTTGAGGGAGACGAACGCGCGCTCGGCCCGGCGGCTGTGGCCATGGACGTAGCGGGCGAGCACCTCCTTGCCGGTACCGCTCTCGCCGGTGATCAGCACGCTCGCCTCGGACGGTGCGATCTGGCGGGCGAGGCCGAGCAGCTCGTGCATCGCCCGGTCCTCGAACACCAGCTCGCGGCGATCATCGCCGACCGCGGCCAGGATCGCCGCGATCAGCTCGGGATCGGGCGGCAGCGGCAGGAACTCGCGGGCGCCGGCCCGGACTGCGGCGACCGCGGCGCGGGCGTCGGTGCGGACCCCGTAAGCGATCACGGGCGCGAAGATCCGCTCGGCGGCGAGCGCCCGGATCAGGCCGCCGATGTCGGCCGCGACGTCGATCAGGATCAGATCGGCGCCCCGCCCGGCGCGCAGCTCCTCGAGGCCGGTCTCGGGCGACAGGACATGGCGCAGCGTCGCGCCCCGCTCCACGGCCATGCCGATCGCGGTCGCGATCTCGTCGTTGTGGCCGCCGACGATTAGCACCCGCATGGCGGCCGTTCCCTGGTTTGCCGGCGGCCCTCGCGAACCGGGCTGGTGGGTTGCTCGGGCATTACGTCTCGGTCTTGATGATCTCGGTCATGGTCACGCCGAGCCGGTCGTCGAGGATCACGACCTCGCCGCGCGCGACCAGGCGGTTGTTGACCAGGATGTCGATCGGCTCGCCGACCTTGCGGTCGAGCTCGACCACCGCGCCGCGCCCGAGCCGCAGCAGCTGGCTGACCGGCAGCGTCGTCTTGCCGAGCACGGCCGACAACTGCACCGGGATGTCGTAGACCGCGCCGAGATCCTCGCTCCTGGACGCGACCGCGGCCCGGGCCGCCGCATCTTCTGACGAGGTCGGGGGCGGCGCCAGATCGTCCTGGCCGGCCGCTCCCGTCTCGCCATCGGTCAGCTCGTCCAGCTCGCGCCTGCTCGGTCCGTCGCTCATCACTCGAACCCATTCCTGGCTGCATCAACGAGGTCGGTCGGCTGCGGCGCCGGCCTGGCGCTGGCCCGCGGCTCGTCCATGCGACGCTCCGATATGACTTTCGCTGGTCTGGTCTCGGCGCCGGCCACAGCCGCCGCGGTTGAGGTCGGGTGGCCGGCCCGGGAGCCGGCGGCCGGCAGCCAGGCGTCGACCAGGGCGCCGACCTCGGCCTCCAGGCTGGCGAGGTCGCGCTCGGCGGCGCCGTCCTGCCAGATCAGCCGGGCGTCCCCCGGACCGAGCCGCGCATCCGGGATCACCCGGAGTTCGCCCCGATAGTCGGCCTCGTCGGCCGCGCGGGCGAGCGCCGCCTGGCCGGCGTCGAGCAGGCCGGGCGGCAGGCGCAGCTCGAGCCAGGGCATGCCTTCGAGCCGGACCACGAGCTCGCGGAACATGGCCTCGATGTCGGCGAGCGGCTGCCGCGCCAGGGCCTTGGCGACCAGCGCGCGCGCCACTGCGAGCGCGAGGTCGCGGCTGGCGCCGGCGCGGGCCGCGAGCGTGCGCTCGAGCACCTCCCGGCTGGCCGCGAGCCGCTCGCTGATCGCGCTCAGCGTCTCGGCCTGACGGTGCTCCAGGCTGGCCAGCATCTCGCTCCGGACCGCGGCCTCGGCGGCGGCGCCGGCCTCCCGCCGCGCCGCCTCGACGGCGCCCCGGAGGTCCTCCTCGCTGAAAGTCGGCGACGGCGGCGGCGGCTCGGGCGCCGCCCGCGGCAACGATGGGGGCACGGGCGGGGCCGGGGCCTCGAGCGGCGGATAGCTGAACCGGCTCGTGGCCTGGTCCCGCGCCCGACGGGCCCCGCGACGCACCCCGCCCACCATCCGGCCGGCGCCGGCGTCGAGCCGCAGGTCGAACGGAAAGCGCGCCGCCATGGCTCAGGCCACCATCTCGTCGCCCTTGCCGTCGGCGATGAAGATCTCGCCGGCGGCCGCCAGGTCCTTGGCGGTATGGACGAGCATGAGCTGGGCTTCCTCGACATCGCGCAGCCGCACCGGCCCCATGCTCTCCATGTCGTCGCGCATGATCTTGGCGGCGCGCTCCGACATGTTGGCGAAGAACAGATCGCGCACCTTCTCGCTGGCGCCCTTGAGGGCGAGGCCGACCTTGCTCGTGTCGACGTGGCGCAGCAGCATCTGAATGCCGGCGCCGTCGAGCTTGGCCAGATCCTCGAAGGTGAACATCAGCGCGCGGATCCGGTCGGCGGCTTCCTTGTTGCGCTCCTCGAGCAGTTGCAGGAAGCGCGCCTCGGTTGAGCGATCGAGCGAGTTGAAGATTTCGGCCATGACTTCGTGGTTGTCCCGGCGGTGGGTACGCCCGAGATTGGACATGAACTCAGTCCGCAGGGTCTCCTCGACATCGTTAAGAATGTCCTTCTGGACGACTTCCATGCGCAGCATGCGCAGCACGGTCTCGATCGCGGCTTCCGGGGGCAGGCTGGCCAGCACCCGGGCGGCGTGCTCGGAGCGGATCTTGGAGAGCACGACCGCGATCGTCTGCGGGTACTCGTTCTTCAGGTACGTGGCGAGCACGCTCTCGTCGACGTTGCCGAGCTTGTCCCAGACGGTCCGGCCGGCGGGGCCGCGGACGTCCTCCATGATCGCGCTCACCTTGCCCGGGTCGAGCACTTGCCCGAGCAGGCGTTCGGCGGTGTCGTAGCTGCCGATCAGGCCGCCGGCGCCGCCCAGGCGCTCGATGAATTCGCGGAGCAGCGCGTCGATCGCCTGGTCCGGCACGACGCCCAGCCGCGACATGGCCTGGGTGATCTCCTTCATCTCCTCGAGCTCGAGCTTGGCGAACAGCTTGCGCGCGTGCTCCTCGCCGCTCGCGAGCAGGAACATCGCGGCCTTGTCGGTACCGCTCAGCGTCTTCAGCATGGCAGGCAGCGGGGGCATCGGCGGCGTCCTAGGACTCGTGCAGCCAGGCGCGGATGATCGCGACCGCCTTGTCGGGCGCGTCGTCGATCACCTCGCGCGCCTGTCTGATCAGCTCGTGGCGCAAGCGGGCCTCGGGATCCATGGGGATGGCGAGCTCGACGCCGGGTTCGTCGCCCGGCTCGCCCTCCTCGGCCGCGTCCGGCGCTGCCAGCGCCCGGGCGGCAGCGCCGCCCGCCAGCGCGGCGCCGGTCGTCGCCAGAGCCGGGGCCGGCGCCGGCAGCAGGCGCCGCAGCGTCGGCCGCACCACGAGCAGGATCAGCATCAGCGCGACCAGCGCGAGCGCCGCCAGCTCGGCCAGGCGCATCAGGTCGGAGCGGGTGAGCTGCGGCCAGATGGGCTCGGCCTCGAGCGGTGGCGGCGCGCTGAACGGCATGTTCTTGACCTCGACCAGGTCGCCGCGATTGGCGTCGAAGCCGATCGCCGAGCGTACCAGGCTCTCGATCTGGGCGAGCTCGGTGGCGTCGAGCGCCGTGTAGACCAGCTCGCCCGCGGGGTTCGGGACCATCTTGCCGTCGACCAGGACCGCCACCGACAACCGGCGCACCCGGCCGCCGACCTGGGTCTGATTGCGCACCTTGTGCGAGATCTCGTAGTTGACCGTCTCCTCGGTGCGCTTGCTGTTCTCGTTGCTGGTCCGGCCGGCGGCGGGCGTCTGGGCGGCGGCGTTGGGCAGGTTGTTGCCGACCGAGACCGAGGTGTCCTTGTCCTGCTCCGCGTTCTGCTTGTTCTCCTCGACCGTCTGGGTGCTGCGCACCACCTGGCCGTCGGGGTCATAGGTCTCCTCGGTGGTCGTCACCTGATCGAAGTCGAGGTCGGCGTTGACCTGGGCCTCGACCCGCCCGGGACCGAGCGAGCGCTCGAGCAGCTGCTCGATCGCCTGTTTTAGGCGCGCCTCGTAGGCCTCCCGGAACTCGTCGGCCTGCGAGGGCAGGGCGGCGGCCGAGGCGCCGTCGTCGCCGCGCGCCAGCAGCGTGCCCTGGTCGTCGACCACGGCGATCCGCTCGGGCACGAGGCCAGGCACGGCGGCCGCGACCAGATGCTCGATCGCCTGCACCTGGCGGTGGCTGAGCCGGTGGCCGCCCTGCATGCGCAGCGTGATCGACGCGCTCGCCTCGATCTGGTCGCGCCGGAACAGCTCGTGCCGGGGTAGGACAAGGTGCACCCGCGCCGAGCGGACGTCGGCGAGCGAGGCGATGGTCCGCGCGAGCTCGCCCTCCAGCGCCCGGCGCAGGTTGACGTTGGCCAGGAAGTTGGTGGTGCCGAGCGCGCTGCCCTGATCGAAGATCTCGTCGCCGACCGTGCCGCCCCGGGGCAGGTTCTCCTCGGCGAGCGTCATGCGCAGGCGCAGCGCCTGGTCGGCCGGCACCATGATCGCGCTGCCGTCGCCCTGCAGGCGGAACGGCACGGCCATGGCCTCGAGCCGGCTGACGATCTGGGCGCTGTCGTCGAGCTCCAGCGCGCCGTAGAGCAGCGTGTAGGGCGGCTCGACCGCGCGCATCACGAGGTAGCCGAAGCCCATGAGCAGCGCCAGGCCGGTCACCCCCAGGATCAGGAGCCGGGCCGGGCCGAGGGCGCGCAGCGCCTGCAGCGCCCGCGCGCCGGGCGTGGGCGAAACGTGATCGGCACTCGCGGGAGCGTCGCCTGCCGGCAGAGGGCTGAGCGGTTGATCCATCGGCTCGTCGTCGTCGGGCGGGATGCCCTACGGGTCGAGCCGGATTGCTAGGCGCTCGGCATTGAAGAAGTGTTTAAGCCAGGCAACTCCTGCCTAGTGGTCACCCGCCGGCCGCGGCGCGCCTGCCCGCGCGCGCCGGCGGCAGCAGGCGCGCCTCAACGGAAGTCCCGGATCCGCGTCACCCGCAGGCCGCCGAGCCCATGCTTGTCGATCGCCGCCTCCCAGCCGAGGAACTCCTCGGTCGACAGGCTGTAGCGGCGGCAGGCGTCCTCGAGCGACAGGAGCCCGGCCCGCACCGCGGCCACCACCTCGGCCTTGCGGCGGGCGACCCAGCGCTGGGTGTTGGGCGGCGGCAGATCGTCCAGGGTCAAGGTCTTCCCGTCCGGACCGATGAAGCTCTTAGGCCTCTGAGCGGTCCCTTGACTGTTGACATCCGACATCAGCGTTTCTCCAACTGCCTCGCGCGGGCATTGTCCGCAGTATCGCCAACGGCTTTTAATAAACCACTAAGCCGGATAGTAAAAAGTTCGTGGACCCGAAGTGGATTCACCAACGATTTGGCAATACTCCGCGCTCAGGCACTACCTGCTGATGTGGACGAGCTCGTCTAGCATCTGATCTGCCGTGGTGATGACGCGCGCGTTGGCTGAATAGGCGCGCTGGGTGACTATCATTTTGGTGAACTCGTCGGCCAGATCGACATTGGCCGCTTCGAGTGCCGAGGGCACGATCGTGCCGGCGCCGCCTTGGCCGGCATTGCGCAGATTGAACTCGCCCGAAGACGAAGTCTGGGCGTAGACATTGCCGGTGCGCGGATCGAGAGCCAACGGATTGGCGAAGGTTGCGAGCGGCAGCCGGTAGATCCTCTGGGTCGCGCCATTGGTGAAGGTGGCGACCACGAAACCTTCATCGTCGACGCTCACGCCGTTCAGCTCGCCGACCTCGGAGCCGTTCTGGTTGACGAAGGCGACGTTGTAGTCGCTCGCGAACTGGCTGAGGCCGCCGGCGGTGCCGAGGGTGCCGAGATCGAAGGTGATCGAGCTGTCGTTGGGCCCGCTCGTGTCGAGCCAGTTGATCCCGATCGGCGCGCCCAGGGTGGCCGCCGGATAGACCGGCGTGATCGCGGTGCCGGCAAGCGTGCCGTCGCCGTTGAAGGTGACGGTGCCGGTCGCGAGCAGGCCGTTGGGGTGATCGGCCGCCTCGACCTCGGCCGGGTCGGCGTAGATTTCGACGTTCCAGGTGTTCGCGGCCGGGTCGCGCAGGAAGGCGAGCTGAAGGTTGTGAGCGCCGCCGAGCGGGTCGAACACCTGGATCGCCCGGACCAGGTGCGGCGCCACGCCGCTGACCCCGCCGGTGGCGTCGTAGGCCGCCATGTCGCCCGCGGTATAGGCGCCGGCGAACGGCGTCTGGGTAGCGTCCAGATTGGCGCCGATCTCCACGTCGGTGGTGGCGGCGGCGACGCCGTTGATCACGCGCACGTTGACGGTGCTCAGCTGGTTGACGTTGACGATCTGCTCGTTGGCATCGAGCACCCAGCCCTGTAGATAGAAACCGGCGTTGTTGCGCAGGTTGCCGAGGTAGTCCTGCTCGAAGCTGCCGGCGCGGGTGTAGAGCTGCTCGCCGCTGTCGTCGGCCCGGGAATTGACGACGAAGAAGCCGTTGCCGTCGACCGCGATGTCGGTCGGCGAGGTGCTCGCCTGGATCAGGCCCTGGTGGTCGATCCGGTAGAGCGTGTTCGCCTTGGCGCCGCCGGAGCTGTAGGCGCCGCTCGAGGCCGAGCGCGTGACGAGGGTCGAGAACTGGGCCTGGGCGGCCTTGTAGGACACGGTGTTGACGTTGGCGACGTTGTCCGAAATCATCGCCATCGCCTGGCTTTGCGCATTCAGGCCCGAGACCGCAGAAAACAAGGATCCGAACAGGCTCATCAGCGTTTCCTCTGCTCGCGGCGTCGGCGCCGCGTTGCTTGGGTGATTCGTGGCACTTGGGTGAGCGGTTGGGGGGGTCCGTTCCCGGCCGATCAGACGCTGGTCTGCGGACGGTGGATCGAGGTCACCGAGTTCGAGCGGCAGCAAGACGCCGTCGACCGACAGGAAGATCTTGTCGTTCATCAGCTCGACGCCATCGACCGTGCCGCGGACCGAGGTGCCGACCGTGACCGGCTCGCCGGCGGCGCTCTTGGCCGCGACGTCGACCCGATAGAGGCCTTGGGGCAGGGGCTGACCGCTCTGGTCGCGACCGTCCCAGGCGACGCTGTGGCTGCCGGTGTCGCCCGCGCCCTGGCGGCTCGCGACCAGGCGGCCGGTCTGGTCGTAGATGCTGATCGCGACCGTGCTCGCCGGCTGGTCCAGCTGGTAGTGGACCTGCGCCGGCGTCGTGCCGTCGAGGCGTATGGTCTGGCCCGGCGCCTCGACCTCGGCGCCGAGGTAATCGAGGCTGCGGCCGATCTGGTCGCTGCGGACCAGGGACAGCAGCTGCCCGAGCACGTCGTTGGTCTTGATCGCCTGCTCGACCGAGCTGAACTGGACCAGCTGCTCGGTGAACTGGTTGGCGTCCATGGGCGAGAGCGGATCCTGGTGCTTGAGCTGGGTGGTCAGCAGCTGCAGGAAGCTGTCGAAGTTGTCCGCGAGGCCGATCTGGCTCTTGGCAGCGCTGGCCGTGGCCGCGGTGCCGGCGGCGCCCGCGACGCTCGAGGCGGTGGTCTGCATGGATGGCGTTCCTCGGTTGGCGGCGATCAGATGCGGATGTCCAGGACGCGATGCACGCCGACCCAGCGCAGCGGCCGGAGCGGCTCCGGCGGCTGCGCTGCGGCGGCCCGCTCGATGCGTAGCGGTGCGCGGAATCCCGCGGCACCACGCCGCTCCTGCCTCTGCTCCTGGCGCAGCGAGAAAGTCAGTCCATTGTCGCCGAGGCGCAGGCCGGCATCCTGGAGTGCTCGCTCGAGACCGCGGCTATCGCGCTGCAAGACGTCGAGGGTGTCGTGGCGATCGGCGGCAACCAGCGCGCTCACCCGGTTGTCACGACTGAACTCGAGCCGTACCTCGACCCGGCCGAGCGCCGGCGGCTCGAGCTCAACCAACAGACGCTCGATCCGGCGCGGTACCGCGGCCGCGATCTGGACCGCGATCTGGACGGTCGGCTGACCGGGCGGCGCTGAGGCGGCGGCCGGATGCGGCGCGGCGGCCGGCGCGCCCGGCACCGGCTCGGAGCGGATCGGCGCTACCGCGGTCGAGACATCCGTGGCCGGCTCGACCGGCAGATCGGCCGGCGCCAGAGCCTGCGGCTCGGTCGCGGCCGCCCGATGCGCCGCGGGCGCGCCCAGGGCATCCGGTCCCGGCCGGGCCGCCGCCGTCGCGCCTGGCCGGGCGTCGGGCGCACCGGTCGGCCCAGGGGCCCGGGGTGCCGCCTCTGACGGCAGCGTCGCCATTGGATCGGCCGGGGCAAGATCGATCGACTGCGGCAACGTCGGAATGCCGCTTGCGGCCTGATCCGGGCGGCCGCTGGTCTCCCGGCCCGGTGGTTTGACGGTCGGGTCAGCCGCGGGCTGCGCCTTGACGATCGCGTCGACCAGAACCGCCGCGATCGGCGTTGGGCTGAGGCTCGAGGTCGCGACGGTCACCGGCGCGACGACGGCCGCCGGGAGAATCGTTGCCGGGACCGTCGCTGGCGGGGCGACCGCGGCCGGGGCGGCGACGGGCGGCGCGGCCGCGGCCACAGGTGCCGGATCCGGGCTCGGCCGATCGGCCGGGTCGAGCGAGGATGCGGGCGCCGGCGGCGGCGCGGTCCCGAGCGCGGCGGCGGCCTTGGCGGGGCGACCTTGGTCCGTCACCGGGACCGGCTCGGCCGCATCGGCCGCCGCGGCCGGCGCGCCGGCCGCGGCGGCTGGCGTCGTCGTCTGGAGCGCCTCGGCAGCGGCGGCTGCGAACCCGCCGGGGACCCCGGCCGGAAGCGGGGCCGCGGATTCTGGTGCCAGCGCCGCCGCGGCCGCGGCGGGCGGTGCGCTCGCGCCGCCGACCTTGGGATCGGCACCGCTGCCGGCGTGGGTCTTGCCGGCCGTCGGCGCGCTGGCGGTGGTCGCCGGCGGCGGGGTCAGCCCCGCGAGCAGGATCGCAAAGCCGTCCGCCGGCTGGCCCGGGTCGGCACCGGGGGCGGCGCGCTGCCGGGGCGGCGCCGAGGTCGATGGCGGCTGAGCTGGTGTCGCGAGCATGGCAAAGGGCTCTGGAGCAAGCCGCGTGCCACGCGGGAAAGCGGCCGCCAGCTTGGAATTTTCGCGATCGGAGCGGCCTGACGGTGGCCGCGGTCCCGGCAAAACCTGCCGCGCGGGCACCGGCGCTGCCGGGTCGGAACAGGCGCCGTCACGGGCGAATCTGGTGAGCGGCCGGCAGTCCGACGGATGGGCGCGGAGCGGACTCCGAGGGTCCGCTCGCGGTCTCAGTCGTCGCGATAGGCCTTCTCGCGGCGCTCGTGGCGCTCCTGCGCCTCGATGCTGAGCGTCGCGATCGGCCGGGCCTCGAGGCGCCGCAGCCCGATCGGCTCCTGGGTCTCCTCGCAGTACCCGTAGGTCCCGTCCTCGATCCGGCGGAGTGCCTCATCGATCTTGGACAGCAGCTTGCGCTCGCGATCACGCGCCCGCAGCTGGAAATTGCGCTCGGTCTCGTGCGACGCCCAGTCGCTCATGTCGGCGACCCGGTTGTCCTCTTCCTTCAGCTGGCGCAAGGTCTCGTTCGACCCGCGCAAGATCTCCTCGCGCCAGTTCAAGAGCTTGCGCCGGAAATACTCCCGCTGGGTGTCGTTCATGTAGGGCTCGTCCTCGTTAGGACGATAGCTATTCGGGCTGACGTCCGACATGCGTCCTCCGACCACCAGCGCTCAGAACGGACATGGTTGGGTCCGACACGGTCCTGCGGCCACCTCCTTCGATCCGCTGCCAAAAGCGGACTTCCCCTAGCTCAGCCGCGCGGTCCGCGCAAGGTGCTCGTGCATAAGCCGAATGTATGAAGATCTGGTGGCCGAGCTCGGCTCAGAGGACGACGATCTGGCCGGGGCGGGCCAGCAGGGTCGCGAGGCCGGCGCGCTGGATCGGCAGATCCGGGCGCAGCGCCCCGGCAGGGACACCGAGCGCGCGCAGGCCCATCTCGCAGACGATGATCTCGATCCCGAGGCCGGCGCAGGCCTGAAGCAGCTCCTCGAAGCCGGCGACGCCCCGCTCCCGGTTGCGGGCGTCGAGCGCAAAGCCATCGGCGAGCTCGGCGCTGGCGAGATCCGGTCCCGGCGGCAGCCCGGCCCAGCCGGGTCGCCCGTCGGGGCCGGCCGCGAGGAACGCCCGGGTCGCCGCGAGCGTCGCGAACAGCGTCACCGGGCGCCCCAGCGCGGCGGCCGCGCTCGCCATCGCGAGGCCATAGTGGACCCGCTCGAAGCTGCCGCTCAACAGGATCAGGCCCAGGCGCGCGGCCTCAGCCAAGGCCGGCTCCGTTGCCGCCGGCGCCGCCGCAGACCGGGCAATCGGCGCGGCGGGCGAACCGGACCTTGCGCAGCTCGGTGCTGAGCGCATCGTAGAGCACCAGGGTTCCCGACAGGCTGTCGCCGACCCCCAGGATCTCCTTGACCACCTCGACTGCCTGCAGGCAGCCGAGCACGCCCGCGGCTGGCCCGAGCACGCCGCCTTCGGCGCAGGTCGGGATCAGCCCCGGCGGCGGCTCCTTCGGGAACAGGCAGCGATAGCAGGGATGCGGTGGGCCGAGGTGCGCCTTGTAGGTCGTGAGCTGGCCCTCCAGGCCCTGGACGGCGGCGCTGACCAGGGTCTTGCCGAGCCGCAGGCAGGCGGCGTGCACGGCCGCGCGGGTGGCGAAGTTGTCGCTGCCGTCGGCGACCAGGTCATAGGGCTCGAGGACCTGGTCGGCGTTCTCGGGGGCGAGCCGGAGGGCATGGCCGACGAACCTGATCTCCGGGTTGAGTGCCCGGACCGCCTCGGCCGCGCTCTCGGTCTTGGCGGCGCCGATCCGGACCGTCGGATGGGCGATCTGGCGCTGCAGGTTGGCGAGCTCGACCCGGTCCGAATCGACCACGCCCAACGTGCCGACGCCGGCCGCCGCAAGATAGAGCAGGGCCGGCGAGCCCAGGCCGCCGGCGCCGATCAGCAGGACCTTGGCGTCCAGCAGCTGCGCCTGGCCGATGCCGCCGACCTCGGGCAGCACGATGTGGCGGGCGTAGCGCAGCATCTGCTGTTCAGTGAAGGTCGTGGCCATACCCGCTCATCTCCACTCGGGCCCGCCGCCGTCGGCCGCGGGGCGCCCGTCGTTAACGCTGACTTAAGGTTACCACGATATCGCGCTCTGACGATGCCCCCAGCACCCCAGGACGCCGGTCGCGCGCCAGGACTGGACCGAGCATGGAGGATCCGGATCTTGCGGTCGCGCTGCGCTACGATCCCGCCCGGGACGACGCCCCGCGCGTCGTCGCCAAGGGCCGGGGCGCAATCGCGGCCCAGATCGTCGCGCTCGCCCGCGAGCACCGGGTGGCGATCCGGCACGATCAGGACCTCGCGGCGCTGCTCGGCGCGCTCCAGATCGACTGCCCGATCCCGGTCGCGGCGTTTGCCGCGGTCGCCGAGATCCTGGCCCGTCTCTACCGTGCCAATCGCGAGCTGCAGGACGCCCGCCGATGACTGAGGTCAACGACGGAGGCGGCCCCGGAGCTGCGGCGCGCGCGGCGTTCGAGGCGCGCCTGGCGGCGACGCAGGATCTGCTCGAGCGTGTCCGCCGCGCCGTTGCCGCCCGCCAGCCTGCAGAGCTCGACCGGCTGGCGCCGCTGCTCCAGGGGCTGGCGGACCAGCTCGGGGGCCTGCCGGAGATCGACCCCCGTCTCCGGAGCCGCCTGCTGGCGTTGCTCGACGACGTCGGCAGCCTGACCGAAACGCTGCGCGAGGAGCAGGCGCGCCTGGCGGTCCAGTTGCGCGCGGCCGGCGCCTATCGGCGCGCCGGCACTGCCTACCGGCGCGCGAGCAGGCTCTAGCGAGCCGGCGTGGCCGCGATCGACTATCTCCGTTTCCTCGCCGCCCTCGGCTTTGTCCTCGGGCTGATCGGGCTGCTGGCGTGGCTGGCCGCCCGCTACCGCCTGGGCAGCGTGGCCGCCAAGGCCGCCCGACGCCTCGCGGTGGTCGAAGCGCTGCCGATCGACCCGCGGCGCAAGCTCGTGCTGATCCGCTGCGATGACCGGGAATACCTGCTCCTGCTCGGCCAGGACGGCAATCGGCTGATCGCGCCCGGGGGCGCCGAGCCTCTGGAACCGCCGGCGACGACGCCGGCCGAGGCATGACGAGCCCATCGAGGCGGCGGCCCGGGCCCGCCTGGCTGATCGGCGTCGCAGTCTGGCTGGCGGCCGGCCCGGCGGCGGCGCAGAGCCTGAGCATCGACCTCGGCGAAGGCGGCACGGTGACCGGCCAGCTGGTCCGCCTCGTCCTCCTGATCACGGTCCTGAGCCTCGCGCCCTCGATCCTGGTCATGGTGACGTCGTTCACCCGGATCGTGGTCGTGCTCGCCTTCCTGCGCTCGGCGCTCGGCCTGCAGCAGACGCCGCCCAACGCGGTGCTGATCTCGCTGGCGCTGTTCCTCACCGCCTTCGTCATGGCGCCGAGCCTGGAGCAGGCCTATCGCGACGGCCTGGCGCCGCTGCTTGACGAGCAGATCGATGCGCCGGAGGCGTTCGCGCGGACCGCGGCGCCGCTGCGCGGCTTCATGCTGGCTCAGGTGCGGCCGAAGGATCTCGAACTGTTCCTCGACATCAGCCGGACGCCGGCACCCGAGCGCCCCGAGGCCACGCCGCTGCGCGCGCTGGTTCCCGCCTTCATGATCAGCGAGCTCAGGCGCGCCTTCGAGATCGGCTTTCTGATCTTCGTGCCGTTCCTGGTCATCGACATGGTGGTCGCCTCGGTGCTGATGTCGATGGGCATGATGATGCTGCCGCCGGTCCTGATCTCATTGCCTTTCAAGCTGATCTTCTTCGTGCTGGTCGATGGCTGGTACCTGGTGGTCGGCAGCCTGGTCGAGAGTTTTTCGACCTGAGCGGTCGATCTCGGGAGGTCGGACCGGCTCGCCACGCGCTCACGGGGCGGGTCGGATGGTCTCGAGGTAGGCGCGCACCCGACCGAGCTGCTCGTCGGCCGCGGCGAGCGCGGGATCCAGTTCTTCCAGCCCGCCCGCGCGGGCGGCCGGCAGGGTCGCCATCAGGAAGGCGGGCTCGCTCGTCTGGCCGTGCATGGCCGCACCGAAACGGCGCCGCAGACCCTCGAGCGCCCGGACCTGACCCTGCCGGGCATAGGCGACCACGAGCCTGATCACCAGGTCCCGGTCGGCCTCGGCGAGCGGTCCATCGGGACCGGCGCGCGCCGGCAGCAGCTCCTCCAGTGCGCCGATCAGACGCGGCCAGTCGCGCTGCCGCCAAAGGATCTCGGCCCGCAGCCGCCGTTGTGCCGGATCGGCGCCGCCCTCGAGCAGGGCGAGCGCCGCGTCCGGCCGATCCGACGCCGCCAGCGCGCGGGCCCGCAGCATCCGTCGCTGCAGGCTCAGCGCTTGCGGCACGCCGCCCTTGGTCTCGGTGCGATCGAGCGCCGCCAGCGCCGCCGCCGGGTCTGGAGCGCGCAGCCAGAGCTCCGCGAGCTCGGCGCCGGTCTCGGCCTTGGCGGGCGCCTGCAGATGGTCGAGCAGCGGGTCGAGCAGGCCTGCGGCCTGCTCGATCAGGTCGAGGCCCGCGAGCTGGGACGCGAGGCGCTGGTGCAGCTGGTCGCCGAGCGCGCCGTCGGGCGCCAGCTCCGGGAATTCGCGGTACAGCGCATAGGCCCTGAGCGCGCCGATGCCGCCACCGTCCGCAGGCAGCAGGGCCGCGACGAAGCCGTCGCGCATCGCCTTGGCGATCCGCGCGGTCTCCGGCGACCCGGGGAAATGGCTCAGCACGTCCTGCCAGATGTGCAGCGCGGCCGACGGCTCGTCGTTCTGCAGATAGAGCCGGGCGAGCGCGTCGAGCATCGCGAGCTCCTGCGGATGCGGTCGCCAGAGCGGGCGCACCGCCACCAGTCTGGCCAGAGCCTGGGCGGGACTCAGCCGGCCGGCATCGAGCAGCATCTGTACGCGTGCGAAGCCCGCCTCGATCCGGGTCTGATAGTCCTGGCTCTGCTCGAGCCCGCGCCAGATGCGCTCGGCGTCGTCGATAGCGCCGCGCCGGGCAAGCGCGAGGCCGGCCACGAACGCGACCCGGTCGCGCTCGACCGGTCCCGGCTTCAGGGCTTGCAGCCAGCCGAGCAGCCGATCGGCCGCGTCTCGGTTGCCGGCCTCGAGCGCGATCCGCGCCGCCGGCAGCCCCAGCCTGAGCTGGAGCGGCCGGGGATAGTCGGCCAGCGTCGTGCCCGACCGGGCAAGCTCCTCGGCGGCGAGGGACCAGTCGGCGCGTGCGCCGGCCAGGACCGCCCGCCAGAGGGCGGCCTCCGGGTCGCCATCCAGGACCGGCGCCTCGAGAGCGGCCGCGGCCTGGTCGGGCCGGTCCATCAGGAACTGGGCGGCGCCGGTCAGGCTCCGGCGCGCAATCTCCGGGGCGGCTCCGGCCGGCGCCTCGTCGGCCCCGGCTCCGAGGGCCGCCAGGGCCTCTGCGCTCCGCGCATGCGCCAGGAAAAAGCGGGCGAGGTCGAGCCGGGCCGCCGGCCGCTCGTTGGCCGGGGCGTTCACCACCCGCTGCTGCCAGAGCACCCGTTGGTCGATCATCGAGGCGCTGGTGGCCGGCGCGAAGCGGGCGAGGCCGAGCGGCGAGCCGGTGGGCTCACGCGGCACCGCTGCGGCCGGGCCGTTTGCGGATGGTGCCGGTTCGGCGGTGGCGACGGCCGGTCGCTGGGTGGCGAGCGGTGCCGCCGGGCCCGACGGCGAGCTCTTACGACCGGGCGCGTCGGTCGGTGCTGCCGCGGGCTCGGTCAGGGGCGGCTCGGCCGGCGGAGGCGTGGGCGAGACGGCCACCTGCGGCTCGACTGACGACGCAGCGGGCGACCCGGCCGGCGCTACCGGCGCGGGCGCGGGCGGCGGTTCGGTGGCCTCAGCGAGCGGTCGCGGAGACGCGAGCGTATCTGCGGACAGATGGAGTCCCTCGGGCGCCAGCAGATCGACCGCACCATCGACGGTAGCCGCGCGCAGCGGATCGGCGATCGGCCGCCAGGCCAGCCCCTGGGCGGTCGCCAGGAGCTCGAGGTCGACCAGCCGCTGCGCCCGCGGCTCGCCGAGCCCGGGCGTCAGCAGAGGCCAGAAATCCAGCCGGTCGCCGACCTCCGGGTCGGCCAGGTGGACCAGATGGGCAGCCTCGCCGGTGACGATCCGCAGACGCGCGGGATCCGCCAGACGCTCGAGCCGCGCCGCCTCGGGCGGCGCCGCCGTCGCGCCGAGCACGACCCGCCAGCGGCCCTCGACACGCTCGACGCGGGCAGCGAGCGGGCGTCGCAGCGAGAACCGGAGCGCCGTGCCGCCGACCGCATCGATCTGCTCGCCCGGGCCCAGCCAGCCGGGTGCCGGTGATGCCAGCGACGGCAGCACCTCGGCCGCGGCCGGCCCTGCGAACACGCTCCACAGATAGCCGGCGCGGACCAGAAAGGCGGCGGCGATCGGATGGCTCCAGACGAAGTCCAGCGCCAGCCCGCGCCCGACTTCGGTGGCCGCAATCTGCAGCGCGACCGGGGGCCGTTCGGATGCCGGCGCCGCCGCCGGCGCGGGCGCCTCTGCGGCCGCCGGCGCGGCGTCCGGCCGCGTCGTTCCCGACGGCGTCGAGGCCAACCGCGCGGGTTCCGGCGGCGGTGTTTCCGGCGGCGTCGAGGCCGGCCGTACAGGCTCCGGCGGGCGCGGCGCGCGACCCGGCAGCATCGCGAGCGGGCCCGCCCCCAGGGCGCCTTGCGACGGCTGGTATAAGTCGATCACCACCAGGCGGTCCTCGAGCTTGTAGACCTGCGCCCAGACTCCGGTTTTCAAGATCAGCCGAAGCTCGCTCCAGCGGTCGCCGGCATGGGCGACGGCGGCGTCGAGCAGCCTCTGACCGCGCTCGCCGATCATCGCCGCATCGATCGACGCGGCCCTCCCGAATCGGATGCGCAGCCGCGTGCCGTCGGCCTCCGCCATGAAGTCGATTGGCCGGGCCCAGTCGAGAACGACGCGAAGAAAGTGGCCATGCCAGCCGGTGCGCACCCGAACCGGCGCGGCGGCGGTGCCGGGCATCAGATCGACGACGACCCGGTCGTCGTCGGTGTCGATGCGGGCGACGGTTTCGGGTGCAAGGCGGAGCACGACCTCGCGCGGGTCGCCGCCGCGGTCCAGCCCGACCAGATAGTCGCCGATGGCGTTCAGGACTCCGCCGAGGTCAGCCGCGAACGGCTGGGCGAAGCGGAGGGTCAGGCGCTCACCGTCCCGGTGGCTGTCGACCGTGACCGGCGCCGGCCACTCGAACACCAGCCGGCCGAAGCCCGGGTGCGCGGCGGCCCGGACCTTGACCGGCTCGGGCGCGGCGGCGGCCGGAGGTCCGGCACTGCCGGCGAGTCCCAGGATGGCGCCGGTCAGCGCCGCCAGCCATGGCGCCCGCATGCGACCGCCTCGCCTCACGCACCGATCACGCTCGCGATCCTTTGGCCCAGGGTAGCGGCGTTGAACGGTTTGACGACATAGCCGCTGACGCCGGCCTCGCGCGCCTGCGCGATGCGCTCGTCGCGGTTCTCGGCGGTGACCATGATGAACGGCAGCTCTTTGAGCCCCGGCTGCGCGCGCACCTGCTGCAGGAGCTCGAGGCCGCTCATCGGCTCCATGTTCCAGTCGGAGATCACGAGGCCATAGGCGCGCTCCTTGAGCTTGGCCAGTGCGCTCTGGCCGTCATGCGCGTCGTCGATCTGCTCGAAACCGAGCTGGAGCAGAAGATTGCGGATGATCCGGACCATCGCCTGGTAGTCGTCGACGATCAGGATCGGGGTTGTCGGGTCCACGGCCATGATGAACGCGCTCCTCGAGGCCAATGCCGGATCGGTCGATGCCGCTCACGCGCGCATCGAGGCTCGCCGATCCCGGCGCCAACCACCGGGACGGCTGCCGCCCGGACCCACGCTAGGCGCCGATGGTTAAGCTTTGGTTAACCACCGTTCGCGAGCGGCACGGCTGCGCTTGCGGGCGCGCTGCCCGCGGTCTCGAGCAGCCTGCTGCGCCTCGCCAGCTCGGTCGTGACCTGCTTGGCCTTGACCGGATCCATGCGCGCCAGCACGTCGGCGGACTTCGGCTCGCGCATGCGCTCGACGACCCGGATCAGAACCGGCATCTCGAGGCGGTTGAAGATCTCGGCCGCGGCCTTGGCCTTCATCGTCTCGTAGATTTTGACCAGGCTCTTGATCCTGGCCTCCTCGGCGGCGTCGTGCTGCTCGACCGCGGTCGCGATCCGGGCCCGCAGCTCGCTCAGCTCTGCAATCTGGTCGTCGAGCGCGGCCGCCGCGGTCTCGAGCAGCGCCTGGCGCTGATCGAGCTCGCGGGCGCGCTGATCCAGGGCCGTGCGACGCTCGGCGAGCTGCTGCAGGACCACGATCTCGCTGGCGGTGAGCCGGCTCGGCTCGAGGTCCGGCAGCGGCGGCGGCGGATCGGCGGGCACGAGCGGTGGCACCGGATCTTCGGGCACGGCCGCCCCCGCCGGGGCCGGCGCCGACGCCGGCGGGTCGGGACCGGCCGCAGGCATCGGCCCCGGGTCATCAGGGTTCGCGACCATGACCGACGGCGAGGCGCGCGGGGCCGGCAGGGTCTCGGCCAGGGGCACGGGTCCGGCGGGAGCGAAGCCGAACAGGTCCCCGGCCAACAGGCCAAGCTTGGCGAGCGCCAGGATGGCCAAGGCGGCGGTCAGGACCACCGGCGCCGATGCCTGCACACGCGCATCCGGCCGCGGCCAGCGCGCGCCACGCCAGGGCCACGCCGGCATCAGCGCAACGTCCTGAGCGTGCGCTCGAGGTCGGCCGCCGGCACCGACCGGTGCGGCGCATCGGCCGGTCGCGCCTGGTCGGGCGCGGCCGACGTGGCCTGCGCCCGCTGGGCGACCGGCCGTTCCTTGCGAATCTGCTCCACGAGACGGTCCGCCGCCTGCTCGCCGCGGCTGGTCAGGAACTGCAGGTCGTCGACCAGCCGCTGGGCGCTCGTCAGTTGACCGCTCAGGCCCTCCTGGGTGGCCTGGGCGGTCTGCTTCAGACCGTCGAGCGCCGCCTGCGCGCGCGCGGTCGCGCGATCGAGGGCGGCGATCAGCCGGTCGAGCTCGCCGTCGTCCTGACGCAGCTCGCGCAGCTGGCGCTGCAGCTGGAAACCGCGCCCGATCACGACCAGCAGGAGGACCACGATCAGGCCGTCGACCAGCAGCGAGAGCATCACTCCGGCACCTCGTCGCGACGAATCTTGTCCTCGATCTGGATCGCGACGTGGTCGGCGATCCGGCCGACCCGGCCGCGCAGCAACGGAATGTGACCGCAGCGGAGAATGACCGGCGTGTCCGGATCCGCGCTCAGGGCCAGCGTCGTCCCCACCTGCAGCGCCATCACCTCGCCCAGCGGGATCGTCTGCTCCTCGAGCAAGGCCTCGAGCTCGACCGTGGTCACGAGCATCTGGCGCGCCAGATGCGACTCCCAGATCGAATCGCGCCCGAACTTCTCGCCCATGAACATCTGCAGCAGGAGATCGCGGACCGGCTCGAGGGTGGCATAGGGGATCAGGATCTCGAGCGGGCCGCCGCGGTCGTCGATCTCGATCCTCAGCCGGAACAGCACGGCGCCATTGGTCGGGCGCGCGATGGCGGCGAACCGTGGGTTGGTCTCGAGGCGCTCATAGCGGAACTCGATCGCGCTGAGCGGTGCGAAGGCGGTCGCCATGTCGGTCAGCACCAGGCGGATCAGGCGTTCGATCAGGGCGCGCTCGATGCTGGTGAACGCCCGGCCCTCGGGCCAGGTCGGCGGTCCGCTGCGGCGGCCGCCCAGGAGCACGTCGACAATCGTGTAGATCAGCGGGTTGCTGACCGTCAGCAGGCCGAAGTTGTCCCACTGGACCGCGCGGAAGACGGCGATCATCACCGGCAGCGGCACGCCGTGCAGGTAGTCGCCAAAGCGCAGCGAGGTGATGCTCTCGAGCGTCAGCTCGACGTTCTCGGAGGTGAAGTTGCGCAGGCTCGTGGTCAGGATCCGGACCAGGCGGTCGAACACCACCTCGAGCATCGGCAGCCGCTCGTAGGTGACGGTGTTGTTGTCGACCAGCGCCTGGAGGTCGGAGCGACGGCCGCTGCCGCTGCGCGAGACGCCGAGCAGGCTGTCGATCTCGTCCTGCTCGAGCAGCCCGGTGTCGGCGCCGTCGGCGTCGGCGCGACGGCCCGCGGCCTCGGCTGCGTTCGCATCCCACTCGACCGCCGCGGATCGGGTCCGGGGGTCCGGAAGGGCACTGGGATCGGCCATGGCTCTCAGCTCTGCAGCCGCCCGTTACTGGACGAGCAGCTCGCGGATCAGGACGTCGTGCACCCGGGCGGGGTGAACCGCGTCGTTGGTCCGCGCGAGCAGCGCCTCCTTGATCCGGTACACCGCCTCGGCGCCCTCCAGCTCCTCCGGCCGGATCGCCCGCAGATACACCTGGAAGCTGTCCAGGATGCGCGGCACGAACTGGCGCACCAGCTCGGCTTGGTCCTGACCCCGGATCTCGAGCGCGGTCGCGATCTTGAGGTAGCGCAGCCGGTGGCCGCCGGCATTGAGATTGACCAGCATGTCCGGCAGGTCGACGAACACGACGCTGCCGGGGTCCTCGCGCGGCGGCTCGGCTTCGGCGGTGCCGTCGGCCGGTCTGATGCCCGGCACCATGCCCATCACGTAAGCGGCGGCGCCGCCACCCAGCAGCAGCAGGAGCGGCAGGGCGATGATCACGATCACCTTCAGCTTGCCACCCGATTTCGCGGCTTTGGTTTTGGTCTCGGTGTCTTGGCTCATGGCCATACGCCGGCTCCGGGTTGATCGACCCCTCGGTCGTGGTGGCGCGGGGTCGGCGCAGCGCCGGTCCGAGCGGCCGGTTCCGATCATCGCTTCGGGACCGCCCGCTCGCCGGGCCGCCAAGCTAGGGATCGCTCGGTTAAGAACCGGTTGAATTCGGCCGGCGTCGAGGGGCGTTCGGCAGATCTTGCCCGGCAAGCCCTGCCGCGGCCACCGCACCGGCAAGCGTCGGCGGCGCCGAACTGCGGCCGAATCCCGGATGGCACGGAAGCTGCATCCGGCCCGTGGCCAGCAGGACCGCAAGCCATGGAATCGACCGCCTACATCGCGCTCTCCCGCCAGATGGTGCTCGACCGCCAGATGGACGTGATCGCCCACAACATCGCCAACGCCACGACCACCGGCTTCAAGGCCGCCGCGATGGTCCTGGAGCCGGTCCCGGTCGAAACCGGCGACCGCCAGCGGCTGGCGTTCGTCCAGGACTTCGGCATGGTCCGTGACCTCGGCCCGGGCCCGGTCACGACCACCGGCAACCCCTTCGACCTGGCGATCGAGGGTTCGGGCTATCTGGCGGTCCAGACCGCGACCGGGGTGCGCTACAGCCGGAGCGGCCAGCTGCACGTGAGCGACCTCGGCGAGCTCGCGACCGCGGCTGGCGACCCGGTGCTCGACGACGGCGGCGCGCCGCTCGCGATCCCGCTCGATGCCGGCCCGGTCACGGTCGCGGCCGACGGCACGGTCTCGACCCCGACCACCGTGATCGGCCGGCTCGATCTGGTGACCTTCGCCAACGAGCAGCGTCTGGAGCCGGTCGGCGACGGCCTCTATCGCACCAGCCAGGTGCCGCTGCCCGCGACCGGGGCGCGCGTGGTCCAAGGCGCGCTCGAGGGGTCGAACGTGCGCCCGATCGTCGAGATGGTCGGGATGATGGCGACGCTGCGCGCCTACCAGGGCACCCAGCGCCTGCTCGACACCGACCATGATCTGCACCGGCGGGCGATCGAGCGCATGCTCGAGACGACCGGCTGAGCCGGGCGCTGCGTCAAGCGGGCCGCCGGCGGGAGGGATTCGCGATGAGATCGTTGAGCATCGCTGCCACGGGCATGATGGCCCAGCAGCTCCAGGTCGAGGTAATCTCGAACAACATCGCCAACATGACGACCTCCGGCTTCAAGCGCCGGCGGCCGGAGTTCCAGGATCTGCTCTATCAGAACCAGCGCCGGATCGGGGCCGCCAGCTCGGACACCGGCACCGTGGTCCCGGCCGGCGTGCAGATCGGCCTCGGGGTCAAGCCGGCCGCGGTCTACCCGATCAACTCCCAGGGCAACATGACGGCGACCGAGAATCCCCTCGACCTGGCGATCCAGGGCGAGGGCTACTTCATCGTCGAGCGGCCGAGCGGCGAGCTCGCCTATACCCGCGACGGCAGCTTCCAGCTCGGCCCCGACGGCCTGCTGGTGACCGCCGACGGCTACACCGTGAGCCCCGGCATCACCGTGCCCGAGGACGCGATCCAGGTCACCGTCAACGCCTCCGGTCAGGTCCAGGCCAAGCTGCAGTCCCAGATCGCGCCGGTCGACCTCGGCCAGCTCGAGCTCGCGATCTTCGCCAACGAAGCGGGCCTCGAGGCGGTCGGCAACAACCTCATGGTCGAGACCCCGGCGTCGGGTCCGGCCACCGTCAACACTCCCGGCACCGCCGGCTACGGCGAGCTGCAGCAGGGCTTCCTCGAGAGCTCGAACGTCAATCCCGTGCAGGAGATGACCGCGCTGATCGCCGCCCAGCGGGCCTACGACCTGAACTCCAAGGTGATCACGGCGAGCGACGAGATGATGGCCACCGTGACCCAGCTGCGCTGAGGCCGATGATGCGTCGCCCCTGGATCCTCGTCCTGCTGCTCGGCTTCGCCGGGCCGGTCGCCGCCGCGGCGACGCTGCCGGCCGGCGTGCCGCTGACCCGGAGCTTCACCCAGGAGCTTCTGAGCGCGGCCCTGACCGCAGACGGGGCCGGCGAGGCGCTCGAGGTGCGGCTCGAGCAGCCGCGCCTGCCGCTCGCCAACCAGAGCGGCGAGGCGACCGAGATCGCGGTCGAGGCGCTGCGCTACGATCGCGACAGCGGGCGGTTCACAGCATTGCTGGTGGGCACGATCGGCGATCAGACCCGCTTTCGCCTGCCGGCCGAGGGCCGCGCCCGGGAGCTGATCGAGCTGCCGGTGCTCGCCCGGCCGGTCGCCGCCGGCGAGGTCATCACCGCAGCCGACGTCGACTGGATCACGGCGGCCGCCAGCCGGCTGCGCCCGGCCAGCGTCACCGCCGCCGACCAGCTGATCGGCGCCGAGGCGCGCCGGCCGCTGCAGCCCGGCCGGGTGCTCAGCGAGCACGACCTGCAGGCGCCGCGCCTGGTCCTGCGCGGTCGCGCCGTGGAGCTGGTCTACGCCCGGCCCGGCCTGCAGCTCAGCGCGCTCGGCATCGCCCAGGCCGACGGCGCGCTCGGCGATCTGGTGCGGGTGGTCAACGCCGACAGCCGGCGCCCGGTCGAGGGAGTGGTCGTCGGTCCCGGCCGGGTCGCCCTCGGCAGCCTCGGCGAAACGCCGGCCGCCGGCCGCTGACGGAGCCCTCCGGCATGCACCTTCATCGCCATCCGCTCGCCGGCCTGCTCGCCCTGCTCGCGCTCGGCGGCTGCGCCAATACCTTCGATCGCCTGACCCACGTCGGCGAGGCGCCCAAGCTCAGCCCGATCGAGAACCCGGTCCAGCAACCGGCCTACCACCCGGTGTCGCTGCCGATGCCGGCCCAGGAGCCCGAGCTCTACCCGCCGAACTCGCTCTGGCGTCAGGGCGCGCGCTCGTTCTTCAAGGATCAGCGGGCGCGGACCGTGGGCGACGTGCTGACCGTGCAGGTGACGATCGCCGATCAAGCGAGCCTCAAGAACGAGACCAAGCGCACCCGCTCGAACGAGGACAGGATGGCGGCCAGCCATTTCTTCGGCTACGAGAGCAAGCTGCACGATTTCCTGCCGAACGCGGTCGACCCCAACAACCTGGTCGATCTGAACAGCGCGCTGGAGAACGGCGGCAAGGGTGACGTGAGCCGCAACGAGGACATCAAGCTCAACGTCGCGGCCGTGGTGGTTCAGGTCCTGCCGAACGGCAACATGGTGATTCAAGGACGCCAGGAGGTCCGGGTCAACTTCGAGGTCCGCGAGCTGTACGTCGCCGGTGTGGTCCGGCCCGAGGACATCCGCCCGGACAACACGATCGAGCACGACAAGATTGCCGAACTCCGGGTCGCCTACGGCGGCCGGGGTCAGCTCACCGACGTGCAGCAGCCGCGAATCGGCGCCCAGGTGCTCGACATCCTGCTGCCGTATTGAGGTCCGGGCTTCGCCCGCCGCCCCCAGCTCAGCGGCGCGCGGCCAGCGGATTGAAGCTGCCGAGGCGGGCGAGCGCGTCCTCGAGCTGGCTGCGCGCCTTGCCGAACGCCATGACGTTGTCGAGCCGGCGCTCGAGGAAGCCCCAGGTCGCCTCGAGCCCCTCGGAGCGGTCCTCGAGCCAGAACAGGAACGTGCTGGTCCAGACCGCGGCGAGTAGGGCGCGCTTGGTGTAGTAGCTGGCGTCGGTCGGGCGGTCGCCCGCGATTTCCCAGATCAGGTCGACCGTCCGCCAGAGGCTGCCCGTCGCGGCGACCGCGTTGCTCGGCAGCCAGCGCGCGGAGACCGCCCGGCGGAGCGCCTCGCGATGCGGGGTCAGGACTTCGAGGCGGACGCGCACGAGCCTGCTGATCCGCTGGTTCATGCGCAGATTCGCGAGCTCGACCCGGTCGATCCGGGCCAGCATCTGCCGGTCGCCCCAGTCCTCGAGGTGGATCAGCAGATCGTCCCCGCCCCGTGGAAACAGACGCCGGGCGAGGCCGCGGTCCATGCCGGCGTCGGCGGCACCGGCGTGCAGCGAGCGGCGGCTCCAGCCGTCGAACGGGACGTGCACCAGGGTGGCCTCGAGCAGGCGGTCGCGTTGCTCCTGGCGGCTCGGCCGGGCGGTCATCGGGCGCCGGCCCCGGGCGCGCTGGCCTCCGGCTGGGCAGGCTGGGGCTCGTTCGCCCCCGGCTCGGCCGCCCCGGCCGGGATCGCGAAGTGGCGGAGTTCGCTCTCGAAGGCGAGCTGGCGCAGATCGGGCATGCGCATCGGGAACAGGACCCCGTTCAGGTGGTCGACCTCGTGCTGGACCACGCGGGCGTGCAGCCCGCCCGCCTCGCGCTCGATCGTCCGGCCGTCGGGCGTCAGGCCGCGATAGCCGATCCGGGCGGGGCGCGGCACCAGCCCGCGCAGCCCCGGGATCGACAGGCAGCCCTCGAGGCCGACTTCGAGCGCCTCGTCGAGCGGCTCGACCTCCGGGTTGATCAGGGCGATCGGGGTGCGGCCCGGGGTCTCGTCCCGGGCGTCGGCGTCGAGGAACAGGATCAGCCGCAGCGACTGGTAGACCTGAGGTGCCGCGAGCCCGATGCCGTCGGCATCGCGCATCGTCTCGAGCATGTGACCGATCAGCCGGCGGACACCCTCGGCGGTCGGATCCTCGATCGGGGCCGCCGGCCGGAGGAGCACCGGGTGCCCCATGCGGGCGATCTTGAGCAGCGCCATCGTTACCATGTAGGCCGGAACGGCGGCGCCGGGAAGTCCGCGCCTTCTGAAGACTTCCCTAATCGTGCCCGGTCATGCTAGGAAGCGCGCGGGCCGGTCCCAAAGGGATGCGGCCGCTTTGTGCTGACCCCAACCCAGGAGATGATCGCCGGTGGAAGTTCAGGTTCGCGACAACAATGTCGATCAGGCTTTGCGCGCGCTGAAGAAGAAGATGCAGCGCGAGGGCCTGTACCGCGAGATGAGAATGCGCCGCCACTACGAGAAGCCCTCCGAGAAGCGGGCCCGCGAGAAGGCCGAAGCGATCCGTCGGTTCCGCAAGCTGCAGCGCAAGCGCCGCGAGCGCGACGAGATCTGACGCCGCGGCCGCTCAGGCCGGAACCACGGTCGGCCGGTTGCGCACCGGAAAGTTCACCGAGTTGGCGATGAAGCACTCCGAATGCGCCCGCGCGTGCAGCGCTTGCGCGCGCTCGAGGTCGCCGGCCGCGATCACGACCTTCGGCGTCAGCGTCACCTCGACGAAGCGCATCCTGCCATCCTTGATCGCCATCGTGCCGCTCGCCTGGTCCTCGTAGGCCGCGACCTCGATGGCGGCGCGCGCGCAGAGCGCCAGATAGCTCAGCATGTGGCAGGTGGCGAGCGCCACCACCAGCAGATCCTCCGGATTGTACCTGGCGGCGTCGCCCCGGAAGACCGGGTCGGCCGAGCCTTCGAGCGGCGGTTTGCCCGCGATCTCGACCCGCCAGGCGCGGGCATGGCCTTCGTAGCTGCGGGTCGGGCCCGCGGCGGCGCCGGTCCAGAGCAGGCGCGCGGCGAAGTGATGCTCCCTGGCCATGCCGCCAAGTCTCAGTGCAGCTTCAGTTGCGGCCGGGCGCGCCGATGCAGAAGATTGGCGAGCGCGGCGAGCGTCACCCAGCGCAGCCCGTGCAGCGACAGCTGGTGCTTCTTGTACAGGGACAGATACGCCAGGCGCGCGATCCGGCCCTCGATCATGACGCTCTTGAGCAGCTTGCCCATCAGGTTGCCGAGCGTGCTCGAGCTCAGCGAGATCAGCGAACCGTAGTCGCGGTAGACGAACGGCAGGACCTCACGGCCGTCGAGCCGCCGCTCGAGCGAGCGCGCCAGCAGCTGCGCCTGCTGATGCGCGGCCTGGGCGCGCGGCGGCACCGGCCGCTCGGCGCCCGGCAGAAGGCAGGCGGTGCAGTCGCCGAGCGCGAAGATGTGCTCGTCGCGGCTGGTCCGCAGCGTCGTGTCGACCACCAGCTGGTTGTTGCGGTCGACCTCGAGGCCGTCGAGCTCGGCCAGCCAGGCCGGCCCCTGGACGCCGGCGGTCCAGACGATCAGGTCGGCCGGGATCAGCTCGCCCTTGCGGGTGTGGACGCCCTCGGCGGTGACCCGCGCGACCTGCTCGCCGGTCCGGACCTCGATCCCGATCACGCGCAGCTGCCGCTCGGTCGCGACCTGCAGCCGTTCCGGCAGTGCCGGCAGCACGGCGGGCGCCGCCTCGATCAGCCGGATTTCGATGTCGCGCTCGGGATCGAAGCCGCGCAGGCCGTAGCTGACCAGGCTGCGCGCCGCATGGCGCAGCTCGGCCGCGAGCTCGACGCCGGTGGCGCCGGCGCCGACGATCGCGAAGCGCAGCCGGCGTTCCGCGCCCGAGCTCGCCTCCGCATGGCCGCGCAGGAACCGGCCGAGGATCAGCCGGTGGATGCGCTGGGCCTCGGCCGGGCTGTCCAGGAACAGGCAGTGCTCGCGCACCCCCGGCACGCCGAAATCGTTGATGCTGCTGCCGACCGCGAGCACCAGCGTGTCGTAGCCGAGCCGCCGGCGCGGTCCGCCTTCGGCGCCATCCGGACCGTCGACCGGGTCGAGGATGATCTCGCGTTTATCGCGGTCGAGGCCGGTCATCCGACCAGGCTCGAACGCGAAATGGTGGCGCCGGGCGTGCGCGAAATAGTCGAGCCCGTCGCCCTCGGCGGCGAGCGTGCCGGCGGCGACCTCGTGCAGCAGCGGCTTCCAGATGTGGGTCAGCGCGCAGTCGACCAGCGTGACGCGCGCCTGGCCGCGTCGGCCGAGGCGGTCGCCGAGCCGGGTCGCGAGCACGAGCCCGCCGGCACCGCCGCCGACGACCACGATGTGGTGAGCGAGCGCGACCGGCAGGGCGGCCGATACGGTCGCGGGTTGCGGGCGGGCCCGGCGCCGACGGCTGGATCAGACCTTCCGGCAAGGGCTCCCGGGCAAGCTTGGTGGCGGGCTGGACCATGCTGCTCCTCCTCAGGGCCAGTGCGGAGCGCCGCACCGCCCACTATAGCCGACCGCGAGCACCGCGCTAGCCGCGGGCGAGCCGGCCAGGCTTGTAGATCGTGATGAGCACGCCCGGTTGGTACCCCGATTTGCTGCAATGCAGCAATGAATTTTCGCGACCCGCGCCTGCCTGGGCGATGACGTTCACTGCTACTCGATTGGGCAACCCGGCCAGAACATTGCTACATTTGCGGCGATGTTCGCGAGGATTGCGATCCCTAGCAGAATGGCATGCCGCGATGTCTATGCTGCGTTGCAAAAACGCGCGATCAAATCCGGTCCCGCGGCAACATATGGGTCGTGAGCATAGATGGCGCCGATCGATCGTCGTGATGCCATCGTTGCCACGGAGAACGTGCCATGACTTCGAACACTGATCTTGAGATCCGGGCGGCCGAGCAGCCGCAGAGCCTCGCCAGCCCGGTCGAGCTGCGGCGCCAGCTCGAAGCCGCGCGCGTGCGGCGCGCGCAGGTCACCGCTTCGATGCTCGCCTCGGCGTTCCGCGCTCTTGGCCGTCCGCTGCGGGCCCCGGTGGCCGGGGTGGCCCGCTGGTGGCGGCAACGCACGACCGCGGCCGCGCTGATGCGCTGCGACGACCGCGTGCTCGCCGACATCGGGATCCAGCGCGAGCACATTCCGCTGGTCGCGCGTGGGCTCGCGGCGATGGGCGAGCCGGCGCTGGCGGCGCGGGCCTGGCCCCGCTGGCCGGCGATGCTCGCCCATGTCGAGGTGCTGGCCATGATCCGGCGAGGACTCGGCCATGGTGGGCTCAGGCGTGATCCGGCGGCTCTGGCCGATCGAGCTTGATCGGATCCGAGCGCACCTGCTCCGGCTCGACCCCGAGAGCCGCCGGCTCCGGTTCGGCGGCCTGGTCGGGCCGGCGCAGATCGAGGCGCACTGTGCCGGGCTCGAAACCTCGCACGCCGTGCTGTTCGGCTATGTCGCGGGCGGCGCGGTCCGCGCATTGGGCGAGCTGCTGCCGATCGCCGGCAGCGACGGGCGTGGCGCCGAGCTCGCGATCTCGGTCGAGCGCCGCTGGCGCAACCGGGGCATCGGCACCGAGCTCCTGCGTCGGCTGATCGGTGCCGCGCGCAACCGGCTGATCGTCAGGCTGTACATGGTCTGCCTGATCGACAACGGCCGGATGCTGCGCCTCGCGCGCCGGTTCGACGGCCGCCTGAGCTTCGAGCGCGGCGAGGCGCTCGCCCGGATCGAGCCGCCCTGGCCGACCTTGTGGACGTTGCTCGAGGAGACGCTGGGGGGCGCCCGTGATCCCGCGGCGCCGCAGCCGGCCGCGCCTGGCGGGAAAAGGCGGCGCCCGGTCTCAGTGGGAGAACGGAGCGCCGCATCCAGGTAGGGGGAAACGCCTCAAGTCACGAAACTCTCGTGGCCGGGATCTTCCTAACGAACTTAGGTGAATGCATGGTTAACCATGCTACGTCGGTTCAGGCCGGCGCTGGTCTCGAGCGGACCAGGAACTCGTCGACCGCCGCGGCCATGGTCTGGAACACCGCGCCCTGCTGCAGCAGGCCCTGGATCAGATGCTCGAGCATCAGCATGCGGTGGCCGCGGCCGATCACGAACGGGTGGCAGGTGTACGTCAGCACGCCCCAGTCCAGCGTGCGCGTCATGTAGCGGAAGTCGTCCAGCCAGTTCTGGAGCACGCCGGCGGTCGGCATGAGCCCTTGCAGGACCGCCTCCTTGGTGCGCACGAACTCGAAATGCGGGTAGTCGTCGAGGGTCCAGCTGATCGGCATCTCGACCAGCCGGGTCGGCTCGCCGAACTGGAACGGCTGGTCGACGTGGGCGACGTCGCCGCGGCGCGCCAGGTAGGGCGTATAGTCGTCGCCCATCATGCTCGAGTCGTAGTCGAAGCCCTGCTCGAGCAGCAGGTCGATCGTGTGCGCACTGAGGTCCCAGGCCGGCGAGCGGTAGCCGCGGGCTGCCCGGCCGCAGAGCTCCTCGATCGCCCGGTTGCCGCGGATCAGCCCGTCCTGCTCCTGCTCGCGCGCGAGCGCCGCGGGCGGCACGTGGCTCCAGCCGTGATGGCCGATCTCGTGGCCGGCTTCGACCAGCTGCCGGCAGACCTCGGGGTAGGTCGCGATGATCACGCCGGGAACGAACCAGGTCGAGCGGATCTTGTACTTCGCGAGCAGGGCCAGGATCCGCCTGGCGCCGACGATGCCGAATTCGCCGCGGGAGATCGGGGTCGGCGTGGTCATGCCGCGCGCCGCCCAGCCCGACATCACGTCGAAATCGAAGGTCAGGCAGGCGATATATCGGCTCACGGTATGCCTCCGGCCGGCGCTCCGGGGGCCTCTCGAGGGCTCAGCCCGCGCGCTCGTTGTTCAGGCCGTGCTCGCTCCTGACCCGGCCCGATGCTTGGATCGGCGCAATCATACGCCCAGGCCTGGGGCCTGAGCAATCAACCCGGGCGACCGAGGACGATGGCCGCAGCTGCGCCGGCCGGTGCGGCGGCCGGCGGCGCTCTACGCCACCTGGGCGCGCTTGGCCTGGCGCCGGCGCTCGCCGGCGTCGAGGTGCCGCTTCCGCAGCCGGATCGAGAGCGGCGTGACCTCGACCAGCTCGTCCTCGGCGATGTAGGCGAGCGCCTCCTCGAGGCTCAGCACCCGGGGCGGCGTCAGGAGCACGTTGTCGTCGCGGCCGGCGGCGCGGATGTTGGTCAGCTGCTTGGACTTGAGCGGGTTGACGTCGAGGTCGGTGGTCCGGCTGTGCTCGCCGATGATCATGCCGCCATAGACCGCTTCGCCCGGGCCGATGAACAGCACGCCGCGGTCCTCGAGGTTCCAGAGCGCGTAGGCGACCGCCGGGCCCTGCTCGAGCGAGACCAGCACGCCCGCGCGCCGGCCTTCGATCTCGCCCCGCCAGGGCGCGTAGCCGTGGAACAGCCGGTTCATCACCCCGGTGCCGCGGGTGTCGGTCAGGAACTCGCCGTGATAGCCGATCAGCGCGCGCGAGGGCGCGTGAAAGACGAGGCGCTGCTTGCCGCCGCCGGCCGGGCGCATCTCGACCAGCTCGGCCTTGCGCCGGCCGAGCTTCTCGAGCACCGGGCCCGCGTACTCCTCGTCGAGGTCGATCACGACCTCCTCGATCGGCTCGAGCGTCTGGCCGGTCTTGGGGTCGGTCCGGAGCAGCACGCGCGGCCGGCCGACCGCGAGCTCGTAGCCCTCGCGGCGCATGGTCTCGATCAGGACGCCCAGCTGCAGTTCGCCGCGGCCGGCGACCTCGAAGGCGTCGCGGCCGCTGGCCGGGCTGACGTGGATCGCGACGTTGCCCTCGGCCTCGCGCCGCAGCCGCTCGGCGATCAGGCGCGAGCTGACCTTGTCGCCCTCCTGGCCGGCGAGCGGCGAATCGTTGATGCCGAAGGTCATCGCCAGCGTCGGCGGGTCGATCGGCTGCGCCGGCAGGGCGGCCCTGACCTCGAGATCGCACAGCGTGTCGGCGACGGTCGCCTTGTCGAACCCGGCCAGCGCCACGATGTCGCCGGCGCCCGCCTCCTCGAGCCCGACCCGCTCCAGGCCTCTGAAGGCGAGAATCTTGGTGACCCGGGTCTGCTCGATCGGGGTCCCGTCGCGGGCCAGCGCCTGGACGGTCTCGTTCGGCCGGATGCTGCCCCCTTGGATCCGCCCGGTCAGCAGGCGGCCAAGGTGCGGGTCGCGCTCGAGCGTGGTCGCGAGCATCACGAACGGCCCGTCCGGGTCGACCTTGGGCGGCGCCACGTGGCGGCAGATCAGCTCGAACAGGGGCGCCATGCCGGCGCTCCGGTGATCCCTCGGGTCGAACGTCGCCCAGCCCTCGCGCGCCGATGCGAACAGGGTCGGAAAATCGAGCTGGGCATCGCTCGCGCCGAGCGCTGCGAACAGGTCGAACACCTCGTCGTGGACCGCGTGCGCCCGCTGATCGGCGCGGTCGACCTTGTTGATCACCACGATCGGGCGCAGGCCCAGGCGCAAAGCCTTGCCGAGCACGAACTTGGTCTGCGGCATCGGGCCCTCGGCGGCGTCGACCAGCAGCAGCACGCCGTCGACCATCGAGAGGATGCGCTCGACCTCGCCGCCAAAGTCGGCGTGGCCCGGGGTGTCGACGATGTTGATCCGGCGCCCCTGCCAGACCACGGACGTGCACTTGGCGAGGATGGTGATGCCGCGCTCGCGCTCGAGGTCGTTGGAATCGAGCGCCCGCTCGGCGACCTTCTGGCCGGCGCGGAAGGTGCCGCTCTGCTGGAGCAGGCGATCGACCAGGGTGGTCTTGCCGTGGTCGACGTGAGCGATGATCGCGATGTTGCGGCGATCCGTGTCGAGGTTCATGGGGTGGCGCCCAAGAAAAAGCGGCCCGATCACCCGGGCCGCGCTGCCCCTGGATATAGGCGCTTGCGCAACCGGCACAAGCCGTGCGAGGCACAACTCCCGCCGGCGCGTGGCGACCGCGCGACGCTTGCAAGCAACGGGAGTGACGAAAAACATGCGCTGCGAAGTGGTGGCCGTCGGCACCGAGCTGCTGCTCGGCCAGATCGTCGACAGCAACTCGGCCTGGATCGGCGAGCAGCTGGCGCTGGCCGGCATCGATTCGCACTTCCAGACCAAGGTCGGGGACAACCTCGCGCGGATCGTCGCCTGCATCCGCCTGGCGCTTCAGCGCAGCGATGCGGTGATCATGTGCGGCGGTCTCGGGCCCACCCAGGACGACATCACCCGCGAGGCGATCGCCGAGGTCGTGGGCGTGCCGCTGGTCCGGAGCGACGAGCTGGTCCAGAAGATCACGGCGCTGTTCGCCACCCGCGGCCGCGTCATGGCGGCCAACAACCTCCGCCAGGCGGACGTGCCGGTCGGGGCGACGCCGATCCCGGAGATGCCCGGCACCGCGCCCGGGCTGATCTGCCCGCTCGGCAACCAGGTGATCTATGCCGTGCCCGGCGTGCCGCACGAGATGCGGACCATGGTCGCCGCGACCGTGCTCCCCGATCTGCAGCGCCGGGCGGGCCTGCGGGCGGTGATCCGGAGCCGGGTCCTGCGCACCTGGGGGCACTCCGAATCCGGCCTTGCCGAACTGCTCGCGCCGCGCATCGAGGAGCTGGACGCGCTCGGCAACCCGACCCTGGCCTTCCAGGCGAGCGGGATCGAAGGCATCAAAGTCCGGATCACCGCCAAGGCGGCCGACGATGCCGCCGCCGAGGCGATCCTCGCGGCCGAAGAGGCCTCGCTCCGCGCCCTGCTCGGCGACTACGTGTTCGGGGTCGACGGGCAGACGATGGAATTGGTCGTGCTCGACCTGCTGCGCGAGCGCGGCCTGACCCTCGCGGTCGCGGAATCGGTGACCGGCGGGATGGTCGGCGCCCGCCTGACCGCGATCGCCGGCGTGAGCGACGTGCTGCGGGGCGGTCTCGTCGCTTATGCGAGCGACCTCAAGTTCAAGCTGTTAGGAGTCCCCGAGGGGCCGGTCGTGTGCCTCGAGGCGGCCGCCGCGATGGCGGCCGGCGTGCGCAAGCTGCTCGAAGCCGATATCGGGCTCGCGACCACCGGGGTCGCCGGCCCGAACGAGCAGGAGGGTCAGCCGGTCGGCACCGTCTATCTGGGCCTCGCCCTCGGCGATCAGATCGATTCGATGATGGTACGGCTGCCCGGGGACTCCAGCCGAATCCGCCAGTACGGCGTGATCAGCCTGCTGAACTTTCTGCGCCTGCGCCTGCTCGCCCCGCGCACCGGCTGATTTCAGCGCTCCCGCCGACGCGCCGGCTGGGGCAGGCTCTCCGGCATCCGGTCGAACGCCTGCGCCGTGCGGGCTCGGGCGCGAACGTTCGCCCCGAGCCCGTGGCGTGAACCCTCAGACCAGGCGCGCCGGCTCCCGACCGCGCGCCGTTCGCGGCAGGCGCGTCGCCCACAGCAGCGCCAGATAGGCGGCGCCGGCCAGCACGATCATCGGCAGGTTCAGCTCCGGCCAGATCGCCCCGACCAGGCCCGGCCCCGCCACCAGCGCCAGATACATCGCCAGGCAGATCGGCCAGCGCCAATGGCGGGCGAGGCGGTGGTGCAGATGGTTCTCATCCGCGCTCAGTGGTGAGCGCTCGTCGCCCAGCCGGGCCACCATGACCCGCAGGCAATCGACCACCGGTACCAGCAGCCACAGGACCACCGTCAGCATCGGCAGCGCACCGTCGGCCTGATTGTAGATGTAGATCATCAACACGCCGATCGTCGCGCCGATCGAGTAGCTACCGGCATCGCCCAGGAACAGGATGCCCAACAGGTTGTACGGCAGCACGATCACCAGGCCGAGCATCAGCAGCTGCAGGTAGATCAACAGATGCTCGGGCGCATAGAACATCAGGCAGGTGGTCCAGAACAGGGCGAGACCGATCAGCAGCCCGTTCATCCCGTCGACCATGTTGATCGAGTTCTGCAGGCCGACCAGGCAGAGGATGGTGAACGGGAACGAGACCATCCAGAGCGGGATGTTGAGGAGGTGGGGGCCGAGATCGATCCTGGTCAGCAGCAGATCCGGCTGCAGCATGACCACCGCCCCGAACAGGCCGGCCGACACGGCAAGGCGCGTGCCCGGCGGCGCATGCTGCCGGTCGTCATACCAGCCGAGCAGCAGGAAGCCGAGGCCGACGACCACCAGGGTCGGGACCACGTCCACGGGGGCGTCGCCGAGCGCCATCCTCCCGGACGCCACCAGCAGCAGCGGCACCATCAGCGCGATGCCGCCGACCATCGGCGTCGGTCGGGCGTGACTCTTGCGACCGCCATCGGGATAGTCGATCACGCCCAGGAGCCGGCCCACCGGCCCCGCCAAGCTGCAACACGCCACGACCGAGAGGCCGAACCATACCGTTGAGAACATCATTGCTGACAGTGAGCTCCATGAGTTTCATGAGAAGGCCAAGCCAGGTCGACAGCGCTCACTCCACCCCCAAGCTTGGACCGACACCCGCTCCGGGCGCCGCCCCGTTTCCCGCCGCTTCGGCGTTGTTGTGCCGCGATCGACGACACTCATCGACGACCGATCATCGCTTCCGAGCATTCATCGACCATGCCAAGACGAAGTTACTAAAGATTGGCTAAAATTAGCCCTGGCCTTACGCGGCAGTCAAGCCCCAAAGCCTAGTTGGTCAGTATAACGCAGTCGCGATTGGCCTCAACCGGTTGTCGAGCCGGCAATCGCCGGATGACCCTATCGCCTTCGACCTGTCACCACCGTGCCACACGGCTCGCCGAACCGGCCCCTGGGACCGCCAACTCCTTCTGGGGAAGAGGTAATCCGGACTGCCAAACAGACGTTGCAACCTTGGCAGCATTCGAGCCAATGGTTTTGGACCGCGTTTTCAACCTTTAGGCACAACTCCGTTCCCTCATCGCCCGAAGCGACAAATCCGAAGACTCTGGCGCTCGTTGGAGTTGGGATTCGATCCGGCTTGAACCCAGGACCGCCGGCACTCGTCTCATGTCTTTGATCAGCGGTCAAGCTGCGGCTTGAGGTCCGCCCGGCGGTGCGCTAGACCAGCGCCGGCGGCTTCGACCGCAACCAAACCAGGGAGGGCGGCAGGTGGACACCCGATTGGGCGCGGTCTGGCAGCGCGGCGAAGCCGCGGTCAATGGCTGGTTGTCGATCCCGAGCACCGTGACCGCGGAGCTGGTCGCCCGCCACGACTACGATTCGATCACCGTCGACCTGCAGCACGGGCTGATCGACTACCAGTGCGCGCTGACCATGATGCAGGCGGTCAACGCGGCCAGCGACGCGACCGTGATCGCGCGCCCGCCCTGGCTCGAGCCCGGCATCATCATGAAGCTCCTGGACGCCGGCGCCTGGGGCATCCTCTGCCCGATGATCAACAGCCCGGCCGACGCCGAGGCGCTGATCCGGGCCTGCCACTATGCGCCGCGCGGCCAGCGCAGCGTCGGCCCGACCCGGGCGATGATGGTCTACGGCCCGTCCTACGTCCAGGACGCCAATGGGATCGTGATCACGCTCGCGATGATCGAGACCCGCGAGGCGCTCGACAACGTCGAGGCGATCGCGCGGACCCCCGGCCTCAGCGGCCTCTACATCGGCCCGTCCGATCTCGCCCAGTCGCTCGGCCATCCGATCCAGGCCGATCCGACCGGGCGCGACGTCATGGCCGCGATCGAGCGCATCCTGGGGGCCGCCAAGGCGGCCGGGATCAAGGCCGGCATGCACTGCATGATGCCGGACTACGCCCGCCAGATGGCCAAGAAGGGCTTCGATTTCGTCACCCTCGGCAACGACCTGCGCATGCTGTCGGCCGAGCTCGCCGCCCGGGTCGGCGCCTTTCGGGCGTAAGGCTACAGCTCGACCACGACCCGGCCCCGGACCTGGCCCTTCAGGATCTCGCCGGCAAGCCGCGGCAGATCCTCGAGCCCGGCCGGCTCGATCATGTCGTCGAGCAGGCGGAGATCGAGATCCCGCGCCAGGCGCTGCCAGGCGGCGCGCCGCGGCGCCGCCGGCTGGTAGACCGAATCGATCCCGAGCAGGTTGACGCCCCGCAACAGGAACGGGATGACCGTGGTCTTGAGCTCACTGCCGCCGGCGAGGCCCACGGCGGCGACCGAGCAGCGATACTTCATCTGACCGAGCACGCGGGCGAGCGTCGTGCCGCCGACCGCGTCGATGCAGCCGGCGAAGCGCTCGGATTCCAGCGGCCGCGAGCTCGGCTCGGCGAGCTCTCCGCGCGCGATGATGGTGCTGGCGCCGAGCGCGCGCAGATAGTCGTGGCTTGCCGCCCGGCCGGTCGAAACCGTGACCTGATGGCCGAGCTTCGCCAGCAGCGCGATCGCGACCGATCCGACCCCGCCCGAGCCGCCGGTCACCAGCACCTCGCCCGCCCCGGGCTGGAGCCCATGGCTCTCGAGCGCCATCACCGCGAGCATCGCGGTGAAGCCGGCAGTGCCGACCGCCATCGCCTGCCGGGTCGTCCAGCCCTCGGGCAGCGGCACCAGCCAGTCGCCCTTGACCCTGGCACGCTCGGCGTAGCCGCCCCAGTGGCGCTCGCCGACCCCCCAGCCGGTCAGGACCACGGCATCGCCCGGCCGCCAGTCGGGATGCCGGCTCTCGACCACCCGGCCGGCGAGATCGACGCCCGGCACGTGCGGGAAGCTCCGCACCAGCGGCGCCTTGTTCAGAACGATCAGGCCATCCTTGTAATTGAGGGTCGAGTGCTCGACCGCGACCGTGACGTCGCCCTCGGGCAGGCGGGCCTCGTCGAGCTGCTCGACCGCCGCGGTGACCCGATCGTCCGTCTTGCTCAGCACCAGCGCCTTGAACATCGTCCCTCCAATCCGGTTGCTTGCCCGGTGAGTTGGGCCGCGCCGACTATCGGGTCAAGCCGAGCGCGCTCCTGGCGGCCGTCGCCACCTCCTCCGGCCCGCCGGAGCTGTCGAGTAGGCGCCAGCTGACCGGCCCGGGATCGACCTCGAGCTGCGCCTCGACCACCGGACCGGTCGCGTCCGAGGCATCGCCCCGACGGGCCGCGACCCGCTCGGCCAGCACCGCCGGCGGCGCCGCCAGCCAGAGCCCGTCGAAGCACACGCCCCGCTCGTGCGCGATCGCCTCGACCCGGGCGCGGTCCGCGGGGTCCAGGAACACCGCATCGACGACCACCGCCTGGCCCGCGGCCAGGAGCGCTGCCGCCCGCGTAATCAGGCGCTCGTAGACCCGCCGCGAGACGCGCTCATCATAGGCCTCGGGCCCGAGCCGGTCGGTCGGGGCGACCCCGCACAACCTCTTCCGGGTCGTATCGCTGCGCAGGAGCACCGCGCCCGGCGGCCGGCCGAACTCCGGCGCGAGCGCGCGGGCGAGCGTCGACTTGCCGGTCCCGGAGACGCCGCCGACCCCGACCAGCCGCGGCGGCTCCGGCGCGAGAAAGCGACGCGCGAGCTCGAAATAGGCGCCCGCCACCTCGACCTCGCCCGCACGCTCTGCCTCATCCTCCTCGAGGTTGGCGGCGAAACCCTGGACCTTGGCCCGGATTGCGGCGCGCACCGACAGGAACAGCGGCAGCAGGCGGACGCCGCCGTCGTCCCAGGTGGCATCCAGATAGCCGCTGAGCAGACGCTGGGCATGCGCCCGCAGGTCGCGATGACAGAGGTCCATCAAAAGGAACGCGAGGTCGTAGACGGTGTCGATGGTCGCCAGGCCCGGGTCGAACTCGAGGCAGTCGAACAGCACCGGCCGGCGATCCAACAGCACGATGTTGCCGAGGTGCAGATCGCCGTGGCAGTGACGAACGAAGCCAGCCTGCCGCCGCCGCTCGAGCCAATCGCGCTGCCGCTCCAGCTCCGCACGCGTGCGCTCATCGAGCTCCTCGACCGCAGGCACCTCGAAGATCCGGCCGGTGAGCGAGCGGAGGTCCTCGCCGTTGCCCTCGATCACCTGCCGCATGCCGGCGTAGCCGCCCTGATCCGAACGCCGCTCGGCCCGCTCGTGGAAGCCGGCGATCTCTGCCGCCAGAGCATCGATCGTCGCGGCGGCGAGCTCGCCACGCTCCGCGACCCGGTCGAGCAGCGCCGCCTGGTCGAAGCGCTGCATCTCGAGCAGCCATTCGACCGGCCGGCCGCCGCCTTCGAGCGCGTAGCCGCCCCCTTGCATCCGGTGCACGCCGACCAGCCGACGATAGAGCACCGGCGCGGTCCGGCGATTGAGCTCGAGCTCGGCCTGCAGCGCGCGCCGCCGCCTCCCGGGCGTGGTGAAGTCGAGGAAGCTGTAGTGGACCGGGCGCTTCATCTTGTAAGCGCGCTCGCCGACCAGGAAGATCACCGCCGCATGGGTCGTGACCCGCTCCACCTCGGCGTCCGGCAGGCCATAGGTCCGGCCCTGGCTGAGCGCCTCGACCAGGTCCTGCTCGGCGTCGGGCGTGGTCCGTGCAGGCAGCGCTCGATCCCCCGGCCGGCCGCGGCTCAGTGGGCGATCAGCACCGGCAGGTCGTAGTGGCCGAGCACGTGCCGGGTGACGCCGCCGAACACCAGCTCGCGCATCCGGCTGTGGCCATAGCCGCCCATGACCAAAAGGTCGGCGCCGAGCTCCCGGGCTTTGGCGAGCAGGGCGGTGCCGGCGCTGGTCTCCGGGTAGAGCGAATGGAGATCGCAGACGATGCCGTGCCAGCCGAGATAGTCGGCAAGCGTCTGGCCGAGCTCGACCTCGGTATGGCTGCCGGCCGCGGTCAGGACGTGCACCTGCTCGGCACTCTCCAGGAGCGGCAGCGCGCCGGCCACCGCGCGGGCGGCCTCGGCGCTGCCGTTCCACGCGACCGCGATCGTCCGGCCGATCGTGTCGGCGCCGCCCCGCGGCACCAGCAGGACCGGGCGGGCGGCGCGCATCAGCGTCGCCTCGAACGCGCGCTGCTGGGATTCGCCGCCGCCCGAGCCGATCCCGGCGAACACCACCAGATCGGCCAGCCGGCCGTGCTCGGGGACCACCACCTCGTCGGCGCCGATCACCTCGCGCCAGCGGCTGGTCAGCGTGTCGGTGCCGGTCGGCTGCTCGGCGAGCGCCGCATCCGCGCTCGCCCGGGCGGCATCGAACGCCTGCTTGGCCCGTCGCCCGTAGGCGTCCCATTTGGCATTGGTCGCCTTGGTCACGGTCGCCAGGACCTCGGGCGAGCCGCCCTCCAGATCGGCGATCGCATCGAGCAGGTCAGGCCGGACGAACAGCGCGTCGATGTGCGCCGGGAACGGCCGCGCGATGGTATAGGCGGCCGCCAGCGCGGCTTGGTAGTCGTCGTTGCCGCCAAGCGGCACCAGGATCACGCGCATGGCTCGACATGCTCCCCGGACTGATGGCGACCCGCAGCCGCGCGCGACCGCGGCCAGCGGGCGCATGTGTTGCGCACCATGATGCACCAGCCGTGATCGCATTGCACGCCTTGCGTCCGGTGCAATTGATCGGGGTCAAAGCCCGGGCGACACGACGCGGCCATGTTATAGCCGGGTCGGAGATCGGCGCCGGCACGCGCGACGCCCCCAGCCTGGAGACTTCCCGATGCTCACTTTCGAAGACTGTCTGGCGGTTTGCGAGCTGACCGAGGCGGAAGTGGCGGCGATCGCCGAGCACGAGCACTTGCCGCAACTGCCCGCGGTCGAGCTCGCGGCTTATCTGATGACAGGCGCCGACGGCCAGGTGCTGGTCCAGCACATGATCGTCGACGACATCCGGGCGGCGCAGCAACGGGGCGACCACGCGCACGCCGCGGCGCTCAAGCGGACCCTGCGCCAGTTCATCGAGGCGCAGCACGCCAAGCCTCGCCGCGGGTAGTTGATCCAGGTCAATGAGCTCACCCCGCATCTTTGCGTCTACTCGCCGTGGGCCGGCAGAGCTTGCTGGCCGGTCCGCGAACAAGGGAGCGGCGAGATGGAGCGCATTCTCGTAGCCCTCGACGGGTCTGAATCGAGCGACAGGGCGCTCGAGCTGGCGACCGACCTCGCCCGCGCGCACGATGCCGAGCTGACATTGCTGCACGTCGTCTCGGATCAACCGCTGAGCGACGGCGAGCGCCACATGGCCGAGGTCGAATATCTCGACGACGTGCTGAGCGGGGTCGACGTGAACGGCGTGCTTCGCGCCCAGGGCGATCCGCGCGCGGTCGCGCAGCGGATGCTTGCGCAATACGGCGAGGTCGCCCGCCGGCTGCGGGCGGCGATCGGCCGCCGCCTGCTCGAGGCGGCCCGTGTCCGGGCCGGCGACCAGGGGGTGCGGACGATCTCCCACCTGCTCGAGGCTGGCGACCCGGCGAAGACGATCCTGCGCGTGGCCGAGGACCGGGGGGTCGACATGGTCGTTCTCGGCAGCCGCGGCCTCGGCGACGCCGAGGGGCTGCTGCTCGGCAGCGTGTCCCACAAGGTCGCCCACCTCGCCCCGTGCACCTGCGTCACGGTCAAATAGCGATGGCTCTCTCCACGATCCGTCTCGAGCTGGCGCGCACACCCGATTTCCCCGAGGGCAGCGCTCAGCGCGGCTACGAGTTCACGGCACCGCTGACCGCCAACGGCCAGCTCGACCGCGACGGTTGGCTGCACCACCGCGGCACCTGCCGGGTCCGCCGCTTCTGGCCCGGAGAGGACGACGAGCACGGTCACCTCGTGCACCACCGCGACGGCCAGTGGGCGTTTCTCTACGACGGCATGGCCGAGACCGACCAGGAGCTTATCTTCCGGTTCGATCGGCATCGCTTCGTCGTCGGGGAGTACGTCGCGATCACGGAGCACGATGGCGTGCAACGAACCTTCCGCGTGGTCCAGGTGACCGCGTCGAAGGTCGCTTGAGGGACGGAACCAGTCGCATGAGCATTCGATTCGTCCTGACGCCCGTCTTCGGCGGTGCCGCCGACGCCGGTGCCTTGAACGTCGGCCTCGGCGTCGCGCGCCGCTTCCAGGCCCACCTCGGCGCGCTGTTCGTGCGCATCGACCCGCTCGACGCGATCCCGATCGTCGGCGAGGGCGTCTCGCCGGCGGTCATCGACCAGCTGACCGAGGCCGCGGCCGCCGAGATGGACCGCCAGCGCGCCGCCGCCCGAGCGAGCGTTCGAGGCGGCGTGCAGCGCCGCTTCGGTCCCGTTCGCCGACGCCGCCCCAGGGCCGCGCGGTGCGTCCGCCGGCTGGCGGGAGGAGACCGGGCGCCGCGACGAGCTCGTGCCGCGCCGGGCGCGGGCGAGCGACCTCGTGATCTTCGGTCGCGCCGAAGGCGATGCATCGCCCGATCTCGCCGCCGTGCTCGAGGCGACCTTGCTTAGCGCCGGCCGTCCGCTCCTGCTGGTGCCGCCGACGCCGCCCGCGACCGTCGGCGAGCGCCTCGCGATCGCCTGGAACGGCGGTGCCGAGGCCGCGCGTGCGGTCGCCGGCGCCTTACCCTTCCTGGACACCGCCAAGACGGTGCACGTGCTGACCGCCGCGACCCGGCGCACCGATCCCGAGGTCGCGCAGGACCTGCTCGGCTACCTGCAATGGCGGGGGATCGCGGCCGAGCGGCAGGCGGTCACGATCACCGACGAGCCGGTCGCCGAAGCGCTGCTCCAGGCGGCCAGCGGCGCCGGCGCCGATCTGCTGGTGATGGGCGGCTACGGCCGGACCCGGCTCAGCGAGCTGGTACTCGGCGGGGTCACGCGGCACGTGCTGAGCCACCCCACGATGCCGCTCCTGATGGCCCACTGAGCGACCTCCGAGCGCCGTTCGGGGTCGCGCCGGGGCATCGCTCGAGCCCAGATACGAGCGAAGCTGCGGAGGCGAAAAGAGGGTGAACGGGAAGAGAAGGAGAGAGATTATCATCTGGTCGAGCGTCCTACGGCTCGTACGCGCGCTCGCTCACGTTGCCGTTCGCCGCCGAGCCCGACAAGGTCAAGGCGAACTTCAGCCCGCATTTCCCTGATGGCCTGTCATTCCTCGCCGAGCCGAGGCGTTATAATCTAGCCGACAGAACGGGTCAGAAATAACCGCGCGGGGATTTGACGGCGAACGGGGCGGGTGACGCAGAATCCAGCCCTCTTCGGCGCCAATTCGACCGATCCGTCAAGCTCGCGCTCCATGGCTCTTCGATCAGTTCCGATGGTGGCTTGCTCCTGCGCCGCGACCTCGACGACGCCCTTGGCCTGACATGACGGCAGAATTGCTCACCGATCCGCGCGCGGGTCGGAACGGGCGGCATCTTCTCCGCTGGGCTACTGCGCCGGTCGATCTTCTCGCGCCTCGCCGGCTACGAGGATCTCGACGACGCGGACCGTCTTTGCCGCGACCCGGTGATGCGCCAGCTCGTCGGCGGCCGGGCAGTGAAGCACGGTGCGGCCTCGGCGAGCGCCATGGGCCGGTTCGAGAGGGAGATGCTGACACGGCCTGAGAACCTCGCAGCCCTTGCCGATCTGCCGGGCGCTGGATCGACGCCATGCACGACCGGCGTCCGCCGAAGAGCATCCACCTCGACATGGACAGCTCCGAGAATCCCGTACATGGCGAGCAGATGACCGAAGCCGCTTTGCCACATACCATGGTCGCGGGCATTCCTGCGGCTGAGCAACGGCCTGCGCGGGCCACCGGCTGAGGCGTGTCAATAGCACTTAAAGATGCCCGGTTTTTGTCGCCCGTCAAATGTCCGCTGCTGCTGTTGGCCCGGTGGGGTTGTGGGCAGCGCGGAGCGTTGTCCGGCAAGTCCATCGGGCCCGCCGCCGAGCGGGCTCAGGCGGCGGGTTTGATCATCGCGTCGATGCCCGCGAGGTGGCCATCGGGCTGGTAGCGCGCCAGGCGGCGCGGGCCGTGAAAGACGGCGAGCCGGCCGTCCCCGTAGGCGGGCGCCCGCACCTTGACCTTGACGACGTGGTGCCGGGGCCGTTGCGGCGGGATCTGCAGACCGCGGCCGTCGTAGCGCCCGCAGTTGTCGTTGCCGACCACGCGCTCGACCGGCACCCGGAGAACCTCGGCGAGGCCGCCGGCGTAGGGCACGAACGCGAGGGCACGCCCGACCTGGGTCGGCTGACCCCGCGCCACCTTCAGCCGGCCTTGGGCGGCACGAAAGAGTGGCTGCCGCGGTCGGTGTAGAGCGAGCAGAACCGGCCGTGCCGGCCGATCACCTCGGCCAGGCCGCGCCAGCTCGAGAACGCCCTTGCTCCTCGACCAGGAAGGCGGAGCAGAGCCCGCTGGTCGGATCGTCGAGGGTGACGATCAGGTCGACCGGCGGCCGGCCGCCGAGCCACGCGTGGGTCGAGCCGTCCCGGAACAGCATCATGCCCGGCAACGGTCGGCGCGGCCGTCGCTTGCGGTGCGCCGAGCGCTTCGGCGCCCGCCTGACCAAACCGGCGGCCTGCAAGATGCGCTTGGTCCAGCTGTCGCCGAGCTCGAACCTGTGCTCGGCCCGCAGCCGCTCGTGGAAGTGTTTGACGGTGAAGTCGACGTAGCGCGTCCGGTACGGCTCCAGCAGCCCCTCGATCCGGTCGACCGCCAGCCGCCGGCCCGAGACCCGGCCTCGGCGCCGATCGATCAGGCCTTCCCCCTGCGCCTCGTGGCGGTCGCGCCGCCGGCGGCAGCGCCGCTCGCTCATCCCCAGCACCTCCGCCGCCTCGCCACAGCACGCGACCTCCCCGAATTCTCCCGAACCGGACCGATCGTGAGCTACCAGACCCGGACATACCTCGTGCTACGGACACGCCCCGGGTTCCGTGTTGACCCTGTGTCAGACCGATCTTACCCTCTGAAGTAAGACTATGGAGCCGCGTATGAGGATCACGGCGAAAGGTCAGGTGACGATCCCGGTCGCGATCCGGGAGCAGGCAGGGCTGCTGCCGGGCACCGAGGTCGAGTTCGAATTCGATGGCGACGCGGTCCGGATCATCCGCTCGAAGGCCCCCAAGGGCGAGACCCGGGGCGAGCGCATCGTTCGCCTCCTGCTGGGAAGCGGCAGTGGCGAGATGACGACCGACGAGATCATGGCCCTGACGCGGGGCGACTGGGAGGATCTGGACGAGGACACCAGGTGACGCCGGTGCTGGTCGACAGCAATGTCATCCTCGATCTGGTCGAGCGTGATCCGCGCTGGCTCAGCTGGTCGACGGCGGCTCTGGCGCGGCTCGCCAACGACGCCGTTCTCATCATCAATCCCATCATCTATGCCGAGGTCGCGGTCGGCTTCGATGCTCCCGAGGAACTCGAGGCGGCGCTGCCCGCCGACGCCTACCGCCGCGAACCTCTGCCCTACAAGGCCGCCTTCGCGGCGGGAGCGTTCCTCGCATATCGCCGGCGCGGCGGCGCCCGGACCTCGCCGCTGCCCGATTTCTACATCGGTGCGCACGCGGCGGTGCGCGGCTACCGATTGCTGACGCGCGACGCCGCTCGCTACCGAACCTATTTCCCGGCCGTCGAGCTGATCGCGCCACGCGCGCAGTGAACAACGGCGGCGGAAGAAGCCAGGAAGGGGGAGGCATGCACGAATATCTGACGCCGGCGGCGAGCCTGCCGGCTGACGGGATGGCCGGGACGCTGGTCGGGCGGGCGTGGCTGCCGGGCCCCGTGCCGGGCCCGAGTGCGGTCGCGATCCGTCATGATGCGGTCTACGATCTCGGCCGCAGCGCGCCGACGCTGAGCGAGCTACTGAACGCCGACGATCCGCTGGGGCTCGCCCGGGCGCCCGGCGAGCGGCTCGGCGACCTGGCCGAGATCCTGGCCAACAGCGCCTGCGACCGGCGCGACCCCGAGCTGCCCTGGCTCCTGGCGCCGTGCGATCTGCAGGCGATCAAGGCCTCCGGCGTGACCTTCGCGACCAGCCTGCTCGAGCGGGTGATCGAGGAGCAGGCGCGCGGCGACGCTGGCAAGGCCGAGGCGATCCGCCGCGCGATCACCGGGCTGATCGGCACCGACCTCTCCAAGATCCGGCCGGGTTCGGAGGCCGCGCAGCGCCTCAAGGAGCATCTGATCGCCGAGGGCGCCTGGTCGCAATACCTCGAGGTCGGGATCGGCAAGGACGCCGAAATCTTCACCAAATGCCCGCCGATGGCGGCGGTCGGCACCGGCAGCGAGATCGGGGTGCGCGCGGATTCGTCCTGGAACAATCCCGAGCCCGAGCTCGTGCTCGCGGTCAATGCGCGGGGCGCGATCGTCGGCGCGACGCTCGGCAACGACGTCAACCTCCGCGACGTCGAGGGCCGGAGCGCGCTCCTGCTCGGCAAGGCGAAGGACAACAATGCCTCGGCCGCGATCGGGCCGTTCGTCCGCCTGCTTGACGACAGCTTCGGGCTCGAGCAGCTGCGCGCCGCCACGATCAGGCTCCAGGTCAGCGGCGAGGACGGCTTCGAGCTCGAGGGCGCGAGCTCGATGAGCCGGATCAGCCGCGATGTCATCGATCTGGTCGAGCAGACCATCGGTCCGAATCACCAGTACCCGGACGGCGTGATGCTGTACTGCGGGACCATGTTCGCGCCGATTCAGGACCGCGACCGGCCAGGCGGCGGGTTCACCCACAAGGCGGGCGATCTCGTGCGGATCGCCTGTCCCGAGCTCGGCATGCTGGTCAACCGGGTCAGCCACTGCGATCGCATCGCGCCCTGGACGTTCGGGACGGGCTCCCTGCTGCGCAATCTGGCGGCGCGGGGTCTGCTGTAGCCGCGGCCACCCGCCGCCTCGCCGAATCAAACGCCGCTCCCGGGGCCGGCCGAGGAGCGGCGTGATCATTTGCGGCGCCACGCTCAAGGCCCGCCGCAGGCCGACAAGGGTACCGGTTAATGCAGCTCCGCGCTGACCGACGCGACCCGAGTACTACTGCGGCCCAAGCGGGCGATCTCGTCCTTGATCCGGAGTTTTTCGCGCTTCAGGCGCGTCAGGACCGACTGATCCGGGAGCGGTCGATGCAGCTCGTCATCGATCTCCTGCTCAAGATGGGCATGCTTGCTGCGGAGGCTCTCCACGTAGTCGTGCATGGACATCCTTTGCCATCCTCCGGCTAAGTTCCCCTGATTGTATGATAGTAGAGATTCGCTCGCCAACGCGCCAGCGGAATTCCGAAAAATCTTTTACCATTGCCGGAAAAGCGTGGCATTTTCATGACATTAGAGCTATGACGGGGTCAGTCTTCGAGCCAGGCGAGGCTGGCTTCGAGTTCGGGCACGCCGGCTTCGGGAAAGGCGTTCGCCAGCAGCGCCCGCAAAGCGTACCGGTCGCGACCGTCGAACGCCCAGCAGGCGCGCAGGTTCGCGCCGGCGAGCGCGACCCCCGGCGACGCCCTCGCCGGCAGCCCGTCGACCGCTTGGCTCAGCGCGAGCTGGCTGAGGTGCTCGCTTTCGATCTCGAGCGCCAGCGCCTGCTTGCGAATCGCCGAGGCGAGCCCGGGCCACAGCTCGGCGACGCTGCCGGGCTCGGGATCCCCGAGCCGCGCCTTGAGCCGACGCCGCACCGCCCGGAGCGGCCGCACCACCTCGGCCTGCCAGCTGGCCACCACCTCGCCGGCGCTGGCGAGCAGCCCACGATCGAGCGGCACGCCGCGGCGCGCCTGCCAGCAGCAGAGCAGGACCAGATTGACGTCCAGGCCATGCCGACGCTGGAGCTCGAGACAGGCGGCCTCGACCTCCGGCAGCCGGTAGAGGTCGACCGAGTAGTCCCAGAACGGGTTCGCCGGCCAGTTCATCCGGCCGGCTCAGACCGCCATCGCCAAAGCCGCCGCGCCGAGCAGGCCCGGATCGCTGCGCGTGATCAGATAGGTCGGGATCGGCTCGAGGAAGTAGGCGAGCCGGCCCTTGGCCTCGAAGCCGGCGCGGAAACGCGTCTCGTCGAACAGGGGGCCCAGCCGCTTGGCGAGGCCGCCGCCGATGTAGATGCCGCCGCGGGCACCGAGCGTCAGCGCGAGGTCGCCCGCCGCCGCCCCGAGCAGCGCCGAAAATCGCTCCAGCGCCGCGCGGCAGAAACGGCAGCCGCCGGTCCGGGCGCGCTCGGCAACCTGCAGCGGCTCCGCGATCTCGAGCGTCTCGCCCTCGAGCGCAGCCAGGGTCACGGCGAGGTTGACCAAGCCGGGTCCCGAAAGTAGGCGCTCGTTTGAGACGTGGCCGAAGCGCGCCTGGAGCCGGGCCAGGATTGCCGTCTCGACCTCGTCGTGGGCGGCGCACGAGACGTGGCCCCCCTCGCCGGGCAGCGGCTGCCAGCGATCGCCGACCGGGACGAGGCCGCCGACCCCGAGCCCGGTGCCCGGTCCGATGATCCCGACCGCCTGCCCCGGCGCCGGCGCGCCGCCGCCGATCTGGCGACGCTCCTCGGGTGTCAGCCAGGGCACCGCCAGCGCCTGCGCGGTGAAATCGTTGATCACCTCGAGCCGGTCGAGGCCGAGCGCGGCCTGACTGTCCCGGATCGAGAACACCCAATGCGAGTTGGTGAGCGCAATCCGGTCGGAGGTCACCGGCGTCGCGACCGCCAGCACCGCCTCGCGCACCGGCCGCCCGGCGAGATAGGCGCGCGCGGCCTCGACCGGGCCCGGATAGTCGGCGACCGTGAGCTTCTGCACCGCGGTCGGCCGGCCGTCGGCGCCGGTCAGCGCGAAGCGGGCGTTGGTGCCGCCGATGTCGGCGATCAGGCGCGCGATCGCGATGGCTCACCCTCCGCCATTCGGCCGGTCGCCGAAGCTGATGCCGAGACCGCGCGCGGTGTGGACCAGGGCATCGTCCGGGTCGACCGCCTGATACTGGGCGCACGCCTCTTCGATCGCGACGTCGACCACCTGCCGGTTCTGCCAGGCCACCATCCGGTCGAACCGGCCGGCCGCAACCAGATCGACCGCGTACACCCCGAACGCCGAGGCCAGCACGCGATCGAGCGGGCTCGGCGAGCCGCCCCGCTGGACGTGGCCCAGCACCGTGACCCGGGTCTCGGCCTGGGTGCGCAGGCCGATCTCGTGAGCAAGCATGGCGCCGACGCCGCCATAGCGGGACTGGCCGTGGGCATCCTTGTACTTGATCGTCTCGCCAGCCGGCCCGCGCACCAATTCCGCGACCACCACGATGCTGAAGTTGCGGCCGCGCCGGCGGCGCTCGTCGATCTTGGCGCAGACCGCCTCGAGCGCATAGGGGATCTCGGGGATCAGGATCACGTCGGCGCCGCCGGCGATGCCCGCCGACAGCGCGATATGGCCGGCGTCCCGGCCCATCACCTCGAGCACCATGACGCGCGAGTGGCTGGCGGCAGTGACGTGCAGGCGGTCGACCGCCTCGGTCGCGACCTCGACCGCCGAGCTGAAGCCGACCGCGCTCTCGGTATGGCCGAGATCGTTGTCGATGGTCTTGGGAATCCCGATCAGGCGCCAGTCGCCCTGCCGCGCCAGCCGGCGCAGAATCGCGAGGCTGCCGTCGCCGCCGATGCCGATCAGCGCGGCGAGGCCGAGCTCGTGGTAGCCGGCCACGATCTCGTCCGAACGGTCGACCGTACCGCCATTCGGGGCGGGGTAGGCGAACGGATCGCCCCGGTTGGTGGTCCCGAGCACGGTGCCGCCGAGATGCAGGATGCCGGCGACGGTGTCGGGAGTGAGCTCGACCGCGTCGACCGGGCGCTTGAGCAGGCCGTGGGTGGCCTGACGAACCCCCAGGACCTGCCAGCCGTGACCGAGTACCGCCCGCTTGACCACGGCCCGGATCACCGCGTTCAGGCCGGCGCAGTCGCCTCCGCTCGTCAACAGACCGACGCGCATCGGACCTCCTGGCTCCCGCCGCCCGCGGCCGCGGGCGTTCGAGATGGTGGTGTGGCAACCGCCGGTCTGTTAGTATACGCAACGCATGCCGAGCACAATCGGGGCCGAGTGTCGCCGAACCTGGGCCAGGTCAAGATGACCAACTCCTTGCAGTGGCCGGAAATCGAGCGCAAGTTGGCGGAGTTGCGGGCAGCCCATCGGGCGCTGGACGAGCGGATCAGCGGGCTGATCCGGGACGGGTATCGCAACCAGCTCGAGCTGCAGCGCCTGAAGAAGCAGAAGCTCGCACTGCGCGACCAGATCATGCGGCTCGAGAGCGACCGGCTGCCCGACATCATCGCTTGAGCGGCGCTTCGGCGGCACCGTCAGTCGCGTCGCGCCCGGTTGTGCTTGTGATCGTACATGGCCCGATCGGCGGCCGCGAGCGCGGTCTGCGCGTCCTGGCCGGCCGGCAGGCGGTAAGTACCGTAGGCGACACTGAGCGGGACCAGAGCTCCCTCCCATCGAAACTGGCTGGCCCCGATCGCCTCGGCGAGGCCACGCGCCTTGTTCTGGGTCACCGCCTGATCCGCCCGCGCCAGCAGCACGCCGAATTCGTCCCCGCCCAGGCGGCCGACGACGTCGGAGCGGCGGGTATTCGCGGTCAACACGCCGGCGACGTGCACCAGCGCGGCGTCGCCGGCACCATGGCCGAACTGGTCGTTGATCGCCTTCAGGCCGTCGACGTCGAAGTACAGCAGGCCATAGGCCGTGCCATAGCGCTCGACCTCGCCGAGGGTCCGGGCGAGGTCGCGCAGAAACGCCCGCCGGTTGCGGATCGGCACGAGCGTATCCTCGTCCACCAGGCGCTCGAGCTCGGCGACCCGGCTCTGCGCCGCGGCAAGCTGGCGGCGCAACCCCAGGACCTCGTCGATCAGCTGCCGAAGCGCCGCGCGCACGCGCGCGGTCAGCTCCAACTCGGGCAGGCCCAGGAGGCTGACCGGATCCTCGGGCTTCGGCGCGGCCTCCGCCGGCACCGCTGCCCGGGCGCGGGCCTTGCCGCCCAGCGCTCGCAGCCGCGCGAGCAGCTCCACGTCGCGGATCTTCATTCGCGATGCCGGCGGTGCCGGGCGATCGACTGCGCCATGGTTGCGACCGGAGTTGACGTCCGGCCCGAATGTGATCGGAATCCGGGGCCGACGCAAACCGGATTTGCGCCCGGCGACTGTGCTTACCGGCCGCGTTCACCTCAGAGGAAGCGGGTCAGGCGGGTGACATGGCCGAGCTTGCGCCCAGCGCGGATCTCGCGCTTGCCGTACAGGTGCAGGCGCGCGCCGGGCTCGGCCAAAACGTCGGGCCAGGCCGCAACCGCGGCGCCCAAAAGATTGTCCATGACTGCATCGGCAAACCGCCCGGGCTCGCACAGCGGCAGCCCGCAGAGCGCCCGCACCAGCAGCTCGAACTGACTGATCGCGCAGGCATCGATGGTCCAGTGGCCGGAATTGTGCGGCCGCGGCGCGAGCTCATTGACCAGCAATCGGCCATCCCGGGTAAGGAACATCTCGACCGCGAGCAGGCCTACCGCCTCGAGTTCGCGGGCGATCCGCGCCGCGAGCACCCGGGCCTCTTCGGCGAGCCCCGCGGCGATCGGCGCCGGCGCGATGGTCTTGGCCAGGACATGGTGCTCGTGGCGGTTCTCGACCGGCGGATAGCCCGCCTCGCTGCCGTCCCGGCCGCGGGCGACGATCACCGAGATCTCGCAGGCGAAATCGATCTGCGCCTCGGCCACGGCCGGCGCGCCGCCGAAAAGCACCCAGGCGGCGGCCGGGTCGTCCCGGGGGGCGAGCCCGATCTGGCCCTTGCCGTCGTAGCCGAAGCGGGCGGTCTTGAGGATGATCGGGCCGGCCAGCGCGGCCTGCGCCGCCGCCAGATCCTCGGCGTCGGAGACGGCGCGCCAGGGCGCGGTCGCGATCCCGATCCGGTTCAAGAACTCCTTCTCGCGCCGCCGGTCCTGACAGATCGCGAGCACCGCGGGCGCGGGCAGCACCGGCACCAGGCCGGCGAGCCGGGCGAGCGGCTCGACCGGCAGGTTCTCGAACTCGATCGTGACCACGTCGACCGCGCGACCGAAGCGCTCGAGCGCGCCGAGGTCGTCATAGGCGGCGACGGTCACCCGATCGGTCACCTGGGCCGCCGGGCTGTCGGCCTCCGGCGTGAACACGTGGCAGCGATAGCCCAGCCGGGCCGCCGCCAGCGCCGTCATACGGCCGAGCTGGCCGCCACCGACGATACCGATGCAGGCGCCGGGCGAGAGCCTCACCCGGGCACACCCCCGGCCGCAGCCTGATCCGGCCGCTCGGCCACGGCGGCGGTCTGGCGCGCGCGCCAGTCGGCGAGCGCGACCGCCAGGCGCTCGTCCTGCAAGGCCAGGATCGCCGCCGCCAGCAGGGCCGCGTTGACGGCGCCGGCGCGCCCGATCGCGAGCGTGCCGACCGGCACGCCGGCGGGCATCTGAACGATCGAGAGCAGGCTGTCGAGGCCCTGGAGCGCCTGGCTCTGGATCGGCACGCCGAGCACCGGCAGCGGGGTCATCGAGGCGACCATGCCCGGCAGATGGGCAGCACCGCCGGCGCCGGCGATGATCACCTGGAGGCCACGCGCGCGGGCGCCGGTGGCGTAAGCGACCAGGCGCTCGGGCGTGCGATGGGCGGACACGATCCGATCCTCGTGGGCGACGCCCAGCTCGTCGAGCGCCCGGGCAGCGTGCTGCAGCGTCGACCAGTCGGACTGGCTGCCCATGATCAGCCCGACCCGGGCGGGCGCCGCCCCGTCCATCTCAACGCGGCTCGCGGGCGGGGCCGGCGGGCGGCGGCAGGGCGCGGGCGGTCTCGAGCGCCGCCCGGTTGGCCTCCTTGATCGCCTCGAACACCTCCTCGCGCAGGACCGTCGCCTCGGGCGGGAAGGTGAACCCGAGCTTGACCGTCTTGCCGCGCACCTCGACCACGCGGATCTCGATGCAGTGATTGACGATCACCGCCTCGCCGGGCTTGCGGATCAGATAGAGCATCCTGGTCTCCCGCGGCCTGCGGTCGCCCGCCAGCGGGCGGCGCGCGGGCGAACCCTAGACGCCACCGCTTAACGGCTTGTTAACCTCACCAACTCTAGCCTGCAACAATTCGCGATCACGGGTGCGGCCGGCCCCGACGGCCGCCAGCGCCCGCGATCGCCAGGGAAAGTCGTCGGATGCCCGTCTCCCAAGCGCCCCTGTTCAAGCTGATGTCGGCGCGGCTCGGCTGGCTCAGCCAGCGCGAGGTGGTCCTCGGCCAAAACCTGGCCAACGCCGACACGCCGCACTATCGGCCTCGTGATCTGCGGCCGGCGGAGTTTGCCCGCCTGGCCGAGGCCCTGCCCGGGACGGCCGGCCGGTTGACGATCACCCGGACCGATCCGGGCCATCTCGGGCCCGGCGAGCAGGTCCGGATCGGGCTCGCCAGCCGGCCGGCGGAGAGCGTGTACGAGACCGCGCCGAACGGCAACGCCGTGATCCTCGAGGAGCAGATGGCGAAGGCGAGCCAGACCGCGCTCGACTACCAGCTGACCAGCAATCTCTACCGCAAATATCTGGGGATGCTGCGGATCGCGCTGGGTACCCAGCCCTAGCGGACGATCGGGAGAACGAGATGGATCTCACCCAAGCGATGCACGTCGCGGCCGCCGGCATGAAGGTCCAGGGCGTGCGCATGCGGCTGCTGGCGCAGAACCTGGCCAACGCCGAGTCGACCGCGACCGTGCCCGGCGGCCAGCCCTATCGGCGCCAGACCGTCACCTTCGCGAACCAGCTCGACCGGGAGCTCGGGGTCGAGCTGGTCGAGGTCGCGCGCACGGGCGTCGACGGCTCGCCGTTCCCGCTGCGCTACGACCCCGGCCATCCGGCCGCCAACGCCGATGGCTACGTGCTGATGCCGAACGTCAACCCGCTGCTCGAGATGATGGATCTGCGCGAGGCCCAGCGCTCGTTCGAGGCCAATCTCAACGCCATGACCCTCGCCCGCTCGATGATCCAGCGGACCCTCGATCTGCTGCGCTGACGCCCTTCGTCCCGTGCGCGCGCCGCGCCAGCCCAAGGAGCCCGCCCGTGGCCAACCCGATCGCCAGCCTCCACGCCGCCCCGGCGGTCATCGTCCCGGCGTCTGACCGGACGCCGCCCGCGGGGCCGGGCGGCGAGCCACGGGCGTCCAGCTTCGGCGACCTGCTCGAGCAGGTCCTGACCGATGCGGTCGACGCCTCGCGCAAGAGCGAGACGCAGGCGACCCAGGCGGTCGCCGGCGGCACCAACCTTCAGCAGGTGGTCGAAGCGGTCAACGCCGCGGAGCTCACGCTCCAGACCGTGGTCGCGGTGCGCGACCGGATCATCGGCGCCTATCAGGAGATCATGCGCATGCCGATGTGAGCTGCGCGCTCGCGAATCGCCAGGCCGGCCGCCGCCACGTGACCCCGGAGCAGGTCCTCGACGTCGCCCGCGAGGCGATCTTCGTCCTGATCAAGCTCGGGGCGCCGGTCATGGGCGTGGCGCTGGTGGTCGGCGTGCTGGTCGCCCTGCTCCAGGCGCTCACCCAGATGCAGGAGATGACGCTCTCGTTCGTGCCCAAGATCCTGGCGATCTTTCTGACCCTGATCCTGGCCCTGCCGTTCATGATCCAGATCCTGGTCGGCTTCGGCGAGGATCTGTTCGGGCGGATCGCCGGGCTTGGCTGACGGCGGCGTCTTTGGCCCGGCGATGCTCTCGGAGGTGGTCCCGGGCGATCTGTTCGCGTTCCTCTTGATCTTCGTGCGCGCCGGCAGTGCCATCATGATCATGCCGGGGTTCGCCGAGGCCTACGTCTGGGCCCGCGTCCGCCTGCTGCTCGCGCTGGCGATCAGCGCCGTGCTGGCCGGCCCTCTGGCGCCGGAGCTGCCGCCCCTGCCGGCGGAACCGCTCGGGCTCGCCGGCCTGATCGCGGGCGAGCTGCTGATCGGGCTGTTTCTCGGCACGAGCGCGCGGGTCGTGTTCGCCGCGCTCCACGTCGCCGGCACCACGCTCGCTTTCCAGTCCGGCCTCGCGGCGGCGGCGATCTTCGATCCCAACGAGGCGACCCAGGGCACGCTGCCCGGCAACTTCCTGATCACCACGGCACTGGTCCTGCTGTTCGTGACCGACGGCCATCACATGCTGCTGCAGGCGATCGCCGCGAGCTATGCCCGTCTGCCGGCGGGCGCGCCGCTGCCGCTGGGCGACATGGCGGACCTGTTGACGCGGCTGTTCGGCCAGTCGTTCGCGCTCGGCGTCCGGATCGCAGCCCCGCTGCTCCTGGTCAGCCTGCTGATGTACCTCGGCATGGGCGTGCTCAATCGCCTGATGCCGACCTTCCAGGTCTTCTTCATCGCCCTGCCGCTCCAGATCCTGGTCGCGTTCGCGACCCTCATGCTGTCGTTCACGACCGGGCTGCTGGCGTTCTTCAGCCTGTTCGAGGACACGCTCAGCAGCGGCCTGCCGGGCGGCTGACGATGGCGGAAGATCAGGACGACGGCCAGAAGACCGAGGAGCCGAGCCAGCGGCGCCTCGAGGAAGCCCGCAGCAAGGGCCAGATCGCGAGCTCGCGCGAGGTCAACCACGCGCTGATGCTCGGCACCGGCGCGCTCCTGGTCGGGATCCTGGCGCCTGCGGTCGTGGGCGACCTCGCCGCGGCGCTGCGCCGGCTGCTCGAGCACCCGCACGAGATCCGGCTCACCGCCCTCGAGCTCGACCGGGTCATGGCGAGCCTCCTTGGCGACGTCGGCGGCGCGCTGCTGCTCGCCGCGCTGCTGCTGATCGGCGCCGCGCTCGCCAGCGGCCTGATCCAGAACGGCCTCGTTCTGAGCGCCGAGCCGCTCGCCCCGAAGCTGGAGCGGCTGTCGCCGTTGGCCGGGGCCAAGCGTCTGTTTTCGCTCCGCTCGCTGATCGAGTTCGGCAAGGGGGTCGCCAAGATCACGCTGGTCGGCGCCGCCGGGACGGCCCTGCTCTGGCCGGCCGGGGCCCGGATCGTCACCGCCGCCGATCTCGATGCCGGCACGGTGCTCGGCCTGCTGCGCGAGCTGGCGCTCCGCCTGCTGGCCGGGATCGCGCTGCTGGTCGGGCTGATCGCGCTCCTGGACGTCCTCTATCAGCGCTTCGAGCACCGCAAGCAGCTGCGCATGTCGCGCCGCGACCTCCAGGACGAGTTCAAGCAGACCGAGGGCGACCCGTTCATCAAGGCGCGGCTGCGCAACCTGCGCATGCAGCGGGCGCGCCGGCGGATGATGGCCGAGGTGCCCAAGGCGACCGTGGTCGTGACCAACCCGACCCATGTCGCGGTCGCGCTGCGCTACGACGGCGACGCGATGGCCGCGCCCAGGGTGGTCGCCAAAGGCATCGGCAGCCTGGCCGAGCGCATCCGCGCGGTTGCCCGCGCGCATGCCGTGCCGGTGATCCGCAACGCGCCGCTGGCGCGGGCGCTGCACGCCGGCGTCAAGATCGGCGCCGAGGTGCCGCCGGCGCACTATCGCGCGGTCGCCGAGGTGATCGGCTACGTGATGCGTCTGCGCGCCGGTCCCTGACCGGCCCCGAAGACGCTACCCGAGTACGTCGCCGGGCCGCGCGCCCGCCGGGGCAACGGTTCATTCACCGCCCTTCCCTACCCTCCCGAGCAATCAAACGCCTCAGGTCAACCGCCTGAATTCAGGTAGGGAGTGGGAAAATCGTGGATACTGCCTTGAAGGCCTTGGCCGTGCTGGGCGGGCTGCTTGGCGCGGTGCCGGCGGCCGTCGCTGCGACCACGGCGCCGCAGCTGTTCGGCACCGCCGAGTTCCGGGTCAATTCGCTCGCCGCCCTGCCGCAGTGGCAGCACGTGCTGCGCCAGATCGCCCGCGAGCGCCCGATCTATCGGGCCTGTGCCGACGCCGCCGAGACCTGCCCGACCCGGAGCGCGATCGCCTGGCAGGCGATGCTGCGGAGCGAGGTCGGCCGGCCGCGGTTCGAGCAGATCCAGGCGGTCAACCAGTTCCTCAACCAGTGGCAGTACAAGACCGACGAGCAGAACTACGGTCAACGGGACTACTGGGCGACGCCGCTCGAGTTCCTCCGCCGCTCGGGCGACTGCGAGGACTACGCGATCGCGAAGTACGTGAGCCTCCGCCAGCTCGGCTTCGACGCCGAGGATCTGCGCCTGGTGGTGCTGCGCGACGTCGTCCGCGATCTGCCGCACGCCGTGCTCGCGGTCTATCTCGAGGACGAGGTCTACGTACTCGACAATCTGACCACGGCCGTCCTGCCGCAGGAGCAGGTGAGCCATTACGTCCCCTACTACTCGATCAACGAGACGACGCGCTGGGCCCACGTGCCGCCGGCGGACACGGTGGTCTCGGCAAGCTCGACCCGGCTGTCGTCGCCGGGCGTCGGCCGGCAATGACCGCGACCGGACCCGGGGCGGTCCTGGACTAGCGCTCGCGCAGCGCCCTCTCCTTGGCCTTCAGGATCGGCTTCAGGAGGTAGTCCATGACCGTCTTGTGGCCGGTCAGGATATCGACCTGGGCGGTCATGCCGGGGGTGATCGGCAGGGGCTCGCCTGCCTTCTCGAGCGCGTTGTCATGGGTGCGCACGCGGACCCGGTAGAAACTCTCGTTGCGCTCGTCGGTGATCGTGTCGGCGCTGATGTCCTCGACCACGCCCTTGAGGCCGCCATAGATCGAGAAATCGTAGGCGGTGACCTTGACCAGCGCCGGCTGGCCCGGGTGCAGGAAACCGATGTCGGCGGGGCGGACCTTGGCCTCGATCAACAGGGTGTCCTCGAGCGGCACGATCTCGACCAGGTCCTGACCCGGCTGGATGACGCCGCCGACCGTGTTGATCAGCAGGCGCTTGATCGTGCCGCGGACCGGGGAGCGGACCTCGGTGCGCTGGACCCGATCGGCGGCAGCCGCGATCACCTCGGCCAGCGCGGTCGCCTCGGGCTGATCGGTCGCGAGCTCGCGCTGCGCCTCGGCGCGGAAGTTGAGCTGGCGCTCATCGAGCCGGCGGTGGGCCTCGCGGACGGCCGCCTCGATGCGCGGCACCGACAGGCGCGCCGACTCCAGCTCGCCATCCAGATCGTTGACCTGGCGCTGGAGGTGCAGGAAGTCGACCTTCGAGACGACCCGGCTCGCGGCCAGGGGTGCCGTGATCTCGAGCTCCTGCCTGGCCAGCGCCTGCGACCGGGCGAGCTGGTCGATCCGGGTCTTGAGCTCGGTCAGCTCCTGCTCGCGCTGCTCGGCCTGGCTGCGCAGGATCGCGAGCTCCGACTGCAGATCCGCCTGGCGCGCCTCGTACAGCGCGCGCTCGTTGGCGGCGACCTCGGGCGCGTCGGCCGCGACCTCGGGCGGAAAGGCGATCGGCGTCTGGTCGACCTCGGCCCGGAGCCGGGCGATCGCGCCGAGCAGCGCCAGATGACGCTTGTGGTTCTCGCCGAGATCGCTCGCGGCGCGCAGGTTGTCGATCCGCAGCAGCACCTCGCCCGGCTCGACGACGTCGCCTTCGTGCACGTCGATCGCGGCGACGATGCCGCCTTCGAGGTTTTGCACCTTCTGGACCTGGCTGGATGGGATCACCTTGCCCTCGCCGCGCGTGACCTCGTCGAGCGTGGCCCAGCTCGCCCAGGCGAAGAACAGGACGAAGAAGGCGATCACGATCAGCAGCAGCAGGTGGCTGAAGCCGCGCGGCCCCATCAGCCTGGCGCCGGCACTGCCGACGATGAAATCGGCGTCGGCCTTGCGCAGCCGGGGCCGGCGGGTCGCGACCCCGGTCCGGCTCGGGCGCAGCGCGATTTCCCGGGTCGCCATGCCGCCTCGCTCAGGCCTGGGTCAGGATGCGCCCGGCGGCGAGCGCCTTCAGCACCTCGTCGCGCGGGCCATCGGCGACCACCCGGCCGGCGTCGAGCACGATCAGCCGCTCGACCAGCGAGAGCACCGAGGCCCGATGGGTCACGAGCAGCAGGCTCTTGCCGGCCAGGACCTCGCCCAGGCGCTGCTTGAACCGGTTCTCGGCGCCGTTGTCCATGGCGCTGGTCGGCTCGTCGAGGACCAGGACCGGCGGGTCGAGCAGCAGCGCGCGGGCGATCGCGACCGCCTGGCGCTGACCGCCGGAGAGGCTCTCGCCGCGCTCGCCGACGTTCAGATCGAAGCCCTGCGGATGGCGGGCGACGAAGTCCTCGACGCCGCCGATCTGCGCCGCCCGCAGGACCGCCTGATCGTCGGCAAACGGTGCGCCAAGCGTAATGTTATCCCGCACCGAGCCGTGGAACAGGAACACGTCCTGGAGCACGCAGCCGACGTTGCGGCGCAGATCGGCGGGGTCGATCTGCCGCAGATCGGTGCCGTCGACCAGCACCGCGCCCTGATCGGGCTCGTACAGCCCGAGCACCAGCTTCTCGATGGTCGTCTTGCCCGAACCGATCCGGCCGATCAGACCGACCCGCTCGCCCGGCTTGATCAGGAACGAGACACCGTCGAGCGCCGGGAACTTCTGACCCGGATAGCTGAAGGTGACGTTCTTGAACTCGATCTCGCCGCGCAGCTCGGGCCGGTGCAGGAAGCGGACCTGACGCGGCCGCTCGACCGGCAGCGCCATGACCTGGCTCAGCGCGTCGTAGGCCGCCCGCGCCTGATGGTAGCGGGTCAGGATGCCGGCGACCTGGGCGAGCGGCGCCATGGCCCGGCCGGTGATGATCGTGCAGGCGACCAGCGCGCCGACCGTCATCAGGCCCTCGCCGATCCGATAGACCCCGAAGGTGACCACGCCGACCGTGACCAGGTTCTGCGCGAGCGCCGAGAAATTGACCCCGAGCGAGGACAGGAAACGGGCGCGGGTCGCCGAGCGCGCGGTCGCGCTCACGAACTGCTCCCAGTTGCGTTGCATGCGGCCTTCGGCGCCGATGCTCTTGATCGTCTCCAGGCCACTGATGCTCTCGACCAGCACGCCGTGCTTCTGGGCCGCCTCCTTGAAGGTCCGGCGGACCACGCGGTTGAGCGGCATCTGCAGGCAGAGGCCGACCCCGATCACGCACGGCACCGCGATCGCCGGCACGATCGCGATCGAGCCGCCGAGCCACCATACGATCAGGATGAAGAACAGCACGAACGGCAGATCGACCAGGGTCACCAGGCTCGCCGAGGTGAAGAAGTCGCGCAGGCTCTCGAACTCGCGCAGATTGCTGGCGAAGGCGCCGGCGGAGGCCGGCCGCGCCGCCATGCGGATGCCCAGCACCTGCTCGAAGATCCGGCTGGCGAGCTTGACGTCGGCAATCTTGCCGGCGCTGTCGACGAAATAGCCGCGCAGGTTGCGCAGGAGAAAGTCGAACAGGAAGACCGTGACCACCCCGGCCGCCAGCACCCAGAGCGTCTCGAGCGCGTTGTTCGGCACCACCCGGTCGTAGACGTTCATGATGAACAACGGGCTCGCGAGCGCGAACGCGTTGATCAGAATCGCCGCCAGCATGACCTCGGCGTAGATCGGCCAAGCCTGGGCGAGCGTACCCCAGAACCAGCTGCCGACGTGGGCGCTCTCGACCTGCTCGGCGCGCCGGTCGAACCGGACCTCCGGCCGCGCGAACAAGGCGTAGCCGGTGTAGCGCTCGGCCAGCTCGGAGAGCGGCAGCTCGACCGCGCCGCGACCGGTCTCCGGCAACAGCACCCGGACCTGTTCGGCAGCCAGGAACTCGACCAGCACGCAGGCGCCCCGCCCCTCGAGAAGGAGGATACACGGGAGTGTGAAATCACTGATCTGAGCCAGCGCGCGCCGCACCAGGCGGGCGCTGAGGCCGGCCCGCGCCGCCGCCCGGGTCGCCAGATCGGGGGTCAGGCGGCCGTCCTCCAGGGGCAGACCCGCCTTGAGAACCTCGGCCGAGGCCGGTCGCTCGAGCAGCTCGGTGAGCGCGACCAGGCAGGTCAGCAAGGGATCATCGAAAGTCGAAGCCTTGGCGAGGTTCCAGCCCGGCGCGCCGGCCCGCACATCGTTGGCGGGCTCGCGGTCGGTCGGGGCTGGCCGGGGTATGTCCAGCGGCGACTGCAGCGCCGAACCGCTCGCCCGCTGGCTGCTCGGCAGCCGGCCGGAGGTCGCGGGCACCGCCAGATCGCTCGGCCCCCGTCGGATCGGTTGCGCCATCTCAGTCGGACCCTTCGCGGCCGCGCCACCCATGCTCGGCATCGCCAGTGTTCTGGTTGACCCCTCGACGCCACGACAAGCCAATCCGCGGCTGCGTCGCGCTGCCGCGGATGCTGTTGCAGTACACTAATGGCATCGTCGCGCACAATGGCATTGCCACCCCGACGCCCAGTCCTGATCGAAAACCGACTGGAGAGGCCAGCGCAGCAAACGCATCGCGATTACTGTTGCCCAGAAGCCAGGATCGCCGAGGTGTTCGAGGTCGTCCCAGCTTAAGCAATTGACGCAATCCGAGGCAAGAACTATCAACTCATCAATGACCCGCTCAACCTGTGGCTTTGTCGGGTTTCCTGAGCACAGAGGGGTCAGCCGATCGCGAATCAGGGGAAACGCCTCGTTGTCAATCATCGCACGCACCCTGGCCGCCGCCGGCGCGCCGCTCATCTGGTTGGCGGTGATCGGCGTCGCTGGCGCCACCACCCTCGAGGACAGCGTGCAGGCGACCCTCGCGACCAACCCCGACGTCGGCGTGGTGCAGGCCGATCGCGAGGCGATCGATCAGGAGTTGCGACAGGCGCGCGCCGGCTATCTGCCATCGCTCGACCTCCGCGGCGCCGCCGGGCCCGAGTACACCAACAGCACAGGGACCCGCGAACGGGTCACGCGCCCGCCGGATGGCGACGCCTCGACAACTCTGATGCGCTACGAGTCCCAGATCACGTTGTCGCAGATGCTGTTCGACGGCTTCGCGACCCAGAGCGAGGTCCAACGCCAGCTCTCGCGGCTCAATTCCGCGGCCTACCGGGTCCAGGAAGCGGCCGAGTTCTTGGGCCTGGATGCGGTCGAGGCCCACCTCGACGTGCTCCGCAACCAGGTGCTGGTCGAGCTGGCGCGCGAGAACCTCGCCGAGCATCGGCGCCTCGGGGGCAAGGTCCGGCAGCTCGAGGCCCAGGGTGCCAGCTCGATCGCCGACGTCCGCCAGACCGAGGCCCGGATCGCCGCGGCGGAGACCTCGCTTGCGACCGCGCTCGGCGCTCTGCGCGATGCCGAGGCCCGCTACCAGAGCGTGGTCGGCATGGCGGCGGACGATTTGCAGGATCCGGTGGTGCCGGTCGCGGCCGTGCCCGAGAGCCAGGCCGCCGCGGCTGCCCAGGCGGCGGTCGACAACCCGACGGTCGAGATCGCCAACGCCGACATCGAGGCTGCCAAGGCCCAGCTCACGGGCTCGCGCGCGGGCTACTACCCCCGGCTTGATGTCGAGGCCGGTGCGGCCGCGAACAAGAATCTGGACGGGATCAAGGGCGGCGACGTCGACGCCCAGGCCCTGCTCGTGCTCCGGTACAATCTGTTTCGTGGCGGCGCCGACATCGCCCGCGAGCGCGAGGCGTTCGCGCGGTTGCGGGAAGCGCGCGAAAACCTGCGCAAGGCCCAGCGCGACGCGGAAAGGGAGGCTAGGATTGCCTACAACGCCCTGGTCACCGCGCAGGCGCGGCTCGAATCGCTGCGGGCCGCGGTCGAGGCCCAGCGCGCGACCCGCGACGTCTATGCTCAGCAGTTCGACCTCGGTCAGCGCAGCCTGCTCGACCTCCTGGATGCGGAGAACGAGCTGTTCGTCGCCCGCTCCAATCTCACCACCGCGCAGTTCACGGAGATGTTCGGCGTCTATCGCGTGCTGGCCGTGGTCGGCGATCTCTTGATGACGCTCAACATCGACCGGCCGAAGCAGTCGATCGACATCTACCGCGAGCGTAAGGAACCGATCCACGAGACGGTGCCGGCGAGCGATCACGCCGGATGATCGCACCCTGACGGCCGGTTCGGGAGAAAGGGTCGCGCAGCGGAGGGCAAAGCCCTCTGCCCGTCAGCTCCCGCGGGGCCGACCCTCTGGGGGCCGGTTCCCCTCGCTTGGGCGATGCGAATGCCAACGGTCGTAGCGTTTACGACCAGTTAACCCTTGCATGGTTAATCCTTCTCCATGCAGTCGACGAGCATGCCACCGAAACTTCGCAGATGGGGAGCCGGTGCTCGGCATTCGGCTGTGATGATCCGCGCAGGCCGTTGCGCTCCGGTGCGGAACCGAAGGCGGGGACCGGCGTTGTGTGACCGCTCGACCGGAAAGCGGCGCCAGAACGGGTCGGGCTGGTATCGAACCGTCGCTTTCTTGGTGCCAGGGCGTGGCGCGAATACACCAGTCCTGAAGCAACTAGCGGAAATCGCTGATCTGAAATCTGAGAAACCGCTAACATCCTTCCTGGCAAGGAGTTTTCTATTCTCGAGAGATCCTGCTTCCCCGATCTTGTGCGATTTGTTATCGTGCGGTGAAGCTGAACAAGAGCGCTGGGTGTGCCTGGGAATCTACACTTTCGGGAACGTATCGCGGATGGTCTACCGCGACGGCACGCATTGCCGGAGCAGGACCGGCCGGATTCCCGCAAGACCTGTGTCCCTTTGGCCACAACCTGGCGCCGGCCTCGGCGCGCTGGTCCTTCGGTTGCAGGGGACGGGTGGTGGTCAAGACCACGTTGCACCATGATCGCGGATAGACTGCGTCGTGGGCTCATGACCGGGGCGCTGGTGATCGCGATGGCCGCGGTCCCGGAATCGCTGCTGGCGACGCTGCCGGCGCCCCGCGAGAACGCCAGCTATGGCCTCGACGGCCAGCTGGCGCGGCTCAGCGACGTAAGGGAGCAGCTGGTCCGGCGGCGCGCCCTGCAACGGGCTCTGGAACAGCGTGCAGACAATCTGGCGCGTGAAATCGATAGCTTGCAGGCCCGGCGCGAGGAAACCTGGGCACGCCTGCGGAGCGGGCGCGATCAGGAGGCCGCGCTGGAGCAGCGCCTCGACCGGCTGGTGCCGCGCATTCTGGCCCGGAGCGCGACCCTCCGCGAGCGCCGCGAGCAGGCCGCCCGGCTGCTGGCCGATCTGGCGAGCACCAGCCGACGAGTCGAGCTGGACCCGACCATCCGGGCAAGGATGCTGGCGATCAGCCCGTTGCTCCTGCAGCGATTGCAAGGCGCCGAATCCGGCCTCGGCCCTCTGGAGCGGCGACCGGCGCCGGTCATTGCCCGGGAACAGGAAATCGAAGGTCGGGCGCCACCGCTGATGGCGGAGGCGCAGCGCCTCCAGCGGCAGCGCGAACAGCAGCAGCAGCGACGCGATGCCGTGCTTGCCCGCCTGGAGCAGCTGAATCTCCAGGTGCAGGACCTGAGCGCCGAGCAACAGCGCCTGGCGCAGACCGTGCTCAGCAGGGAGATGGCCCATGCCGTCGGCGCCGGGCCGAAGTCGGACCAGCCGGCATTGCATGCCGATCTGCCGATGCGCGCGACCGGCGACATCAGGCCGGACGCGACGGTCAAGGGCTCGGTCGCGCAATCGGTCCGACTGGCCTTTGGCGTGCACGCCCTGCAGCCGAGTTCGCCCGAGCTGGTGGCGGCAGCGCCAGCGCGCGAGGTTTCGGCTGAACGGGCTCCGTCGGCCGGCCCGGCGACGCTGCTGCCGCCACCCGCGAAGCCGGCCGGTGCAGCGCTGCGCGGCGACCTGACCACAGCGGCGTACCGGAGTGGCGAGAGCACGACGCCGCTCGACGTCGTGTTTCTCGACCCGGCGCCACTCGCGGACGTCGGCTCGCAAGTTCCGGTCGCTCGACTGCCGCCGCCGCCGGCGCCGATCATGCCCGTCCCAGCAGACGTCGTGAACTCGTTCGGCGACCAGGGCAGCGACCCCGGCAAACCGGACATCACGATCGTCGCCATGCCCGGTCAGGCGGTCGCGGCGCCCGAGAATGGCCAGGTTGTGTTCGCCGCGCCGTTCAGGAGCTACGGCTTGCTCTTGATCATCGAACATCAACGAGAATATCATACCTTGCTCTGGGGCTTGGCCGAGCTTGACGTTGCGGTTGGAGATCGGGTCCGGGCCGGCCAGATCGTTGGCGTCATGGCTGCCGATGCGGATCACCCGCCCGAGCTGCACGTCGAGCTGCGGCGGAACGGCCGGCCGGTCAATCCCCTGCCGTGGCTGGCGGCCAGTAGCAACAAGGTCAGAGGTTGATGCGAAAGAGTTTGATCAGCGTCGTTGGCGTGGGGCTCGTGGTCCTGGTGGCGTGGGTGGCCGCGGCCGGCATGCCGCAGGCCGGCTCGTCTGACACCTTCCGCCAGTTGAAGTTGTTCGGCGACGTCTTCGAGCGTGTGCGCGCCGAATATGTGGAAGAGGTTTCGGACGAGACTCTGGTCGAGGCGGCGATCAACGGCATGTTGACCTCCCTCGATCCGCACTCCGGCTATCTCGATGCCAAGAAATACCGCGATATGCAGGTCCAGACCAAGGGCGAGTTCGGCGGGCTCGGCATCGAGGTCACGATGGAGAACGGCCTGGTCAAAGTGGTCTCGCCGATCGACGACACGCCGGCGCAGCGGGCGGGCGTCCAGGCTGGCGACGTGATCACCCATATCAACAACGAGCCGGTCCTGGGCATGAGCCTGGCGGAAGCCGTCGAGCGGATGCGAGGCCCGGTCGATACCTCGATCGAGCTGACCTTGCGCCGGCCTGGCCACGACGAGCCGATCCCGGTCAGTATGGCACGCGCGGTGATTACGATATCGCCCGTGCGCTGGCACGCCGAGGGCGACATCGGCTACATCCGGATCAGCTCGTTCAACGAGCAGACCGAGAGCAGCCTGCACAAGGCTATCGAGGAGGCGAAGGGCCAACTCGGCGCGAGCTTCAAGGGCGTGGTTCTGGATCTGCGCAACAACCCGGGCGGCCTGCTCGAGCAGGCGGTGGCGGTTGCCGACGCGTTCCTCGACCGCGGGGAGATCGTGTCCACGCGCGGCCGACGCCCTGACGGCATTCAGCGCTTCAACGCCCGGCGCGGCGACGAGATCGACGGCCGGCCGATGGTGGTGTTGATCAATGGCGGTTCGGCCTCGGCGTCGGAGATCGTCGCCGGCGCGCTGCAGGATCATGGCCGGGCGATCGTGATGGGCACGCGCTCGTTCGGTAAGGGCTCGGTCCAGACCATCATGCCGCTGCCAGGCCACGGCGCGATCCGGCTGACCACCGCCCGCTACTACACTCCGGCGGGCACCTCGATTCAGGCCAAGGGGATCGAGCCCGACATCGAGGTCCAGCAGTCGCACGTCGAGGTGATCGACGAGGGCGTGTCGCGGCGGGAGGCTGACCTGCGCGGGCGCCTTAAGAACGATCAGGTCGATGGTCAGGACGCCGTCAGCGACAGCGAGGCCCCCGCAACTCAACCGTCGCAGCCAGCCCAGCAGTCGCAGCAGCCTGCGGTCGAGGATTACCAGCTCGCGCGGGCGGTCGATCTGCTCCGGGGTGTGGCCATGTTCGGGGCACGCAATATCCAATAGGTCGGCGGCGGCGCCCACGTCCGACGGTGCGCCCGCGACCGGCGGCAGGTGCGCGGGCGCGGGTATCCCGGCCGGTCGGAGAGGGTGGCTACCACGCCGGCTCTGGTTGCTGTCCGCGTGCCTCTCGATCGCGGCTGGCGCCGTAGCTGCCCTGGCCGCAGGTGGCGAGGGGCGGATCGAGTTCATTGGCGTCCCGCTGCTGCAGCTCCCGCTGCCGGGCGCTCGGGCTCTGGTGCCGGAAGCGGAGCCCCAGGGACGATCGACCAGCGAGGCGGCCGCGGGCCTGCCAGCAGATCCGGCGTTGGTCGAGGACGGTCCGTTCGGACCTCTGCCGCGGATCGCACCCGATGGGCGCCGCCCGTTGCTCGCCTACGCCCGGCCGTTCGATTTCGACGATCAGCGACCCAGGATCGCTCTGTTGGTGGTGGGGCTGGGCCTGCAAGCCGATCTGACCGACGCCGCGATCGACCTGCCGGGGGAGCTCAGCCTGCACTTCTCGGCCTATGCGCCGGATCTGCCGGTCTGGTTCGGGCGGGCGCGGCGGGCGGGCCACGAGGTGCTGCTCGACCTGCCGATGGAACCTCCGGATTATCCGGCGAGCGACCCTGGACCGCACACGCTCCTCGACGGCGCTTCGAATGCGGACAATCTGAAACGCCTCGACTGGCTGCTGGCACGGGCGACCGGCTACCTTGCCGTGGCCGGCGGCGGCACCCGGTTCACCACCAGTGAGCGGGCCGCAGCGGTCCTCAATGTCCTGGCCGAGCGCGGCCTGGCGCTGGTCGAGTTCGGCCGGGGTAACCTCGCGACCAGCGCCGCCGCGGTCGGCCTGCCCTATGCCAGCGCCCCGATGGTCATCGACGCCGATCCATCGATGCTGTCGATCGACCACGCGTTGGCCGGGCTCGAGACCGAAGCCCGGCAGAAGGGCAGCGCGGTGGCCATCGTCCAGGGCTACCCGATATCGCTGGACCGGTTGCGGCGCTGGGCCGTGGGCCTCGGCGACAAGGGTCTGGTCCTGGCGCCGGTCAGCGCCGTGGTGATCGAGCGGTCCGGGCTGGCGGCCGAAGGGCGCGGCGAGACCGCACGCCGTGGCCGCGCCCAAGGTTAGCGGCGGCCCGCCGGAGGGGTACCGGCCCTGCGTCGGGTTGACGCTGATCGGTCCGGATCGGCGCCTGTTTCTCGGCGAGCGGCTGGGCCCGCTGCCGGACGCCTGGCAGATGCCGCAGGGCGGGATCGATCCCGGCGAAAGCCCGCTCGAGGCGGCGCGTCGCGAGCTGCTGGAGGAGGTCGGTACCGACCGGGTCGAGCTTTTGGCCGAAAGCCGGCACTGGTACGCCTACGACCTGCCGCCGGAGCTGATGCCGGCCCACTGGGACCGGCGCTACCGCGGTCAGAGCCAGAGATGGTTCGCCTTCCAATTCACCGGCTCCGATTCGGACATCGACCTGGACGCCCATCACGCGGAGTTCGCCCGCTGGCGCTGGGCGACCGCGGACGAGGCGCTGCGCCTGATCGTGCCCTTCAAACGCCCGGTCTACCAGGCGGTCCTGACCGAATTCGCGAGCCTGCTGCGCTGAATGCCGAAGACCCGGCGCTCGCCGTTGGGACATCCCGGGCAAAGCTGACCTGGGCACCATTCTTGATCTCGACCGGCGGCCCCGAGCCCGAGGCCGCGGGCGCCCACGCCGCCGCTGGCGCCTGGCGGTCGCGGCCGGATCGGGGTTGCCCTCAAGCCCGCCCTCGAAAGGCCTCGGGGCGCCGGTCGAGAGCAGGCCGGTACGGTTGAAAGCGTCGGCAAGATGACGGACAACTCACGTCCCTGATGCGAGCCTTCGGGGCCGGCGCCGGGTCAAAAATTCCAACGCGGGCAATCGTACCGTCGAGCAGGTGGGATAATCGGCCGCGATGGCGGTAGCGTGACAGCAGCGACGACGTTGGCCCCGGAGCCCCGCGTCTGGGCGATGATGGGCCACAAGGCGGGCGACAACTCGCAGATCCTGGCGCTTGCCGAAGGCTTGGGCTGGCCGTTCGAGACCAAGCATCTGGTCTACCGTCCGACCGAGCTGCTCACCAACCGCCTGGCGCCCCGGACCCTGCTCGGCATCGTCCGGCGCCGGTCGAGCCCGCTGGTCCCGCCCTGGCCCGACCTGATCATCTCCGCCGGCCGGCGCAACGAGCCTGCCGCCCGCTGGATCCAGGCGCAGGCCGACCGGCGGGTGCGGCTGGTCCATTGCGGCCGGCCCTGGGCGTCGCTCGACTGCTTCGATCTGGTGGTCACGACCCCGCAGTACCGGCTGCCCGAGCGGCCGAACGTGCTGCACAACACGACGCCTCTGCAGCAGGTGTCCGAAGCGCGCCTCGAGGCGGCGCGCGCGCTCTGGGGACCCAGGCTGGCGCGGCTGCCGCGCCCGCGCATCGCGGTCATGGTCGGCGGCGACGCCGGGCCCTACGTGCTCGACCGCGAGGCCGCGGCGCTGCTCGGGCGGGCGGCGAGCGCTCTGGCGACCCGGGAGGCAGGCTCGCTGCTGGTCACGACCAGCGCGCGCACGCCCTCGGGCACGATCGATGCGCTCGAGGCCTCGCTCGCGGGTCCCGCCGAGGTCTTCCGCTGGGCACCGGATCGGGCGGCCGACAACCCCTATTTCGGCTATCTGGCGATCGCGGACGCCTTCGTCGTGACCTGTGAGAGCATGTCGATGCTGACCGAGGCGTGCTCGACCGGCAAGCCGGTCCACATGTTCGATCTCGATACCGGCCCGGAGCTCAAATGGCCGCTGCTCGAGCCGCTGATCGGCGAGGTGCCGCCGCCCTCATCGGCGCGCCGGCTGCGACGGCTGCGCTATCAGCCCCTGGTCCACCGGATTGCGATGATCACCGGGCCCGAGCGGCTGACGCGCGACGTCCGGGCCATCCAGCATCGGCTGATCCAGGCCGGGCGCGCGGTCTGGCTCGGACAGCAATTCCCGCCCGGACCGCCGCCGCCGCCGCTCGACGACCTGCCGCGTGCGCTCGCCCGGATCAGGGCCCTGTTCCAGGCGCCGCGCGACGGGGATCGGGCGCCGGCCGGCAAGCCGAGCGCGGCGCGCAGCGCGGCCTGAGCCGCCGGCGGTCGCCGGTCAATCAGGCGGCGCTCGCCCGGGTCTGGCGCTCGGCGGCCGCGAGCGCCTGGTCGAGGTCGGCGATGATGTCGGCCGCGGTCTCGAGCCCGATCGAGAGCCGGATCACCTCGGGCCCGGCGCCGGCCGCGCGCAGCTGCGCCTCGTCGAGCTGGCGGTGCGTGGTCGAGGCCGGATGGATGATCAGCGAGCGCGTGTCGCCGATGTTGGCGAGGTGGGAAAGCAGCTCGCAGCCCTCGACCACCTTGATGCCCATCTGGTAGCCGCCCTTGACCCCGAAGGTGAAGACCGCGCCGGTGCCGCGCGGCATGTAGCGGCGGGCGAGCTCATGGTAGGGGCTGTCCGGCAGGCCCGGGTAGGACACCCAGGCGACCGCCGGATGACCGGCGAGGAATGCGGCGACCGCGCCGGCGTTCTCGACGTGGCGCTGCATCCTGAGCGGCAGGGTCTCGCAGCCGGTCAGCAGCATGAAGGCGTTGAAGGGCGACAGGCACGGGCCGACGTCGCGCAGGCCCACCGCCTTGCAGCGCATCGCGAAGCCGAAATCGCCGAAGGTCTCGGCGAACCTGATGCCGTGATAGGCCTTGGTCGGCTCGGTCAGGGCGGGGAATTTCCCGTTCTGGAACCAGTCGAAGCGGCCGCCGTCGACGATGATGCCGCCCATCGAGTTGCCATGGCCGCCGATGTACTTGGTCATCGAATGGACCACGACGTCGGCGCCATGCCGGATCGGCTGGCAGAGATAGGGGCTCGGCATCGTGTTGTCGACGATCAGCGGCACGCCCGCGCCATGGGCGATCGCGGCGATCGCCTCGAGGTCGCAGACGACGCCGTCCGGGTTCGACGCGCTCTCGACGAAGATCGCCTTGGTCCGCTTGCGCAGCGCCTTCTTGAACTCCTTTGGCTGGGTCGGGTCGACGAAGCGGACGTGCCAGTCGAACTTCGGGAAGGTCTCGCTGAACTGGGTGATCGAGCCACCGTAGAGCTTGCGCGACGCGATGATCTCGTCGCCGGGCGTCATCAGGTTGAGGAAGGCTACGAACTGGGCGGCGTGGCCGCTGGCGACCGCGCAGGCCGCGGTGCCGCCCTCGAGTGCCGCGACCCGCTCCTCGAGCACCGAGACCGTCGGATTGGTGATCCGCGAGTAGATGTTGCCGAAGCGCTGCAGGTTGAACAGCGACGCGGCGTGGTCGACGTCGTCGAACACGAACGAGGTGGTCTGATAGATCGGGGTCGCGCGCGCGCCGGTGGTCGGGTCGGGCGCCGCGCCGGCATGGATCGCCAGCGTCTCGAAGCCGTAGTCGTGGTCCTGCTCGCTCATCGTTTCGGCCTCCCGCTCGCATTGATGCCGGGACCTAGGTAGCACGCCGGCGGGCGTCGGCCCAAACGATGTGCGGCTGAGGTCGATCTCGTAGTGGTGGTCTCGAGCGCCTCTAGGCGTGGAGCGGACCCGAGCCGGCAACCGGGGCGATCCCGGTCGGCCCGCTCGGGCCTGCCGACGTCGCCGGGCGCGGGCCGCTCTGGCTCGCGACCAGGTCGCGCCAGCCCTCCTTCTGCGGCGCGATCGGCGGGATCGGCACGGTGTCGGGGGCGGCGGTCGGCGCGCCGATCGCATTCTTGGCGGTGCGGCCGGTCACCTCGCCCTTGCGGAAGAACAGGTTGTAGACGCTCCAGAAGCCGCGGCTGCGCGAGGCCCGGACCGGGAACCGGCGCACGATCGAAGGCACCGAGTAAAACTTCTGGTAGGCCCGCACGTGGCCGTCGCGGAGCTCCTGCGGGCTGAGATTGCGGGGGCTGTAGACGATCGAGCCCTGGTCGTACTTGTCCCAGTCGTACGACACGATCCGCTTGTTCTGCTCCATCTCGTACCAGGTGATGGTGCCGGGATAGGGCGTCAGCACCGAGTAGGCGCAGACGTCGTAGTTGGCGTCGATGTTGAACTTGACGGTCTCGTCGAACACCGACGGGTCGTCCTCGTCGAACCCGAACATGAACAGGCCGAACACCAGGATGCCGTAGCTCTGGATCTTCTCGACCAGAGCCTTGAAGTTCTCCGGCCGGTTCTGGTGCTTGTGGGCATTGCGGAGCGTCTGCAGGGAGATCGATTCGAAGCCGATGCTCAGCATGTAGCAGCCGCTCTCGGCAGCGAGCTTCAGCAGCTCGTCGTTGTTGGCGCCGCTGCTGTTCACGCCCGCCTGCCAACGGACACCCCGACCTTTGAGCGCGCGCATGACCTCGGCCGCGCGCCGCGGCGTGCCGAAGAAATCGGCGTCGTTGAGCGCGATCACCCGATTGCCGCACTCGTCGATCTCGCGCATCACGTCGTCGACCGGACGATAGCGGAAGCGCAGGCCGTTCATCAGGTGCTCGGCGCAGAATTTGCACGCGAAATGGCAGCCACGCGAGGTCTGGATGAACGTGCTGGTGACGTAGCGCTCGCGCTTGACCAGGTCGTAGCGCGGCTGCGGCAGGCCGGCCATCGGATGGAGCTGGTCGCCCTTGTAGATCCCTTTCAGGCAGCCGCGCTGGAGGTCGTCGAGGACCCGGGACATCACGAGCTCCGCCTCGCCGATCACGATCGCATCGGCGTGCTGCAGCGCCTCGTCGGGCATGAAGCTCGGATGGACCCCGCCCATGACCACCGGGACGCCGCGCTGGCGGAACGCGTCGGCGATCTCGTAGCCGCGATTGACATAGGCGGTCATCGCCGAGATGCCGACCAGATCGGCCTCGAGGTCGAAATCGATCGGTTCGATGTTCTCGTCGACCAGCACGACCTCGTACTGGTCCTCGGGGATCAGCGCCGCCACCGCCACCAAGCCGGCAAGGGGAGAGTAAAGGGCTTTATTGAAATACATCGGTTGGGTTGTGAACGAGTTGGTCTTGGGATTGACCAGAACGATGCGGCGGCTCGACATGAGGTTGGTCTCCCGGGTTCGTTGCGGCAGCGCTCTCGTTGCCGACCCGCTCGCAACCGAGTTCTGAACGAGATTCGATCCGGTAACGACGTTGAGCACGGGCGGTTCCGCAACCGCCCGGCGTTCACCGATCGGGAACCGTATCACAGATTCTACCCGTGTCTCGGGCAAATGGGCAGATTTGTTCGACCTGCTCGGACGGGCCGCGGTCCAGCAGCGCTGACCAGCGCCCTCAGCGGGCGCGGTCGATCATTGGGGCCGAGGTTTGCGGCCGAAGCCGGCCTTTGACCGGGACAGCTGGACGGCGCGGCCCTTCTTCGAGGAGATCACCCGGCGATTGACGCCGGCCCAACCGATCTCGCCGAAGAGCCGGCCGTACTCGATCTTGGGGCAGCGGTCCTGGACCACCTGCAGGCCGGCGGCCGCGGCCTTGGCGGCCGCCTGGTCGTGGCGCACGCCGAGCTGCAGCCAGAGGACCTTGGCGCCGATCCGGATCGCGTCGTCGACGACCGGCGGCGCATCGGCGGACTTGCGGAAGATCTGCACCATGTCCGGCGCCGTGGCCAGATCGTCGAGGCTCGCGAGCACGGTCTCGCCCAGGATCTGCTGGCCGGCATAGCGCGGGTTGATCGGGATCACCCGGTAGCCCTTGGTCTGCAGGTAGAGCATGGCGAAGTAGGACGGGCGCATGTCGTTGGCGCTGATCCCGACCGCGGCGATCGTCTTGACCCGCTCGAGGATGCCGCGGATGTAGGAGTCGCCGTAGCTGAGCTTTGCCGCGGCCTTCGGGTTCGTTTCGTCGTTGCGTGCCGCGGCGCTCAGCTCGACCATGAGGGCGTCCTCTTCTCGATGAACGCGGCAAGGCCTTCCTCGAAGTTCCGGTAGCTCGCGTTCTCGACCATGACGTCGGTCGTGAAGTCGTACGCGGCCTCGAGGCCCATCTCGAGCTGCCGGTAGAAGGCGCGCTTGCCGAGCGCCAGGACGTCCGCGGGCTTGTTCAGCAGGCGCGCCAGCAGGGCGTCGAAGGCTTCCTCGAGCTTCTCGGGCGAGACCACCTGGTTGACCAGGCCCAGACGCAGCGCCTCGTCGGCCTCGATGAAGTCGCCGGTCAGCAGCATCTCCATCGCCGGCTTGCGCGCGACATTGCGGGCGAGCGGCACCATCGGGGTCGAGCAGAACAGGCCGTAGCGGACGCCCGAGGTGGCGAAGCGGGCATTGCTCGTGGCCAGCGCCAGATCGCAGGCGGCGACCAGCTGGCAGCCGGCGGCGGTCGCAATGCCGTCGATCAGCGCGATCACCGGCTGGGGCAGGCGGGTCAGCGCGAGCATGACCGCCGAGCACTGCTCGAACAGCGCCCGGACCTTGGCCGGATCGGCACGCTCGCCGCGCAACTCCTTGAGGTCGTGGCCGGCGCAGAAGGCCCGGCCCTTGCCGGTGATCACGACCACCCGGACGGTCGGATCGGCCCGGATCTGCTCGAGCTCGCGCTGCAGGGCGGCGAGCAGCTCGCGCGAGAGCGCGTTGTAGGCATCCGGGCGGTTCAGCGCCAGGCCGGCCACGCCCTCGGCATCGCTCCGGAGCAGGACCGGCTCCGGCGCTGCGCTGTCCGCAGCACCCGCCGGCCGGTCCAGATCCGCGGTATCGGCGCCATCGACCATTACCATCCCCTCCCGCGCTCGGTCGGCATTCCGCCACCTTATATGCGCGCTCAGCCGCGCATGCCAACCCGAGGGCAGCGCGCTGCGGGGCGTCGAGCGCGGGCGAGCGTGGCGAGCCGGCGCGAGCGCCCGCCGGTCAGGGCTCGCCGGCGGCGGTATGGCGGCGGCGCCACTCCTCGACCACCCGGTTGGTGGCGGGCGCGATGGCGGGTGCCGAAACGCCTTGCGGCGAGGCTCCGGGCGCCTGCGGTGCCGGCTGGTCCTGCTGCCGTTCGGCGCGCCGGATCGCCAGGATCTCGCGGGCGACCGCGAGCGCGCCGCCCTTGACCGCCATGTCCTGGCCCTTGAGCTGCATGCGGCCGCCGAAATAGAAGGCGATGATGATGCCGAGCAGCGCCCAGAAGCCGTCCGGCATCATCTGATAGGCCTGGGCGATCTCGAGAAAGCGCACCGGCGCCACCGGCGCCAGCACGAAGAACGCGAGGATGCCGAGCGTGATCAGCGGCCGCGGCAGGCGATTGAGGCCGTCGATCAGCGAGTCCCACCAGGTCCGTCCGGCGCGCTCGTGGAACTCGGCCGCGAACTGCTGGACCGAGGCCAGGTCCTGCTCGGTCATCGCCATGCGCTCGACGTGATCGCGCTCGGCCTCCTGCTCGGCGTTCGGCTTGAAGACCTCGATCAGCTCCTTGGCCGGCCGGAACAGGCCGGTGATCAGACTGAACCAGCTCATGCGACCAACCTTTCTCTGGGGACCTCGAACTCGGCCAAGCGGTTGAGCCAGCCATCGAGGAACACGGCCTGGCTCGGGTCGGCCGCGACGGTCGCCTGGTAGAAGCTGCGCCGCTCCTCGACCAGGGCCGCGAGCAGCCAGTCCTTCATCGCCCAGTCGGCGTCATGGGCGGCCCGCATCGTGTTGGGGCCGCACACGCCGTCGACCGCGAGCCGGCCGAAGCCCGCCTGATTGCAGACCTGCTGGACGAACGCGATCGCCCGCCTCGGACCGTGATTGACGGCGCTGTCGAACACGAACGGCTGAATGCGCGCCGGCAGCCGGTCGATCCGCGGGCCCTGGTAGTAGTCGCACCGGTAGATCTGCCGGGCCTGGTCGGGGCTCAGCGCTTCGACCTCGGCGGCGGTGGCGGCACGACCGAGTTGACGCGACAGAGCCGCCTGGGTGATGCCGAACTTGGTCGGCCCGCCGCGATCGGCCGGATGGTCGACGAAGCCGCCTTCGCGGCGGATCACGTCCTCGATCATCGCCTCGACCGAGACCGACATGCGATCACCTCCGTCGGTTGTCGTGATAGGATTGTCTACCTATCACAACTCGCGCCGGAAGGGAAGCGGCACGACGTTGCGCTGGTCAATCGACCGAGGCGGCGAGGATCATGCTGAGCTGGCAGAGCGGGCGCGAGGTCGCCTGGTGCCAGGCGTTGAACACTTGCTGCACGCGCCGCCGGTCGGCTTTGGATTTGGGCACGCCGGCGAATGCGTCCCAGTGGTTGAGCGCCTTGACCACGGCGTCGGTCAGAAGAAAGCTGTCCTTGCCCGCCATGCGCAGGAAATAGGGGCCGGAATTGCCGCCGAGTTGGGTGAAGCGCTTGCCGAGATCGTCCCAGAGGCCGACCACGTCGTCGCGCGGCCAGGCCGCGAGGTAAGCGCCCATGCCGCCCGTCTCGCGCGCGATCTGGACCAGCGCGGCGGCGTTCGCCTGCACCGATTTGAGCTTGCCCCAGTGCCGGATCAGGCGCTGATCGCCGAGCAGGGCCTCGAGATCCTCGTCCGGCATCGCGACCACCCGGGACGGCTCGAAGCCGAAGAACACCTCCTCGAACGCCGGCCATTTGGCGTCGACCAGGCTGTGCTTGAGGCCGGCGCGGAAGATCCTGAGCGACATCAGCGACAGATAGCGGTCGTCGCCGACCGCGCTCAGCTCCGCGGCCGATTTCGGGATCGGAAGGCGCTGGGCAAGCGCCTGCATGCCCCCGGCCCGCTCACGCGCGCGCTCTTCGACGGCCTCGAACGGGATCACCAGGCTCACGCGCCGCTCCTCCCCGCTGTGGCGGGCGCCAACTACGACCGATCGTAGTGATGACGGCCGGAACTCGCAATCCCGGCGCGGGTCGGCGACGGCACGAGGAAGGCCCGCCAACCAGTGGAGGAGGGTCGTCAGGAGAGGGCGGGCGCGCGCCGACGGCTGCGCGCCCGCGCCGCCCAGGAGATCAGTAGGCGTTGGGGTGGCTGAAGCCGACGAACAGGGTGCGCAGGATGATCCGGATGTCGAACAGCAGCGACCAGTTCTCGATGTAGTACAAGTCGTAGCGCACCCGCTGCTCCATCTTCTCGAGGGTCTCGGTCTCGCCGCGCAGACCGTTGACCTGGGCCCAGCCGGTGATGCCGGGCTTGACCCGGTGGCGGGCCAGGTACTCGTCGATCAGGCGCGAGTACTGCTCGTTGTGGGCGATCGCGTGCGGCCTGGGGCCGACGATCGACATCGTGCCCTTGAGGACGTTGAGGAACTGCGGCAGCTCGTCGAGCGAGGTCCGGCGCAGGATGCGGCCGATCCGGGTCACCCGCGGGTCGTCTTTGGTCGCCTGCGGCACGGCCTGGTCCTCGCAGCGGTCGATATACATGCTGCGGAACTTGAAGACCTCGATCACCTCGTTGTTGAAGCCGTAGCGCTTCTGCCGGAACAGGACGGGGCCCCGGCTGTCGAGCTTGATCAGCGCGCACAGCACCAGCAGGAGCGGCAGGATCAGGACCAGGATCGCGGCCGCGAGCACCCGGTCTTCCATGCTCTTGACGATGTAGTTCCAGCCCGCGAGCGGCTTCTCGAAGACGTTGAGCATCGGCACGCCGCCGACGTGGGTGACCTGGCGGTGCGGCAGATGGAAGCCGATCATGTCGGGGCAGAGCCGGACGTCGACCGGCAGGTTGCGCAGCTTCTTCATCCAGGCGAGCAGGCGGTTCTCGGCGTCCCAGGGCAGGGCGACGATGACCTGGTCGATCGGGTTGGAGCGTGCGAAGGTCATCAGATCGGCGACGCTGCCGAGCACCGGAAAGCCGCAGACGTAGTCGGGGACCCGGCCGTGGCGGTCGTCGAACACGCCGATGATCCGCTCGGCGCTGGTGCCGTGGCGGGACAGGTGCTCGATCAGGCGCTGGCCGTGCTCGCCGGCGCCGACCACCACCAGGTTGCGGGTCAACCGGCCGCCCGCCTGCCAGCGCTGGATCTGATGCTTGAGCACCAGGCGGACCGTGAACAGGCCGAAGAAGCCGTAGATGAACCAGAGGCCGACCCACAGCCGCGAGGTCTCGGCGATCTCCCGGTTCATCTTGGTCATGAAGCCGAGCGCCAGGAGGCTCAGCATCACCGCGGCCCAGGCCAGCAGCAGGCGACCGACCTGACCGAACAGATTGGTCAGCTGGCTGAAGTTGTAGATGCCCGCCGCCTGCAGGATGTGAATGGTGAGGACCACCGCCAGCACCGTGGCGTAGGCCTCGATGCCGAGATCCTTGCTCGGGTCGTCGTAGAAGCGGGTGATCCAGGCGGCGCTCGCCGCCAGCAGCACGACCGCGGCGTCGGCGACCCGCAGCAGCCCGATCACGACCGCAGGCGAGAGCCAGTCGGAGCCTTGATAGCGCAGCTGGCGTACCCGCGCGCGGGCGGCGACCGGGACGCTGCCAGCGCGTCGTTCACGGGTCATCGGCTTCTCTGAGACCGCTGTCTGGTTCATCGGCTTGACTCAGGTGACCTCGCCTTATCGGGGAGCCTCGCTCCCGCATTGACGCGTACCGCCGCCGTCGCATTCCCTTCACCGGGATAGGCGGCTGCCGGGCCTACCGTTGCCTGCCAACTTCATAGTGATGCAACCATGCAATGTCTAAGCAAATCGCGCAAGTCAGTGGCCTCTGGTAGCAGCATACCTTAATGCGCCTTAACCATATGCTCCGATATGATTAACCATTTGGTGACGCTCGTCGGCGGTTGCTGTTGCGAAGATGCAACAACTTGGGGCCAAATTCGGCAAAGTTCACCACATGCCCGCCCGCGGCCTCGGCATCGGCCGGATCGTGGCTGACCAGCAGGGTCGGCAGGCCGGCCCGCCGGGCGTGCTCCAGGACGAAACGCCGCACGCGCTGTCGGAGTTCGCGATCGAGCCCGCCGAAGGGCTCGTCGAGCAGCAGGGCCCGGGGCTCGGCGAGCAGCGTGCGCATCAGCGCGACCCGGGCGCGCTGACCGCCGGACAGGGTCGCCGGATCGCGCCCGGCGAAGCCGGCGAGGTCGGCCTCCTCGAGCGCCGCCGCCACGCGCGCCCGGCGCTGGCGCCGACCACGCAGCGCGGCCGGCAGCGCGAACGCCAAATTCTCGCCGACCGAGAGATGCGGGAACAGCAGATCGTCCTGGAACAGAATCCCGAGCCGCCGGCGCTCCGGCGGCAGGCCGGCGATCGGCACGCCGTCGAGCCAGACCTGCCCGCTGGCCTCGAACGCCGGCTCGAGGGTGCCGCAGAGCCAGCTCAAAAGGCTCGACTTGCCGCAACCGCTCGGCCCCATCACCGTGGTCACCTCGCCGGGCGCGACGATCAGCGAGAAGCCGGTCAGCAGCGCGCGCCCGGCCACGCCCAGGCGGAGGTTCTCGATCCGCACCCCTTGCACCGGTCAAGCGCCCACGCGCAGCGCGCGCCGATGCCGAAAGCGCCACGCCGGCACCGCGAGCGCCAGGCCGAAGCCGAGCAACGGCAGCAGCGCCAGCAGCAGCGCCAGCTGACCGACGACCCGGCGGTCGCCGCCGGCGCTGAGGCCCAGCGCCTCGGTGGTCAGCGTCGCGAAGCGGCCGCCGCCCGCGAACAGGGTCGGCAGGTACTGGGCGACGCTGACCGCGAAGCCGACCGCGAGCGCGACCAGGAGCGGGCGTAGCAGCATCACGAGCTTGATCCGGGTCCAGACCCTCCAGGGCGGCTTGCCGAGCGCCAGCGCGCTGCGCGCATAACGCGGATCCAGGCTGCGGTAGGGCTCGGCGAGCGCCAGGAACACATACGGTAATACGAACAGCAGATGGCTCCAGATCAGTCCGAGCCAGCTGCCATCCAGCCGCGCCCAGACCAGCATCACCTGGACGCCGAACAGAAAGCCGATCTGCGGCGCCAGCAACGGCAGGTAGACGAGCGTGAGCGCGCCGGCGCCCGGCGGGCGCCGGCGTCGGCTCTCGTTCTCCAGGCAGCCGGTGACCAGGACCAGCGCAACCAGGGCGGCGACCGCCCCGACCGCGAGCGTGGTCCAGGCCGGCTCGAGCAGGCGGCCCGGGTGCGCGAGCCAGCGGTCGGCCGACAGCTGCTCCGGCCAGGGCTCCGGGAACCGCCAGCGGCCGGCGACCGACCAGACCGCCAGGCTCAGCAGACTGCCGAGCGACAGGCCGAACAGCAGCGCCAGACCGATCCAGGCGGCCGCCCGGGGCAGCCGCCCCGGGCCGCCCCGGCCGCCGCCGCAGAGCCAGGGCCGCGCGAGCCAGCCGAGCGCGCGCTCGGCGGCGCGCCAGAGCCCGATCGAGACCACGACCAGGGCGAGCTGCAGGCAGGCGCCGGCCGCCGCCTGGAAGCGCATGCCGAGGTCGGGGTCGTCGAACCAGCGCAGCACCAGGGGCGCCAGCGTCGGCGGCGTGGTCGGCCCGAGCACGATCGCCATGTCGACCACCGAAAGCGAGTAGGCGAGGACCGCATAGACCGGCAGGCGGATCTGCGGATAGACCAGCGGCAGGACCACCTTGAGCCACGCCTGGACCGGGCCGTAGCCGAGCGTGCGCGCCATGCGCAGGTGGTCGTCGGCGCGCACCTGGCCCAGCGCGGAGAAGGTCATCAGGACCAGGAACGGCGTCTCCTTGAGGGTCAGGCCGAGGGTCAGGGCGAGGCCCTGCGGGTCCTGGACCAGGGCCACGTCCGGCGGGGTCTGCCAGCCGGCCCAGGGTGCGGCCAGGCGCGCGAGCCAGCCCGAGGGCGCGATCAGGAAGGCGAGGCCGACCGCGGTCGCGAGGTGGGGCACCGCGAGCAGGGGCGTCATGGCCCGCTTGACCCGGATCAGCCCCAGGGTGCCGTGTCCGGCGGCGAACACGAGCACCGTCAGCCCGAGCGCCAGCAGGGTCGACAGACCGCCGCTGACCAGCGTCACCCGGAGCGCGCTGCCGAGCCCCGGCGCCGCCGCGAGCTGGCGCCAGGGCTCGAGCGACAGGCGCTCGCCACCGAGCACCGGCAGATAGCCGAAGGCCGGCAGCACGGTGCCGAGCAGGCCCGCGAGCACCGGCCCGAGGAACACTAGGAGGGTCAGCGCGGGCAGATAGCCGAGCCAGGCCGGCCGACCGCGCCGGCCGGTGGCCCGCGCTAGCTGCTGAAGCGCCGCAGCCACTCCGCCTCGATCGCGGTCATCCAGGAGGGATGCGGCTCGGGCCGGACCGGCACCAGCTGGTCCGGCGGCAGGGTCGCGATCCCCTGCGACAGGGCCGCAAAGCGCGTCCGGTCGGCGAGATCCAGAGCCTTCAGGTCGAGCACCGTGCCGTCGCCCCAGACGCGGGGGTCCTGCTTGTGCGCCTGGGCCTCGGGCGACATCAGGAAATCGGCGACCACCATGGCCGCGGCCTTGTGGGCGGCGTTGAACGGGATCGCGACGAAATGGGTGTTGCCGATCGTCCCGGCCTTGAGGATGAAGCTGCGCACGCTTTCGGGCAGGCGGCCGGCTTTGATCAGGGTCGAGCCCTCGGCCGGATTGAACGCCATCGAGAAGTCGACCTCGCCGTCGTCGAGCAGCTGATGGAGGGCCGGCCCGGAGGCCGGAAAGGTCGCGCCCTGGCGCCAGAGATAGGGCCTGACCGCCTCGAGCCAGCGCCAGAGGGGTGCCGTGACCGCGGCGAAGTCGGCGGTCGCGGCCGGCCGCTGCAGGACAGCCGGGTCGGGCGTCAGCTCGAGCAGCACGTGCTTCAGGAAGGTCGAGCCGATGAAGTCGGGGGGTGCCGGATAGGTGAACCGGCCGGGATGGGCCTTGGCCCACTCCAGCAGGGCCGGAATCGAGCGCGGCGGCTCGGGCACCCTCGCCGTGTCGTAGAGGAACACGAACTGCGCCATGCCCCAAGGCGCTTCCAGGCCGTCGGTCGGGATCGTGAAATCGACGAGCGTCGTGGGCTTGCCGGTGACGTCGACGAACCGAAAGTTCGGCAGCTGCTCGACGAACGGCCCGTACAGCAGCTTTTGCGACTTGAGCGCGGCGAAGTTCTCGCCGTTCAGCCAGATCAGGTCGACCGAGCCGCCGTCCTCGACCCGCCCGGCCGCCTTCTCGGCGACCACGCGCGCGACCGCCTCGGCGGTATCGGTGAGCTTGACGTGGCTGAGCTCGATCCCGAAGCGTGCCTGCACCTGCTCGCCGACCCAGGCGATGTAGGCGTTGATCTGCTCGTCGCCGCCCCAGGCGTTCCAGTAGACCGTCTGGCCGCGCGCATCGCTAAGGGTATCGGTCCATGGCTCGGCCGCAGCCTGAGCCGCTGGCAAGGCCCAGAGCGCAAGGGCGAACAGAGCCCGCAGCATGTCGCATCTCCTCCGCTGACCGCTCCCGACGGACCGGTCGAGCGCCCGGCTCCGCCGATGACCGAGATTACAGGGGGCCGGAGCGGGTGTCATCCGCCGCCCGTGTCGGCTCACTCGGGCGTGACCGGCCGCGAGACCGTCGCCCCGGACCTGCTCAGAGCGCCTGGTCGGGCGCAGCGCGCAGCACGCAGCCGTCGATCCGCCACGCGCCGTCCGCCTGCTTCTCCATCACGTAGTAGGCGGTCACCACCTCGAGCTTCGGCCCGACCAGCAGGACCGCCTGGACCGGTTCGGGCGAGCCCTCGATCAGATCGCCGAAGCGGACCTCGCGCGGCCGGTAGACCGGCATGTACGCGGTCCTGACCATGTTCAGGAAGTGCTCGGGATTGCCGAACTGGCGCTGGATCGAGGGCGAGGCAAAGCCGAACGCGGTGGTCCCGTCGTCGGCGCGGAAGGCGGCGATCTGGGCTTCGATCACGGTCCGGATCGCGCTCCGGTCGGCCGCGGTCAAAGTCGTGGCCTGGTCGGCTTGCACGGTGGCCGCAGCCGCTACGACCAGCACCACGAGACTGCGCGTCAGCAAGGAACGGACCATCACGGGCTCCGCGCTGCTTCGAGGCTTCGAGGTAGATCGACCTCGCGCCATGGCAATGCTACAGAGCGGAGCGCGCCCTATCGGCGGGGAGGATGCGATGTCGACGGTTGCGATGGTCGAGTACGACCAGGCGCCGCCCGAGGTCCGGGCCATCTACGACGAGATCATGGCGGTCAAGGGGATCGGCTTCGTCCCGAACTTCTGGCGGACGCTGGCCTCGCATCCGCCGCTGCTCGAGCAGGTCTGGCGCAGCCTGAACCGGGCGATGGCGCCCGGGCGCCTCGACGCCCTGACCAAGGAGATGATCGCGCTGGCGGTGAGCGCCACCAACGGCTGCACCTACTGCATCCGCTCGCACACGGCGGCGGCGCGCAAGCTCGGCATGGATGACGAGATGCTTGGCGAGCTGATGGCGGTGGTCGGGACCTTCAACCAGACCAACCGGCTGGCCGACGGCTATCAGGTCCCGGTCGACCCCCAGCTGCTGGCAGGCGCCGAGGGCGAAGCGGCGAGCGCGTCGGTGACCCGGGTCAGCCGGGTGCTGCGCCAGACCCGGATCGCGGGCCGCAAGGCGGCACGCTCGCCGAAGACACGCTCGCGCGTTCCCCGCTGACCTCGTGAGCGCACCGCCCGCCACCGGAGTCGTCAGATCGCCAGGCCCGACGCCTGCGCTGGAGCCGGTTGCCAGCGCCACCGCGGCCACGCCCGGGCACGCCCTCAAGGGCGTGCTCTTGATGTTCGTCTCGACCTTTTTCTTCGCCTCGATGCATGCGTCAATTCGGCACGTTTCGGCCAGCATCCACCCCTTCGAGATCGCCTTTTTCCGTAGCCTGTTCGCGCTCGTGGTGGTCCTGCCGCGGTTCGTGCGCCTGGGCCTCGAGCCGTTGCGCACCCGCCGCTTTGGCCTGCACGCGGCGCGCGTTGCGTTCAACGTGTTCGCGATGCTGTCGTTCTTCTACGCGCTCCGCATCGCGCCCTTGTCCGAGGTTACCGCGCTCGGCTTCACCGCGCCGATCTTCGCGACCCTGCTGGCGGCGCTGGTGCTGGGCGAGGCCGTGCGCCTGCGCCGCTGGACCGCGATCGGGGTCGGGTTCGCGGGCGTCCTGATCATCCTGCGCCCGGGCTTCGAGCAGGTCGGGCTCGGTCAGCTGCTGGTGCTGTTCTCGTCGCTGATCTGGGCCTGCGCGCTCCTGGTGATCAAGACGCTCAGCCGGACCGATTCCAGCGTCACGATCACGAGCTACATGGCGCTGCTGATGATCCCTTTGATCCTGGTGCCGGCGGCGTTCGTCTGGCAGTGGCCGGACGGCGGGCAGCTGCTCTGGCTGGTCCTGATCGGCGTCCTCGGCGGCACCGGTCAGCTCTGCGTGGCCGAAGCGCTGCATCAGGCCGACACCGCGGTCGTGATGCCGTTCGACTTCTGCAAGCTGCTCTGGATCACGGTGCTCGCCTATCTGGCGTTCGGCGAGGTCCCGGACCGGTTCACCTGGCTGGGCGGCACGGTCGTGTTCGCGAGCGTCCTCTACATCACCTATCGCGAACGGCGCGCGACGACCCCTCGTTGAAGTCGACATCAAGCAAAACTTGATCTTTGCGCGCTTGGATGGGTCGGTCGCACGGGACATAGCGAATGCGCAGACAGGCCGAGCCGGACGGTGTGATCGTTGAGTTCGTCCGGCTCGGGCGGCTGGTCCGGGTCAGCGCGATCGATTCTGAGAGCCTGACCGAGGTCGTGCTCCAGGGGCCCGCCGTGGCCGGCGAAGCGGCGCTCCGGCGCGCGGTCCTGCGCAAGCTCGGTTACGTGCTCGGGCGCCGTCGCTCAGGCCGCCCGGGCTGAGGTGCCAGGGCGCCGCCGGCGCCCGGCCAGGGCGCCGTGACGGGGAGGTCCTCGTCGGCTCCGGAGGGATCGGCCGTTCCAGCCGCATCGCCGCGGATGATCCGGTCGATCACGAACAGCGGCCGCCGTTTGGCCTCCACGAACAGGCGGCCGAGGTACTCGCACATGATCGCGAGCACCAGCATCTGGAAGCTGCTGAGCAGCAGGACCACGGTCATGACGCTGGTCCAGCCGGGCACGGTCGCGCCCTCGGCCCACTGATAGAGCACGTAGCCGAGCGTCAGCAGACTGCAGACGGCCAGCAGCAGGCTCAGGTAGTTGGCGAGCCGCAGGGGCCGGACCGAGAAGCCGGTGATCGCATCGGCGGCGAGCCGCAGCATCTTGCGCCAGCGGTATTTGGTCGTGCCGCGAAACCGGCCGGCCCGATCGTAGCGTAGCGCGACCTGCTTGAAGCCGATCCAGCTGACCATGCCGCGCACGAACCGGTGCGCCTCCGGCATCGCCAGCAGCGCCGCCAGAGTGCGCCGGTTCATCAACCGGAAATCGCCGCTGTCGAGCGGGATCTCGACGTCGCTGAGGCCGCGCAGGAGCCGGTAGAACAAGCTGGCGGTCGCGCGCTTCCACCAGGTCTCGCCGGCGCGGGCGATCCGCTGGCCGTAGACGACATCGGCACCCCGGTCCATCAGCGCCATCATCGCGCCCAGCAGCTCGGGCGGGTCCTGCAGATCGGCGTCGATGATCAGGACGCGCTCGCCCCGGCAGACCCAGAGCCCGGCGGTCAGCGCCAGCTGGTGACCGTAGTTGCGCGACAGCCTGACCCCGACGAAGTGCGGGTCCCGGCGCGCCAGCTCGGCGAAGACCTGCGTGGTCGCATCGTTCGAGCCGTCGTCGACCAGCACGATTTCGTAGCCATCGGGGCTCACCTGCGCACAGGCGGCCGCGAGCCGCCGGTGCAGCTCCACGAGCCCGTCAGCCTCGTTGAAGCAGGGCGCGACCACCGACAGCCGCAGCGGATTCGGGTGCTCCGAGCCCTCTCCTTCACGTGCGGCAGCGCCAGCGGCGAACATTGCGGTCGTCTCCAGCGATCTAGAGCAACGGCTGCGGCGTTTTCCAATCTTGCACGAACCGACCGGAGCGAGAATAGTCGTCCGCCGAGGTCGCCGGCCCAGCCGACAAGCCCATTGTCGGCTGATTTCGACGAGGACGGGCTGGTCAATGTTGTCAGATGCGGCCAGGACCGGCTCGCTCGACGGCGTGACGACGGGCGCGGACGGCAGGTGGCGATTCGCCGTGGCATTCGCCGGTCTTGCGGCGATCGCGAGCGCGCCGGTCCTGCTGATGCGGTATCCCGACCTCGAAGACTATCTCCATCATCTTTCCCGGATGGCGATCCTCGGCCGCCACGCCGGCGGGGCGCTGGCACGGTTCTACACGATCGATTGGCGCCTGTTGCCGAACCTCGCCATGGACCTGATCGTGCCACCGCTCACAATCCTGATGCCGGTCCAGGATGCCGGCCGGCTGTTCATCGCGCTCTCGGTCCTGCTGATGACGAGCGGCACGATCGCGCTCCACGCGGCGCTCCACCGCCGGCTGTCCTGGTGGCCGTTCGTGGTCTTCCTGGTCGTCTGGAGTCGCGTGTTCCTGTATGGCGTCGTCAATTACCTGTTCACGCTGGGGCTCAGCCTCTGGGCGCTCGCGGCCTGGGTCGACTGGCGCGAGCGGCCGACCTGGTTTCGGCTGCCGGTATTCGCGGCGATCGCGTTCGCGCTCTTCACCTGCCATCTGTTCGCGTTCGGCATCTATGCGCTCGGCGTGGCCGGCTTCGAGCTGGCGCGGACCGACTGGTCGGCCCGCGCGCGTGCCGCTCTGGTCGGTCCCTGGCTGGTCGCCGGCAGCCAGTTCGCGCTGCCGGCCGCCCTGTTCCTGCTCCAGAGTCCGACCAGCGGCTATGCCGACGCGTTCCGCTATCCGACCGACCTGCTGCATCAGAAGCTGCGCGGCTTTCACCACCTGTTCCTCAACTATCACCTCTGGTTCGATCGCCTGACCTTCGTGGTCGTGGCCGGCGCCTTTGGGCTCGGACTGCTCACCCGGCGGCTTCGGATCCATCCATGCATGCGCTGGACGCTGGCCCTGCTGCTCGTGACCTACCTGCTGATGCCGGAGACCTTCTTCGGCACCGGGCTCGCGGACTACCGGCTGCCGGTCGGCTTCACCCTGATCCTGATCGCCGCCACCGAACCCAGGCCCGGAGCCTTCCGGCATGCGAAGCTGGTCGCCGCCGCCCTGCTCGCCCTGTTCCTGGTGCGCATCGGCTTGCTGGCCGAGCGCTGGCTCGCCTTCGACGGGATCGATCGCAGTTTCCAGGAAGCGATCCGGGGCCTGCCCGACGGCAGCACGATGGTGACCGTCGCGACCCGGATGCCGGACTATAACTACGAGTATCACGCGCCGCACTTATTGTACCTGAGCGCGATCGCGATCATCGAGAAGTCGTTCTTCGACCCGAGCTTTGCGATCTTCGCCGATCCAGGCAAGCAGCCGGTGCAGCTCAAGCCCGAGTACCAGCATCTGGTGGACGAGCTCGATGCTCGGCTCGAGCCGCTGACCGACACCCGGCGCTGGGCGCATACCCCGCCGATGGATCTCTTGCTGCCGCCCGGCGACGACGGCCGGCCGCTGCTGCAGCGCTTCGACTACGCGCTCGTCCTCTACGCCGATCACGGCGCCAATCCGGCGCCGGCCCATCTGCGATTGCTGTTCGCCAGCCCCCGTTTCCAGCTCTACAAGATCAGGTGATGGTCTGGCGGGCCAGCGCTCGGCCGGGCGATCGAGCCGCGCAACCTTGTCTCGGCTGAGCCGTCGGTTCCGCGGGTCCGGCCGGCGTCTGGTGCGCTTCGGCCTGGTCGGCGTCCTCAATACCGGGCTGGACTTTACGGTTTTCGTGCTCCTGTTCTACGGCCTCGGCTGGCCGCTGCTCGTCGCCAACAGCCTCGGCTATCTGACCGGCCTGGCGAACAGCTATCTGCTGAACAGCCGCTGGACCTTCGGCGACCGGCCCCGCCGAGGCTCGCCGGCGCGCCCGCTGCTGTATGCCGGCCTCAACGGCATGGGCCTGGTGCTGGGCAATCTAGCGGTCTGGACGCTGGCGCTGACGCTGCCGGCATGGCTCGCCAAGCTCGGCGCGACCGCGGCGACCTTCGCCTGGAACTACTGGTCGAGCGACCGCCTGGTGTTCCTGCGTGAGCGATGAGCGGCCGCCGGGTGCCGTGCAGCGGGCCGCACGAAACGCGGTTGCCGCGGGCACGCCCTTGCTCTAGAGCTGAGATCCGGCGGACGGTCGAGCCCGAGAGCGCAACGGCAAGCATGGCCTATTTCCTGCAGCAGCTGATCAACGGCGTCACGCTCGGCGCCATGTACGGCCTGATCGCGATCGGCTACAGCATGGTCTACGGCATCATCGGCATGATCAATTTCGCCCATGGCGAGATCTATATGATCGGCGCCTTCCTCTCGATCATCTCGTTCTCGCTGCTCGGGATTCTCGGCATTACCTGGGTCCCGCTCGCCCTGATCATCGTGCTCCTGATCGCGATGGCCTTCACCTCAGCCTACGGCTGGACGGTCGAGCGCATCGCCTACCGGCCGCTGCGCGGCTCGTTCCGGCTGGCGCCGCTGATCTCGGCGATCGGGATGTCGATCTTCCTCCAGAACTACGTCCAGCTGACCCAGGGCGCCAACGTCAAGCCGCTGCCGCCGGTGATCACGGGCGGCTTCGTGTTCGGCGACGCCAGCGGCTTCACGGTGACCATCAGCTACATCCAGATCATCATGATGGTCCTGACCGTCGTGCTGATGATCGCGTTCTCCTACCTGATCAATCAGACGCCGCTCGGCCGCGCCCAGCGTGCCTGCCAGCAGGACCTGGTGATGGCGGGCTTGTGCGGGGTCAACGTCGACCGGACGATCTCGCTGACCTTCGTCATGGGTGCAGCACTGGCGGCGGTGGCCGGCCTGATGGCCACCCTCTACTACGGCGTGATCGATTTCTTCATCGGCTTCCTGGCCGGGGTCAAAGCATTCACCGCGGCGGTGCTGGGCGGCATCGGCTCGATCCCGGGCGCCATGCTGGGCGGCCTGACGCTCGGCCTGGTCGAGGCCTTCTGGTCCGGCTACTTCAGCATCGCGTACAAGGACGTCGCGGCGTTCGTGGTGCTCGTGCTGGTCCTGGTGTTCCTGCCGACCGGTCTGCTCGGCCGGCCCGAGATCGAGAAGGTCTGAGGTCGTGGCCGGGCGCGTCCTCGCCGAGACGGTCGCGGCCCCGGCCCGGATCGACTGGCCGGCGGCGCTGAAGGAAGCCGGGCTCGCCGCCCTGGTCGCCTTCATCCTGTTCCTGCCCCTGATCGGCATGCAGAGCATCAACGCCGCAGGCGGCGTCGGGCTCCGCTTCCGCTTCAACTGGGTCCTGGTCGGCACCGCGACGGTGTTCGTCGGCCGGCTGCTGCTGATCGGCGCGCGCAGCGTGCCGACCTCGACGATCGCGGTCGCGACCGCGCCGCTCCGGCAGATCCCGGGCCTGATCTCGCCCTACCGCCGCCTGCTCGCGTTCGCCGGCGTCTTCTTCGCATTCGTGATGCCGTTCCTGCCGTTTGCCAACCGCTACGTCGTCGACGTCGGCACGACCGTCTTGATCTACGTGATGCTCGGCTGGGGCCTGAACATCGTGGTCGGCCTCGCCGGTCTGCTCGATCTCGGCTACGTCGCCTTCTACGCGGTCGGCGCCTATTCCTTCGCGCTGTTCGCCCACTGGTTCGACCTCGGCTTCTGGGAATGCCTGCCGCTCGCCGGTGCGCTCGCCGCCTCGTTCGGCATTCTGCTGGGGTTCCCCGTGCTGCGACTGCGCGGCGATTACCTCGCGATCGTGACGCTCGGCTTCGGCGAGATCATCCGGATCATCCTGCTCAACTGGTGGACGGTGACCCGCGGTCCCGACGGGCTCTCCAACATCCCGCGCCCGACCTTGTTCGGTCTGGTCTTCGACCGCACGCCGCCCGAGGGCGTGACCGCGTTCCACGAGTTCTTCGGCCTCCATTACTCGAGCCTGCAGCGGGTGACCTTTCTGTATTTCCTGATCCTGCTGCTGGCGCTCGTCACCAACGCCTTCGTGACCCGCATCCGCAAGCTGCCGATCGGCCGGGCCTGGGAGGCGCTGCGCGAGGACGAGATCGCCTGCCGGGCGCTCGGCATCAATCCGACCAACACCAAGCTCACCGCGTTCGCGCTCGGCGCCATGTTCGGTGGCTTTGCCGGCTCGTTCTTCGCCACCCGCCAGGGCTTCATCAGCCCCGAGAGCTTCACCTTCATCGAGTCGGCAACCGTGCTCGCGATCGTCGTGCTCGGCGGCATGGGCAGCCAGATCGGCGTCGTGCTGGCGGCCATGGTGCTGGTGCTGCTGCCCGAGTTCGGGCGCGAGTTCGCGCAATACCGCATGCTGCTGTTCGGCGCCGCCATGGTCGGGATCATGGTCTGGCGGCCGCGCGGCCTGCTCGCCCATCGCGAGCCGACCATCCGCCTGCATGGCGAGGCACCGGTCGACGCCGGCGGCCCGGCCCGACCATGACCGCCGCCCCGGCACCACTGCTCGAGGTCAGCCATCTGACCATGCGCTTCGGCGGTCTGGTGGCGATCGACGACCTCTCCTTCACGGCCTATCAGAACGAGATCACCGCGATCATCGGCCCGAACGGCGCCGGCAAGACCACGGTCTTCAACTGTCTGACCGGCTTCTACAAGCCGACGGTCGGCCAGCTCACGTTCCATGCCGACGGCGAGCAGCTCCTGCTCGAGCAGCTCGAGGGCTTCCGGATCGCGCGCCACGGCGTCGCCCGGACCTTCCAGAACATCCGCCTGTTCGGCGAGATGAGCGTGCTCGAGAACCTGATCGTCGCCCAGCACAACGCGTTGATGCGCGCCTCCGGCTACACCGTGCTGGGCGTGCTGGGCCTCGCCTCCTACCGGCGCGCCGAGGCCAAGGCGGTGGCGCTCGCGCGCGACTGGCTGGCGCGCATCGGCCTCACCCGGCATGCGGATTGGAACGCCGCCAATCTGCCCTATGGCGAGCAGCGCAAGCTGGAGATCGCGCGCGCGATGTGCACCCGGCCCCGGCTGCTCTGCCTCGACGAGCCGGCCGCCGGGCTCAATCCGCGCGAGACCAACGAGCTCGGGGAGCTGCTGCGCGCGATCCGCGACGAGTTCGAGATCGGCGTCCTGTTGATCGAGCACGACATGAGCGTGGTCATGGGCATCTCCGACCACATCGTGGTGCTCGACTATGGCCGCAAGATCGCCGACGGCTCGCCCGAGGCGGTGCGCAAGGACGCCAGCGTGATCAAGGCCTACCTCGGCGAGACCGAGGAGGAGGCGCTGCCGCCCGAGGTCGCGGCCGACCTCGTCGGGGGTGGTGCCGCTGGCCGCCTGTGATGCTCGAGCTCAGCGCGATCCACGCCCACTACGGCAACATCGAGGCCCTGCACGGGGTCAGCATCGCGGTCGAGCGCGGCGAGATCGTGACCATCATCGGCGCCAACGGCGCCGGCAAGTCGACCATGCTGATGACGATCTGCGGCCGGCCCAAGCCGTCGGCCGGCGAGGTCGTGTTCGAGGGCGAGCGCCTGAACGGCCTCGAGCCCTACGACATCGTCAACCGCGGCATCGCCCAGGCGCCCGAGGGCCGGCGGATCTTTCCGTCGATGAGCGTGCTCGAGAACCTGCAGATGGGCGCCGTGCCGACCAGGGGCCTGCATTTCGACGAGGACGTGCGCAAGATCTTCACGCTGTTCCCGCGCCTCGAGGAGCGCCAGCACCAGCGCGGCGGCACGCTGTCCGGCGGCGAGCAGCAGATGCTCTGCATCGGGCGCGCGCTGATGGCGCGGCCGCGCCTGCTGCTGCTCGACGAGCCGTCGCTCGGCCTCGCGCCGATCCTGGTCAAGCAGATCTTCAGCTCGATCGTCGAGATCAATCGCGACCAGGGGCTGACCATCCTCTTGGTCGAGCAGAACGCCTATCAGGCGCTCAAGATCGCCCATCGCGGCTACGTTCTGGCCACCGGCCGCGTGGTCCTCGAGGGCGGCGGCGCCGAACTGCTCGCCAACCCCGAGATCCGCAGCGCCTATCTCGAGGGCGGGCATTAGAGGGGCCGGATCGCGATGGAGACCGTTCTCGGCAACTCGTTCAGCGTGTTCATCGGGCTGACGGTGGTCATCGCCGGCGGTGCTGCGATCATGACCGGCCGGGCGCTGGCCGATGGCTGGAAGCCGCCTTGGCAGGTGGTGCTCGCCTGCGTCGGCCTCGACCTCGGCAACCGCTTCCTGGCCTATGCCCTGTTCGAGGGCGAGCTCTTGAGCCTGTCCGGCTTTGTGGTCGATCTCGTGGTGATCACCGCGCTGGCGCTGCTCGCGCACCGGGTCACCGCGGTGCGCAAGATGGTCAACCAGTACCCCTGGCGCTACGAGCGGGCATCGCTCTTCGCCTTTCGAGAGAAGCCGGAGGCGTCGTCCACCTGAGCGCTGCTCACGCCCTTGGCCGCGCCCCCCGGCGCGCCGGGCGGGCGATCAAGACCCTTGCCAAAACGCGCCGCCTCCGGGACAAATGGGACAACTCTGCACGATTGCGACGCAGATCTCGTGGCCGCTGCCACGACGGCTCATGCAAAACAGGGAGAAAGGCGAAATGCCTGGCTTCATCAAACCTCTGCTCGCGACCAGCGCGCTGCTCGCGTTCACCGCCGGCGTGGCCCATGCCGACATCACGATCGCCACCGTCGGCCCGATCACCGGCCAATACGCGATCTTCGGCGATCAGATGAAGCGCGGCGCCCAGATGGCGGTCAAGGACCTCAACGCCAAGGGCGGCGTGCTCGGCGAGCAGCTCAAGCTCGAGGTCGGCGACGACGCCTGCGACCCGAAACAGGCGGTCGCGGTCGCCAACCAGATGGTCAACAAGGGCGTGGTGTTCGTCGACGGCCACTTCTGCTCCGGTTCGTCGATCCCGGCCTCGCAGGTCTACAACGAGGAAGGCATCCTCCAGATCTCGCCCGCCTCGACCAATCCGAAGCTGACCGAGCAGGGCTTCGACAACGTGTTCCGGGTCTGCGGCCGCGACGATCAGCAGGGCACCTTCGCCGGCAACTACGTCGTTGACAACAACATCGGCAAGAAGGTCGCGATCCTGCACGACAAGACCGCTTATGGCAAGGGTCTGGCCGACGAGTTCAAGCGCCAGATCAACGAGCGCGGCCTCAAGGAGACCATGTACGAGGCGATTACCGCCGGCGACAAGGACTTCACCGCGCTGATCACCAAGATGAAGGAAGCCGGCGTCGACCTGATCTATCTCGGCGGTTACCACACCGAGGCCGGCCTGATCACCCGCCAGGCGCACGAGCAGGGCCTGAACGCGCAGATGATGTCGGGCGACGCGCTGGTCACCGACGAATACTGGGCGATCACCGGCGACACCGGCCAGGGCACGCTGATGACCTTCAGCCCCGACCCGCGCAAGAACGAGGGCGCGCAGCCGGTGGTCAAGGAGTTCCAGGCCCAGGGCTACGACCCCGAGGGCTACACGCTCTACACCTACGCCGCGATCCAGGCCTGGGCGCAGGCGGTCGAGAAGGCCGGCTCCACCGACCTCGAGCCGGTCGAGAAGGCGCTCCACGACAATCAGTTCGAGACCGTGCTCGGCACGATCGGCTTCGACGACAAGGGCGACGTCAAGGGCGCCAGCTACGTCATGTACAAGTGGGACAACGGCAAGTACGCCGAGGTCAGCGGCTGAGCCGCCCGCAGTCGTCAGACGCATCGGAACCGGGCCCTCTGGGCCCGGTTCTTCGTTTCGGGATCCATGGCCCTTTGTTGGCACGGCCTGAAGGCTCACCTAAATTGGTCGAGGGAAAAGGAGCTGGCCATGGCGCCACATCTGCCGATCCCCTGGACCGTGGACGACTTCCTCGAGTGGGAGGCGCAGCAGCCGGAGCGCTACGAATTCATTGACGGCATGATCGTCGGCATGGTCGGCGGCAGCGTCGCCCACGCGACGATTCGTGATAACGTCACGGCCGCGCTCCGGGACCGGCTGCGTGGTTCTGGGTGCCGCGCCCTCAGCCTGGAAGTGAAAGCATCGGCGAACGGCAACGTCCACTATCCCGACGTTCTGGTGGCCTGCTCGCCGCTCGAGCCCACCGCAGATCGGGTTGCTGATCCGGTCATCATCATCGAGGTGCTCTCGCGCACGACGGGCGATCGAGATCGTGGCGCCAAATAGATCGCATACCGCGAGTTGGCGTCGCTGCAGCACTATGTCCTGATCAATCAGACACGCCGGCTCGTCGAGATCTACAGCCGGCATGGTGCCGGCTGGTCGCTCACTCTCCCTGCCCCGCCGCTGTCGACCGTGCCGTTGCCGGCGATCGGGGTCGAGCTGACACTCGACGAGATCTATGAGGGCAGCGGCGGTTAGAGCCTCGAAGGGAACGACCGGCTGACAAGGCCGGCACGGCTGCCTATGCTGGCGGCCGGCAGGGGCGGAGGACGAGGCGATGGCGATCATCAACCGGATCGGCGACTTCCACGTCGAGATGACGGCCTGGCGGCGCGATCTGCACGCCCATCCCGAGCTCGGCTTCGAGGAAGTGCGGACTTCGGCCATGGTCGCCGACAAGCTGCGCGCCTTCGGGCTCGACGAGGTCCACACCGGGATCGCCAAGACCGGGGTCGTGGGTGTGCTGCGCGCGGGCGCCGGCGGCCGCGCGATCGGGCTGCGCGCCGACATGGACGCGCTGCCGATCGAGGAGGCGACCGGCCTGCCCTATGCCTCCCGGCACGCCGGGCGCATGCACGCCTGCGGCCACGACGGCCACACCACGATGCTGCTCGGCGCCGCGCGCTACCTCGCCGAAACCCGCAACTTCGACGGCACGATCTACTTCATCTTCCAGCCGGCCGAGGAAATGCAGGGGGGCGGCCGGGTGATGCTCGAGGAGGGGCTGTTCGAGCGGTTTCCGGCCGAACAGGTGTTCGGCATGCACAACTGGCCGCGGCTGCCGCTCGGCCAGTTCGCGATGCGGCCGGGCCCGGTGATGGCGGCGGCCGACCGGATCGAGATCAAGCTCACCGGCGATGGCGGCCATGGCGCGATGCCGCATCTGGCGCGCGACCCGGTGGTCGCCGGCGCCCAGATCGTGAGCGCGCTGCAGACGATCGTCGCGCGCAACGCCGATCCGGTCGACCGCGCCGTGGTCTCGATCACCCAGTTCCACGCCGGCACCACCGACAACGTGATCCCTGGCTCTGCCTTCTTGAGCGGCACGGCGCGCTCGTTCAGCCCCGAGATGCGGGATCTGATCGAGCGCCGGGTCGGCGAGATCGCGCGCGGCATCGGCCAGGCGCTCGGGGTCGAGGTCGCCTGCACCTATCAGCGCGGCTACCCGCCGACCGTCAACAGCGCGGCCGAGACCGAAGAGGCCGCACTGGCCGCGACCGAGATCGTCGGCTCCGACCAGGTCGACCGGGCGCCGGCGCCGGTGATGGGGGCCGAGGACTTCGCCTTCATGCTCGAGCAGCGACCGGGCGCCTACATCTTCATCGGCAACGGCGGCGGCCCCGACGCGCCGATGGTCCACAACCCCGACTACAACTTCAACGACGAGGTGCTGTCCTACGGCGCCAGCTATTGGGCGCGCCTCGCCGAACGCCTGCTGCCCGCGCGCTGAGCCAGAGCCAACAAAGACGTTGCAGGCCTGCCTCGGCTCCGGCTACAAGATATAGCCGGTTTGGCGTGGAGGGACACTACTTATGGCCGCACGAGGCAGTCCAGCGGTGCCGATGGCCGACTTCTTCGATGGTGCATCCGTTGCAGTCCGCTCTCGACCCTCGGTCTTCGGTCACACCCGTGACCTCGTCCAGCCGCGGGTTTCCCCCCCGCCTGGGTTTACGCTCAACGACCGAAATCAGGCCGACGGCCTTGAACTGCTTTCCGCACTTGACGCAGACACCTTTTCGCTGTGCGTTTTTGACCCACAGTACAGGGGGGTGCTGGATAAGCAAAAATACGGTAATGAAGGCCGTCGGCAAAAAGAGCGGTCCATAATGCCACAAATGCATGAAACAACCATCATATCTTTTATAAAGGAGGTGGACAGAGCCTTAATGCCGTCAGGTCATTTATTGTTATGGGTGGACAAGTTTCACCTGTGTACCGGGATTGCAAACTGGCTTACAGGCACCGATTTGAATATTGTCGATCTCATTGTATGGAACAAACTGCGGATGGGAATGGGTTATCGCACTCGTAGAATGAGCGAATATTGCCTCATCCTTCAGAAGGCGCCGCTTCGCGCCAAAGGGGTTTGGTTGATCCACGACATTCCGGATGTTTGGGACGAAAGACTTGAGACCAAGTTCACACATGGAAAGCCGGTGAAATTGCAGGCACGGGTGATCGAGGCTCTCACCAACACGCGAGACATCGTGATAGACCCGGCGGCGGGGAGCTATTCGGTGCTTGAAGCGTGTCGCCGGACTAATCGGCAGTTTCTCGGCTGCGACATTCGGCCGCAGCCTGAGGGGAACGGCAATGGCTCTGATCGAGAACCGTAAAGGGCGAGATGATGGTGGTTACACGCAACTCTTTGGTGATCCATTGCTGGGGCAACTCCTGAGCCGGGTCCAGAGCGCCGTAATCGCCTCGGGGAGCGAACTCGAACGCTTCGTGATCGAGAATGCCAACGCTTTGGAGGACGTCGACACTTTCCTAGCGATGGATGTGGTTCCCGAGGGCGTCTTTATAGCCCCCAAAAGAGTACTAAAGAGCAGCGCGATACTCAACTATGCCGGAGTCGAACCTGATTTCGTGGTGTTTGAGAGGAAAGGCAAGAAGCACCACTGCTATCTCATAGAATTGAAGGACGGTGACACATTTGACACAAAGAAAGCAGCGGGAGAACGAGAAAGTCTGCATCGCTTTATGATCGCTATCTCACCACATCTCCAGTTTTCAATGTCAATACATTTTTGCTGCTTTCATCGTACAACCCGGTCGCAAATTGTTGAAGGTTTCAAGCGCAAGATAACGATCAAAGAGGCGATGACCGGGCCGGAGTTTTGCGATCTCCTTGGGATCGATTACAACAGTGTGGTCCAAAGACGTAAGGAACATCAGACGAGGAACTTTGATTGGTTTGTAAGCCGATTTCTTGAGATACCGAATGTGCGGCGTGTCATTGATTGTCAAGGCCTACGTCGTAACCCCTCGGTCGGGGCTACATAGGTGTACAGAGAGGGTAATGGCCTGACAGTGCCGCTCGGATGAGGGCTCAGGCGGCTCTGGCGGTTTTGCGTCGGGTCGCCTCCTCCAGTGGTTTGGCGGGTTTGGCCAGGCCGTCCTTGAAGGCTTGGGCGGGCGTGCGGCCGTTCATGCCGCGGCCCTGGTGGGGCCGCTGGTGATTGTAGACGACCAGGTAGTCGTCGAGCACGCGTTGCATCTCCTCGATGGTCTCGAACCAGGTGCGCCGGCCCTCGACCCGGAAGTGCTCGTCGAGCAGCGTGCGGTGCAGACGCTCGACGATGCCATTCGACTGCGGCCGCTTCACCTTGGTGGTGCGGTGCGCGATCTCCTCAAGCTGGAGGAACAGCTCGTAGGGGTGGCGGTCGGGCCGGCCACAGAACTCGCGGCCGTTGTCGGACAGCACCACCTCGACTTTGGCGCCGGCGTCCTCGAAGGTCGGCAGGACGTCGCCGTTCATCAGCTGGACGGCGGTGATCGGCAGCTTGCTGGGGTAGAGCCGAGCCCAGGCGTAGCGGGCGTGGCAGTCGATCGCGGTCTGCAGGTAGATCTTGCCCACGCCCTTGAGCGTGCCGACGAAGAAGGTGTCGACGGCGACCAGGGCGCCGGTGTGCGGCGCCTCGATGTGGCGCTCGCGGAACTCGGGCGAGAACCGCTCCAAGAGGCGGACCTGCTCGTCGCTGAGCGCGAGCTTGCGCTCGGCGGTGGCTTGCTCCAGACGCAGCAGGCGTTCGTGCTTGGTCAAGAGGCCGTGGCGCTGCCACACACCGCGCACCCCGCCGGCGGACACCTGGAGACCTCGCAGCCGCAGCTCCTGCTCGACCCGCAGCGCGCCGTGGCAGGGATGCGCGAGCGCATGGTCGAGGATCGCCGCCTCGATCTCGGCCGCGACCCGGTTCGGGTGCGGGCCGCGGGCGCCAGGCAGCCGGTCGAGCAGGCCCTCGGCGCCATAGGTCTGGAAGTTGCGGCGGATCTCGTAGAACTGCTGGCGCGAGTAGCCCATCACCTTGCAGGCCCGGCTGACGTTCTCCAGCTCGGTGGCCAATTGCAGCAGCGACAGCTTGCGCCGTGCTACCTTGTCCTTCGTGGTCATGTCTTGCTCCTGATGGTTCGGATGGTTCGGCAAACTCATCCTAAGCCATCTCAGGAGCGGCATGGCCACACCCGGCCATGGCCGGGTGTGGCACCACCTGTCAGGTGATTGCGATCTCAGCACAACATAGGCGAGACTGGTCAGAGAGGCTTCCCGCCAGATCAAGGCGGCGATGGTCGGTCAGTCAGCCGGCGCGGCAGTGAGGCTGCGACGAAGCAGCCCGACGAGAGCCTCCATCGCATCAAAGGCGTCCTGTTCAAAAAAGCTGGTCTGGTGTCACGCTCCGATCCAATGACCGCATGAGATTGTCGGATCTGTGTGTAGGGCGTCGAAAATGCGCGTACGAGTTACGAATCTCGCGTAGTCGATTAAAAATGCCAAATTCGTGTTCTGTAATGTAGCCTGCACTCAACGCTCTTTCCAGAAGGGCTTCGAGTCGGAGTTTGGGAGCATCCTCCATGCCGATGAGATACAGGTAACCAGCAAGTTCCTTTTCTATAAAGACGAGGCTCAACAAGATGGTGGCAACATTGCAATGAAATAGGAACGTGAGTTTGAGTTCATGGAATATCTGCCCTGTAGCGATGTCGCCATGAAGAAGATAATCGGATTCGCATAGCCTCCATTCTTTGACGAGGTGCTTTGCACGAACGAGACGAGGCCCTATGCTGGCCCTGTCGCCGCGTTTGAGCCAAGCAATGAGGTCGTCGTCAGCTCTCGGTCGCACGCTACGGGTTTTCCGTGGCCTCGTCATGTCGCGGATATGCCCTGATCCCGCCGCGCGTTCATAACCATAGCTTAATCCAGCGGGTGCGTTCTGGCAACCAAAAGGCGGGTCAGCAGGCGCCCCGGGCGGAAACGACGAACCGCCGGCTCAGCGGCAACCGAGAGCGCAGCTCAGCGGATCGCGAGCGCGCTCGCGGGCGCCGGGGCCGGGGTGCCGGCTTCGGGGGCGCGCCGGGCCCGGGTCGGGACGGTCTCGAGCTCGGGGCCGGCGCGCAGGTGACCGGACAGGCGGTATTCCAGCCGCCGGAAGCCGTACAGGATCGCATAGGACATCACGAGATAGCACAGGCCGACGAAGATCCAGATCTCGAAGGTGCGGAAGGTCTCGGCGATCAGCACCCGGCCGACCCCGGTCAGGTCCATGATCGTAATGATCGAGACCAGCGAGGTCGCCTGGAACAGGAAGATGACCTCGTTGGTGTAGGCCGGCAGCGCGAGGCGAAAGGCCTTGGGCAGGATGATCCGGCGCAGCCTGAGGCTCGCGGACATGCCGAGCGCGCGCGCCGCCTCGATCTCGCCGTACGCCACCGCCCGGATCGCGCCGCGCAGGATCTCGGCGGTGTAGGCCGCGGTGTTCAGGGTCAGCGTCAGCAGCGCGCAGAAATAGGGCTCGCGGAAGAACTCCCAGAGCCCGAGCGCCCGCAGCTGCGGCACGAACTGCCCGCTGCCGTAGTAGATCAGGAAGATCTGGACCAAAAGCGGCGTGCCGCGGAAGTAGAACATGTAGCCGAATGCCGGCCAGCGCAGCAGCGGGTTGTCGGACAGCCGGGCGAGCGCCACCGGCACCGCCAGGGCTAGACCGATCAGCGCGCTGAAAAAGGTCAGCTGCAGCGTGACCCAGGCCCCGCTCAAGAGGCGCGGCAGGCTGTCGACGATGATCCCGAGGTCGAGGTCCATGGGCTCAGGCCCGCCGGATGCCGCGGTTGGCCCGCGCTTCCGCCCGGTACAGCACCTGGAGCGAGGCGACCGTGATCAGCAGATAGACGATCGAGGCGCCGAAATAGAAGGTGAACGGCATCCGGACCGCGCGCGCGGCGACATCGGCCATCCGCATCAGCTCGGGCAGCTGGACCACCGACATCAGCGCGGTCGCCTTGATCAGGACCAGCCAGACGTTGCCCAGGCCCGGCAGCGCGTAGCGCCAGACCTGCGGCAGGACGACCCGGCGGAACGCGAGGATCCGGCTCATGCCGATCGCGCGCGCGGCCTCGACCTGGCCGCGGTCGATGGCCAGGAAGGCGCCGCGGAACACTTCGGTCGTGAAGGCGCCGTAGATCACCCCGAGCGTCAGCGTGCCGGCGGTGAACGGGTCGATGTCGACCGTCACCTCGCCGCCGGTGACGACCGCCAGCAGCTTCTGGAGCAGGATCGTGACGCCGTAATAGACCAAGAGGATCAGCACGAGTTCGGGCACGCCGCGCACGATCGTCGTGTAGATGCCGGCGAGGCTGCGCGCGATCGGATTGCCGGCGAGCTTGCCCCAGGCGCCCAGCAGGCCGAGCACGAGGGCGACCGGGACCGCCGACAGGCCGACCAGGAGGGTGATCTTGGCACCCTCCCAGAAGACCCATTCGTAACCTTTGAAGTCGAGCACGCCTGGCCCCGCGGTGATCAGGCGACCGGCGCCGTCCTAGGAGGTCGGTCCGTAGACGTCGAAGTCGAAGTACTTGGCATTGATCTTCTTGTAGGTGCCGTCGGCGCGGATCTTGTCGATCGCGGCGTTGAAGGCCTGACGCAGCTCGTCGTCGCCCTTGCGGACCGCGATGCCGACGCCCTCGCCATGGTATTTCGGATCGCTGTAGCCGGGGCCGACGAACTCGAAGTCCTTGCCGGCGTCGGTCGAGAGGAAGCCGTCGAGCAGCGCCACCGAATCCGCCATCACCAGATCGACGCGGCCGGACATCAGATCGGCGTCGGCCTCGTCCTGGGTCGCGTAGGTCCGGACCTCGGACTGCGGGAACTTGGCACGCAAAAAATTCTCGTGCGTGGTCGCCCGCTGCACGCCGATCACCTTGCCCGCGAGCCCTTCCGGCGAGATGTCGAAGCCGGCGCCCTTGGCGGCGACGAACCTGGCCGGGGTCTGATAGTATTTCTCGGTGAAATCGACCACTTCCTTGCGCTTGTCGGTGATCGACATTGAGGCGACGATCGCGTCGTATTTCTTGGCGATCAAGCCGGGGATGATGCCGTCCCAGTCCTGCACCACGAACTCGCAGTCGAAGTTGGCCGCGTCGCACAGCGCCTTGGCGATGTCGACGTCGAAGCCGACCAGCTGACCGTTGTTGTCGATCGAGTTGAAGGGCGGGTAGGCACCCTCGGTGCCGATCTTCACGTGCCGCTGGTCGCCGGCATCGGCGCTGCCGGCCAGACCCGCGAGGGCCGCGGTCGCGATCACGAGGGCGGCCAGCTTCCTTACGTCTTTGAGCAGTCGCATGTCCCACGCCCCTCTGCTGTGCCTCTTTTGCTGCCGACCACTATCTCACCTTCGCGGCGGCGCATCCAGGGGAAATGCCCGGGTCGCGTCGCCGCCGGCCGGACTGCCAACCGGCGGCTGAGCCGGTGCCGGCGGCATCACGACCGCGGCGCTACGCCGGCCGCACCCGGCAGGGCCCGGGTGCCCGGGCGCTAACCCTGGTTGGCGTCGGCGCGCGCCCCATAGGACCGCATTTTAAGGGTATTGGCGATTGTCGAAGCCGCCGCGAAGCCTTAACATCCGGTTAATCGGCACTGGAGGCACGGCAGAACGCCCATGGACGGTGAACGCTACGTAGGAGAGCGGCGCGCGCTCCGGCACTTCCTGCAGGAGCTGCGGCCGCTGGTGGTCGCCGCGCTGGGCGAGGATGCGCTGCTCCGCTTCCGGATCGACCGGGGCCTCAGCTCGGGCGATCTCGCGCTGCTGCGCAAGGCACGCGAAACGTTCCACAACCAACCCGAGGATCTCAAGCGCCAGCTGATGCGCGGCATCTTCGAATCGCCCGCGGCCAAGCCCAGCAAGAGCCATCTGCTCGAACGCTATACCGAGCGCGAGCCGGAGCCCTTCGTCCGTTTCGATGCCTATCCGGCGGCGAGTTCCGAGGACGTCGGGCTGTCGGTCGAGCTCGATCACGAGCTCAGCGACGATGTCCCCGTCCGGGTCCTGATCAGCCCCGGCACCCTGCCGTCGAGCGCGGCCGGCGCGCTGCGCCAGATCGCCGCCTGGATCGAGCGCGATCGCCGGCTGCTGTCGGCGCGGCACTGGCAGGGCCCGGCGCAGGGTCTGGCCGACGCCGGCGTGCCGCCGGCCGAGACGGAGGATGATCAGGGCGAGAGTGCCGACCAGGCCTGATCGGCCGATGCGGCGCCGCCGGCACCCGGATCCCAGGGCCGGGCTGCTCGCGGTCCTGATCGCAGGCGGCTTGGTGGCCGGCTGCGCGCAGCCAGCGCCGCGCACGGGCGCTCCCGGCGAGGATGCCCGGCGGGCGCTCGCCCAGCACTACAAAGAGGGGCCGATCCGGACGGTCGTCCGCGGCAATCCGTTCGGCATGGACGAGGTCCGTCTCGAGAACCTGGTCACCAAGGCGATGGCCCAGGGCGTTTCCGGACTCGACGTCAACTTCACGAGCTATCCGGACCAGGCGGCGGCACCCGAGCCGCATCTGGTCGTGGTCCTGGACCCCACCCGCGAGCCGCCCGCGGCCGCCGCCTGCCGGGCGCCGGACGCGATCGGCACGAGGCCGGCGTCCGAGATGCTGAGCGTGTTCGCGGTCTTCTGTCAGGGGGACCAGCCGCTCGACGTCGCCCACGAGGAGGATCGGGTCGCCGGACCCACCGACCGGACCTTCCAGCGCCTGCTCTGGCGCACCTCGGGAGCCCTGTTTCCCGACGACTACGCCAACAGCTACGGCTTCGGCATCCTGCCGCCCTGGCTCGGCATCGGTGTCGGCGGCAGTTTCGGCCTCTGAAACGGGTCAATCGGTCTCGATGTCGAGCAGGGCGCGCTCGGCGGCGGCGAAGTCGATCTCCTCGTGCTGCCGTTGCGCGGCCCGGCCGGCGATCACCGCCGCGTCCAGATCGACCTGATTGCAAAGCCCGAGCAGGACCGGGTCGCGCGGCCGGATCTCGCTGCTCTTCCAGTGGGTGCGATCGCGCACCGCGTTGACCGTGTTCTTGGTCGTGCCGAGCAGCTTGCAGATCTGCTGGTCGGAGAGCTCCGGATGATGGCGCAGCAACCAGGCGATCGCGTCCGGTCGGTCCTGGCGCTTGGAAAGCGGCGTGTAGCGCGGCTCCCGGCGCTTTTGCACCTTGATGTCGGCCGCGGCCGGGCGCGCGAGCTTGAGGCGGCTGTTCGGGTCCTTCTGGCAGCGCTCGATCTCGCCGCGCTCCATCTGCCCGCTCGCCACCGGATCGAGGCCGCGAATGCCGGCGCCGACCTCCCCGTCCGCGATGCCCTTGACCTCGAGCGGGTGCAGGCCGCAGAAATCGGCGATCTGCTCGAAGGTCAAGCTCGTGTTGTCCACGAGCCACACGGCCGTGGCTTTCGGCATCAACGGTCGATCCATCATCTGCTCCCTCGGACACGGTCGGCGATGCGGGGGCGCCGGACTGCTTTCTAGGGCCCCAGCACCGAGATAGGAAGGCTGTTGCCGATTGGCAACAACCCGGACGGTCAGCTTTCGGGCACCGGCACCGTGTAGTTGAGCGCCAGGCGGCCGCCGTCGGGATAGATGGTCTGGCCGGTGATGTAGCTCGCCTCGTCGCTCGCGAGGAACAGCGCCACCTTGGCGATTTCCGCCGGCTCGCCGCAGCGGCCCATCGGCGTCCGCGACAGGATCCGCCGGCGCGCCGTCTCGTCGCTCATCACCACCTTCAACAGGTCGGTCAGGATCGAGCCCGGGCCGATCGCGTTGACCCGGACGCCCTTGTCGGCGAGCGCCAGCGCCATGACCTTGGTCAGCTGGCCGACCGCGCCCTTGCTGGTGACGTACGGGACCTGATTGCCGATCGCGAGCACGGCGTTGGCCGAGGACATGTTGACGATCGCGCCCTTGCCGTTGGCGACCATGGCGCGCGCCGCGGCCTGGCCGACCAGGAACACGCCCTTCAGGTTGACCCGCAGCACGGCATCGAAATCGGCCTCGCTGATCTCGAGGAAATCCGCGGTCTTGATGATGCCGGCGTTGTTGATCAAGACGTCCAGCCGGCCGAGGGCGGCGAGCGTGCGCTCGACCAGCCGCCGGGCCTGGGCCGCGTCGCCGACGTCGGTCTCGACGAAGATCGCCCGGCCGCCCGCGGCTTCGATCGCGCGCACGACCGCGGCGCCGGCCTCGCGATCGACGTCGGCGACCGCGACCGCCGCGCCTTCGGCCGCGAACGCCTCGACACAGGCGCGCCCGATGCCATTGCCGCCGCCCGTGACGATCGCGACCTGACCGGCAAATCGCATGGCACAGCTCCCTGACAGATGGGTCGGGACGCGATGTAGCATGGCGCCAGTCGGGCGGTCCACGCTTACCCGATCGCCCTTGCCACCACGCCGGCCGATCGGGATGCGCGGCTTCCGTCGTCTGGCACCGGCGATCTGCCCGGCGGCCGTTCCGATGGCCCGGGGCGGCGGCGACGTTGACTGCCGGAGGATCGAGGCGTCCGGCCGGGCTTGGCGCTCAGAGAAAATCGCGCAGGAAGGCGACCAGCGGTCGATCCGCATCCGGCATCGGCAGGGCCTGCATGTCCCGCGCTCGCAGCCATCTGAGCGCCTGACCCTCGCGCGGCTCGGGGAGGCCCATCCAGACGCGGCAGACGTAGAGCGGCATCAGCAGATGGAAGTCCGGGTAGCGGTGCGAGGCGAAGGTGAGCGGCGCCAGGCAGTTCGCGGCGACGTCCAGGCCGAGCTCTTCCTCGAGCTCTCTGATCACGCAGGCCTCGGGGGTCTCGCCGGGCCGGACCTTGCCGCCCGGGAACTCCCACAACCCCGCCATCGGCTTGCCCTCGGGGCGGCGGGTCAGCAGCACCCGATGGTCGACGTCGACGAGCGCGCAGGCCGCGACCAGCACCAGCGGCGCCGGGCCGCTCACACGAGGGTCCGGTCGTCGAGCGCGAGCCGGTCGCCGGTCCGACCGCGAATGCCCCAGTTGGCGGCCGGGGTCTCGAAGATCGTGATCTCGAGGTCGGGGGCGGCGATCCCGAGCCGGGCCGGGATCCGCGTCATCAGCAGCTCGAGCAGCGACCGCTTGGCGGCCGGGCTGCGGCCCTCGAACATGCTGATGTCGATGACCGTGTAGGCGGCGCTGCGATCGGTCGGATGGATGAAATCGGCCGCATCGAGCCCGATGAAGCGCTGGAAGCACTTGTCCGCCGGCAGCCCGAGCGCCTCGCACAGGCAGGCGTGCACGACCGCCGAGAGGGCGGCACGCACGCGGCCGAGATGCGCCCGCTCGCCGTAGATCTTGACCTGCGCCATGCGGCCTCCGGGAGCGTCCTCGAGCGGTCGCGAGCTCAGCGCGCGGTCCAGCCGCCGTCGACCGGCAGGGTCACGCCGGTGATCATGTTGGCGGCATCGCTCGCCAGAAACAGGATCGCCGCGGCGACCTCCTCCGGCTCGACGAAGCGGCCCATCGGGGTCTCGGCGAGCAGCCGCTCGACCATCGCCGGATCGCCCAGCAGCGGCTCGGTCAGGCGCGTGCGGGCAAAGGTCGGGGCGACCGCATTGACCCGGATGCCGTGCGGCGCCCATTCGCAGGCGAGCGCGCGGGTGAAGTTGACGAGCGCGCCCTTGGCGCTGTGGTAGGCGAGGTTCGGGTAGTGGCCGCCGCCGACCAGACCCATGATCGAGGCGAGGTTGACGACCGCACCCTTGCCGGCCCCGAGCATGTGCGGCCCGGCCGCGCGCACGCAGAAGAAGCTGCCATCCAGATTGACCGCCATGACCTGCCGCCAGCGCTCGGTTTCGAGTTCCACGGTCGGCACGCGTGCGCCGAGCCCGGCATTGTTGACCAGGACGTCGATCCGCCCGTGGCGGCCGGCGATCGCCTCGATGACGGCGTCGACGCCTGCCTCGTCGGTGACGTCCAGCCGGTACGCCTCGCCGCGCCCGATCTCGGCCGCGACCCGCTCGGCCGCGCCCAGGTCGACGTCGGCGACCGCCACGTGGGCCCCGGCCTCGGCCAGCGCCCGGCAGGTCGCCCGCCCGATGCCGTTGCCGCCGCCGGTCACCAGCGCCACCCGCCCGTCCAGCCGGAGCAGGCTCAGATAGTCCGTCATCTCCGCCCTCCGATATCACGATCCGCGCGAACCATCGCGACGGCCTCGCGCGGGGTCGACGGTCCGAGCTCCCGGACTCTGGTCAGCACGTCGCGGGGCGTGAGCCGTCTCGGCGCGGCCACGGCCTCCACGAGGATCGCCATCCATTTCCCCCTGCAGCGAGCGGCCGTGACGAGCCGCGCGCTCGGTCAGTCGCTCGACGATCTCGTCCGGCGCATTCTCGATCGTCAGGGTGACCGGCATCCCGACCTCCGAAACGGCTCCCGTCGGGAACCAGGATAGCCCGTCGTCGACGTGGACGCGAGGATTGGACCCGCAGGGACGGTGCCCGAGACCGTGAGGACCATGGATTCCCAATACTGGGAGTGAACATCCGGAGTCCTGCTGATGGCATCGATGGTCGGCGGGCTTTACGAAGCGCTCAAGCTTGCGCAGGTGCCCGACGACAAGGCCAGAGCGGCGGCGACCGCCGTCGCCGACTTCGAACGCCCGGTCGGCAAGATCGAGACCCTCGTCTCGGTCAACACAGCCGTGCTGGCGATCAACACCGCGCTCGTGGTCGCGGTCGCGGGCCGGCTGTTCCAGTTCTTCTCGGAGCCATGGTTTACGCGAACTTCGCGATCAGGCCGCCGTCGACCACGAGGTCGTGGGCGGTGACGTAGGCGGCTTCGTCCGAGGCGAGATAGAGGCAGGCGTAGGCCGTGTCCCAGCCGGTGCCCATGTGGCCCATCGGGCATTGGGCGTCGCGCACCCGGATCAGGTTCTCGACGTCGCCGGCCGCACCGTAGGCCGCGGTCAGGCCGTGGTGGACCATGGGCGTGTTCATCAGCCCGGGCGAGATCGAGTTGCAGCGGATGCCCTTGGCCGCGAGCTCGAGCGCGATCGCGCGCGACAGCGCCACCACGCCGCCCTTGGTCGCATAGTAGCTCGCATAGTTGATGCCGGTCCAGCGATGGGCGGCGACCGAGGCGATGTTGACGATCGCGCCCTTGCCCTGGCGCTCCATCACCGGGACGACGTGCTTGCAGGTGAGAAAAACGCTCTTCAGGTTGACGTCCGAGACCTGGTCCCAGTCGACCTCCTCGGTCGTGACGATGCCGCCGGTGCGCGCGATCCCGACGTTGTTGACCAGGACGTCGATCCGGCCGAAGGCCTGCAGGCAGGCCGCCACCATGGCCTCGACGCTCGCGGCTTTGGCGACGTCGGCCGGATGCGTGCTGCAGACCCCGCCCTCCTGCTCGATGATCGCCCGCGTCTGATCGGCGGCGTCGAGGTTGAGATCGACCCCGAACACCTTGGCGCCCTCGCGCGCGAACAGCACCGCGGTCGCCTTGCCGTTGCCCCAGCCCGGCCCGATCGAGCCCGCGCCGGTAATCAGCGCCACCTTGTCCTCGAGCCGCCCGCCCATTTGCCTTGCCTTTCGCGCGAGTCATTGGACCGGACTCTGCGTCGCGGGCCCCGGCCGGTCAAGCGAGCGGTCTTGACAGGTCACCTCGGCAAGGAAGAATAAACCATTGGTCGGGTTTGTTAGGCCTCGTGAAAGCACCGCTCCGGCGTGGGCAACCCGACCTCGCCCGGACCGTTGTCAGAGGCCCTGCCGACGATCGTCTTCCATCCGTCCAGCCCTCGGAGATGCGATGCGCACTGCCCTAGTCTTGATTGCCGGCGCCGCCGCCCTGCTCGCCGGCTGCTCGCACACCCAAACCCCCGTTCAAAGCCAGGCGAGCCGGTCGGTGCCGGAGAGCTGGATGCTGATCGCGCCCCCGGACAACACGCTGACGGCCGCGTTCCTGGACACGTTCGAGTACCTGCCCGACGGCAATGACCGGTTTCCCGGTGGGACCGACGGCATGACCGAGCAGGACCGGCGCGCCCTGAAGCACCTGTTCGAGCAAGTCAAGGCGGCACCCTCGCCCGCGGAAAGCCTCCAGATCCTGACCGAGCTCTCGGCTCAGACGGAGGCACCGGTCGGGCAATGGCGGCGGGTGCGCGCCTTCAAGTCGGAGGACGAGTGCCGATCGACCAGGGCGGAGCTGGTCAAGGTCACGAGCGAGCAGACGCAGAAGTTCGGCGCCCATTCGGGCATGCCGCGCGAGGAGTTCCAGTGGCCCTTGATCGCCCGGAGCTTCGAGTGGAGCCGCTGCGTGCCCGAGGAGGCGGAACCCCGCCGTCAGAGCTGACGGTCGCCCTCAGGTCGGCGGCCGGAGCGCGGTCCTGAGCTCGGTCTTGAGCACCTTGCCGTAGGCGTTCTTGGGCAGAGCGGCGACGAACCGGTAGTCCCGCGGCCGCTTGAAGCGGGCGATCCGGGCCAGGCAATGGGCGTCGAGCTCGGCGGCTGCCACCGGCTCGCCGGCCGCCGTGACGACGAAGGCGACCACGGTCTCGCCCCACTCGGGGTCGGGCCTGCCGACCACCGAGACCTCGCGGACCGACTGATGCTCGAGCAGGACCTCCTCGACCTCGCGCGGATAGATGTTGGCGCCGCCCGAGATGATCAGGTCCTTGGCGCGATCGCGCAGCCAGAGGAAACCGTCCGCATCCATGACCCCGAGATCACCGGTGTGCAGCCAGCCGCCGCGGAGCGCCGCCGCGGTCGCCTCGGGGTCCCGCCAGTAGCCGCGCATTACGCTCTCGCCCCGGACCAGGACCTCGCCGGGCTCGCCCGCCGGCAGCGGCCGGTCGCCCTCGTCCGCGACCCGGACCTCGACCACCAGCTGGGCGGTGCCGACCGAGCCCAGGCGGTCGCGGTCCCGCGTCCGCGCCAGCTCGGCGTGGCGGCTCTTGCCGAGCGCGGTGATGCACATCGGGCTCTCGCCCTGGCCGTAGATCTGAGCAAGCCGGTCGCCGAAGACCGCGTGGGCCCGCTCGAGGTCGGCCAGATACATCGGCCCGCCGCCGTAGACGATGGTCTTCAGGCCGGGGTGATCGGTCCGGCCCGCAAGCGGATGCTCGGCCAGGCGCTTGACCATGGTCGGCGCGCCGAACAGGGTCACGCCGCGGTGGCGGTCGAGCAGCTCGAACACCTCCGCCGGATCGAAGCCGCCGCTCGCCGGCACGATCTGGCAGGCGCCCTGGGCGGCGTGCGGCAGCATGTAGAGGCCCGAGCCGTGCGACATCGGCGCGGCGTGGAGGATGGCGTCGGCCGGGCCGATCTGGTCGACGTCGGCGAAATAGCTGAGCGTCGTGGCGAGCAGGTTGCGGTGGCTGAGCATGGCCCCCTTGGGCCGGCCCGTGGTGCCGCTGGTGTAGAACAGCCAGGCGATCGCGTCCGGATCGATCTCGGTGAGGGCGATCGGATCGCCGGTGCCGAGCGCCCGATGGTCAGAGCCGCCGATCTCGATCACCCGCAGGTTCTGGAGCTGGTCCTCGAGCGGGCCGACCGCGTCGATCAGGTCGGGCGTCGCGAAGCCGACGCGGGCGCCGGCGTGGTCCAGGATGTAGGCGAGCTCGCGCGGGTGCAGCTTGGCGTTGACCGGGACCATGGTCAGGCCGGCATACCAGCCGGCCAGCAGCAGCTCGACGTAGTCCGGACCGTTGGTCATGACCAGCGCGGCCCGGTCGCCCGGCTGCAAGCCATGGGCTTCGCGCAGTCGCCCGGCGATGACCGCGGCGCGCCCGGCCAGCTCGCCATAGGTCATGAGCACGTCCGGCCCGTGCGCCACGGCCGGGCGCTCCGCGCGCCCACAACCGGCGCGAATGAACAGATGGGCGATGTTCATCGCGGAGTTCAATCGTTATCGTGGCCGCCGATCGGCCGCGCACGAGTCTAGGCCTGCCGCGGCGGGACGGGCAAGGCATCGGCCGCGGATCGGGAGGGTGGTAGCGCTTTGGACCTGGGAGTGCCTTGGGGCGAGCTCGCCATGCTGGTCGGCGCCCTGCTGGTCGCGGGGTTCGTGACCGGGCTGCTGGCCGGCCTGTTCGGCATCGGCGGCGGCGCGATCCTGCTGCCGGCGCTCTACGAGCTGTTCGGGGCGGTCGGCGTCGACGACGCGGTCCGCATGCATCTCGCGGTCGGCACCTCGCTCGCGGTCATCGTGCCGACCTCGATCCGCTCGTTCCTGGCGCATCGGGCCAAGGGCGCGGTCGACATGGATCTGCTGCGCTCGATGGCGCTGCCGGTCGTGATCGGAGTCGGGCTCGGCGCCCTGCTCGCGCGCTACGCCAGCGATGACGTCCTGAAGGTGGTCTGGGTCGTGGCCGCGACCCTGATCGCGCTGAAGCTCGCCTTCGGCCGGAACTGGCAGCTCGGCGAGCAGGTTCCGGGCCAGCCCTTCCGGACGCTCTATGGCGGCTTCGTCGGCCTGGTCTCGACGCTGATGAGCGTCGGCGGCGGCGTGTTCATCAGCGCGATGATGACCTTCTATGGCCATCCGATCCAGCGCGCGGTCGCGACCGCCTCGGGCTTCGGGCCGCTGATCGCGATCCCGGGCGCGCTCGCCTTCGTCTGGGCCGGCTGGGGCGCTGCCGGCCTCGCGCCCGGCTCGCTCGGCTACGTCAACCTGCTGGGCGCGCTGCTGATCATCCCGACCAGCGTCGCGGCCGCCCCGCTCGGAGTCCGGATCGCGCACGGCGTCTCGCGGCGCACGCTCGAGCTCGCGTTCGCGCTGTTCCTGATGACCGTGGGCCTCCGCTTCCTGCTCAGCCTGCTGGACTAGCGGCTTGGTCGATCGACGCCGCTCAGCGGATGCTGCGGCCGCCGTCGACCGGGATCGCGAGGCCGGTCATGAAGGAGGCGTCGTCGCTCGCGAGGAAGGCGATCGCCGCCGCGACCTCATCGGCGCCGCCGAGGCGGTCCATCGGGTGCTTGGCCGCAAGTGTGCTCCGGAACGCGGCCGGATCGGGCGCGCGGGCGATGATCGCGTCCAGGATCGGCGTTTCGATCGCCCCCGGGCAGACGCAGTTGACCCGGATGCGCTCGCCGGTCAGCTCGATCGCCAGCGCCATGGTCATGGTCAGGACGCCGCCCTTCGAGGCCGCGTAGGCGATCGCGCCGGGGACCCCGGTGAGCGCGGCGATCGAGGCGAGATTGACGATCGCTCCCCCGCCCCGGCGCGCCATCGCCGGAATTGCCTTGCGACAGCCGAGAAAGCTGCCCCAGAGGTTGATCTCCAGGATCTCGTCCCAGAGCTCCTTCGCGGTGTCCCGGGCGCCGCCGGGGCGATGGACGCCGGCGCAGTTGACCAGCACGTCGAGCCCGCCGTGGCGGCCCTCGAGCTCGCCCAGCGCCCGATCCCAGTCGGTCTCGGAGCGGACGTCCAGAAGCACCGCCTCGAAGCCCTTGACCTCGCCGCGCTGGCGATCGTCGAGGATGCCGGCGATCACCGTCGCCCCTTCCGAACCGAGCCGGCGCGCGGTCGCGAGGCCGATGCCGCTGCCCGCGCCGGTGATCAGCGCGATCCTGCCCTCGAAGCGTGCCATCTCAACCTTCCCTCGCGGCTCCGGGCAGCTTATAGGCGAGAACGCCGAACGGGTCGCGGGCAGAACGCCCGCGTTGACGGCGTGGCGGTCGATTTGAGCTCCGGGCGAGAACATCTCCACTGCCTGTTAACCAAATTCTGGGTAGGTTCAGGCGTCGTTTCATGGTTACTTAGCGGTCATCGAGATCGGAGGAAGCATGGCGATCGCCCCTCGTCGCCTGGCCGTCGGCCTGCTCCTTGCCCTGCTCACGGTGGCGCCGGCGCGGGCGCAGAACGATGAATGGTACGAGGTCAGCAAGGCCGGGCTGCGCGCGGCGGACGAAGGCCGGCTGGCGGACGCCGAAAGCCTGTTCCGCGAGGCGCTGCGCCTGAGCGACCAGTACACCGACAGCGACCCGCGCCGGGCGACCAGCGTCAACAATCTGGCCTACATCCTGCACGCCGAAGGCCGCTATCTGGCCGCCGAGCCGCACTACCGCGAATCGCTCGCGATGCGCGAGAAGGCGCTCGGTCCGGACCATCCCGACGTGGCGCAGAGCTGCAACAATCTGGCCGAGCTCTACCGGGTTCTGGGGCGCTACGACGAGGCCGACGCCCTGCACAAGCGCGCGCTCGCGATCCGCGAGAAGACCTTCGGCCCGAATCACCCCGAAGTCGCCCAAACACTCAACAATCTCGGCGTTCTGTACGCCAACGAGGGCCGGTTCGCGGACGCCGAGCCCCTCTACAAGCGGGCGCTCGAGATTCGCACCGCATCCTACGGCCCGGACCATCTGACCACCGCCGAGACCCGTCAGAATCTGGCGACTCTCTACTACGCCCAGGGCCGCTACGACGAGGCGACCCCGCTCTACGAGCAGGCCCTCAAGGTCGAGGAGAGGGCGCTCGGACCGGAGCACCCCTCGCTCGCCACCACACTCTCCAACCTCGCCGAGCTCGATCGCATCCAGGGCCGGGTCGACGAGGCGATCAAGCTGCACCGCCGGGCGCTCGCGATCCGCGAGAAGAGCCTCGGCCCCGATCATCCGGAGACCGCGCAGAGCCTGAACAACCTCGCGGTCGCGTACTTCGCCAAGACCGACTACGCGACCGCCGAGGACCTGTACAAGCGGAGCATCGCGATCAAGGAGAAGGCGCTCGGTCCCGACCACCCGGAGCTGGCGCTCACGCTCAACAACCTGGCCGAGCTCTACCGCACCCAGCACCGCTTCGATGATGCCGAGCCGCTGTACACCCGGGCGCTCGCGATCGACGAGAAGAGCCTCGGCCCCGACAACCCGAGCCTGGCGCTCGGCCTCAACAATCTGGCGCTCCTGCAATACGATCGCGGTCTCTACGTCCAGGCCGAACCGCTGCTGCGCCGGGCGCTGGCGATCGAGGAGAAGGCGCTCGGCCCCGACAATGCGGATCTGGTCACGACGCTGCGCAACCTCGCCCAGGTCCTGCGCGAGCTGCGCAAATACGACGAGGCCGACCAGCTGGAGGCGCGCGCCAATGGCCTGCGGCCGCAGCTCTGAGGGGCCCGCGAACCCTGAATCGCCTCACGACCTGAAATAACCTCACGGCCTGGAGCCGTGCGCTCGGAAAGGCGAGATCTTCAGGTGGCTCGGACGAGAAGCTTGGCAGCCGCGATCGAGCGCTGGTCCGCCCGGTCTGCGGGACCGATGGCCGGGCTTCGCCGCTGGGCGCTTCTTTAAACCGAGGGTCGCCCGCTCTACACGGCGTAGTCGACGGCGCGCATGGACTCGCTTGCCACGCCCTGTTCTTCGGCGCGCCGGCAGAGGTCCTCGATCGTGACCCGGTCGAGCCGGCCCATCAGCTCCTGCTCGGTCGCCGCCCAGAACGGCCCGATCACCCGCCGGCCGAGCCGGGAGGACGAGGCGAGGTCCTCCTGGACCGGCAGATCCTCGATGCCCCGGACCACGCGGACCACGTCGCCGACGCTGACCCGGCGCCGCTCGCGCGCCAGACGATAGCCGCCGCGCGGGCCGCGGACGCCGCGCAGGATGCCCGCGCGCACCAGCTGCTGCATCACCTGCTCGAGATAGCGCCGCGGCAGGTTGAGCCGTCGCGCGATGTCCTGGCTCTGCACTGGTTCGGCGCCCCCGTGATAGGCAATGTCAGTGACCGCCTCGAGCGCGAGAACCAGCTTCTTTGATGGCCTCAACATGATGACACGTCCCGCGTTTCGGTTTGCCTGACCTCAGCTCCAGGCCCGCCAAGCCCTGCGGGCCGGTCCGCCCGCGGCCGGCTCACGCCGCGACCGCTGAGGTGTTCCGGAGATGCGCCGCTATGCATGCCACCAGCCGCGAAGCGACCTCGGCTTTCGACAGTTTTGGCCAAGCCTCAGGCTCGGCCTCCGCGCGAAACAGTTTTACAGTGTTGTAAACGCTACCGAAGGTCCCTTCATCCATCGAGACGTCATTAGCGACGATCCAGTCACAACCCTTGGCTGCTAACTTCCTGCGCGCATTGGCCTCCAGGTCCTCGGTTTCGGCGGCAAAGCCCACCACCAGCCTCGGCCGCGCCGGGCCGGCCCGGGCCAGCGTCTTGAGGATGTCCGGGTTCTCGGCCAATGCCAGGCTCGGCGGCATGCCCGCCTTCCGTTTCAGCTTCTGCGCGAGCGGCTCTGCCAGCCGCCAGTCGGCGACCGCCGCGGCACAGACCGCGACGGTGACCGGCAAGGCCGCCTGGCAGGCCGCGAGCATCTGCTCCGCCGATTCGACCCGGACCACCTTCACGCCCTCGGGGTCCGGCTCGTGAACCGGCCCGCTCACCAGAGCGACCTCGCAACCCGCGGCCCGCAGCGCCGCCGCGATCGCGTGGCCTTGCTTGCCCGACGACCGATTGGCGATGAAACGCACCGGATCGATCGCCTCGACGGTCGGGCCGCTCGTGACCAACGCCCGGACACCCGCGAGCGTTCCGACCGCAGGTGTCAGGAGGTTTTCGATCGCGGCCAGGATCTCGGCCGGTTCGGCCATCCGGCCGAGCCCGGTCTCGCCGCACGCCATGTCGCCGGGCGCCGGGCCGACCTGGCGGACGCCATCGGCGACCAGCTGGGCGAGGTTGCGTCGGGTCGCGGGATGCTGCCACATCCGCGGGTTCATGGCCGGCGCGATCAACACCGGCTTGTCGGTCGCGAGCAGCGCGGTCGAGGCCAGATCGTCGGCGAGCCCGTGCGCCATCTTGGCGAGCAGGTCCGCGGTCGCCGGCGCGACGACCACCAGATCGGCCGCTCGCGACAGTCGGATGTGGCCCATCTCGGCCTCGTCGGTCAGCGAGAACAGGTCGCTGAACACCTTCTCGCCGGCGAGGCTCGCGACCGCGAGCGGGGTCACGAACTCGGCCGCCGCCCGGGTCATGATGCAGCGGACCCGGACGCCACGCTCGCGCAGGCGGCGGATCAGCTCGAGGCTCTTGTAGGCCGCGATGCCGCCCGCGATGATCAGCAGAATTCCACGCCCCTGCACTGTCCCGGATTCCGCGCCCTGGCTCAGATCACACTTTCTGAAATGAGTAACGCCGCCGGTTTCGGCAAGATGCGCTCAACCCGAAAGCGCGCCGCGCCCGAATCTGGCCCGCACGAGCGGTAGCTCGGACCAGCGGCGGCGGCCGCCGCCCATGCGCACCGCTTCAGTGCAGCAGAATCCCGAGCAGGAGGCCGCTCAGGAGCAGGCAGAGCGCCCAGGGCAGCAGGCGGCCGGTGGAGCGGCTGGCGCGGCCGGCGAGCGCGGTCAGCGACTGGGGATGGAGCCGAATGCCGCCGTTGGCGAACGCGTCGAGCGTGCGCTCGGCGCGCTCGACCAGATGCGGCAGGCGGCGGGCGGCCTCGAGCCCGTCCTCGACGGCCGTGCGCAACTGCGCCTGCGGCCCCAGGTTGTCCGCGATCCAGGCTTCGATCAGGGGCTGGGCGAGCTGCCACATGTTGAGCGACGGATTGAGTGCCCGGCCGACGCCTTCGGCCACGACCATGGTCTTCTGCAACAGCAGCAGCTGAGGCTGGGTCTCCATCGCGAAGGTCTCGCTGACCTCGAACAGCTGGCCGAGCAGGCGGCCGATCGAGATCTCCGCCAGCGGCCGGCCGCGGATCGGCTCGGCGATCGCCCGGCAGGCCTGCATGAAGGCGGCCTTGTCCTGATCCGCGGGCACGTAGCCGGCGGTGAAGTGGACGTCGGCGACCCGCTGGTAGTCGGCCGACAGAAAGCCCAGCAGCATCTCGCCGAGGTAGCGGCGGGTCGGCCGGTCGAGCCGGCCCATGATGCCGAAGTCGACCGGCACCAGATCGCCCTCGGCGTCGATGAAGATGTTGCCGGGGTGCATGTCGGCGTGGAAGAAGCCGTCGCGGAACACCTGCTTGAAGAACGCCTCGGCGGCCTTGGCGAGGATCTGGTCGGGATCGAAGCCGGCCGCGATCAGGGCCTCGCGCTCGTCGGAGGCGATCCCGCTGACCCGCTCCAGCGTCAGCACGCGGCGCGCGGTCCGCTGCCAGTCGACCCGCGGCACCCGGAAACCCTGATCGCCGGCGAAGTTCTCGGCGAGCTCGGAGGCCGCCGCCGCCTCGAGGCGAAGGTCCATCTCGAGCCGGGTCCAGAGCGCGAAGGTCTCGACCACCTTGACCGGCTTGAGCCGTCGATAGCTAGGCTGGAGGCGCTCGACCCAGGTCGCGATCCAGGTGAAGAAATCGATGTCGCGCATCATCTGGCGCTCGATGCCCGGTCGCAGCACCTTGATCGCGACCTCCTCGCCTTCGGTCGTGATGCCGAAATGAACCTGGGCGATCGAGGCCGCGGCGACCGGCCGGTCGTCGAAGCTCGAGAACAGCTCGGCCAGCGGCCGGCCGAGCTCGCGGGCGATCGACTGGCGGGCCAGCGCCGCATCGAACGGCGGCAGATCGTCGTGCAGCTGGGAGAGGTCGGCCGCCAGCTCCTGGCCGAGCAGGTCGGCGCGGGTCGCCAGGCTCTGGCCGAGCTTGATGAAGCTCGGACCCAGCTCCTGGAGCGCCCGGGCCAGGCGCTGGCCGGGGCGCCCGGGCGCATCCTGGCGCGACAGCCGGCGGGCGAGCCGGAGCACCGCCTCGGGCAACGGCAGCAGCTCGAGCGGGAACAGGGCGTTGTAACGGGCGAGACAGCGCCCGATCCCGATCAGGCGCCAGAGGTGGCGGCTCGTGCGGATCATGAGCCTAGAGGCGCCAGGCCGAATGCAGCGCCGCGATCCCGCCGGACAGATTGCGCCAGCGCACTTGGCCGAGGCCGGCGCGCTCGATCAGCTGGGCGAAGGTCGTCTGGTCGGGAAAGCGGCGGATGCTCTCGACCAGATACTGGTAGGCCGCCCGATCGCCCGCGACCTGCTCGCCGAGCCAGGGCACGACGGCGAACGAGTAGGCCTCGTACAGGCGCTCGAGCGGGGCCAGCTGAAGTCGCGAGAACTCGAGGCAGAGGAAGCGGCCGCCGGGCTTGAGCACCCGCCTGGCCTCGGCGAGCGCGCGCTCGATGCGGGTGACGTTGCGGATGCCGAAGGCGATCGTATAGGCGTCGACCGAGCGTGCCGCCAGGGGCAGCGCCTCGGCGTCGGCGCCCAGGAAGCGCAGGCGCGTCAGCCGGTTCTGGTCGAGCGCCCGGTCGCGGCCGACCTCGAGCATCGCGGGGTTGATGTCGCAGACGATCACCTCGGGCGGCGGCCCCGCGTGCTGCGCCGCCCGATCGAGCACCCGGAACGCAATGTCGCCGGTGCCGCCCGCGACGTCCAACAGCCGCATGCCGGGCCGCGGCGCCAGCCAGTCGATCAGCGCCGCCTTCCACAGCCGATGGACGCCCGCGCTCATCAGATCGTTCATCAGGTCGTAGCGGTCGGCGACCCGCGCGAACAGCTCACCGACCAAGCGGGACTTGTGCTCCGGGGCCACCTCCTGATAGCCGAACGAGGCGGCGAGCCGCTGCTTGGCGTGGTCGACGGGATCGGTCATCGGGACGGCGCCTCAGAAGCCGCGGCGCGGCTGAACAGGGTCGCGTTTTAGGGGAGCGCGGACGCCGGGACAAGCGCCGGACGCCGCGCGGAACGGTCAAGTTGCGGGAATGGTTGGGCCATGCCCGAGCTGCCGGAAGTCGAGACCATCGTCCGGGCGTTGGCCGCGCGTCTGACCGGTCGGCGGATCACCACGCTCGAGCAGCGGCGGCCCGACCTGCGCTTCCCGCTGCCCGAACGGCTGGCCGAGCGCCTGGTGGGGCGGCAGGTGCAGCGGGTCGGGCGCCGGGCCAAGTACATCCTCGCGGACCTGGACGATGATCGGACCCTTTTGCTCCATCTCGGCATGTCCGGCCGCCTGCTGTTCGACGGCCTGCCGGCCGGCCCGCACGAGCACCTGACCTTCGGTTTCGACGACGGCACGCGCCTGCGGTTCGTCGACCCGCGCCGCTTCGGCATGCTCGATCTGAGCCCCACGAGCGAGCTCCAGGCCCACCCCCGGCTCGCGGGGCTCGGGCTCGAGCCGCTCGCTCCGGACTTCACCGGCCAGGCGCTGGCCGCGGTGCTGGCCGGCCGCAGGAGCCCGCTCAAGAGCGCGCTGATGGACCAGCGCCTGGTGGTCGGGGTCGGCAACATCTACGCCTGCGAGAGCCTCCATCAGGCCCGCCTGTCGCCGCGTCGGACCGCGGGTTTCCTCCGGCCGACCGAAAGTCGGCGGCTGGCGGCGGCGATCCGGAGCGTGCTGAACGCGGCGATCGCGGCCGGCGGCTCGACCCTTCGGGACTACGTTCAGACCGACGGCGCGCTCGGCTTTTTCCAGGACCGGTTCGCGGTCTATGGCCGGGTCGGTCTGCCCTGCCCGGTGTGCGCGCGACCGATCGAGAAGCTGGTCCAGGCCAACCGCGCGACCTTCTGGTGCCGCCGCTGCCAGCGCTGAACCGCCGCCGAGGGAGCCTGCCGGCCGCCAAATCGGGGCTGGACGCCGATCGACGGTTGGCCGTATACCGGCTGGCTCTTTCCGGCCGCCGGCGCCCGCCCGTGGCGGGCGTCTCTCGGGCTGTGGCCGCGTCGAGCACGGGAGCGAGCAAGCATGGCCTACGAGACCATCCTGGTCGAGACCCGCGGGCCGATCGGGCTGATCACCCTGAACCGACCGCACGCGCTCAATGCCCTGAACGCTGAGTTGATCGGCGAGCTCAACCAGGCCCTCGACGGCTACGACGCCGATCCCGACATCGGCGTCATGGTGCTCACCGGCTCCGATCGCGCGTTCGCCGCCGGCGCGGATGTCAAGGAGATGCAGGACAAGGACTTCATCAGAGCCTTTCAGAGCGACTTCATCGGGCCGTGGCAGCGGGTCGCGAGCCACCGCAAGCCGGTCATCGCGGCGGTCGCCGGCTACGCGCTCGGCGGCGGCTGCGAGCTCGCGATGATGTGCGACATCATCCTCGCCGCCGACAACGCCAAGTTCGGCCAGCCCGAGATCAATCTCGGCACTCTGCCCGGTGCCGGCGGCACCCAGCGGCTGACCCGCGCCGTCGGCAAATCCAAGGCGATGGAGATGGTGCTGACCGGCCGGATGATGGACGCCGAAGAGGCGGAGCGGGCCAACCTGGTGGCGCGCGTCGTGCCGCTGGCCGATCTGTTGGACGAGGCGCTCAAGCTCGCCCAGACGATCGCCGAGAAATCGCAGCCGATCGTGGCGCTGGCCAAGGAAGCGGTCAACGTCGCCTACGAGACCAGTCTGCAGGAGGGCATCCGCTTCGAGCGGCGCGTGTTCTACGCCAGCTTTGCGACCGAGGATCGCAAGGAGGGCATGCAGGCCTTCGTCGAGAAGCGCACGCCCGATTTCAACAACCGCTGAGCCCGGGAGGTCGGCCGCCGGGCGCCGTTGACGCCGCGCCGACGCGGCGCTATAGGGGCTCGCTCCGACCTCGGGTGGACAAGGCATCAGCTGATGGCACATCATCGTTCCGCGAAGAAGCGGATCCGGCAGACCGCTAAGCGCACCGTGATCAATCGCGCTCGCACCAGCCGGGTCCGGACGTTCATCAAAAGGGTTGAGCAGGCCGTGGCGGCCGGCGATCCCGATGCGGCCCGCACGGCACTACAAGTCGCCGAGCCGGAAATCCGTCGCGCGGTCAACAAACGGGTGCTCAAGCTGAACACCGCGTCGCGGCGGATCTCGCGCCTTGCTAAGAAGGTGAACAGCCTGAATGCTCCGTCTCCTTAGAGGCGGAAAGCCGTTCGGGGCCTGCGGCTGCTACCAGATCCTTGGACCCCCTCGGTCATCATTGTCACCATCGAATAATTTTGCCTGTAATTGAGGGAAATGACTGTGGCAGCGGGCGGCTAGATCATTCCGTGATTCTACTTGTACTTCTCAACTAACGGGCGATATTTAACGTTCTCCTTTCGATCACCTTGCCGTACGCAGATGTCCGGACTATCCTCGCTGACAAGAGCTGAACCTCGCGCGTTCCGCTGTGCAAACCGGGCGTCTTAGTGATCACGAGTCGATACTTGTCGATCAACCGGGGATCTTCGTGTCCAGAACATGAATATTTTGGCGTCGCCATGCCCATGCCAGCGTCCTCGGGCATGAGCAGGCGGGTGTTGGTCAGTGAGCCTGGGGTCCCCATGAACCTCCGACCCAAGAGCGCCATCCTTGGCCTGGACCAGCAGTGGTCGCAGGTGCAGGGCATGCTCCGGGCCGAGTTCGGGGAGACCACGTACCGGACCTGGCTCGGACCGCTGCAGCTGGCCGGCGTCGAGGCCGACCGGGTGCTGCTGACGGTGCCGACCCGCTTCCTGCGTGACTGGATTGCGGCGCACTATGCCGATCGCATCCGGGCGCTCTGGCACCGGCTCAATCCGGCGGTCGGTGGCGTGGCGCTGATCGTCGAGACCGCGACCACCACGGCGGCCCCCGCGCCGCCGCCGGCGGCCGCCTCCCCCCCGGCACCGGCGCTCGGCACGACCACGCCGCCGCTCGAGGCGCCGCCTGCCGCCGAAAGCGAGATCGGCGCCCCGGTCGACCCGCGCTGCACGTTCGAGAGCTTCGTCGTCGGCCCGCCCAACGAGCTCGCCTTCGCCGCCGCCAGACGGGTCGCCGAGCTCGAGGCCCCGCCGTTCAATCCCTTGTTCCTCTACGGCGGGGTCGGCCTCGGCAAGACCCATCTGATGCACGCGATCGCCTGGCAGATCCGGCGCCAGAACCCCGGCCGCAAGGTCGTCTACCTGTCGGCCGAGAAGTTCATGTACCAGTTCATCAAGGCCCTGCGCTTCAAGGACACCATGAGCTTCAAGGAGCTGTTTCGCTCGTCCGACGTGCTGATGGTCGACGACGTCCAGTTCATCGGCGGCAAGGGCAGCACCCAGGAAGAGTTCTTCCACACGTTCAACACCCTGGTCGACCGCGGCCGGCAGATCGTGATCTCGGCCGACCGCAGCCCGTCCGAGCTGGTGGGCCTGGAGGAGCGGATCCGCTCGCGTCTGGGCTGGGGGCTCGTGGTCGACATCCATCCGACCACCTACGAGCTCCGCCTCGACATCCTGCGCCGCAAGGCGGCCCAGCTTGCCCGCGAGGCCGAGGTGCCGGACCGGGTCCTCGAATTCCTGGCCCATCGGATCACCGCCAACGTCCGCGAACTCGAGGGCGCCCTGAACCGGGTCGTCGCCCAGGCGACCCTGGTCGGGCGCGCGATCACGTTCGAGATCGCCCAGGAGGTCCTGCAGGACCTGCTGCGCGCCCACGAACGGCGGATCACGATCGAGGACATCCAGAAGAAGGTTGCCGAGCACTACAGCCTGCGGATGGCCGACATGCACTCGGCGCGGCGTGCCCGCGCCGTCGCCCGTCCCCGCCAGGTCGCGATGTATCTGGCCAAGCAGCTGACCCCGCGCTCGCTGCCGGAGATCGGGCGCAAGTTCGGCGGCCGCGACCATACCACGGTCATGCATGCGATCCGCCGGATCGAGGAGCTGCGGGCGATCGACACGGTCCTCAACGACGACATCGAGCAGCTGCGGCGGCTCCTGACCGGTTGACGACCGCATCCCGCCCGCGCGGGAGTTTCTTGCTGCCTTGTCAAGCGATTGATGGTAGGTTCCCGATCCCGGCGGGGCTGCGATCGGCGCGCCTGACCGCCAGGATCGGCGCTTCACGGTCGATCCGAAGCGGCGGGTGGCCAGCCCGCTGACCGCGCCGGGGGCGGGCGGGCGGCAAGCGCCCGGCAACATTCGGAATCTTTGGCGCGATCATGAAGCTAGCGATCGAGCGGGCTGCCTTGCTGAGGTCGCTCGCCCATGTCCAAAGCGTCGTCGAACGGCGCACGACCATCCCGATCCTGTCCAACGTCAAGCTCGAGGCCGAGGGCGGCGGCCTGGCGCTGACCGCGACCGACATGGACCTGTCGGTGGTCGAGCAGGCCGAGGCCGAAGTCAGCCAGCCGGGCGCGACCAGCGCGCCCGCGCACACCCTCTACGACGTCGTGCGCAAGCTCCCCGAGGGCTGCCGGATCAGTCTCGAGCGTAGCGAGAGCGGCGCCGAGATCACGCTCCGTGCCGGCCGCAGCACCTTCGACCTGCCCTGCCTGCCGGCCGCCGACTTCCCGGCGATGACCGACGAGGGCCTGGATCACAGCTTCGGGATCCCGGCCGGCGATCTCAGGCGCCTGATCGACCGTACCCGCTTTGCGATCTCGACCGAGGAGACGCGCTACTATCTGAACGGCATCTTCCTGCACGCGATTCAGGAGGGTGCGGCCAGCTGTCTGCGCAGCGTCGCCACCGACGGCCACCGCCTGGCCCGGGTCGAGACCGCGCTGCCGGCCGGCGCCGAGGGCATGCCGCCGGTGATCGTGCCGCGCAAGACGGTCGGCGAGATCCGCAAACTGATCGACGAGCTGGATGCCGGCGCGGATGTCGAGGTGGCGCTCTCGAGCGCGCGCATCCGCTTCAAGGTCGGTGCCGCGATCCTGCGCTCGCGCCTGATCGACGGCACCTTCCCCGACTACCAGCGGGTGATCCCAAGCGGCAACGATAAGCTGCTGGTAGCGCCGACCAAGGAGCTAAGCGAGGCGGTTGACCGGGTCGCCACGATCGCGACCGAGAAGGGCCGCGCGATCAAGCTCAGCGTCGCGGACGGCCGGCTGACCCTGTCGGCGATCAGTCCCGATGCCGGCCGCGCGGTCGAGGAGCTCGACGTCCAATATGCCGGCGAAGCGCTGGAGATTGGCTTCAATGCTCGCTATATACTGGACATGAACAGCCAGATCGAGGGCGCCGAGGTCGAGTTCGCGATGGCCGACGCGGGCTCGCCGACCCTGGTCCGCGACCCCAAGGACAGCAGCACGCTCTATGTGCTGATGCCGATGCGGGTGTGATGACCCTCGCGCTGGACCCGGTGTGCGGTCCGCGAGGCGGGGCGTACCCAGTCATGTGGGCCCCTGCGGCCTCGCTGTCCCGGTTGAGCCTCGGCGATTTCCGGTCGTATTCGCGGTTGCGCCTTGAGGTCGATCCGCGGCCGGTCGTCCTGACCGGGCCGAACGGCGCGGGCAAGACCAACCTTTTGGAAGCGATCTCGCTGCTCAGCCCCGGCCGCGGCCTGCGCCGGGCGCGCCTTGGCGAGCTCGACCGGATCGGCGGCGGACCCTGGACCGTTGGCGCGCGCGTCGACGGGCCCCGCGGGCTGGTCGATCTGGTCACCGCCCGGGTTAAGGACGGCGAGCGCGAGCGGCGCGCGACCCGGATCGACGGCGCGACCGTCACGAGCCAGGCGGCGCTCGCCGAGGTCCTGAGCGTGGTCTGGCTGACCCCGGCGATGGACCGCCTGCTGAGCGAGGGCGCCGGCGCCAGGCGGCGCTTCCTCGATCGTCTGGTCCTGGTCGGCGACCCGGCGCACGCGGCCGCCTGCACGACCTACGAGCAGGCGCTCCGGGAGCGCGCGCGGCTGCTGCGGGCGGGCCGGCTCGAGCCGGTCTGGCTCGGCGCCCTCGAGCGTCGGGCGGCCGCCGCCGGCGTCGCGATCGCGGCCGCGAGGCGGCAGGCCGCACGCAACCTCAGTGGCGCGCTCGGGGCGGCGCCCGGCTGGCTGCCGCAGCCCGAGCTCCGCCTCGAGGGTGGGGTCGAGGGCTGGCTCGAGGAGCTGTCGGCGCTGGAGGCCGAGGACCGCCTGGCCGAGGCGCTTGCCGTCAACCGGCGGACCGATGCCGAGTCCGGCACGACCGCGATCGGACCGCACCGGAGCGATCTTCTGGTCCAGGACCGGGCGACCGGGCGGCTGGCGCGCGACGCCTCGACCGGCCAGCAGAAGGCCTGCCTGATCGCGATCGTCCTGGCCGAGGCGCGCCTGCGGGCGGCCGCCGGCGAGCAGCAGCCGATCCTTTTGCTCGACGAGGTCGCGGCCCATCTCGACCCCGAGCGCCGGGCGGCGTTGTTCGCCGAGCTCTTGACGCTCGGCGCCCAGGCCTGGCTCACCGGCACCGAGGCCAGCGTGTTCGCGCCGCTCGGGCCACACGCCCAGTTCTTCACCGTTCAGGATTCGACCCTCAAGCGCCATGACTGAGCCCGATCCACGCGTCCTTAAAGTAGACCTCGGCGACAGCGTCGAGATCTACGATTCGACCTCGATCCAGGTCCTGGAAGGCCTGGAGGCGGTGCGCCGCCGGCCGGGCATGTACATCGGCGACACCGACGACGGCTCGGGCCTGCATCACATGGTGTTCGAGGTCGTCGACAACGCGATCGACGAGGCGCTCGCCGGCTATTGCGACCGGGTCGAGGTGATCCTGAACGCCGACGGCTCGGTCACGGTGCGCGACAACGGCCGCGGCATCCCGACCGACATCCACGAGGGCGAGGGCGTGTCGGCCGCCGAGGTGATCATGACCCGCCTGCACGCGGGCGGCAAGTTCAACCACAACTCGTACAAGGTCTCGGGCGGCCTGCACGGCGTCGGCGTCTCGGTGGTCAACGCGCTCTCCGAGTGGCTGGAGCTGCGGATCTGGCGCAACCGCCAGGAGCACCTGATGCGCTTTCGCGACGGCGGCGAGCCGGTGGCGCCGCTCGCGGTGACCGGGGCGGCGGTCGAGCGGCGCGGCACCGAGATCACCTTCATGCCCTCGATCGAGGTCTTCTCCAAGACCGAGTTCAGCTACCCGACGCTCGAGCACCGCCTGCGCGAGCTCGCTTTCCTGAACGCCGGCGTCACGATCCTTCTGCGCGACGAGCGCAGCGCCCAGCCGGTCGAGGACGTCCTGCACTACGACGGCGGCCTGCTGGCGTTCGTCGCCTACCTCGATCGCGCCAAGACCGCCATCCACGAGCCCGCGATCCTGCTCGCGGGCGAGCGCGACGGCATCGAGGTCCAGGCCGCGCTCGAGTGGAACGACGGCTACCACGAGACCACGCTCTGCTTCACCAACAACATCCCGCAGCGCGACGGCGGCGCCCATCTGGCCGGCCTGCGCTCGGCGCTCACCCGCTCGATCCAGGCCTACGCCCAGGAGAGCGGCATCGCCAAGCGCGAGAAGGTCGCGCTGTCCGGCGAGGACGCCCGCGAGGGCCTGACCTGCGTGCTCTCGGTCAAGATGCCGGACCCCAAGTTCTCGTCCCAGACCAAGGACAAGCTGGTCAGCTCCGAGGTCCAGCCGACCGTCCAGAGCGTGATCGGCGAGGGCCTCAACCGCTGGCTCGAGGAGAACCCCGCCGCCGCCAAGATCATCGTCGCCAAGACGGTCGAGGCGGCCGCGGCGCGCGAGGCGGCGCGCAAGGCGCGCGAGCTGACCCGGCGCAAGGGCGTGCTGGACGTCGCCAACCTGCCGGGCAAGCTCGCCGACTGCCAGGAGCGCGACCCGGCCGGCGCCGAACTGTTCCTGGTCGAAGGCGACAGCGCCGGCGGCTCGGCCAAGCAGGGTCGCGATCGCGCCTTCCAGGCGATTCTCCCGCTTCGCGGCAAGATCCTGAACGTCGAGCGGGCGCGCCTCGACAAGATCCTGGGCTCGGGCGAGATCGGCACGATGATCACGGCGCTCGGCACCGGCATCCGCGACGACTTCGACCTCGCGAAGCTCCGCTACCACCGCATCATCATCATGACCGACGCCGACGTCGACGGCGCCCACATCCGCACCCTTCTGCTCACCTTCTTTTACCGCCAGATGCCGGAGATCATCGAGGCCGGCCATCTGTACATCGCCCAGCCGCCGCTCTACCGGGTCAAGCGCGGCAACTCTGAGCGTTATCTCCGCAACGACGCCGAGCTCGAGGACTACCTGATCGCGGCCGGCCTCGAGGACGCCCGCCTGCAGGGCGCGGGCGGCGCCCTCTACGAGGGCGAGGCGCTCGGAAAACTGGTCGATGAGGCGCGCCGCGCGGTCGGCCTGATCCACGCGCTCGAGCGCCGCCTGCCGGCCGAGCTGGTCGAGGCCGCGGTGCTCGAGGGCGCGCTCGCCGAGGAGGCGCTGACCGAGCAGGCGGCCGGCCAGGGCTTCGCCGCCCGGATCGCGACCCGCCTCTCGGGCGACGGCCGCGAGATGTGGACCGGCACCCGCAACGACGACGGCACGCTGCTGTTCGCGCGGCGCCGCGGCGAGCGCCGCGACCGCTACCGCCTCGACCCGCAGATCGCCCGCAGCCCCGAGGCCCGCCGCCTGAACGCCGCGATGGCCGAGCTCCGCAAAGCCTTCGCCGAGCCCGCGACCCTCGGGCGCAAGAACACGGAAACCCGCCTCACCGGCCCGCTCGCCCTGGTCGAGTCGCTGCTCGCCCAGGGCCGCAAGGGCCTCGCGATCCAGCGCTACAAGGGGCTGGGCGAGATGAACCCCGAGCAGCTCTGGCAGACCACCCTCGACCCCGCGGTCCGCAGCCTCTACCAGGTCAAGGTCGACCACGCCGACGAGGCCGACGAGATTTTTTCCACCCTCATGGGCGACATCGTCGAACCCCGCCGCGACTTCATCCAGGACAACGCGCTCAAGGTGGTCAATCTGGACGTTTGAGGATGCCGTTGGCCGAAGCTGACGAGCGCAACCTGATCGCCGACGTGCGCTTCGACGACCGGCGGATGTACGTCCTGCTCCAGGACGGCCGCGAGATCTCGGTACCGCTCTGGTGGTACCCGCTCCTGCTGCGCGCCACGCCGGAGCAGCGCAACAACTGGGAACATTCTGCCGTTCGGCGACGCGCTCGCACTGGCCCGACATCGACGAGGATCTCGACGTCCAGGGCTTACTTATCGGCGCCAAAGCCCCGGGCGCCACACCCCCGGTCGAGGCGTGAGCGCCCCATCGGGCACCTTCCGCCGAGGGCCATTCAATTGACAGTTGATACTGGCTTACGCTATGGACTGCCTCCGCGGGGATTAGCAGGATCGGGAATGGCAGCGCAGCAGCATCAGTTCGGCGGCACCTGGACGGACGACAAGCTCGACAGGCTTTCCAGGTACCTTTGCGCCTACATGACCGCACTAAAGAGCCAGCCATTTCGCCGGGCATACATCGACGCCTTCGCTGGAACCGGATATCGCGCCACCAAGCAACCGGGTGAAACCGTGCGTGGCTTCTTCCCGCTCGACCCGCTAAAGGAACTTGCCAAGGGATCCGCCCGCAGGGCATTGGAGGTCGAACCGGCTTTCGATCGGTATTATTTTATCGAAGCTAACGCAGGTAGATTTCGCGAACTGGTCAAGCTGCGGGATGCGTTTCCAGCGTTGCAAAATCGGATGATCTTTCGGAATAATGAAGCCAACTCCGCAATCGCATCTCTATGCCAGACCGAAGACTGGCGTTGCATGCGGGCGGTGATGTTCCTCGATCCGTATGGAATGCAGGTAGAATGGACGACGATCGAACTCATCGCGTCGGCGCGACACATCGATCTATGGTATCTTTTTCCGGTGGGGATCGTCCAGCGCTTGCTCCGCCGTCGCGGCAACATCAACCCACAGTGGGAAGCGGCGCTGGATCGCGTGCTGGGAGACCATGAGTGGCGAGACCGCTTTTACGCGAGAAGCGGGTTTTTCCCTTTGTTTCCTGAAGATGATAATGAGGTAACAAAGATAGCCACTGTCGACACCATACAACGATATGTTAGGGACAGACTGGACAATCTCTTCCAAGGTGGAGTGGCGCAACGGACATTGCAACTCCGAAATTCAAAGAATAGCTGTATGTTTTTGCTATTCTTCGCTTGCGGAAATCCTAATCCAAAGGCTCATCAGCTAGCTATGAGGATAGCAGAAAACATCCTAAGCAACTAACAGAACGAGGAGGAAACGAAACATGGCGTCTTCCGAAATCGAGTGGACGCATGCTACTTGGAATCCAATCGCCGGATGCGCGATGGTGTCGCCCGGGTGCACAAACTGCTATGCTATGTGGTTTGCTGCACGGCTCCAAGCCATGGGAAAACCGAAATATCATAGGACGACCGTATCGAGCCACGGCCGGATAAAATGGTCTGGTCACATTAATATAGATGAAGGTGTTTTGTACGCTCCATTGCACTGGTCACGGTCACAGCGGATATTCGTGAATTCGATGAGCGATCTATTTTTTGAAAAGGTGCCTGCTAGCGTCGTGCGGGCGGTATGGGAGGTTATGGAGCATGCAAATTGGCATGAGTTCCAGGTGTTGACCAAGAGACCAGAAAGAATGAGTGCTATCATCAATACACAGCATCTTCCTACCCTACCTAACGTTTGGCTGGGTACATCGGTAAAATCTGCATCCTACATCCGACGCATAACGGCTCTCCGGCAAATTCCTGCATCGGTTAGGTTCGTATCTTTCGAGCCGTTGCTAGGGCCAGTAGGGACTGTAGACCTATCCGACATTCATTGGGCAATCGTGGGAGGAGAGTCAGGACCGCGAGCAAGGCCGATGGCTCAGGAGTGGGTTGAGGAGATTCACAGGGCATGCCAGGCACAACGGGTCGCGTTTTTCTTCAAACAGTGGGGCGGCACGCGCAAAAAGAAGACTGGAAGGATGTTTCACGGTAGGACGTGGGATGAATTTCCCCGTGGCCTGGGACATTCCACAGGGGCAGGTCCCTGGCCAAACTGTGAATGAAGCAGGTGCGAAGGTAGGTCGGCGGCGTTGAACATCTCCATGCCGACCGGGATGTGGCCCATGTTGAGGCAGGCCTTGATGACCTCGGCGCGCTCGGCCTTGAGGTCCTCGTAGGTCGAGCTGACGAAGATCTGGTACTTCACGTTCATGGCGCGCGCCGCAATCCAACCGCGATCGCAGAACCCTAGCTCTCGCCCCGCCCGCCGACAAGCGGTGTCCCGTTCGCCGGGCCACGTCATAACCGGATCTCAACGACCCATTGCCTTGACAGGGTCGCGGATGGTGAAACAGGGGCGGTCGACGCTTTAAAGGCGCGGCGGCGGATTCCCACCGTAGCGCACCGGCATGGCCCGATGGTCCGCGGGATTGGCTAACGACCGGTCAATGGACCGCTGGGTGAAGTCCAGGCGGTCTTTGGGCGCCGGGGCGATGGTCTTGGAGGGTCGCGAAATCGAGGCTCGGGCCCGAGGCCTCATGGCTGAGGCTCGACGGCCCCATCGCTCGGCTCGACGGCTCCATCGCTCGGGCTCGATGGCTCGGGCTCGATGGCTCGGGCTCGATGGCTCGGGCTCGAGCCGCGCCGGGCGCGGGCGGTCGGACCCGGCTTGCCGGCGCCGGGCCCCCGCCATCCGCGGGGCTACTTCGGCCAGGGCTCCGACCAGGGCCCGCCCGTCGCGGCCGGCACGAGCGGGCGCGGCGCAGGCAAGGTAACCGGAGGCGTCGGCCGGCGGCGGAGGTCCACCAGCCGCTCATCGGCGATCAGCATGCCGTTGGCCAGCGCCGCGGTCAGGTTCTCGGGCTGGTAGCGGCGGAGCCGGTCGTCTTCCGGCGCCAGCTTGCCGAAGCGCTCGACCGCGCTCCAGTGGATCATCTCGTTGACGAACTCGCAGCCGGCCTTCGGGCGGTTGGTGCGCGGTCGAAGGTAAGCCTCCGGTGACGGCCGCGGTGCGAATGGGTTGACGGGAGTCTCGATGTCAGGCGGCGATCGATGAAGGGGCCGGCCGCCACGCCCAGGGCAGAAGCGCGGGCAGCCGCGACATAGGCAGGTCGGCGATGCGGGCGAGGACATCCGCGAGCCAGGCCTGCGGGTCGACGTCGTTGAGCTTGGCGGTGGTGATCAGCGTGTACATGAAGGCGGTCCTGTCGCCCCCGCGCTCGGAGCCGCAGAACAGCCATGACTTGCGCCCGAGAGCCACACCGCGCAGGCTGCGCTCGGCGGCGTTGTTGCTGAGGCAGATCCGGCCGTCCTCGAGGAAGCGGGCGAAGCGGTCCCAGCGCTTGAGCATGTAGTCCATCGCCTGGGCGACGCTCGCGTGACGGGAGAGACGCTCGCGCTCGCTGCGCATCCAGGTCTCGAGATCGGCGACCAGTGGTGCCACCTCTGCGCGGCGCACGGCGAGACGGGTGGCGCGGTCGGCGCCGTTGATCGTACGCTCGAGATCGAAGATCTCATCGATCCGCCTCACCGCCTCGAGCGCCAGCGGGGAGATCGGCTTGGCGTCCTTACCGCGCCGCGCGTTGGCGGCGATGTCGGCAAGCTCGAAGAACTTGCGCCGGCCATGGGCCCAACATAGCGCCTCGGTCACCGCGCGCGGCGGGCGATCGGCCTCGTACAGGGCCCCGAAGCCCGCATAGGCATCGGCCTGCAGCACGCCGGCCCATCCTTCCAGGTGCCGCTTCGGATGCTCGCCACGGCGATTGCGCGAGAACTGGAACAGCGCGGCCGGCGGCGCGCTACCGCCGAACGGACGGTCGTCGCGGACGTAGACCCAAAGCCGGCCCTTGTCGGTCTTGCCTTTGGCCAGCACCGGCACCGGCGTGTCGTCGCCATGAAGACGCTCGGCCGCCAGGACATGGGCCTCGATCAACGCGTGCAAGGGCGCGAGCGCGACGGCACACGCGCCCACCTGGTCGGCGAGCGTCGACAGGCTGAGCTCGACGCCCTCGCGGGCATAGCGCTCCGCCTGCCGGTTGAGCGGCTGATGCTGGCCGAACTTCTCGAACAGGATCATCGCCAGCAGGCTCGGGCCCGCCCAACCCCGCGACGTCGGGTGGAAGGGAGCCGGCGGTTGGGTGATCCGCTCGCAGTCCCGGCAGGTGAACTTCTCGCGCACGGTCTGGACCACCTTCCACTGGCGCGGGACGACTTCCAGCGTCTCGGTGACGTCCTCGCCGAGCTTCGCGATCCGCCCGGAGCCGCAGCAGCCGCAGGTGGCGGGCGCTTCGATCACGACGCGCTCGCGCGGCAGATGCTCAGGAAACGGCTTACGAACCGGGCGCCGGCGCGTGAACGTGCGCACTGGCCTCGAAGCCCGCGCCGCGGCCTGCTCGGCCCTGAGCTCGTCTTCGGTGGCGGTCGCCTCGAGCTCCTCGAGCTGCAGCTCGAGCTGGTCGAGGAGCCGCGCCTTGCGCTCCGACTTCTGACCATGGAGCTCGCGCCGCAGCTTCAGGATCTCGAGCTTGAGGGCTGCGATCACGGCTTCGCTGCTGGTCAGCACCGCCTGCGCTCGGGTCGCCTCCGCAACCGCGCGCGTAGCCTCGGTCTCGGCCGCCTGGGCCCGCGCCTCGGCGGCGGCGAGCGCCGCGCGCAAGGCATCGAGATCTTCTCGATCCGCCGCCATGACTTCGATTGTACACGATGAGCCAAAGATGTCGAAGTCAAAGTGAAGGTATCGGCGCCTTTCCTGTCATCCTGCCTTCAACGGACGCCAGGTCCTCTGCGGATTCCTCCAATCAATCCCTTCGAGCAGATAGCCGAGCTGTGCCGGTGTGATCGCGACGACACCATTGGTCGGCGACGGCCAGAGGAAGCGACCCCGCTCCAGGCGCTTGGCGTAGAGCGAGAAGCCGAGCCCGTCGTGCCAGAGAATCTTGATCAAGTCACCTCGGCGGCCACGAAAGGCAAAGACATCGCCCGCGTGCGGGTCGCGACCAAGGTTCTGCTGCACCTGCAACGCCAGGCTGTTCATGCCGCGGCGCATGTCGGTCACGCCCGCCGCCAACCACACCCGCACCCCCGCCGGCACCGGGATCATGCGCGCGCCACCACCGCCAGCACCCGAACCAGCGCCGCCTCGTCGACGTCCGCGCCCGCCAACACGCGATATCCATTCGGCGTGACGATCTCGATCCGGCTTGGCACCGGCGCTGGAGCGGGGCGCTCGTCGACCACCACCGCCGGCACGAAGCCGCCCGGCGCCGCATCGACCAGCGCGCCGGCACGGTAGACCTTGCGCCACGCGAACAGCAACGAGGGCGAGATCCCGTGGCGCCGCGCCGTCGCCGAGGCCTGGCGCCAGCCGGCAAAGCTCTCCTCGACGATCCGCAGCTTCGCCTCGGCCGACCACCGCCGGCGCCGCCCGAGCTCCACCACCTCGAGCCGCTGAACCTGCGCACTGTCCTTACGCCTATCCATAAGGACAGTCCGCACCCCACCGCCTGCTACCGCAAGGCGGCCCTCACCGCAGGGTTACGGTCGAAGCGCCGGAGCAGGGGGAACAGGCGGCGGAGCCGGGAGCCTCGGGTCGGGTGCTGGCCGAGCCGGCGCTCGAACGGCCAGACCCGACTCAGCGCGTAGAGCGGCGTCCGCGAATCGCTGATCTTGCCCAAAGGGTTGGGCCGGAGCTGCCGGGTGATGTAGCCCTCGTCGAAGGCGAGATCGGAGTGGGCCTGGACGCGCCGGATCAGCCATTTGAGCGCGAGGTTCGAGACGCTGGTGTCGGCCCAGCCGCCGCCGACGTTGGAATGCGCGCCCGGGAACCAGACCTGCTCGACCACCTGGGGCAGGTCCTGCCCGCGGGCCTTCTGCCACAGCACCGGGCCGAACGGACCCCGCTGCTCGTCGATCGCGAGCGCGTGGAAGGCGCATTCGACCAGGCTCGAGAGCTCGGCGTCGTGGAACCGGTGGCGATGGCTCAGCAGCTGCAGCGACTGCAGCGGCACGCCGAGCGAGCCGACCGTGTCGAAGACGCCAAGGCAGCGCACCTTGACGTCGCGGCGGGCGTCGCGCGTCAGACGGGCGAGCGCCGCCGGATCGCGCTTTGCCTTGGGCGTGCGATAGAGGTCCCAGGCCGCGTCGAGGCGGTCGACCCGGCTCTTCGGCAGCAGGCCCACCAGATCGATGAAGCCGCACAGGCTGCGCGCCGTGAACGCGCCGCGCGAGAAGCCGAAGACGTAGATCTCGTCGCCGGGCAGCCAGTTGTGGGCCAGGAAGCGGTAGCCGTCGCGCACGTTCTGCTCGAGCCCGCGGCCGGTCATGCCATCGACCAGGCGATCGATCATGCCGCCGTCGGCGCCGACCCCGGCATCGTAGAACGTGATCTGCGGGGTGCCCACGGGATCGACCGGCGCGATCGCGCGCATCATCCTGACGACGTTGGTCGGACAACCGTCATCGGCACTGTTCCAGGTGCCGTCCAGGCACACGATCAAACGCTTGGCCATCCCGATACCTCTTTGCCCAGGGCGCGCGGCGCCGCTTCGAGAATTCGTTTCGGGATAGAAGCCACCGCGCTGGCAGCACCCTTTGTGATTGAAAAAATGGCAGCCGCGACCGGCGCCGCCCGCGATGTCTCCGCCGAGCCTGCGAAACTCAGCGCCGGCCGGTCGGCGCTGGTATAGAGTGAAGACACTCCGGGTTCGGAGGTGATGCGACGGGGGCGATCGGGTGGGGCGGCTCCGTGAACGGCAGATCAGGTGGCTCCTGGCCGGAGTCGGGCTCGGGTGCTTCGTCCTGCTGCTGACGCTCGAGATCGGGACCGATCCCGACCACGTCACCGTCGTCGACGGGTTCTTCGATGCTGTGGAGATGTTGCTGAGCATTGCCTCGGCGGTCGGCGTCGCCCTGCTCGCCCAGCGCATCCAGGCGCAGCATGAGGAGCGGACCGCGCTGGTCGAGGACCTCAAGATCGCCCGCGCCGACGGTGAGGCCTGGCGCGCCAAGGTCCGGGTGAGCCTGAACGGGATCCGGGCCGAGATGGAGAACCAGTTCCGCGCCTGGGGCATGACCGCGGCCGAGCGGGAGGTCGGCCTGCTGATCCTCAAAGGCCTGAACCACAAAGAGATCGCGACCTTGCGCGGCACCGCCGAGGCGACCGTCCGGCAGCAGGCGCAGGCGATCTATCGGAAGGCAGCCCTGCCCGGCAAGGCCGCCTTCTCGGCCTTTTTCCTGGAGGACCTGTTCGCGCCCGGCGGCGTGGTCGATGATCGCCTCGCGGCGACCGGCGCCACCGCATCCCCGGGACCGGACGCTGCCAGCCTGCCGCTCCGGGCATCCGGAGGCGAGCCGTCGTAGCATCGCCGGTGCGACCCCGCCGCAGCGCTGGCGAACGGCTGCGCGAATCCATGACGGACGTCCGAGACGCCGCGTCTACGCGTCTGCCTGACACTAAGCGGATGGACGCTGGCAAGCCCCCCGGCCAGCGTGCGGCCAACTGGGAGCGCGACCTGATGGGGGAAATGCAATGGCGAGTGGATACTGGTACCGACGCTGGGCGGACGGGCGGGCGCTGACTGGCTGGCGCCAGGCGGCGTGGTCGCTGCTCGGCGCCACCGCGGCCCTGGTCCTGATGGCGCCCGCGGCCGCGGGCGGGACCTGCACGGATACCACGGCGACGGCTTTCCGGGCCTGCCTCGCGGACGCGACCGACAATTTCCATATCGGCAAGGGGGTCTGCGTCAACCTGTCCGATACCGGAGAACGCGCTAGCTGCCTGGCCGACGCCAGGAGCAGCCAGCAGGACGACATAACCCTTTGCCACCAGCAGCGCCGCGCGCGCGGCGAGGTCTGCCAGGCGCTCGGCGAGGCCGCCTACGACCCGGCTTTCACTCCCGACAACTTCATCGACCCGCTCACGATAACCGCCAAAACGGCGAACCCCTACTTCCCGTTGGTCCAAGGTAACCAGTGGGTCTACGACATCGGCGGCACCCAGACGGACACGATGATCGTGACCGGGAAGACCAAGCTGATCAACGGCGTCACCTGCGTGGTCGTGACTGATCAAGTCGCGGATAACGCCACCAAGGTAGTCATCGAGGATACCCAGGACTGGTATGCCCAGGACACGGCCGGCAACGTCTGGTACTGCGGGGAGATCTCCTTGAGCATCGAGACGTTCCCGGGCGACCAACCGCAGGCTCCCGAGCTCGTCGACATCGAAGGCTCGTGGAAGGCCGGGCGCGAGGGCGCCAAGCCCGGAATCCTGATCGAGGCCGAACCGAATGTCGGCGACGTCTACCGACAGGAGTTCGCGCTCGGCACCGCCGAGGACGCGGCTGAGGTGATCAGCATCACCGGCTCGGAGTCGGCACCCGGGGGATCCTGCACCAACGACTGCCTCGTGACCCGCGAGTTCTCATCGCTCGAGCCCGACACCGAAGAGTTCAAGTCCTACAAGCCCGGGGTCGGGCAGATCGTCGGGACGGAGGAGGGTATCCGCACCGAGCTGACCACGTTCACCGCCGGCGGCTCCTGATCCGGGGCGCCTGAGCGCATCGGGCCTGTCCCGCGGGCGCGCCGCGACCCTTGACGCTGCGGGCGCCCACGCCCACTTTGGAAGGGTTCTAAACGCGTCAGCGGGAGCCCCCGATGAAAGGCAATTCCGAGGTCGTCCAGCACCTCAACCAGCTGCTCGAGAACGAGCAGTCGGCATACAACCAATATTTGCTGCACAGCCAGCTCCTGAAGAACTGGGGCATCGAGAAGCTGGCCGCGACCGAGCGCGCCGAGGTCAACGACGAGATGGGGCACGCGGAGCTGCTGATCGAGCGCATTCTCTACCTCGAGGGCACGCCCAAGATGCAGGGCGGCGAGCCGGCCCAGGCGAGCGCCGACGTCGTCGAGGTCCTCAAGCGCGACCTCGCGCTCGAGGTCAAGGGCATCGCCGATCTGCGCGAGGGCATCGCGGTCGCCCAGCGGACCGGCGATTCGGTCAGCCGCGAGCTGATGGTCAAGATCCTGGCCGACGAGGAGCACCACGAGGATCATCTCCTGACCCAGCTCGACCTGATCGAGAAGGTCGGCATCGCCAACTACATCGCGGCCCACCTGTAATCCGGCCCCGGATCGGCGCCGGCCGCGCGCCGCCCGACCCGTCGCCTGAAGTGAGCGTGCCCGACCCCGGTCGGGCATCGCCGTCTCTTACCCCAGCGATCACCCGCAAGGGATCATCCCTCGTGCCGCGGCCGGTCGCCGGCCGTCCGATCTGTGCTCGCGCCCTCCGGCCCACCTAAATTGCACATCCGGTCTATTCTTGAGGGCTCAATCCAGTTTTGATTTAGAATGATTCTGATCCAAGACTTAGCCGCCTAGCACCAAGAGAGCTTGCTTGCAGGGTCGACAACAATTCTGAATGAGGCTAGACATTTCTTGGCCTCGCCGCCAGATCTACTGGCGCAGGTAACCAAGAAGCGGGTCACGCCCAGCACCATCATGCGCATGTCGCTGCCCACGATCGACGCCAGGCCCCGGCCGGGGTGGCGCTGGCCCGAATGGCTCGACCGCTGGAGCCTGTTCGCGGTCGCGCTCGCGCTGCTGATCGCGCTGCCGGTGCTGGTGGTGCTCGCGAGCATCCTGGTTCCGACCGACGGCGTCTGGTCGCATCTGGCCGAAACCGTGCTGTCGGGCTACATCGCGAACACGGCGCTGCTGGCGCTGGGTGTCGGGCTCGGCGTGATCGCGATCGGGGTCGGCGCCGCCTGGCTGGTCAGCATGTGCCAGTTTCCCGGCCGCAGCCTGTTCGAGTGGGCGTTGCTGCTGCCGTTCGCGGTGCCGACCTACATCATCGGCTACACCTATACCGATCTGTTGCAGTACGCCGGCCCGGTGCAGACCGCGCTGCGCGCGGCGACCGGCTGGAGCCATGCCGACTACTGGTTCCCGCCGATCCGCTCGCTCGGCGGCGCGATCGTGGTCATGACGCTCGTGCTCTATCCGTACGTCTACCTGCTCGCCCGGGCGGCGTTCCTGGAGCAGTGCACCTGCATGCTCGACGTCAGCCGCACGCTCGGGCGCGGCCCCTGGAGCAGCTTCATGGAAGTCGCCGTGCCGCTCGCCCGGCCGGCGATCGCGGGCGGCGTCGCGCTCGCGCTGATGGAGGCGCTGGCCGACTTCGGCACGGTCCAGTACTTCGGCGTCAACACTTTCACGACCGGCATCTACCGGACCTGGTTCGCGCTCGGCGAGCCGGTCGCGGCCGCGCAGCTGGCCGCCGCCCTGATGCTCGTGGTCCTCCTGGTGCTCGGGGCCGAGCGCTGGTCGCGCGGCCTCGCCCGCTATCAGCACACCGCCCAGTCGCGCCTTCGCCCCTGCTACGATCTGCGCGGCGGCCGCGGGCTGCTCGCGTTCGGCGCCTGTGCCGTGCCCGTGGTCCTGGGCTTCGGCGTGCCGGTCGCGGTCCTGCTGACCATGGCGGTCCGGCGGGGCGACCCCCTGTTCGGCGGCATGTTCCTTGACCTCGCCTGGCACAGCCTGACGCTCGCCGCGATCGCCGCGGCGCTGACTGCAGCGCTCGCGATCGTCGTCGGCTACGGCCTGCGCCTGCGGCCGACGCCGGTGATGCGGATCTCGGCCCGGGTCGCGGGCCTCGGCTACGCGATCCCGGGGGCGGTGATCGCGGTCGGGGTGCTGATCCCGTTCGCGCGCTTCGACAACGCGCTCGACGCCTGGCTGCGGGCGAGCTTCGGTGTCTCCTCCGGCCTGCTCCTGACCGGCACCATCGCGGGCCTGGTGTTCGCCTATATGGTGCGCTTCCTGGCGCTCGCCCTGAACACGGTCGAGGCCGGCCTCGGCAAAATCAACCGTCATCTCGACGACGCCGCGCGCACGCTCGGCCGCAGCCCGGGCGGGACGCTGCTCAAGGTGCACGTGCCGCTGATGTGGGGCAGCGTGCTGACCGCGGTCATCCTGGTGTTCGTCGACGTCCTGAAGGAGTTGCCCGCGACCCTGATCCTGCGGCCCTTCAACTTCGAGACGCTGGCGGTCCGGGTCTACCGCTTCGCCTCCGACGAGCGCCTGGCCGAGGCCTCGACCGCGGCGCTCATGATCGTCGTGGTCGGGCTGATCCCGGTCATCCTGCTGAGCCGGGCGATCACCCGCGCCCGCCCGCAGCGGCCGGCCGTCCAGTCGGTGCCGAGCGCCGATCGTTAGCGGAGGCGGGCCGGCGGAGGCGTCAGTTCCAGCCGACGCGGTCCATCAGCTTGACCGCTTCGGCATTGTGCTCGCCGTACTTGGACGCGTTGATCTGGTCGGTCTTGAAGTCGCCGAGGCGGGCCAGCGCCGGCTCGAGCGGCACCCCCGGCACCGCCGGGAACTCGTAGTTGCCTTGCGTGAAGTAGATCTGAGCCTGATCGGTCGTCAGATATTCGAGGAACTTGATCGCGTTGGCCTTGTCCGGCGCGTTGACGGTGACGCCGGCGCCGCTGATGTTGGCGTGCGCGCCGCGGCCCGCCTGGTTCGGGAACACGATGCCGATCTGATCGGCAGTCGCGCGGTCGTCCGGGTCGTCCGACTCGATCAGCCGCACCAGGTAGTAGTGGTTGACCACCGAGACGTCGCACTCGCCGGCCGCTACCGCCTTGATCTGATCGGTGTCGGCGCCCTGGGGCGGGCGGGCGAAATTGGCGACCAGCCCCCTGGCCCACTGCTCGGTCTTGTCGAGCCCGTCCGCCTCGATCATCGAGGCGACCAGCGACTGGTTGTAGACGTTGGTCGAGGAGCGCATGCAGACCCGCCCCTGCCATTTCGGAGCGGCGAGATCCTCGTAGGTCTTAATCTCGCCCTGCTGCACCCGGTCCTTGGCGTAGATGATGATCCGCACCCGCTTGCTGACCCCGAACCAGAGGCCGTCCGGATGGCGCAGGCTGGCCGGAATGCGCTTGTCCAGAACCGCCGACGAGACCGGCTGCAGGATGCCGGCCTGCTCGGCGCGCCAGAGCCGCCCGGCATCGACCGTGATCAGGAGATCGGCGGGGCTGTTCCGGCCCTCGGCCTTGATCCGCTCGATCAGCTGATCGGCGTCGCCCTCGATCCGGTTGACCTCGATGCCGGTCTCCTTGGTGAACTGGTCATAGAGCTGCTGGTCGGTGTCGTAGTGGCGCGACGAGTAGATGTTGACCTCTTCGGCCGCCGCGGGCAGCGCGGTCGCCATCGTGATCATCAGGGCGGCCAGCAGGCCCGCGGCCGGCGCAGCCCGGCAGGGCGGTCGGTTCAGCATCTCGGTATCTCCCGGCGCCAGCGCTGCCTCGGCCGCGCGCACCTGACTTTACAATCGATGTCCGACAAGATAGCTCGATCGACAAGTCTGGACAAGTCACAACAAAGTAGAACCATTCCAATTCATGTCCGACTTCGAATTGTTCTAATTATCGATGATCATTTCATCGAAGAAGCATTGGAACAACGACGATCCCGTCGGCAGGCCTGCGGGGCAGCACGACCGCCGCGCCGGGCGCGGCCGGGGTCGGCCGGCAACCGACGGACGCGACGCGGCGCGCCGTCAGGTTTGCTTGACCGGCAGCTGGTGGATGTGGACGTCGTGGGCGGAGTGGCGGGTCAGGATCTCGACCGCCCGGCGCTGGGTCTGCGGATCCGGGGTCCGGACCCACAGCAGCAGGCCGCCATGTTCCAGCTGCTCCTGCAGCCGCTCGGCGTGATTGCGGTCCAGCCAGCGGGTCAGGACGGTGCCGATCAGGGCGCCGGCGATCGCCGTGCCGGTGACCGCCGCCGCGACCACGCCCTCGGAGGCGACCACCGTGCCGGCCGCGAGCACGGTCGGCAGATAGGTCAGCGTGCCGATGATCACGTCGTCGCTCTCGCCGAGCGAGGCCCGGGTCCGGTAGGCGATCCGCGGCGCGTCCGGCTCGTCCTCCATCTCCTCGACCCGCTCGTAGCGATGGCCGAGCTTCTTGCTGACCGACTCCTCGCTCGCCAACAGGCTGATGTCGGCCTTGCTGAAGCCGGCCTTCAGCAGCTCCTCGACCGCGGCATCGAGCTCGTTGACCTCATCGAAGACCGCGACCGCTTCGCGGACGGACGTCCTGTTGGGCTCTGCGGACATCTCGCTCACCTGCTCGATCTGACCACGCCGTCGGCGCGGACCGCTGCGGCAATGACTAGCCGCGGCGGCGCCGACCGACAAGGTCGATGGTTACGCCCGGCGGCCGGGCCTGTCGACCATCAAGTCCGCGAGCAGCGAGCCGGCGGCGGCGCGCTCGATGAACGCCTGAGCTTCGGCGACCGGCATCGGCCGGCAGAACAGATAGCCCTGGACCTCGTCGCAGCCGTCGCTCGCGAGCTGCGCCAACTGGCCAACGCGCTCGACGCCCACCGCGCAGGTCTCGATGCCGAGCCCCCTGCCGAGCGCGACCACCGCCCTGATGATCGCCTCGGCGTCGCGGTCCCGGTCGAGATCGTCCACGAACGACCGGTCGATCTTGATCTTGTCGAACGGGAAAGCCCGCAGATGGCCGAGGCTCGAATGACCGGTGCCAAAGTCGTCGATGGCGATGCGCACCCCGAGGTCCTTGAGCCGCAGCAGCGTGAGCAGCGATTCCTGCGGCTCCTCGAGCAGCACCGATTCGGTGATCTCGAGCTCCAGCCGGCCCGGCGCCAGCCCCGAGCGCTCGAGGGCCGAGCTGACCGCGCCGACCAGATCGGCGTGCCGGAACTGCACCGCGGACAGGTTGACCGCGACCCGGACGCCCTGCCAGTCGGCGGCATGCCGGCAGGCGGTCTTCAGCACCCATTCGCCGATCGGCATGATCAGACCGGTCTGCTCGGCGAGCTGAATGAATGCCGTCGGCTCGATCAGACCACGGTCCGGATGGTGCCAGCGGACCAGCGCCTCGACGCCGGTGGCCCGGCCGTCGCAAAGAGTGATCAGCGGCTGGTAGTAGAGCTCGAGCTCGCCGTTCTGGAGCGCGCGCCGCAGATCGGCCTCGAGCGCCTTGCGCTCCCGGAGCCGGGCGTCCATGCCGACCTCGAAGAAGCGACAGCGATTGCCACCTTCGGCCTTGGCGCGGTAGAGCGCGATGTCGGCGTTCTGCAGCAGGGTCTCCGGCGCGTCGCCGTCGGCCGGAATCAAGGCGACGCCGATGCTGGTCGTGACCAGCGCCTCCTGGCCGTCGAGGTCGAACGCCCGGGCGAGCTCGGCCAGCAGGCGATCCGCGAGGTTCTGCACGTCGCCGAGATCCTCGATCCCGACCTGCAGGACGGCGAACTCGTCGCCGCCGAACCGGGCGACGGTGTCGGTCTCGCGGACGCAGCCCGTGAGCCGGGCGGCGCAGATCTTGATCAGGAGATCGCCGGCGGCGTGGCCGAGGCGATCGTTGGCATCCTTGAAGCGATCGAGATCGAGGCACAGGATCGCCGCGGTCCCCTCCCGGCGTCGACAATCGGCCAGCGCCTGCTGCAGCCGCTCCTGCAACAAAAGGCGGTTGGGCAGGCCGGTGAACGGATCGTGCCGGGCCAGGTACTGGGCCTGGGTCTGGGCATGAAGCTCGGCGGTGATGTCGGTGGCCGCGCCCCGATAGCCGCAGAACCGTCCGTCGGCATCGACGATCGGCTTGCCGGCGACGCGCAAGGTGTGCGCACGCTTGACGCCCTCGTCCAGGCGGCAGAGCAGCCCGCGAAACGGCTGGCGCGCCGCCAGGTCCGCCAGATGGCGCTCCCAGCGCTCGCGGTCCTCCGCGGGATGCAGCAGCTCGGTCAGCGAATGGCCCAGAATCGTGCTCGGGCTGACCCCGGTGATGGTCGCGAACCGCTCCGAGACGAACGCGACCCGCAGCCCGGCGTCGGTCTCCCACAGCCAGTCGGAGCTGGCCTCGGCGATGTCCCGAAAGCGGGTCTCGCCATCCCGGATCACCGCGGCCGCGCGGCGGACGTTGCGCAGCGCGAGGCCGGCGAAGCCGAGAAACACCGCGAGCGCTGCCAGCAGCGCCGGGGTCAGCCAGACCAGCAGCCTGCGGCCCGGCTGGTGCGGCGTCCAGGTGAGCTTCGCCAGCTCCTCGCCGGTCGGCGAGACGAGCGGAACCCAAGCCTGCAGGTCGGTGGCCGACGGCGCGGCAATGCGGACCTGCTGCAGGCTGAAGTCGGACTCGATCCGCTGCAGGAACTCGCTGCCGAGGCGCTTGGCGAACACCAGGACCGAGTGCGGGCCGGGCGGCAGCTGCAGGACCGAGCCCGCCTGCGGCAGCAGCGGGCTGACCGCTGCCATCACGATGTCGTTGCCGGCCATCAGCAGACCGGTCGCGGGCGGCGGCGTCCGCTCGCCGCCGATCGGGGCGGCGCGCGCCTGGGCGACCAGACGGCCGAGCGCCGTGCCGAGCACGCCGAGCGCGTCGGCGCTTGCGGGCGCCCCATCGATCTGGGCGTAAGTCGTCCGATCGGCGCCGTCGAGCACGAAGGAGTACTCGAAGCCGAAGGTGTCGTAGATGTAGGCACCGACGTTGCCGTCGGCCCACTCCGGATCCAGGCCGAGCACCAAGTGCTGCACGGCGTCGTCCCAGTAGGCGTAATCCTTGACCGTGAGGGAGGTCTGGCGGCGGACCGTGGCGATCGCATGCTCGATCAACTGGTGCTCGTGCTGGCGGGCGAGCTCGTCCTGGCTCACGCTCGCGAACCAGAGCGCGCCCGCGAGCAGCCCGAGCGCCGCCACGACCAGCGCCGCGATCGGCACCAGGATGCGGGCGTCGGCGTGCTTCGGCCTCGGTTCGGCGGTCGGTCGGTCGGCGGGCATCGATCCGGGTTCGGTGCAGATCGCGCAAACACGGGACGCACTATCAGCGGATTCGGTGTGTCTTCTCTTAAAGCGGCAGGCGGGTCAGCTCCGACAAAGCCGTTGGTCGCCACCGGGACCGCCGCTAAGCTCGAGCAGTCCGCGTCGTCGACGATCCGCCGCTCAGCAACCGAGAGGGAGGCCAGCCCCGCCATGCACCTCGCCCGTTATCCCCGCGTCCGGTTCGCGCATCTGCCGACCCCGCTCGAGCCGATGCCCAACCTCGGCCGGCGGCTCGGCGGGCCGCGCCTGTTCGTCAAGCGCGACGACTGCACCGGGCTCGGGACCGGCGGCAACAAGACGCGCAAGCTCGAATTCCTGGTCGGCGATGCCCTGGCACGGGGCGCCGACACGCTGATCACCCACGGCGCCGTGCAGTCCAACCACGTCCGCCAGACCGCGGCCGCCGCCTGCCGGTACGGGCTGAAGTGCGAGGCGCTGCTCGAGCGCCGGGTGCCCGGGCACGGAGCCGGCTACGAGGCGACCGGCAACGTCCTGCTCGACCGGCTGTTCCGGGCGCGGCTCCGCTTCGTTGCAGCCGACACCGACATGGACGCGGCCTGCGCCGAGATCGCCGACGAAGTGCGGGCGCGGGGCGGGCGGCCGTACATCATCCCGGGCGGCGGCTCGAACCCGGTCGGCGCGCTCGGCTATGTCAACGCCGCGCTCGAGCTGCTCCAGCAGGCAAACGATCGGGGCCTCCGGATCGATTGCGTGGTGGTCGGCACCGGCAGCACCGGGACCCAGGCGGGGCTGGTCGCCGGCCTCGAGGGCGCGAACGCCGGCATCGACGTGCTCGGCATCTGCGTCCGCCGGCCGGCGCCGACCCAGATCGAATCCGTGCTGCGGACCGCGGGCGCGACCGCGGCCCACCTCGGCCTCCGGAGCAACATCGAGCGGGCGCGCGTGATGGCGAACGGCGACTACGTCGGCGACGGTTACGGCCTGCCCACGGCCGGCACGATCGAGGCGATCCGGCTCGCGGCCGAGACCGAGGGTCTGCTGCTCGATCCGCTCTACACCGGCAAGGCCATGGCCGGCCTGATCGACCTCTGCCGGAAGGGCTTTTTCCGGGCTGACCAGAACGTCGTCTTCCTGCACACCGGCGGCGCCGCCGCCCTGTTCGCCTACGAGGCCGAACTCGCCGCGGCGGAATGACGGGTCCCGGAGTTCCCGAGGGGGCCCACCCCCCCCGCGACTTTTTGATTTCCTTGAGGATGGCGCCCGGGGCGATGCTGCCGGCAGATCGAGGGCACCGCGTTAGCACGACTTCAAGATTATCCGCGCTAGATCTATCTCTACCTGCAGCCGGGCTCGGACGCAGCGCGCGCTTGCGTCAGGGGGAGATCAGATGACCGCGCAGCCCTTCACGTTCGCCACCCACGAGGTCCTGAACCAGCCGCCGCCGCTCGAGGACACCAACCTGTTCGAGCAGGATGCGGCGTTGTGCGAGGCGGTGGTGCGCGAGGGCGGTGCCTGGGGCGAGGCCCGGCTCGCCAGCTTCGGCGCCTGGCTCGGGCAGGCGGCGACCATCCGGCTGGGCGAGCAGGCCAACCAGTACCCGCCGGTCCTGCACAGCCACGACCGTTATGGCCACCGGATCGACGAGGTCGGGTTCCATCCCGCCTGGCACGAGCTGATGCGGCGGGCGGTCGCCGAGCAGGTCCACGCGTTGCCGTGGGCCGAGCCCCGCCCCGGCGCCCATGTCGTCCGCGCCGCCTCGGCCTACCTGCTCAACCAGGTCGAGAGCGGCGTCTGCTGTCCGCTCGCGATGACCTTCGCGGCCCTGCCCGCGCTGCGCGAGTCGCCGCGGATCGCCAAGGCGTGGGCGCCCAAGATCCTGTCGACCGACTACGACCCCGCGTCGGGGCCGGTCGCGGGCAAACGGGGCGCCCTGATCGGCATGGCGATGACCGAGAAGCAGGGCGGCTCGGACCTGCGTGGCACCAGCACGCGGGCGGAGCCGGCCGGCGATGGCAGTTATCTTTTGACCGGCCACAAGTGGTTCTGCTCGGCGCCGATGTCGGATGCCTTCCTGACGCTGGCGCAGACCGAGGCGGGCCTCACCTGCTTCCTGGTGCCGCGCTGGCGCCCCGGTGACGCGCGCAACGCCATCCACATCCAACGTCTCAAGGACAAGCTCGGCAATCGCGCCAACGCCTCGGCCGAAATCGAGTACGCCGGCGCCCTGGCGGAGCTGATCGGCGCGCCCGGCCACGGCGTCCACACGATCATCAAGATGGTCCACCACACCCGGCTCGACGCCGCGATCAGCGCGGCGGCGCTGATGCGCCAGGCGGTCGCCCAGGCGCTCCATCACGCCGCCCATCGCAGCGCCTTCGAGAAGCGGCTGCTCGACCAGCCGCTGATGCGCAGCGTGCTCGCCGATCTCGCGCTCGAGGCCGAGGCGGCCCTGGTCCTGGTGATGCGCCTGGCGCGCGCCTTCGATGCCGGGCCGGGCGATCCGGCGGCGGCGAGCTTCAATCGCCTGGCGACCGCCGTGACCAAGTTCTGGGTCTGCAAGCGGGCGCCGGCGACGGTCGCCGAAGCGCTCGAGTGTCTGGGCGGCAACGGCTACGTCGAGACCTCGATCATGCCGCGGCTCTACCGCGAGGCGCCGGTCAACTCGATCTGGGAGGGCTCCGGCAACGTCGTCTGTCTCGACGCGGTGCGCACGCTGATGCGGGATCCCGGTGCCCAGGACGTCTTCCTCGAGGAGATCGAGCGGGCGCGGGGCGCTGACCTCCGGCTGGACGCCTGGCTGGTCCGGCTGAAGAACTGCCTGCGCGAGCAGATCGACTCCGAGACGCAGGCGCGCCGGCTCGTCGAGCAGCTCGCGCTGGCGCTCCAGGGCGCCCTGCTGGTCCAGCACGCGCCGCCGGTGATCGCCGACGCCTTCTGCGCGTCCCGCCTCGCCGACAACGGCGGGCGGCAGTTCGGGACGCTGCCGCGCGGTCTCGATCTGGCGGCGATCTGCGAGCGGGCCCGGCCCGAGGTCGCCTGAGGCCGGCGACCCGCCTCAGGCCGCAGGCGAGGCTTCGCAGGCGGTCTCGGGCAGCCCGGCTGCGACCGTGGCAGCGATGAAGGCATCGAGCTCGGCCGCCTCGAGCGGCCGGCTGAACAGGAAGCCCTGGAGCTCGGCACAGCCTTCCTCACGCAGCCAGGCGCTCTGCTCGTCGGTCTCGACGCCCTCGGCGCAGACCTCCATGCCCAGCACCCGGCCGAGACCGATGATCGCATGGATCATGGCGTCGGCCTGGTCGTGGCGGCCGAGCGCTCTGGTCGACGAGCGCGCGATCTTGATGCGATCGAACTTCTGCAGGTAGCTGAGGCTGGAATAGCCGGTGCCGAAGTCGTCGATCGCAATCATGACCCCGAGCTGCTTCAGCCGGTCGAGGATGTCGCAGGCCATCCGCGCGTCGGCCAGGAGCGCGCTCTCGGTGATCTCGAGCTCGAGGCGTGCCGGCTCGAGACCGGTCTGCTCGAGGGTCTGCTGGACCAGGTCAACCAGATCGCGATGGCGGAACTGGGTCGGCGCGAGGTTGACCGACACGCGGATCTGCGGCCAGGCGCTGGCGCGGCCGCAGGCCTCGCGCAGGACCCAGGCGCCGAGCGGCACCATCAGGCCGATCTCCTCGGCGATCGGCAGAAATTCCCGCGGCTGCACCACCCCCTGGGTCGGATGCCGCCAGCGCAGCAGGGCCTCGAGGCCGACCACCGTCTGGGTCGCGGTCGCGATCTGGGGCTGGTAGTGGAGCTCGAACTGGCCGGCGGCGAAGCCGCGCCAGAGCTCGGATTCAAAGGCGGTGCGCTCACGCAGCTCGGCGCCCATGTCCTGATCGAACCGGCGGCAGCTGTTCGGGCCCTCGCTCTTGGCCCAGCGCAGCGCGATGTCGGCGTGCTTCAGGAGATCGCCGCCCGTGGCCCCATCCTGAGGGATCAGAGCGATCCCGATGCCGACGGTCATGGTGAGCGTGCGGCCCTCGATCTCAAAGGGCTCGGCGAAGCCGCTCAGCAGCTGCTGGCCGAGGGCCTCGGCGCCGCCCGCCTGCAGATGCTGGCCGAGGATCGCGAACTCGTCGCCGCCGATCCGGGCGACCAGGCCGGTCTCGCCGACGCAGGCGCGCAGCCGCTCGCCGCAGGACCGGATCAGCTGATCGCCGAACTCCGGGCCCAGCGTGTCGTTGATCTCGCTGAACCGGTCCAGGTTGAGACACAGCAGAGCCGCCTGCTCGCCGTGGCGCGCGCGCGCCAAAGCCTGGGTGAGCCGTTCGTTGAGCTCGCCCCGATGCACGAGCCCGGTCATCGGATCGTGCGCCGTCAGATGCCGGACCTGCGCCTCCGCGACCGCGGCGCGGGTGACGTCGGTGCCGAGCCCGCGGAACCCGGTCAGCTGGCCCGCCCGGTCGTGGACCGGCCAGCCGCTGAGCTGGAGATGCCGCTGCGCGCCGTCGGCATCGGCGATCCGGAACTCGAAGCTCTGGAAGGCACGGCCACGGGCCAGGTCCGCCCGGTGGCGCACCCAGGCATCGTCGTCGACCAGGGCCCCGCCGGGCCGCCAGGGCGCCCGCTCCCGGGCCAGCTCGACCAGGACCGCCGGGGCCTGCTCCGACACCATCGTCAGATGCTGGTCGGCATCGATCTCCCAGGACCATTCCGACGACTCACCGGCCTGATCGTCCGGCGCCGGGGCAGCGGCCTCTTCGGCAGCGGCGCCGGCGCTCCCGGCGAGCCGCTCCTCGACCTGCCGCCGTCGGATCACCTCGGCCCCGAGCTCGCGCATCCGTCGGATCGCGAGGATGCCGAAGGCGATCGACATGACCACCGGCAGCGCCCAGAGCTCGCCGAGCAGCCAGGCCCATTCGTAGGCCGACCAGCGGGCGAGCAGACCGGCGACGTCGACGAAGGCCGCGACCGAGGCCGTGCCGGCGATCAACATGAGCCCGGTCAGGAACTCGCTCCGCGCCGCCGGGCTGCCGAAGAGCCGGAGCGCGCGCGGGCTGAGTTCGGGCCGCTGCCGAGATTTACGCATGATGAGATGCCGTGCCGAGAGGGTCCCCAGGCGACCCAGTGTCGGCGACCCCGTTTAACAAAGCCTGTATGTGGCCGGCGCGCGGCGACGCCGCGCGCCGCACGAATCGGCGGGCCGCACCGACAGCTCGTCGGCAGCAGCTAAAAGCCGAGAAACAGGTAGTCCAGAGCGGCGATGATCCGGTCGCGAACTTCCGCCAGGTTAGCGACCGTGCGGCGCAAATCGGCCGTGGGCATGGCGGTCAGCGACGGGACGAGGACGGCATAGGCGTCCCGTTCGATCGTAACGACCGGAATCAGTCGGCCGGCCAAAGGGGGCATGGCGCTTTGCAGAGTGAGAGGTGCGACAATCCGATCACGGCCGGTCTCGACCAGATCCGATTGCAGGATCATAACGAATGGGAGGGCTCGCCGCGCTCGCGGGATCGGGTTGTCCAGGACGTCAAACTGACGCATCGTCATCGTTCGCGGCGTAGTGTTCGCGAACCATACCGGCGAACGAGCCGTGCTCCCGGACGAAAGCATCGTGGGCGTCGAGATCGCGTCGGATCTCGGCTTTCACTCGCTCGGCCACGCGCCCCGCCAACGCATTTGCCAGGGCCTCCTCGGCGATTCGTGACAGATTGATGCCGGCGGCCTTGGCCTTGGCGCAGAGATCGGCGTTAAGGGTGAGACTCACGGTGCGCCGGCGCGCGTCGACGTCGTAGAGGGTCGCTCTCATGGGCCACTCCCGGATCACGGACACGTGTATCTTACCCGTGCGATGGTGCCTTCTGCAACCGACGGCCTCAATGCGGCCGGGCTACTCCAACGCCAGGCGGAGGGCGGCGGCGGCGGCGAGCGGGGCGAGCGCGAGCGCGGCGAGCAGCATCGCGGCGAGGATCAGGAGCTGCGGCCGGCCGCCGAGGCCCATGACCTCGCCCTCGACCGCGCTGACCCCGAAGATCAGGACTGGGATGTAGAGCGGCAAGACGAGCAGCGCCAGCAGCACGCTGCCGCGCCGCGCCCCGATCAGCAGCGCCGCCCCGATGCTGCCGATCAGGGTCAGCGTGGGCGTGCCGAGCAGCAGTGCCAGCGCGAGCACGCCCTGGGCTTTGCCGGGAAGCTGCATCAGCAGCGCGAGCAGCGGCGAGACCAGCACCAGCACCAGGCCGCTGGTCAGCCAGTGGGAGAGGCACTGGCCAAGCGTCACCAGCTCCAGCGGCAGAAGCCCTTGTGCCAGCAGCTCGAGCGAGCCGTCCTCGGCGTCGGCCTGGTAGAGGCGATCGAGGCTCAGCATGACCGCGAGCAGCGCCAGCACCCAGATCACGCCGACCCCGACCCGCGCCAGGGTCTCCGGCGCCGGTCCGATCCCGAGCGGGAACAGGGTCAGCGCCAGCACGAAGAACAGGACCGGCTGCAGGCTGTCGGCGCCGCGCCGGAGCCCGAGCCGGAGATCGCGCCGGACCAGGGCGGCGAACGCCCGGATCACGGCCCGAGCTCGAGCAGCAGCGCATCCTCGACCGCGACGTCGCCGTGGGTCGCGAGCACCGCGAGCCCGCCCGCGGCCCGATGCGTGGCCAACGCCTGCTCGAGCCGGGTCCGGTTGGCGGCGTCCAGGCCGACGCCCGGCTCGTCCAGCAACCAGAGCGGGCGCGCGCCGGCGAGCAGGCGGGCGAGCGCCAGGCGCCGCTTCTGCCCCGCCGAGAGGTAGCGGGCGGGGACCTCGGCCAGAGGCGCCAGATCGAAGCCCCCGAGTGCCACCTCGAGCCCGCCCGCGCCGCCGCCGAGCGCGGCCGCGAAAGCGAGATTCTCGCGCACGGTCAGCAGGCTCTTCACGGCATCGAGATGGCCGACGTAATGCAGGCGGGCGCGATGAGCCGCGAGATCATCCCCGATCGCCGTGCCCGCCCAGGCGAGCCAGCCGGCGGCGGGCGCCAGAAAGCCGGCGAGCAGGCGCAAGAGGCTCGACTTGCCGCTGCCGTTCGGGCCGCGCAGCACCAGGACCTCACCCGGGGCGAGCGCGAACGACAGGCCGGCGAACACCTGCCGGCCGCCGCGCACGCAGACCAGCTCTTCAACCGTCAGAAGGGGGGCGGTCAGCAGGGCGGCGGTCGAGGGGCCGGCGGTGGACAGGGCGGCGCTCAGCTCAGCTCGCGGCGGTCGTCGATCACCTTGCCGTCATTGGCGAGCGTGCCCGGCGTGACCAGCTCGATCCCGCCGCGCAGGCCGGTGATCGCGCGCAGGCTGATCTCGATCGCCGCTCTCAGCCCCTCGGCCGGGGCCGCGAGCTCGCAACGCAGGGTCATCCGATCGAGACCGTCCGCCTGTTCGACCACCAGCCGCGTGCGCCCGACCTCCGGATGGCGCCGGGCGACCTCGGCGATCTGGCTGGGATGGACGAACATGCCCTTGACTTTGGTCGTCTGGTCGGCGCGGCCGAGCCAGCCGCGCAGGCGCCGGTTGGTCCGGCCGCAGGGGCTCCGGCCCGGCATGATCGCCGAGAGATCGCCGGTCGCGAACCGGATCAGCGGGTAGTCGGCGTTGAAGGTGGTCACCAGCAGCTCGCCGACCTCCCCCGCCGGGACCGGGGCTCCGGTCCCCGGGCGCACGATCTCGACCAGCACGCCTTCGTCCACGACCAGCCCCTCGCGCGCCCGGGTCTCGTACGCGACCAGGCCGAGATCGGCGGTGCCGTAGCTCTGATAGGCATCGATCCCGTAGCCGTCCCGGAACTCCTCGGCGAGGGCTTTGGGAAAAGCTTCGCCGGTGACCACCGCCTTCTTGAGACAGGACAGATCAAGATCCTCGGCGCGGCCGCGCTCGAGCAGAATCTTGAGGAACGAAGGCGTGCCGGCATAGCCGACCGGGCGCAGCAGCTGGATCACCCTGAGCTGCTGCTCGGTCTGACCGGTGCCCGCCGGGATCACCGGACACCCCAGCGCGCGCGCCGCGGTCTCGATCACCGAGCCGGCCGGCGTCAGGTGGTAGGCGAAGGTGTTGTGGACCAGATCGCCCCGGCGAAAGCCCGCCGCATAGAGCGCGCGCGCGAAGCGCCAGTAGTCGGGCCGGGCGCCTTCGGGGTCGAAGATCGGTCCGGGCGAGACGAACACTTTGGCGAGCTGCGCGATCGGGGTTGCGTTCAGGCCGCCGAGCGGTGGGCTCGCCTGCTGCAGCCGGCGGAGCTCGTCCTTGCGCAGCGGCGGCAGCGTGGCGAGGGCTTCGAAACTCGTGATCTGATCCGGATCGATGGCGGCCAGATGGGCCGCGAGCGCCGGTGCGTTCTCGATGGCATGGCGCAACAGGCCGGTCAGCGCCGCCAGCAGCTGCGCGTCCCTCAGAGCCGGGTCGCGCACCTCGAGCGGATCGTAATGGACGCCGTCAATCTCGGTCATGGTGTCACCTCATATCATAATTGCCGGTCATCCCATCCGGGCGCCGGCCGGCCTCAAAATGGTCCGTTGGTCGCGATCGTGACGCCGTAGCGGGCGCGCAGGCGGGCGACGTGGCCCGCCAGCCAGGCCGGCTGCCGGCGCTCGGCCCACTCCCGCCAGAGGGCATCGAAGCTCTTGGCCTGCAACACCACTCGCGCGCCCTGGACCGCCTCGCCGAGTGCGGCGAGCTCGGCGCGATGGCGGCGGAACTCGTCGAACTGCTCGGCGTTCAGCGGCTCCCAGAACAGATAGAGCAAGGTGGTCGAGCGGTCCGGGAAAGTCCGGCCCAGCGCCAGCGCATACTTGACCAGACCGCCGAGGTCGAGGTGCCGGTACATGGTCGGCCTGGCGCGCAGCTCCTGCAGCATCCGCTGCCAGACCTCGAGCGCAGGGGTTGCCGCCAGCAGGCGGTCGTAGGACGACGCGACCGCGGATTTGCGGCGGCTGAGATATTCGGTGCAGCGCACGGTGACCGCAACCGCGACGCCCTCGCGCAACGCCAGCAGATCGAGATGAGGCGGCGTGCCGCGCAGGCCGGTCGGGCAGCGAACCTCGAACTGGACCGCGTCGAAGCCGACCCAGCCGCCGAGCGGCATCTGGTCGGGCGCCCGCCGCCAGGGCAGAAAGCTGTTGATCGCCAGGGCGGCTGCCGATTGAGGCGACTTCAACCGGGTGCGGTCGATCGAATCCGGCAGCTGGTGGTCGGCGATGCCCTCGATCAGGAGGTCGCTGATTCGCCGGATCCGACCATCACCCTGAAGGGACTCGCTCGGGCGATCGTGGCGCAGCGCCTCGGCGAGCGCCGAGCCGGTGCGCTGGGCCAGACTGGCCTGGGGAGGGCTGCCGATCATCGTCCACGTCCCTAAAGCCAACGCTTTCGGCGCTTGTAGCTCTTGATGTCGCGGAAGCTCTTGCGGCCGCTCGAGGACAGGCCGAGGTAGAATTCCTTGACGTCCTCATTGGCACGCAGGGCGGCGGCATCACCGTCGAGCACCACGCGCCCGCTTTCCAGGATGTAGCCGTAGCTGGCGAAGTGCAACGCGACATTGGTGTTCTGCTCGGCGAGCAGGAAGGTGACCCCGGCCTCGGCGTTGAGCCGGGCCACGATCTCGAAGATCTCCTCGACCAGCTGCGGCGCCAGGCCCATCGACGGCTCGTCGAGCAGGATCACCTTGGGCCGCGCCATCAGCGCCCGGCCGATCGCGGTCATCTGCTGCTCGCCGCCCGAGGTGTAGCCGGCCTGCGCGTGCCGCCGCTCCCTGAGCCTCGGGAAATAGCCGTAGACCAGTTCGAGATCCGCGGCGACCGCGGCCCGGCCGTCGGTCCGGGTGTAGGCGCCGGTCAACAGGTTCTCCTCGACCGTCAGGTGCTCGAAGCAGCGGCGGCCTTCCATCACCTGGACCACGCCGCGCCGGACCAGCTCGGTCGGCGACAGCGCCGCGACGTTCTGGCCGGCGAGCTCGATCGTGCCCTTGGTGACCTCGCCGCGCTCGACCCGGAGCAGGTTGGAGATCGCCTTCAGCGTCGTGGTCTTGCCGGCGCCGTTGGCGCCGAGCAGGGCGACCACGCCACCCTCGGGCACGGTCAGCGACACGCCCCGCAGCACCAGGATGACGTGGTCGTAGACGACCTCGATGTTGTTGACGACCAGGAGCGCCCCGGCCGCGTGTGGCCCGGGTTCCAGGGCCGTCTCGGCGAGCGCGGCGGCGCTCACGGCCGGCGCACGCGCCGCGCTCAGCTCGAGCAGTCGCGGGGCGTGATCCCCTTCTCCTTGGCGTAGGCCTCGGCCGAGGCCTCGAGCATCGGCCGGACCACGTCGCGCATCGGCTTGATCCAGTCGCTGACGAACGACCAGCTCTTGCCGTCCCACTGCTGGATGCGCAGCGCGTGGTCGCCTTCGTGATCGGCGCAGCTGACCTTGATCGGCGGCGTGAAGTCCTTCATGCCGAGCTCGGTCAGGCGCTCCTCGGTGAGGTCGAGGTGCTCGAGCCCGTCGCGCACCTGCTCGCCGGTCAGCGGCTTCTCGCCATGGATGCCCTGGGCGGTGCGGATCGCCTCGACCACGATCATCGCGTTGATGATGCCGCGGTTGTAGAGGACCTCGCCGACCTTGTCGCGCTCGCCCTTGCCGAGCCCCTTGTCGTAGACGTACTTGAAGATGTCGTCGAACACCGGGAAATTGGTGCCCGGGGGATGGAAGGTCGCGGCCTTGTAGCCCTTGGCCGCCACACCCGCGGGCTCGACGTCGGGCTCGGCGCCCGACCACCAGGCGCCGATGAAGTGGTCCATCGGATAGCCGACCGCGGCCGCTTCCTTGATCGCGGTCGAGTTCATCACGCCCCAGCCCCACATCAGCACCCAGTCCGGGCGCAGCTGGCGGCCGATCTTGAGCCAGGTCGCCTTCTGCTCGAGCCCCGGGTGGGCGACCGGGAACAGCGACAGCTCGTAGCCCAGCTGCTCGGACAGCTTCTGCAGGGTCGGGATCGGCTCCTTGCCGTAGGCGCTGTCGTGGTAGACCAGCGCGATCTTCTTGCCCTTGAGCTTGTCCATGCCGCCCTCCTGGTCGCCGATGTACTCGATCAGCGCGGAGGCCTGGCTCCAGTAGGTCATGGGCAGGTTGAAGACGTAGGGAAAAACCCGGCCGTCGGCGGCGTCGGTGCGGCCGTAGCCCATCGACAGGATCGGGATCTTGTCGGCGGTGGCGCGCTCGATCAGCGCGTAGGTGATGCCGGTGCTGTAGGGGTTGACCACCGAGGCCCCGGTCGGACCGCGGTCCTTCAGGCGCTCGTAGCACTCGACGCCGCGGTCGTTGTTGTAGGCGGTCTCGCACTCCTCCCAGGTGAGTTTGACACCGCCGACACCGCCATCGCGCTGATTGACCAGATTGAAGTAATCGTTCATCCCGTTAGCGATCGGAATGCCGTTCGGCGCATAGGGTCCAGTGCGATAGATCAGGAGCGGGATGAACTGCTCGCCGTCGGCCAGCGCCTCGGTCGCGAGCCCGCCTCCCAGGCCGATCGCCAGCGCCAAGCCGGCGATCACGGTCTTCGTCACGGCCATCGTCTGCCCCCTTGGTTGTGGTTCGACGTTTTGGGGCCAGCTCCCTCGCCGGGGCTCGCCCGATTGCACCGACCTTAGCACGTCCTGACACCGGCAGCCAACGTGATGCGTTGTGCGGCGGCTCGGGCGTCGCCGCTAGTAGGGAAACGGCCAGCGGCGCAGCTTTTCCTTGGCGATCTGCCAGAGGCGGGCGAGGCCGTGCGGCTCGACGATCAGGAAGAAGATGATCAGGGCGCCGAAGATCATGAACTCGAGATTGGTGATCAGATCGGTCGGCATCCGGATGCCGATCAGGCCGGGCACGTTGCTGAGGAAGATCGGCAGCAGCACGATGAACGCGGCGCCGAGGAACGAGCCCAGGATCGAGCCCAGCCCGCCGATGATGATCATGAACAGGATCTGGAACGAGCGGTCGATCTGGAACGCCAGCGCCTCGACCGCGCTGGTGTAGATGAACGCCCACATCGCGCCCGCGATGCCGATGTAGAACGAGCTGATCGCGAACGCCGAGAGCTTGGCGGTCAGCGGCCGGATGCCGATGATCTGGGCCGCGATGTCCATGTCCCGGATCGCCATCCAGGAGCGCCCGATCTTGCACCGGGTCAGGTTCTTGGCGGCGAGCGCCAGCAGCGTCACGGTCGTGAGCGTGAACAGGTACTTGGCCTCCGTGCTGGATTCGGCGCCGGTGACGAACACCTTGCCGAACACCGCGCGCGGCGGCGCGCTGATCACCCCGGACGGGCTGTAGTTCGTGAACCAGGGCAGCTTGTTGAACAGCCAGACCAGGAAGAACTGGGCGGCGAGCGTCGCGACCGCCAGATAGAAGCCCTTGATCCGCAGGCTCGGCAGGCCGAACAGGATGCCGACGCCGGCGGTGATCAGACCGGCGAGCGCGAAGACCACGACGATGTTCAGGTCAGGAAAGGCGGTCGCGAGCTTGTAGGCGCTGAACGCGCCGCAGGCCATGAAGCCGCCGGTGCCGAGCGACAATTGGCCGGCGTAGCCGGTCAGGATGTTGAGGCCGAGGGCGGCGATCGAGAACACCAGGAACGGCAACAGGATCGTGTCGAGCCAGTAGCGGTCGGCTGTCAGCGGCACGACCACGAAGGCCAGGAGCAGGATCGCCGCCAGCCCGATCCGGTCCTGGCGGATCGGCAGGATCGCGCGGTCGGCGGCGTAGCTGGTCTTGAACTGCCCGGTCTCGCGATAGAGCATGACCTCGCGGCTCCCTCAGACGCGCTCGATGATCCGCTCGCCGAACAGGCCCTGCGGCCGGAACAGCAGAAAACCCATCGCCAGCATGTAGGCGAACCAGTCCTCGATCGCCCCACCGAAGGCGTCGCCCCAGAACACCTCGGCGACCTTCTCGCCGGCGCCGATGATCAGGCCGCCGACGATCGCGCCCGGCACCGAGGTGAAGCCGCCGAGGATCAGGACCGGCAGCGCCTTCAGCGCGACCAGCGCGATCGAGGGCTGCACCCCGAGCTTGGTGCCCCACATGATGCCGGCGACCAGCGCCACGATGCCGGCGACCGACCAGACGATGGTCCAGATCACCTTGAGCGGGATGCCGACGCTCATCGCCGCCTGGTGGTCGTCGGCGACCGCCCGCAGCGCGCGGCCGACCGCGGTGTACTGGAAGAACAGGGCGAGGCCCGCGACCAGGGCGCCGCAGGTGACCGCCGCGAAGACGTCGAACTGGTTGATGTAGATGCCGCCGACGATCCAGGGCTGCTGCGGGATGCCGAGATCGAGGACGCGCACCTGGCTGCCCCAGACCGCCTGGCCGAAGCCGTCGAGAAAGAAGGTGATGCCGATGGTCGCCATGAACAGGCTGATCGGCGCCTGGTTGACCAGCGGCCGCAGCACGATCCGCTCGATCAGGCCGGCGAGCCCGATCATGATGCCGATCGCGAGCGCAAGCGCGAGCCAGCGGTTGAGGCCGACGTCGTCGATCAGGCCGGCGAAGCACAGCACCGCGAACAGCACCATGGCGCCCTGGGCGAAGTTGAACACGCCGGACGCCTTGAAGATCAGGACGAAGCCGAGCGCCACCAGCGAATACATGACGCCTGCCATCAACCCGCCGATCAGCACCTCTACGAAGAACAAGGGCGAGCTCGCGATGCTGACGAACGGATCGACGAAGACCGCGTTGAGGACGCTCACGACCCGGCGTTCCGTTGTGCCAGCCAGCGCTCGAAATCGGTCTTCAATGCCTCGATCTCAGCGATCCCGGCGCGAACCTCGCGTACTTGAGGTTCGGGCTCGGGCGGACTACGAGTTTCACCCGGATACCGATGCAGCCACACGAACTTGGTGAAGCGCTCGAGGAGGAGGAAACGATCTCGCTCGGGAAAACTCTGTGGCAACCGCTTTGCGAATTCGCCTATGGCATGGCCTTTACGCGGCCGGATCTGGTGGGCGACGAGGGCCGCTTTGGTGAGCTTCTCTGCGGCCTGTTGGACAAGGTAGGCTGCCCGATCAGGAACCGGATTGGCGCCGCCACAGCAAAGCCGTGACGCCTGGAGGTCGCGGTCTGCTTGTTCCAGCCACTCTCGCTCGACTTCCACGCTCATCGATTCCCGTCTGCTACTCCGCGACGCGCCGTCCCGTGGATCCGCTCCCGCAGCCGGATAAAGCATGACGCCGTCGAGTTGTACCTCGTACTCGAGCGTGCCCACGGCGTGCCGGCGCCAAGCGAAGGCTCCGGCTCGGGAAAGGAAAGGATTGACATCGATCCTCTGACTTCGCGCCGCGTTCCGGATTTCTTGTTGAGATGGCATCCGGTTGTCATCGCCGAGCACCAGCATCACGTCGTAGTCGCTGTCGTCTGAGGACTCACCGCGCGCGCGCGAACCGAACAGGTAGATGGCGAGGGGATCGAAGGCCTCGACCAGGCGGCGCACGACGCGCTCCAGCTCCTGCGGATCGTCGATCGTCGGCCGGACCTTTGCCAGCGCCTCAGTCATGGGCGACCCCGAGGTACGCCTCGATCACCGCCGGGTCGTTGCGGACCTGGTCTGGGGTGCCGTCGGCCAGGAGCTTGCCGTAGTCGAGCACCACGACCCGGTCCGAGATGTCCATGACCACGCTCATGTCGTGCTCGATCAGCGCGATCGTCGTGCCGAACTCTTCGTTGACGTCGAGCACGAAGCGGCACATGTCCTCCTTCTCTTCCAGATTCATGCCGGCCATCGGCTCATCGAGCAGCAAAAGGTCGGGCTGCATCGCCAGCGCGCGTCCGAGTTCGACCCGCTTTTGCATGCCGTAGGGCAGCTGGCCCACGGGCGTGTTGCGGATGGCCTGGATCTCGAGAAAGTCGATGATCCGCTCGACGAACTCGCGGTGCGCCAGCTCCTCGCGCCGGGCGCGGCCGAGATAGATCGCCTGCTCCAGAAAGGTCGCGCGCATCTTGAGGATGCGCCCGGTCATCAGGTTGTCGAGCGTGCTCATGCCGCGAAACAGCGCGATGTTCTGGAAGGTACGGCCGATGCCCTCGCTGGCCGCCTGGTGCGGCCGCATGTGGCGATAGGTCCGGTCCTTGTAGGTGATCGTGCCCTCCTGGGCCTGGTAGAAGCCGTTGATCACGTTCAGCATCGAGGACTTGCCGGCGCCGTTCGGGCCGATGATCGCCCGGATCTCGCCCTCCCGGATGTCGAAGCTGACGTCGGTGAGCGCCACGACGCCGCCGAAGCGGAGCGTGATGCCCTTGACCTCGAGCAGAACCCGATTGAGCTGGCGCACCTGGCCGGCACGGGCGATCGGCTGCCTGGCCGCCGCCATGGCGCCCGCCTATTCGGCGGCCTGCTGGGTCAAGAGCGCCTCGGGTGCCGCGTCGTGGATCGCCATCTCGGCGGTGCCCCTGCCGGTCCGGCCATCCTCGAAGGTGACCTCGGTCTCGACCGCGACCTTGCGCTGACCCGAATAGAGCGCGTCGATGACCGCCCGGTAGCGCTGGTCGATCACGCCGCGGCGCACCTTGCGGGTCCGGGTCAGCTCGCCGTCATCGGCGTCCAGCTCCTTGTAGAGGAGCAGGAAGCGGCTGATCCGCTGGGCCGGCGGCAGGCTGGCGTTGACCTTTTCGACCTCCTTGGCGATCAGCTCGTAGACCTCCGGGCGGGCCGCGAGATGGGTGTAGGTCGTGAAGGCGAGCCCCTGGCTCTCGGCCCACCTCGCGACCATCGCGTAGCGCATGCAGAGAATTGCGGTCACCGCCGGCCGGTCATGGCCGAGGACCACGCACTCGCCGATGTAGGGCGAGAACTTGAGCTTGTTCTCGATGAACTGGGGCGAGAAGCGGACGCCCGTGGCGGTCGTGGCGATGTCGCGCACCCGGTCGACCACCACGAGCCGGCCCCGCTCGTCGAGATAGCCGGCATCGCCGGTCTGCAGCCAGCCGTCGGCGGTGGTCGTCTTGCGGGTCTCCTCGGGCTGCTTGAAATAGCCCTTGAACATGCCCCGATGGCGCACCCGGATCTCGCCGAGCCCGGTCGTGTCGGGCTCGTGAATCCGGATCTCGGTGTCGTCGAACGGCAGGCCCGAGCTGTCGAAATCGAGCTCGCCGCCGGTCTGGATGGTGTAGGCGCCGGCCGCCTCGGTCTGGCCGTAGAGCTGGCGGAGCGGCACGCCCATCGCGAGGAAGAAGCGGAAGGTGTCGGGGCCCAGCGCCGAGCCGCCGGTCGCGGCCGACTTGACGCGCGACAGGCCGAGCCGGTCGCGCAGGGTGTCGAACAGCGCGAGGTCCGCGAGCCAGGAACGACGGCCCGCATCGAGCGCTTCCAGCCCAGCCTTGGCCGCCCGCTCGAAGATCATCTGGCTCAGGCGATTGGCGTCGAGCATGCGGGCGTGGACGTCGGCCGAGATCTGCTCCCAGACCCGCGGCGCGAACAGCACGTGGGTCGGCCCGATCTCGCGCAGATCGCTGATCAGCGTGCTGTCGTCCTCCGGGAAATTGACCCGGATGCGCGAGAGCAGCGGCATCAGTACGACGTAGACCTGCTCGACGATCCAGGGCAGCGGCAGGATCGAGACGTACTCGTCCGTCGGCTCGCGCGGCTCGGCGCGCAGATAGGCGCAGACGTGCTCGAGCAGCGGCCGATGCTGGAGCATCGCGAGCTTCGGGTGCGCGGTCGTGCCCGAGGTCGTGCACAGGACGGCCACCTCGTCGCCCCGACCCTCGAAGACGATCTGCTCGAACCGGCCCTTGGGCTCGCCCCTGCCCCGCTCGATCAGCTGCGCCCGCGAGAGGAGCCGCGGGTCGGCGTATTTGCGAAGGCCGCGGCCATCGTTGTAGACGATCCACCTGAGCTGCGGCAGCTGATCCGTGATCTCCAGGAGCTTGTCGACCTGCTCCTCGTCCTCGGCGAAGGCGACCTTGGCCTCGGCGTAGCCGAGCAGATACTGCACCTCCTTGCCGAGCGCGTCCTCGTAGATGCCGAGCGACATCGCGCCGACGCTCTGGGCGGCGAGCTCGGCCCAGAGCCAGTGCGGCCGGTTGCGGCCGATGATCCCGACCACGTCGCCCCGGCTCACCCCGAGCGCCAGCAGGCCGAGCGCCAGCTCTTCGACCCTCTGCCTGGAATCGGTCCAGCTGTAGACGTGCCAGATGCCGTATTCCTTCTCGCGCAGCGCGACCTCGGCACCGAACCGGGCGGCATTGTGCAGCAAGAGCTTGGCGGTCGTGTCGGCCTGCGTCAGTTCGGGCAGCTGCATGGTCAGGACGCGCTCCTCGCACGCTCCGAGCCCGGCTCGATGTGAGCGCGCCCGATCGCTCCGGCGCCCCTGAGGGAGCCCGGCCGCGCCGATCCGGCGGTGCGCCCGACCGCGTCTGCCACGAACGCCTCCCGGGCGTTGGCCCGAGCGCTCGCCCCGCCCGCTCCCTGACGCGGCCGGCGTCTCGCGCCCGCTCTCCGCCTAGCTATAACCGGCACCGCGCGGCCTGGCTAGTGTCACCCCCGGGCGGCCCGGGTGACGCCGGTGCTCAGGACCCGGGCTGATCACGCGTCGCGATGCCCGCCTCGCAGGCTCGCACCAGCGCCGCAAGCTCAGCCGTCGCGCGCCAGATCACGGGCGGGTCGCGCCGATGATAGCCGTGGGTCAAGACGTTGCGCAGACCGATCCAGCCGCGCCAGTCGATCTCCGGATGAGTTACCACGATCGGTGCTGGCGGCGGACCACGCACGTCCTCACCACCGCCGACCAGCTGCCCGGCAGGCCTCGCCGATGGCGACCAGGGCGTAGGAGATCGCGGCCGCGAACGGATTGATGCCGTCCCCGAAGCGTTGCCCGAAAGCCGCCTCGTCCAGATCCCGGATCAGATCCAGGATCAGCCGGCCATGTCTTGCGATGTCGGCGACGAGCTCGGCTTCCGGCCTCACGCGAACACCGCTACGGCCTCGGCGTCGGCGCGACGGCGCACGTCCTCCGGGAGCGAGCGGCGGGCGGCGAAGTCGACGCGACGTTGGAGAATCTCCTCGAGGCGATCGAGAACGTGACCCCAACGGACGATGTTCCAACGCCCCTCGTCCGCGAGGTCCGCGAACAGGTCGATATCGCTCCAGGGCCGGGCGTCGCCGCGCGCGACCGAGCCGTAGACATAGAGCTGCTCGATGCCGAGCTGCGCGAGTTCGTCCCGATGCTGCCGAAGGCGCCGGATGGCGGCGGCGAGCGTCGGCGTCTCGCCATCGGCCGCGAGCGCCCGGCGGCAGAGATCATCCAGCACCGCCTGCATGCTGCGACCTTGCCGACGCGCCAGCTCGCGCAGGGCTCCGCGCACCTCGGCTGAGCTGCGAAACGCGATCTGAGTGTCGGCCATGCCCGCCCCGAAGCTAGCTCGTGAGCAAAGTTAGCACGAGAACGCCGATCTCCCAAGCAAGACGACGCCACAGCGTTTCGAGGGATCGACCCAAGGGCTTTGAAAGTGGAGGGCTGGCGGACTAGGTTCACCGGCCAGCGCCTCGCCGACGCCGTGCTGCCGTGGGCCGTACAAGAGGCGCCGCTCAAGCTGATGCGCGCCAAACTGATGCAAGGCCACTTGTCAGAAAGGATTGCGAAGGTATGCTTACCCAATGCGATCCCGATCGGGGAGAGACAGATGGCAGAACGCAAGTCAGCGCTCAAGCTCGCTCCTGAGCGCCCTAACCTCAAGAGGCTGCTGGAGCACGCCAAGACGGTCGTCGTCACCGACGAGATGCTGCTAGAACAGCGGGCGAGCTTCGTCTACGGCAACGCGCCGCAGGGCTCGCGGATCACGAAGGAGTCGGCGCGGGAGTCCGTCAAGCACGTCCGCATCACGCCCTTCCATGCGTAGTCCAAGGCGGGTCCAGCCATAGGTTGGGCCTGCCGTGTTCATCCTCAAGGAAGAGGACGAGGAGCTATACGCCCGGATCGAGGAGAAGAACCTCGACCGGCAGTACGAGCTGCTGACCAACTGCATCGAGATCGGGCTCATGAAGGGCGGCCCAGGGCCGTTCGACAAGTATCTGCTCTGGGCGCTGAACCACGTCGCTGTAGCGAACATCTCCCAGTTCGGCGGCAGGTTTCGGAGGGAGCCGATCTACGTAGGAAACCACAAGCCGCGCCACTTCGACGAGGTGGACGACTGGATGGACCGGTTCATCTCGACGGTCCAGGAGAACTGGTATAGGTGGGGTCCCACGGACTTGGCCGCCTATGTGCTCTGGCGACTGAATTGGATACATCCCTTCATCGAGGGCAACGGGCGGACGGCGCGGGCGGCGTGCTACTACCTGCTCTGCGTCCGATCAGGTTCGCTCCTCCCCGGAAGAAAGATCGTCCCCGAGCGGATCAAAGAGGACAGGAAGGGGTACGTGGACGCGCTCATAGCCGCGGACCGGGCCTGGGACGCCGGCCAACTCGAATTCAACGTCATGGAGGAATACCTCGCCGCTCTCCTTGAGGCCCAGTTGCAGGACGACGGCCTGCCCTACCAGGGAGCCTCCTCGGTCTGAAATTTCAAACTGAGACACTACCGCCGGGGCCGTCCGGGGCGTCACCTCGGCTCCTGCGGCAGGCGCCTCGTCCGTGGGCGCCCTCGGGTCTATATCTTGGCCATGACCGTGCACCGCTTCGCCAACCCGCTCCGCTACCAGCGCATCGCCGACGCCGTGCTGCCGTGGGCCGGCGGGGCCGCGGTCGTGCTGATGGTGCTCGGCCTCTGGCTCGCCCTGGTCGAGGCGCCGCCCGACTACCAGCAGGGCCAGGCCTACCGGATCATGTACGTACACGTGCCGGCCGCCTGGATGGCGCTGATGGTCTACGCGCTGATGGCGGTCATGAGCGTGCTCGGTCTGGTCTGGCGGCATCCCCTGGCCGAGACCGCGGCGCGCGCGGCGGCGCCGGTCGGCGCCGCCTTCACCGCGATCGCGCTGGTCACCGGCAGCCTCTGGGGCAAGCCGATGTGGGGCACCTTTTGGGTCTGGGACGCGCGGCTGACCTCGGTCCTGATCCTCTTCTTCCTCTATCTCGGCTACATCGCGCTCTACGAGGCGTTCGACGATCCGACCCGGGGGGCGCGCGCCGCCGCGATCTTGTGCCTGGTCGGCTCGGTCAACCTGCCGATCATCAAGTTCTCGGTCGACTGGTGGAACACGCTGCACCAGCCGGACAGCATCCTGCGGGCCGGGGGCCCTGCCATCGACCCGAGCATGCTGGTGCCGCTCTTGGTCATGTGGGCCGCATTCTTGTGCTATTTCATCGCGGTGCATATTTTGCGCACGCGCGCCGAGTTGACCGCGCGGAAGATCCGCAATCTGCGTCTGTCGGCCGATCCGGCGGGGTAGAGCCCCCCGGGCGGCCGTGGCAGCGCCTGGCGATCGAGGAGAGCCATCATGCCCGCATCCGGCTCCTTGTCTGGCCGCGACAGCCTGGGCGTCCGTCGCGAGCTCCAGGTCGGCGGCGCCGCCTATCAATATTTCTCGCTGGAGGCCGCCGGCGCCAAGCTCGGCGAGATCGCGCGCCTGCCCTATTCGCTGAAGGTGCTGTTCGAGAACCTGCTGCGGCACGAGGACGGGCGCACCGTCACGCCCGAGCAGCTCCAGGCGCTGGTCGCCTGGCTCGGCGAGCGCCGCTCGGACCAGGAGATCGCGTTCCGCCCGGCGCGGGTCCTGATGCAGGACTTCACCGGCGTGCCGGCGGTGGTCGACCTCGCCGCCATGCGCCAGGCGATGCTCGACCTCGGCGGCGATCCGCAGAAGATCAACCCTTTGACCCCGGTCGATCTGGTGATCGATCATTCGGTCCAGGTCGACGCCTTCGGCCGGCCCGGCGCGTTCGAGATCAACGTCGAGCGCGAGTACGAGCGCAACGCCGAGCGCTACGCCTTCCTGCGCTGGGGCGCGTCCGCGTTCGACAATTTCCGGGTCGTGCCGCCCGGCACCGGCATCTGCCACCAGGTCAACCTCGAATACCTGGCGCAGGTGGTCTGGAGCGGGCCCGAGGGCAACCGCCAGATCGCCTATCCCGACACGCTGGTCGGCACCGACAGCCACACGACCATGGTCAACGGCCTGGGCGTGCTCGGCTGGGGCGTGGGCGGCATCGAGGCCGAGGCAGCGATGCTCGGCCAGCCGATCTCGATGGTCATTCCCGAGGTCGTGGGCTTCAAGCTGACCGGCCGGCTGCCCGAGGGCGCCACGGCCACCGACCTGGTCCTGACCGTGACCCAGACCCTGCGCGCGAAGGGCGTAGTGGGAAAATTCGTCGAGTTCTGCGGCCCCGGGCTCGACCATCTGCCGCTCGCCGACCGCGCCACGATCGGCAACATGTCGCCCGAGTACGGCGCCACCTGCGGCATCTTCCCGATCGACGCCCAGACCCTCGAATACCTCCGCCTGACCGGCCGCGCACCTGAGCGCATCGCGCTGGTCGAGGCCTACGCCAAGGCGCAGGGGCTCTGGCGCGCGAGCGACAGCGCGGAGCCCTGGTTCACCGAGATGCTCGAGCTCGACCTCGCGACCGTCGAGCCCTCGCTCGCCGGCCCCAAGCGGCCCCAGGACCGGGTGGCACTGTCGGGCGCCAAGGCCGCGTTCGAGCAGGCGCTGCCGTCATTGATCGGCACCGGCAGCGATCCGGCCAGGCGGGTGCCGCTCGACGGCATGGCGGGCGACCTCGGCCACGGCGACGTGGTGATCAGCGCGATCACCAGCTGCACCAACACCTCGAACCCGGGCGTCATGATCGGCGCCGGCCTGCTCGCGCGCAACGCCAGGCGTCGCGGCCTGATGCCCAAGCCCTACGTCAAGACCTCGCTCGCACCCGGATCGCGGGTGGTCACCGATTACCTGGAAAAGACCGGGCTGATGGACGACCTGCGGGCGCTCGGCTTCGATCTCGTCGGCTACGGCTGCACGACCTGCATCGGTAATTCCGGCCCGCTGCCCGACCCGGTCGCGCGCGCAATCGACGAGCATCAGCTGGTCGCCGCGGCGGTCCTGTCCGGCAACCGCAACTTCGAGGGCCGCGTGCATCCCCAGGTCAAGGCGAACTATCTCGCCTCGCCACCGCTGGTGGTCGCCTACGGGCTCGCCGGCACGCTGCGGATCGACCTGACCAGCGAGCCGCTCGGCACCGACCAGGACGGCAAGCCGGTCTTCTTACGCGAGATCTGGCCGAGCCCGGCCGACGTCCAGGCCACGATCCAAAAGGGCGTCAGCGACCGGATGTTCCAGGACGCCTACGCCGACGTCTTCAAGGGCGACGAGCACTGGGCCAGGATCGGCGGCGCCGGCGGCGAGGTCTACGACTGGCAGGAGGCGAGCACCTACGTCCGCCTGCCGCCCTACTTCGAGCACATCGCGCCCGAGCCCGCGCCGATCCACGACATCGCGGGCGCCCGCGTGCTGGCGCTGCTCGGCGACAGCATCACGACCGACCACATCTCCCCGGCCGGCAGCATCTCCCGGAAAGGCCCGGCCGCCGACTACTTCATGGAGCGCCAGATCCGGCCGCAGGACTTCAACTCCTACGGCTCGCGCCGCGGCAACCACGAGGTCATGGTGCGCGGCACCTTCGCCAACATCCGCCTGCGCAACGAGGTGGCACCGGGCACCGAGGGCGGCTGGACCCGGCTGATGCCGGACGGCGAGGTCATGTCGATCTTCGATGCCGCGATGAAGTATCAGGAGCGCGGCGTGCCGCTGGTCGTGATCGGCGGCAAGGAGTACGGCTCCGGCTCCTCGCGCGACTGGGCGGCCAAGGGCACGCTCTTGCTCGGGGTCAAGGCGGTGATCGCCGAGAGCTTCGAGCGCATCCACCGCTCCAACCTGGTCGGCATGGGCGTGCTGCCGCTGACCTTCAAGGACGGCATGACCCGCAAGTCCCTGGAGCTCGACGGCAGCGAAGTCTTCGACATCCGGGGCCTCGAAGGCGGCATCAGGCCGCGCCAGGACGTGCCGGTGACGATCACCCGCGCCGACGGCCGCAGGGACGAGATCAACCTCCTTTGCCGGATCGACACCCTCGACGAGGTCGACTACTACCGCCACGGCGGGATTCTCCACTACGTGCTGCGCCAGCTGCTCGCGCAGAGCCAGCCGAGCGGCCGCCCGAACTGAGGCCCGCGCTGCCATGAGCGCGACCCCGCCCGAGCAGCTCTACGAGACCGACTTCTACGCCTGGACGCAGGCGCAGGCGAAGGCGCTGCGCCGCTTCGCGAAGACCCGCCCGAACCTGCCGCTCGACCTCGGGCATATCGCCGAGACGATCGAGGATCTGGGCATGAGCGAGCGCAGCGCGGTCTTCAGCTTCGTCCGACTGATCATCCAGCATTTCCTGCTCGCGACCCACTCGCCGGCCGCGGACCATCGCCAGCATTGGCTGGACGATGTCGACCAGTTCAGAAGCCAGATCGAGGACAAGCTGACCCCGACGATCCGACGGGATGTCGAAACCGAGTTGGCCGCGATCTACGCCCGCGCGCGGCGCAACGTCGCCAGCAAGATGCGCCGCTACGGCGAAGCAACAGCCGCCGCGGCGTTGCCCGAGACATGCCCCTACGCCCTCGAGCAGATCCTCGGCGACTGGGAGCCGGAGGCGGGCCATGACGGCGACCCGGCCTGAGCAGCCTACGAGACCGACTTCTACGCCTGGACGCAGGCGCAGACCAAAGAACTGCGCCGGTTCGCCCGGACGCGGCCGAACCTGCCGCTCGACCTCCGGCATAGCGCCGAGGAGATCCGGGATTTGGCCCGGCCTGGAGATAAGGAGCAAGTCGGTTCATGACGCGGAGGTCCAGAACCTGCGCACATCGTAGGCCGCAAGCTTACTGTCGCCGGTCACGAGAGTCAGATCCTCGACCCGGGCCTGAGCGACGAGCATCCGATCGAAGGGGTCGCGGTGATGGAACGGAAGGACGGCTACCTCCTCGACGTGGTCCAGCGTCAGCGGCAGCAAACCGAGTCCTGATGCTTCGACGGTCGCTCCGAACGGAGCCTGCAATCGGAGTTTGCCCGAGGAGATCTTGATCGCGACCTCCCAGGCACTCGCCAGGCTCACATAGGCGAAGCCGCGTCGACGCACCGCCTGATAACAGGCGGCGGGCAGCCTCGGGCTGCCCTCCATCCACCAGAGCGCCGCATGGGTGTCGAGCAGGAAGTCGCGGGCGGTCAATCGCCCTGGTCCTCGGGCGGAAAGATCTCACCCTCCTCGAACTCACGGATCAACCACTCCGGCGTTTCATCGAAATCGTCAGCCATCCAGACCTTGCCCTTGAGCAACCCCGATCGCAGGGGCTTTCGCCCCAGACCGACGAGCTTTGCCATCGGCTTGCCGGCCTTGGCGATCACGATCTCCTCGCCGGCGGCGGCGCGCTCGACCAGTTTGGAAAGCTGCGTCTTGGCCTGGTACAGGTTCAAGGTCGTGGTCATGGCGGTCACCGATTTTTCCATGCCCGGTCATATGGGGGACGGCGCACCTTTGGTCAAGCTTGGTCAAGCGTTGCGGCGCCCAAAGCTGAGATCGAGCGGCGGGCCGTCGGAGGGCTTGTCTCATGTCATCAAGCCGCGCCAGGACGTGCCGGTGACGATCACCCGCGCCGATGGCAGTACCGAAAACATCAGCCTGCTCTGCCGGATCGACACCCTCGACGAGGTCGACTACTACCGCCACGGCGGGATTCTCCACTACGTGCTGCGCCAGCTGCTCGCGCAGAGCCAACCCGCCGGCCGCCCGAACTGAACCCCGCGCTGCCATGAGCGCGACCCGGCCCGAGCAGCTCTACGAGACCGACTTCTACGCCTGGACCCAGGCGCAGGCGAAGGAGCTGCGCCGGTTCGCGAAGACGCGCCTGAACCTGCCGCTCGACCTCGGGCACCTCGCCGAGGCCATCGAGGATCTGGGTATGAGCGAGCGCAGCGCGGTCTTCAGCTTCGTGCGACTAATCATGCAGCATTTCCTGCTCGCGACCCACTCGCCGGCCGCCGAGCAACGCCAGCATTGGCTCGATGAGGTCGACGAGTTCCGAAGCCAGATCGAGGATCGGCTGACGCCGACCATCCGACGCGATCTTGAAAGCGAGTTGCCCATCATCTACGGGCGGGCGCGACGGAACGTGGTCCGCAAAATGCGTCGGTACGGCGAGGTCACAGCACCCGCTGCCCTGCCCGAAGCGTACCCCTACACGCTCGAGCAGATCTTCGGCTATTGGGAGCCAGACGCGAACCGCAAGTCCGAATAACCCCTGCAAAGGCTGGACCTGCGCGGATCGCATGACGTCGAGCGGACGCGCTGACCGCCGACTTATCCGGCAGCCTCTAAGCGCCCGATCTTCCCAGCAGAGAAATTTCCCTAGCGAGTTTTGGACGATAGCAATCTCTGTGCGTCGTCCCCGAGATACTCGGCTGCCCAGAAATGACCCTGGGCGCAATCGCAAATGAGTAACACATCGCGGATTGTCTGCAGTATATCCTCTATTTCTTCATGTTCCATTATGAGATCCCCCACATGAACAATTTTGTTCCTGTACTTTATCGCCTCTTCCAATTTTCTTATTATCTGCGTTGGAACCGTAAGTTTCTGTCCCTTAATCGTTGGCAGCGTTGAAATCGTCGGCCAGTACTTTCTCAATATTCTGCCTATCGGTGGTGATTGTGTCTCTTCCAACAACCATTGCGTACCTGGGCACAGGTTCGCTATACAGCTCTTGACTGCAACTTCCGCGGCAGCAACCGCTATGACTATGGCGCTTCGCCGATTATTTGTACGTTGATCCCACGCCTCGTGAAAGAGCATATGACTTATAGGCTCGTCGGACGAGGATTTCATCATACTTGCTATTTCTTCTGCCACTTCCTGAAGAAATGTGTCGTCTCTGATTTTATTCGCTACGCCGATATGGAGCGCAAGGCGGATTGTAAACGGCGCAGCTCTCCACGTATCGTTCGTCCGACAATATTGTATATCCGTGCACAATTGAAGAGGGCTAGCGGACGTGCGCAGATCATACCGCCACCGTAGCAATCTGAAGCTTTTTTGGAGAGTGTCGTAGAGATCATCATAGATATACTTCTGAATTGTCTGGTAAAACACTGGCATTGCCTTCAGAGGAACGATATGCCGTTCTTTGATCATGCCATTCTGATCGAGGAATCGTGCAGTTTCAGGCACAGGAACAGAGTTAGGTGGTAGAACTCGCCTCTCGAGGGATGAGAGAACGTCATCTGCCTCTGGACTTATCACGTGGTCTTGTTCGCACAAAAATACAATGTCAGTAGGTTTCAGACGCTTAGCTTCGGTTTCATCCGGGTGCCTTATGTCGATTATGGTTTTTCTGGTGTCGGGGAGGGTAATCCTAAGGGAGCTGCCTCGGAGCAAGCGGGGGAACTGCGGCTCAAGGGACTTAGATGCCGTCACATATGCCAACCGGAACCTCATGAAGTAACCTCCGTCTCGGGCGGTGTCACCAATGCCGCCATTCGAGCGCGCCGCTTCGGTCGTTGGTAGCGGAAGCTCCGACCAAGCGGAACCTTAAAGGGTCTTCCGCAGCTTATGGCTCGCTCTCGTAGAATGCATCCGAGATACCCTTCGGCAGTTCGTCGAAGTCGTCTGCCATCCAGATCTGTCCTTTGAGCGCGCCGAAATTACGCGGGCGGCGACGCGATTCCAAAGCGACGAGCCTGGCCATCGGCTTGCCGGCCTTGGCGATCACGATCTCCTCTCCGGCGGCGGCTAGGTCGACCAATTTGGAGAACTGCGTTTTGGCCTGGTACAGGTTCAAGGTCGTAGTCATGGCGGTCACCGATTTTCTCCATGCGCGGACATATGGGGGCGGCGGCGCACCTTTGGTCAAGTTTATCGAGCGCCCGCCCACCGTGGCCGCTCCGGCGGATCTGATGGTAGTGTCTCAGTTTGGTTTTTCGAAGCCAGGCTTGCCCTTCTGGCATAGCGGGCACCGGCGAATGTGAAAATCGCAGCTATTTGCGCCGTACTCGTGACCGCACGAGTTCCTGGTGCATCGAAGCCACCAGATCTTCGCGAAGCGGTGGTTCGGGCTAGGCTGGCGTGTCTTTGCGATGACGCGTTGCGCATGCTTGTTCGTGCCATCGCCATTGCCAGGAGCCGCCATTTCCCTTCCCCTCTTATGCCGCCCGCTTCTTGTACTGTCCGCGCGGTCCAGGCTCGGCGCAGCCGCCTCGACCAGCCGGGCGATATCTTCATGCTCCAGAACCGATCGGCAACGCCGCCATGGCGCGGCTGACCCGAAGGCTCTTGTGGACCCGGCAGAAATTATACCACACAAATACAGCGCAAGCGCGTCACAACTGAGACACTACCGATCTGATGCGTTCCTTGCATTTTTTCCTATGATCAGTTAAGCTGGGCTTGGCGGCGGACCTCTGCCGCGAGCCCTCCCCCAAGCCTCCCTCCGCATCGACAAGAGGAGAATCCGCCATGTCCAGCCACGGCGACGCCGCGGTCGACCTGTTCAGCGCCCGGGCCGCGGCGAGCCGCGCCAACGGCGCCAGGTCCCGAGGCCCGCGGACCGCAGACGGCAAGGCGCGCGCGTCGCAGAACGCGCTCAAGCACGGCATGTGCGCGAAGAAGTTCCTGTTGCTGCCCGACGACAGTCGCGCCGAGTTCGCGGCGCTGGAGAGCGCGCTGCTCGAGGAATTGCGCCCCGAAGGCGCGATCGAGACCCTGCTCGCCCGGCGGCTGATCGCCGCCGCCTGGCGTCTTGCCCGCGCCGACCGCCTCGAGTTCGAGCTGCTGGTCGAAGGCGATCCGCGGGAGAGCCCGGGCGGCGCGCTGACCCGCGACGGCGGCGCCGAGCGCGCGTTCGCGACCCTGGTGCGCTATCGCAACGGCGCCCAGGCCGAGTTTTTCCGGACTCTCAAGGCCCTGAACGCCCGGGCGCCGGCCGCGCAGGCCGACCCGGCGGGGGGCACCGGGATCGAAGATGCTCCAAGGCCCCCGGCCGCGCCAAGCCCGATGCCATTTTCCCGAAAGGTCGCGTCCGGCGAGGCCGAACCGCGCAGATCCGTGCGCACGGGGCGCGTCAACGCGTCGCGAAACGAACCCGAGCGCACGGCGAGCGGTCACCGATGCGCCATCGAAGCGACGCGAAACGAACCGGAGCAGCGGGTGCGGACCTGCCGCCGTTTCGCCGAAGGGCATGCCGAGAGGGCGAGGCTTGACGGCCATAATCGGAGCCCGGACGCGTTCCCCGACATTGCGAGCGCGGGCGCGCTGATCTAGCCTCGTCCGGCATGAGCGCGACCCGGCCCGAGCAGCTCTACGAGAGCGACTTTTACGCCTGAACCCAGGCCCAGGCGAAGGAATAGCGCCGCTTCGCGCGGACGCGGCCGAACCTGCCGCTCGACCTCGCGCACATTGCCGAGGAGATCCGCGACTTGGGCAAAGAGCGAGCGCAACGCGGTCTTCAGCCTGGCGCAAGCAGATCATCCAGCATTTTCTGATGATCGAGCACTCGGCGGCGGTCGACCAGCGTCTGCACCGGGCCGACAAGATCGATGGTTTTTTCGGGACCAGATCGAGCGCAAACTCTCGCCCACCGTCAGCACGCCCACGCGCCTGCGTGCTTGCGGGTTGGTCATCGGCCGCTGCCTCCGGCGGGGCGGAGCGCGGCGCTGTCGAGCCAGATCGTGACCGGGCCGTCGTTGACCAGCCGCACCGCCATGCGGGCGCCGAACCGGCCGGTCGCGACCGGCAGGCCGTGCGCGCGCAGGCTGGCGCAGAAATGCTCGTACAAAGGCTCCGCCTGCTCCGGGAGTGCGGCGGCGATGAAGCTCGGCCGGTTGCCTTTGCGCAGATCGGCCAAGAGCGTGAACTGGCTCACGACCAGCAGGCTGCCGCCGACGTCCAGCACAGAGCGGTTCATCTTGCCGGCCTCGTCCGCGAAGATGCGCAGCGCCGCGATCTTGCGGGCCAGCAGGTCGGCAGCGGCGGCGCCATCGGCCGGTTCGACGCCGAGCAGCACGAGCAGCCCGCGGCCGATCGCGCCGACCGTCCGGCCGTCGATCTCGACCGAGGCCTCGCTGACCCGCTGCAGGACCGCCTTCATGGGCTGCGACTTTTCAACTGAACCTCTCGCGCTCCGGCATGTTACTTGCGAACACGCGAGTTGCGAACGACCACCTGAAGCGAACCCGATCGGCCCACCAGCCCGGAGGCTGTCGCCAGTTTCCACGATCGCGAAAGACTTGCACGTTAGAGTCGCGGGTTTGGAGCTCGCGCCGGCGGCGGATGGACCAGATGAGTGACGATCGTCGACCGCTCGACCGCCTCGCCGGGCATTACGGCATCGAGCCCGAGTTCACCGACAACTGGCAGCGCCGGCATCAGGTCGCCGACGCCACCAAGCAGGCCCTGCTGAGCGCGCTCGGCGTGCCGGCCGCGAGCGCCGCCGAGATCGAGGCCAGCCTGCACGGCGCGCTCAGGGCGTCCTGGCAGCAGATCCTGGCGCCGGTCGAGGTGGTGCGCAACGGCGCGCCGCTCGCCCCGACCGTAACCCTGCCGGCCGCTGCCGGCGGCCGGCTCGCCTGGGTCGTCGTGGCCGAAGATGGCGAGCGCCATGGCGGGGAGGTCCGGCTCGATGCTCTCGAGGCGGTGGCGGAGGAGCGGATCGACGGCGCCCGCTACCGGCGCCGCCGGCTGCCGCTGCCGCTCGCCCTGCCGCAGGGCTACCACCGCCTCGAGGTGACGGCCGGTGGCGGAGCGCCAGCAGCCATGGCGCTCACCGTCGTGCCCGAGCGCGCCTTCGGCCCCGCCGATCTCGGACGCGAGCGCCTGTGGGGAGTGACGCTGCCGCTCTACGGCCTGCGCTCGGAGCGCAACTGGGGGATCGGGGATTTCGGCGATCTGGCCGAGTCGGCGACCGCGACGGCCGGGCTCGGCGCCGCTCTGATCGGCATCAATCCGGTGCACGCGCTGTTGCCGTCGGTGCCGGAGCGGATCAGCCCCTATGCGCCCTCCAGCCGCCGGTTCCTGAACGTCCTTCTGATCTCGATCGAGCGGGCGGCGCGCCGCCTGGGCGGCCTGCCCGAGCTCGATCCCGGGAGGCGGGCCCTGCTCGCCCGGGCGCGGACCGCGGAGCTGGTCGATTATCAGGCGGTCTCGGAGCTGAAGCTCCGGGCGCTCGAGGACCTTCATCGCGGGTCCTCGAAGACCGGGCCGCAGCGCACGGCCTTCGACAGCTTCCGGACGCGGGGCGGACCGAGCCTCGAGCGCCAGGCGGTCTTCGAGGCGCTGCTGGAGCACTTCACCCGCGACGACCCGGAAAGACGCAGCTGGCGCGACTGGCCCGCTGACTGCCGCCGGCCGGACGGCCGGGCGGTCGCCGCGTTTGCCGACCGGCATGCGAACCGGGTCGAGTTCTTCCAGTTTCTCCAATGGCTGGCCGATGAGCAGCTCGCTGAGGCGCAGGCTGAGGCGCGCGCCGCCGGCATGCCGGTCGGGCTCTATCTCGATCTCGCGGTCGGGGTCGATCCCGACGGCGCCGAGGCTTGGGCCGACCCGGAAACCGTCGCCGGCCGGGTGCGGGTCGGCGCGCCGCCCGACGATTTCAGCCCCAAGGGCCAGGACTGGGGCCTGGCACCGCTCGCGCCGCTCGCGCTGCGCGCCCAGGCCTACGCGCCCTTCATCGAGCTGCTGCGCCGGAACATGGCGCACGCCGGCGCGCTCCGGATCGATCACGTGCTGGGCCTGCGGCGGAGCTTCTGGCTGCCGCCCGAGCGCGACCTGCCCGGCGCCTACGTCCGCTATCCGCTCAGCGACCTGCTCGGCCTGATCGCGCTCGAGGCCGGGCGCGCGCGCTGCCTCGTGATCGGTGAGGACCTCGGCACGGTTCCCGAGGGCTTTCGCGAGACGCTCTCCGAGGCCGGGCTGCTCGGCTGCCGCGTGCTCTATTTCGAGCGCGACCAGAACGGCGGGTTCCGGGGCTCGGGCGGTTATCCGTCCGCCTGCCTCGCCTCGATCAGCACCCACGATCTGCCGACGCTTGCGGGCTTTTGGGCCGGGCGCGACATCGACTGGCGGGAGGAGCTCGGCCTGTTCGCCGAGCCGGGACAGGCGGCGCGCGAGCGGGCCGAGCGTGCTGCGACTAGGGGGCGGCTGCTGGAGCTGCTCGCGGCCGAGGGCCTGCTGCCGGCGGGCCTCGACCCGGCAGACCCGCCCCCGCAGCTGCCCTGGAGCGCGGTCCTCGCGCTGCACCGGCTGCTGGCAAGCTCGCCCGCGGAGATCGTCGTCATGCAGCTCGAGGATGCGCTCCAGCTGGTCGAGCAGGCGAACCTGCCCGGCACCACCGACCAGCATCCGAACTGGAGGCGCCGGCTCGACGTGCCGCCCGAGCGGCTCGGGGCCGAGCCGCGGATCGTGGAGCTCGCGCGAGAGATCGAGACGGCCCGGCGGCGCTGACAGCGCTCTCGACGCCGCCGCCCTGATGAGCGACAACCATGACCGCGTGGCGTGGTGGCGGTGCAGGCATGTCGAGAAAAATCAAGATCGCGCCCTCGATCCTGGCGGCGGACTTCGCGCAGCTGGGCGCCGAGGTCCGCGCGGTCGACGCGGCCGGGGCCGACTTCATCCACATCGACGTGATGGACGGCCACTTCGTGCCCAACATCTCGCTCGGGCCCCAGGTGGTGCGGTCGCTCCGGCCACATTCGGCGAAGCCGTTCGACGTCCACCTGATGATCGCGCCCGCGGACCCTTACATCGAGGCCTTCGCCGAGGCGGGCAGCGACCTGATCACCGTGCACGTCGAGGCCGGCCCTCATCTCGACCGCTCGCTGCAGCTGATCCGCTCGCTCGGTAGGAAGGCGGGCGTCAGCCTCAACCCCGCAACCCCGCCCGCGGCGATCGAGTACGTGCTCGATCGGGTCGACCTGATCCTGGTGATGTCGGTCAACCCGGGCTTTGGCGGCCAGCAGCTGATCCCGGCCGCGATCGACAAGATCCGCGTGCTGCGCGCGATGATCGGCGAGCGCCCGATCGATCTCGAGGTCGATGGCGGCATCAACCCCGACACCGTCGGCGCCGCTGCGGCCGCCGGCGCCAACGTGATCGTCGCCGGCTCGTCGATCTTCTCGAGCGGCAACTACCGGGCGGCGATCGAGGCGCTGCGCCGGCCGGCCTTGGAGGCCCAGAGGACGCCAGCCTGACGATGGTCGATCGGACTTCGGAAAAATGGGCGGCCGCGGCCAGGAGCCTGGACTATGTCCGGGCCGGCCAGATCGTCGGGCTGGGCTCCGGCTCGACCGCGGCGCTGATGGTCGAGCTGCTCGGCGAGCGGGTACGCGCGGGGCTCGACGTCCGGGGCGTCGCGACCTCGGCGGCGACCCAAAGGCTGGCAGACGCCGCTGGCATTCCGCTGCTGCCGCTCGAGCAGGTGACCCGCCTCGATCTGACCATCGACGGCGCCGACGAGGTCGACCCGGACCTCCAGCTGATCAAAGGCGGCGGCGGCGCGCTGCTGCACGAGAAGATCGTCGCCTCCGCGTCCGAGCGATTGATCATCATCGTCGATTCGAGCAAGCTGGTGGCCCGGCTCGGCCGCTTTGCCCTGCCGGTCGAGGTCGTGCCGGCCGCCTGGCGTCTGCTCGCCGAGAAGCTGAAGGTGCTGGGCTGCACGCCGACGCTCCGCCTGCGGGCCGGCGGAAGCGACCACTTTGTGACCGCCGAGGGCAATCACATACTGGATTGCGCGTTCGGCGCCATCGGAGACCCGCCGCGCCTGGCCCGGAGTCTCGCCGACATGCCGGGCGTGGTCGAGCATGGCCTGTTCATCGACATGGTCGATCTGGTGATCGTCGGCCGGGGCAGCGCGACCGAGGTGCTGCGCCGCCGGAGCGGCGGCGGTCAGCTCGCCTGAGTGACCGTATCGAAGATCTCGTCCTCCTGGGCGAGGTGCAGCCGCAGGATCGCCTCGAGGCTGAACAGCACGCGCCGCAGATCGCCGATCAGCATCGAATCGGGGCCTTCGCCCGGCCAGTCCTCGACCAGCCGGCCGTAGACCCCGACCAGGTGGATGATCTCCCGGTGGGTCCGGCTCATCGCCGCCATCGGGTCGCGGCCGCCCATCAGCCCGGCGACCTTCGGGTAGAGGTCGGCCTCCTCGCGCTGCTCGTGCGGCAGCACGTCCTCGCGCAGCAGGCGGTCGACCTCGCAGAGCTCCTTGCGGGCGTCCGGCTCGGGCAGCGCGTCGAGCCGCTCCGCCAGCGTCCGGATGCGGTCGAGCAGCGGCTGGAGCGCCTGATGCTCGGCCTGCAGGCGCTCGGAGATCGCGCCCGGCAGCGTCGGCGGCCGGCGCTCGCCGCGCCCGAGCGCGCGCAGCGCGTTCAGGATCACCGCGACGTCGATCGCCTCCTGCAACAGCGCGCCGGCGACCGGCACCAGCCAGCCGAAGGCGGCGACGATCATCGCCGCGAGCGACAGGCCCATGCCGGCGAGCACGCTCTGCAGGGCGATGCCGCGCGCCCGCTTTGCGATCCGGAGCGCGTCGGCCAGGCGATCGAGACGGTCGACCAGGAGGACGACGTCGGCCGCCTCCGAGGACGCGCCGCTGCCGCGGGCGCCCATCGCGATGCCGACGTCGGCCGCGGCCAGCGCCGGCGCGTCGTTGACGCCATCGCCGACCATCAGGGTCACGCCCCGGCCGCGCTCCGCCAGGACGGCGGCGACCTTGTCTTCCGGCGAGCGCTCGGCGAGCACGCTGTCGATGCCGAGCACGGCGCCGATCGTCGTCGCGACGTCGGACCGGTCGCCGGTCACCATGACCATCCGCTCTATGCCGGCCTCGCGCAGACGGCGCAGCGCCTTGGGGGTATCGGTGCGGACGTCGTCGCCGAACAGCAGCGCGCCGCGCAGCACGCCGTCGATCGCGACGAACACGCTGGTCGTGCCCTCGTAGGTCATGCGCCGCAGCACGTGGCCGCTCCAGGATGCCGGCCCGGTCCGCTCGCTGATCCAGGCGTAGCTGCCGAGCGCCACCCGCCGGCCGTCGACCGTGCCCTCGAGGCCGGCGCCCGGCTCCTCGCGCACGTCCACCGGCACCGCAAGCGGCAGCCCGCGCTCGCGGGCGGCGCCGACCAGGGCCTCGGCGATCACGTGCTGCGAGACCTGATCGAGCGAGGCGGCAAGGCGCAGCAGCTCCTCGCCCGCGACCTCGCCGTCGCTCTCGATCGACCCCAGGCGCGCGCGGCCGCTGGTCAGCGTGCCGGTCTTGTCGAACAGCAGCACCTTGCCGCGGGCAAGAGTCTCGAGCGCGCCGCCGCCTTTCACCAGGATGCCGTCGCGGGCGGCGCGCGAGATGCCGGCAACGATCGCGACCGGCGCCGCCAGGATCAGGGGGCAGGGGGTGGCCACGACCAGCACCGCGAGCGCGCGCACCGGATCGCCCGAGCCGAGCCAGGCGGCGCCCGCGACCGCGAGCGCCAGCGGCACGAACAGCAGCGCGTAGCGATCGGCCAGCCGGACGAACGGCGCCTTTTCGGCCTGCGCCGCCTGGACCAGGCGCACGATCCCGGCGTAGGTGCTCCGCTCGGCGGTGGCGCTCGCCCTGAGATCGAACGGGTCGCCGGCGTTGACCGTGCCGCTGCGCGCCCGCTCGCCGGGCGGGCGCGGGATCGGCAGCGGCTCGCCGGTGAGCGCCGATTCGTCGAGCACCGCGGTGCCGCTGACGATCACGCCGTCGACCGGCACGACCTCGCCGGCCCGCACCAGCAGGCGGTCGCCGGGCCCGACCTCGGCGAGCGGCACCCGGGCGAGCGCGCCGTCGGTGTAGCGGTTGGCGCTCGCCGGCGCCCGGGCGAGCAGGCGGTGCAGCTCCCGGCGGGCGCGTTGCTGCGCGAAGTCCTCGAGCGCGCCGCCGCCCGCGACCATCAGCGCGATCACGACGCCCGCCAGCATCTCGCCGAGCACGAGCGCGCCGGCCATCGACAGGACCGCGATCAGGTCGACCCCGACCTCGCCGCTGACGAGGTCGCGGACCATCGCGACCAACACCACCACCAGCACCGGCACGGTCGCGCCCGCCCACAGCCGATCGGCCCAGCCGGGCGCGCCGGCGAGCCAGGCCGCCGCTCCGCCAGCAAGGCCCGCTGCCGCCAGGGCGAGCAGCGCCGCATTGATCCACCTGGCCGGCTGCATGCCGTCTCCATTCCGAGCCCGTAGGCCCCTTGCATAGGGCAGAGCCGGACCGGGCGCCAATGGCGCGTGGCGCTTTTCCGGGACCGGGGCAGGCTTGTGAAGGCTGGCCTCGGCGTCGATAGTGGCGAAAACCCTCGCTGCCACGACGAGCGTCGCGTATGACGGACCGAACCGCCGGCGGCCGACTGCAGCTGATCGCGGTCGGCAAGCGCTACGACCAGACGACCGTGCTCGAGGGCATAAACCTCGCGGTCGAGGATGGCGAGTTCCTGACCATCCTCGGCCCGAGCGGGTCCGGCAAGACGACGATCCTGCGCCTGATCGGCGGCTTCACCGAGCCCAGCGCCGGCCGCATCCTGTTCGATGGCGCCGACATCGCGGGCGTGCCGATCCACCGCCGGCCGTTCAACACCGTGTTCCAGGACTACGCGCTGTTCCCGCACATGACGGTCGGCCAGAACGTCGGCTACGGCCTGATGGTGCGCGGCGTCGCCAAGGCCGCGATCCGCGCCCGGGTTGCCGAGGCGCTGGGCGTCGTGGCGCTCGACGGCTTCGCCGACCGCTATCCGAACCAGCTCTCGGGCGGCCAGCGTCAGCGGGTGGCGCTGGCGCGGGCGCTGATCTGCGAGCCCAAGCTGATCCTGCTCGACGAGCCGCTGGGCGCGCTGGACGCCGAACTCCGCCGCCAGATGCAGGAGTTCCTGAAGTCGATCCAGCGCCAGGTCCGGATCAGCTTCCTGTTCGTCACCCACGATCAGGAGGAGGCGATCGCGATGTCGGACCGGATCTGTGTCATGAACAAGGGGACGATCGAGCAGATCGGCGCCCCCGACGAGATCTATTACCGGCCGCGGACGCGCTTCGTCGCGACCTTCTTCGGCGACAACAATCTGGTGCCGGGCAGCCGGCGGGGGGCGGCCGTCGCGACGCCGTTCGGCCCGCTGGTCACGGCCGATCCCCGGTTGGCGGAATTGCCCGAGGCGGCGCCGGTCACGATTGCGGTCCGGCCGGAAGCGCTCCGCCTGCAGGCGCCGGAGCACGCTCTGGACGGCGCGCCGGAGCTGAACCGTCTGCCGGTCGAGGTGCGCTCGGTCGACTTCATCGGGCCGACCAGCAGGGTCTGGGTGATCAGCCCGGCCGCCCCCGACCGGCCGCTGCTGGTCAAGGTCACGAGCCGGATGGGGGGCATCGCGCTCCGGCCGGACGACCGGGCCCTGCTGGTCTGGGCGGCCGCCGACTGCGCCGCGATCCCGGGCGTGGCCGAGAGCGAGCCCCCGTGACCCCGCGCGCTGACGTGACGGCGACGAAGGTCGCTGGCGGCCACAGTGGCGTGGCAACTTAGCAACATAGCGTCAATGGATTAGACCCGGGAACTGACATCGCCGGTAAGACAATTTGTCAAACCGCCAGATTGTGTGACATATTTCCAACCAATATGGGTGATTGCGGCCGGTGACGATGCCGGCCCTCCGGAGGCGACGATGGATCCGGCCAAGGTCAGGGCGTGGCAGCGCTTTCGCGATCGGGTGGTGAGCAACCGCAACTGGCCCCGCGGCCTGTGGCTGGCGGCGGTCGAGGACGCGCTTACGGCTGCGCTTGGCGCCGACTCCCGCCTGCTTGCCGATTATCGGGCGGACGTCGGCGAGCTGCTCAGGCTCGAGCGAGCGGCGCGCGGCACCTATCAGGACGAGCGCCGGGTCGCCGAGCTCGAAGGCCAGATCAAGCACCTGATCGAGCTGGCCGACGAGACCATCTGCGGGGACGATGAGGTCGAGGCCTCGCCCGCTGCGGCGACGATCGAGCGCTTCGCGGGGCGGCCGAGGCTGCGGCCGGCATTCTCGTGGGGGCTCGGCGCGCTGATGTTCCTGGCTGGGGTCGCCGGGACCACCGCGTTCCATGAGGTCCGGCTCGCCGCCGAGGTCGATCGGCAGATGGGGCAGATGAGTGAACTGCTCGACCAGCGGGTCGCCGGGGTGCGCGCCGATCTCGACCAGCGCCTGAGCGTCGCTCAGCACCTGGACGAGGCGATGACGAAGCGGCACGATCAGTTCAGCGCCGAGGCCGACCAGCTCAGCGCGACCATGGCCGATTCGATGCGCTCGATGATCGCGCTCAGCGACCACACGGTCAGCGAGCTCGAGCGCCGGCTGACCGCCCGCGGCAGCGGCGTCACCGAAGCGTTCGACCGGCTCCACACGCGCGCGGACGCGCTCGGTCGCGGCCTCGACGAGATCGGCCAGAACTCTCTCGGCTCTGCAGCAGCGCCTGCCCAAGCTCGCCGACCAGGTCGAGGGCGTGGCGGCCAACGCGCAGCAGCTGCACACCCAGCTCGATCAGTCGACCGCCGCGATTGACGCCGTCAAGACCGGGGCGCCGGAGCTGATCACCTGGATGGACCAGCAGAAGGGCAGGTTCGGGCAGGATCTGAACGAGCGCAAGGCCAAGCTCGACGCGCTGACGACGGAGGTCCGGGATCTCGAAAGCGCGGTCGAGCAGTCCCGCGCAAGGCTCAAGGGCTTCAACGACTCGCTCGACCAGGACCTGGAACGGGCCAAGCGGGACGGCGCCGCGCTCGAGAGCGCGGTCCAGGATCTGCATGGCACCGGGCAGCAGGTGGCGCAGCTGCTGGCGGGCGCTGACGCCAAGGTCGAGGCGACCGATCAGGCGATGCAGAAGAAGATCGACCAGATCCTCTCGCAGGTGGCCGAGAAGGCCGATCTGGCGGTCCTGCGCAGTCAGGACGTGATCCGCCGGGCCCAGGGCGAGGTCACGCGCAAGCTGCAGGGCGAGAGCCAGCAGGCGCTCGATGACCTGAGCAAGGCGCGCACCGCGCAGATCGAGGAGCTCGCCAAGCGAGCGTCTGCGACCCAGGCCGAGCTCGAACGGACCCGGGCCGGGCTGCTCGCCAGCTGGGAGACCATGGACCAGGCGGTCGCCGAGCGCCAGAGCCAGGTCCTGACCGGCCTCGACGGCTATGCCGAGACCATCCAGGCGCGGGTTCAGGATCTTCTGAAGGCGCTCGACGTCAAGGTCGCCGGCGACAAGGGCTGACCGGCGCGCCGCCCGGGCGCGCGCTTGACCCTGGCTGCCGGCGGGGCTCACAATGCCCCGGATGGACGATTATCTGCTGCGCCCCGATCCGGACGACCCGCGCCTGACCCAGGCGGTCACCGGCGTCGATCAGGACGGCCGCCGGATCGAGACCGCGGTGGTCTACGAGCGGCCGCTGACCCTGTTCCTGAACGCCCAGGAGATCGTCACGATGATGACGATCGGCGATTTCCCCGACTTTCTGGCGGTCGGTTACCTCCTGAACCAGAACATGCTGCGGCCGGACGACGAGATCACCGGGATCGACTACGATCCCGAGCTCGAGGTCGTGGTCGTGCGCACCGAGCGCGCCACCGACTACGAGGCGAAGTTGAAAAAGAAGGTGCGCACCTCGGGCTGCGCCCAGGGCACCGTGTTCGGCGATCTGATGGAGCGCTTCGAGCAGGTCAGGCTGCCGGCCGACGCGGTGCTGAGGACGTCCTGGCTGTACGCGCTCGCGAAGAAGATCAACACCAGCCCCTCGCTCTATCTGAAGGCAGGCGCGATCCACGGCTGCGTGCTCTGCGAGCAGGACCGGCCCTTGATCTACATGGAGGACGTCGGCCGGCACAATGCGGTCGACAAGATCGCCGGCTACATGTTCCTGAACGGCATCGCGCCGGCCGGCAAGATCTTCTACACCACGGGTCGCCTGACCAGCGAGATGGTGATCAAGACGGTGCAGATGCAGATCCCGATCCTGATCTCGCGCTCGGGCTTCACCGCCTGGGGGGTCGAGCTCGCGCGCCAGGCGAACCTGACCCTGATCGGGCGCGCCAAGGGCAAGCGCTTCATCGCGCTCGCCGGCGAAACCCGGATCGTGTTCGACGCCGACCCGCACCACGTCGCCGACGAGGCCCGCCACCTGCAGCGCAAGGCCGCGCGCGAGGACGACGCGGCCTAGGATGCAGCGCCGCCACATGACGTTGTATTTTTGCCACGAATGAACAAAATGTGAAGCCGTTCACTGCTCAGTCATCCTGACCCCGTTAATAAAGGGTGTAGCGTTCGGGTCATGGTTGACTGACGTCCCGCTCCGGATCGTCGGTCGTGGCTGGAGTAGGCCGATGAGTGCGGCGATCAGCGTTCTCAAGACCGGCGACCTCGTGCTGTTCGCCGACGAGGGGCGGAGCCGGGGTCTGTTGCGGTGGTGGCCCCGGCAGGCCTGGGCGCACGTCGGGATCGTGGTGCGCGAGCCGGGTGACCCGGAGCCGCTGTTGTGGGAAGCCCGTGGCCAGGGGCCGCGGCGGAGCAGCGTCGTGGTCCGGCTGGCACCCCGGATCGCCGGCTCGCCCGGACGGGTCAGCGTCCGCTGCCTGAACCAGCCACTCAACGCCGCGCAGAGCGCGCGGTTGAACGCGTTGCGGCGCGACTGGACGGGGCAGGCGCCCAAACGCGGCCTGCTCGACCTGATGGCCGCGGCCGACGGCGGCTGGGTCGGCGACAAGGCCGAGGTCCTCGGCGCGCCGACCGACGCCGAGCTCGTGGCGCAGATCTACCAGCGCCTCGGATTGCTGAGCGACGTCGCCCAGGGCGGCCCGCCGCCAAGCCGCTACCGGCCGCGCCGGTTCGGCGCGCGCGCCGGCCTCGAGCTCAAGCACGGCTATGCTCTGGGACCGGAGATCGTGCTGCACGACCCCGCTGGCGCCGAGGATTGGCAAGGCGCCCGGCCGCAGCCCGCCTGAGCGTAGCCAGAGCGCGCCGGATGCGCCATCATCCGCCGTCGGCGATTCGACGGCAGGAGTCATGGCGATATCGAGTGCGGCGGACCGACCGCCGGTCGTCGGGGTTCTGCTCGCGGGCGGGCAGGCCCGGCGCATGGGCGGCGGCGACAAGTGTCTCAGGCCGCTCGGCGGCCGGCCCCTGCTTGCCCGGGTGATCGCGCGCGCATCCCCCCAGGTCCGAGCCCTGGTGCTCAACGCCAATGGCGATCCGCAGCGCTTCGCCGGCTTCGGCCTGCCGGTCGCGCCAGATTTGATCCCGGGCTTTGCGGGCCCGCTCGCCGGCGTGCTGACCGGGATGGCCTGGGCGCGGGCGAACCGGCGCGAGTGCCCCTGGATCGCGACGATCGCAACCGACACGCCGTTTTTTCCGGCCGACCTGGTCGCGCGGCTGCGGGCGGCGGTCGAGGTGGAAGGCGCGGATCTCGCCTGCGCCGGCTCCGGCGGCCGCGCGCACCCGGTATTCGGCCTCTGGCCGGTCCGCCTGGCGGAGGAGCTGCGGGCGGCGATGGAGGGCGAGGCCATCCGCAAGGTCGACGTCTGGACCGCCCGCTACCGGCTGGCTCAGGTCGAGTTCCCGGCGGCGCCGGTCGACCCCTTCTTCAACACCAACCGGCCCGAGGACCTGGCCGAGGCGGAGCGGCTGCTCGGCAGCGACCCGAACCGGCTTTCCGCCGCTGCCGGCAGCGATCTTTGAGCCTCATGCCGCTGCCGGCACCTCGGGCTGCGCCGGCTCCGCACCCTCCGCGATCCGGCGAACCGCCTGCCCGAGCGATGTGGCGAGCAGATCCGCGTCGACGGCCCGCAGCAGCTCCTCGCCGCCCTCGGCTGCCGGCCTGGCAGTCCACAGACCGACCATGATCCTGACCTCGGGGCCAAAATGCTGCCGGAGCCTCCTGGTCAGCCGGTGCGCGTGCTGGGTCGCCGCAGGATTGACGTAGGACAGGCAGATCAGCGCGACGCCGTCGCGCTCCAGCCGCACCAGGTTTCTGCCGGTAACGGCGGCGCGCACAACCGACCTGGCGGCGCGGCCGCCGCGCTGCAGCAGGTGGGCGAGCATCGCCGCCGCCGCCTCATCGAGGGCGTTGCGCGCGCCGATGCACAGGATCGTGCCGGCGTCGGCGCCGGCAGCCTCGTCCGGCGCCAGCTGCTCGTCCTGCGCCAGCTCCTCGATGACGCCGATCGTGTCCTGGGCGACCTCCTGGACCGTTGCCCGTTCGAGACTGCCGCGCAACCGGTCCTGCTCGGCGAGCGCGAGCGCCGGCATGATCACGGCGTCGTAAAGTTTCTCGAGCGGCTGGTCCTCCAGATACTCCTCGGCCAGCTCGGTCGCTTCCTCGGGATCGCGCGCCAGCAGGCGCTGATAGAACTTGACCTCGGGGGCGAGTGCCGGCTCGTCGCCCAGCAGCACGTGGAAGAACCCGAGCTGCGGAACGTGGCGGCCGAGAACCACCAGGCAAACGGTGAGCGGCGTCGACAGGAGCAGCCCCACCGGGCCCCACAGCGCGGTCCAGAACACCGCGGCGACCAGGATCGCGACCGGCGACAGCCCGGTGCTCGAGCCGTACAGCCAGGGCTCGAGCACGTTGTTGATGATGAGCTCCAGGGTGACGAACAGCGCGATGGTCAGCAGCGGCAGCGTCCATCCGGGAGCGACCGCGAACGACAACGCGATCGGGAACAGCGCCGCGATCACCGGCCCGACGTAGGGGATGAAGCGCAGGACGGTCGCGAGCAATCCCCACAGCATCGGATTGGGCACGCCCAGGAAATACAGGCCGATGCCGATCGAAATGCCGTACAGAATATTGATCACCAGCTGCATCAGCAGATAGCGACTGATTCGCTTGGCGGCATCGTCCATCGCTTCGGTGGCACGGGCGACGTCTTTGGCCCCCAGCAGGCGGATCATGCGGTCGCGGAGATCCTCGCGCTGGAGCAGCATGAAGATCACGAACACGACCACGAGGCCCGCCGTCGCGATTGGGGCGACCAGCGGCCCGCCCACCTCGCGGAGCGTCTGCAGGGGCGGCGCCTGCGGCTCCTGAACCTGGACGGGCACCGGCTTGGCAGGTTCGGCCTGGGCGGCGCTCGGGGAGTCCTTCTCTGCTGGCGCGTTCGGCTTGTTCAGTTCCTTGCCGAGGTCGTGCAGCATCGCCGAGGTGCGCTCGACCACGCCGCCGCTCGGGATCGCGATGCGCAGGTCGCGGATCTTGGAGCGCAAATTCCACTCGTACGTCGGCAGGTGGTCGGCCAGGTGGACGACCTGGCTGCCGACGATCGCGCCGAGGCCGAGCAGCGCGACGAAGAGCAGCAGGACGACCGCGAGGACCGCCGGGATCCGACCGAGGCCGAGGCGCCGCAGGCGGGTCACCACCGGTGCCAGCATGAAGCTCAGCAGGATCGCGAGCGCGAGCGGGATCAGGATGTCGCGCCCGAGATAGAGCGCGCCGACGACCGCTACGATCGCGGCCATCATGGCGGCCGGCGAAGCCGGGGGCGCCGCCGAGCCCGTCGGCACGACCGGCGGCCACAAGCTGGTATATCTGGTCATGGCATGCTCGCGATTGACGCGCGGTGGAAGGCGCGAATGTAGAGACGTCCGATCCCGCCGTCACGTTCCGCGTGCGTCGACGAGTCAGCCGAGGGCTGCGGCGATTGCCTCCGAACCATCCCGCAGCGCCGAATGCCATCTGCTGGCAAAGCGGCCGCGGCACGGTATGCTAGACCCGATCCAGTCCCAGACACGAGAGCGCCATGCAACTTGCAGAACGGATGTACCGGCTCGGGACCGAGAGCGCCTTCGAGGTGCTGGCGCGCGCCAGCAGGCTTGCCCAGGCCGGCCGCAGCATCATCAATCTCGGCATCGGCCAGCCGGATTTTCCCACGCCCGACAATATCGTGGAGGCGGCGCGGAAAGCGCTCGCCGACGGCCATCACGGCTACACCCCGGCGAACGGCATCCTGCCGTTGCGCGAGGCGGTCGCCGAGGACATTCAGAAGTGGCGGCGCGTCGAGGTCGATCCGGACCGGATCGTGATCGTGCCGGGCGGCAAGGTCACGATGTACTTCGCGATCACGATGTTCGGCGAGCCGGGCGCCGAGATCATGTACCCGGACCCGGGTTTTCCCATTTATCGCTCGGTGATCGAGTTCTCGGGCGCCAAGGCGGTGCCGATCCCGCTCTACGAGGACAGCGGCTTCTCGTTCTCGGCCGAGGAGGTGCTGGCCAAGATCACGCCCCGGACGCGCCTGATCATCGTCAACAGCCCGGCCAACCCCACGGGCGGCGTCGTGCCGCGCGAGGAGCTCGACAAGCTGGTCGCCGGCCTCGCGGCGCATCCGGAGGTGGTGGTCCTGTCGGACGAGATCTACGCCCGCATGGTCTATGACAACGTCCCGCACGCCAGCATGCTCGTCTATCCCGAGCTCGAGGACCGGCTGATCCTGCTCGATGGCTGGTCCAAGACCTACGCGATGACCGGCTGGCGGCTGGGCTACGCGGTCTGGCCGAAGGAGCTCGCCGAGCACGCGACCCGGCTTGCGATCAACATCCACTCCTGCGTCAACGCCGCGACCCAGTGGGCCGGGATCGAGGCCCTGAAAGGGCCGCAGGAGGCGGCCTTTCGCATGGTCGAGGCGTTCGACGCCCGGCGCAAGATCATCCTCGAGCGCCTGAATGGCCTGCCGGGCGTTCGCTGCGTCCGCCCCGGCGGCGCCTTCTACGCCTTTCCGAACATCGCCGGCACCGGCTACAGCGCCCGCCAGCTCCAGGACGATCTGTTGAACGAGGTCGGCGTCGCGCTGGTCGCCGGCACCAGCTTCGGCGACCAGGGCGAGGGCTACATCCGCTTCTCCTACGCCAACTCGATCGCCAACATCGAAGAAGCGATCGAGCGCATCCGCCGCTTCCTCGAGCGCTGAGCCGGACCTGGGGGCCTTCGGCCAACTACCCGCTGCGGGCACTGATCCGCCCGGCCTACCAGCGTTCCCGGGCCGTGGTCGACTATCTCTTTCGTCGCCAGACCAGGTTTGCCATTCACGGTGGCGCGCTCAATGGGCAGCAGTATCGGCGGCAACTCGTCCTCGACCTTCTGCATGCAATCCGCTTTGACCATCTCTATGAGACCGGCGCCCTTTATGGTTCGTCGACGATGTTCTTTGCGCAACATTTTGCCGGCAGGATTGTCACGATCGACAACCATCCCTATTACCACGGCTTCACCAAGCTCCGGCTGAGATCGGAACCCAGGGTCGAGGTCGCTTACGCGGATTCCGTCGCGCACCGGCAGGCGACTGTGCCTGAGCTACCTGTCCCCTCTCGGATTTGACCGGATGCACGTGTTTTTCCCGACCGCGCCCTCTGATCGGGAGAGCGGCAGGCGCAGAGGTTGCGTCGTCCTGACGAGAGACCGGGAAATGGCGAGGGTGCTTTCCGGACTGAAGTCCTTGCGAATTTTCGAGACGGCGTGCGTCGACCAGCCGAACTTCGCCGGCCACCGATCGTGAACGCGCCCTGCCCGGCCGGTTGAGCCGCGATTCCCGGGATTACGGGAACTTCGATCCCGCCGACCGGCAGCGAGGTGCAGCCCGCGCGCTGACCGCGATCGCTGACAGCCAGGGGCGCTGTGGTTAACGAATGGTTTACCATTGGCGCGATAAGCCTTTCTTCGGCTGGTCCATGCGACCGTGGGAATCCGTGGCTCGAGTTGATCGGCGGGCACAAACTCCCAGGATCGCATGGACCGGCGAGGACCGTTGAGGGCCAGGTCTTAACAAAGTCTTATGCCAGTTCCCTTAGACCAAGGTGGGGCCGGGCGACGATCCCGGCCCTCAGCGCGAGGCTCGTCGAACACCGCCCCGGTATGCGGAACCGGAGACGCGAACTGGGGACGCGACCCGGACGCGAAGGTGGAGACTTTCTGGGCCAGGTCTCATAGCAGGGACACGCAGAGTCGCCCCTGACACCCGTGCCCGCGCTCTGCGATCAACTGCAGCCATCGCTCAGGGGACGGGCCCGCATCGTCAAGCCGCTCGATCTCCAGCACGCTCCTCAACGATCGATGCCGGCGCGAGCGCCGCGTTTACCCGTCGTTTACCTCTTGCGCGCCAAGGCTTTGTTCGGCTGGTCCATGCGACCGTGGGACTCCGAACCCCAGACCTGTTCGGCGGCGCATGACTCCCAGGATCGCATGGACCAGCACGGGCAGGATGTGCGCCAAAGGTTAACCAGGGCTTACGGTGAAGACCGGGCTTGACCATGCCGCCCGCGGCTTGCGCCCGTCCGTCCGCGCGCGGGAGGCGTGCCGACGATACGCAAGGGTCGGGGCCTCCGGTGACAGGTCTCAGACCCAGCCGCCGTCGGCGACGTAGGTCTGGTTGGTCATGGCGCCGGAATCGTCGGCCGCCAGGAACAGCACGATCCGCGCCATGTCGTCCGGATAGAGCTTGCGCTTCAGGCACTGGCGGTGCATCAGCTCCGCCTCGCCTTCCGGCGTCAGCCAGAGACTGACCTGGCGCTCGGTCATGATCCAGCCGGGCGCGATCGAGTTGACCCGGATGTTGTCGGGCCCGAAGTCGCGCGCGAGGCCGCGGGTCAGGCCCATGACCGCGGCCTTGGCGGCGGTATAGCCGGGCATGCCGCCTTGGCCCACCATCCAGCTGACCGAGCCGAAGTTGACGATCGCGCCGCCGCCGGCCGCCTTCATCATCGGATGGACCGCCTGGGCGGCGAAGAACTGGTGCTTCAGGTTGACCGCGATCCGGTCGTCCCAGTACTCGGGCGTGACGGTGTCGAAGGCATGGCGCTCGTCGTGGGCGGCGTTGTTGACCAGCACGGTGATCGGCCCATTCGCCGCGGCGACTTCGGCGATCGCGCGCCGGAGCGCCTCGATGTCGCGCAGATCGCACTCGACGAACCGGGGCTCGGGGTCGCCCTTGGCCGCGATCTCCTCGACCAGCCTGCGGCTCGGCTCGACCGCGATGTCGACGAAGCCGACCTTGGAGCCCTGGGCGGCGAAGTGGCGCACCAGAGACGCCCCGATCCCCGAGCCGCCGCCGGTGATGAACACCGAGCGGTCGTTGAGACTCGGATAGATCGCGTACGGCCCGTTGTCGCTCATCACTGTCTCCCTTTCCCCGCGGCTGCTCTGACCCTCTTCCGTAATCGGGCTGCGCGGGTCAAGGGGTTGGCCAACGCGGCCCAGATAAGGTCGGTCGCGATGGTCGTCGGCCACCCGGACAGCTCCGTCGAGCGGTCAGCGCGCCGAATATCAGCCGTCGGGCCCTGTGTGCCTCAGTTGCCAAGCTCGCCCGGCCGGGCGAGCTTGGCGGCGGACGGGAGCCCGCGTTGGCCTGGGCTGAGCGAGCCCGTGACTGAGCTCGGCGCCCCGTCCGCCGGTCCGCTCTCGAACTCGAACCGTCGCTGGGGCCGGCCGCGGTCGAGCCCGCATTCGCAAGGACGGGTCATGGAGCGCTCTCCGCTTGCGCCGACCTGCGTCGGCATCGACGTCGCCAAGGACCGCCTCGACGTGCACCTGCGGCCCGCGGGCGAGACGTTTGCGCTCAGCCGCGACGGCATCGGCCTGGACGCGTTGGTCGGCCGTCTGGCCGCCCTCGCTCCGGCGCTGGTGGTGCTGGAAGCGACCGGCGGCTTCGAGGTCACGGTCGCCGGCACGCCGGCCGCCGCCGGCCTGCCCCTGGTCGCCGGCGGTTCCGCTGAGCGCGCGCCACGCCGGTTGGGCCTTGGCAGCGTCCACGAGTGGATGTGCCCGATGCAATTCTAGGTTCAGCTGCTATTCTGGCGGCGGAACTCACGATCTCGAGGCGAAGGCATGGCAGCCAAGCCGCCGGACGCGTTTCTCAGCTACACGCGCTTCGACGACCGGCACGACGGCGGCGCGATCAGCGAGTTCTGCCGCCGGCTCGCGGGCGCGGTGCGGGCGGTCACGGGCGTGCCGTTCGAGATTTTCCAGGACGTCGAGGGCATCGGCATCGGCGAGCACTGGCCGGGCAAGCTCGACCGGATGCTCGACGAGACGCGGTTCTTCATCCCGATCCTCACCCCCAGCTACTTCACGAGCAGGCCCTGTCGCGACGAGCTGGAGAGGTTCCTCGGCGTCGAAGCCCAGCGCGGACGCAACGACCTCGTGCTGCCGATCTACTACATCGAGTGCGACGTTCTGGAGGATGACGAGCTGCGCGCCGCTAATCCCCTGGCGCGCACGCTGCACGAACGCCAGCGCCAGGACTGGCGCGAGCTGCGATTCGAGTCGTTCGATGTCGCGAACGTACGCCGAGCGCTGGAACGCTTGGCACGCGAGATCGCCAGGGCCCGCAGGCGTACGACGCCGACTCTGCCGCAGCAGCAAGCCGCGGCCGATGCGCGGCGACCGACGACGCAGCCAGCTGCGCCCCCGACCCAAACCTCTTCCAGAGCCATTGCTGCCGCACCGAAACCCGGCACCTTGTTCCGCGACATCGACGCGCCCTGGTGCCCAGAGCTGGTGGTCATCCCGCCGGGCGAGTTCCTGATGGGCTCGAATGAGGCCGAGCGCCAATGGGCTGTGAGCCAGGGCGCGAAGCCGGAATGGTTGGAGCCGGAGCAGCCACAGCATCGGGTGCGGATCGCATATCCTTTGGCCGTTGGCCGGTATCCGATCACGTTCGAGGAATACGGCCGCTTCTGCGAGCAGACCCGCCGTCAACTGCCCGGTGACGAGGAGTGGGGTCGCGGTCGCCGGCCGGTGATCAACGTGTCCTGGGATGACGCCAAGGCCTATGTCGAGTGGCTGGCCGCAGAGACGGGGCAGCCATACCGCTTGCTGACCGAAGCCGAGTGGGAATACGCTTGCCGTGCCGGCACCACGACCCGCTACTGGTGGGGCGACGACGTTTCCAAGGACAAGGCGAACTACGAGGGCGGTCGGACCAGCGAGATCGGGAGCTATCCGGCCAGCCCCTTTGGCCTTTACGACATGCAGGGCAACGTCTGGGAATGGGTCGAGGATCGCTGGCATGGCAACTACGAAGGAGCGCCAGCAGACGGTGCCGCCTGGCTTGAAGGAAACGATTCCGGCCGGGTCGTGCGCGGCGGCTCCTGGATCGTCGCTCCGTGGAATCTGCGCGCCGCCTACCGTGGCGGGTTCGGCACGGACGTCCGGTACCCCTACATCGGCTTTCGGGTTGCCAGGACTTTTTATTCTTGAATCTTTACTACTTTACCCCTTGGGGTCTGGGGCGAAGCCCCAGACGATTTTTTGCTGACAGGACGTGATGCCTGGCATGGCGAAAAGCGACTCGGCGCGCCGGACCGGCCCGGCATTGGAAGCCATGTATCGCTTCCTGCTCTGGTTGGTCCCGACCGTCGAGAAGTTTCCACGTTCGCAAAAGTTCCTGCTCGGCGATCGCATTCAGGTTACGGCGCTCGATGTCCTGGAACGCCTGATCGAGGCGACCTACACCCGAGCGCGCCAACCGATGCTGGCGGCTGCGAATCTCGGCATCGAGAAGCTGCGCTTCCTGTTCCGGCTCTCCCATGACCTGAAGTTCTTGGATATGCAGCGTTACGAGTTCGCTGCGAGCAAGCAGCAACGTCAGGCAAGCTCCGGCTGCTTCGCGCCCGGGGCTTTGGCGCCGCGCAGCATGCCCGCGACCGAGAGGTCCTCGTCGATCTCCGGCCAGTGGACGCCGAACGGCGACAGCTCGTAGTAGGCCCGCTGCTGCGGTGTCGCCTTCAGCAGTCGAGGGTACCACCAGAGCGGCGTGGTGATCCTGCGCCCGTCCTTCAGCGTGACGGTCAGTTCGGTGTCGGAGCACAGGACCTGCTCTGGCTCCATCGCATCATCGTCATCGACCGCCGAAGTGCTCATGCCATCTCTCCAGGAACCCGTCGCGATGCTGCCGAACCAGCGCTTGCAGGACGCGCAGTTCTCGGCCCGAGACTCGGCGCGTCGCCGCCACGCTACCATCGCTGAGCCAGAATTTGGCCTCCTGCCGGCTTTTGCGGACATGCACGTGCGGCGGCTCGTCGCCATCAGCACTGTAGAACAGAAAGATCCAGCCGCGCCACCGCAGGACCGTGGGCATGGTTCCACCCTTGTTAAGCGTCGCCAGGGATAGCACAAAGCCGCGCCCGACCACCGCTTGCGCGGTGCCATTCCGCCGCGCGCGGCGCGTGCTTGTCACCCGGGCGTGGTTCTTCTAGGGTCCGCCGCGGCCGCCGGACCGGGATCGGTCGGGGGCGCAGTGCAGGCGGAGAGGGGCGAGAAAAACGATGTCGGGTGTCGATTGGGTTCTCTATCTCTTGATCCTGGCCTGCGGCGGGGTCGGGCTCGCGTATGGCGTGACCACCCGCCGGCTGGTCCTGGCCGAGCCGACCGGCAGCGCGCGTATGCGCGAGATCGCGGCCGCGATCCAGGAAGGCGCGATGGCCTACCTGAACCGGCAGTACATGACGATCGCCGCGGTCGGCGCGGTGATCTTCCTCCTGCTCTGGATCTTCCTCGGCTTCCACGTCAGCTTCGGCTACCTGATCGGCGCGGCGCTCTCGGGCTCGACCGGCTACATCGGCATGAACGTCTCGGTCCAGGCCAACGTGCGCACCGCCGAGGCGGCCAAGCGCGGCCTCGCCCGCGGCCTCGACGTCGCGTTCCGCGCCGGCGCGATCACCGGTATGCTGGTGGTCGCGCTCGGCCTGCTCGGGGTCTCCGGCTACTACGGCATCCTGCTGCTGTTCGGGCTCGACACCCGCTCGGTGCTGGAAGCGCTGGTCGGCCTCAGCTTCGGCGCGTCCCTGATCTCGATCTTCGCACGGCTCGGCGGCGGCATCTTCACCAAGGGCGCCGACGTCGGCGCCGACCTGGTGGGCAAGATCGAGGCCGGCATCCCCGAGGACGATCCGCGCAACCCGGCGGTGATCGCGGACAATGTCGGCGACAACGTCGGCGACTGCGCCGGCATGGCCGCCGACCTGTTCGAGACCTACGCCGTGACCGTGGTCGCGACCATGCTGCTGGGCGCGATCTTCTTCCCCGGCCCGGCCCAGGCGTCGCTGATGCTCTACCCGCTGCTGGTCGGCGCCGTCTGCCTCCTGGGCTCGGTCGCCGGCACCTTCCTGGTCAGGCTCGGGCCCTCGCGCAACATCATGGCCGCGCTCTACAAGGGCTTTCTCGGGGCGGCGATCCTGTCGGCGATCGTGCTGCTGCCGGTGGCACTCCTGTTCCTCGGCGGCAACACGCTCTACGAGGGCGGCGGCGCGGCTTTCACCGGCTGGGGCGTCTACGGCTGCAACCTGGTCGGCCTGCTGGTGACCGGCTGCCTGATGTGGATCACCGACTACTACACCGGCACCAACCACCGGCCGGTGCAGAAGATCGCGCTCGCCTCGACCACCGGCCACGGCACCAACGTCATCCAGGGCCTTGCGGTCTCGATGGAGGCGACCGCACTCCCGGCGCTGGTGATCTGCGCCGGCATCCTGCTCGCCTATCTGTCGGCCGGCCTGTACGGGATCGCGGTCGCGGCGACCACGATGCTGGCGCTGACCGGCCTCGTGGTCTCGCTCGACGCCTACGGGCCGGTCACCGACAACGCCGGCGGCATCGCCGAGATGGCCGATCTGCCGCCCGAGGTCCGCCGGACCACCGACGCGCTGGATGCGGTCGGCAACACCACCAAGGCCGTGACCAAGGGCTACGCGATCGGCTCGGCGGCGCTCGCGGCGCTGGTCCTGTTCGCGGCCTATACCGAGGATCTCCACTACTACTTCCCGGACCTCCAGGTGCACTTCGTGCTGTCGGACCCGTTCGTCGTGATCGGCCTGTTCATCGGCGGCCTGCTGCCGTACCTGTTCGGCTCGCTTGCGATGCAGGCGGTCGGCCGCTCGGCGTCGGCGATCGTGATCGAGGTCCGGCGCCAGTTCCGCGAGATCCCGGGCATCATGGAGGGCACCGCCAAGCCCGACTACTCGACCGCGGTCGACCTTCTGACCAAGGCCGCGATCAAGGAGATGATCATCCCGTCGCTCCTGCCGGTGCTGGCGCCGATCGTGGTCTACGCGGTGATCAGCGCGATCGCGGGCCAGGCCGCGGGCTTCGCGGCGCTCGGCGCGATGCTGCTCGGCACGATCGTGACCGGGCTGTTCGTCGCGATCTCGATGACCTCGGGCGGCGGCGCCTGGGACAACGGCAAGAAGTACATCGAGGACGGGCACCATGGCGGCAAGGGCTCGGAGGCGCACAAGGCCGCGATCACCGGCGACACGGTGGGCGACCCCTACAAGGACACCGCCGGCCCGGCGATCAACCCGATGATCAAGATCATCAACATCGTCGCCCTGTTGATCCTGGCCGCCCTCGGCCACGGCTAGGCAGGCGGCGGCTGCAGGCGCAACTTCAAAGCGCGAAAGGCGGCACGGCCGCGGTCGCCTCTCGCACTCCAGCCCCGCTGCCGGAAGCCGGTCATGCGCTCCGATCTGACCGCCGCGAACCCCTGAACCCTTGATGCCGTGGGTCTCTCGGGTTCGTTTCGTTGCACCGGCGTCAGAGGCTCTGCGTCCGTGCCGGCGCCATTGAAACCATCGGGCAGCAGGTACGCATCCGGCTGCCCCTCCGATAGTCTTGGGTATATTATCCTAGAAACTGCGCTGATCATCAATGGCCATGTGCCATCCCTCCTCTCGCGTCAGATCGCGACCCGGTCAGAAGTCGGTGCGACGGGCGGCGGCCGCGCTCACTGCTGGCTGTTCTGGTCGGCCGCCTGGGGGTTGAACCGGCCGATGTTGCCGATGAACTGCTGGAGCAGGCTGAGCTCGTTGCCCGAGGTCGGGGTCTCGCGGTCGACCAGCGCGACGTCGCGGGCGTCGGCGAGATTGCGCTTCTCGACGCTCTGGAGCACGCCTTTGTCGTCGAAGGCGATCTCGACCACCTTCTGCTCGACCACCTGGTCCTGATAGAACGACTTATGCTCGGTCCGCTGGGTGATGTAGTACCAGACCCGCTTGTCGAAGGTCGCGACCGAGGACGGCGAGCCGAGCAGCCGGGTGACGCCGTCCTCGGTCGTGCGGCCCGGCTCGAGCTGGGCGAGCGTCGCCTCGTCGAAGCGGTAGCCGTGAGTCGTGATCTCGGGCGCGCAGCCGGCCAGGGTCAACAGGGTGAGGGCGGCGAGCGCCGCCGTGCAGCCGGTTCGTGCCATGGTCTTGATCCTCAAACGCGCGGCTGACAGTTTAGCAGGCCATGAGCCGAGCACAATCATCGCACCCGGGCGCCGTCGCTCTCCCGGCCCGCCGTTTCCGGCTGCAAGACCTCCTGGCATGGCGGGAGCAGGTGAGGGCATGGCGGGAGCAGCTGCGGGCGCGGCGGGCGGCACGCGACGCGCAGCAGGCGGCCGCCCACCGGCTCTATCGCGATCTGGTCGCCGCGGCGCGGGCGCCCGGCTTCTTCGGCGCGCTCGGCGTGCCCGACACGCCCGAGGGCCGCTTCGAGATGATCGGCCTGCACGCCGCCCTGGTCCTGCTGCGCCTGAAGCGCGAGGGCGCCGCCGGCCAGGCGCTGGGCCAGGCGCTGTTCGACCTGATGATGGCCGACATGGATCAGAATCTGCGCGAGCTCGGGGTCGGCGATCTCGGGGTCGGCAAGCAGGTCAAGCGGCTGGCCGGCCAGTTCTATGCCCGCCTGCACGCCCTCGACGCGGTTTTCGGCAGCGGCGCGGCGGGCGGCGGCGACGGTGCGGAGCGCCTCGGGCCGATCCTGCGGGCCAACGTCTGGCGGGGCGGGCCCGAGCCCGGCGCCGGCCAAGTGGCGGCCCTCGCCGGTTATCTGACCCGCTCCGGCCGGCAGCTCGACGCCCAGAGCGCCGGCGCGCTGCTCCGCGGCGAGGCAGCGTTCGCCAGGCTGGAGGACTGAGCCCGCCGCGCTCGCGGACCGGCAAGGCCATTGACCCTGGCCTTGGCTTGGCCCTAAGCTGACGCCCGTTCTGTGCCCGCGAGGCTGGCATCGCCTCGGAGCGGAGTTGCTGCGTGCCGCCGAGGAATGAGTTCGCTCGTCCGGTCGTCATCGAGCCCTGGCCGGAAGGCGGGATCGCCGTGGAGCTGTCGGCCGACCCGGCCGAGCTCGGTGCGCTGGCGCGCCGCTTCGACCTGCTCGAGCTCACTTCGCTGCGCGCCACCGGCCGCCTCGAGCGGCGCGCGCCCGGCAACGAGATCTGGTTGACAGGCCGCTTCGAGGCCGAGGTGGTCCAGGCCTGCGTGGTCAGCCTCGAGCCCGTCCTGGCGCGCATCCGGCAGCCGATCGAGCGCGGCTGGCGCCGGATCGCGGGCCCGCTCGAGCCCGGCGCGGCCGCGGCGACGCCTACGCTCTGGCTGGTCGACGAGGACGAGGTCGAGCCGCTGACCGGCCGGACCCTCGATCTCGGCGAGGTGGTCGCGGAAGAGTTGGCTCTCGCGCTCGATCCCTACCCGCGCCGGGCCGATGCCGAGGCCCTGGTATCGGAGCGTCTGGGCCCCAATATCAGCTTTGGCGCGGCCGAGCCGCCCGAGCCTCCGTTGGCTGCCCTGGCGCAGCTCAAGGATAGGCGCGCACGGTGATCGCCGGCGCGCGAGCCGAGGTCGAGACCCATGGCAGTACCCAAAGCGAAAGTATCGAAATCGAAGCGCAACATGCGTCGCTCCCACGACCGGTTGCAGCGCGTGAACTTGGCCGAATGCAGCAATTGCGGCGAGTTCAAGCGGCCGCATCACATCTGCCAGGCCTGCGGTCATTACAACGGACGGGAGGTGATGGCATCGGTCGCGGACAGCACCGCCGCCTGAGCGGTTCCGCAACCGTGTCGCTGACCATCGCCCTCGACGCCATGGGCGGCGATCACGCGCCGCAGATCGTGATCGCGGGGGCGGACATGGCGCGGGAACGCTTTCCCGGCCTGCGCTTCCTGCTCTATGGCGATCAGCAGCAGCTCAAGCGCTGCCTGGACGGCCGCGCGGCCTTGACCGCCCGGGCCAGCGTCCATCATACCCCGGACCAGGTCGGCGCCGACGCCAAACCCTCGCAGGTCCTCCGGCAGGGTCGCAACACCAGCATGCGCCTGGCGATCGACGCGGTCCGGGACGGCCACGCCAGCGCCGCGGTCTCGGCCGGCAACACCGGCGCCCTGATGGCGCTCGCGAAGTTCGCGCTCAAGACCCTGCCGGGGATCGAGCGGCCGGCGATCGCGAGCCTGATGCCGACCCGGCGCAGCGAGGCGGTGGTCCTCGACCTCGGCGCCAACGCCGAGTGCGATGCCGCCAACCTGGTCCAGTTTGCGGTCATGGGCGAGGTGTTCGCGCGCGCCGTGCTCGGCTTCGCCAAGCCGACCGTGGGCCTGCTCAACATCGGCACCGAGGAGGTCAAGGGTCACGACAAGATCCGCGAGGCGGCGGCGGCGTTGCGCGCGAGCGACCTGCCGATCGAGTTCCGGGGCTTCGTCGAGGGCACCGACCTCACCAGCGGCAAGGTCGACGTCGTGGTCACCGACGGCTTCACCGGCAACGTCGCACTCAAGGTCGCCGAGGGCACCGTGGCCCTCTACAGCCAGTTCCTGCGCGAGGGGTTCCGGAGCTCGCCGCTCGCCAAGCTCGGGTACCTTTTGGCGCGGCCGGCCCTGCAGCTGGTCCGCCAGCGGCTCGACCCGCGGCGCTACAACGGCGCCATGTTCCTCGGCCTCAACGGGATCGTCGTGAAGAGCCACGGCGGCACCGACGCGCTCGGCTTCGCCAACGCGATCGGGGTCGCGGTCGATCTGGTGCAGCAGGGTACCAACGAGCGCATCACCGCCGAGCTCCGCCAGCTCGAGCAAGAGGCGCTGCGCGCCCGGCCCGCGCGGGCCTCCTGACGCGCGAGCCCCAGGGCATGCTTCGCGCGCGCATCGTTGGCAGCGGCGCCTATCTGCCGGCCCGGGTGCTCACCAACGACGAGCTCGCGCGCACGGTCGACACCAGCGATGCCTGGATCGTCGAGCGGACCGGCATCCGCGAGCGCCACATCGCGGCCGAGGGCGAAATGACCTCGGATCTCGCCCGGGCCGCCGCTGCCGCGGCGCTTGCCAACGCCGGCATCGGGCCGGAGCGGGTCGATCTGATCGTGGTCGCGACGTCGACCCCGGACCACACCTTCCCGGCCTGCGCGATGGCCGTGCAGCGCAAGCTCGGCGCGCTCCGCGCCGTCGGCTTCGACCTGCAGGCGGTGTGCAGCGGCTTCATCTTCGCGCTCGCGGTCGCCGACAAGTTCCTGGTGACCGGGCAGGCCAGAACCGCGCTGGTGATCGGCGCCGAGACCTTCTCGCGCCTGCTCGACTGGCAGGACCGGACGACCTGCGTGTTGTTCGGCGACGGCGCCGGGGCGCTGGTCCTGCGGGCCGAGACCGGCACCGGCACGACCTTCGACCGCGGCATCCTGGCGACCCATCTGGGCAGCGACGGCCGTCATTACGACGACCTCTACGTCGACGGCGGCCCGTCCTCGACCGGCACCACCGGCCATCTGCGGATGCACGGCCGCGAGGTCTTCCGGCACGCGGTCCAGACTCTCACCGCGGCGAGCCAGAGGGTGCTCGAGACCGCCGACCTGACGATCGAGGACGTCGACTGGCTGGTGCCCCATCAGGCCAACCGGCGGATCCTGGATGCGGTCGCCAAGCGGCTGGGGATCGCCGAGGACCGGGTGCTGGTGACCGTCGACCGGCACGCCAACACCTCGGCGGCGTCGATCCCGCTGGCGCTGGCCGAGGCGGCGAGCGCCGGGCGTTTGCAGACCGAACAACTGCTCGTGCTGAACGCCATGGGCGGCGGATTCACCTGGGGTGCGGCGCTCGCCCGCTGGTAGCTGCGGGGCCTGGTTGGGCACCGCGGCCGGCGCGGTCGAGCCTCGGTCTTCGTCTGTTGACGGAACCTGCTGAAAGCTTTAGGTTTTTTGATTACAGCTTTTACGAGGTTCCGGGGCGATGAAGGGCAGGACCCTGACCAGGGCACATCTTGCCGAAGCGGTTTATCAAGAAGTCGGGCTGTCACGCAGCGAGTCCGCCGATCTGGTGGACCGGATTCTGACCGAGATCGGCGATTCGCTGATCGCGGACGGGGTCGTCAAGATCTCGTCGTTCGGCACGTTCTCGGTGCGCCGCAAGGGCCGACGGATCGGCCGCAACCCGAAGACCGGCGAGGAAGTGCCGATCATGCCGCGCAGGGTCCTGGTGTTCCGGCCCTCGCAGCTGCTCAAGGATCGGATCAACGGCCACGGCGACACGACGCCCGACGCGGAGGAGAATTGATGGTCGGCTCGGCGGAAGGCGCCACCAACGGCACGACGAGGCAGCGGGCCGGGGCGCGGCCATCGAAATCGGCGGCCGCGTTCCGGACCATCAGCGAGGTCGCGGGCGAACTCGACGTCGCCCAGCACGTCCTGCGCTTCTGGGAGAGCAAGTTCCCGCAGGTGCGGCCGCTCAAGCGCGGCGGCGGCCGGCGCTACTACCGGCCCGAGGACGTCGACCTGCTGCGCCAGATCCGCTCGCTGCTGTACGAGGAAGGCTACACGATCAAAGGCGCCCAGAAGCTGCTGCGCGGGCAGAAGCGCGCGCCCGGCGACGACGGCGCCGATGACGAGGTCGCCATCGACGACGAGTTCGAGCCCCGGCCCGCGACCCCGGCGCCGACCCCCGGCCAGCCGGCCGCGGCGGTGGCCCTCGCGCCCGAGGTGCGCTCGCGCCTGCGCCAGCTGCGCGACGAGCTGGTCGCGCTGCGCGCGGCGTTGCGGGAGGCGGCCGACTGACCCGGATCGGCCACCGGCGTTGTCGCCTCGCCCGCGGAGCGCTATAACGGGGCCGCGACCATCCGGGTCGACCGGTCGGAGCGTAGCGCAGCCTGGTAGCGCATCAGTCTGGGGGACTGGGGGTCGCCGGTTCGAATCCGGCCGCTCCGACCAACTCCTCGCCGCAACCCTTTTCCGGGCCGAGCTGAACCGTCCTGACCCATCTGCCCGAGCTGGGCGGCGCGCTGCAAGCCCTCAGGAAGCTGATCGAGCATCGGGCGGTCCCGGGACCGCGGTCACCGGGTATCCCGGCGTTCATGGCGTGGGCTCGCCCTTGCCAAGGCTCTACCCAGGGTACAGTCTCGGCCCGGGCAGCTGGTCATCCGCTGAATGCCAACCCAGAAATCAGGGAGGCCGATATGATGGAACTTCTGGCGGGTCCGATACTCGCCTGGCATACGGCCAATCCGCCGATGTGTGCGCCCTCACTGGAGCAACTGCTCAAAGTCAATCACCTGGAGCGTAAGGTCGTCGAGAAATACGACGGCTGGCATGATTTCACGGTCCGCTGGGACGACGGTCAGGTCGAGCGGCTTCGGGTCGAGATCAATGCTCAGACTGGCGAGGCCTGCGTCGTCGAACATCAGCTGCCCGGAGAAAAAAGCGGCGCCGAAGACCCGGACCGCGGCGGATCCGGTCACCCGGAGCGTTCCGTTCTCTGAGGCCAAGCTGTTGAGCGACGCCTCGGGGGGCCCGCAATCGAAGACCGCTTGGCTCTGCCACGTGAATGTCGGATCGCGCGCGGAGGCCCTGGAGATCGGGCGCGTCCTGGTCGAGGAGCGGCTGGCGGCCTGCGCCAACGTGCTCGATGGCCTGAGCTCGCTCTACTGGTGGCAGGGCCGGCTCGAGGAGGCGGACGAAGCCCTCCTGATCCTTAAGACCCGAGCCGAGCTGGTTCCGGCGCTGATCTCCCGGGTCACGGAGCTGCACTGCTACGAGTGTCCCTCGGTCGTGGCCCTGCCGATCGCGGCCGGCAACCCCGACTACCTGCGCTGGATAGGCGCCGAGACTCGCTCCGACATCTAGCGGCCCGCGAGCGCCGCTGATATAATCAACAGTTGATGTGGCGAATGCTGATGCGCTGAGATGGCGATGGCGGCGCTGGCACTGCGCGCGCTCGGGCGGGCGCTCGACCTCGTCCTGCCGCCGCGCTGCCTGGCCTGCGGCGCCACGGTCGAGAGCCAGGGCCGGCTGTGCGCGGCCTGCTGGCGCGGGCTCACCTTCCTCGGGCCGCCGCACTGCCGACTTTGCGGCTACCCCCTGCCCCACGCCCAGCCGGACGCGCCGCTCTGCGGCCGCTGCGCGGTCGAGCCACCGGTCTACGACCGGGCGCGGGCGGCGCTCCGCTACGACGAGGGCGCCCGCAGCCTGGTCCTGGCCTTCAAGCACGCCGACCGGACCGACACCGCGCCCGCGTTCGGCCGCTGGCTGGCGCGCGCCGGCGCCGAGCTGCTCGCCGAGGCCGACCTGATCGTGCCGGTGCCGCTGCATCGCTTACGGCTGCTCAGGCGCGGCTACAATCAGGCGGCCATCCTCGCTCAAGCGCTCGCCCGCGAGACCGGTCTGCCGATGATCCCGGATCTGCTGCAGCGCCATCGCGCCACGGTCTCGCAGCAGACGCTCTCCGCCCGGGCACGGCTCGCCAACATCACCGCCGGCGCGTTCCGGCCGCACCCCTGGCAGCGCCACCGGGCGGCCGGGCGCCGGATCGTCCTGGTCGACGACGTGCTGACGACCGGGGCCACGGTCGGCGCCTGCGCCCGCGTGCTCCGCCAGGCCGGCGCCGTCCAGGTCGACGTGCTGACGCTGACGAGGGTGGTGCGCGACGCCTCGACCCCCATATGAAGGCGGCCCCCCCGCCCGCCCGAGTCCCGGTCGGCGAGGTTGCTGGGGTGCGCGGGCGCGAACGAGCTCTCGAGACATCCGGACATGGCCGAGGTCGAGATCTACACGACACCCTGGTGCCCCTACTGCTGGCGGGCCAAGCACCTGCTCAACAAGAAGGGCGTCGCGTTCACGGAGGTCGACCTCTGGCAGGACTCCGATCGTCGGGCCGAGATGGTCAGCCGGGCTGGCGGCCGGACCACGGTGCCGCAGCTGTTCATCGACGGCCGGGCGATCGGCGGCTCGGACGAGCTGCTGGCGCTCGAGGCGAACGGCGAGCTCGATCGCCTGCTCGGCCAGGGCTAGCTCCCCCGTCCGAGCCCTTGCGCGCTGGCACCCCGGCCCCTAGGTCTAGAACAGTGTGATCGCCCGAGGAGCGGGGCCGCAGGATGATTCTGTTCGAGCTGCGCTGTTCGCAAGGCCATGCCTTCGAGGCCTGGTTTCGCGACAACGCGACCTACGATGAGCAGGCCGAGGCCGGCGCGATCACCTGCGCCGTCTGCGGCGACGGCAAGGTCGGCAAGGCGCTGATGGCGCCAGCGCTCGGCCGGCGCTCGCCGCTGCGCGCGGCCCGCCCCGACCCGCAACGCAGCGACGGCGACCCGGGCACGCCGGCCCCGGAGCGAGGCGAGGCAGCGGCGCTGCCGGAGGCCGCGGACCGCTCGAAGCTCGATCCGGAGCGGGCGGCCGCCGCGATGCGCGCGCTCCGCCAGGTCCAGGAGCACATCGAGAAGACCTTCGACCACGTCGGCTCGCGCTTCGCCGAGGAGGCGCGCAAGATGCACTACGGCGAGGCCGACAAGCGCAGCATCTATGGCGAGGCGACCAGCACCGAAGCCAAGGAGCTGCGCGACGAGGGCATCGAGGTCGGCCAGATCCCCTGGCTGCCCCGCCACGACGGCTGACCGGCTCCGGCCTCAGTCGCGGACCGCGAACAGCATGTAGTTGACCGCCGGGTCCGGGCTCAGCCGGAACCGGTCGCGGAGCGGATCGTAGCTGACGCCGGTCAGATCGGCGACCGCGAGGCCGCTCGGGCGGAGCGCGCGTGCGGCTTCCGAAGGCCTGAGGAACCGCGACCAGCTGTGGGTCCCGGGCGGCAGCCAGCGGAGCAGGTATTCGGCGGCCACGATCCCGAGCGCGAACGCCCGGAAGGTGCGGTTCAGGGTCGCCAGCACGAGCCCGCCGCCGGGCCGGACCAGCCGGCCGCAGGCGCCAAGGAAGCCGGCCTGATCGGCGACGTGCTCGACCACCTCCATCACGCAAACCAGATCGAAGCCGGCGCCGGCGGCCGCAAGCTGTTCCGCCGAAGCCTCGCGGTAGTCGATCTCGAGGCCGCCGGCCCGGGCATGCTCGGCCGCCACCTCGAGGTTCGCAGGCTCGAGGTCGATGCCGGTGACCCGCGCGCCGAGCCGGGCCAGCGGCTCGGAGAGCAGCCCGCCGCCGCAGCCGACGTCGAGCACCTCGAGGCCGGCGAGCGGGCGCGGCGCGCGCGGATCGCGGCCGAAGCGGGCGCAGGCCCGCTCTCGGATGTAGCCGAGGCGGGTCGGGTTCAGCTTGTGCAGCGGCGCCAGCGGACCGGCCTCGTCCCACCACCGCCCGGCGAGACCCGCGAACCGCCGCAGCTCCGCGGGATCGGCGCTCGTGGCGCGGGGGGGCCCTTCGGCGTCGGGCGGGACCGGCTTCGATCGGGGCGGGGCGGCCTTCGGCATCGCTGGCATCGCCTTCAGGGTGGCTGGGGCCTTCGGCCGGGGGGCAGGGCCTTCGGCCGGGGGCGGCCGGGGGCGGCCAGGCCTCCGGCAGGGGCGGGTGGCAGGGTTGCTTCGGTGATCCCGGCCGACTATGTACACGCCAGCCTGCGATTGGCCAGAGGGGGTGGCGCGCCGTCGGCGGCGGCGCCGTCTGGCATACGGATTGCGTGGGGATCGCGGGAGCCGCGTGATTGCGGGTCTCGTCTGGGTCGGAGGCGGCGCATTGGCCCTGGTGGTGCAGAAATTCGGCGGCACTTCGGTGGCCGACCTCGACCGGATTCGCGCCGTCGCCCGACGGATCAGGACGGCCTGGCAGGCCGGCGACCAGGTCGCCGTGGTGGTCTCGGCAATGGCCGGCACCACCGACCAGCTGGTCCGGTGGGTGACCGAGATCGGCGGCGCCCAGCACGACCGCACCGAGCACGACGTCGTGGTCGCCTCCGGCGAGCAGATCACGAGCGGCCTTCTGGCGCTCGCCCTGCAGGCGCTGGGCGTGCCGGCGCGCTCGTTCACGGGCTGGCAGATGCCGCTCGAGACCGATGCCAGTCACGGGCGGGCGCGGATCCGCAGTCTCGATGGGAGCGCCGTGCGCGCCTGCCTGGACCAGGGACAGGTGGCGATCGCCGCCGGCTTCCAGGGCATCGCGCCCGGCCGGCGGATCAGCACGCTCGGCCGCGGCGGCTCCGATACTTCGGCGGTCGCGCTCGCGGCCGCGCTCGGCGCCGAGCGCTGCGACATCTATACCGACGTCGACGGGGTCTACACCACCGACCCGCGGATCGTCGGCAAAGCGCGCAAGCTGGAGCGGGTGACCTACGAAGAGATGCTCGAGATGGCGTCGCAGGGCGCCAAGGTCCTGCAGACCCGCTCGGTCGCTCTCGCGATGCAGCACGGCGTGCGCGTGCAGGTGCTCTCGAGCTTCGACGAGCGCCCGGGCACCCTGGTGGTGGATGAGAGCGAGATCGTGGAACACCAAGTCGTAAGCGGCATCGCCTACAGCCGCGACGAGGCCAAGGTCACGCTGGTCGCGGTCGCCGACCGGCCGGGGGTCGCCGCGACCATCTTCGGGCCGCTGGCCGAGGCCGGCATCAACGTCGACATGATCGTGCAGAACGTCTCGGCCGACGGCGAGACCACCGATCTGACCTTCACGGTCGGCCGCGCCGACCTCGAGCGGACGCTCGCGACCCTCGAGACCATGCGCGCCGAGCTCGGCTGCCGGCGGATCGTCGCCGACGCCGAGGTGGTCAAGCTCTCGGTGATCGGGGTCGGCATGCGCTCGCACGCCGGCATCGCGCACGTGATGTTCAGGACCCTCGCCGAGCGTGGCATCAACATCCAGGCGATCTCGACCTCGGAGATCAAGATCAGCATCCTGATCGACGAGGCCTACACCGAGCTCGCGCTGCGGGCGCTGCACACCGCCTATGGCCTCGATGCCGCCTGAGCGCGCTGCGTCCGCCGGCTGGTCACCGGGACGCCGCCGGCTCGAGCAGCTCTGGCGCGCCGGAACCGAGTTCCTGGGCTGCCCGTTGGCCCTGATGGGCGGGGCGATGACCTGGGTGTCGGAGCGGCGGCTGGTGTCGGCGATCTCCAACGCCGGGGGGTTCGGGGTGCTCGCCTGCGGCGCCATGAACCCCGACCAGCTCGGCGCCGAGATCGCCGCCACCCAGGCGCTGACCAAGGGACCGTTCGGGGTCAACCTGATCATCATGCATCCGAAGCTCGCCGAGCTGGTCGAGGTCTGCCACGAGCACCGCGTCGGCCATATCGTGCTCGCGGGCGGCCTGCCGGCGCGGTCGACCATCGCCCAGGTCAAGGACGGCGGCGCCCGGCTGCTCGGCTTCGCGCCCAGCCTCGCCGTCGGCCGGCGGCTCGCGCGCCAGGGCGCCGATGCGCTGATCATCGAGGGCATGGAGGCGGGCGGCCACATCGGCCCGGTCGCGACCAGCGTGCTCGCGCAGGAGATCCTGCCGCACCTGCACGAGGTGCCGGTGTTCGTCGCCGGCGGCATCGGCCACGGCGAGGCGATCGCCGCCTGGCTGCGGATGGGGGCGGCCGGCTGTCAGATGGGCACGCGCTTCGTCTGCGCCGAGGAGTCGATCGCCCATCCGGCGTTCAAGCAGGCGTTCATCCGGGCGAGCGCGCGGGATGCCGTGCCCTCGGTCCAGATCGATCCGGAATTCAAGGTGATCCCGGTGCGCGCGCTCGCCAACCAGGCGACCCGCCGCTTCGCCGAGGCCCAGGTCGAGCTGATCGGCCGCCACCGTGCCGGTGAGCTGAGCTATGAGGAGGCGGCGCTCGCGATCGAGCATTTCTGGGCCGGAGCGCTGCGCCGGGCAGTGATCGACGGCGACGTCGAGACCGGCTCGCTGATGGCTGGCCAGAGCGTCGGGATGATCGACCGCGAGCAGCCCGTGGCCGCGATCCTGGCCGAGCTGGTCGCGCAGGCCACGGCGGCGCTCGAGCGCGACGAGACCGGGGCGCGGCCCGTGCCGGCGGCGGCCGAATGACGCTCGCCGCGGGTCGCGGTGGCCCGCCCCTGCCCGCCGCCGAGCGCCGCGGCGACGAGCTGAGCTCGGCCCGCCGGCTGCTCCGGCGCCTGGTCGAGGTCATGGCGACCACGGTCAGCCCGCAGGAGCGGCTCGACCGGATGGTCCGCATGATCGCGGCCGACATCGTGGCCGAGGTCTGCTCGGTCTACGTGATGCGCGCGGGCGAATATCTCGAGCTGTTCGCGACCGAGGGCCTGAGACGGACCGCGGTGCACCACACCCGGCTGCGGGTCGGCGAGGGCCTGGTCGGCCTGATCGCGGCCCAGGGCTCGGTGATCAACCTGCCGGATGCGCAGAGCCATCCCGATTTCGCCTATCGGCCGGAGACCGGCGAGGAGGTCTACCACTCCTTCCTCGGGGTTCCGATCGTGCACGGCGGCCGGGTCACCGGCGTGCTGGTGATCCAGAACCGGACCCGCCGGCACTATTCCGACGAGGAGGTCGAGGCGCTCCAGATCATCGCCACCGTGTTCGCCGAGATGCTGGCGTCCGGCGGCCTGCTCGACCCGAACCAGTTCCCGGCCGGGCTCGACCGGGTGGCTGGTCCCGAGCGGCTGGAGGGCCTGCGCCTGGTCGAGGGCGTAGCACTCGGCAGCGCGCTGTTGCACCAGCTGCGGATCGAGGTCACCCGGCTGGTGGCGGACGACCCCGACAGCGAGGCGCTTCGGCTCGAGGCGGCGATCGCCGGCCTGCGCGCCTCGGTCGACCAGCTGCTGCTGATGCCCGAGGTCGCCAACGGCGAGCACCGGGAGGTCCTCGAGGCCTATCGCATGTTCGCCCACGATGCCGGCTGGCGGCGCAGCATCCGCGAGGCGATCCGCACCGGCCTGACCGCGGAGGCGGCGGTCCGCCGGGTCCAGGAGGAGACCCGGCTGCGCATGGCGCAGGTGGCGGATGCCTATCTGAAGGAACGGCTGCACGATCTCGAGGCGCTCGCCGATCGCCTGCTGGTTCACCTGACTGGTCGCAGCCAGCTGCACGACCCGGCGTCGCTGCCGGACGAGTTCGTGCTGGTCGCGCGCACGCTCGGCCCGGCCGAGCTGATCGAGTACGACCGCTCGCGCCTGCGCGGCGTGATCCTGGAGGAGGGCTCGCCGACCGCCCACGTCACGATCGTCGCGCGCGCGTTCGGCATCCCGATGGTCGGCCGGGTCCGGGGCGCCATGAGCCGGATCGAGCCCGGCGACCGGGTGGCGCTCGACGGCGACAACGGCCAGATCTTCGTCCGCCCGGGCGAGGACGTCGAGCAGGCGTTCGGCCGCTCGCTCGCCGATCGCGCCAAGCGGCAGCGGATCTACGCGACGCTCCGCGACCAGCCGGCGGTGACGCTCGACGGGATGCGGGTCGGCCTGCATCTGAACGCGGCCTTCCTGGTCGACCTCGCGGCGCTCGAGGCGACCGCCGCCGACGGCATCGGCCTCTATCGCACCGAGCTCGCGTTCATGGTCGGCAGCCGCCTGCCGGACGTCGACGCCCAGTGCGAGCTGTACGCCAAGGTCCGCCAGGCGGCCGGCGACAAGCCGGTGGTCTTCCGTACCCTCGACGTCGGCAGCGACAAGCACCTGCCCTACTGGAGCTTCCCCTACGAGGAGAACCCGGCGATGGGCTGGCGCGCGATGCGCATGGTCCTGGATCGGCCGATGATCCTGCGCACCCAGCTGCGGGCGCTGATCAGGAGCGCTCAGGGCCGGCCGCTCGACATCATGTTCCCGATGATCGCCGAGGTCGCCGAGGTCACCGCCGCCAAAGAGCTGCTGGCGATGGAGCTCGAGCGCGCCGAGGCGCGCGGCGAGCCGCTGCCGAGCCGGCTGCGGGTCGGCGCCATGCTCGAGGTGCCATCCTTGTTCTGGCAGCTCCGGGCGCTGCTGCCGCGGATCGACTTCCTGTCGATCGGCAGCAACGATCTGTTCCAGTTCCTGTTCGCCTGCGACCGCGGCAACCCCGAGCTGATCGACCGCTACGACGTGCTCTCGCCGCCGGTGCTCTCGTTCCTGCGCGAGCTGGTCGAGCGCTGCCGGGGGGCCGGGGTGACGCTCTCGATCTGCGGCGAGATGGCCTCGCGGCCGCTCGAGGCGATGGTCCTTTTGGGTCTCGGGGTGCGCACGCTGTCGCTGACGCCGGCCGACGTCGGCCCGGTCAAGGCCATGCTCCGCTCGCTCCGCTGCGGCCGGCTCGGGGACTATCTCGGGCAGCTCTACGATTTACCCGACCACAGCCTGCGTGTTAGGCTGCGCAGCTACGCGCTTGATCACGGCGTGCAGCTGCATATCTGAGGGCTGTTCATCGCCGGGTCGACGCCGCCCGTGAGCACCTGCCAGAGTTCGCAGGCCACAAGGCGCGTCACGCGGTCCGATCCAGGACCGCCAGCCCGGCTGCGGTCGCGCACCATATGCTCGGTTCGATGAGTGACGTTCACGACCAGCTCGATCCCGCCGAGGCGTTGATGCGCGAGGTCGGCGCCCAACTCCGTCGGGTCCGGCTGGAGCGCGGTCAGAATCTGGACGAGGTCGGGCAGCATCTTCGGATCAAGTCGACCTATCTGCTCGGGATCGAGCAGGGCGACCTGTCGGCGATTCCGGGGCGGACCTATGCGCTCGGGTTCCTGCGCAGCTATGCCGACTATCTGGGCTTCGACGGCGACGACCTGATCACCCAGATCAAGTCGACGGTCGCCAACCTGACCGACCGGACGCGCCTGCGCATGCGCACGCCGCTGCCCGAGAGCCGGCTGCCCAAGACGCCGATCCTGGTGCTGTCGCTGGCGGCGGTCGCCGGGATCTACACCGGCTGGTCCTACCTCAACCACGGCAGCCAGCTGGTGATCGAGACGGTCGCCGATGTGCCGAGCAACCTGCGCCATCTGGCCGGCGCCTTCGGCGGCGATGACGACGGCACCGCGCCGCAGGCGGCGGATGTCAGCAGCGCGCTGCCGCTGCCGGCAGGCACCGAACCGGGGACGGCCGAGGGCGGGCCCGCGGTCGCGCCGGCAGCGCCGGCGCCCGCCGCCGGCTCAGGCGCCCCGGCGACCGGAACGCCGGAGTTGCCCGCACCGACCGCAGGCGCGGGGCCGGCCGCTTCGCCGGCGCCGGCGATCGCGCCGGCAGCCGCGCCCCAACCGCCGACCGATGCCCCCGCCTACGCCATGGCCCGGCCGACCCCGAACCCCGACGCGTCCGACCCGGCGCCCAGCAGCCCGGCTCCAGGCATTCAGCCGCCGGCGGCGACCTCGGTGCCGGCCGACGCCGGCGCGCCCGGGCCCGGCACTGCCGCCGATGCGACCGCCGCCGACGCCGCGGCGCCGCACCGGGACCAGGTCGCCGCGCTGCCGTTCGATCCGGCGGTCATCGGTCCGGTCGGACGGATCGAGGGGTCGGAGAACAGCGACGCCAGGGTCGTACTGCGGGCGGTCGAGAGCAGCTGGGTCCAGGTCTCGAGCCCGACCGGGGACTACGTGCGTGCGGTGACCCTCGAGCCGAACGACGTCTTCCTGGTGCCGAACCGCGCCGACCTCGCGCTCTGGACCGGCAATGCCGGCGGCCTCGAGGTGATCGTCGACGGCACCGTCCTGGCACCGCTCAGCACGAGCGGCGCCGTGCTTCGTGACGTGTCGCTCGAGCCCTCGAGCCTGCGCGCACGCCTCGGACCGCTGCCCGGGCGCTAGTCGGCCGCGACCTGGCATCGGTCACGGAACTTCGTATGATGCGCGCGCCGGCGGCCGGGCGGCCGCCCGGGGGTTGCCGATCGGAGCTCTGGTCCAGGCGCGGGTGAAGATGGAGCGGACATGGTCGCACTGAGCGAAATCCAGCGGCACCGGACCCACGCCGTGCCGGTCGGCAAGGTCGTGATCGGCGGCGGTGCGCCGGTGGTCGTCCAATCGATGACCAACACCGACACCGCCGACGTCGCGGCCACGGTCGAGCAGGTGATCGAGCTCGCCGCCGCCGGCTCGGAGATCGTGCGGGTCACGGTCAACACCGACGAGGCGGCCAAGGCGGTGCCGCAGATCCGCGACCGGCTCTGGCTGCGCGGCTGCGACGTGCCGCTGGTCGGCGACTTCCACTACCACGGCCACCTGTTCCTGACCCGCCATCCGGACTGCGCCAAAGCGCTCGCCAAGCTCCGGATCAACCCCGGCAACGTCGGCTTCGGCGCCAAGCGCGACAAGCAGTTCGAGATGATGATCGAGGTCGCCCTCGAGCACGACAAGCCGGTCCGGATCGGGGTCAACTGGGGCAGCCTCGACCAGGAACTCTCGACCCGGATGATGGACGACAACGCGCAGCTGCCCGAGCCGCGCTCGGCCGACGACGTGCTGCGCGAGGCGCTGGTGGTCTCGGCGCTGGCCAGCGCCGAGCGCGCCGAGGCGATCGGCCTGCCGGCCGACCGGATCGTGATCTCGGCCAAGGTCAGCCGGGTCCCGGACCTGCTCGCGGTCTATCGCGAGCTCGCCAGACGCTCGCGCTACGCACTGCATCTCGGCCTGACCGAGGCCGGGATCGGCGCCAAGGGCATCGTTGCGACCAGCGGCGCGCTCGCGATCCTGCTCCAGGAGGGGATCGGCGACACGATCCGGGCGTCGCTGACGCCCAGACCCGGCGAGGCGCGCACCCAGGAGGTCGTGGTCTGCCAGGAGCTGCTGCAGAGCCTGGGCCTGCGTCAGTTCGCGCCGCAGGTCGCCGCCTGCCCGGGCTGCGGCCGGACCACGAGCACCTATTTCCAGGAGCTGGCGGACCGCATCCAGGGTTTTCTCCGGACTCAGATGCCGGTGTGGAAACAGCGCTATCCAGGGGTCGAGAGCTTGAACGTCGCGGTCATGGGCTGCATCGTCAACGGCCCGGGCGAGAGCAAGCACGCCGATCTCGGGATCAGCCTGCCCGGCACCGGCGAGAGCCCGGCGGCGCCGGTGTTCATCGACGGCCGGAAGGCCTGCACGCTGCGCGGCAACCGGATCGCCGAGGAGTTCCAGGCGCTGGTCGAGAGCTACGTCGAGCGCCGCTACGGCGGCGCGGCCGCCGCCAAGAGCGCCTGAGCGTCGGCCCGGGCCCGGACTGCGCGGCGCGGGGCCCGTGATCCGGCCGGCGGTGGCCGCCGACCTGCCCGCGATCGAGCGGCTGGTGCTCGCCGTCGCCCGCGAGGTCTACGGCCATCTGTTCCAGGACGACCTGCCCCGCCCCGAAGGCAACTGGATGAAGGCGCTGGTCGCCGAGCAGGACCATCGGATCGTCGGGGTGATCGTTGCCGATGACGACTGGATCGAGGATCTCTGGGTCGGCGGGCCCTACCGCGGTCGCGGCGTCGGCAGCCGGTTGCTGGCGGCGGGCGAGCAGCAGATCGCGGCGCGGGGCCACACGCTGGCACACCTGCGGGTGGTCGCCGAGAACGAGCGGGCCCGGGGCTTCTATGCCGCCCACGGCTGGGCCGAGACCAGCCCCTACCCGCACGAGAGATGGGGTTTCACGATGGTCGACCTGATCAAGCCGCTGCCGCCGACGAGCGCGGAGAGTGTGCCATGAGCGCGCTTCGTCCGGTCCGCGGCACCCACGACATCACAGGCGAGGATGCGCTCCGGCATCGTCAGGTGGTCGAGACCGGCCGCGCGATCGCGGCGCGCTACGGCTACGCCGAGATCACGACGCCGGTGTTCGAGTTCACGGAGGTGTTCGCGCGCACGCTCGGCGAGACCTCCGACATCGTGACCAAGGAGATGTACACCTTCGAGGATCGCGGTGGCGATCGGATCACGCTTCGGCCCGAGTTCACGGCCGGCATCGCGCGCGGCCTGATCTCGGGCGCGCTCGGACAGAGCTTGCCGATCCGGCTGTTCACGAGCGGGCCGGTGTTCCGCTACGAGCGGCCGCAGAAGGGCCGGCTGCGCCAGTTCCACCAGATCGACGTCGAGGTCCTGGGCGCGCCCGAGCCCGAGGCGGACGTCGAGGTGATCGCGGTCGGCCGGCGCATCCTCGAGGCGCTGGGCCTGGGCGCCAAGGTGACGCTCGAGCTCAACACGCTGGGCGATCCCGACAGCCGGCGCGCCTATCGCGAGCGTCTGGTCGATTATCTCCACGTCTTTCGCGACCGGCTGTCGGAGGACAGCCGCACGCGGCTCAAGCGCAACCCCTTGCGCATCCTCGACAGCAAGGATGCGGGCGACCGCTCGATCCTGGCCGACGCGCCGGTCCTGACCGAATGCCTGAACGAGTTCTCGCAGGCGTTCTTCGCCAAGGTGCGGGCGGGGCTCGATGCGCTCGGCATTGGCTACCGGCTCAACCCGCGCTTGGTGCGCGGCCTCGACTACTACACCCACACCGCCTTCGAGTTCACGACCACCGAACTTGGCGCCCAGGGTGCTGTGCTCGCCGGCGGCCGCTACGACGGCCTGGTCGCGACCATGGGCGGGCCGGACACCCCCGGCACCGGCTGGGCGGCCGGCATCGAGCGCCTCGCGATGCTGCTCGACGCGGCGCCGGCGGTGCCGAGGCCGGTCGCGGTCGTGCCGATCGGCGAGCCCGCCGAGCTCGAGGCGCTCCGGCTCGCCGAGGAGCTGCGCGCCGCCGGGCTGATCGTCGAGATGGACTTCCGCGGCAAGGTCGGCCAGCGGCTCAAGCGCGCCGCCCAGCGTCACGCCCGCTTCGCGCTCCTGCTCGGCGAGGACGAGATCGCCAAGGGCGCAGTCGTGCTCCGCGACCTCGAGCAGGGCGAGCAGGCCGAGGTCGCCCGCGCCGGTCTCGCCGCCCGCCTGCTTGCGGAAGCCGCCGCCTGAGGTCACATTGGAGCTATGGCCAGCGCGATTCTCGATACGCATGGCTTCGTCAAGCGACTGATGGCGGCCGGTATGCCCGAGCCGCAGGCCAAATTTTGGCCCGAAAAACAGGCCAAAATGCTCGGCGAGCAGCTGGCGACGAAGCAGGACATCGCCTTGCTTCGGGCTGACATGACCGCGATGGAGCAGCGGATCAAGGATCAGCTGACCATCCGGCTCGGTGGCATGCTGGCTGCGGCAGTCGCAATCATCGCGGCGCTGGTCAAGCTACTCTGACAGATATCGCCGGCGGGTCAGGACCTGGCGCTGGTGCGGCAGCGCACCGCCCGGGCCGGTGACCACCAGCTCCGGCGCCAGCGAGCGGAAGCGCGCGTAGCTCTCCTGCTCGGTGTGCAGGCGGTGGGCGGCCTGATCGCGATAGGCCTCGTAGAACACGAAGCGGGCGGGGTCGTCCGGGTCCTGGCAGACGTCGAAGGCGAAGCAGCCCTCCTCGCGGCGCGAGTTGCAGGCGTGGCGGTCGATCAGCGCGGCAAACTCCTCGGCCTTGTCCGGCTTGGCCCGAAACTCGACGACGATCACGTAGGCCACCAGGCTGCCCTCCCCAGGCGATGGTCGTGCTTTGGCGCGGCGATGATGATAGATCTGGCCCCGGGCGGCAATCGCCTGGCGACTTCGAAGGGTAGAGTGCGATGAGCCTGGCGGGGCAGGTTGCGGTCATCACCGGGGCGGGCAGCGGGATCGGCGCCGGCATCGCCCGGGCGCTCGCCGGCGAGGGCATGCGGCTCGTGCTGAACGGCCGCCGGGCCGGCCCGGTCGAGGCGCTCGCCAAGGAGCTGGGCCACGCGGTCGCGCTGCCGGGCGACGTCGTCGACCCGGCTACGGCGCCCGGGCTGATCGAGCGGGCGCTCGCCGAGTTCGGCCGGCTCGACGTCGCGGTCAACAACGCCGGCATGATCGCGCTCGGGCCGATCGAGACCCTCGATCTCGACCGGATGGCGGCGATGGTCCGGGTCAACGTCGAAGCGGCCTTCCGCTTCGTCTACCTGGTGCTCCGCCATTTCCAGACCCAGGACCGGGGCCATCTGATCAACACCTCGAGCATCCTCGGCACGACCGTGCGCGCGAGCGCCGGGGCCTACGCCGGCACCAAGCACGCGCTCGAGGCGCTGACCCACGCGCTCCGCCTGGAGCTCGCGCGGACCAACGTCCGGCTGACCAACCTCCAGCCCGGGCTTGTGCTGACCGGGCTGCACCGCCACATGGAGCGGCATCCCAAAGACGCGCTCGGCATCGACGAGCCGCTGTCCCCAGACGACGTCGGCCGCGCGGTGCTGTACGCGCTGCGCGAGCCCGCGAACGTCCGGGTCAACAGCATCCAGCTGATGCCGCGCGGCCAGGAGCTCTGAGGAGATCGCGCACCCGGTCATGACCGCGGAACCGACCACCGGCCTCGAGGCCAAGCTCGACGGCATCCTCGCGCGCCACGCGGAGGTGGGCCAGCTGATGGCGAGCGCGTCCGGCGAGGCTTACGTGGCGCTCGCCAAGGAGTTCGCCGACCTCGACGACCTCGCGGGCAGCGTCCAGGCGCTCCGGACGGCGCGCGCGCAAGCCGCGGGCCTGGAGGAGATGCTGGCCGATCCGGGGCTCGATGCCGAGATGCGGGCGCTCGCGGCCGAGGAGCTCGCGGCGTTCGAGGCGCGGATCCCGGAGCTCGAGCAGTCGGTCAAGCGGGCGCTGCTGCCCCGCGACGAGGCCGACGACAAGAGCGCTATCCTCGAGATCCGGGCCGGCACCGGCGGCGAGGAGGCGGCGCTGTTCGCGGGCGATCTCTATCGCATGTACCAACGCTACGCCGAGCTCCACGGCTGGCGCTTCGAGCCCTTGTCCGCTTCCGACACCGGGCTCGGCGGCATCAAGGAGGTGATTGTCGCGATCAAGGGCCAGGGCGTGTTCGCGCGCCTCAAGTACGAGGCCGGCGTGCACCGGGTCCAGCGCGTGCCGGCGACCGAGGCCGCGGGCCGCATCCACACCTCGGCCGCGACCGTCGCGGTCCTGCCCGAGGCCGAGGACGTCGACATCGAGCTCGAGGACAAGGACCTCAGGATCGACGTCTACCGCTCGAGCGGGCCGGGCGGGCAGTCGGTCAACACGACCGACAGCGCGGTCCGGATCACCCATCTGCCGACCGGGATCGTGGTCGTCCAGCAGGACGAGAAATCGCAGCACAAGAACAAGGCCAAGGCGCTGCGCGTGCTGCGCGCCCGGCTCTACGACCGCGAGCGGGCGGCGCGCGATGCCGAGCGGGCGGCGAGCCGGCGCGGCCAGGTGGGGTCAGGCGATCGCTCCGAGCGCATCCGGACCTACAACTTCCCGCAAGGGCGCTGCACCGACCACCGCATCAACCTCACCCTCTACAAGCTCGAGAAGGTGCTGAACGGCGAGGCGCTCGACGAGGTCATCGACGCGCTCGTCGCCGAAGACCAGGCCGCCCGCCTCGCCGAAGCGAGCTGACGCTCAATCCCGGAACAACGCTTCGAGCCGGCGGGCGCCATGGGCGACCCGCACGACCTCGATGTCATCCGCGGTCGGTATAGAAGATCAGATAGCTGTCGACGGCGAGACTCCGGAGATCCGCTCCGAGTTCGACGCGCAGACGGCCAATGCCCGGCTGATCGGCAAGCAGGATGTTTCGACCAAGCGAGTGGCGTTGGCCGGGTTATCCAGTGCGACGGGCAGCCAGATCTCGTCGAGATCCGCCCTGGCCAGCTCAGTCAGCCGGGGCTGTTTCATCGAACGGCTGCTTGGCGCTCTCAGCGAGCCGGTCGGCTTCGGCCCTCAGCTCTGGCAAGGCGTTTGCGACCATCGGCCACGATGCTCGCGACCGTTGCTTCGGTGAAGGGCTTGGTCTGCCCGCGTTCGCACTCCTCGATGCCGAGCGCGATCTCGCGCCGGAGATCTTCCAGCTCGTGCCGGCGTACGCGGTCGTGGGCATCGAGCAGGCGAATGGCGTCAGCCACGAGCTCGCTCGGCGTCCCGTATTCACCGGCCTCGACCTCGCGCCGGACCAGCTTTTCGACATCGCTCGGCAGATCGATGTGCATGGCTCACGTCCCCGTTGACCTGGGCGCAGGATAACAGGAAGCCGTCGCCACCGCGACCTTCGGCGTCAGCGGACGCGGTAGCGCTCGACGAAGGCCTCGTCGATCGTGACGCCGAGGCCGGGTCGGTCGGGGATCTCGATCTGGCCGTCCTCGACCGGGAAATTCTCGAGCGCGAGCTCGTGCAGCATCGGGTTGGCGCCGAGCGAGTATTCCAGGATGAAGCCGCTGGTCGCGACCGCGGCGACCTGCAGGCCGGCGGCGAAGGTCAGCGCCCCGCCCCGGAGGTGGGGCGCGAAGCGGAGCTGGTGGGCGGCCGCGAGCGCCTCGATCCGCACGGCCTCGGTGATGCCGCCGGCGATCGACAGGTCAGGTTGGAGAATATCGACCGCGCGCAGCTCGATCAGGTCGCGGAAGTCGAAGCGGGTGAATTCCGATTCGCCGCTCGCGATCGGGATGTCGGTCACCGCGCGGATCTCGGCCTGGCCGCGCTTGTCGTCGGCGCAGACCGGCTCCTCCAGCCAGCCGATGTTGCACTCCGCGACCGCCCGGCAGAAGCGCTTGGCCTCGGCGACCGTCCAGGTGCCGTGCGCGTCGCACATGATGTCGATGTCGTCGGGGAGCCCCGCGCGCGCGGCATGGACGCGGCGGATCGAGTGGTCGAGGGTGCCGTCGCCGGCGCCGACCCGCATCTTGACCGCCTTGAAGTCGCCGCGGTCGAGGAAGCCTTGCAGCTCGGCCGCGATCCGGTCGGCCGGCGCCCAGCCGCCCGACGCGTAAGCCGGCATGCGCGCCTGCCGGCGGCCGCCGAGCAGGCGCCAGACCGGCTGGCCCAGGGACTTGCCGAGCAGGTCCCAGAGCGCCATGTCGATGCCGGCCTGCGCCCCGATCGTCAGGCCCCGCCGGCCCAGCGCCGGGAAGGCGTGGCCGCGGGCGATCGCGAAATGGGCGCGCGAGCCGTTGTACATCACGTCCCACAGCCGCGAGATGTCGCGCGCGTCCTCGCCGACGAGGAGCGGCGCCAGCTCCTGCTCGATGCAGGCGACCAGCGCGGCGCTGCTGCCGGCGCTGCCGACCGCGGCCTTGGCCTCGCCGAAGCCCTCCAGGCCGCCCTCGGTCTCGACCCGGACCAGCGTCGAATCGAACGCCCGGATCCGGCCGAAGTCGGTGGTGTGCTGCCTCACCTCCGCGATCGGCACGTGCAGGCCAGCGGCGCTGACCTTGCGGATCCTCATCACTTGAGATTGCGCTCCTTCGCGACCCGGTCGTAGGCGGCGTTGATCGCGGCCAGCCGCTTGTTCGCCTGCTCGACGAACTCCTCGGGCATGCCCTTGGCGACCAGCCGGTCGGGATGGTGCTCGCGGACCAGCTGGCGGTAGGTGTGCTTGATCTCGTCGTCGGCGGCGCTGCGCGAGACGCCGAGCACGGCGTAGGCGTCGTCGGCGCCGGACAGGTTGCGCGCGGTCGCCGAGAACCGCGCCCGGATCTGCTCGAAGGCGGCGATGTTGAAGCCGAAGATCCCGGCCACCCGGCGCAGGAAATCGACCTCGGCCGGGTTGAGCTCGCCGTCGGCGCGCGCGACCTCGAACAGGCCGACCAGCAGCTCCTCGAGCAGGAACGGATCGTTGCCGAACAGCGCCGAGATCTGGCGGGCATAGGGCTCGAAGCCGCGCGCCGAGATCTTGGCCTGGTTGTAGATCCGGGCGACGTCGCCGACCTCGCCGTCGTCGATCCGGAACACCCGCTTGAAGGCCCGGATCTCGTCCATCGTGACCACGCCGTCGACCTTGGCGAGCTTGGCGCCGAGCACGATGACCGCGGTCGCGAACGCGATCCGGCGGGTCTCGGTCGGATCGGCGAACACCGGCGGCGGCTCGGCCCAGGGGTCCGACGACCGGTCCGGCGCCGACTGATAGCGCGGGTCGCCTGCGGACCACGGACTGCGGCCGCCGTGCCGGCCGGGCGCCGCGAGGCGCGCGCGGCTCTCCTCCTGCCGGTAGCGGTCGTAGGCGTGGCCGGCGACCGCGCCAATGACCGCGCCGATCGGGCCCCCGATGGCGAGCCCGGCCGCGCCGCCGAGAATCTTGCCCCAGATGGCCAACGCCCGATCTCGCCGTCTGCTTCGCGCCTGTCCATTGGGTCTAGACCGCCGGACGGAGGGCAGCAAGGTTCTTGACCCGAACCGGCTGCGGCGGTCGGGCGAGCCCGGTTCGCGGCCTTAGGATTGGTTCAGGATTTCCGCTATAACCACGCCCGCGAAGCGGCAGCGGCAACAGGAGTCGGAGCGGATGGCGAACGCGCCCGCAGGCTGGCAGTTCTGGATCGACCGGGGCGGCACGTTCACCGACGTGGTCGGTCGCGCCCCGGGCGGCGAGCTGAAGGTCCTGAAGCTGCTCTCGGAGCATCCGGAACGCTACGACGATGCGGCGCTCGAGGGCATCCGCGAGCTGCTCGGCCTCGCCGCCGGCCAGCCGCTGCCGGCTGCGCAGATCGACGCGGTCAAGATGGGCACGACGGTCGCGACCAATGCGCTGCTCGAGCGGCGGGGTGCTGCGACCGTGCTCGCGATCACCCGGGGCCTCCGCGATGCGCTCCGGATCGGCTACCAGCACCGCCCCGACATCTTCGCCCGCCGGATCGTCCTGCCCGAGCTGCTGTACACCGAGGTCGTCGAGATCGACGAGCGGGTGCGCGCCGACGGCACGGTCGAGCGCGGGGTCGACCTCGGGCGCGCCCGCGCCGACCTCGAGGCCGCGCTCGCCAGGGGCCTGCGCGCGCTCGCGATCGTGCTGGTGCACGGCTATCGCCATCACGCCCACGAGGCGGCGCTCGCCGAATTGGCGCGCGAGCTCGGCTTCACCCAGGTCTCGGTCAGCCACCAGGTCTCGCCCCTGATGAAGCTGATCGGGCGCGGCGACACGACCGTGGTCGACGCCTATCTGTCGCCGATCCTCAGGCGCTACGTCGATCAGGTGGCGAAGGCACTCGGCGACGTCCGGCTGATGTTCATGCAATCCAGCGGCGGCCTGGTCGACGCGCACCTGCTCCAGGGCAAGGACGCGATCCTGTCGGGACCGGCGGGCGGCATCGTCGGCGGGGTCCGGGTCGGCGCGCTCGCGGGCTTCGAGCAGATCATCACCTTCGACATGGGCGGCACCTCGACCGACGTCGCCCACTACGCCGGCGACTTTGAGCGCACCTTCGAGGCCGAGGTCGCGGCCGTGCGCATGCGCGCGCCGATGATGGCGATCCATACGGTCGCCGCCGGCGGCGGCTCGATCCTCGCGTTCGACGGTGCCCGCTTCCGGGTCGGCCCGGACTCCGCCGGCGCCGATCCCGGCCCCGCCTGCTACCGCAAGGGCGGGCCCTTGACCGTGACCGACGCCAACGTCCTGGTCGGCAAGCTGCATCCGCGGTTTTTCCCGAACGTGTTCGGGCCGACCGCGGACCAGCCGCTCGATGGCCGGATCGTCCGGCAGAAATTCGAAAACCTCGCGGCCGAGGTCGAGGCCGCGACCGGGACCCGGCGGACGCCGGAGGAGCTGGCGCACGGCTGCCTCGCGATCGCGGTCGACAACATGGCCAATGCGATCAAGAAGATCTCGATCCAGCGCGGCTACGACATCTCGGGCTACGTGCTCTGCTGCTTCGGCGGCGCGGCCGGCCAGCACGCCTGCCAGGTCGCCGATTCGCTGGGCCTGAAGCGGGTGCTGGTGCATCCCTTGGCGAGCGTGCTGTCGGCCTACGGCATGGGCCTCGCCGACGTGCGAACGCTCCGCCAGCGCGCGCTCGAGGCGCCGCTCGGGGACGCGCTGATGCCGAGCCTCGAGGCGACCGTGGCGGAGCTCGCGAGCGAGGCGCGCGCCGAACTCGCCCGTCAGCATCTCCCGGCGGACCGGATCGTGACCGAAGCGCGCATCCACATCCGCTACAGCGGCACCGACACCCCGCTCGAGATCCCGGCCGCGGGCGGCGCGGCGATGGTCGAGGCGTTCGAGGCCGAGCACCGTGCCCGCTACGGCTTCGTGGTCGAGGGCCGCTCGCTCGTGGTCGAGCAGATCACGGTCGAGGCGATCGGGCGCATGGCCGAGATCGACGAGCCCGAGCGCCCGGTCGTGCCGCGCGCGGCCCACGAGCCGCTGCAGCCGGTCGACGAGGTCATGATGGTGACCGCGCGCGCGCCCCATCAGCCGCCGGAGAGCTTCGCCACGCCGGTGCTCGAGCACAGGGACCTGCGCCCCGGCGACCGGGTCGCGGGGCCCGCGATCGTCGTCGAGGCGACCACCACGGTCGTGGTCGAGCCGGGCTGGCAGGCCGAGCTCACGCCCCGCCAGCATCTGGTCCTGACCCGGATCGAGCCGCTCGCCCGCCAGGCCGCGATCGGCACCCGCTCCGACCCGATCATGCTCGAGGTGTTCAACAACCTCTTCATGTCGATCGCCGAGCAGATGGGCGTGACCCTGCAGAACACCGCCTACTCGGTCAACATGAAGGAGCGGCTCGACTTCTCCTGCGCGCTGTTCGATGCCGCCGGCATGCTGATCGCGAACGCGCCGCACATGCCGGTCCATCTGGGCTCGATGGGCGAGAGCGTGCGCACGGTCCTGCGGCTGCGCGGCGAAGCCATGCGCGCGGGCGACGTGTTCGCGCTCAACAATCCCTACAACGGCGGCACGCATCTGCCGGACGTGACCGTGGTCATGCCGGTGTTCGGCGAGGACGGCCGGCTCCTGTTCCTGACCGCCGCCCGCGGCCACCACGCCGACATCGGCGGCATCACGCCGGGCTCGATGCCGCCCAATTCGACCTCGATCGAGCAGGAGGGCGTGCTGATCGACGACTTCCAGCTGGTCGACCAGGGCCGTTTTCTGGGCGAGGCGCTCGACGCCCTGCTCGCCTCCGGCCCGTATCCCGCGCGCAATCCGCGCCAGAACGTGGCCGACCTCCAGGCCCAGATCGCCGCCTGCGCCAAGGGGCGCGCCGAGCTTTTGAAGATGATCCGGCACTTCGGGCTCGAGACGGTCCAGGCCTACACCGGCCACGTCCAGGACAATGCCGAGGAATCGGTCCGGCGCGTGCTCGGCGTGCTCAGGCCCGGCGCCTTCACCTATCCGCTCGACAATGGCGCCAGAATCCAGGTGCGGGTCGAGATCGACCGCGACGCGCGCAGCGCCGTGGTCGACTTCACCGGCACGTCCGCCGAGCTCGCCGACAACTTCAATGCGCCGGCCGCGGTCTGCCGGGCCGCGGTGCTCTACGTGTTCCGCACGCTGGTCGATCAGCCGATCCCGATGAACGAGGGCTGCCTCAAGCCGATCGAGATCGTGATCCCCGAGGGCTGCATGCTGAAGCCCGGCTATCCCGCGGCGGTGGTCGCCGGCAACGTCGAGACCTCGCAGTGCGTGACCGATGCGCTGTACGGCGCTCTCGGGGTGATGGCGGCGGCTCAGGGCACGATGAACAACTTCACCTTCGGCAACGACCGCTACCAGTACTACGAGACGATCTGCGGCGGCTCGGGCGCCGGGCCGGACTACGACGGCACCGCGGCGGTGCACACCCACATGACCAACTCGCGGCTGACCGATCCGGAGGTGCTGGAATGGCGCTATCCGGTCGTGCTCGAGAGCCACCGGATCAACCGCGGCTCCGGTGGCGCCGGCCGCCACCGGGGCGGCGACGGCACGATCCGCCGGGTCCGCTTCCTCGAGCCGATGGGCGCGGCGCTGCTCTCCAACCACCGCACCGTCGCCCCGTTCGGCCTCGAGGGCGGCCAGCCCGGCGCCGTCGGCCGCCAATGGGTGGAGCGTGCCGACGGCCGGCGGGAAGATCTCCCCGGCTGCGCCAAGACCCAGATGGCCGCGGGCGACGTCTTCGTCATCCAGACCCCCGCCGGCGGCGGCTTCGGCACCCCCGAATGACGACCCGCCGGCTGCAGTGGGAAGGAATTTGCCGGCAGCGGGAGGCCCTCACCGCGCTCACCGGACCCCGCACCGGGGGACGGCCGGCACCGGGCTTCCGGGCCGGGATGGACCGCCGATCTGATCCACCGAGCGTCGAGCGATCCAGGGAGGGGTACTTCGGTCGGGAACTGACCGGCTGCCAGCAATCGAAGCGAGCGAGCGCGCCCGGGGTCTCGCCAACTTGCTTCGGCGGGCGGGTGCGGCGAGCCCCTCGACCGCTACGGCAGCCCAATGTGGATAATCCGTTGTTCTAGGGATAAATTCATACTATAAGTTGAAGACTCGAGCCTCACCAGCCGGAAGCCCCCCAGCGGCGCCCCGGGGGTCGGGAGCGTGATCAAAGGACCTTGATCGACGACCACGCTCGCCCGGAGCTCCCTCGGCAGGGTTCCTTCGGGACCCGCATGCGCGCTGCCGGCGCCGGCCGGCCCCGATGGTGGCGTCGACCAAACGAACCCGAGATGCGCAGGCCGCGTCGGTTCAGCAGCGCCAGCGGAGCGCAGCCGTGTGCACCGGGGCGTCCCACAGCCGGGTCAGCTCGTCGTCGAGGCGGGTCAGCGTCAGCGAGCAGCCCGCCATCTCGAGCGAGGTGGTGTAGTTGCCGACCAGCGAGCGCCCGATCTCGAGGCCGCGCGCCGCGCACTGCTTCCGGGCGGCCTGGTGCATCAGATACAGTTCCATCAGCGGCGTGCCGCCGAACCCGTTGACCAGCAGCAGGACCGGCTGACCCCGCCCCGGCTCGAGCGACTGGCAGATCGCGCCGATCATCTCCTCGGCGATCGCATCCGCCTTCGCCAGCGCGACGCGCTTGCGCCCGGGCTCGCCGTGGATGCCGACGCCGATCTCCATCTCGTCCTCGCCGAGCTCGAACGTCGGCTTGCCGGCGGCCGGCACGGTGCAGCTGGTGAGCGCCACGCCCATCGAGCCGGTGGCGGCGTTGACCCGATCGCCCAGCGCCTTGCAGGCGGCAAGGTCAGCGCCGGTCTCGGCGGCGGCGCCGACGATCTTCTCGACGATCACCGTGCCGGCGACGCCCCGGCGGCCGGTGGTGTAGGTCGAGCCCTCGACCGCGACGTCGTCGTCGGTCAGCACGCTCGCCTGGTCGCCCGTGAGCATCTCGGCGGCCATCTCGAAGTTCATCACATCGCCGGAATAGTTCTTGACGATGAACAGCACGCCGGCGCCGCCGTCGACCGCCCGCGCGGCCGCCAGCATCTGATCCGGCGTCGGCGACGTGAACACCTCGCCCGGGCAGGCGGCGGTCAGCATGCCGCGGCCGACGAAGCCCGCGTGCAGCGGCTCGTGCCCGGAGCCGCCGCCGGAGATCAGCGCGACCCTGCCCCCGACCGGGGCGTCGGCGCGGACGACGTAGGTCGGCGCATGCGCGACTTTGACGAGATCGGCATGCGCGGCCGCGAACCCGTCCAGGCTCTCGCGCAACACGTCCTCGACCGCGTTGATCAGCTTCTTCATGCCAAGCCTCCCCGCTGGTGGTTCAGCGCCTGGTGAGGAGCGCGATGATCCGGCTCGCAGTCTGCCGGATGGTCTCCTCGAGCTCGCGCTGGAGGCGCGGATCGCCGAGGTTCAGCACCCGGATCTGGATCACGTGGTCGCCCGGCTGCACCGGCTCGAGCGCCGCGCTCTGGCTGCGTCTCGGATGCGCGATCCGGTAGGCCGCGAGGAAGGTCGCGCGCTCCTCGGGCGAGAGATGGCAGATCTCGAAGATGGTGCCAAGGTGGCGCGCGGGCACCGGCGCCGGGTAGGCCGGATTGGTGATCTGGGAGACGAAGCTCTTGTGCTTGCCGAGCCCCAGCGCGATTTTCTGCCGGGTGCCCGAGGGCCGGCGATCGAGGTAGGTCTGCAGCAGCCGCTTGTAGGCGCGTACTGCCTCCTCCCGGGATGCGACCGGTGGCGCCGGCTCATCCATTCCGGCCGCTTCCGGAGACCGGCCCGGACGGCGGCGGCCGCCAGGCCGCGATCGCCGCCTTGACCGGTCCGATCGTCGCCGGCGCGACCGAGAGGCAGCGCAGGCCGGCGTCGAGCAGCACCGGCACGAGCTCGGGATCAGACGCCATCTCGCCGCACAGGCTGACCTCCTTGCCCTGGGCACGGCCGACCTCGACGACCCGCCGGATCAGCTCGAGGACCGCCGGATCGCGGGGGCGGTAGAGGCCGCGCACCGTCGGTTCGTCGCGGCTCGCCGCCATCACGTACTGGATCAGATCGTTGCTGCCGATCGAGACGAACTCGGCGCCGAATGCGGCGACGTTGAGGGCGGCGGCCGGCACCTCGACCATCATGCCGAGCGCCGGCCGCGCGGCGGCGATCCCGGCGGCCGAGAGCTCCTCGAGCACGTCCTCGAACAGCATCCGAAAGGCCTCGAACTCGTCGGCCGCGCTGACCATCGGGACCATGACCTTGAGCGGTCCGAGCACGGCGGCGCGGGCGAGCGCCCGCAGCTGGACCCGGAACACCTCGGGTCGGGCGAGCGACAGCCGAAGCCCGCGCAGGCCCAGGAACGGATTGCGCTCGCCCTCGGGCGTGAGCCCGGCGATCGGCTTGTCGCCGCCGGCATCGAGCGTCCGGATGACGACCGGTCGCCCCCCCGCCCAGCGCAGCACCCCGGCATAGGCGGCCAACTGGCGGTCCTCATTGGGCAGCTCCGGGCCCTGGAACAGGAACTCGGTGCGGGTGAGGCCGATGCCGTCGCCATGGCCGGCATCGAGGCTCGCCAGCAGCGACGGGTCGTCGACGTTGACCAGGACAAAGACCCGCTCGCCGTTCGCGGTGACCGCCGGCCGGTCGAGCAGCTCCGCCTCGGCCGCGCTGCGGACAGCGCGCACGCGCAGGCGTGTTTCCACCAGCGCCAGCATCGCGGCATTCGGATGCACGATCAACTGCCCGGCATCGGCATCCAGCACCGCGAGCGCGCCGTCGTCCAGGCCCTCGCAGGCAGCGCCGAGACCGACCACCAAAGGCGTGCCGCGGGCGCGCGCGAGCAGGGCCACGTGCCCGGCGAGGCTGCCGCGCTGGAGCGCCGCCCCCCGATAGCGGCTCCAGTCGGTCTCGAGGAAGCGCGAGGGCGTCAGGTCGTCGGCGACCAGAATCGCGCGTTCGGCGCCGTTGCCTGCCGGAAGCGGTCCGGCCGGCACGAGCGCGGCCAGCACCCGGTCGCGCAGGTCGGCGAGATCGCCGGCGCGCGCGCTGAAGGTCTCGTCGTCGCTCCCGGCATAGTCGGCGATCTCGAGCTCGAGCGCAGCGGCCCAGGCCTGGTCCGCAGCCTCGCCGGCGGCGATCCGGGCCCGAATCGGCTGGATCAGCTCGTCGTCTTCGAGCAACGCGATCTGGAACTCGAGGATCTCGGCCGCCATGCGCTCGCCGCGCGCGGCCAGCGCCCCGAGCTGCGCCGCCGCTTCGGCCGTGGCCGCCCGAAGCGCGGCCTGCTCCTCGGCCGGCGTGCCGGCGACCCGGTGCAGGACGCGCCGGCCATGGCAGAGGGCGATGCGGCCGATCGCGAGCCCGCCGGACGCCGGCAGGCCCTCCAACACGATCGACGCCGCCTCACTCATCGAAGTTGCGCTCGACCAGGCCGACCAACGCGGTGACGGCGTCCGGGGCGTCGGCACCTTCGGCCTCGAACGAGACCAGCTCGCCGTGGCGCGCCTTGAGCTTCATGACCCGGTTCGGCGACTTGGCGTTGACCCAGTCGCCGCTGTTGCCGGCGCGTACCCGGACGGTCGCCTCGAACTGCTTGGCGAGCTTGGTCAGCTTGACCGCCGGGCGGGCGTGCAGCCCGGTCGGATCGCGCACCACCGCCTCGCCCTGGGCGCGCTCCACCTCGGGTGCGATCGGGTCAGCGCTGTCCATTCCGGCTCCTCATCAGGCGACCCTCGTCAGGGAGAGAGCTCTTCGGCCGTGGCGCGCACCTCGGCAAGCGGGCTGCCGCCCGCGGCCTCGGTCGCGGCCATCACGGCACCCTCGACGATCGGCGCGTTGCAGATCACGATCCGCGCCTGCCAGGCCGCGGGCAACAGCTCGATCGCCATCTCGCTGTTGGTTTCGGCGCCGCCGAGATCGACCAGCAGCGCGACGCCGGCGGGCCCGTAGACCTGCTCGATCGCGGCCTTGATCCTGGCCATGTCGGTGCCGAGGCCGCCCTCGGGATTGCCGCCGCAATGGGCCACCCGAACCTCTTCCCCGACCATCTCGCGCACCATGTCGGCGGCCCCCTCGGCGACCTTGGGCGAATGCGAGACGATCACGATCGCGACCCGCTCGGCCATGGCTCAGAGCTCGCCCGCCAGCACGTCGCAGGCCGCGCCGATCAGAAGCGCGCTGGACGCGGCGCCCGGGTCGAGGTGGCCGACCGAGCGTGCGCCGAGATAGGACGCGCGACCGGCGGTCGCCTGCATCGGCCCGGTCGCGGCGAGACCGTCCTCGGCCGCGGCGCGCACCCGATCGAGCAGCTCTCGCCGCGCCAAGCCGTCGGCGCTGCCGGCTTCGAGCGCCTGCAGGGCCGGCACCAGCACGTCGAGCATGGTCTTCTGGCCGGGCTCCGAGCGGCCGCGTTTCTTGACCGCGGCGATGCCCTCGGCGAGGGGGCCCGCGAGGCCCGTGCCTTCGGCCGTGGCCTTGCCCATGGCCATGATCAGGCTGCCGTATAGCGGGCCGGACGCGCCGCCGACCTTCATCACCAGCGCCATGCCCGCCTTCTGCAGGGCCTGACCGAGCGGCAGGTCCGACAGCTCGTCGCGCGCCGCCGCGATCGCATCGAAGCCGCGGCGCATGTTGACGCCGTGGTCGCCGTCGCCGATCGCCTGATCGAGCGCGGTCAGCCGGTCGGCATCCGCCCGGATGCCGGCGACCGCGGCGTCGATCAGCCGCCCCACCAGATCAGCCGCCATGGACGCTCTCCCCCGCCCCCACCTCCGCCGAAGCCGACGCCGACGCCGGCAGCCGGCGACCGTCGGCGCCGAAGAACAAAGCCGCGTCGAGGGCGGGGTCGACCGTGGTCGTCGCGCCCGGCTGGACCGCGCTGCCCGGGCCCGCGAGCGCGTGCAGCTGACGGCTCGCGACCTCGAGCAGGACCACGGTCTCGGCGCCGAGGTGCTCGACCTGGCGCACGGTCGCCGCACGCCCGCCACGGCCGATCAGGACGTTCTCCGGGCGGATGCCGATGGTCGCCGCCTCGGCCGGGGCGGCGATTGGCCCGAAGGCGTCGACCGGCACGAGGTTGATCGCGCAGCGTCGTGGTCTTGCCGCAGCCGGAGCGCCCGAGCAGCACGAAGAACGTGCCGTGCTCGACTGGGCCTTGAACGCCTCGCGGATCTCGGGCCGTGCGAACCAGTCCTTGCGGTAGACCCAGCCGAGCGCATCGCCCATCGCCGGCAGCGCACAATAGTTGGGCGTGCCCTTCGGCCAGGTCGAGTAGGCGTACACCGTCGCCGGCAGAAAGTCGTCCATCGAGATGCCGTTTTGGTCGAAGAAATCGTTGAGCTTGATGTAATGGCCGTAGGTGGCGCCGCCGCCGATCCACTGGCTGTCGCCGATCAGCAGGTCGCAGAGTTTACCATGCGAGTTGAGCTCGTTGATGAAACGGTCGGCGAAGCTGGTCCAGGGCACGAACTCGACCTTCATCCGGATGCCGCTCTTGGCAGTGAAGTCCTTGGACAGTTCGGCGAGCGCGTTGGCCGGGTCCCAGGCCACCCAGCAGAGCGTGAGCTGCTTGTCCTGGGCCTGCGCCGCCGTGGCTCCGAGGACCAGGGTCGACGCTGCCAGGATCTGGGCGAGTTTCGATCGAATCATCGGTATGCTCCCCATCATGCACCCGTTTTCGGGTGCGGCCTCCCCGCCGCCGCCGGTCGGATCGGAGCGCCGGTTTGATGAATTTATTAAACTAAACCCGCGTCAAGAGGCTTCGCAGCCCTCGCCAGGATTCGTGGCCGAGATCGCGATCAGATCGGAGCGCTGGGCGAGATCATCGCGTGACCGATCTCGATCTGGCATCGGCCGCGAGCGCGGCATACGCCAGACGCAGCGGCGGCAACGAGGCACTCCAGCGGCAGCGCGGGGCGAGGCCGAGCGGGCGGCTCGCGCGCGGTCGCCGGAGACAGCCAAGCGAGGCGACCTCGGACGCTTGCGTGCCAGCCTGCCACAAGATCTGGCGGCCGTCAGAGCCGCCGGCTCAGTCGCTGGATCACGATCGGGGTCGCGATCGCGGCGATCAGCAGCGCGCCGATCACGATCGCCATGACGATCCCCGGCACGTTCAGGAGCCCCATGCCGAAGGTCACGAGGCCCATCAGGAAGACCGCGATGAACACGCCCGGGACGGTGCCCGAGCCGCCCATGATGTTGACCCCGCCGAGCACCACCATGGTGATCACCTCGAGCTCCCAACCGGTCGCGATGTTGGGTCGCGTGCTGCCGATCCGGGACGTGAGCAGGACCGCGGCGAGCCCCGACATCAGCCCGACCAGCGCGAACAGGATCAGCTTGTGGCGCTCGACGTCGATGCCGGCGAAGCGCGCGGCCTCCGGCGCCTGGCCGATCGCGAACGTGCGGCGGCCGAAGGACGTCTTGTGCAGCAGAATGCCGAAGACCAGCGCGAGCGCGAGGAAGAGCAAGAACTCGAACGAGAACACCCAGACCACGTAGCCCTGCCCGAAGTACTCGAAGCCGGCCGGATAGCTGCCGTAGGCCTGGTCGCCCAGGATGATGTAGCTGATGCCGCGGTAGAGGCTCATCGTGCCGATCGTGACCACGATCGAGGGCAATTGGAAACGGGTCACGAGCCAGCCGTTGACCAGGCCGGCCAGCAGGCCGACCGCGAGGCCGATCAGCAGCAGCTCCGGAGGTCCGGCGCCCACGGCGGTCGCCGCCGCGCCCATCAGCGTCGAGGCGAGCGCGATGATCGAGGCGACCGAGAGGTCGATCTCGCGCGCGATGATCAAGAGCGCCATCGGCAGCGCGATGATCGCCTTCTCGGTGAAGTTGAAGGTCGCGTCCGAGAGGTTCCAGGGGTCGAGGAAGTAGGGCGAGAGCTGGGTGTTGAGGAAGAACACCAGCGCCGCGAACCCGAGCAGCAGCACCTCCCAGCGCAGCAGCCGCTCGCCGAGCCCGACCGGCAGCCGGTCGGGGATGGCGCCGAAGCCGGGTGCCTGGGCGGTCCGGGTCGAAGTCAGCGCGCTCATGCTCCGGCTCCCTGGCGGCCGCGGGCGGCGGCGATGCTGGCTTCTTTGAGGATCAGGCGGCCGACCCTGCGTTCGCCGCGCGAGTTGATGACGACCGCGGCCACGATCACGGCACCCGAGATGCCCATCTGCCAGAACGGCGAGATGTTGATGATCGGGAGCGCGTTCTTGACCACGCCCAGGAACAGCGCCCCGAGCACCGCGCCGGCGACGCTGCCGATCCCGCCCGCGATGCTGACCCCGCCGATCACGCAGGCCGCGATCACCTGCAATTCGAACCCCATCGCGATCTCGACGTAGGCGACCGCGTAGCGCGACACCCAGAGGTAGCCGCAAAGGCCGGCGAGCAGGCCCGAGATGCAGAACACCAGAAACCGGATCCGATCGATCCGGATGCCGGCGTAGACCGCGGCTCTGGGATTGCCGCCGGCGGCGTAGATCTCGCGGCCGAAGTGCGTGTGATTGAGCACGTACCAGGCGCCGAGCGCGATCACGATCGCGATCCAGGCGAGCGCCGGCAGGCCGAGCAGGGTCTGGCGGGGGAAGCCAAGGAAGGTGCGGCTCATCTCGTGGCTGTTCACCCACGCCCCGCCGGTCAGGAGAAAGACCGTGCCGCGGTAGATGCTAAGCGTGCCGAGCGTGATCACGATCGGCGGAATGCCGATCGCCGCGACCAGGAAGCCGTTGATCGCGCCGAGCCCAAGGCCGACGCCGAGCGCCACGACGATCGTGACGATGATCGGCAATTCCGGCATGTGCGACGAGAGGAGCGCCGTGATCATGCCCGTGAGCGCGACGTTGGCCGCGACCGAGAGATCGATGCAGCGGGCCAGGATCACGGTCATCTGGCCGAGCGCAAGGATGATCAGGATCGAGGTGTCGGTGAGCAGCTCGACCAGGCTGCCGGGCGTCAGGAAGGCCGGCGTGCGTGCGCCGACCGCCAGGATCAGGAGCAGGACGATCAGGCCGAGGGCGAGCTCGCGCCGCCGCAGCAGAGCCCGCAGGTCAGGCATGGACGGCTCCCGGCACGGCGCCGGAGGCGGCGGTGACGATGGCTTCGGGCGTGGCTTCGGCACGGTCGAGGCGCGCCCGGATCCGGCCTTCGTGCATGACGATGATGCGATCCGCCATGCCGAGCACCTCGGGCAGCTCGGACGAGATCATGACCACCGCGAGCCCCTCGCGGGCGAGCTCGCTCATGAAGGCGTGGACCGCGGCCTTGGAGCCGACGTCGATGCCCTTGGTCGGCTCGTCCAGGATGATCACCTTCGGCCTGGTCGCGAGCCAGCGGCCGAGCACGACCTTCTGCTGGTTGCCGCCCGAGAGCTGCTCGACCGCGGTCATCCAGCTCGCGGTTCGGACCTGGAGGCGCGCGCCATAGGTGTGGGCGAGCTCGAGCTCGACCCGCTCGTCGACGAAGCCATGGCGGCTCGTGCGGTCGAGCTGGGGCAGGCCGATGTTGTGGGCGATCGCCATCGGCAGGACGGCGCCCTGATGCTGCCGGTCCTCGGGTAGGTAGACGATGCCCGCAGCGATCGCATCGCGCGGCTTCCCGATCGTGATCGGCTGGCCGCCGAGGCGGATCTCACCGGCCGACGGCCTGGTGATCCCGAACACCGCCTGCATGACCTCGCTGCGGCCGGCGCCGACCAGGCCGTAGAAGCCCACGATCTCGCCGCGATGGACATCGAAGCTGATGCCCTCGAACTCGGTCGGGTGGCAGAAGCCCTCGACCTCGAGCACGACCTCGCCGATCTCGACCTCGAGCTTGGGGAAGACCTGCTCGATGGTGCGCCCGACCATCATGGTCACGAGCCGGTCCTGGCCCGTCTCGCGGATCAGGCCCTCGCCGACCAAGGCGCCGTCGCGAAAGACGACGTAGCGGTCGGCGATCTCGAAGACCTCGTCGAACTTGTGGCTGATGAACAGGATCGCCTTACCCTCGCGCTTGAGGCGGCGGATGATCGCGTAGAGATCGTCGATCTCGCGCTGGGAGAGGGCGGCGGTCGGCTCGTCCATGATCACGATCTTGGCGTCGACCGAGAGCGCGCGGGCGATGCCGACGATGTGCTTCTGGGCGACCGAGAGCGTCCTGAGCTTCACGTCCGGGTCGAGCTCGACCTCGAGCTGGGCCAGGATCTCCCGGGTGCGCGCCCGCATCGCGGCCCAGTCCAGGCGGCCGAAGCGACCCGCGATGTGGTGGCCGACGAAGATGTTCTCGGTCACCGAGAGCTCGTCGAACATCACGGTCTCCTGGTGGATCGCGGTGATCCCGACCCGGCGCGCCGCTTCCGGGGTCGGCAGGTCGAGCGGCGTGCCGCCCAGGCGAATCTCGCCTTGCTCGGGTCGGTGGATGCCGGTCAGGACCTTGACCAGCGTCGACTTGCCGGCGCCGTTCTCGCCGATCAGCGCCGTCACCTCGCCGGCATGGAGGTCGAGCCGGACGGAATCGAGCGCCTTGACGCCCGGGAACGACTTGGAGACGTTGCGCATCTCGAGGATGGGCTGGCCCATGACGCTGTGGCTCCCCTGCCGCGAGCTCGGGGCCGGCGATCGTTGCTTCGCCTGCGCTGGTCGATGGGGCCCGCGCGCCCGAGCGAGACCGGGCGCGCGGGGCTCCCGGATCAGAAGATCTTGGCGTACTTCTCGACGTTGGACGCGTCGTAGACGAACGGGTCGGCCATCGCCGCGCTGTTGTTGTCGTCGAGCGTGATCGTGCCCATCCGGCCGATGCCGATCTTGGCGCCGGGCTCGGCCTTGGCCTTGCCGGTCGCCAGATCGTAGGCGAGCATGGTCGCCGAGTAGCCGAGATCGATCGGGTTCCAGATCGCGAAGCTCTTGACCGAGCCGGCCTTGACGTGGCCCGCGAGCTCGGACGGCAGCCCGAGGCCGGTCACGAACACCTGGCCAACCTTGTTCGCGTCCTCGACCGCCTGGGCGGCGGCGACGATGCCGATCGAGGTCGGGGCGACGATCACCTTGACCTCGGGATGCGCCTGCAGCAGCGCCTCGGTCTCGCGATAGCTCTTGTCCGCGAGGTCCTCGCCGTAGACGGTGGTGACGAGGTTGAGCCCGGGCGCGCTGGGCAAGGCCTCCTTCATCGCCGCGATCCAGGCGTTCTGGTTGGTCGCGGTCGGCGTGGTCGAGAGGATCGCGATGTCGCCCTTGCCGTCGATCGGGGCCGCCGCGAGCTTGACCACCAGCATGCTGCCGATCAGCTCGGTGCTGGACGGGTCGAGGTGGGCCTCGCGCCCCGCCGGGGCGACCCCGCTGTCCCAGGAGATCACGGTGATGCCGCGCTGCATCGCCTTCTTCAGGATCGGCACCAGCGCGTCTTTGTCATTGGCCGAGACCTCGATGGCATCGACCTTCTGCGCGATCAGCGAGTTGATGGTCTCGATCTGAGCCTCGGCGGTGGTCGTGGTCGGCCCGGTGTAGATCAGGTCGACGTCGCCGAGCTGCTTGGCGGCCTCCTGGCCGCCGTCGCGGGCCGCCTCGAAGAAGCCGATGCCGAGCGCCTTCACCACCATGGCGATCCGGACCTCCTTGGCGGACGCGCTCGACGCGCTTGCAAAAGTCAGCGCGCTCATGGCCGCGAGCCCGAGCAGTAATTTGAACTTCATCTTCAAAACCTCCCTGGTCATGGTTCGAAACGGATCAGACGTGACGACCGCGCAGAGCGCGGCCGGGGTGGACCTCGTCTCCGAGAGCATGGCGATCGATTCGGGCGGCGCGCATCGGAACTCCTGGCTCGATCAGGGGGCGCTGCCGAGCGCGCGGTCGAGATTCATCGCGGCGCTGATCAGCGCGAGATGGGTGAACGCCTGCGGGAAGTTGCCGAGTCCCTCGCCGCTCGGGCCGGTCTCCTCGGCGTAGAGGCCGACATGGTTCGCGAAGCCGAGCATCCGCTCAAACATCAGCCGTGCCTCGTCGAGCAGGCGCCGGTCGAAGCGGCCGGCATGGGTCAACGCATCGACCAGCCAGAACGTGCAGATGTTGAAGGTTCCCTCGGTGCCGCGCAAGCCATCCATGGTCTGGCCCACGTTGTAGCGGTAGACGAGGCTGTTCGAGACGAGGCCGCCCGTGTCCGGCGACCGGAGGACGGCATCCAGAAATCTCGTCGTCCGCCGGTCCGCGGGCGACAGGAAGAAGGTGAGGATCATCATCAGGTTGGCGGCGTCGAGCGTGTCGCTGCCGTAGTGCTGGACGAAGGCGCCCAGTCTCTCGTTCCAGCCTTTGTCCACGATCTCCCGATAGATGGTATCCCGGGTCCCGGCCCAGCGAATCTGGTGGCGGGAAATGACCGCTTCTGGGCGATCCTGAGCGCCCGGTCGATCGCGACCCAGCACATCAGCTTGGAATACAGGAAATCCTGCGGGCCGCCCCGCACCTCCCAGATGCCCTCGTCCTGGCGCTGCCAGTTGTCACAGACCCAGTCGACCACGCTGCGGATCATGAGCCAGCCGTCCAGGCCGAGAGGTCGAACGTGCTTGTTGAACAGATAGAGCGCGTCCATGACCTCGCCGTAGATGTCCGGCTGCAGCTGGTTGTAGGCGCCATTGCCGATCCGGACCGGGCGCGAGCCATGTAGCCGTCGAGATGGTCGAGGATCTCCTCCGAGAGATCGTGACGACCGTCGATCCCGTACATGATCTGCAGGGAACCGTCGGGATTCGGTCGCGCGCACACACCGTGCAGGAAGTCGGCGAACTTCGTGGCCGTCTCGGTGAACCCGAGGCGGAGCAGGGCAAAGACCGTGAACGCCGAGTCCCTGAGCCAGGAATAGCGGTAGTCCCAGTTGCATTCGCCGCCAATGCCCTCGGGCAGGCTGCAGGTCGGCGCCGCCACGATCGCCCCGGTGGGCGCATAGGTCAGCAGCTTCAGCGCCAGGGCCGACCGATGGACCATCTCCCGCCAGCGGCCGCGATAGGTGCTTTGCGACAACCACCGGCGATGGTATTCGACGGTTTCCCGGAACGCGACCTCGGCCCCGGTCTCCGACAGGTGCAGACCGGATTTTTCCTTACTCCCCAGTTCGCGCAGGACGAAGGTCGCGGTCTCGCCGGCGGCCAGCGAGAACTCGGCGACCACCGCATCGCCCTCGACCCGCAACGGCACCGCCGTCGTCAGACCAAGGCGGGTGTTGGCGGAATGGAACTCGGCGCCGGCTTCGAGCATGGCGACCTGGTGACGGTCGCGCGCGTAGTTGAAGGCGGGCCTGCAGGTCATGCGGAGATCCTGTCGGCCACGGAGCGCCCTGATCCGGCGAATCACTGCCGGTGGTCGGTCGCGAATCTGGAGTGCCCGCTGACCGGCATGAAATCGATGAGTTCGACCGCCGCGCCCGGCTGAAGAAAACGGGTGACGAGCACATTGGTATCTGGCCAGTAGAACTGCTTGCCGCTAGTACCGCCGTCGTCGGCCGGACAGATCTGGAAGAATCCGCCTTTCTTGTCATCGAGAATCGAGGCGAACACGCTCGGCGAGTTCGAACCGTGGCACGCAGAGCCAATCGATTGAACCATTGACGTTGACCAGCGCGGCGCTGTGCATGTCGCCGATGATCGCGTAGCTGTCGATCGGTTGGTAAGCCATTGCACTTCGCCTCCGTCTCATAGTCATGGTAAGCGAGTAATCGCCAAGAACTCAGTTGTAGAGCAGGACCATCGGGACGCCGCCGCGCCAGCGCAGGCGGCCCAGAAGGGGAACGGAGATTTCAAACGACATCATCCGGCCAATCTACGACACGGCGCCGCTCACCGCCGAACGGCACTTCGAGAGCCGCTTTGAAGCATGGTTACCCCGATCTGGCCCGCCGACGAGCGGGCAGATGCAACCCTGGTCAGCTCATCATGCGGGCGTTGAGATCGAGCATGATCCACAAGGACCCGCCGATCATGATGCAGATCAGGACGGCGGCAAAGGCGAGCGCCAGCAGGTTCTCGCGTGGCGTCGCTTTCAGGTCGAGATGCAGGAAATAGCGCAGGTGCACCACGACCTGGACAAGGGCAAGGACGGCGATCCCGACCAGGGTCGTCAAACGCGACAGCAGGTCTGCGACGACCAGCCCGAACGGAATCCCGGTGAGCACCAGGGCGAACACGAAGCCCGTGACGTAGGGGCGCTGCGGCATGTCGGAGGGATCGGTCGGCGCCTGCATCAAAGGACTCCCGGCAGATAGACCATCGAGAAAATGCCGATCCAGACGATGTCCAGGAAATGCCAGAACAGGCCGAGCCGGAACAGGCGCGAGGCGACCGGCTCGGTCAGCCCCTTGGCCAGCACCTGGATCGACAGGATCAGGATCCAGATCAGGCCATTGCTGACATGCAGGCCGTGGGTCCCGACCAGGGTGAAGAACGCGGACAGGAAGCCGCTGCGCTGCGGACCCGCGCCCTGCCGGTACATGCCGGTAAACTCGCTGATCTCCAGGGCGACGAAACCGGCGCCAAGCACGAAGGTGACCGCGAGCCAGGTCAAGGCCGAGCGCTGGTTGCGGAGCCGTACCGCCACAGTCGCGAAGCCGAAGGTGATGCTGCTCAACAACAGCAGCATGGTCTCGGCGAAAGTGCATCCGAGATTGAACAAGGTCTTGCCGGTCGGGCCGCCGGCGTGGTTCGGCGCCATCACCACATAGGTCGCGAACAGCAGCGCGAAGATCACCGCATCGCTCATCAGATAGAGCCAGAAGCCGAACGCTTTCTCCTCGTCGACGTCGACCTCCGGGGCGCGGAACTCGACGGCGGGCTCGGCGGCGGGCTCGGCGGCGGTTGGCACGCTGGTCATGTCGCGCCTCGCACCAGGGCGTCGTCTCGGACCCGGGTGTGCTCGTCGACATGGGTGGGATGGGCCGCGAGCACCTGGCGACGCCGGTCCTCGATCGCCTGGACCTCGGCCGCGGACATCACGAACTCGGTGTCGTCGTCGAAGGCGCGGACCGCGACCGCGATCAGGATGCCAAGGCCCGATGCGATCGCCAGCCACCAGATATGCCAGACCATGGCGAAGCCGAGCGCGAAGGCGAGGCCGCCGATGATCACGCCGATGCCGGCGTTGCGCGGCATCTCGATGTCGGTGTAGCGCGGCGGCCGCCGATAGGCGACTCCGCGCCGCTTCATCTCGTGGAAGGCGTCGGACTCGCGCACGTCGGGCACCACGGCGAAGTTGTAGGGCGCAGGCGGCGACGAGGTCAGCCATTCCAGCGTGCGGCCGTCCCAGGGATCGCCGGTCAGATCCAGCCTTGCGCTACGATGCCTGATGCTGACCACGAGCTGGGTGATCAAGCACGCGATGCCGAGCGCGATCAGCACCGCGCCGAAGGCCGCGACGATCAGATAGGGCTGCCACTCGGGCACGTCGTAGTGCTGCATGCGCCGCGGCATGCCCAGAAAGCCCAGCGCGTACAGGGGCATGAAAGCGAGCCAGAAGCCGACCAACCAGAGCCAGAAGGCGCGGATGCCCCAGCGCTCGTCGAGGGTGAAGCCGACCGCCTTGGGGAACCAGTACATATAGCCGGCGAAGTAGCCGAACAGCGCGCCCGGGATCAGCATGTTGTGGAAGTGCGCGATCAGGAAGGTCGTGTTGTGCATCAGGTAATCGACCGGCGGCACCGCGAGCAGCACACCGGTCATGCCGCCGATCACGAAGGTGACGATGAAACCGACCGTCCAGTACATCGGCGCCGTCATGCGCAGGCTGCCGTGATACATGGTCAGCAGCCAGTCGAAGATCTTGACGCCGGTCGGCACCGCGATGATCATCGTGGTGATGCCGAAGAACGCGTTGACGTTGGCGCTCGAGCCCATCGTGAAGAAGTGATGCAGCCAGACCGTGAACGACAAGATCGCGATCGCCGCGGTGGCATAGACCAGGGACGCGTAGCCGAACAGACGCTTGCGGGCGAAGGTCGCGACGACCTCCGAATAGACGCCAAACGCCGGCAGGATCAGGATGTAGACCTCGGGATGGCCCCAGATCCAGAGCAGGTTGATGTAGTTCATCATATTGCCGCCGGCTTCATTGGTGAAAAAATGCATGCCGAACAGCCGGTCGAGGCCGAGCAGCGCCGCCGCCACGGTCAGCGCCGGGAAGGCGAACACCATCAGCAGGCTGGTGCACAGCGAGGTCCAGGCGAACAGCGGCATGCGCATCAGCGTCATGCCCGGCGCGCGCCGCTTGAGGATGGTCACGACGAAGTTGATGCCGGTCAGCGTCGAGCCGACGCCGCTGATCAGCAGCGCCCAGATCCAGTAGTCGGTGCCGACGCCGGGGCTGTACTCGATGCCGGAATAGGGCGGATAGCCGGTCCAGCCGGCGGTCGAGAACTTGCCGATCACCAGCGAGATCAGGACCAGCGACGCGCCGGCCGTGGTGAACCACAGGCTGACCGAGTTCATGAACGGGAAGGCGACGTCGCGCGCGCCGATCTGCTGCGGCATGACGATGTTCATCAGCCCGGACAGGAACGGCATCGCCACGAAGAAGATCATGATCGTGCCGTGCGAGCTGAACACCTGATCGAAGTGGCTGGCCGGCAGATAGCCCTCTGAGTTGAGCGCGATCGCCTGCTGGGCGCGCATCATGATCGCATCGACAAAGCCGCGCAGCAGCATCACCAGGGCGAGTGCTACGTACATGATGCCGATCCGCTCGTGATCGACGCTGGTCAGCCACTCGGTCCAGACGTAGCGCACGCCGATCCAGAGGATCAGCGCGGCCACGATCACGCCGCCCAGCACCGTGGCCGCCGCGCCGGCCATGGCGATCGCGCTGTAGAACGGCAACGCGTCGATGGTGAGCTTTCCCAGCACGTCCGATCTCCGGCCTAGGGGCTCTCGGCCTGGGCCTGTTCAGAATGCGGCAAGCCGGGGCCGGCGGGCGCATATTTGGCGATGATGCGCGCGAACAGATCCGGCTCGAAGCCGGCATAGTAGGTCACCGGATGGAGCTGGCTCGGCTTGGCGAGCTGCTCGTAGGCGGCAGCGTCGAGCTTGACCTGCGACTCCCTGGCCTTGGCGACCCAGGCCTCGAAGTCCTGGTCCGAGGTCGCCCTCGCCTCGAAATACTGGTCGGCGAAGCCGCTGCCGCTGAACTGCGTGTTGCGACCCCGGAACTCGCCTGGCTGATCGGCCAGCAGGTGGAGCCGGGTCTCCATGCCCGCCATGGCATAGATCTGGCCGCCGAGCGCCGGGATCAGGAACGAGTTCATCACCGTATCGGACGTGATCTTCAGGCTCAGCGGCCGCCCGCTCGGGAACACCAGCTCGTTGACGACGGCGATGTCCTGCTCGGGATAGAGGAACAGCCACTTCCAGTCCTGCGCCACGGCCTGGACCTCGAGCGGCTGCTGGTCGGAATCGATCCGGCGATAGGGATCGAGCTTGTGGGTGGACTCCCACACCATGGAGCCGACCGCGATCACGATCGCCGCCGGCACCAGCCAGACCAGCGCGTCCATCCACGCCGAGTAGCCCCAGTCGGGCTGGTAGACGTCGTGCTTGCTGGCCGGCCGGTAGAACCAGACGAACACGGCGGCCATCAGGAACACGGGAATCACCACGATCAGCATCAGGCCGAACGCATCGAACAGCAGGTCGCGCTCGATCAGCGTGATCGGACCCTTGGGGGCGAGCACCGGCGCCTCGGCCAGGCCGCAGCCCGAGACCGCGAGCACCAGCCCGAGCCCCGAAAGGGCGAGGATCGGCGATCGCGTCCGCTCAGCCATCGCGATCGCCGCGCGCTTCCGGACAGTGTCGGCAAGCTCGATGATCGGCGAGCGGCCGTCGGCGATCGGGTCGGGTTCGTGGACCGCCTGCAATGCGAAAAGACACAGCGAGCGCGAACGGCATTCGCGCCAACAGAACCGCGTCCCGATCCATGTGCGACCCGCTTCGTTATCGGCCCGACGCGATCCGTCTCGCGGCCTGATCCGGGCGTCGTCCGAGGTCGCAACTTTGACAGGCGCATCGCGGACTTTCAACCGCCGGCCACCCGATTTTCGATCTCAACAGCCTGCTCCTCCCATAGATCGGGCCAAGCGGTACGATCGCTCAGGGCTGCTATCGGGGCTCGGCGGTGAAAGCTCGACTTAGGGGCTCCATCTTGGCGTCGGTCGCGACGAACAGGAAGCCGCCCACCAGCCCGAAGTTCTTCAGAAAAGGCCAGAAGTTGGCCTGCCAGTCGGCGCTGCCGAACGGATAGATCCAAAAATTGTGGAACAGCACTGCCGTCGCAATGCAATAGAGGCAAAACAGAAGAGCAAGCGGACGAGCATAGATGTTGAGCAGGATGCCGAGCGATCCGAACACTTCAAGGCTGCCGCCAAGCAGTAGCAGCAGCCAACCGGGCAGCGGCAGCCAGGAGTTGTTGGCCTGCGCCACGGCGCCGCCGTAATCGAAGATCTTGTCGAGGGCGCTGAACGGAAACAACAGGATCAGGCAAAAACGCGCGAGGAAGGGCAGATGACGGTCGATGCTGGTCACGGTCCCAATCCTTCTCGTCTCCAGTGTTCGGGCGCGGCCTTCTTTCAGGGCTGCACCAGACGCATCGCGTGGCCGTCCGGATCGAGCACCATGATTGCCTTGGAGAAGCCGAGCCCCGCATCGGGCACGGCGATCACGTCGGGCGAGACGAACCGGACCCCGGCGGCGCGTAGCGCGTCGGCCGCGGCCGCGACGTCCGCGACTACCAGCGAGGTCTGCCAGTGCCAGAGGTCGTTCGCCTCGGTATCAAGGGGCATCGGCCGGCCGCCCGGCGGCGTCTCGTAGTCGAGAAACTCCACATGCGGCGGCTCGTCGGGCGGCGAGACCGCGGTGACCCTGACCCGGGCGCCGAAGACGTTGTCGAGATATGCCTGGGTGAGGCCGGTATTGAGGCTGCCGCCGACCACCTTCATGCCCAAAAGGTCGCGGTAGAACGCCAGGCTCGCGTCGCTATCGCTGACTGTGATCGCGGTGTGATCGATGCCTAGGAACAGCCGGTTGCCAGCCTGGTGCCAGCGCGGCGCCCCCTTGCCCGGCGGGAACCAGAGCAGCTCCAGGTCGTGGTCGTCCGGGTCGCGGAACTTGAGCGCCTTGATGCCGGCGGCCGGCACGTTCGATGGCGGGATCGTCTGCGGCTCGGGCGAGATCTGCCGGACCTGGTGGCGCTGGAGAACCTCGTAGGCCTTGGCCATGTCGCTGACCACGATCGCCATGTGCTCGAACCACACGTCGTTGCTGCGGGACGGCACCGGAATCGGTCGGCCGTCGGGCGGCGAGACGTACTGCGTCAGCTCGACGATCTGCTCGCCGAGCTTCAGGTGGACGATCCGCAGGTTGGCGCCGAACACGCCCTCCAGCTGGTCGTAGGGCGGTCCGTTGACTCGAAAGTCGGCGACCTTTTCGAAGCCCAGGACACCGGAGTAGAACGCCACCGAGCGATCCATGTCGGCGACCGTGAACCCGATCATCGCCAGTCGCTCGATGGCGATCGGGGCGCCTTCGGCCGCGACCGTGGCGATCGGCGACGTCAGCAGGGCGAGCGTCAGCAGCAGGCGGGCGGCGATCCCGGTCGGCCTCGGTCGCATCATGGTCACTTTGCCCCCGTTCCCTGAACCACGGCGCCGGCCGGTGCCCGCGCGAGCATCGCGGCGAGCACGACCATCGCTGCGGCGATCACGGTCGCGCCAGCGTACACGGCCGACAGCTGGAGATCGCCGAACTGGCGCACCGGACCGACCGCGAACGCGCCGATGCCGTAGCCCATCATGTAGGCGGCGACCATCCAACCGGAGATCGTCTCGACAAAGGCCGGCGTTTCCTCGCTGGCGGTGCCGATGCTGAGCGGCAGGCAGGCGGAACAGGCAAGCCCGGCGAGCGCGAACGCGAGCACGCCGGAGGTCGCGCCGGACGCTGCGGCCACGCACACCAGCGCGATCACGATCAGCACCGGCAGGGCGCGAAAGATCACCGACGGCGGGATCCGGACTGAAACCACCGCGACCAGCAGGCGGCCGATGGTCACGGCCGCCCAGAACACCGCGAGCGCCAGGTTGGCGTCAGCCGGCGACAGCGAACGCTGCTGATGCAGGTAGACCGTCCCCCAGTTGCCGAACAGGGTTTCGCAGATGCCATAGAGAAGGGCGAAGGCGAGCCAGATCCATGACCGCACCGGCAAGGCGCGGGCGACCGCCGCCGCTCCGAGGGTCGAGGACTGGTCGTCCTCGGCGGCAATCTTGAGCGTCTGCGTGAGCGCCAGCAGCGCGAGGCCGAGCGCCGCCACCGCGAGCGCCACCGGCAGCAGCCACCATTGGCCGCCTTTGGTGAGCAGCCCGACGATCAGCGGCGCGAGCGCGGTGCCGGTCCCGAGCAGGGTGTGCAAGGCGGTGACGGCGGTCTCGCTCCGGTGGGGGAAGAAGCCCGCCGCGAACGCGTTGATCGCGGTCAGCGTGGCGCCGAAGCCGATCCCGAGCAACCCGGTCGCCGCCAGCACCAGCGCATAGGCAACGCCCGGGACGCCGGTGATCGCCGCGCTCAGCGCGAAGGTCGCCATCGAGGCGCCGTTGGCGGCAAACCCGACGATCAGAACCATCCTGAGGCCGCGCAGGCGCGCCAGGGCCGGAGCGAGCAGCGACGCCAGCACCGAGCCGACGAACAGGGGCAGGAAAATGCCGCCGTACTGGCTGCTGGAGAGCCCGTAGCCGTCAGCCGCGGTCAGGATGGTCGCGGCGGCGGCCGGGAAGCTGACGAGCGCGAGTCCCTGAACGAGGCCGCCGCCATAGACGATTCCGATCTCGGTTACGCGCGCCACCATCACAATCCCGCGCTGCGCCGACCAGAGCCGATGCGATGTCCTCCGATCGCAACATGTCCGCAGCGGCCAGGATCCCGGCGTTTTCGGTTCGCCGCCGCGGCTTCCGACTTTCTGGCGCGAACGACGCGTCACGACAAGAGCAAAAGGAATGCGCCAGGTTGACCTGTCCTGCCCCTTGTGGTCTCTGCTTCAGATGGAGCGACAGGGTTGACCAGCTGCGTCAGCCGGGGAGCACTGCGGACAAATGTCCGACAAGACCACGCGCCGCGTCGTCATTCTCGGTGGTGGATTCGGCGGCGTCTTCACGGCCAAACACCTGCAGCGATGGGCTGGCGGTGACGTTGAGATCTTGCTGATCAGTCGGCATAACTTCTTCGTCTTTCAACCATTGCTGCCCGAGATCGCGGGCGGCAGCATCAATCCCGGCGACGGCGTGACCCCGCTGCGGCGCTTTCTGCCGGGCGTCTCGGTCATGGTCGCGGAAATCCGCGAGATCGATCTCGGGGCGAAGACCGTGCACGTGACCGTGGGCCGCGACAGCGGGATCAGGACCGTTGCTTACGACCAGCTGGTGATCGCGCTCGGCCAGGTGGTCGATCTGAGCCGGACGCCTGGTCTCGCCGATCGCGCCCTGGTGATGAAGGACGTGCTGGATGCGTTTCACATCCGAAATCGGGTGCTCGGCTGCCTCGAGGATGCCGACGTCACCGCCGAGCCCCGGCGCCGACAGTCGCTGCTGACCTTCGTCGTCATCGGCGGCGGGTTTACCGGTGTCGAGACGATCGGCGAACTGCAGGAGCTGGTCCGCAAATCCCTCAAATATTATCCGAACATTCGACCTGAAGAAATCCGAACCATCCTGATCCAGCACGGCGCGCGGATCCTTCCCGAATTGCAGGAGCATCTTGCCACCTACGCGGCCGAGCAGCTGCACCGGCGCGGCATCGAGATCCGCCTCGATACCGGCGTGACGGCGGCAACGCCCGCCGGCATCGAGACCGGCAGCGGCCCGCCGATCGACGCCGAGACCGTGATCGCCGCGATCGGGAACGCGCCGTCGCCGCTGATCCGGTCGCTCCCGCTGGCGATGGAGCACGGCAGGATCGTGGTCGATCGCTGCATGCGCGTCCAGGGCCAGGCGGACCTGTGGGCGCTCGGCGACGACGCTGGCATTCCGCTCGGCGATCCAGACGGCGACCAGGTCGCCTACGCGCCGCCGCTCGCACAGTTCGCCTATCGCGAGGCAAAGGTCCTGGCGCGCAACATCCTGGCCCACCTCCGAGGCCAACCGCTGACGGCATTCGAGTATCGCTCGCTGGGCACGATGGCGGCGCTTGGCGGCCGCCGCGGGGTGGCCGAGATCATGGGCGTCCGGATCAGCGGGTTCCCCGCGTGGGTCGCCTGGCGCCTCTTCTATCTCCGCCTATTGCCCGGGATCGCGACCCGGGTGCGAGTCGCCGCGGACTGGCTGCTGGACCTGCTGGTCAGCCGGAGCATCGCCGAGATCCGCGCCGGCCAATCGGTCAGCCGCCAGGTCCGCTTCCTTGCAGGGGACCTGGTGATCGAGCCAGGGGTCGAGCCGGGCGGCGTCTACGTCGTGACGACGGGGACGTTCGAAGTCGGCGGCGCCCCGGAGGGGGCCGCGCTCGCAGACCGCGATAGCCGCGCCCTGCCGCCCCACAAAGTTGGGCCCGGCGGCCATTTCGGGATGCCGCTGAACGGCACCGCCACGGCAACCGACCAGTGGGTTCGCGCCAGCGAGGACTCGACGGCTTACTTCATCGGCAAGGACGATCTGCAACATCTCGCGATGGTGTCCGCCCTGATCGAACGCAAGCCAGACCACGCCGCCTCCGGCCGCGAAGGTGCATAACGCGAGCGGCGAACGACAGGCGAAGCATGCACGAGAGCCGATCGACCAGCCCAACCCGTCTCGGGCCGTCCGCCGCACGAGTCCTGCCGGTTCCGTCATCGCGCCACCGGTCATCCAGTCCGTGCCCTTCAAGGGGTGGGACGCGGTCTGGATCGAACGGGGCCCGCTGACGCTGATCCTGGTCCCTCAGGTGGGCGGCCGGATCATGAGGATGCGTTGGCATGGCCGGGAGCTCTCGTTCGTCAATCCGGCGTACCAGGTCCGGGTCGACGACATCGCCGCGATCGGTGACCTGCACGATTACAAGCGCCGGGCCGGGTTCCTGTTGTGGGGCGGTGAGAAGACCTGGCTGGCACCTCAGGACCGCTGGACCGACGGCGTGCCGTTCGTCGATCTCGACAGTGGTGCCTGCGAGCTGTCGCTCGACCGGACCACCGGGGCCGCGACCATGACCAGCCGGGTCTGCCGGGAAACCGGCGTCCAGATCGAGCGCCGCCTCGAGCTCGGCGATCGGGCCGGGACCTGGTGCGTCACCCACACCCTGCGCAACCGCTCCGACCGGGTCGTGAGCTGGGCGCCCTGGGACGTCGACATGGTGCTGCGTCCGGCCACGGTGTTCCTGCCGACCCGAAGGGGGTCTCCTTACCCCGGGGGCGTGCGCACCTTCGACAATGAAGGCGTCTCCGCCAGGGTCTGCGGCCAGGTCGTGAGCCGGCGACGATCACGTTCCTGCATACCAACGACGTCTATGAGATCGTGCCGGTCGAGGGTCAGGGCGGCCTCGCCGAGCTCGGGACGCTGCTGAAGCAGGAGCGCGCCCGGAGCGCGCACAGCATCACGGCCTTTCGGTGGCGATCTGATCTCGCCCTCGGTGCTCTCCGGCCTCACCAAGGGCGCGCAGATGGTCGATCTGTACAACCGCTCGGGATCGACGTCGCCGTGCTCGGCAACCACGAGTTCGACTACGGGCCCAAGCTCCTCGCCGAACGGATCAAGGCCTCGCGCTTTCCCTGGCTCGGGGCACCAACGTTTTGGGATCGGACGGCAAGCCCGCCGCCGGCACGATCGGGACCAAGGTCATCGAGGTTGCGGGCTACAAGGTCGGGTTCTTCGGCCTCCTGACGCCCGAGACCGACGTGCTGTCCTCGCCCGGCCCGGGCATCGACTTCGCGCCGGTCGTCGAGACCGCCGCAGCCGCGGTCAAGGAGCTGCGCGCGGCCGGCGCCGATCTGATCGTCGCGCTGACCCATTCCCGACCGGCGGGCCTTCGGACCCGGCAGCAACCAGCCTGCATGCGCTCGACCAGAAGTCAAGCGATTTAGGAATTTAAGCAAACGATCCGGCGCCGGGAGGTCTGCCGGGCCGCCGCCCGTACCGAACCCTGCTATCCCCCGAATGGCAACGCTACTGTGGATAGTGCTTGACACTAGGTCGATAATCCTACTACAAATCGCGATCCAGAACCAGCCGCCGGAAGATCCTATGCCCCCAGTTCGCCTGACGGAGATCGCGTTCCAGCCGGGTCCCTGCCGGTCGGGAGCGTTGCCGACGATCGAAGGCGGCCTTCGATGACCGCCCTTACCCTGAGCTCCCTCAGCAGGAGCCTCGGCCTCAGCCCGCGCGGCCGCACGGCCACTGGGGTTTCGATCCCGATCGTCCAGGCTGGCCTCATCGCCGAATGGCGCTTCGACGACGGCGCCGGGCAGATGCTGACCGACGCCACCGGCAACGGCCATCATGGCCAGCTTGGCTCGACCCCCGGCGCAGACGTCAACGATCCGACCTGGCAGAGCTACGGGCTGAGTTTCGATGGCAATGACCGCGTTCTCTTGTCGAACGATCTGATCACCGGCAACCACGCCATTTCCTGGTTCGTCGTGATCACCGCGAAGGCTGGTGCAAGCTTTCAGATCGTGGCTCTCGGCGGCACTGAGGGCAGCGGCACCAGCTACGACATCGCGTTTTTGAATGCCGACATCTACGCCAACGTCTACGGCGGCGGACTTGGCAGGGCTGCGGCGCCCTCGCTGCCATTCTCGGCGGCCGGGGTCTACGATCCTGCTGGTCCCTCGAGCAAGCTCTACCTGAATGGCGCCCTCAGTGTCGACACGACACCGGGCGTTACGCTGAACATGAGCGGCGCCTTCCTGCTCGGGTCTCAAAATGACGGCGGCATCCCTCTCCAGGGCGGGCTGGCCTTCGTCACCCTGCACGACAGTCCGCTTTCAGCTGGAGAGGTTGCGCAGATGCACGGGTATGCGAAGGCGTTGCTTGCGAAGCGTGGGATCATGCTGCCTTGAGGCCGGACGGCCTGAGGTAACCGAACCCGTTGTTGAAGCGCTCCCAGATGGTGAGCCCGCCGACCGAAAGGACCGCCCTATGGCAACCACGATGGATCGCCTTGCGCTTCTCGAGGCGCAGGTGTTCGAGCTGCAACACGCTTCAGGCTGGGTTGAGGACACGACCCCACACCAGGCCTTGCGCCACGCGGCATTCCGCGCCATCTCCGGCACGGCCGGCACCCTTGGCGGCGACCAGATGGCGGCGATGAAGACCGAGCTCGAGGCGCACTCCATGACGGTGCCGCCGGACTTCAAAGGCCGGCTGATCGCCTGGCTCCAGCTCCGGCTGAACAGCTCGAACAGCGACCTGAACGGGCTCATGGTCGAGTGGGCTCGGGCCGAGGGCGTCGACGATCCGGGCGTGATCGGCTCATTCGCTCCGACGCCGCCGACGATCGTCGCCGTGGCCGCGAGCGCTGATGACGCCAGCGAGGTCGTCAGCTCTGGCATCGTCTCGATCTCTGACCCATCGATCGACCTCCAGGACGACCGCATCGCCGGGTTCCGCTTCGACGGCGTCGAGATCCCCCAGGGGGCCAAGATCGCGAGCGCCTGGATTCAGTTCACGAGTGCCATCACCCTGGTCGGCGGCGGCACCGAGGCGGCCGTGGTCGACATCTACGGCGAGGCTGCCGACGACGTGGCGGCGTTCACGACCGCCGCGGCCGACATCTCCAGCCGGACGCGGACCACGGCCACGGTCGAGTGGTCGTTCCCCGAGAGCAGCGGCGCGAGCGCTTGGACGATCGGTTACCGCGGCGCCAACCAGCGCACGCCGGACCTGGCGACCATCGTGCAGGAGATCGTCGATCGCGCGGGCTGGGCGTCGGGCAACGCGATGGCCTTCACCTTCCAGCACGATGGCGTCGGCCTCGGCTCGCGGGTGGTGGTGGCGCGGGACGATGTCGGCTACCAGGAAGCCGTCCTGTACGTGGACTGGACCGACGCGGCAGGCATTGTCCAGGACGGCCTGGTTGCCGAGTGGCGGTTCGATGACGGCGCCGGGCAGACGCTCACCGACTTCAGCGGCAACGGCCACCATGGCCAGCTTGGCAGCACGGCCGGAGCGGATGTCAACGATCCGACCTGGCAGAGCTACGGGCTGAATTTCGATGGCAATGACCGCGTTCTCTTGTCGAACGATTTGATCACCGGCAACCACGCTGTTTCCTGGTTCGTCGTGATCACCGCGAAGACCGGAGGCGGCTTCCAGATCCTGACTCTGGGCGGCACTGAGGGCAGCGGGACCAGCTACGACATCGCGTTCTTGGATGCCGACATCTACGCCAACGTCTACGGCGGCGGCTTTGCCGACCGGGTTGCGGCGCCCTCGCTGCCATTCTCGGCGGCCGGAGTCTACGATCCTGCTGGACCCTCGAGCAAGCTGTACCTGAATGGCGCCCTCAGTGTCGACACGACACCGGGCGTTACGCTGAACATGAGCGGCGCCTTCCTGCTCGGGTCTCAAAGTGACGGCGGCATCCCTCTCCAGGGCGGGCTGGCCTTCGTCACCCTGCACGACAGTCCGCTTTCAGCTGGAGAGGTCGCGCAGATGCACGGGTATGCGAAGGCGTTGCTTGCGAACCGTGGGATCATGCTGCCTTGAGGCCGCTGAAGCCTGCTCCGATGCGAGCGTCCTCCGCGCGCAACGCGCTCAAGCACGGGCTGCGGCCGAGCAGCCCGCGGCTGCTCGGCAACGAGGAAGAGACCGGGTTCCTCACCCTCGCTGCGCCGTGGCGCGAGGAGCTGGCGCCCGCGGGGCCGCTGCAGGAGCATCTTGCCGGCCGGATCGCGCTCGCCATCTGGCGCGCGCGCCGATCCGATCGCATCGAGACCGAGCTGTTCAACTTTTACCTCGAAAAGGATCGGCCCGGTGAGCCGGTTCCGGACTCCGGGCTGCTGGTCATCCGCGATCGCAATGGCGCGCGCCCTCGATACCCTGCTGCGCTACCGCGGTTCGGTCCAGAGGGAGCTGTTCCGAGCGCTTGCTGCGCTGAAGGCGCTTGAGGCCGAAGCTGCCACGATGCCGGCGGCAGTGATGAGCCTGCCGCCGGAGGCCGATTCTACCAAACGAACCCAAAACCCGCTCTGGGCCTTGCTTTGGGTCCTGGGCTGCGAATCCGGACCGCCGGAACGACGGTTTCACCATCGGGGTCCGCTCCCCCTGAACTGCCTCAGCCGGGGGCCCCCGCCTCGGCCTCAGCCCGCGCGGCCGCACGGTTCGGAAGTCGGCGCCCGCCATCGTCCAGGACGGTCTCGTCGCCGAATGGCGCTTCGATGATGGCTCGCGGCAGCCGCTGACCGACGCCAGCGGCAACGGGCATCATGGCATTGACTGCGATGGCGCTGACCTCGACGGCCACCGGAAACCGCATCGTTTTGGGAGCTACCATAGGGTTGCCCTCGAGCCGCTCGATTTTGATCATATCTGATAGTGGGCAGGGAATTGGCGTGGCAGATACCGTGTCTGCCGCTTGGCACATGTCGAGCGTCGCCGGACCGAGGCTACGCCTTCAATAATCGCGCGTGGTGGGCGATGTGGTCGGCCATGAAGCTCGCCATGAAGTAGTACGAGTGGTCGTAGCCCGCCTGGTAGCGGAGCGTCAGCGGGACGCCGGCGGCGGCGAAGGCTTCCTGGAGGAGGCGCGGCTTCAACTGCTCATGGAGGAAATCGTCGCCGGTGCCCTGGTCGACCAGCACCTCCGAGCGCCACTCCGACCCGGTGGCGAGCAGGGTCGCGTCGTAGGCCTGCCAGGCGTGACGGTCGGTGCCGAGATAGCCGGACAGCGCCTTCTCGCCCCAGGGGCAGCGCGTCGGCGAACCGATCGGCGCGAAGGCCGAGAGCGATCGATACTTGCCGGGGTTCTTCAAGGCGCAGATCAGGGCGCCATGGCCGCCCATCGAATGGCCGGACACGCCCTGGCGCGCGGCGTCGGTCGGAAAGCTGGCGTTGACCAGCGCCGGCAGTTCGGCGGTGACGTAGCTGTACATCCGATAGTTGCGCGACCAGGGCTCGGCGGTCGCATCCACGTAGAAACCGGCGCCCGAGCCGAAATCGTAGGCGTCGTGCTCGCCCGGAAGATCGGTGCCCCGCGGGCTGGTGTCGGGGGCGACGATCATCAACCCGTGGCGGGCCGCGTAGCGCTGGGCGCCCGCCTTCTCGGTGAAGTTCGCCCAGGTGCAGGTCAGGCCCGAGAGCCAGTACAGCACCGGCACCGGCCCGCGCGCCGCCTGCGGCGGCTCGTAGACCGCAAACTCCATCGCGGTGCCGGTGGCGCTGGAATCGTGGCGGTAGACGCCCTGGATGCCGCCGAAGCAGCGATGCTGCTCGAGCCTGGTCAAGCCTTCGCTCATGCCTGCCCCATCCTGTGGAGGACAGGTGGGGCAAGCCCCGCCCGTCGCTCAGAGTTCGCGCTGGAGGCCGCGCCTCCTCAGTAGAGGACGACGCTCCGGATCGACTTGCCCTCGTGCATCAGGTCGAACGCCTCGTTGATCTGGTCGAGCGGCATGGTGTGGGTGATCAGGTCGTCGATGTTGATCTTGCCGTCCATGTACCAGTCGACGATCTTGGGCACGTCGGTGCGGCCGCGGGCGCCGCCGAACGCGGTGCCCTTCCAGACCCGGCCGGTGACCAGTTGGAACGGCCGCGTGCTGATCTCGGCGCCGGCGGGCGCCACGCCGATGATCACCGAGGTGCCCCAGCCCTTGTGGCAGCACTCGAGCGCCTGGCGCATCGTCTTGACGTTGCCGATGCACTCGAAGCTGTAGTCGGCGCCGCCCTTGGTCAGGTTGACCAGGTACGGCACGAGATCGCCCTCGACCTCCTTCGGGTTGACGAAGTGGGTCATGCCGAACTTGGTCGCGAGATTGGTCTTGGCGGGGTTGGTGTCGACGCCGACGATCATGTTGGCGGCCGCGAGCCTGGCGCCCTGGATCACGTTCAGGCCGATGCCGCCGAGCCCGAACACGACGACGTTGGCGCCGGCCTCGACCTTGGCGGTGTTGAGCACCGCGCCGACCCCGGTGGTCACGCCGCAGCCGATGTAGCAGACCTTGTCGAACGGCGCGTCCTCGCGGATCTTGGCGACCGCGATCTCGGGCAGCACCGTGTAGTTCGCGAAGGTCGAGGTGCCCATGTAGTGGAAGATCTTGGTGCCGTCCTGCGAGAAGCGCGAGGTCCCGTCCGGCATCAGGCCCTGGCCCTGGGTGACCCGGATCGCCTGGCACAGATTGGTCTTCTGGCTGAGGCAGTATTCGCATTCGCGACACTCGGGCGTATAGAGCGGGATGACGTGATCGCCCTTCTTGACCGACTTCACGCCCGGGCCGACCTCGACCACGATCCCGGCCCCCTCATGGCCGAGGATGGCCGGAAACAGGCCCTCGGGGTCGGCGCCCGAGAGCGTGAACTCGTCGGTGTGGCAGATCCCGGTCGCCTTGATCTCGACCATCACCTCGCCTGCTTTCGGCCCCTCCAGATCCACGGTTTCGATCGAGAGGGGCTGACCGGCCTTGTGGGCCACGGCCGCGCGTACCTTCATCTTTTCGCCTCCCTAGAGAACCGAACCGGAAATCGCTCCGGAAACCTGTCAGACTGCCGTGCCGGTGACAAGGGCCTGCGCTCGCCGGGGCCTGCGTCGCGACGCCGCCCGGGCCGCGGGGTCCGCCTTGGATCGCTGAGCGCGTGAATGCTTCTTGTCATCTTTCAATTAGAGGTTACATTAGGGGGCAGGAAAGCCATCGCGACGTGAGGGATTCGCCGGTGGGCGTGCAACTGCTCGAGTTCATTGCCGATGTCCTGGTCCTGACCGCCAACGTCCTGCCGTTGCTGGTGGCGGTGGGGCTGGCGCTCCTGATCCGGAGCCGGGTTCACGCCGTGCTGATCGTGGTCAATCTCTGGCTGTTCATGGAGCTGGCGACGACCCTCCTCGACCCGGGCTACGAGTTCGCAACCCTGCTCTGGCCGCGCCTGGTCGCATCTGCGCTCCAGGTCGCGATCGCCTATGGAGCGGTGACGCTGTGGCGGTACTGGCGGGTCGGCTCGGAGCGCATGACCGCGCACTGACCGCGCCCCGGAGACCCGGTCAGCGGGTCGCGGTCAGCACGCTGAGCGACGTCCGCTGGCGGCCGGCGGCATCGAAATTGGCCGGCGCCAGCCAGCACTCGAACGCCGTGCGCACGGCCGGCCAGTCGCGATCGAGGAGCGCGAACCAGGCGGTGTCGCGGTTGCGGCCCTTGACGACCATGTGCTGGCGGAAGGTGCCTTCGTAGGAAAAACCGAAGCGCGCCGCCGCCCGCCGCGACGGCTGGTTCAGCGCATCGCACTTCCACTCCAGCCGCCGATAGCCCAGATCGTCGAACACATGGCACGCCAGGAGAAAGATCGCTTCGGTCGCCGCCCGGGTCCGCTGGAGCGGCGGCGCGAACCAGATGTGGCCGATCTCGATCGAGCCGTTGGCGGGCACGATGTTGAGATAGCTGGCCATGCCGGCGGCCGCGCCGCTCGCCCGATCGACGACCGCGAAGAACAGGGGATCGCTCGAGCGCGAACGCTCCTCGAGCCAGCGCGCGAACGCGCCCCGATCCGGAAACGGCCCGTAAGCCAGGTAGGTCCAGAGCGCCGCATCCTCCGGTCGGGCATGCGAGAGCCGGTAAAGGCTGTCCGCATGCGTCGCGACCTCGACCGGCTCGAGCCGTACACAGGCGCCCGCCAACGGCGCCCGGCCGGGCGCCCGGCCGGACGGCAGAGGCTCGACCGGCGGCCCGACCGTCGCTGCCGGGGCGCGCTTCGGTCCTGTCGCCATCAGCGGGCTCCCGTACTGACCTCGGTCGAGAGCCGGGATCGGCGCTCAAGGGCGAACCTGCGGTTCCCCCTCACGGGCAGCGCTGGTAGTTGGCGCCGCGCAAGATGTTGCCCATGCTGGCAACGGCGCGGAACTTGTCCTGTTCGACATCGAAGATCAGCGCCTTCGCATAGAAGTAATTGTACTGGCCAGCGAAGTCGCTGAGCTGATCGTCGGCGCTCGTCGTCGGATCGTCGAAGAACGCGAGTGAGGTCACCATCTGCAGGTCGAGGTTGTCCTGGATCAGGTGCCAGAAACCGGTGGCGGTGGCCTTGCCGTCGCGGAGCGTCGTGAAGGTGCCGTTGGGGTCGAAGGTGGTGTGTTCGGCCGCCGCGGCATTGCAGGCACCGGCGCCGCCAACCGCCCAGGTGCCCGCCAGATAGTCTTTCGTCAGCTCCACCGACCACGCCGCCGGCGCCAGACCGACCATGCAGGCGAGTGCTCCCGATACCCCGAGTAGTTGCTTTCGCATTCTTTGGTTCCTTGCTGCCCGGCCTGGCGGCCGCCACCCACGTCGAACTCAAGTCTAGGGGAAAACCCGGCTGGCATGAACCGCAAAGTATGATACCGATGGATTGCACCGGCCCGGAATGGCCATCGCCTCCGGAGCTGAGGGCGTGCCATGTTGAGGGAGAGGCGAGATGGGCAAGGCGCTCGCGCGGCTCACGCTGGCGGCGATGGCGGCAGTCCTGGCGATCGGCCTCAGCGCCAGTCCGAGCCGGGCGCACAACGACTGGGGCTTGCCGCTGGTCGGTGGTCTGGCCGGCGGCTATGGCCTGTCCTACCTGATGAACCGGGAGAAGCAGGAAAAGCCATCGGCGTACGCACCGCCGCCGCCGAATTACGAGGCCCGGCCGGCGCCGGCGGCACCACCGCCGTCGGCGGCATCGACGGCCGCGTCGATCGAGCACCAGCTCAACGTGCTCGATGACCTGGCCGCGAAGGGCTACATCACGAAGGACGAGTACCAGTCGCGGCGCCAGGCACTGCTCAATCAGCTCTGAGACAGGCGCTCGAGAACCACGGATGGAAGGCCCGGAGCCGGCGGCGCCGGGTTCATTGGCCGGGCCGGCCGGCGCCGAGCCGGCGGCGATCAGATCTCCCCGCCGGCGGTGGGGAGCGCGTGGTCTCGCCGCCGCTCTGGCAGGGGTCGTCGCCGCCTACCTGCTCATTGCCTATCTGATCCTGCCGCTGCTCTGGCGTGAGCACGAATCGGGACACCACCCGGCTCTGGACACGGCGCCCAAGGTCACGACCAATGCCGACGGCATACCGGGCGATCCGATCAATGTCGGCTTGGTCGGCAGCCGGCCCGAGCTCGTCGACGCCATGCTCGCGGCCGGCTGGCGGCCGGCTGATCCGATCACCTTTCGCACCAGCCTCGAGATCGCCGAGAGCGTCGTCCTCGACCGGCCCGATCCCGATGCGCCGGTGAGCAACCTCTATCTGTTCGGTCGCAAGCAGGACCTCGCCTTCGAACGCGACGTCGGATCCAGCGCCGATCGCCGGCACCATGTCCGGTGGTGGCAGTCGGACCAGCCCGACGCGGAAGGCCGACCCCTCTGGCTGGGTGATGCGACCTTCGATGCCGACTCCGGGCTGAGCCGTCTCACCGGGCAGATCACGCATCATATCGCTCCCGACATCGACGCCGAACGCGATGCTCTGATCGCCGGCCTTGCGCAGGCCGGGCAGCTCGCCCGCCAATACGATTGGCCGGGCGTCGGACCGACCCGGGACGGGCGCAACGCCGAGGGCGATCGCTACGAGACCGACGGGCTGATGCTGGTCGGCGTGCTGAAGTCGACGGACTGAGACTGCCGGCTAGCTGGACGGTCGCGTCACCCGGCTGGGAGCCGCCGTTCGTACTCCGCCTTCAGGCGCGCATGGGTCGACCAGAACGGGCGCGGCGTGCGGCCCTCGAGGACCACCATGAGGATGCCGAGGTGGGCGTGCCAGCCGCTGCCGACGTTGACCATCGTCGCGCGGTCGTCGAGCCGGCGGTGGGTCAGCACGAGCATCACCTCCTCGCCCGCAGGCGTCAGCTCGAAGCTGACCTCCGACTGCGCGCCCCAGGTGTAGGCGAGCAGACGGGGTGGTTCGCACTGCGTGATCCGGCCCTCGACTATCGAGCATTCGGATGCTCGATACTCTTCCGGGATCGGCTCGCGGTGCGGCGACAGATCGGAATTGCGGAAGGTCAGCTCGACCCGCCCGCCGGCCCGCAGCTCCATCGGCCCGGCCGCGAGCCACTTCGCCCGCTTGTCCAATTCGGTGAGGAAGGCCCAGACCCGCTCGATCGGCCCCGGCAGCACGCGCCGGATGCGGAGCGTGCGCGCTTCCGGCACGACGCCGAACTCGCTCATCGCCTGTTTGGCGCGCGCGACCGGGTCGCCGAGATTCGCCTTCGCGGCGGCGTCGTTTTCAGGCATCGCTCCTACTCCTCGCGTCGGCGTTGACCTTAGACCCGCGCAACTCGCGCTCGAGAGCATCCAGCCGCCCGTTCCAGAAGGCGCGCTGCGCCTCGATCCAGGCCGCGGCCGCGTCGAGCGGCTCGGGATCGAGCGCCAGGCGATGCTCCCGCCCCACCCGTCGGCGTCGCACCAGCCGGGCGCGCTCGAGCATGCGGATGTGCTTGCTGACCGAATTGAGCGAGATCGCGAACGGCTGCGCCAGCTCGGTCACCCGCGCCTCGCCCCGCGCCAGCCGCTCCAGGATCGCGCGCCGGGTCGGATCGGCCAGCGCGATCAACGTCTGATCCAGCTCGGCCGGCATGGCCACCCCTGTCATTCACCCATACAGGTGAATATAACCGGACGCTCCGGCGCGTCAAGCCGGCCGGCTCAAACGGACGGGTCAGACCTTAGATCGTTGCAGGGCCTGCTCCGCCTCGAGCCAGCGCGATGGTTGGGTCGGCGCCTCGCAGCGGGCGATGCGACCACGGTGCGTGGCTCGGGCTCTCATGGGCCTGGGCTGAGCGTGGCGGCTCAGGGCCCGACGGTCCAGAAGGCGGGGTCCCAGTAGGGCCGGCGCGCGGACGGGCAGCCGGGGCGCGGCTCGTACTCGTCGAAATCGCCGTGCTTGAGCGGGTCGGCGCAGGACAGCCCGAAGCGCTTGAACGTCAGCTGCCGGTGCGGATCGGGCGGCAGCGAATCGAAATCGCCCTTGGCCATGACCGCGTTGATCCATTTCCCGACCGTGCGGTCGGCGAAGGTCGCGGGCGTCGTGTACATCCGGTCGACCCACTCCAGCAGGCTGCCGCGCGACACCGTGCCCAAATAGCCGACCTCGCCCGCTTCGGCGTCCTGATGCAGGGACAGATTGTAGAAGTGCAGGTCGGCGTCGGGGTTGGTGCGGGTGACGAGGTCGAGGGCGGCGACCGTGTCGCGGACGCTCGCGGCGCCGCCCATGAATACGATGTTGCGCCACGGCAGATCGGGGAAGTTGCGCAGGATCTCGTTGATCACGATCGCGCCCATGCTGTGGCCGATCAGGGTGATCGGCGGCCGCTGCTCCGGGGGCAGCTCCTTGAGCACCTGGAACAGGTGCCAGAGATCGCTCTTGCCATCGAGCTTGCCATTGGCGGCGGCAAACTCCTTGTCGTTGAAGGGCTTGCGCATCAGCATGCGGGCGTGGCCGACCATGGCGTCCCAGGCCGGCTGGCCGACGGCGTCGACCACCGGCACGCTCACCACCCGGCCGAGGATCCCGATCGGGCTCCAGTACCAGACCTGATCGGCTTTGGAGCGGGCGTCCGGGCCCTCGAGCGGCTCGCAACCGTAGCTCGGGCCGTACTCGGTGCAGCCAATGCGGTCGCCGATGGTCGCGACCGCCTGGTTCTGCCCGGCCTCGAACCAGGAGATCGACTCGGCCCAGGCGACCGGTGCGCGGACCACGCTCTCGACCGCGTCGGTCGCGAAGTAGAGGGGGCTCGCGAAGCGCTTGAAGTCGCTGTCGTAGTCACCCTGGTTGTAGTGGGCGCGCTGGTCGATGTAGCTCTGCAGCCCTCCGGATGGCCAGGTGACGAACAGCGGGTACCAGACTTCCTCCGGCTGGTCGCTCGTCCCGGCCCGGACCTGGGCCTGCGCCAAACCCTGTCCCTTGAGCATCCGGTTGGCGTCGACGAACGCCCGCTCGAGGCGGCCGTCCAGCTCGTTGAGCCCGCCGTGGATGAAGACCAGCAGGTGATAGCGCTTGCCTTGCGGCGGATCGGTGACCCTGGCGCGGATCTGCTTGGCGTACTCGATGAAGCAGTCGGTGAACTGCTCCGGCGGCGGGCCGTCCCGCTTGGGTACGCAGTCGTCGCCGGGGGTCGGTTGCTGAATTGGCTGTTTCTGGCATCGGTCGGGCAAGGTGAACCGCACCGGCGCATAGCGGCCGCGCTGGTCGATCGCGATCACGGACGCGCTCGCGGCCCGGGCCAGCGCACGCGAGCGCTTGCAGAGGTCCGCCGGCGGCGCGCAGTCGGTGTAGGGCTCGCCACAGTCCGCCTTGATCACGCGCGCCCGCGTGACCTCGAAGTTCACCGGGCCAGGCTGTGGCGCCGCGCAGGCAGCGAGCCACAGCAACAGCAGGCCGGTCACGAGACGGAGCGACCCGAAGCCCGGCGACCGGGCGCCCCCCAAGACATCCGAGTTCGCCTTCATCGCACCCTCCCCAGAGATCGGCAGGTTTCCAGGCCTGGGGCGGCCGGCCGCGGCCCGGCACCTACCGACTGGCGAGCTTCTCTGACGTCCGCGTGATCGAGAGCATGTCGCCCTCGTGGGTCGGCACCAGCTCCCGCGGCGGCGTGGTCGTCCCGTAGGTTCCCGCCGAGACGATCTGCTTCCGGCCCGGCTGCCGGAAGCCGACCAGACGGATCGGTCCGCCCGACCCGTCGCTCGGCCCCGGGTCGTGACGACCTCGAAGGTGTCGCCGCTGACCGTGTAATTAGATCGACGCGCTCTGATCGCCGAGGACGAAGGTGCCGCCTTGCATCGCCTTGAGCTCCGATGCTCCGCCGGCGAACGGCGCGAGGCTGGCCGGCATGACTGCCGCGACCGCGAAGTTCCCCGTAATCTCGGTAGCCCTTTCTGGTATGGATCCGGGCCTCGCGGGCCCGACCTGCGGTTCCGGATAGCACCGGGTATCGCGCGCAGCTGTGAGCTGCTTCACAAGGGACCGGCGGGCCTTCCGCAGCGCTCTGGTCTGCCTGGCGATCGCCGCGACGACCTGGGCGACCTCCAACCCAGGGACTGTTGCTGCAAGTCAACGAGCGAACGGAATTCGGTGCTCCGTCGGATCGTCGCCCGGCCGGGGACTGGCTCGCTGCCCGCCTTGGCCTAAGCTGCTCTGCGAAACGCACCGACCGCGCTCAACGAAGATCGCAGCCGCACCACACCGGTGCGGCGAGGCCGCGACCCAGCGCCGGGCGGGAGCGGCTTGTCTTGGGCTGGAGGGACCCATGACGAGACTGAGCGCCGACTTGTATCCCGGCCTGCCGGAACGGCGGCCGGCCGTCGAAGCGGCCGCCGCGCGCCCGGCTGCCGGCCCTGCTCAAGCTCGCGGTGGTTGCCGGCCTGGCCTTCGCCGTGGGCTGCGTCGCGCTGGTCGCGATGCGCTCGCTCGGCTGGGCCGCCGGGCTGCTGGCGAGCGTCGGCGGGCCCATGCTGATCGCCACCGTGGTCGACCGCCTGGACTGGGATTGAGCGCAGGCTCACCACGTGATCAGCCGGCGTCGGCGGCGGCACCGGCGGGCGGCGGCCTCAGGCGGGCGCGGCAGCGCTCGAGGTAGAGCTGGGTCGGCCGGTCGCCGGGGCTGAGTGCCAGGGCCTGGTCGAACCGGCTGTGCGCGCGCGCCCACTCGCCGCCGCGGAAAGCCTCGAGCCCGGCCGCGAACAGCTCGGCCCGCCGGGCCTGATCGGCGGCCAGCGGGCGCTCACCCAGCAGCTCGAACACGCCGACCGGACGCGCGATGCCGCGAAAGGTCACGACGTCCAGCTCGCGCGCCGCCAGCCGGTCCGCGACCTGGCGCCAAGTCGCCTCGCTGATCAGGACCCGGGTCCGGAACTCCTTGTTGGCGGCCTCGAGCCGGGCGCCGAGATGGGCCTCCTCGCCGATCACGGTATAGCTGAAGCGGTCCTTCGAGCCCATGTTGCCGATGATCATCGGGCCGCTGTTGATGCCGATCCCGACCTCGACCGGGGGTAGGTCCGGGCGCGCCCAGCGCGACCGCAACGGCTCGATCTGCGCCTGCATCGCGAGCGCGGCGCGACAGGCGCGAAGCGCGTGATCGGGCTGCGGCAGCGGCGCGCCGAACACCGCCACCAGGCCGTCGCCGGTGAACTTGTCGAGCATGCCGCCGTGGTCGAACAGGGCGCCGGTCAGCACCGTCATCACCTCGTTGAGCAGCTCCGCAAAGCGCGCCGGCGCGAGCGCCGCGGCCAGCCGGGTCAACTCACGCAGGTCGGCGAACAGCACGGTCAGCTCCTTCTGCTCGCCGCCCAGCCGCAGCAGCGCCGGGTCGCGCGCGACCTCCTCGACCAGCGCCGGACTGAGGTAGTGCTTGAAGGCCGCGCGCAGCCGGCGCTCCTGGCGCTCGCCGACGAAGTACCGATGAGCGAGCGCGACGCCGTAGATCAGCGCCAGGCCGGCGAGCGGCAGCAGCAGATCGAGCCAGACGCCCTGGCCGAGGAAGGCCCAGAGATTGCTGCCGACGACCACGCCGGTCAGGCCGACGAAGCCGAGCGTGGTGCCGATCAGACCGGAACGGCTGGCGAGGCCGCCGATCACGAGGCCGCCGAAGAGCACCGTGCCGAGGCCAAGCGGCGCGGCCCATCGCGGCCGGATCAGAAGGTCCCGCCGCAGGATGTCGTCGATCATTGCCGCATGGCGCTCGAAGCCGGGCAGGTCCGAAACATAGGGCGATCGGAAGTGCTCGCCGACGCCGGCGGCACTGCCGCCGATCACGATCAGCTTGCCGGCCAGCTCGGCGGGATCGACGCTGCCCTCCACCAGGCGTGCGGCCGGGATGCTCGCGAACGTCCCCGGCCGCCGGTAGTTGACCGCGATCCGCATGGCCTCGTCGGTCGGCAGCAGACGGTCGCCGAGCAGGACACCCTCCCCGAGCAGCAGCTGGACCTGGTCGCGGCCGACCCCGAGATACCGCCGCGCGACCTCGAGGGCGAAGGAGGGCAGGTACTGATCGCCGTAGGCGACGACCGGGGTCTCGAAGCGCGCTCCTCGGTCCACGCTCAGCGGGATGTCGCCCTGGCCGAGCCCGGCGGCGGCCGCCGCCAGGACCGGGATCGGTGCCAGCACGCCCGGCTCGGGTGCCGGCGGCGGCGGCGGTCGGCCCGGCGGTCGCCGGACGATGCGGATCGCCATCGCCGCGACCGGCGCCGGCAGCGGCTCGTCCGCGTGCCCGGCGCCGAACGAGAACGGCAGGACGACGCTGCCGGCCTGCTCGAGCGCGCGGGCGAGCTGACGGTCGCCGTCCGCCTGATCGAGCAGCGCGCCGAGCCGGGCGTCGAGCCCGGCCGGCGGCGCCGCATCGCCCGCCCGTGGCCGCGCGCGCAGCTCGTCCCGCAGGCCCTCGAGGGCGGCCGCCGGCACCTCCCGCCGCTCGGGCTCGGTGAGCAGCAGGTCGAGCGCGATGGTCCGCGCGCCCGCCTCGGCCAGATGCCCGACCATCCGGGCGAGCAGCCCGCGGCTCCACGGCCAGCGGCCGATCTCGCGCAGGCTCCGATCGTCGATCGGCACCAGCACGATCGCGTCCGAGCGCGGCCCGGCCGGGCGCAGCTCGAAGCGGACGTCGAGGAGCTGGCCCTCGAGGCTCTGGACCACCGCCAGTCGGCTGGCCGGCAGATAGGCAAGGCAGGCGACGACGGTCGCGAGCACCGCCGCCGCGAACGGCGACAGCCGGGCGAGGCCGACGAGCTTGCGGATCAGGGCAGGCTCGTCCTCGCGATGAAGTCGTTCTTGCGCGCCGCCCCCCAGGTGTGGACCGCCTCCGGCGGCGCGCCGGCCGGCACCGTCGTGCCCTCGCCGGGCAGCAGCACGACCTCCCCGGCCAGGGCCGGATCGGCGCTGCGCACGGCGACCCGGCCGGCGAGCGCCACCAGTGCTGCGGCTTCCGGCTTGGCTTCGGCGATCCACTCCGTGCCGCGGACCGAAGCGACCGCGGTGCTCGCCTGCAAGTCGAACGACGAGTGGGCGACCAGCAGCTGGACCAGCACCCGGATAATGCCCCGCGGCACCTCGAGCAGCACGTTGCGCGCCGCCCGTTCCGGCGCGTACTGGAACCGGCTGAGGCTGAGGTCGGTCCCGGCGCCGAGCGTCAGCACCGAGCCGTCCGCCATGTCGAGGCGCAGCCTGGCGTCGGCCGCAGTGTGGATGTGATCGCCCTCGAAGACATCGGCCCCGACCGCCAGCGGTCGCGCCCGGGTCTCGCGCTCGCTGGTGACCTGCGCCTGCCCGACCAGGGCGCTGACCGAGCCGACCGGAACTCGCTCCTGAGCGGACAGCGACCCGGCCCAGAGCATGACCAGGAAAACCCCGAGCGCCCGCCCGAACCGCTTATTCATGACTGCGCCTTCCCCATCGACAACCGCCGATTATAGAGGGCCGTGCCGGCAGGCCAAGCGTCGGCGGCACCGTGCTCTTGGCCTGGCCGTTCACCTCAGGCCGGCCAGGCGCAGCCGGAACTGCCGCTGCGCCGGCTCGAGCCCGAGCACGAGCGGCAGCAGACGGTCGCGCAGCCAGCGGGCCCAGGGCGCGCGGGTGGTGACCAGCCGGGTCAGCGCGTGGGTCTGGCGGATCACGCGGGCCCCGACCGGATGCCGCTCGGCGGTGTAGCTCTCGAGCTCGCCGCCCGCGATCTTGCGGACCAGGATGGTCGCATCCTCGATGCCGAGGTTCATGCCGCGGCCGCCGACCGGCGAGTGGATGTGCGCGGCGTCGCCCGCCAGGAACACGCGGCCCTGCTGATAGCGACCGACCTGGCGGTAGCTGATCCGGAAGGCGGAGCGCCACAGGATCTCGTGCACGGCGCAGCCTGCGGGCAGCAGGTGCAGCGGCTCCTCGCCATCGCTGGCGAGGCGAAAGGTGCCGGCCGCGGCGCTGATCAGGAACAACAGCGCGCTATCGCCCAGCCGCAGGTGCACCTCGTCCTCGGCGAACGGCCCGGACATCGCGACGTCGACCACCTGCCACTCGAACGGATAGGTGGCGCCACGGAACTCGAGGCCGAGCGCGTGGCGGGTGGTGCTGTGCGCGCCGTCGGCCCCGATCAGGTAGTCCGCCTCGATCTCCTGCGCGTCGCCGTCGCGCCGGACCTTGGCCCGGATCCGGCCGTCGGTTTGTGCGAACGTCTCGAGATCGCGCTGCCATTCGACCTGGACGCCGCGCTCGGCGAGGCTCGCCTCCAGGATCCGCTCGGTCTCGCTCTGGGCGAGCGCCAGCATGAAATTGTAGCGATGCTCGAGACGGGACAGGTCGACCGCGGCGAGCAGGCGGTCGGCGCGGCGCAGGTTGACCTTGCGGATCCGCCGGCCGGCGGCCAGCAGCCGCTCGGTGACGCCGGCCGCCTCCAGCAATTCCAGCGTGCGCGGATTGACCCCGATCGCCTTGGAGTGCTGCGAGCGGGTGGCCTTGCGATCGATGATCCGCACCGGCCGGCCCAGCCGGGCGAGCTCGAGGGCCGCAGCCAGACCGGTCGGTCCGGCGCCGACCACCAGCACGGGTCGCTCGCCTGCCATGGCCATGGCACCACCTCGTCAGTGCCGCCGGTTGAGGCGTGGCGCCCGCCCGCGCCCTCAGCCGACGTAAAAGCCGACGCGCCCCCGCAACGTCTCGCCCGGCGCGAGCACCCGGATGCCGGTCTCCGCGACGCCGCGCTCGGCGAGATTGAAGCCGTCGTTGACGTGCGAGACCGGCTCGACGCAGAAGATCTCCAGGCCGGGCGGGATGTAGATGACCAGATGGCCGAACACGGGCTCCGCCTCGAGCTTGAGCGTGATCCCGGTCTCCGGCCAATGGACCTCGGCGCGTCCGTCCCAGCCGCCAAAGCAGTGGTCCATCGCCAGCTCGGCGAGCCGCGGCGCCTTGGCGAAGTCCCACTCGGCCGGCACCGACGCCGGCGCGGTCGGAATCTTGCGCTCGTCCATCCGCCAGACCCGGCTCAGCCGGGCTGTGAGCGTGACCCCCGGCGTGCGCACGAAATAGGGATGGACGCCGAGCCCTGCGGGCATCGGACCGGCGCCCGCGTTGGTGACCTCGAGCGTGAGGTCGAGCCCGCGATCACCGAGCGCCATGGTCTGGCGGGCCCGATAGTCGAGCGGGGTGCCGGCGATCCGGTGCGCCAGGTCCAGGACCGCGCGGCGGGCGTCCGAGGCGGCGACCGTCCAGGCGTGCTCCCAGCCCTGACCGTGGATCGCGTGCGGCTCGGCCGGGAAGTTCGCCGGCAATTCGTAAACCTCGCCCCGGAAGCCGAACCGCCGGTCGGCAACCCGGTTCGAGAACGGCACGAGCGCGAAGCTGCTCGCCCGGAAGGGGTCGCGCCCGGCGAAGCACGCCGGCTCCGCCGGTCGCATCAGGTCGCGGCCGCGATGCCGCAACGCGGTGATCGCGCCGCCGAGGCCGGGACAGACCTCGAGCTCGAACGGCCCGTGGTGGAGCCGCAGGACATCCGTCTGATCTGCCATTCGCGTGCCCTCGCTCGCGCGCCCGACCCGGTCACTTGGTCAGCGGCGGACTTGGTCGTCGAGCACGCGCGCCGGAGCCCGGCAGCCGGCGGCCCGAGGGGCGACCAAGGATGGTCGGATGGTCTGGCTTCACGCGGCTCTTGGCGGCCGCCTGGCCGGGCGCCAGCCTGCGCCGGCGGCGCGATCGCATCGAGTGCGAGCAGGACCCGCCCCCGGGATCGAGCCCGAGGACGGGTTCCGGTCGGCGCGGCAGGCTCAGCTGCCGGGCTTGGTGCAGGTGTCGACGTTCTCGGGCGTGCAGACGTCGAGGCCGGTGTAGGTCGGGTCCTCGAGCTTCTTGCCCTCGTGGGCGGCCATCAGCATCTGCATCGACTTGTAGCCCATCTCGAACGGCCGCTGGCCGACCTGGCCGAGCGAGAGCCCTTCGCGTAAGAGGTCGAGCTGGACCGGCAGGGTGTCGGCCACGACCAGGGCCAGCTCGTGGTTCTGGATCTTGTCCTTGTACTTCGTGGCCACCCGCCGGTAGGCCTCGGGCACGAACTGCGGGAAACCGCCGGTCGGCACGAAGGCGTCGAGCTTCGGGTACTTGCCGAGGATGTCCTCCATCTGCTGGACCGCGAGCACGAAGTCGTCGTTGGTGTACAGGGGGCAGCCGTCGACCTCCTTCCAGCCGTTCTGGCCGGTCAGCCGGTCGCCGGGCAACTCCTTGCTCTGCTCGCCGGAGAGCGTGTCGCGGATGCCCTGCATGCGCTCGTTGTGGTTGGCCGCGGCGGCGCCGCCGGACTGGATGCAGATCGTGCCGCCGTCCGGCTTGATCTGCTGCACGATCTTGGCGAGGTTGACGCCGATGTCGTAGTTGTGGGTGCCGACGTAGGCCAGCCGCAGCCCCTGGTCCTTCGGCAACAGGTCACTGTCGAAGGTGATCACCGGGATGCCCTCCTCCTTGGCGCGCTTGAGCGGCACGGCCATGGCGGCGGCGTTCGAGGGCGACACCGAGATGCCGGCGACGTGCTTGGCGACCAGGTCGCTGACGATCTGGATCTCCTCCTCGCCGCCGCCATGCTCGGGCGGGCCGATGTATTGGCAGGTGATCTTGCCGTTGGATTCCGCCTGGGCCTTCATGCAGCCGTCGCGGGCCTGATCGAAGAACGGGTTGTTGAGGTTCTTCGGCACCAGCGCGAACGTGAGGCTGTCGGCCGCCTGACTACTGGGCGCCCCGAAGGCCGCGAGCGCGACCCCGGCGGCGGCACACATGAGAAGCTTCTTCATTGACTGTTGACCTCCCTTTGGGTCGTTGCAAATCGGACCGAGACCGCCTCAGTCCCCCCGTCGTCCGCGGAACCGCTGGAGCAAGACCGCGAAGATGATGAACAGGCCGACGAAGGTGCCCTGCCAGTTGGAGTCCACGCCGGCCATCAGCAGGCTGTTGCGGATCACCTCGATCAGCGCCGCGCCGATCACCGCGCCATAGGCGCCGCCCTCGCCGCCCATCAGGCTGGCGCCGCCGATCACGGTCGCGGCGATCACGCGCAATTCCCACCCGATGCCCATGTTGTTGAGCGCCGAGCCCTGCCAGCCGGTCAGCATGACCGAGGCGATCGCGGCGGTCAGGCCCGAGACCATGTAGGCCTGCAGCTTGATCCGGTCGACCGGCACGCCGGTCAGGCGCGCGGCATTCTCGTTGCCGCCGATCGCGTAGAGATAGCGGCCCCAGCTGGTCAGCCGGAACACGAAGCCGAACACCAGCGCCAGGAACACCAGCATCCAGACCGGATGCGCGATCCCGAGCGTCTGACCGCCGCCGATGTCGTTGAACAGATCGCCGCTCGGCCCGAACTCGTAGATCATCTTGTTCTGCGACAAGACGATCGCGACCGAGCGGGCGATCGACAGCATGCCGAGCGTGACCACGAACGGCGAGAGTTGGAGATAGGCGATCAGGGCACCGTTGATCGCACCGGCGAGCATGCCGGTCGACAGCCCGACCAGGATCGCGAGGAATGCGGAATAGCCGGCCTGCAGCACCAGGCCGGTCGCGACCCCGACCACGCCCATGATCGAGCCGACCGAGAGATCGATGCCGCCGGTCAGAATGACCGCGGTCATGCCGAGCGAAATGATGCCGATGAAGGCGAAGTTGCGGGTGATGTTGTAGAAATTGTCGAGCGAGGGGAAGGCCTGCGGCTCGATCCAGCTCATCGCCAGGCAGATAATCAGCAGGGCGATCGTGATCCAGAACGGCTGGCTGCTGACCATCCGCTGGCCGAGGCTGCGCTCCTTGATGCCAGTGACCTCGTCGATCTCGACGCCGGTGCGGACGGTCTGGCTTTCTCGCATCACGGTCCCTCAGGCGGTGCGAATGGCGCCGGTGATCAGGCCGGTCACCTCTTCGGGCGAGCTGTCGGCGATCGCCTTCTCGGCGACCTTGACGCCCCGCCTGAGCACCGCGATCCGGTCGCAGACCGCGAACACGTCGGGCATGCGGTGGCTGATCAGGATCACCGCGATGTTCTGGTCGCGCAGGCGCCGGATCAGGTCCAGGACCTCGGCGACCTGGCGGACGCTGATCGCCGCGGTCGGCTCGTCCATCAGCACGATCTTGGCATCCGACAGCCGGGTCCGGGCGATCGCCACCGCCTGGCGCTGGCCGCCGGACATCTGTTTGACCAGATCGCGCGGCCGGGTCTCGGACTTGAGTTCGCCGAACAGCTCGGCCGCGCGCTCGTACATCGCCTGGTAGTGGACGATCTTGATGAAGCCGAAGCTGCGCTTGGCCTCGCGGCCTAAGAACACGTTCTCGGCCGCGGTCAGATTGTCGCACAGCGCCAGGTCCTGATAGACGACCTCGATGCCCTGGGCGCGCGCGTCGACCGGCTTGTGGAAATGCTTGACCGCGCCCTCGAGCCGCAGCTCGCCTTCGCTCGGCGGAAAGTTGCCGGCGATGATCTTGACCAGCGTCGACTTGCCGGCGCCGTTGTCGCCCATCAGCCCCAGCACCTCGCCGGGCTCGAGGTCGAGCTCGACGCCTTTGAGCGCCTCGATCGCGCCGAAATGCTTGGCGATGCCGCGCAGCTCCAGAAGCGCCATGCCCAGCCTCCACCTCCACGCCACGACCGGGCCGGCCGGGAGCGGGTCTCTTGATTGCCCGCACTATGGCGCGATCGGTGCCGCTTGACCAGAGCCCCGGCTTCCGGGACAGGCGCCGGGGCGGCACCAGCGTACGTGCCCAGGCCCGTGCCCCGGCCCGGGCACGGGCTGGCCAGGGCCGCGGTTCGGCGGTCATAATCGGCGCTGGGCGGACAGCCGGGGAGGGCAGACGATGGCCGGGGGCAAACCGAGAATCGGCTTCATCGGTCTCGGGCTGATGGGCCAGGCGTTCACCAGGCGCCTTGCGGCCTGCGGCTACACCGTGAGCGGCTACGACGTCGTGGCCGACAAGGTCGAGGCGGCGCGCGCCCATGGCGTCGCGCCGGCGGCCTCGGCGGCGGCAGTCGCCCGGGCGAGCGAGGTCGTGCACGTCTGCGTGATGACCAAGGACGACCTGGCGGCCGCGGTGTTCGGCCCGGATGGGGTCGCCGCCGGTGGCGCCGCCGGCAAGGTCCTGGTCGACCACTCGACCACCGAGGTCGGCACCACCAAGGCGTTCGCGGCGCGGCTCCGGGCCGAGGCCGGCATGGCCTGGGTCGACGCCCCGGTCTCCGGCGGGCCGCCGGCGGCCGCGGCCGGCACGCTCGCGATCATGGCGGGCGGCGACGAGGCCGACGTCGCCAGGGTCCGGCCGGTGCTCGCCGACCTCGGCCAGTGCACCCACATGGGCCCGCTCGGCGCCGGCCAGGTGACCAAGATGGTCAACCAGGTGCTGGTGCTGAACACCTACTGCCTGCTCGCCGAGGCACTGGCGCTGGCCGAGGCGGGCGGCGTCGACGCCGCGAAGATCCCGGACGCGCTCGGCAGCGGCTACGCCGGCAGCACGATGCTCGAGCGGCTCTACCCGCGCCTGGTCGCGCGCGACTTCGCGCCCGCCGGCTACGCCCGCCAGGTGCTCAAGGACCTGGACATGGTCCACGGCCTCGCCAAGGAGCTGAACGTGCCGACCCCGATGAGCGCCCAGGCGGCGTCGCTCTACCGGATCCTGGTCGCCAAGGGCCAGGGCGAACTCGACGGCCTCGCCGTGCTCAAGTTGTACGACGCCAAGGAGCGGCTCTGAGCAACTCGGCGTCAGTGCGCCAGCCGGGTCCGGAGTTCAGCTCGAGCGGGGGACGCCGCCAGCTGCGAAAGATCATTCACGTCGACATGGACGCGTTCTACGCCTCGGTCGAGCAGCGCGACCAGCCGGAGCTCCGGGGCAAACCGGTCGCGGTCGGCGGCGGCGGGCCGCGCGGCGTGGTCATGGCGGCGAGCTACGAGGCGCGCGTCTTCGGCGTCCGCTCGGCGATGCCGGGCTTCCAGGCGCGCAGGCTCTGCCCCGAGCTGATCTTCGTCCGCACCCGCTTCGACGCCTATAAGGCGGCCAGCCGCCAGATCCGCGAGATTTTTTCCACCTACACCGACCTGGTGGAGCCGCTGTCGCTGGACGAGGCCTACCTCGACGTGACCGTGCCCAAGCGCGGGCCGCCGCCAGCGACCTTGATCGCGCGCCAGATCAAGCAAGAGATCCTCGCCGAGACCGGGCTCACCGCCTCGGCCGGCGTGTCGTTCAACAAGTTCCTGGCCAAGGTCGCCTCGGCCATGGACAAGCCGGACGGCCTGTTCGTGATCCGGCCGGAGGATGCGCTCGCGTTCGTCGCCGGGCTGCCGATCGAGCGCTTCTTCGGCATCGGCCCGGTGACCGCGCGCAAGATGCAGGACGCCGGCATCGCGACCGGCGCGGATTTGCGCGCGCGCTCCGAGGCCGAGCTGGTCCACCGCTTCGGCAAGGTCGGCCGGCACTATTTCAGGATCGCGCGCGGCGAGGACGAGCGCGAGGTCTCGCCCGACCGGCCCTACAAGTCGATCGGCGCCGAGGAGACCTTCGCGAGCGATCTGGTAGCACCCGCGGCGATGCTGGAGGAGCTCCGGCCAATCGCCGAGCGGGTCGCGGAGCGGATGGCCGCGGCCGACCGGTTCGGGCGGACCGTGACCCTCAAGATCAAGCACGACGACTTCACGCTCAACACCCGCCAGCACACGCTCGCCGATCCGGTGCACTCGGCCGAGGAGCTGATGGCGCTCGCGCGCTGGTTGCTGCACACCCCCGCGCCGCCCCGCCGGCCCGTCCGCCTGCTCGGCCTCACCGCCTCGAACTTCGGCCCGCCGGCCGACCGGGCGCCGCTGCAGCTGCAGCTGAGCCTCGGCCTCTGACGGCCGCGCCGCCGTCGGAGACATCATCAGACGACCGCCCGTCCGAGGAACCTTCGCGCGGCGGGCGTCGTTTTGGTCGCCATGGACGATGCCAACACCAATCAGCGAGAGGGATGCACCTGATGCGAGCGACTTCCCAAGGCGCTCTGGCTTTGAGCGCGCTCCTCCTGCTCGCCGCCTGCGGCAGCGACACCGAGCAGCGGGCGGCGACCGGTGGCCTCGGCGGCATGGCCGCAGGCGCGATGATCGGCGGCCCGGTCGGCGCGGTTGCGGGCGCCGCCGTCGGCGCCGGCGCCGGGACCGCGGTCAGCAAGGGCGTCGAGCACAACGAGCAGTCCAAGACCGCAGCCGACCAGACCGGCGGCCCGACCCCCCTCATGCAGCACGACAAGGAAGACCCGGGTATGCCGGCCAGCGCTCAGTAGCCTGCGCTCCTACCGCCAACTCAGCTCTTCGCGCGCAGCTGCTCGCACTGCTCCAGGCGCTTCATGGGCGGGTATTTCGCCAGCTGCGCCTCGGTCGCGCCGGCCGGCAAGCCGGCCTTCTTAATGCTGCCAAGGAAATGTATCGGCGAGCGCCGCGCCGCGCGTGCGCGGGTCCTCGTAGCAGGCATCCGCGACGCTGTCGCCGATCGTGAGCGGCCCCGGCAGCGTGAGCTTGACCGGTCTGCGGGTGGCGCCCTGGGCGATCTGCCAGTCGCGCACCAGAAACGGCACCCACGCCGCCCGGATCGGACCGGTGATCGTGGGCAGTCGCACCTGATGGTGGCCGCGCACCTCCGTTTCGGTGAGCGTCTCGAAGTCGATGCCCTCGAGGTGGCGGCAGTGGTAGTGGATGTGGTTCTCGCGCCGGACCTCGCCGTCGGTCGGGATGTCGATCCCCATCTCGACCTGCTCGCGCGCGGCCAGGGTCGTCGCCCGGTCGAGGATCGCCTCCAGCCGCGGGCCATACTGGCGCACGGTCTCGGCATAGCCCGCGGTCGGCCCGGCGCGATCCGCGCCGCCGTCCGGCCGGAACCAGTCCCGAATCGGCACGTCAGCGGGCTTGGGGTACGCCCCGATCGCGGTCGTCAGCGTTCCGAGTGAACCCTTTCACAGTTACCCTTGCGAGCTCGTTGTAGTCCTGGACCTCGTTAACCAAACGTTAAGGGTTCGAGCGCAATCTACGGTCTGTGGCACCAGACTTGCATCACGCGAAAGCGGTTCAAAAGGGAGATCGGGGGAGACGGTTGCGATCGATGTGAGCCAGAAGGATTGATTCGATGCTGAAGACCCTGATCCTGATCTGCCTGCTCGGTACGGCGCAGGCCGACTGCACCGAGAACACCGCGGACGCCGTGATCCAAGGCCCGGACGCCATGAGCTTGGTCGAATGCGGCATGCACGGTCAAGCCTACGTCGCCGGCGGCGCGCTCGCCGGCTATGTCGACAAAGAGCATTATCTCAAGGTCAGCTGCACGGCCGGACGCCGCGTGCGCGCGCCTGGGCTGCAGCCGATTCGAAGTGCCGCGCAGATGGGGGCGAGCGACTGATCCGCTCCGGCGATCGCTGCGCGACCGTGCCGCCGGGAGATCCGCCCTCGGATCAGCCGGCCGATCCGTGACCGCCCGCGGCCGGCACTTCAGCGCGCAGCCGGTCGAAGTAGGCGCGGATCCGGGCGGCATTGGTGCCGGTGTCGCCCTTGCCGACCCTCGAGACCGAGCGCACGTCGATCCGGCTGCCGGTGCCGTCAGGCGTGATGCGGACCACGATGTCGTCGACGAAGCCGAACCAGAACGTCTGATCGGTCGCCTCGATCCGGCGCCGATGCGGCTCGCTCGCGACGATCCGCCAGCCCAGCGCGCGCGCCGCCTCGAGCGCCAGCCCGAAGGCGCGATCGGTCGGCAGATCGACCACGAGCGGCCGGACGTCCGGATAGTCCCGGCGCTGCAGCGTCGCGACCTCCTGCCCGCCGTAGTCGGCGGGATTGGGGGCATCGGCACGCAGCGGCCGGAGCGCATCGAGCGCCGGCGGGTCGTCGGGATCGGTCGTGATGTCGTGGATCGGCGGCGCTGCGCGGGCCGCCCGCCAGTAGCTCCAGGGAATTCCGACCACGACCAGGCCGACGATCACCCCCGCGAGCGCGCGCACCATGCCGCGCCGCTGCCCGTAGATCGGTGCCAGGATCAATCCGGCCAGCGACACGAGGGCCGCGACCAGACCGCCATAGGCGGCATAGCGCAGGATCGCGAAGGCGGTGCCGAGCGGCCAGAGACCGAAGCGGTATCCCGGCCCGGCGACCAGCAGCGCCACGCCTGCCAGAATGCCGAGCGCCAGCCCGAGACTGGCGAGGCTCCGGGCGATGCCGGTCATGTCGCCATGTCCCCGGCTCCGATCCGGTCCGGCCAGCGAGCCCGCGTACCCGGCCGGCGGCGCCGCCGCCTGATGCCGGGCACCGGGCCGGGAACGGCGCCGCCGCCGGCCGCCGCGCCGCCATCGGGCTTCGAACCGACCCTGATCCGCAGCCGGCCGGACTCGCCCACGGTCATCGCGCACCATTCCCCTGCTCGCCGCGTGTCCTTCCGTTCAAGGTATCCTCGGCGGCTCGCCGATCAAGCGAGCGCCTCACCGGCGTCGATCCGGCCGGCATCTATTATTTACAGGCCGCGAGTGGCCTCCTAGAGTCGCGGGCAAGCGGTCGGCTTCGGAGCACGGTCGAGGGATGCCGGCCGTCGCGGCCGGGTCGAGCAGGGGCGGTGGAGGCAGATTGACCAGCGGGCGCCACAGTCGGACTGGCCGGACGGCCGGTGAGGGCGGCGCGCTCGACCTCTCGGTGATCGTACCCGCGTTCGAGGAGGAGGCGAGCGTCGAGCCCTTGTATCAGGGGATCATCGAGGCGGCGGCACCGCTCGGCCTCAGCTTCGAGCTGATCTTCGTCGACGACGGCAGCCGGGATCAGACCTTCGCCCGCTGCGCCGCGCTGGCCGCCGCCGACCCCCGGGTCAAGGTGATCAAGTTCCGCCGCAACTTCGGCCAGACGGCGGCCATGGTGGCCGGCATCGAGCACGCCGCGGGCGCCACGCTGGTGACCATGGACGCCGACCTGCAGAACGATCCGGCCGACATCCCGAAGCTGCTCGCGAAGATCCGGGAAGGCTACGATCTGGTGGTCGGCTGGCGTTACCAGCGCCGGGACAAGCTGCTCTCGCGCCGTCTGCCCTCGGTGCTGGCGAACCGCCTGATCGCCAAGGTCACGGGCGTCGACATCAAGGACAACGGCTGCTCGCTCAAGGCCTACCGGGCCGATCTGATCAAGCGGGTGCCGCTGTACTCCGAAATGCACCGCTTCATCCCGGCGATGAGCTCGATCGCCGGCGCCCGCATCGCCCAGATCAAGGTCCACCATCGCGCCCGGCAGTTCGGCAGGTCCAAGTACGGGCTGTCCCGGGTCTACCGGGTGCTGGCGGACCTGATCGCGATCAAGACGCTGTTGCTGTTCGCGGACCGGCCGCTGTTCTGCTTCGCCGGTAGCGCCGCGATCGCCGGCGCTCTCAGCCTGGTCTGCGCGCTGGTCGCGATCTATGACGCCGTCCGGGTGCAGGACGCGTCGGTGGTGGTCGCGATGGGGGTCTCGGTCATGTTCGGCGCCCTGTCGCTGTTCCTGGCCCTGATCGGCGTCATCGGCTACCTGATCTATCAGGATGCCGCGGACATCTGGGACATGCAGCCCTTGCAGGCGTGGCGCCGGCAACTGCCCGATCCGCAACCCGAACGGCCGTAACCGGCGCGCAGTCCTCCGATGGAGGTCCTCCGGCATGCCCGCGCAGCAGAGAGTCCAGTAGCCATCGAGCGGTTGAACATTGTCCGGCCCGGCCAGGCCCCGGCCGACCCCCCTTCCGGGCCGGCGGTGGCGCCGGTCGCGCTGTCGGTGATCGTGCCGATGTTTCAGGACCGCACCGACGTGGTCGAGGTCTACGGCGCCTACAAGGCGGCGGTCGAGGGGATCGGCCGGCCCTATGAGCTGATCTACGTCCTCAGCTCGCGCAGCGAGCGGGCACTCGCCGAGCTGACGGCCCTGCAGGAGCGCGGCGAGGGTGCCCTGACCCTGATGCGCGGTCACCAGCTCGACGAGGCCGAGGCGCTCTTGAGCGGCTTCAAGCAGGCGCAGGGCGAGGTCATCCTGACCCTGCCCCCCGACCTTCAGGTCGAGCCCGCCGACATTCCGAAGGTGGTCGCCGAGCTCGAGACCTGCGATGTCGCAGTCGGGCGGCGGCCACCGTTCGCCGCAACCCGCCCCCGGCTCCAGGCCAAGGCCTTCCACTGGCTCCTGCGACGGCTGTTCGGCCACGCCTTCACCGACCTCATCTGCCGCGTCCGCGCGTTCCGCCGGCAGGTGATCGAGGAGATCTCCCTGCACGGCGTGCAGCCGCACTTCCTGCCGCTGCTCGCCAGCGAGCGCGGCTTCCGGATCCGGGAGGTTGACGTGCGCGCCGGCCGCACCGGGCGGGCAGGCGTCCAGCTCTCGTTCTGGGACCGGGTCGGCGTCCTGCTCGACATCCTGGCGCTCTACGTGGTGCTCAAGTTCACCAAGAAGCCGCTTCGGTTCTTCGGCCTGATCGGCCTGCCGATCCTGGCGCTCGGCATCCTGTCGAGCGCTGGCCTGGCGATCGCCAGGCTGATCTACGGCGTGTCGCTCGGCGACCGTCCGGCCCTGATCCTGGCCGTGCTCCTGATCGTGCTCGGCATCCAGATCCTGGCGCTCGGCCTGATCGGCGAGCTCGTGATCTTCGCCTCGGGGCGGCGGATCAAGGACTACGCGATCGAGCGCATCGTCGGCACGGTCAGGACGCCGGACCCGTGAGGACCGGGCGGGCTCAGCGGGTCGGGACCGGCAGCTCGCCCCGATAGTCGTAAAAGCCGCGCTTGGTCTTGCGGCCGAGCCAGCCGGCCTCGACGTATTTGACCAGCAGCGGGCAGGGCCGGTACTTGGAATCCGCAAGACCGTCGTAGAGCACCTGCATGACCGCGAGGCAGGTGTCCAGCCCGATGAAGTCGGCGAGCTCGAGCGGCCCCATCGGATGGTTGGCGCCGAGCTTCATCGCGGTGTCGATCGACTCGACGTTGCCGACCCCCTCGTAGAGCGTGTAGACGGCCTCGTTGATCATCGGCAACAGGATGCGGTTGACGATGAAGGCCGGGAAGTCCTCGGCCGTGACCGCGGTCTTGCCGAGCTTCTCGGTGATCGCCCGGATCGCTTTGAAGGTCGCCTCGTCGGTCGCGATGCCGCGGATCAGCTCGACCAGCTTCATCGCCGGCACCGGGTTCATGAAGTGCATGCCGATGAAGCGCTCGGGCCGATCGGTGCCGGCGGCCAGGCGCGTGATCGAGATCGACGAGGTGTTGGTCGCGATCAGCGCGTCTTTGGGCAGGTGCTTGATCGCCTCGGCGAAGATCTGGCGCTTGAGCGCTTCGTTCTCGCTCGCCGCCTCGATCACCAGCTGGCAGTCGGCGAGCAGCTGGAAGCCGGTGCCGACCGCGACCCGGGCGCGCGCCGCCTGCCGCTCGGCATCGGTCACCACCCCCTTGGCGACCCGTCGGTCGAGATGGCTGTCGATCCGCTCGAGCGCCCGGTCGAGCTGCTCCTGGCTGACGTCGAGCAGGCGGACCTCGAAGCCGGCGAGCGCTGCGACCTCGGTGATGCCGCCGCCCATCTGGCCGGCGCCGACCACGCCGATCCGACGGATCTCCGGCACCGGCGGCAGATCGTGATCACGGCTCGCTTGGGTCATCGTTCGCCAATCGCGCGGCACGGGGCGGCTCAGCTCGGCTTGCGGAGTTCGGCGGTGAGCTCGGGCACGGCCTTGAACAGGTCGGCGACCAGGCCGTAGTCGGCGACCTGGAAGATCGGCGCCTCCTCGTCCTTGTTGATCGCGACGATCACCTTGCTGTCCTTCATGCCGGCGAGGTGCTGGATTGCGCCCGAGATGCCGACCGCGAGGTAGAGATCGGGGGCCACGATCTTGCCGGTCTGGCCGACCTGATACTCGTTCGGCACGTAGCCGGCATCGACCGCGGCGCGCGATGCGCCGACCGCGGCGCCAAGCACGTCGGCGAGCTCCTCGATGATCCTGAAGTTGTCGCCGCTGCCCATGCCCCGGCCGCCCGAGACCACGATCCGGGCCGAAGTCAGCTCGGGCCGCTCGCCGCCGCTGACCTCGCGGCCGACGAAGCGGGCGAGGCCCGCGGGATCGGCCGGGTCGCGCGCCTCGACCGTCGCCGTGCCGCCTTCGGCCGGCGCCGGCTCGAAGGCCGTGGTGCGCACCGTGATGACCTTGATCCGGTCGCTGGTCTGGACCGTGGCGAGCGCATTGCCGGCATAGATGTAGCGCTTGAACGTCTCGGGGCCGACCACCTCGACGATGTCCGAGAGCTGGGCGACGTCCAGGAGCGCCGCGAGCCGCGGCATCACGTTCTTGCCATGGGTGGTCGAGGCCGCCAGCACCGCGTCGTAGTCGCGAGCCAGCGCCTGCAGCAGCAGGGCGAAATCCTCGGCGACCGGCTGGGCATAGGCCGGATGCTCGACCTGGAGCACCCGGGTCACGCCCGCGACCTTGGCGGCGGCGGCCGCGGCCGGCCCGCAGTCCTGCCCCGCGACCAGCAGGTCGACCGCATCGTCCAGCGCCCGGGCCGCGGTCACCGCGTGCAAAGTCGCGGGCACGAGCCCCTGATTGTCGTGTTCGGCCAGGACCAGGACCGCCATCAGATCACCTTCGCCTCGCGCCTGAGCTTGTCGACCAGCTCGGCCACACTCGCCACCTTGACCCCCGACTGCCGGCGCGGCGGCTCCTCGACCGCGACGATCTTGAGCCTGGGCGCGACGTCGACGCCGAGCTCATCCGGCGTCACCACGTCGATCGGCTTCTTCTTGGCCTTCATGATGTTGGGCAGGCTCGCGTAGCGCGGCTCGTTCAGGCGCAGGTCGGTCGTGACGATCGCCGGCAGCTTGAGCACCACCTTCTCGAGGCCGGTATCGATCTCGCGGGTCACCTGCAATTCACCATCGGCGAACTGCAGCTTGGACGCGAAGGTGCCCTGCGGCCAGCCAAGCAGCGCCGCCAGCATCTGGCCGGTCTGGTTGCTGTCGTCGTCGATCGCCTGCTTGCCGAGGATCACGAGGCCCGGCTGCTCGCGCTCGACGACCGCCTTGAGCAGCTTGGCGACCGCGAGCGGCTGCAGCTCGGCGGAGGTCTCAACGTGGATCGCGCGGTCGGCGCCCATCGCGAGCGCGGTCCGGAGCGTCTCCTGGCACTTGGCCTCGCCGAGCGAAACCGCGATCACCTCGGCAGCCGTGCCGGCCTCGCGCAGCCGGATCGCCTCCTCGTTGGCGATCTCGTCGAACGGGTTCATCGACATCTTGACGTTCGCGGTCTCGACCCCGGAGCCGTCGGTCTTGACCCGGATCTTGACGTTGTAGTCGACCACGCGCTTGACCGCGACGAGCACCTTCATCGCAAAGCAGCTCCTTGGTAACCCGGCACCCGCGGCCCCACAGCTCCCGCGGGTAAGCATTGTGCGCTGCACACGAACTAGGCGTCTGCCCGCTTTTTGTCAATTGCGTGACAGCGCCCGGGCGCGGCGGCGCCACCGCCGATAAGACGGTTCCGCGTCCCTCCCGCTTATGGCAGGCTAACGGCGCATTGAAGGACGCCGGCCATGGACCTGTCAGTTTGGCTGCGGGACCTCGGATTGGAGCGCTACACCGCGGCGTTCACCGCCCATGACGTCGATGCCGACGTTTTGCCCAAGCTCACCGCCGAGGACCTGATCGCGATCGGGATCACCTCGGTCGGCCACCGGCGCAAGCTGCTCGAAGCGATCGACCAACTGCGGCTGCCGGCCGATATGGCGGAGCCGGCTTCGACACCAGAGATCCCCGCGGACACCCCTCGCGAGACCAGACCGGCCGCGGCTCCGCCGGCCCGGGACGCCGAGCGGCGCCAGCTGACCGTGTTGTTCTGTGATCTGGTGGGCTCGACCGCGCTCTCGGGCGAGTTCGACCCCGAGGACATGAGCACCCTGATCCGCGTCTATCAGGACGTGGTCGCGGGCGTGACCCTGCGCTTCGAGGGTCACGTCGCCAAGTTCATGGGCGACGGCGTGCTCGCCTATTTCGGCTGGCCGCAGGCGCACGAGGACGACGCCGAGCGGGCGGTCCGCGCGGGGCTGGCGATTGCGAAGGTCGTTTCAGATCTCAAGGGGCCAAACGGTGCCGCCATGGCCGCGCGGATCGGGGTCGCGACCGGGCTCGTGGTGGTCGGCGAGCTGGTCGGTGAAGGTGCCGCGCAGGAACGCGCGGTGGTCGGCGAGACGCCGAACCTCGCGGCCCGGCTGCAGGCGCTGGCCGATCCCGGAGCCGTGGTCATCAGCCAGGCGACCCGACGCCTGGCCGGCGGCCTGTTCGAGCTGACCGACCTCGGCCCGCAACGCCTCAAGGGTTTCGCCGAGCCGCTCGCAGCCTTCCGGGTCGAAGGCGAAGGCCGCGCCGATGGCCGCTTCGAGGCGCTCCACGGCCAGCATCTGACGCCGCTGATCGGCCGCGATCACGAGCTGGCGATGCTGCTGGAGCGCTGGGCCTGGGCCAAGGACGGCGACGGTCAGGTGGTCCTGATCGCGGGGGAGGCGGGGATCGGCAAGTCGCGCATGCTGACCGTGCTCCGCCAACGGTTGAGCGGCGAGCCACACCTCGCGCTCAGCCATTTCTGCTCGCCTTACCACACCAACAGCTCACTCCATCCGATCATCACGCAGTTGGAGCGGGCGGCGGGCTTCGCCAGCAATGACGCGGCCGCGGACAAGCTCGCCAAGCTCGAGACGCTGCTCGGTCGGGCGTCCAGCCAGCTGGACGAGGCGGTGCCGCTGATCGCCGCGCTGCTGGGCATCCCGCCCGATGCGCGCCACCCGGCCCTGAACCTCAGCCCGCCGCGGCAGAAGCAGCGCACCCTCGAGGTCCTGATCGAGCAGCTGGCGGGCCTCGCCCGCGACCGGCCGGTGCTCGAGCTGTACGAGGACCTGCACTGGGTCGATCCGTCGACCCTGGAGCTGCTCGACCTGCTGGTCGAGCGGGTGCGCGCCCTGCCGGTACTTCTGGTGCTCACCCACCGGCACGAGTTCAGCCCGACGTGGTCGGGCCACGCCCATGTCACGGCGCTGACCATGAACCGCCTCGGCCGCCGCGAGGGCGCGGTGCTGGTCGACCGCTTGACCGGCGGCAAGGTGCTGCCCGTCGAGGTCCTGGATCAGATTCTGGCCAAGACCGACGGCGTGCCGCTGTTCGTCGAGGAGCTGACCAAGACCGTGCTCGATTCGGGCCTGCTCGCGGACGCCGGCGACCACTACGAGCTATCCAGCCCCCTGCCGCCGCTTGCCATCCCGACCACGTTGCACGACTCGCTGATGGCCCGGCTCGACCGTCTGGCCTCGGTCAAGGAAATCGCCCAGACCGCCGCCGTGATCGGCCGCGAGTTTTCCCACCCCCTGCTGGCGGCGGTCGCCGACCGCCCGGAAACGGATCTGGAGGCGGCCCTCGACCAGCTCGTCTCAGCCGGGCTGATCTTCCGCCGCGGCATCCCGCCCGAGGCGACCTACAGCTTCAAGCACGCCCTGGTCCGGGACGCCGCCTACCAATCGCTGCTGAAATCCAAGCGCGAGCAGCTCCACGCCCGTCTCGCCAAGGTTCTGGAAGACGAGCTTCGGCAGACCGACGCCGGAATTCTGGCCCATCACTACCACGCAGCGGGGCTGCTGGAGGACGCGATCCCTTATGCCATTCGAGCTGGCGACGCGGCATTCGCGCGCTTCGCCTTCGTCGAAGCCAGGGCGCGCTACCAAGAAGCCGCGGACATGGCGCAGGCGCTGGCGCCCGCGGAGCAAGCCTCGCGCCTCCAGATCCGGGCCATGCTCAAGCTCGCTCACATCTACCAGCTGCTCGGGGAATTCGGCCATTTGCCACCTAAGGAGGTCTATCCAAAGGCCAAGAGCGCCGCCACGCGCGCTCTGGAACTCGATCCTGCCAATGCCGAGGCCCACTATGTCTTGGCGCTCATCAGCGGATTGTACGATTGGGACTGGAAACATTCCGAGAGCGCGTACAAGACGGCGATCGAACTCGATCCTCATAGTGTCCGAGCGCATCACGACTACGGTATTCTGCTGCTGACGCCCCTGGGGCGGCACGAGGAGGCGCTATCGGAGCTGGAGCAGGCGGTCGAGCTCGATCCGCTGATTTCCTGGACCGGCGCCGATCTGGCTAGTGCTCTCAATCTGGCGCGCCGTCATGAATCGGCGCTCGCACAGTCGCTGAGTGTGATCGAGCGCGATCCAATGTGCTCCCACGCATATCGGCACCTCGGGTTGGCTTATCTCAAGCTGGGGAAGAGCGCGCAGGCGCTCGTCGCCTTGAAAAGGGCGGTCGAGCTGACGGGCGGAGAGGCGTTTGCCGTGGCGCAGCTTGGGTGGGCTTATGGCATGGTGGGCGACCAAGACGAGGCGCGCAAGGCCCTGCACGACTTGCAGAGCCGCGCCCGTCGAGAGCATGTCGACCCGCTTGCGTTCGCCTGGCTGTGCATCGGCTTGGGCGACATGGCTGCAGCCTTCTCCTGGTTAGAGAGGGCTTATGAAGCGAGGTCTAGCTGGCTGATCTTTCTCAAAGTCCACCCGATCTACGAGCCTGTGCACGCGGACCCGAGATATCACGATCTGCTGCGGAGGCTGGGCTTGAGCTCATAAGCAGCGCTGAGAGCCGCGCCACCGGGGTATTGCTCGGATGGCTCTGCCGACACCCTAGCGGTTGGCGCCGGGGACCCAGAGGACGTCGGCAGCGCCCTTGTCGTTGAGGTAGCGGGCGAGCACGAACAGGTGGTCCGAGAGGCGGTTCAGGTAATGGATCGCGACCGGGTTCACGGGCTCCTGCGCCGCGAGCTCGGTCGTCAGGCGCTCGACGCGCCGGGTCACGGTCCGGGCGAGGTGGAGAAACGCCGCGGCCGGCCTGCCCCCCGGCAGGACGAACGAATTCAGCGGCTTGAGCGCGACGTTGAGGCCGTCGATCTCGTCCTCGAGCCGCTGCACCTGCTGCGGCTGGATGCGGAGCACCTCCGCCTCGTCCGGGTCGGCGCCCGGGCGGCAGAGATCGGCGCCGAGATCGAACAGATCGTTCTGGATGCGCGCCAGGATCGCGTCGGCGACCCCTTCGGTGTGCAGGCGGGCGAGCCCGATCGCAGCGTTGGCCTCGTCGACCGTGCCGTAGGCCGCGACCCGGAGCTCGTGCTTGGCGACCCGCCGGCCGTCGCCGAGCGAGGTCTGGCCGCGATCGCCGCCCCTGGTGTAGATCCGGGTCAGCGTCACCATGGCGCCCGACCCGCCAGGCTGCGCCGCGGCATCAGTGCGAGCTCAGCAGCACGATCAGCAGCAGCAGCACGGCGACCGCCTGCAGCGCGACGCGCGCCTGCATCAGCTTGTTGCCGTACTTGCGATTGAACTCGCCGCCCTGGAAGAAGCCCGCGAGCCCGACGATCAGCACGCCCAGCGTCGCGAACATGGCGATGATCAGGAGCGTCGTCAGTACCGTCATGGGCGTCCTGCCTCTCCGCTGCGTCCGGCACCGGACCACCTCCGGGGGCAGACCGGGCCCCGGGGGCAGATCGGCTCGCACCCGACCCCCTTTATGTAGCGTCGCGCGAGGGCTTTGCCCAGGCGGGCGCCCGGGTCGCCGGGCGCGCCCGCCTGAGCCGTCAGAGCGCGTCCCGGCGCCAGGCGTGGAGCGCCCGCAGCTGCGCGGTCTTCTTGCTCTGATGCCGCTCCATCCGGCGCAGGATGTCGTCGAGCGCTCTGATGCCCGCCTCGACGAAGGCGCCCTTATTGAGCATGACGCACTCGGCACGCGAGCCCATCGCGGCGTCGGTGTATTCGCCGCGCATCGGCGTGCCCTTGCGGACCAGGCGGTCGAGCACCTGGGTCGCCCAGATCACCGGCACGTGCGCGGCCTCGCACAGCCAGAGGATCTCCTCCTGGACCTCGGCCAGGCGCTCGAAGCCGATCTCGACCGCGAGATCGCCGCGCGCGATCATCACGCCGAACGGATTGGCGGCGGCGGCCTGGACCATGATCTCGGGCAGATTGGCGAACGCGAGGCGGGTCTCGATCTTGGCGACGACCGGCATCGCCGGCCGGCCGGGCCGCAGGCGCCGGAGCTCGGCCTGCAGCCGCGCCATGTCCTCCGGCCGCTGGACAAACGAGTAGCTGACGCCGTCGGCATGGGCCGCGACGAACTCGAGATCCGCAAGATCGGCCGCGGTCAGCGGCGAGAGCTCGAGCACCGTGCCCGGGAAGTTGATGCCGCGGCCGGCTTGCAGCCGCTGCCCCTTGGGGCCGGCATGGGCGACCGCCAGCACCAGGCCTTCGGGCCGGCGCTCAACGATCTCGCCGACGATCTGCCCGTCTCTGATCGAGGCCGCGGCGCCGACCGGGACGCCGCGCAACGCCCCGGCCTCGCCGCAGCTCGCCTGGAAAGCAAACTCCGGCCGCGGCTTCGGCGCCTCGAAGGTGATCAGGATCCGGTCGCCGGCCTGGACCCTGCGGCCGTCCTCGGGCGTGATCACCGCCTCGGTGCGGATCCTGGGGCCGGCCAGGTCCATCAGCACCCGGCAGGGCCGTCCGTGCCGGCGCTCGACGAGGCGCACCGTCTCGATCATGGCCTGCCAGATCGCGGCCGAATCGTGGCCGCAGTTGATCCGGGCGCAGTCCATGCCCTCTTCGGCGAGCCGGGTCATGACCTCGACGTCGAGCGCGAACTCGGGCGAGAGCGTGACCATGATCCGGGTCTCGCGCCCCGGACGCGCCGGCCCGAGCAGCTCCTCGGCATTCGCCTGCAGCCGGCGCAGCCCCGCGGCCGCGCTCGCCGCGACCTCGCCGGCGCGCGCCGCCGCCGTGGTCGCGCGCAGAGCCTCGAGCACCCGGATGACCGCGTCGAGATTGTGCAGAACCCGGCTTTCGCTCCGGCCGAGCGACGAGATGCCCCACGGCTGCAACGCCGCCTGCAGCGGGCGCAGGTCGTGCTGGCGGAGCGCCAGATAGTGCGCGAGATTCGCCCGGCCGGCGCCGAACCCTGCCCGTTCGACCGCCGCCGGCCAAGCCTCAAGGCGCTGGTCCGCCTGGCTCGCGACCTGCGCACGGAGAGCGCGCACTTGCGCGAGCAGGGCGTGCAGATCCAGACGCTCGACGTCGCTCATCCTCGCCCTCGCGATCCACGCTCAGATCGACCTGCTACCGCGGTCCTCCGCTGGTCAGCCAGAGGATGCCGCAGATTGTGACAGAACCAAGACGCTGCCGCCGGCAACCCCCGCCTCAGGCTCGTGGGCAACCGCCGGGCGGGCTCCGAGGTCGGGCAGATCGCCCCTATGAACCAATTCACAGGCACACGCCGGAATCCCCTGTTGTATTTACGGTTGAACGGTTCGTGCCGGATGACCGGCAGATGTGCCCCGGCACCGGCCAGAGAAGGGGGCGGGAACGTGACGGGACTGTCCAAATTGGCGCCGCAGGTGCGTGACTCGATCATGATTCGCAGCGGCCTCATCCTCCTGCTCGGGTTCGGCATCGCCGGCTGTACGACCAACACCGCCTGGCGGCCCGACGGGCCGATGGAATGCTCCGCGACCGCGGCCGGCTGCGATCGAACCTACCTCGAGAAGCACGAGAAGTTCGACCTCGCGTATGTCGAGTTCACCGAACGCGGCAACCTGTTCAAGCGCAAACGGATGGAGGAGACGCTCGACTACATCCGCGGCCTCGCCGCCAGGCCCGAGGGGGTCCTGGCCGTCGTCTTCGTGCATGGCTGGAAGCACAACGCGGCTCCCGGCGATACCAACCTCAAGGACTTCCGCGAGCTCCTGGAAACCGCCGCCGCCGACAAGTTGAACGGCAACCGGCGAGTGGTCGGTATCTACGTCGGCTGGCGCGGGCTGTCGGTGAAGGCCGAGCCCCTCAAGGAAATCAGCTATTGGGAGCGCAAGGCGGCGGCCGAGCAGGTCGGGCGGCGCGACGTCACCGCATTGCTGCTCGAGCTCGAACGGGTGGTCATCGACGACGGCGCCCCGAACAAGAATCTCTATCTGGTCGTCGGCCACAGCTTCGGCGCGGCGATCGTCCTCTCGGCCCTCAACGAGGTGTTTCTCGAGCGGATTGTGGACGCGCCGCCGGCCAAGGATTGTGATGCTATCGCCACGCCGGGTTGCACCTGCGTCGAGACCCGCCCCTTCGGCCACGGCGTCGTGCTTCTGAACCCCGCGATCGAGGCCAACGAAGCCTTCCAGCTCAAGCAGGTCATGGCCGGCCGATGCTTCGGCAAGAATCAGCTCCACCTCATGCACGTGATCAGCTCGGATGCCGACGACGCGACCAACAGGTATTTCCGCGTCGGGCAGTGGATCGACATGCTGAACTGGCGCGAGACTGAGCTGGACCGGGAGGTGAACGGGCAGCCCGTGCGCTTCTCGGAGTCGGATCTCGATACGATCACCGTCGGCAACTATGCTCCGTTCCAGACCGGACAGCTGTGCGACAGCCAGATTGCCCCGGAGAACCGGCGTCCCGAATGCCGCCTCGATGATGGCAGGCCGAAGCCATGCGCCATAACTGAAACCGACCGCCGCTGGTACTATATCACCTACGTCAACAATGAGAACTGCGTGCCGGCGCAGGACCGCGCCCAGCACATCCCCTTTGCTCCCCACGAGCCGTTAGTCTTCGTCCAGACCGACCAAGGCTTCATCAAGGATCACAACGATATCTTCACGCCCGGCGTCGAGGCCTATCTCGCAGCGATCGTGTCCGAGGCCAGGTTCAAGCGCGCCCTCGCCCACAGCGGGTCGATCGAAGGCGAGCCCTTCCGGCCCGGATGCATCGCGCCGGAGGGCTGGTTCAACTTCGGTGGCTGCTTCCAGACCTACGAAGCGGTGTTTGGCGCCCAGAAGTAATTGCCGCGCGTCGACCGGCGGCCAGCGCGCCCGCGGCGGTCGCTTTGTCGTCCGGGCTTGCTATGATGCGCCATCAAGTCGGCGGCACAGCAAGCGAGAGGTGAGGCAGTGAACCGGATCGATCTCGATGGCAGACGGGCGGTGGTGACCGGCGGCGCGCAGGGCATCGGCCGGGCGATCGCCGAGCGCCTGCTGGCCTCCGGCGCGGCGGTGGCGCTCTGGGATCGCGACCAGACCCTGGTCGAGGCGACCCGAGCCCAGCTCGCGACCCAGGGCCGGGTCCAGGCGATCGCGGTCGACGTCACCGACCTGGTCGCGGTCGAAGGCGCGGCGAAGGCGACCGTGGCGGCGCAGGGCGGCATCGACATCCTGGTCAACAATGCCGGCATCGCCGGGCCCAACCACATGCTGTGGGAATACCCGGCGGACGCCTGGCGGCAGGTGATCGAGATCGACCTCAACGCCGTCTTCTACTGCTGCCGCGCGGTCGTGCCGCAGATGATCGCCCAGGACTACGGCCGGATCGTCAACGTCGCCTCGATCGCCGGCAAGGAGGGCAATGCATCGGCCAGCGCCTACGCCGCCGCCAAGGCCGGCGTGATCGCGCTGACCAAAGCGCTCGGCAAGGAACTCGCGACCCACGACATCGCGGTCAACTGCATCACGCCGGCGGCCGCCCGCACCCGGATCTTCGACCAGATCACCCAGGAGTTCGTCGACTTCATGCTGTCCAAGATCCCGCGCGGCCGCTTCGTCCAGGTCGAGGAGATCGCGGCCATGGTCGCCTGGCTGGTGTCGGCCGAGAACTCCTTTACCACCGCGGCGGTGTTCGACCTCTCGGGCGGCCGCGCCACCTACTAGCCTGCCGTCCGGGAGGGCGCCGGCGCGCCCGGGAGCGCAAGGCCGAAGGCGGCACCAGGCGAACCGAGGCGAGCGGCCCGGGGACCGCTCGCCTCTGGCCGATCAGGGCGTCGCGTCGGAGTCGCGAAAACCTTCGCCCAGCGCCTCTTCGTCGGTCGTCACGCCGGCGAAGCGGACGCCACCGGTCTCGTAGGCCGTGAAATAGAGCGGCTTCTCGGTCTGCAGCATGTGCAGCATGCCGTCGAACTTGTTGCGGTCGATCTGCACCGTCGAGAACGTCGAACCGATGCTGACGAAGTCGCTCGGCGCAGAGGTCGGGAACTGGATGCTGACCGTGTGGGCCGGCTCGGAATCGCTGGGCTTCAGCCGCAGGCGAATGGCACGGTCGTAGCCGAGCGTCGAGGCCTCGAATATGTCGGTCTTATAGCTGTCGACTTCACGGTTCCAAACGAAGGGCATGACATCATCTCCAAATGCATCCGGTTGATCCAACCGTCAGGATCATTACGACGGCTGTTCGCACACTCTACGGCTGATCGGAGGCAAGGCCTGTGAACCGGATCACAGCTGCGCAAATGTCCTCAAAGGGGTGATCCGGCTGTCGCCGGCCGTGGATCGAGCTACGCCGGGGCGCTCGTGGCCGACGCCGTGCTCTCGTTTGCAATCACGAGACCTTCTGGCCGCGCCGGCCGAGCTCGATATGGTCTGGGAGATGTCAGGCGAACGGAGGCGGCGGCCGCGGATCGGACCGATCCCGACGACCGCGAGGCGCTAACTGCATCACGTCGGCGGCCGGCCGCCGCCGGATCTTCGACCTGATCGTCCGTCAGCGCGTCATCCGCAATGGCCGCGGCCCGACCTCGCTGCCGTCGCCGCTCGGGTCCAACGCGCCGCGATAACCGTCATTGCCGGTGCCGGGCCAAGTGCCGGCTGCTGCCGACAGGTTCTTCGCCCCAGTGATCACGCGCGGGTGCGTCGGCCGGTAGTCGAGGGCGGCGACATCCACGAAGCCGGGGTCGACCTCGAGCCCGTGCTGCTCGTGCCCGGCGGTGCCGTCGCCCGCAAAGACGCCGCCGGTGCCGGCCGCATACATGCTCGCCGAGCGCGCGAAGTGACCGCCGGAGCCGCCCGAGAAGACGTTGGCCTTGAAGTCCGCCAGGCTGGAGTAGTTCGAGTTGTTCTTGTTGTTGCTGTCCTGGATGGCGAGGAAGGCCGGGGAGTGGGGCGTCCAGGTGATCAGCCGGCTGTAGACGTTGTGGTCGTAGCGTTGCGTCCCGGCGGCGCTGTGCAGGCAGCTCAACTTGTTGACGATGAAGTCGCCCAGGGAGGCGCCATTCGTCCAATCGCGCTTCCCGGTCGTGTTCGGCGTCCTGTACGGCCTGCTGCCGTAGATCACCAGAATGTTGCTGTAGACCTCGTGCTGCCAGTCGGACGGGACGTCCAGACCGCGGTTGCCGCCAGGGACGATCCCGATCCCGTAGCCGACGCCCTTCTCGCCGAAGCCGGCGGCGATGACCGTGTTCTGGTAGAACTTCATCGGCCGCCAGCCGTCCTGCTGGTGCGGCCACATGTGGTGCGGCGAGATCCCGTTGACCTTGCCCTGCTCGGTGTCGCCGTAGGGCAGCCAGAGGATCGGCAGGCGGACGTCGATCACGCAATGGTGGACGTAGATGTGCTCGGTGCCGGCGCCCGGATCGCCGCCCCCACCAGAGAACGGCGGGCCGCCGAACGAGAAGCAGTGGTCCCACTCCAGCTCCATCTGCCCGCCGATGCCGTCCTGCGACATGCCGTCGTCGACGATGTTGATGAACGCGCAGTGGCGATAGGTGAGCACGAACTTCGGCTTGCCCCCCGTCGTCGCCAGGTAGTTGTTGTCGAACCAGCCGTAGATGATGCAGTCGTTGAAGTCGAAGTTGGCGGTGCCCGAGAAGAATGTCTCGGCGTAGAGTTGGGCCTTGCGCGAGTGCTGGGGCCAGTAGCCGGCCGTCTTGTACGCGCGCCAGGCGTGCTGGCGCCAGTCGCCGGTGATCATCTGGCTGTGGTCGTCGACGATCTGGTCGCACAAGGAAGCGACCGCGGTGTCCCGGCCGTGACAGAACCGCGTGCACTGATCGAACCAGATGCCGGTGTTGCCACCGAGCCGGGCCCAGCCGATGCAGAGTGCGCAGTTGATGCCCTTGAGGTGCCACCAGTCGACGCCGTTGGTGTCGAACCGGAACAGATCGCTGCTCGGATCGCCATAGTCGCCGCCCCAGCGGACGATGTGAATCTTGTAGGAGCCGGGCGGCTGGTCCGGCTTCTGCCAGCTGCCGTCGCTGCCGATCAGGGAACCCATGATGCCATCGGTCGGCCACTCGTTGCCGGCGACCGCGACGCTCGGCGGCTGGAGCCGGACGCGGACCTGGCCGTTGCCCGGGAAGCACAGGCTCGGACCGCCGTAGCCACGCTGGCTACCCGGGCGGCCGCCGCCAGTGTCGGCAAACTCGGTGAGCCCGACCGGCGCCAGCTGCATGAAGTAGGTCTGGCCGAGCGGCCCCCCCGGTAGCTCGAGCATCCCGTAGACGCAATTCGAGAACTTCGCCGTTTCGCCCTCGGTGATCGAGCTGACGCCGTCGGGGAGCGACAGCCCGACCGTCTCGTAGATGCCCTTCGCGGCGACCTTGGTGGACCACGTCCAGGACTGGTCGAGCCCGCCCAGGAACTCGCTCTGCATGACCAGCACGACCGTACAGCCCGGCTCCGCGAACAGTTCCATCCGCGCGCCGCTGTTCGCGCCGCTCTTGGTCGGCGTGATCTGCGGGACGGCATGGTAGACCGTCTGGCCGGCGGTGCCGGCGAGGATGATCCGCCTGGACGTGCTCGCGAGCGCCTCGGCCGCGGCGAAGGTCTTCTTCGCGGTCGCCTTGGCCTTGCCGTCGCCCGAGTCGTCCGGCCGGCGCGGATCCCACCAGACCGCGCCCGCCGGGACGGCGTCGGTGATCGTCTGGAAACCCATCCTTGGCAGCTGGATGCCGGTCCCGCTCGCCGGGTCCGAGTGCGAGATCGTCGTCGCGTCCGCGAGGGCGTCGACGTCGTGCTGGGTGAACGTCCCGGACCAGAACATGACCTCGTCGGCGACGCCGTTGGCAAAGCCGGCGCCGGCGTCGTAGCTCATCACGAACAGCTTGCCGGTGTTGTTCGACAGTCCCGACGCCGCGATCGGGCAGGTCGCCAGCAAGGTCTTGTCGAGCCAGATCCGGCCATTGGTGCCGTCGAAGGCGAAGACCGCGAGATAGGCGACCCCGGCCGAGATGCGGCCGACCACCGAGCCATCGGTCGAGTCGCCCGAGGCGGCGAAGAACAGGGCACTGTTCACGCCGCCGGCATCGGTCCGGTTGTACGCCCTGAGCCCCGTGATCCCGCCGGACGTCCGGACCTCGCCGATGAACCCGTTCGGCGGCCGCAGGCTCGCGGTGTCCTTGGCGATCAGGCTCCAGGCCTCGCCCTCCGCTGGCAGCCGGTCAAGCTGGAAGCGGATCGCGAACGCGTAGGTCGGGACGCGCCACGCGGGGACGTCGACGGCCGAGCTGAAGGAGGTCTTGCCGTTGAACCCGATGCTCGAATGCTTCGGCGACTTCTCGCCTGACACCAGCGTGGCGAGACCGGTCTCGGCGCTGGTGAGCGACAGATCAGAGTTGCCGGTCTCGTCTTTACCATTGCCGTCGAGCTTCCAGTGGCCGACCAGATTCCGAACGGGGGGCATAATGGCATCTCCAAATCGAGGGATGAATGCAACAGCCAGGGCTACCACGACGGCTGTTTGCACACTCTGAGGCTGATTGAAGGCAAAACCTGTGAACCACCTCACAGCTGCGCAAATGTCCCTCGAAGGCGCGGCATCCGCGGTCGCTGGCCCTGGGCCGAGCCATACCGGGGCGCTCGCGGCAGACCCCGTGCTCCGGCTCCGCCATGATGAGATCTGCTGGCCGCGCCGGCCGAGCCTGCCTATGGTCTCTGGGATGTCGGGCGAAGCGAGCTGGCAGCCGTGAACCGGACCGGTCTCGACGACGGGCGTGCGCCGACCGCATCGCGCCGGCGGCTCCCCGCGCGCGCCTCTTTGACCAGCTCGCCCGGGAGTTCGTCGACGGCACGCCAGCCAAGATCCCGCGCGGCCGGTTGGTCGAGGTCGAGGGGAGCGCGACCATGGTCCGATGTCCCGGGTCGCCGCGCGACTGACTGAGCCGGCACTGGCCGCGCCGGCCGCCGCCGGTCCGGCGCTGGCGTGGCTGGCGTCGGGCACCGTGGTCGCCCTGCTGATCCTTGGCTACCTCGCGGTCCACCTCGCGGTCCGGCTGCTCGCCAGTCCGACCCTCGGCATCGACGACGCCGAGCAGGCGCTGCTCGCCCAGCGGTTCGCCTGGGGCTACGAAGTCCGCCAGCCGCCGCTCTACACCTGGCTGCTGCTGCCGGTGATCGGCGTGCTCGGGCCGACCCTGCTGGCGCTGAGCCTCGTCCGGTACCTGCTGCTCGGCCTGACCTTCCTTGGCATCTACGGGGTGGCGCGCCGCTGGATCGCGGACTCGCGCCCCGCCGCGCTCGCGGTCCTCAGCTACGGCTCGATCTACATGTTCGGCTACTACGCCCACCACGACCTGACCCACACCACCGCGCTCGCGGCCGCGATCGCCCTCAGCTTCTACGCCTTCGCCCGGCTGGTCGAGCGCCCGAGCGCGCCCCGCTACCTGATGCTCGGCGTCTGTTTCGGCCTCGGCATCCTGGCCAAATGGAACTTCGTCATGCTGGCGCTCGGGCTGCCGCTCAGCTGCCTGCTGCACCGACGCTTCCGGCCGCTGGTGCTCGACCCGCGGGTGCTGCTCGCGCTCGCCGCGATGGCGCTGGTCGTGACACCCTGCGCGCTCTGGGTGCTGGGCCAGGCGCAGAGCATCGGGTCGACCGCGAACGCGGTCCTCATCGAGCGGCCGGAACGCGGCTTGTGGGGCACGCTCGCCGCCGGCACCGCGGCGCTGGCCCGGGCCACGCTCGCCTATCCAATGCCGTTTCTGGCCCTGTTCCTCCTCGCCTTCGGCAGCACCCTGTGGCGCGCCCGGTCGGCCGCCCGCCCGGCCAGCGACCCACCGGTCGGGCCGAGCGTGACGCCCGCCTTTCTCGGCACGCTGATCGCGGTGGTCCTGGCGCTGCACTGGCTGCTGATCCCGACCATGGGTGCCGTCGCCTTCACCGAGCACTGGCTGCACCCCGCGCTGATGATCCTGCCGGTCTTCCTGTTCGCGCTCGCCGAGCGCGGCCGCCCGACGCCGCGAGCGCTTCGCGCCTACCTCGCCATGCTCGGTCTGACCGTCGCGGTTGCGCTCGGCGCCCGGATCGTGCACTACGTCCAGGGCGCCGACCACTGCGGCAGCTGCCGCGACCTCGTGCCGTTCGCGGCGCTCGCGGACCAGCTGCGCCAAGCCGGGTTCACGCGCGGCACGATCGTCGCCGACGACATGCACGCCGCCGGCAACCTTCGAGTTCTGTTTCCGGACAGCCGCGTCATCGACCCGGCGTTCCCGGCTGCGATCTGGCCGCCACCGGCGGGTCAGGGCCAGTGCCTCCTGGTGTGGCGGGCAGGCAACGCGAAGGCCGTGGCCCGGCGCGCCGCGACCCGGCGCCACGTCGAAACCGCGCTCGAGGTGCCCACCGGCGCCGGCTGGCGCGTCGGTCGCGCCGAGGCGGCCATGACCGGTTCGACGACCCGCCGCTACGCGCTCGGCTACGAGCTTCTCGATCCAGGTCTGGCCGAGTGCCGCTGATGCCGGGTGGCGGTGACCTCAGCATCGTCATTCCGGTCTATGACGAGGAGCAATCGCTGCCGGTTCTGGTCGAGCGCATCCTGGGGGTCGCGCGCGACCATGCGCTCGACCTCAGGCAGATCGTACTGGTCGACGACGGCAGCCGCGACGGCTCGTGGCCGATGATTCAGCGGCTGGCGGCCGATCACCGGCCGGTGGTCGGGGTCCGGCTCCGAAGCAACTTCGGCAAGGCGACCGCCTTGAACGTCGGGATCGGCGTCGCGACCGGCGGGATCATCGTGACCATGGACGCCGATCTGCAGGACGATCCTGTGGATCTGCCACGCTTCGTCGAGGCGCTGGCTGCCGGCTGCGATCTGGTCTCGGGCTGGAAGAAGGTCCGCCACGATCCCTGGAGCAAGACCCTGCCGTCACGGCTGTTCAACCTCGCCACCGCGCAGCTGAGCGGCGTCCGGCTGCACGACTTCAACTCCGGCTTCAAAGCCTACCGGCGCGAAATCTTCAATTCGGTCGAGCTGTACGGCCAGCTGCACCGTTTCGTGCCAGTGCTCGCGAGCTCGCTCGGCTTTCGCATCGGCGAGCTGGTCGTCCAGCATCACCCGCGCCGCTTCGGCCGCAGCAAGTTCGGGCTCGGCCGCTTTCTGCACGGCTTCATCGACCTTTTGACCGTGCTCGCGATCACCCGCTACGCCCGCAGCCCGGGCCATCTGTTCGGTGGCTCCGGCACGCTGTTGATGATCCTCGGGCTCGGCGTGCTCGGCTACCTCACCGGCCTCAAGATCGTCACCGGCGCCGACATCGGCACCCGGCCATTGCTGCTGTTCGGCGTGATGGCGGTGATCATCGGGCTGCAGGTGCTGTTCTTCGGCATTCTCGCCGAGCTGATCAACTCCCGCGCGCCGGGAGCCGCCCCCGAGGCGCTGATCCGGGAGCGGACCAGCGGTGACTGAGCCGGTCGCCGCCCGCCGGCTGGCCGCCACGGCGCTCGCCGCCGCGGTCAGCGGAGCGGTGCTCTGGGCACTGCTGGCGGGCGTCAATCGGACCGCGCTGCTCGCAGCCCTCGGCGACGCCTCGCCCTGGCGCCTCGGCCTCGCCCTGCTGCTGATGCCGCTGATCCAATGGCTGCGCGCCTGGCGCTTCGGGCTGGTGCTCACCGGTCGTCCGGGCCTGCCGTCGACCGCCATGGTCTGGCTCGCGGTCCGGCTCGTGGTCTACAATTTCCTTTTGCCGTTCAAGCTCGGCGAGCTGAGCTTTCCGCTGCTGATGCGGCGCGCCTTCGGCGTCGAGTATGCGCGCTCGGCAGGGATTCTGGTGCTCGTGCGCTGCCTCGATGCCGGCACCGCCGGCGCGCTGCTCTGCTTTGCCGCCGGCGTGCTCCTGCCCGAGGGCGCTCTCGGCTGGTCGGACCGAGGCTTGCTCGCGGCGGGCGCGCTCCTGCTGGCCGGACCTTTGGCGCTGATCTCGGCGGCCGTGCCGCTGCGGCGCGCTGCCGGCCGCGCCCCCCGCCTCGAGCCGCTCGCGGTCCGGCTGTTGTGGGGCGCGACGATGCTGCACGCCCCGCTGCCGCGCGCGCTTGCCTTCGGCCTGACGCTCGCGATCTGGCTCGCCCATGCCGCGCTCGGCTGGCTCGCGGCCTCGGCGCTGATCGGCGGCATCAGCCCAGTCGCGACCACGCTCGCCACCGCCGCCAGCAATCGCGCCTTCGCCCTGCCGGTGCCGGTGATCGCCGGTCTCGGCCCGCCGCAGGCGGCCTGGGCGGCGGCGCTCCGACTCGCCGGGCTGCCCTGGCCGGCGACGGTCGCAACCGCGCTCGTCAGCCAGGCGGTGATCCTGAGCGGCATCCTCGCGCTTGGCCTAGCCAGCGCGCTCGCCAGGCCCGCCGAGCTGCGATCGCAGCCGAGCCTGCCACTTCGTACCCCAGCGGACTGAATACCGGCTCGACCTCGCCCGCTGATCTGCAGGGCGGGGATCTGCGGCGAGGTCCGCTGGCGTCATGCTATGCTGTCGCCCGCGTCTGGGATCTGACCCGTCGCATGCCAACATTACCTTCATGACCAAGAGGGACCTGCCGACCCCGAGGGACGACGCCGATCCGGTCGCGAGCTTTCTCGAGGAGGTCGCGAAGGCGCCGCCGCCCCGGCCGGGCGCCGGGCGCGGGCGCCTGATCTTCGCGATGGACGCGACCGCGTCGCGCGAGCCGAGCTGGGACCGCGCCTGCCAGGTCCAGGGCCAGATGTTCCTCGAGACCGCAGCGCTCGGCGGCCTCGACGTCCAGCTCGTCTACTACCGCGGCTTCGACGAGTGCCGGGCGAGCCGCTGGGTCGACAATCCGGGCGACCTGGTGCGGCTGATGAGCGGCGTGTTCTGCCTCGCCGGCCAGACCAAGCTCGGCCGGGTGCTCCGCCACGCGATCCGCGAGACCGAGAAGAAGAAGGTCGCCGCCCTGGTGTTCGTCGGCGACTGCTTCGAGGAGAACCTCGACCAGGTCGGCCAGATCGCCGGCCAGCTGGGACTCCTCGGCGTGCGCGCCTTCCTGTTCCAGGAGGGCCGCAATCCGGACGCCGAGCGGGCGTTCCGGCAGATCGCGCGGCTGACCAACGGCGCCCATTGCCGGTTCGACGCCAGCAGCCCCAAGCAGCTCCGCGACCTGCTCGGCGCGGTCGCCGCCTACGCCGCGGGCGGACAGCGGGCGCTGGCCGACCTGTCCAGGCACTCCAGCCCCGAGGTCCGCCTGCTGGCCAGCCAGGTTCGTTAGCGGCCGTCGCCATGGGCCTCTACCTGCTGCTCGGGGTGCTCCTGCTGGTCCTGGTCCTGGTCTTCGCGCGCACTTTCGTCCAGGCGAGCCCGGCGCACCTCGCCCAGGGCGTGCGCGCCTTCCTCGCTGCGTTCAGCGCGCTCGCCAGCACCGGCCTGCTGTTCACCGGCCGCATCGGGCTCGCGGTGATCACGATCGGCGCCACCTTCATGGCGCTGCGCGCGCTGGCGCGGGCCAAGAGCCCGGCCGGCAGCTTCGGCGGCCAGAGCGCCGGCGGCCGCAGCTCCGAGGTCGAGACCGACACGCTGCGCATGCAGCTCGACCATCGCACCGGCGAGCTCGAGGGCGAGGTGCTGCGCGGCCGCTTCGCCGGTCGCCCGCTCGCCTCGCTGGGCCTCTCCGACCTGCTCGAGCTGCTGGCCGACTGCCGGCGCGAGGATCCGCGCTCGGTCGCGCTGCTCGAGACCTACCTGGATCGGCGGGCGTCGGACTGGCGCGGCCAGGGCACGGCCGGCGCCGGCGGCGAGCAGGCCGCGGGCGCGGGCGGCGGGCCGGGCATGGACGAAGCGACCGCCTGGAACGTCCTCGGCCTCGCCCCGGGCGCCAGCGTCGCCGAGATCAAGGCCGCGCATCGCCGGCTGATGACCAAGCTGCATCCGGACCACGGCGGCTCGAGCTATCTGGCGGCGCAGCTCAACCAGGCGAAGGATTATCTGTTGAGCCGGCAACGTTGAAAGAGGGTGACGTCCCCGGCCCGCCGGGGATCGGCCGCGACCTCTGCCATCGCTGCGGCCGATGTGCTAGCGTCGCGCGGTCGACGGCGCTGTTGAACTGTTAATCGGCGCGCCGCTATGACAGGGGCCTGTGCCATCGGCTGGCCCGGCGGTTGCCGCGCGTGGCGCGGAACGCCGGCCGGCGGTCGAGCGTTGGGCGGCCGTCCACAAAGCCAATGGGGGGATGATTCTGTGATCCGCAAGGCCGTCTTTCCCGTCGCCGGACTGGGCACGCGCATGCTGCCAGCGACCAAGGCGATCCCGAAGGAGATGCTACCGGTGGTCGACAAGCCGATCATCCAGTACGCCTTCGAGGAGGCGCGCGCGGCCGGCATCGAGCACTTCATCTTCGTAACCGGGCGCGGCAAGAGCGTGATCGAGGATCATTTCGACCGCGCCTACGAGCTCGACGACGCGCTCGCCAAGAAAGGCAAGCACGCCGAGCTGGAGTCGGTCAGTGCCTGGGTGCCGGCACCCGGCGAGCTCAGCTATACCCGCCAGCAGGAGCCACTCGGCCTCGGGCACGCCGTCTGGTGCGCCCGCGATCTGGTCGGCGACGAGCCGTTCGCCGTCCTCCTGGTCGACGACCTGATCCGCGGCGGCGTGCCCTGCCTGACCCAGATGGTCGACGCCCACGCGCAAACCGGCGGCAGCATCGTCGCGGTCGAGGAGGTCGCGGCCGAGCACACCAACCGCTACGGCGTGCTCGATCCCGGCCCCAGCGAGGGCCGGCTGGTCGAGATCAGGGGCCTGGTCGAGAAGCCGCACCCGGCCGAGGCGCCGTCGCGGCTCGCGGTCATCGGCCGCTACATTCTCTTGCCGGAAGTGTTCGAGCATCTCGCCCGGCAGCAGAAAGGCGCGGGCGGCGAGATCCAGCTGACCGACGCCATGGCCAGGATGATCGGCCGGCGCCCGTTCCACGGCCTGCGCTTCGAGGGGCGACGCTTCGATTGCGGCGCCCGGCTCGGCTATCTCGAGGCGATCGTCGCCTGCGCGCTCGAGCGCAACGACCTTAGCGCCGACGTCCGCACGATCCTCGAGCGCCATCGCTGACCGGGCAGCGATTCCTCTGCTCTCGCGCCCGGCTGGATCCATGGAGGTTGCATGCACATCGCGATGATCGGCACCGGCTACGTCGGCCTGGTGTCCGCCGCCTGCTTTGCCGAGTTCGGGGTCGAAGTGACCGCGGTCGACAACGATCGGAACAAGATCGCGCGCCTGCTCAAGGGCGAGATCCCGATCTACGAGCCCGGGCTGGACGAGGTCATCGAGCGCAACACCAGTGCCGGCCGGCTGACCTTCACGGCCGATCTCAAAGAGGCGCTCGCCGACGTCGACGCGGTGTTCATCGCGGTCGGCACGCCGTCGCGCCGCGGCGACGGCCATGCCGACCTCACCTACCTGTTCGCCGCGGCCGAGCAGATCGCCAAGGCGCTGAGCCACGACACGCTCGTGGTCACCAAGTCGACCGTGCCGGTCGGCACCGGCCGGCGCCTGCAGCAGCTGTTCGGCAAGTTGCGGCCGGACCTTGCGATCGAGGTCGCCTCGAACCCCGAGTTCCTGCGCGAGGGCTCGGCGATCGAGGACTTCATGCGCCCGGACCGGGTCGTGGTCGGGGTCGAGAGCGAGCGCGCCCACGAGGTCATGGAACGGCTGTACCGGCCGCTCAACCTGATCCAGACGCCGATCCTGTTCACCGCCCTCGAGACCGCCGAGCTGATCAAATACGCGACCAACAGCTTCCTCGCGACCAAGGTCACCTTCATCAACGAGATGGCCGACCTGTGCGAGCGGGTCGGCGCCGACGTCCAGGCGGTCGCGCGGGGCCTCGGCCTCGACCGGCGGATCGGCAGCAAGTTCCTGCATCCCGGTCCGGGCTTCGGCGGCTCCTGCTTCCCCAAGGACACCGGCGCCCTGCTCAGGATCGCCGAGGAGGCGAACGTGCCGCTCCGGATCGTCGAGAGCGTGGTCGCGGTCAACGAGGGCCGCAAGCGCGGTATGGTCCGCCGGATCGTCCAGGCCTGCGGCGGCTCGGTGCGCGGTCAGACGATCGCGATCCTGGGCGTCACCTTCAAGCCCAACACCGACGACATCCGCGACAGCCCGAGCCTCGTGATCGTGCCGGCGCTCCAGGCCGAGGGGGCAACGGTCCGCGCCTTCGATCCCCAGGGCATGGCGAGCGCGGCCGAGGCGCTGCCCGACGTGGTCTGGTGCGACGACGCCTACGCCGCGACAGAGGACGCCGACGCGATGGTCGTGCTGACCGAGTGGAACCAGTTCCGCGGCCTCGACCTGGAGCGGGTGCGCAGCCTGCTCCGGCGGCCGATCGTGGTCGACCTGCGCAACATCTATGAGCCCGCCGACATGGTCGCCCAGGGCTTCAGCTATTCGAGCATCGGCCGGCCGGTGCTCCAGGCCGCGATCGAGCCGCCGCAAAGGAAGAGCGCATGAGCGCCGTCGGCACCGCGACCGAGGGCTCGAGCGGGCACCGGTTCCACCCGACGGTGCTGCGGGAATACGACATCCGGGGCATCGTCGGGCAGACGCTGTTCGCGGCCGACGCGCGGGCGCTCGGCCAGGCCTACGCGACGCTGTTGCGCGCCGCCGGCGGCAGGCGCGCCTGCCTCGGCTTCGACGGCCGGCTCAGCTCGCCGGAGCTGGCCGAGGCCCTCGGCGAGGGCCTGCGCGCCGGCGGCATCGACGTGCTCTGGATCGGCCGCGGGCCGACGCCGATGCTCTATTTCGCGGTCCATCACCTCGACGCCGACGGCGGCCTGCAGGTCACCGGCTCGCACAACCCGCCCGACCACAACGGCTTCAAGATGATGCTGGGCAAGAGCTCGCTGTTCGGTGCCCGCATCCAGGAGCTCGGCCGGATCGCGGCGGACGGCAGGTTCGCGACCGGGACCGGCCGGCTCGTCGAGAGCCCGGTGTTCGATGCCTACGTCCAGCGCCTCCTGCGCGACTTCAAGGCGGGGCGCGAGCTCGCCGTGGTCTGGGACGCCGGCAACGGCGCCACCGGCGAAGTGCTCGAGGCGCTGACCGCCCGCCTGCCCGGCCGCCACTCGCTGCTGTTCGCCGAGATCGACGGCCGTTTTCCGAACCATCACCCCGACCCGACCATCCCCGAGAACCTCGAGGACCTGATCCGGGCCGTGCGCGCGGAAGGGGCCGAGCTCGGCATCGCCTTCGACGGCGACGGCGACCGGATCGGCCTGGTCGATGGCCAGGGCCGGATCATGTTCGGCGACCAGATGATGCAGATCCTGGCGGCCGAGGTCCTGGCGCGCCACCCCGGCAGCCCGATCCTCGCCGACGTCAAGGCGAGCCAGGCGCTGTTCGACGAGATCGAGCACCTCGGCGGCCGGCCGGTCATGTACAAGACCGGCCACTCGCTGATGAAGGCGGCGATGGCCGAGATGGGCGCCCCGCTCGCGGGCGAGATGTCGGGCCACATCTTCTACGCCGACGGCTTCTACGGCCACGACGACGCGCTCTACGTCGCGATCCGCCTGCTCAGCATCCTGACCCAGAGCGACAAGACGCTCGCGCAATGGCGGGACGCCATGGCGCCCATGGTCAACACGCCCGAGCTGCGCTTCGACTGCCCGGACGAGGCCAAGTTCCAGGTGATCGACCGGGTCAAGACGAAGCTCGAAGCCGAAGGCGCTACGGTCAACGCGATCGACGGCGTCCGCGTGATGACCGAAGACGGCTGGTGGCTCTTGCGCGCCTCCAACACCCAGGCGGTCCTGGTCGCCCGCGCCGAAGCCGCCGACGAGGCCGCGCTTGCCCGCCTCAAGCACCAGATCGCCACCAACCTCAAAGCCGCCGGCGTCACCCCGCCCGCGTTTTGAAGACCTCGCGCGCCAGTGCGATTTCCGGGCCGGATCGGCGGGAGCCGTCAGCGGGCGTCAGGCTTCTCGGCAAGTCAGGTCTTGATCCGCGACTGGCAAGGCACGTCGTTGGTTGTGGGAGCAGGCGGATCGGGTAGGATCGGCGCGCGTGATTGCCGAGAGGAGCAGCCGAGATGGCGAAGCTCGATCTCGAGTTTCTCGCCCGTCAGATCGAGCGCGTGATCACCGACCTCGCGACCATGAAGGACGACGCGATGGCGGTGAGGATGCGTCTCGACCCGATCGAAGCCACCGTGCAGAGCCAGCCGCCACCCGCACCTGGCGAGCGCTGGATATTTCGCTGCAAAACCTACCCTCGACAGACCAGGTCAGCTTAGCTAAACCTGGAGGCGCAACCAAATGCAGCCCGATCCCAAGGCCCGCAACGCTTACTCGGTCCGACCCGCTGGATCATCGAGAACTTTGGCGAGAGCGAGTGGCGTGAGCTTGGTGTGCTGAGATCGCAATCACCTGACAGGTGGTGCCACACCCGGCCATGGCCGGGTGTGGCCATGCCGCTCCTGAGATGGCTTAGGATGAGTTTGCCGAACCATCCGAACCATCAGGAGCAAGACATGACCACGAAGGACAAGGTAGCACGGCGCAAGCTGTCGCTGCTGCAATTGGCCACCGAGCTGGAGAACGTCAGCCGGGCCTGCAAGGTGATGGGCTACTCGCGCCAGCAGTTCTACGAGATCCGCCGCAACTTCCAGACCTATGGCGCCGAGGGCCTGCTCGACCGGCTGCCTGGCGCCCGCGGCCCGCACCCGAACCGGGTCGCGGCCGAGATCGAGGCGGCGATCCTCGACCATGCGCTCGCGCATCCCTGCCACGGCGCGCTGCGGGTCGAGCAGGAGCTGCGGCTGCGAGGTCTCCAGGTGTCCGCCGGCGGGGTGCGCGGTGTGTGGCAGCGCCACGGCCTCTTGACCCAGCACGAACGCCTGCTGCGTCTGGAGCAAGCCACCGCCGAGCGCAAGCTCGCGCTCAGCGACGAGCAGGTCCGCCTCTTGGAGCGGTTCTCGCCCGAGTTCCGCGAGCGCCACATCGAGGCGCCGCACACCGGCGCCCTGGTCGCCGTCGACACCTTCTTCGTCGGCACGCTCAAGGGCGTGGGCAAGATCTACCTGCAGACCGCGATCGACTGCCACGCCCGCTACGCCTGGGCTCGGCTCTACCCCAGCAAGCTGCCGATCACCGCCGTCCAGCTGATGAACGGCGACGTCCTGCCGACCTTCGAGGACGCCGGCGCCAAAGTCGAGGTGGTGCTGTCCGACAACGGCCGCGAGTTCTGTGGCCGACCCGACCGCCACCCCTACGAGCTGTTCCTCCAGCTTGAGGAGATCGCGCACCGCACCACCAAGGTGAAGCGGCCGCAGTCGAAGGGCATCGTCGAGCGTCTGCACCGCACGCTGCTCGACGAGCACTTCCGGGTCGAGGGCCGGCGCACCTGGTTCGAGACCATCGAGGAGATGCAACGCGTGCTCGACGACTACCTGGTCGTCTACAATCACCAGCGGCCCCACCAGGGCCGCGGCATGAACGGCCGCACGCCCGCCCAAGCCTTCGAGGACGGCCTGGCCAAACCCGCCAAACCACTGGAGGAGGCGACCCGACGCAAAACCGCCAGAGCCGCCTGAGCCCTCATCCGAGCGGCACTGTCAGGCCATTACCCTCTCTGTACAAGCTTGGGCTGCTCACCGGGCAGCACGATCTGATCGACGATCACCCACGACTCCTGCGCAGCCTCTCATTCAATGATTCTGATTATCGTGGTCACGCAATAAAGGTTATACATGCCATAGTGGACGCCGATCCAAAGAATCTCGAAATAATTGAGAGTTATGTAGCGTCACATTGGGCGGAAAGCGGCACCAGCGTTTCTAGTATTGACAATATCACTGACCGTATAGTCTTTTCTCCGAGTGTTTTTCGCAAACCGAATGTATAACTGGATCGTAGCCTCGTTTCAGTAATGGTCCCGTTTCATCCCAGCTTTGAGGAAGTATTTGCATCAATAACTAGAGCTGCCAATTCACTCCGACTTACCTCGCAGAGAGCAAGCAACATATGGGAGGATCGCCTGTAATTCAAGACATTTTTTCCCTCATATACCGTTCTTTCATAGTAGTATGCGATTTTTCCGGCAAAAATCCGAATGTCTTCTACGAGGCCGGGATTGCACATACGCTCGGGAAGCATGTGATCCCTATCACTCAATCACCCGATGACATCCCATTCGATCTCCGCCATCATAGATATCTGCAGTACTTAAACAACAACGAAGGGCGGGCAATATTAGAACAGCATCTGTTGGAAAGGTTCCGCTATCTCATCTCTGTTGATTGACCGCTCACTCGAGGCCGCCCATTTCGAGGATCAAGTCGGCGACTTCCTGGACGCCGCGGCCGGCGCAGGCGTGCTTCTCGACCGCCGGCGGCCGGGCAGTGCGGCGCTCGGGCCAGTGTCTGCGCACACTATCACAGCGTGTCGAGCTTTTCGGCGAGCCAGGTCTTGATTAGCGACTGGTAAGGAACGTCGCGCTTGTGGGCGGCCACCTTGATCCGCTCGAGCATGCTGATCGGCAGGCGCAGCGAGATCGAGGTCGTCGACGGGAGGTTCGGCAGCCGCACGCGCTCGGCCGCGCTCCAGTCGACGTGCTCGGTCGAGTCCTGGCTCTCCCAAAAACCTCGCTCCTCCGCCTCGCTCGCGAGAGTCGGGATCGGTTTAGCTCTCTTGCGCATAGCGGGCCTCTCCATCGGGCGTGCGAACGGGGCCTCTACACGGCCAGCTCGAGACCCGTCCACACGCCGCCGCGGGCGCTGGAGTCGATGGCGGCGGTGATGAACTTCACGCCCCTGGCGCCGTCCTCGACTGTCGGCACCAGCGTCGCACCCGGGTCGGGCGCGCGATTCTCGAGCTTGGCCGTGATCAGCTCGGCGCAGTCCGAATAGATGTTGGCGAAGCCCTCGAAATACCCCTCGACATGGCCGGGCGGGATGCGGGTCACCCGGCCAGCGCTTTTTCCGGTGCTCGGATGCGCGCGCACGATCCGCTGCGGCGGCCTGCCGAGCGGGAACAGCTCGAGAAAGTCGGGAAACTCCTGCTGCCAGGCGAGGCCGCCTTTGTCGCCATAAACGCGGATGCGGAGCGCGTTGTCGTTGCCGGGTGCCACCTGCGAGGCCCAGAGCATGCCGCGCGCGCCGCCCGCGTAGCGGAGCAGGATGTTGCAGTTGTCGTCGACCCGGCGGCCGGCGACGAACGTCGACAGCTCGGCGCACAGCTGCTCCGCCTCCAGGCCGGTGATGAAGGCCGCGAGGTTGAAGGCGTGGCTGCCGATGTCGCCGATCGCCCCGCCGCCCGACTGCGCCGGATCGGTCCGCCAGGCCGCCTGTTTCTGGCCGGTTTCTTCCAATCTCGTCGTGAGCCAGTCCTGCGGATACTCGGCCTGGACGACCCGGATCTCGCCGAGCTCGCCCGCCTGCACCCGCTCGCGCGCCTCGCGGACCATCGGGAACCCGGTATAGTTGTGGGTCAGGCCGAACACGAGGCCGGTGCGCTTCACGGTCCGGACCAGGTCCAGCGCGTCCTCGACGGTGGTCGTCATCGGCTTGTCGCAGATCACGTGGATGCCGGCCTCGAGGAAGGCCTTCGCCGCCGGATGATGGACCCGGTTCGGGGTCACGATCGCGACCGCGTCGATGCCGTCCTCGCGTGCAGCTTCCTTGGCCGCCATGTCCGCAAACGAGCCGTAGGCCCGATCGGGCGCGATCCGGAGCTCCGCGGCTGACGCCTTGGCCCGCTCGGGATCGGCGCTGAGCGCGCCCGCGACCAATTCGTAGCGGTCGTCGATCCGGGCGGCGATCCGATGCACCGCGCCGATGAACGCCCCCTGGCCGCCGCCGACCATCCCGAGCCGCAGCCGCCGCCCGTTTTTCCCACTTTTGCCTTCGATCGCCATGGGCCCGCTCCTTCAGCCGATCCCGAGCATGCGCCGGTTCGCAGCCAAATCGACGCCCCCGGCGGCAAAGTCCTCGAAGCTCTTCTCGGTCACGCGGATGATGTGCTGGGCGATGAACTCCGCACCCTCGCGCGCCCCGTCCTCGGGGTTCTTCAGGCAGCACTCCCACTCCAGCACCGCCCAGCTGTCGTAATCGTAGCCGGCGAGCTTCGAGAAGATGCCGACGAAGTCGACCTGGCCGTCGCCGAGCGAGCGAAACCGCCCCGCCCGCCAGAGCCAGGACTGCAGCCCGGAATAGACGCCCTGCTTCGGGCTCGGATTGAACTCCGCGTCCTTGACGTGGAATGCCACGATCCGCTCGTGGTAGACGTCGATGAAGCCAAGGTAGTCGAGCTGCTGCAAGAGAAAGTGGCTCGGATCGTAGTTGATGCCGCAGCGCCGATGGTTGCCGACCCGCTCGAGGAACATCTCGAAGGTCGCGCCGTCGAACAGATCCTCGCCCGGATGCAATTCGAAACCGACGTCGACCCCTGCTTCGTCGTAGGCATCGAGGATCGGCCGCCAGCGTCTTGCCAGCTCGTCGAACGCGGTCTCGATCAGCCCGGCCGGCCGCGGCGGCCAGGGATAGAGATAAGGCCAGGCGAGCGCGCCCGGGAAGCTGACGTGGGCGGTCAGGCCCAGCCGCTTCGAGGCCCTGGCGGCCTTCAGCATCTGATCCACGGCCCATTCCTGGCGCGCCTTCGGGTTGCCGCGCACCGAGGGAGCCGCGAACGCATCGAACGCCTCATCGTAGGCCGGATGGACCGCGACCAGCTGGCCCTGGAGGTGGGTCGAGAGCTCGGTCAGCTCGACGCCGGCGTCCTTGAGCGTGCCCTTGACCTCGTCGCAATAGGCATCGCTTTCCGCCGCCTTATCGAGATCGAACAGGCGCCCGTCCCAGCTCGGGATCTGGACGCCGAGATAGCCGAGGTCGGCAGCCCAGCGGGCGATCCCGGCGAGCGAATTGAACGGCGCCTGATCGCCCGCGAACTGGGCGAGAAAGATCGCCGGCCCCTTGATCGTTTTCATCCCACGCCTCCCCTGACCTGGACCATAGCAGCGCGAGCTTAGGCGGTCCGAGCGCCGGACGGAACGCCTGTTTGCGCCGCCGCCCGCCCTCGGGCTTGACAAGCCGCGCGGGGCGTCGGCGTTATCCCGGCGCTGGGCGAGCAGGAGGTCTTCTACCGTGAGTGAAGCCGTCAGACGCTACTTTCCGGTCTCCTGGGACGAGCTCCACCGCGATGCCCGGGCCCTGTCCTGGCGGCTCGCCGAGCGCGGCCCGTTCGCGGGCATCGTCGCGGTCACCCGCGGCGGCCTCGTGCCCGCCCACATCGTCGCCCGCGAGCTCGACATCCGGGTGATCGACACGGTCTGCATCTCGTCCTACGACACCGAGGTCCAGCGCCAGCCCGAGATCCTGAAGGGGATCAAGGGCGGCGGCACGGGCGAGGGCTGGCTGATCGTCGACGACCTGGTCGACACCGGCCAGACCGGGCGGATCGTGCGCGAGCTTTTGCCCGAGGCGCACTTCGCCACGGTCTACGCCAAGCCCGCCGGCCGGCCGGTGGTCGACACCTTCGTCACCGAGGTCAGCCAGGACACCTGGATCCTGTTCCCCTGGGACACCGAGCCCAAGTTCGCCCAGCCGATCGTGACCCTCAAGGGTCAGTAGCGGGTCGTGGCCGAGCCGCAGGTCCTCGGCTGCATCGGGCTCGGCGTGATGGGCGAGCCGATCTGCGGCCATCTGGCGCGCAAGTCCGGCTGCCGCGTGCTCGGCTTCGATCTGCACCCCGACCCGCTCGCGCGGCTTGCGGCCGAGGGTGTCGAGCCGGCGACCGGCATCGAGGCGGTCGGCGAAGCCGCGAACATCGTCTTTCTGTCGCTGCCGGGCGGCGCCGAGCTCGCCGCGGTCGCCCTGCGCCTGCTGCCGGCGATGCGCGCGGGCGCCACGCTCGTCGATCTCTCGACCTCGCCGGTCGACCTCACCCGCGAGCTCGCGGCGCGGTTCGCGGCCCGCGGGCTCGGCTATGCCGATGCGCGGTCGCGCGCACCCGGGCAGCCGCCGAGCGGGGCGAGCTCAGCGTCATGGTCGGCGCCGCGCCCGCGACCTTCGCCGCGATCGAGCCCCATCTCCGCTGCTTTGCGAGCGACGTCCTGCACTGCGGCGACATCGGCACCGGCCAGATCGCCAAGCTCATGAACAACATGGTGCTGTTCGAGATCGGTCAGGCGCTCGCCGAGGCGCTCGCGATCGGGACGACGAGCGGGATCGCGCCGGAGATCCTGCTGGAAGCATTGAGCCGGGACTCGACCGACAGCTTCGCGCTCCGCAATCACGGCCGCAATGCATGCTGCCGGGCAGCTACCCCGAGCGCGCATTCTCGACCCGCTATGCGCAGAAGGATCTGGACTACGCGCTCGCGCTCGCCGAGCAGGCCGGCATTGCGGCCGCGGGCGCCCGGCTCGTGCGCGAGCGCTTCGCCCGGGCGATCGAAGCCGGCGACGGCGAGCGCTACTGGCCGGTGATCGCCCGGCACATCGCGGGCGCCGGCGGCTGAACCATCACATGGCGACGCACGCGGCGACCGCCGCCCGCGCGCCGTCGCCGATCAGCGAGGCCAACGCCGCCCGGAGCTCGCCCCGGAAGCGCGGGTCGCGTGGCAGATCGTCGCCGAACACCTCCCGGACCTCGAGGAAGCCCGCGGCCAGGCGCTCCGGATCGCCGTCCGCGCGCGCGCCGATCGCCCCCAGGCGGACGGCCAGCGGATCGGCGACCGCGATCTTTTGCCCCCACTCGTCGCGCCCGGCGGCGTAGCGGATCCAGGCCGCGACCGCGAGCGCCAGGTGGCGGACCGGGCCGCCCGCGCGCAGCTGGTCCCGGATCGGCCCGAGCAGGCGCTGCGGCAGCTTCTGGGAGCCGTCCATCGCGATCTGCGCGGTCCGGTGGCGGATCGCTGGATTGGCGAAGCGCTCCAGCAGAAGCCGCTGATAGCCGGCGAGATCGACCGGCACGGCGAGCGTCGGCGCCACCTCGAGCGCCATCATGCGGCGGACGAAGATCACGAACTCCGGCACGGCCATGACCTCGAAGACGTGCTCGAAGCTCGCGAGAAAACCCAGATAGGCGAGCGCCGAATGGCTGCCGTTCAGGAGCCGGAGCTTCATCTCCTCATACGGGCCGACGTCGGCGACCAGCTCCGCCCCGACCCGCTCCCAGGCCGGCCGCGGCCCGGTGAAGTTATCCTCGATCACCCATTGGGAAAACGGCTCGGCCACGACCGGCGCCTCGTCCTTGAGCCCGAGGCGCGCCTCGACCGCCGCGACATCCGCCGCGGTCGTGGCCGGCACGATCCGATCGACCATCGTGCATGGGAAGGCGACCTCGGCCTCGAGCCAGCGCGCGAGCCCGTCGTCGCGCAGGGCCGCGAACGCCAGCGCGACGCCACGCAGCGTCCGGCCGTTGTGCGGCAGGTTGTCGCAACAGAGCACGGTCGGCGGCGGCGCGCCCCGGCGGCGGCGCAGCTCCAGGCCGCCGACCAGCACCCCGACCGCGCTCCGCGGCCGCGCCGGCTGCTCGAGATCGTGGCGGATGTCGGGATGGCCGGTGTCCAGCGCCCCGGTCGCCGGGTCGTGGCAATAGCCCTTCTCGGTCACGGTCAGCGAGATGACCGCGATCTGTGGATCGGCGATCCGGCGCACGACCGCCGCCGGATCCTCGGCCCCGACCAGCAGCTCCCGCAGGCAGCCGACGACGCGCAGCCGCTCGCCCCCGGCCGCGCGCGTCAGGACCGTGTACAGCCCGTCCTGCGGCGCCAGCCGGTCGCGCACTGCGCCGCTCCGCAAACTGACGCCGCAGATCCCGAACGGGCCGAACGCGAGTTCCAGCGCGTCCTCGGTGTAGACCGCCTGATGCGCGCGCTGGAACGCGCCGAGGCCGAGATGGACGATGCCGACCCGCAGCTCGCCGCGCGCATAGCGCCAGCGGCGGGTCTCGCCACCGAGCCGTTCGAGCGCCGTCGGGCTCAGACGCCGCACATTTCCCCTCCGATTCGAGCGACGGCGAGCCGGCGCGATGCCGGCGCTGCCGCCCTCGAGCTCCCTTAAATCGCCATGGCGGCTACGAAGCGTCAACTCACGTGGGGGCATGATCGCGGCCGCGACAGCAATCGAATCGGATGGTCACGATGCGGGCACGCCAGAGCGCAGCGATCGCTCCCCAACCATCGGCGCCGAAGCGAATCGAGGACTGGCTGGTGCTTGCCTCCGCCGGCCTCGCCCTGCTGATCGCCGGCACCACGGCGCTCACGCACGTCTCCCTGCGCGCCAATCTCCATATCGCCGCCTCGGTCGCTTTCGACGCGACGATCGTGCTCTACCTCACGGTCGCGCTCACGGTCCTCCAACGGCGGCGCACGCTCGGCGCACTGTTGGCGCTCGTAATCGCCAACGGCGCGCTCGCCGCCTCCTGCGCCAAGCTCTCGGTCCTGGGTGAGCCCGGCCTGTTCGGCGACGTTCTGCTGGTCCCCGACCTGTTGCGGGTGACCGATCCGCGTCTTGCCTGGCCCGCGGTCGCGGTCCTGGCGCTCCTGGCTCTGGCGTTCGTGGCCAACCTGGGGCTACCGCGCAACGCGCGCGAGTTCGGCCTGCTGTTGCCGCTGCCCGGGGCGGTCCTGGTCATGGTCGGTGTCGCCCTGGCGCCCGGCCTCGCCCACGCGATGGTCGGCACGACGCCGGTCCAAGGACAATCCTACCCGATCCTCGGACACTTCTACACGGCCTACACCAATCTCGTCCGGGATGCCGACTGGAACCATACCGTCGAGGAGCTGCGGGCCGACGACAGCCTCGAGCCGCCGATCACGCCGCTCGCGGCCGTCGACCTGCGCTCGATCAGGCCGCGCAACCTGCACATCCTCGTCCTCGAGAGCTTCACCGATCCGGCCTGGTATCCCGGCTTCGGGCTGGGGAACGTCCAGCTGCCGCCGCTGTTCGAGCGCTGGCGGCAGGAATCGCGCGCGACGGCGCTCAGCCCGGTGTTCGGCAACCGCTCGTCGAACGCCGAGTTCGAGGTGCTGTGCGGGATTCCCGCCGCGGTCAGCCTCTCGGACGTGATCTTCTGGCGGCTGCCCGAGCGGCCGCTGCCCTGCCTGCCCAACCTGCTCGGCGCGCAGGGCTACCGGAGCACGGCGCTGCACCCGAGCCCGCCGCGCACCTTCAACCTCAGCCTCGCCTATCCAAGTCTCGGCTTCGACAGCGCCGCCTTCATGACCGATCTCGACCTGTCCGACCGCGACGGCTATTTCGTCTCCGCCGAGGCGACCCTCGACCAGCACTGGGCACGGATCGAGCCGCTGCTCGGCGGCGACCGGCCGGTGCTGTCCTACGCCTTCGTCAACTCGTCGCATTTTCCCTACGCCCGCAACCGCGAGCGACGGCCCGACCGCTGGCGCGCCGACGGCGCCTCGCAGCAGGTGACCGACTACATGAACGCGATCTGGTACCTGACGCTCGCGGTCGACCGGTTCGTCGACCGGCTGCTGGAGCGGAATCCGGACAGCCTGATCGTGATCCTCGGCGACCACGAGCCGGCGCTCGGCGCCGATTTCGCGGGCCAGCGCCAGGGCGGCCGGATTGCGGCCGCCGAGCCCGACCCGTTCGGCCGCGCCGCGCTCTATGAAGTGCCGCTGATCATGCTCGATCGCGGCCAGATGGTGCCGCTCGGGCGGCTGCCGACCTACCTGATCCCCTATGCGCTCGTCGACCGGCTGTTACCGGACAACGTCGACGGCGCCTGGGATCGCCGCTGGCGGCTGCGGCCGTTCCGCGACCGCGCGATCCTGGTCGAGCGCGACGGCTCCGGCGAGCGCGTCTGCGCGGTCCAGCATCCGAGCGCGGACTGCATGAACGCGTCCCGCGACACCCAGGCCTGGCAGGTCGATCTCCTCGATCTGATCGACGGCACGGGCGGCACCCGCCGGCACCTGGCCGCCCCGGGCCCCGCTGGCGGCGGCGATCAGCTCGGGATGCGCTGACCGGTCTGCTTGTCGAACAGGTGGATCGTGCCGGCGTGCGGGGTCAGGTTGATCTTGTCGCCCGGCCGGAACTTGTGCCGCTCCTTGAACACGACCGCGACCTCCTGGCCCGCGAGCTGGGTGAACACCAGGATCTCGGCGCCGGTCGGCTCGACCACCACGACCTCCGCCGACAGCCCGGGAACGCCGGAGTCGATCAGGTCCAGGTGCTCCGGGCGGATGCCGTAGACGACCTGCTGGCCGTCGCGACCGCCGGCGTGCGAGGACAGCGGCAGCCTGCTGCCGTCGGGCGTGACCGCGGCCGGCGCGCCGCCGTTGCGCTTGATCGTGGCCTCGACGAAGTTCATCGCCGGCGAGCCGATGAAGCCGGCAACGAACAGGTTGGAGGGGTGGTCGTAGAGATCGAGCGGTTCGCCGACCTGCTCGACCACGCCGCCGTGCATGACCACGATCCGGTCGGCCATGGTCATCGCCTCGATCTGGTCGTGGGTGACGTAGACCGAGGTCGTCTTGAGGCGCTGGTGCAATTCCTTGATCTCGGTGCGCATCTGGACGCGCAGCTTGGCGTCGAGGTTCGAGAGCGGCTCGTCGAACAGGAACACCTGGGGATCGCGGACGATCGCCCGGCCCATCGCGACCCGCTGGCGCTGGCCGCCCGAGAGCTGGCGCGGATAACGGTTCAGGAACTCGCCCAGGCCCAGGATCTCGGCCGCCCGGTCGACCCGCTTCTTGATCTCGTCCTTGGGCGCCTTCGCCAGCTTCAGCGAGAACGCCATGTTGTCGTAGACCGTCATGTGCGGGTAGAGCGCGTAGTTCTGGAAGACCATCGCGATGTCGCGGTCCTTGGGCGGCACGTTGTTGACCACCCGGCCGCCGATCGCGATCTCGCCGTTGCTGATCTCCTCGAGCCCCGCGATCATGCGCAGCAAGGTCGATTTGCCGCACCCCGAGGGGCCGACCAGGACGACGAACTCGCCGTCGCCGATCTCGATCTCGACCCCGTACAGGACCTGGGTCGTGCCGAAGAACTTATCGACCTTGCCGATATCGACCGATGCCATCGCCCACCGCTCCCAGATTGTGCCTTCGGATCTCTACCCTTGGCTTGGCCGGATCATGCCGTGTCTGCGCACTTTCATCAAGCCGGGCGTTCAGGCGGCCAGCGCCTCGATCTCGGCGCGCCCGAGACCCTGGCGCTCGGCCGCCGCCAGGATGTGCTCCCAGGTGGTCGGATCGATCGGCACGCCGTGCGCCAGCCGCTCGGCCCGGGCGCGCCGCTCGGGCTCGCCCGGCAGCAGGACCTCGCCGCCCGGCTCGCGCGGCCGCGAGCTCTTGACGAACCCGAGATAGCGCCGGATCTCGGCCGCGAGGCCGGCGCCGGCATAGGCCTCGGGCGCGATCACGATCGAGAGCATGTTGCTTGAGAAGCGCGGCTCGCCCTCGGGCAGCCGCGAGCAGCCGCCGCCGGTGAACGCGCCGGCCAGCAGGTCGACCATCAGCCAGAGCGCGCCGCCCTTGTGCCCGGTCACGGCGCCGCCGAACGGCACCAGGTTGCCCGGCGGGTCGGCATAGAGCGCGTTCGGATCGGTGCTCGGGCGGCCGTCGGCGTCGAGCAGGCAGTCGGGCGGGATCGCGACCCCTTTGTTGCGCGCCACCCGGACCTTGCCCTCGGCGACCGCCGAGGTCGCGAAGTCGAGCACCACCGGGTCGCCGCCCGCGACCGGGATGCCCATCGCGAGCGGGTTGGTGGTGCCGCGGCCGTCGCGGCCGCCGTGCGGCACGACCCGGAGCGGAATGCCGGTGGCATTGACGAAATGGATCGAGGCCATGCCGGCCGCGGCCGCCATCTCGGCCCAGTCGCCGAGCCGGCCGAGATGGGCGGACTGCCGGAGCGCGGAGAGCGCGATCCCGTGCCGGGTCGCCTTGTCGATCGCGGCCTGGACCGACTGCGCGCCGACGATCTGGCCGTAGCCGCCCTGGCCGTCCAGGACCGTGACGGCATCGGTCTCCGAGATGACCTCGGCGGTCCGGTTGGGCAGAACCTGGCCGGCCTCGACCTGGTCGACGTACTGCGGCACCCGGATCACGCCGTGCGAGTCGTGGCCGGCGAGGTTGGCGCCGACCAGTCGCGCCGCCACAGCGTCCGCCTCCGCCGCCGCCGAGCCCGCCGCCTCGAGAATGGTCGCCGCCAGACGGCGCAACCGGTCCGCCGCAATCTGCATCAGCCGTCGCCTCCCCTTGCGCTCCCCGGCCCGGCTCGGGCTTGTCGCCTCCGCTCGGTCCGGGTATGAGTTTTTACCAACACAGCGACGTGCTGGCGAGAAGACTCCGTCCGCGGTTCACGACTTCTGCGCCGGCGGTGGACTGACAACCGCGCACACAAGGGAGAAGCTTGATGGCACTCTGGACACCGAGCCGGCGCCGGTTCCTCAAGACGACCGCGCTGGCGACCGGCGCGGCGCTCGCGGCGCCCTACGTCAAGACCGCGCACTCGGCCGGCACGCTGGCGCTCGGCATGTGGGACCACTGGGTGCCCGGCGCCAACGACGTCCTGGACAAGATGTGCAAGGACTGGGGCAACAAGAACAACGTCGAGATCACCATCGACTTCATCACCTCGATCGGCTTCAAGAACCAGGTGACCGCGGCCGCCGAGGCACGCGCCAAGACCGGCCACGACATCTTCGCGCTGCCGACCTGGGACGTCACGATCCACAAGGATTCGCTGGAGCCGGTCGACGACCTGATGGCCGAGCTGACCAAGCAGTACGGCCCGTACGAGGACCGCGCCGCCTACCTCTGCAAGCACGACGGCAGCTGGAAGGCAGTGCCGGCGCCGACCGGCTCGCACACCTATCCGATGGTCTCGCGGCTCGACTACTTCAAGGCCGCAGGCGTCGACCTGCAGGATCTGTTCCCGGCCGGGCCCCGCGACCAGGCCAAGATCGACAAGGAATGGACCTACGACAACTTCCTGAAGGCGGCCGAGAAGCTGCACGCCGCCGGCCACGACTTCGGCAACCCGATCGGGCCGACCAGCGACGCCCAGGACTGGCTCGGACCCCTGTTCCTGTCGTTCGGCGGCCAGATGGTGAGCGCCGATGGCGAGATCACGGTCGATTCCGAGGGCACCCGCGCCGCGCTCGAGTACATGAAGAAGCTGACCCAGTACATGCCGCCCGACGTCTACGCCTGGGACGACGCCGGCAACAACCGCTGGATCATCTCCGGCACCGGCTCGTGCATCCAGAACCCGCCCTCGGCCTGGGCGGTCGCGGTGCGCGACCAACCCAAGGTCGGCGCCCAGCTCTGGCACCACGACACGCCGGCCGGCCCCGAGGGCCGCTACCGCGGCAGCCTGCCCTACATGTGGGGCATCTGGAACTTCTCGCAGAACATTCCGGCGGCCAAGGACCTCCTGCTGTATCTCTCGCAGAAGGAGCAGGTTGCCGAGCTGGTCAAGGCGTCCCACGGCTATGATCTGCCGCTGCAGCCGGCGTTCTTCGACAACCCGGTCTGGGAGACGGAGAAGCCCCCGGCCGGCACGCTCTACAACTACCCGGGGCGCGGCAACGAGCACGCGATCGTGTCGGGCTATCCGGCGCCGCCGGCGGTCGCGGCCCAGATCTACAACGAGGCGCTGGTGCCCAACATGGTGGCGCGGGTCACCCAGACCGGCGAATCGCCCGACGACGCGATCGCCTGGGCGAGCGACGAGCTGGAGGGCTATCTGCGCGGCTGAGCCAATGCCTCCGGGCCGGTATCGGCGGCTGGCTGCCGCCAGCCGGCCCGGGGCGATCCGATCGGGCCGGGACACTCCAGGCTTGGGCTTTCGGGTGTCCCGGTCGATAACCTTGGCAGACTGTCGGGAGGCAGGGCCATGGCTCGAACCAGTGCAGCATTGAACGGGCGACGCCCCGCCAGCGCGGCGCCGAGCTTCGGCGCCTACATGCGGGGCTTCTGGCACCAGCGCTCGACCCTCGCCTTCATCATGTGCCTGCCGCTGATCCTGATCATCGGCGGCCTCGTGGTCTATCCGTTCTTCTACTCGATCAACCTGTCGCTGTTGAACAAGTCCGAGACGCACTACGTCGGGCTGGACAACTTCATCTTCCTGTTCGGGCGCAGCACCTTCTGGATGGTGGTCCGGCAGTCGATCCTGTTCACCTTCACCGCGGTGTTCTTCAAGGCGGTGATCGGCTTCATCTGCGCCCACCTGATCCACAACGTGCACGAGCGCGGCCAGCGCGTCTGGCGCGGCCTGTCGCTGGTCCCCTGGGTGATCCCGCCGGCGCTCTCGACGCTCGGCTGGTGGTGGCTGTTCGATCCCACCTACAGCGCCATCAACTGGCTGCTGGAGGCGATGGGCGGGCCGCACATCCCCTGGCTCAGCCAGACCTTCTGGGCGCGGTTCGCGGTCATCCTGGTCAACATCTGGTACGGCGCGCCGTTCTTCCTGATCATGTACCTCGCGGCGCTCAAGTCGATCCCGGAGGAGCTGTACGACGCCGCCAAGGTCGACGGTGCGTCCGCCTGGCAGCGGCTGGTCTACGTGACCCTGCCGATGCTGCGCAACATCGTCGCGATCACGATGCTGTTCTCGACCATCGTGACCTTCGCCAACTTCGACATCGTGCGCGTGCTGACCGGCGGCGGCCCCCGCAACACGACCCATCTGTTCGGGACCTATGCGTTCCACCTCGGCATCCAGAGCGGCGACATCCCGCTCGGCGCCTCGGTCGCGCTGTTCATGTTCCCGATCCTGGCCGTGTTCGCCTTCTTCATCCTGCGCGATGTGCGCCAACGGGCGAGTCGAGTGTAATGGCCACGCAAGTCGCTACCACCAGCGCGTCCGGCGTCTTCAGCCGCGGCAAGGCCAGCGGCGATCGCCGCTGGGCGCTCTATGCCTCCTACTTCTTCCTGATGCTGTTCATCGTCTTCTTCCTGTTCCCGCCCTACTACATGCTGATCACCTCGCTCAAGACCGACCAGGAGATCTCGAGCCTGGCCGGCAATCCCTGGATCATCAACGGCACGGTGACCCTCGATCACTACACCAATCTTCTGTTCAACACCGCGTTCCCGACCTACTTCAAGAACACGGTGATCGTCACCGTCTGCACGGTCGCGATCTCAATGGTGGTCAGTATCCTCGCCGCCTACTCGCTCGCCCGCATGCGCTTCTTCGGCTCGACGGTGCTGGCGACCGGCGTGTTCCTGAGCTACCTGGTGCCCGAGACGCTGCTGTTCATCCCCTTGTTCAAGATCGTCGGCGGGCTCCACCTGCTCAATACCTACTGGGGCCTGGTGCTGGTCTATCCGATCATCGCGGTGCCGTTCTGCACCTGGATCCTGATCGGCTATTTCAGCTCGATCCCGCGTGAGCTCGACGAGGCGGCGCTGATCGACGGCTGCAACCACCTGCAGATGCTGCTCAAGATCTTCATCCCGGTGGCCCTGCCGGGGATCATCGCGGCGACCATCTTCGCCTTCACGGTCTCCTGGGCGGAGTTCCTCTACCCGCTCGCCTTCGTCTACAGCGAGGACCAGCTGGTCCTGACCGCGGGCACGGTGACCACGCTGATCCGCGGCGACGTCTACCACTGGGGCGGCCTGATGGCCGGCGCGCTGCTGGCGGCAGCACCACCGGTGATCCTGTATGCCTTCCTGATGGACTACTACATCGCCGGCCTGACCTCGGGCGCGACCAAGGGCTGAGGCCCGGCACCGACCTCGCGGCCGTCGCCACCGGCGCCGGCCGCTCGTCGGCGACCTGCCGCCGGCTAATCAAGGACAGGGAACCCACGAATGGAGAAGCGACGCATCGGCGCGCTCGAGGTCTCGGCGGTCGGGCTTGGCTGCAACAACTTCGGCTGGCGCATCGACGCCGCCGCGACCAGGCGCGTGGTCGATGCCGCGCTCGATGCCGGCGTCGACTTCCTGGACACCGCCGACATCTACGGCGGCACCAAGAGCGAGACCTTCCTCGGCGAGGTCCTGAAGGGTCGGCGCCAGAAGGTCGTGCTCGCGACCAAGTTCGGCATGAAGGTCGACGAGCAGCGCCAGGGGGCGAGCCCCGCCTACGTGCAGGCCGCCCTCGACGACAGCCTGCAGCGCCTGCAGACCGACCGCATCGATCTCTACCAGCTGCACCAGCCCGACCCGGGCGTGCCGATCGCCGATACCCTCGGCGCGCTGAACGACGCGGTGCGCGCCGGCAAAGTCCGGGAAATCGGCTGCTCCAACTTCTCCGCCGCCCAACTGCGCGAAGCCGCGTCCGCGGTCCCTTCCGGCGCCGCGCGCTTCGTCAGCGTCCAGAACGAGTTCAGCCTGTTCAAGCGCGACCCGGAGGCCGAGGTGCTGCCCGAATGCGCGCGCCTGGGCCTCGCCTTTCTGCCCTATTTCCCACTCGCGAGCGGGCTTTTGACCGGCAAATACCGGCGCGGCCGGACGACGCCCGAAGGGGCTCGGATCCAGGCCGGCGAACGCTTCGGCGACCTGCTCTCAGGCCCGAACCTGGATGTGGTCGAGGCGCTCCTCGCCTTCGCCGAGGCACGCCACCATTCGCTGCTCGAGCGCGCCTTCGCCTGGCTCCTGTCCCACCGCCCAGTCGCCTCGGTGATCGCCGGCGCGACCTCGCCCAAGCAGGTCGCGACCAACGCCAAGGCCGCCACCTGGCACCTGACGCCGGACGACCTCGCCGAGATCGACAGGATCGTGCCGCGCTGAGTGGGTTGCGAGCCACCGCAAATAAACGCGAGCTGAAGTCTATCATTGAGGAACGGTGACTAACTACTGAGAAGTCGAAAGCCCGACCGGAAAGACCGAAGCACTGATCCCGGCCGCGGTCAAGGACGCACGGAACGCGCCGGCTGCGCCGGTCGCAAATCATTGACTGCCGGGATCGGTGCGGATGCTAGGGGTGGCCTGCGTAAGGCAGATCCTGCCTCCGCAGGTCTGACAATTCAAGGGTTTGAAGCCGCCCAGCTGACGGCGACCTCGTTGATCTGACGTTGGCCGCGGCTGTGTGATAGGATCGTTCAGCGGTAGCCCTGCGAGAGGCCACGATGGCCAAGACGCTCGTTCGCCCGAGCCTCTACGACGAGGACTTTCTCGCCTGGACCGAGCAGCAGGCGGCGCTGGTGCGCGCCGGCCGCCTGGATCAGCTCGACCTCGACAACCTCGCCGAGGAGCTCGACACCATGGGCCGCAGCGAATGGGGCGAGCTCGAGAACCGGCTCGAGGTCCTGCTCATGCACATGCTGAAATGGGATCATCAGCCGGCGCGTCGATCCCGTAGCTGGCTGGGCACGATGCGCGAGCAGCGCAACGCGCTGCGGCGCCTGCTGCGACGCAGCCCCAGCCTCAAGCGCAACCTCGAGGCGACCATCGCCGAGGTCTATCCGGATGCTCTTGGCCGGGCGATTGACGAGACCGGCCTCGGCCCATCGACATTCCCGGATCGACTGCGCTACGGCGTCGCGCAGGTTCTCGACCCGGAGGCCGCACCCTCCGAGCCGCAGCCGGCGGCACGCCGACGCGGGCGCCGGCGTTGACGGTTCACAGCGGCCGCTGGCGGAAGGCGTCGTTGGCGAGGCGCACCGGCTGGCCGAGCAGGCCATGGGGGCGCCAGACCAGGATCGCGGCCAGGACCGCGAAGACCGCCACGTCCTTGTAGGCGATGCTCAGATAGCCGGCCCAGAAGGTCTCGAGCGCGCCGATCAAAAGGCCGCCCAGCATCGCCCCGGGCACCGAGCCGATGCCGCCCAGGATCGCCGCGGTCAGCGCCTTGAACCCGAGCAGGAAGCCGTCGTAGAAGCGCACGCCGCCGTACCGGATCAGGACCACGAAGCCCGCGATCGCGGCGTAGGCGGCGCCGAGCGAGAACGTCAGCGCGGTCACCCGCTCGACGTTGATGCCGCAGAACGCCGCCATCAGCACGTCGTCGGCGCAGGCCCGCGCCTGGCGCCCGAACGGGCTGCGGGCCATCAAGAGCCACAGGCCGGCGTAGAGCACGCCCGTGACCCCGAGGATCAGGAGCTGCGAGGTGCTGATCGTGACCGTGAAGCCGCCGCCCTCGGCGAGCCGGTGCGCCTCGGAGAACACCGGCTGGATCCAGCGGTCCGCGGAGCCCTGGGTCAGCCGCAGGTACTCCTGGAGAAAAATCGCGAGGCCGACGGTCGCGATCAGCGGCGCCTGGGACGACGTCGCGCGCAGCGGCCGGAACACCAGACGCTCGGTCACCAGGCCGTGCACGCCGCCGACCACGATCACCACCAGCAGGACCGCGAGCAGCGCCAGCGGCACCGTGCCGGCGCCGGCCAGAGCGAGCACGGCGACCCCGATGAAGGCGGCGTAGGCGCCGACGATCGCGATCTCGCCGAACGCCAGATTGATCTTGCCGACGATGCCGTAGACCAGGCTGTAGCCGATCGCGAGCAGGCCGTAGAGGCAGCCGACGGTGAGTGCGTTGACCCCGAGCTGGAACGCATAGACCAGATCGCGCACCGGGCCCGCGACCACCGGCGCCCGGCCCGCCGCGGCCTCCGCCTGCGCCTCGTACAGCCCGAGCCAGTATTGCCGGAGCAGATAGACCTGGATGTCCGAGAGTTCGCCCGCCTGATCGGTCGCGACGCCGGTGAGCTTCAGCCGGTCCCGCTCGAACCCGCCGCCGCCGAAGCGGCAGGCGATCCAGTGCGCCGTCTCCTGGCCCTCAGGCTCCGACAGCCGGTAATGCACGACCACGCCATGGTCGGCCGTCGGCTCGGGCTCGCTGCTCAGGACCTCGAACGGCGCCTCGACGCCCTCGACCCCCGGGATCACCCGCGCGCAGAGCCGCGCCTGCTCGACATCGAACCCGGCGCAGCCGGTGAGCGTCAGGAGCAGCGCGAGACCGAGGGCGGCGCGCCAGGGCCGGCGCGCATTGACAGCCATGCCGATGCCACCGCGAGGCGCGGGCGCGGCTAGGCGGCCTCGGCCTCCGGCGGCGGCGTCGGCCGGGGCAATTCGTCCGCGGTCAGCGTCTCCTTCTCGAGCAGCTTGCGCGCCAGCGTCTCGAGCTCGCTGCGCCGTTTCTTCAGGATCTCGAGCGCCTGCTGGTAGGCGCGATCGACCCGCTCGCGGACCGCGACGTCGATCTCGCGCGCGGTGTCCTCGCTGAAGCGCCGGCCGCCGCCCTCGCTCGGCAGGCCGAGAAAGCTGCCGCGCTCGGTCTCGTAGGCCGCTTGCCCGAGCGTCGGGTCCATGCCGTAGCGGGTGACCATGCTGCGCGCGATGTCGGTGACCCGGATCAGGTCGTCGGCGGCACCGGTCGAGATCTCGCCGAACACCAGCTCCTCCGCGGCCCGGCCGCCGAGCAGCACGGCCATCTTGTGCTCGAGCTCGTCGGTGGTCATCAAAAAGCGGTCCTCGGTCGGCCGCTGCATCGTGTAGCCGAGCGCCCCGACCCCGCGCGGGATGATCGAGACCTTGTGCACCGGATCGACGCCGGGCAGCGTCAGCGCGACCAGGGCATGGCCGAGCTCGTGGTAGGCGACCACCCGGCGCTCCTTCGGATTGAGCAGCCGGTTCTTCTTCTCGAGCCCGGCGACGATCCGCTCGATCGCGGCGGTGAAGTCGGCGAGCGTGACCGCGCTCGCGCGCCTGCGGGTCGCGAGCAGCGCCGCCTCGTTGACCAGGTTGGCGAGATCGGCGCCGGTGAACCCGGGCGTCAGCGCCGCGACCTGCTCGAGGCTGACGTTCACGTCCAGCTTGATCTTCCTGGCGTGCACCTGGAGGATCTGGATCCGGCCCTGCTTGTCGGGCCGGTCGACCAGGATCTGGCGGTCGAAGCGGCCGGGCCGGAGCAGCGCCGGGTCGAGGATCTCGGGCCGGTTGGTGGCCGCGAGCAGGATGATGCCCTGGCTCGGATCGAAGCCGTCGAGCTCGACCAGGAGCTGGTTGAGCGTCTGCTCCTTCTCGTCGTGGCCGCCGGCCATCGGGCCGATGCCGCGGGCGCGCCCCATCGCGTCGAGCTCGTCGATGAAGATGATGCAGGGCGCCATCTTGCGCGCCTGCTCGAACAGATCGCGCACGCGCGCGGCGCCGACGCCGACGAACATCTCGACGAACTCGGAGCCCGAGATCGACAGGAACGTGACCCCGGCCTCGCCGGCCACCGCGCGCGCCAGCAAGGTCTTGCCGGTGCCGGGCGGGCCGATCAGCAGGACCCCGCGCGGCAGGCGCGCGCCGAGAACGCTGTATTCCTTGGGATCCTTCAGGAAATCGATGATCTCCTGGACCTCGGCCTTGGCCTCGTCGATGCCGGCGACGTCGGCGAGCGTCGTCTTGGTGTCCTTCTCGACGTAGATCTTGGCGCGGCTCTTGCCGATCGACATCAGGCCGCCGGCGCCCATGCCGCCCATCGACATCCGCTTGAGCAGGAAGATCCAGATCCCGAAGAAGATCAGGGCCGGCAGGATCCAGGAGAGCAGCGTCGTGAAGAAGTTCTGATCGCTGCCGCCCTTGAACTTGACCCCGTATTTCTCGAGCATGGCGGCGAAGTTCGGGTCGACCCGGGTGGTCACGAACTGGCTCGGCTCGTTGGGTTGGGCGTCCTTCAGGGTGCCGATGATCCGGCTCTCGGTGATCGTGAGCTCGTCGACCTTGCCGGCCTCAAGGTAGGACTGGAACTGGCTGTACGGCAGATACTCGGTCTTCTGCGTTTCCTGGAACACCGCCTGGACGAGCAGGATCGCCAGGACCGCGATCATCACATACCAGGCGTTGAAGTGGCTCTTCTTGTCCATGCCCCGTTCCATGCACACCCCGCCCGTGACAGGTGTGTGCCCGGGGGGGCCGCGTCAAGCCATGGCGGGCGCGCGGGCCCAGGCGTGCCAGGGATCGACCACTCGGATTCACAGGCCTTGAAGTCGGCAATAGCGCGATCACCCGGGCCGTGAAGGTCGGGATTCGAGCGCTGGCGGGTCGCGCATGGCATCGCGCTCCACGGCAGGCAGTTCGACCGCGCCGAAGGGGGCGAGCCGGCGCTCGATCGAGGAGGAAGCGAGGGGCGTCCTGCGCACCGCGCTCTGCGAGGAGCATGGTCCCCACCTGCGATCTCGCCACCGCGATCGAGCGACCATGCCTGGCGGCGCGCAGCCCGATCGCCTGATCGAGATTTCTGACCGTAATGCCGGCCGCAGGTTGCGTCGCAATCGATGCGATCGAGACCGAGCGGGCGGCCTTTGCGCGCCCAGCCCTGCTGGTGGTCGAGATCCAACGGAAGAGACCTGAAGCACTCGGACTTTGTGGATGCCGGCCGGATTTCGGCTTTTTGGCCACAGAAGCGGACCTTGACCGCTTCCTGACCAAGCAGCGCCTGCGTGGCACCTTGGAGGCCGGCTTGGGAACCGCCCGCAGCACCAGGCGCGGCATTCCCAGACAGCAGGTACTTGGCTTTTGAGATCAACCACTTATGCTTCATCCAAGCGCCCGCTAGGGGCTACCAGGACAGGTAGTCCATGCCAGATGATGGCTTTCCACATCGAGTGGGTCGCGATATATCTGGTTGCGGGATCAGCTCGGCTCAGCCTATCAATGAAATGAACTGGAGACCGTCACAAATGACCAAGATCGGACTGCACGGCGCTGCGGGCCATATGGGCACCATGCTGGTTAAGGCCATAACAGATAGCAACCTCTGTACGCTTGGGGGCGGTTGCGAGAGATCCGACTCCCCAAAGATCGGCGAGGATCTTGGCACGCTGGCCGGTTTGCCTCGCTCGGACTTCAGGTCACTGATGATGCTGGCGCGCTGTGCAGTGAGGTCGATGTCATCGTCGACTACAGTGCGGCGTCGGGAACGATGTCTTTGCTGCCAGTTACAATCGGCCAACACACGCCAGTTCTGATTGGCACAACTGGCTTTGACGAGGCACAGCATGCCAAATTGGTCGAAGCCGGGCAATCGGTGCCGGTCATGCTGGTAGCAAACATGAGCATATCGGTAATTGCAATGTACGAACTCGTTCGGACCGCCGCCCGATTGCTCAGCAATGAATTCGACATTGAGATATTCGATTTTCATCCTTGGGACAAGATCGAATCGCCATCGGGGACAGCTCTGGAGTTAGGTGAATACGCGGCGAATGGGCGCGGCGTTGCTTTGTCCGACGTAATGGTGACTGCCCGCCACGGCGAGACCGCGCAGCGCAAGCGTGGCAGCATCGGTTTTGCCTCAGCACGTGGCGGCGACGTGGTCTGCGAGAACTCTGTGTTTTTCGCGGGTCCAAGTCAACGGCTTGAGATCATCAGCCGGGTGACGGATTACAAGGCTTTCGCTGGAGCTACTTTGGATGCTGCAGTGTGGATCGCCAGCCAAGCGCCTGGCTTTTACGGCATGGATGACATGCTGCAGTCGAAGGGCTGAGCCGCTACCCAGCGTTGATGGAATCTTTACGTCCACCCAGACCTGGTGTCGATCGGGCCGAAGGTCCGGATTGGGTCAACTCCGCCCTTCTGGCAAGCAGACCGGGGCGACCGCTGCTGAGGGCGAAGCTGCCGAAACCGTGGCAAAGCGGACGTCCGCGGCTCTACGGCCGGACCCCGCTCGACAGCGGCCGTGCCGGGCTCGGGGGGGGCGGCGGCCTGAGCCAACAACGGAAGTTGGAGACGCCTCGCCATCAGGCGGACCAGGTTCTGCAGGGCTAAACCTGACATCCTGACAGACGCCCTCAGAGCGCCCCATAGATCGGCTTGTGCTTGGTATAGCCGCCATCGATGGTCAGGACTTCGCCCACGCACCAGCATTCGTTCGACCAGAAGTACATGGTGGCCGCGGCGATATGCGATGGATTGGTCAGGCCGCCGATGGGCATGCTGTCTTCCACCGCTCGAAGGCGTCCCGCGCCGATCTCGTTCTGCGCCGCCATGGGGCCGCGCAGCGGTGAGGGTGCGAGCCCGTTCAGGACCAGGCCGTGCGCTTCGAGGAAGTAGCGGGCTTGAAGGGTCAGGAGGTTGAGGAGACCGCCTTTGGACGCCTCGTAGGCGGCGCTCGCGCGGCCCTCCGAGCCGACGGTGGCCGACGTCGAGAGGATGATGACGCCGTGGGTGCGTCGCGCGAAGGCGCCGGCGTGGATGCCTTGCTTCAGCACATTGTGAGCACCCCAGAGGTTCACCTCGCAGGCGCCGAGGACCTCTTCCTTGCTGAGCTCCTCGGGTGGGGTCAGCGGCCTGGGTGAGATGCCAGCGGTGTGTTGGAAATAGCGGATGTTGTCGTGGCGCGAGAAGAGGGCGGCGACGGCGTTTTCACTGGTGATATCGACGGTTTCCGCAACGACCTCGAGGGATGGATTGGCGGCGGCGATCGACTGGGTGAAATCGACAAGGTCCGTACGTTGGCCTGCGACGTTGATCGCAGCCGCGCCGTCGACGAGAACGAGCCTGGCAGCGCCCAGCCACTCGCCGACGTGGCTTGCGAGGTATTGGCCCATCAGTCCAACGCCCACGATCATGACGTTGGGGTTCTTGTCGTACGAAAGTGCAGCCACGCGCCTAGATCTCCCTTTGGCACCGGGGTGTGAACGAGCCCTGTAAGCTACCGCCTTTGGCGGCAGAGAACCAGCCGGCACGCGCGTGCCAGCCCTCCCCCGAGAGGCTCCGTGCGAGGCACGAGCAGGTCGTACCTCACCATGCTGACTCGGCGCCATCGAAGCGGATCGGACCCGCCGTCGGCGCGAGCAGCCTCAGCAATCAACGCGCGACCCATGCTCCGACTGCAACTGATTTACCGTCGCGGCCCAGGCCCCGACGGCGGCAACCTCGGACGCGGGCGCGGCCCTGGCGACCGCTCCGGCAGGTCGCATCCTGGCTCATGCGCGTGGTGCCCATGTGCTGGTCGCCGCCCTCCAGGGTCGGCGGCCAGCTGGTGGCATCCGCGGTCAGCCCCGCCACTGACAGGCGGTGCCGGCGCCGCCCGCGTCGAGCCATGGCGGCGAGCGGGGCGAGCGCTGGAGCCCGCGGGCTCAGGCGCGCCAGGGATCGATCACGCGGACGCCGCAGTCCTCGAAATCGGCGGCGTTGCGGGTCGCGAGCGCGGCCCCACGCGAGCGGGCGATGGCAGCAATCTGCGCATCGGCCTGTGCCATCGGTCTCCCCATCTGGCGCCCGCTTGCCGCGATCATGGCGAATTCGCGCGCGGCCGCGCGGTCGAACGGCAGAACACGACCGGCAAGGTCGGCCTCGAAGATGGCCTCGACCGTCGCGGCGAGCCCATTCCGCCGGCGTCCCGCCGGCAATAGCGCCAAGCCAGAGAGACTCTCCGCCTGGGTGATCGCCGTTGTGAACAGGCTGGCTGCCGGCTGCGCCGCGACCCACGCTTCGACCGTCGAAGCGGGCGGGGGTTAATCGAAGACCGGCGGCTCACGGATAGGTATCGCGCTCGGGCGCGGGCAATGCGACGCCGCTGAAGGTAGCAAGCCGGCGCCGGATCGCCGTGGCCAGATCGGATGGTGGGGCAAGCTCCTCGCAGAGGAGCCGTGCGCAGGATCTCCCTGGCTTCCTCTTCCATCGAGCGATCATGCTTGGCCGCACGCCGCCGGAGCCGCGCTTTGATCGCCTGATCGAGGTTCCTGATGGTGATGCTGGCCATAGCTCAGGCTCCGAAATCGGGGAGATCAAATTAATCGATGATTGCAGACCTCATCAAGCTCACCCGTGGGCCTTCCCGGTGCTGAGGCCGCTGGCCGGCGCCACAAAGCTTAGCGTCGGCATGGCACTGAAGAAGCCGCAGCTCAGCGGCCCGGGGGCAGCCTGCGCTGTTGCTTCAGCTCGCGACCCGGGTCGGAGGTCCGATCGAGTAAGCCGATGATTTCCGCCGCGACCGCATGACCTGTGGTATCGATGTGGCAGACAGCCGGCCGGTGGAGGACGCGGCATGAGGCATTTCCGAGTTCAGCTCTTCGCCATACTTGCGCTTGGCCTTGCCGTCGCTGCGCCCGTGCGCGCCGCGATTTTGGTCGGTCTCGCCGCGCCGTTGACCGGCCCCTATGCCTGGGGCGGGGCGGCCACCAAGCAGGCCGTCGGGGTCGCGATCGCCGACCTGAATGCCCGGGGTGGCGTGCTCGGCCATCCGCTAGAGGTGATCGAAGCCGACGATTATTGCGACGCCGAACAGGCCGTGGCCGCCGCCAACAAACTGGTCGCGGCCGGCGTGGCGGCGGTGTTCGGTCACCAGTGCTCGGGTGCCGCCATCCCGGCCTCGCGGGTCTATGCCGATGCCGGGCTCCTGATGATCGCGACCGAAGCCACCAATCCCACGCTCACCGAGCAAGGCTTCACCGACGTGTTCCGCATGGTCGGCCGCGACGACCTCCAGGGCCGGATCGCTGGCGATCTGCTCGCCGATCGCTGGGGCGACAAGCCGATCGCGATCGTCCACGACGGCCAGGCCTATGGCCAAGGCTTGGCTGAGGAGACCAGGAAGCGGCTCAACCAGCGCGGCATTAGCCCGGCTCTGTTCGAAGCGGTTGCACCGGGAAAGGCCGATTACTGGGAGATCGTCCAGAAGATGCGGGCCCTGGGAGTCGAGGTTCTGTACTATGGCGGCTATGGCCACGAGGCGGGCCTGATCATCCGCCAGGCGAAGGAGCACGGCTATCCGCTGCAACTGGTTGCCGGCGATGGGCTCAGCAATCAGGATTTCGGGCTGGTGGCCGGCGCGGCCTCCGACGGTACGCTCATGACCTTCTATCCTTTGCCGAGCGGTCCGCAGGCGGCCAGTGTGGCAGCCAGGCTCGCTGCGGGGGGCCTGCAACCGTCCTTTGCCTCGTACGCGGCCGTGCAGGTTTGGGCGGCCGCCGCCGAGCAGGCGGGGACGGTCGAGGCGACGCCGGTCGCAGCCGCGCTGCGCACGCACAGCTTCGAAACCGTGCTCGGCCGGATCGGCTTCGACGCCAACGGCGACGTCACCGGCTACAACACCTTCGTCTGGTACGTCTGGCAGGGCGGCAAGTACGTGGCTAAAGAGGCGGTCAATTAGCGATCAGACCGCCAGCCGCTCCTGCAGGTGCGCCGCGAGGCGGAGCGCCAGCGCGCCGATCGTGAGCGTCGGGTTGGCGCTGCCCGACGTGGGAAAAACCGAGCTGCCGGCGACGTAGAGGTTGGCGATGCCATGCACCCGCGAGTTGGGGTCGACCACGCCCTGGCTCGGATCCAGGCTCATGCGCGTCGTGCCCATGTGGTGGTCGCCGCCCTCCAGGGTCGGCGGCCAGCTGTCGTCGTCGGCGGTCAGCCAGTCGGCGATCTGCAGCCGGCCGAGCCCGGTCCGGCCGAGCTCCTCGGCGATCGCCTGGTGGCCGGCGAGCAGCGAGCGCTTGTCCTGCCCGGTGAGCCGCCAGTCGAGCTCGATCCGGGGCATGCCGAGCGCGTCCAGCTGATCGCCGAGCCGCACCCGGCTGTCCGGAGTCGGCACCTGCTCGGCGCTGCACCACATCCGGAAGCCCACGGTACCCGGGTGGTAGGGCCGCAATCCGAGCCGGCCCATGAGCCCGGAGGCGGTGTCGTCGATGTCGATCAACGCCTGCCAGAGGTCGGCCGCGAGGTGGTCCGGCCATTCGCCGTGGCCGGCCGCGTTCCAGACCCGCCGGAGCGCGGCGAACCCGGAATCGCCGACGTCGTCGACCGTGAACAGGGCATCGAAGTTCAAAAGCTGCCGGGCGCGCTGCCGGTCCGGGCTCTGGTTGAGGCAGCCGACCACGTCGATCCCCTGCCGGTGGCCGCCGCCCTGGTTATAGCTGTAGAAGCTCAGGAGCGCCGGATCGGTCACCAGCGCGCGCGCCGCGTTGACGTGCGGGTGCTCCATGAAATAGCGCCCGACCAGATCCCGCTGGTTGCCGAGGCCGGCCTTGACCTGCCGGTTCGAGGCCAGCAGCAGGCGCGGGTTCTCGAGGCCGCCGCAGGCGAGGACGTAGGCCCGCGCGCGCACCGTCATCCGCTTGCCATCGAGGGTCTGGGTCTTCAGGCCCAGCACCTCGGCGCCGGCCTCGGTGGCCTCGATCTCGACCAGGTTGGCGTGCAGCACGACGTCGAGATTGGCCGCCGCCTCGAGCCCGCCGCGATAGACCTCGCCGAACCGGGTCGGCGGGCTGTACTGCCAGACCCGGCTCACGATCTTGGCCGGATCGAACGGCAGCACCGCCTGGCCCGGGTCGAGCCAGCGCTCGGGCGCATAGTCGTAGGCGCCGAGCTGGCAGATCTGCTGCGCCTCGCGGTACCAGGGCTCGAGCTCGGCCTTGCTCAGCGGCCAGCCCGACAGCCGCACCCACGGCCGGGGCTCGAAGTCGAGCGCATCGAGCGGCCGGCAGCGGCCCGCCCAGTGATTGGTCGAGCCGCCGAAAAAGCGCAACCGGCAGGCGTCCAGATCGAAATAGGGCAGGCCGACGTTGGCGCCCTCGTCGAGCTGCTGAACCCGCTCCTCGAACTCGAGCCCGCCGCTCTCCAGAACGCCGACCTTGAGCCGGCCGCCGGCGAGCGCGCGCGCCAGCGTGATCCCGGCGGCGCCGGCGCCGACGATCGCCAGATCGCACTCCAGCAGGTGACCGTCTTCGAGCTCGCGCGCGTCGCGCAGCATCAGGTCCAATCTCCGCAGTCGCCTCGGCGCCGATGCCCGCTTAGCACAGCCCGAGCGCGAGCGACAGGCGGAGAGCAGACCGATCGAGCGGCCGGGCTAGCCGGTCGCCATCACCGCCTCCTGCAGGTGATCGGCGAGCCGCAGCGCGAGGGCGACGATCGTCAGCGTCGGGTTGGCGCTGCCGCCGGTCGGAAACACCGAGGAGCCGGCGACGAACAGGTTGGCCATGCCGTGCACCCGGCAGTCGCGGTCGACGACGCCGGTGCGCGGATCGTCGGTCATCCGGGTCGTGCCCATGTGATGATTGCCGCCGATCATCCGCGACGTCCAGGTGGTCAGATCGGCGTCGAGCCACTCGTCGACCTGCAGCCGGCCGAGACCGGTGCGGCCGAACTCCTCGGCGATCGTGCGATGGACCACCTGCAGGCTGCGCTTGTCGGCCTCGCTCAGCCGCCAGTCGAGCCTGATCTCGGGCAGGCCGAGCGCGTCGGTCCGCTCGCCCAGGGTGACGCGGCTGTCCGGGTCGGGCGCCTGCTCGACCGTGCTCCACATCTCGAAGCTGGCATGGTCGGGACGATACTCCCGCAGGCCGAAACGGCCGAGCAGGCCGGCGAAGGTGTCGTCGAAATCGCCGAGCGCCATGCCGAGGTCGGCCAGCAGATGGGCCGGCATCCTGGCGTGCTCGGCCGCATCCCACACCCGCCGCAGCGCGGCGTAGCCCGAGCGGCCGATGTTGTCGTTGACGAAATTGCAGTCGCAGTTCAGCAGGCCGGCGCGCGCCTGCAGCTCCGGACTGACGTTGAGGCAGCCCATGACCAGCGTGTCGCCGTGGCGCGGCCGGCGATGCTCGTAGCTGTAGAACTCGATCCGCGCCGGCGCGGTCGCGAGCAGCCGCGCCCCCGGCAGATGCGCGTGCTCCATGAAGTAGCGGCCGACGTTGCCGTGCTGGTTGCCGAGGCCGACGTTGACCTGGCGGTTGGCGGCGAGCAGCAGGCGGGGGTTCTCGAGCCCGCCGCAGGCGAGCACGTAGGCGCGGGCGCGGACCGCGAAGCGCTTGCCCTCGAGCGTCGCGAGCCGCAGGGCCCGGACCTCGGCGCCGTCCTCGCCGGTCTCGATCTCGACCAGATTGGCGTTCAGCACGACCCGGACGTCGGCGGCCTTTGCCAGCGGCTCGCGGTAGACCTCGCCGAACCGGGTCGGCGGGCTGAACTGCCACATGCCGGTGCCGACCCGCGCCGGGTCGAACGCCAGCGCGCTCTCGCCGGGCAGGAACCAGAACTCGGGCGCGTAGCTGTACGGCCCGAGCTGGCAGAGCTCGTGGGCGGCCGCGTAGTACGGATCGAGGCTCGCGCGGCTGATCGGCCAGCCGCTGTGCGGCACCCACGGCCGGACCTCGAAGTCGAGCGGGTCGAGCGGCCGGCAGCGGCCCTCCCAGTGATTGGTGGTGCCGCCGAAGAAGCGCAGCCGGCAGACGTCGAGATCGTAGTACTCGCGGCCGACGCTGGTGCCCTCGTAGAGCGCCTGGGTGGCGCCGTCGATCTCGAGGCCGCCGCTCTCGACCAGCAGCACCCGGTGTCCGGTGCCGACGAAGCGGAGCGCGATCGCGATCCCGGCCGCGCCCGCCCCGACCACGCACAGGTCGCCCTCGAGCTGGGCGCCCGCCTCGATCTGGCGCGCATCGATCAGCATGGCGCCCTCAGCCCGCACACAGCGCCGCGAGCCCGAACAGCCGGGCCTCGGTCTGCGCCAGCACCCAGCCCTGCACGCTGACCGTGCGCCGGGCGCCGAAGTCGGCCCGGATCTGCTCGCTCAGGCGCGCGCGCAGCTCCCTGGGGCCGGCGCACCCGAGCCACGGCTGGTCCTCGCCCCAGCCGGCGGTGACGCCCGCGACCAGGACCTCGATCTGCGCCTCCGCCGGATACGCCTGCAGGTAGGCGCGCCCGACCCGGGCCGCGCTCGCCGGGTGGCGCAGGGTGCCGTTCAGCCACCCTGCCTGGCGCCGCCAGGGATCGGCCACCTCCTGCGCCCAGCCTGCGCGCGCCCGCAGCCCGAGCCAGCCGGCCGCCAGCGCGGTCCGCACCCCGAAGCTTCGCCTGTCCATCCGTCGACCTCCCGACCCGGGTCCGAGAGATCGAGCCTAGGGGGCAACCGCTAACAGCCCGTTGATAAAGGGTCGTCGTCGGGCGCGGCGGTGACGGTGACGACCGCGGTGGGCGTGGCCGCGCCGGGCGATCTGGTGCTTGGCTTGGCGAGCACCACGAGCACGACGTGATCCTCGGCGACGAACCAGAGGAGGCGGAGGTCGGCCGCCGCTCTCGGGGTGCCGGCGCCGAACAGTTTCCGCATGATCAGGCCGAGATTGAAGGCCGCGACGTGCACCCGGTAGCGCTTGGCGACGTTCTCCCGGCCGCGCAGCCAGGTGCGGCGCAGGCCACCGCGATCCAGGACGTGGGCGAACGCCCGCTCACACAGCACCGCGCGCAGGACCAGGGCGACCCGGGCGACCCCAGACAAGAGCCGTCGGCGGTTGGCGTAAACCGCGCGCCTGGCCTCGTCATCGCCGTGCCAGCGCAGCACGGTCCTGCGGACGGGCTCGGCGATCCGAGTCGTCCAGGGCCCGTCCTCGAGGCGCTTGAGGACCTCGCGAGCGTGGTAGCCCTTGTCGGCGACGACCTCGGCCGGAGCGTCGGGCGCGGGCGCCAGCTCGAGCGTCTCCAGGTTCGAGACTGCGGCCTCGAGGGTCGGCTCGAGGGTCTGGGTAGGCATCCACGCCCACACGCCGGCCGCGCACCAGCCCGTGGGCCGCCAGCAGCCCAAGCACCAACGCGAACATCGCGTCGTGAACCTCGAGCGGCAGCCGGGTGCGGCACCGCGACAGCGTGCTGTGATCGGGCACCGCCTCCCTCGGGCCGAGCTTCAGGAACTGCCGCAACGACAGGCTGCCGGCGCAGCGCCAGGCGATCCCGCGCTCGCTGTCCAGGCCCTCAAAGTAACCGACGAATAACATCCGAAAGTAGCGCCCGGGCGGGATCGACGGCCGCCCCACGCCCGAGGCGTAGTGCGGCGCGCAGAGATCCTCGACCGCATGATCAAACCCGGCCCGATCGAGCACCGCGTTCAGCCGATCGTAGAACACGTGCCCCGGCGCGCTCGGCACCTCCTGCCAGCCGATCAGCAACGCCCCCTGAACCGATCCTTGCCGACCCAGCGCCATCCGCCTCTCCCCACCACCGTCGCTCAACCAACGGATCGCGCCGGCTCCACTTTTTCAACGGCCTGCTCTCATGTTCGCAGTCAAGCCGTTGGGCAGCAAAATGTGGTCTCCGGCAGGCGCCGTAGGCGATGATAGATCGAAACGCCTGGCGGGCGGCGGGGTGTCGAGACGGCGGTTGAACAAGCTCTCATGCGCGGGTTGGCTACCGCATGACCGCGGGTTCGTCTCGGGGCTGCCTCGCTCTAGGGGACGAGCGTCGGCCAGCAGGCCGGCTCATAACAGGCGACGAGGTTTCCCCAACCGGGCCCGCCGCCCGCCAGGCGCTTCGGGATGTATGTGCTTGCGCTGCGATCTCCTTTCGCTTGCGAGGCCCGTTACCCGATCGCCGCTCGTGGCTGGACGATCCGGGCGATCGCCCAGATGAAGCCGACCATCTCCCGCGCGATCGCGGTGGTCACGACCACCTTGGGCTTGCCCGCCACCGCCAGCCGGCGGTAGCGCTGGCACAGGCGCAGCTGCGCCCGCCAGGCGATGTCGCGGATCGTCTGCGGCAGACGTTCAATCCGATCGAGCAGCTTGCGGCTGACCCGGGCCTGCATGCGATAGGTCCAGGCGCCCTCGATCAGCACGCGGCGGGCATGGGCATGGCCGGCGTTGGTGATGCCGCCGCGGCGGATGCTGCTGCCGCTCGAGCGCTCCGAGGGCACCAGCCCGAGATAGGCCATCAGCTGGCGGGGGTTGGCGAAGCGCGAGAAGTCGCCGACCTCGGCGACCACGGTGATCGCGACGATCAGACCGACCCCGCGCATCGCCTGCACCGCCTCGACCACCGGTGCCATCGACCAGCTGGGCAGGAGCTCCTCGATCTGATGCTCCAGGCGGGCGAGCCGCGCTTCCGCGTCCTCGACCGCCTGGATGTAGTCCTGGAGCACGATCTGCTGGGCCGGGTGGTCGAAGCGGACCGTGGTCAGCCAGCGCCGATAGGCCCGGGTCCAGCCGCGCACGCCGCGATAGATCCGGCCGCGGCGCAGCAGAAAGCCCTGCAGGTGCTGGCGCGCCTTGCCGAGCACGCGCCGCGCCGTGGCCCGCGCCCGCACCACATCGCGCATCGCCTCGTGGGCGGCATCGGGCACCCACACGGGCGTCAGCTCGCCGGCCCGGTGCAGCCTGGCCAGCGGGGTGGCATCGCGGCGGTTGGTCTTCACCCGGTCGCCGGGCCGGCTCGGGATCAGCGACGGCGCGACCACGCTGCAGGCCTGGCCGAGGCTGCTGAGCCGCCGATGGACGCCGTAGCCGCACGGCCCGGCTTCGTAACAGAAGCTGAGCTGCCGATGACGGCCCTGCAGCCGCTCGACCAGCCGATGCAGCGCCTCCGGGGTGCTCGGGATCTCGCCCAGGAAGCGCACTTCGCCGCCGCGGCCAGACTCGGCGATCGCCACCGACGTCATTCTCTTGTGCACGTCCAACCCGACGAACCTGATAGCTTCCATGCGGCCCGTCTCCTATGCCTGAGGCTCGGCGCCAGCCAATCCGGCGCAACCCTCGACCACGGCATACCGGAGACGGGTCCTTCAGCTCAGAGCGCGAACATAGGGTCTAGCCGGCGGCCACTCACGAAAGGTCAGGGCCCGGTCTGGACGGGACCGGGCCCTGCGTAGCTAGCATCTCGAGCGGTGACGAGCTGACGCCCCGCCCACGGCTCATGAGCAGGACGCGTTGAGCGCCCCCGGCGCGGAGAGGATGCCCTCCCGGATGCCGTCCGAGCCCGAGATCGGATGATCGTACGGCGCCTGGCCTGACAGCGCGGCACCGGTCGCGATGCGGCAGGCGATCTGCGCCGGCGTCAGCAGCGGCGAAACCCCGAGAAGAAGGGCCGCGACCCCGGCGACGTGGGGTGCCGCCATCGAGGTGCCGGCCTTCTCCGTGGTGCCGCCGCCCAGATTCAGCGACACGATGCCGTTCAGCTTGCCGGTGCAGCCGCGCTTCCAGTCTTCCGATCGTTCGCCGGGCGCGGAGATCGTGATGCCGCTGCCGTCGGTCGTGAAATAGGAGGCAGTATCCCGGTTCAGCGCGCCGCGGTAGAAGACACAGTCGTTGGTGCCATTTTCGGCGGTGGTGCTCGCGACCGCGATCACCCCGGTGCAGCCGGCCGGCACCATGTGCGCGACCACCTCTTGCGGGTCGTTGCCGGCCGCCGCGACGACCACGATCCCGGCACCGACGAGCTGCGGTATCACCGTCCCGTAAACCGAGTCATCGCAGCTGGCGGGCGGTGGATTGAGTTCGTTGAGGTTGGCCCCGAGGCTCATGTTGACGACGTCGATGTCGCCCTGATCGAGAACCCACTGCAGCCCGGCGACCACTTCCGAGTCGAGCCCGCTGCCATTCTGGTCCAGCACTTTCACCGCGACCGGCGTGGCGCCTGGGGCGACGCCGACCACGTCCTGCTGATTGTCGAGCGCAGCGACGATCCCGGCGACGTGGGTGCCGTGCCCGTGGTCGTCTTGGCAGCTTGTGATCCCGACCTGGCTGGTCGGCGGAAAGAAGCAGGCTTGCGCCGGATTGAGGTCGGTATGGTTGAAGTCGATGCCGGTGTCGACGATCGCGACCCGGACGCCGGCGCCGGTGCTCTGGGACCAGACGCTGTCGGCGCCGATCCGGGCGATCCCGGAGGGCACGATCTGGCCGCTGGTCTGGCCGCCACCGCCGCCGCCACCACCGTGCTTGCCACCGCCAGGCGCGAGGGCGTGCACACGCCGGTCAGGGAAGAGCTGCACCAGCTCCGGGTCGCTCGCCAGCGCCCGAAGGGCCCGGGCATTGGGCACCAGCACCGCACTGCCGCTCACGATGCCAAGGTCGAAGCGCGCAACCGCGCCCGTCCGCCTGACGATCGAGGACCGCACGCTGGTGTCGGTGCCGCTTGAGAACGTGGCGATCGCGAGGCACGGAAAGCTCGTGCCCGCCGGAACATCTCCCACGGTCTCGAGGGTCTCCAAAGACGGGCAGGCGGCGAACGGTGTCACCGCACCTTGGGCGGCGGCGGTGCCGGGGGCCGCAAGTCCCATGGCGAGACCGGCGACCAGAATTGGCGCGCCGAGCCGAGTTTCAGGTCTCATCGGAGCTGACTCCTATAAATCATTTCATGAAGCGGGCACGCAAGAGATATGAATGACGGGTTAACATAACGTAAATATGGCTTATCCCTTTAAGTCTGGTGGATCAACATGTGGTAGGAGGCATGGTCGCGCTGGGCGGCGAGGCCGAGGAGCGAGGCGAACGCGGCCTGGGGCGTGCGCCTTCGGTTGAACCGGAACACGAACTCGTCGAGATAGCGTTGCAGATGGGGTGCCCGCAGCCCGTGGTAGACGCCGAGCGCCCAGCGTTTGGCGTTGGCGAACACCCGGTGGATCCAGGGCAGCAGCACATGCGCCGCCATCGGCCCGACCACCTTAGGATCGTGCTTGACCGCCTTGAGGCGCGCGTAGCCCGACCAGCCGTCGCTGACCACCGTGCTGCCGGCGACCACGTTGCCACCGACGAAGCCGCCGAGGGTCGCGGCCGAATAATCCCGGATCACCGCAAGGCGGGCCCGGCCCGGGCCCCTGCCATGGATCTCGACCGCGCCGGCGATCAAGAGCTTGCCCTGCTCCGAGCGGCCGGACTGGGGCGTGATCGGGTCGTCCTTGGTGCGCAAGGGGATGCTGGTCTCGTCGACCTCGACCAGGCCGCCAAGCGGCGACCGCTCCGGGTCGACCATCGCCCGGCGCAGCTTGGCGAGCAGCAGCCAGGCGGTCTTGTAGGAGCCCAAGCCGAGCTGCAGCCACAGCTGCCGCGCCGAGATGCCGTTCCTGTGGGTCGCCACCAGCCAGGCGGCGAGAAACCAGGTCTTGAGCGGCAGGTGCGAACGGTGCAGCACCGTGCCCGCGGTCGCCGAGGTCTGGCGGTGGCACCGGGCGCATTCGATCAGCACCACGCCGCGCCCCAGCTCCCAGCCGTGGTCATGGCCACAAGCGGGGCAGCGAAAGCCGTCCGGCCAGCGTTTCGCCAGCAACCAGCGGGCGCAGGCCTCGTCATCCGCAAACCGCGCCTCGAACTCACGCAACGACCGCGGAACATCACCTATCACCACGCCCTCCTACCATCGATCATACTACCCGTAGGGGCAGCCAGATGCAAAGGGATAAGCCGCACGTAAATTTTCAACCTGAAATCAAAGCGCAACGTAGTATTCTCTGGATGTGGTGGTGGAGCAGATCCGACGCATGGCATCCAAATGTCGCCATTTGCGGACCAAGGCGCGGAGCGGGTTCGCCGCATTCTTGAGCGCGTCAATGGTCCGCAGAACTTACGCCGGAGGCATTGGCCGAGGACCGGGAAGCCTGCTGCGGATCGCTCCTCGGGACACTCAAACGAGCGGCCAGCCGAGCCCGCGACCCCTTGGCTTTTGCGATCCGAAACCCGAGCCCGAGAGCCGGCGGCGGACATCCGGGAGGGGGTGAAAGCGGACGTGCCCGACCGGTCGGGCAGGTCCGGCTAAGGCGGCTCCTGCGCCGGCGGTGCCGATCGGGGTTGGAGCCGGCCCGGGACGCGCAAGTGGCGGAGGCGGCGCAGGCGGGTCGGGTCTTCCATCGTCAGGTGGAAGACGACCGCGGCCAGGAACACGAGGCCGACCACGGCGCGGACCCAGAAGCCCTGCATGCCGGTCGCGACCAGGCCGGCTTCGATCATGCCGATGATGTAGGACCCCAGATAGGAGCCCACGATCGTCGCCTTGCCGCCGAAGATTGAGGTGCCGCCGATGAACACCGCGGCCATCACGGTGAGGAGAAAGCCCAATCCTTGAGTGTTAAAAAAATTCTTGTTCTCGGCGGTCAGCAGGACGGCGGCGAAGGCCGCGAGCAGGCCCATCAGCGTGAACAGCTTGACCTTCTCGCGGACGACGTTGACGCCCACGACCTGGGCGACGCTGGCGTTGTCGCCGATGAACAGGAGGTGCTCGCCGAAGCGGTGGCGGTTGAGGACGAACCAGAGCAGGACCGCGACCGCGGTCGACCACAGGGCCTCGACCGGCAAGGGGCCGATGCGGCCGACCAGGATGGTGTGGATCCAGTACTCGTCGATGTTGCGGATCGCGTAGGACAGGCCGCCGGTCAGCACGGTCGTGATGCCGCCCCAGAAGAACTGGGTCGCGAGCGTCGCGATGATCGAAGGGATGCCGATCACCGCGATCAGCAGGCCGTTGACGGCGCCGACCAGCGCGCCGCCGGCGAGCGCCAGCAGGAGCGCCAGCCAGGTCAGGCCGTAGGTCTTGAACGCCCAGGCGAACAGGAACCCGGAAAAGGCGATCACCGACGGGAAGGAGAGGTCGATCTCGCCGGCCGCGATCACCAGCGTCAGGCCAAGTGCGAGAATGAGCTCGGGCGGCACCGTCGCCAGGAACGACATGTAGATGCGGTAGCCGAGAAAGACATGCGGGGCCGCGAGCATGAAGGCCGCGACCAGCACCACGAAGACGCCGATGATCGGCAGGCCCTCGATCCGGGCGGCCACTGGAGACAACCTCATCGCGCGGGCAGCGGTGCTGGCGGTCGCTCGCGGGCGCCCTGCAGGTCGATCAGGTAGCGGGTGAGATCGGCGAGCGACAGCTCGCCCTTGCGGAGCACGGCCACGATCTCGCCGCGGTCGAGGATCACCAGGCGGTCGGCGAGCTCGTGGACGTGGGCGAGGTTGTGCTCGATGTAGATGCAGGCCCGGCCTGATTCCTTAATCCGGCGGACGAAATCGAGGACCTTCTGGACCTCCTTGAGCGCCAGCGCGACGGTCGGCTCGTCGAGGATGATCAGGTCGGCATCGAAATACATCGCCCGTCCGATCGCGATCCCCTGGCGCTCGCCGCCGGAGAGGTCGCCCACGGTCGAATCGGCATCGATGCCGGCGCCGCGAAAGCCGATCTGCTCGTGCAGCAGCTGGTTGGCGATCGCCTTCTGGCGCCTGACGTCGATGAAGCCGAAGCGGTTGGTGATCTGGCGGCCGACGAACAGGTTGCGCCACAGCGGCTGCTTGTCGGCGAGCGATTTTTCCTGATGGACCGCCTCGATCCGGAGGTCGTGGGCGCGGCGCACCGAGTAGCGCTCGGGGTCGATCAGCTGGTCGCGCAGCCAGAGGCGGCCGGCGCTCGGCCGCAGCACGCCGGTCACGATCTTGATCAGCGTCGACTTGCCAGCGCCATTGTCGCCGATCAGGCCGACGATCTCGTTGGCGCCGACCTCGAGGTCGATGTCTTTCAGCGCGACCACGTTGCCGAACGCCATCTGGATGCCTTCCATCCGGACCGCGTTCGTGTAGCCGCGCGCACCGAACGCCATGTCGTTCCCCCGTGCCGCCTTGAGCGGATTCTCGACCTGCCGCCTCGGATCGTACAGGATGGCGGTGGCCGGACAAGAGGCGGGTAGAGGGAGGCGGCAATGGCCAGCGGGCCCGGATTCCGGGGCGTCTATCCGATGCTGTACGCGTTCTTCGATGCCAAGGGGCAGCTCGATCGAGAGGCGATGCGCGCGCAGGTCGAGCATTGCGTCGCGGCCGGCGCGCACGGCATCGCCGCCCTCGGGCTCGGCACCGAGGCCAAGAAGCTTTCCCCAGAGGAGCGCCGTGCGGTGATGGCGTGGGCGGCCGGGGACCTGGGCGGCCGCCTGCCGCTCGCGATCACCGTGTTCGGGGCGACGGCCGCGGAGCAGATCGCGTTCGTCGAGGCGGCCGCCGGGCACGGCGCCGACTGGGTCATTCTCCAACCCCCGCAAACCGGCGAGCGGATCACCGAGGAGCAGCTGGTCGACTTCTTCGGCGCGGTCGCCGACGCCTCGCCCGTGCCGGTCGCGATCCAGAACGCGCCGCAGTACATCGGGGTCGGCCTGTCCTCCGCCGGGCTCGACCGGCTGAGCCGGCGACATCCGAACGTCAGGCTGCTCAAGGCCGAGGGCTCGGCGGTCGAGACCCGGGCGCTGATCGAGCTGACCGAGCGCCGGATGGGCGTGTTTCAGGGCCGGGGCGGGATGGAGTTCACCGACGTGATGCGCGCGGGCTGCATCGGCATGATCCCCTCGGTCGAATCCTGCCATCTCCAGGCGCGGATCTTCGAGCTGATGCAGACCGGGCGCGCCGAGGATGAGGCGGAGGCGGAGCGGCTTTACGCCGGGCTCGCGCCCCTGATCACCTTCCTGATGCAGTCGGTCGACCAGTTCCTCTGCTACGGCAAGCGGCTGACGGCGGCACGCCTTGGCCTCGGCGAAATCCACGACCGCGCGCCCGCCCAGGCCCCGACCGCCTTCGGCCTCGCCTGCCTCGCCCGCCACGCCCTGGTGCTCGATCGGCTCGCCTGAGCCTCAGCCTGAAGTGCTCTAAGTTTGACCGTCCGCGCATCGGTAGGTATCTTTCCACCGGGAGCGCTGTGGATGAAATTTGGACTCGAGTGGACCCTGGCATGCGTCGCGGTGGTGGCATGGCAGGCGCGGTCGGCCTCGGTGGCTGGCCGTGGTCGACCCGAGGATCTGCAAGCGGACGACCCTGAGCGAGGCGACCCGGGCGTACTGCGATCGGATCGCCGACCTGGGCGGTCGTGACCCGTTCAAGGCCATCGCACTGGAGAACCTGCGGCGGACCGACCTCCCGCCGGTTGCCGATCTTCAGCCAGCAGGCGGTTCTGGGCCACCGAGGGGACTGTTCACCCCCTCCGGCCTTGGCTCGCGTGCCGGCCGACGCATGGCGGGCATCAGGGGTGGGCGTAGGGAGAACGTCGATCAAGACGTCAAACGAGGGACAATGAAGTAAGACCTCAAACGAGGGAGACTGAAGATGACCAAGTTCACGCAGCTTGCGGTCGCCTTGTTGGGCTGGTCCCCTCAGCTTGCGGCGGCCTTGCTGGGCTCGTCCATGCTCGCGGGCGGGGCAACTGGCGCGACCATCTGCGAGGGCCTGACCGATGCATCCGAACGA
>CAWALL010000024.1:0-183022 GCA_963782885.1 uncultured Alphaproteobacteria bacterium
TCGGCGTCGTCGCCTACCTGATCCGGCCGGTCCTGCTGCCTTTCGTGCTGGCGGCGGCGATCGCCTTCGCGGCAACGCCGGCGGTGAACTGGCTGACCGCGCGCATGGGGTGGCGACGCTCGATCTCGGCGGTGCTGACCTTCACCGTGCTGGTCGCGCTCACAGGCGGTCTGGGCTGGCTCGCCCTGCCGAGCCTCGCCTATGAGCTCACGTCGGTCGTGACCAACCTGCAAAGCATCATGCAAAGAGCGATCGGCGCCGTCATCGGGAGCGGCAGCGTGGACCTGCTGGGGCGCTCCGTCACGGCCGAGGAGCTGGCGGCCGACGCCGTCGCCTCGCTGCGCAGCTGGCTCGGCCAGAGCGGCCGGCTGGTCACGTTCGCGACCATAGGGTCGGCCGCCTTTTTCGGCGCCGTCCTGTTCCTGGTGTTGACGGTCTACTTCCTGGTGAGCGGACCGCGGATCGGCGAAGCGCTCCTGTGGCTGATCCCCCCCGAGCAGAGGCCGTTCGTCGCGCGTGTGTGGTCGAAGGTCGACCCGGTGCTCAAGCGGTACTTCATCGGCGTCGCCGCCGTTGTCGCCTATGCGAGCGCCGCCGCCTATCTCGGGCTCGGCGTGGTGCTCGACCTGCCGGGCGCGCTGCTACTGGCGCTGATGACGGGCATCCTCGAGCTCGTTCCGATGATCGGTCCGGCAACCTCGGCGGTGCTGGCCGGCCTGGTCGCGATCCAGAACGCGACCGGCATCGGCGCGATCACCGGCTATGCGGTCTACGCCACGCTGCTGCGGCTTTCGATCGACCAGCTGGTCGGACCGCTGGTGCTGGGCGAGGCTGCCTGCCTCCATCCCGTGCTGATCATCTTCTGCTTCCTGGCGGGCGGCTATCTCTTCGGCGTCGTCGGGCTGGTCCTGGCGGTGCCCGCGGCGCTGACGATCCGGATCGTGCTCCAGGAGCTCTACGAGGGTACGGACGGTAGCGGCCAGACCGGGGCGCGGCCCAAGCCGGAAGACACCCCGGCCGCGCCGGACGAGCGAGCGGTGAGCCTGCACCCGCCGGTCGCGGCGCTGCGAAGGCGCAGCCGATGAGGAGCGCCAGGTTCCTCGAGCGGCGACGCGTGCTCGAGGCGATCCGCCGGCGCCTGGGCGACGGCTCGCCCTCGCCGGGCATGATCTTCTGGGACGGGGAGCGCGCTCGCCGCGAGCGACCGAGGCCAAGCTCGACCTCGCTTGCGCCCGCAGCTCCGCCAGGCTGGTTCGCGCGCGCCGTGTTCGGCTTTGACGTCTGGCTGCGTCGCCGGCATGGCGTCTTCGAATACACTGACCACCCCGACTGCATCTTCCGGCTGGAACTCGTCCGGCTGCAGGAGACCGTTGTCCTCTCCGATGGCACGACCTTCGCGGCCGGCGCTCCGATCTTGCAGCTTCATCTGTGGAACGAGCAGATCCCGGCGTTTCCTGCTGACGGCGCGACGCTGCAATGGGCCCGACGCATGCACCATTGCGCGGACGCATCGCTGCGGGAACTGGCCGATTTTCTCAGCACGAAGCGCGAACTCCGCAACGTTCCGGCGGTGCGCGCTGAGCTGACCCTGGTGACCGCCGAACACACCGAGCGGCTGCTGCGCATCTGCGAGCACTATGGTTTCAGGACGATCGATCGGAACGAAAGGCCGTCGCTCGGGACCCGCCTGCATCGTCTGGGTGAGAACGTGCTGATCGCGTCGATGGTGCTGGCGCGCAATCCGCAGGCCTTCCGACTCGATTGCCTGCGGCGCAGTCGGGTCGAGATCTTGCTGCCGCGCGCCATCCTGGATCGGCGCTATCGGCAGCCGACGGCAAGGCAACGATGACGTGCGACTTCGGCGACTGCGCCCCCTGGCACGTGTCCCCCAGGAGCGCTCTGCGTCCCGGTTGAAGGGCGGACCGTGGGCCGCTGCCAGGTTGCGGCCAGGGGTCGATTGCCGAGGTCTCGAGGGAACGCCAGCCCTGGATCAGGGATTTCTTTCATGGACCGCGCGGGCGCGCGGCCGGCGGCCGATCGGATGCGGGCCGGGCCGCCCGGGCGGCGGGCAGCTAGCCGGCGGGAGCCGAACCGGGCATGGAGAGCCGGGCCAGTTATCTGTTGATCGGCAGCGTCGCGATCGGGTTCGTGGTCGCGCTGTTCGGCTTCGTGATCTGGCTCGAGCAGTGGGGGTTCGGCGCGCCGCAGCAGCGCTATCGGGTGGTGTTCGGCGGCGAGGCGACCCCGGCCGGGCTCGACCGGGGCGGCGAGGTGCTGTTCAACGGCATCGGGGTCGGCAGCATCCAGTCGATCAAGCTCGACCCGGACAATGCGCGCCAGGCGCTGGTCGTGATCTCGATCGACGCCGACACGCCGGTGCGGGCCGATTCGGTCGCGCGCGAGGGCAACCAGGGGTTCACCGGCCGCAGCTATCTCTCGATCTCCGACGGCAGCCCGGACGCGCCGCTGCTCAAGCCCGAGGGCGACCAGCTGCCGACCATCCAGGCCAGGCCCGGGGGCTTGTCGGCGATCATGCAGAAGGCGCCCGAGATCGCCGATAAGGTGCTCGAGGTCGCCAACCAGGCCTCGGGGCTGCTCGGCGGCGGCGGTGGCGGCGGCCCGGACCAGGATGTCGGGGCGATCCTGAAGAACCTGCGCCAGCTGACCGACACGCTCGCCGGCCGCGATCAGAAGATCGGCCGCATGATCGACGACCTGGCCCAGGCCTCGGCCCGGGTCGACCGCGCCGCCGGGCAGGCCCAGACCATGCTCGAGGCCGGCAGCCAGACCGCGCAGGCGGCGCAGGCGACCGTGGGCGACCTCCACAAGCTGGTCACGAGCGACGTCCGGCCGGCGCTGGCTCAGGCCCGGCAGGCGGCGCAGAAGACCGCCGCGGCCGCGGCCAGCGTCGACCAGCTGGTCGGCCAGACGAGCCCGCCGGTCGAGCGGTTCGCCACCGACGGCCTGACCGAGGTCCGGCACTTCGTCAGCGAGGCGCGCCAGCTGGTCCAGGAACTGCGCGACGTCGCCGACCAGCTGCGGGCGAACCCGAGCGAGTTCCTGCTCGGCCGCAATCGGGGCGGCTTCCAGCCGGAGCGATGATCATGGCCCGCCGCCAGCTGCCGATCGTGCTCGCGCTGCTCGGCGCGGTGAGCGGCTGCACGAGCCTGCTGCCGAGCCCGCCGGCGCCCAGGCAGCTCTACAGCCTGACCGCGCCGTCCGCGTTCCCGGGGCTCGGCTCGGCCAAGCAGCCCTGGACGCTGGTGGTCGACGACCCGGGTGCTGCGAGCGGGCTCGACAGCGACCGGATCGCGGTCCGCGAGACCCCGCTCCGGCTGCGCTACTACGCCGACGCCCGCTGGGTCGAGCCGGCGCCGGAGATGGTGCGCAAGCTGATCATCAGCGCGTTCGACAACGCGGGCCGGCTCCAGGGCGTCGGCCCGAGCAGCGTCAGCCTCAACCCCAAATACCGCCTGAGCACGCGCCTGGCCCAGTTCGAGGCGCTTTACCCGGACCGCGCCAAAGCGCCCGAGGTCCAGGTCAAGCTCGATGCGACCCTGACCCGGGAGCTCAGCCAGAACGTGGTCGCCTCGCAGACCTTCGCCGCCACCCGCCAGGCCGCCAGCGCCGCGGTCCCCGACGTCGTCGACGCCTACAACCGCGCCCTCGACGCCGTCCTCCAGGACCTCATCCCATGGACCCTCCATACCCCAACCGCAACCTCGTGAGCTGCCGTCAACGCGTCGCCACCTGATAGGCACAGATCTGGACCGCGGCCGCCACGGGCCCGATGCCCTCGGGGACGCCGGCCGCCGCTGCGGTGCGCTCGGCGCCCGCGATCTCGAACCCGGGCACGCTCCGCCGCGGCAACGGCCCCGACCAATCGGTGCCGCCGCGCGTCCTCGGCTGCAGCTGCGGCATCAGCTCGCTGACCGCCATCGGACGGGCGGGCTCGATCCGGGCTTCGATCTGCTCCAGCTCGTGCACCACCCGGTCGGCGGCGACCAGATAGATCGTATTGGGCCGGATCGTGTCGGGCGCCACCTGATAGGCGATCGCACCCTCGGGCGTGAGCTTCGGTTCCAGGCGGCGCGCATTGGCCTTCAGCGGCGGCAGGGCACCCTGCTTGGCGAGCTGCCAGGCGAGGTCGAGCGAGGCGACCGTGAAACCGTAGAAAATCTTGGAGCTCTGGTCGAGGCCATCGAACACGATGTCGAAGACTGGCGTCGCGGTCCCATTCGCCGCCACGGTCTGGGCTTCGGGCTGGACAATCCAGGGACAGGCGGCCGACGCGAGCCTGGCCATGCCGGTGACGATCGCGGTGGCGGTCGTCAGAGCCAGAGCGACCCGCAGGACGTCACGGGGGCGCAGGGCGCACCGCGCGACGGCAGAGACACTCACGGAGTGCATGGGACTGACCTCTCTACGGTTTGAACGATGAATTTGGCCGCTCCCGGCGCTTTGCCGGCAATGAAGTTGGTCGCCGCCGTGACATCGAGCGGCGCCCCGTCGTCACCGCCGGCGGCCGGCGGGAACGCCTTGATCAGCTCGGCACGCAGGGCGTCGGGGTCGAAGGGCGCCTTGGCCTTGGCGAGCAGCACTAGGCCGTTGTTCTCGGGCCGGTCGTTGAGCTGCCAGCCCCATTCCCAGATGCCGCCCGGCGGCACGGTCACGGCCTCGTTGCCGGCGACCTGCGGGACCATGATCTTGGCCTGCGAGTGCTCCGACACCATCACCTGGGCGACATAGTAGCGCTCCGGCCGGAACCAGCTGGCGAGGCCGCCACCGCCAGCCTCTGGCTCGCCGATCCGCACCCGCCAGCCCAGCGTCTCGCCCGCCGGGATGCTGCGCGCCAGGCCCTCGTGGCCGAGCGGGGTCGGATAGTAGCCGCCACCCTTGGTGAAGCAGACCCGATAGGGCTCGGGCACCAGCGCCGTGCCGCCGCCGGGCAGGAAGGTCATCACGACTGGCCGCTGCTGCAAAGCCGACCAGGCGTAGCCGGTGAACGCGATCAGGAGCAGGCCGGCAACCAGTGCCTGAGCTATCCGGTCGTGGAACAGATGGCGCGCCCGGAGCGCCTTCAGCTCGGCCGCGGCCTCGCTCAGCCGCTCGACCGGTACCACCCGCACGCCCTGCGCCTTCAGCTGCGCCACCTCGGCCAGGCCCTCGACCTCCAGCCAGCGGCCATCCTGCTCGAACCGGCGCGGCGTGAAGAACAGCACCTCGCCGCCCGAGCCGATCCCGGGCAGGCCCTGGTGCCGGGCGAGGGTGCTGACCAGCCGGAGCTTGGCCGGCAGGCTGCCGACCGGCAGCACCTCGACGTCGTCCTCGAGGACGCCGCGCGGCTGAGCGCCGAGCGCGCCGGTCGCGATGACCTGCCGGTGCCGGCTGCCGCTCGCGCACATCAGCAGCACGAGCGCGAGACCCAGCTCGGCGCTCCGGCCCTCGCTGGGCCCTTGCGCGCCGGCCGACTGCAGCCGCTGGCCCTCGATCCAGGCCAGCCGCGAGATCCGTTGGTAGAGCGCGGTCAGCGGCTGGCGGATGCCGAGCTTGCGGACCGCGCTGGCGGCGGCGCAGCCGGCCTGATAGAGCCCGACCTTGCGGAGGGGGGCTGCGACCCGGTCCCAGTCCTTGTCGCGCGCCTTGGCGTCGACCTCCCGGCTCGCGGCCTCCTCCTGCTTGGTCAGCGGATCGAAGGCATAGTGCTGGGTGTAGACCTCGATCAGCCGGTCCTCGCCGGCGTCGCCGGCCAGGCTGCGGCCACCCGGCTGAACGATCGGGATCTGGACGGTGCGCCGGCTCGACATCGGAACGCTCGCGCTTTCGCCGCCATCCTCCGGGCTCAGACGTCCTCGACCACGCCGATCACCGGCTGCAGCAGCACCAGGCGGAGCGCCGCGTCATCGGGCAGGCGGACCTGACCGTCGCCATCGGCATCGAGCTCGATCAGGGCGACCGGCTCGCCGGTGCCGGCCGCGGGCGCCAGGCCAAGCGTGCGGCCGGCAAACTCGTCGGCGGCCAGCCCCAGCGCCTGCAGCGTGATCACCAGCTCCTGGCCCTCGCTCGTCACCTTCAGGCGGAAGCGGCCGTCGGCGGTCTCGAGTTCGCGGCTCGGCAGCGCGATCCCGGCGCCGCCGCTGTCGGCGGCCAGGCGCACGATCTCGGCGACCGCGGTGAAGCGCTGGCGCTTGGGGTTGAACCTCGGGCTGAAGGGAATGATCTCGGCCGACGGCTGCGGGGTCGCAGTGGCCGCGCGCGCCTGTCCGCGCTCGAGCCAGTCGCCGAGCGCCTCGCCTTGCCGGCGCGGGCCCAGGATCTGCAGCAGGGCGTCGACCTCGGCGAGCGCCACCGGGGGTTCGGTGTCGACCAGCCTCAGGCGCTGCTCGGCCCGCCGCCACAGTTCGAAGGCCTCGGCGTCGGACAGCTTGCGATCGGTCATGGTGGATCTCTCCTTGCGGCCTAGCCGTCCGGTGACGCGTAGCGCCGAAGGCCTCTCTTGATGATCGCTTCGGCACGCTGACACAGTTGCTCGGCCAATTCTGCCTCATCCAGGACCGTGAGTTCGGGATAGGATCCGATCAACCGCTGAAATTCGGCATCGCGCAGGACTCCGCGGTCGCCCGAGTCGCCGTGGATCGGCCGCTCGTTGCCGATGACCTCGGTGAAAAAACAAGCCATCAGCGGGTCGAACCAGTCGGGCCGGTCGTCGATCAGCATGCGGGCCCACTGACCGGCCGCACGGCGTCGGGTCACGGTCTCCTCCACGTCCGGGGCGTCGGGATCGGCGAGGGTCTCGTGCCGGGCCCATTCGTCGCCGTCGTCGGAGCCGATCGGGTCGTCGAGCGAGAGCGAGGCGTAGCGCAGCATGCCCATGCCGTGCTCGGTGGTCGCGAACTCGTCGAAGCTCGTGCAGCCGGCGAACTGGCTGGCGCTGCCCTTGAGCTGGTGGAACGCGCGTCGATAGGCGTCGATGTTGTCGTCCTCGATCCCGAGCCGCATCAGCTCCTCGGCAGGCCGGCGCAGCTGCTTCATCTCGCGCAGGCGCGCGATCGAGGGCTCGTCGCGATCGTGCCAGAGCTCCGGATCGAGGCCGCAGGCACGCAGCAGCATGTAGCGCTCGTTGAGCGAATCCAGCACCCGCACCAGCATCAGCTGGACCTCGGCGTCCTCGGCGAATGCGACCGCGAGCGGCAGGGGGCTCGCCTCGATCACCTCGAACAGCGCCATCTCCTCGGGCACCTCGGCGCAGCTGTCGCCGCGGATCAGCCAGATCGGCCCGTACTCGCCGCGCCGGCGCTTGGAGTCCTCGCTGTAGTCGTCGCCCAGGCGGGCCCGCTGCGCCGCGAGCTCGAGGGCCACCGGATTGAGGAAGTCGGGCGCCTCGCCCGACGCTTCGAGGGTGTGGTCGCGACGGACCTCGGCGGCCGCCCAGCCATGCTCGGCCGGTCCGTGACGGCAGAGCAGGCCGAGCAGCAGCTGCATGTTGCCGGGCTCGTGCTTCAGGCGCCGGGCGAGCTTCGGACGGCGCGCCAGGACCTTGTGCAGGTAGACGATGCCCTGCTCGTGGATCCGGGCGCTGCTGCCGTCCGGCAGGTTCCAGTTGTACCACTGGCTGTCGCGGTCGACCCGGTAGTCGCGGTACAGCAGCTGCTCGACGTAGACCCGGCGCGACAGGGTGAGGAGGATCGCGAGGTGCAGGCGGTCACGGTCGAGCGGGGCGGTCACCAGGCACTGCTGCAGAATGCCCAGCACGTCGAGTGCGAGGCGATCGAGAATGGTGTTGATCTGAAAGCCTCGAACCGGCTTTGCCATGATCCGCTACCCCCGTCCCGGACGGCGCGCCCGGCGACCGGATCGGTCGCCGGCGCCGTACCGGCCTCGGGGCACAATCTCCCAGCATCGGCCGGTCGAGACAAGAGCTTCGCCGACCGACGCACGGCGGGACGCATGGTGCCCCGCCGCGCGGTTACCTGAACGGGAGTGGCCTGGAGCCCTGCCTAACCGGTGGTATTGGTGAACATCACGCGGCGATTGACCGCCGCGGTCGGATGCGCGGGATCGTAGAGGTCGGTCTCGCCCTTGCCCACGAACGGCAGCCGCTCCGGGGCGATGCCGTGCTCCTGGATCAGATAGGCGCGCACGGCGCGGGCGCGCAGCTGGGAGAGCGACAGGTTGTACTCCGCGGAGCCGACCGCGTCGGCATAGCCCTCGATCTCGATCGTCTTGTCCTTCATCAGATCGTCGTTGAGCACGCCGGCCAGGCGGTCGAGCACGGCCCTGGCATCGTCGGTCAGGCGGAACGAATCGAACTCGAACTGGACCCGGGCATTGATTGACTTGCTCGCCGGCGGGTGCGCCTGCTGGACCGCGGCCATGGTCTGCTCGGGAGCCTGCTCCGGGGCCGGCGCCGCCTGAGCGGCGGGGGTCACGGCCGCGGCCGGGTCGTCGAGCAGCCGGATCGCGCGCGGGCTGATGCCGCGGGATTTGCCGCCCCAACCGCGCGTACGCACGCCCTCCAACAGGGTATCGCCGGGCTCGGCGCAGGCGGCCGGAACGACCTCGTTCAGCGCCCGGAAAACCTCGCAGTCGCTGGCCTGGTTGAGCCAGTAGGCGGCATCCTGCGCAGCCACCGGCGACGTCAGCGCCGCGAAGGCCAGGCCAGCGCCAAACAAGCTCGAAGTGAACGCCTTGGTGGTGCGGGTCATGATGGCTCTCCAGCTTTGGCTTCGATCACAGCGCATCGGTTCGGGATAGCCGGGCTCGAGGCGAGACGAGCAACTCGGTGAATTCTCGTCCTGTCGACGAGGGCCTGTTTAGGTGAGCCGGAGGCCGCCGGCGCCGTGCGCCGGCGGCCGCGCTTGGAAGGCTCGCGCGCGAAGGCAGGTGCCGGGTTCGTCAGACCGCGCCAGCCGAAAACCGGTGCCGCCCAAAAAATATCAGGGGCGCCGGCCGGCCTATCCCGAACCCGATCGCTGCGAGGGTCGCTGACCCCGAACCCCCCCACCGATGCCCAGGCATCCGCAGCGAGTGAGGACCCACCGATGAAGCGTTTCCCGATTGCCCTGGCCGTTGCCGCCTTCGCCCTGATGACCGCGACCAGCGGCTTCGCGCAGGGCGTCCGGGTCAATGGCGTCGCCGCCAACACCACCGTCGCCAACGGCAACACCAACGCCGCGATCGGCCTGCTCTCGAAAGCGCGCCAGAACGTCGGCGTGATCAACGGCGACACCACGGTCAACGGCGTGCTCTCGAACACCACCGTCGCCAACGGCAACACCAACGCCGCGATCGGTCTGCTCTCCAAGGCCTGCCAGAACATCGGCGTGGTCGGCGATCCTGACGACGCCTGCGGCGAGGACTGATCCGAGCCGGCGACGAGCGCCCCAGGACAGGCGACGGCACGCATCCGAACCGATCAGCAATGAACCGTAGGCCTTGCCGGTCCCTGTCCTGGGCGCTCGTCGCGCCGACCGCCCGCCCCTCGATTCCGAGCGGCGGGCGTTTTCGTTTTCTGGCCCGGGCCCATACCGGACGAGCGTCGCGGTGCTTGCGCCGAAGTCAAAAAATCGCGGCGAATGGTCCCGAGCTATCCCGAACGCGATCACTGCGAGGGTCGCTGACCCCGAACCCAGCCACCGATGCCTCGGCATCCGCAGCGAATGAGGATCCCACCGATGAAGCGTTTCCCGATTGCCCTGGCCGTTGCCGCCTTCGCCCTGATGACCGCGTCCAGCGGCTTCGCGCAGGGTGTCCGGGTCAACGGCGTCGCCGCCAACACGACCGTTGCCAACGGCAACACCAACGCCGCGATCGGCCTGCTCTCCAAGGCGCGCCAGAACGTCGGCGTGATCAACGGCGACACCACGGTCAACGGCGTGCTCGCCAACACCACGGTCGCGAGCGGCAACACCAACGCCGCGATCGGCCTGCTCTCCAAGGCCTGTCAGAACGTCGGTGTGGTCGGCGATCCGGACGACGCCTGCGGCGAGTGAGCCGGAACCACGCCGGAGCCGCCCGGACAGGTCACGGCGAGGCGGCCGAGCCGACCAACGACGGCCCAAAGGCCTCGCCCGCCCCGTTCCGGGTCCTGCTGCTGCTGGACGCCCGCCCTCGATCCCGAGCGGCGGGCGTTTTCGTTCGATGCGATCGTTCCCGGCTGCGGGCGCGCCCGATCGGCGCCTATCCCGAAGCCAGAGCCCAGGACATACTTGCGCCCGCACGCCGGGCGCGGAAGATCGGAGCCCGCCATGTTCGAGCACGCCTTTCGAATCGGCCTCACCCTCGGCCTGATCGCCGCCGCCTGGTCGCCGGCGCTCGCCAAGGACTACAACACCAAGCGGCCCTATCTGCCGCCCGCCGGCCAGGTCAAGGTCAACAACGCGCGCGCCAGCCTGTTCGTGGTCCAGGGCCAGATCGAGCAGGACAGCAAGGACGCCGAGAAGGCGGGCGAGAAGGCCTGCCCGGACGGCGCCTTCGTCGATCGCAGCAATCCGCGGCGCGAGGTCATCATCGCGACCAAGGACATCATCAACCTCGGCGGCCAGCTCGACCTGAGCGCCAGCTGCCGATAGCGACCTCGCCAGAACGCCGACATCATGAAAGGGGCCGATGCCATGACTGGCTTGATCAAGAGCGCCGCCTGCCGGGCGCTGGTGGGAGCGCTCGTGCTCCTCGCCGGCTGCGCGAGCCCGAAGGACGCGCCGGTCGTGGCCCGTCCCAAGACGCTACCGGTCCGGAACTTCACAAGCTTTTCCGAGTCCCTGCGCTGCATGGATAACCTTTTGGCGCAGTTCGGCGTCCAGGGCATCGTGATCACCAGCGCCGGCCTGCCCGATGCCACCGGCGAGATCCAGACCGGCACCAAGGACATGCTGATCTCGGCGATCTCGCGGATGTCGGTACGCAGCGGCGCCTTCAAGTTCGTCGACTTCGATGCCACCGAGACCGACGTCAACAATCTCCAGAACCTGGTCGGCTTCACCGACGAGTTCCGGGTGCCGAACTATTACATCCGGGGCGCGATCACCCAGCTCGATGAGGGCGTGATCGCCAATTCGAGCGGCGCCTCGGTCGCCGGCAGCGCGTTCAGTCTCGGCTTCAGCGCCGACCAGGTGACTTCGGTCGTGTCGCTCGACATGAACGTCGGCGACCTGATCAGCCGGCAGATCATGGCCGGCATGTCGGCGCACAACTCGATCTCGGTGACCCGCACCAGCAAGGCGGGCGATGCCGGCGGCCGGATCGACACCTATGGCCTGTTCTTCAACATCGCGCTCAACCGGGCCGAGGGCATGCACGCAGCGGTCCGCAACCTGGTCGAGCTCAGCACGATCGAGGTCCTGGGCAAGCTCACCCAGGTGCCGTACTGGCGCTGCCTGCAGATCGAACAGACCAACCCCGCGGTCGAGGCCGAGGCCCGGCAGTGGTTCGAGGACATGTCGGCGCGCGAGCAGGTGGTGTTCGTGCAGCGGGCGCTGGCCAGCCAGGGCCTGTACGACGCGCCGATCACCGGCGAGCTCGACCCGGCGACCAAGGGCGCGGTCGCGCGCTACCAGGCGGACAACGGCCTGCTCGCCGACGGCCGGATCAATTTCGACGTCTACGCCAGCCTGATCCATCAGGATCTGGCGCTCGGCCGCCAGCCCGACCCGCAGTTCGGCGCCTCGGCGCAGGCGGCGGCCGCGCGGGTGCGGCCCAATCCGCTGACCCTGACGCTGGCTACGCCCCATGGCGGCAATCCTGTCTACCAGGTCAACCAGTCGCTCGAGCTCACCGCGATCGCCAGCCAGGACAGCTACGTCTACTGCTACTACCAGGACGGCGGCGGCACGGTGACCCGGATCTTCCCGAACCAGTTCCAGCCCGACGCCCACGTGATCGCCGGCCGCTCGGTCGCGATCCCGGGCGAGGCGCGCTTCGAGATCGTGTTCGAGCGCCCGGGTGCCGAGGCGGTCGCGTGCCTCGCCTCGCCGGCCGAACTCGGGCTGCGCCTGCCGCCGCCACTCAAGACCGCCGACCTGCGGCCGATGCCGGTCCACTCGCTCGATGAGGTGGTGACCGCCTACCGCGGTCTGGACGGTGTCGGCCTGGTCGAGGTGCGGCTGCCGATCCGGGTCCAGTGAGCGGCGCCCTGGGTTCGTCCGAGGATGGCAGGCCTGCCGATGAATGGTTGACGAGAGGCCGCCGAACAGCATTGGATCAGGTCGCGACAGACGACCGGTCAGGTCGCGGTCGAGATCGGGGACGAACGGGAGAGCCAATATGACCAGCATGGCTGTCGAGACGGCGGGCGAGCGCCAGCGGGCGGTCGCCGAATGCATCGCCGACGTCAAGGCGATCGTCCGCGAGCAGGGCGTCGAGCGCGGCGCGCTGGAGCAGGTGAAGACGAGGCTGCTGGCGCTCGCGGCCAGGCACGATCTGTTCTCCTTCACCGCCTTTCCGCTCCTGCACCAGGGCAGCACGCTGCACCTTCTGTCCGAGGACGCGGATCACGGCTTTGCGCTTTATGCGGTCGCCGCCCGCAGCGCCAGCAAAACGCCGCCGCACGACCACACCACCTGGGCGGTGGTGGTCGGTGTCGAGGGCGAGGAGCTGAACCGGCACTACCGCCGGCTCGACGACGGCGCCGCCTCGGGCCAGGCCCGGCTCGAGGCGACCGGCGAGACCCTGGTCAAGGAGGGCACCGGCGTCGCGCTGATGCCCGACGACATCCACAGCATCGAGCGCTCGAGCGACGCGCCGATGCTGCACTTCCACCTCTATGGCCGCAGCCTCGAGCATCTGCCGGCCCGCAAGCAGTTCGACATGGCGGCCGGCACCTATGCGGTCTATCCGGCCAGCCCCAACATCGTGAAATGACCGGCAAGATCGCGCCCGCGGCGCTGCACGCGCGGCTGCGGGCGAACCAGGGCGAGCTCGCGCTGCTCGACGTCCGCCCCGCCGGGGCCTTCGCCCGCGGCCACATCCTGCTCGCCAGCAACGCGCCGCAGAGCCGCCTCGAGATCGACGTGCCCCGCCTGGTGCCGCGCCGGGCGGCACCGGTCGTGCTCTGCGATGCCGGCGACGGCGCTGCCGAGCGGGCCGCGGCGCTGCTCGCGGGCTTCGGCTATGCCGATCTCGCGGTCCTCGAAGGCGGCGTCCAGGCCTGGCAGGCGGCGGGCTTCGTGCTGTTCGAGGGCGTCTACGTGCCGAGCAAGGCGTTCGGCGAACACGTCGAGGCGGTCTACGGCACGCCGCACATCAGCGCCGCCGAGCTCGCGCGGCTGCGCGCCGCGGGCGCCGACCTCGTGACCCTCGACAGCCGGCCGCTCGAGGAATACCGGCGCATGAACATCCCGGGCGGGATCGACGTGCCCGGCGCCGAGCTGGTCCACCGCATCCACGACCTCGCCCCCGACCCGGAGACGCTGGTGGTGGTCAACTGCGCCGGCCGAACCCGCAGCATCATCGGCGCCCAGTCCCTGATCAACGCCGGCGTCGCCAACCGCGTGGTGGCGCTCGAGAACGGCACCATGGGCTGGACGCTCGCGGGCGAGCAGCTGGAGCAGGGCCAGGCGCGACTGCCGCCCCGGCTGAGCGCCGCCGGACGCGACTGGGCGAGGCAGGCGGCCGCAAAGGTCAGAGAACGCTTCGGGGTGTCGGCGATCGACCATGCCACCCTCGCCCGCTGGCGCGCCGAAGTGGCGACGCGCACGCTCTACCTCTGCGACGTGCGTGTACCCGAGGAATACGCGGCCGGCCACCTGCCGGGGGCGCTCTGCACGCCCGGCGGCCAGCTGGTCCAGGCGACCGACAGCTGGCTCGGGACCCACGGCGCCCGGGTCGTCCTGGTCGACGACGACGGCGTGCGCGCGACCATGACCGCCTCCTGGCTGCTCCAGATCGGCCGCTGGGACGTGCACGTGCTCGCAGGCGGGGTGGGTGACCGGCTCGAGATCGGCCCCGGGCCGGGCCCGGTCCTGGGCCTCGAGGAAACGCCCGAGGCTCTGCTGCTCGGGGTCGACGCACTCGCCGGCCTCGCGCCCGGCCGCGAGGTCCAGATTCTCGACCTCGCCGACAGCCGCAGCTTCCGCGCCGGCCACGTGCCGGGAGCCTTCCGCGTGCGCCGCGGCCAGATCGAGGCCGATCTCGCGCGCATACCACCGGCGCCCGCCTACGTCCTGACCTCGGAGGATGGACTGCTGGCGCGCCTGGCGCTGGCCGAAGCCGCGCGTCTGTTGCCCGGCCGGGTCCGGGTGCTGGCCGGCGGCACCGACGCCTGGCGCGCTGCCGGCCGCCCGCTCGCGCCGGGCGCCTGGGACGAGGGCGAAGAGGACGCCTACCTCCGGCCCTACGACCGGCCGCCCGAGCAGATCGAGCAGGCGATGCGCGACTACCTCCGCTGGGAGACCGCACTGGTGCCGGCAGTCGAGCGCGACGGCACGCTCCGGTTCAAGCCTCTGCCGCAAGGATAACGCTGTCGACCAGCCGGAGAAGGATCAATGTTCGATACCGTCTCGGCCGGCGCTGCTGAGGTTCATCGACAGAGCACGCGAGGTCGGGAGAGCGGGTCCGTCTGATGACCGCGAGATCTGATCGATGAGCAATTTGCGGCCAAGGTAGGGGCGCGTGACCGACCGGACGCCGGCCCGGCAACTCATGATCATCTTCAACCCGACGTCCGGCCGGCGGCGGCGCTTCGAGGCGGTGCTGGAACGACTGCGCGCGCGCGGCTGCCGGCCGTGCGTGCAGGTCACCGCGGCGGCGGGCGACGCCGAACGCCTCGCGGCCGCCGCCGATCCGGCGCGCTACGATCTGCTGGTGGTCGCCGGCGGCGACGGTACCGTCAACGAAGTCATCAACGGCCTCGGCGACCGGCGCCTGCCGCTCGCGATCCTGCCGCTCGGCACCGCCAACGTGCTTGCCGCCGAACTCGGCCTCGATGCCGACCCCGACGCCGTCGCCCGCACCATCGCGCAGGGCGCGGCGCGACCGGTCACGCTCGGGATCGCCAACGGCCGCCGCTTCATCCTGATGGCCGGGGCCGGTTTCGATGCCCAGGTGGTCGCGACCGTCAACCTCGGGATCAAGCGCCGCCTCGGCAAGGCGGCCTACGGGCTCGCGATCCTGCGCCAGCTCCTGGTCTACGGCTTTCCGGGCTACCGGGTCGTCCTCGACGGCAGCCCGCGCCGGGCCGCTTCTGTCGTGGTCGCCAACGCGCACTTCTACGGCGGCCGGTTCGTCGCGGCGCCGGCCGCCGGTCTGCAGTCCCCGACCTTCGAGGTCGGCCTGTTCGAGCGCTCCGGCCGGCTGGCGGCAATCGGCTATGCGCTCGCCCTGTTTCTAGGCGTCCTGCCGCGGCTCAAGAGCTATCGGATCCTGGCCGCCCGCCGGATCGAGATCGAGGGGCCGGCGGGCGAGCCGGTCCAGGCCGACGGCGACGTGATCGCCCGCCTGCCGGTCCGGATCGAGCTCTTGCCGGCGGCGATCGAGCTGGTCTTCCCGCCGGGCCGGGAGCAGCTCGAGGCGCCCGCCGCGCTGGAGGCCGAAGTGCTGCCGCCCGAAGACGCCGAGCCTGTGGTGCCGGTGGCTGAGCCGATCCGGCGCTGAGCTCAGCGCCCGCGACCAGCTGGAGCGGTCCGGCCTTCTCGCCGCCCGCCAACTCTGGCAAGACAGGGCGGACCGCCCGCTCCGAGGTCTTCCGCGATGTCCAGAGCCCCCGCCGCCGCGCCGCCGATTCCCTGCTCCAGGAGGAGAAGGGCGAGCTCACCTCGCTCGAGCGCTCGGTGGTCGAGAGCCTGGCGCGCCACGAAACCCTCGCCCAGGACGTCGAGGCGCAGTTCCAGAAGAAACTCTCGCTCGGCGAGCGCCTGGCGGACCGGATCGCCGATTTCGGCGGCAGCTGGACCTTCATCCTGCTGTTTGGGGGCGTGATCCTGGTCTGGGTGCTGATCAACACGATCTTCCTGCTCGGCCGGCCGTTCGATCCCTACCCCTTCATCCTGCTCAACCTGTTCCTGTCGTGCCTGGCCGCGGTCCAGGCGCCGGTCATCATGATGAGCCAGAACCGGCAGGAGGCGCGCGACCGGCTGCGCTCGGAGAACGATTATCGGGTCAACCTCAAGGCCGAGCTCGAGATCCGCCACCTGCACGAGAAGCTGGACCATCTGCTGCAGCACCAGTGGGAGCGGCTGATGGAGATCCAGCAGATCCAGATCGAGCTGATGAACGAGCTGATCCCCGGCCGGCGCAGCCGGGGCTGAACGCAGCCTGCCTATGCAGCGGGCGCCGGCCGTGCTGCTCACGCGGTGCAGCGACGGCCGGCCGCCTGCACCTGGTCTTACATCGAGATCTTCTTGAGCATCGCCTCGACTTCGCCGGCATCCTTCTGCGCAGCAGCCAGCTCCTTGGACTTGAGCCCGGCCCGCGCCTTGTCGAGCGGCGCCTGGAGCTCCTTCTTCATGGCCGAGTCGGCGTCCGGAATGGCGCCGTTGCCGAGGTCCTTGCACGGGTTCAGCGCCTTCGCATCGAAGGTCTTGCCGTTCGGGCCGACCAGGCAGTTGATCGTGTGGTGCAGATGGGTGTGGACCATCTTGAGCTCGGTCGCCGCCTGGGCATAACCGGCGTGCTGCTCGGCGGTCGCGATCTCCTTCTTGACATCCGCTTTCGTGTCCGCCGCCGCGGCTGGGTAGACCACCAGAAACGAAAGGCCCATGCCGGCGACACCGAGGCCGGTCCGGATCGAGAGGCTACGCTTGCTGGTCACGTCCTGTCTCCTTGGGGCTTTGTGGCAGATTGCTGCCGAGCAGAATAGTTATGACGGCCCCTGTCCGCGGCTAGGGCCAGGCAAAGGAGCTGTGCTCCAAGGGCAACAGTAAGGGCCAAGGTTGGCGCGGCCGGCGAGGGGCTGCGACGCTACAAAATCGCCGTGTTGGGCATGCCGGGCCGGGAGCCGGGGCGATTATGGCCGCCAGGCTCCGCAGGCAGCGCTCGGGCTCAGCCCCACGGTCCGCGGCTGGCGGCCGGCGATGCCGGTTGGCCGGCCATCTCGCGCAACCGCCGGATCCGGTCCTCGGTCGAGGGATGGGTGCGGAACAGGTTGTCGATCCCGCCCATGTGCAGCGGGTTGACGATGAACAGATGGGCCGATGCCGGGTAGCGCTCGGCGGTCTGGTTGACCGTGCCGCGCGCCAGCCGCTCGATCTTCTGGAGCGCGCGCGCGAGCCAGAGCGGATGGCCGGAGATCTCCGCACCGGCGCGGTCGGCCGCGTATTCGCGGGTGCGCGAGATCGCCATCTGGACCAGCATCGCGGCGAGCGGCGCCAGGATCATCACGAGCAGCGTGCCGACGATCCCGAGCGGGTTGTTGCGCTGATCGCGGCCCATGCCGAAGAAGAACGCGAACTGTGACAGAAAGCCGATCGCGCCGGCGAGCGTCGCGGTGATCGTCATCGTCAGCGTGTCGCGGTGCTTGACGTGGCCGAGCTCGTGCGCCAGCACGCCCGAGAGTTCCTCACTATCGCAGGCCTGGAGCAGGCCGCGGGTGACCGCGACCGCCGCGTGCTCCGGATCGCGCCCGGTCGCGAACGCGTTCGGCTGGTTAGTCTCGATCAGATAGACCTTGGGCATCGGCAGGCCGGCGCGACGCGCCAGCTGCTCGATCAGTCCGAACAGCTCGGGCGCGCTCTCCCGCGACACCGGCTGCGCATTGTGCATGCGCAGCACCATCTGGTCCGAGTTCCAATAGGCGAAGCCGTTCATCGCCAGTGCGACCAGGAACGCGATCAGCAGCCCGCCCTCGCCGGCCAGCAGGTAGCCGATCGCGAGGAACAGGCCGGTCATGGCGGCGAGCAGCAGCGCCGTGCGTGCGAAATTCATGGAACGCGCCCGGATCTCGGAGAGCGAAAGTTAAGTAGGCGGCGCCATTCGCGGGTCAAGCTCGCGACGATCGCGCGGCGCGCTGGCATTCGCCGCAGCGCGCCATCGGGGCGGGAGCGGCTTGACCCCGGGCGCGGTGGCGCTCAGCATGCCGCGCAAGCAAGCGGCGCACGGGGACCGGGTGCCGGCTACGATGCGGAACCCTCGGTGAGGGCGCGGCATTGCTCCGGCAGGCGAAATGGAGCGGCGCCGAGAGGGTGGAAAGGCATGCAAGCTCGGAGCGGACGACCGGGTCGCGCGCTGCGGCGGCTCGTGACGGGCGGCCTTGCGGTCCTTGCCTCGACGAGCGTCGCCCTCGGCCTGCCGGGCCGGGTCGTCGGCGCCGACGTCGTCGGACCATCGGCGCGGGCCGCCGGTATGGCCACGCCGCTCTTCAGCGGCTGCGGCCAGCCGCCGCCGGCTCTGACCCCGAGCTCGATCCAGGTGAACGGGCGAAGCCGGGGGCTGATCACGGTGGTGCCGGCCGACTACCGCTCGGACCGGCCGCACCGGCTGGTGATCGCCTTCCATGGCCGCACCAACTCGAACGTCGTGGCGCGCGGCTACTTCGGCCTCGAGGAGGCGGCGCGCGGCCCGACGATCTTCGTCTATCCGAGCGGCCTGCGGCGCAAGGACGGCAGCTACAGCTGGTGGGAGCGGGACGATCCCCCCGGCTCGTACCGCGACTTCGCGCTGTTCGATGCCGTGGTCGCCAGGATCTCGAGCCTGTATTGCATCGACCGGTCCCAGATCTTCGCGGTCGGGCACTCGCTCGGCGCCTGGTTCGTCAACAATCTGGGTTGCGCGCGCGGTGACGTGCTGCGCGCGATCGGCACGATCGCCGGCGCCATGAGCCGGTCCGACTGCCGCGGCGGGGTGGCGGCGATGCTGTTCCACAACCCGCGCGACCGCCATGTCCGCTACCGTTGGGGGCTTGTGGCCCGCGACCTGCTGCGCGCCTCGAACGGCGACGCCAAGCGCGCGGAACGGCTGTCGCTCGACGGCTTCGCCTGCCAGCGCTACGGCGCCGCAGCCGCGGCCAACCCGGTGCTCTTTTGCCCTTACACCAACAATCGCGGCCACTCCGGCCAGTATTATCCGCATCACTGGCCGGATGGCGCCGCGCGCGCGATGACGGATTTCTTCGACTCGCTGCCGGATGACTCCAGATCGTCGGCGATCCGGCCGGTGGCGGGCGGTCCGCCCGACTGAGCCGGAGATTTTACGATGACCCTGGTCCACCATTTCCGGGCGATGGCGCGCAACAACGCCTGGGCCAACCATCGGCTGCTCGAGGCCTGCGCCGGCCTTAGCGCGGACGACTACCGGGCACGGCGGACCAGCTTCTTCCCCTCGATCCACCTGACCCTCAACCATATCCTGCTGGTCGACTGGTACTATCTCGACGCGCTCGACAACGGCGGGAAACGCTGGCGCGAGCTCTATGGGCTGGGCGGCGAGCCGTGCGCGACCTTCGCCGAGCTCACGCAGGCGCAGGCGGCCGCCGACCGCCGGCTGATCGCGTACTGCGACCGGCTCGGCGCCGACGGGACCGAAGCTGTGGTGGTCCTGAACCGGCCGGGCGACATCAGGAATCCCGAGCGGGCCGGGGACGTGCTCGCGCATCTGTTCCAGCACGACATTCACCATCGCGGCCAGGTGCACGCGATGCTCGCCGGGACCGACGTCGCGCCGCCGCAGCTCGACGAGTTCTTCCTCGCCCAGGACGCGCCGCTCAGGGCGGCCGAGCTCGAGGCGCTCGGCCTCGAGGCGAGCTTGCCGAACTCGGATCGCCAAACTAGGTAGGGAATTCCGGCCGAGGTAAGGCGGGCGAGCTTCGGGCCGGGCTCACAAAGCGAGCGGGGGCGGACGCGGCGGCCATGACCGAGAGCGAGCGGCTGAACCGGCGCGCCGCGCAGGCCAGCATCGCGGTCGCGGCGATCCTGATCGCGGCCAAGGTCGCCGCCTGGCTGATCACCGATTCGATCGCGATCCTGACCTCGCTGGTCGACAGCGGCATCGATTTTCTGGCCTCGCTGGTGACCTTCGTCAGCGTCCGTCAGGCGGCTCAGCCGGCCGACCGCGCGCACCGCTTCGGCCACGGCAAGGCCGAGCCGCTCGGCGCCTTCGCGCAGGCGGGCTTCGTCGGCGGCTCGGCGCTGATCCTGGCCTCGGAGGCGGTCCGCCGCCTGATCACGCCGCAGCCGATCCGCCAGAGCGGGCTCGGCGTCGCGGTCATGCTGTTCGCGATCGTGCTGACCGCCGGCCTCGTTTTGCTGCAGCGCCGGGTGGTCCGGCGCACCGGCTCGGTCGCGATCAACGCCGACAGCCTGCATTACGGCAGCGATTTCCTCACCAACCTCGCCGTGATCGCGGCGCTGGTGCTGACCGAGGTCACCGGCTGGCCACTGTTCGACCCCTTGTTCGCGTTCGGGATCGTCCTGGTTCTGCTGTCGGGCGCGACCGCGGTCGGGCGCCACGCGCTGGACATGCTGATGGACCGCGAGCTGCCGAGCAAGGAGCGGGCGCACATCCGCGAGCTGGCGCTCGGCCATCCGCAGGCCGAGGGACTGCACGACCTGCGCACCCGCCGGGCCGGCAGCGACGTCTTCATCGAGCTGCACCTGGAGCTCGGCGCCGACCTCAGCCTCGAGCAGGCGCACGACATCACCCACGAGGTCGAGGCGCGGATCCGCAAGGCGTTTCCGGATGCCGACATCCTCGTCCACCAGGAGCCGGCGGGCCTCGCCGACGAGCGCCTCGATCACAAAATCGCCGCGGTCGAGCCCGCGGCCGCCGACCCCAAGCGCGCTTGAGGCGGGCCGGCTCGCGCCTCAGCTGACCACGTTCGCGGGCTGGCCGCGCTCGAAGCTCTCGATCGTGCCGATCAGCTGGTCCCAGAGCGTCTGCATCGCCTCCTCGCTCGCCCAGGCGACGTGCGGCGTCACGATCACGTTCGGCCGCTCGAGAATCCTCCAGAACGGGTGATCGGCGGGCGGCGGCTCGGCGGACAGGCAGTCGAAGCCGGCGCCTGCGATCAGGCCCTCGTCCACCGCCCGGACCAGGTCCGCCTCGTGGACCAGGCCGCCGCGGCCGGCATTGATCAGCAGCGGTCGCCTGCGCATCTTCCGGAACTCCGGCATCGCGAGCAGATGGCGCGTGTTCGGCATCAAGGGCGCGTGCAGCGTGATCACGTCGCTGGTCTCGAGCACCTCGTCAAACGGCGTGTACAAGGGCCCGAGCCCGCTCACCCCCTTGTGCGCAGCAAACAGGGTGCGCATGCCGAAGGCCTGGCCGAGGCGCGCGACCTCCTGGCCGAGCGTGCCCTCGCCGATGACCCCGAGCGTCGAGCCGTAGAGCTCGCGGATCGGGTGGCTGAAAAAGCAGAACTGGCCGGCGCGCTGCCATTCGCCGGCGATCACGTCCTGCCGATAGCCGATCAGGGCGCGCCGGAGCGCCAGGATCAGCGCGAAGGTGTGCTCGGGCACGGTGTGCAACGCGTAGCCGCGAACGTTGGCGACGACCACGCCCTGCGCCTGGCAGGCGGCGACGTCGACCACGTCATAGCCGGTCGCCGCGACCGCAATCAGCCTGAGAGCCGGCAAACCTGAAAGCGTATCCGCGTCGATCGGAACTTTGTTGGTGATTGCGATGTTGGCACGCTGGAGCCGTTCGGCGACCTGGTCTTTGGACGTGGTCTGATGCTCGGTCCAGTCGTGCTCGAATGCCGGCCGGTTGATCGTGACCGAGGGCCCAATGGTGGCCCGGTCGAGAAAGACGATGCGTTGCCTGGTCACGTGCGGGGCTCCTAGGAAGGCGCCCGTGGCCGCCGAGGCCCGCGCGCCGGATCGCGGCCGGCAACCGTAGCACGCCGCTCCCGCGGCCGCCACCGGGCGCCGTTCGACCGCACCCGCTCTCGATTTTACCCCACCTGCCAGCTAAATTGACGGTGTATTTGTTCATGCTTAATAATATACGATATGGCCATTACTTGACAATTACTTGCAAATTCGACTAGATTGTCTGACGACGCCTGCAACTGGATGAGGGCGCCATGAATTCACGGTTGTCCATACTTGCGCTGAGTCTGTTGCTCCTGGCACGGCCGGCGCTGGCCGAGACCGGCCTGTCGTCCGGCTGGGATCTGAGCGTCGCGCCCGCCGGCGACGAAGCGGAAGCCACCAGCGGCGTCTGTCGCGCCAATCCCTACGCGCTCTATCGGCGCGGCTGCCCGGACGAGCTCAACGTCCACCCCGAGCGCTACGCCGAGCACATCAACATCCTCGATCAGTTGCTGCTGCTGGCCGACCACTACAAGGACATGAACCTCGAGCGGCACATCCGCCCGAACACCGAGCTGAAATTCACCGTGGGCCTGGTCAATCTGTACGAGCAGGAGGCGCAGGCGCGGCTCTCGCTCAGGATCCGGTTCTGAGGCGCTCTCAGCCGCGCACCGCCACGATCGCGCGGGCGAACGCGGAGCTTGACATCAGCCGCCGGCAGCGCTCGAAGCGGTTCAAGGCGTAGGCCCAGAAGTCGTCGGCCGGATTGTCGTTCATCACCTGGATCAGGCCCCAGAGAGTCCAGACCAGGTCGCACAAGCCCTTGGAGAGGACCATGCGGCCGGCCGCCGCGGCCGGCGGCTCGCCGTCGAAATAGGCGCGCAGCAGAGCCGCATCCTGCGCCGGCCCGAACTCCGCCTCGACCGAGAGGTCGCCCAAGTCCCACATCGGGTCGTTCATGCCGGCATATTCCCAGTCCACGATCACCATGCGCTCGCCGGTATCGAGGAAGTTCTCGGCGAGCGGGTCGTTGTGGCAGGGTGCGAGCGGCGCCGGCCGCTCGGCCAGCACCTCGCGGGCGCCCTCGGCCGCCGCCTGGAGCTGATCGTAGCCGTCCGGGATCCGCGCCTGGTTGCGCCGGAGCAGTGCCAGATACTCGTCGATCTTGGCGAACACGTCGAAGCGACCCGCGAACAACTCGGGAAACGCGTGCATCTGCCGGAACGCACGGGCCGCCCGCTCGACCCGTGTGAGGTCGCGAAAGTGCTCGGCGGTCATCGTGACGCCGTCGACGTAGCGGCAAAGCATGCGGCCGTCGTCGGCATCGAAGAACAGCACCTCGGCGTTGACCCCGGCGGCGGCCGCGACGCGGGCGTTGTGCGCCTCGGCCCTGCGGTCGATGTACGCGCCGGTGCCGACGCCCGCGAGGCGCAGCACGTAGCCTTCCTGACCGACCGTGATCCGGTAGTTGCGGTTGGTCAGCCCGCCGATCCGCTCGACCTCCGGGCGGTCGAGCGAGGTGCCGGCAAACTGCGGCATCCCGGCCAGGGTCTCGACGATCGCCGTCTTTTCCTCGGGCTCGAGATCGGTTGCCGCCATCGGCCGGCCTCCTTCCGGGGTCAGTCAGGGGTCACCAGCTTTAGCCCGACGATGCCGGCCGCGACCATGCCGATGCAGGCAAGCCGGGCCGCGGTCGCCGGCTCCTCGAACAGGACGAGGCCGAGCAGCGCCGTGCCGATCGTGCCGATCCCGGTCCAGACCGCATAGGCCGTGCCGACCGGCAGGCTGTTCACCGCGATCCCGAGCATGCCCATGCTCGCCACCATCGAAGCGACCGTCACGACCGTCGGCCACAGGCGCGTGAAGCCCTCGGTATATTTCAGCCCGATCGCCCAGCCGATCTCGAGCAGACCGGCGACCGCCAGCACGACCCAGGCCATGGCGTCCTCCCGCGGCCGCTCCGGCCGCCCTCAGTGTCCGATCTGGTAATAGCTCTCGTAAACCGCCTGCGCCTGCCGGCGCGCCTCGCCCCAGCTCCAGCTCGCGTCGAGGAAGCGATCCGGACCGAGGCTTTGCACGTAGGCGGAAGGCTCGGGCTCGAGCAGCGCCTCGACCACGTGCCGGCCGATCCCGGCCGAGCCCGAGACGCCGTGCGCGTTGCAGCCGCCGGCCATCACGAAGCCCGGCACCCGCCGGCTGGCGCCGACGACGAAGCGGCCATCGGGCGTAAAGGTCGGCCAGCCGCGGAACACGTGCCGGATACCCGCCTCGCGCACCGGCGGGTAGAGGGGCGCGAAAGCCTCGGCAAAGCCTGCGAGCACCGGCCAGTCGGGCTCGATCGCCGGCGGCTCGCCCGCTGCGGGGTAGCTGCGCGGATCGACCGACAGCGCCGCAGGTTCCCAGCCGCCGAGCAGGAGCGCGTTGACGTCCGGGCGGCCGTAGAGGGTGGCATCCGGGATCCGCAGACAGGGCCGGTCCGGCCGGATGGCGCCGGTCGGCACGGTGACGAAGTATTCGTGGCGGACCGGCACGATCGGCAGCTCGAGGCCGGCCATCGCCGCGAGATGATAGGCGTGGGCGCCGGCGGCGTTGATCACGGTCCGGCAGCGGATCTTGCCACGATCGGTCGCGATGCCGACGACGGCGCCGGCTTGCAGCGCGAGGCCCGTGACCCGGACGCCGGTCGCGAAGCGGGCGCCGGCGGCGCGCGCGCGTGCCTGATAGGCCATCGCGAGATCGTAGGGCTGCAGGTAACCGTCGCTCGGGCACCAGAGGACCGCCTTGGCGGGCGCCGCGACCAGGCCCGGCCAGCGGGCCCCGGCGGCGGCGTGATCCAACAGCTCGACCTCGAGGCCGGCCGCGCGGGCGATCCGGATCAGGCGCTCGAACTCCTCGACGCGCGCATCGGTCAACGCGATCCGGAGGCTGCCGACCTGGCGCCAGGCCGGCCGCGGCTCGGGCCCGCGCTCGAGCGCCTCGAAGGTCGCGACCGAATCCATCGCCAGCCGGACGCGATCGATCGAGCTGCGCACCTGGCCGACCAGACCGGCCGCCTGCGCCGTGGTCACCGCGGCGAGCGCTGGCTCCTTCTCGATCAGCAGCACGTCCCGCGAGCCCGCCTCGGTCAGGCGGTAGGCGATCGCGCAGCCGACCGCACCGCCGCCGACGATCACGATCTCCGCATCCCCGAGCCCCGCCATCGTCAGGCCCCCGCCTGCATGGTGCGCAGATACCACTGGAGGAAACCCCGGACGTTCCGCTCGCGGTCCGGCGACAGCGGCCCCGGCTCGTAGGCCGAGGAGCGCAGCCCGGCCGCGACCCGGCGGCAGATTGCCCAGTCTTCGTCCATCGTGACGGCGTGGACTTCTATGACCCGCTCGGGATCGTAGTCCCGGCCTTCGAGCGCGTCCGCCCGCACCAGCCACCAGGCGCGGACGAGCGTGCGGTCGGGGGCGAGCGGCGTGATCCGCACGGTGTTGGCGTAGTCGCTGTTGGCGTGGCACCAGAAGTTGACGTTGGTGTTGAGGCGCGCGGTGCCCATGTCGGGGTCGGTGAACTCCCCCATCAGCGGCGCGACCGGCCGACCGTCCCGGCTCTCGGTGACGAAGCCCAGGCGGACGGGGGTGCGGTTGGCGCGAAACCACGGGGCGGTCGCATCGGACGAAGTGTTGACGCGGCTCACGTCCAGCCCCATGTCCGCCCAGCGCTCCCGGCATTCGGCGAGGCGTGTCTCGATCTCGGCCTGCCGGCCCGGGTCGTGACCGTCGACGTCGTAGGTGACCGAGACGTAGAGCCGGTGATTGGCCGGGCAGTGCAGGCATTCGCGGTTGTTTTCTACGACCGTCTTCCAGTTCACCGGCAGATCGTAGTCGAGGATCTTGGCGACCTTCGCCCGCTCGAGACGCTGGGGTCCGAGGATCGGCTCGAAATGGGCGCGCAGGGCGTCGATCGGCTCGGACCGCTCGGCGAGGTTGACGAAGATCAGGCCGCAGACCTCCTCGGCCCGCGCGGACTTGAGGCCGAGGGCCGGACGATCGAGGCCGCCGAGTGCGCTCAGAAGCCGGCCATCGAGGCCGTAGGTCCAGGCGTGATAGGGACAGACGAGGCGGCTCGCATGGCCGCGCTCGCGCTCGCAGATCAGCGAGCCGCGATGCCGGCAGACGTTGTGCAGCGCCCGCAGCGCGCCGTCCTCGGCGCGGACCACGATCAGCGGGTCGTCACCGATCTTCCAGGTGACGAAATCGCCCGGGTTCGGGACTTCGCAGCTGTGGCCGGCGAACAGCCAGTGCCGCCCGAAGATGTGCGCCAGCTCGGCGCCGAAGACCCCGGACGCGTGGTAGAGCTGGGCCTCGAGGGTAAAGCCGTCTCTTTGACGTTCGATCAGCGCCGCGACGTCGGTCATGGTCGGCTGGTCCCGCTCCGCGGCCCTGCCGCTCGACTCGCGGGTCCGCAACTTCTAGCCTAGCCGGCTGCGTGCAGCTCGCAAGAGAGGCCCTTTGAGGGCGAAGGAGACGGCGTCGTGACGCTTGCCGAAGTCACCCTCGACGACAAGTACACCCGGGAGAAAGGCCGGATCTTCCTGACCGGCATCCAGGCGCTGGTCCGGCTGCCGATGCTGCAGCGCCAGCGCGATCTCGCGGCCGGCCACGACACTGCGGGCTACGTCACCGGCTACCGCGGCTCGCCGCTCGGCGGCCTCGACCAGCAGATGGCGGCCGCCAGGCGCTTTCTCGACCAGCACCACGTCGTCTTCCAGCCGGGCGTCAACGAGGACCTCGCCGCGACCGCGCTCTGGGGAACCCAGCAGGCCGAGCTGCACGGCGAGGGCAAATACGACGGCGTGTTCGGCATCTGGTACGGCAAGGGGCCGGGGGTCGACCGGACCGGCGACGTGTTCAAGCACGGCAACCTCGCCGGCTCTTCCAGGCTCGGCGGCGTGCTCGTGCTGATGGGCGACGACCACACCTGCGAGAGCTCGACCACCGCCCATCAGAGCGAATACGCGCTGGTCGACGCCCAGATCCCGGTGCTCAACCCGGCGGGCGTCGCCGAGATTCTCGAATTCGGCCTTCTGGGCTTCGCGCTCTCCCGCTACAGCGGCTGCTGGGTCGGGCTCAAGTGCATCCACGACACGGTCAACACCGCCGCCTCGATCGAGCTCGATCCGGCAAGGATCCAGATCGCCGCGCCCGAGTTCGCGCTGCCGCCGGGCGACCTCAACATCCGCTGGCCGGATGCGCCGCTCGCCCAGGAGGAGCGCCTGCACCGCTTCAAGCTCGAGGCGGTGCGCGCGTTTGCGGCGACCAACCGCTTCGACCGATCGATCTTCGAGGCCAAGGCTGCGCGGCTCGGGATCGTCTCGACCGGCAAGTCGTACCTGGATCTGCGCCAGGCGCTCGACGACCTCGGCATCGACCAGGCGCTGGCGGAGCGCCTGGGCCTGCGGGTCCTGAAGCTCGGCCTAGTCTGGCCGCTCGAGCGGCAGGCGCTGCTGGCGTTCGCGGACGGGCTCGAGCAGATCGTCGTGGTCGAGGAGAAGCGTGGGCTGATCGAGGGGCAGCTGAAAGAGCTGCTTTACGGCCGGGCGAACGCGCCGGTGATCGTCGGCAAGCGCGACGAGCAGGACCGGCCGCTGTTGCCCTCGTACGGCGCGCTCTCGAGCAACCAGATCGCGGAAGTGCTGGCCGAGCGCATCCTCCGGCTCGACCGCAATGACCAGGTCGCGACGCAGCTCGAGCGACTCCAGGAAAGGCACAGACTGGAAAACGGGCCGGCCGCGCCGCTGCTGCGCACGCCCTATTTCTGCGCCGGCTGCCCGCACAACACGTCGACCCGGATGCCCGATGGCAGCGTCGCCAGGGCCGGCATCGGCTGCCACTACATGGCCCAGTGGATGGAACGCAGCACGATGGGCTACACGCAGATGGGCGGCGAGGGCGCCAACTGGGTCGGCGAGGCGCCGTTCTCCAAGCGCACCCACATGTTCCAGAACATCGGCGACGGCACCTATTATCATTCGGGCCTGCTCGGGATCCGGGCGGCGATCGCGGCCGGCGTCAACATCACCTTCAAGATCCTCTACAACGACGCGGTCGCGATGACCGGCGGCCAGAGCGTCGATGGCCCTCTGACCGTGCCGCAGATCACCCGCGAGGTCGCGGCCGAGGGTGTCTGCCAAGTGGTCGTGGTCACCGATCAGCCGGACAAGTACCCGCTGAACGCGGGCTTCGCGCCCGGCACGACGATCCGGCACCGGGACGAGCTCGACGCGGTCCAGCGCCAGCTGCGCGAGATCGAGGGCACCACCGTCCTGGTCTACGACCAGACCTGCGCCGCCGAGAAGCGCCGGCGGCGCAAGCGCGGCCAGATGGCAGATCCGCCCGCCCGGGTGGTGATCAACGAGCTGGTCTGCGAGGGCTGTGGCGACTGCGGCCTCGCGTCGAACTGCGTCGCGATCGTGCCGGTCGAGACCGAGTTCGGGCGCAAGCGCCAGATCGACCAGTCGGCCTGCAACAAGGACTACTCCTGTCTGAAGGGCTTCTGCCCGAGCTTCGTCACGGTCGAGGGCGCGAGCTTGCGTAAGGGCCAGCCGGCGCCGGGGAGCGGCGCCGGCCCCGGGCCGCTGCCCGAGCCCGAGCTGCCGGGGTTCGAGCACGGGTATGGCATCGTGATCGGCGGGGTCGGCGGCACCGGCGTCGTGACGATCGGCGCGCTGCTGGGCATGGCCGCCCATCTCGAGGGCAAGGGGGCTGCGGTGCTCGACATGACCGGCCTCGCCCAGAAGGGTGGGGCGGTCATGAGCCACCTGCGGCTCGCCGCCCGGCCGGAGGACATCCAGACGGTCCGGATCGCGCCCGGAGGCGCCCGGCTGCTGCTCGGCTGCGATCTGGTGGTCGCCGGCGGCAACGAGGCGCTGGCGACGCTCGCCCCGGGACGGGGCCACGCGGTCGTCAACACGCAGCCGATGATGACCGGCGACTTCACGCGCCGGGCCGACCTCGACTTCCCGGCGGCGGCGCTCGAGCGCCGGCTCCTCGACGCGGCCGGCCCGAGGGTCTCGTTCGTTGATGCGGCGCGCCTCGCGAGCGCGCTGCTCGGCGACGCGATCGCGGCCAACCTCTTCATGGTCGGCTTCGCCTACCAGAAGGGCCTGCTGCCGGTCTCGGCGGCGGCGATCGAGCGCGCGATCGAGCTCAACCGGGTCGCGGCCGCGATGAACCTGAACGCCTTCCGCTGGGGCCGCCGCGCCGCGCTCGATCCGGCCGCGGTCGAGGCGGCAGCGGCGCCGGTCGCGGCTTCGCCTGGCAAGCAGACGCCCGCCGCCAGCCTGGACGAGGCGATCGAGCGCCGGGTCGCGTTCCTGACCGACTACCAGGACGCCGCCTACGCGCGCCGGTACCGGCAGCTGGTCGAGCGCGTGCGCCAGGTCGAGGCCGGTCGCGCGCCGGGCCGGAGCGAGCTCACCTCTGCGGTCGCCCGCTACTATTTCAAGCTGCTGGCCTACAAGGACGAGTACGAGGTCGCGCGCCTCTATACCAACGGCGACTTCGAGGCCCAGGTGCGGGCGCGGTTCGAGGGCCGGCCGAAGGTCAAGATCCATCTGGCGCCGCCGCTGTTCGCCGCGCGCGACCCGATGACCGGCGAGCTCAAGAAGCGCGCTTACGGCGCCTGGGTGCTGACCGCAATGGGCTGGCTGGCCAAGCTGACGCGATTGCGCGGCACCGCCTTCGACCCGTTCGGCTACTCAGCCGAGCGGCGCACCGAGCGGCAGCTGATCGGCGTCTACGAGCGGACGATCGAGGAGCTGCTCGGGGGCCTGAGCCTCGACAATCACGAGCTCGCGGTCGAGATCGCCGGCATCCCCGAGCAGATCCGGGGCTACGGTCACGTCAAGGCGCGTCACCTGCGCGCCGCCAAGGCACGCGAGGCCGAGCTGCTGGCGGCGTTCCGGGCGCCGGCCACGCGGCTGAGCGCGGCCGAATGAAGCGTCGCCAGCTGTGCCCGGCTCAGGGTCGGCGCCAGCAGCCGCCGTGCGCGCAAATAACGGCCGACGATGACGGCGTAGCCGATCATCAGCACGCAATGGTGCGCCCAACCGGCGCCGGTGGTCGATAGGCTGATCAGCAGACTCAGCATCATCAGGCCCACGGCCTGTCCTTTGAACAGCAGATATCGCGCCAGCTGGACCAGGTAGGTCGCGTTGAACAGAATGCCGAGCAGGCCGAAATAGAAGATGATCTTGAACAGCGTGTTGTCGATGTTGGTCTGCGAACCTTCCGGCCAATTGACATAATAAAGACGGCTGGCGATGAAGTCGGTCTGGCCGAGCGGATAGCCGAGTGGGAACCGGTCGAGAGTGTCCGTGATCAGGGTGTAGGGCGCGGTCAGGCGAAAATAGATCGAGGTGCCGGGCAGGTCGATGTCGCGAAAGCGGGCGAGGATGCCGAGCCGGTGAGCATAGTAGAGCGCGATGGTCACGCCGACGCCGGCGAGCGCCAGCCAGAACAGCTTGATCGCGAGCCGGTCGCGCACGAACAGGACGTAGCCGGTCAGCACGATCGACGCCCCGAGGATGCCGGTGAGGCTGAGAGTCGCCATTGCCGCCAGCGCGCAGATCGTCGCCGTCAGCGTGGTCAGGATCGGATAGAGACGGCGCGCGGCCAGCACCAGCGCGACCGCGAAGCTCATGAACCAGCCGGCGACCGAGGGCTCGGAGTAGAGGCCGTTGGCGCGCGGCGGCGGCGCATAGGCGGTGACGTCGTAGACCTCGTTGCCGGGTCCGAGCGGCGCAAGGGGGCCCAGCAGATTGGCCAGCCGGAGATCGCCCAGGAGGTTGAAGCAGAGCGCCTGGGCGATCAGCACGACGCCGGCGCCGGCCACGACCACGCAGAACACGCCGACCGACCGCCGGATCTCGGAGCCGCCCCCGAGACGCGCGTTCAGACAGATCATGACCATCGTGACCAGGTTGAGCACCTGGGCCAGGCTACGTGCGAATTCCGCCGCGTCCCAGGCCAACAGCCCGAGCAGAAGACTATAGACGATCACCGCCAACGCCACCACGACCTGCTGGTCGGAGGGTCGATTGACCCAATAGAGCATCAACAGATACAGTTCGACGAAATGGCAGATGACGACGCTGACGGTCAGCTCAAAACCGGGCAGGTGCAACAAGGTCAGTTGCATCAGCACCAGACTGATCGGCCAGAGCCAGGTGACTGGCCAATATTCGAAATAGATTTTGAGGGTCGGGGCGCGGGCGGCGAGGATCATCGGCGGCGGCTGGGCACAGGGGGAGGCGTGCCGAACGACGCCGCCAACAGGCGTGCCCGGCGCGCCGCGACCTGCGCGCGCAGACGCTGCCACTGGGACGGCCGGGTCGCTCCAGCGGGCACGCCCGCCGCCATCTTCGCCATGTAGCGCCCGATGATCAGCTCGCGATTTAGATGGGCCTCGGCGAACTGCCGGCCGCCCTGGCCGAGCCGCTGACGGCGTTTGGCGTCAGCGGCCAGCGCCAGGATCGCGGCGGCCATCGCGGCGGGATCGTCGGGTGCCACCGCGATGCCGCCCGCACCGGCGGCCCGGGCCAATTCGCCGCCCTCGGTCTGGGCCACGAACGGCCGGCCGCTCGCGAGCATGCCGCCGAGCTTGGAGGGCAGGGCGAAGCTCGCCGCCTCCCGCCGCTGGGGCAGGATGTGGATATCGGCGAGATTGAGCAGCTCGTTCAATCGCTCGCGCGGTTGTAGCGGCACCAGCCGCACGTTCGAGCGCTCGGCCATCAGGTGCTCGAGGCGCGCCCGCACCGCGCCGGCGCCGCACAGGACCAGCTGGATCTCGGGCCGCGCGGCGAGCCGGTCGGCAACCGTCGCGAGCCCCTCGAGCCCCTGCTTTTCGCCCATGTTGCCGGCGTACAGGACGACCAGCTGGTCGGCGCGCAGCCCGAGCGTCCGGCGCAGCCGCCCGGGTTGCTCGAGCGGCCGGATCGAGCTGGTGTCGACCCAGTTCGGAAATCGGCAGAGCCGCCCGGGCGCGACGCCGTGGGCGGCGATCGTGGCGCGCATCCGCTCCGAGATCGTCGATACCAGGTCGAAGCGCCGCAGCAGCCAGCCATAGGCGGCCCGGAGGGCGGCGTGCAGCCGGGGGTGGCAGATCATGCAGATCGCGCACGCCGCCTCGATCTCGAGGTCCTGGACGTGCAGGCAGGCCCGGGCCCGGGCGAGCCGCGCCGCGAGCAGCGCGGTCGGCGCGGTCAGCGTCGTCGGCTCGACCGTCCAGACCACGTCCGGGCGCCAGCGCAGGGCCTGCCAGAGGGTGGGCACGAAGCTGCTGATCGCGAACGACAGCAAATGCAGGATGCGCTTGGCCGCGGTCGGCTCGTCCGGCACCCATAGGGGGCAGCGCAGGGTCCGGGCGCCGGCGACGGTCTCCCGCCGGTACTGCCAGCCGGCGTAGCCACGGCCGACCTGCCAGTCCGGATAGTAAGGCGGAGCGGTGATCACCCGCACCTCATGACCGCGCTCGGTCAGCCAGGCGGCGAACTCGGCGGTGTACTTGCCGACGCCGATCAACTCCGGCGCAAAGTTGAGGCCGAGAAGGAGGACTTTCACGTGCTTCTACCGATCAGGCGAATTTTCGCCCTACGGTAGAACATAACTTACAGTAGAGTTGCAAGTACTTTTTATTACTAAATAATTGATAGAATTTTTATTTTAAGCTGGACCTCAGCATAATTGTCTATCGCATTGAAATCTCTGAAACGGCTTTTCGAGCCCGACCTCGGTCGGCCGGCAGCCCGGCGGCGCTCTAGCCGAGAACGAATTTGATCGCGGCCCGCTTGGCCGCCTGGAAAGTCCTGGAAAAGGTCGATTCCGCCCACAGCACCGCCCGTGGCGCCCATGCGTTCTGGTTTTTCGGCAGGTGGACCCGGACGTCGTTGATGGGGACCGGCGCGAGCCGGCGGCGCCGCCGCTGAAATTGCAGCAGCTCCGAGCTCGCCGCCAGCAGGTGGGCCGTGATCGAGCTGCGCGAATGCTGCGGCTCGGTGGTCTCGAGGCTGCCGTGAATGGTCTTGGGCGACCAGAACAGGACGTCGCCCCGGCAAAGGGCCGGGGCGCGCAGCGTGAGGCCGTGGGCGGCGATTACGTCCCGGACGTGCGACTTGTAGCGGTCGTGGTGAAAGGCGATGTCGAGGTCGCCGCGATTCGGGGCGAGGTCGATCAGGTGGCTGCGCGGATAGACATAGAAGCGACCGGCGCCGGCGGCGATGTCCTCGAGCGCGATCCAGGCGCCGACCATGCCGCCGGGCCCGGCCGAGTCCAGATAGTAGGCATCCTGATGCGGCCAGGTCGCGGAGTTGCCCTCAAAGTACATCGACTGCACGATGGTGGCCGGCTCCCCCAGGATCGCTTCGACCGCGCGGTGCAGCTCAGGGTGGGTCAGGATGGCGAGGCCGGCCGCGCGAAACGTCGGAAAGCGGCTGTGGCGCAGGCTTTGGATGTTGAGGATCGGATTGAGTAGATAGCCGTGGTCGCTGAAGACGTGCCGCTCCGGATTGCCGCTGCTCGTCTGCCGGTAGAGAGGGCCGGGATAGGGCTTTACCTCGGCGGCGAAGGCGACCCGGGCTCGGTCGCACAGGCTGCAGGGGACCAGCTCGCGCACGACCACGTAGCCCTCAACGTCGTAGGAGCGGCGGAGCGCCGCCCCGTCGCTCGCTCGCAGATCGGGATCGCCGCTCCGAGCGGTCGCGAGCGGGGCGCTCATGCGCTCGCATCCGGCTGGATGCGCCACCGTCCGAGCAGCGGTGACACCAGCTGGCCGAGGCGCGGGCTGACCACCGCCAGATAGGCCCAGTGCACGCACAGCAGCCGACCGGTGTTGACGGCGATCTCCGGCCAGCCTTTGCCCAACACCCGGCGCTGGACGGTAATGAAATCCCGAAACGGTGCGAGGGTCGCTCGCTTGGAGAGCTGGTTCGGGCTGAAGTCGTGGATCGCGACCGGCACGTCGAGCTCGAGCGTCCGGGCGCCGGCCCGGCACATCTTGGCGATCGTGTAGTAGTCCGACGAGACCCGGTAGGCGAGATCGTGGGGCACGGCTTCGTGCACCTCGCGGCGCACGAAGGTCGCCTGATGGTAAGCCGGCATGCCGTAGCGCAGGCGGGCCGCGGCCGGATGCGGCGGCCGGTAGACCGGCTCGTGCCGGGGCAGATCGAGGATCGTGCCGCCGAACAACAGATCGACCGGCCGGGCCGCCTGATCGATCGCCGCCGTCACCCGGGCCAGCGTCCCCGGCTGGGCGAACCGGTCGCCGGCATTCATGAACACGACGAACTCGCCCTGGGCAAGCCCAAGGCCGTGGTTCATGGCGTCATACACGCCCCGATCGGGGCCGCTGCGAAGCGCCCGGATCCGCGCCGCGTGGGCGCGGATGACGTCGAGCGTGCCATCGGTCGAGCCGCCGTCGACGACGATCCATTCGAAATCCGGGTAGGTCTGGCCCAGGACGCTGGCTGCGGTCGCCGCAAACCCACGGCGATCGTTCAGAACGACGGTGATCACGCTGATCCTGGGCGTCACGGCATCTCAACCTTGGGTTCATAACGTGAGGCACAATTAGCGCATAGCGGCAATTCTGTCTACGCTTCACGCGCCGACGCTTCATCCAGGTAGATATACCCAGGGAAAATATCTCTTTATAGTTGATGATGGCTCCTCCTCTCTCGTAGCATCGTCCGATGACCAGCGACCCCGCTTCGCTCTCCCGAGCCCCCCACGAGCCCTGGCAGTCGCTGGAGCGTTGCTGGCAGAGCCGGCTCGACGCCACGCGCCGCTACGGCTTCCGGGGCGACCTGTTCTATAAGATCGCGCTCCGCGAGCCGGGCGGCGCCGGGCTCGCGCGCCGGCAGGATCTGCCGGGCGAGGTCGGCATGCTCGAGCGCTCCCGCGGCATTCCCGGGGTTCCCCAGGTGATCGAATGGCAGCAGGCTTCGGGCTGGTCGGTCCTGGTCACCAGACGGCAGCGCGGCCAGCCGCTCTCGCAGCTCGACCTCGGCTGGGGACGGCTGCTATGGCTGACGCTGCGACTCGCCATCCTGGTCGTGCGCCTGGCCAGGCGCGGCGTCAGCCATGACGACCTCCGGCCCGAGAACATCCTGGTCGACCCGGCCGGCCGGCTGCAGCTGATCGACTTCGATCAGGCGAGCTCCGGCCCGCCCCTGGTCTGCCTCGGCCGCAGCCTGCTCGGGCTGCGGCTGGGCGGCGGGCCGGTCGGCAACACGGTCCTGGCGCCCATGCGCGAGGCCCTGCAGGCGCGCCTGCCGCCGGCGGTCGTCCGTCGTCTCGCGCGCCGCCGCCGGCCGGGCGCGACCGGCTTGCCGGCGCTGCCGCCGGTCGCCAGTCCGGACATGCGCGCGCTCGAGGCGGCCTGGCGGCGGGCGGCCCGGGCCGCCGCGAACTCGCCCGGGCGGGTGATCGCCTACCATGAGCTCGAGGTCGACGGCTTGATCTTTCCGGGCGAGCGGCCCTGGGCCGAGCGTTGGCGGTACCTGCGCGCGATCACCGACTACCGCGGCAAGCGCGTGCTCGAGCTCGGCTGCAACCAGGGGCTGCTCTCGATCTTCTTGCTCAAGGATGCGGGCGCGCGGGCCGCGCTCGCGGTCGACCAGGACCCCCTGATCCTCGAGGCCGCCGCCGAAACCGCCGGCGCGTTCCAGGTGCAACCCGAGTTCCGGCGGATCGATTTCGACGGCGACCTCGAGTGGGAGGCGGAGCTCGCGGCGTTCCGGCCCGACGTCGTGTTCGCGCTCAGCGTCGCCCATTGGCTCCGGGACCAGGCCCGGTTCCTGAAGTTCCTCGGCCGCTTCGAGGAGCTGATCTACGAGGGCCACGACAGCGCGCGGATCGAGCGCCGGCGGCTCGCCGCCGCCGGCTTCGAGGCGATCGAGCTGGTCTGCAGCAGCGAGCGCGGCCGCCCGGTCCTGCACTGCCGCAAGCGCCCCCTCGCGGGCGAAATCTGACCGGCAGACGGCTTGTGCGTCCGGGCACCGGGTTTCTTCGGACGCGCATCTGAGCTATCAGGGCCCGCGGCATGGAGGGCGATGATGGCGCTCGGCGAGGACCACGTTGCTGCCGCCTGGGACGCGAACGCCGCAACCTGGGTCGAGCACGTGCGCGCCGGCTACGACCTCTATCGCGAGGCCTTCACGATGCCGGCGTTCCTCGCGTTCTGCCCCGATCTCGACGGGCTGCGGGTGATCGATCTCGGCTGTGGCGAGGGCCACAACACGCGCGCGCTGGCGCGCCGGGGCGCAAAGATGACCGGGGTCGACCTGTCGCCCCGGATGATCGCGGCCGCGCGCGCGAGCGAGCTGGCCCTGCCGCTCGGCATCGCCTATCAGGTCGGCTCGTTCACGCGCCTGGAGTTCTGCGCAGACGTGAGCTTCGATGGCGCGGTCTCGACCATGACGCTGATGGACAGCCCCGACTTCGGCGCGGCGGCGCGCGCCGCCCACCGGGTGCTGCGGCCCGGCGGTGGCTTCTGGTTCAGCGTGCTCCATCCCTGCTTCGTCACCGCGGCCACGAAATGGCTGCGCGATGCGCGCGGGCGCGAGACCGGCCTCGCGGTCGCCGACTATTTCTCGGACCAGGCCTACGTCGAGCATTGGCGGTTCTCGAAGGCGCCCGAGACCGCCGGTGCTGAGCCGTTTCAGGTCCCGCGCTTCGGCCGCCGGCTGGAGGACTACGTCAACGGCCTGTGCGCGGCAGGCTTCCGGATCGCGCGGCTCGCCGAGCCGCGCCCGACGGCGGCGCAGTGCGCCGCGCACCCCTGGCTCGCCCGCTGGCGCCGGCATGCCGCCCTGGTGCTGCTGATCGCGGCGACCAAGGCCTGAGCGTTCGGGAGGCCTTGACCGTCGCGGCAGAAAAGTCCGGGCTCCGGCGCGGCCCTACAATTCAGAGCGTTGGTCAGGTCGGCCAGCGGCGGATTGCCGTGAGCGGCGATCCCCTCGTCACGCCGCTTGATGCCTTCGAGGGTCGGCAGGTCGAAGCGGCGGGTGATGAGGCGCAGGATCGAGGTCGTGTCGTAGGGCGTGTGATCGACGAAGCCGCGCTTGGCGAACGGCGACACGATGATCGCCGGAATGCGCGAGCCGGGGCCCCAGCGGTCACCTTTGGGCGGGGCGACGTGGTCCCAGATGCCGCCGCTCTCGTCGTAGGTGACGATCACCAGCATGTGGTCCCATTGCGGGCTGCGCTCGAGGTGATCGATCAGGTCGGCGATGTGCCGGTCGCCGGCGGTGATGTTGGCCTAACCGGAGTGCTCGTTGAGATTGCCCTGGGGCTTGTAGAACGCGACCTGCGGAAGCTCGCCCGCGTCGATGGCCTTGATGAATTCAGTTCCGCCCAGACCACCGTCGCGCAGGTGCTCGGCCCGCTGCTGGGTCCCGGGGGCGAAGCTCTTGAGTAGTTGAAGGGTTGATGATGGTACTGGAAGTTCGGCACCGGCTTCTCGTTGCCGTGGTCGAGCACGTACTGCCAGGCGCCGCCGTAATAGGCCCAGCTCACGCCCTGGGCGCTGAGGAGGTCGCCGATCGTGGGCTGGGTCTGGGGCGGCATCGTGGTCGCGGCGCTCGGATCGGCGAGGCGCGGATCGCCACCCGGCGCCGGCTTGTTGGCGCTCGGCTGATAGGGCGGCTGCATCGTGTTGACGGCGTAGAAGTCGGGGGTGAGATTGCCGTCGGCCACGAACTTGGGCGGCCCGTCGAGCGCGGACTTGGGTGAATTGGCGGCCAGCATGAGGGTGACGCCATCGGGGTCGACCGCGGCGATCGTGGGCTTGGCCAGGCTCTGATCCGCGTTCGGATAGTAGAGCGCGCAGGCGCAGGCCAGCCAGATGTGGTTGAGGAACGAGCCGCCGAACGCCCCCATGAAGAAGTTGTCGGCGAGCGTGTACTTTTGCGCGACCTGCCACATTTCCATGTTCGAGCGGTCCCAGTGGCTCATGACCAGGGCGCCGCTGTCGGCCCAGGCGACGAACTTGTCGTTGTTGCCGCCGTCGATCTGCATCTGGTTCTGGTAGAAGCGATGCCAGAGGTCGGTGGTGGTGATACCGAGCGGCTGGGCGAAGCCGTTCGGGTCGTCGACCGCGAACGGCGCATTCGGCAGATGCTCGGTCTGCGCCTCGGTGACCGGCGGCCTCACGCCCTTGGCCGTGAGCCCTTCCCAGATCGGCGGCAGCTCATTCAACGCCGTGCCGTCGCGATCGACCTGGGTCATGCTGGCCGGGGTCGCATTGGTGAGGCCGTCGGCGCCGGGGAAGCTGCCGTAAAGATTGTCGAAGCTCCGGTTCTCGGCAAAGATCACGACAACGTTCTGGATCTCGTCCAGGCTCGGCGTCGCTGCCATCTGGGCGGCTTCGCCCTGGCTTCGCTGACCGGCGCGGCCGGCGAGCAGGGGTGTTATGCCGAGCAGGGCGCCGGCGGCCGCTTGCGCCAGTGCACGTTTCCTCATCAAGGCCTCCCCCGAGTGGGGCCGCATCGCCGATCGCGACCAGCGCGTGCCCGCGTGATGTAGGGCGATGTCAGGACGGTAGACGGCGATTAAAGCGGCGGCTCGGCGCGCGCGCAACTACTTCGGGCTGATTCGAAGATACCGGCGGGAACGCTGGACGCGCTCTTGCCGGCCGCTGAGCGCCCGGCCTATCCTGCGCCCCGGGCACTCTCGGGGGGACGCCATGCCGGGGCGCTGGCTTTCGGGCCTGGTCGTCATCATGCTGATGGCCGCCGTGATGCCACCAGTATCGGCACCGCCGGGCGCGGCGCTCGCTGCCAGCGGGCCCGCCGCTGCCGCCAAGCCGCCGGCGGGCGGCATGAGCCGGGCGGAAGTGCGTCGCCGGGCCGCCGGGCTCGCAGCGCTCGGGCGCGAATTGTTCTTCGATGCCCGGCTGTCGGCGTCCGGCCGCCAGGCCTGCGCCTCCTGCCACGATCCCGAGCACGCCTTCGGGCCGCCCAATGCCGCGGCCGTCTAGCTCGGCGGCGCCGATCTGCGCCAGCCCGGACTCCGGGCGGTGCCCTCGATCAGATATCTGCAGGTCGTGCCGGCGTTCACCGAGCACTTCTTCGACAACGAGGACGATGCCGATCCCAGCGTCGACAACGGCCCGACCGGCGGCCTGACCTGGGACGGCCGGGTCGACCGCGGCCACAGCCAGGCGCCGATCCCGCTCCTGTCGCCGTTCGAGATGGCCAATCCGAGCCCGGACGCGGTGGTTGCCCGCGCGCTGCAGGCGGGCTACGGCAAGGACCTGGAGGCGATCTTCGGCGCGCCGATCCTCGACGACCGGGCCGCGGCCTTCGCGGCGATCGTCAAGGTGTTCGAAGTGTTCGAGCAGGACTGGCGGACCTTCTATCCCTACAGCTGCCTATCTTGCCGGCGCGGCAACGCTGACGCCCGCCGAGCAGCGCGGGCTCGAGCTGTTCGACGACCCGGGCAAGGGCAACTGCGGGGGTTGCCACATCAGCGAGCGCGGCAACGACGGCACCCCGCCGCAGTTCACCGACTTCGGCCTGATCGCGCTCGGCGTGCCCCGCAACCCGGAAATCCCGGCCAACGCCGACCCGGCCTTTTTCGACCTGGGCCTGTGCGGACCGCTGCGCACCGATTTCCGGGATCGCGCGGACTACTGCGGCCTGTTCCGGACGCCGAGCTTGCGCAACGTCGCGCTCCGCCAGTCGTTCTTCCACAACGGCGTCTTCCACGACCTGCGCAAGGCGGTCGAGTTCTACGCCACCCGCGACACCAACCCCGAGCGCTGGTACCCGCGCCAGCCCGACGGCAGCATCGACAAGTTCGACGACCTGCCGCCGCAATATTGGAAAAACCTGGCGAGGAGCCGCCCTTCGACGGCCGCGCGCCCGGCGACCCGCCGGCGCTGAACGAGGCCGAGATCGACGACCTGGTCGCCTTTCTCGGGACTCTCACCGACGGCTGGTTCGATCCCGGCGCCCGCACGAATGCTCAGCTCGACCAGCAATGAGCGCCTGCTTGGGCGGGCGGCCAGGTGCGGCACCCGATTGGTCAAACTCTCTGAGGGTCATCGGTCTGGACGGATCGGCAAGGCGGATGAGAGAGCTCTGAGGCCTGAATCGGGCCCGCCCGAGCTCTGCACCTACTCAGCGGCCTGGACCATCCGCTCCGGCTCGTCCTCGATCGCGTCGTAGGCGGCGAGCGCCGCGAGATTGATCGTCTCCGAGACCGAGGCGTTCATCGACAGGATCTGGACCGGCCTGGACAGGCCGAGCAGGAGCGGCCCGATCACCGTGCCGCCGCCCAGCTGCTTGAGCAGGCGCGAGGCGATGCTCGCGGTGTGCAGCGCCGGCATGATCAGCACGTTGGCGGGCTCCGACAGGCGGCAGAACGGATACAGCGCCATCAGCTCGGGATCGAGGGCGACGTCGACCGACATCTCGCCGTCGTACTCGAAGTCGACTTGGCGGCGGTCGAGCTCCTGGACCGCCTCCTGGACACGCAACGCCTTCTCGATCCGCCGGCTGCCGAAGGTCGAGAACGACAGCAGCGCGACCCTGGGCGTAAAGCCCATGCGGCGCGCGGCATGCGCGGTCTGGATCGCGATCTCGGCGAGCTCGACCGGGGTCGGCAGCTCGTGCACGCTGGTGTCGGCGATGAACACGGTGCGGCCGCGCGCCAGCATCATCGTGAGCCCGAGCAGGCGCTCGCCGGGCTTCGGATCGATCACCCGGCGGACGTCGCGCAGCACGGCTATGTAGTTGCGGGTCAGGCCGGTCACCATGGCATCGGCGTCGCCCGCCGCAACCATGCAGGCGCCGAACACGTTGCGGTCCTGGTTGACCAGCCGCTGGCAGTCGCGGAACAGCAGGCCCGCGCGCTGGTTGCGCTGGTAGAGGAACTCGGCGTAGGCGCGGTTCTTGGTCGACAGCCTGGCATTGTGGATCTCCAGGCAGCCATCCGGCAGGTTGAGGCCGATCGCGTGGGCGGTCTCATGGATCCGCTCCTCGCGGCCGATCAGGACCGGCGTGCCCAGCCCGTAGTTGTGCCAGGAGAGCGCCGCCCGGATCGTCTTCTCCTCCTCGCCCTCGGCGAACACCACCCGCTTCGGGTGGGCGCGCACCCGGTCGATGATCAGCTGCATGCGGCTCGCGGTCGGGTCGAGGCGGGCGCGCAGCTGGTCGCAGTACTGCTCGCGATCGCCGATCGGCAGGCGGGCGACGGCGCTGCTCATCGCCGCCTGCGCGACCGCCGCCGGCACCGCGATGATCAGGCGCGGGTCGAACGGGGTCGGGATCAGATAGTTCGGCCCGTAGCGCAGCCGTGCGGCCGCGGTAGGCGGCGCTGACCTCGTCGGGCACGTCCTCGCGGGCGAGCGCGCCGATCGCATAAGCCGCGGCGATCTTCATCGAATCGTTGATCGTGGTCGCGCGCACGTCGAGCGCGCCGCGGAAGATGTACGGAAAGCCCAGGACATTGTTGACCTGGTTCGGGTAGTCGGAGCGGCCGGTGGCGATGAGCGCGTCCGGGCGCGCCTCCTTCAGGACCTCGGGCATGATCTCGGGATCGGGGTTGGCCATCGCGAACACGATCGGCTGCTTCGCCATGCCCTTGGCCATCTCGGGGCTGAGCGCGCCCTTGGCCGAGAGGCCGAAGAAGACGTCGGCGCCGATCAGCGCCTCGGCGAGGGTGCGCGCGTCGGTGTCGACCGCATGCGCCGACTTCCACTGGTTCATGCCGCTCTCGCGGCCGCGCCAGACGACGCCCTGGGTGTCGCACAGGATCGCATTCTCGTGCGGCAGGCCCATGGCCTTCAAAAGCTCGATGCAGGCGATCGCGGCGGCGCCGGCGCCGTTGATCACGAGCTTGGCGTCGCGCAGCGAGCGGCCGGTCACGTCGAGCGCGTTGATCAGTCCGGCGGCGGCGATGATCGCGGTCCCATGCTGGTCGTCGTGGAACACCGGGATGTCCATCGCCTCGCGCAGCCGCTGCTCGATGATGAAGCAGCCGGGGGCTTTGATGTCCTCGAGGTTGATGCCGCCGAAGGTCGGCCCGAGCAGGCGCACGCAGGCGACGAAGGCGTCGACATCCTCGGTGTCGACCTCGAGGTCGATCGCGTCGATGTCGGCGAAGCGCTTGAACAGGACCGACTTGCCCTCCATCACCGGTTTGGCGGCGAGCGCGCCGAGATTGCCAAGGCCGAGGACCGCGGTGCCGTTCGAGATCACCGCCACCAGATTGCCCTTGACGGTGTAGTCGTAGACCTTGGAGGGATCGGCCTTGATCGCGAGGCAGGGTGCGGCCACCCCCGGGGAATAGGCGAGCGACAGGTCGCGCTGGGTGGTCAGAGGCTTGGTCGGCGTAATCTCGATCTTGCCGGGCCGGCCGCTCCGGTGCATCTCGAGCGCTTCGTCGTCGGTCACCGAGATGGCGTCGGTCCGGTCTTCGATGGCCGCGGTGTCGTACGGAGTGCTCACCTTCGGTCTCCCTGACGCTCCCGGCCGCCGCTCGCGCGGTCCGATCGACGCCGGCGGTGGAACGGGAGTTGGTGAGGGTAGCCCCTCAGGCGCAAGCTCGTCAAACGCCGCCGCACCGCCGAGTGTCGGGCGAAGCGCCCCTGTTCCCAGCGCTCGAGGCTGGAGTGCGCAAGGGAACTATGGACGGGAGGTCGAAGATTGGCATGCTGGTCATCAGAGCTCAGCAGAGGGCCATGAGCTCGGAGACATGCAGGAACCGATGTCAGGTGTCGATCCGGACCAGCTGCGGCTGATCAGTGCCCGGACGCTCGCCCACTACCGGCGCTTCGCCGAAGCCTACCGGGTGGGGACCTGGGACCACGACGTACGCCAGAACGTCGACGCCCTGCTCGAGGCGATCGGCGGCCGGCCACCGCTGCGGATTCTCGATCTCGGCTGCGGCCCCGGGCGCGACCTGATCGCCTTTCGCGACCTCGGCCACGAGCCGGTCGGGCTCGACGGTTGCCCGGAGTTCGTCCGGATGGCCGCCAGCGTGTCGGGCCGTCCGGTCTGGCAGCAGGACCTGCTGGCGCTCGACCTGCCCGCCGGCCGGTTCGACGGCGTGTTCGCCAACGCGGTCCTGTTCCACGTCCCGAGCCAGGCGCTGCCGGAGGTTCTCGCGAACCTGTGGGCGACGCTCAGGCCCGGCGGCGTGCTGCTCGCCTCCAACCCGCGGGGCGCCAACGAGGAAGGCTTCGCCGACGGTCGCTATGCCTGCTTCTACGATTTTCCCACCTGGCGCTGGCTGCTCGAGGAGGCCGGCCTGGAGCTGCTCGACCACTACTATCGCCCGCCCGGCAAGCCGCGCCGTCAGCAGCCCTGGCTCGTGACCGTCTGGCGCAAACCGGACGCGGGCTAGGGCTCGAGCTGGTCGATCAGCGCCGCGGGGATGCCTAGCCGGTGCGCGATCGCGGCGCGGTCGACCGCCGCCGGGTCGAGCAGGACCTCGCCGAGCGGCCGCTGGTCGAGGTGGACGTCGGCCAGGAGCTCGCTCCGGCTGATCAGACCGTCGTGATTGCTGTCGTAGAGCCCCAGCAGCTTCTCGATGCCGATCGAATCGACCAGCAGCAGGCCGAACGTCAGGCTCGAGCGCTCCGGCCGGCTGAGCTCGTCCGGGTGGCGGAGCATCCAGTCCTCGAGGGCCGTGCGGACGTCGGTCAGCTCGGGGACCGAGAGCTCACGGTCGCCGTTCGCATCGGCGAACCCCCAGGCGAGGGCCACGCATTGCGCGGCCGGCCGTTGCTCGCAGACCGGCTGGCTCGTGCGCATGAACTGATCGAAGGCCGCCGCCCGACCATCGACGCCATCGACGCTCGCAGCCGCTGCCGGCGCGATCGCCAGCAGCGCCAGCGCGCTGATCAGAAGCGGCCTGACGCGGCCGCCCGTGGTTCGCTTCACCAATGCGTGAGCCCTTCGTGAGGTGGAGCATCGCTCTCCCGGCCGGAGGGCACTGGAAGACGCGCCCGGCCCCGCTCCGCCTTAGCCCCCGGGAATAAATCGTGCAACGGAACCGTCTGGCTAGCGGACGGTTCCCAAGGGCGCCGGAAGTCTGCAACATGCCGCCGTGACCTAGAGGGAGGATGATTCATGCCGTGCTTCACCGCTCGGATCTTCGCCGCGATGCTCGTGCTCGCGACCGGGCTCGGCGCGGCGGTCGCTTTGGCCGCCGACGAGCCCGCGAACGTCGTCAAGTACCGCAAGCACTTCATGGACGCCAACGGCGCCCACCTCGCGATGATCGCCTCGGTGGTCAAGGGCGAGGTCAGCCTGAGCGACCAGATCCCCGCCTACGCCAACGCTGTGGCCGAGCAGGGCAAGCTGCTCACCGCCAACCTGAAGCAGCTGTTCCCCGAAGGCACCGCCAAGGGCGAGACCGCGGAGAAGTCCGCGGCTCTGCCGGTGATCTGGCAGAAGTGGAGCGACTTCGAGCAGGCGGCGCAGAAGTTTCAGCAGGAGAGCGCCAAGTTCGCCGAGGTCGCGCAAGACGGCGACATGACCGCGATCGCCCAGCAGCTGGGCGCGCTCGGCAAGCAGGGCTGCGGCGGTTGCCATCAGGACTTCCGCGAAAAGCAGCAATAAGTTCCGAACCTCACGCGCCTCGCCTCCAGACGGGGCGCGACCGTTGCTGCCGGGCAACGCCCGGCAGCTGGTGGCGGGCGCTGTGTGACGCGCGCCACAGCGCCCGCGCGTGCCCGGAGCTATCCCGAAAGCCAGGGACACTTTCGTGGCGGCGACCGGAGCGCAGAGCGATGAGCCCCGAATTCGACGACTGGACTGGCGCGGCCCAGCCCGAGCTGCGCGAGCGACGCTCGGGGCTGTCCGGCTTCGGCGGCCGTCCCTGGCTGCATCCCGCGTGGCAGGAGCCCGCCGATAATGACCAGCAGGTGGGGCTCGCCGGCGGCGATGGCTTGGCGAACCGGGCGCGGCTCGCTAAGCCTGAGCCCAGCCCGGACAGCGGAAGGCGCGCTCCAGGATGGCGGTTCAGACCCGTGGCAGGCAGGCGGCACTCGGACCCGAGCGCGGCGCTCTGCTCAATCTCCTGCTCGACCACCTGGTCTGGCTGATCCTTCTGATCATCCTGGCCATCTTCTCGCTGACCATCGAGCGCTTCTTCCAGATCGGCATCTTTCTCAACATCCTGCAGCACGCGACCTTCGTCGGCCTGATCGCGATCGGCCTGTCGTTCTGCATCATCGCCGGTCACATGGACCTGTCGGTCGAATCGGTGATGGCGTTCGCCGCGATGCTTGCCGCCTGGCTCGCGGCCGGCCGCGGCTCGGCCTCCGGGTTCGAGATCAACACCTGGCTGACGCTGGTGCTCGCGATCGCCTTCGGCGCCGCCGCCGGCCTGTTCAACGGCCTTTTGGTGATCCGCTTCCAGATCAACGCCTTCATCGTCACGCTCGCGACCTACATCTCGATCCGCGGTTTCGGCCTCGTGCTGACCGGCGGCCGCTCGATGTACGGCCTGCCCGACGATTTCCGCACCGTCGCGACCGCCGACGTCTTCGGCCTGCCGCTGCTCGTCGTGATCCTGATCGTCGCCTACGTGCTGTTCCACGTGATCCTGACCCGGACCCGCTTCGGCCGCTACGTCTACCTGGTCGGCGGCAACGTCACCGCGGTGTTCCGGGCCGGCATCCCGGTCGAGCGCGTGCTCTACACCGCGTTCGTGCTGTCCGGGGTGCTGGCCGCGATCGCCGGCTGGCTGCTGGCCGCGCGCAGCAATGGCGCGACCCCGAACCTCGGCTTCGGCATGCTGTTCGAGGCGTTCGCCGCGGTCGTGATCGGCGGCGTATCGCTGCGCGGCGGGGTCGGGCGGCTGTCCGGCGTGTTCGCGGGCGTGCTCCTGCTCAGCGCGATCGACACCGCGATCAACGTGATGGGACTCGCCGCCTACTACATGCAGGTGATCCGGGGCGGCCTGATGCTGCTCGCGGTCCTGCTCGACAGCGTCAACACCACGATCCGCCGCCGCTTTCTCTGAGCCCGGAGGCGTGGCTAGCCGGACTTCACCGGCTTGGCCGGCGGCCGCGTCCAGCCCGCCAGCCGGGCCGCCTCGTCGCTGCAGAACAGGCGCTCGTTGCGCTTGGGATCGATCGCGAGCGGCTTGTATTCCGAATCGGTCGGCACGTAGTAGATCCGCTCGCCGTCAGGGCCGATCGCGCCCTTGACGTTGCAGTCGCGGACCGCGCTCTTCGGTTTGCTTGGATCGTCCTCGGTGGCGCGCCAGACCCACGGCAGCAGGAAATGGCTGTGCCAGATACCGAGGCTGGCCTCCTTGGCGTCCTTCTCGGCCTCGGGGTAATCCGGAAAGCTCTGCGGCATCGCGACGCCATAGCCGTTGTGCAGCATGACCTGGGCCAGGTCCTGCTCGCCGACCTGGCAGACCTCGATCAGCGCGCCATCGGCGGTGCGCTGCGGCGGCCCCCCCTGCCACGGCGAGCAGTGCAGCTCCTGTCCGCTCACGGTCACGAGCTTGCGCAGGGCCAGCGCCGCCTCGACCCCGCAGGGCCACGGCTTGCCGTTGTCGTCGCAGAGCTGCCCGAGCTCGGGGGCGTCGATGCCGTAGAGCTGAATGATCTCGCCATTGAACTCGAGGGTATCGCCGTCGATCACGCTGACCGCCTGACCGGAGCCCGATTCCTGCGAAGACAGGCTCGCCGCGTAGCCGGCGATCAGCAGGGCGACGATGGCCAGCAACGGCCAGGGACGCACGGTCATGGCCGATCCGGCACGCGCGGCTGCTCGATCCGCCCAAAGCCTCGCCTCGCCCGTTGCACGGCCACCGCCTCCCCTTTTTTGTTCGGCTCTCTGGCAGAAAGATAAACGGCTTGCCGGGGGCGGCAAGGGCGCCTGAAAGCAAGGCAGGCCGCCGCCGAGGCCGCCCGCCCGGACGGCAGGCGCGGCTTGACCGGAGGGCGCGATCCTCTAGACTCGGCGCGGTCACTCGCCGTCGCCGGGCCGCTCGGCCGCTGGCCCCGTGGGCCGGCCCAGTCTGGAACACCGATCATGCTCGACCTGATCAAGCCGCTCGTGGTCCGCAACGCGAGCAAGATCGTGCTCGCGGTCGCCGATGGCCTGGGCGGGCTGCCGGTCGAGCGGGGTGGCCCGACCGAGCTCGAGGCGGCGGCGACGCCGAACCTCGACGCCCTGGTCAGGGACCACGTCTGCGGCCTGTCGCTGCCGGTCCGGCCCGGCATCACGCCCGGCAGCGGGCCAGGCCACCTCGGCCTGTTCGGCTATGATCCGCTCGAGCACCAGATCGGCCGCGGCGTGCTCGAGGCGCTCGGGATCGACTTCGATCTGGGGCCGAACGACGTGGCGGCGCGCGGCAATTTCTGCACGGTCGACGCCGAGGGCAGGATCACCGATCGGCGCGCCGGGCGGATCGCCAACGAGCCGGCGCGCGCGGTCGTCGCCAAGCTCAAGCAGATCCGGATCCCGGGTGCGGAGGTCTTCGTCGAGCACGTCCGTGAGTACCGCTTCGTCGTGGTCGTGCGCGGCGACCCCGCCGGCGCCGAGGTCGCCGACACCGATCCCGGCCGGGAAGGCGAGCGCCCGCTCGCGCCCAAGGCGCAGAACCCGGAATCCGAGCCGACCGCGCAGCTGATCGAGGAGTTCATCGCCCAGGCCGCCACCCGCCTCGAGGACGAGCCCCAGGCCAACATGGTGACGCTGCGCGGCATCGCGCGCCGGCCGCCGGTCCCCTCGATGGCCGAGGTCTACGGCCTGAACGCCGGCGCGCTCGCGGTCTACCCGATGTACCGCGGCCTCGCCCGCCTGGTCGGCATGACCATCCTCGACCCGGGCCAGAGCTGGGCCGAGCAGGTGACGGCGCTGCGCCGGCATTGGCAGGACTTCGACTTCTTCTTCCTGCACTACAAATATACCGACGCCGCCGGCGAGGATGGCGACTTCCGGCGCAAGGTGCAGAAGATCGAAGAGTTCGATGGCCAGTTCCCGAAGATCGTCGAGCTCGGGCCCGATGTCCTGATCGTGACCGGCGACCACAGCACGCCGGCCAGGCTGAAGAGCCACAGCTGGCATCCGGTGCCGGTCTTGCTGGCTTCCGACGCCTGCCGGCCGGACCGGGTCGAGACCTTCGGCGAGCGGCCGTGCCTTGCGGGTGGTCTCGGCCAGCTCGAGGCCAAGTACCTGCTGCCGCTCGCGCTCGCCCACGCCGGCCGGCTGGCCAAGTTCGGGGCGTGAGCCAGCCACGGTCGCTCCGCCCTGCCGGGTGCGCCGGACGGAGCTGCCGAGCGATCGCGCCAGCGGCCGCCGACTGACGTGATCAGCGATGGCGCGCCCGCGCTGACCAGCGCCAAGGCCCGCCTGGCCCGGGGCGCGGTCAGCGCCTTCATCGTCAACATGGCCGGGACCGGGCTCGCGTTTCTCAGCCAGCTCGTGCTGGCGCGGGTCCTGGGCGCCTCCGGCTACGGCATCTACGCCTACGTGACCGCCTGGGTGATCGTGCTCGCCCTGTGCGCGACGCTCGGCTTCCATACCGCCATGCTGCGGTTCGTCTCGGTCTACCGGGCCTGCGAGGAGTGGCCGCTGCTGCGTGGGGTGCTGCGCTACGCCGCGCGGCGGGTCGGCGTCGCCGGCGTCGTGATCGGCGTCGCCGCGGCCGCCGTCGTGGTCGCGCTCGGCGACCGTCTGGCGCCCGAGCTCGCGCGCACGTTCCTGGTCGGTTGCGCGATGGTGCCGTTGCTCGCCCTGTTGCAGATGCAGGCGGCGGTGGTGCGCGGGTTCGGCGGCGTGATCTCGGCGCTCGCGCCGCAGACCCTCGTCCGCCACGCCGTGCTCTTGCCGATGATCACGATCTGGGGGCTGGCGCTCGCCCTGCCGATCGCGCCCCAGGGCGCGATGGCCGGCATGCTGCTGGCCACGGCGGTCGGCCTGGGCGTGGTCAGCTGGCGCCGTCGGCGGCTGCGACCGGCCGAGCTGAGGCGCGCGACCGTCGCGTACCAGGCCCAGGAATGGCGACGGACGGCCTCCACCTTCCTGGTGATGGCGGCGATCGGGGCGCTGCTCGCCCGGACCGACCTCTTGATCCTGGGCGCATTGAGCGATCCGGCTGCGGTCGGCGTCTACGCGGTCGCCGCCCGGACCGCCGATCTGGTCGCCTTCGCGCTGGCCGCGATCAACACGATGTTCATCCCGAATGTCGCGGCGATGCACGCGCGCGGCGATCGCCGGGGCCTGCAGAGCCTGGTGACCACGACGGCGCGGTGGTCGGCGTTGTCCGCGCTGACGATCGCGCTACCCTTGTTCGTCCTGGCCGGCTTCATCCTGTCGTTCTTCGGCGCTGCCTTCACGTCGGGCAGCCTCGCGCTGCGGATCCTTCTTTTGGGTCAGCTGGTCAATGCCGCCACCGGATCGGTCGGCTCGATGCTGACCATGACCGGACACGAGCGCCACGCGGCGGTCGTGATGGCGGTGGCCGCGATCGTCCAGATCGGGTTGAGCGTCATCCTGATCCCGCGCTTCGGCATCGAAGGCGCCGCGATCGCCAGTGCGACCTCGCTGATCGGCTGGAACCTGGCGCTGGCGGTGCTGGTCTGGAAGAAGCTCAGGATCGTGCCGAGCTTCCTTGCCCGACGCTGACCGCGCCCGATCGAGATCTGGCGGGCCGAGCCCGCCGATCCGGGCCCCGACCGCCGGCCAGGAAAGATCTGCGATCTCCGGTCGGCAACGCGCGTGCGGCAGCGACCTCCAGCCACCGCGCAGGCGGGGCGTCAGCCGGACCGGGCCGGTCGCGGCGGCGGGAGCGCGGCACAGGCCGGCGGCCGCGGCCGATCCGGCGGATGCTGCCAACGGAAGGCCGCGATCTGCAACTCTGGAGGAATGTCCGGGATCGGCGTGGTCGCCGCCTCGATCGCATCCGCCGCCGCGTCGCTGACCGCGGTGGGATTGCGCCAAAGACTGGCTTCGACCACGATCAGGCCGTCCGGATAGCATTGCATGATCAGGTCGAGCGAATCGGCGGTGCTGACGACCGCGTGTCCGGTGCGCGTGTCGATGCTGAATTCGTGCCCGTGGATCTCGGTGAGCCGGTTCCGGCTGATCACGAAGTCGTAGTCGCCCAGATAGTACAGGAAATGAACATCGCGGGCCGTGAGGACCACGGACGCCTTGTCGACCCAGGGCTCGAGGACCGGTGCGGCCGCCGCCCAGTCGGTGCGTTGCAGTTCGGAAGCCATCGCCACGCCGCCTTGCCGGATGACCATGTAGGTCCCGGTGAACTGCATCAGCGCCTTCACCAGGCCGCCGTTGGCAGCGATCAGGAAGACCAGGCCGACGGCAATCAGGCCAGCTCGCGCCGGCCGGCGCGGCAGGTAGGGCGCCAGCCTGTGTACGACCCGATCGGTACTCCTGAGCACCCAGGGGTAGAGCAGCTCGAACCCGCGGGCCAACGCGATGCCCCAGATGACGAACAGAAAGGGCACCGCAAAGAACATGTACCTCTCGTCCTTCATCCCCCCGAAGGACAGGACAACGAACGCCACCACGAAGATGCATGTGCAGAAAGTTGCCACTCGAGGCCGATGGATCGCCGCCACCAGGAAAGCCAGCGGGGTCAGGGACCAGAGCGTCGGATAGCGCTCGACGAAGAAGACTTGGTAGAACCAGAATTCATTGCGATGCGCTCGGTTCCACAAGGGCGCCGAGCGATAGCCTTGGAGCAGCCGGTGCACCAGATCGAACGCGAACAACGCCCCCACCGCGATTAGGGCCAGCCCTGCCGCGAGGGCCAGCGCGATTCGCCGTTGGCGCCGGTCGAGCGCGCGCAGTCGCGGGATTCCCTCGGCCAGCAGCAGCCAAAGCCCGAGCCCGAGGAGCCCGATCAGGGTCAGGATCTGGAGATGGATGGCCAGCAGGAAGCCTAGGACGATCCCGAGCGCGACCAGGACGCTGCCGCGGCGCGAAAGCCGCCCGGCCACCAGGCTGTACAGTCCGATCGCCGCCAGCCAGAAGACCAAGGCATGCAGGGCATAAAAGCGGGCGAACTGGGAAATCTGGACGCTCAGGGGTTCCAAGGCCACGAACAGGCCGGCGATCCAGGCCGCGAGGCTGCCGGCCACCGACCGGGTCCAGACGAACACCGCGATCACCAGCAGCGTGCCCGCCACCAGAGACAGCACCCGGGCGCTGACGATGCTTTCGCCGAACACGGCGAACCAGCCGCCGAGCAGCAAAGTGTACAGCGCGGCCCGTGGATAGATCCCATCACCAATCCGCGGCTCGCCGTCGTGCAACCAGCCCTTCGCCGCCAGCGACGTGTACAGCTCGTCAGTCACCGGCAACCGGTCCAGATCAATCGCGCGCACGAACACCGACAGCAACACGAGCAGCAGCAGGCTCACCCACAGCTCGCGGCGGCCCTGGGCTCGCTCGATCACCCGATCACGAAGATCCAGACGCGCCTGCATGGTCAAGATCTCTGACGGCACCCCGAATGGCGGCGCAGTTCACGGTCCGCTCGACGGACCTGCCGACGCGACGGCTGCGCCCGTCGGGCCGTTCTGACCGCGGACCGAGCGGGTCAAGCGCGACCTTGCGCGCAGCCCCCGACCCCGGCGGCCGCGAACACGGCTAGCCGTGACGGGACCTCGAGGACAGCTACCTGGTGCACGTCGCGCCCTTTGGTACCGAGGCGCTGGCATCTCCAGGGACTTGGCCGCCCGGAGCGGCGTCCCCGTCTGGGGCCCTCGGTGAGCTGGTTCCACACAGGCTCCTTCATATCTGCGAGCCTTCCTGGAAGGCAAGTGTGTTCTCCAACCGGCCGCGAGGGCGCCGCGCAGCGCCCGCGCTCGTGGCCCAGCACCGGGGCGGCCGCGGAGCGGATGGTCGCTCGGCTGACGCACGAGCTGCCCGCAATTTCCCGCAACAGCTTGTTGCCCTGGCATGGATTGCGCTCTATACCTCGCAGCCGCCCGGAGGGCCGAGCCGCGAAGCCGCCGTTGCATGATGCCGAAAGGGCGGCGGGCGGCGGATCGCTCGGTCGACTTGACGCCGGAGGGCTTGCAGCCAACACCCGATCGCGGCGGCATCGCGCCGTCGGAGCTGCTTCGCCGGCGGCACCTCGCCCAGCCGGCCGTTGGGGGTCGCAGGAGCTCATGCGCATGCCAGACTTCTTCATCGCCGGCGCCCCGAAGTGCGGCACGACCGCGCTCTTCTCCTACTTGCAGACCCATCCCGGAATCTTCCTGCCGGCCGAACGCCCGGGTACCAGTCGACTGACGGCCAAGGAACCACACTACTATTGCACGGATTTTCCGAACTACCGGCGCTGCCGCTCGCGCGAGGACTATCTGCGGCTGTTCACAGACGCCGCCGCCGGCACTCTGGTCGGCGAGGCCTCGGTCTGGTATCTGTACTCGGAAGTCGCGATCCCTCGCATTATGGCCGAGATCCCGAAGGCCAAGTTCATCGTGCTGTTACGCAATCCGGTGAATATGGCCCACTCGCTGCACAACCTTCTGTATCACACGCTCGACGAGGACATCGCTGACTTCGGCTGCGCCTGGGAACGGCAGGCCCGGCGCGCCCAGGGCCATGAGGTGCCCAAGCATTGCCGGGAGCCGAAGCACATTCTTTACAAGAAGGTGTGCTCATTTCCCCATCAACTGGAGCGACTGTTCGAGCATGTGCCGCAAGAGCAGCGCCTCGTGATCATTTCTGAAGAGCTCGCCTCTGCACCCGAAGCGACCTACCGTCAGGCGCTGACGTTCCTCGGTCTGCCAGGCGATCAACGGGCCTCGTTCCCGCGGATCAACGCCAGTGCCACGCGGCGTAGCCGGGCGCTGACGGTGGCACTCCGAACCGTACCCGAGCGAATGCAGCCGTTGTACCGGACCGTCAAGGCGATCAGCAACACGGTGGGCCTCCGCCCGGGCGTCATGCTCAACCGGTGGAATCGCAAGGAACAGGCCAGGGCCCCGTTGGATCCGAGCCTGCGGCGCCGCCTGGCCGAGGAATTCGCCCCTGACATCGCCCGCCTCGAGCGGCTGCTCGAGCGGCCCTTGGATCTGTGGCGCGAGCGCTCGGACCTCCCGACCTCGGATGTCGCCTAGCGATGACGCTGCTGGCGGCGCCGCGCTGGCCGCCCGAGGCCGGCGGCCCGACGGAGGCGGCTGGTCGGCGATGACGGCGGACAGCGTCAGCGATCGCGAGCATGCGCCGGTGCTGCAGCGGGCGACGGCCCGCCTCGCTCGCGGCGCGGCGAACGCCTTCCTGATCAACATCGCGGGAACCGGACTGGCCTTCCTCAGCCAACTTCTGCTCGCGCGCGTTCTGGGGGTCGCTGGCTATGGCGCCTACGCCTACGTCATGGCCTGGGTGACCGTTCTCGCGCTGCTCGCGACGCTCGGCTTTCAGACTGGCATGTTGCGTTTCGTCTCGGCCTATTGCGCGCGCGAGGAGTGGCCACTGCTGCGCGGCGTCCTTCGCTATGCCATGCAGCGGGTCAGCCTGGCGCGGGCTCGACGATCGGGATCGTCACCGCCGGCGTCGTCCTCGCGCTCGGGCGATCGCCTGGGGCCGGGGTCGCGGGCACTTTCCTGGTCGGCTGCGCGATCGTGCCCGTCCTGGCGCTGTCGCAGGTCCGCGGAATCGATCGTCCGGGCGTTTGGCGGCGTCGCCTTGGCGCTCGCCCCGCAGGCCCTGCTGCGACCTGCCATCGTGCTGGCGGTGGTCGGGGTCTGGGGCGTGCTCCTGTCGCTGCCGATCGGGCCGCAGGGGGCGATGGCCGTGACGCTCCTGGCGACGGCGCTCGCCTCGGTGCCGTGAGCTTGGCCGATCAGGGGGTTACGGCCCGCCGGCCATGGCGACGCGCGGAGCGCGCCTTTCAGAGCGCCCGAGTGGCGACGCGCCGCCCTCGCCTTGCTCTTCATGGCGGATCGTCCGGATGGTGCTCGGTCGCAGCCGACCTGTTGATGCTCGGCATGCTGGCCGATACCAGGTCGGTCGGCATCTATGCAGTGGCGTCGCGGCTGGCAGACTTGGTCAGCGTTCGCGTTGGCCGCGATCAACATCATCTTCGCGCCGAATATCGCCGCCCTGCATGCCCAGGGCGATCGCGCCGGCCCTGCAGGCCATGGTGACCACCACGGCCTGGTGGTCGGCATTGTCGGCACTGCTGATCGCGGCTGCCGCTGTTCGTCTGGCCGAGGACCGTGCTATCGCTGTTCGGGCCGACTTCACGTCGGGGCGGCCCTGCGTGCGGATCCTCCTGATCGGTCAGATCGCCAATGCCGCCGCAGGTTCGGTCGGCACCGATCCTGACCATGACCGGGCACGAGCGCCGGCTGCGATCGTGCTCGGCATCGCCGCCGCCGCTCAGATCGGCTTCAATGCAGTGCTGATTCCGCTGTTCGGCGCCATGGGCGCCGCGCGTGACCGCGACAGTCACGGTGACCGGCTGGAACCTCGTGATGGCCATTTTCGTCTGGCGAAAGCTCGAGATCATCCCGAGCATCCTCGGCCCGCGGTCCCGCGATCATGCGCGTACCTGACTTCTTCATCATCGGCGCCCCCAAATGCGGGACCACGGCGCTCCACAGTTATCTGCGGGACCATCCCCGCATCTTCATGCCGGAGCGGAAGGAAATCCACTTCTTCTGTGAAGATTTGAACTTTCCACGCCGATCTTCGGTCCGTGACCGGGATGAATACCTGGGCCTGTTCGCAGCTGCGACCGATGACATGCTGATCGGCGAGGGCTCGGCCAGCTACCTGTATTCCGACGTCGCAGTCGCCAAGATTCTGACGGCCAACCCGAACGCCAAGTTGATCGCGATTCTGCGCAATCCGGTCGAGATGGCCTATTCCTTTCATTCTCAACTTCTCACCAACCTCAACGAAGATGTCACCGATTTTCGGGCGGCCTGGAGCTTGCAAGCCAATCGGCGAAACGGAATGGATATTCCGCAGCTTTGCAGTGAGCCACGCTTCCTGCAATACCGGTCGGTTTGCTGCTTTCCGGACCAAATCGATCGACTGATACGGCAGGTTCAGGATCGGGGCAACGTGCTGATTTGTATCTTCGAGGACCTGGCGAAGGAGCCGCGCGCGGTGTACGAGCGGATCCTCGAGTTCCTGGATTTGCCGTCCGACGGTCGGACCTCGTTCGAAAAGGTCAATGCCAACACGGTGTATCGGAGCGCACTTCTCAATCGGTTGGTCCGCCGGCCGCCGCCGGCGCTGGACGCGGCCTACGCGCTGATGAAGCGCGGCGCCAACTCGCTGGGCTTGCGACCAAGAGGGCTCGTGGAACGGATCAACGCACGCCGCACCCCGCGCGCGCGGCTCGCCGACGATGTGCGGGTGCAGCTGGAAGCCGAATTCGCCCCGGACATCGTTCGGCTGGAGACGATTCTCGGGCGCAGTCTCGACGTCTGGAGACGGCATGCCGACGGCGCGCGATGACGGGCGGAGGCCGGCCCGACCGAAGCCGCGGCGGGTTCTTCATGTGGTCCGGCAGATGGACGCCGGCGGCATTGCCGCCTGGTTGATGAACGTCCTGCGGCATATCGACCGCGAGCGGTTTCAGATGGATTTCCTGCTCGTTCATGACGGCCCGGCGGGCTACGCGCACGAGATCCGGAGCCTGGGCAGTTCGATCACCACCTGCCTCGGCTATCACAGGCCCTGGCAATTCGCCGGCAACTTCGCCGAAGTTCTGCGCGCGGCGGGGCCCTACGACGTGGTCCACAGCCACATCTTCAACTTCAGCGGCTTCGTGCTGAAACTTGCGGCGCGCCACGGGGTGCCGGTGCGGATCGCGCACAGCCACACCGACACCCGCCTCAAGGAGGCCAGCCTGGGCTGGCATCAGCGGCTGTGGCGGGCGGGCTACCTCGGCCTGACCAAGCGCTGGATCGGCCGTTATGCGACCTTGCGGCTCGGCGTCAGCGCGCTCGCGGCGGAGGCGCTGTTCGGCAAGGAGTGGGCGTCCGATCGGCACAGTCGGGTGCTGCCGCTCGGGCTTGATTTCAGCGCCTTCGGCGTGCGCGATGACCCCGCCGAGGTGCGCCGCTCGCTCGGCCTGCCCGCCGACGCCCTGGTCATCGGCCACGTCGGCAACTACGTGTGGCACAAGAACCACGATTTCCTGATCGAGATTGCGGCCGAGGTGCTGCGTCGGCAGCCGCGCGCCTGGCTGCTGCTGGTCGGCCATCACCTGCTGGGTTCGCCGGTCGAGGCGCGGGTGCAGGCGCTGGGCCTCGCCGAGCGGGTGGTGATCGCCGGACCGCGCGACGACGTGCCGCGCCTGATGACCGCCGCCATGGACGGGTTCCTGTTTCCCTCGCATTACGAGGGGTTCGGGCTGGTCCTGCTCGAGGCGCAGGCCGCAGGCTTGCCCTGCGTGTTCACCGACTCGCTGCCGGCCGAGGTCGACGTGATCCCGGCGCTGATCCACCGAATGCCGCTCGCGACACCGGCAGCGGACTGGGCGACGACCGCCCTGGCCGCCGCCGAGCAGCGGCCGCTCGCCCGCGAGGCCGCGCTCGCATGGGTGCTGCAGAGCGAGTTCAACATCGAGCGATCGGTCGAGACGCTGATGCAGATCTACGATCGCGGCGCATGACCGGCGGCGGCATGGCGGGCGGCCTCGTGATCGAGTTCCTCGGCATGCCGGGGGTCGGCAAGACGACCCTGGCCCGCGGGATCGCCGCCGATCTCAGAAAGCATGGCCATGACGCGATCTTTCTGGGCATGGACGCGCCCGTCGGGCTCAACCGCTATGTCAAGCTCCTGCGCCAGGTCGGCGCGATCGCCCGCTACGGGGCCTCGAGGCCGCGCCAACTCGGACGCGCGGCCGGCATCTTGCGGTATTTCCCCCAGCCGGATGTGAAAACCTACCTGACGGTCCTCCGATACTGGCTGCTGACTTGCGCGACCATCGCTCGCAGCCGGGATCAGGCCGACGTCGTGGTCTGCGACCAAGGGGTCTACCAGGGGCTGTACGCGCTGGCGCTGCTGACCCCGGCCCTCGATCAGGCGGCGTTCGTTGCGGCCCTGCGCCGGATCGCGGCGCCGGACCTCGTCGTCCTGGTCACCGCCGACCAGGGGACGGTGGAGAGCCGGCTGCGCGGCCGACAGTACGGCCATCGATCGATCGACCGGCTGCTGCTCGGCGACCGCCGCTATCTTGACAGGTCGGGGCAGATCGTCCAGGCTTTGACGGTGGCCTCGCGGGCGACGGATCATTCCCTGGTCGTGTACGCAACCTCGCCATCGGCAACCGCGGACACGCAGGAACTGGCAGCGATCGTCAGGAGGCACCTCTCCAGCACAACCGGAGCCCGGAATGCGCCAGCGCGGGGCAGCAGATCCCGGATGGCGTAGCGTACCGTGTCTGCTGGTCGCCGTTGCAAGCGTATGAAAGCGGTCATCTGCGTCGATCACGTCTTCGTTCGCGGCGAGGGCGGCGCGATCTATAGCGCCGGGCAATTCCCTTATGAGCTCTGGCGCCGCTACCTGCAGAGTTTCGATGCGCTGACCGTGATCGGCCGCTGCCGGCCCCTGGAGGCCGGGGAGAGCGCCGCCACCCTCAGTCGCTCGAGCGGGCCCATGGTCTCGTTCGCCTTCGTGCCCAATCTCGCCAGCGTCGTCGGGCTCACACCCTGGCGCCGGCGGCAGGCCGCGGCGACCATAACTGCCGCAATCCGCGAAGCCGACGCGGTGATCGTACGGCTTCCCAGCGAGAACGGCCTGCTCGCGGCTGGCGTGGCGCGCCGGCTCGCCAGGCCGCTGACGGTCGAGGCGGTGGCGTGCTCCTGGGACCAGCTCTGGAACTACGGCACCGTGCAGGGCAAGCTCTATGCCTCAGTTCAGATGTGGCGGATGCGACGCGTGGTCAGCCAAGCGCCCTATACGATCTATGTCAGCCACTACATGCAAGAGCGCTATCCGAGCTCCGGCAGCATCGAGGTCATCCCGGACGTCGACCTGGTCAGCCCTTCGCCTGCGGTGCTGCGCCGCCGGCTCGAGCGCATCGGCCGGGGCGACGACCGTCTGATCATCGGCCTGATCGGTTCGATCCAGCACAAATACAAAGGCATCCACACCGCACTGGAGGCGCTGGGCCGGATTCGCGGCAGCTGCCCCGATTTCGAGTTCAGGATCCTCGGACCCGGCGACCCGCGGCCCTGGCAGGAGCTGGCCGCGCGCCACTGGATCGGCGACCGGGTGCGCTTTTGCGGGCTGCTTCCGGCCGGCGAACAGGTGCTGGCGTGGCTGGACGACATCGATCTCTATGTCCAGCCGAGCTTTCAGGAGAGCCTCGGGCGCGCCCTGATCGAAGCCATGAGCCGGGGCTGTCCGGCCTTGGGGTCGACCACGGGCGGAATTCCCAACCTCCTGCCGGCGGAGTGCCTGCATCGCCCCGGTGATGCCCGCCGGCTTGGCGAGTTAATCCGCCAGGCGGCACAGGACGCTGGCTGGCGGGCCGCCATGGCGCGCCGCAATTTTGCGACCGCCAAGGAATATGGTCGCGACCGGCTCGATGAACGGCGCGCGGCCTTCCTGGGCCGCTTTGCCCGATCGGCGGCCATGCCGCAGCCGGCATCGGACGCCGCGTAGGCTGGCAGCGCGGCAGACGCCCTGATATCCTCAGTAGACATGAGCATGCGAACCTACCATCGACTGCCCTCGCCCGTGCCCCCCGCCACGGCAGCCCGGCCCAGAAGCGGCGGCCGGTTCTTTCTCGCCATCTGGATGATCTATCTCATCGCCACCCCGGTCTACGTGTTCGATAGCGGTCTGCCGCAACCCGCCGACGGCCTGATGGCCCTGACCATTCTGATCATGGCTACCGGATTTGCTCTGCGGATCCCCGTCTATCATGATCTTTATCTGGTGGGCGCCGGATTTTTATCCTGGGCGGCTGTCATCAACTGGTTCTGGTGGACGCAGATTCCGGAGTTTAAATTTATCTTGAGCTCAGTGTACTATGCCTACAACTTCGCCGTCATGGTTGCGGTGTTCGCGCTGTTTCGCAAACTGGGCGACAATTTCATCGTGTTCACTCGCAATGCTTTGATTGCGGCGGTGGTTCTTGAGCTGATTGCGACCGTGGCGCTGCCGAACGTCGTCAGGGGTATTCGGACGGTCGGTACGTTCAATAATCCAAATCAGCTAGGATATTGGACGATACTCGTCTCGGCTACCTATCTGCTGACGCTAGGAAGCGAGCGCCTCAAATACCGTGACGTCGGAATTCTCTGCATACTCGGCTACGTCTCCACACTATCGCTGTCGAAAGCGGCGATGGGATCGTACTTGGTGCTGCTGGCCTCGGCTCTCTGGCTGCAGGGGGCGAGTGCGCGGGCCAAGTTCGTGCTCGGCGCGGTGTTTGGGATTGGCACCATCGTTTTCGTGTCGATGTCGTCTGACGGCCTCGAGCAAGACACTCTGCTCGCCCGAGCGCTCCAGCGCTTCCAGGAGATCGGGACCCGGGAGGACAATACCGCCGCGGGGCGCGGCTACGATCGAATCTGGCTGTATCCCCAGTACATGATCGCCGGCGCCGGCGAAGGTGGCTACGATCGCTTCGTCGGCGGCGTCGCCGCGCACAACGAAATGCACTCGACTTTCGGCACCATCCTGTTTTCCTATGGGATACCCGGCAGCGCCTTGTTCTTGACCATGCTCTGGATGGTTTTTCGGCGGGCACCGACGCGCCATCTGATCTATTTTGTTCCGATATGCCTCTATGGGCTGACGCATCAGGGGTTGCGGGCGTCCTTGTTGTGGGTCTTCCTTGGCCTCGTCTACGCTCTGGCGCGCCATGATGCCAACGGCACGCTAAGTGCTCGGCCAGGCGGCGCCCCGGGATCGTGATAACGGGCCGATCTCCGCCAGCATCCTGGAGACGCCAGCAGGGTCGCGTGCGCGCCTCGGCCCGTGACCCCACTCCCGCGTCCGAGGCCCGGGCCGCCTGTCCGGTTCTACAGACTTCGCGGCCCGACCTCGCTGCCGTCTCCGTTGGGGTTGAGCGCCCCCTTCCAGTTCTCAAAGCTGCCCGTCCCCGGCCAGCCGGTGGCCGTCAGGTCCTTGGCGCTGCTGGCGGTACCGGGAGACGTCGGGCGATAGTCGCGCGTCGCCAAGTCAATGAATTGGGGATTTTCCTCGACCCCGTGCTGCTCATGGCCCGTGGTGCCGTCTGAATACATGCTGGCGGACAGGGCATATTTGCCGGACGCGCGGAAGGCATCGAGGCTGGCGAAGCTTTGCCGGTTGACGTTGCGACTGTCCTGGATCTCCTTGAACAGCAGATCGACCGGATTCGGCACCGCTCGCCAGTAGCAGTTGTAATCGTAGTGGTGCGTCCCGGCGTCCGCTTGCTTGCACGACAGGCGGTAGGCGACCGCGTCACCGTTGCCATTGGTGTACCGCTGATTATCCATTACGACCACAATATTGTTGAATACTTCGTGCGCCATACCGACTGGGACGTTATGGTTTGCTGGCGATGTCCCAATAATGATGATGTCCGAGCCCGCGGTCGTGTCGGGAGAGTGAATCATCGTGCAGTAATACAGCTTGCGGATGGTCGACGGCCCTACCCCACCGCCGCTGTGGATCGGATAGGAGAAGTTGGGCATGATGCCCTGCTTGCCGCTGCTGCTCTCGCCCAGCGGCGTCCACAGCATCGGGATGCGATTGTCGAGCACGCAGTGATGCCAGTACGAGTGACGGTTGCCGGTAACAAAATCTTGCTCGCCTGACCACCAAGGACCACCGGCAAAATAACAGTAAGACGCATTAAAGGCTCGGTTCTCGTCCGTCCGTCGTTGAATGAACCCATCATCACCGGTGTTCAGGACGGCGCAATGATCGAGCACGATGTCGGTGTCGATGTGGTCAGCCCGCCCAGTCGTTCCTGACAAGCACAGGTCGAACCAACCGAAGAACATGCAGTCGGTGTAGACCAGGTTTTTACACAAGTTTCCTGAACTATCCCCACCGTCTTTGTAGAGCATCATGTTCGAGCGGCCATGCTGATACCAGTAATTCGTCGTCTTGTGCTCGCGCCAGGATAGGTGGCGGTTATCTCCTGTCAACGCATGGCAATGAATCAATTGGTTGTCGTTGGTCACTCCGGTGTAATAATAGCCGGTATAGTGCGGGTACCAGGTGCAGCGCTCGAATATATTGTGCGTCGAGCCCGAAGTGAAGTTGGCCACCTGGTTCATCAAAGCGCCGTTGAGGCCCTTGACGTGCCACCACGATTGTCCGTTCAGATTAAACAACAGTGGCCGCGTCTGGCCGGCATCGCCGTCAAACCTGACGATATGGATTTCGTAGTCGTTCGGGTCTTCAGTAATTGGCTCTTGCCAGAGACCATCAGACCCGATCAGCGTGCCCATGCGGCCATCGGTCGGCCAGTCAGCACCGCTATAAGGGCTCGTGACCTTTTGCATCCGGATGCGGACTTTGCCGTTCCCGGGCATGTAGAGACCGGGCCCGCCATAGCCGCCGTTCACGATGAAGCGGCTGGCGTTGGGCCCGTCGTTGGGCGCCGTGAAGGCATGCGCGACGTAGGCGCCGCTGGCCTCATCATCATACCACATCAATTTCATTAAGTGAGGCCTGCCGTGGGCGCCATTCGGGATCCGGATGAAACCGCACAGACCGTTGGCAACATCACCGTTGCCATTGTTATTGGTAACGACCGTCTTGTTATCCGTGAGGCCAAGATCGGGGCTCTCCCAGATCTTTTTGGATGAGTCGATCTGGGTCCAAGTCCAAGTCTTTTCGACGCCGCCCGTGAACTCGCCGCTCCGATAGAGCACCACCTCGGCATTCGGCTCGGCGAACAGGCGTATCGGGGAGCCGCTCGAGCCGCTCTTGGTGAAGACGATCTCCTGGACCGTGTGCTTGCCACCAGCAACTATGATCGTCCCACCTGCGCTGACGAGCGCCTCGGCGGCCGCGAACGTCTTCTTCGCCAGCGGTTTCGTGGTGCCGTCGTTGCCGTCGCTGCCGCCGGTCGGGTCCCACCAGATCGCGCCGGCCGGCACGCTGTCCGAGATAATCTGATAGGCGAACGGCGGCAGCTGAATACCGACCGCGGCTGGACTGCCATGGCTGATGCTGATCGGCTTGGCGAGCGCCCGGATCTGCGGCCCGGTGAGCTGCCGGTCGAACCACGCGACCTCGTCCATGACGACATCGCCGAGAGCGGCCGGCCCAGGGTAGGCGGCGATCAACAGATCGACCGTATTGCCGCCCTGCCCCACGCCAAGCCCCGGGTCGCTCGCGAGCCGGGTGCCGTCCAGCCAAAGCTCGGCGCCCCCGCTGCCCCAGGTGAGGGCGACGTGATGGGCCTCGCCGACCTCGATGTCGGCGCCGCCGCCGGGGTCTGGCAGCCAGACCGCGGTCCGGGTGCCGTTCCGGAAATAGGCCCGCAGTCGGCCGTCGGCGATGTCCACGGTCAAGCCGCCGACCGGCTTAGAGCCGTCGTCCTTCGCCAGCAGCATGTGCTGTCCTGACACGCTGTCCGCCTGCACCGTGAAGGCGAGGGTGCCGGCAGGCGTCGCGAACGCCGGATGGTGCGGGATGCGGCCGAAGGCGTCGGCGCCGTTGAACCCGACCGATGTTCCCGTGGCGTTGCTGACGATCGACGCGAGGCCGAATTCGACCGAACCAAAGTAGGTGCCGTTCTGGACCGCCCTCTCGTCGATGATCGTGGTCCCGCCGGCCTCGCCGAAACGCCAGTAGGCGACCGGACTGAGTGCGGTGACCGTGTCCGCGTAGGCCTCGGTGATAAAGGCCGCGGCGCCCAGCAATCCGGCCTGCGAGGCGCCGAGCATCAGCCGAAATCCCTGCCGCCTGGAAATCCGTACCACGTCGCTCCCGCATCCCTGCTGATGAATGCGTAGACATCTATGGCGTTGGCGGCAGCGGTGACAAGCGGCGGCGTGCCACCCGGCCAGCGCACTGAGCCCGGCCAGGCGACGATCCGGCCGCCGGTCGCGTCCTGCTTCAGGATCAGCGTGCAGGAGCCGGCGCGCCCAGCGGCGGGAGGATTGGCAAAGGTCAGGCTCGCGACGTTCTCGCTCAGGATGACCTCGAACACGTTGCCGGTCTCGAGATCGAGGGTCAGGGCTCCCGCGCTGACCGCGGGCGTCGTGCTGGTCTCCGAGAAATCCTTCAGTTCCGGCCGGGTCAGTCGTTGATCCTGCATGTCGACGGCAATGCCGTCGAGCGCGCCGGCGGCCAGATCGCCAGCCTCGACGACGTCCTTGGCCGCCAGGCTGCCGGCATCGGTGATGTCGCCGACGACGTGCTGATGGCCAAGGTCGGCTTTGCCCGCCTGCAGCGCTTCGATTTCGGACTTGGCGTTCTGGAGATTGTTCCGGAGGTCGAGCTTGACGGAGGGGACACCGTCGACGGGCTTAGTCGGATCGATCGCGCTGGCCATATGTTCCTATTCCTCTGAGCGTAGGAACAGGACTTCTATCCTAGTAACGCACGCGCGTCAAGCTTCTATGCAACCACTGGTCATGCTGAAGCGTTTGGACCGGCGGGCGCCGTCACCAGCCGCGGGTCGGCGCCGAGGCCGACCCGCAACGGGCCAACGCTGTGGGGTTCAGGCGATCTCCGCCCGGCGACCCGTCGCCGCCGCGAGCGCCGGTGTGGGCGTGGGGAGATCGCGACGCTCGCGGGCCGGGCCGCGGGACAGATCCGTGAGCTCGGGGGGTGGCGCCAACTCCTCGGGGGTCAGGAACCAGCCGTTCCGACGCATGGCAGCGCCGAGATCGGCCCGACCCGAGAGCGCCGCGAGCGGAATCGCCAGCAGGCAGCCCGCGAGCACGGGGCCGAGCCAGAACATCAGCTCGGGGGCGACCAGATAGGCGATCCCCGCCCACAGGGCGCCGAGCAGCGTGATGTCGCCGTAGCTCAACGTGACCGCGGTCCAGGTCTCGGTCTCCCCGTCCCGCTGCTGGGTGGTCCAGGCGACGCCGCGGCCGAGCAGGATGCCGAGCACCGCCTTGCTGTGCTGGACCATCAGGACCGGCGCCAGCAGCACCGAGAGCCCGAGCTCGGCCGCCGCGGTCCGCAGCAGGCGCAGGCCGCCGCCGAACGCGCGCCGGCGCGCCCGCTGGGTCAACGCCAGGCCCAGCGGCAGCAGCTTGGGCAGCAGCAGCATGCCGACCGTGATCCAGGCCAGGCTCAACAGTTGACGGGGATCGGCGACCGGCCAGGGCTGGAAGAACAGGCTCGCAGCGTGCACCGGGGCCGTGGTCCAGATGTGCGTCCGTACCGCCTCGGCCGTGGTCAGCAGGAGCAGCAGAAACCAGAGCAGAGACACCACGTAGGACATCGCGCCGAGCGCCAGATGCAGCCGGCTGACCCCCGCCAGGCCCTTGGCCGCGAGCAGCCGGACGTGCTGCAGATTGCCCTGGCACCAGCGCCGGTCGCGCGCCAGATAGCCGCGCAGGGTCGAGGGCAGCTCTTCGTAGCTGCCGCCCAGCTCGGGCGCGAGCCAGACCGACCAGCCGGCGCGCTGGAGGAGCGCCGCCTCGACGAAGTCGTGGCTCAGGATCTCGCCGCCCAGCGGCGGCTTGCCGGACAAGGTCGGCAGCCCGGCGGCGGCCATGAACGCCTGGGTCCGGATGATCGCGTTGTGGCCCCAGTAGTTGCCGCGGCCGGGGAACCAGTAGGCGAGCCCGGCAGCGTAGACCGGGCCGTAGAGGCTGGCCGCGAACTGCAGCGCCCGGGCGAACAGGGTCTCGCCCCCGACCGGCTGCGGCAGGGTCTGGATCAGCCCGGCGCCCGGGTTCGCCTCCATCAACCCGACCAGCCGCACCAGCGTGCTGCCCGACATGATGCTGTCGGCATCGAACACCACGAAATAGCTGTAGTGCCGCCCCCAGCGCCGGCAGAACTCGGCGATGTTGCCGGCCTTGCGGCCCTTGTTCTCGGCGCGGTTGCGATAGAAGACCTGGCCGCGGGCGCCCGGCTCGTTGCAGAGGCGGGCCCAGGCTGCCTGCTCGGTCCGGATTCGGGCGGGGTCGCGACTGTCGCTCAAGATGAACAAGTCGAACAGCGGCAGATGACCGACGCGCTCGAGCGAGCGGATCACCATCCGCAGCCGCGCCGCCACCCGTTCAGGATCCTCGTGATAGACCGGCACCACGAGTGCGGTCCGCACGTCGGAAGGCAGCCCCGCGGCCGGCTCCGCCAACCCGTGCAGCCACCGACTGCCGGCCAGGCTGACGAAGAAACCCGCCAGCGCGGTCCAGAAACCGTACCCGAGCCAAGCAAAGGTCACGTAGAAAACGGCCAGGATGGCGATTTCCGGTATCGACAGGCCGTCGACGCCGAATACGTTCGCCATGAACCGGGTCGCGGCGGCACTGCCGCCGAGCACCAACAGCGCCAGCACGAGCCGCCGGCGCAGCCCAGGATCTTCGATCATCTGCGGAGTTCTGCGCTCAGGCCGCCGGTGCGGCCGATCCGGGAAGACCGCGGGTCCAGCGGCCGAGGAGGCGCGTCAGAAAGTCTCTGAGCGACCAGAATTCCAGATGCTGATCGAGCATGTTGCCGGGCAGCTCGACCGGAGTCGGCGGCACCCGGGCGGCGCGCATGGCCTCCACGAAGTCCGCCGGCAGGTGATCGTAGGTCAACAGCACCTCCGGCCAATGGCGCGCCGCCTGGCAGGCATCGAGCGCCGCCTGACCGACCAGCAGCGGCGACTGCTCCCCCAGGGACTCGTCGCCCAGCACGAACGAGAACCAGCGCCCCAGCGCATCCTCGATCTGCTCCAGGGCCAGCGCGCTCAGGTCGGCGCCGCGCTCCTGCCGCCAGCGGGCCAATGCGCGCGCCATGCAGTTCTGAATGACCAGCTCACGATGCCGGTTCCGCGCCATGCCCAGCCCCTGGAGCATCCGCTCCACCCGACGCATCGCCAGGCAGTATTCGATCGGCTCCGGCTCGGCGCTGCAGGCCCCGGTCGGCGCCGGGACTGCCCACTCGACTTGCGCCGCCCGGGCCCTCTCGCCAGGCGGCGAGTCCTCCCGCGCCGGCAGCGTTAGCACCGCCAAGTTTCCGCCCCCGTCCGTCAAGCTCGTTGCCTCCCGTAAGGATCGCACCCGATCAAGCTCACCCTCGACCAGACCCCTTGCGTCCGCCGCCAGCCCGACAGATCGGCACCGCTGCTCTGCCTCGAGACCTGACAACCGAGCCGCCGCCAGGTCCGGTTCCGGATTGATTCCTGGGTGCTCGCTCGGTTAACACGCGTGGGGCCATTTCGTTCCCGAAGGCCGGCATCGAGGGCCCCGGCTCACCTCCGTCCGCGCCGGCAATCCTGTCAGCCAGTAGTTTAGTGGTTATCGACTCCATTCAACCGCATGCGGGGTCGCCTCGGGTCTGGTCCGGCTCTAGCCTGCCGCAGGTCCGACCGGCCGCGGCCGGCGCCCGCCCGCGAGCGCGCCGGTGCCAGAACCGGTCGCGGGCGAGTGCAGGGAGTGAGCCATGACCGTCGCCGGACGAGCTTCGACACCCCTCGCCGAGGGCGATTCCAACCGCTCGCCGCAACGCGAGGCCTTCGCGCACCGCCTCGATCCCGCCGAGCGGGACCTGGTCGAGGCCGATGCGCGCTCCTTCCTCCATCAGGCTCTGTCCTCACCCTGTCTCACCGCACTACGACGCGCCGAGGGCCTCTGGCTCGAGGACCTCGCCGGTCGCCGGTACATGGACTTTCACGGCAATAATGTGCATCACCTGGGTCATGGTCACCCGCGGCTGATCGCCGCGCTCAAAGCGCAGCTCGACGAGCTGCCGTTCGCGCCCCGCCGCTTCACCAATGCGCCGGCCGTGGCGCTTGCGCAGAAGCTGGCCGAGATCGCGCCCGGCAGTCTCGACAAGGTCCTGCTGGCGCCGGGCGGCTCAGAGGCGGTCGAGATGGCCCTCAAGCTCGCGCGCGCGGTCACCGGCCGGCACAAGACGATCTCGTTCTGGGACAGCTTCCATGGCGCCGGCTTCGGCGGTGTCAGCGTCGGCGGCGAGGCGCTGTTCCGCTCAGGGCCGGCCGGACCGCTGCTCGCCGGCACCGAGCACGTCGCACCGTTCGCCTGCTATCGCTGCCCGTACGGCTATCCGGAGCGCGACGGTCGGCCGCAGCTCGAACTCTGCGGCATGCGCTGCGCGAGCTTCATCCGCTACGTCCTCGACAAGGAGCAGGACGTGGCGGCGGTGATCGCCGAGCCGGTGCGCGCCGTGCCCTACCTGCCGCCGCCGGGGTTCTGGGCCGAGGTGCGGCGGGCCTGCGACGACTACGGCGCGCTGCTGATCTTCGACGAGATCCCGAGCGGGCTCGGCAAGACCGGGCGCATGTTCGTCTGCGACCATTTCGACGTCGTGCCGGACATCCTGGTGCTCGGCAAGGCGCTGGGCGGCGGCGTCCTGCCGGTCGCGGCGCTGCTGACCCGATCCGAGTTCGACGTCATGGCCGACCGCGCGCTCGGCCACTACACCCACGAGAAGAACCCGGTGCTCGCGCGCGCCGCGCTCACCACCCTCGAGATCATCGAGGACGAGCGCCTGGTCGAGAACGCCGCCCGGGTCGGCGCCCATGCGCTCGCCAAACTCGAGGAGCTGAAGGCGAGCCATCCGCTGATCGGCGACGTCCGCGGCCTCGGCCTGCTGCTCGGGGTCGAGCTGGTCCGCGACCGGGCGACCAAGGAGCCGGCGATCGACGAGACGGATGCGGTGCTCTACCGCTGTCTGGAGCGCGGCCTCAGCTTCAAGACCACGCTCGGCAACGTCCTGACGCTCACCCCGCCTCTGATCATCACCGAGGCCGAGGTCGACCATGCGGTCGCGATCATCGACGAGGCGCTGCACGAGACCGAGCAGGAGGTCGCCGGGCGCGGCCAGAACCCCGCATCGTAATCGGAACCAGCCGGCCGGCGCTCTCCCATCGATTCCCCGGCCTGACCCGCGCGCACGGCAACCGGCGCCGCTGCCGGATGAGCTTCTGCGGCAGCCGCGCCAAGGCGCCGCTGCTACCAGAAGCTCGAGCGGGGTCGAAATCGCTCGGGTCGACCGAGCCCTCAGAAGGCGGCGTCCTCGAACTCCATGACCGGCGCGCCGCCGGCCATGATCTGGGCGAACAATGCACCGCTCTCGGGCAGCAACTTGGTCATGAAGAAGCGCGCGGTCCGGATCTTGGCCTCGTAGAACGAGGCCTCGCCCCCGGCGCCGGCCGCGAGCTTCGCCTGTGCGACCTGGACCATGCGCGCCCACATGTAGGCCATCGCGACCAGCGCGAACAGGCGCAGATAGTCGGACGACGCGGCGCCCGCCTCATCCGGGTTCCTCAGGCCCGCCTGTGCCACGTGCAGCGTGATCTGCTGCAGGCGCGCGAACGCCTTGGCGAGCGGCAGCACGAACTCGGCGAGCGCCGTATCGCTCTGATGCTGCTCGATGAACGCCATCACCGGGTGGAAAAAAGTCCGCAGGCAGCGCCCGTAATGCGCCGGCAGCTTGCGGCCGACCAGATCGAGCGCCTGGATGCCGTTGGCGCCCTCGTACAGCTGGGTGATGCGCGCATCGCGCACGAGCTGCTCCATGCCCCATTCGCGGATGTAGCCGTGGCCGCCCATGACCTGGACGCCGAGGTTGGTGCAGGCCGAGCCCTGGTCGGTGAAATAAGCCTTGATGATCGGGGTCATCAGCGCGACCAGGTCGTCGGCCGCCTGACGCGCCGCCGGGTCCGGGTCGCGCGCCGCGCGGTCGATCGCGATGCCGATCCAGTAGGCGAGCGCCCGCTCGCCCTCGGTCACGGCGCGCATGGTCAGCAGCATGCGCCGGACATCCGGGTGGACCAGGATCGGATCGGCCGGCTTTTCCGGGTTTTTCGCACCGTTAAGCGCCCGGCCCTGGAGGCGCTCGCGGGCGTAGGCGACCGCACTCTGATAGGCGGTCTCGGCGACGCCCAGGCCCTGGATGCCGACCTCGAGCCGGGCGTCGTTCATCATCGTGAACATCGCCCGCATGCCGCGGTGGGGCTCGCCGAGCAGCCAGCCGGTCGCGGCATCGAAGTTCATGACGCAGGTCGCCGAGCCCGACAGCCCCATCTTGTGCTCGATGCCGGCGCACATGAGACCGTTCCTCGGGCCCGGGGCTGGCTCCCAGGGGCGACCTCCGGTGGTCGCCCCGGAGCGCCCCGCGCCATCCGCGCGGGGCAGGAACTTGGGGACGAGAAACAGGGAGATACCCTTGATGCCCTTGGGCGCGTCGGGCAGGCGGGCGAGCACCAGGTGGACGATGTTCTCCGACAGGTCGTGCTCGCCGGCCGAGATAAAGATCTTGGTGCCGGTGAGCGCGTAGCTGCCGTCGTCGTTCGGCTCGGCGCGGGTCCGGATCAGGCCGAGATCGGTGCCGCACTGGGGCTCGGTCAGGCACATCGTGCCGCTCCAGCGCCCCTCGACGAGCTTCGGCAGATAGCGCGCCTTGAGCTCGTCGTCGGCATGCAGCGAGATCGCGTGGTAGGCGCCGCCCGAGAGCCCTGGATAAGTGCTGAACGCGAGGTTGGCCGAGCAGACCATCTCGTCGATGACGCACTTCACGGTCTTGGGCAGGCCCTGGCCGCCATACTCCGGATCGGCCGCGAGCCCGGTCCAGCCGCCGGCGACGAACGCGTCATAGGCGTCCTTGAAGCCGTCCGGCGTGCGCACGACGCCGTTCTCGTAGATGCAGCCGGCATCGCCGGTCCGGTTGACCTCGAACAGCACGTTCTCGCACAGCCTGGCGCCTTCCTCGATCACCTGATCGACGAGCTCGGGCGAGGCCTCCTCGAACCCCGGCAGCGCCGCCAGCTGCTCGACCGCGAGCAGCTCGTGGAGGACGAAGCGCATGTCGCGCTGCGGCGCGCGGTAGACGGTCATGGCGCTGGCTCCTCCTAATTCCGCAGCGGCTTGCCGGTGTCGAGCATGTGCTCGATCCGGGCGAGCGTCGCCGGCTGCCTGACGAGCGTCATGAAGGCCTGGCGCTCGAGCCTGAGCAGATGGTCGTCGCCGACCGGCTCCGTGATGTCGGTCTCGCCGCCCGAGAGCACGAAGGCCAGCTGGCCCGCGACCACCTCGTCATGAGGCGTGGCGATGCCCTTCAGCCGGAGCGCGTCGACCGCCATCTCGAGCGCGATCCGCCCGCTCGGGCCGGGCAAGGCGATCTCGACCTTCTCCGGCGCCTGGTAGCCTTCGACCAGAGCCAGCGCCTTGGCCTTGGCGTCGGCCAGCAGGCGGTCGCGGTTCATCGTGATGCCGTCCGCTTCCCGCAGAAAGAGCAGCTCCCTGGCCTCGAATGCCGACTTCGCGACCTTGGCCATGCCGATCGTCTCGAAGGTCTGCACCAGCGGTGGCATCGGCCCGCCCGGCCGCTTTTTCCGAGTGACCCAGCGGGTCAGGAGCTCGGTCGAGCCGGTCCAGGCCGGGATCACGCCGACGCCGACCTCGACGAGGCCGATGTAGGTCTCGGCGTGCGCCTGGACGGCATCGGAATTGAGGCAGACCTCGCAGCCGCCGCCGAGCGCCATCCCCGACGGTGCCGCGACAACCGGGAACGGGCTGTGCTTGAGCTTGCGGTAGATCTCCTGACCCTTGGCGACCAGGTCCTCGACCATCGGCCAGACCGCGACGTTGGCCGCGAACAGGGCGAGCCCGATGTTGGCGCCGACCGAAAAGTTGCTGCCCTCGTTATAGATCACCAGCGCCTTGAACTCTTTGGCGACGATCCCGATCGCCTTGTCGATCAGATCGAGCGTGTCGCCGTCGAGGGAGTTCATTTTGCTGTGGAACTCGAGGCAGGCGACGCCATCGCCGATGTCCCAGAGGCTGGCGGCACCGTTCCTGGCGACCGGCCGGCTCCGCCGCTTGACGTCCTCGAGCAGCAGCACGCCCTCGGGACGCTCGACGTCGGCATAGTCGCCGGCCAGCGTCAGATGTTGCAGTCGGCCATCCTCGACCCGGTAGAACGTCTTGTCCCCGACTTCGCGCAGCAGCGGCGGGATCGGCAGGCCTTCGGCCTCGAGCCGCTCGGCGAACCAGGCGGGGCCGATCCGGTCGAGGAGCTCGAACGGGCCCCATTTCCAGTTGTAGCCGAGCCGCATCGCCTGATCGACCGCGGTGATGTCGTCGGCGATCTCGGGCACCAGCGATGCGGCATAGGCGAGCGTGCCGCGCATGACTCGCCAGGCGTAGCGCGCCGCCGGCTCGTCGACCTCGAACAATGCCCGCGGGCCGCCGTCCTTGGCGGCATCGATCGCATCGAGGCGCGGCTTGGCGGCGGTGTGATAGTCGCCGGTCTCGAGGTCGATCGCCTCCTTGACCCGCTGCCCGTTCGCCCGGTTCAGGCGATAGAAGCCGCCCTTGCCCTTACGGCCGGTGTAGCCGGTCTCGATCAGCCGGGTGATCAGCGGGAATTCCTGGTCGACCTCGTGGAAAGGGTCGTCCGGCGGCAGCGCGGCGCGCAGGCTCGCCGCGACGTGCGGCAAAAGGTCGATCCCGACCAGGTCGGCAAGCCCGAAGATCCCGGTCTTCGGGATGCCGAGCGGGCGGCCCATGACCAGGTCCGCCTCCTCGACCGGCAGACCGATCTCGAACGCTTCGCAGAACGCCGCCTGCATCCAGTAGCAGCCGATCCGGTTGGCGACGAAGCCGGGCGTGTCCTTGCCCCGCACCACGCTCTTGCCGAGCCGGCGGTCGGCGAACTCGGACATCTCGGCGATCGCCTCGGGTCGCGTGTCCGGCCCCGCGACCACCTCGAGCAGGCGCATGTAGCGGGGCGGGTTGAAGAAGTGCGTGATCAGGAAGTCCTGCCGGAAGCTCGCCGGCAGGCCTTGGGTCAGCTTGGAGAGCGGCAGGGTCGAGGTGTTCGAGGAAACGACCGAGCCGGCTTTGCGCACGCGATCGAGCTTGCCGTAGAGCGCGCGCTTGATCTCGAGCTTCTCGACCACGGCCTCGACGATCCAGTCGGCCTCGCCAAGCCGCCCGAGGTCGTCCTCGAGATTGCCGGGCGTGACCAGCTTTGCCGCCTGCCGGCTCATGAACGGCGCCGGATCGGCTTTGGCCATCCGCTCGAGCGCCCCCTTGGCGAGCGCATTCCGGTCGGCGGCCCCTGCGGCAACGATGTCGAGCAGCAGGACCGGAACGCCGGCGTTGGCGATCTGGGCGGCAATGCCGGAGCCCATGACCCCGGCGCCGATCACCGCCGCCCGCTCGATCGCCATCAGATCGCCTCCAGCACGGTCGCGATGCCCTGGCCGCCGCCGATGCACTGGGTCGCAAGCCCGTAGCGCCGGCCCTCGCGCTTCATCAGCGCCGCGGTCTTGCCGGTGATCCGGGCGCCGGTGGCGCCGAGCGGATGGCCGAGCGCGAGCGCGCCGCCGTCGATGTTGAGCGTCTCGGGGTCGATGCCGAGATCGCGCACGCAGGCGAGCGCCTGCGAGGCGAACGCCTCGTTGAGCTCGACCACCTCGATGTCGCCGATCTCGAGCTTGGCGCGGGCCAATGCCTTCCGGGTCGCGGCGACTGGGCCGATGCCCATGACCTCGGCGGCGCAGCCCGCGACCGCGACGCTCCGGATCCGGGCCAGCACGTCGAGCCCGTGCTTCATCGCGTAGTCCTCGGTGCAGACCAGCGCCGCCGCGGCGCCGTCGGTCAGCGGCGAGGAGGTGCCGGCGGTGACCGTGCCGTGCTCGTCGAATGCGGGCTTCAGGTTCGCGAGCCCTTCCTGGCTGGTATCCGGCCGGATGCAGCCGTCGGCCTCGACCAGGCCGCCGTTGGTGCGGATCGGCACGATCTCGTCCGAGAGCTTGCCGCTTGCGCGCGCCGCCGCCGCCTTGCGGTGGCTCTCGACCGCGAACGCCTGCTGGGCGTCGCGGGTGATCTGATACTGCCGCGCGACGTTCTCGGCGGTCACGCCCATGCTGTCGTAGGCCTGGGGGTACTCGGCCACGAGCTTGGGGCTTGGCAGCGGGTTATAGCCGCCGATCGGCACGCGGGTCATCGATTCGACCCCGGCGCAGACGAACACTTCACCCGCCTCGAGCTGGATCGCGCCCGCCGCCATGTGGATCGCCTGCATCGAGGAGCCGCAGAAGCGGTTGACCGTGGTGCCGGCGACCGAGATCGGCAGGTGAGCCAGAAGCCCGATCAGGCGCGCCATGTTCATGCCCTGCTCGCCCTCGGGGAAGGCGCAGCCGACGATCACGTCCTCGATCTCGGCGGTCTCGACGCCGCTGCGTTCGATCAGCGCCGCGATCACCTCGGCGGTCAGCTCGTCCGGGCGGACCTTGGTCAGCGCCCCTTTGTGCGCGAAATGGAACGGCGAGCGGGCGTAGCCGGCGATCACGACGTTCTTGTGCATGGCTCTGTCCCCCTTGGACGAAGGCGACGGCAGGATCGAAGCAGCTGGCGTTGATATGGTATGCCCGATTCCGGATCGATAGCCGAGCTTACGGTTCGCAGGCTAACGGAACTTAAATCAGGGCGGACGGGGTCATGAGCGACGTCTACGAGCGCCTGGGCGTGCCGACGATCATCAACGCCAAGGGGCCCTCGACCCGGCTCTCGGGCGGGATCATGCGCCCCGAGGTCGCCGAAGCCATGGCGGAAGCCTCGCGCCATTGCGTCGACATGGCGGTGCTGCAGGCGCGGGCGAGCGCCATCATTGCCGATGCCACCGGGGCCGAAGCCGGCTACGTCACCTCCGGTGCGGCCGCGGGCCTGCTGCTCGGCACGGCCGCCTGCGTCACCGGTCTCGATCCCGGGCGCATGAACCGCCTGCCCGACACCAGCGGCATGCGCAACGAGGTCGTGATCGTGCGGAGCCAGCGCAATCTCTACGATCACGCGCTGCGCGCCGCCGGCGTCCACCTCGTCGAGGTCGGGCTGCCCGACCGCTACGCCGGGGCCGGCGTGCGCGACGCCGAGGCCTGGGAGATCGCGGATGCGATCTCCGAGCGAACCGCCGCGGTGCACTGGGTCGCGGCCGCGGGCGCCCGGCCGGCGCTCGCCGAGGTGGTCGAGGTCGCCCACGCCGCCGGCGTGCCGGTGCTGGTCGATGCCGCCGCCCAGCTGCCGCCCGCCGACAATCTGCGCCGCTTCGTCGCCGCCGGCGCCGATCTGGTCGCGTTCTCCGGCGGCAAGGCGATCGGCGGGCCGCAGGCCTCGGGCATCCTCTGCGGGAGGCGCGATCTGATCATGGCGGCAGCGCTCCAGAACCTCGACCTCGACATCTTCTTCGAGCAATGGGCGCCGCCGCCGGGGCTGATCGACAAGCGGCAGCTCAAAGGTCTGCCGCAGCACGGCATCGGCCGGGCCTGCAAGGTCGGCAAGGAGGAGATCGTCGGCCTCCTGACCGCGCTCCGCCTGTTCCTCGAGGAGGACGCCGACGCGCGCCGCGCCCGCTGGCTCCAGCTGATGCAGGAACTGGCCGACGGCCTCAGCGGTCTCGCCGGCGTCGAGGTCCGGCTGCTCGCCGCGGGCGAGGTGCCGGAGGTCGTGCTCGAGCTCCAGCCGGCGGCGCGGGTCGGCGCGCTCGAGCTGATGGATCGCCTCGAGACCGGCACGCCCGCGATCTTCGCCGACCCGTTCGCGGTTCACGACGGCCGCATCCGGTTCGGGCCGATGACCCTCAAGGACGGCGAGCCCGCCCTGATCGCCGCGCGGATCCGGGCGATCCTGGGCCCGCGCGCGGGCGGGCCGCGGCCATGACCGGCCGGGTCGAAGCCAAGGTCGCGGTCGTGATCGGCGCGGCCCGCGGCATCGGCGCCGCGATCGCCGAGCGGCTGATCGAGGAGGGCGCCCGGCTCGTGCTCGCCGATACACTGGAAGACGAAGGCCGGGCAACTGCGGCGCGTCTCTCGGAGCAGGGCGAGACGCTGTTCGTAGCCACGGACGTCAGCGACCAGGCTTCGGTCGAGGCGCTGGTGCAGGCGGCGCTCGAGCGCTTCGGCCGGCTCGACATCATGGTCCAAAACGCCGGCATCTATCCTTTGACGCTGCTGCCGGACATCACGGTCGCCGAGTGGGACCAGGTGCTCGCCGTCAACCTCCGCGGCTGCTTCCTCGCGGTCCAGTCGGCAGCTGTGCCGATGCGGGCGCAGCGCTACGGTCGGATCGTGCTGACCAGCTCGATCACCGGACCCAGGGTCTCGAGCCCCGGCCATGGCCATTATTCCGCCTCCAAAGCCGGCATCAACGGCCTGATCCGCGCAGCCGCGCTCGAGCTTGCCCCGTCCGGCATCACGGTCAACGGCGTCGAGCCCGGCAACATCTTAACCGAAGCCCTGACCGGCCACCGCTCCCAGGCCTACGCCGACGCGATGACCCGCTCGGTGCCGCTCGGCCGTCTCGGTGCGCCGCGCGAGGTGGCGCACGCCGTGCTCTTCCTCGCCTCCGACGAAGCCGCCTACATCACCGGCACGACGATCGTGGTCGACGGCGGCCAGATCCTGCCCGAGGCCAAGGTCTGAGCCGCCCTTGCGGCGCCGGCCCCGAGCGACCGTCCGCCGCATTGCCCGACGGTCGGGGTGAGGCCTACAGCTTGCATGCCACTGGGGGATCAGCGACGACCGATCCTGCTATGACCCGCGCCGCCGGCGCCGCTGCGCGCGGCCGGTGCCGCAGTGCGCGCGGCCCAGGCGTCGCGTTCTGCCTCGGGCTGCTCGCGCTCGCGGGCTGCTCCAGTCTCGGGCCCGCCACGATCCGTCGCGATCGGGTCGATTTCGCCGAGGCGATCGTCGACGCGACCAAGCGCGAGACCCTGCTCAACATCGTCAAGCTGCGCTACGCCGACACGCCGAGCCTGGTCACCGTCAGCCAGCTGGTCGCCGGTTACAGCCTGAATGGCACGATCAGCCTCGGCACCGAGTTCTTGGACCGGAGCTTCAACTTCGCCAACGACGTCAACCTCGGCGCCTCGGGCTCCTTCAGCGAGAACCCGACCGTGACCTACGCCCCGGTCGCCGGCGAGGACTTCGCGCGCGCCATGCTGACCCCGATCCCGCCGTCCGAGCTGTTCGCGACGGTCGCGGCCGGCGCGCCGACGGACGTCATCGGCCTGGGCGTGCAGACGATCAACGGGCTGCGCAACTGGTCGACCACCGCCCCGGGCGCGACCCCCGCCGATCCCGCCTTCATCGAGGTGATCGATCTGTTGACGACGCTCCGCCGCGACGGCGTGATCGGCTTCGCGTTCGAGACCGAGGACGCGGTCCGCCACGCCGACCTTTTGATCAATGCCGCCCCGAAGGCTGCGCTGCCGCCCCGCGCCCGCCGGCTGATCGAGCTCCTGGGCCTCGACCCCGCGAAGCGCAGCTTTCGCATCCTGTTCGGGTTCGGCGCCGGCGCGCGCGACCAGATCAAGGTCTACACCCGCTCGCTGTTCGAGATCCTGGACAGCCTTGCGGCGCGCATCGAGGCGCCCGAGGACGACGTCGCCGCCGGGCGGACCTAGCCGAACGGCCCGCCGCCGGCGCCGACGATCCCGGCGCTCACCGTCAAGCACCAGTACATGTCGCCGGACGACGCCTTCGCCGCGGTCGATTACCGCAACACCTGGTTCTGGATCGACGACGCCGACCACGCGCCGAAACGCGTCTTCACCGGTCTGATGCTGCTCCTCAATGTCGTCCAGAAGACCGGCCAGCCTCAGCTGCCGGTGATCACCATCCCGACCGCTTGACGGGCGGGCCCACGGCGTCGCCGCCGGAGCCGCGCGCGAGCCCGGAGACTCACGAGCCGTGATCGCGCAGGCCCTCGGACGGGAGTGACAGCGGCCAGCCGCCGGCGGCCGGTGTGGCCCGCACTGGACCTTTCCGGGCGATCCGGCTAGAACCGCCCGGGTTCGTGGCCGACGATCCGAGCCTGGTCCCGCTGCCGATCCGGCGAGAACCGGCCGCAAGGGAGAGACCGACGCATGACTGGCTATGCCCGTCCCGAGGTGCTGGTCGACACCGCCTGGGTCGCCGCCCACGGCAGCGATCCGAAGGTCAGGATCGTCGAGGTCGACGTCGACACCACGGCCTACGACCAAGGCCACGTGCCGGGCGCGATCGGCTGGAACTGGACCACCCAGCTCTGCGACACCGTGCGCCGCGACATCATTCCCAAGGACGCGTTCGAGAAGCTGATGGCGGCCTCCGGGATCGGCAACGACACGATCGTGATCCTCTACGGCGACAACAACAACTGGTTCGCCGCCTGGGCGCTCTGGCAGATGAAGCTCTACGGCCACGGGGACGTCCGGCTGATGAACGGCGGCCGCAAGAAATGGCTGGAGGAGGGCCGCGAGCTCTCGACCGAGGCGCCCCGGATCACGCCTGCGAGCTATCGCGCCTCCGGCCCCGATCTGTCCTTGCGCGCCTTCCTGTCCGAGGCCATGGACGCGTCGAAGAACCGGAGCCAGGCGTTCGTCGACGTCCGCAGCCCGGACGAGTTCACCGGCAAGATCTTAGCACCTCCGGGCCTGCCGGAGACCTGCCAGCGCGGCGGCCACATCCCGGGCGCCGCCAACATCCCCTGGGGTCAGGCCTGCAAGGAGGACGGCACCTTCAAGACCTACGACGAGCTCAAGGCGCTCTACGGCGGCAAGGGCGTGACCGGCGACCAGCCGGTGATCGCGTATTGCCGGATCGGCGAGCGCTCGAGCCACTCCTGGTTCGTGCTCAAGTACCTCTTGGGCTACGACGACGTGAAGAACTACGACGGCTCCTGGACCGAGTGGGGCAACCTGGTCGGCGCCCCGGTCGAACGCGGCGCCTGATTTTTTTCCGGTCTTCAGAGAGCACCGAGCCGGGGGAGACGCGATGCGCACCGAGGACTACCAGCGGCGCGAGGACAAGCTGGCGGGCTGGCCGGTCGGGATCGTCTGCTATCGGCTCGGCGACAAGTGGTTCTGCGAGATCGACAACGTCGACCCCGGCGCCCGCATCGCCCGCGCCGAGGGCCCGACCCGCGAGGCCGCCGAGCGCGACGCCAAAGCCGCGGCCACGCGCCGCCTCGCCCGCACCCAGGTGCACGAGGTCGATTAGCGAGGCGGGTTTCGGGACCAGGTACCGCCGCACCGCACGCGCCAGATCCAGATATCCGAACTTCCCGACGTGCGCCGTATCCCGACGCCCGGATTGTCCACGGCCGCTCGGCTTTTACCGTTGATCAACCTCGGCCGTTCAACGTCCTCACCCTGGTCCATCCATGGACGCCTCCCGCTCTGCAAGGGGCTCTTTTCGGTTTCTGGCAGGGTGGCCTTGGCTGCTGCCATCCATTCGGCCTGTGCGTGCGGCCGGCTGGCCGCTGGCCTTGATGAGATCCGCGGGCCCTCGCCGGACCGGACCGACCACCGAGGTCGGTCCTGGGTCCCAGGCGAGCCCGATCATGCGAACGAGCTCGAAGCTCGTGGACCAACACGGGTTCTGCCCTCGCCGGACCGGACCGACCTCGGTGGTCGGTCCTGGGTCCCAGGCGAGCCCGGGACCTCGGCGAGCGAGCGGCAGATCGGATCGCTGCGCACGATCGCGACCAAGCGGCGGTCGAGGCCGGCGATCTTGTCTTCGAGCGTCCGGATCTGGGCTGCCAGCAGCTGCAGCATCTCCCGGGCCAGCCACGGGATGCGCTCGTCCTCGAGCTCGCCGAGCACCGCCATGGCTGGCGCAGGCCGGCCTGGCTTTGCGCCGCCACGATCCCCAGCTCGGCCAGGTGCCCGCGCAGGGCGTTGATCGTGGCGGTGCGCTGCCCGATCAGCTGGTCGCGCACCCGGTGCAGCATCAAGGTCGCCTGCTGGGCCTCGGTCTTGACCGGCACGAAGCGCATGCTTGGCCGCTGCACGGCTTCACAGCACGCCTCGGCGTCGGCGACGTCGTGCTTGTTGGTCTTGACGTAGGGCTTCACGTCCTGCGGCGGCATCAGGCGCGCGTCGTGGCCGAGCCGGATCAGCTCGCGGGCCCAATAGTGGGCGCCGCCGCAGGCCTCGAGGCCGATCACGCAGCGCGGCAGGTTGGCGAAGAAGGTCAACACCTGGGCGCGCCGCAGTCGCTTCCTCAGCACCACCCGGCCCCGTGCATCGATACCGTGCACCTGGAACAGGGTCTTGGCGATGTCCAGCCCGATCGTGGTAGCTTGCATCTCGGACGTCTCCCGCGTTCGTGGTTGTTTCGCGACTTCCACCTTGGCACCTCGAGGCCGTCAGCGGGAGGCGTCCATCTCATTATGCGATCCTGGGACTCCATGCCCGCGCAAAGGACCGCAAGGATTTCCACGGTCGCATGGACCCACCGAACGTAGCGTTAACACCTGGTCGTTAGCAGTCGGTTAACGCGCCGTGGCGCACCGCCAGATGCCGGATTCGAGTGACGGTCAGGCACGATGAGGCTCCGGCACGCCACTGCCTCCGGATAGCTCCGGCATGCCACCAACTCCGGGCCCACGCTGAATCGCATCGACGGGTTGGCCAGTAGCCCGGCCGTATCACAGTTCGTGCCGCAACCCCGCAGCGCTCCGGCAGCAATCGGCCGGCTGCGCGCGTGCTCTTCTAGGTCGAGGGGCGGAGCCCTGCGCTTTCGGAGACCTCGAGCGCCAGGCGGCTGACGTCGAGGTCGCCGCCGCCTCTCGCCTGCGAGCTCAACAGCCGGTCCCGCAAGAGGCTCGCGAGCGGCATCGGCACGGCGCACTCGCCGGCGGCGCCGAGCGCGAGGTTGACGTCCTTGAGCGCCAGCGCCAGGCGGAAGCCACCCGCCGACGGCTTCTGCGCGGCGACCGTCCGGCCGTAGTTCTGGTAGATCGGGCAGGCAAACAGGGTGCTCCCGAACAGCGAGGCCATGGCCGCGCGCTCGATGCCGTTCTTCTCGCCGAAGGTGAAAGCCTCGGCCATCGCCTCGATCGCGGCAATCAAAAGGAAGTTGCCGGCAAGCTTGACGACGTTGGCTGCCCCCGGGTCGTCGCCGAAGTCGAAGATCTGCTGACCCATCGTCTCGAGCAGCGGCCGCGCCCGCTCCCTGGCGGTACCGGCTCCGGATGCCAGCACCCAAAGCCGGCCGGCGGCCGCGACCTCGGGCCGGCCGAACACCGGCGCCGCCAGATAGGCGGCGCCACGCCTGGCGTGCGCCTCCGCGAGGCGCCGCGCGGTCGCGGGCGCGACCGTGCTCATCGACAGGTGCAGCCCGCCCTCGCCGAGGCCGGCGAGCAGGCCCGTCTCCCCGAGGGTCACGGCCTCGAGCGCCGCGTCGTCGGCGACCATGCTGATCGCGATCCCGCCCCGCCCGGCAGTCTCGATGGGCGCGGCCGCCGTCACCGCGCCCGCCTGCAGCAGGGGCTCCGCTTTGGCCATCGTCCGGTTCCACACCCGAAGCGGGTGGCCGGCCTCGAGCAGGCGTCCGGCCATCGCCCCGCCCATCGCGCCCAGTCCCACGAAGCCGATCGTCTCCGCCATTGGTCTTGCCTCCGGTGTGATGCGCCCGTCCTGCGAGCCTTCTAGTCCCGCCCACGCGTGAATATGTTGATAGGCTGCGGACATCATGCCAGGGCAGCGGGCAGGAAACCGAGCGACCAGGGGAGACGGAGCATGCAGCCGGAGGTCACCTCGTTCTTCCATGAGGATTCCAACACGATCTGCCACGTCGTGCGCGAGCCCCAGGGCAAGCACGCGGCGATCATCGACGCGGCGCTCGATTTCGACGAGGCGGCCGGCCGCACGAAGACCGACTTCGCCGACCGGGTGATCGCGTTCGTGCGCGCATACGGCCTCGTGATCGACTGGATCCTCGAGACCCACGCCCATGCCGACCACCTGTCCGCCGCCCCTTATCTGAAGCAAGAGCTCGGCGGCCGGATCGGCATCGGCGAGCACATCACCGACGTCCAGCGGTTGTTCAAGGACCTGTTCAACGTCGAGAAGACCTTCAACACCGATGGCTCCCAGTTCGACCGCCTGTTCGAGGAAGGCGAGCATTTCCGGATCGGCGCGCTCGACGCCTACGTGCTCTATACCCCGGGGCACACGCCCGCCTGCGTGACCTACGTGATCGGCGACGCGGCGTTCGTCGGCGACACGCTGTTCATGCCCGACGGCGGCACCGCGCGCGCCGATTTCCCGGGTGGCGATGCCGCGACCCTCTACCACTCGATCGAGAAGATCCTGGCGCTCGCGCCCGAGACCCGGCTGTTCGTCTGCCACGACTACGGGCCGGGCGGGCGGGCGATCGCCTGGGAGACCACGGTCGCCGAGCAGCGCAAGAGGAACATCCACGTCCACGAGGGCACCGCCGAGGGTGACTTCGTCAGAACCCGCACCGAGCGCGACAAGACGCTGAAAGTGCCGAAGCTCCTGATCCCCTCGATCCAGATCAACATGCGCGCGGGTGAAATGCCGCCGCCCGAGGACAACGGCGTCTCCTACATCAAGATCCCGCTGAACCGGATCTAGGCCGGAGCGCTCAGGACGACGGCCGCGACTCTGAGCTGCGCGTGCGGACCGAGACCCATTTGGTGTTCTCGTTCGAGATCAGCTCCTCGATTCGCTCGGCGAGATGGGCGCGCTTGTCCTCGATCGCGCCGTAGGGGCCGGCATCCGCCAGGAACAGGAACTTCTCGTGCTCCAGGGCCTCGCAGGTCGAGCGAGCGCCGAGCCAGAGCTGGTGGTACTGGTTGAGATGCTGCAGGCCCTCGAGGACGACCACCGCGACCCCGACCAGAGCGATCAGGACCGCCGGCAGCAGATGCAGCGCCGGCGCCAGGACCGCCGCCAGATTGTCCTGGAAGCCGGCCAGAAACGGGATCAGCGCGACGAGCACGACCTCGAGCACCTTGAGGCCGTGGTAGGCCCGCTGCGCCTCGGCGGCCCGGCGGTCGTACCACTCGATCTGGTCCTCGAGCCGGGTCCAGGTCGGATCGATCCACGTCTCGTCCGCGCTGGGGGCGTCCATGGCTCCCTCCCTCTCGTCTCCTGCCGAGGGTTTGCTAAGGAACGGGCTGCCGCCGAGCTGCGATCGTCGGCGGCAGCGACTCCGGATATCACGGACACCATTTGGGGTATACCGATTTCGGCAGCCCGGAAGCCCTTTGATTGGGTTGCACGGCGCTCACTGCCAGTAGCCGAGGAGCCGGCCCCGCGGCCGGCGATCGATCGATCGCTCCGCCAGGTCGACCGGCGCCGCCGCGGCGAACGCCGGGCCCGCTGCGGCGGCGCGCCCATGCAGCGCCTGCAGGCGGGCGACCCGCTGCCCGGTCGGCGGATGGCTGCGCAACAGCGACGGCTCCGGCAGCCGCCAGCCCGGCATCAGGACCTGCTCCCAGAGCCCGCTCTGGTAGCGCTCGAGCCTGGCAAGCGCCGAGATCAGGCCGTCGGGATCGCCGGTCAGGCCGGCCGCGTCCAGATCGGCGTCGAACTCGCGCGAACGCGAGAGTGCCAGCTGCAGCAGCACGGTCAGCTGCGGCGCGAACAGCAGCAGCAGGATCAGGGGCCCGGGCGGCTGCGCGCCGCCGCCGAGCCAGAGCGGCAGCCCGACGATCACGAGGCCGAGCCCGAGCAGCGTCATCGCCCGGGTGAGCCTTCCGGCCAGGTCGGCGAGGCTCATCAGCCAGAGGTCGCGGTTGCGGATGTGGCTGACCTCGTGCGCCAGCACGCCCGCGAGCTCGCGCAGATCGAGCCGGCGCAGGATGCCGTCGGTCAGCGCGATCGCCGCATCCTCGCGGTTGCCGACCGAGAACGCGTTCAGCATCCGGCTCCGGATGTAATAGAGGCGGGGCATCCGCTCGAGCCCGGCGCGCTCGGTCAGCCGGGCAAGCACGTCGAACACCGCCGGCAACTGCTCCGGCGCGAGCGGATGCGCCGAATACAGCCAGAGCACCATCTGGGGCGAGAGCCTGGGGCCGAAGATCAGCGCCAGCGCGGCCCCGAGACCCATGCCGACGACGCCGTCCGGGCCGAACAGCAGCCAGCCGCAGACCGCCAGCAGGCCGACCATGCCGCCGAGCAGCAGCGCCGACTGCGCGAGATTGCGCAGCTTGTGCCGCCGGCGCTCGGCCGCATCCAGCGGCGCGAGGCGCCGGCCCATCCTGACCGGTGGTGCGAACATGGCGACGCGCCCGAGGACGGCTGATCTCCGGCAAAGATAGGCGGCAGGCCCAAGGCCGCAACGCCCTTGACCGTCAGGGCAGGTCACCAATGCTCTCCCGGATCGCCCAGCTCCGCGAGGCCACCCGTGGCAGAGGCCTTTCCCCACCTGTTCGCGCCGCTCGCACTTCGCCACCGGACGCTCAAGAACCGGCTCGTGTTCGGCGCCCATACCGCGAACATGGCGGCGGGCGGCCTGCCCGGCGAGCGCCACCTCGGCTACTACCTGGCACGTGCCCGCGGCGGTGCTGCGATGATCGTTGTCGAGCCGATGCCGGTGCACCCGACCGCGGTCCTGACGCGCGGCAATTTCCGCCATTCGGACGACGCCGTGATCCCGGGCTTCCGCGGGATCACCGAGGCCTGCAAGGCTGAAGGCGTCGTGATGATCCACCAGCTCTACCACGTCGGCCAGCATGGCGATGCCGACAACTCCTTCCGCCCCAGCTGGTCGCCCTCGGGCCTGCCGTCGTTCCACGATTCCGACGGCAGCCACGCGATGACCGAGCCCGAGATCGAGGCCGTGATCGAAGGTTTCGTGCAGGCCGCGTGGCGGGCGCGGGAATCAGGCTTCGACGGCGTTGAGCTGTTCGCCGCCTACCACGCCCTGATCGACCAGTTCTGGACCCCCTGGTCGAACCGGCGCGACGACCGCTGGGGCGGCTCGTTTACGAACCGGATGCGCTTTTCGAGCGCGATTATCGAGGGCATCCGCGAGCGCGTCGGTCCCGATTTCATCGTCGGCCTCGCGGTCAGCCTGCACCCCGCTGTCGAGGTCTCGCTCGGAGTCGAGGCGATGCAGGAGATTGCCGCCTGGCACGACGAGCGCGGCCTGATCGACTACATCACCTGCGGCACCGGCAGCTATTTCGACTTCTACCCGCTGATGCCGACCGTGCTGTACGAGGACAAGCTCGGCGCCCCCTACGCGGCGGCGCTCAAGCAGGTCGTCAGGCACGCCCTGGTGCAGTGCGAGAGCCACGTGCGCACGGCGGAGAACGCCGAGGCCGTGCTCGCGTCCGGCCAGGCCGACATGGTCAGCATCGTGCGCGGCCAGATCGCCGACCCCGAGCTCGGCAACAAGGCCCGGACCGGCCGCGCCGAAGAGATTCGGCCCTGCCTCTCCTGCAACCAGATGTGCTGGGGCCGCCGCTACCGCGACTACTGGATCTCGTGCCTCGTCAACCCCTCGGCCGGCCGCGAGTTCGCCTGGGGCTTTTCCCCGACTTCGAACCCGCGGCGCATCCTGGTCGTCGGCGGCGGCCCGGCCGGGATGGAGGCGGCGCGGGTCGCGGCCGGGCGCGGCCACGCCGTCACGCTTGCCGAAGCCGCGCCGGTGCTCGGCGGCCGCTTCCGCCTTGCCGGCCTGCAGCCGCGCCGCGCCCAGATCCTCGACCTGATCCAATGGTACGAGAGCGAGCTCGCGCGGCTTCAGGTCGAGGTCCGGCGCAACACGCTGATCGAGCCCGATGACATTGGCGAGTTCGGCGCCGAGGCGATCGTGCTGGCGACCGGCTCGCTGCCGGCCGAAACCGGCTTCCAGCGCGCCCTGCCGCACCTCGAGCGGCTGCCCGGGGTCGAGGCCGGGAACGTCTGGCCGGTCGAGGACGTGATGGGCCGCCTCGCCCGCCCGGGCAAGCGCGTGATCCTGCTCGACGACCTCGGCCACTGGCATGGGCCGGGCACCGCCTGGCAGCTCGCGGAGCAGGGCCACGAGGTCACGATCGTGACCCGCTTCCCGATGGTCGCGTTCGAATTGATCCGGACCGCGACCGACTGGCCGCTCCGCCAGAAGCTCAAGCAGCTGGGCGTGGTCAGCCTGCACGACGCCGCGCTCACCGCCTGGCACGGCGACGGCGCCGACGTCCTCGACCTCCAGGACGGCACCACCCGGCGGGTGGCGGCCGATGCTTTGGTCCTCGCAACCACGAACCAGTCGCAGACCTGGCTCGCAGACGGCCTGGCCGACCGCGGCCTCGAGCTGCACTCGATCGGCGACTGCGTGGCGCCGCGCCTTGCGGTCATGGCGATCTACGAGGGCCGCGAGCTCGCGCTGCGGCTTTGAAGCCAACGGAGGCAGGCATGGGCATCTCGACCGATCCTCTCCTCCAACCATTCCGGCTGAAGCACCTGGTGCTGAAGAACCGGATCATGAGCACGGCGCACGAGCCCTCCTATTCCGAGGACGGCCTGCCCAAGGACCGCTACCGGCTCTACCACGCCGAGAAGGCGAAGGGCGGGATCGCGCTGACGATGACCGCGGGCTCGGCGATCGTCGCCGAGGATTCGCCGGCCGCGTTCGGCAATCTGCACGCCTACCGCGACGAGATCGTGCCCTGGCTCAAGCGCCTTGCCGACGAGTGCCACGAGCACGGCGCCGCGGTCATGATCCAGATCACCCACCTCGGCCGACGGACCAACTGGAACAAGGCCGACTGGCTGCCGGTGCTCGCCGCCTCGCCGGTCCGCGAGCCGGCGCACCGCTCCTTCCCCAAGGAGGCCGAGGACTGGGATCTCGCCCGGATCACCAGGGCCTACGCCGCGGCTGCGGAGCGCATGCAGGCGGCCGGCCTCGATGGCATCGAGGTCGAGGCCTACGGCCATTTGCTCGACGGCTTCTGGTCGCCCGCGACCAACCGGCGGGCCGACGTCTACAACGGCAGCCTCGACAACCGCCTGCGCTTCACCTTCGAGGTGCTGGACGCGATCCGGGCCGCGGTCGGCCCGGACTTCATCGTCGGCATCCGCATGGTCGCCGACGAGGACTGGGACTGCGGCCTGTCGCGCGAAGACGGCATCGAGATCGCGCGCCGCCTGGTAGCAAACGGCCAGGTCGATTTCCTGAACGTCATCCGCGGCCACATCGAGACCGACGCGGCGCTTTCCCGGGTGATCCCGATCCAGGGCACGCCCGCCGCCCCGCACCTCGACTTCGCGGGCGAGGTCCGGAGCGTCACGAAATTCCCGGTGTTCCATGCGGCCAGGATCAACGACGTCGCGACCGCCCGCCACGCGATCGCGGCAGGCCTGCTCGACATGGTCGGCATGACCCGGGCGCACCTCGCCGACCCGCACATCGCGCGCAAGGTCATGGCCGGCCAGGAGCAGGACATTCGTCCCTGCGTCGGCGCCACCTATTGCCTGGACCGGATCTACGAGGGCCACGAGGCGCTCTGCATCCATAACCCCGCGACCGGCCGCGAAGCCACCATACCCCACACGATCGCCCGCGGCGATGGGCCGAACAAGAGGATCGTGGTGATCGGGGCGGGCCCGGCCGGGCTGGAGGCGGCCCGGGTCGCGGCCGCGCGCGGCCATCGGGTCGTGCTGTTCGAGGCCGCCGACCGGCCGGGCGGGCAGATCCGGCTCGCGGCCCGGGCCCGCCGGCGCTCGGAGCTGATCGGGATCGCCGAGTGGCGGCTCGCCCAGTGCCAGAAGCACGGCGTCGAGCTGCGCTTCAACCAACTCGTCGAAGCCGAGGACGTGCTGGCCGAAGACCCGGACGTCGTGATCGTCGCGACCGGCGGTCTCCCCAACACGAGCTTTCTCGAGCGCGGCGCGGAGCTCGTGGTCTCGAGCTGGGACATCCTCGCCGGCGACGCCAAGCCGGCGGCCGAGGTCCTCTTGTTCGACGACAGCGGCACCCATCCAGGCCTGCAGGCGGCCGAATACCTGGCTGAGAGCGGGACCAAGCTCGAGATCGTGACGCCCGAGCGCTACTTCGCGCCCGAGATCGGCGGCCTCAACCACGTCGCCTACGCCCGCTGTTTTCTCGACCATGGCGTCCGGATCACGATCAACACCCGCCTGCTCGAGGTCGCCCGCGACGGCAATCGGCTCCTAGCCCTCCTCGGCAGCGACTATACCGACCGGACCGAGCGTCGCCTGGTCGACCAGGTCGTGGTCGAGCACGGCACGCTGCCGCTGGACGATCTCTACTTCGCGCTCAAGGATCGCTCCTCGAACCGCGGCGAGGTCGACTACCAGGCGCTGATCGCCGGCCGGCCGCAGACCGTGGTCAACAACCCGGCCGGCCGCTTCAGACTGTTCCGGATCGGCGACGCGGTCGCGAGCCGCAACATCCACGCCGCGATCTACGACGCGCTCCGCCTGTGCAAGGACCTCTGAGTGACGGCCGCATCGGCCGGACCTGCGCCGGGATGCCCGAGGCGCTTGAGGAGGCCGCGGTCGCGGGTCTTCGCTCGTGCCGACCCTCGTTCCGCATGCTGGACGGGTTTTCCGCATGGTGGTAACGACGCCGGACGGCCTCGGGCAGTCTCCCAGGCTACTGGAAGGGTGTCGAGGATGACGGACGCGGCGTCCGCCACCACGCAGCTAAGGTCCCCGGCGGGAATCGAGCTGCGCGGCATCGTCAAGCGCTATGGCGGCAACGTCGCTCTCAGAGAGCTCGATCTGACCATCGAGGACGGCGAGTTCTTCTGCCTGCTCGGGCCCTCCGGCTGCGGCAAGACGACGACCTTGAACCTGATCGGCGGCTTCGTCGCGCCGACCGAGGGCTCGATCTGGCTGCGCGGCCAAAAGATCGACGCGCTGCCGCCGCACAAGCGGCCGGTCAACACGGTCTTCCAGTCCTACGCCCTGTTCCCGCACATGAGCGTGCGCGACAACGTCGGCTTCGGGCTGCGCATGGATCGGGTGCCCAAGGCCGAGACGCGCCGGCGGGTCGACGAGGCGCTGGCCATGGTCGGGCTCGAGGAGTTCGGCGAGCGCTCGCCGGCGCAGCTCTCGGGCGGCCAGCAGCAGCGCGTGGCGGTGGCGCGCGCGCTGGTCAAGCGGCCGGCCGTGCTGCTGCTCGACGAGCCGTTGGGCGCCCTCGACCTGAAGCTGCGCCAGCGCCTCCAGGTCGAGCTGGCGCAGATCCACCGCGAGGTCGGGACCACCTTCGTCTACGTCACCCACGACCAGGAGGAGGCGATGTCGCTGGCCGACCGCATCGCCGTCCTCAATCATGGACGCCTGGAGCAGCTCGGCACCCCGACCGAGATCTACCGCCGGCCGGCGTCGCGCTTCGTCGCCGACTTCATCGGCCACGCCAACTTCCTCGACGTCACGGTCGAGGCCGGCGCCGCCGTCCTGCCCGACGGCACGCGCGTGCCCTGCGCCGGCGGCCGTGCCAACGGCCCGGCGACGCTGATGCTGCGCCCCGAGTCGCTGCGCCTCGCCGATCCACAGGCGCCGCCGGCCGGCGCGGTGCTCGGACGGGCGCTGCAGTCGTCGTTCCTCGGCAATCACGAGCGGGTCACCGTCGCCTGCCGTGGCTTCGACGCCCAGCTCGTGGTCGCGCTGCAGGGACTGGATGCGGCCGTCCTGCCGAGGCCTGACGCCGAGACGGCCGTGTGCTGGGACGCGACCGACGGCCTCCTGCTGGAGCCAGCCGGCGAGCCGCGGCCATGAGCGTGCCGGCGCCCGACCGGCGCCTGGAAGCGACGCGCCCGCAGCGGCTCCGGGCCGGCTTTGCGTCCTACATGGGCTTCCTGCCGGCCGCGCTGTTGCTGGGCGGCTTCTTCGTCGTCCCGCTCGGCATCATCGTCTGCTACAGCTTTTGGAAGGTGATCGACTACAACGTCGTGCACCAGTGGACGCTCGACAACTACCGCTACTTCTTCAGCGTCGCGACTTACATCCGGACCATGTGGGCGACGGTGTGGGTCTCGATCCTCGCGACGACGGTCACCCTCGCCCTCGCGTTCCCGTTCGCCTACTGGCTGTCGCGCTACGTGCCGCGCCGCCTGCGGGCTCTTCTGCTCGTGCTGGTCGTCGTCCCGTTCTGGACCAGCTATCTGCTGCGCGTGTACTCGTGGGTGACCATTCTCGGCGAGCAGGGCGTCCTCAACCGCTTCCTGATCTGGACCGGCCTCACGGATCATCCGATCGGCCTCTTCATCTACGACCGGCCGGCGGTGATCCTCGTGCTCGTCTATCTCTACTTCCCGTTCGCGGCGTTGACGCTGTACTCGTCGATCGAGCGCTTCGACTGGGACCAGCTGCGGGCGGCGATGGACCTGGGCGCGCCACCCTTGACCGCGATTCGTCTGATCCTCGTCCCGCAGGTGCGGCCCGGGATCGTGACCGCGGTGATCTTCGTGTTCATCCCGATCCTCGGCGAATACCTGACGCCGCAGATCGTCGGCGGCACCGGCGGCGTGATGATCGGCAACCTGGTCGTCAACTTCTTCCAGGCGGCCCAGTACACGCGCGGCGCCGCGGTCTCCTTGCTGATCGCGGCGTTCATCATCCTGCTGCTGGCCGTCTTCCGCCGCTCGCTGGCCGCGCCCGAGGCCTATGGCGCATGACCTCGAGCTGGTGTCGCGGCGCGCGCGGGCGGCGCGGCTCGCGCTCGGGCTCTATGGCGCCCTGATCTACGTCTTCCTGTTCGGGCCGATCGTGCTGCTCGTGCTGTTCAGCTTCAATGCCAACCGCTACGGCGCGTTCCCGATCACCGGCTGGACGCTCGACTGGTACCGCACGGCACTTCGCGACTACCAGATCCACGACGCGCTCGCGACCACGTTGCGCGTCGCGGTCGAGGTGACCGCGATCAGCACCGTCGCCGGGACCGCCGCCGCCTTTCCGCTGGTGCGCTCGCGGCTGATCTTCCGCGACGGCATCCGGATCGCCTTCGTGCTGCCGATCATGATCCCGGGCCTGCTGATCGGCGTCAGCCTGCTGGTGCTGTTCACCGGCACGCTGCACCTGCAGTTGTCGCCGCAGACCGCGGTGATCGGCCAGAGCGTCTACACGACGCCGTTCGTGATCCTGCTGGTCGCGGCCCGCCTGCAGGCGTTCGACCGCGAGCTCGAGCGCGCCGCCAGCGACCTCGGCGCCAACGCCTTCGCACGGCTGCGCTTCATCGTCCTGCCACTGATCCTGCCGGCGATCGTCGGCGGCGCGCTCGTCAGCTTCACGCTGTCGCTCGACGAGTTCATCATCACCTACTTCCTGATCGGCGGCCAGAACACGCTGCCGATCTACATCTACACGCAGGTCAAGTTCGGGATCACGCCCGAGGTTAACGCGGTCGCGACGATGCTGCTCGCCGCCTCGCTCGCGATCCTCGGGCTCGGCTTCGCGCTGCCGCGGCTGCTCCGCCTCGGCCAGCGGGCGGCGCGCTTCGAGCGGTGACCGACCGAAGCGCTACGCGGGAGGCACGCCGTTGCGGATCCGGCCGTTCCCCACGCACTCGGCCCTGCTTCCGTCCGCCGCCCGGCGTGCCGCGCTTGTGGACATCCAGTCCGCCGGTTTGTACTGTCGCAGCATGGCTTGAGCACGCAGCGCCCGGTTTGCCCAGGTATCGATAGCTCCGACGCACCCTGGTGCTGCATTGCCGGCCGGGAGGAGAAGCTGCGGCCGCTGCAGCCGCCCGTCGCGGGCGACGGCGGCGGCTGGTCAACCAATCATAAGGAGGCACCCATGACCCAGCTCGAACGGCGGTTGTCCAGGCGGACGCTTCTTTGGCGCGGAACGGCGGGGGCGGTCGGCCTGTACGCGGCCGGCACGTTCGGGCTGGCCGGACGGGCGGCGGCGGCCACGGACGTCACGCTGAACTGGCTGACGTGGTCCGACCACTACTTCCCGGAACAGCTCCAGGAGGTCCAGCAGAAGACCGGGATCGCCGCCCGGCCGCAGCTGTTCAGCGATGACGCGGACGCGTACATCAAGGTCAAGAGCGGCGGCGGCGGCTGGGACCTCGCCTCGGAGGACGCGCTCTGGGTCCCGAAGTTCTATGACGAGGGGCTGATCGAGGCGTTCGACATCAAGTCGTTGGCGGTCGCCAAGCAGCTCTATTCGGCCGCGCTCGACGTGCCGTTCTGGAAGGCGGGCTCGAACCAGATGGGCTACCCCTTCGGCTGGTCGAGCGTCCAGATCTATTACAACCCCAAATACGTGAAGACCGAGCCGGACTCCTGGCATGCCCTGCTCGACAAGCAGTACGCGAAGAAGATCGTGCTCGAGAACCAGCCGACCGACCTGATGGCGATGGCCGGCATCGCGACCGGCGCCAAGAAGCCCTACGACATGACCACCGACGAGATCGCGGCCGCCAAGGACTTCCTGATCAAGCTGAAGCCCAACGTGCTCAAGCTGGTGTCGCAGAACCCCGAGGCGATCCGGGCGCTGACGGACGAGTCGGCCTGGCTCACGGTCGAGAACATCGGCACCGACGCGCGCGTCAAGGACGCCGGCGGTCCGCAGATCAACATCGCGACGCCCAAGGAGGGCCTGTTCGGCTGGATGGACGCGGAGATGCTGCTGAAGGAATCCGCGCACCAGGATTCCTTCGAGACCTTCATCGACACGATGGAGCAGGCGGAGTGGATCGCCAAGAACTTCATGACCTACGGGCGCCCGCTGTTCAACGAGGAGGCCTACAAGCTGCTCGTCAAGCAGGGCCACCAGGAGCGCGCCGACCGCTTCTTCTACAACCAGCCGGAGCGGCCGCTCGAGATGGTGCTGAAGGGGCCGTCGTCGAACGAGCAGGCCTACATCGACGCGTTCAACGAGGCGCTCGGCGCCTGAGCGCGACCACCTCGCGGACCCTCGAGGCGGGGCCCGGCCCGGCGCGGGCAGGGCCCCGGAGCGGGCCATGAGCGGCGTGCGGGCGGCGGTCATGACCGGCCCGGGCCGGATCGCGGTCGAGGAGTTTCCGCGCCCCGCGGTCGAGCCGGGCGCGGTGCTGATGCGGGTCGTCTACTCCGGGATCTGCGGCACCGACAAGCACACCTTCCGCGGCGAAAACAAGCAGTACGCCGGCACGCCGCACGAGCGCGCGCTCGAGTACCCGCTGATCTGCGGCCACGAGAACGTCGGCGTCGTGGTCGAGACCGGCGGCGAGGTGCTGGACACCGCGGGTCGGCCCCTGCGGCCGGGCGACCGGGTCGTGCCCGGGGCCAACGTCGCCTGCGGCGAGTGCTGGTTCTGCCGCCAGGATTTTCCGTACTACGCCTGCGAGCGGCTCGAGGACTACGGCAACAGCCTGAACGCCAGGCGGCCGCCGCATCTGTTCGGCGGCTGGGCGGAGCTCATGTACCTGCTGCCGGGATCGCGGCTGTTCCGCGTCCCCGACGGGCTGCCCGACGAGGTCGCGGTCCTGACCGAGGTCATGGCGGTCACCCACGGGCTCGACAACGCGACCAGGATGCCGTCGCCGCACCGGCTCGAGCCGCGTGGCTCGGTGGTCGTGATCGGCGTCGGGCCGCTCGGCCTCTGCCACGCGATCAAGGCGCGGCTGCTCGGCTGCGGCGAGCTGATCGTGCTCGACCGCTTCCCCTCGCGCCTGAAGCTCGCAGAAGAGTTCGGCGCGACGCTTCTTCTCGACGTCGATCGGACGAGCCGCGACGAGCGCGTTGAAGCTGTCCGTCGGCAGACCGGCGGGCGCGGCGCTGACGTCGTGGTCGACTGCTCGGGCATCGCCGACACCTTCGTCGACGCGCTCAAGCTCGTGCGTTGGGGCGGCACCGTGATCGCGGCCGGGGCGTTCGTCGACCTCGGACCGGTGCCGGTCAACCCCAACGCCGACATCTGCGCGCCCAACGTCTGCGTGCTCGGCATCGGCGGCGAGACCGCGAGCGCCTACGTGCCGGCGATGGAGGCCATGGCGGCGCACCTCGACCAGCTGCCGCTCAGGCGGATCGTCACCCATCGGTTCCCGCTCGAGCGGGCCCAGGAGGCGGTCGAGCTGGCGCAGACCGACGCGGCCATGAAGGTCGTGTTCGCTCCGAACGGGCCGCCGTCGGATGTCCGCTGAGGATTGATGTCTCTGGAGCGGGCGAAGGGATTCGAACCCTCGACCCCAACCTTGGCAAGGTTGTGCTCTACCCCTGAGCTACGCCCGCGCCGGCCGCTCGCGCGACCCTGTTCGAGAGCCGCTATGTAGGGGAAGCGCGCTGGCTTGGCAAGCGCGACGGCGGCCCCCCGGGCGCTCGCCCCAGGGGCTCCCCTTGATCGGGCAGGGGGCTTTCGCCATGTTACTGCCAGCGCCGGCAACGATCGGTCGCAACGGGGTGAAGGGATCGCTTATGGCTCTGTTGTCGGGATTGCGGGGAGCGCGCGCACAGCCCAGCGCCGAAGCCGAGGTGGTCAAGGACGGCGACACCCGCAGCTTCATGCAGGACGTCATCCAGGCCTCGCGCGCGCAGCCGGTGATCGTCGACTTCTGGGCGCCCTGGTGCGGCCCCTGCAAGCAGCTCGGGCCGATCCTCGAGCGCGTGGTCAAGAACGCCGGCGGCAAGGTCCGCCTGGTCAAGATCAACATCGACGAGAACCCCGAGCTCGCTCAGCAGCTCCGCATCCAGTCGATCCCGATGGTCTACGCGTTCAGCCAGGGCCAGCCGGTCGACGGCTTCGCGGGCGCCCTGCCCGAAAGCCAGATCAAGGCGTTCGTCGAGCGCCTCACGGGGCCGCTGGCGCCGGCGCCCGAAGAGGTCGCGATCGACCAGGCCAAGGCGCTCCTCGAGGCCGGCCAGCTCGAGCACGCGGCCCGGGTCTACGAGCAGATCCTGGACGCCGAGCCCGGCAATCCCGACGCGCTGGCGGGCGTGGCCCGGGCGCAGATCGGCCTCGGCCGGCTGGCGCGCGCCCGCGAGCTGCTCGAGCAGGTGCCCAAGGAGCACGCCAACCACGTCGAGGTCGACGGCGCTCGCGCCGCGCTCAGCCTCGCCGAGGAAGCCGGCGCCCTGCCCGATCCGAAGGCGCTGGGGGCCCGGCTGCAAGCCGACGAGAACGATCACGCGGCGCGCCTGGACCTGGCGACCGCGTTGTTCCTGCGCGGCCAGATCGAGCCCGCGATCGAGCACCTGCTGACCATCACCCGGAAGGATCGCGAGTGGCAGGAGCAGGCCGCGCGCAAGCAGCTGGTCAAATTCTTCGAGGCGCTGGGGCCCAAACACCCGGCCACGGTCAGCGGCCGGCGCCAGCTGTCGGCGGTGCTGTTCTCGTGAGACCGCGACGATACGGATGACCTCGAGGGAGGCGCGATGACGACCTCCGGCGAACTGGGCTTGAGCGGCGGCCTGCCGATCCGCTTCCCGATCTTCCCCTTGCCGGGGGCGATCCTCCTGCCGGGCGGCAACCTGCCGCTCAACATCTTCGAGCCCCGCTATCTGCAGATGACCCGGGACGCGATGCGCACCGACCGGGTGATCGGCATGATCCAGCCGACCGGCGCCGGCTCCCGCACCCGACCCGACATCTACCCGATCGGCTGCGCCGGCCGGATCACGAGCTTCGCCGAGACCGAGGACGGCCGCTATCTGGTGACGCTGACCGGGGTCTGCCGCTTCGAGCTGGTCGAGGAGCTCGCGGTCGGCACGCCCTATCGCCAGGTGATCGCGAGCTTCGATCGCTGGCAGTGCGACCTCGAGCCGCCGACGCCCTCCGACGAGCTGCGCCCGACCCTGGTCGGCGCGCTCCGAGGCTACTTCGAGGTCTGCGAGATCAGCGCCGACTGGCGCCAGATCGAGGCCGCACCGCTCGCGGGCCTGGTCACGTCGCTGGCGATGATCTGCCCGTTCGAGCCCTGCGAGAAGCAGGCGCTGCTCGAGGCCGCCGATCCCGAGCAGCGCGCCAGGGTCCTGATCACGCTCCTGCAGATGGGCGCGCTCGGCTGCAAGGACCACGCGGCCGGACCCTGGCATTGAGGCGGCGGCAGCGAGGCGAGGCCATGGCGTCAGTCCCGAGTCCGGTCGATCCCAACCTGCTCGATCTGCTGGTGTGTCCCTTGACCAAGGGGCCGCTCCGCTACGACCGCGAGCGCCAGGAGCTGATCAGCGAGCAGGCCGGGCTCGCCTATCCGATCCGCGACGGCATCCCGATCATGCTGGTCGACGAGGCGCGCCCGCTCGACGACGACGACGCGATCCCGGCCGCGGTCCGCGCGCACCCGCGCAGGAAGGGAGCTGGCGACCGTGAGCCCTGAGCCGCCCGGAGCCCGCCCGTCCGGAGCCGACCCGTCCGCCGCCGGCGAGCAACCCGGAAAGACGCCGTGGCCGACCGAGCTCCGGGTCAACCGCGCCGAGAAGCGGCTGGTCGTGACCTTCGACGACGGCGCCAGTTTCAGCCTGCCGGCCGAGCTGCTCCGGGTCGAGAGCCCGTCCGCCGAGGTCCAGGGCCACGGGCCGAGCCAGAAGACGATCGTCGCCGGCCGCCGCCACGTCGGCATCATGGAGCTCGAGCCGGTCGGCAACTACGCGGTCCGGATCCTGTTCGACGACCTGCACTCGACCGGCATGTACTCCTGGCGTTATCTCCACTATCTGGGCAGGAACCAGGACCGGCTTTGGGCCGACTACCTGAAGGCGCTGCAGGACCGCGGCCTGTCGCGCGATCCTTGAGCTGACCGCGCGGACGCGAGCGGCTCGGGATGTCGCCCCCGCTCGGGGGCGGGGACGCGGTCTCCGGAGGGCGAGTCCGATGCCGGGGTCGGCCGCGCCGCCTGTCGATCAACGGTCGATGTAGTCGCCTTCTCCGCCAGAATATAACATCGGCTGCGAGCAGATTCGGGGTCGCTTCGGGCCGGCGCGGCTCGAAGCGCCGCCGGGCGCCGACAGGAGGAGCGCGTCAGCGGTGCGTACCATCTTCGTGGCCACCACGGTGGCGCTGCTATTGGCGGCGGTCGCGCCGCGCCCGGCAGCGGCCCAGAGCGATGATGCCGGCACGTTCGAGCGGATGGCGGCCGCCTGGGAGGCTACGCTCGACGCTGCCGGGAAGGAGCTGGCGCAGGGTCGGTATCTCGATCAGCTGGCTTACGAGGATCTCGCCCGGACCCTGCGGAGCGTCTTCGATGCGGCCCGACAAACCGAGCAGAGCGCGCAGCAGCCGCTCGCCGCGATCCAGCAACAGCTCGCGAGCCTCGGTCCGCCGCCGGCCGCCGGCGCGCCTCCGGAGGAGGCGAGGATCGCCGCGTTGCGCGCCGATCTCGGCCGCCAGCTCGCCGAGGTGCACGCACGGCGGCATCGGGCGGCCTGGATCCGGATCCGCGCGAGCGAGCTGGTCAGCGAACTTTTGAGCGGCGAGCAGGCGAGCCTGCAGCGCGAGCTGCTGACGCCCTCGCCGCCGGCCTGGCGGCCCGAGACCTGGACCGGGGCGCTGGCCAATCTCGACCTTGCCTTCCGGCACGCGGCGGCGTGGCTCGGCGCGCGGCGAGCCGGATCGGGCGCATGGCCCGGCGGGCGCGCCGCCGCCCTGCTGACGCTGGCGCTGATCGGCGCGCTGGCGGTCGGCTGGTTGCTGCGCACCCGGATCGCGAACCTCGCCCCGCGCGATCCGGCCCGAGCGGATCCTCCTCCCGCCAGCCGGGTCACCGCCGCGATGGTCAGCGGCACGGCCAACGTCGCCATGCTGTCCCTGATCCTGGCCACGGTCGTCGGCGGGCTCGGCGCCCTCGGTCAGATGACCCCGGCGCGCGCGGCGCTCGCGCTCGATCTCGCGGTCCTGATACTCGCGGTCGGCTTCGGCCGGGCCGCCCTGTCGCCGACGCTGCCGGCCTGGCGGATCGTGCCGGTCACGGGCGGCGGCGCCCGGCCGGTGTACGCGCTCGGCCTGACGATCGCGCTCGTCACGCTGGTGTTCCGACTGCTCAAGGAGAGCCTGCTGGCGGCCGGTCTGCTCGGCCCCGAGCTGCACACGGTGAGCGTCCTGGCCGACACGACGTTGGTCGCGACCGCGATGATCGCGATCACCCGGACGACCTGGTGGCAGGCGGATCCTCAAGCTGCGGTGCCGGCGAGATGGGTCCTTGCCCGGCTCCTGTTCCGCCTGCTGGCGCTCGCTCTGCCGGTCCTGGCGCTCTTCGGCTACGGGCCGCTCAGCGACTTCCTCCGCTTTCGCCTGATCCTGACCGCGCTCGTGGTCGGGCTCGCGCTTCTGATCCGGCTGATGCTGCTGGCCGCCCTGCGGCGGACGCTCACCGGGCAGAGCGGGCTCTTGCGCCCGCTCGCGACCCGCTACGGCGTGACCGACGAGACCGCCGAGGCGGCCCTGTTCTGGGGGCGCCTCCTGATCGACGCCGTGGTCGCGCTGGCCGGCGGCTATCTCCTGCTGCTGCTGTTCGGGGTGCCCGCCGCAACCATCAGCCTCTGGGCGCAGGGACTGCTCAACGGCGTCACGATCGGCAACGTGACGATCTCGCTGATCAACATCCTGGCCGCGGTCGCCGTGCTGGTCGTGGGCCTCGTGCTGTCCGGCATGGTCCGGCGCTGGCTCGGCCAGAAGGTCTTGCCCAATACCCGGCTCGACGCCGGCCTGCGCAATTCGATCGCGCTCAGCGCCGGCTACGCCGGGGTCACGATCGCGATCGTCGCGGCGCTCGGCACGCTCGGGATCAGCCTGACCAGCCTCGGCCTGGTCGCGGGTGCGCTCTCGGTCGGCATCGGCTTCGGCCTCCGGACCGTGGTCGAGAACTTCGTCGCCGGCCTGCTCCTGCTCCTGGAGCGGCCGATCAAGGTCGGCGACTGGATCGTGATCGACGGCCACCAGGGCACGGTCAAGCAGATCTCGGTGCGCTCGACCGAGATCGAGACCTTCGATCGGGCCGCGGTGATCCTGCCGAACTCGCTCCTGATCGGCTCGCCGGTGATGAACTGGACCCACAAGAACCGTCTGATGCGGGTCGTGATCACGGTCGGGGTCGCCTATGGCAGCGACACCCGCAGGGTCTGCGATCTGCTGCTGCGCTGCGCCGCGCAGACGCCGCACGTGCTCAAGACGCCCGAACCGGTGGTCGCCTTCACGGGCTTCGGCAATTCGGCGCTCGATTTCGAGCTGCGCTGCATCGTCGCCGACACCGACCACCTGATCGCCACCAGGACCGCGCTCTATCTCGCGGTCGACGACGCGTTCCGGGCGGCCGGCATCGAGATCCCGTTCCCGCAGCGGGACGTCAACCTCAAGCGGCCGACGGCAGCCCCTCAGGCCGACGATGCGGCCGCGACCGCGGGCGACCGGAGCGCGGCCGTCGCCCGGCGCCGCACCGGCTGACGGCTTGCCGGCGCGCGCGCGAGCGCGCAGCATGGACACGGCCGCACCGCTCCCGGTCGGGGCGCCGGTCGGGTCGAGGGGAGGGCGACATGGGCTCGGTCGAGCAGCTGGTCCAGCACTACGGCTATCCGATGGTCCTGGTCGGCACCCTGTTCGAGGGCCAGCCGGTGATGCTGTTCGGCGGTTTCGCCGCGCACCGCGGCTATCTCGAGCTCGTGCCCTGGGTGATCCTGGCCGGCGCGGTCGGCAATTTCCTGGGCTTCCAGGCCTGGTTCCTGGCCGGCCGCAGATTCGGCCGGCTGCTGCTCGAGCGGCGGCCGCAGTGGGCCTCGCGGATCGCGACCGTGCAGGCCTGGCTCGGCCGCTTCGAGGCCGCGCTGATCGTCGGCATCCGCTTCATGCCCGGCTTCGATACCGTCGGCACGGTCGCGATCGGCATGTCGACGGTCAGCACGCAGCGCTTCACGCTGCTGAACGGCCTCGGATCGCTGCTCTGGGCCGCCGTGCTCGCGCTCGCGGGCTTCCTGCTCGGCAACCTGCTCGAGGCGTTGCTGGGCGATCTCGGCGCGATCGAGAAGCCGCTGCTGATCGGCATCGTCCTGTTCACGCTCGCCTGGATCGCCTGGCGCCACGGCCGGGACCACCTGGCCGGCGCCGCCCCCGGCCCGCAACCCGGACCCCAGGGCTGAGGGCGGCCGCGAACCGGCGAGAGCGACCGAGCGAACCCCGCGAGCTTGCGATCAGGGCCGGCGGCCGTCGCCCGGTTCGAGCGCCGCGGTTCGAGCCTCGTGATACCTGGTGATCAGATAGGCGAACAGCGCGGTCGACCAGCCGATCATGATGAGCCCGGTGAGCGCGAGCCAGCCGGCCAGCATCCGGCGCTCGGGCGGCAGCAGGAGATCGCCGTAGCCGAGCGTCGTGTACGTCTCGCCGACGAAGTACTGCGCCGACCAGAAGTCGCCGAAGAACCCCAGCAGATAGAAGGCCAGCGACCAGACGTTGATCTGAGCGAGGTGGCCGACCAGGAGCGTGACAACCAGAACCGCCACCGCGGCCACCCTGATCGGTAAGCTCGATGGGGCACCCCCCGAGGCCGAAACCCGGCGGAAGAGCCGCAGGACGAAGAAGGTCAGCCCGACCCGAACCAGGACCGTGATGAAGACGAGAACGACGCCGAGCGTCAGGTTCTCCAGGACGAGCCGCGTGGTCACGCTCGAAGCCTCCCTCCCGGTGCCGTAGGAGGCCCCTGCGTCGACGGGCCGCCGGCGTCAGAATACGCGATCGCCGCGCGCTCGCCCTGCCTGCGCAACCGCAAAGGCACGGCAGACGGCATCAGCCCGCTCGTCGCCCTCCGGGCAGCCGGCAATGCGCCCCGGCCGGCCGTTTCCCGGCGACCCTTCGCGCTCGCGGCCCGGCTCGCGCCGTGGCGGTCCCAGGGCGGCGCCCGGTCATGTCATGGTGGCTGGCCTGGAGCGGCGGCGCCCGTGCCTGTCCGGCCGGACCCGCGCCCGGTCGTGGCGCCGCTCGGAAGGATCGCGCGCGGGCCGACCGCCCGGCGGCCGCTCAGCGCTCCAGCTTAGTGATCTTGGCGCCCTCGATCGAAAGATCGCCCATCAGGCCCTTCTGGCCAAAGATGAAGGCGACGACCGGCGTCGAGCGCAGGACCGAATCGATGTCGGCCGCCTTGCCCTGGTCGATCATCGTCACCTGGGCGTTGGCGCCCGCCTCCCAGCCGGAGCTGGTGCGGAACTTGTCGAGCGCGTCCTGGGTCATGAACATGATGATCTGGCTCGCGGTCTGGGCGCCGAGCTGCAGGCCGATCGAGGCCGAGGTGGTGCTGTAGTAGCCGGCGGTCCTGCCGCCGACCAGCAGAGCGCCCTCGCCATAGGAGCCGCCGACGCCGATCGCGGCCTTGGTCACCTCGGGAAACACGAGCATCCCCTGCGCCTTCCCGGCCGCCGCCTGGCAGCCCGCGATCTGCGTGGTGCACTGCTCGCGCGCCGCCTTGACGCCGGCATCGATCTCGGCGGCCGTCTTGGCGCTGGCCGAAGCGGCCGGGGCGACCACAAGGAAACCACACAAGGCCAAGGCTGCCGCCTGTCGTAGATCAGTCATGCTGCGCATCCGATCGGTTTTCCCCACCTGCACGAACGCAATTCGAAGCCGGTATCTTCCGTTGCGGTTGGGGTGGCAACGCTTCGGCGGGTTCTTAGTCGTCGACAGGCAGGCTCGAGCCCGGCACTGACAAGCCGAAGACGCTCAAGTTCGTCGCTATGGCGTCGGTCAGGAGTAGCCGCGCGTTCGTCGCCCCTTGTCGGTTGAGCCGCCGTGGCCTGCGTGCCCGATCAGTTCGTGAGCGCAAAGCTCTGGACAGCTGCGCCGATCGCCCCAAGTTGGCCTGGCCCGGCAAAGAGTCCGCAGTACGCGAAACCGGTCGGCCAATGTCCACGCCGCGCGAGCGAGCGGATCGACATCGCTGACGGGCCCGGCCACGTCCCGTCCGATCGAGCCGAACGCCCGAAGCCAGATCACCTCATGGTCGCCAGAACCCCGGGGTAATAAGGACGAGCATCGTGAACAGTTCGAGCCGGCCGAGGAGCATGGCGAAGCTGACGATCCACTTGGCGGGATCCGGCAGCGAGGCGAAGTTGCCGGCCGGCCCGATGACCTCACCGAGCCCGGGACCCGCGTTCGCCATCGCCTGCGCCACGCCGCTGACGCTGCTCAGGAAATCGACGCCGAACAGCATCATCGCCAACGACAGGGCGGCGAACGTGAGGATGTAGAGGAAGAAAAAGTTCACCACCGACGCCATCAGCTCCGCGGGGAGACGCCGCCCGCCATACGTGGCGGGCGTCACCTCATGGGGTCGGCGCATGGTGTGAAACTGGCTCCGGGCCGAGGAAAAGAGAATGCGCCAGCGGAAGATCTTGATCGCGCCCGCGGTCGAGCCGGCACAGCCGCCGATGAAATAGAGCAGGAAAAAGCCGCCCACGGCAAAACTGCCCCACTGGCCGTAGTCGGTGGAGGCGAAGCCGGTGTCGGTCAGGATCGAGGTGACATTGAAAGCGGCCAGACGGAGGGCTTCCGAGGCCGGCGCGCCGAAGTGGAGGCCGACCCACGATGCCATCGCCCCAATGGCGGCGGCAAGGATCGCGAGGAACGTCCAGACCTGGCCATCCTCGAGCACCGATCGCGGCCCCTGAAGCGCCGCCCGGATATAGAAGGTCAGCGGCAGCGCCCCCGACGTCATGAACACGACCTCGACCCATTCGATCGCCGGGCTGTGATAGAAGCCGATCGAGGCGTCCTTGGTCGAGAAACCGCCGGTCGCGAGCGTCGTCATCGCGTGGTTGGCGGCATCGAACCAGCTCATGCCGGCGAGCTTCAGCGCGATCGTGCAGAGCACGGTGAGCAAGAGGTAGGTCGAGCCGATCCAGCGGCCCATCTCGACCGCCCGCGGGAAGATCTTGTCCGAGCGCTCGGACAATTCGGTCCGGAACAGCTGCATGCCGCCGACCCTGAGGAACGGCAGCATGATGATCGCCATGACGACGATGCCGAGCCCGCCCATCCACTGGGTCAGCGAGCGCCAGAGCAGAAGCCCGGGCGGCAGCTGGTCGAGGCCGGCGATCACGGTCGAGCCGGTGGTCGTGAAGCCCGACATCGATTCGAAGAACGCATCGGTGACCGAGAGCTTGGTCTGAGCGAACACGAACGGCAGGGCGCCGGCGGCGACGACGGCAAGCCACGCCATCGTGGTCAGCATGAAACCTTGGGCCAGGTCCAGGCGGAACTCTTCGCCGCGATTCGCGAGCACCAGCGATCCGCCGAAGAAGACGGTCGTAACTCCGGCCGCGGTGAAGCTTTGCCAGTCGGAGCTGGCGCCGCTCACGTCGACGAGCGCGGGAACCAGCATGACCCCGCCCAGACCGATCAGCAGAATGCCGATCACGTATAAAATCGGGCCGAAGCGGGCGCGTGGTGCCTGGCTCGCGATCGCGCCCGGCGGTCGCACCGGCGCGTTCTTCCGGGACGCCTCCGGCGCTGCGATCATGGGTCTACCCGATGCCCGCCGCGAGCATGGGCCGAGCTCGCCGGTCCGCCGCCGGTCGCGCCGCTGCCTGATCCGCAAGCGCTCACGCGGGATCGGCCTCGAGCAGCCGGTAGCCGACACCCGGCTCGTTGCTGATGTACTGCGGGTTGGCAGGATCGTCGCCGAGCTTCTGGCGCAGATGGCCGATGTAGATCCGCAAATAGTGGGTCTCGTGCTCGTGCGCCGGACCCCATACCTCGCGCAGCAGCTGCTGGTGGGTCACGATCCGGCCGGCGTGCAGCGCCAGCAGCCGCAGCAGCGCGAACTCCTTGCGCGACAGCCTGACCTCGGCGCCCCCCGTCCGCACGCGATGGCGCGCGAGATCGATCGCGAGCTCACCGATCCTGACCACCGCCGGTGGCGGCTCGCCCTCCCGCCTGCGGCTCCGCAGCACCGCCCGCACCCGCGCGAGCAGCTCGTGAATGCCGAACGGCTTGGTGACGTAGTCGTCGGCGCCGCCATCGAGTGCTGCCACCTTCTCGGCCTCCGCCGCCCGCACCGACAGGACGATGATCGGGACGCTGGACCACTCCCGCATGCGCGCGATGACGGCCTGCCCGTCGAGATCCGGCAGGCCGAGGTCGAGAATCACGAGATCGGGGCTCTCGGTCGCGCATTTGCCGACCCCTTCCTCGCCGCGCGCCGCCTCGATCACCTCGTAGCCGTATGCACTCAGGCTGATCCGAAGGAACTTGCGGATCTGGGGCTCGTCGTCGACCACCAGGATGCGGGCGAGGCCGGCCGTGCTCATGGCGCCGCCGCTTCACCGCCGGCCAGCGGCTCGCCGTCCTCGGCCTCCTCGGCCACCTCCGGGACCGGCCGCAGCGGCAGCTGGAACGCGATCGTCGTGCCCCGACCGCCGGGGCCCTCCAGGGCCTCGATCCGGCCGCCATGCGCTGCGATCAGGCCCCGGCAGATCGAGAGCCCGAGGCCCGTGCCCGCGGCCTGCTGGTCGCCGGTGCGGACGCGGTAGAACATGTCGAACACGCTCTCGCGCGCCGCCGGCGGGATGCCCGGCCCCTGATCGCTGACCCGGACGCTGACCTCGTCGCCTTCGCGCGCGGCCTCGATCACGATCCGCCCGCCTGCCGGCGAGTGCTTGACGGCATTGTCCAGGATATTGACCAGGACCTGCTCGATCAGCACCGGGTCGACGTACAGAAGCGGCAGCGTCTCCGGGATCGCGACCTCGAGTGCGGCCGGTTTGCCCAGCCGCTGCACGACCCGGCCGACGATCTCCCGCAGGTCGACCCAGTCGCGGTTGGGCTGCAAGGCGCCGTAGCCGAGCCGGGTCATGTCCAGAAGATTCTGAACGAAGCGGTTGAGCCGTTCGCTCTCCTCGAGGATCGTCTGCACGAGCTGCGCGCGATCGGCGCCCGAGAGCGCGCCGTTGCAGCCGTTCAGGCTCGTGGCCGAGCCGATGATCGAGACCAAGGGCGTGCGCAGATCGTGGGACACCGACGACAGCAGCGCGGCGCGCAGGCGCTCGGTCTCGGTCAGGAGGCGGGCATCCTCGATCGCGCTCGCGAGGTTGGTGCGCTCGATCGCGACCGCGACCTGGTCGAGCAGCGCTTCCAGGAGGCGCCGCTGTTCCTCGGTCAGCTGCCGCCTCGGAGCCTCGAAGGAGACGCCGAGGAGGCCCAGCCGGCCGCGCCCGGTCTTGAGCGGCAGCAACAGCCACTCCGAGCCCGGCAGCGTGTCCGAGCTCCAGCCCGCCGGCTGGCCGTGCTCCCAGGCCCACTGCGCCGCGCCCCAGGCCGTCGTGGCGATCTGGTCCTCGGGCGGGTAGCCGGCGGCGATCTCGAGCCGGCCCTCGCGCGGCAGGAGCACGAGCGAATGGCACTGCAAGGTCGAGGCGACGTGGTGGACCACAGCCCAGAGCACGTCGTCGAGCGCCGCGGCGCCCGCGATCTTGCGGCTGAAGTCGTAGAGATTGGCGGTCCGCTTGGCGGTCGTGCGCATGGCCTCGACCTGCGCCTTGAGGCGCGCCGCGAGGTTGCCGACGATGACGGCCACGACCAGGAACAGGATCATGGTCAGCACGTCTTCGCGATGCGTGACGACAAAGGTGTGGTAGGGCTCGGTGAAGAAGAAGTTGTAGGCCGCAAAGCTCAGCAGGCTGGCATAGACCGACGGCCAGAGCCCGAAGCGGATCGCGACCAGCAGCACCGCCATCAGGAAGATCAGGGACAGGTTGGCAAGCGGCAGGACGCGATGGGCGAGATGGGAGACCACGGTCGCGAGCGCGACCGCGAGCGTCGCCCAGCCGATCGCGCGCAGGTCGGGCCGGAGCGGCGACGCGCCCGCCTCGATCACCTGGCCGGGCGCCTCCCCCGTCTCCGGCGTCACGATCGTGATCTCGAACTGGCCGGCGGTGTCGAGCAGGCGCCTCGTGACCCGCTCGCGCAGCCAGGCGGACCAGCGCCGCCGGCGCGGCCGGCCGAGCAGGATGCGGCTGACGTTCCGGGACCGGGCAAAACCCAGGATCTCGCCGGCGACGTCGGATTCGGCGTGCAGGGTCGCGGTTTCGCCGCCCAGGTTTTCGGCCAGCCGGAGCGCCTCCGCGATCCGCTCCCTGGCGTCCTCGGGCAGGCCGTCGTGGCGGGGCGTGTGCACGTTGAGCGCGAGCCACGGCATCCGCGCCCGGTCCGCCATGCGCTTGGCGGTCCGCACCAGCTTCTTGGCGACCGGGAACTCGTTGACGCACACCAGCAGGCGATCCTGGGTCGGCCACGGCCCCGCGATCGCGTGCGCGCGCATGTAGTCGACCATCTGAGCGTCGACCCGGGCGGCGGCGGCCCGCATCGCAAGTTCGCGGAAGGCGGTGAGGTTGCCCTTGCTGAAGAAATTGCGGATCGCCCGCCCGACTTGGTCGCGGATATAAACCTTGCCCTCGCGCAGGCGCTGGATCAGGTCATCCGGCGGCAGGTCGACGAGCTCGATCTCGTCGGCCAGCTCCAGCACCTTGTCGGGCAGCGTCTCGCGCACCCGTACGCCCGAGATCCGCGCGACCACATCGTTCAGGCTTTCGAGATGCTGGATGTTGAGCGTGGTATAGACGTCGATGCCGGCGGCCAGCAGCTCCTCGACGTCCTGCCAGCGCTTGGTGTGCCGGCTGCCGGGGATGTTCGTGTGTGCCAGCTCGTCGACGAGCGCGAGCTTGGGCCGACGCCAGAGCAGCGCGTCCAGATCCATCTCGCCGAACACGCGGCCCCGATAGCCGAGCCTGCGCCGCGGCACGACCTCGAGGCCCCGCAGGAGCGCCTCGGTCTCGGCGCGGCCGTGGGTCTCGACCACGCCGACCACGACCTCGACCCCCTCGCGCCGGCGCTCCTGCGCCGCCTGCAGCATGGAATAGGTCTTGCCGACGCCCGGGTAGGCGCCGAGAAAGATTTTCAGCCGGCCGCGCCCTTCCTTCTTGACCTGCTCGAGCAGGACATCAGGTGCCGGACGATCCTGGTCTTCAGCCATTTCGCCTCGTACTGTCCCGATCAGCGCGGCAAGGCATCGAGCGCGAGATTGAGCTCCAGAACGTTGACCAGACGCTCCGGCGTGAGCAAGCCCCCCGGGGCAAAGGCGTGGTCAGCGATCAGCGCCTCGACCTCGGACCGCGGCAGGCTGCGCGCGCTGGCCACGCGCTCCGCCTGATACTTCGCTGCGCTGACGCTGATATGGGGATCGAGCCCGCTGCCGGAGGCCGCCGCGAGCTCCGCCGGCAACGGCCGCCCGGCGCTCGCCCCGTAGCGGGCGATCAGCGCCCGGGCGCGCTCGGCGAGATCGGCGCTGGTGGGCGACTTGTTGCTGCCCGAGGCATGCATCGCGTCGTAGCCGTTCGCGCCGGCCGCCGATGGCCGCGGCCAGAAGTAGCGCGGCTCGGTGAAGTTCTGCGCGATCAGGCGGCTGCCGATGACCGTGCCGTCGGCGGCCGCGATCAAAGAGCCCTGCGCCATGTCGGGAAAGAAGCGCGCGATCCCGAGGACCGCCAGAGTGTAGCCGACCACGCAGATCGACATCGTGGCGACGACGAGGCGAAGACTGGCGACGAGCAACGGCATGAACGCGCTCCGGCGGATCAGGCTACATGAAGGTCAGGTGCTCGGCGATCGGCCCGAGTGCTGCCGCCGGGAAGAAGGTCAGCGCGCCGAACACCAGGATCGTCGCGACCAGCATGGCGCCGAAGGTGCTGTCCTCGACGCCGAGCGTGCCGGCGGTGACCGCGGCCCGGCGCTTGGCGCCGAGCGAGGCCGCGATCGCGAGCGGCAGGATGATCGGGATGTAGCGGGCAAGCAGCATGACGATGCCGGTCGCCACGTTCCAGGGCACCGTATTGTCGCCCAGGCCCTCGAAGCCTGAGCCGTTGTTGGCGCTCGCCGAGCTGAACTGATAGAGCATTTCGCTGAAGCCGTGCGGTCCGACGTTGTTCAGCGTGTCGCGGCCCCAGGGCGTCGCGGCGAAGATCGCGGTGCCCGCGAGGATGAAGACGGCGTGCGCCAGCAGGGCCAGAATCGCCAGCTTGACTTCGAAAGCCTCGACCCGCCGTTCCAGATACTCGGGCGTCCGGCCGACCATCATGCCGGCCACGAAGACCGCGATCACGATGTAGAGGAACATGTTGATCATGCCGACGCCGACGCCGCCGAAGGTCGCGTTCAGCCACATGCCGACCATCGGCATCAGGCCGGTCATGGGGTTGAGGCTGTCGTGCATGGCGTCGACCGAGCCGTTGCTGGTCGAGGTGGTCAGCACCGCCCAGGTCGGCCCGGCGGTCGGGCCGAAGCGCATCTCCTTGCCTTCGAGGTTGCCGACGTTCCGGGTGATCGGCAGGCCGGCGAAGGCCTCGGTCGGAGCGGTCTCGAACCAGACCGCGCCGGCGATCTTCGCCAGCAGCAGCACGAGCATCACGCCGAACACGACCGCCGCATGGCGCATCCGTCCGATGATCCGCCCGAACATCCAGACGCTCGCCATGGGGATCAGGATGATCGAGATCATCGCGAGCGCGTTGGTCCAGAAGTTCGGGTTCTCGAACGGGTGGGTGGCGTTCGGCCCGAAGAAGCCGCCGCCGTTGGTGCCGAGCTGCTTGATCGCGAGGAACGCCGCGACCGGCCCGCGCGCGATGACCTGCTCCGCGCCTTCCAAGGTGGCCGCGTGGACCGCGCCCTGCAGCGTCATCGGCATGCCGCCGATCACCATCAGCGCGGCGACGATCAGCGCCACCGGCAGCAGCACGAGAAACGCCGCCCGCTGCAGATCGACGAAGAAATTGCCCATGGTCTCGCGGCCGGCGAGCCCGCGGGCGAGCGCTGCGAGCGCGGCGATGCCGGTCGCGGCGGAGACGAACTGCAGCCACATCAGCCCGCAGAGCTGCGAGAAGTAGCTCATCGTGCTCTCGCCCGAGTAGTCCTGGAGGTTGGTGTTGGTCGTGAACGACGCCGCGGTATTGAAGACGAGATCGCCCGAGATCGGCCCCATGCCGTCCGGATTGAGCGGCAGATGCTGCTGCAAAGCCAGGATCGCGTAGGTCACCGTGAACATGACCGCATTGAACGCCAGCATTGCGACCATGTACTGCTTCCAGCCGTGCGCCGCCCGCGCCGGCGCTCCGCCGATCCGCTCAAAGGCCCGCGTCCAGCGATCGGGCGCGCCGGCAGCCGGCATCGGGTCCATGGCCCAGGTCATGTAGCGGCCGAGCGGCCAAGCCAGAACCGCGGTCCCGCCGACGACCAACGTGACGAACAGCACGGCGTGCATCATCGGGTGAGCTCCAGCACTCAGGCCCGGTCGACCGCCTCGGTCAACACGAGCAGCAGGCCGAAGATCGCGAGCCCGAGCAACAGGTAGAGCCACATGGCCAACTCTCCTTCCCGCGGGCTCAGGCCAGGTGCAGGACGCTCACGACCAGGTCGATCAGCTTAATGCCGACGAACGGCACGATCACGCCGCCCGCGCCATAGACCATCAGGTTGCGGCGCAAGAGCGCCGCCGCGCTCGCCGGCTTGTAACGCACCCCGCGCAGGGCGAGCGGCACGAGCGCGATGATGATCAGCGCGTTGAAGATCACCGCCGACAGGATCGCGCTCTCGGGGCTCGCCAGGCCCATCACGTTCAGCGCCTGCAGCGACGGATAGGCGGTGACGAACAGCGCCGGCAGGATCGCGAAGTACTTGGCGACATCGTTGGCGATCGAGAAGGTCGTGAGCGCGCCGCGGCTGATCAGCAGCTGCTTGCCGAGCCGGACGACCTCCATCAGCTTGGTCGGATCGCTGTCCAGATCGACGATGTTGGCGGCCTCGCGGGCGGCCTGGGTGCCGTCGTTCATCGCGACCCCGATGTCGGCCTGGGCGAGTGCCGGCGCATCGTTGGTGCCATCGCCGCACATCGCGACCAGGCGGCCGCCTGCCTGCTCCTTGCGGATCCACTCGAGCTTCTTCTCGGGCGTCGCCTCGGCCAGGAAGTCGTCGACGCCGGCCTCGGCCGCGATCGTCGCCGCAGTCAGCGGATTGTCGCCGGTGATCATCACGGTCCGGATGCCCATGCGCCGGAGCTGCGCGAAGCGCTCCGCGATCCCGGGCTTGACGATGTCCTTGAGGTGGACCACGCCGAGCACGCGCCGGTCTCTGGCCAGGACCAAGGGCGTGCCGCCCGAGCGCGCGATCTCCTCGATGATCCGCCTGAGGCCCGTCGTGTCCGGCAGACCCGCGTGGACGAGGATGGCGTCCTCGGCGCCCTTGCGCACCTCGCCGTCATCGAGCGTGGCGCCGCTCATGCGGGTTTCGGCGCTGAACGGAATGAATGCCTTGACCTTGGCCGGATCGGCCGTGCAGCGGTACCGTGTCTTCGCCAGCTCGACAATCGAGCGGCCCTCCGGCGTGTCGTCGCTCAGCGAAGCGTAGGCCGCCGCCTCGGCGAACTCGCTGATGGCAACACCCGGCAGCGGCAGGAACTCGTCCGCCATGCGGTTGCCGAACGTGATCGTGCCGGTCTTGTCGATCAGGAGCGTGTCGACGTTGCCCGCGGCTTCGATCGAGCGCCCCGACTTGGCGATGATGTTGGCGCGCACGAGCCGGTCCATGCCGGCGATGCCGATCGCCGACAGAAGGCCGCCGATCGTGGTCGGGATCAGCGTCACCAGCAGCGCGATCAGGGACACGATCGGGACGGTGGAGCCGGCATAGATCGCGAACGGCTCGAGCGTGACCACGACGATCAGGAAGATGATCGTCATGCCGACCAGCAGGATGTTGAGCGCGATCTCGTTCGGCGTCTTGTGGCGCTCGGCACCTTCGACCATCGCGATCATGCGGTCGAGGAAGCTCTCGCCTGGTCTGGCGGTCACGCGCACCTTGAGCCAGTCGGACACGACCCTTGTGCCGCCGGTGACCGCCGAGCGGTCGCCGCCGCTCTCGCGAATCACCGGCGCCGACTCGCCCGTGATCGCCGATTCGTCCACCGAGGCAATCCCCTCGATCACATCGCCGTCGGCGGGGATGATGTCGCCGGCCTCGACCAGGACGACGTCGTCGGTGCGCAGGAGCGAGCTCTGCACCCTTTCGTACGCCCGGGTCTGCGGGCCCTCGAGGCGCTTGGCGAGCGTCTCCTGGTGGGTCGCGCGCAGGCTGTCGGCGCGCGCCTTGCCCCGCCCTTCGGCCAACGCCTCGGCGAAGGTCGCGAACAGCACCGTGAACCAGAGCCAGGCGGCGATCTGCCCGATTGCGGCGCTATCTGCGGTGCCGGCGACCAGATCGCGGACGAAGACCAGGCTCGCGAGCGTGGCTACCACCTCGACCACGAACATTATCGGATTGCGGATCAGCGTCCGCGGGTCGAGCTTCTTCAGCGCCACCCGCAAGGCCTGCCCGGCGATCCTGCGGTCGAGTAGCACGATCTGCTCCGAGCTAAGCACGCGCCGCCCGCGCCCGAACCTGATCCCGGGGTATTGCATCATCAGACGTGCTCACCCATCGCTCGAAGCTCGGGGCGCGCCTTCAGAACCGCTCCGGGCGGATCAGCGCGTAGACCAGATAGCCGAGCAGCAGCAGCGCAACCGCGCCTGCGACCAGAAATTCGAGCGACATCTCCTGCCTCACGACCGTTCGCGCTCGCGGCCGACAGGCGCGAGCTGGAGTGGGACGGGGCACGCCGGCGCCCTCCTCCTCGGAAGCGAGGGGGAAGATGGCAGCGCCGGGCATAAACGCGCCATGCCGGATCGGCCGTCCCGGCGCAAAAAGCGCGTCGAGATTTTACGGCGGCTTTATGGCTCAGAGCGGCGCCGGCAACCTGCTCGACCCGATCGAACATCGCCGTGCAACGATAGGCTCAGGGGGCGGGTTTCTGGGAATTCCGGGGGAAACTTAACTCAGAAATCGACAAAGCCCGCCGATGCGCCACATGGCGCATTCATGTGTCACTTTTGCCCCCGAAATCAGCGCTTTTTGCGGCGGAATCCAGCGTTTTTGCGGTCGGATCCAGCACTCGAATCGCCGAAACGCCGAAAAGCCATTGTGCCACCTGGGCTTACGCGCAGCGCACGCCTGGCGCATGATGCCACACAAGTGACGCATCGGTGTCGCATCGACGTCCGTGGCCCGCGACCGGCAATAATTCCCGAATTTCCTGCCAGCTGAACATGCGGCGCCCCGGCAAGCCGGGATCGGAAAGCTCTCGCGCTCCTGCTGGCGTACGAGCGCCGCCCGTCGTGCCGAAATCCTGAACGAGCCGCACCACGACCTAGCCGCGCGCGCCGCTCCGGACCATCACGAGCGCCATCTGCACGGCCGTAGCCCCGGGCCGGACCGGCGCTCCTCCGGGGCTCGCGCGCGGACGTACACGAGACCGCCGGCCTGCAGCAGCGCCCCCGCCGCGCTGAAACACCCTGCCGCCAGCACCGCTTCCACCGGACCTGCGGTACCGTAACCGAGCACGCGGAACGCATGCGCTCCCGGCACGAAGAATGCCTCCTGGCGATCAGGCCGACGGAAGGCCATCTGTTTCCTCTGCCGTGGACGCTGCGCCGAAGATATTCGGAAATGATTCCTCAATTCGAACATTTTCCGCGCTCCGGGCTGGGCCGGCGTCGGCCGCCGGTCCGGCGCAGCAAGCGGCTCCGCGCGCCAGCAAAGCCATCTGGAGGGTCGCGCCGGAGTTGCCGGGCGATCGCAGCGGTTGGCGCAGCGGAGGCGCGCCGTCTCTTGTAAATATTCCTATCACACGCTAGGTTGCTGCTTCCTTCGTAGGCGCGCGATCGGTGTCGCGCCCGATCCCGGCCTGCAGGAGAGACCTCGACATGGTCACTGAACTATGAGCAGCGACAACCGTACGATTGCCAGCCGGCCGAACGGCGGCAGGTCGCGCGGGCCGCGCACCGCCGCCGGCAAGGCGCGCTCGGCGCGCAACGCGCTCACCCACGGCCTGCGCGCCCGCAGGCTCGTCCTGCTCGACGACGAGGACGCGGCCGAGTTCCGGGCATTTGCGAGGGCGCTGCAGGCGGAGCTCGCGCCCGCAGGCCGGCTCCAGGCCGATCTGGTGAGCCGGATCGTGATGGCCGCCTGGCGCGCGCGCCGCGCCGCGCGCCGCGCTCGGCACCGAGCTGATCCGGGACAGCTACGGCCCGCGGGCGTTCCAGGCCGTGGTCCGCTACCGCGGCCCGGTGCTCGCCGAGCTGTTCCGCTCGCTGGCGGCGCTGAGACTGCTCCAGGGCGAGGCGCGCGGGCCCGCCGCGAGTGCCCGCTCGGAACGCGGCCTCGCCGCCACGACCGAACGAACCCGAGAAGACCCGGCACCACAGCCACTTAGGTCGCAGCCCCCGCGCTGCTCGGGGGTGCTCCCGCAGTGGTTCAGAGATTTGATCGTCATGCTCGGGCCGGCCTCTCGCATCAGGGCCTTGGCGCGGCCTGAGCCCCGCCGCCTTGGCCCCGCCGACCGGGCTTGCGAAGCGTGCCGCCCTCGAGTTCAGATGTTTCGCTCGCACCGGGATCGGCGCTATACCGGCGGACGAACCCCTGTCGACCGGCGATCGGAGCTTCGGATGCCTGCCACCCTGCGCCCGCGCCGCAGCGTGCTCTACATGCCGGGCTCGAACGCGCGCGCGCTCGAGAAGGCGAAATCGCTGCCCGCGGACGGGCTGATCCTCGACCTCGAGGATGCGGTCGCGCCCGACGCCAAGGACGCCGCCCGCGCCCGGGTCGCGGCCGCGGTCCGGGCCGGCGGCTACGGGCCGCGCGAGGTCATTGTCCGCGTCAACGCGCTGGCCACGCCCTGGGGCCACGCCGACCTGACGGCGGCCGCGAGCGCGGGCGCCGATGCCGTGCTGCTGCCCAAGGTCGAGAGCGCGGATGCGGTCCGGCAGGCGCTGGCCGTGCTCGACGCCGCCGGCGCGCCATCGGAGCTCGCGCTCTGGTGCATGATGGAGACGCCACGCGCCATGCTGCACGCGGCCGGGATCGCCGCCGCCGGCCCGCGCCTGACCTGCCTGGTGATGGGCACTTCCGACCTCGCCAAAGAGCTGCACGTCGCGCACACGCCGCTTCGCCTGCCGCTGCTCACGGCACTCGGTCTTTGCCTTTTGGCGGCGCGCGCGCACGGGCTTGCGATCCTGGACGGCGTCTTTCTCGATCTCCAGGACGAGGCGGGCTTCGAGGCCGCCTGCCGGCAGGGGGCGGAGCTCGGCTTCGACGGCAAGACCCTGATCCACCCCAGGCAGATCGGCCCGGCCAACCAGGCGTTCGCGCCGGACGAGGCCGAGATCGCCCGGGCGCGCCGGATCATCGAGGCGCACGAGGCCGCCCGCCTCAAGGGCGAGGGCGTGGTCCTGCTCGACGGCCGGCTGATCGAGGAGCTGCACGTGCGCGAGGCCGAGCGCCAGGTTCAGCTCGCCGCCGCGATCGCGGCCATGGCCGCCGCCGCCGGCGACTTCGGCCCCGGTCGGGGCTGACAGGCGCCCGGCAGCGGGTGGCCGAGCTCGAGCATCACGGTGAGCGCCAGCGCCAATGTCTTCAGGTCGAGCTCGGGGTCGCGATAATAGTGGTCGAGGCCGACCTGGACGATCGTGAGGCCGCCATCAGCGATTTCGTCGACGATCGGCGCCAGGCCGTCGTTGGGGCCGGCCGGGCGCGTCCGGAGGTAGCCGAACTCGGCGCCCGGGCTAATCTCGCCCGAGAGCGGTATGCCGACGAAGTTCAGGATCAGGATGTGCTCGGGGATTTTCTCGCGCGCGAACCGCGCTGCGCTGCGCGCCGTGCCCAAGCTCGCGATGCTGTCCGCCGGGTCCAGCCCCTGCCACCAGTAATAGAGCCGGGTGAGCCAGCTGCGCGGCCAGACGCCAGCCCAGTCGGCGAGCGGCGCGCCCTTCAGCACCCCGCCGACGTTGACCCAGGCCTTGACCGCCGCGGTCTCGTTCGCCTGCAGCACGGCCCCCAGCGCATGCGCGACCTCCGGCCCGCCCTTGCTGACGCTGACCAGGATGACCGGGCGCCGGGCGGCATCGAACTGCCGCAGGTATTGGGCGATGATCTGCGCATTCTGCTCGACGGTGCCGTTCTCGACCACCGGGATCAGCCCGTTCTCGACCCCGAGCCGGCCGAGCAGGGCACGCTGCCGCGCAAAATCGGCGCCGGTGCCGCGCTGGCTGCGGTAGAACCAGCCGGGCGCGAACAGCACCGTCGGCAGCTCGAAGGCGCTCACGCAGGCGCGCAGGCCCGCCTCGTCCAGCATCCGCAGCCGCGCGAGGGCGTCGCGGAACAGCGCCTGCGCCCGGGCGTCGTCCGGCTGCCCGGTCAGGACCTCGATCAGGTGGAGCGTCGCGAGATCGACCGAGAAGCGCTCTGCGAGCCGGCGGTAGGCCGCGTGCGTGGGCACTACCGGCAGCGCGCCGAGACTCTGGTCGAGGGCGCGATCGAGCGCCGGCTCGGTCCGCTGCGCGGGCAGGTAGTGCTCGAGGTAGTACCTGGCGACCGGGGCGTCGACCGAGGTCTCGATGGCCGCGCCGCCGATCTCGCCGCGGGCCGGAATCCGGGCCAGATCGCCCGTGCAGCCGGAAACCGCCAGGATCAGCCCGGCCGCGACCAGGACCGCTGGCCGGCGCCCGACCGGCATCGCCGCGCGCGCCAGCGACGCCGGCGCACCTACTTCTGCAGCGGGACCTTGGTCAGCGAGCGGACGTCGAGCATCTTGACGCATTCGAGCGAGGTGCCGGCGCCGTCCTCGCACCAGGGCACGTCGTTGACCAGGATGCTGCCGATCTGGTCGCAGCGCTGGTCGTCGAGCAGGAACGAGGCCACCGTCTTCTTGTCCGGGTACAAGGGCGCCATGTCGAGCAGCAGCTGCTTGCTGTACACGCCTTTCGGATCGAACAGGATCAGGTCGATCCGGAAGCGCTCGAGCTCGTGGCCGGTGCGATTGTCGAACACGAACACCGAGCGGCAACCCTGCTCGGTGTCGTCGAGCTTGTTGAGCTCGATCTGGAGACTGCCATCGGCGGCGAGTGCGGGCGCGGCCGGGAGATGCAGGCCTGCGAACACGGCCGCCAGCGCGAGGACGCCGGCGGCGCGCGGGCGTCGGGTCATCGGATCGGTCTTTCGCGCCGGCGAGCGGGTGCCCATGCGTTGCAGCCGGTTGGTGAGCGGCAGGCAAAAAGCATGCCGCTCCTGCGGCGTTTACACATAGCCTGGGCCGTTGTCTAGAGGATCGATTGTTGCTCGCAGGTTGAAATCCGAATGCAGTTGCGCCGGACGCTCGGGATCGACTACCGAAGGCGCAGAATTCGGCGCCGAATCACCGGCGCCAAAGGCCGGGATCGTAGCCCGGGATCGACAGGGATCGGCAGCCGCCATGAGCAAGACGTTCGCCGGCCGTTTCTTCGAGGACTTCGAGCTCGGCCAGGAGATCCACCACGCCACGCCGCGCACGGTGACCGAAGCCGACGCCACGCTCTATCTGGCGCTCACCGGCTCGCGCTTCGGCGTTCACTGCTCGGCGACGCTGGCGCGCATGGCCGGCCTGCCGCGGCCGCCGCTCGAGGACCTGTTGACCTTCCACTTGGTGTTCGGGCGCACGGTCCCGGACGTCTCGCGCAACGCGGTCGCCAATCTCGGCTACGCCGACGGCCGCTTCGGCGCGCTGCTGTACCCCGGCGACAGCGTCCAGGCGACCTCCGAGGTGATCGGGCTCAAGGAGAGCTCGAACCGCGAGACCGGCGTGGTCTGGGTGCGCACCCGCGGGTTCAAGGAAGACGGCCGCCAGCTGCTCGAGTACGTGCGCTGGGTGCTGGTCAGGAAGCGCGACCCGGACAGCCCGGCGCCCGAGCCCGCGGTCCCGGAGCTGCCCGACCACGTCGCGCCCAAGCGCCTCTCGGTCCCGCCCGGCCTGCGCCCGCGCCACTTCGACCGGGTGCTGTCCGGCTCGATGCACCGGTTCGACAGCTATCAGATCGGCGAGCGGCTCGATCACGTCGACGGCATGACCGTCGACGAGGCCGAGCACCGGCTCGCGACCCGGCTGTACCAGAACCCGGCCGGGGTCCATTTCAACGCCCATCGCGAGCGCGCGGGCCGCTTCGGCCGCTGCCTGGTCTATGGCGGCCACGTGCTCTCGATCGCCCGGGCGCTGTCGTTCAACGGCCTCGGCAACGTCCTACACGTGATCGCGATCAACGGCGGCCGGCACGCCAATCCGGTGTTCGCGGGCGACACGATCTACGCCTGGTCGGAGGTGCTGGAGCGCGCCGAGCTGCCCGGCCACCCCGACCTCGGCGCGCTGCGGCTGCGCCTGGTCGCGACCAAGGACCGTCCCTGCCACGATTTCCCGTACCAGGATGCCGAGGGCAAATACCTGCCCGAGGTCGTGCTCGACTTCGACTACTGGGGGCTCCTGCCGAGGTAGAGCCATGAGGATCGAGGTCGCGAAATTCGGGGTCGCGTTCGGCATCGTCTATGCCGTGGTCTTCTCTCTGTTCGGGCTGCTCGCCGCCCTGTTCGGCTGGGGCGCCGCCATGACCGAGCTGATGGGCAGCTTCTATCCCGGCTTCGGTCCATCGCCCGGCGGCGTGCTGATCGGCGCGGTCTGGGGCTTCGTTGTCGGCTTCGTCTTTTTCGGACTGGGCGCCTGGATCTACAACCGCCTGCTCGGCGGATAGGTGGATGGCACGTTCATCGAATCAGGTCGACGCGGACGCCGACGGCATCGGCCACGCCGAGCCAGCCGCGATCGGCCGTCAGCGCCGGCAGCCGCAGGGTCCTGGCCAGCGCGAGGCAGGCGCGATCGGCAAGCGACAGTCCAGCGCTCCGGGTCGCCGGGCGAAGGTGGCCTGCTGCCAGTGCCGCCATCAGATCGTGCCCGCGCACGTCCAGCTGCATTTCGGCGATGATCTCCTCGACGTGGGCCTCCGCCATGCCGAGGTCACGGAGCTTGGCAACGACTTCGCCAAGGTTGACGGCAGAAGCCGTCCCGCCAGGCACATGAGGCTCCACCCGCTCGGCGCCCGGCTCCTCCAGGATCAGGGCCAGCAGGGCCGAAGCATCGAGGACGGCCTCAGCCATCCTGCTCCTCCTGCCGCGCCTCCGCGCGCCGCTCCCGGATCAGCTCCTCGGAGGCAAGCCGGCCCTTGGGCTGGTACGGGCGGGCCAGGCTCCGGATGTGTTCGAGCGTCTGCGCCGGGGTGCGCAGCCGGACCGCGTCGTCGTCGATCGTCAGGACGACCCGGGTCGGTCCCTTCATGCCCAGCGCCCGCCGCACCTCGGCGGGAAGATGCATGCGTCCCGTCTTGGAAACCTGAACTGTGACCGATTTCATGACCCTGATCACCTCACGAGGTCCAAGATTGCCAATTAGGGCACGACGTGCGATTTGGGGTCAATCGGAATCGCCGCCGGCGGCGTCGCCGTTGACTCGGCCCTGCCCCTGACTATGCTCTTGTGCAGCTGCGAAAAAAGGCCGCCGCGCGCGGCGGCCCCGGAGAGCGTCATGGCCCAATCCGAGCGGCCCTTGTCGCCGCATCTGCAGATCTATCGCTGGTATCTGACGATGGCGCTCTCGATCGGCCATCGGGTCACCGGCATCGCGATGGCGCTCGGCGTCCTGCTGCTCACCTGGTGGCTGCTGGCGCTGGCCAGCGGCCCCGAGGCGTTCGCCACCGTGCAGGCGGCGATGCACTCCTGGTTCGGCGTGCTGGTGCTGTTCGTCTACACCTTCATCGTGTTCTTCCACCTGGGCAACGGCGTCCGTCACCTGGTCTGGGACGCCGGCTACGGCTTCGACCCGACGGTCGCCTATCAGTCGGGTCTTGCCGTGCTCGCGTTCGCCGGCGCGGCGACCGTCCTGGTCTGGCTCGTGCTCGCGGTTGCCGGCTGAGGGACGGGCATGAGCACGCGATCGCCGATCGCCAGGGTCCGCGGGCTCGGCGCGGCGCGCGCCGGGGTCGGCCACTGGAGCCGGCAGCGTCTGACCGCGATCGCCAATCTCGTGCTGGTCCTCTGGTTGGTGGTCAGCGCGCTGGGGCTCGCCGGCGCCGATTATCCGGAAGTGCAGGCCTGGCTCGCCTCGCCGATCTCCGCCAGCCTGATGATCCTCCTGATCGTCTCGATCTGCTATCATGCCCGGCTCGGGCTGCAGGTCGTCGTCGAGGACTACGTCCATCACGAGCCCGCCCGACTGGCGGCCCTGATCGCGATCCCGTTGATCATGAGCGCGCTCGCGGTCATCTGCATCGTCGCGGTGCTCAAGGTTTCACTCGGAAGCTGATCCCATGGCCAAGGCCTATCCGATCGTCGATCACGAGTACGACTGCCTGGTCGTAGGCGCCGGCGGCTCGGGCCTGCGCGCCGCGGTCGGGATGGTCGAGGCCGGCCTCCGGACCGCCTGCATCTCCAAGGTCTACCCGACCCGCTCACACACAGTCGCAGCCCAAGGCGGGATCAACGCCGCGCTCGGCAACATGGGGCCGGACGACTGGCGCTTTCACATGTACGACACGGTCAAGGGCTCGGACTGGCTGGGCGACCAGGACGCGATCGAGTACATGACCAAGCACGCGCCGGCCGCCGTGATCGAGCTCGAGCACTACGGCGTACCGTTCTCGCGCACCCCCGAGGGCAAGATCTACCAGCGCGCCTTCGGCGGCCAGTCGACCGAGTACGGCAAGAGCCAGGCCTATCGCACCTGTGCCGCCGCCGACCGCACCGGCCATGCGCTCCTGCACACGCTGTTCCAGCAGGCGCTGCGCCACCACGTCGAGTTCTTCAACGAGTACTTCGCGCTCGACCTTTTGATGGACGACGACGGCAGCTGCCGGGGACTGATGGCGCTCTGCCTCGAGGACGGCACGCTGCACCGGTTCCGGGCCCAGCTCACCGTGCTCGCGACCGGCGGCTACGGCCGGGTCTACTTCTCCTGCACCTCGGCCCACACCTGCACCGGCGACGGCAACGCGATGGTGCTGCGGGCAGGGCTGCCGCTCCAGGACATGGAGTTCGTCCAGTTCCATCCCTCGGGCGTCTACGGCGCCGGCTGCCTGATCACCGAGGGCGCCCGCGGCGAGGGCGGCTATCTCACCAACTCGGACGGCGAGCGCTTCATGGAGCGCTACGCGCCCTCGGCCAAGGACCTGGCGTCCCGCGACGTGGTCTCGCGCGCGATGACGATCGAGCTCAACGAGGGCCGCGGCTGCGGGCCGAGCCGGGACTACATCGAGCTCCATCTGGAGCATCTCGATCCGGCGCTGCTGCACGAGCGCCTGCCGGGGATCTCCGAGACCGCCAAGATCTTCGCCGGCGTCGACGTCACCAAGGCGCCGATTCCGGTCGTGCCAACCTGCCACTACAACATGGGCGGCATCCCGACCAATCATCTGACCGAGGTCGTGGCGCCGCGCAACGGCAGCGGCGACACGGTCGTGCCCGGCCTGATGGCGGTCGGCGAGGCCAGCTGCACCTCGGTCCACGGCGCCAACCGTTTGGGCGGCAACTCCTTGATCGATCTCGTGGTGTTCGGCCGGGCGGCGGCCCACCGGACCGCCGAGATCGTGACCCCGGGCGCCAGCCAGAAGCCGCTGCCGAAGGACGCGGGCGAAGCCGCGATCGAGCGCCTCGATCGGACCCGGCACGCCGCCGGCAGCCTCTCGACCGGCGAGATCCGGAGCACCATGCAGCGCACCATGCAGCGCTATGCCGCCGTGTTCCGGACCGGTCAGGTGCTCGAGGAGGGCACGACGAGGCTCGGCGAGGTCGCGAGCAGCCTCGACGAGATCCGGCTCACCGACCGCTCGATGATCTGGAACTCGGACCTGGTCGAGGCGCTGGAGTTGCAGAACCTGATGCTGCAGGCGGTCGCGACCATGCACTCGGCGCTCTACCGGACCGAGAGCCGGGGCGCCCATGCCCGCGAGGACTTCCCCGAGCGCGACGACGAGCAGTGGCTCAAGCACACGCTGTGCTGGGTCGACGGCGAACACCGGCCACGGATCGGCGATCGGCCGGTGCACACCCGGCCGCTGACCAACGAGGTCGAGCCGATTCCGCCGCAAAAGCGGGTCTACTGAGGAGCGCCATGGCTGAGTTCACGCTGCCGAAGAACTCGCGGGTGGTCGAGGGCAGGAGCCACCCAGCCGCGTCGCCCGGTGCCCGGATCAAGGTCTTCAAGGTCTACCGCTACGATCCGGAGGGCGGCGCCAATCCGCGCCTCGACCGGTTCGAGATCGATCTCGACGACTGCGGCCCGATGGTTTTGGACGCGCTGATCAAGATCAAGAGCGAGTTCGACAGCGGCCTCACCTTCCGCCGCTCCTGCCGCGAGGGGGTGTGCGGCTCCTGTGCCATGAACATCCACGGCCGCAACACGCTCGCCTGCACGAGCGCGATCGAGGACATCGAGGGCGAGGTCGCGGTCTATCCCCTGCCGCACATGGCGGTGATCAAGGATCTGGTGACCGACTTCACGCAGTTCTGGGCGCAATACGAGACGATCCAGCCCTGGCTGCAGACGGCATCGCCGCCGCCGGAGCGCGAGCGGCGCCAGGATCCGGCGGAACGCGCCAGACTGGACGGCCTCTGGGAGTGCATCCTGTGCGCCTGCTGCTCGACCAGCTGTCCGAGCTACTGGTGGAACAGCGAGCGGTTCCTCGGCCCGGCCATGCTGCTCCAGGCCTACCGCTGGCTCGCGGACACGCGCGACGAGCATGCCGGCGAGCGCCTGGACGGGCTCGAGGACCCGTTCCGGCTGTACCGCTGCCACACCATCATGAACTGCGCCAACACCTGCCCCAAGGGGCTGAATCCGGCCAAGGCGATCGCCGAGATCAAGAAACTAATGGTTGAGCGATCCCTCTGATCATTCAATCATAATAGATCTTGCACAGGCTGTGGAAAACCCCTAATCTTTACCTGTGAACATAAGCCGGAAACGGCACCGCTCTTAGAGCATCACTCGCTGGGGAGGCTTCGGCCTCCTTTTTCTTTATCTCCTCTGGGTTGATCTGAGCGGCCGCACCGCCCGATGGCGCCGCGGCCGGATCGCAGGCAAGCGAAAGCCTTTGACGTCTTAACGGTTCATTAACGGGGCTCGGCGACTCTCCCAGGACAACCATCTGGAGAGCGTAATGGGCCAGACCACCGAAACCGGCGCGTACGAGGCTCTGCCCGCGGTCAGCGATGCGGCTGACGACCGCTGGTCGGTGCCCCAGACGGCAATGTTGGTCACCGTCGCGAGCGCTGGCCTGTGGGCTCTGATCCTGTTCGGGGTGCGCTGGCTGCTCGGGTAGTCCAGCTGGCTGGCCGGACGCGCACGGGATCGAACCGGGCGCCGCCGCGACGACCGTCGGCCGAGACTGCCGCAAGGCCGTCGCCCGAAACTCCTAACCGCGCGCGAGGTGCTCGGTCCGGCGCAGGCGCTGCGCCAGGAGTCTGCAGAGCTCCATCAGCATGTCGGGATAGTCCCGGCTCAGGTCCTGGAACACGATCCGGTGCAGGCGGAGCAGGCTGCAGTCGCCGACGGCGACCACCTTGGGCGAGCGCGCATGCTCGTCGGCCAGGACCAGTTCGCCGAAATGTGCCGGAGCGACCAGGTGCTCGACCCGGCCCTCGGGCGCCCGCAGCTCGACCTCGCCGGCCTCGATCAGGCAGAAGTGGTCCCAGCGCCGGTCCGCCTCCAGGATGGTGTCGCCGTCGATGTACTCTCGATGCTCCAGCACCCGACCCACCGCCAGCAACGTGTCGAGCGGCAGATAGCGGAACAGGGGAACCCGCTTCAGCAACAGGATCCGCTCCATGTCGTCCTCCGTCGGGCTAGTTCCGGACCGCGCGAGCCTCGAGGCCGCCGCCGGCGTGGGGCCGAACGGCGCCCCGGCCGGCGGGGCGCCGAGCGCGCGCGCGCTGCAGGCGGCCCCGACCCGGATCCAGCGGTCGCTGGAGCGGGCGGCTGCGGACAGGATCGCGCCGAGCTCGGCGGCACCGGCGGTGGCAGGCGGCCGGGACAGCTGGCCGTCGATCGCATATCTGGCCTCGAGCAGCGGCAGGATCGGCAGAATCAGCCGCCGCTGGGGCAGCGTGAGCAGCGCCTCGAGCGCATTGGCCCGCGTCCGCCGGTCGGGGGCGGCGAGCGACTGGCGCAGATGGGCCACCGGGCGCTCCTCGCCGAGCGCCGCCAGCACGCGCAGAACCAGGCTCACGATCCGCCGGTTGTGGTCCTCGATCGCGAGCTCGAGGGCGAGCCAGGGCGTGCGCTCGGGACCATGCGGCAGCTGGCGGAGCCAGCCGAGATTGCGCGCGACGTCCCGGCGCAGCGGTTCGGGCAGCGCTCTCAGGGCGGCGATCGCGCGGCGCGAGCCGATCCGGCCGAGCGCCCGGACGGCGGCCTCGACCCGTCCCGGATCGGCCGCTTCGAGCCCCGCGAGCGCGAGCTCGATCGCACCCTCTTTGTGCATCGCCAGGGCGTCGGCCGCGCGCTCGCGCACCGGCCGGCTGCGATCGCCAAGCGCGTCGGCAAGCGCCTCGAGGACCCCGGCCGAGCTCGCCAGGACGCCCAGCAGGGCGACCGCTTCGGCCCGCAGCCGGGCGTCCCCGTGATGCGCGAGGCGGCGGCCGAGCGCCGCGGCGCCGGCGTGTTGCGGGTCGACCAGCGTGCGCAGGATCGCGACGCCCTCGCGTTGCTGCTCGATCGGCGCGGCCTCGATCACCGCGATCAGCAGATCGGCGAGATCGGACCGGCCGGCCTGCGCGCAGGCGTCGAGCACGTCGCCGGCGACCGCGGCGTCGCGACACGCTGGCGGGACCTGGGCGAGCGGTCCGGACGCTGCCGCCGCCAGCGCTGCGACAGCCGCGACGCCCGGATGGGCGGCACCGGTCAGCCGCTCGAGCTGGCGCGGCGTGAGCTGGTCGCCACGGGCGAGCTTGGCCTGGAGCGCGATCAGCTGGCCGCAAGGGGCGTCGGCGTCGAGCAGTCGGTCGAGCGGTTGCGCCAGCCGCCCCGCTGGCACCCGCGCCAGCAGGCCCGCGATCGCCAGTCTGGCCGGTCGGTCGGCGGCCGCCGCGAGAGCGCAGAGCTCGTCGAGGAACAGCGCCGGGTCGAGGCGGCCGGCGAGTCCGAGCCCGATCGATCGGGCCTCGGGATCACCGCTGCGCAGCAGGCCGCCGATCTGCTCGGCGAGCACCGCGTCCGCTGGGCCGCTCCCGGGCGCGGCGTCGGCGAAGTGAGGCAGGTCGGCTCGAAGGTTGCGTACCATCGCGGGCAGGAAGAGCACGCCGACGCCGACGTTCAGGGCGATGAACAGCAGCGCGAAAGTGATCGCGATGAAGTTGATCTGCCCCGGTTCCAGCTGCGGCTGGAGCGTCAGGAGCATGCCGCCGGCGAGCGCCAGCCCGGCGGGGTAGAAGATCCCGTCGGCGAGGGTCCGGACCCGCCCGTGGAAGCGAAACGGCAGGGCCAGGTAATTGGTATGGTAGACCGGCTGAAAGATCGCGTTGGAGACCGCCTCGGCATTGAGGTGCGTGACGATCGCTGCCGGCAGCCGGTGTCCGGCGACAAGCGCGATCAGGCAGGCGAGCGAAGTCGTCGGAAAAACCAGATTACGGAGCAGCGGCCGGGCGCGCTGGAGCAGCGGCCGGCTGACCGCGTACAGCAGCCCGAACTCGAGGACTTGAATGAGGGCGAACATGATCGCCAGAAACGGCGTCAGCTCGGCCTCGTCCGGAAAGGCTTGGGCGTAGACCGTGAACACCAGATACTCGGACAGGCCATAAAGCACAGTGAGCAGCAGAGCGCTGAGCGCGATCAGCAGGATCAGGGGATAGCGCGCGGCCAGGCGCGGGAGCAGGCGCAGGTTCTCGCGCACGCTCCCGGCTTCGGTTCCGGCGTTGTCGGGATCGTGCAGCTCGGGCAGGCGCCGCCCCGCGACCTCGAGTTGAGCCGCCGCCAACACGCCGAGCAGCGGCAACGCCAGGAGTAGATCGTCGCTCCGCGCGATCGGCGACAGTCCGCTCATCAGCGCGCCGCCGAGGGCGCCGCCAGCCGCCAGCGCCATATACAGGAACGGAGTCCCGCGCCTCAGCTCGATCGTGTCGAGGAACGTGGCGACGACCAGCCAGAACACGATCTCAAGGATGATCTCGTAGATATGGGCGCTGGCGAGCAGCGCGTAGTAGGCGCCCGGGATCTGGAGCCAGATCGCGAAGCGCAGCGCGGCAGCCACAAGCAAGGTGCCGAGGAAGGCGGCCTGACCGAGCCGGATCCGGCGCACCCGGTCGATCGCGCCGCTCGATGCCGCCGACAGCAGGATCGCGGCCGCGGCAAGCAGCAGATAGAACAACGGCAGCTGGCCCGGGCCTTCCTTGGCCAGGAAGCGGGCCGCGGCGATCGTGTTGAGCATGACCTTCGCAGCCGCGAGAGTGACCGCCAGGGCCATAAAATGGAGCAGACAACCGAGGCGCCCGGCGGGCAGTCCGAGCCACCGTTGCGCGGCCCGCCTCGCCTGTTGCTGGAAGTCCAGAGCGATCATGCGTCCTGGTCGGGCCGCATGGCTAGTCGGCAACCTCTCCCTGCTCCGGAGCGACGTCGACGAAATCGCCGATGATCCCCAGGGCCCGGTACCGCGTCTGCAGCGCGAGTGGCAGGGTGTTGAAGTTGCCGATCACGCCCCGGCAAATCGCAGCCCCGCACCGACAAAGCATAGTTTCATGGGGATTGTTGAGATAAGTTGAATAGTCGTAAGTCAGCTCCTCGTGCGCGACGATGTCGCGAAGAGCCACGATGATTGTCCCTTGCTCGTTGAGTCGGATGCCGGTGTTCGGATCGCAGGAGTGGTTCGTGAAGTCCTCGATGCTGCCGGTCGGCATCTTGAAAGCATCGATGCCGACCTGAAATGTATTTTCAAGACTATATTGCCGTCTGCAAAGTTCCATGTAACTTAGCACCTTATGGTAATAATCGCCATCATTGTCGACCAGTATGACGTCTCCGGTGCGAAACGCTCTTGCCGCAAATACGCCCAGTCCACATCGGCCCGTCTCGCCCAAATAAAGATACAGGCACTTGCTCAGTTTCCTGCGTGTGTACTCGAAGCCGCTCATGAGCGGGCAATTCCTCCGCGGTGCGCCGACGCGACCCACGACCATTGCGAGGATCCAGCGGCACCCTTGTTTTGGGTGTCGAGCCTCAAGGCCCTTATTAAGATAATAGCAGGCTATGGAAAGTAATCAATTATATATTATTTAGGAATATTCTAATAAACATTTATTAGATTGCTTGGCAAATGCCGAGGAGAGCGCGGCCGACTTCTCGTCGGGATCGGCAGCGTTGGTTAGATATCAGACTGAGGGGCGCGCGTTGCCGGGTCGCTGAGTCCGCCCGTGCCGGCGGAGCCGGAGCCTCCGAACCGAATCAATCTGCCGAGACGGTCTCGGCATGACCGGTCCAGGAACGATACATCTGCTGGAACTCCGCGGCGATCATTGGCCGGCCGAAGTAGTAGCCCTGCACCTCGTCGCAGCCCTCGTGTTTGAGGAAGGCCAGCTGCCGGGCGGTCTCGACGCCTTCGGCGCAGGTTTGCATGCCCAGGCTGTGTCCGAGCCCGACCACCGCGCGCACGATCGCATCGGCATCGGTCCGGGTCTCGAGCGCCGAGACGAACGAGCGGTCGATCTTGATCTTGTCGAACGGAAACTTCTGCAGATAGCTCAAGCTCGAGTAGCCGGTGCCGAAGTCGTCCATGGCGATCATGACCCCAAGCTCCTTGAGCTGGCGCAGCGTGGTCATCGCCGCCTCGGTGTTCTGGAGCAGCACGCCCTCCGTGACCTCGAGTTCGAGCCGCTCCGGATCAAGTCGAGAATCGGTCAGCGCCCGCCGCACGGCGTCGATCAGGTTGGGTTGCTTGAACTGCACCGGGGAGATGTTGACCGACATCTGCAGGTCCGACCATTCGGTCGCCTGCACGCAGGCGCGCCGCAACACCCACTCGCCCAGCACCAGGATCAGCCCGGTCTCCTCGGCCACCCCGATGAACTCGCCGGGCGGCACGAGGCCGCGCTCGGGGTGGTGCCAGCGCACCAGAGCCTCGACCCCGGAGAGCCGGTTGTGACCGAGCTCGACCTTGGGCTGATAGAACAGCTCCAGCTCGTCGCGCGCCAGGGCGAGGCGCAGGTCGCGCTCGAGCGCCTTGCGCGCCTGCAGGCGCGCATCCATGCCGGCCTCGAAGAAGCGGAAGGTATTGCGACCTTCCTCCTTGGCCCGGTAGAGCGCGATGTCGGCGTTCTGCATCAGACGCCCCGGGATCGAGCCGTCCATCGGAATCAGCGCGACGCCGACGCTGGCCGTGATCACGACCTCGTGGCCGTCGAGATTGAACGGGGTCGCGAGGGTCTCGATCACGCGTCGACAGAGCCTCTGCGCGCCCTCGGGCTGCTCGATGCCCACCTGGACGATCGCGAACTCGTCGCCGCCGATGCGCGCCACCGTGTCGATCTCCCGCACGCAGGCCTGCAGGCGCTCGGCGCAGCCCTTCACCAGCAGGTCGCCGGCGCCATGACCGAGGGTGTCGTTGACGTCTTTGAAGCGGTCGAGATCGACGCACAGGACCGCGGCAACGTCCCCACGCCGGCTGACGTTGGCCACCGCCTGCTCGAGCCGCTCGGCAAACAGTTCGCGGTTGGGCAGGGCGGTCAAGGCGTCGTGCAGGGCCAGATATTGGGCGCGCCGCTCGGCCTCGATCTCAGCCGTGATGTCGGTCGCGGTACCGCGATAACCACGATGGCGGCCCTTGTCGTCGGCGACCGGCTTGCCGGCGACCCGCAGCGTCCGGGTGCGGCCGGCGTCGTCCTCGACATGGCAGAGCAGATTACGGAACGGGCGCTGATGCACCAGGTCGTCCTGGTGGCGCTCCCAGCGCTCGACGCTCTCGGCGGAATGCAGCAGATCGCCGAGCGGCTTGCCGAGCACCAGGTTGGGGGAGATCGCGGTCACGGTCGCGAAGCGCTCGGACAGGAAGCTGAGGCGGAGATCGGCATCGGTTTCCCAGATCCAGTCCGAGCTGGCGTCGGCGACGTCGCGAAAGCGGGCTTCGCTGGACTGAATCGTCTCGGCAGCCTGGCGCGCATGGCGCAGCACGATGAAGGTGAAAATCGAGATGACCGCGATCGCGATCGCCAGCGACGGCGTGACCGAACGCAGAAACTCCCAACCCGGCTGGTGCGGGCGCCAGACGAGGTGACCCAACGTGGTGCCGTCCGGTGCTTTCAGAGCCAGGATCGCGGTTCCCGGAGGCGCCTCGGCTGTTTGAACAAGCTTCAGATCCTGGACCTGCAAGGTCTCCGCGACCGAGTCGAGGAAGGGCTGATCGACGCGTTTGGCATAGATCAGCACCGACCGGGGCCCCGGCGGCAGCTCGAAGTCCGAATTTTCTTCGGGAGCGATCGCGCTCGCGCCGACCAACACGACACCGTCCGGTGCGGTCAGAATACCGAAGACGGGTTCCGGTTTTTCCCTTGGTGCCGCGCGAGCGGTCTCGACGATGCCGGCGAGCCCGTGGCCAAGCGTCGTGAAAGCGTCCAGGTCGGCGCGCTGGTCTTCATTGGAGGCGTAGACCGTCCGGTTCTGACCGTTGACGACGAAACTCATTTCGTAGCCATGGTTCTCGTAGACATAGAAGCCGATTCCGAGATCCGCCCACGCCAGATCGAGGCTCAGTACCATGTGTTGGAACGTGTCATTCCACCAGCCGTAGTCCTTGGCGACCAGGCCAATCTGTTGCGCCTTCCGGGTAACCGTATTCTCGACGCTCTCGATCGACTTCTGGAGCGCGATGCGGTCCTGAGTCTTGGCGCTGAACCAGATGAAACCGACCACCACCGACATCGCGACCGCGACCAGAACCGCGATCGGGATGATCACCTGCCGAATGAGCTTGCCGCTCCTCTGATCCATCGCCCGCGCCTTTACCGGCATGAAGGGTGTGTCCGCAGGCTCGCGCCGCGCACCCGCCGTTCTGCCAGCGTAGAGTAAACATAGGCTTACGAGCCTGGAACAATTCGGCCGCCGTGGATGGCGGGTCGTGGCAAAAGGCTTGCTCTCTTCTGCGGTCGAGCGGAGCTGGTCGAACGACCTGCCGAGGTTGCGCGGCCGACCGGGCCTTCTCGATGGCCCCGATCCGACCGCTCAGCCGCCGCTATTCTCCTGCCCGCAGGCGAAGGGCGTGGAATCGGCGAAGCGCCGGAGCACGTTGGTGGTCAGCTTCGCGATGTTGTTGTCGAAGCGGTTCCAGCACAGGCTGCCGGCGTAGGCGATCGAGCCGGTCGAGAACACCGCACCGCCCTCCGGGGTCTCGAAGAACACGAGGTCGGCGTGGATGTCGGGGTTCTGGACGGCGTCGCTTGCGCCATGCGGGATCCGCACCTCCTCGGCGACCAGCTCGTAAGTGTTGGAATGGTGCTCGGAGCGGGCGACCACCAGCGCGTGGGGCGGGGTGCCGAGCGCCGGGTCGACGCAGTCGATCTCGAGCCCGGCGGCACCGCCCTGGAGGACGCCGAAATCGCCCAGAAGCTCGTCCTCGATGCCCGCGAACATGAACGCCACCCGCGGGTCCCGGCTCGCGGCCGTGCGCCGGTAATAGGAGCACTTGTCGAAGCCCTGGCTGATGAAGCCGACGCCGACGAGCTGCTGCGGCGCGCGGCCCTGACGTCGCCAGAGGCCGCCGTACTCGCCGGTGAAGCTGTGGTAGGCTTCGCCGGGCAGGGCGTCCCAGGCGCGGACCCCGCCCTCGGCCCGGCGCACCTCGATCACGCCGCGCCGGGTCGGGTGATGCGCAATCCGCCAGTAGAACCCGTTGCCGCCGAGGTACATCAGCCGGCCGCCCTGGCGCAGGTAGCCGTCGAGCGCATCGAGCATGGCTTCGGAATCGTACTCGGGATGGCTGCCGGTCAGGACCACCGCATAGGGCCGCAGCAGATCCAGGCCCTCGTGATGCAGCTCCTCCTCGGTGATCACGTCGTAGCGGTCGCCCAGCTGCTCCAGCCAGTCGATGATGAACAGATCGAGATTGAAATTCCAGTGCCGCCCGGTCGGCTTGATGTTGGTCGCCGGCCGCAGGCGCGAGGAGTAGCAGACGCCGCTGCCGTCGGAGTGGCGATCATAGGTCGAGAGGCCGACCTCCGGATATTCGAGTAGCAGGCCGTCGATCGCATCCATGACGGTCAGCCGGCCGTGGTAGAGCTCGGTCGCGAGCGAGGCGAAGCGGCCCCGGTTGTTGATGTAGGCGAGATAGGTCGCGGTCGACGCCAGGACCGCGATCCTGGTCTCACTCCGGGCCTGGCTTCTGCGGCGCGGCGGCCGCACGAAGAACGGCACGTAGAACTCGGCCTCGCTGGCCGAGAGCCGCACGGCGTAGACCCCGGAGCGCAGCTCATCCGGCAGCTCGAGCTCGAAATCGGGCTGCCAATTGGCGTCCATGAGGTCGTCGTCGTGGAAGTGGATCGCGCCATACTGCTCGGGCGCCTTGGTCCAGTCCATGACAGCGCCGGTCCAGTTGTGCCCGGTCATCGCGCGCGCCGGGAGGTTGACGGCGCTACCGTGCAGACGGTTAGGCGACGTGTCGACCAGGGCCTCGGCCGGAATCTCGCGGGCGAAATCCCAGCGCCCGACCAGCGCGCGCTCGAGCCCGACGGGCAGCGCGCCGTCGCCCGCCAGGGCTGCGACCTCGCCCGGCCCGAGCGCCAGATTGGCGAGCCGCGGACGGTCGAGCTTGCCGTTGTAGTGACCGCCTGCGAGCAGCCGGCCGTAGGCGGTCGGCGCTGCGGCCTCGCCCGCGTGCCAGGCGGCGAACAGGAAGGGTCCGGAGGCCGCCTCGAGCCGGACCGCGGTCGTCGCCTCGGCGCGGATCGCCGCGTCCTCGTGAAAGGTCCGATCGCCGACCGGCGCCTGCCAGACCGCGAGTCGACCGCTGGCGGCATCGAAGCTGCCGGCGACCAGGTACCAGCGACGGGTCCGCAGCGGCCTCGCCGTGCTCACGCTCGCGATCTGCGTGCCGTCGCCGAACCTGAGCTCGAGCGCGCCCCGCTCGTCGAGGCCGAGCCCGAAGCCCCGGCGCTCGCTTTCCGACCAGGTGCCGAGCAGGGCCTGCCGGCCCCGTCCCGGCGTCGTCGGCCAGACGTAGCCCTGAAGGGTGAAGCTCTCGAGCCCGGTGAGCAGCGGGTGAGCGTCGACGACGCCGAACGAGCCGATCGGAATCCTCTGCCGGCGCCCGGGATAGCTGCGGTTGGCCGGATGCTCGACCGGCTCGGTCCGGAAAGGGGTCGCGAGCGGCCCAGCCTGTGGGTTGATCAGACGGACGAGCAGGGCGTCGTACCGGCCCGCCCCGATGCAGCTGACCATGACCCTCAGGCGCTCGCCGGGCACGAGGCTGATCGGGTCGCCATAGCCAAGAAGCGCAGTCATGGTCGGCGGCTCCTGCCATCGGATCGCGTCGGCGAACGGCCTCGCTCCAGGTCAGTCGATCGGCGGCTCCCGGCCGGTGAGCGCCTGCCAGCGCAGCTTGAAGACATGCCATTCGGCCGCCTCGAGGCTGGTGAACACGGCGTTGGTCAGCTGCGGCGCGCCCTTGGCGCCGGGTTGCATGACCGCAAGCGTCCATCGCTCGCCGCCGGCGGTCATGACCAGGACGTGGAACGGCTGGTCACGCGGCCTGCGCATCAGGTTGAGCAGGGCCTGCAGGTCGGGGCTGTGCTCGCCGTACGGCCTGGCCTTGAACTCCTGGGCCAGGTCGATCCGGCTCGGGTCGATCTCATACATGGCGTCCCGACCTGCGCTCGGTCGATCATCGGCCCGCCGACGGCGGCCAAACCTGCCTATCTCGGGGCCAGACTAACGCTTCCAGCGGCAGCTGAAAAGCCGCGTCGATCATGTCGTGGTCGTGACCCCCGGGCCACCGTGAGCGAGGGCTTGGATGTCTCCGGAATTAGGTCGCAAACGCACCTATGGCCGAGCATGGTTCCGGCTGCCCGCAGACCAGGCATGCAGCAGCCGACGCGCTTGCCCGGCGGCTTGACGAGCGGGCGCGTTGCCCGTGTCCATGCCGCGCGGCGTCATCAAGGCGACCGCCACGTCGAGGTTGCAGACGGCCCGGGCGCCCGCCGCAGGATGTCGAGGCAGATGCGGCTCATCTCGCCGCGCTCGGCCCAGTCCGCCCTCGGTCGCAAGACCTCCAGCTCGATCGCTTCCGGAGCGGCGGCTTGATCGAACGGGCAGAGCGTTTCGCCCAGGCTCCGGAGCGCAGTGCGCAGCTGTTGCAGCCTGCGGGTAGTCAGCAGTCAGCTCGACCTCGGCCGCCAACGCGGCGGGCCTGGCGATCGAGGCGGTGACGACGTGCGGCTCGGCCATGGCGGCTTCCATCGATGGTGAGCGCCGATTCTGACCGCTGGGTCGGGCCGAAGGCTCGTGACCGCTTGGTGCGTCTGCTGCCTAAGGCCGGATCCGTCGAACCCCGGCGGCTCGAGGTTCGATCGGGCGCTCCGGGCGGGCGCCGCCCATGCCCGGCGAGCCGATGAGAGAGCCGTCTGCAGCGAGCGATCGCCGGCTGCTGACGCTCTCACCAGCCGCCCCCGGCGCTGGCGGCTCGCGGAGTCGCCAAGCTTTGCGGGCGGCGCGTTTTCGAGGCGTGCCGCCCGCCCCGGCGGTACGCCGCGGTCAGGCGGCGACGTTGTCGCGCTGGCCGGGCTTGGGCGCGCCGGGCGCTTTGGAGGCCTGAGCGGCCTGGCGGTTGCGCACGCTGAGCTCGCCCGCGATCTCGCCGCCGCGCTCGAGCTCGAGCTCGCCATAGGCGATCTTGCCGACCACCCGGCCGCCCTTGTGCACGATCAGGCGGCCGCGGACCGAGAGATCGCCCTCATAGACACCGCTGATCTCGGCGTCCTCGACCTCGCAGCTGCCGATGAAGTGGCCCGAGGGCTTGATCTCGAGCGCGCGGGTGGCATTCATCGTGACCTCGACCTGGCCTTCGACGATCAGGCGCTCGCAGGCGGTGATTTCGCCCTTGAGCTGGATGCCTGCGCCGACGATCAGGCGCTTACCGGTCTCTTGCTCATCGGGCGCGAAGCGCTTCTGCACCGCCGGCCGCTCGACCGCGTCGAGCGCCGCCCCGGCTGCGGGCGCCGACGCCAGCAGGGGCGGTTTGGTCGCGGGCAGTCGGTCAATGGCCGGAGTCGCCGGCTGATCGGCACGCGGGGTCTGCTTGAACAGCATGGTCCATACTCTCGCTGGGATTGACCCTCGGCCCGCGCACGACGCGGGCACCGACCTACATTCCGACGCGAGTGCTAAATCATGGTTAACGGCCGGCAACGTCGTCACCGCCCCCGACCGATGGCCCGCCGAACCGTGCGCTCACCGGCCGGGCTTGGCTCCGGACGTGCTGCGAGCCGCCCGGTCGCGACAACGAGGCCGGCGGCGGACGCGAACGACCTCGAGCCGCGCCACCGCCTCTTGCCGGAGCGGCCGCGTTTGCGCTTTGATGCGGTCCGGGTTTCGACGCACCGCTGACATTGGGCAGAGCGATGAAGGCTTGCATCCTGTTCACGGGCAGCAGCCCCCTGGTGATTCTGACCTCGCACGAGGCGATCACCGACCCGGCGCTGCTCGACAAGTTTCGCGCCAAGGGCATCGAGAAGTTCATCGCGCACGCGATCCCGCTCGAGCTCGCAAAGGAGCGCTACGGCGGCCATTTCGAGGTCGTCCTGCGCGACCTGCACGAGACCGACGATCTGCGCATCCTCGACTACAACGGCGAGCGCGCCTTCCGCCTCTTCCGCCTCGCCGAGCTCGGCCCCCCGATCCTGCACGAGCCGGGTTGAGAGACGCCAACCGGGCCGGCCTCAGGCAGCGGGCGTAAGCACGCCCGCATACAACTCGTCCAGCTCGATCGCGATGCCGAGCGAATCGAGTCTGACCGTCCCGCCACCCGCGTGGTCCTGCACCTTCCAGCCGTCGGCCTCGCGGCGGAAGTGCTCGATGCGCGGCTCGATGCTCGAGACCACCAGAATGTGCTGGAGCGAGGCGATCCTCCGGTAGTCGGGCAGCTTGCGGTCGCGGTCGGTCGCCGCGGTCGAGGGCAAGAGCACCTCCACGATCAACACCGGCTCGGCAACGAACTGATCGCTCGGCGCGCCGGGCGTGCAGGTCACGGCCAGATCCGCCTGATAGTAGCTGTCGCCGCGCTTGGGCGGAATGATCCCGGCTTCCGCGATGACCTCGCGAGGTGGCCGGAGCGCGTTGCCGATGAGCCGCGCGAGCCGGCTCACCAGCGTCCCATGCGCCCGCGCCGGCGGCGCCATGGCGACGATCTCGCCATCGAACAGCTCGTAGCGCCGGTCCGTGCCGTCGTCGAAGGCGAGGAGTTCTGCGAGCGTCCAGCGCCTCCGCGCCGCTTGCGCCATCGGGGTCCTCCTTCGGCCGGCAGGATCATACCGCGGCCGGAGATGGCGTGCCACCGCCGGCTTCGAGGTTGGCGGCGGCGAGCATCGGGCCTCGCGCCCGCGTATAGGTCGCCTCGATCAGTCGCTCGCGCACCTCGAACGCGGTCGACTGGATGCGATCGTCGAGCAGGAACTTCTGGCTGCGCGGGAACTTCTCGACCGTCGGCACCAGCCAGAGGATGAAACGGTACATCGCCTCGAGCGCCGGGCCGGTGCGGCGACCATGCTCATCAATCGCGACGCAACTCCCAAAGCCTCCCGAAAAAACCAAAGGGCCAAGCCTGGTCGCTGTCGGAGGAGGAGCTGGAGACCGCGCTCGGGCGGGGCCGCTACGAGCGAGGGCGGGCTCGAATGGTCGCCGCCATGGGCACCGGCCGCGCCAGCTCGTCACCACCTTCGGCCCGCTGACGCTCTCCGTGCCCCGGGCGCGGCTCGCCGACGAGGCGGGCGAGCGGGAGTGGAACAGCGGGTTGCTGCCGGCCTACAAGCGGCTCAGCCACCGCGCCGAAGCCCTGATCGCCGAGGCCTATCTCGCTGGCATGAACACCCGTCGGGTGCGCCGGGCGCTGGTCCGGCTGTTCGAAGGCCACGTCGGCAAGGACGTGGTCAGCCGCTTCGCTGGCTCCCAGGACGGCCGTGGTGGCCGTCCGGAGCGCGAAGGGCAACGACCGCGGTCCGCCTGGGAGGCCTGGCAGCGGCGTGATCTCGCCGGCGACGACATCGTCCGGCTGATCCTCGACGGCACGGTGGTCAAGGTTCGCCTGGATCGCAAGGCCACCGCCATCTCGCTGCTGATCGCGCTCGGCGTCCGCCGCGACGGCCAGAAGGCGTGCCGCTCCGCGCCGACCACCGAGGTCGGCGCTGGGAGCCAGGCGCGGCTCGCGATCAAGAACATGGGCGGCGAGAGCGAGGCCGCCTGGCGCGCCGTGCTCGACGACCTGACCAGCCGCGGGCTGACCAGACCGGATCTCGTCATCGTCGATGGCGGCAAGGGCCTGGAAGCGGCGCTCGCCAGCCTGTGGGACGACCTGCCGGTGCAGCGCTGCACCGTGCCCAAGGAGCGCAATCTGCTCGCCCACGCCCCGAAGCACCTGCACGACCAGATCAAGGCCGAGTTCAACGATATGGTGCACGCCGAGACCGCCGAGGACGTGCTCGCCAAGCGCAAGATCTTCCTGGCCACCTGGAAACTGCGCTGCCGATCGGTCGCCGACAGCCTGGAGGAGGCCGGTGAGCGCCTGTTCACGTTCCTGAGATACCCGCCGGAGCCATGGCGCTCGCTCAGGACCACGAATGCCATCGAGCGCCTGCACGAAGAATTCAAGCGCCGGATCAAGACCCAGTGCCTGCTGCCCTGCGCCATGCATCATGCCGGCAGGGACTTCCAGGCTGCGTTCATCATCGCCAACCTCGATCCGCTGCGGGCCGTGCCTATCTTGCGGGTGCCGGGCACCGGCCGCGAGCCGGAGCTCAACGAGCGGCGGCTTGATGCAAGACGGCGCGTGCACGAAGCGATGGCGGCGTTGGCGGTATCTCGAGCCCGGCGGGCTTCTGCGTCTGGCATGTCGTGGGGCTGCAGCGGAGCGTTCGCGAGTGGCGATCCGACGGGGCTGGGGTGGAAGGCCGGTCAGACAGGAGCAGGCGCAAGGCATCCTGGTCGGGGCACTGGGCATGCTGGCCGCGCATTTCGGGTACTGCGAGGGCAGGCGGGCCTCCCGAAGGGCGCAGTGCTACGGCCGCTTTCCGGATCGAAGAGCAGAGATCGGAAGCGGCGGGAACGATAGGCACTCGTGACCCATGACGGTGGATGGGCCTCACAAGGGTCTTGGCGGCGAACGGATTGATGGCCTCCGATCCGTCACTCTGGTAGCTTTCGCCACGCGAGCGCCATCCCCATATGGACGCTGTGGACATCGCGGCTTGGCTGCGGCAGCTGGGGCTGGAGCGCTACGAGCAGGCGTTCCATGACAATGCGGTCGACTTCGACATCCTGAGCGAGCTCGGCGAAACCGACCTTGAGGAGCTCGGCGTGCTCTTGGGTGATCGCAAGAAGCTGCTCGAGGCAATTATAGAACTTGCTCGACCCGACCAAGCCGCGGCCGAAATCGCAGGACTGGATCGCGACCTCATCGGCCTTGGAGCCGAGCGGCGGCATTTGACAGTGATGTTCTGCGAACTGGTCGGCTCGACTGAGTTCTCGGCCGAGCTGGACCCCGAGGACCTCGGCGATCTCCTAATGATCTACCGAAAGCGCTGCACGGACGTGGCCACACGCTGGGACGGGCACGTGGCCAAGATCCTGGGCGATGGCGTGCTCGCCTACTTCGGTTGGCCGCGGGCGCACGAAAACGACGCCGAGCGGGCGGTGCGCGCCGGGCTAGCTCTCGTGGACGCTGTGAGCGAGCTGACCACACCAGCGGGCGAGGCGCTGGTGGCGCGGGTCGGCATCGCGACCGGGCTTGTCGTAGTCGGCGATCTGATGCGCACCGGTGCGGCGCATGAGGAGATGGTGGTCGGCGAGGCGCCGAACCTGGCGGCCCGCCTCCGGGAGTTGGCAGGTCCTGCTGCCGTCGTCATTGGACCAACCACGCGGCGGCTGGTCGACGGGCTGTTCGAGCTCGCCGAACTGGGTCCGGTGCGCCTCAAGGGGTTTGCCGAGCCGCTCGCGGCGTTCCGGGTCGCGGGCGATGGCCGCGCTAAGAGTCGCTTTGAGGCCCTCCAGGGGCACAGTCTGACAACGCTCGTCGGCCGTGAGCCCGAGCTGGCGATCCTGCTCAAGCGCTGGGCCTTCGTGAAGGAAGGCGAGGGCCAAGTCGTCCTGCTCTCGGGCGAGCCGGGCATCGGCAAGTCACGCCTGATCCGGGCGCTGCGGCAGGAGCTGAGCGGGGAGCCGCATGCCGCGGTCAGCCACTTCTGCTCACCCTATCACGCTAACACTGCGCTCCATCCGATCATCACGCAGCTCGAGAGGGCGGCGGGCTTCGCGCCCGATGGCGAGCCGGAGACCAGACTCGCCAAGCTGGAAAGGCTGCTTGGGCTGGCGACCAGCGACCTGGACGATGCGGTGCCCTTGGTCGCCGCGCTGCTCGGCGTCCCGAGTGGCGAGCTTTGCCAAGCCTTGAACCTTAGCCCGCAGCAGCAGAAGCAGCGCACGCTGGAGGTCCTGATGGAGCAGCTGGCCGGCCTCGCCCGCAACCGGCCGGTGCTCGACGTGTACGAGGACGTGCACTGGGCCGACCCGTCGACCTTGGAGCTGCTCGATCTGCTGGTCGAGCGGGTGCGGGCCCTGCCGGTCCTGGCGGTGCTCACCTACCGGCCCGAGTTCATTCCATCCTGGACCGGCTACGCGCACGTCACTTCTCTCACGCTCAGTCGGCTGGGCCAGCGGCATGGGGCGCTGATGATTGAGCGCCTCACCGGCAGCAAGGCGCTCCCGGCTGAGGTGCTTCAACAGATTTTGGCCAAGACCGACGGGGTGCCGCTATTCATCGAGGAGCTGACCAAGGCCGTGCTCGAATCCGGCCTGCTCAAGGATGAAGGCGGCTACTACGCCCCCACGGGTCCGCTGCCTTCGCTGCCGATCCCGGCGATGCTGCAGGACTCGCTCATGGCGCGCCTCGACCGGCTCGGGCCGGCCAAGGAGGTGGCGCAGATCGGAGCGGTGATCGGGCGCGAGTTCTCCTACGAGCTGCTGGCCGCGGTGGCGCCCCTGGATGAGGCGAAGCTCGGGGATGCCTTGCAACAGCTGACTGACGCCGAGCTAGGGGGTGTTAACACAAACCATGTCGATGATCAGGGTGAAATGGATGAAGGCGGTGAACATGGTGTCGAGCTTTTCGAAGCGCGAGAAGATGCGGCGAAAGCCCTTGAGCCTGCGGAACAGGCGCTCGATCTCGTTGCGCCTGCGATAGAGGCCGCGGTCGTAGGTCCAGGGGCGGAGGCGGTTGGGGTTGGGCGGCACGACCGGCTCGAAGCCGAGCTGCAGCACCAGTTGCCGGGTCTCGTCGCCTTCGTAGGCCCGGTCCATCACCATCGGCACGCCATCGGGCCGCCGCTGCCAGCGCGTCAGCAGCTTGCGTCCTTCGGGCGCGTCGTGGGCCTGTCCGGGCGACAGGGCGAAGGTCAGGGCGATCCGGTCATTCGCGGCAACCAGATAAATCTTGGTGTTCCAGCCGCCGCGCGACTTGCCGATGGCCTGCGGGCCGTTTTTTTTCGAGCACCCGTGCCATCGGGGTGAACCTTCACGCTGGTGCTGTCCAAGCCCACGCACTCCACCCGGATGCGAATCAGGCGATGTTCTTGCAAGGCTTGGAACACTCGGTCCAGCACGCCCGCCGCCGCCCAACGCCGCAAGCGCGTGTCGATCGTGTGCCAGTTGCCGAAGCGCTCCGGCAGCGCGCGCCATTTGCAGCCGTTCTCGGCGACATAGAGCACCGCGTTGATGACATCGAGATTGGCGATGCGCACGTTGCCTCGCTGTACGGGCATCAACGGGCGGATCACTTCATACTGGTCTTCGCTCAGTCTCATCATGCGATGAGACTACCGGAAACCCGCTCCCTTGAATAGCGTTAACACGCCCTAGTCCAGGACGCGGCGTACCAGTCCCTCCTCAGGAGCAGTCGCCGGCGTTATACCGAGCCTGCGATATTTTGACGCGCCCCCGTTGTGAAATTTGCGGTTGTGTGGTGTGCCGTGCTGCATGGTGATGCAGCGCGAGGTGAGTGATGGGCGCAGGCGTACCGATCCGGGACAACATTTCCGCCGAAGAGCTGCGGCGTCGGGCGCGGCTGGAGAGCGAGGGCCGGGTGGCGTGCCGGCTTCTCGGCTTGGCCAACGTGCTGGACGGGATGAGCCGCGAGCGCGCCGCGTGCCAGGCCGGCATGGACCGTCAGACGCTGCGCGACTGGGTGATCCGCTTCAATGCCGAGGGGATCGCGGGGCTGCGCGATCGGCCCCGGAGCGGCCGGCCGAGTTGGCTCGACGACGGCCAGCTGGCGGCGTTCAAGGGGCTGGTGCTGCGCGGGCCCAACCCGGAGCGCGACGGCGTGAGCAGCTGGCGGGCCAAGGATCTCTGCCGGATCGTCGAAGACCGCTTCGGCGTCAGCTATACTGAGAACGGCATGCTGCGGTTGCTCCACGACCTCGGCCTGTCCTGGCAGAAGGCGCGGCCGGTCCATCCCGAAGCCGACCTCAAGGCCCAGGCCCGCTTCAAAAAAAATTTCCGGCGCTGATCGCCAGATCGCCCGCGACCATCCCGACGCCGAACGGCTCGAGGTCTGGTTCCAGGACGAGGCCCGGGTCGGCCAGACCGGCCGCGTCGGCCGCCGCTGGTTCGAACGCGGCATGCGCCCGCGCGGCGTACGCGACCTGCGCCACCAGGCGGTCTACCTGTTCGGCGCGGTCTGCCCGGCGCGCGACGCCGGCGGCGCCTTGGTCTTGCCCACGGTCAGCGCCGCCGCGATGCCGGACGAGCTCAGCCAAGCCGTCAGCCCCGGCGCCCACGCGATGGTCCTCATGGACCGCGCCGGCTGGCACATCGCCAAGGACCTCGCCGTCCCTGCCAACCTGACGCCGGTCTTCCTGCCCGCCTATTCACCCGAGCTGAACGCGATCGAACGGGTCTGGCTGTATCTGCGCGAGCGCTTCCTCTCGCATCGCCTGTGGCCGAGCTACGACGACATTCTCGACGGCTGCTGCGCGGCCTGGAACGCCCTGCTCGAGGAAGCTGGCCGCATCCGCTCCCTCTGCTCCCTAGACTGGGCCACACCGGTCAGTTCTTAATGCGGCTGGTATGAGAGCCCCCCCATGGCGAGGTCGCCGGCGGCGCGCAGGGCGGCGTCGAACCTCGCGAACCGCCGCGCGACCGCGCCCGCCAGGGTCAGCTGTTCGCGATACCACCAGACCGTCTGGGCGTCCGGGGTGCGGTCCTCGAGCGCGAGCCCGAGGAAGCGCATGAACGAAAGCCGGTCGCGGATCTGATCTTCGGCCTGATTGTCGGACAGCGTATAGAGCGTCTGCAGCACCAGCACCTTGAACATCAGCACCGCATCGTACGGCGGCCGGCCGCCCTTGGCGCGATCCGAGCGTGCAAGCGCCGCCTCCAGCTCCGGCCGGAACAGCTCGAAGTCGAGCACCAGCGCCAGCCGCTCGAGCGGATCGCCCGCCGCCGACAACGCCGCATCCCGCCGATCCCGATCGAAGAACCCCGGTTGGCCCACCATCCGCACCTCTCCGCTGCTTTCCGCAGCGCAGTGCATCACATCGACGCCTCATCTGCCAGGCTTTTCGAGGCGTCCAGCAGCCGTCGAGAATGTCGTCGTAGCTCGGCCACAGGCGATGCGAGAGGAAGCGCTCGCGCAGATACAGCCAGACCCGTTCGATCGCGTTCAGCTCGGGTGAATAGGCGGGCAGGAAGACCGGCGTCAGGTTGGCAGGGACGGCGAGGTCCTTGGCGATGTGCCAGCCGGCGCGGTCCATGAGGACCATCGCGTGGGCGCCGGGGCTGACGGCTTGGCTGAGCTCGTCCGGCATCGCGGCGGCGCTGACCGTGGGCAAGACCAAGGCGCCGCCGGCGTTGCGCGCCGGGCAGACCGCGCCGAACAGGTAGACCGCCTGGTGGCGCAGGTCGCGTACGCCGCGCGGGCGCATGCCGCGTTCGAACCAGCGGCGGCCGACGCGGCCGGTCTGGCCGACCCGGGCCTCGTCCTGGAACCAGACCTCGAGCCGTTCGGCGTCGGGATGGTCGCGGGCGATCTGGCGATCAGCGCCGGAAATTTTTTTTGAAGCGGGCCTGGGCCTTGAGGTCGGCTTCGGGATGGACCGGCCGCGCCTTCTGCCAGGACAGGCCGAGGTCGTGGAGCAACCGCAGCATGCCGTTCTCAGTATAGCTGACGCCGAAGCGGTCTTCGACGATCCGGCAGAGATCCTTGGCCCGCCAGCTGCTCACGCCGTCGCGCTCCGGGTTGGGCCCGCGCAGCACCAGCCCCTTGAACGCCGCCAGCTGGCCGTCGTCGAGCCAACTCGGCCGGCCGCTCCGGGGCCGATCGCGCAGCCCCGCGATCCCCTCGGCATTGAAGCGGATCACCCAGTCGCGCAGCGTCTGACGGTCCATGCCGGCCTGGCACGCGGCGCGCTCGCGGCTCATCCCGTCCAGCACGTTGGCCAAGCCGAGAAGCCGGCACGCCACCCGGCCCTCGCTCTCCAGCCGCGCCCGACGCCGCAGCTCTTCGGCGGAAATGTTGTCCCGGATCGGTACGCCTGCGCCCATCACTCACCTCGCGCTGCATCACCATGCAGCACGGCACACCACACAACCGCAAATTTCACAACGGGGGCGCGTCAAAATATCGCAGGCTCGGTATAACGCCGGCGCCCAGAGCTGCCGCGAACTTTTCGCGCGGGATGGCAATGGTGGCGAACCGCCGCTTGTCGGACGGGGCCAGATCGCGGATGGCTTCGATTGTGATCTGGACGGTCTCGCTGCCGATGGCGACGTCGACCTCAATCCCCTCATCTCCGAAGTCCACCTCGTGGCGGCGGCCGTTGCTGCCGCGGATGATCGCACAAGCTCACCGGGGCACCTCCTGATCGGTTGTCCGGTTCCGAGCCACTCCTTGAGCTTCGACCAGCGCCGGAGCGACTGACCGCTCGAACCGCAATCCCGATCGCTCTGCGCTGACCGACAATCACCACGAGGCGCTTGCCCCGGGTCACGCCCGTGTAAACAAGATTGCGCCGGAGCATGGGGTAGTGCTGCGTGGTGAGCGGGATCACCACGGCTGGGTACTCCGAGCCTTGCGCCTTGTGAATCGTGGTCGCGTAGGCGAGCACCAGCTCGTCGAGCTCGCCGAAGCCATAGGCGATCTCGCGCCCATCGAACTCGACCAGCACCTCGCCGGCTTCGGCATCGACTGCGCGGACAAAGCCCAGGTCGCCGTTGTAGACCTCCTTGTCGTAGTCGTTCTCGACCTGCATCACCTTGTCGCCGGTGCCGAAGGTCCAGCCGAAGCGCTGGATGGCGCCGTCGCCAGGCGGGTTGAGGACCCGCTGCAGCTCGGGATTCAGCGCTCGCGCCCCCAGGCCGCCGCGGTTCATCGGGCACAAGACCTGGATGTCGCGGACCGGGTCGAGGTTGAACCGCGCCGGGATTCGCTCTCTCACGATCTCGACGATCTTGGCGACGCCATCCTCGGGATCGCGGCAGGACACGAAATGGAAATCGCTCTCGGAGTCCCGCGCCCAGTCGGGCATCTGTCCCTCGTTGGTGCGATGGGCGTTCGCGATAATCCCGCTCTCGGCCGCCTGGCGGAAGATCTCGGTCAGCCGCACGACCGGCACCGCACCCGAGCCGATGGTGTCGGCGAGCACCTGGCCGGGACCAACCGACGGCAGCTGGTCGACATCGCCGACCAGAATCAGCGCCGCGTCATCGGGCACCGCCCGCATGAGCGCATGCATCAATGGCACGTCGACCATCGACGTCTCGTCGACCACGAGCAGATCGCACCTCAGCGGTTTCTCCTGATTCCTCTTGAAGCTACCTGTCCTCGGATCGACCTCGATCAGGCGATGGATGGTCTTCGCCTCGTGGCCGGTGCTCTCGCCGAGCCGCTTGGCTGCACGTCCGGTCGGCGCCGCGAGGGCGATCTCGATGCCCTTGGAGGCGAGCACCTTGAGGATCGAGTTAATCAGCGTGGTCTTGCCGACTCCGGGGCCACCGGTGATCGCGAGGACCTTGGAGAGCAGGGCGAGCTTGAGTGCCGCCCGTTGGCTCTCGGCAAGCGTGACGCTGGCCTTGCTCTCGACCCATGGGATCGCCTTTGCCGGATCGACGTGCGGCCAGGGAAGCACACCCTCCCGAAGTGCCCTCAAACGATCCGCAACGGCTCGTTCTGCCCGATGCAGGCCAGCCAGGAAGATGCAGCGGTGGCCGTCGACCTCGTCGGCGACGACATCGCCGGCCTCTAGCTCCAGGTCCAACGCCTCCAGGACGATCGACGCCGGAATCTCCAGGAGCTGCTCGGCCATCGGCACCAGCTCATCGAGCGGCGGCCCGCAGTGGCCATCGTCCATGGCCTCGGTCAACGTGAAGCCGATGCCGGCGCGCGCCCGTATCATGGCGGTCTTCTCGATGCCGAGCCTGGCGGCGATGGTGTCGGCCGTCTTGAAGCCGATCCCGCGGACATCGCGGGCGAGGCGGTAGGGGTTCTCCGAGAGCACCTGGATGGCATCGGCGCCGTAGGTCCTGAAGATGCGCACCGAGCGCGACGTGCTGACACCGTGGGAATGCAGAAAGATCATGATCTCGCGGATCACCTTCTGATCGGCCCAGCCAGCGACGATCCGTTCGGCACGCTTAGGGCCAATGCCCTCGACCTCGCGGAGCCGCTCAGGCTGCTGCTCAATGACGTCGAACACCTCCCCGCCGAACGCCCGCACCAGCCGCTTGCCGTAGACGGGGCCGATTCCTCTGATCATGCCGGAGCCGAGATACTTCTCGATTCCTTCGGCCGTGGTTGGGGGCGCCGAGCGCAGGAAGCTCTCCTTGAACTGAGGGCCATGCGTCCGGTCGTTGGTCCAGGTACCCGTGGCTTGAACGAATTCGCCAGCGCTGATCACCGGCGTGTGGCCGACCACGGTCACCAGGTCGCGTTGGCCCCGCGACTTGACGCGGAGGACGCAAAAGCCATTGTCAGGGTTGTGGAATGTAACGCGCTCGACCAAGCCGACGAGCGTCTCGGTGCTGGCCGAGCGTGCGATCGAAGCCGGTATCAGCTCCGTCTCCAGGGCGCCGTGCGTTCTTCCGTCTCACGAGCCTCGCTAAGCACCCAAAGCCCGCACATCATCGGCCCAGTAAGCGCGCGAGTAGGGCTCCGAGCGTGCGGCCGGCGCGGCGCGCGGGCGCGAAGCCGAAGTCACGCTCGAGGGCATCGAGGTCGAGCTTTACCGCATCCGCGAACCGACCCTTGAGCGCCTGTGGCGGGACCAGCTTCTCGAAGCGGGCCGCCTGATTGTGATCGCCGCCGAAGTTGACCACCAGGTCGCCGCTCACGCGATTGATCCGCACCCGCTCGCTGTTCTGGTCCAAGATCTCGTCGAGCAGATCGAGCAGCGGCTTGTCCTTGAGGTGCTCGATTTCCTCCTGGGCGATTGGGCGGACCCAGTCCGGCGCGCTGCCGAGCGCCTCGGCGAGGAGGCCGCTGAGCGTCTCAGAGGAGACCAATAGGAGGTCCGGCGGATGGTGCGGGTCGCGGGCGAGAGCCTCGGTGAGCTCCGCCAGCCGGGGGACCAGGCGGTCGAGGTAGGCGCGATAGAGGGCCGTGCCCACGCCAGACAGGGCCGCCCGCGCCGGCGCCTCAGGCATGCCGCGTGGACGGGCACCGTCGATGTGGCAGACCACCATGCGCTTCCTCAGGTCCGGCGTGACCGCGGTGACGTCGCGGTTGGTGCTGATCAGGATCGGCGCGTAACCCTCTCCGCTTTCATGATCGAACTTGACGAGATCCGGGACGTACTGGGTGAAGCGATCGCGGTTGAGGTCGTCCACGATCAGCGGAATCGCACCCAGGCGCTCGCGCAGGCCGAGCGCCCGCTGGGTGGTGAAGTCCTTGCCGCGGACCATCTGCTCGAGGCCGAACATCGAGCGGCTGATGACCCGCGAGAACATCGTCTTGCCGCCGTCGGAGCGGCCGTAGAGCACGGCATGCACCGGGTAAGCTAGTGTTCTGTCCCATAAATATGGGCTATATTGCGCGGTCCCCAACCCCAGGAGATCGCGCAAATGGCCCAAGGACGACCCAAAGCCCAGTTGAACCTGTCCACGCAGGAGCGCGCCCAATTGCAAGGCGTCGCCAGCTCACGCGCGCTGCCTCACGGGCTGGTGCGCCGGGTCCAGATCGTGCTCGCCAGCGCCGACGGCGAACCCAATAGCGCGAGCGCCAAACGCCTGGGATTGACCAATGCCACGGTCGGCAAGTGGCGGCAACGCTATCTTGAGCACGGGATCGAAGGCTTGCACGACGAGCTGCGCGCCGGCCGGCCACGCAGCTTCGAGGACGAACGCGTCGCCGACGTGATCAACCGCGCGCTCCAGACCCGCCCCCCGAGCGGCACCCACTGGAGCGTGCGCGGCCTGGCCGCCGACACCGGCGTGTCCAAGAGCACCGTGCAGCGCTGGTTTCAGTTGTTCGGCGTGCAACCGCACCGCCAGAAACACTTCAAGCTGTCCAACGATCCCTTCTTCGTCGAGAAGGTCCGCGATATCGTCGGCCTGTATCTGAACCCGCCCGACCACGCCGTCGGGTTGTGCGTCGACGAGAAGAGCCAGGTCCAAGCCCTGCAACGCAGCCAGCCGTTGTTGCCGATGGGCCTCGGCTACGTCGAAGGCGTGACCCACGATTACCTGCGTCACGGCACCACCACGCTGTTCGCCGCCCTCGACATCGCCAGCGGCTCGGTCATCAGCCAATGCCAACCCCGCCATCGCCACCAGGAATTCCTGGCCTTTCTCCGACACGTGGACCGAAACGTGCCGGCCGAGTTCGACGTCCACCTCATCATCGACAACTACGCCACCCACAAACACGCCAAGGTCAAGGCGTGGCTGGCCCAACGCCCGCGCTACCACGTCCATTACACCCCGACCTACGCCTCGTGGCTGAACCAAATCGAGCGCTGGTTCGGCCTCATCACCCAACAGGCCATCCGTCGCGGCTCGTTCTCGAGCGTCAAAGAGCTGGTGACCAAGATCGACCACTTCGTCGAACACTACAACGCTCACAGCCGCCCCTTCGTCTGGACGGCAACCGCCGCGTCAATCCTTGCCAAAGTTCAGAGACTTTGTGCATGTATCAACGGGACAGCACACTAGCAGGTTGCGGAAATAAGCATGCTATGCGGCTCATTTCCTTTTCTGGAAGTGTTAAACATGGCTTCGGCGGGCGTTTCCAGGCGTTCGGGGCGGCCGCTTGATCCCGCCACAGCGCCTTCGGGCCGGCGTCCGGGCATGGTCAGCCCGCCGCCAGCAGCTTGGGCAGCCGGACCAGGTTGCAGGCGGTCGCGGTCAGCGTGAACAGCCAGCCAACCCGCGCCGTGCCGCGATGCCGGGTCTTCCGGAGGCCGCCCACGGTCTTGATCCAGCCGAACGCCTCCTCGATCCGCTTGCGTACCCGCAGGCTCGCGGCATAGCCGGGGTGGCGCGTGGTCCGAGCGTCGATCGCCGAGCGCCGGCCGGAGGTATTCTGCGCGACGTGCGGGGTGACGTTGAGGGCCCGCAGACCGGCGACCAAGCCCGCCGCATCGTAGGCCTTGTCGGCGCCGAGGGTGGCGCGATGGCGGCCCGGCTGGCGACCCAGCATGGCTTCGGCGGCCTCCCGCTCGGCGGTGCCGGTGGCCGGCGTCAGCATGGCATCGACGATCAGTCCGTTGCGGTTTTCCATCAGCAGATGGCCCATATGGCAGAGCTTGGCCTCCTTCCCGCGCCCCTTGCGGTAGAGCCTGGCGTCGGGATCGGTGGTCGAGGCGTGCGTGTCGTTGCACCGTCGCTCGCCGTGGAAGTCGCGCTCGGCGTTGCGCCCCGCGTCGCCCGGCGGCGGCTCGCCGCCCGCTTCGGCCTTCGGCTTGAAGCTCTTCATGCTCGCAAACGCTTCGATCAAGGTGCCATCGACACTGAAGTGCTCGTCCGAGAGCAGTGCCCGAACCGCGGGCTGGCCCAGCACCGCCTGGAAGAACTGCGCCGCGACCTCGCCTTCCAGGAACCGATCACGGTTCTTCGTGAACACCGTCACGTCCCAGATCGGCGCGTCCATCGCCAGGCCGACGAACCAGCGGAACAGCAGGTTGTAGTCGAGCTGTTCCATCAGTTGGCGCTCCGAGCGCACCGAATAGAAGGCCTGCAGCAGCAGCGCCCGCAGCAGCTTCTCGGGCGGGATCGACGGTCGGCCGAGGTCCGAATAGAGCTGGTCGAACGCGGGCGACAGCACCGTCAGCGCCTGGTCGACGATCGTCCGGATCGGCCGCAGCGGGTGGTCCTTGGGCACCCGCGCCTCGCAGCTCAGATAGCTGAACAGGCTCTCCGTCCGAACATCGTCGCCCCGCATCGCCAAATCCCACATCTGGTAGCTCCGCGCGCACACCCTACCAGATCGCCCCCATCCCGCTACCTTTTTCCGCATCCTGCTAGAGGCGAGCCGTCGTGCCGGAGCGCTGCGGTGCGGAGCGCCGGGGCGAAGGGCGCGGCATAGAGCCAGCAGACGAGCGCCCAGTAGCTCCGCTGCAGCCCCGGGGCATCGCCGTAGAAGCGCCCAAAGCCCTCGAAGTACGGGGCGACGAGGGCGGCGTCCGCCTGGACCTCGGGCCAAGGAACCGGCGCGCCGATGCGATGCCAGGGGCGTCCGTCTAAGGTGACAAGGCCGCCCGCGAGGTCGATCCGCGCCTCCGGCACGCGGTCGGTCTTCTCGGTGATCGGGCGCGCGGCGTGGGCGCGATAGGCCCGCATGAAACTGGACGCGCTGATCACGGTCCGGCCGTTCCGGTCGCGGTCGAGCGCGATCTGCTGCAGATCGGCACCGAGCGCGCCCGCCTCCCGCAGCGCTGCCGCCGAGAGGTCGGGCATGACCGGCGGCCGCGGCGTTTCGGTGATCGCACCCTGTGCCTTCAGAAAACGAAAGCAGGGCACATCCTGGAGCGGTACCGGATCGGCCGGGACGTCCGCGGCGCCATCCTCGGTCAGGACCAGGAGGTCGGCGTCGATCGGATCGGCGCGCGCCTCGTTTTCCGCGTAGTAGTCGAGGAAGCGCTGGTAGTCGGCCTCGCTGTCGGCGACGAAGAAGGTCTCGCGCTGGCGTCCGGAGAAGGCGGCGAGGCTGAGATTGGCCGAGCCTGCGATCGTACGGTATTGGCCGTCGCCGGCCAGGAGATAGAGCTTGGCGTGGCTTGGCGCCTCGCGCAGCAGGCGGAAACGCAAGCTTCCATCCTGGACCCGCTCGAGCAGTTGCGCGCCGCGCCGGGAGAGTGCCGGGCGCACGAAGCGCTCGATGAACGCCTTCTGGTCGGCCAGCGCATCGGTGAACCGGTAGCCGGTGGCCGTCGTCACCTGCTCGAGGGCTGCGAGCTCGCGCGAGAGGACGCGCTCCGAGCCGAAGGTAATCTCGACGTCATCGAGCAGCGCCGCGACATCGAGGATCGCGGGCACGCTCGCCGAATACGTGATCGCCTTGAGGCCCCTGAAGCCCTGTAAGAGGTCCTGCCAGGCGGTCTCGCGGATGCCTTGGACCGCGATATCGAAGACCAGGATCCGCTCGCGCTCGGGCGCCCGGCTTGGCTCTGCGTCGGGAGCAGCCGGGTTTGGGCGCGTGGCTGGGTCGAACAGATCATTCATGTATCTGTATCCGGTGGTACATCCCGAGGTTAGTGCCGAAGGTCCGCGCCGGGCAAAGCCTCCGTGTCGCGGCGCAATCTATTCGTCTCGCTCAACCGCCCCGGCGATGACCTGTCGCGCGCGCGGGTGGTCGATCATCTCCAAGGCGTCGCGCGCCGCGGCGGCCAGCGTTGGCCGGGTGCGGACGAGCCTGCCGAGGAGAATAATGCAATCCTCGTCGGCGATCGCCGGGATCGCTTCGATGACCTCGAACGACGGCGCGTTACACAGCAGGCGGACGAGTGTCTGTCGTGCCTCGCTCCTCCCCATGCGCCCGAGAGCGCTGGCAGCCGCGACGCGGACGTCACCGTCGCCGTCGTCGGCAAGATCGAGGAGCACCTGGAGGATGGCTGGCCATGGTCCGGCGCAGCGACAGGCATCGGCGCGTACCCGGGGATCTGCATGGTGAAGGAGACCAAGGACGGTCTCGACAGGCAGAGCCGACCTGAGCTGTGTCGCGGCCTTGACGGCGAACTTGCGCGTGGGGCCCAGGACTACGTCCTTGGCGATAAGTCTGGCCACCGTCTGCGCCGCCTCCGAGCCACCGATCAGGGCGAGGGCGTCGAGCGCTGCAACCTGCTCGGGCACTGTCCGCTCAAGGCCGAAGCCCGCGAAGCGCAGGGAGAGCTGCTCGAGGGCGGGGACCGCCGCGAGCAGCCCGCGTCGCCCGGCCTCGGCCGCCAGGGCGAGCGCCGGCGCCAGGCCCGCCCACGGGATGGCAGCGATGAGTTCGTCGTCATCGAGCTCGGCAGCAGCGAGCACCTGCGGCCCGGAATCCGACTGAAGCCGACATTCCGACAGCGTGCCGGTCGCCGCAAAGAGATCGAGCTGCTCTTCGGCCATCGCTCCTTCCCTGAAGGTCTTCTTTTGCCGGAACGAAGCTCGCTAACCGCAGCGACCCTTCGTGCGCCCCACCCTGGTGTCCTGGGCGAAGACTGACGCCAGCGGGGCTCATCCGCAAGAGGTCGGATCCCGAGCGTCGCCGCTTCAGGCTTCGATCACTCGGAACCGACGGTAACGGTTGTCACAGCGTGTGAATAGTGATACATTTCGTATCGAGTGCACTTGCAACAATTCGTCAACAGGGCCATCATCCCGAACATGCCTGGAGCCCTCAGTCATGACCGCCAACCAACGGGACGATCCGCCGACCGCGGAGATGCCCCTCTACGGCGACCAGGACACCGAAATCGCCTCGGGCGTGCCCCTGCCGAGCCTGCGCGTGCTGCAAGCGGCCGGCGCCATCCGGTCGGACAAGGCGCCGAAGGACCATGGCGGCTTCCGCCGGATGTGGTCCGAACGGGACGTGCTCAAAGCTGCGATCGCCGCAGCCCTCGGCGAGCATTTCGCCTGGAACATCCGGCTGGTCGCGACCGCGATAGCCAGGGTGCAGCCGGCGCTCTGGAACATCTTGATCGAGATCGCGCTGATCGAGACCGAAAGGGGCAGTCCCAAGAGCCCGAAGCCGACCTTGCTCGTGGCCTCGAAGCTGGACTGGTATGCCGAGCTGATCGATCGCAAATTCCTGTTCTTCCAGATCCCCGAGCTGTTCACCGACATGCTGCCAGGCGCGGCTACGGGCCAGACCAGCCTCCTGCTCGGCATGGTGGCCAAGGACACGTTCGCCGGGACCTCCTGGGAGCTGGCCACGCCGCGGGGACGGAAGGTGGTGAGGCAGGCCCTAGGCGACGACGGGGCCCGCAAAGCGATGCTGACGTACAGGCTGGCGATGGCGAGCCACGGCAGCTTCCTCAGCAAAGCCACGATCAATCTCAGCCTGCAGGTGCGGGCGGCGTGGCGCCGTCTGCATGGCCTGGAGGGCCACTTCGTCCAGGAGACCATTCCACTGGGAAGGAGGCAGCCTGATCGATGATGGACGACATCAGCCCGAACACCGCGTCGGGCGCCACGACCAAAGGTCCGCCGCCGAGTCTTGGCGACGACCCGCTGTGCGGCGCCGGCGCGATTGCCGAGTTCCTGTTCGGCGACCGCAGCCGGCGGCGCAAGGTCTACTACCTGACCGGCGAGGCCGCAGTCCGCATGCCATACTTCAGGCTCGGCACGATCATCTGTACGCGCAAGTCGAGGCTGCTCCGGTGGATCGAGAGCCACGAGGCTCGGGGGCCAAGCACCGGCGATGCATGATGATCCCGATCCGAACGAGGAGCACGAGCTCGACTATGACGAGATCGACGAGCTGGACGAAATCGGCGCCGGAGAGCAGCTGGTCCTGATCTGGTGCAACACCCACGAGCTCTGGGAGTGGCATTGGGTGCCGTTCTCGGAGCTGCCGGCGCGTTACAGCCATAGCGACGCCGCCATCCACGCCGGGTGAGCCTCGTCCAACCGCTATGACCCCTCAGCTCGAGTTCGCCAGGTGGTACGCCCAGAGCGGCATGGCGGTCCTGCCGCTGCACTGGCCCGTGCGCCACGAGCGGGGCTACCGGTGCTCCTGTAGCCGCCGCGATTGCGCCTCTCCCGCCAAGCACCCGTTCGGTCGGCTCGTCCGAAGGGGGCCGCAAGACGCCAGCAAAGACCCGGCCAGGATCGCCAGCTGGTTTGAACACGGGCAGCTCAACCTTGGCATCGCCACCGGCGCGGCGAGTGGCATGATCGTCCTCGACATCGATCCGCGCCACGACGGCGACCAGACACTCGCAGACCTCGAGCGAGAGCACGGTCCGCTGCCCGCGACCTGGAGGTTCCTCACCGGGGGTGGCGGCGAGCACATCCTGTTTCGGCACCCTGGCCGCCCCCTGCCGAACAGCACCGGCGAGATCGGCCCTGGCATCGACGTCCGCGGCGACGGCGGCTACATCGTGGCGCCGCCATCTGAGCACATCTCTGGCCGCGCCTATGCCATCAGCGTCGATCACCACCCGGACGAGGTCGAGCTTACCGACCCGCCGACCTGGCTGCTGCAGCGGCTCCGTCCCCCGCCTGAGACTGGAAAGCCGGCGGCCAAGCCAGCAAAGGACTGGCGAGGGGTGGTCCGCGGCGAGGTTGTGGAGGGCGATCGCAATCGGACCCTTGCCAGTCTCTCGGGGCACCTCTTGCGCAATCGCATCGATCCCTGGGTCGCTCTGAACCTGGTGCAGGCCTGGAATCGGACCCAGTGCAGGCCGCCACTCGCCGATGCGGAGGTCGTTGCGACCATGCGCAGCATCGCTCGCCGCGAGATAGCCCGTCGGGAGGGTCGTCATGCGCGCTGACCCGCTCGATCAGCTGGACACCTCCATTTACCGTGTTTTGGATCTGAGTTTGCTCGGATCGGTGATGGGCGGCATGGGTGCGCTGGCTGGCTGGGTCGGTCGGCGGTCAGGTTGGGCTCTGGTGGTCCCCCCGCGGATCAGGCGAGGGCTGCCTGACGTTCGGGCCAAAGCAGGCGGCGCATGTTGTGGACCCGGTTGGCGAGGCCGATCTTGGTCGTCGCCCGGGCCAGGCCAATGGTGCGCACGAACAGGCCCATCCGGTGCTTCTGCTCGGCGAACACGTGCTCGATGGGAGCGCGCACCGCCGACTTCCTTGCGTTCGCCCGGGCGGTCCGAACGGGCATCGGGCGCCCCTGCGGCTTCCGGCGGTGGATGTGGCTGACCAGCATGCGCTGGCGTAGCAGCTCCTCGTTGGTTCTCGAACGATAGGCGGTATCGACCCAGACACCAGAGGCGGTGTTGCCGGGGTCGAGCAGCCCGGCCAGGCGGGCGCCGGCATGGGCCATTTGCGGATCAGCCGGTGCCGTCGATCGGCGCTGACGTGGTTCTGGTAGCCGAACGCGGGCATCGCCAGATCGACCATCGCGCCCTCGCGCGGCTTGGCCTTGGTCGCCTTGACGGTCCAGCGCGCATCGCGATCCTTCTGGCGGAGCTTCGCCGGCTTGTCCTGCCAGCCCTCGGGCACACGACCTTCCTTGATCGCCTGCTTCTCGGCGTCGGGGTTGCGCTGCTTCGGCGCCGACACGATGGTCGCGTCGACCAGCTGCCCGGACATCGCGAGGTAGCCTTGCGCCCGGAGCTGCTGGTCGAACCGGCTGAACAGGGGGTCGAGCGCGCCGGCCCTGGTCAGCGCCTCGCGGAAGGTCCAGAGCGTGTTCGCATCCGGCACCGGATCGCCCGGCCCGAGGCCGAGGAACCGCATCCAGGTCAGCCGGTCGCGCAAGTAGAACTCGGTGCGCTCGTCACTCAGGTTGTTCTGGGTCTGCAGGATCACGACCTTGAACATCAGGACGTGGTCGAACGGCGGCCGTCCGCCCTTCGACCGGTCGGCCCGCGGCACCGCGCGCTCGAGCTCCACCCGGAAGGCCTCGAAGTCGACCGCGCCGGCCAGCCGTTCGAGATCGTCGCCCTTCTTCGACAGCAAGGGAAACCGCTCCTCGATGTCGAAAAATCCCGCCGGCCGGTCCATCCGATCCTCCCCACAGCCCACCCCGCAGTAGATCAGATCCCCCTCCCTCTCGCCCAGGTTTTTGGAGGTCTTCAAATTGACCCGGGCCGGGCGCGATCGAGCGGCTGTTCGCGAGCTTCGATGCGGTGCTGCGCTAGGCCGGCTGGACGCGACCGTCATCGAGGTGCGCCGGCCGCGGCTCACTCAGGACGGAAAGGCGACGGTCAAGGGAGGCGCGGTGCCCGAGACGTGGTCGCAAGCCAAGCGCGCGCAGATGGATACCGACGGTCGCTGGCCCCTCAAGCGCGGGCGTCGCCGCCGGGCCGAAGGCAGCTCTTCGCGGCGGAGCCAGACCGAGCTCGTGATCCCCGTCTTCGGCTACAAGAACCACCTCGGCATCGACCGCCCCACGGCTTCATCCGGACCTGCACGCTGACCGATGCGGCCGCGCATGATGGCCGGCAACTCGGCCGGCTGCTCGCCCCCGACAACACCGCGAGCGGCGTCTGGGCCGACACCGCCTACCGCTCGGCGGCCAACGTCGCGCTGCTGGCCCGGCGCGGGCTGGTGCCTCAGTTGCAACGGCCGAAACCGCCCGGCCGACCCATGCCGCCGCACTGCGCTGCGGAAAGCAGCGGAGAGGTGCGGATGGCGGGCCAACCGGGGTTCTTCGATCGGGATCGGCGGGATGCGGCGTTGTCGGCGGCGGGCGATCCGCTCGAGCGGCTGGCGCTGGTGCTCGACTTCGAGCTGTTCCGGCCGGAGCTGGAGGCGGCGCTCGCACGCTCGGATCGCGCCAAGGGCGGCCGGCCGCCGTACGATGCGGTGCTGATGTTCAAGGTGCTGGTGCTGCAGACGCTCTATACGCTGTCCGACGATCAGACCGAAGATCAGATCCGCGACCGGCTTTCGTTCATGCGCTTCCTCGGGCTCGCGCTCGAGGACCGCACCCCGGACGCCCAGACGGTCTGGTGGTATCGCGAACAGCTGACCCTGGCGGGCGCGGTCGCGCGGCGGTTCGCGAGGTTCGACGCCGCCCTGCGCGCCGCCGGCGACCTCGCCATGGCTTCATCCGCAGCTTTGCCGTGACCCATGCCGCCGCGCACGATGGCCGGCAGCTCGGCCGGCTGCTCGATCCCGACAACACCGCGAGCCCCGTCTGGGCCGACACTGCTTACCGCTCGGCGGCCAACATTGCCCTCCTCGCGCGGCGCGGCCTAGCGCCCCAGTTCCAACGCGCCAAGCCCCGCGGCCGGCCGATGCCCGCGCACCTCGCCCGCGGCAACGCGACCCGAGCACGGGTCCGGGTCGCGGTCGAGCATGTCTTTGCCGCCCAGAAGTGCCGTCTCGGCCTGCTCATCCGGACGGTCGGCCTGGCCCGCGCCACGACCAAGCTCGGCCGCGCCAATTTGGTCACGAACATGCGCCGGCTGGCCTGGTTTGAACTGCGCCCGGGGCCCGCCTGATCTCGACCGACAAGCGCAAGTGCCTGCAAGGCAATATCGCATCAGGCAAATCGCCCTTCCTACCAGCACCTCGCCACGGTCAGGCTCTCTCACCGGCCTCGATCAGCCCAGAAAACTCGGTTCTTCGAGGTATCCAAGTGCCGATCGTACGCACCGGGGGACATACCTCAGCGGTGGCGGCGAATCATCGGTTCGGCGATCCTTGGGCCATGTCGTGGCGGGTTCGGAAGCAGGCTTGGCTCGAGGATGGGCGCGTTGGGTACGCGCCACGGGGCCTGCCCCGCCGCCTGCGCCCCTTCACCGGTGCCGCGGCGCTCGCCGCCAGCGCCGCCCTGGCGCTCTGTTTCGGCCTGAGGGAGCCGCCCTCGGCCTCGAGCGCGGCGCGCTACCAGGTCGGTTATCAGTGCTGGCGCAACATCTACGATTGCCGGGACTTCCGCACGCAGGCCGAGGCGCAGGCGATCTATGAGGCCTGCGGCGGCCCCAGGAAGGACGTGCACCACTTCGACTGGGACGGCAACGGCCGCGCCTGCGACCACCTGCCCTGAAGGCCGGCGTCGCCGGCTACGTGTCACCTACCGATTTGGCAGGCCGGCTTCGCGCAGTTCCGACTACTCCTGCATCATCGCCGCCACGTCATCGGCAGAAAAGTGCACCATCAGATGTTCGTAGGGCGTATCCGCCGCCATGATCCACGTACTTAGCGGATCGGCGAGATCATACCGCGTCCCCAGCTTCGTCACCTTCTTATTGAACGGTACCGGCATGATCATGACATGCGGGGTCATTTGGAACATGTCGCCGCCAGTATCTTCCGCGGTTGTCTTGACGACGGATGTCTCACTCGCACCTACGGCGACAGCGCCCTTTTTGACGCTCATGCCCGCGAGCATCCAGACCAGCCCGGGGGCGGTCGGATAGGCCGTTTCGGGCTTCATCGGGTTTTTCTCGGACCACACGGCCTGCAAGAATGACCATGCATTTTGATCCATGCACATGGGATCGGGATAGGGTAGCGGCGGCTTGCCCAGCCTCAGTGAGAAGGCGCCACTGGCAACGCACGTGTACGGCCCGCCACCGTCGCGCACCAAGGTCAACTCACCGTTGTCGCTCCAACCGTAAATCCTGGCGTTGTCGGTTACCGACGGAGGGGCGCGAGCAGTGCATCGGCAATCGTCTCGGATTTCCACTTCTCGTCGGCGGCATGGGCCGGATTGAAAAAGCCGTTGGTGATCCAGAGCACCGTCAAGCTCGAACAGACAACGACGGATAACTCTCTTTGCTTAAATCCTGTGCGCATCGTGTCCTCCATTTGATTGAAACGAACCGAAAGACCGCCTCTCACAAACCGGAAAGGGAGCTGCAGCAGACTTCGCACGCAAAAATCCGGCGGACCGAACGGCAGGTGGATCGGGCGTCCCCACCACCAGGTGTACAATCGTCGGCGGAGCCCGGAGGCGGAACCCTGTGGGCCGAGACTTCCCGGAGAGCACCTCCAGCTGGCCAAAAAAGGCGGTAGCATGATCAGCCCGCGAAGGCGATGCCGATATGCGAAGTGGTGTAGGATCGGATGTCAACATTCGGACCAGCGCCGGTGGCCGATGGTCGAGGAGGCCTCGACGGAGTACTGCGGCGTGCCCATCCACGATCGCCGTGAGAGGCCTCCCCGCCGGAATCGCGAGGCCGGTGGCGATGCCACGGTCGGGAGGAATCGTGGCGGACGGCGCTGATTGCGCTATGATTTTAGGGGTGGGGCAGGCAGGTTGGCGATGGGAGCGGGATGGCCATGGATGGCGCTCGCGAGAAGTTGCTGGATCGGGCGCTCGAGGGGTATCGCGACGGCGCCCGGGCGTGGAGCCGGGATGCGCTGATCGGGGCGCTGGTGCTGCTGCTCGCGGGCGTGTTCGTGGTGGCGCCGTTCGTCGGCTGGACCAACGAGCGGCGCGCGGTCGAGGACCAGCGCACGACGGTGCAGCAGACGCAGGATCGGGTGGTCGCCGCGGTCCATGAGGTCGACGATCTGCTGAAGGCGATCGACCAGGCGCAGGGCGTGGCGGCGGTCGCGGCCGATCAGCTCGCCGGCGCGCTCGCCGATCGCCTGAAGCGATTCGCGGATCTGGTGCGCAGTCTGCGGCCCGCGGTGGCGCCGGCGCCGCCATCGGCCGCTTTGCCGGGCGCTGCGATCGCCCAGCCGGCGGTCTCGGCGCCGGCGCGGGCGGATTTCCCTGGGACTGCGGTCGCTCAGCAGGCGCTGCCGGCCGCGCCAGCGCCGCCGCCGGACCCGGCGTCGGTGCTCAAGGATGAGTTCGGGCTGACGCCCAAGGAGATCGAGCAGTTCCGGAGCGCGTTCCACGCCGGGCCGGGCTCGGCCGCCTGGGCGGATGCCTCGGCGACCAGCGAGCGGCTGTTCAAGGCCGAGATCGAGCGCACCTATAGCCGGCTGGAGAGCACGGTCGACGACCAGCTGACCGGGCTGCGGGCTACGCTCGCCAAGGGCTTGGACGAGATCGCGGCCAAGGCGCCGGAGCTCGGCCCGGGGCTGCCCAAGGCGAGCGACCTGCTGCCGCCCGCGACCGTGGTCCGGCTGCCGGACGACGATCAGCTGTTCCGGAGCGTCGAAGGCAAGGCCGAAGCGTTCGACCGGGTCGGGCTCTACCAGGTCGACCTCGATCTCGATGCCGCCGGCAAGCCCCTGCATGCGGCCGCGGATCAGCTGGCCGAGGCGGATGCGAGGCTCAAGGACCAGCAGGCCAAGCTCGACGCGAGCCGGGCGCGGATCGACCAGCAGCTGCAGGATCTCGATGGCCGGCTCGAGGCGATCCGGGGCGAGCTCGGCGGGCTCGGCGGGCCGCTCAGGTGGCTCGCGATCGACACCGGCAGCTTCGTGCAGCTTTATCCGAGCCTCTTGGCGCTGGTCGCACTGTGGCTGGCGCTCCGCTACCGGCGGCTGGACGATCTGCGCGCGCGGCTCGAGGCCGGCTATCGCGAGCAGGGCTTCGAGGAGCGGGACGTCCGGCTGGCGCTGTACGTGCCGGAGGCGGCGCTGGGCTGGCTGCAGGAGGCGCCGGCGGGGCTGGCGAGCGCGCTCCGCCTGCTGCGCCCGGCGCTGGCATTCGCGCTGGCGCTCGGGCTGGTCGTGGTCACGGTCTGGCTGCAGCGCGCCGGCGAGGAGCCGAGCCTGGGCTGGGCGGCGCTGCCGCTGGCGCTGGGCCTTGCGGCCTGCGCGCTGATCCTGACCGAGCGCCGGCAGCCGGTCGGCCGGCTCACCTGAGGATCAGGTCGAGCGGGGCCCGGGAGAGCGGCTCGGGGCCGCGCTCGGTGACCAGCGAGGTGCGCCCGAGGGTCATCGCGAGCCCGGCCTCGCTGTCCATCAGGATCATGTGCAGGAAGAACACCATGCCGGGGGCGATCTCGACCGGGTTGGCGGCGTAGAACATCGGCCAGTCCATCCAGGACGGCGGGTAGACGGCGCCGAGCGAATAGCCACAGGCGTTCAGGCGTTGGGCGTGCAGGCCGTGGCGGTCGAACACCGCGGCGTGCGCGTCGAACACCTCGCCCATCGCCGCGCCGGGCACGAGCCTGGCCTCGCAGGCGAGCAGCGCCTCCTCGCAGGCGGCGTGCAGCGCGAGCTGGCGGGGCGCGGGCGCGCTGACCACGAGTGTGCGCATCAGACACGCGTGGTACTGGTGCCAGACGCCCGCGAACTCGAGGGTCAGCTGGTCCTCGGGCTCGAGCCGGCGGCGGCCGGACTTGGAGCGGCAGAGCAGTGCGTCGGGGCCGGAGCCGATGATGAACGGGTTGCCCGGATAGTCGCCGCCGCCGCGCAGGACCGCGCCCTGCATCGCCGCCAGGATCAGGGCCTCGTCGGCGCCGGCCCGGGTCTCCCGGACGGCTGCGTCGAGGGCGGCATCGGCAAGCTCGGCCGCGCGGCGGACGCAAACGAGCTCGGCCGGCGACTTGACCAGGCGCAGCCGGTCGATCAGGTCGGAGGCGTCGGTCGTCCGGGCGAAGCCCTCGAGGGCGGCATCGAGTTTTTTCCAATTGGCGGCGGTGAGCCCGTGGCTCGCGTACTCGACGCCCAGCGTTTTCCCGGACAGGCTCTGGTCCGCGAGCAGGTCGCGCAGCTGGCGCGCGGGGTCGCTGTCCGCGCGGTCGACCCAGATCCGGATGTCCGCGATGATCGAGGTGTGCTGCGCCTGGCGCAGATCGGGCGCCCGGGTCAGCAGCACCAGCTCGCCGTCGGCGCGCAGCACCAGAGACTGGAAAAAACAGTAGCCGAAGCTGTCGTAGCCCGTGAGCCAATACATGCTCTCCTGCTTGAACAGCAGCATCGCGTCTAGCCCGCGCGCGGCCATGGCTGCCAGCGCCTTGGTCTTTCGAGCCAGAAATTCCGAGGTTTCGAAGTGCAGTGCCATGCCCGGTTCTGCCTTCTCGTCGAACCGCCTCGGCGGCTTATCCCTTTGCATCTGGCTGCCCCTACGGGTAGTATGATCGATGGTAGGAGGGCGTGGTGATAGGTGATGTTCCGCGGTCGTTGCGTGAGTTCGAGGCGCGGTTTGCGGATGACGAGGCCTGCGCCCGCTGGTTGCTGGCGAAACGCTGGCCGGACGGCTTTCGCTGCCCCGCTTGTGGCCATGACCACGGCTGGGAGCTGGGGCGCGGCGTGGTGCTGATCGAATGCGCCCGGTGCCACCGCCAGACCTCGGCGACCGCGGGCACGGTGCTGCACCGTTCGCACCTGCCGCTCAAGACCTGGTTTCTCGCCGCCTGGCTGGTGGCGACCCACAGGAACGGCATCTCGGCGCGGCAGCTGTGGCTGCAGCTCGGCTTGGGCTCCTACAAGACCGCCTGGCTGCTGCTCGCCAAGCTGCGCCGGGCGATGGTCGACCCGGAGCGGTCGCCGCTTGGCGGCCTGGTCGAGGTCGACGAGACCAGCATCCCCTTGCGCACCAAGGACGACCCGATCACGCCCCAGTCCGGCCGCTCGGAGCAGGGCAAGCTCTTGATCGCCGGCGCGGTCGAGATCCATGGCAGGGGCCCGGGCCGGGCCCGCCTTGCGGTGATCCGGGATTATTCGGCCGCGACCCTCGGCGGCTTCGTCGGTGGCAACGTGGTCGCCGGCAGCACGGTGGTCAGCGACGGCTGGTCGGGCTACGCGCGCCTCAAGGCGGTCAAGCACGATCCTAAGGTGGTCGGGCCGATGGCGGCGCATGTGCTGCTGCCCTGGATCCACCGGGTGTTCGCCAACGCCAAACGCTGGGCGCTCGGCGTCTACCACGGGCTGCGGGCACCCCATCTGCAACGCTATCTCGACGAGTTCGTGTTCCGGTTCAACCGAAGGCGCACGCCCCAGGCCGCGTTCGCCTCGCTCCTCGGCCTCGCCGCCCAGCGCGACCATGCCTCCTACCACATGTTGATCCACCAGACTTAAAGGGATAAGCCATCCGCCTCGTACCGCCAACACTTAGATAGCAATCACTCGCGTCGATGATCCTAATCCGGATTTCTCAAACCCCATAGCACGGGTTGATTGGTGGCGGGGTCGGCGCAGAAGTTGGCTCGGGTTGAGGTGAGCGTCCGTGGAGGTCGCCTGACAGCGAATTCTCGGACGAACGCAAGCGAACGCCCCGCGGGTGGGGCGCCTATCGGGCATGCAAGAACGTTCAGAAGGCGGCGCGCTTCACGTACAGGTAGGCGAGGCGGTACTCGTCCTGGTAGGGGCAAGCCGAGGCCATGGCGACCTTGATCCGACGCACGCTGACCCGGACCAGGGCGCCGATCTTCAAGAGCTTCAGGCGGATCGTGCCGCAGGTGGCGTTGGCGAACTGGCTATGGCGGAGGCCAATTCGGCGCAGCGCCTCCAGCAGCACGTAGGCGAACGAGGCGAACCAAAGCCTGAGCTGATTGGCCCGTATCGTCGCTGCTGACGTACGATCGGCGAACAGATCAAGCTGCTGCTCCTTGATCCGGTTTTCCATCTCGCCGCGGGCACAGTAGATCTGCTCGTAGAGGCTTTGGCCGTCGATCACCGACGGCGGCAGCGAGGTGACCACGAAGCGCGGGTTGGAGCCCTTGGCCAGATGCTCGGCCTTGGCCACGACCCGCCGTTCGCAGCTCCAGCTGTCCCGGGTGGCATAGGTGAAGTCGTCGAATTGCCGAGCCGGCTGGCCGGTTGCGGCATGCTCGGCCTCGGCGGCCGCGAGGGCTCCGTCGATCTCGGCCAGCAGGCGAGGGTTGCGGGCGAGGCCGAAGACGTAGTCGACGCCGTTGTCTTCACACCAGCTCATCAACTCGTCGCGGGCGAAGCCAGAGTCCGCCCGCAGCAGGATCTCGACCCTAGGCCAGCTCTCACGAATCTGGGCGACGATGCGTGTGATCTCGTCCTTGGCTCCGGCCGACGCGTCGATGTTCGAGCGCCTGAGCTTGGCGGCCAGCAGGTGGCGGCCGCAGAAGACGTACAGCGGCAGATAGCAGTGGCAGTCGTAGTAGCCATGGAAGAAGCGCCCTTCCTGGTGGCCGTGGAGCGGGTCGTCCGTGGCATCGAGATCGAGGATGATCCGCTCGGGCGGCCTCGCATGCGCCTCCAGGAACAGAGCGACGAACAGCTGTTCGATCGCCCGCGGGTCGTGGCCGATCCTGTGATAGCGGTCGAGCGCCGCGGCCGGCGCATGCTCGAACCGGTTCAAGGTGCTCTTGCCGGCCAGCGGCGCGCAGTCCTTGCGCCGCGCCTCGAGCTTGCCGGCCAGGGTCGCCAGCACCGGATCATGGCGCAGCTCGTCGTGGTCGACCAGGTCCTCGTAGCCCAGCGCGATGCCGCAGATGCGCTGCATCAGCATGGTCTCGACACCGTGCTCGACCAGTTCCTGCATGCGTCCGTCGGCGAAACAGCGGGCCAGACGCCCCATCAGACCGATCGCCCGGTTCACGGCCCCGAGCAGCAGCGCCCCGGCGTCCGAGGTCACCTGCCCGCCGTCGAACGCGGCCACCACCTGGCGTCCTTCGACGGCTTCAAATCCGAACAGGTCGCGGTTACACTCTGTCGGCATCGGGGAGCTCCTCTGCGTCGCGTTAAGCCTTTGTCACAGAAGAGTTATCGCCGATCCAGAGCCCCGATGCACGCTCTGGTTTGAGAAATCCGGGCTAAGCCGGCCGACGCCCCGCGGCAAAGGGCCGCCATGCCGGCGGTTCCCGAGGACGTCGAAGACTCCGCCGGCGGAGACCACGCCTCGAACCGGGGGGACGGCGGATTGCTCCAGTCAACGAAGTGATCGGCAATCGCGGCGGTATCAAAACCCAGCACTTTTGGTGCCGGGGGCGCCACGACGCCGCCGATGGCGCCGCTCTTGTTCGTGACCACGAGCATCGCCGGCACCTCGTTCGACCGGACGGTGCGCCACGTGTGGCCGTTCATCGCGGCCGAGGTGTTGGTGCTTTTGCTCGTGATCTTCTTCGAGCCGCTGGCGTCGGCGATCCCGAACTGGGTGCTGAGGTGACCAAGGTCCCGCCGCCGATCCGTGAGCCGATCGATCCGGGAGTGGGTCAACCCGGCAGGTTCCTCGGCAGCCAGAGCGCGAGCTCGGGCCACAGGATCAGGGCCGCGATCATGATCATCAGGGTGAGCACGAAGGGCAGCGCGCCGACGATCACGTCGTGGATCTGGCCGCGCGGGCGCACGCCCTGGACCACGAACAGGTTGAAGCCGACCGGGGGCGTGATCAGCGCGGTCTCGACCAAGAGCATCATCAGCACGCCGAACCAGACCGGGTCGAAGCCCAGCGTCATCACCACCGGGGTGATGATCGGCACGGTCGCGACCATCATCGACAGCGATTCCATGAACATGCCGAGTACGAGATAGAGCAGCACGATGACGACCATGGTGCCGCGCGGCGACAGGCCGAGCGAGGTGACGAGCCCGGTCACCTGGGCGCCGAGGCCGATCGAGGTGATGACGAAGTTGACGAAATAGGCCGCGATCAGGATCGCCATGATCATCGCGGTCGTGCGCATCGTGCCCTCGAAGGTGTCGCGCAGCATGCGCCAGCTGATGCGCCGGCGCGCCGCCGCGAGGATGAACGCCGCGACCACGCCGAGCGCCGCCGATTCGGTCGGCGTGGCGATGCCGGCGTAGATCGAGCCGATCACGATCACGAAGATCAGCAGCGGCGGCACGAGGTCGGGCAGCGAGCGCAGGCGTGCAGCCCAGCCGGTCGGGGGCCGGCGCCCGCCCCAGCGCGGGCGGACCAGGCACGCGATCATCACCATCGCCATGAACAGGCTGGCCAACACCAGGCCCGGGATGATGCCGGCGAGGTAGAGCTGCGGGATCGAGGTGTTGGTGAGCGCCCCGTAGACGATCATCGGGATCGACGGCGGGATCAGGATGCCGAGTGTGCCGCCGGCGGCGATCGTGCCGAGAAAGAGGCGCTCATTGTAGCCGTATTTGTCGATCTGGTCGACCGCGACCGTGCCGATCGTCGCCGCGGTCGCGACGCTCGAGCCCGAGACGGCGGCGAACAGCGTGCAGGTGCCGATGTTCGAGTGCATCAGCCCGCCCGGCAGCCAGGAGAGCCAATGCGTCATCGCCGCGTACATGCGCTCGGCGATGCCGGAGCGCAGCAGGATCTCGCCCAGGAGCACGAACAGCGGGATCGCGAACAGGATGAAGTCGGTCGACACCGACCAGGCGGTCTCGCCGATCGCGCGGGACAGCGGCAGGAACGAATAGAGATAGTCGAGCGCCAGCGCCAGCACCACGAGGCCCGCCGCCACGGGGATGCTGAGCGCCAGCACGACGATCAGGATGAGGATCGCGACCCAGACCAAGCTTCGTGCTCTGCCCCGCCGGTTCAGCTTTCCTTGTAGCGCTCGTGCTCCTCGATCGCCTCCTCAAGCTCCTGCAGCGCCGAGCGCGAGCCGAGCAGCTGCTGGACCAGGGCGATGCGCCCGGTGAACAGGGCCCAGAGCGCGCGCAGCAGCAGCAGCGCCATGACCGCGAGGAAGAACGCGAAGCCCGCGACCCAGACGAGCTGGGGGATCGCGAGCGGCACCGCCAAGGGCGTCAGCGAGTGGGCGTCGAGGGCGTAGGAGCGAGCGAAGACCGACCAGCCCTTGACCGTGACCAGGGCGCCGAACGCCATGAAGGCAACCAGGCTCACGATGTCGAGCACGGCGCAGACCCGCGCCGGCAACAGCACGTAGAGCGAATCGATGCGCACGTGCGCGCGGTCGATCAGCGCCAGCGCGAGCGCCCAGGTGGTCGCGATCGCGAGCACGTAGCCCGAGATCTCGCTCGCCCCGCCGAGCGAGGTGTCGAGCAGCTTGCGCTCCAGCACGTCGATCGAGATCACGACCGCGGCGAGCGCGACCAGCGCACCGCCGAACCACGCCCCGGCGCGCGCCGCGAGGCGGGCACAGGCCAAAAGACGGTCCATGGCCTATCCGGGGCTCGTCACTTCGGGTGCGCGCGCGGCGCCGGGCCGGCCGCGGCCACTTGTCGGAGCGCCTCAGAGCTTGTCGAGCGGAATGCTGAGCCCGACGATCTTGCCGACGGTCTGGTTCCACTTCTCGGCGCAGGGCTTGCCGCAGCGCTCGCCCCATTTGACCAGCACGACGTTCTGCACCAGGTCCTTCTTCAGCGCCTCGTCGGCCGGCTGGATCTCGACCAGGGTCATCTTGCCCTTCTTGCCGAGCGTGCAGGCGCCCTCGCCGGTGTTGCAGTTGACGCCTTCCTCGGTCGCCTTGGCGCCGATCGCCCACATGTCGTTCTCGAGCTTCTTGAACTCGGTCTCGAAGAAGCTTTGCACGGCCGGCGCGAAGCCATCCCAGCTGTCGACGTTGGCGCCTTCGTAGGAGATCGACCAGCCGACCGCGAGCGGCAGCAGGTATTTCGACACCTCCGGCCAGCCCGCGAGATTGCCGCTCAGCGTGCCGGTCAGCGCGCAGTCGACCACGCCGCGCTGCAGCGCGGGGACGACCTCGGGGAAGGCCATCGTGATCGTCTCGCCGCCGACCGCGCTGACGAAGTCGGCCTGGGTCTTGTTGAACACCCGCACCTTCTTGCCCTTGAGGTCGTTGAGGCCGGTGATCTGGTCGCGGCACCAGAAGACGATCGGCGGATTGGGCGCGAGCGACATCAGCCTGGTCTTGAACTTCTGCTCCATCGCCTGGGCCATGACCGGCTTCCACGCCTCGCAGGCCTTGCGCGCGGTGTCGATGTCGTTGGTGATCCCGGCCAGATCGCAGCCTTCGAAGACCGGATCGTCGCCCGCCATCTTGCTGATGTCGGTGGTCGCGAAATCCGTCACGCCGAGCTCGGTCATGTGCAGGATCTGGAAGTCGTTGACGCCGAGCACGTCGAGGTTGTTGTAGTCGACCGTGACGGCACCGTTCGAATCCTTCTCGATCTGCTCGGTCCAGAAGGGTTTCTCGACCTTGATGGTCTGGATGATGTTGCTGAAGTAGCCGATGACCTTGACATGGGTCTTCGGCAGGTCCGCTGCCCAGGCGCCGGCGCCCGCGAGGCCGACCACCACCCCGGCCGCCAGCGAGGCGGGGCCCCAGTGCTGTCGCTTCATGATTCCCTCCCTGATCTTGCGGGGCGACCGGCATCGCGCTTTGGCTGTCGAGGTCGCTCGTGCCTCCGAGCGTGCCAGGCTACCCGGCCCCGCCCGCGCGTTCAACGCTGGTGACGGCGCCGACGGCGACTTCGCCAAGGATTGCCGATTTTCGGCCCGGGCCTATCGCTCGCGGGCCACTGACGGTGGCGGTCCGCGCCGCCGTTTCGGCGACAACGGGCCGGCATCATGCAAATCGTGATCCTGCCCGTCCTCGATCTCGGCATCGACACCATCGTCGAAGCCGGCTGAACTCCCGGCCGCGGTCACGGGCGTTGGGCGCCGTTGGCGTTGAGGTAGACGGCGTAGAGCGAGGTCGTGGCGGTGATGAACAGCCGGTTGCGCTTGGGGCCGCCGAAGGTGACGTTGGAGACGGGCTCGGGGATCGGGATGCGGCCGAGCAGGTCGCCCGCGGGGTCGTAGCAGTTGACGCCCTCGCCGGCGCTGGTCCAGAGGTTGCCCTCGACATCCAGGCGGAAGCCGTCGAACAGGCCGTGCTCGCAGACTGCGAACACGCGGCCGTTGCGCAGATGGCGGCCGCCCTCGACGTCGAAGGCGCGGATGTGGCGCGGGCCGGCCTCATCATGGGTCATGCCGGTATCGGCGACGTAGAGGGTCTGTTCGTCGGGCGAGAACGCGATGCCGTTCGGGCGCACGAAGTCGTCGGCCACGACTTCGAGCGTGCCGGCCGCGGGATCGACGCGGTAGACGTGGCAGGCGCCGATCTCGCTCTTTGACTTGTGGCCCTCGTAGTCGGCATCGATGCCGTAGGCGGGGTCGGTGAACCAGACCGTGCCGTCGGACTTGACCACGACGTCGTTTGGCGAGTTCAGCCGTTTGCCCTGATAGTTGTCGGCGAGCACGGTGATGGTGCCGTCGACCTCGGTGCGGGTGACGCGGCGGGCGCCGTGCTCGCAGGAGACCAGCCGCCCCTCGCGATCGCGGGTGTGGCCGTTGGTGTTGTTGGCGGGCTGGCGGAAGACGTTGACGCCGAGACTCTCGACCCAGCGCAGCATGCGATCGTTCGGGATGTCGCTCCAGACCAGGTACTCGCAGTCGGCGAACCAGCAGGGGCCCTCGGCCCAGAGCGTGCCGGTGAAGAGCTTGCCCACGACGCAGTTGGGCAGGACGTAGCGGCGAAAGCGCTTGTCGATCAGCTCATAAGTTACGAACATCAGCCCTGGACCCGCTCGCCGCGGCCGTAGACCAGCAGCATGACCACGATCACGACGCCGTAAATCACCTGGCGGCCGGCCTCCGGCATCTGCATGACCGAGAGGATGCTCTGGAGCAGGCTGATCAGGATCACGCCCGCGACCGTGCCGAGGTAGGTGCCGCGGCCGCCCAGGATGTTGGTGCCACCGAGCACGACCGCGGCGATCGCCGGCAACAGGTAGGGGTCGCCCATGGCCTGGTAGGCCTTGGTCGAGTAGCCGGCGAGCAGGACGCCTGCGAGCGCGCTGCACATGCCGCTGATGCCGAAGCAGGTGATCAGCACGGCGCGGGTGTTGACGCCGGAGAGGTAGGTAGCACCCTCGCTGTTGCCGATCGCGTAGATGTAGCGGCCGAGCGGCGTCCGGGTCAGGATGAAGACCACGACCAGGCCGACCAGCAGCCAGACGAATAGCGCGTTCGGGATGTGGAAGCTGTGGGCGGTGGCCAGCCAGTGCATGAAGTCGGTGGCGTGGTCCTGGGGCGCGAAGCCGCCGGTGTGCAGCACCATCAGGCCTTGGGCGACCGCGTTCATGCCGAGCGTGAAGATCATCGAGGGGATGCGCAGGAACGCGACCCCGAGGCCGTTCGCGAGGCCGAAGATCAGGCCGCAGAGCATCGCGAACGGGATCGCGAGGGCGACCCCGGTCTCGCCCCACCAGCCGGCGGCCGCGGTCGACATCATGCCGCCGACCGTGACCACCCAGGGGATCGAGAGGTCGATGTGGCCGAGCAGGATCACCAGCATCACGCCCGAGGCGATGATGCCGAGGAACGAGGCCACCTGGAGCTGCTGCAGGAGATAGGTCGCGGACAGGAAGTTGCTGGAATAGAGCGAGCCCGCGACCAGCAGCACGAGGATGAAGCTGAATGCGATCAGCACCGGCTTGTCGACCGACTTCATGACCGCCTGCATCACAATCACCCGAACAGCTCGAGGCGGTTCCTGATCCGGAACACGCGGGCGGCGCCGAGGCTGACCGCGAGCAAGAGGATCACGCCCTGGAACAGGGGCTGCCAGAGCGGCGGCAGGTCGAACACGAACAACAGGTCCTCGATCGTGCGCAGCACGAAGGCGCCGAAGATCGAGCCGACGGCACCACCGACGCCGCCGTAGAGCGAGGTGCCGCCGATCACGACCGCGGCGATCGAGTTCAGCGTGTAGGTGCCGCCTATCGCGGCGCTCGCCTCGCCCGAGTAGGTCACGAAGGTCAGCATCAGGCCGGCGACCGCGCACAGGAAGCCCGCGAGCGCATAGGCCGCGAGCTTGGATGCCCCGATCTGGACGCCGGACATGTAGGCCGCCCCTTCGGCGGAGCCCGCGGCGTAGCAGCCGCGGCCGACCACGGTGCGCCGGAACGGCATCCAGACCAGGACCACGATCACGGCGAGCAGGACCAGCGCGGTCGGCACGAGGGAAAAAACCTCGCCGGTCATGAAGTCGGCGAGTTCCTCGTTGACGTCGCCGCTCGGGATCGGCCGGATCAGGAGCGCGATGCCATAGTAGATGGCGCCGGTCGCGAGCGTCGTGATGATCGGCTGCAGGCGGCCGTAGACGACGATCGCGCCATTGACCAGCCCGGCCGCGAGGCCCGCTGCCAGCACGGCGACCACCCCGAGGGCGGTCTCGAGCGGGCCGCCCTGAACGATCGCCGAAGCGATGCAGTTGGTCATGATGAAGATCATGCCGACCGAGAGGTCGAGGCCGCCGGTCAGCACCGGCAGGGTCTGGGCCATCGCGACCAGCGCGAGCAGCACGCCCTTGTTGGACGCGGTCTCCGCGACCGGCACGGTCAGGCCAGCCGAGTAGTTGCCGATGTAGAGCGTGAACATCAGCAGGAACAGGACGATCGAGAGCAGCAGGCCGTAGTTCTGGACGAGCCAGAGGCGGACCTCGCGCATCAGCCGGCCCTCTGCTCGGGCAGCACGGCGTCGATCGCGAGGTTGAGCGCGCTCGCGACGATGTTGTGCTCGGTCAGCGTCTCGCCCTCGAGCTCGCGCACGATCTTGCCGTCGTAGAGGATCGCGACCCGGTCGCAGCAGCCGATCAGCTCGTCATAGTCGGTCGAGTAGAACAGGATTGCGGCCCCGGCGTCGGCGAGGTCGCGCAGCAGCTGGTACATCTCCTGCTTGGTGCCGACGTCGATGCCGCGGGTCGGGTCGTTGAGCAGGATGATCCGGGCATCGGTCATCAGCCACTTGGCGATCACGACCTTCTGCTGATTGCCGCCGGAAAGGGTCGCGACCGGATCGGCGAGGTCGCCCGCCTTGATCGCGAGCTTCCTGATCATCTTATCGATCTGCTCGCTCTCGCGGGCGTCGTCGACCATGATGCCCCTGGTCAGCCGGGTGATCGAGGCCATCGAGATGTTGTCGCGCACCGACATCGGCAGCATCAGGCCTTCGCTCTTCCGGTCCTCGGGGATCAGGGCCATGTCGTAGCCCGCGGATTTGGCCTTCTGCGGGCTCGTGATCCGGACCGGGCGGCCATTGATCCGGATCGTGCCGTCGACCCCGCGGAGCACGCCGAACAGCGCCAGCAGCAGCTCGCGCTGGCCCTGGCCGTCGAGGCCGCCAAGCCCGACGATCTCGCCGCGCCCGACCGAGAGCGAGATGTCGTGGAGCTCGTCGCCCCAGCCGAGATGCTCGATCTGGAGCGCCTTGTCCGGGGCTTTGGCGCGGACGGGCTTGGCCGGGAACACCTGGGTGTACTCGCGGCCGATCATCAGCTGGACGATCTCGTCGCCGGATTTCGTGCCGGCGGCGAAGGTCTCGATGTGGCGGCCGTTGCGGAACACCGAGCAGACATCGGCCAGCGCCTCGATCTCGTGCATGCGGTGCGAGATGTAGAGGATCGCGAGGCCGCCCGCGCGCAGGCGATGGAGCATCGCATAGACCTTCTCGACGTCGGCCGCGGTCAGACGCCGAGGTCGCCTCGTCGAGGATCAAAAGCTTGGGCTCGCGGCCGAGCGCCTTGGCGATCTCGACCATCTGGCGGCGGGACAGGGAAAGATTGCGGACGCGCTCCATCGGGTGCACGTCCTCGCAGCCGATCCGGGCGAGCAGCTGCTCGGCGCGCCGGCGCTGGGCGCGCCGGTCGATCAGGCCGAAGCGCCGTCGGCGGCTCGGTGATGCAGATGTTGTCGGCGACCGAGAGGTCGGGCAGCAGCGAGAGCTCCTGGAAGATGCAGACGATGCCCGCCTGGTTGGCCGCGACCGGGGTCGGAAAGCTGACCTTGCGGCCCTCGAGGAACAGATCGCCCGCGGTCGGCTGGACGACGCCGGCGATGATCTTGATCAGCGTCGACTTGCCGGCGCCGTTCTCGCCGAGCACGGCGTGGATGCCGGGCTCGCAGGCGAAGTCGACGTCGGCCAGCGCCAGCACGCCGCCGTAGCGCTTGCTGACGCCCTGCATGCGCCAGAACGGCGCCTCGCCCTGTGCCATGGACCTGTCCTGCGACCGCGCCGGACTGTCGGTCGGGCGAGCGACGCCGCCGGCTCCTGCACCGGCGGCGTCGGTCCTCGGCCGATCAGTTGGAGCCAATCAGTTGTTGGCTTCGCTCTTGCCCATGATTTCCGTCGCCGTGACGTTGACGTCGCACGGCTTGAACTCGTTCGGAGTGAAGAAGTTGTCGGACAGGTCGGGATAGTAGTTGACGCCGGCCTTGAAGTCCGGGTCCTCGGTCAGCGGGATCGGCACCGACACGTACTGCGGCATGACCTCGCCCTGCAGGGCATGGATCGCGGCCTTGGCGGCGATCGCGACCAGGCCCGGCGACTGGCCGGCGGACGAGCAGACGAGACCGTCCTTGGCGTGCTCGGCGCACAACTTGCGGAAGCCGTTCTCGGCCTCGCCGGCGACCGGGATGAACGGATGGCCGGCATCCATCAGCGCGCGCACCGCACCGGTCGAGCCGCCCTGGACGAACATGCCGTCGAACTTGCCATGCACGGCGACCGCGTCGGCGGTCACCTTCTGGGCGGTACCGTCGTCCCAGTTGCCGACGACCTCGATGATGTCGAACTTGTAGCCGGGCGCCTCCATGATTTCCCGGAAGCCGAGATGGCGGTCGCGGTCGACCGAGTTGCCGGGCAGGCCGCGGACCTCGAGGATCTTGCCCGAGGTGCCGACGTTTTTGGTCAGCCAGCGGCCCATGATGTGGCCGATCTCGAGCTGGTTCTCGTTGACCTCCATGATGTCGGTGGTGTCGATGATGTTGTCGAACGGCACCAGCACCACGCCCGCCCGGTTGGCCTTCTTGATCACCGGCCCGAACGCGGTCGGGTTGACCGCGATCGTCAGGATCGCGTCGTAGCCCTGGTTGATGAAGTTCTCGATGGCGCCGATCTGGGCGGCGACGTCGGTGCCGGTCGAGACGACCTTGAGCTCCTTGACCATCGGCTTGACGTCGGGCTGCTCGACGTAGGCCTTCAAGGTCTTGATCATCTGGATGCGCCAGGTGTTGCCGACGAAGCCGTTGGCGAGCGCGATCCGGTAGGGGCCTTCCTTCTTCGGCCACTGGAAGTACTTGGTGTCCTGCTTGAACGGCGCGAAGCATTCGGGCATCGCACCCGGCCCCTGGACGACTTCGGGTCCGGCGGCGAGGACCGCGCTCGACAAGGCCAGAAGGCCTACCGAGGCCAGCGCCAAGGCTTTGATCTTAGTCGGCATGAGAAAACCTCCCTGCTGCGTCTCTAGGATGAGGAGCCACGTGCCCGAACGGCCGACCTCCGGCCGCCAGGTCGGCCCCGCCTGACCGGCGGGTCCTGCTTGGTTCGTGACGGAACAGCCTGACCAGACGCTCGAGCGCTTTCGCCCCTTTGACCCTATTGCCCCTGTTCTTAGCACGAAGTCGGGCCGTCGTCTCGGATTTCGATTGCGGCCGCCCATGGTCCGGAGCGGGCGGCCCCGTGACTTACCCACAGGTTTCATTCATCGAAAGCTTTCCGCCCGGGCTGGCGCGGCGTATAAAGCGCGCGGCGGCATAGTGGGGAAAAGCGCGATGGCGGAGCTGGCGACTTCATTCCGGCATGAGAAGCGGGACGCGGGCGACCGGCAGCGCGCCCTGGATGCGGCGATCGGCCAGATCGAGCGGGCGTTCGGCAAGGGCTCGGTGATGAAGCTCGGCCAGCGCGAGCGGGCGGTCGAGATCGATACCGTCTCGACCGGCTCGCTCGGCCTCGACCTCGCGCTCGGCGTCGGTGGCCTGCCGCGCGGCCGGATCGCCGAGATCTACGGGCCCGAGTCCTCAGGCAAGACCACGCTGACGCTGCATTGCATCGCCGAGGCGCAGAAGGCGGGCGGCGTGTGCGCCTTCGTCGACGCCGAGCACGCGCTCGACCCGGGCTATGCCAGGAAGCTCGGGGTCAACATCGACGAACTGCTGATCTCCCAGCCCGACACCGGCGAGCAGGCGCTCGAGATCGCGGATACCCTGGTGCGCTCGCTGGCGGTCGATCTGGTCGTGATCGACAGCGTCGCGGCGCTGGTGCCCAAGGCCGAGCTCGAGGGCGAGATGGGCGACAGCCACATGGGCCTGCAGGCGCGGCTGATGAGCCAGGCGCTGAGGAAGCTCACGGCCTCGATTCACCGCTCCAACTGCATCGTGATCTTCACCAACCAGATCCGCCAGAAGATCGGCATCATGTTCGGCAATCCCGAGACCACGACCGGCGGCAACGCGCTCAAGTTCTACGCTTCGGTCCGGCTCGACATCCGCCGGATCGGCCAGATCAAGGAGCGCGACCAGGTCACCGGCAACCAGACCCGGGTCAAGGTGGTCAAGAACAAGGTGGCGCCGCCGTTCCGGGTAGTCGAGTTCGACATCATGTACGGCGAGGGCATCTCGAAGACCGGCGAACTGCTCGACCTCGGCGCGCGCGCCGGGATCGTCGAGAAGTCGGGCTCCTGGTTCTCCTACGACAGCCAGCGGATCGGCCAGGGGCGCGAGAACGCCAAGGCCTATCTCAAGGAGCACCCCGAGGTCGCGGGCGCGATCGAGACCGCGATCCGGGCCCAGGCGGGCCTCGGCGGCAGCGAGGCCGGGATCGACCTCCTGGACGAGGACCACGAGGTCGGCCTCGACTGAGGTCGGCGCCAGAGCCCGGCGCCCGAGCCCGGCGCAGGGGTCACGAGCTCCTGACCTGGCCGTCCTTCCAGCACCCTGAGTTCCAGGAGGCGCCCGGTGGCATGCGGGGGCGCCGTTTCGGTTTCGGTCAGGCTCTGCACCGTGGACCGGTCGGCGACCATGGAACCGACTGCGGGCGGCGAGGTTTGATCAGCGGTCAACTCCTGCCGCCGATCGATCCCGGAGACCCAACGAGCGCATGGCCGACGAGAGCCAGCTCCTCCACCCACCCGACGAAGCGAACACCGCCGACCGCGAAGGTCGCGCCGGCAATGGGGCAGGCTGGCGCGGACAGCGTGGCCCGGCGCGCTCGGAGTCCGCGAGGCCACCGCTCGAGCTGATTGCGGCCGATCTCACCTTCCCGACCAGCCTGACTTTCGACGATGCCGGCGCCGCCTATGTCGCCGAGGCCGGGCTCGGGTTCGCCGGCGCGCCCCCGGGCGGGCGGATCTGGCGTCTGGACCCGGACGGCAGCCGCAGCTGCCTGGGCGCGGAGCTCCGGGCGCCGGTCAACGGGCTCGTCTGGCACGCGGGCAGCCTGTTCGTCTCGGAAGGAGGCCATCCGGGGCGGATCAGCCGGCTCGATGGCGGCGGGCGGCGGACGACCGTGCTCGACGACCTGCCGGGGCCCGGCAACTACCACACCAACATGGCGGTCTTCGGTCTTGACGGGAAGCTGTACTTCAGCCAGGGGGCGATGACCAACACCGGGATCATCGGCCTCGACGCCTACCAGCTCGGCTGGCTCAAGCGCCTGCCGCACGCGCACGATCTGCCCGGCCACGATCTGGTGCTGGCGGGGGTCAACGTCGAGACCGCTGACCCGTTCGCAGGCGGGACCGGCGCCACGCTCGCGACCGGCGCCTTCGTGCCGTTCGGCACGCGCACGGCGCCGGGCCAGCGGGTGCCGGCCCGCCTGCCGTGCACCGCCGCGGTGATGCGCTGCAACCCCGACGGCTCCGATCTCGAGCTCGTGGCCTGGGGCCTGCGCAACGCCTACGGCCTCCTGTTCCTGCCGGACGGCCGGTTGCTCGCGACTGACCAGGGCGCCGACGACCGGGGCAGCCGCCCGGTCGGCGAGGTGCCGGACCTGTTGTTCGAGGTGCGCGCGGGCCGCTGGTACGGCTGGCCCGACTTCATCGGCGGCGAGCCGATCACCGATGCCGTTTACCGGCCGACCCGCGGTCCGGCGCCCGACTTCGTGCTCATGAATCAGGCCGAGCTGCCGCCACCGGAGCGGCCGCTGCTGCGCTTTCCGCCCCATGTCGCGGCAGTCAAGATGGCGCTTGTGCCGGCAACGGCGGGTCGGCTCGCCGGCCAGATTCTGGTCGCGCTGTTCGGCGACGAGGCGCCGATGACGGCGCCGGCGGGACCCCCGCGGGGCCGCGCGCTGGCGCGCATCGATCCCGCCGACTGGAGCCTGCATCCGCTCGCCCTGCCGGGGCTGTTCCGGCCGATCGATCTCGGCTTCGGACGAGACGGCGCGCTCTACATCCTGGATTTCGGCCGGTTCGAGATGACCGAGACGGGTGTTGCGGCCGAAGCGGGCAGCGGCCGGCTGTGGCGGCAGCCGCCGGACGCTCTCACAACCCTTCTTCTGAGGAGCGAGTGATGGCCAGATCCATGGATCAGCCGGGCATGCTGAGCCCGCGTGCGCCGATGACGACCGACCTCTTGGCCGAGACCGCGGCCTTCGTGCAGCCGATCCTCGACCAGTTCAAGCTGCGCCGCAATCGGCCGAGGCACCGGTTCGACCCCGAGGACGTCCTGGTCCCCGAGGGTTACGAGGTCGAGCTGGTCGCGACCGGCCTGAACGCGCCCTGCCACTGCTGCTTCGACGAGCGCGGCGACTGCTACGTCACCGAATCCGGCCACAAGATCGCCTCGCCGCCGCGGATCGTCAAAGTCGACGTGCGCACCGGCGACCAGGAGACCTTCCTCGAGCTGCCGAAGGAGCGCTGGCTCGAGAGCGGGGCCCTGACCGGCGCCTGCTGGCTCGACGGCCATCTCTACTTCAACAACACCGACACGCTCTCGCGGGTCGGCCGGGACGGCGGGCCGATCGAGGACATCGTGACCGACCTGCCCGGGCGCGGCGATCACCAGGCCAACTATCCGGTGGTCGGGCCCGACGGCAAGCTCTACTGGGGTCAGGGCAGCTGCACCAATCTGGCCGTGGTCGGCGCCGACGACTACGCCTACGAGTGGATGGCGCGCGATCCGGAGTTCCACGACGTCCCGGGCCAGGACGTGACGCTGACCGGGCGCAACTACAAATCGCCGAACGTGCTCGGCGACACGACCGGCCCTGTGCGCACCGGGCTCGCCGAGACCGTGCGCACCGGGGCCTACGTCCCGTTCGGCACCGAGACCTACCCGGGCCAGGTGATCAAGGGCGAGGCCAAATGCACCGGCTCGATCATGCGCTGCAATCCGGACGGCAGCGAGTGCCACTGGTTCGCCTGGGGCTTTCGCAATCCCTACGGGATCGCGTTCGATCGCGACGGCCGGCTGTTCGCGACCGAGCACAACATCGACGCCCGCGGCCGCCGGCACATCATCTGGGACACCGAGGACCTGTACGAGGTCAAGGAGGGGGAGTGGTACGGCTGGCCGGACTTCGCCGGCGGCCTGCGCCTCGACGACCCGCGGCTCGGCAAGGCCGGGCGCGGGCGCGAGCCGGTGCTGGCCGAGCACCCGAACCCGCATCCGCCAAGGCCGTTCGCGACCTTCGAGCCGCACGCCGGGGTCAACGGGCTCGACTTCTGCCGCGAGCCGGGCTTCGGCTTCGAGGGCGACGCGTTCATCGCGCTGTTCGGCGACCTGATGCCGATCACGGGCAAGCCGCTCGATCCGCGCGGCTTCAAGGTGGTGCGGGTCGATATGCGGACCGGCAAGGTCTACGATTTCGCGATCAACCGCATCCAGGGGCCGGCCTCGCACGCCTTCCACGGCGGCATGAACCGGCCCTCGCACTGCGCGTTCGGCCCGGACGGGGCGCTCTACATCGTCGACTGGGGCGTGATCCGGATCGCGCCGGAGAAGCTCGGCATCCGGATGCCGCTCGGGACCGGGGCGCTGTGGCGCGTCCGGCGGGTGCCCGGGCCGCGCGGCGACGTGCCGGAGCCGCAGATCCGGGTGCGGCTGCATCTGTGGCGGGGGCTCGCGATCGGCGCACTGGCGGTCGGCGGCATCGCCGGCGCGGCCTGGCTGCTCGGCAAGGCGGTCGGCCGGCGCGAGAGCTGAACTGATACCTGCCGCCCAAAATCGCGATCCTCGCGCCTCGCCGGCACGCCCTGACGGGCGGCGAGCGGGCCGCAAGCTGCGGGCCGGCGTTGCCGGGCCCGTCTCCACCTTAAATGGTCTCCACCTTAAGGAGTTGTTAACCCCCGGGGCTCACCCTGCCCGCCCTGGTCCATGCGATCCTGGGAGTCCATGCGCCGCACCTCAAATCCAAGGTCGGATTCCCACGGTCGCATGGACCATCCGAAGACAGGGTTAGCGTGCAAGTGGTAAATGGTAGGTTAACGCGGCGCTCGCGCCGGCACTGATCCTGGCGAGGCGTGCTTGGAGGTCGAGCTGGCCCGACAATCTGGGCTCATATCAGGCACCTTGAGCCGTCGCTGCGGCCGCTCGCGGAGCGCCGGCTCGAGGTGTGAGGGTCGGGTGCTGGCATGCCGGGTATGACGGACCCGAGGGGAGTGTGCCGAGCCCGGGGCTCGGCGTAGCGCTTCGGTGCCGGTGATCAGTTCGAGCAGCTCGCCGGTGATCTGCTCCTGACGCAGCCGGCTCTCGAGGGCCCGGAGTTCCGGGAGGCGCTGGTCGAGCTTGTCGCGCGCGGACTGCATGGCCGCGAGGCGGGCGCCGTTCTCGCTGGCGAAGCTCTCCATCGCGGCATGCGCGAGGAGCGCGAACAGGTCGTCCTCGAGCAGACCCTCGACCAGGGCGTCGGGCGCCAGGTTGGTGAGCGGCGGCGCGGCCGCGCGGGACGGCCGAACGCCTCGAGGTCGACCGGCAGCAGCGACTGCCGCTCGAGCGTGCGCCGGCCACCGCCCCGGTGGCGGAAAAGCACGCCGCCGCCCACCGCGCAGTGGCCGGTAATGCCGCCGGCCCGGCGCCAGGAGATGACCGAGATCGCGAGCGCAGCGAGGAAATCGGCGTGCCGTCGCAGGATGCCGAAGGCGCCGCTCGGGTCGTCGGCGCGCAGGTGCCGGACGTCGTCAAGCTCGGCGATCACCGCGCCCGGGGTCATGTTCGTCATCGTCGAACAGGATGCGCTCGGCGGCGCCGTCCGGGTCGTCGAACTGGCCGTTCCTGAGCGCCCAGAGGAAGGCCGCGAGCCCGAGGAGGCCCAAAAAAAGCGCGGCCGGGATCAGGTAGAGCAGCCCGGTCACCGGCCGCGTCCGAGCCGCAGGGCGTTGCCGACCACGAGCAGCGACGAGCCCGACATGCAGACCGCGGCGATCAGGGGGGTCGCCAGGCCCAGCACGGCGACCGGCACCGCGATCAGGTTGTAGGCGAGCGCGAGCCCGAGGTTCTGGCGGATCAGGCGGCGCGCCTGCCGGGCCACCTGCAGGAGCTCCACCACCGGCTGCAGATGGTCGCCCTGGAAGACCGCGTCGGCCGCGGTCTGGCTGATGTCGATGGCGCTCGCGGGCGAGACCGAGACGTGCGCGGCGGCGAGCGCCGGGGCGTCGTTGAGGCCGTCGCCGACCATCAGGACCTTGCGGCCGGCGAGCGCGAGCCGCTCGAGATGGGCGACCTTCCCGGCCGGCGTGCAGGCCGCCCGCGACGCCGGGATGCCGATCTCGCGCGCGACCGCGGCGACCACCGGCGGCAGGTCGCCGGACAACAGCTCGACCTCGAGCCCCTGCCGCTTGAGCGCGGCCACGACCGCGACCGCATCCTCGCGCAATGGGTCGCTGAAGGCGAAGCGGACCGGTAGGCGGCCGGGCCGCGCCAGCCAGAGTTCGGGGCCCCTCGCCGGTTCGCCCGGCTGCTCGACCCCGCACCAGCCGCGATTGCCGAGCCGGAGCTCGCCGCCTTCGCTCGACCGACGCAGGCCCCGCCCCGGGATCTCCTCGACGCCGCCCGCGACCGGCACGCCCGGGGCCGCGCGGCAAAGCGCCTTGGCGAGCGGATGGCGGCTGGCGCCGGCGAGCGAGGCCGCGAGCTCGAGCGCCGCCTGATCGAGCGGGCGGCGCCGATCGAGCGTGGGACGCCCGACCGTGAGCGTGCCGGTCTTGTCGAGCACGACGGTGTCGACCTCGGCCAGGCGCTCGAGCGCGGTCGCGGACTTCAGCAGCACGCCTTGGCGCAGCAGTCGGCCGCTCGCGATCACCTGGACCGCGGGCACCGCGAGGCCGAGCGCGCAGGGGCAGGTGATGATCAGGACCGCGACCGCGTAGAGCAGGGCGGTCTGCCAGGCGATGCCGCCGATCAGCGTCCAGCCGAGAAAGGTCGCGAGCGCGAGACCGTGGACCGCGGGCGCGTAGAGGCGCGCGATCCGGTCGGCGAGCACGACGTATTTCGCGCGCCGTTGCTCGGCGAGTTCCATCAGGCGGACGATCTCGGCGAGCAGCGTGCTTTCGCCGACCGCGGTCGCCTCGAGACGAAGCGGCGCGCTCTGGTTGATCGTGCCGGCGAACACCGGATCGCCGAGCCCGACCGGGCGCGGCAGGCTCTCGCCGGTGATCAGGCTCGTGTCGACCTCGGAGCGGCCGGCCTGGACGCGACCGTCGATCCCGATCCGCTCGCCGGCGGCGACCAGCACGGTCATGCCGGGGGCGACGCTCGCCGCCGGCAGCACCTGGCGGCGGCCGTCCGCGGTCAGGACCGTGACCGCCTCGGCGCCGAGCGCCAGCAGGCGCGCCGCCGCCGAGCGCGCCCGGCCGCGCGCCCTGAGGTCGAGAAAACGGCCGATCAGCAGGAAGAAGAGCAGCGCCACGGCCGAATCGAAATAGGCGTGCGGGCCGCCGCGGATGGTCTCGAACAGGCTCATGCCGGCCGCGAGCAGGATGCCGACCGAGATCGGCACGTCCATGTTGGTGCGCCGGTTGCGCAGGGCGCCGAGCGCGCTCGAGAAGAACGGCTGGCCGGCGTAAGCGATCGCGGGCAGTGCGATCAGCGCCGAGAACCAGTGCATCAGCGCGCGGGTCGCATCGCCCATCGCGTAGGCCTGGCCGGCCCAGACCGAGATCGAGAGCAGCATGACGTTGCCGGCGGCGAAGCCCGCGACCGCGAGCGCGCGCAAGAGCCGGCGCTCGGCCTCGGCATCGCCGGTGGCGAGCTGGCGCGGGTCGTAGGGGGTGGCGCGGAAGCCTTCGCGGGTCACCGCCTCGACCAGGCGCGCGGCCATCGCGGCGGCGCCGTGCCAGGTGACTACGAGCCGGCGGGTCGTGAGGTTGACGCGCGCGCTCTCGACGCCCGGCTCGGCCGCGAGCGCGCGTTCGATCCGGCGCACGCAGCCGCCGCAGTGCACGCCGTCGACCATCAGATGCAGCGTGCGCAGGCCGTCGCCGGCGGCCTGCACGTAGCTCGAGGGGTCGAGCAGGACCGGTTCCGGGCCCTCTGCCTCGGGCGGCGGCGAGCGGAGCGCTGCTTCCGCGGTCACGGCTTCAGGTAGATCCGCGGGCTGAGGCGGTAGACCTCGCCCCCGGCCCTTGCGGCCAGGCGGACTTCCCACTGGCCGGGCAACGGCAGCTCGAGCTCGGCGCGGTAGTGGCCGGGCTCGCTTTCGTCAAGCGCGAGGTCGGAGTCGTAGCCCTCCTGGGTCGGGCGCACGAGCAGGGCGTCGACCTTGGCGCCTTGCAGGCGGGCGCCGTCGCGGCCGTTCAGGTCGAGCTCGAGCGTGCCCCGGCGCTGGCCGGTCTGAGCGAAGCGGAAGTCCGCCCGCCAGCCGAGCGCCGCCTGCTCTTTCTCGGCCTCGATCGCGCGGTTGTAGACCAGGCCGCGCTCGTAGGAATTGTCCGCCTCGAGACCGGTCCAGCTCGAGAGCGCGAACCAGACCATGGCGCCGTTGACGGCGAACACGACCACGAAGAAGCCGACGAACGACCAGGGGATCCAGCGGCTGCGCAGGGCATCCGAGGTCCGCTGCATCATGATCGTCATCACTCCGGCCTCCGGAAGACGGTCGTCCGCTCGGCGCTGGCGTCGGCGGCTTGGTCGGTCAGCACCATCCTCAGGTGCTGGACCTTGCCGTCCTCGTGCTCGTCGCGGTGGTGCTCGTCGTCGCCGTGGTGCTCGCCCTCGTGCTTGGCGAGCTTGCCTGGCGCCGTCACGAAGACGCGGTAGGTGGCGACCGTGTCCGGCTCGGCCGTGAGTTGCGCGCGCGCGCCTTGGTCCTCCTGGCCGAGCACGCTCAGGCTCACCCCCTCGATGCCTTCGAGCGCCAGGTCGTAGTGCTGCTCCCTGCGGCTCTTGTTCAGGATCTTGATCGTGTAGCCGTTGCGGATGCTGCCGTCGGACAGCGTGACGAACAAGGGGTTGCGATCGTGCAGGACGTTGATGTCGACGCTCGAGCGGGCCGACAGTCCGACCAGCACGCCGATGCCGATCAGCACCAGGATCGTCGCGTAGATCAGGGTGCGCGGCCGGAGGATGCGGGTGGTCGGCGGCAAGCCCTGGATGCGCAGTTGCTGATTGCGCTCGGTGTCCAGCGTGATCAGCTCGCGCGGTCGGCCGACCCGGTCCATCACGTTGTTGCAGGCATCGACGCACAGGCCGCAGCCGATGCACTCGAGCTGCAGGCCGTCGCGGATGTCGATCCCCATCGGGCAGACCGCGACGCAGTTGTTGCAGGCGATGCAGTCGCCGCGGCCCTCCCAGCTCTGGCCCTTCTTGTGCGGCGCGCGCGGCTCGCCCCGCCAGCGCTCGTAGGTGACGACGTAGGAATCCCGATCGAGCAACGCCGCCTGGAAGCGGGGCCAGGGGCACATGTAGGTGCAGACCTGCTCGCGCGCGAAGCCGGCGAGCAGGTAGGTGGTCGCCGTGAACAGGCCGAAGAAGAAGTACTGGGCGAAGCTCGCCTCGCCGGTGACGATCGCGCGGGTCACGCTCGGCGCGTCGTTGAAGTACATGATCCAGGCGCCGCCGGTCAGCGCCGCGATCAGGAGCCAGGCGGCGTGCTTGGTCCCCTTGCGCAGGATCTTGGTGCGCGAGAGCGGCGCCTTGTCGAGCCGGATGCGGGCGCCGCGATCGCCCTCGATCCGGCGCTCGACCCACATGAAGAGGTCGGTCCAGACGGTCTGCGGGCAGGTGAAGCCGCACCAGACCCGGCCGCCGATGCTGGTCGCGAGGAACAGGCCGAAGGCGCCCAGCATCAGCACGAAAGTGAGATAATAGATTTCCTGCGGCCAGATCTCGATCCAGAAGAAGTAGGCGCGCCGGCCCGGCATGTCGATTAGCACGGCCTGGTCGGGTACTCCTGGGCCTCGGTCCCAGCGCAGCCACGGCACGACGTAGTAGATGCCAAGCAGCGTGATCAGGACCGCCCATTTGATCTGGCGGAAGCGGCCGTGGACGGCCTTGGCGTAGACCTTGATCCGGCTGACGTAGAGCGGATCCTTCTTCAGTTCCTTGAAGGAGACCGCAGGCTCGACGGTGACGGTGCTGTCATTCATGCGCGCGAATTTGCCTACCGACCCCGACCCGGCCAAGTCCGTAGGAGCTCGTATGGACCCGGGTCGTGCTCATGTCACTGGCCGCCGCCCAGCGCGTGGACGTAGGTCGCGAGGCTCTTGATCGTGACCGGGTCGAGGCGGCCGGCCCAGGCGGGCATCACGCCCTGGCGCGGCTGGTAGACCTGGCGGACGATGTCGGCCTTGGTGCCGCCGTAGAGCCAGATGTCGTCGGTCAGGTTGGGGGCGCCGAGCTCCTGGTTGCCCTTGCCGTTTTCGCCGTGGCAGGCGGCGCATTGATCCGCGAAGATCACGGCGCCGCTTTTGATCGCAGCCGCCTGATCTTTGGACGGCTCCGAGGCTTGCCCGGAGAGCGAGAGCACGTAGGTCGCGACGTCGTCGATCTGGTTGCGATCGAGCATCTGGTCGGCGCCGAAGGCCGGCATCTGGTTGGCGCGGGTGTCCGGATCGCCGCTGCGGATACCGTGCTGGATCGTGGTCTGGATCGCGTCGAGCGTGCCGCCCCAGAGCCAGGAATTGTCGGCGAGGCTCGGGTAGTTGTTCTGGCCGGCGCCGCCGAGCCCGTGGCAGGGGGCGCAGTTGTCGTTGAACGCGGCCTGGCCGCCGGCGTAGGCGAACGCCATCAGCTGCGGGTCGGCGGCGATCTGGTCGAGCGAGGCGGCCGCCAGGCGCTGCTGAAAACCGCTCCGGGCCGCGGCCGCCTCGGCCATCCGCTCGTCCAGCGCCTTGCGCTGGCTGTAGCCGAGGATGCCCGGGAAGTAGGTGTTGACCCATGGCCAGCTCGGGTAGAGCAGCCACCAGATCACCGCGAACCCGATGGTCGCGTACATCACGTACAGCCACCACCTGGGCAGCGGCGTGTTCAGCTCCTTGAGGCCGTCCCACTCGTGGCCGGTGGTCTCCTGGCCGGTAATCGCGTCCTTCTCGACCTTGGTCGGCATGACCTCAAGTCTCCGAATCATCGCGCAACGGGATTTCTCCCTGTTTTTCCAGGCGCTTCTTGCGGCTCGGCCAGAACGCCCAGGCCGCGATCGCCAGGAACACCAGGACCAGCCACACCATCCAGAGCGGCTTGATCCAGGCGTAGAGGTCCGCGGCCATCGGCGAGCGCCCCCGGCTACTGGAGCACGTCCTCGGTGCGCAGGTCGGTGAAGTCGACCATGCGGCCGAGGATCTGGAGATAGGCGATCAGGGCGTCCATCTCGGTCAGCCGGGTCGGATCGCCGTCGAAGTCGCCGACCGCCGCTTTCGGATAGCGCTTGAGCAGGGCGTCGTGGTCGGCGTCGGGATCGGCCTGGGCATGCAGATCGGCCTGGGCGTCTTTGATCATCTCGTCGGTGTAGGGCACGCCCACGGTGCGGTTGGTGCGCAGGTGGTCGGCGATGTCGTCGAAGCCGAGCTCGTGCTCGCGCAGGAAGGCGTAGGGCGGCATCACCGATTCCGGCACCACCGAGCGCGGGTCGATCAGATGCGCGGTCTGCCATTCGTTCGAGTACTTGCCGCCGATGCGCGCGAGATCCGGGCCCGTGCGCTTGGAGCCCCACTGGAACGGGTGGTCGTACATGCTCTCGGCGGCCAGGCTGTAGTGGCCGTAGCGCTCGACCTCGTCGCGGAACGGCCGGATCATCTGGCTGTGGCAGTTGTAGCAGCCCTCGCGGACGTAGATGTCGCGGCCGGCGAGCTCGAGCGGCGAGTAGGGCCGGACGCCCTGGACCTTCTCGATCGTGCTCTCGATCGTGAACAGCGGCACGATCTCGACCAGGCCGCCGATCGAGACCGTGATCAGGATCAGGACCAGCAGCAGCGGGCCGCTGCGCTCGATGATCGCGTGACGCTCGAGCATGGCGCGCCTCCTACTCGGCCGCGACGGGGGCGGTGGCCGGCGCCATGGGCTCCTCGGTGCGCAACTCGCCCCGGATCGTCCGCCAGCAGTTGTAGACCATGACCAGCGCGCCGGTGAGGAACAAGAGGCCGCCGATCGCCCGGATCACGTAGAACGGGTGCATCGCCTGGACGCTCTCGACGAACGAGTACTGCAGGAAGCCGAGATTGTCGTAGGAGCGCCACATCAGGCCCTGCATGATGCCCGAGACCCACATCGCGGTGATGTAGAGGACGATGCCGAGCGTCGCGATCCAGAAGTGGACCTCGACCAGGCGCTGCGAGTACAGACGCTCGCGCCGCCACAGATGCTGGACCAGGAAGTAGACGGCGCCGAACGAGATGAAGGCGACCCAGCCCAGCGCGCCCGAGTGGACGTGGCCGATCGTCCAGTCGGTGTAATGCGAGAGCGCGTTGACCTGGCGGATCGACATCATCGGGCCTTCGAAGGTGCTCATGCCGTAGAACGCGACCGAGACCACGAGGAAGCGCAGGACCGGGTCGGTGCGCAGTTTGTCCCAGGCGCCGGACAGCGTCATGATGCCGTTGATCATGCCGCCCCAGGACGGCATCCAGAGCATCACCGAGAAGGTCATGCCCAGGAATTGCGCCCACTCGGGCAGGGCGGTGTAGTGCAGGTGGTGCGGGCCGGCCCAGATGTAGAGGAAGATCAGCGACCAGAAGTGCACGATCGACAGCCGGTAGGAGTAGACCGGCCGGTTCGCCTGCTTCGGGATGAAGTAGTACATGATGCCCAGGAAGCCGGCGGTGAGGAAAAAACCGACGGCGTTGTGGCCGTACCACCACTGGGTCAGCGCGTCCTGGACACCGGCGAAGGCGGAATAGCTCTTGGCGCCGAACAACGAGACCGGGACCGCGAGATTGTTGAAGATGTGGAGCAGCGCGATCGTGACGATGAAGGCGAGATAAAACCAGTTGGCGACGTAGATGTGCGGCTCGCGCCGGCGCACGAGCGTGCCCATGAAGATCACGAGGTAGACGACCCAGACGAGCGTGAGCCAGAGGTCGGTGTACCACTCGGGCTCGGCGTACTCGCGGCTCTGGGTGATGCCGAAGACGTAGCCGGTCGCGGCCAGGACCAGGAACAGCTGATAGCCCCAGAACAGAAAGGTCGCGAGCGGCCGGCCGCCGAAGAGGCTGGCGCGGCAGGTGCGCTGGACGACGTAGAGCGAGGTGCCGAGCAGCGCGTTGCCGCCGAAGGCGAAGATCGCGGCCGAGGTATGGACCGGCCGCAGGCGTCCGAAGGTGGTCCACTCGAGGCCGAGGTTGAGCACCGGATAGGCGAGCTGGAGGGCGATGAAGGTGCCCATCGCGAACGCCACCACGCCCCAGAACAGGGTGGCGATCGTGAACCAGCGGATGACCTCTTCGTCGTACTCGACGGCGACGC
>CAWALL010000025.1:0-15562 GCA_963782885.1 uncultured Alphaproteobacteria bacterium
GGGGCGCCGCTGCCGGGGAGCGTGCGGTTGGCGGCGCGCAACGCATCGAGATAGCCGCAGGCAGTCCTCGGCCATCCAGCGGGCTTCCTCGATCGTCTCGCCCTGGGTCGCGAGGTCCGGAAACGCCGGGAAGGTGACGACGTAGCCGCCGTCCTCGCGGTCCGGTTCGATAACCGCGGTGAAGACACCCGTTTCGGACTTGGCCTCGGATCGCTTCACGCGCGCCATGTCGCTCCTCGACGGTCCTACGGTCGATTCAGCCTGCCCTGAATATCGGCCCCGGCTCGCCGTCGCGCAACAAGGCCGGCGCGATCGCTCATCACCGCCCCGGGCCTTGGCCATCACGGCGGCGGCCGGCGGGGCGGGGTGCAACCCGGCCGCGGAAGCGGCGACCATGGCGGTACCGAGCAGCACCGCGTCCTCCTCCGCCGGTCGGACCACTGCATGAAAACGGCTTCCGCATGCTCGAATGCAAGACCTGACCCTGGCTCCACGCATGCTCGAATGCAAGACCTGACCCTGGCTCCACGAATGCAAGACCTGACCCTGGCTCCAGACCTGACCCTGGCTCCAAGACCTGACCCTGGCTCCAAGACCTGACCCTGGCTCCAAGACCTGACCCTGGCTCCAGACCTGACCCTGGATCCCCGAATGAACGCTCTGGCTCAGCGCCGGAAAATGCTCCTGATACCTTTTGCCTTGAGCAATAAACTCCTGTAAGGGCCCGTATTTTTTTAAGGTTTCGGAGAGTGATAAGTGACTGGAATCACTGGCCAATTCATCTTACTCCCCTTGACAAGCGCCGCTTACTGCCGTATTTAGAGCGTACGCAACGGCGCACCACGGTTGGACCCGTGGTGCGCCGCCGTCCCGTGCCCCTTATGGAAGGGGGTCGGAGAGGGGTGGGGCCTTACGGCCCGCTTCCTTTAACAAGAGCAACGGTCTATGCGGCTGCAACCGCACGGACCGGAGAGGATACCGGGGCATCCTCATGCCCTCCTTGCCGGGGGCTACACCCCCGGCTGAGCCGGGTTGGCACCCGGAGGTGCAACGCTAGGTCACAGCCTACCGTTGCCAGACGATGCGAGGGTGCCACCCCCAGCATCATGGTGACTTGGGTCGCCCGGTCCGTTCGGACCGGGCGCTCCGTTGTCCGGGGACGGGAGAAAGTACCGATCCCCTGGTCTCATCAGCTCTCGCCTCTTCTTTAGATTGGAGAGTAGGTTGTAGATCACTGTTGGATTCTCAGAGATTTTCAGCCCCGGAGGCGGATCGTTGAGCAGCGCGTGGACGATCTCCGCCGTAGTGGCTCCGCCAGGCCTGCTGGCAAGGAAGGTGAAGATTGCCACCTTGTTGGGAGAACCACGATTGCCCGTAGGAGGGGCGGGTCGATCAACGGCCTTCCCTGTAGCAACGTCCGACATGAATCGACGATACGCATCCGGCGTAAATAGCCTGCCGTTGTGCTTCACGAGTTGACCGCGGTTGGCGAGTTTGCCGACGCCTCCGTAGAGCGCCCTGTCCGTGCGACTCAGCGTCTCTCCGAGATGAGTTTTCGCCATCTCGCTTTTCAGCTCAGCATAGGTCATCCCGCGCCCGGCGACCTTGAGCGTCTTTAGAATGGTAGCCGTCCAGGTACGCGCTCGCGACCTGCTGGTTTGCTTCCGTCGCTGACGGCGGCGCGCCACCTTGGGCTTAGGCGTCTGCGCTGACGACGGTGCCACGACCGACAGCGGCGCTGGTTCGGGCTTTTGGGACTCGCTCAGCGTTACTTCGACGAATGCGGCGCCCGCCATGACAAGCTTTTCAAGCCTCGTGCGTCGATCGCGGAGAGCCTTCTCCTCAGCCGCATGCCGCGCCTTCATATCCGATTCTTCGGTGACTACGCGGTCGAGTTCGAGCTTCCACCGATTCACGTCCTCGGTGGTCGGAAGGGCGATAGAGGGGTGACCAGTCATGCTCATGGCTACGCTCTCTCGCGCCGTATATAGGGCAGAGCGCCACGGAATGCAACCATGGAATCTGGAGGGTGGACTGTGGGACTTCCGGTTAAGAGACTCGGTGTGACCGTGACGGGAGAAAAGGTTCAGGAACCAACTGTGACCCGCCCGGCCTGGTAGCGCCCGGGCGATCGCCTAAGCGATCGCATCCAGCGCCCGGCGTTGCTCGTGCATCGCGAGGAAGATCCGGTAGTCGCGATCGTACGCCGCGCGTCGCGCGCGGTCGGGCGTGATCACCGCGCCGGCCTTGGCCATCGCCGCAGCGGCGGCCGCAAGACCGGGAAAAAGCCCGGCCGCGGTTGCCGCGACCATGGCGGTGCCGAGGAGGACCGCGTCCTCCTCTGCCGGCTGGACCACGGTGCAGCCGGTCGCATCGGCGTAGAGGCGCATCAGCAGCGGGTTCTTGGTGTGGCCGCCGGTCACGTGCAGGTGGTCGATCGCGTAGCCGCGGGCGTTCAGGGCGTCGAGGATGTGGCGGGTGCCGAGCGCGATCGCGACCGCGGTGCGCTCATACAGGCGGGCGAGCGAATCGAACGAGGCGTCGAGCGTCAGGCCGCTGATCACGCCGACCGCGTGCGGGTCGGCGAGCGGCGAGCGGTTGCCGTGGAAGTCGGGGAGCACGTGCAGGCGCGGGGCGGCGGCCGGGTCGTCCGTCGCCGACAGCTCGGCGATCCGCTGCAGGATGCGGGCGTGGTCCTTGCCGAGGGCGGCGCCGGCGCCGTGCCAGGCGAGGACGTGGTCGAGCAGAGCGCCGGTCGCCGACTGGCCGCCCTCGTTGAGCCAGAGCCCCGGCGCGACGGCGCCGAGGTAGGGCCCCCAGACGCCTTGCACCGCGCGCGGCTCGGGCGACAGCGCCATGTGGCAGGTCGAGGTGCCGGCGATCAGCGCGATGTGGCGGTCGAGCGCGGCCGCAGCGCCGGACTCCGGGCCGTCCGCGCCGGCGCCGCCCAAAACCGCGCCGAGGACGCCGAGCGCGCCGGCGTGGGCGTCGATCAGGCCGCAGCCGACCCGGCAGTCCGGCGTCAGGCCGAGGTCGGCCGCGGCCTGCGGCTCGAGGCTGCCGAGCGCGGTCCCGATCGCGCTCGCGACCGGCGGCAAGGCGGCGCGGCGGAGCAGGTCGTCGAGGCCCACCTTGGTGAGGAAATCGGCCTGCCAGCCCGGGCTCTCGTGCGCCAGGTAGGTCCACTTGCAGGTCACCGTGCAGACCGAGCGCTGGTTCGAGCCGGTCGCGCGAAACCCGAGATAATCCGCGAGGTCCAGCAGCCGGCCGTAGCGCTGCCACGGCGCCGGCAGATGGCGCTTCAGCCACATCAGCTTCGGGATCTCCATCTCGGGCGACATCGTGCCGCCGACGAAGTCCAGGACCTGGTGGCCGGTGGCGGTGCATTCCTCGGCCTCGGCGAGCGCGCGGTGATCGAGCCAAAGGACGACGTTCCAGCGGTCCTCGCCGCCGGTCGAGACGGAGGCCGGGCGGTCCTCGCGGTCGAGTGCGACCAGCGAGCAGGTGGCATCGAAGCTGATCCCGGCGACCGCCGCGGGCGGCAGGCCGGCCTCTGCGCGCGCCGCCCGCGCGGCGCCGCACACCGCCTGCCAGATGTCCTCGCCCGACTGCTCGGCGTGGTCCGGGCGCGGCTGATGCATCAGGGTCGCCTGGCTGGCGCGGGCGAGCATTTTGCCACTGGCGTCGAACAGCGCCGCGCGGGCGCTGCCGGTGCCGACGTCGACCGCCATGACCACCTTGTCAGCCATCGCCCCGCTCCCCTGGTTTCGCGCTGCGTCCTGATCCGTGTAGTCTACCCGGGCGAGGAAACGCTGCTCAACCACGCTTGCGATCGGGAGGACCGGCGATGCTGAAGGGACTGGACCCGCTGCTGGGCGCGGATCTCCTGCACGTGCTGCGCTCGATGGGCCATGGCGACGAATTGGTGATCGTCGATGCCAACTACCCGGCCGCGAGCTCGGGCCCGCGGGTCGTGCGCCTGGATGGCATCAGCGCGAGCCGCGCGCTCGAGGCGGTGCTCTCGGTCATGCCGCTCGACGACTTCGTCGACCAGGCCTGCGCGCGCATGGAGGTGGTCGACGACCCCGACGCGGTGCCCGAGGTCTGCAAGGAGTTCCAGCAGATCATCGAGCGCGCCGAGGGCAGCCGCTTCCAGTTGGCAAAGATCGAGCGCTTCGCCTTCTATGAGCGCGCCAGCAGCGCCTTCGCCCTCCTCCAGACCGGCGAGACCCGCCTCTACGGCAACGTCCTCCTCAAGAAGGGCATCGTCCGCCCGGCCTGATCGAAGCCCTGATGCCGCCGCCGCGGGCGCCCGCCGCCGGTCGGGATGCCCGAGGTGGGGGCGCGTTGTTCGCCCGGCGCGAGGCCGACCCGGGCTTATGGCTGGGGCACCGCAGCTACCGCGAAGCGCCGCGTGTCGGCTCCGCCCCGCCGGCGCGTCGTTGCTCGAGCAGCGCCCGAGCCCGGTCGAGGTCCCTTCGGGCGATCTCGGCTTAAGGAGTCACATCGGCCTGCTCGAGGACGGCGAGGGCCGTCCCGTAGGCGGCGACCGCCTCATCAAGCCGGGCCGTGGCCCGTCCCGCTCGCCCGAGGCGACGAGCGCGTCGCCGAGGCCGACCTCGGTCGTCGCCCAGGCCAGCGGGCTGCGCTCGCGGGTCCTCTCCAGCAGGGACGAACGGAACGCCGCGACCGCCTCGTCCAGCCGCGCCGTGCCCGCCTCCCCCTCGCCGAGCGCCCGGAGCGCGGCGCCCAGGTTACTCAACGTCGGCCAAGTACGGCTTCGCGGTAGAAGACGAACAGGCCGCTGGCGATGATCACGGTGCAGCCGGCGAGCATCCAGGCGTCGGGGACGTCGCCGAACACCAGATAACCGAGGATCAGCGCCCAGATGATCTGGCTGTAGGTGAAGGGCGCGATCAGGGAGGCGGGCGCGATCGTGAGCGCGCGGATCAGGACCATGTGGCCGGTCGCGCCCAGGCCGCCGATCGCCGCCATCCACAGCCAGTCGAGCGGCGCCACCGGCTGCCAGTAGAAGGGCACGACCAGCGTGGTCGCGAGCGCGCCGACCCAGGCCAGGTAGAAGAGCATCACGAAGGGCGTCTCGCAGGGGTCGACGCTGATCATGCGGGTGAAGATCTGGTAGACGGCAAAGCAGGCGGCGGTGATCAGCGGCAGCATGAGCTGCCACGGGACCTGGCCGAAGCCCGGGCGGATCACGATCAGGACGCCGATGAAGCCGATCACGACCGCGGTCCAGCGGCGCCAGCCGACCCGCTCCTTGAGCAGCGGCATTGAGAGTGCGGTCACCAGCAGGGGCGCGGTGAAGGTGATGGCATAGGCGTCGGCGAGCGGCACGACGCTGATCGCGCCGTACATGCACAAGGTCGCGAGCAGCAGCAAGAGGCCGCGGCCGACCTGCAGGCCGTGGCGGCGGGTGCGCAGGAAACCCGTGACGCCGAGCCGGGGCAGGAACAGGAGCATCAGCGTGCACTGGAAGAAGTAGCGCGCCCAGACCACCTGCGGCGCCGGATAGCGCTGCATCAAAGACTTGCCGATCGTGTCCATGACCGCGAACAGGCCGATCGCGAGCAGGGTCATGCCGATGCCGAGCATGGTCGAGCCGCGGGCGGGCGCGGTTCCGACCACCCGCGGGGTCGCCTCAGCCAGGCTCTTGCGCATGCGGTGCTCTCACCTTGGTCGGCGGTTGCTCGGATCGGGCCAGACCTTGCGCGGCCAGGCCTGTCGGACTAGGGCGTGTTAACACAAAGCATGTCGGTGATGAGGGCGAAGTGGATGAAGGCGGTGAACATGAGATCGAGCTTTTCGAAGCGCGAGAAGATGCGACGAAAGCCTTTGAGCCTGCGGAACAGGCGTTCGACCTCGTTGCGCCGGCGGTAGAGACTGCGGTCGTAGGTCCAAGGCTGAAGACGGTTGGGGTTGGGCGGCACGACCGGCGCGAAGCCGAGCTCCAGCACCAGTTGCCGGGTCTCGTCGCCTTCGTACGCCCGGTCCATCACCATGGGCACACCAGCGGGCCGGCGCTGCCAGGCGGTCAGCAGCTTGCGTCCTTCGGGCGCGTCGTGGGCCTGTCCGGGCGACAGGGCGAAGGTCAGGGCCGTTCGCTCATCCGCGGCAACCAGATAAATCTTGGTGTTCCAGCCGCCACGCGACTTGCCGATGGCTTGCGGGCCGTTTTTTTTCGCGCGCCCGTGCCGTCGGGGTGAACCTTGACGCTGGTGCTGTCCAAGCCGACGCACTCGACACGGATGCGGATCAGGCGATGCTCTTGCAGGGCCTGGAACACGCGGTCCAGCACGCCCGCCGCCGCCCACCGGCGCAGCCGTGTGTAGATCGTGTGCCAGTTGCCGAAGCGCGCCGGCAGCGCGCGCCATTTGCAGCCGTTCTCGGCCACAAACAGCACTGCGTTGATGACCTCGAGATTGCCGATCCGCACGTTGCCCCGCTGTACGGGCATCAACGGCCGGATCACTTCGTACTGGTCTTCGGTCAGCCTCATCATGCGATGAGCTTACCTCAAACCGCCCTCTTTGAATAGTGTTAACACACCCTAAACTAAGTCTGGTCAAGAGGACTCCGGCGATGCGTATGGTCAATGTCCACGAAGCTAAGACCCATCTATCACGCCTCTTGGAGGAGGTCGCGGCCGGCGAGGAGATCGTGATCGCCAAGGCCGGCAAGCCGGTCGCGCGGCTGCTGCTCTACGCCCCGAAGCGCGAGCCGCGCCAGCCGGATTTGCTCAAGGGCCAGATCTGGATCGCGGAGGACTTCGATGATCCGCTGCCGGAGGAGATCATGGCGGCCTTTCGAGGCGAGTGTCCCTGAGCTACCTGCTCGACACCTACGTGCTGCTCTGGTGGTTCAGTCAGAGCTCGCGGCTGAAGCCGAGCGTGCGCGCCATGATCGCGGACCCGCAGATGCCGATCTTCGTGAGTGCGGCGAGCTTCTGGGAAGCTGCGATCAAGCGGGCGCGGGGAAGATTGGCCTTCGACACCGCGGCGCTCGTCGGCGCCGTCGTGGGCAGTGGCATCGTGCAGCTGCCCGTCACCACCGAGCATGGACTCGCCGCTGGCGATCTGCCGCGACACCATGAGGACCCGTTCGATCGTATGCTGGTGGCGCAGGCGATTGCCGAGGGTTTGACAGTCATCTCGAATGATTCGCGGCTGCGCCTCTATTCGATCAGCCTGATCGAACCCTAAATCCGTCGCTGCGCCTGCGCCTTGTGCTAGGGTCGGAACATGCGCAGCGTGGATCGCTTCCGTCTCGGCACCGGCGCCGGGTTCTCGGCCGACCGGCTCGAGCCGGCGCTCGAGCTGGTCGCCAAGGGCCGGCTCGACGTGATCGTGTTCGAGTGCATCGGCGAGCGCACGCTGGCGTTCGGCCACCGCGACCGCATGGCCGATCCCGGGGCCGGCTACAATCCGCTGCTCGAGCGGCGGATGCGCGCGGTCCTGCCGCTGTGCGTGGCGCACGGAACGCGGCTGGTCACCAACATGGGGGTCGCGAACCCCCAAGGCGCCGCCGCGCGGACGGCCGCGGTGGCGCGCGCGCTGGGGCTCGGCAGGCTCAGGATCGCAGCGCTCGAGGGCGACGACGTCAGCGCCCTGATCGGGCCGGAGACGCCGCTCGATTCGGGCATCACCGTCGGCGAGGTCGGCCGGCGGCTGGTCGGGGCCAACGCCTATCTCGGGGCCGATGCGATCCTGCAGGCGCTCGAGTCGGAGGCGGACGTCGTGATCACCGGCCGGGTCGCCGATCCCAGCCTGTTCCTCGCGCCGCTTAGGCATGCCTTCGGCTGGGCCGAGGACGACTGGCCGATGCTCGGCGCCGGCACGCTCGCGGGCCATCTGATGGAGTGCGCGGCCCAGATCACCGGCGGCTATTTCGCCGATCCGGGCTTCAAGGACGTGAAGGACCTCGCCCGGGTCGGCTTCCCGATCGCCGAGGTCGCGGCCGACGGCAGCGCCGTGATCACCAAGCTCGACGACGCCGGCGGTCTGGTCAGCGAGCGGACGGTCAAGGAGCAGCTGCTGTACGAGGTCCATGATCCTGCCGCCTACGTCACGCCCGACGTGGTCGCCGACTTCAGCGGCGTCCAGATCCGCGAGCAGGGCAGGGACCGGGTCGAGGTGACGGGCGCCGGCGGCGCCAGACGGCCGGAGCAGCTCAAGGTGACGGTCGCGTTCGATGGCGGCCTGCTGGCCGAGGCCGGGATCTCGTACGCCGGGCCCGGCGCCAGGGCGCGGGCCGAGCTCGCGGGCCGGGTGGTCGAGGAGCGGATGGTCGGGCTGCACGGCTGCAACGCGCCGCTCAGGCTCGATCTGATCGGGGTCAGCGCGCTGCACGGCACCGCGCGCGCCTATCCGAGCGATGCCCGGGACGTCCGCCTGCGGGCGGCGCTGCGGGCGAGCTCGCGCGAGCAGGCCGAGCTCCTGCTCTGGGAAGTCGAATCGCTGCTCTGCTGCGGCCCCGCCGGGGGCGGCGGCTATCGCGGCCAGATCACGCCCTCGGTGATCACGCACAGCGCCTATCTCGCGCGCGACCAGGTCCGCGCCCGCGTCGAGATCATCGAGGCATGAGCCGGCGGGTGCAGCTGCGCGAAATCGCCCACGCCCGCGCCGGCGACAAGGGCAACCGCTCGAACGTCGCGGTCTACGCCTACGAGCAGCGCCACTTCCCCGCGATCGAGGCGCAGCTGACGCCGGAGCGCCTGCAGGCCGAGTTCCCGCGGCTGCTCAAAGGCCCGGTGCAGCGCTTCGCACTCGACCGTCTCGGCGCCCTCAACTTCGTCATGGACCAGGCGCTCGAGGGCGGCGTCAACGAGTCCCTGAACCTCGACGCCCACGGCAAGTCCTGGAGTTTTCTCGTACTTGGCCTCGAGGTCGAGATCGAGGACTGAGCGCCGGCCAACGCGTGCGCGAGCTCCTGCACAACCCGGGCTTCGCCCGTCTCTGGTCGAGCGGCATCCTTTGCGGCGCGCTGCGCTGGCTGGAGCTGCTCGCGATCAGCCTGTTCGTGCTCGAGCGGACCGGCTCGCCCTTTCTGGTCGCGGTCCTGACGCTGTTGCGCCTGGCGCCGATGTTTCTGTTCGGCATCCCGGCGGGCGCGCTCGCCGACCGTTACGATCGCCGCCGTTTCCTGATCCTGGCACTGGTCGTGCTGGCGCTGGCCTCGGCGGTGCTGGCGCTGCTCGCGCTCGCCGACCGGATCACGATCTGGCAGGTCGCGGCCGGCGCCTTTCTCAACGGCATGTTTTGGGCGACCGAGTTCCCGGTCCGGCGGACCATGCTCGGCGAGCTCGCCGGTCCGGCCCTGCTGAGCCGCGCCATGGCCCTGGAATCGGCGACCAGCAACGCGACCAGGATGGTCGGGCCGGCGCTCGGTGGCCTTCTGCTGGAAGCGATCGGGCTGTACGGCGTCTATCTGCTGGGCGCGATCCTCTACGCCGCGGCCGCCGTGCTGGTCGCGCGGATCGTCTATCGCGAGGCGCGTGCAGCGGGCACCGGCGCCTCGCTGCTCGCGATGCTGGCCGAGGGCTGGCGGTTCGCGCGCGCCGAGCGCCTGATCCTCGGCGCCCTCGCGGTCACGGTGATCGTCAACCTCTGGGGCTTTGCCTACATCACGATGGTGCCGGTGATCGGCGAGCGCGTGCTCCATCTCTCGCCGACCCTGATCGGCGTCCTGATGTCGACCGAGGGCTTCGGCGCGCTGCTGGGCGCGCTGCTGGTCGGGCGCACCGATCGGCCGATGCGCTATGCCCAGATCTATACCGGCTCGTCACTCCTGTTCCTGTTCGCTGTCCTGGCCTTCGCGCTGTCGTCCGCGGCGGCGTTGTCGTTCGGGCTGATCCTGCTGTGCGGCATCGGCATCGCGGGCTTTTCCGTCATGCAGAGCACGATCATGTTCCTGGCCGCACCGGCCGCTTTGCGCTCGCGCCTGATGGGCCTGCTCACGGTCGCGATCGGCGCCGGTCCGATCGGCATGCTGCACGTCGGCCTGCTCGCCGACTGGCTGGGCGCGGCGCATGCGGTCGCGCTGATCGCGCTCGAGGGCCTGGCGGCGCTGGCGCTGGCCGCGCTGGTCTGGCCGGAGCTCCGCCGCCCGGTGGCGCTCGGTTCGGAGCCGGCTCAGTCCGCCGGTGCTGTGTCGAGCCGGACCGCGATGCCCTCGAGGTCGGCGGATGGCGCCGGGTAGCGCGCCATCACTAAGGGATCGTGGCCGGGCACGATGTGCTGCTCGCTCGCCGCGAGGCGCCGGCATTTGCGGTGGCCCTCGAGCATTTCGCCGATGTGGAGCACGATCGGGAACGGGTTGCCGGTCGCCATGTTGGCGTAGAAGTGGGCGGCGTCCGAGGCGACCACGACCCAGCCGCGCCTGGTGTGGACGCGGGCGAACTGCAGGCCGTGGCTGTGGCCGCCGACCAGGTGCAGGCTGATGCCGGAGGCGAGGTCCTCGTCGCCGTCGTGGAACTCGACTCGGCCGCGGTAGAGCTCGCGCACCATGCCGGTCACGTTCTCGACGTCAAAGGGCAGCTTCAGGCGCTGATGGCACATGTAGCGGCCGGTGGCGTAGCTCATCTCCCGATCCTGGAGGTGGAAGGTCGCGCGGGGAAAAATCTCGAAGTTGCCGACGTGGTCGTAGTGCAGATGGGTGATGATCACGTCCTCGACCGCGCCGGCGTCGATCCCGAGCGCGGCGAGGCCTGCCTTGGGGTCGCGGATGATCTGGCGATCGCGGCGCCGGCCGGTCTCTTCGGAAAAACCGGTGTCGATCACGAAGGTCCGCTCCGGCGAGCGCGCCACCCAGACGAAGTAGTCGAGCGGTCCCGGGCCGTCGTGGACGTCGTCGCGGAACACGAAATTGTCGAACGCGGGTCGCTCGTGGTGCGCGTATTTGACGGCGAACAGCTCGTAGGCGGTCGGTTCCGGCATGGGGCCTCCCTGAAGGCTCGAGCGCCTGGCCGGCGCGTTGGCGGGCGTCGATTATGGCGGCCGGACGCCGGGCGGCCAAGCCGACCTTGACATGCGCACCACATGATCGCATGTGGAGCGCATGTCCAAGATGATCCAGATCCGCAACGTCCCGGACGAAGTGCACCAGGCTTTGAAGATCCGCGCCGCCAAGGAAGGCATGAGCCTGTCCGACTTCCTGCGCCGCGAGGTCACCAAAGTGGCGGCCAAGCCTTCGCTGGAGGAGGTCATCGAGCGCATCAAGCAACGCGGACCGGTCGGAGAGCCCTTCGATTCGGTAGCGGCGGTGCGCGAAAACCGCGGGCAGTAGCGGTGCTCGTGGTCGACGCTTCGGTGATCGTCGACCTGATCCTCGACCTGCCGCCCCACGCTGCGGCGATCGGCGAACGGCTCCGGAGCGAATCCTCGTGGGCCGGACCGCACCTGCTGGACGCAGAGGTGGCGAGCGTGCTTCGCAATCGGGTTCTGCGCGGCCGGCTGCCAACTGTCGCCGCACTGTCGGCGCTGGCCGACTTTGCTTGCCTGCCAATCGAGCGTTTTTCTCACACGCCGCTGCTGCCGCGGGCGTTCGAGCTGCGCGACAATGCCTCGCTCCACGACGCGCTCTACCTGGCCCTCGCTGAGATGCTGGAAGTACGCATGCTGACGCGCGACAAGCGGCTCGCCGCTGTCCCCGGCGTTGGGGCTCGGATCGAGCTGATCGTCTGAGCGGACGGCTATGCCCCGAGGACGCCGGCCTCGGTCAGGCGCGCGATCTCTTCGCCCGAGCAACCGAGCGCGCGGAGGATCTCGGCATTGTGCTCGCCTAGCCTGGGCGCGGGGTGGCGGAGCGCGCCGGGGGTCGCGGACAGCCGGGGCACGACGTTGTGCATCGGCAGATGGCCCGCGAGCGGGTCCGGCACCTCGACCAGCACCTCACGCTCGGCGACGTAGGGATCGGCGGCGAGGTCCGCCTCGTCGGCAACCGGGCCGACCGTGACCTCGGCCGTTTCGAAAAAGGCGAGCGCGTCCGCCTGGGTGCGCTCCGCAATGAAGTCCGCGACGATCGCCTCGACCTTCTCGCGGTGGCGCAACCGATCGGCGTTGGTGCGAAAGCGCGGGTCGTCCAGGAGGTCGGCGCGCCCGATCGCCCGGAACAGGCGCTCCGCCATGGCCTGGGTGCCGGTCGAGAGGGCCACGTACTTGCCGTCCCGAGTCTCGTAGACGTCGCGCGGCGATTGGATCATGCAGCGACTGCCCATCCTGGGCGTGGTCGCGCCGGTCAGCCGGTGCTCGGCGGCCTTGGGGCCGAGCATGGCGAGGATCGGCTCGAGCAGGGCGAGATCGATCACCTGGCCCGCGCCGCCGCGCTCGGCGACCCGGAGCGCGGTCAGGGCGGCGAGCGCGCCATAAAGGCCGGCAAACGCGTCCGCCATCGCGAACGCCGGCAGCACCGGCGGCCGGTCGGCAAAGCCGTTCATCGCGGCAAAGCCGGAAAACGCCTCGACCAGCGAGCCGAAGCCGGGCTTGTCGCGAAACGGGCCGCTCTGGCCCCAGCCCGAGACCCGGACGACCACGAGCCCGGGGTTGCGAGCCTGCAGCACCTCGGGCCCGAGGCCCATCTTCTCGAGCGTGCCCGGGCGGTAGTTCTCGACCAGGATTTTCGAGGTCTCGACCAAACGGAGCAGGAGGTCGCGCCCGGCCGCCTGGCGCAGGTCGAGGCACAAGCTCTTCTTGTTGCGGGCGTAGACCTGCCACCAGAGCGGCACGCCCCGGGTCTGCCAGTTGCGCAGATCATCGCCCCGGCCCGGCTTCTCGACCTTGATCACCTCGGCGCCGAGATCGGCCAGCACGTGCGTGAGGATGTTGCCCGCGACCAGGCGCGAGAGATCGAGCACCCGCACGTCGTCGAGCGGGCACCGGGCGGTCGGTTCGAAATCATACGCGTGCATGGGCGGCGTGCCGCGAGGCTGGGTCAGTCTATGTCGACCCGTCCATTCTGGTCTACGAAGATCACGTGGAGGTTGAGGGCGCGCCGAACATGAGCCGTCACCTTGTCCGCTTGGCGCCGAAATGCTGAGATATCCGGCACCGCGATGGCATAGTTGCAGGTCTCGTCTTTCATGGTGATGACGATCTGACCGAGACCGGTGCGAAAATCGAGGCCGATGTCTGACGTCTGCCCCTTAGCCTCGACGATCCAACGCTCGCCAGCCCGCCCGCAAACCAGATCGGCATGGCCGAAACTCAAGATTCGATATCCCAACTGAACGAAATGCCTCTCCAATACCGCCTGGACAAAGGCCTCGTAGGGAAACTCGGGTGGATTCCTGTAACCCTTCACATCGACCTCAAGCATCGGCGTGGGGTCGGCCGTCATCGCGAGCATTCATCGGATCAGCCGGACCTCGGCCTCGAGCTGGAGGGTCGCCCAGCGCCGGTCGGCTGTGATCGCTGGCGCGGCGCGCGTCTGCGCGAGGCCGAGGCACGCCCGATCCCCAAGCGACAAGCCGGCGCTGCGCGTCGCTGAGCGCAGCGCACCGGTGGCCAGTGCCTGCGCCTGGTCGAACGCGACGACCTCGAGGTTGAGCGCCGTGATCCTGGCGCCGGCGCGCTCGATCGCGAACCCGGCGTCGACCAGCACCGCGATCACCTCGGACCAGTTCACGGCGCTGATGATCGCATCGTCGAGCAGAGCATCGACGGTCTCGCCGCCGGGCTCCTCGTTGATCAGAGCGAGCACAGCCGAGGCATCGAGGACGACCTCACTCACCGCGGGTCTCGGCGAGCCGCATCCTGAACAGCCGCTCGGTCAGGAGCTCCCCCTTCGGCACGCGCTCGCGGACCATGCGCTGAGCGGCGCGCACCGCTGCCCGTCGGCTCTCGATTCGGAGACCATCTTCGTCGAGCCGCACGACCAGCGGATCGCCCGCCTTCAGGCCAAGCTGCTTGCGAAACTCGGCCGGGATGACGACACGACCGTTCTCGCCCAATCGGGTACGCACTGCCTGCATCTGCCAATTCACCACTGTACTGACAGCAAGTCTGAATTCTGGCAGCAACGAGGATCTTTGTCCACCCAGCGTCTCGCAAGGGCGAGGTCTTGCCTGGCGGCGGCCCGGGAGGGACAATCGGGGTCGGCGAAGTTGCCGCCGCGAGGGGGCGGACCATGGCAGCACAGCAGGCTTTCGCGCATCGGGCGGCCGCGGCCGTCGATCAGGGGCGGCTCTGGCAGCGGCACATGGCGATGGCCGAGATCGGCGCGATCGCGGGCAACGGCGTCAACCGTCAGGCGCTGTCGGCGGAGGACATCCGGGCGCGGGCGCTGCTGCTCGGCTGGGCGGCGGCGCGCGGCTACGAGCCTGCGGTCGACGACATCGCGAACCTGTTCATCCGCCGGCCCGGGCGCGACCCGGGCGCGCCGCCCGTGGTCGCCGGCTCGCACATGGACAGCCAGCCGACCGGCGGCCGCTTCGATGGCATCTTCGGCGTGCTCGCGGGGCTGGAGGCGCTGGAGGCGCTCGACGATGCCGGCATCGCCACGGCGCGCCCGGTCGACGTGGTCGCCTGGACCAACGAGGAGGGCGGGCGCTTCGCGCCGGGCGCCATGGGCTCGGCCGTGTTCGCGGGCCTGATGCGGCTCGAGGACTGCCTTGATCTCTCCGATGCGGCCGGCATCCGCTTCGGTGCCGCGCTCGCCGAGACGCTCGCCGCCACGCCCGACGTGCCGCGCCGTCCGTTCGGTTTGCCGATCGCCGCCTATCTCGAGCCGCACATCGAGCAGGGGCCGCGGCTCGAGGCGAGCGGCCTGCAGGTGGGCGTGGTCACCGGCATCCAGGGGGCGCGCTGGTACGTGGTCGAGGTCGAGGGCGAGCCGGCCCACGCCGGCACCGCCCCGCTCGGCGGCCGCAAGGACGCGGTCCGGGCCGCGGTCCGGATGATCGCCGGCCTGCAGGACCTGATGCACGACCCGGACGACCGGGTCCGGTTCACCGTCGGCCGGCTCGAGGTCCAGCCCAACTCGCCCAACACCGTGCCGGCGAGGGTCACCTTCAGCGTCGATTTCCGCCATCCCGAGGCCGGTGTGCTCGAGGCCCGCGGCGGGCAGATCGAGCGGGTCTGCCAACGCTTCGCACCGCCTTGCGCCGCCCGGGTCGTCGAGACCTTCAACCGGCCGCCCTGCGTCTTTCCCGCGCGCATCGTGGATACGATCGAGAACGCCGCGCGCGGGCTCGGCATCGGCCACATGCGCCTGCCGTCCGGCGCCTTTCACGACGCCAACTTCATCGCCGAGCAGGCGCCGACGGGCATGATCTTCGTGCCCTGCGAGCGGGGCATCAGCCACAACCCGGCCGAAAACGCGAAGCCCGAGGACCTGGCCGCGGGCGCCCGCGTGCTGGCCGCGAGCCTGGTCGAACTCGCCGGCACGGCATGAGCGCCGGCCTGGCTCCGACGGGGGCGATCGGCTAGGGTCGCGCGAAGGTTGCGGGAGGAGAGTCATGAAGATCACGGTTGTCGGCGCGGGCGCGATGGGCGGGAGTTATGGCGGGCTGCTCGCGGCGGCGGGCCACGAGGTGAGCCTGATCGATGCC
>CAWALL010000026.1:0-17045 GCA_963782885.1 uncultured Alphaproteobacteria bacterium
GGCTCCGGCGTTCGCCTCGGATCGCTTCGCGCGCACCATGTCACTCCGTCCTGGACGGGCCTGCGGTCGATGCGGCCCGCCCGAATATCGGTTGCGTCTCGCCGTCGTGCAACAAATCCGGCCCGCGTCCCTAAAGAGTTCAGATCCACTTCCCACCCCAGGTTGACAATGGTTGCTCAAAAATCATCCAGATTAAAAACTCATTATCATCGGTCTCGTACTCGCCCGCGATATCCTCAATTGCATCGGCCTCCTCCCATTCCTCCTCTTCTTTCCCCTCCAGCGCACTCGGGAGAGCGTTCGGATCGAGAAGGAGACGTCCGCTTGGTCCAGCTCTGGAAAAATTCGAAGGATCCTCGCGAACAACAAGGGATCAGCCCAATTCCTCGCCAGCTGGATACGCGAAGAACCAGAAAGGGCCGGAAAACGGGCGCTCACAAAGCCGCTCTAATCCGTTCACGGTCCAAGCGGGACTGGACCGTCCTACGTTCGATGCAATCGCACAGCAGTGTCAGCGCCATGGGACCGCAGTCGCTGATTACCAGTTCAGCAACATGCCTTCTGACCTTCGTTCCGAGCTCGCGAGCGAGCCATAATGCCCAGCAGACCTCGGAATCATTCCGAAGCCGAGCGTGAAACCCGATGAACTCATTTAATAGGGGTTGCCATCTCGCCAAATTGATATCTCGCCCAATTCGTGTCCTCCAAGCCAAGACACGAGCAACGTAATCCACTGAATGCGGGTAATTAACTACGCAGCGCATCATGAACGGCTCGAGCACTTCCCAATGGTGAGACCAGGCACGAACCAAATCAAGCCGGCGTATCGCAAATTTTATAATGCCATCGTCTTTGTGCTGATTGGCTAGGTCAAAGACACGATCGAGGACAAATATTATTTCATGGTTTCGAGGGTGTGGAAATCCGAATGCGACCGCAAATTGATCCCGCAGAAGGTCTCCAAGCTCCTTAGGCCAGAAATGCGATATGTCTCTAGTAGCAGGTATGATCGATGTTTTGAGTTCGTTTATGTCAAGTTCATATTCACGCAAGCATGCGCGATATATGTAGAGGAAGTTTTCTGCATCATCTTGGTTGCGTGCGCCGATCCAGATGTCATCAACATGCCGCACGAGTGCGGGAGTTTGTTTGATCTGCATAACAAAATCTGCATCTACTGCCGTGGCAACTATCTCGGCGATTATGCGTGACGAGTCCGGACCAACCGGAATCCCGATAGTCTGACCATCCTGTGCCTGTCGCAATATATGGTCAAGTCTATTGAAAAACAGCGATTTTTGAACCAGGTCTATAATCCGATTTTGACTTGGTTTTGCCGTGAAACGCCCAGGGCAAGGCATGTGTATAGATAGATGGAAAGAAGCGAGAGATATCAGTGCACGCGACGTAACGTGATGCTGCCAGACGGTCATTCCTAAGATGAGAGAGTTCGTCGTGGGATGTGATCGCGATCGCTCGCGAGCCAGCCGGGTCTATTATAGGTCGTGATGCGGAAAATGGGGATTTGTTAAAGTGATCGGCAATAGCGTCCCAATGTCTAGTAATGAATAAGGACGTATCAACAGCGGCAACCGGATTAGGAATGGCGAAGAGTCGGCGCTGATGGCCGCGCTTAGTTGCATTGTACGGAGTTGGTCGCGTCGGAACTTTCCCCTTTGTGACAAAGTCCAAACAATTGACTTCTGCGAAGCCACCAAGGTTATGGCTAATAAACAGCGGCGGAAGGTTTTCAGGCAGATAACCCCTCGTCAAGAGGTCGGAGCGCAGTGTCATAGATCCGATTTCTCCAGCCAGCGCTGCGGGGATCAATGGTCCAAAAAGCAGCAGGGGTCAAGGGGGGTTGCACGGAGCTGGGAGGCTTGGCCGCCGCAGCCCGGTCGCGCCTAGCGATCGCTCAAGCGATCGTGTCCAGCGCCCGGCGCTGCTCGTGCATGGCGAGGAAGATCCGGTAGTCGCGATCGTACGCCGCCCGCCGCGCGCGGTCGGGCGTGATCACGGCGCCAGCCTTGGCCATCGCGGCGGCGGCGGCCGCAAGGTCGGGAAAAAGCCCGGCCGCGGTTGCCGCGACCATGGCGGTGCCGAGGAGGACCGCGTCCTCCTCAGCCGGCTGGACCACGGTGCAGCCGGTCGCATCCGCGTAGAGCCGCATCAGCAGCGGGTTCTTGGTGTGGCCGCCGGTCACGTGCAGGTGGTCGATGGCATAGCCGCGGGCGTTCAGGGCGTCCAGGATGTGGCGGGTGCCGAGCGCGATCGCGACCGCGGTGCGCTCGTAGAGGCGGGCCAGCGAATCGAACGACGCATCCAGGGTCAGGCCGCTGATCACGCCGACCGCATGCGGGTCGGCGAGCGGCGAGCGGTTGCCATGGAAGTCCGGCAGCACGTGCAGGCGCGGGGCGGCGGCCGGGTCGTCGGTCGCCGACAGCTCGGCGATCCGCTGCAGGACGCGGGCGTGGTCCTTGCCGAGGGCGGCGCCGGCGCCGTGCCAGGCGAGGACGTGGTCGAGCAGCGCCCCGGTCGCCGACTGGCCGCCCTCGTTGAGCCAGAGCCCCGGCGCGACGGCGCCGAGGTAGGGCCCCCAGACGCCCGGCACCGCGCGCGGCGCGCTCGACAGCGCCATGTGGCAGGTCGAGGTGCCGGCGATCAGCGCGATGTGGCGGTCGAGCGCGGCCGCGCCGTCGGCGAGCACCCCACCGAGCACCCCGAGCGCGCCGGCGTGGGCGTCGATCAGGCCGCAGCCGACCCGGCAGTTCTGCGTCAGGCCGAGGTCGGCCGCGGCCTGCGGCTCGAGGCTGCCGAGCGAGGTCCCGATCGCGCTCGCGACCGGCGGCAGGGCGGCGCGGCGGAGCAGGTCGTCGAGGCCCACCTGCGCCAGGAAATCAGCCTGCCAGCCCGGGCTCTCGTGCGCCAGGTAGGTCCACTTGCAGGTCACCGTGCAGACCGAGCGCTGGTTCGAGCCGGTCGCCCGAAACCCGAGATAATCCGCGAGGTCCAGCAGCCGGCCGTAGCGTTGCCACTGTGCCGGCAGATGGCGCTTCAGCCACATCAGCTTCGGGATCTCCATCTCGGGCGACATCGTGCCGCCGACGAAGTCCAGGACCTGGTGGCCGGTGGCGGTGCATTCCTCGGCCTCGGCGAGCGCGCGGTGATCGAGCCAAAGGACGACGTTCCAGCGGTCCTCGCCGCCGGTCGAGACGGAGGCCGGGCGGTCCTCGCGGTCGAGTGCGACCAGCGAGCAGGTGGCATCGAAGCTGATCCCGGCGACCGCCGCGGGCGGCAGGCCGGCCTGTTCGCGCGCCGCCCGCGCGGCGCCGCACACCGCCTGCCAGATATCCTCGCCCGACTGCTCGGCGTGGTCCGGGCGCGGCTGATGCATCAGGGTCGCCTGGCTGGCGCGGGCGAGCATTTTGCCACTGGCGTCGAACAGCGCCGCGCGGGCGCTGCCGGTGCCGACGTCGACCGCCATGACCACCTTGTCAGCCATCGCCCCCGCTCCCCTGGTTTCGCGCTGCGTCCTGATCCGTGTAGTCTACCCGGGCGAGGAAACGCTGCTCAACCACGCTTGCGATCGGGAGGATCGGCGATGCTGAAGGGACTGGACCCGCTGCTGGGCGCGGATCTCCTGCACGTGCTGCGCTCGATGGGCCATGGCGACGAATTCGTGATCGTCGATGCCAACTACCCGGCCGCGAGCTCCGGCCCGCGGGTCGTGCGCCTGGATGGCATCAGCGCGACCCGCGCGCTCGAGGCGGTGCTATTGGTCATGCCGCTCGACGACTTCGTCGACCAGGCCTGCGCGCGCATGGAGGTGGTCGACGACCCCGACGCGGTGCCCGAGGTCTGCAAGGAGTTCCAGCAGATCATCGAGCGCGCCGAGGGCAGCCGCTTCCAGTTGGCAAAGATCGAGCGCTTCGCCTTCTATGAGCGCGCCAGCAGCGCCTTCGCCCTCCTCCAGACCGGCGAGACCCGCCTCTACGGCAACGTGCTGCTCAAGAAGGGCATCGTCCGCCCGGCCTGATCGACGCCCTGATGCGGCCGCCGCGGGCGCCCGCCGCCGGTCGGGATGCCCGAGGTGGGGGCGCGTTGTTCGCCCGGCGCGAGGCCGACCCGGGCTTATGGCTGGGGCACCGCAGCTACCGCGAAGCGCCGCGTGTCGGCTCCGCCCCGCCGGCGCGTCGTTGCTCGAGCAGCGCCCGAGCCCGGTCGAGGTCCCTTCGGGCGATCTCGGCTTAACCTGGATTTCTCACAGCCGGTAGGCGGGGCCGGAGTTTGGCGGCCACAACGGACGCGATGGCCGGACGCGGCGGTTTCGGGTCGAGATTGATGGTCCGAGGCGAATTCCGGGCGAGCGATTGCGACCGCTCGGGCGGTCTGCGGTGCTGTGGGCGAGATGTTCAGAAGGCGGCGGCACGCTTCAGGTAGAGGTAGGCGAGGTGATACTCGGTCTGGAACGGGCAGGCTGAGGGCATTGCGACCTTGATTCGGCGCACGCTGCGGCGGACCTGGGCGCCGATCTTCAGGAGCTTGAGCCGGATGGTGGCGCAGGTGGCGGTGGCGAACTGGGTGAACCGGAGCCCGATCCGCCTGAGCGCCTCGACCAGCACGTAGGCGAAGGACGCGAACCACAGCCTGAGCTGGTTGGCGCGCATGCTCGCGGCCGAGGTGCGATCGGCGAACAGGTCGAGCTGCTGCTCTTTGATCCGGTTTTCGACCTCGCCGCGGGCGCAGTAGACCTGCTCGTAGAGGGTCCGAGCGTCGATGTCGGTGACGCTGAGCGAGGTGACGACGAAGCGCGGGTTCGAGCCCTTGGGTAGGTGCTCGGCCTTGGCGACGACCCGCCGTGTGCGGCTCCAGCTGTCCAGCGTGCGCCAGGCGAAGTCGGCGAAGCGGCGGGCGGGCCGATTCTGGGCCCGGCTCTCAGCCGCGGCCTCGGCGAGCTGTTCGGTGATCGCGCCGACCAGGCGCTCGTTGCGGGCGAGGCCGAAGAGATAATCGACCCGATGGTCCTCGCACCAGGTCATGAGCTGGTCCCGGGCAAAGCCGGAATCCGCCCGCAACAGGATCTCGACCCGGGGCCAGTGCGCCCGGATCTGGCCGAGGATGCGCTCGAGCTCATCGAGGGCCCCGGCTGACGCGTCGATGTTCGAGCGCCGGAGCTTGGCCGCCAGCAGATGCCGGCCGCAGAAGATGTACAGCGGCAGATAGCAGAAGCAGTCGTAGTAACCGTGGAAGAACCGACCCTCCTGATGCCCGTGCAAGGGGTCGTCGGTGGCATCGAGATCGAGAACGATCCTCTCGGGCGGCGTCTTGTGCGCCTCGAGGAACAGGGCGACGAACAAACCCTCGATCGCCGCCGCGTCGTGGCCGATCTTATGGTAGCGGCTCGGCGTCAAAGGTGCGTGCTCGAGCCGGTTCAGCGTGCTCTTGCCGGCGAGCGGCGCGCACTCCTGGCGCCGGGCGGTGAGCTTGCCGGCCAGCGTCGCCAGCACCGGGTCGTGGCGCAGCTGGTCGTGATCGATCAGATCCTCATAGCCGAGCGCGATGCCGAACACCCGCTGCGCAACCATAGCCTCGACCGTGTGCTCGACCTGCGCCTGGACCCGGCCGTCGTCGAAGCACGCCGCAAACCTCGTCACCAAGCCGATCGCGCGATCGGTCGCGCCGAGCAGCAGCGCCCCGGCGTCTGATGTCACCTCACCGCCGTCGAAGGCGGCCACCACCTGGCGCCCTTCGACCACTTCATATCCGAACAGGTCGCGATTACACTCTGTCGGCATCGGGGCTCTCCTCCGATCGGCTCCAAGTCATTCCGGAAGAACGACTTTCGCCGATTTAGAGCCCCGATGCACTACACTCTGTGAGAAATCCGGGTTAAGGAGTCACATCGGCCTGCTCGAGGACGGCGAGGGCCGTCCCGTAGGCGGCGACCGCCTCATCAAGCCGGGCCGTGGCCCGTCCCGCTCGCCCGAGGCGACGAGCGCGTCGCCGAGGCCGACCTCGGTCGTCGCCCAGGCCAGCGGGCTGCGCTCGGGGGTCCTCTCCAGCAGGGACGAACGGAACGCCGCGACCGCCTCGTCCAGCCGCGCCGTGCCCGCCTGCCGCTCGCCGAGCGCCCGGAGCGCGGCGCCCAGGTTACTCAACGTCGGCCGAGTACGGCTTCGCGGTAGAAGACGAACAGGCCGCTGGCGATGATCACGGTGCAGCCGGCGAGCATCCAGGCGTCGGGCAGGTCGCCGAACACGAGGTAGCCGAGGATCAGCGCCCAGATGATCTGGCTGTAAGTGAAGGGCGCGATCAGGGAGGCGGGCGCGATCGTGAGCGCGCGGATCAGGACCATGTGGCCGGTCGCGCCCAGGCCGCCGATCGCCGCCATCCACAGCCAGTCGAGCGGCCCCACCGGCTGCCAGTAGAAGGGCACGACCAGCGTGGTCGCGAGCGCGCCGACCCAGGCCAGGTAGAAGAGCATCACGAAGGGCGTCTCGCAGGGGTCGACGCTGATCATGCGGGTGAAGATCTGGTAGACGGCAAAGCAGGCGGCGGTGATCAGCGGCAGCATGAGCTGCCACGGGACCTGGCCGAAGCCCGGGCGGATCACGATCAGGACGCCGATGAAGCCGATCACGACCGCGGTCCAGCGGCGCCAGCCGACCCGCTCCTTGAGCAGCGGCACCGAGAGTGCGGTCACCAGCAGCGGCGCGGTGAAGGTGATGGCGTAGGCGTCGGCGAGCGGCACGACGCTGATCGCACCGTACATGCACAAGGTCGCGAGCAGCAGCAAGAGGCCGCGGCCGACCTGCAGGCCGTGGCGGCGGGTGCGCAGGAAACCCGTGACGCCGAGCCGGGGCAGGAACAGGAGCATCAGCGTGCACTGGAAGAAGTAGCGCGCCCAGACCACCTGCGGCGCCGGATAGCGCTGCATCAAAGACTTGCCGATCGTGTCCATGACCGCGAACAGGCCGATCGCGAGCAGGGTCATGCCGATGCCGAGCATGGTCGAGCCGCGGGCGGGCGCGGTTCCGACCACCCGCGGGGTCGCCTCAGCCAGGCTCTTGCGCATGCGGTGCTCTCACCTTGGTCGGCGGTTGCTCGGATCGGGCCAGACCTTGCGCGGCCAGGCCTGTCGGACTAAACTAAGTCTGGTCAAGAGGACTCCGGCGATGCGTATGGTCAATGTCCACGAAGCTAAGACCCATCTATCACGCCTCTTGGAGGAGGTCGCGGCCGGCGAGGAGATCGTGATCGCCAAGGCCGGCAAGCCGGTCGCGCGGCTGCTGCCCTACGCCCCGAAGCGCGAGCCGCGCCAGCCGGATTTGCTCAAGGGCCAGATCTGGATCGCGGAGGACTTCGATGATCCGCTGCCGGAGGAGATCATGGCGGCCTTTCGAGGCGAGTGTCCCTGAGCTACCTGCTCGACACCTACGTGCTGCTCTGGTGGTTCAGTCAGAGCTCGCGGCTGAAGCCGAGCGTGCGCGCCATGATCGCGGACCCGCAGATGCCGATCTTCGTGAGTGCGGCGAGCTTCTGGGAAGCTGCGATCAAGCGGGCGCGGGGAAGATTGGCCTTCGACACCGCGGCGCTCGTCGGCGCCGTCGTGGGCAGTGGCATCGTGCAGCTGCCCGTCACCACCGAGCATGGACTCGCCGCTGGCGATCTGCCGCGACACCATGAGGACCCGTTCGATCGTATGCTGGTGGCGCAGGCGATTGCCGAGGGTTTGACAGTCATCTCGAATGATTCGCGGCTGCGCCTCTATTCGATCAGCCTGATCGAACCCTAAATCCGTCGCTGCGCCTGCGCCTTGTGCTAGGGTCGGAACATGCGCAGCGTGGATCGCTTCCGTCTCGGCACCGGCGCCGGGTTCTCGGCCGACCGGCTCGAGCCGGCGCTCGAGCTGGTCGCCAAGGGCCGGCTCGACGTGATCGTGTTCGAGTGCATCGGCGAGCGCACGCTGGCGTTCGGCCACCGCGACCGCATGGCCGATCCCGGGGCCGGCTACAATCCGCTGCTCGAGCGGCGGATGCGCGCGGTCCTGCCGCTGTGCGTGGCGCACGGAACGCGGCTGGTCACCAACATGGGGGTCGCGAACCCCCAAGGCGCCGCCGCGCGGACGGCCGCGGTGGCGCGCGCGCTGGGGCTCGGCAGGCTCAGGATCGCAGCGCTCGAGGGCGACGACGTCAGCGCCCTGATCGGGCCGGAGACGCCGCTCGATTCGGGCATCACCGTCGGCGAGGTCGGCCGGCGGCTGGTCGGGGCCAACGCCTATCTCGGGGCCGATGCGATCCTGCCGGCGCTCGAGTCGGAGGCGGACGTCGTGATCACCGGCCGGGTCGCCGATCCCAGCCTGTTCCTCGCGCCGCTTAGGCATGCCTTCGGCTGGGCCGAGGACGACTGGCCGATGCTCGGCGCCGGCACGCTCGCGGGCCATCTGATGGAGTGCGCGGCCCAGATCACCGGCGGCTATTTCGCCGATCCGGGCTTCAAGGACGTGAAGGACCTCGCCCGGGTCGGCTTCCCGATCGCCGAGGTCGCGGCCGACGGCAGCGCCGTGATCACCAAGCTCGACGACGCCGGCGGTCTGGTCAGCGAGCGGACGGTCAAGGAGCAGCTGCTGTACGAGGTCCATGATCCTGCCGCCTACGTCACGCCCGACGTGGTCGCCGACTTCAGCGGCGTCCAGATCCGCGAGCAGGGCAGGGACCGGGTCGAGGTGACGGGCGCCGGCGGCGCCAGACGGCCGGAGCAGCTCAAGGTGACGGTCGCGTTCGATGGCGGCCTGCTGGCCGAGGCTGGGATCTCGTACGCCGGGCCCGGCGCCAGGGCGCGGGCCGAGCTCGCGGGCCGGGTGGTCGAGGAGCGGATGGTCGGGCTGCACGGCTGCAACGCGCCGCTCAGGCTCGATCTGATCGGGGTCAGCGCGCTGCACGGCACCGCGCGCGCCTATCCGAGCGATGCCCGGGACGTCCGCCTGCGGGCGGCGCTGCGGGCGAGCTCGCGCGAGCAGGCCGAGCTCCTGCTCTGGGAAGTCGAATCGCTGCTCTGCTGCGGCCCCGCCGGGGGCGGCGGCTATCGCGGCCAGATCACGCCCTCGGTGATCACGCACAGCGCCTATCTCGCGCGCGACCAGGTCCGCGCCCGCGTCGAGATCATCGAGGCATGAGCCGGCGGGTGCAGCTGCGCGAAATCGCCCACGCCCGCGCCGGCGACAAGGGCAACCGCTCGAACGTCGCGGTCTACGCCTACGAGCAGCGCCACTTCCCCGCGATCGAGGCGCAGCTGACGCCGGAGCGCCTGCAGGCCGAGTTCCCGCGGCTGCTCAAAGGCCCGGTGCAGCGCTTCGCACTCGACCGTCTCGGCGCCCTCAACTTCGTCATGGACCAGGCGCTCGAGGGCGGCGTCAACGAGTCCCTGAACCTCGACGCCCACGGCAAGTCCTGGAGTTTTCTCGTACTTGGCCTCGAGGTCGAGATCGAGGACTGAGCGCCGGCCAACGCGTGCGCGAGCTCCTGCACAACCCGGGCTTCGCCCGTCTCTGGTCGAGCGGCATCCTTTGCGGCGCGCTGCGCTGGCTGGAGCTGCTCGCGATCAGCCTGTTCGTGCTCGAGCGGACCGGCTCGCCCTTTCTGGTCGCGGTCCTGACGCTGTTGCGCCTGGCGCCGATGTTTCTGTTCGGCATCCCGGCGGGCGCGCTCGCCGACCGTTACGATCGCCGCCGTTTCCTGATCCTGGCACTGGTCGTGCTGGCGCTGGCCTCGGCGGTGCTGGCGCTGCTCGCGCTCGCCGACCGGATCACGATCTGGCAGGTCGCGGCCGGCGCCTTTCTCAACGGCATGTTCTGGGCGACCGAGTTCCCGGTCCGGCGGACCATGCTCGGCGAGCTCGCCGGTCCGGCCCTGCTGAGCCGCGCCATGGCCCTGGAATCGGCGACCAGCAACGCGACCAGGATGGTCGGGCCGGCGCTCGGTGGCCTTCTGCTGGAAGCGATCGGGCTGTACGGCGTCTATCTGCTGGGCGCGATCCTCTACGCCGCGGCCGCCGTGCTGGTCGCGCGGATCGTCTATCGCGAGGCGCGTGCAGCGGGCACCGGCGCCTCGCTGCTCGCGATGCTGGCCGAGGGCTGGCGGTTCGCGCGCGCCGAGCGCCTGATCCTCGGCGCCCTCGCGGTCACGGTGATCGTCAACCTCTGGGGCTTTGCCTACATCACGATGGTGCCGGTGATCGGCGAGCGCGTGCTCCATCTCTCGCCGACCCTGATCGGCGTCCTGATGTCGACCGAGGGCTTCGGCGCGCTGCTGGGCGCGCTGCTGGTCGGGCGCACCGATCGGCCGATGCGCTATGCCCAGATCTATACCGGCTCGTCACTCCTGTTCCTGTTCGCGGTCCTGGCCTTCGCGCTGTCGTCCGCGGCGGCGTTGTCGTTCGGGCTGATCCTGCTGTGCGGCATCGGCATCGCGGGCTTTTCCGTCATGCAGAGCACGATCATGTTCCTGGCCGCACCGGCCGCTTTGCGCTCGCGCCTGATGGGCCTGCTCACGGTCGCGATCGGCGCCGGTCCGATCGGCATGCTGCACGTCGGCCTGCTCGCCGACTGGCTGGGCGCGGCGCATGCGGTCGCGCTGATCGCGCTCGAGGGCCTGGCGGCGCTGGCGCTGGCCGCGCTGGTCTGGCCGGAGCTCCGCCGCCCGGTGGCGCTCGGTTCGGAGCCGGCTCAGTCCGCCGGTGCTGTGTCGAGCCGGACCGCGATGCCCTCGAGGTCGGCGGATGGCGCCGGGTAGCGCGCCATCACTAAGGGATCGTGGCCGGGCACGATGTGCTGCTCGCTCGCCGCGAGGCGCCGGCATTTGCGGTGGCCCTCGAGCATTTCGCCGATGTGGAGCACGATCGGGAACGGGTTGCCGGTCGCCATGTTGGCGTAGAAGTGGGCGGCGTCCGAGGCGACCACGACCCAGCCGCGCCTGGTGTGGACGCGGGCGAACTGCAGGCCGTGGCTGTGGCCGCCGACCAGGTGCAGGCTGATGCCGGAGGCGAGCTCCTCGTCGCCGTCGTGGAACGCGACCCGGCCGCGGTAGAGCTCGCGCACCATGCCGGTCACGTTCTCGACGTCAAAGGGCAGCTTCAGGCGCTGATGGCACATGTAGCGGCCGGTGGCGTAGCTCATCTCCCGATCCTGGAGGTGGAAGGTCGCGCGGGGAAAAATCTCGAAGTTGCCGACGTGGTCGTAGTGCAGATGGGTGATGATCACGTCCTCGACCGCGCCGGCGTCGATCCCGAGCGCGGCGAGGCCTGCCTTGGGGTCGCGGATGATCTGGCGATCGCGGCGCCGGCCGGTCTCTTCGGAAAAACCGGTGTCGATCACGAAGGTCCGCTCCGGCGAGCGCGCCACCCAGACGAAGTAGTCGAGCGGTCCCGGGCCGTCGTGGACGTCGTCGCGGAACACGAAATTGTCGAACGCGGGTCGCTCGTGGTGCGCGTATTTGACGGCGAACAGCTCGTAGGCGGTCGGTTCGGGCATGGGGCCTCCCTGAAGGCTCGAGCGCCTGGCCGGCGCGTTGGCGGGCGTCGATTATGGCGGCCGGACGCCGGGCGGCCAAGCCGACCTTGACATGCGCACCACATGGTCGCATGTGGAGCGCATGTCCAAGATGATCCAGATCCGCAACGTCCCGGACGAAGTGCACCAGGCTCTGAAGATCCGCGCCGCCAAGGAAGGCATGAGCCTGTCCGACTTCCTGCGCCGCGAGGTCACCAAAGTGGCGGCCAAGCCTTCGCTTGAGGAGGTCATCGAGCGCATCAAGCAACGCGGACCGGTCGGAGAGCCCTTCGATTCGGTGGCGGCGGTGCGCGAAATCCGCGGGCAGTAGCGGTGCTCGTGGTCGACGCTTCGGTGATCGTCGACCTGATCCTCGACCTGCCGCCCCACGCTGCGGCGATCGGCGAACGGCTCCGGAGCGAATCCTCGTGGGCCGGACCGCACCTGCTGGACGCAGAGGTGGCGAGCGTGCTTCGCAATCGGGTTCTGCGCGGCCGGCTGCCAACTGTCGCCGCACTGTCGGCGCTGGCCGACTTTGCTTGCCTGCCAATCGAGCGTTTTCCTCACACGCCGCTGCTGCCGCGGGCGTTCGAGCTGCGCGACAATGCCTCGCTCCACGACGCGCTCTACCTGGCCCTCGCTGAGATGCTGGAAGTACGCATGCTGACGCGCGACAAGCGGCTCGCCGCTGTCCCCGGCGTTGGGGCTCGGGTCGAGCTGATCGTCTGAGCGGACGGCTATGCCCCGAGGACGCCGGCCTCGGTCAGGCGCGCGATCTCTTCGCCCGAGCAACCGAGCGCGCGGAGGATCTCGGAATTGTGCTCGCCTAGCCTGGGCGCGGGGTGGCGGAGCGCGCCGGGGGTCGCGGACAGCCGGGGCACGACGTTGTGCATCGGCAGATGGCCCGCGAGCGGGTCCGGCACCTCGACCAGCACCTCACGCTCGGCGACGTAGGGATCGGCGGCGAGGTCCGCCTCGTCGGCAACCGGGCCGACCGTGACCTCGGCCGTTTCGAAAAAGGCGAGCGCGTCCGCCTGGGTGCGCTCCGCAATGAAGTCCGCGACGATCGCCTCGACCTTCTCGCGGTGGCGCAACCGATCGGCGTTGGTGCGAAAGCGCGGGTCGTCCAGGAGGTCGGCGCGCCCGATCGCCCGGAACAGGCGCTCCGCCATGGCCTGGGTGCCGGTCGAGAGGGCCACGTACTTGCCGTCCCGGGTCTCGTAGACGTCGCGCGGCGATTGGATCATGCAGCGACTGCCCATCCTGGGCGTGGTCTCACCGGTCAGCCGGTGCTCGGCGGCCTTGGGGCCGAGCATGGCGAGGATCGGCTCGAGCAGGGCGAGATCGATCACCTGGCCCGGGCCGCCGCGCTCGGCGACCCGGAGCGCGGTCAGGGCGGCGAGCGCACCGTAGAGGCCGGCGAACGCGTCCGCCATCGCGAACGCCGGCAGCACCGGCGGCCGGTCGGCAAAGCCGTTCATCGCGGCAAAGCCGGAAAACGCCTCGACCAGCGAGCCGAAGCCGGGCTTGTCGCGAAACGGGCCGCTCTGGCCCCAGCCCGAGACCCGGACGACCACGAGCCCGGGGTTGCGAGCCTGCAGCACCTCGGGCCCGAGGCCCATCTTCTCGAGCGTGCCCGGGCGGTAGTTCTCGACCAGGATTTTCGAGGTCTCGACCAAACGGAGCAGGAGGTCGCGCCCGGCCGCCTGGCGCAGGTCGAGGCACAAGCTCTTCTTGTTGCGGGCGTAGACCTGCCACCAGAGCGGCACGCCCCGGGTCTGCCAGTTGCGCAGATCATCGCCCCGGCCCGGCTTCTCGACCTTGATCACCTCGGCGCCGAGATCGGCCAGCACATGGGTCAGGATGTTGCCCGCGACCAGGCGCGACAGGTCCAGCACCCGCACATCGTCGAGCGGGCAGACAGCGGCGGGATCGAATTGCTTGGCGTTCACCGGATCAGCCGGACCTCGGCCTCGAGCTGGAGGGTCGCCCAGCGCCGGTCGGCTGTGATCGCTGGCGCGGCGCGCGTCTGCGCGAGGCCGAGGCACGCCCGATCCCCAAGCGACAAGCCGGCGCTGCGCGTCGCTGAGCGCAGCGCACCGGTGGCCAGTGCCTGCGCCTGGTCGAACGCGACGACCTCGAGGTTGAGCGCCGTGATCCTGGCGCCGGCGCGCTCGATCGCGAACCCGGCGTCGACCAGGACCGCGATCACCTCGGACCAGTTCACGGCGCTGATGATCGCATCGTCGAGCAGAGCATCGACGGTCTCGCCGCCGGGCTCCTCGTTGATCAGAGCGAGCACAGCCGAGGCATCGAGGACGACCTCACTCACCGCGGGTCTCGGCGAGCCGCATCCTGAACAGCCGCTCGGTCAGCAGCTCTCCCTTCGGCACGCGCTCGCGCACCATGCGCTGAGCGGCGCGCACTGCCGCCTGCCGGCTCTCGATGCGGAGGCCATCGTCGTCGAGCCGCACGACCAGCGGATCGCCCGCCTTCAGGCCAAGCTGCTTGCGAAACTCGGCCGGGATGACGACACGACCGTTCTCGCCCAATCGGGTACGCACTGCCTGCATCTGCCAATTCACCACTGTACTGACAGCAAGTCTGAATTCTGGCAGCAACGAGGATCTTTGTCTACCCAGCGTCTCGCAAGGGCGAGGTCTTGTCTGGCGGCGGCCCGGGAGGGACAATCGGGGTCGGCGAAGTTGCCGCCGCGAGGGGGCGGACCATGGCAGCACAGCAGGCTTTCGCGCATCGGGCGGCCGCGGCGGTCGATCAGGGGCGGCTCTGGCAGCGGCACATGGCGATGGCCGAGATCGGCGCGATCGCGGGCAACGGCGTCAACCGTCAGGCGCTGTCGGCGGAGGACATCCGGGCGCGGGCGCTGCTGCTCGGCTGGGCGGCGGCGCGCGGCTACGAGCCTGCGGTCGACGACATCGCGAACCTGTTCATCCGCCGGCCCGGGCGCGACCCGGGCGCGCCGCCCGTGGTCGCCGGCTCGCACATGGACAGCCAGCCGACCGGCGGCCGCTTCGATGGCATCTTCGGCGTGCTCGCGGGGCTGGAGGCGCTGGAGGCGCTCGGCGATGCCGGCATCGCCACGGCGCACCCGATCGACGTGGTCGCCTGGACCAACGAGGAGGGCGGGCGCTTCGCGCCGGGCGCCATGGGCTCGGCCGTGTTCGCGGGCCTGATGCGGCTCGAGGACTGCCTTGATCTCTCCGATGCGGCCGGCATCCGCTTCGGTGCCGCGCTCGCCGAGACGCTCGCCGCCACGCCCGACATGCCGCGCCGTCCGTTCGGTTTGCCGATCGCCGCCTATCTCGAGCCGCACATCGAGCAGGGGCCGCGGCTCGAGGCGAGCGGCCTGCAGGTGGGCGTGGTCACCGGCATCCAGGGGGCGCGCTGGTACGTGGTCGAGGTCGAGGGCGAGCCGGCCCACGCCGGCACCGCCCCGCTCGGCGGCCGCAAGGACGCGGTCCGGGCCGCGGTCCGGATGATCGCCGGCCTGCAGGACCTGATGCACGACCCGGACGACCAGGTCCGGTTCACCGTCGGCCGGCTCGAGGTCCAGCCCAACTCGCCCAACACCGTGCCGGCGAGGGTCACCTTCAGCGTCGATTTCCGCCATCCCGAGGCCGGTGTGCTCGAGGCCCGCGGCGGGCAGATCGAGCGGATCTGCCAACGCTTCGCGCCGCCTTGCGCCGCCCGGGTCGTCGAGACCTTCAACCGGCCGCCCTGCGTGTTTCCGGCGCGGGTCGTGGATACGATCGAGAATGCCGCGCGCGGGCTCGGCATCGGCCACATGCGCCTGCCGTCCGGCGCCTTTCACGACGCCAACTTCATCGCCGAGCAGGCGCCGACGGGCATGATCTTCGTGCCCTGCGAGCGGGGCATCAGCCACAACCCGGCCGAAAACGCGAAGCCCGAGGACCTGGCCGCGGGCGCCCGCGTGCTCGCCGCGAGCTTGGTCGAACTCGCGGGCACCTGACCGCCTCGCGACATGATTGCTCAGTAGGAAGGCCCCATGGCAGTGTATGGATCATGGCTGTAGAGTCGCGACACCTTGGCGGACCTGACTCTTGAAATCGAGGGCATGGGGGTGACTGCGGAGAAGTTTCTCCGCGGCGTCGAGGCGTTCTTTGGTCTCGTCTCGGAAGTGACCAAGCGTGTCCGTGCGGACAGGCCGCGCCTTGAATGGCTCGTTCAAGTCAGGGCTGGAAGCAATCTCGTCGGGCTACGCGCTGCACCAGGGTATCCAGCTCCGCAAACGGTGGATGCCGTGCTCCGTATCGTTCGGGATGGGATCGAGACGCTCGAAGATCGCAGCGAGGAACCGCCCTACTTCTCCGCACTGGCGACCAAGCATCTTCGCAATCTCGGACGGATCGTATCGACTGACGACAAGGATGGCACTCGGGTTCGCGTGTGGGTTAAACAGCAGAAGCTGGAAGTAACTCACAAGTCCGTCGCCCACGTGACCGCCCTACTTCGGGAAGTCTCGACTGACTATGGCTCAGTAGAGGGCCGTCTACAGGTCGCATCAGAAAGGCACACCCTACATTTCACGGTGTACGAACCAGTCTGGGACAAGCCGATTCGCTGCGACATTCCGGAACACATGCTGGACCATGCGCTGAAATTGTTTGGCAAACGTGTTGAAGTTTATGGATTAATCAGATACAGGCGGGACGGGAGCCCTTCAAGCGTCAAGGTTGAAGAGATCATTCCGTTCCCATCTCGAGACAAATTACCATCTACCACGGACGTCCGAGGGATTCTCAAGGGATATACCGTCGAATATGGATAGACGGTATTGGGACTCGGACTGTTTTCTCGGGCTTCTCCAAGCAGAAGCCGACAAAGAGGCACTCTGCCGGGCCGTGTTGAACGAGGCTGAGCGAGGCAACGTGATCATTATTACGTCTGCGCTTACGATTGCGGAGATTTTGCGCTTGCGCGGACGCACGCCGCTTCCCAAAGCGGTGCGCCAGAAGGTGACCGAATTTTTCAAGAAGGAATACATCTCCGTCCGGAACGTCACGCGTCGGATTGCGGAGGAAGCACGCGACTTGGTCTGGGACCACGGTATCAAGCCGAAGGATGCCATCCACGTGGCAACTGCCCTCGACGCTCGGCTCCCGCTGATGAAGACGTTCGACGAGGATTTGATCAAGAAGAGCGGTCAGCTGGGGCGTCCGGCTCTCTTGATCAGCAAACCACAACCGCCAATTCAGAGTGAGTTCGATTTCGGTGCTGGATGAGACCGCGCGCACCGGCGGTCGCTACGAAGCGCCGGCCGGCGTGGCCGGCTGGCCTTCGCCGTGCCGTTCGCCATCATAGCGATCGGTCTTTCGGTTCCGTAGGGCGGCAGGGTAGGATCGGGCCGAGCTTGGGGGGTGCGGACATGAAGATCACGGTCGTGGGTGCCGGCGCGATGGGCGGCAGCTATGGCGGGCTGCTGGCCGCGGCGGGGCACGAGGTGGGCCTGGTCGACGCC
>CAWALL010000027.1:0-16900 GCA_963782885.1 uncultured Alphaproteobacteria bacterium
CACGAGCAGGGCGTCGACCTTGGCGCCTTGCAGGCGGGCGCCGTCGCGGCCGTTCAGGTCGAGCTCGAGCGTGCCCCGGCGCTGGCCGGTCTGAGCGAAGCGGAAGTCCGCCCGCCAGCCGAGCGCCGCCTGCTCTTTCTCGGCCTCGATCGCGCGGTTGTAGACCAGGCCGCGCTCGTAGGAATTGTCCGCCTCGAGACCGGTCCAGCTCGAGAGCGCGAACCAGACCATGGCGCCGTTGACGGCGAACACGACCACGAAGAAGCCGACGAACGACCAGGGGATCCAGCGGCTGCGCAGGGCATCCGAGGTCCGCTGCATCATGATCGTCATCACTCCGGCCTCCGGAAGACGGTCGTCCGCTCGGCGCTGGCGTCGGCGGCTTGGTCGGTCAGCACCATCCTCAGGTGCTGGACCTTGCCGTCCTCGTGCTCGTCGCGGTGGTGCTCGTCGTCGCCGTGGTGCTCGCCCTCGTGCTTGGCGAGCTTGCCTGGCGCCGTCACGAATACGCGGTAGGTGGCGACCGTGTCCGGCTCGGCCGTGAGTTGCGCGCGCGCGCCTTGGTCCTCCTGGCCGAGCACGCTCAGGCTCACCCCCTCGATGCCTTCGAGCGCCAGGTCGTAGTGCTGCTCCCTGCGGCTCTTGTTCAGGATCTTGATCGTGTAGCCGTTGCGGATGCTGCCGTCGGACAGCGTGACGAACAAGGGGTTGCGATCGTGAAGGACGTTGATGTCGACGCTCGAGCGGGCCGACAGTCCGACCAGCACGCCGATGCCGATCAGCACCAGGATCGTCGCGTAGATCAGGGTGCGCGGCCGGAGGATGCGGGTGGTCGGCGGCAAGCCCTGGATGCGCAGTTGCTGATTGCGCTCGGTGTCCAGCGTGATCAGCTCGCGCGGTCGGCCGACCCGGTCCATCACGTTGTTGCAGGCATCGACGCACAGGCCGCAGCCGATGCACTCGAGCTGCAGGCCGTCGCGGATGTCGATCCCCATCGGGCAGACCGCGATGCAGTTGTTGCAGGCGATGCAGTCGCCGCGGCCCTCCCAGCTCTGCCCCTTCTTGTGCGGCGCGCGCGGCTCGCCCCGCCAGCGCTCGTAGGTGACGACGTAGGAATCCCGATCGAGCAGCGCCGCCTGGAAGCGGGGCCAGGGGCACATGTAGGTGCAGACCTGCTCGCGCGCGAAGCCGGCGAGGAGGTAGGTGGTCGCCGTGAACAGGCCGAAGAAGAAATACTGGGCGAAGCTCGCCTCGCCGGTGACGATCGCGCGGGTCACGCTCGGCGCGTCGTTGAAGTACATGATCCAGGCGCCGCCGGTCAGCGCCGCGATCAGGAGCCAGGCGGCGTGCTTGGTCCCCTTGCGCAGGATCTTGGTGCGCGAGAGCGGCGCCTTGTCGAGCCGGATGCGGGCGCCGCGATCGCCCTCGATCCGGCGCTCGACCCACATGAAGAGGTCGGTCCAGACGGTCTGCGGGCAGGTGAAGCCGCACCAGACCCGGCCGCCGATGCTGGTCGCGAGGAACAGGCCGAAGGCGCCCAGCATCAGCACGAAAGTGAGATAATAGATTTCCTGCGGCCAGATCTCGATCCAGAAGAAGTAGGCGCGCCGGCCCGGCATGTCGATTAGCACGGCCTGGTCGGGTACTCCTGGGCCTCGGTCCCAGCGCAGCCACGGCACGACGTAGTAGATGCCAAGCAGCGTGATCAGGACCGCCCATTTGATCTGGCGGAAGCGGCCGTGGACGGCCTTGGCGTAGACCTTGATCCGGCTGACGTAGAGCGGATCCTTCTTCAGTTCCTTGAAGGAGACCGCAGGCTCGACGGTGACGGTGCTGTCATTCATGCGCGCGAATTTGCCTACCGACCCCGACCCGGCCAAGTCCGTAGGAGCTCGTATGGACCCGGGTCGTGCTCATGTCACTGGCCGCCGCCCAACGCGTGGACGTAGGTCGCGAGGCTCTTGATCGTGACCGGGTCGAGGCGGCCGGCCCAGGCGGGCATCACGCCCTGGCGCGGCTGGTAGACCTGGCGGACGATGTCGGCCTTGGTGCCGCCGTAGAGCCAGATGTCGTCGGTCAGGTTGGGGGCGCCGAGCTCCTGGTTGCCCTTGCCGTTTTCGCCGTGGCAGGCGGCGCATTGATCCGCGAAGATCACGGCGCCGCTTTTGATCGCAGCCGCCTGATCTTTGGACGGCTCCGAGGCTTGCCCGGAGAGCGAGAGCACGTAGGTCGCGACGTCGTCGATCTGGTTGCGATCGAGCATCTGGTCGGCGCCGAAGGCCGGCATCTGGTTGGCGCGGGTGTCCGGATCGCCGCTGCGGATACCGTGCTGGATCGTGGTCTGGATCGCGTCGAGCGTGCCGCCCCAGAGCCAGGAATCGTCGGCGAGGCTCGGGTAGTTGTTCTGGCCGGCGCCGCCGAGCCCGTGGCAGGGGGCGCAGTTGTCGTTGAACGCGGCCTGGCCGCCGGCGTAGGCGAACGCCATCAGCTGCGGGTCGGCGGCGATCTGGTCGAGCGAGGCGGCCGCCAGGCGCTGCTGAAAACCGCTCCGGGCCGCGGCCGCCTCGGCCATCCGCTCGTCCAGCGCCTTGCGCTGGCTGTAGCCGAGGATGCCCGGGAAGTAGGTGTTGACCCATGGCCAGCTCGGGTAGAGCAGCCACCAGATCACCGCGAACCCGATGGTCGCGTACATCACGTACAGCCACCACCTGGGCAGCGGCGTGTTCAGCTCCTTGAGGCCGTCCCACTCGTGGCCGGTGGTCTCCTGGCCGGTAATCGCGTCCTTCTCGACCTTGGTCGGCATGACCTCAAGTCTCCGAATCATCGCGCAACGGGATTTCTCCCTGTTTTTCCAGGCGCTTCTTGCGGCTCGGCCAGAACGCCCAGGCCGCGATCGCCAGGAACACCAGGACCAGCCACACCATCCAGAGCGGCTTGATCCAGGCGTAGAGGTCCGCGGCCATCGGCGAGCGCCCCCGGCTACTGGAGCACGTCCTCGGTGCGCAGGTCGGTGAAGTCGACCATGCGGCCGAGGATCTGGAGATAGGCGATCAGGGCGTCCATCTCGGTCAGCCGGGTCGGATCGCCGTCGAAGTCGCCGACCGCCGCTTTCGGATAGCGCTTGAGCAGGGCGTCGTGGTCGGCGTCGGGATCGGCCTGGGCATGCAGATCGGCCTGGGCGTCTTTGATCATCTCGTCGGTGTAGGGGACGCCCACGGTGCGGTTGGTGCGCAGGTGGTCGGCGATGTTGTCGAAGCTGAGCTCGTGCTCGCGCAGGAAGGCGTAGGGCGGCATCACCGATTCCGGCACCACCGAGCGCGGGTCGATCAGATGCGCGGTCTGCCATTCGTTCGAGTACTTGCCGCCGATGCGCGCGAGATCCGGGCCCGTGCGCTTGGAGCCCCACTGGAACGGGTGGTCGTACATGCTCTCGGCGGCCAGGCTGTAGTGGCCGTAGCGCTCGACCTCGTCGCGGAACGGCCGGATCATCTGGCTGTGGCAGTTGTAGCAGCCCTCGCGGACGTAGATGTCGCGGCCGGCGAGCTCGAGCGGCGAGTAGGGCCGGACGCCCTGGACCTTCTCGATCGTGCTCTCGATCGTGAACAGCGGCACGATCTCGACCAGGCCGCCGATCGAGACCGTGATCAGGATCAGGACCAGCAGCAGCGGGCCGCTGCGCTCGATGATCGCGTGACGCTCGAGCATGGCGCGCCTCCTACTCGGCCGCGACGGGGGCGGTGGCCGGCGCCATGGGCTCCTCGGTGCGCAACTCGCCCCGGATCGTCCGCCAGCAGTTGTAGACCATGACCAGCGCGCCGGTGAGGAACAAGAGGCCGCCGATCGCCCGGATCACGTAGAACGGGTGCATCGCCTGGACGCTCTCGACGAACGAGTACTGCAGGAAGCCGAGATTGTCGTAGGAGCGCCACATCAGGCCCTGCATGATGCCCGAGACCCACATCGCGGTGATGTAGAGGACGATGCCGAGCGTCGCGATCCAGAAGTGGACCTCAACCAGGCGCTGCGAGTACAGACGCTCGCGCCGCCACAGATGCTGGACCAGGAAGTAGACGGCGCCGAACGAGATGAAGGCGACCCAGCCCAGCGCGCCCGAGTGGACGTGGCCGATCGTCCAGTCGGTGTAATGCGAGAGCGCGTTGACCTGGCGGATCGACATCATCGGGCCTTCGAAGGTGCTCATGCCGTAGAACGCGACCGAGACCACGAGGAAGCGCAGGACCGGGTCGGTGCGCAGTTTGTCCCAGGCGCCGGACAGCGTCATGATGCCGTTGATCATGCCGCCCCAGGACGGCATCCAGAGCATCACCGAGAAGGTCATGCCCAGGAATTGCGCCCACTCGGGCAGGGCGGTGTAGTGCAGGTGGTGCGGGCCGGCCCAGATGTAGAGGAAGATCAGCGACCAGAAGTGCACGATCGACAGCCGGTAGGAGTAGACCGGCCGGTTCGCCTGCTTCGGGATGAAGTAGTACATGATGCCCAGGAAGCCGGCGGTGAGGAAAAAACCGACGGCGTTGTGGCCGTACCACCACTGGGTCAGCGCGTCCTGGACACCGGCGAAGGCGGAATAGCTCTTGGCGCCGAACAACGAGACCGGGACCGCGAGATTGTTGAAGATGTGGAGCAGCGCGATCGTGACGATGAAGGCGAGATAAAACCAGTTGGCGACGTAGATGTGCGGCTCGCGCCGGCGCACGAGCGTGCCCATGAAGATCACGAGGTAGACGACCCAGACGAGCGTGAGCCAGAGGTCGGTGTACCACTCGGGCTCGGCGTACTCGCGGCTCTGGGTGATGCCGAAGACGTAGCCGGTCGCGGCCAGGACCAGGAACAGCTGATAGCCCCAGAACAGAAAGGTCGCGAGCGGCCGGCCGCCGAAGAGGCTGGCGCGGCAGGTGCGCTGGACGACGTAGAGCGAGGTGCCGAGCAGCGCGTTGCCGCCGAAGGCGAAGATCGCGGCCGAGGTATGGACCGGCCGCAGGCGTCCGAAGGTGGTCCACTCGAGGCCGAGGTTGAGCACCGGATAGGCGAGCTGGAGGGCGATGAAGGTGCCCATCGCGAACGCCACCACGCCCCAGAACAGGGTGGCGATCGTGAACCAGCGGATGACCTCTTCGTCGTACTCGACGGCGACGCCCGCCGTTCGTTGCGCTACCGCAGCCATCTTGCTCCCCGCCCTCGATCGCCCGCACAGCTGGCGTGCCGGCCGGAGTAGGTGGGACGCTGGGCCTGCTCCTTGATCTGGATCAATTGCCCACGCCGCCACGCCGGCTTAAGATACGGAATTACTAGAAGCCAGGTGGGCTCTGCAAGCAACCACCGGCTGTATCAGCGCCTGGGAGCAGGGAGCATGGCAGAAGCGGTCCCGGTCGGCGTGCCGGCGCCACGGATCAGAACGGTCGAGCTTGAGCGGCCCTGGGCCTGGCTCGCCGCCGGCTGGCGCGATCTGGTCGGCGCGCCAGTGGTCAGCCTCGCCTATGGCGTCCTGTTCGCGGTGATCGGCTGGGTGCTGACCTTCGGCCTGTGGTGGCTGGATGCGATCTACCTGATCCTGCCGCTCAGCGCCGGCTTTCTGATCATGGGCCCGATCTTCGCGGTCGGCCTCTACGAGGTCAGCCGCCAGCGCCAGCAGGGGCACCAGCCGACCCTGGCCGGAGCGCTCGCGGCCTTCCAGGCCAATCCGACCCAGGTCGGCCTGATGGGCGTGACCCTGCTGCTGCTGTTCTTCGCCTGGGCAGATCTCGCCGTGCTGATCTTCTTCCTGTTCTTCGGGATGCGACCGCCCTCGCTCGCCGATTTCGTCGGCCAGGTGTTCTTCTCGGCCGGCAGCCTACCGTTCCTGATCTTCGGCACGGCGGTCGGCGCCGTGCTCGCCGCCCTGGCCTTCGGCATCAGCGCGGTGTCGATCCCGCTGCTGCTCGACCGGCCCCACGAGCACGTGGTCACCGCGATCGTGACCAGCTTCAGGGCGATCCTCGACAATCCCGCGACCATGCTGTTCTGGGCGGTGCTGATCGTCCTGTTCGTCGGCGCCGGCCTCGTGACCTTCTACCTCGGCCTGATCATCGCGCTGCCGCTGATCGGCTACGCCAGCTGGCACGCCTATCGGGATCTGGTCGAGTTTGAGCCCCGGGAGAGAAGCCCATGCGCGACGACGGCGTCGGACCCTGGATCCTGGGCGTCGTGATGGCGTTCTTGAGCCTGCTCGGCCTGATCATGGCGAACGGCGCCACCGACGGCGGCTTCTACGCCGTCGGGCTGGTGTTCTTCGTATTCGGCGTGCTGTTCATCTTCGGTCTGATCCGGACCTACGTCGGACGCTGACGGCGTCGGTCCTGGACGCGACCGGGATTCTCGACCACAGCATCTGGTACGATTTGCGCTTCTCAGTCACGAAATAGGCGGTTCGGGGCTTTTCAACCGCGGGGCGCCGCTGTTATAGCATCGGTCATGCGACCGCGTGCCACGGGCTGAGCCCTTGCAGATCACCAGGCTGCGCCTCGCCGGCTTCAAGTCGTTCGTGCATCCGACCGAGCTCGCGATCGAGCCGGGGCTGACCGGCATCGTCGGTCCGAACGGCTGCGGCAAGTCGAACCTGATCGACGCGCTCCGCTGGGTCATGGGCGAGACCTCGGCGCGCGGCCTGCGCGGCGGCGAGATGGACGACGTGATCTTCGCCGGCACCGGCGCACGGCCGGCGTTCGATCTGGCCGAGGTCGGCCTGCGCATGCAGGCGCCTGAGGTCGCGCTGCCGGGGCTGGGCGAGGAGGGCGAGCTCGATCTGTCGCGCCGGATCGGGCGCGGCGTCGGCTCGGTCTTCCGGGTCAACGGCAAGGAATTGCGCGCCCGCGACATCCAGCTGCTGTTCGCGGACGCCGCTTCGGGCGCGCGCAGCGCCGCGATCGTGGGCCAGGGCCAGATCGGCGCCCTGGTCGAGGCCAAGCCCGCCGACCGGCGCCGCCTGCTCGAGGAGGCCGCCGGCATCGGCGGCCTTCAGGCCCGGCGGCACGAGGCCGAGCTCAAGCTGCAGGCGGCCGAGACCAACCTGGTCCGGGTCCAGGACCTGCTGCTGGCGCTCGAGGAGCAGGAGCGCGGTCTGGTCAAGCAGGCGCGCCAGGCCGAGCGCTACCGCAAGCTCAGCGCGGGCTATCGGGAGGTCGAGGCGGCGCTGCTGGTCGGCCGCTGGCGGCTTGCCCGGGCCGAGCTCACGACCGCCGAAGCGGCGCTCCGGGACGGCCGCGACAGCGCCTCCGGCGAGGCCGAGCGGCTCGGCGCCGCGCGCCGGCAGTTCGAGCAGGCGGGCCAAAGCCTGGCGGCGCTCCGCGCGCGCGAGGCCGAGCTCAGGACCGAGCAGGCCCGTCAGAGCGAGCGCCTGAGCGTGGTCGACGACCAGGCCGCCCGGCTCGACGCCACGCGCACGCGCCTGGCCGAGCGCGACCGCCAGACGGTCCAGGACCTGGCGCATGGCCAAGCGGCCCTCGAGGACGCCCGCATCACCGGAGAGCGGCTCGCCGCCGAGCGCCGGAGCCTGGCCGAGACGATCGCGCAGCACCGGCGCGACCTCGAGCAGGCGACGAGCGCCGCTGCCGGGGCTGCGGACGCCGCGCGGGCCGCGGATGCCGAGCTGCGTCAGGCGATGGCCCTGGTCGCCGAGGCGGAGGCACGGCGGCAGCAGCTGGCCGACCGGCGCGCCGAGGCGGTCCGCGAGCAGCGGACGGCCGGCGACGCCGAGCACGAGCTCCGGGCCCGGCGGGCGGCGCTCGCCGGGCCGGGGGCGGCGGACGACGAGGCGGGCGCGCTCGAAGCGCTCGAGGCCGAGCTTGGCCGGGCAGCCAGGGGCGAGGCGACGGCGATCGCGGCGCTCGAGGCGGCGGATCGGCGCCAGGAGGCGGCGCGCGCCAGCTTGCAGGCCGCGAGCGAACGGCTGCGCGAGCTGCGGGAGCGGCGCCGGACCGTGGAGGCGCGCGAGCAGCGACTCGAGGACCAGCGCGCGCGCCTTGCCGAGCTCGACCAGCGGCGCGAGCGGCTGGTGCTGCGCCTGGAGGAGGCGGATGCCCGCGCCGAAGCCGGCAGGCGCCGGCGGGCGGCCTTGGATCTGTCGGCGCTCGAGCAGGAGCTGGCGGCAGCGGAGCAGGCGCTGCGTGCGGCCGGCTCCGAGGTCGAGGCCGCCGATGCCGAGCTGGCGGCGGCCAACGCGACCCGGGACGATGGCGAGGCCCAGCTGCAGGACCGTCGCGCCGGCCTCGAGCGGCTGCAGGCCGAGGCCGCAGCACTCGCCGAACTCGCCGGGCCGGACCCGGATCGGGCCGGCGTGATCGATGCGATCCGGGTCGACGAGGGTTATGCCGAGGCCCTGGCGGCGGCTTTGGGCGACGACCTGACCGCGAGCCTCGAGCCGGCGGCCGCCAGCCACTGGCGCTCCGAGGTCGGCTCGGCTGGCAAGGGCCCGGCCCTGCCCGCGGGCTGCCAGGCGCTCGCCGAGATCGTCGAGGCGCCGCCGGCGCTCGCCCGGCGTCTGGCCCAGATCGGGGTGGTCGATGCCGGCGCTGGCGATGCGCTGCAGCCGGCGCTCGCCCAGGGCCAGCGCCTGGTCAGCCGGGATGGCGGCCTCTGGCGCTGGGATGGCCTGGTCCGCCGGCCGGAGGCGAAGGCTGGCGCCGCGGCGCGGCTGCGCCAGGCGGCCCGCCGGCGCGAGCTCGGGGCGCTGCTCGCCGACCAGCGCGCGCTGCTCGAGGGTGCCGGGCAGGCGGCCCGCGCCGCCGCGGCCGAGGCCGCCGCCGCCCACGGGCGCGCCCGCGCCGCCGCCGAGGCCGAGGTCGAGGCCCGGTCCGCCGCCCTGCATCGGCGTGAGGCGGTCCTGCAGCGGCGGGCCGAGGTCGCGGCGCTGGACGCCGAGCTGAACGCGCTGCTCAAGGAGCGGAGCGCGCTCGAGACCGAGCTCGCCGAGGTCGAGGCGCTGCGGCAGGCCGTGCTCGGGCAGCTTCGGACCCTCGCTGCCGATGCCGGGCCGGCGCCGGAGACCGGCGCTCTTGCCGCCGAGCTGGACGCGGCCGCTGCGGCCGAGGCCGGGGCCGCCGACCAGGACCGGCAGGTTCAGGCCGCGCAGGCCGAGGCCCGGAGCGCGCTGGCCGCGGCCAGGGCGGGGCTCGCCGGGGCCCGCGACGCGCTCGAGCATCAGCGCACCGCCAGCCAGAGCCGTACCGCCGCCGTCCGCGAGCGCGAGCTGGAACGGGCCCGGCTCGACGCCGAGCTGGTCAGGCTGGAGCAGGGCCGGGCCGGGCACGCGGCGGCGCTGACCACGCTCGCAGCCGCGCTCGAGGCGGCGGCGGCAGGGCTCGAGGCTGCCCGCGCCCGGCTCGCCGAGGCCGAGCACGCGGACGTGGCGGCGCGCCAGGTCCAGGCCGAGGCCGGCATGCAGCAGGCGCGGCTGCGCGACCGGCTGGCCGCCGCTGATGGTCGCTCGGCGACGCTCGAGCAGGAGCTGGCGCTCTGGTCGGAGCGCGCCCGGGCGGCCGAGGCGCGGCTCGAGGAGCTGGCGCTCCGCCGGCGCGAGCTCGCCGAGGAGCTGGCCGGCCTCGAGCAGCTGCCGGCGGCGCTCCGGCAGCAGCGGGCCGAGATCGCCGGCCGCCTCGCCGAGACCGAGGCACAGGCCGCGGCGCTCGCGGTCGAGATCGGCGCCGCCGAGGCGGCTTTGAGCGAGGTGCAGGCGGCGCTCGAGCGCGCCGAGGGCGCGCGCGTCGAGGCGCGCGAGGTCGCCGCCCGGCTCGAGGCGCGGCTCGAGCGCGCCGCCGCCGATGCCGCGGCCGCCGAGGCCGCGGTCCGGGCGCGCCTCGACGATCTGCCCGCGACCGGCCCCGAGCCGCCGCCGAACGCGGCCGAGCTCGCCGACCTGGAGGCCGAGCTCGCACGTCTGGGCGCGGCGCGCGAGCGCCTCGGGCCGGTCAATCTGCGGGCGATCGACGAAGCGCAGGAGCTGGCGCTCCGGATCGAGACCCTGCGCGCCGAGCAGGCCGAGCTGACGGGCGCGATCGAGCGCCTCAGGCGGGCGATCGCGACGCTCAACCGGGAGGGCCGCGAGCGCCTGCGCGCCGCGTTCGCCAAGGTCGAGACCCATTTCGAGGCGCTGTTCACGCGCCTGTTCGGCGGCGGCCGGGCCCGGCTCGAGCTGACCGATCTGGAAGATCCGCTCGCCGCCGGGCTCGAGCTGGCCGCGAGCCCGCCCGGCAAGAAGCTGCAGTCGGTTTCGCTGCTCTCCGGGGGCGAGAAGGCGTTGACCGCGCTGGCGCTGATCTTCGCCGTGTTCCTCACCAAGCCCGCCCCGCTCTGCGTGCTGGACGAGGTCGACGCGCCGCTCGACGATGCCAACGTCGACCGTCTGATGGCGCTGCTCGAGGAGCTCGCGCTCGGCACCCGGACGCGCTTCATGGTGATCACCCATCACCCGCTGACCATGGCCCGGATGCACCGGCTGTACGGGGTGACGATGGCCGAGCGCGGCATCTCGCAGCTGGTCTCGGTCGATCTGACCAGCGCGGTCGAGCTGCGCGCGACCGCCTGAGCCCGGCCGGCGTGGCACAGAACCCATGCTCACGGATTTTTTAGGAAGTAGGGACTAGGGGAGCGGAACGCCGCACCGTCCAGATTTATTATCCCGTCCTGGAGTTGGCCAATCGCCGCAAGTGTCGCACCGTGAAGGAGTGGAGCATGCTCCCGCAGGACGAGACCAAATCCGTCTTCAGCCAACCGAAAGCCGCCCCGGCGAAAGGTGCCAAGGGGGCGACCAAGACCGCCACGACCCCGACCATCCCGACCGAGGCCACGGGGACCAAGCCCACCGGGACCAAATCGAGCCCGCGCGCGGCCCCCCGCAAGGCCCGCGGTGCGCAGCTGAGCGACGAGCTGCAGCAGCGCATCCAGCAGCGCGCCTACGAGCTCTGGGAGCACGAGGGCCGGCCGCAGGGGCGCGAGGATGCCCACTGGGAGCAGGCCGAGCGCGAGATCACCGGCCGCAGCGCCGGCGGGCGGGCGTAAGTCCGCCGCTCATCGACCGGCGCGGCCTCGGGGTGGCCCGGTTGGCACTCGCCTCCGGGTCACCCGGCGGCCCGAGCAGCCGCGGCGTTCACGCGAGGTCGGCGCACGGCCTCGAGCCTCGTCCTTAAGTGGGTCCGTGCCCAGCTTGACAGGCGCGGCGGGCGACCTATTGTGGCGCCGCTTCGAGCCCGCGCGGGCGTTTCCGTGGCGGGCTCGGGACCAGCCGGGCGGTGGACCGATGGTGCGCAAGAACGGCTCGCCGGAGCTCAAGGAGTTCGACGAGCGGGTCCGCCAGCTGCGGGTCGATGCCGGCCTGGCTCGGGACGAACGTGAGGGGAAGCGCAACTCGCCGGCGCTGATCGGCGGCGCGGCTGTGCAGGTCGGGATCGAGCTGGTCGCCGGCGTGATCGGCGGGGCTCTGCTGGGCTATGGCCTCGACCGGTGGCTCGGGACCTGGCCGATCCTGTTCCTGGTGCTGTTCTTCATGGGCGCGGCCGCCGGGATGCTGAACGCCTACCGGTACCTGCGCAAGATCAGCGAGGTGCCCGAGGAGCGAACGAGAGACCGGTAAGCCCGGGCACCGTCGAGGGGCCGAAACCGGACGAGGGGGACGACGGGTCGGTGGAAGAGAATCCGCTCGCGCAGTTCGAGATCCACGACATCCTGCCGATCACGGTCGGCGGGGTCGATCTCTCCTTCACCAACTCGGCGCTCTGGATGGCGATCGCCGTGGCCCTGGTCTATGCCCTCGTCATGCTCGGCGCCCGCCACGGCAGCATGGTGCCGGGCCGCCTGCAGGCCCTGATCGAGCTCAGCTACGAATTCATCGGCGACATGGTGGGCTCCACCGTCGGCAAGGAAGGTCGTCGCTATTTCCCGTTCTTCTTCACGCTGTTCATGTTCGTCCTGTTCGGCAACACGCTCGGCCTGATCCCCGGCGGCTTCACCTACACGAGCCATATCGTCGTCACCTTCTCGATGGCGATCTTCGTGCTGTGCGCGGTGACCGTGATCGGCATCGTGCGCCACGGCTGGCACTTCTTCAGTCTGTTCGCGCCCGGCGGCTGCCCGATCTACGTGATGCCGCTCCTGATCCCGATCGAGCTTCTGTCCTACGCGATGCGACCGGTCAGCCTGTCGCTGCGCCTGGCGATCAACATGACCGCGGGGCACATCATGCTCGCGACCTTCTCGGGCTTCATCATCGCGCTTGGCATCTTCGGCTTCCTGCCGCTGGCGCTGACGGTGGCGCTGTTCGGGCTCGAGCTCGCGATCGCCTTCCTCCAGGCATATGTGTTCACGGTCCTGAGCTGCATCTATCTGCAGGACACGGTTCACCTGCATTGAGCCGCCGGCCGGGAGCGACCCTCAAACGCTGCGCTGACGACAATCATGGAGCAACTCATGGACGCAGAAGCTGCCAGACTGATCGGTGCTGGTCTCGCCGCCATTGGCCTGGGCGGGGTCGGTGTGGGCATCGGCAACGTGTTCGCGACCACGATCGCGACCATCGGTCGTAATCCTTCGATCCAGAGCCGGGTCGCGGCGCTGATGTGGATCGGCTTCGCGCTGGTCGAGGCGATCGGCCTGTATGCGCTGCTGGTCGCGTTCATCGTGCTGTTCGGCTAACCGCCGCCCGCGCCCGACTGGGATCGAGACCGGTGCCGCAGATCGATACGGCCACCTTCGCGAGCCAGATCTTCTGGCTGGCGGTGGCGTTCGTGACCCTCTACTACCTGCTCAGCCGGCGGGCGCTGCCGCGGCTGATCGAGGTTCTGGAGGCGCGCCAGGACCGGATCGCCGCCGACCTCGACGAGGCGGAGCGTCTGCGCCGCGAGGCCGAGGCGGCGCTCGCGAGCTACGAGGCGGTGATCGCCAAGGCGCAGGATGACGCGCACGCGCTGCTGGCCGAGACCCAGACCCGTCTCCAGGCCGAGACCGCCAAGCGGCAGGCCGAGCTCGAAGCGCGGCTCGCCGAGCAGCTCGGCGAGGCCGAAGCCCGGATCGCCGAGGCGCGGCAGAGCGCGCTCAAGGAGCTCGAGGAGGCCGCGGTCACGGTCGCGCAGAGCGCGGCCGAGCACCTGGCCGGCATCAAGGTCGCGAAGAAGACCGCACAGTCGGCGCTGCGCGGCGTGCTCGAGGAGGTCTCGTGATGCTGCACTGGCTGCTCGAGGTCATCGCGCTCGTGATCCTGATCGTGCTGATCTTCCGGCCGCTGAGCCGGACCGTGGTCGGCGCTCTCGACGGCCATGCGGCCAAGGTCCGGGCCGAGCTCGATGGCGCCAAGCGTCTGCGCGAGGAGGCCCAGAGCCTGCTCGCCAACTATCAGCGCCAGCGGGTCAGCGGCGAGGACCAGGCGCGCTCGATCGTCGAGCACGCCCGGGTCGAGACCGAGCGCCAGGTCGAGCGCCACCGCGCCGAGCTCGAGGCGAGCCTGAAGCGCCGGACCGAGCAGGTCATCGGCCGGATCGCCCAGGAGGAAGCGCGCGCGGTGCAGGAGCTGCGCGCCTATACCGCGACGCTCGCGATCCGGACCACCGAGCGCCTGCTGCGGGAGCGGGTCGACGGCCCGCACGCGCAAGCGATGCTGGACGGCGCGATCGAGCAGCTCGGCCGCAAGCTCAGCTGAGTTCGAGACGGCGGGTCGGCGCCCGCCCGGCGATGCTCAAGCTGCACCAGTTCCCACGGGTCTGGGGCGGAACATCAGCCCCTTCACCTTCAAGCTCGAGACTTGGCTGAAGATCGCCGGCCTGCCCTACGAGGTGGTGCCGACCCTCAACCCCGGGCGCGCGCCGAAGGGCAAGCTGCCGTTCATCGAGGACGAGGACGGCACGCGGGTCGGCGACAGCAGCCTGATCATCGAGCATCTCGCGCGGACCCGGGCCTCGATCTCGACGCCGGTCTGAGCGCGGCGGAGCGCGCCCAGGTGCTGGCCCTGCAGCGCCTGTTCGAGGATCACTTCTACTTCATCGGTCTCTGGAGCCGCTGGATCGATCCGGCGGGCCGGCGGATGACCGCGCCGGCGCTGTTCGGCTCCCTGCCACCGCGTGCCCGCCAGCTCGTGCCGGCGCTGGTGCGCCGCAAAATGAGACGCGATCTGATCGGCCAGGGGCTCGGCCGGCACAGCCAGGCCGAGCAGTACCGCGATGGCCCGGGCCGATCTGGCGGCGGTCGCGGCGCTGCTCGGCGACCGGGCGTTCTTCTTCGCCGACCGGCCGACCACGACCGACGCGATCGCCTACGGCTTTCTCGCCAATCTGCTGCTGGTCCCCCGTCGAGACCGAGCTCAAGCGGATCGGCCAGGGTTTTCCGAACCTGGTCGCCTGGTGCGCCGCCATGGACCGCCGCTTCGCCTGAGCGTTCCGGGCGCGGCGGAGGGTCGCGCCCGGGCACGAAACCATCCGCGCGCCCGGCTCGTTGATAACCGGTCTTGGGGCGCGAACGCGCTCCGATCCCATCAGCACTGGAGACTTGACCATGCCCCATGACCTGAGCGGCAAGAAGATCGCCATTCTGGCGACCGACGGCTTCGAGCAGTCGGAGCTCACCGAGCCCAAGCGGGCGCTCGAGCAGGCCGGCGCCACGACCCACGTGATCGCGCCCAAGAGCGGCAGGATCCGGGGCTGGCAGCACACCGAGTGGGGTGACGAGGTGCCGGTCGACCGGGCCCTCGAGGAGGCGGACCCCGGCGACTATGACGCGCTGGTCCTGCCCGGTGGCCAGATGAACCCGGACAAGCTCCGCCTGGAGCCCGAGGCGGTCGAATTCGCGCGCGCGTTCTTCGCGGCCGGCAAGCCGGTCGGCGCCACCATTTGCCACGGGCCGTGGCTCCTGGTCGAGGCCGACGTGGTCCGCGGCCGCACGGTGACCTCCTGGCCGTCGATCCGGACCGATCTAAAGAACGCCGGCGCCAACTGGGTGGACCGCGAGGTGGTGGTCGACAATGGCCTGGTCACGAGCCGCAAGCCCGACGACATCCCGGCGTTCAACGCCAAGATCATCGAGGAGTTCGCCGAGGGCCGCCACGAGGCCCAGCGGCGCAGCGCCTGAGGGCTCCCTTCCCTGGCATGCCCGACGTTCTCGAACGGACGGGAGCCGCTCGAGACCCGGGCTCAGGCCAACTCGTCGAGCAGCGCCTTCGACTGCTTCAGATCGGCGGTCCCGAAACCCTCGGTGAACCAGGCATATACTGGCGCCAGCAACTCCTGTGCGGCGGCGCGCCTGCCCTGCCCGGCCCAGAGCCGGGCAAGGCTGATCGCGGCGCGAAGCTCGAGGGATTTGGCCCGCCGCTGCCGCGCAACCTCGAGCGCGCGCCGGTAACACGTCTCGGCGTCCGCCGCTGCTGCGCTCGCGTCTCGCGCCAGCAGCAGGTCGCCCCGCAGCCGGTAGAGCTCGGATTCGTAGAACCCCTCGCCGGTCTTGGCCGCCAGTGCCAACCCCTGGGTCAGCGCGTCCAGCCCTGGCTCCAGGTCGCGCGCGGCGCCGTACGCCTCGGCGAGCAGGGTCAGATCGAAGAGCCGGTTGATTTCGGCGCCGATCGAGCGGCGCGTCTCGATGCCCTGCTGGATGCGCGCGACTCCCTGCTCCGGCTGCCCCCGATCGGCCATCGCCCGGCCATGAACGATCGTGCCCAATGCCAGATGCTGCGGGAAGCCTTGCTCTTTGGACAAGGCGATCGCTGCCGCAGCGCGCTCGTAAGCGGCTCGCCAGTCCCGGCACAGAGCATGGATGATGGCGAGATAGGTCAGTACCGCCGCCAAGGTCGCCGGATGATTTAGCTCCTGGCTGAGGGCCAGGGCCGCTTCGCTCTTCTGGAGCGCTCGATCTGGATAGCCCAAAAACCACAGCGACAAGCCAAGATACGCCAGATTGGAAGCACCAGGGTCCTGGCCGAACAGGAATGCGAGCGAGTTGTGGGCGCGAACGTCATACATCGGAAGCGCCTGCTCGAGATAAGCTCGGGCAGAGACATAATCGCCGCTCCAAAGCGAGCTACCCCCCAGGGCGAAGCGAGCCTCCAGGAGGAGCGCGACCTCCTGTTCCTTTTGGGCCAAGTCCAGGCAACGCTCTGCCAGTTGGAGCGCGGGCGTGTTCCGCGCGAATGAAGTGGTATCGCCAGGAGCCCCAAAGCACCCGGAACAGCTGCGTCGTATCGGCCACCCGTTCGCCCAGTTGCAAAGCGCTGGCATAGAGCTCGCCGACTTCAGTGGCCGACTGACCCTTGACCGCCATCAAGGCCGGCCCGAGGGTGATCTGCAGCTGCAGCTCCTGCAGCCCACGCGCCGGGCCGTCCGCAAGGGAGCGCACCTGCTCCAGGCCCCTGGTCAGCTGGCGGATGGCTTCTGCGTTGGCCGAGCGTTGAAGCGCGCGCTGACCGCCCTTCTCCCAATAGGGGATCGCCCGTTCGGCCAACCCGGCCTCGGTATAGTGCTGGGCGAGCAATTCAGGCTGGATGGTCGCCGTATCCGGGAAATACTCCTCGAGGGCGTCTGCGATCCGCGCATGAAGCTGCTGCCGTTTCGACTTCAGCAATGATTGATATGCGGCCTCCTGGATCAGAGCGTGCTTGAAGTTGTAGGTCGCTTGGGGAGGAACGCCGCGTCGATACAGAAGCTCGGAGTTCACCAGCTGGACGAGCGCGTGGTTGAGCTGATCGCCGCCGACCGGCGCCACTGCGGCCAGCAGTTGGTGGCCGAACTCCCGGCCGATCACGGCCCCGATCTGAGCGACCTCCTTGACCGGCGTCAGCCGGTCCAGCCGCGCCATCAGCGAATCGTGGAGGGTCGCTGGGATTGCCAGGGGCGGCAATGCGCCCGCCAGCTCGTAGTGATCACCGGCGTCGACGACCAGC
>CAWALL010000028.1:0-12687 GCA_963782885.1 uncultured Alphaproteobacteria bacterium
GGGCAGGTGGACATGCGGTGTCTCTCTGGTGGCGGAGTCCACGTGGTCGCAGCCGAGCCTAGACGGAAGCCACTCCGCGGGGAAGTCGCCAGCGGCGGCACCCGATCGTGGCCGCGCACGCGCGGCGCGTTGACCGGGGGGTCGCGAGGGCGCAGGTTCGATGCCGGCCGCCGGTGCCGAAGGATGGCCATCAGCGCGGGCGGCGTTCATGCGCGCGACCCGAAGCCTGGCAATCCGGGAGGAACGCATGGCCCTGGAGATCATCGGTGCCGGCTTCGGCCGCACGGCCACCAGCTCGCTGAAAGCCGCGCTCGAGCATCTGGGGTTCGGGCCCTGTCATCACATGTACGAGGTCCGCGACCACCCCGAGCTTCTGCCGGCCTGGCGGGCGGCGGCCCGCGGCGAGCCGGTCGACTGGGACGAGGTCTTTCGAGGTTACCGGTCACAGACGGACTGGCCGGGGGCGAGATATTGGCGCGAGCTGGCGCGCCATTTCCCCGAGGCCAAGGTGATCCTGTCGGTGCGCGATCCGGACGCCTGGTTCGACAGCGTGCAGGCGACGATCACGCCTTTCTTCGCGGCGCGCGGCACGCATGCTTCGGCCCATCTCAACGCGCTCGCCGAGATGGGCTATCAGACCATCGCCGTGCAGGTCTTCGACGACCGGCTGTCGGAGCGCGGCCATGCCACGCGCGTGTTCCGGCGACATATCGCCGAGGTGCAGGCCGAGATCGCCGCGGACCGCCTGCTCACGATCGATCCGCGCGATGACTGGCAGCCGCTGTGCGACTTTCTCGGGGTCGAGGTGCCCGACATGCCATTTCCCAGGATCAATTCGTCGAAGCAGCTCGCCGACGAAGATTGCCAGCAAGAGCAGCCGCAGGCTGCCGCAACATGAAGGACAGCCATCGGGCCTCCAGCTCGGCAACGGGCTCGCCCTTGCGCTGGGCCACGATCCGGACTATCGGCTGACCGCGATCGTCACGTCGGACGGAGCGAGCAACCAGGTGCAGGACCTGGCCTTTGGTGAACTTTTTCTATTGACACATGTTCTCTTGCTCGCGCCATTCAAATCTCGACCCACAAGCCTCCGACCCTATCGCCCTCGCGTCTGATCCGAAACTGTCGAACGCCCGGCGTTTCGGCCACGTGTCGAGGTGATAAAGGGTCAGCTGCGTGCGGGTTGTGGTAGACGATGATCGTATAGCCGGTAGTGTACTCCCATTCACTAACGGCGACGGCACTTGTGCTCGTGTTCCAGTTTCGTGTCATCATGCCATTCTCGGCGACTAGCTTTACGTCGTCTTCCGGCCCGTCGATAGACACCGAAGACGACAGCCGCCCGAACATGGCAGCAAAGACGTTTACGCACGATGTCAATGCATAAATCCTTGTGTTGTTGAGAACGAAAGTCAGACAAGACAGGCCGCGTTTCGAAAATAACTTGTATTGTTGATTGGCCTCCCGAATGCGCTTTCGGAGGCGGTCACCAGGTATAGACGCGGAGAGGGCGTGTCCTTTCGCATCGAGTTCGCGATCAAAGGCACGCTCTACGGGGTTCGGCTCGAGATCCTTCACTTCTACGACCGTGGCACCTCCAGCGCAAACGAGCCAATAGTCCGGCCGCTTTCCGCGCGTTTCTCCAATCCGCTTGATTTTGACGCCGTGCTGTCCAGCCCACTCCTTGAAGATTTCCTCCCCGTGCGTGGACATCACATGGGCTCGCAGCGAGAGATGTAGATTGCTGCCATCGAAGGTGCGGTTAAAGGATCTTGCAAGGCGACGCCGATCGACAACTCCATAAGGTAGAATATATTGTAGTTCAGGTAGTAGCGCCAGATAGTGGCGGTGTTCGATTTCGTTGTCATGCCCCAAACCGAGATCGCGTCGCGGCCTGCAATCGGAATGCGGTTCACATGTCGGCCGTCATTGACTAGGCCGCGCAGGTCCTTGGGTACGGCGTTCGCCCATGAGATGAGCATTGTGTCGCGGTCGACCACCACCACCGGCCGAATACCGCTATAGCCATCATCCGACCACTCCGGGCCGTCTTCGAAGCGCTGCAACTTTGTCCCGTCGAGAGCTTCGAGATTTCCATAGTCGACGCGTTTCCCATGCGGCAACTCGCACTGGAACATGCGTGCCTCCTCGGCGCTCCAGGCGGTCGCGCAGGTGAAAAAGACGGCAGCGGCCAAAACCAGCCTCATCGGGCACTCCTCAACTTTAAGGCGAGCCACAATGCCACATGCACACCCGAATTTCGAGCCTCAATCGAACCCGGTTTTGCATCGGCTCTACGGGCAAGCTGGGGAAGGACGAAGCGGCGGAAGATGAGGATCCCTCCAGACCAGGCCATGCGAGGGATCAAGCTGCCGGCGCGCCGCCTTCCTCTTTGCGCCGGGCAATGAAGGCCTGGATCTCCTCGGCGACCGCCTCGTCGAGCGGCGGCGGCTCGTAGGCGCCGAGCAGGGCCTTCCAGGTCCGGTTGGCGCGCTGGGTGGCGTCCAGCGAGCCGGCCTCCTGCCAGGTCTCGAAGTTGCGCCAGTCGGAGATCAGCGGCGCGTAGAAGGCGTGCTCGTAGCGCGCCATGGTGTGCGCCGCCTGGAAGAAGTGGCTGCCCGGGCCGACCTCGCGGATCGCATCCAGCGCCAGCGAGTCCTCGCCCGTGTCGAGCGGTTCGAGAAACGCCGCGATCAGCTGCAGCATCTCGGCGTCGAGGATGATTTTCTCGTACGACGTGGTGAGCCCGCCTTCGAGCCAGCCGAGGCTGTGCTTGACGATGTTGGTGTGCGCCAGCACGCAGGGCCAGATCGACATCTCGGATTCGTAGACCGACTGGGCGTCGGGCGTGTTCGAGGCGTTCGCGTTCGAGGCGCGGTAGGGGAGGCGGTAGCGGCGCGCGAGCTGGCCGCTCGCGATCGTGGCCTTGGCGTACTCCGGCGTGCCGAAGGCGGGCGCGCCGGTCTTCATGTCGACGTTGGAGGTGAAGCTGCCGTAGACCACCGGGCAGCCCGGGCGGACGCATTGCGCGAACGCGATCCCGGCCAGCGCCTCGGCGTTCTGCTGGACGAGCGCGCCCGCGACCGTGATCGGCGCCATCGCGCCCGCGAGCGTGAAGGGCGTGAAGATGACCGGCTGGTTGTGGCGCGCCATCTCGATCACGCCCTCCAGCATCGGCCCGTCGTATTGGAGCGGCGAGTTGGCGTTGACCACGGTCGTCATCGAGGGCTCGGCGAGCAGCTGCGCCGGCGTCGCCTGCCGGGCGATCCGGGTGATCTCGAGCGAATCCCGGATGCGGACGGCGCCGAGCGCATAGCCGTAGAGCGTGCGGTCGGTGAGCGTCACCATCGCGGCCAGCGCATCGAGATGCCGGGTCGCGGGCGGCAGGTCGACCGGCTCGACCGGGTAGCCCGCCAGCATGTGGCAGATGTTGAGGCTCTGGCCGAGCTTCAAAAGGTTGCAGTAGTCAGCGAAGTTGCCGGTCCGCCGGCCGCCCTCGAGGTCGGAGACGTGCGGCGCGCTCGCAACCAGGGAAAAATTGATCGCGTTGTCGCCGACGTGGACGCTGCGCTCGGGATTGCGCGCGTGTAGCGTGAACGCGGCCGGTGCTGTGGCGATCTGGGCCTCGATCCAGGCCGGCTCGAAGCGCACCCGGGTACCATTCGGGTCGACCGCGCAGCCGGCTTTTTTGAGCACCTCCCGGGCCTCGTCGAGCAGAAAATTCATGCCGATCTCGGCCAGCACCTGGAGCGAGGCATGGTGGATCGCCTCGATCTGGTCGGCCGAGAGGATCTCGAACGGCGGATAGGGGTTGCGCAGATGCCGGAACGGTGCCTGCGCGAGACCGGCCGCCTTGTCCCGCCTTGGCCTGCGCCCCTCTCTCGCCATCTCGCCCTCGCCGATGCCGGAATCGCCGCCGATCCTTAGGCGTTCCGGGGCGCCGCGGGAAGATCAAAGACGCGCCGCGCGGCGCCGGGGCATGGACTCGGGCGGCGTTTGCCGGCAACCTGGCAGTCAGAACCCAGCAACGGGAGGCTAACGATGCAAACCAGGATCCGGCTGGCCGGCGCGCTTGCGGCGTTGTTTCTGTCCAGCGCGGCGAGCGCCCAGCAGCTCCAGCTCAACTTCGGCACCGTCAACGACCCGGGCGGTATGCAGTATCTGTCGGGCGAGGAGTGGGCCAAGCGGGTCAACGCCGCCGTCGGCGACCAGGCCAAGGTCGACGTCTACGGCTCGAGCCAGCTCGGCGACGACAAGGAGATGCTGCAGAAGCTGAAGCTCGGCACGCTCGATTTCTCGCAGCCCTCGACCATCATGTCGACCGTGGTGCCCGAGTTCGGCCTGTTCGACATGCCCTATCTGGTCAAGGACCGCAAACACGCCGGCTGCATCGCCAAGGAGATCATCTGGCCCGCGCTCGCGCCCAAGGTCGAGGCGCAGGGCTACAAACTGATCGGGGTCTGGGAGAACGGCTTCCGCCAGATCACCAACAACGTCCGGCCGATCAACACGCCCGACGACCTCAAGGGCATCAAGCTTCGGACCCCACGCGGCGTCTGGCGGGTCAAGATGTTCGAGGCCTACGGCGCCAACCCGACGCCGATGGCGTTCTCGGAAGTGTTCGTAGCCCTCCAGACCGGGGTGATCGACGGCCAGGAGAACCCCTATGCCAACATCGCCTCGGCCAAGTTCAACGAGGTCCAGAAGTACCTCTCGGAGACCAATCACGTCTACACGCCGAGCTTCCCGGTCGCGAGCCTCAAGCGCTGGAACAGCTGGCCCAAGGAGGTCCAGGACGCGATCCTGAAGGCCGGTGCGGACGTCCAGGGCTGGACCTACGACACGGCGGCCAAGCTCGACAGTGACCTGAAGAAGCAGCTGATCGACGGCGGCATGCAGTTCAACGAGGCCGACCGCGATGCCTTCGTCGCCGCGTCCAAGCCGATCTACGACCAGTTCGCCAAGGAGGTCGAGGGCGGCCAGGAGCTGATCGACAAGGCGATGAAGCTCGCCGACGGCTGCTGACTGATCCTGCGGGCCGGGCAGCGTCCCGGCCCGCATCTGCCCGCCGGATCCGTGAATGGCGAGCGGCGGTCGCCCGGAGGAGCCGGCGCTCCATATCAAGGCCGTGATCGAGGCGGGGCGGAGCCGGCATGAACGGGGAGAGGCGTTACCAGCGGCAGGCTGCTCTGGCTCAATCTCGTTCTGCTCGGGGTGATCGCGGCCTTCGTCCTCTGGACGTTCTGGGCGCTGGTGCCGAAGCCCTGGCGCGATCTGAACCCGGCGCCGCGGATCACGTGGTAGTTGGTGACCACGTGGCCGCTCTTGTCCCAGACGAAGCCGGAGCCCGTGCCTTGCGGGACCTGCTGGACGTCCATGCTGAACGGCTGGGAGGCGTTGACCAGCGTCGTGATGTGGACGACCGAGGGCGAGACCGTCTTGAAGATGTCGATCGTGGTTTGCTCGATCCCGGCGAGGTCGCCGCGCGCGGGGACCGGCCGTTCGACCTGGGCCGATGCGGCGGTGATCGTGCTCGCCGACGGCTCGACCTGGCAGGGCCGGCTGGTCGGCGCCTATCCGGCCAAGGACCTGGCCGTGCTCGCGGTCGACGCGCCGGCGGCGAAACTGCAGCCGATCGCGGTCGGCACTTCGGCCAACCTCCAGGTCGGGCAGATGGCGTTCGCGATCGGCAATCCGTTCGGTCTCGACCAGACGCTCACCACGGGCGTGGTCAGCGCTCTCGGGCGCGAGATCAAATCGACGCCGGGGCGCAACATCCAAAACGTGATCCAGACGGATGCGGCGATCAATCCCGGCAATTCCGGCGGCCCGCTGCTCGACAGCGCCGGCCGGCTGATCGGCATCACCTCCGAGATCCTCTCTCCCTCGGGCGCGTTCGCCGGCGTCGGGTTCGCGATCCCGGTCGACGAGGTCAACCGGGTCGTGACCGAGCTGATCCGTAACGGCAAGGTCACCCGGCCCGGGCTCGGCATCGCGCTCGCCCCGGATCAACTGACCCAGCGGATCGGCCTGGACGGGGTGCTGGTGATGCGGGTCGATCCCGGCGGGCCGGGCGCCGCCGCCGGCCTGCGTCCGACCGAGCGCGACCTGCAAGGCAATATCACGCTCGGCGACGTGATCACCGCGATCGATGGCCGGCCGGTCACCTCGACCGAGGACTATTTCAGCGCGCTCGAACAGCACAAGCCGGGCGACCAGGTGACGCTGACGATCGAGCGCGGCGGCCAGTCGCAGCAGGTCACGACCACGCTCGGCCAGGAGTCCTGAGCGCGCGCCGCGGCCGGATTGTCGCACTGTGGCGGGCTTGACACGGTCGGTCATCGATCCACATCACTCCGGCTCGAAGAGTGTGTGCCCGACAGCCCGCCCGGTCCGCCGCGGCGGGCTGTTTTGCCCTGCGGAGCGGTAACGGCCCGCTCAGCGCCCGGTCCCCGCTCAGCGCCCGGTCCCCGCTCAGCGCCCTGTCAGAGGCTCGAAGCCCCAGGAGAACAGCGGCCGCCCACCGTCCGGCGAGACCGCGATCACCTCCTCGAGCCACAGGCGCTCGTGCTCGCCGCCCGGATAGAGGAGGTGCACCGGCGCCACCATGCCGTCCTCCAGGGTCCAGTCGGTGTTCGGCCGGCCGTCGGCCTGGGTCTGCTCGATGTCCATGTGCGAGAGACCGAGGCCGTGGAAGAAGATCACCGCCGCCGCCGCATCGGGCACGCGCTCCCTGCGGTAGACCTCGCGCGCCCGCGCCTGCAGCTCGCTGATCCGGACGCCCGGCCGCATCGCGTCCAGCAGGGCGTCGGCGACCCGGGCGGTGGCCGCGGCGAAACCCTTGGCCCCGCCCTCCGGCTCGCCCTCGACCACCCAGGTCTTGCCGCCGTCCCAGCAGTAGAGATCGAGCGTGCCGTGGCAGTCGAACATCACGTGCGTGCCCGGCTCGACCTCGCCGTCCTCGAGCGCGGTCGAGAGCATCAGCGCCGGATCGGCGCCGCGCGGATGGCCCCAGACCATGCCGCCGGGGTCGCGCACGAAGCCGCCGAGGTCGGCCACGGCGCGGGCGTAGGCGTGGTTCAGATCGCGCCAGGTGGCGCCCTTGTCCCAGGCCGCGACCGTGCGCCGGATCGCGGTCTCGTTCAGCCGGGTCGCGCGCTCCAGGAGCCGCATCTCGGTTTCGGTCTTGACCGCGCGCGCGAACATCAGCGGGTCGTAGCCGTCGGCGACCTCGAGCCCGTCCAGGCCGAGCCGGAAGCCGAAGCCCATGTCGTCGAACGCGACCCGCCCGCGCTCGAGCTTCAGATCCCGGAGCGCACCCCGGACCGCGCTCGCCATGTCGAAGGCGTAGCTTTTTCGCGCGCGCTCAACCCAGGCGATCGCCTTGCTGCTCTGCGGGATGAACCGGTCGATGTCGGTGCGCGCGGGTTCAAGGTCGAGCGGCATCATCACCGCCCGGAACGGCCGGATGTCCTCGACCCAGGTCGGCTGGGTCAAGAAGGTCGCGAGGTAGTAGTCGGCGACCACCAGGACCGGATGCCCGGGCGTGTGGCGCGACAGCAGCACCGCGTAGGGCCTGGGCTCGTCCGCCTTGTGGGCGATGCCGTTGAAGGTCGCGAGGTAGAAGACGTTGTACGGCAGCGAGGCGACGACTCCGTCCAGGCCCCGCGCCTCGAGTGCGAACAGCAGCCGGTCGAGGTTGCAAAGGCGCGGCGGCAAAGGCGCGCGGGCGAACGGATCGGTCATGATCTTGCCTCCGGTCGGGCGGGCGGTCCTGGTTCGGACCAGCCTGCCGATCGCCCGACCGGAGGCAACCGGGGTGCATGCCGCGCCGATCCGGACTCTTGCCTGGGCCGGTCGACTGACCGATGCTGGCCCGGTCTGCGGGAGAGATCGGCCATGACCATCAGGATCCATCAGCTCCATCCCGTGTTCGTCGGCGAGGTCGAGGGCATCGACCTCCGTCAGCCGCTGGACGAGGACGAGGTCCGGGCGATCGAGGCCGGCATGGATCGCTACGCCGTCCTCGTGTTCCACGATCAGCCGCTCGGCGACGAGCAGCAGGTCGCGTTCAGCCGCAACTTCGGCGCGATCGAGCTCGCGGTCGGCAGCAACGTCACCCAGCCCCAGGACCGGCGCCTCTCGGTCGAGCTCGCGGACATCTCGAACCTCGACCGGGAGAACCGCGTGTTCGCGCGCGACGACCGGCGCCGGATGTTCAACCTCGGCAACGAGCTCTGGCATTCGGATAGCTCGTTCCGCGCGATCCCGGCCAAATACTCGCTGCTCTCGGCGCGCGCCGTGCCGGCGGTCGGCGGCAACACCGAGTTCGCCGACATGCGCGCCGCCTACGATGCCCTCGACCCCGAGACCAAGGCCGAGATCGAGGACCTGGTCTGCGAGCACTCGCTGATCTATTCGCGCAGCCTGCTCGGCTTTGCCGACTTCACGCCCGAGGAGCAGGAGACCTTCGCCCCGGTCCGCCAGCGCCTGGTCCGCCGCCATCCGGTGACCGGCCGCAAGTCGCTGTTCCTCGCCTCGCACGCCGGCACGATCGTCGGCTGGCCGATGCCCGAGGCGCGCGCGCTCCTCCGCGATCTGGTCGAGCACGCGACCCAGCGCCAGTTCGTCCACGCCCATCGCTGGCGCCAGCACGACCTCGTGATGTGGGACAACCGCCAGACGATGCACCGGGCGCGCCGCTACAAGGCGGACGAGGTCCGCGACATGCGCCGGACCACGATCGCGGGCGACGGCCCGACGGCGCCCCAGGCCGGCCTGCCCGTCTAGCTGGGGAGCGTGTGCCCCGGGGTCCCTTGCACGAGCGTCGACGCCCCGACCGGGATGAGAGCAGGTCGTTGACGATCGTCGACGCGCGGACGCTGGAGGACGGGACCCCGCTCGAGGCCGAGGTCTGTATCGCCGGCGCCGGCGCCGCGGGCATCACGCTCGCGCTCGAGCTCGGGACCGCCGGCCGCTCCGTGCTCCTGGTCGAGAGCGGCGGGTTCGAGCCGGACGAAGCGGTGCAGTCGCTCTACGACCTCGAGTCGATCGGCTATCCGCCGCGCGAGAACTACATGTCACGGGCCCGCTATTTCGGCGGCAGCTGCAATCTCTGGGCGGGCCGCTGCATGCCCCTGCAGGCGCAGGACTTCGCGCACCGCGCCTGGGTCCCGGGCAGCGGCTGGCCGATCGCCGCCGACGAGATTTTCCGGTATTACCCGAAGGCGGCGGCGATCCTGGGGCTCGGGCCGGTCGCGCAGTTCGCGCTCGCGACCCACGACCGGCGGATGAGCGCGGCCGAGCGCGACCTGCTGGCGAGCGACGGTGTCGTGCCGACCGTCTCGCTCTGGGCGCCCAGGCCCAAGCGCTTCGGTCGCAGGGAGCGCCGCCGGCTCGCCCGCGCCGCGGCCGTCCGCCTGCTGCTGCATGCGAGCGTGACCCGGATCGAGCTCGACGACGACGGCGCCAGGGTCCTGGCGTTGAGGGCGAAGACGCTGACCGGCAAGGACTTCCGGCTCGAGGCGCAGACCTTCGTTTTGGCCATGGGCGGGCTCGAGACGCCGCGTCTGCTGCTCGGATCGCGCGATCGGCAGAGCCGCGGCATCGGCAACGGCTTCGATCTGGTCGGCCGCTATTTCATGGACCACCCGCGCGCGGTGTTCGGCGCGGTCCGGCTCGCCCCCGGCCGGCGCCTGACTTTGATGCGCGGCTGGCCGCTCAGCGACGGCAAGGTGCAGCTCGGCCTCGGCCTGAGCCCGGACGCCCAGGCGCGCGAGGGGCTCCTCAATCATTACCTGACCCTTGAGGCGGAGGCGTCGGGTTACGCCACGCAGCACTATCAGGCCGCGATCGAATTCGGCAAGGTGCTGCTCCGGCGGGGGCACGCCGGCGGCCGCTTCGAGCTCGGCAAGGCCCGCCGCGCGCCGGCCGTGCAGGACTTCATCTACCTGTTGTCGCCCAAGGAGATCCTGCCGCACCGGCTCTGGCGCCTGGTCACGCTCGCCCGCTATCGGCTGGCGCCCGAGCGCACGGCCAGGCGCTACATCGTGGTCTATTTCTGCGAGCAGCCGCCGGAGCCGGCGAGCCGGGTCACGCTGGGCCAGGACACCGACCGGCTCGGGCTGCACCGGCTGGTCCTCGACTGGCGGATTCCGGACAGCGTCCACCACAGCCTGCTTCGGCTGCAGGAGGTCCTCGGCAGGGCGCTCGAGCGGCGCGGCCTCGGCACGCTGGAGCCGGGCGCGGACGTGCCGCGCTACGCCGACGCCTCCCACCACATGGGCACCACCCGAATGAGCGACGGTCCGCGCACCGGCGTGGTCGACCGCGACTGCCGGGTGCACGGCATGCGCAATCTCTACATCGCCGGCAGCGCCGCGTTCCCGAGCGCCGGCCACGCCAACCCGACGCTCACGATCGTGGCGCTCGCGGTCAGGCTCGCGCACCACTTGCTCAACGTGCGTCGCTGACCGTGCGAAAAGAGCAGGGCGTTGGTGCGCTCGTGTGATCTCAGGGCCCCGGCCGCCTCAGTGCCAATGATCAAGGTTGCGGCCCGTCACCTCGGCCAACCGGACATTATGCGACCTGAAGTGGTCAGCTAGCATCTGCCGCGTGGCCGGATTGAGCTGCGGCTTCGAGCTCTTGAACGCCGCTCCGAGACCGCGTCTGATGCGCGCCCGCCAGGCAAGCGGGACGAAGCGGGCTCCGGGCATCGCGGCGATGTTGGTGACGAGCTTCCCGAGCCCGGGCGCCATGGGCTGGTTCTGGGCGGAGCTGTCGCTGATTTCGATTGGGTCAAGATCCAGGAAGCGAAACGCCTGTTCTGTCATACCGGCGGTGTTCCGTGTCAGATCCTCGAAGAACAGAACCTTGATTCGATCCTGACCGAACACGGCCGCATAACGCTCGATATGTTCGGCGTAGTACCCCGAGTCGACATACGAGGTATAGACGATCTCCTTGGTCCCGCGGGACTTTACGGCGGCCTCGTACAACTTGGCTTCACGCTCGTCGTTGAACCAGGGGCCGACCTCGAGCCGCCTCAGGTTCTTGTGGATGGCATCCTCGAATAAGGACCGCTCGACCCCGCGCGTGACATTGTGCCAATAGGCCGACAGCGCGCGCTCGACAGGATTGCGGCAGATCACGATCAGTCGCGCCTCGGGAACCATCGCAGCAATTCGCTGCGTCACGTAGGGCAAGTGCAGGTTGTGATGCGCGGCTTCGCCGGCGTGTTTTTGCCCCCGATACCCCCTAAAGTAGGTATTCCAATAATATGCGGGGCCGAGTTCGTACTCGACCTGGAAAAATGGCGGTTCTTTCGGGGAAGACATGAAGATCTCAGGGTGTTGTGACAGATAGTAATAGAGCGACGTCGTTCCCGCTTTGCCAGCGCCGAGAATCATAAAGGTCGGCAGGTTCATTGCGGTTCCTGATCCGTTGCAGGTTGATGGACGGTCCGGGTGCAGCGGCTTTTTCCCACTGTCATTGGCTGATTTGCGTTGTCAAGCGGCTTTGGTTCCCGGACGAGTCAGCCGGCCGACGCCGACCGCAACGTGGCGAAGGGCGAACCAATGTCCCGGTTCCACGTAAATGAGCGGGCCCTCATACGCCGCGTCTCAGCGCGAATCGCTTCAGCGACCGCTGCAGGTATGGCTGGAGAGCCGCCGCTTCAACAATCCGAAGAACGAGCAGCAAGACAAGGAAGCCGCAGCCAAGCACCGCCAACTTCACCAGCAGCAGTAGGCCTTGCACTGGCACCGCACTCGAAGCCGTGCAGACGAGTGCGGTCGCCAGTAAGAGCTTCATGAACATGACGAAGTCGAGGCGCAGGCGCAAGGTCCGGACGACGAGGACCGTGACTGTAGCGACCGCGATCGAATTGGCGACCAGGGAGCCGAGCGCGGCGCCGATCGCGCCCAGGAAGTACACGCCGACGGCGCTCGCCGCAGCCGCCAGGCCGCACATCAAGATAGCGAGGGTCGCCGAGGCATGCTGCCGGCCCGCCGCGATCAGGAGATTGGAGAACGTCATGAACACCGTGTAGCAGAGCCCCTGAGCGAACGCGAGCAGCACCAGAAACGGGCCGCCGGCCTCGTAGGCCCTCGAGAAGAGCAAGGCCAGGATCTCCCGAGCCTCGACCGCAATCAGCGCGCAGCCCGGAAGCAGCGTGATGGCCATGAATTGGACGCCTCGCTCGACCATCGCCGCCGCCTGTTTGTCATCCGCGCCGGCCAGAGCGTGCGCCACCGACGGCACAAGGACGGAGGTCATGACGAAGGCAATGGCGTTCGGAATGCGCGCGACACCGCTCGCCGCCACGTAATAGCCCTTGACCGCGTCGTCGACGTGTCTGCCCAGCGCGTTCAGGATCCAAAGATCAACGTTGATCAGGACCTGGGTGCCGAGGGCAATGATCGCGACCGGGATGGCGAGCCGAATGATCGGCCGGGCGTCAGCGACTGTCAGCCTGAAAGCCTCCCGCCCTAGGAAGTAGACTACAAGGCCAAGCGCAATGATCGAACCGATTATGTTGACGACGAGAGCACCGGCGACGGACGGACCGATGATCACGAGGATCGCAATGGCGATTACCTTGGTGAGACTGTAGATCGAAGTGCCAATTCCTTGCTGTGAGAAGTGGCGCCGGCCGCTCAGGACGTGGATCGCCATGAAGTAAAGGCC
>CAWALL010000029.1:0-17488 GCA_963782885.1 uncultured Alphaproteobacteria bacterium
GATGCCGCCAACGAGCCGCGGTTCCGCCTGGCGCGGCTGAACCGCCGTGACCTATCTCAAGGAGGCGACTGAACTGTTCCTCGAAGAGCAGGACGAACCGGTCCGCCTCGCACCTGCATTCCTGACCACGTTCTCGGTCGATTGCGCCAACGCCGAAGCTGCCTAGGCTCTCCGGAGCCCGGGCGATTGCGATTGGGGTTTGTGCGGGTCCGTTCTCGCGGCAGTCACGCGTTATGGCTCGACCAAAGCCCGGAGGCGGCCGAATCGTCTGGGTTGTGCCGCTGCACAAGGAGCTGGCATCCGGCACGTTGCGGGGCGTCCTGCGGCCGGCCGAGCTGTCCTTAGAGGAAATTCTCGAAAGGGCTTTAGCGGCCCAGCCCACGTCCCGCGTGCCCGTTTTACCGCCGCGCATAACGCAGCCGGCCGTCGTCGTCGAGCGAGCGGCGCAGCCGGCCCTCGGCGAGCAGGTAGTTGAGGTGCGCCAGGCTCTCGCCGACGGCGAACTGCAGCTGGTGCGTGTCCAGTGTCCGGTTGAACAGGAGCGGCATCACCTCGGCCACCGTGACCGGCCTTGCGCAGGCCGCGAGCGTCGCCTCGAGGCGCTCGGCGTGGTGGGCGAGCAGCTGATCGATCCGGACGTGCAGGCCGCGGAACGGGCGGCCGTGCGAGGGCAGCACCAGGCAGTCGTCCGGCAGCGCGCGAAAGCGCTCGAGCGTGGCGAGGAAGTCGGCGAGCGGATTGGCCTCGGGCTCCGCCGGCCAGACGCCCACGACCGGCGAGATCTTGGGCAGGATCTGATCGGCGGCGATCAAAAGGTTCAACTCGGGGCTGAACAGGCAGATCATCTCCGGCGCGTGCCCCTGGCCGACGAGCACCCGCCATTCGCGCCCGGCGATCCGCAGCCGGTCGCCCTCGCGCAGCCGACGGAATCGCGCCGGCGGTTCGGAGACCCGGCGCCGATACAGGTTGCCGCGCGCCGCCCGCGCCGCCACCACCTCCTCGCCGAGGCCGACGCGCCGGTCGAACGCGCGGCCGGCCTCGACGAACCCCGCGCTGGTGTCGAGCGCCAGCAGCCGGCCGTTCAGCCATTCGGTGTGACTCGCCAGCAGCTCGGCCCCGGTCTCGGCGCAGAGCCAGCCGGCGAGGCCCAGATGGTCGGGGTGAAAATGGGTCGCGAGCAGGCGGACGACCGACCGGTCGCCGAGCGGGCCGCGCAACAGGTCGCGCCAGCGCTCGCGCGTGCGCTCGTCATCGACGCCGGCGTCGACCAACAGCCAGCCGTGATCGTCCTCCAGCAGCCAGACGTTGACGTGATCGAGGGCGAACGGCAGCGCGAACCGGGCCCCGAGCAGGCCGGGCGCCAGCGGACAGGGCTCGTCGTCGACCCGGAGATCGACCGCCTCGTAGGCGATGGCCGCCGCTGACCCGCAGGTACCAACCTCGGACACGCCGTTCTCCCGTCTCGATTTTGCGTTGCAGCAGACGTGCAAGCTAGGCGTGGCATCGGTGGTTGGCAAGCCGCCCGGCCCGGATCCCCGATGCACACGAGCCACAAGGTCGTGATCAGCAGGTCGGGGGCCGGTCCCCATGACGGGCGCGTACTCGACAGCGCGCTCGCTTTGGACGATGACACCTACTAAACTATCGGTGTCGATCCGGTGGTCGGAGTTCGACGCTCAGTGACAACGAATAACAACTGGTCGGAGTGGTCCCCCATGAGACACGGGTTGCTTTTGCTGGCATCCATGGTCCTCCTTCTTTCCGGCTGCGCTCAGCACAACAAGGCGTGGGACGATGCCTTTGCGGAGTGCCAGGATCAGGCGATCACGCAGTGGGAAACCGCGGGTCTGCCCGACAGTCAGCACTCCGACTGGCAGGACCGCTACATCAACAGCTGCATGGAGAAGAAGGGCCTCAAACCGTAGCATCCAATCCGGCGGGCGGGTCCTTCGCCATCACCGTCCGCGCCGAGGGGACGACGGCGACCTAGGTCGCCGCCCACTTGGCGGTGGGTGCGTCCCGGAGGGAGGCGCTCCCGCGGCGCCCGCTGCCGGCCTCGGCCTGCCGCACCTCACGCGCGACCGCGGGCTGAGCGAAGTACGGTCGCGCCGGGAACCCGCGGGCGCTTGGATGGGCGTCTTGGGGCATTGGCGCCGCCATGATACCCGCTGAGAACGGATCGAGGCCGGGGGACGGTGAAGCCGGCGTGAAATTTCGTTCAGGTTGAGCTGGCACGGCCGACCGTATCGTCCACCAAGCAGGATGTCGGACAGGCCTGGATCGAGCCCGTTGGGTCTCAGATCCTGGCGCAAGTCATGTCCGCAGCGATGGAGGATGACCGATGAGGACGCAGATCGCAGCCGGGGCGTTCGTGCTCGCGGCCGGGATGGCAGCGGCGCCGCTCGCCCACGCCGCCGGGACTGACTTGACCAAGGCCGAGCAAGCTAACGCGGCCGCGTGCCATGCACCGGCGCCCGCTGGTTTCATGCGCGACCTCGCGAGCCGTGCCGACCAGCCGGGCGGGCTGACGCGCGTGTGGCGCGACATCACGGGCAAGCCCGACCAGTCGGGGCAGGTCGAACCGCTCAAGACCGGTCACATGACCAAGGGGACCCTCAGCGCACCCAAGCAGATGGTGCTGGTCTCCAACCAACCCCTTTCCCGCGACCACCTCGACCTCCGGGTCGACAAGCTGGGCGGCGACGCCACCACTCCGATCGTCGTCTGCCTGACCGATCGGAATGGCAACGAGTCGGTCTTTTCGGAGACGACGATTCCGGCCGGTGCCGGCACGGCGGAGGCGAGATTCAATCTTGCTGGCCTGAAGGACAAGTTCGTCTCGGTGCGGATCGCCCCTGAGGGCCCGGGCAAGTTCGAGTACCAGGTGAGCACGCACACCACGGCATGAGCGCCAGGGCTCGGGCTCCGCGGCCGGCCGTCGGGTCGCGCCGCGGAGCCCCGGCCTTTCGCGCCGCACCCATCGCGGGCGGTGAGCGAGGCAGGCGCTGATTTCCCGAATCCAGGAACTTCTTTGAGCCGTCAGACGTTTATAAAAGCGAATGCGAACGCAAAGGGGGACGAGGCTGGCGCCGGGCTGCCGGACGCCGGGGTGGAGGTTTTGATCGACGTTGAGGCACGACTTCGAACAGGCGCCGCACTGCGGCGTCGGTTTCTGGGCTGCAGTGGTGGCGGCGATGCCTGGACATTACCGGCAGCGATCATAGTTGCAAAAACGACGCCAAAATACTATGATGAGTTGCATATCGATTTTGTCACCGGCGTCAGATTCGACTCCTGCCGATGCTCATGCCGACCGCACCCGATGACCGTTGAGGCCGAGACGGACCCGGCAGCCGCTGCGAGGGCCCTCGTCCGGTCGACGCCCCGTGCCGCGCTCGGCACGCTGCTGCAGGTCGCTGAAGGGGCCCCCTACGTGTCGCTGGCGAACGTCGCGACCGATCACGACGGCGCGCCTGTGCTCCTGCTCTCGGACCTTGCCGACCACACCTTCAATCTCGCCGCCGACCCGCGGGCGTCGCTGCTGTTCGACGGCAGTGGCGAGCGCGAGGATCCGCTTGCCGGCGAGCGCGTGACCGTTCAGGGACGGCTCTCGCGGAGCGACGAGCCGCGCCACCGCCGCCGCTATCTTGCCCGCCATCCGGGCGCGGCGATGTACGCCGACTTCAAGGATTTCAACTTCTATTGCATGGCAGTGGAGCGCGCCCATCTGGTCGCCGGCTTCGGCCGGATCCACTGGCTGGAGGCGAGCGCGCTGCTGGTCGAGCCGGCGCCGGTGCTGATCGCGCGCGAGACCGACATCATCCTGCACATGAACGACGAGCACCCGGACGCGATCGATGCCTACGCGCAGGGCCTGCTCGGCCTGTCCGGCGACGGCTGGCGGCTGACCGGGGTCGACCCCGAAGGCTGCGACCTGCGCCGCGGGCATCGGGTCGCACGCCTGGGCTTCGCCCGGCGGGTGACCGACGCCGAAAGCGCGCGGGCCGAGCTGGTCCGGCTGGTCGGATCGGCCCGCGCCCGCCTGGGGGCTGCGTGACCGCCCCCGGAGCGAGGGACCGGAGGCTGGATCGCGGCCAGCCGGCGGGTGCACGTCGACTGCGCGAATGGCGCCAAGGGGAGACAGACGTCGTGAAGCAGATCGGTCCTGTCATCAGCCGCCACGGGCTCGACCATCTCGGCCTCGAGGGGGTCGGCCGGCTCCGCTGGAACCTGTCGGTGCCGGCGCTCGTGCAGCTCGCGGTCGCCGGCAACGAAGGTCAGCTGGTCGCCGGCGGCGCGCTCGGCACGATCACCGGCCGGCATACCGGCCGGGCGCCGCGCGACCGCTTCATCGTCGAGCGGCCGGAGATCGAGAACGCGATCGACTGGGGCAAGGTCAACCAGCCGCTCGACCCCGAGGCGGCGGCGCGGCTCTGGGCCAAGGCCAGCGGCTACGTCCGGGGGCGCGAGCTGTACGTGCAGGACCTGTACGCGGGCGCCGATCCGGAGCACCGGTTGCGGGTCCGGGTGGTCACCGAGGCCGCCTGGCACAGCCTGTTCGCGCGCAACATGTTCCGGGTGCCGCCCCGCGACGCGCTGCCCGACTTCGCGCCCGAATTCACGGTGTTGCAGCTGCCGAGCCTGCGCGCCGACCCGGAGACCGACGGCACCCACTCGCCGACCGCGATCGTGATCGACCTGGTCGCGAGGCGGCTCTTGATCCTCGGCACCAGCTACGCCGGCGAGATCAAGAAGTCGATCTTCGGCGTGCTCAACTATCTGCTGCCCGATCAGGGCGTGCTGCCGATGCACTGCTCGGCCAATGTCGGCGAGCGCGGCGACGTCGCCCTGTTCTTCGGCCTCTCCGGCACCGGCAAGACGACGCTGTCGGCGGACCCGGGCCGGACGCTGATCGGCGACGACGAGCACGGCTGGGGGCAGGCGGGCGTGTTCAATTTCGAGGGCGGCTGCTACGCCAAGGTGATCAACCTCTCGCCCGAGGACGAGCCCGAGATCTACGCCGCCTCGACCCGCTTCGGCGCGATCCTCGAGAACATCGTCGCCGATCCCCTGTCCGGCGTGGTCGACTTCGCCGACGACAGCCTGACCGAGAACACCCGCTCCTCCTACCCGCTCGAGTTCATCCCGAACGCCAGCGCCACGGGCATGGCCGATCACCCGGGGCACATCGTGATGCTGACCGCGGATGCCTACGGCGTGCTGCCGCCGATCAGCAGGCTCAGCTCCGAGCAGGCGATGTACCATTTCCTGTCCGGCTACACCGCCCGGGTCGCCGGCACCGAGCAGGGGGTCAAGGAGCCGCAGGCGACCTTCTCGACCTGCTTCGGCGCGCCTTTCATGCCGCGTCATCCGACCGTCTATGCGCACATGCTGCGCGACCTGATGCAAAAGCACGAGGCCGACTGCTGGCTGGTCAACACCGGCTGGAGCGGCGGGCCCTACGGCACCGGCGAGCGGATCCGGCTCGCCCATACCCGTGCCATGCTGCGCGCGGCGCTCAGCGGCAAGCTCTATGGCGTCGCCTTCCGCCGCCATCCCGAGCTCGGTCTGATGATGCCCGAAGCCTGCCCGGGCGTGCCGACCGAGATCCTGAATCCGCAGGCGACCTGGTCGGACGCGAGCGCCTACGACCATAAGGCGCGCGAGCTGGCAAAACGCTTCGAGACCAATTTCAAGGTCTTCGCGCCGCACGTTGGCGAGGAGGTCAAAGCCGCGGCGATTCACGCGCTGGTATGAGGCCACGGGCGTGGGCCGGGCTTGGCACGGGAATTGCGACGGTCGGGTCGATGGCGATGCCGGCCGCATCCGTTCCCCTGGCGCGGCCCACGCATGACCCATCCTCGCTTCCCTTCTTGGGCAATTCCTGAACTCTGGCCCCGCCCACTCCGGCGGGGCCTTTTTTGTGCTCAGTGGCTGAGCAGGCGTTGCCAGGTTTCGAGGCGGGTCACGGTCTCTTCGAGGTCGCCGCCTCGGCGAGCGGCGCCCCGTCGATGAAGGTCTGCCAGGCGAACCAGTAGGCGATGTGGCCGGGCAGTCGTGCCAGCCGCTGGCCGTCGGGGGCGCGGAGCGCGTCCTCCCCGATCTGCCAGTCCTGGCCGCCCGCGCGCACCGTCATGGCGTCCGCACCGGCCTCGAACGCCTGGCCGTCGGACCGGTAGGCGCGCACCGTCCGGGTCGCGGCATCGCCGATCAGGACCACGTCCAGGTCGCCGACCCGGTCGTTGATCACCCGGGCATCCTTGAAGCGATCGAGCGGCCAGGCGCGCTGATGTCCGTCGGCGCGCAACGCGAACACGTAGGCCTTGGGCGGCAGGCGGTGGTCCGGCACGAGGTCCGGGAACATCAGCTGGTCGCTCGCGAAATAGGCACCGTAGGGCTGGCCTGGCGTGTAGTCGCGATCGAAGCCGGTCTCGAGCGACAGAACCGTGGTCTTGGGATGGGCGGCCTGCCAGTCGCGCCAGCTCGCGATCGTGACCGGCAGCATCTTGAGCTCGATGCCCGAGCCGGTCAGCGGGCCCACGACCGGACGGCCGGTGAACTGGTTCCAGAGGCTCTTGGTCGCCTGGTCGTACATCAGCTTGTTGGAGCGGTAGAGAAAGCCCGAGGAGCCGAACACGAAGGGCTCCGGGTGCCCGGGCACCCTCGTATCGTAAAGGATGCCCGAGCCGCAGAGCGTGCAGTAGGCGAGCGTCACCGGCACGCCGCCGACCACGTCGTTGAACATCTCGTGCCAGTCGAGGATACGCAAAGGATAGGCGCGCGCGTCGCCCTCGATCTCGACCCCGAACACCAGCTCGTCGTCGGTCAGGTAGGTCGCTTGCGCCGGCGTGATCTGCTTGGGATTGGTCAGCGCCGGGATGCCGTCCTTGGGCACGCCGCCCCAGAGGACCTCCTCGAGCCGGATCTCGTGCGCGATGCCGGGCTTCAGGAACTCGCGGAAGTCCGGGTCGATCACGGCCATCACGTCCGCCTTGAAGGCATCGAAGCCCTCGAACGGCGTGATCTCGGGATGCGCCTGCTGCCACAGCACCCATTCCGGCCAGGTCTTGCCCGCGGGCTCGCCGGTCAGCGCGGCGAGCGTCTGGTCGATGTCGGCATTGTCGCGGACGAAGCGCATGGCCTGGATCAGCCCGGGCACGACGTCGAGCTCGCCGCGATCCTGCAGCACCGTCAGCGCCTGCCGGCGGATCAGCGGCTCGGGCGTGAACAGCTCGCGGACCAGCCCGTCGACGGTCTCGGCCGAGAGCCCTTCCGCAGCGCGCGGGGCGAGCGACGCCGAGCAGACCAGCGCCAGAAAGACAACTACGAACAGGCGAATGGCCAAGGGACCGGCTCCTTTACACGAAAGGCGGCCGATCGAGCCAAGCACAAGCCCGCGCGCGAACCAAGTTAATTGACGGCGCGAAGCTTGCCCCCGCGCACGAGCTTCGCCACAACTCGGCCGTCCTGTCGAAACACCGAGCCCGCCGCATGCCCGCCGCCGATCGAAGCGCCCTGCCCCGCCTGAGCCTGGTCCTGGGCGGCGCGCGTTCGGGCAAGAGTTGGCATGCCGAACGGCTGGTGCTGGCGAGCGGACTCGCGCCGGTCTACGTCGCGACTGCCGAGGCGTTGGATCAGGAGATGGCGGCGCGGATCGCCGAGCATCGGGCAAGGCGCGGCGGCGACTGGCGGACCGTGGAGGAGCCGGTCGACCTGATCGGGGTTCTGGAGCGGGAGTGCGCGCCGGGCCGGGTCCTCCTGGTCGACTGCCTGACCTTGTGGCTGACCAACCTGATGGTCCGCGAGCGGTCCGTGGACGCCGAGATCGAGCATCTGATCGCGGCGTTCGCGAGCCTGCGGGGTGCGGCCGTACTGGTCTCGAACGAGGTCGGCCAGGGGGTCGTCCCGGCCGATGCGATGGCGCGCGCGTTCGTCGATCATGCCGGCCGGCTGCATCAGAGGATTGCGGAGGTGGCCGATGCCGTGGTTTTCATGACCGCCGGCCTCCCCCAGCGTCTGAAGTGACCCGATGCCGATCTCCGGAAAAATCCCGACCACCGTGTTCACAGGCTTCCTCGGCTCGGGCAAGACCAGCCTGATCCAGAACCTTTTGCGCCAGAGCCACGGCCGGCGCATCGCGCTGATCGTCAACGAGTTCGGCGAGGTCGGGATCGACCGCGAGCTGATGCTGGGCTGCGGCGACGGACCTTGTGCCGAGGACGACATCGTCGAGCTCGCCAACGGCTGCATCTGCTGCACGGTCGCCGACGACTTCGTGCCGACCATGCGCCGGCTGATCGAACGCCGTGAACCGCCCGAGCAGATCGTGATCGAGACTTCGGGCCTCGCCCTGCCCAAACCGTTGATCAAGGCGTTCAACTGGCCGGAGATCCGCACCCGGGTCACGGTCGACGGCGTGATCGCGGTGGTCGATGCCGCGGCCGTACGCGACGGGCTGTTCGCCGACGATCCCGACGCGCTTGCCGCCCAGCGTCAGGCCGATCCCGCGCTCGACCACGAGAGCCCGCTCGCGGAGCTGTTCGAGGAGCAGCTCGGGGCCGCCGATCTGGTCGTGGTCAACAAGGCGGATCTGCTCGCGGACGACGACTGGCCGGAGGTCGACGCCCGGGTGCGGGTGGAGCTGCGCCCGGGCGTGCGCCTGGTCAGGAGCCACAACGCGACTTTGCCGATCGAGGTCCTGCTCGGTCTGGAGGCGGCGGCGGAAGCCGATCTCGATGCCCGGCCCTCGCACCACGACGACGGCCAGGATCACGAGCACGACGACTTCTCGAGCTTTCATCTGGAAGTGCCGGCGCTCGAGGACGTGGACCGCTTCGTGGCCGAGCTACAGGGCGCGATTGCCCGCCATCCGATCCTGCGCGTCAAGGGCTTCCTCGCGGTCGCCGGCAAGCCGATGCGGCTCGTGCTCCAGGGCGTCGGCGATCGCATCCAGCACTATTTCGATCGCGCCTGGCGCGCCGGCGAGCCGCGCACGGGCCGGCTGGTCGTGATCGGCGAGCGCGGCCTCGATCAGGGCAGCATCGTCGCGGCGCTCGCCGCTCGCCGCTCCGCGAGGACCACCGAGGTCCTCGCCGGGAGCCAGGCGAGGAGCTGATGCATCTTTTGAATGCCCGCTCGGCGACCGCCCTGGACGCGGGCGAGGCGATCGATCTCGGCCAGAGCCCTGGCGACGTCGTGATCCTGTCGGCGGCCGATACCGAGCTCGCCTGTCTCGCCGCGGCCCAGGCGCTCCGGCCCGAAGGCGGGCCGAGCCTGCGCCTTGCCAACCTGCTCCAGCTCGGTCATCCGCTCTCGGTCGACCATCATGTCGAGCAGGTGGTCGCGCACGCGCGGCTCGTGATCCTGCGCCTGCTCGGCGGCCGCAGCTACTGGACCTACGGGCTGGAACAGGTGGCAGCGGCCTGCCGGGCCAAGGGCATCCCGCTCGCGGCACTCCCGGGCGACGACCAGCCGGACCCGGAGCTCGCCGGCTGGTCCACCCTGCCGCCGGAGGCCTGTCACCGTCTCTGGCAGTACGGCGTCCATGGCGGCCTCGACAACGCCCTGCAGATGCTGGCCTATGCGGCGAGCCTGCTCGGCCGGGACGAGCGCTGGCAGGAGCCTGCTCCGCTGCTGCGCGCCGGCCTCTATTGGCCGGGGCTCGCCCGCCCGACGATCGCTGACCTGCGGCGCGCATGGCGGCGGCGCGGCCGGCGCGCCGGTCGCGGCGCTGGTCTTCTATCGCGCCCTGGTCCAGGCCGGCGATCTCGCGGCGGTCGACGCGCTGATCGCGGCGCTCGAGGCCGCAGGCCTCAATGCGCTCCCGATCTTCACCGCGAGCCTCAAGGACCCGCTCGCAGCGCCGCTGGTCCAGGCCCTGCTCGCCGAGGCGGCGCCGACCGTGGTCCTGAACGCGACCGGCTTTGCGGTCTCGACCCCGGGACAAAGGCGTCCCACGCCCCTCGACGAGCCCGGCCGCCCGGTCCTCCAGGTCGTGCTGGCCGGCGGCGACGAAGCCGGCTGGCGCGAGGGCACCCGCGGCCTCTCGCCCCGCGATCTCGCGATGCACGTGGCGCTGCCGGAAATCGACGGCCGGGTGCTGACCCGCGCGGTCGCGTTCAAGAGCAAAAGCCGCTTCGATCCGCGGACCGAGACCGACATCGTGGGCTTCGCGCCGGTTGCCGACCGGGTCCGCTTCACGGCCGAACTGGCCGCGGCCTGGGCGCGGCTCGCGGAGCTGCCCGCGGCCGAGCGCAAGGTCGCGATCGTGCTCGCCAACTATCCGAACCGCGACGGCCGGATCGCCAACGGCGTCGGCCTCGATGTGCCCGCGAGCACGGTCCGCCTGCTGCGCGCGCTGGCGGCCGCCGGCTATCGGATCGACGGCCTGCCGGCCGACGGCCAGAGCCTGGTCGGGGCGCTGCTCGACGGCGTCACCAATCAGCTCGAAGGTCGCGCGCAACGTCAGATCCGGGTTCGCTTCCCGATCCAAGATTACCTCAAGTTCTTCGGACAACTATCTCAGAACGCACAAGAGAAAGTCTGGGAAAAATGGGGAGAACCGGGCGACGATCCGCATGTCGTGGACGGCGCCTTCGCGCTCGCGCTGCTGCCGCTCGGCAACGTCGTAGTCGGCATCCAGCCGGCGCGCGGCTATCACATCGATCCGGCCGCGACCTACCACGACCCCGACCTCGTGCCGCCGCACGGCTACCTCGCCTTCTATGCCTGGCTGCGTCAGGCGTTCGGCGCCCATGCCGTGGTCCAGATGGGCAAGCACGGCAATCTCGAGTGGCTCCCGGGCAAGGCGCTGGCGCTCGCGGCCGACTGTTTTCCCGAGCTGGCGCTCGGTCCCCTGCCCCACGTCTACCCCTTCATCGTCAACGATCCGGGCGAGGGCAGCCAGGCCAAGCGGCGCAGCGCCGCCGTGATCGTCGACCACCTGACGCCGCCGCTCACGCGGGCCGAATCCTACGGCCCGCTCGCCGAGCTCGAGCGACTGGTCGACGAATATTACGAAGCGGCCGGCGTCGACCCGCGCCGCACCACCTGGCTGCGCGGCGAGATCCTGGCGCTGAGCGGACGCCTCGGGCTCGATCGCGACGTCGGCATCCTGCCGGGCGAGGCTTCGGACGCAGCGCTCGCCAAACTCGACAACCACCTCTGCGAGCTCAAGGAGCTGCAGATCCGGGATGGCCTGCACATCCTGGGAACGACGCCGATGGGCGACCAGCTGACCGACCTTCTGGTGGCGCTGACCCGGGTGCCGCGCGCTTCCGGAACAGACGGCGATGCCTCGCTCCTGCGCGCGCTGGCGCGTGATCTCGACCTCGAACGCTTCGATCCGCTGGACTGCGGTATGGCCGAGCCCTGGCCGGGTCCGCGGCCGCGGATCCTCGAGGACGTCAGCGACCAGCCCTGGCGCAGCTGTGGCGACACCGTCGAGCGCCTGGAGCTGCTGGCCCGTCTGCTGGTCGCCGGCGAGATCGCGCCGGATGCCGCCTGGCGCGCGACGACAGCGGTGCTGGACCAGATTGCCGGCAGCCTCCGGCCGGCGGTGGGCGCGAGCGGCGCCGCCGAGATCGCGGGCGTGCTCCAGGCGCTCGATGGCCGCTTCGTCGAGCCCGGGCCTTCGGGCGCACCGACCCGCGGACGCACCGACGTGCTGCCGACCGGGCGCAACTTCTACTCGGTCGACAGCCGCGCCGTGCCGACGCCGGCCGCCTGGCATCTGGGCTGGAAGTCGGCCGCCCTGCTGGTCGAGCGCTACGTCCAGGAGCAGGGCGAGTGGCCGCGCGCGGTGGCGCTCTCCGCCTGGGGCACGGCCAACATGCGCACCGGCGGCGACGACCTCGCCCAGGCGCTCGCGCTGATCGGCGCGCGGCCCGTCTGGGATGGCGCCTCGCACCGGGTGACCGGCACCGAGGTCCTCCCGCTCGATCTGCTCGACCGGCCCAGGGTCGACGTCACCCTGCGCGTCTCCGGTTTCTTCCGGGATGCCTTCCCGGCCCAGGTCGAGCTGTTCGATCGGGCGGTACGGGCGGTCGCGGCCCTGGCCGAGCCGGACGAGCTGAACCCGATCGCAGCGCGCGTGCGCGCCGATCAGGCGGCGCTGCTGGCGCAAGGGGCTACGCCGGAGGCTGCGCGCCGGCGGGCGGGCTATCGGGTGTTCGGGTCGAAGCCTGGCGCTTACGGAGCCGGTTTGCAGGCGCTGATCGACGAGCGCGGCTGGGCGGGCGATGCCGACCTGGCACGCGCCTACGTCGCCTGGGGCGGCTACGCCTATGGCGGCGGCGCGGAGGGGGTCGCAGAGCACCGCCTGTTCGAGCGCCGGCTCGCTTCGGTCGAGCTGGTGCTGCACAACCAGGACAACCGCGAGCACGACATCCTCGACAGCGACGACTACTACCAGTTCGAGGGCGGGCTCGCCGCCGCGGTCCGCACGCTGGCCGGGCAACAGCCCGAGATCTACCACAACGACCACGCCCGCCCCGAGACCCCGCGCATCCGCACGCTGCGCGAAGAGATCGGCCGCATCGTGCGCGCCCGTGCGGTCAACCCGAAGTGGCTCGCGGGCGTCATGCGCCACGGCTACAAAGGCGCCTTCGAGATCGCCGCGACGCTCGATTACCTGTTCGCGTTCGCCGCCACGGCGCAGGTCGTCGAGGATCACCACTTCGAGGCGCTGTACGACGCCTATGTCGCCGATGACCGGGTCCGCACGTTCATTGCCGAAGCCAATCCGGCCGCTCTCGGCGAGATCGCCGAACGCTTCCAGGAGGCGATCGACCGCGGCTTCTGGCGGCCTGCCCGCAACAGCGCGCCCGACACGCTCGCAGCCCTGCACGCCCGGCGGCGGAGCTGAGTCACTCCGCGCCGCGACCAAATTCTCCTCGCAAATTATGTGATGTCCGGCTGACGATCTCGGCAGATCCGCCGGGGACCGCCTTCATCTTGCCACACGGCCGCGCTACGATCATTCTCACACACAACCACTGATTGGAGGGATCATGGCAGGCGATTTCCAGGATGCCGGTGTCGAGCCTGCGCTCGAGGACCTGCTGGCCGACCCGCTCGTGCAACTCCTGCTCGAACGCGACGGCGTCGAGATGACCGACCTCCGGGGCTTCCTGACCGCGGTCCGCACGCGCCTGCAGCCGACGGAGAGCACCGCCCGGGCGGCTCGGCCCGAGGGCGCCTGACCCTCGCCCCTGCGCGCCGCGCGTGCTAGCCTCGGCCGGCTCGGACGAAGCGCCGCGCGGGCGGGGAGGCAGCCATGACCATGACCGAAGCCGAGGTGAACGAGGCGCACCGGCAGAAGATGGCCCGCATCAAGGCCGTGAAGGACCGGCTGTACGCCTCGAAAACCCAGGAGAAAGGGCTCCTGATCGTCCACACCGGGACCGGCAAGGGCAAGAGCACGGCGGCCTGGGGGCTGGCCATGCGCTGCCTCGGGCACGGGCTGCGGATCGGCGTCGTGCAGTTCGTCAAGGGCCGGCGGAATACCGGGGAAAGAGGCTTTCTCCAGCGGTTTCCGGATCTGGTGGACATGAAGGTGATGGGCGAGGGGTTCACCTGGGAGACCCAGGACCGGGAGCGGGACGTCGCGGCCGCCGAGGCGGCCTGGGCCGAGGCCCGGCGGATGATGGCCGACCCGGGCCTGCACCTCGTGATCCTCGACGAACTGAACATCGTGCTGCGCAAGGATTATCTGCCGGTCGCCGGGGTCGTGGACGGCCTGCTCGCCAGGCGCCCGGACCTGCACGTCGTGGTCACCGGCCGCAACGCCAAGCCCGAGCTCCTGGAGGCTGCCGACCTGGTGACCGAGATGACCCTCGTCAAGCATCCCTTCCGTGCCGGCGTCAAGGCCCAGCTCGGCATCGAATACTGACCACCCCGCCCGCCTCTTTTTTTCCGTTTCGAGATGCTTGGAAAATCTGAGTAATGGCCACTTATTCAGAAGATTGATGCAGGATCACGCATTTTACATTGCATCCTATATTGTCAATGCTACACTTTTAACTGCGAGTGACGCATCAATGTCGCATATATGCGTCACTTGACACTGATTTGCCAAGTAGTGATCGGCGCTCCATCGCCTCCATCGGCCCCGCCCCGCAGTTTGCCTGGCTTTTCCCCTCGCCCGAGGTGTCCGATTGATGCCCGATTGATGCGCCACGAGGCTACACTTCTGTGCCATCCTGTGCGCTTCAACCTATGATGCAGCCTGGTTGGCGACGAGACAGTCCCGTGGTATCGAGACGAATTGAATCGAGTTTGCGCCGACGTGCCCTGAAAGGCGATTTCGATGATCGAGTGGGCATCCGCCCTGACGCTTCCGATCGCCAAGCTGCTGCTGAAGAGCTGGCTCGGGGATACCGGCGCTGAGATCGGGACAGGTCTCTTCGATCTCGGCTTGAAGCGCCTCGGCGATCGGGCCAAGGCCAGGGCGGCGCAGCATCGCGCTGAAGAGATCGCGGACGCTGTCGTTGTAGACCTCGAGCAGTTCTTTGCGATCGAGCATGTGGCCAAAGAGAAGGTTGCCACCGCAGCTTCCGCCGTCGGCGATACGATTGACCGACACGTCGATGCGGCCTTCCTCGTTTATCAGAGCCTGGGCGCCGAAGCGATCGCCGAGGCTCTGCTCGCCGCCCGGCCGGTTGACAAGATCTACGGACGCGCCGAGCCGGAGCATGGGCTGTACACTCGGCTGGTCGAGGCACTAGCGCCGCGCCTCCGCGCGCTTGCGCCTGAGCTGCCCGGCTTTGGGCGCGAGCGGGATGCGGTCATCCTGCAGAAACTCGATGAGGTGGCGAGCGCAGCGCCGAGGCTGTTGGAAGCGCTGCGGCAAGTCCACGAAAAGTTGGATGAGCTGCGAGAACGGCCAGCACGACTGGCTCAGGGGTTCGAACGAGAGTACCTGGATGCGATCGTCAAAGAGCTCGACTATGTCGAGATTCTCGGGATCGAGGAACTCGATTCGAAGAGCCGCAGAGCTGACCTTACGGTCGCCTATCTCTCGCTGACCGCCCGGCTGGGCGAGGGCGAGGAACAGCAGAAGATCGACTTTGCGACGGTGCTCACGCTGTTGCCCTTGTTCGGCAATCGACTCTGGATCGAAGGTGGTGCTGGCAGCGGCAAGAGCACCCTCGTCCGATGGGCTGCGCTGGACGCCGCGCGGTGGCGACTGGACCCGGCCAGCAGCTCCGACAGCCTCGACTCCGCTCCCGATCTTGACAGATGGCTGAGCTTCCTGTGGCCAGAGCGGCTGCCACCGCCGGAGCACGAGAAACCGTTTAGCACCGTCGTAGCAAACCCATCTAACGCTGACGTGGTAAATCCGTTTAGGGCTGCCGTAGTAAGAGACATGGAGAAAGTGGCGCTGCGTGAGCAAGCTTGGCGTGCGCGGTTGCCGTTCGTCGCTTTTCTTCGCCATGCTACCGAAGGGCTCATGCTCGGCCAGCTTCCGCACCTCGCCGTTCGCACTATCGGTGCGCCGCCCGAGGGTTGGCTGCAAGAGGCGTTCGGGGATGAGGGCGCGAGAACCCTGCTAATCTTCGACGGCGTCGACGAGGTGCCGGCCGGCCCCAAGAGGGCGCAGATCCTTCGGCAGGTTCGAGACTTTGCCGAGCGCTTTCCCAAGGCACAGATCTTGGTCACGAGCCGCCCGGGTGCGGTCGAAGACGACGAACTTGACGGCTTCCAGAAGGTCGCGCTCGAGGAATTGAGTGAGCAACAAAAGCTCGGGTTCATCGACCATTGGCATCAGGCTCTCGCCACCAACTTCAAGCGCAAGTACGATGACGCCGCGGTCGCTCAGCTGCACCAGGCCGCAGTGCGTGAGCTGCAGCGTCAGCCGACTCTTGCTTTGCTCGCAACCAACCCACTGCTGTGCTCAGCGATCTGCGCGCTGCATTGGCTCTCGCGACGTAAGGTCGTCGAAGAGGCTTGGCGACGCGGCACGTCATCGCCGGGCAGCATGCAAAGTGGAGTGCTGCCCGGTAGTCTCTGGAATTTGTGCGAGCAGCTGACCCGTATGCTCGTGCACCAGCGCGATCTAGATCGACAGCTAGTCGGGGCCGCGTTTGGTGCTGCTTACAGCCTGAGCTACGAGCAGAAGCGAGAAATCCTGGCGCGGATCGCCTATGGCATGGTGGCAGACGATCTTCTGTCGGCAATGCATCGGAAGGATGTGCTCTCCCATGTGGAAGCCTCGCTCGCTGGCTTTCGGGAGCCGGTAGCCGCTTCGGTGGAAGATGTGCTGCAGGCGCTTCTGGAGCGGAGCGGGGTGCTGCGTGGTAGCGGCGAGGATGCCATCGAGTTCGTGCACAACACCCTCAAGGCGTTCTTAGCGGCGAAGTTCTATCTCGGGCTTTTGACCCCGCGCGAGGTGGTTCGCCGGATCGCCGCCGGCCGCCCGAAAGAATTGGCGTCGGGCCTTGACGAGGTTGCCATCTTCGCTGCCGCGAGCCCGGATCATCCGGCCTACGCTCAGCGCCTCATCGAGGCATTGCTTCCGCCCGAGGGATCCCAACCCCGCGCTCGTGAACGCGGGATTTTGGCGCTCCGTTGCGAGGCCGCGGCCGCCAGCCATCTGCCGCAAGAGGTACGGCAGCGGGTCCGCGAGCTGGCTCCGAAGCTGTTTCCGCCTCGGGACCAGCATCAGGCGCGGCAACTCGCGCAGTTGGGCGACGCCGCCGTCGAGTACCTTGGCTACGAGCCCGAGGCCGATGCTGCGACCAGCGCGGCCAAAGTGCACTGCCTGCGATTGATCGGTACAGCCGCGGCCCATCAAGCCATGCACGCCTATCTCGCGACGGAATCCCTGGTTGTGGCGGAGGAATTGGTCCGCGACCATAACCCGCTTGAAATCACGGCCGTCTTCCAGGCGCTAGAGAACTTCGAAAGATGGTCCAAGGTTCCTCCCACAATCAGGTCGGCGGTTCGGGACCTCAGCTCGCTCGCCAACTTCGCCACCCTTCTGCAACTCAATCTCCGCGACACACAGGTCGCCGATCTCACGCCAATCACCGATTTCATTAACCTTATAGCGCTCGACCTTAGAGGCACTCAGGTCAAGGATGCTGCTCCCCTTGCCAAACTCACCAATCTGCGATGGCTCGCCCTCTCAGCTACGCAGGTTGCCAACATTGCCCCCCTCGCCAATCTCACTAACTTGGAGACGCTTGACCTTAGAAGCACACGAGTTGAGGACGCGAGCCCCCTAATTAACCTGAGTAAGCTGCAATGGCTCAATCTCTCTGACACGCAGGTCGCGGACGTCACCCCGATCTTCAACCTCACCAACTTGGAAAAGCTTTACCTCAAAGGCACGCACGTTTCCGAGGAGGATGTAGCCAAGCTGAAGCAGATGTTGGCGGAGCGGGGCGATCGCTCGATTGAAATTTTTGGCCCGTGATGGTGAAGGGAGGATCGGAAACACCCGCCCTGATGCTTCAAGGCACCGGCTCGCACGTCGGGAAATCGC
>CAWALL010000030.1:0-21403 GCA_963782885.1 uncultured Alphaproteobacteria bacterium
AATTCCTGGAACCAGCCGCGGTTCCGCCTGGGGCGGCTGAACCGCCGTGACCTATCTCAGGAAGGCAACCGAGCCGTTCCTTGAGGAGCAGGATGAACCGGTCCGCGTAGTCCGGATTTCTCAAACCCCATAGCACGGGTTGATTGGTGGCGGGGTCGGCGCAGAAGTTGGCTCGGGTTGAGGTGAGCCCATGGAGGTGGCCTGACAGCGAATTCTCGAACAAACGCAAGCGAACGCCCCGCGGGTGGGGCGCCTATCGGGCATGCAAGAACGTTCAGAAGGCGGCGCGCTTCACGTACAGGTAGGCGAGGCGGTACTCGTCCTGGTAGGGGCAAGCCGAGGCCATGGCGACCTTGATCCGACGCACGCTGACCCGGACCAGGGCGCCGATCTTCAAGAGCTTCAGGCGGATCGTGCCGCAGGTGGCGTTGGCGAACTGGCTATGGCGGAGGCCAATTCGGCGCAGCGCCTCCAGCAGCACGTAGGCGAACGAGGCGAACCAAAGCCTGAGCTGATTGGCCCGTATCGTCGCTGCTGACGTACGATCGGCGAACAGATCAAGCTGCTGCTCCTTGATCCGGTTTTCCATCTCGCCGCGGGCACAGTAGATCTGCTCGTAGAGGCTTTGGCCGTCGATCACCGACGGCGGCAGCGAGGTGACCACGAAGCGCGGGTTGGAGCCCTTGGCCAGATGCTCGGCCTTGGCCACGACCCGCCGTTCGCAGCTCCAGCTGTCCCGGGTGGCATAGGTGAAGTCGTCGAATTGCCGAGCCGGCTGGCCGGTTGCGGCATGCTCGGCCTCGGCGGCCGCGAGGGCTCCGTCGATCTCGGCCAGCAGGCGAGGGTTGCGGGCGAGGCCGAAGACGTAGTCGACGCCGTTGTCTTCACACCAGCTCATCAACTCGTCGCGGGCGAAGCCAAAGTCCGCCCGCAGCAGGATCTCGACCCTAGGCCAGCTCTCACGAATCTGGGCGACGATGCGTGTGATCTCGTCCTTGGCTCCGGCCGACGCGTCGATGTTCGAGCGCCTGAGCTTGGCGGCCAGCAGGTGGCGGCCGCAGAAGACGTACAGCGGCAGATAGCAGTGGCAGTCGTAGTAGCCATGGAAGAAGCGCCCTTCCTGGTGGCCGTGGAGCGGGTCGTCCGTGGCATCGAGATCGAGGATGATCCGCTCGGGCGGCCTCGCATGCGCCTCCAGGAACAGAGCGACGAACAGCTGTTCGATCGCCCGCGGGTCGTGGCCGATCCTGTGATAGCGGTCGAGCGCCGCGGCCGGCGCATGCTCGAACCGGTTCAAGGTGCTCTTGCCGGCCAGCGGCGCGCAGTCCTTGCGCCGCGCCTCGAGCTTGCCGGCCAGGGTCGCCAGCACCGGATCATGGCGCAGCTCGTCGTGGTCGACCAGGTCCTCGTAGCCCAGCGCGATGCCGCAGATGCGCTGCATCAGCATGGTCTCGACACCGTGCTCGACCAGTTCCTGCATGCGTCCGTCGGCGAAACAGCGGGCCAGACGCCCCATCAGACCGATCGCCCGGTTCACGGCCCCGAGCAGCAGCGCCCCGGCGTCCGAGGTCACCTGCCCGCCGTCGAACGCGGCCACCACCTGGCGTCCTTCGACGGCTTCAAATCCGAACAGGTCGCGGTTACACTCTGTCGGCATCGGGGAGCTCCTCTGCGTCGCGTTAAGCCTTTGTCACAGAAGAGTTATCGCCGATCCAGAGCCCCGATGCACGCTCTGGTTTGAGAAATCCGGGCTAGCACTTCATTTCTTACGACATTCTCGGTCGACGCGGCCAATGCCGAAGCTGCCTAGGCTCCCGGAGTCCAGGTGGTCGCCGTTCTGGAGCGCTTCGGGTTTGTGCGTGTCGGCTCACGCGGCAGTCATGTGGTCATGACTGGCTAAGACCCGCCGGCGTTCGGATCGTACGTGTCGTGCCACTGCACAAAGAGCTGGCAGCCGGGACAATGCGGGGCATCCTGGGGCGGGCCGAGCGCTCTCTCCGGAGGAATTCTCGAAGACGACATAGCGGCTCGGCTGACGATTCCTGCTCGCGCCATCACCGGCGCGCGTAGCGGAGCCGGCCGTCGTCGTCGAGCGAGCGGCGCAGCCGGCCCTCGGCGAGCAGGTAGTTGAGGTGCGCCAGGCTCTCGCCGACGGCGAACTGCAGCTGGTGCGTGTCCAGTGTCCGGTTGAACAGGAGCGGCATCACCTCGGCCACCGTGACCGGCCTTGCGCAGGCCGCGAGCGTCGCCTCGAGGCGCTCGGCGTGGTGGGCGAGCAGCTGATCGATCCGGACGTGCAGGCCGCGGAACGGGCGGCCGTGCGAGGGCAGCACCAAGCAGTCGTCCGGCAGCGCGCGAAAGCGCTCGAGCGTGGCGAGGAAGTCGGCGAGCGGATTGGCCTCGGGCTCCGCCGGCCAGACGCCCACGACCGGCGAGATCTGGGGCAGGATCTGATCGGCGGCGATCAAAAGGTTCAACTCGGGGCTGAACAGGCAGATCATCTCCGGCGCGTGCCCCTGGCCGACGAGCACCCGCCATTCGCGCCCGGCGATCCGCAGCCGGTCGCCCTCGCGCAGCCGACGGAATCGCGCCGGCGGTTCGGAGACCCGGCGCCGATACAGGTTGCCGCGCGCCGCCCGCGCCGCCACCACCTCCTCGCCGAGGCCGACGCGCCGGTCGAACGCGCGGCCGGCCTCGACGAACCCCGCGCTGGTGTCGAGCGCCAGCAGCCGGCCGTTCAGCCATTCGGTGTGACTCGCCAGCAGCTCGGCCCCGGTCTCGGCGCAGAGCCAGCCGGCGAGGCCCAGATGGTCGGGGTGAAAATGGGTCGCGAGCAGGCGGACGACCGACCGGTCGCCGAGCGGGCCGCGCAACAGGTCGCACCAGCGCTCGCGCGTGCGCTCGTCATCGACGCCGGCGTCGACCAACAGCCAGCCGTGATCGTCCTCCAGCAGCCAGACGTTGACGTGATCGAGGGCGAACGGCAGCGCGAACCGGGCCCCGAGCAGGCCGGGCGCCAGCGGACAGGGCTCGTCGTCGACCCGGAGATCGACCGCCTCGTAGGCGATGGCCGCCGCTGACCCGCAGGTACCAACCTCGGACACGCCGTTCTCCCGTCTCGATTTTGCGTTGCAGCAGACGTGCAAGCTAGGCGTGGCATCGGTGGTTGGCAAGCCGCCCGGCCCGGATCACCGATGCACACGAGCCACAGGTCGGGATCAGCAGGTCGGGGCCGGTCCCCATGACGGGCGCGTACTCGACAAACGCTCGCTTTGGACGATGACACCTACTAAACTATCGGTGTCGATCCGGTGGTCGGAGTTCGACGCTCAGTGACAACGAATAACAACTGGTCGGAGTGGTCCCCCATGAGACACGGGTTGCTTTTGCTGGCATCCATGGTCCTCCTTCTTTCCGGCTGCGCTCAGCACAACAAGGCGTGGGACGATGCCTTTGCGGAGTGCCAGGATCAGGCGATCACGCAGTGGGAAACCGCGGGTCTGCCCGACAGTCAGCACTCCGACTGGCAGGACCGCTACATCAACAGCTGCATGGAGAAGAAGGGCCTCAAACCGTAGCATCCAATCCGGCGGGCGGGTCCTTCGCCATCACCGTCCGCGCCGAGGGGACGACGGCGACCTAGCAGGATGCGGAAAAAGGTAGCGGGATGGGGTTGATCTGGTAGGGTGTGCGCGCGGAGCTACCAGATGTGGGATTTGGCGATGCGGGGCGACGATGTTCGGACGGAGAGCCTGTTCAGCTATCTGAGCTGCGAGGCGCGGGTGCCCAAGGACCACCCGCTGCGGCCGATCCGGACGATCGTCGACCAGGCGCTGACGGTGCTGTCGCCCGCGTTCGACCAGCTCTATTCGGACCTCGGCCGACCGTCGATCCCGCCCGAGAAGCTGCTGCGGGCGCTGCTGCTGCAGGCCTTCTATTCGGTGCGCTCGGAGCGCCAACTGATGGAACAGCTCGACTACAACCTGCTGTTCCGCTGGTTCGTCGGCCTGGCGATGGACGCGCCGATCTGGGACGTGACGGTGTTCACGAAGAACCGTGATCGGTTCCTGGAAGGCGAGGTCGCGGCGCAGTTCTTCCAGGCGGTGCTGGGCCAGCCCGCGGTTCGGGCACTGCTCTCGGACGAGCACTTCAGTGTCGATGGCACCTTGATCGAAGCGTTTGCGAGCATGAAGAGCTTCAAGCCGAAGGCCGAAGCGGGCGGCGAGCCGCCGCCGGGCGACGCGGGGCGCAACGCCGAGCGCGACTTCCACGGCGAGCGACGGTGCAACGACACGCACGCCTCGACCACCGATCCCGACGCCAGGCTCTACCGCAAGGGGCGCGGGAAGGAGGCCAAGCTCTGCCATATGGGCCATCTGCTGATGGAAAACCGCAACGGACTGATCGTCGATGCCATGCTGACGCCGGCCACCGGCACCGCCGAGCGGGAGGCCGCCGAAGCCATGCTGGGTCGCCAGCCGGGCCGCCATCGCGCCACCCTCGGCGCCGACAAGGCCTACGATGCGGCGGGCTTGGTCGCCGGTCTGCGGGCCCTCAACGTCACCCCGCACGTCGCGCAGAATACCTCCGGCCGGCGCTCGGCGATCGACGCTCGGACCACGCGCCACCCCGGCTATGCCGCGAGCCTGCGGGTACGCAAGCGGATCGAGGAGGCGTTCGGCTGGATCAAGACCGTGGGCGGCCTCCGGAAGACCCGGCATCGCGGCACGGCGCGGGTTGGCTGGCTGTTCACGCTGACCGCGACCGCCTGCAACCTGGTCCGGCTGCCCAAGCTGCTGGCGGCGGGCTGACCATGCCCGGACGCCGGCCCGAAGGCGCTGTGGCGGGATCAAGCGGCCGCCCCGAACGCCTGGAAACGCCCGCCGAAGCCATGTTTAACACTTCCAGAAAAGGAAATGAGCCGCATAGCATGCTTATTTCCGCAACCTGCTAGTGTGCTGTCCCGTTGATACGGGAGCAAAGTCGTTCGAGTTTGGCCAGAATGGAGTTGGCGGTGGCGGTCCAGACGAACGGTCGGCAGGTCTGGTTGTAGTGGGCCACGAAGTGATCAATCTTGGCAACCAGGTCGCGCACCGAGTGGAACGAGCCGCGCCGGATGGTCCTCTCGCTGATCAGGGCGAAGAAGCGCTCGACCAGATTGAGCTCACGAGCTGTAGGTCGGGATGAAATGGAGGTGCCAGCGCGGCCGCGCGGCGAGCCGGGCCTTGACCTTGGGATGCTTGTGGGTGGCGTAGTTGTCGAGGATGACGTGGATCTCGAGGTCGGCCGGCACGGCCTGCTCGATCGTGCGCAGGAAGCTGAGGAACTCCTGGTGCCGGTGCCGCGGGCGGCACTGCGCCAGGACGGTGCCGTCGAGCAGGTCGAGGGCAGCGAACAGCGTGGTGGTGCCATGGCGGAGGTAGTCGTGGGTCACGCCCTCGACGTAGCCGAAGCCCAGCGGCAGCAACGGCTGGGTGCGTTCGAGCGCTTGAATTTGGCTTTTCTCGTCGAGGCACAGGACCAGCGCCTTGTCGGGCGGGTTCAAGTACAGTCCAACCACGTCGCGCAGCTTCTCGATGAAGAACGGATCGGTCGACAGCTTGAAACTGTCGCGGCGATGGGGCTGCAGCCCGAACGCCTGCAGGAAGCGATGTACGCTGGTCTTGGCGATGCCGGTTTCGGCGGCCAACCCGCGCACGCTCCAATGGGTGGTCCCATCCTTGGGCCTGGCGTGCAGGGTCGTGTTGAGCAGCGCCGCGATGCGCTCGTCGTCGATCGAGCGCGGCTTGCCCGGGCGCAACTCGTCATGCAAGCCCTCGATGCGGCGGGCGACAAAGCGTTGGCGCCACTTGCCCACGGTCGCGTTGGTGGTGCCGAAGCGCCGCGCCACCGCGCTGTTGGTCGCGCCGGCGGCGCACGCGAGAACCATGTTGGCGCGCCGCACCAGCGCCGCCGGCAGCGAGCGCGACCGGGCGATCGACTGCAACTGCGCCTGCTCCTCGTCACTCACCACGAGCTCCGCCTTCGGTCGACCCATCGCCATCGAGGCTTCTCCATCACGAGGACACTCCCGATGGGATACGACACATATGCCAAAAACTAAAGGGACGGCACACTAGGTCGCCGTCCCACTTGGCGGCGGGTGCGTCCCGGAGGGAGGCGCTCCCGCGGCGCCCGCTGCCGGCCTCGGCCTGCCGCACCTCACGCGCGACCGCGGGCTGAGCGAAGTACGGTCGCGCCGGGAACCCGCGGGCGCTTGGATGGGCGTCTTGGGGCATTGGCGCCGCCATGATACCCGCTGAGAACGGATCGAGGCCGGGGGACGGTGAAGCCGGCGTGAAATTTCGTTCAGGTTGAGCTGGCACGGCCGACCGTATCGTCCACCAAGCAGGATGTCGGACAGGCCTGGATCGAGCCCGTTGGGTCTCAGATCCTGGCGCAAGTCATGTCCGCAGCGATGGAGGATGACCGATGAGGACGCAGATCGCAGCCGGGGCGTTCGTGCTCGCGGCCGGGATGGCAGCGGCGCCGCTCGCCCACGCCGCCGGGACTGACTTGACCAAGGCCGAGCAAGCTAACGCGGCCGCGTGCCATGCACCGGCGCCCGCTGGTTTCATGCGCGACCTCGCGAGCCGTGCCGACCAGCCGGGCGGGCTGACGCGCGTGTGGCGCGACATCACGGGCAAGCCCGACCAGTCGGGGCAGGTCGAACCGCTCAAGACCGGTCACATGACCAAGGGGACCCTCAGCGCACCCAAGCAGATGGTGCTGGTCTCCAACCAACCCCTTTCCCGCGACCACCTCGACCTCCGGGTCGACAAGCTGGGCGGCGACGCCACCACTCCGATCGTCGTCTGCCTGACCGATCGGAATGGCAACGAGTTGGTCTTTTCGGAGACGACGATTCCGGCCGGTGCCGGCACGGGAGGCGAGATTCAATCTTGCTGGCCTGAAGGACAAGTTCGTCTCGGTGCGGATCGCCCCTGAGGGCCCGGGCAAGTTCGAGTACCAGGTGAGCACGCACACCACGGCATGAGCGCCAGGGCTCGGGCTCCGCGGCCGGCCGTCGGGTCGCGCCGCGGAGCCCCGGCCTTTCGCGCCGCACCCATCGCGGGCGGTGAGCGAGGCAGGCGCTGATTTCCCGAATCCAGGAACTTCTTTGAGCCGTCAGGCGTTTATGAAAGCGAAGGCGAACGCAAAGGGGGACGAGGCTGGCGCCGGGCTGCCGGACGCCGGGGTGGAGGTTTTGATCGACGTTGAGGCACGACTTCGAACAGGCGCCGCACTGTGGCGTCGGTTTCTGGGCTGCAGTGGTGGCGGCGATGCCTGGACATTAGCGGCAGCGATCATAGTTGCAAAAACGACGCCAAAATACTATGATGAGTTGCATATCGATTTTGTCACCGGCGTCAGATTGACTCCTGCCGATGCTCATGCCGACCGCACCCGATGACCGTTGAGGCCGAGACGGACCCGGCAGCCGCTGCGAGGGCCCTCGTCCGGTCGACGCCCCGTGCCGCGCTCGGCACGCTGCTGCAGGTCGCTGAAGGGGCCCCCTACGTGTCGCTGGCGAACGTCGCGACCGATCACGACGGCGCGCCTGTGCTCGTGCTCTCGGACCTTGCCGACCACACCTTCAATCTCGCCGCCGACCCGCGGGCGTCGCTGCTGTTCGACGGCAGTGGCGAGCGCGAGGATCCGCTTGCCGGCGAGCGCGTGACCGTTCAGGGACGGCTCTCGCGGAGCGACGAGCCGCGCCACCGCCGCCGCTATCTTGCCCGCCATCCGGGCGCGGCGATGTACGCCGACTTCAAGGATTTCAACTTCTATTGCATGGCAGTGGAGCGCGCCCATCTGGTCGCCGGCTTCGGCCGGATCCACTGGCTGGAGGCGAGCGCGCTGCTGGTCGAGCCGGCGCCGGTGCTGATCGCGCGCGAGACCGACATCATCCTGCACATGAACGGCGAGCACCCGGACGCGATCGATGCCTACGCGCAGGGCCTGCTCGGCCTGTCCGGCGACGGCTGGCGGCTGACCGGGGTCGACCCCGAAGGCTGCGACCTGCGCCGCGGGCATCGGGTCGCACGCCTGGGCTTCGCCCGGCGGGTGACCGACGCCGAAAGCGCGCGGGCCGAGCTGGTCCGGCTGGTCGGATCGGCCCGCGCCCGCCTGGGGGCTGCGTGACCGCCCCCGGAGCGAGGGACCGGAGGCTGGATCGCGGCCAGCCGGCGGGTGCACGTCGACTGCGCGAATGGCGCCAAGGGGAGACAGACGTCGTGAAGCAGATCGGTCCTGTCATCAGCCGCCACGGGCTCGACCATCTCGGCCTCGAGGGGGTCGGCCGGCTCTGCTGGAACCTGTCGGTGCCGGCGCTCGTGCAGCTCGCGGTCGCCGGCAACGAAGGTCAGCTGGTCGCCGGCGGCGCGCTCGGCACGATCACCGGCCGGCACACCGGCCGGGCGCCACGCGACCGCTTCATCGTCGAGCGGCCGGAGATCGAGAACGCGATCGACTGGGGCAAGGTCAACCAGCCGCTCGACCCCGAGGCGGCGGCGCGGCTCTGGGCCAAGGCCAGCGGCTACGTCCGGGGGCGCGAGCTGTACGTGCAGGACCTGTACGCGGGCGCCGATCCGGAGCACCGGTTGCGGGTCCGGGTGGTCACCGAGGCCGCCTGGCACAGCCTGTTCGCGCGCAACATGTTCCGGGTGCCGCCCCGCGACGCGCTGCCCGACTTCGCGCCCGAATTCACGGTGTTGCAGCTGCCGAGCCTGCGCGCCGACCCGGAGACCGACGGCACCCACTCGCCGACCGCGATCGTGATCGACCTGGTCGCGAGGCGGCTCTTGATCCTCGGCACCAGCTACGCCGGCGAGATCAAGAAGTCGATCTTCGGCGTGCTCAACTATCTGCTGCCCGATCAGGGCGTGCTGCCGATGCACTGCTCGGCCAATGTCGGCGAGCGCGGCGATGTCGCCCTGTTCTTCGGCCTCTCCGGCACCGGCAAGACGACGCTGTCGGCGGACCCGGGCCGGACGCTGATCGGCGACGACGAGCACGGCTGGGGGCAGGCGGGCGTGTTCAATTTCGAGGGCGGCTGCTACGCCAAGGTGATCAACCTCTCGCCCGAGGACGAGCCCGAGATCTACGCCGCCTCGACCCGCTTCGGCGCGATCCTCGAGAACATCGTCGCCGATCCCCTGTCCGGCGTGGTCGACTTCGCCGACGACAGCCTGACCGAGAACACCCGCTCCTCTTACCCGCTCCAGTTCATCCCGAACGCCAGCGCCACGGGCATGGCCGATCACCCGGGGCACATAGTGATGCTGACCGCGGATGCCTACGGCGTGCTGCCGCCGATCAGCAGGCTCAGCTCCGAGCAGGCGATGTACCATTTCCTGTCCGGCTACACGGCCCGGGTTGCCGGCACCGAGCAGGGGGTCAAGGAGCCGCAGGCGACCTTCTCGACCTGCTTCGGCGCGCCTTTCATGCCGCGTCATCCGACCGTCTATGCGCACATGCTGCGCGACCTGATGCAAAAGCACGAGGCCGACTGCTGGCTGGTCAACACCGGCTGGAGCGGCGGGCCCTACGGCACCGGCGAGCGGATCCGGCTCGCCCATACCCGTGCCATGCTGCGCGCGGCGCTCAGCGGCAAGCTCTATGGCGTCGCCTTCCGCCGCCATCCCGAGCTCGGTCTGATGATGCCCGAAGCCTGCCCGGGCGTACCGACCGAGATCCTGAATCCGCAGGCGACCTGGTCGGACGCGAGCGCCTACGACCATAAGGCGCGCGAGCTGGCAAAACGCTTCGAGACCAATTTCAAGGTCTTCGCGCCGCACGTTGGCGAGGAGGTCAAAGCCGCGGCGATTCACGCGCTGGTATGAGGCCACGGGCGTGGGCCGGGCTTGGCACGGGAATTGCGACGGTCGGGTCGATGGCGATGCCGGCCGCATCCGTTCCCCTGGCGCGGCCCACGCATGACCCATCCTCGCTTCCCTTCTTGGGCGATTCCTGAACTCTGGCCCCGGCCACTCCGGCGGGGCCTCTTTTGTGCTCAATGGCTGAGCAGGCGTTGCCAGGTTTCGAGGCGGGTCACGGTCTCTTCGAGGTCGCCGCCTCGGCGAGCGGCGCCCCGTCGATGAAGGTCTGCCAGGCGAACCAGTAGGCGATGTGGCCGGGCAGTCGTGCCAGCCGCTGGCCGTCGGGGGCGCGGAGCGCAACCTCCCCGATCTGCCAGTCCTGGCCGCCCGCGCGCACCGTCATGGTGTCCGCACCGGCCTTGAACGCCTGGCCGTCGGACCGGTAGGCGCGCACCGTCCGGGTCGCGGCATCGCCGATCAGGACCACGTCCAGGTCGCCGACCCGGTCGTTGATCACCCGGGCATCCTTGAAGCGATCGAGCGGCCAGGCGCGCTGATGTCCGTCGGCGCGCAACGCGAACACGTAGGCCTTGGGCGGCAGGCGGTGGTCCGGCACGAGGTCCGGGAACATCAGCTGGTCGCTCGCGAAATAGGCACCGTAGGGCTGGCCTGGCGTGTAGTCGCGATCGAAGCCGGTCTCGAGCGACAGAACCGTGGTCTTGGGATGGGCGGCCTGCCAGTCGCGCCAGCTCGCGATCGTGACCGGCAGCATCTTGAGCTCGATGCCCGAGCCGGTCAGCGGGCCCACGACCGGACGGCCGGTGAACTGGTTCCAGAGGCTCTTGGTCGCCTGGTCGTACATCAGCTTGTTGGAGCGGTAGAGAAAGCCCGAGGAGCCGAACACGAAGGGCTCCGGGTGCCCGGGCACCCTCGTATCGTAAAGGATGCCCGAGCCGCAGAGCGTGCAGTAGGCGAGCGTCACCGGCACGCCGCCGACCACGTCGTTGAACATCTCGTGCCAGTCGAGGATGCGCAAAGGATAGGCGCGCGCGTCGCCCTCGATCTCGACCCCGAACACCAGCTCGTCGTCGGTCAGGTAGGTCGCTTGCGCCGGCGTGATCTGCTTGGGATTGGTCAGCGCTGGGATGCCGTCCTTGGGCACGCCGCCCCAGAGGACCTCCTCGAGCCGGATCTCGTGCGCGATGCCGGGCTTCAGGAACTCGCGGAAGTCCGGGTCGATCACGGCCATCACGTCCGCCTTGAAGGCATCGAAGCCCTCGAACGGCGTGATCTCGGGATGCGCCTGCTGCCACAGCACCCATTCCGGCCAGGTCTTGCCCGCGGGCTCGCCGGTCAGCGCGGCGAGCGTCTGGCCGATGTCGGCATTGTCGCGGACGAAGCGCATGGCCTGGATCAGCCCGGGCACGACGTCGAGCTCGCCGCGATCCTGCAGCACCGTCAGCGCCTGCCGGCGGATCAGCGGCTCGGGCGTGAACAGCTCGCGGACCAGCCCGTCGACGGTCTCGGCCGAGAGCCCTTCCGCAGCGCGTGGGGCGAGCGACGCCGAGCAGACCAGCGCCAGAAAGACAACTACGAACAGGCGAATGGCCAAGGGACCGGCTCCTTTACGCGAAAGGCGGCCGATCGAGCCAAGCACAAGCCCGCGCGCGAACCAAGTTAATTGACGGCGCGAAGCTTGCCCCCGCGCACGAGCTTCGCCACAACTCGGCCGTCCTGTCGAAACACCGAGCCCGCCGCATGCCCGCCGCCGATCGAAGCGCCCTGCCCCGCCTGAGCCTGGTCCTGGGCGGCGCGCGTTCGGGCAAGAGTCGGCATGCCGAACGGCTGGTGCTGGCGAGCGGACTCGCGCCGGTCTACGTCGCGACTGCCGAGGCGTTGGATCAGGAGATGGCGGCGCGGATCGCCGAGCATCGGGCAAGGCGCGGCGGCGACTGGCGGACCGTGGAGGAGCCGGTCGACCTGGTCGGGGTTCTGGAGCGGGAGTGCGCGCCTGGCCGGGTCCTCCTGGTCGACTGCCTGACCTTGTGGCTGACCAATCTGATGGTCCGCGAGCGGTCCGTGGACGCCGAGATCGAGCATCTGATCGCGGCATTCGCGAGCCTGCGGGGTGCGGCCGTACTGGTCTCGAACGAGGTCGGCCAGGGGGTCGTCCCGGCCGATGCGATGGCGCGCGCGTTCGTCGATCAGGCCGGCTGGCTGCATCAGAGGATTGCGGTGGTGGCCGATGCCGTGGTTTTCATGACCGCCGGCCTCCCCCAGCGTCTGAAGTGACCCGATGCCGATCTCCGGAAAAATCCCGACCACCGTGTTCACAGGCTTCCTCGGCTCGGGCAAGACCAGCCTGATCCAGAACCTTTTGCGCCAGAGCCACGGCCGGCGCATCGCGCTGATCGTCAACGAGTTCGGCGAGGTCGGGATCGACCGCGAGCTGATGCTGGGCTGCGGCGACGGACCTTGTGCCGAGGACGACATCGTCGAGCTCGCCAACGGCTGCATCTGCTGCACGGTCGCCGACGACTTCGTGCCGACCATGCGCCGGCTGATCGAACGCCGCGAACCGCCCGAGCAGATCGTGATCGAGACTTCGGGCCTCGCCCTGCCCAAACCGTTGATCAAGGCGTTCAACTGGCCGGAGATCCGCACCCGGGTCACGATCGACGGCGTGATCGCGGTGGTCGATGCCGCGGCCGTACGCGACGGGCTGTTCGCCGACGATCCCGACGCGCTTGCCGCCCAGCGTCAGGCCGATCCCGCGCTCGACCACGAGAGCCCGCTCGCGGAGCTGTTCGAGGAGCAGCTCGGGGCCGCCGATCTGGTCGTGGTCAACAAGGCGGATCTGCTCGCGGACGACGACTGGCCGGAGGTCGACGCCCGGGTGCGGGTCGAGCTGCGCCCGGGCGTGCGCCTGGTCAGGAGCCACAACGCCAGCTTGCCGATCAACGTCCTGCTCGGCCTGGAGGCGGCGGCGGAAGCCGATCTCGATGCCCGGCCCTCGCACCACGACGACGGCCAGGATCACGAGCACGACGACTTCTCGAGCTTTCATCTGGAAGTGCCGGCGCTCGAGGACGTGAACCGCTTCGTGGCCGAGCTGCAGGGCGCGATTGCCCGCCATCCGATCCTGCGCGTCAAGGGCTTCCTCGCGGTCGCCGGCAAGCCGATGCGGCTCGTGCTCCAGGGCGTCGGCGATCGCATCCAGCACTATTTCGATCGCGCCTGGCGCGCCGGCGAGCCGCATACGGGCCGGCTGGTCGTGATCGGCGAGCGCGGCCTCGATCAGGGCAGCATCGTCGCGGCGCTCGCCGCTCGCCGCTCCGCAAGGACCACCGAGGTTCCCGCTGGGAGCCAGGCGAGGAGCTGATGCATCTTTTGAATGCCCGCTCGGCGACCGCCCTGGACGCGGGCGAGGCGATCGATCTCGGCCAGAGCCCTGGCGACGTCGTGATCCTGTCGGCGGCCGATACCGAGCTCGCCTGTCTCGCCGCGGCCCAGGCGCTCCGGCCTGAAGGCGGGCCGAGCCTGCGCCTTGCCAACCTGCTCCAGCTCGGTCATCCGCTCTCGGTCGACCATCATGTCGAGCAGGTGGTCGCGCACGCGCGGCTCGTGATCCTGCGCCTGCTCGGCGGCCGCAGCTACTGGACCTACGGGCTGGAACAGGTGGCGGCGGCCTGCCGGGCCAAGGGCATCTCGCTCGCGGCACTCCCGGGCGACGACCAGCCGGACCCGGAGCTCGCCGGCTGGTCCACCCTGCCGCCGGAGGCCTGTCACCGTCTCTGGCAGTACGGCGTCCATGGCGGCCTCGACAACGCCCTGCAGATGCTGGCCTATGCGGCGAGCCTGCTCGGCCGGGACGAGCGCTGGCAGGAGCCTGCTCCGCTGCTGCGCGCCGGCCTCTATTGGCCGGGGCTCGCCCGCCCGACGATCGCTGACCTGCGGCGCGCATGGCGGCCGGCGCGGCCGGTCGGGGCGCTGGTCTTCTATCGCGCCCTGGTCCAGGCCGGCGATCTCGCGGCGGTCGACGCGCTGATCGCGGCGCTCGAGGCTGCAGGCCTCAATGCGCTCCCGATCTTCACCGCGAGCCTCAAGGACCCGCTCGCAGCGCCGCTGGTCCAGGCCCTGCTCGCGGAGGCGGCGCCGACCGTGGTCTTGAACGCGACCGGCTTTGCGGTCTCGACCCCGGGACAAAGGCGTCCCACGCCCCTCGACGAGCCCGGCCGCCCGGTCCTCCAGGTCGTGCTGGCCGGCGGCGACGAAGCCGGCTGGCGCGCCGGCACCCGCGGCCTCTCGCCCCGCGATCTCGCGATGCACGTGGCGCTGCCGGAAATCGACGGCCGGGTGCTGACCCGCGCGGTCGCGTTCAAGAGCAAAAGCCGCTTCGATCCGCGGACCGAGACCGACATCGTGGGCTTCGCGCCGGTTGCCGACCGGGTCCGCTTCACGGCCGAACTGGCCGCGGCCTGGGCGCGGCTCGCGGAGCTGCCCGCGGCCGAGCGCCGGGTCGCGATCCTGCTCGCCAACTATCCGAACCGCGATGGCCGGATCGCCAACGGCGTCGGCCTCGATGTGCCCGCGAGCACGGTCCGCCTGCTGCGCGCGCTGGCGGGCGCCGGCTATCGGATCGACGGCCCGCCGGCCGACGGCCAGAGCCTGGTCGGGGCGCTGCTCGACGGCGTCACTAATCAGCTCGAAGGTCGCGCGCAACGTCAGATCCGAGTTTGCTTCCCGGTCCAAGATTACCTCAAGTTTTTCGGACAACTATCTCAGAACGCACAAGAGAAAGTCTGGGAAAAATGGGGAGAACCGGGCGACGATCCGCATGTCGTGGACGGCGCCTTCGCGCTCGCGCTGCTGCCGCTCGGCAACGTCGTAGTCGGCATCCAGCCGGCGCGCGGCTATCACATCGATCCGGCCGCGACCTACCACGACCCCGACCTCGTGCCGCCGCACGGCTACCTCGCCTTCTATGCCTGGCTGCGTCAGGCGTTCGGCGCCCATGCCGTGGTCCAGATGGGCAAGCACGGCAATCTCGAGTGGCTCCCGGGCAAGGCGCTGGCGCTCGCGGCCGACTGTTTTCCCGAGCTTGCGCTCGGTCCCCTGCCCCACGTCTACCCCTTCATCGTCAACGATCCGGGTGAGGGCAGCCAGGCCAAGCGGCGCAGCGCCGCCGTGATCGTCGACCACCTGACGCCGCCGCTCACGCGGGCCGAATCCTACGGCCCGCTCGCCGAGCTCGAGCGACTGGTCGACGAACATTACGAAGCGGCCGGCGTCGACCCGCGCCGCACCACTTGGCTGCGCGGCGAGATCCTGGCGCTGAGCGGACGCCTCGGGCTCGATCGCGACGTCGGCATCCTGCCGGGCGAGGCTTCGGACACAGCACTCGCCAAACTCGACAACCACCTCTGCGAGCTCAAGGAGCTGCAGATCCGGGATGGCCTGCACATCCTGGGAACGACGCCGATGGGCGACCAGCTGACCGACCTCCTGGTGGCGCTGACCCGGGTGCCGCGCGCTTCCGGAACCGACGGCGATGCCTCGCTCCTGCGCGCGCTGGCGCGTGATCTCGACCTCGAACCCTTCGATCCGCTGGACTGCGGCATGGCCGAGCCGTGGCCGGGTCCGCGGCCGCGGATCCTCGAGGACGTCAGCGACCCGCCCTGGCGCAGCTGCGGCGACACCGTCGAGCGCCTGGAGCTGCTGGCCCGTCTGCTGGTCGCCGGCGAGATGGCGCCGGATGCCGCCTGGCGCGCGACGACAGCGGTGCTGGACCAGATTGCCGGCAGCCTCCGGCCGGCGGTGGGCGCGAGCGGCGCCGCCGAGATCGCGGCCGTGCTCCAGGCGCTCGATGGCCGCTTCGTCGAGCCCGGGCCTTCGGGCGCACCGACCCGCGGACGCACCGACGTGCTGCCGACCGGGCGCAACTTCTATTCGGTCGACAGCCGCGCCGTGCCGACGCCGGCCGCCTGGCATCTGGGCTGGAAGTCGGCCGCCCTGCTGGTCGAACGCTACGTCCAGGAGCAGGGCGAGTGGCCGCGCGCGGTGGCGCTCTCCGCCTGGGGCACGGCCAACATGCGCACCGGCGGCGACGACCTCGCCCAGGCGCTGGCGCTGATTGGCGCGCGGCCCGTCTGGGATGGCGCCTCGCACCGGGTGACCGGCACCGAGGTTCTCCCCCTCGATCTGCTCGACCGGCCTAGGGTCGACGTGACCCTGCGGGTATCCGGTTTCTTCCGGGATGCCTTCCCGGCCCAGGTCGAGCTGTTCGATCGGGCGATACGGGCGGTCGCGGCCCTGGCCGAGCCGGACGAGCTGAACCCGATCGCAGCGCGCGTGCGTGCCGATCAGGCGGCGCTCCTGGCGCAAGGGGCTACGCCGGAGGCCGCGCGCCGGCGGGCGGGCTATCGGGTGTTCGGGTCGAAGCCTGGCGCTTACGGGGCCGGTTTGCAGGCGCTGATCGACGAGCGCGGCTGGGCGGGCGATGCCGACCTGGCACGCGCCTACGTCGCCTGGGGCGGCTACGCCTATGGCGGCGGCGCGGAGGGGGTCGCAGAGCACCGCCTGTTCGAGCGCCGGCTCGCTTCGGTCGAGCTGGTGCTGCACAACCAGGACAACCGCGAGCACGACATCCTCGACAGCGACGACTACTACCAGTTCGAGGGCGGGCTCGCCGCCGCGGTCCGCACGCTGGCCGGGCAACAGCCCGAGATCTACCACAACGACCACGCCCGCCCCGAGACCCCGCGCATCCGCACGCTGCGCGAAGAGATCGGCCGCATCGTGCGCGCCCGTGCGGTCAACCCGAAGTGGCTCGCGGGCGTCATGCGCCACGGCTACAAAGGCGCCTTCGAGATCGCCGCGACGCTCGACTACCTGTTCGCGTTCGCCGCCACGGCGCAGGTCGTCGAGGATCACCACTTCGAGGCGTTGTACGACGCCTATGTCGCCGATGACCGGGTCCGCACGTTCATTGCCGAAGCCAATCCGGCCGCTCTCGGCGAGATCGCCGAACGCTTCCAGGAGGCGATCGACCGCGGCTTCTGGCGGCCTGCCCGCAACAGCGCGCCCGACACGCTCGCAGCCCTGCACGCCCGGCGGCGGAGCTGAGTCACTCCGCGCCGCGACCAAATTCTCCTCGCAAATTATGTGATGTCCGGCCGACGATCTCGGCAGATCCGCCGGGGACCGCCTTCATTTTGCCACACGGCCGCGCTACGATCATTCTCACACACAACCACTGATTGGAGGGATCATGGCAGGCGATTTCCAGGATGCCGGTGTCGAGCCCGCGCTCGAGGACCTGCTGGCCGACCCGCTCGTGCAACTCCTGCTCGAACGCGACGGCGTCGAGATGACCGACCTCCGGGGCTTCCTGACCGCGGTCCGCACGCGCCTGCAGCCGACGGAGAGCACCGCCCGGGCGGCTCGGCCCGAGGCCGCCTGACCCTCGCCCCTGCGCGCCGCGCGTGCTAGCCTCCGCCGGTTCGGACGAAGCGCCGCGCGGGCGGGGAGGCAGCCATGACCATGACCGAAGCCGAGGTGAACGAGGCGCACCGGCAGAAGATGGCCCGCATCAAGGCCGTGAAGGACCGGCTGTACGCCTCGAAAACCCAGGAAAAGGGGCTCCTGATCGTCCACACCGGGACCGGCAAGGGCAAGAGCACGGCGGCCTGGGGGCTGGCCATGCGCTGCCTCGGGCACGGGCTGCGGATCGGCGTCGTGCAGTTCGTCAAGGGCCGGCGGGAGACCGGGGAAAGGGGCTTCCTCCAGCGGTTTCCGGATCTGGTGGACATGAAGGTGATGGGCGAGGGGTTCACCTGGGAGACCCAGGACCGGGAGCGGGACGTCGCGGCCGCCGAGGCGGCCTGGGCCGAGGCCCGGCGGATGATGGCCGACCCGGACCTGCACCTCGTGATCCTGGACGAACTCAATATCGTCCTGCGCAAGGATTATCTGCCGGTCGCCGGGGTCGTCGACGGCCTGCTCGCCAGGCGCCCGGACCTGCACGTCGTGGTCACCGGGCGCAATGCCAGACCGGAGCTGATCGAGGCGGCCGACCTGGTGACCGAAATGACCCTGGTCAAGCACCCCTTCCGCGCCGGGGTGAAGGCCCAGCTCGGCATCGAATACTGATTTTTCCCACCTTCATTTCCCGGCATTGCGAGATGCCTGGCAACGACCTCCGGCCCGGCCGTCGGTTGAGAGAGATGATGCCGGATCCAGCGATTTGCATTGCCGCTTCGATTGCCGCATGCGACACTTTTGATTCAGAGCGTGCGCTCGATGCGACAAATCCGTCGCCTTTTCGACTTTGCCGGCGAGTAATGATCGGCGCTCCATCGCCTCCATCGGCCCCGCCCCGCAGTTTGCCTGGCTTTTGCCCTCGCCCGAGGTGCCCGATTGATGCGTCACCATGCTACACTTCTGTGCCATCGGTGCCTACCGATATTGATGCGACGCGATTTCCCGGCGAAAGCAGTCCGGAGGTATCGAGGCGAATTTGGATCGAGTTGTGCCCAGGTTGCCAATTCTACGCGCGTGCGGCTTGGGTGCATTTGTTGTCGCTCGTGGTGAGTGGCGACTCGGCCACGTCCAACTCGGGGCGCCGACATCCGCTTGGCTGGCTGTCTCGCCTCGTGGGGGTCGTAGGGCGCAGGCGAGTACGTCCATCTTCCGCCCCCGCACGGTCCCACCATGGCGCCCCCGCTACGTCCGAGATGACGGCGTCTAGACTAGGCGCCCGCACCGACTGCCGTGTCGCAGTTGATCGCGGACCCGCTCACACGGCGTTGTTACATCATGCAAACTGGCCAAGGTAGCAGCTGAGCCCAATCTCACGATCGCTTTAGGCGGGTCCCGCCCGCACCCATACAACCACCTTTACATGGCCGCCTGATGCGTCTATAGCACGAGTGTCCTGCGTGCCCCGGGGGAGCGATGGATGGCCGCCGATTGGACCTCTATTCCGGCCGCGCAACTGCTTGAGGAGATTAAGGCCGGCGGGCGCATTGTGCAATATTCGTATTGTATTTCCGTAGCGATTATCACGATCACTCGGCAATCACAGGCCCGCCTTATTCGCGCAGGCCGCTCCACGACCGTAGCTGGCCTTCCATGGACCGCGCTGACACTATTGGTCGGATGGTGGGGCCTACCTTGGGGACCCATCCGTACCGTCCAATGCGTTCTCAGAAATTTGCGCGGCGGTTATGATGTGACCGATCAGATCGTGAACGCCCTTCTTTAGGAAGCTCTCATGATTCTGCTACGACGAGAGATTAGAGGTCTCCCCATCCTTGGACTTTCGATACTCGGTTTGCTCGCTCTTATGTCTTCGGCACATGCCGCGACCGTTGAGGAAACCGCCAAAACTTGGATCGCCGCTATATTCACGGTCGCCGGAGTTGGCTGGGTATGGCGTCGCAGCCTCAAAGCAGCTGATGTGTACGATATTTGGTATGGCACCAATCGCCGAGATCGGATCGCAAATACCTTTGACAACGATTTCGGAACGAAGCTTCATTACGGCAAGTGCCGAATTTCGATACCTAAAGGACATGTATTTGGATCAATAGGATCATCGCCTTTCAAACGATGGCTGCAACGACTTATATCAGGAACTGACGACAGACTTGCGATCGCGAAGCTCACAATCTTGTCCCAGGCGGGATTCGAAAAAAGTGTCAGCGCGCGGTTGAAGAAATTCGATTCGAGCGAAAGGACGGTCCTAATTTTTATCCACGGTTATAACGTAAAATTTAGCGAAGCGGCGATCCGGGCTGCCCAAATTGGTTTCGATCTAAAGGTGCCCGGGGTTATGGCGCTTTACAGTTGGCCGTCAAAGGCGGAACTGGGTTCTTACCTGGGCGACGCGGATTCCTTGGCCGCTAGCGAAGAATTTTTGGTAGAGTTCCTCACTCGCATAGCCAAGGCCGCCGGTGATGCAAAACTCAATGTCATTGCCCACAGCATGGGAAATCTTGGCCTTCTTCGTGCTCTTACGGCTGGATTTGCTGACAGACGATTGCAGCACGTGAAGTTCGGACAGATTTTTTTGACTGCTCCAGATATCGACGTCAATTTGTTCAGGCAGCTGGCCAAAATTTACCCAGCATGTTCTGAAAGGACGACGCTTTATATCTCCGCCATGGATCACGCGCTCTTGCTGTCGAGATGGGTTCATGCGAACCAAAGAACGGGATATTCCCCGCCGGTGACGGTTATAGATGGCATCGACACTGTCGAGGCTACGCACGTTGATCTCGGACTCTTAGGGCACGGCTACTTTGCGGACGCCGCACCTGTTCTCTATGATATGGCAACCTTGATTCGAAATAACGTGCCACCTCAAAAGCGTCCGGGTCTCTTTGGGGCAAGATCGACTGACGGGGAATACTGGGTGATTCGACCTCAAGCGCGATAGGAAGTCGGTGGTGGCTGCCGAAATGATGCTCCAAGGCACCGGTTCGCACGGGGAAAATCGCTGCTGGTGGCGGGGTTGGGGCGGGCTTATGCGCGGCGGAGGTCCGTGCGGCCGTTCGCGCCGCAGAACATGAGCAACGCTGCGGCGGTGAGCGCGGATGGCGGCGAGATGGGGCGGGCGCAGCCGTGGCAGCCGCCTGCCGAAGACGTGATTGGGCTCGAGGAGCGGGTTTGGCCCAGCGCCGCCCAGGCCGTCTGGATCGGAAGAGGCCGACGTGGGCGCGCAGCCGCGGGAAGTGGCGGCGATCCGGCGTCCAGTATATAGTTTCCATGGATGCCCCGGTCGCTCAGCAGCCGACAGGTGATCAGAGCCTGCACGCTGCCGGGTGGGTGAGAGTCCGCGTCGTCGGGATCATCATCAGTTCCGGCATCCGGAGCAACCGGGAACGGTGACCGTGCCCCATCCGGTCAAGGATCTGTCCGCCAGGAGATCGCTAGGGTGATCGCCAGCATCGAGCGTCAGAGCGGGCTCGATCTGCGGGGTCGGAGGAGGTGAGGCCATGGTCGCGCGCTACTATCCCGCCGTGGTCGACCGCAGCGCGAGCGGCTTCGGCATCTCGTTCCCTGACCTGCCGGGCTGCGTGAGCGCCGGCGCGAGCGTGGAGGAGGCGGTCGAGCGCGGCCACGAGGCGTTGCGCGCGCACATCGAGCTGATGCTCGAGCACGGCGAGGCCGTTCCGGAGCCGGGCTCGCTGGAGGCCATAGCGGATGAGGGCCCGGGCGAGGTCGTTCTCAAGACCCTGGTGCGGGTCGATCTGCCGGGCCGCGCGGTGCAGCTCTCGATCACCATGGACGAAGCCCTGGTCGTCGTCGTGGAGCCCCGGTGGCCCGCGTCCGGGGCTGACCGATCCGGGTTCCTGGCCAGGGCCGCGCGTCGGCTGCTGCGCGGGCGAGCGCCACCTGAGCCGTGCCGGCGTGCCGGCGAGCGGCCATGGGCGCGGACGCGGATTCGCCCAGGCGGTGAACGGGGTCCGAGGAAAGCGAGATGGCCGATAAGCCGGCGCTGATGCTGCAAGGCACCGGCTCACACGTCGGAAAATCTC
>CAWALL010000031.1:0-27647 GCA_963782885.1 uncultured Alphaproteobacteria bacterium
GCGCGGCGGTGAGGTCGGCGAGGCTTTCCAGGTTTGGATCGGGCGGAAGTCGTCGACGTGGCGGATGATCGCGCGGGCGCCGGTCCTGAGGGGCGCGTAGCTAAGCCGCTTAGGCCTCGAACTCGACATCAACGTTTACGGCGGCGACCCCATCATGGTCAAGGCGACAGGGCTACCTGCCGGACTGGCCTGACCCACCGGTCGCAGGGCTCCGGGTCGAGGAAGACGGCCGAAGATCGAGCCGCCGCATTCGCCGTAGGAATAGCCGCCGCGAGACTGACGCGACGGTAGCCGATCGGGATCGATCCATGGGCGAGCGTCCAGGCAGGCGTCGCCATGCGGCTCGCAGTTCGAATGCATAAATCGCATCTTGAGCTCGGCATGCGGCTGCGGCCCCGGCGCCAGCAAGCACGAGCCGAATATCACCAGACCGGCTGCCACCGATCCGGCCAGGAAGCTTACACGCTTCATACCGGTGCTCCCGATGCGGCCATCCGGCATGCGACGACCGCCCAGGGGCCGCCTCACCAGCCGGTTGGCCGTCATCAGGATTAACGGCTTGTGCGGCCGGTTGATTTCCCCGCGCTTCGGCATCGCATCGAGGGCGCCGTCTCGCCTGCTTCGGCGGCAACGTGCGGCCGGTCGGGGCGGCGGCGAGAACGTCTCAAGAGAGCTCAGCTCGGCGGCGCCGGGACGGCGGGCTCCCGTACCATGCCCTGCCAGGTGGTGAGGCCTTCCTCGCGGCGGGGGGCGATCTGGGAAAGAGCGGCGGTGAGGTCGGCGAGGCTTTCCAGGTTGTGAATGGGACGGAAGTCGTCGACGTGGCGGATGATCGCGCGGGCGCCGGTCGCGAGCGGGGCGTAGCCGTCAAACCGGAGAAGAGGATTGAGCCAGATCAGGCGGCGGCAGCTCTTGTGCAGGCGCTCCATCTCGACCTCGAGGCCTTCGCCGGCGTCGCGGTCGAGGCCGTCGGTGATCAGCAGCAGGATCGCGCCCTGGCCGAGCACGCGGCGCGACCAGACCCGGTTGAACTCGTGCAGGCAATGGCCGATCCGGGTGCCGCCCGACCAGTCCTCGACCAGGTCGCCGACCCGGGCGAGCGCTTGGTCGACGTCGCGGGCGCGCAATTGCCGGGTGACGTTGGTGAGCCTGGTGCCGAAGACGAAGCTCGAGACCCGGTCGCGATCGTTGGTCACCGCGTGCATGAAGTGCAGCAGCATGCGCGAGTAGCGCTCCATCGAGCCCGAGATGTCGGACAGGATCACGAGCGGCGGGTGACGGCGCCGGCGGCGCTTCTTGGCGAGGTCGATCATCGCGCCACCGCCGCGCAGCGACTGCCGCAGCGTGCGCCGGAGATCGACCCGCCAGCCGGAGGGGTCGGGCTTGAACCGGCGGGTCGGCACGACCTTGATCGGCAGCCGGAGGTTCCTGATCAAAACCTTGGCCTGTTCGACCTCGGCCGCCGACATCTGCTCGAAGTCCTTGTGCTGCAGGAGCTCGCGGGCGGAGAAGCTGAGGCTCGCGTCGAGCTCGACCGGCGGCTCTTCGTCCCCCTCCGCCTCGCCCCGGCCGGGCTGTTTTTCCGGGCCGAGGGCCTCGGCGAGCCGCCGCGCCAGCTCCTCGCCCGCGGTCTCGTCGGCCGCGAACTGCGGCAGCATCATCTGCATCATCTTCTCGAGCAGGTCGGGCTTGCGCCAGAAGATGTGAAAGGCCTGGTCGAACAGCAGACGCTGGTCGCGCCGGTTCACAAACACCGCGTGCAGCGTCCAGTAGAAGTCGCTCCGGCTGCCGATCCCGACCGCCTCGACCGCGCGGATCGCATCCAGAACCTTGCCCGGCCCCACGGGCAGCCCGGCCGCGCGCAGCACGCGCGCAAAATGCATGATGTTGGCGGCGAACCGGCTCTCGCCCGGGTCCTTCCGGGGAGCGTTTGCGGGTGCGGCCTGATCGTCCATGCGCAAAGGTGCCCTCAGTCGAGGGGCACGCCCTGGTAGATCGCGGCGAGCGCGATCTCGATGCCCGGCGGCTCGAGGCGCAACGGATCGGGTGGCGCCATGTCGGTGAGAAAGATGCCGCCCTGGTCGTCCCGGCGCTGATGATGGACGATCTGCCGCCGGTCCTGGTGGATGACCAGATAGTGCCGCAGGCTCAAGATCTCGAGGTAGAGCGAGAGCTTGCGGCCCATGTCGTCGTTCTGGCTCGAGGGCGACAGGATCAGGGCGATGATCAGCGGCTCGTCGACCCGGGGCGTCGAGAAATCGAGCGGCGCGCAGGTCACGACGATGTCCGGGATCAGGGACGAGCCCTGCACCTCGACGATCGCACCGTCGACGAACGCATGGCAGCCGGTCTGAGCGAGGGCATTGCCGAGCAGACGCCCGGCGTTGCTCTTGATCAGCGTGTGCGCCTTCGAACCCGGCGCCAGCAGCTTGGGCACGCCGTCGATGAATTCCCAGACCTTCGGCCGGCGCGGGTGCCAGACCCGGAACTCCGCCAGCGTGCGCGGCCAGTCCGCCTGTGCCTCGGGCATCTCGATCTCCCGCTCCAGGCCAATATAGGCACACGCTCCCCGACGCCAAAAGGTGCTCGCTCGCTGCCCCCTGGTCTGGGGCATGGCATCCTCACCGCCTTGCTCCGCGCCCCAACGGCCGCTTGCAGCTTCAGTCTGACGCTCTTTCGACGTGAGTGCCGCGATCTTCGGGAAGATCGACCAGTCGGGACAGATACGACCCTGGTTCCATCGGCCACCTGAGCGCCGCCTTAACCGAATGCTAACCTTTGCGGCCTGAATTCTTGTCGGATGGTCCATGCGATCGTCGGAATCCGCCACGGCTAGAAACTGGCGAGGCGGATTCCCAGGGTCGCATGGACCATCGAGTCAGGACAGGGTAGGCAATCGTGGTTGACGAAAGGTTAACCGGACGGCATCGGAGTTGTGGGGGCATCCAGCCCAGGTTTCCAGGTTTGCGGGCTCAAGAGAAGGCCCGAACTCGCGATCGGGGCTCGGAGCGGGTGAGTTGACCGGGGCAGCTGCGGCCCCCATTCGGAGCGGGGCAGAGCGAGCACAGGGAGGAGAGCGATGGCCTACGCGCTGACCGATGACGGCGTCCGGCTCTACTATGAAGCGGCCGGCGAGGGCGTGCCGGTCGTGTTCGTGCACGAGTTCGCAGGCGATCATCGCAGCTGGGAAGCGCAGATGCGCTACTTCAGCCGGCGCCACCGTTGCCTCGCCTACAACGCCCGCGGCTATCCGCCCTCGGACGTGCCCCCGGACGTCGGGAGCTATTCCCAGGCACGCGCGGCGGCCGACATCGTGGCCGTGCTGGACGCGGCCGCGATCGAGCGGGCGCACGTCGTCGGCCTGTCGATGGGGGCGTTCGCGACCCTGCACTTCGGCCTCGACCACCCCCAGCGTGCGCTCTCGCTGGTGATCGCGGGCATCGGCTACGGCGCCGAGAAGGCGTGCGAGGCCGAGTTCCGGACCCAGGCGGAAGCCGCCGCCAGAGGCTTCGAGAGCCAGGGCAGCCGGGCGTTCGCCCAAGTCTACGGCGAGAGCGCCGCGCGCGTTCAGTTCCAGGCCAAGGACCCGCGCGGCTGGCGCGAGATGGTCGACTGGCTGGGCGAGCACGACCCGAAGGGCGCCGCCAACACGATGCGCGGCGTCCAGGCGCAGCGGCCGTCGCTCTACGACCTCGAGGATCGCCTGCGCCAGCTGGCGCTGCCGACCCTGATCGTCGCCGGCGACGAGGACGATCAGACCCTCCAGCCCGGGATCCTGCTCAAGCGCACGATCCCGGCCTCGGGCCTCCTGGTCCTGCCCAAGACCGGGCACACGATCAACCTCGAGGAGCCCCTGGCCTTCAACCAGGCGGTCGCCGAGTTCTTCGCCCAGGTCGATGCCGGCCGCTGGCTGCCCCGCGATCCCCGCGCCCGCCCCGACGAGATCCTGAAGACGCGCTGACGGTTGACAGGCCGGAGCGGGACGCCAATAGCTGGGCCGCGGATCGGCATGCGCCGGCAGCCGAGGCCCGCGGGGGAGGATCCACCGGCACCGAGGAATGGCATGACCGAAGCCCGCCGCGCGCGCGGCCGCAACGTCGCGCCGGAATTCCTGGTCGACCGGGCCCGCTTCGTCCGGCTCGAGACCCTGCGCCTGACCCGGATCGCCGGCGCCGGCCACTACTCCAGCACCTTCTCGGCCGCCGAGCTGTTCGCCGCCCTCTACTACGCCCACCTGCGGCTGCGGCCCGACCAGCCCGACTGGCCGGATCGCGACCGCTTCATCCTGAGCAAGGGCCACGCCGCGATCGGCCTCTATCCGGTGCTGGCCGACCTCGGCTTCTTCGACGCCGCCCTGCTCGACGACTACACCCGGCTCGGCAGCCCGTTCGGCGACCATCCGGACATGAAGAAGATCAAGGGCGTCGACTTCAGCTCGGGCTCGCTCGGCCACGGCCTCTCGGTCGGGCTCGGCATGGCGCTCGCCGGCCGGGTCCAGAAGCGGGACTTCCGGGTCTATTGCATGCTCGGCGACGGCGAGCTGCACGAAGGCCAGATCTGGGAGGCGGCGATGGCCGCCAGCCACTTCAGGCTGCAGGCGCTGGTCGGCATCGTCGATCGCAACCGGCTCTGCATCGACGGCGATACCGAGGAGATCATGGCCATCGAACCGCTCGAGGACCGGTTTCGCAGCTTCGGCTGGACGGTCTCGCGAATCGACGGCCACGACTTCGAGGCGATCCTCGGCGCCCTCGATGCCCTCGAGCCCGCCGGGGTCGGCGCGCCGCAGATGATCATCGCCGACACGATCAAGGGGCGCGGCGTGCAGATGATGGAGGGCAACCTCAACTGGCACGTCGGCAACCTGGTCGGGCGCGACTACGACGCGGTGGTCGCCGAGCTGCAGCGCGGCCTCGCCCCGGCGGCGGGTTGAAGGAGGTCAGACGATGAGCATCGAGGAGGTGCAGGACCAGAGCGCCGATCTCTTCCGCGGCGTCAGCGGCCCCGCCGATCTCACCGAGAGCGAGTCGATCAAGGGCACGCCCGCCTCGCGGCTGCCGGCCTTCGTGCTCGGCGAGGAGCTGGCCGATCTCGCCGACCGCGACCCGCGGATCGTGGTCCTGACCGCCGATCTCGCCTCGGCGAACCGGACCGTCGAGTTCAAGGCCCGGCATCCGGAGCGCTACTTCGACTTCGGCATCGCCGAGAAGAACATGATCACCGCGGCCGCGGGCATGGCCGCCTCGGGCCTCGTGCCGTTCGCCGCCACCTTCGCGGCGTTCTCCGGGATCCTCGCCGCCGAGCAGATCCGGACCGACTGCGCCTACCCGGACCTGCCGGTGCGGATCGTCGGCACCCACTCCGGCATCTCGATGGGCTTCTACGGCACCAGCCACCACGCGACCGAGGACCTGGGCATGATGCGCACGATCGCGGGCCTGACCGTGGTCTGCGCAACCGACGCCCGTCACCTGCGCGCGGTGCTCCGGGCGTCGCTCGACCATCCGCACGCGCTCTACATCCGGCTCGGCCGCGGTCGCGACCCGGACGTCTACGCCGAGGTGCCGGGCGATTTCGTCCTCGGCCGCGCCAAGCGCCTGCGGGACGGCCGCGACCTCACGATCATCGCGACCGGCGCCGAGGTCCACCCGGCGCTCGAGGCGGCCGCGAGCCTCGCGGCGGACGGCATCGGGACGCGGGTCGTGGACATGCACACGATCAAGCCGATCGATCGCGCCGAGATCGAGGCGGCGGCCGCCGAGACCGGGGCGATCCTGACGGTCGAGGAGCACAACGTGATCGGCGGCCTCGGCAGCGCGGTCGCCGAGATCCTGGTCGAGGGCCCGCGCGTGCCGTTCGCCCGCCACGGCGTGCTCGACGAGTTCGCGCTGATCGGCCCGCCCGCGGCGCTCTACGCCCACTACCGGCTGGATGGCGCCGGCATCGCCGCGGTCGCGCGCGAGTTGCTCGAGCGGGGCACCGCCTGAGGAGGCCGCCGCCCGCAGCGCGGTCTTCAGGTTGATGCTGGTCCGGTCCGGGCGCGCTGCCCGGCGCGCGCCGCGCGCGTCGCGCGGGCGATGATCAGCTTTTGCACCTCGCTCGCCCCCTCGTAGATGCGGAGCGCCCGGATCTCGCGGTAGAGCGCCTCGACCCGGGTGCCGCGGCGGACGCCTTCGGCGCCGTGCAGCTGGACCGCGCCGTCGATCACGGCTTGCGCCTGCTCGGTCGCGAACAGCTTGGCGATCGCCGCCTCGCGGGTGATTCTGGCAGCGCCGAGATCCTTCGCCCAGGCGGCGCGGTAGACCAGCAGGGCTGCGGCATCGATCGAGGTCGCCATGTCGGCGAGGCGGGCCTGGCTGATCTGCAGCTCGGCGAGCGGCCGGTCGCCGATCTGGCGCCGCTCGGCGTGGTCGAGCGCTTCGTCCAGCGCCCGGCGGGCGAAGCCCAGCGCCGCGGCGCCGACCGTGGCGCGGAACAGATCGAGGGTCGCCATCGCGATCCCGAAGCCGTCGCCGCCGGCGCCGAGCAGGTTGCCGACCGGCACGCGGGCCCCCTCGAGGTGGAGCATCGCGAGCGGATGCGGCGCTATCGTCTCGAGCCGGGCGGCGATCTCGAGCCCGGGCGTCGCGGCCGCCACGATCAGCGCCGAGATGCCCTTGGCGCCCGGCGCCTCGCCGGTGCGCGCGAACACCACATAGTGGTCGGCGAGGCCGCCGTTCGAGACCCAGCTCTTGGTGCCGTCGAGCACGAACGCGTCGGCCTCGCGCCGGGCCGTGGCCCGGAGGGCGGCGGCATCGGAGCCCGCCTCGGGCTCGGTCAGCGCGAAGCCGCAGAGCGCCTCGCCGGCCGCGACTGGCGGCAGGTATCTGGCTTTCTGGCCATCGCTGCCGAACAGCGTGATCGGCCCGGAGCCCAGGCCCTGCATCGCGAAGGCGAACTCGGCGAGGCCCGCGCGATAGGCGAGCAGTTCGCGGGCGAGGCAGAGGCTGCGGACGTCGAGCCGGGCGGCGCGGCCGCCGTACGGCGCCGTGACCGCGAGCCTGAGCAGGCCAGCCTCACCGAGCGCCCGGACCAGCCGGCGACAGCTGGCGTCGACCTCCTGCTCGTCGATCAGGCCACCGAGCCTGTCGTCCGCGAAGCGCTCGACCTCCCCGGCCAGCGCCCGATGTCCGGGCTCGAAGAACGGCCAGTCGAGAAAGCTGCGGTCGGCCATGTCGCGCGCCTTGCCGGGCAGACGGGCGCCGGCGATCGATCAGCTGGTGACGTCGCAGCGGTGCCAGATCTCCTCGGGCGCACCGTTGCCCGGCGCGATCCTGACCGTCTCCTCGTTGAGGAGGACCATCATGACCGTCGCCCCGGCATCGCTCTCGCCCGGCGGCACGACGTAGGAGAAGGCATGGCGCGAGTAGTTGCCGGTGATCTGGCTGCCGCCCGGGGTCACGATCGCCGGGCCGTCGATCGACATCACGCGACCATCCTGCGCGCACCAGTTGCCATCGATCGCATCCGCGCGGGCGACGCCCGGCGTCAGCACGATTGCCAGCGTTCCGAGCCCGAGGACGAAGCCGACCGCCTTTCCAGACATGGCCAGAACTCCACGTCGATCATCCGGAGCGAGAATACCTAGCCCGTCCGCGACGAACAATCGCCACGCGCGTCAGAAAGGATCGGCGCCGGCGGCCGGCTGCCGCTGGACCAGGCGGAACTTCTGGCCCGGCGGCGGCTCGAGGCTCGCGGCCCAACGGATCTCGATCTGCATGCCGGCGCCGACCACGTCGCTGACCGCGCGCTGCAGTGCGGTCGCGACCTCGCTGTCGTCCCTGCCCTCGAAGCGCACGATCACCGCATCGGGACGATCCTGCACGAACTGGAAGCGGGTGAGGCCGGGGATCCGCCTGACCGCGTGCTCCATGCGGCTCGGCGAGACCAGGCGACCGTCCGGCAGCTGCAGGCAGTCGACCAGGCGCCCTTCGATCCGCGCCAGACGGCGCAGCTGGCGCCCGCACGGGCAGGGCTGGTCCGCGGCCGGGATCGCGAGGTCGCCGGTCTCGTAGCGGATCAGGGGCATGCCGCGGTTCTCGAGGCTGGTCAGCACGATCCGCTGGACCTCGCCGAACGCCGAGGGCAGCAGCTCGAGGATGACCGTGTCCTCGCCGACATGGAGCCCGCTGTGGGCCCGACACTCCCAGGCGATCGTGCCGGTCTCGACCAGCCCGTAGACGTCGAACACCGGCGCCCCGAAGCTCGCGCGCAGCTGCTCCCGGGCCGCATCGGTCAGCGTCTCGCCGGTGGTGATCAGGGCGCGCAGCCGGGGCAGCGGCGCGCCGGTGGCCTGTGCATGCCTGGCCAGGAGGCGCACGGCCGTCGGTCGTGAGGCGTAGAGGAACGACGGGCGCATTTCGTTCAAGATCCGCACCTGATCGTCGAGGGCCGTGATGTTGGGGCTGACGTAGTGCCAGCGCAGCCAGCGGGGCGGCTGGTTCTCGCGCGGATGATCGAGCATGACCAGGGGCTCGCCGGGCCGGTAGCCGATCGCGACCAGGGCCCTGAGGAACAGCGATTTTCGAAGCCGCATCGCGTGCGGGTCGCGGAAGAACGCGAAAGGTTGACCGGTGGCGCCGCTGGTCAGGCCCGAATCGAGCTGCTCGGCCCGGTAGGCGGAACTGGTCACGCTCGCGACGTCGGCCGCCTGCAGCTGCGCCTTGGTGGTCAGCGGCAGGCTCGCCAGATCGGCCGGCGACCGGATGGCATCCGGCCGGATCCCCGCCAGATCGAACCGCTCGCGGTAGAAGGGCACCGTGCGCCAGGCATGGTCGACGATCGCGCGGAGCTTTTCTGCCTGCACCCGCTCGAGCCATTCGCGATCACGCCATTGCGCGCGGTACAACCGCCAGTAGTCCACGCCGATCGCCAGAGTGCGCCACGCTGCGTTGATCACTGGCGTCGAGCCCGATTACACTGATCCGACATGACTTGCGGCCGCGCGACGTGCGGTCCGGGTTGGCGTCTCGGGGGAGGCCTCTTGTCCAGCTCCAAAGCGCGTGCCGGCATTGCGGCCGGTCCGCCCGTACCCTGGCTGTCGGCCAAGGACCTCGCAGTTGCCGGCCAGATCGCCGCCGGGGCCGCGATCACCTGGTTGCTGCCCGAGCGGAGCTGGCGATGGGTGCCCGAGGCGCGGGCGCGGACGCGGTTGCGCCTGCCGGGTCGATGGCGTGCCGCCCAGCGCGCGCGGCTGCGGCGGTTCCTCGATCCCGCGCAGACGCGACGACCGATCGACGAGATCATCGCCGGCTACATGGGCAACCGTCAGCTTGCCAAGCTCCAGCCGCTGCGCTGCCATCACCCGCGGGACTGGTCCCCGCCGGTCCGGCTCGAGGGCCGCTGCCACATCGATGCGGCGCTGGCGGCCGGGCGCGGTGCCATCCTGTGGGTGGCGCCGTTCGTCTTCGGGCCACTGCTCGCCAAGATGACCTGGCAGCGAGCCGGACTTCACGTGACCCATCTGAGCCGCTACTCCCATGGGTATTCCCAGAGCCTGGTCGGCGCCAGGCTGCTGAACCCGATCTGGACCCGCGCCGAGGATCGCTTCCTCGCCGAGCGCATCACGCTCGGACCCGACGGCGCCACGGTCCGGCAGGTACGGACGCTGGCGAACCGCCTGCGCGCCAATCTGCTGGTGTCGGTGAGCGTGGGCGCACGCGGCGCCCGCGCGCTTAGGGTGCCCTTCCTCAACGATCATATCAGCGTGGCAACGGGCGTGCCGTCAACGGCCGCGGCAACCGGCGCTGCGATCCTGCCGGTCGTGACGCTACGCGAGCAGGATGGCGTGTTCGTCACCTGGGTCGGGGCGCCTCTGGCCCAGGCGGCCCCCCACGACGGAATTCCGGCGATGACCGCGACGATCGCGGACCTGGCGCGCCGCCTGGAGCCGTTCGTCTGCCGCTCGCCCGACCAGTTCTGGTGGCACTACGACATCATCCAGTAACCGCGGCAGCGCTGTGGTCGCGACGATCCGAAAATCACCAGAGGATTACGCCTCGGGATGGTAGCGCACGACCTGCTGATCGATCGCGCCGAAGATGGTGCGGCCGCGGTCGTCCAGCATCTCGATCCGGACCCGGTCGTTGAACTTCAAGAAGCCGGTCGCGGCCTTGCCCCGCTCGATCGTCTCGATGGTCCGGACTTCGGCCAGGCAGGACGAGCCGACGCTGCGGTCCTGGTTCGAGACCGTGCCCGAGCCCACGATCGTACCGGCGGCGAGCGGGCGGGTCCTGGCGGCGTGCGCGATCAGCCGGCCGAAGTCGAACTGCATCTCGACCCCGGCATCGGGATGGCCGAACTCCCGGCCGTTGATGCTCGAGCGGAGCGCGCCGTGCAGCCGGCCGTCGCGCCAGGCATCGCCGAGCGCCGGGGGCGTGACCGCGACCGGCGAACAGGCGCTGCGCGGCTTGCCGTGGAAAAAACCGAAGCCCTTGGCAAGCTCGGCCGGGATCAGGCGGCGCAGCGAGACGTCGTTGAGCAGCATCACGAGCTTCACGTGGCCGAGCGCCGCCTCCGGCGAGATCCCCATCGGCACGTCATCGGTGATGACGCCGACCTCGGCCTCGAGGTCGATGCCGAAGGCCTCGTCGGCGACCGCGATCGGATCGGTCGGCCCGAGAAAGCCGTCCGAGGCGCCCTGGTACATCAGGGGGTCGTCCAGGAGCTCGGTCGGCAGCTCGGCGCCGCGCGCCCGGCGCACCAGCGCCACGTGGTTCAGATAGGCGCTGCCGTCGGCGAACTGGTAGGCGCGCGGCAGGGGCGCCGCACAGGCCGACGGCTCGAACGGGACCACATCCTCCGGCCCGAGCTCGTCCCGCTCCAGCTGCGCCGCTGCCTGCTCGAGGGCGGGCGCCAGCGCCGCCCAGTCGTCGAGCGCGGCCTGAAGCGTCGGCGCGATCCGCGGCACCTCGACCGCCCGGTCGAGGTCGCGGCTCACGACCACCAGGCGGCCGTCGCGGCCCGGTCCTTTGAGGGTCGCGAGCTTCATGTCCGGCGCGGCGGCGCTGCCGCCTCATGCGCCTTCGCTGCCGGCTCGCCCGGGGCGCGCCAGCTGTTGACGTAGTCCTGGTTCTCGACCGCGCGCGCCGTTTCTCCAACCTCCAGGGCGTCGCGGGCGTCGAGCATGACCGCATACTCGTCGGTCGCGGTCCGCTTGGGCTCGAACATGCCGCGCAGCGCCTTCGGGTGCGGTCCGTGGGTGAAGCCGCAGGGGTGGAAGGTCACCATGCCGGCCTCGATGTTGTCGCGGCTCGAGAAATCGCCCGAGTGGTAGAACAGCACCTCGTCGAAATCGTCGTTGTTGTGGAAAAACGGCAGCTTGAGCGCGCCCGGGTCGGTCTCGAGCGGACGCGGGCAGAAGGTGCAGACGACGAACCGCGAACCGACGAAGGTGGTGTGGGCGGACGGCGGCAGGTGGTAGCGGTGGCTCATCAAGGGCCGCAGGTCCTTGACGTTGATCCGCGCAACCGCGAGATCGCCCGACCAGCCGACCGCATCGAGCGGGTTGAACGGGTAGGTCACGGTGCTGATCGCACCACGGCGCTTGATCCGGACCTGCGTTGTGACCTCGCCCTGCTGGCCGAGGAACGCTTCGTCGATCTGGGGCACGTCCAGCATCGCCGGATCGAAGACCGCATGCCGGCCGACCATGCCCTTGTCCGGCAGCATCAGCGAGCCGCCGGTCGCCTCGATCAGCAGCGCCTTGACCGGGGTCGCGCACTCCAGCCGCCACATCGTGCTGCGCGGCAGGACGAGATAGTCGCCGGCCTGGAACTCGAGGTGGCCGTAGTCGCAGAACAGGTCGCCCGCCCCCTCGTGGACGAAGAGCAGCTGATCGCCGTCGGCGTTGCGCGCGAGGTGGTCCATCTTCATCGGCGCCCGCCAGAACGCGAGCTTGACATGCGCATTGTGCAGGATCACCGCCGCGTCCCAGGGCGAGCCCGCGCCGTCCTCGATCCGGTTGAGGTCGAAGCAGCGCGGCCGCAACGGCCCCTCCCAGTCGATCCAGCCGGTTGGCGGATGGCTGTGATACATGTGGGTCGCCGGGCCGAAGAAGCCCTCCTTGCCGAGCTCGCGCTCGTAGGTCCCGGCCGGGAAATCGGCGTGCGCCTGGCGCGAGGCGCGTCCCTGGGTCAGGGGATAGAAGAGGTAGTGCCGGTTCGCCATGGACCCACTCCGCCGCTGCTGCGCGCCGCCGCCAGGCCCGCTCGCGGGCACAGCCGGAGCGCTGATCGGTTGCAAGGACGATCGGGCGACTATCGGCGCGCGCCGCCCGGGTTTCAAGGGCCCTCGCCTCCGGACGCCTCCGGACGGCCGACGTCGGTCACGCGGGCGGCGCATCCGGCTGGCGCTCGGGCGCGGCCCGCGCGAAGGCCTCGATCCGCCGGCAGCGCTCGTCGATCCGGCAGATCGTCGGATAGGCCACGAGATCGCAGTCGTAGCGACGGGCGTTGTAGACCTGCGGCACCAGGCAGACATCGGCCAGACTCGGCGCGTCGCCGACGCAGAAGTCGCCGGCGGAGCGCGCGATCATCGCCTCGAGCGGGCCGAAGCCCTCGGCGATCCAGTGCCGGTACCAGGCCATGCGCCGCGCCTCGTCGAGGCCGAGCTCGCGCTCGAGGTACTGCAGCACCCGGAGATTGTTCAGGGGATGCATCTCGCAGGCGATCGCGACCGCGATCGCGCGCGACTGGCAGCGCCCGGGCAGGTCCCTGGGCAGCAGCGCCGGGTCCGGATAGCGTTCCTCGAGGTAGTTCAGGATCGGCAGCGACTGGGTCAGCACCGCGCCCTCGTCCTCGAGCACCGGCACGAGGCCCTGCGGATTGATCGCCAGGAACCCGGGCTCGCGCTGCCCACCCTGGCGCAGATCGACCGGGACCTGCTCGTAAGCCAGACCCTTGAAGTTGAGCGCGAGCCGCACCCGGTAAGCGGCCGAGCTCCGCCAGTAGTCGTAGAGCCGCATGGTCGTCTCCCCTTGCCTCGACCCGCGGCAGAGCTTGCCACGGGACATCCGCGCCGACCACCGAAACCGGAGAAAAAAGCCCCGGACGATGCCGGGGCCGAATTGCGCTGGGAGGGGATCACAGGGAGGCAAGGGAGTGGCACGCGGTCGCGGGTGACAGCATCATCCAGGTCCCGCGTCGACCACCTGCCCCTGCCTTCGGGATAGAACGCGGGCCCGCCGCTCCGGTTCTGCTCTCCGGCACGAAAATAATCGCTCCTTCGGGCAGCGTTGAGCGCCGGAGCCGGCGCGAGCTTCGGTTGCGGGCGGCCGGCCCCCGCTCTAGCTTAGCTGCGGGAGGACGATGACATGGCTCGGATGCTTGGATGCCTATGGGGCTTGTGCGCCCTGGTCGGGGCGCTCGCCGGCTGTGGCGACGCGCTGCCCGCAGCCGGTCCCGACTATGTGCGAAGCACAGCAGGCGGCTACGTTCTGGCCGATCCCCCGCCGGGCGTCACCGTCCGGCTCGGCGCGAAGCCGGTCCTGAACGCCGCGGCTGCCACCGCGACGGGGACCCCGGCGGCCGCTGCCATGGACCACGCCCCCGCGCCTTACTGAGCGTTCGGCGCCAACCCGGGAAAGCCGAAACCGATGACCAAGATCCGGATCATGTTCTCGCGCTTCTCGGCGTTCTACAGCCCGCTGATCGCGACCGAGGCTGGCGGCTTCCTCGAGGCCGAGGGGCTCAGCGCCGAATTCTCGGTCGCCGGACCGGGCCGGGCGCCGCACGCGGGGCTCGAGGATGGCAGCCTGGACGTGATCCAGTCGGCGCCGTCGGCGAGCTGGGGCCCGCTCGAGCGCGGCGAAGGGTCGGATCTCGTGCATTTCGCCCAGATCAACCAGCGGGACGGCTTCTTCATCGCCGGCCGCCGTCCCGACCCGGCGTTCGCCTGGAGCCGGCTCGAGGGCGCCCGGGTGCTGGCGGACCACGGCGGCCAGCCGCTCGCGATGCTGAAGTACGCGTTGCACAGGCAGGGCGTCGACTACGCCCGCCTGCAGGCGATCGATGCCGGCCCGCCGGATGCCATGATCGCCGCCTTCCGCCGGGGCGAAGCCGATTACGTCCACCTTCAGGGCCCGGCGCCGCAGCAACTGGAGCAGGACGGCGCCGCTCACGTGCTCGCCTCGGTCGGCGAGGCGATCGGCCCGGTCGCGTTCAGCACCTTATGCGCGACCCGCCGCTGGCTGGCGACGGACATGGCGCGCGCCTTCGTCCGCGCGTTCGAGAAATCCAGAAATTGGGCCGCGACCGGCCCGGCCGAAGACATCGCCAGGGCCGAGGCGCGCTGGTTCCCCGACGTCGACCAGAAGGTGCTGGCGCGCACGATCGCGGCCTACCAGCGCCTCGGCAACTGGCAGGGCGGCCTCGCGATCCCGCGCGCTGCCTACGAGACGGCCCTCGACGTGTTCCTGCACAGCGGCCTGATCACCCGCCGCCACCCCTACGAGGCGGTGATCGTCCCACCCCCCGTCCGCGATTCCTGAGCGCCATGGGCGCCGCCCGACATCTCTCGGAGGGCTGCCAGGCCGATCGTCCATGGTCCGACCCAGCGTCGCTCACGGATCGGATCAAGCCTACGCCACGAGTCTCAGGCGGACCTCAACCCGCGGGCCGACTCTCGACCCGGTGGCTCCCAACCACCCAGTGGCCCCCGACAGATCAAGCGCAGTTCGGACCACCGAAACGCCACATCTTCAGCCGACACATTAACTTCTGGCTGTTACCTATTCTTCCGACGAACTCTTCCTACCATGAAGGTCCGCGCCGCTCGGGTTCGGCCGCACGGATTCCCAGGATCGCAGGGACCAGGCGAATGGGATAGCCGGCAGGGGTTTCCGAAGGGTTAACGCCTGATCCGAGCAGCCGAGGCTTCCGGTCTTGGGCCTATTGGCCCCATCAGATCGGGCTCGGAATTCCGCTCCAACCAACTCTGACCCAAGCTTTGGGGACACCGGTCGTCCCCTCGTCCCCCTCGCGCCGAGGGCACGCTCACAATCGCCTCGGACAACCGTGAGCACGGCCCAGGATGCGTTCCGAACCATCAGGTGGACGCGGGCGGCCACCTCACCCGAGTACGGAAAAACTGCTCTCGGGGTTGATCTCGCGCCGGCGCGAGTAGAAGCCGACGTCGATCGTCCGGTCGATATGGGCGAGGTGGAACTGGAGCGGCTCGCGGTCGTGGTCGCGGCCCTGCTCGCAGGCCAAGATCAGCTCGGCCATCATGACGCCCGCCACGGCTGCGTTCTTGAACTGATTGCCGCTGGTGCCGACCGCCATGTAGAAGCCCGCGAGGTCGGACTTGTCGTAGATCGGGATCCAGTCCTCGGTGACGTCGTAGAGGTCGACCACGCCCTTGAGCGGGCTCGAGACCGGCAGGCTCGGAATCCGCTGCGCGACCCGTTGCACCTGCACCTGCCATTGTTCGGAAAAATTGCGGTCGTAGTCGTCGGGGTCGACCCATTCGCGCGGGTCGCAGGGCGGGTCCTCGCTGCCGATCAGGATGTGGTTGCCGATCTCCGGCCGGCAGTAGCAGCCGACGTCGCTGTCGGAGGTGACCAGCCCCGCCCGCTCGAAGTCGAAGCCCTCAGGGAACGGCACGTGCGCGACCTCCTGCTTGAGCGCCCGGGTCGTGATCCGCATGCCTTCTTCCACGCCGGCCATGCGGTTGATCTTGGCCGAGTGCGGCCCGGCGACGTTGACCACGACCGGGGCATCGATCGTCTCGCCGGCAGCGAGCGTCACGCCCTGGACGCGCCCGGCCGCCCGCCGGATCGCGCTGACCTCGCTGTTGAAGCGGAACTCGGCACCTTGGGCCTCGGCGGCGCGCTGGGCATTGTGGGCCGCCAGCTGCGGATCGTTGACGTAGCCCGCGAGCGGAAAGAACACCCCGCCCCCGAGGCCGCCCTGAGCCTCTCCGAACGCCGGATCGTCCGGCCGCTTGGGCGGCCCGAACCGGCCGAGTTCGTAGAACGGCAGGCGCTCCCTGATCTGCTCCGGCCCCCAGTCCTGCCAGGGGATGCCGAGCGCATCCATGTTCCGGCAGACCCCGCTCAGATGGCCGTTGGCCTCGGTCTTCATGACCAGGCAGCCGCACTTCACGAACTTGGCAAAGCCGCGCTCGTCCGCGACCCCGAGATAGCGCGGCCACGCGTCCCAATAGAAGAAACCCTCGTAGGCGAGCGCCGCGCCGTCGAGCGTCGAGTAGTGGGTGCGGATGATCGCGCACGACGCCCCGGTCGAGCCGTAGCCCGCGGCCGGCAGCTTGTCGAGGTTGAGCGTCCGCCAGCCACGCTTGGCGAGCTCGAAGGCCGTGCAGGCGCCGATGACCCCGGCGCCGATGATGATCGCGTCGTAGCTCTTGCCCATGCCCGTATCCCTGCCCCGCGACCGTCAAAAACTAGCCCGGGTCGTGGACAACCGCCAGCCGAGACTGCACGCCCGGAGTCGTCGCGGGCTGCCGCGAGGCTTGTGAAATGCTCAACAACGTCGGATAGTCTGGCGGCGGCATCGGACTGGAATCGGCGCGGTCGCTCCGCGGCCTGCCAGCTCAACTCGGGACTGTCCGAATCCCGTGATCGGCCGACACCAGACCCGTGACGCCGCGGTCGCGCCGCCGCTCGAATTTGCCGCAGCGCCGAGGAGAATTGCCGATCGGACAAGCAGCATGGGGATACGCCGATGACTGCTGGTGAATTTGCCGGCTACCTTGCTTCAGCTTTCGTTTTCATCACTTTTTACATGAGAACGATGGTGCCTTTGCGCGTCGTTGCCATCTGCAGTAATATCGCCTTCATCACCTACAGCGCCTTGGATGGTCTCGTCCCGATTTTCATCCTGCATTCGGCCCTTTTACCGCTCAACATCTTCCGCCTGCTTCAGATCGTCAACCTCGTCCGCGAGGCCCGGCAAGCCGCGCGCGGCGAGATCTCGGTCGAGGCGCTGCTGCCGTTCATGACCCGGCGGTGGATCAAAGACGGCGAGGTCCTGTTTCGCAAGGGCGATCCTTCGCACGAGATGTTCTATGTACGGAGCGGCGTCATTCGACTGCCGGAAATCGACAAGAGGATCGGCGCAGGCGATATTTTCGGTGAGATCAGCATGTTCTCGCCGAGCAAGCAGCGCACCACGACTGCCGTCAGCGAGACCGATGGCGAATTGCTGCGGCTGAGCGACGCTGACATGCTTCGGTTGTATTATCAGAACCCGCGCTTCGGGTTCCATATCGTGCGACTGATCACCGCTCGGTTGATCGAGAACTACGCCGCGATCGAGGCGGCGATCTCGGGGGTGGGCGGGGCCACCGTGCGACCAACGCCCTCGGCCGATCCCCAGCCTCCTCTGACCGGACCGGGATCAGGCCCGGCCGGCTCGGGTCGGCGCCGCTGGCGCAGGACCGCGCACCTTTTGGGCTGGTCGAGCGCTGCCGTGTTGCTGCTCGCATCCGGTGGCTGGTTCCTCGCGCCCTATGTGCGATCGGTGCTGTTCCGCGACGCCGCGGTGACCACCTGGATCAATGTCGCGACCGCGCCGATACGCGGCAACCTCGACGGCGCCCTGCGCCCGCTCGGGCAAAGGGTCGGCGCCGACGGCCGGCTGGCGGTGGTCCGGAATCTGCAAGCCGATCACGGCGCGGTCGACCGGGCGGAGGCCGAGGTCGCCCGTGCCGACGCCCGGGTCAAGGAGCTGCGGGCCTATCTGGCCGGCCTCCGGCAGATCGACGCCGACTGGCGCCGGCGCACCCAGGACTACGCCGCCACCTTCAAGAGGAATCTCGAGATCGAGATCGCGGGCTCGAAGCGCGAGCTCGACTTGATTGTCGAGCGGCTGGACCTGGAACGGACCCTGGCCGAGCGCAAACGGACCCTGGCCCGTCGGGGCGACAGCGCGCAGTCGGCGGTCGACGCGGCGCTGGCCGAGGTCAAGGGGCTCGAGCGCCAGCGCGCCGAGCTCGAGGAGACCCTGGCGCGCGCCGAGGAGCGCCGGCGAGCGGCCGAGGACGGTGTCTTCCTGCTGACCGACGGACGAAACCCGGAATGGGCGTATCAGAGCCACGATCGGCTGCGCCTCGAGGCCGCCCAGGCGGCCCGCGAGCTGGCCGGGGCCGAGGCCGAGCTGGCCAAGGCGCGGATCTCCGAAAGGGCGGCCCGCGGGGCCTTCGCGTTGATCAGCAGCAGCCCGATCGTCGCGCCGCCCGGCAGCCTGGTCTGGAGCACGATCGCCGGCGCCGGCGCTGCGGTCGACGTCGGCACGCCGGTGGCCGAGTGGATCGACTGCAGCGTGATGCTGGTCGACGTTCCGGCTCATGACGTCGAGATCGGACTGCTGCAGCCGGGCATGCCGGCGAACGTCCTGATCGAGGGCGAAACAAAGCTGCGCAACGGAACGGTGCTGCTGACCCGTGGCGCCGCTTCGATCCTCGACGACACCGATCTCGCCGCGACCGCCAAAGGCCGAGCTCCCGGTCTCGGCCAGGTGATCGTGCGCCTGGAGCCCACGCCGAAAGACGTCGAGACCTGCGCCATCGGTGCGGCCGCCTGGGTCGACTTCCCGCAGATCGACCTGATCGATCTTTTGCGCGCGCGGCTCAGATTGTGACGACACCGCCCGATGCGGGGCGCTCCGTGCGCGGCCGGGCGCTTAGCGGACGGTGATCACTGCGCCTCGGCGATGTCGGCGGCCGCGGGTGCCGATCTGTACAGCGCGATCTTCTATGACGGCCTGGCGGTCCCAGGGGCGCTGCTGCTCGGCGCCTCCGGGCTGCTGCTGAAGTCCGAGCTCGGCCTCGGCTGGCTCGAGCGGCCCTGGTTCACCGGCATGTGGGGCCTGTTCCTGTTCGAGGTCGTCGAGGGCAACACGGTCACCCGGCTGCAGTTCCGGCGGACACTCAGGCGCTCGCGCGCGGCGCTGTCGACCGGCGTGCTGAGCACCGAGGTGCGCGCCGAAGCGCGCAGCCCCCTCGGCCAGATCACGCATTTTCTGGACGTGCCCCTGTTCCTGGTCATCGTCTGGTGCGGGGTGATGCAGCCGGACAGCTGGCGTCAGGTCGCGACCGCGGTCGGCGTCGCCCTGATCGCCGCAGGGCTGCTGACCGCCTTGGTGCCGCGCCTGGCCCGGCGCGACCGGCCCGCCTCCGCTGTCCGTTGAGGACGATCCTTGGCGAGCAACCGCGCGCGCGGTAATGATCCGCCGCCGGCGCGGCTTGCCGGCCGCGCAAGCCGAGGGGACGCGATGCAGGATCTGAAGCTGGGGGCGGCCGCGCTACATCGCGACGCCCTGGTCTGGGACGCCCACGCCTGCCTGCCACTGCATCCGGATGCCGACCTCGGCGCGCTCGAGCGCCACCGGGCCAACGGGGTCGACTTCGTCTCGATCAACATCGGCATGGACATGAACCCCTTGCCCCAGATCTTGGCGGTGATCGCGAGTTTTCGCGCGCAGTTGCGGGCCAGATCAGACGAGTTCGTTCAGGTCGAGGACGCGAGCGACGTGCGACGCGCCAAAGTGGAAAAAAAGCTCGCCGTGGCGTTCGACCTCGAGGGCGGCGTGCCGCTTCAAGAGCGGCCGGAGATGGTGCAGCTGTTCTACGATCTCGGCGTCCGCCAGATCCACCTCGCCTATAACCGCAACAACAGCATCGGCGGCGGCTGCTACGACGACGACATCCCGCTCTCGGCGCTCGGCCGGCGGATCGTCGAGGCGATCAACGAGGCCGGCATGATGATGGACTGCTCGCATACCGGCCATCGCACCAGCCTCGACATCATGGCGGTCTCAAAGGCGCCGGTCATCTACAGCCACGCCAATTCATTGGCGCTCGCCGACGACGGCCGCAACATCAAGGACGACCAGATCGATGCCTGCGCCGCGACCGGCGGCGTGATCTGCGTCAACGGCATCGGCCGCTTCCTCGGCGATCCGGACGCCGGCACGGCCGCGATCCTCCGCCATATCGACTACCTGGTGCAGCGGGTCGGCGCCGATCACGTCGGGCTCGGGATCGACTACGAGTACGACCTCGGCCTCGACCAGGACCCGCCGGGGTTCGATCGCGCCCACTGGTTCCCGCCCGCGCACAGCTACGGCGGCGGCGGACCGCGCTACCGGAACGCCGCGCCCGAGCAGTTCCCGGAGATCACCCTTGGCCTGCTCGGGATGGGCTACGCCGAGGCCGACGTCCGCAAGATCCTGGGCCGGAACATGCTCGCGGTCGCCGAGCGCGTCTGGCGCCCACGCGGCTCCGGCCGCCAGCCCCGGTTGCTATGAAGCTCGTTCATTCGGAGCGTCCGCGTGTCGGTGATCGACGCAAGCGGCACGTGCTGGCCTGTGGCTGTTGCTAGCGTGTCCTCGTCAGCACCCTGCAGAACACCTGGGCGTCGTCGCCGGCTTCCATGTAGCAGACCTCGATCGAATTGGAGGAGAGAATGCTGCCGCTTGACTGGCCGTCGCCGTCGTCGGTCATCAGGAGGCTGCGGCCGTCGGCCTGAATGGCGCCATAGAAGCCCTCCTCGCCCTCACTGTGCGTCTTCTTGCCCTTGAACGCGCGTTGGTGCTGCTCCTCGATCACCAGCGTCACGGGCGTGTCGACGAAACCCTCCTGCTTGCCGACGCCGAGCCCACCGCCCTTCCAGGTCCCGACGAGGTCCGGCACGGGATCGGCCGCTCGGGCGTCGGCCGCCGCCATCAGCCCACCGAGTGCAAGAGCCAGCGCCATGATCGGTCGCATCGTGATCCCCCCATTCCCAGCGTTCTCGCCGGAGACTGCCACGGTCTCAGTCCCGCAGACAACGCTCCAGAGGGCGAGACCTGGGATCTCGCCGCCGACTCGCCGAGATCATCAGGCGCGCAAAAAGAGGGGGCCGCGGCCCCCAAGCGCGCCAATATCGTGCGCATGGTTGGCCAGATCGAATCGTCCCGCCCTGCGAATTGCGAATCCGACCGAGCGCTCAGGGATGGCTGCCGCGCATCGAGGCCGGGTGGCCCGGCAGCTGCAGCGTCTTGCCGGTATCGGTGACCTCGGTGCCGTCGACCTTGAGGATCGAGACGGTGCCGTCGAGGAAGTTGCCGACGTAGAGGTAGCCGCCGTCCGAGCTGAACACGACGCCCTCGGGCAGGCCGCCGACCTCGACCTCGCCCGTCTTGGTGACCTTCTGGCCGTCGATCGTCAGCACGGCGACCTTGCCCGCCGTGTTGGCAAACCACTCGTCCTTGGGCACGCCGCCGCTACCGTTCAGGAGCACCGCAGCCGCGATCTTGCCGGTCGGGCTGATCGCGAAGCCCTCGGGCGCGTCGCCGACCGCGACCTTGTCGATCGCCCGCGGCGGGTCGGCCTGGAGGTCGATCACGGTCACGGTATCGACCTGGCCGTCGGAGCTGCCGGCGTTGCCGTTGTCGGCGGTCAGCGCGAGCTTGCCGTCCGGGGTGATATCGACGTTGTACGGCCAGAGCCCGACCGCGATGTCGTAGCCGTCGTAGCTGACCTTCTGGCCGTCGATCTTGAGCACCGCGACCTTGTGCTCGGGGAACTTGGCCGCGAGCGCCCGCTTGCCGTCGGGCGTGATCGCCACGGCCGCGACCTGGGCGCCCATGTCGACGGTGTCGATGAGCTTGACCTTTTTGCCGTCGATCGAAAGCACGCTGATCGAGTTGTCGGCGCGATTCGCGATCAGGGCGAGATCGCCCGCCTTGTTGATCGCGAGCCCCGAGGGCTGCTTGCCGACCTCGAGCGTGTCGATCAGCGCCGGCGGGCTGCCCTTAAGATCGATCACGTAGAGCTTGTCGTCCGGCGCCGGCTTGTCGCCGGCCTTGGCCCAGGTCATCGCGTTGGTCGCGATCGCAAGGGTGCCGTCGGGGGTGATCGCGAGGTTGGTCGGCGGCCCGAAGATCGAGTTCTGCAGGTCCAGACTGGTGATGATCTTCGGGTTCTCCGGGTCGGTGCCGATGTCGACGATCGAGATCGAATCATCGCCCGGCGCCGAGGTGACGACCTTGCCGGCATCGTCCCAGCTGACCTTCTGATCGTTGCCCACGATCATCATCTCGGCGTCCGCGATCGCCGGCAGGGCGGCGCAGAGCACAGCCGCGGCGCATAGATGGATGAATTGCCTGACCATGTTCACCTCCGCTTCCCTGTTGGCGCCTTCGGGTCGAATCCGGCCCGCATCCGCCTTCTGCGATCAGCACCGCGCCCGCCACGCGCGTTCTGGTTCGACGACTATGACCGCCGGCATCAGATTCGACAACTCCCTTTGAGGCCGCCTTGAGCGCCGATTATCGTAGAGCGTCAGTCACTCTGCGCATCCTGCTATCACAAGGTGTGAACCGGTTCACAGACGCCTTGCGCGGCCGATCCTAACCTTTGCGCCATCATCAATCGGGCGCCATCAGCCGCGCCCCGGGACGGGACCACGACCATGACAGGACTGTCCGAAGCACCAGCAGCCTTTCAGGCAAAGCCCAACGGTGCGCCCCCGGATGTCGTCGTTTCGGCCATCAAAGAAGCGAAAAGCCGGCGGGCCCGGGAGCGCAGTCTCATCCGGGTTTTCCTGAGCCATAAGAAGAAAGACTTCAAAGCCGCGAACCAAATCCGAGAAGTACTGCGCACCAACTCGGCCGGCCGGATCGATGTTTTCATGTCCGAAAACATCACGAAGGGCGATGGCTGGCAAGAAAAGATCGAGGAGGCTCTCTACGAGTCCGACTGGTTCATTCTACTGTATTCGGGAGTCGACGATGACTGGGCATGGTGTCATCACGAGGCCGGAATTTTCCGTGGAATGGTCTACCCGGATTCCGACCGCCTGGTGGTTCTCTACCCTCCCAATGTCGAGCTGCCCGATCCGCTCAGGAAATATCAGGCGGTCAAATGTCAGCCGCCGTCGCCCGGTCAGCCCGACGAGCTCGAATTGTTCTTCAAGGACATTTTCGGCAGGCCACCCTATCCGGGCATCCCGCCGATCAACCCGGTATTCGCCAACGAGGACGGCACCGGACGCCAGGCCGCTGCCGCCAAGATCATCGATGCGGTCGGCTTCCTGGTCGTCGATTCGATCGTGCCCGAAAACATCATGCTCCTGCACGTGCCCGACATCGCTTCATTGAGGTCGGCTGCAATCCCCGATCGCACCAGCATCGAGCGGGGCTCGACCGCCATGCGTCTGTTCGAGCTCGGCGACACCGGCTTTTCCTGGCAGAAGTTTCAGGAGCGGCTCGACCCCGACTTGCGTCTGGAGCTCGACAAAGCGTTCTGGCCCGCGGTCTACAAGGCCTGCGCCAAGTCTTTGATCAGCTGCCGGGTCGCGCCGACCTACGCGGTCTTCCGGTCGCCGGCCGACGGACACCACTATCTGCCGGTCATCAATCGCGTCGACATCACCGGCGACAACAGTGCGACCTTCGCGATCAGCTTCGTGCAGACCGCCGCCGGCACCATGAGCAGCGTCCGGGAGAAGAGCGTCGCCAGGATGTTCACGGCATTGAACCTGTCGCATCGCTTTCGCTGGGAGATCATCGACCCCTACAAGGACGTGCACCGGCTCCAGGATTTCGTCGAGCACCGGGCACGGACCCTCCAGCGCGACGACGGCAGCGGCGCCGGCAATGGCGTTGCCGGACTGGCAGCCGTCTGGGAGGCGATCAAGCTCCTCGAGATCGAGTCGCGCAATCGCGGGGTCAACGATCCAGATGCGTTGCCGGCCGATTTCGGCTCAGGTGCGCAAGCCCGGGTGAAGGCGATGTTCGACAACTGGCAGACCATGCGCCAGCGCCTGGAACAGGCGGTCCACGACGGCGATGTCCCGGGCTTCGCGAACGTCCTCGCGGAGATCGATCCGGATAACGTCGAGTTCATTTCGCTGGCCGCGAAGCGCCTGGGCGAGCTGGTCCAGGCCGACGCATGTCATCCCGATCGTGCGTGAGGGGCCAACATTCGGAAGTTACCCGGAGTGCTCGGCGCGATGCGCCGCGGCCATCGCGCCGAGCGTCGGGAAGCGGAAGTCGGGCCGGACCTCGGCCTCCGGCCGGCGGGTGGCGCCATGGCCCTCCTGGCCCGCGCGCCGGTGGATCCAGCAGGTCGCAAGGCCGAAGCGCTTGGCCGGGATGTGGTCGTGGTAGAGCGATTCGGCGGTGTGCAGGATCTGCTCCCTGGCGATGCCCTGCTCGCCAAGCCTGGCCAGCAGGTACTCGAAATTGCGCGGGTCCGGCTTGTAGGAGCCGATGTCCTGGGCGGTGTAGACGGCATCGAACGCGACCTTGAGCTTCTTCTCGCTCTGCGCGAAGGAGGCGCGATCGACGTTCGAGAGGATCACCAGCCGATAGTGCTGCTCGAGGTAGGCGAGCGCCTCGGCGGAGTCGGGAAAGGCCGACCAGTCCCCGATCGAGGCGCCGAACGCGCGCGCCGCCTCCGGATCGGGCGCGACCCCGAACTGCACCGCGATCGCGCCATGGACCCGAGCGAGCAGGTCCGGATAGAGCAGACCCGGGGTCGCCTGCTGCTGCGGCGCTTCGGCCGCGGCGAACGCGGCCAGGATCTGCTCGCGGCTCGCCCGGACGCCCGCCCGCTCGAGCCACGGCTGAAGTGCCTGCACGATGCCGCTCTCCCAGTCGATCAGCGTGCCGTAGCAGTCGAAGGTCAGGACCGAAAAGTCGGCAAGCCGCATGCTGTTCTCCTCCCCATGCCGGCGCTCTCCGCGCCCCGGTCCAAAGCGCGATCGTACTGCCGGCACGCCGCCTCGACCACCCGCCCGGACCGCGATCCGCGGCGGCCGTGAGCTCGATTCCGGGTTGCTCGCCCGGGGCTCTGGGGCTACTCTGTTCTGGTTTTGTTCATGAGAGTCCGTTGCCTGAAGAGCGAGCGCCCGGTTGGCCGACGTGTGTGCAATGCACAAATGAGGGAGGCTCCGCGATGCCCGAGGGCCTGGAGCGAGCTGTGGCAGACGAGGCGACCATGCTCACAAGCGTCCATCGTCCCGAGATCAGCCGGATCACCGACTGGCTGGTCGAGCAGGGCCTCCTGCGGACCAGCTTCGAGCACCTGGTCGAGGGCTACTGCGAGCGCCTGGTGGCGCTCGGGGTGCCGATCTGGCGGGGCTACGTCAGCGCCCAGACGCTGCACCCGCGCTTTCGCGGCATGGGCTGCTCCTGGCGCGCCGACCAGGGCATCAGCACCGACGTCTACATCCATCAGCTGACCCCGGCCGAGGGCTATCTCTCCAGCCCCTTCAAGCGCATGGTCGATCTCGGCGTCAACGACCTGCGCGTGCGCCTCGACGTCAACGAGCCGATCGAGTTCCCGCTGCTCGAGGAGTTCCGCCAAGGCGGCGCCACCGACTACCTCGCCCAGCGCACCTGGTTCGGGCTCAACGGCACGCTCGACGACAAGAAGACCGGCCTGATCTCGTCCTGGACCACCAAGGCGCCGGGCGGCTTCACCGAGCGCGACCTCGCGGCGCTCAGGCACCTGATGCCGCGCCTCGCGCTGGCGCTCCAGGCACGGCTCGGCCACGACATCGCGGTCAACCTGCTCGACACCTACGTCGGCCCCGAGGCCGGGCGGCGGATTCTGAACGGCGAGATCCGGCGCGGCATGCTCGAGGTCATCAAGGCGGTCATCTTCTACGCCGATCTGCGCGGCTTCACCGCGAACGCCGACCGCTTGGCGCGCGACGTCGTGGTCGAGATGCTGAACGCCTATTTCGACTGCCTGGTGCCCAACGTCGACGCGTTCGGCGGCCAGGTGCTGAAGTTCCTGGGCGACGGCCTGCTCGCGACCTTCCCGCTGAACGGCCGCCCGCCGCCGAGGTCTGCGAGCTGGCGCTCGATGCCGCCGCCAAGACGCTGGGCGAGGTCCGCGCGCTCAGCGCCGAGCGCGCAAGGGGCCGAGCAGCCGATCATGGACCTCGACCTGGTCCTGCATCTCGGCGACGTCTACTACGGCAACGTCGGCAGCACCGCCCGGCTCGACTTCACCGTGATCGGGCCGGCGGTCAACGAGGCGGCGCGGATCGAGGCGCTGTGCGGCCAGCACGACCGCAACCTCTTGATCTCGGAAGCGTTCGCGCGCGCCGCCAGCCAGTCGGCCGACCGCCTGGTCTCGATCGGCCGCTACGCGCTCCGCGGCGTCCGCAGCGCCCAGTCCCTCTACACCCTCGACGGGCTGTGAGGGCGAGCGATTGCGCGCACGGCAGCTCCCACCTACTCTCGCGGCATGACCACGGTCCGCACCGATCGTCTCTACGACGAAGACTTTTTCGCCTGGACCCAGCTCCAGACCAAGGAGTTGCGGCGCTTCAGCCGGAGCCGGCCGAACCTGACCCTCGACATTCGTCACATCGCCGAGGAGATCGCCGATCTGGGCAAAGAGCGCCGGGACTCCCTGCGGACCTGGACCGCGCATCATCGAGCATCTGCTCCTGCTCGAGCACTCCCCGGCCAGGGGAGCCCCGGCCCGGCGGGATCGACGAAGTCGTGAACTTTCGCAGCGAGATCGAGCGCCGCCTGACCCGCAGCCTGCGCCGCGATCTCGAGCGCCGACGCCAGCTGCTCTACGCCGAGGCGAGACGCAACCTGGAGCGCAAGCTCGAGCGTTACGGCGAGGCGAAGGTCGCGGCGCGCCTGCCCCAGAGCTGCCCCTGGACGCTCGAGCAGATCCTCGGCGACTTCTGGCCCCCCGAATCGGATTAGCGTCGACCCGGACTCTTCCGCTCCACGCCGTTGTGCTAGGGCTATTGCCGGATATGGGCGGCGGGAGGACGACGGCATGAGCGGACAGGACCTCGGATTTGTCGGGCTCGGGCGCATGGGCGGGCCGATGGCCGGCCGCCTGCTCGACGCCGGCCGCCGGCTCACGGTCTTCGACACCAACCCAGACGCCCTCACGCCGCTCGCCGCGCGCGGCGCGATGGTGGCACCCTCGGCCGCGGCGGTCGCGGATGCGGTCGAGACCGTGCTCATGAGCCTGCCGACCCCGGAGATCGTCCACGAGGTGGCGCTCGGGGCCGACGGCATCCGCGAGGGCGAGCGCGTCGAGGCGCTGATCGACCTCTCGACCACCGGCCCCGCGACCACGGCGCGCGTCGCCGCGGGGCTCGCGGAGCGCAACATCCAGCTCGTCGACTCGCCGGTCTCGGGCGGCGTCCGCGGCGCCCGCGAGGGCACGCTCGCGGTCATCACCGCCTGCCCGCGCCCGGTCTTCGATCAGCTCGAGCCGGTGCTCGCGACCTTCGGCAAGGTCTTCTTCGTGGGGGAAAAACCCGGCCTCGGCCAGGTGGTCAAGCTCGGCAACAACCTGCTCTCGGCGACCGCGCTGGCGATCTCCTCCGAAGCCCTCGCCATGGGCGTCAAGGCGGGCGTCGACGCACGTGTCATGCTCGAGGTGATCAACGCCGGCACCGGCCGCAACAGCGCCACGGTCGACAAGTTCCCGCGCTCGATCCTGACCGGCACCTTCGCCCACGGCTTCACGACCGGCCTGCTGCACAAGGACGTCCGCTTATGCATGGACGAGGCCGAGACGCTGGGCGTCCCGATGGTCCTCGGCGCCGCGGTCCGCGAGATCCTGGCCATCACCAAGGCCCGCTTCGGCCCCGACTCCGACTTCACCTCGATCGC
>CAWALL010000032.1:0-85931 GCA_963782885.1 uncultured Alphaproteobacteria bacterium
AGCGGGCGGAGGATCGGGTTCTTGGCGATGCCGAAGCCGTTGCGCTGCATCCATTGGATCTCGCCGATCCAGACCGAGACCCGGGCGAGCTCGGCGGCATACGGGTTGATCTCGATACCAAGCAGCTGCTCGGGGCCGACGTGCGGGAACTCGCGAGGCAGGCCTAGCGCCTCGGCCTCGATGCCGGCGCGATGCTCGAGATCCTTCAGCGCCTGGAGGGCGAGGTAGAGAAAATTACCCGAGCCGCAGGCCGGGTCGAGCACGCGGAAGGCGCGCAGGCGGTCGAGGAAACTTTTGTACAGTCGCTCCGCGTCGTTTCTCGCCTTGGTCCGCGTCGCCGGGCCTTCGCCTCCCTCGCCCTGGTGAGCAGACCTTCGAGGTCACCCTTGATCTTGGTCCATTCGGTTTCGAGCGGGCGTTGGATGACCGGCTCGATGATCTTCATGATCTTGTCGGCATCGGTGTAGTGGGCGCCGAGCTGGCTGCGCTTGTCCGGGTCGAGGCCGCGCTCGAACAGCATGCCCATGATCGAGGGATCGATCTGCGACCAGTCCATTTTCGCGGCGTCGAGAACTTGCTCAATCTCAGGCTTGCTCAGCGGTAAAGTGCTGTCGTCGTCGAAGAGTCCGCCATTGAACCGATCGAAGTGCTCCAGGCCGAGGCGGCCACCGCTTTGCATAGCGCCGAACAGGGAGCGACAGAGCGGCTCGAATTCAGCCGGATTGCGTGCGGCCTCCTTCAGCATTCGCGTGAACATCGCGTCCGGCAGGAGCCCGATGTCCTCGGCGAACATGCAGAACACCAGGCGGTTGACGAAATGCGCCACCGTCTGCGGCTCGTGGCCCTTGGCGCGCAGGTCCTTGGCCAGCTCGGCGAACTTCTGAGCGGCGATCTCGGTGACGTGACGGCGGGTCAGGCCCGGGCGGAGCTTCTCGGGGTCGGTAAACGCCCATTTGAGCTTTCGGCGATTCTCCGGGTCGCGCAGGCCGGCGAGGTCGAACTCGTAACGGGCCGAGACCGCGTTGGTCCAATTGGTGACGATCCGGAAGTGGTCGAGGTTGCACGCGATCAGCAGCGGCGGGTTATCGAGCGCGAGCGCATAGCGCTTCAGCTGGTCGAGTGCCCTGTCGAGGCTCTCGCCACCGCTCTTGTATTCCCAGCCGAAGTGACCGCGCTTCCAGACGTCCGCCCAGCCCTTGCCGCCGGTGGTCTTGGTGGCGCCGCGCTCGAAGCAGTACCACTCGCCCTTAGGGTCGGCGTCCGTCGGCTTCGGCTCATCGAGGAGCTCACAGAGGTCGTTGAAATGCGACTGCGCCGCCGCACGCTCTCGAAGGTCGGCCGCCTGCCATTTGCCGATGAACTGCTCGGGCGTCATGACTGCCAATGCGATTTCTGCCGCTTCGTTTAGAGCACAGGTTGAAGATGCCGCAAGGCCTGAAAATGCATGCGGTGCGCAGGCTGCGGTCGGATCGCGACAAACGGGCCGAGCAAACGCGTCCGCGCAGTGCTTGCCAGGCGGGGAAGGGGAACGCATAGTTGGGGCCATGGCGGCGGTCACCGAGCTTCACCGGACCTTCGGCCAGCGGCATCTGCTCGGCATCGAGGGGCTGGCGCCCTGGGAGATCCAGCATCTGCTCGATCGGGCGGACGCCTACGTCGCGCATGGGCGGCAGGCCGACAAGAAGCTGTCGGTGATGCGCGGGCTGACCCAGATCAACCTGTTCTTCGAGAGCTCGACCCGGACCCGGACCTCGTTCGAGCTCGCCGGCAAGCGGCTCGGCGCGGACGTCGTCAACATGTCGGTCGGTTCTTCCTCGATCAAAAAGGGGGAAACCCTGATCGATACGGCGATGACGCTGAACGCGATGCACCCGGACGTGCTGGTCGCGCGCCATCCGGACAGTGGCGCCGTGGCGCTGCTCGCGCGGCACGTCAACTGCGCCGTGATCAACGCCGGCGACGGCAGCCATGAGCATCCGACCCAGGCGCTGCTCGATGCGCTCACGATCAGGCGGCGCAAGGGCCGGATCGAGGGCCTGACGGTCGCGATCTGCGGCGATATTCTCCATTCCCGGGTCGCGCGCTCGAACCTTTTGCTGCTGACCGCGATGGGCGCCAGGGTGCGGCTCGTGGCGCCGAAGACACTTCTGCCGGCCGCGGTCGAACGCTACGGGGTCGAGGTGTTCCACGACATGGGCCAGGGTCTCGACGACGTCGACATCGTGATGATGCTCAGGTTGCAGACCGAGCGCATGCAGGGCAGCTTCGTGCCCTCGGTGCGGGAGTATTTTCATCTGTTCGGCCTGACCTACGACAAGCTGAAGAGCGCCCGCGCCGATGCTTTGATCATGCATCCGGGGCCGATGAACCGCGGGGTCGAGATCGACGGCACGGTCGCCGACGACATCAGCCGGAGCGCGATCCTGGACCAGGTCGAGCTCGGGGTCGCGGTCCGCATGGCCTGCCTCGAGATCCTGACCCGGGAGCTGCGCGCGGCGGCATGAGCAGGCGGACCGCGATCACCGGCGCCCGGCTGCTCGACCCGGCGAGCGGCCTCGATGCGCCGGGCGGCCTTTTGATCGAGGGCGAGCGGATCTTGGACCTCGGGCCCCGTCTGTTCGCGGCCGGCCTGCCCGAGGATGCCGAGGTCATCGAGGCTGCCGGCGCGTGCCTCGCGCCGGGGCTGGTCGACATGCGGGTCCAGCTCGGCGAGCCCGGGGCCGAGCACAAGGAGACCTTCGCGAGCGGCACCGCGGCGGCCGCGGCCGGCGGCGTCACCAGCCTTGCCTGCCTGCCCAACACCGATCCGGTGATCGACGACCCGGCGATGGTCGAGTTCGTCGCCCGGCGCGCGCGCCGCCTGAAGCGGGTCAAGGTCTATCCGTACGGGGCGCTGACCAAGGGCTGCGAAGGCCGCCAGCTGGCCGAGATGGGCCTCTTGATCGAGGCCGGCGCGGTCGGCTTCACCGACGGCCACCAAGCGCTCGCCGACAGCCTGGTGATGCGCCGGGCGCTCGACTACCTCAGCGTGCTCGGCGGCCGGCTGATCCAGCATCCGGAGGACCCGGCGCTCGCCCGCAACGGGGTCATGAACGAGGGCGAGATCGCGACCCGGCTCGGGCTCGCCGGCATCCCCGCGGTCGCCGAGGTGATCCTGATCGAGCGCGACCTGCGGCTGGTCGAGCTGACCGGCGCGCACTACCACGTCGCCCACATCTCGACCGCGGCCGCGATCGAGGCGGTGCGCGCGGCCAAGGGGCGCGGCCTGCCGGTCACCGCCGAGGCGGCGCCGATCCACTTCGCGCTCAACGAGCTCGAGGTCGAGGGCTACCGGACCTTCGCCAAGGTTTCGCCGCCCCTGCGCTCGGAAGCGGACCGCTGCGCGGTGGTCGCCGGCCTGGCCGACGGCACGATCGACGTCATCGCGAGCGACCACTGGCCGCAGGACCAGGACAGCAAGCGCCTGCCGTTCGCCCAGGCGGAATTCGGGGCGCTCGGCCTCGAGACGCTGCTGCCGGTCTCGCTCCAGCTGGTCCAGACCGGCGCGCTCGGGCTGCTCGAGCTGCTCGGCAGGCTGACGTATCGGCCGGCGCAGCTGCTCGGCATCGAGACCGGCCAACTCCGGAAAGGCGCGCCCGCCGACCTCGTGCTGTTCGACCCCGAGGCGCCCGCCCGGATCCGCGAGGAGGACCTGCACAGCCTCTCCAAGAACACGCCCTTCGAGGGCCGCCTGGTCCAAGGTAAGGTTTTGCGCACGCTGGTCGACGGCCGCACGATCTACCAGGCCGGCGACTGACGCCGGCGCCGGTCCCCGTTGCCGGAGCCTGGTTGATCCCCCGGCCGTGCCGGTCGGCTCTCGGGCCGCCGGCTCGCCGAAATTGGCAACGCTGAGGTTGACATCGGATCGATGTTGCCGCAGGTGGATCGAGGCAGTGGATCGGAGCCGACGCAGGGTCGCCACTCGGTCCGCTTCCGCGCTTGGCAGAGAGTCGGCCGTCGCCCTCGGCATGACGTTGCTTGCGGGGCAGGGCAGCGCTATAACCGGTAGTACGTGCGCGCGTAGCTCAGCCGGATAGAGCGCTTGCCTCCGGAGCAAGAGGTCGTGGGTTCGAGTCCCGCCGTGCGCACCAAAAAAATCAGGGGGGCTTCATGAAACAACAGTGGAGCGGGTCCAGGGTCGAGGTCACAGCCGGGTCACACGAAGGCCGGCGCTCACCCGGCGATGCGCACTCGAGCCGTGAACACCGTCGCCTCGGCGACCGGGAGGCGGGCGGCCGGCAGGCCGCTGGCGGGCGCCTGCGCGACCAGTACTTGGCCACGCGGGCGACTCAGTTCGAGCCAGACGGCAGGATCCCGCTCTAACCCCCTGAGGGGGGCCGGGATCAGCTCAGCGCACGACCGCTACCTGCGGAATCCTTCAAGAAAATGGAATGAAGGCGCGTTACAGCTGTTCACCGGAGCGAACTTATAGTTGAATGTCCGGATGGGTAACATCCACGTGCGGACGAGTGTGCCGCCATGGTTGCTGCCGACGCCGGAGAAAGCAGGAGAGCCTGGATGAGCTACCGCCTCGCAAGCATCCCGAAAGCCGCGAGACGTGTGGCTCCGAACGGGCCGTAGCCGCTCGACCTGATCGTTCCGACGGTCGTCTGAAAGCTTGTCGTCGGCCGAGCGCCCAGCCCGGCCCCGAACTTGCATCGCACCTTCAACCAAGCTGAAAGGAACTTCCCGGAATGCGCTCACTTGCTCTAGGCGCGGTCGCCGCGCTCGTCGTTGGAGGATCGAACGCCGCCCTTGCCGCCTCCGATTGTCTCAATTCGGCGTCACGCGTCGTGACGATCCAGGGCGATCAGGGATATTCTCAATATCGCGTCGGCACCAAAACCGGACCTGATGGCACCGGCTACGACGCCAGCGACGCTACCTGGTACCAGGAAGTCTATCCCGCCAAGAAGCGCGCCTACCCGATCGTGATCAATGGTCCTGACGGCGGCTGTTGGTCCGGCGGCACCATCATCGGCACTGGCGATACCAATGCTGACTGGGGCACGATCTACAGAAATGGCAACTCGGCGGCAATAATGTGGGGGCATCGCGCGTCAACTCAAGGATTTACCGTCGAGGGTGTCCGGGTCCACAATGTTTGGGACGCTTTTCGACCAGGCAATAACGCCGACAATTTCGAGATTAAAAATGTCTGGGTCACGTACAATCGGGACGACTGTGTCGAAAATGACAGTTACAACTCGGGACGGGTCTACAATAGCCTGTTCGACGGGTGCTACGTCGGCTTTAGCAGCAAGAATTCACACAACACTCGCGATGGTAGCGGAAAGATCTGGACGATCGAGAAGACCCTGGTGCGACTTGAGCCAATGCCGGGTCCGAAAAATTCAATCTCAACTCAAGGGTTTTTCAAATTAAAGCAGACGGGGCTCAAACTGCGCCTGATCGATAACATCTTCTATGTGGAGCAGGGTGCCAATCCCAACATGAAGCTAAATCCGTTGAACGATCTCGTGCGTCTGGACATCGTCCGGGAGAGCCGGGGCAACGTCATCGTTTGGGTCGGCGGCGGTGACTACCCGTGGCCGGTGCCTGCAGGCTTCACCGTCACCACCGACGAGAGCGTCTGGACTCACGCCAGATCGAACTGGCTCGAGGACCACGCCGATCAGTTCGGGGGTTCGGCTTGCGGGGGGCTCTGCTCCTGAGCGGACGGGTCTGCAGGGGCGCGGCGGCCGGTGCCGGCCGCCGCGACCGTGCGTCTGGCACGGCCGCCGCGCCCGGGACCTGACCGCCGCTTGCGCCCGCGGTCGGCGCCGGGCCGGCGGCGGCTGCGCCGGGTCGCCGAGCTAGCCCGGAATCCTCGTGGGGTCGGCACCCGGTGGGCGGCGGAAACGGCCGGGCACCGACGGTGAGCCGGATCGTCTGAGCCCACGATTTGAGCAGCGTGCGCGGCCGGACGATGGCCGCGACGGTCTTCGAGGTCTCCTGCCGGGGCGCTCTCTCGGCCCGCTGGCGTCGAGGTCGGTGCGGAGCGGTTCGGCGGACGGGACGCGGGCTCCGTTGGGGGTCGGGCACCTGTCCGGCGGCCGCCGCGATCATCTGTTTCGACCTTCGGTGCGCTCCGATTGAGACCACCCCGCCCGCGCGCTAACAACGGCATCGGCGCGGCATTTGGGGGGTGAAGATGGATCGGTTGATCGACAGCTTGCCGGGCTCACTGCAGTTTCTTCAGGGCTGGCAGTCCGGGCTCTGGGCGATCGGGGTCGCGATCGCCGCGATCGTGGCCGGGCTGATCGCCAACTATGTCGTCTTCGCGGCGCTCACGGGCGTCGCGAGCCGCACCCGGAGCGTCGCCGACGATGCCATGACCCGCCGTCTGCGCGGCCCTGGCCGGCTGTTCTTCCCGCTGCTCGCCCTGCTGCTGGTGCTGCCGGTCCTGCCGCTGCCGCCGCGGGTCGCGACCGTGCTCGCGCGCGGCCTCGACCTCGGCCTCACGGGCGCGATCGGCTGGCTGATCGTCCGCTGCATCGAGGTCGCCGCCGAAGTCCTCCAACGCCGCTTCGCGGCCGATACCGCAGACAATCTGGAGGCGCGCCGGGTGCGCACTCAGATCCAGGTGTTCCGGCGGGTCCTGATCGGCATCGTCGCGGTGATCACGCTCGGCATCATCCTGATGTCGTTCCCGAGCGTCCGTCACGTCGGGGTCAGCCTGTTCGCCTCGGCCGGGATCGCGGGGCTGGTCGCCGGCATCGCCGCCCGCTCGGCGCTCTCGAACCTGATCGCCGGCATCCAGATCGCGCTCACCCAGCCGATCCGGATCGACGACGTCGTGATCGTCGAGAACGAGTGGGGCTGGATCGAGGAGATCGGCACGACCTATGTCGTGGTCCGGATCTGGGATCTGCGCCGGCTGATCGTGCCGCTGTCCTATTTCATCGAGCAGCCGTTCCAGAACTGGACCCGCCGGACCACCGACCTTCTGGGGACGGTGATCGTCTACGTCGACTATACGGTCCCGGTCGACGAGGTCCGCCAGGAGCTGCTGCGCATCCTCCAGGCATCCAAGATGTGGGACGGCGAGGCCTGGGGCCTTCAGGTCACCGATGCCAATCAGCACACGGTCGAGCTGCGGGCGTTGATGAGCGCGCCCGATTCCGGCCGCGCCTGGGACCTGCGCTGCCACGTGCGCGAGCGGCTGATCGCGTTCCTGCAGGAGCGCTACCCGGACCGGCTGCCGAAGACCCGCGCCGAGGTCCGTGCCCGGACCCTGCAAGAGGCGGCAGCATGACGCCGGGCCGGTTTCAGGCCAGATCGACCAGCGACCCCGCCGCCGGGCTGCGCAGCAGGACCTTGCGCGCCTGCCACTGCTCGGCGGCCTCCAGCGTCTCGAGGAACTGGACCTCGCCGCCCGCGAGCAGCGCTATCGGCAGGCCGTTCCGGTAGAGCAGGCGGTTGCCGGTCAGCGCCGCGAGCCTGGGCCCGGGGGTCAGGATGCCGACAAGGTTGAGCGGGTCGGCGCCGGACAGCGACACCCAGGCATCGGACGCGGGCTTGCGCCGGACCTCGCGCAGCAGGCCGACCGCATCCGCCAGCGCGTACTGCTCGCCCGAGAAGCCGGCGACGAAGCGGCCGCCGCGGATCTCGCCGCGCGCCTCGAGCCGGCGGTAGACCCGCAGCAGGTCGCGCCAGGGCGGCAGCCAGTCGGCCTCGCGCTCGAGCAGGCGCCAGAACACGACCCCATAGCGCAGCAGCAGCCGGCGCGCGACGTGCTCGACCGTTTCGGGACCCGGCTGCGCTGCCGGCGGCGGGGCCCGGCGGGCCAGCGCCCAGCGGCCCGCATCCTCCATGCCGAACAGGATCGAGCGGCGGCGGCGCCGGCCGCCGGCGCCGGGCCGGCGGCGGTCCGAGGGCACCAGCAGCGCGCGCAGGCCGCCGAAGCTGTCGGAGGTCACGATGCCGAGCGCGACCAACTCGGCCAGCGCTTCTTCCACCTGCGAGCGCAACAGCCCGGAGCCGGCGACCAGCTCGTCGAAGAACGACGCGCCGTATTGCCGGATGCACTCGGCGACCGCCTGCGCCCGGACGCTCGGACGGACCGCTTCTGCCGCCGGCGACAGCGAGGCCCAGTGGGGTGCGTGGCGGCGCGCCAGCAGCGTGATCGGGGTCGTGCGCACCGGCGACACCGCGCGCTCGCCATTCGGGCGGCCGTTGCGCGGGCTGAGCCGCGCCCAGGTGATCCGGCCGGCCAGGCACTGGTCGTCGAGCCAGCTCGGCTCGTATTCGGCAAGCCGCGCCGGCAGGAGCTCGGTCTCCCAGGCGGAAGCCGGCGCCTCGAAGCCCTCGAGCTGCGCGACCACGACCTCGAGCGCATCCGGCCCCTGCATCCGGGCATCGGCCGCGACGTGCTGCCAGCCGAGCAGGAAGCGGATAAAATCGCGCGCCGCGACCGGCTCGATCTCGGCTCGCAGGCGCTTGACCGTGTAGCGGTGGATCCGGGCGAGCAGCCGGCGCTCGCACCACTCGTCGGCCCCGGCATGAGCCGTGAACCGGCCCCGCAGCGCGAAGCCCTCGACCTCGAGCGCCGCGAGTGCTCCCGCGATCGCGCCCGGCTCGAGCCCGAGCGGCGTCGCGAGCGCTTCGATCGTGAGCGGCCCCTGGCCCTCGAGCCGGCCGCGCACGATCTCGACCAGCGCCTCGTCCGCCGACCAGTCCCGCGGTGCCGGGGTGGTGATCGCGGGATCGAGGCTGGCTTTGGGCCAGAGCACCTGGAATTGGGGCAGGCGCTCGGCGGTGACCCAAAGGGTCGCAGACGGCGTGTGCACCCGGGTCACGCGCCGGTCGCGCGCGAGAGTTTCGAGAAAATCGGGCCAGCCCGGCCCCGCCTGCGCTTCTTCTCGGGTCAAAAATCCGAGCCAGACCAGGCCGTCGTGCAGCTCGTCGGCGTTCGCGGCCTCGGGCCAGGCTTCGGCGCGCACGCGAAGGATCGCCTCGGGATCGAGGCGGCCGAGGTCGGCCGCATCCTCGGGCGCCAGCCAGCGCCGGCTCATCACCGCCTGGGTGCGGCGCTCCTCGAGCGGGGCGTCGTCGAGATAGGCATAAGGGCGGGCCGAGAGCACCTCGAGCGCGAGCGGCGAGGGCTCGGTCAGGTCGCGCGCGACGACCTCGATCGCACCCGTCTCGAGCGCGGCCAGCAGCCGCTCCAGGCCCTCGATGTCCATCGCGTCGTGCAGGCAGTCGGCGATCGCCTGGCCGACCAGCGGGTGGTCGGGGACCTCGCGCTCGCCGACGATGTTTTCCAGGCAGGCGAGCTGGTCCGGAAAGATCGCCGCGATCAGGTCCTCGGCGTCCATGCGCGCGAGCTGCGCCGGCACCTTGCGGCCGCCGCGGAAGCGCGGCAGCGCCAGCGCTACCGCCGCCACCCAGCGCCAGCGGGTGATGAACATCGGCGCATCGAGGAGCGCCTGGATCAGCAGCGGCCGGACGCTCGCCGAATGCAGGTAGCGCGCGACCTCGGCGAGCTCGAAGCTGTGCGCCGTGGTCAGCGACAAGACGATGTTGTCCTCGGTCGCGGCCGCCTGCAGCTCGAAATTGAACTTGCGGCAGAAGCGCTTGCGCAGCGCCAGCCCCCAGGCGCGGTTGATCCGGCTGCCGAACGGCGAATGGATCACGAGCTGCATGCCGCCGGCTTCGTCGAAGAAGCGCTCGAGCACGATCCGCTCCTGGGTCGGCAGGCAGCCGAGCGCCGCGTGCGCCGGCCGCGAGGTATTCGGCGAGCTGGGAGGCGGCCGGCTCGTCGAGGCCGCGCTCGGCCATCAGCCAGGCCTGCGCGGCGGCGCCGGCCGGGTCGGTCTTCAGATGTCCGGAAATCTCGGTCCGCAGGCGCGAGACGGATGTGGAAAGCTCGTCGCTGCGCCCCGGCGCCTCGCCCAGCCAGAACGGGATCGTCGGCGGCTGGCCGTGCGCGTCCTCGACCCGGACGACGCCGCTGCCGACCCTGAGGATGCGATAGGAGGCGTTGCCGAGCTGGAAGATGTCGCCGGCCATGCTCTCGATCGCGAAGTCCTCGTTGATCGTGCCGATCAGCTGATTTTCCGGTTCCAGGATCACCTGGTAGTCGGCGGTGTCCGGAATCGTGCCGCCCGAGGTCAGCGCGGTCAGCCGCGCGCCGCGCCGGCCGCGCAGCACGTGGTTGATCGCGTCGTGATGGATCAAGGCACCCCGCCGGCCGCGGCGCGTGCTGAAGCCCGCGGCCAGCATGATCACGACTGCGGTGAAGTCCTCGCGCGGCAGGTCTCGGTAGGGCCAGGCGCGGCGCATCAGCACGTAGAGGTCGTCCTCCGGCCATTCGCGCGCCGCGACCTCGGCGACGATCTGCTGCGCCAGCACGTCCAGCTGACGCTCGGGGATGACAAGGCGGTCGAGCTCGCCGCGGCGGACGCTGTCCAGAAGTGCCGTGCATTCGACCAGCTCGTCCCGGGACAGCGGGAACAGGCGGCCCTTGGGCGTGCCGTCGATCGAGTGGCCGGAGCGCCCGACCCGCTGGAGAAAGCTCGCGATCGCGCGCGGCGAGCCGAGCTGGCAGACGAGGTCGACCTCGCCGATGTCGATGCCGAGCTCGAGCGAGGCGGTCGCGACCAGCGCTTTGAGCGCGCCGCGCTTGAGGCGCTGCTCGGCATCGAGCCGCTGCTCCTTGGCGAGGCTGCCGTGGTGGGCGGCGACCTCGCTCTCGCCGAGGCGCTCCGACAGCTGGCGGGTCACCCGCTCGGCCAGCCGCCGGGTATTGACGAAGATCAGCGTCGTGCGATGCGCCTGGATCAGCCGGGTCAGCCGGTCGTAGAGTTGCTGCCAGACGTCGGCCGACATCACGGCTTCGAGCGGCGCGTCCGGGACCTCGAGCGCGAGGTCGCGCGCGCGGCGGTGGCCGGTGTCGATGATCGTGCACTCGTCGCCCGGGCGACCGTCCGGGCCGGCGCCGACCAGGAAGCGCGCCACCTCCTCGATCGGCTTCTGGGTCGCCGAGAGCCCGATCCGCAATAGGTGGTCGCCGCACAGCGCCTTCAGGCGCTCGAGCGAGAGCGCCAGATGGACGCCGCGCTTGTTGGGCGCGAGCGCGTGGATCTCGTCGACGATCACGGTCCGGGTCGAAGCCAGCATCTTCCGGCCGGATTCGGAGCCGAGCAGGATGTAGAGCGATTCGGGCGTGGTCACGACGATGTGCGGCGGGCACTTGCGCATGCGCAAGCGCTCGCCGGCCGGCGTGTCGCCGGTGCGCACCCAGGTCCGGATCTCGACGTCCGGCAGACCCTGGGCCTGCAGCGCGTCGCGGATGCCGGCGAGCGGGGCTTCCAGATTGCGCTGGATGTCGTTCGAGAGCGCCTTCAGCGGCGAGACGTAGACGACCTGGGTCTCGTCCTCGAGCCCGCCGTCAAGCCCTTGCCTGAGCAGGTCGTCGATCGCGGCGAGGAAGGCCGCGAGCGTCTTGCCCGAGCCCGTGGGGGCCGCGATCAGCGTGTGCCGGCCGGCCCGGACCGACGACCAGGCCTCGACCTGCGCCGCGGTCGGCGCCGCGAAGTTGCGGTCGAACCACGCGGTGACCGCCGGATGGAACAAGGCCGGTTGCAAAGGGCAGGACCGATCGTGATGGACGCTGTTCAGGATAGCACAGGTGGCGACCTGCTCAACGAAATCAACGCCGCACCGGCCTTGCCCGCGGCAGATGCTCCGACGGCTACAGGAGCTTGGCCTCGAGTTCGATCCTGGTGCCGGCGAGCGCCTTCGAGACCGGGCAGTTTGCCTTCGCGGTATCAGCCTGCTTCTGGAACTCGGCCTGGTCGATCCCGGGAATCCGCGCCTCCGTGACCAGCTGGATGCGCGGGATCGCAAAACCGCCGTCCTGCTGTTCGATGTGGACGGTGGCGGTCGTGTGAATGCGCTCTGGCTTGTGGCCGGCCGCCGACAGCCCGGCTGCGAGCGCCATCGAGAAGCAGCCGGCGTGCGCGGCGCCGATCAGCTCCTCGGGGTTGGTGCCGTCGCCGCTCTCGAAGCGGGAGCGGAACGAATAGGGCCCCGACCAGGCGCCGCTGCCCAGGTTCACCCGTCCCTGGCCCGACTTCAGGTCGCCCTGCCACTCGGCGTCGGCCTTGCGCGCAACCATGACTCCTCTCCCCCTCTGATATCCGATGATCGGGAGCAGTCCCGTGGTGGAGAACCTAGAGTGGCCGGCATGGCCTGCAAGTGACGAGCTCGCAGGTTCAGCCGCGCCGGCGCAACAGGAAGATCAACGGCACCATCAGCAGCACGCCGAGCGCCATCAGCCAGAAGATGTCGTTGTAGGACATGATCGTCGCCTGTCGCTGCATCAGCCGGTAGATCTCGGCCAGCGCCTGATCGTGGGCCATGACCGGGCCGGAGCCGGAGGCCGCGAAGCTCGCCTGCAGGCTGTGCAGGGTGTCGCGATATTGGGCGTCATAGGGCGTGAGCGCGGCGATCAGCCGGTTCTGGTGGAACTGCGAGCGGTTGATGAGCCAGGCCTGGGCGAACGAGACGCCGAAGCTGCCGCCGAGGTTGCGGGTCAGGTTGAGCAGCGCCGAGGCATTATTGCTCTTGGCGCCCGGAATGCCGACGAAGGCGATCGTCGTGATCGGCACGATCAGGAAGGCGAGCCCGATCGCCTGGTAGATCCGCGCCCACATGATGTGGGCAAACGAGACCCCGGTCGTGAAGCCGCTCATGTGCCAGAGTGCTGCCGCCTCGAGCAGGAGGCCGAAGCCGATCATGTAGCGCACCTGGACCTTATTGATCAGGAAGCCCGAGATCGGCGTGATCAGCATGACCACGAGCGCGCCCGGCGTCAGCACGAGCCCGGCGGTCATCGCGTTGTAGTCGAACAGGCTCTGGGTCATCTGCGGCAGGAGCTGGGTCGAGCCGACCAGCACGAAGAAGGTGCCGAAGCGGACGATGTTGGCGGCGAGAAAGCCGCGGTCGCGCAACAGCGGCAGGTCGACCACCGGGTCCTCGATCGTGAGCTCCCGGATGACGAGGGCGGTCAGCGCGACCGCGGCGATCGCGCTGAAGCTCAGGACGAAGAGCGAGCCGAACCAGTCGGCGCGCTCGCCGCGATCGAGCACGACCTGGAGGCAGCCGAGGCCGAGCGCGACCAGGATGAAGCCGATGTAGTCGATGCGCAGGCCGCGCCGCCAGCGCTGCTGGCGCTCGCGGGTCTCGAGCTCGGGCTCGACCAGCAGCCAGAAGCTCAAGCCCAGCGCCGCGATTCCGACCGGGATGTTGATCAGGAACACCCAGTGCCAGCTGTAGTGGTCGGTGAGCCAGCCGCCGAAGGTCGGCCCGAGCGCCGGCGCCGCCACGATCACGATGCCGTAGAGCGCGAACACCATGCCCTGCTGGCGCTCGGGGAAGCTGTCGCGCAGGATCGAGGCGGCGCTCGGCGCGAGGCCGCCGCCGCCCAGGCCCTGCAGGACCCGGAACACGATCAGGAGCGACAGGCTGGGTGCCAGGCCGCACAGGAGCGAGCTGATCGTGAACAGGACGACGCAGCCCATGTAGAAGGGCTTGCGGCCGAGCACCGAGGCGAGCCAGCCGCTGACCGGCAGCACGATCGCGTTCGAGACCAGATAGCTGGTCAAGACCCAGGTCGCCTGGTCGTAGCTGGTCGAAAGGCTGCCGGCGATGTGGCCGAGGGCGACCACGACGATCGTCGTGTCGAGGACCTCCATGAAGGTCGCGAGCGAGACGACCACGACCACGAGCCAGGGATTGTGCGCCCCCGCCAGCGAGCGTGGCAGGGGGTCGGTCGCGGCGCTCACCGCACCTTGACCTCCGGGACGACGGACATGCCGGGCGCCAGCAGGAGGTCCTTCGGCCGCTGGTCGAACGTGATCTTGACCGGCACCCGCTGGACGACCTTGACATAGTTGCCGGTCGCGTTCTGCGGCGGCAGCAGGCTGAAGCGCGCGCCGGTGCCGGCCTGGATGCTGTCGACGTGGCCGTGGAGCTCGCGGTCCGGATAGGCGTCGACCGAGATCGTGGCCGGCTGGCCCGGACGCATGTCGGTAAGCTCCGTCTCCTTGAAGTTGGCGGTGACCCAGACCTGGTCCGGGACCAGCGCCAGCAGCGCCTGTCCGACCTCGACGTAGTCGCCGACCTCGACGCTCCGATGCGTGACGCGCCCGGCCTGGGGCGCCGTGACCCGGGTGTACGACAGCTCCAGCTGTGCCTGCTCGACCTGGGCTTTGGCGCTCGCGACCGCCGCCTGCGCGATGTCGATCTGCTTTTGCGCGGCATCGACCTGGGCAGCCGCGGCCGCGGCCTGCTTGCGGGCCGCCGTGAGCTGTGCGCTGGTGCTCCGGGCCTGGGCGCGGGCGTCCTCGACCTCGCGTTCCGAGACCACGAGATTGCGGGACGTGCTGCTGTTCAGGTCCTTGACACGCTGATAGTTGTCCTGGGCATTGCTCGCCTCGGCCTCGGCGACCCCGACCTGGGCCTGGGCCTGCTCGGCGTTGGCCTTGGCGACCGCGAGCTGGGACCTGGTAGCCGCCAGCTGCCCCTCGGCCTGCGCCTGGGCCGCCTTCGCCTGGTCGAGCTGGGCCTGGAACGGGGCCGGATCGAGCTCGACCACGAGCTCGCCCTTTGGCACATCCTGGTTGTCGCGCACCGGCAGCCGCAGCACCTGGCCCGCCACCCGCGGCGCCAGGCGGACGACGTTGGCGTCGATGAACGCGTCGTCGGTCGAGACGTACTGGCGCGCGTGCAGCCAGTAGAGCGTGCCGAGCACGACCACCACGAGCGCCGCCAGCGCCATCAGGGCGAGCGGCAACGGTCGCTGGTAGAACGGTTTCTTGCGGTTCTGCGGATCTTTGGATGGCCGCAACTGGTTGGCGCCGTCGGCGGGCGGCGCGCGCTCCGGGCGATCGTCTCTCACCTCTGGGGTCGGGCGCCTGGCGTCACCGTCGCCGCGCTCAGGACGTCGGTCCTGCACCTGCGCTTCGGCCGGGCTTCCCGCGCCGGCCTCGGTCTCGCGCGTCACCGCGCTCTCCGCCTGGCTTCAAGGGCGAACACGCCGCTCCCGTGCCCGTGCTGGAGAAATGTCGGCCGCAATCGCGAGGTTCCGGGACACCTCGGCGGAGGCCCGGAACCCGATCCCTCTGCTCGAACGTTCGCTTGGTGCCACCGGCGGACCTGCCCCGGACACCTCAGCCCATGGACGCGGTTCCGAACCTAAAAAGACGCGTGCGCTCGGCCGCAGCCGTGGTCGCGGCGTTGTGCCTGACCTTCGGCGCGGGCTTCGTCGACGCCTTCGGTTATCTGAAGCTGAGCCACGTCTACACGGCCAATCTCAGCGGCAACACCGTCCTGATCGGGGTCAAGGCCGCCGGCGATCAGGTGCCGACCGCGCTCTTGCATGCCTTCACGATCGGAATGTTCCTCGTCGGCCTGCTGGTGAGCGGGATCTTGATCGAGCTCGCGATCCGGCGCCGTTTCCGGCGCGTGCTCGGCGCCACGATGGCGCTGGAGGCCCTGTTCCTGACCGGCTTTGCGGCCTTCAGCGGCACCGTCGCTGATTTCGGCGACGACGGACCCGCGGGCTGGCACCTCTATGCTCTGCTCGCGATCGCCGCGATCACGATGGGCGCGCAGAACACCTCGCTGCGGATGGCGGGCATCCTGACCGTCTACACGACCCATGTCACGGGCGCGGTCACGCGCTGCAGCGAGCACGCGGTGGCCTGGCTGTTCGCCCTGCGCGATCGGCGCCAGCGGCAGGGCGACGAGCGCTCCCACCACCGGCCCGGGCAGGAGCTCCGCCAGGCGATGCTGTCCGGGGCGATCTGGGCGGCCTTCCTTTGCGGCGCTTTCCTCGCCAGCGACCTCGCGCCGCGCTGGGGCGTCGAAGCGCTCGCCTGGCCGATCGGGATCGTGCTCCTGGTCGGCGCGATCGACTGCGCGTGCCCGCTGGCCCGGCTGGACCGCGGCACCATCCCGCCGCAGCCCTGAGCCCGGCGTCCACGGATGCTCAGCGCACCGTTTCGAGCAGGCCGAACCGGACCGACATCAGCTCGCGCAGCCGGGTCCGGCCGGTCGTGTCCTTCTCGACCACCGTGAGCTTCTGCTCCTCGGCGAGGCCGGTCGGCAGCACCATCCGGCCACCCGGCTTGAGCTGCTGGATCAGGGCCGGCGGCGCCAGCTCGGCGGCCGAGGTGACGATGATCTTGTCGTAGGGCGCATGGTCGGCCCAGCCGAGCGCGCCGTCGCCGATCCGGATGCCGACGTTGCCGTAGCCCAGCCGGCGCAGCCGCTCCTCCGCCTCGGCGGCGAGCTCCTCGATGATCTCGACGCTCCAGACCTGGCGCACGAGCTGGCTGAGGACCGCCGCCTGATAGCCGAGGCCGGTGCCGACCTCGAGCACCACGTCCTCCGGCCGCGGCTCCAGAAGATCGGTCATCACGGCGACGATGAAGGGCTGCGAGATCGTCTTGTCGAAGCCGATCGGGAGCGGGCTGTCGTGGTAGGCGTAGGATGCCAGCGGCCCGGGCACGAAGGCGTGGCGCGGCACCCGGCTCATCGCCGCCATGACCCGCTCGTCGAGGGCCGGCTTGCCGAGCTCGTCGGCGGCCAGATCGACGTAGATGCCGACCACCTCGACCATGTGCCGGCGCAGGATCGCGAAGTGCTCTTCCTTCATCGGGCCCTCCCTGGTGGAGCCTGCAGCGCCGCCTCGGCCACGCCCTAGGGGGAAAGTAAGGCCAGCGCGCGCTGCCGCCAATGCGCGAGGAACCTTTCCGCAGCCCGACTTTTAGCGAGGGATCTCAGCTCCGCGGTCGGAGCCGGGTGACCGTCGGCAAACCGTGGCCGCGGCGCCGGCTCAGGGCGCACGCAGATCCCGCGATCAGCTGCGAATCGTTGTGGAACTTTGCCGAAACGGCAGCGTTGAAAGGCCCGGCTGCTACGGGGACGGATGGCGCGGGCAAGCGGACATGGTCGGATGTGTGCTGATCACGGGTGGCGCGGGCTTCATCGGATCGCATCTTGGCGACGAGCTGCTCGGCCATGGCTACCGGGTGCGCGTCCTTGACGCTCTGGATGCCCAGGTCCACGGCGACGGCAGTGCCCGCCCTGCGTACCTGGCCCCGGAGGTCGAGCTCGTGGCCGGCGACGTCCGCGATCCGGACGCGATCCGCCGGGCGCTCGCCGGCGTCGACGCGGTGGTCCATCTCGCCGCCCGGGTCGGCGTCGGCCAGAGCATGTATCACGTCGCCGACTACGTCGGGGTCAACGATCTCGGCACCGCCGTCCTGCTGCAAGCGCTGGTCGAGCGACCGGTCCAGCGGCTGATCGTCGCCTCCTCGATGAGCATCTACGGCGAGGGTCTCTACCGCGACCAGCACGGGCGCCTGGTCGAGGACGCCGCGCGGCGGCCGGCGGCGGTGCGCCGGGGCCGCTGGGACCCGGCCGATCTGCACGACCGGCCGCTGATCCCGGTGCCGACCCCGGAGTGGAAGCGCCCGGCGCTCGCCTCGGTCTACGCGCTCTCGAAGTTCGCGCAGGAGCGGATGTGCCTGCTGATCGGCGACGCCTATGGCATCGCGACCACCGCGCTCCGGTTCTTCAACGTCTACGGCGCCCGTCAGGCGCTCTCCAACCCCTATACCGGGGTGCTCGCGATCTTCGCGGCGCGCCTGCTCAACCAAAGGCGGCCGCCGGTGTTCGAGGATGGCGAGCAGCGCCGCGACTTCGTCGACGTGCGCGACGTCGCCCGCGCCTGTCGGCTGGCGCTCGAGGCGCCGGCGGCCGGCGGCTGCGCGATCAATGTCGGCAGCGGTCGCAGCCAGTCGGTGCGCGAGGTCGCGGAGCGGCTCGCCGAAGCGCTCGGCTGCCCGCAGCTCGCGCCCGAGATCACCGGCCGGTTCCGGATCGGCGACGTCCGCCACTGCTTCGCCGATCTCGCGCTGGCGCGGGAGCTGCTCGGCTACGAGCCCCGGATCGGGTTCGAGGACGGCGTCCGCGCGCTCGCCGAATGGCTCGCGTGCTCGGGCGAGGCGATCGACCGGGTCGATCAGGCGACCGCCGAGCTGCACGCGCGGGGACTGGTCGCATGAGGCCGCGCCAGCGCGGCGTTGATCGGCTGCCGTTGGCGGTGCGCACCTCCGATCCGGTCCTGGGCGCGGTCGAGTGGTTCTGCCCGGGCGAGCACGAGCGGGTCGAGCGGGCGCTCGAGGCGCTGCGCCGGGCCGGCATCGATCGCCTGCGGACCGGCGTGTCCTGGGCCGACTACCATACGCCCGCGGGCCGGCCGTGGTACGACTGGCTGCTGCCGCGGCTCGCGGGTGAGCTCGAGCTGCTGCCCTGCTTCACCTACACCCCGCCCTCGCTCGGCGTGGTCGCGAAGAGCTCGGCGCCGCCGCGCGAGCCGAAGGCCTACGCCGATTTCCTCGATCACGTGATCACGGTCCACGGCCGCCACTTCGAATGGCTCGAGCTGTGGAACGAGCCCAACAACCTCAACGACTGGGACTGGCGCCTCGACCCGCAGTGGCTGATCTTCTCCGAGATGGTCGGCGGCGCTGCCTACTGGGCGAAGCAGCGCGGCAAGCGCGCCGTGCTCGGCGGCATGTGCCCGAGCGATCCCAACTGGCTGGCCCTGATGGCCGAACGCGGCGTGCTCGACCACGTCGACGCGGTCGGCATCCACGCCTTCCCGGAGATCTGGGAGCGGGACTGGCGGGGCTGGCCCGGTCTGCTCGCGGCGCTGCGGGCAGTCCTCGACCGGTTCGGGCTGCGGCCGGAGATCTGGGCGACCGAAGCCGGCTACTCGACCTGGCGCCACGACGAGGCGCGGCAGATCGACTGTCTGCTCGAGGGACTGGCGGCGCCGCTCGAGCGCTTCTACTGGTACGCGCTCCAGGATCTCGACCCGGAGCGCGCCAGCCAGGAAGGCTTCCACGTCGATGAGCGGCACTACCATTTTGGCCTGATCCGCGCCGACGGCACGCCAAAGCTGCTGCACCGGCTGCTCGCGACCGAGGGCGTCGAGGGCGCGCGTGGCGCCTCGCAACTCGCGGCTCCCGCGCTCGCGGCCGACGCGCCGCGCGTGGTCGTCACCGGCGGCGCCGGCTTCATCGGCTCGAACCTGGTCGACCGCCTCGCCCGGGAGGGCGAGCGGGTGCTGGTCTACGACAGCCTGGCGCGGCCGGGTGTCGAAGCCAACGCCGAGTGGCTGAAGGACCGGCACGGCACGCGCGTCCAGATCGAGATCGCAGACGTGCGCGACCGCTACACGCTCCGCGACGCGGTCCGGATGGCGAGCGCGATCTATCACTTCGCGGCCCAGGTCGCGGTCACGACCAGTCTCGAGGATCCCACGACCGACTTCGAGGTCAACGCCTGCGGCACCTTCAACCTCCTGGAGGCGCTCCGGCGCCGGAACGACCCGCCGCCGCTGGTCTTCACCTCGACCAACAAGGTCTATGGGGCGCTCGAGGGCGTCGAGGTGGAGGCGCGCGCGAACCGCTACGCGCCCGTGAACGAGGAGCTCGAGGTCTTCGGGATCGCCGAGACGCAGCCGCTCGCGTTCTGCAGCCCCTACGGCTGCGCCAAGGGGGCGGCCGATCAGTACGTGCTCGACTTCGGCCGGATGTACGGCCTGCCGACCACGGTCGTGCGCATGAGCTGCATCTACGGCCCGCGTCAATTCGGCACCGAGGATCAGGGCTGGGTCGCGCATTTCCTGCGCGCCGCGCTCGCGGGCGAGCCGATCACGATCTACGGCGACGGCCGCCAGGTGCGCGATCTGCTCTACGTCGACGATCTGGTCGAGGCGATGCTGCTCGCCCGCGCCCGGATCGGCGATTTGCAGGGGCGGCCGTTCAATCTCGGCGGCGGACCGGCCAATGCCGTGAGCCTGCTCGAGATCCTGCGGCTGATCGAGCCGCTCGCGGGCGCGCCGCCGCAGGTCCGCTTCGGGCCCTGGCGCCCCGGCGATCAGCTCTACTACGTCTCGGACACGCGCGCGCTCCGGGCCCGCACCGGCTGGCGACCGGCGGTCGACGTCGGCACCGGGCTCGCCCGGATCTGGCGCTGGCTGTGCGCGCAACGGGGCGAGAGCCCGGGCCGGCGCCGCGAAGCGCCGGCCATCGCAAGGTATGCGACATGAGATTTGCCCTCCTCAATCCGAGGTGGACCTTCGAGGGCAGCATTTACTTCGGCTGTCGCGAGCCGCACCTGCCGCTCGAGCTCGGCTACGCCAAGACGATGCTGGAGCAGGCCGGCCATCAGGCGCTGCTGGTCGATGCCCAGCTGCTCGATCTCGGCCATGGCAAAGTCGCGGATCTGCTGCGGGCGTGGCGGCCCGAGTTCACGGTGATCACGACCGCGCCGTCTTACCTGTTCTGGCGCTGCGCGCCGCCGGAGCTGCGCGTGCCGCGCGAACTTCTGGATGCCGTGCGCGAGGTCGCGGGCCGCATCGTCGCGATCGGTCCGCACGGCTCGAGCACGCCGCGGGCGACCCTGCAGAAGCTCGGGGCCGATGTCGTGGTGATGGGCGAGGCCGAGGAGGTGCTGCCGCGGCTGGCGAGCGAGCCCTGGCACGACGTCGGGGCGATCGCCTTCGGCGACGGTCACGAGGTGCGGGTCAACGGCGGGCCGCACTACGGCCGCTTCGTCGACCTGCCGCCGCTCGCCTGGCCGGACAGCTGGATCGCCCGGCACGTCCACCACCACCATCGGTTCGATGCCGAGCCGGCGCGGCCCGGCGCCGAGGTCGAGGCCTCGCGCGGCTGTCCCTACCACTGCTCGTTCTGCGCCAAGGAGATGTTCCGCGACCGCTACCGCCGCCGCGCGCTGCCGGCGGTGCTCGACGAGATCGACCGGCTGATCGGGCAGGGCGTGGAGTACGTCTACTTCATCGACGAGATCTTCCTGCCCAACCGGCCGCTGCTCGAGGCGCTGGTCCAACGCGAGGTGCGCTTCGGCGTCCAGACCCGGATCGACCTCTGGAAGCCGGAGATGCTGGAGTTGCTTGGACGCGCGGGCTGCGTCTCGATCGAGGCCGGGGTCGAGAGCATCACGCCCGAGGGCCGGGCCGCGCTCGACAAGGACTGCCGGATGAGCACCGACGAGCTCGCCGGGCGCCTGATGTTCGCCAGGCGGCACGTGCCCTTCGTCCAGGCCAACATGATCAGCTCGGGGCACGACGACGACCGGGCGGTGCGCGCCTGGTGCGAGGACCTGCGCGCGCAGAGCGTCTGGGCCAACGAGCCGGTGCCCCTGTTCCCCTACCCGGGCTCGCCCGACTACCGCAAGCTCTGGGGCCCGCCCGACGATCGGGCCTGGGAGCGCGCGCACGCGCATTACCTCTCGCAGTTCGATGCCTTCAGCGATCTGCAGGACGAGCGCCCGCGGCCGCTCGCCGAACTCGAGCGCAGCTGCGCCCGCCCATGACCATGATCCGTTCCAGCCCCGGGCTGGTCCTGATGACGACCGACACGCTCGGCGGCATCTGGTCCTACGCGCTCGATCTGGCGGCCGGGCTCGCCCAGGCCGGCACGCGCACGGTCCTGGCGAGCATGGGGCCGGCGCCGAGCGGGGCGCAGCGGGCTGCCGCCGCGCTCGTGCCGGGCCTGATCCTGGAGGTCAGCACCTTCCGCCTGGAGTGGTTGCCGGGTGCGGAGGACGAGGTGCGGCGCGCCGGCAACTGGCTGATGCAGCTCGAGCAGCGCTACGCCCCCGACGTCGTCCACCTGAACGGCTACGCCCATGCCGCGCTGCCCTGGCGCGCGCCGACGATCGTAGTGGCGCATTCCTGCGTATCCTCGTGGTGGCGGGGCGTGCACGGCGGCCGCCTGCCCCCGAGCTGGGACGCTTATGCCCAGACCGTTGCGCGTGGCCTGTCGGCGGCCGACCTCGTGGTCGCGCCGACCGCGGCCCACCTCCGGGAGATCGAGGCGATCTACGGCTGGCGGCCGGGCGCTCGGGTGATCCGCAACGGCGTCGATGCCGCTCTGTTCCGGAGCGAGCCCAAGCGCGACGTGATCTTCAGCGCCGGCCGGGTCTGGGACGACGCCAAGAACGTGCGCGCGCTCGATGCGGTGGCGCCGAGGCTGTCCTGGCCGGTGGTCGTGGCCGGCGACTGGCGGCCGCCGACCGGCGGCGGCGAGCCACCCTCGAACGTGCTCTGCCTCAACCTCCTGGAGCGGGTCCAGGTCCTGGACTGGCTGGCATCGTCGGCGATCTATGCGTCACCCGCGCGCTACGAGCCGTTCGGGCTCGGCGCGCTCGAGGCCGCGCTCTCGGGCTGCGCGCTGGTGCTCGGCGACATCCCGACGCTGCGCGAGCTCTGGTCGGACGCCGCGCTGTTCGTTCAGCCCGACGACCACGAGGCTCTGCTCGCCGCGCTCACCGACCTGATCGAGCGGCCATCGCTGCGCGACAGCTTCGGTCGCGCCGCCCGCGCGCGCGGGCTCGGCTACTCGCTGGAGCTGATGAGCCAGGGTTATCTCGAGGCCTACGCCGACGTCGCGGCCGGCCGGCCGCTCGCGGACGAGCCCGCGGCCCGGCCGCTGGCCGCGGCCGACTGAGCGATGCTGCGCTTCGTCCTGTTTGTGCACTCGCTGGTCTCCGACTGGAACCACGGCAACGCGCACTTCCTGCGCGGCATCGTGCGCGCGCTACAGGCGCGCGGCCACGAGGTCCGGGCGTTCGAGCCCGCCGCCGGCTGGAGCCGGACCCAGCTTCTGGCCGATCAGGGCGAGATCGCGCTCCGCCGCTTCGCGCGTCAGTTCCCGGACCTCCAGCCGCACGCCTACGGCCCCCAAGAGCTCGACCTCGACGGCGCCCTGGAGGGCGCCGACGTGGTCCTGGTGCACGAATGGAACGAGCCCGCGCTGATCGCGCGGATCGGCCGGCACCGCCGGAACGGCGGCCGCTACCGGCTCCTGTTCCACGACACCCACCACCGCTCGGTGACCGATGCCGACGCGATGCAGGCACTCGATCTCGAGGGCTATGACGGCGTGCTCGCGTTCGGCGCCGCGGTCCGCGAGGCCTATCTCCGCCAGGGCTGGGCGCGCCGCGCCTGGACCTGGCACGAGGCGGCGGACACCAGCGTCTTCCAGCCCTGCGACCGGGAGGCGTGCGACGGCGATCTGGTCTGGGTCGGCAATTGGGGCGACGACGAGCGCACGGCCGAGCTGCGCGAGTTTCTCCTCGAGCCCGTGCGCCGCCTCGGCCTGCGTGCCCGGGTCCACGGCGTGCGCTACCCGGAGGCGGCGCGGCGCGCGCTCGCCGACGCCGGCATCGACTATGGCGGCTGGCTCGCCAACGCCGACGTGCCGCGCACCTTCGCCCGCCACCGGCTGACCGTGCACGTGCCGCGACGACCGTATGTCGAGGCGCTGCCGGGCGTGCCGACGATCCGCGTGTTCGAGGCGCTCGCCTGCGGCATCCCGCTGGTCTCCTCGCCCTGGAGCGACGTCGAGGGCCTGTTCCGGCCGGGCACCGACTTTCTGGTCGCGAGCGACGGCGCCGCGATGGCCGGGGCGCTCAAGGAGGTCCTCGAGGACCCTGGGCTCGCCAGCGATCTTACCGCCAGCGGGCTTGCGACCATCCACGCCCGGCACACCTGCGCGCACCGGGCCCTCGAGCTGCTCTCGATCTGCCGCGAGCTCGGCGCCGGCGGGCCGGCGGCAGAGGTGCAGGAGGCTTCCTGATGCGGATCGCGTTCTTCGCCTCCAGCCTGGTCTCCGCCTACTGGAACGGCGCCGCGACCTACTACCGGGGCCTGCTGCGCGCGCTGGCCGAGCGGGGTCACGAGATCACCTTCTTCGAGCCCGACGCGTTCGAACGCCAGCAGCACCGCGACATCGACGACCCGCCCTGGGCGCGGGTGGTCGTCTACCCGGCGACCGCCGAGGGCGTCGAGCGCGAGCTCGAGCGGGCGCGGGGCGCCGATCTGATCGTCAAGGCGAGTGGGGTTGGCGTGTTCGACGACGTGCTCGAGGCGGGCGTGCTGGCGCTCGCAGCGGCGCGCTCGCTGGTGGCGTTCTGGGACGTCGACGCGCCGGCGACCCTCGACCGGATGGCGCACGATCCGGCCGATGCGCTGCGTCTGCTGATCCCGCGCTACGACCTGGTCTTCACCTACGGCGGCGGCGAGCGGGTGCGCGACGCCTATCTGGCGCTCGGTGCCCGCGCGTGCGTGCCGATCTACAACGCGCTCGACGACTCGACCCACTTCCCGGTGCCGGCCGAGGCGCGCTTCGCGGCCGATCTCACCTTCATCGGCAACCGGCTGCCCGACCGCGAGGCGCGGGTCGAGACCTTTTTTCTCGAACCCGCGGCCGCGCTGCCGCACCGCCGGTTCCTTCTCGGCGGCAGCGGCTGGGCGGACAAGCCGATGCCGGCGAACGTCCGCCTGCTCGGCCACGTCTTCACCGGCGACCACAACGCGATCAACTGCTCGGCGCGCGCGGTCCTCAACATCAACCGGGCGAGCATGGCCCGCTACGGCCTGTCGCCGCCGACCCGGATCTTCGAGGCCGCCGGCGCCGGCGCCTGCATCATCACCGACAGCTGGTCGGGCATCGAGCACTTCCTCGAGCCCGGGCGCGAGGTCCTGGTCGCCCGCGACGGCATCGAGGTCGCGGGCCTGCTCGAGGCGCTGAGCCCGGAGCGGGCGCACGCGATCGGGGCCGCCGCCCGCCGGCGCGTGCTCGAGCAGCACACCTACCAGCGCCGGGCGGCCGAGGTCGATGCGGTGCTCGAGGGGGTCAGGCGCGATCGGGCGAGGGCAGCCTAATGGGTGCGTCAAGCGGCGAGTTTGAAGTTTTGTTGGAAGAGCTGCCGGCTGGTGAGCAGGGCCCAGAGGACGTTGATGCGTCGGCGCGCGAGGGCGAGGACGGCTTGGTGATGGCGTTTTCCCTCGCGGCGCTTGCGGTCGTAGAAGGCGCGGCTGTCGGGGTGGCCAAGGGAGCAGAAGGCGGACTGGTAGAAGACGCGTTTGAGTCCCTTGTTGCCGCCTGTGGGACGCCTGAGGAAGCGCACCTTGCCGGACTGGCGCAGGACCGGCGCGATGCCGGCCGCGGCGGCCAGCGCGTCGGCGGAGCGGAAGCGGGAGAGGCAGCCTGCCTCGGCGATCAGCTCGGCGGTGAGCACGGCCCCCATGCCGGGCAGGCTGCGGATGAGGGCCGCGTCAGGGTGGCGGTCGAGGAACTCCTCGAGTTCACGATCGATCTCGGCGAGGCGGGCGCGGGCGGCGAGCGCTTCCTGGGCCAGCTCCTTGATCAGACGTGCGCTCATGCGTTCGGCCGGGACGGCAATGGTCTGCTCGACCGCGGCAGCCAGGGCGCGCTCGGCGAGCGCGTCGACATGGGGCAGCCCTCCGGCGGCCCTGAGATGGCGGACCAGGCGCTTCTTGCCGGCGGTGCGCAGCTCGGCCGGGGTGACGAACTTGGTCAGGAGGACCAGCGGCCCCTTGGTCTTGAGGTCGAGGCAGGCTTCCAGGCCGGGAAAGATGCCCACCAGCAGGTCGTGCATGCGGGACAGGCGCTGGGTTTGGGCATCGACCAGGTCGCGGCGCCGGCCGACGAGCAGCCTGATCTCGAGATCGAGTTCGGTCGCCGGATCGATCGGCCGCAGGTCGGAGCGGGTGCGGACCTGGTCGGCGATGGTGCGCGCGTCGCGCGGATCGGACTTGTTCTCGCCCCCCACGGTGCCCTGGCGGGCGCGGTTGACGGCCAAGCCCGGGACGTGAACGAGCGCCAACCCCGCTGCGGCCAGCATGGCTTCGGCAAGGCCGGCGATGCCGCCAACGACATCGAGGCCGACGCGTATGGCGCCGCCAAGGCTGACGAGCTCCTCGATCAGCGCCGCGATGTCAGTCGGCGTGTTCGGCAGCTTGCGATCAAGGCGAACCACGCCGTCGGCATCGACGGCCGTGACCCAATGCACCTCCTTGGCGATATCGATCCCAACACTGATCCGCATGGCGCCCCCCGGCAGGTGATCGTGACCCGGCATCCCGCCCGCGCCGTCGTCGCCCTACACAGCGATGGATCGCAGAGCCTAATCAGCGGTCGAGGCGGTGTGGCGGTGCCGGGGGATCTGCCTCCGGAGCCATCATGGGCAGCCAGCATGAAAACCATCCCGGCACCGCCGCCGCACCACGATCCTGGCATGCCAGGATCGTGGTGTCAGGCACTGCCGAAGCAGCAACTCAACGGTAGGGCGGCATGAGCGGTCGCCGCCGGCTCTCGATCGTCGTGCTCGGCCTGTCGATCACCTCGACCTGGGGCAACGGCCACGCGACCACCTACCGGGCGCTGCTCCGGGCGCTCGCCCGGCGCGGCCACGAGGTCCTGTTCCTCGAGCGCAACCAGCCGTGGTACGCCGCCAACCGCGACCTGCCGCGCCCGCCGTTCTGCCGGACCCTGCTGTACGACGGCCTCGGCCAGCTCGCGGCGAGGTTCGAGCGCCCGATCCGCGCCGCCGATCTGGTGATCGTCGGCTCCTACGTGCCCGAGGGGGTCGCGGTCGGCCGGTTCGTGGTCGCGACCGCCCGCGGCACGACCGCGTTCTACGACATCGACACGCCGGTCACGCTCGCCAAGCTCGCCCGCGGCGACGACGAGTACGTGTCCGCCGACCTGATCCCCAGCTACGACCTCTACCTGTCGTTCACCGGCGGGCCGACGCTGGCCGCGATCGAGCAGCGGTACGGCGCCCGCAGCGCGCGGCCGCTCTATTGCGGCGTCGACCCCGAGCTGTACTTCCCCGAGCCCGGCGAGGCGAGCGTCGACCTCGGCTATCTCGGGACCTACAGCGCCGACCGGCAGCCGAAGCTCGAGCGCTTCCTGCTCGAGCCGGCGCGGCGCTGGGCCGCGGGGCGGTTCGCGGTCGCCGGGCCGCAGTATCCCGACGCGACCGCGTGGCCGGCGAACGTCGCCCGGACCGACTACCTGCCGGCGCACCGGCACCGCGCCTTTTACGGCAGCCAGCGCTTCACCCTCAACCTCACCCGCGCCGACATGGTCGCCGCCGGGTTCTCGCCGAGCGTGCGCCTGTTCGAGGCGGCGGCCTGCGGCACGCCGATCATCAGCGACGCCTGGCCGGGGCTGGAGACGCTGTTCGAGCCCGGGCGCGAGATCCTGCTCGCGAGCTCGCCCGACGAGGTCCTGCGCCATCTGCGCGAATGTCCGGAGGCGCGCCGGCGGGCGCTCGGCGCCGCCGCGCGGGCCCGGGTCCTGCGCGCGCACACGGCGGCCCATCGGGCGCTGGAGCTCGAGGCTCTGGTCGCCGAAGCCGAGGACCGGCAGGTGGCCGAAACCGCCTGACGCGGCGGTGCCGGCTGGGACGTCAGGATCCGGTTCGAGGCAACCTCTGCGGTCCCCCGCTGTAGCCGCGGCGCGACCTAGTCGTGGCGTTGGTGCACGACGTTGAGTTCCGCCTGCTCGAGCAGGTGACCGGAGATGGCGCTCGTGACCGCCCCCTGGTCGGCACCGGGCGCGAGGTCGAGCGGCTGGTCGAGCGCGCACAGCCGGAACCGGAAGTGCACCGCCCGGCCGACCGAGCCGAGCGGACCGTCGTAGCCGACGTTGCCGATCGCGTTCCGGCCCTGGCGCAAATCCACCGGCGCGCCCGGCTCCCGCTTGTGCTTGAAGCCTTCGGGCAGGCCGTCGAGCTCTGCCGGAATGCCGTAGACCAGCCATTGCAGGAATGGCTCCTTCGTCTTCGGCGTGACGTTCTCGAAGAACAGCGCGAGCTCGCGCGTCTCCCTCGGCAAGTCGTTCCAGTGGAGCGGCGGCGACAGGTTGTCGCCATCCTTGGTATATCGGAGCGGCAGTTGCTGTCCGTCCTCAAAGGCGCTGCTCATCAACCGCATGGCTGGGTGCTCCGATTGCGGGCGGCCTAGCGCCACTCGCCGGTTACCAACGGCTCCACCGGATGTCGTGACTTGGCGAACCGCAGCTGCTTGAAGATTTCGGCGCTGCCTTCGCTCTCGTCCTCCGGCTGCAGGTCGATGTGATACGCCTTCTCCGGGTCGCGGCGTGCGCCGATGAAGATGATCTCGGCGCCCTCATAGTCGAGCAGGCGCGGGTCCTCGGTTGCGAACTTGCGGCCGCGGAACTCCTTCTGCAGCGACTTCGGATAATCGGCCCTCTGGGCCTCGCTGCGCTGGACGCCGCGGGGCGCGCCGGCCTTCTCCGGGTTCCTGATCGAGAGCGCGAGGCTCGCCTCGGGCGGGATGTTGAACGTCTTCTGCACCGGGCCGGGCTGGTCCGGCAGCTCGAGCGCCCAGGCGAGGTGGGTCTTGCGGCCCTCGCGCACCAGCGCGTAGACGCCTTCGCCGGCCGGGCGCGCGGCCGGCCGGACCCGCTCGCCGCGCGTCTTGGTGTCGTAGGTCTCGCGGCGCAGTTCTTCCTCGACGTCTTTGCCGGACTTGGCGATCATCTCGACGAAGCCCCAGTTGCGCTCGTGCGCGTCGACCTCCGGCAGCCGCTTGCGGCCGATGTTGATCAGCCGGAACGACCCGCCCCTGGGCTTGAGGATCAGGAAAAAGTTCTCGACCTCGTCCAACCCCTCGGCCGCGACCTCCTCGTCGTCGCCCTCCGGGCGGACCTTGGGCCGATAGACGAAGTAGATGTCGCCTTCCTCGAGGATTTCCTGGGCGGCGTCCTGCTCGGTTGTCTCGGCCATCTCTGGTCTCCGGAGCTGAGCTGCGCGCGGCTTGGCGCCGCAGCCGATCGTCGACGGGATCTCCACCGGTCGGCGACGCCGTGTTATGCGACTGCCGTCATCGCAGAACTCCTCCGCTGGCGCGCAACGCGGCCACGGAATGTCCTGGAGCAACACGCGCTGCGGTTCGCGGTTCCGGATCGGCGGGCCGGATCGGCCGCTCGGAGTCGGTGCCGAGGCTCGTGCGGCCGGGAGGCTCGTCAAGCGCCGGTCGGCAGGTGGCCTGCGCGTCGTCCAGGAAGGCGCGCGTGACCTCGGCGAGCCGGTCCGGCGCGGTGTAGCAGAGCGTATGCGCGACGTCCGGGATCACGACGAGCCGTCCCAGCGGCAGCCGTCGCGCGACGAACTCGGCCCAGTCCTGGCGGCAGATCGGGTCCCTGCTCCCGCGCACCACGAGCGTCGGGCAGGCGACCGCGGACAGCTTCGCCTCGATCGGATCGCGGAGCGAATTATGAAAGGTCCGGAGCGTCCGGAGCCAGCCGGCCTTGCGGTAGTCGCTCCAGGTCACGGGACCGAGCGAGGGCGGGTTGAACTTCTGGTTCTGCTGCCAGCGGATCGCCTGCTTGAGCTCCGCTCCTCCGGCGGGGCGGTCGGCCCCTGCAGGATGGCGCGCTCGAGACGGTCGGGATGCCGGGCGGCGAGGTCGACGATGATCTGGCAGCCGAAGGAGTTGCCGAGCAGCGCGACCCGGGGGAGGTCCATCGCGTCGAGCCAGGCCGCGAGCGCGTCGGCGAGGCCCGCGACGTCGAGCACCTCGTGCGGATGGCTGCTGTCGCCGAATCCCGGCAGGTCGGGGAGGAACACCCGGTAGGTATCTGCGAGACGAGCGGCCAGCGGCAGCATGTAGTGGCCGCAAAGGCCCAGGCCGTGCACCAGCACCACCCGGGGTCGCCAGGCGACCTCGGCCTCGCAGGCCACGATCGAGCGGCGGTAGACCAGCGGCCGGCCGGCGATCACGACCTCGCGTTGCTCGAAATGCGGGTTGATGACTTCCTCCTCGGCCCGTCGAACCCGTCGGGTCCGGGCACTCTTTAAGAACGTCCGGCAGCCATTTCGCTCCGGCCTGCGTTCAGGAAAACGAGCGCGGAACGCAAGTGCTCGGGTGCCGTTGGCAACCGGCAGGCCCGTCGCGGAGATCAGCCATGGCAACGATGAAGGCAGTGCGCATCCATCGCTTCGGCGAGGCGGACGTGGTGCAGGTCGAAGAGGTCGAAAAGCCGGTCGCCGGCGACGGCGAGATCCTGGTCCGCGTCCGGGCCGCGAGCGTCAACCCGGTCGACTACAAGATCCGCCGCGGCCAATACCCGCCGGTCAGGCAGGAGATGCTGCCGATCACCCAGGGGCGGGACTTCGCCGGCACGGTCGAGGCGCAGGGCGACGGCGTCGACGGCTACCGGCAGGGGATGGCGGTCTACGGCATGCTGCCGCCCGAGCGCGGCGCGTTCGCGGAGTTCGTCGCCGCCAGGGCGGCGGGCACCGCGCCGGCCCCGGAAGGGCTGGACTACGTCCAGGCGGCGGCGGTGCCGCTGGCAACGCTGACCGCCTGGCAGGGGCTGTTCGAGCACGGCGGCCTCGCGGCCGGCCAGCGCGTGCTGATCCACGGCGGCGCCGGCGGCGTCGGCCATTTCGCCGTGCAGTTCGCGCGCGCGATCGGGGCGACCGTGTTCACGACGGTCTCGGGCCGGGATGCCGATTTCGTCCGCGGGCTCGGCGCCGACCGGGTGATCGACTACAAGACCGAGCGCTTCGAGGACGTCGCCCGCGACATCGACCTGGTCTACGACCTGATCGCCGGCGAGACCCAGGAGCGGTCCTTCTCGGTGCTCAAGGAAGGCGGCTGCCTGGTCTCGACGCTGACCGAGCCGTCGCCCGAGGAAGCCGCCCGGCGGCACGTCCGGGGCACGCGCTACACCGCCCGGCCCGACGGCGCGCAGCTGGCTGAGATCGCGCGCCTGATCGAGGAGCAGAAGGTCCGGCCGGTGGTCGACACGACCTTCGAGATGGCCGAGGCCGCGAGGGCCCAGGACCACCTGGAGACGCAGCACGTCCGGGGCAAGATCGCGCTCACGGGCTGACGGGAACCGCACGCTGTGCCTGGAGCTGGCACCCGACCACATCTGCGTCAACAACATAGCCCCCGGCATGGTGCTGACGCCGATGAACCAGCAGGCGCTGGAGGACCCCGAGGCTCGCGAGCAGCAGGTCCAGAACATCCCGTTGAAGCGCGCGGCCGAGCCCAGGGAGGTCGCCCGGCTCGCGGTCTATCTGGCCTCCGACGACGCCGACTACGTCACCGGCCAGAGCTTCACGATCGACGGCGGCCTGAGCCTGAACCTCGGCCAGGGCGCCTAAGCTGAGGGCGGATCACAGACGATTTCCCCTGAGCGGACGGCTCGGGTTCTCGGAACGTCCGACCGGCCATCTGCATGGAGAACGGGCGGCCACGGCGGTGGCGACGATGGGCCGCGGGCGCCGTGGTTCCGAGCGCCGCGCCTGAGCCTTAGGATCGGGCCTGCATGATCACGACGTCTGCGCCATTGCGAGGCCTGGTTCGCGAGCACGGGGTCGCCCGGGCCATCGACGGTCCGGTCTACCTGCTGCTGGCGGCCGCCGTGGTGCTGCTGTGGTGGTGGTGCGCGAACGACCCGGCGGCGCTGCCGATGTGGGCGCCCTGGGACTTCGCGCCGCTGCAGTTCCTGGCAATCTGGCTGTCGCTCTGGTGGTTCGCCCGCGGCGCGATGGCCTCGGCGCCGGCGGAGCGGCCGCCCATGTGGCGCACGGTCTGCTTCACGCTCGGCCTCCTGACCACCTATGCCGTGCTGCAGACCCGGTTCGAGTACCTGGCCGAGCACATGTTCTTCCTGAACCGGGTGCAGCACATCGTGATGCACCACCTGGGGCCGCTGCTGATCGTGCTCGGCTGGCCCGGCGCCACGATCAAGCGCGGCATGCCGGGCGCGCTCGCGCGGCTGACCGAATCGCGCTGGCTGACCCTGCCGGTCCACGCCATCCAGCAGCCGCTGCTGGCGGCCGTGCTGTTCGTCGGGCTGATCGGCCTTTGGCTCATTCCCGCGGTGCACTTCCGGGCCATGATCGACCCCGACCTGTACGCGCTGATGAACTGGAGCATGGTGGTCGACGGCATCCTGTTCTGGAGCCTGGTCCTCGATCCGCGGCCGAGCCCGCCGGCGCGCATCTCGTTCCTGGCCCGCGGCGGCCTGGTGCTTGGCGTGATGTTCCCCCAGATCGTGCTCGGCGCCGTGATCGCCTTCTCCGGGCACGACCTCTACGAGTTCTACCATTGGTGCGGCCGGATCTTTCCCTCGATCGACGCGGCCCGCGACCAGGTTTTCGGGGGTATGATTGTGTGGATCCCGGGCGGCATGATGAGCGTGGCCGGCCTGCTGCTGGTGGTCAACTTCCTCCGTCTGGCCGAGGAGCGGGAGCTGAAGGAGGGTGCCGATGCCGCGTCGCAGAAGATCGATGCGCGCCGCTGGACCGGCGTCTAGGCGCCTGGCCCTGGCCGTGCGGTTCGCCGGCGCGGGGCTGCTCGGCCTCGCCGCCATATCGGCCGGCCATGCCGCCGACGACGGCCTGACGCTCGCTGATGCCTGGATCCGGACGATCGTGCCGAGCCGGCCGGCGGCCGGTTATTTCACGCTGCGCAACGACGGCGATCAGGCCCGGGTGCTGACCGGCGCGTCGTCGCCGGCCTGCGGCAGCCTGATGCTGCACCAGAGCCGGACCGAGAACGGCGTGGACAAGATGGTCATGGTCGAGAGCGTCACCGTGCCGGCGCACGGCTCGCTGCAATTCGCGCCGCACGGCTATCACCTGATGTGCACGTCGCCGTCGGCGGACCTGAAACCGGGGCAGTCGGTGCCCGTGACCCTGCAGTTCGAGGACGGCGCCACGTTGAGCGGCCGCTTCGCGGTACGCGGCGCGACCGGCTGAGCCCGCCAGGCGGGCCTCAGAGCAGATTGAGGAGGCGCTGCACCAGGCTTTGCGACTGCGGGCCTTCGATCAGGCGCCTCAGGTCGGCGGCGGTGTCGGGGATCTCCGGCGTGCCGGTCGACAGGGACGACAGCAGCAGTCGCACCTCGCCCGAACGATCGAAGACGTAGACCGCCGAGCCGTGCGAGACCTCGTAGTCGTGCTCGGCGGTCTTGGGCGCGACCGAATAGGCGACCCGATAGCGCTTGGCGAGCGCTGCGAGCTGACCGGGGTCGCCGCGCAGGCCGTCGACCTCTGGCCCGAAGGCGTCGGCATACTGCTTCAGGACCGGCAGCGTATCGCGGTCGGGATCGACGGTGACGAACAGCACCCGCACCTGGTCGGCCTGCGGCCCGAGGCGGTCAAGGATCTGTGCGATGTTCGACAGCGTCAGCGGGCAGACGTCGGGGCAGAACGTGTAGCCGAAATAGAGCAGCACGATCTTGCCGCGATAGTCGGCGGCGGTGACTGTCCGGCCGTCGTCGGCCCGGGTCATCGTCAACGCGAGCGGCGGCAGCGCGCCGGTGATCTCGGTCTCGTGCCAGGGCTGCGGCTCGTCGCAGCCCGCCATCGCCAACGTCAGCGCACCGGCGAGCAGACCGGCGGCAAGACGGCGGCGCGCTCGGCCGGCTCGAAACATCCTGCGGCTCATCTCGAGCATCACCGGGATTGAAGGTGTGGCATACCCCGGCGCGCGCCATGCGACGCATCGTCCGGGCGGCCGTGCGCGCGGCCCTGACCTGCCCGGGCTGCGCGATCAGCGGCGGCAACCGCGGCCCGCACGCGGCAGCCATTGCTCGCGGCCTCGAGGGCGCCACATCGACGGATCAGGCAGACGAGCTATTTTCCGGCGGTTCTGCTGCTAGAAGTCGTCCCGATCCGCCACCCTCCGAAAGGACCCATCATGTCCAGATCCACTCGCACCTTCAGCCTCGCGGTCGCGGTCACCGTCGGCCTGACGGGTCAGGCGCTGGCCCACGCGCACCTCGAGTTGGCCACCCCGCCGGCGAACGGCACCGTGTCGGCATCGCCCTCCGAACTCGAGCTCCAATTCTCCGAAGGCGTCGACCTCGCCTTCACCGGCGTCCAGGTGAAGGGTCCAGGCGAGACCACCGTTGCTACCGGCGAGGCTACGCTTCGGGCCGGCGACGATACCACGCTCGTGGTGCCGCTGTCCGGCACCCTGGCCGCCGGCACGTACACCGTCGCCTGGCACGCTCTGTCGACCGACGGCCATAAGACGCATGGCAGCTACACGTTCACCGTCAAACCGTGATCAGCCCCGGCACTGCCCTGATCGCCTGTCGCTTTCTGCATGATGGCTCCGCGATGCTGTCGTGGGGCGCGTTCGCCTATCTGGCGACCCTCGTGCCGCAGACTCTGGCGGGGGAGATCGGGCGGCGTCTCGAGGCTTTCCGGGTCTTAGCCATCATCCTCGCGGTTGCGACCACCGCGGCGGCGCTGCCTCTCGAGACTGCCATGATCGGCGAGGGCTGGCCCGACGCGCTCGATCCGGCCACCACCCGGGCGGTCCTGCTCGAGACGAGCGTCGGCTGGGCCTGGCAGGTCCAGGCGGTCGCGGCCAGCCTCGTGGCCGTGACGCTCGCTGCCTCAGCCGCTCGCCGGCAGGCCGTGACCGCGCTGGCCTCGGGACTGCTTCTTGCCAGTCTGGCGCTGACCGGTCATGCCGCGATGCATGAGGGAGGGCTCGGGATCGCGCATCGGGTCACCGACGCTGTCCATCTGCTGTCAGGCGGCGCCTGGATCGGCGCCCTCGTGCCGCTGTTGCCGGCCCTGGGGGCGCTCAAGCATGCCAAGCGCCGCAGAGAGGCTGAGACGGCCGTCAGCCGATTCTCCGCGGCCGGCCATGTTGCGGTGGCCCTGGTGATCCTGTCCGGCGTGCTCAACACCATCCTGGTCCTGGGACGCTGGCCGACCGACTGGTCCTCGTCCTATCAAGTGATGCTCGATGCCAAGATCGCGCTCGTTGCCGTGATGGTCGGTCTTGCGATCGCCAACCGCTATGGCTTCGTACCCAGGCTGGCATCGGATCGGCCCAATGCCGTGCGCGCCCTCCGGTCCGATACGATGGTCGAGCTTGCTCTGGGCCTCGGCGCCATAGGGCTCGTCTCGTTCTTCGGCATGCTCGAGCCACGGTGAGCGTCGACCCGGGCAGCTACTTCGCTCTCCCGATTGTCAGCAAAAGAAGCGCCCGCTGATGGCGCCATCAGCGGGCGTTTGTTGGCAGCTTGCGACTGGCCAGCGAGGCGATCAGCGCTTGGCCTCAGCGCCGGTCTCGGCGCGCTCGAGATACTTGCGGGTCATCTGCGGCAGCTGGTCCCAGACCCAGCGGCCCATGTCCTCCTCCTGGTGCATGATGCGCTCGCAGGTGCGCGCGATCTCCGGCTCCTGCGCCGCCTCGGCGGCCGCGGCCAGCGCGCAGTAGCAGGCGGCCTCGAAGCGCTCGAAGGCGTGGCTGCCGAGCGCGTGCTTGAGGACCTCGTCCGAGGCCATCGCGTGCATCATGCCCTGCATGTTGGCGCCGAGCTTCATCGCGGCTTCCCGGAGCGACGACGGATCGGCCCCGAGGCGGTCCAGGCACTGCTCGACCGCGGCCTGCTGCTCGCGGGTCTCCTGCAGATGGTCGCGCAGCCGCGGCAGCGCCTCCGGGTAGTGCTCAAGGCGCTCGATCTGGGTCTCGAGCAGCGAGATCGCCTGGCCTTCCATGGCGTACGCGTCGCGCAGCCAGCCGATCAGGTTGTCGCGTGGCGTGGTCATCGATGCTTCTCCTCGGGGTGAATCGGCCAGGATTCGGTCGGCCGGTCAGCGAAACGGCGGATCACCCGGCAAGTTCCGTGATGCAGGTCATTCGGAACGGTATGATTGCTCGAAGCACATTAAGACGATCGGCTATACATCAAGGAATGGTAGAACGGCCAGTCGAAGCGGCAACACCAGCAATCACGATGTTGATTTGCGCTTTCGGCGCCTGCTTTTCTGCTTGGGGAACCTGGTCCGGCAGAGCACGTTGACGGTTCATGACGGATCGCGTGGCGGTCGTGGCGCGCGCCGGGTCCGTGCCCCTTCAATCTGAGCGGGAGCGATGTCATGGCGGCGCACGCAGGTGAGAACGCCAGAAAAACCGGCGATTTCCGCTGCGAGCGGTGTCACGAGCGGGTGCACGTCACCGGCGGCGACAAGATTCCCAAATGCCCGAACTGCGGCAACGACACCTTCGACACCCGCGAGCACGAGCCCGGCACCAAGGGTTGAGCGCGGACGTGGTGGCAGGCGGGGCAGCATCGGCTCCGGCGGCGACAGCACCCGGCCCTCTCACTCGCGCGGCGGCAGCGGCGGGCGGCCGGAACCGGCCCGGTCCGGGCGCGGGCCTCGTCGGGTGCGATCCCGTTGACGCAGACCACGTAGGCCGCCGCGGCTCCGAACAGCCGCCACGCGCCCCAGATCGAGAGCCTAAGCGCCTCGAAGCCGCGCGGGCTGACATTGCCCACGGTCCAGCGTACGCCCAGTCTCGCACTCACCATCCACCTCCCGCTCGCGTCCGGGTACGCTGAACGCGTGGCCGGTGGGGTGGTTCGCTGCTCACCCGTGCGACACCATGTAAGGGGCTGAAGGCCATGCACGCCGGGGCGACCGAGCTGGCCGAGCGCTGCGCCGCCGGCGAGCTCTCGCCCGCGATTGCGCTCGTGCGCCTGCTCGTGCTCTGCGGCGATGGCGCGGCGGTGCGCTCGGCCCTCGACGCGCTTGCAGCGCGGCCCTGTGCCGGCCGGGACCTCGGCCCTACGGTCGCGGAGATGCGGGCGCTGCTGGATACGGGTGGCGATCTGGTGCTGCGGATTCTCGAGCACGAGCGGCGCTCGCCCGCCGGTGACGAGCTGGCGCGGTGCGCGCGCCTGTTCGACCAGGCGCTGCGGGAGAGTCCGGAGGCGAGCGTCGCGCTCTATTCGCTCGGCAGTCCGGCGCGCCTCGAAGCGGCGACTGCCGAAGTCGTGGCGCTGCTCGAGCGTCTGGGCGTGCTCGGCGCGGAGCGATGGATCCTCGAGATCGGCTGCGGCATCGGCCGCTTTCAGCAGGCGCTGGCGGGGCGCGCCGCGGCGCTGACCGGGATCGACATCGCCCCCGGCATGATCGCGGAAGCGCGCCGCCGCTGCGCCGGTCTGCCGAACGTGACCCTGATCCAGACCTCCGGGCTCGATCTCGGCCCGTTCGCCGCGGCGGCGTTCGACACCGTGCTCGCGATCGACAGCCTGCCGTATGTGCACCGGGTCGGCATGGCGCTGCTCGAGACACATTTTTTGGAGGTCGCGCGCGTGCTCCGGCAGGGCGGCGACTTCGTGGTCCTGAACCTCACCTACCGGGGCGATCTCGCGCTCGACCGGGAGGATGCCTGCCGCCTCGCCGCGCTCAGCGGGCTACGGCTGCTGCGCGCCGGGACGCGGGACCTTGAGCTCTGGGACGGGGCGACGTTTCATCTGCGCAAATCTCAGGCGAGCGGGCGGAGCCGCCGGCCGTAGCTCGGGCGGTCGACAGCGCCCCAGCGATACTTGTAAGCCTCGCCGCCGCGCAGGAAATCGAACTCCTCGGCGCCTTCCCGGGCGGCCTGCTCGAGCGCGTGTCCGACGATCAGCGTGCCGAGGCCAAGCTTCCCCAGATCAGGGTCGAAGCCCGCGAGATAGTGATGGAAACGACCTTTGGCGATGAAGCCGTAGAGCGCGGCGACGATCCGCTCGTCCAGGCGCAGAGCGTAGAGGCGCAAGGCACCCAGCGCCATCAGCGCCGGCGCCGCCTCGGCGTGGAAGCTCCGAACCTCCCCGTTCGCCAGGACTCCTGAAAGACCCTGCCGGCGCCAGCGGGCGCCGTGGAGCGCGTAGAACGCTTGCAGGAGCTCGCCGAGGTTGCCCGGATGGGCAGCCTCGAACCGTAGCCGCCCGCACTTCCCGGCGCGCCGGCGGTAGTAGCGGAGGTTCTGGCGCATGGCCTGCGGCAGCGCGGCTTCGAGACCGCCTTGCGGCAGGTGCAGCGCCGGGCAGGGCTCGAGCGTGATCCGCTCGGCCGCCAGGCCGGCCGGTTCGGCTTCGAGCAGAGGCGATTGCGCCGGCAGCGGTTGCAGATCGCAGACGTCGAAGCGATCGGCGCGTCGGGCGATCGCCGCCATGAAGCCGGCGGCGATCTCCCGCTCCCGTCCGCGGGCGCAGATCGCGTCCAGCCAATCGGAGTTGCCGATGCCAACCGGCAGCAGCTTGCGGACGGGCGGTTCCTCCAGGATGTAGAGCGGCAGGAGCCCCACCGGCTCGTCCCGCTCCCGGGCGCAGAGCACCATCAGCTCGCCCTGGCCGAAGTGCCGCCACCACGGGATCAGCCAGGCCGGCGCCTGGAACGGGGTCGCGTGCGGTGCGCGATGCCAGAGCCGGGCCCACTCGGGCGCCAGCGCCTCGAGGCCTTCGGTCGTGGCGATTTCCTGGATTCCGAGATCAGACACCGGCCCGCGCCAGATCAGCCCGTGCGCGTGCTCCGCGAGCCCGGGCGGTCACGGCCCGGTAGAGCGCCAGATAGCGCCTGGTCATCTGCTCGAGCGAGAAGCGCGCCCGCGCGGCTGCGCGGCAGTCGGCGGCATCGAGGTGGGATGCGGCATCGATGGCATCCGCCATCTCGCGCTCGTCCCGGACGATGAACCCGGTCCGGCCGTGCTCGACGATCTCGGGCAGGGCGCCGGCCGGGAACGCGACCACGGGCGTGCCGCAGGCGAGCGCCTCCATCGCCACCAGCGAGCTGGTCTCGGGCGCGAGGCTCGGGATCAGCACGCAGCGCGCCGCGTTGAGCAGGCGCCGTTTGCGGGCAAACCCGACCGGCCCGACGAACCGGCGCTGCCGGTCGAGACGCGGGACGATCTCGCGCTGGAAATAGATCTGATGCGCGCCGTAGGGGAAAACCGCACCGGCGAGCAACAGGGCCACTCCGGCGCGCTTCGCGGCATCCAGCGCGTGGTGGAAACCCTTCTCCGGGCAGATTCGGCCGAGGGCGAGCGCGAACCTGCGCCTGGCATGCCGCGCGGTCAGCGCGTCAATCGGGACGCCGTTCGGGATGTCCGGCAGCAGGGCGGCCCCGGGCGGGCAGCGTGCACGCTGCGCCGCCGAGACGCAGTGGACGAACGTGTTCGGACGGCCCGGGGCAAAGGCAGTGGGCGGGTACCATTCGGGCGGCAGGTGGAGGGTTGCGAGCACCGGCACGCCCGGGGCCGGCAGATAATCGGAAAAATCGAGGCCGTGCATGTGGACCAGATCGACCGGCCAGCGCCGGAGCGCGCTCTCGATCGCGGCGCGGTGGCAGGCCTGCGCGCGCCGGCGTGCCGCCTCGGTGATCGGACCCACCGTTTTGGGCACGGCGATGAGCGCGCCGGCCGTGCTCGAGCCTTCGCAGGCGACCACGATCGAGCGGTGGCCGGCCTGGATCAGCGCGTGGTCGAGGCTGCTCAGGATTTGCTCGGCGCCGCCGACCGCATTGGGTCCGACCGGGGCGAACGGGAAGGCGACGCTCAGGACGGTGAGCGTCATCCCGCCCGGATCGCCGGCGCGCGCGCTTTCGGGGCGGACGAGACCCGGCCGCCGGCGTAGCGGCGGGTCATCGCGGCGCAGAAGTCGGCGAACTCCTCCGGCACCAGCGGCGGGCTCGTGTAGTGGGGCAGCACGCCCCGGTGCTCGGGCGTGAAGCAGAAAGTCAGCGTGACCTCGAACTCCTCGAGCGCGCGCATCTGGCGATCAAACCAGGCGAGCGCGTGGGGGCGGAAGAAGTCGGCCCAGCTGAGCCCGGTGCGCAGGTATTTGACCCCGAGCCGGCGCAGCCAGCGGACCGCATCGTCGAGCCGGTGGTCCTCGAAATGGAACCACTGGCAGATCCCGAATTCCGGCGTGTACTCGGCAAAGCGCTCGAGCGCCCGCTTCGGCGTGCCGTCCTCGCGCAGCAGGCCCATGTAGAAGTGGCGATAGTAGGAGGAACCCTCGGCCTCGCGATGGCGCGTGGTCGCGGGCCACGCCCGCGGCAGATCGTAGAGGCTGTACCAGTGGATCCGCGGCACGCGGCCCGAAAGCAGCGTCGCCGTGCGCTCAAGCGCGAACTCCTGGACCTCCTCGGCGCCGAAGGTCGAGGCGCCGACCTCCGAGACCCAGACCGGGAGCCCCGCGACAGCCTCGATCTCGGCGATCTTCTGCGGCCAGTCGTCGATCATCCAGTGGTTCCAGTCGAGTGGGAAGCCGTGCACCGCGACCGCGTCCATCGGCTCGAGGGCGCCCCGCCACTGCATGTTCTGGATGAACAAGGGATCGATCGGCGAGATGCCGCCGAACACCCGCAGGATGTCCGGGTTCTCGGCCGCGACCGCCTGACCCGCGAGCCGCGCCATCTCGGCGAACGCCGCCCACTCCGGGTCGACCTCGAAGTCCCAGTGCGACTTGTTGTTGGGCTCGTTCCAGATCATCGCGGCTTCGATCATCGCTGTCCTCGCTTGGCCGGGTAGACCGCCTGGGAACCCTCCGGGCGAGGCTGCCAGCGGCAGAGGAAGACCTCCTCCTCGGGATGGTCCAGGATCTCGAAGCCGGCGCTGCGGAGCATGGCCTCGGCGCAGGCGCGGTTCGGCAGCCACCAGTTGGTCGGGTCCCGCGAGTAGCTCTGCTCGATGAAATGCAGGCGCGGAAAGCCCTGCCGCTCGAACACCCCGACCTCGGTGATCGGGTAGTCGCGCTCGAGTGGCTCGACCTCGGGGCTGCCGCGTTGCAGCGACTGGAACACCAAGACGTCGCGGGCGACGTGCTCGTGGATCAGGTCGAGCGCCAGCAGCGGATGCCGGAGATGGTAGAGCACGCCCAGGAACAGAACGACGTCGAAGCGCTCGCCGAGCGCCGCGAGGTCGTAGGCCGAGAGCTCGCGGAACTCGATCTCGACCGCGCAGATCTCGGCGGCGAAGCGCGCCTGCTCGAGGTAGTCGGGATCGTGGTCGACGCCCACCACCCGGTCGGCTCCGCGCCGCTTCATCTCGATCGAGTAGAACCCGGCGTTGCAGCCGATGTCGAGCACCGTCCTGCCCCGCAGGTCCTGGGGCAGCGCGTGCGCGAAGCGCTGCCATTTGACCGCCGGGTAGTCGCCGAGGAAATGGTCGGGCGCGGTCCGGACCCCGCCCAGATCCAGATTGTGGAACCAGCTCCCGAGCTCGCGGATGCGCCGCGCGATCGCATCGCGGTCCGGGGCGGACGCGGCCCGCGGCATGCTCAGGACCCTACGGCCGCGGTCCGCGCGCCGGCCGCCGGCGGCTGCGCGCTATCGAGCAGACGGAGCGCCTGCCGGTAGCCGTCGAGCGTGCCGACGTCGACGTAGCCCTGGCCGGCGGGGATGCCCCGGACCTCGCCGCCGCGAGCGATGTAGACGTTGAGCAGGGTCCCCAGATATTCGTCGCTCCGGTCGCGCTCGCACCACAACCGGAACAGCTCGGCCAGCACCGCGCCCGGCATCTTGAAGGCGCCCCAGATCCACTGCGAGCGCGGCGCCGGCCGCTTGACCTCGACCGCCTCGACCCGGCCGTCCGGCGCCATCACCACGGCATCGAACAGCTCCGGCCGGTCGACCCGAAACAGCAGCATCGACAGGCAGCCCCCGGGCAGCGCGGCTAGCCCGTCCTCGGGGAACCAGATCGTGTCCGGCAGGCCGACCACGACCGTGTCGCCCGGCGCGATCAGCGGCAGGGCGCGGAAGATCGCATCGCACAGGCCGCGCGCCTCGGGCTGGACGACGTAGGCGACATGGGCGCTGCCGATCCGGCTGCCGTAGTAGCGCAGGATGTCGGATTTGGTCGGCGAGATGACGAAGCAGATCCGGTCGGCGCCGGCCCGCACCATGCGTTCGACCAGATACTCGCTGACCGCGCGCGGGCGCTCGATGCCGCCGTCGCGCCGGCTGCCGACCGGCAGCAGCTCCTTGGAGAAGGCCAGCGGCTGGATCCGGGTGCCGCTGCCGGCGGCCGGGACGATGCCCCACATCATGCGACCCCGACGCTCCGGGGGGCCAGGGCAGGGGCCGGGCCGTGCGCGTCCTCAATCAGCCGCTCGAGCTCCGCCGCCCGGTGGGCCGCGGTGTGCTCCTCGAGCGTCCGCTCCCTGGCTCGCCGGCCGATGCGCGCGAGCTCGGCAGGGGTGATCTGCAACGCCCGTATCGCATCGACGGTATCGTCGGCGGTGAGGATCTCCCGGTCCGGGCAGAAGAACGCCTCCAGCCCTTCCCAGGCGTCGCTCAGGATCGGGGCGCCGCAGGCCGCGGCCTCGAACAGCCGGCCCGAGGGGCAGTAGCCCATCCGCGCCATCGCCGCGCGGGTCACGTTCAGGGTCAGCCGGGACGAGCTGTAGAACGCGCGATGCTCGGCCGGCGGCAGGTGGCGCACGTAATAGATGTTGGCGGACCAGGGAAAGCTGTCCGGGTACTGAGCGCCGCCGATCAAAAAGCGCCGGTCGGGCAGGCGCCTGGCCGGCTCGACCAGGAGCTGCTCCAGCCGCGCCTGCCGGTCGGCGGCGTAGGTGCCCATGTAGGAGAGGTCGGCGCGATAGTGCGGCAGCGGCAGGGCGGGCCGGTACTGGTCGGGATCGACGCTGCCATAGAGCGGCGCCACGCGGCGGGCGCCCAGCCGCTCGATGAGCTCGTCGAGGGCGCCGCCGCCGGTGTAGCTCAGGACCAGGTCGAAGTCGCCAAGACCCTGCGGCGGCAGGTAGTCGACCTTCTGGCCGGCGGCGAGCCGGGTGATCGTCACCGGCGTGTCCAGGTCGTAGAACACCCGCACCGGCCTGGGGGCCTCGAGCACCAGCCCGGCCGCGGCGACGCCGTCCGGACAGTAGGAGGTGACCATCGCCGCGTCGGCGTCCGCGAGCTGGCGCCGCGCCCGGGGCACGATCTCGTCCCAGCCGGCGTACAGATGGAGCCGCCCGTGCGGCAGCTCGGGAAGGTCGCGGTTGTGGGCGTAGTAAGGCACGTCGCGCTCGAAGAACACGACCTCGTGCCCGCGCCGGGCGAGCGCGCCGCAGAGCCCACGCCAGAGCGTCGCATGCCCGTTGCCCCAGGACGAGCTGACCGTCAAGCCGAAGACCACGAGCTTCACCAGACCAGCTCCGACGCGCAGAAGACCAGAAGCCAAACGCGCCACTCGGGATACCGTTCCCGATCCGGCCCGCGTCGGGCGCGGGCTCGGACACCCCCTGGTCGTCCGCCAACGACCTTGCCGCTCCGCCCGCTCGGGCTCGCAAAAAGAAAGCCCCGTCCGCAGACGGGGCCCAGGTGGGTCAGGGAGGCGACCCTATGCGGGTCTGTTGCGTCAACCCCGGGAGCGGCAAAGGGTTCCCCGACGAAATGCGGCTCGGGCGCAGGAACTTTGCCGCCCGGCCGCCGTTTGGGCGCTGTCCGGAACTCCGACGAGCGCAGCGCCATGAAGCAAGACGAGCGAACTCAGGCAGTCATGGCGGATCCGCCCGATCCGTCGGCGGCGGCGCGCGCGGCCGGCCTGCGCTACGTGTCCGACACGATGCCGGGGATCACGCGCCGGCGCGCCGGCAAGGCCTTTTCCTACCGCGGCCCGGATGGGCGGCTGATCAAGGACCGGACCGAGCTCGCCCGGATCAAGCGGCTGGCCGTGCCGCCGGCCTGGACCGACGTCTGGATCTGTTCCTACCCCCACGGCCATCTGCAGGCGACCGGACGTGACGCCAGGGGGCGCAAGCAATACCGCTACCACGAGAACTGGCGGGCGGTGCGCGATGCCGCCAAGTTCGATCGGATGCTCGCGTTCGCGCGGGCGCTGCCGCGGATCCGGGCGCGCGTCGCCGAGGACCAGGCGCGCCGCGGCCTGCCCCGCGCGAAGGTCCTGGCGACCATCGTCCGGCTGCTGGAGGTCACGCTGATCCGGGTCGGCAACCAGGAGTACGCGCGTGACAACCACAGCTACGGCTTGACCACGCTGCGCGACCGCCACGTCGACTTCGAGGGCACCAGGCTGATCTTCGAGTACCGCGGCAAGGGCGGCAAGCGGCATCGGATCTCGTTGCGCGACCGGCGCCTCGCCCGGATCGTGCGCTCCTGCCAGGAGCTGCCCGGCCAGCATCTGTTCCAGTACCTCGACGAGGACGGCAAGCGGCAGGAGGTCGATTCCGCGGACGTCAACGCGTATTTGCAGGAGATCACCGGCGAGGGATTCACGGCCAAGGATTTCCGCACCTGGGCCGGGACCGTGCTGGCCTCGCTGGCGCTCAGCGAGTTCGAGAGCTTCGACAGCCAGGCGGCCGCCAAGCGCAACGTCACGCGTGCGATCGAGCAGGTCGCGGCCCAGCTCGGCAATACGGTTGCGGTCTGCCGCAAGAGCTACATCCACCCGGAGGTGGTCGAGTGCTATCTCGACGGCAGCCTGCTGGAGCTCTTGAAGGGGCGGGTCGAGGAGAGCCTGCGCAGCGGTCTCGCCGGCCTGCGCAGCGAGGAGGCCGCCGTGCTCGCCCTGCTCCAGCAGCGCCTGACGCGCGAGGTCGGCGAGCGCGAGTTCGAGCCGCCCTCGCGAGCTGAGCGGTCCAGAGCTCAAAGCGACGCTGCGCCGCGCGGTCGACGAAGAGAGCCGCGCGAAGTCGGCGGCGGCCTCCTGAGCGGCCGATCCGCCGGCACGTGAGCGCCAGCGCGAGGCCGGCCTTCGCCGGGCGACCCGCCGGCGCTCGATTTCGCCGGGCGCGCGGAACCCGCCGGCCGCGCGCCCGTTTTCCGCAGACATCTCTTGATGGGGGAGAGGAGCCATGGCGGAAGTCGCCACCGATCACGACACGATCCGGAAATGGGCCGAATCCAAAGGCGGCAAGCCGGCGGCGGTCGACCGTACCCACCAGGGCGGCGACGTCGGCATCATCCGGATCATGTTCCCGAAGGCGCCGCAGTCCGAGCATGAGAGTCTGGTCGAGATCTCGTGGGACGAGTTCTTCGAGGAGTTCGAGAAGCGAGAGCTCGCGCTGCTGTACGAGAAGGACAGCCAGTTCAACAAGATCGTCGGGCGCGACACCGCGGACAAGCGAGCCCATGGCGAGCATGGCGCATCGCGTCATTGACGAAGCTCGTCCTCATCCGCCATGCCGCCCACGACCATCTGGGCCGGAGGATCGTCGGGCGGACGCCCGGGGTGCGCCTCAGCCCGGAAGGTGAGCGGCAGGCCGAGGCGCTGGCCGAGCGGCTGGCGGCGGCGCCGATCCGGGCGCTCTACTGCAGCCCGCTCGAGCGCGCCCGGGCGACCGCCCGGCCGCTCGCCGCCCGGCTCGGGCTCGAGGCGCGGATCGCGGACGAGCTGAACGAGGTCGACTTCGGCGACTGGAGCGATCAGAGCCTGTCCGAACTGGACGCGCTCGCCGAGTGGCGCTGGTTCAACGCCTTCCGGAGTTGCACGCGCGCTCCGAGTGGGGAATCCATAGGCGACGTGCTGGGCCGCGTGCTCGAACTCGCGCAGGGGCTCTGCTCGGAGCATCGCGACCAGACGGTGGCGCTCGTCAGCCACGGCGATGTGATCAAGATCGCGATCGCCCATTATCTGGGCGTCCACCCGGACCTGTTTCAGCGGATCGAGATCGGCCCGGCCTCGTTCAGCATCGTCGCGGTCCGCCCGTACGGGCCCGAGGTGCTGCTGGTCAACGGCGGTTGGGAGTCCCGGCTGCTTCAGGGCTGAGATGGTCCCGGCCGGGAGAGCTCATGACGTCGCTGCGATCGCCAGAGCCGGATCGGGCGCCCGACAGGAGGCAGTCTCGGGCGTGCAGCGCCAGGCGCGCCTGGACCCTGGCGCCCGATCGCCGGCCGCACGTCGTGATCGTCGGCGCCGGCTTCGCCGGCCTCGCCGCGGCCAAGCGATTGGGCGGGGCTCCGGTCGACGTGACCGTGATCGACCGGCGCAACCATCACCTGTTCCAGCCGCTCCTCTACCAGGTGGCCACGGCCGCGCTCTCCCCAGCCGACGTCGCGGCGCCGATCCGGGCGACGCTCAGGCCCTACCGCAACATCGAGGTCGTGCTCGACGAGGTCACGGGCGTCGACCCGGATGCGCGTCGGGTCGGCACCCGCGCGAGCGCCGGCCAGAGCTACGACGTCCTGATCCTCGCGCCCGGCTCCGCGTACAGCTATTTCGGCCACGAGGACTGGCCGCGCTTTGCCCCGGGCCTGAAGTCGGTCGAGGACGCGACCGCGATCCGGCGGCGGCTGCTGCTGGCGTTCGAGCGCGCCGAGACCACCCCCGACCCGGGCCGGCGCGACTGGCTGATGACCTTCGTCCTGGTCGGCGGCGGGCCGACCGGCGTCGAGCTGGCCGGCGCGATCGCCGAGCTCGCCAAGGCGACCCTCGCGCGTGACTTCCGCCACATCGATCCCGGCACTGCGAGGATCATCCTGGTCGAGGCGGGGCCGCGGCTGCTGGCGGGCTTCCCGGAGAAGCTCGGCGCTTATGCCAAGTCGACGCTGGAAGCGATGGGCGTCGAGGTCCGTCTCGGGGCCCAGGTCGAGCGGATCGACGCCGAGGGCGTCAGCGCCAAGGGCGAGCGGATCGCCGCGGCAACCGTGATCTGGTCGGCGGGCGTCCAGGCGAGGCCGGTCGGCCAGTGGCTCGGGGTCGAGACCGCGCGCAACGGCGCGGTCGAGGTCGGCCCCGACCTGTCGGTGCCGGGCCGGCCGGAAATCTTCGTGCTCGGCGATGCCGCCCGGGCGCTTGGGGCCGACGGAGCACCGCTGCCGGGGCTTGCGGCGGTCGCCGAGCAGCAGGGCCGCTACGTCGGCGGGCTGATCGCCGCGCGCGCCCGGGGCCGGCCCGATCCCGGCCCGTTCGTCTACCGCGACCGCGGCACGATGGCGACCATCGGCCGCTCGGCCGCGGTCGCAGATTTCGGATCGCTGCAGCTGACCGGCACGATCGCCTGGCTGCTCTGGGGCCTGGTCCACATCTATCTGCTGATCGGGTTCCGCAACCGTCTGGCCGTGTTCGTCAACTGGGTCTGGTCCTGGCTGACCTACGGCCGCGGGGCCCGGCTGATCACCGGATCGGATCGGATCGCTGAAGATGGGGCCTCCGGTCCGGCGGGCGCGGAGCGCCGCGATCCGCGGCGGAACCGGCTAGACCGCGGTCGATGACGGCTCGGAAACGGCCTCTGTGATCTCGCCGGTGATGCGGTCCTTGGTCGTATGCACGGCGAGATCCCCGAGCGAGACCATCCCCACCAGGCGCTTGTCCCGGTTCAACACGGCCAGCCGGCGCAGCTGGTGCTGCTCCATCTTGCTCGCGGCGACCGCCTCGTCCTCGTCCTCGAAGCAGTAGACCACCTCCGGCGACATCACGTCGCGGACCGCGGTCGCATTCGGGTCCTTGCCTTCCGCGATCGCGCGCACGGTGACGTCGCGATCGGTCAGCATCCCGACCAGCCGGTCGCCGTCGCAGATCGGCAATATGCCGCTGTCGAGCTCGCGCATTCTCTGGGCCGCCTCGCGCAGAGTCGCGTCGGGGCGGACCACGACCGGATTGCGGGTCATGAACTCTTTTGCCTGCATCTCTCTCTCCTTGGTTAGCCTCTGGCACCAGCAAACGCGACCCGCCCGGCCGCGTTCCCGCGACTGACACGCCCGCTCGCCATTCCACTTTCGATTGAAGAACCGCCACCGTCGCGGGCCGTTGCGGCCCCAAGACACGCCCACCGGGACACTGCTGATCGTGACCGCGCTCGTTCGCGACCTCTGGCAAGGCCGACTCCGGCTGTGGGTGACCTACTGGGTCTTCGGCGTCGGCGGCAACATGAGCTTGGTTGCGCTCCTGCTCGCGATCTGGGCGCTCGCCGGTCCCGGAGCCGTGGCGATCCTCTGGGCCGTCTACCTGCTGTCCCTTGCCTGATCCGTCTGGATCTTCGGCGGCACCTGGCGGTCGGCGGGGCGCTACGAGGGCCCCCGCGTCCGGGCAGCGCTCGCGCGCCTTGGCGTCTGCATCGGGATCGTGCGCATGGCCGGCGAAGTCGGTCCTGCTCGGCCTGATCACTGGCGGCCAGATCCCATGACCACCGCCGCCCCGGCGCTTGCTACGGTCCGGCGCTGATCGCTTTGACCACGCGACCCCTGCCAAGGCAGGTGCCGCACTCCCCTCCGTCGCTCCGGCCGCTGCCGGCGCAATCGGGGCAGACGTCCTCGCCGGTGCCGGGCGTGCCGGGCGGCGCCTCGTCGCCGGGCGCCATCGTCGCCGCGCCCCACGTCGAATCGCTCGGCCGTCTCGTGTCGGGCTTCTCGGTCATCTCTTTGCCCTCCCGATGGTCCGTTTCTTGCCAACGGCGCTGACTCGCCGCGGTTCCAGCCCGCCGGAGGGAGCAGAACCTACTCGATCCCGATCACGCGGAAGGTAGCGGTCCGGTCGCCGATCGTGACCTCGCGCTCCTCGCCGACGGTCGCGCCGAGCAACGGTCGGGCGAGCGGCGCGGCATAGGAGACCTCGTTGTCCTGCTGCGGGCCCAGGACCTGGTAGCTGCCGACGACCAGCGTCTTCTGCTCGTCGGTGCTGGTGTCGCGGATGGTGACCGTCGCACCGATGTCAACCTCGTCGAGCGCGCGCTGATCGACGATCTGTGCGTGGTTCTTGATGTCGACGAATTCCTGGAGGCGCTGCGCCAGCGCCCACTCCTGCTGCTGCTCCTGCTCGTAGCCGAAGTTGTCGTGCCAGGTCTCGGCGCTCTGGTTGGCCCAGAGGCCCTTTTCCTGGCCGGCCTGCTTCAGCGCGTCCGCAAGCTCCTCGATCTTGGCGACCAGCGCGTCGTAGTCCTTGCGAAGAAAGCGATAGGCCATGAAGGTCTCCGGTCGAACTCTGAGGGGCAGCCGGCCGGCTGGTCGGCGCCAGGGCGAGAACGGCCTGGGCCGCCTCCGGTTCCGTCCGCCAGCGGTGCCCGCGCGCTCGGCGGCGCCCGGAACGCTTGGCTGACGGTCGCGTTCGGCTATCATCGGACCCACGTGGATCGGCGGATCGAGAGCGCGAGTTCATGACCGTCGCGACTGCCCGCATCGCCCTGCTCGCCGGCGTGGCGTGGCTGGCCCTGGCCGGGGCCGGAGCGGCGAAGCCGTGCCGGCAGGAGATCAGCGACCTGCAGAGCAGGCTCTTGGAGCTCGGGGTCACCTCGAGCCGGCAACGCAGCGAAATGGTCGATCGCGCGCTCCAGTATGCGGACCGCCAAGAGGACGATCGCTGCGAGAAGGTCGCCGCCGAGCTCGACTATCTGGTCACGATGCTGGCGCCGCAGCCGCGGCCCCGGTCGGCGCCCGAGCCCACGCCGGACAGCGAGCTGACGGCCAAAGCCAGCCCCGCTGACCTCGAGGCAGGCGGCGGGACCGGAAAATCCGGCAGCGCCGAAGCCCGACAGCAAGCCGCGGGCGAAGCGGAGCCACCACCTCGGCCGCAGTCGTCCGGGCCGCAGACCGGGAGCAAAGCCCGGACCCCCACGCCCAGGGGCAGACGAGCGCGGCGCAGCCTGGCCCTCGGGAAGCGCCGGCGGCCGAGACCGGCAGCGAGGCGGCGCCGAGCGGACGTCAGCAGCCCGCGGAGCCCGCAGCCAAGCCCAGCCCTCCGGCGCAGCAGCCGGTCGCACCCGCCGCCGGCGACCCTGCGGGCGCCCAGCGCAGGACGCCCCCTGGCGCTCCTCCGGCCAAGTCGACGGTCGAGGAGCGGCCGCCGGGCGCGCAGGAAGGGGCCCGGACGTCTGCGGCCGCGCAGGCCTGTCCGCCGACGGTCACGGTCGAGCCAGGCGAGACGCTGAGCGGCATCGCGCACCGCTGCAAGACCACGCTGAAGGCGGTCCTTCGGGCCAATCCCGGCATCCACGATCCGAGTTCCATCCGCACCGGTCAGAAGATCCGACTTCCTCACCGCTGACCCGGACCCGCGGCCACGCGATCGGCCGTCGGAACCGCTCAGCCCGGCGGCCGTTGACGGGCAGAGCTCCGAGGATGTCGGGCGGTGACGACCGGAGTTGCGAACGGGCGATGACTGAGGTGCGGAACGCTGAACGGCAGGCGCCGCCGCCGAACGCGCCCGTCATTCTCGCGCTCGGCAGCGTCAACGTCGATTTCCAGGTGCGGGTCGAGCGCCGACCGGAGCTTGGCGAGACGCTGCTCGGTCGCGATTTCGCGGAGCTCGGCGGCGGCAAGGCTGCCAACGTCGCCTTCCTGGCGCGCCGGCTGGGCGTCGGGGCCCGGCTCCTCGCCCGGGTCGGCGACGATGCTCTGGCCGGACGGGCGCTGGCGCCGCTGCGCGAGATCGGCGTCGATCTCGCCCACGTCTCCGCAGTCGACGTCAGCGCGACCGGCGTCTCAATGATCGCCGTGCCGCCGGACGGCAAGAAGACGATCATTCTGGCGCCGAACGCGAACCAGTCCTGGACGCAGGAGGACGCCCGGGAGATCGCGGGCGCGGTGGCGAGCGCGCCGGCGGGCTCGGTGCTGGTGACGGACTACGAGGTTGCGGATTTCGTGGTCGCGCAGGCTGTCGAAGCCGCAGCTCGACGCGGGCTCGCCGTCGTCCTCGATCCGTCGCCGGCCGACCGGGTGGCCGACGACGTCCTTTCCCAAATCGACGTGATCGTGCCCAACCCGTCCGAGGCGGGCCACCTGACCGGCATCGCGATCGAGGACGAGCGGTCGGCGGCGCGCGCCGGGCGCTGCCTGCTCGAGCGCAGGGTGAAGGCTGCAGCGGTCAAGCTTCCGGGCGGCGGCTGCGTGCTGGTGCAAGCGGGGCAGGTGACCCACGTCCCGCCGGTCCCGGTCGAGATCACGGACACGACCGGCGCCGGCGATGCCTTCGCCGGCGCGCTGGCCGTGGCGCTCCTGGAGAGGCGCTCCTTGAGCGAGGCCGCCTGCTTTGCGAACGCCGCCTCCCACCTCGCGGTCACCGGCTACGGCTCGCAGCCCGCCTACCCGTCGCGCGCCAAACTCTGCCAGCTGTTCCGACGGCTGAGCGCCGGGGCGCGCGTTCTCGACCCGGCCTAGCTCCTCCGCGGCCTTGGTCAGCCGATGGGGTAGGGGCGCATCGCGTCCGGGGTCCGCATGTCCTTTGGCGTCTCGAAGTCGCGCGCGGCACCGCGCATCGCTTCGGGCGAGCGCGGCAGGCCGCTGCGCGAGCTGTAGTCCCGCAGCCGCAGCGGCGACCGGCCGTGGTCGTTGGCGAGGGTTCGGGCGCAGAGCACGTCCAGCGCCGTCACGCCGGCGACCGCCCCGACCGCGATCGCAACGTTGCCGCGTTGCGGATTGCTGCGCCCGAGCCCCATCGCCAGCGTGCCGAGATCGAGCACGTCGCCGCCGACCCGGCCCCACATCCAGGGCGTCGGGTCGTCCTGCGCCAGGATCCCGACCCCGGCCACGATCTCGCGCGCGCCGTAGGCGCGGAGCAGTTCGGCGTGCTCCTCCATGCCGAGGAACCGGCCGAGCGCCCGGGGCGCGAACATCTCGGTGACACCCAGCGCGATGCTGAACCAACCCAGGCCCTGCGCCAGGCGATGAGCGGTGTGGTTGTTCGATCGATGACTCATGATGCTTCTCCTCACGGCCGGAGCACGACCTTGACGCAGCCGTCGGCCTTGTCGCGGAACGTGCGATACATCTCGGGGCCGTCCTCCAGCCCGACCCGGTGGGTGACCACGAACGACGGGTCGATCTGCTCCTCCTCGATCCGGCGCAGCAGATCGTCGGTCCAACGGTTGACGTGGGTCTGGCCGGTGCGGATCGTCAGGCCCTTGTTCATGACCATGCCGAACGGGATCTTGTCGAGCAGCCCGCCGTAGACCCCCGGCACCGAGAGCACGCCGGCCGGCCGGCAGACGTACATCATCTCCCGCAGCACGTGCGGCCGGTCGGTCTCGAGCATCACCGCCTGCTTGGCCCGGTCGTACATCGAATCGACCGTGGCGCTCGCGTGCGCCTCCATTCCGACCGCGTCGATGCACTTCTCCGGGCCCTTGCCGGAGGTCAGGTCGTTGAGGCGCTCGACCACGCTGTCTTCGGTGATGTCGATCGTGATCGCGCCGCCGGCGCGCGCCATCGCCAGGCGCTCGGCCACCCGGTCGATCGCGATCACCTGCCCGGCGCCGAGCAGGACCGCGCTGCGGATGCAGAACTGACCGACCGGGCCGCAGCCCCAGATCGCGACCGTGTCGGAGGGCTCAATGTCGCACTGGACCACCGCCTGCCAGCCGGTCGGGAAGATGTCGCTGAGGAACAGGACCTGCTCGTCGGAGAGGCTGCCCGGGACCTTGACCGGCCCGACGTCGGCGTAGGGCACGCGTACGTATTCGGCCTGCCCGCCCGGATAGCCGCCGGTCAGGTGCGTGTAGCCGAACAGGCCGGCCGTGGTGTGGCCAAACACCTTGTCGGCCATCTTCTTGTTGCGATTGCTGCGCTCGCAGACCGAGAAATAGCCGCGCCGGCACTGCTCGCACTCGCCGCAGGCGATCGTGAACGGCACCACGACCCGGTCGCCGACCTTGAGCTTGTGGTTCGCCGAGCCGACCTCGACCACCTCGCCCATGAACTCGTGGCCCATGATGTCCCCGGATTCCATCCCGGGCATGAAGCCGTCGTAGAGATGCAGGTCGGAGCCGCAGATCGCGCAGCTCGAGACCTTGACAATCGCATCGCGCGGCGCCTCGATCCTGGGATCGGGCACCGTGTCGCAGCGGATGTCCTTCTTGCCGTGCCAGCACAGTGCACGCATCGGGGGTTCCCCTTCGCGGATTCGGGTTCCGGCCTCCGGGCGATCGCCGCTTGCAGGGTTGCGGGCCACCAGAGCCGCGACGGTCAACGTGCGAGCCGAGGGCGGGTTCCGATCGCCACTGCGCTGGGCGGGAAACGTCGGCCGGCAGGTTTATTCCAGATTTAATGCAACCCGCCCGGAACGCTTGGCCAAGGCCTTCGTTGGGGGTTTGCGTCGCAGGCAATAAGGGAGCGCGGCCGATGTCCTCTGGAGCCGTCCAGAACCCACCGAGCGCCGGTCGTCGTCACCGGACGAGCGGCGAACGAAAGCGCTGGCGGACGCCCCGCGCGGTTATGGTCGGACTGGGCACGCTCCTGTGTGCGGGCGCTGCGAGCGCCGCGCCGAACGGCGGTCAGGATCTCCAGTCGCTGAGCCAGGACCCCGGCCAGTGGGTCATGCCGGCGCACAACTACGCCAGCACCCGCTTCAGCGAGCTCGACCAGATCACCACCCAGAACGTCGCGCAGCTGCAGCTCGCCTGGAGCTTCTCGGTCGGGGTCAACCGCGGCCAGGAGGCGGCGCCGCTGGTCGTCGACGGCATGATGTACGTGGTCGGGCCGTTCCCGAACAAGCTGTTCGCGCTCGATGCCACGAGCGGCGAGCTCAAGTGGGTCTACGCGCCGCCGACCGCCGAGGCCGCCCAGGGCGTCGCCTGCTGCGACGTGGTCAACCGCGGCGCCGCCTACGACGACGGCAAGATCTTCTACAACACGCTGGACGACCACACGGTCGCGGTCGACGCCAAGACCGGCAAGGAGGTCTGGCACAAGAAGCTCGGCGACATCAGCCTCGGCGAGACGATGACGATGGCGCCGCTGGTCGTGAAGGGCAAGGTCCTGGTCGGCAACAGCGGCGGCGAGATGGGCGTGCGCGGCTGGCTGACCGCGCTCGACGAGAACAGCGGCGACATTGCCTGGCGGGCGTACTCGACCGGCCCCGACAAGGACGTGCTGCTCGGCAAGGACTTCGCGCCGAAGTACGACTGGATGAAGGGCAAGGATCTGGGCGTCAAGACCTGGCCGCCGGATCACTGGCAGCAGGGCGGCGGCACCGTCTGGGGCTGGATCTCCTACGATCCCGAGCTCAACCTGATCTATTACGGCACCAGCAACCCCGGGCCCTGGAACTCCAACCAGCGCCCCGGCGACAATCTCTGGACGGCGACGATCTTCGCCCGCGACCCCGACACCGGGATGGCGAAGTGGGCGTATCAGACTTCGCCCCACGACCTCTGGGACCACGACAGCATCAACGAGGTCGTGCTGGCCGATTTTCAGATCGACGGCAAGCAGCGCAAGGTGCTGATCCGGCCGGGGCGGACCGGCTACATGTACGTGATCGACCGCCAGACCGGCGAGCTGATCTCGGCCGACCCGTTCGACACGGTGACCGCGTATAAAGGCGTCGACCTCAAGTCCGGAAGAATCATCCCGAACGAGGCGCTGACGCCGACGCTAGGCAAGAACATCCAGAACATCTGCCCGGCGGCGCCCGGCGCCAAGGACTGGCAGCCGACCGCGTTCTCGCCGCGCACCAAGCTCCTATACGTGCCGCACCAGCACTTGTGCATGAACATGAAGACCTCGGAGGTCGGCTACATCGCCGGCACGCCCTATCTCGGCGCCACCGCCGACATGTACGCCGGGCCGGGCGACGGCTATCGCGGCGAGTTCATGGCCTGGGACCCGGTCGCCCGGAAGAAGGTCTGGGCGATCAAGGAGAAGTTTCCGGTCTGGAGCGGCACGGTCGTGACCGCGGGCGACGTCGCCTTCTACGGCACGATGGACCGCTGGCTGAAGGCGGTGAACGCCAAGAGCGGTGAGGTGCTCTGGAAGTTCCGGGCGCCGTCGGGCTTCATCGGCCAGCCGGTGACCTACAAGGGCAGCGACGGCCGCCAGTACGTCGCGATCCTCTCGGGCGTCGGCGGCTGGTCGGGCGCGGTCGCGATCGCCGAGCTCGACCCGCGGGTGCGCAACGGCGCGCTCGGCTTCGTCGGCGCCACCCAGGACCTGCCGGCCTACACGACGGGCGGCAGCACGCTCCTGGTGTTCGCCGTGCCCCAGCCGACGGCCGGAGCCGAGCATGCCTCGGCGCAATAGGACGCTCGGCGCCGCACTCGCGGCGCTGACACTGGGCGCGCTGGCCAGCACCAGCGCCTTCGCCGGCCAGGCAGCATCGGACCAGACGCTGCGCGTCTGCGCCGATCCCAACAACCTGCCGTTCTCGAACACCAACGGCGAAGGCTTCGAGAACCAGCTCGCCGAACTGGTCGCGGGCGAGCTGCACGAAAAGGTCAGCTATTTCTGGTGGGCGCAGCGGCGCGGCTTCATCCGCAAGACGCTGAAAGCCGGCAACTGTGACGTGATCATGGGCGTGCCGCCGCTGGACATGGTCACCACGACCGAGCCGTACTACCGCTCGACCTACGTGTTCGTCAGCCGGCGTGATCGCAAGCTCGGTTTCAGCTCGCTGGAGGCGCCGGAGCTGCGCACGCTCAAGATCGGCGTGCATCTGATCGGCGACGACGGCGCCAACACGCCGCCCGCGGACGCGCTCGGCCAGCGCCACATCGTCGACAACGTCGAGGGCTTCATGATCTACGGCGACTACCGGCAGGCGACGCCGCCCGCGCGCCTGGTCGAGGCGGTCGAGCGCGGCGAGGTCGACGTCGCGGCGGTCTGGGGCCCGCTCGCCGGCTGGGCGGCCAAGCAGTCGCCGGTGCCCCTGCAGCTGGTGCCGATCACCGGCACCGAGGCCTTCCGCCCGTTGCTGTTCCAATACCCGATCGCGATGGGCGTGCGCAAAGGCGACACGGCCCTTGCCGAGAAGCTGAACGCGGTCATCGAAAAGCGCGGCGACGACATCCGGGCGCTGCTCGAGCGCTACGGCGTGCCGCTCGTCCAGTAACGCCGAGCCCGGGTCGACGGCAGAAACGGGAGCGAGCCATGACCAGACAGTGCAGACGATCCCGACGCCCGGCGGCAGCTCCAGCGCTCGGAGCGCTCACCGCCTTGGGCCTCGGGCTCCTGCTCGGCGGGCTGGCGACCTCGCCCGCCTCGACCGCTCAGGGACAGAAGCCGGCGAACGCCAAGAACGCCTCGCAGCAGGGCGGCGGCTTCGCCAGCGAGCTCCTGCAGGTGCCGGTCGGCAATCTGCAGCCGGGCGGCGTCAACGAGCGGCCGAACATCACCAATCCGGCCGCCAACGACCCGCAGACGGTGCAGCGCGGCATGGAGTACTTCGCCCACATGAACTGCGTCGGCTGTCATGCCCCGAACGGCGCCGGCGGCATGGGCCCGGCGCTGAGCAACGCCAAGTTCAAGTTCGGCGGCGAGCCCGCCAACATCTATCTGACCATCCTGCAAGGGCGTCCGGGCGGCATGCCGGCCTGGGGCGGCATGCTCCCGGACAAGGTGATCTGGGACCTGGTCGCCTATATCCAGAGCATCAGCAAGGAGCCGTCGGGAGAGTGGGGCAAGACCACCTCGCTCGAGAGCTTCACGATCGAGCAGGTGCCCGCGGAGTTCAAGTCGACCGCCGATCCCTGGCAGTACACCGAGCCCTTCAGTTACGGGCAGGCGCCGTTCGAGAAGCAGAAGGGCGAGCCCTCGCAGGCCTCGGCCCAGCCGTCCGAGAACTCGAAGTAGGCCATGACGCACCTGGGCGGGGATTGCGGGCGGACGACACCGGCACGGTTGCCGGTCAGGCTGGCGGCCGGCGCCGCTGCCGGCCTCGCGCTCGGGCTCCTCGGCGGCATTCCGGTCGCGAGCGCGGCCCTGGTCGACGCGCCCATGTTCTACCTGAGTTCGTCCGGCAGCCGGGGCCAGCCGATCGCCACGCTGACGCTGGCCCTGCTCGGCCTGGCGGTCGCCGTGGTCCTGATCATCAGCATCGCGGTGCTGGCGGGCGTGCTGATGCGGCGCGTGCGCGCCAACGCGCTGACTGTCGGTCGCCTGCCGGTCGAGCGCGGCGGCACCGGCATGCCCTGGATCTATATCGGCCTGGCGCTCACGATCGTGGCGCTCGCGGGCTCGGTGACCTGGACCATGGTCACGATGGCGGCGATCGCCAGCCCGTCGAAGACCCCCAGGATCACGATCGCGATCCGCGGCCATCAATGGTGGTGGGAAGTGCAGTACCGGACCGGCGATCCGTCCCGGCAGTTCACGACCGCCAACGAGATTCACGTCCCGGTCGGCGAGCCCGTGCGCCTCGAGCTGACCACCGCCGACGTGATCCACACCTTCTGGGTGCCGGCGATCTCCGGCAAGACCGACCTGATCCCCGGCCAGACCAACGTCACCTGGATCGAGGCGGACCAGCCCGGCGTCTATCGCGGCCAGTGCAACGAGTACTGCGGCCAGCAGCATGCGAACATGCGGCTGACGCTGTTCGCCGACCCGCCCGACAAGTTCCAGGCTTGGTGGGATGCCCAGGTCGCGGCGGCGTCGCCCCCGGAGTTGGTCGCCCACGGCGAGACCCAGTTCACCCGCCAGTGCGGCATCTGCCACACCGTGCGCGGCACGCTCGCCGGCGGCAAGGTCGGACCTGACCTGACGCATCTGATGAGCCGGAGCACGATCGCCGCCGGCATGCTGCCCAACACGGTCGGCAATCTGTCGGGCTGGATCGCCAATCCGCAGGTGATCAAGCCGGGCTCGATGATGCCGAACCTCGATCTGTCCGGGCCCGAGCTCGATGCGGTCCGCAACTATGTCCTGACGCTGAAGTGAGGAACCCGGGCGTGGCCTTCGCAGAATACCTCCGGACCCCACGGATCGAGACCGTGAGCGGCGGGCTCACGAGCCGCCTGCACGGCCTGTGGGAGACCAAGCCCGGCCTCTACGGCTGGATCGGCACCGTCGATCACAAGGAGATCGGCATCCGCTACATCGTGACCGCGTTCCTGTTCCTGATCGCGGGCGGCATCGAGGCCCTGATCATGCGCCTCCAGCTCGCCCAGCCGAATCAGAACCTTTTGAGCGGGGCGCAGTACGACCAGCTGTTCTCGATGCACGGCATCACGATGATCTTTCTCTACGCGCTGCCGGTGCTATCGGGCTTCAGCAACTACCTGTTCCCGCTGCTGCTCGGCTCGCGCGACATGGCGTTCCCGCGGCTCAACGCCTTCTCCTACTGGGTCTACCTGGCCTCCGGCCTGTTCCTGTACGCGAGCTTCGCGCTCGGCACGGCGCCCAACGACGGCTGGTTCAACTTCGCGCCCTATTCGCTCAAGCCCTACAATCCCGGGCCGAACATGGATTTCTACGCGTTGGGCATGATCTTCCTCGGCATATCGACCACGGTCGGCGCCGCCAACTTCGTCGTCACCGTGCTGCGCACGCGCGCGCCCGGCATGTCGATCAACCGCCTGCCGATCATGATCTGGGGCACGACCACGGTCTCGGTCGGCATCCTGCTGTCGGTGCCCTCGGTCAGCCTCGCGTTCGCGCTGCTCTGGCTCGACCGGCAGTTCGGCACGCACTTCTACGACGCCGCCGACGGCGGCCAGCCGCTGCTCTGGCAGCACCTGTTCTGGATCTTCGCCCATCCCTGGGTCTACATCATCGTGCTGCCGGCGATGGGCATGGTCTCCGACGGCCTGCCGGTGTTCTGCCGGCGGCCGCTGGTCGGCTACACGCTGGTGGCGCTCGCGACCGTGATGACCATGGTCCTGGGCTTCGGCGTTTGGCTCCACCACATGTTCGTGACCGGCATTCCCTTGCTGGCGCTCTCCTTCTTCAGCGGCGCCTCGTTCATCATCACGATCCCGAGCGCGATCGCCGTGTTCGCCTGGGTCGCGACGATCTGGAGCGGCACGCCCGTGATCACGACCGCTTTCCTCTACTTCGCGTCCTTCATCGCGATGTTCACGATCGGCGGCGTGTCCGGGGTGATGACCGCCGCGGTGCCGGCCGACTTCCAGCTGCACGGCACTTATTTCGTGGTCGCCCACATCCACTACGTGCTGATCGGCATCAACCTGTTCGCGGTGCTGGGCGGCCTGTATTTCTGGTTCCCGAAGATGACCGGGCGGCTGCTCGACGAGCGGCTGGGCAAATGGAGCTTCTGGACCGTCTTCACGGGCTTCAACCTCGCCTTCCTGCCGATGCACTGGACCGGCCTTTTGGGCATGCCGCGGCGGATCTACACCTATCCCGCCGATATGGGCTGGAGCACCGTCAACCTGGTCACGACGATCGGCGCCTTCATCCTCGCGCTCGGCATCTTGCTGCTGCTGATCAACGTCGCCATCAGCCTGCGCCAGGGCCTGATCGCCGGCGACAATCCCTGGGATGCGCCGACCCTCGAATGGGCGATCTCGTCGCCGCCGCCGCCTTACAATTTCGCGGTGATCCCGGTGGTCGCGAGCCGCCACCCGTTGTGGGAGGACCGGCTCGAGGAGGGCTCGGGCCATTCCTCGATCGAGCGCGGCCTGGTCCTCGACGACGGCAAGGAGACGGTCGCGACCACGGTTTTGGACGCGGAGCCGGACATCATCCTGAAGATGCCGGAGGATTCGCCATGGCCGTTCCTGACGACGCTCGCGATGAGCGCGGGCTTCGTCGGACTGCTGGTGCAATGGTGGTGGCTCGCGGCCGCCGGCGCGGCTGCGACCGCGCTCGGCATCCTGATCTGGCTCTGGCCGCGCGCCAGTCTCGACCAGAAGGCGCGAGGCGCTTATGGCTGAGATCGGCGCCGATGCGCCCGGACGGCGGCTGACCATCGGCCGCTTCCCGGTCGGCAGCGTTGGCCGGCGGGCGTCGGGCTGGTGGGGGATGCTGACGGTCGTCCTGACCGAGGCGTTCCTGTTCGCCTATCTGTTCTTCAGCTACTACTACTTCGCAGTCCAGTACGGCCGCACCTGGCTGCCCCCGGAGCTGCCCTCCTTCTGGCTGTCGGTGCCCAGCACCGCGATCCTGCTCGCGAGCAGCGTCGCGATCTGGTCTGCCGAGCGCGGCATCCGCCAGGACCACCGCGGCCGGCTGGTGCTCGGGCTGCTGATCACGCTGGCCCTCGGGGCGGCGTTCGTCGGCATCGAGCTCTACGACTGGTCGAGCGAGCCGTTCACGCTCGCCTCGAGCGCCTACGGCTCCCTCTACTTCACGACCGCCGGCTTCCACCTGATCCACGTCGCCGTCGGGCTCCTGATCCTGGTCGCGCTGCTGGTCTGGTCGGCGCTCGGCTACTTCGACCTCGAGCGCTTTGCGCCGGTGTCGATCGGCGCGCTCTACTGGCATTTCGTCGTGGTCGTGTGGCTCGCCGAATTCTTCACCTTCTACATCACGCCCTATCTGAGCTGAGCCATGGCCACCCTCGACGAAGCGGGCTTCGACATCGGCCACCCGGCGCCGCACCGGGGCCAGATCCATCATGCGCTGCTGGCCCTCAGCCTGCTGCTGGCACCACTCGCCTGGAGCGCGCAGCTGCTGATCCTCTACGCCTTCGCCAGCAATGCCTGCTGGCCCGCCGGGATCGCGCCGGCGAGCGCGCCGGCCTGGACCAACTGGGTGCTGCCGCTCGCGAATGTCGTGGGCCTCGCGGCCGCGGCGCTCGCGATCCTGCTCTCGGTCCGCAACCTGCACCGGACCCGCGGCGAGCACGAGAACCAGTCGGGCGGCATGATGGATGCGGGCGAAGGCCGCACGCGCTTCCTGTCGGTCTGGGGCCTGTGGGCCGGCCTCATCTTCCTGCTGGCGATCGGCTTCAATACGATCGCGGTCTTCTGGGCGGGCCTGTGCGCCGGCTGATCGCAGCGCTCGCCGGCTGCTGCTGCGCCCGTGCGGCGCCGGCATTCGCCCACGCGGGCCATGCCGACGCGGTCGCCGCGACCTGGCTGCCGGCCGAGCCGTGGGTCCTGGCGGCACTCGCCGCGACCGCGCTGGTCTACGGGTTCGGTCATCGCCGCCTGCGTCGCCGGAGCGGCGAGCGGATCGCCACGACAGCAGCACTCGCCGCTTTCGTCGCCGCCCTGCTCGTGCTCCTGGGGGCGCTCTCGGCACCAGCCGATCGCCTGAGCGATCAGCTGTTCTCGGCGCACATGGTCCAGCATTTGACGCTGATGCTGGTGGCGGCGCCGCTGCTGGTCCAGGGCCGGAGTGCCATGGTCCTGCTCTGGGCGCTGCCCGCGGGCCTGCGCCGCGCCGGCGGCTCGTGGTGGGCGACGAGCGGTGCCGGCCGCGGCCTGTGGCCGTTGTTCAGCCACCCGGTCGCGATCTGGCTCTGGTTCTCCGGCCTGTTCGCGCTCTGGCACCTGCCCGGCCCCTACACCTGGGCGCTCGGCAACCAGGTGGTCCACGTCCTCGAGCATCTGGCCTTCCTGGTCAGCGCGTTCGCCTTCTGGTCGGTCGTGATCGAGCCGCTCGGCCGGCGGCGCCTGGACTACGGGGCGACACTTCTGTTCGTCGCGACCGCGGCGGTCGTCAGCAGCCTGCCCGGGGCCTTGATGATCCTCGCGACCCGCCCGCTCTACGGCGGGCACGCCGAGGGCGTGGCCGCCTGGCGGCTGACGCTCGTCCAGGACCAGCAGCTCGGCGGGCTGATCATGTGGATCCCGGCGGGCTTCGCCTACCTGCTCGCGATCGCGGTCCTGTTCGTCCGCTGGCTGCGGGCCGCCGAGCAGCGCACGACCGCACGCCTGGGGCGCCTGGCGCCGCTCGCCGGACTCGCCGTCCTGCTGGTCCTCGGCGGCTGCGATGACCAGCAAGAGAACGGGATGGCTGCGAGGTTCCCTTCGATCGGCGACCCGGACCGCGGCGCTGCCGAGATCGCCACGGCCGGTTGCGGCTCCTGCCACATGATCCCAGGGATCGACAACGCCCGCGGCCTGGTCGGCCCGCCGCTCGACCACATGGGCCGGCGGATCTTCATCGCGGGCCTCCTGCGCAACACGCCTGACAATCTGGTCAGCTGGCTGCGCGACCCGCAGGCGGTCGTGCCCGGCAACGCGATGCCCGACATGGGCCTCAGCGACGAGCAGGCACGCGACATCACCGCCTACCTCTACACCCTCAACTGATGGCGATCGCCGCCCGCACCGCCGCGGCCGCGAGCGCGCTCGAGCGCGCAGAGCGGGCGAGGGACCGGCCACCCCGGCCGCAGCCGTCCGCGACCTGCTGTCCGTCTTCAAGCTGCGGATCGGGGTCGCGATCATGGTCTGCGCGCTCGCCGGGATCGCGGTGACGCCGGGCCCGCGGCTCGCGATCTGGCAGATCGTGGTCCTGGCGCTCGCGGTCCTGCTGTCCTCGGCGAGCGCTGGCGCCTTCAATCAGTACGTCGAGCGCGATCTCGACGCCCGGATGAAGCGCACGCAGCGGCGGCCGTTCGCGACCGGCAGGTTCCAGCCCGGCGCCCGCTGGCTCGCCGCGATCGCCCTGCTGCTCGCGGCCTCGGTCGCGGCGGCAGGCGTCGGCACCAACGGGGCCGCCGCGCTCGACGTGTTCCTCGGCGCCTTCGTCTACGGCGTGGTCTACACGGTCTGGCTCAAGCGCCGCAGCTGGACCAACATCGTGGTCGGCGGGCTTGCCGGCAGCTTCGCGGTGCTGGCTGGCGCCGCCGCGGTCGACCCCGGCCTCGCGCCGGCGCCGCTGATCCTGGCCACGGTACTCTTCCTTTGGACCCCGCCGCATTTCTGGAGCCTGGCCAGCGCGCTGCATGCGGACTATGCGCGCGCGGAGGTGCCGATGCTGCCGGTCGTGATCGGCCTGCGGCCGACGGCCTGGGTGATCCTCGCCCACGCGCTGGCGCTGACCGGCCTCGCGCTGCTGCCCGCCGCCTTCGGCCTCGGCTGGATCTATCTTGCCGGCGCCACCACCGGCGGCGCGCTCTTCACCTGGCGCAGCATTCAGTTCGTGCGCGAGCCGACCCCGGCCCGCGCGCTCGCGAACTTCCACGCCTCCCTGGTCCAGCTCGCCCTGCTGCTCGCCGCCGCGATTGCCGACCCGCTCCTGCTCCGCTGAGCTCCGGCCGCCCGGGGGCTTCCGCCAGGGCCAGGGCACCCGGCGCGCCGAACCGGGGTCCCGCCGGAACCAACGGATCGAAAATCCGTTATCGCGGTGTAATCCGTCCGCGCGCAGCGCGACCGGCAGTTGGACGACATGAAGCAAAGCGGGATCTGGCCGAGCCTCGTTCTCACGCTGAAGTACGCGCCAGCGCCGGTGCTCGGAAAGACCGGGCCGGCGTCGCGGTCGCAGACGCGAGCTTACGGGCTTGACCGACGCAAGGGGAGCACAAGCGATGGCACTCGCTATTCGGTACCCGTGGGTGAAGGGGCGGACCGCCGTGGTCCTGGCGATCGCTGCAGTTTCGGCTTCGTGCACGGCATCGTCGCACTCGTTGCAGCAGGTGAGAACCAGCAGCCCGAGCGTCACCTATGCCTACAGCGGCGACCAGGAGCTGCTTCAGGCCGAACAGAACGCGATCACGTTCTGCAGTCAGTACAATTCCACGCCCGGACCGGCGAGGATCGTCAGTAATCCGAACGCCGGCACCAACAGCGTGATCTTCGAATGCGGCCCGAACCCGCCGGTAGCCGCGGTGCCGCAGCCGGCGCTCGGTCCCAATCTCACCTACACCTATCGAACCGACCAGGAACTGCTGGCGGCCTCGCGAACGGCCGACAACTACTGCGCGACCAACGGCTCGCGGCGGGCGCTTGCGAACATCACCGCCAACACCGACGGGTCCAAGACCGTGACCTTCCAGTGCACCGCCGGCTGAGCTGAACCGCCAGCCGCCGGGCGGGCTGCCCGCTGGCGCCGGCGGCGTCGCGATCGACTTGGCGACCCTTTGCTCGATAGCGCGAGCGCCGGGCTGCCGCGCGCACGGGGGACGGGGGCGGTCGTCGGCGCACGCCGTCGACTGCCTCTCGGGGGCGAGAAGACGGCAGCGCGGCCGCGCGCCAGGTCGTGAGGACATGACCGGAAACGGCTGGACCTCGCCGGTTTTCGGGGCGATCCTCGGTGCTGCAATACGCGGGACGGTGAGCTGCCGGCTCAAGCCGCCCGGTGGGCATGGCTTGTCGCTCGCCGGCTTTCCGTTGGCAGAGTTGCCGCTGCCGCGCCGGCCATGCGCAGCCGCCGGCGCTGCCGGTCAGAGCCTCGAGGGACCGGGGACCGACCGGCGTATCGCCCGCAAGAGGGGATGCCGAAGGTTGGCTCCGCCGGAGCGATGAACTGACGTTCAGCCCGCGGCGGCCGCGACCGGGGCGCCGTGGACGAAGCCGGTCGCCAGCTGCCGGATCCGCGTGTTCATCGCGTGCAGGCCGTTGGCGCGGGTCGGGCTGAGATGGGCGCCGAGCCCGATGGTTTCGAACACGTCGGGGGGATTGGCCAGGATCTCCTGCGGCGCGCGGTTCGCGTACAGCCGGAGCAGCAGCACGATCAGGCCCTTGACGATGAAGGCGTCGGAGTCCGCGTGGATCCGCATCCGTCCGCTCACCGGATCGAGATCGGCCACCATCCAGACCTGCGACTGGCAGCCCCTGACCTTGTTGGCGTCGGCGTAATCGGTGGCCGGCAGCGGCTCGAGCTTGCGGCCGAGGTCGAGGATGTACTCGATCTTCTCGCGCCAGTCGTCGAACAGCTCGAAGTCGTCCGCGATCAGCGCCTGCTCATCGGCGATGGTGGCCGCCTGCTCCATCGTGCTTCCGTCGGTTCGGGTGCCTTCCGGATGATATGGCCGCGACCGGCCCGGGATCAACGCCCGCCCGGCCGCGGCCCGTTGCGGATTGACCTCTCTGACCGAGTGCCGGCGGCGAGACGGGCCGCGCTTCGAGCGCTACGCGGCGAGCGCGCTGCTGCGGTTGGCCGCGACCTCCAGCATGGCGTGGCGCAGCTTCTCGAACGCGCGCGCCTCGATCTGGCGGACCCGCTCGCGCGACACGCCATAGATCTGGCTCAGATCTTCCAGCGTCTTGGGCTGGTCCTTGAGCCGCCGCTCGGCCAGGATGTGGCGCTCGCGCGCGTTCAGGACCTGCAGCCCCTCGGCGAGCAGGCCGCGCCGCCAGGCGAGCTCGCTCGCCTGGGCGAGCACGGTCTCCTGGTCCTCCTCCTCGGCGACCAGCGTGTCCTGCCATTCCCGATCGCCGTCGGTCGAGACCGGGGTCGCCAGCGAATGGTCGCCGGCCGCGAGCCGCCGGTTCATCTGGACGACGTCGTCCTCGGTCACGCCGAGCTCCTCGGCGATCTTGACCACCGCCGCCGGCGGCAGGTCGCCCTCGCCGATCTCGCCCAACTGGCTCTTCAGGCGGCGCAGGTTGAAGAACAGCTTCTTCTGCGCCGCGGTCGTGCCCATCTTCACCAGCGAGCGGTTGTGCAGCACATATTCCTGGATCGCCGCCCTGATCCACCACATCGCGTAGGTCGCGAACCGGAAGCCGCGATCCGGGTCGAACTTGGCGAGCGCCTGCACGAGGCCGACGTTGCCCTCGGCGATCAGATCGTTGAACGGCAGGCCGTAACCGCGGAAGCCCCGGGCGATCTTGACCACGAGCCGGAGGTGGCTGCCAACCAGCTCGCGCGCCGCCGCCTCGTCCCTCTGGTCGCGCCAACGCTCCGCCAGCTCGCGCTCGGCGTCGACGTCGAGCAACGGATAGCGCGCCACGTCCTTGAGGTAGCGCTCGAGATCGGTGCCCGGATAGGCGGTCAGGAGATTGGAGTTCATGGTGCTGCCGGTTCCGAAAACCCTTGGTGACGTCCCGAACACGCGCGCAATCCATGCCGGGGCACCCTTGCCGGCGCCTCGGCCTGCCTTCAGGTCCACTGAATTGCTTCACTTTGCTGGGGACGTACGGGATATGGGGTACCCGGTCGGCTTCCGCAAGCCCCGACCCGCGTTTTTTCTACGGTTTCCGGATCTTTGCCGTGAAGCGGCCGCTTGGCCGTCTACAACCATCGCGCGCGGGGCCCCTTCGCTGATCGCCGCTGGCGCGGGGCGGTCGGCGCGATTCCGGCCGGACTCGATCAGGCCTGCTCGTCGCGCTCGGAACGCACCCCGATCTCGTCCAGATGCGCCAGCAGATGCGCCGGGTCGTCATAGACCCGGTAGGCGCCCGCGCGCTCGAGCTCGTCGGTGCCGTAGCCGCCGGACAGGAGCCCGATCCCGAGCGTCCGGGCGCGCTGCGCCGCCAGCATGTCCCAGACGCTGTCGCCGACCACGACCGCCTGCTCGACCGCGACCCCGAGCTGCCGGACCGCCTCCAGGAACAGGTCCGGATCGGGCTTGGCGTGCGGCACCAGATCGCGGGTCACGATCGGCACGCCCTCGGGCACGCCGAGCTTGGCGATCGCCGGCCCGGCGCTCTCGATCCGGCCGCTGGTCGCGATCGCCCAGGCGCACCCCAGCTCGGAGAGCCGCGCCAGCAGCCGCCTGGCCCCGGGCAGCGGCCGGACCTCGCCGATCCGCGCCTTGTAGGCAGCCGTGTGCCGTTCCTGCAGCCGCGCCAGCAGCGCCTGATCGAGCTCGCGCCCGGTCTCGCGCAGCAGCGCGCGCGTGAACAGCCCGCCGCTCATCCCGATCCGGCGATGGATCCGCCACACCGACAGCTCGATCCCGGCCTCCTGCAGCGCCTCGTGCCAGGCCAGCACGTGCTGGTAGACGCTGTCGACCAGCGTGCCATCGAGATCGAAGATCATGGCCGGCGCACTCATCTTTTTTCCCACATCCGCTGGAGGCCCGCGTTTTTCCACAGATCCACTGGAGGCCCGCGCCCGATACTCCTGCAACTTCGGCGGCCACGAAAGCCCTTTTCCGCCGCCACCTCAAAGCACCCGCGCGCTCGGACGCCGGCCTCACGCAAGTCTTTGACAACCCAACGCCCGAACCGCATCATGACCGCATGCCGGAGGGCGCAGTCATGCACGTATCGCTCACGCCAGAGCTCGAGGAGTTGGTCCGGCGCAAGGTCGAATCGGGCTATTACGGCGATGCAAGCGAGGTGATCCGGGACGCCCTTCGGCTGCTGGCAGCGCAGGACGAGCTGGCGCAGCTCAAGCTCCAGCGGCTGCGGGCGGCGCTGCTCGCTGGCGAGCAGAGCGGGCTTGCCGAAGACTTCTCGATGGCCGAGCTGATGGCGCAACTGGACGAAGAAGCGCGCGCCGACGCGCTCCTGGATGGCTAGATTCCGGCTCACCCGGGCAGCCAGACAGGATCTCGCCGAGATCGGCCGCTATACCCAGCGCCGCTGGGGTGTGGCGCAGCGCGCCTATCTTCGTCGTCTCGACGAGCGCATGGACTTCCTGGTCGACCACCGCCAGACCGGCAGCCCGCGGGACGACGTTCGTCCCGGGTACCGCTCCTATCACGAAGGCCGACATACGATCTTCTATCGCGAGGCCGGGGACACGATCGAGATCGTCCGGATACTTCACGACCGAATGGACTTTCGTCGGCATTTTCCGGGCGACCGGGGTAGCGATGCGTCAGCCTCGCCGCTTGGCACGCGCATGGGAAAACCGCAAGATGGTGCACGCGGCTGATTGAAACCTATCGTGACGCGATGGCATCGAGCCGATCCTGCGAATCTTCCTGTCCTCGCCCGGCGACGTCGTCGAGGAGCGGCAATGCGCCCGCGAGGTGATCGCCGAGTTGCAGCGCGACCAGCTGTTCGAGACGGTGAGACTCGAAACGGTCAGCTGGGACGATCCCCAGGGCCGCACACCGCTGCTAGCGCAGCTCGGTCCCCAGAAGGCGATCGCGCGCGGTTTGCCTAAGCCGTGCGAATGCGACGTCGTGGTCGGCATGTTCTGGAAGCGAATGGGATCCGCGCTGCCCGTGGACACGTACGAGAAGGCCGACGGCAGCTCCTACATCTCAGGCACCGAGTAGGAGCTGGAGAATGCGTTCAACGCCTCGCCGGGCCCCGACGTGCTGCTCTACCGTCGGAGTCAGGAGCCGCGTTGGCCCGCCAGCGACCCGGCGCTGCAAGAAAAGCTGATAGATTCTGCAAACAGGAAAACTATGGCAGCAGGAGATTTCGAAAGCCTTGACTCAAACTACAGCATGTGTTGTTTGTATTGGTCGTCTACACCAAAAGGTTGTTTTTGCAAGAACTAGCTCTCCACAAGGCTCAGGCTGCTTACTCCGGCGGCAGGATGGAGGAGGGTGAACGAAGAGCGAACATAGTGGGGAGGGTGCCATGGCCGACGAGCAGCTGACGGATCTGCCGCAAGATCAACCGAGCTTCTGAAGCGCTTCGGCACGGAAGCCAAGTGCCGGGCGTATCTGGTGCGGTCGAGTTGGCCTGCGGGGTTCCGCTGCGCGGGCTGCGGGCATGGTCAGGCTGACAGCGACCAGAAGCGCCTGATCGAGGAGTGCACGGCCTGCGGCAAGCAGCACTCGATCCTGGCCGACACCCTGTTCGAGCAGACCAAGACCGGGCTCGCCAACTGGTTCCTCGCGATCGACCGGCTGACCTCGAGCAAGGGCGGGATCTCGGCGATGGAGCTCAGCGACAGATGGGCTTCGGCAGCTATCAGACCGCCTGGAGCTGGCTGCACAAGATCCGCCGCGCGATGGTGCGCCGGGAGCGGGCGGCGCTTGGCGCGCAGGTCGAGGCGGACGAGACCTATGTCGGTGGCCCCAGGCCCGGCCGCTCCGGCCGCGGCGCAGCCGGCAAGACGAAGGTCGCGGGCGCGTTCGAGACCGGCTGCGGCCAGGCTCGAGGGTGCCGCCTGGGCCGGCTGAGGCTGGCCGTCGTGCCCGATGTCTCGGCCCGGAGCCTCGAAGGCTTCCTCGGCGAAAACGTCGCCAAGCCCGCGACCGTGACCACCGATGGCTGGTCCGGCTACACTGGCCTCGCCGCCGCCGGCTACGCCCACCAGCCGATCAACCTCGCCGCCGCCTGGGGCGACGCCGCGCTGCGCCTGCCGGCGATCCACCTGGTGTTCGGCCTCGCCAAGCGTTGGCTGCTCGGCACCCACCACGGCGCGGTCTCGAACAAGCACCTGCCGGCCTATCTCGACGAGTACGTCTTCCGCTTCAACCGCCGCACCGCCAAGAGCATCAGCCACCGCTTCGCCCGCGTCATCCAGCATGCCGTCCTGACCCGCCCCACCACCTATCGCGGCCTCGTCGCTGCTGGCGCTACCTGAGACTCATGGAGAGCTAGTTGAGATAAATATGTTTGGTTAGATCAATGGGAATAATCGCGCCGGGCTCTCAATCGGAGTGCTCAAACCGAGGCGAGCATGTCAAAAGGCTGCGGCGATTGGTTTGTGCATAGGGAGGGATGGCGGAATCAGCGCGCCGAAGCGCACGAGATGCGCGACATTTTTGAACTGCGGAAAACTCGGCTTGGTATCGCAATCATACCTATTTTACTTCCTGGTGCCGATGTGACAGTTCTTCCGATCGAGTTCAAAGAGTTTCAATTTGATGGACTTCGAGTCGCGGATATAGGAGATCAGACACGGATTGAAAGGGCTGGTGATCGACCTTGACGAGCGCGCTTAGTTGATCTCGGCATGCTGTTGAGGGAGGAGGGGAACTTGAAGCGGGCTCTAGAGCCTGCTTTGAGCGAGCCCTGCGGATCGACAGTCTAGCTCTTGAGCTCCGACCATCCGAATGGTCGCGATCGACGTCATAACTTAGGCGGGGTACTGAAGGACCTGAGGCGATCTGGTGGGTGCCAAAGCAGCATTCGAGCGGGCGCTTGAGATCGACGAAAGGACGCTCGGCCCCAACCACCCCAACGTCGCGATAAGGGTCAACAACCTCGGCTCGGTGCTGAAGAGCTGGGCGATTTGGCAGGTGCGAGCGCTGCGTTCGAAAAAGCGCTAGGATCGACGAGGCGACTTTCGGCGATGGCCACCCTGAAGTCGCCACCGACCTCACAATCTGGGCCTAGTGTGCGGTCCCTTTAGTTTTTGGCATATGTGTCGTATCCCATCGGGAGTGTCCTCGTGATGGAGAAGCCTCGATGGCGATGGGTCGACCGAAGGCGGAGCTCGTGGTGAGTGACGAGGAGCAGGCGCAGTTGCAGTCGATCGCCCGGTCGCGCTCGCTGCCGGCGGCGCTGGTGCGGCGCGCCAACATGGTTCTCGCGTGCGCCGCCGGCGCGACCAACAGCGCGGTGGCGCGGCGCTTCGGCACCACCAACGCGACCGTGGGCAAGTGGCGCCAACGCTTGTCGCCCGCCGCATCGAGGGCTTGCATGACGAGTTGCGCCCGGGCAAGCCGCGCTCGATCGACGACGAGCGCATCGCGGCGCTGCTCAACACGACCCTGCACGCCAGGCCCAAGGATGGGACCACCCATTGGAGCGTGCGCGGGTTGGCCGCCGAAACCGGCATCGCCAAGACCAGCGTACATCGCTTCCTGCAGGCGTTCGGGCTGCAGCCCCATCGCCGCGACAGTTTCAAGCTGTCGAGCGATCCGTTCTGCATCGAGAAGCTGCGCGACGTGGTTGGACTGTACTTGAACTCGCCCGACAAGGCGCTGGTCCTGTGCCTCGACGAGAAAAGCCAGATTCAAGCGCTCGAACGCACCCAGCCGTTGCTGCCGCTGGGCTTCGGCTACGTCGAGGGCGTGACCCACGACTACCTCCGCCATGGCACCACCACGCTGTTCGCTGCCCTCGACCTGCTCGACGGCACCGTCCTGGCGCAGTGCCGCCCGCGGCACCGGCACCAGGAGTTCCTCAGCTTCCTGCGCACGATCGAGCAGGCCGTGCCGGCCGACCTCGAGATCCACGTCATCCTCGACAACGACGCCACCCACAAGCATCCAAGGTCAAGGCCTGGCTCGCCGCGCGGCCGCGCTGGCACCTCCATTTCATCCCGACCTACAGCTCGTGGCTCAATCTGGTCGAGCGCTTCTTCGCCCTGATCAGCGAGAGGACCATCCGGCGCGGCTCGTTCCACTCGGTGCGCGACCTGGTTGCCAAGATTGATCACTTCGTGACCCACTACAACCAGACCTGCCGACCGTTCGTCTGGACCGCCACCGCCACTCCATTCTGGCCAAACTCGAACGACTTTGCTCCCGTACAACGGGACAGCACGCTAGTGCTCAAGGACATGGGCGATTTGGCGGGGGCCAGGGCGGCCCTCGAGCGGGCGCTGGCGATCTTCGAGCGTGCTCTCGGACCGGACGACTCCAAAGCCGCCACGAGCGTAAACAACCTGGGTTCGGTGCTCAGCGCTGTGGGCGATCTGGCGGGCGCCAGGGCAGCCTTCGAGCGCGCGCTGAAAATCGACGGGGCGAGCTTCGGCCCCGAGCACCCAAACACCGCCATCCGAGCCAGCAACCTGGGCTATGTACTGCGCGCTGAGGGCGATTTGGCGGGCGCGAGGGCGGCCTTCGAGAGGGCTCTGCAGATCGGAGAAGTGAGCTTCGGTCCGGACCACCCCGAGGTCGCCATGAGACTTGAACAACCTGGGCGAGGTGCTGCGGGACCAGGGCGATCTGGCGGGCGCCCGGGCGGCCTTCGAGCGGGCGCTGAGGATCGACGAGGCGAGCTTCGGGCCCGACCATCCCAACGTCGCCAGCGACGTGAACAACCTGGGCGCGGTGCTGCGGGCGCAGGGCGATCTGGCGGGCGCCCGGGCGGCCTTCGAGCGGGCGCTGAAGATCGACGAGGCGAGCTTCGGGCCCGACCACCCCAACGTCGCCAGCAGATGTCAACAACCTGGGCGGGGTGCTGCAGGACCTGGGCGATCTGGCGGGCGCCCGGGCGGCCTACGAGCGGGCGCTGAAGATCGACGAGGCGAGCTTCGGGCCCGACCACCCCATCGCCCTGCGCTAAACAAGCTGGAGGGTGCTGCGGGCGCAGGGCGATCTGGCGGGCGCCAGAGCGGCCTTCGAGCGGGTGCTCGCGATCTTCGAGCGCGTTCTCGGCCGGAGCATCCGGACACGCGCATCGCGCGCCAACCTGGAGAGCCTCGGCGCCGGTTCCGGGCCGTCCGGTCGAGGGCCGTCCTGACCACCGCCGAGCGCCGCGTCCTGACCGCCCCCGCCAGCATCGTCCGCTGGCCTGCGCGGCCGCGCCCGGGACTTGGGCACCCTTTGACCGACGGCCCTCGCATCGCTCCCGGCTCCGGTCCGGATCGCCCCGGCGAGCCCGTCGCCGCGCCCCGGCCGGCTGGTCGGCGGGCGCACGGATTCCCAGGATCGCATGGACCATCGAGCAGGGGCAGCGTTGGCCCTCGAAGGTTAACCAACCGTAAACCGCCCGGCCGTCGCACCCCGTCGGAAGGGCCCCGCATCGTCCGGCCGAGCGCCATCATGCGTCGAGATGTGTCGCCTCTGACGCCTGGAGTTCCGGCTCAACCGCGCGTTGAGCGCCTCGCCTCGCGAATCTCTTTTCGACTCGCGGCCGGAGCGCCTCCGATATTCGGAAGCGGACTTGGGCACGACATCGCCGCCGTTGAAGCTCATCTCTCGATCTGCTTTGCGCGACGAGATCGATCGAGATTGATCCTCGGATCAATCGAATCAAGCGTCGATTGATTCTGCGCTTTGTCTAGCTCGTTGAGCCCCCACGTTGAAATAAAACATGCATCACCGAAGCGCCATTAATGCGACATTCGGCAAACGAAGAGGCTACACTCGGCAGGATCATCCACAGACTACTCGGCGCTGCGATTTCCGGCGGTCGGAACATCGCTGAGCTTGTAGGTCTCGGGGATCGGATCTGGCGGTCGAGCAGAGCTTCGACTATACAGGAGATCGGTTCTGGGAGGGGCATTGAGCCGGCAAAGTCTTCAGCGGAGCCGCCAGCGTTGGGTTCGGGCGAGCACGCCGCGGGTCGCGAGCATGTGGAGACAACGGGCGGCGACGTTGGTGTAGAAGATCATCATGCCCATTGCCGCCGCCGGCGCGATGTCGCCGGCGTCGTCCATGTTGAGGACGGCGACCGAGGCCAGCGTCGTGTCGGGGCCGTAGATGAAAACCACGGCCGACACCGTGGTCATCGCGTTGACGAACAGATAGATCGAGATGTCGAGGATCGGCACCAGGCAGACCGGCACCGTCACCCGCCAGAAGGTCCGGTAGAACGGCTGCTTCAGCGAGGCCGAGACCGCCTCGAACTCCGGGTCCATCTGCTTGAGCGCGGTGACCGCGGTCAGATGCGCCACCGTATAGAAATGAGTGATGGTCGAGATCACCAGGATGACCATCGTGTGGTAGATCACGTTCAATGGATTGTGCGGCGCATTGAAGAAGAAGATGTAGGCGAGCCCGAGCACCAAGCCCGGCACCGCCATCGGCAGCATCGCGAACAGCTGGAACAGGGTGCGGCCGGCGCGAAAGCCCTTGGCCTTCTCGACCAGATAGGCGCCGGCGAAGACGACGATGGTGCCGAACAGCGCGGTCCAGAGCGCCATCTCGATCGAGTTATAGTAGGACGCCCAGCCGCCGCCATCCATCAGGTCGAAGTGGTAGTTCTTGAGCCCGAGCTCGAGGTTGTAGGGATAGAACTTGACGAGCGCGGCATATTGGCAAGTGCCGAGAATCCCGAGGATGAACACGCTCACCAGCAAGAGACAGCCGAGCATCAGCAGATCGAACCGCCGGCTCGGCAGCGGCGACAGCGGCACGGCGCGCGCCGAGAGCAGCGCCACCTGGCGCTTCTGGACCAGCCGGTCGACCAGGAACGCGAGCGCCGCCGGGATCAAAAGGACCACGCTCACGACCGCGCCCATCTCGAAATTCTGCTGGCCGATCACCTGCTTGTAGACGTCGGTTGCGAGCACGTCGTAACCGCCGCCGATCGCCTTGGGCGCGCCGAAGTCGGTGAAGGCGAGCGTGAACACGACGAAGGCGGCGCTGATCAGGCCGTAGCGCACCCCCGGCAGCGTGACCGTGAGGAAGATCTTCGGCTTGTGCGCGCGCAGCGACAGGGCCGCCTCGTAGAGCCTGGCGTCGGCGATCGAGAGCGCGGTCAGGACGATGATCAGCGCGTGCGGCAGCGTATAGAAGACCTCCGCGATCACGATCCCGATCGGCCCGTAGATGTCGTGGCCGAGCATCGCCCATTTGATCATGCCCTGGTTGCCGAACAGGTAGACGAGCGCGATCCCGGGCAAGAGCGAGGGCACCAGGATCGGCACCAGCGCTATGGTCTTGAACAGCCCCTTGGCCGGCACGCAGCTCCGGGTCAGCCCGTAGGCGAAGACGAAGGCCATCGGCACCGTGATCGCGGTCGTGATCAGGGCGACGTGCAGGCTGTTCCAGATCGAGTAGGACAGCGCCGGGGTCGCGAAGTAGCGGGCGTAGTTGGCAAGGCCGATGAAGCTGCCGTCGTGGGCCCGGAAGCTCTTCGAGAGCATGGCGTAGAGCGGCAGCACCAGCGTGACCACCAGGTAGAGGCCGATCACCGCCATCAGGAGGCGCATCAGCAGCGCGTCGCGGCCGAGCTTCGGCCGGATCGCCGGCGCCGGCGCGACGGCCGGGGCCCTAGCCATGCGCGTCGCCGGCAAATACGCGCAGCCGCTCGGCCGGCAACGTCACCGCGAGCATCTGCCCGACCTCGATGCTCTGGCGGCGCACCAGATTGATCGAGAAGTCGGCGCAGCAGCGCTGGCCGGCGAAGCCGCCGAGGGTGAGCTCGGCGCGCACGAACGAGCCCAGGAACTCGATGTCCTCGACCCGGGCGGCGAAGGTGTTCGGGGCCTCGTCCGAGGCGCCCTCGACCAGCAGATCCTCGGGTCGGACCGCAAGCGTCACCGCGGTTCCCGGCGCCAGGCCATCGAGGCGGCCGGGCAGCCCGATCTCGACCTCGGCCAGGCGCACCCGGTCCGGACCGGCGACCGTGCCGGTCAGGAAGTTCATGGTGCCGATGAAGTCGGCGACGAACCGGGTCCTGGGCTCGCGGTAGATCTCGACCGGTGTGCCGACCTGCTCGATCACGCCCTGGTCCATGACCACGATCCGGTCCGCCATGGTCAGCGCCTCCTCCTGGTCGTGGGTGACCATGATCGTGGTCACTCGGAGGCGGCGCTGGAGCGCCCGGACCTCGTGGCGCAGCCGCGCGCGGACCTTGGCATCGAGCGCCGAGAGCGGCTCGTCGAGCAGCAAAAGGCCGGGCGAGGGGGCGAGCGCCCGGGCGAGCGCCACCCGCTGCTGCTGCCCGCCCGAGAGCTGGGCCGGGTATTTGTGGCCCTGGTCGGCAAGTCCGACCAGATCGAGCAGCTGTTTGACCCTGGCCTCGATCTCGGCCCGTCGGGCGCGCCGGTTCTCGAGGCCGTAGGCGATGTTGCGGGCGACCGTCAGGTTCGGGAACAGCGCGTAGGACTGGAACACGATGCCGAAGTCGCGCTCGGCCGGCGGCAGGGCGGAGATGTCCCGCCCGGCCTGCTCGATCCGGCCGCAGGACTGGATGTCGAGGCCGGCGATCGCGCGCAAAAGCGTGGTCTTGCCGCAGCCCGAAGGCCCGAGGAAGCAGACGAACTCGCGCTCGAAGATCTCGAGCGAGAGATCGGCGAGCGCGGTGAAGCCGCCGAACCGTTTGGTCAGGCCCTCGATCCGCAGGTAGGGCGCCGCCCCGCCGGCGGCATTGGCGACGCTTGCCGGAGCGCTCTGGGGCCCGCTCGATCCGATCGCCTCGACTTCCGGGCGCCGATTCTCCGGGCCGCCCGGGCGCGCCATCCCGCCAGCACCCTCGGCGAGCGGCAAGTCGCGGTCTTGGTTCGAGATCGGAAATCCTGGTCGCATCGTCAGATGGTCATTGCCGACCGCCGCCGGCACCGACGTCCGCGCCTGGCCGGTGCCGCCGGACGCTCGCCGGTCGCCGGTCGCCGCGCGCCAGGCGCCCAAGCCGTCGGCCGGCCGGAGCGTGGCGCGCGGACCGGCCGCCAAGGACGGCGACCTTCAGGCCCGATCCCGGACCGCTCGCCGTGACGTTAACCGATCGTTGAGGATCGTCGATTAACCCATTCTTCGGCTGGTCCATGGGACCGTGGGAATCCGTGCCCGGAGAAATCTGGCGGGCGGACGGAGTCCCAGGGTCGCGTGGGCCGACCGGCAGCTTCGCCGCGAGAGGTTGACCGAAGGTGAACCGGATGCGCCGCGTCGAGCGGATGCCGCCAGGCTTGATCTGGCCGGCCAGCGCGCTGCTCCGGGCGGCCTTGCGGTCGACGCCCGGAGCCGGCGATCCGGGCAGGACCACGGGGCCGCGCCTGCGCTGGTCGGAGCTCAGCTCTTCGGCTCGGACTTCGAGTCGTAGCGCTTCTGCCACTCGGCGAGGATCCGCTCGCGGTTCGATGCCGCCCAGTCGAAGTCGTTGGCGATCATCTTCTGCTGAATGCCATCCGGGAAGAACTTGACCGGTTGGGCGAGCTCCGGGATCGCGATCACCGCGTAGCCCTCGTTGTACATCCGGTTCGCCTGCTCGGTCACCGACCAGTCGACCAGGGTCTTGGCCGCGTCGAGCTTCTTGGTGCCCTTGACGATCGCGGTCGCCTCCATGTCCCAGCCGATGCCCTCCTCCGGGATCACGATGTCGATCGGCGCCCCCTCCTCCTTGAGGCGCGCGGCGCGGAAGGCGAACGAGACGCCGATCGGCACCTCGCCCTGGGCCGCCTGCTTGCACGGCTTGGAGCCGGAATGGGTGTAGGCGGCGATGTTCTGGTGCAGCCCGTCCATGTACTGCCAGCCCTCGTCCTCGCCGAACAGCTGCAGCCAGCTCGAGACGTCGAGGAAGCCGGTGCCCGAGGAGTTCGGGTTGGGCATCGCGATGTAGCCCTTGTAGACCGGCTTCAGCAGGTCCTTCCAGCCGGCGGGCTTGGGCAGGCTCAGCCGCTCGGCCTCGACCGTGTTGAAGCAGAGCGCCGCGACCCAGGCGTCCATGCCGACCCAGGCGGGCGGCTCGGCGGTGTCGCGGAACTTCGAATCGAGCCGCTCCAGGCCCTTGGGCGCGTAGGGGTCGAGCATGCCTTCGTTCTTGAGCAGCATCAGCGAGGTCGCGGCCAGTCCCCAGACCACGTCCGCCTGCGGATTGTCCTTCTCGGCCAGGAGCTTGGCGGTCACGATGCCGGTCGAATCGCGGACCCACTTGATCGTGATGTCGGGATGGTCCTGATTGAAGCGCTCGGCGTACTTCTTCAGGTCCTCCGCCTCGACCGCGGTGTAGACGGTCAGATCCTCGGCGCTCGCCGGTCTGACGCCTCCCGACCAGGCGACCACCACGGCCGCGGCCAGGTTAAGGGCGGTTGCCCGCACAAGGGCCGTGCTCATTTCGATGTCCCCTCGCAGCGTTGTTGTCCGGAACCGCCCGCGTGCCGCCGCAAGGCAGCAGCGGACGTCCGCTGCAGGGAACTATACGACAGTTCTTTGACGCTAAGAAGGCAGGGCTTGGTCGCTCAACGGACCGCGTGGGCGCCGCGCATCAGCCGGACGCTCCTCGCCTGGGGGCCCATCGAGCCCTCGCCGTCGGCCATCGAGTAGAGCACCTCGCTGCCAACCTCGAGCTGGTCGAACGCGTCGTCCTCGACGACCACCCGGTGGAAGTAGACGTCGACGCCGCCCGGGGTCTCGATGAAGCCATAGCTTTGGGCCGGGTAGAGCCGGACCACGCGGGCATAGATCGGCCCGTCGTGGGTCTTGACCTCGCGCCGGATCACCTGCGCGTGCTGCTCGAGCTGGCGCTCGGCGGCATCGAACGCGACCCCGATCACCAGGTAGGCGTCGTCGCGCAACTCGTGATGCCGCTCCTCGCGCTTGACCACGATCTCCTTGCCCGGGACGCCGATGTCGATCGTGATCCCGACGGTGCTGCGATGGGGCTGCTTGTGCGGCGCCTCGACGGTCACCCGGCAGGAGATGATGTCGTCGAAGAAGCGCTCGAGCCGGGCGACCCGTTCGCGCACCCGGGCCTCGATCGCGTGGGAGGCGGCCATGTTGTGAAAGCGGATCTGGAGAGGCACCTGCATGTTCAAACCTCTGGCGTCGGTTGATACACGCGACCAGCATCGCGCTCGGCACGGTTCGGATCGCGGGCGCGGCCCGGGAATCGAGCGACGGCCGGGATCGGCTGGCCATGGACCAACGTTTCACAACCGTTGTAGGGTCCACGGCCGCCGGCCGCCAGCAAACAGTGATCGACGGTCCGCAGATCACACCGCCGGGGCTGGACTTTTTGCGGAGTGAGCGATCGATGCCGACCACCACCTGGGTGCTGATTGCCGATGGCGCCAGAGCCCGCCTGCTGGCGCAGGACAAGCCGTTCGATTACCTGAAGCCGGCGCTCGAGCAGGAAGAGTTCACGGGCAGCACGGCCCAGAGCAAGGAGATCGGCAGCGACCGGCCGGGGCGCAGCTTCGATAGCAGCGGATTGGGCGGCCGCCACGCCATGGCACCGCCGACCGACCCGCAGCGCTACGCCAAGTTCGCCTTCGCGCGCGAGCTCGCCGAGCGCCTCGAGGAGGGGGCCCACGCCGGCCGCTTCGACCGGCTGGTCCTGGTCGCGGCGCCGAAGACGCTGGGCGACCTGCGCGAGCTGCTGCCGGGTCCGGTCAAGGCCAAGATCGTGGCCGAGATCGACAAGGACCTGACCCACGTGCCGGCGCGCGACCTGCCCAAGCACCTCGCTTCGGTGCTCAAGCTGTAACCCGCCGTGGCGTGGCCGGCGCCGGCGCGGCGGCGGGCCGAGCCGGATCACGATTCGGACGACTGTGCCCGCGCCCGCAGTTCCGTGAGCAGGCCCTCGAGGCTGCTGCGCTCGATCACGGCCGCGAACTCCGAGCGCTGCGACACCAGCAGGCTCGCGCCCTGGACAATCAGGTCGATAATCACCGGCTGACCGTCGCGGGCGCGCAGCCGCCAGTCGACGTCCAGACTGTCGCCGGCCTGCGTCAGCACCTTGGTTCGGACCAGGATGTCGTCGTGACCGGCCGGCTGCCCGCTGAGGACGCGAAAGTGCTGGTCGAGCGGACCGCTGCTGCCGTTGGCGTACTGATCGAGGCGGCGGGCGAGATTGCGCATCACGACCGTGGCGAACAGCTCCTCGTAGCCGGTCCGCTGCGCCTCGTTCAGCTGCTGCCAGTGCCGGCCGAGCACCAGGCGGCTGAGCAGCGGCACGTCGGTCTTCGACTTGAGCAGCTCGGTCAGCTGGTCGATCCGGCTGCGCTGATCGAGGTCGTCGCGATTGAGCAGCTGCCAGGCGCGCTCCGCGAGGTCCTTGACCACGGCTTCGGCGGCGGCAGTCGGGGTCGCCGCCAGGGAGGTTCCGAAGGCCAGGGTGAGCAGCGCCAGGCCGGCGGACGTGCCAAGCAGTCGCCGCCGGCTCACCGACGGCCGCGCGGGTTTCATTCGTGGGTCTCCAGAACGGTGCCGTTGACCTGTTGTCGAGGCTTTCAACTGATTGCTACGGGATATCACGTAAGCCGCAGCCCTGCCCCCGCAAAGAGGCCCGACCGCGACGTGCGCTCAAGAGTATGCCGTCTGAATAGCAGACCGCCGGGCCGGCGTCCAATGCCGAAGCGCTATGATTGCGACAGCCGGCGGCTATGGCCGGCTGTCGCGTCAGGAGACCTCGTCGATCTCGTCCGCCGTCAGCTGGCCCGGCACCAGGGTCACCGGCACGCGCATCTGGCTGCCCATCTGGCTGACCAGATAGGTGACCAGCGGGCCCGGTCCCTCGCGGCCGGTGGCGGTGCCCAGCACCAAGAGCTGGATGCTCGGGTCCTCCTCGATCAGGGCCAGCAGCTCCTCGTTCCGGCGGCCCTCGCGGACGTGCAGAATCGGCAGCTTGCCGGTCTCGGCCTGGACCCTGGCAGCGAGCGCCTGCAGCATCTGCTCGGCCTGCTGGCGGGCCTCCTCCTGCATTACCCGCTCGACGCCCAGCCAATGCTGGAACTCGGGCGGCTCGATCACGTAGAGCAGCGCCACCCGGCCATCGGTGCTGCGGGCGCGGCGGGTCGCGAAATGGAGCGCGTTCTTCATCTCGGCGCTGTCGTCGACCACCACCAGGAACACCCGCTCACGCCTGGCCGGCGCGGGCTCGGGCGCCGCCGGCGCCGGGTCCGAGCTGTCCTCAGCCATCGCTCACCCTCTCCGAAAGACCACCCCGCCCAGCCAGCCCATGGTCGCGGACAACGCGACCGCCATCAAGCCGTAAAGCACGGACCGCTGCTGCGCGAAATCGAAGACGTCGGCCTCGACGCCGACCTTGCTGATCACGAGCGCGCTGCGCTGGGCATCGGTCACCTGGCCGTCCTGGAGCTCGAGCACCTGGACCTGGTAGATCCCCGGCGGCACGTTGGCGGGGAAGTGCAGCGTGGTCCGGAACAGCCGCGGGCCGATGAAGTTGACCGGCGCCGGCTTGACGCTGTAGAGGCCCTCGCGCTGCTTGTTGCGCACGAGCGCGTCCTGGAAGGTCGCGATCTCGCCGATGTCGAGGCCGGTCGCGTCGATCGGCTTGAGCTTCAGATTGTCGGTGTCGAGCTCGAGCCGGGCGCGCACTTCGGGCAGCGCGATCGTCTCGAGCGGGCCGGAGCTGGCGACCGCGTAGTAGCTCGGGACGTTGTCGAACGCGAGCCGCTCGCGGTTGATCCAGATCCCGGCGACCTGCTCCTTGCGCCGGACGATCTGGCTGGTGCGCGGACCTTGCACGGTGACCGCGATCTCATGGTCGGGATCGCTGGTGCCGAACAGGACGACGTCGGTGCCGACGAACGCGGTGGTGATCGCGATCAGCCGCTGCGACAGGTCGGCGACCAGGGTATCGGCGCGCGCCTGCCCGTCGGTGCGCAGCCCGGTCGCCAGGAGCAAGAGGACGGCCAAGATCTCGAGGCCCGGCGCCAGGCGGCGCATCAGTCGCGCCCCACCGCGCCCAGCGAGTACAGATCCTCCGGCTTGACCACGAGGTCATGGCCGAGCTTGGCGCACACCAGGAGCACGATCGCGGCGAGCAGGATGCGCAGCTGCTCGCCCCGCAGGCGGGTGCTGGCGCTCGAGCCGAGCTGGGCGCCGATCACGCCGCCGACGATCAGGGCCAGCGCCAGGATCACGTCGACCGTGTGGTTGTCGACCGCGTGCAGGAAGGTGGTCACCGCGGTCACGAAGGTGATCTGGAACAAGGACGTGCCGACCACGACCTGGGCCGGCATCCCGATCAGGTAGATCATCGCCGGGACCATCAGGAAGCCGCCGCCGACGCCCATGATCGCGACCAGGATGCCGGCCACGACGCCGATGCCGAGCGGCATCAGCGCGCTGATGTAGAGCCGCGAGCGCGTGAACCGGATCTTGAGCGGCAGGCCGTGCAGCCACAGATGGCGGTGCCGGCGCGTGAACCCGGTGCCGCCGCGCCGGCGGACCTGCAGCCAGGCGCGCACCAACTCGACCAGCATCAGCACGCCGACGGTGCCGAGAAACAGCACATAGGCGAGCGAGATCGACAGATCGATCTGGCCGAGCCGGCGCAGCAGCCCGAACAGCCAGACCCCGATCACGGCGCCGACCAGGCCGCCGACCACCAGGACCGAGCCCATGCGCAGGTCGACGTTGCCGCGGCGCATGTGCGCCATCATGCCGGACAGCGACGAGGCCAGGATCTGGCTCGACTGCGACCCGACCGCGACCGCCGGCGGCACGCCGAGGAAGATCAGGAACGGCGTCATCAGAAAGCCGCCCCCGACCCCGAACATGCCCGACAGAAAACCGACCACACCGCCGAGGCCGAGCAACAGGAACAGGTTGACCGAGATCTCGGCGATCGGGAGGTAGATGACCATGCTCGTCTCGGGGGGCGAAGCCGCGCGCACCATTGCCCAGAGCCCCGATGTAGTCAAGGCGAGCCTGGGACAGGCCATCGATGCGCGGGGAGCGCGCCCCATGCTCAGGTGAAGCGCAGGCCACTCGAGCGGCCATGGGCGTGCCGCCGCCAAACCCGCGGATCGACGTGGTCTTATGGCGCCGAGTCCAGGCGCTTGCCGGCGGGCCGCCACCAAGGCAATCGCATTAGGCAGTGGCGAGAAGGCTGAGGAGGAAGTTGTCGTCCCATCCGGCGCGTTTGATCTTGCCGCGGATCGAGCCCTGCGCGTGGTTGACACGCAGCACATTGAGGGCGAAGCGGCGCCGGCGAGCAGGTTTTCGGGCGCGTACTCTTTGCGGGCGCGGGCGAGGTCCTCGTCCAGCACCACGTCGAGCACCCAGTGCAGGCAGTTCTCGATCTGCCAGTGCGCGCGCACGACCGCAAGGAAGTGGGCGGCGGCGAGTGGCCGCGAGAGCAGGTAGTAGCGGGTCGCGGTGGTGGTCTGACCAGCCTGCTCGCGCGTCGCGGTGACCTTGCCGACCGCGCTGAGGCCGGGGAAGGCGTGGGCTTCGGCGAGCCAGGCGACGTCGTGGACGACCACGGCGCGGCGGGTTTCGATCCGGCCGTGGTCGCCGTCCGTGGTGGTGGCGCGGTCGGGCGGCGGCGCCTGGGGGTCGTCGAGCAGCCGCCGGACGTCCTCGTGAAGCGCCGGCTGGTTGGTCTTGAGCGCGAGCACGTCGTCGCCGCCCCGCGCGACGATCGTCTGCGCGGTGTCCTTCTGGCAGGGCATCGCATCGGCGGTGACGATGCAGCCCTCGAGCGCCAAGAGGGCGAGCAGCTCGGGCAGCGCCACGATCTCGTTGGAACGGTCGTCGACCCGCCGCTGACCGAGCACCAGGCGCTGCTCGCAGGCCCAGGCGCTGATCAGGTGCAGGGGCGGCCGGCGGTTCTGGCGGTCGAACGAGCGCCGCGCGGTCTTGCCGTCGATCGCGACCACGCCCTCGACCCGATCAGCCAGCGCGCTCAGATAGCGCGTGAAGCAGGCTTCGAACGCGCCGGGATCGAGGCGGTGGAAGATCCGCGAGAAGGTGTCGTGGCTCGGCACGCCGCCCGGCAGCCGCAGGAAGCGGCGCAGCAGCGGCTCCTTGCTGCGTCCGAACAGGGCCATGTCGACACAGCTCTCGGCCCGCACAGCCTCGCGATCAGCGCGATCATCATGATCTCGTCGAGCTCATGGCGCTGCGCATTGCCGCTGCGCGGATCGTCGAGTGCGGCGAAACACGCCCGAAAACCATCCATGCCGTCCTCCTCCAAAACCGGACGGCAAGATCAGAAGCATCTTTCCACACAAAAAGAATCTACAAATCCCTTGTGCGATTCCCCTGGGGCCGCCACGTCGACCTCCGCAGCCGAGCGCGCGCTCGAGAAACGGCACCGCGCTGGTTTTACGCTCATCCGGCAACACCTCGCTGTAGGCCAAGCGCGAGCCATCGTCGATGCAGACGTGCACGGCCTCCCAGCCGGCACCACGCCTGGTGTCGCGGCGCGCGGCTGGCTCCCAGGGCCGCCCGCGGTGGGCGGCCCGGAGCGCCGCGCCGGTGATCCGATGGCCGACCGCCTCGATCCGCCCGAGCTTCTTGGTGTCGGTGTGGACCAGCTCGCCCGGCTGTTCGCGCTGATAGCGCACGACCGGCGGCTTGGGCTCGAGCGCGTTCAGCTTGCCCAGCCCGAGACGGCGCAGACGCGCCTGGCTCCCAGGGCCGACCACCGAGGTCGGCCCGGAGCGGCGCGCGCCCACCGTCGAGACCGGCATGGCCAGCTGGCGCGCGATCGCCGGGCCGCTCAGGCGCTGGCGCCGCCGGCGCTCGATCTCGGCCACACGCACGTCCGGCACCTGGTGGGGACGCTGCTGCAGCGCCGAGCTCCGGTCGATCAGCGCCGCCGTTCCGCCGTCCCGATAGCGCGCGAGCCAGCGGTAAGCCTGGACAATCCCGCGGCGCGGGCTGCCGACCCCACCGTCCAACCCTGGTCCGTGATCCGCTGCACCAGCAGGAGTCGACCCTGCGGCATCAAACGGGCATTCTTGTGCATGTTCATCCGGGCAATCCCCCGATCAGCGCTGACAGTGTCCCAACCGACAGCCTGACCGGGCTTCCCCGGATGAACAACCGGGCTTCCCCGGATGAACAACATGGCGTCATCGCGCGGTGGGTTGCAGCTCTCGCCGAGTTCGGCACGCTCGGGGCTGCGAGCCCGACCATGAGTATTTGGAGAACCGCGATGACGCAGTATGTCGGTTTGGATGTCTCGCTCAAGATGACGGCGCTGTGCGTGGTCGACGACGACGGCGAGGTGCTCGCCGAGGGCAAGGTCGCGAGCGAGCCCGAGGCGCTGGCCGATTGGCTGGGCGCGCAGGCTCCCGAGGCCTGCCGGATCGGCCTCGAGACTGGCCCCCTCTCGGTCTGGCTCTGGAACGAGCTCAAGCAGCGTGGCCTGCCGGTGCAGGTGATCGATGCCCGCCACGCCAAAGCCGGCTTGGCGCTGCAGGCGAGCAAGACCGATCGCAACGACGCCCGGGGACTGGCGCAGATCATGCGCACCGGCTGGTTCAGGGCGGTCCGGGTGAAGTCCAAAGCCGCCCACCTGCTGCGCGCCCTGCTGGCCAGCCGCGGCATGTTGGTGGCCACGCGGCGCGATCTGGAGAACCAGATCCGCGGCCTGCTCAAGACCTTCGGTCTGGTGCTCGGGACCGCCCGGCATGGCCGCTTCGAAGTCCGGCTGTACGACCTGCTGACCGCCGAGCCCGGCCTGTCGCGTCTGATTGATCCCCTGCTCGAGGCACGGCGCGCGATCATCGAGCAGATCGAGCACTACGATCGGCAGCTGCTCACGATCGCCCGGCACCATCAAGCCGTCGCCCGCCTGATGACCGTGCCCGGGGTTGGGCCGGTGACGGCGATCGCCTTCGCGGCCGCGATCGACGATCCGACCCGGTTTCGTCGGTCCCGGCAGGTCGGCGCCTACCTTGGCCTGACGCCGCGTCGTTACCAGTCGGGCGAGGTCGATCGCCGAGGCCACATCTCCAAGGCGGGGGACGGCCTGACCCGCACGCTGTTGTTCGAGGCCGCGAACGCTCTGCTGACCCGGAGCCGCAAACCTTGCGCGCTCAAGGCCTGGGCCGAAGCCATCGCCGCCCGCTGCGGCCGCAAGAAGGCGAAGGTGGCCTTGGCAAGACGGCTCGCCGTCCTGCTGCATCGTCTGTGGTGTGACCGGGTCACCTTCCGCGCGGACATCGGGGAGACGGCAGCGGCCTGACCGCCCCTGCCACCCTTGAGGTCCCAGCCGGGACGATGGCGCGAGCGAGTTCGAGCTTTGAAGTGGACGCGCCGAGCTGCGATGCCGTGAACAACATGGAACCGCTCAACCCATCTGACGCCATGATGATGCCGGCTGCCATGCCGAGCTCGGAGAGAACCTTGATCCTGGCGAAGGCGAGCAGGTTGAGCTTGCGCCGCACCGCGCGATTAGAGAACCTCCATAGCAACCACATCTAGTGTGCTGTCCCGTTGATACGGGAGCAAAGTCGTTCGAGTTTGGCCAGAATGGAGTTGGCGGTGGCGGTCCAGACGAACGGTCGGCAGGTCTGGTTGTAGTGGGTCACGAAGTGATCAATCTTGGCAACCAGGTCGCGCACCGAGTGGAACGAGCCGCGCCGGATGGTCCTCTCGCTGATCAGGGCGAAGAAGCGCTCGACCAGATTGAGCCACGAGCTGTAGGTCGGGATGAAATGGAGGTGCCAGCGCGGCCGCGCGGCGAGCCAGGCCTTGACCTTGGGATGCTTGTGGGTGGCGTAGTTGTCGAGGATGACGTGGATCTCGAGGTCGGCCGGCACGGCCTGCTCGATCGTGCGCAGGAAGCTGAGGAACTCCTGGTGCCGGTGCCGCGGGCGGCACTGCGCCAGGACGGTGCCGTCGAGCAGGTCGAGGGCAGCGAACAGCGTGGTGGTGCCATGGCGGAGGTAGTCGTGGGTCACGCCCTCGACGTAGCCGAAGCCCAGCGGCAGCAACGGCTGGGTGCGTTCGAGCGCTTGAATCTGGCTTTTCTCGTCGAGGCACAGGACCAGCGCCTTGTCGGGCGGGTTCAAGTACAGTCCAACCACGTCGCGCAGCTTCTCGATGAAGAACGGATCGGTCGACAGCTTGAAACTGTCGCGGCGATGGGGCTGCAGCCCGAACGCCTGCAGGAAGCGATGTACGCTGGTCTTGGCGATGCCGGTTTCGGCGGCCAACCCGCGCACGCTCCAATGGGTGGTCCCATCCTTGGGCCTGGCGTGCAGGGTCGTGTTGAGCAGCGCCGCGATGCGCTCGTCGTCGATCGAGCGCGGCTTGCCCGGGCGCAACTCGTCATGCAAGCCCTCGATGCGGCGGGCGACAAAGCGTTGGCGCCACTTGCCCACGGTCGCGTTAGTGGTGCCGAAGCGCCGCGCCACCGCGCTGTTGGTCGCGCCGGCGGCGCACGCGAGAACCATGTTGGCGCGCCGCACCAGCGCCGCCGGCAGCGAGCGCGACCGGGCGATCGACTGCAACTGCGCCTGCTCCTCGTCACTCACCACGAGCTCCGCCTTCGGTCGACCCATCGCCATCGAGGCTTCTCCATCACGAGGACACTCCCGATGGGATA
>CAWALL010000033.1:0-45198 GCA_963782885.1 uncultured Alphaproteobacteria bacterium
TTGTGCGCCCACCAAGCAAAGCATCAGTCGGGCCGAAAGTGACGGCGCCTCAGCTGCTTGACGCCGCCATCGCGCGAGGAGGCTCAAGGGGCAATAGCGCCGCGCGTCCTGGCGTCAGAAAATAGCGGTCGCCGCCGCAATCAGCCGGTCGAAGCGCGGCCTGAACACCGTCTGCCCCGGTCTGCATGCGTGCGGACGCGGCCGCGGCAGCCGGGTTAGCCGCTGGGGTCTTTCGCGTCGCCCCGGTAGCCGATCGCGGCCTGGTAGTCCTTGAGCTGCTGGTTGCGGCCGAGCCGGTCCGTGATGGCGTCCCAGGCGGCAGCGGTGTCGTCGAGCGCGGACTTCGCGCTCTTCCTGCCGCCGAGCGCCGCGCCCACCTCGCTGTCGAGCTCCGACCAGTACTCCTGGGTGCCGCGGATGCGCAGGTAGGTCAGCATCGTCGGTGCCGTGTAGGTGCGGTAGAAGGCGTTCAGGTAGTCGGTGACGTCGGCCCGGTTCCAGCCGGCTTTGATGTAGTCGGCGAGCTTGGCATCGCCCTCGGGCTTCAGGAACTGGTAATAGAAGCCGGGGTCGACGCCGGTCCAGCCGTGCTGCCCGTTCCAGAGCGAGACCGGCTTGGTCGCCATCAGCGCCAGGAACGAGTAGGCGGCGTCCTGGTGCTTGGACAGCGCCGAGACCACGCCGTGCCAGGAGCCGCCCACGGTGTTGCCGACGAAGCGGGGCTCCTTGGCCTCGATCCAGGCCTTCTTCTCCATGTCCCAGTATTTGTCGGAGCCGGGCAGGATCGTGGCCGCGCAGTTGCCCTTAACGTTGGAGCGGGTCTCGTCCTGGCAGAGCGCGCCGAGGTCGCCCCAGGTGTACATGAAGACCGCCTTGCCGCGCAGGAAGTACTCCCAGGCCTGGGGCAGGCGCCAGCCGATCTGCTCGACCGGGCCGGTATCGTTCAGCTGCTGCAGGAACTCGAGGGCCGCGACGTGGCCGGGGCTGTTGATCAGCGGCCGCATGTCGGTCGGATCGAACCAGTAGACGTTATGATAGCGGTCGACCCGGTCGCCGGGCGTGATCGCGAACGATGCCGACAGCGACTGGAAGTGATAGTGGCCCTGCTCGCCGACCTTGAGGTGGAGCACGGTGCCCTCGTCGGGAAGGGAATCGTGGGCATCCCAGTTCTTGCCGGCGAAGAACTGCGAGATCTCGAGCAGCTGCTGCCAGGTCTTGGGCGGCACGGCCATGGCGTGGCCGGTCGCCTTCTGGAACGCCGTCTGCCATTTCGGATCGTTGAGGACGTCGCGGCGGTAGTAGAGGATCTGGCCGTCGGCGTCGTTGAGCACGCCGTAGCCGACGTCGCCCCAGTGGTACAGCGTCCTCAGCGCCGGCGGCATCGAATCGTAGCTCCATTGCGGATACTCGCCGCCCGCCATGAACTGGTCGACCGGCACGATGTACTTGCCGGCGATCAGGTCGCCGTAAAAGAACGCGCCGACCACCATGGCGTCGTAGCGGCCGGTGCCCTGCTCCAGGTCGAGCATGGTGGCGGCGTAGAGCTCGGTCACCGGCACCAGCGTCAGCTCAAGCTTGCCGCCGGTGAGCTCCTCCCAGACCGGCCGCAGCGCCTCGATCGGTCCGGAGATCGCGCCCTTGGGCCCGTCGTCCTGGGTCAGGATGGTGATCGTGACGCCGTCGAACGGCTTCTTGTCCGGGCCGAAGCGACTGCCGAGCTCGGCGCGTGAGGTCTCGAGCACGGCGTTGTCGTACTCCGGCCCGAGCTTCAGCAGCACGGTGCCATCGTCCAGCCAGTCGACGTACTGGCCGGCCATCCCGACGCTCCCGGCACCGAGATAGACGGCCACCGCCACCACCGCCCGGGTCGCCTTCATTGCTCCGCCTCCCGATAAATTTGCCTCCGACGGTCGCCTGCGAGCTTATTTGCTTCTTTGACCAGGTCAAAGCATTCTTGTAGAGATTAGGTCTGGGTGGACGGTAGCAAATAATGCACCGTGAATTAATTGGTAGGCCCGGGCTGGCCGATACTACGTAAATCAGCTTGGGCTTTTGGCAGGCTGCGAAAAAGTCGGCGACCCGACCTGGGGGGCGGAGAGCAACGGCGGCAATGGCAAGCGCGTTCATCTGGGGACCGTCACCTGACCCGGCGAGAGCCTCGGTGCGCCGGGTCGCCCGCAGGCCCGCCGCGACTGGCATCTGCTGCCCACGCGGTCAGGCGCCCTTTCCGGCTCGTCAAACCCACACCGGGAACGGCGTCCGGAAAAGAGTAATTCATCGTGAATTAATTATTGACACGTCCTCCAACCCCTGGCATGTACGAGGTCGGCGCGGCACCGACGGCGCCGCCCAAGCGCTACCAGGGGAGGCCCCGACCGTGCAGGACGTGGCGATCGGCAAGGGCAGCAACTCGGTCAATCTGCGCCAGTTCAATGAGCGCGTGATCCTGACCGCCCTGCGCCGTCTGGGCAGCGCGTCCAAGGCCGACCTCGCCCGCTATGCCAACCTCACCAGCAACACCGCCGGCGTGATCGTGCGCGAACTCGAAGCCCAGCGGCTCGTGCGCACCGAGGGCAAGCGCTCCGGCCAGCGCGGGCAGCCCGCGACCCTACTCAGCCTGAACGCCGAGGGCGCCTATTCGATCGGCGTCAAGGTCGGCCGGCGCTCGCTCGACACCCTGCTGGTCGACTTCTCCGGTCAGGTGCTGGAGCAACGGCGCAGCGAGCGCGCCTTCCCGCTGCCCGAAGAGGCCGTCGGCCTCCTGCTCGACGACATCGCGACGCTGCGCCGGCAGATCCCGGCCTCGTCGTCCGGACGCCTTGCCGGGCTCGGCGTCGCGACCCCCTATCACATGGGCAGCTGGCGGCGCGAGCTCGACATCCCGTCCGAGGCTTACCGCGCCTGGAACGAGTTCGACATCGCCCGGGCGCTGGCCGCCGGCACCGGCCTCGAGGTGTTCGCCGAGAACGACGGCACCGCCGCCGCCGTCGCCGAGCTGTTCCAGGGCCACGGTCGCCAACTCGACGATTTCGTCTACGTCTTCATCGGCACCGCGATCGGCGGCGGCGTCATCCTGGGCGGCCACTATCACCGCGGCGCCAGCGGCAATGCCGGCGACCTCGGCCTGATGCCGGTGTCGCCGTCCCGGCTCGCCAGCGCGCCGCGGCCACGCGGCCGCTACGACATCCTCCTGACCCGCGCCTCGGTCAATTCGCTGATCCGCCACCTGCGCGCGTCGGGCGCCGCAATCGAAGGCCGCATTGATCTCGACGCGGCGATCGCCGGTCATGGCGGGCTGGTTGCGGAGTGGCTCGAGGATTGCGCCGAGGGCCTGGTCCCGCCGCTCCTGTCGGCCGCCTGCGTCCTCGACGTGCGAACCATCGTGCTGGATGGCGACCTGCCCAAGGCGGTGATCGAGGATCTGATCGCGCGGTTGGCGGCGGCGCTCGGCGAGGCGACCCCGGAAGCGCGCGACGTGCCGGAGGTGCGCATGGGCACCATCGGCCGCCGGGCGGCCGCGATCGGCGCCGCGATCCTGCCGCTGCACCTGAACTTCAGCCCGAACCGGGAGATCCTTTTAGGCCAATAGCTTGGGATCGGGCGACACGACGACCGCACGAGCAGGGAGGCTCGAGCCATGACCACTGCTGGCGCCAGCGCGCCGACCCTCGAGATGCGCGACATCTCGAAGACGTTTCCCGGCATCAAGGCGCTCAACAACGTCCAGCTCAAGGCCTGGAGCGGCGAGGTGCTGGCGCTGATGGGCGAGAACGGCGCCGGCAAGAGCACGCTGATGAAGGTGCTCTCGGGCGCCTATCAGGCCGATCCGGGCGGCGAGATCCTGATCGACGGCCAGAAGGTCGAGATCGCGAACCCGATCCACGCCCGCCACCTCGGCATCGCGATCATCTACCAGGAGCTGAGCCTCGCCCCGAACCTGACCGTCGCCGAGAACATCTTCCTGGGCGACGAGGTCTCGAGCCGGGGCCTGGTCAACCGGAAGGCCATGCGCGACAGCTGCGCCGAGGTGCTGGAGCGGCTGGGCGCCACCTTCACGCCCTCGACCACGGTCGCGAGCCTTTCGATCGCCGAGCAGCAGCAGGTCGAGATCGCCCGCGCGCTGCATGCCAACTCCAAGATCCTGGTCATGGACGAGCCGACCACGGCGCTGTCCTCGCGCGAGACGGAGAAGCTGTTCGAGCTGATCCGCCAGTTCCGGCGCGATGGGATGGCGATCATCTACATCAGCCACCGGATGGGCGAGGTCTACGAGCTCTCGGACCGGGTGTCGGTGCTGCGCGACGGCACCTACGTCGGCACCCTCGACAAGCACGAGATCAGCGCCGAGGCGCTGGTCAAGATGATGGTCGGGCGCGACCTGAACACCTTCTACACCAAGGAGCACGACCCGCACGGCAGCCGCGGCCGGCCGGTCCTTGAGGTCAAGGAGATCACCGACGGCGGCCGGCGCGTGCATCCCGCGAGCCTCACGGTGCACGAGGGCGAGGTCCTGGGACTGGCGGGCCTGGTCGGCGCCGGCCGCACCGAGCTCGCGCGCCTGATCTACGGCGCCGATCCGCGTACCGGCGGCGAGGTCCTGGTCGACGGCCAGGCGGTCGACATCCGTTCGCCCCAGGACGCGATCAACACCGGCGTCGCCTACCTGACCGAGGACCGCAAAGGCCAGGGCCTGTTCCTCGACATGTCGGTGCTCGAGAACATCAACCTCGGCGTGATCGGGCGCGACGCCCGCAAGGGCGGCATCCTCGACCTCGCCGCTGGCAAACGGCGCGCCGACGAGGCGATCGCAGCCCTCAAGATCCGGGTCGCGAGCCCGAGCGTCGGCGTCGGCAGCCTCTCGGGCGGCAACCAGCAGAAGGCACTTCTGTCGCGCTGGCTCGAGATCCAGCCCAAGGTCCTGATCCTGGACGAGCCAACTCGGGGTGTCGACATCGGCGCCAAGTCCGAGATCTACCGGATCATCGACGAGCTCGCGCGCAAGGGGCTGGGCGTGCTGGTGATCTCGAGCGAGCTGCCCGAGGTGATCGGGATCTGCGACCGGGTGCTGGTGATGCGCGAGGGGCACATCGAGGGCGAGGTCGGCGGCCCCAGCGGGCGCCCGATCACCCAGGAGAACATCATGGCTTACGCGACCGGGGTCGCGGCGTGAACGGCCAGGGCTTGGCTCGGGGAGGCGATCAATGAGTTCCACCAATCCAGCTGCCGCCACCACTGGCACCGCGGTTCAGGGTGCCGGCGCCAGGAGCGCGCAGATCAAGGGCATCATCCAGGCGGTCGGCATGCTGCCGGTGCTGATCCTGATCTGCATCGGCTTCCAGCTCGCGACCGGCAAGTTCATCAGCACGCGCAACCTCGCGATCGTCACGCAGCAGGCCTCGATCAACATCGTGCTCGCGGCCGGCATGACCTTCGTGATCCTGACCGGCGGCATCGACCTCTCGGTCGGCGCCGTGCTCGCGGTGGCAGCCGTGGTCGCGGTCTCGATGTCGCTCTCCGGCCTCGCCTGGCTCGCGATCCCGATGGCGCTGATCGCGGGCCTGGCACTCGGCGCGGTCAACGGCTCGCTGATCGCCTTCCTGCGATTGCCGCCCTTCATAGTGACCCTCGGTGCGATGACCGCGGTCCGCGGCCTCGGCCGCCTGATCGGCAACGACACCACGGTCTTCAATCCGCAGCTGCAGTTCGCCTGGATCGGCAACGCCCGGCTGTTCGGCGTGCCCTGGCTCGTGATCATCGCGCTGCTGGTGGTCGCGGTCAGCTGGTTCATCCTGCGGCGGACCGTGCTCGGCGTCTGGATCTATGCCGTCGGCGGCAACCCGGCCGCGGCCCGGCTGTCGGGCATCAAGGTCTGGCTGATCCTGATGTTCGTCTACATGACGTCGGGCTTCCTCGCCGGGCTCGGCGGGATCATGTCGGCGGCGCGCACCTTCTCGGCCAACGGCGCCCAGCTCGGCCTCGCCTACGAACTCGACGCGATCGCGGCGGTGATCCTCGGCGGCACCTCGTTCGTCGGCGGCATCGGCACGATCATCGGCACGCTGATCGGTGCCCTGATCATCGCGGTGCTCTCGAACGGCCTGATCCTGATGAACGTCAGCGAGATCTGGCAGTTCATCGTCAAGGGCCTGGTGATCATCGGCGCCGTCGCCCTCGACCGCTACCGCCTGCAGGGCAGCGCCCGGACCTGACGCCGCCATGCGAACTGAGCTGCACGTCCGACGACCCAGGTTCCCCCGCCGCCCGGCCTCGCCGAGTCGAGCCTCCGGCGGCCCAACAAGCAAGACCAGGAGAGCATCGCCATGTTGAAGAGAAGCCTGTTAGCGGGGGCCGCCCTCGCCCTGGCCGTGGCCGCCCCGGCCGCCGCCGCGGACAAGGAGCTGACCGCGGTCGGCATCACGGTCGGCAACCTCGGCAATCCGTTCTTCGTCCAGGTCGCCAAGGGTGCTGAGGCCAAGGCCAAGGAAATCGGCGGCGACAACGTGACCGTGACCACGGTCTCGGCGGACTACGACCTCAACAAGCAGTACTCGCAGATCGACAACTTCATCGCCTCGGGCGTCGATCTGATCCTGGTCAACGCCGCCGACCCCGAGGCGATCGAGCCGGCGATCAAGCGGGCGCAGGCGGCCGGCATCGTCGTGGTCGCGGTCGACGTCTCGGCCAAGGGCGCGGACGCCACCGTCCAGACCAACAACATCGAGGCCGGCCAGAAGGCCTGTCAGTACATCGTCGACCACCTCAAGGACGGTGGCAATGTCGCGATCATGAACGGCCCGCCGGTCTCGGCCGTGATCGACCGGGTCAAGGGCTGCGAGGAGGTGCTGAAGAAACCCGGCAACATCACGATCGCGTCCGACAACCAGAACGGCAAGGGCTCGCGCGAAGGCGGCCTCGAGATCATGGTCGGCCTGCTGACCGCGTTCCCGGACCTCAACGCGGTGTTCACGATCAACGACCCGCAGGCGATCGGCGCCGATCTCGCCGCCAAGCAGCTCAACGTCACCGACCTGATGATCACCTCTGTCGACGGCGCGCCCGACATCGAGCAGGCGCTCAAGAGCGACACCCTGATCCAGGCGTCCTCGGCGCAGGATCCCTACAAGATGGCGGAGATGGCGGTCCAGGTCGGCTACGACATCATGCAAGGCAAGAAGCCCGACCAGACCACGATCCTGATTCCTGCCCAACTGATCACCCGCGACAACGTCGACCAGTACAAGGGCTGGACGTCGAAGTAGCGGGCGCCTGCGTCGGCCGCCGCCTCCCCGGCCGACGCAGGTTTTTCCCACCGGGACGAAGGGGGATAGCGACGATGGCCGAAATCATCTGCCTGGGCGAGCTTCTGATCGACTTCGTTCCGACCGTGACCGGCACCTCGCTGATCGAGGCGCCCGCCTTCAAGAAGGCGCCCGGCGGCGCGCCCGCCAACGTCGCGGTCGGGCTCGCGCGCCTGGGCGTCTCCTCGGCCTTCATGGGCAAGGTCGGCGACGACCCGTTCGGCCAGTTCCTGGCGGAGACGCTGGCCGAGGCCGGGGTCGACATCGGCCCCTTGCGCTTCACCGACCAGGCGCGCACCGCGCTCGCCTTCGTCTCGCTGCGGGTCGACGGCGAGCGCGAGTTCATGTTCTACCGCCATCCCAGCGCCGACATGCTGTTCACGCCCGACGAGGTCGACGAGCGCGCGCTGCGCTCCGCACGAGCCCTGCACTTCGGTTCGATCAGCCTGATCAGCGAGCCCTCCTGCAGCGCCACCCTGCACGCGATCCGGACCGCGCGCGAGGCCGGCTGCCTGATCTCCTGCGACCCGAACCTGAGGCTCGCGCTGTGGCCGGATCCCGAAGCGGCCCGCGCCGGGCTGCAGCTGGCCATGCGCGAGGCCGACGTGATCAAGATCAGCGACGAGGAGCTCTTGTTTCTCACCGGGTCCGACGATCCGGCCGCCGCCCGCGAGCAGCTCTGGCACGACCGGCTCCAGCTGATGGTCGTGACGCTGGGTGCTGCCGGCTGCATCTACTTCACCCCCGACCACGAGGGGGTCGTCGTCGGCTTCAGCGTTCAGGCGGTCGACGCCACGGGCGCCGGGGACGGCTTCGTGGCCGGCCTGCTGCAGGGCCTGATCCGCGACCGCACGGCGATCCGCGATCCGCAGCGCCTGCGCGAGATCTGCCGGCTCGCCTGTGCCGTGGGCGCGCTCGCGACAACCCAGCGTGGCGCCATCCCGGCGCTGCCCACCTGGGAGCGGGTCCAGCATTTTCTGGACGACCGCCCCGCCTCGGGTCTGTCGTCGCCGCCATGACCGCCCAGATCATCCCGGTCGACCCCTTCGACCTCGTGGTCTTCGGCGGCACCGGCGACCTCGCGCGCCGCAAGCTGCTGCCGGGCCTGTACTATCGCGACCGGGACGGCCAGCTGCCGGGTGCGAGCCGGATCATCGGCTGCGCCCGCAGCGAGCTGGGCCGCGACGCCTTCGTGGCGCAGATCGACGCCGCCCTCCGGCGACACGTGCCCGAGGCGGATCTGGACGAGCTCTGCCTCGGCCGCTTCCTGGACCGGCTGCATTACGTCGCAATCGATGCCCAGGCGGCGAGCGGCTTCGATGCCCTGACGGCGGAGCTGGCCGATCCCGAACGCGTACGCGTCTTCTATCTGGCGACCTCGCCGGACCTGTTCGGCCCGATCTGCGGCCACCTGGCGGCCGCGGGCCTGATCACGATGCAGGCGCGGGTCGTCCTGGAGAAGCCGATCGGCCACGACCTCGCATCGGCGCGGGCGATCAACGATCAGGTCGGCGCGGTCCTGGCCGAGAACCAGATCTTCCGCATCGACCATTATCTGGGCAAGGAGACCGTCCAGAACCTGATGGCGCTGCGCTTTGCCAACTCGCTGTTCGAGCCGCTCTGGAACGCCGCCCACGTCGACCACGTCCAGATCACGGTCTCAGAAAGCCTCGGGATCGAGGGCCGCGGCGCCTATTACGACACCGCGGGTGCCTTGCGCGACATGGTCCAGAACCACATGGTGCAGCTGCTCTGCCTGGTCGCGATGGAGCCGCCGACCCGGCTCGAGGCCGACGCGGTCCGCGACGAGAAGCTGAAGGTGCTGCGCGCGCTGCGCCCGATCGCGCCCGATGAGGTCTCGATCAGGAGCGTGCGCGGCCAATACCGGGCCGGCGCGATCGACGGCGACCCGGCGCCCGGCTACCTGCAGGAGATCGGCGCCGAGGCGAGCATGACCGAGACCTCCGTCGTCCTCAAGGCCGAGATCGAGGGCTGGCGCTGGGCAGGGGTGCCGTTTTACCTGCGCACCGGCAAGCGGCTGCCGCAGCGCGCCTCCGAGATCGTGATCCAGTTCCGTGCAATCCCGCACTCGATCTTCAGCCTGGACGCCGGTTCGATCACCGCCAACCGCCTGATCGTCCGCCTGCAGCCCGATGAGGGCATCAAGCTGTTCCTGATGGCCAAGGACCCGGGGCCGGGCGGCATGCGCCTGCGCGAGGTGCCGCTCAATCTGAGCTTCGCCGAGACCTTCCGGGTGCGCAACCCGGACGCCTACGAGCGGCTGCTGATGGACGTCGTGCGCGGCAATCCGACGCTGTTCATGCGTCGCGACGAGGTCGAGGCCGCCTGGGCCTGGATCGAGCCGATCATCGAAGCCTGGCGCGAACGCGGCGAGCCGCCCAAGCCCTACACCGCGGGCAGCTGGGGGCCGTCGGCCGCGATTGCCCTGATCGAGCGCGACGGTCGCACCTGGCACGAGGATGGGGCATGATCGCCTCGGCGCCGATCGCCGCCGGCCCCACGTTCTGAAGAGCGAGAGCACGCCATGCATGCCCGCATCACCGAGGTCACCGAGCGCATTGCGGAGCGTAGCGCCGCCACGCGCCGGACTTACCTGGATCACATCCACGCCGCAGCTCAGAAGGGCCCGAAGCGGACCGCGCTGTCCTGCAGCAACCTCGCCCATGGCTTTGCCGCCTGCGACCTGCACGACAAGGAGGCGCTCAAGGGGCCGGCCAAGGCCAACATCGCGATCGTCTCCTCCTACAACGACATGCTCTCTGCCCATCAACCGCTCGAGCGTTTTCCCGCCTTGATCAAGGAGGCGGTGCGCGAGGAGGGCGCGGTCGCGCAGTTCGCGGGCGGCGTGCCGGCGATGTGCGACGGCGTCACCCAGGGCCAGCCGGGCATGGAGCTGTCCCTGTTCTCGCGCGACGTGATCGCGCTCGCGACCGCCGTCGCGTTGTCGCACGACATGTTTGACGGCGCGCTCTACCTCGGCATCTGCGACAAGATCGTGCCGGGCCTGGTGATGGCGGCGCTGAGCTTCGGCCATCTACCCGCGATCTTCGTGCCCGGCGGCCCGATGCCGTCGGGCCTCTCGAACGCCGAGAAGGCCAAGATCCGCCAACAGTACGCCGCCGGCCAGGTCGATCGCAACGCGTTGCTCGAGGCCGAGAGCGGCTCCTACCACTCGCCCGGCACCTGCACCTTCTACGGCACCGCCAACTCCAACCAGATGCTGATGGAGATCATGGGCCTGCACCTGCCGGGCGCCTCGTTCGTCAACCCGAACACAGCCCTGCGCGACTCGCTCACCAAGGCCGCCGCCCGCCGGATCACGCAGATCACGGCCCTTGGCAACGACTATACGCCGGTCGGCGAGGTGGTCGACGAGCGGGCGGTGGTCAACGCGGTGGTCGGGCTGCACGCGACCGGCGGCTCGACCAACCACACGATCCACCTGATCGCGATGGCGCGCGCGGCCGGGATTCAGCTGACCTGGGAGGACTTCGCGGACCTCTCCGAGGTCGTCCCGCTGATCGCCCGGGTCTATCCCAACGGACTCGCCGACGTGAACCACTTCCACGCGGCCGGCGGCATGCAGTTCCTGATCGGCGAGCTGCTCGATGCCGGGCTGCTGCACGCCAACGTCCGCACGGTCTCGGGCCAGGGCGGTCTCGAGCGTTATCTCGAAGCGCCGGTCATCGAGGACGACCGGCTGGTCTGGCGGCCCGCGGCGCGCGCGAGCGGCGATCCGACGATCCTCGCGCCGGCCGCCAAGCCGTTCAGCGCCAACGGCGGGCTCAGGCTCCTGCGCGGCAATCTCGGCCGGGCGGTGATCAAGGTCTCGGCGGTCAAACCGGAGCGCTGGCTGATCGAGGCGCCGGCGCTGATCTTCGACGATCAGTCCGAGCTCCAGGAGGCGTTCGCGCGCGGCGAACTGGAGCGCGACTTCGTCGCCGTGGTCCGCTTCCAGGGGCCGAAAGCCAATGGCATGCCGGAGCTGCACAAGCTGACCCCGACGCTGGGCGTGCTCCAGGACAAGGGCTTCAAGGTCGCGCTGGTCACTGACGGCCGGATGTCGGGAGCCTCGGGCAAGGTCCCGGCCGCGATCCACGTCACGCCCGAGGCGGCCGAACGCGGGCCGCTCGCCAAGGTCCAGAACGGCGACCTGATCCGTCTCGATGCCGCCGCCGGCCGCCTGGAAGCGCTGGTCGACGAGGGCGAATGGGCCTGGCGCACGGCGGCCGAGCCCGACCTCTCCCCCTATACGCGCGGTCTTGGCCGGGAGCTGTTTGCGGCCTTCCGGGCTGTGGTCACCCGCGCCGATGCCGGCGCGGCGGCGATCTCGTTCCTGCCGGAGCCACGATCCCCGACGCGGGCCGAAGCCGATGCTGCATTCTGAACGGGTGCCTTCGGGCTGGACCGCCGGCAGCGGGTGAACGAAGAACCATCAGGACAGGGGGGACCGGACGATGACGACGAGGGAGGGGGATGTCCACGGGCTCGCGCGCAACGCCATGGCGTATGTGCTCGCCGGCGGCCGCGGCTCGAGGCTCCTGGAGCTGACCGACAAGCGCGCCAAGCCCGCGGTCTTCTTCGGCGGCAAGTCCCGGATCATCGACTTCGCGCTCTCGAATGCGATCAACTCCGGCATCCGCCGGATCGCGGTCGCCACGCAGTACAAGGCGCACAGCCTGATCCGCCACCTGCAGCACGGCTGGGGCTTCTTCCGCCCCGAGCGCAACGAGAGCTTCGACATCCTGCCGGCATCCCAGATGGTCTCCGAGCACCAGTGGTATCTCGGGACTGCCGATGCCGTGACCCAGAACATCCAGATCATCGCGAGCTACGACCCGGACTACATGGTGATCCTGGCCGGCGACCACGTCTACAAGATGGACTACGCGCTGATGATCGGCCAGCACGTCAGCTCGGGCGCCGACGTCACGGTGGGCTGCCTGGAGGTGCCGCGGCTGGAGGCGACCGGCTTCGGCGTGATGCACATCGACGCCGAGGACCGGATCGTCGACTTCCTGGAGAAGCCGGCCGACCCGCCGGGCATGCCGGACAAGCCCGAGATGGCGCTCGCCAGCATGGGGATCTACGTGTTCGCGACCTGGTTCCTGTTCGATCAGCTCAAGCGGGACGCCGAGGACCCCGACTCGAGCCACGATTTCGGCAAGGACATCATCCCGTACCTGGTCAAGAACGGCAAAGCGGTGGCCCACCGCTTCCCGCGCTCCTGCGTGCGCAGCGAATTGGAGAAGGAGGCCTACTGGCGGGACGCCGGCACGGTCGACGCCTATTGGGAGGCGAACATCGACCTCACCGACTTCGTGCCGGCGCTCGACCTGTACGACCAGAGCTGGCCGATCTGGACCTACGCCGAGATCACGCCGCCGGCGAAGTTCGTGCACGACGAGGACGGGAGGCGGGGCATGGCGACGAGCTCGCTGGTTTCGGGCGGCTGCATCGTCTCGGGCGCCAGGATCGACAAGTCGCTGTTGTTCACGGGCGTGCACGCCCACTCCTACAGCGAGCTCGCCCACGTCGTGGCGCTGCCCTACGTCCACATCCATCGCGGGGCGCGGTTGCGCAAGGTGGTGATCGACCGCGGCGTCGAGATTCCGCCCAACCTGGTGGTCGGCGAAGACCCCACCCTCGACGCCAAGCGGTTCCGCCGCACCGACAAGGGCGTCTGCCTGATCACCCAGCCGATGATCGACCGGCTGCAGGATTGACCGCGCATGCGCCCGCGGCGCGACGGCCCGGAACACGAGGGTGCGGCGGACGCCGCGCGCGACGATGACGAAACCCGGGCGATCTCTGAGCGAAGGGAGGCCGGCAGTGGCAGACATCAAAAAGGCGGTGCTGTTCACCAACGAGTACCCGCCCAATGTCTATGGCGGCGCCGGCGTTCACGTCGAATATCTGAGCCGGGCGCTGGCCCGGCGGATCGCGGTCGAGGTGCGCTGCTTCGGCGACCAGCGGAGCGACGATCCGAGGCTCACCGTGCGCGGCTATCCGGCCTGGGCGGAAAGCAAGGAAAATACGGACCCGCGCTTTGGCGGCGCGCTCGATGCCTTCCACCGCTCACTGGCAATGGCCAAGGACACGATCGACGGCGACGTCGTCCACTGCCACACCTGGTACACGGACATGGGTGGCCTGCTCGCCGGCAAGCTCTGGGGCGTGCCCTATGTGCTGAGCATCCATTCGCTCGAGCCGCTCCGGCCCTGGAAGGTCGAGCAGCTGGGCAACGGCTATCATCTGAGCAGCTGGATCGAGCGGACCGCGATCGAGCAGGCGGACGCGATCATCGCGGTCTCCAAGGAGACCCGCGAGGACGTGCTGCGGCTGTTCGAGATCGATCCGGCACGGGTCCACGTGATCCACAACGGCATCGACCCCGAGGAGTACCGGCCGACCGGCAGGACCGATGCGCTCGAGCGTCATGGGATCGACCCGGCCCGGCCCTACGTGCTGTTCGTCGGCCGGATCACCCGCCAGAAGGGCATCATCCACCTGGTCGATGCGATCCCGGAAATCGATCCGGAACTCCAGATCGTGCTTGCCGCAGGCGCCCCGGACACCCCCGAGATCGGCCGCGAGATGACCGCACGGGTCGCCGAGGTGAGCGCCACGCGGCCGGGCTTGATCTGGGTGCGCGAAATGCTGCCGCGCCCGGAGGTGATCCAGCTGTACGAGCACGCGGCGGTGTTCTGCTGCCCCTCGGTCTACGAGCCGTTCGGCATCATCAATCTCGAGGCCATGGCCTGTGAGACCGCGGTGGTCGCCGCCAAGGTCGGCGGCATCCCCGAGGTCGTGGTGCCGGAGGAGACTGGCCTCCTGGTCGATCTGGCGCTCAAGCCCGGCACCTTCGAGCCAGCCGACCCCGTCGCGTTCTCGTCCGGGCTCGCCGCCGCGATCAACCGCCTCGGCCGGGAGCCCGGGCTGCGCGCGGGGATGGGCAAGCGCGGCCGCCAGCGGGTGCTCGATCACTTCAGCTGGGACGCGATCGCCGAGACCACGCTGGACCTCTATCGCACGCTCCGATGACGTCGCCTCGTCGCCCGCAGCGGAGGACCGCCCGATGCCCGTGAGAACGATCGCCACCACACCGTTCGAAGGCCAGCGCCCGGGCACCTCGGGCCTGCGCAAGAGGGTGCGGGTGTTCCAACAGCCGCACTACCTGGAGAACTTCGTCCAGGCGGTGTTCGACAGCCTCGAGGGCTTCCGGGGCCAGACGCTGGTGGTCGGCGGCGACGGCCGCTACCACAACCGCGAAGCCGTGCAGACCATCCTCAAGATGGCGGCGGCCAACGGCTTCGGGCGGATCCTGGTCGGCCGGGGCAGCCTGCTCTCGACGCCCGCGGCCTCGGCCGTGATCCGCAAGCACCAGGCGTTCGGCGGCATCATCCTGTCGGCCAGCCACAATCCGGGCGGCCCGGACGGCGACTTCGGGATCAAATACAACGTCACCAACGGCGGCCCGGCGCCCGAGGGCGTGACCGAGGCGATCTACCGGCGCACGTGCGACATCCACGAGTACCGGATTCTCGATCTGCCCGACCTGACGCTCGACCGAGTGGGAACAACCCGGGTCGACGAGGCCGTGGTCGAGGTCATCGATCCGGTCACGGACTACCGGGAGTTGATGGCGCGCCTGTTCGACTTCGAGCGCATCCGGAAGCTGTTCGCGAGCGGCTTTCGGATCCGCTTCGATGCCATGTCCGCGATCACCGGCCCCTATGCCCGGGCGATCCTGGAAGAAACGCTGGGCGCGCCTGCGGGCTCGGTGATCAATGGCGAGCCGCTGCCCGATTTCGGCGGTCACCACCCGGACCCGAACCCGGCGCACGCCAAGGAGCTGATCGGTCTGATGATGGGTCAGGACGCGCCCGATTTCGGCGCCGCCTCGGACGGCGACGGCGATCGCAACCTGATCGTCGGGCGCGGGATCTACGTCACGCCCTCAGACAGCCTCGCGATCCTCGCCGCCAACGCCCATCTGGCGCCGGGCTACGCCGATGGCCTTGCTGGCATCGCCCGCTCGATGCCGACCTCGCAGGCCGCGGACCGGGTCGCCGAGGCCCTGGGCATCAGCTGTTACGAGACCCCGACGGGCTGGAAATTCTTCGGCAATCTGCTCGATGCCGGGCTCGCGACCCTGTGTGGGGAAGAAAGCTTCGGCACCGGCTCCAACCACGTGCGCGAGAAGGACGGCCTCTGGGCGGTCCTGCTCTGGCTCGACATCCTGGCCGCGCGGCGCCAGCCGGTCGCCGAGATCGTCCGGGACCACTGGGCGCGCTACGGCCGCAACTACTACTCGCGCCACGACTACGAGGAGGTCGACGCCGCAGCTGTCGGTGGTCTGATGGACGACCTGCGCGCGCGCCTGCCCAACCTGCCCGGCGAGCGCTTCGGCGACCTCGTGGTCGAGCAGGCCGACGACTTCAGCTACACCGACCCGGTCGACGGCTCGGTCAGCACGCAGCAGGGCATCCGGCTGCTGTTCGCGGGCGGCGCGCGGATCGTCTACCGCCTGTCCGGCACCGGCACCGCCGGCGCCACCTTGCGGGTCTATCTCGAACGCTTCGAGCCCGATCCGGCCCGGCACGACCAGGACCCGCAGGCCGCGCTCCGGCCCCTGATCCGCCTTGCCGATCAGCTCGCCGGCATCCAATCCCGCACAGGCCGCCCGGAGCCTTCCGTCATCACCTAAACGATGGGGCGCGGCCCGCGCCAGGCAGACCGCACCACTGGATCACGCCCGATCCTCATGACGGCGGAGCGCCGACCCACCGTTGCAGGTCCTCGAGCCAGCGGGTCGCTCGGCGGCGGTTGACGCCGAAATCCCAACAGCCGAAGCGGGCGCGGCTGTCGAGGACCAGGCTGGAGCGCTCGGGTCCGAGCGCGATGATTTCGGCGCGCACCAGATCGGGAAAGCGGAACACCAGCGAGCCCTGGACATGCAGGCTGCGCCAGGCGCGCTCGACCCGTCCGCGCAGCACGGTGCGTGGCTGTTCGGAGGCAAGCGCGAGCCAAGCCTGCCACAGCTCGGCCGCAGCTGCGGCGAACACCGGGCTCGGGGCATCGGCGGGGCCGGGCCAGCCCGGGGGCGCGACGCGGAACCCACGCCGCCGGGACGCCGGCGCCAGCGCGCGAAGTGGCGGCAGTCGGTGATCGCTGACCCGGCGCGGCGCTCTCGGCACGTCCGTAACCGCAACCCTCAAGCCGGATAGACGCGACCGCGCCAGACGGCCGGGCGGCCGCGCCAGCCCGCGACCAAGGCGCTCCATTGCAGCGCCAGCAGGAGCATCATGCCGATGGGGTGGCCAAGCGCGCCCCGCCAGCTCTGCCGGAGACGGAGCACGAGCGCGATCCGCGTGCCATAGACGAGAGCACAGGCCAGCGCCGATGCCGCAAGCGCCGGCCCGCTGCCCCCCGCGAGCGCCGGCAGCAGCAGGCCGAACGGCAGGACGTGGCCGCCGCCGAGCAGTGCGCTCCAGACCGGCAGGCCCGACGGCGTCGCCATGCCTTCGGTGGCATTCTTGGCGAACCCGCGCCAGACCTGCCGTCCGCCCCGATACATCCGGCACTGCGCCAGGCCGGTCGCGTCGAACAGGTCGGTGGTGCAGCCCGCCCGGCGGAAGGCGCGCGGCAGCATCAGCCCGTCGTGGCGCGAACTCCTGATCGCGGCGTGACCGCCGGCCCGAAGGTAGGCGTCGCGGCGCACCGCAATCAGCTGGCCGCAGCCGGCCGCGAACGCCGGGCTGCGGCTCCGGCGCGCGCGCCAGATCGGCAGGTAGCCGAGCAGGAGCACGTGAATCAGCGGCACGATCAGCGCCTCGGCGAGCGTGCCGGTCCGTTGCCGGGGAAAGCCGCTCGCGAGGTCGAGCCCCTCGTGCTCGAGCCAGCCGGCGATGCGAGCCAGCGCGTCGGGGGCGAGGCGCACGTCGGCGTCGAGAAACACCATCAGCGGCTGGCGCGCTTCGCCGGCGAGCAGATGGCAGGCGTGCTGCTTGCCGCACCAGCCGGGCGGCAGCGGCGGCGCGCCGACCAGCCGCAGGCGGGCATCGTCCTGCATGTGCGCGGCCACGACCGCCGCCGTGCCATCGGTCGAGCCGTCGTCGAGCACGATCACTTCGAGCTCGACCCCCTCGCTGGCGAGACCGGCCCGGAGCGAGGCGCCGATGTCGGCCGCCTCGTCGCGCGCGGGGATCAGCAGCGACACCCGGTATCGTGAACCGGCCGGGCACCGCGGCGGCGCCCGGAGGACCCGGAGATTGACCACAGTCATGACCGTCGGCAGCAGGGCGAGCGCCAGAGCTGCATAGGCGAGGACGTCGAGCATCAGCGCTCCGGCCGCCCATGCCCGGGCGCGAGGCGCTCGCCGCGGGTCGCGGCGCGCGCCCGCCGGACGAAATCATAGATGCCCCCGGCGCCGCTGCGCCCGCGCAGCACGAGTTCGAAACGGCTCGGATCGCGGGTCATGGCGTCGGCCGCGAGCGCGTCCATGGTCGAGGTCAGATGCTGCTCGAGGCGGGCCTGCCAGCTCGCGACCGAGCCGCGATCACCGCCCGCGAGCGGCTCGCCGAAGCGACAGAGGGCCTCCGGCAGACGTTCGGCAAAGAACGGATATTCGAGCGCCAGCGGCAGCGCGACGATGCCCTCGCGATGCGCCATCAGGTGCGCGGTGCCGGGGCGCAGGCGCACCGGCCGGACCCGCGGGTCGGCGAACGCGCCTTCGGCGGTGACCCACAGCATGGCATCGGGCTCCGCGAGGATCGCCGCGCTCGTGCGCAGGAACGCGGCGGCACCACGGCGGCCGCCGGGCTCGATCCCGAACACGCCGATCCGGCGCATGAAGCGGTAGCGCTCGAGCGCGGCGGCGTCCATCGGGCCGTAGCCCTTGCGGCCGCGCAGCAGCGTGGTGGCGAGCACGATGAACAAGGCGGGGTCCCACCACGAGGGGTGATTGCTGTAGACAATCGCCGCCCGGCCCGGCGGCAGGCGCGGCAGGCCCGCCCTGGCGATCCGGACAGCGTGGAAATGCCGCCGCATGTGCCGTCGCATCACCGCGCCGAAGAAGCGGCAGAGCGTCGGCGAGCGAGCCCTGATGACCTCGGCGTCGGCCGTGCTGCCGCCCGTGCCGCGACCGGTGCCCATGCTCAGGCGGCCGCCTGGCCGTGCAGATCCCGATCGAGGGCGTCGGCTGCGATCCAGCCCGACATCAGCGCCATCGGCATGCCCGGCCCCGGGTGGGCCGCCCCACCCGCCAGATACAACCCCCGGACCTGGCGACTGCGGTTGCCCGGCTTGAACGCGCCGAGGAACCGGCCGTGACTGGCGAGGCCGTAGATCGCGCCCTGGAGCACGCGGTAGCGCTCGTGGATGTCCTGCGGCGTCAGGGTCCGCTCGACCACGATCCGGCGCTCGAGGTCGTCGAGGCCGGCGGTGCGCGCGAGCTTGTCGAGGATGATCCGCCGGTAGCCGGGCAACAGCTCTCGCCAGTCGTGGCGCGGACGCAGATAGGGCGCGTGCACGAGCACATAGAGCGCCTCGCCGCCCGCGGGTGCGACCTCAGGCTCAGTCCGGGCGGGCGCGGCAACGTAGCAGGTCGGGTCGGGTGCCGGCTCGCCGCGCCGGTAGATCCAGTCGAACTCGTCCTCGGGGTCGCGCGAGAACACGAAATTGTGGTGCTGGAGGTGCTCGTAGGCGCGATCGAGGCCGAGATAGAGCACGACCCCCGAGCACGCCGGCTCGCGCTGCCACTGGCGGGCGAAGCGCGCCGCCGCCTCGCCGCCGACCAGCTCCCGATAGGTGCGGACCGAATCCATGTTCGAGACCACGGCGCCGAGCGCGATCCGCTCGCCATCGGCCATTTCGACGCCCTGCACCCGGCCGTTCGCGATCGTGAGGCGGCGCACGTCAGCCCCGATCCGGACCGTCGCGCCAAGCCGTTCAGCCAGCCGGGCAAGCGCCGCCGGCACCGCGCGCATGCCGCCTTTCGGATACCAGACGCCATCGCCGACCTGCATGTGCGCGATCGCGCACAGGACCGCTGGGGCGCCGTAGGGCGACGATCCGACGTACTGGATGAAGTGGTCGAGCATCTGGGCGACGCGCGCGTCATGCAGCTGGCGCCGGACGGTGGCGGCCACGGTCGCCCCCATGCGCAGGCTGAGGACGTCGGCGAGCGTGGCGGCGGATAGATTGCGCTTGATGTCGATGGTATCGCGCAGGCTCTCGACCGGCTTCCAGAAGAAGAACCGGTCGGAGACCTCATGCAGTCGCTGCGAGACCCGCAGGAACGCGGCATAGCCCTCGCCGGTGCCGTTGCCCGGTGCGAACGTCTCGAGATCCCGGCTCATCGCGGCGACGTCCTCTTTGAGGTCGAGCGTCGAGCCGTCCTCGAAGAAGCAACGCCATTGCGGATCGAGCCGGGCCAGATCGAGCTCGTCCTCGAGGTTTCGACCGGCTTCGCCCACGATGCGGGCGAGCACCCGCGGGACGGTGAGAATGGTCGGACCCATGTCGAAGCGGAAACCGCGCTCTTCGAAGCCCGCCGCCTTACCGCCGAGCCAGTCGTTCTTCTCGAACAGGACGACCTCGTGCCCGCGGGCGGCCAGCGTACAGGCGGCGGCGAGCCCGCCGAGGCCACCGCCGATCACGCCGATGGGCAGATCGCTCGCCATCAGGAAGCCCTCGCGAACTTAATCGGCGAGCAGTCCGGTTGCGCCGCCCCGACCGGCAGGGTGAGCCCGAGATCTTCCGCCAGCAGCCGGCTGGTGATGCGGGCCGACTCGAAGATGACCGGCAGGCCACTGCCCGGATGGGTGCCGCCACCGACCAGGTACACCTGATCGAGGTCCTCGAAACGGTTGCGAGGTCGGTTGTGCAGCATCTGCCCGATGTCGTGCGCGAGATTGAAGGTCGCGCCGCGATAGATCTGCATGTCGTGCTCCCAGTCGGCCGGCGTGACGATCTTCTCGAACCGGATGCGCCGCTCCAGATCGTCGATCCCCAACAGCGCCAGACGGCGCAGTACGAGCTGGCGATAGCGGGGCGCTTCCTGCTGCCAGTCGATGCCGAGGGCCTGGTTGCCGACCGGCACGAGCACGTAGAGCGCGCTGTGGCCGGGCGGCGCCTGCTCGGGGTCGGTGACGCAGGCGTTCTGGACGTAGAGCGATGGCTGCTCCGGCGGTGCGGTGCCGACCTCGATCGCCCGCACGTTGCGGCGGTAGTCCTCGGCCAACAGGATCGTGTGGTGTGCCAGGTGATCGAAGCGGCCCTCGATGCCCAGGTACATCATGAACGTCGAGCAGGAGTAACGCTTCTTGGCCAGGCTACGATCCGACCAGCGGCGCCGCAACCGATCCGGCACCAGGTTCGCCATGGACTGGGCGAAATCGGCGTTGATGACGAGTGCATCGCTCGGGTACTCGCCGCGCTCGGTCCGGACGCCCACTGCCTTGCGGCCTGTGAAGACGATCTCGGTGACCGGCTCGTTCAGCCGGATCTGCACGCCCCGCCGGGCGGCGGTCCTGGCCATGGCCGCCATCACGGCGCCGCATCCGCCCCGCGGATGGAACACCCCATGCTCGTATTCCATGAACGACAGGATGGTGAACAGGCTCGGGCATTTGAACGGCGACATGCCCAGATACTTGGACTGGAACGAGAAGGCGAGCCGTACCCGTGGGTCCGAGAAGTAGCGGGCGAGGTCGCGATCGACGCTGTGGAAAGGGCGCAGGCTCGGGAGCGCCCGCAACAGATCCGGCGTAAGGAGGTCCCGCCAGCCGCCGAAGGGGCGCTGGAGCACCGGGCGGAAAGCTTCGAATTTGGCGCGGTTGTCGCCGATGTAGCGGTCAACTGCGGCCGCGTCCGCGGGCGAGAGCCGGGCGATGTCCTGCGCCAGCCTGCCCAGATCGGCGGTCGCGCGGATCTCCCCGCCGGCTTCGAAGATCAGGTGGTACATGGGATCGAGGCGGAGCAGCTCCACCTCCTGCCCGAGGCGGTGCCCGCAGGCGGCGAAGATCTCATCCAGCACCTGCGGGTACAGGAAGAAGGTCGGTCCGAGATCGAATTTGAAGCCGCCGGCGTGCAAGGTCGCCGACCGGCCGCCGACCCGGTCCTTGCGCTCGAGCACGACCACCTCCGCGCCGGCATTGGCCAGGAGCATGGCCGCTGCGAGGCCGCCGGGTCCCGCGCCGGCAATCACCACCCGCGGGCGCGACCGGCGACCTGGAGCGACGCAGTGGAAGGGCGCCGGTGCGGTCTGCGCGCCGGCCGCGTTGGTGAGCGCGCGCCTCATCGGATCGCAGCGAGCAGCCGGCGCAGTTTGCCGAGCGCCAGCCGTTGACGGGACTTCACGGTGCCGAGCGGCAGATCGAGCTCGTCGGCCAGCGCGGTTTGCGACTTCTGGCCAAAGTAGCCTTGAGCAATCAGCCGGTTCTGCTCGCTCGGCAAGGACGCCACGGCCTGCCGCAGGTTTCGCTCGAGTTCGGTCAGATAGAAGCGATCCTCGGCGTCGTCGGCCGCCGCCAGAACGATCGATTGGGCATTGCACTCGGGCTCGGCCCGGCTGCGGCGGAAGGCGTCGATCAAACGGTTGCGCGCGATCGAAAAGATCCAGGTCGAGGCGGTCGCCCGGGTGGCGTCGAACTGCCCGGCGCGTTGCCAGAGCGCCAACATGACGTCCTGGGTCACATCTTCGGCGAGCGGCGCTGCAGCGCCGAGGCGGCGCAGCCAGGCCTCGAGCCGCGGCGCGAATTGTCCGAACAACTGCGCGAAGGCGGCGTGATCCCGGCCTTCGGCCACGGCGGTCAGCAGCCGGTCCGGGCTGGGCGCAGGACGCCCGGCGCCCGCCGTGCCCGCGTCGGGGTTCCGGTCCGTCCGCCGGGTGCCCGGCATGTCATCAGTCAGCACGGCGTTCTCCCAGTTTACGCTTGGTTTCGCGCAAGATTTCCGTCTGCTCCAGGAAGTCGTCGAAACTGCTCAAGCGGATGGACTTTTCAGGAAGACTGGATGTATCCAGGTCTTGAGCGGCGGATCCACCGAGCCAGAGATCGATTTCTGAGGGTAGCTGACAACGGAGCTGAGTGAGCTGAGTCCCGACTTCAGGGATGGCGGTGACGAGACTGAGGGCGACCACGGCGGCATGGCTGCGGACGGCCGCCTGTGCCAGCTCGGCCGGTGGCAGTTCGGCGCCGAGATAGATGCAGCGCATGCCCTGGCTCGCGGCGAGAAAAGCGGCCAGCAGGCTGCCGATGGCGTGCCGCTCGCCGGTCAGCGTGCCGAAGACCATGGCCGGACCGCGCGCGGCCTTCTGGAAAGTGTGCATCGTGGCCATGACCAGGCGCTCGACGCTGGCCGTCAGCAGGTGCTCCTGCGCTGCCATAAACTGGCCGGCATGCCAGCGCACCCCGGCTTCGACGAGGGCCGGCGCGAGCACAAAGCGCACGGCGTCGCGCGGCGATAGCGCGGCGATCGCGAGGCCGAGGATCTCGTCGCACAGGTCGGAGCGATAGCTTGCCGCCGCGTCGACCAGGGACGCGACCAGATCGCTGAAGCTCTGCGCCGGGTCGTGGGCGCGAGCTTCGCGCACCAGATCCTGCAGTTCCTCCAGCGACAGTCGGGCGGCCCGGTGGATCGGGTGGCCGAGATCGACCGCCTGGCGCAGCAGCCGCAGCTTGGCCAGATCCGCGGCGTCGTACAGCCGCCGTCCGCTCTCGTCGCGTCGCGGCTGCACCGCGGCGTACCGGCGCTCCCAGGCCCGCAACGTATCCGGTGTGAGGCCGGTCACCTGAGCCACGGTCTTCATCGAATGCACGATCGCTCCTCCCTGGTTGACCATATTATGTCCATGGTGGTACCTTGACAAGGTATGGACATATCGAAACTTGGTCGGTGCGCGATATCCGTCAGTGGCACCAGGAGGAGAGCATGGCGCGCGCAACGGGCAGCATGGCTGAGTTCGGGACGCTGCCGCCGGTGACCGCCGCTCGAGGTCAGCTGCGGCGGGCGCGTCTGGCCCAGGCGGCGTGGGCGCAGAGCACGCTCGCGACCCGCCTGGGCATCGTGTGCCGGCTGCGTCAGCTGATCGCCCAGGAACCGGACATGCTGGTCGCGGCGGTCGGCGGCCGCCACGGCCCGGCCGAGACGTTGGCGACCGAGATCATCCCGCTCGCCGACGCCTGCCGCTTCCTTGAGCGCGAAGCGGCACGCCTGCTGCAGCCGCGACGCCTGGGGCGGCGTGGCCGGCCGCTCTGGCTGGCGGGCGCCGAGGCCGAGATCCGGCGCGAGCCGCTGGGCGTCGTCCTGATCCTGGCACCCGGCAACTACCCGCTGTTCCTGCCGGGTGTGCAGCTGCTGCAAGGGCTGGTCGCCGGCAACGCGGTGCTCCTGAAGCCGGCGCCGGGCTGCACTGCTCCCCTCGTTGCGCTGAGCGGCCTTTTGAGCGCTGCAGGACTGCCGCCAGAGCTCCTGCAGCTGCTCGACGAAGAGGTCGCGAGCGCGCGCGCCATGATCGCGCAGGGCATCGACCACGTCGTGCTGACCGGTTCGGCGGACACCGGCCGAGCCGTGCTCGCGGACCTGGCGCCGCGGCTCACGCCGGCGACGCTCGAGCTGTCAGGCAATGATGCGGTCTTCGTCCTGCCCGGCGCTGATCTCGACTTGGTCGCCGATGCGCTTGCATTCGGGCTCCGGCTGAATGGCGGCGCCACCTGCATCGCTCCCCGGCGCGTGTTCGTGCCGCTGGCGCGATCGGCGGAGCTCGAGAACCGGCTCCAGGCGCGGCTCGCCGCGCTGCCGCCGGTGGCGATCGCGGCATCGACCCTGGAGCGGTTGGGTGCTCTGCTCGACGAAGCGCGACGCGCCGGCTGCCGGCTCGCGACCGGGGCGCCGCCGGCGGGCGCGCCGGCGATCAGCCCGGTCCTGATCGCCGACGCAAGCCCGGAGATCGGTCTGCTCAAGGTCGACATCTTCGCGCCGGTGCTCGCTCTCGTCCCGGTGCGCGATCTCGAGCAGGCACTCAACTTCGATGAGATGTGTCCCTATGCGCTCGGCGCCTCGGTGTTCGGGCCGGAGAGGCCGGCGCGCCGGCTGGCGGCGCGGATCCGCGCCGGTGCGGTCACGATCAACGATCTGATCGTCCCGACCGCCGATCCACGCCTGCCCTTCGGCGGCCGCGGCCAGAGCGGCTTTGGGGTCACCCGCGGCGCCGAAGGCCTGCTCGAGCTCACCCGCCTCAAGACGGTCAGCCTGCGCCGCGGCCGGTTGAGGCCGCACTACCAGCCGGCGACAGCGGCCGGCCCGGCGTTGTTCAGCGACTATCTCCGCGCCGCCCACGGACCGGGCCGGATCGGGCGCATCCGCGCCTGGTTCGGTCTTTGCGCTGCGCTCGGGCGGCGCGCACGAGCCGGATCAGGCACGCTCACAGACGGCAGAAAAGCTGGACGTCAGCGGAGATAGCGGAGCCGCAGGCGGGTTGCGGCGCCGCCGGCGCCGATCTCGATCGCCGCATCCGCGAAGCGGGGCGGGCCGAAGCGCATCGGCGCATCGTTACTGAAGCCCATGCCTTCCTTCGGCCAGCCGAGGAAATTGCGATCGAGGTCGAGATTGTCGTTCTCGTCATGGAATGCCTGCACCGCGTAGACCCCGGGCTCGATGCCGCGGACCACGACCTCGGCCTCGCCGCTGACCGCCGCCACCCGGCCGGTATAGGGGCAGCCCCGGCGCAGAAAGGTCTCGGGTGTGCAGACCGCGACCAGAAGGTGCCCCGAGGCGGTCGCGACGTCTTCGAGCGTCACCTTGAGCTCGGCGGCCGCCGCACCCGAGACCGGCACGGTGAGCAGGAGCGGCAGCAACAGGAATTGGACGGTGCGCATGGTCGCGAACTCACGGTCGGCAAACTCGCCCCGATCCTGCCAGAGCGCGTCCCGCTTGCAAACGTCGAGCGGCGGCATTGATCCGGACGGGCAGCCTGATCGTAACAGCGGCGTTCAACCATCAAGGAGTCGAACGGTGGCAAGACTTGCATCGATCATCCGCGCGAGCTGCATCGCGCTCCCCTTGGCCTACGCGAGCGGCACCGCGGCAGCTGCGGACGTCGTGGAGACGGCATCGGAGGCCGGATCATTTCAGACCCTTCTGACCGCCGCGCAAGCGGCCGGTCTGGTCGAAACGCTGAAGAGCGAAGGGCCGTTCACGGTCTTTGCGCCCACCGACGAGGCGTTCGCGAAGCTGCCCGCAGGGACCGTCGACAATCTGCTCAAGCCCGAGAACCAGGATCAGCTGAAGGCGCTGCTCACCTACCACGTCGTGCCCGGCAAGGTGATGTCGAGCGACCTCGCCGGCAGGCAGATCGATGTCGCCAGCGTCGAAGGCGCGCCGATCATGATCGACGCCACCGGCGACCACGTCATGGTCGACGACGCGACGGTAACTAAGGCCGACATCGAGGCCGACAACGGCGTCATTCACGTGATCGACAGCGTCATTCAACCTTAGCGCGTGTTCGCCGCGGCGCGGAGGTCTCGGCAACCGGGGCCTCCGCACCCCCGTGTTGCGTTCGGCTGAGCCTCAGGTCAAAGCGGTCGCGCACCGATGCGGGGAAATCTGCCTGAGCGAATGACAATCAACTCATGATGGCGAGCGGTAAGACCAGCCGCTCCCGGGCAAGACATCTCGCCCCCTTGACCGCGCCGCGCCGCGGCGCACCACGTCGGTGCCTGCCGGCGACCAGGGTGTCGGCTTCGCAGAAGGAGCCGGCGTTCCCGCCAAGGCTGCCGCCAGCTGCGAACCGGCTGCCGGTCGCCGGGTTGGTGCGTCTTCCGGTTTCTGGTCACTTGCCGCTGCCCGCAACCGTGTCCGCGCCGCGGGTCAGGTAATAGGCGATCAGAATCGGCACGAAGGTCACGGCGATCACGAACACCGCGACCACGTTGGTGACCGGCCGCTGGCGCGGACGGACCAGCTCGGTCAGCATCCAGATCGGGAGCGTCGTCTGCTGCCCGGCGGTGAAGGTGGTGACGATCACCTCATCGAAGCTCAGCGCGAATGCCAGCATGCCGCCAGCCAGCAGCGCGGTCGCGATGTTGGGCAGGACGGCGTAGCGGAAGGTCTGGAAGCCATCCGCACCGAGATCCATCGATGCCTCGATCAACGAGCCCGACGTCCGCCTGAGGCGCGCCAGCACGTTGTTGTAGACGACGACCATGCAGAAGGTCGCGTGCCCGATCACGATGGTCCAGAAGCTGAACGGCAGCGAGGCGAGATTGATCGCCGAGCGCAGCGAAATCCCGGTGATGATGCCGGGCAGCGCGATCGGCAGGATGATCAGGAGCGTGATCGCCTCGCGGCCGAAGAAGCGCGCCCGGCAGAGCGCGGCTCCGGCGAGCGTGCCGAGCACGAGCGCGGTCGCGGTCGCGACCAACGCGACCCGCACCGAGAGCCCGATTGCGTTCCAGATGTCCTCTCGCTCCCAGGCGATCGCGAACCACCGCAGCGTCAGGCCCGGCGGCGGGAACTGGTAGCTCTTGTCGTCGGTGGTGGTGGCATAGAGCAGGATGAAGGCCATCGGCACGTGCAGATAGAGCAGGCCCGCGGCGGCCGCGAGTTTGAGGCCGAGGGGCGCACCCTTTTTGCTATAGGGCATGGAATGCCCCCAGGCGTTTGGCGATCGTGAGATAGACCGCCATGATCACGATCGGCACGACCGAGAACGCCGCGGCGAGCGGGACGTTGCCGGCCGTGCCCTGCTGCAGGTAGACCGCCTGGCCGATGAAGAAGCGCGATGAGCCGATGATGTAGGGGATGATGTAATCGCCGAGCGTGAGCGAGAAGGTGAAGATCGAGCCTGCGACCACCCCGGGGAATGCTAGCGGCAGGGTCACGGTGCGGAAGGTCGTCTGCGGCCTGGCCCCGAGGTCGGCCGACGCCTCGGTCAGAGTCTTCGGCACCCGCTCCAGTGCCGCCTGGATCGGCAGGATCATGAACGGCAGCCAGATGTAGGTAAAGACCAGGAACATCCCGAGGTAGGATACCGAGAGCGAGGGGCCGCCCACCACCGGTAGGGCCAGGACCGCGTCGAGCAGCCAGGAGAGCCGGGCCTCGGCGAACGCCCAGCTGACGATGCCCTCCTTGGCCAGGATCAGCTTCCAGGCGTAGACGCGCACGAGATAGCTCGACCACAGCGGCAGCATGACCGCGAGGTACAGCAGGGCCTTCGCGCGCCCGGTCGCGTGGCGCGCCATCAGGTAGGCGATCGGGAAGCCGATCAGCGCCGCGCCGACGGTGACCGCCGCCGCCATGCTGACGGTCCGCAGGATGATGTCGAGATTGGCGGGGCTGGTCAGCAGCTCGGCGTAGGAGCGCAGTGTGAGCTCGTACACTACCTGGCCGGTGAAGTCGTCGAACGAGAAGAAGCTCTGGATCAGGAGCGCGAACAGCGAGCCGAGATAGACCACCCCCAGCCAGAGCAACGGCGGCGCCAGCAGGAGCAGCGTCAGCAGTCCGGCATGGCGGTGGAGGAACGTCGACAGCCGGCGCAGACGGGTCGGCTCCGGCACCCGGCGGGCGAGTCCGATCCCGGTCGCTGCGACGCTCACGCCAGCGCGTCCTCGCGCAAGGGCTGCATGGCGACCGCGGACCATGCCAGCCGGACCCGGCTGCCCGGCGCGAGCCTCGGAGCCGAAAGCGCGTCATTGGCGCGCTCGGCGATCAGGGTGCCGCCGCCGTCCATCTCGACGTCCACCCGCGTGCGCGCGCCGTGATACTGCACGTGGACGACCGTCCCTTGGACCGCGAAGTCGGCCGCAAAGTCGGCATCGATCCGGATGCGCTCGGGGCGCAGCGAGAACGGCCGGCGGCGGCCGGTCAGGCGCTCCGCCGTCGGCGGATCGACGATGTTCGACGCGCCGACGAACCCGGCCACGAACGCCGTCGCCGGGTGCTCGTAGACCTCCTCGGGCGTGCCGATCTGCTCGATCCGGCCGTGATTGAAGACCGCGAGCCGGTCGCTCATGCCGAGCGCTTCCTCCTGGTCGTGGGTGACGTAGAGGAAGGTGATGCCGACCTTGCGTTGCAGGGCCTTCAGCTCGGTCTGCATCTGCTGCCGGAGCTTGAGGTCGAGAGCGCCGAGCGGCTCGTCCAGGAGCAAGACTTCGGGCTGGTTGATCAGGGCCCGGGCGAGTGCCACGCGCTGGCGCTGGCCGCCCGAAAGCTCCGCCGGCCGGCGCCGGCCGAGGCCGCCGAGCGCCACGAGCTCGAGCATGGCCTCAGCGCGGGCATGACGCTCGGGCTTCGCCACACGCCGGACCATGAGCCCGTAGGCGACGTTGTCGCGCACGCTCAGATGCGGGAACAGGGCGTAATCCTGGAACACCGTGTTGACGTTGCGATCATAGGGCGGGACGCCCGCCATGCTCCTGCCATGGATCGCGATCGCACCCGTGTCCGGCTCCTCGAAGCCGGCAATCAGGCGCAGACAGGTCGTCTTGCCCGAGCCTGAGGGGCCGAGCATGGCGAAGAACTCGCCATCCTCGACCTCGAAGCTCACATGGTCGACCGCGCGCACCGGGCCGAAATGGCGGCTCACCTGCTGGAAGCGGACTGCGGGCTCTCGCACGTGTATCATGTGCCACCCCGACCCGCTCGGACCATGCCCCCGCCTCCCGACGCGTCGAGGCGAGGCCGCGTCCTGTTCTGCATCGCCGCGGCCGTCGGAGGGCAGCGGTGCGCGCCGGCGGCGCGAGGTCCCCCGGTCAGCGCCCGCCGAGCACCGCGATGTAGTCGGTGACCCAGCGATAGTAGGGTACGCATTCGGTCTGCGAGGCGCATTTGGCGACCGGCGTGCGCCAGAAGTGGATCCGGTCGAAGTTCTCCTGCCCGTTGATCTTGCAGCCGTCGGCCCCGAGGAGCTCGCTCTTGCCGCAGGCGGCCGGCACGACCGGGACCGAACCGAACCAGGCGGCGAGATCGCCCTGCAGGTTCGACGACAGCGTCCACTCCATCCACATGTAGCTGCAATTCGGATGTGGCGCCTCGGCGTGCATCATCGTCGTGTCGGCCCAGCCGGTCGCCCCCTCCTCTGGGATCACGCTGGCGACCGGCTGCTTCTTCGACTGCAGGAGGTTGACCTGAAACGGCCAGGACGAGCTCGCGACCACACCCTCGTTGGTGAAGTCGTCGATCTGGACGAAGGCGTCGTGCCAGTAGCGGTTGACGATGGTCCGCTGCTGGCGCAGCAGCTGGAGTGCCGCCTGGTACTGGTCCTCGGTCAGCTCATAGGGATCCTTGATCCCGAGGTCGGGCTTGTGATGCATCAGGTAGAGTGCGGCATCGGCGATGTATATCGGACCATCGAACGCCTGCACGCGCCCTTGGTTCGCCTTGCCGTCGGGGAGGGTCTGCGGCTCGAAGACCACGTTCCAGCTGGTCGGCGGCTGTTTGAAGACCTCGGTGTTGTACATCAGCACGTTCGAGCCCCATTGATAGGGCACGCCGTAGTGCTTGCCGTCGACCGTGTGCCAGGGCGCGTTCTGCAGGCGCGGATCGATCTGGCTCCAGCTCGGGATTAGGCCGGTGTTGATCTCCTGGACGCGTTTGCCGGCGACCAGGCGGAGGCTGGCGTCACCCGAGGCAGTCACCAGGTCGAAGCCGCCCTCGTTCATCAGGGCAACCATCTCGTCCGAGGTGTTGGCCGTCTTGACCCGGACCTGACAGCCGGTCTTCTTCTCGAAACCGGTGACCCAGTCGTAGGCCGGATCGGTGTCGCCGCGCTCGATGTACCCAGGCCAGGCGACGATGTCGACGAAGCCCTCGCCCTTCCCGATGGCCTGCAGCGGCTGAGCGGCGAGAGGCACCGCAACCAATGTGAAGACACAGGCAATGAAGAGCCAACGGGCGGCCTTGATGGACATGGATGCTGCCTCTTGGTTCGCTTTGGTGAGCATGCTCGGACGATCCCCGGTCTTTGGCAACGGGAAATGACGAGCGCACGCCGGCGCGGGCCCCGCGCAGGGTGTTGGAGGCGCTGTTGTCGGCATGGGCCTGCACGACCGCTCCGACTGCAGGCTCAGACGAGGGGTTGCGCGGGTTGCTCGTCAGGCGGCACGCAGCGATAGACCTCGATCTCACCCTTGCCCTTCAGCGGCACCCGACCGAGGCAGCGGCCAGGACAGCGGCCCTCGAGCCGGCGCCATGCGGCGCCGCTCAGATAGACGGCATCTTCGGTGCCGAGCTCCGACAGGCGCGCCGCGGTATTCACGGTGTCGCCCCAGAGATCGAAGCTGAACTTGCTGCGCCCGATCACGCCCGCCACGACCGAGCCGATGTCGATGCCAAGCCGGATCTGCCAGCTGGCCGGGTTGCGCCCTGCGGCTGCGACCATCTCGAACCCGAAGCGCAGGCTCGCCATCACCGGGTCGTCGTGCGGCTCGAGCAGATTGGCGGTCACCATGAAGGCGTCGCCGATGGTCTTGATCTTCTCCAGCCCGTGGCGGGCGGCGGCCTGCTCGAGGTCGAAGGCCAACCGGTCGAGGTTGGCCAGCACCACCTCGGCCGGATGACGCTCGCAGTAGCTCGTGAAGCCGACCAAGTCACCGAAGACGACGACGACGTCCTCGAAGCGCCGCGGCGAGATCCGATCGGCGGTCTGCAGCTCGCGCACCGCTGGCGCCGGCAGGATCGCGTGCAGCAGCTGGTCGGCCCGCGCACGCTCGCGCTCGATCTCGACCAGATGGGCGGCTTCCCGGTCGTGCAGGCGCTTGCGCTCGAGCGCGGCGCCGATCCGCGCGCGCAGCAGCACCGAGTTGAACGGCTTCGGCAGATAGTCCTCGGCGCCGAGCTCGATGCACCGGACCACGCTGTCGAGCTCCGAGACCGCCGAGATCATGATCACCGGCACGTGCCGCAGGGCATCGTCCGTCTTCAGGCGCTCGAGCACCTGGTAGCCGTTCATCTCCGGCATCATGATGTCGAGCAGGATCAGATCGAACGGTCGGCTGGCAATCAGGTCCAGCGCCTCGCGGCCGTTGCTCGCGACCGTGACCTGCTCATAGCCTTCCCGCCTGAGCCGCCGGGTCAGCGTGTAGCGGTTGTCATCGTTGTCGTCGACGACCAGGATTTGTGCGGGCTCGCTCACGGCTCCGCCCCGCGCGGCAGGAGAGCCTCGATCTTGACCATCAGGCCCCGGAGGTTGACCGGCTTGGTATCGTAGTCGTCACAGCCCGCAGCCAGCGCCCGCTCGCGATCGCCGGTCATCGCGTGCGCGGACAAGGCGATGATCGGGATCGCCCGGGTCTCGGGCGCGCTCTTGAGACGCCGGGCCGCCTCCCAGCCGTCGATCACCGGCAGGCTGAGGTCCATCAGGATCAGGTCGGGGCGTTCGTGTCGGGCGGTCGCGATGCCCTGCTCGCCATCGTTGGCGACGATCACTTCGATGCCTTTCCGCTCGAGGCGGTGGCGCAACATGTAGACGTTGTCCTCATTGTCCTCGACGTAGAGGATCCTAGTCATTGGCGATTCCCTCGGGCTCGACCAGCCGCCCGGGAACCGCCCGTCCGACCAGGTCCCGCAGCGCCCGCAACAGCTCCTCGCGACCGCACGCCTGCTTCAGCAGCACCTGCTCGACCGCACCGTTCAGGCGCTGATGGTCGTCCTCGGTCAGGTCAGCGGCGGTCACGACCACGACCGGCACGCGCGGGCCTTTGGCATCCGCCTGTAGCCGAGCCAGGAATTCGAAGCCGTCCATCTCCGGCATCAGCAGATCCAGCAGGATCAGGTCCGGCCGGCGCTCGCGCACGCGCGCCAACGCCGTCTGCCCGTCCCCGGCCTCGCTCGCCTGCCAGCCCTCGGCGGTCAGCGCGCGCGCCAGCCAGCGCCGCGCCTCCGGATCGTCGTCGACGATCAGCACCTGCCGGCGCCCGGCATCGCGGCGGAAGCGGCCGAGCAGCTCGCGCAGCCGGTCGCGTTGGATCGGTTTGGTCAGATAATCGGCGGCGCCGAGGGCGTAGCCGCGGTTCTGCTCGTCGACGATCGTCAGCATCACGACCGGGATCGGCGCAAGATCGGGGTCGGCCTTGAGCGCCTGCAGGACGCTCCAGCCGTCCATTCCTGGCATCAGGACGTCGAGGGTGATCAGCGCCGGGTGCAGCTGCCGCGCGAGCTCGAGACCTTCCTTGCCATCGCGGGCGGTGACCACGTCGAAGCCTTCCCGGGCGAGGAAGCGACGCATCAGATCGCGCACGGTCTCCTCGTCATCGACCACCAGTACCGTGGTGGCTTCGGTCGCGGCCGGCGTCGACGGCGGCGTGGGGATCGGCACCCGCGCCTCGGGCTCGATGGGCGGGGCGGCGCGTTCCGCCGGTTCGGCCGGCAGCTGGACCGTAAAGGTCGTGCCGACCCCGGCCGCGCTCTCGACCGTGATGTCGCCGCCCATCAGCCGGGCGAGCTTGCGGCTGATCGCGAGGCCGAGCCCGGTGCCGCCGTAGCGGCGCGTGGTCGAGCTGTCGGCCTGGCTGAACTCCTGGAACAGCCTGCCGACCTGCTCGGGCGTCATCCCGATCCCGGTGTCGGCGACGCTGATCCGGAGCCACTCCCGGTCGGCGTGCACGCCAAGCCGGACCTCGCCCTGTTCGGTGAACTTGCAGGCGTTGCTGAGCAGATTGAGGATGATCTGGCGCAGCCGGGTCGGATCCGAGCGGATGCTGCCGATGGTCTCGGGACAGGCGGCGAGCAGCCGATTGCGGTTCTTGGCCGCGAGCGGCTCGGCCGTGAGGGCGACCTCGCGGATCGCGGCGCCGAGATCGACTTCCTCGAGGTGCAGCTCCAGCTTGCCGGCTTCGATCTTGGAGAGGTCGAGGATCTCGTTGATCAGGTGCAGCAGATGGTCGCCCGCGCGGTGGATGCGCCCGAGCGGCTCGACCAGAGCCTCCTGGCCCTCGTCCTCGGCGTCCTCGCGCAGCATCTCGGCGAGGCCGATGATCGCGTTCAGCGGGGTCCGGAGCTCGTGGCTCATGTTGGCCAGGAACTCGGACTTGTGCCGGCTGGCCGCCTCGAGCTCGCGCCCCTTCTGCTCGAGCTCCTCGAACAGTCGGGCGTTCTGGATCGCCAGCACCGACTGGTTGGCGAGGGTCTGCACGAGATCGACCATCTCGGTGCTGAAGCTGCCCGGCCTCTTCCGGCAAAGGACCAGGGCGCCGACCAGCTTTCCCTCGCGCAGCAGCGGCACCGCGAGCAGCGCGCGGTAGCCCGGCTCACGCATGATGTCGTAGAGAGCGTAGTCACGCTCCAGATCGATGTCCGGGATCTGGACCGCGCTGCGCCGGAGCCCGGCGAGGCCGGTCGCGCCTTCGCCCAGCCGCACCGGCCGTTGCACGATCGCTCTGATCACCTGCGGGTCGAGCTCGTGGGTCGCCTGGAGGCTAAAGACCCGGGCGCTCTCGTCGTAGGCCCAGAACACGCTGGCGTCCGCCTCGGCGAGGGCGACGGCGTGGGCGGCAATGGCGCGCAGCACCGACTGCAGCTCCAACGTGGAGCTGATCTCGCGGCTGACCTCGCCGAGCGCGCGCAGCTCCGCCACCGAGCGGGTCAGCTCGCGCGTGCGCGCCTGCACCTCGTCGAACAGCCGCGCGTTTTCGATCGCGATCACGGCCTGATCGGCGAACTGTTTCAGCAGCTCTTCCTGGGCCTTCGGCACGGGGCCAGCCTCGGCCCAGCCGACGACGATGACGCCGACCGGCTCGCCTTGGCGCAGGATCGGCACGCCCAGCATTCGGCGCCAGCTCATGGCCGCGGGAAACTGCTGATCGTAGTCCGGATCGGCCAGCGCGTCCTGCAGTCGGACCATCGACCTGGTGAGCACGACTCGTCCGGATACCTGCGACGAGTTGGGCCGCATCGGGTACTTGGCCCGAAGCATCTCCACATAGCTCGTGCCCACGTTGTGGCTGGCGACGAAATGGAGCAGCTCGCCATCGAAGCGGAACACGTTCGCAAACCGGCTGCCGCACAGAGCGACAGCGTTGCGGACGATCGTCTCGAACACCGGCTGCACCTCCGTCGTCGAGGTACTGATCACACGAAGGATCGCGGAAGTCGCCGTCTGCTGCTCCAGTGCCTCCGTCAGCTCGCGCGTGCGCGCCTGCACCTCGTCGAACAGGCGGACGTTCTCGATTGCGATCACCGCCTGGTCGGCGAAGGTGGTGACCAGCTCGATTTCCTTGTCTGTGAACGGCCGGACGATGTTCCGTGCCAGGATGATCACGCCGATCACGGCATCGCCGCGCAGGAGCGGCACGCCGAGCATGGTGCGAAAACGCCCCTTCACTTGCGCCTCGGACCAGGTGTACTCGGGATCTCCGAGGATGTCGGGAACGTGCAGCGTCCTGCCCTCGAGCGCCGTCCGGCCGACCATCGTTCCCCGCCCGGGACCGACGGGGTTCTCGGCGATCAGCTGCGCGAAGCCCTCATCGGACCGGCTGGCGGCGGCCAATTGGTACGTGCCGACCGAGTCCAGCCTGAACACGTGTGCCCATTCCGCGTGGCAGAGGCGGGCGGCGGTGGCGACGATCATGTCGAGCACCGGCTGCAGCTCGGAGGTCGAGCGGCTGATGACGTTTAGGACCTCGCTGGTCGCGGTCTGCCGTTCGAGCGCCTCGTGCAGTTCCTGCGCCCGCTCTTCGATCTGCTGGTAAAGGCGCGCCAGCTCCTTGCTCGTCCGGTTCACGTTGGCGGCGAGCGCGCCCAGCTCGTCGCGGTTGCTGACCCGCACCGTCTGCGTGAAGTCACCGGACGCGATCTGGCGCAACCGCGCGTCGATCTCGCCGACCGGCCCGACGATCGACCACGAGAAGACGTAGCCGAGCCCGAGCGCCAGCACGATGCTCGCCAGCGCTAGCCCGACCACCACCTTGCGCGAGGTGTCGTAGGCCTGCTGGCTGGCCTCGATCCGCTCGAGCATGTCGGCTTCGGCGACGTTGACCAGCTGGTTGGTCAGGCGCTCGAGCCGGTCGGCGAGCGGCCGCGCCTGGCGTAGCTGCAGCTCGCGCGCCTCGGTGATCTGGCCGGCGCGGGCGCGCTCGACCGCCTGGGTCACGATTGCGATGAAGCGGTCGTACTCCTGCCGCACCCGGTGCAGGAGCTCGACCTCGTCCTGGGCCACGTACTGCAGCCGGTCGAGGTCGTAGCCGAACTGGCTGAGCTGGCGCAGAGCGCTGTCCAGCGCCCGGTCATCCTGGGACAGGAGCGCCGAGGAGACGCCATAGAGCTGTCGGGTGGTGTCGTGCTGCACCTGGCGGAAGGCCGCGATCTTGCGCTGCAGCCCGATCAGCTCGTCGGTGCGTTCGTTCATGCCGCTGAGCACGCGCAGGCCGACCGCGCCGAGCAGGATCAGCAGCGCCACCATCGCGAGAAAGGCGACCAGCAGCTTGGTCTGGACGCGCGCCGGCACCCGCGAGACGAGGTCGACCGTAAGATTGCGAAGCCGCTTCAAGGCTCGTGCACGAGGCTGAGGAGATCGCGCCGGAACTCCTCCTCGTCGAACCGATAGCCGAGGTACTGCACGCGCATCGTACCCTGCCGGTCGACCAGCGTGGTCAGCAGGGTGTGGTCGACCGCCCCGTCCGCCTGCTTGGCGACCGCGACCCCGTAGCGGTGCGCGACGTCGAGCACCGTCGCCGGCTCGCCGGTGAGGAAGCGCCAGCCGGCGACGTCCGCCCCGAAGGCCTGGGCGTACTCCTTCAGCACCGCGGGCGTGTCCCGCTCCGGATCGATCGTGATCGAGACGAACGCGACCTTGCTGCCGAAGTCTGCGCCCAGCTCCTTCTGCACCTGCGCCATCTTGTCCGTCAGCAGCGGGCAGATGTCGGGGCACCAGGTATAGATGAAAGTCACCGCGACGACCTTGCCGCGCAGCGAGGCGAGCGTCACCTCGGCGCCATCCTGCGAGGTCAGAGCGAACTCGGGCGCCGCCCCGATCGCCGGCAGCCGCTCTTCCTCGACATGGTGCGCGGCGTCATGCGCTGGCGCCGGCGTCGCGCCGACCAGCACGCCCAGAACGACAACCAGCGCCGTCCGCATAGTCTACGCCTTCAACTCGAGCTCGTCGCTATTGCGCCTGGGCGAGCCGCATACGCCCCTCCGCGGCCGCGCGCAGCAGCTCGTGGGCAATGGCGACACGGTAGTCGATCACGTCCTGCCGGTCCATCGCGTGCATCTGCGGCTGCCCGGCTTCGGCCTTCATCGTCACCTTGGGGCCGAGCTCCAAAGTCGTTCCCAACCCGGCATAGACATAGCGATCGCCGAAGGTCTGCTTGAGGATCGCGAATGCCGGCTCGCCCGTGCAGTGCACCGGCGCGATCCATTCCACGTTCCACTTGTCACGCAGGGCGGTCGCGATCCGGGTGATCTCGTCGGGTTTCGCGGGCAACAGGTGGGTGCCGCCGAAGACCAGATGGAGCGGCTTGTCGATCACCGACGTCGCGGCCTCGACGACCTTCTCGATGGTCGGGTGGCTGCAGCCGACCACCAGCACGATGCCGTCGGGGGTGTCGATCGCCAAGGAGATTTCCATGACGTCCAGGTCGACGCCCCAGGAGCCCTTCAAGAGGATCAGATGAAAGCCAGGGGCCACCTCGGTGGTCTCGGTGATCCAGGTGAAGTTGCCTTGCGGCCACGGGGTCCCGAAACGCAGGCTCTCGGGCGGCTTGCCATCGAAATAGCGCATCTCCGGCGGCAGCGATTCGTCGCGCTTGTAGAAGGTCCAGGGCAAAGCGGCTCCGAAGACCCCGAAATTCTCCTTGGGCACGTAGATCTTGACGCTGGGATTGACCGTCATCAGGTAATTCAGGCCGCTGGTATGGTCGCCATGGCGATGGGACACGACCGCGAAATCGAGCTTGGTGAGATCGATCCCCTTGGCCTTGACGTTGTGCGCAAAGATCTCGGCGTTATTGCCGGTGTCGAACAGAATGCGTTTGCCACCGTACTCGATGAAGGCGACAAATCCCCAGTCCTTGGTCATCGTCGAGGTCTTGCCGAAGGCGTCGTAAAGGACAGTGATCTGGGCTTTGTCGGACTGGGCGAGCGCCGGTGCCGGGCCCACGGCAGCCCAGCCACCGATGATCGACAGCATTGCGAGCGCGAGGGCGCGCCAGGTGTATTTCAGGTTCATGGTCCCCTCCTATTGTTCAAAGCCTGACAATTCCGCATCGTGCGTGCCAGTACGCGCGCCCCGCGGGCCGGTGTCTCAGCACCGGCAAAAATGTCTCACGCCCGCAGCTCGCGCTTGAGCTGGTCGACGAAGCGCCAGTCGGTGCCTTCGGCGAGGATCTGGTTCGGGTTCGCGCTGATCATGCCGACCTCATGGAGCCGCAGCGCGTAGAATCGCAGCGTATCCGCCGAGTCGTATTCGTGCCATCGGTCGTACGGCACCTCCTCGATCGTCTGGAGCGCGAAGTCGTACGTCTGCGTGAATTCGCCCTCCACAAGACGTCGTGCGGCCGCCTCCGGCTCGGCGCTGCAGAAGTCGGCGGCCTTGAAGAGCGCGCGCAGAAAGCGCTTGGTCGCCACCGGATGATCGCGCACCCAGGCGCGGTTGCCGTAGATCATGCAGCAGAAGTACTCCGACCAGGGCTTGTCGGTGACCGTCTTGACGATCACGCGGCTGATGCCGCGGGCGCGCAGCTCCTGCGGCTCGGGCGGGAATCCAAGAAAGGCGTCGGTCTTGCCGTCGGCAAACTGCTCCATGGCCTTGCCGTCTGGCGGCACGACCCACTCGATGTCCCGCTTGGGGTCGAGGCCGACGTGCTTGGCCATGATCGACACGTACAGGTGTCCGCTCGAGGCCAGTGTCTGGATGCCCACGCGTCGGCTCTTCAGGTCGCCGATATTGCGGATCGGCTCGTGCGCGAACAGCTCGTAGCAGCCCACATGCAAGCCACCGAGCGCAGTGATCGGCAGGCCCGCACCAATGTGATAGACGACCGTGCCGGCGAAGCTGGCGCCGAAGTCCACCTCGCCGCCGGCGATCATCTGCGGCGCGGTGAAGCCTCCGGCCGCTCGGACGTACTGGATGTCTGTGAAGCCTTCCGCGCGCAGGAGCTCCTCGGTCACGTCCAATGGAGCAAAGCAGATGGCCGTGTAGAACGCGAGGCGGATCGTGGTCGTCTCCGGCGGCCCCTCGTCGGCGAGCGCTACGCGGGGCCTGAGGAGCCCTGCCGCCCCGGCCGCGGACAGCCCGGCCAAAAAATGACGGCGATTTGGTCGGATCGGCATCAAACTCTCCTTTCTATCGTTCGCGGGCTGTCCGGTGCGCGCCGCCTGAGCGGCTCAAGCCTTCAGCTCGCGCCTGAGCTGCTCGACGAGCCGGAAGTCGGTGCCGTCGGCGATGATCTGGTTTGGATGCGCGCTGATCATGCCGACCTCGTGGAGCCGCAGCGCATAGAACCGCATCGTGTCCTCCGGGTCGAACTCGCGCCAACGCTGGTAGGGCACCTCTTCGATCGTCTGGAGCGCGTAGTCGTAGCGCTCCGTGAACCCGCCATCCACGAGCTGTCGTGCCGCGGTTTCCGGCTCGGCTTGGCAAAAGTCGGCCGCCTTGAAGACCGCGCGCAGAAAGCGCTTGGTCGCCACCGGATGATCACGAATCCAGGCATTGTTGGCGAAGACCATGCAGCAGAAGTACTGCGACCATGGCTTGTCCGTCGTGGTGTTGAGGATGACGCGCTTGACACCGCGGGCGCGCAGCTCCTGCGGCTCGGGCGGAAAGCCTAGAAAGGCGTCGGTCTCGCCCGCGATAAAGGCCTCGAGAGCGTTGCCGTCCGGACTGGTCACCCAGTCGATGTCCGCATGGGGATCGAGCCCGACATGGGCCGCCATGATCGAGACGTAGAGATGGGCGCTCGACGCCACGGTCTGGATGCCGACACGCCGGCCCTTGAGGTCGCTGATCGTTCGTATCGGCTCGCGCGCAAACAGCTCGAAGCAACCCGCGTGGAGACCAGCCAGGGCTGTGATCCGGAGACCCGCATCCAGGTGATAGACGAGCCTGCCGGCGAAGTTGGCGTCGAAATCCAGATCGCCTCGTTCGACCATCTTGAGCGGGCCGACGCCTAGTCCTGTGGTCACATACTGGACCTCTGTGAAACCCTCGGCGCGCAGGAACGCCTCGACCACATACAACGGTGCGAAGCAGATGGTCGTGGTCTGTCTCAAGCGGATCCTGGTGGTCTCCGGCGGGCCCTCCTCGGCGAGCGGTCTCCGGGCGCCCAGGACGCCAGCGGCCGCAGCCAACGACACCTTGGCCAGGAAATCGCGGCGATTCTGCCTGATTGGCATCAAACCTCCTCCGCTCAGTTCAGCGGCGCAGGCGCAGCCCGGCTGCTCAGGCCTTCAGCTCCCGCTTGAGCTCGTTGAGGAAGCTCCAGTCCGTGCCTTCGGCCAGAATCTGGTTGGGGCTGGACTGGATCATCCCGGCTTCATGCAGGCGCAGGGCGTAGAAGCGCATGGTGTCCTCGGGATCGTAGTTCCGCCACTCCCGGTATTGGATCTCGGTGAGCGTCTGGAGCGCGTACTCGTAGCGCGACCCGGCCTCGACCAGTTGGCGCGCCGCCTGTTCCGGCTGGTCGGCGCAATAATCGGCGGACTTGAGGATGGCGCGCAGGTAGCGCTTGGTCGCGATCGGATGGTCGCGGACGAACTGCCGACTGCTGAACAGGACGCAGCAGAGGTACTGCGACCACGGCTTGTCCTGGATGGTGCTGATGATCACGCGCCCGATGTTACGGTCCCTCAGCTCCTGAGGCTCGGGCGGGAAGGCGAGGAAGGCGTCGGCCTGGTGCTCGGCGAACACCTCCATCGGGTTGCCGCCGGGGCTCGTGACCCACTCGAAGTCTCTCCGGGGGTCGAGCCCGACGTGGGCGGCCATGATCGCCATGTAATAGTAGCCATCCGAGTTCAGGTCCTGGATCGCGACCCGCTTGCCCCGCAGTTCGCTGATCGTGCGGAAGGGCTCGTGCGCGAACAGCTCGTAGCAGCCGGAATGGACGCCGGACAGCCCCGTGATCGGCAGGCCGTTGTCCATGTGCGAGACCAGGGTGCCCGCGAAGGTGTTGGCGAAATTCACCTCGTCGCTGGCGACCAGTTGCGGGATCGTGAAGGACTCCGGCACCGACACGTAGCGGATGTCGGTGAAGCCTTCCGCGCGGAGCAGCTCCTCGGCCACGAGCAGCGGCGCCAGGCAGTTGTTCGAATAGTAGGCCAGCCGGATCGTCGTGGTCTCTGGCGGCCCGTCCTCGGCCAGCGCTCCCCTGGAGCTCAGAACCCCTGCGCTCCCGGCCGCGGCCAGCCCGGCCAGGAAATGGCGGCGAGTCGGCCTGATCTGCATGAAAGCCCCCTCAAAAAGCTCGCGCCGGCGGGCAATCTGGTGCTCCCGCGGACGCCTGTGGCGCCACCATCACAGCAGCGCCTGAGTTTCACCTTGTCTGGCTATCAACGCAGCACGATGCCACACGCCGGCGCTGCAGAGAAGCGGTTTCTGCCGACAGGAACCCGACCGAACGTCTCCGCGCGCCCCGGGGCGCGATCATCGGGGCGCTGCGAGGCACTCGAGACGACGGCGACGCTCGAGCTCAGGTCGGCGGCATCTCGTATGTACGGCGTGCCCTGCCGGGGCCGCTCACGCCTTCAGCTCGCGCCTGAGCTCGTTGAGGAAGCGCCAGTCGGTGCCCTCGGCGAGGCGACCGAGAGAGCCCGGAGGCTTGGTCCGGAACGGCTCGTCGCGCTCGAATTTGATGACCAGGAGCGACCCGTCCAGACGATTCCCGGTCGCCCGAGACCCTCCCCTTCATTGGCAGTTGCCGCTCTGCCCCAGTCCCGGCGTGCAGCACTGGCCGGTCGACCTTTGACACATCTGAACGAAGTTCCCGCCGGCTGGCGTCGCGGTACAGTCTTGAGCGGTGCGGAAGACCTTATGACCGTTCACGTCCTGGCAGGTCTGGGCGAGATTACCGAGACAACGCTTCTCGACGTTGGGCGAAATGCAGGGCGTCTCGTTCGACATTTCTGCCGAAGCGCCACGCTCGTCGGCTGGCGAGAGATAGGTGTAGCTTGGCGGGAAGAACCGGGCAGAGTTCTGGTCGAGCGTGCCGGGCAGGTTCGCGAAATTGGCAACGAACACGTTGGTCATGCCGCAGATCCCCATGTGATTCGTCGAGGAGTACGGCGGCGCCGGGTTGCTGGTCTGGGCGATGTTGCCCTCCCAGCCCGGGGTCGGGGCCACGGCGGTCATGAGATGGGTGACCATGAACGCCTTGAGCTCGAACCAGCTCCGGCCTTGGCCGTCGCTGAACGCCTGCTCGCAATCCATGTCGACGTCCAGCATCCAGTAATGCATGCCGAAGTCGTTCTCGTCAGCGATGCCATAGCCGGCGGTCCAAGCGTACGGCTGACCTTGCCCTTGGGCGAGGCTCGTCGTCCAGTCCAGCGGCGACCCGCCGCCGAGGTCGGGTGAGGGGCGCGCCTGGCTCAGTTCGCCGTCGGTCCAGTCGAGGTACGCATCGCCCCACCGGTAAACGGTGGTGTCCTCATTCAGCCAATTGCGATGACGGATGCGGATCGGGTCTCCCCCCTTGCTGCCGCCCCGGGCAAACAGGTCCTGACCAGGGCGCGTCTCGGCGTAAATGAACACGACCGTGCGCCGGATATCCCGATTCGGGATCGGAGACGGGGCGCCGAGACCATACGCCACGACCTGGTTGTCATAGGTTGCTTGGTACACCTTGCCGTTGGCGATGAGCGGCGGTGCGAACTTGGTCGCCGCGCCGACGCGATCGTTCGGCTCCATCTCGCTGTCCCAGATCAGCTGCAGCGTACCCGTGCCCACCGTCGAGACGTCGTAGGCGCGCAGGGTGTTCGGGGTGGGGGCGATGTTGGCGGCGGGGTCGCTCGGCAGGTTCCCGGAGGCTTCGTTCACCCATAGGATGGCGTTCGAGGTGGCGTTCGCCGACAGCGACAGGATCCCGCCGGGCATGCCACCCGGCGACGCGGTCCCGAACGATGCGGTGGTGGTGCCGCGCGCAACCGGACCGCTGAAATGTCCGTTGGTGTTCGAGAACACGTGAACCGCGTTGTTCTCGCCGTTTACGAACAGCATCCGATTGAAGTACACGCCCGTCCCGTGGATATGCGGCGTCCGACCGCGGTCGACGTGGCCGATCGTGAACGGGTCGGTCGACGTCACCTGATTCAGGTCATCGAACAACGACGAGTGTCCGTTCCATGGCTGGTAGTTGAAGGACCCGACGAAGGGCTGGTCGTTCAATTTGCTGAAGTCCCGCTTGCCCATCGTGGCCCGGTTCACGTGATAGTACACGCCGTCCTTGCCGCCGACGATCAGGCCGGTTCCGTCCGGCATCGCGACCACGCCACCGGCAGCCAGATCCTGGTCTTTGTGAGCGTCGTCGCGGTCGGCGTCGAGGAACGGCGTGAACCAGTCGCTGACCCAAAGCGAACCTGGGTTGCCCGGGTTCCACGTCAGGCGCACGACGCTCTCGCCGAGCTGGTCGGCGCCGAACTCAGGGTTGTAGGGACCATTGCCGGTCACGACGTAGATGTCGCCGTTGCCGTCGGCCACAGGGGCCGCGTTGGCCATCCATACGCCGCCGCCGCCACCGCTGCCCCTACTGTTGTTGGGATTGCTGCACCAGACGTCGGCATGCGCGCTGCCATTGGCGAGCTTGGCGGTATCGAATGCGACCACCCAACCCGAGGGACTCCCTTGCCCCTCGCCACCGCCGAACGCGATGACCACGGCCTTCGCGCCGCCGGGTTTGGTGGCCAGCGCGAGGCCAGCCCGTTGCATCTGCCGGTACCGGTCGAAGTCCTTGCCGCCGACATTGTACCCGTCGATCAGCCCCGAGCCGAACTTGTCATGGCTCAGATTGGCCATATCGAGCCCGAAAAGGCGGAACGTGGGCCCGCTGATGCCGTTCTCATAGCCCCAGCGGACCACGTAGAGCGTTCCGCTCGCGAGGTCGATCACCGGGGTGCTCGCAATGCCCCACTCGTGGTGAATCGTGATCGGCTTCAACGTTTGCAGATCGTTCCCGGTAACCGCGTCGCCGAGCCATCGCGCCGACAGTTGCGCGCCGGTATCCGCGTCGAAAGCGTAGACCGTGTTGTGCATCGTGGCGACATAGACCACGTTATGCGTGGCACCGGCAATATTGACGTTGGACGCGTAAAGGGGTGAACCCTCGATCTTGCCGTCGACTGGCATCACGAAGCGGCGATGGAACTGGTTGGCGCTGGATCGGACATTTGCGGGCGTTAGTATGGTTTCAGCCGTATTGGCGCCGGTGCGAAACTGGTTGTAGCTCCGCTCAAGCACGTCAGCCGCCCTCGCTGCCTCGGAGCTTGACCAGACTAATGCCGAATCCAGAAGTACCACAGTTACAAGCAGGATATTGCTGCGGGGTAGCAATCCTCTCATCGCGCCGTCCTCCTGACGAAAGATAAGACTGCTTCGCTGAGCCCGCCGAGCTCGATCATCAGTTCTGGCCCGCCGGCGTGCTGGCCGCAGCACATGACCAAGAAATCAATCGTGATTGCTGCGGTCGGTAGCTGCGGGTACTTACGCCGCCGGCGCCTCCCTGGCCGCAGAAAGCGCCTCCTGACGGAGGCTATACGATGCGCGCCAGTTCGAGAGCCATGTGCGAGGATGTTTCGCGGCATCGCCTAGCTTCCCCTGTCCGACCGGACAATTTCTGCAGACGGTTTGAGCCGGAAGTCAGTGTGCCGCGCTGCGCGGCGGCGCGTTGTGAGCTACTTCACACCTGCTCGTAGGTGAGCCAGGGTCGATGGTCAACGCAGGATTTTACGAATCGCGACGATCCGCGGGCTCGTGCGCGTTCGCCGTCGAGGGCCCGTTCATCTGTTCCCCAGCGGGCGACCATGGCAGCGTCCGGGGCGATGCCGAACGCCGCGAAGAACGGCACGCGGGCCCTGAGCGAGCGCCTCGCGGCAAAAGGGGCGGCGTGAGGCGGGTTCGGTGCGATCGTTGACCGACGGGGATGAAATTCGATAGCGTTCGTTTCAGGGATTGCGTCTCAATACACTCATATGAAACGGGCTATGGATCGACAGACCTTCCTGCCGCAGCGCATTCTCGAGCGCTACGACGCATGCCGCGGGGGAGCGGCGGCTGGCGGATCTGCTGCTCGAGCGTCCGACCGCGATCGTCGAGCAGTCGGCGACCGAGCTCGCGGCCCGGGCGGCCGTGTCCATGGCGGCCGCGGCGCGGCTGTTCAAGCGGCTCGGCTACGACATGATGACCTGGTCCTGGTTCGACCCGAACATCCTGTACCAGCTCTGGCGCTCGCCGGGCGCCTATTCGGGTTTTCAGACGCCCGAACCGGACGCGATGCCCGAGAAGACGCGCACCACCATCGACCCGAAGGGACGCCTCGCGGCGGTCCATGACGTGATCAAGTACCTGACGATGCAGAACGCCGTTCATATCGGCCTGTACACGCCGGGCCGGGAGTGGATGTTCGCGGTCCAGCCCGAGGTCAAGGGCTTCAAGGTCGGCGCCTTCCTGGATCCGCAGTTCAACGACGTCACGGTCGAATAGGGCCCGGTCAGCGGACCGGCTGCCGCCGACCATGCTGTCATCGGATCGATCGACCTCGGGCCCGCCTCGAGCTTCGAGCGACGGGTCGGATGGCGGCGACCTGCTGAGCTCGCGGACCGGTCGGCACGCACCTTGCGGGCGGGCCGCACGCGAGCTTCCGGACGGCAAGAAGCAGCACAGCGGACGGCCGGAGGCAGCACAATGGCGGGCTGCGCCGATTGCGGACGGGCTCAGAGGGCGCGAGGCAGAGAC
>CAWALL010000034.1:0-64797 GCA_963782885.1 uncultured Alphaproteobacteria bacterium
CTAGTGTGCGGTCCCTTTAGTTTTTGGCATATGTGTCGTATCCCATCGGGAGTGTCCTCGTGATGGAGAAGCCTCGATGGCGATGGGTCGACCGAAGGCGGAGCTCGTGGTGAGTGACGAGGAGCAGGCGCAGTTGCAGTCGATCGCCCGGTCGCGCTCGCTGCCGGCGGCGCTGGTGCGGCGCGCCAACATGGTTCTCGCGTGCGCCGCCGGCGCGACCAACAGCGCGGTGGCGCGGCGCTTCGGCACCACCAACGCGACCGTGGGCAAGTGGCGCCAACGCTTTGTCGCCCGCCGCATCGAGGGCTTGCATGACGAGTTGCGCCCGGGCAAGCCGCGCTCGATCGACGACGAGCGCATCGCGGCGCTGCTCAACACGACCCTGCACGCCAGGCCCAAGGATGGGACCACCCATTGGAGCGTGCGCGGGTTGGCCGCCGAAACCGGCATCGCCAAGACCAGCGTACATCGCTTCCTGCAGGCGATGGGGCTGCAGCCCCATCGCCGCGACAGTTTCAAGCTGTCGACCGATCCGTTCTTCATCGAGAAGCTGCGCGACGTGGTTGGACTGTACTTGAACCCGCCCGACAAGGCGCTGGTCCTGTGCCTCGACGAGAAAAGCCAAATTCAAGCGCTCGAACGCACCCAGCCGTTGCTGCCGCTGGGCTTCGGCTACGTCGAGGGCGTGACCCACGACTACCTCCGCCATGGCACCACCACGCTGTTCGCTGCCCTCGACCTGCTCGACGGCACCGTCCTGGCGCAGTGCCGCCCGCGGCACCGGCACCAGGAGTTCCTCAGCTTCCTGCGCACGATCGAGCAGGCCGTGCCGGCCGACCTCGAGATCCACGTCATCCTCGACAACTACGCCACCCACAAGCATCCCAAGGTCAAGGCCTGGCTCGCCGCGCGGCCGCGCTGGCACCTCCATTTCATCCCGACCTACAGCTCGTGGCTCAATCTGGTCGAGCGCTTCTTCGCCCTGATCAGCGAGAGGACCATCCGGCGCAGCTCGTTCCACTCGGTGCGCGACCTGGTTGCCAAGATTGATCACTTCGTGACCCACTACAACCAGACCTGCCGACCGTTCGTCTGGACCGCCACCGCCAACTCCATTCTGGCCAAACTCGAACGACTTTGCTCCCGTATCAACGGGACAGCACACTAGCAGGTTGCGGAAATAAGCATGCTATGCGGCTCATTTCCTTTTCTGGAAGTGTTAAACATGGCTTCGGCGGGCGTTTCCAGGCGTTCGGGGCGGCCGCTTGATCCCGCCACAGCGCCTTCGGGCCGGCGTCCGGGCATGGTCAGCCCGCCGCCAGCAGCTTGGGCAGCCGGACCAGGTTGCAGGCGGTCGCGGTCAGCGTGAACAGCCAGCCAACCCGCGCCGTGCCGCGATGCCGGGTCTTCCGGAGGCCGCCCACGGTCTTGATCCAGCCGAACGCCTCCTCGATCCGCTTGCGTACCCGCAGGCTCGCGGCATAGCCGGGGTGGCGCGTGGTCCGAGCGTCGATCGCCGAGCGCCGGCCGGAGGTATTCTGCGCGACGTGCGGGGTGACGTTGAGGGCCCGCAGACCGGCGACCAAGCCCGCCGCATCGTAGGCCTTGTCGGCGCCGAGGGTGGCGCGATGGCGGCCCGGCTGGCGACCCAGCATGGCTTCGGCGGCCTCCCGCTCGGCGGTGCCGGTGGCCGGCGTCAGCATGGCATCGACGATCAGTCCGTTGCGGTTTTCCATCAGCAGATGGCCCATATGGCAGAGCCTGGCCTCCTTCCCGCGCCCCTTGCGGTAGAGCCTGGCGTCGGGATCGGTGGTCGAGGCGTGCGTGTCGTTGCACCGTCGCTCGCCGTGGAAGTCGCGCTCGGCGTTGCGCCCCGCGTCGCCCGGCGGCGGCTCGCCGCCCGCTTCGGCCTTCGGCTTGAAGCTCTTCATGCTCGCAAACGCTTCGATCAAGGTGCCATCGACACTGAAGTGCTCGTCCGAGAGCAGTGCCCGAACCGCGGGCTGGCCCAGCACCGCCTGGAAGAACTGCGCCGCGACCTCGCCTTCCAGGAACCGATCACGGTTCTTCGTGAACACCGTCACGTCCCAGATCGGCGCGTCCATCGCCAGGCCGACGAACCAGCGGAACAGCAGGTTGTAGTCGAGCTGTTCCATCAGTTGGCGCTCCGAGCGCACCGAATAGAAGGCCTGCAGCAGCAGCGCCCGCAGCAGCTTCTCGGGCGGGATCGACGGTCGGCCGAGGTCCGAATAGAGCTGGTCGAACGCGGGCGACAGCACCGTCAGCGCCTGGTCGACGATCGTCCGGATCGGCCGCAGCGGGTGGTCCTTGGGCACCCGCGCCTCGCAGCTCAGATAGCTGAACAGGCTCTCCGTCCGAACATCGTCGCCCCGCATCGCCAAATCCCACATCTGGTAGCTCCGCGCGCACACCCTACCAGATCAACCCCATCCCGCTACCTTTTTCCGCATCCTGCTAGGAGCCCGTCCGGGAAATGGGACAGCGGGGCGGTGTTGGCGCGGGTGACCCTCGGACGATCGTGACGGGCATGGTGGAATGGCCGAAGTTCGGGGTGAGGGTGGGCTCAGGCGGCTCGGGTGCTGACCAGTTTGTCAGATTGTGGGCGATGCAGACCAGCGCCCATTCGGCCTGAACCTTGACGAAACCGCGCAAGAGGAACTGGCGGAAGCCGCGGGCGTGCTTGATCTGGCCGCGCGCCTGGCTTCCAGCGCCGACCTTGGTGGTCGGCGCGAAGCGGCGCGCCGGCTCGACCGTCGGCTTGCGCAGGCGATAGCGCGAGCGCCGGCCGGCGCGCTTGAGTTTGGCCGCCATCGCGGCCATCCGCGAGCCGGGCCGGATCTGCCGCTGGCCACTTGGGTCGGGGTTGCGGTGACCGCCCCGGCCGGGCGCCAGGTAGCCCCGGATACCGCGCGCCGCCAGCGCTTCGAGGTTGCCCTCGCGGCAAAAGCCGGCATCGGCCGAGAGTTCGCGTGGCGCGCGCCCGAGCGCGGCCGTGGTGGCCTCGAGCAGCGGCACCAGGCCGGCTTGGTCGCTGCCGTCGGTGGTCAGCCGGTGGGCGGTGATGATCTGATGCGCGGCGTCGACCGCGAGCTGGCCGTTGTAACCCTGGGAGGACGCCATCCCTGGTCTTCAGGACCCGGCTGTCGGGGTCGGTGAAGTTGCGCTGCGCGCGCGCCGGCCGGCCGTGATCGACCATGCCCGACGACGGGCCGAGCTCGGCGTCCGGCGGCGGCATCTCGGCCTTCGCCTCGGCCTCCAGGGCAGCTTTCGCGGCGCGCAGGCGCTCCAGCCGCGCCTGCTGGTCGGCGACCCAGCCCGGCAGCTCGTCACCGCGCGTCTCGGGGCCAAGCTCGGCGTCCGCGGCGGCATCCGCGGCCTCGGCCTTGGCCAGCCAACCCTTGACCTCGGCCGCGAGCGCCGCCTCGGCGGGTTTCATCCGGCCATAGCTCATCGCCTCGTGCTTGCTCGCGTTGGCCTTAAGCCTGGTGCCGTCGAGCGCGCCGTGGCCGAGCTTGACCAGCCCCGCCTGCCGGCACAGCCGCAGCACCTGCACGAAGAGCGCCGCCAGCGCCTCGAGATGGCGCTTGCGGAAGTCGGCGATGGTGCGAAAGTCCGGCCGCTGCATGCCGGTCACCGCCATGATGTCGAGCCGCTCTTCACAGCCCCTGGCGATCCGCCGCGAGGCGTAGACACCCTGCGTGTAGGCATAGAGCAGCAAGGCCACCATCATCGCCGGGTGGTAGGGCGGCTGACCGCGCTCCTCCCGCTCGTAGGGCTCGAGGATCGCCGAAAGGTCCAGCTCGCGGCGCACCAGTTCGCGCACCAGATGCGCCGATGGCCCGCCGGCACGAAGTCGTGGACCGACGGCGGCAACAGCCAGAGCTGGTCCGCGTCCCACGCCCGAAAGGTCTTGCTCATGCGCCCTGATCAACCACGCCGCGCCCCGCCCGTCCACCCCTCGCTCGCTAATACTCGGACAGGTTCCTAGACCGGAACCCGTACGCCAGCTGTCGCCAGAGGCCGATGGGGAGCGCCGAGCGTTCAATGTTCAGGATGATCGTTGTCCTACCGCCCGGCCGGCTCGCTGGGCCCGCACCGGCGGTCGCCTGAGTCTTGCCGGGGGACGGCGCAGCGGCTATGCGAGGGGGCGCGCGTTTCGAGCGACCGCGAACCTTCGCCTGGACCAGAACACCATGGCCGAGATCCACCTCGACGATCTGGCACCGGGTCAGATCCACCATCTCGGGCGGCGCACGCTCGGGCGCGACGAGATTGTCGCCTTCGCCCGAGCGTGGGATCCGCAGCCGTTCCATCTCGATGAGGAGGCGGCGGCGGCCTCGATCTACGGCGGTCTGATCGCGAGCGGGTGGCACACCGTGTGCGTCTTCATGCGATTGTTCGTCGACGGGATGCTCGGCCAGGCCGCGGCTCTGGGTTCGCCCGGGATCGACGAGCTGCGCTGGCTGAAGCCGGTGCGCCCGGGCGACACCCTCGAAGCCCTGGAGGTCAGGCCGTCGCGCTCCAAGCCGGACCGCGGCATCGTCAGGCTGCGGTCGGTAATGGTCAATCAGGACCAGGAAGAGGTCCTGAGCTTCATCGGCAACGTGATGTTTCGGCGACGGCCCGACGGGCCTGACTGACCCGGAAGCGCGCCAGGTGGTCGAAACCTGATCGGAGACCGGCGGATGAACCTGGACGACGTCGAAGCGCTGACCTTCGACGTGTTCGGCACCGTGGTCGACTGGCGCAGCGGAATCGCACGCGAGGCGCGCGTAATCCTGGGGCCGGGGGGGCCCGAGCACGACTGGGAGGCGTTTGCCGACCGCTGGCGCGCGCTCTACCAGCCGGCCATGGAAGCGGTGCGCGACGGTCGCCGGCCGTGGACCAAGCTCGACGATCTGCATCGCGAGAACCTGCGCGCCATGCTCGACGAGTTCGGCGTGGGCGGGCGCTCGGAGGCCGAGATCGACCGGCTCAATCGCGCTTGGCACCGCCTCGATCCCTGGCCCGACGCCGTCGCGGGGCTGAACCGGCTTAGGCGGCGCTTCATCCTTGCCACGCTCTCCAATGGCAACGTTGCGCTTATGGTCAACATGGCCAGACGCTGCGGCCTGCCCTGGGACGCGATCCTCGGCGCTGAGGTCGCGCGCGCCTACAAGCCGATGCCCGAGGCTTATCTGCGCACCGCCGACTGTCTCGGGCTGGCGCCCTCCCAGTGCCTGATGGTCGCCGCCCACAACCGCGATCTACTGGCCGCCAGCGCCTGCGGCTTCCGGACCGCCTTCGTCGCGCGGCCGAGCGAGCACGGGCGGCGCCAAACGAGCGACCTGCGCGCCGAGCACGCGTTCGACGTGCTCGCTAGCGATTTTCTCGATCTGGCTGACCAGCTGGGCTGCTGAGTTGATTCGCCTGGAGCGTGGCAGTCGCCCCGCTCAGATGATGTCCGTGGTCAGGGCAAACGGCGTGAAGCCAGCGTGCTCCGCGGTCAGCGGCGCACTCTCCATGTAGGCCCGCGTCTGCATCTCCGCGAGCCGACTGACCGTGCGCTGGAACTCGAAGGCGCCGTCCCCCTCGGGGTAGAGTTCGGCGGGCGGGGCCTCGGCGCCGATGACCAGGTTGACCCGACGGTCGTAAAGCGCGTCGACCAGCGTGACGAAGCGCCGCGCCTGGTTGCGCTTGTCGGGCGCGAGGCGCGGCACGCCGGACAATACGAGGGTGTGATAGCGCTCGGTCAGCACCAGATAATCGGCCGCGCCGAGCGGCTGCTCGCAGAGCTCTTCGAAATCGAACCAGGCGACGCCGGCCGCGGCTTTCGGCACCTCGAGCCGGCGGCTGCCGACCTCGACCACCTCGGGCCGGGCTGAGGCATCGCCGGTCAGCCGGGCGAGGCCTGCGCGAGCCGGGCGTCGGTCGCGGGCCCCAGCGGATGATGGTAGGCCTGGGCGTCGTCCGGCCCGTCCAGGCGGTAGTCCCGGGCGCCATCCAGGCCGATCACGTCCAGCCGCGCCTCGAGCAGCGCGATGAAGGGCAGAAAACGGTCGCGGTTCAGACCGCCTTCATACAGCCGGTCCGGCGCGAAGTTCGAAGTCAGGACGACGACGGTGCCGCGCTCGAATAGCGCCTCGAACAACCGGCCGAGAATCGTCGCATCGGCGATGTCCTGGACCTGGAACTCGTCGAAGCAGAGCAGCCATGCCTGCTCGAACAGGTCATCCGCGACCCGCGCCAACGGGTCCTGCCGGCGCCCGGCCCGCCTGCGCTCCGCGTCGAGGCGCGCGTGGACTTCGAGCATGAAGGCATTGAAATGCACGCGACGCTTGGCCGCGACCGGCGCAATCGTGAAGAACAGGTCCATCAGCATCGATTTGCCACGCCCGACCGGCCCGTGGATGTACTGGCCCCGTGGCGGCGCGGGCTGCTGGCCGCTCCCGGCACGCAGCCGATCGAGCCAGCCTGGGCGCGAAGCCGGCGGCGTGTAGTCGAGTAACGCGTTGGCGAGCGCCGCGAGGCACTCTATGACGTCCCGCTGCGCCGGATCAGGATGCAGCCCGCCCTCGGCGCGGGCAGCCTGATAGCGGGCGCTGAGCCGGTCGCCCGGGCTCGTCTGATCGTCGGCCATGGCCCACCGACTTACCCCAGAACGCGCCCGGCGGCCATCATCCGGCGACGGCTGATCTCGCCGCGGCCGGTGGAGCTTGGGCCGAGATCGGCGCCGACGGCGCCTCACGCAGCAGAATAATGCTGATCCGGCGGTTGCGCGGATCCCGGGGGTCGTCGGGGACCACCGGCTCGGTATCGGCCTTGCCGATCACGGTCGCGATCCGGTTCGCGCTCAGACCCGCGGCGATCAAGGTCCGCCGGGTCGCGTCCGCGCGATCGAGCGACAACGACCAGTTGTCGTAGCCGTCGGTCCGCCGGAACGCCACGCTGTCGGTATGGCCGGCGATCGAGACCTTGTTCGGCAGCCGGGCAATCGCGCGCGCAACCTGTATCAGCAGAGCCTGGGTCGGCTGGTACATGGCCGCGCTGCCGAGCGGGAACATCGAGTTCTTGGCCTGGTCGACGATCTGGATGCGAAGACCCTCCGGCGCCCGCTCGACCTGAAGATTCTCGGCCAGTCGCGCCAACTCCGGGACCGACTGCATCGCCTGGCGCAGATCCTGCTCGATCCGATCGAACTTCTGCTCTTCGCTGAGCTTCGGGTCGGGCGCCTCCGGCTTCGGCTGATCCTGCGAGTCGACGATGTACGGATCGAGCAGCTCGAACAGGCGCTCGACCTCGGCCGTCCGCGCGCTCGGCGTGCTCATGTCGTCGCCGTCGTTGGGCACCGGCCCGATGCGGTCCTGGACCAGCGAGGGCACCAGATCCTGGGCGAACTCGAAGCGAGGATTGCCCTCCATCTCGATCATGCCGGTGACGATCATGTCGCGCTGGAAGCCGAAGGCGTCGCGCATGGAGCCGGCGACGATCTTGAGCTTCTGAGTGTCCGGCACCGAATACGAGATCAGGAGCACGAAGAAGCAGACCAGCAGTGACATCAGATCGGCGAAGGTCACGATCCAGGCGGGCGCGCCGGCCGGAGCGGCGTTCTTGGCCATTGCGCCTCAGCCTCCGCTCACGCCGGCCAGCATCGGCGCCCTCACGCTGCGGCCGCGCGCAGATGCTCGGGCAGGTAGGCACTCAGGAACTCGGCCATCACGTCCGGATTGGTCTTGTTCTGGATGTGCAACGTGCCCTCGATCACGAGGGTGCGGTGGACGTAGGCAGCCTGCGCCTTGGAGGCGAGCTTGTCGGCGATCGGCAGGCAGACGAGGTTCGAGATCATCGCGCCGTAAAGCGTCGTGAGCAGGGCTACGGCCATGGCCGGGCCGATGGTCTTGGGGTCTTCCATGTTGCTCAGCATCTGGACCAGCCCGACCAGGGTGCCGATCATGCCGAACGCGGGCGCGGCATCGCCCATCGCCCGGAAGATCTTTTCGCCCTCCTCATGGCGCTCGATGTACAGATCGCGCTCCCGGGTCAGAGCGTCCTTGATGAATTCGAAGCTCATGCCGTCGACGCAGAGCTGCACGCCCTTCTTCAGGAACTCGTCGCCGATCTCGATGCCGTCGAGGCCGATCAGGCCACCCTTGCGGGCCTTCTGGGCGAGTTCTGTGATCTCCTGGATCAGCATGCGCGGGGTGGTCTTGGTGTGCGCCAGGGCCGCCGAAATCCCGGTCTTGAGCGCGATCACCACATCGGCGAGGGTGAAGCGCAGCACCGTCGCGGCGGCGGCGCCGCCGACCACGAGCATCAGGCTGGGGACGTTGACGAACGTCATGAAGTCCCCGCCCATGAAGATCGCCAGCAGGACGATTGCGGTCCCGCTGCTCAAGCCGATCAGGGTCGCGAGGTCCATGAAACGGCCACTCCGACGTTTCGCGAGGCGTGTTGTCGGCGCGTCTGCTGCCCGCCCTAGCGCCGCCCCAGGGGCGCAGCAACTAGCGCTAGCACGACGGCCGATAGCAATGCGTTAACGCGCCGCCCAGGCGGGCGCCCGGTCACGCCCGGATACTTGCGTCCGGCGCGCCACCGTGCGACAGGCAGCAAAGGACGGGACGGCTTCGGGATGCGGAGGCAGCGATGACCGCGACAGAATTGACAGACCAGACCAGCACCGCGGCGGGCGAGCTGAGGGGGGTATGGTGCCCGGCGCTGACGCCCGTCGATGCGGATCTGAGACCCGAGGCGGAGCGCTTGGTCGCCCATGCGGGCTGGCTGCTGCGTTCGGGCTGCCATGGCCTGGTGCTGTTCGGGACCACGGGCGAAGCCAACTCCTTCTCGGTCGAGGAGCGTATGGAGCTGCTCGAGGCTGCGCTCGACGCCGGTCTGCCGCGCGATCGGATCCTGGTCGGCACCGGCTGCTGTGCGCTCACTGACAGCGTGCAGCTCACCCGCCATGCCCTCGGGGTGGGGGTCGCGGGCGTGCTGATGTTACCGCCGTTCTACTACAAGGAGGTTTCTGACGAGGCCCTGTTCGTGAGCTTCGACCATGTGATCCAAAGGGTCGGGACCAGTCAGTTCAAGCTCTACCTCTACCATTTCCCCCGCCTTTCGGGAGTCCCGATCACCCCTGGTCTGATCGAGCGCCTGCGGGGCCGCTATCCGGATACGCTCGCGGGCGTCAAAGACAGCTCGGGCGACTGGGGAAACACCAAAATGCTGATCGAGCGCTTCCCGGAGCTCGCGATCTTTCCGGGAGCCGAGACCCTACTCCTGCCCGGGCTCAGGACCGGCGGCGCCGGTTGCATTAGCGCGTCGTGCAACGTCAATCCCGGCGCTATCCGCAAGCTCTACGACGATTTCCACACCGGCGCCCGAGGCCTCGAGGCGCAGCAGGAGGCGCTGACCGCGGTCCGCAAGGTTTTGCAACTGCGTCCGCTGATCCCGGTCATGAAGCATCTGATCGCCGATCGCCGCAGCGATCCCGCCTGGCGCTCGGTGCGGCCGCCGTTCCTACCGCTGCCCGACGTTGAGGCTGAGGCGCTCGAGAGTGAACTCGCTGGGCTCGACTGGCAGGCACCGGCATTCTGAGCCGCCGGTGCCGGGCTGTCGCTACCCATACAGCAGTTTGGTCGGACGTCGCGTTCGCACCAGAGAGCGATTGCCCGGTCGCCGCTTCGGCAGACGGCAACGCGCGCTATGGCGCATGCCTTGCGGACGTCTGCTCGGCGGCCGCGGAGGGCACTCGAGGCTACTGTTCGGCGGGGCCGCGTTCCAAGCATCGTGAGCGAGGTTGTGACGGTCCGGCGGGTCCGCTAGCCTTCGGGCCCTCCGACTCCGAATGGGCCCGCCGGTCGCCATGTACATCCCAAAGCCTTTTGCGTTCCCCGATGACGCCAAGGCCGAGCTCCAGGACCTGATCGAGGCCTACAACTTCGGCATCCTGGTCGCCGCCGGCGGACCCCTCGAGGCGACCCACCTGCCCTTCGTTCTCGACCGGGCCCAATGCCCGCTCGGGACCCTGATCGCCCATGTCGCGCGCGCCAATCCGATCTGGCGGCGGTTCGCAGATGGCCACGAGGTCCTGGTGGTATTCCAGGGTCCGCACGTCTACGTCTCGCCCGACTGGTACGCCGCCCGCGGCCTCGTACCGACCTGGAATTACCTCGCGGTCCATGCCTATGGCGTGCCGCAAGTTCTCGAGAGCGAGGCGGCCGTGACCGAGGCGCTGAGCCGGCTGACAAACACCATGGAAGCGGGCCGGGCGCCAAAGCCGCCCTGGACCCTGGCCTCAATTGCCGGGCCGAGCCTCGCTGCGCTCAAGCGTGGGATCGTAGCCTTCGAGATCAAGATCTTGCGCCTGGAGGGCAAGCGCAAGCTCAATCAGAACCGCACGGCGGCGGACCGCGCCGGCGTGATCGAAGCGCTTGAGGTGAGCGGCGGGCCCGAGGGCCAGGCGGTTGCGCGCGCGATGCGCGACCTCGACTAAGCGTAGTTGCTCTATTGCTGCGCGATGGTGACTGGCTAATCGACTGAGGCACAACGCATGTGGCGGATTGGCAAAGTGTCGTATTTGAGCTAATGCTGGTCGTCGAGGCACAAGCTGGCAAGGCATGCGAAAATTACTTGACGCTGAGTACGGCCGTCAGGCGTTTGGCTGAAGCAGGCCATCAGGCGTTGGTAGGAAGCCGCCATGTCCGACAATGACGATCTCGATCTCCGCTCGCTCGACGATGCCGAGCTGGTCAAGCAGATGCAGGATGATCTCTACGACGGGCTCAAGGCCGAGGTCGAAGAGGGTGTCCACATCCTGCTCGAGCGCGGCTGGCAGCCGTATGAGGTCCTGACGGAGGCGCTGGTCGGCGGCATGACGATCGTGGGCATCGACTTTCGGGATGGCATCCTGTTCGTGCCTGAAGTCCTGCTCGCCGCCAATGCGATGAAGGGCGGGATGGCGATCCTTAGGCCGCTGCTGGCCGAGACCGGGGCGCCCTCGGTCGGCAAGATGGTGATCGGCACGGTCAAGGGCGACATCCACGACATCGGCAAGAACCTGGTCTCGATGATGATGGAAGGCGCCGGCTTCGAGGTCGTTGACCTCGGTATCAACTGCGCAGTCGAGAAGTACCTGGATGCGCTCGAGCAGCACAAGCCAGACATCCTCGGCATGTCGGCGCTGCTGACCACGACCATGCCGTATATGAAGGTCGTGATCGACACCCTGAAGGACAAAGGCCTGCGCGACGACTACATCGTCCTGGTCGGCGGCGCGCCGCTCAACGAGGCGTTCGCCCAGGCGGTCGGCGCCGATGCCTACTGCCGGGACGCGGCGGTCGCGGTCGAGACCGCGAAAGCCTTCGTGGCCAGGCGGCATAATCGCCAACCGGCGATGGCCAACGCCTGAGCAAGACCATGGCACCGCGCCACATGCCGCCCCGGATCGCACCGAAGACGTTGCTGATCGCCTGCGGCGCGCTCGCGCGCGAGGTCCTGGCGCTGATCGATCACAACGGCTGGTGGCACATGGAGCTCGCCTGCTTGCCGGCGAAGCTGCACAACCGGCCGGAGCGGATTCCGGGCGCGCTGCGCGCCAAGATCCGGGCCGGGCGGCGGCACTACGAGCGCATTCTCGTGCTGTACGGCGACTGCGGCACCGGCGGCGAGCTCGATCGCGTGATCGCCGAGGAGGGCGTCGAGCGGGTCCCGGGACCGCATTGCTATGCCTTCTACCGCGGGCTCGACCGGTTCCTGGCCGAGCATGACGCTGAGCCCTGCTGTTTCTATCTCACGGACTATCTCGCGCGCCACTTCCAGACGCTGGTGATCGAGGGGCTCGGGCTCGACCGCCATCCCGAGCTGCTGCCGCTCTATTTCGGCAACTACGAGAAGCTGGTCTATCTTGCGCAGAGCAGCGATGCCGAGCTCGAGCGGCGGGCCAAGGCGGCAGCGCTCCGGCTCGGGCTCGCCTACGAGCAGCGCTTCACGGGCTATGGCGACCTCGGCGACTTTCTGCAGCAGGCGAGTTGACCGGCGCCGATGGCTGAGCTGATCGTCGTCTGCTGGCGCGACATTCCCGCCCAGGTGATCGTCAAGGCCGGCCGCAGCAGCGCCAAGCGGGTGCTCGATGACCGCTTCCAGCGGGCGATCGACCGGGCGGCGATGCGTGCCGGACTGCGTGACACCGATGCCTATCTTGCTGAGTGGCGTCGCACCGTCACCCCGAACGCAGGCGATGATCTCAAGGCTGCGGCCGACGCCGCCGCGGCCCGCCTCGAGGCGGAGTATCCGCCCGAGCGCCTGCATGCTTTGGTCGCCAATGGCGGCATCGAGGCGGCAACCGAGGAAAGCTCCGCATGACCGACACCGTCGTCAGCTCCGCCACCAGGGAGGTGGTGATCGGCTTCGAGCGGCCGTTCTGCATCATCGGCGAGCGGATCAATCCGACCGGGCGCAAGAAGCTCGCGGCCGAGATGGCGGCTAGCGATTTCTCCACGGTCGAGGCGGACACGCTGGCGCAGGTTGCGGCCGGCGCCCGCATGCTCGACGTCAATGCGGGCATTCCGCTCGCCGACGAGCCCCAAATCCTGGCCGACACGATCAAGCTCGTGCAATCGCTGACCGACCTGCCGCTCTCGATAGATTCCTCGATCGTCGCCGCCCTCGAGGCCGGACTCGCGGCCTATCAGGGTAAGCCGCTGGTGAATTCGGTGACCGGCGAGGAGGAGCGCCTGGAGGCCGTGCTCCCGCTGATCAGGAAATACGGCGCGGCGGTGGTCGCGATCTCGAATGACGAGACGGGCATTTCCGAAGATCCGGACGTACGCTTCGAGGTCGCGAAACGGATCGTCGAGCGCGCCGCCGACCACGGCATCGCACACACCGACATCGTGGTCGACCCCCTGGTGATGCCGGTCGGCGCGCTCAACCAGGCCGGCCGCTCGGTGTTCCACCTGATCCGGCGCCTGCGGGAGGAGCTCAAGGTGAACACCACCTGCGGCGCCTCCAACATCGCCTTCGGCCTGCCCAACCGGCACGCTTTGAACGCGAACTTTCTCGCCATGGCGATCGGCGCCGGCATGACCTCGGCGATCATGAACCCGCTGCACGCCGATGAGACCACCGCGATCCTCGGCGCCGACGTGCTGATGGGCCACGACCGCGACTGCCGGCGCTGGCTGCGCGCGTTCCGCGAGCCGCAGGCCGAGGGCGAGGGCAGCGACCGGCGCGAGCGCCGCCGCCGGCGGGGATAGTCACCGGCTTGACCGAAACCGCGCTGGTCGTCTTCACACCGTCGGGCCGACGCGGCCGATTTGCGCTCGGCACACCGCTATTGGAGATTGCCCGGGCGCTCGGGGTCGATGTCGATTCGGTGTGCGGCGGGCGCGGCCTCTGCGGACGCTGTCAGGTGACGATCGCCGAGGGCGAGTTCGCCAAGCATGGCATTCGCTCAGCCCGCGACCACGTCTCGCCGTTCGGCGAGGTCGAGAAGCACTATCGCGGCCGGCGGCGGCTTGGGGCCGAGGGCCGGCTCAGCTGTCAGGCGCGGTTGCTTGGCGACGTCGTGGTCGACGTCCCGGCCGAGAGCCAGGTGCACAAGCAGGTCGTGCGCAAGCGCGCCGAGGTGCGGGCGATCGTGGTCGACCCGGTCGTCCGGCTGCACTACGTCGAGGTTGAGGAGCCCGACATGGAGCGGCCGAGCGGCGATCTCCAGCGCCTGCAGCAGGCGTTGCGCGAGCAGTGGCAGCTGGGCGAGCTTACCTGCGATCTGCGCATGCTGCAGGCGCTGCAGCGAGCACTCCGCCAGGGCGCCTGGAAGGCCACGGTCGCGGTCCATTCGGGCAACCGGATCATTGCCGTCTGGCCGGGCTTTCGCGACCGCGCCTATGGGCTTGCGATCGACGTCGGGTCGACCACGATCGCGGGCCATCTCTGCGATCTCGCGAGCGGCGAGGTGGTTGCCTCGGCCGGACTCATGAACCCGCAGATCCGATTCGGTGAGGACCTGATGAGCCGGGTCTCGTACGTCATGATGAACCCGGGCGGCGAGGTCGAGATGACCCGCGCCGTCCGCGAGGCGGTCGGGAGCCTCGCCGAGCAGGTCGCGGCCGAGGCCCGGATCGATCCGAGCGAGATCCTGGAGCTGACCTTCGTCGGTAACCCTATCATGCACCATCTGCTGCTCGGCATCGACCCGACCGAGCTTGGCGGCGCGCCGTTCGCGCTCGCGACCAACGAGGCGATCACGCTCTGGGCGACCGAGCTCGATCTGCTGGCCGTGCATCCGAACGCCCGGGTCTACGTTCTGCCCTGCATCGCCGGCCACGTCGGCGCCGACACCGCGGGCGTGCTTTTGTCCGAGACGCCGCATCTGGCGGACGAGATGACGCTCGTCGTCGACGTCGGCACCAACGCCGAGATCGTCCTAGGCAACCGGCATCGGCTGCTCGCGGCCTCGTCACCGACCGGACCCGCGTTCGAGGGCGCCCAGATCTCCTGCGGCCAACGCGCGGCGCCCGGCGCGATCGAGCGGGTGCGGATCGACCCTCTGAGCCTCGAGCCGCGCTTCAAGGTGATCGGGTCGGATCTCTGGTCGGACCAGCCGGGCTTCGCCGAGGCGACCCGCAAGACCGGCGTCACCGGCATCTGCGGCTCGGGGATCATCGAGGCGCTGGCCGAGATGTTCCTGGCCGGCATCCTCCGACGCGACGGCACCATCGATGGCGCGCTCGCGGCGCGCAGCCCGCGCATTCAGGCCGACGGCCGAACCTTCTCCTACCTGCTACAGGCTGGCGAGCCGGAGCTGCGGATCCTGCAGACCGACGTGCGCGCGATTCAGCTCGCCAAGGCCGCACTCTACGCCGGTGCCCGGCTGCTGATGGACCATCTGGGGATCGAGCGGGTCGAGAGGATCACGCTCGCCGGCGCCTTCGGCAGCCACATCGACGTCAAGCACGCCATGGTGCTGGGGCTGATCCCGGACTGCGACCTCGCCAAGGTCAGTTCGGCGGGCAACGCCGCCGGGACCGGTGCCCGGATCGCGCTCCTCAACCGGTCGGCCCGGGGCGAGATCGAGCGCTTGGTCAAACGGATTGAGAAGATCGAGACCGCGGTCGAGCCGCGCTTCCAGGAGCACTTCGTCGGCGCGATGGCGATTCCGCACGCCAGCGCGCCCTTTCCCCACCTCGCCGCCGCCGTTGATCTGCCGCCACCGGGGCCGGCCACAGCTCCGGCGGCGGGTGATCGACCACCGCGTCGGCGACCGCGGGCCTGATCAGAGATCGGTGCCGAAACGAGAGGTTGGGCCGAACCCCGTTTCTCACGCTCCGTCGACGGTTAGTCCCTTCCGCTTCGCCTGCGCTTACGGCAATCTACGGCCGCATGAGACGGTATGAGCATCCGAGTGCCATGCAGCGAAGGTTGAAATCGGCTGACTGGATCCTGGGGAGCGCCGGTCTGGCCGTGCGATCATGAACGAGCGACCGGATTTCCCACCGCTCTATGAGCCGTTCGCGGTCACGCCCGAGCTTGATCCGTTCGAGCGCGGCATCAACGTCGCCACCGACGGCGCCGAGGCTGGCACGCTGCTCTGGAGCATCGGCCAGGAGGCCTGTGAATGCGCCGTGGTCCTGGCGCCCGAGCAGTCGCTCGAGGCGTCGCTGCCGGTCGTCCTGGTCGCGATGCTGGCGCTCGGCGATGCGCTCGGCAGCCTGGTGCCGCCCCTGGTGGCGGTGACCTTCGGTTGGCCCGACCGGCTGGAGGTCAACGGCGGCGTAGTCGGTGGTGTCCGGATGGCCATCGCCCCGAGCGACGGGTCGAACGGGCCGCCCGACTGGCTGGTCATCGGCTTCGGGGTCGCGCTGCGCAGCCCGTGGGGCGAGGGTGAGCCGGGCGACGACGTGCACCGGACCACGCTCGCCGACGAGGGCTGCGGCGAGGTCGGGACGGTTGACCTCCTGGAGGCGTTCGCGCGCCATTTCCTTGCCTGGATCAACCGTTGGCAGGACGATGGCGTCGGACCGGTCGTACAGGCGTGGATGAGCCGCGCGACCGGCCTCGGCAAGCCGATCGAAATCGAGGTTGGCGACCATAAGCGCCAGGGCACCTTCGCCGGCCTGACCGAGAGTGGGGCGATGCGCCTTGTCAAGGAAGGCGTGACCCAGACGATCTCGCTCGACGAGGCGATGCGCGTCCCGAGCTGGTCGGCTTAGGGCAGCGCGCGGGCCGCCGCCGATCCGGCCGGCACGACGGGTAACGGAATGCGCTTTCTCAGGACCATCCGGCTGGACGCCTCCGACGAGCAGGTGTTCGAGCGCGCCGCGGCGGCCAACGAATGGGCGGTGCCCGGCGCATTCGCTTTCGCGCACGCGTCGCCAGAGACGCTGGGCGGCAAAACCGGCCAGGCCTTCGCCTCTGGCTTTCTCAGCACCGAGAGCTTCGGCTGGTCGACGCTGGTCGCGATCGCCGAGATCGCACCCGCCGAGCTCGAGGCGGTGATCGAAGCGTTGGCGATTCACTTTGTCGAGCACTGCGGCGCGCCCTCGCTGGAGGTCGCGCGCGAAGCGGCGCACGTCGAGACCGAGTTCGCCCGGAGCCTCTGCGAGCATCCGGTCAACACCCTGATCGCGGTCGAGCGCGCCCTCGGGCCGGACGGCATCGTCGAGCGCTTCCGGACGATCGAGCCGCTCGCCCGCGACCGGCACGCGAGGATCTGGTCGCTTCTGCCCGACGATCATGATGGCGAGCAAATCGCACCCCGAGGACCTGCGCGCGATGCCTGAGTTCTGGCAGTCGTCGGGCTATCGGCTGGTCGAGGTCGATGCCGAGCGGCGCCTCCGGCTGACCGACGATTTCCTGCGCGCGTTCCTGCTCCGGCCGGAGATCCTGCCGGTCGCGGAGTCCTGCGCGGCGGAACTCGCCCTGCATGAGGCACTGCTCGCCAAACCCCGTCTTCGCCTGCTCGAGTCGCGGCTGGCAGAGCTCGCCGACCCGGACGCTCGGGACAATTACCGCACGCTGCTCCTCTTTCGCGATCGCCTGCTGGTACAGCCGAACTTGGAAGCCGCTTACCTCGATCTGGTGCGGCGCGGCGGGGCCGGCGTCCCCCCCTGTTCCTCGATCAGCTGGCGCACGTCATCCTCCGCCACATCCTCGCCGACGGACCCGATCCGCTCCGCCTGCGCGCCGCCGAGCTCATGTTTCGCGAGCAGAAGGTCACGATCGAGGATGGCAGGGTGATGCTCGCCGACGAGGAGACGGTCGAGATGCAGGCGGCCGCCGCGGGCCGGATCGGCCTCGCACCGGAAGTTTCGCTCGCCCGGCTGCTCGAGCCTGGCGAGGCGCCGCCGCTGAGCGTCGAATTGGACGTGCTCCACGAGGCTAATGCCGGCCTCTACTGGGCGCGTTCCGACCGCTTCGACACGGTGCTCGACCTCAGCTTTGCCCGGCCCGGACTGGATGCGCTCTGTCGAGTCCTCGAAGCCTGGGTCAAACATTTCAAAGGTGCCGCTGTGGCGATCCAGCCGGTGCAGCAGATCCGGGACGAGCGCTGGGTCTGGCACGTCGGGTTGGACGCCGAGGCGAGCATGATCCTGAACGACCTTTGGGAGGGCCGGGCGGTCGATGAGCTCAGGGGGGCGCAGCTGCTCGCGCTGTTCCGCCTGGAATTCCGCAACCCCGACGACATGTTGGCAAGACTGCGGGGCCGCCCGGTCTATCTCGGCCTCGCCATGACCGGCGCCAGGCGGCTGAAGCTCAAGCCGCAGAACCTCTTGGTCAATCTGCCGCTCGCCGGCCCCACCTGAACTCACGAGGCGACGACGATGAACGAGGACGTGTTCAACATGAGCTTGCGCAAGTTTCTGAAGAAGGTCGGCGTGACCTCGCAGCGCGAGATCGAGAAGGCCGTCCGCGAGGCGATCGACCAGGGCCGGCTCAAGGGTGACGAGACCCTCGACGCCGAGGTCACAATCAGGATTGGCGGCATCCAGCTCGCTGAGACGATTGACGGCCGAATCGAGCTGACCTAGCCGCGATGGGCTCGCAGCCACGTCCGGCTTTTCTCGACCGGGCGGTCGCCCGGGGCCTCGCGGTAGTGGTATTCCTGTGCTGTGTCGGAGCGCTCGTCTGGCTGGAGCGGACGCGGCTGTTCCTGCCCGAAATCGCGGCCGACGATCCGGTGGCGCAGTGCATCGCCGAGCGCGCGGCCCAGATCGACGACCTGGCCAGCCAGGGCCGGATTCAGGCGGGCCAGGCCGAGGTGTTCAAGTCCCGGGCCCGGGAAATGTGCGCCAACGCCGGCCAACCCGTCGGCCCGCCCGCGCCCGGCCAGGCGCCGCATTGAGAACGGGGCGATGTCGGACGTGAGCATCCGCTTCGCGACCGCCGCCGATGCCGCGACCCTCGTCCGGATGATCCGGGCGCTCGCCGAGTTTGAGGACCTGATCGGAGAGGTTCAGATCAGCGAGACCGACGTCTTGCGCGATGGCTTCGGCGAGCGCCCTTGCTTCGAGTGCCTGCTCGCCGAGGTCGAGGACGTAGCGCTGGGTTTTGCCCTCTTTTACCACACCTATTCGACCTTTGCCGGCCGGCCCGAGCTCTGGGTCGAGGACATCTTCGTCGCCGAAGCGGCGCGCGGCCGGGGCGTCGGCCGCGAGCTCATGGCGCGGCTCGCCGCAGTCGCACTTGAACGCGACTGCGCCCATCTAGCGCTCTCGGTGCTGCACTGGAACCCGGCGCGCGACTTCTACCAGCGCCTGGGTTTGGAGCACGTCCAGGACTGGCTATCCTACCGGGTCGACCGTGCCGGCCTCGTGCGTCTGGCCGCGGACCAGGCATGACCGCAGGCGGCCTCGGTTTCGATCAGGCCGAATACCGGGCCCGCCTCGCCGCGGTGCGCGCGCGCATGGCAGCCCATGAACTCGAGGTCTGCCTGATCTCGACGCCCGAGAACATCTTTTATCTGACCGGGCTCGACCACTGGGGCTACTTCACGCCCCACGTCCTCCTGCTCCCGGCCGAGGGCGAGCTGACGCTGGTGACACGCGCGATGGAGAGCGTGACGATCGCGCACCAGGTTCGCAATGCGCGCTTCGAGGGCCACGCCGACCACGAGACGGCGGCCGACGTCGCTGTGCGTCTGCTCCAGGAGCGCGGCCGAAGGAGTGGCCGGGTCGGGATCGAGAAATGGTCGGCCGGACTGCCGTTCGGCCTCGCCGAGGTGCTGATGCGCGCGTTGCCGGACACCGACTGGGGCGATGCGACCGGGCTGGTCGACGCGCTCCGGCTGGTCAAGAGCCCGGCCGAGCAGGCCTGCATGCGCGCGGCTGCGCGAGTCTCCGATGCTGCGATGGAAGCCGCGATCGCCGCGATCCGGGTCGGCGCGAGCGAGCGCGCCGTGGCGGCCGAATGCCAGCGGGCGATGATCGAAGCCGGCGGCACCTATCCGGGCTTCGGCCCGTTCATCCGCTCGACGATGAGGCTCGGCGAGGAGCACACCACCTGGGGCGAGAACGTCCTCGCCGCCGGCGATGCGGTCTTTCTCGAACTCTCGGGCTGCGTTCGGCGCTACCACGCGCCGCTCGGGCGCCTGGTCTTTCTCGGCTCCGCGCCGCCGGGGACCGAGCGGATGGCGAAGGTCTGCCTGGACGCGTTCGATGCCGTGCTCGAGGCGCTGCGCCCGGGCGCGCTTGCCCGCGACGTCTACGCCGCCTGGCAGCGTGCGGTCGACGACGCCGGGTTTTCCGGGTATCGCCGGCATCACTGCGGCTATCTGGTCGGGATCGGCTTCCCGCCGAGCTGGACCGGCGGCAACCGGGTCACCGGGCTGCGCCACGACAGCGACCTCGTGATCCGGACCGGCATGACTTTCCACATCCTTTCCTGGCTGATGGGCACCGGCCAGGGCGATTACTTCGTCTCCGCCACGGTCCTGCTGGCGGACAGCGGCCCCGAGGTCCTGACCAGCGCACCCCGCGACCTCACGGTGCGCTGATATAGCTGCACCCGCGGATCAGGGCGCAGGAAAGCCTAGATCGCCGTCGACCCCACCTTCCCAGCTGAGCATGCCGGCCTTAGCTGCGTTCGAAGTGAAGAGATCGGCACCGATCATCCTCATGACCAGCTCGATCGCTTGCACTGCATCGACCCCGCCGGCATAGCGAACTTTGTCTCGGCTGATCCCGCTGTCTGGTACGGGCAATAAAAATATTGGCCGTCCGAACCCGGAAACTTCTGGGGTTTGCCGATGGTCGCGACGACCCTCCCCGAGGGCTTCAGCTCAAGCTCCCGCGTGGCGATCACGTCGCCGACGTCCTCAAGCTCGACACCGTCCAACTTCATCGCACCTCGTTCCCCCTGGCAGCCGCGATCATGACGAGCCCTCGTCGGCTTCATCCGCCTCGTGTTGGAACTTGCGCCGGGCCGCTTCGATTTCGGCACGCTCGCGGAGGTAGTCGTCGGTCGTCCGGGTCTTCGGGCGCGGGCCGGCGGCGAACGGGTTGCCCTCGGTCTCGAACTGCACGATCACGCGACAGTCGTCGCACATCCGGATCCGGTCGATCGCCGCGGAATCCTTAAACATCCAGTGCTTTGCGCCGAGTTTCTCCATGATCATCTCAATCGATGCCTTGGTGCCGAACGGTTTACCGCAGTGGATGCACTCGAAGGGCTCCTCCTGCTTGACCACGATCGGCTGGCGGGCTTCGTCGGCGAAGTTCAGGCGCGGCTCGAGCTTGATCACGTGTTCGGGGCAGGTGCTGGCGCAGAGTCCGCACTGGACGCAAGCGTCCTCGAGGAACCGGAGCTCCGGGCGCTCGGGGTTGTCCTGGAGCGCGCCGGTCGGGCAGGCGCCGACGCAGGCAAGACACAAGGTGCAGCCCTCGGTTTCGACCACGATCCGGCCGAACGGCGCGCCAGCGGGCAGCGGCACCTGGTCGACCGGGGCCGGCGCGGCGGCGTGCAGCTCCTGCAGGCCCAGACGCAGCAAGGCCCGCTTTCCGCCCATCGGCAGGAAGATCGCCGCCGACATCGGGCCCGCCGGGGGCAGTTCGAACAGGCGCGCCTCGACCGCGTCCGGGTCGTCGTCGAGCACGAGCTCGAGCCGGCCCTGGCCGTAGCCGAGGCCGCTGAGCACCGCCGCGGCATAGGCGAACTGCGCCTCGAGGCCGGCGAGTTCGTCCCGTCGCCGGGGCGGGACCAGAGCCAGCAGCCGCTCCACGCCATAGGCGAAGGCGGCCAGGATCGCTTCCAGGCCGAGCTGGGTCACCTCGTTGAGCGCGAACGGGATCACGTTGGCGGGCAGGCCGCGGCCGAAGCGGCTCATCAGCGAGATCAGCTCGCCGCCGTGCGGGTCGTCATGAACCAGGAGCGTCGGGTGTTCTCCGCCACTCTGTCGATAGGTGATCAGAAGCGTGCGCAGGCGCTCCAGAATCGTGCCCGCCGGAGGGTAGGCGTAGGCCGCAGCGCCGGTCGGGCAAACGCTGTGGCAGGCGCCGCAGCCGCCGCAGAGATAGGGATCGATCGTGACAACGTCGCCGGCCGGCTGAATCGCGGCTGCCGGACAGACCTCGAGACAGCGGGTGCAGCCGGTGCGGCGCGAGCGCGAATGGGCGCAGAGCTCGGCCTCGAACTGGACATAGCGGGGTTTTTCGAACTCGCCGACCAGATCGGTGAGATCGAATAGTGCCCGCTGGACCGCCGTCGGATTGCCCAGGTCGGGCCGAAAATAGCCGTCGCGCTTGGCGTGCGCCGGGAACAGAGGCGCGTCGCCGCTGAGATCGAGGATCAGGTCGAAGCGGGTCGCGACCCCGTCCCGCGGCCGCTCGAACGCGAGCGCATTGCGCGACGAGGCGACCGGCTGAGCGAAGTCGTCAAAGGTCAGCTCAAAGGCGCCGAGATGGCCCGTCGCCTGAGTGACCGTGCCGCGGAAGATCGGCGGGTCCATGGTGCGCGGCGGGATCACCTCGGCCGCCCCGGTCAGGATCGCCGTCACCGACAGCCGGGAGGCGAGCTGCTTGGCCGCCTCGAGCGCCTGCTCGTCCCGGCCGTAGATCAGGCATTCGCCGGCGGACTTCAGGCTCACGATGGCGGAGGGCGGCACGTCGATTGCGGCTTCGGCGAGCAGGGCCGCGATTTTCGGCAGCGACTGCGGCCCCTGTTCAGCCCAGCCGGCGCGCTCGCGGATGTTGACGTAGCCGACCTCGGTCTCGGGTCCGTACTCGGCGCGCGCCTCCTCGAAGCCGGGCACCTCCTGGGTGCAGCCGACCAGGAGCGGCTCGCCGGTCGCGACCGCCTCCTGGAAATGTCGGAGCTGGGCCCGACAGAGCTGCGTGTGGACCTCGGACGCCCTGGCCTCGGCCGCGCAGGCGCGGGCAAGGCCTTCGCCGTCCAGCGCCATGCTGATCTCGCAGTTGCAGACCAGCAGCCGCTTGCCATTGAGTTTCATAAGCTTGTCCGTACACTCCTCGATCTCGACTTGAGCATTGTCGCAGCCAATCGCATCGTCTTGCAAGGCCGACGCGGTTGCGGCGCACCCATCGGAGCCAAGCCATGGCACGCGATCACCATCCCGAAAGCCTCGTGCAGACCGATTGGCTTCAGGCCAATCTCGATGACCCGGAGCTTCGGATCTTCGAGTGCACGACGCACCTCCGGCCGGCAGCGCCGGACGAGAACGTGCCCTACCACCCCGAAGCCGGTCGCGCCGATTACGACCAGGGCCATATTCCGGGCGCGGGTTTTCTCGATCTGCCGGGCGAGCTGTCGCGTCAGGACGCGGCGGTGCACTTCATGATGCTGTCGCCGGCAGCGTTCGCGGCGGTGATGTCGAGCCACGGCATCGGCGACGGCACCCGGGTCGTGCTCTACAGCCGCCAGCGTGTGATGTGGGCGACCCGGGTCTGGTGGATGCTGCACGCCATCGGTTTCGACGAGGTCGCGGTGCTCGACGGCGGCTTCGACAAATGGCTGCCGGAAGGCCGTCCGGTCAGCACCGAACCCTGTCGCTATCCGCCCGCGACTTTCACGCCGCGGCCGCGCCCGGAGCTGTCCGTCGACAAGGCCGCCGTTCTCGCGGCCCTCGATCAGGCTGGCGTCTCCCTGATCAATACCCTGAGCGAGGCCGACTTCAAGGGCGCGGAACCGTCCCGCTACGGCCGTCCGGGCCGGATTCCCGGGAGCGTCAACCTGCCCTGGCCCGGGCTCACCGACCCGGAGAGCCATCGGTTCATCCCGCTCGAGGCGGCGGCACGGCGGCTCGAGGCGATCGGCGCCCCCAAGGCAGAGCGCATTGTCTGCTACTGCGGCGGCGGCATCTCGGCAACGGAGGGGCTGTTCCTGCTCCACCGCATGGGGTACGCCAACCTCGCCCTGTACGACGCTTCCATGGCCGAGTGGGCGCGTGACCCGAGCCTGCCGATCGAACAGGGTTAGCGACTTCCGAGTTACCCCTTGTCAGCCGAGGCCAGGGCGGTGATCACCTGCTCGAGGGATGGCCGGGCGCTGGCCGGTTGCTCCGGTGAGGTCTTGCCGAGTGGCGAAGCGGCGACCAACGCATAGAGCGCGGCCGCGCCATCGAAGGTCAAGGGCGTAAGGCCGGCGTCTGCGAAGGTTTTGGCGATTTCCTCCATCTCGCCGATCCAGCGATGGGCCTTCGGCACCATGGCCGGGACGCTCCGCTGCATGCGCTCGAGCATCGCGGCCTGGCTCAGCGCCAGCTCGGCGTCGAGGGCCTCGCTGACGCCCAGCCGTGAGGCGGCGATCTTGAGCTCGGTCATGATCGCGGTCGTGCCCTTGGTCAGCGCCGCGTAGCAGATCTTGACCGCAGATGCGTCGCCCGCCCGGTCGCTCACGATCCGCACGTCGAGGCCGTAATCCCGGAGCTGCGCGAACGCGCCGGCCTCGGCCCCTGAGGCGTAGAAGCGTGTGGCCCCAGCACCGGGCCTGGGCGGCGGGCCGATGATGCCGGCGTCCACGAACCGGGCGCCGGCCGCCTCGACGATCATGCCGACCCGGCGCGCGGTCTCCGGCGCGATCGCGTTGCAATCCACGTAGAGCAAATCGCCGCCCGCGCCGCGCAACGCGCCCGCCACGCGCCGCGCCAGCGCCTCCGCCTGCGCTGGCACCAGGATCGACAGCATGACATCGGCCGCCCGCACGAGGGCGGTGTCATCGTCAAAATCCTCGATTGCTGCCTGTGCCGCGAGCGTGCGCGTCCGCTCGCTCCGTCCTTCTAGGCAGGTCACAACCCTGAGGCCCCCTGCCTTGAGTACGGCCCCGACGCGGTGGCCCATGTCGCCCGGTGTCATGATTGCCACCGTCTCGATTCGCATCGCCCCCTCCCAAACTCCCGCGACCGGTCGACAAGCGCGTTAGTTTGCCAGATGATGCTCCGAGATCCATCTCCAAACGGCAGCGGCGCATTGAGCGAACCTTTCCGGATCAGGACGCGGATCGATTTCGAGGCCGAGGGTAAGCAGTTCGGCAGCCTCGACGTGCCGCACTCCTCCAACGAATCGGCCTGGGGAGCGCTTCGCGTGCCGATCATCGTGATCCGGCAGGGCGAAGGTCCGACGCTGCTGCTGAGTGGCGGCAATCACGGCGACGAGTACGAGGGACCGATCGCGCTGATGAAGCTCGCGCGTTCGCTCGAACCGGAGGCTATCCGCGGGCGCCTGATCCTGTTGCCGGCGCTTAACCTGCCGGCCGTGCTGGCCGGGACCCGGGTCTCGCCGATCGACCAGGTCAACATGAACCGGGCCTTCCCGGGCAACCCGCGCGGTACGCCGACCCTGATGATCGCCGACTACATCCGCAGGCGGCTCCTACCGCTGGCCGACGCGGTGGTCGACCTTCATTCCGGCGGCAAGACGCTCAACTTTGTGCCGTTCGGCGGCATGCACATCCTGCCCGACCCGGCCCAGATGGTCGCGACCCGGGCGGCACTCCTGGCGTTCGGCGCGCCGCTCAGTCTCGTGATCCAGGAATTTGACGTGGCCGGCATGCTGGATACCGCGGTCGAGGAGCTGGGCAAGCCCTTCCTCTTCACCGAGCTCGGCGGCGGTGGCACGGCGACCGCGGGGACCGTGGCGATCGCCGAGCGTGGCATCCAGAATCTGCTCCGCCATTTCGGCCTGATCGGCGGCGAGGTCGAGCAGCGGCCGACCCGGCTCATGCACAGTCCCGATGCATCCTGGTTCGTGATCGCAGACGATCGCGGCCTGCTTGAGCTCCTGGCCGATCTCGGCGCCGAGGTCGAAGCCGGTCAGCCGATCGCGCAGATCCATGATGTCGAGCAGCCAGCGCGGGCGCCCGCCGTCTACCATGCGAGCCAGAGCGGGCTCCTGATCGGCCGCCACGCGCCCGGCCTGATCAAGCCCGGCGATTGCCTGGCGGTGCTCGCGACCGACTACGGACCCGCCTGATGGCGGCGATCACGCAGAGGACGATCTGGCAGGCTCGGCAGGCAATCGCGCCCCTGGTCCGGCGGACGCCTCTGATCCGCTCCAAGACGCTGAGCAGGCAAGTGGGGAAAAATGTTTACCTCAAGCTCGAGACCCAGCAGCAGACCGGCGCCTTCAAGCTGCGGGGGGCGACCAACCGAATCCTGCAGCTGAGCGGTGTGGAGCGGGCACGGGGCGTCGTCGCAGTTTCGACCGGCAATCACGCCCGCGCGGTCGCCCATGCGGCGAGCGTCCAGGGGGTGCATGCGGTCGTCTGCATGTCACCGCTGGTACCCGCGAACAAGATCGAAGCGGTGCGGGCGCTCGGCGCCGAGATCCGGATTGTCGGGCGCAATCAGGACGAGGCCGAGGTGGTCGCCAAACAGCTCGCTGCCGAGCGCGGACTCACCTTCATCTCGCCCTTTGACGACCCGTGGGTGATCGCCGGCCAGGGCACGATTGGGCTGGAGCTGCTCGAGGACCTGCCGGCGCTTGATACCGTGCTGGTGCCGGTGTCGGGCGGCGGGCTGATCGGCGGCATAGCGCTCGCGCTCAAGAGCGCCGATCCGATGATCCGGGTGATCGGCGTCTCGATGGAGCGCGGGCCGGCCATGGTAGAGAGCCTCGCCGCGGGCCGGCCGGTCGCGGTCGAGGAGGAGCCGAGCCTCGCCGATTCCCTGGGCGGAGGCATCGGCCTCGATAACCGCTACACCTTTGCCTTGGTGCGCGAGCACGTCGATGAGACGGTCCTAGTCAGCGAGGCGGAGATCGCGGCCGCGATGGGCCATTGCTACTGGCAGGAGCGGCAGATCGTCGAGGGCGGTGCCGCGGTCGGGGTCGCGGCCCTGCTCGCGGGCAAGATCAGGCCGCCGGGCGCGAGCCTCGCGGTCGTATTGAGCGGGGCCAACGTTGACATGCAGAGCTTCACCGAGATCGTGACCGCCGCGGACTGAGGGCAGCGCCAGTGCCGATCACGATCTTGACCGAAGGCGAGCTTCGCCAATGCGTACGCCTTGATCTAGAGCTGGTCGAGGCGATCGCGGACGCGTTTACTGCACTCGCGTCGGGACGGGTAGTCATGCCCCCAATCCTGCACATGGCTCTACCGGAGGCAAACGGCGAGGTCGACGTCAAGACCGCTTGGCTGCCCGGTCTGCCGAGCTTTGCGCTCAAGGTCAGCCCCGGCTTCTTCGACAATCCCAAACGCGGCCTGCCGAGCCTGTCCGGGATGATGATGCTGCTGTCGGCCGAGACCGGCCGCCTCGAGGCGCTGCATCTCGACAACGGCTGGCTCACCGATCTCCGGACCGCGGCCGCCGGCGCGGTTGCTGCCCGCCATCTGGCGCCTGCCGATGCCAGGATCGCGGGCGTGCTCGGCGCCGGCATCCAGGCGCGCATCCAGATCGAGGCGCTGACCCTGGTCCGGCCGATCGAGCGGGTCCTGGTCTGGGCCCGCGACGCCAGCAAGGCGGAGGCTTATGCCGACGAGATGGCCGATCGTCTCGGGCTCGACGTGCTGCCGGTCGCGAGCCCCGAGCGCCTGGTGCTCGAGGCCGACATCGTCGTCACCGCGACGCCGGCGCGCTCGCCGGTGGTGGTCGCCGACTGGCTGCACCCCGGCCTGCACGTCACCGCGGTCGGCGCCGACGCCCCGGACAAGAACGAGATCCATCCGGAACTCCTGGCGCGCGCCGACCGGCTGGTCTGCGACAGCCGTGCCCAGTGTGCCCGGCAGGGCGAGCTGCACCATGCGCTGGCCGGCCACCCCCACCTGGACGTGACCGAACTCGGCGAGATCACCGCCGGCCGTGCCCCTGGCCGGCAGAGTGCCGCCGAGGTCACCGTCGCCGATCTCACCGGCACCGGCGTCCAGGATACCGCGATCGCGCTGCTCGCCTATCGCAAGGCCCTTGCCGCCGGGCTTGGGACCACGATTGCCAACTGAGCCAAGCTGCCGGCGGTGACGATCAACGCTACTCGGTCTTGGACTGGCCGCCGGGCTGCGTCTGGCCCTGCATGTCGTCGAAGATTTTGGTGATCCGTTCCATCAGCTGCGGATCGCTCTGCGCCGCCTGGCTGATCTGCTTGTACTCGTCGACCGAGATGCCGTCGGACTGCTCGATGGCAGCGACCAGCGCGCGGTTGGCCTGCTCGCGCATCTGGGTCGCCTCCGTCTCGCTCTGCGCGCTCTGGATCTTCGGCGTCCACTGCTCGACCAGCCGGTTGACCGCTAGCGCGGCGTTGACGAACGACTCGAGCTTCGCCTGCTGAAACTGCTCCGCGGCCTGGGGCGCGCCGGTCGGCAGATTGACGAGCGCAAAGGCCATGATGATCGCGCCCAGGGCGCGCCGCATGATGGAAGTCAAGGGGAGATCCTTTCCGGACGGAGGGGATTGGAGATCAATCCACCAACGTGGCGAGCAGGTTTTCTATTCCATGCACGATTGGATCGCCCGCCGGATTTTCGCCGGCGCCGGCGAGGAGAACCCTCAGCAGCGGCGGGATTCGTGGCCGTCGCCTTGATCCCGCCCGGATGCGGCTCTAGGCTGGCCCCAAGGCGGGAACATCCCGCATCGGCTGGCAACGAATCTGGGAGAGCATCATGAGACGTACCTCGGGTTGGCTTTTCGGGCTCGCCGCGATCGCGCTGGTCAGCGCCGGCGCTCGGGCGGACCTCCTGGAAGACGCCAAGTCGTCCGGCAAGATCACGGTCGGCATCGCCAACGAGGCGCCCTACGGCTACCAGACGCCCGACGGCAAGCTGACCGGCGAAGCGCCGGAGATCGCCAAGTACATCCTGGGTGAGATGGGCATCAAGGACGTCGAGGCGGTGATCACCGAGTTCGGCTCGCTGATCCCGGGCCTCAAGGCCGGCCGTTTCGACATGGTGGCCGCGGGCATGTTCGTGACGCCCGCACGCTGCAAGCAGGTCGCGTTCTCCGAGCCGACCTACGGCATCGGCCAGGCGTTCCTGGTCAAGGAGGGCAATCCCAAGAACCTGCAGGATTACGAGGACGTCAAAGGCAATTCGGACGCGACGCTCGCGGTAATGGCCGGGGCGATCGAGCGGACCTATGCGCGCGACGCCGGCGTCCCCGACGACCAGGTGATGGTGGTGCCGGACACCGCCGCCGGCACGGCGGCCGTGCAGGCGGGGCGCGCCGATGCCTTCGCTCTGACCAGCCTGTCGATCCGACGGCTGGCGCAGGGTGCGGCCGGGGTCGAGGTCGCGAAGCCCTTCGGCGAGGTCGCCGGCCAGAGCGTGGTCGGCCATGGCGCCTTCGCCTTCCGGCCGGAGGACCAGGCGTTCCTCGACGAGTTCAACAAGCATCTGGCCCAGTTCATCGGCACGCCGGAGCACCTCGTCCTGGTCGAGCCGTTCGGCTTCACCAAGGACGAGCTGCCGAAGAAGACCACCGAAGAGCTCTGCTCGGGCAAGTAGCCGGGCGGCCCCGGCGCGGCCGCAGGTCGCGCCGGGTGAGCTTGGCAGGACGACCATGGCCGAGGCAGGACTGAGCAGACAGAACTCGACAGGCTATCGCCAGGCAAGCTGGCTGAGCTATCGCCACCTGTTCATCTGCGCCCTGTTCAGCTTCACCGCCGGGCTGGTCGTGGCAAGCTTCGCGGGCTTCCGGGAATTTCTGCCCGGGTTGCTCGAAGGCGCCTGGGTCACCATCCAGATCACGGTCGCGGCCTGCGTGCTGGCCGCGATCTGCGGCCTGCTCGCCGGTCTCGCCAAAATGTCGTCGATCCGGCCGCTGCGCTGGTTCGCGATCGGCTACATCGAGCTGTTCCGCGGCACCTCGGCCCTGGTCCAGCTGTTCTGGCTGTACTACGTGCTACCGGACTTCGGCATCACGCTGCCCGCGATCCCGGTCGCGATCCTGGCGCTCGGCCTGAATGTCGGCGCCTATGGCGCGGAGGTGGTCCGGGGCGCGGTGATGGCGGTGCCGCGCGGCCAATACGAGGCCGCGATCGCGCTCAACATGACCCCCTTCACCCGGATGCGCCGGATCATCCTGCCACAGGCGCTGATCGCGATGATCCCGCCTTGGGGCAATCTGTTCATCGAGCTCCTGAAGGCGACCGCGATCGTGTCGCTGATCACGGTCTCGGACCTCACCTTCAAGGCCTATCAGCTGAACCAGGCGACCCTGCGCACGGTCACGATCTTCATGCTGGTGCTGGTCATGTATCTCGGCATCGCGCTGGTCATCACCTTCTTCATGCGCGGCGTCGAGCGCTATACGCGCAAGAGCCTGGGCGCGGGCTGATGCTGTTCGACTGGCAGTTCGCCCTCTCGATCCTGCCGCAGCTGGCGCGGGCGGCCGTGGTCACGGTCGAGGCGACCTTCGTCGGATTCGCGCTCGCCGCGGTGCTGGGCCTCGTCCTCGCCCTGCTGCGCCGATCCCAGAACCCCTGGGTCAGAGGCGCGACCGGCGGTTTCGTCGAGTTCATCCGCTCGACCCCGGTCCTGATCCAGATCTTTTTCCTGTTCTTCGTCTTCCCGCGCTTCGGCGTCGTGATTCCGGCGTTCGCCGCCGGCGTGCTCGCGCTCGGCGTGCACTACGCCTGCTACTGCTCGGAGGTCTACCGCGCCGGCCTCGAGGGCATCCCCCGTGGTCAGTGGGAAGCGGCGACCGCCCTCAACCTCAGCCCGTACCGGGCTTACAAGGACGTGATCATCCCGCAGGCGATCCCGCCGGTCGTGCCCGCACTCGGCAACTATCTGATCGGCATGTTCAAGGAGACGCCGCTGCTCTCGGCGATCGCGGTGCTCGAGCTGATGCAGACCGCCAAGATCATCGGCTCCGAGACCTTCCGCTACCTCGAGCCGATCACCATGGTCGGCGTCTTCTTCCTGATCATGAGCCTGGTCTCGGCGGCCGGCGTGCGCCAACTCGAAGCCTGGCTGAAGACCCGGAGGGGCTGAGCATGCAAGCGACCGGAGAGCCGATCGTCCGCTTCAAGGAGGTGACCAAGCGCTACGGCGATCTCGTGGTGCTCGATCAGCTCGATCTCGAGATCGCGGCCAACGAGAAGGTCGCGATCATCGGCCCTTCGGGCTCGGGCAAGACCACGGTATTGCGCATGCTGATGACGCTCGAACGGATCGACGGCGGCGTCATCGAAGTCGACGGCGAGCCGCTCACTCACATGCAGAAGAATGGCGCGCTGGTGCCGGCCGATGAGCGCTATCTGCGCAGAGTGCGCGGCAAGATCGGCATGGTCTTCCAGCATTTCAATCTGTTTCCGCACATGACCGCGCTCGAGAACTGCATGGAGGCGCCGGTTTACGTGCTCGGGCTGCCGAAGAAGGCGGCGCGCGAGCGCGCGGTGGAGCTGCTCAACATGGTCGGCCTCGGCGACAAGACCGGGCACTATCCGCGCCAGCTGTCGGGCGGCCAGCAGCAGCGGGTCGCGATCGCCCGGGCGCTGGCGATGCGGCCCAAGGTCATGCTGTTCGACGAGGTCACCTCGGCGCTCGATCCGGAGCTGGTCGGCGAGGTCCTGAACGTGATCCGGGCGCTCGCCGCCGAGCACAATCTGACCATGCTGATGGTCACCCACCAGATGGGCTTCGCCAAGGAGTTCGCGGATCGCGTCTGCTTCTTTTATCAGGGCAAGATCGCCGAGCAGGGTGCGCCCGAGCGGCTGTTCGCCGACCCCGAGAACGAGCGCACCCGGCAGTTCCTCTCGGCCGTGCTCGAGGCGACCTGAGGATCTCAGTCGAGCGGACCGAGCCAGCGAAAGGCGCGCCTCAGCTCCCGGACCGCATTCTCGGGGTACCAATGGCCATGGGCGAGGATCACCCGCTCGGGTCGCCAGTCGAGCATGGTCCGGACCGCCTGACGCAACCCCCGGCGATGGCCAAGGAAGGTCATGTGCAGATCGATCGGCATCCTGCCGTCGGGATGCATGCAGCCGGCGGCGCGCATGACCAGGCTCAGCCAGCGGCTCCGGACCTTGCCGGCCTCGAAGCTCTCGATCAGGTCGGTAAGGATCAGGTGCACGAGGCGCGGTGAAAGAACACCGCTTCGGTCAGATAGCCGCCGCGCACCAGAAGCTGCTCGATCTGGCCCGCCCAGCCGGGATCCGGTCGGTCAGACAGATCACGGTCGAAGCTGGCGTCCCGGGCTGCGGCGGCCGCCCGGACACCCGGCGCGGCATGCGCGAGCGTCTCGGGGAAGGCGCGCTGCCATGCGGGTTGGAAACGGCTGGCGCACGCCCATGTAGCGGAAGCCGATGACCGGCCCGTCGACCAGCCAGACGTCATCGGCGACCGGCTTGAGCGAATTGATCGGTCGGTAAGGCTCCATCGCGGCCCGGTCGCGCCGGCCATTGCCACCTCGGAAGCGGCCGGTCCGGCCCTTGATACCAGGCGGCCGGCAAATCCGAGACCGATTTTCGCCGCCACGCGTTCGAGCGCGGCACGCCCGCCTTGACCTCGAGCGTGGGGCCAGTCATCACCCTTTCATGGGGCAGCGGGCAGACCGGACATGAGCGTTTGGCCATGCGCCCTGGCGCTCGCGATCGGCATCGGCTACGGCCTGCCGACCCTGGCCGAGCCGGTGAGCCTGGATGGCCTCACCTTCAGCGACGAGCTCGGCGGGTTCGACATCGTCAAGGCGTCGGGCAGCGGCTCGCTGGAGGATCCCTTCGTGCTGGTCGAGGATCTCACCGGCAACGGGCCTGCAATCCTGACCATCCGCGGCATGAGTCACCGCTTCGGCAATCGCATCCGCTCGCACCACGACGTCGGCTTCGCGCTGACCAAAATCGTGCGCAACCGGACCAAGCGAGCCTGGTCGCTGTTCAATCTGGAACTGCGCGAGTTCCTCGATCGCGCGAGCCCGTTCGGCGATGGCCTCTCGTTCGGGCAAGCGAGCGAAGCCGGCCGGCCGTTTCGCTCCGACCGCTTCAGCGAGACCCTGGAGACGACGGAGCCGTTTGACGGCGTCCAGTTCTTCGGCGGCGTGGTCCAACCCGGCGATAGCGTGGCCGTCAGTGTCGTCATCACCGATACCACACCCGCCTGGCAGTTCTACCTTCTGCAGACCGAAGACAGTCCCCTGGCGGCGCTGCCGCCATTGGCGGTCGTTCCAATTGAATTTGGCCGCAGTCGGGGCGGTACCTCGGGGCGCGGCCATGCCTGGCAAACAGCTCGCTGATGGTTGGCGAGACATGCCCGGACCCGCGCGTCCCGCCGCCCCTGCGGCCAGGGCTGCCATGAGGGGCCAAATCGGTGGCTTGCTGGGACACGAGCTGGTACCGTTTGATATCGATCGACCGCGGGGATCCGGATGAGACCATCCTTTCACGAGGACTTCAGCCGTCACGACGACGTCAAGAGCGGAACGGACCGGAGCTTTGGTCTGACGGTCGGAGGCATTCTCCTGCTGATCGCTGCCGCCCGGACCTTCTTCCACGGCATCGGCTGGGTGCAGTATGGACTGGCCGGAATCGGCGCGGTCCTGATCGTGCTCAGCTTGGTCGCGCCAAGCAGCCTGCGCCGGCTGCATCACGCCTGGGACAAGCTCGGTTTGCTGATGTTCCGGGTGGTTAATCCGGTCGTGCTCGCGCTCATCTATGCCGTCGTGATCATACCCATCGGCTTCCTGATGCGCCTGACCGGCCGCGATCCGCTTCACCTCAGGTTCGACGCCCGGGCGGAAAGCTACTGGGTGGTGCGCGACCCGCCCGGCCCCGCTCCCGATTCGATGACCAATCAGTTCTGATCCTTACCCATCAGCTTAGAGGTGTTGCGATGTCATTCCTCGCCGAGCTCTGGCGGTTCATGCGCGTTCGCAAGAAATACTGGCTGCTGCCGGTGGTCCTGATGATGGCGCTGTTCGGCGGTCTCATCGTGCTGACCCAGGGCAGCGCCGTGGCGCCGTTCATCTACACCATCTTCTGAGTGAAGCTGATGCGCATCCTCGGTCTGTCCGCGTTCTATCACGACAGCGCAGCGGCGCTGCTCGACGACGGCAGGATCGTCGCGGCCGCCCAGGAGGAGCGCTTCAGCCGCAAGAAGCACGACTCGGGGTTTCCGAGACGCGCGGTCGAGTTCTGCCTGGCGACGGCCGGAATCGGGCTTGACCAGGTCGACTACATTGCTTTCTACGACAAGCCGTTCATCAAGTTCGAGCGCCTGCTCGAGACCTATCTCGCCTTCGCGCCCAGGGGCTTCACCTCCTTCCGGATGGCGATGCCGGTGTGGCTGAAGGAAAAGCTGTTCCAAAAGCGCCTGCTGGCCGAGAAGCTCAAGGAGCTTGGCGGCGAGCGTGACCCGACGGAGCGGCTGCTGTTCGCCGAGCACCACCAGAGCCACGCGGCGAGCGCATTCTTTCCATCGCCGTTCGAGGAAGCGGCGGTCCTGACCATCGATGGGGTCGGCGAGTGGGCGACTACCAGCGTCGGCATCGGCCAGGGTCACCACCTCAAAATGCTGAAGGAACTGCACTTCCCACACTCCCTCGGCCTGCTCTACTCCGCCCTGACCTACTACACCGGCTTCAAGGTCAACTCCGGCGAATACAAGGTCATGGGGCTCGCGCCCTACGGCGATCCCAAATACGCCCAGCTGATGTTCGACCACCTGATCGATCTGAAAGAGGATGGCTCGTTCCGCCTCAATCAAGAGTATTTCGACTACTGCACCGGCCTGACGATGACCAACGCCCAATTCGACAGGCTGTTCGATGGACCGGCGCGCAAGCCGGAGGAGCGGGTCCGCCAGCGCGACATGGACCTCGCGGCTTCGATTCAGGTGGTGACCGAGCAGGTCATGCTTCGGCTGACCCGGGTGCTCGCCCGCGAGACCGGGCAGAAGAACCTTTGCATGGCCGGCGGCGTCGCGCTCAACTGCGTCGCCAACGGCAAGATCCTGCGCGACGGCAAGTTCGAGCGGATCTGGATCCAGCCGGCAGCGGGCGATGCCGGCGGCTCGCTCGGCGCCGCTCTCGCCGCCCATCATCTGTTCAAGCGTCACGCGCGCAAGCTGAACGGCGCCCGCGACGGCATGAGCGGCGCCTATCTCGGGCCGGCCTTCGATCAGGATGAGATCGAGCGGCGCCTGCGCGCGGCCGGCGCCGTGTTCGATGTGATCGGCGAGGACCAGATGATCGCCGGCACCGCAGACGCCCTGGTCGACGGCAAGGCGGTCGGCTGGTTCCAGGGCCGGATGGAATTCGGGCCGCGGGCGCTTGGGGCGCGCTCGATTCTCGGCGACGCGCGCTCGCCGACCATGCAGAAGCTCTTGAACCTCAAGGTCAAGTATCGGGAATCCTTCCGCCCGTTCGCGCCCTCGGTGCTGCGCGAGCGGGTCGCCGACTGGTTCGAACTCGACGACGACAGCCCCTACATGCTGCTGGTCGCCGACGTGATCCCGAACCGGCGCCGGCTGATGAACGAGGACGAGGAGGCTCTGTTCGGGATCGACAAGCTGAACGTTGTGCGCTCCGAGATCCCCGCCGTCACGCATGTCGACTATTCGGCCCGGATCCAGACCGTGCACGCCGACACGAATCCGCGCTACCATCGCCTGCTCAGCGCCTTTAACGATCGCACCGGCTGCCCGGTGCTGGTCAACACCAGCTTCAACGTCCGCGGCGAGCCGATCGTCTGCACGCCGGAGGACGCCTTCCACTGCTTCATGGGCACAGAGATCGAGCTGCTGGTCGCCGGCAACTGCGTGCTCGCCAAGGATCGTCAGGACCCGGCGCTCAAGAAGGACTACAAGGACGCCTTCGAGCTCGACTGAGCCGCGTGCGGCAATCCGCGGGAGGAGGCCTGTGCGGCTCGCACGGGCATTTGGTCGCATAGCGATCGAGTGAAGCTCCCGCGGAAAGCTTCGTTCCGTTGGCAGGGGCGCGATGGTGAGCGACAGGGGCTCTCTCATCCCGCCAAGAGGGCGAGCCATGAGCCTAAAGGTCGTCCGCTATCTCAGCCTGCTGCTGGTGGCGCTGACCCTGGGCATGACCTTCGCCCACGTCATGGAGATCCCGGGCAAGCTCAGGCTGGATGGCGCGACCTGGCTGACGGTGCAGCATAACCTCTACGTCGCCTTCGGGGTGGTCGGCGCCGTGATCGAGGTCCTGGCAATCGTTCTGACTTGGCTCCTGGTCCTGATCGTACGCCAGCGCCGACCGGCCGTCTGGTGGACGCTGGCAGCCGCGGTGTGCGTGAGTGCCGGCCTCGCCGACTGGTTCCTGCTCGTGGCACCCATGAACGCGGCGCTCAGCGTCTGGACGCCCGAGACATTGCCGGCGGACTGGACCCGCTACCGCAATCAGTGGGAGACCGGGCACGCGATCCATGCCGGATTCTTCGCGCTGGGCTTCAGCGCGCTGGTGCTGGCCCTCCTGGCCGAGACGCCGGGCCGGGAAACCTGATCAGGCGGTGTCGAACACCAGCTGCACCTTCATGTGCCGCCGGCGATCGAGGGCGGCAGCGAAGGCGTCATCGCGCTCGGCGGCGCTAAAGGTGCCGGTCAAGAGCGGAGCGACCTCGACTTGGCCGCTGATCAGCGCCTCGACCGCAATCCCGAACTCGTCATGGAAACGGAAGGTGCCGAGCAGATCGATCTCCTTGGGCGTAACCTTGGTCAGCGGCAGGCCGAACTCGCCGCCCGGCAACATGCCGAGCTGCACAATTCGGCCCCCCGGGCGGACGCACTCCAGGCAGGTGATCAGCGCCGCCGGGCTGCCGGACGCCTCGAAAGCAACGTCGAACCAGCCCTTGTCGGCCTGATAGGCCGCGATCCGCTCGGGCTCGGCCAGCGCGTCGATGGTCTCGTCGGCGCCGATTTCACGCGCGACCGCGAGCGGCTCGGGTGCAATGTCGGTGACCGTGATCCTGGCCGCGCCGGCATACCTCGCTGCGATGCAGGTCAGCGCCCCGATCGGGCCGCAGCCGGTGATCAGCACCTGCCGGCCGGGAAGCGCGCCAGCGCGCCCGACCCCATGCAGGCAAACCGCGAGCGGCTCGGCGAGCGCCGCAAGGCTGTAAGGAAAGGATTTCGGGACGACATGGCACTGGCTCTCGAAACAGACCAGCTGCTCCTGGAACGCGCCCTGCACGTGCGGAAAGACCGCAGCGCTGCCGTAGAAGGTCATGCGCCGGCAGAGGTTGGTCCGACCGGCCTGGCAGGCGCGGCATTGCCAGCACGGTTGGCTCGGGTTAACCGCGACCCGGTCGCCGACCTTGATGCGGGCCACGGCGCGCCCGACCTCGATCACCTCGCCCGCGACCTCGTGGCCGAGGATCAGAGGCTCGCGCAACGCGAAATCGCCGACCCGGCCTTCGTAATAGTAGTGCAGGTCCGAGCCGCAGATGCAGCCGGCGCCGAACCGGAGCCGCACCTGATCCGGCCCGAGCAGCGCCTCCCGCCGGTCCTCGAGCCGCAGATCCTTGGCGGCATGCAGCACACAGACGCGCATCTCAACCTCCGAGCCCGCCCAACCCGACACGACGGCAGCCTATCATGGGTAAGATTTATGCGACAGAACGGCACGGGGCGGCTGACGTCGAGGTTATGAAAATGTAGTAGGGTTCGTGTCTGACCCCCATGCGACTGGGGCAGGCCGCGCCGCCATGGAGGATCGGCTTTGGACCTCGACCCCCTCCTCTTGTCCCGGGTGCAGTTCGCGGCCGCGATCTCCTTCCACATCCTGTTTCCGGCGTTCACGATCGGGCTCGCTGCCTGGCTCGTCGTGCTGGAGGCGCGCTGGCTCGCGACCGGGCGCGCCGTCTACCTCGAGCTCTCCGAGTTCTGGACGAAGATCTTCGCGGTCTCCTTTGGTATGGGCGTCGTCTCGGGCGTGGTGATGTCGTTCCAGTTCGGCACCAACTGGAGCCGGCTGTCGGACGCCGCCGGCAACGTTCTGGGGCCATTGCTGAACTACGAGGTCGCGAGCGCCTTCTTCCTGGAGGCGACCTTCCTCGGCATCCTCCTGTTCGGCCGCCGGCGCGTGCCGCCGGCCATGCATTTCGCCGCCGCCTGCATGGTCTCGCTCGGCACGCTGATCTCGGCGTTCTGGATTCTTTCGGCCAACAGCTGGATGCAGACCCCGGCCGGCGCCGAGCTTCGCGACGGCACCTTCTTCGTCACCAGCTGGTGGGAGGTGGTCTTCAACCCGTCCTTCCCCTACCGCTTTGCCCACATGGTGACCGCAACCTTCCTGACCACCGCCTTCGTGGTCGCAGGCGTCAGCGCCTGGCATCTGCTGGAGGGCCGGATCGTGCCACATGCCCGGATCGGCTTTTCCATGGCGATGGGCCTGATCACGGTGCTGGCGCCCCTGCAGATCCTGCTCGGCGACCTGCACGGCCTCAACACGCTCCACCATCAGCCGGCCAAGGTTGCCGCCCTCGAAGGCCACTGGCAGCCGGAGCGGAGCGCGCCGCTCATCCTGTTCGCATGGCCCGATCAGGCCGCCGCAACCAACCACTACGAGGTCGCGATCCCGGCGCTCGGCAGTCTGATCCTGACCCACAGCTTCGACGGCGAGGTGCCGGGCCTCTCGCAATGGCCGCCCGCCGATTGGCCGTTCGTGCCCCTGGTGTTCTTTGCGTTCCGGCTCATGGTCGGGCTCGGCTTCCTGATGCTGGCGATCACCGCCGCCGGCCTCTGGCTACGCCTCGGCGGCCGGCTGTACGAAGCCAGCTGGTTCCACAAGATCGCGGTCGCCTGCAGCCCGATCGGCTTCGTAGCCCTGCTCGCCGGCTGGGTGACCACCGAAGCCGGCCGCCAGCCCTGGGTCGTCTACGGCTTGATGCGAACCGCGGACGCCGTGACGCCGGCGATCACCGGCGGGGCGGTGCTGACCTCGCTCGCGGCCTTCGTGATCGTCTACGGCCTGATCTTTCCGGCCGGCGTCTATTACATGATCCGGCTGGTCCAGCGTGGACCGCAGCCCTTGGCGGTGGAGGAGATCCACGGCCGGCCCGCGCGGCCGCTCTCGGCCGCCGGCCCGGCGGAGCGACCGACGTGAGCGCGCTCGGCGTCGATCTGACCGTGGCCTGGGCGGGCATCATCGTGCTCGCCGTGGTCATGTACGTGCTGCTGGACGGCTTCGATCTCGGCGTCGGGATCCTGTTCCCTTACGCACCGGGCGATCTCGACCGCGACGTCATGATGACCTCGGTGGCGCCGATCTGGGACGCCAACGAGACCTGGCTGGTGCTCGGCGGCGCCGCCCTGTTCGGCGCCTTCCCGCTCGCCTACTCGGTGATCCTCTCGGGCACCTACCTGCCGCTGCTGATCATGCTGATCGCGCTGATCCTGCGCGGCGTCGCCTTCGAGTTCCGCTTCAAGGCCACACATAACCGCCATCTCTGGGATAAGGCGTTCCACTACGGCTCGGTGCTCGCGACGCTCGCCCAGGGCCTGGTGCTCGGCAACTTCATCCAAGGCTTCGAGGTCCAAGACCGGAATTTCGCCGGCGGCATGCTCGACTGGCTGACCCCGTTCGCGCTCATGACCGGCATCGCTCTGGTCGCCGGGTATGGGCTCCTCGGCTGCTGCTGGCTGATCTGGAAAACCGAGGGTGACCTGCAGGACTGGGCCTTTCGAACCGCCCGACCGCTGCTACTGGCGGTGCTCCTGTTCGTAGGTCTGGTCAGCATCTGGACGCCGCTGCACGAGCCAGCGATCGCCGAGCGTTGGTTCAACTGGCCGAATCTGCTCTACCTCTCGCCGGTGCCGGTGGTCACGGCTCTGGCGGCCTTCGGCCTTTGGCAGGCGCTTGCACGCCGGCGCGAACGGCTGCCGTTTCTGCTCGCGATGAGCCTCTTCCTGCTATCGTTCCTCGGCCTCGGCATCAGCCTGTGGCCGCACGCAATCCCGCCCGATATCACGATCTGGGAAGCCGCGGCACCGCCGACCAGCCAGGTCTTCCTGATCATCGGCATCGGCGCCCTCCTGCCGTTCGTCCTCGGCTATACGGCGTTCTCGTACTACGTCTTCCGCGGCAAGGCCCGCCCGGACGAGGGCTATCATTAGCGAATTCCGAGCGCGCCCGACCCCCGCGGATGCGGTCAGGCCTCAGAGTGCGATCAGGGCGGCAGCGACGCGGCGGTTTTCGGCCAGGAGCAGGTTATAGGTCCGGCAGGCGGCACCGGTCGCCATCGCCTCGACCACGATGCCGTCCGCCTTCAGAGCAGCGCGCAGTTCGGCCGGGATCAGCACGAAGCGGGCGCCGCAGCCGAGCACCAGGATCTCGACCGCCGGCTCAGCGGTGCGGATGAATTCAAGGCTCTCGACCGTGACCTGCTCCAACGCGGATACCGGCCAAACCAGGGTCCGCTCCGGCAGCACCAATACCGAGCCCGAGTGCCGGGTGCCGCCGATTCGAAAAGCGCCGGCATCGTAGCCTTGGATCAGCTGCGGCCCGGCCGGGATGATCGGCGTCACGTCAATGCCGTCCCGCCTCAGGAGGTCTGGGCCGCCGGCACCACCTCGCCCGCCCGGCGCAGGCTGAAATGCTCCAGAACCGGGCTCGCGACGTAAACCGACGAATACGTGCCGATCACCACCCCCCAGATCATCGCGATCGTGAAGCCGCGGATCACCGGCCCGCCGAAGATCACCAGCGCCAGCAGGGCAAGAAGGGTCGTGCCCGAGGTCATAACCGTGCGCGCGAGCGTCTCGTTGATCGAGCGATCAATCAGCGCGTTGAGCTGCATTGACTTGTATTTGCGCAGGTTCTCGCGCACCCGATCGTAGATGACTACGGTATCGTTCAGCGAATAGCCGACGATCGTCAGCAAGGCCGCGACCGAGGCGAGATTGAACTCGAGCCCGAACAGCGCAAAGACCCCGATCGTGGTCAGCGCGTCATGGGCGAGCGCGATGATCGCACCGATGCCGTATTGCCACTCGAACCGGAACCAGATGTAGGCCAGGATCGCGATCAGCGAATAGCCGAGCGCTTGGGCGCCGGCCCAGAACAGCTCCGAGCTGACCTTGGGGCCGACGAATTCGACCCGCCGGTAGGATACGTCCTGGCCGAAGCTCTTGGCGAGCGCCGCTTTGACCTTGCTGACCGCCGCCTGCTGCGCTTGCTCGCCGCCCTCCTGCCGCTGGACCCGGATCAGCACGTCGTTCGGCTCGCCGAAGGTCTGGAGCGCGACCTCGCCGAGCCCGAGCCCGCCGAGGCTCGAGCGCATCGCGGCGAGATCCACGGTCTGGCTTGGGACCCGAACCTCCATCAGGGTGCCACCCCGAAAGTCGATGCCGAGGTTCAGGCCCTTGAGCGGCAGCAGGATCAGGGTTGCCAGCACCAGCGCACTCGAAAAAGCGTACGCCCAGTACTGGTAGCGCATGAAGTGGATCTTGGTGTTATCCGGGATCAGGCGAAAGCTGCGCATGCCCGAGTCTCACACCGGCAGCGCAGCGGGGCGCGTGCGGCGCAGCCAGCTCACCACCATCAGCCGGGTCAGGCTGATCGCGGTGAACATCGAGGTCACGATGCCGATCCCGAGGGTCACCGCGAAGCCGCGCACCGGCCCGGAGCCGAACGCGTAGAGCAGCACCGCGGCGATCAGCGTGGTGAGGTTAGCGTCGATGATGGTGCGCATCGCCTCGCGATAGCCGGAATCGATGGCGCTCATCGGCGACCGGCCTCCGCGCACCTCCTCGCGGATGCGCTCGAAGATCAGCACGTTGGCGTCGACCGCCATGCCGATCGTGAGCACGATGCCGGCGATGCCCGGCAGCGTGAGGGTCGCCTGTAACGCCGAGAGCACACCCATGATCAGGATCAGATTGACCAGGAGCGCGACGCAGGCGGCCACGCCAAACAGGCCATAGTAGAGCGACATCAGCCCCATCACGAGCACCAGGGCGACCACGCCCGCCGTCTCGCCCTCGCGGATCGAGTCCGCGCCGAGGTCGGGGCCGACCGAGCGCTCCTCAACGATCTGCAGCGGCGCCGGCAGGGCGCCGGCGCGCAACAGGACCGCGAGCTCATTGGCCGACTGGGCGGTGAAGCTGCCCGAGATCACGCCGCTACCACCCAGGATCGGCTCGCGGATGCGCGGCGCGCTGATCACCTTGCCGTCGAGCACGATCGCCAGCAGCTCGCCGACGTGGTCACGGGTCACCGCCCCGAACTTGCGGGCGCCGGCCGAATCGAAGCGGAAACTCACGACCGGCTGGTTCTGCTGGTAGGTCGGCTGGGCGTCGACCAGATTCTCGCCGCTGACCTCGACCCGTTTGCGGACCACCAGCTCGCCGCCGCCGCTGCCCTCGCTGCTCGGCAACAGCTCGGAGCCGGGCGGCAGGTTGCCGGCCAGGGCCTGCTGCACCGGCGTGTCCATATCGACCAGATGAAAGGTCAACTTGGCGGTCTGGCCGAGCAGGCGCTTGATGCTCTCCGGGTCCTTCTCGCCCGGCACCTGGACCAGAATCCGGTCCTCGCCCTGGCGCTGGATCGTCGGCTCGCGGGTGCCGATCTCATCGATCCGCCGGCGCACGATCTCGAGCGACTGGCGGACGGCGGAATCCTGAAGGCTGCGGACTGTGCCTTCGGTCAGGCGAACATCGATCCGGCCGTTCTCGCCCGCGACAACCTCGACCTCTTTCGACAAGGGGATAGGATTGAGCCCCTTGAGGAGGCCGACCGCCTGCTCGGTCTGGGCCGGATCGGTCAAGGTCGTCGTCACCGCGTCGCCCCTGACGCCGAGGCCGCGATAGCCGATCCGCGCGGGTCGCAGGATGCCCCGGACGTCATCGACCAGCGTGTTGAGTCGCTCCTCGAGGACCGCGTGGAGATCGATCTCCAGCAGCAGATGCGAGCCGCCCTGGAGATCAAGCCCGAGGTTGATCTGTTCGTGGGGCAGCCAGTTCGGCCCGCGATCCAGTTCGGCGCGCGAGAACAGGTTGGGCAGGCTGAGCAAGATGCCGAACGCGCAGATCCCGAGGATCAAAGCGACTTTCCAGGGAGGGAAGCGGAGCATCGCGGACGCTACTTTTTGCCGAAAAGCTGAGCCATCAGGCCAGTTTTGGGCGCCGTCTCGGCGCCGCCTTCGGCCTTCGCCTGGGCCGGTCCCCGTGCCGCCTGGGGCTTGCTCAGCACGTCGGAGATCGTGCCGCGCGCCACCCGGACCCGGATGTCCTTGGCAATCTCGACCAGGAGGATATCGTCGCTGTCCTCGACCTTGATCACCGTGCCCAGGATGCCACCACCGGTCAGCACCCGGTCGCCGCGCTTGACCGCGCCGATCATATCGCGGTGGCTCTTCATCTTCTTCTGCTGCGGCCGGATCAGCAGGAAGTAGAACACCACGAAGATCAGCACCAACGGCATCAGGGAGATGAAATCGAAACCTGCCGGGGCACCGCCTGCCGCCTGGGCGTAGGCCGGAGAAAAGAGCATCACGTTCCTCGTCGAGATCGGGCGCCGGATTGGCCGCGGACTATAGCCACGCCCTGGCGAAAAGCCAACAGCGCGCGGCCGGCGAACCTCTTCCCCCGAAGTGGTTGCGCCGGCTGTCTTCTTCAAGGTTGTTCAGCTGTCGCCGCGAGCCGCGGCGCGCGCCCCCTCCCTTCGTCCGGGGGCCGCAGCCGACCTCGCAACGATCGCTCAGCTGGCCGGGCGACGGCCCGCGCCGTCGCCCGGACCAGCCGGCATCACGGACGCCAAAACGGCTTCTCCGCCTCGGCCTCGACGTCGACGCGCCCGAGGCCCATGTCGCGCAACATGTGGTCGCTCAAGGCCCGCAGCTGGCGACGTTGGCGCGCCCGCTCGTACCAGGTCAGCATCAGATCGGCAGCGCCGGCGAGCCGGATCTGCCAAGTCGAGCGGCCGCGCGGCCCAAGCCAAGCGAGGCTCGCGTGAGAGGAGCGAAGGCTGACGGTCGACATATGAGTTCTCCTCATGTTCGGAACTGTCCTGACTTCGAAGTACGCATCCGCTTGCCATCCGGCCAACGATGGTTTCTCATGTTCGGTATGAGAGATCCTCATGCTGTGAAGCGATGAGCCGGCGCCTGCCGCCGCTCAATGCGCTGCGCTGTTTCGAAGCCGCGGCGCGCCACCTGAGCTTCACCCGGGCGGCGGACGAGCTGCACGTGACCCAGACCGCGATCAGCCATCAGATCAAGGGGCTCGAGGAGCGCCTGGGCGTGCGCCTGTTCCGGCGCCTGCCCCGCGGGCTGCTGCTGACCGAGGAGGCGCAGCGCTATCTGCCACCGGTTCGCGACGCCTTCGACCGGATCGCCGCCGCGACCGAGCAGCTGACCGCGGGCGGCTCGAGCGGCCGGCTCACGGTCAGCGTCCTGCCATCGTTCGCGGCCAAGTGGCTGGTGCCCAGGCTCGGGCGCTTCCGGGCGGCTCACCCGGACCTCGATCTTAGGATCAGCGCCTCATCACAACTCGTCGATTTCGCCCGCGACGACGTCGATATCGCGATCCGGATGGGGCGTGGCCGCTATCCCGGATTGCGGGTCGACCGGCTGTTCGGCGAGAGCATGCTCCCGGTCTGCGCCCCGGAGCTGCTGACCGGCGCGCATCCGCTCCGCCGGCTGGAGGACCTGCGCGACCACGTTCTGCTGCATGACGACGATCATAGCGGCTGGCAGCTCTGGCTCGAGCTCGCCCGAGTCGAGGGGGTGGACCCGCGGCGCGGCCCGGTTTTCACCGATTCGGCGATGGTCGTGCAGGCGGCGGCCGAAGGTCAGGGGATAGCGCTCGCCCGGCGCGTGCTCGCGGCCGGCGACCTCGCCGCCGGCCGCCTGGTCCAGCCGTTCGAGGTCACCATGCCTCACGACCTGGCGTATTACCTGGTCAGCCCCGAGGCGACCGGCGAGCAGCCGAGGATCAGAGCCTTTCGCGCCTGGCTGCTTGCCGAGGCGGAGGCCGAGGCCGCTGCGCGCGCGGCTTGATAGACCGCGGCCCAGCCCCTAGCCTGCCCGGCGCCATCCGAGACCACCGCTCGCGAGGTCTGCATGTCGTCCGACCTGACCGCGCTGCTGCTCCGCCTCGTGACCGCGGTCGAGCGCCTGGCGCCACCGACCCTGCCGACGGTCGACCTTGACGCGGCCGACGCCTTCGTCTGGGAAGCCCACGCGCAGCAGCTGCGGCCGGTCGCCACGGTCGCCCACGTGCCGCTGCCGCTGCTGGTCGGCATCGACCGGGTGCGCGACATCCTGCTCGACAACACCCGTCGCTTCGCCGCCGGCCGGCCGGCGAACAACGCGCTGCTCTGGGGTGCGCGCGGCATGGGCAAGAGCTCGCTGATCAAGGCGATCCACGGCCAGATCGATGCCGAGCAGCCGGCCGCGCTGGCGTTGATCGAGATCCACCGTGAGGACGTTGACAGCCTGCCGCGGCTGCTCCAGCGCCTGGCCGCGAGCCCACGCCGTTGCCTGCTGTTCTGCGACGACCTGAGTTTCGACAGCGGCGACACGACCTACAAGTCGCTCAAGGCCGTGCTCGAGGGCGGCATCGAGGGCCGGCCGGATAACGTGCTGTTCTACGCGACCTCGAACCGCCGCCATCTGATGCCTCGGGACATGATCGAGAACGAGCGCTTGAGCGCGATCCATCCTGGCGAGGCGGTCGAGGAGAAGGTTTCCCTATCCGATCGCTTCGGTCTTTGGCTCGGCTTCCATCCTTGCTCCCAGGACGATTACCTGGCCATGGTCCAAGGCTACGTCGGCCACTTCGGAATCGGCATTGACCGGGCCCGACTCCGGCGCGAGGCCCTGGAGTGGGCCCAGACCCGGGGCGCCCGCTCCGGCCGGGTCGCCTGGCAGTATGTCCAGGACCTGCTCGGGCGCGAAGGATAGCGGCCGGCTACGCTGGGCAGCACCGGCAGGCCAGCCGTCGAGGTGGGGACGCAGCCAGGAACGATTTACCGCATCCAATCCTCGATCCTGAACCAGAGGTGAGCGATCGGATGATCGCCTTCGCTCTGCCGGATTGATCGGATCGCCGCCTGCTATTCGCTGCTGGCGACGGCGGTCGGCTCGCGCACCAGGACGCTCTCCGGATCGATCGGCTTTCGGCCCTTGCGCAGCTCGAAATGCAGCATGCTGCGCGTCGCATTGCCGGTCGAGCCGACCCGGGCGATGACTTGTCCGCGCTCGACGAGTTCGCCCACCTCGACCAGGAGCGCAGCATTATGGCCATAGGTGGTGATGTAGCCGTCGCCGTGGCGCAGCAGGATCAGGCGGCCGTAGCCGTGGATGCCCTCGCCGGCGTAGGCGACGAGGCCGTCCTCGGCAGCGAGCACCGGGGCGCCCTCGCGGGCCGCGATATCGATGCCGTCGCGCCGTTGCCCCTGCCGGGTGCGCCCGAAGTCACCGATCACCTTGCCGTTGACCGGCCAGATGAAGCCCCGCCCGGTGAGCGGCGGCGGCTCGGTGCCCTGTCGGTGGGCTGCGACCTTCTGGGGCGCCGTCATCTCGGCCGCGCTGCTGTCGGCACCCGGAATGCGGAGCCGTTGACCCACGAAGACCTGGTAAGACGGCGGAATCCGATTGGCGGCTGCGAGCTGGGCCAGCGGGACATCGACCTGCTGCGAGATCGACCAGAGCGTCTCACCGCTCCGCACCACGTAGGGCTTGCCTGCGGGGGGCGTGGGCGCCTCTACCGGGCCGGCGGCAGGCGCCACATCGGCGACCTGCACGTCCTCGAGCTGGACCACCTGCACATCCCGGGCGACCTGCACGTCCGAGGGCTGGGCGCCCTGCCCGCCCTCAGGAATGCGCAGCATCTGGCCGACGTAGATCACATAGGGCGGCTCGAGCTGATTGGCCTCGGCCAATGCGTGCACGCTCACGCCAAGGTTCGTAGCGAGACTGCCGAGCTGATCGCCGCGCTGCACCACATATCGGTTTGCCGGCAACGATGCCGCGGCCGGCGCCGCTGCGGCGCGTGATCCGCCGCCGCCCGCAGCTGTGAGCCCCGGTGCCTCATCGGCCCGGGCCCAGGGCACCTTGCTGCCGTGATCGAGAGGACGATAGGTCGAGCAGGCTGCGGTCAGCCCGCCCGCGGCTATGATCAGCGCCAGTCGCCACCGCCGGCTATTGTGAATAATTCCTTGCATGCCGGAAGGTTAATAAACTCACGGCCGGCGAAGCAAGCTATTTTGCGGGAAATTCTGCGCCCCTTAGTATGCCCCTTGCCGGCCTGCCACAGTCGAGCCGGGCCGGCTGAAGTCGAAGCTTAAAATTAGAACCTCAAACGCCGGCCGCTCGCCGATCACTTTACACGAGGTTAGCGGCTACGGCTGAGCCGGAGCCGCGCCTACTTGAGCGCGCGACGGAGGCGATCGAAGCTCGGCCGGTGGGTCATGTCCATGTGGACCGGCGTCACCGAGATGTAGTTATCGGCCACCGCCTGCAGGTCCGTGCCCGCCTGCTGAACGTCGTCGGAGCGCAAACCGCCAATCCAGACATAGGGTTGGCCGCGCGGGTCGATCCGCTCGAGCAGCTCGTCACCGAGCTTGCGCTTGCCCTGGCTGGTCACTTGGTAGCCCGCCACGGCGCCACAAGGGCAGTCGGGAAAATTGATGTTGATCAATAGATCCTGAGGCCAATCCTTTGTAAACAGGCGCGCAATGATCTCCGGGGCATGCTGCTCCGCGGTCCCCCATTTGGCCGGCTGGCCGTTGCGGCAGCACTGGCTCAGCGCGAACGCCGGGACATTGAACAGCGTCGCCTCCATGGCGGCAGCGATCGTGCCGGAGTAGGTCACGTCCTCACCGAGATTGCCGCCGTGATTGACGCCGGAGAGTACCAGGTCGGCGCCGCCCCCCTTGATCACGATCTGCAAGGCGAGCAGCACGCAGTCCGTCGGCGTGCCGTCGACCGCGAAGCGACGTCCAGACAGCCGGCGGATCCGCAGCGGCCGGTGCATGGTCAAGGAATGCGAGGCGCCGCTCTGATTGGTCTCCGGCGCCACCACCCAGACATCGCTGCTCAGCTGCCGGGCGACCCGCTCCAGAATCCTGAGCCCCGGGGCATTGATGCCGTCGTCGTTGGTGACCAGGATGCGCGGCCCCTTCGCCGGCCGCCTGGGCTGCAGGCGCGGGGCGTCCTCAGCCATCGGGGCGGAGCCGCTCCCGGCCGTCCATGTACGGCCGCAACGCCGCCGGCACGCGAACGCTGCCGTCGGCGTCCTGATAGGTCTCGAGAACCGCGATCAACGTGCGTCCGACCGCAAGGCCGGAGCCGTTCAGCGTGTGGACGAACTCGGTCTGCCGCTCGCCCTTCGGCCGGAAGCGCGCGCGCATCCGGCGTGCCTGGAAGTCGCCGCAGTTCGAGCAGCTGGAGATCTCGCGATAGCGCCCCTGCCCTGGCAGCCAGACCTCGAGGTCGTAGGTCTTGCGAGACTGGAAGCCAGTGTCGCCACTGCACAGGACGATGACGCGATAGGGCAACTCGAGCCGCTGCAGCACCGCCTCGGCGCAGGCGGTCATGCGCTCGTGCTCGGCCTCGGACTGCTCGGGCCGGGTGATGCTGACCAGCTCGACCTTGGTGAACTGGTGTTGGCGGATCATGCCCTTGGTGTCCTTGCCGGCGGCGCCGGCCTCGGAGCGGAAGCAGGGCGTCCAGGCCGTGTAGCGGAGCGGCAGCTGATCGGCGTCCAGAATCTCGTCGGCGACAAGGTTGGTGAGCGCCACCTCGGCGGTCGGGATCAGCCAGTGCCCGGCGGTGGTCCGAAACAAGTCGTCGGCGAACTTCGGTAGCTGGCCGGTGCCGAACAGGACGTGGTCGCGCACCAGGAGCGGCGGATTGACCTCGGTGTAGCCGTGTTCTTCGGTCTGAAGATCGAGCATGAAGGCGGCGAGCGCCCGCTCGAGCCGCGCAAGCTGGCCGAACAGCGCGACGAAGCGGGCGCCGGCGAGCTTGGCGGCGCGGCCAAAGTCCATGCCCAAGGGCGCTCCGATCTCGTCATGTTCTCTGGGCGCGAAGTCGAATGCGCGCGGCTCGCCCCAGCGCCGCAGCTCGAGATTGGCGCTCTCGTCGGCGCCGTCGGGCACATCCTCAGCGAGCACGTTGGGCAGACTCGCGAGCTCGGTGTCAAGCGCGGCGCTCCGCTCACGCACCAGGTCCTCGCCCATCTGGATCCGGCGCTTGAGCTCGGCAACCTCAGCGATCGCCGTCTCGGCATCACCGCCCCGGGTGCGTAGCCGACCGACCTCCCGCGAGAGGGCATTGCGGCGCGCCTGGCGCTCCTGCAGCTCCGTCTGCAGTCCCCGGATCGCGGCATCCTGCTCGAGCAGCGCCGCCGCCATGGGGGTGAGCCCCCGGCGTACGAGCGCCCGGTCGAACGCGTCGGGCTGATCACGCAACCACTTCAGGTCGAGCACGTCAGGTCACTTGTCGTGATAGTGTCGACTCGGCAGGAAACCTAATGGGTTCAGCGCCCCGGGTCGAGGTCGCTCCCGGGGGTATTCTCCGCGGCTTCCTCGGCCGCCGCGGCCTCGGCCCGCCGGCGCTCGACCATTCGCACCGCAACGATTGAGATTTCGTAAAGGAGGAGAATCGGGATCGCGAGCGTGATCTGGCTGATGATGTCCGGCGGGGTGATCACCGCCGCCACGGCGAACACGCCGACGATCGCGAATTTGCGGTTCTTGGACAGCTGCTCGGCGGAGACCAGACCTACCCGGCCCATCAGCGTCAGCGCGACCGGCAGTTGGAAGGCGAGGCCGAAGGCGAACAGCAGCTTCATCACCAGCGACAGGTACTCGCCGACCCGGGCCTCGAGCTCGATCGGCAGCATGCCCGGCCCCCCGGGGGTCTCGAAGCTGACGAAGAACTTCCAGGCGAGCGGGAAGACCACGTAATAGGCCATTGCCGCGCCCATGAAGAACAGGACCGGGGTTGCGATCAGAAACGGCAGGAAGGCCTGCTTTTCGTTGCGGTACAACCCCGGCGCGATGAACAGCCAAAGCTGCGCGGCGACGAACGGAAAGGTCAGAAAGGTGCCGGCCCAGAATGCCACCTTGACGTAGGTGAGGAATGCCTCGGTCAGGCCGGTGTAGATCATCCGGCGACCGGTCTGCCCCTCATAAACGTGGGCGAGCGGTCTCACCAGGAAGGCATAGATGTGCTCGGAGAAGAAATAACACACCACGAAGCCGACCATAATCGCGGCGACGGAATAGATCAGGCGGTTGCGCAGCTCGATCAGGTGGTCGAGCAGCGGCATCTGCCGGTCATCAAGATCCTTGATGATCGCCATTTAGCTCGGATCGGCCGGCGCGGTCTCGCGTTCGGGCGCCTTACTGCCGGAACCGTTGGCGGAGGTCCGCGGCTCCGGTCCGTGGTCAGCGGCCTGACCATTGCCAGGGTGGGGGCTGGCCGGCTGAACGCCGGCGGGCGCCGGTGGTGCGGCGCCTGCCGCCGGCTCGGAGCCGGCTGCCGGCTGAGCGGGTTCGGCCGAGGTCGTGGCCGGCTCCGGGCTCACCTTGGCGCTCGCGGCATCTTTGGGCTTGGGCCGGCTCCTGGCGGTGGGATCGAACGCCTGGCCGAGCTCGCCGGTCGGATCGATCGTGTTCTCGATGGTCTTGCCGAGGTTGGTGCGACCGGCTTTCTCGATCTCGCTCTTGAGCTTATCGAGCTCGGCCTCGCGAGCCATGTCCTCGAGCGCGCTCTGGAACTCGCGCGCCATCGCCCGGCCCTTGGCCACCCACTTGCCCATGGTGCGCGCGACCCGCGGCAGATCCCGTGGCCCGATCACCACCAGGGCGACCAGCAGGACGACCGCCATTTCCGACCAGCCGATATCGAACACCGCCGGCGCTCCCCGCCTGGCGACCGAGCCTCAGCTCTTGGCCACCTCGTCCCGCTTGAAGCCAGGCTCGGCCACCCGCACCGGCTCGTCGGCGGCATCCGCGGTCAGCACGCGCTTCTCGTCCTCGTCGTCGTCCTTCATGCCGGCCTTGAAGCTCTTCACGCCCTTCGCCACGTCGCCCATCACTTTCGGCAGCTTGCCCGCGCCGAACAGGATCAGGACGATCATCAGGATCAGGACGACCTGCCAGATACCGATACTCATCAACCACTCCCTCTCGCGCCTACCCCTCGGCGCCGCGTCGGCCCTCGGAGTCTCGAGCTTAACTTGAAGTGTCGCAGAAAACCCCGCGCTACGCAACGCGCGGCTATCGTCTCGCCGGTGCGCGATAGACATACACTTGGCTCGGGTCGACCGCGACGGCAACCACGTCGCCGACCGTGAACTCGGCGATGCTGGTCATGCGCACGATCAAGGGCGGCCCGTCAGGCAGCTCCAGCTCCAGGACGCGGTTGGTGCCGAGGTCGCGAATCCGGCGGACCCGGAAGCGACAGGTCGCCGCACCGCCATCCCGCAGCAGCCGTAGCCCCTCGGGCCGGATCAGCACGTCGACCGGCGTGCCGTCAGACAGATCGGCGACCTCGAGCGGGCCGACCGGCGTGCTGACCAGGCCGCCGACCACCCACCCCTTGTAGCGGTTCAGCGGACCGAAGAAGCCGGCGACGAACGGGTTCGCCGGACGCGCGTAGAGCTCCGCCGGCGTGCCGTGTTGCAGGATCCGACCGTCCTGCATGACGTGGATGCGATCGGCGACCCGGACCGCCTCGTCGGCGTCGTGGGTGACCATCAGCACCGGCGTGCCGGCAGCGCGCAACAGCGCGATCGCATCGTCGCGGACGTGGGTGCGGAGCGTGGCATCGAGGCTTGAGAACGGCTCGTCGAGCAGCATCAGGCGAGGCTTCGGGGCCAGCGCCCGGGCCAGGGCCACGCGCTGCTGCTCGCCGCCCGAGAGCATATGCGGGTAGCTGTCAGCGTGGCCGTCGAGGTCGACCTGGGCGAGCAGCTCGTACGCGCGGCGGCGGCGCGCCCGGCTGTCGAGCCCGCGCAGGCCGAAGGCGACGTTGTCGAGCACGCGCAGGTGCGGGAACAGCGCGAAATCCTGGAACATCAGCCCGACCCGCCGGGCCTCGGGCGCGCAGGCGTAGCCCGGTTCCGCGACCACCTCGCCCTCGATCAGGATCCGGCCGCTCTGGACCGGCTCGAGACCCGCGATCAGGCGGAGGATCGTCGTCTTGCCACAGCCCGAGGGGCCGACCAGACAATGGACCTCACCGTGGTCGAGGCTGAGCCCGACCGCGCGCAGCACCGTGCGCTCGCCATAGGCGTGGCCGAGGTCCTCGACCTCAAGGCCAGCGGTGGGTCGGAGATCGGCGCGGGCGTGGGCCATGGCGGCCGTCGGGGCTCCAGTGTCCTTCGAGCATGCGAGCAGCAGGTACGGTCCCGCCGCCCCGAGGTCAACCCGACACCGCTCGCGGGCGGTCAGCCCTCCTGATCGTCCAGAGCGTCGTCTTCGTCCTCCGAAGGCGGCTCCGGCAGCTCGTCGGACGGTCCAAACGGCGACTGCTCTCCCGTTTCGGCGGCGCCGAGCAGGCCCAGCTGGAGCAGCTCTTCGATCCGCGGCAGATCGTCGAGTGAGCCGAGGTCGAAATGATCGAGGAAGGCCGCCGTCGTCACCCAAGTGACTGGCCGGCCCGGGCTCTCGCGTCGACCCTTGGGCTGCACCCAGCCGGTCTCGAGCAACAGATCGAGAGTGCCCTTGCTGATGCTGACCCCCCGCATCTCCTCAAGCTCGGCGCGGGTGATCGGCTGATGATAGGCGATAATCGCGATCGTCTCGAGCGCCGCCCGCGACAGACGCCGGCTCTGGACCTGCTCGCGCTCGAGATAGGCCGCGAGGTCGGGCGCTGTGCGCAGCGCGAAGCGGCCGCCGCGGTTCTCCACACGCACGCCGCGATGGGCGTAGTCCTGCACCAGCTCGTCGAGCAGCTCGCCGGCGTGCAGACCGCCCGGCAGATGCGCCTGGATCTTCGCGGCATCGAGCGGCGCCTCGGCCGCGAACAGCAGCGCCTCGACGATCCGCTTGCCCAGCTCCCGGTCCATGCCGCGGCTCAGCGCCGCCGCCGGACGTAGATCGGACCGAACGGGTTGGTCTGGCTGATCTCGAGGATGCCGTCGCGGGTCAGCTCGAGGCTGGCGGCGAGATGCGACGCAAGCGCGGAGCGGCGCAGACGCTCGTCGGCGAGGTTCGGGGGCAGATAGGCGAGCAGGTTGTGCCAGTCCGGCCCGCCCAGCGTTCGGGTCAGGCGCTTGAGCGCGTCCTCGACCCGGAACACCGCCGGCGCCATCAGGGTCAGCCGCTGCTCGCGGGTGCGCAGGCGCTGGTCGACGTAGGCCTGGAGCAGCTCGTGAAGCATCAGGCGAAAGCGGCTTTTGCGCCGGACCCGGAGCCCAGCCGGCCGGCCTGGCCCAAAGCGCAGCGCGCCGAGCTGCGGCCGCAGCAGCAGCTGCTCGGCCGCGCGCCGGATCGCATCCAGCCGGCGCAGCCGAGCGGCGAGCGCCTCCGCAAGCTCCGCAGCACTGGGCTCCGCGTCGGCCGACGGCTGCGGCAGAAGCAGACGCGACTTCAGGTAGGTGAGCCAGGCCGCAGTCACCAGGTAGTCGGCGGCGACCTCGAGCTTCAGCTCGCGCGCCTCCTGGATGTAGGCGAGGTACTGGTCTGCGAGCGCCAGGATCGAGATCCTGGCAAGGTCGACCTTCTGCTCGCGGGCGAGCGCCAGCAGAAGATCGATCGGGCCCTCGAAGCCCTCGAGGTCGACCACGAAGTCGGCCGCCGGCGTCGCCGGCGCGGTGAGCTCGGGGTGTGCGCTCATCCGCGGGATCAGGCGCTCAGGCCAGCCCGGCAAGCGTCAGGATCAGCTGGTAGAGCACCTGGACCGGCGGCCATAGGACGCTCACCAACGGATTGAACGGCATGCCCATTGCCTCGGCCGCCATCGGCAGCAGGAACAAGAGGCCGATCAGGATCGGCAGGCCGTAGCGCTCGAGCTGGGCAAACTTCCAGGCATAGGGATTGGGCAGCAGCCCCGTGACCACGCGACCGCCATCGAGCGGCGGCAGCGGCAGCATGTTGAAGACCGCGAGCACGACGTTGATGATGATCGCATTGGCGAGATTCTCGCCGACCCAGGCGGCGAGCGACCCCGGCAGGTACGCGGCCGGGTGGAGCAGCAAGGCGGCGATCAACGCGAGCAGGACGTTGGTGGCGGGGCCGGCGAGGGCGACCCAGACCATGTCGCGCTTGGGATGGTTGAGACGGCCGAAGTTGACCGGCACCGGCTTGGCATAGCCGAACAGGAAAGGCGCGTGGAACAAGAGCAGCAGGCCCGGCAGGATCAGTGTGCCGAACGGATCAATGTGCTTCAACGGATTGAAGCTCACCCGGCCGAGCATACGGGCGGTGTTGTCGCCACAGCGCTCGGCCATCCAGCCGTGCGCCGCCTCGTGCAGCGTGATCGCGATCACGACCGGCAGCAGCCAGACCGAGAGTGCTTGGCCGATCGTCGCGATGTCCATCCTCAGGCGCCCGGCTGGAGTGCGGGCTCGACCGCGGCGAGCAGGGCCTCGAGACGGGCCTCGGCGGCGCTCCGGTCGAGTGGTTCTGGAGGGCGGCGCTGGCCCAGCGCCCGCCGGGCGCGCAGAGCGGCAACACCTTCGAGCGGCCCGGCCGCGGCCAGCGCCTCGACCAATTCGTCGTAGCGGCCGTTGCAGTGGACGGCAAGGTCGCAGCCGGCCGCGCGCGCCGCCGCGGTCCGCTCGCCGATGCTGCCTTCGAGCGCGCCCATGCTCAGATCGTCGCTGAGCAGGCAGCCCTCGAAGCCGATCTCGCCGCGGATCACGTCCGCGATGACCCGGGCCGAGAGCGTGGCCGGACGATCCGGATCGAGCGCTGGGTAAAGGACGTGCGCGGTCATGCCGAAGGGGGCTCCGCGGCAGGTCCGGAACGGTTGGAAGTCGCTGGCGCGCAGGCGCTCGACCCCGGCCTCGACCACTGGCAGGGCCTCGTGGCTGTCGACCCGGGCGCGGCCGTGGCCCGGCAGATGCTTGATCACCGGCAGCACGCCGCCGGCGAGGAGGCCTTCGATCATCGCGAGGCCGAGCTCGCCGACCAGCGCCGGTTCGGCCGAGAGGGCGCGATCGCCGATCGCCGCGGTCGATCCGGGCAGCGCCAGATCGAGCACCGGCACACAGTCGACCGCGATGCCGAGCGGCGCGAGATCGGCGGCCAGCAGGCGGGCGTGCAGCCAAGCGGCCTCCCGCCCGGCCGCGCGGTCGCGCTCGGCCAAGCGGCCGATTCGCCGCGCCGGCCCGCGCGCCGGCCACTGCGGCGGCCTGAGGCGCACCACCCGGCCGCCTTCCTGATCGATCAGCACCGGCACGTCGGACCGGCCGGCCACGGCACGCAGCTCGCCGATCAGGCGCCGCAGCTGCTCCGGATCGGCGCAGTTGCGGGCGAACAGGATGAAGCCAAAAGGCGGGCGCGCCGCCAACAGGGCCCGCTCCTCCGCCGCGAGCTTCGGCCCGGCGACCCCGACGACCGCCGCGACCGGAGCTTGGCGGACCGGCTCAGCGTCGGATGACGAAGCAGCTGGCATTACGCTGCTTCAGCTGGTCGCACAGCAACTCGGCCTGCTGCAGGCTGGCGAACGGTCCGACCTGGACCCTGTAGAAGACGCCGTTCGCGGTCGCGGCGCGCTCGATGAACGGCTGCACTCCCTTCAGCACCGGGCCGAGGTCGACCAGGAACAGGTCCCACGCGCGGCGGGCGTCGGCCTCGTCGCGGACGGCGGCGAGCTGGATGCGATAGGCGCCGTCGAGGGCGGCGACCCTGCCGTTGGGCGCCGGCTCGATGGTCGGGTTCGAAACCGCTCCGGCCCCGGACGGTGGCGAACCCGGCCGGTCCGGGGCAATCGCCGTGACCTGGCCGCCCGGCTGGGTGAACGGGCTGGTAGTGGCAGGCGGCGTCCGGGGGGCCGGTTGGGCCGGCCGCGGCGCCGGATTGGCAGCGGCGGTCGAGGTGGTCGGCGCCGCCGGGCTCGCGACCGCAGGTCGCGGCGGCACCGGCGGGCTCGAGGACGGCGACGCGCTATTGGCCTCCGACGGCGGCGGGTTGGCCGACTGGGTGACTTCCGCGAGCAGCGCGTCGAGCGCCGCTTCGGCCTCCTTGGTCGACGGCGGCACAGCGGTTGCCGGCGGAGTGACCCCCGCAGATTGCCGCTCGGCCGCGACCGGCGCCGGCCGCGGCGGCTCGGCCGGTTTCGCTGCGACCTGGGGCGTTGGCGCAGCCTGGGCTGGCTGTGGGGCAACCTGCGCGGGCGAAGGCGCCGGCGCCGTTGACGCAGTGGCCTGCGCGGGTGGCGACGCGGTCTTCGCTGGCGGCGTGACCTGGGCTGCGGGCGGCGACACCGGCGCCGGAGGGGTCTGGTCGGCGGCGGCGGTGGCCGTTGGCGCCGGCGGTGTCGGCGCCGGCGCCAGCGTGTCGCCCGCGGTGTCGTTCGGCGCCGGCGTCTGGGCGGCAACGTCGGGTGTCAGCGGCGCCTCGGGCGACGGCAGCAGCCGCTCGAGCTGCCCGCTCGGCGGCGTGTCGGTCAGCAGATCGCGGACCTCGCCCTGATCCGCGACCGTCGAATCGCCGGCCTCGTCCGGCGGCAGCTTGAGCGCCGTGGCCGGCGCCTTGATCAACGGCGGCTCGCCCACCGGCGGAACTTCGGCACCGTGCTGGTACGCGAGCCAGACGATCGCGCCAAACGCGGCGAACACCGCGAACACCGGCAGCCCGACCAGGAGCAGGCGCGGGCGGCGCGGCCGCGGCATGGGCGGGGTCTCGAAGACCGGCCGGCGGGCGCGGCTGGCGGCAGCGGCAAAGCTTGGCGACTCGGGCACGGCAGCACCTACGTCAGCAGACGAAACATCAAATCAGCTCCTCGACCGGGCGGACCCCGATCAGCTCGAGACCGCTGGCCAGGATCACCTGGACCGCGGCGACCAGCGCGAGGCGAGCCCGGGTCAGGGCCGGCGCGTCGGCACGCAGGAAGCGCAGGTCGGGACGCTCATTACCCTGATTCCACAAGGCATGGAAGCTCGCGGCCAGGTCGGTCAGGTAAAACGCGATCCGGTGCGGCTCGTGATGCAGCGCTGCCCCCTCCAGGACCCGCGGCCAAGCCGCGGCCTGCCGGATCAGCGCGAGCTCTCCGGCCTCGGTCAGCGGCGCCAGCACGACCCGGACCAGATCCTCACGCGCGATCGGCAGGCCGGCCTCGCGGGCGTGGCGCTGGACCGAGCAGATCCGGGCATGTGCGTACTGCACGTACCATACGGGATTGTCGCGCGACTGCTCGGTGACCTTGGCGAGATCGAAGTCCAAGGGTGCGTCGTTCTTGCGGGTCAGCATGATGAAGCGGACGACGTCCCTGCCGACCTCCTCGACGACGTCGCGGAGCGTGACGATCCGGCCGGCGCGCTTGGACATCCGGAGCGGCTGGCCGCCGTCCAAAACGTTGACCAGCTGGCAGATCTTGACGTCGAGCTCGACCCGGCCCGCGCTCAGCGCCCGCACGCCCGCCTGCAGCCGTTTCACGTAGCCGCCGTGATCGGCACCCCAGACGTCGATCAGTTCCGTCGCACCGCGCTGGATCTTATCCAGGTGATAGGCGAGATCGGCGGCAAGATAGGTCCACTCGCCCCTCGAATTCTTCAGCGGGCGGTCGCTGTCGTCGCCGGACGCGGTCGCGCGGAACAGCAGCAGCGGCACCGGTTCCCAGTCCTCGCCGGACTTACCCTTGGGCGGCGGCAGGGTGCCGGTATAGACGAGGTCGCGCGCCGCCAGCTGGTCAAGGGTCTGCTCGATCCGGCCGGCCTCGATGAGCGCCGCTTCGGAGGTGAACACGTCGTGCTCGACCCCGAGCGTCGCGAGATCGTCCTTGATCAAGGCAAGCATCGCCTCGACCGCGCGCCCGCGGAAGACCGGCAGCCAATCGCTCTCGGGGGCGGTTCGCCAGCGCTCGCCGTCGCGCTCGGCGATCTGCCGCGCGAGCGGAATCAGGTAGTCGCCCGGGTACCAGCCCGCGGGTGGCAACTCGGGCGCGCGGCCGAGCACCTCCAGATAGCGGTGGTGGACCGAGTGCGCCAGCCGGTCGATCTGGGCACCGCCGTCGTTGATGTAGTACTCGCGCGTCACCCGCCAGCCGAGCCTGGCGAGCAGGTTCGCGAGCGCGTCACCGAATACGGTGCCACGGCCGTGGCCCACGTGCAGCGGCCCGGTCGGATTGGCCGAGCAGAACTCGACGTTGACGCTCCGGCCGCCGCCGAGGTCGGCCGCACCGTAGCCGTTGCCGGCACTCAGCACGACCGGGATCTGCGCGCGCCAGAAATCGTCGGTCAGTCGCAGATTGACGAACCCGGGCTTGGCGATTTCGACGGTCGCAACCTTGGGCAGCTCGCGCAGGCGCGCGGCCAGGGCCTCGGCGATCGCGAGCGGCGGCCGGCCGGCGGGCTTGGCGAGCAGCAACGCGGCGTTGGTCGCGGCATCGCCGTGCGCCGGATCCCGCGGCGGCTCGACCGTGATCCGCTCGGGGCTCAAACCCGCGGGCAACTCGCCCGCCGTCTGGCAGGCCGCGATCGCGGCCTGGACGTCGCTTAGGAGCTCCCGGAACGGGTTCATTGGGCCCGGCTCGTCAGGTTGAACAGGCGGTCGTGCTCGTCGAGGGCAAAGCGGTCGGTCATGCCGGCGATGTAGTCGGCGATCGCCTCGGCGATCCGGGCGTCGTCGCCGGTTCCGGCGCGCGCCTGCCACTCGGGCGGTAGGCAGTCCGGCTGGTCGTGCAGGCCCTCGAAAAGCTCCCGAACCACGCGCCGCGCCTTGCGAGCCATCCGCTTGACCTTGTAGTGGCTGTACATGTGCGCTTGCAAGAACCGGCGCAAGTCTCGCAGGGCGGTATCAACTTTTGGTGAAAATCCGACCACCGGCCGATCGGCCGCGCGAATCCTGTCGACCGTGGTCGCCTGCAAGGTCACGAGCCGTCTCCTGGTCTCCTCGACCAGATCGGTCACCATCAGGTCGATCAGGCGCCGCAGGGTCTCGTGGATCAGTCGTTGCGGCTCGAGCCCGGGGTAGCGCGTCCTGACCTGCGCAAGGATCGGCCCGACCAGCGGCAGCGTCGCCAGGTCCTCGAGCTCGAACAGGCCGGCGCGCAGCCCATCATCGAGGTCGTGGTTGGTATAGGCGATGTCGTCGGCGAGCGCCGCGATCTGGGCCTCGGCGCTCGGATGGCTGGCAAGCTCGAGGTCGTGCTCCGCGGCATAGGCGGCGACGTAGGCGGGCGCCTGTCCGGCCCGCGGCTCCCCGAATGGGCCATTGTGCTTGACCACGCCCTCGAGCGTCTCCCAGGTCAGATTGAGGCCGTCGAACTCGGCGTAGCGCCGCTCGAGCCGGGTGATCACCCGGAGCGTCTGGGCGTTATGGTCGAAGCCGCCGTAGGGTGCCAGCGCCGCGTCGAGCGCCTCCTCGCCGGCGTGGCCGAACGGGCTGTGGCCGAGGTCGTGCGCCAGGGCCACCGCCTCCGCCAGGTCCTCCTCGAGCGCCAGCGCGCGCGTCGCGGTACGGGCGATCTGCGCGACCTCCAGGGTGTGGGTCAGGCGGGTGCGGAAATGGTCGCCCTCGTAGTTCACGAACACCTGGGTCTTGTACTCCAGCCGGCGGAAGGCAGTGCTGTGAACGATCCGGTCGCGATCGCGCTGGAAGGGGCTGCGCAGCGCGCTTTCGGGCTCGAGATGGCGGCGGCCGCGGCTTCGGTTGGGATCGCACGCGTAGGGCGCCAGCGCCCGGCGGGCGTGGCCCTCGAGGCCGAGGCGGCGGTTTGACAAGGCGATCGCTCTGCCTACATTGGGCGAGAGGCGGGGAGCCGAAAAGCGGGCCCCGTTCCGATCACTAACAATAGGTGTCGTCGATGGCGGAAATCAAGGCCCGGCCGGGTCCGTTCAGCGTCACCGAGAACGCCGCCCGGCGGATCAGCGCGATCCTGGCCAAAGAGGCGGAACCCGGCACGAAGCTCCGGATCAGCGTCTCAGGCGGCGGCTGCTCGGGCTTCCAATACGGCTTCGCGCTGGACCGACGCGACGAGGACGGCGACATCGCCGTCGAGCGCGACGGCGCCAAAGTCGTGATCGACGGCATGTCGCTGCTCTACATGATGGGCTGCGAGGTCGACTACGTCGAGGACCTGACCGGCTCCTACTTCCGGGTCAACAACCCGAACGCCAGCTCGTCCTGCGGCTGCGGCAACTCGTTCGCGGTCTGAGGCCGGCACCGACTGATTTGCGGCAGGTTGTGTGGCCGCGCTCGTGAAGATCGCGACCTGGAACGTCAACTCGATCCGGGCACGGCTGCCGCGGGTGCTGGCCTGGCTGGAGGCCGCCAGGCCTGACATTGCCCTGCTGCAGGAGACCAAGGTCACGCCTGAGCAGTTCCCGGCCGAGCCGCTCGAAGAACTGGGTTACAATCTCGCGATGATCGGCGAGGCGGGTGGCCGCAATGGCGTCGCGATCCTCGCCAGAAGCCCAATCGAGGACCTACGCCGGGTGCTGCCGGGCCATGATCAGGACCAGGAGGCCCGCTATCTGGAGGCGGTGGTCGGCGGCGTTCGGGTCGCCTCGGTTTACGTCCCGAACGGGACCGCCCTCGACTCGCCCCGGTTCGCGTACAAGCTCGGTTTCTACGATCGCTTGAAGGCACACGCGGAAGAGCTTCTCGAATATGAAGAATTGCTGGTGATCGGCGGCGACTACAACGTCGGCCCTTACCCGCTCGACGTCTACGACGCCCAGGCACTCGACGGCACGATTTGCTACCATCCGGCGGAGCGGGCGAAGCTGCGCACGCTGCTGCATCTCGGGCTCTACGACGCCTATCGGGTCGTCGAGCCGCAGACCCGGGCGTACAGCTGGTGGGATTATCAGGGTCGGTACTTCCGGGCCAATCAGGGGCTGCGGATCGATCATCTGCTGCTCTCGCCGCAGGCGGTCGATCGAACTCGAGACCTGCGGCATCGAGGCCGAGGAACGGGCGGCCAAGGCGCCCTCGGACCACGTCCCGGTCTGGTGCATCCTCGCGAATGCCTGAACCTCGCCGGGATTTCTCATCTAGAGGGACGAGTTAGACACAAGGATTGTTGGTCCGTCTGAGATATCGCGGAGCACGCGGGCGGGGACCATGGCCAAGCCTTCGAGAGAACAGATCACGGCGGCGCTGCTAAAGCGGCACGGGCGAACCTACGCGGCCGACCTCGGCATCGACCTCGGCCGGGGCACGCCCTCGCCGCTGTTCCGCTGGTTGTGCGCGTCGATCCTGCTCAGTGCCCGCATCGGCGCCGAGACCGCGCTGGCTGCGACCAAGGCGCTCGCCGAGCGGGGCTGGACGGCCGCCGACAAGATGGCCGGAGCCACCTGGGAGCAGCGCACGCGCGCGCTGAATCGCGCGGGCTACGCTCGCTACGATGAGAGCACGTCGCGCATGTTGGGCGACACCGCCGAGATGTTGGTCGAGAAATATCGGGGTGACCTGCGCGGGCTGCGGGACGCCGTGGCGCGCACACCCGAGCGCGAGCGGACGCTGCTCAAGGAGTGCAAGGGCTTGGGTGAAGTCGGCGCTGACATCTTCTGTCGCGAGGCGCAGATCGTCTGGGACGAGCTCTACCCGTTCGCCGACCGCCGCGCGCTCGAGGCGGCCAAGCGCCTCGGCCTCGAGGACGACCCCGGCAAGCTCGCCAAGCAGGTGCCGCGCAAGGAGTTCCCGCGCCTGGTCGCTGCCCTGGTCCGGACCAGCCTCGCCAAGGATTACGAGGGCGTGCTCGAGGCGGCGACAAATTGCTAGATCGGGTTGCACCCGGCTCGTCCGACGCTATGTAGAGGCGGCTTTGCGATGGGTGGCCCGGTCCGCGGCGATCGGCTGGGCCGGAGGTGCAGCAGACAATGACGGCTCCGCTGCGGGTTTGTGTCCTGACCGGTGATCACCGGCTGCCCGACCGGACCAAGCGCAACCACCGTTACAACGACGAGGATTTCGCAACCCACCGGGCGATGCGGGTGGCGTTCGAATCGTTGGCCGGCTGCCGTTTCGAGTTCGAGGACGATCACGGCCGGCTGTTCGAGCAATTCAGCCGGGACCGGCCGGACCTGGTGATCAACTTCTGCGACACTGGCTTCCGCAACATCGTGACGCAGGAGTTGCACGTCCCGGCCCTCCTCGAGATGCTGGGCGTGCCCTACAGCGGCGCCACGCCCGCGTGCATGGTGCTGTGCTACGACAAGCAGATCGTGCGCCTGCTGGCGCAGGCGCTGGGTGTGCCGGTGCCACGGGAGGTCTTCCTGGGTCCGGACCCGTCGTCGGACACCTTGCCCGACCGCTATCCGGCCCTGATCAAGCCCAACCAGGCCGATGGCAGCGTCGGCATCCGCCAGGACGCGGTCGTCCGCTCGCGCGCCGAAGCCCTGGACTACATCGACTGGGTCCGGACCGAGCTGCCGGGCCGGGCGCTCCTGATCCAGGAGTATCTGCCCGGCCCGGAGTACGGCATCGGCCTGATCGGCAATCCCGAGGCCGAGTTCGTCGCCTTGCCCGCGCTCGAGGTCGACTACTCGCGCCTGCCAGCCGGGCTCAATCCGATCCTCTCCTACGAATCCAAAGCTTTGCCCGATTCGCCCTATTGGACCGAGATCAAATTCAGGCGCGCCGCGGCCGATCCGACGCTGCTGGCCGGCATGATTGACCATGCCCGGCGCCTGTTTGCGCGGCTGGGCTGTCGCGACTACGCGCGCTTCGACTTCCGCTGCGCCAAGGACGGCGAGCCGAGGCTGATGGAGGTCAACCCCAACCCGGCCTGGGCCAATGACGGCAAGCTCGCCTTCATGGCGGGCTTTGCAGGCATTGCCTACCCAGAGGTTCTCGAGATGATCCTCGACGCCGCGCTGCGGCGGCTCGGCCTCGCCTGACCCGGCATTACACCATCTGGCGCGGGATCGCGACCTGCCATTCGCGATGCGCGAACGGCTCGTCGCCCTCGAAGGCCTCGAGGTCCGCGCCGAATTGGAACGTGGTCCGGGTGGCGGTCAGATGGGTCCGGCATTCGATCCTGACCGACCAGTCGGACCGGCGCATCACGGTCCGCTGCACGATCTCGGTCTGAGCCGAAAGCGGGTCGTATTCCGAGATTCTATGACGCTTCAAGAATGTATAACCCAGGTCCATCTCGATCGCCTCGAGGCGGGCGAGCGCGGCGCCGAACTCGCCGGTCTGGAAGGTGTAGACGGTCTCATGGGTCGCGAGGTCGAGCTCGATCGTGCGCCGGAGCGGCAATTCGCGCAGGCGCTGATGGCGCACCCCGGGCGCCGCCGCCGGCGGCTCGAACGGGCGCAGCTCCTGGTCGCCCGGCGATGGCGGCCGGACCGGCAGGTAGAGGGCGCTCTGGCCGGTGCGCACGGTCAGCACCACGGCCGCGGACGACGGCCAGGCGATCGGCCAGTAGCTCGAGGACAGCGCCAGCCGCAGGCGGTGGCCGGCCGGGAAGGCGTGGGCGATGTCGTTGAGCTGCAGCCGGATGCGCTGGAAGACCCCGGGCTCGAGCGGCGCGGGCGCCTCGTGGCCGTCCCGGTGGGTCAGGTTGAGGAGGCCGTAGGTCACGAGCGTCGAGGTGCCGTCGGGCTGGACGTCGTTCAGACGGACCGCGAGCAGCGCGTCCCGCTCGTCGGCGGCGAGATCGAGCTCGACCACCGGCGCGCCCAGGATCTCGAGCCGCTCGGGCAAAGGCTCGGTGTCGAAGGTCAGCGAGCGGCCGTCGTCCGGGCGCTGCTCGAGCGGCATCTCGCCCTCGGCGCCGAAGCCGCACCACTCGCCGGCCGAGAGCCCGGTGGTCTGGGGCGAGGAGAACGCGAGCCTGGCCGCCTGGGTCGGCGCCGCCTCGAGCCGGCCGGGGTTGAGGAACAGCCGCCGCTTCTGGATCCGGGGCGAGGGCCAGGCAGCCTCGGCGACCCAGCGCCCGGGCCGCTCCTCGTAGAAAGGCTTGGGATCGACGCTCTCCTGCATCCAGACCCGATAGGCGGGCTCGGCCATGATCCCGGTCTCGACCCCCCGCAGCCACTGGTCCCACCAGCGCACCGCCTCCTGGAGAAAACCGATCGCCGGCCCGGGCACGCCATTGTGCGGAAAGCGGTGCGCCCAGGGCCCGATCAGCCCTTTTTTCGGGCATTTCAGGCCCGCGAGCAGGCGCGGCACGGCGTTGGAATAGCCGTCCGCCCAGCCGCCGATCGCGTAGACCGCGCACCTGATCGCGCCGTAATCCTCGCAGATCGAGCCGTGCTTCCAGAACTCGTCCCGCCACTGATGCTGCAGCCAGAGCGCCGGGAACGGCACCAGATGGTCGATCCGCTCGCGCCACATCTCGCGCCAGCGCTCGCCGACGATCTCGGGATCGGGCGGATAGGCGCCATAGGTCAGGAGGATCGAGCCCCACTGCTGGTTCTCGTTCAACAGGCAGCCGCCCATGTAGTGGGCGTCGTCGGCGTAGCGGTCGTCGGTCGAGCAGAGCGTGATGATCGCCTTCAGCGCCGGCGGCCGCCGGGCCGCGACCTGGAGCGCATTGAAGCCGCCCCAGGAGATCCCCATCATCCCGACCGCGCCCGTGCACCAGGCCTGGCCTGCGATCCAGGCGATGATCTCGAGCGCGTCGTCCTGCTCCTGCTGGGTGTACTCGTCGAGCAGGAGGCCGTCGGAATCGCCCGAGCCCCGCAGATCGACCCGGACCGCGGCATAGCCTCCTCGGGCGAAATAGCGGTGAATCGGCTCGTCCCGCGCCCGCATGAAGTCCCGCTTGCGATAGGGGATGTACTCGAGGATCGCCGGCACCGGCGCCGTCCGGGCGTCCTTCGGCAACCAGATCCGGGCCGCGATCCGGCAGCCGTCCGCCATCGGGATCCAGACGTTCTCGATCTCCTCGATCCCATCGAGCTCGGTGACGTCCATGCGCGCCTGCTTCCAGCCCATCCTCGGTGTCAAATCCCGGTATACGCCCTCCGCCGCCATTCTGAAAACCCGGGACCGCCCCGGCCGCGTCAGGCCCGCGCGGCCCTCGCGAACCAGCCCGCCGATCGGCAATCGATCACAAAATGACCGCGATCCAACTCGCCCCGATCCTATGCCAGTCTCACTCGCAACTGAGCGAGCCACGGCCGGCCCAAGATCCGGCCGGAGCCTCATGCGCCTTGAGGCACCCTGATCTGGCGCCTCTCTTTGCGCCCTATTGTCCTCGGCTACGGCTGTCGCACGGACGCCGCCCGGATGCTACACTTCTGTCGCACTTTCGATTGCCAGATCCAAATAGATCCAAACCTCCACCGGATGGAGAGCCGATCAATCTCGACTCTTGGCCGCTAACCAATTGCACGGTCGCGATAAGCTCATGCGCCCAGCCGGAATGTCGATGTCGCAAACCGGCAAGT
>CAWALL010000035.1:0-42863 GCA_963782885.1 uncultured Alphaproteobacteria bacterium
AGGGGAGCGGGCAGGGACGGCTCGCAAGGGAAAGAAATGTCATGGCCAGGAAAGCCGCGCGTAAGCCGCCGCCGGCGGCGCGCTCCATGGTCGGCCGGCTGCTGAGCCCGGTGCAGGATCTGATCCGCACCGAGAGCGCCAGCGGCGTGCTCCTGATCGCGGCAGCGCTGCTCGCGTTCGCCTGGGCGAACTCGCCCTTCGCCGCCAGCTACCTCGCCCTGCTCGACCTCCGGCTCGGCATCGGCGCCGGCGGCTGGCAGCTCGAGAAGCCGCTGATCCTCTGGGTCAACGACCTGCTGATGGCGGTCTTCTTCTTCCTGATCGGGCTCGAGATCAAGCGCGAGGTCCTGATCGGCGAGCTCGCCGGCTGGCGCCGCGCGGCGCTGCCGATCGCCGGCGCGCTCGGCGGCATGGCCGTGCCGGCGCTGATCTACGTCGCCTGCAATCTCGGCCAGCCCGGCCTGCGCGGCTGGGGCGTGCCGATGGCGACCGACATCGCGTTCGCGCTCGGCGTGCTGGCGCTGCTCGGCGATCGGGTCAGCCTGGCGCTCAAGGTGTTCCTGCTGGCGCTCGCGATCGTCGACGACCTCGGCGCGGTGCTGGTGATCGCGCTGTTCTACACCGAACAGCTGAGCGTCGGCGCGCTGGCGCTCGCCTTCCTGGTGTTCGGCGCGGCGCTGGTCTACGGCCGCTACGGCGGCGCCAGGCCGCTCGGGTTCGCGCTGCTCGGGGCCCTGCTCTGGTACTGCATGCTGAAATCCGGCATCCACGCGACCATCGCCGGCGTCCTGCTGGCGCTCGCGGTGCCACTCCGGCACCCCCTGTCCGCCGAGCAGTTGCACCAGGAGCTCAGGCCGCTGACCGGGCAGGGCGGGAGCTTCGAGCAGGTCGAGGTGGTGATCGAGCATCTGGAAGCCGTGCTCGCCCGGGCGGCGAGCCCGCTGCACAGCATGGAGCACGCGCTCGCACCCTGGGTCGCCTTCCTGATCATGCCGGTCTTCGCCTTCTGCAACGCCGGCGTCGCGCTCGGCAGTGAGCCGGCGGGGCTGATCGGCATGGTCTCGGTCGGCGCCGGCCTCGGCCTTCTGATCGGCAAGCCGATCGGGGTTGCCGGCTGCGCCTGGCTCGCGGTCAAAACCGGGCTGACCCGGCTGCCGCCCGGCGTCAGCTGGCCGGGCCTGATCGGGATCGGCCTGCTCGCCGCGATCGGCTTCACGATGTCGCTGTTCATCGCCAATCTGGCGTTCGGCCAGAGCCCGGAGCTGGACCAGGCCAAGATCGGCGTGCTCGCGGCTTCGGTGGTAGCGGCACTGGCGGGTCTGGGCTTTTTGTCCCGGGCCTTGCCGCGCGGCGGGCGGGCGGCCGCGCCCGCGGGCAAGGCGCCGGCGCGCGCAGCCTGACCGGGCGCGCCCGGCGGCGCTCGCGCCAGACCCGCAAGTCGCCGTCTCAGACGTGGAGATCGATCGGCATGACCGGGCCCAAATAGCGGATCCGGTGCCCCAGCTGCGCCTGATAGGCGGCCAGGGTCCGGGACCGGCTCGGCGACGCCAGGCCGAGCTCGGGCGAGGCTGCGAGCAGCTGGCGGATCAGAAAATGGGTGCCGCGCGCGAGCTTCGGCGGCGCGAGCTCGCCGGTCCCTGGCCGGAGGGCCGGTCCCGGTCGTGACCGGGCGCGCTCCGGCGCCGGCCGCTCGGGACGAAGCGCACCCGGACCGCCTGGAGGCCTGCTCGCGGCCGAGCTGCCGGCAACCCCGATAGTCATGGCCGCAAGCGGGGCTGCAATGGGAGCGTGCGGTCGATCGGGCGCTCAGGGCTCAGCGGAACGCGCCCGATGCTGGTGAGAAAACCGGCGAACTGGCCGTTGCGCGCGGGGGGCGGACGTTCAGGCCGTCAGGTCGAGCAGCCGGCCGCGCAGCGGATCGGTCTTGCGCCGCGGCTGCCGGCGCCGCTCCTGGCGGGCGGCCAGGCGCAAAGTCTCGGGCGTCGCCGGCCCCGGCTGGCTGCGGCCGTAGCTCTCGGGCTCGATCTGGAGTTGCGGCAGGATCAGCCGCTCGATCAACCCGTTGGGACGGATCAGGTTCATCGCATCGCCCCTCGCTGCTACGCCGGTCTCACCAGTTCCGGCCGGGTCCGCCGATCTCGCCGATGGCCGCTAACCATAAGGCCAACCTGGTTAAGGCGGGCTTACCTTACCCAACCATTAAGCGGCCGGCGGGCCAGCCGGCGCAAGCGGCGACGCATGCAGCCGGGTGCGCCTCCGATCGCGGCCGCCGCACTTGGGCTCAGAGCCCGCCCGCGACCCGGCGCTCGAGCCGCAGCAGCAGCTGTTCGAGCTCGGCGCGGTCCCGGTCGTCGAGCCTGGCCCCCGGCGGCCGCAGCGCCGGGCTCGCGATCACGCCCCGGCGGTACAGGATCTGCTTGCGGATCGCGAGCCCGATCCCCGGCTGCTGCTCGTAGCGGATCAGCGGCAGATAGGCGTCGTAGAGATCGAAGGCGTCGTCCTCGCGCCCGGCCGTGAACCGCTCGTAGACCTCGACCAAAAGCTCCGGATAGGCGAAGCCGGTCATGGCGCCGTCGGCACCGCGGGCGAGCTCGAGCGGATAGTACAGCGCGCCGTTGCCGATCAGGATCGCGACCCGGCGGCGGCCGTCGCGCTCGGCGCTCGCGCGCAGTCGCGAGAGCTTGCCGAGCCCCGGGCAGTCCTCGTGCTTGAGGATCTTGATCTGCGGCAGCTCGTCGATCAGCCGGTTGAGCAGGCCGACCGAGAGCTGGACCCCGCTCGCCTGCGGATAGTCCTGGAGCACGAGCGGCACGTCCTCGCCGATCGCCTGGCAGAGCTGGTGGACATAGCCCTCGATCTGCTCGTCGGTCGCGAGGCCCGCGGGCGGCGCCGCCATGACCGCAGCCGCGCCCAGCGACATCGCATCGCTGGTCAGCGCCGCCAGCGTCGCGAGCCCGGGGCTGCTGACGCCGACCACCACCGGGACCTCGCCCGCGATCTGGCGCAGCGTCGCCTGGATCACCGAGCGGGCCTCGTCGTAGGTCAGCTTCTGCGCCTCGCCCATGATGCCCAGGATCGCGACGCCGTGCACGCCCGCGTCGATGTAAAAGCCGATCAGCCGCTCCAGGCTCTTGAAATCGAGCGCGCCCTGGTCGGCAAAGGGCGTCGCGGCGATCACGATCACGCCCTTGGCGCTTTCGTCGAGCAGATGTCCAGCCATGACTGCGCTCACCCCGCAGAGATCATGACCCGCATCCGAGCATCTGTACGCGTGGACCGCAAGCGGGATGGCAGATCAGACTGCCGCCGGGAATTGCAACTGAAAATATAATCATGTTCGAGATAGCTCTCGTAATGGACCATACTTGAGCTGAAAGCCGGGGCTTCTTCCCAACTTCTCAGTTGACGCGGGACCGGTTCCCTGCAATCGCTGAGCAAACAAGGTCAATCAAGGCCGCTGCGGCATCAATCGAGCGCCGTCTGACCAGCCACCCGCCGGAGGGCGCCTATCGCTTCAGGCGCAACCCCCGGGCGTTGCCGGAGCCAAGGGATGCCTCAGGGTCGTCGTTCCACCCCGGTGCTGCAGGAGCTGTTCGCGGATCGGCAGGTCTACGTGCGCAGCGGCCTGACCAGTCGCTACGTCATGCTGTCGCGCTCGCTGCAGATCTCGGTCGCGATCGGCCTCGGACTGGTCGTGCTCTGGCTCGGTCTGGCATCGTACGCCGCGATCGCCAAGCATCTCGAGACGCTCGCGCAGGGCCGCGAGCTGGCCCGGCTGGAGAGCATCACCAAGACCCTGCGGACCACGGTCGAGGACTCCCGGAGCACTCCGGCAGCCAGTCCGCAGGCCAAGGTGGTGCCCGACCTGGTCGCCGAGCTGTCGGACGCCAGAGCTGCCCGCGAGCGGGCGCAGACGCTGGCCGACGCGGCCGCCGGCGAGGCGGACGAGCTGCGTCACGAGCTCGCCCTCGCCCACGATCAGATCCGGGAGCTCAAGTGCGATCTGGCCCGGGCCGAGGCGGCGCGTCGGACCGTGGCCGACCGGGTCGCCAAGCTCGACGGCGGCAAGCGCCCCCCGGTGCCGGACGGTGCCGAGGTCACCCTGGCCGGACAGCTGGTGCTCGCCGACCCTGCCTGCCCGCCGCGCTGACTGGCGTGCCGTTATGGCCCCGTCGACGGCGGAGCGTCCCGTCCGGCCGGGGCCGACCATGGTCCGGGATGCCGTCGCGAGCCGAGCGCCTGGCGCGCCGGTCAACCGATCATCGGAGGTCAGGCGCTTCAGCGAGCCGTTTGAGCAACGCCGGCGGGGCCAGCGCACGGGAAGCCGTGGATACGCCAGGTTCTGGTTGTCGGCCGATGCGATACGAGAAAGGGTGAAGGCCTGAGCCACCGATTCGATGGTAGCGGAGGAGGGACTCGAACCCCCGACCCATGGATTATGATTCCACTGCTCTACCAACTGAGCTACTCCGCCCCAAACCCGAGCAGGCTATAGGATTGCCCGCTTCCCGGGTCAAGCCTGCGGCGGCCGCGCCCCTCGATCCAGCCGCTCCAGCCGCCGACGGGATATAGGCATCAGGCCGGCCGCCCGCCATGCCAGGTGATCGTCCGACAACGCAAGCTGCCGATCACAAAGGCAATCGCCCCTTGCCCGATTAAAGAACCTTTTTCCGCCGTGTCGCTCTAAAGATCGGCGGTGCGTTCGCCGCCGCCGGGACGCAGCTGCCGCTCGATTCGTCGGTCCGATATCGGGCGCGTCGGTCGTGAATCGAGACGATGAAAATTCCAGGACACGAGGATGGCAATCGCTGCCAGGATGACATAGGTGAAGAAGCCGCCGGCATAACCCTGCTTTCCGAGTGCATCCACGGTCGCGCCGAGGAAGGGCGGAATGATGAAGCCGCCGCCGGCTCCGAGCCCCCCCACCAGACCCGACGCGCCGCCCACGGCCCCGGGCACGTATTTCGGCACCATCTTGAAGACGGCGGCGTTGCCGATTCCCATGCCCAGAGCGATCAGCAGCTCGCCTGCGAGATCCTGGTAAAAATCTTCCACGAAGGTGAGCACCAGCGCGCCCAGCAGCACGAGGGTGAAGGCCATGACCGCGGTCCGCTCGCCGCCGATCTTCTCGGACACCGTGCCGCCGAAGACCCGTATGAGCGCCGCGAGGATCGAAAAGCCGAGCCCGCCGATGGCACCGGCCGCGCGGGGATCCAAGTTATGGAGATTGATCCAGTAGGTCGGGAACCAAGCGGTGAGCGCGAGAAAGCCGCCGAAGGACACGAAGTAGAGCGTGACCAGGCCCCAGGTGCGGGGATCCTCGGCCGCGGTGATCACGGCCTGCCAGACCGTACCAGTCGGGAACAGCTCCTGTCCTTTCTCCCTGGCGATTTTCCGGCTCTGCTCGAAGTCGAGCCCTTGACGGCGCAGTTGGAAGAAATAGGCGTCTTGCGCGAAAAACAGATAGATCGTCGCGCCGACCGTGAGGAAAAGCAGCCACGCGAGGTAGGAGCCGGCAAGCCCCCAGACCGCGATCGCGTAGGGCAGAAGCAGGGTGAAGATGCCGGGCGCGAGATTGCCGATGCCGCCATAAGCGCCGAGCACGGTGCCCTGGCGGGATTGCGGATACCAGTAGGAGACCTGCGGAATCCCCACCGAGAACGAGGCGACGCCGCATCCGCTCAGGAAGCCGAACATGACGATGATCGGATAGGCGCTGATCGTCAGGGTCTTGACCGTCACGAGAATGAACACCAGGCCCCACATGCCGATCAGCGACAGACCGAACAGCGTCAGCATCGGCAGGCGGCCGCCAACCCGGTCGACCCAGGCGCCGAACGGAATCCGCAGGAGCGAACCAGTGAGCTGCGGCGCGGCCACAAGAAGCCCGAGCGCCAACCCGCTGAGCTCCATCTGCTGCTGGAAATATTTGGCCGCCGGCCCGTAGAGCGCGACGGCGGCGAAGCCGACGAAGAACCCCCAGGTCCCCATCGTCAGACCGAGGGCCGGATTTCCTCCCAGCTCATAAGAACCGGTTGACCGACTGGCCACCGCGCCGGCTTCGTCCGCCATGATGCGTCGCTCCGCATGGATTCCGTTGGAGCGCGCCTGTGGGCTGCCCCGCACTCGCCCTTCTATCGGATGAGCACCTCACTCCCTTGATCCACGTCAAATTGTCGTACCCCTTTAGCAGCGCCGGTTGCGTCCGCGCGATGCCCGACCGCAGCGACGGTCACAGCAGCCCGGAGAAACGCCTCCACGGTCAAGTCGGTCTGACGAAGGACCGAGTGCAGGACCGGGCGCTTGAGGTCTCCCCGGGGCGCGATCCATCCGATGCAATGTCAAGTGCCGCTGTATGTACTGGAGGGAGTGACCACAGAGCCGATTGATCGCAGGCTGGGCTGACGCGATCGCCGTCTCGATCGCCCAGCCCCAAATGGCGGATTTTCGCACGTCGGGGTCTCCACCGAGCGACCCCGGATCGAGGCCATCGCGGCTGGAGCAATCTTGAGGGCCGCCTGGGTGCCGTCAATCGCGCGCGTGGTGCCGCGCCGTGCGGATGGCGGACCATGCCCAGTCCTGGCTTTGCTGAACCAGCCTTGCTGGAAAAGCCGTATTTGCCCGGCTGCAGATGCCGGTTTCGAGCCCGGCGTTCACTTCAATACGTAGCATGCTACCCCTGCTGCATCGGCAAAACGCGTGATCGCCTGTGAATGAACTTCACAATTGTTATTATTGCTGTTGTATTCAATTGCAGTGCATGGCGTGCTGCCATTGAAGCATCGTGCTTTGCATTCGTCCAAGGATAGCCCGGCGCTGTATTTAGGATGACCATCACCGCCGTCGGCGGTCCGACAGCCGCCATTTCCGAGTAGCGTCAACCGGTCCTGCTCGTCGCCCCAGCACCCCTGCACCGCCAGGGCGAGGCCGACGACCGCGAACCAAGACGCCATCTGTTTTGGTTTGCCCATCTCTCCTCTCTCTCTGTCCGCGGCTCCCGAGCCCAGGGAGCGCCGCGGATCCCTCTGCGGTCGTCGCCGGCCGGCACTGCCGATCGTCTACGCACGGTAAGCACGATATTCTCGCAAAGGTCCCGTTAACGCTTCATTTCGCTCGTCGCCAGTCCTGCACCACCAGCGCCTGCTGCAGATCGAGTGCCGCCTGGAGCTGGTCGACGGACGCCCTGCGGCCGCTGATCTGGCTGGATCGGACGCCGTCCGACAGAGGGCTGGCGATCTCCGTGGCGCCGCTCCGACGGCGCCGGGAGCGCGGTGCTGTCACCGCCGCCCGAAGGACGAAGGAGGAGGCGCCCCGGCGCTACCCGCTCGGCACTGCAGCGGCTCGGCTTCGGTTCAGGTTTGCCGTGGTGACTTCAGGCGGAGGCGTTAGAATGATCATGGCGTTGCTGCGAGCGGTCGGGGGCAGCCCAGTGGAACAGCCCGAGCTCTTGTCGCGCGAGGCGGGACGGTCGGCGCCCGGCCTGATCGCGGAGATGGCGCGCCTCTATTATCTGTCCCGCGCGATTCATGTTGCGGCCGAGATCGGCATCGCCGATCGCCTTGGGGACCAACCGGTCGCGGTCGACGAACTGGCTCGCAGGACCGGGACCCACGCGGGAAGCTTGAGGCGGCTGCTCCGGTTCCTGGCGGCCTATGGCGTGTTTGCGGAGAGCACGCCGGGACGGTTCCGCAATACGGTCCTGTCCGCGGCGCTTCGCGATGATCATCCGCATTCGATACGCGCCCATGTGCGCAGGACCGAGGCCTCCTGGTGGTCGGCCGCATGGGAGCTGGAGCATGCGGTCCGTACCGGGGAAGCGGCCTTCACCAAGGTCCACGGCATGCCCTTCTTCGAGCACATTCGGGGCGATGCCGAGGCGCAGAAGCGGTTCGACGAAGGAATGGCACGCTCTTCGGATGCCAACGACGCGGCGATCGCCGCTGCGTTCGACTTCGGGCGCTTTCACCGCATCGTCGACATCGGGGGCGGCCGTGGCGGCCTGCTGCGCCAGATCCTCACGCACGCCCCGCGAGCAGTGGGCGTGCTGTTCGAGCAGTCTCAGGTCCTGCAACAGGCAACCAGGCTGCAGGAGCCCGCTCTCCTGGGGCGGGTGGAGCTGGTCGCGGGCGATTTTTTCGAGTCCGTCCCGGCCGGCGGCGACTGCTATGTCATCAAAGGGGTGCTGCATGATTTCGACGATCAGCAATGCATTACGATTCTCGCCAACTGCCGCCGTGCGATGCGTCCCGACGGCTGCGTGCTGCTCGCCAACCAGGACCTGCCGTCGCCGATCGATGGCCCACATCCCAATCTGACCATGGACATCCACATGATGACGCTACTCGGGGGGCGCGAGCGCTCTGCCCCCGAATGGTCGGCGCCGTTGCAGCGCGCCGCGCTCCGGCTGACCGCTACCGTCCAGACCGAAGTCGGCTTCGCGCTGGTGCGGGCAGACCCGGTATAAGTTGGCCGGCGCGCGTGGCCAGATCTGCGGCGCGCATGCCGACGCCCTCATTGCGCTCGGGAGCGTCCATGTACCTGTTCGGCGCGGGCACGCAGGACCAAGCCGGCGAGGTGAGCGATCTCGAGTTTCTCCATCGTAGCGCCAGGCGGGTCCGGCGAAGCGAAAGGGGCGGCCAAAGCCGCCCCTGGTGAAAGCTCGGCCTGCAGGCGCTGCCTGCTAGGCGCCGCCTTTGAGCTGGTAGGCAGTGCCCCAGCCCCAGGCGCCGGAGCCGAAGCCGCGGGCGACCACGCGCTCGCGGTAGATGTTGGAGATCACGTCGCCGTCGCCGCCGAGGAGCGCCTTGGTCGCGCACATCTCGGCGCACAAGGGGAGCTTGCCTTCGGCCAGCCGATTGCGGCCGTATTTCTGGAACTCGGCCTCGCTGTTGTCGGCCTCCGGACCGCCGCCGCAGAAGGTGCACTTGTCCATCTTGCCGCGACTGCCGAAGTTGCCGGCCTGGGGATACTGCGGGGCGCCGAACGGGCAGGCGTAGAAGCAATAGCCGCAGCCGATGCACAGGTCCTTGGAATGCAGCACCACGCCCTGCTCGGTCTGGTAGATGCAGTCGACCGGGCAGACCGCGATGCAGGGCGCGTCCGAGCAGTGCATGCAGGCGACGGAGATCGAGCGCTCGCCGGGCTCGCCGTCGCTGATCGTGACCACACGCCGGCGGTTGATGCCCCAGGGCACCTGGTTCTCGTTCTTACACGCGGTGACGCAGGCGTTGCATTCGATGCAGCGCTCGGCATCACACAGGAACTTCATCCGTGCCATGGTTCAGCTCCTCACACCGCTTCGATGCGGCAAAGCGTGGTCTTGGTCTCCTGCATCTGGGTGACCGAGTCGTAGCCGTAGGTCTGGGCGGTGTTGGTCAATTCGCCGAGCACGAACGGATCGGCGCCCTCCGGGTACTTGCTGCGCAGGTCCTTGCCCTCGTACCAGCCGCCGAAGTGGAACGGCATGAAGGCGACCCCGCGGCCGACCCGGTCGGTCAGCATGGCCATGACCTTGACCTTGCCGCCCTCGGGGCCGTGCACCCAGACCATCTGCCGGTCGCGCACGCCGAGGTTGTTGGCGTCGTAGGGGTTGACCTCGACGAACATGTCCTGCTGGAGCTCGGCGAGCCAGGGGTTGGAGCGGGTCTCGTCGCCGCCGCCCTCGTACTCGACCAGCCGGCCCGAGGTCAGGATGATCGGGAAGTCCTTGAAGAAGTCTTTCTGCTGGATCGAAGCGTAGAGCACCGGTACCCGGCCGAGCCTGGTGTCCTTGTAGGTCGGGTAGTCGGCGACCAGATCGCGGCGCGGGGTGTAGAGCGGCTCGCGGTGGATCGGCACCGGGTCGGGGAAGGTCCAGACCACGGCGCGCGCCTTGGCGTTGCCGTAGGGGGCGCAGCCGTGCTTGATCGCGACCCGCTGGATGCCGCCCGAGAGGTCGGTCTTCCAGTTGACCGAATCGCCGCCGATCTTCTCGATCACCTTGCGCTCGTCGTCGGAGAGATCCTGGTCCCAGCCGAGCTTCTTGAGCATCGCCATCGTGAACTCGGGGTAGCCGTCCTCGATCTCGGAGCCCTGCGGCCACGAGCCCTCGGCGAGCAGATTCTGGCCGCCGCGCTCGACCCCGTAGCGGGCCCGGAAGCCCATGCCGCCCTCGGCCACGGGCTTCGAGGTGTCGTAGAGGATCGGCGATCCCGGGTGCTTCATCTCGGGCGTGCCCCAAGCCGGCCAGGGCAGGCCGTAGTAGTCGCCATCGCACGGGCCGCCGACTGCCTGCAGCGTGGTCTTGTCGAAGGTCTGCTGGTTCGCCATGTGCAGCTTGAGCCGCTCCGGCGAGATCCCGGTGTAACCGATCGTCCAGGTGCCGCAATTCACCTCCCGCAGGATGTCCTCGACGACCGGCTCTTCGCCCTTGACTTCGATATGCTTGAACATCGGGTCGGCGAAGCCGAGCTTCTTGGCGAGCAGATAGAGGACCACGTGGTCGGGCTTGGACTCGAACAGGGGCTCGATCACCTTGTCCCGCCATTGCACCGAGCGGTTGGACGCGGTCGCCGAGCCCGAGGTCTCGAACTGGGTCGAGGCCGGCAACAGGTAGACGCCGTCCTTGCGGTCGTGGAGCACCGCCGAGACGGTGGGATAGGGGTCGATCACCACCAGCAGATCGAGCTTTTCCATCGCCTTCTTGAGATCGGGCTGCCGGACTTGCGAGTTGGGCGCGTGGCCCATGTAGATCAGCGCGTGGATGTTGCTCGGCTGATCGAGATTCTCCTTGGCCTCGAGCACGCCGTCGAACCAGCGCGATTCGGGGATGCCGGCCTTCTCCATCAGGTCCTTCGAGCCGAAGCCCTTGAGGAGATCGTCGTAGGGCACGTCCCAGACCCGCGCCCAGTGCTTCCAGGCGCCCTCGGTCAGGCCATAGTAGCCCGGCAGGTTGTCCGGCAGATTGCCGAGGTCGGTGGCGCCCTGGACGTTGTCGTGGCCACGGAAGATGTTGGTGCCGCCGCCCGACACGCCGACGTTGCCGAGCGCCAGCTGCAGGACGCAGTAGGCGCGGGTATTGTTGTTACCGCTGGTGTGCTGGGTCCCGCCCATGCACCAGACCAGCGTGCCCGGGCGGTTGTTGGCCATGATCATGGCCACCCGCTTGACCTGCGAGCCGGGGACGCCGGTCACCCGCTCGACCTCTTCGGGCTTCCACTTGGCGACCTCGTCCCGGATCTGGTCCATGCCCCAGACCCGCTCGCGGATGTATTCCTTGTCCTCCCAGCCGTTCTCGAAGATGTGCCAGAGGATACCCCAGACCAGCGCGACGTCGGTGCCCGAGCGGAAGCGGACGTACTCGTCGGCGTGCGCCGCGGTCCGGGTGAAGCGCGGATCGCAGACGATCAGGGGCGCGTTGTTCTGCTCCTTGGCGCGCAGGATGTGGACCATCGCCACGGGGTGCGCCTCGGCGGCGTTGGAGCCGATGAACAGCATTGCCCGCGACTTGTGGATGTCGTTGTAGGAGTTGGTCATCGCACCATAGCCCCAGGTATTCGCAACCCCTGCGACCGTGGTCGAGTGACAGATGCGCGCCTGGTTGTCGCAGTTGTTCGTGCCCCAGAAGGCCGCGAACTTGCGATACAGGTAGGCGCCCTCGTTGCTGTGCTTGGAGCCGCCGATCCAATAGACGGCGTCCGGACCGTTGGCCTTGCGGATCTCCAGCAGCTTGTCGCCGATCTCGTTGATCGCCTGGTCCCAGGGGATCTTCTGGTACTTGCCGTCGACCAGCTTCATCGGGTACTTGAGCCGCCGCTCGCCGTGACCATGGTCGCGCACCGAGGCGCCCTTGGCGCAGTGGGCGCCGAGATTGAACGGGCTGTCAAAGCCCGGCTCCTGGCCGATCCAGACACCGTTCTCGACCTCGGCGATCACGGTGCAGCCGACCGAGCAATGGGTGCAGACGCTCTTGACCTGCTGGACCGCCTTGGCGGCGGCCTGGGTCTGCGCCTGCGCCCGGGTGACCATGCCGCCGCCGGCGAACGAGGCGGCGGCGAGGCCGCCTGCGGCGAGGCCCGATCGGTTGAGGAAGGTCCTGCGGTCGAGGGTGCTGCCGATCGGTCCCGCCGGGAACGTCGACCGGCGTGCGCCGGTGAGGGTTCCGCTCGTCTTCTTTCGCAGCATCATGGCTCTCCGTTGGGAGCTTAGGACGGGGCGCGGCCGACCGCTCAGAAGCGGGCGAGCTCGTACACCTTCTTGACGTGGGCGGTCTCGCGATAGCCTCGGCCCTGAGGCTCGGGCTCGGCGGCCTGCGCCGTCCGCTCACCCTTGCCCGTGACCGCGGCCACGGTGCCGGCGACTGCACCCAGGCTCGCGAGCTTGAGGAACTGGCGGCGTCCGCCCGCCTTGGTGTCCTGATCGCTCGACATGGCTCTCACCTCTCGCTGCCGTTCGGTCCCGGGGTCGGCTGGTCGACCGCCGGCCCCATCCTCAGTCGGTCATCATAAATGCGGTCGTCTCGATCTTCATGAAGGCGCTGCCGATGCTCCCGACCGGCGCGTACAGCACCGCCGCGCGCGCTGTCTCGAGATCGGCGAAGAAGCGCCCGGCCCAGGGGGCGACATGGCGCTCGAAGAAGCGCCGCTGCGCGGCCAGTCCGGCCGGGGCGCCGAAGCTGCCCTCGATCAGGCCGGCCATCATCTCGCAGAGCGCTCCGATGTGGTCCTCGGGCTCCTTGACCTCGGGGGCGCGGGCGATGCCGAGCTCGGCCATCTCGCCGCGCAGCCTCGCCAGCGGCTTCTCGTTCAGGAACCCGGTCAGATAGAAGGAGGCGTAAGGCACCAGCTCGCCGCGGCCAATGCCGATGAAGAGATCGCAGTACTCCTCGGCGGCCGCCGCCGGGTTCGTGCACGCGGCCCGGCGCGCGAGCGCCCCGATGCTCTGGCCGAGCGGGAACTCGTCACCCTCGAGGCCGGCCACGAGATCGAGCAGCGCCTGATCGGGCGCGGCCGCTAGCAGGCGGGCGAGCAGCCTGTAGAGCTGCGCCCGCAGCGCGTCCTCGGGATCAATCGTCGCCGCCATTCCGATCCGGACTGGCGCCGATGCTCTGTCAACCTGCACGCTCCCAACCGCCTCTCTGATGGTAGTTTATGCGCAAGCCTTAAACTTAACGCTTATTGTCATTCGAAATTACTCCGGGGCCGGGCCGGACGCAAGCGATCCCCTTGCCTGCAACTTTCTGCGCTCAGGAGGTCAAATTCCGCAAGCTGTCGCGCTCTGTAATATAGACTCGATCCTGCCGACGACCTTAACGCTCCCGCTCCGGCCGAAGCGGGTCCTGGCCGGGTGCCGCGGCGCGTGCATCCTGATCGCCCTCGGCCTCGATCGCTGCCGGCTCGGCCGGGACCTCGTCGGCCGCCGCCGGCTCGCCGGACGTTTGCGCCGCCGCGGCCTCGATCTTGTCGAGCATGCCCCGCCCGACCTGGTAGGCGGTGCGCACGGCCGTCTCGACCATGCCGATCTGGCTGTAGTCCTCGCCGTACTCGACCAGACCGTCGAGATTGGCGAACACCGGGTCGCTGCGCCAGAGCTGCCGCAGCGCCCGCCGGCGCAGCTCCGCTGGCACGCCCGGCCGCAGGAAAACCGTGAAGTCGGACTGGTAGGTCAGGCTCTCGATCGCGGGCAGCGCCGCAGGATCGACCGGCTCGGTCACGTCGTGCGCGCGGGCTTCGCTCGCGGCAGGCATCGCCGCTGTCTCGGCCACGGCCGCCGTCGTCGATGTCGACGTCTCGGTCACTGCGGCGGCAGGCGGCTCAGAGGGCGACGCCGGCGCGTGCGCCTCGCTTTTTCGTCGCGACCAGCGGCCGACGAAGCTCTCCTGATCAGCCATCGTCGCCGGTCTCCGCAGTGACCACCGTCCGATCGGCGCTCTCGGTCTCGGCCTCTGGGCCGGCGGCGACGGTCGCACCCTTGCGGCGCTTGCGCTTGACGAACGGCCGCTCGACGTGGTGGCGCTCGACGAACTCCTGCAGCCAGGCGATCACCGGCGCCGGCATCGTCACGCCTTCGACGATCTCGTCGCCGCTCGACAGATAGCCTTCCGCCTCCGTCGGTGAGGCCGTGATCAGCAGGGGTTGGAACGGATACGGCCCGGCCGCGCTTGCCGGGCGCAGCACGACATAGACCCGCGGCGGCTGCTGCGCGAGGTTGAGCAGATAGGCGTCGGTTTCCGACCGGTGCAGCTCGAGCACGAGATTGGCAGCGTGATACCGCGTCCAGCCGTCGCCCTGCATCAGCTCGCGCCAGTCCGCACCGAGCGGCGGAGCGCCGACCAGCACCGAGACCGGCTGCCACACTGAGTCCTGCCACGGGCTGCGGCTCAGGCGCCGCTCCACCACGACGCCGAGCGCCATGTGCGCGCTCCGTTCCATGAAAAGCGAGTCTAAGCCACCCAGCCGAAAAGACCAGCCCCGCCCGGGCGGCGCCCTCGCAGGTCGGCGCGACGAAGCGCGTCGTGGCCCGTCAGCGGCTCGCGCTCACATAGATCGCGATCACGATCAGGACCGCAAAGGCGATGATCCAGACCCAACGCGCCCGCGGCCCGAGCATGATCTGGCCCTGCCGCGCCTCGGTCGCCGTCCGGGTGATCCGTCGCGAGCCGCCCGTCGGCCCGGGGCCGGCGCTGCACGCGCATCGGCACCCGCTCAGCGCTCGTCGCGACCGTGGATTTGCGCCGGCGGCGCGGTCGCCTCGACCGCGGTGAACGGCTCCAGGATTTTATAGCTGTGCTCGGCATCGCTCGGCACCAGCCAGCTGTCGCCGGGCTCGAGCCGGATCGTCTGGCCCTCGAGCTCGAGCTCGGCGCGCCCGCTGATCACGTAGCCCACGGTCTCGTAGTCCCGGCGTGCCGCCGGCTTCGCCCCGCCCGGCGCCTCGTCGCGCCAGAGCCGCATCGAGACCCGCTTGCCCGAGACCAGGTAGCGCTGGCCATCGGCGCCCCGGGGCGCGCTCGCCTCGCGCACCTTCTTGACCGTGCTCTCGCTCATCTCGCCCTCCCCCACTCGGTGCGCGACCCTGCCGGGTGAACGTCGGCGGCCGTCGCCGGTTCCGGTCTGCGACGCCTCTCGGTCGGAGCCCGGGAACGGGCTGTGCGTGGGGAACGTCCGCGCGGTCGGCTCTTGCCCGCCAAACCCGAGGGGGAGCAACAGCATGCAACCTCGCGAGCTAATGACCACCGACGTCCGGCTCGTCGACCCGGGCCCGCGCCTTGAGCACGCGGCGGCCCTGATGCGCGAGGGCGATCTCGGCCTGCTGCCGGTCGCGAGCACGGCCGGCCGGTCGGCAGGATCACCGATCGCGACATCGACGATCGGGCTGCCCGCGCCTTCCGGGAACCGCCGGGAACGGGGCGCGTTGGCTCCTTCGGGCGAGCACGTTCCTGAGGGCGCCGGGGTGGCAGTGCACGAGAGAAGCGTCGTAGATGCGGCGCAGGAAGGCAATCGCGCGCTGGTGATCATCGCCGTCCTGCTGGGGCTCGCGGGGCTGAAGTGGAGCATGGCGGCGACCATGCCGCTTGCTTTCGCTATTTTCCTGATCGCGCTCTGCTGGCCGATCCGCGAGTTCCTGAACCGGCACGTCTCCGCGACGCTGAGCTATGTGGGCGCGACGCTTGCGCTCTTGGTCGTGCTCGGGGTGCTGGCCGGCGCCATTTACTATACGGCGGAAAACCTGGCGAGCGGCCTGCCCAAATACGCCCAGCACTTGCAGGACCTGCTGCAACGCCTGCGGGCCTGGCTGCAGAACCATGGTCTGCCGGCACCGCAGCAGATGGTCCAGCGGGGCGAGATCGGAAGCCTGGCACAGCGACTGGTGACCGACATCTACTGGTGGGGTGGTTACGCTCTCCTGATCCTGGCGCTGGCGATCCTGGGCCTGCCGGCGGTGCCGGCGATGCGCCGGAGCGTCGAGCGGATCTGGGGCGGCAGCGAGACCGGCCGCGAGGTCGTGGCCACGACCCGCAAGGCGGCCGCCAAGGTCCAGCGCTATCTCGCGACCGCGACCTTCACGAGTGCCATCACCGGCATCCTGAGCAGCCTGATCGCGCTCGCCGTCGGCCTCGACTTCGCCTTCCTCTGGGGCCTGATCGCGTTCGTCCTGAACTACATCCCGACGCTCGGCTCGGTGATCGCCGTGATCCCGCCGACGCTGTTCGCCTTCCTGCAGTTCCAGAGCCTGCTGCTGCCGCTGGTTGTCTTTCTGGCACTGTCGATCATGCAGATCGTGATGGGCAGCTTCATCTACCCGACCGTCGCCGGCCGCAATCTCGAGGTCCTGCCGGTCGTGCTGCTGTTCTCGCTGGGCTTCTGGGCGTTCATCTGGGGCGTCCCGGGCTCGCTGCTCGCCACTCCATTGACGATCACGATCATGATCGTGCTCCGCGAGTTCGACTCGACCCGCTGGCTGCCGGAACTCCTCTCGAACGAAACCCCCGCCGAGCGCTCGACCCCGCGCATCCTCGCCCGTATCAAAGCGGCCTTGTCCCTGTCATAGGGCCGACGCGGCTGAAGCCGACCCTAGCAAGCATCATCATGCCCGGCACGACGTGCTAAAGAGAGATCGTGGGTGAGATCGAGGCCATCGGCTCGAGGTTTCGGGCGACGCCGGACAGGGGTGAGGTCTCGGCGCTGCTGCTGCGGCCGGCGGACGCGCGCTGGCTGCTGGTGTTCGCGCATGGCGCCGGGGCGGGCATGCGGCATCGGTTCATGGCTGCGATCAGCGCGGCCCTGGCCGGGGACGGGATCGCGACTTTCCGGTACCAGTTCCCATACATGGAGTCCGGCGGCCGCCGGCCCGACATGCGCGCGGTCCTGGTCGCGACCGTGCGGGCCGCGGTCGCGGCCGCGCGCGCGGCGGCGCCCGATCTGCCGTTGCTCGCCGGCGGCAAGTCGATGGGCGGGCGGATGACCTCGCTCGCCGCCGCCGAGGCGTCGCTTGCGGCCGTGCGCGGCCTCGTGTTTTTCGGCTTTCCGCTGCACGCGGCCGGCCGGCCCTCTGCGGACCGCGGCGCGCATCTGGCCGCGGTGAGCGTGCCGATGCTGTTCCTCCAGGGCGAGCGCGACCAGCTCGCGGATCTCGACCTGCTGCGGCCGATCTGCGCCGGGCTCGGCGAGCGCGCCACGTTGCACGTGGTGCCGGGCGCCGATCATGCGTTTCACGTCCTCAAACGTTCCGGCCGGACCGATGAGCAGGTCATCGCGGAGCTCGCCGCGACCACCGCCGCCTTTGCCGCGCGTCTGACCTGAGCCCCTGGCCGGCGCTGGCCGGGCCGACGGCTGCTGGCCTCGGCGCCGCTCCGCTTCTATACCTTCGCGCATCAGTTGTGCGCGCAAGAGGCGGAAAAACTTTGCGGGAAACGCTGATCATCCTGGTGGTCTTCGTGGCGTTCGCCGCGGCGTTCGTGCGCGTCCGCCTCGGTACGGTCCTGGGGTTTCTGATCGGCGGCGCGGTGATCGGGCCGTCCGGCCTGGGCCTGGTCCGGGAGCTGGAGGCGGTCCGGCTGCTCGCCGAGCTCGGGGTCGTGTTCCTGCTGTTCAACCTCGGCATCGAGCTCAAGATCGAGCGTCTGCGCCTGTTCGGCGCCCGGGTCTACGCGCTGGCTCTGACCCAGCTCCTGGTCACCGCCGCCGGCATCGCGCTGGTCGGCCACGGGCTCGGCCTGTCGGGCAGCCAGGCGATCGTGGTCGGCGGCGCGCTCGCGCTGTCCTCGACGGCGGTGGTCCTGCGCGTGGTCGCCGACCTCGGCCGGACGCTGACGCAGCTCGGCCGGGTCGCGATCGCGATCCTCCTGGTCCAGGACCTCGCGGTCGGACCGCTGCTGGTGCTGGTCGACGCGCTGGGCGGCAGCGGCTCGCTCACCAAGGCGCTCGCGGTCGCACTCTCCAAGGCGGTCCTGGTCACCGTGGTGGTCGCGGTCGTCGGGCGCTACCTGCTGCGTCCGGTGCTCGGCTTCATCGCCGCGATCGACGCCGAGGAGGTGTTCACCGCGACCGCGGTGCTGCTCGTGCTCGGCGCCAGCTTCGCGACCGAGCAGGCGGGCCTGTCGATGGCGCTGGGCGCCTTCGTCGCCGGCCTGATGGTCGCCGACACCGAATACCGGCATCAGATCGCGGCCGACATCGGCCCGTTCCGCGGCCTGCTGCTCGGCCTGTTCTTCATGACCGTCGGCATGGCGGTCGATCTCCGCTTCACGGCCACCCATCTCGGCACGATCCTGGCGCTGGCCACCGGCCTGCTGGTGGTCAAGGGAGCCCTGCTCTGCCTGCTCGCCCTGGCGCTGGGTTTCCCCACCAGGCTGGCCCTGCAGCTCGGTGCCCTGCTCGCCCAGGGCAGCGAGTTCGCCTTCGTGATGCTCGGCCTGGCCACGGCCAGCGGCCTGCTCGGCGCCACCACGGTCCAGACCCTGACGCCGGCGGTCGTGCTGTCGATGGCCGCAACCGCGCTCGCGGCGGCCGTCGCCCGCCCGATCCTGGATCGCGTCGAAGGGCCGGCGCGCGCCTCGCTCGGGGATCTCGACAGCCGCACCACGGGCGTCCACGACCACGTCGTGATCGCCGGCTTCGGTCAGGTCGGCATGGCGCTCGCCCGCCACCTGGTCAGCCTCGGCATGCCGGTCCTGGTCCTCGACTACGACCCCAAGCGGGTGCAGACCAGCCAGGCCCATCGCCTGCCGGTCTATTTCGGCAACGCCGCCCGCGCCGACGTGCTGCGCGCGGCCCACGTCGAGCGCGCCCGGCTGATGATCGTGGCCCTGCCGACCCGCACCGGCGGCGAGCGGGTGGTCCTCCTGGCCCGCGCGCTGTACCCGCGGCTGCGCCTGCTCGCCCGGGTCCCCGACGAGGCCGGCGCGGCCGCGATGCGCGCCGCCGGCGCTGATGCCGTGGTCGTCGACGGCCTGACCACCGCCCGCGATCTGGCCGAGCGCGCCGTCCTGCTCTATGAGCCAGAGGCAGCCGCCGGAACTTAACCATCGCGCGCCTCCAGGCTCGCTGATGGGATCGGAGAAGATGGCGATGTCGCGGGTCCGTGTGCTCAGCGCCGATGAGGCCGCCCGACTGATTGCGGACGACGCCGTCGTCGCGATCAGCTCCTCGAGCGGCCTGAACACGCCGGACCGGGTCCTGCAGGCGATCGGCGAACGGTTCGCGCGCAGCGGCCAGCCGAAGGGGCTGACCACGCTGCACCCGATCGGCACCGGCGACATGTACGGCATCAAGGGCATCGACCACCTGGCGCGCCCCGGCCTGCTCAAACGCGTGATCGCGGGCAGCTATCCCAGCGGCCCGTCGTCGCTGCCGATGCCGGCGATCTGGCGGCTGATCCTCGAGGACGCGGTCGAGGCCTACAACCTGCCGAGCGGCCTCCTGTTCGACATGCTCCGGGACGGCGCCGCCGGACGGGCAGGGGTGCTGACGGCGCAGGACGACCTGGTCCGGCTGGTCGAGTTCGACGGCACGCAGTGGCTGCACCTCGAGAAGCTGCGCCCCGACGTCGCGATCATCCGCGGTACCACCGCCGATGGCCGCGGCAATCTCTCGATGGAACATGAGGCGGCGCCGCTTGGGACGCTCGAGCTGGCACTAGCGGCGCGCAACGCCGGCGGTCTCGTCATTGCCCAGGTCAAGCGGCTCGCTGCCGCCGGCACGCTGCCGATCCGGCAGGTGCACGTGCCGGGCTCGCTGGTCGACGTGGTCGTGGTCGACCCCGAGCAGCGGCAGGCGACCGGAACCCTGTACGATCCGGCGCTCGCGGGCGAGCTCCGGGTCGACCTCGCGGACCTCGAGCCGGTGCCGTTCGGGATCGAGAAGGTGATCGCGCGCCGCGCCGCGCTCGAGCTCACGGCGGGCGCGGTCGCGGCGCTCGGCTTCGGCGTCTCGGCGCTGGTGCCGCGGATCCTGATCGAGGAGGGCGCGCAGGACGCCGTGACCTTCGCGATCGAGCAGGGCCCCACGGGCGGCGTACCGGTCACCGGCTTTCCGTTCGGCTGTGCCCTGAACGCCGATGCCATCATCCCGTCGCCCATCCAGCTCACCTACTTCCAGCGCGGTGGCTTCGACTGCGGCCTCGGGTCGTTCCTGCAGATCGACGCGGCCGGCAACGTCAACGTCTCGAAGCTCGCCGGGCGTCCCTATCTGACCGCAGGCGTCGGCGGCTTCATCGACATCACCGCGGCCGGCCGGAACCTCGTGTTCAGCGGCACGTTCACGACCGGCGGCCTCGAGGTCGCGCTGGCCGGCGGCCGGGTCCGGATCGTCGAAGAAGGGAAGGTCGTGAAGCTGGTCGAGGCGGTCGAGCAGGTCACCTTCAGCGGCCGACGCGGACGCGAGCAGGGGCAGCGGGTGACGGTCGTGACCGAGCGCGGCGTGCTGCGCCAGACCGAGCGCGGCCTCGAGCTGATCGAGATCGCACCGGGCGTCGACCTCGAGCGGGATGTGCTCGGCCGGAGTGCCCTTCCGCTCGCGGTCAGCCCGGAGCTGAAGGAGATGGACCCGGGCCTGTTCCGGCCCGAGCCGATGGGGCTCGAGCTGCCGGCCGGCCGCGATCGATGGAGTCCGCCATGACTGCGCCGCGCATTCTGCTGGAGCGGGACGAGACGATCGTCACGCTGACCCTGAACCGCCCCGACAAGCTGAACGCGATCGACGGCGCCATGCTCGACGCGCTCGATCAGCTGCTGGGCCAGCTCGAGGCCGATCGCGACTGTCGCGCGGTGATACTGACCGGGGCGGGCCGGGCGTTCTCGGCCGGCGCCGACATCAAGGAGTGGACCGCGCTCACGTCGCAGGAGTTTGGCGTGACCTGGGGTCTGCGCGGCCATCGCCTGTTCGACCGGCTGGCGGCGCTCTCCCCGCCGGTAATCGCCGCGATCAACGGCATCGCATTCGGCGGCGGGCTCGAGATGGCGCTCTGCGCCGACGTCCGGATCGCCGCGGCCGACGCCCGGCTCGGTCTGCCCGAGGTGACGATCTCCGCGCTGCCGGGCTGGGGCGGGACCCAGCGCCTGCCGCGCCTGATCGGCCAGGGCAGGGCCAAGCAGATGATCCTCACGGGCCAGCCCATCGACGCCGCGCGCGCCGAGGCCTTCGGCTTAGTCAGCGAGGTGCTGCCGGCCGACACCCTGATGGACCGCGCCCACGAGGTCGCCCGGCAGATCGCGGCCAACGCGCCCCTCGCGGTCCGGGCCGCCAAGCGCCTGATCGATGCGGCGCTGCCGGCCTGGCCGGCGGCCACCCTCGAGGTGCCGGCGAGCATGGCCACGGGCGGCACCGAGGATGCCAGGGAAGGCCGCCAGTCCTTCCTCGAGCGCCGGCCGCCGACCTATCGGGGCCGGTAAGGCAGGAGCATGACCGGATTGCCGGAGCCGCTCGCCGGGATCGCGTCCTGGCTCGATCAGTACGGCTACTTCGCGGTCTCCGGCGGCATCCTGCTCGAGTCCTTTGGCATGCCGCTGCCCGGCGAGACGATGCTGATCGCCGGGGCGGCGCTGGCCGCGAAGGGCGGCCTCGAACTCGTCCCGCTGCTCGCCTGCGCCTGGATCGCGGCCGTCATCGGCGACAACATCGGCTTTGCGATCGGCCACTTCGGCGGCCGCCGGCTGGTCGTCCGCTATGGCGCCCGGATCGGGATCACCAACGCACGGCTCGACAAAGTGGAAAAATTCTTCGAGCGCTTCGGCGGCGAGGTCGTGCTGGTCGCCCGCTTCTTCGCGATCGCCCGCCAGCTGAACGGCATCGTAGCCGGCACCGTCGGTATGAACTGGTGGCGCTTTCTGATCTACAACGGCATCGGCGCCGCGCTCTGGGTCGGCGCCTGGGGCGGCGGCGTCTACGCGCTGGGCGAAAAGCTCGGGGGCTTCGCCCCCTGGATCCACCGCTTCGGCTACCTAGCGCTCGGCCTCGTCGCTGTGGCCCTGGTCGCCGGCGTCGTCCTGCACTGGCGCCGGAGCGCCGGCACCCCAGAGCAGGGCTAGCGATCGAGCGAACTGCTGCCGCAGCTACTGATAAGCGAACGGCTGCGGGAACGGGCGCCCGAACGGAACGCCGGCGACCACCGCGGTCACCGGCTTCAGATAGCGGTCGCCCTTGCGCTCGTTCTTCTTGGTGTCGACGAAGGTCACCGGTTCGTCGACCAGCTCGAGGATCGAAATGTCGCCGGGCGCGCCCGCCTGCAGGGTCCCGAGCTTGTCGATCCGATCGATGACCTTGGCCGGGTTCACGGTCGCCAGCCGGATCACGTCCTCGAGGCTGAAGCCCATGTTCAGGAACTTGCTCATCAGCCAGGGCATGAACGGCATGCCCGGCGTGTTGGCGCTGACCGCGTGGATGTCGCTGCCGAGCGTGTCGGGGGTCAGCCCCTGATCGATCGCCGGCTCCGCGACCGTGTAGTCGAAGCTGCCGCCGCCGTGGCCGACGTCGAACAGCACGCCGCGCCGCTTGGCCTCCAACGCCGCCGGCAGGACTTTGCCGTCGCGTACGACGTTGTTGCCCGCCCCGCTGTAGGTGTGGGTCAGGATGTCACCCGGACGCAACAGATCCAGCAGATCCGAAAGATCGCCGGGGGCGTTGCCGATGTGGCACATGACCCGGGCGCCGGTCCCGGCGAGCTCGGCCGCGTGGATCGCCCGCTTGAGCGGCTCGAGACCGTTGTCGCCGACCACGTCCTTGCTCTCGCGCACCTTGAGGCCGATCGCGATGTCGCGGTTCTCGGCGACCGTCTTGGCGGCCAGCCCGACGTCGGCGTAGTCGATGTTGAGCATCTCGCCGACCGGGAAGCCGGCCAGCCCGATGTTCGAGATGTGGACGAAGGCGAAGATCCGGGTGCGGTTTTGGTCGATCACCCAGTGCCTGAAGCCGGAAAAGTTGTTGCCGCCGGCATCGCCGGCGCTGACGTAGGTCGTGCTCGCGGTCAGCGGCACCAGCTCGTCGGCCGGCAGACCGAGCGCGGAGGCCTCGGGGAAGACGTGGACGTGCATGTCCACCAGACCCGGCAGCACCAGCTTGCCATCTGCCGGCAGCACGTAGGTCGCCTGCTCGGCCGGGATTTCCGGCTCCAGGGCGGCGAGCTTGGCATAGCGGATCGCGACGTCGCGCTTGCCGCGGAGGTTCTGGCTCGGGTCGATGACCTCGCCGCCCTTGATCACGAGATCATAGATCGGGGCGGCGGCGCCGGTCGCCTGGGCGAGCAGGGTCGTCGGTCGTGCGAGCCCCGCCGCCGACAAAGCGAGCGCGGACGAGGTGAGAAATCGGCGGCGTGTATAGCGGTCCATGATGCCCCCCTGTCTTATGTTTGCCTGGTCGGTCATTCCCCCGCAGTGTTCCATGATCTCGCGTGCCTGCCAACCATGAGCTGTGCCCGGTGCCTTGTCTTGAGCCCGAGAGGAACCGGAACGGGCTAGCCGCACGCGGGTGATCAGCCTAGGCTGGAGCCGATCGAGGCGCAGATGGGGAAGGCGTCATGGCCAGGATCTTTCTGACCCACGCCGACCAGATGCGGCGTGACTATTACGGCGACGAGGCGCTGGGCCGGCTGCGCCAGCTCGGCGAGCTCCGGCTCAACGAGACCGGCGCAGCGCTCTCGAGCGCGCAGCTGATCGAGCTTGCGGAAGGCTGCGAGATCATCGTCTCCGATCGCATGACCGAGGGCCCGGCCGCGGTCTTCGGGCAGCTGCCGGGGCTCCTGGCGTTCGTCCGCTGCGCGGTCGACATCCGCAACGTCGATGTCGGCGCCGCCTCGGCCGCGGGCGTGCTGGTCACGCGCGCGAGCCCGGGCTTCGTCGATTCGGTCGCCGAGCTCACGGTCGGTTTCATGGTCGATCTTGCGCGCGGCGTCTCGGACGCGACGCTCGCTTATCGCGCCGGCGAGCCACCAGGCCCGCGCATGGGCCGGCAGTTGCGCGGCAGCACGCTCGGCATCATCGGCTACGGCCACATCGGCACCCGGCTCGCCCAGCTTGGCCAGGCGTTGGGCATGCGCATCCTGATCAACGACCCGTTCGTCAAGGTGGTCGAGCCGGAGTTCCGCCAGACCGATCTGGGCACGCTGCTGGTCGAGGCCGACTTCGTGGTCGTGCTGGCGGTGGCGACCGAGGAGACCGAGAGCCTGATCGGCGCCGACGAGCTCGGCTGGATGAAGCGCTCGGCGTTCCTGATCAACGTCTCGCGGGGCAATCTGATCGACGAGGCGGCGCTCGAGGCGGCGCTCCGCGACGGCCGGATCGCCGGCTGCGCCGTCGATGTCGGCCGCGCGCCCGACCAGATGCCATCGCCAGCAGTCGCGGGGCTGCCGAACGTGATCGCGACCCCGCACGTCGGTGGCCTCGTCCCCCAGGCGGTCGCCCACCAGGCACTCGAGACGACACGCCAGGCGGCGGACATTCTCGAGGGGCGAGCGCCCGCCGGCGCCGTCAATCCGGAACACGCGACCCGCCTTGCTCGTTGGCGCTCAAGCGGGAGCCGAGGCAGAGGAGCAGCGCCATGAACGACCGCCGCCCCAAAGTCCAGCCGCCGGCTGGCGCCTGCGACTGCCACATGCACTTCTACGGCCGCGAGGACCAATACCCGGTCGCCCCGACCGCGGCGTTCCTGCCGCCCTCGGCGACGGTCGAGGACTACCGGCAGGTCCAGGCCCGGCTCGGCCTGCAGCGGGTCGTGGTCGTCCAGCCGACGGCCTACGGCACCGACAATCGCTGCACGATGGACGCGGTCACCGAGCTCGGCGAGGCGGCGCGCGCGGTCGTGGTCGTGGACCCGGCGGCCGACGATGCCGAGCTCGAGCAGCTGACCCGGGACGGCGCCCGCGGCATCCGCTTCCACATGTTCCGGGGCGGCGTCCTGCCCTGGTCGGCGCTGGAGGAGATGGCGGCGCGGGTGCACATGTTCGGCTGGCACGTCCAGCTGCAGTGCAACGGCCGCGAGCTGCCCGAGCGCGAAGCGCTGCTGCGAGGCCTGCCGGGGACGCTGGTGATCGACCACATCGGCCGTTTCCAGGACCCGGTGCCGCCGGACCATCCGGCCTTCAGGAGCCTGCTCGGCCTGCTCGAGACCGGTCGGCTCTGGATCAAGCTCTCGGCACCCTATGAGAGCTCCAAGACCGGCCCGCCCGACTACGAGGACGTCAGCGTGCTCGCGCGCGAACTGGTCAAGGCGGCGCCCGACCGGATGCTCTGGGCGACCAACTGGCCCCATCCGGGCCAGACCGATCCCGCGGTCCGCGACGACGAGCACGCCCTCGACCTGTTGGCGAGCTGGGCGCCCGACGAGGCGACCCGCGATCGCATCCTGACTGAAAATCCCGCTGCACTCTATGGGTTCTAAGTCCATGGCAGAGCTCAGAATCAATCCGGATAACGTCTGCTACGTGGTGGTCAAGGCGCGCGAGCTGGACGTCAAGGTCGATCCGGAGGAGCTCGACGAGGGCTCCAACGCGAGCGACGACCAGATGACCACGATCCTCGAAGACTACGCCGACGATCCGACCTTCGAGGAGCTGAAGAGCTTCCTCGAGGGGCTGAACGACGAGGAACTCGAGGACCTGCTGGCGCTGACCTGGCTGGGGCGCGGCGACGGCACCCTCGACGACTGGGACGACATCCTGGCCGAGGTCCAGGACGTGCGCGAACAGCACACGGTCGAGTACCTGCTCGGCACGCCCTTGCTCGCCGACTACCTCGAGGCCGGCCTCGCCGAGTTCGGCCAGTCCTGCACCGGCTTCGAGCTCGGCCACATGTAGCGCCGCCCGGCGCCCGGACGATGCCGCGCGGGCGCGCGTTCATCGGCACCTCGGGCTGGAGCTACCGCCATTGGCGCGGGCCCTTCTACCCCGAACCGCTGCCGGCGAAGCGGCACCTCGACTTCTACGCCGAACGCTTCGACACGGTCGAGGTCAACGGCACCTTCTACCGGCTGATCGCGCGCGAGACGCTGACGGCTTGGCGCGAGCAGACGCCACCGGGCTTCGTCTTCGCCTGCAAGGGCAGCCGTTTCCTGACCCATATGAAGCGGCTCACCGACTGCGGCCAGGGCCTCGAGCGCTATTTCGAGCGGGTGAGCGCACTCGAGCAGAAGCTCGGCCCGATCGTGTTCCAGCTGCCCGCGCATTTCCGGCCGCACCCGGAGCGCCTCGCCGAGTTCCTCGACTGCCTGCCCAAGGGCCACCGCTACACCTTCGAGTTCCGCGACCCCGCCTGGTTCACGCCCGAAGTCCTCGAGCTCCTGCGGCGCCGCAACGCCGCCTTGTGCCTCTACGAGTTCGCCGGCAGGCGCTCACCGCTCGAGGTGACCGCCGACTTCGTCTATATCCGCCTGCACGGGCCCGAAGGACCCTACCAGGGCTCCTACGGCGAACCGGCATTGCAGACCTGGGCCCGGCACCTCGAGGCCTGGCGCCGGCAGAACCGCGACGTCTACTGCTATTTCGACAACGACGAGCGCGGCTTCGCGCCCCGGAATGCGCTCCGGCTCAAGCAGCTGCTCGGCTGACGAAGGTGATCGTGGCCCGCTGGCTTCAGGCCTGGCTTTGCCAGTCGTGGTATCTGGCGCTGAGCCAGCCGACGCTTGGCGATTCAAGCGCTTCCGGGGGCATGTCGGCGTACGATTGCGCCAGCCAGTCCCAGAATTCCTTGCGGGCCTGATAAGCGAGCTCGACGCTCGTCGGCACCTCGGACGCCTCGGTCCGCAGGAATTCCTGCCACTGCGCAGCTGGAACCCGGAACAGCTCCCGGACCGTCCTGGCATCTTCGACCCGGTCGACCTCCAGAACCATCTCGTCCGGAGACGCGCCCGGATCATCGCGCACCAGCTTGGCCATCGTGCCACACTGCCCGATTCGGGGTTTCGCTACGATGCTCGGCTCGACATCCGAGATCTGTCTAGCGCGCCCGATGGCGCCCGTACAGGCCCTGGCACGTCTGAGCACCACGCGCCAGACCCGGTCAGTCGCGATCCGCGCTCTGATAGCTGACCAGGGCCTCCACGCCGCCCGGCGGCGGGTCCTCTTCCGTGCGCTTGCCGGGCAGCGCCAGTGCCTCGTCCAGCCAGGCGACGCGGCTCTCGATCCCGACCTGCTCGGTCGGCCGCGCGCGCGCCGGCTCGTCCAGGCTGCCGACCATCACCGAAATCTTGTCCCGCCCGAGATAGCGGAATGACAGCGGCGTCCCGCAGCGGCCGCAGAAGCCGCGCTCGACGATCGAGCTGCTCTGGTAGGTCGCGGGCGCGCCCCTGGTCCAGGCGAAGTCGCCGAGCCCGATGCCGGCAAACGCCGCGAACAGGTTGCCGGCCGCCCGCTGGCACATCCGGCAGTGACAGATGTCGCCCGAGAGCGGCTCGCCATAGAGGGCATAGCCCCGCACTGACATCCCCCGGTCAACACCGCCGTCCGCTGCACGGTCATGCTCCTTCTCCCAGCTTTCCGAGGGAGCATACTCCAGGCGGTGCCGGGCGCCGCCCGAAACTTGCCCATCGCCGGCATGCAGCGGGTTCACCCCGCCAGTTCTTGACCGCAGTGCCAACGATGCCTACGTTGGCCGCGATGGCGACCCTCAACATCAGGAACCTGCCGGACCAGGTTCACCGCCAGTTGCGCGTACGGGCCGCCGAGCACGGCCGTAGCATGGAGGCCGAGGCGCGGGCAGTCCTCGCCGCGGCGTTGGCGGACGAGGGGACCCCCGGCAGGTCGAGAGAAAGCACAGCCGCGAAGGTGCGGGAGCTTCAGGCCTTCATTGACAAGCTGTACGGCGGCAACAAGCCTAAGAATGTCGTCGACGAATTCATCGCCGAGCGGCGTCGAGAGTTCGCCCGTGAGGAGGCCGAGTAGATCCCGGCGTCAGCGTACGTAATCGATGCGTCGGCCCTGTTGAGCCTGTTATTGGATGAGCCCGGCCGCCGCCCGCGTCGAACAGGTGCTCGAGCACGCGTGCATTTCAACCGTGAATCTTGCGGAAGTCTATACCCGTCTGGTCAAGGACGGTCACGACTTGGCGGGTATCGTAGCCCGGCTCGACGCCTTGCCCATCGAATGGGTCGCGTTCTCCGACGTGCATGCCGCCAAGGCCGGCGAACTCGGGCGAAGCACGCGGCAGGCCGGTCTGTCGCTCGGCGATCGAGCATGCCTCGCGCTGGCGATCGAGCGGGACCTGCCGGTGCTGACCGCGGATCGCGCCTGGGCCGGGCTTGCGCTCCCGATCGAGATCTAACTCATCCGCTGACCTCCGCGATGGCCCTGATGAGCGATGCAGGAGACGGCACCGGGAACGCGGAAGCTCGGCCGGTGCTGGCGCGGATCGGAGGCGCCGATCTGCCCGCGCTTGAGCGGATGGTGCGCGCCTACTACGCCGAAGACGGGCTGACCTTCGACGAGCGCCGGCAGCCGGAGGCGCTCGCCCGGCTGCTCGAGGCCGACGCGCTCGGTCGCGGCTGGCTCGTGCGCCTTGGCGGTCGGATCGTCGGCTACGTCGTCCTGACCTGGAGCTTCAGCATCGAATCCGGCGGCCTCGACGGCTTCATCGACGAGCTTTTTCTCGAACCTACGGTGCGCGGTCGCGGCCTCGGGACGCAGGTGCTGGCGCTCACCGAGCTCGAGGCGCGCCGGCTCGGGCTGCTGCGGCTCTACCTCGAGGTCGAGCACGGCAATCCCGCGATCAGCCTCTATCGCCGTGCCGGCTTCCTCGATCACCACCGCTACTTGATGTCGAAGCGGCTCGGGCCGGCAACGACGTGACGCGAGCGGCTTTTTCCTGGTAGAAGGCTTTTTCCTGATCGAAGGCTTGGGCGTGAATTTTCCCCAGCGAGCAGAAAACCTCATGAACAGGCCGACCGAGCGGATCATCCTGACGCCTGGCCCGGTGACCACGAGCGCGCTGACCAAGCAGGCGACGCTGCGCGACTTCACCCCGAACGAGCCGGATCTGCTGGCGCTGACCGCCGAGTTCCGGCGCACCCTGGTCGAGCTCGTCGATGGCCAGGACGCTTACGTCTGCGTGCCGATTCAAGGCACCGGCAATACCGCCACCGAGGCGACCCTGGGCACGCTGGTGCCGCGCGATCGCAAGCTGCTGATCGTCAACAACGGCTTTTACGGCGAGCGGCTCAAGCAGATCGCGCGGGCGATCGGTGTGCCCTCCGTGGTGCTCGATCTACCGATCACGGAGCCGGTCCACCCGGAACAGCTGGAGGCGGCGCTCGCCGCCGAGCCGTCGATCAGCCACCTGGTCGTCTGCCACGTCGACACCGGCACCGGGCTGCTCAACCCGATCGAGCCGATCGCCGAACTCTGCCGGCGCCGCGGCATCGGCCTGATCATCGATGCGATCGCATCCTTTGGCGGCCTGCCGCTCGATGCCGGCGCGCTCGCGCCCGAGGCGATCGTGCTCTCGCCCAACAAATGGCTCGAAGGCCTGCCCGGAATCGGGCTCGTGCTGGTCAGGCGCACAGCTATCATGGCGGCGGCCGGCCGCTGCCATTCTTTCTGCCTCGACCTGCACCGGCACTGGCGCAGCTTTGAGGATCACGGCGTCTGGCGCTTCACACCGCCGGGCCAGGCGATCGCGGCCCTGGTCGCAGCGCTGCGCCAGCACGCCAGCGAGGGACGGGCGGCACGTCTCGAGCGGGTCCGGCGCAACTGGCGCTGCCTGGTGGACGGCCTCCGCGCTCATGGCTTCGCGACCGTGCTGCCCGATGAGGTCGCTTCCCCGGTGATCGCGACCTTCCACGAGCCCGCCGACCCCGACTACGACCGGCAGCGCTTCTTCGAGGCAATGTGGCGCCGGGGCTTCGTCATGTTCCGCGGCTCGCTGACGCCGTTCCCGAGCTTTCGGATCGGCTGCATGGGCGCGTTCGATCGCGAGATCATGGTCGAGGTCGTACGCGCGGTCGGGCAGTCGATGGCCGAGATGGGGGTCGCCGACGGTCGGCCGGCGCCTGCCCCGGTCGCCGCCGAATAGCGACGCTTCGCCGCGAGACCGCTTTGACCAATAGCAGCCATCGTGGCGGCCGGATTATGACCTACACTCGGACCCGTCACGATCGGAACGTCTCAGGGTCCAGATCGTTCATGACCGCGAAACCTTGCCCGGCGCGCGAACGGAGCGGGCGACCACGCAACCTCTGAGATCCAGGCTCAGTCACGATGGCGCAACCGACGTCACCGGCACCAGCGGCCGCACCCTCTGACCGGCCGGCTGGCGCAGCGGCACCCGATCTGGCGCAGCAGCAGCTGGCCGAGCGGACCGCCGAACTGGCGGTGGCGCAGCAGCGCCTCCAAGCCGAGAGCGAGGAGCGCGCGCGCGTCGAGCAGGCCCTGCGGAATAGCGAAATTCTGGCGCACCGAGCGCAGGCCCAGGTCCGGCAGGCGATCGAGAGCGTCTCGGATGGCTTCGTGCTCTGGGACGCGGACGATCGCCTCGTGCTCTGTAACCAGCGCTTCCGCGACCTCTATCCGGCGCTCGCCGCGCAGATCCGGCCCGCGATCGGCTTCGCCGAGCTGATCCTGCGGTTCGCGGAGCAGGGCTACATCCCCGAGGCGATCGGCCGCGAGGCGGCCTGGGTCGCGGAGCGGGTCCGGCGGCGGCGCGAGCAGGCGGTCGAGGTGCTCGAGCACCGGCTCGCCAGCGGCCAGTGGCTGCGGATCTCCGACCGCCACACCGCCGATGGCGGCATCGTCAGCGTGTACACCGACATCACCGAACTCAAGCGCCAGGCCGAGGAGCTGCGCGCGCGCGAGGCGCAGCTGCGCGGCATGGTCGACAACCTCCCGGGGGTCGTCTATCGCCGCATCCGCCATCCCGACGGCCGGATCAGCTATCCTTATCACAGCCCGCAGTTCGAGCTCCGTCACGGTCTCGACCCCGCGGCGGTGGCCGAGGACCCGTCGCTACTCCAGGACGCCATCCATCCCGAGGATCGCGCCGCCTGGCTCGCGGCCCTCGAGGCCTCGGCCGAACGGCTCAGCCCGTTCAGCGCCGACTGCCGGATCCTGGTGCGGGGTGGCGGCTTCCGCTGGTTCCGGACGCTCGGGAGGCCGACCCGGGAAGCGGATGGCAGCATCGTCTGGGATGGAGTCAGCATCGACGTCACCGAGCTCAAGGCGACCGAGCAAGCCTTGCGCGAGAGCGAGCTGCGGTACCGGCGCCTGGTCGAGGTCGGGCCGATCGCGCTCCTCAGCCATCGCGACGGACGGGTCGTGTTCGCCAATGCCAGGGCGCTCGAGCTGTTCGGTACCCGCAGCCCGGAGGACTTGGTCGGCCGCCCGCTCATCTTCCTGGTCCATTCCGACGACCGGGTGCGCGTGCAGGACCAGTCCGGGCACGCGCCGCCCGACGTCTCCGGTCCCTGCGAGATCCGCATCCTGCGGCTCGACGGCCAGACCCGCGACGTCGAGATCGTCTCGGTCCCGGTCACCGAGGCCGACGGCGACCCGGCGACCCAGGTCGTGCTGCTCGACATCACCGAGCGCAAGCGCGCCGAGCAGCGCGTGCGCCACCTGGCGCACCACGACCCGCTGACCGGACTGCCGAACCGCGCGCTGCTGCTCGACCGGCTGCACCAAGCCCTGCTCCAGGCGCGGCGCGAGCGCGGGCGGATCGCGGTCCTGATGCTCGACCTCGATCACTTCAAGGCGGTCAACGACAGCTCCGGCCACAGCGTTGGCGATCGCCTGCTGTGCGCGGTCGCCGAACGGCTGCGGGGCACCGTGCGCGAGAGCGACACGCTCGCCCGCTACGGCGGCGACGAGTTCACGCTGGTGCAGACCCGGCTGGAGCAGCCGCGGGGCGCCGAGGTGCTCGCGCAGAAGATCGTCGAGGCAATCGCCGAGCCCTTCCTGATCGACGATCAGGTGGTCCGGACCACGACCAGCGTCGGAGTCGCGATCCATCCCGAGCATGGCGACGAGCCCGAGCCGCTGCTCGACCATGCCGACATCGCCCTCTACCGGGCCAAGGCGCTCGGTCGCAACCGGGCCGAGGTGTTCGTCGACGCCATGAAGGCCGATCTCCGGGCCCGCCGGGGCTTGGCCGGCCGACAGCCCGAGGCGCTCGAGGTCTCGGTCTACGCAGGTCGAGGACCGGCCGAGCGCCCGCCCGAAGACGCGGGCGAAGACTGACCGGCGGTACCGGCTAGCCAGGGCGATGGCCGTCGGCGCCTCGGCCGGCGCGCCCGATCACGACCGCGAGCCGCGCGACGGCCGGCGCGATCGTCGGCCCGGGCACGCCTGCATAGCCGAGCAGCAGGCCGCGCGCCACGCCCGGATCATGATAGTAGCTGGACAGCGCCGGCGCCTCGACGCCTGCTTCGCCGGCGGCCTGCGCGATCGCGCGGTCGTCCGAGCCGGGCGCCAGCCATCCGACCAGATGCATGCCGGCGGCCGACGGAGCGACCGCGAGGCGCTCGCCCAGGCGCTCCCGGACCGCGCCAATGAGAACCCCCTGGCGCTCGGCGTAGAGGGCACGCATGCGCCGGATGTGGGCGGCGAGATGACCATCGCCGATGAAATCGACGAGCGCCGCCTGGGCGATCGAGGAGGGGTGGGCATCGACCAGTGCCCGGACCGCGAGGAAGGCGTCGATCAGCTGCTCGGGCACCACCATGTAGCCGACCCGCAGCCCCGGGAACATGACCTTGCTCATCGTGCCCACGTAGATCACCCGGCCATCGCGATCGAGACCCTGGAGGGCCGCCAGCGGCCTGCCCGCGTAGCGGTACTCGCTGTCGTAGTCGTCCTCGAGCACGAAGCCGCCGGCCGCGCGCGCAAACTCCAGGAGCTCGAGCCGGCGCTGCAGGCTCATCGTGACCCCGAGCGGGAACTGGTGCGAGGGCGAGACCGCGATCAGCCGGGCGCCCGGCTCCAGGCGCCGGCCCGCGACCACGCTCAGGCCCTCGTCGTCGACCGGCACCGGCACCGGCCGGGCGCCGGCCGCGACCAGCACCGCCCGGGTCGGCGGGTAGCCCGGCTCCTCGATCCAGACCGGATCGCCCGGATCGATCAGCACCCGCGCGGCCAGATCGAGCGCCTGCTGCGTGCCCGAGACCACGATCACCTGCTCCGGCCGGCAGGCGACCGCCCGGGCGCTCGCCAGATAGTCGGCGATCGCCTGGCAGAGGGGCCGGTAGCCGGCCGGGTCGCCGCCGACCAGGAAGGCGCGGCGCGGCCGGCGCCAGCGGCGCGCGAGCAGGCGCGCCCAGTCGTCGAACGGGAACTGCTCGAGCTCGGGCACGCCGGGCGAGAAGGCGCGCGCGCGGGTCCGGTCGCGGCCCAGCCCCGCGAGGCTGGCGCCGCGGGCTGACGGCCCGGGCCGCTCGATGCTGCGCACCGAAGCCTGTCCGGGCCGGGCGCGCGCGCCCGGCACCACCGCCGGCAGCCGGTGCGAGACGAACGAGCCGGCGCCGACCCGGCCGTCGACGTAGCCCTCGGCATGCAGCTGCTCGAACGCCCCCATCACGGTGTTGCGCGAGACCGCGAGCTGGCGCGCGAGACCGCGGGTCGCCGGCAGCCGCACTCCCGGCCGCAGGGCACCGTTCAGGATCGCCTGGCGGATCGCGAAGTAGATCTGGCGATGCAGCGGCACGGCCCCGCGGCGCTCGATCTCGAGCCCCGGAGCGAGCCCGCTCGCGGCGCGTTTGGGCACGGCAACCTCGTGTAAATGGCACTCTCATAGTATCCAAAATGGCTCTTTTCCCCAAGCCATTTGCTGCTAGCTTTACGCTGAGGAGGAGTTCCATGGCCCAGCCGATCGAGACCAAGCTCAGCGTCAACCTGAACAAGGTGGCGCTGCTGCGCAACCAGCGCGACGTCGGCTATCCGAGCGTGCTCGAGGCGGCGCGCCTCGTGGTGGCGGCCGGCGCCCAGGGCATCACGGTCCACCCGCGGCCCGACGAACGCCACATTCGGCGCAGCGACGTCCACGAGCTGGCGACGCTGATCGCCGACGAGTTCGGCCCGGCGATCGAGTACAACATCGAGGGCAACCCGACGTCTGAATTCGTCGCGCTGATTCGCGAGGTCCGGCCCGATCAGGTGACGCTCGTGCCCGATTCGCCCGAGCAGAACACCTCCGACCACGGCTGGGACGTCCGGGCGAGCTTTCGCGCGCTCACGGCCGTGATCCCCGAGCTCAAGAGCTCGGGCGCGCGGGTCAGCCTGTTTATGGACGCCGACCCGGGCGCGATCGCCGCGGCCGCGACCGTCGGTGCCGACCGGATCGAGCTCTACACCGGACCCTACGCCCACGCCTTCGCCGCCGGAGCAGCGGCGCCGCTGCTCCGGCGCTACGTCGCCGCGGCCGAGGCGGCAGCGGAGGCGGGCCTGGGCGTCAACGCCGGCCACGACCTCAACCTCGACAACCTGCCGACCTTCGTCCAGGCGGTTCCCCAACTTGCCGAGGTCAGCATCGGCCACGCGATCACCGCCGATGCGCTCCGCCTCGGCTTCCCGGCCGCGGTCGAGGCCTATCTGCGGGCGATCCGGCGAATCGCCCTCGCGGCCTGAAGCGCAGGCGCTCCATCACAGGTGAGTTTCGCCGTCGGGAGTGCTAAGTTCTCCCGGCGGCAGACAGGCCGGGTGCGATGGAGCTGCTTGAGCGCGACGCGCCCCTGAGGAGCCTCGGCGATTCTTTGTGCGAGGCGAGGACCGGCGTTGGCCGCATCGCGCTCGTGTGCGGCGAGGCCGGAATCGGCAAGACCGCACTGGTCGAGACCTTCATCGCCGCGCATCGGACAGAAGCGCGTCTGCTGCTGGGCCGGTGCGATGCCCTCTTCACGCCGCAACCGCTGGCGCCGCTGCACGATGTCGCGCTCCAGGCGAATGGCGCGCTGCTCCAGCTCATGCAGACGGCAGGCGCTCGTCTGGCGATCTTCAGCGCCGTGGTCCGCGAGCTGCAGGACGGCGGCCGGCCGACGGTGCTGGTCTTCGAGGACGTGCACTGGGCCGATGCCGCGACCCTCGACCTGCTCAAATATCTCGGGCGGCGGATTCGCGCGGCGCCGACCCTGGTCATCCTCACCTATCGCGACGACGAGCTGGACGGCGGCCATGCCTTGTGGTCGATGCTCGGCAACCTGCCCGCCGATGCGATCCGGCGCGTGCCAGTCGCGCCGCTCACGGAAGCGGCCGTGGCCCGTCTCGCCCGGCACGCCGGCCGGTCGGCCGCGGGCGTCCACGCTCAGACCGGCGGCAATCCGTTCTACGTCACCGAGCTGCTCGCGAGCCCTTCCGGCAGCGTCCCGATGACCGTCCGCGAGGCCACGCTCGCGCGCGCCGAGCTGCGCATGGGCGATCCCGCGGGCCATGCCAGGCTGGAGCGTAGCCTCGAGCTCGCTCTGATGCACGAGTCGCACGAGCACGCCGCGCGCGCCTACACCAATCTCGCCGATCAGGCGCTGATCGATCGCGGCTATGCCCGGGCCGACCAATGGTTCGTCGAAGGCCTCGCCTACACCAGGGAGCGTGATCTCGATTCCTGGCTGCTGTACATGCAGGCCACGCGCGCCCGAGCGCATCTGGAGCGAGGTCTCTGGCAGGCGGCCGAGGAGGACGCGAGCGCCGTGTTGGCGGCAGCGCCAGCAGCGATCACGCGGGTCGTGGCCGTCATCGTGCTGGGCTTGGTGCGGCTGCGGCAGGGGCACCCCGACGCCGAGCCGTTGCTCGACGAGGCGCGCGCGCTGGCGCTCGTGACCGGCGACATCATGCGGATCGGGCCAATGGCGGCCGCTCGCGCCGAGGCGGCCCGGCTCAAGGGTGACCAGGCGCAGATGCGCGCCGAGGTCGAGGCGGCCTACGAGCTCGCGCTGCGCCACCCCGGGCCGTGGCGGCTCGGGGAGCTCGCGCTATGGCTGTGGCGCGCCGGTACGCTCGATCGAGCTCCCGACGCCGCGGCAGCGCCCTACCGGCTCGAGATCGGCGGCGACTGGCAGGCCGCCGCCGCGGCCTGGCAGAAACTCGGCTGCCCCTACGAGCAGGCGCTCGCGCTCGCCCAGGGTGACCGGCCGGCGCAGCTCCAGGCGCTCGAGATCCTGACCAAGCTCGGCGCCGGCCCGGCCGTCGCGCTGGTGCGCCGCGATCTACGCGCCGCTGGTCTGGGCCCCACGTTCAGCGGTGTCGCGCGTGACGCTCAACTGATTTCGATCCAGATCTTGTCGCAGCTCTCCGGCCCGGGCTGCTTTCCGCGCCCGAGTCCCTGCGCCACGGCTTTGATCTCCGACCTGCTCCGTGGGTTGGAGCGGGTACTCGAGCTGAGCTCGAGCTTCGACATCGCCGCGGTCAACCTGAGTCTGGGCGGCGGGTCATTCAGCAGCCACTGCGACAACGATGTCCTCAAGCTCGCGATCGACGAATTGCGCGCCGCTGGCATCGCGACCGTGGCGGCGAGCGGCAACGATGGCGCTGATGGCACGATTGCTCGTCCCGCCTGCATCTCTTCGGCGATAGCGGTCGGCAGCACGACCAAGCGCAATTTCCTCTCGGTGTTCTCCGACCACGCGGACATCGTCGACCTGCTGGCGCCCGGCAGCTTCATCAGGTCCTCGGTTCCGGGTGCCAGGTTCGCCGTCCTCAGCGGGACCTCGATGGCCACGCCGCACGTCGCGGGCGCGTTCGCGATCTTGCGCAGCGTCGATCCCTTCGCGACCGTCGACGAGCTCGAGACGGCGCTCACGATCACCCGCCGCCCGATCGGCCGCGCGGGCGTCATCAAGCCGAGGATCAAGGTCGCTGCCGCCGTCGATGCCCTGCTCGGGTTCTTCGGCCGGCCGTTCAACGACAACTTCGGCCGGGCGCTCGCGCTGACCGATGCCAGCGGCGTGTCGTTTTCCTGGAACGTCGATGCGACCGCCCAGATAGAAGAGCCGGTGCACGCGGGCGTTGGCAGCGGCGATTCGGTCTGGTGGCGCTGGCGGGCACCGCAGAGCGGCACGGCGACGGTCTCCACCTTCGGCTCGGATTTCGATACCGTGCTGGCGGTGTACACGGGCCCGGGCGTCCCGCAACTGACCGAAATCGCGAGCAACGACGACAGTCCGGGCACGCTGCAGAGCCAGGTCCAGTTCCCGGTGACGGCCGGGGGGACTGTACCGGATCGCCGTCGACAGCTTCGATTTCGACGACGGCAAAATCGTGCTCAACTACTCGATCGCAGGCGCCGGGGCGGCGCTGGCGATGGCCCAGGCCACGAGTTCGCCGAAGTGAGTTATGACCATGGCCCGCATGCGGCACATGAGCGCCGCCTCGGGCCTGAGGCCGCCCGCGGGAGGTTGCAAGGCCCGACCTGGACGCCCGCCGGCCCCCTTCTAAGGCAATCCCGCAGCTCCCGGGTTCGGGTATCGGCCGTGCGATCACGGCCGATACCTTCCCGTCCTCGCTTCTTGGCGCGGCAAGGCCTGTCCCGCGAACCAGCCAGATGACCCTCGACCATCAGCGGGCCCCGGTTCTGAAGCGCGCCAGCTCTGGCCTTCTCCGGCCGGACCGGGATACAACCACCCGGCCGAGCTTCAGGGAGGGCAGGGGGGATGGATCTGGTCGCGCGGCTGGCCAAGACCTACACGGGCGTGGTCCATGACGTGATGCGGGCGATGGGGCTCCGCGATTTCACCGTGCCGCCCACGATCCGGCCGCTGGATCCGGAGCCGGTGCTGGCGGGCGTGGTCGCGACCGTGAGCGGCAGGGTCGACCGCGCGGCCGACCCGCACGCGACCCTGCTCGGGTGGACCGGCCTGCTGTCCAGGGCCAGGGCCGATACCGTCCTGATCTGCCAGCCGAACAATTCGACCGTCGCGCACATGGGCGAGCTGTCGGCCGAGACCTTGAAGCTCAAGGGCGTGCGCGGCTACGTCGCCGACGGCGGCTGCCGCGACCTGAACCTCATCCTCGAGCTCGGGTTTCCGGTCTGGTGCCGCTACTTCACGCCGCGCGACATCGTCGGCTACTGGCTGCCCGACCAGTTCGACGCGCCGATCCGGATCGGCGAGGTCACGATCCGCCCGGGCGATCTCGTGCTCGGCGACCGCGACGGCATGGTCATTCTTCCCCAGGCCCAGGCCGAAGCGATCGTCACCGCCGCCGAGACCGCGATCGGCACCGAGAACCTGGTGCGCAAGGCGATCCTCGAGGGCGTCGACCCCCAGGAGGCCTATCTCAAGTACGGCAAGTTCTGAGCGGGCGCACCCCGGCGCGATCGCGCCCTGGGCTCAGGCCTTCTTCTGAGCCGGGAAAATACCCTCGCCGCGCGAGATCAGGTCCTGCGTGAACCGCTCGCTGAAGCCGGCGAGGAAGCCCACGACCCAGAGCTGGTGCACGGTCACGTTCACGATCAGCTTCGGGTCCAGCGGCAGCAGTCCGCTCAGCCAGAAAGCGTAGGCGAACAGCCCGAAGATGACGCCGATGAACGGCTTGAACAGGGCATTCGTGAACAGGAAGACGTGATCGAAGTCGCCGAGCCTGGAGAACGACTTCAGGCGGCTCAGGATGCTGACCAGACCGCCCAGGAAGGCAGCGCTCGCGACCGCCGAGCCCTGGGCCGGGTCGAATGGCACGAGCGCCTTGGCGGGGCCGAAGCCCTGGAGTGCGTACCAGGCGAGGTGGGTCGCGAGGCCGAGGACCAGCGCGCCGAAGGCGCCGAGGCAGACGGTCAGAAGCGGGCTGCCGTCGGTCAGGTGGATCAGGGTGCGCTTGACCAGGCCGTTGTGGCGCAAAAGCTCGTTCTCGGTCTCGACCCGCAGCGAGCGCGCGAACACCAGCTCCGGCTGATCGCTGAGCAGCGCCGCCACCGCCGCGCCCGCTTCGCGCACCAGCCGCTCGAGGATCTCGTCCTTGGAGCGCTCGCCGTCTCGCAGGTCCTGCTTGGAGGTTTCGAGCAGCTCGACCCAGCAGGCGAGCTCGTACTGGATCTCCTCGTCGTGCACTCCCGGACCGGCCAGCGTATTCCGGATCCGGCCATAGAGGGCGGCGCGATCGGGTGCCGCATCGCTGGCGGTCGTCGCCGGCGTGACCGCGGCCGCAGTCCCGGCGCCGCCGGGGCCATTGACGACATTGCGGAGTGCGTCGGTCGAGCGGAGCGCGGTCGTCATGGTCCAAACCCCGAATTGATCCACCTTGGTCCCTGGCAGATCCCTTCGGGATAGGGTCCGACCTCGATCCGTAACCCCCTGAACTCGTGCGCGGACGCGGGTCGTCGCCGGCGTTCACCCGGCTGCGGCGATCGCCTCGATCTCGATCAGGAAGTCGGGACGCGCGAGGCCGGCGACGAAGATCAGCGTGCTCGCCGGCGTGGCGCCCTCGAGCATGCGCTCGCGCACCCGGCGCGCGAGCCCGGTGTCGCCGTGCACGGTCAGGAACACCGTGGTCTTGACCAGGTCGCGCTTGGTCATGCCGGCGGCGTCCAGGATCGCGAAGATGTTGCGCCAGGCCTGCTCCATCTGCGCCTCGGCGCCGGCCGCGAGCGTGCCGTCCGGCCTGACCCCGATCTGCCCGGAGATGTGCAGCCAGCGCGCGCCCGCGGCCGCCTCGACGGCATGGCTGTAGCTCGAGAACGGCGGCGCGACGGTGTCCGGATTGTGGTGCTTGACCATGACCTTCCTCCTCGATGGCGATGCCGGCGCGGAGCATGCTCGATCCGCCGTGCCCCTGCCAGCGGGCTTCGCACGAGCTGTTCGGCGCCGACGAGGTGCGCCGCTGCTCGCGATCCACAGCGTCGGCGAGCACGTGCCCTATCCGGACAGTCGGAGAGCAAGGACGCCCTCGGGCTACCCATCGCCTGAGCGACTGACGCCTGCCGGGCTCGACCGGTCCACGCTCCGGCGCGCGGGTGGGAATCCCGGCCGCGGCCTTCGGCTAGCTCGGCCTCGGGTCGGCGGCGGGCGCTAACGCCTGGCGTACTGCCGGCTGCCGAACATGACCTCCCAGGCCGCCTTGTCGGTCTTCAGGTCGCGCCGGCGATCGGCCAGCACCTGAACCCCGCGTTGCACCGCCGCTCGCTCGCCGATCCGGTCGAACCAGCGGACGAAGTTCGGGTAGTCGGTGCGCTCCACCCCCTGGCGCTCGGGGAAGCGGGTCCAGGGCCAGATCGCGATGTCGGCGATCGTGTAGTCGTCGCCCGCGACGTAAGCGCTCTCGCCGAGCCGGCGGTCGAGCACGCCGTAGAGACGGTTGGCCTCGTTCTTGTACCGGTTGCGCGCGTAGTCGATGTCCTCGGGCGCATATTGCAGGAAGTGGTGCGCCTGGCCGAGCATCGGGCCGATGCTGCCCATCTGGAACATCAGCCACTGCAGCGTGGCGTAGCGCTGTCGCGGCGTCTTCGACAGGAATTTCCCGGTCTTCTCGGCCAGGTAGATCAGGATCGCGCCGGATTCGAACATCGAGATCGGCTCGCCGTCGGGTCCATCCGGGTCGACCATCGCCGGCATCTTGTTGTTGGGCGAGATCTTCAGGAACTCGGGCTTGAACTGGTCGCCGGCGCCGATGTCGATCGGGATGACGTTGTACGCGAGCCCGCATTCCTCGAGCATGATGTGGATCTTGTGGCCGTTCGGGGTCGGCCAGGTGTAGAGGTCGATCATGACGGGCTCCTTCCGGTTCGAGCGTGTTGCGCGGCAGCATAGCGGCCGCGGCCGGACTGCATAGCCCCGATCCGGTCGCGAGGGCGTGAGCTTCCCCGACCCGAGGCCGGCGCGGCGCTGACGCGCGAGCGCTCTTAAGCCGGGACCGGCTTCGGTCTATGGTGCCTGGCCATGACCGAGAGCGATCCCGACCCGCCAGCGCCTGCCGCTGCGACCGCGCGCGTCCTGCTCACCCGCGAGAGCATCCAGAGCGGTCAGGTCCACAAGTTGATCGCCCAGCACGGCGTCGAGATGCGCGTGCTGTCGACCGACGAGCTCGAGGCCTCGCTCCGCGCGACCCTCGCCGGCGTCGATCTTTCCGCGGGCGTCTGGCTGTTCGGCTACGGCTCGCTGATCTGGAACCCGGCGTTCCATTTCACCGACCGGCGGACCGGCCGGATCTGGGGCTATCACCGGCGCTTCTGCCTGTGGACCCATCTCGGGCGCGGGCGGCCCGAGCGCCCGGGCCTGGTGCTCGGCCTCGAGCGCGGCGGCTCCTGCCAGGGGGTGGTCTTCCACATCGCGCCCGAGAGCGCCCTCGACGAACTCGGCATCGTCTGGCGGCGCGAGATGCTGAGCGGCGCCTACCGGCCGCGCTGGGTCGAGGTGCGGACGCCCGCCGGCCCGGTGCGCGCGATCGCCTTCGTGATCAATCCGGAGCACGAGCGCTACGCGCATCTGCTGAGCGACGACGAGGTCGCCGACGTGATCGCGACCGCCGAGGGCTGGCTCGGCCCCTGCGCCGACTATCTGGTCAACACGGTCGACCACCTGGCGACGCTCGGCATCCACGACCGCCCGCTGGAGCACCTGCGCGCCCGCGTGCTCGCGCTGCGCGCGGACGGTGGCTCGGGCTGAGGCGCCGTCAGGCCGCACCGGTCGGGCTCGAACGGCGCCGCCGACCCTGCTATAGCCGGTGCTCGACCGGGGAGCGAGAGCATGGCCGACTACGATCTGGTGATCCGCAACGGCACCGTCGTGACCGCGGCCGACCGCATGCGCTGCGACGTCGGCGTCCGCGACGGCCGGATCGCGGCGCTGGCCGAGGAGCTGCCGCACGCCGGGCGCGAGATCGATGCCGCGGGCAAGCTCGTGCTGCCGGGCGGGGTCGACAGCCACTGCCACATCGAGCAGCTCTCGGGCATGGGCATCTGGAACGCCGACGATTTCGAGAGCGGCACGATCTCGGCCGCGTTCGGCGGCACGACTACGGTGATCCCGTTCGCCGCCCAGCACCACGGCCAGGCGATGCGCGCGGTGGTCGCCGACTATCGCGAGCGCGCGACCAAGGCCGTGATCGACCACGCCTTCCACATGATCGTCTCGGACCCTTCCGCAGAGGTGCTCGAGGAACTGCCGGCGCTGATCCGCGAAGGCTATTCTTCGCTCAAGCTGTTCATGACCTATCCGTTGCTCCGGCTCGATGACGCGCAGATGCTGGACCTTCTGACATTGGCCCGGGCCGAAGGTGCCATGATCTCGGTGCACGCCGAGAACGACGCCATGCTCGCCTGGACCGCGCGCCGGCTGCTCGAGCGCGGCCATCGGGCGCCCCGTTACCACGCGGTCAGCCACCCGCGGATCGCCGAGGCCGAGGCCGTGCACCGTCTGCTCGCGATGGCGGCGCTGGTCGACCAGCCGGTCGTCGTCTTCCACGTCACGACCGAAGGCTCGATGGCGGCGATCCGCGACGCCCAGACCCGGGGCCAGAAGGTGTTCGCCGAGACCTGCCCGCAATACCTGCTGCTGACCGCGGCCGATCTCGACAAGCCCGGGCTCGAGGGTGCCAAGTGGATGTTCAGCCCGCCCGCCCGCGACCGCGCCGACCAGGACGCGATCTGGCGGGGCGTCCGCAACGGCACCTTCCAGATGGTCACCTCCGATCATGCCCCCTACCGGTTCGACGACACCGGCAAGCTCGCAAGCGGCGAAAACCCGAATTTCAAGCAGATCGCGAACGGCATTCCCGGCATCGAGCTGCGGCTGCCGCTACTGTTCTCGGAAGGCGTCGGCAAGGGCCGGATCGATCTGAACCGCTTCGTCGAGCTCGTCTGCACCAACCCGGCCAAGATCTATGGCCTGCATCCGACGAAGGGCACGATCGCGATCGGGTCCGATGCCGACATCGCGATCTGGGATCCAGAGAGAACCGTCGAGATCACCGATGCGACCACGCACGACCGGGTCGGCTACTCGCCCTACGCCGGCACGACGGTCACCGGCTGGCCGACCACCGTGCTTTCCCGGGGCGAGGTG
>CAWALL010000036.1:0-39230 GCA_963782885.1 uncultured Alphaproteobacteria bacterium
TCAGACCACCGGGGTCAGGAGCGGCTGGCCGGCGAAGTGCGCCTTGAGGTTGTCGACCACGAGTTGGCCCATCGCGTCGCGGGTCTCCCAGGTGGCGCTCGCCTGGTGCGGCTGCAGGACGACGTTGTCGAGCCCGAGCAGCGCTTCCGGCACATTCGGCTCGTTGGCGAACACGTCCAGGCCGGCGGCGCCGAGGCGGCCGGAGGCGAGCGCCTCGACCAGGGCCGGCTCCTCGATCACCGAGCCCCTGGAAACGTTGATCAGCCAGCCCTCGGGCCCGAGCGCCTCGATCACCGCACGGCTGACCAGGCCCTTTGTGGTCGGGCCGCCGAGGCAGGTCACCATCAGGCAATCGACCGCGCGCGCCATCTGGACCAGGTCCGGAAAATACTCATAAGCCACGTCCGGCTTGCGGTTCGGGCCGTGGTAGCAGATGACCATGTCGAAGGCTGCGGCGCGTTTGGCGACCGCCTGGCCGATCCGGCCGAGGCCCAAGATGCCCATGCGCTTGCCGGAGAGCGAGTTCGAGAGCACCGGATCGCCCTCGTCCGGCCAGCGGCCGGCGCGCACGTAGCGGTCATTGTAGGCGACCCGGCGCGCGACATCGAGCAGCAGCGCCATGCCGAGCTCGGCGACGCCCACGGTCAGCACGTCCGGCGTGTTGGTGACCCGGATGCCGCGCGCGCGCGCCGTGGCGAGGTCGACCGCATCGGTGCCGACGCCGTAGACGCCGACGATCTCGACCTTCGGCAGGTTCTCGAGCAGCGCCTTGCCGGCGCCGATGATGCCGTTGGTGAAGATGCCGCGCACCCAGGGCCCGGCCTCGCGGACGAACGCCTCGGCATCCGGCGCATCCCAGAGCTTCCGGAGCGTGAACGTCTCGTCCGCCTGCCCCTGGATCCTGGGCGTGATCGGCATCATCTGCAGCACTTCCGGCTTGTCCATGTCCGCCTCTTTTTTCCCACTTGACGCCCGATCATCCGCGCCCGGCGCGCCGCGTCAACCGCCGAGCCTCCCGGTTCACTCGATGGCCCTGCGCCAACGGACGCGGTAGCGTCGGATCATGGCGTATTCCGTCGAGCTTCAATTCGATGAGGCGCTGGCGCGGCAGGTCGTCGGGATGTGGCAGACGCTCGCCGATGCCGGCATCAGCCGTTACATGCTGGAGTGCGCCGCGATCCCGCACGTCAGCCTCGCGGTCTACGACGACGAGGAGGCGGTCGACCCTGGCGTGCTGGCCGGGCTGGCCGAGCTGCTGGCCAAGGGAAGCGCATCCCAACTCGTGACGTTCTCGAGCCTCGGTGTGTTTGCCACTTCCGAAAAACGTCCTGTTTCTCGCGGCGGTCGTCTGGCCTGCGCTGCTCGCGCTCCATCGGGACTGGCACGACCGCGCGGCCGCCTTCAGCTCCGTCTGCCGGCCGCATTATCTGCCGGGCCGTTGGGTCCCCCACTGCACGCTCACGATGCTCCTGCCAACGCCGGACCTGCTCCGGGGCCTGGCGGACCTCGCCTCCGGCTGGGCGTCGCTCTCAGGCAGTCTCTGCTCGGTCGCACTGATCCGGGCGCTCCCGGTCGCGACCCTGCTCCAGCGCGATCTCGCGGGCGCGCCATGACCCGGCGCAGCTCCGAGCTCAGACGTTGGCGCCGCGCAGGAGGTCGCAGACGCGGGCGGTGACCTCTGCGGTCGTGGCCTTGCCGCTGAGGTCGGGGGTGAGGACGTCGCCGGCGGCAAGCGTGCGTTCGATCGCGCTCATAAGGCGAGATGCGGCCGCGGATTCTCCCAGGTGGTCGAGCATCAGTGCGGCCGTCCAGAAGGTTGCGATCGGGTTCGCGATGCCCTTGCCGGTGATATCAAAGGCGGAGCCGTGAATCGGTTCGAACATCGACGGGAATTTTTTCTCCGGATTAAGGTTGGCGGTCGGGCCGAGGCCGAGCGAGCCGCTGAGCGCTGACGCCAGATCGGAAAGAATGTCGGCGTGCAGGTTGGTCGCGACGATCACGTCCAGCGTCCCGGGCTTCAGGACCATGCGCGTGGTCATCGCATCGACCAGCTCCTTGTCGGTCGCGACCTCCGGGAACTCGCTCTTGAGTTCGGAAAAAACTTCGTCCCAGAGGACCATGCCGTGGCGCTGGGCGTTCGATTTGGTGACCAGGGTGAGCTGCTTCTTTGGGCGGGTGCGGGCGAGCTCGAAGGCAAAGCGCATGATCCGCTCGCAGCCGGTGCGGGTGAAGATCGCGAGCTCGGTCCCGACCTCCTCGGGCAGGCCGCGATGCACCCGGCCGCCGGCGCCGGCGTATTCGCCCTCCGAGTTTTCGCGCACGACGATCCAGTCGAGGTCGCCGGCGCCGACGTTGCGGAGCGGACCGGTCACGCCCGGCAGCAGCCTCGCCGGACGGACGTTGGCGTACTGGTCGAAGCCCTGGCAGATCGCGAGCCGCAGGCCCCAGAGCGTGACGTCGTCCGGGATGTCAGGGGCGCCGACCGCGCCGAAGTAGATCGCATTGAAGGGCTCGAGCCGGGCGAGGCCGTCTGCCGGCATCATCCGGCCGTGGGCGCGGTAGTAGGCCGAGCCCCAGTCGAAGCTCTCGACCTCGAGCTCCAGCCCGGGCTCGCGCGTCTGCAGCACGCGCAGGACCTCGAGGCCGGCCGCGATCACCTCCTGGCCGATGCCATCGCCCGGGATTGCGGCAATCTTGTGCCTGGCCATGGCGTTGCTCCGGTCTGAGAAGGCGTCCGGCGCCAGAGTGCGGGGCTGGGGGGCCCGCGTCAACCGCTGCCCGCCGATCCGGCCGACGGTTCGCATGGCGGCGGGCTTGACAAGGGCCGGGCGCTGCCCTCAATGGCGGGATTTCTTCGCCCATGGCTCGACGGCAGAGCACCAGCGCGCCACCTCTTTTCCCGGAAAAGCATCGGAGTCATCCATGTCCGCTCCGCCCGAAGCCCAAGGCGAGCCGATCACCGACGACCGCCAGCTGGTCGAATATCTCGAGGCCGGCTGCAAGCCGAAAAGCGAATGGCGGATCGGCACCGAGCACGAGAAGTTCGGCTACACCCACGACGACCTGCGGCCCTTGCCGTACGAGGGCGGGCGCAGCGTCCGGGCGCTGCTCGAGGGCCTGGCCGCGCGCTATGGCTGGCAGCCGATCCTCGAGGACGGCCGGCCGATCGCGCTCCAGCGCGGGCGCGCCAACATCACCCTCGAGCCCGGCGGCCAGTTCGAGCTGTCGGGGGCGCCGGTCGCGACCCTGCACGAGACCTGCTGCGAGGTCCACGAGCACCTGGATCAGGTGCGCACGGTCGCAGCGCCGCTCGGGATCGGCATGCTCGGCCTCGGCTTCCAGCCCAAGTGGCGGCGCGACGAGATCCCCTGGATGCCCAAGGGCCGCTACCGGATCATGCGCGCGTACATGCCGAAGAAGGGCGGGCTCGGCCTCGACATGATGCTCCGGACGTGCACCATCCAGGTCAACCTCGACTTCGCCTCCGAGGCCGACATGGTGAAGAAGTTCCGGGTCGGCATGGCGCTCCAGCCGGTGGCGACCGCGCTGTTCGCGAACTCGCCGTTCACCGACGGCAAGCCCAACGGCTTTCTCAGCTACCGCAGCCACATCTGGACCGATACCGACGCCGACCGCTCGGGCATCCTGCCGTTCGTGTTCGATCCGGACATGGGCTTCGAGCGCTACGTCGAGTACGCGCTCGATGTGCCGATGTACTTCGTCTATCGCGACGGCCGATACATCGACGCCAGCGGTCAGAGCTTTCGTGATTTCCTGGCCGGGCGGCTGCCGGCGCTGCCGGGCGAGGTCCCGACGCTGACCGACTGGAACGACCACCTGACGACGCTGTTTCCGGAGGTCCGCCTGAAGCGCTTTCTCGAGATGCGCGGCGCCGACGGCGGTCCCTGGCGCAATCTGTGCGCACTGCCGGCGCTCTGGGTCGGCGTTCTCTATCACGACGCGCCGCTCGACGAGGCTTACGAGTGGACCCGGGACTGGACGATCGAGGAGCACGCCCATCTGCGCGCCGAGGTCCCGCAGCACGGGCTCCAGACGCCGTTCCGCGGCGGCACGGTCCAGGATCTGGCCAAGCGCATGCTGGAGCTTGCGGACGCCGGCCTCAGGCGGCGCGCCGAGGAGGACTGGGCCGGGCAGGACGAGCGCCAGTTCCTGACCGCGCTGCGCGGCATCGTCGACACCGGCCGGACGCCGGCCGAAGGCCTGCTCGAGCTGTACCACGGCCGCTGGGGCGGTCGGGTCGAGCCGGTGTTCAGCGAGCTTGCTTACTGACGCGCCGACGCGTCCGATACCGGGCTGACGCCATACTGGCCGCGAACGAAGGGCTCGGCGGCCGTGCCGGGGTCGTGTACAAGAGCGGCAAAGCCCCTTGGAGGAGAGTCATGCCGCGCTTTGCCGCCAACATTAGCACCATGTTCACCGACCGGCCGTTCGCCGAGCGGATCGGGGCCGCGGCGGCCGCCGGGTTCAAGGCGGTGGAGTGCCAGTTCCCGTACGAGGTCGGTGCCGGCGAGCTGAAGCAGCGCCTGAGCGAGGCCGGGGTCGAGCTGATCCTGCTCAACACCCCGCCGGGTGATTTCGCCGCCGGCGAGCGCGGTCTCGCGGGCCTGCCGGGACGCGAGGCCGACTTCGGGGCCGCGCTCGAGCGGGCGCTCGAGTACGCGCAGGCGCTCGATTGTCCCAAGATCCACGTGATGGCCGGCATCAAGCCGGAGGGCACATCGAAAGCGGCCTGCCTCGACGTCTACCAGGCCAATCTCGGGCGCGCCGCCGAGGCCTGCGCGCGGGCCGGGCGCATGGCGTTGATCGAGCCGATCAACACCCGCGACATCCCGGGCTATCTGCTCAACACGCCCTCCGAGGGGGCGGCGCTGATCGCGGAACTTGGCGCGCCGAGCCTGAAACTGCAGTTCGACTTCTACCACACCCAGATCATGGCCGGCGATCTCGCCAAGAACTTCGAGCGCCACCAGGGGATCACGGGCCACGTCCAGATCGCGGGCGTACCCGAGCGTCACGAGCCGGACATCGGCGAGATCAATTATCCCTACCTGTTCGAGCTGCTCGACCGGCTGGGCTATTCGGACTGGGTCGGCTGCGAGTATTTCCCGGCCGCCGGCACCGAGGAGGGCCTCGGCTGGGCGTACCGTTACGGCATCGCGCCCAAGCCCACGCTGCTCGCGACCGGCGGCGAGCGGGTCTGAGGCGTGCGCTCGGCGGCCTCGGCGGCCGGCCCGCCGCGGGCGCGGGAGCGGGTCGGCGCCCGGGTCGCGCGCTCGGGCGAGCGGGCCCGGTCCCGGGGTGCGCGCATCTGGGCCTTTTTGCGCCACGAGCCGCTGGTCCACTTCATGGTCCTGGGCGCGCTCCTGTTCGGGGCGGACGCGCTGCGCCAGGCGGCCGAGCGCGAGACGATCGTGATCGACCCGCCGGCCGTCCAGGCGATGATCGACCAGCAGGCGCAGTTCCTGGGCCGGCCGCTGTCGCCGGCCGAGCGGCAGCAGGTCGTGCAGGGCATGATCGACGACGCGGTGCTGCTGCGCGAGGCCTACAAGCGCGGGCTCGAGCAGGACAGCCTGGTCGAGCAGCATCTGGTCGAGAAGATGCGCTTCATGCTCAACCAAGACCTGCCGGAACCGAGCGAGGCCGAGCTCAGGGCCTATCTGCAAGCGAACCTGGAGCGCTACCGGAGCCCGCCCGCGGTCACTCTCGACCAAGTCTACTTCGCCAACCCGGCCACGGTCCCGGACGATCTGCTCGAGCATCTGCGCGCCGGCGCCGACATCCAGGGCCTGGGCGATCCGCTCTACATGCTCGGCAACCGGCTCACCAACTACAGCGCCCGCGATCTGGGCGATCTGTTCGGCGCGAGCAACGCCGAGCGCATCTTCGAGCTGCCGCAGGGCGAATGGCAGGGACCGCTGCGCTCGGCCGAGGGCGTGCACTTCGTCCGGGTGGTCAGCGAGCAGCCGGCGCGCGTGCCGGCGTTCGAGGAGGTCCGGAACTCGGTGCTCGAGGACTGGCGCCGGGCCCGGCAGCGCGAGCACGTCGCCGCCCGGGTCGCGGAGCTGCGCGCCCACTATCGGATCGTCGTCGATGCGGCCGGGGGTGCTGTCGGGGGCAGTCCGTGACCAGCGCGCGGACCTGGACCCGGCTGCTCGCAATCCTGCTCGGTCTCTGGCTGGCGCCGGCCGCCGCCGCCCACGACATCGGCGTCGCGCGCGCCGGTCTCGAGGAGCTGAGTGCTGGACGGTACGCACTGGAGGTCGAGCTCAGCTCCGGGCCGGCCGAGGCGTTCGCGCCGCCGGGGCTGCCGGCGCGCTGCAAGCTCGATCCGGCGCCGCCCGGCGGCCGGGCGGGGGCGGCGAGCCTCCGCTACGTCTTCAGCTGCCCGGGGCAGGCGCTGCACGCGGGCGACGTCCTGGAGCTGCCCTGGCAGCGTCAGGGCGTGATGCTCGCCGCCCGCTGGCTGGACGGCTCGAGCGCGCACCAGTTCTTCGGCCGGGGCGGGGCCGGCATCGAGGTGCCGCTCGAGGCGCTGAGCGCCAGCTCCGGCGCGCTTGCCGATGCCGCCCGCCGCTATCTGGTCCTCGGCATCGAGCACATCCTGTCCGGGGTCGACCACCTGCTGTTCGTGCTCGGACTGCTGCTGATCGTCCGCGGGCCCTGGATGCTGATCAAGACCGTGAGCGCGTTCACGGTTGCCCACAGCCTGACCCTGGCGCTGGCCACGCTCGGTCTGATCACGGTGCCGACCCGACCGGTGGAGGCCGCGATCGCGCTCAGCATCGTATTCCTCGCGGCCGAGATCCTGCACGCCCGCCAGGGCCGGAGCGGACTCACGCATCAGTTCCCCTGGCTGATCGCCTTCGCCTTCGGCCTGCTCCACGGCCTGGGCTTTGCGAGCGCGCTCGGCCAGGTCGGCCTGCCGGCGGCGGAGATCCCGCTGGCGCTCCTGTTCTTCAATGTCGGGGTCGAGGTCGGCCAGCTGGTGTTCGTGGCGGTCTGCCTGAGCTTGGTCTGGACGTTCCGGCGTCTCGAGGTGGCCTGGCCGAGCCGGCTCGAACCGTTGCCCGCTTATCTGATCGGCACGCTCGCCGCGTTCTGGTTCATCGAGCGGACGGTCGCGATCGCGCTGGCCTCCTAGGCGCTCGGGCCGGGCGGCGGCGCGCGGCTTTGGCTTGGCCTTCGGGCCGGCTGCGCTTATATAGGCGCAACTTTCCGGGCAGGGTGAGGTCAGTGATGCAGCGGGCGGGAATCGCGATCCGAGAGGCGCTGACCTTCGACGACGTCCTGCTCGAGCCGGCCCATTCCGAGGTCCTGCCGGCCGAGGTCGACGTCGGCACGCGCCTGACCCGCGAGATCGAGCTCGGCATCCCGCTGCTGTCCGCGGCGATGGACACCGTCACCGAGGCCAGGCTCGCGATCGCGATGGCCCAGCACGGCGGGCTCGGCGTCGTCCACCGCAATCTGAGCCCGCAGGCGCAGGCCGACGAGGTCCGGAAGGTCAAGAAGTTCGAGGCCGGCATGGTGGTCAATCCGATCACGCTCGGCCCCGAGGCGACGCTCGCCGACGCCCTCAACCTGATGGCCGCGCACGGGATCTCGGGCATCCCGGTGGTCGAGGGCGAGGGCCGGAAGCTGGTCGGCATCCTGACCAACCGCGACGTCCGCTTCGCGACCGACTTCGAGGTGCCGGTGCGCGAGCTGATGACCGCCGAGCGGCTGGTCACGGTGCGCGAAGGCGTCGGGCGCGAGGAGGCGAAACAACTCCTGCATCGTAACCGGATCGAGAAGCTGCTGGTGGTCGACGCCGACTACCGGCTGATCGGCCTGGTGACGGTCAAGGACATCGAGAAGGCCGAGAGCTTTCCGAACGCCTGCAAGGACCAGCAGGGGCGGCTGCGGGTCGGCGCCGCCACGGGCGTCGGGCCGGCCGGGCTCGAGCGGGCAGAGGCGCTGATCGAGGCGGGCGTCGACCTGCTGGTGGTCGATACCGCGCACGGTCATTCGGCGCGCGTGCTGGAGGCGGTCGAACGCATTCGACGGGCCAGCAACGCGACCCAGGTGCTGGCCGGCAACGTCGCGACGCTCGCCGGCGCCAAGGCGCTGATCGATGCCGGCGCCGACGCGGTCAAGGTCGGGATCGGGCCGGGCTCGATCTGCACCACCCGCGTGGTCGCGGGCGTCGGCGTGCCGCAGCTGGCGGCGCTGACGGACGTGGCCGAGCACTGCCATCAGCAGGGCGTGCCGGTGATCGCCGACGGCGGCATCCGGGCGTCGGGCGATCTCGCCAAGGCGATCGCCGCCGGCGCCGACTGCGCGATGATCGGCTCGCTGTTCGCCGGCAGCGACGAGAGCCCGGGTGAGGTCTATCTGTACCAGGGGCGCTCCTACAAGGCGTACCGCGGCATGGGCTCGCTAGGTGCTATGGCGCGCGGCTCGGCCGACCGCTACTTCCAGGAAGAGATCCGCGACTCGCTGAAGCTGGTGCCCGAGGGGATCGAGGGCCAGGTGCCCTACCGCGGCCCGGTCGCCAACATCGTCCACCAGCTGGTCGGCGGCCTGCGCGCCGCGATGGGCTACACTGGCAACGCCAGCATCGCCGCGATGCAGCGGGGCTGCACCTTCCTCCGGGTGACCCAGGCTGGCGTGCGCGAGGGCCACGTCCACGATGTCGGGATCACCCGCGAGGCGCCCAACTACCGCCGCGACATGTAGAGGACCGTCAGCTGCGCGGCGGCTGGCGGATCTCGCGGAATTTCTGGACGAGCGGCGGCTCAGGACGGGGAGTCGGGGGCCAGCTTCTTGGGCGGCGCCGGCTCGTCGACGATGATCGGCTTGGGCATCTTAGGATCCGCGCTTTCCATCTTGACGCCTTTGACCAGGGGCCCGTCGAGGAAATGCGGGTGGGTGTAGACGCCGTCCCGGTACTGGCCGGGAACATAGATCACGGCCGATGCGGACCCGGCAACGGTGACCACACCCAAGGCAAGCAGAGGAGCGACCAGCCACGGCATTGCCGTCTCCTTCCGTGATTCGGCAGGAAACTGTATGCCGTCAGCGGCTAAGCGAACATAGTTAATTTTCAGTATCGAAGTACGCCTGTAGCGCATTCTTTTAAAAAAGGTCAGAAGTTTCGGAGGTCGAAGCGCCGTCAGCCCCGCCGGGTCACCCTGAGCGCGCGGCGGTCGAGGGCCGCCTCGACCTCGGCGAGATCGACGCCGTGGCGGGCGAGGGTCGCGAGGGTGAAGTAGAAGACGTCGGCCGCCTCGTGGACCACGTGGTCGTGGGCTTCCGCTTCGGCCAGCTCGGCGGCTTCCTCGCGCAGCTTGGCGCCGAGCAGTTCGGGCTCGGCGAACAGCTTGGCCGTGTACGAGCCGGGTGGCGCCGAGGTCTTGCGTTCGGCAATACGGCGGGTCAGCGCGCCCAGGCCCCGGTCCGGGCCCCAGCAGGTTCGGGTCTTCAAGTGACAAAACCCGGGCGGCTGCTGGCGGACCGTGAAGCGGAGCGTGTCGCGGTCGCAGTCGGCGTCGGCACGGAGCAGCTCCTGGGTCGCCCCCGAGGTTTCGCCTTTGGCCCAGAGCCCGCGCGTGCGCGAGTGATAGACGCCCCGGCCCTGCTCGAGGGCGGCGCGCAGCGAGGCGAGGTCCGAATAGCAGAGCCCGAGCGCTGTGCCCTGCTCGTCGACCACGACGGTCGGCCAGAGGCCATCCGGCCGGTCGCTCTTAAGCGGGGCCGCGATCCCCTCGGCGAGACCGAGCTTGCCGGTATAGAGCGCCATGCCGACCTGGGCATCGCAGCCGAGCCGGTCGAGGTCACGGACCTCGGCCTCGGTCGTGATCCCGCCCGCGATCGTGACCGCGGCGCTGCCGGCGGCGTCCCGGATCTGCTTTGCGAACGCCAGGTCGGTGCCCTCGAGGCGCCCTTCGCGCTCGACGAAGGTCACGAGAAAGCCGCCGACCAGCTCGCGGAGCGCCGCGATCCGCTCGAGCACGAGCTCGCCGGTCGGCTTTTGCCAGCCCTCGATGACCACCTCGCCGTGGCGGGCGTCGAGGGCCGCGATCACGCGCTCGCGCGGCAGCTTTTCCAGCACCTCGGGTCGCGCGGCAGTGCCGAGAACCACCTTCTCGGCACCCCGATCGAGCCAGCGGATCGCGGCGGTGACGTTGCGGATGCCGCCGCCGACCCGGCAGGGCGCGAGGTCGATCAGCTCCTCAACGACGTCGGCATTGCTGCCGCGGCCGAGGGCGGCATCGAGATCGACCACCGCGATCTCGCCGACCCGGCCGAAGCGGCGCGCGAGCGGGCGCGGGTCGCCCGCGTCCAGCGCCTTGGCGGCGCCGCCGACCAGCTGGACGGCGTGGCCCGCCTCGAGATCGATCGACGGAACGATCATGGTCGGACCGGCACACCTTCTGCGGCGAGCGCCCGCTTGACGTCGGCGACGGTGAGCTCGTCGTCGTGAAAGATCGAGGCGGCGAGCACCGCGTCGGCGCCGGCCTCGAAGGCGTCCTTCAGATGCTCCGGGCCGGCCGCCCCGCCCGAGGCGATCACCGGCACGCGCACGGCGCCGGCGACCCGCCGCGTGAGCTCGAGGTCGTAGCCCGTGCGGGTGCCGTCCTGGTCCCAGCTGGTCAGCAGGATCTCGCCGGCGCCGCGGCCCTCGCCGTCAGCCGCCCAGCGGATCGCATCGATGCCGGTGCCCTCGCGTCCGCCCTTGACCAGGACCTCGAAGCCGTCACCGCGGCGGGCGGCGTCGATCGCGAGCACGGTGCACTGGCGGCCGAAGTGCGCGGCGATTTCGGTCAGAAGCTCGGGCCGCTGGACCGCGGCGGTGTTGACCGAGACCTTGTCGGCGCCGGCCTCGAGCAAGACCCTTGCATCCTCGAGGGTACGGATGCCGCCGCCGACGGTCAGCGGGATCCCGAGCCGCGCGCGTACGCGGCGGACCGTCTCGGCCTGGTTGCCGCGGGCTTCGGGAGTCGCGGAGACATCCAGGATCACGATCTCGTCCGCGCCCTGCCGTTCGTAGAGGGCGGCGCGCTCGGCCGGATCGCCGGCGTCGCGCAAGCCCTGGAACCTGATGCCCTTGACCACCCGGCCGTGGCTGACGTCGAGGCAGGGGATGATGCGCCGCGTGAGCATCAGCGAGCGCCCTCTCCGCGAAGGGTCAGCATCAAGCCGCCTCCAGCCAGCGGCCGATCAGGGCATGGCCGTAGGCGCCGGAGAGCTCCGGGTGGAACTGGCAGGCGACCACGTGGTCCCGCTCGAGCGCCGCGACGAAGCGGCCGCCGTGCTCGGCGGTCGCGATCCGGCAGCCGGGCGCCTCGAGCGCGCGGTAGCTGTTGGCGAAATAGGCATAGCCCGGCGCCAGGAAGCGACAGTCCGGCGCCGGCTCGATCCGGTTCCAGCCGAACTGCGGCACGCGCACCTTGTCGGGGAACCGCCCGACCCGTCCCCGGATCACGGAAAGTCCTTCGATGCCAGGACTTTCATCGCTTTCTTCGAACAGAACTTGAAGTCCGACGCACATCGCGAACGTGGCCGCGCCGGTGCGGACGCGGGCGCTGATCGCCTCTGCGAGGCCGGCCGTCCGCAGACCAGCGAGCGCCGCTGCGAAGGTCCCGACGCCCGGCAGCACGACCCGCTCGGCATCGCGCACCATGGCGGCGTTCTCGGCGATCCGGCTGGTGGCGCCCAGTCGGGAAAACGCCGCCAGCACCGAGGCGAGATTGGCGGTTCCGGTCGGCAGGACGACGACCTCGCGGGCCATCAGAGCACCCCCTTGGTGCTCGGCACCTGGTCCGGGCCTTCGACCCGCACGGCCTGGCGCAGCGCCAGCGCGACCGCCTTGAAGGCGGCTTCGGCCCGGTGGTGGTCGTTGGCGCCGCGCAGCACGTCGACGTGCAGCGCCATCCGCCCGGTGGTCGCGAGCGAAATGAAGAAGTGGGCGAGATTCTCGCAGGCGAGCTGGCCCAGCGCCTCGCGCTCGAGGCCGAGCTCGACCACCGCGCAGGGCCGCCCGGAGAGGTCGACCACCGCGCGCGCCAGCGCCTCGTCGAGCGGCGCGAAGGCCGAGCCGAAGCGGGCGATGCCGCGCCGCTCGGCGAGCGCCCGATCGAGCGCCTGGCCCAAGGCCAGCGCGCAGTCCTCGACCGTGTGGTGGTCGTCGACCTCGAGGTCGCCCTTGCACTTCAGCGTCAGGTCGAAGCGCGCGTGCCTGGCGAGCGCTGTCAGCATATGGTCGAAAAAGCCGACGCCGGTCGCGACGTCCGCCCGGCCGCTGCCGTCGAGGGCGAGCTCCAGCGTGATCTTGGTCTCGAGGGTCTCGCGGCTGATCGCCGCCTGGCGGGCAGTCATCAAAGAGACCTCAGGGCACGATCTGCGCGAGCGCCGAGACCACGATGTCGGTGCCGCCCTTGGCCTTGATCTCCGGGATGACCCACGGCAGGTCGCGGCGCGGCACCGCGGCCTTGAGCGCGAAACCCTGATCGCCGTGGAGCGGCGCCATGGTCGGCTCGCGCATGCAGGGCAGGACCGCGATCACCGCCTCCAGGCACTCGGCCGAGACGTTGACCTCGACCATGACCCGCTCGCGGGCGTCGAGCACCGAGCGCAGCAGCAGCACCAGCGTCTCGATTTTTCCCCGTTTTTCCTCATTCTCGAGCGCCCGCGGATGGGCATAAAGCCGGGTCGAGGAGCGCATCAGCTCGTCGACCACGACGAGGCCGTTGGCGCCGAGCGTCTCGCCGGTCGCGGAATTGTCGACGATGCAGTCGGCATCCTCTGGCGGAAACACCTCGGTCGCGCCATAGGAATGGACGAAGGTCGCCTCGAAGCCGCGCCTGGCCAGCCATTCGAGCGTCAGCCGCTGGTACTCCGAGGCCACGACGAAGGGCGCCCGCTCGAGCCCGCCGGCCGTGAACTCCGGGGTTGCGGCCGCGACCAGGCGCACCGGGTCGAGCCCGGTATCGAGCAGCTCGACCAGCTCGGCCGCGAGCTCGGCGACCCAGTCGGCGCCGGCGAAGCCGACGTCCCGTGAACCGAGATGCAACATCTCGACGATGTTCTGCGGCTTCAGGATCTTGGTCTCGAACCCGCCGAGCGACAGGTTCGGCCGATACCCCCGCCGGCCGAAGGTCACCCGAATGCCGGCATCACCAAGCAGCGCCAGCACGCCCTGCTCCATCCGTCCCTTGGGCAGGGCCAGATGGACCAGGTTTTTCCCACTTTCAGCCGCGGCGCTCACCGCCTTCGGATCCCTTTCGGCAGCGCAACAAACGCGCGCCGGAACCTAGCCCGCTGCCGGGCTTTGAGCAAGCGGAGCCATGGCTTCGCATTCAAGCCTGCGCTTGCAACCTTTGTACTCATTTTGGTACAATAGGTCGGATGATCGCCGAAAAGCGACTGCCCGCGCGATTCTATCGCAGCAGTAGCGGTGCCGAGCCAGTCCGTGACTGGCTCAAATCGCTGGAGCGCCTGACCGTCGGATCGTCGGTGCCGACATCAAGGAAATCGAGTTCGACTGGCCCGTGGGCATGCCGGTATGCCGGTCGTGGGGCCATGGGCTCTGGGAGGTCCGGAGCCATATCTCACGAGGTCGGATTGCCCGAGTCGTCTTCTGCATCTCGCGTGGGGAGATGAACCTTCTACACGGCTTCATCAAGAAATCACGGAAGACACCGCAAGCGGATCTGGAGTTGGCGATCAGACGCAAGAAAGAGGTGGAACGGTGACCAACCCGCACGTCGGCTCATCGTTTGACGATTTCCTGGCGGAGGAAGGCCTCCTCGAAGAGGTCGAAGCCATCGCCATCAAGCGCATCCTGGCCCGCCAGGTCGTGGAGGCGATGCGGCAGCAGCGGCTGACCAAGAAGGAGATGGCCGCGCGCATGGGCACCAGCCGCTCAGCGCTCGACCGCCTGCTCGATCCGGACAACACATCGGTGACGCTGCGCACGTTGCAGAAGGCCGCCTCCACCGTCGGTCGCCGCCTCCGCCTGGAACTGGTGTAGGATCGAGCGGTATTTGGTGCTCGCGACTTGTCCACGGCGCTCGGGCGCAGCAAGCTGCCGCGTCCGGAAAAATGCAGGAGAAAACAATGGCGACGGCGTTGTTCATGGTGCGGGCGTCGATCCCGAAGGAGCGGGAGGCCGAGTTCAATCGGTGGTACAATGAGGAGCACTGCCCGCAAGTGCTGCAGTATCGGGGGGCGGTCAGCGCCCGGCGCTATCGGGCGCTGCTCGGCGAGGACAGGTATCAGTACATGGCGGTCTACGAGTTCCAGGATCAGGCGACCCTGGAGCGGTTTCTGGAGTCCGAGCATTTCGCCGAGCTGAAGCGTGAGTTCGATGCCCACTTCGGCGGCGTCTCGGAGCGCGCGCGCTCGGCCTACGTCCAGGTCTGGCCCTAGCGGCACGGGCCACGGGCCGGCCCCTGTTCGGCCTACGGGCGCTGCCCGTTGAGCGACGATCAGGCCTTTCGCGCGATCTGGCTGATCAGCCTGCTCCTGATGGTGCTCGCGATCGCCTTTCCGCTCGCCCGCAGCCAGCGTCAGTGGTTGCGGCAGGCGGCGGTCTGGGTGCTGATCGGCGGCTTCCTGTTCGCGGGCTACCGGATCGTCGAGTGGCTGGTGGGGCGCTGACCTCCAGCCCGGGCAGGCTAGGCTCGACGGCGGGTGGCCGGGCCTGATAGCTTGCCGCACGTCCCCGAACAGTGTCCGCATCAGGAGGCTGCATCATGCTCACGGGTCGCACTTTTGCGGGCGCCGCCCTCCTTGGCGCTCTGGCCGGGCTGACGCTGACCCTTGGCGCTCCCGTCGCGTCGGCTCAGGAGCTGAAGACCGTGGCGGTGACCGCGATCGTCGAGCATCCGGCCCTCGATGCCGCGCGCAAGGGGATCAAGGACGAGCTCGCTGCCGAAGGCTACGAGGAGGGGCACAATCTCGACTTCCTGTTCGAAAGCGCCCAGGGCAATCCGGCGACCGCGGCCCAGATCGCGCAGAAGTTCGTCGGCGACCAGCCGGACGTGATCGTGCCGATCTCGACCCCGTCGGCCCAGGCGGTGGTCGGCGCGACCAAGGACATTCCGGTCGTGTTCACCGCCGTCACCGACCCGGTCGGCGCCAAGCTCGTGCCCAACCTCGAGCATCCGGGCGGCAACGTCACCGGTATGTCGGACCTGTCGCCGATCGGACTGCATCTCGATCTGATCAAAGAGATCTTGCCCGAGGCCACGCAGCTCGGCGTGATCTACAATCCGGGCGAGGCCAACTCGATCACGCTGCTGGAGCTGTTGAAGAAGGAGGCGCCCGGCCATGGCCTGTCGCTGGTCGAGGCGCCGGCGCCGCGCTCGGCCGACGTGCTGGCGGCGGCGCAGAGCCTGGTCGGCAACGTCGATGCGATCTACGTGCCGACCGACAACACCGTGGTCACCGCGCTCGAGGCGATCGTCAAGGTCGGCACCGACAACCAGCTGCCGGTGTTCGCGGGCGACACCGATTCGGTGCCGCGCGGCGCGATCGCGGCGCTGGGCTTCAACTACTATGACCTCGGCCGGCAGACCGGCAAGATGGTGGCCCGCGTGCTCAAGGGCGAGAAGCCCGGCGACATGCCCGTGGAGAGCATCAAGACCACCCAGCTGTTCGTCAATCCCGGCGCCGCGAAGGCGATGGGCGTCACGATCCCGGATGCGGTGATCAAGCGGGCGAAGGTCGCGGTCGACTAGCGCGCCGCGGCCGGCAGGGCGTCCGACCGGCGCGCCGAGGGACGCGGCCGCCCCCGTGAACCAGGTGGCGCTGTTCGGCGCGCTCGAGATCGGCCTGGTCTATGGCCTGGTCGCGCTCGGCGTCTTTCTGTCGTTCCGGGTCCTGAACTTTCCCGACCTGACCGTCGACGGCAGCTTTCCGCTCGGCGCCGCGGTCGCGGCGAGCGCAATCGTGGCCGGCACCGACCCCTACCTCGCAACGCTGCTCGCGATGATCGCGGGCGCGCTCGCCGGGCTGGTCACGGCGCTGCTCAACGTCCGCTTCAGGATCCTCCATCTGCTCGCCAGCATCCTGACCATGATCGCGCTGTTCTCGATCAACCTTCGGATCATGGGCCGGCCGAACATCGCGCTGCTCGGCGAGCCGACGGTGCTGACGCCGTTCGAGGGGCTGGGTGTCCCGGCCATGCTGCTGCGGCCGGCCCTGGTCGGCCTCGTGCTCCTGATCGTGATGGTCCTGTCTGACCCGTTTCCTCGCCAGCGACTACGGCCTGGCAATGCGCGCGACCGGCGCCAATCCGCGCATGGCGCGCGCGCAAGGGATCGCGACGGGCCGGGCGATCTGCATCGGCATGGCGCTGAGCAACGCGCTGGTCGCCCTCGCCGGGGCGCTGTTCGCCCAGACCAACGGCTTTGCCGACATCACGATCGGCACCGGCACGATCGTGGTCGGGCTCGCGGCCTTGATCATCGGCGAGACGCTGGTGCCGGCGCGCCGGCTGGGCGTGATCGTGCTCGGGGCGGTGCTCGGCTCGGTCCTCTACCGGCTCGCGGTCGCGTTCGCGCTCAATGCCCATGTGCTGGGGCTCGAGAGCTCGGATTTGAACCTGGTGACCGCGCTCCTGGTCGGCCTCGCCCTGATCCTGCCGGGCGCCCGCAACCCGCTCCGGGCGCTGGTCGGCCGCCGGGCGCGGGCATGATCGAGATCGAAGGCCTCGAGGTCACCTTCGGTCGCGGTACGGCGCTCGAGACCCGGGCGCTTCGGGGCATCGACCTTGCGATCGCCGAGGCCGAGTTCGTGACCGTGATCGGCTCCAACGGGGCTGGCAAGTCGACGCTCCTGAATGCGCTGACCGGCGATGCGGTCCTTCAGCGCGGCCGGATCCGGATCGACGGAGAGGACGTCACCCTTTGGCCCGCGACCGCCCGCGCCGGGCTGATCGCGCGCGTGTTCCAGGACCCGCTCGCGGGCAGCTGCGAGGCGCTGACGATCGAGGAGAACCTCGCGCTCGCGGCCGCCCGTGGCCGCCGCCGCGGTCTCGGGCTGGCGCTCACCCGCGGGCTCCGCGAGCGCTTTCGCGACCGGCTGGCGCGGCTCGGGCTGAGCCTGGAAGAGCGGCTCGGCGATCGGATGGGCCTGCTCTCGGGCGGCCAGCGCCAGGCGGTGAGCCTGCTGATGGCGACCTTGGCGCCGATGAAGATCCTGCTGCTGGATGAACATACCGCCGCGCTCGACCCCAAGACCGCCGAGTTCGTGCTCGAGTTGACCCGAGAGATCGTCGCCGAGCAGCGCCTGACCACGCTGATGGTGACCCACAGCATGCGCCAGGCGCTGGATTGCGGCACGCGCACGGTGATGCTGCACGAGGGCCGGATCTGCCTCGACGTCGCGGGCCCCGCGCGCGCCGGCCTCGAGGTCGTCGACCTCGTCGCCCGGTTCGGCGAGGTCCGCGGCCGCCAGCTCGCGGACGATGCGCTGCTGCTCGGCTGACCTGCGATTGTTGCTGCCGCCACCCGGCGACCGTGTTAGTCGTCTTGGAGATCGTGATTTTTGCGAGAGCCGGCGTGGACATTGCGGCCTGGCTGCAGGAATTGGGGCTGGAGCGCTACCTGGAGGCGTTTCGGGCCAACGACGTCGACGCCGACGTCCTGCGCACGCTGACCGGCGACGATCTGAAGGAGCTGGGCATCACCTCGCTCGGCCATCGCAAGAAGCTGCTGGAGGCGATCGCGGCCCTCCAAGGGGCCTCAGGAGATGAGCCGCCTGGTCGGGCCGAGCCAGCACCCGGGGAGAGCGCCACCGCGACCGGCCCGGCCCGCGAGGCTGAGCGGCGCCAGCTGACCGTGCTGTTCTGCGACCTGGTCGGTTCGACCGCGCTGTCTGCCAAGCTCGATCCCGAGGAGATGGGCGCGGTCATGCGCGCCTATCAGAACGCGGTCGCGGGCGACACCCTGCGTTTCGAGGGCCACGTCGCCAAGTTCATGGGCGACGGCGTGCTGGCCTATTTCGGCTGGCCGGAGGCGCACGAGGATGATGCCGAGCGAGCGATCCGGGCCGGGCTCGCGATCACGGCAGCGATCGGACAGCTGGGCAACCCGGTGGGCGAGGCTCTGGCCGCCCGCGTCGGGATCGCGACCGGCCTCGTCGTGGTCGGTGACCTGATCGGCCAGGGCGAGGCGCAGGAGCGCGCGGTGGTCGGCGAGACCCCGAACCTCGCGGCCCGCCTGCAGGCGCTCGCCGAACCCGGAGCCGTGGTCATCAGCCAGGCAACCCGGCGCCTGGTCGGCGGCCTGTTCGAGCTGACCGATCTCGGGCCACAGCGCCTCAAGGGCTTCGCCGAGCCGCTCGCGGCTTTCCGGGTCGAAGGCGAAGGGCGCGCCGAGGGCCGCTTCGAGGCGCTGCGCGGCGCCAGTCTGACGCCGCTGATCGGGCGCGAGCACGAGCTTGGCATCCTGCTCGAGCGATGGGCGTGGGCCAAGGACGGCGACGGCCAGATGGTCCTGATCTCGGGGGAGCCGGGGATCGGCAAGTCGCGCCTGCTGGGAGCGTTGCGCGAGGCGCTGGCCGGCGAGCCGCACCTGACGCTCAGCCATTTCTGCTCGCCCTACCACGCCAACAGCGCGCTTCACCCGATGATCGCGCAGCTGGAACGGGCGGCGGGGTTTGCGCCCCACGACCAGGCCGGGGACAAGCTCCTCAAGCTGGAGGCGCTGCTCGGGCAGGCGACGGCGCAGCTGGACGAGGCGGTGCCGCTGATCGCGGCCCTGCTCGGCGTCCCGAGCGATGCGCGCTACCGGGCGCCCAATTTCAGCCCGCAGCGACAGAAGCAGCGCACCCTCGAGGTCCTGATCGAGCAGCTGGCCGGCCTCGCCCGCGCGCGGCCGGTGCTCGAGCTGTACGAGGACCTGCACTGGGCCGACCCCTCGACCCTGGAGCTGCTCGATCTGCTGGTCGAGCGGGCGCGCAGCCTGCCCGTGCTCGCGGTGCTCACCTACCGATCCGAGTTCAGCCCGCCCTGGACCGGGCAGAGCCATGTCACGGCGCTGACCGTGAACCGCCTCGGCCGCCGCCAGGGTGCGGTGCTGGTCGACCGGCTCACCGGCGGCAAGGCGCTGCCTGCCGAGATCCTGGATCAGATCCTGGAGCATACCGACGGGGTGCCCTTGTTCGTCGAGGAGCTGACCAGGACGGTGCTCGAGCTGGGCCTGCTGACCGACGCCGGCGACCGCTACGAGCTTGCCGGCCCGCTGCCGGCCTTGGCGATTCCGGCGACCCTTCATGACTTCTCTGATGGCGCGCCTGGACCGCCTCGCCCCGGTCAAGGAGCTGGCTCAGACCGCCGCGGTGATCGGCCGCGAGTTCGCCCACGAGCTGCTCGCCGCGGTCTCGCCTCTGTCGGAGGTCGAGCTCGCCGCCGCGCTCGACCAGCTGGTCTCATCCGAGCTCGTCTTCCGCCGTGGGACCCCGCCCGAGGCGACCTACAGCTTCAAGCACGCGCTGGTCCAGGACGCGGCCTACCAATCGCTTCTCAGATCCAAGCGTCAGCAATTGCATCAACGGATCGCCGCGGCGCTTGAAGAGCATTTGCCGTCGACGACGGAGCCTGAAGTCCTGGCCCACCACTATAGTGAGGCCGGTCTGGTCGAGCCGGCAATCCGGCACTGGCGCCGAGCGGGCGAGAACGGTGCCCGCCGGGCGGCGAATCGTGAAGCCATCCAACACTTTCGGAGGGCGCTCGAGCTGCTGAGGGGCCTGCCAGAAACTCCGCAGCGCGATGAGCTCGAGCTCGAGATTTCGACGCAGCTTGGGCCAGCCCTGATGCTGGTCAATGGTTGGGCGGCACCCGAGGTCGAAGCCGTGTATACGCGTGCCAGGGAACTTGCCCAGAGCTTGCGACGCTCGACCGATCTGGTGCCGCCCTTGGTAGGATTGTGGCTGTTCTACATGTCCCGGGGTCGGTGGGATGGCGCGGACGAGATTACCGGTGAGCTGTTCGGGGTCGCCGAGGCGACCAATGATGCCGATCTGCTGCTGCAGGCGCACCACGCCGCATGGCCGCTACCGATGCTGCGGGGGCGTTTTGCTGAGTCGTATGGCCATATCGCCAAGGGCATCGAGCTGTACGATCGGGACCGCCACAAGCAGCACGCCTTCCTGTACATGGGACATGATCCGGCGGTTTGCGCCCACGCCCTCGGCGCCGGCGTCGTCTGGACCCTGGGTCGTCCGGACCAGGCGCGCGCCCACGCCAAAGACGCCCTGCAACTTGCGCACCGGCTGGATCACCCGCCAACTCTGGCCTTCGCGCTCTGGTTCCTCAGCGGCGCCCATGCAGCGGCCGGCGACAGCGGCGCGGCGCTGTCGACCGCGGAACGGCTGCTCAGGCTCAGCGAAGAGCAGAGGCTGCCGCAGACGCGCGCGAGCGCCTTGATCATTGCTGGCTGGGCCATGGTCCAGGCAGATGAGATCGAGCAGGGATTGAAGCAGGTTCGCGTCGGCCTCGCAGACTGGCATCGCATGGGCATCCGCAGCTATCTTCAACCCTTCACGTGCCTTCTGGCCGAAAGCTTGATCCGGGCCGGGCGATACGGCGAGGCGTTCGAGTGCCTCGCGGAGGCGGCCGCCGTTGGTGAGGAGACCGGGGAGCGGTGGTGGGCAGCGCGAGTCCTCTGCACCCGCGGAGACCTGCTGCTGCACGCCGACGCCGGCCATGAGGACGAGGCGACGGCGAGCTTCCAGAGCGCGATCCAGATCGCGCGCAGCCAAGGCGCCAGGTCTTTGGAGTTGCGCGCGGTTCTAAGGCTCGCCCGGTTGTGGGGAGAGCGGGGTGCGCGGCAGCCGGCCCGCGACCTGCTGGCACCGGTGTATGGATCGTTCACCGAGGGCTTCGGGACCACCGATCTGAAGGAGGCGAAGGCGCTGCTCGACCAGCTGGCGTGATCGGCGGTTGCCGGGGGGCTCGGATGCGATCAGATTGCGGGAGGCGAAGCAAAAGGGAGGCAATGCGATGAGCTGGCAACTGAAGGGTACCTACTTCGAGACCTGCAACTGCGACGTCGCCTGTCCCTGCGTGTTCCTCAGCCCGCCGACCGAGGGCGAGTGCCGGGTGCTGGTCGCCTGGCACGTCGATCAGGGCCAGGACGACCAGACCGACCTTTCCGGCCTCAACGTCGCGATGGCGATCACCGCGCCCGGCACCATGGTCGAGACCAAGTGGCGGGCGGCGCTCTATCTGGACGAGCGCGCGAGCGACGCCCAGAAGCAGGCGCTGACGAAGATCTTCGCTGGCCAGGCGGGCGGTCATCCGGAGGCGCTCGCCTCGTTCGTCGAGGACGTGCTCGGCGTCGCGAGCGTCAGGATCGACTACCGGGCAGAGGGCAAGCGGCGGAGCCTCACGATCCCGAACATCGCCGAGGCCGAGATCGAGGCGATCCAGGGCCAGGGCGGCGGCAACGTCACGATCAGCGGCCATCCCTTGTGCATCGCGCCCGGCGAGCCGGCGGTGGTCGCCAAGTCCAAGCGGCTCGACTACACCGACCACCACATGACCTGGTCGATCTCGGACGGCAACGGCTTCTTTTCCCCGTTCGCCTATCAAGGTTGAGGGCGGGGGCCGGCCCCTATGTCCGGGAAAACCTTCTTTTGCATCGACGGCCACACCTGCGGCAACCCGGTGCGTCTGGTCGCGGGCGGCGGGCCGCCGCTCGAGGGCGCCTCGATGAGCGCCCGGCGCCAGGACTTTCTCGCCCGCTACGACTGGATCCGGACCGCGCTGATGTTCGAGCCGCGCGGCCACGACATCATGTCGGGGGCGATCCTCTATCCGCCCTGCCGGCCGGACTGCGACGTGGGCGTGCTCTACATCGAGGTCTCCGGCTGTCTGCCGATGTGCGGCCACGGCACGATCGGGACGGTCACCTTCGCGCTCGAGCAGGGGCTGATCGAGCCCGAGACCGAGGGCGAGGTCCGGCTCGACACGCCGGCCGGCGTGGTGCGCGCGGGCTACGAGCGGGCTGGCCGGTTCGTCGAGCGGGTGCGCCTGACCAACGTCGCGAGCTATCTGGCGCTGCCCGAGGTCCGGGTCGACTGCCCGGAGCTCGGCGAGCTCGTGGTCGACATCGCCTATGGCGGCAACTTCTACGCGATCGTCGAGCCGCAGCCCGGCTACCGCGGACTCGACCAGTTGTCCGCGGGCGACATCCTGCGGCTCAGCCCGGAATTGCGCCGGCGCCTGAACCAGCGGGTCGAGGTCGCCCATCCGGACGATCCGACCATCGCCTCTGTCTCGCATATCATGTGGACCGGGCCGGCGCGCGACGCCAAGGCGCACGGGCGCAACGCCGTGTTCTATGGCGCCAGCGCGATCGACCGCAGCCCCTGCGGCACCGGCACCTCGGCGCGGATCGCCCAGCTCGCCGCGCGCGGCCGGCTCGCGGTCGGCGACCCGTTCGTGCACGAGAGCATCATCGGCAGCCTGTTCGAGGGCCGGGTCGAGGCCGCGACCCGGATCGGGGCGTACGAGGCGGTCGTTCCGAGCGTCGCCGGCTGGGCACGCATGACCGGCCTGAACACGATCTTCGTCGATCCGCGCGACCCTTACGCCCACGGCTTTCAGCTGCGCCAGGGCTGAGCGGGCCGCGCTCTGCGGCACCCGAGGGCGGCCGCCGCCGGGGGCGTTGCACAGCCCGGCCAACGCGGTTATGATCGATCTGTGAAATCTCGCGCGAACCGCGGATTTCGTTCAGGGACGCAAGATCCGGTCAAAAGAACCGGAGGCAGTTAGAAGCGGGATGTCGTTGCCAGGTTCACGGCTGCGGATTCGGGAAGCGCCGCAGCCCGGTTATTGTCTAGTCGGCCCGACAGTCAACGAAAACAGGAGGCAAACGGGAGATGACCCGATACTCAATCAAGCTGGCGGCGCTCGCCGCTACGGCCCTCAGCGTCACGATCGCCACGACCAACGGCGCCTCGGCGCAAGACCGCGTCAAGTGGAAGATGCAGAGCGCGTGGTCCAGCAGCCTCGTCCATCTCGGCACGTCCGGGGTCCGCTTTGCCAAGAACATCGACCGCGTGTCGGGTGGCAACTTCCAGATCAAGTTCTACGAGCCGGGCGCCCTGGTGCCGGCGCTCGAGTGCTTCGATGCCGCGTCCAAGGGCTCGGTGGAGGCCTGCTGGACCACGCCTGGGTACCACACCGGCAAGATCCCGGCGTTGGCGTTCTTCACCACGGTGCCGTTCGGCCCGCCCTACGGCGAGTTCTTCGCCTGGAAGAAGTTCCATGGCGGCGACGAGCTCAAGAACGAAATCTATGGCGAGCACGGCCTGTACTCGCTCGATGTGTTCGCCATCGGGCCCGAGACCTCGGGCTGGTTCCGCAATGAGATCACTTCGCTCGATCAGCTCAAGGGTCTGAAGATGCGTTTCTTCGGCCTCGGCGCTCAGGTCATGCAGAAGATGGGCGTGTCCACCCAGCTGCTCGCCGCCGCCGACATCTACCCGGCGCTGGAGCGCGGCGTGATCGACGCGACCGAATTCTCGATGCCCGACATCGACATCGACCTCGGCTTCTACCAGGTCGCCAAGAACAACTATTATCCCGGCTGGCATCAGCAGACCTCGGTCAGCGAGCTGCTGATGAACAAGGCGGCCTGGGAAGCGCTGCCCGACACCTATAAGGCGATGCTCGAACTCGGCGCCGGCGAGAGCATCCACTACACCTACGCCGAGACCGAGGCGATGAACCCGGCCGCGATGAAGGAGATGAAGAGCAAGTACGGCGTCACCAACCGGCGCTGGACGGACGATGAGCTGGCCGCCTTCGAGAAGGCCTGGTTTGAGGTCATGGACGAGCAATCGGCCAAGGATCCGACGTTCAAGAAGATCGCCGACAGCTACCTGGCGTGGCGCAAGGACTACAAGCCCTGGGCCGATGCCCAGGCCTTGAAGGCGACCTACCAGACGCAGTGATCCGGACGGGCGCGCGGTCGCCGCGCGGGCCGGTGGTCGATACGACGATCTGCCAGAGGCGTCGGGGCCCGACCGGGGGTCCCGACGCCTCGTGCTTGTGGAAGGCGCCATGGAAGCGATCCTCAGTCTCCGCTGGCTGAACGGCAAGGCCGTCGGCCTGATCGTCGCCCTGCTCGTGGTCGGTGGCGGCTTCGCCATCTTGACCAGCCTGTCGCCCGAACAGCAGAAGGCCGTGCTGTACTTCACGCAGGACTATCTGCCGATCGCGATGTTCTGCACCCTCGGCCTGCTGCTGTTCTCGGGCTACCCGGTCGCCTTCATCCTGGGCGGGCTGGCGCTGCTCTACGGCCTGATCGGCTACCTGCTGGGCGTGTTCTCGCTGATCGAGTTCTTCAACTTCCTGCCGCGGATCTGGGGTCAGGCGGCCGAGAACCTGGTCCTGGTGGCGGTGCCCGCGTTCGTCTTCATGGGCATCATGATGGAGCGGAGCGGGATCGCGAATGATCTCCTGTACACGGTCCAGGTGCTGCTCAAGCGGGTGCCCGGCGCGCTCGCGCTGGCGGTCACGATCATGGGCACGATCCTGGCGGCGATGACCGGGATCATCGGCGCGTCGGTGACCATGATGACCGCGCTGGCGCTGCCGACGATGATGCGCCAGGGCTACAGTCATGCGCTCGCCTGCGGCACGATCGCGGCCTCGGGCACGCTCGGCATCCTGATCCCGCCCTCGATCATGCTGATCATCATGGCCGACCTGATGTCGGTCTCGGTCGGCAACGTGTTCATGGCCGCCTGGGGCCCGGGCCTGTGCCTGGTCGCGCTCTACGTCCTGTTCGTGGTTGTGGTCGCCACGATCAGGCCCGACCTGGCGCCCAAGCTGCCGCCCAATCTGCTGCACGTCCCGAGGGGCGAACTGGGCCCGCTGGTGCTCAGGGCCTTCATTCCGCCGGTGTTCCTGATCGGTCTGATCAAGGGCGCGATCCTGTTCGGCTGGTCGACGCCGAGCGAGGCCGGCGCGGTCGGCGCGTTCGGCGCCATGATGCTGGCGTGGTTCAACGGCCGGCTCAACTACCAGACGCTGGAAGCCGTGTGCCACAGCGCCGGGCGCACGGTCGCGATGATCTTCTTCATCATCATCAGCGCGACCTGCTTCGCCTACGTCTACCGCTCGCTCGGCGGCGACGTCGTGGTCGACGACCTGATCACCTCGGCCGGGTTCGGCTCCTGGGGCCTGTTGTTCCTGATCATGGGGATCGTCTTCGTCCTCGGCTTCTTCCTCGACTGGATCGAGATCACCTTGATCGTGCTGCCGGTGTTCGCGCCGATGGTCGCCGGGCTCGATTTCGGCGATCACGTCGCCAAGGAGGACATGATCCTCTGGTTCATCATCCTGTTGGCTGTCAACCTGCAGACCTCGTTCCTGACCCCGCCGTTCGGGTTCGCGCTGTTCTATCTCAAGGGGATCGCGCCGCGTGAAGTGAAGATCCAGAGCATCTACCTTGGGATCATTCCGTTCGTCCTGCTGCAGCTGTCCGCGCTGATCGTCGTCATGATGTACCCGAACGTCGCGCTCTGGCTGATGCACACAGTTTACGGCACCGGCGGCGGCATGCGACCCGGACTAGAGGTGACTTCGATGACGCAGGATAGCCCGACCTTACGGCAGGCGAGCGCGGGCGAGTTCAGTGCACGCAGCGAACTGCCGACCGCGATCCGAATCAGCGACGCCTTGCGCAATTTCGTCGACTTCGTCGGGCGATGGGGGGCCTGGCTGATCGTGCCCTTGATCCTGATCACCGTGTTCGACGTCACCGCGCGCAAGCTGATCTGGATCCAGATCTGGCTGGTCCACAACTTCGGCCGGATCTTCGAATCGACCCTGCTCCAGGAGCTTGAGTGGCACTTCCACACTGCTCTGTTCGCTTTGGTCCTGGGCTACGGCTACATCTACAACACCCACGTGCGGGTCGACCTGGTGCGCGAGACCCTGTCGTTCCGCAAGAAGGCGTGGCTCGAGTTCCTGGGCCTGACGTTCTTCCTGCTCCCGTACTGCTGCGTCGTGATCTATTTCGCGTTCGTGTACGCCCACGATTCCTATGTGATCCACGAGATCTCGGCATCGCAGGTCGGCCTGACCAACCGCTGGATCATCAAGAGCGTCCTGGTGTTCGGGCTGATCGTCGCCGCGATCTCCGGGGTCGCGGTCTGGCTCCAGGTCGTGATCGTGCTGTGGGGGCCCAAGGACGTCCGCTTCCCGCTCATGACGCTCGAGTGGCCGGAAGAAGAAGGTAGCAAAATCGAGGGCAAGGAGCGCATCCAGCTCAAAGAATTAGAGGAGGCGGACTGGGACGTCGAGACCGAGACCGTACGCAGGAAGGCATCGCCAGTCGGTACCACCGGCTAGTCGCCCCTGGGTCGGCGGCTTGGCACGGGACGACATGGCGACTACTGATCAAGAGGCGCGATGAACTGGGAGGACTTCGTCAAGCGCTACGTCTGGGACGACGATCGGACGCCCTATTTCGTCCGGGTCGCCAAGATCACCCGGCGCCAGGCGGACTACGAGATCTACGCCTACACCCTGTTTCTCGGCAGCCTGTTCGGGGTCATCACGCTCGGAGCACTCGCCGGCGTCCTGCCCCAGGGCCGTTCCGAGGCGGTCGCACTCTATGGCCTCACGATGGTCTGCAGCACGATCCTGTTCGGGGCGACCAAGCATCTGTGGCCGGCGCTCTATTGCAGCGCGGCGCCGGTCGCGACCCTGTTCTATCTCTTTACCAGCGGTTTCCCACCGCAGCTGGCCGCGATCGACCGCTTCGTCCTGATCGGATTCGCGCTGATCTGGCTGCGCTACTCGATGCGGATCGTCGGCCTCGCCAAGGCCTATCCCGGGCTGCCGGACGTGGCCCCGAGCGAGTGAGAGCTCTGGCCCGATTGCGAAGCGGTCACCGGAAGCGGTCGATCGCGAACGGCGCGAGGTCCGGGTCGGGCACGCCGCCGGCGACGATCCCGGCGATCACCTTGCCGCTGTAGGGCCCCAGCCGGAGCCCGACCGGGCCATGCCCGGTCGCGAGCAGCAGATTGCGCAGCCCGGGCACCGGGCCCAGGATCGGCAGACCGTCGGCGCTCGCCGGCCGCAGGCCGACCCTGACCTCGAGCAGGCTCGCGTCCTGCAGCCCGGGCGCCACCCGCAGCGCCTCGGCGAGCACCTGCATGATGCCCGCGGCCGTGGTCTGCGGCCGAAAGCCGGAGCCGGTCTCGCGGGTCGCGCCGACCACGACCCGGCCGTCCGGCCAGGGCACCATGTAGTGGCCGCGGAACGCCGATACGATCGGCCAGTCGCCGGTCGCGGCTCCCGGCAGGCGCAGATGGATGATCTGGCCGCGCTGGGGGGCTACCGGAATGCGGATGCCGAGCCCGGCGCCGAGCGCCTCCGACCAGGCGCCGGCGGCGATCACCACCTGTCCGGCCGGGATCGTCCCGGCACCGAGCGTCACGCCCTGAACCGCGCCGTCCCGGACGATCAGGTCCTCGACGCTCGCGGTCCGGAACTCGAGACCCCGGGCCAGGGCGGCGCGCCGCAAGGCGGCCGCGAGCAGGCGACCGTCGACCCGGGCGCTGCGGGCATCGTGGAGCGCACGCCGGACCGCGGCGAGCGGTGGGAACAGCGCCTGCGCCTGCGCGGCACTGACCTCGACGTGATCGCCGGGCGTGCTCACTGCAGACTGCGCCCGGCGGCGGCGCAGCTCTTCGAACGGCGCGAGCTCGTCGTCGTCGAGCGCCACGTTGAGGGCCCCCGGGACGCCGTAGCCGGTCGCGCCGGCGCCCTCGGCGGCCAGCGCCTCGATCAGCTCGGCATAGTGCAGGAAAGCCCGCGCCGCGAAGCGTTCGACCGGGTCCGGATCGTCGAGCGCTGCGCCCGCGGAGATGATGCCGGCGCCGGCATCGCTCGCCCGGCCGCGGTCGTCGCGGTCGATCAGCAGCGTGCGCACGCCGGCGGCGACCAGATGGTAGGCGCTCGCCATGCCGACCACCCCGCCCCCGACCACGATCGCGTCGTAATTGGCCATGGTCTCCCCCGCTGCCGTCGCGCTAGCCTGTCCCGAACGCAGCGCGAGCGGAAGCAAGCCCGATGCCCAAGAAGAAGGCGGCCCTGTTCTACGATTACCCGATCGGCGATGGCGAGGTCTTCGGCCAGGGCCGGCGCGCGCGGATCGCGGCGCTGACCGACCTCTATCCGGAGGTGGTCAACGCCGGCAACTTCGAGCGCCACGCCGCGAACCTCGGCGAGCTCGAGGTGATCTTCGCGACCTGGGGCATGCCGAACCTCTCCGATGCCCAGCTGGCACGGCTGCCCAGGCTCGAGGCCGTGTTCTACGCCGCCGGCAACGTCAAGGCGTTCGCAGAGGCGCTGGTCGAGCACGAGGTCATCCTGGTCAGCGCCTGGGCGATCAACGCGATCCCGGTCGCGGAGATGTGTCTTGCCCAGATCCTGCTCAGCCTGCGCGGCTATTTCCGGACGGTGCGCGACTACCGCGAGCGACGCTCGCAGGACGTCAAGGCGTTCTGGCGGCCGGGCGTCAACGGCGAGACGATCGGCTTGATCGGCATGGGCAAGATCGGCACGCGCCTGCGCCAGCTCCTGCGCGATTACCCGATCGCCGTGATCGCCTGCGACCCGTTCCTCTCCGAGGCGGGCGCGGTCGAGCTCGGGGTCGAGAAGGTCGAGCTGGCCGAGCTGTTCCGGCGGGCGATGATCGTGAGCAACCACATCCCGGATCTGCCCTCGACCCGGGGCGTGCTGACGGGCGAGCTGTTCGGAGCCATGCGCGAGGGCGCCACCTTCATCAACACCGGCCGCGGCGCGCAGGTGGTCGAGGCCGACCTGATCGCCGTGCTCGAGGCCAGGCCCGACCTGACGGCGCTGCTGGACGTCACCTGGCCGGAGCCGCCGGCGCCTGAGTCGAAGCTCTGGTCGCTCGCCAACGTCGTGATCAGCCCGCACATCGGCGGCACGATCGGCGACGAGGTGATCCGCCTTGCCGACTGCGCGCTCGAGGAGTTCGAGCGCTGGCAGGCGGGCCAGCCGCTCCGCTACCGGGTCACCCGCGAGGTGCTGGCGACGATGGGCTGAGCTCAGCCGCCGAGCTGGTAGGCGCAGGCCGGATCGTCCGGCCGATGCTGGAGGACCCGGTCGTACAAGGCGCCGGCGTGCGTGACGAGCGGAGCGATGTCGGCCTCGAGCAGGAGACCCTCCCGCGCCAGCTCCTCGGCCGCCGCCCCGACCCGGCTTTCATAGTCGGCGCGGGAGCGGTAGCGGGCCTCGAGCGATCGGCGCGGATCGGCGGCTGCCCGGCGCTCGGCCTCGGTCCGGGCAAATGGGAAAAACGAGCCGGCCCAGCGGGCGAGGTGGTGCGGCGCGCCGACCTCGGGCCGGCGCAGGTTCCAGCCGGTATAGGTGCCGAGCGGCACCGCAACTGCGGGCAGGCGGATGCCGCCCCGGTCGATGCCGTCGGCATCGGGCAGCGGCACCCGGGTGATGAACGGGGGGCCGAAGTCCGGCGGCTGCTTGTCGGCGATGCCTTCGCTCGCGAACCGGGGGCCGAGATCGAGCCGCGGCGGCTGCAGGTTGCCGCTCGGCAGCTGCACGCCCCGGATCGCCGGGAACGCGCTCCGGTACTCGGCGACCGAGCCCAGCGTGCCAGCGGCGAGCTTCGGGTAGACGCTCGCGGGCGGTGCCGTACCCTCGGTCGCCCAGGCGTCGAGCGCGAGCAGGAGCGCGCGCATCGGCGGCCGGTGATCGAGCGGATTGCCGCAGTTCTGATAGGGCCCGCGGACGGCTGTGCGCCAGTTGCCGTGCTGGGCGCCGGCGAACATGTAGAGGCGCGCGTCCGGCGCGAGCGGCAGATCCGTCTCGCCGGCGACGTCGGTGTGCAGGAGCGATGCCGAGCGGGTCCAGTACTCGGTCGAGGTCAGGGTATAGAAGAGCTTGGGCAGCGCGCCCTGAGCGCGCGCCCGCGCCAGGACGTCGCCCTTCGCGCCGGTCACCGGGTCGACCTCGGGCGTGATCGTGAACGGGAAGAAATCGGCCGGGTACTGCTGATCCTCGAGCTCGCTCGGATGGCGCGTGGTTTGGGCAAAGCGGTAGTTGAAGCTGCCCTTGCCGCCGCCCGGGACGTCGATCAGGGCGCCGTCGAAGACCATGCGCCCGGCCTCGTCGACGTGCAGCGCCTCGAGCAGCATGTGCTGCAGCACCCGGGCCGACTGCGAGATGCCGAAGGCGAGGGTCGCCCGGGCGTCCGGCTGGCCGGCGCTCGCCAGAGGATTGGGCGTGCCGGCGTCGTCCGCGGCCGCGAAGCGGAAGAACGACAGCGAATCGCGGATCGCGGCGAGGCCGAGGCCCACGACCCGCGGGTCGCGCGCGGTATAGTCGACCTCGTAGATCCGGCCCGGCGCGAAGCCCAAGGTGGAAAAAACCCGGGTCGGGCCGTCGAAGCGCCATTGCTCGCGCGGGATCAGCGTGCGCGCGCCGGTCGGCTGATCCCGCACCGTCAGCCTGGCGCCGGGCTCTTGCAGGTCGACGGGCGGATAGCCGCGCGAGTCGCCCCACATGAAGGCGGCGCTCGTGGCCGGGCGCATGAGCACGAACTCGGCCGCGACCGGCCCGGTGATCGGAGCGCCGTTCTCGGTCGCGATCGGCAGCTCGATCTGGAGCCGGCGGTCGCCGGGCAGCACGTCCCAGTTCCAGGCGCTCCAGAGCAGGCTGTAGCCCTGACGCAGCAGAAAACCGTTGCCGAGATCGGCGGCGTTTTGCGGGTCATTGCTCCAGGGCGCGTCGTCGAAGAACGCGAGCATGCCGAGGTTGCCGCGGTTGTCGACCTCGTAGAACAGGCGGTGATTGCCGCGGCCGAGATCCTTGGGCCGGAGCAGGAGAAAATCGCCCGCGAAAGTCACGAGCCCCCGGCCATCGCGCGGCGCCCGCTGTAGATCGACGATCCGGGCATTGGCAGGATCATCTGGGTCGACCGCATAGTGGAGGCGGCCCCTGATGCGGTCATAGGCGCCAGCCTCTCCGAACGCCATGCCGCCCGCGAGCGGCCCGCGCTCGAGGATCTCGACCCGATCGACCCGCGCCGCAGCCGGCGTGATGAGGGCGAACGCCAGCGCCAGAGCCAGGACAGAAAGCGCGATTCCGGTCATCGCGGGTTACGATAGGTGGCGGCCGGGTCGGCTGTCGACCGCCTTTGTCCTCGACCGGTCGCGTGATCGGATGGACGCACTCGGCGAGAGCGCCTAATCCTGAAGCGATTACACGACCGGCAAAGAGGGCAGAGGATGTTCGCCATCTCCAGACTGGCCCTGGCCTCCGCGATCGCCCTCGCAGCCCTCGCCCGCCCCTGGTCGGGCGCGCACAGCGCCGATCTCGTGATCTGGTGGGAAGACGACTTTCATGCGCAGGAAAACGAGGCGGTCGCTGAGATCGTCACGGCCTTCGAGCAGGCGAGCGGCAAGAAGGTCGAGCTTGTCCAACCCGCCGTGGATCAGGTCATCGAGACCGTCCAGGCGGCGCTCGCGGCCGGGCAGCCGCCGGACTTCCTGTTCGGCATCGCGGCCGACCGCTGGGTGCCCCGATGGGCTTACGAGGACCGGCTGGTGGACCTCGCGGGCGACCTCAGCCCGGTCCTCGACCTGTTCGACCCCGACGCCATCGACGTCTCGACTCTGCTCGACGGCAAGACGGACCAGCGCGGACTCTATGGCCTGCCAATGGGCAGGTATTCCAACTACGTCCACGTCTGGAACAGCCTTCTGGAGCGCGCCGGCTTCACACTGGCCGACATCCCGACCGGCTGGGAGGCGTTCTGGGCTTTCTGGTGCGACCGGGTCCAGCCGGCAGTGCGCAGGGCGCTCGGCCGCGACGACATCTGGGGCGTCGGCCTGTCCATGTCGGCTGCGGCGACCGACACCGACGAGGAACTGTTTCAGTTTCAGCTTGCCTATGGGGCGCCCTGGTTGAGCCGCGATGGCCGTCTTCAGGTCGACGACCCCGCGGTGCGGGCGGGCTTGATCAAGGCGCTGGACGCCTACACGGCGATTTGGCGCCAGGGCTGCGCCCCGCCGCCGGCGGTGAACTGGACCAACGTCGACAACAACAAGGCCTTCCTCGCCCAGACCGTGGTGATGACGGCGAACCCGACGCTCTCGGTCGCGGCGGCGCTGCGCACGGCGCGCCCCGATGACTATTTCGGGCGCGCCGCGACCATCGACTGGCCGGACGACGTGCACGGCGAGCCGCTGGTCATCGACGGTGGTCTGGTGCGCGCCGCCGTGTTCAAGGCCGGCAGCAATCCCGCGCTCGCCGGCGACTTCGTCCGCTTCCTCGCCGAAGGCGGTTGGCTGGCCCATTGGCTGACCTTCGCCGGCGACCGCTTTCTGCCGCCGATGCGCAAGCTGGTCGACCAGCCGTTTTGGCTGGATACCAGTGATCCGCATCGCATGCGGGCAGCGATCCAGACGCTGACGCGCACGCAACAGTTCAACGGCACCGGGGTGCGCGACCACGAATGGCGCTCGGGCCCGATCTGGCAGGAGAACGTCTGGGGCAAGGCCGTGCACCGCGTCGTCGCCGACGGCATCAGCCCCGAGCAGGCGGTCGACGAGGCGATCGCCCGGATCAAGCAGATTCTGAGTGAGTAGGGGGCCATGATCAGCGCGGCCGAACGAGCGAAAAAGCGCATTGCCGTGCACGGCAAGGAGATGGCCTATGTCGAGAGTGGCGCGGGCGATCCGATCGTCTTCCTGCACGGCAACCCGACGGCGTCCTATCTCTGGCGGAACGTGATGCCGCATTTGGAGGGGCTCGGGCGCTGCATCGCGCCGGATCTGATTGGCATGGGCGATTCGGAGAAGCTGGAGCCGTCCGGCCCGGGCAGCTATCGGTTCGTCGAGCATCGCCATTACCTCGATGGGTTGCTGGACGCGCTTCAAGTGGAAGAAAAGGTCACGGTCGTCGGGCATGACTGGGGCTCGGCGCTGGGGTTCGACTGGGCGAACCGGCACCGCGAGGCGGTCAAGGGCATTGCGTATATGGAGGCGATCGTGCGGCCGCTCGCCTGGGCGGAATGGCCGGAGCCGATCCGGAAGCTGTTCCAGGGTTTTCGGTCCGAGGCCGGCGAGGCGATGGTGCTGGAGAAGAACGTGTTCGTCGAGCGGGTGCTGCCGGGGTCGGTGCTGCGCGGGCTGACGGAGGCAGAAATGGCGGTCTACCGCCGGCCGTTTGGCGGACCTGGCGAGGCGCGGCGGCCGACTCTGAGCTGGCCGCGCGAAATCCCGCTCGACGGCGAGCCTGCAGACGTGGTCACGATCGTTCAGGCCTACGCCGACTGGCTCGCGACCAGCGAGGTTCCGAAGCTGTTCGTCAACGCCGAGCCGGGGGCGATCCTGGTCGGTGCGCAACGGGAGTTCTGCCGGGGCTGGCCGAACCAGACCGAGGTCACGGTTTCCGGCAGCCACTTCATCCAGGAGGACTCGCCGGACCAGATCGGGCGCACGCTCGCCGACTGGTACCGCACGCTCGGCTGACCACCTCTGGCCTGTGGCCAGCGCTGCTCCGCTGTCGTTGTCGGGCCGGGCGGCCGCGGCTATCGTCCGCCGCCTGAGCAGGCAGGGGGAGGGAGGCATGGTCTCGCTCGAGGGCCAGAAAGTCGTGATCATCGGCGGGTCCTATGGGATGGGCCTCGCGACCGCCGAACTCGCGATCGACGCCGGCGCCCGGGTCGCGATCGCAGCACGCACGCCTGAGAAGCTGGCGGCGGCCGCGCGCAGCCTCGCCGATCGCGGCGGTGCGCCTGTGCCCTGGCGTGCGCTCAGGGTCGAGGACCGGCCGGCCGTGGCGGAGTTTCTCGCCGAATGCGCGCCCTTCGACCACCTGGTTCTGCCCGGCTCGACCGTGAAGCCGATCCTCTACGACGAACTCACCGACGAGAATGCCCGCGAGGCGTTCGAGAGCAAGTTCTGGGGACCGTTCTGGGCGGCGTTCGATGCCAGGCCGCATCTCCGGCGCGGCGGCAGCATCGTGTTCTTCACCGGCGTCGCCGCCAAGCGCCCGGTCAAGGGCTACATCATGGGCGCCTGCATCAACGGCGCGCTCAACGCCGCGACCCGCTCGCTGGCGCTGGAGTTCGCAAGGCTCGGCTGCCGGGTCAACACGATTGCGCCCGGCCTTTGCGATACGCCGCTCAACGACCTCCTGCACGCCGACGACAAGGAGGAGCGCTACCGGCAGATGGCGGCCCGCCTGCCGGTCGGCCGGGTCGGCCATGCCGAGGACTGCGCGCTGGGCACCCTCTATCTGATGGCCAACGGCTACGTCACCGCCCAGGTGCTCGGCATCGACGGCGGCCAGGAAGTGATGGATTAGTTGACATAGTCAATTAGTTTCCTGATCCTGGCATGGAGGTGCTGTCACCGGAGGTGCCGACCGTGCCAGAGGCCAATGTTGAGCACGTCGACCGCGTGCGGCGCTTCAACCGGTTCTACACCAAGCACATTGGTGTGCTGCACGAGGGGTTGCTGCAGAGCCCGTTCTCGCTGACCGAGGCGCGCGTGCTCTACGAGCTTGCCAGCCGCGACGGCCCGGCAGCGAGCGAACTCGGCCGGGAGCTCCGCCTGGACGCCGGCTATCTGAGCCGGATCCTGCGTGGCTTCGAGGACGGAGGGCTGATCCGGCGGACGCGCTCGGCCGTCGACGGCCGCCAGAGCCAGATCCGGCTGACCGAGGCCGGGCGAGCGGCGTTCGTGCCGCTCGACCGGGCCTCGCGCGCCCAGGTCGGCGCCATGCTGGGCGGGCTCAAGGAGCCGGAGCAAAGGCGCCTCTTGGCCGCGATGACCACGCTCCAGCGGCTGCTCGAGCCGCAGCCCGAAGCCGGAACGCCCTACCTGCTGCGCCTGCATCAGCCGGGCGATCTCGGCTGGATCGTGCATCGCCACGGCGTGCTCTATGCGCAGGAGTATGGCTGGGACGAGCGCTTCGAGGCGATGGTCGCCGAGATCGCGGCCGGGTTCATCCGGGAGCACGACCCGAAGCGCGAGCGCTGCTGGGTCGCCGAGCGCGATGGCGGGATCATCGGCTCGGTGCTGCTGGTGCGGGCGACCGACGAGGTCGCGAAGCTCCGCCTGCTGCTGGTCGAGCCCGAAGCGCGGGGCCAGGGCGTCGGCGCGCGACTGGTGCAGGAGTGCGAGCGCTTCGCCAGAGCCGCGGGCTACCGAGCGATCAGGCTCTGGACCAACAGCGTCCTGGCGGCGGCGCGGCGGATCTACGAGCGCGCGGGCTACCGGCTGCTCGAGGCGAGCCCGCACCGGAGCTTCGGCCACGACCTCGTGGGCGAGACCTGGGAGCTCAAGCTCTGAGCGCCCATCGCAGGGGCGCCTTGGCGGGCGGTCGCGGCCGTAAGCCCAGACCACAGGGTGTGAACTCGGATCAGCGTCGGCTCGCGATTTCATCACGGCCGCCCGCCACCAGATGGCCGTCCAGATCCGATCCGCTCAGGCCTTCCGGTGAGGACGCCGCAGGGAGACCGGCAGAGCGCGCTCCCACGGGCTGTCGGGCGGAACCTTCTGCGCTGATGCGGGTCGGGCCGGATCAGCATCCGGTCCGCGGTCTGCGGAACGTAGCAAGCTCGACCGAGTCCTTTGGTGACGATGGTATCTTCTGGTGACGACGGTACCTTCGCGCGAGTAACGGAATCTTAACAACTTCGGTCTCAACCCTTTCTTCGGGTGGTCCATGGGACCGTGGGAATCCGTGGCCCGAAAACGACATGGCGGCGGATTTCCAGGATCGCATGGACCATCGAGCTCCATCAGGTTGGCGCCGGACGATTGACGAAGAGTTAACGATCTCCGGTGGCAAGCGGGTCGTCCTGGGGCGTTCCGGGCGGGGGTGTGGGTTGCGCTGGGAGGCCCGGATGGAGACGGGTTGCGCTGCTGGAGACGGCGTGGGGCGGGGCAGCCGGCCGCTCTTGGCAGGACGGACGCGTTGGCTCGTGGCAGCACGGACGCGTTGGCAAGACACCGATCGCCTCGCCGACGCCGATGCCTCAGCGGGCGGTGGCAAGCGGAGCGCGCGTCTCCGCACCGGCGCCCGGGGCCTTGGACAGTGGGCCTCGACAGGCCGGCCGGGAGCGGTCATCCTGATGGCCGGGCGGGGACAGGATTGGCGATCTCGCGATGCAAGTGATCGACGCGGCCGCCGCCGTCTTGCTGATCCGCGACGGCGATGTCGTGCTGTTCGGCGGCTCGGGCGGCGGCCATGCGGTGCCGGAGGCGGTGATCGAGGCGCTCGCGGCGCGCTTTCGCGAGCAGGGGACGCCGCGTGATCTGACCCTGATCAGCGTCGTCTCGCTCGGCGACTGGCAGACCACCGGGTTCAATCTTTTGGCCGAGCCCGGACTGGCGCGTCGGGTGATCAGTGGCGGCTTCAACAACTGCCCACGGTTTGCCGAGCTGGCGCTGGCCGACCAGGTCGAGGCCTACACCCTGCCCCAGGGCACGCTCTCACAGCTGATGCGCGACATGGCCGCCGGGCGCCCGGGTCTGCTCACGACCACGGGCCTGCACAGCTTCGTCGACCCGCGCCATGGCGGCGGCCGGCAGAGCCCAAGCGCCCGCGAAGATCTGGTCGAGCTGCTCAGGGTCGATGGCGAGGAGATCCTGCTCTACAAGGCGCTCCCGGTCGACGTTGCGGTGATCCGCGCGACCACCGCCGACGAGCGCGGCAATCTCACCATGGAGCGCGAGGCGTTCTTCGGCGAGAACTTCTCGATCGCAACCGCGGCGCGCCGACAGGGCGGGATCGTCATTGCTCAGGTCGAGCGGATCGCGGCCGCCGGCAGCCTGCCCGGCAAGCAGGTCAAGGTCCCCGGCATTGTCGTCGACTACGTGGTGCCGGCGCCTGGCCAGCGGCAGACCTACCAGACGCCCTACAGCCCGGCCTACGCGGGCGAGCTGCATGCGCCCGAGGCCGCGATCCCGCGCCTGGCGCTCGACATCCGCAAGGTGATCGCGCGCCGCGCCGCGCTCGAGCTGTTCCCGGGCGCGGTCGTCAACCTCGGCTTCGGGGTCTCGAACGGGATCGCCAACGTCGCGGCCGAGGAGGGCCTCTGGCGGGAAGTGACCCTGACGGTCGAACAGGGCATCATCGGCGGCGTGCCGGCCGGCGGCAAGGACGCGGGCGCCGGCGTCAACTACGACATGATGGCCGACCAGCCCTACCAGTTCGACTTCTACGACGGCGGCGGGCTTGACCTCGCGTTCCTGTCGTTCGCCGAGGTCGACCGCCAGGGCAACGTCAACGTCAGCCGCTACGGGCGCAGGGTCAACGGCCCGGGCGGCTTCATCAACATCAGCCAGGGGGCGCGCAAGGTCGTCTTTTCCGGGACCCTGACGACCGGCGGCCTCGAGATTGCTCCGGATGGCGAAGCCGGGCTCACGCTGTATCAGGAGGGCCGCACCCGGAAATGGCTGCCGGAGGTTCAGCAGGTGACCTTCAATGGCCGTTACGCGCAGGCGCGCGGCCAGGAGGTCATGTACGTCACCGAGCGCGCCGTGTTCCGGCTCGATGAGGACGGCCTGGCATTGACCGAGGTGGCGCCCGGGATCGATCCGCGCCGGGACGTGCTGGAGATGATCGGCTTCGAAGTCCGGGTCGCCGAGCCGCTCGAGCGCATGGACGCCCGCCTGTTCCGTGACGAGCCTATGAACCTGCTGCCGGAGTTCCGCGCCAGGGCCGGAGCTTCGACGAGTCGGAAAAAGAGCCGATGAGCGCTGAGCTGATCCTCTGCCGGATCGAGGACGGGGTTGCCGTCCTGACGCTGAACAACCCGCCGCTCAACCTCGTGACGCTCGAGCTCACCCGCGAACTCGACCGGACGCTCGACCGCCTGGCGGGCGATCCGGCGGTCCGCGTCCTCGTGCTGACCGGCGCGGGCGAGCGCGCGTTCTGCGCGGGCTCCGACATCCGCGAGTTTCCGGGCGTCGCCGAGGACGTCGTCGGCAAGAAACTCGCGGCCGAGAACCGGGCCTATGCCAAGGTCGACGATTTCCGAAGCCCACGATCGCGGCGGTCGCGGGCCTGGCCTATGGCGGCGGGCTCGAGCTCGCGGTCTGTTGCGACCTGCTCGTGGTCGAGGCGAACGCCAGGCTGGCGCTGCCCGAGATCAAGCTCGGGGTTTTTCCGGGCTCGGGCGGCACGGTCCGCGTGACCCGCCGGATCGGCGAGGGGCGGGCCAAGGAGATGATGTATTTCGGCGAGCCGATCGACCCCGAGACCGCGCTCGCCTGGGGGCTCGTCAACCGGGTCGTACCGGTGGGCGAAGCGCTGATCACCGCCTGCCGGATGGCGGCGGAGCTGGCGGAGCGCCCGGGCAAGGCACTGGAGCTCTGCAAGCGCGCGGTCGACCTATCGTTCGATATGAGCGAGGATCAGGCGATCGAGCGCTCGCTCGCGCTCTCGGCCGAGGCCTTCGCGACCGATGACTGCAACGAGGGCGTGCGCGCCTTCTTCGAGAAGCGCCCGCCGCGCTTCACCCATTCCTGACGAGTGCCCGCCCGGGCTGTCGCGCACCCCGCCGCCGCAAATCCGTTGACCGTTGTCGCTCGTCCACGCTTGATGTAAGCGGAACCGATGCGGGGGTCGTCGATGACCGGTAGTGCGGCCGTCAAGCGGATGACCGTGGCGGCCTTCCTGGACTGGGCGAGCCGCCGCCCGGAGGGCGAGCGCTGGGAGCTGGTCGAGGGGGAGCCGGTGCCGGTACGCGGGCCGGCCCCGGCGCATGCCATGGCGGCCGAGACGGTCCGGCACGCCCGCATCAAGCGCCGGATCGACCATGCGCTGAGCGCGGCGCTGGCCCAAGGCGGCCAGGCGTGAGGTGTTCGTCTCGGGCCCGAAAGTCCAGATCGACGCCGACACCGCCTTCGAGCCGGACGTGGTGGTGAGCTGCGCCGAGGTGCCCGACGGCCTGCTCGTGCCCGAGCCGCTGATCGTCGTCGAGGTCCTGTCCCCGAGCACCCGCGACAAGGACTCACCATCAAGCTCGCCGGCTACGCCGGCTTGCCAGCGTCGCGCAGGGGGACGGTCGACACCCAGCGCCGGCTGGTCGTCCACCACCATCGCGTGCCCGGCGAGCCGGAGTTCCGTACTGCGGTCGCCCGGGGCGGCGCCCCTGCGCCTCGACCCGCCGGGCCTGGACCTCGACCTC
>CAWALL010000037.1:0-88423 GCA_963782885.1 uncultured Alphaproteobacteria bacterium
TCAGCTTCTACGACCCCTATCTGCCCGACGGCGTCGAGCTGGCGCACGGCTACCGCCGGGTGGCCTCGCTCGAGGCGCTGCTCGCCGAGGCCGATGTCGTCAGCCTGCATTGCCCGCTGACGGCCGAGAACGCCCATCTGATCGATGCCAGGGCGCTGGCGGCATTCAAGGAGGAGGCGTTCCTGATCAATACGGCGCGCGGCGGCCTGGTCGACCTCGACGCGCTCGGCGCCGCGCTGCGCGATGGCCGCCTGAGTGGCGCCGGGCTCGACGTGCTGCCCTCCGAGCCGCCGGACCCGGCGCACCCCTTGCTCCAGGCCTTCCGCCGGCGCGAGCCCTGGCTCGACGGCCGCCTGCTGCTGACCCCGCACGTCGCCTGGTTCTCGCCCGATGGCCGGGCCGATCTGCGGCGCAAATCGGCGGAGACCGTGCGCGACTACCTGGTCGGGCAGAAGCTGCGCAACTGCGTCAATCAGGCCGCGCTCGGAGCGGCCTGACGGCGAGAAGCCCAGACCGCCTGCGGGCGCGCGGCTCAGCCTTTGACCGCACCGGTTATCCCGGACACGTAGTGCTCGACGAAGAAAGAGTACACGATCGCGACCGGCACCGAGCCCAACAGCGCCCCGGCCATCAGGGAGCCCCAGAAGAACACGTCGCCCTTGATCAATTCGCTGGTCACCCCGACCGGGATCGTCTTGTTCGCCGGCGAGGAGATGAAGACCAGCGCGTACAGGAACTCGTTCCAGGACAGCGTGAAGGCGAAGATCCCGGCGGACAGGATGCCCGGCACCGCGAGTGGCAGGATGATGAACACCATCGCCTGGATGCGCGTGGCGCCGTCGATCCGGGCGCACTCTTCGAGCTCCTTGGGGATGGTCTGGAAATAACCCATCAGCAGCCAGGTGCAGAACGGCACCAGAAAGGTCGGATAGGTGAAGATCAGCGACCAGGTCGAATCCTGCAGGCCCATCCACGAGATCACGCCGGTCAGCGGGATGAACAGCAGCGTCGGCGGCACGAGATAGGTGACGAAGATCGCAATGCCGAACACCGTCGAGCCGGGGAAGATCAGCCGGGCCAGGGCGTAACCGGCAAGCACGCCGGCGAACAGCGAGATCGCGGTCGACGCGCACGCGACCCAAAGCGTATTGATCGCCCACTGGACGAACAGGGTGTCGTTGAACAAGTAGCTCCAGTGGCTCAGGGTCGGTTGGCGGACCAGGAAGGGGGACAGTCGTGGATTGTAGAGTTCCGGATCCGGCTTGATTGATGTGATGAACATCCACAAGAACGGGAACAGCGTGACGAACACGAACAAGAAAAGCGGTATGTAAAATACCAGCAATCGCTTGAGGTAGGTCTCGCCGACCATCGAGCCCATCGGGTTGCTCCCGGCTCAGCGGACGCCCTGGCGGCGCAGATACCAGAGCTGGAAGACGATCACCATGGCCAGGATCGGCAGCATGAACAGCGACACCGCGGCGCCCTGGCCGAGGTTGCCGGAGGTCATGCCGAGCTGGTAGGCCAGCGTGGCCAGAAGGTTGGTGGCGTTGTTCGGTCCGCCGCGGGTCAGGACGTAGACCAGCTGGAAATCCGCGAAGGTGACGACGATCGAGAACACGACCACGACGATCGCCACCGGCTTGATCATCGGCAGGGTCACATGCCAGAACTTGCGCCAGCCGGTGGCACCATCGAGGTCAGCGGCGTCGTACAGTTCCTGGGGAATCGTCTGCAGGGCGGCCAGAAAGGAGATCGCGAAGAACGGCAGGCCACGCCAGACATTGACGGTGATCACCGAGGCCATTGCCCAGCCGGGGTCACCGAGCCACAGGGGCCCGTGGAAGTAGCCCCAGTTGGCCTTGAGTGGGATCCCGAACAGACCGATCTTCATCTGCCACAGCCAGCGCAGGACCCAGTTGAAGACGCTGAAGGTGGCATCGAACATCCACAGCCAGGCGAGCGTGCTGAGCACGGTCGGGACGATGAACGGCAGCAGCACGGTCGCCCGGGTGATCCGCGACAGGCGGAACTTGCGATTGAGCAGAACCGCGAGCCACATCCCGAGCGCGGCCTTGAACACGGTCGCCGCGAAGGTGAAGAATACGGTGTTCCAGGCGGCGGTCCGGAAGATGTCGCTCTGCAGCAGGCGAATGTAGTTGCCCAGCCCGATGAACTTGCCGGGCGTGCCCACCAGCTTGTCGGTCAGCGACATCCAGATGCCGAGACAGAACGGGTAGGCGATGAACACCATGATCAGGATCAAGGCCGGCGTCAGCAGGGTGAACGCCAGGATCCTCTCGTCCTCGAGCGCCAGCGCGATCCGGCCCATCTGTGCCCGGCGCTCGAGCGGAACGTCGGCTATCTGAACGCGGGCGGTGTCGGCGGGCAAGGTGGATTTCATCGCTCTGCCGGGTCAGCGTAGGGGTGGACCGCGGCGGCGGGGCGATCACCCCGGCCGCCGCGGCATCCGCGTCAACCTCGTCGGAACGTCAGGCGCCGTAGACGTTCTCGAGCTCCTTCTGACCCCATTCGGCGATCGTCTTGGGGTCCTCGCCGCGCGCCGCGCGGGCGCACATGTCGACGATGATGTACTTCTCGACGACCTCGCCCGACTGCCGGTTCGGCGGCCCGGCGTAGCCGGGGTTGCGGCCATAGCGCGGATTGGTGGCGTAGATCGCGATCGCCGGATCCGACTTCCACACCGGGTGGGTCTCCCATTTCGGCGTCAGGCCCTGGACGTAGCCCTGGTTGACCCACATGAACTTGTCGAAGTTGTCGTCCTTGAACGACCAGCGGATGTACTCGGCGGCGGCTTCCTTGTCCTGCGAGTACTGCATGATGCTGAGCGTCCGCGGCTGGACCAGATGGAACCGGCCGCCCGGCCCCTCCGGATTGAGGAAATGGTCGAGCTTCGGGGCGAAGTCCGGGTATTTGTCGGGGTTGTTCTTGGCGACGAAGTAGATGCTGGCGCCGTTCAGGGTCGCGCCGATGGTCTGGCCGAGGAAGGCGCGATTGTTGCTGGTGTCGTCCCAGGCAAAGCCGCCGGGATCACAGGCCGCCTCCCAGAATTCCTTCATGAAGGCGAGCGCGTCCTGGGTGTTCTTGGAGTTGATCACGACCTTGCCCGATTTGTCGACCTCCATGGCGCCGAAGCTCCACAGCAGCGGGTAGACGAACGTGGGCGCGTCGCCGAAGGTGTGGCCGAGGGTCTGGCCGACCGGCAGGTTCTCGTTCTTGATCGCCGTGCCGACCTTGAGATAGTCGTCCCAGGTGTTGGGTGGTTGGAGACCCAGTTCGCCGAACACGTCCTTGCGGTAGACGGTGGCATTGCCGAGGTTGAACAGCGGCACGCCGCGGGCGACCCCGTCGACCACGGCGACGTCGCGCGCCCACTCGTAGATCTGATCGCCGCCGAGCTCCTGCATGAGCGCGTTGTGGTCGGCGAGACCATTGGCGAACAGCTGGGGCTGGTTGGCGTTCAGCTGGATCACGTCGGGGCCGCTGCCGCTCTCGATCGCGGCGGTGATCCGGGCGGTCATGTCGTTCTGATTGATCTTCTCGGCCGTGACCTGGATCCCGGTCGCCTTCGCGAACTCGGCGGCCTCGCGGTCGATCTCGACGTCGGCGTCGGGGATAAAGCTGCTCCACTGCAGATAGTGGACTTTGCGGGCCTGGGCGTAGGCCGGCGCCTTGCCGCCGAGGAAGGGCGCGGCGAGCAGCGCCCCGCCAGCCACCGCCGTGGTCTCGACGAACCTCCGCCGCGTGATCGTGGTCTTGGCTGGTCCTCCGGGCTTGGTTGGATCGATCTTCTTCATTGTCTGCCTCCCTGTTGAAGCCACATGTCGGATTACTCCAGGCGATGCCGCGTGGCTGGACCCGACAACCGACATGCGGCCATTCTCCAGAGTGTAAGGCGTTATCGCCGCGCGGTCCACGCTTTTGCCAGGTGCCGCGGGGCGCGCGGCACCTGGAGGGGCGCCGGGCCGGACGATCGGCGGCGCCGCTGCGTCAACGAGGCCGCTGCTCGAGCGCGGCCGGGCGGCGAGACATGACCACCGGCTGGCCGGGGCGCAAAGCCGTGACAGGGGATGCCATTCTGGGGTAGGCTTCGAATTGAACCTGTGGCGGCTTCCCAGGCGTCCGCGATTGCGGTCCGGTGTGCGGGGAGCCGAAACGCAGCCATGCCGCCGGACAGGGGCCGGCGGCGAGGCAACAGGGCACCAGAATCAGGGGAGCTTGAGTGCGATGATCAGACTCAACCGACGACGGCTGCTGCAAGGTTCGACCGCGCTCGGCGCCGGGACCGCCCTGCTCGGGGGCACCTCGCTCCTCGACTGGGCCCGGGCCTGGGCCGACGAGATGCCGTTCAAGCCCGAGAAAGACGCCAAGCTACGCGCGCTGCGCTGGAACCGCTTCGTCGAGACCGAGGACATCCAGTTCGACAAGAACATCGTCGCCTTCACCAAGGCGACCGGCATCCCGGTCCGGCTCGACAAGGAGTTCATGGACGACATCCAGCCCAAGGCGGCGGTCGCCGCCAACGTCGGCGCCGGGCCGGACATCGTCTGGGGCCCGAACACCACGCCGCACCTGTTCCCGGACAAGCTGCTCGACATGACCGACGTCGCCGACTACCTCGGCAAGAAATACGGCGGCTGGTACCCGATCGCCGAGGTCTACGGCAAGAGCGGCGGCCGCTGGATCTGCATCCCGCTCTGCTGGGGCGGCAATTACATCAACTACCGGAGCTCCTGGGTCAAGGACGCGGGCTTCGAAAAGTTCCCGGACAACACCGACGACTTCCTGAAACTGAGCAAAGAACTCAATAAGATGGGGCACCCGGGCGGCTTCGCGCTCGGCCACGCCAGCGGCGACGGCAACGCCTGGGTGCACTGGCTGGTCTGGGCCTTCGGGGGCAAGCTGCTCACCGAGGACAACCAGGTCGCGATCAACAGTCCCGAGACCAAGATGGCGCTCGAATACGTCCGCGAGCTCTATCCGAGCTTCGTCCAGGGGACCGCGTCCTGGAACGACAGCAGCAACAACAAGGCGTTCCTGGCCGGCGACATCAGCTACACGAACAACGGCATCTCGATCTACGCGGCGGCCAATGCCCAGAACATGGCCGAGATCGCCGAGGACATGGACCACGCCTACTGGCCGGTCGGCCCGGTCGGCAAGCCGACCGAGATGCAGGTCGGGTTCCCGTGGATGGCGTTCGCCTATACCGACTACCCAGAGGCCTGCAAGGCGTTCATGACCTTCATGATGGAGGCGCCGCAGTACAACGCTTGGCTGGAACAGTCGGTTGGCTATTTCACCCAGACGTTGCACGGCTACGACGACAATCCGGTCTGGGACGAGGATCCGAAGCGCAAGGTGTTCGCCGAGGCGACCGAGCGTGCCCGCAGCATCGCCTACGCCGGCGACCTCGGCTATGCCGCGGCGCAGGTGCTGGCCGATTTTGTGATTCTCGACATGGTCGCCTCGGCCGCCACCGGCGCGGCGAGCCCGGAGGACGCCATGGCCGAAGCGGAAAAGCGCGCCAACCGCTACTATCGGGTCTGATCAGCGGCCGGGGGCGGCGGGCCGCCCCGCCGCCCCCGGCCTGCCTGGCTTGCTGGCTGCAGAGGAAGGATCGGCACCGTGGCGACGATCGCTCGACCTGGCACCTACGAAGCCGCCCCGCCCTGGTGGTCCTGGACCCGGCTCAAGCACAATCGCAACTGGGTCGGCTTCTGGTTCATGGTGCCGGCGGCCGCGTTCCTGATTCTGTTCCTGACTTATCCGCTCGGCCTCGGGATCTGGCTGAGCTTCACCGACACCAAGATCGGGCGCCCCGGTGTCTTCATCGGCCTCGAGAACTTCGCGTGGCTGTGGGACGATCCGGTGTTCTGGCTCGCGGTCTTCAACACCTTCCTCTATACGATCGTCGCCAGCGTGGCCAAATTCGGGCTCGGCCTCTACCTCGCGATCCTGCTTAACCACTCGATCCCGTTCAAGGCCTTCATCCGGGCGATCGTGCTGTTGCCGTTCATCGTGCCGACGGTGCTCTCGGCGATCGCCTTCTGGTGGATCTACGACAGCCAGTTCTCGATCATCAGCTGGTCGCTCGAGCGGCTGGGCCTGATCGACCAGTACATCAACTTCCTCGGCGACCCGAACAACGCCCGCGCCTCGGTGATCGTCGCCAACGTCTGGCGCGGCATCCCGTTCGTCGCGATCACCCTGCTCGCCGGGCTGCAGACCATCTCGCCGACCCTGTACGAGGCCGCGATCATCGATGGCGCCAACCGCCGGCAGATGTTCCTGCACGTCACCTTCCCGCTGCTGACCCCGATCATCGCCGTGGTCATGACTTTCTCGGTGCTGTTCACCTTCACCGACTTCCAGCTGATCTACGCGATGACCCGGGGCGGCCCGCTCAACGCCACCCACCTGATGGCGACGCTCAGCTTCCAGCGCGCGATCCTCGGCGGCTCGCTCGGCGAGGGCGCTGCGATCTCGACCGCGATGATCCCCTTCCTGCTGGGTGCGATCATGTTCAGCTGGTTCGGCCTGCAGCGGCGCAAATGGCAGCAAGGCGGAATTGACGACTGATCAAGGTAGAGAGCGACCAGGAGCAACCGGTCATGGCCGAACAGCTGACCCGCCTGCGCGCCGACGAGGTCACGGCTAAGAAAGCCGGCCTGCTCCAGGGCTGGCGGGACCGCCGCCGGGACGAGCGCCAGGGCATGGATTACCTCGAGCGCTTGCACACCAAGCTGATCACGGTGTATCTGCCGCTCATCCTGTTCCTGATCGTCCTGTTGTTCCCCTTCTACTGGATGGCGCTGACCAGCATCAAACCGAACAACGAGCTGATCGACATGCAGACCCACAATCCCTGGTGGGTCGTCAACCCGACGCTCGAGCATTTCCACAAGCTCCTGTTCGAGACCGACTATCCGCGCTGGATGTGGAACACCATGTACGTCTCGGTCAGCGCGACCGCGCTGTCGCTGATCGCGAGCGTGATGGCCGCCTACGCGATCGTGCGCGTGCGCTACCGGGGCTCGAGCACGATCGGCGGCATGATCTTCCTCGCCTATCTGGTGCCGCCCTCGATCCTGTTCATCCCGCTCGCGATCATCGTCTTCCAGTATGGCCTGTTCGACAGCCCGCTCGCCCTGATCCTGACCTATCCGACCATCCTGATCCCGTTCTCGACCTGGCTGCTCATGGGCTATTTCAAATCGATCCCGTACGAGCTCGAGGAATGCGCCCTGATCGACGGCGCCGGCCGCGTCCAGATCCTGACCAAGATCATCCTGCCGCTGGCGATCCCGGGCCTGATCTCCGCCGGGATCTTCGCCTTCACGCTGTGTTGGAACGAGTTCATCTACGCGCTGACGTTCATCTCGTCGTCCGAGAACAAGACCGTGCCGGTCGCGGTGCTCTCGGAACTGGTCGAGGGCGACGTCTACCATTGGGGCGCCCTGATGGCCGGCGCGCTGCTCGGCTCGGTGCCGGTCGCGATCGTCTACTCGTTCTTCGTCGAGCACTACGTCTCCTCGATGACCGGCGCGGTCAAGGAGTGACATGGCCCGCGAGGGCGCCCTCGACCTTCCAATCAGCGGGCGGCGCGGCGGCGGATGCGGAATGAGGCATACAGGTTTTCGAACAGGGCGCCGCCCTGGTCGAGACGGTCCTCATCCTTGGGATGGGCGCGGGCGATGCCGGTGATCAGGCTCGCGATGCCGGGCGCCTCGTCGCGGCCGAACTTCGCGTCCTTGAGATCGATGTCGTGCACGATCTCGGCGATCGCGCGCAGGGCGGGATCATCCAGCCCGGCCTGCTCCAGCAGGACCTCAAAGGTGCATCGATCACCCTGGTGGGTGAACTCGGCCTCGAACATGTCGAAGCGGAGCTCCCTAAATTCCGGCTGGTAGCCCTTGGCCGGGACGAACTTGAATTGGGCTTGCGGATCGATGAAGCGGCGGATCAGCCAGGCCGAGGCGATCCGGTCGACGAACACGCCCTCTCGCGTCACCCAGGTCCGTCCGCGGCTATTCTGCAAGGCCGGCACGTCGCTGGCTGGCGCTTCGAGCACCTCTTCCTCGGCCGGCTCGGCGACCCGATCCGCAAGCTCGGCGAGCAGCGCCTCCACGGACGTCCGCCGATCGGCACCAAAAAAATCGATCGCCACGACCTGCGCGAGCCGGTTCTTGAGCCGCCCGAGCTGCGCTTTCGCTTCGGCTCGCTTGTCCGGCGGCGGCGCGTCGTCGAGCCCCGCGGCGATCGATCGCGCCTCTTTGGCGATCGCGTCGTAATCCTCGCCGCGAGCACGATTGAACAGCGCGCGCACCTCCTGATCAGAGTGGCCGGCGATCAGCTTGGCCTCGCACACCACGGCTTCGCCTCCGCCTTCGCTGATCTCACGGAGCAGCCACTCGAAGTCCTCCTGCGTCTGCTCGTCGCAGGGCAGCGCATAGACTGCGTTCTTCACTGCCACGGCACCAATGGCCTGCAACCGGCGCCAGACCTTCACCCGGAAATAAGCAGGCTTGGCCGGCAGCTGGTGGATCAGCAGCAGCCAGCGGCTTCCGGCGGAAGCGTCGGCCTGAGCGCTCACAGACGTATCTGTATCATGAATTCGTGATTATGCAACGCTTGTATCATCTGAAACCCTCGCTATGGTGTCGGCGTTCATAAAGGCATCGGGCCCACCCGAGGTGACCAACCCGCTACGGTCACCTCACCTGCTTCCCGTGTATGACGCATGCCGACGAGAAATCGGACCAAGCCGCGCTCGCCGGCGCGCTCAAGGGAACGAAAGTGACGCTGGAGGAGGGGCTGAAGGCGAGCGCGCGCGACGGGACCCCGATCTCGGCCAAGTTCGAGGTTGCCGAGGACGGGAAGCTCCAGCTTTCGGTCTATACGGAGAAGAGCGGCGGGTTCTCCGAAGTCGTCGTGGACCCGACGACCGGCGCGATCGCCGGGGCCGAGAAGATTACGGACCCCGGAGATCTCGAAGCTGCCACGAAGCAGAAGGCGGTCATGGGCAAGACGACCGTCTCGCTGCTCGCCGCCACCGAGAAGGCGATCAAAGCCCACCCCGGCTATCGCGCCGTCAGCAGCTTTCCCGAGATGGCGGCCGGTCACCCGACCGCGGAGGTGACCCTGCTGCATGGCCAGACCTTCAAGAAAGTAGCGGAAAAGCTGGGCTAAGGCGCGCCAAGACCCGCCGCTACACAGACCGCAAAAACTCGCAGCACCCAAGCAGACGAGGAGGCAGTTCTTGATGCGCGTAGCGATCTCACTGACGACGATCTCTCTCGTCATGGGCCTGTGCGGGCCCTGTCTCGCCGCCCAGGCCGACTGGCAGGCAGTAGAGAAAGCGATCGGCGTGGCCGGCTCGATGCAGCCCGGCGATGTCTACAAGATCAGCCTGCCGCGCAGCGATCTTAAGGTCACGGCCGACGGGGTGGCGGTGAAGCCCGCGCTGGCGCTGGGCTCGTGGCTCGCCTTCAAGCAGGTCGAGAACAAGACCATGGTGGTGGGCGATCTCGTGCTGACCGACGCCGAGGTCAACCCGGTCATGACCAAGCTCGAGGAGGGCGGCATCCAGATCACCGCCCTGCATCACCATCTCGACAATCTGAAGCCAGACGTCATGTTCATGCACGTCGGTGGCGAAGGCGACGCAGCCGGCCTTGCCGAGGCGTTACGCGCCGGGCTGGCGCTTAGCAAGACGCCGCTCGGCGGATCGCCGGGCAAACCGGCTGCCGAGAAGTTGGCTCTCGATTCCGCCGGGCTCGACAAGATCATGGGTTACCAGGGCAAGGCCGGTGGCGGTGTCTACCATTTCACCATTCCGCGCTCCGAAGAGGTCACGGAGGCAGGGATGGCGATCCCGCCGGCCATGGGCACCGCCACTGCCATCAACTTCCAGCCGACCGGCGACGGCAAGGCGGCGATCACCGGCGACTTCGTGATGACCGCCAACGAGGTGAACCCGGTGATCCGTGCCCTGCGGGAGCACAGCATCAAGGTCGAAGCCCTGCACAACCACATGCTCTCCGAGGAACCGCGCCTGTTCTTCATGCATTTCTGGGCCAATGCCGACGCGCAGACCCTCGCGCGCGGTCTGCGCGCCGCGCTCGACCAGATGAACGTCGCGAGGAGCTGATCCGTGCGACAGTATCGCGGTGACATGCCGGGGCGCTCCGCGTCCAGCAGACCGACGGACGGCGCGACGCAGGCGGTGAAGGCGGGCGGCTTGCCACGCTGTCGCGAGCTGCTCGCCGTGACCTTCACGCTCGCGGGGCTCTTCGCCTGGGGCCTGCCTGCCGCGGCGGGCCCGGCGCAGCCGCTCGTGCTGGAGCAGAAGATCCCGCTTGGCGAGGTTCGCGGGCGGATCGACCACCTCGCGATCGATCTCGCCCGGCAACGGCTGTTCGTGGCCGAGCTCGGCAACAACAGCCTGGGCGTCGTGGATCTTGCTGCCGGCAAAGTCCTGCGCGGGATCGGCGGGCTCGAAGAGCCGCAGGGTGTTGTCTATGACCCCGCCTCCGACACGGTCTTTGTGGCCGATGCCGGCGATGGCTTGGTTCATCGCTTCAAGGGGCCCGAGCTCGCCCCGCTCAACTCCATCGAGCTCGGCGACGATGCCGACAATGTCCGCCTCGCGCCCGGGGACGGACAGGTGGTGGTCGGCTACGGCGAGGGCGGCCTTGCCTTGATCTCGGCCGCATCCGGCAAGATCGACGGGAAGATCCCTCTGCCCGGGCATCCCGAGGCCTTCGCGCTCGAGCGCAATGGGCCGCGGATCTTCGTCAATGTGCCGGACGCGCGCCAGATCGTCGACGATCAGAACGACGATCGCCTTCTCGCTCGAGATTCTGCGAACGCGCTCCATTGCCTAGTGTCGGCCTGCGGTTCCCAGTTCAATCGCCGCCGCGGGAGGGATTGGCGGGCGCAGGCATGGCCGCGTAGGAGTAGGAGCGGCCCTTCCAGACCACCCGGCCCGTCCTCCGCCGTCGCACGCTGTCGAAGGCGATCACGGCGCCCGCCGTGTACCCGAGCGGAAACAGCAGCCCGTACCAGAGCGGGATGCGGAAGTGGGCTGCGCCTGCAACATGGAAGGCGAGGGCGATCGCCGAGGCGCCGACGGCGAGCGCGAGGGCGATGCGGTCGAGGGGATCGGCGGCGCCGGTGAGCAGGCTCGCAACCGGGATCAGGATCAGGCCCCAGGCCAAGGTCAGACCGAGCCCCGCGGTCGCGATCGTCGCCCTGCGCCCGCCTAGAAGATCAATCAGGTTCTTGGCGATGCCGGCGCGAAGGGAGTGCCAACCCGAATACATCCGGGTTTCGAGCAGTCCGTCGCCGTCCCACATCGCGACCCTGCCTCCCGCCCGCTTGACCGTGCGGGCGAGTTCGGTGTCTTCGCTGATCGCGCTCGCGACCGCGCTGTGGCCCGCGACCGCCTCGTACGCGGTCCGCCGCACCAGCATGAACATGCCGGTCGCGGCGACCTCGTCGACGTCTGGCTGCTCGGTCTTCCTGAGGTCCTGGACGAACGACAGCAGGTAGAAGCCGCAGGGCATGATCAGACGTTCGGCGAAGGTCACCAGAATCTGAGCCGGCGCGAGCGACAGAAGGTCGAGCCGTTCCGTCTCCGCGGCGGCGACCGCGCGCCGCAGCAGGTCCTCACGAACGGTGACGTCGGCATCGAGGAAGCAGAGCCACTCGGGGTCGCCGCGCAGGCTGCGCGCGCCCACCCAACATGCATGGCCCTTGCCGGTCCAGCCGCTCGGAAGCGGCGGCACGCGAACCACAGACAGCCGGCGGTCGCGCTCGGCCGTCGCGCGTGCGATCGCGCCGGTGGCGTCTTCGGATTCGTCGTCGACCAAGCTGACCTGGAGCCGGTCGCTCGGATAGCGCTGGTGCAGCACGCCATCGAGGCACGCGGCAACCTTCGCCTGCTCGTTCCTTGCCGGAATGATGATCGCGACCTCGGGCGCTCGTGGCAAGGCGACTTCGGAGCGAGAGTCAAGGCGGCGGACCACGCGGGCCTGCCGCACCGCGCGCACCATGAGGACGAACACGGCAAGAAACAGAGCCAGCGAAAGTATGGGTACCATTCGCACTCGCCATCCGCGCTCGTTCCGGCACCTTGGTCGCGTAGTTAACCGCCGGGTCCGCCGCAGGTTCCGCTGCCGTTGCGGCTGCCGATCGTCGCCATGCGCAGTGCTCGGGCGGTCCGGCAGAAGCACGTTGCGGCGACGGAACTTTCGCGCGACGGCGATGGTTAGGTTGTCGGGCTGTTTCGGATTGGGAGAGAACGATGTGCTGGCGGTCTGCCTCTGAATATCACCTCTATGCGGGCGTCAGTTCCAAGCCCGTGCGCACCATCTCGAAGCCCGCGCGTTCCCTGGTGGAGGTGCTGCGCGATCTGTTCCGGCCGCGCCGGTCGCGGGTGGTGCCGGCCCAGGTGGTGCCGTTCCCGGCCGGTCGCGTGGCCGGCACCGGGAAAGCGGTCGATCGCAAAGGCCCGGAGGCGGCCTGAACCGCGCTTCAGCCCGGCTCGGCAGCAACGACGAAAGATTGTTCTCGCGGGCGCACCTGCGCCGCTGGGATCATAGCCTGACCGGAGCGCGGCGCCCTCCCGCGCCGTCGGTCATCAGAGAGCGGGCGCGGTCAGGGCGTCGGCTCCGACCTGCCGGCGCAGCCAGTCGAGCCATAGCTCCATACCCTGACCGCTGGTCGCCGAGAGCTGCAGGGACGCGATCCGGGGATTGACCCGGCGGGCGTACGCGAGACAGCGCACGGGGTCGAAGTCGACGTAGGACAGCAGGTCGATCTTGTTCAGAACCATCAGCCCCGCGGTCTTGAACATGTGCGGGTACTTCAGCGGCTTGTCCTCGCCTTCGGTCACCGACAGGATCACGACCCTGGCGCGCTCGCCGAGATCGAACAGAGCGGGGCAGACCAGGTTGCCGACGTTCTCGATCATGACCACCGAGTTCAGGGGCGGTTCCAACTGCTTCAGCGCGCTGGCCAGCATCTCGGCATCCAGATGACAGCCGGTGCCGGTGTTGACCTGGACGACCCGGCAGCCGGTCGCGCGGATGCGCTCGGCATCGACCAGGGTCTCCTGATCGCCCTCGATCACGCTGATCGGTAGGTCGGGGCCGAGCGCGCGGATCGTGCGCTCGAGCAGCGTCGTCTTGCCTGCGCCCGGTGAGCTCATCAGGTTCAGCGCCAGAATCCCCCGGCCCTCGAGCCAGCCGCGGTTGCGCTCGGCCAGTCGGTCGTTCTTGGCCAGCACCGCCTGCTCGAGCGCCACCGTGGTGCCGTGATGATGAGGATGCGCGTGCGCTTGATCGTGCGCATCATGGTGATGGTCGTGGTGGTGATGCTCATGGGCGCCGATCGCCCGGCGCTCGCCGTCGGCCAGATCGGTCAGGGTCGGATGGGCGTGATCTGAGCAGCCGCAGGTCGTGCACATCACAACAGCTCCATCTCTTTGATCCTGAGCTCCTCGCCGGCGAGCCACTGGAGGTCGTGCGAACCGCAGCCGCATGCGGAAAAAAGATCGCTCAGCTCCAGCTCAGCGCCGCACGCGTGGCAGCGGGCGCGGCCGCCAATATCGAGGATCTCGAGCTCGGCGCCGGCCAGCGGCGTGCCTTCGGTACAGAGCTCGAAGCAGAAGCGCAGCGCGTCCGGCATCACGCAGGTGAGCCGGCCGATCTCCAACGTCACGCGGCCGACCCGGGCATCCCCCGCCCGTGCCGAGCATGCCTCGACGATGCTGCTTGCGAGGCTGAACTCATGCATGGGCCGCTCGGGAGGCTGTCGGCGGGGTCATCAGCAGATCCTCGGCAGCTGCTCGCCGACCAGCATGTCGACGATCCGCTGGCCGCCGAAGACCGTGTCCAGCAGCACGGTGCCTTTGGGTGCGTCCTGGACCTCGCCGACCACGGCCGCAGCCCGGCCGAAGGGATGTCCGCGCATCGCCGCGAGCGCGGCTTCGGCGGCGCCGGGCGGCACCACCGCGACGAGCTTGCCCTCGTTGGCGAGGTAGAGCGGGTCCAGGCCCAGGATCTCGCACATGCCCTTGACCTCCTCCCGGATCGGCAGCGCCCGCTCGTCGATCCGCATGCCGACGTCCGCAGCTTGTGCGAACTCGTTGACCACGGTCGCGAGCCCGCCGCGGGTCGCATCGCGCAGGCAGCGGACCTCGGGGCAGGCATCCAGCAGCGCGTCGATCAGCCCGTTGAGCGGCTGGCAGTCGCTCTCGATTTCAGCTTCGAGCGCAAGGTCGCCGCGGGCGTTCAGCACGGCCGCCCCGTGATCGCCGAGGAAGCCGTTGACCAGGATGACGTCGCCCGGCCGCGCGGTCGCGGGATCGAGATCGAGCCCGGCGCGGATCACGCCGAGGCCGGTCGTGTTGATGAACAGCTTGTCGGCGGCGCCGCGCTCGACGACCTTGGTGTCGCCGGCGATCACCCGGACGCCGGCAGCCTCGGCGGCAGCGCGCATCGAGGCGACCACGCGCCGAAGCGTCGCCACGTCCAGCCCCTCTTCCAGGATCACGGCGCAGCTCAGGAAGAGCGGCCGCGCGCCGCCGACCGCGAGGTCGTTGACCGTGCCGTTGACCGCGAGCATGCCGATGTCGGCGCCCGGAAAGAACAGGGGATCGACGACGAAGGAATCGGTCGTGAACGCCAGGCGATCGCCAACAGTCAGGAGTTCGGCGAGCGGCAGCCGCGCCTGATCGTCCAAAGCCGCGAGGATCTGGTTGTCGAAGCTGCCGACGAAGACGTCGTCGATCAGATCGCGCATCGCCTTGCCGCCGCCGCCGTGGGCGAGCGTGATCCGGGTATCGCGCAGCTTGCCGCTCCGCCGGTGGATGCCGCCGCCGCTGTCCGCCGAGACCGGCAGGGCGCGGACGCTCATCCGGCCGCGCTCGCGCGCGTCGGCCCGGAGCGCGCGCGCAGCCGCTCCGCGAGCTGCACGCCGCCGTAGTTGTAATAGGCGGCGCAGGCGCCTTCCGACGATACCATGAGCGCCCCGAGCGGCGTCTCGGGCGTGCAGGCGCTGCCGAACACCTTGCACTGCCAGGGCTTGATCACGCCCTTGAGGACCTCGCCGCACTGGCAGGATTTCGGATCGGCGATCTTGAGGTTCGGCACCGAGAACTTGCGCTCGGCATCGAAGGCGGCGTAGGCCTCGCGGATCCGCACCCCCGAATGGTCGATCGAGCCGAGCCCCCGCCACTCGAAGAACTCGCGCAGCTCGAAGACCTTCTGGACCGCCTCGAGCGCCGGGATGTTGCCCTGCTCGGGCACGACTCGCTGGTACTGGTTCTCGACCTCGCACCGCCCCTCGGCGATCTGCTTCAGGAGCATCCAGACCGACTGCAGTATGTCGAGCGGCTCGAAGCCCGCGACCACCAGAGGCTTCTTGTAATGCCCCGAGATGAACTCGTAGGGCGCGGTTCCGATCACGATGCTGACGTGGCCCGGCCCGACGAAGCCGTCGAGCGTGAGCTCGGGCGAGTCAAGGATCGCCTTGATCGTCGGGATGATCGTGATGTGATTGCAGAACAAGGAAAAATTCCGAACGCCCGTGCGCGCGGCCTCGAGCACGGTGATCGCGGTGCTCGGCATGGTCGTCTCGAAGCCCAGTCCGAAAAAGACGACCTCCTTGTCCGGATGGCGCCTGGCGATCGCGAGCGCGTCGAGCGGCGAATAGACCATGCGCACGTCGGCGCCGTCGGCCTTCGCCTGGAGCAGGCTTTTTTTTGAACCAGGGATGCGCATGGCGTCGCCGAAGGTCGTGAAGATTACGCTCGGGTGTTCGGCCAGCGCCACGCAGTCGTCGACCCGGCCCATCGGCAGCACGCAGACCGGACAGCCCGGCCCGTGCACGAACTCGATCTCGGCCGGCAGCATGGTCTCCAGGCCGTACTTGAAGATCGAATGGGTGTGGCCGCCGCAGACCTCCATCAGCTGCAGAGGCCGCTGGCGGCAGGTCTCGATCCGGCCGACCAGGGCCTCGATCCGCCGGAGCAGCTTGCGTGCCTTCTCCGGGTCGCGGAATTCGTCGACGTACTTCATGCCGGTTGCTCCCTGCCGAGGTTACCCCGGTCGTCCGCGAGCAGCGTGTGCACCAGATCCCAGATGATGTGATAGGTAACGACGTGCACCTCCTGGACGCGGTGGATGCTGTCGGTGCGCACCACGAGACAGTGATCGAGGTCGGGGCTCGCCGCCATCTTGCCGCCATCGCCGCCGGCGAGCCCGATGGTCGTGAGCCCCATCGCCTTGGCCCGTGCGTAGGCTGCGAGCAGGTTCGCGGAGTTTCCGCTCGTGGAAAAACCGATCAGGCCGTCGCCCTCGCGGGCGTGCGCGATCACCTGGCGGACGAAGATGTGCTCGAAGCTGACGTCGTTGCCGACCGCGGTCAGCATCGCGACGTCGGAGGTAAGGTTGATCGCGGCGAGCGCCGGCCGGCCGGCCGTGATCGGGTGCAGGAACTCGACCGCGAAATGCGCGGCATCGCAGCTCGAGCCGCCGTTGCCCATCGCGAACATGCGGCCGTTGCATCGGTAGACCTCGGCGATCGCGCGCGCGGCGTCGACTAATACTTGCGCGTTCTGTTCGAAAAACGCCCGCTTGACCTCGACGCTGTGGCCGGCTTTCTGGCGCACGGATTCGAGCAGCGCCGCGCCCTCTTTGGCCGGGTCCTTGTGGCCGCCGTGGAGAAAGGGGTAGAGCTGGCGCAGCTCGTCGCGTGGCTCGGCCATGATCAGGCGTCCTGGGCCTGCATGGCTTCCAGCTCCTGCTGCATCTCGCCGAGCTCGGCCAGCACCGCCAGCGTCTTTGCGGCCTCCTCCTCGTCGATCCGGCTCATCGCAAAGCCGACGTGGACCAGCACCCAGTCGCCGACGCAGGCCTCGATCGGGTGCTGGTCGTCGATCACGCAGTGCAGGTTGATCTCGCGCCGGACGCCGGAGACGCTGACGATGCCGCGGCTGTTCTCGGGATCGCTGATCGCGACGATCTGGCCCGGGATTCCTAGACACATGTCAGCGCCTCCCGATCGGTTCGTGGCATCTGCGCCCGCGCCGCGGCGACCGCCGCCTGACCCAGCGAAAGACCGCCGTCGCCCGCCGGCACCAGGCGGTGGCTGAGCACGGTCAGGCCGCGCGCCCGCAACCCTTCGCTGACCCGCTCGAGCAGCAGCCGGTTCTGGAACACGCCGCCGGACAGCGCCACGGGCTGGGCAGGCCCATCGCTCAGAGCCCCTACCAAGTCCAAGATTGTATCTGCCAGCCCCAGATGGAAGCGCGCGGCCATCACCGGGACCGGCGTGCCCCGTGCGAGGTCGGCGAGCAGCGCCTGCCACATCGGCGCAGGATTGAGAACGCTCTGCCCGACCGCGCGCTCGATTGCCAACAGGTAGCCACTGCCCGCGGCGTCCAGCGCCGCGGGATCGATGCAAGCCTCGAGCTCGAGCGCGGCTTGGCCCTCGTAGCTCGCCTGCCCGCGGCAGATGCCGAGCGCCGCGGCGACCGCGTCGAACAGCCGGCCGCAGGAGCTGGAGAGCGGGCAGTTCAGGCCCTTGGCCAGCATCGCATCGAGGGTGGCGAGCGGCCGAGCCCGCAGCCAGGCAGCGAGCTCCAGGCGGCCGTGCTCACGAACGAAGCGCTCCCAGCCGAACGCTTGTCGAAGATGAGCATAGGTGCTGCGCCAGGGTTCACGGATCGCCTGGGCGCCGCCCAGCATCGGCACCGGCCGGAAATGTCCGACGCGCCTGAAGCCGCAATACTCAGCCCGGAGAAACTCGCCGCCCCAGATCGTGCCGTCCTCGCCATAGCCCAGGCCATCCAGGGCGACGCCCAGCACCGCTCGGGCGCCGAGCGGCACGTCGTTCTCCGCGAGGCAGGCGGCGATGTGGGCGTGGTGGTGCTGGACGTCGACGAGCTCGAGCCCGGCCGCCTCGGCGATCTGACGGCCGAGCTTGCTCGAGAGATAGTCCGGGTGCCGGTCGACCACGACGAGCTCCGGTTCGTGCTCGAGGAGCCCGCGGTAGAGGGCGAGGCTGGCGCGATAATCGGCGAAAGTCGCGGCGTCCTCGAGATCGCCCATGTGCTGGGACAGGGTCGCGCGGCCATCCTGGACGAGGCAGAAGGTGTTCTTGAGCTCGCCGCCCATCGCGAGCAGCGGGGGTGCGCCAGCGAAGCCCTCGGGCAGCGCGAGCGGCGCCGGCGCATAGCCGCGGGCGCGCCGCAGCAGGCGCGGCCCGCGGTCCATGACTCGGACCAGCGAATCGTCCAGGCGGTTGACGATCGCGCGATCGTGCATCAGCCAGTGGTCGGCGATGCCGGACAGCCTGGCGCGCGCAACCTCGTTGTCGGTGCACTGAGGTTCTTCGGAACGATTGCCGCTGGTCAGCACGATCGGCCGGTCGAGGCCCTCCAGCAGCAGGTAGTGGAGCGGCGTGTAGGGCAGCATGAAACCCAGCGTGCGCTGACCGGGGGCCACGTCCGGGGCAACCAGCTCCGGTCCGCACGCGTCGAGGACCACGATCGGCGCCGCGGCGCTCTTGAGGAGCGCTCGCTCCTCCGGGCTGACGCGGCAGTAGCGCTCGATCACCTCCAGCTCGCGCGCCATCAGCGCGACCGGCTTGTCGTAGCGGCGCTTGCGCGCCCGCAGGCGGGCGATGGCCTCGGCGTCGGTCGCATCGGCCGCGAGGTGGAAGCCGCCGACGCCCTTGATCGCGACGATCTCGCCCGCCTCGAGCAACGCGCGGGCCGCCCCGATGGGGTCGGCACTGGACGCGGCCGCACCCTCCAGCCAGAGCTGCGGCCCGCAGACCGGACAGGCGTTGGGCTGGGCGTGGAAGCGGCGATCGCCCGGGTCGTCGTATTCGGCCTGACAGACCCGGCACATCCCGAACTCGGCCATGCTGGTGCGCGCCCGGTCGTAGGGGATGGCGCGGACGATCGAGAGCCGCGGGCCGCAATGGGTGCAGTTGGTGAAGGCATAGCGATGGCGCCGGTCCTCCCGGTCACGTACTTCCGCAAGACAGGCGGGACAGGTCGCGGCATCTGGCACAACCCCGGTCCGGACTGGGCCGGCGTGGCTCGGCAGAATTCGAAATCCCGCCGGCGACGCCTCGTCGATGGCCAGGATTTCCAGGGCGTCAATGCGGGCGAGCGGCGGCGCCTCGGCCCCCAGGCGCCGGACGAACCGCCGGCGCGCGGCGGCAGGACCCCAGATCCGGATCAGCACGCCCTCGGCGTCGTTCCGGACCTCGCCGGCGAGGCCGCAGTCCCTGGCCAGGCGCCAGGCGTGCGGCCGGAAACCCACGCCCTGAACCAGCCCGCGAACGCGGATCGCCTCGCCCGGCCGCTCGATCGGCTGCGGGGCGCCTGTCGGCTGGCGCGCTTCGAGGGCGATCGCCAAGATCGGCCTCAATGCTGCTTGCGTTCGCGGCCCGCGGACATCTTGCGGTAGTGACGTTTGATGTCCTTCGCGTTGGCCCCGACGCCGAAGGCCGCCGCCACGATCACGATGATCCCGATGATCCATCCCATTATCTCGTACCTCCCGCGAGCTGGCCGCTCGCACCCGGTCGGATCGCGGCGGCGGTTCCGGCCGGACTGGCCAGCAGGTCCGCGACCACGCCCTCGATGATCCCGAGCGCCTCGTCCACGGCCGCCGTCACCGGCGCGCTCAGGCCCATCCCGCCCTCGAACTCGTCGCCGAGCGTCTGCGGCTCGCAACCGACCAGCACGATCCGCCGGCAGCGCCCGTCCATCGCGCTCACCATACGCAAAACCGTGGCGGGGTCGAGGTCATGAGGCGCCAGCATCAACTCCTCCGCCGCCGCCTCTCCGGGCTCCGGTTCGATGAGATAGATGCTGCCGGGCACGGCACCCTGACATGTGGTGTCCACCAGCACCGCGGCATCGTAGCGATCCAGCAGGGCGTAGGTGAGGTCGATGCCGCGGATGCCGAAATCCATCAGGTCGACGCCGGGCGGCGGCTCGCGCCCGGCGAACCGGCGTGCGACCTCGACGCCAAAGGCGTCGTCGCCTTTGAAGATATTGCCGAGGCAGGCGATCAGGAGCGCGCTCATGATGCCGTCTCCGGCTCGCCGAGGACCTCGATTTCCTCGGGCGAGAAGAAAAAGCGGTGGCCGGGCATGCGCGTGAGCCCGAGTTCGCGGCCCGGATCGTCGTCGACCGCGACCGCGACATGCAGCCGGTCCCCGAAATCGCGCTCGATCGCCTCTTCTCCATGATGTCGGCGCCGCCCTGCGGGTGCAGGCGGACGCGAGCGCCGACCTGGAGCGCGAGGCCGCGGTCGCGGACGCAGGCGAGCCTTGGTCCGTCGGGGTTGCGAAGCGTGCCGTGCATCGCCTGCCACTGGTCCGGCGTCAGCGCTTCGGTGCGCTCCAGCAGCGCCCGGGCGCGCGCGTCGACCGCCGCCATCTCGCGTTTTTCCGCGTCCGCCAGCGCGAGGATGCGCAGGCTCAGGATCTCGTCGATCTCGGTGCCATCGTACAGATCGCCCGGGCTCTCCGGCGCCACCTGCGGGTAGTCGTAGAGGATGATCGACGAGGACAGCAACGTGTCGCAGGCGTCCGGTTCACCCACCAGCACCGACCAGGTGCCGTGGTTGTTGCAGGCCGCGGCCGCCGCCGCGAGCGCAGCCGGCGGATCGAGCAGGGAGACGAACGCGCCATCGGTACCGAGGATCGTGTGGGTCAAGGCGAGCGCATGGAGCTGTGCGTCGCCGCGTTCGAGCGCCTCGGCGACCGGCGTCGTGTTGACGATGCCAACGCTCAGTCGCAGCACCTCCTCGGTGATGCGCTCGGCCGACAGGCTGATCTCGCCGGTGACGGCCATGCTCGTGCGCAACAACAGGCCAGAGATGCGATCATCGGAGGCTCGAATTGGCGTCAGCTGGCGGCCACCGCTGAAATTGAAGACGCCGCGATCGGGCGCTGCCAGCAGCGCCCGATCGCGGGAACGCTCGCCTCGACCTCGCGCTCGACCGCCTCCTGCCAGGTCAGGTGCTGCTCGCCGCCGACCTCGAGCGCCTCGACCTCGGTGAACGGCGGCTCGCCATCATCGAGCCGGGTCGCGGAGCCGCCGCGCACCAGGCATTGGGTCTGCATCCGACAGGCATCGCCGGTCGCGCCCGAATCGGTATAGCGCTCGACGTCGGCACCCGCCACCTCGAAGTCGAGTTCAGGCATGGCCGCAGCCCTGCAGGCTGTCGGGCTCGGTTCGGAGCCAGGCGAAGAAGTCGCCGATCGCCTGCCAGGCCTCCGTGCCGCCGGACAGCCCGCGCCAGTGGCGCCGGATCAGGCCGACCAGCGCAGGCCGGCGCCGCGCAGCGTGCGCACGAGCGCCTCGAGAAAGCTCGGCTCGTCGTCGATCACGAAGGCGGCCGGGTCGGAGGACATGGCGCCCCATCGCCTATGGCTGGCAGGGTGAAGTGCAGGACGGCGCCCATCGCCGGGCCGGGCTCGGCCCAGAGCTTGCCGCCATGGGCCTCGATGATCGCGTGGCTGATCGAAAGCCCCATGCCCATGCCGTCGTGCTTGGTCGTGTAGAACGGCTGGAAGGCCCGCGCCGCACACTTGCGGTCCATGCCCGGTCCGGTGTCCGCGACGCTCAGCTGTACGCGTCGGGTCCGCAGCGGCTGCGCCCGGATCGTGATCCGCCGGATGGCGCAGTCCGCGCTGCGCATCGCCTCGATCCCGTTCGCGATCAGGTTGATCAGCACCTGCCTCGATGTGGACCGCCTCGACCAGGACGGCGGGCAGGTCCGGTCCGCACTCGGCCTCGATCCGGACGTCACGGTCACGGGCTTCGGCCTCCATCAGTCGCATGGCATCGGCGATCAGGCCTGGCAGCTCGACGGCGACCGTGGGCGTGCCTTCCTTGCGCAGGAAGCTCCTGAGGTGACGCGTCATTTCGCCGGCGCAGGCCGCTGCGGCCGAGGCTTGGGACAGGGCCTCGGCCAAGCTCTTCTGGTCGCCGGAGCCGGTGCGGAGCATGCGCAGCGCCGCATCGCAGTTGAGGACGATCGTGCCGAGCGGCTGGTTCAGGTCGTGGGCCAAGCAGGAGGCCAGGGCGCCGACCGTACCAAGTCGGGCCGCGTGCGTCAGCCGGCTCTGCAGCAGCCGGGCCTGGCGCTCGGCGCATCTGTGCGCCGAGACCATCGCGCTGCGGCAGGCCGGGGTGCCCTCAGCACCGGCGACCCGGACGCTGCCCAAACGGACGTGCACCGGCCAGCCGCTCCGGGTCCGGACCCGCAGCTCCTGGCTGAGGCGGCCGTCGCCCTCCTGCAGTTCGCCCAGGTGGCGGGCGAACAGGTCCCGGTCGTCGCGCACGACCCAGCGGCCGAATGGGCCGCCGATCAGCCGCTCCCGCGGCCAGTCCAGCATCGCGGCGCCGGTCCGGTTGATGTCGCCGATGCTGCCTCAAGCATCCAACAGAAGATCGCCGACGGCGCTAGATCGTAGAGGTCGCGGTAGTACGCCAACGCCTGCTTACGCGCCTGCTCTGGCGCGACGGTCCTCGAGGTCCGCTCGCAGGCGTGATCCGGCGAGTTCTGACCACGGTCCGGGCGCCCCAGGCCCTCGCCGCCGCATTCTTTCCACGGCAGGACTCGTCGCATCGCCTCCCCGGGCAGCTCCCGCAGCAGCGGAAAACGTCAGTCCGGCACGCTTCGCTCCCAGGGTGCCGGTCATACCGGATCACCTCCGCGTGAGGTCGCTGTGCTGCCCGGGGGGCCGTGACGCGATTGCCGCCGCCGCGCGTCGATCTAGGTTGCGATTATCGGCCGATGACGTCGAATCGCCGCCCCGGAACTGCTTGCTGCGCCGCCGCGTTGAGTGACCTCACCTAGGCAGGCCCCAGCGATGACGTCTCGGGTGCGGTTTTTCCCGATCGTGGTGGGCACCGGTCGCGACGGACCATTGCCCACTCGGAGGAGCGGGCCTGTGACCCTCAACCGGCTCTGCAGTACCGCCGCCCGCCGTGCTCGCCGGCCCGTCGGCGCCCGATCGAGCGATCGATGACCACGCTCGTCACCGGTGCGACCGGGTTCATCGGATCGGCGGTCGCTCGCGTGCTGATTGCGCGCGGGCACGAAGTCCGCGCTTTGGTGCGTCCGGGCAGCAACCGGTCCAACCTGGAGTGCCTGCCGCTCGAAGTCATCGAAGGCGATCTGCGCGATTCCACCTCGCTCCGCACCGCCATGACGGGCTGCCGGGCGGTGTTTCACGTCGCCGCCGACTATCGCCTGTGGGTCCCGGATCCCGCGTCGCTGTATGCAACCAACGTCGCGGGTACTGAGACGCTGCTGCGGGTGGCGGAGGCCCAGGGCGTCGAGCGCTTCGTCTATACCAGCAGCGTCGGCGCCCTGGGCCTCGATCCGACCGGCCGGGCGGCCGACGAGGACACGCCGGTCCGGATGTCCGAGATCATCGGCCATTATCATCGGTCCAAGCTCCTCGGCGAGAACCTGGTCCGGCAATTCGCCGCGCGTCTGCCGGTGGTGATCGTCAACCCGTCGTTTCCGGTCGGGCCGCGCGACATCAAGCCGACGCCGACCGGCCTCACGATCCTCAAGGCCGCCGCCGGCCGGATGCCCGCCTATCTCGATACTGGTATCAATCTCGTCCACGTGGACGACGTGGCGGAGGGCCATTACCTGGCCTTCGAGAATGGCCGTGTGGGCAGGAGCTACATCCTGGGCGGCTGGGACCTGACGCTACGGGAGCTGCTGCTGCTGGTGGCGCAGGTCTGCGGGCGCACGTCGCGGCTGATGCGGCTGCCCCACGGGGCGGCCATGGCCATGGCATACGCCTTCGAGGGCTTCGCGCGCCTGAGTGGACGGGCACCGCTCGCGACCCGCGACGAGGTTCAACTCGCGCGCCGGCCCATGTACTTCTCCTCAGGGCGCGCGGAGCGAGAACTGGGCTACCGTGCCCGGCCGGCCGAGCACGCGGTCCGCGACAGCGTCGCCTGGTTCGAGGCAAACGGCTATCTGAAGCGCGGGCGCTACCAGCCGTCTGCCCTCGGACGCGCCTGAGAGCGCGATGCGGGCGCGGCGGCGATGATTGGAGCGGCGCTGCTGGGGTATGGATTGGAGGCCGCTGCGCTCAGCTACGTCGGGGTCGCCGACTGGCGCCTGCGCCGGTTCGCGCGCGCGACGCCGCCGCGCCGGGACTTCGCGCCCGCCGTCAGCCTCCTGAAGCCGTTGTGCGGGCTCGAGCCGGAGCTGTACGAGAACCTGCGCTCCTATTTCGAACTCGACTATCCGACGGTCCAGATCGTGTTCGGCGTGCAGGATCCTGGCGATCCGGCGCGGCAGGTGGCCGAGCGGCTCAGGACAGAATTCCCGCAGTCCGAGGTCGCGATCGTGGTCGACCGTCGCCAGCACGGCAGCAATCCGAAATTGAGCAACCTCATCAACATGATGGCGGCGGCGCGCCACGACATTCTGGTGCTTTCCGACAGCGACATCAAAGTCCCGCCCGACTACCTCGCGCGCGTGGTGGCGCCGCTTGAGGACCCGGGCATCGGCGCCGTGACCTGCGCCTATACGGCGCATCCCGCCACGCCGACCCTGGCCGCGCGGATGGCGTGCCTGCAGATCAACGACTGGTTCTTCCCGTCCGTCCTGGTGGCAAGCGCACTCGAGGAAGTGGACTTCTGCATGGGCTCGACGATCGCGCTCCGGCGCGACGCGCTCCGTGCGATTGGCGGCTTCCGCGCGCTACGCGACGTGCTCGCCGATGACTACGAGATTGGCCGCCGGCTGGTCGATCGCGGCTACCGCGTGGCGCTCTCGGACTGCGTGGTCGAGACCGTGGCGAGCGAACTCGACCCGAGGGCGCTCGTCCTCCACGAACTGCGCTGGGCGCGCACCATCCGGACCGTGCGACCGTTCGGATTCGCTGGCATGTGCATCACCAATACCGTCTCGATCTGCCTGCTGGCGGCACTGTCCCTGATCGGGGTCGGCATGATCGTGCCGATTGCCATGGTCGCGGCTGGTCTGCTCGCGCGCCTGATCCTACATTTTCGCATCACCTCGCGCTTCGCCGCTCCGCGGGGGGCGAGCTGGCTGCTGCCCTTTCGCGATGTCCTTTCGTTCGGCATCTGGGCTGCGAGCTTCATCGGTCGCCGGGTGACCTGGCGCGGCCAGCGTTTCTCGGTGCGCCAGGATGGCAGCCTCGTCGGAACCAAGAGCATGAAACCGTCATGAGAACGCTGTTTTTGAATCCGCCCTCGTTCGCAGGTTTCGACGGCGGCGCCGGGTCGCGCTATCAGGCAAAGCGCGAGATCAGGTCGTTCTGGTATCCGACCTGGCTCGCGCAGCCGGCGGCGCTGGTGCCGGACAGCCGGCTGGTCGATGCCCCCGCGCGCGGCCTTGCGCTCGATGAGGTCCGGCCGCTGGCGCGCGACTATGAGCTCGCGGTGCTGCACACCAGCACCCCGTCCTTCGCCGGCGACGTCAAGGTCGCCGAAGCCCTCAAGGCCGAGAACCCAAAGCTCGTGCTCGGCCTGGTCGGCGCTCATGTCGCGACATCGCCCGCCACCTCGCTGCTGGCGTCCGAGGCCATCGACTTCGTCGCCGGCAACGAGTTCGACTTCACGATCAAGGAGATCGCCGAGGGCGCGCCCCTGCCGGCGGTCGCCGGCATCACCTACCGCCAGGCCGGCCGCGCCGTGCACAACCCGCCGCGCGCCCTCCTGCACGACATGGATCAGCTGCCGTTCGTCACCCCGGTCTACAAGCGCGATCTCGTGCCCGAGGACTACTTCATCGGCTACCTGCTGCACCCCTACATGTCGCTGTACACGGGCCGCGGCTGCAAGTCGCGCTGCACCTTCTGCCTCTGGCCGCAGACAATCGGCGGCCACGTCTATCGCACCCGCAGCGCCGCCAACGTGATCGAGGAGATCGCGCTCGCCAAGGAATTGTTCCCGCAAGTCCGCGAGTTCTTCTTCGATGATGATACCTTCACCGACGACCGCCCGCGCGCCGAGGAGATCGCCCGCGGGCTCGGCCGGCTCGGCGTCACCTGGTCGTGCAACGCCAAGGCCAATGTGCCTTTCGACACCCTCGAGGTCCTGCGGGACAACGGTCTCCGCCTGCTGCTGGTCGGCTACGAGTCCGGCAACCAGCAGATCCTTCACAACATCAAGAAAGGCATGCGGATCGACTTCGCCCGCCGGTTCACCGCGGACTGCCATCGGCTCGGCATCACGATCCATGGGACCTTCATCGTCGGGCTGCCGGGCGAGACCGCCGAGACGATCGAAGAAACCATCCGCTTCGCCACCGAGATCAACCCGCATACCATCCAGGTCTCGCTCGCTGCTCCTTATCCTGGCACCTTTCTCTACAATCAGGCGCTCGAGAACGGCTGGCTGGTCGATGACGGCGCCAGCCTGGTGCAGGGCGAGGGCTTCCAGATCTCTTCCTTGTCCTATCCGCATCTGTCGCAGCGCGAGATGTTTGAGGCGCTCGCCGATTTTTACAAGCGCTTCTACTTCCGGCCGCGCAAGATTGCCGACATCACGTTCGAGATGTTCCGCAGCTGGGAGATGGCCAAGCGCCGGCTGCGCGAGGGCGTCGAATTCATGCATTTCCTCCGGGCGCGGGAGTCCGGGCACTGAAGCGCCTGATCGTCACGGGCGACGATTTCGGGGCGGCGGTTGCGGTCAACGAGGCGATCGAGCGGGCGTGCCGCGACGGCATCCTGAACACCGCGAGCCTGATGGTCGGTGCTCCGGCCGCAGCCGACGCCGTGGCGCGCGCACATCGCCTGCCGTCGCTCCAGGTCGGGCTGCACGTGGTGCTCGTGCGCGGCCGGCCGGTGCTTGCGCCTGAGCGCATCCCCGCGCTGGTCCGATCCGACGGCAGCTTCCCGGACCGGCTGGCCAGCGCCGGTGTTCGCTACTTCTTCTCGGCCGCGGCCCGGCAGCAACTCGCCGCTGAGATCCGGGCGCAGTTCGAGCGCTTCCGCGCCACCGGCCTCGCGCTCGATCACGCCAACGCGCACAACCACCTGCAACTGCATCCGACGGTTCTCGACCTGATCCTGACGATCGGCCGGGAGTTCGGGCTGCGGGCGATCCGGCTCCCTTGCGAGCCGTTCGGTGCTTCCTGGCGCGCCGGCCGGACCCGCTGGGGGCGTCGCCTGGCGAGCGATTTCCTGCTGCGGCCGATGATCGCGCGTTCTCGTCGACGGCTCGCGCGCGCTGCGATCGCGGCCAACGACTACCTGTTCGGAATGAACGATGCCGGAGCGATGGATCGCGCGCGGCTCGTCGGCATTCTGGCCAACCTGCCGGACGGCGTCTCGGAACTCTGTTGCCATCCGGCAACCGGCCCCTGGCCGGATATGGAAGCCGCGGCGCGTCACTTTCGGGTCGCGGACGAGCTCGCGGCGTTGACCGACGCCGCGGTCGCGGCCGCTCTGTCCGAAGGCGGCATCGAACGGACCGTCTTCAGCGACCTGTGCCGCGCCCGGGAATGAGGCGTCCGGCGCTCAGGATCGCCGTCGGTGTGACAGCTGATCGAGGGCCGGCGCCCGTTCGATCCGGCCGGCGGTTCCGGTCGGCGCCCCTGAGCCAAGCGGGCAGAGCGGGGCGCTGCCTCCGTTGGTCCACCCCGCGGCCGCCGGCGCGGAATCCGCTGGGCCCGCACAGACCCCGTCTTCGACAGCCTGAGGTCCGCCTGGTCCGGAGCAGCCGCGCAACTTTTGCGCCATCTCTGTCGTTATCTCGCTGCCGCACGATGCGGCGGACGAGGTGCGGAGCATCCCCGGATGGCCGAGGCAAGCCAGTTCCTGGTGACCGACCGGGAGAAGGACCGGGTCGTGGTGCAGGTCCGCGGCGCGTGGACGATCGACCATGCCGAGGCGCTGGCGGCGGCAGTGGACGGGCTCGAGGTTGGTGCCGGCGGGGCGGGGCGGGTCGACGCCCAGGACCTCGAGGACCTCGACACCCTCGGCGCCTGGTTGCTGGCGGGGGTCTGCGAGCAACTGCGGAGCGACGGCGACGGGCCGGCGGTCGCTGGCACCGACGAGCGGCAGCAGGCGCTGCTCGAGGAGGTGCAGGACAAGCGCGCGGCCCTCGTAAAGACGAAGCCGGAGCGGCGCGGACTCACCGATGCGGTCGGCGACAGCGTTGCGGCGCTTGGGCGGCACATCGTGGTCGGGCTCGCCGAGGCCCGCGACTTCGTAGCTTTCGTCGGCGCGACGCTGGTCTGTGTCGTGCAGATTGCGCTCCGGCGCCAGCGCTTCAGCTTCGCCTCGCTGGCTCATCAAATGGAGCAGGTCTGGATCAACGCGCTCCCGATCGTGGGCCTGCTCGGGTTCCTGTCCGGCGTCGTGATCGTCTACCAGGGCACGACCCAGCTGCAGCGCTTCGGCGCCTCGACCCTCGCGATCAACCTGGTCGGGATCGTGGTCCTGCGCGAGATCGGGGTGCTGCTCGCGGCGCTCCTGGTCGGTGGACGCTCGGGCAGTTCGTTCGCTGCCCAGATCGGGGCGATGAAGGCGCAGCGGGAAGTCGACGCGATGCTGGCGAGCGGGATCGACCCGACCGCAGCGCTGGTCGTGCCGCGGATCGCGGCCTTGCTGATCACGTTCCCGCTGCTCGGGTTCTTCAGCACGATCATGGCGCTGGTCGGCGGTGGCCTGATGGCCTGGTTCGAGCTCGGCCTGGGGCCGTTCGCCTTCATGGCGCGCCTGCTCGAGGCGGTCACCCTTTCGACCTTCTTGGTCGGCATGATCAAGACCCCGGTGTTCGCCTTGATCATCGCGCTGATCGGCTGCTTCCAGGGCCTGCGGGTCGAGGGCACGGCGGCGGAGGTGGGGCGGTTGACCACGCGCTCCGTGGTGCAGACGATCTTCCTGATCATCGCGACGGATGCGCTGTTTACGATCTTTTTCCGGTTCGTGAACGTCTGAGATGGCGGGCGCGGGGGAGAACATCGTCGAGGTGCGGGGCCTGCGGGTCGGGTTCAACGACCATGTCGTGCTCGCGGGCCTCGAGCTCGAGGTGCACCGGGGCGAGGTTCTGGGGATCGTCGGCGGCTCGGGCTCAGGCAAATCGGTGCTGCTACAGACGATCCTCGGACTGCTGCGCCCGCGGGCCGGCAGCGTCCGGGTGTTCGGCCGGGCGCTGACCGAACTCGGGCCGCTCGAGCGTCGGGCGCTGCAGCGCCGCTGGGGGGTCCTGTTCCAGGACGCGGCGCTGTTCTCGTCGCTGACGCTGGCCGACAACGTCCGGCGGGTGATCAGCGAGCACGCCAGCGTGCCCGAGCCACTCCTCGAGCAGCTGGTGCGGCTCAAGATCAGCATGGTCGGGCTGGAGCCCACGACCCTTGGGCAATACCCGGCCGAGCTGTCGGGTGGCATGCGCAAGCAGGCGGGCCTGGCGCGCGCGCTGGCGCTCGACCCCGAGATCCTGTTCCTCGACGAGCCGACCGCGGGGCTCGACCCGCTGGCGGCGACCGCGTTCGAGGACCTGATCAAGGAGCTACGCCGGACGCTGAAGTTCACGGTCGTTCTGGTGACGCACGATCTGGACACGCTGTATGCGATCTGCGACCGGGTGGCGGTGCTGGTCGATGGGCAGATTGCGGCCAGCGGGTCGATTGCCGAGGTCTCGAGGGAACGCCAGCCCTGGATCAGGGATTTCTTTCATGGACCGCGCGGGCGCGCGGCCGGCGGCCGATCGGATGCGGGCCGGGCCGCCCGGGCGGCGGGCAGCTAGCCGGCGGGAGCCGAACCGGGCATGGAGAGCCGGGCCAGTTATCTGTTGATCGGCAGCGTCGCGATCGGGTTCGTGGTCGCGCTGTTCGGCTTCGTGATCTGGCTCGAGCAGTGGGGGTTCGGCGCGCCGCAGCAGCGCTATCGGGTGGTGTTCGGCGGCGAGGCGACCCCGGCCGGGCTCGACCGGGGCGGCGAGGTGCTGTTCAACGGCATCGGGGTCGGCAGCATCCAGTCGATCAAGCTCGACCCGGACAATGCGCGCCAGGCGCTGGTCGTGATCTCGATCGACGCCGACACGCCGGTGCGGGCCGATTCGGTCGCGCGCGAGGGCAACCAGGGGTTCACCGGCCGCAGCTATCTCTCGATCTCCGACGGCAGCCCGGACGCGCCGCTGCTCAAGCCCGAGGGCGACCAGCTGCCGACCATCCAGGCCAGGCCCGGGGGCTTGTCGGCGATCATGCAGAAGGCGCCCGAGATCGCCGATAAGGTGCTCGAGGTCGCCAACCAGGCCTCGGGGCTGCTCGGCGGCGGCGGTGGCGGCGGCCCGGACCAGGATGTCGGGGCGATCCTGAAGAACCTGCGCCAGCTGACCGACACGCTCGCCGGCCGCGATCAGAAGATCGGCCGCATGATCGACGACCTGGCCCAGGCCTCGGCCCGGGTCGACCGCGCCGCCGGGCAGGCCCAGACCATGCTCGAGGCCGGCAGCCAGACCGCGCAGGCGGCGCAGGCGACCGTGGGCGACCTCCACAAGCTGGTCACGAGCGACGTCCGGCCGGCGCTGGCTCAGGCCCGGCAGGCGGCGCAGAAGACCGCCGCGGCCGCGGCCAGCGTCGACCAGCTGGTCGGCCAGACGAGCCCGCCGGTCGAGCGGTTCGCCACCGACGGCCTGACCGAGGTCCGGCACTTCGTCAGCGAGGCGCGCCAGCTGGTCCAGGAACTGCGCGACGTCGCCGACCAGCTGCGGGCGAACCCGAGCGAGTTCCTGCTCGGCCGCAATCGGGGCGGCTTCCAGCCGGAGCGATGATCATGGCCCGCCGCCAGCTGCCGATCGTGCTCGCGCTGCTCGGCGCGGTGAGCGGCTGCACGAGCCTGCTGCCGAGCCCGCCGGCGCCCAGGCAGCTCTACAGCCTGACCGCGCCGTCCGCGTTCCCGGGGCTCGGCTCGGCCAAGCAGCCCTGGACGCTGGTGGTCGACGACCCGGGTGCTGCGAGCGGGCTCGACAGCGACCGGATCGCGGTCCGCGAGACCCCGCTCCGGCTGCGCTACTACGCCGACGCCCGCTGGGTCGAGCCGGCGCCGGAGATGGTGCGCAAGCTGATCATCAGCGCGTTCGACAACGCGGGCCGGCTCCAGGGCGTCGGCCCGAGCAGCGTCAGCCTCAACCCCAAATACCGCCTGAGCACGCGCCTGGCCCAGTTCGAGGCGCTTTACCCGGACCGCGCCAAAGCGCCCGAGGTCCAGGTCAAGCTCGATGCGACCCTGACCCGGGAGCTCAGCCAGAACGTGGTCGCCTCGCAGACCTTCGCCGCCACCCGCCAGGCCGCCAGCGCCGCGGTCCCCGACGTCGTCGACGCCTACAACCGCGCCCTCGACGCCGTCCTCAAAGACCTCATCCCATGGACCCTCCATACCCCAACTACAACCTCCTGAGCGGACCGCACCCCCGGGCCGACCCACCCAGGCCCCTGCGACTACCAGGCCTGCGACTACGAGGCCGTCCTCGCGGCGGATCGATGCGGCACTCGATTCAGCAGATCAAGCGCATGATCCGCGCATCGACGGACCGATTTCAGCAGATGGCGCGGCCGCCTTCAGGTGTAGGGATCGGCAGCATCGCGCAGACCATCGCCGAAGAAGTTGAAGGCAAGCACGACCAGGATGACCGGGACCACGGGCAGCATCAACCAAGGATAGAGCGCCACCACGTTGATGTTCTGCGCCTCGGTCAGGAGCACGCCCCAGCTCGTGATCGGCGGGCGGAGGCCGAGGCCGAGGAAGGAGAGCGCGGTCTCGCCGAGAATCATGGCCGGGATCGACAGCGTCGCCGAGGCGATCAGGTGGCTCATGAACGACGGCACCAGATGGCGGAGCACGATCCGGCGCGGGCGCGCGCCCATCAGCAGCGCCGCGATCGCGAAGTCCTCCTCGCGCAGCGCCAGGATCTTGGAGCGGACCGCGCGCGCGAGGCCGGTCCAGTCGATCAGCCCGAGGATGATCGTGATCCCGAAGTAGACCCAGAGCGGATCCCAGGTGATCGGCAGTGCGGCCGACAACGCCATCCACAGCGGCAGCTCGGGAAAGCACCGGATCACCTCGATCAGCCGTTGCACGAGGCTGTCGACCCAGCCGCCATAGTAGCCGGAAAGGCCCCCCAGGATGATACCCAAAGTGAAGCTGACGGAGATGCCGAGCAGGCCCACGGTGAGCGAGATCCGGGCGCCGTAGACGATCCGCGAGAACATGTCGCGGCCGAGCCGGTCGGTGCCGAGCAGGAACAGCGTGCCGCCCTCCATCGGGCAGACAAAATGGAAGCTCATCGGGATCTCACCCCAGAACTGATAGGACTCGCCGGCGCAGAAGAAGCGTAAGCGCTCAACCTTATCCATATCCGGCGTATATTCTCGCTTAAGATTTTCCATATTAAGCTTGAAAGTGAATCCATAGACATAGGGGCCGACAAGATTACCATCATGCCAAAGGTGAACCGGTTGAGGCGGAAAATGGATGTAATCGGGATGGCGGGTATGCAGGTCGTAGGGTGCTATCCACTCGGAGATGAAGATCGAGCCGTACATGATGGCGAGCAGCCAGGCGGAGATTACGGCCAGCCGGTGGCGGCGAAACTTCCACCACATGAGCTGCCACTGGGACGCGGTGTAGAAGCGCTCCTGCTCCTCGGTCAGGCGCTCGGACTCGGCGGGGTCGAACGGCTCCGGGTTGACGTAATGGTGGCTCATCGGCTCTGGCCGCCTTCAAAGCGGATGCGCGGATCGAGCACCGCGAGCGCCAAGTCGGAGACCAGGATGCCGACCACGGTCAAAAGCGCCAGCAGCATCAGGAACGAGCCGGCGAGGTACATGTCCTGGGTCTGCAGCGCGCGCAGCAGCATCGGGCCGGTGGTCGGCAGCGAGAGCACGATCGAAACCACCGCGGCGCCCGAGATCACCGAGGGCAGAAGGGTGCCGATGTCGGCGATGAACGGATTGAGCGACATGCGCAGCGGATATTTGCAGAGCGCCCGGAACGGCGGCAGGCCCTTGGCCTTGGCGGTGACCACGTAAGGCTTCTGCAGCTCGTCGAGCAGGTTGGCGCGCAATCGGCGGATCATGCCGGCGGTGCCCGAGGTGCCGATCACGATCACCGGGACCCAAAGATGCGCGAGCACCGAGGCGAACTTGGCCCAGCTCATCGGCTGATCGAGATACTCCGGCGCCATCAGACCGCCGATCGAGGTGCCGAACACCACGTTGGCGAAGTACAGCAGGACCAGGGCCAGCAGGAAGTTCGGGGTCGCGAGGCCGAGGAAGCCGATGAAGGTCAGCACGTGGTCGCTCGTGCTGTACTTGTGGGTCGCGGAGTAGACCCCGATCGGGAACGACATCACCCAGGTGAACAGGATCGTCGTGAACGAGACGATGAACGACAGTAACAGCCGGTCGCCGACCACGGCGCTGACCGGCAGGTCGTACTCGAACGAATAGCCGAAGTCGCCACGGAACAGGCCGCCCAGCCAGACCAGATACTGTTGCCACCAGGGTCGGTCGAGGCCGTAGATCTGGCGCAGGTACTCGATCTTCTCGCCCTGAATGCGCTCGCCCTGGGCCTGCAGCTCGGCGATATAGCTCGACAAATAGTCGCCGGGCGGCAGCTGGATGATCACGAACGTGATCAGGCTGATCGCGAGCAGCGTCGGCACCATGATCAGGAGACGATGGACCACATAGCGCAGCACGCCCCGCGCCTCCCCGTTCTGCCTCGCTATCCCTTGCGTCATGCCGCCGCCGCGAGTGCTCGGCTTCGGCCGGCCTGACCAGACAGACCGTAGAAGCGTTCTCCGGCACAATGCAAGAGGGCGATTGGCGGCGGGCTCGCTACGGGCCGGGCCGGTCCTCGGCGGCCGCCCGGGCCGAAAGGCAGATCCCGAGCGCCGCGCGCCGGCAAAGCGCCACCGCTGGCCGACCGGTGGTCTTACAGCCGATCTCGGCCTCGAGCAGGCGGCCGAGGGCGGCGGCGGCCCGGGCCGCCGGCCAGCGCCGCAGCTCCGCCCGGACGCTGGGCTTGCGCCGGAAGTGGATCGGCGGCCGCGCCCGCTCGATCACCTGCTCGAGCGGCTCGCCCGCCTCGATCTGGAGCGCCAGCGCGTGCAGGCGGGTGACGTGATTGGCGAGGGCGCGCAGCAGGCGCACCGGGGACTCGCCTTCGCCGAGCAGACGGTCCAGACAGCGTTCGAGCTGGCTCGCCTCGCCGAGCGTGGCGGCATGGACCAGATCGTCGAGCTCCAACGCCGCGCTGTCGCCGACCATCAGCGCGGCCGCCTCCAGGGTCACCCGGCGGGCGGCCCGCGCGGGCTCCTCGGCGCCGGGCGCGAGGTAGAGCGCAAGCTTGGCGAGCTCGCTCCGCGTGATGCCGCGATCAGCGCCCAGATGTTCGATCAGCCAGGCGCGGGCGTCGGGCTCGACCTGCAGCTCGTGCTCAATCAGAAGCTGGTCGATCAGAGCGCCCAGATCGCGCCCTTCGTCGCGGTAGCAGGCGATCGCGGCAGCATTCGAAGCGCCTTCGATCAGGCGGCGCAGCGACGAACCGGACCCGAGCTCGCCGGCGTCGATTACGACCAGCGCATCCAGGGTCCCGAGCCCGAGCAGGGCGCGGCAGGCCGCGGTCACCTGATCGCCCGCCTGGCGCAACCGGACCACCCGCCGGCCGCCCACCAGGCAGAGCGCCCGCGCCTCGTCGAGCAGCCGGCCGGGATCGGCCCGGACGACATCGGCGCCGAGCTCGGTCAGGCGAAACGGATCCTTGGGATCGTCGAGGACGGCGGCGAGCAGCCGCTCGACCCGCTCACGGACCAGGCCCTGGTCGGGCCCGTACACCAGCACCACCGGCTGGCCCTGCGAGGGCTGGCGAAGGAAACGCTCGAGCGGCTGGCCGCCTAGCTTCACGTCGCCTCCGCCTGACGGACGAAGTGGATGGCGAGCTGGGTCTGGATGTCGTTGCCGACTTCGCGGGCGGCATTCTGCTCGGCGGCGAGCTCGGCGGCGAGCTCGGCGTAGGGATCCCGGATCGCGTTGTAGCTCGCGACCCGGCGCACGACCGAGTTGTAGACCACCTGCTGGGTGGCCATGTCGATCAGACGAAAGCGCGCGGTCAGGGTCAGATTGAAGCGCGTGGCCGTGTTGTCGAGCTGGATCCCGAGGGCGGTGTTGCGGCGCTGCAGGTTGATCTGCAGCAGATAGCGGTTCGCGACCTCGGCGCCGCTCGGGTTGAGCTGGTCCAGCAGATTGTCGCGCACGAGATAGCCGACGCGGTCGCGCGGGGCCTTGACCTCGATCGCGGCCAGTTCGTTCTGCACGTCGGTGTTCTTGACCTGCCTGAGCATCGGCCGGAAGCCGCAGCCCCCGAGCGCGGCACCGAGTGCGGCGCCAAGCGCGAGGAGGACGCCCCGGCGGCTCGCCATGTTGGCTCAGACGACCAGATTGACGATCTTGTCGGGCACGACGATCACCCGCCGTGGCGCCTTGCCGCCGAGGCCGCGGACCACGTTGGGCTCGGCCAGCGCCGCCGCCTCGGCGGCCTGGCGGTCGCTGCCGGAAGGGAGCGCGATGGTCGCCCGGAGCTTGCCGTTGACCTGGACTGCGATCGTGACCCGGTCCTCGACCAGCCAGTCCCGGTTCGCCTCGGGCCAGGCGGTATCGGCCAGCGGCACCTCGTGGCCGAGGCGTTGCCAGAGCTCTTCGGCCAAGTGCGGGACCATCGGCCCGAGCAGCTGCACCAAGGTCTCGAGCCCCGCGCGCATCAGCGCCGGCGCGGCCGGATCCTCCGGATCGAACCCCTCGAGCCGGTTGGAGAGCTCGCGAATCAGGGCGACCGCCTTGTTGAAGTGAAAGCGGTCGAGCTCGTCGGTCACCGCCTGGATGGTCCGGTGGAGCGCGCGCATGAGCTCGGTCGCGGGCGGCGAGAGCGGCTCCGGCGCGCGGGCCCCGCCCGGCGCGAGCTGTCCCAGCCGGTCCTCGATCAGGCGCCAGAGGCGGTTGAGATAGCGCCAGGCGCCGTCGATCCCGGCCTCGGTCCACTCCAGATCGCGCTCGGGCGGGCTGTCGGACAGCATGAAGAGGCGCGCGGTATCGGCGCCATAGGCCTCGATAGTCGCGGTCGGATCGATCGTGTTGCGGCGCGACTTGCTCATCTTCTCGGAGCGGCCGACCACGACTTCGCCGGAGATCTTCGCCGTATCCTGTGGCTCGCTCGCCGAAAGGTCCGCCGTGACGACAGCAGGACCCGCGGCGGTGAACTGATCCGGTGCCTGGACGGTGCTAAGATGGCCTTTGATAACCCAACGGCCTGGCTCGATTTCCTCGACCTCGCTCGGCTCTAGCCAGCGGCCGCGGGCATCGCGGAAGGTCCGATGGGTGACCATGCCCTGGGTGAACAGGCCGGCGAACGGCTCGTGGAACGACAGATAGCCGCAGCGCTTCAGGGCGCGGGTAAAGAAGCGTGAGTACAGCAGGTGCAGGACCGCGTGCTCGACGCCGCCGATGTACTGGTCGACCGGCATCCAGCGCTCGACCTCCTGTCGTTCGAAGGCGGTCGCGGCCTGCGGCGAGCAGAACCGGAGAAAATACCAGGAGCTTTCGACGAAGGTGTCGAACGTGTCGGTCTCGCGCTCGGCCGGCCGGCCGCAGCTCGGGCAGATCACGTGCTTCCAGGTCGGATGGCGCGCGAGCGGATTGCCCGGCTGCTTGAGCTCGACGTCCTCAGGCAAGGTCACCGGCAGCTGGTCGCACGGTACCGGCACGAGCCCACAGGCGTCGCAGTGGATGACCGGGATCGGACAACCCCAGTAGCGCTGGCGCGAGACGCCCCAGTCGCGCAGCCGGAAGGTGACCTCGCCGCGACCCAGGCCATGCGCCTCGATGTGCTCGATCACCCGCCGCTTGGCGCTCGCGACGTCGAGCCCATTCAGGAACTCCGAATTGATCAGGCGCCCGTCGCCGACGTAGGCCTCGGCGCCGATCGCGAAGGTCTGCGGGTCCACGCCCGGCGGCAGGACCACCGGCAGCACGGGACGGCCGTACTTGCGCGCGAACTCGAGGTCGCGCTGGTCGTGCGCGGGGCAGCCGAAGATCGCCCCGGTGCCGTACTCCATGAGCACGAAGTTGGCGACGTAGACCGGCAGCTCCTGGCTCGGGGCCAAGGGATTGCGGCAGCGCAGGCCAGTGTCGTAGCCCTGCTTCTCGGCCTGCTCGATCACCTCCTCGCTGGTGCCGAGGTGGGCGCATTCGGCGATGAAGGCAGCTAGACCCGGGTCGCGGCCGGCAAGCTCGACGCTCAGCGGGTGATCGGGTGCCAGCGCCATGAAGCTGGCGCCGAACAGCGTGTCCGGGCGGGTGGTGAAGACCTCGAGTTCATCGTCCTGTCCGATGATCGGGAACTGGACCCGGGCACCCTCGGAGCGGCCGATCCATTTCTGCTGCATCAGCCGGACCTTGTCCGGCCAGCGCTCCAGCCGGTCGAGCGCCTCGAGCAACTCCTGGCTGTAGTCGGTGATCTTGAGGAACCATTGCGCGAGCTTGCGTCGCTCGACCGGCGCGCCCGAGCGCCAGCCGCGACCGTCAATCACCTGCTCGTTGGCGAGGACGGTCTGGTCGACCGGGTCCCAGTTGACCCAGGACTCCTTGCGCTCGACCAGCCCGGCCGCGAGGAAGTCGAGGAACATCGCCTGCTCGTGGCGATAGTAGTCGGGATCGCAGGTGGCGATCTCGCGTGACCAGTCGAGCGACAGGCCCATAGATTTGAGCTGCGCCCGCATTTCCGCGATGTTGGCCCAGGTCCACCTAGCCGGGTGCACGCCCTTGGCGATCGCCGCGTTCTCGGCCGGCATGCCGAAGGCGTCCCAGCCCATCGGATGGAGCACATCGTACCCCTGGGCCCGCTTCCAGCGGGCCACCACGTCGCCCAGCGTGTAATTGCGCACGTGGCCCATGTGGATGCGGCCCGACGGATAGGGAAACATCTCGAGCACATAGTATTTCGGGCGCTCGGAGGCCGAGGGGGTCCGGAACGTCGCGCGCTCGTCCCAGATCCGCTGCCACTTCGCCTCGGTGTCCTTGAACGGATAGCGCACCATCGAGCCGATCACCTCCGCTGGCCGAACCGCGGTGGTTTAGAAGAGCTGGCGGGGATTGCCTAGCAGAAAGCCGCCCGTCCGGGTCCCGTCGCTCCCGGGCAACCCGGATCAGGCGGCGAGGGCTAGCCTTCGGCGGTCCCGAGCGCGGCAATCCGCAGTTCGCGCGCCCGGGTCAGGATGCTGTTCTCGATGCCGGTCTTGGTCTCGGGATCGACCGCGGCGTCGGTCCAGCTGCCGCCGCCGTCGCTGGTCTGCCGGAACACCGCGACCTTGACGGCATCCGCACGCAGCACGCGATCGAGAATATAGACGGTGAGCTTGAAGCGCTCGGTGGGGGTCTCCGGCGGCGCGTACCAGTCGGTAATGATCACGCCGCCGAACGGATCGGCCTGGACGAGAGGCATGAAATCGATGGTCTCAAGCGACGCCCGCCAGAGATAGGCGTTGACGCCGATGCCCCCGCCAACGCCGCCGCCGCCGCCGTTGGCGTCCGGCTTGCGGTCGCCGCCGAACAGCGTGAAACCGTCGGCGCCGTGCACGGTGCCGTATTCGGCGCGGATGCGCTCCTGCGACGTGGTCGGCACCGCCGGGGTGGCGGGCCCCACGTCGGTACTGGTGCAGCCGACCACCGCGAGCGCCGCCAGACCACAGCCCAGCCACGAGACGCCGCACAACAGCGATCGCCGCGGCCTCTCCGACCTGGCTGCGCCCGGCAGATCCAGCCTCCCCGGAGCCCGAGCCCGCAGCATCAGAAGTTGAGCCGGAGGCTGACCCGCCCCGCCGTGGCCGCATCGCCCTTCTTATCGTCGGCGTAGGCGACGTCGCCCTGCACGACCAGCCCCGGCGTCAAGGTCAGTCGGCTGCCGACCGTGAACACGCTGGTATCGACCGGGCTCTCCTCGCGGTCGACGACGCTGTAGCTCAGGTGGGTGTCGAGCGGCCCCAGACCGTAGGTCACGCCCGCGGTCATCCGGGAACCGTCCAGGCCCAAACCCATCAGCGCCGCATCCTGACCGTAGGTAGCATCGAACCGCAGGCTCGAGACCGCGAGCTCGCCGCCGACGACCAGCCCAGACTCGCCCGTGTCGGAGGTCGCCGAAGGATTGACCACGCCGGCGCCGGCCGCCAGATCGACCGCCCAGCCCGCGATCTCGGTGCCGCTCAGGCCGAGCAGCAAGCTGTGCATCTCGTTCGAGGCCGGCGCCGCCTCAGGGGTGGCGCTGCGCTGGTAGCCCGGCAGACGCTCGGCCCCGCTCAGGCCCAGGCCGCCAAACCGAGGGGTGAATGCGGTGAGCGCTGAACTGTCGCCTGACTCCAGGCGGATGGCGTAGCGGCCGTCCGTGGCGAGAGGCCCGACCAGGTCACGATGGACTGCCGACAAGGCCTGGTCCTGATAACCGCCCACACTAACATCGGACGCCGCCTCGACGGACCCGCCCCACATCGCCAGCGTCAAGCCGGCCATCACTACCGTTCCGCCGGTCCGAACCGCCTGCCACATCCTCGCTTGCCGCTGTCCGTCGAAGGCGCTCTGCTCAGTTCTTCAACACATATTGCGCCGCCGCTGCGGCATTTTCAAGCACCAAGAGATGAATAAGTCGAGACCGGACCCAATGTGGCCGGTAGCTTGGCAACGACGAAAAGGGGTGGCAGAGCCGTGCCCGCCACCCCTCGTCGAAACCCGCCGCGGGTGCGCGGCCGGGGTGCGCTCAGTAGTCCATCTGGATGCTGACCACGCCCGCCCAGGTACCGCCGCTATTCGTGCCGTCGTCGTGCTTGAAGGGATCTTCGTCGTTGTAGGAGGCGTCGCCCTTGAGGGTCACCCCCGGCATCAGACCGACATCGCCGCTGAGGAAGTAGACGTTCTGCGTGCCGCCCTCGTCCGGGTTCCAGTTGACGTAGCCGACGCTGGCGCTGGCGATGCCGAATTTGTACTTCAGGCCAGCGTCGAGGAAGGTGCCTTCGTTGAAGGAGAAGTTATGGCCGGCCGTCGCACCGAACGAGAGGCCGCCCAGCCCGATCAGGCCGCCCACCTCCGCGTCCTTCTGGTCGTTATTGGTGAAGCCGCCGGGGTCCTGCGGGTCGGCGATCAGGCCGTTGTTGTGGGTGAAGGCACCGGTCGTGCTCAGGGTCAGGTCGAAGCCGCCGAACGCGCCGACCCAGTTGGCGCCGGCGCCGAACCCATAGCCGGCCGTGCCCGAGTTGAAGAATGGCGCGCACCTCGCATTGGTGCTCTGTGCCGAGCAGTTGATGCCGCCGTTGTCGCTCTGGTTCGGGACGACGTCGAAGCCCAGCTGGAAACCGCCGACGCGCGGCGTGTAGTAGATGGCCTTGGCGGAGTCGCCGTTCGAGATGTGGTACACCGACGCCAGATTGGTGGTGTCGCCGTCGAGACCGCCCGTGCCGGACTGCGCGTCCTCGGCACCGACGAACATCACGTCCTCGGCGCCATCCTGGCGGCCGAGCTCGATCCGGCCGAAGCCACCCGAGAAGAACAGGTTGGCCTCGTCGGCCTCGGTCTGGCTGTGGTCAGCAGTTTCGATACTGTAGAGTTCGATCTCGACGTAGGAGCCGTAGGTGACGCCGCTATCGGTGACGCCGGTCGCCTCGATATGGACCTCGGTGTCCATAAACCCGGTATAGCCCGAGTCGGGCACCCCGTTGACGTTCGTCTCGTCGGTCGCGGCCTTCACCCCGACCTCGGTGTAGCCGCCGAGCGTAACCTTGATCGGGCTTTGGGCCTCGGCCGGGGCCACGCTGGCAAACAGGAGGCCGGCGCCCACGAGCGCGGTGCTGCCCAACAACAGCCTTTGATTCATGATCCCGTTCTCCACTCGCACCCGCAAGGGCGTGTGTTTTCTACTTCAGGGTGAGCGCTTCGCCCGCTGGACACCTGATAAGGCGAACCCTCAACTCTCTCTGTTAACCACTTGAGCGGCCGGTCATCAACCGCGAATGATGCCCCAGCGCCACAATAACACCGCAATGTGGCTGAAAAGCCACGGCCACCTTTCGCAGCCCGCGCGACCTCACGTGACAATGGAGGTCACAGCTCTCAGACCGGCTCGATCAGCCGCATCGCGCGGAGATCGCGCAAGCATTGGCTGAGCGCGGCCGGCGGGCGCTCGGGAAAGGCCGCAGCCAGATCGGCGGCTGAGAATTCGGACCGCTTGAGCACCCAGCCGACCGGGCCGCTGACCTCCGCCGGCACCTCGGTCGCGGCGCGTGAGCCCTCGGTGACCAGACCGAAGCGCCCACCCTGCTGGACCAGGCGGATGCCCCGGGCGTAAACCCGATAGCGGTCGTCGGCGCCGGCGTGCAGCAGGTCCGGTAGCGTGTAGCTGTGACGCGGATAGTGAAACATCCGCTGCTGCGCCCTGATCTGCCTTGCAGTTTCGGGTTCGGCCAGGACCTTGGCGATACTGTCGGCCAACATCCGGAGATGCGCAGCCAGCTCGCCCTCGGCATCGGGTCGCTCGGGCCGTGGCAGATTGGCGCGGAACTCCGGCAGATCGACCGCCCGCTCGAACAGCAGGCTCATCACGTCCATGCCGATCGGGTAGGTGACCCCGAACGCGATGTGGACCGCGCCGCCTTCATCCGCCAGGGCATCGTGATACTGGCCGCGCGGCAGATAAAGAAGGTCGCCCGGCTCCATGTGGACGTCCATGAGCTTGCGGCCCTTGGTCTGCTCGAGGTGCTCACGCGACAGACTCTTGAACTTCGCATGGGCGATCGGGTCGGCCAGCCGGCCCTCGTAGACGTGCCAGGTCTTGGTGCCTTCGACATGCACCGCGTAGACGTCGTGGGTGTCGAAATGCGCCGAGAAACCCTGCCGGCGCCGTGACGACAGATAGAGGTTGCCCTGCACCTTGCCGCCGAGCGCCTGCTCGATGACCTGCGAGAAGGCGGTCAGGTTCGTGCTGAGATGGTCGATGTCGTTGGCGACCAGGGTGGCGCCGCGCTTGAGAAAGTTCTGGACCTGGTCGGGATCGGGCCGCAGCACCTGACCGCCATCGCGACCGACCGCTGAGGCGCAGTAGCGGGGGGGCAAGATGGGTTCCTTGTCGAGCACCAGCTGGAGCGAGGCCTGCGACCAGATCGTCGCCATGCCGAGCAGCTCGTTGAGCTTGGCCCAGGTCATGACCGCCGCGAACTTGTCGGCCGTGCCCTTCAGGTGCAGCGGGCGCTGACCTTCGTACTCGGCAAAAAACCGATCGGCGCCGATCGGCGCCATGATCTCGTCGAAGCTGAACGGCGGCGTCAGCATGCGGCCGGTCCCTCCTGCAGGCACGTTGAGCCCGAGCGGCGCGTTGGCTAGGCTGGCCGGAGCACGAGCCCGAGGAGCTTACATGACCGGCGCCGCCGAGCAAGCCATCGCCGCACCCGCAGTGGCGGACCATCTGCGCGCGATTCGGGAGCGGATCGCGGCCGCGGCGCGCGCGGTCGGCCGCGCGGACTCAGAGGTGACCCTGGTCGCGGTCAGCAAAGCGCAGCCCGAGGAGCGGGTGCTGGCGGCGCTCGCCGCCGGGCAGCGGGTGTTCGGCGAGAACTACCTGCAGGAGGCGAAGGCGCGCTGGCCGGCTCTGCGCGCGCGCCATCCCGACCTGCAGCTGCACATGATCGGGGGGGTCCAGAGCAACAAGGCCAAGGACGTGGTCGCCCTGTTCGACGTGCTCGAGACGGTCGACCGGCCGAAGCTCGCCCGCGTGCTCGCCGAGGAGATGGCGCGCCAGGGCCGCCGGCCGGTCTGCTTCGTCCAGGTCAACACCGGCGAGGAGCCGCAGAAGGCCGGCGTCTGGCCGGGCGCCGCCGACGCTTTCATCGCGGAATGCCGGGACGAGCTCGATCTGCCGGTCGAAGGCCTGATGGCGATCCCGCCCGAGGCCGAGGAGCCGGCGCCGCATTTCGCCCTGCTCGCCAAGATCGCCGCCCGCAATGGCCTCGCCAAGCTCAGCATGGGCATGAGCGCGGACTTCGAGGTCGCGGTCCAGTTCGGCGCGACCCACGTCCGGGTCGGCAGCGCGGTCTTCGGCGCCCGGCCGCCGCGCCGCCAGACCTGACCCGGCACGAGGCGCACCCAGCCGGGCGATCAGTCGACCGCGAGCATCACGTTCGAGGCCTTGATCACGGCGTAGGCCTGCTGACCGGCCCGCAGCCCGAGTTCGTCGACCGCCTGGTTGGTGATCGAGGCGGTGATCACCTTGCCCTCGCCGACGTCGAGCCTGACGTGCGCCGTGGTCTGCCCCTTCTCGACCTCGACGACCTTACCCTTGAGCACGTTGCGTGCGCTGAGCTTCATGAGCTGTCCTCCAGTTTGCGCCAAGGCGATCTCGCTGCCTGGCCGCCGCCGCCAGCGGTGAAACGTTGCCCGGAGCCGGCGCCAGCCGGCCCTCGGGGATCAGGGCAATGCTCTTGACCTGAGCGTGGACCAGGTCGCCCGGCCGCAGCTCCAGGGTCACCCAGGACTTGCGCGTGACCCGGGCGAGCAGCGCCGCCCCCCGGCCGGCTGCACCGAGCCGGACCACGACGTTCATCTGCGCCCCGTCCTGGGCCGCGACATCGGCGATCCGCGCGGGCAGAACGTTGAGGATGGTGCTGGCCGTGGCCGGCTCGCGGGCGAGGCTCACGTCCGAGGCTTGCACGCGCAGGCGCCGCACCGCTGCGGGCGCGCCGTAGCCGCCGGGCACGACGACCATGCCGCCGTCGACCGCGAGCGTGGTCAGGCCGTATTCCGGGTCGTAGGCCGTGACCGTCGCGTTGAGCGCGACCGACGCCTCCGGCAAACGCGCGATCGGCAGCGCCGGATCGGCCTGCAGGTCCTGGAGCGGCCCCGATGCGACCGACCGGCCGGCCTCCAGCATCACCAGGTGATCGGCCAGGCGCTCGACCTCGGCGATGTCGTGGCTGACGTAGAGGATCGGGATCGAAAGCGCGGCATGCAGCGCCTCGAGATACGGCAGGATCTCGTCCTTGCTGACGCGGTCGAGCCCGGCGAGCGGCTCGTCCATCAAGAGGAGCCTCGGCTGGGAGAGCAGGGCGCGGCCGATCGCGACCCGCTGGCGCTCACCGCCCGAGAGGCGAAGCGGCGCCCGCTCGAGCAGCGGCTCGATCCCGAGCAGCACCACGACCTCGTCGAACCGCGTCGCCTCCGTCGTGCCGCTTCGCAACGCCCGCCGATGGCCATAGAGGAGATTGCGCCGGACCGAGAGATGCGCGAACAGGCTCGCCTCCTGGAAGACGTAGCCAACCGCCCGCCCCCACGGCGGCCGGAAGGCGCTGCCCGCCTGCCAGATCTCGCCGCCGATCGACAGACAGCCGTCGGCCAGCCTCTGCAGCCCGGCGACACAGCGCAGCACCGTGGTCTTGCCGCTGCCGGATGGCCCGAACAGAGCGGTTACGCCCTGCATCGGCGCCTCGAACGCGACATCGAGCGCGAAGGCGCCGAGCGTGCCGCGAAAGCGTGCGGTGATCGCAGCCCCGTCGCCGCTGGTCATGCCTGCAGCCGGCCGACGCGCTTCTCGAGCAGCGTCATCGTCAGGATGATGGCGAACGAGAAGACCAGCATGCCACCCGCCAGCAGGCTGGCTTCGGCCCAGCGCAGGGTCTCGACGTAGTCGTAAATCGCGACCGAAAGGACCTTAGTCTCGCCGGGGATGTTGCCGCCGATCATCAGCACGACGCCGAACTCGCCGACCGTGTGGGCGAAGCCCAGGACCGCACCGGTCAAAAAGCCCGGGCGCGCGAGCGGCACGGCGACCGTCCAGAAGGCGTCCCGGGGCGAGGCGCGGAGCGTCGCCGCGACCTCGAGCGGGCGGTCGCCGAAGGCCTCGAAAGCGTTCCGGATCGGCTGCACGACGAACGGCATCGAGTAAATCACCGAGCCGATCACCAGGCCCTCGAAGGTGAAGGCGAGCGAGCGGGCGCCGAACAGCGAGGCGATCCAGCCGCCAGGGCCGTTCGGCCCGAGCGCCAGGAGCAGGTAGAAGCCGAGCACGGTCGGCGGCAGCACGAGCGGCAGGGCGACCACGGTCGCCACCGCCTCCTTCCAGCGCGCCCGCGAGCGCGCGAGCCACCAGGCGATCGGCGTGCCGACGACCAGCAGCACGATGGTTGTGATGCTGGCGAGCTCGATGGTCAGGCGGACCGGCTGCCAGACGTCCTCGGCGTCGAGCATGGCGCCGCTCAGCTGACGCCGGTGCCGTAGCCGTAGCGCTGCATGATGCGGGCGGCCTCCGGGCCTTTCAGGAAAGCGACGAACGCCTTCGCCGTGTCGCTGTCGGCCCCGTTGACGAGCAGCACCGCGTCCTGGCGGATCGTGTCGTAGAGGTCGCCTGGCACGATCCAGCGCGAGCCTTCGGCCCTGTTGGCGACCTGGGAGAGCGCGACGAAGCCGAGCTCGGCGTTGCCGGTCTCGACGAATTGGTAGGTCTGGGCGATGTTGTTGCCCTGCACGATCTTGGGCTCGAGTTGCTCGTAGACCTTGAGCGCCCGCATCGCCTGGACCGCGGCGGTACCGTAGGGCGCCACGGCCGGGTTGGCGATCGCGATTCTGTCGAACTTGCCGTTCTTCAGGGTCGCAGCACCCTGCACGAGCTTCGGGTCCTGGCTCCAGAGCACGATCTTGCCGGTAGCGTAGGTGAAAGCGCTGTCTGGGACCGCGAGCCCGGCCGCGATCGCCTTCTTCGGCCGCTCGTCGTCGGCGGCGAGAAACACCTCGAAGGGCGCGCCCTGGCTGATCTGGGTGTAGAGCTGGCCGGTCGAGCCGAAGCTCAGGACGGCCTCGTCGCCGGTCTTCGCCTTGAAGGCCTGGGCGATCTCCTTGGCCGCGTCGGTGAAGTTGGCCGCGACCGCGACGTTGGTCTGCCCGGCCTGCGCCGGCAGGACCGCCCCGAGCGCCAGCGTGCCGGCCAAGATATGAAGGAGAAGCCTGGACGGCACTGGGTTTCCTCCCTTGATCGTCGGCAGTGGCGCGCGAGGGCCATCTCGAGGCCGATGCCCGCCCGCTCGCCGCGGTCCCGTGCACGGCCCGCGATGCCTGCTCGGCTGAGAACTCCGATCGGCCTCGAGGTGGCCTTCGTGATATACATTTAAATATAGCGTGCGCGCTAGAGGCTTTCGGCCGGGGTCGCGCTCGCAGGCTCGAAGCCGAGGCCGCGCAAGGCTGCGCGGCCGGTCTCGCTGGTCAGCAGCGCGCGCAGGCGTTGGACCGGCGGCCGATCGCGACGCGCCCGCGGGACGACCAGATCGTAGTGCTCCATGACCAGCGGCAGGAAGCCCAGGTCATAGAGCTCGGCGACCGTGCCGATCGCGACGCCCCAGTCGGCGCGCCCCTGAGCGACCGCGGCGGCGACAGCGTTGTGCGATCTCGGCTGGGCGAAATAACCGGCCGGCCGGGCGCCCGCGAGCAGGCGGTCGATCAGGATCCGGGTTCCGCTGCCGGCGTTGCGGTTGACCATGACGCAGCCTGCGTCGGCGGTCGCCCGGGCCAGCGAAGCCGCGGCGTCGGCTTCGGGAAAGCGCGGGTCGCCCTTGCGAAAGACGATGCCCTGCATGCGTCGCCAGCCAGGCACGAGCTCGAGCGCGTGGGGGGCCGTCTGACCACGGACACGCGGCGCACGCCGGCGGCGCTCAAGAGGCCGATCGTCGCGGGCCGCAGGGGCGGGCGTCGCTGCTCGACCGGCCAGAGCGGCTCGCCGGCGCGCAGCTCGCTTCCCGCCAGCATGACGTCATCACCCTCTATGACCGGAGTCAGAACCCCGATCCGGGCATCGCCTTCCGGCTCCACAGCATCGTCCGGCAGGACCGCATCGGTCCCGGGCGGCAAGGGCCGTCCCGCCTCGACGCGGACCACCGTGCCAGCCGGCAACGGCCGACCGCGCGGCTCTGCGACCTGGCAGACAAGCGGATTGTAGGGCCCAGCGCCGATCGTATCCTCGGCACGTACGGCGTAGCCGTCCGCGAGCGCGCAAGCGGTCCCCGGCAGGTCGGCCCGGGCCAAAGGCGCGCTCGCGGGCACCCGGCCGGCGGCCGCCGCGAGCTCCACCTCCTCGGCCTCAAGCTGCGGCGCGTTCAGGTCGATCCAGCGCCAGGCTGCCTCGAGGGCGACGGGATCAGCCATCATGGCGTGTTCCGGGCCGATCTGAGGGGCGCTGCTCCGGCCGCGCTGATCGTGCACGTTGCCGGCGTCGAGGTAGCGGCGGGCCGGTGTCCATGCCACATTACGTGGCATCGGGGCCAAATGCGCGCAACCGACAAGGCGGCTTCCAGCCCGCAGGTCCGGTCACCTTAGGAGGAGGCAGCGCGATGCCGGTCCGCCTGCTCGCGGGTTCCAGCGGCTTCGCCTACAAGCCCTGGAAGGGGCCGTTCTATCCGGCCGACCTGCCGGATGCCGAGATGCTCGCCTTCTATGCCGCGCGCCTGCCGACGGTCGAGATCAACAATACCTTCTATCGCCTGCCCAAGGCCGACGTGCTGGCGGGATGGGCCGAGCAGACGCCGGCGGGCTTCCGTTTCGTCCTCAAGGCCTCGCGCCGGATCACCCACATCCAGCGCCTGAAAGAGGTCGGCGAGCTGGTCGATTATCTGTTCCGGACCGCCGCCACCCTCGGCGACCGGCTCGGGCCGCTTCTGTTCCAGCTGCCGCCGCACATGAAGAAGGACCTCAACCGGCTGCGCGTTTTTCTCGAACTCGTACCGCCGGGGAGGCGAGTGGCGCTCGAATTCCGCCACGCCAGCTGGTTCGAGGATGATGTCTTTGAGCTCCTACGCGCCCACGGCGCGGCGCTCTGTTTCGCCGAGACCGGCAGCGGGGACGAGGAGGGCAAGAGCCTCGCCGTGCCGCTGGTCGCGACCGCAGCCTGGGGCTATCTGCGCCTTCGACGCGAGGACTACAGCGATGCCGACCTCGAGAGCTGGGCCGCGCGGATCAATGCTCAGCCCTGGTCCGAGGCCTTTGTCTTCTTCAAGCACGAGGACACGGCCGCGGCGCCTTAGACCGCCCAGAGTTTGATCGAGTTCGCCGGGCATACTACGGGCCAGAGGCCTCAGAGCGATGGTTAATGGGCCTCGAGATCAGGGCATGGCGCCGGAATTCACGCAGCACTAGATCGAGAGCAGGCCCTCGACTACCAAAGCGCGGGCCTGCTCGGTCCCAAGCTGTACGGGGCGGGGGCGCCTGCCCAGATAGCGAGCAATCGAAGTATGAATAAGTGGGTCGTGGATCGCCTGATCCGAGATCGCCGGTGCGGAGGCTCCTTGCCCGCAACGGGAAAACGCGACATGTCGTCTGGGTGCTCTTGAGCCATGACTCACTTGATAGTAGACCCGATGGGGTGGAGTGCGCTACCTTTAGTGGAGCACTGTCGCCATCCCGCTCGATGAGGCATTCTCTGCCAAGGCCTGCGGCGATTGCGGTTGACCACCCCGAGGGCCCTTGAAAATGACACGCCACCTTCTCCCGACACGCCTCCTGCCGCTCATCCTTTTGTTTTTATCGACGACCGGGTGCACAAATCCGTATACAGAATTCTATACAGATCTGTCGGGTGGCGTCGATGTAAAGAGCGTCCCGTTTGTTGAACCACCTAATGGCGAACCCGAGCTAGTTTCTGGTACGAATAACGATGATGAATTCAACCGGCTTATATCAAACGGGTGGGTGGCAATTGGTTATTCTAGCTTTAACGCCGGCCATGTTGATCCATCAATGGCACGGACGCATGCGAAACAGATAGGCGCACAGATGGTGGTCATTTCTGGTTCTTATCAAGGGACAACTTCGGGAATTGTGCCGCTTATGCTACCAAACGCGACGACAACATACAACAGTGGGACAGTCAGCGGCTATGGCGGATCAGCTATGTATAGCGGAACAAGCACAACTTATGGAAACGCTACTTCCTATATTCCGTATTCAGTGGATCGCTATCAGTATACGGCAACATATTGGGTTAAAAGAAAAGCTGGAGGGTGGGGAATCTTCTGCAAGGATTTGACGACAGACCAGCGCCGAGAGTTAGGCACAAACAAGGGGGCGTCGGTTGCGAACGTAGCCAACAACGGATCAGCGTACGATGCTGACATCCTTCCAGGTGATGTAATTCTCATGATAAATGGCAACGAGTTACGAGGTTGCATGGATTACCAATCAATTTCATCCTCTTTGATAGGAAAACATGTAGACGTAATCTTGGTGCGAGATGGCGAGCGAATGAAAATTGACTTTTTGGTGCGTCCGTACGCCTAGAACTTAGACGTGCATTCGCGCCAGCAAATGAGTTGTGCCGCGGAGAGCTCCTCTTTGCGCCAAGCGGTCTCTGGCGCGGGCCGCGCCGTTGACTGCCGGTCGTCTGAGGGCGCTGGTCGCGACCTGACTCAGGCGTCGATGCCGGCCATCTGGCAGATCAGGCGCCAGGCGTCCGCGTCGACGGCGCTGACCGAGAGCCGCGACTGGCGGACCAGGGCCAGGTGCTGGAGGCGGGGCTCGGCCTTGATCTGCTGGAGCTGACCTCTCGCTCGACCGGCTTGACCGGCTTGACGTCGACCAGCACGAACCTCTTCTTCGGGTCGGTCGGGTCCTCGTAGGCTTCGCGCGCGATCTCCATGACGCCGACCACCGCCGGGTCCTGCATCGAGCGGTAGAAGAAGGCGCGATCGCCCTCCTGCATCGAGCGCATGTTGCGCGCCGCCTGATGGTTGTGAACGCCATCCCAGGTCGCGATCCCGTCCTCGACCAGCTGCGGCCAGCTGTAATCGTGAGGTTCGGTCTTCATCAGCCAGTAGGCCATCGGCCCGCACCTTCCGCTCAGCCGACCCAGCTGCCGAGCGCCGGCCGCCACGGCCTGACCTCGACCCGCTCGAACACGCCCTCGCGCTGGAACGGATCGCCCGCGACGAAGGCGTCAGCGGCGGACTGATCGTCGGCCTCGATGATCAGCATGCTGCCGACCGGCTGGCCGCCCGGATCGAGGAAGGCGCCACCTGCCCGGATTTGTTCCGACTTTCCCTTGAGGTACTCGAGGTGCGCGGCCCGGCTCTTGGCCCGGAGCTCGCCGGCGCCCGGCCGGTCGAACGCGCTGACGACGAACAGCATGGTCTTGCCTCCCGGGACGTTTTTCATCCGCGCCTGGAAGCTAAGCGAAGCCGGCGGCCAGGGAAAGCTCAGGCGGCGATCAGCTCGAAGCGGTCGACGTCGACCAGACCCTTATCGGTGAGCTTGAGGTGGGGGATCACCGGCAGCGGCAGGAACGCGAGCTGCAAAAACGGCTCGCGGAGCGCGCAGCCCAGGGCGCGGCTGGCGCTGCGCAGAACCCGGAGCCCGGCCTGGACTTCCTCGAACGGACGATCGCTCATCAGGCCGGCGATCGGCAGCGCGAGCTCGGCCCGGACCATCCCCTCGCTGACGGCAACCGCCCCGCCCTGCAGCTCGATCAGCCGGTTGACCGCAACCGCCATGTCCGCGTCCTGGTCGCCGACCACGATGAGGTTGTGGCTGTCGTGGCCGATGCTCGAGGCGAGCGCGCCGCGCATGGCGCCGAAACCCTTGACGAAGCCGCGCCCGACGTTGCCGTTCTTGCCGTGACGCTCGAGCACGGCGAGCTTCAGGACGCCCGCGTCCGGGTCCGCCAGGCGGAGCCCATCCCGCCAGGGCAGGCTCATGGTCAGATGCTCGGTCAAGAGCGAATTCTCGAGGGCGCCGATCACCGGGCCCGACGGTCCGGCGGCCCGGACCTGGAAAATGTCCGGGGTGACCGGCGCCCGCCTGATCGAGCCGTAGCCGACCGGCGCCGGGTGCGCGCGCTCCGCGAAGGATGCCCCGTCGATCGGAACGCCGCCACAGATCACGCGCGCCACGGCACAGCTCTCCAGGTCGTCGAGCAGAACGATGTCGGCGCGCCGCCCGGGCGCGATCTGGCCGCGATCGAACAGGCCGAACGCGCGCGCGGCCGCGAAGCTCGCCGCGCGGTAGGCTGCGACCGGCGGCGCGCCGGATCGGATCGCCTTCCGGATCGCGAAGTCGATGTGGCCCTCTTCGGCGATCTCGAGCGGGTTGCGATCATCGGTGCAGAAGGCGAAGGCGGGCCAGGTCTGGTCGGTTAAGAGTGGTGCCAGCGCTGCCACGTCCTTGGCGATGCTGCCCTCGCGCGCCAGCACCTGCATGCCTTTCTGTAATTTCTCGCGGCCCTCCTCGTAGCTGGTGCTCTCGTGGTCGGTGCGGATCGCTGCGGCGAGATAGGCGTTGAGCGCATAGCCGCGCACGAGCGGTGCATGGCCGTCGACGTGCCGGTCGGCGAACGCGACGAGCTTGTCGAGGACGCCCTCGTCCTTGGCCAGCACGCCCGGGAAGTTCATCATCTCGGCGAGCCCGAGCACTGCCGGATGGTCGCGCACGGCCATCAGGTCGGCCGCGGTCAACCTCGCGCCTGAGGTCTCGAGCTCGGTCGCCGGCACGCACGAGCTGAGCTGGACCTTGAGCGTCATGCGGAGCGTCCGCGCGGCCTCGAAGAAGTAGCGGATGCCGGCGAGCCCGAGCACGTTCGCGATCTCGTGCGGATCGCAGATTGCGGTGGTGGTGCCGCGCGGCAGCACGCTGCGCTCGAACTCCGCGGGCACAACCAGGCTGCTCTCGACGTGGACGTGGGTGTCGATGAAGCCGGGGCAGGCGATCCGGCCCTTGGCGTCGATCTCGCGGGCGCCCCGGTAGTCGTCGTGGGTGCCGACAATCCAGTCACCGCAGATCGCGACGTCGCCGTCCTCCAGAGTCCCGGTCGCGACGTTCAGGATGCGGGCCCCCTTGATCACCAGGTCGGCGGGCTCGCGTCCCTGCGCCTGATCGATCCGGCGAGCAAGCTCGGTCCTGGTCGGCACCATGCGCACGTCTCCGATCCCGTGGTCGAGCGGCCCATCCTAACTGGTCGGGGTTGCGAAGACCAAGCCGGCAGGCAGGCTTGCGCGGCCGCAGGGCGCTTTCTATGGTGGCCGGCGCACGAGGGGAGCCGGAGACGGCTGAGAGGTCCGCGTGACGGACGACCCTTGGAACCTGATCCGATTAGCAGCGGCGTAGGGATCGTGCAGCTTGGCCAGAGCGCCTCGAACCACCTTCGATGTCAGCGTCAAAGGGGCCTCGCTCCGTTACGCCGGGGCGAGCCTGTTCCATGGGCTCGACTTCACGCTGCCGGCCGGGCAGTGGACCTGCCTGCTCGGGCCGAGCGGGGTCGGCAAGAGCAGCCTTCTGCGCCTGATCGCAGGCCTGGTGGTCGCCGATCACGGGGAGGTCGTCTGCAGCGACCGGCTGCCGCTCGGCCCCCGGCTCGCCTGGATGGGCCAGCAGGACGATCTCCTGCCCTGGCTCACGGTGCAGGCTAACGCCACGCTCGGCGCGCGCCTGCGCGGCGAGCCCATGGATCTCACCCGCGCCGAAGCGCTGCTGGCCCGGGTCGGGCTGATGCCTCAGCGCGACCAGCGGCCGGCCACGCTCTCGGGCGGTCAGCGCCAGCGGGCGGCGCTCGCCCGCACGCTGATCGAGGACCGGCCGGTCGTGCTGATGGACGAGCCGTTCTCCGCGCTCGACGCGATCACGCGCGCGCGGCTGCAGGTGCTGGCGGCGCAGCTGCTGGCCGGGCGCACCGTGCTGCTGGTGACCCACGACCCGCTGGAGGCGCTTCGGCTCGGTCATCGGATCCACGTCATGGCCGGCGAGCCGGCGCGCATCGAGCCGCCGATCCTGCCGGCCGGCACGCCGCCCCGCGACCTGCACGATCCCGACCTGCTGGCCCGCCAGGGCGAGCTTCTGGCCGGTCTCGCCGATGCCCAAGAAGCCGCCGCTTGAGCAACCCGCGACCGCTCCTGGTGCTCGCCGGCCTCCTGCTGCTCTGGCAGGGGCTGGTCTGGGCCACGGGCGTGCCGCGTTATCTGCTGCCGCCGCCCTGGCTGGTCGGCAAGGCATTGCTGAGCGAGGCGCCGCTGCTCGCCCACCACGGTGCGATCACGCTCCTCGAGATCCTGCTCGGGCTCGCGGGCGGGGTCCTGATCGGAAGCGCGAGCGCGCTCGCGATGGCGCTGCTGCCGCCGCTCCAGCCCTGGCTCCTGCCGCTCCTGGTGCTCGGCCAGACGATCCCGGTGTTCGCGCTCGCCCCCCTGCTCGTCCTCTGGTTCGGCTATGGCCTCGCGAGCAAGGTCGCGATGGCGATCCTGATTATCTACTTCCCGGTCGCGGCCGCGCTGTTCGATGGCCTGCGCCGGACCGAGCCCGGCTGGCTCGACCTCGCCCGGACCATGGGCGCGACCCGCTGGCGTACACTTTTGCGGGTGCGCTTGCCGGCGGCGCTGCCGGCGTTCGGCTCGGGCCTCCGGGTCGCGACCGCGGTCGCGCCGATCGGGGCCGTGGTCGGCGAATGGGTCGGCTCTTCAGCCGGGCTCGGTTATCTGATGCTGCACGCCAACGCGCGCCTGCAGATCGAGGTCATGTTCGCGGCCCTGATCGTGCTGATGGCGATGGCGCTCGTTCTCTATGTCCTGGTCGACCGGCTGCTGGTCCGCCTGATGCCCTGGGCGCCGGAGACGCTGGCCCGCACCGCCACCTAGGAGGACGCGCATGCGTCTCGTGATCTCAGCCCTCTTGCTCGGGCTCTGCCTGCCGGGGCCGGCGCGGGCCGCCGATCATCTCACGCTGCTGCTCGACTGGTTCGTCAACCCGGACCACGGCCCAATCCTGGTCGCCCAGCAGAAGGGCTACTTCGCGGCCGAGAACCTCGACGTCGACATCGTGGCGCCGTCCGACCCTAACGATCCGCCCAAGCTGGTCGCCGCCGGCCAGGCCGACATCGGGGTCAGCTACCAGCCGCAGCTGCACATCCAGGTCGACCAGGGCCTGCCGCTGGTCCGGATCGGGACCCTGGTCGCGACCCCGCTCAATTCGCTCTTGGTGCTGAAGGACGGCCCGATCCACGCGATCGAGGACCTGAAGGGCCGCAAGGTGGGGTTCTCGGTCGGCGGCTTCGAGGACACGCTGCTGCAGGCGATGCTGGCCAGGCACGGGCTGGGGCTCGACGACGTCGAGCTGGTCAACGTCAACTTCGCGCTCGCGCCAGCCCTGCTCTCGGGCCAGGTTGACGGCGTGATCGGCGCTTACCGCAATTTCGAGATGAACCAGCTGGCGCTCGAGGGCAAGCCGGGGCGCGCCTTTTTTCCCGAAGAAGAAGGCGTGCCGGCCTATGACGAGCTGATCTTCATCGCCAATCGCGCGAAGCTCGACGACCCGCGGCTCGGCCGCTTCCTGGATGCGGTCGAGCACGGTGTGCAATACCTGGTCAACCACCCGGACGAGAGCTTCAAGCTGTTCATCAAGGGCCGCCCGGAGCTCGACGACGAGCTCAACCGGCGCGCCTGGACAGACACCGTGGCCCGCTTCGCGCTCCGTCCTGCAGCGCTCGACCACGCGCGCTACGCCCGCTTCGCGGCCTTTCTTGCGCACGAGGGTCTGATCAAGCCGCCGCCGCCGGTTGATAGCTACGCGGTCGAGCTTGCCCGGTAACAGCGGGGCGTCGCCGCCGCGATGGTGGCGGCCGCTGGCGGCTCTACTCAGGCTCAACTTGAGCCGGGCTCAGTCCGGCCGCGACGCTGATCCGGGCGGTGAACCGGACCGCCAGGATCGTCCCGCAATTCATGCCTCCAATCCTTGCTTCTCAAATTTTCAGTTCTGCACCTTGAGCCGCGGCCGCAACGATCCACCGCAGGGGCAATCCGGGAGAGATGGCTGCGTGAGAGGGGGTGCCGCGCCGGGGCGAGCGAGCGCTGGGTGAGCACTCCGGCCTTCGAGACGGGTTCGCCGGCGCCGACCTCAAAAGCGGTCCTTGCGCTGGCGGATCTCGGCGAACACCTCGGCATCGCTGGCGTCGGACAGGCCGAGCCGGCGGCGTATCGCCGCATCATCCGGCCGGAGGAAGGGGTTGGCCGCACGCTCGGCGCCGAGCCTGGTCGGTACGGTCGGCTGGCCGGCCGCGCGCTGGCGATCGGCTTCCGCGGTGCGCGCCTTCAGCGCCGGATTGTCCGGATCAACCGTGAGCGCGAAGCGCGCGTTCGCCTGGGTGTATTCGTGGGCGCAGTAGACCAGGGCGTCATCGGGCAGGCGCGCGAACTTCGAGAGGGACTCCCACATCTGCTCGAACCTGCCTTCGATGACCCGCCCACAGCCGAGCGAGAACAAGGTGTCGGCGCAGAACAACGCCTTGGCATTCGCGAACCAGTAGCTGATGTGGCCAGACGTGTGGCCCGGGGTTTCGAGGATCTCGGCCTCGGCCTCGCCGAGCCGGAAACGGTCCCCCTCGACCAGACCGAGGTCGATCCCGGGAATCCGGCCGGCATCCTTCTTCGGGCCGGCGATCTTGCAGCCGGTCGCCGCCTTGATTTCCAGATTGCCGCCGGTGTGGTCGCCATGATGATGGGTGATCAGGATCCAGTCCAGCGTCCAGCCCCGGCGTTGCAGCCGCTCGAGCACGGGCGCTGCCACCCCCGGGTCGACGACGCCGGTGACGCCCGCCTGCGGCTCATGGATCAGATAGACATAGTTGTCGCTGAGGATCGGAATCTGCTCAATTCTGAGTTGCGTCATCGTCGCGTTCCTCCCACCATTCGCGCCCAGGTCGGTTCACAAACGCCGACTAAGTCCCTATCTTTGTAGGACACCCCGGGCTGTGTTGGTGGCTTTGCGCCACGCCGGGCCCAAGCGGATCGCCCCATCGGATCGCCGAGAGCATGCGCCCGGAGATCATCGACCTGCAAGCGTTTTACGGCTCCCGCCAGGGCCAGCTCGTGCGCCGTCTGGTCGGACGCCAGATCCGCGCGATCTGGCCCGACCTGACCGGCATGCGCCTGCTTGGGATCGGGTATGCGGTGCCGTTTCTCGCCCCTCTCAGCGAGGCGGCGGAGCGGGTGTGCGTCGTGATGCCGCCGGCGCAGGGCGTGGTGCGCTGGCCGCCGGACCGGCCCAATCAGGTGGTGCTCGCCGCCGATCACGAGCTGCCGCTCGCGGACCGCAGCGTCGATCGCGTGCTCCTGGTTCATTGCCTCGAGGCCGCAGAGCAGTCGCAGCGGTTGCTGCGCGAGATCTGGCGCGTGCTCGCCGACGGCGGCCAGGCGCTGATTGTGGTGCCCAACCGGCGCGGCCTCTGGTGCCTGAGCGACAGTACGCCCTTCGGCTATGGCCGGCCCTACAGCACGGCCCAGCTCAAGCAGGCGCTGTGCGGCACCCTGTTCACGCCCAGGCGCGTCCGGCGTGCCCTGTTCGTGCCGCCGAACCGCTCGCGCCTGGTCCTGCGCACCGCGATGGTCTGGGAGCGGATGGGGCTGCGCTGGGCCAAGACCTTTGCCGGCGTGCTGCTGATGGCCGCCGAGAAGCAGATCTACGCGGTGCCGGCGGAGCCGGTCCTCAAGCGCGCCCGCGTGCCCGCCTATGTCCCGGTGCCGCGGCCTCTCGCGGCGGCCGAACGGATCTCAGGAACGGCGCGCGCGACGGCCGAGCGCCCGCAGGCTCCGGTCGGCTGAGCACGAACAGCGCCTGCTCGCTGAACAGGTTGTCGAGCCAGCGGCTGCTCGCCAGCCGGCTGGGGCGGCCGTCGGCGGCCAAGCAGCTGCGCTGCTCGATCCTAAAACCCAGCTCGGCGCACAGGCGCTCGAAATCGGCGAGCGTGCAGGGATGGATGTTGGCGGTACTGTACCAGGGGTCCGGCAGGCAGGGGGCCATCGGCATCCGGCCGTGCCGCAGCAGATACCAACGCGCGCGCCAGTGGGCGTAGTTGGTGAACGACACGATCCCGTGGCGGCCGATGCGCAGCATGTTCTCCAACACCTGGCGAGGATGGCGCATCGCCTGGATCGTCTGCGACAGGATCACGTAGTCGAACGAGCCGTCAGGGTAGATCGCGAGATCGGTATCGCCGTCGCCCTGAACCACGGCCAGCCCCTGGCTAACGCATTCGTGCACACCGGTCTGGCTGAGCTCGATGCCGCGCGCGTCGACCTGCTTGGCGCGCGCGAGATAGGCGAGCAGCGCGCCGTCGGCGCAGCCGACGTCGAGCACCCGCGTATGCGGCTCGATCAGCTCGGCGATCAGGCGCAGGTCCTGCCGCAGCCCGTTGCGAGCGGACCCGTTGCCGACCGCTGCCCCGGGTGCGACCCGCGCCTCGTTTAGGGCGACCATGTCAGCGCAGGCCGCATTGCGCCGCGGCGCCATCGAGGAACCCGGAGAGCACCCGGTGGAACTCGGGCTCGTCGAGCAGGAAGGCATCGTGGCCGCGGTCGGTCTCGATTTCGCAGAATGACACGTTGGCCGCGACCGCGGTCAGCGCGCGCACCAGCTCCCGGCTCTCCGGCGTCGGGAACAGCCAGTCGGAGCTGAACGAGATCACGCAGAAGCGGGTCGCGCACCCCCGGAAGGCGTTGGCCAGGACGCCGTCGTAGGACGCCGCGAGGTCGAAGTAGTCCATCGCCCGCGTGATGTAGAGATAGGAGTTGGCATCGAAGCGGTCGACGAACGTGATGCCCTGGTGCCGGAGATAGCTCTCGACCTGGAAGTCGGCCTCGAAGCCGTAGCTGATCCCGGTCCGGTCCTGGAGCTGGCGGCCGAACTTGCGGTGCAGCGCCGCCTCGCTGAGATAGGTGATGTGAGCGGCCATGCGCGCCACCGACAGGCCGCGGGTCGGGCGCCTTCCGGTGCGCAGATAGTTGCCGCCGTCCCAGTCGGGATCGGCCATGATCGCTTGGCGCCCGACCTCGTGGAAGGCGATATTCTGCGCCGAATGGCGCGCCGCGGACGCGATCGGCACCGCACTGAACACCCGCTTGGGGTAGCGCGCGGCCCAATCGAGCACCTGCATGCCGCCCATCGAGCCGCCGAGCACGCAGAATAGGCGCTCGATGCCGAGCTGGTCGATCAGCCGCGCCTGGACCCGGACCATGTCGCCGATCGTGATCACGGGAAAGCTCAGGCCATAAGGCCGGCCGGTCGCCGGATCGACCTCGACCGGGCCGCTCGTGCCCATACAGCCGCCGAGCACGTTGGCGCAGATCACGAAGTAGCGCTCGGTGTCGAGCGGCCGGCCGGGCCCGATCAGCAGCTGCCACCAGCCGTCCTTGCCGGTGACCGGGTGCGGCTCGGCCGCGAACTGATCGCCGGTCAGCGCATGGCAGACCAGAATCGCGTTGGTCCGGGTGGCATTCAGGCGGCCGTAGGTCTGATAGGCGACCGTGATCGGGCCGAGCGTCACCCCCGATTCGAGCCGCAACGGCTCGCTCGTCGCCAGCTGCACGCGAAACCCGGGCAGGCGGCCCGTGTTCAATTCGAGGACCGAAAGCGGCTGCACCATCGGCGGCAGTTCATCGGCTGGGGTCGGAGCAGATCCAGAGCGATCCATGAGAGCATAGTTGGCGGGCGCAGGGCGGCAAAGTCAATGCGGCTTTACTTCCCAGCCGGCGGCGGACTAGTCTCCGCTTGGAAATGGGCGCAAGTCTCTGGGGTCCGATGGCAGCACTGGCTCCTCCACTGGACGACCTTCGGGCCGAAGTCGACCGGATCGACCAGGCGGTCCTGGAACTATTGATCGAGCGGACCGACGTGGTGCGCGAGATCGGCAAGATCAAGGCGGACCGTCTGAACGGGCGGCTCGCGGCCCGGCCGGCGCGCGAGGCGGTGATCCTGCGCCGCCTGGTGACGCTGGCCGGCGATCGCTTTCCGCGCGCGGTGCTGGTGCGGATGTGGCGCGAACTGCTGGCGGCGACCACCCGCCTGCAGACGCCGATGTCGGTTTCGGTCTTCGGCGCGCAGCAGGGCGTCGCCATCTGGGATCTGGCGCGCGACCACTTCGGCTCGGTGACGCCGATGGTCCGGGTCGAGAGCGCGACCCAGGCGCTGCGCTCGGTCAGCGACGGCAGCGCCACGATCGCGGTCCTGCCGCTGCCGAGCGACGACGACCCCTGGTGGCGGGCGCTGGTCTCCGACCATCACGACCGCCTGCGGGCGTTCGCGCGCCTACCGTTCGTCGCGCGGGGCACCGGCGAGGGTGAGGAGGTGCACGCTCTGGCGCTCGCCCGGCTCGAGCCGGAGCCGAGCGGCGACGACCTTGCGCTGCTCGCGATCGAGGCCGAATCCGGCGTCTCGCGCGGCCGGCTCAGGGATCTGCTGCTGGCGGCCGGCCTGAACCCGGCCTGGCTCGCGGCCTGGCGCTGCGCCGAGCCGCCCCAGACGGTGCATCTGGTCGAGGTCGACAGCTTCATCGAGGAGGGCGACGAGCGGATCGCCCGGGTCCTGAGCGCGGCGCGCGCCGAGGTCTTGCGGATCGTATCGGTCGGCGGCTACCCTCGGCCGCTGCCACCAGCTTGAGCGCCGCGCCCGCCGCGGCGCGGAGCTCTTCCAACCGTCAGCGCGGAACCCGAGAGATGGCGAGCCTCCGGCCACGCCCCGGCATCCTGGAGATCGAGCCCTACGTCGGCGGCCGGTCCGAGATCGCGGGCGCGTCCCGAGTGATCAAGCTGTCGGCAAACGAGTCGGCGATCGGGCCCTCTCCGAGGGCGATCGAGGCCTATCGGGCGGTCGCTGCGGACATCCACCGCTATCCGGATGGCGATGCGTCGGCGCTACGCGCCGCGATCGGCGAGCGTTTCCAGCTGGATCCGGCGCACATCCTGTGCGGCGCCGGCTCGGACGAGCTGATCCAGCTGCTGATGCGCGCCTATGCCGGGCCGGGCGACGAGGTGCTGTACAGCGCGCACGGCTTTCTGATGTACAAGCTCAGCGCGCTCGGTGTCGGCGCGGTGCCGGTTGCAGCGCCCGAGCGCCGGCTCACGACCGACGTCGACGCACTGCTCGAACGGCTGAACAGCCGCACGCGCATGGTCTTCATCGCCAATCCGAACAATCCGACCGGCAGCTATCTTTCGGCCGAAGAGCTCGAGCGCGTGCACGCCGGCCTGCCCGAGGACGTGCTGCTGGTGATCGATGCGGCTTACGCCGAATACGTCCGCCGCAACGACTACACGGCCGGAATCGAGCTGGTCGATCGCGCCGCCAACGTGGTCATGACCCGCACTTTCTCGAAGCTGTTCGGCCTCGCGGCACTCCGACTCGGCTGGCTGTACGGCCCGGCGCACGTAATCGACGTCCTGCAGCGCCTGCGGGGGCCGTTCAACGTCGCGACGCCGGCGCAGGTCGCGGGCGTCGCCGCGCTCGAGGACCGGGACCATCAGGAGCGCTCGCGCGCCCACAACGACCGCTGGCTGCCCTGGCTCACCGAAGCGCTGGCCGGGCTCGGGCTGAAGGTCCACCCGAGCATCGCCAACTTCGTCCTGGTCGAGTTCGCGCCCGAGGGGCCCGGGAGCGCTGCCGCGGCCAGCGCCTGGCTCGAGCGCCACGGCATCATCGCGCGTCCGATGAGCGCCTATGGCCTGCCGCACTGCCTGCGGATCTCGATCGGGCTCGAAGCTGAGAACCGGGCTGTGGCCCAGGCTTTGCGCGAGTTCGTGACGTGACCGGAGCCGGCAAGCCGCCCCGGTTCGAACGGGTCGCGCTGATCGGCATCGGCCTGATCAACGGCTCGCTCGCCCTCAACCTGCGCGACGCCGGCATTGCCGGCGAGATCGTCGCATGCGCGCGCAGCGAGGAAACGCTGGAGAAAGCCCGGGCGCTCGGTCTCGCCGACCGCACCACGACCGTGCCGAAAGATGCGGTCGCGGGCTGCGACTTCGTGGTGATCGGGACGCCGCCCGGCGCCGCGGGGCCGGTCGCCGAGGCGATGGCGCCCGGCCTGGCGCCGGGCGCCATCGTCAGCGACGTGAGCTCGCTCAAGGCCGAGGTGATCCGCGCCGTGGTTCCGCATCTACGCGAGCCCGAGTGCTTCGTCGGCGCCCATCCGGTCGCCGGCACCGAGCATTCCGGTCCCGAGGCCGCCTTCCTTGCCCTGTTTCGCAATCGCCACTGCATCCTGACCCCGATCGAGGACACCGATCCCGAGGCGGTCCGGATGGTCGCCGGCGTCTGGCGCGCCGCCGGCTGCATGATCGAGACCATGACGCCCGAGCACCACGACCGGGTCTTAGCGATCACCTCGCACCTGCCGCATCTGATCGCCTATACGATCGTCGGCACGGTCGCCGATCTCGAGGACCATCTGCAGACCGAGGTGCTGCGCTACGCCGCCGGTGGTTTCACCGATTTCACCCGGATCGCGGCCTCGGACCCCGTAATGTGGCGGGACGTGTTCCTGAACAACCGCGAGGCGGTGCTCGAGATGCTAGGTCGCTTCACCGAGGATCTCGCGGCACTGCAGCGGGCGATCCGCTGGGGCGAGGGCGACAAGCTGTTCGACCTGTTCACGCGTACCCGCGCGATCCGCCGCGGCGTGATCGCCGCCGGTCAGGCCTACGACCGCCAGGTGTTGCGTCAGGGAAGCTCGGATGACCCGGATCAACGCCGAAATTCGTAGCTATTTCGCGACCCCGGTGGTGGTCGCGACACTCCCGGACGCCGAGGCGCTCAATCGCGAGCTCAGGCGGATCATCCTCGAGCGCGAGCAGCAGGAGGAGAGCGTCCAGCACAGCAACCTCGGCGGCTGGCAGTCGAGCTGGGACTTCGAGGGCTGGGGCGGGGCCCCGGCCAGGCGGCTGCTCGAGGGCGCGCGCGAGCTCGCGACCCGGATGACTTCCGACCGGGCCGGCCGGCCGGTGCGGATCGACTGGAAGAGCAACGCCTGGGCCAACGTCAACCGCAAGGGCCACGGCAACGAGTTCCACACCCACCCCGGCGCCTACTGGTCGGGCACCTACTACGTCGACGACGGCGGGATCGGCGACGATCACGAGCTGGACGGCGCCTTCGAGATGCAGGATCCGCGCGGCGTCGCGCCGGCGATGTACGCGCCGCGCCTGGGCTTTGCCGTGCCCGGCGGTCAGTCGGCCGGCGCCAGCGAGCTGATCTTCCCCAAGAGCGGTCAGCTGATCCTGTTCCCGTCCTGGCTTCAGCATGCGGTCCGGCCCTACCTCGGCGACCGGATGCGGATTTCGGTGGCCTTCAATTTCAGCCTCTGAGCGCCTGGCTGCGGCCGACGCCCGGGTCTGGGTGTTCGCCTACGGCTCGCTAATGTGGCGGCCCGGTTTCGAGCACGAGCAGGTGCTGGACGCCTGGCTGCACGGCTACCACCGCAGCCTCTGTGTCTATTCGTGGGTCCACCGCGGCACGCGCGAGCGACCGGGCCTGGTCCTGGGCTTGGACCGGGGCGGCTCCTGCCGCGGCCGTGCGCTCGCGGTCGCCCAGGAGCGGGAGGAGCGACGTGCTGCGCTATCTGGACGCCCGCGAGCTGGTGACCAACGTCTATCGGCGCAGGCTCCTCTATGTGACCACGGCCGCCGGCCGTCTGCCGGCCTGGGGCTACGTCGTGCGCCGCGGGCACGAGCAATACGCCGGCAAGCTCGATACGGCGCGGGCGCTCGAGCTGGTCCGGCACGGCCACGGTCAGTCCGGCGCCTGTCGCGACTATCTGGTCAGCACGGTCACCCACCTCGAGGAGCTCGGCATCCTCGACGGGCCGCTGCATGCGCTCACCAAGGAACTCTGAGGATTCTAAGGCTCCCCCGTGACCTCGACGTAGAGCGCCTGGGCCTCGCTCGCGGGGCCGCGGCGGGTGCCCAGCGCCAGCACCCGGACCACCCGCACCGCGCGGCCCTGGGGGAAGGTCAGGACGTCGCCCGGTCGCACCCGGTAGTGGGGCTTCGCGACCAGCATCGAGTTGATCCGGATCTTGCGCCGGCCGGCGAGTTCGGCCGCCAGCGCCCGGGTCTTGAAAAAGCGCGCCTGCCAGAGCCACTTGTCGAGCCGGAGCCCATCCTCCGCCGCGGGGTCGGCGACCGGCGAAACGGGCCCGCTCATCCGCTCAGGCGAAGCCCGCGCAACGCTGCGAACGGAGAGCCGCCGGAGCCGGTCTGCCCCCGGCGGCGGGCATGCCGGGGCGGCTGCCCGCGCCGGCGGACATAGCGCTCGTCCTCCTGCCGGCCGTAGCCCAGAGCCTCGATCACCGGCGCCAGATCGGCGCGCTCGAGCGTAGTCAACGCCAAAAGCTCCGGCTCGATCGCGAACGGACCCTGGCGGACGAGCGCGCGCAGCCGTGCGGCCAGCCGCTCGAGCACGTCGACCCGGAGGCAGACGGGACCGAAGGCCTCGAAGCCGATCGCCTCGGCGAAGCCCTGCGGCAGGTCCGATCCTGGCAGGGTCGGGCACCCGGAGGCCGGTGGTGCGAGGCCGAGTGCCCGGTGGTGCACCGACCAGAGCCGGGCGCGAAGCTCGACCGCAGCGGGCTTGAGCATCGCCGGCAGATAGACGTGGCGGGTGCCGAAGCGCACGCCGAGACGGGTCAGATGCGCCCGGTCGGCCGCGCCGAGCCCGTTCAGGACCGGGCGCGCAGCGGCGGTCCGGACGTTGCCCAAGCCCTCGACCAGCAGGAAGGCGAGGCCGCGTCCGGGGCCGTCGAGCCCGGCCGCCTGCAGGCGCCGGAGCGGCCGCATCCGCGTCCGCAAATGGGCGTCGAGCCATTGGGCGAGGCGTTGGCGGACGGCGGCGCGCGCGGCGCTGCTCAAGCTGTCCGCGGCCAGCACCTCGAGCCGGGGCGCGAGCGCCGTGGCGCCCGGCAGCAGCCGGCCCACCGGCGCGGCATTGCGCGCGCCGCCGTAGCGCCAGGTGATCGAGCCACGCTCGGCGAGCGCAAAGGCGTCGTCCGCGGCCCCGATCAGCGCCTTCGCCCGCCGCTTCAGCTCGGGCACGAGGACGCGCCGGGCGGCGCTGCTGAGCGCCCGCCGCTCGGCATCGGCAGCACCCGGCTCGAGCACGTACGCGAGACCCTCGAGGCGACCGACCGCTTGGCCGTCGACCAGGATCGCGCCGTCGTCCTCGACCGCGGCCAGTTCCTCGCCGTTGTGCAGACCCTTGAGCAGCATCTGGGTCCGCCGGTCGACGAACCGTTGGGTCAGGCGATCGTGCAGGGCGTCGCTCAAGCCGTCCTCGACGGCGCGCGTCCGCTCCTGCCAGTGCACCGCGTCGCGCAGCCAGTCGGCGTGATGGGCGACGTAGGTCCAGGTCCGGATGTGGGCGAGGCGCGCGATCAGGGCGTCGATGTCGCCGTCGGTCCGCTCCAGGCGCGCGACCTGATCGGCGACCCAATCGGTCGGCAAGCGGCCCTGGTCCGCCAGATGGCCGAACACGGTCGCCAGCAGATGCAGGTGGGCCTCGGTCAGCGTCTTGCGGAAATCCGGGATCTGGCAGACCGCCCAGAGCAGGCGGACGCCGGCGGGCGTGGGCGCGCGCTCGCGCACTTCGGCACGCCGGCTCAGGACCTTGAGGCTGACGTGGTCGAGCGCGTTGCCGGTCCGCAGCAGACAGGGCGCAGGTGGCGGCGCATCGAGCGAGGCGAGCAGACCGTCGAGCGAGCCGAGGTCGAGCGCCGTACTCCGCCAGCGTAGCTGCCGGAGTGCCGGGAAATCGTGCCCCTCGACCGCCTCGATGGTCCTGGGATCGAGGCCGCCGACGTCCAGCGTGGTGCCGAAGGTGCCATCCTGCATGTGGCGCCCGGCGCGGCCGGCGATCTGGGCGATCTCGGGCGCGTACAGCGGCCGCCGCTCCTGGCCGTCGAATTTGATCAGGCTCGCGAGCGCGACGTGGCCGACGTCCATGTTGAGGCCCATGCCGATCGCATCGGTCGCGATCAGATAGTCGACCTCACCCGCCTGGTAGAGGGCGACCTGGGCGTTGCGGGTGCGCGGGCTGAGCGCGCCAAGCACGACCGCGGCCCCGCCCCGCTGCCGGCGGACCAGCTCGGCGAGCGCGTAGACGTCCTCGGCGGTGAACGCCACCACCGCGCTCCGGCGCGGCAGCCGGGTAACCTTGGCGGGCGGCGCGTAGGTCAGGGAGGAAAACCGCGGCCGCGTGATCACCTCGGCCTCGGGGATCAGCTGCTTCAGGAGCGGCCGGATCGTGTCGGCGCCAAGGAACATGGTTTCGTCCCGGCCGCGCGCGCGCAACAGCCGGTCGGTGAACACGTGGCCGCGCTCGGGGTCGGCACAGAGCTGGATCTCATCGACCGCGAGGAAGCTGGGCTCGAGGTCCTCGGGCATCGCCTCGACGGTCGCGACGAAATAGCGGGCGGAAGGGGGCTGGATCCGCTCTTCGCCGGTGATCAGCGCGGTCGCGGCAGCCCCTTTATCGGCGACGATCCGGTCGTAGATCTCGCGCGCCAGCAGGCGCAGCGGACAGCCGATCAGGCCGCTTCGATGGGCCAACATCCGCTCGACCGCGAAATGGGTCTTGCCGGTGTTGGTCGGCCCGAGCACGGCGAGCACGCGCGAGGATTCGGACGGCAGCAGCGCCATGCTTCAACTATGCGAACGCCGGATGGCCTTGACAAGGGGCGCGATCGGCGTTCGCCACCTGGGTATGCTGTCCAGGCTTTGACTAGCGGGGCGCCTGGGCGACGCGCGCTGCGGAACCCTGGTCGTTGTCTGCGGTGAGCGGCGTCGTGTTGGGGCAGCCCCAGCGATCCTGCTCGTCATCGACCGGCTGACCCCGAAGCAGCTTCAGGACGGCCTGCAGGTTGGCCCGGTTGCGGGCGGAAATCCCATCGTCGGCGCCAGCGCCCGCGAGCCCGAGCTGCCGCCGCATCTCGGCGCGCGCGAGCTTGGAGAGCGCCCAGCCGAGTGGCAGGGGGGCTCTCTGCGCGGCCGCCGGTCCGACCTGATCGGGCTTGCGGCAGAGCCGGAAATGGACGTGCCACTGCGGACCGACCCGAGCTTCCAAATCCTCGCGCGCCTGAAAGCCGCGCCCCGAGCGGACGTGCAGCAGCGTCTTGACCGGCGCCACGACCTGGTTCAGCACCTTACGCCGCTCCTCGAGGTCGGTGGCGTCGGTCACCTCGGGATCGTTGCTGATGTGGATGACCACCGGCCGTATCTCCGGGCGGCTTTGGTCATCCTCCCGCAGCCTGTCGTTCTCGGTGCGGACCAGGCGCAGGATCTCGGCCGCGGTCACCGCGCCCGAATTCTCGAAATAGCCGCCGTCGACCAGCCGCAACCAGCGCTCCGGATGGTCGCGCCAGCGCACGGTGCCGGCCGGGCTCACGTACGTGAAGCGGGCGCTGTCGTGCACGGCCGTGCTGAGCGGGATCGTCCGGCCCACGACCTCGCGGCCGTCGAGCGCCTCGCTGAAGGTCGGCTCCTCGATTCGGATCGGGGCGGCGATCAGCCGCTGGCCGGTCTCGACCACCGTGCTGTTCAGGAACAGCAGCGGTACGCCGGTGACGCCGCTCGTCCAGAGGGCATCGTAGCGCCTGCTCAGCCACTCGTTCTGCTCACAGCCATCCCATGCCGCCTCGAAGGCGTGCTCGATCGCGACCGCGCGGTCGTTGAGGAAGGCGTAGGGCACGAACTGCTGGAACAGGTCCGGGAACAGCATGACCGCGACGGTCGGTGACAGGAAGTCGTGGTCGAGCACGCCCTCCGCGCGCAGACGCACGCTGCTGCGCTCGCCGCCGCCGTCGACCGGACAGTCCCCGGTCGCGTTCGGCGCGACGCCGCGGTTCGCGACCAGGGCGGCAAAGGTCGCAGCGCCAAGCGAGCCGCCGGAGACGCCGCTGATCGCGAACACGTGGCGGGCGAAGTCAAGACCGGCGGCGGCCGCCTCGTCCTGGAGTTCGCCGAGCACGAGCGCCGTCCAGTATGCAGCACGGATGCCGCCGCCTTCGGCCGCGACGATGATCACCTGGATTTTGCCGTCGGCGGCCGGCTGCAGGCCTTCCAGCCAGGCGCGGAAGGCGACCCCCGGATCAGGCGCGGGCGCGACCGCAGCCACCGGCGCTGCGGCCGCCGCCTCGAGCGGCGCATGCGTGTCCTCGGGCGGCGGATAGGAGTCGCTACCGGCGCTCAGCCGGACGTAGTGGTTGTCCGCGACCCAGCTCGAGATTGCGGCCCAGACCAGAACCAGCGTCACCACCGGCAGGCGCGCGCGGTTGCCGCCGTAAACCAGCAGCGTGCCGAGCGGGATCAGGCCGAGCATGGCGGCTAGACCGACCGCCGCGGTCCCGATCTTGTGCGCCAGCCATACCGCCTGGTACGCGAATACGATCATCAGCGCGAAGCCAGCGGCGCCCGCCAGCGCCAGCGGCAGCCAGGCCTGCCAGTGCAGCTCGCGCAGCGAGCGCAGGCCTTCGGGCCGAGGCCCATAGAGCCTGAACCAATCCCGGCGTTTGGCGGCGAGATACACGAACACGGCTGCGAGCACCAGGAACAGGAGCGCCAGTCCGAACAGCCACAGCGCCGGGCCGGCGAACAGGCTGTCGTAGCTCGAGCCGGCGGTGACGAGCGCAATCGCCACCAGGACTAGCGCCGATGCGCCGATCGCCCGCGGCAGGTGCTCCTTGACTCTCGGGCACACAGTCGGCGCGGAGGCGGGGTTGTGGAACCGGAAATAGAACATGACGCGCGCCGACCACCAGGCGACACCGGCGCTCGCGACCGTCGTGGCGATCAGCCAGACGATCCGCCGGTCCGGATCCTCGCCGAGCGCGCGGACGACGTCCTGGGCCTGATCGTTCAGGACCAGCACCAAACCGCCGATCACGCCCAAAAGCAGACTGAAGCGCACCAGGAGGAGCACCTGATAGAGCGTGCACAGCTCTCTCCACGTGTGCGCAGCCCACCCGACGAAATGGTGTCGGCGTAGGCCAAGCTCGTCGGCGCGGGCCGGCTTTGCGCCGGCTGCGTGCTGGGAAGCGAAATGCCCGGTCGCCATATTCGAATGCCTCCATGCATAATAATCCAACCGTAAGGCGATGCAGAGTAGCGCCCGACCGGGACGCCGTCCAGAACCGCGTAATGCCTTGATGAAGGCAGCCGGTCGAGACCGGCTGATTGCGCAGCAGCTGGCCGGCAGCTCGCCTGCGGGCCGCCGGCTCGATCACGCCTACAGGCGGAGCAGGGCGAGGCCGGTCTCGGGGTCCGAGCGGCGCTGGAGATGGGCCGGCAATTCGGTGACGATCACTTCGAGCGTGGGCCGGACGTGGCCTTCCAGCAGGTGGCCGCCGTGCGCCGTGCCGTCGGCCTTGCCGACCACGATGTGCGGGTGCAGCTTGGGCTCGCCGTTCTTGAGCGCGACATTGCCGGTCAGCGCCAGCACCTCGACCTGCTCGTCGATCGGAATCCGCCGGTAGTCCTTGTTCTGCCAGTCGAAGTAGCCGAGCACGACATCGCTCAGCGCCCCGAGGCCGGTAAACTCGGCGGCCGAGAGGTCTTCCGCCTTGGCGAAGGCCAAAAGGTTCTCGAGCACCTCGTCGCCCTTGTCGAAGACCACGGCGAAGGTGCGCTGCGGGGCATCATTGATGAGCTTGGTCTTCATGGCGGTCTCCTCTGCGCGCGGGTCTCGGAGCGTCGTCAATCGTGGGCGTAGGCGATCGTGCTGACGAGCGCGAGCTCGGACTGGCGGGAGTCCAGCCGGGTGTGCTGGACAACGATCGGCACGTCGGAATCGATCACGCTGGCGTAGTCGGTATCCCTCGGAATCGGCTCAGGATCCTGCAGCTCGTTGAAGCGGACGTGCTTGGTGCGCCTCGCCGGCACGGTCACCGCATAGGGCCCGGCCGGCTCGCGGTCGCTGAAGAAGACCGTGATCCGGACGTTGGCGTCGCGGTCGCCCGGGTTGAGGAGACAGGCGGTCTCGTGGCTGGTCATCTGCGGCTCGGGGCCGTGGCTTTCGGCCGGGATGTAGCCCTCCGCGATCGCCCAGTGCTGGCGTCCGATCGGTGCCTTCATCGTTTCGATCCTTCGATTCGCTCACTGGTCAGCCCGGCAGGCCGGCGATCTCGAGCTCGCGGCGCTCGGGGTAGGGTGCGCTGTCAGCCTGGCCCGGGGCGCGCAGCGCCATACGGATGACCTGGGCGAGGTGCAGCGCCTGACGGTCGGTCGCCTGGGCGATCTGCTCGCGGCAGCTGAAGCCGTCGGAGATGATCAGCGTCGACTTGTCCGCCGCCCGCACCGCCGGCAGGAGCACCCGCTCGCCGCACTTCATCGAGACGTCGTAGTGCTCCTCCTCGAAGCCGAACGAGCCCGCCATCCCGCAGCAGCCGGAATCCAGCATCTCGAAGTCGAGCTTCATCTCCTTCAGGATCGTCTGCTCGGCGCCGACGTCGAGCACGGCGTGGTGGTTACAGTGCACGTGGACCTTGGCCTTGGCCGGCAGTTCCGGGAGAGGGACGCCCTGCTTGGCCAGGAATTCGCTGAGGATGTAGGTGTTCTTCGCGATCCGCTGGGCGCGCTCGTCCTTCGGAAACATGTTGATCAGCTCGTCCCGGAATGCGGCGACGCAGGCGGGCTCTAGGCCGACGAGCGGCGTCTGCTCCGAGACCTCGTCCCCCAGCGTGCGCGTGATCTGGCGCAAGAGGTGGCGCGCCGTCGTCAGCATGCCCTCGTCGTACAGCGGCCGGCCGCAGCAGAGCATGCGCTTGGGCATCCGGACCTCGTAGCCCAGGTGCTCCAGCACCTCGACCGCGGCCACGCCCGTGCCGGGCCGGAAGAAGTTGGTGAAGGTATCCGGGAACAGGATGATCGAGCCGCGGCTGCCGGCCCTCGGCTGGCGGCCCTTCATCCAGCTCCGGAAGCTTCGCTTGGCGTAGGGCGGGAAGCTGCGCTTGGGATGGATGCCGCCCGCGACCTTGATCAGCCGGCTGAGCCCGGGTGTCTTGACCAGGCCGTTGACGAGGCCCGGCGCGTGCGCGGCCAGCCGCGACCACCAGTAGATCAGGCCCATCGAGTAGGCCGAGCGCGGCCGCAGCCGGCGCTTATAGTAGTGCGCGTTGAACTCGGCCTTGTAGGTCGCCATGTCGACGTTGACCGGACAGTCGCGCTTGCAGCCCTTGCAGGCCAGGCACAGGTCGAGCGCCTCGTGTACCTCCTCGCTCTGCCAGCCGTTGCCGATGATGCCGCCGTGCAGCATCTCGAACAGCGCGCGCGCCCGGCCCCGGGTCGAGTGCTCCTCCTCATGCGTGGCCATGAAGCTCGGGCACATCACCGAGCCGCCGTGGTGGCGGCATTTCCCGACCCCAACGCAGCGCAGCACCGCGCGCGAGAACTCGCCGTTGTCCTCGGGATATTGGAAATAGGTCTTGAGGCGCGGCGGATCGTAGCGCGGGCCGACCCGGAGGCTCGCGTCGATTGGGTACGGGTCAACGATTTTGCCGGGGTTCATCTTGTTTTGGGGGTCCCAGATGCCTTTGAACTCCCGGAACGCCTGGACGATCTCCTCGCCGAACATCTTGGGCAGCAGCTGGGCCCGGGCCTGCCCGTCGCCGTGCTCACCGGACAGCGAGCCGCCGTAGCTCGTGACCAGCTCGGCGGCGTCGTCCAGGAACCGCCGCCAGGTATGGATGCCCTCCCGGTCCTTGAGGTCGAAGTTGATCCGGCAGTGGATGCAGCCCTGGCCGAAGTGACCGTAAAGCGCCGCCTCGTAGCCGTAGCGATGGAACAGCGCGCGCAGGTCGCGCAGATACGGCCCGACCTTCTCGGGCGGTACCGCGGAATCCTCCCAGCCGGGCCACTGGTCGCTGCGACCCGGGACATAAGCGGTGGCGCCGAGGCCCGATTCCCGAACCGTCCAGATCGCCTCCTGCTCCTCCTTGCTCGTGAACAGCTTGGCGTGCGGCGCGTCGCCCCGCGCCTCGAGCTTGGCGAGGACCTTCTTGGCGAACTCGGCCGCATGCTCCTCGCTGTCGCCGCCGAACTCGGCGAGCAGCCAGCCATCGCCCTCGGGCAAGAGCTTGGTCTGCTGCACGTGCAGACCCTTGCGCTTCATGTTGTCGATCAGGCGGCCGTCCAGCGCCTCGAGCCCGACCGGGCGCTGCTCCAGCACCTCCGCGGCATGATCGCCGGTCTGGTAGACGTCGGGGTAGCCCAGCACCAGCAGCACGCGCGCGGGCGGGCTCTTCACCAGCGCCACCGTCGCCTCGAGGATGGTGACGCAGGTGCCCTCGGTGCCGGCCAGCGCGCGGGCAATGTGGAAATGCTTCTCGGGCAGGAGCTGCGGCAGATTGTAGCCCGAGACCCGGCGCGGGATGTCCGGGTAGCGCTCGCGGATCAGATCCGCGTATTGGTCGCGGAAGGCCTTCAGCTTGGCGTAGATCTCGCCTTCGCGGCCGCCCTTGCGGATCCTGGCCTCGAGCTCCTCGTCGCTGGTCTTGCCGACCCGCAGCCGGCAGCCGTCATAGGTCAGAATCTCCATCTGGTCGACGTTGTCGGCGGTGCGGCCGGAGCCGTGGCCCTCCATCTGCGCCAGCACCGAGTGCACGCCGCAGGAGTTGTTGCTGATCATGCCGCCGATGGTGGCGCGGTCGTGGGTCGAGGTGTCGAAGGAGAGCGTCAGGCCGTGCTGCTCGGCCTCTTGGCGCACGGTCTCGAAGATCACGCCCGGCTGAACCCGCGCCTCGTGGCCCTCGTAGTCCATCTGCAGGATCTGGTTCAGATATTTCGAGCCGTCGATCACCACGGCGGTGTTGCAGGTCTGACCGGCGAGGCTGGTGCCGCCGCCGCGGTTGACGATCGGCGCGCCGTGCTCGCGACAGACCGCGACCGTCTCGACCAGCGCCTCGATCGTGCGCGGCACCACCACCCCGATCGGCGGGTGCCGGTAGTTCGAGGCGTCGGTCGAGTAGATCGCGCGCGAGCCGGCATCGAAGCGGACCTCGCCGTCGACCCGGCGGCGCAGGTCCTTTTCCAGGGCGGTGCTGGCCTCGTTCGAGAAGCTGACGGGCTCGGTACGCAGGATCATGGCGCTTCCTTGAGGCGGGGTCAGATCGCGAAGCGGGCGGCCTCGAGCTCCTTGAGCTCGAGGCCGAGGCCGGGGCGGTCGAGGTCGGGCCGGAGTTCGCCCTGGCGCGGCGCCTGCGCGCCGTCGAACAGCATCTCCTCGATCCGAACGTGGTCGTGGAAGTACTCGATGTGGCGGGCGGTCAGGGCGGCACAGCAGAGATGCGCATGGATCGAGGGCGCCGTGTGGGCCGAGAGTGGCATGCCGTAGGCGCGGCAGAGCGCCGCGGCGTGCATGAAGCCGGTGACGCCGCCGCAGCGGGTGCAATCGGGCTGGAGCACGTCGACCGCGCCGGCCTCGAGCATGCGCCGGAAATAGTAGAGGTCGTAGCCGTACTCGCCAGCCGTGATGTCCATGCCGGCGGGGGCGCGGTCGCGCATCAGCCGCAGGCCCTCGAGATCGTCGGACGACACCGGTTCCTCGAACCAGCTGACGCCGTATTGGTGGGCAAAGATCTCGGCCATGGCGAGCGCCTGCTTGCGGTCGTAGGCCCCGTTGGCGTCGACGAACAGGTCAGCCGCCGGGCCGATCGCTTCGCGCGCCGCACCCACTCGCTCCGGGTCGGCCTCTGGCTTGCTGCCGACCTTCATCTTGACCTTGCCGATGCCCTGCTCGGCCCAGCCGCCGAGCTGCGCCTGCAGGCGCTCGATGGGATAGGAGGTGAAGCCGCCGCTGCCGTAGACCGGAACCGTCTCGCGCACCGCCCCGAGCAGCTGCACCAGCGGCAGGTCCAGGAGTCTGGCCTTGAGGTCCCAGAGCGCGACGTCGACCGCGGCGATCGCGGCCGATGCGATCCCCGGCCGACCGAGATTGCGGATCGCGCCGACCATGGTCCGCCAGGCGGCCGTCGGCGCCAGGGCGTCCTGACCCTCGACCGAGTCCCGAAGCTTACCGTCGATCAGCTCGGCCGCCGCCTTCTCGGTATAGCTGTAGCCGAGCCCGCTGCGGCCGCCCGCCTGGGCGCGCACGATCACGATCGTGGTCCGGTCCCAGGCGAGCGTGCCGTCGGCTTCCGGGAAGTCCGTCGGGATGGTGTGCGCCGAGACGGTCAGCCGCTCGAGCGGAATGCTCCGGGGCATGGTCAGCCTCAGCGCGTGCCCGGCAGAACGCCCTGCATGCTCTCCTTGATCGACTGCCAGACGATGCCGATCGAACTCGCGGTCGCCCTTGAGCAGCGAGCTGGCGTAGTGCTTGGCCTGCTCGTAGGTGATGTGCGGCGGCAGCGGCGGCACCTTGGGGTCGGTCACGACGTCGAGCACGCACGGCCGGTCGGCGTGCAACGCCTCGTCCCAGGCCGCGCCGACCTCGTCCGGATGTTCGACCCGAATGCCTTTGAGCCCGATCATCTCCGCGAGCCCGGCATAGGGAAAATCCATCACGTTCTGCGAGCTTTCCCATTTCGGATCGCCGGACAGGACCCGCTGCTCCCAGGTCACCTGGTTGAGGTCCCGGTTGTTGAGCACCAGGATCACCAGGCGCGGGTCGGCCCACTGCTTCCAGTATTTGGCGGCGGTGATCAGGCAGTTGTTGCCGAGCATCTGCATGGCGCCGTCGCCGACCAGCGCGATCGAGACCCGCTCCGGATGGGTGAACTTGGCGGCCAGCGCGTAAGGCACGCCCGGGCACATGGTCGCAAGCGTGCCCGACAGGGTCGCCATCATGCCGCGGCGGATCTTGAGGTTGCGCGCGAACCAATTGGCGACGCTGCCGGAATCGGCGCTGATGATGCAGTCGTCGGGCAGGCGCGGCGACAGCTCCCACAGCACGCGCTCGGGGTTGATCGGGTCGGCGGCGGTCATCGCGCGCTCCTCGACCACCTGCCACCACTCCTGGATATTGTGCTCGATCTGCTCGCGCCAGGAGCGGTCCTGCTTGCGCCGGAGCAGGGGCTTCAGCGCCTTGAGCGTCTCGGCGCTGTCACCGACCAGGTTGACCTCCATCGGGTAGCGAATCGAGAGCATCCGGCCGTCGATGTCGATCTGGACACCACGTGCCTGGCCCTCGGGCGGCAGGAACTCGGAGTACGGAAAGCTAGAGCCGACCATGAGGAGGGTATCGCAGCCCATCATCATGTCCCAACTCGGCCGGGTGCCGAGCAGGCCGATCTGGCCGGTGACGAACGGCAGGTCGTCGGGCACCGCGGCGCGCCCGAGCAGCGCCTTGGCGACGCCGGCGCCCAGGATCTCCGCGGTCTCGATGACCTCGTCGGTGGCCTTGAGCGCGCCCGCTCCGACCAGCATCGCGACCCGCTCGCCGGCGTTCAGCGCATCGGCGGCGCGCCTGAGATCGGCGTCGGCTGGCACGATCCTCGGCGCCGAGTAGCCCATGCCGGAATAAATCGTGGCGTGCGCCCGCGGCGGCTTCTCGACTGCGTCCAGCTCCTGGACATCGGCCGGCACCACGATGCAGGTGACGGTGCGCTCGGCCATCGCGATGCGCAGCGCGCGGTCGACCAGATGGCGCATCTGCTCGGGCGCCATGCAGTAGTGCACGTACTCGCCGGCCACGTCCTTGAACAAGGAGATCAGGTCGACCTCCTGCTGATAGTGGCCGCCGAGCGCGGCACGCTTCTGCTGGCCGACGATCGCGACCACCGGCTGATGGTCGAGCTTGGCATCGTAAAGGCCGTTCAGGAGGTGGATCGCGCCGGGGCCCGAGGTCGCCATGCAGACGCCGGGTTTGCCGGTGAACTTGGCATGGGCGCAGGCCATGAAGGCCGCGACTTCCTCATGCGGCACCTGCACGAAGTCGAGCCCGTTCTCGTGCCGCTCGAACGCGCCGAGGATGCCGTTGATGCCGTCGCCCGGATAGCCGTAGACGCGCTCAACGCCCCAGGCGGACAGTCGCTCCAGCATGAAATCGCTGACGGTCGCGCTCATTCTCCTCCTCCACGTGTTGAGTTGAAAGGGCGTGCGCAGCCTCGGGCTCGCGCCGGACAGACAGTCCCGACAACGGCCTCGGCCCCGGTTGGTTGCGCCGGATTGCCGATTTTTAATGTTGGCAGCCGGATTCGCCGTCATCTGGCCGGAACCATGATGCGGCGGCATCGTTGAACCCCGTCGAGTGCGTCGGATGGCGCAGGCCTCGGTTCCTGAATGCGTCCTCTGGCGCATGCGAGCGCGACTCTGACATGGCGCAGATCTTTTCGCGGGCGGCCGACACCTATCTGCGATTGGTGATGATCGCTGTCGTCCTCGGTGGCGGCGGCGCGCTTTTGGTGGTCGGCGGCTGGGTGCGCTCGGATTACATCACGCGTGAGCACTTCGCGCCGGCTCAGCCGGTGCCGTTCAGTCACCGCCATCATGCTGGCCAGTTGGGAATTGATTGCCGCTACTGCCACAACTCGGTCGAGACTGCCGCCACGGCCGGCTATCCCCCGACCCACACCTGCATGACCTGCCACTCGCAGCTCTGGACCAACGCCGACGTGCTTGCCCCCGTGCGCGAGAGCCTGGCGAACGGGACGCCGCTCCGCTGGAACCGGGTCTACGACCTGCCCGACTACGTCTACTTCAATCACAGCATCCACGTGCAGAAAGGCGTGCCCTGCGAACACTGCCACGGCGAGGTGCCGGACATGGTCCGGATCTACCGGGCGGCGCCCCTTGAGATGAGCTGGTGCCTGGAGTGCCACCGCCATCCCGAGCGGTATCTGCGGCCGCGCGACAAGGTCTTCGACTTCCACTGGCAGCCGCCCGCCAACCACGAGGAATTGGGGCAAAAGCTGGTCGCGGCCGAAGGAATCCAGCCCGCCAAGCTCGACAATTGCTACACCTGCCATCGGTGAATCATGGCCTCGAGAGGTGCCGCCGACCAAAATTGGGGAAAGATCCGAGCCCGGCTCGGGTCGACGACCGGCAAGCAATTCTGGCGGAGCCTCGAGGAGCTCGCGGCTTCCGAGAGTTTCCGCCGCCAACTCGAGGCCGAGTTCCCGACCCTTGCACCTCTGATGACCGAGGCGAGCCGGCGGGACGTGCTCCGGGTCATGGGCGCATCGCTGGCGCTGGCCGGGCTCGCGGGCTGTGGTCTGCCGGTGACTGAAAAGTCGGTGCCCTACGTCAACGCACCGGAGTTCCTGGTTCCGGGCAAGCCCCGTTACTACGCCACCGTCACGCTCTTTGACGGCTACGCGGTCCCGGTGCTCGTCGAGACGATCGACGGCCGTCCGATCAAAGTCGAGGGCAATCCTGACCACCCGCTGAGTCGTGGCGCCACCGACATCTTCAGCCAGGCCGCGGTGCTCGGCCTCTACGATCCCGACCGCTCGGGTGCGACCACCTATTACGCCCGGATCGCGAGCTGGGATGCCTTTCAGCTGGCGATGGTCGAGCGGGCGTCGGCGCTCGCGCACAAGCGCGGCGAGGGGCTGGCGGTTCTGACCGGGGCGGTGACCTCGCCGACCACGATTCGCCAGATGCACCAGCTGCAGGACCGATTCCCGGCGCTGCGCTGGTACGTGCACGAGCCGGTCGGGCAGGAACGGCGCTATACGGCGACCCGGTCGGCCTTTGGCGAACCGCTGCACGTCCGCTACCGGCTCGATCGCGCCGACGCGGTTCTGGTCCTCGATGCCGACCCGCTCGGTCCGGGACCGGCGCAGCTGGTCTACGCCAACCAATGGGTGGAGCGGCGGCGGATCGGGGTCGCGAACGGGCGCCTGCCGGGCCTGCATGTGCTCGAGAGCACGCCGTCTCTGACCGGCGCCAAGGCGACCAGCCGCAGGCCCGGATCGACCACCGAGATCATCAATTTCATGCTGGCGCTCGCGCAGCAGTTCGGGCTCGGGCCGACCGGCGCGCCCGACCTGCCGCTCGCCCAGCGCGCTTACCTCTCAGAGGTGACGCAGGAGCTGCGAGAGGCCGGGCCCGCCGGCCTCGTCCTAGCCGGGCCGCACCTGCCCTCAGAGATCCAGGCGGTCGCCTTCGCCTTGAATGATCGGCTGGGCAGCCTTGGGCGCACCGTCGAGCTCTCCGATCCGATCGAAGGCATGGCCGACCGCCAGGACCGCTCGTTGCCGGAGCTCGCGAGCGCCATGCGGGCCGGATCGATCGATACCCTGATGATCCTGGATGCCAATCCGGTCTATACGGCGCCCGTCGACCTCGGGTTCGGCGAGCTGCTCCAACGGGTGCCGCTCAGCACGCACCTCGGCCCCTACTTCGACGAGACCGCAGCGCTCTGCCACTGGCACGTCCCGCTCCTGCATCCGTTCGAGAGCTGGAGCGATGCCCGCGCGGTCGACGGCACCGCGAGCGTGATCCAGCCGCTGCTCCGCCCGCTGTTCGGCGGTCGTTCGGTCCACGAAGTGCTGGCGATCCTGGCCGATGATCCGCACTCGGAGCCTTACGATCTGGTCCGGACGACCTGGCGCGGCCTGCTGAAGGGCGGCGACTTCGAACCCGCGTGGCTGAAGGTCCTGGAGCAAGGCTTCGCGCCGGGGACGGCGGTGCCGACGCGCTCGGTCCCGGTCGGGCAGGTCGCCGCGCCGGAGCCCGTGGCGCCGAGCGACCAAGTCGAGGCGGTGATCCGGCCCGACCCCAGCGTCTGGGACGGCCGCTTCGCCAACAATGCCTGGCTGCAGGAGCTGCCCAAGCCGTTCAGCAAGCTGACCTGGGAGAACGCACTCCTGATCAGCCCAGCGCTGGCCGGAGAGCACGACCTTCGGAGCGGCGACCTGGCGGAGATCTTCGCCGCCGACCGGCGCCTGCGGGCTCCGGTCTGGGTCCTGCCGGGGCAGGCCGAGCGCACGGTCACGCTCCTGCTCGGCTACGGCCGCGGCCAGATCGGCGCGATCGGCGCCGTGATCGGCTACAACGCCTACCAGCTGAGCACCACCGCCGAGCCCTGGACCGTCCCCAACGTGATCCTGCAGCCGAGGGGCGAGACCGGCCAGCTCGCGAGCACCCAAACTCACAGCACCGTCGCCGGTCACGAACATCTGGTCCGGTCGATCACCACGGAGGAGTTGCAGGCCGGCCATGCCGTCGAGGAGGGGCAAGAGCCGCTGCCATCCCTGTACCCGAAGTGGGAATACAAGGACTACTCATGGGCCATGGTGATCGACATGGACGCCTGCATCGGCTGCAACGCCTGCGCGATCGCCTGCATGGCCGAGAACAACGTGCCGGTGGTCGGCAGGGACCAGGTCCTGATCGGCCGCGAGATGCATTGGCTCAAGATCGACCGCTACTACTCGGGCCCGCCGGACAACCCCGACGTCCACTGGCAGCCGCGGCCGTGCATGCATTGCGAGAAGGCGCCGTGCGAGGTCGGCTGCCCGGTCAACGCGACCGTGCACGGGCCGGAAGGCCTCAACCAGATGATCTACAACCGCTGTGTCGGGACCCGGACCTGCGCCAGCTACTGCCCCTACAAGGTCCGGCGCTTCAACTACCTGGCCTTCACCGACGACGAGTCCGAAGGCCGGATTCCCCAGCGCAATCCCGACGTCACGGTCCGGGCGCGCGGCGTCATGGAGAAATGCACCTACTGCGTGCAGCGGATCAGCGAGGCGCGCATCGACGCGCAGAAGCAGGGGCGCAAGATCCGCGACGGCGAGGTGATGACCGCCTGCCAGCAGGCCTGCCCGACGCGGGCGATCGTCTTCGGCGACCTGAACGACCCCGAGAGCGCCGTCGTCAAGGCCAAGGCGAGCCCGCGCAATTACACGCTCCTGCGCGAGCTGAACACCCGACCCCGGACCACCTACCTGGCCGAGGTCGAGCCCCCCGAAGCCAAGCCGAGGGAGGGTTGAGCCGAGATGGCGGGCGCCCATCCCACATCCCTGGTCGAGCCCGGCGTCGACTACCAGTCCGTGACCGCCGAGATCAGCGCGGTGCCGCTGCGCGCCCCGGGGCGCGGCTGGCTGCTCGGCTTCGGCGTGACCCTGCTCGGGGTGCTCGTCTTCGTGATCGCCGTCACCTGGTTGTTCTACAAGGGGGTCGGCATCTGGGGTCTCCAGAGTCCGGTATTCTGGGGGCTGGTGATCGCCAGCTACGTCTGGTGGATCAGCATGGCGCATGCCGGCACCCTGATCTCGGGCCTGCTGCTCCTGACGAATCGCGGCTGGCGCAACTCGCTGAACCGCTTCGCCGAGGCGATGACCGTGTTCGCGGTCGTCCAGGCCGGAATCTCGCCGATCCTGCACCTCGGCCGGCCCTGGCTGTTCTACTGGCTGCTGCCCTATCCCAACACGATGACGGTCTGGCCGCAGTTCCGGAGCCCGCTCGAGTGGGACATCTTCGGCGTGATGACCTATCTGATCTTCTCGGTCCTGTTCTGGTACATGGGCCTGATCCCCGACCTCGCCTCGGTGCGCGACCGGGCGAGCAGCCGGTTCGGCCAGGTGGCCTACGGCGTCCTCTGCCTCGGCTGGCGCAATTCCGCCGCTCACTGGCAGCGCTGGCAGATCGCCTACTACATCGGCGCCGCGCTCGCCGTGCCGCTGGTCACGATGGTCGAAAGCGGCGTCAGCCTGCTGTTCGCGGTCGGCATCGAGCCCGGCTGGCACACCACGATCTACCCGCCCTATTTCCTGATCGAGGCCGTACAGGAAGGCTTCGCGGTCGTGATCCTGATCTCGATCACGCTGCGCGCCGCCTTCAGCCTGCGCCAGATCGTGACCGACCGTCATCTCGAGATGCTGGCGCAGCTGCTGCTGCTGTTCAGCCTGATGACCACCTACTGCTACATCTTCGAGGTCTTCGACGGCTGGTATTCGGGCGACGAGTTCGAACGGCAGACGCTTTGGGGCCGTGCCTTCGTCACCTATCCCTGGACCTACTGGTCGGCGATGCTGTGCACGGTGTTCGCGCCCAATGTGCTCTGGTTCCGGACGCTGCGCCGCAAGGTTCCGATGCTGGCGCTGGTCGCGCTGATGGTCACGGTCGGCGTCTGGCTCGGCCATTTCACCGAGGTCGAGAGCGCGCTCGCCCGCGACTATCTGCCCGCGGCCTGGGGGGTCTACACGCCCTCGGCCTGGGAGTGGATGCTGCTCGCCGGCACGATCGGGCTCTGGTTCTTCCTGTTCTTCCTGTTCGTGCGTCTGCTGCCGATGATCTCGATGTTCGAGCTCAAGGAAGTGCTGCACGCCGACACGCAGGAGACCTGAGGTGGCGGACCGGGAGCAGCTCTACGCTCTGCTGGCGGAGTTCGAGACCCCGGAAGAGCTGGTCGAGGCGACCAGGCGCACGCGGGCCGAGGGCTATGCGCGGCTCGAAGCCTACTCGCCGTTTCCGGTCGAAGGCCTCGCCGATGCGCTCGGTCGGCGCGCCCGCGCCTTGCCCTTCATCGCGCTCGCCGGCGGCATCGTGGGCGGCGTCGGAGGGTACCTGCTCCAGTGGTACCTGAATGCGGCCAACTACCCGATCAACATCGGCGGGCGACCCCTGAACGCCTGGCCGGCCTTCGCGGTGCCCGCCTACGAGGTCGCGATCCTCGGTACCTTCCTCGCCGTGTTCTTCGGCCTCCTGGTGCTCAATCGGCTGCCGCGGCTGCACCACCCGATCTTCAACGCCGCCCGTTTCCACCGGGTGACGGTGGACCGCTTCTTCCTCGCCGTGCGCAGCGAGGAGCCGCTCTTCGACCTCGAAGAGACCCGCGCCCTGCTGGAGCGCCTGGGCGCCCTCGCGGTCGAGGAGGTGCCGCGATGAGGCGTCTCATCCCGCTGGTCGGGCTGCTCCCTCTGCTCGCCGCCTGCGGCCAGTACAGCATGGCGAACCAGGACAAGTACAAGCCCTACGAGACGGCCAAGATGTTTCCGGACGACAGCGCCATGCAGGATCCGGTCCCCGGCACCATCTGGCGGGGCGAGCTGGCAGAACGCGCCGTGCTCGACCACCGGCCGCCGATGACCCTGGCCCTGCTGGAGCGTGGCCAGGAACGGTTCAACATCTTCTGCTCGCCATGCCACGGCCGCGCGGGCGACGGTCAGGGCGTGATCGTCCAGCGCGGTTTCCCGGCGCCGCCGAGCTATCACACCGACCGGCTGCGCAACGCGCCCGATCAGCACTTCCTCGACGTCATCCAGAACGGCTACGGCATCATGTATTCTTACGCGGCCCGCGTGCCGCCGGCCGACCGCTGGGCGATCGTCGCCTATATCCGGGCGCTCCAGTTCGGTCAGCACGCCGTGGTCGCCGACCTTCCCGACAACGTCCGGCAGTCGCTCCGGGAGCAGTCGCGCTGATGGCCGAAGCTCTCCCCAAGCTGCGCAGCCTGCAATGGTGCCTGCTGATCCTGGGTCTGGTCGGGATCGTGGTGTCGATCGCGGGCGCGGTCATCGACCTGCCTGCCTTGACCCGCGCCTATCTGGTCGCGGTGGTCACCTGGATCGCGTTCCCGCTGGGCTGCCTGGCGATGCTGCTCGCCTGGCATCTGGCGGGCGGGCATTGGGGCCTGGTGGTCGGCGGCGCGCTGGAGGGGATCCTGCGGACCCTGCCGCTGCTTGCACTCCTGTTCCTGCCGGTACTCGCGGGCCTGCACGCGATCTATCCCTGGACGGACCCGGACTTCCTGGCCGCGCATGATGTGGTGGCGCGCAAGGCGGGCTATCTCAATCCGCCGTTCTTCATCCTGCGCAGCCTGATCTATCTCGCGACCTGGAGCGGCCTCGCGCTGATCCTGACGGCGCCCTGGCGCCGGTTCGACGAGCGCCCGCGGCGCCGCGGCCTCGCAACGGTCAGCGCCGTGATCTACGCGCTCACCGCCTCGTTCGCCAGCATCGACTGGCTCCTGTCACTGCAGCCGACCTTCCATTCGGCGGTGTTCGGCATGCTCGCGATGTCCGGGCAGGCGATCGGCGGTTATGCGCTGGCGCTCCTGGTCGCGCTCGGCCTGGTCGAGACGGCGGGCCGCGCCGAGTTCGTGCGCGAGCACCGCCTGGTCGGGCTCGGCAGCCTGTTCATGGCCCTCGTCCTGCTTTGGACCTACTTCGCCTTCATCCAGTATCTCGTGGTCTGGTCGGGCGACCTGCCGCACGGCGCCGAGTGGTATCTCGATCGCGGCGAAGGCGTCTGGCTCGGATTCATCGCCTTCATCGCGTTCGCCAACGGCGGCCTGCCGTTCCTCGTGCTGCTGTCGTCACGGGCGCGTCAGAACTGGCGGGTGCTGATGGTGCTCGCGGTGCTGGTGGTCGTGGCGCGCGTGCTCGAGAGCCTCTGGCTGAGCGTTCCCGCGTTCGGCGAACACGCGCCGGCGGCCTGGATGATTGCCGGCACGATCGCCGCGGTCGGCGGGATCTGGCTCAGCGCCGTCCTCTGGCTGGTGCTGCCCCAGGCCGCCGGCATTCTGCGCGCGGTCCAGGCGGCGAGCCGTGGCTGAGGCGCGCGAGAGCCCGTCGCGGGCCGAACGGCTCGGCTACGAGCCGGTCGACGCGAACATCAGCAGGCTGCTGTGGATCGCGTTGGCCTGGTCGATCTTCGTCGGCCTCGCGGCGCTGGCGCTCGTGGGCCTGGTGGCCCTGTTCGACACGCTGCGGCCGCCGTCGGCAGCGTCGCCGCTCGCCCGCGTCGAGATCCTGCCGCCGGAGCCACAGCTGGAGGCCAACCCGAAGATGATCCTCGATCAGGTTCGTCAGCGCGAGAACCAGCTCCTGGACGGCTACGCCTGGGCCGACCGCAATGCCGGGGTTGCTCGCATCCCGATCGATCGAGCCATGGCGATCCTGGCCGAACGCGGCTGGCCGAAGCCGTCCGGGCAGAGCTCAAACGCCGGGGAGACCGGACAATGACGAGCGGGGCAATGGGGGCGGTCCCGGCGATGGCGCTCGTCTTAGCGCTCAGCCCGGCGGCGGCCGCCAAGCCCGCCTTCGATCCCTTCACCTCCGCCGCGATCGAGCCCAAGCTCGGGGCCGCGCTGCCGGAGAGCGACGGGTTCGTCGACGATGCCGGCGCCCGGGTCACGCTCGGCGACTACCTGGGCCAGCGGCCGGCGATCGTCGCCCCGATCGACGTCGGCTGCACCAACATCTGCGGCGTCACGCTCGCCGGCCTGTTCGACGCCCTCGACCAGACCGGCCTCGTTCCCTCGACCTTCACGGTCCTGGCGGTCAGCATCGATCCCCGCGACACGCCAGCCGCCGCGAGATCCTGGAAGCTCGACAACCTCAAGCGCTACCACGATCCGCGCGCGCCCCAGGCGGTCCACTTCCTGGTCAGCGACGGCCCGTCGTCGAGCCGCCTGACCGCAGCCATGGGGTTCAACTACGCCTACGATCCGGCGACCGATCAGTATGCGCACCCGGCGGCGGTCGCGGTGGTCACGCCCGATGGCCACCTCGCCCGCTGGCTCTACGGCTACCCGTTCGAGCCCTCCGACATCCGGCTCGCGCTGACCGAGGCGAGCGCCGGCACGATCGGCACGCTCGCCGACCGGCTCTGGCTGCTCTGCTACTGCTACGATCCGGCGACCGGCACCTATTCGGCGCGCGTCGACCAGGCCCTCGAGGCCGGCGGCGGATTGACCGTCCTGCTGCTGGGGGGCCTCGTGCTGATGCTGCTGCGCCGCGAGCGCCGGGACGGGAGCGTCGGGTCATGAGTTTCCCGCTCTGGCCGGCGACCGCCTCCAGCTACGCCCACCAGGTCGACCTCCTGCTGTTCTTCCTGTGGCTCCTGGCGGCCGCCCTGTCGGTGCCCGTGGTCGTCGCGCTCGGCGCGTTCACGCTCCGCTACCGGCGCGGGCGCGACGTCAATCGGGCCCATCGAGCCAATCGCAACATCAAGCTCGAGGTCTCCTGGGCCCTGATCCCATTCCTGCTGACCCTGGTCTTCTTCACCTGGGCGGCCAAGCTCTATTTCGACCAGAACACGCCGCCCGCCGGCGCTCTCCAGATCAGCGTCCTCGCCAAGCAATGGATGTGGAAATTCCAACACCAGGGCGGCCAGCGCGAGATCAACGAGCTGCACGTGCCGGCGCACCGCGCGGTCAAGCTCACGATGATCTCGGAGGACGTGATCCACAGCCTGTACTTTCCGGCACTGAGGATCAAGCAGGACGTCCTGCCGGGCCGCTACACGACGCTCTGGTTCGATGCCGACCAGCCCGGCACCTACAAGCTCCTGTGCGCCGAGTTCTGCGGCACCTCGCACTCGGAGATGGGCGGCCAGATCATCATCATGGAGCCGGCGGCGTACGAGCAGTGGCTCGAGCGCACCCCCTCCGACCTGTCGCTCGCGGCCAAGGGCGCCGATCTGTTCCGCAGCCTCGGCTGCAGCGGCTGCCACGTGAACAGCCAGGCGGTCCACGCGCCGCCGCTCTGGGGGCTGTTCGGCAGCCCGGTGCCGCTCGCGTCGGGCCAGGTGATCGTCGCCGACGAGGGCTACATCCGTGACAGCATCCTCTTGCCCAAAAAGGACGTCGCCGCCGGCTACGAGCCCATCATGCCGAGCTTCAAGAACCGGGTCTCCGAGGAACAGCTCGTCCAGCTGGTCGCCTACATCAAGTCGCTCGCCACCAAGGAAGGGTATCGCCGGTGACCACGATTGCCGCCCAGTCGCCGTCAGGCAGCTATCTCCTCGAAGGCTATACGATCCGTTCGTGGCTGCTGACGACCGATCACAAGCGGATCGCGATCCTCTACCTGGTCTCGATCACCTTCTTCTTCTTCATCGGCGGCGCCGCGGCCGCGCTGATCCGGCTCGAGCTGATCACACCACAGGGCGACCTGCTCAGCCACGACGGCTACAATCAGGCGTTCACGCTGCATGGCGTGATCATGGTCTGGTTCTTCCTGATCCCGTCGATCCCGAACACCTTTGGCAACTTCCTGATCCCGCTCATGATCGGGGCCAAGGACCTGGCATTTCCGAGAATCAATCTCCTGAGCTGGTACGTCTACATGCTGGCTGGCCTGATCACCATCTATGTCCTGATCGCGGGTGGCGTCGATACCGGCTGGACCTTCTATACCCCCTACAGCACGATGTTCTCGAACGGCTACGTGACCGCCACGGTCGTCGCCGTATTCATCGTCGGCTTCTCGAGCATCTTCACCGGCCTGAACTTCATCGTCACGATCCACAAGATGCGCGCGCCGGGCATGACCTGGTTCCGGCTGCCGATCTTCGTCTGGACCCATTACGCGACCTCGCTGGTCATGGTCCTGGCGACGCCCGTGCTCGCAATCACGCTGGTGCTGATCGGCCTCGAGCGCACGCTCGGGATCGGCTTCTTCGACCCGGCGCTCGGCGGCGACCCGCTGCTGTTCCAGCACCTGTTCTGGTTCTATAGTCACCCGGCCGTGTACATCATGATCCTGCCGGCGATGGGTGTGGTCAGCGAGCTGGTCACCGCCTTCTCCCGCAAGCGGATCTTCGGCTACAGCTTCGTCGCCTACTCGAGCATGGCGATCGCCACCATCGGCTTCTTCGTCTGGGGCCATCACATGTTCGTCTCCGGCCAGTCGATCTATGCCGGGATGGTGTTCTCGTTCCTCAGCTTCGCCGTCGCCGTGCCGTCGGGCATCAAGGTCTACAACTGGACTTCCACGCTCTATAAGGGCCAGATCCGCCTGGACGCGCCGCTGCTGTACGCGATCGGGTTCATCGGCCTGTTCGTGATCGGCGGCCTGACGGGCCTGATGCTCGCGTCGCTGGCGGTCGACGTGCACGTCCACGACACCTACTTCGTGGTCGCCCACTTCCATTTCATCATGGTCGGCGGCACGGTCACCGCCTACCTCGGCGCCATGCACTTCTGGTGGCCCAAGATCACCGGTCGCATGTATCCGGAATTCTGGGGCAAGATCGCGGCGCTGCTGGTCTTCGTGGGCTTCATGCTGACCTTCATGCCGCAGTTTCTGCTGGGCTACCTCGGCATGCCGCGGCGCTACCACGTCTATCCGCCGGAGTTTCAGGTCTACCACGTCCTGTCGTCGGCGGGCGCGTCGATCCTGGCGGTCGCCTACGGCCTGCCCCTGATTTACCTGCTGCTGTCGCTGCGCTACGGCCCACCGGCGGGACCGAATCCCTGGGGCGCCGCCGGGCTCGAGTGGACCACGTCGTCGCCGCCGCCCAAGCACAACTTCCCCAAGACCCCCGTGGTCACCTTCGAAGCCTACGACTACCCGCCGCCGGAGCGCGGCGCATGAGCCCAGACACCTATCTCGTCGAGCAGTTCGAGACCGAGGAGCAGCAGCACGAGGCCGCTCAGCTCGGGGTCTGGGTATTCCTCGGCACCGAGATCATGCTGTTCAGCGGCATCTTCGCCAGCATCCTGATCTATCGGGTCACTTACTGGCAGGCGCTGCAGACCGCGACCGAACATCTGCACGTCCCCCTCGGCAGCATCAACACGGCACTGCTGCTGACCAGCAGCCTGACCATGGGGTTCGCGGTGCTGGCGGCGCGCGAGGGCCGGACCAGCCCCACGTTCTGGTGGATGATCGCGACCGCGCTGCTCGGCCTCGCCTTCCTCGGCGTCAAGGGCTACGAGTACTTCGAGGAGTATCATGAAGGACTGATGCCCGCGATCGGCCCGGCGTTTCCGCTCGATTTCCCCTCAGGCCACCTGTTCTTCAACCTGTACTACGCCGGCACCGGCCTGCACGCATTTCATCTCAGCTGCGGCATCGTTGCCGTCCTGATCTTCGCCTTCGAAGTGCGGACCGGGCGGCTGGCGCTGCCCGCGCGCGAGATGATGATCGAAGGGCTCGGCATGTACTGGGGACTGGTCGACATGGTCTGGGTGTTCCTGTTCTCGGCGCTGTATCTGATCTAGGCGGCGACCATGGCGATCCGCACGACTTTCGTCCTGGTCTGGCTCAGCGCGATGGTGCTGCTCGGGATCAACATCGGGATCTCGAAGCTCGACCTGGGCCCGTTCGCGCCGCTGCCGATCATGCTGATCGCCGCGACCCAGGGGCTGCTGATCGTCTGGTTCTTCCTGCACCTCCGGCGGGCGGCGGCGCTGGTCCGACTGGCCGCCTTCGCGGCGTTCTTCTGGGTCGCAGTCCTATTCGGCCTGAGCCTGTCCGACTACCTGACCCGGGCGCCGATATCCTGGCCGCCCGAGCTGCCGGTGAGCGCGTGGCCGCACGCGGGCCTCGCGCCGACCGTTGGCCGGGCGGGCGAAACCGACCATGATCGCCGCGGCCAGTAGGCCCGCGAGCGCGGTGGTGGCGACCGCCGGCGTGATGTGACTGCTCAGCCAGAACTGTGAGCTGTGGTCGCGGGCGCGGTCAGAGAAGCGGCCGCGGGCGCCGTGGTCGCCGGGCACCGGCTGGAAAAGGTTGTCCCGACGGTCCGGCGCGGTCGGCCGGTCGCTCAGCTGGCCGCTGTAGCCCGATCTCGCCATCATCCGATCGAGCAGACCCGGGATGACGCGATTGCCCAGGATCGCTTTGACCGCCGGCCAGCCGACCCAGAACTCGCGGCGCGGGTGGTCGGCCGCGAACACGACCGCATCGGCTGCGACCTCGGGCTGAAAGATCGGCGGCAGCGGCTGGGGCGCCTGGTCCATGTAGCAGCGCGCCCAGTCGAACTGGGGCGTGTTGAACGCCGAGATCTGGAGCATCGTGACCTTGACGTTGCTGCCTTCGTGCAGCAGCTCGCACCGGAGCGAATCGAGAAAGCCGCGGATCGCGGCCTTGGCGCCGCAATAAGCAGCCTGCAGCGGCACCGAGCGGTAGGCGAGCGCGGAGCCGACCTGCACGATGGTCCCCCGGTCGCGCGCGCGCATCCTCTTGAGCGCCGCCATGACGCCGTGCACGGCGCCCAGGTAGGTGACCTCGGTCGCGCGGCGGAACTCGGCCGCGCTGATCGCGTGCACCGGCCCGAACACCGTCACCATCGCGACGTTGACCCAGACGTCGATCGGTCCGAGCTCGACCTCGACCCGCTCGGCCGCGCGCTCGACCTGGCCGGCATCGGCGACGTCGCACACGAGCACCAGCGCCCGACCGCCAGCCGCCTCGATCTCGCGGCGCGCCTCCTCCAGACCGTCCCGGCCGCGCGCGATCAGGCCGACCGCGGCGCCGCGCCTGCCGAACGCCCGGGCGGTCGCGCGGCCAATGCCCGCGGATGCGCCCGAGACGACCACCACCTGCGATCTCGCCGCCTTCATTCTCCACCTCTCTTTTCCGAGCGCCTCTGACCATCGTCGCGCGCCGGCCGGCGCCGACACGACGCTGCGGTTCGATGCAGCCTTGGAACGGGGTCTTCTCGCTCGGGCAACGGCCGCGGCCGCGAACCGTTCCACCCGCGCCCAGCCGCGGGCTCAGACACGTCGTGCTTTCGCGGCCTCAGCGAGCGGGCCGTGGCGGCGAACGCGGCAGGCCCGCGCGGATCCGCTCGGCAAAGTCCGGATCGTAGCCGGCGGCCCCGAGAAGGACGTGCACCACCTCGACTGGGACGGCAACGGCCGCGCCTGCGACTACCTGCCCTGAG
>CAWALL010000038.1:0-7060 GCA_963782885.1 uncultured Alphaproteobacteria bacterium
AAGTAGGCTCTTTTCGATCTGCTTTTGACTTTCTGGCTCTGTCGGTATAGGAATATCAGCCCATGGCCAGAGCTCTAGCCAGATCGGAACTCGCTATGGCAGACTCTTCGTCGATGCTGCTAGATGAGGTAGGTGAGGTTCCGGACTTGGGGAAGAAGGGAACGTCCTCGGCGACGACGCGGAAAGCAGCGTCAGTCGCCGGTAAGGTGCTCAGCAATCCGAAGGCCAGCAAGGCGGCGAAACGCTCGGCGGCCTCCATAGTTGCCCTGCGTGCTAAGGTCAAGGCAGCCTCTGTCCGTACCGGCAAGCTGAGGTCTGGCAAATAGCTAATGCCATCTGACTCTCGTGAAGCCTATCAGCAGTTTACTCAGGAAAACGATCCCCGTGATGCCACTCCCCTACTGGCATACGGAATGTTCGAAGCCGAAAAGTATGAATGGATGGAGCATCATAAGCAAAGGACTGGCTCATATCCGGCCGCTCATGAGATAGAGGGCTGGATTGCGGCTCGACCTCCACAAGCTTATGAACGGATCATGGAGCGAGCGTTTCGGTGGATGGACGAGTTCGCGCACAACTTGTTAGCTGACGAGATAGAAGAGCAAAAGAAGAGCGCTGTGGATGAGGCGATTAGGCGACTCGGATCAGTTACGAGACAGCTGGTTATAGGAATCTCGTCTGGCATCGCAAGCGCATTGATCTTCTCGTTGATCTTGTACGTGTTCGCAATCTTGGTTTTCAGTGATGTTTCGCCAGTCGGTCTCGCAAAACAGGCGTTGGGATTGCGGTAAGGGAAACGACGGGAGGCTTGATCCCCGAATTGCTGACCCTGCGTGTACAGAGAGGGTAATGGCCTGACAGTGCCGCTCGGATGAGGGCTCAGGCGGCTCTGGCGGTTTTGCGTCGGGTCGCCTCCTCCAGTGGTTTGGCGGGTTTGGCCAGGCCGTCCTTGAAGGCTTGGGCGGGCGTGCGGCCGTTCATGCCGCGGCCCTGGTGGGGCCGCTGGTGATTGTAGACGACCAGGTAGTCGTCGAGCACGCGTTGCATCTCCTCGATGGTCTCGAACCAGGTGCGCCGGCCCTCGACCCGGAAGTGCTCGTCGAGCAGCGTGCGGTGCAGACGCTCGACGATGCCATTCGACTGCGGCCGCTTCACCTTGGTGGTGCGGTGCGCGATCTCCTCAAGCTGGAGGAACAGCTCGTAGGGGTGGCGGTCGGGCCGGCCACAGAACTCGCGGCCGTTGTCGGACAGCACCACCTCGACTTTGGCGCCGGCGTCCTCGAAGGTCGGCAGGACGTCGCCGTTCATCAGCTGGACGGCGGTGATCGGCAGCTTGCTGGGGTAGAGCCGAGCCCAGGCGTAGCGGGCGTGGCAGTCGATCGCGGTCTGCAGGTAGATCTTGCCCACGCCCTTGAGCGTGCCGACGAAGAAGGTGTCGACGGCGACCAGGGCGCCGGTGTGCGGCGCCTCGATGTGGCGCTCGCGGAACTCGGGCGAGAACCGCTCCAAGAGGCGGACCTGCTCGTCGCTGAGCGCGAGCTTGCGCTCGGCGGTGGCTTGCTCCAGACGCAGCAGGCGTTCGTGCTTGGTCAAGAGGCCGTGGCGCTGCCACACACCGCGCACCCCGCCGGCGGACACCTGGAGACCTCGCAGCCGCAGCTCCTGCTCGACCCGCAGCGCGCCGTGGCAGGGATGCGCGAGCGCATGGTCGAGGATCGCCGCCTCGATCTCGGCCGCGACCCGGTTCGGGTGCGGGCCGCGGGCGCCAGGCAGCCGGTCGAGCAGGCCCTCGGCGCCATAGGTCTGGAAGTTGCGGCGGATCTCGTAGAACTGCTGGCGCGAGTAGCCCATCACCTTGCAGGCCCGGCTGACGTTCTCCAGCTCGGTGGCCAATTGCAGCAGCGACAGCTTGCGCCGTGCTACCTTGTCCTTCGTGGTCATGTCTTGCTCCTGATGGTTCGGATGGTTCGGCAAACTCATCCTAAGCCATCTCAGGAGCGGCATGGCCACACCCGGCCATGGCCGGGTGTGGCACCACCTGTCAGGTGATTGCGATCTCAGCACACCCTGCGGGATCTCGCGGACCAAAACCTTGATCAGGGCCATGCCGAAACCACGTCCCCGACGCCGGCGGTTGCTGGGTTGGTCCGGAGCTGCTATGTAACAGTATAACATTTCGCGCGGGGTGAGCATGGAACGGCGGACGACGGCCGCAGAGTCGACCGTCACCCCTCTATCCGCGGGCGCGCTCGGCCGGCTCGCGGTCGTCGGCGGTGCCCTGCTGGTGCTCTGGGCCGCGATCGGCGGCGTGCTCGGCTGGTGGGGATGAACCCGTGACGCCGGCGATCCGGCTCCACGACCTCACGGTCGGCTACGACCGGCAGCCGGCGCTGCGGCAGGTCAGCGGCAGTTTTGCGGCCGGCTCGCTGACCGCGGTGATGGGCCCGAACGGCGCCGGCAAGACGACGCTGCTGAGGGCGATCTCCGGGCTGCTGCCGCCGAGCTTGGGCCGGGTCGAGCTGGCGGATGCGGGCCGCGACCAGGTCGCCTACCTGCCGCAGCGCTCCGAGATCGACCGGAGCTTCCCGATCGCCGTCCAGGACGTGGTCGGCCTCGGCCGTTGGCGCCGGACCGGCGCATTCCGGCCGATCGGCCGCACCGGCGCCGAGGCCGTCGCGCTGGCGCTCGGCGAGGTCAGCCTCGACAACCATGCCAAGCGGCCGATCGGCGCCTTGTCAGCGGGCCAGTTCCAGCGCGTCCTGTTCGCGCGCCTGATCGTCCAGGACTGCCCGATCGTCCTGCTCGACGAGCCGTTCGCGGCGGTCGACGCCAGGACCACCGCCGATCTGCTCGAGATCGTGCGCGCCTGGCACCGCGAGCGGCGGACAGTGGTCGTCGTCCTGCACGACCTCGCGATCGCGCGCGCCCACTTTCCCGAGACCCTGCTGCTGGCCCACGAGGTGATCGACTGGGGTCCGACCGAGCGGGTGCTCCAGGCGGACCAGCTGCTGCGCGCCTGGGGCCTGCCCGACGCCCTGGCGGACGCTCCCGCGACGCGCCTGCGGAGGTCGGCGTGAGCGCGTACGCGCTGCTGATCGAGCCGTTCGCCGATTACGAGTTCATGCGCCGGGCGCTGGTCGCCTGTCTGGCGCTGGCGATGGGCTGTGGCCCGGTCGGGATCATCCTTTTGCTGCGGCGCATGAGCCTGATGGGCGATGCCCTGTCGCACGCGGTCCTGCCCGGCGCCGCGGTCGGCTTTCTGATCGCCGGCCTGTCGCTCACGGCCATGGGCCTCGGCGGCTTCGTCGCCGGGCTCGCCGTGGCCCTGCTCGCGGGCCTGGTCACCCGGCTGACGCCGCTGCGCGAGGACGCGGCGTTCGCCGCCTTCTACCTGACGTCGCTGGCGCTGGGCGTCCTGATCGTCTCGCTCCGCGGCAGCAACATCGATCTGCTCAACGTGCTGTTCGGCTCGGTGCTCGCGGTCGACGACCAGGCGCTGCTGCTGGTCGGGGCGCTTTCCAGCATCACGCTGGTCACGCTCGCGCTGATCTACCGGCCGCTGGTCACCGAATGCTTCGATCCCCTGTACCTGCGCGCGGTCGGGGCCGGCGGCGGCCTCTACCACGGCATCTTCCTGGTGCTCGTGGTCCTGAATCTGGTCGCGAGCTTCCAGGCGCTCGGCACGCTGATGGCGGTCGGCCTGATGATGGTGCCGGCGGCGGCCGCGCGCTTCTGGGCGCGCGAGGTCTGGTCGCTCGCGCTGACCAGCAGCGCGATCGGCCTGCTCTCCGGCCTGCTCGGCCTGCTCGCCTCCTACCACGCCGCGCTGCCCTCCGGCCCGGCGATCATCTTGAGCGCGAGCGGCATCTACGTGCTTTCGGTGCTCCTGGGGCCGCGCGGCGGCATCCTCGGCCGCAGCCTCCGGCTCCAGCCAGCCTGACGGCGCGTCAACTCGAGAAGGAGTGTCCCATGCGTCGTCGCGTTCTGCTCCTGACCTCGTTGACCCTGGCGGGCCTGGTCTCGTTGCCGATGGCATCGCGCGCGGCCGCCCCGGGCAAGCTCAAGGTGGTCGCCACGATCACGATTCTCGGCGACATGGTCGCAGAGGTCGGTGGCGAGCACGTCGCGCTGACCACGCTGGTCGGGCCGGACGGCGACGCCCACGCCTTCGAGCCGAGCCCGGCGGATGCCAAAGCGCTGAGCGCCGCCGACCTCGTGGTGGTCAACGGCCTCGGCCTCGAAGGCTGGATGGATCGCCTGATCGAGGCTTCGGGCTACCACGGGCCGATAGTGGTCGCGAGCCAGGGAGTGAAGCCGCGCTACATGGATGAAGACGGCAGGACCGTGACCGACCCGCACGCCTGGCAGGATCTCGCCAACGGCCATCGCTACGTGGTCAACATCGAAGCGGCGCTGGCTGCAGCCGATCCGGCCCACGCCGCCGAGTATCGGGCCGCCGCCAAGACCTATCTGGCCGCGATCGATTCCATGAACCGCCAGGTCCGGCGCGAGATCGCCGAGGTGCCGCCCGAGCGCCGCAAAGTGGTGAGTTCGCACGACGCCTTCGGCTATTTCGGCAAGGCCTATGGCGTAGAGTTCGTGGCGCCGCAGGGGATCAGCGAAGACGCCGAGCCCTCGGCCGCCGACATGGCGAGGCTGATCGATCAGATCCGCAGCGAGCACATCAAGGTGCTGTTCTTCGAGAATGCGCTGAGCCCGCGCCTGGTCCAGCAGATCGGCCGCGAGACCCACGCTGTGGTCGGGGGCACGCTGTACGCCGATGCGCTCTCGCCGCCGGACGGACCGGCGCCGACCTACCTCGACATGTTCCGGCACAACCTGCCGCTGCTCAAGGCCGCGATGCTCGGGAAGTCGGCCTGAAATTATGACAGAAGATTCATTGGACTTCGTGATAAGGATTCGGTTAACCGGTCTTGGCGCAGAGTCTCTGCTGAGGAGAGATCAGATGGATGCCATGCTGTCGCGCCGGCTTCTTCTCAAAGGATCGGTCGCAGTCGTCCCAGGGCTCGCGTTGCTCGGTTCCAGTCGTGCGGCGCGGGCGTTCTCCATGGAGACGATGTCGCCCGGCAGCTCGATCGGGCTTGCCTACAGCGACCGCTGTGGCGGCGATTCGATGCATGAGGTGGTGAGGGCCCGGCTCGCGGCCGACCTCGCCAACCAGACCGGCCCCGTCGGCTCGACCCTGTCCGAGACGGCGGTCTGCCCGATCTGCGGCTGCCCGATCACGGTCTCGCGGGTCGTGCAATAAGGTGGACGACGGCGCGGCCGCACCGGGTTGGCGAGGCGGATGCGGGTAACGGGCCGGACCGGCCTAATCATGGCGGTCGCCGCCACCGTGGCCGTGATCGGCCATTGCCGCCCGGTCGCAGCGCATCCGCACGTCTGGATCAACGACGTCACCACCTTCCTGTTCAAGGATCGGCAGCTGGTCGGCATCCGCCAGCATTGGGAATTCGACGAGATCTTCAGCTCTTTCGTGATCAAACAGCACGACAAGAACGGTAACGGCAAGTTCGACAAGGCCGAGAACGCCTCAGTGCAGAAAGAGGCCTTCTCGAATCTGCACAACTATGGCTATTTCACCCACGTGCGCGTCGACGATCAGAAGGTGCCCCTCGACAAGGTCGAGGGCTTCCAGGCAACGATTAAGAAAGACGTTTTGATCTACGACTTCACCCTGCCACTGCCGAAGCCGGTCGATGTAACCAAGCGCCACTTCGGCGTCGGCGTCTTCGATCCCGAGTACTATGTGGAAGTTGACCTTGACGAGAATGATCCGGTGCACTTCAGCAGCTTGCCGGACGGTGCCTGCACCTTCGACATCCGCGAGGATGCCAAGCACCCGATCTACTATGGAATGGTGGACCCGCCCGTGATCTATCTGAACTGCGCGACCAGCTGAACATGGCCAGAGCGATCTGCCGCGCCCTGCTCGCCCTGCTGTTGCTGATCGGCGTGGCAGCAGCCGTGCCGGCGCTGGCCGACCCGTTCACCGGCCAGGCGTCGAGCGCGCCCGAGGACGCTCCGGCGGTTGTCCAGGCGACCGGCCCGATGGCGGCGATCGGGCGCGCGCTGCTCACGTTTCAGCGCGAGAGCAACCGGCTGATCGCGAAGCACATGAAGGCGATCCGCGATGGCGAGACCGCGGGGCCGCTGCTGATCGGGCTCGTGCTCGCCTTCGCCTACGGCGTCGTGCACGCCCTCGGGCCCGGCCACGGCAAGGTCGTCGTGGCGTCCTATTTTCTCGGCCGCGACGCTCAGATCGGGCGCGGGCTGATGATGGGTCTACAGATCGCGGTCTTTCACGTGCTGTCGGCGATCGTCGTGGTCGCACTGGCCGATCTGGTCCTGCGCCAGGCGTTCGGCAGCGCACCCGCCGAGGTCGCGGGCGTGCGCCTGACCAGCTACGGCCTGATCGCCCTGATCGGCGCGACAATGATGTTCCAGGCGATCCGGCGTTCGCGCCTGCGGCGCGCCGGCGTCGAGGTCGGGCACGACTGCTGCGGACACAGCCACGGCAACGCGGATCACGACCACGGCGACCACGCCCACGGCGGTCGGCGGCGGCGGGCGCAGGAGGGCGCGCTCTCGCTCGGGGTCGGCATCGTGCCCTGCACCGGCGCCGTGCTGATCCTGCTGTATGCGCTCGCCAACGACATCCTGCTGCCGGGCCTGTTGCTGGTGGTGGCGATCGCGGCCGGCATGGCGATCACGATGGGCGCGCTCGGTATGCTCAGCATCCTCGCCCGCAATGCCGTCGCCGCCCGGCTCGAGGCGGCCGGCAGCGCCGGCAACCGCGCCTTTGCCGTCGTCAGCGACTACGGCGGCGCCGTCTTGATCACGCTGATCGGCATGGCGCTGTTCTGGTCAGCGTGGTAGCCGGCAAGTCTATCCCGACCTTAACTTTAGATTAACCTTAACCCGGCGTAGTCTGGCCTCGGCGGCGGAAGCTCGGAGCGTCCGCGACAGAGATGCGATCGTGCTGGGCTCTGGACGGATGACCATGATGCGAGATCCGGCATGCGCAGGTTGAGCAGGC
>CAWALL010000039.1:0-20522 GCA_963782885.1 uncultured Alphaproteobacteria bacterium
GCCGACCGGCTTGCCGGCCGCGAAGAACGCGCGCGCGAATTCGACCGCCTCGGGCTCCAGGCGGAGCTTGTCCGGGTTCATCTGGCCACCGGTCAGGACCAGCGCGTCATAGTCGCCGGGGTCCGCCTCCTCGAGGGCCCGGTCGACCGGCACCTCGTCACCCCACTCGGTGTGCTGCCAGCCCCGGATCCTGCCGCTCTTGGGCGCGATCACGTGGGTCGTGGCGCCGGCCTGCTCGAGCGCCCGCTTGGGCTCGGTGAGCTCCGACTGCTCGAAGCCGTCGGTCGCCAGAATGGCGATCTTCTTGCCGCTCAGGTCATGGGGCATGGTCAAATCTCCAGTGCTGATGGGATCGGAGCGCGTTCGCGCCCCAAGACCGGTTATCAACGAGCCGGGCGCGCGGATGGTTTCGTGCCCGGCGCGACCCTCCGCCGCGCCCGGAACGCTCAGGCGAAGCGGCGGTCCATGGCGGCGCACCAGGCGACCAGGTTCGGAAAACCCTGGCCGATCCGCTTGAGCTCGGTCTCGACGGGGACCAGCAGCAGATTGGCGAGAAAGCCGTAGGCGATCGCGTCGGTCGTGGTCGGCCGGTCGGCGAAGAAGAACGCCCAGTCGCCGAGCAGCGCCGCGACCGCCGCCAGATCGGCCCCGGCCATCGCGGTACTGCTCGGCCTGGCTGTGCCGGCCGAGCCCGTGGCCGATCAGATCGCGTCTCATTTTGCGGCGCACCAGCGCCGGCACGAGCTGGCGGGCACGCGGTGGCAGGGAGCCGAACAGCGCCGGCGCGGTCATCCGCCGGCCCGCCGGATCGATCCAGCGGCTCCAGAGACCGATGAAGTAGAAGTGATCCTCGAACAGGCGCTGCAGGGCCAGCACCTGGGCGCGCTCCGCCGCGCTCAGACCGGCGTCGAGATCGAGGCCCGGGTCCGCGCGAGATGCTCGATGATCAGGCTGCTGTCGCCGACCCGCGTGCCGTCCTCGTCCTCGATGAACGGCAGCTTGCCCTTCGGCGCGGGCCCGGGGGTTTGAGGGTCGGCACCACCTCGTAGGGCAGGCCGGCGATCTTCAGCCAAGTCTCGAGCTTGAAGGTGAAGGGGCTGATGTTCCGCCCCAGACCCGTGGGAACTGGTGCAGCTTGAGCATCGCCGGGCGGGCGCCGACCCGCCGTCTCGAACTCAGCTGAGCTTGCGGCCGAGCTGCTCGATCGCGCCGTCCAGCATCGCTTGCGCGTGCGGGCCGTCGACCCGCTCCCGCAGCAGGCGCTCGGTGGTCCGGATCGCGAGCGTCGCGGTATAGGCGCGCAGCTCCTGCACCGCGCGCGCTTCCTCCTGGGCGATCCGGCCGATGACCTGCTCGGTCCGGCGCTTCAGGCTCGCCTCGAGCTCGGCGCGGTGGCGCTCGACCTGGCGCTCGGTCTCGACCCGGGCGTGCTCGACGATCGAGCGCGCCTGGTCCTCGCCGCTGACCCGCTGGCGCTGATAGTTGGCGAGCAGGCTCTGGGCCTCCTCGCGCAGACGCTTGGCGCCATCGAGCTCGGCCCGGACCTTGGCCGCATGGCCGTCGAGAGCGCCGACCACGGTCCGGCTCAGCGGCCGGAAGATCAGCACGATCAGGATCACGAGCGCGATGACCTCGAGCAGCCAGTGCAGCATCACGAGACCTCCTCGAGCACGCCGCGCAGCGCCGACTGTGCGGTCTTCTTCGCGACCTTGATGCCGGCCAAGTGCTCGGCCGCGCTCTGCGCGACCGTGACCGCGGCCTCCTCGAGCTCCTTGAGCGCGCTCTGCCGGGCCTCGGCGATCCGGGCTTCGGCCTCGCCCAGCTGCTCGGCGAGCCGCGCTTCGAGCTCGGCCTGCCGCTTGGCGGTCTCGGCCTGGAGACGGGTCTGGGTCTCGGCCAGCAGCGCGTGCGCGTCATCCTGCGCCTTGGCGATCACCGCCTCGTAGCTCGCGAGCGCCGCCTCGGCCTCGCGGCGCAGACGCTCCGCCTCGTCGAGGTCGGCGGCGATCCGGTCCTGGCGCGCCTCCAGAACCTCGATCAGCCGCGGCAGCGCCCGCCGGCTGAGCAGGTAGTAGAGGGTCACGAAGGCCACCGCCAGCCAGAAGATCTGGCTCGCGAAGGTGGCCGTATCGATCTGCGGCACCGGTCTCGATCCCAGTCGGGCGCGGGCGGCGGTTAGCCGAACAGCACAATGAACGCGACCAGCAGCGCATACAGGCCGATCGCCTCGACCAGCGCGAAGCCGATCCACATCAGCGCCGCGACCCGGCTCTGGATCGAAGGATTGCGACCGATGGTCGCGATCGTGGTCGCGAACACGTTGCCGATGCCCACACCGACCCCGCCCAGGCCAATGGCGGCGAGACCAGCACCGATCAGTCTGGCAGCTTCTGCGTCCATGAGTTGCTCCATGATTGTCGTCAGCGCAGCGTTTGAGGGTCGCTCCCGGCCGGCGGCTCAATGCAGGTGAACCGTGTCCTGCAGATAGATGCAGCTCAGGACCGTGAACACATATGCCTGGAGGAAGGCGATCGCGAGCTCGAGCCCGAACAGCGCCACCGTCAGCGCCAGCGGCAGGAAGCCGAAGATGCCAAGCGCGATGATGAAGCCCGAGAAGGTCGCGAGCATGATGTGCCCCGCGGTCATGTTGATCGCCAGGCGCAGCGACAGGCTGACCGGTCGCATCGCGTAGGACAGAAGCTCGATCGGGATCAGGAGCGGCATCACGTAGATCGGGCAGCCGCCGGGCGCGAACAGGCTGAAGAAGTGCCAGCCGTGGCGCACGATGCCGATCACGGTCACCGCGCACAGCACGAAGATCGCCATCGAGAAGGTGACGACGATGTGGCTCGTGTAGGTGAAGCCGCCGGGGATCAGGCCGAGCGTGTTGCCGAACAGGACGAACATGAACAGCGTGAAGAAGAACGGGAAATAGCGACGACCTTCCTTGCCGACGGTGGAGCCCACCATGTCGCCGATGAATTCGTAGCTGAGCTCGATCAGGGCCTGCAGGCGGCCCGGCACCATGCTGCCGTGGCGGGCGCCGAGCATAACGAGGGCATAGACCAGGGCCACGGCGATCGCCATCCAGAGCGCCGAGTTGGTGAAGGAGAGATCGACCCCGCCGACCGTGATCGGCAGGATGTCGTGGATCTCGAACTGCGCGAGCGGATTCTCTTCCACCGACCCGTCGTCCCCCTCGTCCGGTTTCGGCCCCTCGACGGTGCCCGGGCTTACCGGTCTCTCGTTCGCTCCTCGGGCACCTCGCTGATCTTGCGCAGGTAACGGTAGGCGTTCAGCATCCCGGCGGCCGCGCCCATGAAGAACAGCACCAGGAACAGGATCGGCCAGGTCCCGAGCCACCGGTCGAGGCCGTAGCCCAGCAGAGCCCCGCCGATCACGCCGGCGACCAGCTCGATCCCGACTTGCACAGCCGCGCCGCCGATCAGCGCCGGCGAGTTGCGCTCCCCCTCACGTTCGTCCCGAGCCAGGCCGGCATCGACCCGCAGCTGACGGACCCGCTCGTCGAACTCCTTGAGCTCCGGCGAGCCGTTCTTGCGCACCATCGGTCCACCGCCCGGCTGGTCCCGAGCCCGCCACGGAAACGCCCGCGCGGGCTCGAAGCGGCGCCACAATAGGTCGCCCGCCGCGCCTGTCAAGCTGGGCACGGACCCACTTAAGGACGAGGCTCGAGGCCGTGCGCCGACCTCGCGCGAACGCCGCGGCTGCTCGGGCCGCCGGGTGACCCGGAGGCGAGTGCCAACCGGGCCACCCCGAGGCCGCGCCGGTCGATGAGCGGCGGACTTACGCCCGCCCGCCGGCGCTGCGGCCGGTGATCTCGCGCTCGGCCTGCTCCCAGTGGGCATCCTCGCGCCCCTGCGGCCGGCCCTCGTGCTCCCAGAGCTCGTAGGCGCGCTGCTGGATGCGCTGCTGCAGCTCGTCGCTCAGCTGCGCACCGCGGGCCTTGCGGGGGGCCGCGCGCGGGCTCGATTTGGTCCCGGTGGGCTTGGTCCCCGTGGCCTCGGTCGGGAGGGTCGGGGTCGTGGCGGTCTTGGTCGCCCCCTTGGCACCTTTCGCCGGGGCGGCTTTCGGTTGGCTGAAGACGGATTTGGTCTCGTCCTGCGGGAGCATGCTCCACTCCTTCACGGTGCGACACTTGCGGCGATTGGCCAACTCCAGAACGGGATAATGAATCTGGACGGTCGGGCGTTCCGCTCCCCTAGTCCCTGCTTCCTAAAAATCCGTGAGCATGGGTTTCTGTGCCACGCCGGCCGGGCTCAGGCGGTCGCGCGCAGCTCGACCGCGCTGGTCAGATCGACCGAAACCAGTTGCGAGATGCCGCGCTCGGCCATCGTCACCCCGTACAGCCGGTGCATCCGGGCCATGGTCAGCGGGTGATGAGTGATCACCATGAAGCGCGTCCGGGTGCCGAGCGCGAGCTCCTCGAGCAGCGCCATCAGACGGTCGACGTTGGCATCGTCGAGCGGCGCGTCGACCTCGTCCAGCACGCAGAGCGGGGCGGGCTTGGTGAGGAACACGGCGAAGATCAGCGCCAGCGCGGTCAACGCCTTCTCGCCCCCGGAGAGCAGCGAAACCGACTGCAGCTTCTTGCCGGGCGGGCTCGCGGCCAGCTCGAGCCCGGCGGCGAGCGGATCTTCCAGATCGGTCAGCTCGAGCCGGGCCCGGCCGCCGCCGAACAGGCGCGTGAACAGCGCCTCGAAATGGGTCTCGACCTTGGCGAACGCGGCGCGCAGGCGCTCGCGGCCCTCCCGGTTGAGCGTCGCGATCGCCCGCCTGAGGCGCTCGATCGCGCCCGTCAGCTCGGCCTGCTCGGCGCGCAGGGTCTCGATCCGGAGCGCCAGCTCCTGCGCTTCGTCGATCGCCCGCAGATTGACCGGCCCGAGGCGCTCGCGCGCCGCGCCCAGACGTGCGAGCTCGGCCTCCAGGTCGGCGAGCTCGGCCGCGTCCGGCGGCGGCTCGGGGCCGGTCGCGGGCAGATCGTCGAGGCGCGCCCGGACCGCGGCCTCGGCGGCCGCGGCTTCGGCGGCGGCGCGCTCGAGCCGCGCCTCGAGCCGGGCGGCAACCTCGCGCGCCTCGACGCGCGCGCCCTCGGCGCGCTCGAGCGCCGCCTGCACCTCGCTCAAAGCCGCCTCGGCGGCGCCGATCTCGACCGCGAGCGCCGCGGCCTGTGCCTCGGTCTCGGCGAGGCGGCCGGCGATCTCGGCCCGCTGCTGCCGGAGCGCCGCCGGCAGCTGCTCGAGGCCGGCCAGCTCCTCGGCGAGCTCGCGCCGGCGGAGCGCCAGCTCCTCGAGCCGCGCCTCGGCCGCCCGGGCGCGCTCCGACCAGAGCGCCAGCTCCTGCTCGAGCGTCGCCGAGCGACCATCAGCGGCGGCCAGCCGGTCGCGCAGCCGCGCCTGCTGCATGCCGGCCTCGGCCTGGACCTGGCGCGCCGCCACGTCCGCGTGCTCGGCCTCGGCGAGCCGGGCGCGGGCAGCCTCGAGCCCTGCCGCCGCCGCCTCGAGCGCGGCTGCGAGCGTGGTCAGCGCCGCCGCGTGCCCGGCCCGGCCCTGCTCCAGCCTGACCAGCTCGGCGTCGAGCCGGGCCCGTTCCAGCTCGCGCTCGCGGACGGCGGCGGCACGGCTCTGGCTGGCGGTGCGCTGCTGCTCGAGCGCGTCGCGGGCCCCGGCGAGCCCCGCCCTGGCCGCGGCCAGCGCGCTCCGGGCCTCGGCCTGCGCGGCCTGAACCTGCCGGTCCTGGTCGGCGGCCCCGGCCTCGGCCGCAGCGGCCGCGTCCAGCTCGGCGGCAAGAGCGCCGGTCTCCGGCGCCGGCCCGGCATCGGCAGCGAGGGTCCGAAGCTGCCCGAGCACGGCCTGCCGCAGCGCCTCGACCTCGGCGAGCTCGGTCTCGAGCGCGCTCCGCTCCTTGAGCAGCGCGTTCAGCTCGGCGTCCAGCGCCGCGACCTCGGCCCGCCGCTGCAGGACCGCCTCACGCCGATGCAGGGCGGCGGACCGGGCCTCGACCTCGGCCTCGGCGGCGGCGCGGGCGCGCCCGGTGGCGGCGGCGGCCTCGGCCGCGGCGGCGCGGGCCGCCTGCCCGGCACCCTCGAGCAGCGCGCGCTGGTCGGCGAGCAGCGCCCCGAGCTCGCGCCGGCGGGCCGCCTGGCGCAGCCGCGCCGCGGCGCCAGCCTTCGCCTCCGGCCGGCGGACCAGGCCATCCCAGCGCCAGAGGCCGCCATCCCGGCTGACCAGGCGCTGGCCCTGGGCGAGCGCCGGCTGCAGCGCATCGCCAGCGCCGGCATCGACCACCCCGATCTGGGCCAGACGCCGGGCGAGCGCCGGCGGCGCCTCGACGATCTCGGCGAGCGCCTGGCAGCCCGCGGGCAGGGCCGGGCCCTTGCCAGCCGAGCCGACCTCGGAGCGCCAGTGGCTGGCGGCCGCCGGCTCGAGGCTCGCGGTCAGGTCGTCGCCCAAAGCCGCCGCCAGGGCCTCGGCATAACCCTCGTCGACCCGGATCGCATCGATCACGCCGGCCCGATCCGGGTCCGGCCCGGCGAGTTCGGCGAGTGCTGCGGCCTCGGCCTGCAGCCGCTCGAGGCCGGCGCGACGGGCCTGCAGCTGGGCCTCGCCATCGTCCCGGGTCGCGTTGGCCGCCGCCAGCTCGGCATCGGCGGCCTCGACCTCGGAGCCGGCCGCACGCAGCGCCTGCTCCGCTGCCGCCAGCTCCTGCTCGAGCGCCGACAGATCCAAGGCCGCCCGCCGGCGCCTGCCGGCTTCGGCGCGGGCATCCGCCTCCTCGAGGCGCAGCACCAGCCGCTCGCGCCGCTGGTCGAGCTCGGCAAGGCGCGCGCGCTGGTCCTCGAGTCGCTGCTCGCGCGCCTCCACGGTCCGGCGCCGCTCCCGCAGCTCGCGCAGCCGTTCGCTCGCGGCCTGCAAGCTGGCGCGCGCCGCCTCCTGGCGCCGATCCGCCGCCTCGAGCGCCGCGATCGCCGTCGCCTCGCCCCTGGCTGCCCGGCCAAGCTCGGCCTCGAGCGCTTCGAGCGCGCCCGCCTCGTCGTCCGCCGCCCCCGGCCCGGCGAGCGCCGCCCGCCGGGCCCGGAGCTCGTGCTCGGCGTCGCCGGCCGTCCGCTGCTCGCGGACCGCCTCGGCGCGCCGGTCGGCCAGCTGCTGCCGCCGTGCCTCCGCCTCGGCGACCAGGGCCATCGCCTGACGCAGCTCGGCATCCGCGGCCCGCGCGGCGTCCGCAGCCCCGGTAGCGGCGCTCGTCGCCTGCTCGAGGTCGCGCCGGTGCTGCGCGATCGTCTCGACCAGGCTCCGGCGCTCGGCGGCGAGCCGCTCTCCGGTGATGCGGGCGTCCTCGAGGGCCGCCTGGCCATGCGCCAGGTCCTGGACCGTCTGGCGGTCGCGCTCGGCCAGGCGCGTGCGCGTGGCGTCGAGCCGGGCGGCCTGGTCGTCGACCACGCTCAGGCGCTCGCTCTGGCGGGCCTGCTCGGTCCTGAGCTCGGCCTCGCGCGCGCGGAGCGCCGCCAGGCTTTGGCCCGCCTGCTCGAACTGCCGGCGCGCGGCGCCGAGCCGCTCGGCCTCGCCGGAGGCGCTGTCGCGGCCGTCCCGGAGCGCCGCTTCGGCGGTCGTGAGCTCGGCCCGGGCAAGCCGCCAGCGGCCGACCAGCAGCGCCGCCTCGACCTCCCGATAGCCCGCGCTGAGCTTGCGGTAGCGCTCGGCCTGGCGCGCCTGCTTGACCAGACCGCGCTCCTGCTCCTCGAGCGCCAGCAGCAGGTCCTGGACCCGGACCAGGTTGGCCTCGGCCGCCTGCAGCTTGAGCTCGGCCTCGTGCCGCCGGGCCTGAAGGCCGCCGATGCCGGCGGCCTCCTCGAGCAGGCGGCGCCGGTCGGCGGGCTTGGCCTCGACCAGCGCGCCGATCTGGCCCTGGCCCACGATCGCGGCGCTGCGCGCGCCCGAAGCGGCGTCCGCGAACAGCAGCTGGATGTCGCGGGCGCGCAATTCCTTGCCGTTGACCCGGAAGACCGAGCCGACGCCGCGCCCGATCCGGCGCGACAGATCGAGCTCGCCCTCCTCGCCCAGCCCCGGCAGCGCGACCTCAGGCGCCTGCATGCGCAGGCTGACCTCGGCCAGGTCGAACGCCGGCCGGGCGCCGGTGCCGGCGAAGATCACGTCGTCCATCTCGCCGCCGCGCAGGCCGCGCGCCGAGGTCTCGCCCATGACCCAGCGGAGCGCGTCGATCAGGTTCGACTTGCCGCAGCCGTTCGGACCGACGATGCCGGTCAGCCCCGGCTCGATCGCGAGCTCGGTCGGATGCACGAACGACTTGAAGCCGGCGAGGCGCAGCCTGGTGATCTGCAAGGGCTCAGCCCGTGGCACGCGGTCGCATGACCGATGCTATAACAGCGACGCCCCGCGGTTGAAAAGCCCCGAACCGCCTATTTCGTGACTGAGAAGCGCAAATCGTACCAGATGCTGTGGTCGAGAATCCCGGTCGCGTCCGGGACCGACGCCGTCAGCGTCCGACGTAGGTCCGGATCAGACCGAAGATGAACAGCACGCCGAACACGAAGAACACCAGCCCGACGGCGTAGAAGCCGCCGTCGGTGGCGCCGTTCGCCATGATCAGGCCGAGCAGGCTCAAGAACGCCATCACGACGCCCAGGATCCAGGGTCCGACGCCGTCGTCGCGCATGGGCTTCTCTCCCGGGGCTCAGAACTCGACCAGATCCCGATAGGCGTGCCAGCTGGCGTAGCCGATCAGCGGCAGCGCGATGATCAGGCCGAGGTAGAAGGTCACGAGGCCGGCGCCGACGAACAGGACGATCAACACCGCCCAGAACAGCATGGTCGCGGGATTGTCGAGGATCGCCCTGAAGCTGGTCACGATCGCGGTGACCACGTGCTCGTAGGGCCGGTCGAGCAGCAGCGGGATCGACACCGCGCTGATGCCGAAGGCCAGGGCGGCGAGCACGGCGCCGACCGCCGTGCCGAAGATCAGGAACGGTAGGCTGCCGGCCGAGAAGAACACCTGGCCGACGAAATCGGCGAGCGAGGGCGGTCGCATCCCGAAGAACAGGAAGAAGATCAGCACGGCGAGATCTGCCCAGGCGAAGAACAGCAGCAGCAGGGTCACGCCCATCAGGCCGACCTGGGTCGGATTGGCCTGGAAGGCCGCGAGCGCTCCGGCCAGGGTCGGCTGGTGCCCCTGCTGGCGCTGGCGGCTGACCTCGTAGAGGCCGACCGCGAAGATCGGGCCCATGATCAGAAAGCCGGCGCTGAGCGGCAGGATCAGGTAGATCGCATCCAGCCACCACAGGCCGAAGGTCAGCACCCAGCCGATCACCGCGAACAGGACGCCATAGGCGAGGCTGACCACTGGCGCGCCGACCAGATCGCGCCAGCCGGCGGCGAGCCAGGCCCAGGGCCGCTCAAGCTCGACCGTTCTGATCCGTGGCGCCGGCACGCCGACCGGGACCGCTTCTGCCATGCTCCCTGCTCCCAGGCGCTGATACAGCCGGTGGTTGCTTGCAGAGCCCACCTGGCTTCTAGTAATTCCGTATCTTAAGCCGGCGTGGCGGCGTGGGCAATTGATCCAGATCAAGGAGCAGGCCCAGCGTCCCACCTACTCCGGCCGGCACGCCAGCTGTGCGGGCGATCGAGGGCGGGGAGCAAGATGGCTGCGGTAGCGCAACGAACGGCGGGCGTCGCCGTCGAGTACGACGAAGAGGTCATCCGCTGGTTCACGATCGCCACCCTGTTCTGGGGCGTGGTGGCGTTCGCGATGGGCACCTTCATCGCCCTCCAGCTCGCCTATCCGGTGCTCAACCTCGGCCTCGAGTGGACCACCTTCGGACGCCTGCGGCCGGTCCATACCTCGGCCGCGATCTTCGCCTTCGGCGGCAACGCGCTGCTCGGCACCTCGCTCTACGTCGTCCAGCGCACCTGCCGCGCCAGCCTCTTCGGCGGCCGGCCGCTCGCGACCTTTCTGTTCTGGGGCTATCAGCTGTTCCTGGTCCTGGCCGCGACCGGCTACGTCTTCGGCATCACCCAGAGCCGCGAGTACGCCGAGCCCGAGTGGTACACCGACCTCTGGCTCACGCTCGTCTGGGTCGTCTACCTCGTGATCTTCATGGGCACGCTCGTGCGCCGGCGCGAGCCGCACATCTACGTCGCCAACTGGTTTTATCTCGCCTTCATCGTCACGATCGCGCTGCTCCACATCTTCAACAATCTCGCGGTCCCGGTCTCGTTGTTCGGCGCCAAGAGCTATTCCGCCTTCGCCGGTGTCCAGGACGCGCTGACCCAGTGGTGGTACGGCCACAACGCCGTCGGTTTTTTCCTCACCGCCGGCTTCCTGGGCATCATGTACTACTTCATCCCGAAGCAGGCGAACCGGCCGGTCTACTCCTACCGGCTGTCGATCGTGCACTTCTGGTCGCTGATCTTCCTCTACATCTGGGCCGGCCCGCACCACCTGCACTACACCGCCCTGCCCGAGTGGGCGCAATTCCTGGGCATGACCTTCTCGGTGATGCTCTGGATGCCGTCCTGGGGCGGCATGATCAACGGCATCATGACGCTGTCCGGCGCCTGGGACAAACTGCGCACCGACCCGGTCCTGCGCTTCCTCGTGGTCTCGGTCGCGTTCTACGGCATGAGCACCTTCGAAGGCCCGATGATGTCGATCCGCCAGGTCAACGCGCTCTCGCATTACACCGACTGGACGATCGGCCACGTCCACTCGGGCGCGCTGGGCTGGGTCGCCTTCATCTCGTTCGGCGCCGTCTACTTCCTGGTCCAGCATCTGTGGCGGCGCGAGCGCCTCTACTCGCAGCGCCTGGTCGAGGTCCACTTCTGGATCGCGACGCTCGGCATCGTCCTCTACATCACCGCGATGTGGGTCTCGGGCATCATGCAGGGCCTGATGTGGCGCTCCTACGACAATCTCGGCTTCCTGCAGTACTCGTTCGTCGAGAGCGTCCAGGCGATGCACCCGTTCTACGTGATCCGGGCGATCGGCGGCCTCTTGTTCCTCACCGGCGCGCTGGTCATGGTCTACAACTGCTGGCGGACGATCCGGGGCGAGTTGCGCACCGAGGAGCCCATGGCGCCGGCCACCGCCCCCGTCGCGGCCGAGTAGGAGGCGCGCCATGCTCGAGCGTCACGCGATCATCGAGCGCAGCGGCCCGCTGCTGCTGGTCCTGATCCTGATCACGGTCTCGATCGGCGGCCTGGTCGAGATCGTGCCGCTGTTCACGATCGAGAGCACGATCGAGAAGGTCCAGGGCGTCCGGCCCTACTCGCCGCTCGAGCTCGCCGGCCGCGACATCTACGTCCGCGAGGGCTGCTACAACTGCCACAGCCAGATGATCCGGCCGTTCCGCGACGAGGTCGAGCGCTACGGCCACTACAGCCTGGCCGCCGAGAGCATGTACGACCACCCGTTCCAGTGGGGCTCCAAGCGCACGGGCCCGGATCTCGCGCGCATCGGCGGCAAGTACTCGAACGAATGGCAGACCGCGCATCTGATCGACCCGCGCTCGGTGGTGCCGGAATCGGTGATGCCGCCCTACGCCTTCCTGCGCGAGCACGAGCTCGGCTTCGACAACATCGCCGACCACCTGCGCACCAACCGCACCGTGGGCGTCCCCTACACCGACGAGATGATCAAAGACGCCCAGGCCGATCTGCATGCCCAGGCCGATCCCGACGCCGACCACGACGCCCTGCTCAAGCGCTATCCGAAAGCGGCGGTCGGCGACTTCGACGGCGATCCGACCCGGCTGACCGAGATGGACGCCCTGATCGCCTATCTCCAGATCCTCGGCCGCATGGTCGACTTCACCGACCTGCGCACCGAGGACGTGCTCCAGTAGCCGGGGGCGCTCGCCGATGGCCGCGGACCTCTACGCCTGGATCAAGCCGCTCTGGATGGTGTGGCTGGTCCTGGTGTTCCTGGCGATCGCGGCCTGGGCGTTCTGGCCGAGCCGCAAGAAGCGCCTGGAAAAACAGGGAGAAATCCCGTTGCGCGATGATTCGGAGACTTGAGGTCATGCCGACCAAGGTCGAGAAGGACGCGATTACCGGCCAGGAGACCACCGGCCACGAGTGGGACGGCCTCAAGGAGCTGAACACGCCGCTGCCCAGGTGGTGGCTGTACGTGATGTACGCGACCATCGGGTTCGCGGTGATCTGGTGGCTGCTCTACCCGAGCTGGCCATGGGTCAACACCTACTTCCCGGGCATCCTCGGCTACAGCCAGCGCAAGGCGCTGGACGAGCGGATGGCCGAGGCGGCCGCGGCCCGGAGCGGTTTTCAGCAGCGCCTGGCGGCCGCCTCGCTCGACCAGATCGCCGCCGACCCGCAGCTGATGGCGTTCGCCTACGCCGGCGGCCAGGCCGCGTTCAACGACAACTGCGCCCCCTGCCACGGGCTCGGCGGCGCCGGCCAGAACAACTACCCGAGCCTCGCCGACAATTCCTGGCTCTGGGGCGGCACGCTCGACGCGATCCAGACCACGATCCAGCACGGTATCCGCAGCGGCGATCCGGACACCCGCGCCAACCAGATGCCGGCCTTCGGCGCCGACCAGATGCTCGATCGCAACCAGATCGACGACGTCGCGACCTACGTGCTCTCGCTCTCCGGGCAAGCCTCGGAGCCGTCCAAAGATCAGGCGGCTGCGATCAAAAGCGGCGCCGTGATCTTCGCGGATCAATGCGCCGCCTGCCACGGCGAAAACGGCAAGGGCAACCAGGAGCTCGGCGCCCCCAACCTGACCGACGACATCTGGCTCTACGGCGGCACCAAGGCCGACATCGTCCGCCAGGTCTACCAGCCGCGCCAGGGCGTGATGCCCGCCTGGGCCGGCCGCCTCGACCCGGTCACGATCAAGAGCCTCGCGACCTACGTCCACGCGTTGGGCGGCGGCCAGTGACATGAGCACGACCCGGGTCCATACGAGCTCCTACGGACTTGGCCGGGTCGGGGTCGGTAGGCAAATTCGCGCGCATGAATGACAGCACCGTCACCGTCGAGCCTGCGGTCTCCTTCAAGGAACTGAAGAAGGATCCGCTCTACGTCAGCCGGATCAAGGTCTACGCCAAGGCCGTCCACGGCCGCTTCCGCCAGATCAAATGGGCGGTCCTGATCACGCTGCTTGGCATCTACTACGTCGTGCCGTGGCTGCGCTGGGACCGAGGCCCAGGAGTACCCGACCAGGCCGTGCTAATCGACATGCCGGGCCGGCGCGCCTACTTCTTCTGGATCGAGATCTGGCCGCAGGAAATCTATTATCTCACTTTCGTGCTGATGCTGGGCGCCTTCGGCCTGTTCCTCGCGACCAGCATCGGCGGCCGGGTCTGGTGCGGCTTCACCTGCCCGCAGACCGTCTGGACCGACCTCTTCATGTGGGTCGAGCGCCGGATCGAGGGCGATCGCGGCGCCCGCATCCGGCTCGACAAGGCGCCGCTCTCGCGCACCAAGATCCTGCGCAAGGGGACCAAGCACGCCGCCTGGCTCCTGATCGCGGCGCTGACCGGCGGCGCCTGGATCATGTACTTCAACGACGCGCCGAGCGTGACCCGCGCGATCGTCACCGGCGAGGCGAGCTTCGCCCAGTATTTCTTCTTCGGCCTGTTCACGGCGACCACCTACCTCCTCGCCGGCTTCGCGCGCGAGCAGGTCTGCACCTACATGTGCCCCTGGCCCCGCTTCCAGGCGGCGCTGCTCGATCGGGATTCCTACGTCGTCACCTACGAGCGCTGGCGGGGCGAGCCGCGCGCGCCGCACAAGAAGGGGCAGAGCTGGGAGGGCCGCGGCGACTGCATCGCCTGCAACAACTGCATCGCGGTCTGCCCGATGGGGATCGACATCCGCGACGGCCTGCAGCTCGAGTGCATCGGCTGCGGCCTGTGCGTCGATGCCTGCAACAACGTGATGGACCGGGTCGGCCGACCGCGCGAGCTGATCACGCTGGACACCGAGCGCAATCAGCAACTGCGCATCCAGGGCTTGCCGCCGACCACCCGCATCCTCCGGCCGCGCACCCTGATCTACGCGACGATCCTGGTGCTGATCGGCATCGGCGTGCTGGTCGGACTGTCGGCCCGCTCGAGCGTCGACATCAACGTCCTTCACGATCGCAACCCCTTGTTCGTCACGCTGTCCGACGGCAGCATCCGCAACGGCTACACGATCAAGATCCTGAACAAGAGCCGCAGGGAGCAGCACTACGACCTGGCGCTCGAAGGCATCGAGGGGGTGAGCCTGAGCGTGCTCGGCCAGGAGGACCAAGGCGCGCGCGCGCAACTCACGGCCGAGCCGGACACGGTCGCCACCTACCGCGTATTCGTGACGGCGCCAGGCAAGCTCGCCAAGCACGAGGGCGAGCACCACGGCGACGACGAGCACCACCGCGACGAGCACGAGGACGGCAAGGTCCAGCACCTGAGGATGGTGCTGACCGACCAAGCCGCCGACGCCAGCGCCGAGCGGACGACCGTCTTCCGGAGGCCGGAGTGATGACGATCATGATGCAGCGGACCTCGGATGCCCTGCGCAGCCGCTGGATCCCCTGGTCGTTCGTCGGCTTCTTCGTGGTCGTGTTCGCCGTCAACGGCGCCATGGTCTGGTTCGCGCTCTCGAGCTGGACCGGTCTCGAGGCGGACAATTCCTACGAGCGCGGCCTGGTCTACAACCGCGCGATCGAGGCCGAGAAAGAGCAGGCGGCGCTCGGCTGGCGGGCGGACTTCCGCTTCGCTCAGACCGGCCAGCGCCGGGGCACGCTCGAGCTCGACCTGAACGGCCGCGACGGCGCCCGCCTGCAAGGCGCCAAGGTCGACGCCCTGCTCGTGCGCCCGACCCAGGAGGGCTACGACTCCGACCTCGCGCTTGACGAAAGCGAGCCCGGCCACTACCGCGCCGAGCTCGAGCTGCCGTTGCCCGGCCAGTGGGAAGTCCGCCTGGCCGCAAGGGCCGGGGGCGAGGTCTACCGCCTCAGCCCGCGGATCTACCTGAAGCCGTGACCGCGGAAGCAGCGCTCCGCTCGCCGCCGCCCGAGGCAGAGGGCCCGGAACCGGTCCTGCTCGACCCCTCGAGCTACGTGCAGGCCGCCGGCGACGGCCTGCACACGCTGCATCTGATGGTCGACGGCGTGCACTGCGGCGGCTGCGTGCGCCGGATCGAACGCGCGCTCGCGGCCGAGCCGGGCGTCGAGAGCGCGCGCGTCAACCTCACGACCCGCCGGCTCGTGGTCACCTGGTGCGGCGCCGCCGCGATGGCCGCGCGCCTGGTCGAGGCGGTGAGCCGCGAAGGCTTCCGCGCCACCCCCTACGACCCGCGCCAGCTCGCCACCGGCGATGCCGAGGCCGAGCGCCGGCTCTTGCGCGCGCTCGCGGTCGCGGGCTTCGCCGCCGGCAACGTCATGCTGCTCTCGATCTCGGTCTGGGCCGGCCAAGCCTACGCCATGGGCGATGCGACCCGCGCGCTGATGCACTGGTTCTCGGCCCTGATCGCACTGCCCGCGATCGCCTACGCCGGCCAGCCGTTCTTCTCGAGCGCGTTCGGCGCTCTGCGCAACCGGCGCACCAACATGGACGTGCCGATCTCGGTCGGCATCCTGCTCGCGGCCGGCATGAGCCTGTTCGAGACCATCCGCGGCGGCCCGAACGCCTATTTCGATTCGGCCGTGGCGCTGCTCTTCTTCCTGCTGATCGGCCGTTTTCTCGACCTCAGGGCGCGCGGCCGGGCGCGCTCGGCGGCAGCCCGCCTGCTGGCGCTCGGCGCCGAGGCGGTCACGGTCCTGACCGCGGACGGCCGCCGCCAGGTGCTGCCGGCAGCCAGCGTCGCCCCCGGCATGACCGTGCTGGTCGCCGCCGGCGAGCGGATCGGGATCGACGGCCGCGTCCAGGCCGGCCGCTCCGAGATCGACACGAGCCTGATCACCGGCGAGAGCCTGCCGCGCCCGGTCGGGCTCGGCGATCCGGCGTTCGCCGGCACGATCAACCAGAGCGCGCCCCTTCGTCTCGAGGCGACCGCGGTCGGCGAAAGCACGCTGCTCGCCGAGATCGTCCGCCTGATGGAGCTCGCCGAGCAACGGCGCGCGAAATACGTCGTGCTCGCCGACCGGATCGCGCGCCTCTACGCGCCCGCGGTCCACGGTCTCGCGCTCGCGACCTTTCTCGGCTGGACGCTGATCGGCGGCATCGCCTGGCAGACCGCCCTGCTCTACGCGGTCGCGGTCCTGATCATCACCTGCCCCTGCGCGCTCGGCCTCGCGGTGCCCGCGGTCCAGGTGATCGCGAGCGGCCGACTGCTGCGCCAAGGCGTGCTGCTGAAGTCCGCGACCGCGCTCGAGCGCCTGGCCGAGGTCGACACCGTCGTGCTCGACAAGACCGGCACGCTCACGGTCGGGCGTCCCACGCTCGATCGGCGCCGCCCGCTCGATCAGGCGGCGCTCGAGCTCGCGGCCTCGCTCGCCGGCGCCAGCCGCCATCCGCTCGCCAAGGCGCTTTGCCGCGCGGCCCCGGGCGTGCCGGTCGCGGGCGGCGTCGAGGAGATCCCGGGGCGGGGCCTGCGTCGGTCGAGCGAAGGCGGCGAGCTCCGGCTCGGCAATCGCGGCTGGTGCGGGGTCGAGCAGCCGGGCGAACCGGCGAGGGGCCCCGAACTCTGGCTGGCGCGGCCCGGCCGCCTACCGGTCCGCTTCGCCTTCAGCGACCCATTGCGCGAGGATGCGGTCGCGGTCGTGGCCGCGCTCAAGCGGCAGGGGCTCGAGGTCGAGCTGTTGTCCGGCGACCTGCCGCCGGTGGTCGCCGCGGTCGCGCGCGAGATCGGCATCCCGGCGTCGCGGGCGGCCTGCACGCCGGCCGGGAAGGTCGCCCATCTCGAGCGGCTCGCGCTCGCCGGCCGCAGGGTCCTGATGGTCGGCGACGGCCTCAACGACGCCCCGGCGCTCGCCGCCGCGCACGTCTCGGTCTCGCCCGCGAGCGCCATCGACATCAGCCAGACCGCGGCCGACGCGGTCTTCCAGGGCGACCATCTGCAGCCGGTGGTGGAGCTCCTGCAGGTGGCCCGGCAGGCGCGCCGCCTGATCCGCCAGAACCTCGGGCTCGCGCTCGCCTACAACCTGATCGCGGTGCCGGTCGCCGTGCTGGGCCTGGCGACCCCCCTGATCGCCGCGGTCTGCATGTCGGGCTCGTCCCTGCTCGTGGTCGGCAACGCGCTGCGCCTCGGACGCGGCCGGTGACTGGGCTGCTGTACCTGATTCCGGCCGCGCTTTTTTTGGGCCTCCTCGGGCTCGCGGCCTTCCTCTGGGCGCTCAGGAACGGCCAGTTCGACGACCCGGACGGCGCCGCCGAGCGCATCCTGTTCGACGATGACGAACATGACCCCGGGCGCGGTGATCGCCGAGCTTGACGACGTCCGGCACCTGCGCGCCGACGACCCGAGCGGCGCCTTCGGCATCCTGCGACGGCACGCCGATTTCCTCGCTGCGCTCGCGATCTCGGTCATCTCCTGGCGCCGGGCCGGCGGCATTACCGGCCACTGCGCGGTGGGCGGCGGCGTGCTTTTCCGCCACCGGGGCGGTGGCCGGCGCACGCTCGAGCGGCAGTCGCTGCTGCCGGTCGCCCTCGAGGCGTTCGGCCGTCCCGCGCGGCCGCGCCGCCGCTCACCAACCTGGCGCCCGACGCCCTGGTCGAGGGTCTGCTCGAGGACGACCTGTTCGCGCTCCTCGCGCATGCCGCGATGGAGAGCTTCGCCAGCGAGAACGGCGCCCGCCTCGCGGCCATGCAGTCCCCGCGCGACAAGCTCGACCAGCGCCTCCCGGAACTCCGGGCCCTCGAGAGCCGGCTGCGTCAGGAGCAGATCACCGGCGAGCTGCTCGAACTGATCACCGGCACCGAAGCGCTACGCCGAGCTCCGGGCTCGGCACACTCCCGGTCGGGTCCTTCATACCCGGCATGCCAGCACCCGACCCTCACACCCCGAGCCGGCGCTCCGCGAGCGGCCGCAGCGACGGCTCAAGGTGCCTGATATGAGCCCAGATTGTCGGGCCAGCTCGACCTCCAAGCACGCCTCGCCAGGATCAGTGCCGGCGCGAGCGCCGCGTTAACCTACCGTTTACCACTTGCACGCTAACCCTGTCTTCGGACGGTCCATGCGACCGTGGGAATCCGACCTTGGATTTGAGGTGCGGCGCATGGACTCCCAGGATCGCATGGACCAGGGCGGGCAGGGTGAGCGCCGGGGGTTAACAGCTCCTTAAGGTGGAGACCGGGCCCGGCAACGCCGGCCCGCAGCTTGCGACCCGCTCGCCGCCCGTCAGGGCGTGCCGGCGAGGCGCGAGGATCGCGATTTTGGGCGGCAGGTATCAGTATCAGCTCTCGCGCCGGCCGACCGCCTTGCCGAGCAGCCAGGCCGCGCCGGCGATGCCGCCGACCGCCAGCGCGCCGATCGCGAGCCCCCGCCACAGATGCAGCCGCACCCGGATCTGCGGCTCCGGCACGTCGCCGCGCGGCCCGGGCACCCGCCGGACGCGCCACAGCGCCCCCGTCCCGAGCGGCATCCGGATGCCGAGCTTCTCCGGCGCGATCCGGATCACGCCCCAGTCGACGATGTAGAGCGCCCCGTCCGGGCCGAACGCGCAGTGCGAGGGCCGGTTCATGCCGCCGTGGAAGGCGTGCGAGGCCGGCCCCTGGATGCGGTTGATCGCGAAATCGTAGACCTTGCCGGTCCGCATATCGACCCGCACCACCTTCAAGCCGCGCGGATCGAGCGGCTTGCCCGTGATCGGCATCAGGTCGCCGAACAGCGCGATGAACGCGTCGCCCTCGAAGCCGAAGCCCGGCTCGCGGCAGAAGTCGAGCCCGTTGACCCCGGCGTGCGGCTCGAAGGTCGCGAACGGCCTTGGCGGATGCGGGTTCGGGTGCTCGGCCAGCACCGGCTCGCGGTCGCGCCCGGCCTTGCCGAGCCGCGGGTCGTCGAGGCGCAGGCCGCCGGCGAAGTCCGGCCAGCCGTACCACTCCCCCTTCTTGACCTCGTACAGGTCCTCGGTGTCCCAGATGATGTGCCGGCGGCCGCGGGCGTCGATGTTGTGCTCGGTCGCGAACAGCCGGCCGTCGCGATCGAACGCGATCCCGTAGGGATTGCGAAAGCCCCAGGCGAACCAGTGGCACTCGCTGCCGTCCGGATTGCAGCGCATGATCGAGCCGGTGCATTTGGCCTCGCCCTTGATCACCTGGCCCGGGTAGGTCTCGGTGCCGAACGGGACGTAGGCCCCGGTGCGCACGGTCTCGGCGAGCCCGGTGCGCACAGGGCCGGTCGTGTCGCCGAGCACGTTCGGCGATTCGTAGTTGCGCCCGGTCAGCGTCACGTCCTGGCCCGGGACGTCGTGGAACTCCGGATCGCGCGCCATCCACTCGTAGGCGTAGTCGTCGGCGCCGACCACGGCCAGATTGGTGCAGCTGCCCTGACCCCAGTAGAGCTTGCCGTCGGGCCCGACCACCGGATAGTTGGCCTGGTGATCGCCGCGCCCGGGCAGGTCGGTCACGATGTCCTCGATCGGCCCGCCGTCCCGGCCGACCCGCGAGAGCGTGGCGGTGTTGTTGAAGTAGAGATGGCCGTCGAGCCAGCAGGCGCCGGCCAGGGCCCCGCTCTCGAGCCAGCGCTCCTTCGGCAGCTCGAGGAAGGTCTCCTGGTCGCCGGTGCGCACGTCGACTTTGACGATCCGCGGCGGCGAGGCGATCTTGTGGCCGGATTCGGTGACGTAGCAGTCGCCGCGCTCGTCGAAGCAGCAGTGGCAGGGCGCGTTCAGGCCGGTCGCGACCAGCTCGACCTCGTAACCCTCAGGCACCAGGACGTCCTCGGGGTCGAACCGGTGCCTCGGCCGATTGCGGCGCCGCTTGAACTGATCGAGGATCGGCTGCACGAAGGCCGCGGTCTCGGCCAAGAGGTCGGTCGTCATCGGCGCACGCGGGCTCAGCATGCCCGGCTGATCCATGGATCTGGCCATCACTCGCTCCTCAGAAGAAGAATTGTGAGAGCGTCCGGCGGCAGCCGCCACAGCCGGCCGCTGCCCGCTTCGGCCGCAACACCCGTCTCGGTCATCTCGAACCGGCCGAAATCCAGGATGTAGAGCGCGCCGTCCCGCCCGAAGCCGAGGTCGATCGGCCGGAACAGCCCCGGCAGGTCGAGCGGATGCAGGCTCCAGTCGGCGGGATCGAGGCGCGCCAATGCCCGGCCCTGGCGGGGGCCGGCCGGCGCCGTCATCGGCGCCTCGTCGCCGAACAGGGCGACCAGGACCTGGCCGGCGAGCCGGCCCGCCGTTGCCGGCACAAGCGCCATCTTGACTGCCGCGACATGGGGCGGAAAGCGCAGCAGCGGCCGCTCCGGCGGCGGCAGCTCGGCATGAATCCATGAGCACGAAGTCGGGCGCCGGACCGCGGGTCGGCCGGTGAACGGCATCGGTGATCGGCTCGCCGCCGATGAAGTCGGGCCAGCCGTACCAGCGACCCGCGCGCACCT
>CAWALL010000040.1:0-819910 GCA_963782885.1 uncultured Alphaproteobacteria bacterium
AGCCCGGATTTCTCAAACCAGAGCGTGCATCGGGGCTCTGGATCGGCGATAACTCTTCTGTGACAAAGGCTTAACGCGACGCAGAGGAGCTCCCCGATGCCGACAGAGTGTAACCGCGACCTGTTCGGATTTGAAGCCGTCGAAGGACGCCAGGTGGTGGCCGCGTTCGACGGCGGGCAGGTGACCTCGGACGCCGGGGCGCTGCTGCTCGGGGCCGTGAACCGGGCGATCGGTCTGATGGGGCGTCTGGCCCGCTGTTTCGCCGACGGACGCATGCAGGAACTGGTCGAGCACGGTGTCGAGACCATGCTGATGCAGCGCATCTGCGGCATCGCGCTGGGCTACGAGGACCTGGTCGACCACGACGAGCTGCGCCATGATCCGGTGCTGGCGACCCTGGCCGGCAAGCTCGAGGCGCGGCGCAAGGACTGCGCGCCGCTGGCCGGCAAGAGCACCTTGAACCGGTTCGAGCATGCGCCGGCCGCGGCGCTCGACCGCTATCACAGGATCGGCCACGACCCGCGGGCGATCGAACAGCTGTTCGTCGCTCTGTTCCTGGAGGCGCATGCGAGGCCGCCCGAGCGGATCATCCTCGATCTCGATGCCACGGACGACCCGCTCCACGGCCACCAGGAAGGGCGCTTCTTCCATGGCTACTACGACTGCCACTGCTATCTGCCGCTGTACGTCTTCTGCGGCCGCCACCTGCTGGCCGCCAAGCTCAGGCGCTCGAACATCGACGCGTCGGCCGGAGCCAAGGACGAGATCACACGCATCGTCGCCCAGATTCGTGAGAGCTGGCCTAGGGTCGAGATCCTGCTGCGGGCGGACTTTGGCTTCGCCCGCGACGAGTTGATGAGCTGGTGTGAAGACAACGGCGTCGACTACGTCTTCGGCCTCGCCCGCAACCCTCGCCTGCTGGCCGAGATCGACGGAGCCCTCGCGGCCGCCGAGGCCGAGCATGCCGCAACCGGCCAGCCGGCTCGGCAATTCGACGACTTCACCTATGCCACCCGGGACAGCTGGAGCTGCGAACGGCGGGTCGTGGCCAAGGCCGAGCATCTGGCCAAGGGCTCCAACCCGCGCTTCGTGGTCACCTCGCTGCCGCCGTCGGTGATCGACGGCCAAAGCCTCTACGAGCAGATCTACTGTGCCCGCGGCGAGATGGAAAACCGGATCAAGGAGCAGCAGCTTGATCTGTTCGCCGATCGTACGTCAGCAGCGACGATACGGGCCAATCAGCTCAGGCTTTGGTTCGCCTCGTTCGCCTACGTGCTGCTGGAGGCGCTGCGCCGAATTGGCCTCCGCCATAGCCAGTTCGCCAACGCCACCTGCGGCACGATCCGCCTGAAGCTCTTGAAGATCGGCGCCCTGGTCCGGGTCAGCGTGCGTCGGATCAAGGTCGCCATGGCCTCGGCTTGCCCCTACCAGGACGAGTACCGCCTCGCCTACCTGTACGTGAAGCGCGCCGCCTTCTGAACGTTCTTGCATGCCCGATAGGCGCCCCACCCGCGGGGCGTTCGCTTGCGTTCGTCCGAGAATTCGCTGTCAGGCGACCTCCACGGACGCTCACCTCAACCCGAGCCAACTTCTGCGCCGACCCCGCCACCAATCAACCCGTGCTATGGGGTTTGAGAAATCCGGAGTAGCCCTGAAAGGGCCTGAGATGTGTCCAGACCCTGAATCCAGGACCTCGCCCGCCTCGCGGCGTGAGATATGCTTGGCTTTTCGCAGCGGGTACGCGAGGTTGAGACTGCGGAGGTGTGTAGATGGCCCAGGTGCTCGACCGCGAGGAGACGCTCTACGATCAGGATCTGCTGGCGTGGACCGAGCAGCAGGCGGCGCAGCTGCGCGCCGGGCGGTTCGACCAGCTCGACGTGGGGCATTTGATCGAAGAACTGGAGGCTACGGCAGGCAAGCTGCGCCGCGAGCTCAAGAACCGCCTGCGCATTCTCTTGGCGCACCTGCTGAAATGGCAGGACCAGCCCAGACGGCGCTCGCGCAGCTGGGCAGCGACCATCGCCGAGCAGCGCGACCAGATCTCGGATCTGCTGGAGGAAAGTCCTCGTCTTCGACGCGAGATCGAGCCCGTCGCGCGTGCCGCCTGGCCGCAGGCCTGTAAGCGGGCAGCGATCGAGACCGGGCTGCCGCGCGCGACCTTCCCGGGCGATCTGCCCTATGACCTCGGCCACATCATGGGCGAAGAGGGCGATCCGGACGGGCCGTGAGCGCGCGCTCGGGACGGGTCGGACTTGCGGATCTGCCGCTGCACACCGGCCGGGCGCCAGCCTGGCTGTTCGGGCGCATGGTCCGGCTCGCGCGCGAGATTCTGGGCCACGTGGTCGCGGACTACGGGCCGGACGACGTGCTGGCGCGGCTCTCGGACCCGTTCTGGTTCCAGGCGTTCGGCTGCGTGCTCGGCTTCGACTGGCATTCCAGCGGCGTCACGACCACGACCTGTGGTGCTGTTAAGGAGGCGGTGAGGGGGCTCGAAGGCGACTTCGGCCTGTTCGTCTGCGGCGGCAAGGGCGCGGCCTCGCGCAGGACGCCCGGAGAAATCGAGCGCGCCTGCGAGCGCCTCGGCCACGACCCGGCCCCGCTGGTCCGGGCGAGCCGGCTGTCGGCCAAGGTCGACAACACCGCCGTCCAGGACGGGCACCAGCTCTATCACCATGTCTTCCTGTTCACCGCGGCCGCGAGCTGGTGCGTGGTCCAGCAGGGCATGTCGGACGCGGGCCGGACCGCGCGCCGGTATCATTGGCTGGGCGACCGGGTCACGAGCTTCGTCGACGAGCCGCACGCCGCCGTCTGCGCCGACCGGAGCGCCCCGACCCTGAATCTGGTCGCCGCCGAAAGCGCCGCCGCGCGCCTGGCCACGACCGAGATTGCCGCCCGGCCGCCCTCAGAGCTCCTGGCCGAGCTCGAGCAGCTGCCACTGCTCCGCATGCCCGCGCGCCATCCGCTGCTGGCGAGCGCCGACGTCGACCCTAAGCGCCTGCACCAGACCCTGCTCAGGACCTATGAGCGGCCGCCGGCCGACTTCGAGGGCCTGCTCGCGACCCCGGGCCTCGGCCCGAAGAGCCTGCGCGCGCTGACCCTGGTCGCCGAGCTGGTCCATGGCGCCCGCGCCAGCACCCGCGACCCGGCGCGTTTCGCCTTTGCCCACGGCGGCAAGGACGGCACGCCGTTCCCGGTCGACCGTGCAACCTACGACCACACGATCGAGCTTCTGCGCGGCGCCCTCGGCCGGGCCAAGCTCGAGCATTCCGATCGCTCGCGCGCGCTCAAGCGGCTCGCCGGCTTCGCCGAAGACGCCCGCCCGCGCGCGGCGGTGCTCGAGCGGCCGACGGCACCAGCCTGATCGTATTCGCGCTTAACGCCGCAACCGTTCGGATGCTAGAGCTGGCGGCGGAGGCGCGCCGCATGACCACGCTGCTCTACACCCATCCGTCGTCCGCCGTGCACGACCCGGGCCCTGGCCATCCGGAATCGCCGGCCAGAATCCGCGCGATCCTTTCCCTGCTCGAGCGCGAGGAGCGCAAAGGCGGCTTAATGGGCGTGCAGCGGGAGGAGGCGCCGCGAGCAACCCGCGAGCAGCTCGAGCGGGCGCACAGCGGTCGCTACGTCGAGGCGATCCTGGGCGCCGAGCCCGCCTCCGGCCATCGCCGGCTCGATCCCGACACGGTGATGTCGCCGGGCTCGGCCGAGGCGGCGCTGCGAGCGGCCGGCGGCGCCTGCGCCGCGGTCGGCGCGGTCGTCGGGGGTACGGCCAAGAACGCCTTCTGCGCGCTCCGGCCGCCCGGCCACCACGCCGAGCGCGAGCGTGCCATGGGCTTTTGCCTGTTCAACAACGTCGCCATCGGCGCGCTCGAGGCGCTCGAGGCGCATGGCCTCGGCAAGATCTCGATCTTCGATTTCGACGTCCATCACGGCAATGGCACCCAGGCGATCTTCGCCCGCGAGCCTCGGGTGCAGTATCTCTCGACGCACCAGTGGCCGCTCTATCCGGGGACCGGCGCGCGCGCGGAGACCGGCGTCGGCAATCTCGTCAACCGACCGCTGCCCGCCGGCACCGGCTCGAAGGACTGGCGGCGCGTGGTCGACGCCGACATCCTGCCGGCGATCGACGACTTCGCGCCCGAGCTGCTGATGATTTCGGCCGGCTTCGATGCCCATCGGGCGGATCCGCTCGCGATGCTCGAGCTGGAAGAGGCCGATTATGCCTGGGTCAGCCGGGAGCTGATGGGGCTCGCCGCCCATCACTGCGCGAGCCGGGTGGTCTCGGTGCTCGAAGGCGGCTATGATCTGAACGCGCTGGCACAGAGCTGTCTTGCCCATTTAAACGCTCTGCGCGAACCCTGACCCCGATGGCCGGATTGGTGACCGAAGAACCCCCGAGCTGGAACAACACCCCGCGCGAGCCAGATGCAGCCAGCGCCGAACCGGCCGGCGGCACCGGCGCGGCGATGCCGGAGGCCGCGGCCATGACCTTCGAGCAGGCGCTCGCCGAGCTCGAGAAGATCGTCCAGGACCTGGAGCGCGGTCAGCTCGACCTGGAAGCCGCGATCCAGGCCTACGAGCGTGGCACGCAACTGAAGGAGCATTGTCGGTGCAAGCTCCAGGAGGCGCAGCTCAGGGTCGAGCGGATCACGCTCGGCCCGGACGGCGGGGTGCGTGTCGAACCAAGCGAACTCGCCTAGCTGCCGCGATGGTCGAGCTGCGCACGGGGCCGAGGAACTCGATCTTGTGCCATCGGCCGTCGCCGGCGCCCGGCCGGGCCGGTACCCAGCAATCCTCCGCACCACCAAGGGCATCATGCGTGGCCTCAAGTTCGAAGAAATGCAGCTGGACGGCTGGCGCCGCACGGACGTCATTATCGGAAGATGCAGCAGGGCGATCGTGGTGACCGTGTTTGCTCTCCCACGACCGGGACGCGGCGTCAGTACTGACCCAGAGCACGCAGTCGAAGGTTCTAGGGGATGTGGTTTGCGAGAACGTCGCCCACGATCAGAAGGCTCAAGAGGCTGGCCGTAGGAATTTCTGATCGGATCATCCCCGGCGCGACAATCGCATATGAGCCGGAACTTGTGCCACCGCTCCATCTCCGCAGGATGGAGGGCGTCAAAGTGCTTGAGGAGTGGTTCAGATGGGCCGAAGCTTTTGCGAATCTATGGTGGAATCACGAGCTCCCCGAAATTGGCTGTGGCCTAGGGCGTATTGCTTCCCCTTGAGGTACGTCCTCATGAACGGTCGGTATGACGGCTTTGATAGCTCACCTAAACAAATCGATTTTGTCCAGAAACAACAATTACCAGCCGGGACGGCTGAGGCCGCTGGGGTTCGCTTCGCCGGACTTCAATTTCGATCATCGATATGGTGAGTGTGGTGAGGGTTTCGCCATTGCTGATCAAAGAAATCCGGAACGGATGACAGCCTACGGGCTGCGGCTGATCGCGGATTTCGCGGCCAGCTCCGAGCTCGAGCTGGTGCAGCCGCCGCTGCCGGGGCTGTGGTCAGGCAGCGCAGAAGCTTGGATCGGCGCAAGATCTGATTGTCCTTGGCAAACGGGAACATGATGCCAGCCTCAGCACAGCTCCGCGCCGGGCAGCTCCGCGGAAGGCGATATGATGCGACCTAACGCCCTCAGCATGAGATGACCCCTGTGGCCAAACATGAGACGACCGCTGTGGCCACTGATCTGAGACGGCAGATGGCCACCACCGCCGAAGCGATTGAGCACGAACTGGACCGTATGCTTCCGGCAGCCGGTCCGCAGCGCCGTCTCCAGGAGGCGATGCGCTATGCCATGCTCGGCGGCGGCAAGCGGCTTCGGCCCTTCCTCGTGGTCGCCGGCGGCGATTTGTTCGCGGTGCCGCTCGAGCGCTCGCTCCGGGTCGGCGCCGCGGTCGAGCTGATCCATGGCTATTCGCTGGTCCACGATGATCTGCCGGCGATGGACGACGCCCTGACCCGGCGCGGGCGGCCGAGCTGTCATCGCCAGTTCGATGAGGCGACCGCGATCCTTGCCGGCGATGCCCTCCAGAGCCTGGCGTTCGAGGTGCTGGCGGCGCCCGCGACCCACCCCGACCCGGCTGTCCGCGGCGCTCTGGTCCAGAAGCTCGCCCGGGCGGCCGGCGTGCTCGGCATGTGCGGCGGCCAGATGATCGACCTCGAGGCCGAGGGCCGGGCGCTGACGATGGACCAGGTGCTCGAGCTGCAGCGGCTCAAGACCGGCGCCTTGCTCGAGTTCGCCGGCGAGGCCGGCGCGATCCTGGGCGGCGCTCCCGAGGCGGAGCGGAGCATGCTGCGGGCTTATGCAGCCGATCTCGGTCTCGCGTTCCAGATCCAGGACGATCTGCTCGACGTCACCGGCGATGCCGCGCTCACCGGCAAGGATCTCGGACGCGACCAGGCCGCCGGCAAGGCGACGGTGGTCAGTCTGCTCGGCATCGAGGGCGCCCGCGGGCGGCTGAAGGAACTTTCCTCGAGCGCCAATCGTCAACTGGATGGGCTCGGTCGCGACGTCACCGTGTTGCGTCAGGTGTTCGAGTTTGTCATAAGCCGTTCCAACTAGGATCGCATTGCCACCGCCGGTGGTCTCCTCATGCGCGAGATCCAAGCGGCACGGCGGGAGGAAATTGAGCCCTATGGTTGACACCCCGCTGCTCGACACCATCGACGAGCCGGCCGCTCTTCGCCGTCTGCCGCCGGAGAGCCTGCGTCAGCTGGCCGACGAGCTGCGCGCCGAGACGATCGATGCGGTGTCGGTCACCGGCGGCCATCTCGGCGCCGGGCTCGGCGTGGTCGAGCTGACCGTGGCCCTGCACTTCGTGTTCGACACGCCGCGCGACCGCCTGGTCTGGGACGTCGGCCATCAGGCCTACCCGCACAAGATCCTGACCGGGCGGCGCGGCCGCATCCGCACGCTGCGCCAGCCGGGCGGCCTGTCCGGGTTCACCAAGCGCGCGGAGAGCGAGTACGACCCGTTCGGCGCCGCCCACAGCTCGACCTCGATCTCGTCCGCCCTCGGCATGGCGACGGCCCGCGACCTGGCCGGCGAGGACTTCAACGTGGTCGCGGTGATCGGCGACGGCGCGATGAGCGCCGGCATGGCCTACGAGGCGATGAACAACGCCGGCTGCATGAATGCACGCCTGATCGTCATCCTGAACGACAACGACATGTCGATCGCGCCCGCGACCGGCGCGATGCACGATTACCTCTCGCGGGTGATTTCCTCGCAGTCCTACCTGACCTTCCGCCACGTCGCCAAGCAGCTCGCCGGTTTCGTGCCCCGCCCGCTCGCGGAGGTCGCCGAGAAGGCCGAGGAGTACGCCCGCGGCATGATGACCGGCGGCACCCTGTTCGAGGAGCTCGGCTTCTACTACATCGGCCCGCTCGACGGCCACAACATCGACCACCTGCTGCCGGTGCTGAAGAACGTCCGCGATGCCAGGCGCAACGGGCCGGTCCTGATCCACGTCCGCACCCAGAAGGGCAAGGGCTACCCGCCGGCCGAGAGCTCGGCCGACAAGTATCACGGCGTGGTCAAGTTCGACACCGCGACCGGCGCCCAGTTCAAGAAGAAGGGCAACGCGCCGGCCTATACCTCCGTATTCGCCAAGGCGCTGATCAAGGAGGCCGAGACCGACGATCGGATCGTCGCGATCACCGCCGCGATGCCGGCCGGGACCGGGGTCGACGCCTTCGCCAAGCATTTTCCGGAGCGCGCGTTCGACGTCGGCATCGCCGAGCAGCACGGCGTCACTTTCGCGGCCGGCCTTGCGACCCAGGGTTTCCGACCGTTCTGCGCGATCTATTCGACCTTCCTGCAGCGCGCCTACGACCAGGTCGTGCACGACGTCGCGATCCAGGGCCTGCCGGTGCGCTTCGCGATGGACCGGGCGGGCCTGGTCGGTGCCGACGGCCCGACCCACGCCGGCGCGTTCGATGTCGCCTATCTCGGCTGCCTGCCGGGCTTCGTGGTCATGGCGGCGGCCGACGAGGCGGAGCTGATGCACATGATCGCGACCATGGCCCGGATCGACGACCGGCCGTCGGCGGTGCGCTATCCGCGCGGCGAAGGCGTCGGGGTCGACCTGCCCGAGCGCGGCACGCCGCTCGAGATCGGCAAGGGCCGGATGGTGCGCGAAGGCGGCGGCCCGATCGCGCTCCTCTCGTTCGGCACCCGCCTTCAGGAGTGCCTGAAGGCGGCCGACGAATTGACCGCGCGCGGGCTCTCGACCACGGTCGCCGACGCCCGCTTCGCCAAGCCGCTCGACCAGGAGCTGATCCGGCGCCTGGCGGCCGAGCATGAGGTCCTGGTCACGATCGAGGAGGGTGCGATCGGCGGCTTCGGCGCCCACGTCCAGCAGTTCATGCTGGATGCCGGCCTGCTCGACCACGGCCGCCTGCGGTTGCGCTCGATGATCCTGCCGGACCGCTTCATCGACCATGGCACGCCCGCCGGCATGTACGAGGAGGCGGGCCTGAACGCCACCCAGATCGCGACCCTCGCCCGCCTCACGCTGAGCCCCGGCGAGAAGTCGGCCCGCCCGGCGAAGGCCAGCGCCTGACCACGACCGAACGTTGTTTGCTTGCGCGACCCGGTAATCATTTGATGTAACGGACTTGGGCCGATGTTAGGCTGGGTGCCGCGTCGGTGGCGAGGTGCCTCCCATGGACTGCCCGAGCTGCGGAGCATCGGTTCCCGCGGGCAAGTTCTGCATCGAATGCGGCGCTGCGTTCGAGCGCCGATGCGATGCTTGCGGTCACGCCAATAATCTTAGCGCCAGGTTCTGCGCCGGGTGCGGCCATCGTCTGACGCCATCGGAGCAGCCGGCGCCATCGCGCGTTCTGCAGCAGAGGCCGCGCGATGCCGAGCGGCGGCAGCTGACGGTGATGTTCGTCGATCTGGTCGGATCGACGGCCCTGTCGGCCAAGCTCGATCCCGAGGACATGAGCGAGGTGATCCGAGGATATCAGAACTCGGTTGCCGAGGAGGTCAGGCGCTTCGAGGGTCACGTTGCCAAGTATATGGGTGACGGCGTGCTCGGGTATTTCGGCTGGCCGACGGCGCACGAGGACGACGCCGAGCGCGCGGTTCGGTCCGGGCTCGCAATCGTCGGGGCGGTAGGCAGGCTGACCGCGCCCGCCGCTGACCCCCTGACCGCGCGGATCGGCATCGCGACTGGCCCCGTGGTTGTCGGCGAGCTGATTGGCGAGGGCGCGGCGCGCGAGGAGACGGTAATCGGTGAGGTGCCAAATCTCGCCGCGCGCCTCCAAACGCTCGCTGCGCCCGGCAGCGTCGTCATCAGCCAAGCAACCCGGCGGCTCGTCGGCGGCCTGTTCGAGCTCGCCGACCTCGGGCCGCAGCGCCTCAAGGGCTTCGCCGAGCCGCTCGCCGCTTTCCGCGTCGAGGGCGAAGGCCGGGCGGAGGGTCGCTTCGAGGCGTTGCGGGGCGAGCAACTCACCTCGCTCGTTGGGCGCGAGCACGAGCTTGGGATTCTGCTCGAGCGTTGGGCCTGGGCTAAGGACGGCGATGGCCAGGTAGTTCTGATCTCAGGCGAGCCCGGCATCGGCAAGTCGCGCCTCCTGCGGGCCTTGCGCGAGCGCCTCGGCGGCGAGCCGTACACGCCGCTCAGCCTTTTCTGCTCGCCTTACCACACCAACAGCGCGTTCCACCCCGTGATCGCCCAGCTGGAGCGGGCGGCGCGGCTCGATCGCGGTGAGCCGCTGGCGGCGCAGCTGGCCAAGCTTGAGACGCTCCTCGCTCCGTCGAGCGAGCGCTTGGACGAGGCGATGCCCCTGGTCGCAGACTTGCTCGGGGTCCCGAGCGGCGAGCGCTATTCGGCGCTGGCGCTCACTCCTGAGGTGCAAAAGCGGCGGACCTTGGAGGCGCTGGTCGACCAGCTCGCGTGCCTCGCGGCGCAACAGCCGGTGCTGGTGTTGTATGAGGACGTGCACTGGATCGACCCCTCGACCCTCGAGCTCCTGGGTCTGGTGATCGAGCGCATCTTACGGCTAAGGGTTCTGGCCTTGATCACCTTCCGGCCGGAGTTCCAGCCGCCCTGGACCGGTCACGCGCACGTCACCACCCTGACCATGAGCCGGCTGGGCCGGCGGCAGGGGGCGGATCTGGTCGCCCGCGTCACGGGCGACAAGCCGCTGCCTTCCGAGATCGTCGAACAGATCGTGGCGCGCACCGACGGCGTGCCGCTGTTCGTCGAGGAGCTGACCCCCTGCCGCTTCGATTTGAGCAGCGACTGGTAGGCGGCGTCCTGAACCAGGGCGTGCTTGAACGTATAGGTCGCCTCGGGCGGCGTGCCGTGGCGGAAGACCAGCTCGGAAGAGACCAGCTGCTCGAGGGCGTCGCCGAGCCGGTTCGCGGACATCGGCGCTACCGCCGCGAGCAGCTCGTGGGAGAACTCGCGGCCGATCACGGCGCCGATCTGCGCCACCTCCTTGACCGGCGCCAGACGGTCGAGGCGGGCCATCAAGCAGCTGCACGCCCGGATCGCCCAGATGCTGGAACAGCAGTTTCCAGACACCGGCGAGACTGGGCCCGAGGTGCTGGCCCGGCATTTGACTGAGGCGGGCTTGCCCGAGCAGGCGATCCCTTATTGGCGCCGCGCGGGCACGCTGGCCGCCGGCCGCTCGGCCAATTTGGAAGCAATCGGCCACTTGAGACAAGGGCTTGAGCTGGTCGCGACGCTGCCCGACGCGCCGGAGCGCCGCGACGAGGAATTGGCCCTCACGTTGGCGATCGGTGGTCCGCTTATTGCCACCAGAGGCAATGCGGCTCCAGAGGTTGAAGCGACCTACAGCAGGGCCTGGGCTCTCTGCGAACAACTCGGACGGTCGGACGAGCGGTTTTCGGTGTTGCGAGGACTGTGGACAAACCACCTCGTGCGGGGCGAGCCCCGGCGGGCACATCATCTGGCAGAGCGACTGGTCGTGCTCGCGGAGGAGCAGGGGCCGCCGCTTCACCGTGCCTTGGCGCGGCGGGCTCTTGGTTCATCGCTGTTTTTCCTCGGCCAACTTACCGATGCGATGGCAGCGCTTGACGAGAGCATCGCGATCGACGGCGCGATCGCAGCCCGGGAGGATCCAACTCACCTTCTGCACTACACGGAGCGCGTCGGCGTCGCGGGCCGGTTGTTCTCGGGCCGGGCCCTTTGGTTTCTTGGCCTCCCCGAGCGCGCCCTCGCGAGGGTCGAAGCTGGCCTCGCCCTCGCCCAACGCCTTGCTCACCCGTATAGCCTCGCTTTCGCCATGACCTGGGTCGCGTTGCTGCACACCTTCCGACGCGAGTTTGCTGCGGCTCAAGGCCGAGCCGAGGCGGCGATCGACATCGCGCGCCAGCATCACATGGCGGAGTGGCTCGCGCAGGCAACCGGGTGCCGGGGCTTTGCCCTGGTCGGCCTCGGTCAGCAGATGGAGGGCATGGCACAGCTTCGCACCGGTCTGGAGGCCTACAACGGGCTTGGTTGCCACATGCTCGATACCCAGTGGCTCGGCTTCACCGCCGAAGGCCATCTTCGGGCCGGTCGGCTCGACGACGCGCTCACTGCGTTGGATCGGGCGGCCGAGACCACCGCCGCAACTGGCGAGCGCCTCTATCAGGCGGAGCTGTACCGACTGAGAGGAGTCATCCTCGCGCAGATAGGCGAGGGTGCTGAAGCGGCAGCGTGGCTGCAGCGGGCGATCGACACCGCCCGCAGCCAGCAGGCGAAATCCCTGGAGCTGCGCGCCGCGACCAGCTTCGCTCGGCTGTCGGCCGATCAAGGCAGACGCATCCAAGCCCACGACCTGCTCGCCACGGTGTATGACTGGTTCACCGAGGGTTTCGAGACCGCCGACCTGAAGGACGCCAAGGCATTGCTCGACGAGTTGAAGTGAGCCCCGAGAAAAAACAGCGTCTCGATCAGCTGCTCGTCGACCGGGGACTGGCGGACAGCCGGGCCAAGGCGCAGGCGTTGGTTCTGGCCGGTCAGGTTTTTTCGGGTGAGCGGCGGCTGGACAAGCCGGGGCTGGGCGTGGCACCCGACATCGCGCTCGAGCTGCGCGGCCCGAGCTCGCTGTACGTCTCCAGAGGCGGCCTCAAGCTCGCCCACGGCCTGGATCATTTCGGCATCGCGCCCCAGGGCATGGTCGCGCTCGACGTCGGCGCCTCGACCGGCGGTTTTTCCGACGTGCTGCTGCAGCGGGGTGCCGCCCGGGTCTACGCGGTCGACGTCGGCCATGGCCAGCTCGACTGGCGGCTCAGGAACGACGCCAGAGTCGTTGTTCTGGAACGGACCAATGCCCGCTACCTGAACCGGGATCTGATCCCAGAGCCGGTCGATCTGGTGGTCTGCGACGCGAGCTTCATTTCGCTCAAGGTCGTGCTTCCGGCGGCGCTCGAGCTGACCGGTCCAAGCGCTTGGCTGCTGGCGCTGATCAAGCCGCAGTTCGAGGTCGGCAAGGGCCGGGTGGGGAAGGGGGGCGTGGTCCGCGATCCGGCCCTGCATACGCGGGTCTGCGCCGACATCGCCCGCTGGCTCGCCGAGGCGCAGGGCTGGCGCGTCCTCGGCACGACCGAAAGCCCGATCACCGGGCCCAAAGGCAACCGCGAGTTCCTGATTGCCGCACGCCGTCCTTGACTGGGCCGGAGCGATTGTCTAAACTCAGACTATGGAAGCAATATCATCTATTTTGATACGGAACGAGGGTGCGGGCAGCGGACCGCAGCGGGACGCGGTCGCGTTGCGCGCCTTCTTTCGCCTGGTCGAGCTCTGGGGCCTGAGCATGGAGCAGGCGCGCGTGCTGCTCGGACGGCCGTCGCGGGCGACGCTCTACAATTGGAAGGCGGGCAGGGTGAAGAGCCTGCCGCATGACACGCTCCGGCGCATCAGCTATCTCCTCGGAATCTATAAAGCGCTCCAGATCCTCTATCAGGACCCCGCGCTCGCGGACGCTTGGCCCACGCGACCCAACGAAGCGTTCGGCGGGCAGAGCGCGCTCGAGCGCATGCTGGCGGGCGACGTCATCGATCTGGCCGCGGTTCGCGCGCATCTCGATGCGGCCCGCGGCGGCTGGACGTGAGCGAGACGCCGCCGGAGCGGCGCGTCCGCTGGCCGGCCGCGCATCGGATTCTGCCGTCGCGCTATCCGCCGATCCAGCTGTTCGAGCGGCTGACCGACGATCCGGGCGCGTGGGAGACGCTGGCCGAGATCGAGAGCCTGACCAACCCGCGCCTGCGCGACGAGATCGGCGAGATCCGCCTCGTGCCTGTGGCCGAGCGGGTGAGCGGGCCGGGGGCGAGCTGGGTGATGGCGTCGTTCACGCACCTGAACCCGCAGGGCTCACGATTTTCCGACGGCAGCTACGGCGTCTATTACGCGGCGCGCGAGTTCGCGACCGCAGTCGCCGAGACGGTGTACCATCTCGGCCGCTTCTACGCCGCCAGCGCCGATCCGCCGCACGTCGAGGACATGCGCGTGCTGAGCGGCCGGATCGATACCCGGTTGCACGATCTGCGCGGCGACGATCCGCGCTGGCGGGCGTGCCTCGATCCAGATGACTATGCCGCGAGCCGCGCGCTCGGCCGGCGCCTGCGCGCCGCCGGCAGCAACGGCATCGTCTGGCCGAGTGTCCGGAGGGCGAGCGGCCAGTGCCTCGGCGCCTTCCGGCCGAAGGCGGTCGGCACCCCGCTGCAGGGCCGGCATCTTCAATACCACTGGGACGGCCGGCGGATCAGCCGCTACTTCGATTATGCCGAGGAGCGCTGGGTCGCGCTCGACGGTGCCGCCTGAGGCGACAGGCGATCCTATTTGCTGGTCATGGTCCAGGCGCCGTCCCAGTCGGGGCCGGGCGGCCGCTCGCGCAGCGCGACCAGGCGCTCCAGGAACAAGCGGCTCGCGCCGTCCTCCGGGTCGATCTCGAGGCACTCCCCGAAGCCCGCCTCGGCGACGTCGAACGTCTGCGCACGATAGGCGGCGAGCGCCCGTGCGAACGAGGCGGGCAGGGAGTCTTGCGCATCGTCGGCGGCGGTGCCGCGCAGCTCGAAGATCCGCACCGGATCGCGACGGCCCAGGACCCGGATCGCGTCGATCTCGCGGAAGCGGAAGCCGTTGGCGGCGGTGCAGGTGGCTTGGTCGACCAGGATCCGGACGCGGTAGCGCTTGCACGCACTCTCGAGACGCGAGGTGAGGTTCACGGTGTCGCGTCATCAGCAGGATCAGGCCGAGCGCGAGGCAAGATCTTGGCGTAGATCGACGTCCGCATGGCCGGTTGCGAGGCCTCCCCGCAGCCCTCAGGACGAACCCGGCCGGACGCGGGGCGGCCAGACCCGGCAGCGGCGCCGTCAGCGCAGCGCGTTGAGGCGCGCGAAGCCCGCCTCGAGGTCGGCGATCAGGTCATCCGGGTCCTCGAGGCCGGCGTGGATCCGGATGCTCGGGAAGCGCGCGTCCCAAGCGGTCGCGGTCCGGTAGCGCTCGGGGTGGTTGGGCATGATCAGGCTCTCGTAGCCGCCCCAGGACGCGCCCAGCCCGAACAGCTCGAGGCCGTCGATCAGGGCGTGCCAGGCGGCGGTCGGGCAGGGCTTGAGGAGGATCCCGAACAGACCGCAGGCACCGGTGAAATCCCGCCGCCAGAGCGCATGGCCCGGGTCGTCGGGCAGCGCCGGGTAGAGCACGCGCTCGACCTCGGGCCGCGCCCTCAGCCAGGTCGCGAGCCTGAGCGCATTCGCCTGATGCCGCTCGAGCCGGACCGAAAGCGTGCGCAGGCCCCGGAGCGCCTGATAGCAGTCGTCGGGCGAGACGTAGCTGCCGAGGTCGTACATGCCCTTGCGCAGCAATTCATACAGGGGCTCGGCGCAGCTGACGGTGCCCATCATCAGGTCGGAGTGGCCGCCGATGTATTTGGTCGCGGCGTGGATGCAGAGATCGACGCCCAGCCGCAACGGCTTGAAATACAGCGGCGAGGCCCAGGTGTTGTCGATCGCGGTCAGGATGCCGCGGCGCCGCGCGATCGTGACGATGGCCGGCACGTCCTGGACCTCGAACGTGAGCGAGCCCGGCGATTCCAGATAGATGATCTTGGTGTTCGGCCGGATCAGGGCCTCGACCCCGGCACCGATCAGGGGATCGTAGTAGGTCGTCTCGACCCCGAAGCGGGCGAGCACCCGGTCGCACAGCTGGCGGGTCGGCGCATAGGCGCTGTCGGGCATCAGCAGGTGGTCGCCCGCGCGGAGGAACGCCAGCAGCGCCTGGGCGATCGCGGTCTTGCCGGAGCTCGTGATCACCACCCCGTGGCCGTCGTCGAGCGCGGCGACCGCGTCCTCGAGCGCGAAGGTGGTAGGGGTACCGCCGCGGCCGTAGTAGACGCCCCGCACCTGGCGCGGGCCCTCGAAGGCCGCGACGTTCTCGTAGAGGATGGTCGACGCCCGGTAGACCGGCGGATTGACCACACCGTGGTTGCGCGCCGGGTCGCGCCCCTCGGTGACCAGCAGAGTATCATCGTGCATCGGACTTCCCTTGCCCTGACCCTCGGGGCTGGATTTTCCACCGGCCCTGTGGCAGACCCGAACCAACAGCCGGTCGCTGGATACGCTCCGGCCGGCCGGTGGAAGGCTGGCTGCGCTCGGGCGGCGCGCGGTGGCGACCGGGACCGGCGCCCAGGCGAACCGGCAGATTGAACCATGGAGGACCGTTCATGCGTCTAGCAACCATTCTGGTCGTCGGCGGCGCGGCTGCGCTGCTCGCGACCACGGGCATCGCCAAGGCCGGCGCGACCCTCGATGGGGTCAAAAAGAAGGGCTTCGTCCAATGCGGCGTGAGCACAGGTCTTGCCGGCTTCTCCAACCCCGACGACGCCGGCAACTGGTCGGGGATCGACGTCGACGTCTGCCGCGGCGTCGCCGCCGCGCTGTTCGGCGACGCCAAGAAGGTCAAGTTCACGCCTCTGACCTCGAAGGAGCGGTTCACCGCGCTGCAGTCGGGCGAGGTCGACGTCCTGTCGCGCAATACGACCTGGACGTTGTCCCGGGATACCGCGCTCGGCCTTGATTTCACGGGCGTCACCTACTACGACGGCCAGGGCTTCATGGTGCCCAAGTCGCTCGGCGTCAAGAGTGCGCTCGAGCTCGACGGCGCCTCGGTCTGCGTCCAGACCGGCACGACCACCGAGCTCAACCTCGCCGACTATTTCCGCGCCAACAACATGTCGTTCTCGCCGGTCAACTTCGAGCGGCCGGACGAGGCGCGCACCGCCTACGAGCAGGGCCGCTGCGACGTCTACACCACCGACAAGTCCGGCCTGTACGCCCAGCGCACGGGCCTCGCCCATCCGGACGACCACATCATCCTGCCCGAGACGATCTCGAAGGAGCCGCTCGGCCCAGCCGTCCGCCACGGCGACAACGAGTGGGCCGACGTCGTCCGCTGGACCCTCTATGCGATGGTCGAGGGCGAGGATCTTGGCGTCAGCTCGGCCAACGTCGACGACCAGAAGGCGAGTTCGACCAATCCGGAGGTGCGCCGCCTGCTCGGCGTCGAGGACGAGATGGGCAAGGATCTCGGTGTGCCTAAGGACTGGGGCTACCAGATCATCAAGCAGGTCGGCAATTACGGCGAGATCTTCGAGCGCAACCTCGGCCAGAGCACGCCGCTCAAGATCGAGCGCGGTCTGAACGCCCAATGGAAGAACGGCGGCCTGCAGTACGCGATGCCGATCCGCTGACCGATCGGCCAAGTGGGGCGGCGCGGCTACGCCCGCCTTGCGGTCGCCGCGGTGCATCCTGCCGTTGCCGGGCGTGGGAGCGCCGCGCCGGCCCGCGGTTAGGGCCGTGGCCCGCGCCGGTGGTCGACAGATCATGCACGGTCGGTGAGATCGCGCGCACCGTCAGAATGTCGTCCGGCGAACTCGGGGGGCGTTACTACTTATCGCAAATCCGGATCTCGTCGACATTGCCAGCGGGCGCTCGGGCATACCAGAAAGAGGTACAGCGCCGACTTGCGCATTCCCGAACAGCCGTTGACCAAGACGCACTATCGATGCATTGTGTGAATTACGCGCTTGGGTAAAGTAGCCGTCGACAGGCTACTCAAGCAGGGGAACACAGCCGGGTGCTTGCCGGCAAACAGGAGGCCATAAGGTCATGCGAAAGCTTCTGGGTATCGCGACGGTTGCTGCCTTGGCGCTCGGGGCCGGCGTCGCGCTCGCGGACGAGGCGAAGGGCAAGATCGAGAACATCGATCTGACCAACAATCGGTTCGAGCTCGGCGGCCAGACCTTCCAGGTGTCGTCCGAGAACACGATGGGCGACAAGCTCAAGGATCTCAAGGAAGGCGACGAGGTCAAGGTCATGTACGAGCCGAACCAGCAGGGTCCGGCCGACGTCATGAGCCTGTCGAAGGAAAAATAAGACGGCCTGAAGGCTCGAGCGGCGCTCAAGGGTCAGCCGCTCGAGCCGGACCGTCCGAACTTGCGTGGCTTCGTCACGCGAAAAATCCTCACCCTTTGATTGACTAAGCCTCGGATCCGGGGCCGGTTGCGGCGCTCCGCCAGTCGGGGGGCGACGAGGCGTGGGCGCTCGACGGCGCTCAGTTCGGGCTTGACCCGGCTCGGCCAAAGGGCGAGGCTGGGGCCGAAAACTGGCTCGGAGCGGGCAGGTGAGAGCGCGCCGATTTGAAGCGTCGAGCGGCCAGCCTGCCAGACACAGAGCGCGATGGCCATAGACCGAGAGCATCTGGGCGCCCAGCCCGCCAAGCCCGCGCCTTGGAACGACCCTCGGGTGCGCTCGATCGTCTACCAGATCCTGACCCTGGTCGCGGTCGGGTTGCTGGTCGCCTACTTCGCCCACAACACGATCGTCAACCTGCAACGGCAGGGCATCGCCTCCGGCTTCGGCTTTCTGCACAAGTCGGCCGGCTTCGCGATCCCCCAGACCCTGATCGACTACAGCGTGATGTCGCCGAACGCGCGGGTGTTCTGGGTCGGGCTCCTGAACACGATCCTGGTCTCGGTGATCGGGATCACGCTCGCGACCCTGCTCGGGTTCGTAATCGGTCTCGCACGCCTGTCGACCAACTGGCTGGTCGCCCGCCTGGCCACGGTGTACATCGAGACGATTCGCAACGTGCCGCTCTTGCTGCAGATCCTGTTCTGGTACTTCGCGGTCCTCCAGAGCCTGCCGGCGCCGCGCGACAGCCTCTCGATCGGCGGCGAATTCTTCCTCAACAACCGCGGCTTCTATACCCCGAAACCGGTATTCGGAACCGGCTTCGGCTGGGTCCTGGTGGCCCTGGCGATCGCGGTGGCGATCGCGATCGGGGTCGCGCACTGGGCCAGGCGGCGGCGCGAGGCGACCGGGCAGTCGTTCCCGACGGTCGCGGTCAACCTCGGCCTGCTGGTCGGACTGCCGCTCCTGGCTCTGCTCGCGACCGGGGTGCCGCTGACGTTCGAAACTCCCGAGATGGGCCGGTTCAAGCTCCAGGGCGGGATGGTCCTGCTGCCGGAACTGGTCGCGCTGGCGGCCGCGCTCTCGATCTACACCGCCTCATTCATCGCCGAGATCGTGCGCGCCGGCATCCTGTCGGTCAGCCATGGCCAGATCGAGGCGGCGCATGCGCTGGGCCTCAGACCGGCACCGACCCTCCGCCTGGTGGTGATCCCGCAGGCGCTGCGGGTCATCATCCCACCGCTCACGAGTCAATACCTCAACCTGACCAAGAACTCCTCGCTCGCGGTCGCGATCGGCTATCCCGACTTCGTCAACGTGTTCACCGGGATCGTCCTCAATCAGACCGGCCAGGCGGTCGAGGTGATCGCGATCACGATGGCGGTCTACCTGACGCTGAGCCTCACGACCTCGGGGTTCATGAACTGGTACAACCGGCGCATCGCGCTGGTGGAGCGCTGATGATGATGGCAGGGAAGGGCTGAGCCATGGCCCGGGCCGAGGTTCACGAAGCCGCGCCCTCGCTCGCGCGACCGAGGACCGGCGTCGGCGTGCTCGCCTGGGTGCGCCAGAACCTGTTCTCATCGCCCTTCAATACGATCCTGACCCTGTTCTGCCTGTGGCTCCTGTACGAGATCGTGCCGCCGCTGGTCAGCTGGGCGATTCTGAACGCCAGTTTCGTCGGCGACAGCCGGGCCGACTGCGTCGCCGGCGGGGCCTGCTGGGTGTTCGTCAAGGCCCGCTTCGGCCAGTTCATGTACGGCTTCTATCCGCCCGATCAGCGCTGGCGGATCAATGTCGCGTTCCTGATCCTGATCATCGGCATGGCGCCGTTGTTCGTGGCGCGCTTCCGCTACAAGGCCGCCTGGGCGGCGGCGATGCTGATCGGCTATCCGGTGCTCGCGTTCTACCTGTTCCGCGGCGGCGCCTTCGGCCTGGAGGGGGTCGAGACCTCGCGCTGGGGCGGCCTGTTCCTGACCCTCGTGGTCGCGGGCGTCGGCATCGTCACGTCTTTGCCGCTCGGCATCATTTTCGCCCTCGGCCGGCGCTCGACAATGCCGATCGTGCGCGGCGTCTCGATCGTGTTCATCGAGGTGATGCGGGGCATGCCGCTGATCACCGTGCTGTTCATGGCATCGGTGATGCTGCCGCTGTTTCTGCCCGAGGGGGTCAACTTCAACAAGCTGCTGCGGGCCCTGGTCGGGGTCGCGCTGTTCTCCGCGGCCTACATGGCCGAGGTCGTGCGCGGCGGCCTGCAGGCGATCCCGAAGGGCCAGTACGAGGCCGCCCAGGCGCTCGGCCTCAGCTATTGGAAGTCAATGGCGCTGATCATCCTGCCGCAGGCCCTCAAGATCGTGATTCCGGGCATCGTCAACACGCTGATCGGCCTGTTCAAGGACACCACGCTGGTCCTGATCATCGGCCTGTTCGACCTGCTCGGCACGGTCCAGGCGGCGCTCACCGATGCCTCCTGGATCGGGTTCGCGACCGAGGGCTACGTGTTCGCGGCGCTCGGCTACTGGGTCTTCTGCTTCAGCATGTCGCGCTACAGCATGTACGTCGAGCGCAAGCTGCACACCGGCCACAAGCGTTAGGGGCGGGGGTCCATGGCGACCAACGGGGCGACCGACGGCAGCGACGACGCGCCGATCATCGTGCTGCGCGGTGTCCACAAGTGGTACGGCCAGTTCCACGTCCTCAAGGATATCAACCTCGATGTCTGGAAGGGCCAGAAGATCGTGGTCTGCGGCCCCTCCGGGTCCGGCAAGTCGACCATGATCCGCTGCATCAACCGGCTGGAGGACCACCAGCGCGGCCACATCACGGTCGACGGCATCGAGCTCTCCAACGACGTGCGCAACGTCGACGCCATCCGGCGCGAGGTCGGCATGGTGTTCCAGCACTTCAACCTGTTTCCGCATCTGACCGTGCTCGAGAACCTGACGCTGGCGCCGATCTGGGTGCGCAAGATCCCGAAGGCCGAGGCCGAGGCCATGGCGACCAAGCTGCTCGAGCGGGTCGGGATTCCCGAGCAGGCGCTGAAATACCCCGGCCAGCTGTCGGGCGGGCAGCAGCAGCGGGTGGCGATCGCGCGCGCGCTCTGCATGACGCCCAAGATCATGCTGTTCGACGAGCCGACCTCGGCGCTCGACCCCGAGATGATCAAGGAAGTGCTCGACGTGATGACCGAGCTCGCCCAGGAAGGCATGACCATGGTCTGCGTCACCCACGAGATGGGCTTCGCCCGCTCGGTCGCGGACCTGATGGTGTTCATGGATCGGGGCGAGGTGGTCGAGAAGAGCCCGCCGTCGGACTTCTTCAGCAACCCGGCCTCCGATCGCACCAGGCTGTTCCTGAGCCAGATCCTGTCGCACTGAGCCACGGGCGGGGCGCGCACCGTAGCGCCATAAGTTCGATAAGATATATTATGACAAATCTCATCGCCGGCAGCGGAAGACTCGAGCCGCCCGACCGAAAGGAAAAAAATCCTTTACTCGATCCGGCGCCCAGGTGTATGACCGAATTATCGGCGATCGCCGTTCAAGAAACGAACCTCTCGAAAAATCCCCACCAGCTCGGAGCGCCCACCATGCGGCTGCGAAACCGTGCCCTCGTGCGCGTCGACAGCGAGCACCTGTTGCTGCTCAAAGGCCTGCTGCTGTGGGCCGTGATCGGAACCGCGTTCCTGGCGGCCTGGCACTACGACCTCCTGCAACGCGTCTGGACCGGCGATTCGACGGGTCTTTCGGTCGCGATCACGCTGGTCTTTCTGGGCGTCGCGGCCCATGGCAGCTGGCACGTTCTCCGCCTGTCGCGCGCGCTCAACCACGTCACCGACGTCCGCGACGCGATCGCCTCCGACCTTAAGCCGGAAGGTCCGCAAAGCGCCGGGATCGAAGTTCTGCCAAGAGGTTGCGTCAGCGATTACATCCAGACTCTGCAGACCAAGGCGAAGATCGGCGGCCGCCGCATGCTCCTCGATCAGAGCCTGCTGCTCGACGCGTTCGAAGCGGATCTGCGCCGCGGCCATGAGCTCGGCTGGTTCGTCGCCGACCTGCTGCTGTCGCTCGGCCTGCTCGGCACCGTGATCGGCTTCGTGCTGATGCTGGGCCCCATGAGCCATCTGGATGCCGCCGACCAGAGCGCGATCCGGGCCGCGCTCGCGGCCATGAGCGGCGGCATGGCGGTGGCGCTCTACACCACGCTTGCGGGCCTGATCGGCGGCATGCTGCTCAAGGTCCAAGGCTTCCTGCTCGACGGCGCGGTCCAGGAACTGGTCCGGCGCACGACCCAGCTGACCGAGGTCTACATCCTCCCGGCGATCGAGCGGAGGCGGTCCGATGCGACGGCATAGTCAGATCGGGGTCGCGTTCACCGACCTCCTGTTCAACGCGCTGCTCGGCTTCGTCGTGATGTTCATGCTCGCCTTCTTGCTGATCAACCCGGTCGCCAAGAGCGGCGCGATCGACCCCAAGGCCGAGTTCCTGGTCACGCTCAACTGGCCCGACGGCCGGCCCGAGGACGTCGACCTGTACGTCGAGGACCCGAGCGGCGCGCTGGTCTGGTTCCGCAACCGCGAAGCCGGCCTCATGCATCTCGATCACGATGATCTCGGCCAGCGCAACGATGCGGTCGAGGTCGCCGGGCGCCTGATCGTCAACCCGATCAACCAGGAGATCGTGTCGATCCGCGGCATCGTGCCCGGAGAATACGTCGTCAACGTCCATCTGTATCGCGCGGAAAGCCATGACCCGGTGCCGGCGGAGGTCAAGGTCGAGAAGCTGAACCCCAAGGTCGAGCTGGTGTTCTCCGGTCCGGTGACGCTCAACGAGCAAGGCGACGAACGCACCGCGGTGCGCTTCCTGATCGGCGCCGACGGCCGGGTCCTGGACGTCAACCGGCTGTCGAAGCAGCTGGTCCCGCTGCGCCGGCTGGCTGCAGACCCGGCCGCCGCGGCGCCGGCGCCCGGAGGCAGGTCATGACCGCAGCCGTGATCGGCCTGGGGGCCAGCTACATGGTGCTCGCCGTCCTGTTGCTCAGCCTCAATTTGCGGAGCGCCTGGCGCTGGCCGGTGAAGGCCTCGGCGATCGCGGTCACGCTCGGCTTCCTGATCGCCGGGTTCACGGCCTTGCAGGCGATGCTCGGATGGCCGACCGAAACCGCCCCGCCCGACCGTTTCCAGCTTTACGCTGCCTTGGTGCATGAGCCCGATCGGCTAAGAAGTTCCAATGGCGCGATTTACCTCTGGCTGTCGCCGCGCGACGAGGCCGGCGAGCCGAGCGGCCCGCCCCGCGCCTACGCCCTGCCCTATTCGCGCGCGCTGCACGAGCAGGTCGCGCGCGCCCAGGAGCGCCTGCAGCAGGGCCGGCCGGTCGAGGGTACGACCGGGCAGCGTCCGGATCAGTATCGCCTGGGCACCCGCTCGCTGCAGGTCGAGCTGTTCGAGGCACCGCCCGTCGAGCTGCCGCCGAAGACGAGTGGGGCGGGATGATGGCCGCCGTGTCACTCGGTTGGCTCAAGCTGCTCCTGCGCCAGCGCATCGACGAAATTCTGCCGCCACTGGACGATGTCGTGCTCCCGGATCTCTGCGAGCAGCCGGCGCCAGCGGTCCTGGCGCTCGTCCAGCGGCATGATCAGACCGCGGTGCAGCGCCTCGGCGACCGCCTCGATGTCGTACGGATTGACGATCAGCGCGCCGTCGAGCTCGTCGGCCGCCCCGGCGAAGCGTGAGAGCACCAGGACGCCCGGGTCCTCCTCGGACTGGGCGGCGATGTACTCCTTGGCGACCAGGTTCATGCCGTCGCGTAGCGGCGTCACCAGGCCGATCCGGGACAGGCGCAGGAAGCCCGACAGGGTCCGGCGCGTGAAGCCACGGTTGATGTAGCGCAGCGGCATCCAGTCGAACTCGCCGAAGATGCCGTTGATCCGGCCCGAGGCAGCCTCGACCTGGCGCCGCATCTCGAGGTATTCCGGCACCTCCTCGCGCGACGGCGCCGAGATCTGGACGAGCGTGACCTGACCGCGCTGGCGCGGGTAGTTCTGGAGCAGCGTCTCGTAGGCGCGCAGCCGCTCGGTGATGCCCTTGGTATAGTCGAGGCGGTCGACGCCGATGATCAGCTTGCGCCCGAGCAGGCTGCGTGAGAGGCGCTGGCTCGCGCGCACCGCCTCGGCCGAGGTCGACATCCGGGCAAAATCTTCGGCGTCGATCCCGATCGGGAAGTCCTGCGCGCGCAGCGTCCGGCCGAAGGCCCGCACGAGGCCGTCGCTGAGCCCGTAGCCAACCCCCTCGCGATAGAGATAGTCGTGGAAATTGCGCAGATCGTTGCTGGTCTGCAGCCCGACCAGGTCGTAGTGGCTCATCGCCTCCATCAGGCGGTCGTGCCAGGGCAGCGCGACGTAGACCTCGGTCGACGGAAACGGGATGTGCAGGAAAAAGCCGATCCGGCACTTGACGCCGAGCTGGCGCAGTTCCTCGCCGAGCGGGATCAGGTGATAGTCGTGCACCCAGACCAGGTCGTCGTCGCGCAGATAGGGATAGAGCTGCTCGGCGAACAGCTGATTGACCCGCCGATAGCTGACGTACCAGTCGCGATCGAAGCTCGCGAGGTCGAGCCGATAGTGAAACAGCGGCCAGAGGGTCCGATTGGCGAAGCCGCCGTAGTAGCGGTCGAATTCCGCCTGCAACAGATCGAGCGTGATATAGGTGATGTTGCCGGTGCGGACCACCTTGGGCACGAGCGCGCCGGTGTCGACCGTGTCGCCGCTCCAGCCGAACCAGATGCCGCCGGTCTCGCGCAGCGCGGCCAGCACGCCGACGGTCAGGCCGCCGGCAGTCGCGGCCTTGCTGCCGGAGACCGGCGTGACCCGATTCGAAACGACGACGAGCCGGCTCACGGGGTTCGGCGCCGTCGCCTCAAACGACGCCCTCCCAGCTCTTGCTCAGCTTCATTGCGCAGTTGATGAGGCCAACCAGCGAATAGGTCTGAGGGAAATTGCCCCACAACTCGTGGGTGTCAGGATCGATGTCCTCGGACAGTAGGCCGAGGTGGTTGCGGCAGGCAAGCATGTTCTCGAACAATTCGCGCGCCTCCGTGCGCCGGCCCTGAGCGATCAGGGCATCGATGTACCAGAACGTGCAAACGATGAAAGCGTTCTCCGGCTGGCCGAAATCATCGGCTTTGGCATAGCGGAACAGGTGCGGCCCGCGCTTCAGCTCGCGCTCGACGGCGGCGACGGTGCCGGCAAAACGCGGATCCTCCGGGCGGATGAACCCGACCTCGTGCATCAGCAGCAGGCTGGCGTCGATGTCGTCGCCGCCAAAGGACGCGGCGAAGCTGCCGAGGGAATCGTTCCAGGCGGCGCTCAGCACCGTCGCCCGGATCTGATCCGCCCGGACCTGCCAATCGGTCGCCGGCTGCGCCAGGTTCAATTGACCGGCGATCCGGGCCAGCCGGTCGCAGGCGGCCCAGCACATCACGCTCGAGTGGGTGTGGACCCGCGCCTTGGTGCGAAATTCCCACAGGCCGGCGTCGGGCATGTCGTGCAGCGCGAAGGCGCGCTCGCCGATCGTCTCCAGGCGATGGAACGTGTGCTGCCCGGCCGGCCGCCGCAGCCGCTGGTCGAAGAACGCCTGGGTCGCCGCCAGCAGGACCGAACCGTAGCCGTCGTGCTGATCGTGCTCGTAGGCCTGGTTGCCGATCCGGACCGGCCGGTTGCCGCGATAGCCTGTGAGCTCATCCACCTGCCGCTCGACCAGCCTGCCCTCGAGGCCGATGCCGTAAACCGGCTGCAGCCGGCCGTCCTCGCTGGAGCCGACGATGTTGCTGATGTAGGCGAGGAAGTCCTCCATGGTCTCGATGTAACCGAGCCGGTTCAACGCCCGGACGACGAAGTAGGCGTCCCGCAGCCAGCAGAAGCGGTAATCCCAGTTGCGGCCCTGGCCGTCGATCTCGGGAATCGAGGTGGTCATCGCGGCGACGATGGCGCCGGTCTCCTCGAAGCTGCAGAGCTTGAGGGTGATCGCGCTCCGGATCACCGAGTCCTGCCATTCGAACGGCACCGACAGGCGCATGGTCAGCGTACGCCAGTAGGATGTCGTCTGCTCGAAGAACTCGCGCCCGGTCTCGAGCACCGGGCCGCGCAGGGATTCGTCGGGCCCGAGCATGAGTACGACCTGGTCCTCGAGGATGAAGGGCGTCTCGTCGAGAACGTAGGTCAAGGGCGCGTCGGTCGTGAGCCGCAGGCTGAAATCCGGGCCCACGTAGCGGATGTGGTTGCTGCCGCGGGTGATCTCGGGGCGATGGGCGCCGTAGTGGAAGGTCGGCCGCAGCCGGATCCGGATCCGCGGCGTCTCCCCGAATGGCCGGATCATGCGCATCAGCGTGGTCGGCCGGAAGATGCGCCCGAACTGGAGGAAGCGCGGGGCGAAGTCGGTGATCTCGACGCCATCGCCGTTGCGGTCGGTCAGGCGGGTGATCAGGACCGCCGTGTTCGGCAGGTAGTGCTGCTCGCTCAGGACCAACTCGTCGAGCTCGACGGCATAGAAGCCCTGCTCGCCATCACTGAGGAGCTTGCAGAACAAGGGGTCACCGTCGAACCGTGGAAAGCAGCTCCAGACGATGGTGCCGATCCGGTCGATCAACGCGCTGATCGTGCAGTTGCCGATGATCCCGAGGTCGAGCGAGCTCATGCGGCCGGCCGGGCGAGCAGCCTCTGCAGCCAGCTATGCATCGCGTCGACGTCGGGCTGGGCGTGGCGCGCGACGGTCGGGGCAGCGTCGGCACCGATCCGGATCGTGACGCCACCCTGCGCGTTGACGACGTCGAAGCCGGCCTCGTCGGTGACGTCGTCGCCCGCGAACACCGGCTGGCGGCCGGCGAATGGCGGCTCGTCCATGAATGCGGCGATCGCCTGCCCCTTGTCGCAGCCGGGTGGCTTGAGCTCGAGCACCATCTTGCCCCGGAGCAGCACGAGCCCGCCCTGGCTCGCCGCAACTGCGGCCTCAGCCGCCGCGGTCGCGGCGCCTTGCTGCGTGGGTGCGTTGCGATAGTGGAGCGCCAGCGTCAGGCCCTTGTCCTCGAGCAGCACCCCCGGGTGGCGCTCGGCAAACCCGGCAAGCTGCGCCCTCGCGGCCTCCAAGATCGCCGGATCGGGCCTGGCGCGCACGACTTCGGTGCGAAGGTTGCGCCGCTCCAGCCCATGCAGGCCGGCGGCGCTGAGGCGAAGCGGCGCGAACAGCCGGTCGAGCTCGGCGAGCGTGCGGCCGCTGACCAGCGCCAGCGCGCCGCCGGTCGCGCGCAGGAGATCGCGCAGGATCTGGCACAATCGCTCGGGCACATGGACCGCGCCCGGCTCGCGCTCAATCTCGACCAGCGTGCCGTCGACGTCGAGGAAGAGCGCGATCCCGTGGGCGTGGAGCTCAGGCGGTGGCGGCGGAGCGGCAGGGGGCATGCGCTGATACGGACCTCGGCGCTTGGACTGTGGCCAGACCGGCAATAGCATTGCCAGGACGGAGCACGACTTTCAACTGCATAAGGTCGTACCGACCGACATCTTGGATCAACGATGCGCAGCTTCATCGTCTATCGCGACCTTCTGTTCGCTCCATCCGAGAGCTTCATCCCTCGAATGTACTGCGGCTTTGGCGAGCTGCATCCGATCTATCTGGGCGCCAGGTTCGCGATCGATCGGGCGACTTTGTCATCGGAGGCGCATCTGGTCGCCGATCATGCGCGCACCGGCTGGCTCGGCCAGGCCCTTTACCGGCAGCTCGGGAGGATCCCTGGACCCCTCAGGCAATGGCTCGCACAGGTCGCGCCTGCGCTGATCCACGCCCAGTTCGGCCGCGGCGGCGCCCTCGTGCTGCCGCTCGCCAGCGCGCTCCGCCTGCCGCTGGTGGTGACCTTCCATGGCGGCGATGCGACCAAGGACAAGCACTTTCGCGGGCACGGGCGGTTGGGCACGATCTTTCAGCGCCGCCGGGCGCAGCTGGTGCGGCAGGCCGACCTGATCCTCTGTGTGTCCGACTTCATCCGACATCGGCTGATCGAACGTGGCTTCCCCCCGGCCAAGCTGCGCACGCATCATCTTGGCGTCCAGGTGCCTGAGCGGCTCGACCGTTGGCCCGACCCGGCCGCGCGGCGGCTGCTGTTCGTAGGGCGGTTCGTGGACAAGAAGGGATTGCCCGACCTGATCGCGGCGGCCGCACGCTTGGGTGAGCTCGGGGAGGATGTCGAGCTGGTGTTGGTCGGCGACGGCGAGCTGCGAGCGAAGGTCGAAACCGCGGCGGCCAGTTCCGGGATCCGGCATCGCCTGACCGGCTGGCTGCCACCCGAGGCGGTCGCCAGGGAGATGGCCGACGCAGCCGTTCTGGTGGTGCCCAGCCGGAGGGCAGCGTCGGGCGATGCCGAGGGCGTGCCGACCGTGATCTTCGAGGCGCAGGCGCGCGGCCTGCCGGTGGTCGCCACTCGCCATGGCGGCATTCCGGAAGCGGTCAGGGACGGTGAAAGCGGTCTTCTGGTCGATCCCGGTCAACCGCAAGCGATCGCGGCGGCGGTTCGCCGCTCGCTCGCCGATCCTGCCTTGTACCGGGCGTTGCAGCACGGCGCCCGACGATCGGTCGAGACCAGCTTCGATGCGACCCGACAGTCGAGACGGCTCGAGCAGATCCTCCTGGATGTCGTCACCGAGCACCGGGCTCGCTCCAGGAGCGACCCTTGCGGGCGGATCGTCGATCGCCAAGATAAGGAGCGGATGCGATCGCACAGAGCGCCTCGATGAGCCCTGGCCTCGGTTACGTTCCGCTCGAAGCCCGCAGCGTGCTGACGCTGCGAGGGCCGGACGCGCGCCCGTTCCTGCAGGGGTTGATCAGCAACGACGTCGCGCGGGTCAGCCCGGACCGGGCGATCTATGCCGCCCTGCTGACCCCGCAGGGCAAGTACCTGTTCGACTTCGTCGTCGCGCAGCAAGGCGATGCGCTGCTCCTGGACGCCGAGCGCGCGCGCCTCGACCAACTGCTCAAGCAACTCCTGATGTACCGCCTTCGCTCCAAGGTCGAGATCGAGGACGCGAGCGAGCACCTTGCGGTGGCGGCCCTGCTGGGCGACGGCGCCCCGGCCCGGCTCGATCTGCCGGACGAGCCGGGCGCGTGCCGGACCCTGGAATCGGGCATCGCGCTCGTCGATCCGCGGCTGACCCGGTTGGGCGTCCGCATACTCCTGCCACCCGAGACGATCGATCAGGCGCTCGCAGCTCTCGGGCTCGCCAGGTTCGAACCTGCCGCCTACGAGCAGGCGCGGCTGGCCCTCGGGGTGCCCGACGGCAGCCGCGACATGGTGGTCGAGCGCTCGACGCTGCTCGAGAGCGGCTTCGAGGAGCTGCGCGGGGTCGACTTCGCCAAGGGCTGCTTCGTCGGCCAGGAGCTGACCGCGCGCATGCACTATCGCGGCCTGGTGCGCAAGCGCCTGCTGCCGGTCGTGCTCAAGGGCCCGCGCCCCGAGCCCGGCACGATCGTCCGGCTGGGCGAGCGCGAGGCCGGCGAGATGCGCTCGAGCATCGACGGCCAGGGCCTGGCGCTGCTGCGCCTCGATCGGATCGCCGAGGCCGAGCAGGCCGGCATCGCGCTCTACGCCGACGCGACCGAGGTCCTGCCGGCCAAGCCCGACTGGGTCAATTTCTAGGGGCTTCCCAGGCGAAGCGAGCGACGCCGGTCTCCGCGCGCAGCCGGCGCGCGAGCGCGCGCAGGTGGCGGAACGGCGACTGCCCGGGCGGGGTCGTCAGACCCTCCAGCCAGCTCGCCGCACGCACGAGGCCCTGGCGCCCGAACTCCTCGCGCAACGCCTCGCTGAGCCAGCTCTCGGCCTGGGCATCGCGCCGGTGCTCGAGCCGGCCGTCGGCGCCAAGGAAACCCGCGTGCTGGGCGAGCGCCTCGATCAAGGCATCGATCCCCTGCCCGTCCTGGCCGCTCAGCAGCTGGACCGGCACCGCCCAGCCCTCCGTCCCGGCGAGGCTGAGCCGCAACGCGGCCTCGACGTCGTTCTTGGCCTTGCGCGCGGCCGCGCCGAGGTCCGCCTTTGTGACCACGACGATGTCGGGGATCTCGGCGATGCCCGCCTTCATGTACTGCAGGCTGTCGCCGGAGGCCGGCTGGACGCAGAACACCACGGTGTCGGCGACCGCCGCGACCTCGGTCTCGGACTGGCCGACGCCGACCGTCTCGACGATCACCTGGTCATAGACCGAGCGCATCAGCACGACCGCGGCCGGCGTCAGCGCGGCGAGACCGCCGAGCCGGCCGCGCGCCGCCATCGAGCGGACGAACACGCCCTGGTCCTCGGGATTGGCGTCGATCCGGGCGCGATCGCCGAGCAGCGCGCCGCCGGTCCGGCGCGACGACGGGTCGACCGTGATCACGCCGACCGAGCGCCCGCGCCCCCGATAGGCCCGGATCAGACGCGAGACCAGGCTCGACTTGCCGACCCCGGGCGGACCGGTGAGCCCGATCACGTGGGCCCGGGCGCCGCCATAGGCGGCGTCGAGCAGCGCCAGCGTCTGCGGCTCGCCGGCCGCCGCTTCGAGGCGGGCCAACGCCATCGCCATCGCCCGCTTGCCGCCGGTGCGCAGCGCCTCCAACGGCGTCGATGTGGTGGTCCTTGCGGTCACGCGGTGCCGGCCGCCGCGCGCTTGCCGAGCGCCGCCTGCGCCGCCGCCAGCCGCGCGATCGGCACCCGGTAGGGCGAGCAGGAGACGTAGTCGAGCCCGACCCGCTCGCAGAACGCGATGGTCGCGGGGTCGCCGCCGTGCTCGCCGCAGATCCCGAGCTTCAGGTCCGCGCGCCCGGCGCGGCCGCGCTCGCAGGCAAGCTCCATCAGGGCGCCGACGCCGTCGAGGTCGAGGGTGCTGAACGGGTCGGCGGCGAAAATCCCACGCTGGCGATACTGGTCCATGAACTTGGCCGAATCGTCGCGCGACAGGCCGAGCGTCATCTGGGTCAGATCGTTGGTGCCGAAGCTGAAGAACTGCGCGTGCCGCGCGATCTGGGCGGCGCGGAGCGCGGCCCGCGGCACCTCGATCATGGTCCCGACCTGGTAGGTCATCTCGGTGCCGCTCTCGGTCATGACCTCCTTGGCGACCGCGTCGATCTCGGCCTTGATCAGCTCGAGCTCGCGCGCCATGCCGACCAGCGGCACCATGATCTCGGGCACAACCGTTTCCCCCGAGCCGGCCGCGACGGTCACCGCCGCCTCGAAGATCGCGCGCGCCTGCATCTCGTAGATCTCCGGGAACAGGACGCCGAGCCGGCAGCCGCGCAGGCCGAGCATCGGGTTGGCCTCGCGCAGCTCGTTGGCGCGCCGGCGCAGCTGCCCGGCATCGAGGCCCGACGCCTTGGCGAGGGCGGCGATCTCCTCGGGCTCGTGCGGCAGGAACTCGTGCAAGGGCGGGTCGAGCAGCCGGATCGTGACCGGCAGGCCCGCCATGATCTGGAACAGCTCGATGAAGTCCTGCCGCTGCATCGGCAGGATCTTGGCGAGCGCCGCGCGCCGGCCGTCGGTATCGTCCGCCAGGATCATCTCGCGCATCGCGATCAGGCGCTCGTCGTCGAAGAACATGTGCTCGGTGCGGCACAGCCCGATGCCCTCGGCGCCGAAACGGCGCGCGGTGCGCGCGTCGAGCGGGGTCTCGGCGTTGGCCCGGACCTTGAGCCGGCGGTGCTCGTCGGCCCAGCCCATCAGCGTCGCGAAGTCGCCCGACAGCTTGGGATCGACCGTGGGCACCGCGCCCAGCATGACCGTGCCGTTGCCGCCGTCGAGGGTGATCACATCGCCGGCCGCGAGCTCGCGGCCCGCCACCGTCAGCCGCTGCTGGCGGTAGTCGATCGCGAGCTCGCCGGCGCCGCAGACGCAGGGCTTGCCCATGCCGCGCGCGACCACCGCGGCGTGGCTGGTCATGCCGCCGCGCGCGGTCAGGATGCCGCGCGCCGCGTGCATGCCGTGGATGTCCTCGGGTGAGGTCTCGACCCGGACCAGGATCACCGCCTCACCCATCAGGCCCTGGCGCTCGGCGTCGTCGGCGTTGAACACGACCTTGCCCGAGACCGCCCCGGGCGACGCCGGCAGGCCCTTGGCGATCACCTCGCGGGGCGCATCCGGGTCGAGCGTCGGATGCAGCAGCTGGTCGAGCGAGGCGGGCTCGATCCGAAGGATCGCGTCGTCGCGCCCGATCAGACCCTCCTCGGCCATGTCGACCGCGATCTTAAGCGCGGCGTGGGTGGTGCGTTTGCCGTTCCGGGTCTGCAGGATCCAGAGCCGGCCGTCCTGAACCGTGAACTCGATGTCCTGCATGTCCCGGTAATGCGCCTCGAGGCGCTCGAACACCTGCGCGAGCTCGGCGTAGGTGTCCGGCATCACCTCCTCGAGCGACGGCAGCGTCGCGCCGGTCGCCTCCTGCATCGCCCGGGTCAGAGGCTGCGGCGTCCGAATCCCGGCGACCACGTCCTCGCCCTGGGCGTTGACCAGGAACTCGCCATAGTAGCGCTTCGCGCCGGTCGACGGATCGCGCGTGAACGCCACCCCGGTGGCGCTGGCATCGCCCCGATTGCCGAACACCATGGCCTGGACGTTGACCGCGGTGCCCATGGTCTGGGGAATGCCGTGCAGCCGGCGGTAGGTGACTGCGCGCGGCGTCATCCAGGAGCCGAACACCGCGCCGATCGCGCCCCAGAGCTGCTCCTGCGGGTCCTGCGGGAACGGCGCGCCGGTCTGCTCCTGAATGATCGCTTGGTAGGCCTCGATCAGGCGCTGCAGGTCGTCGGTCGACAGCTCGGTATCGAGTTGATAGCCGCTCTGGCCCTTGACGTCCTCGAGCTGCTCCTCGAACCGGTAGTGGTCGACCCCGAGCACGACGTCGCCGTACATCTGGATGAAGCGGCGGTAGCTGTCGTAGGCGAAGCGCGGATGGTCGGCCATGGCGGCGAGGCCGCTCACGGTCCGGTCGTTGAGGCCGAGATTGAGCACCGTGTCCATCATGCCGGGCATCGAGAGCGGCGCGCCGGAGCGGACCGAGACCAGGAGCGGGCGCTCGGGATCGCCGAAGCCGGCGTCGAGCTCGGTCTCGACCCGGCCGAGCGCGCTCGCCACCTGCTCGCCCAGGCCCTCCGGATAGCGGTGCTCGTTGGCGTAGTAGTGGCTGCAGACCTCGGTCGTGACCGTGAAGCCCGGGGGCACCGGCAGGCCGAGCCGGCTCATCTCGGCGAGATTGGCGCCCTTGCCGCCGAGCAGATCGCGCATTTCGGCGCCGCCGTCCGCGGCCCCGGCGCCGAAGCTATAAACCCATTGGCTCATCATGCCACCCGCCGATCATTCTCATCGATTGCACTGTCCTCGATCAGGGAGAAGTCGGCGACCGCTCCCAGAGCCGAGCGAATCTGGTCCAGAAGATGCAGGCGATTGGTGCGCAGCTCAGGGTCCTCGACGTTGACCGTAACCCGGTCGAAGAACGCGTCGACCGGCTGGCGCAGGCGAGCGAGCGCCAGCATGGCCTCTGTGAACTCCTCGCGCTCGAGCGCGCCCGCGATGTCGCCGCCGACGGTCATCAGGCGGAAGAACAGCATCTGCTCTTCCTTGGCCTGGAGCCGCTGGCCGTCCGGCTGGCCGGCGTAAGAGCGGCCGTCCCGCTTCTCCTCGATGCGCACGATGTTGCTGGCGCGCCGGTGCGCAGTCAACAGGTTCGCGCCGTCCTCGGTCGCGAGGAAAGCGCGCAGCGCCTCGACCTTGGCCAAAAGCCGGACCAGATCGTCCTCGCCGGCCGCGGCGAACACCGCGCTGATCAGATCGTGGCGCACGCCGGCACCTTTCAGATGCACGCGCAGACGATCGGCGAAGAACTCCAAAAGCTCCCCGGTCACGGCCTCGGCATCGATCCCGGCGAACTGCTCGCCGTAGTTTGCCAGCGCCTGCCGGAACGCCGCCCGCAGCGGCAGGCGCAGGCGGTTCTCGAGGATCAGGCGGATCACGCCCAGCGCCGCCCGGCGGAGCGCGAAGGGATCCTTGGACCCGGTCGGCTTCTCCCCGACCGCGAAGAAGCCCGCGAGCGTGTCGAGGCGGTCCGCGAGCCCGACCGTGACGCTGACCGGCGCCGTCGGGCAGGCGTCGCTCGGCCCCTGCGGCGCATAGTGTCCGGCGATCGCTTCGGCGACCTCGGCGTGCTCGAGGTCGTGCGCGGCGTAATACCGGCCCATGATCCCCTGAAGCTCCGGGAACTCACCGACCATGCCGGTCACCAGATCGGCCTTGCACAGCAGGGCCGCGCGCGCGGCATGCTCGACCCGGCTGCCCGGAACCCGCTGGGCGAGCCAGGTCGAGAGGCTCTGCAGGCGCCCGACCTTGACGCCGAGCGAGCCGAGCCGGGCGTGGAACACGACCCCGTCGAGCTGGGGCACGCGGCTCGCGAGCGGCCGCTTGCGATCCTAGATCCCAGAAGAACTGGGCGTCCCACAACCGGGCCCGGAGCACGCGCTCGTTGCCGGCGACGATCGCGCCACCCCCGTCTCCGGCCGGCACGTTGGCGACCACCAGGAAGCGGGGCGCCAGCCGGCCCTCCGAGGTCTCGAGCGCCAGGTATTTCTGATGCTGGCGCATCGAGGTCACCAGCACCTCCTCGGGCAGCGCCATGAATCTCTCGTCGATCCGGCCGGCCAGCACGATCGGCCATTCGACCAGGCCGGCGAGCTCGGCGAGCAGCCCGGGATCGGCGCGCAGGCGGAGGTTCTCGGCGCGCGCCAGACGGGCCGCTTCGCCGGCGATCGCCTTCTGGCGATCGGCCGGATCGAGCTGCACGTAGGCGCCGGTCAGCTGCTGGCGGTAGTCATCGAAATCGCGCACGACCATCGATGCCGGCGCGAGGAAGCGATGCCCCCGGGTGCTCGCCGACGCGGTCAGCGGGCCGAAGCGCACCGGCACGACGATGCCGTCCAGCAGGCAGAGGATGCCGTGCAGCGGCCGGATCCAGCGAATCGTATGGGCGCCCCAGCGCATCGACTTCGGCCAGGGGAAGCGCGCCAGAATCTCGCCGAGCACCGGCACCAGCACGTCGGCGGTCGGCCGGCCGACCCGCAGATAGCGGACGACGTGGACCCGTCCCTTCTTGTCGTCCTGCTCCTCGAGCTTGTAGTCGCTGACCCCGAGCGAGCCGAGGAAGCCGTCCAGCGCCTCGGCCGGAGCGCCGACCCTGGGCCCCCGCTTCTCGACCTCGACATCGGCCTGCTTGGTCGCCAGGTCGCGGATCACGAGGACCAGCCGGCGCGGCGTCGCGAAGCTCGAGGTCTGCCCGAACGGCAGCTCCGCCTCTTCGAGCGCGGCGCTGACCAGGCGGCGCAGATCGTCGGCCGCGCGCCGCTGCAGGCGCGCCGGAATCTCCTCGGACAGCAGCTCAAGGAGCAGCTCGGCCATGATCTCAGGCCGCCTGCCGGGCGAGCAGCTGGCCACGGGCGCTGAGCCAGCTCTCGCAGCAGGCGCGCGCCAGCGCCCGCACCCGGCCGATGTAGGCGGCCCGCTCGGTGACGCTGATCACGCCGCGGGCATCGAGCAGATTGAACAGGTGGCTCGCCTTCAGGCATTGATCATAGGCCGGCAAGGGCAGCGCCGGCGTGCGCGCCAGCAGGCTCTGGCATTCGGCCTCGGCATCGGCGAAATGGCGGAACAGCCGCTCGGGGTCGGCGGCCTCGAAATTGAACGCCGAGTACTCGCGCTCCGCCTGCAGGAAGATGTCGCCATAGCTGACGCCGCGGCCGTTGAAGTCGAGCTCGTAGACGTTTTCGACGCCCTGGACGTACATCGCCAGGCGCTCGAGGCCGTAGGTCAGCTCGCCGGAGACCGGCTGGCAGTCGAAGCCGCCGACCTGCTGGAAATAGGTGAACTGGGTGACCTCCATGCCGTCGCACCAGACCTCCCAGCCCAGGCCCCAGGCGCCGAGCGTCGGGCTCTCCCAGTCGTCCTCGACGAAGCGGATGTCGTGGGCCAAGGGGTCGATCCCGATCGCGCCCAGGCTCTTCAGATAGAGGTCCTGGAGGTCGTCGGGCGAAGGCTTCAGGATCACCTGGAACTGGTAGTAGTGCTGAAGGCGGTTCGGGTTCTCCCCGTAGCGACCATCGGTCGGCCGCCTGGACGGTTGGACATAGGCCGCCCGCCAGGGTTCGGGACCGAGGGCTCTGAGCGTGGTCGCGGGATGAAAGGTCCCCGCCCCGACCTCCATGTCGTAGGGCTGCAACAGGACGCAGCCCTGCGCGGCCCAAAATCGCTGCAGGACCAGAATCAGATCTTGAAAGCTCAACGGTTGGCTGCGGCTCACGGGGGCTCAATGAAGTAAGGGAACGGCGCGCGGAAAATAGCCAGCAGCCCGCGTCCGGTCAAGAAATCGCCGCCCCGCGCCGGCTCGGACGCCGGGACCGTGCTCCCGATGGCGTCCTGGCGGCTGTCCGGTGACCCGGCTCCGGCTCAGGCCCGGGCTCGCCCGCAGTGACAGCCCTCCTGCGGGTCGACGTAGGCGCCGCAGCGCGGGCATTCGACCAGGTCGATGGTGCGCTTGGTGGCGGCCTTGGGCGTGCTCGCCGGGCGCCGGGGAACCGCATTCGCCCGCTGGCGCTCCTGCGCCAGCCGCCCGACGTAGGCAAACGCCTTCCAGACCACGATCACGACCAGGATCGTGAAGATCAGCTTGCTGAGCGACAGACCGAGCATACCCGTCCTTTCCCCTAACATCGTCGCGAACGCGCTGGATGTCGAGCCTGTCGGCTGAGCCTCAGCTCGCCTCAAAGCCCGAAGCGGCTCCAGAGATCGCGCTCGGCCAAGCTGTCGAGGACGTCGGCGAGCATGGCACCGGCATCAAGGCGGCGGCCGCGGATGCCGAGCCGGCGCTGCCACCAGAAGCGCGCGGCGGTGATCTGCGGCAGCCGCACCTTGTCGCCGTAACGTGCCTTGAGGATCCCGTGCAGCGTGCCGAGGCCGTCGATCAGGCCCAACGCGAGCGCGCTCTGCCCGGTCCAGATCTGGCCCTCGAACAGCTCGGCGTCGCTCGCCTCGAGGCGGCTGCCCCGGCGCTCGCGGACCTCCGCCTTGAAGCCGGCATGGATCTGCTCGAGGATCACCTTCAGGCGGGCCACGTCCTCCGGGTCCTGGGGCCGAAAGGGGTCCAGGAGCGCCTTCCTGGCGCCGGCGGTATGGACGCGGCGCTCGATGCCGAGCCGCGCGATCGCCTCGTCAAAGCCGAAGCCCGCGTGGATCACGCCCACGCTGCCGACGATCGAGCGCGCGTCCGCGAAGATCTCGTCGGCGGCAAGCGCCAGCCAGTAGCCGCCCGAGGCGCCGACGTCCTCGATGAAGGCCAGGACCGGCAGCTGCTTGTCGGCGGCGAGCGCCCGGATGCGCTCGGCGATCAGCGCCGATTGCACCGGCGAGCCGCCCGGGCAGTTGATCACGAGCGCCACCGCCTTGGCGCCCCGGACCTTGAACGCCCGCTCGAGCGCCGGGTTGAGGCCATGCAGGGACATCCCGGTGCCGCGCAGCGACGGCCCGCCGATCACGCCGACCAGGCGCAGCACCGGCACCACCGGCGCGCGCGGACGTAACCCGAGGCGGGCGCGCCACCGGTCCAGCCGGCCCTCAGCCATGCGCCGGGCCGCGCAGGATCAGAGCTTCGCCGTGGCGCAGGACCGCCTCCGCACCGGCGCTGTAGCCGCCGTCCTGCCCGTGCAGGACCAGGCCCGGTGCCAGGACCAGGGGTCCGCGACTGCCCTTGCGCCCCTGCACCAGGATGCGCCGGGCGGGGTACTCGTCGCGCTTTGGCCAGAGCGGGAACACGACCAGCTCGCCGAGCCGGCGGTCGATCGCAGCGAGCACCTCGGCCAGGCGATCGGCACGGTGGATCAGGGTCAGGAGACCGCCGGGCGCGAGCAGGTGCAGGCAGCCCGCGAGCCAATCGCCAAGGTCCAGGTTCTGCTCGAGGCAAGCGAGTTGCCGCTCGCGGACGGGCGAGGCGGTCGCGGCCGGTGCCGCCAGATAGGGTGGATTGGTCATGACGTGATCGAAGCGCTCCCCCGCGAGGCCGGGCGGCGGCTGCCCGAGATCGCCCCGGACCATTTCGACCTGCCGGCCGAGACCGTTGTGCGTCGTGTTGTCGCTCGCCAGCCGGTGCAGCGCTGGCTGGATCTCGAGGCCAACGATCCGGCAGGCCGGCACGCGCGTAGCCAGGCAGAGACTCGCAGCGCCGGTGCCGGCACCGGCGTCGAGCACGGCGTCCCCGGCCTTGGCCGGCACTGCGGCCGCGAGCAGCACCGGGTCGATCGCCACTCGATAGCCGCGCACCGGCTGGCGAATGCGCACCCGGCCACCGAGCAGATGATCGTCGGTCAACTCCGCAGCTGGCTCGGTGGCCGGCGCGTCAGGGACTGGCAAGCGCATCTTTCGCCTGGTCGAGCAGACGCCTTGCCGCCTCGAGGTGGTCGTCCTCGACCATCAGCCGGCGCGGGATCGCCCCGATGCTGCCCTCGACCCCGCTGACGTGGTCGTCGAGCAGCAGGCACGGGATCGCCGCGCCCGCCAGGATCGCCTGCGCCCAGGACAGATAGACCAGATCGTTACTGCGCAACAGTTCTCGCATCGCGGCATCATCCTATATTGACCGCGGTCCGAGAGCCAGTTTGCATTGCCTCTGGACCCCTGTTAGCAAGTGCGGGACGCGCAGGACGCGCCACCCGGGAGGAATCGGCTTGACCGCCGTCAGTCCACAATTGGAAGCATCGCCCGAGCGCAGCAAGCTCGAGCCTCTGCAAAGGCTGGTCGAGGCCGACATGGGCCGCGTCAACCAGCTGATCGTGGCCCGGCTCGACAGCCCGATCCGCCTGATTCCCGAGCTCGCCGGCCATCTGGTCGCAGCCGGCGGCAAGCGTGTGCGGCCGATGCTGACCCTGATCGCGGCCCAGCTCTGCGGCTATCGCGGCGAGCGCCATATCCGGACTGGCGGCGGCGGTCGAGTTCATCCACAGCGCGACGCTGTTGCACGACGACGTGGTCGACCAGAGCGAGCTGCGCCGGGGACTGGCGACCGCCAACGCGATCTGGGGCAACAAGCCGCCCGTGCTGGTCGGCGATTTCCTGTTCGCGCGCGCCTTTCAGTTGATGGTCGAGGACGGCTCGCTGGCGGTGCTCGGCATCCTGGCCAACGCCTCGGCGGTGATCGCCGAGGGCGAGGTGGCGCAGCTGATGACCGCCAACGACGCCGAGACCGACGAGGCGACCTATCTGCGGGTGGTGACCGCCAAGACCGCGACCCTGTTCGCCGCCGCGGCCCAGATCGGCGCCCTGGTCGCCAAGCGCTCGGAGGCCGATGCGCTCGCGCTGCGCAGCTACGGCGAGAATCTCGGGATCGCCTTCCAGCTGACCGACGACGTGCTCGACTACAGCGCCCGCGAGGTGGTGCTGGGCAAGAGCCTCGGCGACGACTTCCGCGAAGGCAAGATCACGCTGCCGGTCGTCCTGGCGTTCGCCCGCGGCAGCGCCGAGGAGCGCAGGTTCTGGCGCCGGACGCTCGAGCAGGTCGAGCAGCGCGACGGCGATTTCACGCACGCGATCGAAACCCTGAACCGGCACGGCGCGCTCGCTGACAGCCTGGCGCGGGCGGCCGACTACAGCGCCGCCGCCCGGCAGGCGCTCGCCGGCTTCCCGCCATCGGAGCCCAGGCAGGCGCTGCTCGATCTGGCCGACTTCTGCATCGAGCGCGCCTACTGAGGCCGGCGCCGTCCATTGCCGAGCCCGCCGGAAGCGGCTATATACGGGCCCGACCGCGGGTCGGAGTGTAGCTCAGCCTGGTAGAGCACCGTCTTCGGGAGGCGGGGGTCGCGTGTTCGAATCACGCCACTCCGACCAGATTTCCTGATTTCCCCCGATCGACTGCCGGCCGTCCGGCGCCAGCCGGGGCGGCAAGTTGCCGCTGGCGGCCGGCGCGGTTGCGCGTGATCGACGGAAACGCCCTGAATCGGCCAGCCACGGGTTGCCTGGGCGCTCATCTGAGGGGGGCAGCGGGGACCGCACCTGTGAACCAGTTCACAGCGCCCTGGTCGACCTTCGCCGAAAAAGACACCGGGAGCCAGAAACGAGAGGGGCGATGGCGAAGGTGGCGATCCGGGTGCTCGGCTGCGGCGACGCGTTCGGCAGTGGCGGCCGTCTGCAGACCAGCTTCTTCGTGAGCGCCGGCCGCGATCGTTTCCTGATCGACTGCGGCGCGACCGCGCTGGTCGCGATGCGCCGGTTCGGGGTCGAGCCGGCGACCATCGACCGGGTGTTCCTCAGCCATCTCCACGGCGACCATTTCGGCGGCCTGCCCTTCCTCCTGCTCGAGGCGCAGCACGTCAGCCGGCGCCGCCGACCGCTGACCATCGTCGGTCCGCCCGGCGTCCGCGAGCGGCTGTTCGCGGCCCAGGAGGCGCTGTTCCCCGGCTCCGGCCGGACCGCCTGGCGCTTTCCGCTCGAGTTCGTCGAGCTCCAGCCCGGCAGCACCGAGACCTCGGGCGGCATCGCGGTCACCGCCTATCCGGTCGAGCACCCGTCCGGCGCGGCGGCCTTCGCGCTGCGCTTTGCCTGCCACGGCCGGCAGTTCGCGTTTTCCGGCGATACCGAATGGACCGACCAGTTGATCGAGCTCGCCGAGGGCAGCGACCTTCTGATCGTCGAGTGCTACGCGGTCACTCGCACGGGGCGTTACCATCTCGACCTGGAGACCCTGAACCGCCGCCGCCGGGACCTGCACGCCAAACGGCTGCTCCTCACCCACATGAGCCAGGCGATGCTCGAGCAGCTGGAAGCCATCGATTGGGAGACCGCCGAGGACGGGCTGTTGGTCGAGCTGTAGCATCGCTCAGACCGGCGTAGGTCCGAGGCGGTCGTAGAAGCGGTCGACCACCTCGAGCAACGGTTCATCGAGCCGGGCCCGCGCTGCCCTTACGACCGCCTCCGGCAGACCGAACAGCACCTCGGCGATGCCGCCGGCGATGCAGGCGAGCGTGTCGGCATCGCCGCCGAGCGAGATCGCGTTCCGGACCGCGTCCTCGTAGTCCTCGGCCTCGAGCGCCGCGACGATCGCCGGCGGCACCGTGCCCGCGCAGGAGACGTCGAAGCGGTACCAGGACCGGATCTCGCCCACCGACTGGCCGAGGTCGTAGCCGAAGCGGGTCTCGATCAGCTTCCGGATCCCGGCCCGATCAGTACCGGCGCGCGCCAGCCACATGGCCAGCGCCACGGCGCCAGCGCCCGCGATCGCGGCCGGGTGATCGTGGCTCACGGCGGCGCTCGCGGCCGAAAGCTCGAGCGCCTCGAGCTCGCGCGTCGCCCAGTGCCCGATCGGACTGACGCGCATCGCGGCGCCGTTGCCGAAACTGCCGTAGGCCGGCATGTCCGGGGTCAGCGCCCAGCGCCGGAACAGCGCGCCGTAGCCCCGGCCCGGATAGCGCCGGACGTAGCGCCGTAGCATGCCGGCGAAGTCCCGCCCCTGCAGCAGGGCGGCGGCGATCGCGACCGTGCAGACCGTGTCGTCGGTGAAGGTCGCGCCCTCCCCGAACAGCGGGAAGGCCTTGGTCTTGATCGGCGCGGCCTCGTAGACCGAGCCGATGATGTCGCCGGCGATCGCGCCGAGCATGACCTTCCCTTCAGGCGCCCTGGCGAGCCGCGGTCCGGAGCAGGCGCCGCTGGCCGACCTCGCTGAGGCCGATGCCGCCGAGGATCAGGGCGAGCGCCAGCAGGACGGTGGGCTCCGGCCGCTCGCCCATGAAGGTCACGCCCATCAGCAGCGCCCAGACCGGGATCAGATAGTTGATGAACGACGTGAAGCTCGGGCCGGCGATCGTCACCAGCTTCAGGAACACGACGGTCGCGATCGCGGTCGCGATCAGACTCAGCGCGATCATCGCGGCGAACGGGGCGGCCGGCGCGCTCGCCAGCGCCGCGGGCGCCGCCGGCCCGCCGATCGGCAGCATGACCAGGCTGCCCGCGACCATGACCCCTGCCGCCGCGACCAACGGATCGGCGGGCGGCCGGTGGCGCGCCAGGATGGCGTTGATCGCGTAGCAGATCGCGCCGCCCAGGATCGCCAGCTGGTAGACCAGCTCGGTACCCTCGCCGCGCACTTGCAGCAGCGCCTGCGGGCCGACCAGCAGGACCAGCCCGACGAAGCCGACCAGGAAGCCGGTCATCTTGATCGGGTTCAGGCGCTCGCCGCGGACGAAGAAGTGGGCCAGCACCATGGTCGTGAGCGGCATGATGCCCATCAGGATGCCGGCGAGGCTGCTGTCGACGCGCTGCTGGCCGAAGCTGATCAGCCAGAACGGCACGCAGTTGCCGGCGAGCGAGATCGCGAGGCTGAACAGCCAGAAGCGCGGGCTCGAGGGGAACCGCTGGCCGCGCAGCCATACGAAGCCCGCCAGCAGGAGCGCCGCCAGCGTCAGCCGGATCGCGACCAGGGTCGCCGGCGCGAAGCCCCGGACCGCGATCCCGGTCATCATGAACGCGCTGCCCCACATCGCGACCAGCGCGAGCAGCAGCAGCCAGTGGCTTAGCGGTCGGGCCATTCTTCCGGGATCGGTGCAGGAGCTGGCCTGGGGCGGCCGAGGCTAGACGCGCGCGTCCTGGCGATCGAGACGACCAGGCCAGGCGAGGATCTGTCGGTCAGCGGTAAGCAGCCGCGCGCCGTGTGCCTGCGCGGTCGCGACGATCAAACGATCGAGCGGATCGGCGTGAAAGCTGCTCAACTCGACCGCGCCGATGGCGATCTCGCCGGTGACCGGATACTCGAGCAGCCCCCAGTTCGTCAGCAGATCGCGACGCCACGGCGCGGGCGCTGCCCGGATGCCCAACCGCGCTTTGGCCAGGAGCATGGCCACTTCCCAGAACGTCATCGCGGACACGGCGAGCCTTCCGGACCGCAGGGCGCGATCGGCCGTGCTTCTCGCGGCGCCACCCATGGCCGAGTTGGCTTGGTCGAGCCAGATCAGGCTGTGCGTGTCCAGCAGGATCAGAGATTGGCCTCCCAATCGACGTCAATCGGGGAAATGATGTCGCCCTTGATCTCGATCAGTCCCTTGTGCGCTCCCCAGAGGCTCTTTGGCCGTTTGGTTAAAGGACTGAGCTGCGCGATCGGCTCCCCGTTCTTGGTGATCACCAGGGGCTCGCCCGTTCGGGCGACCTCGTCCATGAGCTTAAGGCATTTCGCCTTGAACTCTGACGCTTTGATCGTGCGCATCGGGGGCTCCGTGTCCATGGTCATGACTATAGGCACTCAGGCGCGCGCCTTCAATATCACGCCGCCCGACTGACCTGCAGCAGCACGACCCCGACCGCGACCAGACTGGCCGCGAGAATGCGGCGGATGCCGAACGGCTCGCGCAGCAGACGGGTGCCGATCAGCGCCGCCATGATCACGCTGGTCTCGCGCAGCGCCGAGACCTGCGCCATCGGCGCCCGGGTCATCGCCCAGATCACGAGACCATAGGCGGCGGCTGCCAGCACGCCGCCGATCGCCGCCGGCCGCCAGGCGCGGCCCAGGGCCTCGCCGAGGCGCGCCCGGTAGCGATACGCGACCAGCAGCGCGAACGGCAGGGCGTCGATCGCGAACAGCCAGGCGATGTAGCCCAGCACGTCGCCCGCGCGCCGGCCGCCGAGGCCGTCCGCGAGGGTGTAGCCGGCGATCGTCACTCCCGTGGCGAGCGCGAACCCAAGCGGCTTCAAGGACGCCAGCCGGCCATCGTCGGTGAAGGCGAGGCTCAGGATGCCGCCCGAGATCACCAGGATCGCCAGCAGCCCGAGCGCGCCCGGGCTTTCGCCGGCGAACGCCCAGGCGATCAGCGCCACGAGCGGCGGTGCGATGCCGCGGGCGATCGGATAGACGTGCGACAGGTCGCCATGGCGATAGCCGTAGGCGAGCGCCAGATAGTAGCCGTGGTGGATCACGATCGAGGCGAACAGGAACGGCCAGCTGACCACCGCCGGGGACGCGACCACGAACAGGAACGGCAACGCGCAGAGGCCCGCGACCAGGTTGACCACGGCGAGCCGCACGAACGGATCGCCGCCGGTCTTGACCAGCGCGTTCCAGCTCGCGTGCAGCAGTGCCGCCCCGAGCACGAGGGCGAAGATCAGCGGATCCATGGGTCGCGGCTGGCCTCTCTTGTGCGGCCGGCGAGCTTGGCCGAAGCCCGATCGGCTGTAAAGCTCGCGCTGGGCGAGCGGACGCGCACGCCCTCAACTTGCCCGACCTTGCGAATTCCCCTATAGCCCCAACCGGCGCCCGCGCGCCCGCTTTGTGAATGAACAGCCCTTCTTGGAACCGCTCGGCGATGCTGGACAAGACCTATCGACCGGCCGAGGTCGAGGCCAAGTACGACCGCCTGTGGGAAGCGGGCGGCCACTTCCGGCCGTCGCCCGATCCCGGGCGCGAGCCCTACTGCATCGTCATGCCGCCGCCGAACGTCACCGGCAGCCTGCACATGGGGCACGCGCTCGACAACACGATCCAGGACACGCTGATCCGCTTCTGGCGGATGCGCGGCCGGGCGGTGCTCTGGCAGCCCGGCACCGACCACGCCGGCATCGCGACCCAGATGGTGGTCGAGCGCCAGCTCGAGCAGGAGGGGCTGAGCCGCCGGCAGATCGGGCGCGCGGCGTTCGTCGAGCGGGTCTGGGCCTGGAAGCAGGAGTCGGGCGGCCGGATCAGCCGGCAGCTGCACCGGCTCGGCGCCGCGGCCGACTGGTCGCGCGAGCGCTTCACCCTGGATGAGGGCCTCTCGCTCGCGGTCCGCAAGGAGTTCGTCGACCTCTACCGCGAGGGCCTGATCTACAAGGACAAGCGCCTGGTCAACTGGGACTGCCGGCTGCAGACCGCGGTCTCCGACCTCGAGGTCGAGGCGACCGAGGTCGAGGGCCACCTCTGGTACATCCGCTATCCGATCGAGGGCCAAAAGGGCGATCACATCACGGTCGCGACCACGCGGCCCGAGACCATGCTCGGCGACACCGCGGTCGCGGTCCATCCCGAAGATCCGCGCTACACGGGGCTGGTCGGCCGGCACGCGATCCTGCCGCTCGCAGGCCGCCGCCTGCCGATCGTCGCCGATCCCTATTCCGACCCCGAGAAGGGCTCGGGCGCGGTCAAGATCACGCCCGGCCACGACTTCAACGACTTCGAGGTCGGCCGCCGCCACCGCCTCGAGATGATCAGCATCATGGACACCGAGGGCCGGCTCAACGACCAGGTGCCGGACGCCTATCGTGGCCTCGACCGGTTCGAGGCGCGAAAGCGCGTGCTCGCGGACCTGGAAGCCGCGGACCTGGTCGAAAAGGTGGAAAAAATCCGCCACAGCGTGCCCTACAGCCAGCGCTCGGAGACCCCGGTCGAGCCGATGCTGAGCGACCAGTGGTATGCCGACGCCAAGACGCTCGCGGAGGAGGCGATCCGCGCGGTCGAGGACGGGCGCACCCGCTTCGTGCCGCAACAGTGGGAAAACACCTATTTCGAGTGGATGCGCAACATCCAGCCCTGGTGCATCTCGCGCCAGCTCTGGTGGGGCCACCAGATCCCGGCCTGGTACGGCCCGGACGGCCACGTGTTCGTCGCGATGGACGAGGAAGGCGCCGCGGCCGAGGCGCGCGAGCATTATGGCCGCGAGGTCGAGCTGGTCCGCGACCAGGACGTGCTCGACACCTGGTTCTCGTCCGGGCTCTGGCCGTTCTCGACGCTCGGCTGGCCCGAACGCACGCCCGAGCTCGAGCGCTTCTATCCGACCAGCGTGCTGGTCACCGGTTTCGACATCATCTTCTTCTGGGTCGCGCGGATGATGATGCTCGGGCTCAAGTTCATGGGCGACGTGCCGTTCCGCGAGGTCTACATCCACGGCCTCGTGCGCGACGAGCGCGGCCAGAAGATGAGCAAGAGCAAGGGCAACGTCATCGACCCGCTCGAGCTGATCGACAAGTACGGCGCCGATGCGCTCCGCTTCGCGATCCTCGCCAGCACCACCCAGGGCCGGGACATCCGCTTCGGCGCGAGCCGGGTCGAGGGCTACCGCAACTTCGCGACCAAGCTCTGGAACGCCGCCCGCTTCTGCGAGCTCAACGGCTGCGATCTCGACCCGGGCTTCGATCCCGCCACCTGCCGCCAGACCGTCAACCGCTGGGTCGTGAGCAAGCTCGCCCAGGCGGCCGGGCGGACCCGGGCGGCGATCGAGGGCTACCGCTTCAACGACGCCGCGAACGCGCTCTACGCCTTCACCTGGAACGAGTTCTGCGACTGGTATCTCGAGCTCGCGAAGCCGCTTTTCGCCGGCGGCGATGCGGCGGCGCAGGCGGAGACCCGCGCGACCGCGGGCTTCGTGCTGGCGAAGCTCCTGCATCTTCTGCATCCGCTGACGCCGTTCGTGACCGAGGAGCTATGGGAACGGCGCTACGGTGCCCCCGGCGGCCTGCTGATCGCCTCCGCCTGGCCGGAGCTCGATGCCGGGCTGATCGACGCCGAGGCGGAAGCCGAGCTGGACTGGCTGATCCGGGCGGTCACCGGCCTGCGCGCCGCCCGCAACGAGCTGGGCGTGCCGGCCGCCGCCAAGCTCAACCTGCAGGTCCGGGACGCGAGCCCGACCACGCTCGCCCGGCTCGAGGAGCACCGCGACGCGCTGATGCGGCTTGCCCGCCTCGCCCGCGTCGAGACGAGCCAGGCTCCGGTCATGCGCGGCTCGCTCCAGCTCGTGGTCGACGAAGCGATCTTCGCCGTGCCGCTCGCCGGCGTGATCGATCTCGAGCAGGAGCGGCAGCGCCTCGACAAGGAGCTCGCCAGGGCCGAGGCCGAGATCGCGCGCGTCGATCAGAAGCTCGCCAACCCCAAGTTCCTCGACCGCGCCCCGGCCGAGGTCGTCGAGGAGCAGCGCCTGCGCCGGGCCGAGGCCGAGCAGACCCGTCAGCAGCTCCAGGCGGCCCGGGAGCGGATCGCCTCCTGACGGGAGACTGCGATGCTGCCCTGTTTCACAGCCGCCGGGAGCACCGAGGCGCGCCCGGTCGCCAGCCTGCCGGCGGCCCGCTACGCGAGCTGGCTCGCCGAGCAGCCGGACGCGGTGCGAAGCTGGCTGGAGGCGACCGGCTTCGAGGCCAAGCCCGCGGCGACCGCCCTCCTGCCGGCACCCGGTGGCGGCCTGGCTGGAGCCCTCCTGATCCTGAGCGAGCCGGCCGAGCCCTGGGATTTCGCGGCCCTCCGCGGGCGGCTGCCGGCTGGTGACTGGCGGCTCGAGCGGGCAGGCTTGGAGCCCGAGACCGGCCAGGCGGCGCTCGGCTGGGCGCTCGCCAGCTACCGCTTCGAGCGCTACCGCAAGCGCGAGGCGAAGGCAGTCCGGCTGGCGCTCGCGGACGATGCCGGGCTCAGGGGCAGCGAAGCGATCGCCGAGGCGGTCTGGCTCGCGCGCGATCTGATCAACACGCCCGCGTCCGACCTCGGGCCGGCCGAGCTCGCGGAGGCAGCGGGCGCGGTCGCGACCCGCTTCGGCGCCGAGTTCCGGACGGTCGAGGGTGATGCGCTGCTCGCTGAGAACTATCCGGCGATCCACGCGGTCGGTCGTGCGAGCGCCCGCGCGCCGCGGCTGGTCGAGCTGATCTGGGGCGAGCCGGGCGCGCCCAAGGTGACGCTGGTCGGCAAGGGCGTGTGCTTCGATACCGGCGGCCTCGACCTCAAGCCTTCGCAGAACATGCTGCTGATGAAGAAGGACATGGGTGGGGCCGCGGTCACCCTCGGGCTCGCCCAGGGGATCATGGCGCTGGACATGCCGGTCCGGCTGCGGTTGCTGGTCGGCGCGGTCGAGAACAGCGTTTCCGGCAGCGCCTTCCGTCCGGGCGACGTGCTCGCGACCCGCAAGGGACTGACGGTCGAGGTCGGCAACACCGACGCCGAGGGCCGGCTCGTGCTGGCCGACCTTCTGGCCGAAGCTGATCGCGAGCGGCCCGACCTGATGATCGACTGCGCGACGCTGACCGGCGCCGCCCGGGTGGCGCTCGGCCCCGACCTGCCGGCCCTGTTCACGCCCGACGACGAACTCGCCGACGATCTGCTCGCGGCCGGCCGCGCCGCGTTCGATCCGCTCTGGCGGCTGCCGCTGCACGCGCCCTATCGGGAGATGCTCGAGAGCGGGGTCGCCGATCTCAACAACGTCTCCGCCGGCGGCCTCGCCGGCGCGGTCACGGCCGCGCTGTTCCTCAAGGAGTTCGTCGCCGAGACGCGGGCCTGGGCGCATTGCGACATCTTCGCCTGGAACCAGAAGGACCGTCCGGGGCGACCCAAGGGCGGCGAGGCGACCGCGCTGCGCGCGCTGCTCGCCCTGATCCTCGGGCGGTTCGCGAGCTGACCGCCCTGCCCCACCGCTTCGCCGGAGCCCGCCGATGGACCCTGCCCCGCCGCCCGTGCGCGCCGATTACCGCGTCTTCTACGAGGTTCCGAGCCGCTGGCTCGACAACGACATCTACGGCCACATCAACAACGTCAACTACTACAGCTTCTTCGACACCGCGATCGCCCACTATCTGATCCGCGAAGGCGGCCTCGAGCCCTGGCAAAGCGAGGTGATCGGCTACTGCGTCGAGAGCGGCTGCCGGTTCCGGCAGGGCGCCCGCTTCCCCGACCGGATCACCGCCGGGCTCAAGGTCAGGAAGCTCGGCCGCTCGAGCGTCACCTACGGGATCGGCATCTTTTGCAACGACGATGACCAGGCGGCGGCCGACGGCCATTTCGTGCACGTCTTCGTCGACCGGGCGAGCGAACGGCCGGCGCCGATCCCGGGCCCGATCCGGGCGGCACTGACGCGCCTGCTCGATGAGGTGGATTGAGCCTTCCTGCCATCGAGATCAGCTTGCAGGTGACTTCAGCTCAAGGCAAGATTGCGCGTTCCGTCAATCTGTTGCGCGCGCTGGCGCAGATCGGGGAGAAACCTTGAACGGACAGCGGACGAGGCTTCGGATCAATCTGTCTCAACGCGAGTTCGAGGTCGAGGGCAGCGAAGCGTTCGTCAAAGCCTACGTCGAGCGGTTCGAGGCCTGGCTCACGGCCTTCGATCAGCCAGCCGACCCGGTCCGGGTGAGTCCGCCGCCGAGCTCACCCACCGAGCCGGAACCACTTCGGCTCGACGCCCAGAGCTTCGGCGAGCTTTTGCACCATCTGCCGCGGGCCGCGAGCGACGTCGACCGGATCCTGCTTGCCGGCTATTTCGCCTACGCGCGGAACGCCGACAAGTCCTTCAGCACCGGCGAAGCCAACACGCTCCTGACCGACCAGGGGGTCAAGGTCGGCAATCCCTCCCAATGCGTGCGCCAGAACCTGCTCGCCAAGCGCGTGTTCAAGCATCAGCGGCGCTACCGGGTATCGCAGACCGGGGTCGACTACCTGCGCCAGCTGCTCGGGGCCGAGCTGGCGGCCTGACCATGGCGGAGACCCCGGACGCGCGCGCTGGCGATGCCAGGCTCGCCGAGCGCCGGGCGATGGTCGAGACGATCGTGCGCGAGATCGGCTGGTCGGGGGTCGGCGACGCCAGCCGCGAGCTCGATCCCAGGGTGCGGGACGCCATGCTCCGGGTGCCGCGCGAACATTTCGTGCCGCCGCATCTGTGGACCGAGGCCTACGACAACCGGCCGCTGCCGATCGGCCACGACCAGACCATCTCGCAGCCCCTGATCGTGGCCGTGATGACCCATCTTCTGCGCCTGGAGCCGGAGGCGCGCGTGCTCGAGGTCGGGACCGGCTCGGGCTACCAGTGCGCGGTCCTGGCGGAACTCGCCGCCCTGGTGGTGACGATCGAAGTGGTCGCGGACCTCGCCGCCGCGGCCAGGGCCAGCCTCGAGGCGCTGGGCTATCGCAACGTCGAGTTCCACATCGGCGACGGCTCGGCGGGCTGGCCCGCCCGGGCACCCTACGACGGCATCCTGGTGACCGCCGCGGGGCGATCGGTCCCGCCGGCCCTGGTCGAGCAGCTGAGGCCCGGCGGTCGCCTGGTGATCCCGATCGGCGACAGCCCGTTCAGTCAGGATCTGGTCCTGGTCGAGAAGGACCGGGACGGCCGGACCCATCGGCGGGCCCTGCTCCCGGTCGCCTTCGTGCCGTTGCGCAGCGCGCCGCCCGCCGGCGCCTGATGGCAGCTTGAGCTCGAGCTTGATCCGCGGGCAGTCCGTCACTATCATCAGGACATGGTGAGCACGATCCAGCTCGGCCGGCAGGCCACGCGAATTAGCCGCCCGACCTCGCAAAGGGGTCGGGACATCGCGATTCGCCCTGTCGTTGCCTGCGAGAAGGATCGCTGCCATGTTCTCCGCCAGCCCGCAACGGGTTGACTGCTTTTCCGTCTTCGTCGCCGCCGAGCCCGCCGCACTGCCCCGCGTGCTGAACGTGTTCAGCCTGTTCGGGGTGATCCCGGAGCGCTGCCACAGCGCCTGGGTCGAGAACGATCGGGCCCAGCTGGTGATCGACGTCCAGGTGGCCGGACTGCCGGTCGGCCGGGCCGAGCAGCTTGCGCGCCGCCTTGACCGGGTGATCACCGTGACCCAGGTCTTGCATTCGGAGAAGCGTCGCGCCGGGCCGCCTCAGACCGAGGCGGCATAGAGTGGTATGGCGGGGTCATCCCCGCCTGCTTGCCGGCGGCGACCCACCACGGGTAGGATGACGGCATCATGGTTTGGCCAAGCACAGTGCTGGGGCTCGCGGCTCTGATCGCGTTCGCCGGGCCCGCGAGCGCCGCCTCGAGCGACCTTTGCGGGCAACTGTTCGTGCCCGAGGGCTACCGGCTGACCTGCTCGCTCCAGGGCACCCCCGGGCAGCAGCCGACCGGCCAGCTCACCGTCGAGCCGGCCGAGGGGACCTTCGCGACCCTGAGCGAGCTCACCATCCAGCCGGTCGACGGGCCGGTTGCCGATCCGGCGAAATGGCTGCGCGACCAGCTGACGGTCGACGTGTCGAGCTTCGACGCTGCGATCGACGAGCTCCTGAACAGCCCTGACAGCCCGGTCGCCGACAGCCCCATGGTCGGCCAGCTGGAGAGCTGGCGCGGCACGCTGCACTCGGTCGCCGGCTGGCCGCTGACCGGCTGCGGCGCGCCCGAGAGCCGGGCCGGCGGCGAGCGCTGGCAGATGGACTGCGAATGGCAGCTGGGTCCGTTCCGCCAGTATCTGGCGCTGCGGCTGATCAACCGTGACGGTGCGCGCTACGCGGTTCAGGTTCGGGCGATGAACGAGCATCGCCTGCACAATCTGGTGGCAATCGCGAACTCGTTCTAAGCTCACGCTCCCGTTTCGGATCCGCTGGAGCCGCCGATGTCCTCGCCACAGGCGCAACCTGCCGAGGTCGCCACGCCCACCCAGGCTGCCTTCCTCTGGGACGATCCGTTCCGGCTCGAGGACCAGCTCACCGAGGACGAGCGCCTGATCCAGGCGACCGCGCGGGCGTACGCCCAGGACCAGCTGATGCCGCGCATCCAGCGGGCCAACCGCGAGGAGCTGATCGAGCGCAGTATCATCACCGAGATGGGCGAACTCGGGTTGCTCGGCGCGACCATCACGGGCTATGGCTGCGCCGGGGTCAACCCGACCAGCTACGGATTGATCGCGCGCGAGATCGAGCGGGTCAATTCCGCCTACCGCTCGATGTTCAGCGTGCAGAGCTCGCTGGTCATGGCGCCGATCGACGAGTTCGGCTCGGACGAGCAGCGCCAGACCTTCCTGCCACCCCTGGCGCGCGGCGAAATCGTCGGCTGCTTCGGTCTGACCGAGCCCGACCACGGCTCCGACCCGGGCTCGATGACCACCCGGGCGCGGCGCGTCGCCGGCGGCTGGCGTCTGAGCGGCGCCAAGACCTGGATCACCAACTCGCCGATCGCGGATCTGTTGCTGGTCTGGGCGAAGGACGAGGACGACGTGATCCGGGGCTATCTGATCGAGCGCGGCGCCGAGGGTCTGGCGACGCCCAAGATCGAGGGCAAGTTCGCGCTCCGCGCCTCGCCGACCGGTCAGATCCTGATGGACGACGTGCCGGTGCCGGACGAGCGCGTCCTGCCCGGGGTGCGCGGCCTCAAGGGGCCGTTCAGCTGCCTCAGCAACGCGCGCTTCGGGATCGCGTTCGGCGCCCTCGGGGCCGCCGAGTTCTGCTGGCACGCCGCCCGCCAGTACGTGCTCGACCGCAAGCAGTTCGGCCGGCCGCTCGCGGCCAATCAGCTGATCCAGAAGAAGCTCGCCGACATGCAGACCGAGATCGCGATCGGGCTGCAGGCAGCGCTCCGGGTCGGCCGGCTCGCGGACCAGGGCCAGGCGGCGCCCGAGATGATCTCGCTGATCAAGCGCAACAGCTGCGGCAAGGCGCTGGAGATCGCCCGCGCGGCCCGCGACATGCACGGCGGCAACGGCGTCGCCGACGAGTACCACGTGATCCGCCACGTCATGAACCTCGAGGCGGTCAACACCTACGAGGGCACCCACGACATCCACGCCCTGATTCTGGGCCGCGCCCAGACCGGGATCCAGGCGTTCACCGGTTGAGGCAGGCGTCGCCACGGACACGCCGCATCGGATCAGCACGCTCGGCGACGGTCGCCGAGCGCTGGGGCCGAAGGCGCCCGAACCCCGAGGGGCGCGCGTCAAAACCGGCGATGCTCGCTTCGGGCCCGCGGGCGAGCGAGCTGCCGGGGGCCACTACCTGCAGCGCCGGCGGGAAGTCGGCTCGGGCGCCGGTTGAGCGGGACTCCGGCGCCCGCTCGCGGCGGCGGCTACATGAGCTCGGCGCGGCGCGCGATCTTCTGGATCTCCTTCTCGACCAGACGATCGACGATCTTCGGCAGGTTCTCGTCGAGCCAGTCCTTGAGCAGCGGCCGGATCATGTCCTCGACGAACTGCTCGATCGTGCGCCCGGCATCGTCGGCGATCAACTCCTCGGCCGGGGTGCGCTGAAAGGCGTTGGACAGCTTGGCGAAGGCGCCCGATGCGGCGCTCGCCGCGGTGGCGGACACCAGCTCCGCTCTGGTCGCTGCCGACTTCATCTCCACGGGGGGCTTCTCCTGCTTCGGGGTGTCCTGGGGGGTCGTGGCCGGCTGCTCGTCGACGGGCGCCAGCTCTACCTCCTCGGCGGCGAACTCCGGCTCGAACTCGTCCTTCGGTTCGGCCGTGGCCGCGCCTTCCGATTTCAGATCGACGACCTCGCCGCTGTCGCGGACCACCCGGGTCAGCTCGAGGACGTCCTCGGACTCCTCGTCCTCCGCCGCCCGGGCCAAGGCATCGGCGTCCTCGTTCAAAGCCTCGGCCTGGGCCTCGGCAGCGCCCAGCTGATCATCGTCCTCCGAGGTGCCATCCTCGGCCTCCTCGTCGGCGATGATCCGGCGGATCGAGGAGAGGATCTCCTCCATCGATGGCTCGTGTTGCTCTCTCGGCTCGGTCGTCACGTCACTCACCTCCAGAAATGGGCCACGGAGCCACTGGCCAGGAACCGGCTCGCCGTCAATCGCTGCGCCGGCCATTGATCTTGGGGCCGAGCCCGACCAGCCGGTTGCGCACGTCGCCGTAATAGGCCTCCGGATTGTAGGGTTGGACGGGCAGCTCGATCCCGGCGACCGTCAGCTCGCCGACCGCGGCCTTCAGCCGATAGCTCGCGGTCACCTGGTCGCGCCGCGCCCGGACGAAGTCGACCTGCGACGAGAACAGGTCGCTCTCCTGGTCGAGCACGTCCAAGGTGGTCCGCTGCCCGACCAGGGCCTCCTGACGGGCGCCCTCGACCGCGATCTCGTTGGCGTGCACCTGCGCGCCGATCGAATCGATCCGGCTGGTCGCCGTCTCCAAAGCCTGCCACGCGTTCGTCACCTCGTTGCGCACGGAGCGAAACGCGGCCTCGAGATCGTCTTCCCGCTGCCGCACCGTCTGCTTGGTCTGCCGGACCCGCGCATATTCGCCTCCGCCCTGGTACAGGGGCACCCGGAGGTTGGCGCCGATCAGAGCGTCCCTTCGCCAATCCAGCGTGGCGTTAGGATCGTCCGTATAGTTTAATTGTCCCTGAATGGAAAGCCGCGGGTAGAGCGATGACAGCGCCACGTCGACATCGGCGCGCGCCGCGGCCAGATTGAACTGAGCCGAGGTGACGTTCGGATTGTTCACTTCGGCGAGCTGGTGGGCCTCGGCCAGGTTGGCCGGCAGCTGCTTGAGCGGCGGCGGCACCACCAGCTGCCCAGGCTCCTGGTTGATCACCCGGCGATAGTCGGCTCGGGCGGCCGCCAGGTCGCCTTCGGCCTGGGTCCGGTCGGAGGTCGCGCCGGACAGCCGGGCTTCGGCCTGGGCGACGTCGGTGCGCGTCACCTCCCCGACCTGGAAGCGATCGCGGGTCGCCTGCAGCTGGCGCCTCAGGCGGCCCTCGTTCTGGATGGCGAAGTCGAGGACCGCCTGCGCCGCCAGCACGTTGGTGTAGACGGTCACCGCGTCGAACAGGACGTTCTGCTCGATCGTCTGCAGGCGGGCGCGCTCGGCCCGCACGAGCCGCTCGGCCCGTTGGGTGTTGGCGACCGTCTCGCCGCCACTGTAGAGCTCCTGGTCGAGGGTCAGCGAGGTCGCCTTTTCCGAAAAGCTCGCGTCCCCTTCCGAGGTCTCGGCCTGGTCATGGGCGAGCGACCCGGTGATCGCCAGGGTCGGCCGCCAGCCGCTCAGCGCTTCGGGGACCAGCTCGTCGGTCGCCCGGAGCGCCGCGCGCTGCGCCTCCAGATCCGGATTGGTGAGATAGGCCGCAACCAACGCGTCCTGCAAGGTCTGCGCGCCGCTGCCAGTGGTACCGGCGAGCCATGCTGCGCCCGCCAGCGTCGCGATCACCAGCCAGTGTCTCATGACCTCCGTATACACTCCTCTCGCCAGACACGATAGTATCCGAGCCGACATTTACACCTTTTCGATCTCGACCGCATGGGCCAACCGATCGCCCTCTCAGTAACGCGCCATGCGCGGATCGATCTCGAGCGCGTAGGCCTCGACGCCGCCGCGCAGATTGACCGCCTGGCGCCAGCCGAGCCGGCGCAGATGCTGCGTCGCCAGGAGGGAGCGCCGGCCGGTGTGGCAGACCACGACCAGCGGCCGGTCCTGCGGCAGCGCCCGCTCCTGCCCGATCAGGGCGCCGAGCGGGCGATGGATCGCCTCAGGGAAACCGCAGATCGCGAGTTCCCAAGGCTCGCGGACGTCGAGCAGGGCATAGCTCGCGGGGTCGGCCCGCAAGGTCGCCAGCTCGGCCGGACCGATCTCCAGCGGCAGCGGCTCGGTGGGCTCCGCGGTGTCGCCGCCGCGTGGTCGATCGGCCGTCAAAACGCGAACTCCGCGCCTCTCTCGAGCCCGGCCAGTCGGGGAATGCGCGCATCGAACAGGACCTGCCTGCCGATCACGCCGTGCAACCGGGTGAACACGCTGAGCTTGCCGACCCGGCCATCGTCGATGACCGCGACCATGCGGCCGCCTTCGCCGATCTGCTCCCCGAGCGCGGGCGGCATGGCGTCGACCGCACCGACCAGCAGGATCACGTCGAACGGCGCCTGGCTCGGCTGACCGGCATTCGGATCATCGCTGACCGCGACCACGACGTTGTCGACGCCGAGATCCTCGAGCAGGGTCTCGACCTGCTGCGCCGCCGCCGGCTCGGGCTGGACCAGGATCACCGTGGCCGCCAGCCGGGCCAGGACCGCCGCGGCGTAGCCCGTCGTGCAGCCGAGCAGCAGGACCACCTCCTGGGGCTCGATCTGCGCCGCCTGGATCATGCGCGCGAGCGCCAGCGGCTCGATCAGATGCCCGCCGGTCGGCAGCAGCAGATCCTCGTCGGCGTAGGCGACCGGGCGCAGGCTCTTGGGCAGGAAGTGCTCGCGCGGCACCTCGCGCATCGCGCCGAGCAGACGCGGATCGTCGATCTGGTGAGGCCGCAGCTGGTTCTCCACCATGGTCAGCCGGGCGCGGGTGTAGTCCATCGGCAGGGCTCGCTGGCGGGGGTGCTAAGGTGATGGCGGTCGGTCGATAAACCCAGGCGCGATCTGGACTATAGCGACGCCCGGCGGCCGCGACAATCGGCATGACCGCCGAAGGCGAGGCGGAACGCACGCCGCACGCACGCCGTTGACCGGCCCCGGCGCGCTCGATAGAAGACCACCAGCCGCGTCGGCCGGGCCGGGTAGCAAAGTGGCAATGCAGGGGACTGCAAATCCCCCACCGGCGGTTCGATTCCGCCCCCGGCCTCCATCTTGAACCGGCACCGTTCCCGGCCGGCCGGCAGCGAGCGAGGGCAGCCGATGCCTGGGCAGGCCAGCGAGGTCAGGTGGGACCACCTGAAGGCGCATGAGCTGCGGGCGCTGGCGGCGCAGGCGGCGAGCGTCGTGGTTCCGGTCGCGGCGATCGAGCAGCACGGGCCGCATCTGCCGGTCATGGTCGACAGCCTGCTCTGCAGCGCCATCGCCGAGCGCGCCGCAAGGCGCCTGGCCGGCCGGCGCCCGCTGGTGGTGGCGCCCACGGTCTGGAGCGGCCTGTCCGAGCATCACATGGCGTTCGGCGGCACCATCACCCTCGATTTTCCGACCTTCTGCGCGCTGCTCCGCTGCGTCTGCCGCTCGCTGCAACGGCACGGCTTCGAGCGCGTGCTGCTGCTCAACGGCCATGGCGGCAACGAGGCGGCGCTCCGGGTGGTGGTCGAGCAGCTGACCGCCGAGCTCGGCCTCAACCTCGCGACCGCGACCTACTGGCAGCTCGCCGCCGAGCCGTTCCGGGCGATCCTGGAGCGCCAGTCCGGCGTCCGCCACGCCTGCGAGGCCGAGACCTCGATGGTCCTGGCGCTCCGCCCGGAGCTGGTCGACGCCGCCCGCTTCGAGGAGGCGCGGACCACCGAGACCGAGGCCGGGCCGGCCGCCTACCGCTGGCAGTCGTTCGCCGAACGGACCGCGAGCGGCGCGCTCGGCGACCCGACCGCGGCCTCGGCCGGCAAGGGCGAGCGCCTGCTCGAGGCCGCGGCCGCGGCGGTAGCCGACCTGCTCCTGAACGAGGACTTCTGGCGCTCAGGCCCATAGCCTTTGGACCTTGTTTGCCGGCGCGCGCGTCTGATATAGAGCAGACCGCAACGGGTTGGCGGCTATCTGATCCCCGGTAGCTCAGTTGGTAGAGCAAGCGGCTGTTAACCGCTGGGTCGCTGGTTCGAGTCCGGCCCGGGGAGCCAACTTCGCCCCCACGACGCCTTTCTCTCCAGTCCTCGCGCCGTCTTCACGGCTGCGGCGGGTCAGACGATGCCGCCGTTGGGGCGCAGCGTCTGGCCGTTGATCCAGGCACCGTCCGGGCCGGCGAGGAAGGCGACCACGGCGGCGATGTCGGCAGGCGCGCCCAGCCGCTCCAGCGGCGCGAGGTCGGCCAGGCGGTCGATCACCTCCTGCGACTTTCCATCGAGAAACAGATCGGTCGCGGTCGGTCCCGGCGCGAGCACCGCGGTCATCGCCTCGACGCCCGCCTTGGTCGCCGCATAGACGGCATGTATCGGCTGCAGCAACCCGACCACGCTCGACGAGAAATTGATGATCCGGCCGCCGTCGCGCAGTCGCCCGGCGCCTTCGCGCAGCGTGTTGAAAGTCCCCTTCAGATTGACCGCGATCAGCCGGTCGAAGGCGGCATCCTCCATGTCGGCGAGCTTCCTCTGGATCAGCTGATTGGCGGCGAGCGCCATGATGCCGGCGTTGTTGACCAGCACGTCGACGCCGCCCAACGCCCGCTGGGCGGTCTCGAACAGACGCCGCACCGCGTCCGGGTCGCTGACGTCGGCCTTCGCGGCAACGGCCGCCCGCCGCCTCGATCGCTCGGACCACCGCCTCGGCGGGCGCCGGATCGCCCGAGTCGTTTCCGACGACCGCGATCGCCGCCGGGATCAGGGTTCGATCACGACCAACGTCCGGACCTCGATGCTCTCGCGGGCAGGCGCGTCGGCGGGCGTGTCGGGCAGCTCGAAGGCGCCGTGCGGGGTGAAGCGGGCGCGGCCGTCGTTCAGGCTGTCCCAGCCCTTGATCAGCAGCACCTCGTCCGGGGTCATCGCCGGCGCGTAGTACCAGCGCTGCGCCGGATCGTAAGCCAGATGGTAGATCTCGCCGACCCGGTTCGGAAACACCTGATCGGTCGCGATCAGATCCTCCGGCCGGATGCTGGACGCGTCGGCCAGCGCCAGCGGCGAGCGCGCCACCGGCCCGCGGATCGGCCGCCAGACGTTGATCTGGACGATCCGCGCACCGGCCGCCTTGAGCCTCGCGGCCTCGGCCTCGCCGAGCAGGTCCTCGAGCCGCTGCGGACCGCTCTTCTCGGTGTAGTCGACGTGCACGCGGGTCGCGGGCCCGCGCAGGCCGTCGGGGTTCCTGGCGCCGGTGCCGCCGTCGGAGCGGCGCGTGGCGTCGAAGATGATCACCCGGCTGGCGCCGGTGACCTCGCGCAGCAGCGCCTCGAGCTCCGGGTAGTAGACGGCCTCGACCTCGGCGTCGTCGTAGAGGTCGGAGGCCGCGGTCGCGTGCCGGCGCAGCTCGAAGCCCTCCTCGTCGAGCGACACCGCCTCGGCGAGCGGGCGCAGGTCCTGGATCAGGACCTCGTGGCGCTCGGTGTCGAAGAACACCCGCGGCGCGCCGCCGGTGATCGCCGAGCTGTGGAACACGGGCTTGGTGTCCGACGGCGTGATGAAGGTCAGCGAGGCCCGGACTGCGGCAGCGTCCTGGTCGGCGAAGACGCGGTTCGGGGCGCTGGCGGTGGCAACGACAGCCTGGTTCATCGAACTTGCCTCCTCGGTTGGCGTGGCCGGCAGGCGACCACGGCTGGCATCGCCAGCACACGTAGGCGCGCGGAGCGGGCTGCGCCAACGAGTTCGGTTCAGGCCGACTTGAACGATCTTCAAGTCGCGGCTGCGAGCCTGCGCAACCAATGCTCCAGGCGCCGGATCGCCGCGGTCGGCGGCAGCCCCTCCGGCCGGCAGAGGTAATAGGCCGCCCCGGTCGGGTCGCCGGCGCCGAACGGGGCGACCAGCGTGCCCCGGGCAAGCCGGTCATCGACCAAAGGGCGCCGGCCGAGTGCCAGGCCATGGCCGCTCTCCGCGACCTGGAGCGCCTGCTCCATCCCCTCGAGCTCGATCGCGCCGGTCTGCGCCGGCGGTGCCAGGCCGCGCGCGCGGGCCCATTCCTCCCACTCGTTCGGGAAGCGGGCGTTGACGATCAGCCGGACCCGCTGCAGGCCGGCGAGCGGGTCCTCGCCCGCCGCGGGCGTCAGGTAGCCGGGCGCACAGACCGGCAAGGCCGTCTCGTCGAACAGGAAGGTGGCGTCGATCCCGGGCCAGGAGCCCCGGCCGTGGCGGACCGCAAGATCGACCTGATCGCGCTTCAGATCGACCACCCGCGTGGTCGGCACCAGCTGCAGGTCGACGTCCGGGTGCTCGCCCTCGAACGCGCTGAGCTGCGGTATCAGCCAGCTGGCGGCGAGCGAGGGCGGCAGGGTCAGGCGCACGACCTGGCGTCCGGTCGGGCGCAGGAGCGCGTCGGTCGCGGACTGGATCTGACGGATCGCGGGGTCGATCTGCTCGAGGTAGCGCCGGCCGGCGGCGGTCAGCCGCACGCCGGGCCCGGACCGGTCGAACAGCGCGGTGCGCAGGAAGTCCTCGAGCCGCCGGACCTGATGGCTGATCGCCGATTCCGTGACGCCCAGGCTCTGCGCGGCGTCGCGGAACCGCCCATGGACCGCTGCGGCGTGGAACGCGCGCAGCGCGGCGAACGGCGGCAACGGCATGATCGGCTCGGCCATGACGGAGAGCGTGGCCGCAGCGTGAGCGGGATTCAAGTGGCAAGCCCGGCCGCCACGCGACGGCCGGGTCAGCCCGGGTCGCCGTCGTCCTCGTCGTAGCCGGGCTCGACCGCCGGCACCGCATAGGCCTCGCCGAACCAGTGCGCCAGATCGACGTCGCGGCAGCGGGCCGAGCAGAACGGCCGGTATTGCTGCACACGGGGGCGACCGCAGAGCGGGCAACGCGGCCCTTTTCCCCCGGAAGCGTCAACCGCTTCGGCCTGCGACCGGCCCTTCGGCCGGCGATGGTCGTCGCTCATCCCCTGCCCTCCTCGATCGACCAGCCGCCGGGCGCCAGGCCGGGATCGACCCGCAGCGCCGGCAGCCAGCCCTGGCGCGCGCCGAACGCTGCCCAGGCCGACGCCGCGCTGCCGCAGAGGTAGCCGTGCAGGTCCGGCGCCAGATCGGCCGCGAGCCGGCCCGGCGCGCGCGCCCCGAGTGCCCGCATCAGCGCCTCGCTCTGGGAGCGCAGGCTCGGCAGCCGGCCGCCTCTGCCGCAGCTCGGACAAACCCGGCCGAGCCGCTCGGCGAGCGAGGGCCCGACCCGCTGGCGGCTGATCTCGACCAGCCCGAGCGCACTCATGGCAAAGGCCTGCACCGGCACCGGATCGGCGGCGAGTGCCGCGCGGACCGCCGAGAACAGGCGCGCCCGGTCGCGCTTGCTCGCGAGGTCGACGAAGTCGACCACGATCGTGCCGCCGAGCTGGCGCAGGCGCAGCTGGCGCGCGATCTCGCCCGCCGCCTCGAGGTCGACCTCGAGCGGCCGCCGGCCGCCGCCGTCGACGTCGATCGCGGTCAGCGCCGCGGTCGGCTCGATCGTCAGCGCGCCGCCCCCGGCGAGCGGCACCACCGGCTCGAGCGCGGCCAGCAGCTGCTCCTCGGCGCCGCTCGCGGCAAAGGCATCGGGCACCAGCTCGAGCCGGTCGAGCCGGCTCGGGCGCCACTCGGCGAGCCAAGCCCGAGCGCGCGCCAGAACCGCCGGGTCCGCGACCAGGATGCGCTCGGGATCGGCGCCCAGATGCTCGATCAGCAGCCATTCGACCGGGCCGGCCGGACCATGCAGCCGGGCGGGCGCACCGACCTCGCACGCTCGGACGAGAATGGTCTGCCAGAGCGTGCGCAGGCGTTCGGCCTCGGCGCCCAGCTCGGCCTCGCTGGCGCGCCGGGCGGCCGCGCCGCTCTGCGAACCCGTCCCCCGGGCGTTGCGGCCGGTAGATCAGGCAGGGCCCGGTCAGCGCCACCTCGCTCCGCAGGCGTGGGCCCTTGCCGCCCTGGGGATCCCGCCGGCCCTGCACGACGATCGCCTGACCCTCGTGGACGCGCTGGCCGATCGGGGTGCCGCGCCCCTGCCCGGGCTCGAGCGGGGCGTCGCGCGCCGCGAGCCAGCCGTCCTGGCCGAGGCCGCAGTCGACGAAGGCGGCATCGAGGTCGCGATCGACCGCCCGCACCCGGCCGAGCCAGACCTGAGCGCGCACCGGCATCGCATCGGCATCGAGCAGGCTGACCTCGAGCAGCCAGCCGTCCTCGAGCAGGCCCGCGCGGATGCCGAACGGGGTCGGCTCGATCGCCAGCTCCAGGCTCATGCGTCACCCGGCGTCATGGCGCGAACCGCCAGCCGAGCCCGCGCAGCAGATCCATCGTGACCGCAAGCGGGAGGCCGACGACGTTGGACCAGCTGCCGTTGATCGCGAGCGTGAAGCCCTCGGCCCGGCCCTGAATGCCGTAGCCGCCGGCCTTGCCCTGCCATTCGCCCGAGGCGACATAGGCATCGAGCTCGTCGTTCGCGAGGCGCTTGAAGCGGACCGAGGTCATGACCACGCGCGCCGCCCGCCGGCCACCCGGCGCCAGGATCACGACCCCGGTATAGACCCGGTGGCGCCGGCCCGAGAGCAGCTTCAGGCAGCGCTCGGCGACTGCTGCATCGCTCGCCTTCGGCAGGATCCGCCGGCCGCAGGCGACGACCGTGTCGGCCCCGAGCACGAAGCGGTCGCGATCGGGCTGCCGCTCGGCGACCGCGCCCGCTTTGGCGGCGGCCAGCCGGCTCGCATAGGTTCTGGGGAGTTCGCGCGGCAGCGGGCTCTCGTCGACCTCCGGCCCCTCGATCGCGCTCGGCTCGAGGCCGATCTGGCGCAGCAACGCCAGCCGCCGCGGCGAAGACGAAGCCAGGATCAGCGGCGGGTTGGCAACCACCCGCTATTTGAAGCGATAGGTGATCCGGCCGCGGCTCAGATCGTAGGGCGTCATCTCGACCGTCACCCGGTCGCCGGTCAGCACCCGGATCCAATTCTTGCGCATACGGCCGGAGGTATGCGCGAGAATTTCATGTTCGTTCTCAAGTTTGACGCGAAACATCGCGTTGGGCAGGACTTCGGTGACGGTGCCGCTGAACTCGATCAGATCTTCTTTGGCCATCCAACCTCCTTGTTAAGCCCCCGGCGGGATCAAGCCACTGTGTAGATGACGGCGGCCGCCGGCGAGGTCAAGGGGCGCGGCCAGCAATCCTCCGGTTCAGACCATGATCGGGGCGCCGCCGGGCGGAAACCGCGTCCGCAGGCGGCGCAGCAGGTCGTCGCGCAGCGCGCGATAGGCCTCGAGGCGCTGCTCGCGCGAGCCGGTAATCAGGCTCGGGTCCATGGTCGGCCAGAACTCGATCTCGCAGGAGCTGGTCCGGGTCAGTTCGACCGCCCGGTGCTGCGCCTCCGGCGACAGCGAGATCACCAGGTCGAAGTAGTCGTCCTCGAGGTCGTCGAAGCTCCTCGGCCGATGGCGCGACTTGTCGATGCCGATCTCGTCGAGCGCCGCGACCGCGAACGGATCGATCGGCTCCGGCCGGAGACCGACCGATTGCACGTAGACCTTATGGCCGTGGAGATACTTCATGATCGCCTCGGCGATCGGCGAGCGGATCGAATTGTGGTTGCAGGCGAACAGGACGCTGCCCGGCAGGTCCTCGGCGGGTTTAGCCACGGATGTGCAGGACGCAGATCAAAGTGAACAGGCGGCGGGCGGTCTCGTCGTCGACCCGGATCTTGTCGGCGAGCGCGTCGCGAAGCTTCTCGGCCCCCTCGTTGTGCAGGCCCCGGCGTCCCATGTCGACCGCCTCGATCCGGCTCGGCGAGGCATGCTTGATCGCCTGGAAATAGCTGTCGCAGATCAGGAAGTAATCCTTGATCAGCCGCCGGAAAGGCCGCATCGAAACCGTGATCTCGGACTGCTTCTGGCCCTCGTCGTCGCTGAGCGCGAAGATCAGGTTGCTCTCGCGCAGCGACAGCTCGACCCGGTACGGCCCGGCGAAGCCGCCGACCAGCCGGAACGAGTTGCGCTCCAAAAGATCGAAGATCGCCACCTGGCGCTCGTGCTCGACCTCGCGGCTCCAGCGGACGATGCTGGCGGCATCGAGCCGGATCTCGATGATCCGCGCGCGGCCATCCTCGCTCATGCCGGCTTCGGAGCGGCGAGACGCAGATCGATGGCGCGGGCGTGACCCGCGAGGCCCTCGGCGCCGGCGAGCCTGGCCGCCGCCGGGCCGAGGGCCGCGAAGCTCGCGGCCGGGCAGCCGAGCAGCGTGGTCCGCTTCAGGAAATCGAAGACCGCGAGCCCGGAGGCGAACCGGGCGGTCCGCCCGGTCGGCAGGATGTGGTTGGGCCCGCCGACGTAGTCGCCGATCACCTCGGGCGTGTAGGCGCCCATGAAGATCGCGCCGGCGTGCCGGATGCGCGGCGCCAGCGCCTCGGCGCGCGGCCCGAGCAGCTCGAGATGCTCGGGCGCCAGCCGGTCGACCAGCGCCGCCGCGTCGGCGAGGTCCCGCAGTCGCAGGATGGCGCCGAAGTCCCGCCAGCTGGCGGCCGCAATCGCCCGCCGCGGCAGATCCGCGAGCTGCAGGTCGACCTCGGCGGCAACCCGATCGGCGAGCCCCACGCCGTCCGTGATCAAGATCGCCTGGGCGAGCTCGTCGTGCTCCGCCTGGCTCAAAAGGTCGGCCGCAATCCAGGCGGGGTCCTGGTCGCCGTCGGCGACCACCAGGATCTCCGAGGGCCCGGCGATCATGTCGATCCCGACCCGGCCGAACACCTGGCGCTTGGCCTCGGCGACATAGGCGTTGCCCGGGCCGACGATCTTGTCGACCGGCCGGATCGCGTCGGTGCCGAATGCGAGCGCTGCGATCGCCTGGGCACCGCCAACCCGGAAAATCTCGTCGACCCCGGCGATCGTCGCGGCGACCAGGACCAGCGGGTTGAGCACGCCATCCGGCGCCGGCACCGCCATGACCACCCGCCCGACGCCCGCGATCCGCGCCGGGATCGCGTTCATCAGGACGGAGCTCGGATAGGCCGCGGTGCCGCCCGGCACGTAGATGCCGGCCGCCTCGACCGGCCGCCAGCGGAGCCCGAGCCGCACGCCCAGGGCGTCGACGTAGTCCTGGTCCACCGGCAGCTGACGGCGGTGGAACGCGCCGATCCGGGCCGCTGCCAGCTCCAGCGCCTGGCGCAGCTCGTCCGGACACTGCTCGAGCGCCCGGGCGATCTCGGCGGCGCCGATCCGCAGGTTCCCGGCGCTCGGGCGATGACGATCGAACCGCTGCGTATAGTCGAGCAGCGCACGATCGCCCTCGGCCGCGACCCGCTCCAGGATCGCCGCCACCTGCGCGCGGACGTCGGTCTGCTGCTCTCCGCGCTGGCGGGCCAGGCGGGCGAGCGCCGCCTCGAAGCCGGGCGCGCGCTCGTCCAGGCGCCGCGCCATGACTAGCCGCCCTCGGCCCGGGCTTCGGCGACCTCGTGGGCGGGCGCCACCGGCGCCGGCCAGGGATCGCCGAAATCCTCGAGCGTCGCGGCGATGCCCTGGACCCGGAGCCGGATCGCCGCATCGCCCGCGAACAAAAGCGTGACCTCGATCCGGCCGTCCGTCGCCGGCGCCGCCACCAGCGTCAGGAGCTCGAGCCGGACGGCGCCGAAGCGACTGTCGAGGCCCGAGTGCTGGACCGCCTCGACCTCGCTGAAGACCAGCGCCGACTGGCATTGGGTCATGCCTTCGCAGCTCGCGGGATCGGCCAGGCACTCGCGCCGGAAGCGGGTGAACGCCGCGACGAACCGGTGTTGGTCGGCGAGATAGGCCATCTCCGAGAGCGGGATCAGCGCATCCTGGAGGCAGGCCGCGATGATGCTCAGATCATCGCGGTCCACCGCTCTCAGACGCAGCCGCTCGGCCATGATCCGTCCCAATGCCCTCAGTGCAGCCGCTGGATGTCGGCGCCGCAGGCAACCAGCTTCTCGGTCAACCGCTCGTAGCCCCGATCCAGGTGATAGACGCGGTTGACCACGGTCTCGCCGTCGGCGGCGAGCCCCGCCAGGATCAGCGAGACCGACGCGCGCAGGTCGGTGGCCATCACCGGCGCCCCGGTCAGCCGTCCGACCCCGCGGATCAGCGCCGAGCCGCCGTGCACGGTGATCCTCGCCCCCATCCGCATCAGCTCCGGGACATGCATGAAGCGGTTCTCGAAGATCGTCTCGGTGATCATCGAAGCACCGTCGGCTATGCACATCAAGGCCATGAACTGAGCCTGCAGGTCGGTCGGGAAGCCGGGATAGGGCTGGGTCATGACGTCGACCCCGGTGAGCTGCCCGGCCCGGCCAGAGACCCTGATCCCGAGCTCGGTCGGCTCGACCGCGATGCCCGCCTCTTCGAGCTTCTCGGCAACCGTCTGAATCAGCTGCACGCGGCCGCCCTTGAGCTCGAGCGTGCCGCCGGTGATCGCCGCCGCGATCGCGTAGGTGCCGAGCTCGATCCGGTCCGGCAGCACCACATGCTCGGCGCCGTGCAGGCCGGGCACGCCCTCGATCGTCAGCGTGCCGCGGCCGATGCCCTCGATCCTGGCGCCCATCGCGACCAGGCAGCGCGCCAGGTCGACCACCTCGGGCTCGCGCGCGGCGTTGGCGATCACGGTCTCGCCCTCGGCCAGGCAGGCCGCCATCAGCAGGTTCTCGGTGGCACCGACCGAGGGCAGCTCGAGGCGGATGCTGGTCCCCTTCAGTCCGCGCGGCGCGCAGGCGTGGATGTAGCCTTCGCTGAGCTCGATCTCGGCGCCGAGCTCCTCCAGGCCCTTGAGGTGCAGGTCGACCGGCCGCGGCCCGATCGCGCAGCCGCCGGGCAGCGACACCTTGGCCTCGCCGGCGCGCGCCAGCAACGGCCCGAGCACCAGGACCGAGGCGCGCATCTTGCGCACCAGATCGTAGGCCGCGAGCGTGCTGGTGAGCTGCCGCGTCCGGAGCTCGAAGCGGCCGGTCCGGTCGGCATCGACCGTCATGCCCAGGGTCTCGAGCAGGCGGCACATCGAATCGATGTCGGCGAGCGCCGGCACGTTCTTGAGGATCAGCGGCTCCTCGGTCAGGAGGCCGGCGGCGAGGATCGGCAAAGCGGCATTCTTGGCGCCGCTGATCGGGATCTGACCGGTGAGCGCGCGGCCGCCGCGAATCAGGATTCGGTCCATCGGGCTAGAGGCTCCAGTTGCCAGAAGCTGCGGCGCCGCCCGGCCCCGTTGTAGGGCTTCAGGCGCACCGCCTCAAGTCGAGCCTCACCACTGGTTTATTCGGGCTTAACGGGGCGCGTCGGGCGATGCGCCTGCCGGCCGCGCTGCTGCTGCTTGCGCTTGTGCAAATTCTGCCGCAACGCCAGGCCCTCGCGCGCCCGGCGCGCCGCTTTCTCCACCGCCGTGCGCGCCGTGTGCCTGGGCTGCTTGGGGTCTTCCGGCTCACTCATTATCTTTGCCAAGATCCTTGCATCCAACCCGGAGCTTATGGCATTGACCGCACGTCCGAATCGGCGCCGCCGTAGCTCAGCGGTAGAGCACTCCCTTGGTAAGGGAGGGGTCGGGTGTTCAATTCACCCCGGCGGCACCAATACTTAGCAAGCCCCGACCAAACCAGCTGTAAGCACCCCATAAGCACCGTTACCGTCAAGGGCGCCGAGTGGTATCTCGCGCGCCCTGCCGATGCAACCACGATCGCCCGCGAGACTTTCGCCAGCATCGTCCGCTGGTGAGGCTCTGGCGGGCCTGGATCCACCGATGGTTGAGCCATCGGCAGCAGCATGCTCGCCGAATGGGTCCGCGCCTAGCAGGCCGCCAGCGACGACGTGGGCGTCACCAGGGGTGGAATCCCCGATGTCTTCCGATCGCCTCGGCTCGCAACTACATTCGGCCCATGGACCGGGAATACTGGACAAAGGCCCTCAACGAAGCCGAGCGAGAGCTCGAGGCCGCGACGACCCGTAGTGGCCTGAACGCGGCGGCCAGGAAGGTGATGCGGGCCAAGCAGGAGCTGAAGTGGCTGGGGAAGGCGGCCGGGACCTCGAAGCGCCGGCAGTCTAGCCGTGCCAGCGGGTCGGCGGTCGCTTGCTCATGACCTGGACTCCGGTTTCGAGATCGACGAAGCCGAAGCCCGGATCGGCCGCGGCTCTAGAAGCTGCCCTCATAGAGGGGCACGCGATAGTAATCGTGTATGTGGGTCTCCCAATCGCGGCTGCCCCAGTCCGGGGCCTCGTCCCGGGCGAAACTGGGAGCGCCCTTTAGCGTTTTCTCGTCGAGATCGACCACGTAGCCGCTCAGATCGGTGTCGTAGGTCAACACCTGCCAGGGTATGGGATGGTACCTCTGCGCGATCCCGAGAAACCCGCCGAAGGACATGACGGCATAGGCGACCCGGCCCGAGCGCTTGTCGACCATGAAGTTGTAGACCTCGCCGATCCGCTCCCCGGATGGGTTGTATACGGCGGTGCCCTCCACCTTATCGGAAGCGATCAGGCGGTTCGTCTCCCCGGTGGCGACCGAGCTGCTGCGCGCGCCTGTCGTAGCGTTCTGCATCGTGACCTCCACATATGAGGAGCAAAGGCGGGAAGCGAACGGTAGAGCCGGGACCTGGTTCCGTCGCACCAGATCCAGGCGCGGAAACGATCTAGCCGTGCCACCGGGACGGCGGTCGCTTCTTCATGACCCGATCGGCTTCGTCGATCTCGAAGCCCGAGAGCTCGAGGTGCTCGACGACCCGCTTGGCCAGCATTTCGCGGGCGTCGTCGGCGGTGTGCTCCTTGAGAATGCGGCGCAGCAGGTCACGGCTGCGGCTGACCGCGAAGCCGATCGAGAACGCGAGCTGGCCGCGGAGGGAGTTGTGGTCCATCGGTCGGTTCTGGTTTTGTTCTGGTTCGGCATCAGATCCCCGGCGCGGCGGACTGTCAAGGGCCGCCGTGGCGGCGTTAGCAGGGCGGAACGTCCATCTCCTCGTGATCGTCAGGCTCAGCGTCGCCGCCGTCCTCGAGGTCCTCGGACCCGGCGTCGAAGGTCAGGATTCTGTCGAGCAGCCGGTCGTCGACCCCGAGCGTGATGAGCGTCTGGCCGACAGCATCTCGGGAGCGCGCCAGCCGTCGATTTTCGTCTCGCGTTGAGATTGCTCGATGTGCCGCCGGGGGCGAGGTGCGGAGTGCGATAACAATCGCCATAGAAGAAGCCGGATCACCGCATTCAGAAGATCACCGGTATCAGGATGGTCTGCATCTTCAGCTCACCGACAAACGGCTCGACGACCGCCGCGATCAGGAAGATGACAGCCAGCACCACGCCGACACCGGCCGCGAATTTCAGGTGCTTGCGCATTGCACTCTCCTTTGCATGAGGCGGACGCAAGCCCGCAGACTGGCCCCCTGAGGTTTGCAACTGGTTTCAGAGGCTCGCGACGATAGTTCGGTGCGCCAACTAAGAGGGCCGGCCCCGCGGTTGATGGACCGGCCACCCCTTGCCCGATTAAGAACCCTTACCCGCGCGCGTTTTCCCGTCTAGGAGCGCAACGGAATGAGGTAGCTACAGTGCCGGAGGCCGGACGATGAACCTGAACGACCTGCTGAACCTGAACGACCTGCTCACCGGCAGGGGCATCGATCCCCGGCAGGTGCTGGTCATGAAGCACAGACCAAAAGAGCCCGGGCTCAACAAGGTCCTGCCTTGGTTGGCCGCCGAAAAGCCCGACGTGTTCAACGCCTATCAGCAGACGCAAGGCCCGAAGGTTGAGAAGGCCATGCGAGGGCGGGACGCCCGCTATGTCGCGTCTTTTATCCGATACCAGCCCGGCAAGGCGCTGTTCATCGGCCTTTACCGGAATGAAGGGTTCAGACCACTCACCTACGAGGAATACTGGAGCGTGCCGGCTAACATCGAGATGAAGGCTTTCGGCATGATGGGCTTCCCTAGAGAGAGCAGCAGATCCTCTATCCTCTGGTTTGACCTCGCACTGACGGATTTCTACGCCCCCTGGAAGGGCAAGCTCGTGGTCAGCTGGCCACGCCCCGAGCGGTCATGGTGGCGCCGGGCGCACCGGAACGTGATCCCCGTAGTGGCAGTGCTCGAAGACAGTGCGCTCGATGCCGCCATGCCCGAATGGGAGAGGATCGACCTCAGCTGGGACGAACTCGCCGTTCTCCCCGAGCGCTGGAAGGCGGCCTTGAAGCAGTGGCGGGCGGTGTACTTCATTTTCGATGAGGCCGACGGCAAGGGCTATGTCGGCTCGGCCTACGGCCGCGATAATGTGCTTGGACGCTGGCGAGACTATGCTGCGCGCGGCCACGGCGGCAACAAGCTGTTGGGTGAGCGCGATCCGAAGAGTTTCCGCTTCACCATCTTGCAGCGCGTATCCCCCGACATGGAGCGCGATGACGTCATCCGGCTCGAGGAGACCTGGAAGGACCGGCTGCATACCCGTTGGCCGCACGGGCTGAATGATTTGCCCCACACGATGGCGAGATCAGCCGCGCGCCACCCACCACGGCTCAGCGCGGAGAAGGATACGACAAATCCAACGGGTACTCGCCGCGCCACATCACCTCAGCCAGCATCTTGATCCAGGGGCCGGCGCCATAGCGGTCCGCGTGTTACCTCCCGATCACCCGAGCATCCCGTCTATGACTTCTCCGGTGGCTCCCGCTCGGCGCAGAGCATCTGGTAGCGGAACGACGGTCATCGCGGCTGAGGAGGTCCGCGGCTTAACCTCGGGCGGGGTCGTTAACGGATCGTGAAGGCCCGGCCATGCCGGACCGGGCTATTGCGTCGTGTGCGCGGCGAGCGTCTTGTTCAGCAGCCCGGCCATCCGAATGCCGGCCCGTGCCAGGCGATCGCTCACGATCGGCGCGTTGGCTTCGGTGTACGCCTGGTCGACTAGGACACGCGTAAGCGTCCGGCGATTGGCGCGGCAGGAATGGGTTGACGGGGACGGAGCGCAGGTCAGGCGGCTGCGGCGGTCGTCGGCGAGGTGGCCCAGGCCCACGGGAGCAGGTCGTCGATCCGGTTGATCGGGTGGTCGGCGATGCGGGCGAGGACGGCGCGCAGGTAGGCCTCGGGGTCGAGCCCGTTGAGGACCGCGGTCTGGATCAGGGTGTAGAGGATCGCGGCGCGGCCGCCGCCACTGTCCGAGCCGGCGAACAGATAATTCTTCCTGCCCAGGGCCAGGGGCCTGATGGCGCGCTCGGCAGAATTGTTCGTCATCTCGAGCCGGCCATCTCCGGTGAACCGGACGAGCGCCTCCCAGCGGGACAGGCTGTAGCGGATCGCGACCGCGAGGCCGCTCTTGCGGCTGATGCTCGTCAGGGCGTGCTCGAGGACGTCCTTCAGGTCCGCGAGCCGCGGCAGCGTGCGTTCCTGCCTGACAGCCCGACGTTCCTCGGGCGCGCGGCCGTTGATCTCGGCCTCGATCTGGAACAGCGCGGCGATCCGCTCCAGGGCCACCTGGGCGAGCGCCGAGCCGGTGTTGGCGTGCATGTCGAACAGCTTCCTGCGGCTATGCGCCCAGCACGCGACCTCGACCAGCGGCGCCGTGCCGCTCGCGTCGGGTTCATAGAGGCCGTTGAAGCCGGCATAGCCGTCGGCGTGCAGGAAGCCGCGACAGCCGGCGAGCAGAGCCCGCGCATGCTCGCCCTTGCGGTTCGGCGAGTAGAGGTAGCTGACCGCCGGCGGGGCCGGCCCGCCCCACGGCCGCTCGTCCCGGACCAGCACCCACAATCGTCCGGTCTTGGTCTTGCCGCGTCCCGGGTCCAGCACCGGCACCGGGGTGTCGTCGGCGTGGAGCGCGGCGCCGGCACGGACTGGCGGGTGATCGCCGCGGCAAGAGGCTCGAGCAGGAACGCCGCCTGGCCGACCCAGTCCGCCAAAGTCGAGCGCTCGAGCTCGACGCCGACCCGGCCATAGATGACGCTCTGGCGGTGGAGCGGAACATGGTCGCAATATTTGGCCACCAGGACGTGCGCGAGCAGGCTCGGCCCCGGCCGGCCGCGCTCGATCGGCAGCGACGGGGCCGGCACCTGGGTAATCGTCTCGCAGGCGCGGCAGCTCATCCTCGGCCGGACGTGCACCACCACCTTGAAGTGCGAGGGCACGTATTCGAGCACCTCGCGCTCGTCCTCACCGAGGCGGGTCAGGCGCGTGCTGCCGCAGGCCGGGCAGGCGCGGGCCGGCGCGTGCACCACCCGCTCGCGCGGCAGATGGGCCGGCAATGGCTGGCGACCGCGAGGGCGAGCTGCGCCCCTCTTCGAGCAGGATCGATCCTCCGCAGGCCGCGCCGCCGTCGCACGCGCCTGCTCTTGGGCCGCCGCTTCCTCGAGGTCGCCGATCAGCAGCTCGAGCTGATCGATCTTCTCCGACGAGCGACCGAAGCGGGCCCGCTTCATCAGCGCGAGGGTCGCGCGCAGCTTCTCGATGTGCAGCGTCTTGGCGTGGAGCTCGGCATCCCGCGCCGCGAGCTCACGATCCTTGCTCGCGAGCGCTTCCTGCAACGAGACTGCGAGCGCCCGTAGCGCTGCGGGATCGCAAGGCAGGAAGTCGGTTGCCGACGACATGACTTCCTCTACCAGGAAGCAACCGACCTGGCGACCAGAAGATCGTCGGCTCAGATCGCTGTCGGGCGCGCGGGCAGCGCCGGCGCCACCGTCCGCCGCCAGTCGATCGCCTCGAGCAGCAGCGCCAGCTGGGCCGGCGTCAGGATCAGGCCGCCGTCCACGATCGGCGGCCAGACGAACCGGCCGCGCTCCAGCCGCTTGGCAAACAAGCACAGCCCTGAACCGTCCCAGTACAGGATCTTCAAATAATCGCCGCGCTTGCTGCGGAAGCAAAACAGATGGCCCGAGAACGGGTCCGACGCGAGCACCGAGGCGACCTTGGCGCACAGGCCGTCGAAGCCGTAGCGCATGCTGACCGGCCGGCACGCGAGATGGACCTTGGTGCCGGACGCGACCTGGATCATGGGATCATGGCCACCGCTTCAGCGCGCCCAGCACCCGCGCGAGCGCTCGGCCATCGACGAACGCATCGACCCGCACCCGGGCCCCGTTCAAAAGGTCGATCTCGATCACGCCCGCCCGGGTCTCGAGCCCCGACGGTCGCGGGGGCTCAGCCGGCCCATGCTGCCGGTTCCCGGCTTCGTCGGAATGCGCAGGCATCCTGGCGAGCAGTGCCGGCCCGCCATCACCCGCCTCGCCGACCACCCCAATCGGCACGAACTCGGGCCCCTCCAGCAACCGCCGCTCAGGCTGCCCAGCCTCCTCCTGGCGCTTCCACTTGAACAGGAGGTTGGCGTTGATATCGTGCCGCCTGGCCACCACGGACACCGAACACCCGGGCGCCCGCGTCTCCTCGACAATCCCGCGCTTCTCCTCGGCCGTCCACCGGCGCCGATCCGGTCGCCCCATCGCCCACCATCCCGCCTCCGTTGGTGTCCACCAAGCTCTTGGTGGACACCATCATGCCAAGAGACGAGCCTCTATCCCTCCCCGCAGCCCACGAACAGGCCCCCGAGATCGGACGCTTACGGACACTCCTCTCGGGCTGGCCGGCTTCGAGGCGCTCGTGCTCGCGGTCGTACCAGCAGGCCGCATCGGTCCGGACGCAGTAGCCGACCCCCCGGGGAGGTCGCGATCGCGAACAACTCGTTGGCCCAGTCGATCGGGTTGGTCGCGAGCCAGTTCGAGCGCTGCTGATCGGTGATGCCGGCGCAGCTGGCCGGCGGTGACAGCAACGTCGGTGCCGAGCCCCCGCTCGACGATACAGGTGTCCTAACCGCCGTGCAGGTTGCCGCCGCAAACTCCGCCTGCCAGGTTGATGCCGTTGCCGCCACGGTCCTCCTTCAGATCCTGCAGGAACTCCGAGGCCGGCTCGACGCCGGTGGCCAGGACCTGATCCCGCGCCCGGGTGCAGGCGACGTAGAGGAGATGGCGCTCGGTGTCGTAGATCTCGTCGAGCTCGGATTCGTCGCTGGCCTGCTCGATTCGGGACTCCAGCGGGATCACGTCGTCGTCGCAGGCCATGACCGCGACCGCCTTGAACTCCAGTCCCTTGGCCAGATGCATCGTGCCGATCGCAATTCGACCTTCCTCTTCCTGGGGCTTGTCGGTGAGCATCAGGAACTCCTCCCCCGCCGCCTTGACCGCCCGCCTGGCCCTGCCGAGCTGCCGCTCGGCGCGCACGAAGACACCGATCTCCTCCGGGCGCGCACCGCCTTCGACCATCGACCGGAGCCACTCGCCGACCACGGCGATCTCGCCGGCCTCATCCTCGAAGGTCCGGATGACTGGCTCGGGCCCCTCGAACACCGAGATCGTGCCGGCGCGGCTGTCCTCGTAGCCGTCGACGTCCCGGATCTGACGCGGCAGCAGCACGTCGACCCGGCGGCGGATCTGGTGTGAGGTCCGGTAGTTGACCTTCAGCGAGAACGACCGCCCGCGCACGTCGATGCCGAGCGACAGCCAGGAGAACGGATGCTGGAAGATCCGCTGGCCGAGATCCCCGGCGAAGAACAGCCCGTCGGGATCGCCGGCCACCAGCGCCGCCAGCATGCGCAGCTGCGGCACCGAAAGGTCCTGCGCCTCGTCGGCAACCACATGGGTGAAGGGCTTTTCTTCCCTGGCCGCAACATGATCCGTCACCCGGCCCAGGATGTCGGCCCAGGTCATGACGTTCCGGTCGCGCAAGTGCGCGCGGGCGCGCTCGAACACCGCCCAGAGCGCCTCCCGCTGCTTACCGCCGACCCGCGTCCTGCGGCCGAGGCGCGAGATGTCGCGGTAGGCCTCCCAGCTCCTGAGCTGCCAAGCGTCGACCACGGTCTGCCACTCCGCCAGCAGAAACCGGCGGCTGAACCGCTCCTCGCCGAGTTCCCTGGCCGCGCCGATCAGCGCGCTCTCGATCTGCGCGGCCGAGGCGACGTTGGGCCGCGCGCGGAAGAACAGCTCGTACAGCCGGTATCCGATACCATCGACATGCGCGACGGTCACCCGCGCGAGCGCCGCCGGGTCCTGGTCCAGCAGCCGCTTCAGCTTGATCTCGAGCGCGAGCGCCAGACGCCGCGAGAAGGTCGTGACCAGCACCCGCGCCGCCGGGTCGCGACGGGCCAGGCACGCCGCCCGATGCAGCGCGACCACGGTCTTGCCCGTGCCGGCCGAGCCCGCGACCCGCGCCGGCCCGCCAAAGCGGCGCTCGACCAGCTCCCGCTGCGCCGGGTGCAGAAAGACGGTCCAGCGCTCCCACGGATACTCCAGAGCCTGGCGCAGCTCGTCCACGTTCGCCATGACCCGGAAGCGCCGCTGCGCATCGGGATGTGCGAACGCGTCCTCATGGGCCGGCAACACCTCCGCAAACTTCGGCGTCGCCCCGACCGCGAGATCGAGCAGCGCCTCCGCCGCCTCCTGCGGCAGATGCTCAGCGAGCGCGAACAACCCGTCCTCGTCGACCTCTCGGACGGCGCCCAGCCAGTCCTGCGGCACGCCATAGGAAAGCAGAATCTCGTCTGACTGATGGGCGAACAGCGGTGGCTTGGCTTCAGCCACCTGCCCTGGTTCGGCGTAGACCGGCACCTCCTCGAGCCGCTCGCGGATCTCGACCAGCTGCGCCGCCCCGGTGCGCGGATGCCGCTCGATCCGCCGCCGCTCTGCCCAGGCGTAGGCCTTGTCGTGATGATCGACGTAGCAGAGCAGCATGCTCTGTTCCGTCTTATGGACGATCAGCCGGATATCCCGGTTCACCCGCACTGACCAGAAGCTCGGGTCCTTGGCGCGCTCGATCCGATGGAACTGCAGCCCCGGCTGCGCCGGATTCATCTGCAGATCGAAGGCTGTGGTCTTGACCGCCTTCTGGTCCTGGCCCGGCAACCGGGCTAGGCTGTCGGTGAACGTGTCGGCGATCCGGAACTCCATAGCGCTCGCCCGACTAGTCGCGGGGCCGCACGCAACTCACTGCCGCCAGGCGCTTCGCCTTCTTTCCGCGGGTAGCGGAGCCTGATTTGCTGGCGGATGAGCTTTGTGGCCTCGCCGACGGTTTCGCCCCGCCGGCATCGCTGAACAAGAATCCCAACAGGAACCACGTCAGCCGGGGCGTCCATCGAGCTCGACATGCAGTGGTTATCCCAGCACTGTTGAGCAATCGCGCGACGTCTGCTGGTTTACGGAATCCATTTTTAGCGTAGTCGCGGATGATCGGCCTGAGTCGGTCCAAAAAAGCGACCCTGTCCGTGGCCCCGAGATGAAAATGCTTATGCTCTGCGCAGAGTCAGGACGATCTCGGTCTGCGCGTAAAACTCCTCCTTCGACATCGGTTCGCGATCACGCTCATAGGCGCCTCGCTGCATCGATTGTGAGCGGGACTTGTACATGGCTAATCCAGCGGCTAGTTGGGCACCGCAAAAACCTTCATCACCTCGTCGCCGACGTGGTTGATGACCTTGACCGCGAAGCGGCCGGTCGAGGGCTTCTCAAACGAGCGCGAGGTGGCGCGGTAGAGGGTCGCCCAGGCCTCCTCGTCGATCTCGGCCTTGAGCGTCGTCTTCAGCGCCTTGTAGGGATCGTGCGCGCCCAGGAAGTAGGCGTGCCGTACGAAGAAACTTTCCTCGTCGTAGTCGGTGTCGATGAACCAGGCGGCGATGTCGTCGGTCCCGCCCGAGCGCACCTCGCCGGTCTGCGGGTCGAAGACATCCACGCCGTGGATGGTGACTTGTGCATAGTGGTCAGTGGTCAGTTGCAGCGGGAAGTCGCCCGGCTTCAGCGCCTCGATCGCCTCGACCTCCTCAGGGCCCAACCGACCACCAGCCACCAACCACTGCCCACCCCTTCTCACGGTTTCGTCCCCAGCGCCTTCGTCAGCCCCGCGAGCATGCGCCCGATCTCCGCCGCCGACGCCAGCAGGCTCTCGCCCGCTGCCGCCGGCAGATAGCCCAGCCGCTCCGCCAGAATCAGCTGCGTCTCGACCTCCGCCAGCGAGCCCTTGGCGATGCTGAGGAACTGGAGAAACTCCCTGGTCCCTCGACGCGCTGCCCCCTCCGCGATGTTCGACGGCACCGAGACCGCCGCCCTGCGTATCTGACTGGTCAGCCCGAACCTCTCGTCCGAGGGCCAAGCGCTTGAGGCGCGGTAGATCGCTTCCACCAAGTCGATTGATCGCCTCCAGACTTCCAAGTCCCGATAGCTGCGCAAGGCGCTCATACGCCACCACCATCCTTCCGCCACTGGCCACCAGCCACTGACCACTGACCACTTCCACATCCGGCTCGCCGAACACCACGAACAGGTTGCCGGCGCCCGTGTTCTTGAGCTCATCCGCCATGTGCAGATCGGGGTTCATGCGCGCGCGCAGCACCGGCAGCGCCCCGAGCCGCGAGAACTCCGAGGCATGGGCGTCGTAGGCGAAGCCGCAGGCGATCAGCACGTCGAACCCCGCCTCCGCCGCCTCGCGCGCCGCGGCGATCAGGTCCGGCCGCGAGATCGTGCCGAACTCGGGCCCGATCAGAATCGCCGCCCGCTTTTCCGACTCTCCCTCCATGAATCGCCCCTCGGCGCCGACGTACTCGCCCGGCCAGGGCGAGAGGCTCGTGAAGCTGATGCGGCCCTGTTTATGCGCCTGCTGCACGCCGGCGGTGCGCAGGTGTTCGAGCACAACCTGGGAAAAATCGGCCTCGCCTTCGCGCTCGTAGGGCAGCTTGGATCTGCGCCGACGAGCGCCTTCGACCGCCTCGATCTCCTCGCCCGCCTCGTACTCGTCGCTCGGGATCACCCGGTGCGGCGAGAGGCTCTCGACCGTGAACGGCCCGGCGACGCGGACCTTGCTCCGATCCTCGTAGGGCTTGTCATAGAGCAGCTCGACATCGGCCGCCCGCGCGATCGACTCGTCGATCTCCCTCTGCCGCGCGATCCGCGCCTCCCACCAGCGCGCATGCACGTCCGTGGCGTTCGGCGGCCAATTTTTCCCCGGCTCACGCGGGATCTGCCACTCCTCCCAGCTTTCACCGAGCGCCTCGTTGAGCGCCGCCCGCAGCGGCTCGAGCGCCGCCTGCCACTTCTCCCAGATGACGTCGATCTCGGCATTGTTCGCGATCGACTTCAACGTGATGTGTGGCACCCGCTCGTAGACGAAGCCCTGTCGGAGGTCGCCGTAGGTCGGCCCGTCGGCCGGCACCTTGCCGGTGATCTCGCCCTCCTTGCGCCGCCCGTCCTCGCTGTCGGCGAGCAGATAATAGGGATAGCGCGCGCCCATGATGCGCGCTCGCGCGAGCGCCAGCGCCACGCGGCTGGTGTCGATCGTGATCCACCGCCGCCCCCACTGCTCGGCCACGTAGGCCGTTGTACCCGAGCCGCAGGTCGGATCGAGCACCAGATCGCCTGGATCAGTCGCCATCAGAATGCAGCGCTCGACAACCTTCGAAACAGTTTGAACAACATAAATATTTGCATCTCTGTAGCCGCTCGACCCGGTATCATCCCAGTTGTTGATGATCGGCAATACAGGAAAGTCATCGATATATCTAAGGTATCTAAGTTTTCGAGTTGCCTCATAGAGGCGATCCGATTTCGCCAGTCGCTGGAGTCCCTGCGCATTCGTCTTCCATCGCTGCTCGTAAATGCGCGACCTAAACACAAAATCGAAGACAGGGTTCGCGGACTCCAAAGCGGTGGTCTGGAGTATCTTCCAATCTTGCGGAAGGGCATCTGGACTATCAGCCTCGTCGCTATTTAAACGACGGACTGAAAGATCTGGCAGCCGCACATGTCGATAGTCGGATCCCGCTCCGTACTGTTTCGTGGCGTAGAGTTGTCGAAACTTGGTCGCACTCTTGTCGCGGCCATACCACAGCAAGAAATCCGTTGTTGATGGAAGAAAGTCGCTGACGAGCCCGCCTGTTTTCTTAAAAGCAATAAGATTACAAAAATTCTGTTCGCCGAAAATCTCGTCCATGAGAGCCCTTACTCGATGCATATTTTCATCGCCTATCTGGACAAAGATCGATCCTGTATCGGCCAAAAGGTCGCGGGCGACTGCCATTCGATCGCGCAGGTAGGTCAGGTATGAGTTGATGCCGTACCGCCAGGTGTCGCGGAAAGCCTTGATCTGCTCCGGCTCGCGGCTGATCTGGTCGGTCTTCCCATCCTTGACGTCGCGGGAGCGGGTGGAGACCCGCCAGTTGGAGTTGAAGCGGATGCCATAGGGCGGGTCGATGTAGATGCACTGGACCTGGCCGCGCAGGCCCTCGCGCTCGGCGAGGCTGGCCATGACCTGGTAGAACTCGAACCGCGCTTCCGTGTCCGGCAGGCCGTTGAAGTCGGCGAAGAGATCCGGTTGGAAGTAGTGGTCAGTGGCTGGTGGTCAGTCAACCAACCACCAACCACCAGTCACTGACCACCGACCACTGCTGGACTGGTCACCAGCCACTCCCCACTGGCCACTTCGCCGGCTCTGCCGCCGGAGGTCCTCGATGATGACCTTGGGGTGGACCTTCTCCTGGATGTAGAGCGGCGGGGCATGGACCACGAGGTCCGACCAGTCCTGCTCGTCCTTGCCGCGCCAGACCAGCTGCGGGTCGAGATCCGAGTTGCGCTCGCGCCTCTGCCCGGGCTCGAGCGGCGTCGCCCGGGGATAGCTGATGCTCAACGGCGCCGCCCCCTTCTGCCCGGCATAGAAGGACTGCATCTCCGCGGTCGGAATGTTCCGTCGCTTGGCCTCGTCGTGGGTGAGGCTCTCGATTTCCTTGAACCGCGGCTTCGGCATACGCGCCATGGATCGTTCCCCACTCTCGAAATTCAGGCTGCTGCCGGCTGGACGAAGGAATCAATCAGCCGGTTGAACGCCGTGCTGATCTCGAACACGTCGGTGAACTCGGCAAAGGCCCAGCGGCCGTGGGTGCCGAGGTTGTTGACGCCCGGCACCCAGAGCGTGCGCATTGTCTCGGCCTTCAGCTGCGCGTCGCCCTTGCGATAGCCCTTGGTCTCGACGATCAGGTTCAGCGGCTCGGGCCCGCCTTCATCGATCCTGAGGACGAAGTCGGGCAGATACTTGCGCGGAATCGCGCCATCGCGATAGGGCACCTCGAGCCCCAGGCCCTGGTTCTTGACATACGCCAGCACGCGCGGATGGGCCTCGGCGACGCGGGCGAACTCGGCCTCCCACTGGCTGTCGCAGACCACCCAGTTAACGTGGCAGCGCGCGGGCGAGGTCGCATAGCGGGTCTTCCTGCTGGTCGTGAAGTTGACGAACCTCGTGGAGCCCGCGGGGTTGTAGGGATCGGGGATCGCCTTGATCCGCTTCTCGCCGGCCAAGCTGCGCTGGCAGGCGAGGTAAATCCGCTCGACCGCCTTGTCCGCGATCTCCTGATAGAGCAGCTGGGCCGGGAAGGTCCCACCCTTGCAGACCAGGTACCCCTCCTCAATCCAGCGCCGGGCGATCCGCTGGAGCTGGCCGAACAGGTGCAGCTTCGGCTCCTCGCCGGGATCGCGGAATTTCCTGAACAGCAGGTGCTTGGCCAGGTGAAAGGAGATCGAGCTGGGGCGGGTCGCCTGGAGGTGCTTCAGGTCCAGCGTCACGCCCTCGCCGACGATGCCCTCGTTCCGGACCTCGCAAGGCCCGACCAGCTCGGGCGTGAGCTCGAGCCGTGAGTCCGCGTTGAACTGGGCCGTGAGGCGCTCGTTCGGCAGCTCGACCCGGTAGCCCTCGATCCGCGGAAAACGGATCTCGAGCGCCGCCCGCTCCTTGATCGCATGTACGCGCACGGTCTCGCTGGGACGCGCCGGCTTGACGACCACAGGCTTGGCGGTGAAGTCGAAGGGCACGCCCAGGATGTCGGCGTACTCGACGTCGAACAGGCCATCCTCGTTGAGCTCGTAGGACTGACGCCGCAATGCGCGGCCCACCACCTGCTCGCATAGGAGTTGCGTGCCGAACGCGCGCACGCCCAGGATATGGGTCACGGTGTTGGCGTCCCAGCCCTCGGTCAGCATCGACACCGAGACCACGCAGCGGACCTGCTCGCCGAGCCGCCCGGGCTTGCCGACGGTGTTCATGACCTCGCGCAGCAGGTCCTGATCGGTGATCTTCTCGACCGCCGCGGCGCCGGAACGCTGCGCCCATTCACGCTTGAACTGCTCGATCTCGGCGCCGGCGTAGTCCCGGAACTCGTCGTGCAGCGCGTCGCCGGTTTTGAGCTGCTCGCTGTCGATCAGCAGCGTGCGCGGCCGCGGCAGGCGATTGCCGTACTCGTCATAGTTCCGAAACAGCTCCAGCCGACCGGGGACGTAGCGGGATTCCTCGCCCTCCTGCTCCCGCTCGAACCCGGAGATGAAGTCATAGACCAGCTTCGAGGTCGCCGTGTTGTTGCAGACGACGATGAACACCGGCGGCACGCCGATGCCCTCCTCCCGCCAGAGGGCGAAGATCTTCTCGTAATGGCCGTAGAGTGCAGAGAGCGCCGTCTGCAGCTCGGAAGGCAGGCTGAGCGGGTCGAGCCCGCCGCCCTTGGCCCGCCCCTTCTTGGGCATGCGCTTGCCGATGTGGTCCCAGAGGTTGCGGTAGATCGGCATGTCGGCGGTGGGCAGGTTGTCGGCGACCGGCACCCGCGGCAGCTTGACGATGCCGCACTCGATCGCGTCCATCAACGAGAAGTCGCTGACCGTCCACGGAAACAGCGTGCCCTCGGCATAGCCCGACCCGCGCAGGAAGAAGGGCGTCGCTGACAGGTCGTAGACCGCGCTCACCCCGAGCTTGCGCTTGATGATCTCTATCCCTGAGATCCAGAGCCGCGCCGCCTCGTTGTTCTTCTTGGCCTCTTCCTTGTCCTCGCCCTTCAGGCCCTCGGTGGCGGCCTCGGCCTTCTCGCGGTAGCAGTGATGCGCCTCGTCGTTGAGGACGACGATGCCCTTGATGCTCATCAGCTCGGGCAGCGCGCGCTGGAGCATCTGCCCCTCGGTCTCCAGCGTGTTCAGCTCCGGCCCTCGGCCCTTGAGCAGGGCGCGCCCGATCTTGGAGATCTCGACACGCTCGCGCAGCTTGAGGGCATGGTAGTTGGTGATGACGATCTTCGCCTTGTCCAGGTCCGGCAGCATGTCCGGCGGGACGAGCTCGCGGTGGCGATAGTAGCTCTCGGGGTCGTTGGGCTGGAGCACGCGCAGGCGGTCCTTGATCGTAAGCCTCCGGTGACGGCCGCGGTGCGAATGGGTTGACGGGAGTCTCGATGTCAGGCGGCGATCGATGAAGGGGCCGGCCGCCACGCCCAGGGCAGAAGCGCGGGCAGCCGCGACATAGGCAGGTCGGCGATGCGGGCGAGGACATCCGCGAGCCAGGCCTGCGGGTCGACGTCGTTGAGCTTGGCGGTGGTGATCAGCGTGTACATGAAGGCGGTCCTGTCGCCCCCGCGCTCGGAGCCGCAGAACAGCCATGACTTGCGCCCGAGAGCCACACCGCGCAGGCTGCGCTCGGCGGCGTTGTTGCTGAGGCAGATCCGGCCGTCCTCGAGGAAGCGGGCGAAGCGGTCCCAGCGCTTGAGCATGTAGTCCATCGCCTGGGCGACGCTCGCGTGACGGGAGAGACGCTCGCGCTCGCTGCGCATCCAGGTCTCGAGATCGGCGACCAGTGGTGCCACCTCTGCGCGGCGCACGGCGAGACGGGTGGCGCGGTCGGCGCCGTTGATCGTACGCTCGAGATCGAAGATCTCATCGATCCGCCTCACCGCCTCGAGCGCCAGCGGGGAGATCGGCTTGGCGTCCTTACCGCGCCGCGCGTTGGCGGCGATGTCGGCAAGCTCGAAGAACTTGCGCCGGCCATGGGCCCAACATAGCGCCTCGGTCACCGCGCGCGGCGGGCGATCGGCCTCGTACAGGGCCCCGAAGCCCGCATAGGCATCGGCCTGCAGCACGCCGGCCCATCCTTCCAGGTGCCGCTTCGGATGCTCGCCACGGCGATTGCGCGAGAACTGGAACAGCGCGGCCGGCGGCGCGCTACCGCCGAACGGACGGTCGTCGCGGACGTAGACCCAAAGCCGGCCCTTGTCGGTCTTGCCCTTGGCCAGCACCGGCACCGGCGTGTCGTCGCCATGAAGACGCTCGGCCGCCAGGACATGGGCCTCGATCAACGCGTGCAAGGGCGCGAGCGCGACGGCGCACGCGCCCACCTGGTCGGCGAGCGTCGACAGGCTGAGCTCGACGCCCTCGCGGGCATAGCGCTCCGCCTGCCGGTTGAGCGGCTGATGCTGGCCGAACTTCTCGAACAGGATCATCGCCAGCAGGCTCGGGCCCGCCCAACCCCGCGACGTCGGGTGGAAGGGAGCCGGCGGTTGGGTGATCCGCTCGCAGTCCCGGCAGGTGAACTTCTCGCGCACGGTCTGGACCACCTTCCACTGGCGCGGGACGACTTCCAGCGTCTCGGTGACGTCCTCGCCGAGCTTCGCGATCCGCCCGGAGCCGCAGCAGCCGCAGGTGGCGGGCGCTTCGATCACCACGCGCTCGCGCGGCAGATGCTCAGGAAACGGCTTACGAACCCGGCGCCGGCGCGTGAATGTGCGCACGGGCGTCGAAGCCCGCGCCGCGGCCTGCTCGGCCCTGAGCTCGTCTTCGGTGGCGGTCGCCTCGAGCTCCTCGAGCTGCAGCTCGAGCTGGTCGAGGAGCCGAGCCTTGCGCTCCGACTTCTGACCATGGAGCTCGCGCCGCAGCTTCAGGATCTCGAGCTTGAGGGCTGCGATCACGGCTTCGCTGCTGGCCAGCACCGCCTGCGCTCGGGTCGCCTCCGCAACCGCGCGCGTAGCCTCGGTCTCGGCCGCCTGGGCCCGCGCCTCGGCGGCGGCGAGCGCCGCGCGCAAGGCATCGAGATCTTCTCGATCCGCCGCCATGACTTCGATTGTACACGATGAGCCAAAGATGTCGAAGTCAAAGTGAAGGTATCGGCGCCTTTCCTGTCATCCTGCCTTCAACGGACGCCAGGTCCTCTGCGGATTCCTCCAATCAATCCCTTCGAGCAGATAGCCGAGCTGTGCCGGTGTGATCGCGACGACACCATTGGTCGGCGACGGCCAGAGGAAGCGACCCCGCTCCAGGCGCTTGGCGTAGAGCGAGAAGCCGAGCCCGTCGTGCCAGAGAATCTTGATCAAGTCACCTCGGCGGCCACGAAAGGCAAAGACATCGCCCGCGTGCGGGTCGCGACCAAGGTTCTGCTGCACCTGCAACGCCAGGCTGTTCATGCCGCGGCGCATGTCGGTCACGCCCGCCGCCAACCACACCCGCACCCCCGCCGGCACCGGGATCATGCGCGCGCCACCACCGCCAGCACCCGAACCAGCGCCGCCTCGTCGACGTCCGCGCCCGCCAACACGCGATATCCATTCGGCGTGACGATCTCGATCCGGCTTGGCACCGGCGCTGGAGCGGGGCGCTCGTCGACCACCACTGCCGGCACGAAGCCGCCCGGCGCCGCATCGACCAGCGCGCCGGCACGGTAGACCTTGCGCCACGCGAACAGCAACGAGGGCGAGATCCCGTGGCGCCGCGCCGTCGCCGAGGCCTGGCGCCAGCCGGCAAAGCTCTCCTCGACGATCCGCAGCTTCGCCTCGGCCGACCACCGCCGGCGCCGCCCGAGCTCCACCACCTCGAGCCGCTGAACCTGCGCACTGTCCTTACGCCTATCCATAAGGACAGTCCGCACCCCACCGCCTGCTACCGCAAGGCGGCCCTCACCGCAGGGTTACCCTTGATCGTGATCCCGGGCGTGACGATCAGGAAGCCGCGGCTGAAGGTTTTGCTGGCGGGATGACGCACGGCGTTGAGCGTGTGCCAGGCGATCAGCATCGCCATCACGGTCGTCTTGCCCGCGCCCGTGGCCATCTTCATGGCAAGCCGCACGAGCTCCGGGTTGGCCTGCTCGTTGGCACCCAGAACGTGCTCCCGGAATTTCTCGGCCCGCCTGCCGAGCTTGGGCGCAACCTCGGTCAGCCAGACGATCGTCTCGACCGCCTCCACCTGGCAGAAGAACGGGCGGACCGATTCGAAACGATGGTGCCGCCAGTGCTGCAGCAGCCGGGCGGTCGCCGGCGTCACCTGCCAGTCGTTCGGATTCGGCAGCCGCCGCCAGGCGTCGACGTAATCGCGGATTTCGTTAATGATCGGGGTCGGGTTGTACTCCTGACCGAGGTCAGTGAGCCCTGCGGCATCCTCAAAGACGAGCGCCTGCTGTTGGTGCGCCCGACCCTTCTGTTTCCTCGACTTGGCACCGGCGTCCAGAGGTCGGAAGGACGCCGGCCCTGGATCGGCGGGCTGTCCGTCGGCTGCCCGTCCTTGTCGAGATCGTGATGTCGCGTCGGGACCTCGTAGGGCGAATTGAGGATCGGCTGCTCAAAGAACGTGTCGGCCACTTGTGCCCTCCGGGCAGGGCTTACGACGATCACATCCAATCCGTTATACGCTAATAGCTCAGAACCTCAGAACCCGCATTGGTTGCAACAGCTGGGGCCACGAATGCCCACACGGGGACATCGTGAATCGACGCCGATCGGGGCAGCGCCGTACTGATGAATCTGGGACGGGCCGGCTATACCAGCGGCGCCACAGGCCGGATCGCATTGATGGTGGGCACCTCGCCAGCTACAGTATGTTCGCCCTGGAACTTGCCTCAGGAGGGTGCAGAATGCCGCTGGCCGTCAAGGACATCGACACGCTGAAGCGATACATCGAAGGGGTCATGTATCGCGCCGAACACCACGCCGGCAATGTCGGTGGAGCCGCACTCGCCCTTGCCGGTGCGATCGTGTGGCGCAAGGACGATGCCGAGGAGATCGAGGTGATGGAGCGCCAGGGAGACCTCAAGAACGTACTATGGGTAAAGATCGGCGGCCGAAGGTACGCCTTCTCCTATGACCATGAGGTTCGGGCTATCGAGATGCGCGAGGACTCGACCCATGGCCCGGTGCTGCACAAGTTCACGAACAGCACGCCCACTCATGACGTGGAAACGATCTTCCGAGCACTATAACCCCCCTCAGCTGCCCGACCCAAGCCCGTACTGAGCCGTGGAGCCCCTTAGAACACCCAGCAGCGTTCCCGGCCAACCCCTTGGTAGCCCCATGGCGACCTCGCCCGCTGGTGCGTCTCCGGCGGGCTTTATAGCGACGCCGGCGATCAGCGCCTCGAGGACGGCCGCCAGGGCTCGCAGGCGATGCCGTCCTTGTCTCGATCGTGCTGCGGGCCGGCGCCAGGCCGACGGCCCGGGCGGCAGCACAGTTCGGCACTGCGGCGGCGTGCCTGATCGCCACCGTCAGCGGCCACCTCCCGAGGTTCTGGACAACGGGCCAGGCTAGGGCGGCGACAGCGACCGCGGCGAACGCCGCGATCCCGGCTTGGTGCCGGTGCCGGCGCAGCCAAGCTCCAGGGCCTCGATGTGCGCGACGTCTGACCGGCGGATAGAGCCTGTGTCGCCATGGCATGGGGTCAGAATCGCCGCGACCAGCTTAAGGAACGGTAGCTGCCGCCCTCCTTCTGTTCGACGCGCTGCGCTGGAGCGGACCTCGAGCAGATCCGGGCGGGCGGGCTCACCATGTCGAGCTGTGCATCCACAGTCCTGTGTCGTTGAATGACTTGGTGGGGTCGCCTCGATCCGATCGCGCATCAAGATCGAGACCAACCCCCGGCCGATGTCGACGCCGTTGGGCGAGAAGACCTTCGCGACCAGCCGGCTGTGCCGGTCGCGATCGATGACCTCGCAGCGCACCTTGACCCCGGGGCCATGAGGGCCTCGGGGGCGGCCAAAGCCATGGTGCCGCACGCTATCTGCTGGCCACGGCCCCAGAATGCCTGGTTCAGCTCGGTCGTACTGGATTCTACCTCAGGTGTGAAGCAGCTCACACCCACGTCCTGCTGCTCCAGCTAGTCTGTCAGATGCTCCGGCGCAGACTGGGGTGAGAGAGGGGTATCAGGGGCACCATCATGTCGAGACAAGCCGCTGTTCGTTCGTGCAATGGATCGGGAGATATCGCTCACCTCATCGAGCAGGAGGCCCCTAAGATTCTCGAGACATGGCAGCGTGGTCTGCGTCAACACTGGGGGGATGCCGCCGAGGACAAGCTTGATATGCTGCAGCACGACCGTCGAAACGGCCGCGATCTGTTCTCGGTGGCGCTCGAATTCGCGCTAGGTTGCGCCCAGGCACCGGAGCGCAACCTCTCGAATCTCATAGCCAAGGTGCGGCGCCTCGACTACTCGATTACCGATCTCTTCGCCGAGTTTTCTTGCCTCGATGACGCGCTCGACGAAGTGCTGCGGGGCTCCCGCGAGGTCCGCCAAGCGGACGTCGAGAGCTTTCTGCGCCGCGTGCGTGATCAGATCAAGCTCCTCTTCGGCATGGTCCTCGACCAGACGGCGGCGGTTTACGAAACGGTGACCGAGACCGTCAGGTGCGGCTACTGCCAAGCCGATGACGGTGGCGCCATCGTGTTCGCCAACGCCGAGATGGACCGCCTGCTCGGCGTCCCGGCGGAGGGCGTCGACCTGCCGGGCCTGTTCGGCCCCGAGCGCGACTTCGTGCGAAGCGCCATCCGCGGCGACTACGGCCAGCACCCGGGTGTGCGCCGCCTGAAGCTGAAGCGGCCGGACGGCAGGACGATCGCGGTCAACGTCAGCCCCGCGCCGCTGCTCGTCGACGGCGTGAAGCGGGGTGGCTACGCGGTCCTCACCGACGTCTCGAAGATCGTCGAGTCGGACACGCAGATCTTCGACCGGCAACCACTCGGCATCGTCAGGTACAGCGGCCATCAGATCACGTACGCCAACTCCAGGGCCGCGGAGATCTTCGGCCGTGAGGCCGCGAGACTCGTCGGGATGTCGATCTGGGACCTGGTTCCCGATGCCAAGAATCGCCGCATCGTCGGAAAGCAGCTCAAAAAACGCATGGCGGGCGTGAGCGAGGAGTACGAGGCGGAAGTGACGCGCCTCGACAACGGCCGCCGGCTCCCAGTCCTGATCGCGGGCAGCCCCGAGTTCGACGACCGGGACAGACCGATCGGGGGGTTCGTGATCCTCCGCAGCACCGAGCTCGAGCACAAGGCGGCGGCCATCCACACGGAGATCGAGACGAGCCGGAACGCGAAGAAGCTGCTCCGCAAGGTGGCAGGGATCGTCGGCAAGGTGGTCCCGTTCGACGATCTCTGGGTATCGGTGTTCAGTCGGGACATGCAGCATGCGGCCGCGCTCTACATCCACGGCGGCGAGGACCGGTGGCAGACGCGGTGGTATCCGATCTCCGAGGGGCTGGCAGAGTGGATGATGCAGCCGCCGAATCCACAGCCCGTCGACGATCTGTGCGAGTTCATCAAGCGCCCGGAGATGGAGGAGCTGCGCAACGGCCGCGACATGCAGATGGCCATCGACGAGGGCTTCCGCTCCTTCATCCGCTACTCTATCGTCCGCGAGGGCAAGGTGGTCGCCTGCTTCTCCCTCGGCAGCAAACGGATCGCCGCCTACAGCCAGGAGGACTGCGGGCGGCTGGCAGCCCTACCGATCGAGAAGGCGGCCCACATGGCCCTGTACCATCGCGACAGGGCGGAGCAGGAGTTCCGGCACCGACTGTTGCGGGGCCTTGGCGCCTGTCGAAGCAGCGCCGCGGTCGCGCGATTGGTCGTGCGCCTGCTGTCGGGCCACTACGGCTGGGAGAACGTCGCGCTATTTGCGATCGACGAGGCGAACCAGCAGTTCACTCTGAAGGCTCAAAAGGCGCCAGCCAAGAGCACCTACCGCCTGCCTCGTGGGTTTTCCCAAGCGCTGAATGCCGGTGTGCTTGGCCACGTCTACGGGACCGGCGAAGGCGTCAATATCGGCGACGTCGGCTCGGGCAAAGGGCCGGCGAGCAAGTTCATCCGCTACAACAATTGGACCACGTCCGAGCTATGCCTACCCATCCGAATCGGCAATCGAGTGCGCTTCCTTTTGAATCTCGAGCACAATAAGGAGAACGCGTTCTCGCAAGAGGAGCAGGACGCGCTCGAGAGCATCGTCAAGGACATCGAGCTCATGCTCGATCACCTGTTTACTCAATACATCCTAAACGAGGTGATCACCAGTGCCAACGATTTGATCGCGATTACCAATCAGGAGGGCCACATAGAGCGCCTGAACCCCGCCGGCACGCGTCTGCTCGGGGTAGCAAAAGATGACGCACGCGGACGGGCCTTTCATGAGTTCTTTTCTGACCGCCTGGTTGCGGACTACGCGGCGGGTCTGCGCGAGGTGACCGACGTCGAGGTAGATCTCGTCAATCCCAGAGAGCAGCCCCTCAAAGCTCTCCTCTCCAGCCAACTCCTGCCCGGCGAGTTCGATCGTAAGGTATTCTTCGCCCGGGACCTCTCGGCGCTCAAGCGCCTCGAGGAATTGGAGATGATCGGGACCTTGTTCCAGGAAATCGCGACCCAAACCCGGGCCCCACTGGCGCTGGTCTCGGGATTCATGCTGCGCCTCCAGCGCAGGCTGCCGCCGGAGATGGCGGAAGGCGTCACCAACGCACTGAAACATTTGCGGAAAGTCGAGATCACCCACGAGCGCCTCCTCCTGCTTGACCCGCAAGCACCCTCGCCTCGTTTTGACAGAGTCGAGTTGGACATCCGGCGTGTCATCAGGAGCGCTTTGAGCGAGCTTACGGACGACGAGCAACGCGTCATCGAACCCTGCTTCAGCGATAGCCTACCATTGGTGAAGGGCGACTTTTACCAGCTCTGGTTCGTCTTCCAGACCCTTTTCGCCTATCTGTTGCGCTACCTGCCGAACGACAAGCGTATTAAGCTGCACGTCGAGGAGGCGGAGGGCGCGATCGACATTCGAATCACGGGATTTGCGCCCGCATCCGCCTCGGGCGCGCCCGACGGCATCGCGCGGACCCGAGCCGAGGTCGCGCTCGGCGTGACCGTCCTCCGACGCTTTGTCGAACAGCATGGCGGCACTTATTGCCAGAAGACGGCGGCCAATTCGGCTGCGGAGTTCCACATCCGGCTGCCTGCCTCGCCTGAGGGGAAGGGGATGGACGATGCCACGCCGCATTCTCCTCGTGTTGCCTGAGCGGCTACGACGCCAGGGTCTGGAGGATCCCCTGCGCGATGCCGTGGCATCGGTGGTCGCGGGATCTGGTGATGCGCCACCCAACTTCGCGGTCGCGATGAGCCGGACCGACGCCGACGAGCTGCTCGAGCTCGGATCGCGCTTCGACCTGATCGTCGCCCACCTGGACATTCCCGCCGACGGCAAGAGCTGCCCCGATGAGACCGCCGAGCGGGGGCTCGAGTTCCTGAAGGCGGCTAGGGCCAAGGGCATCGACGTGCCCTCGATCCTGCTGGTGGATTCGATCAGTGGGCGCTTGCTCTCCAAGGCCAGGGACCTGTTGCGCTGCGAGCTGGTGGAGACCGGCGTCGGCCTGGACGAGGACCTCGAGAAAGCGATCGAGAAGGTCCTGGACCAGCAGGATCCCAGCGCCAATGCCCAGAACTCGATCTGCACCGCCACCGTGGAAATCACGATCGACCGGGATCTGATTGCCTATACCGTCAGGTGCCGTGGCTCGCAACAATACTACTACCCCGGTAGGCGCAGTGTGGAGAGCACCCGGTTCGAAAGGCTGGCTCGCGACACCAAGCGCATCGAGCAGATCCACGCATACCCGGACTGGGTCGAGGCGCTGCGTGACGTGGGTGGCGATCTGACCGAGCTTCTGATCAATTCGGATGGGGAGTTCGGCATGCATCTTGGCATCGCCAGGGGCATGGCCCGAGACGAGAATCTGCGCATCCGGTTCTCCATCGATCGCGACATCCATCCCGTCGCGCTCGAGGCCCTGGTCAAGCCCGAGGCGCGCGACCAGTTCTGGATGCTCGAGGTCCCGATGTCGCGCAAGCTCAAGACGCCAGCTTGGCGACTGCCGCTGTTTCAAGACGAGGAAACGCGCAGGGGACCGCTCAACTGTCTGATCATCGAATCTGATGTCGGCGGCTACGTGCCGGAGCTGAAGAGCTTGCCCGAGCTCAAGCACGTGGCGGCGGAATGCGCCTGGCTCGAGAATTTCCTCAAGGAGACGAACGGCAGCAACCGGCGGGCGCGCTTCGGACGGGTTGAGCGCGTTAGCCGTGCAGCGATCAACGGGACCTCCTTCAGGGAGCGCGTCCGGGAGCTGTTGAGCGACGGGACCGAGTGGCACCTCGTCCACTACGGTGGCCACTCATACTATGACGAGCCCAAGAAGACCGGCTACATCTTCTTTCCGGGTGCGAATGGCATCGAGCCGCTGGACATAACAGAGTTCGTCGCGTGGCTGAAGAAGGCCCGCGCCAGCTTCGTATTTCTCAGCAGCTGCCAAAGCTCCCACGACGTGTTCGCCTTCGAGCTCGCGCGCAAGGAGGTGCCGGCGATCCTCGGCTTCCGCTGGGAGATCGACGACCACGCGGCCAAGGAGCACACGCAGACCTTCTACAGCGAGCTGCTCAGTGGCGAGCCTTCACTCGAGCTGGCCTTCCAGAAGACCCGCAGCAAGATGTACGAAGCCAGCAAGGAGAACATGATATGGGCGGCGCCGATGATGATTCTGCAGATCACGGACTGACCCCAGCTGGGACCGCCGCGGCGATGCGGCGGCGCTCTGCGGGTAACCAACCATGATCGGTACTTCGCTCCTCCAACGCCTCATGCGAAGCCGGAGCAATCGAAGGTTCTATGCCCGGGTGCCCGATGATCATGTCCAGGGCCAGGGTGCCGCCACGGTCGACTTTGTGCCCGACGAGGCCTACTTCGAGATCCGCCTCGCCGAGATGCATCTCCGCGACAAGCGCGAGTACTGGGTTGGTTACCTGCCCTTCGCGCTCGTGGTCAGCGATTTCCTGTACGACGGCGCATCTCGGACGGTCCCCTTCTTCGTCGGCAATCGCATGCTGGGCGAACTCGAGCGCGAGGTCGGGTCCGGCCGGGTCGAGTATTTGAACACCAGGGTAGCCGGGCCGATCCCGTACATGGGTGCCGACATCGGACTGTTCGTCGGCCTGTTTCGCGCCGAGGTTGACAATCTCGCAAAGGGACTGTTCGATCTCGTCGAAAGCGTGGTTGGCGCGTTCGATGTCGGCCAAGTGTCCGCATATCTTGGTCTAGCCAACGCGTTCTCCGACCGGCTTGGCGAGCTGCTTGGTATTCCGGCGGTGCAACTGCGCCTCGGCACGCGTCAGGAGATCAGCGCTAGCAAGTTCCGCAGCGGCTATTTTGCCTATGTCAACTGCCCCGACAGTGAAGTCGACAGGCGTCGTCTTTGGGTGCGCGACGGCCGGTTGCTCTATGCAGAGCGGATGGACGCGGTGCGCTCATATACGGAGCACGATTTCTGCCTGATCCAGATCGAGCATCTAACCGAGCGCGGCGACTACCGTAAGCTGCCCTTTCACCGTCTGTGGATCGAGGCCAAGCGCCTAATCGCCCAGGACAACATCGGGCAGGCCGATGCCCTGTTGCCGAGGCTGATGGAGGAGCTCGCGGTTTCGCCCGACTTCACGACCGCCGACCGCTTCAAACTGCAGCTGATTTTTAAATCGAACTATGAGGTGGAGGTTGAGCGCCAGGCACAGTTGCGGCCGGGCGCACGCGCCGCGGTGACGGTCACGAGACGTGGTGGCGGCGACCTGGATGCCCGAGCCCGCGTGGAAAAGACCGCCTACGTCGCAGATCGGCAGGGCCTATCGCCCGAAGTGACGACAGCGCTGCGCGATCTTAGGGCGCACTGGCACGAAATTCCCTACCTGCAGGAGCGGCCCGACGCATTCGAACTAACTGATCTGATATTGGCTGAGCAGCTGGCTACGGTGAAGCAGTTCGTGAAAGGGAAGGTAGATCCGCGTGCGTTCGCCACGGCCGTAGCTCTGGATATTCAAACGCCGCCGTAAGCGGCACACTGAACGCAGCCGTTCGCAGCGCATTTCCCTTCAGCACATCGCCAGGGGCTAACTAAGGCCCGGAATAGCAGCCCATGCGGCAGCACCCTCTCAGCAATCACATTCGCTGTCCCTGGGCTTCCAGACCCGGCGCCACGAAAAGTGCACAAAGTCCAAATCCTGCCCCCGATTTGAACCTGCTATGGCGCACCTCCTTACCAAGGTGGCTAGAGTCCCAGCACCCTGCGTACCGTGCCGACGCCAACCCGGAGCTCTCGGGCAATCGCCAGCTGCCCCTTGCCAGCCGCCCGCGCGGCCTGGATTGAGCGCTCGACCGATGGCGGCACCTTGGGTCGTCCAAGCTGCTTGCCCTGTGCCCGCGCCTTGGCGAGCCCGGCGCACACGCGCTCCTGAATGATCGCTCGCTCGAATCGGCGGTAAGCCTCCGGTGACGGCCGCGGTGCGAATGGGTTGACGGGAGTCTCGATGTCAGGCGGCGATCGATGAAGGGGCCGGCCGCCACGCCCAGGGCAGAAGCGCGGGCAGCCGCGACATAGGCAGGTCGGCGATGCGGGCGAGGACATCCGCGAGCCAGGCCTGCGGGTCGACGTCGTTGAGCTTGGCGGTGGTGATCAGCGTGTACATGAAGGCGGTCCTGTCGCCCCCGCGCTCGGAGCCGCAGAACAGCCATGACTTGCGCCCGAGAGCCACACCGCGCAGGCTGCGCTCGGCGGCGTTGTTGCTGAGGCAGATCCGGCCGTCCTCGAGGAAGCGGGCGAAGCGGTCCCAGCGCTTGAGCATGTAGTCCATCGCCTGGGCGACGCTCGCGTGACGGGAGAGACGCTCGCGCTCGCTGCGCATCCAGGTCTCGAGATCGGCGACCAGTGGTGCCACCTCTGCGCGGCGCACGGCGAGACGGGTGGCGCGGTCGGCGCCGTTGATCGTACGCTCGAGATCGAAGATCTCATCGATCCGCCTCACCGCCTCGAGCGCCAGCGGGGAGATCGGCTTGGCGTCCTTACCGCGCCGCGCGTTGGCGGCGATGTCGGCAAGCTCGAAGAACTTGCGCCGGCCATGGGCCCAACATAGCGCCTCGGTCACCGCGCGCGGCGGGCGATCGGCCTCGTACAGGGCCCCGAAGCCCGCATAGGCATCGGCCTGCAGCACGCCGGCCCATCCTTCCAGGTGCCGCTTCGGATGCTCGCCACGGCGATTGCGCGAGAACTGGAACAGCGCGGCCGGCGGCGCGCTACCGCCGAACGGACGGTCGTCGCGGACGTAGACCCAAAGCCGGCCCTTGTCGGTCTTGCCCTTGGCCAGCACCGGCACCGGCGTGTCGTCGCCATGAAGACGCTCGGCCGCCAGGACATGGGCCTCGATCAACGCGTGCAAGGGCGCGAGCGCGACGGCGCACGCGCCCACCTGGTCGGCGAGCGTCGACAGGCTGAGCTCGACGCCCTCGCGGGCATAGCGCTCCGCCTGCCGGTTGAGCGGCTGATGCTGGCCGAACTTCTCGAACAGGATCATCGCCAGCAGGCTCGGGCCCGCCCAACCCCGCGACGTCGGGTGGAAGGGAGCCGGCGGTTGGGTGATCCGCTCGCAGTCCCGGCAGGTGAACTTCTCGCGCACGGTCTGGACCACCTTCCACTGGCGCGGGACGACTTCCAGCGTCTCGGTGACGTCCTCGCCGAGCTTCGCGATCCGCCCGGAGCCGCAGCAGCCGCAGGTGGCGGGCGCTTCGATCACCACGCGCTCGCGCGGCAGATGCTCAGGAAACGGCTTACGAACCCGGCGCCGGCGCGTGAATGTGCGCACGGGCGTCGAAGCCCGCGCCGCGGCCTGCTCGGCCCTGAGCTCGTCTTCGGTGGCGGTCGCCTCGAGCTCCTCGAGCTGCAGCTCGAGCTGGTCGAGGAGCCGAGCCTTGCGCTCCGACTTCTGACCATGGAGCTCGCGCCGCAGCTTCAGGATCTCGAGCTTGAGGGCTGCGATCACGGCTTCGCTGCTGGCCAGCACCGCCTGCGCTCGGGTCGCCTCCGCAACCGCGCGCGTAGCCTCGGTCTCGGCCGCCTGGGCCCGCGCCTCGGCGGCGGCGAGCGCCGCGCGCAAGGCATCGAGATCTTCTCGATCCGCCGCCATGACTTCGATTGTACACGATGAGCCAAAGATGTCGAAGTCAAAGTGAAGGTATCGGCGCCTTTCCTGTCATCCTGCCTTCAACGGACGCCAGGTCCTCTGCGGATTCCTCCAATCAATCCCTTCGAGCAGATAGCCGAGCTGTGCCGGTGTGATCGCGACGACACCATTGGTCGGCGACGGCCAGAGGAAGCGACCCCGCTCCAGGCGCTTGGCGTAGAGCGAGAAGCCGAGCCCGTCGTGCCAGAGAATCTTGATCAAGTCACCTCGGCGGCCACGAAAGGCAAAGACATCGCCCGCGTGCGGGTCGCGACCAAGGTTCTGCTGCACCTGCAACGCCAGGCTGTTCATGCCGCGGCGCATGTCGGTCACGCCCGCCGCCAACCACACCCGCACCCCCGCCGGCACCGGGATCATGCGCGCGCCACCACCGCCAGCACCCGAACCAGCGCCGCCTCGTCGACGTCCGCGCCCGCCAACACGCGATATCCATTCGGCGTGACGATCTCGATCCGGCTTGGCACCGGCGCTGGAGCGGGGCGCTCGTCGACCACCACCGCCGGCACGAAGCCGCCCGGCGCCGCATCGACCAGCGCGCCGGCACGGTAGACCTTGCGCCACGCGAACAGCAACGAGGGCGAGATCCCGTGGCGCCGCGCCGTCGCCGAGGCCTGGCGCCAGCCGGCAAAGCTCTCCTCGACGATCCGCAGCTTCGCCTCGGCCGACCACCGCCGGCGCCGCCCGAGCTCCACCACCTCGAGCCGCTGAACCTGCGCACTGTCCTTACGCCTATCCATAAGGACAGTCCGCACCCCACCGCCTGCTACCGCAAGGCGGCCCTCACCGCAGGGTTACACTCGGCGAACACTCCCATCATTTGAAAGAGCGCCTTACCGCCGGGCGTCGTGGTGTCGATGCCCTGAATATGCAGATACAGGTCGACGCCTTGTGCGTGAAGGTCCCCGAGGAAGGCCACGAGGTCCTGTAGCGAGCGGCCGAGACGGTCAACGGACCACGCCATCACGATGTCGAACTGCCGCCGGGTGGCATCCTTGAGCAGCCGATGGTACTCGGGCCGCTTGTCGCGGCCCTTGGCGCCGCTGATGCCGTGGTCGACGTACTCGCCCGCGATCTGCCACCCGGCGCGCTCGGCGACCTGGCGCAGGGCCAGGAGTTGAGTCTCGGGGTCCTGGTGCCCGTTGCGGGTGCTGACCCGGGCGTAAATGGCGGCGCGCTTCATGGACCGATCCTCGACCTGGAAATGCCTGCCCTCAAAGTGGGACACTTTTATTCTAAAAACAAGTGTATCCAGAATGCTCCTTACGTCGATTTCCGATCGAGGATTCCTGCGGCTTCTGGGGGGTGCTCGGCAGGTTCGACGGCTGCTCGCGGCGCCCGAGGTGGTCGCGCGGACGATCACTGCGGTGCGGCGGGAGAACGGTTCAGCCGAGAACGCCGAGCTCGAGGAGGGCGATGTCATCGAAGCCCTCGGGGCGCTCGAGCCGGTGTGGGACGAGCTGTACCCGGCCGAGCAGGTATGCATCATGCGGCTGTTGATCGAGCGGATCGATGTCGCGCCTGACGGTATCTCCGTCACGCTGCATGCTGCCGGAATTCGTAGCCGCGTCGCGGAGCTGGCGGACCAGGAGGTAGTCGCTCCGGCCGCGTCCGAACCCCTGCTGGAGGCTGCAGAGTGATGGCTGGGCGCGCCGCTCTCGAACTTGATACCCTGACTATCCGCATCCCTATCCGGCTGCAACGCCGGGGTGGCCGAAAGCTGATCATGACGCCGGAGGGCGCGGCGGCACCAGCACGGAAGCCGAGGCGCGACGAGACGCTGGTCAAGGCGCTCGTCCGCGCGCACCGCTGGCGGCGGAAGATCGAGAGCAGTCAGGCGAAGTCGATCACGGACCTTGCGGAGCAGGAGGGCGTCACGGACGCCTACGTCTGCCGTCTGCTTCCGCTGACCTGCCTGGCGCCTGACATCGTGGAAGCGATCCTGGACGGGCGTCAGCCGAAGGGTCTGAGGCTCGCCGAGTTGTTGGGGAACGGGCCGCTTGCATGGGAGGAGCAGCGGCGCCTCTGGCGGATCTGATGGTGGAGATCAGACAGGTCTCGGAGCCGTGCGCGATGAGGCGGCCCGCACCATCGAAGATCTTGCATTCTATCCGACTGCCCGCGTGCAGCAGCACCCCTTCACAGCGCTGCTTGCCCGAGCTCTCGCGGACCGGCCTGACGAAGGTCGTCTTCATTTCGATTGTCGTGAAGGCCTGCCCCGGCTCGAGGGTCGAATGCACTGCGCAACCCATGGCGGAGTCGAGGAGAAGCGCAAGCCAGCCGCCATGGACCAACCCCATGGGATTGTAGAAGCGGGCCGAGGGCGACGCCTCGAATGCCACGCGGCCGACCTCGACCGAGATCGGCCAGACCTCGGCGACCTCACTGAAGGGCGGGGCCGGATAGGTGGCGTCGAGAAGGCTCTGCAGGAATTCAACCCCCGACACGCGACCGACGACCTCCGGCGACACGAGCCCGAACTCGCGATGAGGATCTGGATTGTTCACGTCCGCCTCTCCCCCGCTACAGGCAAAAGCCGCCGTCGCACGGCAGCGCAGAAGCCGAGAGACGGTCTCGGGGAGCTTCCCGTCACTGATTTTGAGATCCAGACGCGCGCGCGCTAATGACCACCCCACCCGGAGCGGCTCGTTCCGGGCGGGGTGCAGGTGATAACCCGTCGCGCCTTCGACGAAGTGGCGGGCAGGTCTCAGTTCATGGCTGACCGTCCGGGGCATCGAGGAAGAGCCTTGTGTGAGCAACGAACAGGTCCGGGTATTGGAACTGCGACCCATGCCCCGAATCTGGATAGATGATCAGTTGTGCGTTCGGAAGATGTTGTTGCAGGGTGAAGGAGTTCACGGTCGGCACCATAATATCGTTGTGACCGTTAGCCACCAGCGTTGGCTGCCGGATCTCCTTCAGATAGGCGTAACGCTCGCCGCGCGGCTGGGTCCATTCGACGATCGCCGCCATCTAAGTCTGCATGGCTTCAGGTGAGGACGGCGGATCCGGATCCTCGCGCTGGTGCCGGCGCTCCCAGAAGGCTCGACCTGCCGCCTGGCTCTTCTCCGACGGAGAGAAGAACAGGAAGAGGAAGTCCTCCAGCACGGGTACGGGGTTTCCAGCCACCTGCATGATGCGCGGGTTCGGGTTCGGGCTTGACTCCCCGTTACGGGGGCCGGTGCCGACCAGTACGATCCGCCTGACGAGTTCGGGATCGCGCTGGGCGAAGCTTTGGGCGACGAAGCCGCCGAGGGAAAAGCCGAGCACGTCAACCACAGGCAGGTTGAGCGCCTTCACGAAGATCGCGACGTGATCGGCCATGGCATCGACCGTATCGGGGGTCTCGCCGCTCGAACTCGCCACGCCGGCGTTGTTGAAGAGGATAACCGTGCCGGTCTTCGGCCAGGCCATCCGTGACAAGGGGGTCCCAGTTGTCGAGCCCGCCGCGGAAATGCTGCAGAAAAACCAGGGGCGTTCTGGTTTCCGCGCCAAAGCGCCGATAGGCGTAGCGGATCCCGTTCGCTTCGACGAACTGTGTCGGAGTGGTGATGTGGCAATAGCCTGTCATGTGGTCCTCCTTCGTAACTTCGCTATGAACAGCTTGCCGAGACGCAGGGCTGCGAACCCACGAAGCCTGTGCCATCGGCACGGTCTCAGCCGGAGATCGCCGGATGGTCGGTGTGACCTTCCGCACCACCGCCGTAGGTTCACGAATTCCTTCTACTGATCATTATCGGTTGCGCCGCGGTGCCGGGCAGGCTTGCGCTGCGCCTCACGCCGCGGCGAGGAAGCGGGCCGTCGCGAGCGCCAGTCACCATCTCTCGACCCACGGTCGTAGCACGACTTCGAACGCCCAAGTCGACCGATGCTGGCGATGCAGCTGCAGATAGGTTTCCGCGATGCAGTCCGGGTCGGCCATGTTGTCGTCGACGGTCGTTCCAGCCAGTCGGTGCGCGCGGGTACGGTCTTCCTGCGTCCAGCCGATCGCGGCGTCAATCGGCACACATGCTATGTGGATACCCTGCGGCATCAGTTCCCTTGCCATGCTCTGTGCGAGTCCGGATTTGGCATGACATGCCATTGCAAAGGCACCGCTTGACGGGAAGCCCTTGAGGGCTGCGCTTGCGTTCGTGAAAATGATCGTTCCTTTCGTGCCGTTGGCGTTCAGTGGGTTTTCGCGCATCAGTCGAGCTGCCTGCTGACCTACCAAAAACGCGCTGAACGCTGAGTTGCGAAGTGTGTCGAGCGCCATGCTTGGATCGGCTTCGGTAATCTCCTTGCCGAAAATGCCGGGAACCCGGCCGTCGATGTTGTGCACGACAAGCGTGGGAGCCCCAAGGTCTCGAACAACATTCTGGAACAGCAGCTCCACGGCCGCTGGTTCGCTTGCATCGCACGCGTATCGACGCACGCCGTGCGTCTTCTTCAGAGTCTGCAGGACCGGTTTGTCCGGATTCCTGGCTGCGATGCCGACCCGCATGCCATTTTCCGCGAACAACCTGGCGCAACTTGAGCTGATGCCGGGGCCGCCCCCAACGATGAGTGCAACGTCTTGTACGGATGGTTGCGTCTCGCGGTTGTTGGATTGAGTCATGTTTCGTGCTCCCATGTGCCGTTGAGGAGATGAGCGAGGACGCGCAAGCTCAAGTTGCCATCTGCAGCAGCAGCGCCGTCAGTCGCTCTATGCGGATCGTGCTGGGTTGCGTCATCTTGCGCTCCGTATGCTGGTGATTGGGGCTGCCTCGCTGGCAGTGGCTCAGCCATCAGTCAGCGGCGAGGAAGCGGGCGGTCGCTTCAGCAAACTCCTCCGGAAACTGGAAATGCGAGCCATGCCCGGAATCCGGAAAGAGGATGAGCCGGGCGTCGGGAAGCCTCTGCTGAAGGATGAACGAATTCACGTTGGGACCATGATGTCGTCATGACCATTCACGACGAGAGTACGGTGTGGGATGTTCCTCAGAGAACCGTAGCGTTCGCCGGTCACCTCCCCCCATTCCTTCAGCGCGGCCAGCTGGGCGGCGGCGACCTGGGGCGATGCCTCCGGTTCGCGATCCGCCTGCCGCGCTGCGATGCGGGAAAGCCATGCCTTGCCCGCGGCTTGGCTTGTGACGGTCGGTGAGAAGAACAGCTCCAGCATCCGTTCGGATGCCGTGCTGTTCGGCCGATTGATGATCTCGTGCACCTGCGGCGAGAATGCAGCCATGCCCTCGCCTCCCGCCGGACCGGTGCCTACCAGAAGAAGTCGCCTGACAAGCTCGGGTGCATCCAGGGCGATCTGCTGAGCGACCATGCCTCCGATCGAGAACCCGAAGATATCCACTTGCTTGGCGCCAAGAGCACGGATGAAGGCGATGATGTCGCGCCCCATGCCCTGCATTGAGTCCGGCGTCTCGCCGCTCGAGCGGCCTACGCCCCTATAGTCCACGAGCACCACGGGACGGTCTTGGGCGAGCCGGTTGGTGTGGATGGGATCCCAGTTGTCCATTCTGCCTGTAAAGTGCTGAAGGCAGACCAGAGGCGGCGCGCCCTCCTTCCCGAAGCGGCGATAGGCAAGACGGACATCGCCGACGTGTTGGAACTGTGTTGGGGCGGTTTCATGCAAATTGGCTTGCGACATGGTGAGATCTCCTTGGAATCGGTAGCGTTCCGGATCCCTGATATGTTTTCGTCGAGCGGAACAGCATTCACGCATTGACATCGACGACCGTGCGACCCTGGACTTTCCCCTCGAACATCCGGCCCACGACATCGGGAACCTCTGCAAGGCCGACCACCTGCGTCGTCCGGGCGAGCTTGTACAGGTTCAGATCGCGTGCCCGACGCGACCAGGCCTCGATGCGGGCCTCCTGCGGGGCATTCACCGAGTCGATACCGGCAAGGGTGACATTGCGCAGGATGAAGGGCAGGACCGATCCGGGAAGATCCAGACCTTGAGCCAGGCCGCAGGCCGTGACCACGCCGCGATATTGAGTCTGCGCCAACACGTTCACGAGCGTATGACTGCCAACGGAGTCCACTGCGCCAGCCCATCTTTCGCCCGCGATCGGTGCTCCCGGCTCCGAAAGGGTCCGGCGGTCGATGATGTCCGCCGCGCCGAGGCTGCGCAGATAATCGCCTTCCTCGAGACGTCCCGTCGATGCGACGACGCGATAGCCGAGATCCTGCTCAGTCATTTCGACCACGCTGGTCGAGATCTTTTCGTCTGTCTTTGCTGCGAGCAGCGCCTTGAACGTCATCGGACTATCCTCGCTGAAGGGTGATGCCGGATGGATGCCGTCGAGAAGGCCGTCAGGAATTCGACCCCCGACGTTCGACCGGCGAGCTGCCGCCGCACCAGCGCGCACTCGCGATGAGGATCTTGACTGTTCACGTCCGTATCTCCCTCGCTACGGGCAAAGCTGCCGTCGCACGGCAGCGCGAAAGCGCATCGATCCTGGTCATGCCTGGCCGGGCGCCGCGGCCGTTCGGGCCGGCGCGAGCTTCGCCGACCTCTCGGGTTTGGTGAGCGTCAGCGCCAGCAGGGCCGCGAGCAGGCAGAGAAGGCCGGCCGCAAAGAATGCCGGCAGATAGGTCGCGAACTCCGTCCGGGTCAGTCCGGCGCCATACGCGGCGGATGCCGCGCCGAGCTGGTGGCCGGCGAAGATCCAGCCGAAGACGACGTTCGTGCGTTCGCGGCCGAAGCGCTCGGCAGTCAGCTTCACGGTTGGCGGTACGGTCGCCAGCCAATCGAGATCGTAGAACACGGCGAACAGCGACAGACCGTAGAACGAGAAGCCGATGAACGGCAGATAGAGCAGGGACAGGCCTCGGAGGCCATAGTACCAGAATAGCAGCCAGCGGCTGTTGTAGCGGTCCGAGAGCAAGCCCGAGCCGACCGTGCCGAAGAAGTCGAAGACGCCCATCAGCGCCAGCACGCCCGCCGCACCGACCGCCGCCAGGCCGAAGTCGCCGCAGAGCGCGATGAAGTGGGTCTGGATCAGGCCGTTGGTGCTGGCGCCGCAGATGAAGAAGGTGCCAAACAGCACCCAGAAGACGCCGGTGCGGGCCGCATCCCGGAGGATGACGAGAGGCGACAGGAGGAGCGCAGAGAAGCCGCCGGTGACAGCCGGTGCCGGCACCACGTCCTGATCGCCGTAAGCGGGCAGCTTGAGGTCGGCCGGGCGATCTCGCATCAGCGCGCCCACGGCGACGACCGCGACCAGCAGCATCACGCAGACAAAGCCGAGCGCGATGCGCCAGCCGAACCGATCCGTGAGGCTCGCCAGGAGCGGCAGGAAGAGCAGCTGTCCGGTCGCGGAGCTCGCCATGAGCATGCCGACCACCAGCCCCCGGCGCGCGGAGAACCAGCGCGTCGCGACCGTCGCGCCGAGCACCAGCGCCGTCAGCCCCGTCCCGACGCCGACGACCACGCCCCAGAGAAGGATGAGCTGCCAGACCCGGCTCATCGCGAGCGAGGCGAGGAGGCTGGCCGCGATGATGGCGAGCGCGATCAGCACCATCCGGCGCACGCCGAAGCGGTTCATGAAAGCGGCCGCGAACGGGCCGAGCAGGCCGAACAGCGCGAGCCGGATCGCCAGCGCCGAGGAGATCTCGGCGGTCTGCCAACCGAACTCCTCCTGGAGGGGCACGATGAACACGCCGGGGGCCCCCACCGCGCCGGCCGTCACCAGCATGGTAAGGAAGGTGACAGCGGCGACGACCCAGCCGTAGTGGATGTCGCGCCGGCGGAGCGCAGCGGCCAGGGATGACGAGATCATCGGTAAGCCCTTAGGCGACCGGGACAGTCGGAAGGTCAAGCTGATCGAGCTTGCCGCCGGTCGCGCGGTGCCGGTATTCACGATGGTCGACCACCGTGTAGGGAAACACCGGCGGGATCGCGCTCGCCTCGTCGAGGCGCGCGAGTTGCTCGGGGGTGAGCTGCAGCCGCGTTGCGCCGAGATTGTCGCCGAGCTGCTCGAGGGTGCGCGGGCCGACGATCGGCAGCGGGCCCTTCGAAGCCACCCAGGCGATCGCGACCTGGCTCGGCGTCGCGCCGGCCTCCGCGGCGACCGCGATCACCGTATCGAGGATTGCCGTGCGCTGCGCGCTATTCTCGGGCTGGAACACACGACCGCCCAGGGCCTCGGCGCGCCCGGCCTCACCGCGGCGGTACTTGCCGGTGAGCATACCGCCGCCCAGCGGCGACCAGGCGACCATCCCGAGGCCGAGCGCCTGGCCCATCGGCAGCAGTTCCTGCTCTGTCGTGCGCTCGACCAGGCTGTGCTCGACCTGGAGCGCGGCGATCGGGGCCGCGCCGCGCAGTTCCGCGATTGTCGCCGCCCGCGCGACGCGCCAGGCCGGGAAGTCGGAGAGCCCTGCATAGAGGATCTTGCCGCCGCGCACGAGGTCGTCGAAGCCGCGCACGATTTCCTCGACCGGCGTCACGCCGTCGGCGTAGTGCGCCCAGTAGAGGTCGATCCGGTCGGTTCTGAGCCGTCGCAGGCTGGTCTCGAGGGACGCGACCATGGCCTTGCGGCTGTTGCCGGTGACCAGGATGCCGGCCTCCGGCGCCGCGCCCTGCGTGAACTTGGTCGCAAGAACGAAATCGTCGCGCCGGCCTTGCAGGAACTGCCCAAGCAGCTCCTCGGACTCGCCGAACTGGTAGGTGTCGGCTGTGTCGATGAAGTTGCCGCCAGCCTCGGCATAGGCATCGAGGATGCGGCGCGCCTCGTCGGGGTCGGCACCGTGCCCCCATCTCGTGCCGAACACCCCGGTTCCCAGCACGAGCTCGGATACGCGCAGGCCGGTGTGCCGGCCGAAGACCTTGTAGCGCACAGCGAGCCTCCTGGATGGCGGCCACCTCAGATCGGGGCCTGCTTTACATGATGGTCATCATCATTCTTGACGATAGATGTCGAACATCATATAAAGAGTCAAGCGTTTTTCTGAGACCAGGAAGAGAGCGATGAGAGTGAGCAGGGAGCAGGCGGCTGAGAACCGGGACCGCATCATCGACGTCGCCGGCCGGCTCTTTCGCGAGCGGGGCTTCGACGGCATCGGCGTCGCGGGTCTGATGAAGGCCGCCGGCCTCACGCATGGCGGCTTCTACGGCCACTTCGAGTCCAAGGACGATCTGGAGGTTCAGGCTTGCGCGCGCGCGCTTGCCCGGACCAGCGAGCGTTGGAACGCCGTAGCGGCGAACGCTGCCGAGGCGCCGCTGGACGCCCTCTTGGACAGCTACCTGTCCGGCAGGCATCGCGACGGCACAGGCGAAGGCTGCATCTATGCAGCGCTGGCCGCGGATGTCGCCCGGCAGGAGAACCCGACGCTGCGCCGCCGCTTCACCGAGGGGCTGCGGTCCTCGATCGATACCCTGGTTCGGATCATCCCTGGCAGGTCCAGGGCCGCACGGCGGCAGAAGGCGCTCGCCTGCCTGTCGACTTCGGTGGGCGCCCTCATCCTTGCCCGCGCCGTCGACGACGCGGAGCTGTCCGATGAGATCCTTGCCGCCGCCCGCGCCTTATGGCGCGAGCCGAGCTGATCGGTGCGAACCACACGCCCTGTGTGTCAGCGCCGTGGGCGACGGCCGTCCGGATCGCCCGAACTGTCGTGCGGGAACGCAAGAAATGAGAGAGCGATATCTCGAGGACTTCGCCGTCGGGCAGATCTTCGGCTCCGGACGGCTCGTGATCGACAAGGAACGGATCAAGAGCTTCGCCGCCGAGTTCGATCCGCAACCCTTCTATCTCGATGAGAATGCTGCGGAGGACACGATCTTTCGCGGACTCGCGGCAAGCGGCTGGCACACCGCAGCGGTGACGATGCGGCTCCTGGTCGAGAGCGAGATCAAGCCCGCCGGAGGCATCGTCGGCGCTGGCTTCGACGAGTTCCGCTGGCCGCGGCCGGTCCGTCCCGGAGACGAGTTGCACCTGGAAAGCGAAGTGCTGGACGTGCGGCCGTCGAAGTCGCGTCCGGAACAGGGATTGATCAAAGTCCGGACGACCACGCTGAACCAGAACGGCGACGCCGTGCAGGTTCTGATCGCAAATCTGATGGTACCGCGCCGGCCGGCCTAGACCAGCGCTGTTGTCACGCTGCCAGTAAGGCCAGCCCAGTCGAGCGCGTCCAGCTCCGCCCTGGCCCGGGCGCCGATGACGCCGTCCAACGCCTTCTCGACCCTGCCGCAGGAGCCGCACGATGACCCAGCAAATAGAGCTCTTCTACGATTTCCGCAGTCCCTACAGCTATCTCGCCTTCACCCAGCTCCGGCAGATGGACGTCGTCATTACGCTGCGGCCGATGAAGATTCTCAAGGTCATGGAGAAGGTTGGCAACGTCCCGACGACCATCACCTGCGCAGCGAAGGGCCGCTATGCCCGCGTCGACGTGGGACGCTGGGCGCAGCGCTACGGGGTTCCGCTCAACCCCTCGGACATGCGCGCCAACGACGGCGACGCCTGCTCGCGCGCGGTGCTGTCGGCCGAGGGACCGGAGGACGCCGCCGCCATCACACTGGCGCTCTACCGGGCGATCTGGAGCGAGGGGAAGACGTTGGCGAACGCCGCCGATGTCGTTGCGGCGATCGCTGACGCCGGGATCGACACCGAGCCGATCGCCGCCCGGATCGACCGCTCCGAGATGGCCGCCCAGCTCGATGCCAACACCGACGAGGCGGCGGAGCGTGGCGTATTCGGATCGCCGACCGTCTTCGTCGGCGAGGCGATGTTCTTCGGTAACGACCGGCTTGAGTTCGTGCGCGAGGAGCTCGCGCGCCTGGAGGAAGCAGCCTAATGGGTGCGTCAAGCGGCGAGTTTGAAGTTTTGTTGGAAGAGCTGCCGGCTGGTGAGCAGGGCCCAGAGGACGTTGATGCGTCGGCGCGCGAGGGCGAGGACGGCTTGGTGATGGCGTTTTCCCTCGCGGCGCTTGCGGTCGTAGAAGGCGCGGCTGTCGGGGTGGCCAAGGGAGCAGAAGGCGGACTGGTAGAAGACACGTTTGAGTCCCTTGTTGCCGCCTGTGGGACGCCTGAGGAAGCGCACCTTGCCGGACTGGCGCAGGACCGGCGCGATGCCGGCCGCGGCGGCCAGCGCGTCGGCGGAGCGGAAGCGGGAGAGGCAGCCTGCCTCGGCGATCAGCTCGGCGGTGAGCACGGCCCCCATGCCGGGCAGGCTGCGGATGAGGGCCGCGTCAGGGTGGCGGTCGAGGAACTCCTCGAGTTCACGATCGATCTCGGCGAGGCGGGCGCGGGCGGCGAGCGCTTCCTGGGCCAGCTCCTTGATCAGACGTGCGCTCATGCGTTCGGCCGGGACGGCAATGGTCTGCTCGACCGCGGCAGCCAGGGCGCGCTCGGCGAGCGCGTCGACATGGGGCAGCCCTCCGGCGGCCCTGAGATGGCGGACCAGGCGCTTCTTGCCGGCGGTGCGCAGCTCGGCCGGGGTGACGAACTTGGTCAGGAGGACCAGCGGCCCCTTGGTCTTGAGGTCGAGGCAGGCTTCCAGGCCGGGAAAGATGCCCACCAGCAGGTCGTGCATGCGGGACAGGCGCTGGGTTTGGGCATCGACCAGGTCGCGGCGCCGGCCGACGAGCAGCCTGATCTCGAGATCGAGTTCGGTCGCCGGATCGATCGGCCGCAGGTCGGAGCGGGTGCGGACCTGGTCGGCGATGGTGCGCGCGTCGCGCGGATCGGACTTGTTCTCGCCCCCCACGGTGCCCTGGCGGGCGCGGTTGACGGCCAAGCCCGGGACGTGAACGAGCGCCAACCCCGCTGCGGCCAGCATGGCTTCGGCAAGGCCGGCGATGCCGCCAACGACATCGAGGCCGACGCGTATGGCGCCGCCAAGGCTGACGAGCTCCTCGATCAGCGCCGCGATGTCAGTCGGCGTGTTCGGCAGCTTGCGATCAAGGCGAACCACGCCGTCGGCATCGACGGCCGTGACCCAATGCACCTCCTTGGCGATATCGATCCCAACACTGATCCGCATGGCGCCCCCCGGCAGGTGATCGTGACCCGGCATCCCGCCCGCGCCGTCGTCGCCCTACACAGCGATGGATCGCAGAGCCTAATCAGCGGTCGAGGCGGTGTGGCGGTGCCGGGGGATCTGCCTCCGGAGCCATCATGGGCAGCCAGCATGAAAACCATCCCGGCACCGCCGCCGCACCACGATCCTGGCATGCCAGGATCGTGGTGTCAGGCACTGCCGAAGCAGCAACTCAACGGTAGGGCCGCATGACCGACACAGCCAAACCATTGGCGCTGATTACCGGCGTAGGCCCCGGCACGGGCGCCGCGCTCGCGCGCCGCTTCGCCGAGGGCAACTATCGCGTGGCGATGCTGGCGCGCAACGCCAATCGCCTTTCGGCGCTGGAGCGGGAGATCTCGAACTCGATCGCGGTGCCGTGCGACGTCAGCGATGCGGCAGCGCTGGAGCGAGTGGTCGCGCAGGTCGGCGACCCGAAAGTGGTCGTCCACAACGCGGTCGGCGGCGCGTTTGGCACCTTCGAGCAGATCGAAGCGGAGACGCTCCGGCGCAACTTCGAGATCAACACGATGGCGCTGTTCCACCTTGCTCGACTCATAGCACCGGCGATGGTGGCCGCCGGCGAAGGCGCCATCATCGTCACCGGTAATACCTCGGCACAGCGCGGCAAAGCGAATTTTGCAGGTTTCGCGCCGACCAAGGCAGCGCAGCGCATCCTCGCCGAATTGCTCGCACGCGATCTCGGGCCCAAAGGCATCCACATCGCCTACCTCGTCGTCGACGCGGTGATCGACGTGCCCTGGCAGCGCGAGCGGCTGCCGGACGCGAAGGACGACTTCTTCATCTCGCCCGCCTCAATCGCCGCCGAGGTCTTCCATCTCGCGCACCAGCCGAAGGACGCCTGGTCGTTCCTCGCAGAAGTGCGTCCCTTCCACGAGCCGTGGTGAGCGTTGTGGGCGGCGAAACCAATGCCGCGCCGGACGGCCTGCAGCAGCTTCAGGCGATGCTGGATGGCGGCTTCAAGGCGCCGATCGGCCAAACGCTCGGCTTCGATCTGGTCGAGGTTGAGCGCGGACGGGTCGTATTCGAAGGCAAGCCCGACCGCAGCGTCTACAACCCGTTTGGCGCCGTCCATGGCGGCTATGCCGCGACGCTGCTCGACAGCGCCTGCGGGATCGCCACGCATTCCACGCCCGGTCCGGGCCGCGGCCCCGAGACGAGCCGCTGTGCGGCTACGCCAGCCGCGCTCGGCGTGGACGCATGAGGTCGACCTCCGGCCGTTCAAGGAACCTTTCTCGGTCCCATTGACGCACGACAGAGCGGGCCCTCTCCGGGCGGCCGCTCGCGCGAGGGGCCCAGCCGGGCACCGCGGCGATCAGCGCCAGCTACACCACGCGGGGCGCGATTCCTGTCGGCACGGCATCCGTACTGATCCGCTGCAGGGCGTGCACCCCGACCTGACTCGGGTGGTCGAGCGCGCGGGTCCCTAATCACGACCCAGGTCTTCCGGGGCCAGGCAGGTCCTGCGCACGCGTGAGCGCCAGGTCGAGCTGGTCGCGCGCGGCGCCAGCCAGACCATGCACTCGCGGCATCTCACCGGCCATGCCGTCGATCTGGTCGCGCTGGGTGGCGGCGAGATCAGCTGTAGTGAGAGAACTATGTCCGGGTCGCAGCCACCATGCAGGCCGCGGCGCGCGAGCTCGGAGTACCGGGTGCGCTGGGCTGGCTGCTGCGGCCGCAGGCTGAAAGAGAGGACTTGACAAAACAGTTGATATCCACACATTGGAGCCATGTCAGCGCAATCGGCACCGTCTCTCGAGGTGACCCGGATGGTCGGGGACACCTGCCTCTGTCTGGATGTCCAGCGGGCCAGCCGCGCCATCGGGCGGCGGTTCGACGAGGCGTTCCGGCCCCTCGGGCTGAACAACTGGCAATTCTCTCTGCTGATGGTGCTCAATCGTCCCACGCCTCCCACCATGAGCAGCTTGGCGGAGGATCTGGCGATGGACCGCACCACGACGACGGCGAACCTGAGGCCGCTCGAGCGCCGCGGGCTCGTGGAGGTCCGGCGCGACGAGCAGGACGCTCGCGTGCGGCGGATCGTTCTGACGGACGCTGGCCGCGCGGTGCTGGCCGAGGCCGTCGACCGCTGGCGCGCAGCCAATGACGCGGCCATCGCGAGCCTTGGCGGCACGGACCTCGCCGCGTTCCGATCTGCCCTACGGACCGTCGCCGGGGTCAGATCAGCAAGACGCGCGTAGCCACTTCGGTTAGCCGATAGGGTTGCTAGCAACTTATCGTGTGGGGTTCTTCGGCCAGATCAGTTGATATCAACTAATATCGCAACGCTGCGCCAGCCATCGAAGTGGAAACAAGCCCATGACCGACCAGAAAGTCGTCCTGATCACCGGCGCCTCCTCCGGCATCGGTCGCGCCACGGCCGAGCTCCTGACGAGCCGCGGCTATCGCGTGTTCGGCACCGTCCGCAACCCTGACACAGTGGCCCCGCTCCAGGGCGTCGAGCTGTTGCCGCTCGATGTGCGGGACGACGGGTCGGTGCAGGCCGGCGTCGAGAGCGCTCTCAGTCGAGGCGGCCGGATCGACGTGCTGGTCAACAATGCCGGCTACACCGTCGTCGGCACCATCGAGGAGACGAGCCCGAGCGAGGCCCAGGCGCTCTTCGACACGAACGTGTTCGGTGTCCTGCGCATGGTGCGGGCCGTCCTGCCGGCGATGCGCCGCCAGGGCTCCGGCACGATCGTGAACACGAGCTCCGTTCTGGGCTTCCTGCCGGGGCCGTTCATGGGGCTCTACGCCAGCAGCAAGCATGCTCTCGAGGGCTTGTCGGAGTCGCTCGATCACGAGGTGCGCGGCTTCGGCATCCGCGTCGTGCTGGTCGAGCCCAGCTTCACGAAGACGCAGATTGGCGCCAATGCGATCCATGCCCGCCAGTCGATCGCGGCCTATGCAGGCACGTCGCGGCAGGTCTCGGACGCAGTCGCCGCCAAGATCGAAGGCGCTTTCGGCCCGGAGACCGTCGCCGCGGAAATCCTGCGCGCGATCGAGCGGCCCCACCGGATGCGTCGGCCGGTCGGCTTCGAGGCGCGGCTCTTGAGCAGGCTGCGCCGCTTCATGCCGGCCAGGCCGGTCGATCGGAGCGTCCGCAAGGCGTTCGCCCTGATCTGAACGCGTTCCCTGTGTCGAGAACGAGATCGATCATGAACCACCGCAAGACAGTGCTCCTCGCCGCCACCGCGCTGGCCGCGGCGATCGGCCTCGGGTCGGCCGCAGCGATCAGCCTGGGATCGGCCGAGCCGGTCGAGAGCGACCCGCGTCAAGGACCGCCGCTCGTCCAGATCGCCATCGCAAAACCGGCTCAAGCCGCCGAGCGGGCGTTCACCGGCGTCATCTCCGCCCGGGTCCAGAGCAATCTCGGTTTCCGCGTCCCGGGCAAGGTGATCGAGCGGCTTGTCGATACCGGGGAAACCGTTCGCGCCGATCAGCCGCTCATGCGCCTGGATCCGACGGACCTCGAGCTCACCCTCGCGGCCAAGGAGAAAGCCGTCGCCGCCGCCCGCGCCCTCGCGGTCCAGGCGGCCGCCGACGAGGCCCGGCACCGCACCCTGCGCAAGTCGGGCTGGTCGACCCAACAGAAATACGACGAGGTCAAGGCGGCCCTCGATACTGCCAATGCGCAGCTGGCGGCGGCCGAAGCCGAGGCCGGGGTGGCGCGCAACGAGGCCTCGTACGCCTTGCTGCTCGCCGACGCGGACGGGACCGTCGTCGACACCTTGGCCGAGCCCGGCCAGGTCGTCGCTGCCGGACAGACCGTGGTTAAGCTGGCCCATGTCGGGCCGCGCGAAGCGACGGTGAACCTGCCGGAGACGGTGCGACCGGCGATCGGATCGCCGGCGCAGGCCAGGCTCTACGGGGCGTCGTCCGCCGCTTCGCCGGCTCGCCTGCGGCAGCTCTCGGATGCCGCCGATCCGGCAAGCCGAACCTACGAGGCGCGCTACGTCCTCGAGGGCGAGGCCGCGCGGGCGCCGCTCGGGGCCACCGTCACCGTCCGGGTGGCGACCAACGAGGCGGGCGAAGCCGCGGAAGTCCCGATCGGCGCGCTCTACGACGACGGTAAGTCTACCGGCTTGTGGGTCCTGGATCCTACGACGTCCTCCGTCTCGTTTCACACTGTGCAGGGTCCGCCGGCTCGCCGCGGAGACCGCCATCGTCGACGGGGTTCGCACGGGCGAGCGTGTCGTGGCGCTGGGCGCCCACCTGCTCCACGAGGGCGAGCGCGTCCGGGTCGCAGAACAGATGGTCGCAGCCCAATGACCGGCTTCAATCTCTCCGCCCTGGCGGTGCGCGAGCGCGCTGTCACCCTGTTCCTGATCCTCGCCGTCGCGACCGCCGGGGTCTACGCGTTCTTGCAGTTGGGGCGCGCAGAGGATCCGTCCTTCACGATCAAGGTCTTGACCGTCACGGCGGCCTGGCCGGGCGCGACCATCCAGGAGATGCAGGATCTCGTGGCCGAGCCGCTGGAAAAGCGCCTGCAGGAGCTGCGCTGGTACGACCGTGTCGAGACCATGACGCGGCCCGGCCTCGCCTTCATGACGCTCACGCTGAAGGACTACACGCCGCCGGAGGAGGTTCCCGAGCAATTCTACCAGGCACGAAAAAAGCTGGGTGATGAAGCCCGCAACCTCCCTGCGGGAGCCCTTGGCCCCTTCGTCAACGACGAATACTCGGACGTCACCTTCGCCCTCTATGCCCTCGAGGCACCCGGGATGGCGCCGCGCCTGCTCATCCGGCAGGCCGAGACGATCCGCCAGCGCCTGCTGCACGTCCCCGGCGTCAAGAAGGTCAATATCCTGGGCGAGCGGCCGGAGCAGATCTTCGTCGAGTTCTCCTATCCGCGCCTGGTGTCCCTCGGCATCAGCGCGCGGGACATCTTCGCAGCATTGCAGGGCCAGAACACCATCACGCCGGCGGGGTCGATCGATGCCCAGGGACCGCAGGTCTTCGTGCGTCTCGATGGCGCCTATGACGATCTCCAGAAGATCGCCGACACGCCGATCGTGGCGGGCGGGCGCAACCTCAAGCTCTCGGACGTCGCCGAGATCCGCCGCGGCTACGAGGACCCCGCGACCTTCCTGATACGTCACCAGGGCGAGCCCGCTCTCGTGCTCGGCGTGGTCATGCGGGAGGGGTGGAACGGGCTCGACCTCGGCGAGGCGCTCGAGACCGAGACGAAGGCCATCGCGGACAGCCTGCCGCTCGGCGTCGGCTTGAGCAAGGTGACGGATCAGGCGGTCAACATCCGTCAGGCCGTCGACGAGTTCATGCTCAAGTTCTTCATGGCGCTCGGCGTCGTGCTGCTGGTGAGCCTGATCAGCCTCGGCTGGCGCGTCGGCATCGTCGTCGCCGCCGCCGTTCCGCTCACCCTGGCGGTGGTCTTCGTCGTCATGCTGGATACCGGGCGCATGTTCGACCGCATCTCGCTCGGCGCCCTCATCCTGGCCCTCGGCCTGCTCGTCGACGACGCCATCATCGCCATCGAGATGATGGTGGTGAAGATGGAGGAGGGCATGGACCGCATCCAGGCGGCGGCCTTTGCCTGGAGCCACACGGCAGCGCCCATGCTCTCGGGCACGCTCGTCACCGTCGTGGGCTTCATGCCCGTCGGCTTCGCCCAGTCGAGCGCGGGCGAGTATGCCGGCAACATCTTCTGGATCGTGGGCTTCGCCCTCATCGCCTCCTGGGTCGTGGCCGTGGCGTTCACGCCTTATCTCGGCGTGAAGATGCTGCCCGCGATCGAGCCGGTCCAAGGCGGGCATGCCGCCATCTACGGCACCGTCAACTACCGTCACCTGCGCCGCGTCATTGCCTGGTCCGTCCGCCGCAAGTTCCTCGTCGCAGGTGCAGTGGTTGCCGTCTTCCTGCTCGCCGTCATCGGCATGGGTGTCGTGAAGAAGCAGTTCTTCCCGACATCCGACCGTCCCGAGCTGCTGGTGGAGGTGCAGATGCCGGAAGGCAGCAGCATCGAGGCGACGAGCGCTGCGGCCGACAAGGTCGAAGAGTGGCTCCGACAACAGCCGGAAGCCCGGATCGTCACCACGTATATCGGCCAGGGCGCACCCCGCTTCTTCTTCGCCTACAACCCCGAGCTGCCCGACCCGTCCTTCGCCAAGATCGTCATCCTGACGTCCGACGCCGAGGCGCGCGAAGTGCTCAAGGCGCGGTTGCGCGCCCGAGTCGCCGAAAACCTGGCACCCGAAGCGCGCCTGCGCGTCACCCAGCTCGTGTTCGGCCCCTACTCGCCATTCCCCGTGGCATTCCGGGTCATGGGGCCCTATCCCGAGATCCTGCGCGGCATCGCCGACCAGGTCGAGGCGGTGATGCGCGCCGATCCAAACACGCGCCAGGTCAACCAGGACTGGGGCGAGCGGTCGCCCACCGTCCGGTTCGTCCTCGATCAGGATCGCCTGCGGCTGATCGGCCTGTCACCCGCCGAGGCGGCGCAGCAGCTGCAGTTCCTGCTGACGGGCGTCACCGTCACGCAGGTCCGCGAGGACATTCGCACCGTCGATGTGGTCGCCCGCAGCGCCGGCCCCGAGCGCCTCGACCCCGCCCGGCTCGCCGACTTCACCCTCACGACCCGCGACGGGCGCATGATTCCGCTCGAGCAGATCGGCCGCACGGAGGTCCGGATGGAAGAGCCTCTCATGAAGCGGCGTGATCGCACCCCCACGATCACCGTGCAGAGCGACATCGACGAGAGGCTGCAACCTCCGGAGGTCGCCGCCGAGATCCAGAAGGCCCTGCAGCCGATCGTGGCCAACCTCCCCGAAGGCTATCGCATTGAGACGGGAGGGCCGATCGAGGAGTTGGCCAAGGCCAACGCAGCGCTCGCCAAGATCTTCCCGATCATGCTCGTGCTGATGCTGGCGATCATCATGGTCCAAGTCCGCTCCTTCTCGGCCATGAGCATGGTGATGCTGACGGCACCCCTCGGTCTCGTGGGTGCCGTCCCGGCCCTGCTCTTGTTTCATCAGCCCTTCGGCTTCAACGCCATCTTGGCGCTGATTGGCCTCGCCGGCATCCTGATGCGCAACACGCTGATCCTGATCGGTCAGATCCGTACCAACGAAGAGCATGGCCTCGATCCCCACCACGCGGTCGTCGAGGCCACGGTGCAACGGGCGCGGCCGGTAGTCCTGACGGCCCTCGCCGCGGTCCTGGCCTTCGTCCCGCTCACCCATTCCGTGTTCTGGGGATCGCTGGCCTACACGCTGATCGGCGGCACGGCCGTCGGCACCGTCCTGACCCTGGTCTTCCTGCCGGCGCTCTACGCCATCTGGTTCCGTGTGAAGCCGGCGACTGTCACGACATCCGACGGCGCGGACCAGCCGATCCAGGACGTCTCGCCCGAGCCGGGTGCATTGGTTCCCGAGGCGACTGCCCAGGCCTTTGGGGCCGCCTGGCGGAGGCCGGCAGCCTGGACCCCGCCGTCCGTGGCTCGCTTTGGCGCCCCGCAGCCTGCAGCCGAGTAACCCATACCTCGAGGCGCTTCACATGACCGATGCACCACAAGCCGTGATGGGTGCACGCCAGAGCGGGCTCTCTCTGCGGGCAGCCGCTCATGCGAGAGGCGCTTCCACGTCGCCCAGCCGAGCAGCACCGCCCGGCGTCCTGTCCGGCCCGATCGCACCGACCATGCTCCGCCTCGCGTTGCCGACGATCGTCGTGTTGGTGGTGCAGACGCTCGTCGGGGTGGCGGAGACCTACTTCGTGAGCTTCCTCGGCACCGAGGCCCTCGCCGGTGTGGCGCTCGTCTTTCCCGTGCTGATGCTCGTGCAGATGATGTCGAACGGCGGCATCGGCGGCGGGGTCGCCTCGGCGGTGGCCCGAGCGCTCGGCGCCGATCGCGACGCGGATGCCCAGGCGTTGGCCTGGCATGCCATGCTGCTGGCTTGTGGACTGGGGCTCCTGTTTACCGTCGGCGCGATCGCGGGCGGGCCGGCGCTGTATCGGGCGATGGGCGGCACGGACGAGACGTTCGCCGCGGCGCTCACTTATTCGAATCTTGTGTTCGCAGGCTCCGTGCCGCTCTGGATCGTCGCATTGCTGTCCTCGGCTCTACGCGGCGCCGGAGACGTGCGGACGCCCGCGACCATCACCTTGGCCGGCGCTATCATTCTGGTCGCGTTGTCGCCGGCCTTGATCTTCGGCTGGGGGCCGCTGCCGCGGCTCGGAATCGCCGGCGCCGGAGCATCGGTGGTAATCTACTATGGGCTCGCGGCATCGATACTGATCGGTTACATGCGCTCGGGCCGCAGCCCGCTGCGGCTCTCCGCCGTGCGGCCAGACAGGCGTCTGTTCGCCGACATCCTGGGTGTCGGGCTCCTGTCGGCACTCGGCACGGTCCAGGTCAACGTCACCGTCGCCTGCGTCACTGGCGTGGTCGGCCTGTTCGGTGCCGACGCGATCGCCGGCTACGGCATCGCCGCGCGGCTCGACTATCTGCAGATTCCGCTGCTTTTCGGCCTCGGCACCGCGGTGGTGATCATGGTCGGGATCAATGTGGGCGCCGACCAGATGGCGCGCGCGCGCCGCATCGCCTGGACCGGCGTGGCTATCGCCGTCGGCTTCACCGAATCCCTCGGGCTTCTTGTCACGATCTTTCCGCACGCATGGTTGGGTTTGTTCAGCGACGAGCCTGGTGTCCTGGCTGTCGGCACGCTTTATTTGCAGAACGTGGGACCTGCTTACGGCGCGATCGGCCTTGGCATGATGCTCTATTTTGCCAGCCAGGGCGCCAAGCGGGTGCTGTGGCCGGTTCTTGCCGGCACCGCGCGCATGATGGTCGCAGCGCTGGGCGGTTGGCTCGCCGTGGCTTGGCTCGGAGCTGACCTTTCGATGCTGTTTCAGATTGTTGCAGGGGCGGCGCTTTTGTTCGGCTGCATCACGTCCGCGGCCATGTTCGTTGGCGTGTGGGGCCGACGCCCGCATAGTAGCTTCAGGGCTCAGGCAGATGCGGTAAGGTAGCGGCCGTTGCGACTGCCGAGGCTCGCCATCCTGATGGACGAGGCTGAGACCGACGTCCTGGCCTACGTGGCCTTGCCGCCGACGCACCGGGCGAAACCGCACTCCGTCAGTCCGCTCGAGCGGCTCAACAGCCTGCCCTCGGGCCGCAGCGCGGGACCCTGGGGGCGAGATCAAGCGGTGCACCGACCTGGTCGGCATCTTCCCCAACGTGGCCGCCATCGCCCGCCTGGTCGGGGCGTCCGGCACGCCCGCTACGCCACCGTCAGCCTGCCAGCCCTGGCCGCCTGACCAATCCGGCCCTGCCGGGCACGGCGGCGATCAGCGCCAGCTACACCAGGCGGGGCGCGATCATTGTCCGCATGGCATCGGTACCGAATCGAGTGGTTCGATCCCTGCTTACTTCGCTTGAGCGCAGCACTTTCGAACCCGCAACCCAGCTGGCATCGCATAACCCATTGATCTGGCTGGCTTCTCACAACCGTACCAAAATGGCCGTGGTTCGGTTGCGTCAGAGAAAGGGGGCGAAGAGAGACAGGATATGGCCCAAAATGGGCTTCGGAGCCCGTCCCCGTGGTTCGGATAAATGAGTGGAAAGGCCGGCATTCTGCGCCGTTCCGGCCGCTGGCGAGACGAGGGAAAAGAATGTCCCAAATGGGGAGACTGGCGGAGGGAAGGCGATTCGAACTCCCGGTTCGGACGCTGCCTCCACTCGCAGCCGCGGGCAGTAGGCGTGCTTTTGCGAAACGGATTCAGGCGACGGGGGTCAGGCGTGATCGTGCGTCTGAGGTCTTGCAGCTTGAGCAGCATGCCGAGGATGCGCTCGAGCTTGCGGTCGAGATGCACCTCATAGCGGGCGAGCTTGTCGAGGCGGTCGGGTTCCAATGACTCGCCGAACGCCTGCGACCGGATCAGGTTTCGATTTTGCAGCTCGCGACGCCGTTGCTGGTGCCAGGGCACGATCTCGTCATTGAGGAATCGCTCGAGGCTCGGTGCGTCGGGCTGGTACGGATCGGGGTCCCCGGCCTCGTCATCATCCTGGTCCCTATGGGTCCCGGTGGGCGCCTCCGACCACTCTTCCAGAGTTTCCTCGCTCAAGGCAGCGAGAGCCTTGCTGTACGCGCCGGCCTTGCCCTTCCTCAAGATCGCGAGCGCCCGCTCGACCATAGCCTCGCTCTCGGCGAGGTCGCGAAGCTCGGTCTCGGTGTCCTCGGGCGAGGTGCGGACAGCGGCGGCGGCGGTCTCGGTGGGGTCTTCTCGATCCAGGTGCGCCAACGCCCTGGCCGGGACGTCGTGGTCGCGCCATGGTTTCTTTTCCAAAGCGGATCGTAGCCCGGCCCGACATGCTGCCGCCTCGGCCATGACAACCCGCTGCTTGCGCCAGATGATGCCGGCCAGCTCCTCCCCCAGATGGTGCTCCGTGGTTCCGGATGTAGCATGCTCGGCGACCAAGCTCCTCCAGCAGGTCGTCGTACTCCGTCTGATCCTCCCAAGGGAGCCCCAGATGTGGCTGAGGTACCGTCCCGAACGGCGTCGAGCCGGCTCAGCTCGCAGCCCGTGGCTAGCGGCGGATTGGCCTGGAGGTTATCGTCGATCATCTCCCGAAGTCTCCGTGCCCGCCCTTTCGATCGAAGTGGTGTATCAGCTTCTTGAGCCACGCCCCTTGGGCTTGGCAGAAGCGCTCCTCAATCATCAATGCCTCCGATCGGAGCCGCTCGTACCGTCTACGGTGCATCCGCCGCGGCCGTTCAGGAAAGGGTTTGCTCATATCGGCCGAACCTCCCAAACGCTGGCGGATCGACTGAGCGCGCGTCAGCAACCGATCCCGACCCCCTTCATGCTGGCTCTGATAGGACAAACTCAAACAACTCCGGCAATAGAACCGCTCACCACCGTGGAGCTTGCCGCACCGGCGATCGCACGATGGGCACCGAAACCAGGCTCGTGATCCCCCGAAAGGCTGCGCGGTGTAGTCGAGCCTGATTCGCTGCTCGACGTTCTTCCATGCGCCGCCGGACCGATCGCGGACACGATAGCTCAGTACCACCGTATCCTGCTCAGCGTACGCGGAGATACTGCGCATCGCCTCGCCGTTGCGCGACAAGGTTTTCGTCCAACCGTAGCCGAATTGCAGGAGCCCCTCGCGGACCAGACTTTCGATCGCGAGGGCCTCGTAGTCCTCGACCGTGGTCGGGCACGTTGAGTGTCGTCCGGAGCCTGCACCACCCATCGATCAGCACTCCAGGGAAATGCACGCGCCGACGACGGGCACGGCCCTTAGCAGGAGCCTAGATTTTTTCGAAATCATGTGCAAACCGGGGCTGTCATCTCATTCGGCTTCCGTCAGCAAATCTTCCGAACCACCTAAGTCTGCGCCCGCTCGAGCGTAAGGATCTCAGACCATGGCCGCCGAGGCTCCCTGAGCCCGCTGTAGGCGCCCCAGGAGGCGGGGCCGCTCCTCGGCGGCCTGGCGGCTGCCCGCGGGACCGACGGCCCGGCCGTCGCGGGTGCGCGCGTAAAGCGGTGGTGAGCGCGGCGGGTGCGCCCCGTCCACGTCGATATGACAACGGCCACCATGGCCGCGCGGACCATCCGTCGCGGCTGCGTGGGTAGCGAACGCAGTGAGTGCAAGGTTTTCCGCCGTTTCGAGCGCAGCGAGCGCAGAGTCCCATATGACCCTCGTATGTGACGCGCGCGTCACGCGGGCAAATACTGGACTAATAGGGATCTGCGCTCGCTGCGCTCGCATTGGCGGATTTCTGCGGCTTACTGCGCTCGCGATTTAGGGCTTACGCTGTCCATGCCCTCGCCCGCTCGCTACCGTCGTCAGTCGGCAGGATGCGAAAAAGCCCTTGTAGCCACGGGATCGGGTTTTGGGATGCTGATACTGGCGATAGCCGCGCTGAACCATGCTGTCGGATAGCTTGCGCTGCGGGGCGACGATGTTCGCCGGCGCCCTCAGCCCACTGCCGCCAGGACTGCCACAGATCGGCGCTGCTGGACCACGCGTTCACATCGTCGAGCAGGCAATCGGTCTGCCACGTCTTGAAAGCATCCTCGCTCGACAGGTACTCGTCAGTCGCCGACAGCACGCACGGCGGCGGCGCCAGCCCGTCCCGCTGCCACGCAAGGCAGCCGTCGATGGCCCAACGCAGGATAGCCGGCCATTCGGCTTTAAGCTTTGCCGACAGATCCTTGTCGCGTTCCTCAGGCGGGATGGTAACAAGGAACGGGATGAAATGCAGCCGCCGTTGCATGGCCTCGTCCACGCAACGAAGGCCGGGCTTGTGGTTCCCGACGATGAACAGCTTGAACTGCGGCTGGTACTCGAAAAAATCCTTGTGCATGAACCGCGCAGCAATGGTATCGCCGCCTGTAAGCTTCTTGATCTGAGACTCGGCCCATTGCCGCCCCTCCTCTGTCTCTGAGCCGATCGCGAGCCTGCAACCGCGCATTCGGGCAACCTCGGTCGGATGCCGTTCGTTTTGTGTCACCATCAACATTTCGGTCGGGAAGCTACAGGCGTACTCGCCGAGAATGCCTTTCAGCGCTTCGATGCAAACCGACTTGCCGTTGGCGCCGGTGCCATGCCCGTAGTTGAAGGTATGTTCCCGGGTCGAGCCAGTGAGAGCGTAGCCAGCGAACCGCTGGAAGTAACCCTGAAGCTCTGCGTCACCGTCGGTGATGCGTTCAAGGAACTTGAGCCACAGGGCGGGCTTGGTCCTCGCCGGTGCGGGAGCGACCGACGCGAGCTTTGTGATGTAGTCCTCTGGGTCAGGCTTGCGCATAATGCCTGTCCGCAGATCCACCGTCCCGCCCGGGGTGCCGAGAAGCCACGGGTCTGCATCCCATTGTTCGGTGACTGCGACCCGCTCCGGATGACTGCGGACAAGATCGACAACTGCGCTCACTGTCGCCTTGGATCGCAAGGTCTTGGCGGTCGCTTCGGCCATCTTCCGCACCTTTTCCCGATCGGCTTCGTCCGGCATGAGTTTGCCGAGCTTGGCGGCGCGGACGAAAGCATCCGCGCGAGCCCGCAAATATTCCCTGGTCCTGGTCACGTGAAGGAGCGTCTCATCCCGCAGCCAGCGCGTGCCGTCCCAGAACAGCCATCGATCCCACATCTTGACAAACCGCGCATGGCGCGCCCAGCGGCGCCCCATATCGAGCGCGAGCCCGTCCTGTGAGAGGTCGAACAGGGCGTCGCCCTTGACATCGTCGGGCGTGTCCTGCTCGGCATAGGCGAGGCCAAGCGTCCGTTCGATGTAGTCCCGTCGGTACGCTTTGCCGTCGCCGCGGACGGCGATGATCAGTGCCCAGGCGTCGTCAGGCGGCCAGCCAAGATTGCGCGCGACGTTGGCGAGGGCGAGGTCCTGGCGGGACTGGTCGCCCTCGTAGTTCGTGAGATCGAAGACGTCGGGGTGGTGGGCTTGCAGCTCGGCGAGGCGCGCGGGGTCGAGCGGCCCGGGCGTATCGTCCGGCAGCATGTCGATTTCGACGACGTTGCCGCGCGACTTGCGCATGATTGGCGCGGCGTGCCCGGGCGGTTCGCTCTCGAGCCGGTCGGCGAGCTCCTCCAGGTCCCGCCATGAGTAGCGCCGCCAGCTGGCGGCAATCAGCCTCGTTTCTGCCTCGCCGCGGCCAAGATTGCGCTTCAACTTGTTGGGGTAGTTTCGCGTGCTGGGCACTGCAGGAGCCTTCGACGTTCGGTGTCCGCTCGCCGAGCGCAGCTCGAACTGAGTGGAAAGCTCGGCTGCGGCCTGCTATTCCGGGCATCTGGTTCGCCTCGAGCAGGCGATCGGACGCGGCCGATCCGCTGTCGACGTGAAGGTCGGCGGCATCGGCAGGTCGTGCAGCTCGGCCGCCAGGAGCTCGAGGCGGGCGCGTTCGTCCGCCCAGGCGTACCCGTTTTTGTCGCGTGGATCGAGGTCGGCCCAGACGCCGGCGATCCCCGTGATGTTCTCTTTCGCGGGCTTTTTCCGCGTTCCGGCTGGCGTCAGGTTGACGGTGAAATAGATGCCCTTGCCGCGGGCGTTCTCCTTTGTGATCCAAAGCGCTGTAGCGTCCGGGGCCGCGCCGTTGAAGGTCCACGCGGTTGTCGCCCCGTCCGGCACGATCACGAAGAACGTGGTGAGGCTCGGGCCGGAAGGCGAGGAAGGTCGCGAGCTCAGTTATTCCTGGCGGCACTGCGGGGCCAGCACAGTCGCCGTGCTCGGCTGATGGTGCTCGTTGAGGTCTACTATCGCGACCGAGCCACCAATTACTTGCGCGACATCCTGCATGAAGTCGTCGCGGGCGACGCTGTACGCCTCGAGGAACTTTCGTCGGGCCCGCGGTTGCGGGCACTGCGGCGTGCGCGGCGACCATTGGAGCAGAAGCCTTCGTGACGATGGCCGGCTTGATCGCGGCGAATTGGCGGGCATGAAGCTTAGCTTCAAGCCGAGAGGCCGACAACTTCGAGAGCTACAACTCTTAAGAGGTCGTAGCCCCAGCCTTCGGGGTGCTCGTCACGGTCGACCTGGCCGTACAGGACCGCGTGCGGGCGGCGAGCCGCCGGGGCACGCGGGGCGCAACTCCGTGCGCACCGCCACGGCGAGCGACGGTGGCCGATCCAATCCCAAACTCGCAACGTCTGCGGCGGGTTGGTAGCGGCAGCGATCCCGGGGACTCCGCGCGGCGCCGTGACCGGCATCGAGCCGTCGGCCGTGACAAATCCGGCGGTCGCGGCTTGTGCGCGGGAGGTCCCGGTGCTATTTTCCCCGACGGTGAGCTGACGATTGCCGACCGCCGAGGCGCCCGGGTAGGGGCGCCTTTGGCATTTTTCGGACATGGCTCACGCGCCCTGCCCGGAGGCGTGACGCGCCGTGGCGACGAACGTGCGCAGCGTGGTCAAGGGGTAGAGGGCTCGGCTCTCGACCATGGCGAAATCGGGACCAGTCCCCAGGCGCGACCAGCGCTCCAAGGTAGCGGTGGATCTCCGGAGATAGACGGCAGCCTCGCGCCGCGTCAGGAGGACGTCGGCCTCGTTGAATTCAGGCCGCGCCAAGAGTGCGGCGCGTTGGAGGGTGTCGCGCTCGGCGCGGTCGTCTGCGGAGTCAGGGGCAGCATTTTGAAGGTAAGTCATGGTCACGCATCCTGATCGCGCCTCCACTTGGGAGGCGACAGGGGATGCGGACCGATTCTTTCCCGACTTTCGGGCCGCGACATAGCGCTCTAGCGGGGCGCGTAGGAAGGAGGGATTCACCCGTGAGTCCCCGACCACCAGCCGCACCTCGTCACGATCGGCCGTCTTGAGCTGGTCGGGCCACATTAGGGCCAAGACCTTATGTACGCGACTTTGATTGCGATTGCAACCGTTGCGTTGGTAATTTCACCACTTTGTCGCGCGCGCCGTCGACCAACCTCATGACGTGATCGGCCCATCGCCCCGCGGCCTCGACCCAGGCGCGCCAATGGCCGCTGCGATGGAAAACCGCGGACAGATCGTCGATGACGGCATGTCAGCTGACGCTCGGCGATCACCCGGTCAACGCCGAGCGGCGAGGCCGGCCGAAGGTCCGGCGCAGATCGTGCGGGGTCCATGGTGTCATGCCGGCGGCGCTGGTCTGCCTGATGATCTTCGGTAGGCGCTTCGACCATCCCGCCATTGGCCCGCCGCCGCGCCCGGGGAAGACGTAGGCGCTGGTCGTGCGCGGCAGCCCGGCCAGGATCTCGACCGCGGCCGGCGGCAGTGGCACCCTGTGCTGGCGCGCGCTCTTCGCGATCGCAGCCGAGATCGACCAGACGCCGGCCTCGAGGTCCACGTCGCGCCAGCTCATGAGGCTGGTCTCGAGCCGCCGTTGCCCGAGCAACAGCAGCATCCGGAGATACGGGCCAAACGGCCAGCCGGTCTCGGCCGCGACATTCCATCGATCGGCAGCTCCCAACCCTCGGCGCCGACAGGGCCTGACCATGCGCGCGGGTTCGCCGGTCGGCGCCACCGGTCTGCGGGCTTGCTGTCATCTCGCCGTGTCGACCGCGCAGTTCAGGAATACCGCCGCATTCTTGCGGAGATCCTGCGCGGCGCCGGGACGCCCGTCCTGCTCGATGGCGTTGATCAGCAGGACGACGTCATTGCGGGTGATGGCGCCGAGCTCGACATTGCCGAGTGCGTCCAGCAACTCCCGCCGGAGCAGCGACAGCCGATCCTTGCGCTTGACCACATGCCGCCGTGCCAGATCGGCCTCGTAGGCGTCCAGAGCAGGACCGAGCCGGGCGCGATCGCGTTTGGCCTGGGCCGGCGCTCCCGGCGGGATCTGACGCTCGGCAACCACGCCCAGCCGATCCGGTGCCGCGGCCCGGGCGCTTAAGCGAGATCTGTGGACGGCGTCGAGCTGGTCCCAGCGCTGCAGCGCCTTGCGACCGCTGCCGACCCGGTAGAAGACCATGAACACCTGCGGCCTCCGGAAGACCCGCACGAGCAGGCCAGGCTGTGTGTTGTCCCACAGGTCGACGCTGCCCTTGTCCGGCGGGCAGGTCGCTTGCTTGATGCGCTGGCTCGTCAGGGCGATTCGCATGTCGGGGAGTGCTCCAGCTGTAAGCACCGCATAAGCACCGCGATGCGGGCTCGTGATGGCGAGTGCTCCCTCGTTACGGCGCTAGACCCCTGTCTGTCAATAGGTTGCGTTGCTTATTGACGGCGCGTGACAGGCTATGCGGGCGCTAGGCTCTCCCTTGGTAAGGGAAGGGTCGGGTGTTCAATTCACCCCGGCGGCACCAGCCTGCTCCGATCACGCAAGGGCCTCGACGCTGGTCACGGCGAGACGCTCTCCAACGCGATCACCTTGTCCCGCCACGAGCCGCTCCCGACGGCAGTGAGGAAGCGCCGGTCGTCGGTGACAAGGGGCGCCGCTTCAAGCTCGGCGCAGGCCAGGTACATGCAATCGTAGACGGGATGCTCAAGCGTCAGAGCGATCTTAAGCGCTCGCTCGTTGAGTTCGGTCGCGGGCACGAGCGCCGGCACTCCGCTCCGGATCCAGGCGGCAACCAGCCCGGCGACCCGCTTGGAAATCTCTCCACGTCGTGCCTTTGCCGAAGCGATGTTGAAGACTTCCGAGACGATCAACTCAGGCGCGACGATCGTGTCCGCGATATCGAGCACAGCCTTGGCATTGGCATGCCGCACTTCGGGCGTGTACCATTTGATCGCGACGCTCGCATCCACGATGACTTCACGCATCGCGGTCGCGCGCGGCACGGATCAACTCCGTGCTGTCGGTCTGCACGCGACCTGTGGGCGTCATCGCCGTGATCTGATCGGCGACCGCCCGCAGTTGACGTGGTGTCGGCACCCGCGCGGCATCGCGCAGGATCTGTCGGACCTCACCCTCGAGCGACCGGCCCCGGCTCTCCGCCCGCGCCTTGAGCCTGGCAACGACCTCGTCCTCGAGGTTCCGAACCGTGAGCTTCGTCATGCGATACCTGCTCCGCTTACGAACCAAGCCTATCATGACGGCATTTTGCCGGCAAGCTCGGCACGAGCAGGCCTCAGATACCGCGCGGTTGAGGAGTCAAGGAAGCGCTCGCGGCGGCCGGGACCGTGAGCGCTTCCGGGACAATGTCGGTGTTCTGCGCGGTGCGGATGCGCCAGCCGTCATGCTCGTGCGACGCGACGAACAACAGAACGCCGCGCCGCGGCTTGCCAACCGATCCGTCGGGTTCTCGCTGGCCGGAGAGCGTCCACCTGCTATGAACCGTCACCAGATCCGGGCGGAGATATTTCACAACCACATCATCGATCTTCAGATCGGAGTCGCGAAAGAAGGCGCGATGCGCGAACGCGTGCGCCTCTTCGATGGCCCGGCGGTCCCGCCACCAGATGCCGACCACGTTGACGAAGTCGGCATCCTCGACGAACAGCCGAGCAAGCGCTGCCACGTCGTGAGCATTCCAGGCGCTGGCGAACTGAGCCGGGAGGAGATCTGGTGATGCGATCACGGTCATCAGCGTCTCATCCTGTCTGAGCATCTGCAAGCGCACCGCCTACCCCGCGTGGGGCGAGACCAGGTGCTCGGCGGGCGCGGCGGCCGCCTGCTCCTCGCGCAGCTGTTCGCGCGCGGCGAGCGAGAGTTGCAGGTTGAGCTCCTTCAGCTGCTTGTCGTCGACCGGCGCCGGGGCGCCGAGCAGCAGCTCCTGGGCCTGCTGGTTGAGCGGGAAGGCGGTCACCTCGCGGAGGTTGGACTGGTTTGCGATCAGCATCACGATCCGGTCGATGCCGGGCGCGATCCCGCCGTGCGGCGGCGCCCCGAAATGCAGCGCCCGGAACATGCCGCCGAAGCGCTGCTCGAGCACCTCCGCCGGGTAGCCCGCGAGCGCGAACGCCTTGACCATGATGTCGGGACGGTGGTTGCGGATCGCGCCCGAGCTGAGCTCCACGCCGTTGCAGACGATGTCGTACTGGAACGCCAGGATCTCGAGCGGGTCCTTGGTCTCGAGCGCCTCGAGCCCGCCCTGCGGCATCGAGAACGGGTTGTGCGAGAAGGTGACCGATCTGGTCTCCTCGTCCCATTCGTACATCGGGAAATCGACGATCCAGGCGAACCGGTAGCAGCGGCCGGCAATCAGACCGAGCTCTTCCGCGACCCGCTGGCGCGCGATGGCTGCGAATTTGGCCATGTCCGCGGGGACGCCGGCGACGAAGAACACGGCGTCGCCGGGCTGCAGGCCCTCCGGCCTGAGCGCGAAGTACGGATCGGCGACCTCGGGCGGGAGACCCTCCGGCAGACGCGGGCGGTCGAAGGCCCGGATGGCTTCGCTGCGCTGCGGGCCGATGTTCCTGGCGATCGGACCGGCGCCGCCTGCCTCGCCCTCGCGCCAGAAGATGTAGCCCAGACCGGGCTGCCCCTCGCCCTGCGCCCAGCTGTTCATCCGGTCGCAGAACGCGCGGTTGCCACCGCCTGGCGCCGGGATTGCCCACACCCGCGCCTTTTCGTCGCCCTCGATCAGGCGCGCGAAGACCTTGAACTCCGAGCCTCGAAACACGTCGGTGACATCCGCGATCAGAAGCGGGTTGCGCAGGTCCGGTTTGTCGGAACCGAAGGCGCGCATGGCTGCGCGGTAGGCAATCCGCGGGAACGGCAGGGGCGTCACCTGCCAGTCGGTGAGCTCCTCGAACACGCCGTGCATCACCGGCTCGACCGCTCTGAACACGTCCTCCTGCTCGACGAACGCCATCTCGAGGTCGAGCTGATAGAACTCGCCCGGGCTCCGGTCGGCGCGCGCGTCCTCGTCGCGAAAGCAGGGCGCGATCTGGAAATAGCGATCGAAGCCCGAGATCATGAACAGCTGCTTGTACTGCTGCGGCGCCTGGGGCAGCGCGTAGAACTTGCCGGGATGGAGCCTGGACGGCACCAGGAAGTCGCGGGCACCCTCGGGCGAGCTGGCGGTCAGGATCGGGGTCTGGAACTCGACGAAGCCCTGCGCCTCCATCCGCCTGCGGATGCTCGAGATCACCTTCGAGCGCAACAGGATGTTGCGCTGCATCGAGTCCCGCCGCAGATCGAGGAACCGGTAGCGCAGCCGGGTCTCCTCCGGATAGTCGCGCTCGGCGTTGACCTGAAGCGGCAAGGGCTCGGCCGGCGCCTCGACCACGAGCTCGTCCGCGACCAGCTCGATAGCACCAGTCGGCAGCTGCGGGTTGACCGTCTCCTCGCTGCGCGCGACCACGTGGCCGGTCACCGTCAGCACGCTCTCGAGACGCACCGCCTCGGCCGCCTGGAAGAACGGATGCTCAGGCTGGAACACGACCTGGGTGATGCCGTGGTGATCGCGCAGGTCGATGAACAAAAGCTGGCCGTGGTCGCGCTTGCGGTGCACCCAGCCGGACAGGCGCACGCTCAGGCCGACCTGCTCGGGCCGCAGCTCGCCGCAGGTGTGGCTCCGATAAGGATGCATGGGGCCTCTCGCTCGAATGTCGCCGCCAAAGGTCACCGAAGCCGGACGCCTGTCAAGCCGTCCGGCCGCGCCCCCAGCTCGTCGCCGCAGGACCGGCTGCTTGCACACTCGACGGTGCCGATGATACCTCAGGCGAACTCAGGAGAGAGGGAGGAGCGCATCGCGCGGCGCGCAATTGCGAACGTCGGCCAGCGGATGCGTCAGAGCAACCGGACGTCCCGGAACACGACCCGTCCACCGACTGCCAGGGCTCGAAAGGAGACCCAAGCCATGCCCCGCGACAAGGTGAAGACGCGCCGCAAGGCGCCGCTGGCCACGCCGACCACTCTGGCCTCGAATGCCGTGCAGGATCTGGCCGGTGCGCTGACCACCCTGCTCGCGGATATGTTCGCGTTGTACGTGAAGACGAAGAACTTCCACTGGCACGTCTCAGGGCCGCATTTCCGCGACTACCACCTGCTGCTGGACGAGCAGGGGGCGCAGATCTTCGCGACCACCGACCCGATCGCGGAACGGGTGCGCAAGATCGGCGGCACGACCCTGCGCTCGATCGGCCAGATCGCTCGCCTGCAGCGCGTCCTGGACAACGACGCCGACTACGTCACGCCGCTCGACATGCTGGCCGAGCTGCGCGCCGACAACCTCGAGCTGGTCGCCCGCATGCGCGAGACGCATTCGCTCTGCGACGAGCATGACGACGTCGCGACCGCGAGCCTTCTGGAGACCTGGATCGACGAGGCCGAGCGGCGGGTCTGGTTCCTGTTCGAGGCCACCCGTGAGCACGGGTCCGGCGGCTAGCGTCGCGCCGGCGGAGCCGCGCGCGGGCGCGGCGCCGCCGGGCTCAGGGTGCCGGGTGACTTGCGGCGAGGCGCGCCGCGCCTATGCTGGGGCGCGTTGCTGAACGGAGTGCCCGCCGCCGGATGACCCTCCTGACCACGACCGCCGAGCTCACGAGCCTGTGTGCCGAGCTGGCGCGGGAGCCGTTCGTCGCGCTCGATACCGAGTTCATGCGCGATCGGACCTACTGGCCCAAGCTCTGCCTGGTCCAGCTCGCCGGCGAAGAGCGGCACGCCGCGGTCGATCCGCTGGCCTCGAACATCGATCTCGGCCCGCTGTTCGGGCTCATGGCCGAGCCCGCGGTGGTCAAGGTGTTCCACGCCGCCCGCCAGGACATCGAGATCTTCTACAACCTGACCGGCCAGGTTCCGATGCCGCTGTTCGACACCCAGCTCGCCGCGATGGTCTGCGGCTACGGCGAGGAGGTCGGCTACGAGACCCTGGTCGCTCAGCTCGCCAAGGCGCGGATCGACAAGAGCTCGCGCTTCACCGACTGGGAGCGCCGGCCGCTCAGCCCCGAGCAGCTGTCGTACGCGCTCGCCGACGTCACCCATCTGCGCACCGTCTATCAGAAACTGAAGCAGAAGCTCGAGGAGACCGGCCGCAGCTCCTGGGTCGCCCAGGAGCTGGCCGGCCTGACCAGCCCCGCGACCTACCAGCAGCCGCCGGAAGAGGCCTGGAAGCGGCTCAAGGTGCGCTCGCGCGATCCCCGCTTCCTGGCGATCGTCCAGGCGCTCGCCGCCTGGCGCGAGCGGACCGCCCAGGAGCGCGATCTGCCGCGCAACCGCGTGCTCCGCGACGACCTGCTGCTCGAGGTCGCGGCCAACCGCCCGATCACGCTCGAGCAGCTCGCCAAGCTCCGTCGGATCAACCTCGACCGCCGGAGCGCGCCGGCGGCGGTCGAGGCGATCCGGCGCGCGCTTGCGCTCCCCCAGGCGGACCTCCCGAAGCCCGAGCCGCCGCCCAAGCTCGCCCGCGGCCTCGGCCCGCTGATCGACCTGCTGCGCGTGCTGCTCAAGCTCCAGTGCGAGGAGCATCACGTCGCCCAGCGCCTGGTCGCGACCACCGCCGACCTCGAGGCGATCGCCGCCGAGGCCGAGCCCGAGGTCGCGGCTCTCAACGGCTGGCGCTACGAGGTCTTCGGCAAGGCGGCGCTCGCGCTCAAGCGGGGCGAGCTCGGGCTCGCGATCCGCGACGGGCATCTCACCCTCGTACCGATGCGCGACCTCGCCGAGCCGGCCTGACCCGCAGCATGCCCGCAGCCAAGCCCGGCCCCGGGCAGATCCTGGTCGTCGGCCGCAACAGCTTCCTCGCCCGGCAGGTTCTCGGCAGCCTGCCCGCCGACCGGCTGCGTGCGGTCAATCACGACCAGATCGACCGCCCGGACCTGCTCGACGGCGTCGCGACCGTGGTCAACTTTGCCCGCCACCCTCTGCTCGGCAGCGAACACTACCGGCCCGAGGCGATGGATGCCGACCTGCGCCTGGCGCGCCGGATCGGCACGCGCGCGGTCGCCTACGTCATGCTGAGCTCGCGCAAGGTCTACGCGCCCGGCGCCGGGCCACTCGCCGAGACCGGGGCGACCGGCCCGACCGACGCCTACGGCCGCGCCAAGCTCGCGGCCGAACGAAGCCTGCAGCAGCTGCTCGGCGAGCGCCTCACGATCCTGCGGCTCGCCAACGTGTTCGGCTACGAGCGCATCGCCGGCCGGCGGACCTTTCTGTCACTGACGCTCGAACGGCTGCAGACCGACGGCGAAATCCGCTACGACATGAGCCCGTTCGTCGCCCGCGACTTCCTGCCGGTCGCGACCTTCGCGAGGCTGCTCGGGCAGATCGCGCAGGCGCCGCCCGGCGGCATCCTCAATCTCGGTTCCGGCATCGGCCTGCCGGCCGGCCGCCTGGCGCTGTGGATCCTGGAAGGCTTCGGCGGCGGCCGGCTAGTGGTCACCTCCCCCCGCGAGCACGACGCCTTCGTCCTCGACGTCACCCGCCTCAAGGGCCTCTACGGGCCTCCCTGCTCCCTCGACGATCTCCGCCGCGCCTGTCTCGATCTCGGCCATCGCCTTGCCGCCGAGCCCGGGAACCCGCCAACTGTCGTAAGAAATCAAAGCCAGTCCCAAGAGGCGTAACGTCCGCCGCCGTGCTTGGCTGACGTCTGCCCCGACCGACGCGTTTTCCTGACCACTCGCGGGAACCAACGACTCGGACAGCCGTTCGACAACGTCATGCGCCCTGAACGCACGACAGATCCCCGATCGGAGAGCCGCCATGGACCAGAATAACGGGAGCCACTCGCTCTCCTCGCTGTTCACGACCCTGACCCGCGAGGTGTCGGAGCTGATCCGCCAGGAGATCGCCCTGGCGCGCGCCGAAGTCTCGGAAAAGGTCAGCCAGATCGAAGTCGGCGCCGGCTCGCTCGCCGCCGGCGGCATGATCATTCTGGTTGGCCTGTTCTTTCTGGCCGAAGCGCTGGTGTTCGGTGTGGCGGCGCTGCTGCAGCTCTGGGTCGGCGATGTCGTTGCCGCCTGGCTGGCGCCGCTGCTGGTCGGCCTCGTCATCGTCATCGTCGGGTGGGTGCTGCTGGCCAAGGGCCGGAGCAATCTCAAGGCCCGCAACCTGACGCCGCGGCGCACCGTCGAGTCGCTGAGCCGGGACGAGAAGCTGGTCGAGGAGCACGTCCGATGACCGCAGACAGCAGAAGTCCGGACGAGATCGAGCGCGACGTCGAGCGGACCCGGTCGCAGATCAGCGACACCCTGGACGAGATCCAGCGCCAGCTCTCGCCCGGGCAATTGGTGGACCAGGCGCTGCGCTACTTCGGCGGCCCGCGGCAGCTGGGGGCCAGCGTCGGCGACCTGATCATCCGGAACCCGGTGCCGGTCACGCTGATCGGCGTGGGCTTCGCCTGGCTCGCGTTCGCGGGCTCCAGGAACACACGGTTTGAACACGATGACCCGAGGTGGGCCGAGCCGTCCCCCGGCCGGCCGCTGCCCGCGGTCGAAAGGAACCTCCTCATGGCCGTGAGCAGAGAGAACCTCGCCGAGTGGCTGCGCGACGCGCGCACCATGGAAGATCTGGCGATCGAGACCCTGGACAAGCAGGCAAGGCGCCTGGACCAGTACCCCGAGCTGCAGGCCAGGCTGCGGGAGCATCTGGCGGAAACCCATCGCCAGGCGGAGCGGCTGGACGAGTGCATGGAGCGGCTCGGCGCGGCCGCGTTCGCGACGACCCCGCGCGCCGACAAGCTGCCGGGTGGCGACCAGATCGCCGCGCTGCTCGGCGGCGGCCCGGTGATCCAGAACGGCATCACCGACTACGCCTTCGAGCACTTCGAGATCGCGACCTACCGGACGCTGGCCGAGGCTGCCGCCGAGGCGGGCGAGCCCGAGGTCGAGCGCGTCTGCTGCGAGAACCTGCGCGAGGAGGAGGCGATGGCGGCTTGGCTGGCCCGCCAGATCCCCGAGGTGACGCGCCAGTACCTCTACCGGCAGGCGGCGACCCGCTCGGAGGCGGGGGCGGCGGCCGAGGTCCCTCAGCCGGCGGCGGACACTCTGAGGTAAGCCCACGGCCGCCCGTCGCCAGCTCGGCGGCGGCCCCGCAGTCATCGCTGGAGAAAATGCCGGTGGCGAGATCAGCAACCGCCGAGGAAGGCCGCGATCGCGCCGAGGAAGGACGCGGCCGGCACGCCGAGCGCCCGCGCCAGATCCCGAAAGCGGGCTGGCGCGACATTCTGCTGCGCACCTGGAACGAGATGGGTGATGACCACGTCTCGATGATCTCAGCTGGCGTCGCCTTCTACGGTCTGCTGGCGATCTTCCCGGCAATCGCGGCGGTTATCTCGATCTGGGGCCTGATGGCCGATCCGCAGCAGCTCGAGCAGCAGATCGAGCAGCTCAGCAGCAACCTGCCGCAGGCCGGGTCGATCATCAGCGATCAGGCCCGCAAGATCGCATCCGGCGCCGGCACGGGCGTGAGCCTGGCGGCGATCGGCGGCGTCCTGCTCGCGCTCTACAGCGCGTCCAAGGGCATGAAGGCGCTGATCGAGGGCCTGAACATCATCTACGATGAGGACGAGAAGCGCGGCTTCTTCAGGCTGAACCTGACGGCGCTCGGCCTGACGCTCGGCATGATCGTGGTCCTGATCGTCTCGCTCGCGCTGATCATGGCCGCGCCGACGCTGCTGGGCAGCCTCGGCCTCGGCTCGGCCGTGCAGACGCTCGTGACCTGGCTGCGCTGGCCGGCGCTGTTCGTGGTCACGGTCGTCAGCCTCGGGGTCCTCTACCGGTTCGCGCCCAGCCGCGACGAGCCCCAGTGGCACTGGGTCAGCGGGGGGGCGGTGCTCGCGACCGTGCTCTGGCTCGTCGCCTCGATCGCCTTCTCGATCTACGTCAGCAACTTCGGCAGCTACAACGAGACCTACGGCTCGCTGGGCGCGCTCGTCATCCTGCTCACCTGGTTCTGGGCGTCCGCGTTCATCGTGCTGATGGGCGCCGAGCTCAACGCCGAGATGGAGCACCAGACCAAGCGCGACACGACCGAGGGCCGGCCGCAGCCGATGGGCAAACGCGGCGCCCACGCCGCCGACACGGTCGGGAAAAAGCCCTGACGTTCACGGCTTGGCAGGAGTTTTCCCGGACAGTCGGTAGCGCGCCGCCTCGCCCTCGGGGCCGGCACGTAGCCGAGCCTCCGAGCCGAAGATGCCGCCCTCGACCAGCGACTCCGACCCGAAGCCTCCGCGATTCTCAGTGCGGTGGAGGGGCAGAGCCCTCCCGATCCTATGGCTGGGAGGCGGTCTGGCGCTCTTATCAGGAGCATCCCTGACCAGCCGCACGCCCGCCGGCGCGACCTCGTCAATAAGTCCTTGGTTCCTGGTGCCGCTTTTGGCACTTTTCTTTTTTTGCGGCATCGGCACCATGATGCTGAAGTGCCCGCGTTGTCGCAAGCCCGCCTATCTCAATCCCATCAGGATATTCGGTCGCGAGTGGTGCACCTGGACACCCTGGATGCCGAAGCGGTGCAGCCGTTGCGGGTATCCATTGTGAGGTCGTGCGCACGCGATGGACGCCGTCGTCCCTCTCTCCGCAGCATCCGCCTCGACCTCGGCCGACGCCCGGCCTCGGGGCCCGCGCAGCCATGACTGACAGACGCGCCTTTTCGTTCCACCGAGAGCCGACCGGCGATCTCTATCGAGCTTTGATCGATCTTGGATCGGTCCATTGTGCTTCTGCGCTGCTCGTCGCTCGCGACGCCCTGACGCTCAACGCCGATGGCCGGGAGGCGCTCGGCAGCCTGGCAACCTGCCTCATCGATGCAAAGGCGGCGACATCATGGCCGGGCACGACCCTTCACGGAGGTCAGGCGCTCGTTTACACATACCGAATGAGCCCTGAATTGACGGCATCCCTCAAGCGCCTGGCGGCTGGCCTGTATTCTTGGCGACACCCGGATCTGCCCGAAGACCTGTGCCTGCTACGCTCGGATGGGACGCCGTGGCTGGCATCGGTTGCCCATGAGGGCGACGCCTGGCTCGAGACCACGGACGACGAGATGCGGGACCTCCTCCGCCTGGTACCGAAGCTTGCGGACCACGTGTCTCCGGATTCTTGCTCGGGCGAAACTGGCGGGGTAAATGGCCAAGCAGCGAATCACGAGGGCCTACATGGACAGGGAGGTCGCCAAGACCATCACGGATCAGGCTGTTCGGGTTGGTCACGAGATGAAATCGTCTGGCGAAAGCCATTGAAGCGAAATTCGGACGATATCGAGCGGAGCAAGGTAATTCGAAGGCCGATCACCCGGTCGCCGGCTTGATCTACCGGGAACTCGACGATGCCTTCGGGCTCACCGAGATCGCGATCCCGAAGCTCCTCGAAGGCCGACGCGGCAAGAACGCGCGCCACACGCTGGGCGGGCTGTTCCGCCAATCGGTGTTCGGTCGGCTCGCCGGCTACGAAGATGTCAACGACCGGAGCGGCTCGCCCGCGACCCGGCCATGCGGGCGAACGTGGGAGTGAGGATCGCGATCTTACAGTCGCTTGAGCAGGCAATGGGCCGTTCGAGACCGAGTGGCTGGCGACCGACGCCAACCTGAGGTTATCGATCTGTCGGGTGCCTGGATCACGTGTGCACGAACAAGCAGCCCGACAGCATCATCCTCGACATGGACAAATCCAAGAGCCCGACCTACGGATAGCAGAACTTCTCGGCCTCGAACGGTCACTTCGGCGCACCTGTACCAGCCGCTGTTCGTATTCAAGTCGGCGATCTGGCGCACTACGCTCCTGCCGCAAGTCAAAGTGCCGAAGACTGGCGCCTGTGCTGGAGCCGGAAATGATCGCCCGCTACCGCGAGCGCGGCGTCGCTCTCTACTTCCGCGCCGATGCGGCCTTCGCCAAGCCCGAAATTTACGAGCTGCTGGAGTGGAAGGCATCCGCTACGCCATCCGCTTACCGGCCAACCAGGTGTTGCAGCGGCGGATCGTCCACCTGCTGACGCGGCCGGTCGGCCGGCCGCCGAAGAAGCCGATCGTGTCCTACGCCAGCTTCCACTACCAGGCCAAAGGCTGGACCCGAGCGCGGCGCGTGGTGGCGAAGGTCGAGTGGCACCAGGGCGAGCTCTACCCAGGTCGGATACATCGTGACCAACCTGACCCGGCCCAACCGAGCGGGTGGTCAAGTTCTACAACGGCCGCGGGACGGCGGAGCAGTGGATCAAGGAGGGCAAGAACGCGCTCCGCTGGACGCGACTGTCCTGCCATGCGTTCCGGCACAACGCGGTGCGGCTCCAGCTGCACGCGCTCGCCTACAACCTGGCCAACTTCCTGCGCACGCTGGCCCTGCCGCAGGAGGTCGAGCACTGGTCGCTCACGACGCTGCGCGAGAAATGCTGGTAAGATCGCCCCAGCGGAGAACTGCAGCTAAGTAGTTTTCCAGCGGCCGAGGTCGCGGAGCCGCGATCGAATTCGCAGATATTCTCCGCCGAAGCCAGGACATCGCAATGCCGGCGATCTTCGCGGCGGCTCGGTGACGACGCATCCAAGCTGCTGACGACCATCTGGTCGGTTGCCCCATGAGGGCGACGCCTAGCTTGAGATCACGGGCGACGAGATGCGGGAATTGCTTGATCTGGAGCCCAGGCTTGCCGGCTACGTCTCTGCGGATTAGGCGTCTTAGGCGTATGCACTGAAAGGAGATCTACAAATGCACATTACAGTCGAGCTGAAGCGGCGAGGTGCGGGTATGCAAGAGTTGCCAGCGATCGAAATCTCTACCTAGACAAGGAAGGACTTCAGTACTTCGAGACGGCCCTCGCCTCCGGTGAAGCCGACCTCAATGGGCATTTCGCCGCCCCGCTCCTTCTCCGCCTGGAGGCGGGGATCCCATCGTCGTCCTGGCGGACTCCACGTCGGCTGCTTTGAGCTGTTCGGGACCGATCGCGTCCAGTCGATCCGCGACCTCAAGGGGAAGACCGTGGCCGTGCCGACGCTAAATTCCAGCCGATACGTCTTTCTCGCCACTATGACGGCGTATGTGGGCCTGGACCTCCATAAGGACATACACTTCGTCACGCATCCGGGACCCGATCATCCGGCTCCTAAGTGAGGGGAAGATCGATGCCTACCTAGGCTTTCCCCGAACCGCAGGAGATGCGGGAGCGGCAGATCGGCCATCCGGTGATTGACAGCTCTGTCGACCGGCCCTGGTCGCAATACTTCTGCTGCATGCTGGCTGGGAACCGGGAGTTCGTCCGCAGGAATCCGGTATAGAAGAGCTGTCCACTCTAAAGGACTCAGGAGATCATATACATTTTATAACTCCCTCCTGGGGCATGAACGATCTCTCCGAGCAGAAACAAGGGATGTCAAACGTCCTAGCTCACCATCTCAAGCTGACATTGATCTGATCGATTTAGGAAGGCCCGGGGCCTTCTGCGAGCCTCGGCAGGCATGCGACGAAAATCGTCGCGCATATCACACCAGCTGCCCAGCGAAACCTGCCGTCGGAGTGACCAGCTCGTCCTGGACGTAGACGAGCTGCAGCTCGTCTGCGCCGGCGGCGTGCGTACGCTCGACGACGGTGAAGATGGCGGCGCTCGCCAACTCGAGCGCCGTTTTCGCATCGCGCGTGCGTAGATACTGGCCGAGGAACAGCGCGCTGAAGAGATCGCCCGTGCCGTGCACCAGAACCGGGATGCGCGGCGTCGTCACCAGCCAGCTCGTCTCGGCGGTATCAGCGAGCATCGAGAGCGTGCCGGGAGCCTCGGGCAGCTCGAGGCCGGTCGCCACCACCAGCCGCGGGCCGATCGCCCGAAGGGCGGCCGCGGCCGCCCGTGCGTCCTCGAGACTGTCGATCTCGCGCCCGCTGAGATGGGCGAGCTCGAAGCGGTTTGGCGTAACGATGTCTGCCGCCGGCAGCAGGCGATCGCGAATCGCCTCGGCGTTGCCCGGGGCCACGAACACGCCGGTGTGGTCGTCGCCGATCACCGGATCACAGAGATAGATCGCGTCCGGCCGGACCGCACGCACCGCGACGACCGCGCGCAAGATCAGATCCGCGACCTCGGGCGCTCCGAAATACCCGCTCAACACCGCCACGCAGCGGGCGAGCGCGCCGCGATCTTCGAGGCCGCTCAGGATTTCGCCGATCTCGGCGGGCGCGACCTTGTGGCCCCGCCAGCCCCTGCCCTGCCCGGGATGATGCGCGAGCAGCACCGTGTATACTGGAAAAACATCGAAGCCGAGGCGCTGCAGCGGCAGGACCGCGGCGCTGTTGCCGACGTGCCCGTAGGCGACCGCGGATTGAATCGAGAGGACCGCAGCCGGCGATCGCCCCGCCCGCGGCTCGATCATCGGCGCCGCAGCCGGTCCCGGCAGGCGAGCGCCGCCCGGTCGATGATCGCCGTCGCGTCGAGCTGGTATTCCCGGTACAGGTCCGGAATGTCGCCGGACTGGCCGAAGCGGTCGACGCCGAGCGGATAGACCCGGCAGCCGCCGCTGCTGCCGAGCCAGCCGAGCGTCGCCGGATGGCCGTCCAGCACCGTGACCAGCGAGGCGTCGGCGGCGAGCGGCGCCAGCAGGCGCTCGAGCGCCGGGCGGTCGCCGTCGTCGCCGGCGGTCCGGCGGCTTTGGGCGGCCCGCCAGTCGGCGTGCAGGCGGTTGGCCGAGGTCACCGCGAGCACGCCGAGGCCCGGCAGATCGTCGGCGAGCGCATCGGCAGCCTCCAGCACCTCCGGCAGGACCGCGCCGGAGCCGACCAGGGCGAGCTCGCTGCCGGCGGCGGGCTCGCGCAGCCAGTAGCCGCCGGCCAGGATGTCCGCCGCCAGATCGTCGCTCATCTCGCGCCTGGGCTGCTCGATCGGCCGGGTCGAAAGCCGGAGATAAACCGAGCCGCCGTCCTCGGCCTGCAGATGCTCGAAGGCAAAACGCATGATCACCGCGAGCTCGTCGGCGTAGGCGGGCTCGAACGCGAGCAGGCCCGGCTGGCCGATGCCGATCAGGCCGGTTGAGACCGACTGATGGGCGCCGCCCTCGGGGGCCAGCGTGATCCCGGACGGCGTCGCAACTAAAAGAAAACGCGCATCCTGGTAGCTCGCGTAGTTGAGCGCATCGAGGCCGCGGGCGATGAACGGGTCGTAGAGCGTGCCGACCGGCAGCAGGCGCTCGCCGAACAGGGGACCGGCGAGGCCCAACGCCGCCAGCATCAGAAAAAGATTGTTCTCGGCGATCCCGAGCTCGACGTGCTGGCCGCGCCGGCTCTCGGCCCAGAGCTGGCTGGACGCGACCTGCTCGACCTTGAAGACGTCCGCATGCTCGGAACGGTTGAAGACGCTCCGCCGCGCGACCCAGGGGCCGAGGTTGGTCGAGACCGTGACGTCGGGCGAGGTCGTGACGATCCGCGCCGCGAGTTCGCCCTGGTCGCGCGCGAGCTCGCCCATGATCCGGCCGAACGCCTCCTGGGTCGAGGCGCGCGCCGCCCGGCGGCCGAGTGCCAGCGTCGGCGGCACCGGCACGTGGCCGCTCGCGTGCGTCTCGGTGCGCCTGGCGAACGGCACCGCAGCGCAGAACGCCGCCAGCTCCTCAGGATCGAGGTCGAGCCCGGCGAACCGCGCCCACTCCTGCCCGTCCGCGATCCGGTTGGCCGCCTTGAAGGCCGCCATCTGATCCACGGTCATCAGCCCGGCGTGATTGTCCTTGTGACCGGCGAACGGCAGGCCGAAGCCCTTGATCGTGTAGGCGATGAAGCAGTGCGGCCGGTCGTCCTGGACGCCCTTGAAGGCCTCGAGCACGGCCTCGAGATCGTGGCCGCCGAGGTTGGTCATCAGGCGCCCGAGCGCCGCGTCGTCGTGCTCCTCGAGCAGCGCCCGGATGCCGGCGAGGTGGCCGAGATCGTGCTCGAGATGCTGGCGCCAGGCGGCGCCGCCCTTGAAGGTGATCGCCGAGTACAGATCGTTCGGGCAGTCGTCGATCCAGGCGCGCAAAGCCTGGCCGTCGGGCCGCGCGAAGGCCGCCTGCAGCAGCCGGCCGTACTTCAGCGTCACGACCCGCCAGCCGACCGCGCTGAAAAAGTCCTCGATCTTCTTGAACAGGCGCTCGGGCACGACCCGGTCCAGGCTCTGGCGGTTGTAGTCGATCACCCACCAGACGTTGCGGACGTCGTGCTTCCAGCCCTCGAGCAGGGCCTCGAAGACGTTGCCCTCGTCGAGCTCGGCATCGCCGACGATCGCGATCATCCGGCCTTTTTCCTGACCTTCGGGCAGCAGCCGGCGCTCGTGCAGGATGTCCTGGGTCAGGGACGCGAACAGCGTCATCGCCGCGCCGAGCCCGACCGAGCCCGTGGAGAAATCGACCCCGTCCGTGTCCTTGGTCCGCGACGGATAGGCCTGCGCGCCGCCGAACGCCCGAAACCGCTCGAGCTTTTCCCGACTCTGCCGCCCGAGCAGGTACTGGATGGCGTGGAACATCGGGCTCGCGTGCGGCTTGACCGCGACCCGGTCGCCCGGCCGCAGGACGTCGAAATAGAGCGCCGTCATCACGGTCGCGACCGAGGCGCAGGACGCCTGATGGCCGCCGACCTTGAGCCCGTCGCGGCTTGCGCGGACGTGGTTGGCGTGGTGGATCGTCCAGCAGGCGAGCCAGAGCACCTTCTGCTCGAGCGCCGCCAGATAGTCGTGGGTCCGGTTGCCGGCAATCGGCGGCTCGTCGGTCCGGCGGGCCAGCTCCAACATGGTCGCGGCTGTCTCCTGACGATCGTGGCTAGAGGAACGCGCGCCATTCAACGATCAGCGCCCCGGGTGGTCAATGGTCGGGGCGGCACCGCCCCGGGGCTGCGACCGCCCGACGGCCGCGCGAGCGCCGCTACGACGAGGGCGGCACGCGGATCTGCAGCGCCCGGCCCATGCGATCGACCAGGTCCATCATGAAGCCGCGCCTGGCGCCGGCCTCATCGGCGCGGTGGCGGGCCTCGACCAGAAGATGGTTCACGGCATTGAGCCGGCCGGCGAGCACGGTCGCGACGTAGAGCGCCGCCAGCGGCTCGGAGCGGAGGAAGCCCTCGGCGTCCTCGACCACGAAGAAGCTCGACAACTCGACCGCGAGCACGTCGGCGGTATGGGCCTGGTCGAGCAGTAGCGCGACGTCACCGAACACCGCGCCGGGCTCCGTGATCCGGGTGAGGAACACCTCCTCCATCACGATGTCGATGACGCCGTGCTTCAGGAACAGGAGCCGGCCCGTCGTGCTGCCCTGGGCGAGCACGACGTCGCCCCGCTCGAACACCCGGATCGGGAAGCCGGCGAGCTGGTCCAGGATCTCGTCCGGCGCCATGGTCTGCATGGCCAGGATCTCCTCTGCCGCGGTGACGATCGCCGCGCGCCTTAACTGGCGCCTTCGATCGCAGCCGGGGCAGAGTGTCGCTTTTCGTCGCGCCAGGCAACCTTTTGTGGCGAAGGCAGCCCGCGCCCGGCGGCGGCGGCCACCGACCCACCGCCTCGAACACGCGCCGCCGCCCGCTCAGTGGACGCTCAATGGAACAAGAGATAGATCACGATCAGGACCGGGATCGGCACCCCAAGCAGCCACAGAAGACCGTATTTGATCGGCCTCTATGGCGTCGTCACCAGCCGCAACCTGATCCACCTGGTCGGCTGCCTCACGGTCGTGCAGTCGGCGACCTATGTGCTGCTGCTCGCGGTCGGCTACCGGACCGACGCCGCCGCCCCGGTTCTGGTGAACCGACCCGAGGGCACGCCGACGGTCGATCCCGCGGTGCAGGCGCTGGTGCTGACCGACATTGTGGTCGGCGCGACCGTCACCGCGCTACTGCTGGCGCTCGCGATCCAGGTGCACAAGCGCCGCGACAGCCTCGATCCACGCGACCTGCGGCCGCTCCGCCATTGACCATCGCCGCGCTGGTGCCGCTGCCGGTGGCGCTGCCGCTGCTGGTCGCGGCCGGCCTGATGGCGCTGCGGCCGCTGCTCCCCGGCCGCGCCGCCGACCTGATCGCGCTGCTGACGGCACTCGCCGTCGCGGCGCTCGCGCTGCTGCTCCTCGCGCATGCCACCACAGCGCCGCTCGTGGTCTGGTTCGGCGGCTGGCTGCCGCGCCAGGGAACCGCGATCGGCATCGATTTCGTGGTCGACCCGCTCGCCGCCGGTACCGCCGCGCTCGCCGCCTGCCTGTTCGCCGCCACCTTCCTGTTCGGCTGGGGCTACTTCGCCGAGGTCGGCGCCCTCTATCACGTCCTGATGCTGGTCTTCCTCGCCGGCATGGTCGGCCTGTGCTTCGCGGGCGACCTGTTCGACCTGTTCGTGTTCTTCGAGCTGATGAGCGTCACCGCCTATGCGCTCACCGGCTACAAGCTCGAGGAATCGAGCATCGAGGGCGCCTTCAACTTCACGATCACCAACAGCGTCGGGGGTTTCCTGATCGTCTCGGGCATCGGCCTCCTGTACGGCCGGACCGGCGCGCTCAATCTCGCCGAGATCGGCCGCACGCTCGCGCACGCCGGCGACGCGCTCGCCCTGATGGCGCTGACCGCGATCCTGGCCGGGTTCTTCACCAAGGCAGCGCTGGTGCCGGTCCACTTCTGGCTGCCGGATGCGCATGCGGTGGCGCCGAGCCCGGTCTGCGCCATCTTCTCGGGCATCATGGTGGCGCTCGGCCTCTACGCCGCGTCCCGGGTCTTCTGGACCGCGTTCGCCGGCGCCGGTTTTTCCGAACCCGGCCTGCGCGGCGTTCTGCTGGGCTTCGGCACGCTGACCGCGGTCCTGGGCGCGATCCTCTGCTTTGCCCAGCGGCATCTGAAGCGCCTGCTCGCCTTCTCGACCATCAGCCACATCGGCATCGCGATGGTCGGAATCGCGCTGCTGACGCCCGAGGGGGTCGGCGGCGCCGCCGGCTACCTGCTCGGGCATGGTCTCGCCAAGGCGGCGCTGTTCATGGGCGCCGGCATCCTGCTCGCCCGCTGCGCCGCGATCGACGAGTTCGAGCTCCAGGGGCAGGGCACCGGGCTGCCCGTGACCGGCTGCCTGTTCGCGCTCGCCGGGCTTGAGCTTGCCGGCGGGCTGCCGGGCGCCATGCACCTCGGCAAGAGCCTGATCGATCACGCGGCGAGCGCCGTCGGGCTCGCCTGGCTCGGACCGCTGCTGCTCGCGACCTCGGTCGTGACCGCGGCGGCGGTGCTGCGCGCGAGCGGCCGGATCTTCCTCGGCTGGGGTGGCCGCGGCGGCGAGGAGGCCGAGGCGCCGACCGAATCCGAGCGCGAGCCGAGCGAGCGGCCGGTCTGGCTGATGCTGCTGCCCGCCGGCATGCTGCTGGCGGCCTCGATCGGTCTCGGGTTCCTGCCGCAGCTCGAGCCGGGCCTGAGCCGGGCGGCGCGCCTCCTGAGCGCGCCCTCGGCCTATGCCGCGGCGGTGCTCGACGGCGCCGCCTGGCCGGCGCCGCCGCCGGCGCCCTCGCTGCCGCCCGCGAGCCTGCCGGCGCGCGTCCTGCCGCCCGCGGCCGCGCTCGGCGTGGCGGCGCTCGCCCTGTTCCGCGATCGGCTGCCGCCGGTCGGCGTCGCCGGCCGTCTGCTCCACGCTCTGCTGAGACCGCTCCAGGCGGCGCACAGCGGCCACATCGGCGACTACGTCGCCTGGCTGCTGTTCGGGCTTGCCGTGCTCGGCCTCGCGCTCACCGTCGCGGCGCGACCCTGAGCGCTCAGTCGGGCGTAGCGTCGGCGAGCGCAGTACGCAGCGCGCGCAGCGCCCCGTCGACCTCCTCCCGGCGCAGCTCGTCGAAGGCGGCGGCGCGGCAGACCTCCTCGAGCGCCCGCGCCTGGCTCGCGAGGACGTCAAGCTGCCGGGCGGTGCGGGCGAAGCCGGCGAGGCTCGCCAGCACGTCCGCAAGGCGTCGCAGCACCCGCGCATTGGTCGCCGCCGCCTCGCGGATCGGATTGAACGCGGCCTGGGCGACCGTCTCGAAGCTGGCCGGAGTCGACGATCAGACGGAGCGTGCCGTCGTCGTCGGGAACCATCCCGGGCGGCTCCGGTCGGCGCATCAGCTCGGCCAGCGCTTCGGCCAGCCGGTCGATGCAGGTGATCGCGGTCTGCGGATCGTTGAGGCCGGGGGACAGGGCGCGCAGCGCGATCTCGAGCAGCGCGCTGACCGCGAAGTCGATGTCCTGGGTCGGCGTCCGCTGGCGGCCGATCACGATCGGCTCGCGCAGCGCCGCCACCAGCTCCTCGCTGAGCCGCTCGCGCGGCCAGACCAGGAGCATGGGCGCATCCTCGATCACGAAATCGCCAGGTCGCTTCTCGACCTTGATCAAGAGGTCCCGGGCCGTCGCCCGGCGCAGCAGGGCGCCGCCGTCGATCGCCTGGACATAGCCGCTCTGCTCGCTCTGGACCACGCCCGGGGCCTCGGCCAGCCGATCGAGAAACGGTGGCTCGCGCCGCCGCGTCTCGTTGACCCGGACCTGCGGAAAACGATTTTCGATCGCCCCGGACAGCTCGTCGCTGACGTCGGCGATCACCGCATCCGCCTGAATCGAGACCGCCACGTGATGGATGAAGAAGATCAGCCAGAACAGACTGATCAGCGTCAGGATCAGCCCGAAGGTCAGCGAGACATGAGGGACGAAGGACCGGGGATCGGTGTCGGAGACCGTCTCGAGCACGACCAGCGCGTAGATGAAAGTGGCAAGGAAGGTGCCGAGCACGACCTGGTTGATGGGGTCGCGCATGAACCGCGTGATCAGCCTGGGACCGAGCTGGGTGGCGGCGAGCGACAGGGTAACGAGCGTCATCGAGAACACCAGGCTCGCAACCGTGATCATCGAGCTGGCGATCGTCGCGAGCACCTGCCGGGCACCCTCCGGGCCGATCCGCAGGAGGCCGTGCAGCGGCTCGAACCACTTCGGCGGCAGCGTGCTGTCGAGATAGAGCATGCCCAGCGCCAGCCCGATCGCGACGACGATCATGAGCGCCGGCACCAGCCACAGGCTGGCGGTGATCCGATACCAGGCATACTGCAGATGCGCGCGCATCGACCTCGCCGGCGCTGCCGGGGTTCAGCCCCGCCCCGCCGCGCAGGCGGCCGGCAAGCACTGCCCGTCCTCGGTCCAGTTTATAGGCGCTTGCCGGCCCGGCCGCCACGGTACCCGCGTGCTCGCCGCGGCCACGCGGGACTTTGCCGCGGGCGCACTTTCGCTCTAGGCTGGCGGGCAACGACTGAACGCAAGAGGAGCGCCGGTCCGGGCAGGCATGACGCTCCGCCGACCGAGGAGGCATGACATGACGACCAAGGCGATGACGTGGGTCCTGGCAGCAGGCGCTCTGGCCATGCTGGCCGGGGGCGCGACCCGGGCGGCCGAACCCGACAGCTGCAAGAACGTCCGCTTCTCCGACGTCGGCTGGACCGACATCACCTCGACCACTGCGGCCACGACCGAGATCCTGAAGGGCCTGGGCTACCAGACCGACATCGAGATCCTGTCGGTGCCGGTCACCTACGCCAGCCTCAAGAACAAGGACATCGACGTCTTCCTCGGCAACTGGATGCCGACCATGGAGGCCGACATCAAGCCCTACCTCGAGAACCAGACGGTCGAGAACGTCGGCGTCAATCTCGAGGGCGCCAAGTACACGCTGGCGGTTCCGACCTATCTGGCCGACGAGGGGCTCAAGGACTACGCCGACATCAACAAGTTCCGCGACCAGCTGGACGGCAAGATCTACGGCATCGAGCCGGGCAACGACGGCAACCGGCTGATCCTGAAGATGATCGATGACAACGCCTTCGGCCTCAAAGGCTTCGAGCTGGTCGAGAGTTCGGAGCAGGGCATGCTCGCGCAGGTCGCGCGCGCCACCCGGCGCAAGCAGCCGATCGTGTTCCTCGGCTGGGAGCCGCACCCGATGAACAAGAACTTCGATTTGACCTATCTGTCGGGCGGCGACGAGGTGTTCGGCCCGAACTACGGCGGCGCCACGGTCTACACCAACGTGCGCGCGGGTTTTCTCGACGAGTGCCCGAACGTCGGCCAGCTGCTCAAGAACCTCAAGTTCACGCTGCCGATGGAGAACGAGATCATGGGCGGCATCCTCGACGACGGCAAGCAGCCCGCCGAGGCCGCGACCGACTGGCTGAAGCAGCACCCGGACGTGCTCGACAAGTGGCTGGACGGCGTCACCACGGTCGACGGCCAACCCGGCCTGCCGGCGGTCAAGACCTACCTCGGCATTTCCTGACCTTTGCGGCGAGCGCAAGCGCGAGCCATCCCGCTCGCACTTGCGGCGCTGCGAGTCGCAACTCGCCAATGCAGGTTTACAGAGAACGCTATATGGCCACATTCACAACAATAGTCGTCGGTGTTATCGTTTTCGCGGCGAGCCAATACATTCTCAAACTCATCCTTGACCCGATCGTCGAATTGAAAAGAACGATCACGGACATATCGAGCATTCTTCTTTATCATCAGAGTGCTATCATGAATGGAAGCGCCGAAGATGAAACCTGTCAGACACTTAAACGAATGTCCTCGGATCTCCGATCTCGAGCGTCAGTAATACCATTTTATGGACATCTACACAGCCTCCACGTATTCGGAACCCCGGATAAGAACAGCATCCGGGACGCTTGTCACAATCTCAACTGGTTATCTTATAATGTCGGGACGCATGCTGCAACAGACAGCACAGCAGATATTCCTAGGATTATCAAGGAAATTGGTGATCTCCTTGTATTGAAACAACATATTAGTCACGTAGGCAGGGTAAACATCGCCCTCTAGGCTGGCTCGTAGCGCTTGACGTCGATCTCGCTGGCGCGCTGGCGCATGGTGTGGCTGTCGTGCCAGGCCTGCATGCGCAGCAGCGTGTCCATCGAGACGCCGAACGCCCTCTCGATTCGGAGCGCCATCTCGGGCGAGAGCGCCGCCTTGGCATTGACGAGATCGGAAAGCGTGGCTCGCCGGACGCCCAGGATTTTGGCCGCGCGCGCGATCGAGAGGCCGAGTTCGGCCAGGATCTCCTCCCGGATGAACTCGCCCGGGTGGCTAGGTATCATGCCGACCCTGCTGATCGCCTCGCTCATCAGTGATAGTCCTCGAGGTTCAGATCGTGGATGTCGTGATCGACCAGGTTAAACGTTATCCGCCGGTTCCCGGAAACCGAGATGCTCCAGGTGCCGGCCCGGTCGCCGACGAGCTGGTGGATGCGCCAGCCGGGTGGCCCCCTCAATCCCTCGATGTCCCGCGCACTCTGCAACGCAGTGAGGATTCGGCGGACCCTCTTCACCAGATCTCGGCGGATTGCGCGGTCGTCGTCGTCCTCGATCAGGCGCTTGAGACCTTTGTGGCGCGCACTCCTGATTCGCACCGGCGATCAGTACGGCAATGCCGTACGGCAGTCAAGCGCGCCGCCCGTGGCTGGGTCCTGCTCACCGAAGCGCAAAGGACGGGCCCGCGGATGGCCGGCTCTGGATCAGCGCGGCGCGCTCAGGAGCGCCACCATTGGCGCCAGCTGGTCGGCAGGCCGTGCAGCATCCGCCAGCGCTCGGGCTTGCGATACCAGAGCCGGTCGGCCGCGCGCCGGCCGAGCGAGCCCAAGATCGCGATCGCGCCCACGACCATCAGCGTGATCCCGAAGCCCGCCGCCCGCTCGCGGACCGGTGCCGCGAGCCCGGCCGCCGGGGCGAAATAGAGGAACGCGCCGAACAGGATCATGGCGAGCCCGAGCAGCGCCCCCAGCAGCCGCTGCACACCGCTTCGCATGGTGCCCTGCCGAGCCGGCGAACGGGCTCAGCGCACGAACTCGACCTCGTGCTGCGCCGAGATCCGGATCGCCTCCTCGATGTCGGTGAGATCGTGCAGCCGGTCGAACAGCTCCTTCAGCCGCCCGGCCGGGCTGACCCAGAACAGCGCCCGGGTGGCACTCGCGGTATTGTTGTAATAGGCGTGCGGCACCCCCCTCGGCATCCGCACCAGATCGCCCGGCTTCGCCTGCACCTTGGCCTCGCCCAGCTGCAGGTCGAACACGCCTTCCAGCATGTAGATGAACTCGTCCTGCTTCGGGTGGATGTGCAGCGGCACGAAGGTCCCGGGTGGATCCAGCGTCTCGAAGCAGAAGCAGCTTTCCGAACTCGCCTTCATAAAATAGCGATGCCCGAGCACGTTCCAGACGACCGCCTGCTCCCCTTCGCCCGCTCGCGTGATCCCAGCCGCCAGCCCCGACCCGACCATCCGTCCCTCCCGACGGGGAACCGTCCCCGTTGCGGCCTTGTTAGCCCGTTCCCTCAGCGCCCGCAATTCGCGCCTCAGGCGGCCTGGTCCGCAAAGCCACTGAGCGAGATCGGCGGCCGGCGGGGTGCGACTTTCGGCTGCGTCCGGTTCCTGAGCGCTGGTCGGAGGCGCGGCGGGTCACGCCGCATCCGGCGGCGGCGCGCCGAGGTGGACGACGATGTTCCGGCGCTCCAGTTCGCGCTTCAGGAGGACCAGGAACGGGATCGTCAGCAACGTGAAGACCAGGCTGATGTAGACGAACAGCTCGAGAATCAGCGTTCGCTGGTCGCCGGTATGCGCGATGTTCAGAACCGAATTCTGGAAGGCAGCCAGCAGCCAGGCCATCGAGGGCTGCTTGAAGACCGCGAACAGGCCGGCGCCGACCACGCCCTCGAACATGCCGGTGACGTTCGAGAGCGCGGTGAGGAAGGCATAGCCCATGCCGGCGTACTCGAGCTTCACGGTCTCGCCGGCGACCGTCAGCGGGATCATGAACGCCGGAATGCTGGCAAAGCCCAGCACGCCCTCGAAGATCAGCCGGAACCATTGATAGCGGTTCCAGCTGGGCAGCGGGTTCAGCGCGTCCGGGATCGTGAAGTCGACGTAGTGCCACCAGGGGTGATTGGGGTCGAGATAGAGAAAAAAGCTGAGCGGGAAGCTCAGCACGCCGAGCGCGACCATCGCGTACAGGTATTGATGCCATTTGACGCCCGGGAACAGGCGCACCACCAGGCGGTAGGCGAGGATCGAGGCGAGGAAGACCAAGCTGCCCGCGGACATGATCACGCCGAAGGAGAAGGCGCTGAAGCCGCGGACGTCGATCAGGTAGCTGCGCTCGATGTAGCCGATCGAGGGGCTGAACTTCCAGAAGAAGATGAACAGCGCGAGCAGCCAGATCGGCCGGTTGTTCTGGCGGAAGCGGCGGAACCGGGCGGGCGAGCTGCGCAGCCAGGCGAGTACCGTCTTCCCGCGCTGGCGCCAGCTTACGGAGGTACGGTCAGATCGCGGGCGCCGCGCCGCAGGCGGCACCTTGGGCTCGTCGATGCACAAGATGCCGACCGCAGCGGTTAGCAGCGGGGGAATGCCGGTCAACAGGAAAATGAGCCAGGGTCGGATTGCGCCCGCCTGGACCTGCTCCTGCAGCCAGCCGCCGAGCAGGACCGCGGCCGCGAGCGCCACCGCCATCGCGGTCCACTGGAAGTTCACGAGCGACCCGACCCCGCCCGTGCGGCGGCCCTCGGTCACCATCAGCGCGTCGCACACGACGTCGACGAAGGCGTAGGTCGCGAATGCGAGGTTGAAGGTCAGAAGATAGACGACCGGCAGCCGGACGCCGGCCCAGGCGATCGCGGCGGTCAGCGCCCAGAACACGAGCGCGAGCGCGGCCATCAGCACGTACCAGGACTTGCGGTGATAGCCGAAGATCGGCACCCGGTCCGAGAGCAGGCCCCAGAGCGGCTTGACGAACCAGCCGATGTTGCGCAACGAGTTGAACAGCTGGCCGCCGGCATCGCCCATGCCGAGCCCGAACTTGATGAAGTAGAGGATCGGCACGTCGACCAGGTTGCTCGAGCCCTGGACCACGTAGGGCGTGCCGATCGCCCACTTGAGGCGCGTGCGGCGGGTGTCCTCGGCGCGGATGTCCTCGACGGCGGCTTGGGCCATGTCCAGGTAACTTCCGTCGGTCGCGAACGATCCAAGCTCTGGCGCCGCAGCCTCTCGGGCGGCCTCAGTTCAGCGTGGCCGCGCCGAGCTTGAGCCAGATCAGGCCGCCGGTCTCGCCGGCGAGCGGGCCCTGGTCGGCCGGCGCCGGCTTCAGCATCGCCTCCAGAAGCTTGGTATCCGGCGACCAGTAGGGGACGTACCACTCGCGGTCGACGTCCATGACCAGCGCTTTGTGGGTGCTCGGGTCGTAGGCGCCGATCGGCGAGATGTGCGCGTCGTCCCAGTCGCCGGTCAGCACGCCCTGATTGAAGTACATCAGGATCAGGTCGTCGCCCGAGGCCTCGTTGGCCGTGAGCGCGGCGCGCAGCTTGGCGAGCGACGCCGCGTCCGCGCTCCGCGGCCTGATGACCTGGATGCCGTAGCCGTGAATGCCGTAGATCTCGAGGCTCGCCTCGAGCACGCTCAAGAACTGATCGAAGGTGACGCCGTCGCCGCCTTCGGCGCCGCGCTTCGTCCACTCGGCATCGGCGACTTTGTCGAGCAGTGCCTTCTGAGTGACGATCGGCGCCTGGGAGTCCTCAGGCAGGCCGCGGGCGAAATTGAGCGCCATCGCGACGCTCGCGACCGAGCAGGCGCTGGACGTGAACTGGGGCACGTAGAACGCGCTGAGCTTCCAGTAATCGGGCGCCGGGGCAGTGCGCAGATAGCCGGCTTCGCGGGTGATCGGGACGGCGTCAGGCCCGAGCTTGGGCTTGGCCTCCGGCCCGGCGAGGGGGCTCGTCAGTGCCCACGCCAGGACGAGCGGCCAGACCAGCAGACGACGCATGGGACGATCTCCTTCCCCGATGCCGCGGCTCGGCGTTGGTGCTGGCGCGCTCGCCAGAACCGCTTACATTATGCCGGGAACGGGGATCGGAGGCAGCCATGAACGAGCACGATCAGGTCCTGGAGCAGGTCGCGGCCTGGACCGGGGCCGGGCACAAGGTCGCGATCGCGACCGTGGTCGCAACCTGGGGCTCATCGCCGCGGCCGGTCGGCAGCCAGCTCGGCGTCAGCGACAAGGGCGAGATGGTGGGCTCGGTCTCCGGCGGCTGCATCGAAGGTGCGGTGGTCAAGGAAGCGCTCGAGGTCATGGCCGGCGCGCCGCCGAAGCTCCTCGACTACGGCGTCTCCAACGAGCAGGCCTGGGAGGTCGGGCTCGCCTGCGGCGGCAAGCTCGAGGTCTACATCGAGGCCGTGAGCTGAGCGGGGGCGCGACGTGAAACGCGCGCTCCTGCAACGTCTGCTCGACGCCCGGTCCACGAAGCAGCCGGTCGCGCATCTGCGCTGGCTGGATCAGGGCGAGGAAGCGCTCGTGGTCGCGGGCGAGGTCGTCGATGGCCCGCCGCTGCCCCAGTCCGTGCTCGATGCGGTCCGAAACGCCCACCGTCGTGACAAAGGCGTTACAATTCAGAGCGATGCCGGGTCACTCTTCATCCAGGTCTTCAACCCGCCGCTGCGCCTGATCGTGGTCGGCGCGGTGCACATCGCCCAGGTCCTGGTGCCGATGGCGAGCCTGACCGGCTATGACGTCGCCGTGGTCGACCCGCGGCGCGCGTTCGCGAGCGATGCCCGCTTCCCGGGCGTCGACGTGCGCACCGACTGGCCCGACGAGGCGATGGAGGAGCTGAAGCCGGACGCGCGCACGGCGGTCGTGACGCTGACCCACGATCCGAAGCTCGACGACCCGGCGCTCGATCTGGCGCTGCGCTCGGAGGCCTTCTACATCGCGGCGCTCGGCAGCAAGCGGACCCATGCGGCCCGTCTCGAGCGCCTCGGGGCCCTCGGCCACGAGCAGCCGGAACTCGGGCGCATTCACGGACCGGCCGGGCTTCAGATCGGCGCCGTCAGCCCGGCCGAGATCGCGCTCTCGGTGATGGCCGAGATGACCCGCGTGCTCCGCCAGGAGCCGGCGGCATGAAATTCGGCGATCTGCCGCTGGCCGACGCCGAGGCCGCCATTCTCGCCCACTCGGTGAAAATCGAAAAACTCGTCTTCCGCAAGGGCCGGCGTTTGTCGGCGGAGGACGTCGCGGCGCTCGCCGCGGCCGGGGTCGACGCCGTGATCGCCGCGCGCCTGGGCCCGGACGACGTGCACGAGGACGAGGCCGCGCGCCTGGTCGCCGAAGCGGCGGCCGGGGCGCATCTCAAGGTCGACAAGCCGTTCACCGGCCGGGTCAACCTGTTCGCCGAGCAGGCCGGGCTCCTGGTCCTCGAGCGGGCCGCGATCGACCGGCTGAACCTGATCGACGAGGCGGTCACGATCGCAACCCTGCCGGCCTTCGAGCCGGCCCTGCCCAAGCAGATGGTCGCGACCGTCAAGATCATCCCGTTCGCGGTCGGCCGCGCGGTGCTCGAGCGCTGCCTCGAGGTCGCGGCCGAGGCCGAGCCGCTGATCCGGGTCGCGCCGTACCGCCATCTCGACGTCGCGCTGATCCAGACCCGGCTGCCGAGCGTCAAGGAGAGCGTGCTCGACAAGACCGTGGCGATCACCGCCGACCGGGTGCGGGCGACCGGCGGCCGGCTGATCAGCGAGGCGCGCTCGGCCCACGAGACCACAGCCCTTGCCGAGCGCATCCGGCAGAGCAACGGCGATCTCCTGCTGATCGCCGGCGCTTCGGCGATCACCGACCGCAAGGACGTGCTGCCGGCGGCGATCGAGGCCGCGGGCGGCGTGGTCGAGCATTTCGGGATGCCGGTCGACCCCGGCAACCTCCTGCTGCTGGCGCGGATCGGCGATCGCCGGGTGCTGGGCCTGCCCGGCTGCTGCCGCTCACCCAAGCCGAACGGCTTCGACTGGGTCCTGCAGCGGATCGCGGCCGGCATCGAGGTCAGCCCGCGGGACATCATGGGGATGGGCGTCGGCGGCCTGCTGATGGAGATTCCGACCCGGCCGCAGCCGCGCGACGCCAGACCCGCCAAGCCCGGCCGGATCGCGGCGGTGGTGCTCGCCGCCGGCCAGTCGCGGCGCATGGGCGCGCGCAACAAGCTTTTGGCCGCGGTCGACGGCCGGGCGATGGTGACCCACGTCGTCGACGCGCTGCTCGGCTCGCGGGCGGCGCCGGTGATCGTGGTCACCGGCCACGAGGCCGAGCAGGTGCGCGCGGCGCTGGGCGAGCGGCCGGTGCACCTGGTCGCCAACCCCGACTACGCCGAGGGGCTCAGCACCTCGCTCAAGGCCGGGCTCACGGCCTTGCCGGACGACGTGGAAGGCGTGCTGGTCGGGCTCGGCGACATGCCACGCATCCGCAGCGCCCAGATCGACCGGCTGATCGCCGCCTTCGACCCGCTCGAGGGCCGCACGATCGTCGTGCCGACCGTGCGCGGCAAGCGCGGCAATCCGGTGCTGTTCGCGACCCGGTTCGTGCCCGAGATGCGCGAGATCACGGGCGACGTCGGCGCCCGCCACCTGATCGGCGAGCACGACGACGAGGTGGTCGAAATCGAGATGGAGGACGACGCGGCGCTGCTCGACGTCGATACCCCGGAGGCTCTGGCCGCCCTGCTCGAGACCGCGTCATGACCCTGGACGTCGCGAGGATCCGGGCCGAGTTTCCGATATTCGAGCATCTTCCGGCCGGCTTTCACTACCTGGACAGCGCTGCGACCGGCCAGATCTGCCGGCCGGCGGCCGAAGCGCTGTTCAGCTTCGAGACGCAGAGCCGGGCCAACGTCAAGCGCAGCATCTACCCGCTCGCCGAGGCCGCGACGGTCGCCTTCGACGAGGCGCGCGCCACGCTCGCCGCCTATCTCGGCATCGCCGATCCGGACGAGGTAATCATCACCAGCGGCACGACGCTCGGCCTCAACCTGATGGCGCATGCTTTCGGCGCGCGCCTCGGCGAAGGCGACGAGATCGTCCTCAGCGAGCTCGAGCATCACAGCAACATCGTCCCCTGGCAGCTGCTGCGCGCGCGCCAGGGGGTCACGCTCAAGGTCCTGCCGGTGACCGACGAAGGCCGGCTCGACCTCGACCAGCTCGAGAACGTGGTGACCGGACGCTGCCGGCTGATCGCGATCACCCACGTCTCGAACGTCACCGGTGCCGTCACCGAGGTCGGGCAGCTGGTGGCGGCGGCGCGCGCGATCGGCGCCCGGGTGCTGCTCGATGGCGCCCAGCGGGCGCCGCACGGGCCGCTCGACCTCGAAGCGCTCGGCATCGACGCCTATGCCTTGTCCGGCCACAAGATGTTTGGCCCGACCGGCGCCGGCGCGCTCTGGGTCAGGCGCGAGCTGCTGGAGGACCTGCCGCCGTTCCTCGGCGGTGGCGAGATGATCCACCAGGTGACCTTTCCCGAGACCACCTTCGCGCGGCCGCCGCATCGCTTTGAGGCCGGCACGCCGCCGATCGGACCGGCGATCGGCATGGCGGCCGCCGCCCGCTGCCTCGCCGGGCTCGACTGGCAGGCGGGCGCCCGCCACGAGCTCCGGCTGACCGAGCGCATCCTGGACGGGCTCGGCCAGCTGCCGGGCATCCGCATCCTCGGCCCGTCCGGCCTCCAGGGCCGGATCGGCGTGGTCTCGTTCGAGGCCGACGGCGCCCATGCCCACGACCTCTGCCATCTGCTCGGCGCCAGGGGCGTATGCCTGCGCGGCGGCCACCACTGCGCCCAACCGCTGATGGAGCGGTTCGGCCTGACCGCAACCGCGCGGGCGAGCCTCGCCCCCTACAATGACGATACCGATGTCGACGCTCTGCTCGCCGGGCTCGACGAAGCGCTGTCGCTGCTCCGATGACCGACCAGCTCTATCACCAGGCGATCCTCGAGCTCGCAAAGCAGGCCGGGCGCACGCCCCGGCTCGAGGCGCCGGATGCCAGCGTAACGGTCGACAACCCGCTCTGCGGCGATCGGGTGACGCTCGATCTGACCCTCGCCGACGGCCGGGTCGATGCGGTCGGACACAAGGTGCGCGGCTGCCTGCTCTGCCAGGCGGCGGCCGCCGTGATCGCGGCCCGCGCGCCGGGCGAGACGCCGGCCGCACTGCAACAGACCGCCGGCCGCCTGGACCGCGCGATCCGCAAGGAGCCGGCCGCCGCCGAGGGCCTCTGGCCCGAGCTCGCCGCGTTCGCCCCGGTGCATGCCCACAGGAGCCGGCACGACTGCGTGCTCCTGCCGTTCGAGGCGCTGACCCGGGCGCTCGCGGAGGCCGCAGCCGCCGGCGCCTGAGCCAGCCCGCCCGGAACCAGCGCCCATGCGCAACGTTGATCGGGGCGTGACGTCCTCCACGAAATCTTCTCGCCAGCGCCTGCGACCCTCGCGTCGTACCTGGATTTTGGGCGCCCTCGCCGCGCTCGCGGCCGCGATCGTCGCGGTCGTGCTGGTGTTCGACTGGAACTGGCTGAAGGGCCCGCTCGAGAAGCAGGTTTCCAGCCGCCTCGGGCGGCCGTTCCAGATCGCCGGCGACCTCGACGTCGACCTCGGTCTGCGGCCGCGGATCACGATCCACGACGCCAGGCTCGCCAACCCGCCGTGGGCGAGCGACCAGCCGATGCTCGAGGTCGAGCAGGCCGAGTTCGTGATCGACCTGCCGGCGCTGTGGCACGGCCGGATCGAGCTGCCCGAGCTCAGCATCAAGAAGCCGACGCTCCGGCTCGAGACCCGCCCCGATGGCCCGCCCAACTGGCGCTTCAAGCAATCCGCGGGCGGCGGCCCTGTGATCCCGGAAATCGGCCAGCTGCAGATCAGCGATGCCTCGATCCGCTATCTGGCGCACGGCACCGGCCTGAGCGCCGCCTCCCATCTCGACCAGGTCAAGGGCACGACCGGCGGCGCCGGTGGCGATCGCGGGATGGCGCTGACCGGAAGCGGCCAATTCCAGGGGCAACCGCTGCACTTGCAGCTCAGCGGTCCGCCGGCGGCGCGGCTCCAGGACTCCCGGCCTTATCCCGTGGCGGTCGACCTGAAGCTGGGCGAGAGCGATGTCGCGGGCAAGGCCACCCTCGATCTGAGCAAGGACGTGCCCGTCGTGACCGCTGAGCTGAACTCGAAGCGGGTCGACACGACCGCGCTTGCCGGACTGATCAGCCAGGTCAAAGCCGGCGGCCCGGCCCCGGTAGCCGCGACGGCTGCTCCGCCCGCCACATCCGAGCCGGCGACGCCGGCCGCGGCGGCGTCCAGCGCGGCACGTGCTGCTGTCGGCCGGCTCGAGAGCGTGCTGCAAAAGCTCGATTTCAGCCAACTACCCGGGTTCGACATCAACCTTGGCTACCAAATCCAGGACCTCGAGGGTCCCGATCTTTCGCTCCATGACGTTCAGCTGGACGCCAAGCTGCACGACCGCGTGCCGAAGCTCGCGCTCCAGGGCCAGGGCGACTACAAGGGCCAGCCGGTCGGCCTCGACGTCCAGGCCGGGCCCGCTCGGAGCGCCCAGCCCGCTCAAGGTGCCCAGCCTGCCCAAGGTGGCCAGCCCGCCCAGGGATACCAGGTCGACGCCAAGATCGACGCCGGCAAGACCCGGATCACGGCTGTCGGCGGCGCCGACCGTGCGAAGGACCTGAAGGGCCTGCACGTTCAGCTCGACGTCGACAGCGCCGATCCGACCGGCCTCCTGCGTCAGCTCGGGTTCAAGGTGCCGGAGCTGCCCGGGCTGCAGGTCAAAGGTCAACTGACGCGCAGCGGCACGGCCTGGCGGCTCGCCGACCTCGATGCCAAGGTCGGCAAGAGCGACCTGTCCGGCTCGCTCGCAGTCGATTTCTCGGGCGAACGGCCGCTCGTGACCGCCGATCTGCGCTCCGACCGGCTGCGGGCCTCAGACCTCATGCCGGGCAAAGGTCCGGTGCCGGCATCGGAGGTGCGGCCGGTCGTGCCGCCGACCGGGATCTCGCTCGAGAAATTGCCGGACATCGACGCCGACTTGAAATTCCAGGGCGACGACATCCAGGTCCCTCAGCTCGCGCTCCAGCAGCTGAAGTTCGACGTCAAGCTGCGCAACCGGGTCGCGATCGGCGACGTCAGCGGCGAGGGCACCTTCCGCGATTACGAGCCGGTCGCGTTCGACATCCACGCCGGCAACGACCAGAGCCTGGAGCACCCGCAGGCGCGCTATCCGGTCGACGTCGCCCTGCACGAGGGCGACACCAAGGCGAGCCTCAAGGGCACCGTCGACCATCCGCTCAACTACACCGGGCTGGATGCCGACCTGGTGGTTGAGGGCCCGGATCTGGAGGCATTGGGCAAGCTCCTTGGGCTGCCCTTGCCAGCGACCCCGCCCTACCAGCTCGCGGGCAAGGTCACGCACCAGCCCGACCACGAGCGCTGGAACCTGGTGGCGATCCAGGGCAAGGTCGGCGACAGCGATCTCGAAGGCGACGTCAGCCTGGAGCTCTCGAGCGAGCGACCGACGATCGTCGCCGATCTGAAATCGAAGTCGCTCGACTCCGATGATCTCGGCGTCCTGGTCGGCACCCCGCCCGACACCGGGCCGGGCGAGACCGCCTCCGCAGCGGAGCGCCAGCAGGCCGCGGCCGCCAAGGCCAACCCGCACATCCTGCCGGACAAGCCCCTTGCCGTCCCAAGCCTCGACGCCGTCGATGCCCGGGTGAGCTTCACCGGCGAGACGGTCCGGGCGAAGAAGGTGCCGGTCCAGAACATGAGCCTCCGGCTCACGCTGGAGCACGGCAAGCTAAAACTCGAGCCCCTGCGCTTCGAGGTCGCGGGCGGTCAGCTCGAAGCCAAGGCCGACCTCGAGAGCCATGACCAGATCCTGGACGGCGACATCGACCTCAGCCTGAAGCAGATCAAGCTCAACCAACTGTTCTCGAGCGTCGGCGTCAAGCTCGCCGGCATCAACGTGGAGAAGAAGGGGGTGGGGACCTTCGGCGGCGGGGCCGAACTCAAGACGCACGGCAAATCGGTGCACGACCTGGCGGCGAACGCCAATGGCGAGGTCGTGATGATCATGGATGGCGGCCAGATCAACTCGCTGATCATCGAGGCCATGGGGCTCGACGTCGGCGAGATCCTGGGCCTCCTGGCGACCGAGCCGAAGGAGGGGGCCGACACGACGGTGCCGATCGAGTGCTTCGTCGGCCGCTTCGGCGTGCAGCAGGGCGTGATGCAGAGCCAAGCCCTGGTCCTCGATACCACCGACAGCACGATCACCGGCAAAGGGCAGATCGATCTCGGCAAGGAGACCCTGGGGCTGGAGCTGCTCGCTCATCCCAAGGACGCGAGCGTGCTGAGCGCCAGCACGCCGATCCGGATCGAGGGCACGCTCAAGCATCCGAAGGTCAGCGCGGCCTCGAAGGAGCTGACCGAGAAGAGCCTGGCGGCGCTGGCGCTCGGTGTCGTGCTGCCGGTGATCGGCGCGGTCCTGCCGTTCATCGAGCCGGGCGAGACCAAGGGCTCGCACTGCGCCCAGCTGCTCACCGACGCCAAGGCCGCGATGCCGCCTGCGGCCGGACAATCCTCCAAGTAAACCCCACCGGGTGGCCGGCGCGCCGGCACCCATTTGAAGTGGTCGCACGGCCCGCGTTGGTTTATGTATGCGGGTCGCGGCCTCAACGCTGCCGCGTGGTCTGGGGAGTCGGCATGACGTGGCGGCATGTTCTGCTCGCGACCAGCATCGTGCTGGTCTCGACGACGGTGGCAGCGGATCAACGTTCGGTCCGCGACTTCGTGGGCGAGTGGCACGGCGTCGAGGTCAAGACGAGCGACCAGACGGAGGCGGCGACGCCCCAGGACCTCGACCTGCGGCTCAGCGCCGAGGACGACGGCTTCCACCTGAATTGGATCACCTTCAGGCGCGGCGCCGGCGGCGGCCTGCAGCGCCAGAAGACGGAGGCGAGCTTCGCGCCGACCGACCGGCCGGGCGTGTTCGCCTTCCGCCCCGGTAAGAAATCGTTCTTCAGCAGCCTGTTCGCCGACCCGGCGGTCGCCAATCCGCTCAAGGGCGAGACCCTGCTCTGGGCGCGCCTCGATGGGGCCACGCTCACCGTCTACAGCCTGGCGATCAACGATCGGGGCGGCTTCGACCTCAACCGCTACGCGCGCACGCTGACCGACCACCAGATGACGGTGGAGTACACGCGCAGAAGCGAGAACGATGTGATCCTGACCGTCGAGGGGCGGCTCGAGAAGACGGGGGGCTGAACATGCGGCAGCGGGGCAGAGCGGGGCCGCCGCACGTGGCCGCGATCATGGTCAGGACAGCGGCGTGGGCCGCGCTGACCCTGGTCGCCTGGCTGCTTTCCGGTGGTGATCTGCACGCCGCATCGGGCGACCTGAAGTCGTTCTTCGGCACCTACGTCGGCGTCGCCAAAGTCGAGGATGCGAACGGCGACGTTCACCATCGCGACATGGACATCGTGATCCAGCCCTACCGCGACGACGGCTTCCGGATCGACTGGATCAATGTCACCCTGGTCAACGGCCGGCGCGACGTCCCCGGGGTCGAGCGCCGGGTCCAGAGCGCCCTGTTCGAGCCGATCGAGGGCCGCGACATGTACGTCGAGGTCGAGCCCGAGAACCTGTTCCAGGAGCACGAGGAGACGAGGCCGATGCGCGGCGACCCGGTGCGCTGGGCGAGCATCGACGGCCCGCGGATGCACGTCTATGCCTTCGAGGTGCTCGAGGATGGGACCTACGAGCTGCAGATCTACGATCGCATCCTGACCGACCAGGGCCTCGACATCCATTTCCAGCGGATCGACGACGGCAAGCTGATGCGGCGGATCTTCGGCAGCAGCGTCCGCGCCAAGTAGCGCCCGCGCCGTCCTCAGACCTGACGATCGCCGGCGCCGGGCGGCGACGTGCGGGCGGACGGCTCGATCACGCCTTCGCGTGCCGCCGCGACCGCCGCCGCGATCACCGCCGGATCGCCGATGTGATTGGCCAGCAGCAGGACGAGCTTGCAGTTGACCTCCAAGCTCTGCCCGGCCGTCAGGTCGCGATGCGCTTCGACCAGAAGCTGATAGATCGTGTCCGGGTCGGCCGCGGGCCGGGTCTCGAGCGGGCCGGCCATGGTCATCGCCCCGCGATCGCCATGGCCGGCGCGCCCGCGCCTTCGAGCGCGCGGCGCGTCGCCGCCCGCACCCGATCGGCATCGAAGCCGCGCCAGCGCGCGGTGACGTGCTGGTCGGGCCGGATCAGGTAGGAGGTCCGGGGTTCGGCCACATAGCGAGCCACCGCGAGCGTTCCGGGATCGGTCAGCACGGGCAGGCCGTGCACGGCCGCAGGCGCCCGCGCCGCGGCGGTCAGGATCACGAGCGGCGCGACCGGCGCCGGCGCGCGGGCGAGCGCGCGCAGCGCATCCGCGAGCGCCGGGCTCAGCGCCTCCGGCCGGTCCAGGAACAGGAGCAGGTTGAAACCGGGCGTCAGCTGGTTGAGGAGCCAGCGTGCCTGGCCGTCGCAATCGAGCGGCGCATCGGCAGCCGCCGAGCCGGGCACGAGCCCGCCCCCGAAGGGGTCGCGATCGGGCGTGTTGAGCGTGGAGAAATCGAGCCGGGTCGGGGTCGAGAGACGGCCGCTGTTGATCATCCTGCGGGCGAAGGGGTGGTCCACCGCGAGTGCCAGCACGGCATCCCGATAGGCGCGACTGACCTGGTTCTTGGGCGTGATGAACTCGGTCGAGCGGGTCGAATGGCGGATGTTCTCGTCGGCCGCGACCAGCCGCTCCTCGTCGTAGCTTTCGAGCAGCCGCTCGGGCGCCGCCCCCTGGAGCACGGCCGCGAGCTTCCAGGCCAGATTGTCGGCGTCCTGGATGCCGGAATTGAAGCCGCGGGCGCCGAACGGCGAGACCTCGTGCGCGGCATCGCCCAGAAAGATGATCCGGCCGTGGCGGAACTTCGAAAGGCGGCGGCAGCGGAACGTGTAGATGCTGATCCAGACGAGTTCGAACGCCCGCTCAGGCCCGAGCATGGCCCGCAGGCGCGGGATGACGCGCTCCGGCTTGGCCTCCTCGATCGGGTCGGCATCCCAGCCGAGCTGCAGATCGATGCGCCAGACATGATCGGGCTGACTGTGCAGCAGCGCCGACTGGCCGGGGTGGAACGGCGGGTCGAACCAGAACCAGCGCTCGGGCGGGAAGTCCGCGTCCATCCTGACGTCGGTGATCAGAAAGCGGTCATGAAACTCCTGACCTTCGGCCTTCAGCCCCAGGCTGTGGCGGACCGTGCTGCGGGCGCCGTCGCAGGCCAGAAGCCAGTCGCAGTCGAGCCGGTAGGGTCCGGTGGGGCTCTCGACCTCGAGACAGGCGCCGTCCGGGCGCGCCGTCACGCCCGTGACCTTGTGGCGCCAGCGCAGCTCGATGTCGCCGACCTCCTGCGCCCGCTCGATCAGGAACTGCTCGAGATAGAACTGCTGGCAGTTGACGAATGCCGGCATTCGATGTCCGGCTTCGGGCAGCAGGTCAAACTGGTAGACCAGCTGGTCGTGCCAGAAGACTTTGCCCAGCTCCCAGGTGACGCCCTTGTCCAGCATCTTCTGGCCGACCCCCAGGCGATCGAGGATCTCGAGCGAGCGTTTGGCGTAACAGATGGCCCGCGAGCCGAAACTGGCCGCGCTGTCCGGAGACTTGCTCTCGGCTTCGAGCAGGACGGTATCGATGCCGCGCAGCTTGAGATCGATCGCCAGCGAGAGCCCGACCGGCCCGGCGCCGACGATCACGACCGGCCAGTGCTCGGCGCCGCCCCGACGCCCGAGCCCCGCCTCCGACGTCACGGCCATGTCTGCTGCTGCCTAGTCAAACCGCGGCCTGGAGCGCCCGCCACATCTCGAGGTCGCGCTCCTTGGTCCAGATCCGCGGGTCGACGTGGCCGCGCGCCTCGTCGTAGGCGCGCGAGATGTCGAACGGCATGCAGTGCTCGAAGATCACCCAGTGGCCGAAGCGCGGCTTGAGCAGCGCGTGGCTGGCATCGAAGACCTCCTTCAGCGACTTGCCCTCGGCGACCCCGCGCTTGACGCTGTCGAACATCGTGGTCAGGAACTCGCGGGTGCCGTCGATCCCGGCCTCGACGTCGACGCGGCTGGTCAGCGCCTCGCCCCGGCCCGGCACCAGCTTGTCGGCCTCCAGCCCGCGCAGGCGGCCGAGCGTCGCCGGCCAGTCGGTCAGATAGGCGTCCCCCGTGTAGGGGGCGGCCCCGTATTCGACCAGGTCGCCGCTGAACAGGACCCGCTCCTCGGGCAGCCAGGCGATCGTGTCGCCCTTGGTGTGGCCGCGGCCGAGGTGCTTGATCTCGACCCGGCGCCGGCCGAGCCAGACGGTCATCGAGCTCTCGAAGGTCATCGTCGGCCAGGTCAGGCCGGGCACGCTCTCGACTGCCTGGAAGAGTCGGGGAAAACGGTTGACCTCGCTCTCGAAGTCCTCCTGGCCACGCTCCTCGATCAGCCCGCGGGTCAGATCGCTCGCGATGATCTCCTGGGCCCCGTAAGCGGAGGCGCCCATGACCCGGACCGCGTGGTAGTGGGTCAGCAGCACGTATTTCACGGGCCGGTCGGTGACGGCGCGGATGCGCTCGATCAGCGCCTGCGCCATCACCGGGGTCGCGGTCGCGTCGATCACCATGACGCCGTCGTCTCCGACGATCACCCCGGAATTGGGATCGCCCTCGGCGGTATAGGCAAAGACCCCTCTGGCCAGCTCGGCAAAGGTGATGGTCTTCTCGGCAAGATCGCTCTGGGATGCGAAGCTCACGGCCGTCTCTCCCGCGCAGCGCTGCTCATGAGCCTCAATGTAGAAAGCGCCGCGCGCCTTCGCCACCTGCCATTGGGCATGCGCTCAGCCGGCAAGCCGGATTCGTCATGGCCGATGGTCTTTTCGGGCGCCGAGCGTCGATCGCGGTGCGCTTGATCGGCCGTTGCTAAAGCTGGAATGGCCGATCAAGAAGAGCGAGAGCGGCATTCAATGACGTGATCCCCGGCGCGGCGGTCGCCGGCGCGTCGCCGGCACCGCCGGCCGCGCGCTCGACCTCCGGCTCGAGTCTCACCTCACTGCATGAAGCGAGCGAGCGAGCGCATGACCATGATGATCGAGGGGCCGAGCAGGATCAGGAGCACCGGCGGCACGGTGAACGCCATGGTGCCGAGCGCCAGCTTGACCGGCAGCTTGTTCGCCTTCTCCTCGGCCCGCAGCAGCCGTTTCTGGCGCATCTCGGCGGCGTAGACGCGAAGCGCGTCGCCGATGCTGGTGCCGAACTGCTCCGACTGGATCAGGAGCGTGATGAAGGCGCTGATCTCCTCGACCCCGGCGCGACGCCCGAAGTCGCGCAGCACGTCGCCGCGCCCCTTGCCGGCGCGCAGCTCGTGGCCGATGATCGCCAGCTCCTCGCCGAGCACCGGATGCGCCTGCTCGACCTCGAGCGCGACCCGGGCGAGCGCGGCATCCAGCCCCTGGCCCGCCTCGATGCACACCAGCAGCATATCGAGGGTGTCGGGAAAGCCGTCGCGCAACGCCTCCTGGCGGATCTGGATGCGGCGCAGGACCCAGTAGATCGGCAGACAGTAGCCGATCAGCGCCGCGGCGGCGCTGAAGATCAGGATCCCGAGCGGGTCGATCCGACTGGCCAGCACCGGCAGCGCGAGCGCCACGCTCGCGCCCGCGCCGAAGCCGAGCGCCGCGCGCGCCAGATGATACATGCCGACCGCCCCGCCGCCGCGATAGCCGGCCTGCGCCAGCCGCTCGCTGATCTTCGAGCGTTGCTCGGAATCGGCGGGCGTCAGGAACGGCGCCAGGCGCCGAAAGCCCGCGGGCCCCGAATGGCGCCGGATCAGAACCGGGGCGAGCGTCGCCCGCCGGCCGCGGCTGAGCCCGGTCGTGAGCCGGGCCGCAACCGGATCCTCGCCCGCGAACAGGCCGGCGACGCCAGCCACGGTCGTCAGCACGGCGGCCACCACCAGCGCCGGCAGCAGGAAGCCACCGTCGGTGATCGCGAGGCCGGCAATCAATTGTTGCACGTCTGCCGCGGTCATGTTGCCCTCAGACCTTGATGTTCGTCACCAGGCGCATGAACACGATGTTCAGCACCAACAGGACGGCCGTGATCGCCGCCAGCGTCGCGAACAGTGGATGGTCCGCGACCTGCGTGTAGTAGTCCGGCTTGACGAGCTGCACCCCGACCACCATCACGATCGGGAACAGCGACAGGAACCAGGACGACCAGCGCCCCTCGGCCGTGATCGCCCGGATCTTGCTGAACATGTGGAAGCGGTCGCGGATCACCTTGGCGAGCCCGTTCAGGACCTCGGCCAGATTGCCGCCGGTGCCGTGCTGGATCTGGACCGCGACCGTGAGGTAGCGGAGGTCCGGCAGATCGACCCGCTCGTTCAGACGCTCGAGCGCCTCGTCGAGCGCCTGGCCGTAGGTCACCTCGTCGACCACGATGCCGAACTCGGAGCCGAGCGGATCGGCCATCTCCTGCGCGACCACCGCGAGCGCGGCATTGAACGGGTGCCCGACGCGCAGGCTGCGCACCAGCAGGTCGAGCGCGCCCGGCAGCTGCACCTCGAACAGCCGCAGCCGGCGCTGCTTGCGGCGGAGCAGATAGAGGACCGGCAGCCCGATGCCGCCGATCGTGGCGAGCCCGACCATGGCTGCGACCGGCAGCGTGGTCGCGAGCCGGAGCAGCAGCAGGAAGAGCGCGCCGAGCAGGAGCATCCAGAGCGTCGCCCGGCCGACTGGTGCCCCAACTCCTGCCTGGAGCAGCAGCCGGTCGAGCGCGCGCAGTCCCGGGACGATCCGGAAGATGCCTGTGTGGGCGCGGGGCGCGCGGCGGAGCGATTCCAGGATGTCCTTCGGATGGCTGCCGTCGGCCAGCATCTGGAGCCGACGGTTGATCTGGCGCCGCGGACCGCCGCGCAGATCGGCGATCAGCTGCAACAGGCCCTCGAACAGGAGCAGGACCCCGATGAAGAGGGCGGCGGACAGCAATGTCTGTGGGTCGATGGTCATGGCCGTGCCTAACCGAGCTTGCGCAGCGGGTTGAACAGATCCTCGCCGAGCGCGACGCCCCATTGCTCGAAGCGCCGGGCGAACTTGGGCCGGACGCCGGTCGCGGCGTAGTGGCCCTGGATCTTGCCCTCGGCATCGGTCCCGGTCCGCTCGAAGCGGAAGATCTCCTGCATCGAGACGACCTCGCCTTCCATGCCGGTGATCTCCTGGACCGAGACCAGCCGGCGGCGGCCATCGCTCATCCGCTGCAGCTGGACCACGATGTGCAGCGCCGAGGCGATCTGCGCCCGCAGCGAGCGCATCGGCAGCTCGATCCCGGTCATGCCGATCATGTGCTCGAGCCGTGCGAGCGCGTCGCGCGCGCTGTTGGCGTGGACCGTGGTCATCGAGCCCTCGTGACCGGTGTTCATCGCCTGCAGCATGTCCAGCACCTCGGCGCCGCGGACCTCGCCGACGATGATCCGGTCGGGCCGCATCCGCAGCGCGTTGCGCACCAGGTCCCGCTGGGTGACCTCGCCCTTGCCCTCGATGTTCGCCGGCCGGGTCTCCATGCGCGCGACGTGGACCTGCTGCAGCTGCAGCTCGGCCGTGTCCTCGATCGTGACGATCCGCTCGCGCTCGCTGATGAAGCTCGAGAGCGCGTTCAGCATGGTCGTCTTGCCGCTGCCGGTGCCGCCCGAGATCAGCACGTTGAGGCGGGTCTTGACGATCGCGCGCAGCACCTCCGCCATCTCGTCGGTCATCGAGCCGATCTCGATCAGACGGTCGACCGAGTACGGCATCTTGGCGAACTTCCGGATCGACAGCAGCGGGCCGTCGACCGCGCAGGGCGGGATCATGGCGTTGACCCGCGAGCCGTCGGCCAGCCGGGCGTCGACCCAGGGCTGGGATTCGTCGAGCCGCCGGCCGACCGCGCTCACGATCTTGTCGATGATCCGCAGCAGATGGCGGTCGTCCTTGAACTTGACCGGCGTGGCCTCGAGCTGGCCGAAGCGCTCGACGAACACCCGTGCGTGGGTATTGACCAGAATGTCCGAGATCGTCGGATCCTTGAGCAAAGGTTCGAGGGGCCCGAGCCCCAGCACCTCGTGCAGGATCTCCTCGACCAGCCGGTTGTATTCCTTGGCGTTGAGCGCGATGCTGTCCTCGAGCAGGAGCTCGCGGACGATCGCCCCGACCTCGCGTTGCAGCTCCTCGGCCGGCACCTTGTCGATCGCGGCGAGATTAAGGATCTCGAGCAGGCGCTGATGCAGGCGCACCTTGAGATCGGTGAATTCGAGGCCGGCCCCCTCGCCGGCGACCGGCGCTTTGGGGCGCGGCGGCGGGTTCGCGCCGCCGTTCGGCCGTGCCGGCCGGGCTTCCGGCAAGCGCTTTTCAAAGTTGCGAAACATGTGTCCGCTCCCGAGCTGATTGCAAGAGCTCAGCGGTTGGCCGCGGCGGCCGGCAGGCCGGGCCGCGCGCCCAGCCCGTGCAACGATCGCTTGAGCATTCCGCGCAGCTGCCGGCCGAACCGGCTGTAGCGCCGCACATCGAGCACCGGACAACCCCGGTTGGCGGCCTCGTTCAGGATCTCGAACTGGTCCCGGATGCAGTAGTCGAAGCCCCGGCCGAGCGCCTTTTCGGCCTGCCGCCGCTTGACCCCGGCGCCCCAGCTGAACCCCTTCTGCAGCCGGTTGAGCACCAGGTTGACGGGCAGGTTGTAGAGCCCCGCCTCCTCGATCACGTCGAGCAGCCGGCGCAGCTGGCGGACCGCCGGAACGTTGAGCTGGGTGACCAGGTAGACCAGGTCCGAGTGGTGGAACACGGTCTCGGTCCATTGGGTGAGCGCGATCGGCAGGTCGATGACCACGTAGTCGAAGCGATCGCGCGCCAGCTTGATCAGCGTCTCGACCAGGTCGGGCTTGAGCGCTTCGAGCGGCATCGGCGTGCTCGGTCCCGGCAGCACCCGGAGCCCGCTCCGATGCTCGACCAGGCTGCTCGCGAGCAGGTCGGCGTCGAGCCGCTCCGGCGCCCGCACGATGTCGAGCAGGCCCGCCGTCTGGGGCAGGTCGAGCTGCAGCGCGACGGTCCCGAAATGCAGGTCGAGATCGAGCAGACAGACGCTCGTCCGGGTGCGGCCGCGCGGCCGCGCCAGCGCATGGGCGACGTTGACCGCAAGCGTCGTGGCGCCGGCACCGCCGCTCGCCCGCGAGAAGGTCAGGACCCGGCCGCGCGGCGCCTCGGCGGTCGGTCGCTGGCGCGGCTGCGGCCGGAGATTCTGCAAGGCTTCGAGGACGTCCTTGCGATCCAGCGGCTGCGGCAGGAAGTCGGCGACGCCGTGGCGCAGCAGGCGCCGCAAGCTCGGTCCGGTCAGACCCGCCGCCGTCGCCAGGACCGGCACGCCCGTCGCGGTGGCCTCGGCCGTGAGCTGGCCCAGGACCTCCATCTCGGCGGCGTCGTCGACGTCGACCTCGACCAGCAGGGCGCCGGCCGCCGGCGCCCCCCGCAGCAGCTCGGCGCCGAGCGACTTCAGCTCGCCGCGCCGAAGATCGACGGTCCAGCCGCTCTGGCCGCCGATCGTCCGGGCCAACTCCTGCTGCAGCTCGGCCGAGCGCACGACACCCAGCACCTGAAGCGCATGTTCCGTCGTCATGGACGACCCCCAATCTGCAAGAGAGTGCCGAGATCCCGACCGATCGCGGCGATGCTCACGTCCCGACCCCGGCGCTGCTCAGATCCTCGCCGGTCAGGGTCGCGCTGATGTCCGGCAGGACCAGGATCGAATCCTCAGCCCCCGCCAGACTGCTCAAGAAGCCCATGAACAGGCCAAACCGGACGCCGCTCAGAGTGACCGTCACCGACGGTATGAAAGGCCCTCCGGCGTACCCTAGATTAACGTAGTTATAGGTAATAGTCAGATTATCATCACTAATAGCTTGGCCAAATATCCGTCTCATTTCCGACATAATAGTTTGAAATGCGACGGTATTACAAGCACCGTCGCCACCGGCACATATCCAAGTACTTTGGTTATCGAAGTCGCAGGGGTTGCTGACGGCGGCGCAGGCGATACCGAACACGGCGCCGTCGCGCTTGGGATTGCGCGTCGGCAGACCGGTCACGGCGCCGTCCCGGACGATCGCGATCCGGGCGCCGAGCTGGGTCGCCTTCTCGGCCGTCTTCCACCAGAAGAACGCGCTCCCGACCTCGATCACGAGGAAGAACATGATCAGGAAGACCGGGGCCACGACCACGAACTCGACGGTCGCCACTCCCCGTTCGCAGGATCTCAGGCCGCGCCAGAACATGGTTCGCCTCAATCGCCGATGTAGCGGGCCTGGTCGGTGGCGACGATCGTGATCGTCGTGTCCTGGCCGATCCAAGCCAGCAAGGGGAACGATACCGGCACCGCCGCCTGCATCGTGATGCGCTCGAACGGCATCCGGAACTGCGGCGGGCCGCCGACCTCCTCGGGTGCGGCCACGGTCACGGTCGCGATGTCGGTCCACCAGCTGTAGGCGGGCGCGGCCGAGGGGTCCGGCCGTCCGGTCATCGCGAGATAGCGCGCCTGCTCGGCGAAGTCGGCGAACTCGGCGACCGGCGCCCGGCTGAGATAGCGCACGCCGTCGCGGACGCCCTTGGTCACGATCTGATAGTACCAGAAGGCACGGCCGAACTCGGCGATCAGGATCAAGAGCCCGAGGATCAGCGGCAGCACGATCACGAACTCGACCACGAGGCTGCCGCGCTCCTCACCGAGCAGGCGCGCCAGCGGTCGCAGCAACCAGGAGCGCATGGCCGGCCTCATCGATAGAGCTGCGGGAAGTCGTGGAGCACGCCGTCGTCGCCGCCCGGCTGGAGCACCCCCAGCACCTCGCCGTAAAGATCGTGATCCGGGGCGTCGCCGACCGGCTCGGTCATGAACATCCTGGCGAAGGCGATCACCGGCACGTTGTCCCGGTTGCCGTGGAGACCCTGCTCGATGCAGTTGACGACCGCGACGATCAGCACCCGGCGATCGCGGAGCACGCTATCGTGACCCGCGGGCGCGCAGCTCGGGGTGCCCTGCTCGCCGTCGGCGAGCGTGCTGCTCGGAACCTCGTTGTGGTCGATCTCGTAGCGATAGACGTCGTAGCGCGTGCCGCCGATCAGCTCCCCGGGCAGCGCGGCGCCGCCGTGATTGGCGCTCCAGTAAGCGCTGAGCTCGGCCGTGGTGACGCCGTCGCCGAACCGGCCGCCATCGCAGGTGCCGGTCTCGAAGCAGCCGTCGCGCGGCAGCTTCACGGTATCGGGCGCAGGCGTGAACTTGTTCAGGGCGCACTGGTTGCTCGGGTGCGACATGCCCTTGGTGACATTCGCCGCCGGCGCGAAGGCGGGGTCGGTGCGCTTGGTCTGCAGCGGCGGGTCCCAGATGTCGAAGCGGACGTTGAGGCCGGCATGGACCGCGATCGCCTGGCCTGGCCGGATGTTGGCCCGGTCGCCGACGCACTGGCTGTTCGGGTTGATCAGGGCGAGCACGCAGCGGATCAGGTTGGTGCCGCCGAGGCCGCCGGTGCACTCGCCCTCGCCGGCACTCGCGCCGGCGTCGAGCAGGCCGAAGTCGCCGGGCGCCCAGGCCGAGCTCGTACCCTGCGTCTTGAGCAGGATCTGCTGGCCGATAATCGGCGTGAAGTTCTTGTTGCCGCCGCTCTCGTAGGGATTGCACATCATCAAGGGCGGCGAGTTGCAGACCTCGCGGGTGAAGCCCGCGACCGCGGTCGCCGACAGGGTCGCGCTGTCGGGCGTGTTCAGGTCGCGATCGGCGAACAGGTGCATGATCGGCAGCATCAGGAAGTTCATCGTGCGCGGCTCGACCATGACCCAGACGAACCGCGCCTTGCTGTCCTCGGTGGTCACGTAGGGCCCGAGATCCGACATGTCGTATTGCGACAGGGGATCGGGCGGCAGCGCGCGCAGGAACACGGGCTCGAGCACGCGCAGATCGGGGCTGCCGACCGCGAAGGTCTGGACGTCGACCAGAGGCGGATCGCCGGCGTCGCCCAGCGCCGCCCGCCGCGCCCGCGCGATCGCGCCACCGATACCGTCGAGCTCGGCGGCGGCGGCCAGCGCGACCTGATCGGCGTAGGATTGCAGCTGGCTGTGCAGGCCGTACATGCGGCCGAGATCGATCGCGAGATCGCCGATGGCGACGAACAGGACGGTCGCGATCACGGTCATGACGGTGATCACGCCCCGGTCGTCGCGCGCCAGCCGGGCGAGCAGCGCGCCCGCCCGGCTCCTGGCTGTCATGTGGAAGCTGTTCATGGCCCGCCCCGAGCGCCGATCAGTTGCCCTGGGGCGAGCGGCCGCCGCGGAAGACGACCAGCTTGCGGTCGCGCGGCTCCTGCTCGCCGACCAGATCGGAGACCCGGACCCGATCGGCCACCACCGGATCGACCGCGACCACGTTGCGGAGCGCCAGGCTGAGGGTGCCGACCTGGGTCGCGAGCGCGAGCTTCTGAGCGTCCTCGGGCGCGACCTCGACGGTTGCCGTGCGCGCCACCTGCGGCTTCTCGCGCTGCTCGTCGGTCAGCTGATCGATCGCCAGCACGATGACGTTCTGGAGGATCACGTCGGTCGCGAGGTCCTGCTTGTCGCCGTTGGCGAGCTGGCGCGTGAGCATGATGTCGACCCGGTCGCCCGGCAGCAGAAAGCCGGCGACGCCGCTGACGTCGTTGACCCGGATCGCGACCGCGCGCATGCCGACATGCAGGGTTTCGCCCAACGTGTCGCGGCCGCCGAAGCCCGACACCTTGGCCGCGAGGACGGGTTCGCCCGCGACCATCGAGCGCCGCGCGCGCCGCTCCTCGCCGCCGCTGCCGAGGATCTCCTCGACGCTGGCGAAGGCGCCCTCGGGCACCGAGCCGGCCGGCCAGTCGATCGCGCGCAGGACGTCCTTGCGCAGGATGTCGCCGCGTGCGAGCTCCTTGGCGGCGACCACGACCCGGGCGAGCTTGATCGCCGGCAATGCCGGCGCGGCCACCTGGATCTGGTCGCGGAGTTCGAGCTGCCGGTCGACGTAGTAGACCGCGCCTCCGGCAAGCGAGAGACCGATCAACAGGGTGAGCAGGGAACGAGCGCGCATGATCGAGGGCTCCCGGCCGCAGACGTTACGGTTTTTGAGGAAAGAGGCTGGTGCTGGGGGAAAGGCAGGCGCGGGCCCGTCGGGGGATGGACGGGCCCGCGCGCAGCCTCAGCCGCCGGCGGTGTCGCCGATGGTCGGCGGGGTCGGCATCGTGGTCAGAGTCGTGCTGGTCAGGTTATCCACGATGTGGCCGGCCAGCACGTCGACGCCCTGGTCCATGATGAACCACACGATCGCCAGACCGACGACCACGATGCCGGCGGTCAGCGCCACCCAGTCGACGGTCACCGCGCCGCTCTCGTTGGCGGCGAACCGGCGCAGGCAGGTCTTCAGCTTGGTCACGCTCATGAGCATGGAGGACTCCAGAGGATTGCGGTGGTGCGGGTCAGAGCGGCAGGTTTCGCTTGATCCGCATGCCGCATAGATTTGCCAGAAATTTTCCTGTTAACCAAATGTTAAACCTGGTAAACTGGCGCACTATAGGACATCATAGCTCGCTAACACTGTAGACATTAAGGTTAATGAAAGTTGCGTAGACTTGCCGCCGGCGGATTTGTCTTTGATTTATCAGGCGATTCAGCAGAAAGCGGTCGCCAAAGCTTCCTGCATCCAGATCGCTACGGCAAAACCGCTTAACCAAGGTCGAGCAATGAAGAGCATGGCGCCGCGCGCGCGAGCTCCAGCGGGGACGCCTCGCCCCGGCCGCAGGCGGAACCATCGCGACCGGCCGACGTTGGAGGCTCCGCATGCCGGTGCTCGGGCTGATCCGGGTCCTCTGGCGAGATCGCGCGTCGCCCAATGCCGCGGACGATGTCGCAGCGAGCGCGGTCGCGGCCAGTGCCGCGACCGGCGGGCACCGACCCGAGCGGCGGATTTCGAAGGAATGGGGAGGGGCGCCATGTCGGAAGATCTCGTTCTGCGCTACAAAGATAACAACAGCCAGAGGACGCCTTGCGTCCTGGTGCTCGACGGCTCGCAGTCAATGGACGGGCAGCCGATCGATGAGCTGAACCGCGGCCTGAAAGTCCTCGAGTCCGAACTCAAGGAAGACGTCCTGGCGCGCGGGCGCGTCCGCGTGCTGGTGGTGCGGGTCGGCGGGACCCCGGAGGTGATCGGCGACTGGACCGATGCGATCGACTTCGCGGCGCCGACGATTGATGCCTACGGCAACACCCCGCTGGGCGAGGCGATGGAGCTGGCGCTGGAGAGCGTCGGCGAGGAGAAGCGCCGCCTCGATAGCGCCGGCATCTCGTCCACGCGCCCGTGGATCTTCATGATCAGCGACGGCGCGCCGACCGATCCCGGCTGGGAGACGGCGGCGGCGCGCTGCGTGCAGGAGGAGGGCGCGCGCCGGGTGGCGGTGTTCCCGATCGGCGTGTCCGGGGCCGACCTCGACGCGCTCGGCAAGTTCTCGCCACGCGGCGCGGCGCAGCTCGACGGCCTGAGGTTCACGGACTTCTTCCTGTGGCTCAGCCGCAGCGTGTCGTCGGCCTCGCAGAGCGGGCCGGAGGAGGAGGTCCAACTGCCCGCGATCGATTGGGCCAAGGCGCCGACCTGAGGGTGCCGCCGATGGCCGACGGACCTTCGGCCTGGGTCGTGACCGCCGCCTCGGTGCGCGGTCCGGACCACGCCCGCGAGGGGCGACCGCGCCAGGATGCCTGCGCCTGGTGTGCTGAGGGCAGCCGGCTCGTGGCCGCGATCGCCGACGGCGCCGGCTCGGCCCCGCGGTCCCGCGAGGGCGCGCGGGTCTGCAGCGCGACCGTGGTCGACGCCCTGTCCGGGTCGCCGGCGCCGGCCCCGGGGGACGAGGCAGGCGACGCGGTCCGGGCGGCGCTGGAGGCCGCGATCGCGGACGCCCGCTCGTCACTCGAAGGCCATCTCGAGGACGCCGGCACGGGCTCGCTGCGCGACTACACCGCCACCGTGGTCGGCGTCTGGGCCGAGGCGGAGCGCGGCTGGCTGTTCCACATCGGCGACGGCGCCGCCGCCGCGGCCCGCGCCGAGGACCCCGCCGACTCGGTGGTGTCGCCGCCGGAGAACGGCCGGTTCGCCGAGGAGACCTTCTTCTTCACCGATCGGGCGTGGCGCCAGCACCTCCGGATCACGCCCTTTTCGGCCCGCAACCTGGTGGTGCTCGCCTCCGACGGCGCCGGCTCGTTCACCTTCGCCCCGCGCTGGCGCGGGCTCGACGCGGACTTCGTCGGGCCGCTCGCGCGGCACCTCGAAGGCCGGCCTCCGGCCGCCGCCCGGCGCACGCTCGCGCACGTCCTTCGCGCACCCGACGCCCAGGCGATCAGCGGCGACGACAAGACGCTGGTCCTGGCCCGGTTGAGGGTCGGCGGATGACGCCGTCCGCGATCTTCGCCGTCACGGCGGACGGTCATCGGGCGCGCGTCAGCCTCGGGAAGGAGATCCACCGCGGCGGGGCGTCCGGCCGGGTGGTCGCGATCGACGGCAATCCCCACTCGGTCGCCAAGATCTACCACGACCCCGCGAACGCGGCCGCGGCGCGCGACCGGCTGGCGGCGATGCTGGCGCGACCACCGAACCTCAAGCCGCCGCGGCTGAACGGCGTTGAGTACGTCCAGCTCGCGTGGCCCGACGCCCTGGTCGAGGACGGCAGCGGGGCGCTGCTGGGCTTCCGCATGCCGCGGGTGCCGCTCGACCGGGCGGAGCCGCTCGAGTGCCTGCTGAATCCGGTCCAGCGTCGTGCGCAGGGGCTGCCGGAGGCCTACGGGCTGCGGGTGTTCGCGGCGGCGAACCTGGCCGGCGTGCTGGCAGAGCTGCACCGCCTCGGGCACCACGTCATCGACCTGAAACCGCTCAATGTCTACGTCTACCGCGAGACCATGTTCGTCGCGGTGCTCGACTGCGACGGCTACAGCATCGCGGGCCCGGACCGACGCTTCCCGGCGTCCCACTTCAGCGACGAATACCGGGGGCCGGAGAGCGCGGCGCGCGGGCCGGACGAACTGGGCGAGGAGCAGGACCTGTTCGCGCTGGCGGTCATCGCCTTCCAGCTCCTGAACGACGGCATCCACCCGTTCGATGGCCACCCGGCGCCCGGCGCGTCGGTGCCCTCAGGCCTGCAGGAGAAGATCAATGCCCGGCTCTATCCGTACGGCGCAGGGCGGCGCGGCCGGCTTCTGCCACACTCGCTGAGCCTCTATCCCCGACTGGAGGACGCAACCCAGAGGCTGTTCGACCAGGCCTTTACGGGGACGACGGCGGGCGGCAGGCCTTCGGCGGCCGAATGGCGGGACCACCTGCGCGACCTGATCGAGAGCGACGTCCTGGTGCGCTGTGCCAACAACCGTGACCATGGGCACTTCAGCAAGGGCTGCGGCCTGTGCGCCAAGGAGAGCGCGATCCAAGCGGCGACGGCGGCGGCGGCCGCACGCCCGTCCGCCGCGCCGAAGCGGCGGCGCCGCCGCATGCCGGCGCCGGCGCTCCGAGGCAGGCTGTTCCGGCCGGCGGCGGTCGCAACCGCCGCCCGGCCGGCGTCAGCGGTGCAGTCGGTCGCCACTCCGGTGCTGGCGCCGGGGGGGCCCTCCACCGGAGCGGCGAGAGCCCTCGCGCGGACGCTCGTGGCGGCGGTGAGTGTGGGCATCGTCGGCGGCCTCGTCGGCTTGGCGCTCGGGGTCGGCGACCTGCCGCTGCCGCCGCCGTGGATGGCGGTCGTGCTGACCCTCGTTCTCGTGGTGGCGATCGGGTGCTGGCTCGACGATCGTCGGGGCGGCGGGCATCGCGGCCTGATCGCGGCGCTGATCGCGCTCGTTCCGACCTCGATCACCTTCCCGCTGCTGTACACGGCGGCCTCGCGGCTGCCGCCGCCGGTCGCACTCGGGGTCACGGCGATGGTTGCCAGCCTGGTCCCGGCGTTTGCCTTCAGCTATCTTCGTAGGGCGCCTCGGCGGGGGGCTCGACGCTGGTCGGTCGCCGCCCGGCGCGGCGCTGCGGGCGTGGTGGGAATGGCGCTGCTGGTCGCCTGTCAGGTGGCCGCCGTCGCTGGCCTCAACCTTCCGGAGGCGAACCCGGGCGCCGGCCGGCCGGCGTTGCCGCAGGCCGTGGTGGCCGCGGTCGACCAGGCGAAACAGTCGTTCGGGGAGATGATCGACCGCGTGCGCCGGCACGTGTCGGGCAGCGGCCGCAATCCGTGAGCGAGCGCTCCGCGGCCGCTGGCGGAGCCCGCCTACAGCGCCACCAGATCGGCCCTGGCCGGCTCGACCCCGGGCGAGCCGTCGTCTGGAGCGCCGGCCGAGGTCGGAGTTCTGGTTGCTAGCCGCGGCGATTGCCACGGGCGCCGGCCGTCCGCGCCTGGTCCGTCGCGATCGCGGCCGCGATCTCCCGGCTCATGGCGCCGAGCGCGCGGCTCAGGGCCTGGGCGTCGGCGGTATAGTCGCCGGGCGTGGTCGGCTCGACCTCGGTCGAGCGGGCACCGCGCAGCAGCGTGTCCTGGTCGTCGCGGAACAGCCGCCAACGGGCGTCCAGCACGGCGTTGCCGCTGTTGTCGATGTCGAACCGCGTGACGTCGACCTCGACCCGGTAGTCGAAGCGCATCGCCCGGCGCTCGGGCAGCTGCAGGACCTCGTCGGTGCCGAGCAGCAGCGACAGATTTTCCGTCAGGGTGCGGGCGAACAGGCCGTCCAGGGGCTCGATCCAGCTGTCGAAATCGGCCAGAACCACCCGGTTGCCGCCGGCGCGGGTGACGATCTGGGGCCGGTTCAGATACTCCGGCAGGGTCACAGGCCCGACCCCGAGCGCGAGATCCGGCGCGTGCGCCGGTGCCGCCTCGCCCGGTGGCGCCACCACGCTCGAGAGGGTGTAGAACCGGGTCGGCGTGGTCACGCCCGCGCAGCCCGCCAGCAGCGCGCAAGACGCCAGGACCAGTAGCCCGCCGGCGCGCGTCATTGGCCACCTGCCTTGCCCCGGAGCAGGGCTTCCGGATGGCGCTCGAGGTAATCAGCGAACACCCGGATCGAGCGCGCAGCGCTGGTCAGCTCCCGCATCAGGTCGCCAAGATCGTAGCGCAGCTGGGAGTTCTGGCCGACCAGCGCGTTGGTCGAAGCGAGCGTCGAATCGGCCCTTGTGAGCAGCGGTCCGAGCCGCTGCTCGATGGTGCCGAGCAACCCCTGCAGCCGGGTCGCCGATTCGCGCAGGCCGGCGACCGTCTGCTTGGTGTCGGGCGAGGCGACTAGGTTGTCGACGTCCTGCAGCGTCGTGCGCAGGTCGGCGATCAGCTCCGGCAGCGGCAGCGCCGCGACCTTGCTGAGCACGCCCGTGACCGACGCGGTCAGCACCTCGAGCTGGGTCGGCACCGACGGGATCACGGGGTAGGTGCCGCTCTCGCCGAGCTTGGCCGGCGCGCTCTGGGGATAGAAGTCGAGGTCGACCAGCAATTCGCCGGTCAGGAGGTTGCCGGACTTGAGCTGGGCCCGGAGGCCGCCGGCGACCAGGCTGCGCATCATCGCGTTCGGCTCGGGGCTGAGCGCGCCGCCGACCATGGTGACCCGCTCGGGCTCGATCGCGAGCGTGACCGGGATCCGGACCGTGTCCTGCTTGGGATCGATCTCCAGCCGGACGTCGGTGACCGAGCCGACCCGCATGCCCCGAAACTCGACCGGGGCGCCGGGGCGCAGGCCGCGGACCGAGCCGTCGAAGTAGACCAGATAGAAGACCTTCTCGGTGTAGCGCGCTTCGCCGACCGCGCGATAGTTGTCGAACAGCGGGAACGTGGTGCCCGCCGCCGCCGGCGCGCCCGGGCGGTCGACGGTCGGGGTGTCGAAGGCGATCCCGCCGGCCAAGAGCGACTGCAGCGATTCGACCGAGACGTCGACGCCCTCGGTGCCGAGCGAGACGTCGAAGCCGCTGGCATTCCAGAACCGGCTGCTGTCGCGGACCAGCTGGTCGTGGGGCGCCGCCACGAACACGTCGATGTCGAGGGTCTTCTGGTCGTCGGCGAGCTCGTAGTTCAGCACCTGGCCGACCTGGATGTCGTGGTAGTAGACCGGCGAGCCACGCGACACCGAGCCCAGCCGCGTGGCGCGCAGGTGATAGCGCCGGCCGGCGATGTCGGAGCGGATCGGCGGCGGCTCCTCGAGGCCGGTGAAGCTCTTGGTCGGCTCGCCGGCGCCGGGGTCGACCTCGACATAGGCGCCCGAGACCAGGGTGCCGAGGCCGGAAACGCCGGCGGCGCCGATCCGCGGGCGCACGATCCAAAAGCGCGTGCCCGCATTCAAGAAGCGGTCGGCGCCCTTGACCATGTCGGCGGTCACCACGATCCGCGACAGGTCCTCGGTGATCGCCACGTTCTTGACCAGTCCGACCTCGACGTCCTTGTACTTGACCTTGGTCTTGCCCGCCTCCAGCCCCTCGGCGTTGGCGAAGGTGATCGTGACCGTCGGTCCCTTCTGCTGGAGCGTCGTGTAGCCGAGCCAGATCGCGATGGCGCCGGCCACCAGCGGGATCAGCCAGACGATCGAGATGCCGCGGCGCGCGGCGACCTCGACCTCGGGAACCTCGTCGAGGTCAGTCGTGGATTGCCGGTCGCCGAGCATGGCTCGTCTCCTGCCTGTCCCAGATCAAGCGCGGGTCAAACGACATCGCCGCAATCATTGTGATGATCACCACAGAAGCGAACGCGATCGCACCCGCCCCCGGCTGGATGGTGGCAATCGAGCCGAGGTTCACGAGCGCCACAAGAATTGAGATCATGAAGATGTCGACCATCGACCAGCGCCCGATCAATTCGATGATCCGATACAAGAAGGTGCGATCGCGCGGCCGCCACGCCGACCGGCGCTGCACCGAGAGCAAAAGACAGGTCAGGCCGATCAGCTTCAGCACCGGGACGGTGATGCTGGCAAAGAACACCAGCAGCGCGATCGGCCACATGCCGGCTACGATCAGGGCCTCGACCCCGCTCAGGATCGTGTCGGGCTCGCCCTTGCCGAACGAGGTCACGGTCATGACCGGCAACAGGTTGGCCGGGATGTACAGAATGGCCGCGGTCGCCACCAGCGCCCAGGTGCGCGCGAGGCTGTTCGGCCGCCGCCGATGCAGCCGCGCGCCGCAGCGCGGGCAGACCAGCCGGGCGTGCTGGCCGGGGTGGCGGGTGCGCACGAGCTGGTCGCAGGCGTGGCAGCTGAGCAGCGCGCCGTGCCTGGGCAGGGGCAAGGGCGCCGTCGCCTGCGGCCCGAGCCGCTCCCAGACCTGGCGCGGATCGAGCGCGGATTCGGCCGCGACCATGGTCAAGATCAGCGCCGCAAAGGAATAGACCGCGATCCCGAGCTCGAGATGGGCGAAGTCGGTGAGCTTGACGTAGGCCACGATCACGCCGAGCACGTAGACCTCCATCATCGCCCAACGATGGACGATCTCGGTGTAGCGGAAGACCCGCGCCAGACCGGGGCCGTGCCAGCCGAACCGGAGCGGCAGCAGCACGTAAAGGTTGCCGAGCAGCTTCAGCAGCGGTGCCAGCGAGGCGGTCGCGAAGACCAGGAGCGCAAGCGGCCACATGCCGTCCCGCCAAAGCTGGATGTCGCCGGTGACCAAGGTGCTGACCTGCTCGCGGCCTTCGAGCTTGAAAATCATGAACGGGAAGCTGTGCGCCAGCACGAACAGGATCAGCGCCGCGACCGTGAGCATCAGGACGCGGTTCAGGCTGTCGCGGCGCTCGCGATACAGGGTGGCGCCACAACGCGGGCAGCGGGCGCTGGCGCCGTCGGGCAGCGCCCGCATCCGGTGGATCAGGCCGCACTCGTGGCAGGCGAAGATCGGAAAGCGCGGCCGGTAAGGCGTCTCGTCGTTCATCGCTCGCTCGGTCGGACGCGCTCAATCCACCTCATGCGCGTCGCATACCCGCTCAAGCCTAACACAGCTCGCGCACGAAGTTGGTCGCCCCTTGTTGCCGCAGGACGTGAGGACCTCGAGGAACGTCGGTGCCACGCGCGGCCGCCGCAGGCCCGCGTCGGGCAGACCGAACGATACCGGCGCGCGCGCGGGTCGCCCGCCGCCCGCGGCACCATGGACCTCGGTCAGACGGGCGTCTCGATCAGCTCCGCGATCGCCTCCAGCGCGAGCACGTAGCCCCGCGCGCCGAGCCCGCAGATCACCCCGGTCGCCGCCAGCGAGACGTACGAATGGTGCCGGTACGCCTCGCGCCGGTGGATGTTCGAGAGATGCACCTCGACGATCGGCCCCCCGAACATCTTGAGCGCGTCGAGGATCGCGATCGAGGTCGAGGTGAAGCCCGCCGGGTTGATGACGATCCCGGCCGCGGCCGCGCGCGCCTCCTGGATCCAGTCGATGATCTGGCCCTCGTGGTTCGACTGGCGGAACGTGATCTCCAGACCCTGGCCGGCGGCCCACCGCCGACACTGCTCCTCGATGTCGGCGAGCGTCTGGTGGCCGTAGATCTCCGGCTCGCGCACGCCGAGCAGATTGAGGTTCGGCCCGTTCAGGATGTCGATCCGCTGGCCCATCGGTTTTTTCCCACCTGTCAGAGGAGCTCAATGATCGCGTTGGCGACCTCGGTCGTGGTCTGGATACCGCCCTGCTCGATCGGGTGCACGGCACCGGTCCGGAAGCCGGTCTCGATCGCGCTCTCCAGATGTTCCGCGGCCTCACCGCAGGCGGCGAGATCGTGGCGCTCGGAGAGCCAGTCGAGCATCAGCGCCGCCGACAGCAGCATCGCGGTCGGGTTGGCGAGGTTCTGGCCGGCGATGTCCGGGGCCGAGCCGTGCGCCGGCTGGAACAGCGCGTGGTGCTCGCCGATCTCGGCGCAGGGCGCCATGCCCATGCCGCCGACCAGGCCGGCGCCGAGGTCCGAGAGGATGTCGCCGAACATGTTCTCCATGACCAGGACGTCGAACTCCCAGGGCTTGCGGACCAGGTCGAGCGCCATGGCGTCGACATAGTGGTGATCGGCCCGCAGGCCGGAGAATTTCGTGGCGCGCTCGTCGAAGACCTTGCGGAAGAAGGCCATCGAGACGAACACGTTGGACTTGTCGACGCAGGTGACCCGGCCCTGGCCGCCGCGCGTCCGCCGCCGGTCCGCGAGCCGGAAGGCGAAATCGAACAGGCGCTCGCAGGTGCTCCGCGTGATCACCATCGTATCGCGCGCGACCTGGTCGTCCTCGAGCGTGCCGAGGCCGCGCGAGGCGAACAGCCCCTCGGTCGACTCCCGAAGGATCACGAGGTCGATCTGGGCGGCGCGCGGGTCGGCGAGCGGCGTGCGGCAGTTCGGAAACGCCCTGACCGGCCGGACCCCGGCGTAGAGTCCGTAGTCCCGGCGCATCTCGAGATGGGGCGCGATCTCGGTGCCGTCCGGATAGCGCACGTCCGGCAGCCCCATCGCGCCGAACAGGATCGCATCCGCTTCCTCGGTTTTCTTGAAGTTTTCATCGGAGAAGGCCGTGCCGGTGTGGCGGTAGAGGGCAGCACCTCCCGGCAGCACCTCGGTCACCAGCCGGTATCCCCCGACCTTGCGCTCCAGCGCCTCGAGCACGGCCAGGCAGGCGTCCATGATCTCGACGCCGATGCCATCGCCCGGCAGGACCGCAATCCTCAACTCCGTATTCACCGCTGGTGCCTTCCGTGGTTCTTGCCGAGGTCGCGCCCGCCGGCCAGGATGGCCTCAGCACGGGTGCGGCCCGTCCCATTGCCAATAGAAGGGCGAATGGCATGACGATCAAGGTCGCGGTTGCCGGTACCGGCTATTTCGCTCAGTTCCACTTCGAGGCCTGGCGGCGCCTGCCGGGCATCGAGCTGGTCGCCGCCTGCAGCCTCGACCCGGCGAGCCTGGTCGAGGCCGCCGCCCGGTACCTGATCCCGCGCCAGTTCGCCGATGTCGGCGAGATGCTGGACGCGACCCGGCCCGACCTGCTCGACATCGCCGCCCCGCCGGCGGCCCACCGCTCCATCCTGGAGGAAGCCGCGAGGCGAGACGTGAATGCGATCTGCCAGAAGCCGTTCGGCGGCGATCTCAAGACCGCCAGGGAAATGGTCCGGATCGCCGCGGACGGCGGCATCACGCTGATCGTGCACGAGAACTTCCGCTTCATGCCCTGGTATCGCGAAGCCAGGCGGCTGCTCGATCGGGGTCGGCTCGGGGAGCCCTACGGCATCAGCTTCCGCCTGCGCCCCGGGGACGGGCAGGGGCCGCGGGCCTATCTCGAACGCCAGCCCTATTTCCAAAAGATGCCGCGCTTCCTGATCCACGAGACCGCAATCCACCTGATCGATGTTTTCCGGTTTCTCCTGGGCGAGGTGAACGGCGTGTTCGCGCGCCTGCGCCGGCTGAACCCGGCGATCAAGGGCGAGGACGCGGCGACCGTGCTGTTCGACTTCGCCTCGGGCGCCGCCGGCCTGTTCGACGGCAACCGCCTGGTCGACTTCCCGGCCGCGAATCCGAGACTGACGATGGGCGAGATGCTGCTCGAAGGCTCCGACGCCACGCTCCGGCTCGATGGCTTCGGCCGCCTGTTCCTCAAGCCGCTCCACGGCACCGAGCGCGCGCACGCCTACGCTTGGCGAGACCAGGGCTTCGGCGGCGACTGTGTGTTCGGGCTCCAGCAGCATGTCGTCCGCCATTTTCGGGACGGTGCGCCTCTTGAGAACAGCGGCGATGCTTATCTCCGCAACCTCGAGATCGAGGACGCGATCTACCGCTCCGCCGCCAGCGGCGGTCGCGAGGCCGTCTGATCGCGGCCGGGCGCTGGCTGACATCCCGCGCAATGGCGCTAGAATGGCCCCGGGAAATCGGAGGTGGTCATGCCACGGACCGACTGGCGCATCCGCGCGCTCGAGATCAACACCTGCAACTGCGACTGGGGCTGCCCGTGCCAGTTCAACGCGCGGCCGACCCGCGGCGACTGCCGGTCCGCGGTCGCGATGCGGATCGAGAGCGGGCATTTCGGCGAGATCCGGCTCGACAGCGTGATCTGGGCGCAGCTGATCGCCTGGCCCGGGCCGATCCACGAGGGCGGCGGCGAAGTCCAGCCGGTGATCGACGACCGGGCGAGCCGCGCCCAGGTCGACGCCCTGTTCCGCATCCTCAAGGGCGAGGAGACCGAGCCCGGCGCCACGATCTTCAGCGTCCTCGCCGCGACCATCGACAAGGTGCACAAGCCGATCTTCACGCGCATCGCGTTCGAGCACGACCTCGCCGCGCGCCGCGGCCGCTTCGCCGTTCCGGGCTTGGTGGAGGCGGTCGTCGAGCCGATCCGCAACCCGGTCACCGGCGCGGAGCACCGCGTGCGGGTCGTCCTGCCGGAGGGGTTCGAGTACCGCGAGGCGGAGTTCGCGAGCAGCCGTACCCACGCGCCGACCGCCGCCGTCCCGCTCGACTGGCAGGACCGCCACGGCTTCCTCGCCGCAACCGAGATGACGGGCGACGGCGTCGTCCGCTGATCTCAGGCAAGTTCGGCCCGAGGGCGCTGCCCTCAGATCGAGCCGGCCTCGACCATGTAGTTGTTGGCGGTGCACATTGCGGCGTCGTCGGAGGCCAGGAACAGCACCATGCGCGCGAGATAGACCGGCTCGATTGGGTCCGGCAGGCACTGGCGCACGAGGTGGCGCTCGAGTGCCTCGGGGGTCACCCAGAGCTGCTTCTGGCGCTCGGTCATGACCCAGCCCGGCACGACCGTATTGACCCGGATCCGGTGCGGCCCGAGATCGCGCGCGAACGATCGGGTCATGCCGTGCACCGCCGCCTTGGCGGTGGTGTAGACCGGCATGCCGCCGGTTGCCTGCCACCAGGAGTTCGAGCCGAAATTGATGATCGAGCCCTTGCCGGCTTTGATCATGCCGGGCGCCACCGCCTGGATCGCGAACAACATGTGCCGGAGGTTGGTCGCGATCCGCTCGTCATAGTATTCGGGCGTCACCTCCTGCCAGCCATGCCGGTCATCGCGCGCGGCATTGTTGACCAGCACCAGCGCCGGCCCGAGTGCCGCCTGGAGGTCGCCGAACGCCCGCTTCAACGCTTCGATGTCGCGCAGGTCCGCACGCTCGAACCGGACCGTGGCACCCGCCTGCTCCAGCTCACCGGCGAGCGCCCGCCCGCGCTCCGCGTCCAGATCGATGAACCCGATCTTCGAGCCCTGGCCGGCGAAGGCGCGCACGATCTGCTCGCCAATCCCCGACGCACCGCCGGTCACGAACACCACCGTCCCCTTCAGGCTCGGATAGTTGGCGAACGCCATCGCTCTCTCCACTGTCGCTGCTGAGCTGCCCGGTTGCCCGGTCCCGCCGCGGCCGGCTCTGTCATCCGAGCCGCGCCGACGGCGCAGTCTGCGCCCGCGAGCCGGCGCGATCAATGTGCTGCCATGCGGTCGCCGGACCTCGCCCGCTTGACAGCCGCAGACGCGGCCGAACATGGTGGCGATCGGCGCGAACGGGAGGCGGACCATGATCAGGAACTGGTTCGGCGGCGCGGCTCTGGCGGGGGTAGCGGTCGCTGCGCAGCTGACGCTCGCGGCGGGCGCGCAGGGGGCCGCGCGCGCGGAGAACCACTTCGGCGCGATCTACATCGACGGCAAGAAGGCAGGCCAGATCCACTACACGGTCGAATATGGCGAGGACGGCGAGGTCGAGACCCTCAGGACGCGCGCTTCGCTCTCGATCCTCGGGATCAAGCTGTTCAATTTCGAGCAGAACCTGCACGAAGCCTGGCAGAAGGGGACGCTGCAGTCGCTCAAGGGCCGCACCGACGACGACGGCAAGATCTACCAGGCGGCGGTCAAACGCGGCCAGGACGCCTACCAGGCGACGCTCAACGACCAGCCGGTCGATCTGCCGGCGAACGCGTTCCCGGCCTCGGTCTGGCACTACCGGATCACCCAGCAGTCGCTGCTGTTCGATCTCAAGAACCTGCAGTTGATGCACGTTCAGGTCGCGAAATCGGACGAGACGATCAAGGTCAACAAGGTCGCGACACCGACCGAGCGCTTCGATATCACCGGCGACTGGCAGGCGAGCCTGTGGTTCAACCAAGACAAGGTCCTGGTCCAGTTCGCCTACGAGGTCGAGCGCCACAAGGTCCTCGTCCAGCTGGAAGAATGAGCCGCGCAGGCCTTCAGGTCCGACGCGGCGTCAGGGTTTCCGATTCCGATCAGTGGCTGGCCGCGAGGTAGAGGGCGTAGAGGTAGGTGCTGCCGATCGCGAGCAGGAAGACGACGATCAGGAGCACGAGCACGATCAGCGCGACCGTCAGCAGCCAGCGCAACGGCACGCCCGGGCGGCAGTGGGGGATCAGGTTGAAGGCGAGGCCGCCCAGCACCACGAGACCGGCGCCGACGCCGTAAAGCGTGAGTGAGAACGGCTGGAAGATCAGCACCAGCGCCAGCACGCACAGGCCGATGATCGCAGATTCGATGCTGCGCGCGGTGGCTGCCGACATGCCGTGATCGCCGATCCGCTGGCTGCGGCCGGTGCTCATGGGGACGCCTCCTGGGCGGGCACCTCCGGACGGTGATCGGCAAGCGCGATGCGCCGGCCCTGGTGGTCGAAGATGTGGGTCTGGCTAGGGCGCAGGCGGGCGTGGACCGTGGCGCCGACCGCGACCCGGTCGCGGTGGCCGACCACGGCGCGCAGATCGCGGCCGTCGGCGAGCAGGTGGAGCAGGGTCTCGGCGCCCATCGGCTCGACCATGTCGACGCGGGCGGCGATCGTCGTGGCGTCGCCTTCGGAGACGAGTTCGAACGCGCGCGGGCGAATGCCGAGCGTCACCCGGGCGCCCGCGTCGAGGTGCCGGTCGGCGCCCGCCAGCGCCAAGCTCGCCTGCTGGCTACCGCTCTTGAAACGGACGTCGCGCGAGCTGACCCGGTCGACCGTGGCCTCGATCAGGTTCATCTGCGGCGTGCCGATGAAGCCGGCGACGAACAGGTTGGCGGGCCGCGCGAAAATCGCGTGCGGGCTCGCGATCTGCTCGATCCGACCGGCGCGCATGACTGCGATCCGGTCGGCCATGGTCAGCGCCTCGAGCTGGTCGTGGGTGACGATCACGGTCGCCTTGTTCAGGCCCTCGAGGACCTCCTTGATCTGGCCGCGCATGGTCTCGCGCAGCTGCACGTCGAGCCGCGAGAGCGGCTCGTCGAACAGAAAGCAGACCGCCTCGCGGATGATCGAGCGGCCGACCGCGACCCTTTGCTTCTCGCCCTCGGCGAGCTGGCCCGGCCGCCGGTCGAGCACGGCCTCGAGCTGCAGCACGCCCGCGATCTGGCGCACCCGCCGGTCGATCTCGGCCCGGCTGGCACCCTCGGCATGGAGCGGATATTCGAGGTTCTCGCGCACCGTGAGGCTGGGATAGAGGGCATAGAACTGGAAGGTCATCGCGACGTTGCGCTGGCGCGCGGCGAGCTCGTTGACGCGCACACCGGCGAGCCGGATCTCGCCGGCGGTCGCGGCTTCCAGCCCGGCGATCATGCGCAAGGTCGTGGTCTTGCCGCAGCCGGAAGGGCCGAGCAGGCAGACCACCTCGCCCGCCTCGACCGCGAGCTCGACCGCATCGACCGCGACCAGCTGGTCGAACCGCTTGGTGACCTTGACGAGCTCGATGTCGGCCATGGGTCAGCGGGTCATCGCAGAAAGTCTTTGATGATGTTTCCCAGGATGGCGAGAAACAGCACGGTCATCGAGGCTCATCAGCCAGCGCATCTGACTGTCGAGCCGTTGGGTGACCTGAAACTGGAATGTGTCAAACCGTTGCGACATCCGATTCTCGAAGGTGTCGAACCGATCCGTGATACGGGCGTCGAAGCGCTGGAATTCCTGGTGCACCTCGACCCGCAGCTGCTGGACCTCGCGGGTCACGACGGCGTTGACCACCAGTTCGACGTGCTCCTTGGCCGCGACCGTGCGCTCGGTCTCCTCGGCGAGGTGCTCGGCAAGCGGCTGGGCGAGCTTGCGGTCGACCCCATCCTCGATCAGGTGGCGGGCGAAGCGGGCGGCGTTCATGCGCTCTGTCCGTACGGTCCGGGCACCATCTTAGCGCTTGATCGTACCGAAAGTCACACCGCGCAACAGGTGGTGCTGGAGCACGAACACGACCACGATCACTGGCACCAGGAACAGCGTTTCGATCGCGGCGAGCAGGCCCCAGCGGACGCCGATGTCGCCGCCGATGGTCTGGGCCATCGCGACCGGCACGGTGCGGGTCTCGACCCCGGTCAGGAGCAGCGCGAACAGGAACTCGTTCCAGGTCAGGATCAGGCCGAACACCGCGGTCGCGGCCAGCCCGGCGCCGACCTGCGGCAGGCAGATCTTGAAGAACACCTTGGTCTCCGAGCTGCCGTCCATCCGGGCGGCGTCCTCGACCTCGGGCGAGAGCTCATCGAAGAAGCTCTTCATCATCCAGACCGTGAACGGCAGATTGAACGCCGTATAGAGCAGAATGATGCCGAGGTAAGTGCCGGACAGCCCGGCCAACCTGAACATCAGGAAGATCGGGATGATCACCACGATCGGCGGCAGCATCCGGGTGGTCAGGATGATGAACAGATAGGTCTCATTGCCGCGCAACGGATAGCGCGAAAAGCCGTAAGCGGCCAGCGTGCCGATCAGCAGCGCCAGCAGCACGCTCGAGCCGGCAATGAAGATCGAGTTGAAGAAGAACAGATCGAAGCGGGTATCGACTGCCTCGGCGCCTTTGCTGTAGGCGCGCACGAACACTTCGACGAAGTTTTCGAGCGTCGGCGTGAACAGCCACTTGGGCGGAATGGCCAGCACGTCATTGTTGGACTTGAAGGCGGTCAGGATGATCCAGAGCACTGGAAAAAAATAGATGAAGCTGATCACGCCGGCGAAGGCGGTCCAGCCCCAGCCCGCCTCGCCGATCGCCCGTCGTCGCCGCCACGCCATCGTCAGGTCTCCACTGCCCGCCGCTGGACGAAGTAGAGGTAGAGGTTGGTCAGCACGATCACGATGAACAAGAGGATGTAGACCAGCGCCGTGCTCTGGCTGGTCCGAAAGTACTGGAAGGCGAGGCGATAGACGTAGACCGCGATGGTCTCGGTCGAGGTGCCGGGGCCGCCTTCGGTGATTAGGAAGACGACGTCGAACAGCTTGAAGGCCTCGATGGTCCGAAACAGCAGCGCAAGCAGCAGGAGACCTTTGATGTAGGGAAAGGTGATCGTGCGGAACTTCCGCCACCAGGAAGCGCGGTCGATCTCGGCCGCCTCGTAGAGGTACTGCGGCACGCTGACCAGGCCGGCCAGGACCAGGAGCATGACGAAGGGCGACCACATCCAGGCGTCCGCGAACACGATGCCGGCAAGCGCGCCGGCGGTCGAGTCGAGCAGGATGAAGGGCTCGCCGGTGAACACCCGGACCGCCTGGCTCAGGAGGCCGAAGGTCGGCTCGTAGTAATAGCGGAAGAAGGCGCCGACCGCGACGAACGACAGCATCATGGGGGTCAGCACCAGCATCAGGAGGATGCGGCGGCCGGGAAACTTCTTCTCGAACAGGAGCGCCAGCAGGAAGCCCACGACCATCTGCGAGATGACCGTGAGGACGACCACCAGCGCCGTCGTCTGCAGCCGGTTCCAGACCACGGGGTCGGAGAGGACCTTCTCGTAATTATAAAGGCCGGCGAAGCGTGGCGGCGCCAGGCGGTTGGCGCGGAAGTGATAGAAGCTGAGGCCGAACGACCACATCAGCGGAAAGATGTTCATCACGAACAGCAGGCCGATCGCCGGCGCCACCAGCAACCCGCCGCGATGGCGGCCCCAGGCGTTGACGACGGCGGTGAGCGCCACCAGCGCCACGGCCGCGAGCGCGACCCAGAAGGCGACGGCGAGCGGCAGCGCCAGCACCGCCGCCGGGATCACGACCACGGCGAGCAGGAGCGCAAGCGGCCAGTTCGACCAGGCGGGCCGCCAGAAGCCGGGTCGCGGCCGACGGGCGGCGGCTGCTCGCACCTCGCTCGAGGCGGCACTCATCGACGATGCAGGCTCCAAAGCGCGGGTCGGTCGGGAGGGCCGGACACCGGGAGCGCGACCCCTGGGCCACCCTCCCGGCTGCGGTTCTGGCGACGCACTACTGAATCCGGCCGGCTTCCGTCAGCAGGTCCTGCTGGAAGGTGGCGATGTTGTCGAGTGTCTGCTTGGCCGTCTGCTGGCCGGTGATCGCCATGTCGAACTGCTCCTGCTGCTCGACCAGGAGTTCGAAGAACTCCGGCACGTGCCAGACGTCCTTCTGCCAGTCGAGGCTGGCCGCCCAGGTCCGGTTCCACGGCCGGAAGGTGACGTAGTCGGGCTTGGAGTAGACGCTCTTCAGCCCGCTCTGGCCGCCGCGCCTGGCGAACTCGGTCTGGATCTCGGGCGACAGCCACCACTTGACGAAGTCGATCAACTCCTTGGTCACCTCGTCGCTGTTCCAGGTGGTCAGCACGAACGGCTGGCCGCCGATGTTCGACCAGCGGATCAGCTTGCCGTCGGAATCGCGGATGCCGGGCTGCAGGGCGAAGGCGACCTTGTCGGCGACCTTGGAGGTCGCCGGCGTGATCGTGCTCTCGGCGAAGCCGATCCATTGCACGATCCAGGCGACCTTGGCCTCGCGGAACAGTTCGTCGACCTTGAAGATGTCCATGGTCCCGGTCTTGACCACTGGCGGCATGTATTCCTGCAGGGACAGATAGTGCTCGAGCGCCTTGACCGCCTCGGGGGAGTTGACCACGCCCTCGGCCTGGCCCTGGGGTGCCTTGGTCTCGTCCCAGATGTTGGCGCCGTGCTGCCAGATGAAGGTGTTGATCTCCATGCTGCTGAAGTCGTAGCCCTTACCCGACTGGTAGGCGATCCCGTAGAAGTCGTCGTCGAGGGTCTTGCCGGCCAGTTGATCGCCCTTGGCGCGCCGGAAGAACTCGCCGAAGGTCTTGACCTGATCCCAGTCGACGTCGTCCATCTCTTCGGGCTCGCAGGGCAGCTTCTGGCCATATTTGGCTTTGTAGGCCGCCTGCTCGCCGGGATCGCAGAACACGTCCTTGCGATAGTAAACGATCAGGACGTCCGGCATCTGTGGGAACCCGTAGTAGTTGTCGGACTTGTACGGGTAGGTCGAATACGCCGCCACCAGGTTCGGATGCAGGTCCTTGAACGTCGCCTGCAGCTCAGGATCGGCGTCGATGAACTTGTTGATCTTCATATAGTAGCCGCCCTCGACGAAAGCGCCGAGCCACTGGCTGTCGGAGACCGCCATCTGGTATTTCTTCTCGCCCGAAGTCAGCGAGGCGGCCAGGCGCTCGTAGTAGTTCGGCCAGGGGATGAAGTCCTCCTCGAGCTTGACGTTGTTGCCGGACGGGGCGTGATAGCGCTCGTTGGCAAGGTCCTGCATGATCCGGGTCGGCGGCCAGTCCGGCACCGCCATCTTGATCGTGATGTCCTTGGCCGCGAGCGGGCTCGCCGCGAGCCCGAGGCCAACGACCGCGAGCGCGCCGGTCGCGACTGGCCAACACCTGATCCCTGCTGCTTGCATGGTCTTGCTTCCTTCCTTGGTTGTCAGATGCGCTCGCCGACCCGCTCGGGGCGGCCAGCCTGGGCGACCGCCACCCCGGTCTCACGATGGAAGAGATGCGCGTCCCCGAGCGACAGCTCGATCGCGAGATCGGTGCCCGGCCGGAAGGCCAGAGCGTCCTCTTCCGGCAGCGCCATCTTGAGGATCGTGCCGCCGGCCTCAAGGTCGATCACGGTGACGTCGCCGAGCGGCTCGGTCAGGTGCACCGCGGCCGGGAACCGAGGGCCCTTGGGCTCGGCGCGCGCCGGATGGAGATCGTGCGGCCGGATCCCGAGCAGCACCTCGGCGCCGCCCGCGAGTGTCGGCTGCCAGCGGCCGGCGTCGAGCTCGCCGAACGGCAGTTCGACCACGAGGCCGTCCCCGCGCGCCCGGACCCGGCCCGGCACCAGGTTCATCGGCGGCGCCCCGACCATCGTGGCGACGAAGCTGTCGGTGGGGTTGCGGTAGAGGTCCGCGGGTGGGCCCGTCTGGACGATCCGGCCCTCCCGCAGCACGGCGATCCGCTCGCCCATCGTCAACGCCTCGAGCTGGTCCGGGGTGGCGTAAACCATGGTCACGCCGAGCTCGCGGTGCAGGCGCTTGAACTCGGCGCGCGTGTCGTGGCGGAGCTTGGCATCGAGGTTGGTCAGCGGCTCGTCGAGCAGCAGCAGGCGCGGCCGGCGGATCAGCGCGCGGCCGATCGCGACCCGCTGCTGCTCGCCGCCCGAAAGCGTGCTCGGCTTGCGGGCGAGCGTGTGCGAGATGCCCAGCATCTCGGCGAGCTCACCGACCCGCCGGTGGAGCTCGGCTGGCACGATCCGTTGCTCGCGGAGCGGATAGGCGAGATTGTCGGACACCGAGAGATGCGGATAGAGCGCGAAGGTCTGGAAGATCATCGCCATGCCCCGGCCCTGGATCGGGGCCTCGGTCACGTCCTGGCCGGCGAAGGCGATGCGGCCGGCATCCGGGCGCTCGAGCCCGGCGATCGTACGCAGCGTAGTGGTCTTGCCGGCGGCGCTCGGACCGAGGATGACGAAGAACTCGCCGGCGGCGACCTCGAGGTCGACGCCGGCCAGCGCCATGACCTTGCCGTAGCGCTTGACGAGGCCCCTGACGGTCAGCTCCGCCACGGCTTATAGGCTCCGTGCACCCGGCAAGACGACACGCATCGCGCGCATTCCGTTTGGTCCCCTGCCTCCCTGCTTGGCGCTCATGGTAGGCGTCCTGGCTCCAAACGCAACACCTGTGGCGGCGCCGAACCGGCGTCTTGGGACCCGATAAAGCGGGCGCCCCCCTGGCCAGCGGCCGGGCCAGGGAGTATCCTCGATCGGGCCCGGGCGGCGGCCCGGTCGCGTGTTGATTGTCATCGGGAGCCGGCCATGAGCGATGCCCAGATCCCCGATCCCGGCGTCACCGCCGAGCAGCTGGCGGCGCTCACCGAACGCAGCCAGCGCCTCGTCCAGGCGTTCTGGCAGCGCCAGGCCGAGGCGGACGGCGGTGACTTCTCGATCACCGATCCGAGCGCGGTCGGCCGCGCCTTCCTGGCGCTCGGCACCCGGCTGCTCGCCGACCCGACCCGGCTGGCCGAGGCTCAGGCGCAGCTCTGGCGCGACGGCCTGGCGCTCTGGCAGACCATGGTGCAGCGCCTGCAGGGCCAGCCGGCTGAGCGGCTGATCGAGCCCGACCGGAGCGACCGCCGGTTCAAGGACGAGGCCTGGACCGAGGAGCTGGTCTACGATTACCTGAAGCAGTCCTATCTGTTGTCGGCCCGCTGGCTGCGCACCCTGGTCAAGGACGTCCCCGGCCTGGCGTCCGGCGATCAGCAGAAGGTCGACTTCTACACCCGGCAGTTCGTGAGCGCGCTGGCACCTTCCAACTTCGTGCTCACCAATCCCGCGGTCCTGCGCAAGGCCAAGGAGACCGGCGGCCAGAACCTGGTGGACGGGCTCAGGCACCTGCTCGACGACCTTGAGCGCGGGCGCGGCCGGCTCAAGATCACGATGGCCGACGAGCAGGCGTTTGAGGTCGGCCGCAACGTCGCGAGCTCGCCCGGCAAGGTCGTCTTCCAGAACCAGCTGATGCAGCTGATCCAGTACGCGCCGAGCACTGAGCAGGTCTACCGGCGGCCGTTTTTGATCGTGCCGCCCTGGATCAACAAGTTCTACATCCTGGACCTGCAGCCGAGGAACAGCCTGATCAAATGGGCGGTCGACCAGGGGCACACGGTGTTCGTGATCTCGTGGATCAATCCGCGGCAGGAGCTCGCGACCAAGGACTTCTCCGACTACATGCAGGACGGGCCGCTGGCGGCGCTCGATGCGATCGAGCAGGCCACGGCTGAGCGCGAGGTGAATATTCTCGGTTTCTGCATCGGCGGCATCCTGACCGCGACCACGCTCGCGTATCTCGCGGCCAAGGGCGACGACCGGCTCAAGGCCGCGACCTTCTTTGCCTCGCTGTTCGACTTCAAGGAGGTCGGCGAGGTCCGGGTGTTCGTCGACGACGACCAGATCGCGCACATGGAGGCGCACATCCGGGACAAGGGCTATCTCGAGGGCCAGCACATGGCCGACATGTTCAACCTGATGCGCGAGAACGACCTGATCTGGTCGTTCGTGGTCAACAACTACCTGATGGGGCGCGAGCCGCCGCCGTTCGACCTTTTGTACTGGAACGCCGATGCGACCCGCCTGCCGGCCGCGATGCTGCTGAGCTACATCCGCCAGTTCTACCAGGAAAACCGCCTGCGCCAGCCGGGCGGGCTCGAGCTCCTGGGCGAGCCGATCGACCTCGGCAAGGTCAAGACGCCGGTCTACATCGTCGCGACCAAGGACGACCACATCGCCCCCTGGGCGTCCTGCTACCCCGGGACCCAGCTGTTCGCCGGCCCCAAACGCTTCGTCCTCGGCGCCTCGGGCCACATCGCCGGCATCATCAACCCGCCGGCGGCCCACAAATACGGCTACTGGAGCAGCCAGCGGCTGCCGGCGGACCCCGAAAAATGGCTCGCCGGCGCCAAGTTCCACGAAGGCTCGTGGTGGCCCGACTGGGGCGCCTGGCTCGCCCGCAAGGCCGGCAAGAAGGTCCCTGCACGCCACCCGGGCGACGGCAAGCTCACCCCGATCGAGGACGCCCCCGGCTCCTACGTCAAGGTGCGGGCGAGCGAGTGACCCGGCCCCGACGTGCCGCCCGGCCGCCATCGAAGCCAAAGTTTCCATGAAGTGCAGGGACCGGCCGAACAACACGTTCGCCATTGCCCGGATTCGCCGCGATAATGCCTGGAAGTCCTGCTGAGGGCCGCCAAGTCCTGGCCAAGAAACGTCGGAATCGGTCCGGATTGATCGGCGCTGGAGTCAGGCCTCCCGCAGCCATCGGTGGACGCGGCCGCGCTCGACTTGCAATGCGACGAAAGTGGCGCATCGGTGGCGCATCGGAAACTTGCGATGCGTCGAATCTGTAGCCTGATATACTTGGTCGCTCCAAATAACGCCCGGGGGATCAGCGGCATCAATCAGAAGTCAGCCTGGCATCAAGCTCAGAAACTCCGACTTGAACCAATGCTATAGGGCTGATTCCGTTGCCGAAACGGCACGTTTGGCCGGGTTCAGTCGGATCGAATCCGGCCCCTTTGGGCCCATGATGGAGTTCAGATGGAGAGCGGTGGCCGACTTTCACAGTGCGCATACGTGATACGAATCCGTGCCATGCCGCCATCGTTCGGACGAGAAGCCGGGATCGATGCCTTGCGCGTCGTTCTCTACCGTGGCTTTATATGGCGATCAAATACCGGGGGGCCTGCTGTGGATTTTGAAGCGGCGGTCGAGACCTATCTGAGCGATCTCCAACGTCGCCACGCGACCGGCGCCGCGACCGCCGAGACGTCGTTCTACGGGCCGCTGGAAAGCCTCCTCAACACGATCGGCCACCACCTGAAGCCAAAGGTGCTGTGCGTCGGGCAGCTCAGGGACACCGGTGCGGGCCGTCCGGATTTTGGGCTGTTCACGGCCAACCAGTGCCAAAGGGGCGAGCCGCGCGAGGGTGCCGTGCCGGAGCGCGGCGTGGTCGAGGTGAAGGGCCTCGGCGACGATACCTGGACGACAGCTGGGGCGGCCCAGGTGAGCGGCTACTGGCAACGCTACCGGCTCGTGCTCGTGACCAACTACCGGGACTTCGTGCTCCTCGGGGAGGACCCGAACGGCCAACCTCTGAAGCTGGAAGGCTTCAGACTAGCGCCGAGTGAGCAGGCGTTCTGGCAAGCGGCGGCGACGCCACGGGCGACGGCGAAGCGTCTGGGGCGCTCGTTCGGCGAATATCTGACCCGGGCGCTCACGCAAACGGTCTCGCTCGGTGATCCCAAGGACGTCGCCTGGTTCCTCGCCTCGTACGCGCGCGACGCGCTCGGACGGGTCGAGAACAAGGGCGGCCTGCCCGCGCTGCATCAGGTCCGGCAGGCGCTCGAAGCATCGCTAGGAATCACCTTTGAGGGCCACAAGGGCGATCACTTCTTCCATTCGACCCTGGTTCAGACCCTTTTCTACGGGGTGTTCTCGGCCTGGGTCCTGTGGGGGAGAGATCATGCGCATGTGCACAAGCAGTTCGACTGGCGCTTGGCCAGCTGGTACCTTAAGGTGCCGATGCTGAGCGCGTTGTTCGGCCAGCTGGCGCAGCCGAACCGGCTCGGCCCGCTCGATCTGGTCGAGGTGCTCGACTGGGCAGCGGGCACCTTGAACCGGGTCGCGCGGGAGGTGTTCTTCACCCGGTTCGAAGAGACCCATGCGGTCCAGTACTTCTACGAGCCGTTCCTCGCCGCTTTCGACCCGGAGCTGCGCAAGGAGCTCGGCGTCTGGTACACGCCGATCGAGGTCGTCCGCTACATGGTCGAGCGCGTCGACCGTTCTCTGAGGCACGACCTCGGCATCGACGACGGCCTCGCGGACGAGCGGGTCCATGTGCTCGACCCGTGCTGCGGCACGGGCTCCTACCTCGCCGAGGTGCTGCACCGGATTGACCGCACGCTCGCCGACCGCGGCCTCGGCGCGCTCAAGGGGCACAAGGTCAAGGAGGCGGCGCTCAGGCGCGTGCACGGCTTCGAGATCATGCCGGCACCGTTCGTGGTCTCACACCTCCAGATCGGGCTGTTGCTCCAAGGCCTGCAAGCTCCGCTCGCCGAGGACGGCAACGAGCGCGCCTCGGTCTACCTCACCAACGCGCTCACCGGCTGGTCGGATGGCGCCGAGCGCCAGATCGAAGCCTTTCCCGAGTTTGCGGCTGAGCGGGAGCTGGCGGCCGAGGTGAAGCGCGAAGAGCCGGTTCTCGTGGTGCTCGGCAATCCGCCTTACAACGGCTACGCCGGCATGGCGATGGCCGAGGAGCAGGAGCTGACGCGTGCCTACCGGACCACGAAGAAGGTGCGCCGGCCGGAAGGCCAGGGCCTGAACGATCTTTACGTCCGCTTCTACCGTACGGCCGAGCGGCGCATCGTCGAGATGACCGGGCGTGGCATCGTCTGCTTCATCAGTAACTATTCCTGGCTCGATGGCCTCTCGTTCACCGGCATGCGCGAACGCTATCTAGAGCTTTTCGACACCATTCGCATCGACTGCCTCAACGGGGACAAGTACAAGACGGGCAAGCTCACCCCGGAAGGCGAGCCCGACCCCAGCATCTTCTCATCGCCCCAGAACCCGGTCGGGATTCAGGTTGGCACGGCGATCGCCTTGCTAGCAGGCTGTTGAAGAAGTCATCCGTTCGGCCTTGAGGACGGCCCGGTCGCCGAGGTGGTAGGCGAACGCGATCTCGATAGTGCCATCGTCGTTGAGTTCGGCGGAGCCGGAACCGGTGATTTCGTCGCCTTCGTCGAAGCCGGCCCAGGTGAAGAAGACCGTCGAGCGGCTATACTCGAGCTCGAGGCTGGCCTGCATGGCCCCATAGGCGATCTCGCCATGGCCGTCCGCGCCGATAGTCATGGTGGCGGGGGAGACCAGGTCAAGGTAGTCACGATCCCACAGGTCGGCCTCAACGATCCGCCAGCGGCCGACGAGGCGGCAATCCATCGGCGGTGTCACGGTGAGGCTCCGGCCAACAGCCTGGGTAGCCGCACCAGATTGTAGGCGGCGGCGACGAAGGTGAAGGCGAGGTCGACCCGCGCCAGCCCGCGGAACCGGGTCTTCCTCAGGCCGGCCACCGTCTTGATCCAGCCGAACGCCTCCTCGATCCGCTTGCGGAGGCGCTGGCTCGCGGCATAGCCGGGGTGTCGCGTGGTGCGCCGGTCGATCGCCGAGCGCCGGCCGCTGCGGTTCTGGGCGATGTGCGGGCGCACGTTGAGCTCGCGCAGCTCCATCACGAAGTCCTTGGCGTCGTAGCCCTTGTCGGCTCCGAGTGTCACCGCCCGCGGCCGGTCGCCATGAGGCGCGATCAGGTCGAGCGCGGCCAGCCGTTCGGCATGGCCCGACACCCGCGTCAGCCGGGTGCCGACGATCAGCCCGGAGCGGTTCTCCATCAGGCCGTGGCCGATGAAGCACAGCCTGGCCTCCATGCCCGGCCCCTTGCGATACAACATGGCATCGGGGTCGGTGGTTGACGCATGGCTCGCGTTCGAGCGCTTCTCGCCCTTGAAGTCGGCTGCGGCGTTGCGGCCCCCGTCCCTGCGGTCATCGCCGCCATCATCATCGCCCGGTGCCTGCCTGGGCTTGAAGCTCTTCAGCGACGCCCACGCCTCGATCAAGGTCCCGTCGACCGAGAAGTGCTCGCTTGACAACAGCCGCTTCACCCGCGGCTGGACCAGCACGGCGGCCAGAAACTTGGCCGCGATGTCGCCATCCAGCAGCCGGTCGCGGTTCTTCGAGAAGCTCGAATGATCCCACACTGGCTCATCCGCCCCGAGCCCGACGAACCAGCGGAACAACAGGTCGAACTCCAGCCGCTCCATCAGCTGGCGCTCCGAGCGGATCGAGTAGAAGGCCTGCAGCAGCATCGCCCGCAGCAGCATCTCCGGCGGGATCGATGGTCGTCCCATCCCCGAATAGAGCCCGGCAAAGTCACCCGACAGCGCCGCCAGCGCCGTGCTCACCACCTCACGAATCATCCGCAGCGGATGGTTCATCCGCACCCGCTGCTCCAGATCTACGTACGAGAACAGCTCGCCCGACCGCTTGTCCGTCCCGCGCATCATCACCTCGGCCAAATCACCACCGCCGACAGTGAATCACACCACCGCCCGCACAGACCATCCCTTTTTCAACAGCCTGCTAGTGCGAAGCACCCGTCCGTCGCCACCCGCACAGATCGGCTTCCGAGATCTTTGGGGCCGGACCAAGCGACAGCAGCTCGTCGATACCGCCGATGAACCGCCGGAGGCTCTTTACGAGACGCTCGACCCGCCCCTCGAGCTTGGGCTGCCGTTCGTGCGCTCGGCTGTGAGCCCCCACTATTTCGAGTGGCCGAGCCTGCCCGAGCTATTTCCGACCTCATTCCCGGGCGTCAAGACGAGCCGGGACGATTTCCTCGTCGCGATCGATCGCGACCTGCTGTTGCGGCGCCTGGAGAAGTATTTCGACCCCGCGGTCAGCCACGAGGAGATGAGGCAGATAGCGCCATCGGTAATGGCCAACACCCAGCGCTTCAGGGCCGAAGCGGTTCGTGACCAGCTCCGGAAGCGGGGTTTTGTTCCGGAAAACCTCGTCCGCTACGCCTATCGTCCTTTTGACATTCGCTGGCTCTATTGGGAGCCCGAAACCAAGCTCCTCGATGAAAAGCGACGCGAGTACTGGGGAATTTATGTTGATGGTGATCCCGCGCTAGTGATGCCAAACAGGCAACGTCGGGAATGGTCGCCACCACAACTTGTTTGGCGTTTGGGCGATCTTAACATCCTAGATGGCGGGGCAAATTTTCATGTAATTGAAACCAAGGCAAAACTTGACATACGCACGCACGTGGAGGACCATACAGGCCTTTCAGCCGCCAAGATACTCGATCATGTCGTGGCAATTTTCTACTCTCGTTTGTATCATTCGAACAACGTTGGAGCCCTGAGTCATCACTGGCCAAGATTGCCTATTCCAAAATCTGATGATGTATTTGAACGTTCCAATTGCATCGGTCGTAAATTGACCATTCTCTTGAATCCCGAGAGTGAAGTTCAATATGTCACAGCGGGTCAGCCGAGACGTGAGCTGAGGATTCTCGCTGTGCCAACCGGACAGGGACTAAGAACCCCTGTAGACGTCGCGTTGACGGCGGGATGGGGGCACGGGACAAAGATCATCATGCCTGGTCAAGGCAAGCTCACCGAGCGCGCGTTCCGCGGGGATGAGCGAGAGGCGATGGCAGCTGGCGCCGAGGCGCTCGGCATGGCGCCGGCTGAGCTGTTCCGGTTGCTCGGCGAGACAACCTGCGACGTCTGGTTGAACGGCGACGCCTATTGGGCCAACGTCCCGAAGAACGTCTGGCGCTACAAGCTCGGCGGCTACCAGGTCATCAAGAAGTGGCTGTCGTATCGCGAGAAGGACGTGCTCGGTCGCGCGCTCAGATTCGACGAGGTGCTATACGTCACCGAGATGGCGCGTCGCATCGCCGCCATCCTGCTCATGGGGCCGGCGCTCGACGCCAACTACCGCACCGTGGTTGCCGACGCGATCGACTGGCAGACGTTCAAGGCATCGCCACCATTGAAGGCCCGGATCGAGGCCGATCCGTGAAGGATGCCGCACCCCTACACTGTGATCGGCTGGCGGCTGGCTTGCGGTTGCGTCCGGCGGACGGGAGGCCGATCTTGTCGTAACGACCGTAACGAAAGGACGCGCGATGGCGCGGCAGAAACCGACCGCGGCGGGCGAGCACACCTACAACGTCCTGCTCCAGCCGGAGCCGGAGGGCGGCTATACGGTGATCTGTCCGTCGCTGCCGGGGCTCGTGACCTGTGGCGAGACCCTGGAGGAAGCCCGCGCCATGGCGGCCGAGGCGATCGAGGCTTATCTCGAGAGCCTGCAGATCGACGGCGAGCCGATCCCCGAGAGCGACGTGGCCGAGCCCGGAGTCCTTGCCGAGGCGGCGCGGGTCCGGCTCGGGCGGGGACGAGGCGCCGGCTCCCCTCGCCCGGAGGTCGCGCCGCGATCGCTGCCCTCGAGCGGGGCGGCTTCTACGTGCAGCACGTGCAACGGAGCCACCACGTGCTCCGACGTCCTTCGAGGCCAGGCGTCCGCGTGGTCGTCGCCGTTCACCGCCAGGATCTGCCGACCGGGGCGCTCAGAGGCATCATCAAGCAGGCGGGCCTCACGGCGGCGGAGTTCGTGGACTTCCTCTAAGCGGACACTGCAGCCGCCCGGCCGGGACAGCTCGAGATCGTCGAGGGCGGTGACAGTCGAGGTCGAGATGGGACGGACGGTCGCGGCGTTAACCGGATGTTAACGATCGCGCATTAACGGTAATTTCGGCGGGTCCATGGGACCGTGGGAATCCGTGCCCGGTCGAAGGACCGAGGGCGGCAAGGGTCGGAAATGGGGGAAACGATGGCTGGACAGGCGGTGCCGACGGTGTTCATCGACAACGAGCGGGTGCGGGTGACCGAGTGGCGGTTCGCGCCCGGGGCCGCGACCGGCTGGCATCGGCATGGGATGGACTATGTGGTCGTGCCGATGGCCGATGGCGTGCTCGAGCTGGTCGGGGCGGGGGGCGAGCGCAGCCGGGCCGAGCTGAAGCGCGGCCGGCCTTATTTCCGGCAGGCGGGCGTCGAGCATGACGTGATCAACGCCAACGCCTTCGAGTTCGCCTTCGTCGAGATCGAGCTCAAGGGCGAGCGCTGACCGGCTGGCCGCGGAACCAATTGTCGCGACCCCGGTTGTTCAACTCGCACCGGCACGGCGGCGAAACGAGCCCGAGGTGCTCGCGATGCTTCGGCGACCGGCTGGCGCGGTGCGGAGCGGACTTGGCCCGCGGGCCGGGTCACGGGTTGGCTTCGGAGGGTTGAGATGAGGAACAGCCAGGCGGCGACGCCCCAGACAAGCGCGCTCACCCGCTCTCCCCGGGTTCCGGGCGACGGGTCGCCTCGAGGAATTCCGAGAACACGAGCACGAAGGCGGCCGCGACCTCGACCCCGACGGTGGCATTGAGCACCGCAATCGTGCCGCCGGAGACCGGAGTGCCCGGTTCGCCGAGCGGTAGCCAGTTGACGAGGAAACTCGCGCCGAGCAGCACAGGCACGAGGCCGACCGCGACGAAGGCGCCGGCACTCAGCGCCTCGGCGAGATCGAACGCCGCGACCGGGTCCAAAGACGCCAGACGCGATAGCCGTCGGCGAGCCAGATCAACAGGAAGGCGGCGGCGATCATGACGCCGCCCTGGAAGCCGCCGCCCGGGGTCACCTGCCCGTGGGCCACGGTGTAGAGGCCGAACAGGCAGAGCACCCCCAGCAGCCAGCGGCCGAACGCGGTCGTGGCGTCGCTGCGGCGCTCGGCGGCCCACGCCCTGGTCTCGAGCCCCGGCTCGAGGCCGGTCTCGCCGCGGCTGCCGCGCAGCAGCAGAAGGATGCCCGCGACCGCCCCGAACATGATCATCTCCTCGCCCATCGTGTCGAGCCCGCGGTAGTCGAACACGACCGCGGCGACCAGATTGGTGACGTGGCGCTCGCCGAGAGCGAGGCCGCCGACGAACTCGCCATAGCTGCCGCGGTGCGCGCCGAACGTCGGCAAGTCGGAAAAGCCGGCCACCAGCAGCGGCAGCAGGACCAGCACCGAGACCGCGAACAGCAGGCGCCGGCCGGCCGGGCTCATGACGCTCGCGCCCGGACGCTGGTGATCGCGGCCAGCAGCATCAGCGGCACCGCGACCCCGCCGACGGCGACCTGCGCGATCGCCACCTCGGGCGCCTGCAGCAGGGCGAACAGCAGGGTCAGGACCAGCCCGTAGAAGCTCAGCACCAGCGCCTGGTGGCGCGGCCCGCGGGTCAGGACGACCGCGGTGCCAGCCAGCGCCGCCGCCGCGAACAGCAGGACCTGCAGCGCAATCATCGCCCGCGCTCGCCGACCTCGTGCGCTCGGACCGCCCGCGCCATCGCGTGGCTCAGCATCGGATTGGCAGCCACGGAGAAGACCCAGAGTAGAAAGACCTTCAGCGCTGCTTGGAGCGACGGCCATGCGACCACGACCGCGACCGCGACGCCCGAGGGCCCGACGATCGCAGCGAAGCTCAGCGCGTGCAGAGGTCCGTAAGCGTCCTTCATGGCGAGAGCGCCGAGACAGGCGAGCAGCACGGCACCGATGGCGATCGCAAGGAGCAGGCCGGCCACCGCCTCGGCGATCACAGCCAGCGCTCCAGGAAGCGGGCGAACAGCAGCGTGCCGACGCTCGAGAGCAGGGCTACGGCGAGCGCCAGGTCGAGGATGAAGGTTTGCTCGCTGCCGATGCCGAGCAGGATCAGGACCAGGGCCACGATCTGGGCGGCGAGCTGCTGGGCAAGCAGCCGGTCGCCGAGCTTGGCGCGCAGCAGCACGAGGGCGCACGGCAGCAGGCCGAGGGATGGCGCGATCCCGGCCCAGAGCCAGAGATTCACAGGCTGAGCCTGGCGAGATGGCGGCGGACCGCGGTGCGGTCGGGGACCAGCTGGTGGACGATCACCTGGTCCCGGCGCTCGTCGACGTCGACCACGTAGCTGTTGGGCGCCAGCAAGACCACGAACACCGCCTCGGCGCGGCGGGTCGCCGTCTCGGCGTCCTCACCGCGGGCTCGGAAGCGGCCGCGAACGAAGCGGCCCGGTTGCCGGTTCGCGCCGAGCGCGGCGGCGATCAGGACCCGGGCCACGATCACACTGTCGGCCAGCAGATCCGCGGCCGCGCGGCCGGGGGCGAGCCGGCGCCAGAGCGGTCTGCGGAAGCGGCGCTCGGCGCTCGCCGCGACGCCAGTCCGCAGCACCGCGGCGAGCAAGCCCCGAGAACACCGCGAGCGCGATCTCCGCAGGCTCCAGCCGGGCGCTCAGCAGCAGGTAGACGACGCCGAGCCCGCGCGCTTCCGACGCCGGGCGCACCGCGACATTGATTCCTCTCTGGGCCATGGCAGCCTGGAACCCCCGACGGGAGCATGCCCGCGAACGACGACCGGCGGCAAGCAACAACAACGCCGGGCGCGGAGTTCCTTTGGCCAACGGAACGCGAGCGCGGCGCACGGATGCCGCAGGCGAGGTCGCTTGCGGGCAGGACGGTGCCGCTTTATCTGAGCCCTCGAGGCCGGCTCCATGTGATCGGAGACGGATCATCGAGGAGCGATCGGTGCTCGACATCCCCTCGCCCTGCGTCGGCGTCTGCCGGCTGGATTCGGCGACCGGGCTTTGTGCCGGCTGCATGCGCACGCTCGACGAGATCGCGGCCTGGCCCGCGGCCAGCAGCGCCGAGCGGCTGGCGATCGTGCAGCGGCTGCGCGCGCGGCGGCGGGCCGTCGGCCGGACCAGCGCCGCCGACAGCCGGCCGCGCCGGCGCCGGCGCCCCGAGGATGCACACTGAAGGCGCGTTCGTCGATCACAAGCAAGCGGAGCCATGGCCCCTTCCCTACCAACGCTTCTTGCGTGCAAGCCCGTGCTGCTCGCCGACGGCGCCATGGGTACCAGCCTGTTCGCGGCCGGGCTCGCGACCGGCGAGGCGCCCGAGCTCTGGAACCTCGAGCATCCCGAGCGCGTGCGCGCGGTGCATCGGGGCTGCATCGAGGCCGGCTCGGACCTGATCCTGACCAACAGCTTCGGCGCCAACCGCTGCCGGCTCGCGCTGCACGGCGCCGAGCACCGGGTGGCCGAGCTCAACCGCGCGGCCGCCGGGCTCGCGCGCTCCGAGGCGGATGCCGCGGGCCGGACCGTGCTGGTCGCGGGCTCGGTCGGGCCGACGGGCGAGCTCTTCGAGCCGATCGGCGCGCTCGGCCGGGCGGATGGCGAGGCGGCGTTCGCCGAGCAGGCCGAGGCGCTGGCCGCGGGGGGCTGCGATCTGCTCTGGATCGAGACCCTGTCGGCCGCCGAGGAGCTCGCGGCCGCGGTTGCAGGTGCGGCCCGGACCGGCCTGCCGATCGTCACGACCATGACCTTCGACACCCATGGCCGGACCATGATGGGCCTGACGCCCGAGGCCGCGATGGACCTGCGCGCGCGCCTCGCGGTCCGGCCGGCGGCGTTCGGCGCCAACTGCGGGATCGGGCCCGCACAGCTGGTGCAGAGTGTCCTCGGCCTGGCGGCCGCCGCCGAAGCGGACGACCTGATCGTCGCCAAGGGCAACTGCGGCATCCCGCAGTACCGGGACGGGCTGATCCACTATGACGGGTCGCCGGCAGTGATGGCCGAGTACGCCTGTCTCGCCCGGGACGCCGGAGCCCGGATCATCGGCGGCTGCTGCGGCACGACGCCCTCGCATCTGCGCGCGATGGCCGAGGCACTGGCCAGCCGGCCGCCGGGCCCGGCGCCCGAGCTCGCGACGATCGAGGACCGGCTCGGACCGCTCGGGCCGGCGCCCACCGCGGGCGGCGAGGCCGGGCGCGAGCGCCGGAGCCGCCGCCGGCGCTGAGCGCTCGAGGGGGTTCTGGGGACCGTTCGCCAGCGCCGATGCTGGATCATGGCGGCGCGCGTACGATATGCTCTAGGCAGCGCCCCGATCGGACTGCGAACACGCCATGACCGAGATCACTTCCGTCGACGACACCCAGGCGCTCCTGGTACGCGGCAACTACGTCGCCGACCGGGCGCTCGCGACCTCGCTGTACCTCGCGCTCAAGCTCGGGCGGCCGCTGTTCCTGGAGGGCGAGGCCGGCGTCGGCAAGACCGAGATCGGCAAGGTCCTGGCCGAAACCCTGCACCGGCGCCTGGTCCGGCTGCAGTGCTACGAGGGGCTGGACGTCAGCTCGGCGGTCTACGAGTGGAATTACGCCCGCCAGATGCTCGAGATCCGGATGGCCGAGGCCGAGGGCGTGAGCGATCGCGAGGCGCTGGCCAAGGACATCTTCACCGAGAGCTTCCTGATCCACCGGCCGCTCCTGCAGGCGCTCGAGCCGCAGGAGGGCGCCGGGCCGCCGGTGCTGCTGATCGACGAGCTCGACCGCACCGACGAGCCGTTCGAGGCCTATCTGCTCGAGGTTTTGGCGGATTTTCAGATCACGATCCCCGAGATCGGCACGATCAAAGCCGAACAACCGCCGATCGTGATCATCACCTCGAACCGGACCCGCGAGATCCACGACGCGCTGAAGCGCCGCTGCTTCTACCACTGGGTCGATTATCCGAGCGCCGAGCGTGAGCTCCAGATCATCAAGGTGCGCCTGCCGGGGGCGCCGGAGCGGCTCTCGCAGCAGATCGTGGGCTTCGTCCAGAAACTCCGCGCGCAAGACCTGTTCAAGCTGCCGGGCGTCGCCGAGACCCTGGACTGGACGCAGGCACTCATGACCCTCGACCGCCTCGAGCTCGACCCGCAGACGATCAACGACACGCTCGGCACGCTGCTCAAATACCAGGACGACATCGCCAAGATCCAAGGCAGCGAAGCCGCCCAGATCCTGGCCCAGGTCAAGCGCGAACTCGCCACCGCCGGGTGAGGATCTCGCGGCCGGCCGGTTGCTACGGAGGTCTCGGCGAGGTCCATCCGAGGCGGCCGGCCGTAATCCCGCCGACCTGATCTCCGAATCACCCTGGATTGAAGGACGACGCACTCCGCGCCGAGTTTACGGTTGAACCGGCGAACGCCATCAGGCTAGGCTCCGATCGAAGGCTTTTTAAGAATATGCCGCGCGTTCCGGGCGGTGCGTCGACGTATGCCATGGCGTTGGAGCTGTCGAGAGAGCATGACCGCAGGATGGAAGCGGAAGCCACGGCATTCCGACCTACGATATTCGTGGAGCCTGACCGTCGGCCTGATCGCCGGAATTGGTGCGGCGGTCGCCGGTGCCTCGACCTCGGCAGCAGCCGCGACCCTGGCGACCGGCTACCGCGTGGTCGCGACCACGACATCGACGCCCTTGACCGCGCCCGGCGGTACTGAGAGTCCCCTCGGCAGCCAGCGCATCGGCACGCTCGGCACGATCATGGATGGCCCGGTCGCCACCGGCGCATTCCAGTGGTGGAACGTCGATTTCGAAACCGGCGCGGACGGCTGGGTCACCGACCAGGATATCGATCAGCCGTATTTCCCGCCGGCCGACAATCAGGGCGGCTGGCGAGCCCTGGTAGGGCTCAACCAAACGCCGACCAGCGATCAGAAAAGCAACATTCTGGCCACGACCGGCGTCGACTGGGACCAGCTCAAGCTGGCGTCCGATTACAGCGCCAGCTTCGGCACCGGCAGCGTCGTCCTGGTGATCCGGAACGGCTTTGTCGTCGGCAACTGGGGCGATACCGCGGTCCATGGAGTCGCGTCGGTTTCCAAGTCCTTGACCGGCTTGGCGTGGGCCAAGCTGTTCGACCAGTCCGCAGCCGGCACGATCGCCACGCAAGTGAACCTGGCCAGCCCCGCCTATCCCTTCCTGCCGAGCAGCTGGGCCGCATCCGACGTCCGCAAAAAGGACATCCTGATCGAGCACCTCCTGACCATGAGCTCCGGGCTGCAGCCGGACGACAATCCAAACGCCAGCGGCTATCTCAGCGTCCTCCTCTCGACGCCGGTGAAGGTGCCTCCAGCCACCGAGTGGTCGTACGCGTCGATCCCGGTCGATCTGTCGAGCGTCGCCCACACTTCGATCACCGGCCAGAAGCTTGGCGACTATCTGAATGCACAGGTCGCCCAACCGATCGGCGTCACGTCCCTCCAGTGGATCGACGATTTCAGCGGCTACACGCGGGCGTCGAGCCGGGCCGGGCTGACCGTGCCGGATCTCGCGCGCTTCGGGTACCTCATGCTCATGAACGGGGCGTGGCAGAGTGGCAGTGGCGAGACGCAGATCATCAGCGCTGCGAACGCGGCCATGCTTCACACCACGCCGGCGTTTCTTCCGGGCATGACCTTCGTTCCGACCTCCAATTCACCGTTTGCCATCAATCCCGATTCGCAAATGTATTACGGCCATCTCTGGTGGACCAACAGGACGGGCGCTGCGCTCGGCACCGCGGTTCCACCTGACGCCTACTTCGGGCGCGGGTTCTCCGAAGCGTTTGTGGTGGTGATTCCGAGCGAAAATCTCGTGGTCGTCCGCTACGGTAACTTTCCCAACACGTTGGCGGAATTCGGCCGCGAATTCATGGCGCGGGTCATGCCCGCGTTGTCGCCCCAGCCGTTGCCGGCGCCGCTTGCCTATTGGAAGCTCGACGAGGGCAGCGGCACGGTGATCGGCGACAGCTCCGGCAACAACTTCACCGGAACGGCGAAGAATGGAACCGCCTGGACGACCGGAAGGAGCGGGAGCGCGCTGCTGTTCGACGGCGTCAACGACTTCGCGGACTTCGCCAAGCCGTCTGCGTTTGCGAATCTCCCGGCGTTCACGGTGGCGGGCTGGATCAACCCCGACCCGCTGAAGACCAAAACCTTCGCTACGATCGCGGCGAAGTCCAGCGGCAGCGGGGCGACCGCGCAGAAGCGGATGCTGATCAACAATTCGACCACCTGCCAAGACGGCGCGCTCGGCTGCCTGGAGGTCCACGTCAACCGGACGAGCGCCGATGCGGGCGCGGTCTCGCCCCCGGGCACTCTGGCCGCGGGGACCTGGCAGTACGTCGTCTTCACCTACAGCTCGACCGACGGCCCGCGTATCTACAAGGACGGGGTGGAGGTCACATACCTGAGCCGCAGCCTGGGCAGCGGCACCGAAGTCGATGACGCCGCTGGCAATTTCCTGCTCGGCTCGTGGGGCAAGCCCTCGTCTCCGAGCGGCCTGTTCAAAGGCAAGCTCGACGACGTCCGCCTCTACAACGCCAAGCTGTCCGCCAGCGAAGTCGCGGGCCTCTATCAGAGCGTCACGACGCCTCCGGCCCCGACGCCGCTCGCCTATTGGAAGCTCGACGAAGGCAGCGGCACGGTGATCGGCGACAGCTCCGGCAACAACTTCACCGGGACGGCGAAGAACGGAACCGCCTGGACGACCGGAACCAGCGGGAGCGCGCTGCTGTTCGACGGCGTCAACGACTTCGCGGACTTCGCCAAGCCGTCGGCGTTCGCGAATCTGACGGCGTTCACGGTCGCCGGGTGGATCAACCCGGATCCGCTCCAGAGCGCGACCTTCAACACGATCGCGGCCAAATCCAGCGGGCGCGGCGCGACCGCACAGAAGCGAATGCTGATCAACAACTCGACCACGTGCCAGGGCGGCGGGCTCGGCTGCCTGGAATTCAGCGTCAACCGGACCAGCGCCCTTGCGGGCGCAGTCTCGCCGCCGGGCACCGTGGCTGCCGGCGCGTGGCAGTACGTCGTCTTCGCCTACAGCTCGGCCGACGGCCCGCGGATCTACAAGGACGGGGTGGAGGTTGCATACCAGAGCCGGACCGTGGGCAGCGGCGCCGAGGTCGATGATGCGAACGGCAATTTTTTGCTCGGCTCGTGGGGTACACTCTCGGCTCCGAGCGGGCTGTTCAAGGGCAGGCTCGACGACGTCCGCCTGTACAACAGCGAGCTGTCCGCGACCGAAGTCGCGACACTCTACCAGAGCGCGACGGGCCTTGCCCCGACGATCGCGTCGAGCATCAATTCGGGCGGAGGACTGACCACGATGACGGCCCTGCGCAATGCTGCGATGCCGGCGCTCGCCGGTGCGCTGCTCACCAGTTCCGCGGCCGCCGACCCGGCCAGCAGCATCAAACTGTTCGATGCGACGGCCGTGGTCGCCGAGAGCACCCTTCAGGCCGCCGGGACCACGGCCGAGACTTCTCCTGGCAGCCCGGCATTCGCCACGCAACGGATCTGTCTGGAGCTGTCCGCCGATGACGCCGTCGTGCTGTCGTCGACCCGGGATGGGACCGGCAGCTTCGTCATCGATGGTTTCCTGGCCGTCGACGGTCGAAATGTCTGTGAGGCCGCTCCGGGCCAAAGCGCTCCGCAATCCTGCTCTGGACCGCAGATCGGCTCGCCCCTGCCAGGCCAGGACATCCGCGAGGCCTTGGCCGAGATTCCGCCGCTCGATATCACCGACTTTGTTGGGCAAGGCCGGCATAAGTACACGTTCGAATTGAAGAGCTTGGGCACTACGGCCGGCAGCACCGACCTTTTTCTCAGTATCCTCGGCAGTGGCCGGTTCTGCTCGGTGCTTCCACAAGGCCCCGATCTCGATCTCGAACTCCATTGTACGCGGCCCGGCGAGTTGTCGGTGTTCGTTCGCAATCGCGGAGACCAGCAGTCGCCGCGCACCCGGGCGCGATTGATTTTGGAATCGGTGAGCGCCGGCGAGAGCCGGGTCATCGCGCATTCGGAGCCCGACGTGCCGCGGCTTCCGGCCGACAGCGATCCGGTCCTGTTGGGCACCGTCCCGGTGGGAGACTGCCCGGACCCGCCACGCAATGATGATCGATGCGATTTTCGTGCGCTCGTGGACACCGCGCGGACGACGGCCGAATGCAGCCAACAGGGCAAGATCGGAGCGGTCTGCGAATCCGACGAGAGCAATAATACCGAAGGAGGTACAATCGGCAGGGACTGTGGCGGCTTCTGAGATCACATCCCGCGCCGGCGGCCGGCTCGCGATTGGCCTCTGCCCGGCCATGCCTGGCGAGCCGGTCGGCCGCAATCACAGCTCGCCGACCAGCTCGCGGCGGCGCTGGTCGAGCTCTTCGGTGTAGCGGCGGAGCGCGTGGGCCTCGGTGAGGATGCCCAGCACGTGCCGCCGCTCCGGGTCGTCGACCACGGCAAGCGCATCGGCGGCGGCGGTTTCGAAGATCGCGGCCGCCTCCTTGACGTTCATCGACGGCAGCAGCACGACATCGCGGTAGTGGAGGAGCGCCTCGAGCTTGAGGCTCGCCGCCTGCTCGTCGAGGTCGGGGCCGTGCGCCTCGGGCAGCAGCACGATGCCGGCGTAGCGCCCGGCCTCGTCGAGCGCCACGACCCGGCCGGTGGAGCCGAGCGGGAACTGGCGGCGGAAGGCGGCGAGCACGGTGTCGGCGCGCACGGTCCGGACGTCGCGGCGCATCAGCCGGCCGACCGAGAGCTTGCGGATCCAGCCGACGTCGTGGGCGCTGCGGATCGCCTCGCCGCGCAGATGGAAGCGCCAGGTCGCGAACGAGAACCCGAACAGGCGGCGCGAAGCCAGCGCCGCGATCACGACGCCGGCGATCAGCGAGGGCACAAGCGCGAAGTCGCCGGTCATCTCGAGCGCCATGAACACCATGGTCATCGGACCGCCGACGACCGCGACCGCCATGCTGCTCATGCCGATCAGCGCGTAGGCCTGCGGGTCGGGGTGCAGCCAGGGAGCGAGCGCGTCGATGCCGCCCGCGGCCAGAGCGCCGGTCAGCGCGCCCATGAACAGCGAGGCGAAGAACAGGCCGCCGCGGAAGCCCGAGCCGATCGAGATCGCCGAGGCCGCGGCCTTGCACGCCAGAACCAGCGCGATCTCGCGCAGCGGCAGCGGGCTGATCAGCAGGCTCGCGAGCGCGCCGTGGCCCGAGGCCAGCACCTGGTGCGAGAGCAGCCCGAGCCCGCCGACCGCGATGCCGCCCAACGCCGGCCGCACGGCGCGCGGCAGGCGCGTGGCGCGGATGATGCGCTCGGCGGCGGTGACGCCGATCATCAGCGCGATCCCGGCCAGGCCCGCGATCCCGGCGACCGCCAGCAGCAGCAGCTGGTCCTGCCAGGCCGGCGTCGTCATGCTGCTGACGATCTCGAGCGCGGTGGTCGGCGCCGCCAGCAGCTTGGCGACGACGGTGCCGATCAAGGCGCTCGCCATCACCGGCGCGAGCGCCGCCACGGTGTAGCCGCCGATCACCAGCTCGAACGCGTAGAACGCTCCGGTCAACGGCGCCTCGAAGGCCGCGCCGATGGCGCCGGCGGCGCCGCAGCCGACCAGGATGCGCAGATCGTTGCGGCGCACGCGGATGCGCGCGCCGACCGTCGAGGCCCCGCCCGAGCCGACCTGGGTATAGCCGGCCTCGAGGCCGACCGACGCCCCGGCGCCGTTCGAGATCATCGTCTCCAGGCCGACCCCCAGGCTGTCGAGCAGCGACATCCGGCCGCCGTAGAGCGCGTTGGCCTCGATCGGGTCGACCACCTGCCGCGAGCGGAACCGGCCGCTTGCCGACATCACGGCCCCGAGCAGCAGGCCGCCCATGACCGGCACCAGCAGCACCCGCCAGGGCTCGAGGCCGGCGCTGGCGCTGAGACGGGCGCCTGGCGAAATCCCGAACAGCAGCTCGTGCGCGAGCTGGGTCGCATGGCTCATGACCGTGACCGCGAGGCCGGCGCCGGCGCCGACCAGGGCGGCGAGCACGATGAACGCGACCTCATCGGCACGCAGCAGCGCGCGCAGCCGCGCCAGCCGATGGTCGAGCGCACGGGCGTGGGCGAGCAAGCGGCGCGGCACGCCGTCCGGCGCGCGGGCGTCGTTGCCGGCCGCGCTCGCGGCCGGCTGTGCTGGCGGAGGTGGCCAGTCCCTTTGCTCGATCGTCATCGATGGCTGCCCGCAGGCCGACCTGGTTGCGTCCAGCCCGGGCGCCAGGCGATCAACGCTTCAAACGCCAGACGCCGAAGCGGCACGAGCCCGCTGGTATCGGGCGGGAATCGCAAGGCGGCGCGGGGTCAGCCGTCGGCGTAGCGGAAGTCCATGGTCCGGCAGTGGTAGTGGAGGCCGCCGTCCTGGACGATCAGGCAGCTCATCCAGATGTCGCCGTCGTTGTGGTGGGAGTGGACCGCCGCCGGCGGGGTCACCATGACCGCACGGTCCTGCCAGTCGACCCGCTCGCCGTCGATCAGCGAGTAGCAGTTGCGGCCCTCGAGGGCGAGGGTGATCGCGGCCGAGTTGTGGGTGTGCGGCCGCTGGAAGTCGCCGGGCGGCAGCTGGTTGATCGCGAGCGTCAGCGTTGGCAGGACGTTGCGCCGCAGGGCCTGGTCGACGCTCGAGAACACGAGCGCCAGGCCCGCGATCTTCTGGCCCTCGAGCTTCTTCGCGACCCGCGCCAGCTGATGGCGGATCTCGGCGGCCGGGTAGTGCACCGGCCGGGTGACGGCATGCTCGGGCGGCGGCGGCTCGAGGTTTTCGAACGCGAGCTCGGGCTCGTTGGTGATCACCCAGAGCACGGCATCCTCGCCGCCCGCGACGTGGCTGGTCTGGCCGCCGCCCGGCAGGCAGAGCACGTCGCCCGGGCCCCAGGCGATGCGATCGGCGCCGGCCCGCGTCTCGCCGCTGCCTTCGAAGACGTAATACAGCTCGCCGCTCGCCTTGAAGCGGGTGGTGAGGCGCTCGCCGGCCCGGATCCGGGCGTAGCGGGTCAGCATCAAGGGCGTGGTCGCGGGAAACGGAGTGCCAAGCCGCTCGCGGAGGTCGAGCGCGATCAGCCCGGTCGGGGTCGACGGATCGAACGCGAGGTCGCGCTCGGCCAGGAACTGGTGGCAGGGCACCGGCGGATATTTGAGCGCGAAGGCGTTGCTCGAATCGAAGTACCGCGCCCGCTCCGTGTAGGGCGTATCGGCCGTGGCCGCCGCGACGCCGGCATCGGGCGCCGGTCCCGGCTTGGTTGCGGCGGGCGGGCGGGCCCGGTCCGTGGCCTGGGTGCGCAGCGACATCGCCATCTCGAAGCCCTCCCCTGCAGCGACCGCAACCGTCGCGATTGGAAGGCCATCTGAGCGCCTGACCGGCCGGTTGTCCAGTCCCGGCGCGATCGTCGACGAAGGCCGCGGCTGAGTGGCCGAGGTTCCGGGTCAGGCAGCCGGCGTCGGTGGCAGCTCGGCCGGCAGCGCGACCGCCGGCAACAGCTCCCCGATCGGCACGATCGTGCCGGCTGGCGGCTGCTCCGGATCGGCCGTCAGCAGGGCGAGCGCGCCAGCGATCTCCTGGGGCCTGACCGACGGACGCGCGGGCCGCGCGGCGAGCGCCGGTCCGGTCGCGATCGGGCCGTCGACGAGCGCTTCGCAGCCGCCCACGTCGAGCCCGAGCACCCGGATCCCGTAGTCGACCAGGCCGGTGGCGAAGCTCCGGGTGATCGCCGCGAGCGCGCCCTGGCTCGCCTCGTAGGCCGCGACCGGCAGGGGCTCGCCCTCGCCGGGCATCCCGAGCACGGTGACCATGAGGCCCGGCCGTTGATGGCGCTGCATCAGCTCGGCCGACCGCAGCATCAGGAAGAACGGCGCCCGCTGATTGACCGCCATCAGCTGGTCGAAATAGTCGGCGAGCTGCTCGACGCCGGTGCGCGGCGCGACCATGCCGGCGGCGATGATCAGGACGTCGATCCGGCCGAACACCTTGTCGGCCTCGGCGATCAGCGCGGCGCAATCCTCGAGCTTGGTGAAGTCGGTCGGCAGGAACTCGGCCGGGCAGCCGGCCGCCGAGACGATCGCGGCGACCGCCTGGCCGCGCTCGGCGTGGCGGCCGCCGATCAAGAGACCCTCCGCGCCACACTTGGCGAACAGGCGGGCGGCCGCCTCGCTGACGTCCTGACCGCTGCCGGCGATCAGGACCACCTTGCCGGCGAGCGAGGCCGCCTCGCCGTTCGCGAGCCTGTCGCGCATGATCAGCTCACCCGATCCTGCCGGTGCCGGACTCCGATCGGAGCCCCACCGCCGAACACCACCGCCGTCATGATCGTCAGTCTCCTTGCTGCGCGCAGGCCCGCGCTCAGCGGGTCTGGAGGCGCCAGCGGCTGATCGCCCGCTCGAGGAACGCCTGATCGGTCTCGTCCCGCCACAACTCGGCAAACGACGGATTGCAGCTCGAGGGCCGATGCGCGCGGTCGAGGTCGTTGAAGCGGATGTGCACCGGCACGGTGACGCCGTCGCCGACCACCACGGCTTCCTGGGTATTCAGCGACGGCAGGCTGTCGACCAGCCAGCGGGCGTTGTCGGGCAGGGCGCGCGCGACGAACGCCTGATCGTGCTCGTTGGTCAGACGTAGCGCGAACACCGTGTTGCACTGCGCCAAACTGCCGATCGACAATTCCGACGGCCGCTGGCTCACCAGGCACAAGGTGACGCCGTACTTGCGGCCCTCCTTGGCGATCCGCGAGATCACCCGCTTGGTCGGGGCGAAGTTGACGACGTCGTTCTCGGGCGCGTAGCGGTGGGCTTCCTCGCACACCAGCAGCACCGGCGGCCCGGCGCCCCGGTCGCTCCAGACGGCGAGCTCGAAGACCAGCCGGAACAGCACCGAGACCACGACGTCGACGATCTCCGAGGGCACGCCCGAGATGTCGATGATCGTGATCGGCTTGCCGGCGACCGGCACGCGCAGCAGCTGGGCCAGGATCTGGCGCATGTTGTCGCGCACCGCGAGGCTCGCGAACATGAAGGCGAAGCGGCGATCGTTGCGCAGGCTCTCGATCCGGGCGATCAGGCTCAGATAGGGCGCCGAGCCGTCGGCCTTGTTGAGCGCGCCCATGCCCTCGCGCAGCGCCGCGATCAGGTCGGCCAGGCGATAGGGGCTGGGCGTGTCGACCGTCAGGTGCTCATCGCTCTGGGCCTCGCCGGCGAACGCCTGCTTGGCGCGCAGGATCGCATCCTTGAGGATCGCGGTCTGGGCGAAGCTGGTCTCGTTGCCGCTGCCGCTGCCGCCGATCAGGATGTGGGCGATCTCCTCGAAGCTCAGCAGCCAGTACGGCAGCTGCAGGTTAGAGGGGTTGAGGAGCTCGGCGCGATCGGCGAACGCGCTCGCGTATTCGTTGTGCGGATCGAGCAGGACGACGTGGCCGTTCGGCAGCTCGTCGAGGATCGAGCGCAGGATCACCGTGACGGCACAGGACTTGCCGGAGCCGGTCGTGCCGAGGACGGCGAAGTGCTTGCCGAGCAGGTTGTCGGTCAACACGAACGCCGGTACCTTGCGATTGTGCCGCAGCCGGCCGACGTGGACGTTGGACGCCCGCGGCCGCGCATAGACCGCGGCGAGATCGCGCAGGCTGACGGTGGTGACCGGCGCATCGAGCGGCGGATAGCTGGAGACGCCGCGCTGGAAGCCCGCGGCCTTGCCCTGCGGCGTCGCGGTCGAGATCTCGCCCAGGACCTGGATCTCGAAGATCGTCCGCTCCGACTGCTGGCCGCCGCCGCCGGCGTCGCGCTCGAGCGCGTTGACGATCCCGAACACCCGGGATTCGGGCCCGCGCATCGAGACCAGGGCGCCCATCCGGGCGGCCCGGCCGGCGGTGCCGTCGTCGTTGTCGAACAAGGCGCCCCAGACCACCGAACCGCGGATCGAGACCACCCGGCCGATCGTGACCGCGATGTCGTCCAGATCTTCGGGCAATTCGCCACGGCCCTCGTTGTGCGGGCTGTCGGCGGGTGCCTTGCTCTGAGCCTCGGCGATCCGGTGCGGATCGGCCGGCACCGGGTTCTCGGGCCAGCGGTCCGCCGCCTCGGCTTCGGCCGCCTCGGCCTCGGCCGCCAGCTGGTCGATCAGGCTCGGACCGCCCAGACCGCCACCGACGGTCCGCCACCCGCCGCCGGCCGCGGCCTCCTCGGGAGTCGGCGCCGGATGGTGCGCCGACGGTGTCCCCGTGGCGCCAGCCGTGTGCTCGCCTGCCCGCTCCGGTTGCGACGACCAGCGGGGCTCATTCATCGGGCGCGCCCCGGCGGCTGGCTCGGCTGGTCTCGAAATCGCAATCGGCCGGCGATGGTCATAGTGCAGGTCCTCGTCGGCCGGTCTGCGGCCGAACGACTGCCCCGGCGGAAGATGGAATCGGCTGAAGCGCATTGGTGACCGTTTGCATCCGGATCGGCAGAACCTAGTCGGTTGGGGTTTAGACCGGGTTAAGGCAGCCTTTCCGGATCAACGGTGGCAGCCGCGCGCTGGCCCAGCGCCCGCGACCGGTGCTACAGGGCAGCCGGCTGGCCCGAGTGCAAGGAGTCCCCGAGATGTCCGAGAACGTCGTGCTGACCGAGGTCGACGGCCGCGGTGTCGCGAGGGTCATCCTGAACCGTCCGGAGGTCCACAACGCCTACGACGGGGCGCTGATCGATCAGCTCGGTGCGGCGCTCGAGGTGCTGGGCCGCGATCCGCGGGTCCGGGTCGTGGTCCTGCGCGGCCAGGGCCCGCACTTTCAGGCCGGCGCGGATCTGAACTGGCTACGCCAGCTGGCCACAGCCAGCGCCGCCGAGAACGCCGACTTCTCCTGGCGCACGACCGAGGCCATGCGCCAGCTGAACGCCTTGCCGAAGCCGACGGTGGCGCTGGTCCAGGGCGCCTGCTACGGCGGCGGGGTCGGGCTGGTCGCCTGCTGCGACGTCGCGATCGCCTGCCAATCGGCGACCTTCGCGCTGACCGAGGTCCGCTGGGGCGTGGTCCCGGCGCCGATCGTGCCGCAGCTCTGCGCCGCGATCGGGGTGCGCCAGGCCCGCCGCTACGGCGTCACCGGCGAGCGTTTCGATGCCGACGAGGCCCTGCGCATCGGGCTGGTCCACGCGGTCTGCGCCGACGGCGGCCTGGACGCCGCCGCGGCGCCGCTTCTCGACGCGCTGCTGCAGAGCGCACCCGAAGCGGTCGCCGATTCCAAGCTCCTGTTCCTGGAGCAGGCCGGGCTGCTGCTCTCGGAGCAGGCGGTGCGGGCGCTGGCCTTTCAGGCGGCGGTCAAGCGCGCCTCGCCCGAGGCGGTCGAAGGGCTCGAGAGCTTCCGGGCCAAGCGCAAGCCCGCCTGGTATCCGGGCGGCTGAGCGATCGCTCAGGCCCGCTGCTCAGCCTCGCCCTCGGCCGCCACCAGGCGCTCGACGACGTAAAGGTAGCCGGCCATGTCGAACTTGCGCTCGAGGCCGCCCGGGGTCATCGAGCGGACCTTGCCGAACACCGGCCGCTCCGGCCAGGGCCGGTCGTGCAGGCCGAAGGTCCAGGCGACGTTGGCGTAGGAATTGGCGTCGCGGCCGTCCAGGAAGTAGCGGTTGTTGAGCCGGAGCGCGGTCGCGAAGCCGGCCTCGGGCGATGGCGACCATTCCAGGATCTTCTTCGCCCAGTACATGCGCATGTAATTGTGCATGTAGCCGGTGTGCACCATCTCGCGCATCGCCGCGTTCCAGTAGCGGTCGTGGGTGTCGGCGCGCTCGAGCCGGCGGGCGTCGTAGGTCCGCTCGCGCCGGTCCTGCGCATGGGCCTCGAGGCTCGCCCGCGCCCAGCCCGGCAGGCTGTCGTAGCGATCGTAGCGATCGTTGAAGTGGACGAAGTTCATCGCAAGCTCGCGCCTGACGATCAGCTCCTCGAGATAGGCCGCGCGGTCCCGCGCGTCGCCGGCCGCTGCGTCGCGCACCCGGAGCGCGATCTCGACCGGCGAGATCTGGCCGAAGTGCAGGTAGGGGCTGAGCAGCGAGCCGTGCATCGCGGCGGGCTCGCTCCGGCGATCGGCGTAGCCCTCGAGCCCGCCCTCGAGAAAGCCCTCGAGGCGGGCGCGCGCGCTGCTGGTGCCGCCGCTGAAACGACGGACCGGCAAGACGCTGTCGTCGAGCCCGAGCTGATCGAGGATTTTTTCGAGGGCCGAGAAATCGACCTCGGATCCAGGGCCGAAGTACCTCTGTTCGACCGGCTGCTCGTCGAGCGGCCCGAGCCACTGATCCCAGACCCGCTGCAGCTTCGGCCGCAGCGTGCGCGCCGCGCTCTCCTCGCGGTCGGAGGCCGCCTCGACCGGGACGACCAGGTCGCCCTCGACCTGGACGACCCGGCAGGGCGCACGTTGGGCCACGGCCGCGCGCCATTGCTTCTGATGACGGAGGTAGCCGCGATCGCAGACCACGAGCGCCGCGTCCTCGGCCAGATCGAGGGCGACCTCGTCGGGTCGGCCGCGGCGGACCACGAAGCCGATGCCGCGCGCCGGCAGCGTCTGCCCGACCTCGCGCAGGCCCTGGAGCATGAAGGCGTAGTGACGCCGGTTGGCCTCGGGATAGTCGGCGGTGAGGCCGAAGCCGACCACGACCGGCAGGCGCAGCCGGTTGGCTTCGCCGACCGCGTGCTCGAGCGCGGGATTGCCCGCCGCCCGCTGCGACTGCTGCATCCAGTACAGCACGTAGCGCCCGGCCGCCGCCGGCCGGTCGTTGAGCGGCTGGACGCGGGCATCAGTCATCGGCCATCGCTTCCGCCTCGGCGACCGCCGGGACCTCGCTCCGGACCTGGGCGTGGTTCAGCATCGCGACCAGCGCGCTGCCGCCGATCACGTTGCCGGCCAGCACCGGCAGCAGATAGTGCAGCAGGTAGGACGGCAGGCTCTTCTCGCCCGACAGCACGAGGTAGAGCACGTCGACCGAGCCGGCGACGATGTGGGCAAAGCCGCCGAGCGCCACGATGTAGGTGATCAAGAGGATCACGATCAGGCGCGCCGAGCCGGCGCCCGGCAGGAGCCAGACCATCAGGCCGATCAGCCAGCCGGCGAGTACCGCCTTGACGAACAGCGCGGCGAGCCCGCCGGCCGCAGCGTCCCGGCCGAGTGCCAGGAAGTCCTCGTTCAGGTTCGGCTCGAACACGGGCGCTCCCGCCGCGAGTGCGGCGAACAGCCCGGCGCCGATCAGATTGGCGAGCAGGACCACGGCCCACAGCCGGAGCAGCGCCAGGAGGCTCGCCCGATCGCGCCGGGTCAGGACCGGGATCACGCCGGTCAGGGTGTTCTCGGTGAACAGCTGCTGGCGGCCGAGGACGACGATGACGAAGCCCGTGGTGTAGCCGAAGCTCGCGATCAGGGGCCGCCAGGGCGCGTCGGGCAGATGATGCTGGAGCAGACCCTCGACCACCAGGCTGAAGCCCATCGAGAGACCGGCGGCGAGGCCCGACCAGGCGAGCGCGCGCACGTCGCGGCCGAGCTCCTCCTCGCCTTCCTCGCGGATGATCTCGTGCACCAGCGCCGCCTTGAGCCGGATGCTCTGGGCCATCAGGCGCCGCTCGGTCTCGGACAGGTCCTCGCGTTCTTCGAACTCGGCGGGATCAGCCATCGCGGTCGAACTCCCACTACGAATGAACCGCGCCGGCACGCGAGCCCGGCCGGCATCGCTCGTGAGCCCCCAACGTCCCGCGATCGGTTTCGCTCCAGGCGTGCCTGCGCGCGACCCGATCCCGGAGCAGGGCAGCCTACCAGCAGACCGGCACGCCGTAGTCGTGAAACACGGCGACCGTCACGACGGTGAAGCCGCCGGCCATGGCCTGGGCAATGACCGGGCGATCCGGGTGCACGGCTCGATGACCTTCATCGGGCGGCGGACCGAATGAACCGGCCCGGTGCCGAGCCAACTTTTAGTGGCGCTTCTGGCACCGGATTCGAGGTACAATAGCCGCAGTCGATCGAGATACAGCGGCCGGTGAGGAGCGCCGCCGAAGTGCCGAAGGGGGCAAACATGTACCGACGTCTGGGCTGGATCCCGATGGTCCTGGCGCTGCTCGCCGCGTCGCCGGGCCGGGCGGAGACGCAGCTGGAGCGTGGCAGCTATCTGATCAACGGCATCGTCGCCTGCGGCAACTGCCATACCCCGCAGGGTCCGGACGGGGCGCTGCCGGGGATGGAGCTGGCGGGGGGCCTGGTGATCGAGGAGGACGCGTTCACCGTCCATACGCCCAACATCACGCCCGACCCGGAGACCGGGATCGGCAGGTGGACCGATGCCCAGATCATCACCGCGATCCGCGAGGGCCGCCGGCCCGACGGCCGGATCATCGGCCCGCCGATGCCGATCGACCTGTACCGGCAGATGTCGGACCGGGACGTGCGCGCGCTGGTCGCCTATCTGCGACAGGTCAAGCCGGTCCGCAACCAGGTGCCGCCATCGGAGTATCGCGTTCCCTTGCCGACGAGCTACGGCTCCCCGGTCGGAGCGGTGGCGGACGTGCCGCGCGCCGACCCGGTGACCTACGGCGCCTATCTGGCCGGACCGCTCGGCCACTGCATCGAATGCCACACGGTCGTGATCGGCGGCCAGCCGGACTACAAGCACCGGCTCGGGGCCGGCGGCAATGAGTTCTCCGGCCCCTGGGGGACCTCGATCGCGCCCAACATCACCCCCGACAAGGAGACCGGGATCGGCGACTGGACCGACGCGCAGATCCGGCGCGCGATCACCCAGGGCATCAGCGCCGACGGCTCGCAGCTCCGGCCGCCGATGGGTTTTCATTACTACGCCAGCATCGCCCGTCGCGACCTCGATGCGCTGATCGCCTATCTGCGCTCGCTGAGGCCGCTGAAGGCCGAGATCAGCGACTGAGGCCCCAAGCTCCAGCGCATCGTCGACACACCGGTCGGGGACGCTTAAACTCGCGGCGGCAGCCGAGGGAGTGGGCTCGCAGACCTGCGGCCGTCGGCGCCGACGTGGTCGGCCAGCTGGCGCTCACGAGCGAGGACCAGAACGGCATGCGGCCGCCTGCGGCCCGATGCCGCAAAACCTGGACCGGGCGTGGTCCCGCGCCACCGTACTGTCAGGTCAGAGAGGGGGAGGACCGAGATGCGATCCCGCGGCAGGCGCAAGCTGACGACGCTCGCGATCGCCGGCGCGTTGGTCGCGGTCATGGGCGGGCTCGTGGCGTACTCGCCGACCCTCTATCGGATGTTCTGCGCCGCCACGGGCTATGGCGGCACCGTGCAGCGCTCGCTCAAAGTCGAGGCGAGCGCCGGCGGCGCGCCGATCACGGTGCGGATGGACAGCAACGTCGCGCCCGGCCTCGACTGGGCGTTCGATCCCGAGCAGCGGCAGGTCCGCACCCGGGTCGGGGCGCCGACCCAGGTCTATTTCGATGCCACCAACCGGTCCGATCACACGATCGTCGCGCGCGCGGTCTACAACGTGACGCCCTACAAGATCGGCAGCTATTTCTCGAAGACCGAATGCTTCTGCTTCCAGGAGGAGAAGCTCGGCCCGGGCGAGAGCGCGCGGATGCCGGTGATCTTCTACGTCGATCCCAAGATGGCCGAGGACCCGGAGACCAGGGACGTGCAGACCATCACGCTGTCGTACACGTTCTTCGAGGAGGAGGGGGTGGCCCCGGAGACCGCCGCAGGGGTACGCGATCTGCGCTCCGGATCGGCGCAGCTGGACGCCCGGCTGGCCGCGAGCGGGACGGCCGAATTCTCGAGCGAGGTCCACCATAGCCGATGAGCGGGACGCCCCGCCGGCGCAGCGGGCGGTGCCTACCCGCGTCCGTCGGGACTCCGCCGGCAATTTCGGCTACAAAGGATCAGGCGGCGGTCCCGAGCCGCTGGTCGGGAGTCGGGCCGATGATCAGAGACCGCTTCATCGCCGCGCTGTGGTGTCTGTTCCTTGGCACGGCGGCCGCGCCGGCCGCAATGGCGGCATCGGCGGCCGATCTCGAGTCGATGAGCCGCATGGCGCTGCTGCTCGGCCGCGCGGTCGGCTGCGGCCTGGACACGCAGCGGGCGGTCAAGGCGATCAGCACCTGGCTCGATCAGACCTTTCCGCCCGGATCGGCCGAGCAGACGCGCTACCTGCGGACGTTCAGCGCCGACGTCCGCCGCCACGCCCGCCAGCAGCAGAGCGGCGACAGCCCGGACAGCTGCGCCGACGTCGCCGAGGCGCTCAACGCCGTCAACTGGTGAACCGAGGCCGATCCCGGACCATGACCGGCCGGCTGACGACGGCGATCGCGCGGCCAGCCGGTGTGTTGCCGCTGCCCTCGCCGCTGGGCTCCAGGGGCTGAGCTCCGAGATCGAGGTTTTTTGCCAGAACTGAAATCCCGGCCCGGCGTTCATCCGTAATTCAATGAATGGCTTATCCCTTTAAGTCTGGTGGATCAACATGTGGTAGGAGGCATGGTCGCGCTGGGCGGCGAGGCCGAGGAGCGAGGCGAACGCGGCCTGGGGCGTGCGCCTTCGGTTGAACCGGAACACGAACTCGTCGAGATAGCGTTGCAGATGGGGTGCCCGCAGCCCGTGGTAGACGCCGAGCGCCCAGCGTTTGGCGTTGGCGAACACCCGGTGGATCCAGGGCAGCAGCACATGCGCCGCCATCGGCCCGACCACCTTAGGATCGTGCTTGACCGCCTTGAGGCGCGCGTAGCCCGACCAGCCGTCGCTGACCACCGTGCTGCCGGCGACCACGTTGCCACCGACGAAGCCGCCGAGGGTCGCGGCCGAATAATCCCGGATCACCGCAAGGCGGGCCCGGCCCGGGCCCCTGCCATGGATCTCGACCGCGCCGGCGATCAAGAGCTTGCCCTGCTCCGAGCGGCCGGACTGGGGCGTGATCGGGTCGTCCTTGGTGCGCAAGGGGATGCTGGTCTCGTCGACCTCGACCAGGCCGCCAAGCGGCGACCGCTCCGGGTCGACCATCGCCCGGCGCAGCTTGGCGAGCAGCAGCCAGGCGGTCTTGTAGGAGCCCAAGCCGAGCTGCAGCCACAGCTGCCGCGCCGAGATGCCGTTCCTGTGGGTCGCCACCAGCCAGGCGGCGAGAAACCAGGTCTTGAGCGGCAGGTGCGAACGGTGCAGCACCGTGCCCGCGGTCGCCGAGGTCTGGCGGTGGCACCGGGCGCATTCGATCAGCACCACGCCGCGCCCCAGCTCCCAGCCGTGGTCATGGCCACAAGCGGGGCAGCGAAAGCCGTCCGGCCAGCGTTTCGCCAGCAACCAGCGGGCGCAGGCCTCGTCATCCGCAAACCGCGCCTCGAACTCACGCAACGACCGCGGAACATCACCTATCACCACGCCCTCCTACCATCGATCATACTACCCGTAGGGGCAGCCAGATGCAAAGGGATAAGCCGCTTCAATGATGCGCCCTCGCCGTCTCGTGACTGTCATCGCGGGCAGCCATGCAGGAGGTTGGGCGGCCATTCGAAACGTAGGGAGCGAGGCCTCATGGCAACCGAGGTGATTGACCCGGATGCGGCGGCGCTGATCGCGCACGCGGATCTCTGGGACTGGCGGCGGCGGGTCGCCGAGCTTTACGCCGAGGTCCGGGCGCTCGAGCCGCCGCGCCTGGCCTGGCAGCTCTGGCGCGAGACCCGGGACGAGCTTTTCCGGATGCACCCGCAGTCGCCGCTCGAGCCCGCGGCGCGCGTGGCGTCCGCACGGGTGCCTCTGTTCGACTACGATCCCGGCTTGCGGCTGACGGCGGACCTCGTCCCGGCGAGCGCCGGCGCGCCGGTCACGCTCTCGGGCGGCGGCGACGGCGCGATCCGGATCCTGCCGTTCGCCCGCACCGCCGGGCTCGAGCCGCGGCTTGGCGCCGAGCTCACCCTGTACTGGATCGCGGGCTATGGCGGCGGCGCCTTCCTGCCGTTCCGGGACGCGACCTCGGGCCGCGAGACCTATGGCGGCGGCCGCTATCTGCTCGACACGATCAAGGGCGCCGACCTCGGCCATACCGCCGGCGGCCGCGTGATCCTCGACTTCAACTTTGCCTACAACCCGTCCTGCGCCTACTCCGATCGCTGGGTCTGCCCGCTCGCCCCGCCGGACAACACGCTGCCCTCGGCCGTACGCGCGGGCGAGCGCATGTCCGGCTGAGGGCTAGAGCGCGCGCGGCAGGCGGCGGGCGACGAGGCCGATCGCGAGCATCCAGAGCCCCGCGGTCGCGAACACGCTCTCGAGGCCGAAGAAGCTCAGCAGGACCGCGAACAACGCCGACGGCAGCAGGTCCGAGACGTCGATGTAGGTCCGGAACACCGCGGTCATCGGCGGCCGCTCGCGGGCGCGCACGGCGCGCAGGAACGGGATGTTGCCGACCGCGTCGAGGGCGCTCGCGAAGACCGATCCGAGCAGCAGCAGACCCGCGACCAGGAGCGAGGCGCCGCTCGCCACGAGCAGCGCCGCGAGCAGCATCGTGACGCCCGACGACAGGAAGGCGCTGATGATCACCCGGCGCACCCCGACGCGCTCGGCAAGGCGGCCGACCGGCACGGTCAGGACCAGCGTCAGGTTGCCGAGCGAGATCAGCAGCGCGCCCGCGAGGTCGCTGTGGCCGGAGATCACCATGTAGAGCGGCGCGAAGGTGAAGAACTGCGCCCACCAGCTCGAGCGGCCGAACGCGATCAGCCAGCCGAGTCGCAGCCGGGGCTGGGCGAGGAAGCGGCCGATGCTGCGCAACGGGTTGGGCGGCAGCTGCCGGGCGGCGGCGATCCCCGGGTGGTCGGAGAGCCGGATCGCCCAGAACGCCGCGAGCAGCAGGGCAGCAGCGCCGGCGCTGAGGCCGTTCGCCGCCGGCGCGCCGAAGCGGCCGTAGAGGACCACGCCGAGCGCCGGGCAGAGCGTCCAGGCAGCGATCGCCAGCCGCAGGGGCTCCGAGCGCACGAACTCGCCGCGCGGGATGAAGTCCATGATGTAGAGGTTGAGGGCGACGTTCAGGCACGCGACGCCGAGCACGCGCACGATCAGCCCGGCGAGCAGCCCGGCCGGGCCGTCCACGGTGAACAGGCCGGCGGCCGCGACCAGGCTCGCCGCGCCGAGCGTATAGACCCAGCGGCGCGCCACCAGACGGATCAGGAGCGGGATCAAGAGGCTACCGACCAGCCCTGCGAACCCGACGCAGGTGAACATCAGGCTCACCCCGCGGCTGCTCTGCAGCACCGCGTAGGCCTGGAGGGGGATCACCGTCGCCAGGGTCGCCCGGGCGATCAATTCGAGCGTGAACAGGAACGCGAACACGCGGGCACCCGGACGCGCGACGCCCTCGAGCCACAAGGGGTGGCGAACGTGCATGTCCGGCTGGGGCTAGTCAGCGGTCGACGGGGCCCGTCGATCGCTCAGTCGGCAAACGGATCACGCAAAAGGATCGTGTCCTCGCGGTCGGGGCTGGTCGAGAGCATCGCAACCGGGGCCTCAACAAGTTCCTCCAACCGCTTGACATATTTGACCGCTTGTGCGGGCAAGTCGGCAAAACTGCGGGCGCCGCGGGTGCTCTCCTGCCAGCCGTCGAGCTCCTCGTAAAGCGGCTCGACCCCGGCCTGGGCGGTCATCGCCGCCGGCAGGTGGTGCAGGGTCTGGCCGAAATGCCGGTAGGCGGTGCAGATCTTGAGCCGGTCCATGCCGTCGAGCACGTCGAGCTTGGTCAGGGCGAGGCCGTGGATGCCGCCGATCTTGACCGCCTGGCGGACCAGCACGGCATCGAACCAGCCGCAGCGGCGCGGCCGGCCGGTGACCGTGCCGAACTCGCGGCCGCGCTCGCCGAGGCCGCGGCCGACCTCGTCGGCGAGCTCGGTCGGGAACGGCCCCTCGCCGACCCGGGTCGTGTAGGCCTTGGTGATCCCGAGCGCGAAGCCGACCGCATCCGGGCCGGTACCGGCGCCGAGCGCTGCGGCCGCGGCCAGCGTGTTCGACGAGGTGACGAAGGGGTAAGTGCCGTGATCGACGTCGAGCATCGCCCCCTGGGCGCCCTCGAACAGGATCCGGGCGCCGCGCCGGCGCAGCTCGACCAGGCGCAGCCAGACCGGCTCGGCGTAGGGCAAGAGGCGCGGCGCGAGCGCGTTCAGGCTGCCGACCACCCCCTCCGGCTCGACCGGCGCCTCGCCGAAGCCGAGGCGAAGCGCGTTGTGGTGCAGCAGGAGGTCCTCGAGCTTGCGCGCGAGCAGGGTCGGATCGGCGAGGTCGCAGACCCGGATCGCGCGCCGCGCGATCTTGTCCTCGTAGGCCGGGCCGATGCCGCGGCCGGTGGTGCCGAGCGTACCGGTGCCGCTGTGGCTCGCCTGGCGGGCGCGCTCGCGGGCGCGATCGAGCTCGCCGTGCAGCGGCAGGATCAGAGGCGCGTTCTCGGCGATCCGCAGGCTCTCCGGGCCGACCGCGACGCCCTGGCCACGCAGCGCCTCGATCTCGTCGAGCAGCGCCCAGGGGTCGATCACGACGCCGTTGCCGATGATCGAGAGCTTGCCCGGGCGCACCACGCCCGAGGGCAGGAGGCTCAGCTTGTAGGTGCGGCCGTCGATCACCAGCGTGTGGCCGGCGTTGTGGCCGCCCTGGAAACGGACCACGACCTCGGCCCGCTCCGAGAGCCAGTCGACGATCTTGCCCTTGCCCTCGTCGCCCCACTGGGCGCCGACCACGGCCACGTTGGTCATCCGCCGCCCCTTTTGCCGCGCCGACCCCCGGCCGCCGCCCGCACCTCGGTCCAAGAGGCGACACCGAGGTCGACCCGGACCGGTGCGCCTGGCTCAGCACGGAACCGGGCCGGGGTCAAGCGGCGGCTCAGGCGGCGACCGGGGCCCGTGGTCGAAAGCGGTTGGCGAGCTTGGCGCGCGTTCTTATATGTCGCGCGGCACCGGTTGCCTGCGGCGCGAAAGCCCTCGCTGGCCTGCGGCCGCCGTGGTACAACCCTGCCGGTCCGCGGCCGCCTGCGCGCAGACCGCCCGGACGCTCAGCCCACACCGACGGAGCCGGGTCACGCGCTGATGAAGCGATCCGAGCTGACCATCCTGCTCGCCAGCCCGCGCGGCTTCTGCGCCGGCGTCGAGCGGGCGATCGAGATCGTCGAGCAGGCGCTGGAGCAGAACGGGCCGCCGGTCTACGTCCGTCACGAGATCGTCCACAACCGGTACGTGGTCGACGGCCTGCGCGCCAAGGGTGCAGTTTTCGTCGAGGAGCTCGACGAGGTCCCGGACGGGGCGCTGGTGGTGTTCTCGGCCCACGGCGTGCCCAAGGCGGTCCCGGCCGAGGCCAGGCGCCGTCACCTCCTGTACGCGGACGCGACCTGCCCGCTGGTCAGCAAGGTCCATCGCGGTGTCGAGCAGCACTACCGGCGTGGCCGCACCGTGCTGCTGATCGGCCACAGCGGTCATCCCGAGGTGGTCGGCACCATGGGCCAGTTGCCCAAGGGTGCGGTGATCCTGGTCGAGACAGTCGCCCGGGCCGAGACCTTGTCCGTGCCGGACGCGAACCGGCTCGCCTACGCCACCCAGACGACGCTGTCGCTGCGCGAGACCGAGATCATCCTCGACGTGCTCAAGCGGCGCTTTCCCGGGATCGCCGGGCCGCGGCGCGAGGACATCTGCTATGCCACGACCAACCGGCAGCGGGCGGTCGAGGCGATCGCGCCGAAGGCGGACCTGACGCTGATCATCGGCGCGCCGAACTCGTCCAACTCGGTCCGTCTGGTCGAGGTCGCCAAGGCCGCAGGCTGCCCGGCGGCGGCGCTGGTCCAGAGTGCCGCAAGCATGGACTGGCCGTTGCTGGAGGGCGTGTCGACGGTCGCGATCAGCGCCGGCGCATCGGCCCCGGAGGAGCTGGTCGACCAGCTGATCGAGGCCTGCCGGGAGCGGTTCGCGATCGACGTCCGGGAGATCCGGGTCGTCCAGGAAGACGTCGCGTTCAAGAGCCCACCGATCCCGATGCGGCACGCCTCGTGAGCGCGACCGTCACGCTCGACGGCCCGGCGGGCCGCCGCCAGCCGGCGAACCGGTCGCGGGCCGACCGCGCAGCGTGAGCGCATGGCGGTTTACACGGCGATCGACGACGGGTCGCTGGCGCAGTTCCTGGCGGCCTACGATCTCGCGCCCACGGTCGCGCTGGAGGGCATCGCGCAGGGCGTCGAGAACTCGAATTTCCGTTTGGTCACGCAACGCGGGCAGTACATCCTGACGCTCTACGAGAAGCGGGTGGCGCCGGAGGACCTGCCGTTCTTCCTGGCGCTGATGGAGCATCTCGCGGCCAGGGGGGTGCCCTGCCCGACCCCGATCCACGGCCGCGACGGCCAGGCGCTGCGCACGCTCTGCGGCCGGCCCGCAGCACTCGTCAGCTTCCTCGAGGGGGGCTCGCCGCGGCGGGTCGATGCCGGCCATTGCAACGCGCTCGGCGGCGCGCTCGCGCGGCTGCACCTCGCCGGCGCGGATTTCCGGATGGTCCGGCCGAACGCGCTCTCGGTCAGAAGCTGGCGGCCCTTGTTCGAGGCCGGCCGCGCCGGCGCCGACGCGCTGCAGCCGGGCTTCGAGGACGAGGTCGCGCGCGAGCTCGATGAGCTGGAGCGCAGTTGGCCGGACGACCTGCCGAGCGGCGTGATCCACGCCGACCTGTTCCCGGACAACGTGTTCTTCCAGGGTCGGGAGGTCTCCGGGATCATCGACTTCTATTTCGCCTGCGTCGACATCACCGCCTACGATCTCGCGATCTGTCTGAACGCCTGGTGCTTCGAGCCGGACGGGGCGTTCAACATCACCAAGGCGCGCCAGATGCTCGCGGCCTACCGGGCCGTGCGGCCATTCACGAGCGCCGAGCTCGAGGCGCTGCCGCTGCTCGCGCGGGGCGCCGCGCTCCGGTTCCTTTTGACCCGGCTCTACGACTGGCAGAACCAGGTGGCGGGCGCCCTGGTCAAGCCCAAGGATCCGCTCGAGTATCTGAACAAGCTGCGCTTCCACCGGGGCCTGTCCGGGCCCGGCGCCTACGGTCTCGACTAGCCTTGGCGAGCCGCGAGGAGGCCGGCGCCGACGCGGTCGAGATTCACACCGATGGCGCCTGCTCGGGCAATCCCGGCCCGGGCGGCTGGGGGGCGGTGCTGCGCTGGCGCGGGCAGTGCCGGGAGCTTGCCGGCTTCGCGCCGGCGACCACCAACAACCGGATGGAGCTCGAGGCCGCGATCAACGCGCTCGAGACCCTGAAGCGGCCGATGACCGTCCGGATGTTCACCGACAGCAACTATCTGCGCCAGGGCATCACCAGCTGGCTGCCGGCCTGGAAGGCGCGCGGCTGGCGGACGGGCGACAAGCAGCCGGTCAAGAACCAGGACCTGTGGCAGCGGCTGGAGCAGGCGCTCGGCCGGCACCGGATCTCCTGGCACTGGGTCAAGGGCCACGCCGGCCACCCCGACAACGAGCGCGCCGACGAGCTTGCCCGCGAGGCGATCCGGGCCGGCCGCTCGGGGGGCCCGCCGGCCGCAGGGTCGGCGGGCGGCTAGCGGGCCGCCCCCGGCCGCGGAGCGGCTAAAAAGCAGCCCAGCCGCGGAAGCGGCTAAAGGGTTGCGAGGATCGCGCTGGCGCTGCTCTTCTCGGCCTGGCTCGGCACCTGCTCGACCAGGAGCGTCTTGACCGTGCCGTCCTCGACCACCATCGCGTAGCGCCGCGAGCGCTGGCCGAGCCCGAAGCCGCTGCCGTCGAAGGCCAGCCCGAGCGCGCGGGTGAACTCGCCATTGCCGTCCGAGAGCATCTCGACCTTGCCGTCGACGCCGCGCGCCTTCTCCCAGGCGCTCATCACGAACGGGTCGTTGACCGAGACGCAGGCGATCGTGTCGACGCCCTTGGCCTTGAGCGCCTCGGCCTGCTCGACGAAGCCCGGCAGATGCCGCTCCGAGCAGGTCGGCGTGAACGCGCCGGGGACCGCGAACAGGACCACCTTCTTGCCGCCGGTGAGCGCGGCGACCGACACGTCCTTGATGCCGTCCGGGGTCAGGCGCTTGAGATTCGCCGCCGGCAGCTTGTCACCCACCTGAATCGTCATCGGAGCCTCCTCGGAAGATCGCATCTTCTGTGCCGTCGCCACGCCCGGGATCCCGGCCGCGCGCGGCGCGCAATCTGGCATGGCGCCGGGCGCCAGGCAACGACCGCGGCCAAGAAATTTTCCCCCTCGCGGTCCGGGTCCGGCGGCCGCTGCCCTTGCTGGGCCATCTCTTCGGGTCTAAGTGTTGGGGCATGGCGCAAGGCCCGAGTTCGATCCCGACCGAGAGCTCGCTCGCCGGGCAGTTGCTGGTCGCGATGCCGCAGATGGCCGACCCGCGGTTCGCCCGAAGCGTAGTCTATCTCTGTGCCCATTCCGCCGATGGCGCGATGGGGCTGGTGATCAACCGGCTGATCGACAGCCTGACCTTCGAGGGGCTGCTCGAGCAGATCGGGGTCGAGCAGACTGCCGCCGGCGGCAACCTGCCGATCCATTTCGGCGGCCCGGTGGAATCCAGCCGCGGCTTCGTGCTGCACACCACCGACTATCTCCAGGATTCGAGCCTGTTGATCGAGGACGACATCGCGCTGACCGCGACCGTCGACGTCCTCAAGGCGATCGCCCAGGGCAACGGCCCGCGCCAGCGGGTCCTGGCGCTCGGCTACGCCGGCTGGGCGCCCGGCCAGCTCGACGCCGAAATCCAGGCCAACGGCTGGCTCCTGGTGCCGCCCGATCTCGACCTCGTGTTCGGCGACGACAACGAGGCCAAGTGGGAGCGGGCGATCGCCAAGATCGGCATCGATCTCTCCCTGCTCTCGAGCGAGGCCGGTCACGCCTGACGCCGTCGCGGGCTCTTGGCCGCGGCAGACGTGGCGGCGCTGACCCGGTCAGCCCCGGCGTGGGGCGTGGTCGACTGTCGAGAAAGCGACCATCGCCGTCGGCGCGCAAGACAACGAGCAACGCGCGCCGATCTCGATGTTCCCTAGTGGGCCACCACCGGTCGCTGCGCCCGCCTGGCCAGCGCCGCGAACAACAGCGGCATCGCGGCCATCGCCTGGCGGCGCAGCTGGCGTTGGTGGTGGCCCTCGGCCCCGGTCGGCTCGTCCCAGTCGAGCAGCGGCCCCAAGGGCACGATCCCGCTCGGGTTCACCGACGCGTGGCTGCCGTAGTAGTGGTGCTTGATGTGGTGGAAGTCGACCGTCGGGGCGATGCCCGGCTGCTGGTACAGGTCGCGGGCGTACGGCCAGAGGTTGGGATAGTCGACCAGCCGCCTCAAGTTGCACTTGAAGTGACCGACGTAAACCGCATCGAAGCGGACCAGGGTCGTGAACAGCCGGATGTCGGCCTCGGTCATCTGGTCGCCCGCGAGATAGCGCCGGCTGGCCAGGTGCTCGTCGAGATCGTCGAGGGTCTGGAACAGCTTGGTCGCCGCCTCCTCGTAGGCCTCCTGGCGACGTGCGAAACCAGCCTTGTAGACGCCGTTGTTGATGTGCTCGTAGACGAGCGCATTGACCGCATCGATCGTGGCGCGGAGCGGCTTCGGATAGAAGTCCGGCCCGCGCGCGCCGACCCGGCCGAACGCGCCGTTCAGCATCCGGACGATCTCGGCCAATTCGTTGCTGACGATCGTCCGGGTCTCGCGGTCCCACAGCACCGGCACGCTGGCGCGCCCGGTGTAGCCGGGCTTGGCCTGGGTGTAGAGTTGATACAGGTACTCGTGGCCGTACAGCCGGTCCCCGGTAGCACCCGGGCCCTCCTCGAACTGCCATCCCTGGTCGGTCATGTGCCAGTGCACGACCGAAACCCCGATCGCGTCCTCCAGACCCTTGAGCTTGCGCATGATCAGGGTGCGGTGTGCCCAGGGGCAGGCGAGCGACACGTAGAGGTGATAACGCCCGGCCTCGGCCTTGAAGCCGCCGGTGCCGGTCGGCCCGGGGCGGCCATCTTTGGTAATCCAGTTGCGGAACTGGGTCTCGACGCGGACGAAGCGGCCGTCCTGGCGCGGCGCGTCGTCATCGCGCCAGACCCCCTCGACCAACATGCCCATGCCCGAAGCCTCCTCGCTCCCGTTCAGGTGGCGTGCTCGCTCGAGCGCCCGCGGCGGCGCCGCTCGGTGACGTCACTGGCCCGCCCTCGGGGCATAATTCCCGTTGGGGTTCCGGCGCGCGCTCTTGCTTCCTTATAGCGGTCGAGCTCGACCGTCCGAGCAACGCCCGATCAATTGATAAAGTTCCCGGACAGAGGCGGACAAGTTCGGATCGTCGATCAGGCGCTTGAAATCGCATCTGAAGGTATCGAGGCAGAGCGGCGTCCCTCCGGAGCGGGGTCGGCCGGCCGCCCGCCTCGATGGCCACCCGACCCGCGAGCCCGCGCCGCCGCGACCCTCACGACCGTAGCCGGCGGCGGATGGCGTCGAGGTCCGGGAGGCGATCGAGCGGGCCGATCGCGGCCAGGGTCGGGCTGCCGGCGGCGAGCAGGCGAGCGCCGGTCCGGCGGATCGCTCGCTGGTCGACCGCGTCGACCTTGGCGATGATCTCGTCGGGCGGGATGCGGCGGCCGAACACCAGGAGCTGCCGGGCGAGCTCCTCGCTCTGGGCAAAGCAGCTCTCGAGCGCCATCATCAGGCTCGCTTTGAGCTGCGCCCGCGCGCGCAGCAGCTCCTCCTCGCCGGGCTCCGCGATCAGCTGCAGGAATTCGTCGCAGACCACCGGGACGAGCTCCTCGACCTCCTGCTCGCCGGTGCCGGCGTAGATGCCGAACAGGCCGGTGTCGGCGTAGCTCGAGGCAAAGGAGAAGATCGAATAGCACAAGCCGCGGTTCTCGCGGACCTCCTGAAACAGGCGCGAGGACATGCCGCCGCCGAGCATGGCCGAGAGCACCTGCAGGGCGTAGAAGTCGTCGTCGAGATAGGAGAACGCCGGCACGCCGAGCAGCAGATGGGCCTGCTCGAGGTCGCGCGTCTCGCGATGCTCGCCGCCCTGGTAGCGGGCGGGTGAGGCCGGGGTCACGGTCGGCGTCGGCAGCTCACGGAACAGCCGCTCGCCGAGCTCGACCAGCTGCTCGTGCTCGACCTTGCCGGCGGCCGCGAGCACCATGCGTGCGGGCCCGTAGTGCCCGGCCATGTAGTCGACCAGCGCGCCCCGCGGCAGGGCTGCGATCAGCTCGGCCGGGCCCAGGATCGAGCGGCCGATCGGCTGGCCGGGGAAGGCGGTCTCCTGGAACAGGTCGAACACGAGGTCGTCGGGGGTGTCCTGGACCTGGCCGATCTCCTGCAGGACGACGCCGCGCTCGCGCGCGAGCTCGCCCTCGTCGAAGGCCGAGTGCTGCAGGATGTCAGCCAGAAGGTCGACCGCGAGCGGCACATCGTCGGCCAGGATGCGGGCGTAGTAGGCCGTGTGCTCGCGCGAGGTGTAGGCGTTGAGCTGGCCGCCGACGTTCTCGATCGCCTCGGCGATCGCCCGTGCCGAGCGGCGGGCAGTGCCCTTGAACGCCATGTGCTCGAGCATGTGGGCGACGCCGTTGACCTCCTCCGCCTCGTAGCGGGCGCCGACGTCGACCCAGACCCCGACGCTCGCGGTCTGGACATTCGCCATGGTCTCGCTCGCGACCCGAAGGCCGCTCTCGAGCGTGGTGATCCGGGTGTTGTCGGTCATGCGGTCTCCTGGGCCAGCTGCTCGATCCGGTGTCGGACCGCGGCCAGATCGTTCGGCAGCAGGGTGCAGCGCTCCGCGCGCCGCCCGAGGTCGGCAAGGCGGGCCGGCAGTGCCGGCGTGACCCCGGTCGCCGCGCGCACGGCGTCCGGGAACTTGGCCGGATGCGCGGTCGCGAGCGCGACCAGCGGGATGTTCGGGCTCTGGCGGCAGCGGCGGCCGGCGGCAACGCCGACCGCGGTGTGCGGGTCGATCAGCGTGCCGGTCGTGCGCAGCACGTTCACCATCGTCTCGCTGACCTCGGCCTCCTCGATCCGGGTGGCGTCGAACAGCTCGCGCGCGCGGCCAAGCGCGTCGGCGCCGACGCTGAGGCGCTTTTGCGCCTGGAACTCGGCCATCAGCCCGGCGACCGCGCCGCCGTCCCGGCCGCAAAGATCGAACAGCAGGCGCTCGAAGTTGCTTGCGACCTGGATATCCATGCTCGGGCTCGTGGTCGGCACGACCGCGCCGGCCCGATAGACACCAGTCTCGAAAAAACGCGCCAGGATGTCGTTGCGGTTGGTCGCGACCACCAGCTGGGCAATGGGCAGACCCATCCGCTCGGCGACGTAGCCGGCGTAGACGTCGCCGAAGTTGCCGGTCGGCACGGCGAACGCGACCGGCCGCCAGGGCGCGCCCAGCGCCAGCGCCGCGGTCACGTAGTAGACCGCCTGGGCCATGATCCGGCCCCAGTTGATCGAGTTGACGGCCGCGAGGTTGAGCTTTTCGCGCAGAGCGGGGTCGGCGAGCAGCGCCTTCAGCAGCGCCTGGCAGTCGTCGAAGGTGCCCTCGATCGCGAGGTTGTGGACGTTGGCCGCGCTGACCGTGGTCATCTGACGGCGCTGGACCTCGGAGATCCGGCCGTGGGGATGGAGGATCACGACCGTGACCCGGTCGCGCCCGGCGAAGGCCTCGATCGCGGCCGCGCCGGTATCGCCCGAGGTGGCGCCGACGATCGTGACCGGGCGCCGGCCGCGGCCGAGGAAAAACTCGAACAGCCACCCGAGCAGCTGCATCGCTATGTCCTTGAAGGCGAGCGTCGGCCCATGGAACAGCTCGAGCAGCCACTCGTTCGGCCCGAGCTGCCGCAGCGGCGCGATCGCAGCGTGATCGAAGCCGGCATACGCCGCCTCGATCAGACCGCGCAGCTCGGCCTCGCTGAGATCATCGCCGACGAACGGCGCCAGCACCCGCGCCGCCACCTCCCGATAGCTGGCGCCCTGCAACGCCTCGAGCTCGTCGCGCTCGACGCGCGGCCAGGCATCCGGCAGGTATAGCCCGCCATCGGCCGCGAGACCGGCAAACAGGGCCGCCTCGAAACCGCAGGGCTCCACTCCACCGCGGGTGCTGACGTAACGCAGGCTCATGTCGTCTCGCAAAGCGGCTCTGGTTAGGCGATCTCACCCCGCGCGGCAAGCCCGCGACTGAGACAGTCTGACTGCGCTAGCGACTGGTGGTTGACACTGCAGGACTCTATCCCTATGATTGGTAAATCATCCCACGGACCGCTGGAGCTTCTAGCATGCGCGACATCCGATCCGATATTCAAGAGCGCCTTCAGGCGACAGTTCGGGAACGTATGGAGCTGGGTAAACGGCTGCGAGCTGTGGAGGTGCGAGAGCAGCGTTTGCGAGCGATCTTGCAAGACGAGGAGATCGCTCGGCTGCAGCCGCCCCAGCTCTCGCTGCTGCCGGACCCGGGCCAAGGAATCCGCCTACGCGAGTTCGTCCTTGGGTCGTTGGCCGATGGTTATCCCTGGAGCCTGGATGACTTGAAAGGGCAAGCGCGCGGGCTGGGACTGACAACGGTCGGAGCCTCGGGTCGGTCGCTCAACATCACTCTGGTCAATCTGCTTCGTGAGGGTCTGGTGATGCGGCTCGCAGATGGCCGGTGGCGGCTCAGAGATCAAGGGACTCAGCTCGCGCTCGACCTGGCGTCCTCAGCTGAAAACTGGGATCCGCCGGAAGGCGAAGCTCAACTGGCATCCTGATGCACATGAAGTTCCGGCATTTCATTCGCATCCTGGAAAGCCATGGCTTTGAGCTCATTCGACAGAGCGGGACGAGCCATCGGGTCTATAAGGGCCGGATCGGTGGCACAACGCGGCTGGTGGTCGTCGCCTGCCACAGCGAGAACGACGGTTCCGACCGTGAGCGCCTCAGGCAGTGAGCGGCATGGTGAACTGGTAGCGCTGGCGGTAGTCGTCACGGGTCGCGAACAGACCCCGCAACGCATGGGCCAGGAACTTCAACCTGACGAGGATCGGCGCCGGCCGCTGGGGCAGGGATCGTCGCTCGTCGGCGGGCAGGCTGGAGACCAACTCTAAGTAGAGCTTGATGGCCTCTCGCAGCGAGCCGGACACCTCCTCGAAGGAACGTCCTTGCACCGCGATGTCCAGGTCGAGGCAGATCGCCTCCCAGTCGCCGTCCTGCCCTTCCGCATAGCAGTGAAGGGTCTTTGCTGCCACTTTCGAACCCCTCGAGTCAGGATACGGTCAGATCGCACTCTGATTGGGATGCGAATGTAGGGCGTAAGCTAGCCGTTGGCAATTAGGAATCCGTTCGTGACTGCCGATCCGTGGGCCTGCTCGGTCTCGTGAGCAGGAGGCCGAAATAGGCATAGAGGCCGAGCGCGGTGGAGTAGATCAGGAGATTGTCGGTCAGCCAGTACACGGCCAGGGCCGGGATGGTCGCGATCAGGAAGGCGCGATCGCCGGTTGCCACCGACCTGATCAGCTGGCGCAGCCAGAGCCCGATCGCGGCGAGGCAGAGAACGAAGCCGACCCAGCCGCCGATTACCAGAAGATGCAGGTATTCGTTGTGCGGCAGTGCGCGGGTGGTGACGAAGCCGGCGCCGAGCCCGCGGCCGAACGTCGGACTGCTGAGCAGATCCTCGAGATAACGCTGCCAGAGGACGTCACGCCCCGACCAGCGGAAATGGCCCCGGTAGGTCAGCCGCCACTCCAGAGTCGGCAAATACCAGAGCAGGACAGCGACCAGCACGCAGCCGGCGACCACGACCAGGATCGGACGGCTGCGGAGCCATTCTCGGAGCTCGGCCGAGCTCAGCCCGTACACGGCCGCGAACAGGAGGCTCGCCAGGATCGCCATGCGGGTGCCGGAGAGGATCACCAGCGCGAGGTTGAGCACCGCAAGGTAGGCCGGCCAAGCTCGCCCCGGCCGCGTCGCCTCATGCAGCGCGACGGCAAAGGCGGCAAAGGCGAGCGTCGCGAAGACCGCCGCGTCGCCGGCAGCACCCTTGAGCCGGAACGGATGCGCCTGGAGCAGGCCTGCCGCCTGCAAGGCGCCGGCGGCCGCGAGGCTCAACAGCGGTGCGAGCGCGATCACCAGCGCGGCGGCGCGGCGCGCGTCCGGCGCCATGACCACCTGGGTGAAGCTCCACGGCAGCGCCAGCAGGAACAGGCTGAGCAGCATGAGCCCGGGCGTGAGCCCCGGATGCGGCTTCCCGAGCGCGAGGTTCAGCGCCAGCACGAGGAGGAGCGCCAGGATCGGCCAGTTGATCGTCCGCCGGAGCCCGTAGATCAGGCCGTTGGCGATCAAGGCGAGCGCGATCAGGGCGTGCTGGAGGCCCCACTCGACCCAGACCCCTCGCCAAGGCAGGAGCAGCTGGGGCTGGATGGCAAGCGCGGCGAGCGCGAACAGGAACAGAAGCGTCGGCCAGCGAGCGGGCAACCTCGGCCTCTCGCCGCCTGGCCCTAGGACGGATACCGGCGCCGGAGGTGGTCGAGGAACGGCTGCGGCTCGAGGGGCCGGCCGGTCGCGCGGGTGAGCAGCGTCGCCGTGTCGAGCAGCGAGCCCTGCTCGTGGACGTTGGCGCGCAGCCAGGCCAGCAGTGAGCGGAAGTCGCCTGCCGCGATCAGCGGATCGAGCTCCGGCAGGGCCGCACGCATGCGCCTCCGACAGCTGCGCCGCCATCATCGCGCCCAACGTGTAGCAAGGGAAATAGCCGACGGCGCCGCCCGGCCAGTGGATGTCCTGCAGGCAGCCCTCGCGATCGGTCGGCGGGACGACCCCGAGCAGCTCGCGCATGCCTTCGTTCCAGGCGCCCGGCAGTTCGGCGACCGGCAGGTCGCCCGCGAGCAGTGCCCTCTCGAGCCGGTAGCGGAGGATGATGTGGAGCGGATAGGTGACCTCGTCGGCATCGACCCGGATCAAGCTGCGCTCGACCCGGATCGCCCGCCGGTAGAGGTTGTCGGCCGCGAGGGCGGCGCCGTCGCCGCCGAAGGTCGCGGCCAAGAGCGGCGAGAGGTAGCCGAGGAAGGCGCGCGAGCGGCAGACCTGCATCTCGATCAGCAGCGACTGGCTCTCGTGGACCGCGAGCGAGCGCGCCCGGCCGACCGGCTGGCCGCGCCAGGCCCTGGGCAGGCCGGCGTTGTAGAGCGCGTGGCCGGTCTCGTGCAGGACCGCCATCAGGCCCGAGGCGGCATCGTTCTCGTCGTAGCGCGCGGTCATCCGGATGTCGTCGGGCACGCCGCCGCAGAACGGATGCGCGCTCTCGTCCAGCCGGCCATGGTCGAAATCGAAGCCGAGCGCCGCCATCAGGCGCTCGCCCAGCGCCTTCTGGCGGGCGGCCGGGAAATGCCCGGTGAGCGGCAAGGGCGGGGTCTGGCGGGCCAGCACCCGCTCGAGGAAGTCCGGCAGGAAGGCCGCGAGCGGCGCGAACAGGCGATCGATCCCGGCTGCGGTCAGGCCCGGCTCGTAGCCCTCGAGCAGGGCGTCATAAGGCGCCAGACCCAGAACCTCCGCCTTGGCGACGGCCTCCGCGCGGGTCAGCCGCAGGACCTCCTCGAGCGCCGGGGCGAGGAGCGCGAAATCGGCTTCGGCGCGCGCCTCGCGCCAGATCATCTCGGCTCTCGAGGTCGCCCGCGCGAGCGCGCCGATCAGCTCGGGCTCGAGCGCGGTGGCGATGAGATGGCTCCGGCGCATCTCGCGCAGGTTCGCCGCCTGCCAGGGGTCCAGGCCGTCCCTCTCCTGCTCCGCCTGGTCGAGCAGATCGCCGGTCTCGGCGCCGGTCAGGCGCTCGTGGGCGATCTGCTGCAGCGTCGCCATCTGGTCGGCGCGGACGTCATTGCCGCCGGCCGGCATCATCGCCTGCTGGTCCCAGTTCAGGATCGCGAGGGCGCCCCGGATGTCGGCCAGCTGCTTGAAGCGGCCCTCAAGCGCGCGATAGGCGGACATGGGCAGGGTTCTCCCGGGCTGCGGGCGCGCCGCTGCCGGAGCGCCAGAGCAAGAGCGACACGAGGCCGAAGGTCAGCACGCCGAAGGCCTGATGCACAAGCCCGGCCCAGAGCGGCGCGGTCAGCAGGACGAACAGGCCGCCGAGCCCGATCTGGGTCGCCATCGCTGCCAGCGCGAGGCCGGCGAGCGGACGCAGTCCTGCTCGCGCCCGTAAGGCCAGCGCCAGGACGGCGGCGCCGGTCGCGAGCGCCAGCAGGCGATGGGCGAAGTTGAGCCGGATCAGGGCGTCGCCGAGATCCGGGAGCAGGGCGCCGTTGCAGAGCGGCCAGGTCGAGCAGGCGAGCGAAGCGCCGGTCTTGGTCACCATCGCAGCGCTCGCCATCGTGCCGAGCGCCAGCAGCCAGACGAGGCCGGCGAGCGGATCGAGCGTGGCCCCGGACGTCGGTTCCCCCGGCCGCGCGCGCTCGAAGATCAGCCAGAGCAGGCTGAACAGCACGAGCGCGGTCGACAGATGGAGCGCGACCGTCCAGGGGCTGTTCTGATCGAGCACCGTGAGGCCGCCGAGCCCGGCCTGGACCAGCAGCAGCACCACCAGCCCCGCGCCATAGGCCGGCAGGCGCGGGTTGATGCGGCGGGCGCGCCAGGCAAGGGCCGCGATCACCAGCACCAGCGGCCCGAGAATCACGCCGGCGATCAGCCGGTGGGCCCATTCCGAGAGCACCTGCGCATAGGCGTAGCCGGAATCGGCGGGAATCGCGCTCGGCAGCGGCAGCATCCGGCCGTAGCAGGTCGGCCAGTCGGGACAGGACAGGCCGGAGCCGGTCGCGCGCACCCAGGCGCCGAGCACGATCAGGCCGAACGTCAGCGCGATCGCCACGCCGGCCGCGACGCGCAACGCCTTCATCCGCGCCCGCCGCCCTCGAAGCAGAAGGCGATGTAGACCGCGACCAGTGCGACCGCGAGGCCGTACCAGGTGATCGCGTATCCCAGGTGGTTGTTCGGCAGCTCGATCCGGGTCTGGCCGCCGATCGGCAGGCCGCCCGGGTTGGGGGTGGCGTCGGCCTCGACCACGACCGGCAGCAGCTGGAGGCCGGTCGCCTGTGCCAGGGCCGGCAGGTCGTACCAGTACCAGATCCGCTTGGCGGGCTCGTTGGCCGGCGTGAACCAGCCGGGCCGGTCGGCGCCGCGGTAGCGGGCGATGCCGGTGACTTCGACCGTGCCCGTCACCTCGCCCTGGCGCCGGGTCTCGAGCGGCGCCCGGTCGGCCGGGACGAAGCCGCGGTCGACCAGGATGGCGGGGCCGTCGGGCCGGACCAGCGGGGTGAGCACATGCTGGCCGAACTGATCGTCGAGCGAATAGGCGCCGAACCGCTGCTCGAGGTCGTGGCGGAAGATGCCGCGGACGCTGACCTCGCGGAAGTCCCAGCCGCGCCAGTCGGCGGCGGTCGCCGGCAACGGTGCCGGCGGTGCCGCGAGCTGGGCCGTGCGCGCCGCGATCAGACCTTCCTTCCAGTGCAGCCGCTGGACCTGCCAGGTACCGAGGCCGAGCAGCAGGGCCAGCGCTCCGAGCGTCGCCACGCCCGGCCAGAGCCGGAGCCGGAAGCGGCGCGCCGCGGCGCTAGCCGACATCGGGCGATCGAACCATTTCGGAGACGCTGGGGGTAGAGAACCGGGCGCCACGACGACCACTTCATCGGACTTGAGGATTGACCTCGATGCCCGCAGATGTAGAGCGCTTAGCGACAACTTTGAAGGCGGGGCGGCAACTTTGAAGGCTGGCCGATGGTCGCAGTGACGAGGACAGGGCGCCGGCGCCGGCGGTCGACGCGCGCCGCCCCGGCCGCCGGAGCGCGGCGGGCATGAGCGACGGCAGCAGCCTGCCGCGCCGGCTCGCCCGCCAGGTGCGGATGGCGACCGTGCTCGGCCGGTTCGTCTCGCGGCTGGCCTCCGAGCGCTATCTCGGGATCGAGCAGGACCAGGCCGAGCTCGCCCGCCAGCTGCGCGAGGCCCTCGGCAACCTGCGCGGTCCGATCGTCAAGCTCGCGCAATTGCTGGCGACCGTGCCGGGGGCGCTGCCGGCCGAGTACGTGGCCGAGCTGATCGCCCTCCAATCCCAGGCGCCACCGATGGGGCAGGCGTTCGTCGACCGCCGGATGCGCGCCGAGCTCGGCGCGGACTGGCGGCAGCGGTTCGGAAGCTTCGAGCGCACCGCCGCGGCGGCCGCCTCGCTCGGCCAGGTGCACCGCGCATCCGGGCTCGACGGCCGGGCGCTCGCCTGCAAGCTGCAATATCCCGACATGGCGAGCGCGGTCGAGGCCGACCTCGGCGGCCTCGATCTGATGCTGCGGATCCTGCAGCAGTATCAGCGCGCGCTGCTCATGGGCAACGTCAGGACCGAGATCGAGGTGCGGCTGCGCGAGGAGCTCGACTACACGCTCGAGGCCCGCCACATGGCGCTCTATCGGGAGATGCTGGCGGGCGAGCCCCGGATCAGCGTGCCGGAGCCGGTGCCCGAGCTCAGCACGCGCCGCCTCCTGACCATGACCTGGCTGGAGGGCGAGCCGATCCTTAGCTGCGTCGACTGGCCCGAGGCGCGGCGCACCGAGCTCGCGATGACGATGTTCCGGGCCTGGTACGTGCCGTTCTTCGAGTACGGCGTGCTCCACGGCGACCCGCATTTCGGCAACTACACGGTGCAGGCGGACGGGGCGCTCAATCTGTTGGATTTCGGCTCGCTGCGCGCCTTTCCGCCCGCCCTGGTCCAGGGGGTGATCGATCTCTATCACGCGGTCCGGAGCGGCGACCGCGATCTCGCGGCGCACGCCTACCGCACCTGGCGCTTCGAGCATCTGTCGCGGGAGGTGATGGACGCGCTCAACGTCTGGGCCCAGTTCGTGTTCGAGCCGCTGCTCGAGGACAAGAGCCAGACGCTCGGCGTGCTGACCGGCGAGATCCACGGCCGCGCGACCGCCGAGCGGGTGATCGCCGAACTGCACCAGGCGGGCGGGGTCGACATCCCCCGCGAGTTCGTGATCATGGACCGCGCCGCGATCGGCCTGTCCGCGGTTTTTCTCAGGCTTCAGGCCAAGGTCAACTGGCACCGCCTGTTCGAGGAGCTGATCGCGGGCTTCGATATCGCCGCGCTCGAGCGCCGTCAGACCGAGGCGCTGAGCCGGCATCAGGTGCCGCTGCCGGGCTGAATCGCAGCCGGCCTCCATGCCGCTTCCGTTGCTCCGGCGAGCGTCAGCGGGTATATCGTTCCGGACCTGTCACGGATCGATGACCATGAGCAGCAGCAAACCTGTTACCATCTCGCTCTCCGAGACGATGATCGCCGAACTCGATCGCGTCCGCATGAGCCGGAACCGCAGCCGGTCCGAGATCGTGAGTGAAGCGTTGCGCTGGTATTTCCGGTGCATCCCGGTCGAGGCCCCGACCGAGGAGGAGGCAGCGGCGATCGAAGAGGGGTGCGCTGCCATCGAACGGGGCGACTATGTGACTTTCGAGCAGCTCCTCCATGACCTGGACCTTGATCGTCGCCAGACCGGCACAGAAGCAACTTCAACGGGTTCCAAGGGCTGATCAGGCGAGGCTCCTACAGGTCTTCGAAGTCATGCAGCGCAATCCCTTCGAAGGCGATGTTGCGCAGCTGAAGGACCAGCCTGCGTATTTTCGCAGGCAGGTCGGCGCGTGGCGCATTTTCTTCGACCTTGATCCCGACGCGGGGCGGATCGAGGTGCTGGCGATCGTCCGGCGGACGTCCACGACCTACCGCCGCCGCTGAGCCGGGTCGACGTGCCGCGCGAGTCCGTGATCATGGACCGCGCCGCGATCGGTCTGTCGGCGGTCTTTCTCAGGCTCCAGGCCAAAGTCAACTGGGACCGCCTGTTCGAGGAGCTGATCGCGGGCTTCGATGTCGCCGCGCTCGAACGCCAGACCGAGGCGCTCGCCCGCCACCAGTCCCGCTGCCGGGGTGAGCGTCCCAACGCAGGCGGCAATCAGCTTCATCAGCAAATCGACGCGCCCTCGCTCGCCTCCATGCGCTGGATGGTCGGTAGCGACAAAGCCGCGTCGGTGGCGAGCGCCCGCTGATCCCCCCAGCATCACCCGCTCCGCCCGGATCTGCCCGGCCGTGATCACGTCTGAACCAGCAGCTCTGCTGTTCGAGATATCGGCACTGGGCGTCTAGCGCCGACCCATGATTTCTTCAACCGGCGATTTCTCGGCCGGATGCTGCAGAATGCGCGGCGGCGACGCGGTCCACAAGCTCCGTGGGCGCGAGCTGGCGCGTGGCGCACCGTCCCATCCGCGGCCTGGTATTGCCATCAACCGCTCGCCTCCAGGAACTGGAGCTCCAGGAAACCCAGCACCAGCACGGCGTTAATCGCCCACGCCACGGTCAGTGCCCGGGCCATGTGGCCGTAGAGCGGGTTCTCGACGTTGAACGCGCAGCGCCACACCGAGATCACGATCCAGACCGTGTAGACCGCGAGCACGAGCAGCAGCAGCTGGAGCCAGCCGCTCGCGAGAGCGCTTCTCTCCATCACCAGCAGCAGGAGGAGGGCCAGGACGTTGCTGCCGAGGACCCCGTACAGCCAGTACACTTTCCAGAGTGGGCCCTGCCCCCGCCAGTAGTAGCTCGCGACGTTCTCGCTCATGTCGAGCCTCCGACAGGAGTGTTCGCCGACCGGTGGCCTCGACGATGGCCGTTCATGCCTGGCCGCCGCGCCCGCAGGCACACGCTCCGGCATCGAGCTGCCGCTGCACGGCCATCGCGACCAGGGTGACGCCCGGCTCGGCGCCATCCCGCAGCCGGCTCATGAGGGTCGCCCACTCGTCTTCCGCCGCGCGGTCGAGGAACGCCCGGCAGGCGCCCAGCACGTATTGGTTCAGGGACAGACCGGCCGCCGCCGCGGCCGCCCGCGTCCGGCCAAGGAGCACCAGATCGGGCAGCAGCTCCAGCGCCACCAACTCGTCGGACGTGCGCGCCAACTCTTTGAGCGTCCCTCCCAGCATCATGACCGCTGGCCCCGCGCCTTCTGTGGAAACCCGCCCGAGCGGCGAGCGGAGCCCGCGAGCGGCCTCATTGGACCAGGGGCGTGCTCGCCCCGTTCAGCTCGATCCCGCGGATCTCCGCCTGACCGACCAGCAGCTGCAGATATTGGCTGACCGCGCGCCGCCAGACGTGCTCGCGCAGATAGCCGGCGATCCGCTCCTGGACCGCCTCGAAGGGCAGCTCCCGGCCCTCGACCCGCCGGTCGAGGCGTAGGACGTGGTAGCCGAATCGGGTCTTGACCGGCACCGGGCAGATCTGGCCCGGCTCGAGATTGTAGAGAAAGGTCTCGAACTCCGGCACGGTCTGGCCGCGGCTGATCTGGCCGAGATGACCGCCCTCTGCCGCGGACGGGCAGGCCGACAGCTCGCGCGCCAGATCGGCGAAGCGCTGCGGTGCCGCCAGCACCTCACGGAGCGCGGCGCTAGCCTTCTGCTTCGCCTGGGCGGTGGCGTCGGCGTCGGCAGGGTCGGCCGGGAACAGGATGTGTGCGGCCTCGAACAGATCCGGGCTGCGAAAGCGCTTCCGGTTCTGCTGGTAGAAGCGCCGGCAGCTCGCCTCGTCCGGCTCAGGCGTCCTGACCTCGCGGGCGATCAGGGTCCGAATCAGGGCCTCGTCGTCGGTCTCGCGCTGGTCCGCCTGCCCCGGCACGGGCGGGTCCCGCCGATCGATCCCACGCCGTGCCGCGGTCTGCAGCAGCAGCTCGCGCACCACCAGCGCCCGCGCCGCGGCCGCGCGCGCCTCCACGACCGAGCCCGCCGGGTGGTACTGGAGCTCGGCGCCGATCGCGTGGTCGCTGATCTCGACCCCGTTGACGAAGACCGCCAAGCCTAGATGCCCCCCTTGGACAGGTTGGCGTGCCTACGCACGATCTGATATCCGGGCCGTAGCAGGTACCAAATCGGCGCGCTCCAGACGTGCACCAGACGCGTGAACGGCGTGAGCAGGAACAGCGTCATGCCGGCGGCGATGTGGATCTTGTAGATCCAGGGCACACCCGCCAGCAGCTCCGGCGAGCCGGGCTGGAACGTGAGGATGTTGCGCGCCCACTCGGCCATCACCAGCATGTAGGTGCCATCGGCGTTGGCGAGCGAGACCGGGATGCCAACGATGCCGAGGATCAGCTGGGCATAGATGAACAGCAGGATGAAGATGTCGGTAGGCTTGCTCGTCAGGCGGATGCGCGCATCGAACAGGCGGCGGTGGATCAGCATGGTCATGCCGATGAAGCAGGTGACACCGAGGATGCCGCCGACCACGATCGCCATCAGCTGCTTGGCTTTCGAGCTCAGCCCAAGCGCGTGATAGACCTCGGGCGGCGTCAGGAGGCCGAAAAAATGGCCGAAGAACAGACCGAGGATGCCGACGTGGAACAGGATGCTGCCCCCGAGCAGCTGCTTGCGCCGCAAGAGCTGGCTCGACTGGGCGCGCCAAGTGTACTGGCTACGGTCGAAGCGCGCCCAGCTGCCGAGGAAAAAAGACACCATGCAGAGGTACGGATAGAAGCCGAACAGGAATTGATCGAGGTAGGTCATCTCGTGTGCCTCCGCTCAGCGGTCGTCCTGGCGCTTGGCGGCGCGAAGCGCGCGACCATGGCGGATGCTGCGGAGCAGCCCGATCCGGCCGCGGCGCCCGGATCGTTGCCGAAGGTCACGGGCTCCTCCTCCCAGGCCTTGTCGAGCGCGGCCGGGGTATCGTCGGGCATCTCACCAGCCACCGTCTCACGGATCGCCGCCTCGTCGGCGCCGTGCGGCGCAAGCGCCTCGATCGCCCGGAACACGGCGGCATAGGGCGCGCTGCGGCGCTCGAGCCGCGCCCGCAGCAGCGCCACGACCGGGATCGCCTGGCCAAGCAGGGCGCGCGCCTCGCCGGGCGGCTGGGTCGAGAGGAACTCGAGGAACAGCGGCAGGAAATCCGGCAACTCCGCCGTGCCGGGCTCGAGCCCCTTCGAGCGGTAGTGGCTCAAGAGATTGACCATCGCCTGGCCACGATCGCGCAACTCGCCGTGGCTGTGCTCGTAGAGGTGGAGCGAGAGCGAGCGCGAGTGGTCGAAGAGCGCGACGTAGCGCGCCTGCGCGTCCATCAGATCGGAGGCGCCGAGATCCGCGATAAGCGCCTCGAGCGCGAGCCGCTCGGCGTTTGGCAGCGTGTCCTCGGCCTCAAGAATCGCGGCCATCTCGCCCAGACTCTCGACTAGCCCCTCCTCCGGGTAGACCAAGAGCGCAGCCAGCACCTTGAAGGTCAGCATGACGCGGGCTCCACCCCGCGCCTCACGAAGCCCGCTCGCCGCGGGTCGTGCGGGTGTCCTGGCCGAACAGGCTGAAGGTGCTGTTGCCCTCGCTGCAGCCCGAGCCGAAGGAAAAACCGCAGGTGCCGCGCTGGTCATAGGCCTGTTCGCCGAGCTCCTTGTGGCTGGTCGGGATCACGAAGCGGTCCTCGTAATCGGCGATCGCCATGTAGCGGTACATCTCCTCGACCTGGCGCTCGCTGAGCCCGACCCGCTCGAGAATGCCGCCGTCGAGCACGCCGTCGACGTGCTTGCGGCGCATGTAGCCGCGCATCGCGAGCATGCGCTCGAGCGCCGCCGCGACCGGCGCCTCGTCGCCGGCGGTGAGGAGGTTGGCCAGATATTGCAGCGGGATGCGCAAGGAGCGCACGTCCGGCATGCGGTCGTCGTCGACGTCGATCTGGCCGTCCTCGGCCGCCGACTGGATCGGAGAGAGCGGCGGGACGTACCAGACCATTGGCAGGGTCCGGTATTCGGGATGGAGCGGAAAGGCGACCTTCCAGTCCATCGCCATCTTCCAGACCGGCGACAGCTTCGCCGCCTCGATCCAGTTGTCGGGCACCCCGTCCCGGCGCGCCTGCTCTGCGACCTCGGGATCGTTCGGATCGAGGAACAGGCTAAGCTGCGCCTCGTACAGATCCTGCTCGTTGGGCACGCTCGCCGCCGCCTCGATCCGGTCGGCGTCGTACAGCAGCACGCCGAGGTAGCGGATCCGCCCGACGCAGGTTTCGGAGCAGACCGTTGGTTGGCCCGCCTCAATCCTGGGGTAGCAGAAAATGCACTTCTCCGATTTGCCGGACTGCCAGTTGTAATAGATCTTCTTGTACGGACAGCCCGAGACGCACATTCGCCAGCCGCGGCACTTCTCTTGATCGATCAGGACGATGCCGTCCTCCTCGCGCTTGTAGATCGCGCCCGACGGGCAGACTGCCGCGCAGGACGGATTGAGGCAGTGCTCGCACAGCCGCGGCAGGTAGAATAGGAAGGTCTGCTCGAACTGGCCGTAGATCTCCTTTTCGACGTTCTCGAAGTTCTGGTCGCGCGAGCGCTTGGCGAACTCGCCGCTCAGGATCTCTTCCCAGTTCGGGCCCCACTCGATCTTCTGCATGCGCTCGCCGGTGATCTGCGAGATGGCGCGCGCGGTCGGGGCCGCTTCGGATTCCGGTGCGTTGTGCAGATAGCTGTATTCGAAGTCGAACGGCTCGTAGTAATCGTCGATCTCCGGCATGTACGGGTTGGCGAAGATGTTCGCGAGCACCCGCCATTTGCCGCCCAGGCGCGGCTCGATCTTGCCGTTGGCCTTGCGGCGCCAGCCGCCCTTCCACTTGTCCTGGTTCTCCCAGTCCTTGGGGTAGCCGATGCCCGGCTTGCTCTCGACGTTGTTGAACCAGTGGTACTCGGCGCCCTCGCGCGAGGTCCACACCTGCTTGCAGGTCACCGAACAGGTGTGGCAGCCGATGCACTTGTCGAGATTGAGAACCTTGCCGATCTGCGCCCGGATCTTCATTCGGCCGCCTCCATGTACTTGCGCTTCTCGGAGAGCGGCCGGTCGCGCCAGTCGACCTCCTGCATCTTGCGCATGATCACGAACTCGTCGCGGTTCGAGCCAACCGTGCCGTAGTAGTTGAAGCCGTAGCTGAGCTGGGCATAGCCGCCGATCATGTGGGTCGGCTTGAGCGTGGCGCGGGTCACCGAATTATGGATGCCGCCGCGGGCATGGGTGATCTCGCTGCCCGGCACGTTCGTCATCTTCTCTTGCGCGTGGTACATCAGCGTCGTGCCGGGCTGGATCCGCTGGCTGACCACCGCGCGCGCGACCAGGGCGCCGTTGCGGTTGTAGGCCTCGACCCAGTCGTTGTCCTCGATGCCCGCCCGTCTGGCATCGGCCTCGCTGATCCAGATGATCGGGCCGCCGCGCGACAGGGTCAGCATCAGGAGATTGTCGGTGTAGGTGCTGTGGATGCCCCACTTCTGATGCGGGGTGATGAAGTTGAGCACGACCTGCGGATTGCCGTTGTCCTTCTCGTCGATGATCTCGTCGATCGTCTTGGTGTCGATCGGCGGCTTGTAGACCGTGAAGCCTTCGCCGAAAGCCCGCATCCACGGGTGATCCTGGTAGAACTGCTGACGCCCGGTCAAGGTCCGCCACGGGATCAGCTCGTGCACGTTGGTCCAGCCCGCATTGTAGGTGACCTCTTCCAACTCGATGCCGCTCCAGGTCGGCGAGCTGATGATCTTGCGCGGCTGGGCGACCAGATCCCGAAAACGGATCTTCTCGTCCTCGCGATGCAGCGCGAGATGGGCGTGCTCGCGCCCGGTGTTCTTGCCGAGCGCCTGCCAGGACTTGACCGCGACCTTGCCGTTGGTCTCGGGCGCCAGCGTGAGCAGGGTCTCGATCGCGTGCAGGTCGGTCACGAGCTGCGGCATGCCCTTGGTGATGCCCTCCTCGGTGACCTCGCGATTGAGATGGCGCAGATACTCGACCTCCGCCTCGGTGTTCCAGCTGATGCCCTTGCCGCCGTTGCCGAGCTTGGCGAGCAGCGGGCCGAGCGCGGTGAACTTCTTGTAAGTGTTCGGATAATCGCGCTCGACCACGGTCATCGCGGGCATGGTCTTGCCCGGGACGGGCTCGCATTCGCCGCGCTGCCAGTCCTTGACCCCTGGCTGGGCGAGCTCACCCGGCGTGTCATGAAGGAGGGGCGTCAGCACGAGGTCCTGCTCGATGCCGAGGTGGCCGTCGGCCGCCTTTGAGAAGGCCTCGGCGATGCCGCGGAAGATGTTCCAGTCGCTGCGCGCCTCCCAGACCGGATCGATCGCCGCGGTCAGCGGGTGGATGAACGGGTGCATGTCGGTGGTGTTGAGGTCGTTCTTCTCGTACCAGGTCGCGGTCGGCAGCACGATGTCCGAGAACAGGCCGGTCGTGTTCATGCGGAAGTCGATCGTGACCATCAGATCGAGCTTGCCGTCGGGCGGGCTCTCGCGCCACGTCACCTCCTCGGGCTTGACCTGGCCGGTAGCGCCCAAGTCCTTGCCGAGCACGCCGTTCTTGGCGCCCAGGAGGTGCTTCAGGAAATATTCGTGACCCTTGCCGCTCGCGCCCAAGAGGTTCGAGCGCCAGACGAACAGATTGCGCGGGAAGTTCTTCGGGTTGTCGGGATCGGCGCAGGACATCCGGAGCGCGCCCGAGTTCAGGCCCTCGACGGCGTAGGCGACCGGCTCTTTGCCCGCTTTGGCGGCCGCCCGGCAGACCTCGAGCGGGTTGGTCTCGAGCTGGGGCGAGGTCGGCAGCCAGCCCATGCGCTCGGCGCGGACGTTGCAGTCGATCAGGCTGCCGTGCCAGTCCGCCCGGTCGGCGAGCGGCGACAGGATCTCGCCGAGCGTCAGCGTCTCGTACTTCCACTGACTGCTGTGGGCGTAGAAGTAGGACGTGCTGTTCATGTGCCGTGGCGGCCGGTGCCAGTCGAGCGCGAAGGCGAGCGGCAGCCAGCCGGTCTGCGGCCTGAGCTTCTCCTGGCCGACGTAGTGCGACCAGCCGCCGCCCGGCTTGCCGACGCAGCCGCACATCAGCAGCATGTTGATGATGCCGCGATAGGCCATGTCCATGTGGTACCAATGGTTGAGACCGGCGCCGAGGATCACCATGGACCGGCCTTCGGTCTTCTCGGCGGTCTTGGCGAACAGGCGTGCTGTGCTGATCGCGTGCTTGCGCGGCACGCCGGTCACGGCCTCCTGCCACGCGGGCGTATAGGGCGCGAGATCGTCGTAGGACGACGCGACCTCGCCGCCCAGGCCGCGGTCGATGCCGTAGTGCGCGACCAGCAGGTCGAATACCGTCGCCACGTAGACGCGTTCGCCCCCGAGCTCGATCTCGCGCGCCGGCACGTTGCGCGTCAGGATCGGCGGATGGTCGGTGCTCTTGAAGTATTCGCGGGCGTGGCCGCCGAAGTAGGGAAACTGCACCGGCACCACGGCCTCCTGGTGTTCCAGGTTCGAGAGCCTGAGCCGGATCTCGGCGCCGTCGGCGGCATCCTTGGGGTCGATGTTCCATTTTCCCGCCTCGCCCCAGCGGAAGCCGATCGAGCCGGTCGGCACGACCACCTCGCCGCTCAGCTCGTCGAAGCCGACCGTCTTCCACTCGGGATTGTTCTTCTGGCCGAGCCCGCCCTCGAGGTCGGCGGCGCGCACGAAGCCGCCCGGCACGTAGGCCTCGCCGCGCGGCTCGAGGCGGACCAGGAACGGCAGGTCGGTGTAGCGCCGGCAGTAGTCCTGGAAGTAGGGGACCTGCCGCTCGACGTGGAACTCTTTCAGGATCACGTGGCCGAGCGCCATCGCGAGCGCGGCGTCGGTGCCGGCCTGCGGGTGCAGCCAGAGATCGGAGAACTTGGCCGCCTCGCTGTAGTCGGGCGAGACCACGACGCTCTTGGCGCCCTTGTAGCGGACCTCGGTGTAGAAATGGGCGTCGGGCGTGCGCGTCTGCGGCACGTTCGAGCCCCAGAGAATCAGGCAGTGGGCGTTGTACCAGTCGGCGCTCTCGGGCACGTCGGTCTGCTCGCCGAAGGTCTGCGGCGAGGACGGCGGCAGATCGCAGTACCAGTCGTAGAAGCTCATGCAGGTGCCGCCGATCAGCGACAGATAGCGCGTGCCGGCGGCGTAGGAGACCATCGACATCGCCGGGATCGGCGAGAAGCCGACCACCCGGTCGGGGCCGTAGGTCTTGACCGTGTAGACATTGGCCGCGGCGATGATCTCGTTGACCTCGGGCCAGCTCGAGCGGACGAAGCCGCCCATGCCGCGGATCGACTTGTAGTGTCTGGCTTTCTCGGGGTCCTCGACGATCGAGGCCCAGGCTTCCACCGGCGCCAGCGTCCTGCGCGCCTCGCGCCAGAGCTTGAGCAGCCGGGCGCGAATCAGCGGGTACTTCAGGCGGTTGCCGCTGTAGAGGTACCAGGAGTAGCTGGCGCCGCGCGAGCAGCCGCGCGGCTCGTGGTTCGGCATCTCGGGCCGGGTGCGCGGATAGTCGGTCTGCTGGGTCTCCCAGGTGACCAGCCCGTTCTTGACGTAGATCTTCCAGCTGCAGGAGCCGGTGCAGTTGGTGCCATGCGTCGAGCGCACGATCTTGTCGTGCTGCCATCGCTGCCGGTAACCGTCCTCCCAGGCGCGGCTCTCGTTGGTGACCACGCCGTGCCCGCCCGCGAACCGTTCTTCGTACTTCCTGAAGAACATCAGACGGTCAATGAACTGGCTCATGAGCGGACTCCGGCGAACGGCAACTGGGTTCAGGAGAGGTAGGTCAGCATCGGATCTCGGCGTTGCGGCCCGAATATTCCATCCAGGTGATCACGATGCAGACGATGTAGAACAGGAGGAAGCCGTAGAGCGCCATCTCCGGGCCTCCGGTCAGCGCGATCGAGCTGCCGTAGCTCTTGGGGATGAAGAAGGCGCCGTAGGCGGCGATCGCCGAGGTGAAGCCGATCACCGCGGCCGCCTCGCGCTCCGCTTCCCGATGGATGATCGCCCGGTTGACCGCCGAGCCCTCGCGCTCGGCATAGGCGCGCTCGCGGTCGACCCGGAAGATCACCGGGATCATCTGGAAGGTCGACGCATTGCCGACCCCGGTCGCGGCGAACAGCAGCATGAACGTCAGAAAGAAGCCCCAGAACCCGGTCGCGGTGTTGCCGAGGCTGAGGAAGACCAGCAAGAGCCCGACGCCGGCCGCGAGCACGACGAACACCCAGAAGGTGACGCGGCCGCCGCCGATCCGGTCCGAGAGCCGGCCGCTGAAGGAGCGGGCGAGCGAGCCGATCAAGGGCCCCAGGAACGCGAAATGGAGCGGGTTGACCTCGGGATACTGCTGCTTGATCAGCAGCGGGAAACCGGCCGAATAGCCGATGAACGAGCCGAAAGTGCCGGTGTAGAGCAGGCACATGATCCAGTTGTGCCTGCGCTGGAAGATGACGCTCTGCTCGGCAAAGGATGCTTTGGCGCTGGCGATGTCGTTCATGCCGAACCAGGCAGCCAGTGCCGAGATCGCGATGAACGGCACCCAGACGAAGCCGGCGTTCTGCAGCCAGAGGCGACCGCCGTTGTCCAGCGCCTGCGGCGCACCGCCGAGCGCGCCGAACATGCCAATGGCGATCACCAGCGGCACGGCCAGCTGGACGACGCTGACGCCGATATTGCCGAGCCCGGCGTTGAGCGCCAGCGCATGCCCCTTCTTCGCTCTCGGATAGAAGAAGCTGATGTTGGCCATCGAGGAGGCGAAGTTGCCGCCGCCGAAGCCGCACAGCAGCGCCAGCAGGAGAAACAGCCAGTAAGGCGTGCTCGGGTTCTGGACGGCAAAGCCGATGCCGGCGGCCGGCAGCAACAGCGATGCGGTCGAGATCGCGGTCCAGCGGCGGCCGCCGAAAATTGGCACCATGAAACTGTAGAAGATGCGCAAGGTAGCGCCAGAGAGGCCGGGCAAGGCCGCCAGCCAGAACAGCTGATCGGCGCTGTAGGCGAAGCCGACCCGCGGCAGGTTGACCACCACCGCGCTCCAGACCATCCAGACGGCGAAGGCGAGCAGCAGGGCCGGGATCGAAATCCACAGGTTGCGGCGCGCGATCGCCTCGCCGCGGCTGCTCCAGAAGCCCTCGTCCTCGGGGCGCCAGTCGACCAGGACATGCCCGGCCACCGGCATCGTCTGGGCCGTCATCGCCTCCCTCCGCGTCTGGGCTCAGCTTTAGCGCCTAAGGATCTGAGCGACAACCCCGGCAACCGTGACCCGGCGACCAGGCCGCGCGGCATGGCCGCTCCCAAGCGCTTCGCCGGCCCGCATGCCGGCGCGGGCTGCTTTCCGGGGTCCCGAGCCAGGCCAGCGCGTGGGGCGCGATCATCTCCGGGATGTGCTTGCAAGCCGCGGTCAGCGCGAGTTGAAACTGGCGTACCGGTCGTGGGACCTTAGCGCGCCCTGACCGGCGAGATCCACGGCCGCGCCACCGCCGAGCGGGTGGTCGCCGAACGGCACCAGGCGGGCGGGGTCGACGTGCCGCGCGAGTTCGTGATCATGGACCGCGCCGCGATCGGCCTGTCCGCGGTCTTTCTCCGGCTCCAGGCCAAGGTCAACTGGCACCGCCTGTTCGAGGACCTGATCGCGGGCTTCGATGCCGCCGCCCTCGAGCGCCGCCAGACCGAGGCGCTGAGCCGGCACCAGGTGCCGCTGCCGGGGTGAAGTGCCTCGACTGGCCAGATCCCGGGCGAGGCCCAAGGCCATGGGCGGCAAGCCCGGCATAGAGGGCGCCGCCAGGGCTGACGCGATCGGCGCGGATCACATCGGAGACAGCCGATGAGGTTCACGCGCATTACGTTCAATCCCAGGCAGATGGGCGGCGTCCAGGATACGCCCTTCGATGCCGAGGGTCGTCGACCGACGAATATCGTTCGCATAGCCGATCCGGGTTAGGCGGTTCGCCTTCGATCGTCGAAGCGATCCTCACGGATAGCAGCCGATCGGGCCCAAATTGGCTCCCCGGCCGCGAAGCATTCGGGTCGGCGTTCTAAGAGCGCCGGCAATTTGTAAAATCAACCACGCTGGCCGCCTCTCTTCCTCCCGAGAGACTTCGGCGATCGGGGCCGCCATTGGCCTTGAAGGATAATTCAACCTACAGAACTATTTTTTCGACTTTTAGTTGAAGCTTCTTGCCAAGTCGCAAAACTATGTGGATACGTGGTCTTGAGCGCTATTCTCTGAAGGTCGAGAGGATTTGAGATGCTGGGTCAGATATGGGTGCACAGCTTTCTACCGCCATCTGACGACCGAGCCGACGCTGTCAGGGAAGCGCTTCGCCGCGCTGACATGGAGGCCACCAGCTACGGAACGACAACCTTTGCCGCGCCGGGCGTCGTGCTGCTTGCGAGCGTATCTGAATCGATCCTCTCCTTTGTGCGCACGGCGAGCTGCCGTGGGCAGGAGCGCATCCTCTGCCTTGCTTTCGGACCAGCATGTCCAGCGCGGGACGCGTGGCGCCTTCTCGAAGCGGGTGGCGCTGACATCCTGCCGATCGCGACTGGCATCGACTTTGGCCCGATGGTGGTGGCACGTCTCGCCCGCTGGCAGGAGATTGATGGTGTCATTGAGGATCCGATTCTCGGCGCCCGGCTTGTTGGCAAGAGCCCAAGATGGCGCAAACTCTTGCGCCTCGTCATAGAGGCTGCAAGATATACGGACGCGAGCGTGCTGCTGACCGGTGCAAGCGGGACCGGAAAGGAATTGGTAGCGCATTTCATCCATGATCTAGATTCACGACCAGATAAAGGGCAACTGGTCGTGCTCGACTGCACAACGATTGTACCGGAACTCTCGGGCAGCGAGTTCTTCGGTCACGAGCGCGGGGCCTTCACCGGCGCCGTCACCCAGCGCGATGGCGCGTGCGCGCTCGCCGACGGTGGCACCCTCTTTCTCGACGAGATCGGCGAGCTGCCGCCGGCCCTGCAAGCACAACTATTGCGAGTGATTCAGGAGGGCACCTTCAAGCGGGTGGGCGGTAATACCTGGCATAGCACCCGCTTTCGCCTGATCTGCGCGACACACCGCGATCTTGTGGATCTCGCCAGCCGTGGCCTCTTTAGAGCAGACCTCTACTTCCGCGTCGCGGGCGTGCCGATCCGCCTGCCATCGTTGCGCGACCGGGTCGAGGACGTCCTGCCACTGGCACGCCATTTCATGGGCGAGGTGGTCTCCGGCTCAATGCTGCCTAAACTGGACGAGACCGTCGCCGACTTCCTGCTGACGCGCGAGTACCCGGGAAACGTGCGCGAGCTCCGGCAGCTCGTCGCCCGCATGATGTATCGCTGGGTCGGCACGGGACCGCTGACCCTGGTTGCCTGCCCGAGAACGAATGGTTCCGTGGCGCCGAAGGCCAAAATGCCTGGGATGGCGACGGCTTCGCCGCTGGCGTGCGCCGAGGCCTCGCCGCCGGCCTCAGGCTGCGGGATCTTGGACGCGCTGCTGAGGATACCGCCTATCGCATCGTGCTGGATGAGGAGGCGGGCAATCTACAGCGGGCTGCTCGGCGTCTCGGTGTCACCGACCGAGCGCTTCAACTCCGGCGGCAGGCGCAGCGTCGAGTGATGAACGACATTGAACCGCACGGACACGAGGGCGGCGCTACGAGCGAGGCTTGACTCGCTTACGCCAGGCACTGCGATGCTCGACCGGCTCGCGCGACGAGTTCTGTCCCCGCCCGCCCCGGCGTTTCGGCATACGACCCTCTGGCGCCCCGGAAGCCGTGGTCGAATGGCCTCCCCGCAAGCACCCACGGCCGGGCAAGGGGGGTCCGATTTCATGCGGCCCCAGCAGGCACGCCAAGGTCAACCGCAGCGCCGCGGACAACGTAAGCAGCGAGCTGTCCCACCACGTCGACGTCGGCAATTGAGTGTCGGGCAGTTACGAGCAGCGTCAGGTTTGCGCTGAACGCCATGCAGCCAATCGTGGGCAGGGCCCGCACTCCCACACTCAGCAACCGCCTGGCCAGCATCGGGACGGGCGCCCAGTGCTCAGACCGGAACGACTGTGCTGGAAATGGAAGGTTGCCCACGGGCGTGAGCCCAGCCTCTACCAAGCGCTGCCTGAGCCTGGCGACGAGCTCGAGGAGCCGCCGGCGCCGAGTCTCACCATGGCGCCGATTGACCTGCAGTGCCCGATGCGCTGCGTGGATCACTGCCATCGAAGGCGGGCTACAGTGGATCCTGGTTTCGCTTCGCTCCCGAAAATGATCAATTAACTGACGGCTGCCCGACAGCACGGCGAGAGGCGCCCAATCCCTTTGCGAGCGAGCTGCCGACCACGATATGGCGCCCGAACGTGCCGTGCCAGCGCAGCGAACCGCCGCCGCCTCTGCCATACGGATTTGCGCGGGTCGGCGACTCACCGAGGATGCCTAACGCCTGCGTGTCGTCAAGGACCAGATAGCCGCCGGAGCCTCTCGCGATGTCGGCGTAGGCCCGGATCGGGGCGACTCTCCCGCAGCTGGGCAGTAGCCGTCCGCTACGACGATCGGCCGCAGGCTGGCGTGTGCCAGGCGCCGGGCGATGCTTCCGAGCGCTGCTGGATCGTGGTGAGGAAAGCTGTGGACCGGCGTTCCTATCCCTGCCGCACGCTCTGCTCCCCATTTCACAATCGGATAGGTCGCAGCATCGCAAAGGACGACCACTCGCTTCCGGCTCAGCACGCGGAACAGATCCCCAAACAGATGCAGCGTTGATGGCAACAGGGTGGCTGCCTCGCACCCTTGCAACCGGGCAAGGGCTCCCGCGACCGCTGCCGCGCCCGGAGGGTCTTCCAGTGCCGCTGGTCGACCCAGCGTGAGCGCGTTCCAGGAGGCGAGCGACCCGCTTGGGTGCCGAAATCCTAGATAGAGCGCTGAAGTGAAGTCGAGCATGTGACCCCTCAGACGGTTCGCTGCCGGGTTGCCAGGCGCCGCCTCACAAGATCGAGGGCAGTGTCGCACCCATCCTGGAGCCGACTGTATCGGCGGTTTGCTCAACGCCGGTGGTCGCCGATACGCGTGAATACTCCTGGACTTGCGGCCGCCCCGATCCCTCGCTCTCGCCGAACTCGAACGGAAAGCCCGGCCGCTTGGCGGCTAGATCGTGAGAGAGCGGGCGAGCCGAGGATCGCGGGTCTCGCGCTCGACTGGCACAGGCGAGCTCGGAACTCGTGGAGGCTCACGGACAACATCGCGCCTTGGCCTGCCGATCAGCCGAAGCAGGTTGCCGGCAAGAATCGCCGCCGCGCCCCCGGGTCAGGGCGGAGTGCCTCGATCTTCGCGAGCTCGACGCCCGGGTGCAGCCATGGCCCGTCGGAGCCGAACAGCAGCTTGCGCGGGCCAGCTCGCTCCAGCGCTTCGACGAGGAGATCAAAGCGCCGAATGCCCGAGCTGTCGGTGTGCACGTTCGGGTGACGGACCAGGATGTCGATGAACGCCCGCTGCGCCCGCCAGTCGTCGGCAAAGCTGCCGAGATGCGGAATGATGAAGGTGACGTCCGGGTATTCCTCGGCCACGAGGTCGACGACCGAGACCTCGCCCATAGGGTCGTAGAGCACCGGCAAGCGCCACGCCCGCGCGACCTCGCAGATCTCGCGGCTGATCCGGGCGTCGTAGCGGTGCACCTTGATGCCGCGGAACCGGTGGCGCTTGACCGCCTCCCGAATCAGCGCGCCGACCCGGCCGGTGTCGCGAGCGGCGTTGACGAACGCGAAGCCCCAGAACCGATCCGGCTGGCTTGCGACGATGCCGGCGACTTCGCGATTGGCGATCGCGTAGTCCGAATGGAACGCCGCGAACAGGACCGTCCGCGTGATCCCGGCTGCATCCGCCCAGCCGAGATAGCGGTCGAGCGAAGCTCGGGTATCCCAGGGGCCGGTGAGCCCGTCGCCGGTGCCGGCGTGGCAATGGCAGTCGATGATCATCATGCGCCCGTTACGCGCGGGGGCGATGGGGCCGATCCGTCGCGGGCCGAGTCTATCGGCACGCGATCGTGCCGCCGTCGCTTCCGGGAAAAATACTCCCACCGCCGTTTGATTGCCTGCGCATGCGGCGTGCGCCTGGACGTGGTTGGCTGCGTCGGTCCTCGACTTTGCCGGACGAATCGGATGCTCTTGCTGATACCTGGCCGCACGCGATCAAGCGCGACTGTCAGGGCCGAGCGGGCCATCCGCTCCGCGAAGGCCGGCCCCATGCGCGCGTCCCGATCGGCATGGCCGATCAGGCTGACCCATACGAGAGGACGGCGATCGAATCGGAAGCTTTCGGAGATCAGTCGCGCCACGCTCGCCAACTTTTGCCGTTCTCGCGCAGGGAGCGAGCCGACCGTATCGCTGTGCGCCGCAAAGCCGCTAATGATGTGACACAATGGACCAGGGCAGGATGCAGCCCGGATTCAAGTCACCCCTGCCGCGCGCTCCCCGAACTCGCTCAGCAATTCGAATTGAGTGGCGGCCATCTTTCGACGCCCCGCGCAAAGCCGATCATATCCCTGGAAAATTCCGCTCCGCCCGGCGAAGCCAGTTCACCAGGTGCCGCAAGCTTTCGCGCGCTTGTTTGCGCGGCCCCCGCACCGCCAGCGAGCCGGCCGCGGGCCAGGAGCCGATGTCGCCATCCGCTCCTCCTCCCCGCATGGCACTTGCCGACTGCGCGAGCAGGTGGAAATCGTATTTGGTGCAACCTTGCTTCGTGTACCACCGCTCTTGCAGTATCGAGACGATCTGCCGGCACATTTCGGTCAGGACGTTCGCGGCCTCGGCGACGCGCCGCGGATTCGCCGGCCTCTCGGCCAGCCGCGCCTTCACCTCGCCGACCGCCAGCTGCAATCGCCTGCGTTCGATGAGGACGGCGTTGCATGGCGCGAACGTTTTGGGAGGGCCGACCGAAACGCTTCCAGGCGCAGGCCCCTTGAATGAACGCGAGGTCGGCCACTGCGGCCATGGGTAACCCTCGTCAAAGAACTCCTCTTCCAACTCCAGCTCGGTCTCGTATCCGCTGCGCATCGGGCGTCCGCGCTTCACGCCGATTGCATTCTGGGGCTGGAAGATCGTTCTGATCATCCGTCTCCGACCGGTGCCGCGGCCGAACAGAAACGCCGTGGTCCCCAGATCTCACCTTGAGCAACCCCGGCCCCGCCGATCAGGTCTCGGCAGCGGCCAGTCCCCAGGCAACTGTCGACGAAATGGGGGTCAAGCGGACTGCCGTTGGTTGCGCCCACGGATTCCGAGAGGCGTTCCGGCACTGCAATCGTACGGCCGCGCTCCGCGACGTTGCAGTGAGTGATATGCGAGGCCTCGTGGATGAGCGTCTGAGCTCGAAACTCCGCCTGGGTCGCCTCGCTCACTCCGTTTCGGGCAATCCAGAAAGGTCTGCACAAGCGGATCAGCAGCATCGAAATGCGTGGCAAACAGTTGCCCGCATTATCGAGCGCTGTCGTGAAAGCCCACCATCCCTGGCCACAGTTGGGGCTGGTGCAGGAGTAACGCAGGCCGCTGCTCCCGAGCAAATTTCTCACCCGCACCAGCCTGCGCATCACCTCCGCGATCGACCTTACGGGCTCGAAGGTGCCCGCGGTCCACACACGAATATCGTCCGTGTTTACGCCGAGGCCGTCGTTCAGCCAACAAAAGGCTATGGGGCTCAGCAGCGGCGGAGCGGCAGTGGCGCCCGCGCAAACGGCCGTCCGCGCGTTCAGCAGCTGATCGATCGTGCTGTCGAGCATGTCGAGGGCACGCTCGCGCGCTTTCTTGAGAACGCCGAGAGGATCGGCAACACCGAACGCGCTGGCCTGGCTGCACGCCACTTTCCCGATCGCTCGACGTGGTTCTCGCGCCGGGATACCCCGATCGTCGCACTTGCGTGGAGTGGCCCCGCGAACCTCGCCCGCCAGAATATCGTCCAGCTCACCCTCGCCGTCGAGCTCGCCGGCCTCGATGGCCGCCTCGTCGGTCTCGCCGAACACCTCGCCCTCCAGATCGGCGACGATCTCCTGAAGGTCGGCCTCGAAGATCTCACGTGAGGGCGGGAGTGCAGCAGCCGTCTCCCTGGTAGTGGGCGCGCAATCCACCGTGGCCGTCGTCTGCCGTCCGGCGACCGCCGCGAGTATTCGCGCCAATGTTGTCGCGCCCGGCGCACCCGCTATTGGAATGCCCGTAGACGGTCGGATTGCGCAAACTCGCCGCGAGGTGATTGAACAACGCGCGCGCGACATTGTCGTCACCAGAGGCTGCATTGCAGCCGTGCAGGACGAACACGACGTTCTCGGAGAGCGGCGCTGTCGCAATGTCCCTCACAAGGCGACCGCCCTGGCGACGCTAGTCCCCATCGAGAGCCCCGCTGTACAGTCCCACACTGCCACCGCTCAAGGTTCCGAACACTCCATACGAGCCACTGTGGCTGAAGACATGGATGGCCTCGATAGCCCGGCCGACGCATGCGCGAGCAGCTTCTATGACCCTGATGAGATTGGCGCCGGTGTCGTAGGGCGCAGGCCCCACACGTCGCCGGCAATTTGCGGCATCCGGAGACGCGATGGCGCCGATGCGCCGGCCCCAGCGCGACGCCTGACATTGGAAGTGGTTGCGATGGCTCGTGTTTGAAGCATTTTGAAAGATCGAGATTGCGGCCGTACTGTTTGCGCACGCGCGGTTCGTCGCAGTTGCTGAACTTCATAGGCCAAGCCGATTTCTGCATGCCGCGGGTTCCGCGGCACGCCGCAGGTGCTGTGATCCGGCGGAATGGTCCGTCTGGCGCCGGGCGAGGTGAGGAGAAAGAGCTCGACCCGGCGGCTCTGCACGGCGGTCGCTTTGGGCTGATGTTCACCGCACGAGGTCAGCTGAAACGCAAGGGAGCGGGTGATGCCGGGCCGCGTCCGCTCGAGGGCGCGACAAAGCTCGTTCATGACCGCTCTGGCACGGCGCCAACCCAGCTGGAAATTGTAGTCGACCGGGCCGACGGGGACGGTATGGCCCGCGACGAGGATGGTCCGGATCGGTCGTCTCGAGCTCTGGCTGGCGATGATCCTGCGGCGATTAGGACAATGGCCGGAGTATGGCCGAAGGGGCTCAAGTCGGTCTTGTCGAACGAGAAGTTATCCAGCGCCTGGGTCGGCCGCGCGACGGGCGGAGGGCAATCGACATTGACCACCTGCGGTGGGCAGCCTCGGGGTGCCGCCCGAACCTCGCCGGTAAAAACCTCGTCCAGCTCACCCTCGCCGTCGCGCTCGCCGGCCTCGCTGGCCGCCTCGTCGGTCTCGCCGAACACCTCGCCCTCCAGATCGGCAACGATCTCCTGCAGGTTGTTCTCGAAGATTTGGTCGTCACGCATCTCGATTTCCTTAATCTTCTTGTAGTACCTTGAGCAATGGCTCGCCGTGTTTCGGGACTAACCAAATCGCTGCATTCCGAGGCGATCACCTCGGAGCCGGCGCTCGTATCCGCGCCCGCGCTGGCAGCGTTGGCATCGGCGTTGGCATCGGCATGGACATCCGCTGGCTCAGCAGCGCCGAAGGCAGCGCGCGGCGCCGGGCGAGGTCGGCCTCACCGGCAGGAGCGCTGGCCAGATCGACGCCGGTCGCGGCGCGGTAGGCGTGGATGTAGCCCTGGATTTCCGGCTTCCAGTAGCGCGCCCAGTTCTTCGCCTGGGCTTCGTCGTTGACATCATCCAGTCGACGTAGCTGACCGAGAGCAGGATCTGCTCGCCCATTACGCCGACCACGCGGAAATGGGTGACGGTGTCGGCGTCCAGTCCTGAGCAGTTTAATCGTAGTCGACCTGTCCCATCCCCGGCTCGGCGTAGGGCACCATCGCCCGGCCGCCCAGGAGAAACTCGCGCATCTCTATGCGGGCGAGCAGCCACTGCTCGACCAGCATCTCGGCGCGGGCGGTCCAGGGCAGATCGCCGAACTGGCGTCGGGGGCGCCCTCGGCCAGGACCAGGTGGCAGTCCTTTAGCTCATTCCACAGCCGGAACGCACCAGCGATCACGGTGGCGTCGGCAGCGGCCCGGCAGAACGCAGCCGCCTTGGCCGGCAAGTCGTGGAAGGACCCGAGGAACTTCGAGCGGCTGTCGGCGGTACCCGTGCGGGCACGGCCTTGCCCTGCAGGGTCAGACCGTAATGGTGGGCGTACTCGTAGGCCTCGACCACCGACAGACGCTGGTCCTCGGCCTGAGTAGCATCAGACCACGATGTGCAAGGGAGCAGCGGGTTTATCTGGAGCCGGGCGAGCGGGTCGCCTTCGCCGCGGCGTTCGGCAACAATTCTGGAACCGCAGGGCGATGGTGTTCATCGTCTGCGCCACAACTCCTCCCCGTGCCAGTACGACCAGATCAGCTCGATCAGCGAGAGGCAATGCGCTCGAATATCGAGCAGTTCTAGGTAGCAGCCGGGCGCCTTCCCGGCCGCGCGCGCCTCGCCCAGAAGCGCGCGGAGGATGCGGTCGAGGTAAGGGATCTGGCCATCGCTACCGAGATAGCTGCGCAGACGATGCTCGATCTCCGCTGGCGTGGCGGCGTAACCGAGGCGCCGCTGCTCGGCGTCCCCGTCGAATAGGTCCGGATCGATGATAGTCCGTTCGCCACCCCTTGTCGGAGAGACGGCCGCAGACCGCAGAATGAGAAACGCTTCGGTAGCCAGGCGCAGCAGTTCGTAGCCATAGACGCCGTGGGCGAGCACGCGGGAGACTGCTTTCGGATCGATATTGATCCGGAGGTTCGAGGCTGGAGCGTTCAGACCGCTTGGATAGCTAGCGACCCCGCTGGAACTCACCTGGGCCAGATCGCACACCAGCCTGCCGATGAAGCCATCGTAGGCGTCGAAGCCGATCGCCTTGGTACGATTGCGGATCGCCACCCAGAAGGCCTGGTCGTCGGACGGCGAGCTGGCTGAGCGCCCGAGGTTGATGTTGAGCGAGCTGCCGCTGCTCAGCCCGAGCGGCTGCACGGCAATCTCCCGCTCACCCGTGTCATCAGGGGGTTGTGAGGAATCGGTTGGCTCGTCAAACCAGATGGACACCTTCGCCGTGTAGGGCCCGGCCTCCAAGTTCTTCGTGTGCCAGACTGGCTCCGGAACAAAGGTCTGTGCTTTTGGGAGCAGTGGCTTCTGGTCTGGTGACAGCACTTCCCACTTGAAGCCTTGCGCTCCGCCACGACTGGGCTCAGCCCGGAGACGAACGACGGTCCCGACGACGACGGGCTCGGGGAACACATGGATGATGGCTTCAGGCATGGACCAACTCCTTGAGGATTTGGGGTGACGGAACCCAGGGTTGCGGTCGGCTCGGCGCCGGATAGGTCAAGGCCGTTCGCAGCGCCCAGGCGGTCAGCAGCCGGGCGGTGTCGTCGCCCTCGCGTTCGGAGGGCAGGGCACCGTCGGCGCGCGCCTGGCCCAGCACGGCGAGGGCGAGCGATGGCGCGGTACGTAGGGCCACGGACGGCGTGCGCCGCCAAGTCGCCCACAGCGCCCGCAGGCGCTCGGGCGAGCGATCCTGGACGCGCAGCGCCTCGGCCAGCGAGAAGCCGCGCAGGGCGCGCGGACGGTGGTGGACGACGAGGCCGACGAAGGCCGGAAGCGTCGCCTCGAGCACCTCGATGAGCGCGCGCGCATCGGATCGAGCCCGTTGCGGGGGTAGAACAACTCCCACAGGCGGGCGAGCCCGTCCCACTGCGGGTCCGGCCACAGGGCCCGGCCGAAGGCGCAGGCGATCTTGACGCGGATCCATGGGAATGGGTGAGGGTCGTCGAGGCTGATCCGAAAGACGAACACGCGCGGCAGGCTGACCACCGCCATCAGGCCCATCGGGCCGGCGATGCCGACCCGCGCCACGGCCCAGAAATCGGCCAGGATCTCGCTCAGCCAGCGGGACAGCAGACGCCAGGCGAGCGCCTCGGACGTAGCGCCGGCCTGGAGCCCGGCCAGCACCGGTTGCAAGGAAGGCATGAGGTCGAGCAGGGACGCGGCCTGGTGACCGACCTCGTGCACGAGAGAGGAGGCAACGCCGCTGCCGACCATCCGCTCACGTGGCACCCGGATCACGGCGACAGGATTGCTGCTGCCACCCGGCAGGCGGGTGCGGGCGCGGCGGATCGCGGCGCCATGGCCCCGGTCGAGGTAGCAGATGACGGGGGGAGGGTCGTAGTAGCCGCCCGGCAGGCGCAGCGCGTCAGCCGCCAGGGCATCGAGGCCGGCCAGCCAGACACCGGTCTCGTGCTCGCTGCGCTGGGTGAGCACGTCGGCAAAGATGTCGATCTGGGCCAGCAGAGCATTGAAGCGCAACCGCAGGAACGTGAAGCGACGCTGCGCCTCCTCCGGCGTCGCCGCCTGCCCGGTCGGGGTCTGGAGCTGCATCAGAAACGCTCGCACGCGGGCGTCGAGCTCGCGTTTGGCGAGGAGGAGGAGGCGCTCGATCGCCGCCTGCGCGGCCGGCGGCAGGGCCGCCGCCGGCACCATGGTCTCGTACAGGACGAAGGGCCGGACCCGGGCCAACCGGCTCAAGAGCGCCCGCGCCTCCTGCGCGAGGAACCGATGATGGGCGATGAGCGCCATGACCTCAAACTCCGAGCACGACGATGTGCCTGCCGCGCCGGATCCAGCGCCCGGTCGACTGCGCGCCGGACCATCCTTCCCGCCCCATGCGTGGCCTCGAGCCGAGGGCTCGTGCCAGACCGGGCGCGTGACGGCGCGCCGCTGCCGCCAGGGCCTGCCTCGCAGCTTGCTGCGGGTCTGCCGCGCCAGCGACGCGGCTCGCCTGTTGGACAGTGTCGCCGGCCAGGCGCACCCACCGCCGGGCAACCTCGAATTGGGCGTCCTCGTCGCTCATCGATTCGAGGTCGACTTCGAATAGTTTGCTCGCCGCGGTGCCAAGCGCGCCACCGATCGCGGTGCCGACGCCCGGTACGACCGAGCCGAGGGCGGCGCCGGCCATGGGTAGCACCCGCTTGGCAACCCCTTTGAGCATGCCGCCTACCGCGCGGAACACGGGGTTGCGTGCGATCCCACGGATACCGCGGCCGACGCGGCGGAAGAGATTGCCAAGGAACTGGTCGAGCTCGTCCTCATTGGTGATCGTCAGCAGCTCGGCGGCGAGATCCACCTCATCCTCCTCACTGAGCCCGCCGACCTCCATGGCCTGTCCGTTGATCTCCGCTTCGAATTCGAACGAACTTTCGAAGTCGCCTTCATAGCCGAGACCGTCAGATTCAAAGTCACCCGACTCGAAGTCACCGGACTCGAAGTCGCCGGCCTCCATGCTCATGGTACGGTCGATGTTGTGCATGACAGCTTCCTTTGGTTGGGCCTGATCGGCGCTACCGCGGCCTATCCACGGTCAGCAGATGACGAAGACATTGTTGCCGCGGCGGATCCAGCTGCCTCGTCGGTTGTGGTCCCGGTCGACCGTCGGCAAGCCTCCAGGCGGGGTCGCGGAACGCGCGATGCCAATAGCCGCGGCAGCAGCCGGCGCATCCGGAAGAATGCCGGTGCCCACCGGCGGGCAGCGCCCAGAGCGGCGCGTCTGGCGACCAAACGCGGTGGTAAGCGGCGCGAGGCATGCGAGGCTCGGTGCGCCGCCGAACGGGCGAAGCGCACGGCGCGCCGTGCACTCGCCAGTTCCATGTCTTCTGGGCTGAGGCCTTCGAGTTCGATACCCAAGATGCGGCCTGCCCGGGGTGGCAGTAAATATCCGCCGCGGCCGCGCAGCAGCCTCGGCGCCCGACCGAGCGTCGGCAGCACGCGTCGGAGAACCCGTTTGACGATCTCGCGAAGGATGCGAGTTGTGGCTGGTGGCAGTGCACCGCCGGAGTGTCGTGCGGCATCGGAGATGGTGGTGGCGAGCACTTTGTCGAGCGTCGCCTCATTCGGGGCGTCAAGAAGCTCAGCCGCCGCGGCCATCTCGTCGATCTCAGGCATGAGGGGTTCGCTGCCTCCCTCAAACCGCGCCGTCCTCCCGGTGCCGCATTCGCACATCGATCGGTTCTCCTTCGGGCGTCTAACGATCACTGTGGCCACTTCGGACTGCCATTGATGCAGACTTCATGCCAGCCGCGCCGACCCCATAAGCTCCTGTCTCAAAATGATGAAGAATAAAGGGAAATCGAATCCATGAAAGCGCCTGTAGCCGGCTTGAGGCGAAGGCAACTTCGGCTGCAGCCGATGTTTCGCAGGTTCGAGCGAAGCGCGTTTCGCTCAGGAGGGCGTCAGCGGGCATGCCTCCGAGCGGTCTCGCTGCGGCTCAGGTTCCCGTCAGCGTCGGGCGAGACCGGGCTGTCACCGAGAATGCCGACGCGCCTGCTGGTATGATTGAGGTCGAATTGCCGTCGGCCTCGACACGACCCGCTCAAAGCCCGCCTCCCAAAATTCCCGGCAGCATCAGGGCTTGACCCGGCGGATCCGCCACCTGGCGCAGATTTTGCGTCACTTTTGCGCCCGAAAGCAGCGGTCTTGCGGCCGAAATCGGCGGCATCGCGGCTCCCGAAAAATTCGCAGGAAATTCCAAAACCGTTGAGATTGCCGAAAATCCACTGATGCTACACATGTGTCACATCCGTGCGTCACTTTTGCGCCGAAATCGGTGGTTCTGCGGCCGAAATCAGGCGGTTTTGGGGCCGAAATCGGCGGTCGAATCGCCAGACGGCGAAAAATCGTGTCGCTGCAGCGGCTTACGTACACCGCACACCTGGCGCATGATGCTACAGAAGTGACGCATCGTGGCGCATGCGCGTCGATCGGAAATTCCCGACGGCGCCCGGAAAATCCGGAGAAAATCGCGAACTTGCCCCGTCGCACGCAGCCGTGGAGGACACCAGCGGAGCGGCAGCCGGACGCCCGGGCTGGATGGCGGCGATTCGATGGCGTCGGCCCGGCCTCATATGGTAGGCTGGCTCTGGCCGATGGAGCGAGGCATGCGGTTCTACAACTTCGAGATCGTGATCGAGAAGGAGGCGGAGGACGAGGGCTACGGCGCCTGGAGCCCGAGCCTGCCCGGCTGCTTCAGCAATGGCCGCACGATCGAGGAGGCTAAGCGAAACATGCGCGAGGCGATCCAGCAGCACGTCGCCTCGCTGCTCGCGCGTGGCGAGCCCGTGCCCCAGAACGAGCGGCTGGTCCACGTCGAGGAGCTGTCGATCGGGCTGCCCTGATGGCGCGCATGCCGCAGGTGAGCGCCCGCGAGCTGGTGCGTTTCCTGAAGTCACAGGGCATCGCCCTGGACCGGCAGTCCGGCGCCCACCTCACTCTGCGACACCAGGCCCGGCAGGTCAAGGGTGACCGTGCCCGTGCATACCGGCGCCGACGTGGGACGCGGCTTGGCGGTGCGAATCCTCAAGGACGCCGGCTTCAGCGTTGATGACTATCTGCGGCTACGGTGAGCGATCTGGTGGTGAGAACGAGCCGATGAAGCTGACCTACGACCGGCGCTACAACGTCGCCTACATCCGCCTGCGCGAGCAGGGGGGGCAGGTCGAGACGATCCGCGTCAGCGACGAGCTGAACGTCGACCTGGCGCCGGACGGTACGATCTATGGCATCGAGCTTCTGAACGCCAACGAGCAGCTGCGTGCCGGCGACGGCGGCCAGATCGTCGTGGTCGACGAGGCCAACGGCGAGGAGCGGGCGCTGGCTCTCGCATCCGAGCCGCGCTCGTGACCTCGTGCCGAACGCGGTGCGCGGCCTGCAAGCTGGGCGACACGCGGCCCGGCAAGACCACGGTGGTGCTCCAGCGGGGCAGTGCCACGGTCGTGATCAACGACGTGCCGGCGCAGGTCTGCGAAAACTGCGGTGAGGAGTACCTCGACGAGCGGGTGGCCGAGAGCGTCCTCTCCGCCGCCGAGGCCTCGGCCCGCGCCGGGGTCCGGGTCGAGATCCGCGACTACGTGGCGGCGTGAGGCTGCATCGGTGGATGCTCTTGCCCGCGCACTGCAAGCCCGCCGCCACAACGGGGCCGGCCCACGGAAGGAGCTTTCGATCGGGCTACCCTAAACGCGCGCATGCCGCAGGTGAGCGCCGGCGATCTGCTGGCGAAAAATTCGTGGAAATTCGAAAAATCGGGACCGGGCACCGAATCGCCGGTGCGACCGCGGATATCACACATGTCACACTTCTGTGCTCTCCTCGGGCCGAATCCGGCGGTTCTTGCGGCCCTATCCAGACGGTTTTCAGCGAACCGTCGCGCCCCGGAAATTCGCAGAAAAATCCAAAAACCATTGGAATTGACGAAAATCCACCGATGCTACACATGTGACGCATCCGTGCGTCACTTTGCGCTCGAAATCGGTCATTTTGCGGTCGAAATCGCGCGGTTTCAAGGCCGAAATCGGCGGCCAGATCGCCAGCGTGGCGAAAAACGACGTCACCGCAAAGGCTTACGTACACCGCACACCCTGGCGCATGATGCTACAGAAGTGACGCATGGTGTCGCATCGCGAATTCCGATGCCGGTCGGAAATTCGCTCCGCCGGCTGAAAAATTCGCCGGAAGTGCGCCCAGACGACGCTGGTGGCCGGCTTCGGGAGCCAGGCGCGTGGAATTTCCTCGGAGATCGACGCCGGGAGCAAGAAATTCGCGAGTTTCCTCCCGCGGCGCCGGCGAGCCGGGATTGGCCAACCTTTTCGATCGCTCCGGAGAATATCGGGCGCCCAGGGAAACTGCCGCGGACCGGCCTTCCGCTGCACCAGCACCGAATATCTACGGAACTTGATCTCCGTAAGTTTCAGGCTGCTTGACTCCGGCGGCAGGATGGAGGAGGGTGAACGAAGAGCGAACATAGTGGGGAGGGTGCCATGGCCGACGAGCTGCTGACGGATCTGCCGCGCGATCTGCCGAGCTTCCTGAAGCGCTTCGGCACGGACGCCAATTGCCGGGCGTACTGGTGCGCGCGTGGCCCGCGGGGCACCGCTGCGCGAGCTCGGCATGGTCAGGCTACAGCGACAAGAAACGCCTGATCGAGGAGTGCACGGCCTGCGGCAAGCAGCACTCGATCCTGGCCGGCACCCTGTTCGAGCAGACCAAGACCGGGCTCGCCAAGTGGTTCCTCGCGATCTACCTGGTGACCTCGAGCAAGGGCGGGATCTCGGCGATGGAGCTCCAGCGCCAGATGGGCTTCGGCAGCTATCAGACCGCCTGGAGCTGGCTGCACAAGATCCGCCGCGCGATGGTGCGCCCGGAGCGGGCGCCGCTTGGCGCGCAGGTCGAGGCCGACGAGACCTATGTCGGTGGCCCCAGGCCCGGCCGCTCCGGCCGCGGCGCAGCCGGCAAGACGACGGTCGCCGGCGCGGTCGAGACCGGCCGCGGCCAGGCCCGCGGGTGCCGCCTGGGCCGGCTGAGGCTGGCCGTCGTGCCCGATGTCTCGGCCCGGAGCCTCGAAGGCTTCCTCGGCGAAAACGTCGCCAAGCCCGCGACCGTGACTACCGATGGCTGGTCCGGCTACACTGGCCTCGCCGCCGCCGGCTACGCCCACCAGCCGATCAACCTCGCCGCCGCCTGGGGCGACGCCGCGCTGCGCCTGCCGGCGATCCACCTGGTGTTCGGCCTCGCCAAGCGTTGGCTGCTCGGCACCCACCACGGCGCGGTCTCGAACAAGCACCTGCCGGCCTATCTCGACGAGTACGTCTTCCGCTTCAACCGCCGCACCGCCAAGAGCATCAGCCACCGCTTCGCCCGCGTCATCCAGCAGGCCGTCCTGACCCGCCCCACCACCTATCGCGGCCTCGTCGCTGCTGGCGCTACCTGAAACTCATGGAGGGCTAGTCTATGGAATTAATTCCCCTCCGCAAAAATTTTTCTGCGCGCTGGCTTGGGGCGATCTTGGTCTGCTTCGAAGCAAGGCGTCGGTCGAGGCCGACCGTCCCGAGGACCCTTCCACGGTCCGATCACTCTTGCATAATTTCCTACGATCTGGTATCGACAAGCATGGAAAGCCCCGACTTTCACGCTTCGCTGTGCGCAGACCAGCATGACCACCGACCGTCCGTCGCGTGGCCGCGCGCGCTCAGGGGGAACGGGGCCGCTCACAGCCTCGCCCCGGGCGCCGCGGCCCCGTTGGCGGCGGAAAACCAAACGAACCCAAGGTACTCGCCCAAACAATGGATTGGCTTGCGGCGATGGGGCGATCAGCGTCGGCTTGCGCCCTCAGGCCCGCCCTCTTGAGCAGGCGCCGAGCCGGGTCTACTGCTGCGCCCGGCGCCTCAGCCCAGGATGCGGTCGAGGCGGTCGAGGTCGTTGAGGACGCGCCAGCTGCCGCCGCCGGATTCGACCTTGCGCTGCCAGTCCTCGAGCCGGGTCATGTATTCGCGCGGGTCGACGTTGTCCGAGCGCAGCTTGGTGACGTTGATCGCGATCACCTCGAAGCCGTCGACCGTCAGCGGCAGGTCGCGCACGTAGCCCTTCTTCAGATCCTCCTTGAGATCGGAAAAGATCAGGATGGTCTTGCGGCCGGGGGCCTTCTCGTTGAGGTACTCGGCCGCCTGCAGGATGCCGCCGGTGATGTCGGTGTAGGGCGCCGCCTTGACCTGCTTGACGAAGCGGTCGATCGCGTCGCGGAACTGGCGCTTCTGCTGGTTGGCCATGCTCGGCCGGTCGTCGAAGGTGACCTTGGCGACGATGTCCTTCTCGTTGAAGCTGCCGGTGTCGATCCGGGCGACCGCCAGCGAATCGCCGGGCTGGAGCTTGGCCAGCAGCGCGTTGATCAGCGCCTGGGCCTTGTCGAGCTCCTGGGTGTAGGTGCCCGAGGTGTCCATCAGCAGATAGACGCCGCGGGTGGTCGGCGCGGCCTCGCCGGAGCAGCCGGCGAGCGCCAGCGCGAGGCCGGCAAGGGCGATCTGGCGCCAACGATTCATGACAGCTGCTCCTTGACCTTGGGGGCGCGTTTGGGGGCCGGCATCGGGCCGGTCGCGGCCATCGGTGCCGGTTGCGCGGCCGGGTGTGCGGGCTGGCCGAGCTGGGCCTTGATCTGCTGCTCGAGCCAGAGCGGCAGGAAGATCACGAGGTCGTAGAGGTCGATCAGCAGGCGGCCGAGATAGCGGCAGCCGTCGCCGGCGAGGCGGAGGACCGTGGCGAGCCCGCGCAGGCTGCCGGCCAGGATCATGCCGAGCACGGTGCGCAGCGCGTGGATGAAGCTCTCGAGCGGGATCGCGACGAAGGTCAGCGCGTAGGGCAGGATGAAGCCCATGCCCATCTGCGCCGCGGTCGTGATCCAGACGAACTGGCTCGCGTAGGGCGCGCCGTGCTCGCCGCGCAAGATCGCGCTGGTCGCGAGCTCGTCCTGGAGCAGGATCTCGCGCATGTAGGCGAGCCCGGCCTCGACGCTGGCGAGCGCGGTCAGGAGGCCGAGCGTGATCCAGATCATGATCACGCGCCACTTGTCGGGCAAAGCGCCGATCACCGGGAACAGCCGGGTGATCCGCAGGCTCTCCATCAGGAACAGGCCCATGGAGACCTCGACCAGGATGATCACCAGTGCCGCGATGTCGGCGATTTTCCAATTGCCGATGAAGGTGTTGCCGCCGACCATCTCGGCCATCGGCCGGGCGATCAGGTGGAAGTTGATCACCGCCCCGCCGACCGCGATGCAGAGCACGAACAGGGCGACGAAGAACTGGACCAGCGAGGACGAGGTCAGCATCCGCTCGGCGCGGTCGGTCTGGTGCAGGATGTCCTGGTACTCGGCGATGTGCCGGTCGATGATCTGGGTACGCTGGAGCAGGCGGGTGACCTTGCCCTCGACCTGGCCGAGCAGCTGCTGGGCCCGCCGCCAGTGGCCCATCATCCGCTTCAGGTGCTCGTGGCGGGCGCGGGTCGCGGTCCGGAACTCGGCGCGCGCCTGGTCCTGCGCCTTGAGCAGCGAGCTGTGCACCGCTTCCAGGATCTTGCCGACCATCGGGTCCTCGCGCGGGGCCTCGATCTCGGCGACCGCCTTGACCGCCTTGACCCAGCCGGGCGGCGCCGGCGGCACCTCCTGCGAGTGCTGATGGTCCTCCTCGAGCGCGGTCGCCTGCTCGGACAGGCGCCGGTTCAGGGTCGGGCATTCGGCGAGGTCGCGCCGGACCTGGGCGTCGATCCGCTCGAACTCGCGCTCGATGATCCGCTCCTTGGCCTCGCGCCCGGCGGCGAGCAGGACCTCGCGATTGCGCGCCTGCAGCCGCAGCTCGGCCAGCAGCACCGAGCGCGCGGCGAGCCGGAAGGTCCGGTGCAGCGCCCGCCCGAGCGACAGCAGCATCCGATGCGCCGGCAGGCGCGCGAAATACATCGCGACCGCCAGGACCGCGAACCAGAGCAGCCAGGCGAGCGGCGAGTTCAGGACGTGCAGGTCGGCCAAATGCATGACGGCCTCGCTTCGCTGTTGCCGGTGGCCGGGTCGGAACCGGCGCCGGCAAGTTTTGCGCGAGAAGCCGTATCGAAAATGTTAATGCGCCGACTGATCGCAAACTGTCGACAATCTTACTACAACAATCGCCAACTGTAGTCTGAGAATCGGGAGCGGCGCAGCCGTTCGGTATTATTTAGAGTGTCCGGTAAAATCCTGGCGACGGTGCTGGTATTGCAGGGCGATCAGGGTCGCTTTGAACGGCCGCATCAGGGCGAGGATCAGGATCACCGCGAGCGGCAGCCAGAGGACGAGGTGCAGCCAGACCGGCGGCTGGTACTTGACCTCGGTGACCAGGGCGAGCCCGACCACCAGGCCGCCGACGATCAGGATGATGAACGCGACCGGCCCGTCGCCGCTGTCATGCGCCGAGACGTCGGTGCCGCAGACCGGGCACGAATGGCGGACCCGCAGAAAGCCCTCGAACAGCGGCCCCTGGCCGCAGGCCGGGCAGCGGCAGCGCAGCCCGGCCGAGAGCGCCGAAGGCGGCGGCGGGCTCAAGGGGCGGCGCTGGCGGCCGCCATGTAGCCGCCCCACCAGTAGACCCAGCTGAACAGGAACAGCCAGACCACGTCGACGAAATGCCAGTACCAGGCGGCCGCCTCGAGGCCGACGTGCTTCTCCGGCCGGAAATGGTCGTACCAGGCGCGGATCGTGCACACGATCAGGAAGGTCGTGCCGATCATCACGTGGAAGCCGTGGAACCCGGTCGCCATGTAGAAGGTCGAGCCGAAGATCCCGCTGTGGATCGAGAAGCCTTCCGGGCTGTAGATCGTGTGCAGGTATTCGTAGGCCTGCAGGCTCGTGAAGGTGATGCCGAGCAGCACGGTCAGCGCCAGCGCCTTGGCCCCGGTGTGATTGTCGCCCTCGCGCACGCAGTGGTGCGCCCAGGTCACGGTGCAGCCCGAGAGCAAGAGGATCATCGTGTTCAGGAACGGGATGTCCCAGGCCTCGACCGGCTCCGCGCCTTTGGGCAGCCAGGTATAGCCCTCAACCGTCACCGGGTGGTGCAGAGCCCCCCAGAAATAGGCCCAGAAGAAGGCATAGAAGAACAAAACCTCAGACGTGATGAACAGCGCCATGCCGATCCGCAGGCCGCGCGAGACCGGGTCGGTGTGATCGCCCGAGCGGGCCTCGTGGATCACGTCGCGCCACCAGTGGACCAGCGTGTAGGCGAGGCCGAGCACCGCCACCAGCATGACCCACGGGCCGCCGGCGATCTCGTGCATGTACATCAGGCCGCCGATCACCAGGGTCAGCGCCGAGACCGAGCCCCAGATCGGCCAGGGGCTGGGGGCGACCAGGTGATAGGGGTGGTGGACCTCGTGGTGCCCGTGGTGGGCGGCGTCAGCCGGCGTGGCCATCGCGAATTCTCCTGCCTGCCCTGGCGCTGTTGGGGGGCTCGCCTGCGGTCGACCCGGTCACGACGCCGGTTGGCGCCGGCGCCGGCTTCTCGACCATGAAGAAGGTGTAGGACAGCGTGATCGTCTTGACCTCGTGGGCGTTCGGGTCGTCGAGGATCGCCGGATCGACGAAGAACGACACCGGCATGTCGACCTCCTGGCCCGGTTGGAGGACCTGCTCGGTGAAGCAGAAGCAGGCGATCTTGTCGAAGTAGGCGCCGGCCTTGTCGGGCGTGACGTTGTAGACCGCCTGGCCGGTGATCGCCCGGTCGGACCGGTTCCGGGCGTGGAACCAGGCGAGGTGCTGCTCGCCCAGCCGGACCACGACCTCGCGCTGCGCGGGCTGGAACTGCCAGGGCAGGCCGGGATAGGTATCGGCGTTGAAGCGGACCTTGATCGTCCGCCCGAGCGCGGCCGCCGGCGCCGTCGTCGCGACCTGGGTGGTGCCGCCGTAGCCGGTCGTCTGGCAGAACATCCGATAGAGCGGGACCGAGGCCGCAGTCAGGCCCAGCATCAGCGCGACCGCGGCGCAGGCGAGCAGTGCCGTCGTCCGGTTGGCGCGCCGGCGGCCGCTCATGACCCGCCGCCGCTCATCTTGACGATCGTGATCAGATAGAACAGCAGCGCCAGCCCTCCCAGGATCAGGGCGATCGCGAGGTTCTTGTTGCGCTGCCGCCGGTCCATGCGGGCGGCGATCACCACGCCACTCCGGCGCCGCTCGCGGCCCCGAAGCCGAGCGCCTTGTCCGCGACCAGCGCGAAGAACAGCGCGAACAGGTAGACGATCGAGTAGCGGAAGGTCCGGGTCGCGGTGCGCTGGGTCCGGTCCTGGCAGAGCCGGATCGCGTGACCGAGGAAGACGCCGCCGAGCGCCAGCGCCGCCAGGCCGTACAGCTGGCCGGCGAAGCCGAGCGCCCAGGGCAAAAGGCTCACCGGCACCAGCGCCAGCACGTAGGCCAGGATGTGCCGGCGGGTCTTCTCGGGGCCGGCGACCACCGGCAGCATCGGCACCCCGACCCGCTCGTAGTCCCGGCACCGGTACAGCGCCAGCGACCAGAAGTGCGGCGGCGTCCAGATGAAGACGATCAGGAACAGGATGATCGACGCCGGGCTGACGTGGCCGGTCACGGCCGCCCAGCCGACCATCGGCGGGAAGGCGCCGGCGGCGCCGCCGATCACGATGTTCTGCGGCGTCCGCCGCTTCAGCCAGAGCGTGTAGACGAACACGTAGAAGGCGATCGTCAGGACCAGCAGCGAGGCCGCGACCCAGTTGACCGCGAGCCCCATCACCATGGTCGAGATGATCGCGAGCGTGACCCCGAACGCGAGCGCGTCGTCGCGGCTGATCCGCCCGGTCGCGGTCGGCCGCAGACGGGTGCGGGCCATCACCCGGTCGATGTCGACGTCGTAGCCATTGTTGATCGCGGCCGCGGCCCCGGCCGCGACCGCGATGCACAGGATCGCGACCGCGGCCAAGAGCGGGTGCAGGCTGCCCGGCGCCAGATACAGCCCGGCCGCCCCCGAGAACACCACCAGCGACATCACGTTGGGCTTCAGCAGCAGCCAGTAGTCGCGGACCTCGGACGCGTCCGCGGCCGCGGGCTGCAGGCCGACGAGTTGCTTCGGCGTCGCCACCCTACTTGACCTGGGGCAGCTCGTTGAAGGTATGGAACGGCGGCGGCGACGGCAGCGTCCATTCGAGCGTGGTCGCACCTTCGCCCCATGGGTTGTCGGGGCACTTCTCGCCAACGGTGAAGGTCTTGTACAGCAGGTAGAAGAAGACCAGCGTGCCGAGCAGCGAGATGTAGGCGCCGATCGAGGCCACCATGTTCCAGCCGGCAAACGCGTCCGGGTAGTCCGGAATCCGGCGCGGCATGCCGGCGACCCCGAGGAAGTGCATCGGGAAGAAGGTCAGGTTGACGCCGACGAAGGTCAGCCAGAAGTGCAGCTGGCCCAGCTTCTCCGGATATTGCCGCCCGGACATCTTGCCGATCCAGTAGTAGAAGCCGGCGAAGATCGTGAACATCGCCCCGAGCGACAGCACGTAGTGGAAGTGGGCGACGACGTAGTAGGTGTCGTGGAGGGCGATGTCGACGCCGGCGTTGGCCAGCACGATGCCGGTCACGCCGCCGACCGTGAACAGGAAGATGAAGCCGATCGCCCACAGCATCGGCGTCTTGAACTCGATGGAGCCGCCCCACATGGTGGCGATCCAGCTGAAGATCTTGATGCCGGTCGGCACCGCGATGACCATGGTCGCGGCGACGAAATAGGCCTTCACGTCGACGCTCATGCCGACCGTGAACATGTGGTGCGCCCAGACGATGAAGCCGATGAAGCCGATCGCGACCATGGCGTAGGCCATGCCGAGATAGCCGAAGATCGGCTTCTTGGAGAACGTCGAGACGACTTGGCTGACGATGCCGAAGCCGGGCAGGATCAGGATGTAGACCTCGGGATGACCGAAGAACCAGAACAGATGCTGGAACAAGAGCGGGTCGCCGCCGCCCGCCGGCTCGAAGAAGCTGGTGCCGAAGTTGCGGTCGGTCAAAAGCATCGTGATGGCGCCGGCGAGCACCGGGATCGCGAGCAGCAAAAGGAACGCGGTGACCAGCAGCGCCCAGATGAACAGCGGCATCTTGTGCATGGTCATGCCGGGCGCGCGCATGTTGAAGATCGTGGTGATGAAGTTGATCGCGCCGAGCAGCGATGACGCGCCGGCGAGGTGCAGGCTGAAGATTACCATGTCGACCGCCATGCCCGGATGGCCGAGCGCGGACGACAGCGGCGGGTAGATGGTCCAGCCGGTGCCGGCGCCGCCGACCAGGGTCGAGCCCAGCAGCAGCAGGATGGCCGGGACCAGGAGCCAGAAGCTGATGTTGTTCATGCGCGGGAACGCCATGTCGGGCGCCCCGATCATCAACGGGATCATCCAGTTGCCGAAGCCACCGATCATCGCCGGCATGATGAAGAAGAAGACCATCAAGAGGCCATGGGCCGTGATCAGAATATTGAACAGGTGATGGTTGTCGCCGAGGATGCCGGGCCCGGGCGACATCAGCTCCATCCGGAAGACCACCGAGATCAGCATGCCGAGCACGCCGGCGATGAACGCGGTGAGCAGGTACAGCGTGCCGATGTCCTTGTGATTGGTCGAATAGACCCAGCGGACAAGAAAGCTCTTCGGCGCGCCGCGCTCGTCGACGGGGATAGCACCATAAGCCATGATCAGCTCCTCGGTCCTTGAACTCTCTGGCTCAGCGCTTGGCCAGGTCGATCGCGCCGCTCTGGGCGAACTGTTTCTTGGCCTGCTCGACCCAGGTCTTGAACTCGTCCTTGGGCACCGCCTTGACCATGATCGGCATGAAACCGTGATAGTCGCCGCAGAGCTCCGAGCACTGCCCGTAGTAGGTGCCGGGCGCTTCAACTCGGAACCAGCTCTCGTTGATCCGGCCGGGCACTGCGTCGATCTTGACGCCGAACGACGGCACCGCCCAGGAGTGGATGACGTCGGTGGCGGTGGTGAGCAGGCGGACGTTGGTGTCGACCGGCACCACGACCGCGTTGTCGGTGGTCAGCAGCCGCGGCTGCCCCGGCTTCAGGTCGGCGGCCTCGACCAGATAGGCGTCGAAGCTGAAGTCGCCATTGTCCGGATATTCGTAGCTCCAGTACCACTGATGGCCGATCGCTTTGAGCGTCAGGTCGGCGTCCGGAACCACGTCCTCGTAGTACAGGAGCTTGAACGAGGGGATCGCGATCACCACCAGGACCAGGACCGGCACCGTGGTCCAGGCGATCTCGAGCAGCGTGTTGTGGGTCCGCCGCGACGGGGTCGGATGGCGGCTGGCGGCGAAGCGGTAGCAGACGTACACCAGCAGGATCAGCACGAAAATCGCGATCAGCGAGATGATCCAAGAAAGGAAGGTGTTGAACGACTCCAGCCGCTCCATGATCGGCGTTGCCGGCGACTGAAAGCCGATCTCCCACGGCTGCGGCTCGGCGGCGTGCGCCGGCCCGACGACGAGGCCGAGCAGCGCCAACAGGCTGAACAGGATCACTGGCATGCAGACCTCTCGCTCGGATGCGATGGACGGACCGGGTCGGCGCGGTTCTTGAGCATGGCGACCTTAGGACAACGCGTGGCAAATTTCACGTGATGATTCGGCCTCACATTCCAACCGTTCTAAGTGACAGATCGTCGCAAGGGCGGCGCTGCGGCCGCACCCGTCCCGCGATCCCGTGCTCCGCCCGTCGTCAGCGTCGGCGCTGCCCGATGCTACCGGGCGCGCGCGAAAAAATCGCACGGCCGCGGCTCATCCCCGCTTCCCAGCGCCTATATCAGGTACGGCCGAGCGTCGCATCAGCTAAGCGGTGCCGCCAACTGTCGCGCCCCCGGACCCGCGCGCCGGCGTCGAAGGGCCCACGCCAGGGAAAGATCCGTGCCATGACCAGTCCGCGCCTTCTCGACCCGAACCCCTTCGCCAGCGCCGAGCTCGATTTCGAGCGCCTGCCCGAGCTGGTCGGGCGCGGGCTGGCCGGCGTCGATGACGGCGAGCTGTTCCTCGAATACCGCGAGACCGAGAGCTTCGCCTTCGACGACGGCCGGCTCAAGAGCGCGGCCTTCGACGTCAGCCGGGGCCTGGGCCTGCGGGCGATCGCCGGCGAGGCGATCGGGCTCGCCCACAGTCCGGAGCTGAGCGGCGCCGCGCTCGGGCGGGCGATCGAGGCGGTCGGCGCGGTCAAGGCCGGCTACCGGGGCGAGCTCGCGCTGCCGCCCCAGGGCACCAACCGCAAGCGCTACGGCGAGGCCAACCCGATCCAGGGCCAGCTGCAGGCGGCCAAGGTCGGCCTGCTCGAGCAGATCGACGCCTACGCAAGGGGCCGGGACCCGCGGGTCCGGCAGGTCAGCGCCAGCCTCGCCGGCTCCTGGCAGCAGGTCCTGATCCTGCGTGCCGACGGCTCGCAGAGCGCCGACATCCGGCCGCTGGTCCGGCTCAACGTCCAGGTCGTGGTCGGCGACGGCAAGCGGATGGAGACCGGCAGCTTCGGCGCCGGCGGCCGGGTCGGCTACGACGAGCTGCTCGAGCCCGCCAAATGGCAGGCGATGGTCGACGAGGCGCTCCGCCAAGCTCTGGTCAACCTCGAATCGGTCGCGGCGCCGGCCGGCGAGATGACCGTCGTGCTCGGGCCCGGCTGGCCCGGGGTCCTGCTGCACGAGGCGGTCGGCCATGGCCTCGAGGGCGACTTCAACCGCAAGCAGACCTCGGCGTTCGCGGGCCTGCTCGGCGAGCGGGTCGCGGCCAAGGGCGTGACCGTGGTCGACGACGGCACGCTCGATGAGCGCCGCGGCTCGCTGACCATCGACGACGAAGGCACGCCCAGCGCCTGCAACGTGCTGATCGAGGACGGGGTCCTGGTCGGCTACATGCAGGACCGGCAGAACGCGAGGCTGATGGGCATGCCGCCGACCGGCAACGGCCGCCGCCAGAGCTATGCCCATCAGACCATGCCGCGGATGACCAACACCTACATGCGCGCAGGCGACCGCGATCCCGAGGAGATCCTGAAGGGCGTCAGGCGCGGGCTCTACGCCAAGAACTTCGCCGGCGGCCAGGTCGACATCACCTCGGGCAAGTTCGTGTTCACCGCCGCCGAGGCCTATCTGATCGAGGACGGTCGGCTGACCGCGCCGGTCAAGGGCGCGACGCTGATCGGCAACGGCCCCGACTGCCTGACCAAAGTCGGCGCGATCGGCAACGACCTCGAGCTCGATCGCGGCGTCGGCACCTGCGGCAAGGAGGGCCAGTGGGTCCCGGTCGGGGTCGGTCAGCCGACGCTCCTGATCGAGGGCCTGACCGTCGGCGGCACCGCCACCTGAGCCGCCGGCGGCCAGCGTCGGTCGAGGTTCAGTTGGCCAGGGCGTCGACCGCCTGCCAGCAGGCGAGCGCCGCGAGGGCCGCAGTCTCGGCGCGCAGCACGCGCGGCCCGAGGCTGACCGCCACGACCTGCTCGAGGCGGTGGAGCTCCGAGAGCTCCTCGTCGGTGAAGCCGCCCTCGGGCCCGATCAAGAGATCGCCCGCTCCCCGGCTCTGCAGGGTCTCCAGCAGCGGCGCGCCGGCCCCGGTCTCGTCGCCGAAATAGAGCAGGCGGTCGGCCGGCCAGTTCTCGAGCCGCTGGTCGAGCGAGATCGGCAGGTCGATCTCGGGCACCGTCAGCCGCCCGGACTGCTCGGCCGCCTCGATCGCGATGCTGAGCACGCGCGCCCGGTTGATCCGGTCGACCACCGAGCGTCGGGTGAACACCGGCTCGAGCCGGGCGACGCCGAGCTCGGTCGCCTTCTCGATCAGGAACTCCTGGCGGACCCGCTTGAGCGGGGCGAACAGCAGCGTCGGGCCGGGCTCCGGCTGCTGCAGCCGCAGCTGCTCGGTGATCGCCAGCCGGCAACGGCGCCGCTCGACCGGCTCGATCGCCGCCAGCCATTCGCCGTCGCGGCCGTTGAACAGCACCGCGCGGTCGCCGGCCTGGCGACGCATCACGGTCAGGAGATAATGGCACTGGGCCGCGCTCGGCTCGAGCAGACCCCCCTGCGCCAGAGGCACATCGACAAACAGGCGAAGGTCCGAGGATCGGGGCGCGTGCAACGGGGTTTCATCCATGGGGGGCTCGCTTGTCCTGAGGTGGGCCGAACGCTAGAAGGATGGCCATGGCGAAGCAAGGCTTAGACGCGCCGCCGATCGTGATGGACCGCGAGCGCGGCTGGGTCGAGGGCCTGCCCGAGCGGCTGCGACCCTATGCCGTGCTGGCGCGCTGGGACCGCCCGATCGGCAGCTGGCTCCTGCTCCTGCCCGGCTGGTGGGCGCTGGCGCTCGCTCCCGGCGGGCCGGGCGTCGGGCTGGTCGTCCTGTTCGCGATCGGGGCGGTCGCGATGCGCGGCGCCGGCTGCGTGATCAACGACCTGATCGATCGCGACCTCGATGTCCGGGTCGAGCGCACCCGCCACCGGCCGCTCGCGAGCGGCCAGCTGAGCGTTGCCCAGGCGCTGGGCTTTTTGGCACTCCAGCTGCTGGTCGGGCTCATGGTCCTGATCCCGTTCAATCGCTTCGCGATCGCGGTCGCGCTGGCCTCGGTGCCGCTGATCGTGGTCTATCCATTGATGAAGCGGATCACCTGGTGGCCGCAGGCGTTCCTCGGCATCACCTTCAACTGGGGTGCGCTCACCGGCTGGGCGGCGGCGACCGGCGGGCTCGCGGCCCCGGCGCTGCTGCTGTACGCCGCGGGCTTCTTCTGGACGCTCGGCTACGACACGATCTATGCGCATCAGGACAAGGCCGACGACGCGCTGATCGGCGTCCGCTCGAGCGCCCGGCGGCTCGGGGCCGCGACCCCGCGCTGGCTCTGGGGCTTCTATGGGATCACGCTCGTGCTGCTGGCGGCGGCTGGCTGGGCGGCTGGCCTCGGCGCCGGCTTCTACCTGCTGCTGGCAGCGGTCGGCGCGCATTTCGCCTGGCAGATCCGGACCCTCGAGCTCGACGATCCGGCCTCCTGCCTGCGCCGGTTTCGCAGCAACCGCGAGCTCGGCCTGCTGGTCTGCCTGGCACTGCTGGCGGGCAAGGTCGGGCCTTGATGGCGAGCCGGTTCGCCTGGACCAGCCTCAGGGATCTGACGACCCTGCCCTCGCCGGCCCGCCTCCAGCGCGGGCTCAAGGAGTTCACCGATCTTGCCCGCGACCGCACGCTCCGGCTCGCGGTTACCGGCCTGCGCGGCAGCGGCAAGACCGTGTTCATCACGATGGCGATCCACCACCTGCTGCGGGCGCAGGAGCTGCCGTTCCTCTCCGCGCTCCAGGAGGGCCGGTTGCTCGGCGTCCGCCTACTGCCTTCCGAGCCGGGCGCTCTGCCGGCCTTCCCGTTCGAGAGCGCGCGCGGGGCACTCGCCAGCCCCGAGCCGCACTGGCCGCCCGCGACCGAGCGCCTGAGCGCGCTCCGGCTCCAGCTCCGCTTCGTGGCCAAGGGCGCGCTGCGCCGCCGCCTCGGCGAGCGCCGGCTGCTGACGGTTCAGATCATCGACTATCCGGGCGAGTGGCTGCTCGATCTGCCGCTGCTCGACCAGAGCTACGAGGCCTGGTCGGCCACGGTCCTGCGGGCCGCCGAGAACGCGCCGCGCGCCGCCCTGGCCAAGGACTGGCGAAGCTTCGTGGCCGGGCTCGATCCGACCGCGCGTGCCGCCTCCGATCACGCCGGCCAGGCGGCCCGGGCGGCAGCGCTCTACACCGTCTATCTGCGCCGCTGCCAGGATGCCGGGCTCAGCCTGCTGCAGCCGGGCCGCTTCACGATGCCGGGCGACCTCGCCGGCAGCGAACTCCTGCAGTTCTGCCCGCTGCCGCCCATGCACGCCGCGCGCGGCAGCCTCGCCCAGCTGATGCGCAGCCGCTACGAGCGCTACCGCGACCGCGTGGTTCTGCCCTTCTACCGCGACCATTTCAGCCGCTTCGATCGTCAGATCGTGCTGGTCGACGTGCTCGGCGTGCTCAACCACGGCCGCGCCTGCTTCGCCGACTGCGAGGCGGCGCTGGGGCTGGTGCTGAACAACTTCCGCTATGGCCCGAGCAGCCTGCTCGCCCGGCTGCTGCGGCCGCGGATCGAGACCCTGCTGTTCGCGGTCACCAAGGCCGACCACGTCGCCCACAACCAGCACCCCAATCTCCGATTGCTGCTCGAGCGCATGGTCGACGAGGCGGCCGGCCCGGCCCGCTTCGAGGGCGTCAAACCGGCCTTCATCGCGCTTTCGGCGTTGCGCTCGACCGAGGTCGTGCGCACCGAGCATCAGGGGCAGGTGCTGTCCTGCGTCCGGGGCGTGCTCAAGGGCGAAAACCGGCCCACGGTGCTGTTCCCGGGGGAGATCCCGCCCGAGCTGCCGGCCGAGGAGGACTGGCGGGCCGGCCGCTTCCGGTTCCGCGATTTCGCCCCGCGCCGTCTGATCCTGCAGGGCGCCGACAAGCCGCAGCACATCCGCCTCGACCAGGCGCTCGAGGTGCTGCTGGGCGACCGCCTGCGATGAGCATCATGTGCGTCCCCGCGCGCGCTCGCCCGGCCGGCGGAGCTCACTGGGCGGAGTCGCTGCGCTTCAGCCCGGGCGCGAGTTCGGGCGTCGGGTGGGGCGCGGCCTCGGGTGCCACCTTGGGCGCGACCTGCCCGGGCAGGTCGGAGTCGAGCAGCTGGCGGACGTTGGCGAACTTCGTCTTGGCCTGCTCGACGTCGCCCTCGTCGCACAGACCGGCGGCGTCATGGAGCAGGCTGTCGACCTTGCCGCGCGTGACGTCGTCGAGCTCGGCGCGCTGCGCCATCTGCTCGAGCTTCGGCGCCGGCGCCATGCAACCGTCGGCCGCGAGCGCCGGCGGCGCGAGCAGCCAGAGAACCGCCAGCGTGGCCATAGATCCGGTGAGCGTCGTCATCGTCGTCCTCCCTCGTACCAGGGCGCGCGGGCCCCGCCCGGCCCGCCGCAGGAGTGTCGCCTGGAGGACGTTTGGCGGCGAGAAAAGTTCAGAGCCTGCGATCGGGCGGCGGCGATGAGCGTAAAGGAGCCGATCGCGCCCTTCGAGCTCGATCCGGCGGAGCTGCCGGCCGGCCGGCTGGAGCTGGTCGAGCCGGAGCCCGAGGCGGCACCGCTGGTGCCGGTGATCCCGACGCCGGCCCCCGGCCCGGTGCGACCCTGGCGCCGGCTGCTGTTCTGGAGCGGCGGCCTGCTGGTCGTCGGGCTGCTCGGCCTCCAGGCCCATGACCTGATGGTCGAGCTGTTCGAACGCTCGGTCTGGCTCGGCGGCGCCGCCGCGGTGCTGCTCGCCGGGGTGGCGGCAGGCGGCGTCGGTTGGGCTGGCCGCGAGATCCTGGCGCTCGCGCGCCTCGCCCGGGTCGAGCATCTGCGCCACGATGCCGAGCGCCAGCTGATCTCCGAAGTGCACGGCCAGGCGGACGCGCTGCTCGAGCGCATCGAACAGCTGTACCGCGAGCGCGCCGATACGCAAGGAGCGCTCGAGCGCTTCCATGCCCAGGCGAGCGATGCGCTGACCGACGGTGAGCGCCTGCGCCTGTTCGCGACCACGGTGCTCCACCCGCTCGACGAGCGGGCCTACCAGCTGGTCCGGCGCAGCGCCCGGGATGTCGGTGCGCTGACCGCGCTGAGCCCGCTGGGACTCCTGGACAGCGCCTTCGTGCTGACCCGCACGCTCGCCATGCTGCGTGCGATCGCCCACCTCTACGGCGTGCGGCCTGGCGCCGCAGCCTCGGCGAAGCTTATGCGCCGGGCGATCGTCAACGTGCTGGCTGCCGACGTCAGCGAGATGATCAGCGACGCCGCGGTCGAAGCGACCGGCGCCACGCTGCTCCACGTGGTCTCGGCGCGCGTGGGCCAGGGCGCGGTCAACGGCCTGCTGGCGGCCAAGCTTGGCCTCGTCGCGATGCAGATCTGCCGGCCGCTGCCGTTCACTCAGGGCCAGCTGCCGAGCCTTCGGCAGCTGCGGGCCGACCTGTTCAAATAGCCGGTCGGGCCTGGTCGCGCGTCAGACAAAACGCAAAAATCACAAGCCGCGGCAGACAAGGAATAAACCTACAAGCGTTCTGTTTGCCTGATTGACTGTCCGAGGGCTGAGTCAGACGCGACCGCGATACCACGCGTGAGAGTCTCGGATGCTCAGCAAGCTGACCGGTGCCAGCGCCAAGGTGGTAGAGGTTGCCGGCTCAGTGCTCGGATCGTTCGGCGTAGCCGAGGTTTAGGCGATCGATCAGGCGCTCGTCGAATTGCCACCCTCGCAGCGTCGTAACGCTGGTTCAGGTGCAGACACTCGAGGCCGAGTGTCGGGGCAGGCCGGAGCGGAGAGGACCCGCGGATGGTTTGGACCCCGGATCGCCAGTCAGGGCATCACCTGAACCGATCGGCCGGCGCATCGCCCATCGTACTGGTGCGCCGGCCATTTTTTTTGCTTGATGGTGGCTGAACGCCACAAGCAGATCCACCGTGCCGGCGCGACGTCGCCGGACATGGCGGGCAAAAAACAGGAGGTTATAAAATGCGTGCCACGAGGAGACATACCACGATCGCCGCCGCCGGCCTGAGCGCGGCGCTTCTGCTGCTCGCCGGCTGCGGCCAATCCGAACAGTCGTCGTCGGATCAGGGCACGGTCGCGCCGGCGGCCGGGACCCAGGAGCCGGCCGCGACGCCCACGCCACCGGCGACCGAGGGCAGCACGGACACCGGGAGCACGACCACCGGGGGCAGCACCAACACCCAGTAGGCAGCGTGACCGGCCGCCGGCGGCGGTCGGACCGGAAGTCTGGGAACGGGGTGGCCGGATGGTCGCCCCGTTCCGCATTTGAGCCGGAGGCCGTCCCCTGGTCTGGTCAGGCGGTCAGCGCGGTGAGCCGCTCGCGCACCACCGGCACCTCCAGCTTGTCCAGCATCTCCTTGGGCACGATCTGCCAGAAATGACCGATCTCGCGATCGAACTCGGCGAGGAGTCGCTCCGCGAAGCGGCTCTGGGTGTTCTTGAGGTGCAGGGTCAGCAGCGCCTTCAACTCGTCGACGTAGTGATCGACCTCGACCCGCTGATAGATCACCATGTCGCGGTTGATGCGCTCGGCCGAACGCTCCTCGGGATCGTAGACATAGGCCATACCGCCGCTCATGCCGGCGGCGAAGTTGTCGCCGATCGGCCCGAGGATCAGGGCGATGCCGCCGGTCATGTACTCGCAGCCGTTGTCGCCGCAGCCCTCGACGACGGCAGCGGCACCTGAATTGCGGACCGCGAACCGCTCGCCCGCTCGTCCGGCCGCGAACAGCTTGCCGGCGGTGGCACCATAGAGGCAGGTGTTGCCGATGATCACGTTCTCATGGGCGACCAAAGGGCTCGAGACCAGCGGCCGGACCACGATCGTGCCACCCGAAAGTCCCTTGCCGACATAGTCGTTGGCGTCGCCGAACACTTCGAGCCGCAGCCCCTGGACGGCGAAGGCGCCGAGCGACTGGCCGGCCGAGCCGCGCAGCCGGACCGTGATCTGGCCGGGCGGCAACTGGTCCATGCCGTGGCGGCGGGTGATGTGGGCCGAGAACCGGGTGCCGACCGCGCGATGCACGTTGCGGACGTTGTAGGCGAGCTGCATCTTCTCGCCCTCGAGCAGCGCCGCGCGGGCGTCCTGGATCATGCGCGCATCCAGGGAATCCGGGACCTCGTTGCGGCCCTCGATCGCGCAATGGCGCGGATGGCCGCCGGTGTCGATCTGAGCGAGCAGCGCGTTGAGGTCGAGATCGTCGAGGTCGTCGCTGCCGCGCGAGACCTGGTGCAGAAGATCGCTACGACCGATCGCCTCCTCGATCGAGCGCAGGCCGAGCGACGCCAGGATCTCCCGGACTTCCTCGGCGATGAAGCTGAACAGGTTGACGACCTTGTCGGGGGTGCCCTCGAACTTCTCGCGCAGGTCCGGCCGCTGGGTGCAGACCCCGACCGGGCAGGTGTTGGAGTGGCACTGGCGGACCAGGATGCAGCCCATCGCGACCAGGCCCGCGGTGCCGACGCCGTACTCCTCGGCCCCTAGCATCGCCGCGATCACGACGTCGCGGCCGGTCTTGATGCCGCCGTCGGTGCGCAGCACGACCCGGTGCCGCAGCCGGTTCAGGGTCAAGACCTGGTTGACCTCGGACAGGCCCATCTCCCAGGGCGTCCCGGCGTATTTGATCGAGGTCTGGGGGCTCGCCCCGGTGCCGCCCGAGTGCCCCGAGACCAGGATCACGTCGGCCTTGGCCTTGGCGACGCCGGCCGCGATCGTGCCGATCCCGGCCTCGGAGACCAGCTTGACGCAGACCTTGGCGTCCGGGTTGATCTGCTTCAGGTCGTAGATCAGCTGGGCCAGGTCCTCGATCGAGTAGATGTCGTGGTGCGGCGGCGGCGAGATCAGGGTCACGCCGGGCGTCGCGTGCCTGAGCTTCGCGATCTCGACCGTGACCTTGAAGCCTGGCAGCTGGCCACCTTCCCCGGGCTTCGCTCCTTGGGCGATCTTGATCTCGAGCTCGCGGCAGGCGTTGAGGTATTCGGCGGTGACCCCGAAGCGGCCCGATGCGACCTGCTTGATCGGCGAGTTGGCGTTGTCGCCGTTCGGCCGCGGCAGGTAGCGCTCCTGGGCTTCGCCGCCCTCGCCGCTGTCCGACTTGGCGCCGATCCGGTTCATCGCGATCGTCAGCGTCTCGTGCGCCTCGGGCGACAGCGCGCCGAGCGACATGCCGGGCGTGACGAAGCGCTTCCTGATCTCGGTGATCAATTCGACCTCGTCCATCGGGATCGGCGCCTGGCGGCGGTCGAAGTCGAGCAGATCGCGGAGCGCGATCGGCTTTTGTTTGTACAAGATCTCGGCGTATTTCTTGTAGGCGGCGTAGGAATCGGTCGCGACCGCGTACTGCAGCTGGTGGATCGCCGGCCCCTCGAGGGCGTGGCGCTCGCCGCCCCGGCGGTAGCGGTACAGGCCGCCGATCACGAGCGGCGGGTTGGCGTCGTCGTAGGCCCGCCGATGCAGCGCCAGCACCTTGTTCTGGATGCCCGCGAGCCCGATGCCCGAAATGCGGGTGATCAGGCCCGGGAAATACTCGGCGCACAGCGAGCGCGACAGGCCGACCGCCTCGAAGTTGTAGCCGCCGCGGTAGCTGCTGAGGATCGAGATGCCCATCTTCGACATCACCTTCAGCAGCCCCTGGTCGACCGCCTCCTTGTAGCGCGCTAGGCACTCCTGCAGGCTCATGCCCGCGAACAGGCCACGGGCGTGGCGGTCGGCGATCGCCGCCTCGGCGAGGTAGGGGTTGACCGCGGTGGCGCCGACCCCGATCAGGACCGCGACATAGTGCACGTCCAGGCACTCGCCGGTGCGCACCGTGATCGAGCTGAAGCTGCGCAGCCCCTCGCGTACCAGGTGGCTGTGAACGGCACCGGCGGCGAGGATCATCGGGATCGGTGCGCGCGCTTCCGAGACCGCCTCGTCGCTCAGCACGATCTGCTCGTAGCCCTCGCGCACGGCGTCCTCGGCCTCGGCGCGGATCCGGGCCAGCGCCTCGCGTAACGCGCCGGCGCCGGCAGAGACGGCGAACGTGCAGTCGATGGTCGTGAGCTTGCGGCCGAAATGGTCGAGCAGCGCCCGGAACTCGGTGCTCAGCAAAAGCGGACTCTCGAGCTGCAGGATCCGGGTCTGGCTCGGCGCCTGGTCGTAGACGTTGCCGAGATTGCCGTAGCGGGTCTTGAGGCTCATGACCCGGTATTCGCGCAAGGAGTCGATCGGCGGGTTGGTGACCTGGCTGAACTGCTGCCGGAAGAAGTGATGCAGGCCCCGGTAGTGCTCCGAGAGCACCGCGACCGGGGTGTCGTCGCCCATCGAGCCGACCGCCTCCTTGGCGTCCTGGACCATCGGGGCGAGCAGCAGCTCGAGCTCCTCGATCGAGATGCCGAACAGGTTCTGGCGCCGGCGCAGCTCGGCGCGTTCCGTCTGATAGGGCTCGAACGGACGTCTGGCGACCAGGTTGTCGAGATGGGTGATGTTCTTGACCCACTGGCCGAACGGCTTCTGGCCGGCGAGCAGGTCCTTCAGCTCGCGGTCGCGGTAGAACTTGCCGGCCCTGAGGTCGACGCCGACCATCTCGCCCGGGCCGACCCGCCCCTTCTCGACGATCTCGCCTTCGACCAGCGGCACCATGCCGGTCTCGGAGCCGACCACGACCAGGCCGTCGGCGGTCCGGCTGTAGCGCATCGGGCGCAGGCCGTTGCGGTCCATGCCGCCGATCACCCAGCGGCCGTCGCAGGCGACCACCGCGGCCGGCCCGTCCCAGGGCTCCATGACGCAGTTGCAGTAGCTGAACAGGTCCTTGTGCGCCTGTGGGATCGCCATCTTCTTGGCCCAGGCCGGCGGGATCAGCAGGGTCTTGGCGAGCGGCAATTCGCGGCCGGCCCGGACCAGGGCCTCGATCACGGCATCGAGTGCGGAGCTGTCGGAGGAGCCGGCCTGGATGATCGGCTTGACGTCCTCGTTGTACTCGCCGAAGGCCGGCGCGATCATCCGGGTCTCGTGGCTCTTCATCCAGTTCAGATTGCCGCGCAGCGTGTTGATCTCGCCGTTGTGGGCGAGCATCCGGAACGGCTGCGCCAGGGGCCAGGACGGCCAGGTATTGGTCGAGTAGCGCTGGTGAAAGACCGCGAAACTCGAGACGAAGCGCTCGTCCTGCAGGTCGGGGTAGAACACCGACAGCTGCTCGGCCAGGAACAGGCCCTTGTAGATCACCGAGCGGCAGGACAGAGAACAGATGTAGAAGCCGTTGATGTGCTCGGCCAGCACCTGGTTCTCGATCCGGCGGCGGATCAGGAACAGCTCGCGCTCGAACTCGTCGTCGCTGACGCCCTTGGGGTTGGCGAGCAGGATCTGCTCGATCTCGGGCCGGGTCGCGATCGCCTTGTCGCCGATCACGCTCGTGTCGACCGGCACCTGGCGCCAGCCGAGGATCGAGTAGCCGAAGCCCAGGACCTCGGTCTCGACGATCGTCCGACAACGCTCCTGACCGGTGAAGTCGGTGCGCGGCAGGAACACCATCCCGACCGCGATCCGGCCGAAGGTGTGCTTGCTGCCGCGGATCTGCTCGCGCAGGAAGTCCTGCGGGATCTCGAGGTAGATGCCGGCACCATCGCCGGTCTTGCCGTCGGCGTCGACCGCGCCCCGATGCCAGACCGCGCGCAGCGCATCGATCGCGGCCTCGACCACCTGGCGCCGCGGCTGCCCGTCGATCGCGGCGACGAAGCCGACCCCGCAGGCGTCGTGCTCGCTGGCCGGATCGTACAGGCCGCGCTCGGCTAGATGGCGGGCGTTGGCCGGGTACCGATCGACGAACGCCTGGCCGGACTCAACGGTCGTCATGGTCGTCTCCTCAGGACGCGGCGGCGAGCTCAGGCGCGCGCGCCTGCAGATACTCATGCATGCCTTCGGCCGCGTCGCGGCCGTCCCGGACGCCCCAGACCACGAGCGAGGCGCCGCGCACGATGTCGCCGCCCGCGAACACGCCGTCCAGGGGCGTCATCATGGTCTGCCAGTCGATCCGCACCGTGCCCCAGCGGGTCACCTGCAGCTCGGCCGCGCCGAACAGGCCCGGCAGGTCCTCGGGATCGAAGCCCAGCGCCTTGATCACGAGGTCGGCCTCGACCACGAAGCTCGAGTCCGGGATCGGCTCGGGCCGCTGGCGGCCGCTCGCGTCCGCGGCGCCAAGCCGCATCCGGACCGCCCGCACCCCGCTCACCCGGTCGTCGCCGAGGCAGGCCTCGGGGGCTGCCTGCCAGAGGAACTCGACGCCTTCCTCCTCGGCGTGCTTCACCTCGCGCATCGAGCCCGGCATGTTGACGCGGTCGCGCCGGTAGAGGCACTGGACCGAGAGAGCACCCTGGCGGACCGCGGTGCGCACGCAGTCCATCGCCGTGTCGCCGCCGCCGATCACCACGACCCGCTTGCCGACAGCATTGAGCGCGCCGGACTCGAACGCCGGCACCGCGTCGCCCAGCCCCTTCCGATTGCTCGCCACCAGGTAGTCGAGCGCCGGCACGACATTGGCGAGCCCGACGCCGGGCATCGCGATGTCGCGCGCCCGGTAGACCCCGGTGCCGATGAACAGCGCGTCGTGGCGCGCGCGCAGCTCGTCGAAGCCGACGTCGCGGCCGACCTCCGCGCCCAGATGGAACTGCGATGCCGCCTTCGGCCAGCACCTTCGTCCGGCGCTCGACCGCGGTCTTCTCCAGCTTGAAGTTCGGAATGCCGTAGATCAGCAGGCCACCGACCCGGTCGTAGCGGTCGTAGACGTGGATCTGATAGCCGCGCTTGCGCAGCTGCTCGGCGACCGCGAGCCCGGCCGGGCCGGCGCCGATCACGCCGATCAATTCGGGGCGCTGCCGGGTCGGCCGCGGCGGCTTGACCCAGCCCTGCTCGAAGGCGACCTCGGTGACGTGCTTCTCGACCGCGCCGATGGTGACCGACTCGAAGCCCTTCTCGATCACGCAGTTGCCCTCGCAGAGCCGGTCCTGTGGGCAGATCCGGCCGCAGATCTCGGGCATGTTGTTGGTCGCCGAGACGAGCTCGTAGGCCTCCTCGAGGCGGCCCTCGGCGGTCATCCGCAGCCAGTCCGGGATGTTGTTGTGCAGGGGGCAGTGCACCTGGCAGAACGGGATGCCGCACTGCTCGCAGCGTGCCGCCTGCTCGGCCGCCCGCTCCGGCTGGAAGCGGTCGTAGATCTCCCGAAAGTCGTGCCGGCGCTCGGCGATCGCCCGCTTGTCGGGCATCGTCTGCGGCACCGAGAGAAACTGCATCATTTTGGCGGTCACGAGTCACACATCTCCCGCCACGGCCGGGGGCCGCGCCCGGTCCGCGTTGGTTTATCCCGGAGAAGCTGCCGGAGCGCCCTTTATAGGGCCGGCGGTGGATGCCGTCCAGCGATTTCCGCTTGATTAGTCCCGGAATGGGACCACTTTTCGGGGTCGCTCATGAATTGAGCAGGCGGCCGGGATTCTGCCGGCCTTTAACGCTCTTAATAGTCCCGCCGTGAGACTATCTGATGGGCCGTGCGATCCGCGCCGGGCTGGCCCGGAAGCGGGCGAGGTACTCTGGCACGACCAGCTCGATCGGGGTCGGAGTGACGCCGAGATCGCCCAGCGTGGCGGCGTCGGTCGCAACCACGTTGTCGGTCTTCAGAAGCTCGACCTGATCGCGGGTCAGCGGCGGCACCGGCGAAAGCTCGAGGACCCGCGCCTGCATCATCGCCAGCTCGAACGAGATCGGCACCAGCAGCCGTCGCCGCCCGATCACCCCGAGCATGTAGCGCATCAGCTCGGCGAAGCTGTAGACCTGGGGGCCACCGAGCTCGTAGGTCCGGCCCCGTGCGTCGTCCCGCACCAGGGCCGCGACGATCGCGTCCGCGACGTCGCCGACGTAGACCGGCTGGAAGCGCGTCCGCCCGCCGCCGATCAGCGGCAGCGCCGGCGACAGCCGCGCCATCGCGGCGAAGCGGTTGAAAAAGCCGTCCTTGGGGCCGACCACGATGCTCGGCCGCAGGATCGTCGCCTGCGGGAAGGCCTCGCGCACCGCCCGCTCGCCGGCGGCCTTGCTGCGGGCATAGGCGCTGGCCGACCCGGGGTCGGCGCCGATCGCCGAGATCTGCACCAGGCGCTGTACCCCGGCGGCCGCGGCGGCGCGCGCGATCCGACCGGGCAGCTCGGCGTGCATCGCCTGGAACGTCTGCCGCCGGGTCTCGTACAGGATGCCGATCAGGTTGATGATCGCGAACGTCCCCTGCATCACCCGGCCCAGCCCCGCCTCGCTGCCGAGATCGGCGCGTTCGATCACGATCTCGCCGACGTTGCCCATCGGCTGCAGCCGCGCGCCATGGGCCGGATCGCGGCTGATCACCCGCAGCCTCGCCCCGCGCGCCGCCAGCCGGCGCACGACGTGGCCGCCGATGAAGCCGGTGCCGCCGAAGATCGTGATCAGTCGGTTGCGCATCGCTGCCTCCTGGCGCCGGCCCCGGGCGCGCCGGTCGCTGGCGGGCCCGGCCCGGCACGCCGTCGAGCGGCCGAACTATAAGGCGCGCCGCGGAAAAGGAAACGCTCCCGGAGCGGGTCGCGGCGACCTCGGACGGCGGGCCGGGATCGCGGTTGACGATGCCGGCAAGACGGCTTACATCCAGCGCACCTCCGGGCCCAGGTGGCGGAATTGGTAGACGCACTAGCTTCAGGTGCTAGCGGTCGCAAGGCCGTGGAGGTTCGAAGTCCTCTCCTGGGCACCATCCGCTCGTCGGCCTTGATTGAGCCGGGCCGCTCATCGGACCCGGTTAAGCCGGAGTTTACCGGCTGCGGGCTAGATCTCGCCGGGCCGGGCGGGTTCCGCTGCGGTCGAGCGTCAGGTTGCAAGCGCCGGGTCGGATCAATCAAGCGAGCGATGTCGATCAACCTACATGAAGGGGATCTGCCGGCCGGCGTTGAGCTCGGCCCGCTGGTGGCGGTCGACACCGAGACCATGGGCCTCAAGCCGGCGCGCGACCGGCTGTGCCTGGTCCAGCTCTCGGCCGGCGACGGCGACTGCCATCTGGTCCGCTTCCGGGCCGGGCGCTACGACGCCCCCAATCTCGGCCGGCTGCTCGGCGATCCGGGGATCGAGAAGCTGTTCCATTTCGCCCGCTTCGACCTCGCGATCCTGCGTCGCTACCTCGGCGTGATCGCGCGTCCGGTCTACTGCACCAAGATCGCGTCCAAGCTGGCCCGGACCTACACCGACCGTCACGGCCTGAAGGATCTCTGTCAGGAGCTGCTGGGCATCGACCTCTCCAAGCAGATGCAGAGTTCCGACTGGGGCGCCGCCGAGCTGAGCGAGGCGCAGCTGAGCTACGCCGCCAACGACGTCCTGCATCTCCATCGCCTGCGCGAGCGCCTGAGCGCGATGCTCGAGCGCGACGGCCGGGCGAAGCTGGCGCGCGCCTGCTTCGACTTCCTGCCCCATCGCGCTGAGCTCGATCTCGCCGGCTGGGCCGATGACGACATCTTCGCCTACTGAGCGGCCCGGGCCTGCGTTGGCCGGTCGCGTTGACGCTCGATTGTCGACATGAGCATATTGTCGCCTCAACCATGGACACTTAGATCCAGGGCGGCACACCTGTCTTGGCATCCCGAGGCCGCCGGCGGGTGGCGCTCGTTGCGAGCGACCGCGAAGCGACGGCCAGCTGTGCGAGCCAGGAGCCCAAGATGACCGCTGCCGCATATCAAGCCGCCAACCTGACCGCCGTCCCCGAGAGCGCGGCGCTCATGGCCGCACGCCGTGTGCTCTGGACCGAGGCGGAGGCGCTCACGGCGCTCGCCGAGGCCCTGGACGGCACCTTCGAGGACTTCGTCGAGCAGCTCGCGGCGGCCTCCGGCCGGGTCGTGGTCACCGGCATGGGCAAGAGCGGCCACGTCGGCCGCAAGATCGCCGCCACGCTCGCCTCGACCGGCACGCCGGCGCTCTACGTCCACCCGGCCGAGGCCAGCCATGGCGACCTCGGTATGATCACGGTCCAGGACGTGGTCCTGGCGCTCTCGAACTCGGGCGAGACGCCGGAACTCGCCGACATCGTCGCCTACAGCCGGCGCTTCGCGATCCCGCTGCTCGCGATCGTCGGCCGCCAGCCCAGCAGCCTCGCCGAGACCGCCGACCTGACCCTGGTCCTGCCGAAGCGACCGGAGGCCTGCCCGATGGGCCTGGCGCCGACCACCTCGACCACGGCAATGCTGGCGCTGGGCGATGCGCTCGCGGTCGCGCTGCTCGAGCGCCGCGGGTTCGGCAGCCAGGACTTCAGCCTCCTGCACCCCGGCGGCAAGCTCGGCAAGCGTCTGGTACGGGTCGATCAGCTGATGCATTCGGGCAGCCAGCTGCCGCTGGTCGGCCTCGATGCCCTGATGTCCGAGGTCCTGCTCGAGATGACCGCCAAGCGGCTCGGCTGCGTTGGCGTCCTGAACGGCCGGGGCGGACTGGCCGGAATCATCACCGACGGCGACCTCCGGCGCCAGATGAGCCCCGCTCTGCTCGAGCGCCGGGCGATCGAGATCATGACCCCCGGGCCGAAGACGATCCGCCCCCAGGCGCTGGCCGCCGAAGCGCTCGCCGTGATGAACCAGTCCGAGCGACCGTTTACCGTGATCTTCGTGGTCGAGAACGGCCGGCCGGTCGGCGCGCTCCACATGCACGACTGTCTGCGCGCGGGCATCGCATGAGACAGGCCGCCACCCTCGAGATCGGCGGCCGGCGCGCCCGGCGCCGCCTGCCGACCTACCGACGCTACAGCCGCATGATCGAGCTGCTGCGCTATCTGCTGCCGGCGGTCGCCTTGAGCCTGATCGCCCTGGTCGCGCTCTGGCCGCAGCTGATCGGCGGTGCCGGCGGGCTGATCGTCCCGATCTTCGCGAATGCCGAGATCGACGGCGCCGACGTCATGCTGATGCACAACCCTCGCTACGTCGGACGGACCAAGGACGACGAGCCCTATCAGCTGACCGCGACCTCGGCCTACGCCGACCCGAAGCGGCCCGATCGGGTCCAGCTCGACCATCCGGCCGGCGCGCTCACGGCGGCGGGCCCCCGCGATCTGAACCTGACCGCCCGGAACGGCCTTTACAACCGCGGCGCCGACAAGCTCGACCTGACCGGCGCGGTCGAGCTGACCACCAGCGACGGCTACCGCTTCGACACCGAACGCGCGCGCATCAATCTCAAGGATGGCCAGGTGGTCGGCGATCAGCCGATCCAGGGCGCCGGGCCGACCGGTACGCTTTCGGCCGATCGGTTCGAGATCCGGGACCAGGGCGATCTGCTGCGCTTCGAAGGCCGGGTGAAAGTGACCCTGCCGCCGCACCCGCCGCGCGACGAGGCGTCCTGACGGTGCGCTCCGCCCGCCTGCGGCAGGCTTCCGGCGCGAGCTCGGGTCCAGGTTTCGGGCCCGGCCCGGGTCGGCGCTTCGGGCTGCGCCTGGGCCTCGGCGCCGCGCTGATCCTGATTGCGCCTGCCGACCTTTGCGCCCAGGCGGGGAAGCACGACAGCAGCCTGCCGATCGAGATTACCGCCGATCGTCTCGACGTCGCGCAGCCCGACCGGATCGCGACCTTCACCGGCAATGTCGACGCGGTCCAGGGCGACATGGTGCTGAGCGCCGACCAGCTTCGGGTCTTCTACAACGGCGACGGCCAGGGCGCCGCGCCGACCGCGGCCGGCGGCGAGTCGATCCGCCGGATCGAGGCTGAGGGCAACGTCTTCCTGTCGTCGCCCCGCCAGACCGCGCAGGGCAAGCGGGGCGTCTACGACGTCGCCACCGACCAGCTGACCCTCAACGGGTCGGTCGTGCTGACCCAGGGCGACGACGTGGTCCGCGGCGACCGGCTCGAGGTCGATCTGGCCAGCGGCCATTCGCGCGTCCTCGCGGCTGCGCCGGACACAACCGACGGCACCCCGCCGCAACGGGTGCGCGCGCTGTTCGTGCCGAAGGCGGCCGCCGCCGGCTCGACGGGCGCCGGGGCCGCGACCCCGGCGGCACCGGCCAGCGGCGAGCGCACCGCCTCGCCCCCCGCCAAACCGTCGGCCGTCCGGTAGCCGCGGCCATGGCATTGCGGACCCGATCGGGCGCGGCGATCGACCCGGCGATGCACGCCACCGAGAGCCGCCGGCCACAGCTGATCCCCGGCCAGGGCGGCCTCGCCGCGCACAACCTCGGCAAGCAGTTCAAGGGCCGCCACGTGGTGCGCGACGTCAGCCTCGAGGTCCACCGCGGCGAAGCCGTTGGCCTGCTCGGCCCGAACGGCGCCGGCAAGACCACCTGCTTCTACATCATCACCGGCCTGCTGCGCGCCGACTACGGCACGGTCAGCCTGGACGGCGCCGACATCACGCCCCTGCCGATGTACCGTCGGGCACGGCTTGGGATCGGCTATCTGCCCCAGGAAGCCTCGATCTTTCGCGGCCTGTCGGTCGAGGACAACGTCCGCGCGGTGCTCGAGGTTTCGGAGCCGGTGCGCAGTCAGAGGGAGGCCCGCCTCGACGAGCTGCTGGCCGAGTTTTCGCTCGGCCATCTGCGCCGCGCGCCGACCCTCGCCTTGTCGGGCGGCGAGCGGCGCCGGGTCGAAATCGCCCGCGCGCTCGCCTCCGACCCGAGCTTCATGCTGCTCGACGAGCCGCTCGCCGGCATCGACCCGATCAACGTCACCGAAATCCGCTCCCTGGTCGCCCATCTCAAGGACCGTGGGCTCGGCGTGCTGATCACCGATCACAACGTGCGCGACACCCTCGACATCATCGACCGCGCCTATATCCTGCACGAGGGGCAGGTGTTGATGGAGGGCGCGCCGAACGAGATCGTCGCGCACGAGGGCGTGCGCCGGGTCTACCTCGGAGACCGGTTCTCTCTTTAGGCCGGCCGCCGATGTCCTTGTCCCTCCGCCTCGATCTGCGTCAAAGCCAGAGCCTGGTGATGACGCCCCAGCTGCAGCAGGCAATCAAGCTGCTGCAGCTCTCCAATCTCGAGCTTGCGGCCTATGTCGAGGGCGAGCTGGAGCAGAACCCGCTGCTCGAGCGCCAGGAGGATCCGGAGGCGGCGCCGGAGGCCGAGCTGGCACCGGCGCCGGCCGAGGCCGCGAGCGCTGGTGGCGCCGACACCGAGCTCGACGGCGGCCCGGGCATGGCCGCCGACGGCGCGCCGGGCGATGGCTGGTCGGGAGCGACCGACGACGGCTGGCCGGAGCCGCTTTCGGAGCGCGAGCTCGCCGGCCTCGGCGTCGCCGGCCTGGTGCCGGGCGGCCGGGGCGGCAGCACCGATTTCGACGACCAGGCGCCTGACTTCGAGACGCGCCTGAGCCGACCCGCGACGCTGCGCGAACATCTGATCGAGCAGCTCCAGCTGGACGTTCCGACCGGCGCGGCGCGGCTGATCGGGCTGCATCTGATCGATCTGCTGGACGATGCCGGCTACCTGCGCGAGGACCTGGACGCGGTGGCGGATCGGCTCGGCTGCCCGAGCGTCGAGGTCGAGGCGGTGCTCGCCCGGCTGCAGCAGTTCGACCCGCCCGGCGTGTTCGCGCGTTCGCTCCAGGAATGCCTGGCCCTGCAGCTGCGCGACCGCGACCGGCTGGATCCAGCCATGGTCGCGCTGATCGATCACCTCGACCTGCTGGCGCAGGCGGAGTTCCAGGCGCTGATCAAGGCCTGCGGGGTGCTGCCCGACGACCTGCCCGAGATGATCGCCGAGCTCAAGGCGCTCAACCCCAAGCCGGGACTAGCCTTCGCCCAGGACCCGATCGAGGCGGTCGTGCCCGACATCTTCGTGCTGCCGACCCCGGGCGGCGGCTGGCGGGTCGAGCTGAACAGCGCCACCCTGCCCAGGGTCCTGGTCAACCGGGTCTATTACGGCGAGCTCGCGCGCCAGACGGACAAGCGCGCCCGCGAGTACGTCAGCGAGCGGTTCCAGTCGGCCAACTGGCTGGTCAAGGCCCTGGATCAGCGGGCCCGGACCGTGCTGCGCGTCGCCGAGGCGGTGGTCGCCCGGCAGCTGCCGTTCCTGCAGCACGGCGTGCATCGTCTGCGGCCGCTGGTGCTGCGCGACATCGCGGCTGCGACCGAGCTGCACGAGAGCACGGTCTCGCGTGCGACCGCCGATAAATACGTGGCGACGCCGCGCGGCAACTTTCCGTTCAGATATTTCTTCTCCAATGCACTCCCGGGCACCGATGGCGATGCCAGCCATTCTGCGGAGGCGATCCGTCAACAGATGAAGGCGATGATCGAGCGCGAGGATTGCGACAACGTCCTCTCCGACGACCAGCTGGTCGCCGCGCTGCGCGCCGAGGGCGTCGCCATTGCGCGCCGCACGATCGCCAAATACCGCGAATCGCTGGGCATCCCCTCGTCGGTCCGGCGGCGCCGGGCGAAGGCATTAAGGCTTGCCTAACGCCGCTTTTGGGCTCATCTTCGCCGACGGTCAGACCGTGACACGTCGGGCACCGGAAGACGTGCGGGGAGGCCACCTTTGCCAGCCCGAGGCCGCGAACCGGCGAATGGGAACTTTGCCGAGATGCACCCGTTTGGCCACCGACGGGACCCGGCTGGCGCCGACGTTGCCACGGTCGACCGACCGCTGCCGGCATGGCCTTGCCGGGGCCGGGCGGGTCAATTGCCGGCGGGTCCACGGCGGTATCCCCCGGTGATTTGGCTTCCACAGGGTTAGAGCCGAGCACTTCGGTCGTCGCATGGTCGATCTTGCCGACATCATCGCTCCCCACGGGATCGTCCTCGATCTCAAGAACTGCAATAGCAAGCGACAGGTGCTGAAGGAGCTCGCGCAGCAGGCGGCCGCCGCGCTCAAGCTCGATCCGCAGCACCTGCTCGACGCCTTGATGGAGCGCGAGCGCCTGGGAACGACCGGAATCGGCCATGGCATCGCGATTCCCCACGCCCGCCTCCCGGGCCTCAATCGATTGACCGGCCTGTTCGCCCGCCTCGAGCAGCCGGTCGATTTCGAATCGCTGGACGACCAGCCGAGTGATCTGATCTTCCTGCTGCTGGCGCCGGATTCGGCCGATGCCGACAGCCTGAAGGCGCTCGCCCGGATTTCGCGGCTGCTGCGGGATCCTGGACTGCGCCAGCGGCTGCGCCAGGAGGGCGACCGGGACGCGGTCTACCGGATGCTGACCCAGAAGCCGGAGTGCCATGCGGCGTGATGCCGCGGAGATCGGCTTGGTCGCACCCACGGTCCGAGCCAGCATCGCCCGCGCCGGCGCGGCATCGGCTGCGCTGCATGCCAGCTGCGTCGAGCTCGACGAAGTCGGCGTGGTCCTGCTCGGTGCCTCGGGCAGCGGCAAATCTGATCTGGCGTTGCGCCTGATCGACGCCGGCGCGCACTTGGTCGCCGACGACCGGCTGACGATCGAGCGCCGGGGAGACCTTCTGTTTGGGCGGGCGCCGCCGGTCCTGGCCGGTCTGCTCGAGGTCCGCGGCTTCGGCATCGTGCGGCTGCCCTGGTGCGCGGAGACCCGGCTCGGGCTCGTGGTCGAGCTAGAGCCCGGTCCGCCGCCGCGCCTGCCAGCGCCCGAGCCCTATCAGCTGCTCGGCCTGCCCCTGCTTCACCTCCGGCTCGATCCGCGCGCGTCCTCGGCAGTCGCCAGGATCCGGCTGACGCTGAGCGCCGAGCGCATCGACCCGGGTGGCGACCCGGCCGGCCCGATGCGCCGTCCCACGAGGCGTCCATGAGCCGCTCCACGAGGCGCCCATGAGCCGGATCGTTCTGGTCACCGGAATGTCCGGCGCGGGCCGAACCTCCGCGCTGAAGGACCTCGAGGACCTCGGCTTCGAGGCGGTCGACAACCTGCCGGCGACCCTGCTCGGTTCGCTGATCCGGCCCGGCAATCGGGTCGAGCGGGACGTCGCGATCGGCATCGACTGCCGGACCCGCGCGTTCGATCCGCAGAAGCTGTGTCGGCAGCTCACCGAGCGGGCGAAGAGCCGCGGCTCGAACCTGAGCCTCTTGTTTCTCGACTGCGATGACGAGATCCTGAGGCGGCGGTTCACCGAGACCCGGCGCCGGCACCCGCTCAGTCCCGATCGGCCGGTGACCGACGGCATCCAACGCGAACGGCAGCTGATGGCGCCTCTGCGCGAGTGCGCCGATCTGGTGATCGACACGTCGCAGCTGCCGCCGGCCAGCCTGCGCCAGCTGATCGCCGGCCACTTCGGCCAGGCGACCGCGAATCAGCCGACCCTGTCGGTGATCTCCTTCGCCTACCGCAACGGCGTGCCGCGCGAGGCGGATCTGGTATTCGACGTGCGCTTTCTCGCCAACCCGCACTACGTCGACGAGCTGCGGCCGATGACCGGCGCCGACCCGCCGGTGCGCGCCTACGTCGAGGCCGATCCGGCCTTCCCGCTGTTGATGACCCGCCTCGAGGCGCTGCTGATGCCGCTCCTGCCGCTATATCAGAAGGAGGGCAAGAGCTATCTCACGGTCGCCTTCGGCTGCACCGGCGGCCGCCACCGCTCCGTGGTGGTCGCCGAAAACTTCGCCGCCCTCCTGCGCCGCTCCGACCGGCTGGTCGCGGTCCAGCACCGCGACACCCCGGAAGCCAGCCGGGAGGTGGTGGACGCCGGCCGCGAGACCGAGGCGGGGGCCAGCGAGGCGACCCTTTCCGAGGCTCATGCCTCCTAAGCCCACCCGCAGGAGCGCTCATTCATGATCGGCTTGGTCTTGGTCACTCACGGCCGGCTCGCCGAGGAGTTCATCGCCGCGACCGAGCATGTGGTTGGCGCCCAGCTCAACGTGCGCGCGATCTCGATCGGGCCCGACGACGACATCGAGCAGCGCCGCCGGGACATCCTGGCGGCGGTCGAGGCGGTCGACGACGGCGCCGGCGTGATCCTCTTGACCGACATGTTCGGCGGTACCCCTTCCAATCTCGCGATCTCGATCATGGACAAGGGCAAAATCGAGGTCATCGCAGGCGTCAACCTGCCGATGCTGATCAAGCTCGCGAGCGTGCGCGAAACCGAATCCCTCGAGGCGGCGGTCACCAGCGCCCAGGAGGCCGGGCGCAAGTACATCAACGTCGCCAGCACACTGCTTAAGGTCGGCAAGGGCGCGGCCCGCAAATGAGCCCGCCGGCGGCGGACTCCGAGCCGGCCTCGGACGGGGTCGTGCGCCGCCGGGTCACGATCGTCAACCGGCGCGGCCTGCATGCCCGGGCGGCCGCCCGCTTCGTCAACGTCGCCGAGCAGTTCGTGGCCGAGATCGAGGTCGTCAAGGACGACCTCGTGGTCGGCGGCACCTCGATCCTGGGCCTGATGATGCTCGCGGCCGCCGCCGGCGCGGTGCTCGAGCTGCGCGCCCGCGGCCGCGAGGCCGGACCTGCGCTTGAGGCGCTCGCCGCCCTGGTCGAGCGCGGCTTCGACGAGGACTGAGACGCAGCGCGCCGCCTCAGCCGGCCGGGCACGCGGCGCCGGTCTCGATCCACGCCTTAATCAGCTCGCCGAAGCGCGCCTGCGTGCCGGGCACCGGCGTCCGGCCGGCGTCAGGATGCCAGCCCCAGCCGACCAGCGAATCCTTGGCCATGTGTTCGTGAATCTCGGCGAGCGTGCGGCCGCCGTTGCGCTCGGGGTCCTTGACCTGGGCGCAGACCTCGGCGGGCGACTTGCCGTACCAGGCCATCTCGACCGGCGCGAGGCGCCATTCCGGATGGCCCGGCACGTGGGCGCGATCGGCGTTCTGCGCCTGATGGCAGGTGTTGCAATGCAGGCCCGGGGCGCCGAAATCGGCGTCGCCGCGCACCACCGCCGGCAGATGCAGATGGCTGTCGTCACCCTGGCGCGGGCGATCGCCGGCCGGATGGCAGTTGACGCAGCGCGGGTTGAGAATGACCTTCTCGGCCTCGGTGAACATGGCGCGCGAGCGCGCCGCCGGGTCGGCGATGCCATCGAAGGCGCTCGCGGGCCTGAGCTCCTGGGGCTCGGCCGGGCTGGCCGGCGTGCCCGGCCAGGCTGCGGCCAGCGCGACCAGGGCGCCGGCCGATCCGAGGATCACCCATTGGTGCATGATGCGACTCCCGTTCTCGTGCCCGCGGGCACGGTGGACGGCCACGGCCTCGCCACAGCCGCCCGGGTCGGTTCCAGCAAGCATGGGGTCCGGGCCACCCGCAGGCAGGCGGCCCGGGTTCGCTCAGGCGGTGCCGAACTCGTGGCGGTTGAACGGCAGCACCCGCACCCGCTTGCCGGTCGCGGCGAACACGGCGTTCGCAAGCGCCGGCCCGATCGGCGGCACGCCCGGCTCGCCGACCCCGGTCGGCGATTCGGTCGACGGCACGATGTGCACCTCGACCCCGGGCATCTCGGCGATCGTCAGCATCTGGTAGCGATCGAAGTTGGTCTCCTGAACCTGGCCGCCCTCGAGAGTGATCGCACTCTTGAGGATCGCCCCGAGGCCGAAGCCGATGCCGCCCTCCATCTGCGCCTTGACGATGTCGGGGTTGACCGCGATGCCGCAGTCGACCGCGCAGACCACGCGCTCGACCTTGATGCGGCCGTCGCGGTCGAGCGAGATCTCGGCGACCTGCGCGACGTAGGTCTTGAACAACTCGTGCACCGCGATGCCGCGGAAGCGGCCCGCAGGCAGGGGCGTTGCCCAGCCCGCCTTGTCGGCGACCAGGTTGAGGACGCCGAGATGGCGCGGATGGTCCTTGAGCAGCTCGCGCCGGAACTCGACCGGATCGCGTCCGGCTGCGTCCGCGAGCTCGTCGATGAATACTTCGGTCGAGTAGGCGGTATGCGTGGACCCGACCGAGCGCCACCAGAGCACCGGCACCTGGCTCGTCGTGGTCACCAGGTCGACCAGGACGTGGGGCACCGCGTAAGGCAGGGTCGCCGCCCCCTCGACCGAGGTCGGGTCGACGCTGTCCTTGATCATCATGGCCGCGAACGGCGTGCCGGCCAGGATCGACTGGCCGACGATCCGCTGCTGCCAGGCTACGAGCTTGCCGTTGGCGTCGAGACCGCCTTTGAGCTTGTGGTAGTACATTGGCCGGTAGCGGCCGCCCGCCATGTCGTCCTCGCGGGTCCACTGCACCCGGATCGGCGCCTTGGCGCCGGTCGCCTTGAGCACGCTCACGGTCTCGACGATCACGTCGGCATCGGCGACCGCCCGCCTGCCGAAGAAGCCGCCCGGCGTCATCACGTGCAGCTTCACCTTGGACGGATCGATGCCCATGATCTTGGCGCTGACCGCCTGATAGAGGTCCGGCATCTGCAGGCCGCCCCAGAGCTCGAGCGTCTCGCCATCGAAGCTCGCGACCGCATCGAGCGGCTCCATCGCGGCATGCGCGAGGTAGGGAAACTCGAACTCGGCCTCGATCACCTTGGCGGCACCGGCGAGCGCCCCCCTGGCATCGCCATCGTCGCGCGCGACCGCGGCATCGCCCTGCGCCAGCCGCTTGTAGTCGGCCATCATCTCGTCGGTGCTGCGGGTCTCGGCGCCGCTCTGGTCCCATTCGACGGTCAAGAGGTCCCTGCCCTTGAGCGCCGACCAGGTGTCCTTGGCGACGACCGCGATCCCGCGCGGCGTCTCGACCACGTCGACCACGCCCTTGACCTGCCGGGTCGCGGCGGCGTCGAACGACTTGGCCTTGGCGCCGAACAGGGGCGGCCGGGCCAGCACCGCGGTCAGCATGCCGGGCAGCCGGAGGTCGATCGGGAAGCGCTGCCGGCCCGTGGTCTTGGCGACCGAGTCGAGCTTGTGCAGCTTCGGGTTGCCGATGTAGACCCAGTCGGCCGGGTCCTTGAGCCTAACGTCCCGAGGCGGGCTCACCTTTGCCGCCCGGTCGGCGAGCTCGCCGAAGCTCGCGGATTTGCCCGAGGCGTCCTTGAGCACCCCGTTCTCGATCCTGATCCCGCTCGCGGGCACGCCCCAGGTCTCGACCGCAGCCTGGACCAGCATCGCACGCGCCAGCGCGCCCGCCCGCCGGTAGCGCTCCCAGGACGACGGCGTGCTCGACGAGCCGCCGGTGCCCTGCACCTTGCCGCCCCAGGTGAGGTTGCCGTAGAGCTTGGGATTGCCGGCAGCACCCTCGACCGCGAGCTTCGACCAGTCGGCGTCGAGCTCCTCGGCGACCAGGGTCGCGATCGCGTTGTAGATCCCCTGCCCGCCGTCCATGTGCGCCGAGAGCACGGTCACGGTGCCGTCGGCGGCGATCCTCAGATAGGCGTTGATCGGGTTGATGACCTCGGCGTCGGCCGCCTCCGCCACCCGCGCCGCAGGCCCGAGCGGGATGTGGAAGCCGATCGTGATGCCGGCGCCGGCCACGGCCGCGCCGACCAGGAACTGCCGCCGGCTCGCGCGCGGCAGCTTGGGCTGGATCGTCCGCATGGCTCAGGCCTCAATCAGGCGCGCCGCCTCGTGCACGGCGGCGCGAATGCGATGGTAGGTCGCGCAGCGACAGATGTTGCCGGCGAGGCCCTTGTCGATGTCGGCGTCGGTCGGCTTTTCGACTTCGCCGAGCAGCGCGATCGTGGTCATGATCTGGCCCGACTGGCAGTAGCCGCACTGGGGCACGTCGAGCTGCTGCCAGGCGGTCTGCACCGCCAGGGCGGTCTTGCCCGAGACGCCCTCGATCGTGGTGATCTCGCTGCCCTCGTAGTCGGTCGCGCGCGCGATGCAGGAGCGCATCGCCATGCCGTCGACGTGCACGGTGCAGGCGCCGCACTGGGCGATGCCGCAGCCGTATTTGGTGCCGGTGAGCCCGAGCGTGTCGCGGAGCACCCAGAGCAGGGGCGTGTCCGGCTCGACCTCGACCTCGTGGGTTTGGCCGTTGACCTGGAGCTTCATGCCGATCCCGTCCTTCGCGATGGCTGTTGGCTGAGGTGTGTTTGCACCCGACTTTCAACAAAGAATAATGCGCATCGGCGCGCCGGCGAGGGCACCGGCGTCGTCATTGGCGCATGGCGGCCTGCCAGCCGGTCGCGGCGCGGGCCCGCTTGCCGGTTGCGGCGGCTTGTGGTTAAAGGCGGGCGGCCGCACCGGGACGGCGCGCCGCGAGACGCGGCTTTCCGTCCGGTGCACATGATTTTCCCTCCCGCCGCAAAGAGCCGCGATGACCAGCTTCACCGACTACAAGGTTGCCGACATCGGCCTCGCCCGGTGGGGGCACAAAGAGATTGAGATCGCCGAGAAGGAGATGCCGGGCCTGATGGCGCTGCGCGAAGAGTATGGCTCGAGCCAGCCGCTGCAGGGGGCGCGGATCGCGGGCTGCCTGCACATGACCGTGCAGACCGCCGTCCTGATCCGGACGCTCCGTCACCTCGGCGCCTCGATCCGCTGGAGCTCCTGCAACATCTTCTCGACCCAGGATCACGCCGCCGCGGCGATCGCCGATCAGGGCGTGCCGGTGTTCGCCTGGAAGGGCGAGACCGAGGACGAGTACGACTGGTGCATCAAGCAGACGATCGAGGCCGAGAACGGCTGGCGGCCGAACATGCTGCTCGACGACGGCGGCGATCTGACCAAGATCATGCACGATGATTATCCCGAGCTGATGGCGGACGTGCGCGGCCTCTCGGAAGAGACCACGACCGGCGTCCACCGGCTCTACGAGATGCAGCGCGCCGGCACGCTCAAGGCGCCGGCGTTCAACGTCAACGACTCGGTCACCAAGTCCAAGTTCGACAACCTCTACGGCGTCCGCGAGAGCTTGGTCGACGGCATCAAGCGCGCGACCGACGTGATGATGGCCGGCAAGATCGCGGTGGTCGCGGGCTTCGGCGACGTCGGCAAGGGCTCGGCGGAATCGATGCGCAGCCAAGGTGCGCGCGTCATGGTCACCGAGATCGACCCGATCTGCGCGCTCCAGGCGGCGATGGAAGGCTATCAGGTGGTGACCATGGACGACGTCGCGCCGATTGGCGACATCTTCGTCACCGCGACCGGCAACAAGGGCGTGATCACGCTCGACCACATGCGGGCGATGAAGGATGGCGCGATCGTCTGCAACATCGGCCACTTCGACACCGAGATCGAGATCGCCGCGCTCCGCAACATGAAGTGGGACGAGGTCAAGCCGCAGGTCGACCAGGTCGAGTTCCCGGACGGCAAGAAGATCATCGTGCTGGCCAAGGGGCGGCTCGTGAACCTCGGCTGCGCCACCGGTCACCCGAGCTTCGTGATGAGCGCGTCGTTCACCAACCAGGTGCTGGCGCAGATCGAGCTCTGGCAGCACGCCGACCGCTACGAGAACAAGGTCTACGTGCTGCCCAAGGCGCTGGATGAGAAGGTCGCGCGCCTCCACCTCGACAAGCTCGGCGCCAGGCTCACCCAGCTGACGGCCGAGCAGGCTCAATACATCGGCGTTGAGGTCGCCGGCCCCTTCAAGTCCGAGGCCTATCGCTACTGAGGGCGATGGCTCGGCCGTGACAGGGCAGGCCGAGCTTCAGCTTCGTGATCTGGACGCGACCCGGGCATTGGGCCGGCGCCTGGCGCGCACGCTCAGAGGGGGCGACGTGGTCGCGCTCAGAGGGCCGCTCGGGATCGGCAAGACCGAGGTCGCGCGCGCCCTGATCCGCGCCCGCGCGGGCGCCGCGATCGAGGTGCCGAGCCCGAGCTTCACGCTGGTCCAGGACTATCCGCTCGCGGGGCTCGTGATCCGGCACATCGACCTCTACCGGATCGAGAACCCGGCCGAGCTGGTCGAGCTCGGGCTCGAGACGCCGGGACCGGATGAGGTCTGGCTGATCGAGTGGCCCGAGCGGGCCGAGAGCCTGTTGCCGGACGACCGGCTCGACCTCTGCCTGGCCCAGGGCCCCGACCCGGATGCCCGAAGCGCCCGTCTGGTCGCCGGGCCCGGTTGGGGCGAACGACTGACAGCGCTCAGCGATGACCGGGCGTGACGAGGCGGTCCGACGCTTTCTTGGTGCCCATGGCTTTGCCGGCGCCAAGCGGGTGCCCCTCGCTGGCGATGCCTCGGTCCGGCGCTACCAGCGGCTCAACGGCGGGCCCCGACCGGCGGTGCTGATGGCCGCCTCGCCGACGGCGCTCGACCTCCGGCCGTTCCTCGAGGTCGCGGGCTGGCTGCGGCAGCGTGGCCTGAGCGCGCCCGAGGTGATCGCTGCCGACCTCACCGCCGGTTTCGTCCTGCTCGAGGATCTGGGCGACGACCTGTTCAGCCGGGTGGTTGCCGACGGGCGCCTCGAGCCCCTGCTCTACGAGACCGCGGTCGATCTGCTCGCAGCCCTCCATCGGGAGCCGCCCGATCTGACCCTGCCCCGCTATGACGACGCCTGGCTGATGCGCGAGGCGGCGTTGCTGGTCGAATGGTACGCGCCCGATCTCGGGCCGGCCGCAACGGCCGATTACCTCGCGACCTGGCAGCACCTGCTGCCGGCCGCGCGGGCCGGTGCCGATCGCTTCGTCTACGTCGACTATCACGCCGACAACCTGCTCTGGCTGCCGGCGCGTGCGGGGCTCGCCCGGGTCGGCCTGCTCGACTTCCAGGACGCCCGTCTGGGCCCGTCCGCCTATGACGTCGTATCGCTGCTGGAGGACGCCCGCCGAGACGTCGATGCCGAGCTCGCCGAGGCGATGGTGCAACGGTACCTGAACGCCCGCCCTGAGCTCGACGCGGACGCCTTCCGGTGCGCTTACGCCCTGCTCGGCGCCCAGCGCAACGCCAAGATCCTCGGGCTGTTCACGCGTCTCGCCAGGCGCGATGGCAAGCCTCACTATCTGGACCTGCTGCCGCGGGTGCGCGCCCATCTCGGCCAAGACCTGCGCCACCCGGTTCTGGAACCGCTCCGGCGCTGGTTCGCGCACCATCTGCCGCTTGCTTGAGCAACCTGATTTGGACCATCGCCTTCCACTTGTGGTAGGTTGATCTGCGATGGGCGTCGCCACCATTCCTGCCGGGTTGCCATTCGTCGACGCGCTCGCCGCCGGCCTGCTCGCCGAGGCGGGTGACGATCGCCTGGCATTGGCCGACGCGCTGGTCCTGCTGCCGACCCGGCGGGCCTGCCGCAGCCTGGGGGAAGCCTTTCTGCGGCGCGCCGCCGGGCGCGCTCTGTTGCTGCCGCGGATTCAACCAATCGGCGAGATCGAGGCCGAGGAGCTGCTCCTGGACGGCACCCTGGAGCTGGCGCTGTCGCCGCCGATCGGCGCCTTGCGCCGGCAGCTGCTGCTCGCCCGCCTGCTGGCGCCGCTCAGATGGCCGCTCGAGCATGCGCTGCGCCTTGCCGGCGAGCTCGCAGCGCTCCTCGACGAGCTGCAGACCGAGCCGGTGCCGCTCGAGGCGCTGGACCGCCTGGTCCCGGACGCGCTCGCCCAGCACTGGCAGACGAGCCGCGCGCTGCTGGCGATCATCGCCGAGGCGTGGCCCAAGGTCCTGGCCGACCAGGGTGCGCTCGACCCCGCCGAGCGGCGCCACCGTCTGCTCACGGCGCTGGCCGAGCGCTGGCGCATGGACCCACCCGAACAACGGATCGTTGCCGCCGGCTCGACCGGCAGCATCCCGGCGACCCGCGCGCTGCTCCAGGTGATCGCCCGTCTGCCGCGGGGCACCGTCGTGCTGCCCGGGCTCGACCAGGACCTCGACGAGCCGAGCTGGCGACGGCTCGAGGCGAGCCACCCGCAATACGGCCTGCAGCAGCTGCTCGAGGCGCTCTCGAGCGAGCGCACCGCGGTCGAGGTCTGGACGGCGCCAGGCGTCCCCGGCACCGATCCGGCACGGCTGCGCTTCCTGTCGGAGGTCATGCGACCGAGCGCCACGGTCGGCGCCTGGCAGGCGCTGGCACCGCCGCCGGACGCGGCGATCCGGGAGCTCGTGATCGAGGAGCATCCGGACCTGCCGGCCGAGGCGCTGGCGCTGGCGCTCCGTCTGCGCGGCGCGCTCGAGGTCCCCGGGCGCACCGCCGCGCTCGTCACGCCCGATCGCCACCTCGCCCGCCGGGTCGCGGTCGAGCTGCAGCGCTGGGGGATCGCGGTCGACGATTCCGCGGGCACACCGCTCGACCAGACGCCGCCCGGCGCTTTTCTGCTGCTGACCGCGCGCCTGATCATCGACGGCGTCAACCCGGTCACGCTGCTCGCCACGCTGAAGCATCCGCTGGCCGCGGCGGGCCTGGACCGGAGCGAGCTGCGCCGGCTGGCCCAAGACCTGGAGACAACCTGCCTGCGCGGGCCGCGCCTGGCCGGCGGCTTCGCCGGCATCCAGGTCGAGCTCGAACGCGCGCGCCGGCGCGCCGGAAGTGACGCCCAGAGGCGACAGCGATACGCCGGTCTCGCTGCCTTCGTGCGCCGGCTCGAGCACGCCGCACGGCCGTTCGCCGAGCTCATCGACGCGCGGCCGGTCGAGCTCGCGGCGATGGTGCGGGGCCACCTCGATTTTGCCGACCAGCTCGCAAGGCCAGCCGGACCCGGAGCGGCCGGCGGGCTTTGGGCCCGGGAAGCGGGCGATGCCGCGGCCAACCTGTTCGCCGAGCTCGTGGAGGCGGCCGAGGGCGCCCTGCCCATCCTGCCCGCCGCCTACCCGGCAGCACTCGCCCAGCTGATGGCGGCGCGCCCGGTCCGGCCGCGGGCGCCCAAGCATCCGCGCCTGCATATCTGGGGCCAGCTGGAGGCGCGCCTGCAGCACGCCGACCTGCTCCTGCTCGGCGGCCTGAACGAGGGCGTCTGGCCGCGCTTCGCCGACCCCGGACCCTGGCTCAGCGCCACCATGCGCGGGCATCTGGGCCTCGCCCCGATCGAGCGCCGGATCGGGCTCGCGGCCCACGATTTCGCGACGGCGGCCGCGGCCGGCGCAGTCGTGCTCTCACGCGCCGAGAAGGACGCCCAGGGCAGCCCGACCGTGCCCTCGCGCTGGCTCGTCCGCCTGAAGACCCTGCTGGCGGGCAGCGGCCGGCTGGAGACCGCTAGCTCGGACTGGCAGGTCTGGGCGCGGCTCGACGACGTCGCGGTGGTCCGACCGGACCCGCGACCGGCGCCCAAGCCGCCCGCGCCCGCCCGACCCCGCGCGCTCTCGGTCAGCGACGTCGCGCTCTGGATGGGCGACCCCTATGCGCTCTACGCCAGGCGCATCCTTGGGCTCAGGCCGCTCGAGGCGCTCGAGGCCGATCCGGGTGCGCTCGAGCGCGGCATCATCATCCACCGGGTGCTCGAGCGCTTCGTCAGGGACCACCCCGGCGACCTCCCGGCCGACGCCGAACGCCGCCTGCTCGACCTCGGCCGGACCCTGTTCGAGGACTTCAGCCACCGACCGCAGGTGATGGCGCTCTGGTGGCCGCGCTTCGAGCAGATCGCCCGCTGGGTCATCGAGCAGGAGCAGGTGCGCCGCGCGCAGCTCCTCGAAATCAGGACCGAGGTCGAGGGCCGGCTCGAGCTGGACGGCCTCAACTTCGTCCTTAAGGCGCGCGCCGACCGCCTGGAACGCCTGCCGGACGGGCGGGTCACGGTGATCGACTACAAGACCGGGGCACTGCCCAAGCCTGCAGACGTGCTCGCGGGCCTCGCCCCCCAGCTGCCGCTCGAGGCCGCGATGGTCGAGGCCGGCGCGTTCCGGAACCTCGGAGCGGCGGCGGTCGCCGAGCTCCTGTTCTGGCGGCTGAAGGGCGACGAGACGGGCGGTGAGGAACAGGCACCGGCAGCGATCGCGCCGACCGAGCTCGCGGCTGGGTCGCTTGCCGGCCTGCGCCGACTGGTCGCGCACTACGACCACCCCGAGACCGCCTACCCCGCCCGGCCCAAGCCCCAGGTCGCCTGGCGTGGCGACTACGACCACCTGGCGCGGCGCGGCGAATGGACCAGCTGAGCGTGCGCGCGGCGGAACGGCGGCCGGCGCCCACGCCCGAGCAGCGGCGGGCGGCAGATCCCGCCGCCTCGATCTGGGTCACCGCCTCGGCCGGCACCGGCAAGACCCAGGTCCTGGCCGACCGGGTCATGCGCCTGCTGCTCGCCGGCACCGATCCGCGCCAGATCCTTTGCCTCACCTTCACCAAGGCTGCGGCCGCCGAGATGGTCAAGCGGGTCGAGGAGGATCTGTCCCGGTTCGCGGTCCTGCCCGAGCCCGAGCTGGAAGCGGAGCTCCGGCAGCTCGCCGGCCGGCCGCCGACCGAGGACGAGCGCGAACGCGCGCGGACGTTGCTGGCGGTGGTTCTCGACCTGCCCGCCGGTCTGCCGATCATGACCATCCACGGCTTTTGCCAGTCGCTGCTCAAGCGCTTTCCGCTCGAGGCCGGGGTCGTGCCGCATTTCGACGTGCTCGATCCGCGCAGCGCCGCCGACCTTCTGCGCGAGGCGGAGGCCGAGGTGCTGGTCAGTCGCAGCGCCGGGATCAAGAGGGCGCTCGATCGTCTGGCCGTGCTGCTCGGCGAGACGACGCTTGCCGAGGGCCTTGCGGCGCTGCGCGAGGACCGGCTCCGGCTCGGCGCCGTGCTCGCGGACGCCGGTGCCGTCGAGCCGCTGATCGTCGAGCTCCATCGGTCTCTCCGCATGCCGGCGGCGGCGGATGCGGCATCGATGCGACGCGATGCCTGCATGGGTCCAGAAGTCGACCGGCACGCGCTCATGAGCGCGGCGCGCATTCTCGCCGTCGGCACCGACAACGAGGCCGCGCGCGGCGGGACCATCGAAGCCTGGCTCGGCGCCGATCAAGATGAGCGGCTGCGCAGCTGGCGGGCCTATGAGTGCGTTTTCCTGACCGCCAAGCGCGAGGCGAGGCAGGTCAGCTCGATCATCACCAGGGCCAGCGCCGCCGCCTCGCCGGCCGCCGAGGCAGCGCTGCTGGCCGAGCAGGCCCGGGTGCTGGCTGCGGTCGAGCGCGAGAAGGCGGCCACGGTCGCCGAGCGCACAACGGCGCTGCTCCGGGTCGGCGCCGCGGTGCTGGACGCCTACGACCGGCGCAAACGGGAGCTCGCGGCGCTCGATTTCGACGACCTGATCGCCGCCAGCCGGCGCCTCCTGGACCAGCCCGGGATCGCGTCCTGGGTCCAGTACAAGCTCGATCAGCAGATCGACCACCTGCTGGTCGACGAGGGTCAGGACACGAGCCCCGAGCAGTGGGCGATCATCGAGGCGCTGTCGGCCGAATTCTTCACCGGCCAAGGGGCGCGGCCGGTCCGCCGCACGCTGTTCGTGGTCGGCGACGAGAAGCAGTCGATCATGAGCGTGCAGGGCGCCGATGTCGCGACCTATCGCCGGTCCCGGGAGCAGCTCGCCGCGCGCGCCACTGCCGGCCGGCAGCCCTGGCGGGAGGAGCCGCTCGGCCGCTCGTTCCGGTCGGCGAGGCCGATCCTGGACGTGGTCGATGCCGTATTTGCCGACCTCGAAGCGCGCGAGGGGGTGATCAGCGGGCCGGACTGGCCGGCGCACGAGTGCTTCCGGACGACGGCACCCGGTCTGGTCGAGGTCTGGCCCTTGATCGAGTGCGAGCCAGCCGCCCGGGCCGAGGACTGGCAGCTGCCCGACCAGCAGGAGGCGAGCCTGCGCGGGGAGACCCTGCTCGCCAGGGCGATCGCCCGGCAGATTTTCGAATGGCGGCGCGACGCCGTGCCGCTCGCCTCGACCGGCCGGCCGATCCAGGCGGGCGACGTCATGGTGCTGTTGCCGCGGCGCGGCATCCTGCAGGAGCTCCTGATCCGCGAGCTGAAGCGTCTCCAGGTCCCGGTCGCCGGCGCCGACCGACTGGCGCTGACCGACGAGCTCGTGGTCATGGACCTGATCGCACTCGGCGACGCGCTGCTGCTGCCTGAGGACGACCTGACGCTCGCCGCGGTCCTGCGGAGCCCACTGTTCGGGCTCAGCGAGGAGCAGCTGTTCGAGCTTGCCCACGGCCGCGGCGAAGCCACGCTGATCGAGCGTCTGCGCACGTCCCGGGACGCCGGCCCGCGGTTCGGCGAGGCCTGGACGCGTTTTTCCGAACTCTTAAGCCAGGCGGACTTCACCCCGCCCTATGAGTTCTATGCCCGGCTGCTGGGGCAAGGCGGCGGCCGGCGGCGCCTGCTCGAGCGCCTCGGGCCGGCGGCGGCCGAGCCGATCGAGGCGTTCCTCGCCCAGGCGCTCGCTTACGAGCAGGGCCATCCGCCCTCCTTGCAGGGTTTCCTGCACTGGCTGCGGGCCGATGCGACCGAGCTGATCCGCGACCCCGACCGGCCGCGCGACGAGGTCCGGGTTCTGACCTGCCACGGCGCCAAGGGTCTGGAGGCGCCGATCGTCTTCCTCGCGGACGCCTGCTTCGTGCCGAGCACGCGCGACCGCCTGCTCTGGACCGAGGACGGCCTGCCGCTCTGGCGGGTCAAGGCGGAGCTCCAGGACGGCCAGAGCCGGGCCGCCGATCAGCGCGCCTGGAGCGCCCAGCAGCAGGAGCACCGGCGCCTGCTCTACGTCGCGCTGACCCGGGCGCGCGAGCGGCTGGTCGTGACCGGCTGGCAGCGCAACCGGCCGGGTGGCGCGCGGTCCTGGTACGATCTGATCGCCGACGGCATGGCGCGGCTCAATCCGCGCCGGCAACAGGTTGCGCTCGCCCCCGAACTGAGCGGCGAGAGCCTCTGCCACGGCACTCAGCCGGTGCGCGCCGCCGCGCAGCTCGATCTGCCGCTCGCGGCCGGGACGCGGGCGCCGCCGCCACCGACCTGGCTCCGGCAACCCGCGCCGGTCGAGACGGCGGGCGCGGCGCCGCTCAGCCCGTCGCGCGCGTTCCAGGACGACAGCCCGGCAACCTCGCCGCTGCTCGGCGGCCCCGCCGGCCGGTTCCGCCGCGGCCGCCTGATCCACCGCCTGTTGCAGAGCCTCCCCGATCGGCCGGCGGCGGAGCGGCCGGCGATCCTCGCGGGGTATCTGGCCGAGCCGTCCCACGGCCTCACCGCTGCGGAGCAGGCGGAGATCGCGGCCGAGGTCCTGGCGGTGCTCGCGCTGCCCGAGCTCGCGCCCCTGTTCGGCCCGGAGTCGCGCGCCGAGGTACCGCTCGCCGGCATGGTCGGCGACCAGGCGATCTTCGGCCAGGTCGACCGGCTGGCGGTGACCGCCGACGCGGTGCTGCTGCTCGACTACAAGACCAACCGGACGCCGCCCGCGAATCCCGCCGAGGTGCCGCGCTGCTATCTTCGCCAGATGGCCGCCTATCGGGCCCTGCTCGAGGCGGTCTGGCCGGATCGTCCGGTCCGCCCTGCCCTGCTCTGGACCGAGGGGCCGCGCCTGATGGCGCTCGACGACGCCGCGCTCGCCCCCTGGCGGCCGGACGCCGGCCAGGCTTGACAACCGCTTCGCCGCTTCCCAAGTCCGCTTGACGCCGTCGACGCGCTCCCCCTAGTGTCGCTGGCACCGACGGAGCCGAACCGCTGCCCTGGCAGCCAACTGGGGTTTGACGATGACGATCATACAAGCCACCGACTCATCGTTCGAAACCGACGTGCTGCAGTCGGACGTGCCGGTCGTGGTCGACTTCTGGGCCGAGTGGTGCGGCCCCTGCAAGATGATCGCCCCGTTCCTCGAGGAGCTCGCGACCGACAAGGGCGAGCAGGTCCGGATCGCCAAGGTCAACATCGACGACAACCCGCTGACCCCGACCAAGTACGGCGTGCGCGGCATCCCGACCCTGATGCTGTTCAAGAACGGCGAGATCACCGCGACCAAGGTCGGCGCGCTGCCCAAGAGCAAGCTATACGAATGGGTCGAGGAATCGATCTGAGCGCTCGAGCCGCCGTCGCGGGTCCGGCCTGATCGTCCGCGATCGGGCCGACCAGCCTCAAGACGACGCAATGTCTGGAGATGCCGCCCCGAGCGTGGCGGCGGGGAGCGCGTGGCGGGCGTTCCGGAAGCGCTGGCCGGAGCTTCAGACGGTCGACCTGATCCTGCCCGATCTGGCCGGCATCGCCCGCGGCAAGCGGCTCACCGCCGACGCCTTCGAGGCGGCGCTGGCCGCCGGGGTGAGCTTCCCGAGCTCGATCTACGGTCTCGATGCGACCGGCGCCAACGTCGAGGCGTCGGGCCTGATCTGGGAGGAGGGCGACGCCGATCGGCCGTGTCGGATCGACCTGCCGACGCTCGCCCCGGTGCCCTGGCGGCCGGGCGGCGCCCAGGTGCTGGCCGGGCTCGGCGAGCGCGACGGGCGACCATTCTTCGCCGACCCACGCGCCGTACTGGCCAAGGTCGCGGCCCGCTTCGAGTCCCTCGGGCTGACGGTGGTCGCCGCCCTCGAGCTCGAGTTCTGCCTGCTCGACGGCCGATCTGGCCGCGACGGCCGACCACGGATCCGAGCTCGTCCCGAGCTCCAGACCGGGGCCGTCTACGGCCTCGAGCCGCTCGATGCCGAGGATGGTTTCCTCGCGCGGCTGCAGGGTTATTGCGCCCTGCAGGACCTGGCGGCGAAGAGCGCCGTCTCCGAGTACGCGCCGGGCCAGCTCGAGGTCAATCTCGGCCACGTCGCCGATCCGCTGCGCGCCGCGGATCAGGCCTTTCTGCTCAAGCGGGCGATCAAGGCGGCGGCGCGGGCCGACGGTCGCCAGGCGACCTTCATGGCCAAGCCGTTCGCCGAGCGGGCGCCGAACGGCATGCACGTCCACGTCAGCCTCGTGAGCCGCGACGGCGGCAACCATTTCGCGGCCCAGCCGGAAGCACTCCGGCACGCGATCGGCGGCCTGCAGGCGACCATGGCCGAGGCGATGCTGCTGTTCGCGCCGAACGCCAACAGCTTCCGGCGCCTGCGGCCGCGAAGCTATGCGCCGACCGCGCCGACCTGGGGCCACAACAACCGGACCGTGGCGCTCCGGGTGCCGCTCGGGCCGGATGCGGCGCGCCGGATCGAGCACCGGACCGCCGGCGCCGACGCCAGTCCCTATCTCGTGCTGGCGGCGGTGCTGGCCGGCATCCATCACGGCCTCAGCCGGGGGCTCGAGCCGGACGCGCCGATCACCGGCAACGCCTACGCCGAGGTCCTGCCCTCGCTGCCGCTCAGCTGGGACCGGGCGATCGACGCACTGGCGGCGGCGGCCATCCTGCCGGACTACCTCGGAGCCGAGTTCTGCCGGCTCTACCGGGTCTGCCGCGCCGCCGAGCGCGACCGGTTCACCGATCTGGTCACGCCCGCCGAGTACGCCTGGTATCTCGCCAGCGTCTAGCGCTCAGAGCTCGATGCCCTCGCGGTTGAGCGCCCGCTGCCATTTCGAGTCTTCCTGCTTGCCGAACAGCAGGTCCTCGTCGGCATCGATCACGACCCAGGCGCCGGCGGCGATCTCCGATTCGAGCTGATTGGGCGCCCAGCCGGCATAGCCGAGCGCGAACAGGCTCTGCCGCGGCCCCTTGCCGGCAGCCAGATCCTCGAGGATGTCGGGCGAGCTGGTCACGGCGGCGAGATCGGACAGCACGACCGTGTTCTCGCCGTGATACTCCGGGCTGTGCAGGACGAAGCCGCGGCCGCGCTCGACCGGGCCGCCGTAGTGCACCTCGATCTCGCCCGACGCCTTCGGGTTCGCGTCCAGGCCCAGCCCCTTGAGCAGCTCGGCCGCCGGCCCCTTGCCCATCACGCGGTTGACCACCAGGCCCATGGCCCCGGTGCTGTCGTCCTGGATCATGTAGATGACCGCATGGCGGAAATTGGGATCCTCGAGCTTGGGGGTCGCGACCAGCAGATGTCCCGCAAGGTGCTGCGTCGCGCTCAGGTCGCCCGGCGTTCGCGCCGCCTGGGTCGGTGGGGTGAACAGCCACAACAGCGCCAGAATGCCGGCGCCGCCAATCTGGATCGAGGTGCCCGTCATCATCAGCCCCTCCACAGCCGTCGACCAGATCGACCTGTACGGCAATGGGCGGTCCCCTGCCAAGCAAGATCACGCTCGCCGGGACCGCCCGGCGACGCGAGAGCGCGCGATCAGCCGTTGCTGCGCAGGACGTGGCCGGCGAGGTAGAGCGAGCCGCAGATCAGCACCCGGGAGGGCGCGGGTTCGGCCGCGACGATCGTGCGCAGCGCGCTCTCGAGATCGCGTGCCGGGGTCGCCCGCCAGCCGAGCCCGGCGGCCAGCGCGACCGCCTCGACCGGATCGCGGCTTGCCGGCTCGTCCGGCACCGGGACGGTCGTGATCGAGCGCGCGAGCGCCGCCAGCGGCTCGAGGAAGCCGCGCTCGTCCTTGGTCGTCAGCATGCCGACGATCAGCTGCAGCGGTCGCGGGTCAGCGCCGGGGCCGCTCAGGCTCGCCGCCAGTGCCTGGGCGGCCGCGGGGTTGTGGCCGCCGTCCAGCCAGAGCTGCCAGCCGGCGGGCAGCAACTCGACCAGCGGGCCCCGCTCGAGCAGCTGGAGCCGCGCCCGCCAGCGCGTCTGGCGGAGTCCGGCCGCGATCGCCGCCGCATCGGGCTCGAGATCGCCGAGCGCCAGCGCCGCGGCCACCGCGATGCCGGCGTTGTCGATCTGATGGCAGCCGGGCAGCGCCGGCAAGGGTAGATCGAGCATCTGCTCGCCGGCCCGCACGTGCAGCCGGTCGGCCGCCCGCCACGCCTGCCAGTCCCGACCTTGAACGGTCAGCGGCGCGCCGACCGCGGCGGCGCGCGCCTCGAACACGGCGAGCACCTCCGACGGCTGCGGCCCGACGACGCAGGGCACGCCAGGCTTGAGAATGCCCGCCTTCTCGAACGCGATCTGCTCGAGGCGCTGGCCCAGGTAGTCCTGGTGGTCGAGCGAGACCGGAGCGATCGCGGTCAGCCGCGGCCGCGCGATCACATTGGTTGCATCGAGCCTGCCGCCGAGCCCGGTCTCGACCAGCAGAGCATCCGCGGGGTGGCGCGAGAACGCCAGAAAGGCGGCGGCCGTGGTGATCTCGAACTCGGTGATCGGCTGCCCCCGGTTGACCCGCTCGCAGACGTCCAGGGCGTCGGCCAGCTCCGGCTCCCCGATCGGCTGGCCGTCGAACAGGAAGCGTTCGTTGAAGCGCACGAGATGGGGCGAGATGTAGCGCTGCACCCGGTGCCCGTCGGCCTGCAGCATGGCATCGAGCATGGCCAGCACCGAGCCCTTGCCGTTGGTGCCGGCGATGTGCACGACCGGAGCCAGACGCCGCTCGGGATGGTCGAGCCGCTCCAGCAGGCGTTCGATCCGGCCGAGCGAGAGGTCGATCCGGCGCGGGTGCAGCCCGCGCAGGCGGGCCAGGATCAGGTCACTGCCGTAGCTCGTCACTGCCGCCCTCGGCACCCTCAAGCACGGCGACCGGCTCGGCCGGCTCGCTGCCCTCGCCCGCTTCGATCAGCGCGACCGCGGTTTCCTCCGGCGCCTTACGCTCGCGCTCGACCGGCTGCTCGGCGTCCGGATCGAGATTGGGCCGGAGCAGGAAGCGGATGATCCGGGCGATGGTCGGCCGCAGCTCGAAGCGGTGCACGACCATGTCGATCATGCCGTGCTCGAGCAGATATTCCGCCTTCTGGAAGCCCTCGGGCAGGTTCTCGCGGATCGTCTGCTCGATCACCCGCCGGCCGGCGAAGCCGATCTGGGCGCCGGGCTCGGCGATCGCGATGTCGCCGAGCATGGCGAACGACGCGGTGACGCCGCCGGTGGTCGGATCGGTCAGGAGCACGAGATAGGGCAGGCCCGCCTCCTTGACCTCCTCGATCGCGATCGTCGTGCGCGGCATCTGCATCAGCGACAGCGCGCCCTCCTGCATGCGCGCCCCACCCGAGGCGGTGACCACGATGAAGGCCGCCTCCTGCAAAACCGCCAGCCGCGCCGCCGCCAGCAGCCCCTCGCCGAGCGCGCAGCCCATGGAGCCCGCCATGAAGTCGAAGTTCATGACCGCGATCACCGCCGGCAGGCCGTCGATCCGCCCGTGCGCGGCTTCGAGCGCGTCGGGATTGCCGGTCTTGCTCTGCGCCTCCTTCAGCCGCTCGGCGTAGCGCTTGCGGTCGCGGAACTTGAGCGGGTCGGTCTCGACCTTGGGCAGCTCGATCCTGGTCCAGCTGTCCTCGTCGAACAGGGTCTTGAACCGGTAGTCCGGCCCGACCCGGAAATGGTGGTTGCAGTGCGGGCAGACGCGCTGGTTGGTCTCCAGGTCGCGATGGAAGATCATCCGCTCGCACGACGGACAATTGATCCAGAGATTCTCGGGGATCTCGGGCCGGTTGCTGCGGACCAGCGCCTTGATCTTGGGGCGGACATAGTCGGTCAGCCAGTTCATGCGGCAGCCTTGTTCGCGGAGCGGACGCCCGAGGCGAGCGCGCGGACCTGGTCCAGCACCGCCTCGACCAGGCCGGGCCTGGCGCGGCCCTCGCCATCGAGCGAGCGCGCGATCCGGTCGACCAGCGCCGAGCCGACCACGACCGCATCGGCGGCGGCGGCGATCTCGCCCGCCTGCTCGGGCGTGCGGATGCCGAACCCGACCGCGACCGGCAGCTCGGTGTGGCGCCGAAGACGCGCGACCGCGGCCTGGACCTGCACGGCGACCGGCGCGCCGGAGCCGGTGATGCCGGTGATCGAGACGTAGTAGATGAAGCCCCGGGTGTTCGCGAGCACCTTGGGCAGCCGCCGGTCGTCGGTGGTCGGCGTCGCCAGGCGGATGAAGCACAAACCGCGCGCGAGCGCCGGCAGACAGAGCTCGTCGTCCTCCTCGGGCGGCAGATCGACGATGATCAGGCCGTCGACACCTGCCGCCTTGGCGTCGTCGAGGAAGCGCTCGGCGCCGTAGCTGTAGATCGGGTTGTAATAGCCCATCAGGATGACCGGGGTCCGATCGTCCCGGACCCGGAAATCGCGCACCAGAGCCAGCGTCCCGGCGAGCGTCGTGCCCGCCTTCAGCGCCCGCTGATTGCCCGCCTGGATCGCCGGACCGTCGGCCATCGGGTCGCTGAACGGCATGCCGATCTCGATCAGGTCCGCACCGGCCGCCGGCAGGCCCGCGAGGATCGAAGCGAAGCTCGCCGCGTCCGGATCGCCGGCGCAAAGGAAGGTGATCAGCCCTGCCCGCCCCGCCGCCTCGAGCTCGGCGAAGCGGCGCTCGATCCGCCCGCTCATAAGGTCACGCCCATCGCGTCGGCCACCGTGAAGATGTCCTTGTCGCCACGCCCGCAGAGATTCATCACGATCAGATGGGTAGATGGCAGTGCTGGCGCAATCTTGACGACGTGCGCGAGCGCGTGCGCGGGCTCGAGCGCCGGCAGGATGCCCTCGAGCTCGCTGCACAGGCGAAAGGCGGCCAGCGCCTCGTCGTCCCGGACCGGCACGTAGCTGACTCGGCCCTGGTCCTTGAGCCAGGAGTGCTCGGGGCCGACGCCCGGGTAGTCGAGCCCGGCCGAGATCGAATGCGGCTCGATCACCTGGCCGCCCTCGTCCTGGAGCAGATACGATCGCGAGCCGTGCAGGATGCCGGGCCGGCCGGCGGTCATCGAGGCGGCGTGATGGCCGGTCTCGACCCCCTCGCCGGCCGCCTCGACCCCGATCATGGCGACCTCGGGATCGTCGAGGAACGGATGGAACAGGCCCATCGCGTTCGATCCGCCGCCGACGCAGGCGATGAGCGTATCCGGCAGGCGGCCTTCCTTCGCCATGATCTGCCCGCGGACTTCCTGGCCGATCACCGCCTGGAAGTCGCGGACCATCGCGGGATAGGGGTGCGGGCCGGCGACCGAGCCGATGATGTAGAAGGTGTCGGCGACGTTGGTGACCCAGTCGCGGAGCGCCTCGTTCATCGCATCCTTCAGCGTCGCCGAGCCCGAGGTCACCGAGCGGACCTCGGCGCCGAGCAGGCGCATCCGAAAGACGTTCGGCTTCTGCCGCTCGATGTCGCGGGCGCCCATGTAGACGATGCACTCGAGGCCGAGGCGGGCGGCCACGGTCGCGGTCGCGACGCCGTGCTGGCCGGCACCGGTCTCGGCGATGATCCGCCGCTTGCCCATGCGCCGCGCGAGCAGGATCTGGCCGATCGTGTTGTTGATCTTGTGGGCGCCGGTATGGTTGAGCTCGTCGCGCTTGAAGTAGACCCTGGCGCCCCCCAGCTGCGCGGTCAGGCGCTCGGCCAGATAGAGCGGCGTCGGCCGGCCGGCGTAGTCGGCGAGCCAGACGTCGAGCTCGGCCTGGAAGGCGGGATCGGCCTTGGCCGCCTCATAGGCCTCCTCGAGTTCGAGAATCAGCGGCATCAGGGTCTCGGCGACGAACCGGCCGCCATAGATGCCGAAGCGGCCGCGCGCGTCTGGGCCGCTTCGATAGGTGTTCGGAAGGGTCATGGCGGTGGGCTCACCAGGCGGTCGCGCGGTCAGGCCGCGCCGATCGTGGCGGCGACCTCGAGAAAGCGCCGGATCCTGGCCGGGTCCTTGTGGCCGGGCCGCGCCTCGACCCCGGACGAGACGTCGACCGCGCGCGCGCCGGAAAGGCGGACCGCGGCCTCGAGGTTTTCGAACGACAGGCCGCCCGAGAGCAGCCAGGGGCGGCCGACCTCGAGGCCCTGCAAAAGCTCCCAGTCGAAGCTCTCGCCGTTCCCGCCCGGCAGCCGCCCGGCGCCTGGCGCGGGTTTGGCGTCGAACAGCAGCAGGTCGGCGACCTCGGCATAGTCGTCGGCCGGGGCAAGGTCCTCGCGGACCGCGATCTTGAGCGCCTTGATCACGAGCCGTCCGGTCTTCGCCCGGATCGCCGCGACCCGCGCCGGCGTCTCGGCGCCGTGCAGCTGCAGAGCGTCGAGCGGCACCAGGCGCAGGATCTGATCGAGGTTCTCGTCGGTGGGGTCGACCAGCACGCCGACCTTGAGGCGGTCCGGCGGCGCGGCTGCCGCCAGCGACGCGGCCCGCTCCGGGCTCAGCGAGCGGGGCGAGGGCGGATAGAAGACGAAGCCCAGCCAGCGGGCACCGCCGGCGGCCGCGGCGGCCAGCGCCGTGGCGTCGGTCAGGCCGCAGACCTTGACGTCGATCATCGCTCGCCTCGCGGCGCGGGGGCCATCAGGCCACCCGCCGCGCCTGGATCTCGGCGGCGATCGCCGCCGCGGCCGCGCGCGGGTCGGCGGCGGCCGTGATCGGTCGCCCGATCACCAGCAGATCGGCGCCGGCCGCGATCGCCTCGGCCGGCCCGAGCGTCCGCTTCTGATCGCCCTGGCCGTGGGTCTCGGGGCGGATGCCCGGCACGACCAGCTTGAACTCCTGGCCGAAACGCTGACGCAGCAGCGCCACCTCGTGGGGCGAGCAGATCACGCCGTCGAGGCCCGCGGTCCAGGCCAGCTCGGCCAGGCGCAGGACCTGATCGGTCACCTTGTGGGGCACGCCGAGAACCGCGAGATCGGCGTCGTCCAGGCTGGTCAAAACGGTCACGCCGAGCAGCTTCGGGCAGGGCTCCTCGAGGTGCGCGGCCTCGACCGCGGCGCGCAGCATGGCCGGTCCGCCCGCGACGTGCAGGGTCAGCAGGGCGACCCCGAGCGAGGCGGCGGCGCGCACCGCGCCGGCGACGGTGTTCGGGATGTCGTGGAACTTGGCGTCGAGGAACACCGGGGCGCCGAGGTCCACGACCCGGCGGACCCCGTCCGGCCCGTTGGCGGTCGTGAACTCGAGCCCGACCTTGAGGCCGCCGACCACGTCCACGAGTGCGCGGCCGAGACCGAGCGCGCCGTCCAGGTCGGGGCGGTCGAGAGCACAGAACAGGGGTGAGGCTTCGGTCATGCGGCGCCGGTCCGGGGTTCGCGGGGCTTGGGCCCGGGTTCGCGGGGCTTATAGCAGAGCCGCCCAGCCCTGGCCAAGCGCTCAGACTTCGCCCGCGGCCCAGGCGGCGAGCTCGTCGGCGGCGCGCTCGCCCGCGACAGCCGCCGCCGCCCGCTCGCCGATCAGGGCCCCGAACTTGAAGCCGTGCCCGGAGAAGCCGGCCAGGATCCAGGCATTGTCGAGACGCTCGGCGATGAACCGCTCGCCCTCGGTGATGCTGTAGAAGCAGGTCCTGGCCTCGAGCACGCGGTAGCGCGCGAGATCGGGCAGGCGCGACCTCGCGAGCGCCACCACGGTCTCGAGCTCGGCGGCGATGGGCCCACGCTCCCGGTCGGGATGGCCGGTCAGCGAAAAGCCATGGTCGCCGACCTTGAGCGGCGTGCCGTCGACCGGCGGCACCGCGTAGAAGCCGCCGGCCGCGGCCTCGATCTGGTCGAGCAGCATCGGCGCCGCCGCCCAGGTTTCGCGCAGCTCCGCCGGCGGCTCGAGATAGAGCGCGACCTGGCGCGACGGCGTGATCCGACGCGCCATCGCCGGGATCAGATCCGGCGTCCAGGGCCCGGCCGTGATCACCAGGGCATCGGCCCGGTCGGCCCGGCCGTCGGCGGTCCGGATCGCGGCGCGGGCCGGGTCGATCGCGACCACCTGGGTGTGGCCGTGCAGGGCGACACCGCGGCGAGTCAGGAAGTCCGCGAGATCCTCGAGAATGCGCGCGGCGAACAGGACGCCGCCGGTCGGCGTGAACAGGGCGAAGCGGCCCGCGTCTAGCCGCAGGAAGGGCAAATGGAGCGCCAGTTCGGCCGGCGTCCAGCGCTCATACGGCAGGCCCTGCATCTTCAGGCTGCCGGCCGAGGCCTCGACCCAGCCATCGAGCTCGTGCGCGACCACGACCGTCCCGGTCGGGCAGTAGTGGCTGCGGCCGAGATCGGCCCACAGGCGGTCCCAGGCCGCGTAGGCGTCGCGGACCATGCGCGCGTAGCCGGTCATGGCGCCGTAGGTGTAGCGGATCAGCCGGTGCTGATCGGTCGAGGACGCGAGCGGATTGGGGATCGGACCCTGGTCGTAGAGGGTCGCCGCGTGGCCCGCGCGATCCAGCGCCCAGGCGGTGCTAAGCCCCATGATGCCGCCGCCGACGATGATCACGCGCATGGCCTGCCGAGCCCCGTTTTTCCGGAACCCGTCGCTGCGGGCTCCGTTACCCCAACAGACAGGCTACCGACGCCGCGGGCCACGCGCCAGCGGCCCGCCGATCCGCGATCGGCGATGTCGGAGCCTTCCCCCCAAACCCAGAAAGGAAGCGCAACCATGCGACTGAAACCGATTCTCATGGCGAGCGTCACCACCCTCGCCCTCTCCGGACTGACCTTCACCGGCGTGGAGGCCGCCCAGCAGACGCAGCAGAACCAGACGAACGGCCAGACCCAGCAGCAGGTCAGCAACCAGAACGCGCAGAACAGCAACGGCAAGATCGATCTGGTCACCTGGTCGCAGCGGGACCTGTACAATAACGACTGGACCGCCAAGCAGCTGTTCGACAAGGAAGTCGACGGTCAGAACGGCGATCAGGCCGGCGAGGTCGAGAACCTGCTGATCGGCCCGAACGGTCAGATCAAGAGCGTGATCGTCGACTCGGGCGGGTTCCTCGGCATCGGCGACACCTCGTACGCGGTGCCCTGGAACAAGGTCAAGTTCAGCCAGAACATGCAGCACCTGACGGTGCCGGTAACGTCCGACAACATCAGCAAGTTCAGCGTGTTCAAGCCCGACCAGCACAACGGGATGGACAACGGCAACCAGCAGAACGCGAAGCGGGACTTCCGGGCGACCGAGCTGATCGGCGACTACGCGTCCTTGAAGGACGTGCCGGGCTACGGGACCGTGCGTGATCTCGTGTTCAACGACAACGGCCAGATGCAGGCAGTGGTGATCAGCCCGGATGTCGGCTACGGCGTCGGCGGCCCGTACGCTTATCCTTACTACGGCTATGGCTACGGCTGGCGCCCGGGTTCCAACTACTACAATCTGCCGTACGGCCGGAACGAGATTTCGGAGCTCGGCCCGTTCGACTACAACAAGCTGCCGGGTGGTGCGCCGAGCCAGGAGAGCATGCAGCAGCACAACCAGAATCAGCAGCAGGGTTGAGGTCCAGGAATTCAGGTGACCATCGCCTCGGCTGCTCTCCAGCCGCGCGATGACGAGCAACAAGGGCCGGCGGGTCATCACCCTCCGGCCCTTTTCTACCTGATCGACAGACCGCCAGCCGCATGCGCGCTCGCCGCCGCAACCGGTTCCCGGCGGCCGATCAGAACGTCCCGGGCGGCGGCGTCGGCTGCGACGCGCGAGGCGAAGGGTTCGGCCGAATCGGCGAGCTCAGTCGCCCGGGGCCTGGAGCGCCAGGTTCTTCCGGGCGCGGTAACGCTCGGCCTCCGCCCTCTCATCCTGCTGCCGCTGATGGCTCAGCTCGGTCTCGAGGGTCCCGACCCGTCTGCGCAGGCGACGCCCGCGCAAGCGCTGGCCGAGCGCGCCGAGCCAGACCCCGATGCCGCCGACCAGGACGCCGACGATCAGCCCGAACAGGAAGGCGCCGTAGAGCGGGAGCTCCATGGTCACCGGGAAGGGCGCGAAGCTGACGTTGACCGGCGTGCGATTCGCGACCGCGAAAGCCACGATCACGATCAGCGCAACCAGTCCGAGCAACAGGCGTAGAAACCGGACCATTGACCCTCCCCAGGGCGCGCGGACCGTGGGCCGGCCCGCGCTCTGCGCGCCGTCAGGACCCGGCGTTCAGCCGCTCGCGCAGGTCCTTACCGGTCTTGAAATAAGGGACCACCTTGTCGGGCACCTTGACCTCGGCACCGGTGCGCGGGTTGCGCCCGACCCGGGAGCTCCGTTCTCGGACCGAGAAGGCACCGAAGCCGCGCAGCTCGACCCGGTCGCCGCGGACCAGCGCCTCGGTGACCTCGTCGAACACCGTCGAAACGATGCGCTCGATGTCACGCAGATAGAGGTGTGGATTGGCGTCGGCGAGACGCTTGATCAGATCCGACTTCGTCATGATTGGGGCTCGAGCAAGCGGGACCACTCCGGCAGCAACCCCATCCAAAGCCATCGAGGCCGAAAACGCAAGCCTGCCAACGAGCTAGCCGGCGTCGGCGTCCTGCTTCGGGCTTGCCTCGGGTTCCGGTTGCTCCTGCTGCTCCTGCTGCCGGCCCTTGATCGCGGGCCCGAGGATGTCACCGAGCGAGGCGCCGCTGTCGGAGCTGCCGAAGTCGGCCATCGCCTGCTTCTCGTCCTCAATCTCGAGCGCCTTGATCGACAAGGTGAGGCGCCGGTTGACCGCGTCGATGTTGGTCACCTTGGCGTCGAGCTTCTCACCGACCGCGAACCGGTCCGGGCGTTGCTCGACCCGGTCGCGCGACAGCTCGGCCTTGCGGATGAACCCGGTAGCGCCGTCGGTCGTGGTCACCTCGATCCCGGACGGGGTCACCTGGCTGACCGTGCAGGTCACCCGGGCGCCGCGCTTCAGGCCGCTGACCGCACCCTGGAACGGATCCTCGGTCAGCTGCTTGATGCCTAGCGAGATGCGCTCCTTGTCGATGTCGACGTCGAGCACCACCGCCTTGACGACGTCGCCTTTCTTGTAATTGGCGACCGCCTCGTCCGGCGCCGCCTGCCAGTCGAGATCCGACAGGTGGACCATGCCGTCGATGTCGTTGTCGAGACCGATGAACAGGCCGAACTCGGTGATGTTCTTGATCTCGCCCTCGACCGTCGAGCCCAGCGGGTGATTCTCCTGGAAGCTCTCCCAAGGATTGGACAGGCACTGCTTGAGGCCGAGCGAAACCCGGCGCTTGTCCGGATCGACCTCGAGCACCATGACCTCGACCTGCTGGCTGGTCGAGACGATCTTGCCCGGATGGATGTTCTTCTTGGTCCAGCTCATCTCGGAGACGTGGACCAGACCCTCGACGCCCGGCTCGAGCTCGACGAACGCACCGTAGTCGGTGATGTTGGTGACCCGGCCGGTGAACTTGGCGCCGACCGGATATTTGAGCTCGACGCCCTCCCAGGGGTCGGCCTCGAGCTGCTTCATGCCGAGCGAGATCCGCTGGGTCTCGCGATTGAACCGGATCACCTGGACCTGGACCTGCTGGCCGACGCTCAACACCTCGGTCGGGTGGTTGACCCGGCGCCAGGAGATGTCGGTCACGTGGAGCAGGCCGTCGAGGCCGCCGAGGTCGACGAAGGCGCCGTAGTCGGTGATGTTCTTGACCACGCCGGTCAGCACCTGGCCCTCCTTGAGGGTGGCCAGCAGCTCGTTGCGCTGCTCGGCGCGCGACTCCTCCAGCACCGCCCGGCGCGAGACCACGATGTTGCCGCGGCGGCGGTCCATCTTCAGGATCTGGAAGGGCTCGTCCTTGTTGAGCAAGGGCGTCACGTCGCGCACCGGCCGGATGTCGACCTGGCTGCCCGGCAGGAATGCGACCGCGCCGCCGAGATCGACGGCGAACCCGCCCTTGACCCGGCCGAAAATCGAGCCCGTGACCTTGGCGGTGTCCTTGAACGCCTGCTCGAGCTTGTTCCAGCTCTCCTCCCGCCTGGCCTTCTCGCGCGACAGGAGCGCCTCGCCGCTGCGGGTCTCGAACCGCTCGACGTAGACCTCGACCGGATCCCCGACCTGGACCTCGGCCGGGTGGCCGGGGGTCGAGAACTCCTTCAAGGGGACCCTACCCTCGGATTTCAGTCCGACATCGACCACCGCCTCGTCGTTCTCGATCGCGATCACCCGGCCGGTGAGCACGGAGCCTTCGATCCGGTCCCGCTCGTGCATCGACTCGTCGAGCATGGCGGCGAAATCTTCGGTCGAAGGCAGCGGTGAGGTGGCGATCTCGGATGCAGCAGTCATACCCTGGTCCAGATGTCAGCGCCCGCGGACAGGCACTCGGCCGCGGCTTGGCCGACGGCTGGGGTTGAAGACGAAGTCAGCCGGAGGAGCAGCTGTCTATACCGGACGGCAGGCATCTTGCGGCGCGGCGCCTTCGACGTAGGCGCATGCGATCGCGAACGCCGTCTCGATGTCCTTGTCGGTCGTATCGATCACGAACGCGTCATCCGCCGGCAGCAACGGCGCGACCGCACGCGATTGATCGCGTGCGTCGCGCTCCCGTAGGTCCTCCAGAACCTGTTCATATATAATTGGCACGGTCTCGGCCTGCAACTCCTTGCAGCGCCGCCGCGCGCGCTCCTCGGCCGAAGCGGTGACGAAGATCTTGCGCCGGGCGTCGGGCCTCACCACGGTGCCGATGTCGCGCCCGGCGAGCACCGCGCCCGGCCCGGCGGCGCCGAACCGGCGCTGGAACGCGAGCAGCGCCTGGCGGACCTCCGGGATCGCGGCGACCTTGGACGCGCCCTGGCTCACGGCTTCGTCGCGCAGCCCGGGCGCGCTCAGGTCGGCGGCGCGCAGCCCCCTGGCGGCCGCGGCGGCCGCTGGCACCTCGTCGAACGACCGGCCGGCGTCGAGCAGCGCACGCGCGACCGCCCGGTAGAGCAGGCCGGTGTCCAGGAACTCGAGGCCGAACCGGCGGGCGAGCCGGCGGGCGAGCGTGGTCTTGCCGGACGCGGCCGGGCCGTCGACGGCCACGATCAGGGGTGCGGTCGGGCTCACGGCTCCAGAGTCTCGATCCTGGCGCCGAGGCCGTTCATCAGTGCGGCGAACCCCGGGAAGCTGGTCTCGATGGTCTCGGCGCCCTCGACCGTGACCGGCGCGTGCGCGACCGTGCCGAGCACGAGGAAGCTCATCGCAATCCGGTGGTCGTGATGGGCGTCGAGCACGCCGCCGCCCGGCGGCCGGCCGCCGGCGCCGTGCACGATCAGACTGTCGTCGCCGGCCTCGACGGCGACCCCGCAGGCGGCGAGCCCGCGGGCGAGCGCGCCCAGCCGGTCGCTCTCCTTGACCCTGAGCTCGGCCAGGCCCGCGAGCCGGGTCGGCCCCTGTGCGCAGGCGGCGGCGACCGCGAGGATCGGATATTCGTCGATCATCCGGGGCGCCCGCCCGGCCGGGACGTCGATGCCCGCGAGCGGCCCGCCGCCGATCTCGAGCGCGGCGACCGGCTCGCCGCTCTCGTCGATCGTCTCCTCGCGGAGATCGGCGCCCATCTCGAGGAGACACTGCAGGAGACCGGTGCGCAGCGGGTTGACCCCGATCTCGTCGAGGCGGAGCGCCGAGCCCTCGCCGAGCGCTGCCGCGACCAGCGGGAACGCGGCCGAGGAGATGTCGCCCGGAACGCGGAGCTCGGCGGCTTCGAGCTCGGGCTGGCCCTGCAGGCTCACCGCCCGGCCGCCGTCCGCGAGCGCCTCGATCTCGAGCCTGGCGCCGAGCTGGGCGAGCAGGCGCTCGGTATGGTCGCGCGACGGCTCCGGCTCGATCACGGTGGTCCGCCCGGCGGCGTGCAGGCCGGCCAGCAGGATCGCCGACTTGACCTGGGCCGAGGCGACCTGCTGCCGGAAGCGGATCGGCAGAAGATCGGTCCGGCCGGTGATCGCGAGCGGCAGACGCTGGCCGCTGCGCGCCAGAAATGCCGCGCCCATCTGGGTGAGCGGGTCGATGACCCGGCCCATCGGGCGCGTGCACAACGAGGCATCGCCGGTCAGGAACGTCGTGAACGGCTGGCCGGCGAGCACGCCCAGCAGCAGGCGCACCCCGGTGCCGGAATTGCCGAGGTCGAGCGGCCGGTCCGGCTCGGCGAAGCCGCCGACGCCGCGGCCCTGCACCCGCCAGCGGCCCTCGGCCTCGCGCTCGAGGTCGACCCCCAGCGCCGCGAGGGCGCCCGCGGTCGCGAGCACGTCCGCGCCCTCGAGCAGGCCGGTGATCCGGCTCTCGCCGACCGCGAGCGCGCCGAGCAGCAGGGCGCGGTGCGAGATTGATTTGTCGCCGGGCACCCGCGCCCGGCCGCGCAGGCCGGCAATTGGATGGGACCGCAGCCTCATCGTCGTTCTGCCGCGCGGAGCGCTGCGCCCCCCGCCCGCCCGCTCGGCTTGCCGCTCGTCAAGGTCAGACCCACACTTGCCCGAATCTCCCCGGAATTTGCTTTTGACAGCTTGGGTCGATCATGGCAATTGGCTTCACCCCTCGGCCGAGCCGAGCTTTTTGGAGTGTGCGGCGTGGCGAAACCCGAATGGGGCAGCAAGCGGATCTGTCTGAATTGCGGCGCCCGGTTCTACGACCTGAACCACGAGCCGATCGTCTGCCCGGCCTGCTCGACGGTGCTCGACCCGGTAGCCCCGAACCGGCCGCGCCGGTCGCGGGCGGCCCCCAAGCTCGCCGCGGTCGCGGCGGTCGTCGATCCCGAGGAGGCGGTGGTCGCCGCGCCTGACGAGGAGGTCGAGGCCGACGACGAGGAGGAGGTGGTCGTGGTCGCCGCCGCCGAAGACGAGGACGACAGCGAGGACGACGAGGCCGAAGAGGATGGCGAGAGCGCGATCGAGGATGTCTCGGAACTTGGCGACGACGACATGGCGGACGTGATCGAGACCGATCTCGACGAGGACGAGCAGGAACGCTGAGCGCGCCGCGCGCGACCCCGGTGGCCGCCCGCCGCCCTCCGACCGGCCGCCTTCGCCCGCGGTCCTCGGAAGCAGCGCCGATCACGGATTGACGCTTGCCAATCGGCCGCCGTTTACCTATCTGTCGGCCGCTGCGCCGGCGACGCTGCCAGCGCACCGGGCGGGGCCGTAGCTCAGTTGGGAGAGCGCTTGAATGGCATTCAAGAGGTCGGCGGTTCGACTCCGCTCGGCTCCACCACCCCAACCCGAGACGTAGCAGGCGCGCACGGACGAGCGGGTGCGCCCGGGACCCGCAGCCCGTAACCTTCGCGGCCCGGTGCAGGGGCGTCGGCAGATCAGGTCGAGGCTGCGCTGACGACCGCCGTCATGTCGGCGTCGACGTTGACCGTAGCGGCGCCAAGCGTGAAGCTGCTGAACCCATCGACGGTCCCTCCTGACGTCCAGCCGCCGACCAGGGTTGCCGTGTCGGCGCTGCTGCCGGTCTCGGCCGCGCTGTCGCCTTCAACGAACAGCGTATGGCCCGCGTTGGTCATGGCGAGAACGTCGTCGGCGCCAAGCGTCAGGTTGTTGGGGGCGCCGTTCGCCATATCGACGCGCTCGACGTCGGCGATGCGATCGTCGGCGATCTTGGTCAGATCGAGGTTGAAGCCCACCAGCAGGCTGTCCTCTCCGCCGCCGCCATCGATGCCACCGCCCGCGCCGATCAGGTCCTGGAGGTCGATGACCAAGTGGTCGTTGCCGGCGCCGCCCCGCAGGCCGTCGCTGCCGGCGCCGCCGTCGAGCAGATTGTCCTGGCCGCCGAACACGGTCAGCTGATCGTCGCCGGTACCGCCGAACAACTCGCTCCTGCCGGCGCCTTCGATAGTCGCCGTCAGCTGGTCGTGACCGGAGCCGCCGTCGAGCCGGTTATGCGCGAACGCCTCCTCGGTTCCTGATGCGTGCGCGAATGCAGACAGCCGGTCGTCGCCGGCGCCACCGGCAAGGTCGTTGCTGGCGGTGATGGAGCGCCCCGCACCAACCGCTTCGGCAAAGGCGCTAAGCTGGTCATTTCCGCCGCCGCCATCAAGGCGATTGCTCGCCGTTGCCCCAGCGGGGTCCTCTCGGCCAGTGGCGCTGGCGTCAGCGCCAGCACTGGCAGACAGTTGATCGTTGCCTTCGCCGCCGGTCAGAACGTTGGACGCAATCGGTCCTCCGTGAAAGCCGATGATCTCCGCATGGGCGAACGCCGTAAGCAGGTCATCACCATTCCCACCATCGAGGATATTGGTCGCGCGAATACCACTTAAGCCCTCGGAACTCACCGCTTCAGCACGCGCGGTCATGCTGTCCTCGCCCCCACCGCCGTTCAGCACGTTTTCGGCGAAGGCGTCGTCGTAGTGGGCCTGCGCGAAGGCGAAGAGCTGATCGTCACCTTCGCCGCCTACGAGGCGGTTGGTTGCATACGAAGTGCTGGCGTCGTCCGGGCCCGAGCTGGCGATTGCCTCGGCGCTCAGGCGATCGTTTCCTGCGCCGCCGTCCAGGTGGTTGCTGGCGGATGACAGAGTTTCATAAACCGACACAAAGGCTTGGAGGTCAGCACGAGCCGAAGCGGTCAGCACATCGTCTCCGCTCCCGCCGGCAATGTCGTTTGCAACGTCGGCAGTCGTAGAGTCGAAGAAGGTTCTATCTGAAAGCGCCGGCGTTACCGTTGCTACAGCGATCAGCTGATCATCGCCATTCCCACCGTCGAGCGCGTTGAACCCATTGCTACCATCGATATCAAATGCGAAAGCAGTCAGGTTTAGCAATGCGCTCAGCTGATCATCGCCATCGCCGCCCTTGAGCGTGTTCGATGCTGTCTCGCCGCCGCCGGCTCCGCCGTCGAGGGTACTTGCCACTGCGCTGAGCTGATCGTCGCCGGCTCCGCCGTCGAGGATATTAGTGGCCGTCGACCCACTACCCACCGCCACGGCAGTGGCACTCAGCTGGTCGTCGCCCCCGCCGCCGTCCAATCGATTGCTCGCCTCTGCCCCACTGACGGTGGCGCGAGCGTCCGCGCGCGCGGAGAGCTGATCATTCCCCTCACCGCCATCGAGGGTGTTGGACGCGAAGCTACCGCTACCAAAGTCGGGGCCCATCTCTTGCATCGAGACGGCAGTGCCCGTCAGGTGGTCATCGCCAGACCCGCCATCGAGGTTGTTGGCGGCGGTGATGAAGCCCTCCGCTCCGGCCGCTTTCGCGCGGGCAGTCACGTGGTCGTCGCCCGTGCCGCCGCTCAGGCTGTTTTCGGCCGTGGGGTCGTCGCTTTCGCTCCGCGCCAATGCCAACAGATGGTCGTCGCCGGCGCCGCCATCGAGGCGGTTCGTAGCCCGAGAACCGCTACCGTCGTCGAAACCTGCGCTGCTGATCGCCTTCGCGTTCAAGCGATCATTGCCCGCTCCGCCGTCAAGGTGGTTGCTCGCAAAGGAGCCAGACTCGAATACATCACCAGGCGGGAATAGGGCGAGCAGATCAGAACGGGCTGAAGCAAAGAGCACATCGTCTCCCCTGCCACCGGTAAGGTCGTTGGCGACGTCGATCGACCTGGAATCGGGAAAGTCCATGCCGCGGGTCGCAGTCGCGACCGCACTAAGTCGATCATCGCCATCGCCACCGTCGAGTGTATTGGAGGCCGTCTCCAGTTCGCGCCCTGCAAAGGCTACGCTTGCCACCGCGCTCAGCTGATCGTCGCCGGTTCCGCCCTCGAGGGCGTTGTTTGCAGTAGCAGAACCACCGCCGTTGGCGGCTGCTCTGGCGACCGCGGATAGTTCGTCGTTGCCTCCAGCGCCCGCTAGGTCGTTGCTGGCGCTGATAACGGCCCCGGAGCCCAGACGGGGATCGGACGTACCGACCGCTACGGCAGTGGCGCTCAGCTGGTCGTCCCCCGCACCGCCATCGAGGCGGTTGCTCGCCTCTGCCCCGGCGCCGAAAGTGGCGTGAGCGGCCGCCCGCGCAGAGAGCTGATCGTCGCCCGTACGGCCATCGAGAATGTTGGACGCAATGAGGTCAGGGCCTACGTCGTCTCCGCCCCTCACATCGGCGGTGGCAGTCAGCTGGTCTTCGCCAGACCCGCCGGCGAGCGTGTTGGCAGCGATGATGCCACCCTCGTCACGGCCACCCAGCCCCTCCGATCCGACTGCTTCCGCGCGGGCAGTCATGCTGTCGTCGCCCGCACCGCCGCTCAAGCTGTTCTGTGCCTTGGTGACGTCGCTCTGGGCCTGCGCCAACGCAAGCAGATGGTCGTCGCCGTCGCCGCCGACGAGGCGGTTGTCGGCCTGAGCCTCGCAGAAAATCCTCCCCCGACGTGATGACGATCGCCTCGGCGCTGAGTCGATCGTTACCTGCTCCACCGTCGAGGTGGTTCGTCGTGAAGAATTCGGCGGTGTCTGCTCCCGGGTCGGCGACATCGATTTTTGCGGTCAGGACGTCGTTGCCATGGCCACCGCTCAGGTCGTTCCCGAACTCGCCCCCTGCGGTCGAGAAGGGGGCTGGGACAGTCACTCGAGCGGTCAGATGATCGTTACCATCGCCCCCGACGAGCGTATTCGACCAGGAATCGTCAAAGCTGTTCGAAGGGACCAGGTTGGCGGTCGCGTCCAGCCGATCGTCACCGGCGCCGCCGTCAAGAAGATTCCCGCCTCTGATCCCGCCCTCGCCCTCGACTGTGACCACCGCCGTCAGATGGTCGTTGCCCTTCCCGCCGTCGAGCTGGTTGGCGACCGGGGAGCGATCGACGAGTTCGCGGTCGACCAGGGTGTCGTTCCCGCTGCCGCCAAACAGCATATCGTTGCCGCTCCGGCCGTTGATCCGGTCGTTGCCGGCCAGGCCGAAAATTTCGTCCGCGCCCGTCGGGCTGTCGGTTACGCTGGTCCCCGTCAGCCGGTCGTCGCCAAGTGTTCCAATGATTTTTGCCATGAGACGTCCTCATTTTCTGAGTCGTGTCAGGCAGTGCTTCCTCCCCGACCATCGTCAAAGCTGTGACTGAATTTTTCAAGCGTTTTGTTCAAATTTTTGGAACGGGGCGAAACTTGCGGTTTACGCAGGCGGCGTGCCGGCATGGTTGCCGGCGGGCGAGCCTTGCTCGATCCGCGAGCTAAGAAGGCGACCGCCTCGAAGGCGGTTCCAAATCACCGTCTCGCCAACGAATCAAATCCAGCCGGCGCGGCGGAAACGGTAGAACAGATAGGCGCAGACGGCGGCGGTCACCGCCATCATGGCGAAATAGCCGTAATGCCAGCTCAGTCCCGGAATGTAGGCGAAGTTCATGCCGTAGATGCCGGCGATCGCGGTCGGCACGGCGAGGATCGCCGCCCAGCCGGCAAGCCGCCGGCCGGTCACTCCCTGGCGCGAAGATTCAAGCAGCAGCGTGGCTTCGAAGGCGAAGCTCAACCGCTCCCGCAGCGTGTCGATCTGCTCGAGCACGCGGTTCACGTGGTCGACGATGTCCCGGTAGTAAGGCCTGAAAGAAGGATCGATGCCGGGCAGATCGACATGCTCCAGGCGTCGGCAGACCTCGGCCGTCGGGGCGACGACCTGGCGCAGCTTCTGCAATTCGCGCCGGAGCCCATAGATCCGGGCGACCTTCGCCTCATCGAAGGACGGGACCAGGATGTCCTCCTCGAGCGCTTCGACGTCCTCCGCCAGCCGGGCGATCACCTCGAGGTAGCTGTCGACGATGAAGTCGACGATCGCGTAGAGGACGTAGTCCTCGCCGTTCGCGAGCCGGTGCGGCGCCGCCTCGGCGCACTGGCGCACGCGCGCGTAGGATGCCGACGCGCCATGCCGGATCGAGATGATGTAGCCGCGGCCGACGAAGATCTCGGTCTCGCCGAGCTGGATGTGGCCGTCGACCAGGAAGGCGGTGCGCATGACGACGAAGGTCGCCTCGCCGTATTGCTCGAGCTTCGGCCGCTGGTGCGCGTCGCGCGCGTCCTCGATCGCGAGCTCGTGGAGGTGGAACTGCGCCTGGAGCTGGCGGAGCTCGTGCTCGTCGGGCTGGTGGATGCCGATCCAGACGAAATGGCCGGGCCTGGCGGCCCAGGCGCCGCTGTCCTGAAGCGTGATGTCGGCGACCTTGCGGCCGGCGCTGTAGGCCGCCGCGGCGATGACCTGGCCCATCCGACCGCCTCCCTACGCCGAGCCGCCGAGCTCGGCCGCTGACGCCGCCGGACCGGGCTGAGCCATGCCTGTCGGCGCTCGCGCCGCCCGCCCTTAGCCGCCGGCGATGCGCGGGATGATGTGGACCTCGCTGCCGGGCGGGATCGGCTCGAGCCAGGCGTCCTGGAAGATCTCGCCGTCGATCGCGACCGCGAGCCCGTCGCCCAGATGCGGCTCGAGCCGGGGATAGCGCGCCGCAAGCTTCCCGAGCAGCTGGCGGATGTTGCCAGCCTCGAGCTCGAGTTCGCTCTCGCCGCCCGTGAACTGGGCGAGATTGCGGGTCAGCACAACGTGCGCCATGGCTCAGCGCCCCGTTTTGTTCGGCTCAGTCCGTGCCGTTGGCGCCGAGCGCCTTCAGGACCTTGGGCGGCGACATCGGCAGCTCGGTGAAGCGGATTCCGGTCGCCTGCTCCATCGCGTTGGCGATCGCTGCCATCGGCGGCACGATCGGGGTCTCGCCGACCCCGCGCACGCCGAACGGATGGCGTGGGTTTGCGACCTCGACGATCACCGTGTCGATCATCGGCACGTCGGATGCGACCGGCATGCGATAGTCGAGAAAGCCCGGGTTCTGCAGGCGCCCGTCGGGGCCGTAGATGTACTCCTCGTTCAGGGCCCAGCCGATCCCCTGCACGGCCCCGCCCTGGTACTGGCCCTCGACGTAGGCCGGGTGCACCGCCTTGCCGGCGTCCTGCGCGACCGTGTAGCGCAGGATCGTGACCCGGCCGGTCTCCTTGTCGACCTCGAGATCGACCAGATGCGTGCCGAAGCTCGGCGCCGCGCCTTGAGCGTTCAGATGGGCGTGGCCGGCGATCGGACCGCCGGTCTTGCCCGCCATCTTCGCGATGTCGGCGAACGACAGGGGCTCGAAGTCGCCCGCATTGGCACCCGCGGGCTTGGCCATGCCGTCCTCCCAGGTCACCGCATCGGGCGGGATCTCCCAGATCTTCGCGGCCCGGGCGCACATCTCCTTGATCACCTGCTGGGCCGCCTCGTTGACCGCGACGCCGTTGGAGAAGGTCGCGCGCGAGCCGCCGGTCAGGAACGTGTAGCCGAGCGAGCTCGTGTCGGCGATGATCGGGCGGACTTTCTCGTACGGGATGCAGAGCACTTCCGCCGCCATCAGCGCCAAGGACGCGCGCGAGCCGCCGATGTCGGGCGTGCCGGCCATCAGCGTCACCGTGCCGTCCTCGTTGACGTTGATCGAGGCCGAGGTCTCGCCGCCGATGTTGAACCAGAAACCCGAGGCGACGCCGCGCCCCTGGTTCGGCTTGAGCGGCGTCTGGTAGTGCTCGCTCTCCTTGATCCGGCGCAGCGTGTCGATCAGCCCGATCGGTCCGAACTTCGGGCCGTAGGCCGCCCGCGTGCCCTCCTTGGCCGCGTTCTTGAGCCGGAACTCGATCGGGTCGATCTCGAACTCCTTGGCCAGCTCGTCGATCACGCACTCGACCGCGAACTCGGAGATCGGCGCGCCCAGGCGCGCGATAGGCCGCGACCTTGGGGCGGTTGGTGACGACGTCGAAGCCCACGACCTTGACGTTCGCGAGGTCGTAGGGGGCGAACGCCGCCATGCAGCCGGGCTGGATTGGGCCGCCCTGGAAGGCACCCGCCTGGTACTTGAGCACGGCCTCGGCGGCGGTGATCCGGCCATCCTTGGTGGCGCCGATCTTGACCCGGACGTTGGCGCCCGAAGTTGGGCCGCTCGCCTTGAACACCTCCTCGCGGCTCATCACCATCTTGACCGGATGATGGGACTTGCGGGACAGCGCGAGCGCCAGCGGCTCGAGGTAGACCACGGTCTTGCCGCCGAAGCCGCCGCCGATCTCGGACGCGGTCACCCGCAGCTTGGAGATGTCCATGCCCAGCATCTTGGCGCAGTGGCCGCGCACGATGTACTGGCCCTGGGTCGAGCACCAGAGCTCCGCCTGGCCGTCCTCAGAGACGCTGGCGACGCAGGCGTGCGGCTCGATGTAGCCCTGATGCACGGCCTTGGTCTCGAAGGTGCGCTCGATGACCAGATCGGCCTCGGCGAAGCCCGCCTCGATGTCGCCGATCGCGAACTCGACCCGCTTGGCGACGTTCGAGGGCTTGCTCGGCGCGGGTTCGACGCCGGCCGTGAACAGATCGTCGTGGAGCAAGGGCGCGTCGTCCGCCATTGCCTGGACCACGTCGATGACGTGCGGCAGGACCTCGTACTCGACCTCGATCAGCTTCAGGGCCTGCTTGGCGATCTGGGCGCTGGTCGCGGCGACCGCGGCGACGGGGTGGCCCTCGTAGAGCACCTTCTCGCGCGCCATGACGTTGCGCACCATGTCGCGATAGTTGACCAGCATCTCGCCCGCCGGCACGAACTCCGAGGGCAGGTCCTGGAAATCGTCGCGGGTGACGATCGCCTTGACCCCCGGCAGCGCCTTGGCCTTGGAGACGTCGATCGACTTGACCTTGGCGTGCGGGTGCGGGCTGCGCAGAACCTTGCCGACCAGCATGCCGGGCAGGATCAGGTCGGCGCCGAACTTGGCGCGGCCGGTCACCTTGTCGACGCCGTCCGGCCGGATCGGCCGGGTGCCGATCCACTTCATCTCATGCGCGGGCGCCTGCGTCTCGGTCTTGAGCACGGTGGCCATGGCTCAGCTTCCTCTCATCTCGGTCGCGGCGTCGAGCACGGCGCGCACGATCTTGTCGTAGCCGGTGCAGCGGCAGAGATTGCCCGCGAGCCAGTAGCGGACCTCGGTCTCGCTCGGGTCCGGGTGTTTCTCAAGCAGCGCCTTGGCAGCGATCAGGAAACCCGGCGTGCAGACGCCGCACTGCAGCGCCGCATGCTCGAGGAACTTCTGCTGCAGGGGATGCAGCTCGTCGCCGGTCGCCATGCCCTCGATGGTCTCGACCTTGCGGCCCTCGGCCTCGGCGCCGAGCACCAGGCAGGCGCAGACCAGCCGGCCGTCGAGCATGACGCTGCAGGCGCCGCAGTCGCCAGACGCGCAGCCTTCCTTGCTGCCGGTCAGCTCCAGTTCGTCCCGCAGCACGTCGAGCAGCGTCTGCTCGGGGTCGCACAGGAACTCGACCGCATCGCCGTTGACGGTGGTGGTGACGTGAACCTTGGCCATCAGTTCGCCCTCGCACGCTCGAGCGCGACCTGGGCCGCGCGCCGGGCCAGCACGCCCGCGACCTGGATCCGGTACTCGATCGTGCCGCGCTTGTCGTCGATCGGCTTGCAGGCGGCCGAGGCGGCCTCGGCGAGACGCTCGAGCGCGGGCGCGTCGACCGCGGTCCCGATCAGCGCCTTGGCCCCCTCGGGCACCAGCAGGGGACGGGCCGCGACCGCGCCCAGCGACAGGCGCGCCGCCTGGCAGAGGCCCGCGCCATCGAGGGTCAGGCTGACGCCGGCGCCGACCACCGCGATGTCCATCTCGGTGCGCGGGATGAAGCGCAGATAGGCGTCGCCCGAATGCGGCGGCCGTGCCGGCAACAGGATCGAGACCACGATCTCGCCCTTGGCGAGCGAGGTCTTGCCGGGGGCGATGCAGATCTCCTCGACCGGCACCTCGCGCCGGCCGTTCGGCCCGACCACGCTCGCCTTGGCGCCGGCGGCGATCAGCGCCGGCACGCTGTCGGCCGCGGGCGAGGCATTGCACATGTTGCCGACCATGGTGGCGCGGCCCTGGATCTGGGTCGAGCCGATCAGCTCGACCGCCTCGACCACGCCCGGCCACAGCCTCTTGACGTCGGGATGGTCGCCGAGCTCGGCGCCGCTGACCGCCGCGCCGATCCGGAAGCCGCGGTTCTCGGGCGTTATGCGCCGCATCTCGGGAATCTTCTTGACGTCGACCACGAGGTCCGGCTCGACGGTGCCCGCACGCAGCTGCACCAGAAGGTCGGTGCCGCCGGCCAGGACCCGGGCCAGCCCCGTCGCGCCGGCGAGGAGGCCCACCGCCGCATCCAGGGACTCTGGGGCTTCATAACGCATCTGCTGGGTGCTTCCCCTCTTAGGATCGCTTGCCGCGGCTCTCGCCGCGCCGGCAACCTAGCCCGGCCACAGCTCGGGCCTCAAGAGCCTTGCTGTGCAGCCGGCGAGGGCGATCGCCAAAAAAGAGGGCTTCGGCCCGACCGGGCCGAAGCAATTCTCACCAGGGAGATCCGGGAGAGCGAGCTGGCGCTGGATGCGGTCGCCCGCTCAACTGAGAGGCAGCCCCACCATGCCGGATGCCGGCCGGACGGCTTGTGAACCAGCTCACAGGGTCGGCATTTTTTTGCGCGCGCCACGTGCCGCCGCGGCGGCCGGCCGACCCCGGTGCGAGCAACACGGGGGTACTCGCATATTTTCGGTAAAGGGCTGGCAAGCCGCCGTCGACAAATGCTATCCTTACCAGAACGTTAAGCGAATCGTCGCGTGTCTGGAGGGATGCGATGGTGCGGGGCTCGCTGTTGGGCGCTGGCCTTGCCGCCGTACTTGGCGCATGCAGCACGCCACCGAGTTCGACGCTCGACAGCCTGGATCAGGCGACCGTGCTGATCGAGCACGCCAAGGGCCACGGCACCGGGACGATCGTCAGCCCGCACGCGGTGCTCACCGCCTATCACGTGGTCCAGGAGGCGCCGCTCGCGGTGACCTTCTTCAACGGCCCTGTGGTCGGCGGCCGGGTCAGCTGGTTCGACGCCAAGCTCGATCTCGCCCTGGTCGACGTCGAGGTGCCGAAAGGCTACCCGACGATCGAGCTGGACTGCGACAATCTGCACGTCGGCGAGCAGCTGGTCTCGATCGGCCACCCGACCCAGTCGCGCTGGGTCGCGGTCGGCGGCCATCTGCCGACCACCGCGACGATCGGCGCCGGTCAGCTGGTGCCGCTCGGGTTCCCGATCGGGCTCGGCACCTCGGGCGGTCCGGTGTTCGACGAGGCCGGACGGGTGGTCGGAATCACGCTCGCCATCCTGGCCGAGCGCAACCCCGCGAGTGCGGCCTACGATCGCTACAAGGACACCGGCATCGGCCTGATGCTGCCGGCCAAGGACTTCTGCGCCGCGCTCGACCTCAGCCAGTGAGCGCGCGGCGGCAAAGGAGCGGGCCCGCGCCCGGCTGATCTGATCCGACCGTTGTCTGAGCTTCGAGGCCATGGCGCTCGCTGATGCTGGCCGTCCGTGACCTCCGGCGCCCGGGGGTGGCGCTGGCGGCGTTCGAGCTCGCCGACGGCGCCTGCGTCGCCGTGCGCGGACCCTCGGGCGCTGGCAAGACCCTGCTGCTGCGGGCGCTCGCCGATCTCGATCCGAACCAGGGCGAGCTGCTGCTCGACGGCCAGGCGCGCGCCGCGATGCCCGCACCCCGCTGGCGCCGCCTCGTGACCTATTTCGCGGCCGAGCCTGCCTGGTGGGCGGATACAATCGGCGAGCACTTCCCCGACTGGGCCGCCGCGGCGCCTCTGGTGGCCGCGCTCGGCCTGCCCGGGGACTGCCGGAACTGGGCGGTCGCGCGCGCCTCGACCGGCGAGCGCCAGCGGCTGAGCCTGGCGCGCGGCCTCGCCCACGGCCCGCGCGTGGCGCTGCTCGACGAGCCGACCTCGGGGCTCGATGACGACGCCAGGCGGCGCGCCGAGCAGCTGCTGCTCGAGCGCTTCGCGGCCGGCCTCTCCGCGCTCTGGGTGACTCACGACGACGCCCAGGCGCGCCGGGTCGCAGAGCGTTGCCTGCAGGTCGAGCACGGCCGCGCCCGGGAGGCGCTGCTGTGAAGACGATCCCGGTCGAGCTCGGCGACCTCGCGCTGGCGGCAACCCTGATCCTGATCAACGGCGGCCTGTCGATCGCGCTCCAGCTCGGGCTCGAGCGCCAGCTCGCCGTCGCGACCGTGCGCATGATCGTCCAGCTGGCGCTGGTGGGCGTCGTATTGACGACGCTGTTCAGCCACGTCGCGCTGCTCTGGACCGGGCTCGCGGCGCTGGTGATGGTGCTGTTCGCCGGCCGCGAGATCATGGCCCGCCAGGAGCGCCGGCTGGCCGGCTTCTGGTCCTATGGCCTGGGCACCAGCTGCATGTTCGTCGCCGCCGGCCTCGTCACCTTGTTCGCGCTGACCACCCAGCTCCACCCCGAGCCCTGGTACAACCCTCGGTACGCGCTGCCGCTGCTCGGCATGATCCTCGGCAATACCATGACCGGCATCAGCCTCGGCCTTGACCGGCTGACCGGCGGCCTGGTGCGCGAGCGGCCCGCGGTCGAGGCGCGCCTGGCGCTGGGCGCGACCCGGCACGAGGCGGTCCTGCCGGTGACCCGGCTGGCGCTGCGGAGCGCGCTGATGCCGATCATCAACAGCATGGCCGCGACTGGCCTCGTGGCGCTGCCCGGCATGATGACCGGCCAGATCCTGGCCGGCGCGGAGCCCTCTCAGGCGGTCCGCTACCAGCTGCTGATCATGTTCCTGATCGCCGGCGCGACCGGGCTCGGGGCCACCGGCGCGGTGCTCGGCGGCGTCCTCAGGCTGACCGACGGCCGCCATCGCCTGCGCCTCGATCGCCTGGCGGGGCGCTGAGCCGCGCGCTCAAACCGCGTCCAGGCCCGCCGAAATCGCACCTGGTAACCACCGAGGCTCTGGCACATTGCCAGCGCTCACGCCTCTTGGCTTCGACCTGCGATTTGGTATGTTCGGTTGACCGAAATCAAAAGTAGCGTCGATGATCCGCGATTTTCTGACCTGCGACGGCGGCGCCGACATCGAATGTGACCTGTGCGTCGCCGGCGCCGGGCCTGCCGGAATCACGATTGCGCTGGCCGTCGCGGCGCACCTGGAGCGGATCGTGCTGCTGGAGAGCGGCGGCTTCGACTACGAGGAGACCACCCAGGACCTGTACGCCGGCCGCAACATCGGCGTGCTCTACTACGAGCTGAACGAAGTTCGGCTACGCATGCTCGGCGGCTCGAGCAATCATTGGGGCGGCATCAGTGCCCCGCTCGACCCGATCGATTTCGAGCCGCGATCCTGGGTCCCGCACAGCGGCTGGCCGATCGGCTACGCCGACCTCGAACCCTATCTGAGCCGGGCCAACGCGGTCCTGGATCTCGGGCCCTTCGACTATTCGCCCGCGACGATCGTGCCCGAGGGCGGCGGCTATCAGCCGTTCTCGGCCGATCGCCTGGTTCACAAGATGTGGCGCTACAGCGTGCCGCCGACCAACCTCGGCCAGAAGTATCGCGCCGATCTCGAGCGCACCGCCAACGTCGACCTGCTGCTGCACGCCAACCTGACCGAGATCGAGACCGACGGCACGGCGGCGACCGTGACCGGGTTCAAGGTCGCCGCCCTCGACGGCCGAAGCACGCGGGTACGGGCGAAGACCTACGTTCTGGCGCTCGGCGGGCTGGAGAATCCCCGCCTCCTGATGGTCTCGAACCGGGTGATCCCGAGCGGGCTCGGCAACCAGAACGACCTGGTCGGCCGCTTCTTCATGGAGCACTTCGACATCGGCGCCGGCACGGTGCTGGCGATCGAGGGCGACTGGTACGCTTCCTATCTGCCGTTCATGCGCGCCGGCCAGCAGATGCTGTGCGCGCTGCGGCCGAGCCCCGCGGCCCAGGCGCGCGAGCAGATTCTCAACAGCGCGGCGATGTTCGGCCAGGTCCGCTGGCAACACACCCGCTCGCCCGGCTACCAGGCGCTGCACCAGATCAAGCAGGAAGTGCTTCACGGCCACCTCCCCGCCCATCTCGGCACCGACCTGTGGAAGATCCTGACCGACCTCGACGGCGTCGTCTTGAGCACCTGGGAAAAGGTCGACCCGACGACCTACATCGTGGTCACGGCCGAGCAGGCGCCCCATCCGGACAGTCGGGTGCTGCTCGCCGACGAGCGCGACGCGCTCGGCCTCCGGCGGGTCGATCTCGACTGGCGGCCCCAGCCGATCGACAAGCGGACCATCCGGCTCCTGGTCCGGCTGATCGGCGAGGAATTGGGGCGGCTCGGGCTCGGTCGCGCCCAGATCGCTGACTGGATCGGCGCCGACGAGGTCACCTGGACCGAGCAGCTGGTCGGCGGCTTTCACCAGATCGGCACCACCCGGATGGCCGATCACCCGTCCCGCGGCGTGGTGGACCGCGACTGCCGGCTGTTCGGCACCGACAACCTCTATCTGGCCGGCAGCAGCGTGTTTCCGACCGGCGGCTGCGCCAACCCGACGCTCAACCTGGTCGCCCTGGCGCTGCGGCTGGCCGACCACCTCGTGGACCAGGCGCAGCGATCGACCGTCCAGGGCGCGCCGCGGCCGGCCGCCTCCGAGCCCGGCGAACGCGCGACGAACGGGGCGCAGGTGAGCCAGGCGTCGCGACCCGGCCAAGGACTCCCGCCGCCTCTGCCATAGCACGACTGGAGATGTTCCTTGGCCGGCCGGCGCGCCATCCGCGTCAGTGCGCGCTCGTCGCCGGGCCGTGGCCTTGCCGCGCCAGCCTCCGCCTAATCGTCCTGCCACCCCTGGTCGTCGAGGTCGATACCCTCGTAGATCGCCATCATATGGAGGCAGACGTCGAACCCGGGCAGCTCGATCAGTCGGCTCAGATCATCAGCATAGTTGCGATAGGACCATTCGCTACAAGCCTGGCGGCTGAAGATCTCGAGACTGTACTGGCTGCTGCTCAGGAGCACGTAGTGCTGCAGGTCGGCAATCTGGAAATAGCCCAGCCGCTTGGCGCCGCGGTCGCGCACGGCCGTGGTCGGCGACATCACCTCGACCACGATCACCGGATCCGGGAGCGGGCCGGCGGCGCCGCCCGGCGCCTGGAAGGTGACCATCAGGTCGGGCCGCAGCACGTGGGCATCGCCGGCGCGCACCTGGGCATCGCGCACGACACGCCAGGGCCGGCCCATGAGCTGACGGCCGAGCACGTCCTGAATGCGCGCGACCAGCGCCGCGTGCGTCGCGGACGGCGCCTCGATCGGAATCACGCGGCTGCCGATCAGCTCATTGCTCGCGATCTCGTGCCCGAGCAGCTGGCGCAGCTGGAGCTTGGGCGGACGTTCAGATCTCATGTCGGGGAGGCGCTCCATCGCTGTCGAGAGAGGGCTGAGGAAGCGACACGGATGACATAATGGGTCCAAGCTCGGCCTTGGCAAGCCCGTCGTGACCCAGAGCCTGCGTGACCGGCCCGACCGCGGCCGCGGCGGTCGGTTAGGCGGGTGCCGCGTTGACCGTCCGAAGGCGGGCGCGGCGGCGGGCGTGGACCCGGCGGATCGCGTCCTTCGGCCAGCGCCGCCTGGCACAGATCCACTGCTCGGGCCGCGCGCGGATCCAGCGCTCGAAATGCGCGTTGACCTGCTCGGTCATGCGTCGGGCGGCGAGCCGCGGGTCGGCGATCGCAGGATCGGCACGGATCGGCTCGTGCAGGGTGATCCGAAAGCGGGCGCCCTCGAGCCGCTCGATCCGGGTCGGCACCAGGCCGGTGTCGAGCTTGACCGCTAGCCGCGCCGGGATCGTCAGGGTCGGCGCCTCGATGCCGAAATACGGCACCGGTTCGCCGGCCTTGAAGCGATGGTCCATCTGGAGGCCGACGCTGCGGCCGGCGGCGAGCTCCTGCAGGATCGGCCGCGGGCCGGCGGCCGCGTCGATGAAGCCCACCGGTATGGTGTTGCGCCAGCGGCCGATCAGCGCCTCGAGCCTCGGGTTGCGCTGGCCACGAAAGAGCACGCTCAAAGACAGGTTGGCGAGGCGGCCGACCATCGCCGGCAGGTTCCAGTTGGTCTGGTGGAGGGCCACGAAGATCATCGCCGGCTGGCCGCGGCGCACCGGCTCGAGGTCGAACTGGCTGACCAGTTCGAAGCGCCGGTCGGGACCGTCGGCGCAGATCGCGGGCAGATGCGGGTACTCGGCGAGCACGCGGCCGATCTCGCCCCAGATGGCGACCGCCGTGCGCTCCAGCCAGGCGTCGTCGCGGTCCGGAAACGCGACCGCGAGACTGTCGAGCACGTGCCGGTGGCGGCCGAGGTGCGGGCCGAGCCAGCGGCCGAGGCGGTCACCGAAGGCCGAGGCGCGGTCGACCGGCAGGGCAGCGGCGGCGAACCAGACCAGACGCACCAGGGCGACGTCGATCTGGCCCAGCACGCGCTCGCGGCGCGCCGAGCCGTCGGCCAGCCGATGCAACGTATCGCTAACGAACGACCGGGCCATGCTCGCTGAGCCTCTGCCAGCCGTCTGGCCTGGAGACGGCTTTGCTGCTGCGAACCATCACGCCCTCCTTCAGCCCTGTGATCTCCTTCCCTGGCAAACCGTCGTCGCATGTCCGACCGCGATTGGGACAGAAGATCGTCGAACCGGTTCTCCGGTCAAGCGCGGATCACCGACCGAACCCGTGCCGCTCATCCGATCGTGACCTCGGCGCGGACCCGGCTCCAGGACCGGCCGGGCTCGCCGGTCGTGAGCGATCGAGGCCGAACGCGGCTCCCCATGCCCGGCCGGCGATGCTAGGCTCGATTTCTACCAACCAATAAGAGGGGAGCTCAACGATGGAACGCTGTGGTTTGATTCGCGCGGCGGCGGCGGCCAGCCTGGTCGCCTTCACGCTCGGCAACCTCGCCGACGCCGCCAAGGCCCAGGAGCGGGTGCGCTGGAAGCTCACCAGCTCCTACCCCAGCACGCTCGACGTGCTCGGCAAGAACATCCTGCGGGTGATCGACAACATCAGCGTTATGACCGACGGCAACTTCGACATCAAGTTCACCGAGCCCGGCGCCCTGGTCCCGGCGCTGGAAGTGTTCGACGCGATCTCCAAGGGCTCGATCGACGCGGCCTACACCTCGACCGGCTTCCACGCCGGCCGGGTGCCGCACATGATCTTCTTCTCGTCGGTGCCGTTCGGGCCGGGGGTCAACGAGTACGTCGCCTGGATCCACCACGCTGGCGGCAAGCAGCTCTACGACGAGAGCTACGCCGAGCACAACATCAAGGGCTTCCAGTGCGGCATCGTGGTCGCCGAGTCCTCGGGCTGGTTCCGCAAGGAAATCACGAGCCTCGACGACTTCAAAGGCCTCAAGATGCGCTTTTTCGGCCTCGGCGCCAAAGTCATGGGCAAGCTTGGCGTCTCGACCCAGCTGCTGGCCGCCGCCGACATCTATCCAGCGCTGGAGCGGGGGGTGATCGACGCGACCGAGTTCTCGTATCCGTCGCTGGACCAGTCGCTCGGCTTCTATGAGGTCGCGAAGCACAACTATTTTCCCGGCTGGCACCAGCAGGCATCGTTCGTCGAGCTAATCATGAACATGGATGCCTGGAACGCGCTGCCGGCGAGCTACCAGAAGGTCGTCGAGATCGCCTGCAACGAGGCGAACCTTTGGGTCATGGGCGCGGCCGAGGCCAAGCAGGGCGACGCGATCGCGTTCCACGAGAGCAAGGGCGTGACGATCCACCAGTGGTCGCCCGAGTTCATCGCTGCCTTCCGCGCCGCCTGGGAGGAGGTTGCGGAGGAGGAGGCCGCCGCCGATGCCAAGTTCAAGAGGATCTACGACGACTACAAGGCGTTCCGCGAGAAATACGCCAAATGGCGCGAGATCGGCTATCTCAAAGACTGACCTGATCCGAGCCTGACCCCGGCGGCCGGTGCCGGGGCTCGCGCCGGCACCGGCCGCCGCCACGGGTTGAGGCCTCGCGCCACCAGGGGTACAGTCCTTTGAACCGGCCGCGTCGTCGCGGCCGGGATTCAAGCCACGAAAAGCACACTGGGGAGAACGCCGTATGGCGTCTTCAATGACGGGCCGCGCGCTCGGCGTCGCTCTGAGCGTCAGCGCCGGGCTGCTCGGCTCCACGGCGCTGGCCGCGCCGGTCACCACCGAGGATCTGCTGCAGGCCCAGGACAATGCGTCCGAATGGCTGATGTACGGCCGCGACTACCGCAATCAGCGCTTCAGCCCGCTCGCTCAGATCACGCCCGCCAACGTCAAGCAGCTGCAGCCGGTCTGGGCGTTCTCGACCGGCGGCCAGTTCGCCGGCCTCGAGGCGACGCCGCTCTACCGGGACGGCGTGCTCTACATCTCGGCCGACTACTCGCGCGTGTTCGCGATCGACGCCAGGACCGGCAGCCGGCTCTGGTCGTTCGAGCCCGAATATCCGGACGGCCTCGAGGCCAAGCTCTGCTGCGGCCCGGTCAACCGCGGCGTGGCGCTGAAAGGTGACCTGGTCTACGTCAACACGCTCGATGCCAAGCTCTATGCGCTCAGCCGCAAGGACGGCTCGGTGGCCTGGCAGCAGACGATCGGCGACTGGAAGGAAGCGATCACCGCGACCGGCGCGCCGCTCGTGGTCAAGGACGAGGTGATCGTCGGCATCGACGGCGGCGAATACGGCGTGCGCGGCTACATCACGGCGTACGACGCCAGGACCGGCGAGCAGCGCTGGCGGACCTACACGATCCCGGGTCCCGGCGAGCCCGGCAACGACACCTGGCCGGGCGACACCTGGCAGCACGGCGGCGCCGCCACCTGGCAGCCGGGCGCCTACGACGCCGCGACCGATACCCTGTTCTGGGGCACCGGCAACCCCGGCCCCTGGAACTCGGACCTGCGCAAGGGCGACAACCTCTGGAGCTCATCGCCGCTCGCCCTCGATCCCGACACCGGCAAGATCAAGTGGGGCTATCAGTACACGCCGAACGACGCCTGGGACTACGACGGCAACAACGGCACGATCCTGCTCGACACGACGATCGACGGCCGGCCGGTCAAGGCGGCGGTGCAGTCGAATCGCAACGGCTTCTTCTACGTGCTCGACCGGACCAACGGCGAGTTCGTCTACGCCGTGCCGACGGTCGAGGGCATCAACTGGACCAAGGGCCTCGACCCGAAGACCGGGCGGCCCGAGGTCGACGAGAGCAAGCGCCCGCAGAGCGGCGGCCCAAAGGTCGAGCCGATCGTGCCCGGCCTCGAAGGCGGCACCAACTGGTTCCCGATGGCCTACAATCCGAACCTCGGCAACGTCTACTTCGCGACCAACCACTGGGCCATGGCCCTGACCGGCTGGGCGGCCGAGAAGGTCGACTACGTCGCGGGCGACCCCTACATGGGCGTCGACTACCAGATGTATCGCCTCGGCGACAACATCGGCGCGGTCAAGGCGTTCGACGTCGCCAAGAAGACCTTCGTCTGGTCGACGCCGAGCCCCCTGCCCTTGTTCTCGGGCCTGCTCGCGACCCAGGGCGGCCTCGTGTTCACCGGCGATCAGCAGGGGTTCGTCCAGGCGCTCGACGGCAAGACCGGCGAGGTGCTCTGGAAGTTCCAGACCGGCTCCGGGATCAACGCCTCGCCGATCAGCTACGAGCTCGACGGCGCCCAGTACATAGCGATCCTCTCGGGCCTCGGCGGCGATCCGAGCTTCTATTACAAGGCGCCCAAGGGCGGCATGCTCTGGGTGTTCGCGCTCGGCGGCGCCGGCCAGAACGCCGCCGCGGCCGCCGGCGTCAACCCGGTGCCGATCGAGGGTGCCTTGCCGACCTTCAACAAATAGCGGGCTCGCGGGGCCATCGGCAGGTCGCCGGCCGGTGGCCCTGTTCTTCACGAGCGACCACCACTTCGGCCACGGCGGCGCGCGTGGCCTGTTCAAGCGGCCGTTTTCTTCGACCGCCGAGATGGACACGGCCATGGTCGCGCGATGGAACCAGGTCGTCGGCGCCGACGATCAGGTCTGGCATCTCGGCGATTTCGCGGTCCGCCAGCCGGCGGCCCGGATCGCCGAGCTGCTCGCGGCCCTCGCCGGGGAAAAACACCTCATCACCGGCAACAACGACGGCGAGGCGACCATCGGCGCGCGGGGGTGGGCGAGCGTTCGGGCCTACGCCGAGCTCGAGGCGGCCGGGACGCAGCTGGTGCTCTGCCACTACCCGTTGCGCAGCTGGCACCGGATGGCCCGGGGTGCTCTGAACCTGCACGGCCACAGCCACGGCCGCCTGGCCCCCCTGCCCCGCCAGGTCGACGTCGGCGTCGACGGCTGGGATTTCCGCCCGGTCACGCTCGCCGAGATCCGGGCCCACCTGCAGACCCGTGGCAAACGCCGCCGGCCGGTGTAATTGTCGGGCAGGCCCACCCGACCCCTGGAACGAGATCATGCCGGAGCTCAAGGCCGCGGTCCTGCCCGTGACCCCTTTCCAGCAGAACTGCACGCTGCTCTGGGAAGAGCCGGACAAGCGCGCGCTGGTGATCGACCCCGGCGGCGAGGTGCCCCGCATCCTGGAGGCGATCTCCAAGCACGGCCTCAGGCCCGAGCGCATCCTTCTGACCCACGGCCACATCGACCACGCCGGCGGCGCCGCCGAGCTCAAGGAAGCCCTCGAGGCGGCATCCGGCGCGCCGGTCACGCTCGCCCCAGGGAGCATTGCGACCGTACCGATAGAGGGCCCCGACGCCCGCGATCAGTTCCTGCTCGAAGGCCTCGAAGCCCAGGCGGCGCGGTTCGGCATGACCGGCATACGCAACGTGCTCCCCGACCGCTGGCTCGCCGAGGGCGACGAGATCGCGTTCGGCAGCCATCGCTTCGCCGTCCTCCACTGCCCGGGCCACACCCCCGGCCACCTCGTCTTCGTGAATCGGGAGAAACGCTTTGCCCTGGTCGGCGACGTCCTGTTCCGCGGCTCGGTCGGCCGCACCGATTTCCCGTACGGCGACCACGACGCCCTGATCCGCGCAATCCGGGAAAAACTCCTGCCGCTAGGTGACGACTTCTCGTTCATCTGCGGCCACGGCCCCGGCTCAACCCTCGGCACCGAACGTCGCAGCAACCCGTTTCTGCGGGGCTGACACTCCCGACCGCGGCCCCGACCCATCGCGGTCCTGGCCGCTCCACGCCACCAGCACTGCGTCCTACTTGAGGTTGCTTCCGATCAACATGACTCCATTGAGGCATCTTGATTGGGCATGCGCCAACACGGCTCCTTGGCCAGCAGCTTCAGGTCCGGCGATTATTCGAATCGTGGAATCGAGTGGAGCGATCCGTGCTACACATGCGATACTTCCGTGCACTCGGGCAGTTCCACCGCAACGTCTCACGACGCCGTCGGACACGATTCGCTCTGATCTTTTCCTACAATGGCTGCCGGACATTGACCCCGTGGACGCGAGTCCCCAGTCGCGCACGTTGCGACTCCGTTAAGCGGGCTTGCCCAAGTTCATTTGGTCAGCTTGTGTTGGTCCGCGGGCGCGTAATCGCCATCCTTCCAGACATACCAGACGAACGGCTCAAATCCTTGGACGTCGCCCTTGTCGTCAAAGCTGATGCGGCCGAGCACCGTGTCGAACTCGCTTCCGCGTATCGACCTGACGACCGCTTCAGGCTCAAGCCTCCCAGCCTTCTCGACGCCCTGCGCCCAGACCTGCACGGCCGCATAGGCGTAGAGCGTGTAGCCTTCTGGTTCGTATCCCGTTTGTCGAAATTGTTCAACCACCGGCTGGGCCGTCGCGAAATGCCTCGGATCTGGTCCCGAAGTGAACAGGGTGCCTTCGCCGGCTGCTCCGGCCATTACCCAAAACTGTTCGGAGACCAGAGGATCACTGCCGACGATCTGCGCGTGGAACTGGCGATCGCGGGCGTGCCGCGCCAGGAGAGCTACATCAGCGGCCCGGCCAGCAAAGTAAACCACGTCGATCGCCGCTGTCTGCATCTGTTCGACGAGCGCAGACCAGTCGAAACCTTCGACATCGATTCCAACGAAGAGGGTCTCCTTCTGCCCTCTCTGATTGAGCTGCTTTTTTGTCTCCTCGGCGAGACCTCGGCTGTACACAGTCTCGTCGAACAGGATCGCAATCGGTCGATCTCGCCATCGATCTGCCAGATAATCCCCAGCAATCGTCCCTTGTACGTCGTCCCGTCCGTACAGTTGAAACACGTTGTGCCAACCCGAATCCGTCAGCTTCGGATTGCTGGCAGACGGCGCAATCTCGATGATTCCCGCGTCCTCGTAGATCGGCGCCGCCGCGATCGCCGGTCCGGAGCAACCGTGTCCGACGACCAAACGGACGTCCTCTGCGATAAACTTGCGCGCTACAAGGACGCCGAGCTCCGGGTTGCACTCATCATCTTCGACGATGAGATCGAGGCGGTTCCCGAGCAGTCCACCCTTGGCATTGATGTTGTCGATCGCCAGTGCAGTGCCGCGCTGGAACTGCTCACCGAACCATAGATAGCGGCCGGTCATCGGACACCCAAGCCCGATCTTGACCTCGGCGGCGTCCACCGAAAGAGGGATCGCCAACATGATGCCCAAGAGGCCGAATAACATCCTGCTCGGGTGCGTCATCGCGCGCTCCTACGGGTCCTCGTGGACAGATCTAGGCGGTTGAATCTAGTCTGGCCGCTAGAGTCAGGCCCTCCAATCGCGACCCTTCGACCGCCTGTTAACTTTCGTGAATGATCATCGTCCACCCTGTTCGGGCTCGATGGTCCATGGAATCATCGGACGCCGCGCCCTCGCGACGGGCGGGCCGAATCCCACGATCTCATGGACCGGTGCGAGAAGCCAACACCAAAAAGTGAACAGTCGGCTAAAGTCGGCCGCTCTCGCCGCGCTTGAGGAACTCGCCCCTGCCTTCGTCGCCGAAGAAGCGGTCGCCGTCGACCATCGGCGCTTCAACGCGGTTGGGCTTCAGCCCTCGTCCTCAGGAAAGTAGCCGGGGTCGAGGACCTGGTCGACCGTGAAGGGGCAGGCGGTCGGGAAGGTCTGGGCCCGCAGGCCGGTCTCGTCGAGCGCGTCCGTGAGCGCGTCCGGGTAGGCCGCGTCGATCAGCTCCGCGATCTGCGGCCGCAAGCTCGGACTGTCCTTGAGCAGCTTCTCAGCCTGCCGCCGTTGCTCGCTCAGGGTCCTCCGCCAGCTCGGTCCGCGCAGACCGGGCTGGGCCTCCCACTTCAGTAGATGATGGAGGATGCGGCGAAACCGGCTCTCCAGCTTGCGCCGGTCGCGCCGGCCCATGGAGTCGATCTCCTCGGCGAGATTGTCCCAGTCGAGCCCGGGAGTTGCGCGTGCCCGCAGGAATTGCGCCTGCTCCTGGGTCCAGGCGAAGAAATCCGCCTCGTAGCCGGTGCGCCTCGCCACCTCCGGTCGCACCTTCAGCTTGGTCATAGCCTCGATCCGCTCGGCCTCGGCGCATGAGCCTACCCATTGACCTTACCCGTGTCGAGCAACGGAGGGGCCGCGAGCCGTTACAGCCATCCGGTCTCTCGCCGCCCCGAAGGAACTCGAGCACGCTGCGAGGCCGAGGTAGCGGTCGCCGACGTTTGTGGACAGTGAATCTCGAAGGCTTGGAACCGGCAGGCCGTGCGCGATCGGCAGCCGCGGTCCCGTTCGGCCGCTCCCTGGTCGCGAGCGCAGGTATCTGCGCGGGAACCGCTTGCCGGTGATCCTGTTGAGGAAAACGTCAAGACGTTCTCATCGGAGCCCCGCCATGTATCTTGCCCGTTTTTCCTACGATGTGCTGCCGGTCGATCGTGAGCGCGCGATCGAGTTCATCCGGCGCGAGATCGAGGCCGCGCGCCAGGGCGGTCTCCAGGCCCGGCTGCTGGTGCCGCTGACCCGCGGCCCGGGTGGTGCGGCGCTGCAGTTCGAGGTCGAGCTCAGTAATCTCGAGCAGCTCGACCGGGTCCGCCATCGCGGCGGCCCGGGGGACGACACCGGCGACTGGATGCGCGCGTTCAGCGAGATTCTGCGCTCGCCGCCGGAGGTCGAGATCCTGCGCGTCGACGAGACAGAGACCTCCTGACCCTGCCGGTTCCCGGCCAGGTCGACGCAGCTCCAGGCGTCTCGCTTCGAGCGCCTGAGGAGCGGTTTATATCTCGGCCCTCCCCGCCGGGCCGGGCTACTTGCATTTTTTCCTAACAACTGCTAAAGTTGCCTATCCGGCGCCCGATCACTCTTCGGCCGGATCAGCGGTCGCCGAACGGCCAATTCTACCAAACGAACCCAAAACCCAGGTGGAGCCTCGGCTTTGGGTGCCGCGGCGGCCTTTTTCTAGGCGGCGGCGCGGCGCGCGGGCTCCTGGGCGGTGGCCGCCTGGCGGGCTGAGCGCAGGCGCTGGGCGTAGACGTTGATGATCAGTGCGATCAGGAGAATGAGGCCGCGGATCAGGATCTTGAGGAAGCTGTCGATGTCGACGTGGTCGAGGCCGTTGTTGAGCACGCCGAGCACGAACAGGCCGATGATCGTGTTCGGGATGCCGCCGCGACCGCCGAACAGGCTGGTGCCGCCGACCACGACCGCGGCGATCGCATCGAGCAGGAAGTCGTCGAACTCGTTCTGCTGGGCGCTGCCGAAATAGGCGACGCCCAGCATGCCGGCGACCCCTGAGCAGACCGCACTCACGATCATCACGGAGGCGATGATCGCCCTGACATTGACGCCCGAATACTCCGCCGCCTCGCGGTTGCCGCCGACCATGTACACGTAGCGGCCGAAGCGCGTGTAGGTCAGCACGAGGTGGCCGACCAGAAGGAACAGCGCGGCGACGATCACGATCCAGGAGACCGGACCGAGCGCGCCGCTACCCAGCGTGTGGATCAGGTCTGGGACCTTGTAGGCGATCTGGCCGCGCACCAGCATCGCCGCGACGCCGGCACCGATCTGCAGCATCGCGAGCGTCATGATGAAGGACGGAATGCCGATCAGAACGACGCCCGCGGCGTTGATGCAGCCGAGCGCAAAGGCGGCGAGCAGGGCCAGGATGATCGCGGCGAAGCCCGGCAGCGGCAGGTTCGCGATGTTGACGTAGGACTCCTGGGCTGTGAAGAACGCGACCACGATGCCGGTGGCATTGGCGATCGCGGCGATCGAGAGGTCGATCTCGGCGGTCAGGATCACGAAGGTGAGGCCAGTTGCGATGATCGCGGTCACCGACACCTGGCGCAGGATGTTGCCGAGGTTGTCGAGCGTGACGAACGACGGGCTGAGCACGCTGAACACAATGACCAGGAACAACAGCGTCGCGAACGGCGCGATGTTGATCAGCTGACGCGCGAGCCAGTCGCGCACGCTCGACCAGACCGAGGGCTCGCGCCCGGCGATCGCTTCCGCCTTCATCCGCCCTCCCTCAGGCCGCCGCCAGCAGGCGATCCTTGCTGACCGCCATGCCCGCGAACTCCTTGGCGATCTCGCCCTTGCGCATGACCAGGATCCGGTCGGCGAGCGCCAGCACCGTCTCCGGCTCGGTCGAGACCACGATCACCCCGATCTTCTGCTCCTTCAGCCCCTTGACGATCTTGACCACGTCCTCCTTGGCGCCGACGTCCATGCCGCGGGTCGGCTCCGAGAGGACCAGCACGCGCGGCAGGTGGGTCAACCAGCGGGCGAGCGCCACCTTCTGCTGGTTACCGCCCGAGAGCGTGCGCAGCTCGGGCTCGACCGAGGCCGGCCGGATGTGCAGGCGCTCGACCTGCACACTCGCGAGCCGGCGCTCCTCGCGCGGCCTGAGCAGCAGGGCGCCGATCCGCTCGAGGATGCTGATCGAGACGTTCTTGTAGACCGGCTCGTGGGCGAACAGCATGCTGCGGCGGCTCTCGGGCAGCAGCACGACGCCCGCGCGCTTGGCGGCCGAGGTGCTGCCGAGCCGCACCCGCCGGCCGTCGATCCGCACCTCGCCGCTCTCCGGTCCCAGCTTGCCGCCGAGCGCCCTCGCCAGCTCCAGCTGACCCGAGCCCATGAAGCCGTAGATGCCGAGCACCTCGCCTGCCCGGACCGTGAACGAGACGTCCTGGTACAGGCCGCGGCGCGCCAGCCGCGCGGCCTCCATCACCGCCGGTGCGTTCGGGTCGCTCGCGAGCTCGATCTCGCCGGTGTAGCTTTCCTCGAGCCCGGCATGGCCGCGGCCGATCATCCGCTCGATCAGCCAGCGCTTGTCGACCTCGGCCGCCGGCACGGTGGCGATCCGCCGGGCGTTGCGGAACACCGTCACCCGGTCCGAGACCGCGAGCACGTCGTCGATGAAATGCGAGATGAAGACGAAGCTCGTGCCGGCCTCCTTGAGCCGGCGCAGGACCGCGAACAGGCGCTCGATCTCGGGCGGCGAGAGCGCCGAGGTCGGCTCGTCCAGGATGATGATCCGGGCACCCGAGAACAGCACCCGGCTGATCTCGACCAGCTGCTGCAGGCCGAGCGGCAAGGCGCCCGCCTCGGCGGCGGGATCGACGTCGATCCCGAGCCGCTCGAGGTGCTCGCGCGCCTCGGCCGCCATCGCGCGCCAGCGGACGATGCCGAGCCGGCCGACCGGCTGCACGCCGAGGAACACGTTCTCGGCGACCGACAGGCTCGGCACGATGCTCAGCTCTTGATGCACCATGCCGATCCCCGCCGCCAGCGCGTCGCGGGCGGAGCGGAAGCGGACCGGCGCGCCGCCAAGACGCATGATGCCGGTGTAGTCGGTGTGCACGCCCGAGATGATCTTCATCAGCGTGCTCTTGCCGGCGCCGTTCTCGCCAATCAGCCCGTGCACCTCGCCCTCGGCGAGCGCGAAGTCGACGCCGTCGAGCGCCAGCACCCCGCCGAAGCTCTTGCCGATGCCCTGGAGCTCGAGGATCGGCCCGGCCGCTGCCGCCACCAGACGCTCGGTCCGCCCGCTCAGATCAGGAAGTGCCGCTCCATCCAGAGCATGCCCTCGGCGTTCGGCTTGGTGACCACCGGGCCGTCGGTGATCACGTGCTTGGGAATGCCGCCTTGCCCGGTCTGCTCGCCACCGACCACGGCCGCGACCCCGGCCACGATCGCGCCGCCGTGGATCCGGCAGGAGGGGTTGCGGACCGTGGCGTACATCCGGCCGTCCAGCACCGCCTCGATCGCCGGCGGCATGGCGTCGACCCCGCCGATCAGGATCTTGGTCCGGTTGTGCGCCTTCATCACGTTGTAGGCTGCGAGCGCCATGTCGTCGTTGTGGAAGAAGGCGGCGCTGATGTCCGAATACTTGGTCAGCAGGGATTCCCAGATCCGGGCGGTCTTGGTCACGTCCCAGTCGGCCGGCTGGGTGTCGAGAACCTTGATGTTCGGATACTTCTTGACCACCGCTTCGAAGCCGCGCGCACGGCCCTGGGCACCGGTATGGCCGAGCGCGCCCTGGGTCATGATCATCGTGCCCTTGCCGCCGATCGCGTCGACCAACGCCTGGGTGACCGCCGAACCCATGAACTCGTTGTCCGGCGCGAGGAAGCTGTGGACCTTGATCTGATCCAAGGGCGCGATCAGCGTGTCCATGTCGATCACCGGGATGCCGGCGTCGATCATCTTCTTGACCGGATCGGTCAGCGTGCCGATGCCGAACGCCTGGATCGCGACGAAATCCCACTTTTGGGACGCCATGTTGTCGATCGCAGCGCGCTGCTTGGTCGCGCTGAGCTCGCCGTCGAACCAGGTCACCTCGACGTTGAACAGCTTGCCCCAGGCCTCCGCCGCCTGCTTGCCCTGGGCGCACCAGGTCGCCTGCAGGCCGGCGTTCGAGAACGCCGCCTTGAGCGGCTTCTCCGAGCGCTTGAGCTCCTGCGCCATCGCGGTCGCGATCAGCGGATGTAAGCCCAACCCGCCGAGCACGGCACCGGCGGCCCCGGCCGCGGTCATGCCAAGGAACGAGCGGCGCGTCTCCGACGAGGTGTCACGGATTTCGGTCACGTTCATGTCTCCCAGCAAAGCGGGCGGCGTCGTCAGCCAGGCATGGCCTCCTCGCGCCATGCGCAGTCCCGCGCGCCCTTGTGCGCGGACATTTCCCACGGCTGCGCCGGGCTGGCTAGAGCTTTTTTGCGCCCGACCATGCCCTCGCCCCAGGCCCGACCCTTGGCGTCGGACCCCGCATCGACTCCTTCCTTGCGCGGGCGACACCTACCAGCCCCTTTCGGGCCAGGTCAGAAGCCAAAAGGGATGGCGCCCCATTCCTGCACCAGCCACGTGTCCTGCCGCCGCTCGCTTCCAATGCCGCAAATTGTAATCCCGAGCCTCGATCAACATTACAAGCGCAGGATCTGCTCGCTCCATGCCATCCGCGAGTTCTTGTGTCGGTCGATTGACCCCCGTTCGGTCATCGGCCGGCAGGCTCTGTGCGCCGGATTGATTGGATTCAGAAGTTGATGAGAGTGATTCATGCTATCCTGCTACGCTTCCGTGCGCTCGGCTGTCTCGCGCACTGGTGAGCCATGGCGCCGAGCACCCGCCCGCCGCCGCAAGCAGCTCCTTGATTCGATGAGATGATTGTGCTCATTCTAGCGGCAACATGGCGACCGCGTCCAGAAATCTGCGATCTGTACGCGAGCTTCCAGCGAGACCTCGACGTCGTCTACCAGGCCCACTCTCAAGACCTGTGGCCGCCGCGCGGTGAAGCGCAAAGGAGCCATCTAATGATCAGAAGCCTGACGGGTCGCGGAAACGGGCTCACCTGGCGGCGGCCGCTGCGCGCCGCCGCCCTGGCGATCGGCATCCTGCTACCCCTCGCGACGGCTCACGGGGCCAAGGCGCAGAGCAGCGAGAGCAGCGCCATCACCTCGCTCTGGAAGTCGGCCGCCTCCAGCGTCGGCTCGCAGATCGGCAGCACCGCCGCCGGTTGGGCCATGTCGGCGATCGGCATCTCCAACTCGACCGACCAGGCGCTTGCCGATCTGTCGCAGATCATCGATCTGCTCCAGCAGATCCAGGCCGAGCTGAGCGCGATCCAGACCGACTTCGAGGACCTGAAGTGCGAGCAGGCGCAGAACGCCGAAGGGCTGACCAACGCGATCACGATCATCGGCGGTCTCTATGACCGCTACACCGATTACGTGAACAATTTCAGCAAGACCGGCGCCATTCCCGATTGGCAGGGCAGCCTGGGTGTGCAGCAATGGCTGGACGACATCTTCGATCCGACCAAGGGCGTCCAGGCGCAGCTGATCGCGATGCAGAATGCGCTGACGCCGCCCGCCGGCACCGGCGTGATGAGCGAGTGCGTCGAGTTCGTCGTCGACCAGTACCAGCAGGGTGCCGGCCCGACCAAGGCGGTCTTCGACTGGACCGGCGACCCGACGGCGCCCGGCGTCTACGACGTCGTGCAGCAGCTCACCAGTTATTACTTTCTCTACGAGACCTGGGCGGCGGTGCTGCTGAGCGAGGCCTACCACGTCCAGGCCTGCCTCGATCTTGAGAGCGACACGCTCGGCGCCGACCGCAACTGCACGTTCGGCGGCAACGCGCCGGCGACGCCGCAAGCTGGCGTGACCTCGGATACCGCCTACAACATCTGCGAGAATCCGGCCAGGTCGCCGGCGATTGCCTGAGCGCCCAGAGCGCGTTCACCAACCTCAACGACAACGGCGCCTATGACGGCCTGCGCGCTCAGCTGATTGCCGCCGGCGCGCCCTACAGCAACACCTTGCTCGGCAAGGTCATGGCTCCGGGCGGCCTCAGCAACGCTGATCTCGTTTATCCCAAATCGCTCGAGGATTTCACGAACAGCGCCACTGTCGATGGCAAAGGGATCGAAACGACACCGTGTGCCGTGCCGCTGACCTCGGCGGCTCCCTGCGGCTTCACGGTCGGTGTCTGGAACGGCACGGCGCCCAGCGGGACCACCTACGGGACGGTCACCGGCCCGAGCGGAACGGTGCTCTTTGGCGGCTACGCTCAGTGGCGATTCGGCAATGTCAGCTTCGAGGGCGACAACCTCACCACCTTGCTCGTCAACTACCGCTCGAAAACAGCGGGCAACACGAGCGGGTCGCTCGGTGATTGGATGCAATCGGTCGGCTTCATCGACAACGCAGATCCGACGAAAGGTCCGGTCGGGAGCCCATACAACAAGATCGTCCTCACCGGTGAAGACCACAATGCGGGCGGCAAAGAGACCGTTTGCATGATGGACACCAACATCCACCTGAGCAGCTCGAAGCAGCCTTGGTGCAGCGACAATGCCGGGTCGGCGAACCCATTAAGCTCGTTGGAACCGCATGGCAGCAGCTTCAACTGCGGCTCGCCCGATGAACCTTGCGTCGGCCAAAACTACATCGAGGCCAGCTTCACCAAGTCGTCGGCAGCACCTGATTTTTACATAGCGAAGGTGACGTCTGAGACCACGGCAGGTTTTGACCCTGTCTATACCTGGAATACGTTCCCGGGCTGGACGACCCATGTCCAGGGGAACAGTGAGTTCCACCATTTCCACTGGCCGTCGCTCGAGATCCAGAACCTGCCGCCGACCTGGTGCACGATTCGCAACCAGGGCGCTGCGCCGAAGGATGCCAGGAATGCCGGCGGGGTTCCGACCCTGTGCGGACCGGATCTCGAGGCCTAGCTCGAGCTAGCAGGATGCGGAAAAAGGTAGCGGGATGGGGTTGATCTGGTAGGGTGTGCGCGCGGAGCTACCAGATGTGGGATTTGGCGATGCGGGGCGACGATGTTCGGACGGAGAGCCTGTTCAGCTATCTGAGCTGCGAGGCGCGGGTGCCCAAGGACCACCCGCTGCGGCCGATCCGGACGATCGTCGACCAGGCGCTGACGGTGCTGTCGCCCGCGTTCGACCAGCTCTATTCGGACCTCGGCCGACCGTCGATCCCGCCCGAGAAGCTGCTGCGGGCGCTGCTGCTGCAGGCCTTCTATTCGGTGCGCTCGGAGCGCCAACTGATGGAACAGCTCGACTACAACCTGCTGTTCCGCTGGTTCGTCGGCCTGGCGATGGACGCGCCGATCTGGGACGTGACGGTGTTCACGAAGAACCGTGATCGGTTCCTGGAAGGCGAGGTCGCGGCGCAGTTCTTCCAGGCGGTGCTGGGCCAGCCCGCGGTTCGGGCACTGCTCTCGGACGAGCACTTCAGTGTCGATGGCACCTTGATCGAAGCGTTTGCGAGCATGAAGAGCTTCAAGCCGAAGGCCGAAGCGGGCGGCGAGCCGCCGCCGGGCGACGCGGGGCGCAACGCCGAGCGCGACTTCCACGGCGAGCGACGGTGCAACGACACGCACGCCTCGACCACCGATCCCGACGCCAGGCTCTACCGCAAGGGGCGCGGGAAGGAGGCCAGGCTCTGCCATATGGGCCATCTGCTGATGGAAAACCGCAACGGACTGATCGTCGATGCCATGCTGACGCCGGCCACCGGCACCGCCGAGCGGGAGGCCGCCGAAGCCATGCTGGGTCGCCAGCCGGGCCGCCATCGCGCCACCCTCGGCGCCGACAAGGCCTACGATGCGGCGGGCTTGGTCGCCGGTCTGCGGGCCCTCAACGTCACCCCGCACGTCGCGCAGAATACCTCCGGCCGGCGCTCGGCGATCGACGCTCGGACCACGCGCCACCCCGGCTATGCCGCGAGCCTGCGGGTACGCAAGCGGATCGAGGAGGCGTTCGGCTGGATCAAGACCGTGGGCGGCCTCCGGAAGACCCGGCATCGCGGCACGGCGCGGGTTGGCTGGCTGTTCACGCTGACCGCGACCGCCTGCAACCTGGTCCGGCTGCCCAAGCTGCTGGCGGCGGGCTGACCATGCCCGGACGCCGGCCCGAAGGCGCTGTGGCGGGATCAAGCGGCCGCCCCGAACGCCTGGAAACGCCCGCCGAAGCCATGTTTAACACTTCCAGAAAAGGAAATGAGCCGCATAGCATGCTTATTTCCGCAACCTGCTAGTCCTGCCGAAGCCGCCGGTGTCGGCGACCGTGGCGAGCGCAGATACCACGCTCTACCGGGGCGAGCCGAACCGCAACGACGGCGCCAATCCGGAGCTCCGGCTGGCCGGCGCGAGCGACCTCGCGGCGGACGACGCCGGCTGGCATCACCGCGCGCGGGGCGCCAACCGTCTGGTCGTGTCGTTCGACCCCGAGACGCTCGAGAGCTTTCTCGAGGACGGCCCGATCGGCAGCGCCCGGCTGGTGCTGACTCCGACGGGCGCGCAGGACGGGGCGGGCGGACACCACGCGCGGCGGGACCTGCGGCTGGTGGCCTGGCCGTCGGGCGACACATTCGAGGAGGGCAACGGCAACTCGGCCGCTGGCGACCCCGGCGAGGGTCGAGGGGCGACCTGGAACTGTGCCGTGGATGCTGACATCAGCAACGACGTCAAGGAGTGCCTGGCCCGCTGGACCGGGCCGCGACGGTTCGGCGGGTCGAGGCGGGCGCGGCCGGCACTGAGCTACCAGGGGGAGCCCGGACCCGTCGTGTTCGACGTCCGCGATCACGTCGCGGGTGGGGTCAGCGTATGGACCATCGAGCTGTTCGACCGTCAGTTCCGCCGCGGCCACCTCGCCTACGTCTCACGCCAGGGGGCCGATGGGCAGGGCGACCTCGAGCTCGCGCCCACCTTGATCCTGACCCACGATCTCTCCCGGGCCCAGCCAGTGGCGGAGAACGTGGGCAAGTGACCCGATCGCGACCCGGGTGCAATCGGTGCTGAGGACCGGGCCTGGAGGCGGATCTCAGGATGAGAACCGAACGCCAAAGTGGTCAGTCGGTTAAAGCCGCCCGCTCTGCCCGCGCTTGAGGAATTCGCCCATGCCTTCGTGGCCGAGGAAGCGGTCGCCGTCGACGATCAGGTTGCCGCGCAGGAAGGTCTTCTTGACCCGGCCCTGGACCTCGAAGCCCTCGAACAGGGAATAGTCGACCCGGGAGTGCTGGTCGGCGGCGCGGATGGTCCAGCGTTCGTCGGGGCCGAAGAGCACGATGTCGGCATCCGAGCCGATCGCGATCGTGCCCTTCTTCGGGTAGATGCCGAACAGCTTGGCGGGGTTGGTCGCGACCAGTTCGACGAACTTGCTCAAGGACATGCCGCGCTTTCTGACAGCACCGTCGAAGAAAACCGAAAACCGGTGCTCGATGCCGGGGCCGCCATTCGGGATCTTGTGGAAGCCCTCAGCCTCGCCCTGGCGCTTGGAAAACTTGAGACCGTAGGGCTGCTCGTCGAAGCAGAACGGGCAGTGGTCGGTCGAGACCACGGACAGGTCGCCGCGGGCGAGGCCGCGCCAGAGCTCGTCCTGATGCTCCTGGCTGCGGAGCGGCGGCGTGAAGACGTATTTGGCGCCCTCGAAGCCCGGGCGCTCCAGTTCCCGGCTCGTGAGAAACAGATACTGGGTACAGGTCTCGCCGTGAACCAGCTCGGAGCGGTCCTTGGCGGCGGCGACCGCATCGAGCGCCTGGGCGCAGGTGACGTGGACGACGTAGAGCGGCGCGCCGGCGTATTCGGCGAGCGTGATCGCGCGCTGGGTGGCCTCGCCCTCGAGCTCGGGCGGGCGGGTCAGGTAGTGGTATTTGGGGGCGAGATTGCCGGCCTCGACCGCCTCGCTGACCAGGACATTGATCGCGTAGCCGTTCTCGGCGTGGACGCAGACCACGGCACCGTGCTTGGCCGCCTCGCGCATGACGTAGAAGCAGACGCCGTCGTCGACCATCAGCACGTTCGGGTAAGCCATGAACAGCTTGAAGCTGGTCACCCCCTCGTCGCGGGCAAGAGTCCTGAGGTCGGCGAGCGCCTGCGGGAACGGGTCGAGGATGATCATGTGGGCGCCAACGTCGACGCAGCGGCTGGCGCAGCGCCGATGCCAGTCCTCGAGGCCCTCGAGCGGGCTCATGCCGTGGCTCTGGTTGGCGAAGTCGATCACGCTGGTGGTGCCGCCGAAGGCTGCGGCCATCGTGCCGGTGCCGAAGGTGTCGACCGTGCGCGCGCTGCCGAATTCCCAGTCCAGGTGGGTGTGGACGTCGACGGCACCCGGCATCACCAGGAGCCCACTCGCATCGTGGACCTCGGCGCCCGCCGGCACCGGCAGACCCTGGCCCAGCATCCGGACCTTGCCGTTCTCGATCAGGATGTCGCCCGGGAACTCGCCCTCAGCGGTCACGATCCGGCCGCCCTTGATCAGCGTTGCCATGTTTGCCACCCCCTGCTTGATCGCTTGGCCGAACAGTAGAGCGAGCGACCGCCGGCGTGAAGCGGCGCGCTGCTCACGGGAGGGCGTGGCGCAGCAGCCAGAGCCAGGCGCAGGCGAACAGGAGCGAGAGCAGCGTCATCGGCACGCCGCATCTCGCGTGCTCGAGGAAGGAGAGCCGCACGCCCGCCTCGGCCGCCCGTTCCAGAGCAATGATGCTGGCGAGGCTGCCGGTCACCAGGAGATTGCCGGCAAGCGTCGAGAGCACGGCCAGCGCATAGAACGCGCCCTCGCCCAGCCGCGGCAGGACCGACAGCAGCAGCACGACCAGCGGCACGTTGCCGATCGTGTTGGCGCCGACCAGGGTCAGCGGCGTCAGCACCAGGAGCCGGTCGGGATGCAGCCCCTGGCCCTCGAGCCAGAGCAGCGCGCCGTCGGGCAGGCCGGTCACGGCCAGCGCGTGGGTGACCACGAACAGGCCGCAGAACAGCACCAGCAGGTGCCAGTCGACCAGGCCGAGCATGGTCCGCGTCGCGAGCCGCCGGCTGATCAACAGATAGCCCGCGACCAGCAGCACGCCGGTGACGTGCGCAAGCCCGCTCGCGAACAGGGCGAGCAGGAGCGCCGCGGCGAAGGTCGCCTTGGCGAGCCCCAGGCGGTCGAGCACCGGCGCGGGCAGCTCCCCGGAGCGGTCGGGGCCGGCCGCGAAGCGCTGGCGCCACTGCCACCAGACGGTGCCGTGGACGCAGACGAGCCCGGCCAGGGCTGGGCGGCCCGGAGGCCGCGAGAAACGCCCAGAAATCGAGCCGGCCGAGTTCACCGATCAGGATGTTCTGGGGATTGCCGATGATGGTCGCGGCCGAGCCGGCATTGGCGCCGCCCGCGAGCCCGATCACGAAGGGGCGCGGGTCGAGGCCGCGCCGCAGGAGCCCGGCGCAGAGCATCGGCGCCATCGCGAACACCACGACATCGTTGGCCAGCACCGCCGAGAGCACGCCCGCGGTGACGACCGTGACCGGGAGCAGCGCCGCGGACGAGGCGTCGGCCGTGGCGATCCGCGCCGAGCACCAGTCGTAGAAGCCGCAGACCGCGAACTGCGCCGACAGGATCATCAGCCTGAACAGGATGATGGTCGGCACGTCGATCGCCGCGAGCACCGCCGGCCCGTCGACCGCATTGCAGGCGTAGAGCACGATCGCGCCCAGAACCGCGATGCCGGTGCGATCGACCTTCAGCCCCGGCCAGCGGCCGATCGCCATCCCGACGTAGACGGCGACAAAGACGAGCAGGACGAGGGTCGTCAAGCGGGTCGGATCACCTCACCCCTCGCGCTCCGGGCGCCGGTGACCGGTCGCGGCGCTCGCTTCATCCGGGAAGGCCCTTCAGGGGGCGACGGTGGCGGTCTCGAAATCGGCCGGGATCGTGATCTCGAGCACCTCGAGGTCGTCCGAGTAGTCGAGCACCCGATGCGCGATGCCGGGCCTCTGGTACATGCAGTCGCCGGCCTCCAGCGTCCGCTCGCCCTCGCCCTCGAACGTGGTCTTCATCCAGCCTTTCAGGATGTAGACCATCTGGAAATCGAGCTCGTGCGTGTGTTCGTCGCCCGGCCCCTCAGATGGCTGGCGGGCGCGGATCACCTGCGCCAGGACCTTGCCCTCGGTCGCCCGCTCGACGCCGAGGTCGCGGTACTCGAAATGCGGCCGGAGGCCGACCCGCCAGCTGGCACCCTTGGATCTGGCGATCGTGAACGGGCCCCTGGGGAAGCTCGGATCGAGCGGCTGGGTCGAGTTGCTTGCGGTCTCGGCGGTCGCGGCCATTCCTTTTCTCCGTTTGCTGCGCCGGCGGCGCGTCTTCAGATGCGCAGCGGGCCTATGGCGCCATCTCGGCGAACAGTTCGGCGATGCGCCCGCTGGTATCGGAGGCCGCGAGCAGCACCATCAGCAGCAGGCGCGCCTTCGGGCCCTTGAGGTCGCCCGCGAAGATCGCGCCGGCATCGAGCAGGTCCTTGCCGCCGCCCTTGCCATAGATCGGCTCGACCCGCCCGGTCGGGCAGCGCGAGGTGATCACCACCGGTAGCCCGGCCCCGACCGCCCGCTCGACCACGGGCACCAGCGCGGCGGGCCCGTTGCCCCGCCCGAACGCCTCGATCACGAGGCCATCGAGGCCGAGGTCGAGCGCCATGTCCACGAGCCGGATGTCGAAGCCGAGGCTGAGCCGGAACAAGGGGACCTGGAGGTCCGGCATCTGATCGAGCCCGAAGGTCCGCCGACGCGCGGGCCGGCGATGCAGGACGACCCGCGCGCCGTCGACCTCGCCGAGCGCGCCCTTGTCGTACGAGTGGAAGGCCGCGAGTGCGCTCGTGCTGACCTTGCTGACGTCGCGCCCGGCATGGATCTGGTCGGCGAAGCAGATCACGGCCCCGAGCCCCACGGCCTCGGGTGCTGTGGCCGTGCGCGCCGCGCTCAGCAGGTTCTTGGGCCCGTCCGGAAGCGGATCGTCGTGCGCCCGCTGGGCGCCCGTGAAGACCGCGGGCTTGTCGGACTGGAGCAGCAGGTCGGCGAGGTAGCAGCTCTCCTCCATCGTGTCGGTGCCATGGGTCACGACCACGCCCGCGACCTCGGGGCGGGCGAGCTGCCGGTTGATCCGCTGCACGAGCCCGAACGCGAGCCCGATCGACAGGTCGAAGCTCGAGACGGTCGCGAAGTCGTCGATCTCCAGCTCGCCCACGGCCGCCAGTTCGGGGACCTGCGCCAGCAGGTCCTCGCCGCGGGCCGAGGCCACGGTCCGGCCGGACTTCGCATCGAAGCGCGAGGCGATCGTCCCGCCGGTGCTGATCAAGACGACCTTGGCTGCCATCTCGGTGGTCCGCACGAGCGTGGATCCCAGGACACCAGGATAGAGCCGCGCGTCGCCCGGGACCAGTGCGTTCCTTGCGAACGCGACCCCGGCGTTCAGGACTCCAGCATGCGCAATGAGGCCTCGTCGACGCCGAGCTGACGCTTCAGTTCGAGGGAGCCCATCGGGGTGATCGAGACGGCCCGGGAATCCTTCGAGTGCCGCAGCCACCCGCTCGCGCAGAGCACCCTCGTGAGCCCGACGCCGAGCGGCCGCGCCAGATGGTGGGTGCGTTCGGTCCAGTCGAGGCACTGCCGGGCAAGTCCGCGGCGGGTCGGCCTCAGGGCCGCAACGTCGAGGCCGATCCCGGCGAACCACAGCGCGCCCGCCGGGGTCATCTCGAACCGCTTCTCCGGCGCTGGGACGATGGACTTACGCTTTTGCAGGCCGCGGGTCACCGCGACCCCGAGCCGGCCGGCCAGGTGATCGTAGCAGCAGCGGGCGAAGCGCAGCTCCCTGGCCGCAGCGCTCAGAGCCTTCGGTCGGACCGGCCATCGCCGCGAGCTGCTCGAGGGCCTGCGCAATGTGCGCACCGGCGAGCCGGTAATAGGGGTGCCGGCCCTCGATCTCGACCGCCAAGAGACCGCCTGCGAGGAGCTTCGAGAGATGCGAGCTCGCGGTCTGCGCCGTCACACCCGAGGCGTAGGCCAGCTCGCCCGCGGGCAGAGCCCGGCCATCGAACAAGGCAGTCAGCATCGCGGCCCGGGCCGGGTCCGCGATCAGAGACGCCACGGCGGCGACGTTCGGCTCGTAGGACATGGCCGATCTCCTTCCAAGAAGAACCCGATCCGACACCCGATGTTTCGATGCCGATCGAAACGTTAGCGCTCCGGGCGGCGTTAGCCTCGGCCCGGCAATCGAGATTCGACGGGAGAAGCCCGATGTCTGGCAAAGCTCCGCCACCGCCCGGCAGCCTGCCGCGCGGCCGGCCAGCGGCGCCGCGCCTTCCGGGGCTGACGCTACCGACGCTCTGCATGGCCGTCCTGATCGCCCAGGTCGACACGTCGGTGGTCAATCTCGCCGTGCGCCCGATCGGCGCCTGCCTCGACGCCGGCGTCGCCGCCCTGCAATGGGTCGTCGACAGCTATAATCTGGTCTATGCGCTGCTCCTGCTCACGGGCGGGCTGCTGGCCGACCTCTATGGCCGCCGGCTGGTCTTCATGGTGGGCGCGGCCGTGTTCACGGCGGCATCGTTGCTGTGCGCGTTTGCCCCCTCGATCCCGGTGCTGATCGGCGGACGAGCGCTGGCCGGCGTTGGCGCCGCGCTGCTGCTGCCGGCATCGCTCGCGATCATCCGCGTCGTCTGGACCGACGCCAAGAAGCGCGGCAAGGCGTTGGGCATCTGGGCGGGGTGCAACGGGCTCGCGCTGGCGATCGGCCCGACCATCGGTGGGCTGCTGATCGACTGGTTCGGCTGGCGCAGCATCTTCCTCGTGGTGGTGCCGCTCGGAGCCGCGGCACTGGCGCTCGCCGTGCCCGCGATTCCGGAAAGCTCGGACCCCCGGGATCGCGAGTTCGATGCGCCGGCCCAGGTCCTCGGCGCGCTGGGGCTCGGCGGCCTGGCGCTGGCCGCGATCGAGTTCCATGGCTCGGCCGCGCTCGCCGCGAGCGCGCTGGTCGTGGCGGCGCTGAGCCTCGGCGGGTTCATCAGGATCGAGGCGAGGACAGGCCCGGCCGCCCTTGTGCCGCTGGACATGTTCCGCGCGCGCGAGTTCCGGGGCGCGGTCGCGGCGACCGCCGGCATGACCTTCGGCATGTACGGCGTGCTGTTCCTGCTGCCGATGACCTGGCAGAGCGCCGGCCGGCTCGATCCGGTCGGCGCCGGCATTACCCTGATGCCGATGGCGCTGGCCTTCGTGCTCTTCTCACCATTCTCGGGCCCGCTGGCCGGAAAGCTCGGTATTCGCCTCGTAACGGGCGGAGGCGTGGCCGTGATCGGCTGCGGCCTGCGCTGCTGATCGGCCTGACCGCGGCGTCGACCTCGATCGTGGCCGCCGAAATCGGGCTCGCGATGACCGGCGTCGGGATGGGCCTGGCGACCGGGCCTCTGATGGAGCTTGCGGTCGGCGCGGTGACGCCCGCCCGCTCGGGGACCGCCGCGGCTCTGATCAACGTCGCGCGCATGGTCGGTGCGACGATCGGCGTTGCGGTCCTCGGTTCGGTCTTCGCCCTCGCGGGCGGTGGCTCCGAGGGCTTGCGCCTCGCCATGCTGCTCGGCGGTCTGGCCCAGCTGACCTCGGCGGTCGCGCTCCTGATCGCGACGCGGCCGTCAAATCGGCGGGCGGACAAGCGATTGTTTGCTCTTTGGGGGTAAAAGCGCGCCACGGTCGTGGGCTCGCCGGCGGCCGATCTTGACCTGCTCGGCCGAGGTCGACACAAGGGCCGTGCTCGATCGCACGCCGGGAAGGTACCGAGCGGCCGGTCGAGCCCACGGACGGCAGGAGCTGGAGCGCGATGATCGAAGGGCAGATCCTGGTCGGCGGCGATTGGCGGGAGCCCTCGGGCGGGCAGACGATTGCCGTGGTCAATCCGAGCGACGGCGCGGTGTTTGCCCAGCTCGCCCGCGGCACCGCGGACGATGTCGACGCCGCGGTCAAGGCCGCGCAGGAAGCGCTCGCGGGCGAGTGGGGTCGGATGCCGGCGTTCGAGCGCGGCCGCATGCTCGCCCGGCTCGGTCGGCTGGTGCAGGAGCAGGTCGAGCCGCTCGCCCGGCTCGAGGCCCAGGATGTCGGCAAGCCGATCCGGCAGGCGCGCGCCGATGCGTCAGCCCTCGCCCGCTATTTCGAGTTCTACGGCGGCGCCGCCGACAAGGTGCATGGCACCACGATCCCCTACCAGACCGGCACGACGGTGCTGACGCTGCGCGAGCCCCATGGCGTCACCGGCCACATCATCCCCTGGAACTATCCGATGCAGATCCTGGGGCGGAGCGTCGGCGCGGCACTTGCGATGGGCAATGTCTGCGTGCTCAAGCCGGCCGAGGACGCGGCGCTGACGGCACTCGAGGTCGGCCGGCTGGCCCTCGAGGCGGGGCTGCCGCCGGGCGTGCTCAACATCGTTCCCGGCTACGGCGAGGAGGCCGGCGCCGCGCTCGCCGCTCATCCCGGCATCGACCACGTCTCGTTCACCGGCTCGCGCGCGGTCGGCTGCGCGGTCCAGAAGGCGGCCGCCGGGCACGGCTGTCCGGTGACCCTGGAGCTCGGCGGCAAGTCGCCCCAGCTGGTGTTCGCCGACGCCGAGCTCGACCAGGCGTTGCCGGTGATCGTCAACGCCGCGATCCAGAACGCCGGCCAGACCTGCTCGGCGGGCTCCCGCCTCCTGGTCGAGGACCGGATCTACGACGCCTTCGTCGGCGAGGTCGCCGAGCGTTTTCATATTCTGGACGTCGGCGACGCGCTCCGCGACCTCGACTGCGGGCCGCTGATCAACGCCCGCCAGCTGGAGCGGGTCCAGGGCTATCTCGGCCAAGCGCACCGGGATCGGCTGCTGCTGCTCGCCGAGGGCAAGATCGCCCCCAACAGCCCCGAAGGCGGCTTCTTCGTCAAGCCGACGCTGCTCGGCGACGTGCCGCCCGCGCATCCCTTGGCCCAGGAGGAGATCTTCGGACCGGTGCTGGTCGCGATCCGCTTTGAGGATGAGGACGAGGCGATCCGGATCGCCAACGGCACGCCCTACGGCCTGGTCGCCGGCGTCTGGACCCGTGACGGCGGCCGGCAGCTGCGCCTGGCGCGGGCGCTCAAGGCGCGCCAGGTATTCGTCAACAATTACGGCGCCGGCGGCGGCGTCGAGCTGCCATTCGGGGGCATGAAGGGCTCGGGCTTCGGCCGCGAAAAGGGCTTCGAGGCGCTCTACGGCTTCTCCACGCTCAAGACGATCGCGATCCGGCACGGCTGAGGCCGCACGGGCGTCGCGCCTCGTCAGGATGTGGGCTGGAAGACCAGAATTTCCGCCTGTTGCTCGCCGCGGTGCGGGACCGCGACGTAGAACCGGTCCTGGTCGGGCACGAACAGCGAGGTACGCGCACCGGCGGCGGTCGGGATCCTGGCGATCTGCTTGGGCGTGGCATCGGTGAGCGCCAGCACGTCGACCGCCCCTTGGCCGCAGGAGACGTAGAGCTGCCGACGCTTCGTGTCGTAGTAGATGTCGTCGGCGTCGCTGCAGATCTCGGTCCGCGCCAGCTCCTTGCCGCTCCGGGTGTCGAGCACGAGCAGCGAAGGCGGGTCCCAGGTGCCGACGATCAGCCGATGGTCGGGCTCGTCCAGCGCCATCGGGAAATTGGCCCGCGCGCCGGCGACCGGCCAGCTCGCGATCTTGGCGCGCTGGTTGCGATCGACAACCTCGATGTCGCCCGCGTCCGGCACGTTGACGAAGATCAAGGACCCGTTCGTCTGGAGCTGAAACGACTCCGGGTGGCCCGAGACCGCAATGTCGTCGATGTGCGCATCGCTCTCCGCGGCCAGCCGGCCAAGGGCGCCGTTGCCAAAGCCGACGTAAACCTCCCGCTCGGCGCCATCATAGCGGAGGTTGTCGGCGTCGGCGTCGAGCGCGATCTCCCTGGCCGGCGTCAGCTCGGCGCCCTGGTACACCACGATCGAGCCGGTCTCGCCGCTGCTCGCGAACAGCTGGTCGAACTCGGGCACATAGACCACGCCCTGCGGCTCGGCGATGCCCTTGATGCGTCCGGTCAGCTTGCCCGCCTCGAGGTCGACCACGGCGATGCTGTCGTTGCCGAGTTCGGCCACGAACAGCCGATGGCGCGCCGGATCGAGCGTCATGTGGTCGATCCGGCCGCGGGCATCCGGCAGCGGGATGGTCTGGACCAGGCGGAGCGGCGCCGCATCGGCCCGGCCCACGAACCCCAGGAGCATGACGATCAGGAAGCCCAACGCTCGCATCATTTTGCCTCACCAGCGGACCCGCGCGGGCGCGCGGTCCCGGACGCCGGCGATGGTGCCGGTGGTTGGAATATGGCGCGCTGCCGGTGCAATGGTAGAATGGGCGTATGCGCGTCACGCTCCTCGGCACCGGCTGCCCGCAGGTCAGCCCGCGGCGGTTCGGGCCCGCGAGCCTGGTGCGGGCCGGCGGCCGGAGTTTTCTCGTCGACTGCGGCTCGGGCGTCACGCAGCGGCTGGTCGAGGCTGGCAGCTCGGGCGCCGCGATCGACGCGCTGCTGCTCACGCACCTGCATTCCGACCACCTGGTCGACCTCTATCAGCTGATCGTCTCCGGCTGGCACCAGGGTCGCGAGCGGCCGCAGCGGATCTTCGGGCCACCCGGCACCCGCACCTTCGCCGAGGCGACCATGGCGGTCTGGGCGCGCGAACGCGAGCAGCGGATCGCCTGGGAATGCCGGCCCTCGAGCGCGGGCCTCGAGCTCGATGTCGTCGAGTTCGAGGCGGGCACGATCTGGGACGCAGACGGGGTCCGGATCACGGCGTTCGAGGTCGATCACCGGCCGGTCGTGCCCGCCTTCGGCTTCCTGTTCGAGACGGCCGGCTGCCGGGTCGCGTTCTCGGGTGATACCAGCGTCTGCGAGGGCCTCGTGTGCGCGGCCGCGGGCGCCGACCTCCTGGTCCACGAGTGTTTTCTCCACCAGGCGATGCTCGCACGACGAGGCGGGCGGGCCGATCGGGGGCTGGGCAACGTCGCCGCCTACCACACGCTGTCCTCCGAGGTCGGCAAGGTCGTGACCCGCGCCGGCGCGCGCATGCTGCTGCTCAACCACTTCGTCCCGGTCGACTTCGAGCGCGAGGCGCTGCTGCGCGAGGTGCGCGCCGACTATCAGGGCCCGATCGTGATCGGCGAGGACCTGGTCACGATCGACGTCCCCGGCCGGACCGTGATCTACCGGGACCTGCAGCTTGGACTAGGCTCGGGCTGAGCCGGCCGCCGGCTGCCGAGCGCCGCGATCAGGGCGCAGAGCAGAACCACGAGGCCGAGAGCGGCGGGCAGGCCGAACAGCTCGGCGAGGCCGCCGATCGCTGGCGGCCCGACCAGGAAGCCGAGATAGCCGATCGTGCAGACCGCCGCGATCGCAGCGCTCGGCGCCACCCCGGGCGTGCGCGCCGCCGACGACAGCACCACCGGGAAGACGCAGGACAGACCGGCCCCGACCAGGCCGAAGCCGAGGACGGCAGCCACGGCGTGACCAAGCACGAGCGTCAGACCTAGGCCGCAGGCGGCGAGCGCGCCGCCAGCCCGGACCACGAGATCGCCGCCCAGCTTCGCGACCAGGCGATCGCCGGTGAACCGACCCGCCGCCATCATCACGGAAAAGGCAGCAAAGGCGGCGGCCGCCATGGTCGTGCCGGCGCCGAGGCTGGCGCTGAGGTAGACCGCGCTCCAGTCGCCCATGGCGCCCTCGGCCAACAGGCCCGCGAGCGCCACGACCCCCGGCAGGAGGAGGGCCAGCGAGGGGCGCGCAAAGCCCGGGCCGGCAACGCCGCCCTCGGCTGCGGGCGGCAGCATCGGCCGGCAGGCAACGAGCCCGATTGTAACGGTCACAACCCCGACCCCGAGCAGATGCGGCAGAAGCCCGACGCCGGCGGCCGCGATCAGGCCGGTAGCACCGGCGCCGGCCATGGCGCCGAGGCTGAACATGCCATGCAGCGACGACATGATCGGCCGCCAGTGGTGCTTTTCCACGGTCACGCCCTGGGCGTTCATCGAGACGTCGAGCGCCCCGGACGAGGCACCGAGCAAGAACAAGGCACCGCCGAGCCAGAACGGCCCCGGAGCCAGTGCGAGGCCGGGCAGGCTGAGCCCGTAGCAGACGACGGTCACGGCGGTCGCCGCCCGGCTGCCATGGCGATGCGCCGCCGCGCCGGCGAGCGGCATGGCGAGCAGCGCCCCGACCGCCGCCATGAACAGCGCGATCCCGAGCTGCCCCGCGCTCAACCCGAGTTTTGCCTGAATCTCGGCGATCCGCGGCACCCAGCTGCCGTAGCCGAAGCCGTTCAGCCCGAAGACCGCGGCCACCCCCGCCCGCGCCCGCAGCAGGGACGCCGGCCGATCAGAGGTCGCCAAGAGCTGCGCCGGGAGCGCGCTTACCTCAGCGGCTCGAGGATCGAGACGTAGTTGGCGACCGCGGCCCCGCCCATGTTGAAGATGCCGGCGAGCCTGGCATCCGGGATCTGCATCTCGCCGGCGGTGCCGGTCAGCTGCATCGCCGAGAGCACGTGCATCGAGACGCCCGTCGCCCCGATCGGGTGGCCCTTGGCCTTGAGCCCGCCCGACGGATTGACCGGCAGCTTGCCATCCTTTTGGGTCCAGCCCTCGAGCGCGGCGCGCGCCCCCTGCCCGCGCGGCGTCAGCCCCATCGCCTCGTATTCCAGGAGCTCGGCGATCGTGAAGCAGTCGTGGGTCTCGACGAAGTCGAGATCCTCCAGATCGATGCCGGCATCGTCGAAGGCTCTCTGCCAGGCTTCGGTGCAGCCCTCGAACAGCGTGATGTCGCGCCGGCTCATGGGCAGGAAGTCGTTGACCTGGGCGGCGGCCCGGAAGACGACCGCCTTGCGCATGCGCAAGGCCGTTGCGAGGTCGGTCAGCACCAAGGCGGCCGCCCCGTCCGAGACCAGCGAGCAGTCGGTCCGCCTCAGAGGCCCGGCGACCAGCGGGTTCTTTTCCGAGACCGTGCGGCAGAACTCGAAGCCCAGGTCCTTCCTGAGCTGGGCCAGCGGGTTGGCGCAGCCGTTCTTGTGGTTCTTGGCGGCGATCATGGCGAGCGCGTCGGACTGATCGCCATGGCGCTGGAAGTAGCGCCCTGCGATCTGGCCGAAGACGCCGGCGAAGCCGCCCTCGATCCCGCTCTCCTCCTTGAGGTAGGCGGCAGAGAGCAGCGCCTTGGCGATCTCGGGCCCGGGCAGGTCGGTCATCTTCTCGACCCCGACGATCAGCACGAAGCGCGCCTGGCGGCCAGCGATCGACTTCAGGCCCTGATGGATCGCGGCCGAGCCGGTGGCGCAGGCGTTCTCGACCCGGGTCGCGGGCTTGAAGCGCCAGGCCTCGTCCGCCTGCAGCACCAGCGAACTCGTGAAACCCTGCGGACTGAAGCCGCCGCCATAGTGGCCAAGCACGATCTCGTCGATGTCCTCCACGCCGAGCCCGGCGTCGGCCACCGCCTCACCCGCAACCCTGACGATCAGCGATTCGACGTCGTCCTGCTCGTGCCTGCCGAACGGCGTATGGCTCCAGCCGACGATGCATGCGCTCATGGCGGCTCTCCTAACCCGGTCCTACGCCCGGTTATATAGGCGCTCGGCCGGGCTGTCGCGGCGCGAGCGTCATGGGCGGGTCCGGGGTCCGCCGTCCTGCCATGCCTCGGGCACGAAGGCCCGGTGGCTCCAGCTTCCCGCGATCGACGACGACCCGCCCCGTAAGAAGCGCCCCTTGATCCACCGAGCGCCGCCCAAAGCTCCGGAAGACGGTTCTGCGCAGCTCCAGGGGCCGGGTTCAAGACTTCGGCAACTTGCCACGCACGGCGGAACGGTGCATGGTCCGCATTCAAGGAGAGGCGACCGGGAAAGCGCAGAGTTGATGGCTCGACGTATCGCTTGAAGCAGCGCCATATTCGTCATCAGCGGCCATGACCGCCGGTCTCGGATCAGGTTCGTAACGTGAGCGCCAGTTCGATCTGATCGAGCCCGGCTTTCTCCGCGGATCCGGTTCCGGCACGTGGCATGGCGCGATCTGCGCGTTTTATCCTCCGCGCCTGCGCCTCAGTCGAACAGGCGAGCGCGCAGGCGCCGGTGGGCGAGGCCGAAGGCGAGGGCGCCGAGCGCGACCAGGTAGGCGACGTGGCCGAGGCTCGTGGACAGCTCCAGGTGCTGACCCGCGGTCAACGGGCGCACCACCTGGATCAGATGGGTCATCGGCAGCACCCATGAGATCGGCTGGACATAGCTCGGAAAGCGATCGACGCCGAAGAACACGCCCGAGAACACGAACATCGGCGTGACCCAGAAGGTGAAGAAATAGCTGAAGAACTCCCAGGTCCTGGCGTGCGCGGTGGCAGCGAGGCCGCAGGCGGCAAAGGCGAAGCTGGCGATGAAGATCAACGGCAGACTCACGAGCGCGCCCCAAAGCGAGCCGACACCGCCCCACAGCGCCCCGACCACGAGCACGCAGACCGTCGAGAACAACGCCTTGACCGCGGCCCAGACCGCCTCACCGAGCAGGAGCTCCAGCAGGCTGACCGGCGTCGCGAGCGTAGCATCCCAGGTCTTGAGCATGTTGAAGCGGGACCAGGAGCCGATCGTGGTCTCGAAGCTGGCCGCGAACATCGCTGAATAGGCCATCATGCCCGGGACCACGAAGGCGAGGTAGCTGAGCCCGCCCATGTCGCTGATCACGGCACCCAGCCCGAAGCCGAAGGCGAACAGGAACAGCAGCGGATTGGCGACGTTGGTGGTCAAGGACGCCCAGATCAGCTTGCGCCAGACCAGATACTGGCGGCGGCAGACCGCCAGCGAATGGCTCGCGATCGCGACGGCTTCCGACATCAGTTCTCTCGCAGCTGGCGGCCGGTCAGCCGCAGGAACACGTCCTCGAGGTTGGCCTGGCGATGCCAGTAGACGACCTCTTCCGGCAGGTCCTGGATGAAGTTCCGCGGCGTCTCGACGTAATAGAGGAGTGCGTCACCGATGTCCTCGTGCTCGAAGCGGCCGTCGCGGAAGCCGGCCGGCAGCGGCTTTCGGACCTCGAAGACGTGGCCCTTGACGTGGCGGTCGATCAGCGTCTGGGGCGCGCCGCGATCGAGGATGCGGCCCTGGTCGATCACGATGATCTGGTCGCACAGCCGCTCGGCCTCGTCCATGTAGTGGGTGGTCAGGAGCAGGGTCTTGCCCTGGCTGCGCAGATCGAGCAGGCGCTTCCAGATCATCACCCGCGCCTGCGGATCGAGGCCGGTGGTCGGCTCGTCGAGGATCACGAGCTCGGGGTTGCTGATCAGGGCGCGGGCGATCACGAGGCGCCGCTTCATGCCGCCGGACAGCTGGTTGACCCCGCTCTCGGCCCGGTCGCCGAGCTGCAGGAAGGCGAGCAGCCCCGGGATCCGCTCGGCGATCACGCCGGACGGCAGGCTGAAGTAGCGACCATAGACCTCGAGGTTCTGGCGCACCGACAGGTCGGGATCGAGGTTGTTGTCCTGAGGCACGAGGCCGATTCGGGCCTTGTGCTGGCGGCGGATGGCCTGGACCGGCACGCCGAACACGGTGAGCTCGCCGCCCGACGGCGTGGTCAGCCCCATGATCATGCGCATGGTCGTGGTCTTGCCGGCGCCGTTGGGCCCGAGCAGGCCGACGCACTGCCCGGGCTCGACCTCGAAGTCGAGGCCGCGCACGGCCTGGACCTCGCCGTACGACTTCTCGAGGGCTCGAGCCAGGATCACGGGCAGCGGGTTCATGGTGGGTCCGATGGCGCTACGATCGGTGCGCGTCGGTGCCGGCGCGCTGGCCGCAGTGACTACAGCGAAAGGCGCCCCTGGCGCAATGGGTGGGGGGCCCGTCCGCGACGAGGGCTAGAGCTCAAGGTAAAGAACGAGGTGGCGGCGAAGCTGCCATCGGGGCTCTGCGCATGGCGCGGCAGCTCGCCGAACTTCGTGAAGCCGACGGCCCGATAGAGCGTCTCTGCCGGGTCGTCCGCGCGCACGTCCAGCAGCAGCAGGCTGCGCTCCTGGGCGCGGGCCAGATCGAGCAGCGCCGCAATCAGCCCGCGCGCGACGCCCCGACGCCGCTCGCTGCGGAGCACCATCAGCTTCATGACCTCGGCCCGGTGGCGCCGTTGGCGCGCGGCTCCAGGTCGAGCTGGACCGTCCCGATCAGCCGCTCGCCGTCGAACGCGGCCAGCAGATGCCGCCGGCCGGCGCGCATGGCCTCGGCCACGCTCCGCCAGTAGGCCAGAGCCTCGGCGGCCAGCAGCGGTGCGAGAAAACCGATCGAGGCGCCACCCTCGACCGCATCGATCAGCAGCCCGACGAACTCGGTGCCGCGTCCGTCGACCTCCGCCGGGTCGAGTGGACCGAGCGCGGTCATCCGGCCGGCGCGGTCCAGGTCGGGCGCCCTTCGATCGGATAGGCCGGGTCGTTGAAGCCCGGGGTCGAGGGGTGGCCGGTCGTGACCAAGCCGTCGACCAGGGCCTCGTCCTCGGCATCGAAGCGATAGTCGAGTGCCGGCAGATAGGCCTCGAACTGCTCGAGCGTGCGCGGCCCGGCGATCGCCGCGGTCACCAGCCGGTTGTTGAGGACCCAGGCGAACGCGAACTGGACTGGCGTAATCCCCTTGGCTTCCGCGTGGCGCTTGATCTCCTGGGCGATCACCAGCGATTCGCGGCGCCACTCGGTCTGCATCATGCGCGTGTCCTGGCGGGCGCCCCGGGTGTCCTCGGCAGGCGGAGCGTCCGGATCGTACTTGCCGGTCAGCACGCCGCGCGCGAGCGGGCTGTAGGGCACGATCCCGAGCCCATAGTAGTCGCAGGCCGGCAGATGCTCGACCTCGGGCATCCGGTTCATCGCGTTGTAGTAGGGCTGGCTGACGATCGGCCGGTCGATGCCGGCCTTGTCGCAAAGGTTGCAGATCTCAGCGAGCCGCCAGCTGCGATAGTTCGACACCCCGAAATAGCGCACCTTGCCCGCGCGGATCAGATCGGCCATCGCGATCACGGTCTCCTCGAGCGGCGTCGCGTGGTCCTCCTTGTGCAGGTACATGATGTCGATCCACTCGGCGCCGAGCCGGCCGAGCGAAGCGTCGCAGGCCTGAAACATCCAGCGCCGCGACAGCCCGGCCTGGTTCGGCCCCGACCCCATGGCATTGCACATCTTGGTCGCCAGCACCCAGTCACCGCGCTCGGCCCTGATCGCCCGGCCGACGATCTCCTCCGAGCGGCCCGCGACGTAAGCGTCCGCGGTGTCGATGAAGTTGATCCCGGCCTCCTTCGCGCGGGCGATGATCCGGCCCGACGCCGGCTCGTCGGTCGGCCCGCCGAACATCATCGTGCCGAGGCAGATCGGCGACACCTTGAGGCCGCTGCGGCCGAGCTTGCGGTACTCCATGGTCATGGTCCTCCCCCTTGAGCGCGGCAACATACTCGGATCGTCGCGGGACGCGAAGGGGCCGGCCGCGAACGCCACGGCCGCGAAGGGGGCTGCGATCAGCCGCGCGGTCGGATCGCGGTCAGGCGCAGCGAAAAGCGGCGGACCTTGCGCACGCCGCCGCGTTCCGGGTAATCGCGCTCGAACACCCCGAGGTCGGCGAACCCCGACTTTTCGAGCACGCGCACCGAGGCCGGGTTCTCGAGAAAGCTGAACGCCTCGAGCCGGCGATAACCCACTGTGGCGGCGTGCGTCAGCATCGCGCGCACGCCCTCGGTCGCGTAGCCCCGTCCCCAGAACCGCCGGCCGAGGGCGTAGCCGAGCTCGGCGGTGCGGCCCGCGCCGCCGAAGCCGATGCCGCCGATCGCCGCCCGATCGCCTCGCAGCGCCATCAGGAATGAATGGCTGGCCGGCGCGACATAGCCCGAGATCCATTGCCGCAGCGCGTCCTCGGTCGGCGGCCAGGGCATGCGGCCGGTCTGCCTGACGGCCTCCCAGTCGCCGGCGAACAGATGCGCGAGCGCCGCGGCGTCGCCGGTCGCCAGCGGCCGCAACAGCAGCCGTTCGGTCTCGATGCGCACGATCCAGGCCCGCCCAGTGCCAGCCCGGCGCCTCAAATCCACCTCAGCCGGCGAAGCACGACGATCTCAACGCCGGCCAGAACCAGGAGCACGATGATCGCGGCCCAGAACGCCCAGGGCTGGTCGGCGCCCGGCATGCCACCGACGTTGATCCCGAGCAGACCCGTGATCAGGCTCGGCGGCAGGAGCACGGTCGCGACCAGGGTCAGAAGATACATCGTGCGGTTCATCTGGTCCGACAGGCGGGTGTTGAGCTCATCCTGGACCACCGCGGCGCGCTTGCGCGCGGCATCGAGATCCTCGACGAAGCGGGTGGTGCGATCGGCGACCTCGCGGAGCACCGCCCGGTCGCCGGCGCCCAGCCAGGGCGCGTGGCTGGTGGTCAGCCTGGCCACGACCTCGCGTTGCGGCGCCAGATAACGGCGGAGCGCGATCGCCTCCCGCCGCAGCCCGGCGATCCCGAGCCTGAGCTCGGTGTCGTGTTCCCGGAGCACCGCCTCCTCGAGGTCGTCGATCCGATCGACCAGCTGGTCGATCACAGGCGCCATGCGCGCGATCAGGCGCTCGCTCAGCATCGCCAGGAACTGGCCGGGGCCACGCGGCCCGCGGCCCTCGGCCAGGGCTGCGCGCAGGTCATTGATCGCGGTCAGGCGGCGGTGGCGCAAGGTGACGATGCGCGTGCGCTCCAACCAGACGCGGACCGCGACCATGTCCTCTGGATCGGCACCGGGATTGAGATTGACGCCGCGCAGCGTCACCAGCAGCGCGTCGTCGACCGGCACTTCGCGCGGCCGAACGTCCTCGGCGAGCAGCCCGGTCGCGATCACCGGATCGAGGCCGCCGTCCTCGCGCAACCAGCACTGGCTCTCGTGCCCGGTCCGGTCCAGATGCACCCAGAGCAGCCCGTCATCGGCCTGCCAGCCCTGGATCTCGGGCCAGCCGACCTCGCGGCCGCCACCCTGGCCGTCGAGAGCGTAGGCGCAGATCAGGCCATCCTCGGCGGCCATCGGCACGTCCTCCCGGGCGCTCAGCGCGGTCACCCGCCGGCCAGAGCCGCGCGGTGGCCCTGCCAGCTCTGGGCCTCGATGAACACCCGCTTGATCTCCGGATAGGCGGACTTGATGCGCCGCTCGAGATCGCTGATCGCGGCCTCGACCTGATCGGCCGAGAGATCGGCCGCGAAATCCAGGCTCAGGTTCAAGAGCACCTCGTCGGGCCCGAGATGCACGTTGCGGTGCTCGTTGAGGCGCACGATGCCCTCCTGCTCGCCGACGATCCGCTCGATGCCGCGGCTTACCTCCGGCTGCACGCTCTCCCCGATCAAGAGGCCCTTGCACTCGTAGGCGAGCCAGGCGGCGGTGCTGCCCAGGATCGCCGCGATGCCGATCGAGGCGATGCCGTCGAACACGGGCATCTCGAGCCACTCGGCGAGCGCGATGCCGACCGCCGCCATCACCAGCCCGAGCAGGGCCGCGCTGTCCTCGAACAGGACCGTGAACACCATCGGGTCCTTGCTCCGCCGCACCGCCTCGAAAAAGCTGCGCTGACCCTGGGCCGACCGGACCGCCCGCAGCGAGAGGTACCAGCTGGTGCCCTCGAACAGCATGGCCAGCCCGATCACGATGTAGTTGACGTAGGCGTCGGTCACCGGCTCCGGGTGGCGAAGCTTGTGCAGGCCCTCGTACAAGGACACCCCGGCGCCGGCGGCGAAGATCAGCAGGGCCACGACGAAAGCCCAGAAATAGATCTCCCGGCCATAGCCGAAGGGATGCTGCCGGTCGGGTGGTCGGTCGGCTCGATGCTGGCCGTACAGGAGCAGGCCCTGGTTGCCGGTGTCGACCACCGAATGCACGGCCTCGCTGAGCATCGCCGAGCTGCCGGTGAAGGCGGCGGCGACGAATTTGGTGGCCGCGATGGCAGCATTGGCGCTGAGCGCCGCATAGACCACGAACTTCGACGAGTGGCCGGACATCGGCTCATCCTCTGGATGACAGGCGGAAACTCGCGCAGATCCCCCGTGATTTCAACTTCCGCGTGAAGTCCGCCCCGCGACATTCCAAGCTCCCGGCCGCGCTTCGCCGCCGTCGGAAGCAGCTTAAGGAATCATTAACGCTAGCGCCCCAGAGTTCCCGGATTGAGTTCGCCGCCGTGAGGAAGGGATCGCCGCGCATGGGCCGCTCGCTCGCAAGCACCGTCGTCCTGATACCGCTCGTCCTCCTCGGCGCCTGCCTGGAGATGGCGCCGAGGTCGTCCGTGCCCTTTCAGGCGACCGCCGAGCGGCAGACCCGTTACGCCGCCGAGATTGCGCTTTCGGTCAAGGAGGACCGGCGGGGCGAGACCAGCGAGGCCGCGGCCAACGGCCGGATGGTGCTGCCGCAGCTGCCCGAGATCTGGGCGCCGCCGGTTGCCGGGCGGAACCTCCGGCAGGCCCCGCGCGGGCTCGATCTGGCCCGGCTCGAGCCGGGAGCGGGCAGCAGCCCGGCAGAGCGCGCCTGCGCCTCGGTGCCGGCTGAGCTCCCGGGCGAGGCTCCGCTCACCGATTGCGGTTCGCTCTGGCGCGGCAACGCGGCGATCCTGCCGCCGTTCGACGATCGCTCGATCCCGCCCATGGTCGCACCCTCGACCCGCGACCCGAACGAGGAAGCGTCCAGGCCTGAACCCCGCCCGTCCGGCTAGTCACGCGCGCCCGCGAGTGCGCCAAGGAAGGTCGCTGCCGCCTCAAGATCACGCCGCAGCGCCGCGTGACGGCGCTCGGTCTCGGCGTCCCGACCCCAGCGCTCAATCTCGAACAGCTCATCGAGCAGGCTAGCGGCGAAGGCCTGATCGGCGTCGATCCGACCGTCTGCCAGAGCGAGCCCGAGAACCAACGAGCCGAGCGCCGTGGTCGCGGCGTGCAGGCCGACCAGCGCCCAGTCGTCCAGCGCCTCGACCGCGGCCTGCAGTCGTTGCACCGCCGCCTCCGGCTGCGCGACCGGCAGGATCGATGTGGTCACCGCGAGCCCGGCGCCATACACGCTCGCGGCCCAGTCCAGCAATGGCTGCCAGGCCCGCCTCTGGCGCTCGACCAGATCGAGCGGCGCAGCGGCGCGGTAGCAGAGAAGGTCGGTCTCGGCATAGCCGATCAGCTCGAGGATCGCGGCCGCACGCAGTCCCGGCAGGCGATCCAGGACGGTGCTCGCCAGCCGGGTGAGCGGCATGGTCGCCGGTTGGATGGTTTCGCCCTGATCCCGCCACTCAGCGACAACCGCGGTCGCCAGCACTGCCGTCGGCAGCGTCAATGGCCGTTTGGCGGGGGTGCGGACCGGCCGCTCGTCGAGCAGCACGCGATACGCATCGCCCTCGCTCGCCACCTCGACCTGCCGGTAGAAACGCTTCATGGGGCCTCGCCGGGCGCCAAGGCGATCAGGTCTTCGAAGCTTTCCAGGATGGTCGTCGCTCCGGCGGCCAGCAGATTGTCGACCGGGTGATAGCCCCAGGCGACGCCGATGGCACCGACCCCCGCGGCCCGAGCCATCGTGATGTCGTAGCTGGTGTCGCCGACCATCAGGGTCTCCTCGGGCGCGCTGCCGGTCTCGGCCATCGCCGCCTCGAGCATGCTCGGGTGCGGCTTGCTCGGGTGCCGATCGGCGGTCTGCAGGCTGACGAACAGCGATGCGAGCCCGTGGTGCTCGAGCACGCTGAGCAGCCCGGGTCGCGACTTGCCGGTCGCGATGGCGAGCATACAGCCTTGCCGGTCGAGCTCCATCAGCGCCGCGAGGGCGCCGGGAAACAGCGGCTCGCGCACGCCCTCCTGGTCGCGCAATGCCCGCCAGGCGGTTCTATAGGCCTCGGCCAGCTGCGTGCGCTCGGCGACCTCGGTCTCCGGCCGCCAGGCTGCGATCGCGAGCTCGAGCGACAGGCCGATCGCCGCTCGCACCGCCGCGACCGACGGCGGCTCGAGCCCGTAGGCCCGGAACGCCCGCCCGGCGGCGGCCACGATCACGTGCTGGCTGTCGACCAGGGTGCCGTCGCAATCGAACACGATCAGCCGGATCATGCCAGCGCATCAGATCGGATCGAAGTCGGCGAGCCGGGCGCCCGGCAACTCCGGGTCCGGCTCGAAGCCGAGCCATGCGAAGCCGGCTCGCACGCTCGGGTCGAGCGGTGCGGTCAGCGCCAGGGTGCCGCCGTCCGGGTGCGGCAGGCGGAGTTCGCGTGCGTGCAGCATCAGCCCCGGGGGCGCGCCGACTGGACCGGCGGCGGGCCCGCCGTACTTGCGATCGCCCAGGATCGGCGTGTCGAGCAGGGCGCAGTGGACCCGCAGCTGATGGGTGCGGCCGGTGAGCGGCTGCAGGGCGAGCCAGCTCGCGACCTTGCCGGCCCGGGCGACGGTCCGGTAGCGGGTGCGGGCCGGCTGGCCGTCGGCAACGCTCGCGATGCGCTCGCCCCGTCTGCCCGCCTGCTTCGCGAGCGGCCGGTCGATCAGCCCGTCGGCGATGGCGGGCCGGCCAACCACCAGAGCCCAGTACAGCTTGTCGACCCGATGGCGGCGGAACGCCTCGGTCAGGTTGGCCGCGGCGGCCGGGGTCCTCGCGACCACCAGGAGGCCGCTGGTGTCGCGATCGAGCCGGTGCACGAGGCGGGGCCTCTCGCCGCCCCCGGCTAGAGCCGCGAGCATGCCATCCAGATGCCGCGTCGTCCTGGTGCCGCCCTGGACGGCGAGCCCGGCAGGCTTGTTCAGGACCAGAAGCACCTCGTCCTCGTGCAGGATCAGCGACCGCAGCCAGTCGGCATCGCGCGGGCTGATCTGAACCTCGGTCCGCTTCGGTGCCGGGCCGCCGGGCTCGGCGAGCGGAGGCACGCGGATGCTCTGGCCCGCCCGCAGCCGCGCGCTGGCCGCCGCGCGGCGGCCGTCGACCCGGACCTGCCCGGTGCGCAGCAGCTTCTGCAGCCGGTCATGGCTGAGATCGGGAAAATGGCGGTGGAACCAGCGATCGAGGCGGATCTCGGCCTCGTCGGCGGCGACCGCGCGCAGCTCGACCGCGCTCATCCGGCAGGGTCGCGCCGGCGGCGCAGCTTCGCCAGAGCTTCGAGGCGACGCCGGAGCGCGGCCTCCTCGCCCTCCCCGCTCGGCTCATAGAAGCTCGGGCGCGCCATGCCGTCCGGAAAATAGTTCTGGCCCGAGAAGCGGTCCGGCGCATCGTGGTCGTAGGCGTAGCCCTCGCCGTAGCCCAACTGCCGCATCAGCCGCGTTGGCGCGTTACGGATGTGGAGCGGCGGCATCAGCGAGCCACTCTCCCTGGCAGCGCCCATGGCGGCGCCGAACGCCCGGTAGACCGCGTTGGACTTGGGCGCGAGTGCCAGATGCAGCGCGCACTCGGCGAGCGCCAGCTCACCCTCGGGGCTGCCCAGCTGCTCGTAGGCCTGGCTCGCGGCGATCGCGAGCGGCAAAGCGCCGGGGTCGGCGAGCCCGATGTCCTCGCTCGCCATCCGGACCAGCCGGCGCGCGATGTACCGGGGATCCTCGCCGCCCTGGAGCATGCGCGCAAGCCAGTAGAGCGCGGCGTCGGGATCGGAGCCGCGGACCGACTTGTGGAGCGCGCTGATCAGATTGTAGTGGGCCTCCTGCTGGCGATCGTAGAGCGGCATCCGCCGTTGCAGGACATGGGCGAGAGCCGCGGAGTCGAGCTTCGGCTCGGCGGCCAGCTCGGCCAGGTTCTCGACCATGTTGAGCAGGTAGCGGCCGTCACCGTCGGCGAGTTCGATCAGACGCACGCTCGCTTCGGCATCGAGCGGCAGTGCGTGGCCGAGCGCCGTCTCGGCGCGCGCGATCAGCGACGAGAGGGCAGTGGCATCGAGCCGGTTCAGGACCAGGACCTGGCAGCGCGAGAGCAGGGCGCCGGTGAGCGCGAAGGACGGGTTCTCGGTGGTCGCGCCGATCAGCGTCACGGTGCCGTCCTCGACCTGGGCGAGTAGGCCGTCCTGCTGGGCGCGGTTGAAGCGGTGGATCTCGTCGATGAACAAGAGCGTCGCCTGGCCGGTACGTCGGCGCGCCCTGGCCTCCTCGTAGACCTTGCGCAGGTCGGCGACCCCGGACATGACCGCCGAGAGCGCGACCAGCGGCTGTCCTAGCCGGCCGGCGAGCAGGCGGGCGAGCGTCGTCTTGCCGGTCCCGGGGGGCCCCCAGAGGATGATCGAGCCGAGCTGGCCGCGGGCGAACATCCGCCCGAGCGGGGTCTCGGGCCCAAGCAGATGGTCCTGGCCGACGAGTTCGTCCAGCGTCTTCGGCCGCAGCCGGTCCGCGAGGGGCTGATGGGCGCGCGGCGTCGGGGCGGCCGTCAGGTCCGGAGCTTCGAACAGATCGCTCATCCGCCGATGACCACCGCAAGCCAGTCGCCGGCGCGCTCGATCTCCAGCCGCCAGGGCTGGCGCGCCTTCCTGAGCAACTCGCTGAGCTGCTCGACGCTCTTGACCGGCTGGTCGGCGACCGTGGCGACGCGATCGCCGCGCTCGAGGCGGAGTGCTGCCGCCGGGCTGTCCGGCGCGACCTTGAGCACGACCACGCCACGAGTGGAAAGGTCGAGGTTCAGATCCTCGTCCAGTCCGGGCGACAAGTTGGCGACGGTCGCGCCCGCCAGCACCTGCCGGCCGGTGAGCGTGGTCGGCTCCGGCGCCGGTCGATAGGGTGGGGTCTCGAGCGGCAGGTTGACGCTGCCCGTGCGGCCCCGCCGCCGGATATCGAGCCTGGCATCCTTGCCGAGCTCGCCGATCGCGAGGCGGAAGTTGAGGGCCTTGGGGTCTTCGACCGGACGCCCGTCGACCGCCAGGATGACGTCGCCCTTGGTCAGGCCGGCCCGCGCCGCCGGGCCGTCCGGATAGATCCGGTTGACCAGCACGCCTTCGGGCCGGCTGAGACCGAGGGAACTCGCGAGATCGGCGTCGATCGGCTGGACCGTCGCGCCGAGCCAGGCGCGCGCCAGCCCCTTGCCGCCGGCCTCGACCGAACGGATCAGCGCCTTGACGAGGTTGACCGGGATCGCGAACCCGATCCCGACCGAGCCGCCGTTGCGGGTGAAGATCGCGGTGTTGATGCCGACCAGCGCGCCGTCCAGGGTGACCAGCGCGCCGCCGGAATTGCCGGGGTTAATCGCGGCATCGGTCTGGATGAAGGACAGATCGGGACCGTTGCCGGGCGTGGTCCGGGCGACCGCCGAAACGATGCCGCTGGTCACGGTCTGGCCAATGCCGAACGGATCGCCGATCGCGAGCACGAGGTCGCCGACCTCGAGGCCATCGGAATCGCCCATCGGCAGGGTCGGGAGATGGTCGGCGTCGATGTCCAGGAGCGCGAGGTCGGCCGCCTGGTCGCCGCCGACCAGATGGGCCCGGAACTCGCGCCGGTCGGAGGTCACGACCATGATCTCGTCGGCATCCTCGACCACGTGGTAGTTGGTCACGATCAGGCCGTCGGCACGCACGATCACGCCCGAACCCAGCGATTTCTCCGGCTGGGGCTGCAGCTCTCGGCCGCCGAACTGCTGAAAGAAGTAGCGAAAGAAGGGGTCGGCCGCGAACGGGTTCAGGGTCGCCTGGGGCACCTGCTTCTGGGTGTAGATGTTGACGACCGCGGGCGTCGCTTTGCGCACGACCGGCGCGAAGGAAAGCGTGATCTCGCTGCGCGAATGCGGGACCTGCTCGGCCGCAACGACCGGGGCCGGCGGCGCCGCACCGAGCGAGCAGGCGCACGCCAACGTCGCGAGCCCGAACGCGAGCGATGCCCGCATCCGGCAGGCAGCGACGGCAATGCCGCGGCCGGGCCGGGCGGACGTCAACCCGACGGTGCCGGAGCGCCGCGTCGGTGGCGCGGCGTCAGGCCGCCTCGGCGGCGCCCTCCTCGCCCTCGGTCTGGCGCGGCCCGGAATCCTGACCCTTGGCTGCCACATCGCGCTCAACGAACTCGATCACCGCCATCGGCGCGTCGTCGCCATGGCGGAAGCCCGCCTTGAGGACGCGCACATAGCCGCCCGGCCGCTCGGCGTAGCGGGGCCCGAGCACATCGATCAGCTTGGTCGCCGTGCCGCGGTCCCGGGTCTTGGCCAGGATCAGCCGGCGGGCATGCAGATCGCCCCGCTTGCCGAGCGTCACCAGCTTTTCGACGAACCGGCGCAGCTCCTTGGCTTTTGGCAGCGTGGTCGTGATCTGCTCATGCTTGACCAGCGCGACGGCCATGTTGGCGAACATCGCCGTGCGGTGGCTCGACGTCCGGTTCAGCTTGCGACCAGCCAGACGGTGGCGCATCGCTCTCTCCCCAACCCTGCCTCATGAACGCGGTGCCGGCGCCCCTCGCCTCAGAACGGCTCCTCGATCCGGCGCGCCAGATCCTCGATGTTGTCCGGCGGCCAGCCCGGAACCTCCATCCCGAGGCTGAGGCCCATATGCGCCAGCACTTCCTTGATCTCGTTCAGCGACTTGCGCCCGAAGTTCGGGGTCCGCAGCATCTCGGCCTCGGTCTTCTGGACCAGGTCGCCGATATAGACGATGTTGTCGTTCTTCAGGCAGTTGGCCGAGCGGACCGAGAGTTCGAGCTCATCGACCTTGCGCAACAGATGCGGGTTGAACGGCAGCTCCGGCTTGCTCTCGCCGCCGGTCGCCGCGCGCGGCTCCTCGAAGTTGATGAACAGCTGCAGCTGGTCCTGCAGGATCCGGGCCGCGAGTGCGACCGCATCCTCGGGCGTCACCGAGCCGTTGGTCTCGACCTGCATGGTCAGCTTGTCGTAGTCGGTCACCTGGCCGACGCGGGCGTGATCGACGCGGTAGGCGACCTTGCGCACCGGGCTGTAGATCGCGTCGATCGCGATCAGGCCGATCGGGGCGTCCTCGGACTTGTTCTGCGCCGCCGGCACGTAGCCGCGGCCGAACCGCGCGGTCATCTCGATCGAGAGCTCGGCCTCCTCGTCGAGATGGCAGATGACGTGGTCGCGGTCCATGATCTCGATGTCGTGGCCGGCCTCGATCATGCCGGCGGTCACCACCGCAGGGCCGCGCACCTTCAGGTACATGCGCTTGGGCGTGTCGCTGTGCAGGCGGAGCGCCAGTGCCTTCAGGTTCAGGACGATGTCGGTCACGTCCTCGCGCACGCCGGGGATGGTCGAGAACTCGTGCAGCACGCCATCGATCTGGGCGGCGGTGATCGAGGCGCCCTGCAACGACGACAGCAGCACCCGCCGCAGCGCATTGCCGAGGGTCACGCCAAACCCGCGCTCCAGCGGCTCGGCGATGATCGTGGCCTCACGGTCAGGCCGGTGCCCGGGCTGCACCTCGAGCTTGGGCGGCTTGATCAGTTCCTGCCAGTTCTTCTGGATCACGGGCATACCTCGAATGTGACAGGCGTGGACAAGGCTCGACGAGCGTCCGGCGGCAGCCGGGACGCCTGGCTGCGGTCAGCACCTGGGAGCGCCGCAGCTGCCTGCGATGGGTCCGCCGATCAGACCCGGCGCCGCTTGCGCGGCCGGCAACCGTTGTGCGGGATCGGGGTCACGTCGCGGATCGAGGTGATCGTGAAGCCGACGCCCGAGAGGGCGCGCAGCGCCGATTCGCGGCCCGATCCCGGCCCCCGGACCTCGACCTCCAACGTCTTCATGCCATGCTCCATGGCCTTGCGGCCGGCCTGTTCGGCCGCGACCTGGGCGGCAAACGGGGTCGACTTGCGCGAGCCGCGGAAACCCTGACTGCCCGCCGACGACCAAGCGATCGCATTGCCCTGGGCGTCGGTGATGGTGATCATGGTGTTGTTGAAGCTGGCGCTGACGTGGGCGACGCCCGAGGAGATGTTCTTGCGCTCGCGACGGCGCAGGCGCGGGCTGGTGTCCTTGGCCATGACTTACTTCTTCACCTTCTTCTTGCCGGCGATCGGTCGCGCCGGCCCCTTGCGGGTGCGGGCGTTGGTGTGAGTCCGCTGACCATGGACCGGCAGGCCCCGGCGGTGGCGGAGACCCCGATAGCAGCCGAGGTCCATCAAGCGCTTGATGTTCATGGCGACATCGCGCCGCAGGTCGCCCTCGACCCGGAAATTGCGGTCGATGGTCTCGCGCAGGCGGCCGACCTCGGCGTCGGTCAGGTCGTTGACCCGGCGGCCGAACGGCACCTCGGCGGCGGCCAGGATCTTCTCGGCGCTGGTCCGGCCGATGCCGTAGATGTACGTAAGACCGATCCCGACCGGCTTGCCGCTCGGGATGTTCACTCCGGCGATGCGCGCCACACCAAACTCTCCTCTTGCTCGGGCCCAGAGCCGCGGCTTCCGGGCGCCACCCCGGCCGGTCCCGGACACCCTGAATATAGGGAGCGAGCGCCGGGCGTAAAAGCCGCGCGATTATAGGTCGCGCGACTCCGATGTCAACGCGACGGTCAACGTTCCAGACCGTCGATTTTCTCGAACAGCTCGCTGGTTACGCGATCGATCTCGGCCATTCCATCCACGGTCACCAGCAACCCCTTGTCGCGATAATAGGGCAGCAGCTGCGCGGTCTGGTCGTGATAGGCCTTGAGCCGGGCGCGCACGGTCTCGGGTGTATCGTCCTTGCGGCGCACGAACTCGGTGCTGCCGCAGACGTCGCAGACGCTCGGAGCGACAGTCGGCTTGAAGTGGTCGTGATAGCCGGCGCCGCATTTGGCGCAGGCGAAGCGGCCGGAGATCCGGTCGACCAGGGCATCGTCGTCGACCTCGAGTTCGACCACCGCGGTGAGCCCGGAATGGCGCTCCGCCAGCATCCGATCGAGCGCCTCGGCCTGGGCGAGCGTGCGCGGGAAGCCGTCGAGGATGAAGCCCTGGGCGCAGTCCGGCTGTTCGATCCGCTCGGCGACCAGGCGGTTGATCACGTCATCGGAGACCAATCGCCCGGCATCCATGATCGCCTTGGCCTGACGCCCGACCTCGGTGCCGGCCGCCACCGCCTCGCGCAGCATATCGCCAGTCGACAGATGCGCGAGCCGATAGCGGGTCTTCAGCCGTTCGGCCTGGGTTCCCTTGCCGGCGCCCGGCGGCCCCAGCAGTACCAGCTGCATCAGCGCCTCGCCCCGCGTAGCCGCGCCTTCTTGATCAGGCCTTCGTACTGATGTGCGATCAGGTGCGACTGGATCTGCGCGGTCGTGTCCATCGTCACCGAAACCACGATCAGGAGGCTCGTGCCGCCGAAATAGAACGGCACCGCGTATTGGGAGATCAGGATCTCCGGCAGAATGCACACGATCGACAGGTAGGCGGCGCCGACCACGGTCAGGCGGGTCAGGACGTAGTCCAGATACTCGGCGGTCCGCTGGCCCGGCCGGATGCCCGGGATGAAACCGCCATGCTTGCGCAGGTTCTCGGCCGTGTCCTGCGGGTTGAAGACGATCGACGTATAGAAGAAGGCGAAGAACACGATCAGGCCGACGTACAGGAGCAGGAACAGCGGCTGACCGCGGCCCAGCAGCGCGGCGATGGTCGCCAGCCACTCCGGCCCGCCGGCACCGCCGAAGCTGGCCAGCGTCGCCGGCATCAGGAGCAGCGAGCTCGCGAAGATCGGCGGGATCACACCCGAGACGTTGATCTTGAGCGGTAGATGCGAACTCTCGCCGCCGAACATGCGGTTGCCGTGCTGGCGTTTGGGATATTGCACCAGGATCCGGCGCTGGCCCCGTTCCATGAACACGATGAAGGTGACCACGACGACCGCCATAAACAGCAGGAAGATGATCAAGAGCGTCGAGAGCGCGCCCGTCCGTCCGAGCTCGAGGGTTTTGGCGAGCGCCGCCGGCAGCTGGGCAATGATGCCGGTGAAGATGATCAGCGAGATGCCGTTGCCGACCCCGCGCGCGGTGATCTGTTCGCCGAGCCACATCAGGAACAGCGTGCCGCCGACGATCGTGATCACGGCCGTGATCCGGAAGTACCAGCCGGGCTCGAGGACCGCGCTGCCGGACGGGCCGGTCATCGCCTCCATACCGACCGCGAGGCCATAGCCCTGGAACGCCGACAGCACCACGGTCAGGTAGCGGGTGTACTGGTTGATCTTCTTGCGCCCGACCTCGCCCTCCTTCTTCAGCTGCTCGATGGTCGGCGAGACCGCGGTCATCAGCTGCATGATGATCGAGGCGGAGATGTAGGGCAGGATGCCGAGCGCGAAGATCGACATGCGCTTGAGCGCGCCGCCGGCGAACATGTTGAACATGCCCATGATGCCGCCGGAGTTCTGCTCGAAGATCTGCGACATGATCACCGGGTCGATCCCGGGCAGCGGGATGTAGGTGCCGAACCGGTAGACGATCAGACAGCCGAGCGCGAACCAGAGCCGCTTCTTGAGCTCGGTCGCCTTGCTGAAGACACCGAGATTGATGTTCGCAGCCAGTTGCTCGGCCATCGAAGCCATGGCGGCCTCCGCTTACGCGCCAGCCGGCCCGTCGGCCGGGGGTGAGTCGGTGGTCGGCGGCTCGGTCGCGGGCGGCTCGGTCGCGGCCTGTTCGGGGGCCGGCAACGGCTCGGCCCGCGGCTGGGCCAGGATCAGCGTGCCGCCGGCCTTGGCGACCGCGGCCTCGGCGGTCTTAGAGGCGCTGTCCACCTCGATCGTGAGCGCCGTGGTGAGCTCGCCCCGGGCCAGCAGCCGGACGCCGTCCAGACGCTTGGAGATCAGGCCGGCGGCGCGCAAGGTCAGGAGGTCGACGGGGCGGGCGGGATCGATTCGCCCGGCATCAATCGCGGCCTGCAACCGATCCAGATTGACCGGCGCATAGACCTTCCGGAACGGATTCTTGAAGCCGCGCTTGGGCAGGCGCCGGTAGATCGGCATCTGGCCGCCCTCGAAGGTGCGGGTTGCCGAGCCCGCGCGGGCGCGCTGCCCCTTGTGGCCGCGACCGGAGGTCTTGCCGGTACCCGAGCCGATGCCGCGGCCGATCCGCTTGCGCGCCTTACGGCTGCCTGGGCTCGGTGCGAGTTCATTCAGCTTCATCGGTCTGCCTTCGCTGTCGCCGGCGCCGCCGGTCGCCCGGTCGCCGCGGGCGCGGCGTCTTCGGACACGGGCTCGACCCGGACCAGATGGTGGACCTGATTGATCCGGCCACGCACCGCGAGCGTGTCGGCCAGAACCTGCGACCGGCCGATCTTGTTCAGCCCGAGGCCGATCAGGTTGGCGCGCTGGCGCCGATGGCGGCCGATCGGGCTGCCGGTCTGGGTTACTCGCAGCTTGCCGGTCATCTCAGCCATCATGCCTCCGCCCGCGCGTCGGCGCCGGCGCCGTCCCGGCGGCCGACGATGTCGCCGACCTTCTTGCCACGCTTGGCGGCGACCGCGCGCGGCGACATCATCTTGGCGAGCGCATCGAAGGTCGCCTTGACCATGTTGTGCGGGTTGGAGCTGCCGATCGACTTGGCGACCACATCGTTGATGCCGAGCGCCTCGAACACCGCCCGCATCGGACCGCCGGCGATGATCCCGGTGCCGGCCGGCGCCGCCCGTAGGACCACCCGCCCGGCGCCGAAATGACCCTGGATGTCGTGGTGCAGGGTGCGGCCCTGGCGCAGCGGCACCCGGATCATGCCGCGCTTGGCCTGCTCGGTCGCCTTGCGCACCGCCTCCGGCACCTCGCGCGCCTTGCCGCTGCCGTACCCGACCCGGCCCTTGCCGTCGCCGACGATCACCAGCGCCGAGAAGCCGAAGCGTCGGCCGCCTTTGACCACCTTGGCGACCCGGTTGATGTTGACCAGGCGGTCGACCAGCTCGCCGTCCTGACGCTCATCGTCGCCTCTGCGTGCCATACTGCTTCCTTCTCCGCCCCAGAGTCCCAGCTAGAACAGCAGCCCGACCGCCCGGGCGGCGTCGGCGAGCGACTTGACCCGGCCGTGGTAGCGGTAGCCGCCGCGGTCGAACACCACCGCCTCGACGCCTGCCGCCTTGGCGCGCTCCGCCAGCAGACGGCCGACCTGCTCGGCGGCGGCGCGATCGGCGCCGGTCTTGAGTTCGCCGCGCAACGTCTTGTCGAGGGTCGAGGCCGCCGCGAGCGTCCGCCCCGACTCGTCGTCGATCACCTGAGCGTAGATATGCTTGCTCGAGCGGAAGACCGACAACCGCGGCCGACCGTAGCCGCTCTTGCGCAACGCCGCTCGGGTGCGGCGGCGGCGGCGGAGGAAGCGCTCAGCTGGCTTGACCATGGCCCTACTTCTTCTTGCCTTCCTTGCGCAGGATGACCTCGTCGTCGTAGCGAATGCCCTTGCCCTTGTAGGGCTCGGGCTTGCGAAACGCCCTGAGCTCGGCCGCGATCTGGCCGACCCGCTGGCGGTCGGCGCCGGTGATCGAAATCGAGGTCGGGGTCTCGCAGGCGACCTGGATGTCGGCCGGGATCGCGTATTTGATGTCGTGACTGTAGCCGAGTTGGAGGTTCAGGATTTTGCCGTCAAGGGCCGCCCGGTAGCCGACGCCGCTGATCACGAGCTTGCGGGTGAAGCCCGTCGAGACGCCCTCGACCATGTTGGCGACCAGCGTGCGGGCGAGCCCCCACATTGCCCGGGCACGCTTGTCCTCGCTCCGCGGTCGAACCGCGATCGCGCCGTTCTCCCGCGCCACCTCGACCTCGGGCGGCAGACTCTGGCTGAGCTCGCCGAGCTTGCCCTGGACGCTCACCTTCTGACCCGAGAGGGTGACCTCGACCCCGCTCGGGATCCGGACCGGATGCTTGCCAATTCGTGACATCTCAAAACACCGTGCACAGGATCTCGCCGCCGACGTGCGCCGCGCGCGCCTCGGTATCGGAGATCACGCCGCGCGGGGTCGACAGGATCGCGATCCCGAGGCCGTTGTAGACCCGAGGCAGGTCCTTGACCCCGGAATAGATCCGCCGGCCTGGCTTCGAGACCCGGCGCAGCTCGCGGATCACCGGCTCGCCGTTGTGGTACTTGAGCTCGATCGACAGCTCGCCATGCCCGGTGTCCTCGCGCCGATAGCCGCGGATGTAGCCTTCGCGCTGCAGCACCTCGAGGACGTTGACGCGTAGCCTCGACGCCGGGCTGTTGACCGCCGGCTTGTGCGCCGCCTGACCGTTCCGGATGCGGGTCAGCATATCGCCCAAAGGATCACTCAGCGCCATCCGTTGACCTCCCTCGCGGTCCCGTGTCCGCCGCCACTCACCAGCTCGCCTTGACCAGGCCCGGGATCTGCCCGGCCGACCCCAGCTCGCGCAGGGCGATGCGCGACAGGCCGAACTTGCGATGATAGCCGCGCGGGCGGCCGGTCAGGCTGCACCGGTTGCGCAGCCGGTTCCGGGCGCTGTTGCGCGGCAGCTCGGCGAGCGCGAGCGTCGCCTCGAACCGCTCCTCCGGCTCGCGCTTCCGGTCCCGGGCCACCGCCCGCAGCGCCGCGCGCTTGGCGGCATAGCGGTCGACCAGCCGGCGCCGGTGCTGATTCTTCTCGATGGCGCTCTTCTTCGCCATAAAGCAGGGCTCCTCTCAGCTCGCAAAGGGCATCTGGAAATGCTCGAGCAGCGCTCGGGCCTCGGCGTCGGTCGGCGCGTTCGTACAGATCACCACGTCCATGCCCCGGATCTCGTCGACGTCGTCGTAGTTGATCTCCGGGAAGATGATCTGCTCTCTCAAACCCATCGCGTAATTACCTCTGCCGTCAAAGCTTTTCGGCGAGACGCCGCGAAAGTCGCGGACCCGCGGCAGCGCGATGGTGATCAAGCGGTCGAGAAACTCGTACATCCGTTCCCGGCGGAGCGTCACCTTGCAGCCGATCGCCATGCCCTCACGCAGCTTGAAATTGGCGACCGACTTGCGCGCGCGCCGGACCACCGGCTTCTGGCCGCTGATCAGCGTCATCTCGTTCATCGCCATCTGCAGCTTCTTCTGGTCCTGGGTCGCCTCGCCGACCCCCATGTTGAGGACGATCTTGTCGAGCCTCGGGATCTGCATCGGGTTCTTGTAGTTGAACTGCGCCTGCAGCTCGCCGCGGACGACCTCGCGATAGTGCTCGTACAGCCGTGCCATGCGGGGCACTCCCTAACGGTCGAGGACTTCGCCGGAGCGCTTGGCGAAGCGCACCTTGCGGCCGTCGTCGAGAAACTTGTAGCCGACCCGGGTCGGCCCGCGGCTGGTCGGATCGATGTGGGCGACGTTGGAGATGTGGATCGGCGCCTCCTTGTCGAGGATCCCGCCGGGGTGCCCGGCGCTCGGCCGCTGGTGGCGCTTGACCATGTTGACCCCTTGCACGACCAGCCGGTCTTCCGCGCGCAGAACGCGCAGCACCTCGCCCTGCTTGCCACGGTCGCGGCCGGTGACCACGATCACCTGGTCGCCCTTCTTGATCTTGAACTTCTTGGCCATCACTCGGTCTTCTTGCTCGAATCCCAGGCTCCTCAGAGCACCTCCGGCGCCAGGGAGATGATCTTCATGAACCGCTTGGCCCGCAGCTCGCGGGTCACCGGCCCGAAGATCCGGGTGCCGATCGGCTCGCCCTGAGGATTGATCAGCACCGCGGCATTGCGGTCGAAGCGGATCGCGCTGCCGTCCGCCCGGTGAATTTCCTTGGCGGTGCGGACGATCACCGCCTTGTGGACGTCGCCCTTCTTGACCTTGCCGCGCGGGATCGCCTCCTTGACCGCGACCACGATGACATCGCCGATGCTGGCGAACTTGCGGCGCGAGCCGCCGAGCACGCGGATGCATTGCACCCGGCGCGCGCCGGAGTTGTCCGCGACTTCGAGGTTCGTCTCCGATTGGATCATGGTCTAAGCCTCAGCTCGCCGGCGCGTCGGACGCGGCCGGCGGTTCCCACATCACCTCGAAGCGCTTGCGCTTGGAGATCGGCCGGCATTCCTGGATCCGGACCAGGTCGCCGACCTTGTAGCGGTTGGTCTCGTCGTGGGCGGCGTAGCGCTTCGACCGGTTGATGTACTTCTTGTACAAGGGGTGCATGACCCGGCGGTCGACCCGGACGATGACCGTCTTGTCGGCCTTGTCACTGACCACGGTGCCCTGGAGAACCCGGCGCGGCATGGCGATGCTCCTCAGCCGGCCGCCGGGCGCGCACCGAGCACCGTCTTGATGCGCGCGATGTCACGGCGGACCACGCGCACCCGGCTGGTGTTCTCAAGCTGGCCGGTCGCCTTCTGAAAACGCAAGTTGAACTGCTCCTTCTTCAGCTGCAGCAGCTGCTCGCGCAGCTCGTCGTCACCCTTGGCGCGGACCTCGCTCGCCTTCATGCGCCGAGCTCCTCGCCGACCCGGGCGACGAACCGGGTGCGCAGCGGCAGCTTGGCGGCGCCGCGGCGGATCGCCTCCTGCGCCAGCCCGGACGGCACGCCGTCGATCTCGAACATGATCCGGCCGGCCTTGACCGGCGCCACCCAGTACTCGACTGAGCCCTTGCCCTTGCCCATGCGCACCTCGGCCGGCTTCTTGCTCACCGGCCGGTCCGGGAAGATCCGGATCCAGACCCGGCCGGCGCGCTTGAGATGGCGCGTGATCGCCCGCCGTGCCGCCTCGATCTGACGGGCGGTGATCCGTGCGTTGGTGGTCGCCTTCATGCCGAAGGCGCCGAAATTCAGCTCCGCCCCGGCCTTGGTCAGGCCGTCGTTGCGCTCCTTGTGGCGCTTGCGGTACTTGGTCCGTTTCGGCTGCATCATCGCCTAGGTCCTCCCGTCAGCTCCGCCACTCAGCTCCGCACCGAGGAGGTCTCGCTGAGCCGACGGTCGTGTGCGGTCGGGTCATGCTCCATGATCTCGCCTTTGAACACCCAGACCTTGACCCCGTTGGTGCCGTACGGCGTGAAGGCGGTCGCCCGGCCGAAGTCGATGTCGGCGCGTAGCGTGTGCAGCGGCACGCGGCCCTCCCGGTACCACTCGCCGCGCGCGATCTCCGCACCGCCGAGCCGGCCCTGGCAGGCGACCCTGATGCCCTGCGCGCCGAGCCGCATCGCGGACTGGACCGCGCGCTTCATCGCCCGGCGGAAGGTCACCCGGCGCTCGAGCTGCTGGGCGATGTTCTCGGCGACCAGACGGGCGTCGATCTCGGGCTTCCTGATCTCGACGATGTTGAGGTGGACGTCGCCGGTGGTCCGCTTGGCGAGGTCGCGCCGGAGCGACTCGATCTCCTGGCCCTTCTTGCCGATCACGACGCCGGGTCTTGCGGTGTGAATCGAGATCCTGGCCTTCTTGGCCGGCCGCTCGATTACGATCTTGCTGATGCCCGCCTGCTTCAGACGCTTGTGCAGATAGGCGCGGATCTGGAGATCCTCGTTCAACAGGTCGCGATAGTGGCTCCCCGCGTACCAGCGCGAGTCCCAGGTGCGATTGATGCCGAGCCGGAGCCCGACCGGATTGACCTTGTGACCCATCAGGCTGCCCTACCGTTGAGTTGCTGCTTCGGCAGTGCCTGACACCACGATCCTGGCATGCCAGGATCGTGGTGCGGCGGCGGTGCCGGGATGGTTTTCATGCTGGCTGCCCATGATGGCTCCGGAGGCAGATCCCCCGGCACCGCCACACCGCCTCGACCGCTGATTAGGCTCTGCGATCCATCGCTGTGTAGGGCGACGACGGCGCGGGCGGGATGCCGGGTCACGATCACCTGCCGGGGGGCGCCATGCGGATCAGTGTTGGGATCGATATCGCCAAGGAGGTGCATTGGGTCACGGCCGTCGATGCCGACGGCGTGGTTCGCCTTGATCGCAAGCTGCCGAACACGCCGACTGACATCGCGGCGCTGATCGAGGAGCTCGTCAGCCTTGGCGGCGCCATACGCGTCGGCCTCGATGTCGTTGGCGGCATCGCCGGCCTTGCCGAAGCCATGCTGGCCGCAGCGGGGTTGGCGCTCGTTCACGTCCCGGGCTTGGCCGTCAACCGCGCCCGCCAGGGCACCGTGGGGGGCGAGAACAAGTCCGATCCGCGCGACGCGCGCACCATCGCCGACCAGGTCCGCACCCGCTCCGACCTGCGGCCGATCGATCCGGCGACCGAACTCGATCTCGAGATCAGGCTGCTCGTCGGCCGGCGCCGCGACCTGGTCGATGCCCAAACCCAGCGCCTGTCCCGCATGCACGACCTGCTGGTGGGCATCTTTCCCGGCCTGGAAGCCTGCCTCGACCTCAAGACCAAGGGGCCGCTGGTCCTCCTGACCAAGTTCGTCACCCCGGCCGAGCTGCGCACCGCCGGCAAGAAGCGCCTGGTCCGCCATCTCAGGGCCGCCGGAGGGCTGCCCCATGTCGACGCGCTCGCCGAGCGCGCCCTGGCTGCCGCGGTCGAGCAGACCATTGCCGTCCCGGCCGAACGCATGAGCGCACGTCTGATCAAGGAGCTGGCCCAGGAAGCGCTCGCCGCCCGCGCCCGCCTCGCCGAGATCGATCGTGAACTCGAGGAGTTCCTCGACCGCCACCCTGACGCGGCCCTCATCCGCAGCCTGCCCGGCATGGGGGCCGTGCTCACCGCCGAGCTGATCGCCGAGGCAGGCTGCCTCTCCCGCTTCCGCTCCGCCGACGCGCTGGCCGCCGCGGCCGGCATCGCGCCGGTCCTGCGCCAGTCCGGCAAGGTGCGCTTCCTCAGGCGTCCCACAGGCGGCAACAAGGGACTCAAACGCGTCTTCTACCAGTCCGCCTTCTGCTCCCTTGGCCACCCCGACAGCCGCGCCTTCTACGACCGCAAGCGCCGCGAGGGAAAACGCCATCACCAAGCCGTCCTCGCCCTCGCGCGCCGACGCATCAACGTCCTCTGGGCCCTGCTCACCAGCCGGCAGCTCTTCCAACAAAACTTCAAACTCGCCGCTTGACGCACCCATTAGGCTGCCTCCTCGCGTTCCTCGACCACGATCCGAAGGCGCGAGATCGGCTTCTCGATCCGGCCGACCCGGCCGCGCGCCCGGGCGCGGAACCGCTTCATGACCAGCGACTTGCCGACCGTCGCCTCGGCCACCACCAGGCGGTCGACGTCGAGGTCGTGGTTGTTCTCGGCGTTGGCGATCGCCGACATCAGCACCTTCTTGACCTCGCCCGCGATCCGGCGGCGGCTGAAGCTCAGCTGGTGCAGCGCGTGCTCGGCCTTGAGCCCCCGGATCAGCTGCGCGACCAGGTTGAGCTTGCGCGGGCTGGTGCGCAGCAGGCGGGCCATCGCCATCGCCTGATTCTCGGGCAGCGCGCGCTCGCGCTTAGGCTTGCCCATGGCTGGCTCTCCGCTGACCGGTCGTCGGCTGTGCGCTCATCGCCGGCGCGCCTTTTTGTCGGCACCGTGGCCGTGGTAGGTCCGGGTCGGCGAGAACTCGCCGAGCTTGTGGCCGACCATGTTCTCGGTGACGTACACCGGCAGGAACTTGTGGCCGTTGTAGACCGCGAAGGTCAGGCCCACGAACTCGGGCACGATGGTCGAGCGTCGCGACCAGGTCTTGATGATCTCGTTGCGGGTCGAGGCCCGCGCCTTCTCCGCCTTGGCGAGCAGATAGCCGTCGACGAAGGGCCCTTTCCAAACCGAGCGCGACATCGAGCTCAGCCTCCCCGCTTCTTGGCCAGATGACGCGAACGGAGGATCATGCCCGCGGTCTTCTTGTTGCGCCGGGTGCGGGCACCCTTGGTCGGCTTGCCCCAGGGCGTGACCGGGTGGCGGCCGCCCGAGGTCCGGCCCTCGCCACCGCCGTGCGGGTGGTCGATCGGGTTCATCGCGACGCCGCGCACGTGCGGCCGCCGGCCCAGCCAGCGCATCCGTCCGGCCTTGCCGTAGTTGACGTTCTGGTGGTCGGGGTTGGAGACCGCGCCGATCGAGGCCATGCATTCGGCGCGCACCCGGCGGATCTCGCCCGAGGCCAGGCGCAATTGCGCATAGTCGGCATCGCGGCCGACCAGCTGGACGTAGGTGCCGGCGGCGCGGGCGAGCTGACCACCCTTGCCCGGCTTGATCTCGACGTTGTGGACGATCGTGCCCATCGGGATGTTCTTGAGCGGCGCCGCGTTGCCCGCCTTGACGTCGACCCGCTCGTCCGCGATCACCGGATCGCCGACGCTGAGCCGCTGCGGCGCCAGGATGTACGCGAGCTCGCCGTCGGCGTAGCGGATGAGCGCGATGAAGGCCGAGCGGTTGGGGTCGTACTCGAGCCGCTCGACCCGGCCTTCGACCCCGAACTTCTTGCGCTTGAAGTCGACCAGCCGGTAGCGCCGCTTGTGGCCGCCGCCACGGTGCCAGGTTGTGATCCGGCCGTGGTTGTTGCGGCCGCCGCTCTTGGAGAGGCCCTCGGTCAGCTGCTTGACCGGCTTGCCCTTCCACAGCTCCGAGCGGTCGACCAGGACCAGCTGTCGGAGCGACGGCGTGACCGGTTTGTAGCTCTTCAATGCCATCTTCGAGGTTCCCGCCCTCAGATGCCCGTGGTGATGTCGATGCTCTGGCCTTCCTCGAGCGTCACGATCGCCTTCTTGACGTCGCTGCGCCTGCCCGGCCGGCCCCGGAACCGCTTGACCTTGCCCTTGCGGTTGAGCGTGTTGACCGCCTTGACCTTGACCCCGAACAGGCCCTCGACCGCGACCTTGATGTCGGGCTTGGTCGCCTCCTTGCGCACCCGGAAGGTGACCTGATTGTGCTCCGAGCCCTGGGTCGACTTCTCGGTGATCACCGGCCCGAGGATCAGGTCGTACATCCGCTCGCGATTCATGCCAGGCGCTCCTCGAGTTGGCGCACGGCGTCCCTGGTCAGAACCAGCAAGTCGCGGCGCAGAATGTCGTAGACGTTCGCCCCGCCCGCCGCCATCAGCTGCAGCCCGACCAGATTCTGCGCCGCGCGCGAAAAGTTCTGATCGAACTCCGGGCCGTCGATCAGCAGCGCCGAGGACCAGCCCAGGCGGTCGAGCCGGGTCGCCAGCTGCTTGGTCTTGGGCTCATCGAGCGCCGCCCGGTCGAGGATCACGAGCTTGCCGTCGGCGAGCTTGCTCGAGAGCGCTATCTTGAGCCCGAGCCGGCGCACCTTCTTCGGCAGGTCGATCGCGTGATCGCGCGGGGTCGGCCCGAACGCCTTGCCGCCACCTCGGAACTGGGGCACCGAGGCGGCGCCGTGGCGCGCCCGGCCCGTGCCCTTCTGCTTGTACATCTTGCGCGTGGTCGCCCTGACCTCGCCGCGGGTCTTGGCCTTGTGCGTGCCCTGGCGGCGCTTGGCCAACTGCCAGCGCACGACCTGATGGAGCACGTCACTGCGCACCGCCTGGCCAAAGACCGCCGGGCTGAGCTCGATGGTACCGGCGTCGCCCTGATCGAGCGTGGTGACCGCGATCTCCATCCGCCTACTCCTCGGCGCCAGGCCCGGCCGGCGTCGTCGCAGCCGCCGCCCCGGCCGCATTGCGCACGCCGGCAGGGTACGGCGCCTCCTTGGGCAGGGCGCGCTTGACCGCGTCGGTGATCCGGACGTAGCCGCCCCGGGCCCCAGGGACGGCGCCCCTGACCAGCACCAGGCCGCGCTCCTTGTCGACGCCCACCACCTCGAGGTTCTGCACCGTGACCCGGCGATCGCCCATGTGGCCGGCCATCTTCTTGCCCTTGAACACCTTGCCCGGGTCCTGGCGCTGGCCGGTCGAGCCGTGCGAGCGATGCGAGATCGAGACGCCGTGCGAGGCCCTGAGTTCCCGGAAGCCCCAGCGCTTCATCGCGCCGGCGAAACCCTTGCCGATGCTGGTGCCGGCGACGTCGACATACTGGCCGACCACGAAATGCGCGGCCGAGAGGGCCGTCCCCGGCTCCAAAAGGGCGTCCTCGCTGACCCGGAACTCGGCCAGCTTCGCCTTGGGCGCAACGTTCGCCTTGGCGAAATGGCCGCGCATGGGCTTGGTCACGTTCTTGGTCTTGGCCTTGCCGACGCCGATCTGGACCGCGGCGTAGCCCTCGCGCTCGGGTCGGCGGGCCGCGACCACTTCGCAGTCCTGGACCCGCAGCACGGTGACCGGGTTGTGGCTGCCGTCGTCCTCGAACAGCCGGGTCATGCCGAGCTTTTCCGCCAACAGTCCGGTGCGCATGGTCGTCGTCCCGCTCCCGGCCTCAGACCTTGATCTCGACGTCGACGCCGGCCGCGAGATCGAGCTTCATCAGCGCATCGACCGTCTGCGGCGTCGGATCGACGATGTCGAGCAGGCGCTTGTGGGTCTGGATCTCGAACTGCTCGCGCGACTTCTTGTCGACATGCGGCGAGCGCAGCACCGTCACCCGCTCGGTCCGGGTCGGCAGCGGGATCGGCCCGCGCACCCGTGCCCCGGTCCGCTTGGCCGTGCTGACGATCTCCCGCGCCGACTGGTCGAGCACCCGGTGATCGAACGCCTTCAGGCGGATCCGTATGTTCTGCGTGTCCATGGCGTTCGCTTCGTCCGCTGCCCGACCCTGTCCGCTGCCGCTATTCGATGATCGAGGCGACGACGCCGGCGCCGACGGTGCGGCCGCCTTCGCGGATCGCGAACCGGAGGCCCTCCTCCATCGCGATCGGCGCGATCAGATTGACCTTCATCGTCACGTTGTCGCCCGGCATCACCATCTCGGTGCCGTCCGGCAGTTCGATCGTCCCGGTCACGTCGGTGGTCCGGAAAAAGAACTGCGGCCGGTAGTTCGAGAAGAACGGCGTGTGCCGCCCGCCCTCCTCCTTGGTCAGAACGTAGGTCTCGGCGTTGAACCGCGTGTGCGGCGTGATCGACCCGGGCTTGCACAACACCTGCCCGCGCTCGACCTCGTCCCGCTTCACGCCCCGCAGCAAGACCCCGACGTTGTCCCCGGGCTCGCCCCGGTCGAGCAGCTTCCTGAACATCTCGACCCCGGTGCAGACCGTCTTCTGGGTGTCCTTGATGCCGACGATCTCGACCTCCTCGCCGACGTTGATCACCCCGCGCTCGACCCGGCCGGTGACCACCGTGCCCCGGCCGGAAATCGAAAAAACGTCCTCGATCGGCATCAGGAACGGCCGGTCCATCGCCCGCTGCGGCTGCGGAATGTAGGCGTCGACCGCCTTCATCAGCTCCAGAACCGACGGCGCCCCGAGCTCGCCCGCCTGACCCTCCAGCGCCTGCAGCGCCGAGCCCTTGACGATCGGGATGTCGTCGCCCGGAAAATCGTACTGCGACAACAATTCCCGCACCTCGAGCTCGACCAGCTCCAACAGCTCCGGGTCGTCGACCATGTCGCACTTGTTCAGATAGACCACGATCGCCGGCACCCCGACCTGGCGCGCCAGAAGGATGTGCTCGCGGGTCTGCGGCATCGGCCCGTCGGCCGCCGAGACCACCAGGATCGCCCCGTCCATCTGGGCCGCCCCGGTGATCATGTTCTTGACGTAGTCGGCGTGCCCCGGGCAGTCGACGTGGGCGTAGTGCCGGTTCTCGGTCTGATACTCGACGTGCGCGGTGTTGATCGTGATCCCGCGCGCCTTCTCCTCGGGTGCTTTGTCGATCTGGTCGTAGCTCGTGAAGGTCGCCCCCCCGGTCTCCGCCAGGATCTTCGTGATCGCCGCCGTCAGCGTCGTCTTGCCGTGGTCCACGTGACCAATCGTCCCCACGTTCGCATGCGGCTTCGTCCGCTCAAACTTCGCCTTCGACATGGCTCTAGGGTCTCCGTCTCTTCTGGCGGCCGGGCGAACTCAGGCGTACTTTGCCTGAATCTCGTGGGCCACGACCTGGGGCACCGGCTCGTAGTGGTCGAACGTCATGGTGAACTGCGCCCGGCCCTGGGACAGCGAGCGCAGCGTGTTGACATAGCCGAACATGGTCGCCAGCGGCACCATGGCGGTGATCACCTGGGCGTTGGCCCGCGGCTGCATGCCGGTGATGTGGCCGCGCCGGCTGTTCAGGTCACCGATGATGTCGCCCATGTAGTCCTCGGGCGTCACGACCTCAACCGACATGACCGGCTCGAGCAGCGCCGGTCCCGCCTTGGCGGCGGCCTCGCGGAACGCCGCGCGGGCCGCGATCTCGAAGGCCATGACCGAGCTGTCGACCTCGTGATAGGCGCCGTCGACCAGCGTCGCCGCCATGTCGACCATCGGGAAGCCGGCGATGACGCCGTTCTCCATGGCCGAGGCGAGCCCCTTCTGGACGCCCGGCACGTATTCCCGTGGCACCGAGCCGCCGACCACCTTGTTGGTGAATACGAAGCCCGAGCCCCGCTCGCCCGGCTCGAACCGCAGCTTGACCCGCGCGAACTGGCCGGCGCCGCCGGTCTGCTTGCGGTGGGTGTAGTCGACCTCGGTCGCGCGCGTGATGGTCTCGCGATAGGCGACCTGGGGCGCGCCGACGTTGGCGTCGACCTTGAACTCGCGTTTCAGGCGATCGACGATGATCTCGAGATGGAGTTCGCCCATCCCCTTGATCACGGTCTGCGCCAATTCGGCGTCGACCCCGACCCGGAACGACGGGTCCTCCGCCGCGAGCTTGGCCAGCGCCGTCGACAGCTTCTCCTGATCGGCCTTGGTCCTGGGCTCGACCGCGACCTCGATCACCGGGTCGGGGAAGTCCATCCGCTCGAGGATCACCTGGCGGTCGACGTCCGAGAGCGTGTCGCCGGTCGTGGTGTTCTTGAGCCCGACCAGGGCCACGATGTCGCCGGCGCGGGCGTCCTTGGCCTCCTCGCGGGTGTTGGCATGCATCTGCAGAATGCGGCCGATGCGCTCGCGCTGCCCCTTGACGGTATTCATCATGTAGGAGCCGCTCTCGACCACGCCCGAGTACACCCGGATGAACGACAGCGTGCCGACGAACGGATCGGACATGATCTTGAAGGCGAGCGCTGCGAACGGCTCCCGGTCGTCCGAGCGGCGCTCGACGACCTCGTCCGAGTTGGGCTTCACGCCCTGGATCGGCGGCACATCGAGCGGTGAGGGCAGATAGTCGACGACCGCATCGAGCAGCGGCTGCACGCCCTTGTTCTTGAACGCCGAGCCGGAGATCACCGGCACTAGCTTGTGGGCGAGCGCGCCCTTGCGGATGCAGCGCTTGAGCGTGTCGGGGTCCGGCTCTTCGCCGCCGAGATAACGCTCGAGCACCTCGTCGTCGAACTCGACGACGGCCTCGATCAGGGCGTGCCGGTACTCGGCGGCCTGTGCCTCGAGTTCGGCCGGGATCGGCCGTAGCTCGAATTCGGCGCCCAGCGTGTCGTCCCGCCAGACGACCGCCCGCTGGTACAGAAGGTCGATGTTGCCGACGTAGTCGAACTCGACCCCGACCGGCAGCGTCAGGACCAGCGGCGTGGCGCCCAGGCGCTCGCGGATCATCGCGACGCAGCGATAGAAGTCGGCGCCGATCCGGTCCATCTTGTTGATGAAGCAGATCCGCGGCACCCGGTATTTGTCGGCCTGGCGCCAGACGGTCTCGGACTGGGGCTCGACGCCGGCGACCGAATCGAACACCGCGACCGCGCCGTCCAGCACCCGCAGCGAGCGCTCGACCTCGATCGTGAAATCGACGTGGCCCGGCGTATCGATGATGTTGATCCGGTGGTCGTTCCAGAAGCAGGTGGTCGCCGCCGAGGTGATCGTGATGCCGCGCTCCTGCTCCTGCTCCATCCAGTCCATGGTCGCGGTGCCTTCGTGCACCTCGCCGAGCTTATACGACCTTCCGGTGTAATACAGGATGCGCTCGGTCGTGGTCGTCTTACCGGCATCGATGTGCGCCATGATGCCGATGTTGCGGTAGCGCTCCAAGGGAGTGATGCGGGCCATGACAGACTGGCTCACCAGCGATAATGCGAGAAGGCGCGATTGGCCTCGGCCATGCGCAGCGTGTCCTCGCGCTTCTTGAAGGCGGCACCGCGCCCGTTGGCCGCATCCAGGAGTTCGTTGGCCAGGCGATCGACCATGGTCTTCTCCGAGCGCTTGCGCGCGATGTCGATGATCCACCGGATCGCGAGCGCCTGACGGCGCGAGGGACGGACCTCGACCGGCACCTGGTAGGTGGCGCCGCCGACCCGGCGCGAGCGGACTTCGAGCGTCGGCTTGACGTTCTCGAGCGCGCCATGGAACATCTCGAGCGGGTCGCGCCCGGCCCGGCTCTGCATCTTGTCCAAGGCGCCGTAGACGATCCGCTCGGCCACCGACTTCTTGCCGGCCAGCATGATCGCGTTCATGAACTTGGACAGCACCAGATCGCCGTATTTGGGATCCGGCAGGATCTCGCGTTTCTCGGCGGCGCGTCGACGAGCCATGGCTGCTTCCTACTTCGGCCGCTTGGCGCCGTACTTCGAGCGCCGCTGGCGACGGCCGGACACGCCCTGGGTGTCGAGCGTGCCGCGGATGATGTGATAGCGCACCCCCGGCAGGTCCTTGACCCGACCGCCGCGGATCAGGACGACCGAATGCTCCTGCAGGTTGTGGCCTTCGCCGGGGATGTAGCTCGTGACCTCGAAGCCGTTGGTCAAGCGTACGCGGGCGACCTTGCGCAACGCTGAGTTGGGCTTCTTCGGCGTGGTCGTATAGACCCGGGTGCAGACCCCGCGCCGTTGCGGACAGGCCTCGAGGGCCGGCACCTTGTTGCGCGCCGGTTCGGCCTGCCGCGGCTTGCGGACGAGCTGATTGATGGTCGGCAAGGTTCCGTGCTCCATCGAGGTCACGACAACGTCACGCGACCCACCGTCCCGGCCGGCCGGGTCGGAAGGGTCTGCAGTTGGGGTCGCGCTGGTTGTCGACTTAAACGTGGATGCTGCGTCTGAACTGTCGGTTCACCACCAGCAACCCAGCTGAACAGTGCGGCTGCTTGTAGAGGCCCGCCCGGCGAGCGTCAAGCCTTAAATCCGGCCGCGGCGGCAGCCCCCAAGCCGGCCCGCCGCGCCGCCTCCGGCCAGCACCGGGAGCGACGCGGCACCAGCCTCATTCGGCGGGCGGCAGTTCGCTCAACTCCGGCAGGGTCATGACCGTCTCCTCCGGCGGCAGTTCCTCGGGCGGCGCGAACCGCTCGCTGCTCACCGCCAGCCGCTTCAGACGGTTCATCACGCCGCCGCTGCCGGCCGGAATCAGCCGGCCGACGATCACGTTCTCCTTGAGCCCGCTCAGGTGATCGACCTTGCCGGCGAACGCGGCGTCGGTCAGCACCCTGGTGGTCTCCTGGAACGAGGCCGCCGAGATGAACGACTGGGTCTGCAAGGACGCCTTGGTGATCCCCTGCAGCACCGGGATCGAGACCGCGGGCTTGCGATCCTCCTGGACCGCGCGCTGGTTGATCGCGTCGAACTCGAGCCGGTCGACCTGCTCACCGATCAGGAAGGTGGTCTCGCCGGGATCGGTGATCTCGACCTTCTGGAGCATCTGGCGAACGATCACCTCGACGTGCTTGTCGTTGATCTTGACGCCCTGAAGCCGGTAGACCTCCTGAATCTCGTTGACCAGGAAGCCGGCCAGCGCCTCGACGCCCTTGACCCGCAGGATGTCGTGGGGCACGGGGTTGCCGTCGACCAGGAGGTCGCCCTCGCGCACCACGTCACCCTCCTGGACGACCACATGGCGGCCCTTGGGGATCAGGTACTCGATCGCCTCGCCGTCATCCTCGAGCGGCACGATCCGCAGCCGGCGCTTGGTCTTGTAGTCCTTGCCGTACTCGACCCGGCCGGCGCCCTCGGCGATGATCGCCGGGTCCTTGGGCCGCCTGGCCTCGAACAGCTCCGCCACCCGCGGCAGGCCGCCGGTGATGTCGCGGGTCTTGCTCGCCTCCTTGGGCAGGCGGGCGATCACGTCGCCGGCATGGACCTCGACCCCGCTCTCGATGTTCAGGATCGCACCGACCGGCAGGTAGTAGCGGGCCTCGGCGCCGCTCGGCAACCGGACCGGCTGCGCATCGTCGTCCTGGATCAGCAGCGACGGCCTGAGGCTGGCCCCCCGGGTCTGCTGGCGCCAGTCGACCAGCTCCTTGCTCGCCCGGCCGGTCGCCTCGTCGACCACCTCGCGGAAGGTCACGCCCTCGACCATGTCCATGAACACCGCCCGCCCGGACGCCTCGGTGATGATCGGCAGCGTGTGCGGGTCCCACTCGACCAGGCGCTGGCCCTTCTCGACCCGGCCGTCGGTCGGCACCAGCATGCGGGCGCCGTAGGGCAGCCGATGGCGCGCCTTCTCGCGGCCGGTGTCGTCGTGCAGGACCAGCTCCGTGGTCCGGCCGAGGACGACCGGACGCTGTTTGCTGTCGACCACCAGGTTCGGATTGGTCAGCTGCAGCGTGCCGCTGACCGTCGCCTCGACGCTCGAGCGCTCGGCCTGCGACTGCGCCGCACCACCGATGTGGAAGGTGCGCATGGTCAGCTGGGTGCCGGGCTCGCCGATGCTCTGGGCCGCGATCACGCCGACCGCCTCGCCGCTGTTGACCGGCGTGCCGCGCGCGAGATCGCGGCCGTAGCAGAGGCTGCAGACGCCGCCCAGGCTCTCGCAGGTCAGGACCGAGCGCACCTGGACGCTCTCGACCACGGCCTCGTCGAGCAGCCGGACCTTCTCCTCGTCGAGCAGCTCGTTGCGCTCGGCCAGGACCTCGCCGGTGACCGGATGCTTGACGTCTTCCGCGATGGTCCGGCCGAGGATCCGCTCGGCGAGCTCCTCGATCACCTCACCGCCCTGGATGACCGGGGCCAGCGTGATCGAGTTGGTCGTGCCACAGTCCTCCTCGACGATGATGCAGTCCTGGGCGACGTCGACCAGCCGGCGGGTCAGGTAGCCCGAGTTGGCGGTCTTGAGCGCGGTGTCGGCCAAGCCCTTGCGGGCGCCGTGGGTCGAGTTGAAGTACTCGAGGACCGAGAGCCCCTCCTTGAAGTTGGAGATGATCGGGGTCTCGATGATCTCGCCCGAGGGCTTGGCCATCAGCCCGCGCATGCCGGCCAGCTGCTTGATCTGGGCGGCCGAGCCGCGGGCGCCTGAATCCGCCATCATGAAGATCGAGTTCGGCTGGTTGAAGCGGCCGGTCTCCGGGTCTTTGATCCGCGCGGTGGCGCGGATCTCGGCCATCATCTCGTCGGCGACCCGGTCGGTGCACTGCGCCCAGGCATCGACCACTTTGTTGTACTTCTCGCCCTTGGTAATCAGGCCATCCGAATACTGCTGCTCGTACTGCTTGACCAGCTCGCGGGTCTCGCCGACGAACTTCGCCTTGGTCGCCGGCACCACCATGTCGTCCTTGCCGAACGAGATGCCGGCGCGGGCGGCATAGGAGAAGCCGAGGTTCATCAGCCGGTCGGCGAACACCACGGTCTCCTTCTGACCGCAGTGGCGGTAGACCTCGTCGACCACCTGGGTGATCTCGCGCTTGGTCAGCAGCTGGTTGAGCAGCCGGTCGAAGCTGATCGCCGGGTTCCGCGGCAGGATCTCGTACAGCAGCATCCGCCCGGGCGTGGTCTCGATGCGCGCACCCTTGCCGTTGATCGCCGCACCGTTGCCGTCGGGCACCGGCAGGCGGCACCAGATCTTGCTGTGCAGGGACACGACACCGGCCTCAAACGCCTGCTGGACCTCGTCCAGGCTCGCGAACACCATGCCCTCGCCGGGCTCGCCCTCGAGCATCAGCGACAGATAGTAGAGACCGAGCACGATGTCCTGGGTCGGCACGATGATCGGCTTGCCGTTGGCCGGGCTCAGGATGTTGTTGGTCGACATCATCAGCACCCGGGCCTCGAGCTGGGCCTCGAGCGAGAGCGGCACGTGCACCGCCATCTGGTCGCCGTCGAAGTCGGCGTTGAACGCGGTGCACACCAAGGGGTGCAGCTGGATCGCCTTGCCCTCGATCAGGATCGGCTCGAACGCCTGGATGCCCAGGCGATGCAGGGTCGGCGCCCGGTTGAGCAGGACCGGGTGCTCGCGGATCACCTGCTCGAGGATGTCCCAGACCTCGGGCCGCTCCTTCTCGACCATGCGCTTGGCGGCCTTGATGGTCTGCGCCATGCCGTAGAGCTCGAGCTTGGAGTAGACGAACGGCTTGAACAGCTCGAGCGCCATCTTCTTGGGCAGGCCGCACTGGTGCAGCTTGAGCTCGGGGCCGACCACGATCACCGAGCGGCCCGAATAGTCGACCCGCTTGCCGAGCAGGTTCTGGCGGAAACGCCCCTGCTTGCCCTTGAGCATGTCGGACAGCGACTTCAAGGGCCGCTTGTTGGCGCCGGTGATCACCCGGCCCCGGCGACCGTTGTCGAACAGGGCGTCAACCAACTCCTGGAGCATGCGCTTCTCGTTGCGCACGATGATGTCGGGCGCGCGCAGCTCGATCAGGCGCTTCAGCCGGTTGTTGCGGTTGATCACCCGGCGATACAGGTCGTTCAGGTCCGAGGTCGCGAAGCGGCCACCGTCCAGCGGCACCAGCGGGCGCAGCTCGGGCGGGATCACCGGGATGATGGTCAGGATCATCCACTCCGGCCGGTTGCCGGACTCGAGGAAGGTCTCGATCAGCTTCAGCCGCTTGACGATCTTCTTGCGCTTGGCCTCGGAGTTGGTCTCGACCAGCTCCAGGCGCAGCGCCTCGCGCTCCTCCTCGAGGTCGAGCGCTGAGAGCATCTCGCGGACCGCCTCGGCGCCGATCCCGACCGTGAAGCTGTCCTCGCCATACTCCTCGCGGTGGCGCTGGACCTGGTCGTCGGTCAAAAGCTCATGGCGCTTGAGCGGGGTCAGGCCGGGCTCGACGACCACGAAGTTCTCGAAATAGAGGATCCGCTCGAGGTCGCGCAGCGTCATGTCGAGGATGATGCCGATCCGGCTCGGCACCGACTTCAGGAACCAGATGTGCGCGACCGGCGCCGCCAGCTCGATGTGGCCGATACGCTCGCGGCGGACCTTGCTCTGGATGACCTCGACGCCGCACTTCTCGCAGACGATGCCGCGGTACTTCATCCGCTTGTACTTGCCGCACAGGCACTCGTAGTCCTTGATCGGCCCGAAGATCCGGGCGCAGAACAGGCCATCCCGCTCCGGCTTGAAGGTCCGGTAGTTGATCGTCTCGGGCTTCTTGACCTCGCCGTAGGACCAGGCGCGGATCTGCTCCGGGCTGGCGATCGCGATCTTGATCTGGTCGAACTTGAGCGTGCCGCTCGGCTGCCCGAAGAAGTACATCAACTCGTTCATATCTCGCTCCTCTCGACCGACTGAATGGTTGTCCGGCCGTGTGGCCGGGCCAGCCCGTCGGTCAATCGTCGCCCACTTCCTGCTCCTGCTGCAGCTCGACGTTGAGACCGAGCGCCTGCAGCTCCTTGACCAGGACATTGAAGGACTCGGGGATACCGGCCTCGAAGGTGTCCTCGCCGCGCACAATCGCTTCGTAGATCTTGGTCCGCCCGGAGACGTCGTCAGACTTCACGGTCAGCATCTCCTGCAGCGTGTAGGCGGCGCCGTAGGCCTGCAGCGCCCAGCATTCCATCTCGCCGAAGCGCTGGCCGCCGAACTGCGCCTTGCCGCCCAGCGGCTGCTGGGTGACGAGGCTGTAGGGCCCGACCGAGCGGGCGTGGATCTTGTCGTCGACCAGGTGCCCGAGCTTCAGCATGTAGATGTAGCCGACCGTGACCTTGCGGTCGAAGGTGTCGCCGGTCCGGCCGTCGATCAGGGTCACTTGGCCGGAGATGTCGCAGCCCGCCTCCTGCAGCAGGCGCACGATGTCGCGCTCGTGGGCGCCGTCGAACACTGGCGTTGCGACCGGGATCCCGGGCCGCAGATTGCCCGCCAGCTCGAGCAGCTGCTCGCGGCTGAAGTCCTCGAGGGCCTCACCGTCGCCGTACAGGGTGGCGAGCCGGGTCCGCAGCTCACCGGGATCGCTATCCTTGCCGAGCCGGTCGACCAGCTGGCCGATCTGATGGCCGAGGTTGCTGCAGGCCCACCCCAGATGGGTCTCGAGGATCTGGCCGACGTTCATCCGTGAGGGCACGCCGAGCGGGTTGAGCACGATGTCCACCTGCGTGCCGTCCTCGAGGTGCGGCATGTCCTCGATCGGCGCGATCTTCGAGATCACGCCCTTGTTGCCGTGGCGCCCGGCCACCTTGTCGCCCGGCTGCAGCTTGCGCTTCACCGCGACGAACACCTTGACCATCTTGAGCACGCCCGGCGGCAGCTCGTCCCCGCGCTGGAGCTTCTCGACCTTGTTGTCGAACCGCTCCTGCAGGCGCTTGAGGCCATCCTCGAGCTGGCGCTTGAGCTGCTCGATCTCCCCCATGCGCTGGGCGTCGTCGACCCCGATCTCCCACCACTGGCGGCGGGCGAGCTCGCCGAGCGCCGCCGCGGTCAGCGGCTCGCGGCCGAGCGCCTTCGGGCCACCCGTCGGCTTCTGGCCCTCCAGCAGTTCGCGCAGGCGGCCGTAGATGTTGCGCTCGAGGATCACGCGCTCGTCGTCGCGATCCTTAGCCAGGCGCTCGATCTCGGCGCGCTCGATCGCCATCGCGCGCTCGTCCTTCTCGATGCCGCGGCGCGAGAACACCCGCACCTCGACCACCGTGCCCGTGACACCTGGCGGCACCTTCAGCGAGGTGTCGCGGACGTCGGCCGCCTTCTCGCCGAAGATCGCGCGCAAAAGCTTTTCTTCCGGGGTCATCGGGGTTTCGCCCTTGGGCGTGACCTTGCCGACCAGGATGTCGCCGGCCTGGACCTCGGCGCCGATGTAGACGATCCCGGCCTCGTCGAGGTTGCGCAAGCTTTCCTCGCCGACGTTCGGGATGTCGCGGGTGATCGATTCCGGCCCGAGCTTGGTGTCGCGCGCCATGACCTCGAACTCCTCGATGTGGATCGAGGTGAACACGTCATCGCGCACGATCCGCTCCGAGATCAGGATCGAATCCTCGAAGTTGTAGCCGTTCCAGGGCATGAACGCGACCAGCACGTTCCGGCCCAGCGCCAGCTCGCCCAGGTTGGTCGAGGGGCCGTCGGCGACGATGTCGCCGGCGACCACCCGGTCGCCGACCTTCACCACCGGCCGCTGGTTGATGCAGGTGTTCTGGTTCGAGCGCTGGAATTTGCTGAGATTATAGATGTCGACGACGGAATCGGCGCGCTCGGTCTGGTCGGTGACCCGGATCACGATCCGGGACGCGTCGACCTGATCGACCACGCCGCCGCGTCGGGCCACGACCGCAGCGCCGGAATCCCGTGCGACCACCGCCTCCATGCCGGTGCCGACCAGCGGCGCCTCGCTCTGGATCAGCGGCACCGCCTGGCGCTGCATGTTAGAGCCCATCAGCGCCCGGTTGGCGTCGTCGTTCTCGAGGAACGGGATCAGCGCCGCCGCGACCGAGACCAGCTGCTTGGGCGAGACGTCGATGAACTCGATCGTCTCCGGCCGCGCGAGCACGAAGTCGCCGTTCTGCCGGCAGCTGACCAGGTCTAGGACGAAGCGCTTGTCCTCGGACAGCTCGGCGTTGGCCTGGGCGATCGTATAGCGGCCCTCCTCCATCGCCGAGAGATAGACCACCTCGTCGGTCACCTGGCCGTCGACCACCCGCCGGTACGGGCTTTCGATGAAGCCGTACTTGTTGATCCGGGCGTAGGTCGCGAGGCTGTTGATCAGGCCGATGTTGGGTCCTTCCGGGGTCTCGATCGGGCAGATCCGGCCGTAGTGGGTCGGATGCACGTCGCGCACCTCGAAGCCGGCGCGCTCGCGGGTCAGGCCGCCCGGGCCGAGCGCCGACAGGCGCCGCTTGTGGGTGATCTCCGAGAGCGGGTTGGTCTGGTCCATGAACTGCGAGAGCTGCGAGCTCCCGAAGAACTCGCGGACCGCCGCCGCGACCGGCTTGGCGTTGATCAGATCGTGCGGCATCGCGGCGTCGATCTCGACCGAGCTCATGCGCTCGCGCACCGCACGCTCCATGCGCAGTAGGCCGACCCGGAACTGGTTTTCCATCAGCTCGCCGACCGAGCGCACCCGGCGATTGCCGAGGTGATCGATGTCGTCAATCTCGCCGCGGCCGTCCTTGATCTCGATCAGGTGCTTGATCACGGCGAGGATGTCCTCGCTGCGCAGCACCCGGACCGTGTCGTCGGTGTCGAGGTTCAGGCGCGCGTTCATCTTGACCCGGCCGACCGGCGACAGGTCGTAGCGCTCGGAATCGAAGAACAGGCCGTGGAACAGGTTCTCCGCGGTGTCGAGGTTGGGCGGCTCGCCCGGCCGCAGCACCCGGTAGATGTCGAGCAGCGCGTCCTCGCGATTGTTGCAGCGCTCGGCCGCGAGCGTGTTGCGCATGTACGGACCGATCGTGACGTGATCGATGTCGAGCACCGGCAGGTCCTGGACCTGGGCCTCGATTAGCCTTGCCAGGAGCTCGGGCGTCACCTCGTCGCCGGCCTCGGCGAACACGAGGCCGGTCTGCTCGTCGATCAGGTCCTGGGCAACGTAGCGGCCGACCAGCTCCTCGGCCGAGACGTAGAGCTGCTCGAGCCCCTGTTCGTCGAGCCGCTTGATCAGCCGCGGCGTCAGCTTGGTGCCGGCCTCGGCCAGCACGTCGCCGCTCTCGGCGTTGATCAGGTCGGCGGTCAGCTTCTGGCCGCGCAGACGCTCCGGCCGGAACGGCTGCTTCCAGCCCTGGCCGGAGCGCGTGAACAGCACGGAATTGTAAAAATACCCGAGAATCTCTTCCTGGCTGAGTCCAAGCGCCAGCAGCAGCGTGGTCGCCGGCAGCTTGCGACGTCGGTCGATGCGGACGTGGATCAGGTCTTTGGCGTCGAATTCGAAATCGAGCCAGGAGCCGCGATAGGGGATGATCCGCGCGGCGTACAGGAACTTGCCGGAGCTGTGGGTCTTGCCCTTGTCGTGGTCGTAGAACACGCCCGGCGAGCGGTGCATCTGCGAGACGATCACGCGCTCGGTGCCGTTGATCACGAAGGTGCCGTTGTCGGTCATCAACGGCAGGTCGCCCATGTAGACGTCCTGCTCCTTGATGTCGCGAACGCTGCGCGAGCCGGTGTCGTCGTCGACGTCCCAGACGATCAGGCGCAAGGTGACCCGGAGCGGCGCCGCATAGGTCATGCCCCGCTGGTGGCACTCTTCGACGTCGTACTTCGGCTCCTCGAGCTCGTACTGGACGAAGTCGAGCGCCGCCCGCTCGGCGAAGTCCCGGATCGGGAACACCGACTTGAACACCTCTTGCAGGCCGACCAGGTCGCGCTGTGGCGGCCGCAGGTTCATCTGCAGGAAGTTCTCGTACGAGGTCCGCTGCACCTCGATCAGGTTCGGCATCGTCGTGACCTCGGGGATGTGCCCGAAGCTCTTGCGGATGCGCTTGCGGCCCGTGAACGAATGTGTCATGGCTGATCGTCGTCCGACGCGTGATGGCCCATGGCACTGGACGCGGCGACCGGGGGTCGTGTGCGGCCAGCGCTGGGCGCGGAAGTCAACATGTCTATGCCGCCAGGCGGCGAGCCCGTGTCGTTGCCGACAGGGTGGCTGCGTGCGCTCGCGGTGGGCGTCCCGCCCGCCGCCGGCAGCGGCACGCCGGCGCGCGCCACCCCAGGCGGAAGCCAGGCAGACCGAACCAGGATTACTTGACCTCCACGGTCGCGCCGGCCTCCTCGAGTTGCGCTTTGAGCTTGGCGGCCTCGTCCTTGCCGACGCCTTCCTTGACCGTCTTGGGTGCCGCCTCCACCAGGTCCTTGGCCTCCTTCAGGCCGAGCCCGGTGATCGCGCGCACCTCCTTGATCACATTGATCTTCTTGTCGCCGAATGCGGCCAGGACGACGTCGAACTCGGTCTGCTCCTCGGCTTCCTCGACCGGCGCTGCGGCGCCCGCCACCGCTGCCGCCGCCACCGGCGCCGCGGCCGACACGCCCCACCGCTCCTCGAGCATCTTGGACAGCTCGGACGCTTCGAGGACGGTCAGCGCCGAAAGGTCCTCGACGATCTGTTGTAGATTCGCCATGGTGCGTTCTCCTAGGCTCCCGGTTCGGGCGACCCGCTCGCGCGAGCGCGCCTGCAGCGATATGGTCAGGACTGGTCCGCGTGCGCCGCCAGCACCCGGGCCAATTGCGCGCCCGGCGCCTGCAGCAGGCCCACCAGACGTGCGGCTGGGCTGGCCAGCAGGCCGACCAGCTTGGCGCGCAGCTCGTCGATCGAGGGCAGATCGGCAAGCGCGCGCACCTGTTCCGCGCTCAACAGATTGTTGCCGAGCGCCCCGCCGATGATCGCGAGCTTCTCATTGCGCTTGGCATAGCCGACCGCAGCCTTCGGCGCGGCGATCGGATCCTGCGAAAAAGCGATCGCGGTCGGCCCGACGAACATGTCGGCGAGCGGCGAATAGGGCGTGTCGGCGAGCGCGATCTTGGCCAGGCGGTTCTTGGTCACCCGGAAACGGGCGCCCGCGGCCCGCATGCCCCGCCGCAAGTCCGTGACCTCGGCGACGCTCAGGCCCTGGTAGTGCGTCACGACGATCACGCCGGCATCGGTGAAGACGCCGCGCAAGCTGTCGACGATCTCGGTCTTTTTGGCTCTAAGCACACTGGACTCCACGGGCGCTCAACACCGCACCTCGCATCCGGCTCAGCATCCGCTTCCTCCGCCCGGCGGAACCCGGGCCTCCAACGGCGCAGCCCTGTTGCCAACGCAGCCTGCCCGCCCCGCGGACGGCCGGTCGCAGGGAGGCTTCAGATCGATGGTGACGTTCAACGCGCATGAACAGGCGGAGCAAACATAGTGCGCCAAACGCCGGGCGCAAGTCCTTTTTCGCGTCGCCCGGCCCGAGCTCGGGATCTCCCTCATCCGACCAGGCTCGCGACGTCGAGCTTGAGGCCGGGCCCCATCGTCGAGCTGATCGCCGCGCGCTTCAGATAGGTGCCCTTGGCGCCGGACGGCTTGGCCTTGTTGACCGCGTCCACGAACGCCTTGACGTTGTCGGCGATCGGCGCGGGCTCGAAGCTCGCCTTGCCAACTCCGGCGTGCACGATGCCGGTCTTCTCGACCCGGAACTGCACCTGGCCGGCCTTGGCGGCGCTCACCGCCTGGCCGACGTTGGGCGTCACGGTGCCGAGCTTGGGGTTGGGCATCAGACCGCGCGGCCCGAGGATCCGGCCGAGCCGGCCGACCACCGGCATCAGGTCCGGGGTCGCGATGCAGCGGTCGAAATTGATCTCGCCGCCCTGGATCGCCTGCGCCAGGTCCTCGGCGCCGACCACGTCGGCCCCCGCGGCCCTCGCCTCCTCGGCCTTGTCGCCGCGCGCGAACACCGCCACCCGGACGCTCCTGCCGGTGCCGTGCGGCAGATCGGCGGTGCCGCGCACCATCTGATCGGCGTGGCGGGGGTCGACCCCGAGATTGAGCGCGAGCTCGACGCTCTCGTCGAACTTGGCCGTGGCACAGGCCTTGAGCAGATCGATCGCCTGGTCGAGCGGGTAGGCCTTGAGCTGGTCGACCCGCGCCCGCGCCGCCACCGTCCGCTTGCTTGGCTTGGCCATCGCCCTACTCCACCACCTCGAGGCCCATCGACGTCGCGGAGCCGGTGATCATCTTGACCGCGGCGTCGAGGTCGTTGGCGTTCAGATCCTGCATCTTCTGCTCGGCGATCTCGCGCACCTGCGCGCGCGTCACCTTGCCCGAGGTCGCCCGGCCCGGGGTCGCACTGCCCTTGTCCAGGCCGGCCGCGCGGCGCAAAAGATAGCTCGCGGGCGGCGTCTTGGTAGTGAAGGTGAAGGTGCGGTCGGCGAATGCCGTGATCACCACCGGGACCGGCATGCCCGGCTCGAGCCCCTGGGTCTGGGCGTTGAACGCCTTGCAGAACTCCATGATGTTGAGCCCGCGCTGGCCGAGCGCCGGGCCGATCGGCGGCGACGGGTTGGCCTTGCCGGCCGGCACCTGGAGCTTGACGTAGCCGATGATCTTCTTGGCCATCGCGGCATCCCCTTGCTGCTGCGGTCCGAGCGCGGCGGGCCTGGCCCCTTGACCGCTCCCGCAGGCTGATCCTAGAGCTTCTCGACCTGTGAGTACTCGAGCTCGACCGGGGTCGCGCGGCCGAAGATCGAGACGGCGACCTTGAGCCGGCCCTTGGACTCGTCGACCTCCTCGACGGTGCCGTTGAACGAGCTGAACGGCCCGTCGATCACCCGCACCTGGTCGCCGTAGATAAAGGTGACCAAGGGCCGCGGATGCTCGATCCCCTCCTGCATCTGATGCAGGACCTGCTCGGCCTCGGCATCCGGGATCGGCGCGGGCTTGCCACTGGCGCCGAGGAAGCCCGTGACCTTGGCGGTGTTGCGCACCAGATGCCAGGTCTCGTCGTTGAGCTCCATCTTGACCAGCACGTAGCCCGGGAAGAACTTGCGCTCGGCGTTGACCTTCTTGCCGCGCTTGACCTCGACCACCTCCTCCATCGGCACGATGATCTCCTCGAACAGGTCCTGCAGCCCCTGCTGCTGGGCCTGCTCGCGGATCGAGCTCATCACCTTCTTCTCGAACCCCGAGTACACGTGAATGATGTACCAGCGCGCCGCCATTACCGACCAATTCCCAACACGAACTCGACCGCGACCGCGATGATCTGATCGACCACGAAGAAGAACAGGGCCGCCGCGATCGCCATCGCGAACACGCTGGCCGTCGTGACCACCAGCTCCTTGCGGGTCGGCCACGTCACCTTCGCCATCTCTTGGCGCACTTCGCGGACGAACTGCGCCGGTGAGGTCCTTGCCATTCGAATCTCGATGTCTGCTTCCACCTCAGTGCAGCCGCCGCCTGGCAGGAGTGGAGGGGCTCGAACCCCCAACCCCCGGTTTTGGAGACCGGTGCTCTACCAGTTGAGCTACACTCCTAAACCCGACATCAGCGGCCGGCCGCCGGTCGCGCCCGGCCCGCGCCGGCGCACTAGCTACGCACTTTCGCGGCGGCGGGCAAGAGGCCGGTCGGCGAAACCGCCGGCCCCGTACCCTGGTTCACTCGATGATCGAGGCGACGACGCCGGCGCCGACGGTGCGGCCGCCTTCGCGGATCGCGAACCGGAGGCCCTCCTCCATCGCGATCGGCGCGATCAGATTGACTTTCATCGTCACGTTGTCGCCCGGCATCACCATCTCGGTGCCGTCCGGCAGTTCGATCGTCCCGGTCACGTCGGTGGTCCGGAAAAAGAACTGCGGCCGGTAGTTCGAGAAGAACGGCGTGTGCCGCCCGCCCTCCTCCTTGGTCAGAACGTAGGTCTCGGCGTTGAACCGCGTGTGCGGCGTGATCGACCCGGGCTTGCACAACACCTGCCCGCGCTCGACCTCGTCCCGCTTCACGCCCCGCAGCAAGACCCCGACGTTGTCCCCGGGCTCGCCCCGGTCGAGCAGCTTCCTGAACATCTCGACCCCGGTGCAGACCGTCTTCTGGGTGTCCTTGATGCCGACGATCTCGACCTCCTCGCCGACGTTGATCACGCCGCGCTCGACCCGGCCGGTGACCACCGTGCCCCGGCCGGAAATCGAAAAAACGTCCTCGATCGGCATCAGGAACGGCCGGTCCATCGCCCGCTGCGGCTGCGGAATGTAGGCGTCGACCGCCTTCATCAGCTCCAGAACCGACGGCGCCCCGAGCTCGCCCGCCTGACCCTCCAGCGCCTGCAGCGCCGAGCCCTTGACGATCGGGATGTCGTCGCCCGGAAAATCGTACTGCGACAACAATTCCCGCACCTCGAGCTCGACCAGCTCCAACAGCTCCGGGTCGTCGACCATGTCGCACTTGTTCAGATAGACCACGATCGCCGGCACCCCGACCTGACGCGCCAGAAGGATGTGCTCGCGGGTCTGCGGCATCGGCCCGTCGGCCGCCGAGACCACCAGGATCGCCCCGTCCATCTGGGCCGCCCCGGTGATCATGTTCTTGACGTAGTCGGCGTGCCCCGGGCAGTCGACGTGCGCGTAGTGCCGGTTCTCGGTCTGATACTCGACGTGCGCGGTGTTGATCGTGATCCCGCGCGCCTTCTCCTCGGGTGCTTTGTCGATCTGGTCGTAGCTCGTGAAGGTCGCCCCCCCGGTCTCCGCCAGGATCTTCGTGATCGCCGCCGTCAGCGTCGTCTTGCCGTGGTCCACGTGACCAATCGTCCCCACGTTCGCATGCGGCTTCGTCCGCTCAAACTTCGCCTTCGACATGGTTGGGTTCCTCGATCCGCGATCAGCCGTGGCCGGCGGGGGTTGGAGCGGGTGATGGGAATCGAACCCACACCGCCAGCTTGGAAGGCTGGAGCTCTACCATTGAGCTACACCCGCATGTCCGCTGCACCCGCCTGGGGCCGCACGCTCATCGGCATGAAGTGGACGCTCGACTTCCCTGACCGGCTCCTGGCATCCTGGCCCGGGCCGCACGGCATGGTGGAGGGGGTAGGATTCGAACCTACGTACGCATACGCGGGCAGATTTACAGTCTGCTGCCTTTAACCACTCGGCCACCCCTCCAAGACGCTCTACAATGCCGCCAAACCATTGCCCCGGAGGGGAAAGGTGGGCGGCAGTATGGATATTGCAAGTGCTTTGTCAACCAGGATGGCAGGAGCGGCTCGCAGATGGCAGCGATGAAGCGTGAACGCCGCGGCCGGCCCGCCACCCAGCGCCAACGACGATCCGGCCGGACCGGACCGGACCGCAGCGCCCCCGCGGCCGCGCCTAACAAGGCCGCTGCCAGAAAGGCCGCTGTCAGAAAGGCCGCTGTCAGAAAGGCCGACGCCGGAAAGGCCGGCGCCGAGGGCGCAGCGCGGGTGGCCGGCGCGCGCGCGGCCAAGGTCACCAAGGGCGCGGCGAACGCGGCCGGCGCGCGCACGACCAGGGTTAGAAGCGCGGCGCCGAAGGCGGCGCGCGGCCTCTGGCTCTATGGCCGGCATGCGGTCGAGGCGGCGCTCGCGAACCCCAGGCGCAGCTGTCATCGCCTGCTCGCGACCGCCGAAGGTCTGGCGGCACTCGGGCCGGAGGCCACGCGGCCCGGGCTGGAGGTCCTGACCGTGGAGCGCGAGGAGATCGAGCGCCGCCTCGGGCCGGGTGCGGTGCATCAGGGCCTCGCCCTGTCGGCGGCGCCGTTGCCCAGGCTGGAGCTCAGGCGCGCCGTCGCGCCCGAACCGGGCCGCAACCTGGTGCTGGTGCTCGACCAGGTCAACGACCCGCACAACGTCGGCGCGATCCTGCGCTCGGCCGCCGCCTTCGAGGTGCGCGCCCTGGTCCTGCCCGAGCGGCGGAGCGCCGAGCTCGCCGGGGCCGCGGCCAAGGCGGCCTCGGGCGCGCTCGACCGGGTGCCGGTGGTCGAGGTCGCCAATCTCGCCCGGGCGCTGGGCCAGCTGGCCGAGCTCGGCTACTGGCGGCTGGCGCTCGACGCCAAGGCCGAGGCGACGGTCGACGAGGCGCCGGAGGTCGACAACCTGGCGCTGGTGCTGGGCGCCGAGGGCAGCGGGCTGCGCCGCCTGGTTCGCGAGCACTGCGATCTGGCGGCGCGCCTGCCGATCGCGCCCGGTACTGACAGCCTCAACGTCTCGGTCGCCTGCGGCATCGCCCTCTACGCGCTCGCGCTCCGGCGAAGCCCTGAAGCTTGATGCGCAGGCCAATCCTGGCCGACGGCCGTCTCTCTTTGTTCTACGTGCCGCCCACTATCGGCATGGTCATCGTGCGATCCAGAACGCCCGCCGGTAGCAAACCCGCTCCGATCGGACTGATGAATCTGGCCCGATGACACACAACTGTCGCATCTTTTTCTCGCGAGTGGCGCATCCCGCGGCGGCGAGGCGACGAAAGTGACGCATGTTCGACTTGCAGCCCCCAAGTCGAGTTGGGCATCAATCGATGGAGGTTCGATCAATCTTGATGTTTGATTATATATTATCGGTTTAACTGTTTGTTAGCAAGAGATAATTGCAGGTTCTGCGGTTGGCTCACTGATGTCGCTTAGAGAAAAGAATCAAGCCCCTTGATCGGCCAGCTCCATGCGCCAGATGCGTCACAAGCGTGCATGCCCGAGCGATCGCGATGGGAACCAAACGGGAACAGCCTGCGTTCGATCGGGAGTGGAGAGCGCTGCTCGTCCGGCGGCTCCGGTGCGCCCGGAGACCGGTCGCCCTGAGCCAGGCCCGGCGAGCGTTGTCAGTGAAGGAGTTGTACCATGGCTCTTCGAACCTCGAGCCCGGCCTCCCAATGGCCGAACTGGCTCAACCTGCTCCTGGCCGTCTGGCTGTTCGTCTCGCCGTGGGTGATCGGCTTCGGCTACGGCCCCGCCGGAACCGGAACCAACGTCGTCACGGTCAACAACGCTGCCAACATGGCCTCCTGGGACGCCTGGGTCGTGGCGGTGATCGTGGGCGTGCTGTCGATCGCGGCGATCTCCAGGATCGCGGCCTGGGAAGAGTGGGTCAATCTGGTGGTCGCCGTCTGGCTGTTCTTCTCGCCCTGGATCCTGGGCTTTGCCGACCTGTACAGCGCGACCTGGAACAGCCTGATCGTCGGCTTCCTGATCGCGGTCCTGGCGATCTGGGGCATCATGGCGGCGCGCAGCGCGGGGACGCACGTCGAGCGCGTCGAGCCTGAGCCGAGGTCGTAGAGCGCCGCGGGCCGGCCAGCCGGGCCCGAGCGAGGGCGGTGGCGGGCAGGTCCATCCCGGCCGCGGCCGTGAGCCACCACCTGTCGATCTGGGGCGTCATGGCGGCGCGTAGCGCAGGGACCTACCTCGAGCGCGTCGAGCCGGAGCCGAGGCGCTAGCGCGCGGCGCACCGGTCAGCCGGGCCAGGGCGGCGGCGGTAGCGGTAGTGGGCAGGTCGTTCGCGGCCGCGGCCGTAAGCACCAGGCCGTAGACCCGCGCCGCCCCGCTCGGGCGACACCCAGCCTTCCAGAACGCCGCGGCGGACCCGGGTTGCGCTCGCAGGGTGGGCCGTAATCCGGCCTCCGCAGTAGACCGCAATCAGGGTCTCGCCCGGCGCGAGCGTGACGCCACCGAAGGCCGTCCCGCGCGCCCGCCGGCTAGGCCGCCGCGTACGCCGGCGGGCGCATTATCCGTGCCATCGCTCGCGAAGCAAGGGACCATGATAGTTCCGGGCGGGGTGCCGGGGAACGGGTCGTGGGTGCTCGTGCGCGCGGCCTCGCCGACCGGTCGGCGGCGGAGCGCCGCGATCATGCAGCCCCCGCTGTAGTCGAACCAGGCCTTGGCGTGCTCGGCGAGCGTCCAGCCCACCTCACGGCCAAGCTGCAAGAGCTCGCGCTTGCCGATCCGGGCGGCACCGATCAGCGCCAGACAGTTAGGGCGAGCCGTGCGCGAGATAGCGCGCAGTTCCGGTTTTGCTGTTCGGATTACTTGCGGGAGCGGCGCTGTAGGGCGCTCAAGCGCCCGCCAGCAAACCATCTCCGCCCGTGCCGGCTCGCACCGGCGTGGGCAGCCTTTCAGTAGACAATCGGTAGTCTCGTCAGAGCTTCAGCGCGCGCTTCACAGCTTCGCGACCATTAGCCGTGAGGCGATGGGCCGCGCTGCCGTTCGCGTAACGAATGTCGACGAGTGTCGCCAACTTCTTTCCACCAGCGACCTTCTGGCTGATGCGGATGGCGAACCCCGCAAGTAAGCCGCGCACGCGAGCCACAGCTTCGGCGGCATCCCTGGCCAAGCCGTTTGCCAGCACTTGTTTCTGCAATTCGGTAACATAAATCCAATCGGACGCATCGAGCCACATGCGTAGAGCAAGGGTTTGCGACGGCGTCAGCGGCTTGTAGCTGAGCCCATCAACGATCTGTGCCACCAGCGCCGCATCGACGATGCTGCCCGAGGGAGTTACTGCCGCCATCGACCCCGTAGAGTCCGGTCTCGGCGAGTGCTCCGCCATGCTCCGTCCGGAAGTCCGCAACGGCCTTACCGAGCAAAGCCGCCAACGCAGGATTGGTGGTCGAAATCGTGAAGGTGAAGCTAGTTTCCATCAGTTTTCTCCCAGCACGCCCAATGCGCGCTCTGGAGAAAACATAGGATGCATACAGCGTGCTACAAGCGCTCTTACAGGAAATTTTTGAGACCACTGGTCGGGCACGCGGATGCGGGCGCGGCACATGCGGATGATGTCGTCGATGTCGTGGCAGGCTTTCTGGACCTTGACCGCGGGAAAGATCAGCGCGCCTTCCTCGTAGAGGTCGCGGGCAGTCGCGATAAGGAGGTGGGCTCGCTGTTGCCGATGTCGGCCTGATAGGCCTTGGCGAAGGTCGTGAAGCGGTGGACGCCCTCGTCGTCGATTACCGGCACCAGGATCGTGTGGTCGGCGGCGTGCGAGTTGCCGTGATGCGGCGAGTTGTGGAGGAAGGGGTCGCCCCGGCGGAGCTCCGGATGAAACGCCAGCATCGTACGCGCCATGATGTCGGGGCCGACCAGCACGTGCGAGGGCACGCTCTCGGCCTCGGCGAGCAGCTCGTGGTTTGCGGTCAGGATGCAGCAGGAGAGGTCGCGCGCTGAGTTGATCAGGCCCGAGCACGCGGTCCGCAACAGCGTGTTCGCCATCTCGCGCGCGATCGCCTCGAGCCGGCTCGAGAGCACCGCAAGCCGGACGCCATCCGTCACGGCTCCGCGTTCCCGAGGTCGCGGGTGGCTATCGGACCGGCGCACGGCGCTGTAGATTGGCGTGGAGAAAACCGCATTTCGCGGTTCACAAAGCTCAGGGAAGCACGCCATGGCCAGCTACATCATGCTCGCCAACTGGACCGATCAGGGCATCCGCAACGTCAAGGATTCGCCAGCGCGGTTCGATGCCTTTAAGGGCCTCTGCAAGAAGCATGGCGCCGAGGTCAAGCAGCTCTTCATGACCATGGGCGCCCACGATCTGGTCGTCGTGGTCGAGGCGCCGGGCGACGAGGCGATCGCCAAGATCGCACTGGCGATCGGCGCCGGCGGCAACATCCGCACGACCACGATGAAGGCGTTCAACGAGGCGGAGTATCGGCAGCTGACCGGCTCGGTCGGCTGATCGACCGGCTCGGAGCGGCGCGCTACGGGGACGCGGCGACGCCGAGGTAGATCGCCTGGACCTGCGGGTCGTGCTCGAGCTCGGCGGCCGGGCCTTCCAGGACCGTGCGGCCGGTCTGCAGGACGTAGGCGTAGTCGGCGACGTCGAGCGCGAGCTGGACCGACTGCTCGGCGAGCAGGAGCGTCAGGCCCTCGGCGTGCAGGCGCTCGAGCGTGTCGTAGAGGCTCTCGACGATGGTCGGCGCGAGGCCGAGGCTGGGCTCGTCGAGCAGCAGGAGGCGCGGGTCGCTCATCAGCGCGCGGCCGAGCGCCAGCATCTGGCGCTCGCCGCCGGAGAGCGTGCCGGCGCGCTGGCGACTTGCGCTCGGCGAGGCGCGGGAACAGCGTGAAGACGCGCTCGAGCAGGGCCGGCACGCGCGTCTTGTCGCGGAGCGGCGTGGCGCCGAGGAGGAGGTTCTGCTCGACCGTCTGGCCGACGAACAGGCGCCAGCCCTCGGGGGAAAGCGTGAGTCCGCGGGGCACGATCGCGTAGGCGGGCAGGTTCGCGATCGGCGCGCCGTCCCATTCGATCGTGCCCTGGCTCGCCGGGACCAGGCCCGCGATCGCGTTCAGCGTCGTGGTCTTGCCGGCGCCATTGGCGCCGAGCAGCGCCACGATGCTGCCGGGATCGACGGTCAGCGACACGTCATGAACGCCGACCAGATCGCCGTAGCGGACCTCGAGGTTCCTGACCTCGAGGCGGCTCACCGGGTGCTCCGGCGCCGCCGCCGCTCGCCCGCCTGGCTGCGGCCGAGGTAGGCCTCGATCACCTGCGGGTCGGCCATGACCGCGCGCGGCGCGCCCTCGGCGATCACGTGGCCCTGATTGAAGACCAGCACGCGCTGGGTCAGGCTCACGATCACTTCCATGATGTGCTCGACCACGACCAGGGTGACCCCGGTCTCGTGCAGGCGGCGGACCAGCGCAATCGCGCGCTGGATCTCGGCCGGGTTGAGGCCGGCGAGCGCCTCGTCGAGCAGTAGCAGGCGGGGGCCCGTCGCGAGCGCGCGCGCGATCTCGAGGCGCTTGCGGCCGGCGGTGCCGAGGCCGTGGGCCGGCTGCTGGGCGAGTGCCTCGAGCTCGGTCAGCTCGAGCACGCGCTCCGCCTCGGCGCGCGCCGCCCGGTGGTGCGGATGACGGAGGAACGCGCCGACCATGACGTTCTCAAGCACGGTCATGTCGGCGAAGGTCGCCGGCACCTGGAAGGTGCGGGCGATGCCGCGCCTGGCGTGCTCTTCCGGCGAGGCCCGGGTGAGGTCGGCGCCGGCGAAGGTGACGCGGCCGGCGCTCGGGGTCAGATCGCCCGCGAGGCAGTTGAAGAAGGTCGACTTGCCGGCGCCGTTCGGGCCGATCAGGCCCACGATCTCGCCCTCGGCGACCGCGAGGTCGGCCCCGGCGACCGCGCGAAAGCCGCCGAACGCCATCGTGACCGCCTGCGCCTCAAGCAACACGGGGGCGCGCTTCCAGACCGTCCCGGGCGCGGCGACGGCGGACGTAGGCGTGCCAGATGCCGATCAGGCCGCCCGGCCGGAAGCGGGCGAGCAAAAGGATGATGCCGCCGTAGATCATGTAGGTGATGCCGGCACCGCTGCCGCCGAACAGCGAGTTGGTGGTCTCTTTGAGCGGCACCAGGATCAGGGCGCCGAGCAGCGGCCCGAACAGCGTGCCGGCGCCGCCGAGGGCCGCCATGATCAGCATCTCGACCGAGATCAGGATGCCGAGGCCGCTGTCGGGGTCGATGAAGCCCACCATCATCGCGTAGAGCGCGCCGGCGAGCGCCGTGAAGCCGGCGCTGAGCAGGTAGGCGTAGAGCTTGTAGCGGCGGACCGGCACGCCCAGGCTCTGGGCCGCGCGCTCGCTCTCCCGGAGCGCCCGGAGATAGTAGCCCATGCGGCTGCGCTCGATCTGCCAGGTGACCGCGAGCAGCAGCGCGAGCACGGCCATGAACAGGTAATAGTACGGAACAGCGCTGCGGAACGAGAGGTCGAGGACGGTGCGCGGCACGACCGGGCCGGAGAGGCCGATCGCGGCGCCGAGCAAGGGCCAGTTGGCGACCGCGATCCGGGTCAGCTCGGCGACCGCGATCGTCGCCATCGCGAAGTAGTGGCCGCGCAGCCGGAAGCTCGGCAGGCCGATCACGACCGCGATCCCGAGGCTCACCAGGATGCCGAGCGGCACGCCGGCGAGCGGCGGCAGGCCCCAGAGGTTGTAGACCAAGAGCGCCATGTAGGCGCCGGCGCCGAAGAACACGGCGTGGCCGACCGAGATCTGGCCGGCGTAGCCGCCGACCAGGTTCCAGGCCGAGGCCGAGATCGCGTACAGCAGGACCAAAGCACCCATGCGCTGGTAGAACGGCTCGTCGAGCAGCCAGGGAAAGGCGAGAAAGGCGATCGCGATCGCCAGCGGGCCGAGCCAGCGGGTCATCCGGCTTTCCCGAACAGCCCCTGCGGGCGCAGCCAGAGCACGGCGACGAACAGGCCGTAGACCACGACGTCCTTGTAGACGGCGCCGATCAGATAGGCCGAGAGCGCCTCGATCAGGCCGATCAGCAGGCCCGCGACCATGGCGCCGGGCACGCTGCCGAAGCCGCCGAGCGCCACCGTGACGAAGGCGACGATCGCGAGCTGCTCGCCGACCGTCGGCGAGATGTAGAAGAAGGTCGCGATCAGGGCGCCGGCGACCCCGGTCGCGGCCGCCGCGAGGCCCCAGGCGAGCGCCTGCATGCGGTCCGGGCGGATGCCCATCAGCATCGCGGCGTTGCGGTCCTCGGCGACCGCGAGCAGCTGGCTGCCGAGCGCGGTGCGGGTCAAGAGCAGGTGCATGCCGATCGTCAGCGCCAACGCCACCACGCCCGCGACCAGGCGCGGCAGCGGCAGGAGGATGCCGCCGACGTCGAGCGTGCCGCCGAGGAGCGTCGCCGGCAGGGTCACGAAGTTGGCCGAGAACGCCCAGAACGCGGCGTAGCGGAGCAGCAGCGCGAGCCCGAAGGTGCCGAGGATCTGGGCCAGCATCGGCCCCTGCATGATGTGCTTGATCAGCGCGAAATAGACCAGGACGCCCAGAAGGAAGAGCAGGATCGCGGCCAGCGGGCCGAACACCACAGGGCCGCCGCCTGCCAGCACGTAGGTCCAGAACGCGACGTACATGCCGAGCATGACGAAGTCGCCATGGGCGAAGTTGATGACGTTCATCATGCCCCAGATCAGGGTCAGGCCGGACGAGAACAGGGCGTAGACGGCCCCCATCAGGAGGCCGCCGACGATCACCTGCAGAAGGATCAAGCCTACTTCCAGCCCTGGAACGGCAGCTGGAGCTTGGCGACGGCTTTGTCCTCCGGCCAGACCGCGACGTATGTGTCGCCCTGCAGCTGGATCAGGAGCGTGGAGGCGAGCGTGTTCTGGCCCTTGTCGTTGAACTTGACGCCCTGGTAGCCCATCAGCAGCTGGTTCGGCTTGAGGTCGGTCGCCTGCAGCGCCGCGGTGATCTTCTCCGGGTCGGTCGAGCCCGCGCGGTTGATCGCGTCGGCGAGCACCAGGAAGCCCTGCATGCCGCGCCCGGTGGTGTCGTCGAGGTCGCGGCCGGTCTTGGCCTTGAACATCTCGTTGAGCTTGTAGGTCGTGCTGTCGGGCTTGCCGATGTCCCAGGCGCTGCGGTTGATCGCGCCCTGGGCGATGTCGCCGACGCTCTTGGCGAAGGACGGATCGGAGAAGCCGGAATCGTCGCCGATCACCATCGGCGGCTTATAGCCGAGATCGCGCATGGTCTTGATGTAGAGGATCGCGTCCGAGGTGTAGCTGACGAACAGCACGACGTCGGGCTTGGCGTCCTTGAGCTGCAGGACCTGCGAGGAGACGTCGGTGGTGTTGGCGTTGTACGGGATCTCGAGGCCGATCGTGAAGCCGGCCGTCTGCGCCGCCTCGCGCACCAGCTTGGCGATCGAGGTGCCGTAGTCGGTGTTCTCGTTGACGATCGCGATCGAGCCGACCGGATTGAGGCCCTGGTCCTTGATGTCCTTGAGGAAGTCCATGTAGGTCTTGGCGATCCCGGGCGCGATCGGCGTGGTCCGGAAGAAGTGCTTGAAGCCGCGCTCGGTGAGGTCGGCCGCGACCGACTCGCCGGTCAGGAACGGGATGCCGTAGCGCTCGGCGATGGCGCTCGTGGTCTGGGTGATCGAGGACTGATAGGCGCCGGTCAGCGCGACCACCTTCTCCTCGGTGATCAGGCGCAGCGCCTGGTTCTGGCCGGCGGCCGGGCTGCCCTGGTTGTCGGCGAACACGACCTCGACCTTGGCGTTGCCGAGGTTGGTCAGGCCCTCGCCGGCCGCCAGCGTCAGATCGCCGAGCTCCGGGTGCTTCTCGTTGATGATCTGGGCCGCGAGCTCGATCCCCGCCTTGCTCGAGGTCCCGGCGCTCGCGGCGTTGCCGGACAAGGGATAGATGGCGCCGATCTTGACGGCGTCCTCGGCCCGCGCGCCGGCGAGCGTCGCCGACAGGGACAAGGCCAGGGCGAAGGCCAGGACGAAAGTGCGTGTCATCTCGCTCTCCAACGCTCTATGGCTCGCGCGAAGCGCACGCTCGTACCCGGCTGGCATGGGCGGACGCCTCGTCTCCCAGAGGCCGACAAAGGTTCCTTGCGGAGGCCTGTCGCCGGTTCTCGTTGTGCTGCGCCGACCGATTCCGACCCGGCGCCGGTCGGCTACCCTGAACGGGACTCCGCGGAGCGTCAAGGCACCGGCGGACCTGGAGGCGGGCCCTTGTGAGCCGTCTCTGCACCGGCGATGGCACGGCCGGAAACGCCGGGAAACCCGTTGCACCGCCCCAACGTATCGTAGGAGCGGCGGCTCTCACCGCCGGCCGTGACCCATACCGGACTCTTGCCTAATCAGGGCGCCTCCGCCTCAAGCGGCGGCTTTGGCCATCCATTGAGCACAGACTTCGGCAATGGCCTTCCGGGTTTCAAGCGTCAAATAGTGGCCGAAGCCCTCTGCCTCATATCCTCCTTGGATCGAGCCGCATGCGGTAAACTGGGCCGACCCTGCCACAACGCTTCTTGCGCGACCAGGGCTTGAATTGACCACGGCGTGTCGTTCTGTTCTACTCATTGCCTCCTCTTGGCTATGAGGCGCGGTCCCACGCCGGTGCCCGACACGGCCGTTGGGGGTGCGCACGTCCGCTTCCCCGCGATTTCTTCGGCTTCACTCTCAGCAGCAGACATGGCGGCCGGATCTGCGCCAAGGGTGCGACGCCGTGACGATCTTTCCTCGGCCGCTCGACGGTCGCCTCCTTTCCTTGGCGCGCGTGTGATAGCCCTCGGCGGTTGCGACTCCCGCCATCACGCCGCCCTCTTGCTCCGCCCCGTCCTTGGGCAGTCCGGCGGCCAAGCGCACCTCGGATCGGAGACTGGAGAACCCGGCCGCCAAGCTCGCCGGGTCGATCGAGATGGCGCCGCTCAAACGGCTCCGCAATGAATAGCTTCCGCGACAAGCAAACGAGAGCGCGAGCTGTGGTCCGTCCACGCTCGCGCCCGCCGCTTGCTCCGACAGCAGGTTCGATTCAATCAAAGCAAAGCAAATATTTGAATGTAGCGGGAGCGAATGGTTCCCGGCAGGGCTTTCCAGTGAAGTTTTTTACCTCCTGCGAAATCCAATCGGCTTTTGCCGACACCTTCGTAAAATACTGAAATCCGTCAGCCTTGGTACATTTCTGGTTGATCGGGGCGGCATTACCAGCGGAGTTGAGGCCGACCAGCAACGGATGTGACAACTTTTGATTCCTAATGAACGCAGGACCACCCGAGTCGCCTTTGCACAGCTTGCTGTCGGTCGTCGCCTTATCTCGGTAATGCTTTTTAAAGAAATCATCCTCGTCGATATCAACCGCGACCTCGCGATACAGGTCGGGCCAGTCACCGCTTTCATTGCACGGGCCGAAGCCAGTCAGCAGTTGCCTTTTCGATCTATGCCACGCATCTTTATAGATCCTTGCGAAGTGACTTTCGTCAATCGGCCCATTCTTAAGTCGGAAACTATTGTTTCTGATGTGAAGGACAGCAATATCATCGTCGGTATCGACCGGCTCACCCGGGCTCAAATTCACCCAACTGTGATGTTTGACATAGTCAATAATACGAGGAACACAAATATTGTCCGAGGATTTCCAAGTAATACAAGGTGTATTTGTTGAACCGCGCTTCTGCATGTGCATCTGCCACGTTACCGTCCCTGTCTGTTGCGCCGGCAGGCAATGCGCAGAGGTCAACGCAATGGTTGGGCTTAGTAAGACGGCACTACATCCGGATGGATCAAGGTAAGCGCCAACCCTGAGTACGCTCCCAAATGTAGCCGTGTCTTCTTTGCATGATCCGTTATCGATTTGCTGCGGACTTGGTTCTACGCCAAAATGTTGGCCACTCTGACCATAAGCAATACTGTGCGCGGCCAAAAAGACAACCATCGTACCGGCAGCATTCTTAAGAAAAGACCGGACACGGACAGTCAGTTGACGCGACATTTTCGTTCTCCTCCTTCAATCACCGTTTGGTCGATATAACTGTTGCGTTGCGGATCATCCTTCGGGTCATGATCCGAGCTGGCGCTATGGCGAGCAAACCTCAGATTGCGTGTGAACTGCTTCATTGGGTGTGAACTGGTTCACCCCTCTCGGAAATTTTTTCCGCGCTGCCACCAAAGCGGGAGCGCGACGGCACCCGCCAGGGATCAGGGCGCGGATCTTGCAATCTGGTCCGATGCCCTGCAGGCCACCGGTGGCAGCCCGTTGCTTGGCGAGATCAAGGCCCGGCTGCCCGCACACAGAGTGGCCGCAAATCCAGCCCAATCCCTCGCACGGCATGTCGCCGCCACAGGAGGCCGCTGGGGCCGCCGCCGAGCTCGCCCGGCCGGGCGAGCTCGGCAACTGAGAGATAGACGGCGGGTCGCAAGCCCGGAACCGCCTTAAGTCCTCATCGCCAAGTGCGCTTCCTGGCGAAACGTCGACTTCCGCTACCGGTTAGGGAACGAACCCGCTTCGCGGGCGGCGGATTGATTGCCTCCGAACTGCCCTGATGGTAGCGTCTTCGCTATAAGCTCGGCCGATTTGCGAGAGACGATGGTGGACATTTCGGCGTGGCTGCGGGAGCTGGGGCTGGAGCGCTACGAGCAGAGGTTCCGCGAAAGTGACATCGATACCGACATCCTGGCGGATCTGACCGAGCCCGATCTGGCAGAGCTCGGCGTCTCGCCCGAGCACCGCGGGGAACTCCTCGAAGCGATTGGCGCGCGGCGCGCGCAAGCGGGTGCCGGCGCGGTCGAGCCGACCGCCGGACCGGTCGCCGTGCTCGTCGAAGCTCGCGCCGAGCGGCGCCAGCTGACCATCCTGGTCTGCGATCTGGCGGGGTCGACGGCGCCTTTGGCGGGGCTCGATCCCGAGGATATGCGCGGGATGATCCACCCCTACTGGCAATGCTGCCGCAGCGTGATCAGGCGTTGGGACGGGCACGTCGCCAAATGCACGGGCGCGCGTGTGCTGGTCTACTTCGGCTGGCCTCGGGCCCATGAGAGCGACGCCGAGCGTGCGGTCCACGCCGGCCTGGAGCTGGTCGAGGCTGTGGGCCGATTGACGGCGTCCGGCGCGCCGCTCGCGGCCCGGGTCGGCATTGCGACCGGCCTGGTCATGATTGGGGACCTGATCGGGCAGGGCGCTGCGAAGGAGGAGGCGGTGCTCGGCGAGACGCCGAATCTGGCGGCTCGCGTCCAGACTCTGGCAGAGCCGGGAACCGTCGTCGTGGGCCAGAGCACCCGGGACTTGTTGGGCGGCCTGTTCGAGTATCGGGATCTCGGCCTGCAGCGGCTCAAAGGCTTCGACGAGCCGCTGCGGTGTTGGCGGGTGACCGCGGAGCGGGTCGCCGAAGGTCGGTTCGAGGCGGTCCGCGGTGCCCGGCTGCCGCCGCTGGTCGGACGCGAGGAGGAGATCGACCTGCTGCTGCGAGGCTGGCAGCAGGCCAGGGACGGCGAAGGTCAGGTCGTGTTGCTGTCGGGCGAGCCGGGCATCGGCAAGTCGCGGATTGCGCTGGGCCTCGTGGAAGCGCTGGCGGACGAGCCGCTCATTCGGCTGCGCTACCAGTGCTCGCAGTTCCACAGCCGCAGCGCCCTCCATCCGGTGCTCCAGCAGATGGCGCGCGCCGCCGGCATCGAGGACACCGACCCGGCGGAGCTCAAGCTCGCGAAGCTGGAGGCGGTCCTGCGGCTGGGAACCGGGCAGGTCGCCGAGGCCGTTCTGCTTCTGGCGCCGCTGCTTTCGATCCCGATCGCCGGGCGTGGACCGCCACCTCAGCTGAGCGCCGAGCGGCGCCGGCAGAGGACCGGCCGGATCCTGCTCGAGCAGCTCCTGGGCCTGGCGGCGCAGCAGCCGCTGCTGATGATCGTCGAGGATGCCCAATGGGTCGACCCGAGCACGAGCGAGCTCATGGGGCTCACGATCGAGCGCATCCGCAATCTGCCGGTCCTGCTGCTGGTCACCTTCCGGTCCGATTTCGCGCCGCCCTGGCAGGGGCGAAACGTCACGGCGCTGTCGCTCGCCGGCCTGACCCGGCGACAGGTCCTGGCCATGATCCACTGGATCGCTGGCGCGAGAGCTCTTCCGGCCGAGATCATCGAGCAGATCGTCGACCGCACCGACGGCGTGCCTCTGTTCGTCGAGGAGTTGACCAAGACCGTGCTCGAGTCGGGACTGCTCGTCGCCGCGGGCGACCGTTACGAGCTTGCGGGGCCACGCCCGTCGCTTGGCATCCCGGCGACGCTGCGCGACTCGCTGATGGCCCGTCTCGACCGTCTCGGCGCGGTGCGCCAGGTGGCTGAGATCGGTGCCGTGATCGGTCGCGAGTTCTCCTATGGGCTGCTCGAGGCGCTCGCCCCCTTGGCCGGGCCCGACCTCGAGGCGACGCTCGATCAGCTGGTTGCGGCCGAGCTGATCCATCAGCACGGCCTGCCGCCGCACGCGAGCTACCGGTTCAAACACGCTCTGGTCCAGGAGGTCGCCTATGATTCCTTGCTGACGGGCCGCAGACAGCAGCTGCATGCCGCGGTGGCGCAAGCGCTGCAGCAGCCGGTTCCGGGCTCCCGGAAGGAGCCGGAGATCATTGCGCATCATCTCACGGAAGCCGGTCTGCTCGAGCCTGCCGTCGGTTACTGGCATGAGGCCGGCCGCAGAGCCGCGGAGCGCTCGGCCAGCAAGGAGGCGATCGATCACCTCCACCACGCTCTCGATCTGCTGCGACTGCAGGCGGACAACAGGGAGCGACGCGTGCGCGAGCTGGCCCTGCTCAACACCCTTGGACCGGTTCTCCTGGCGGCGAAGGGCTTCGCCGATCGGACCGTTGAAGAGACCTATCGCCGGGGCCGCGAACTCTGCCAGGAGGTCGGCGATGCTGCACAGCTGGTCACGGTCCTGCGCGGGCTCTGGGCGTTCCACCTGGTGCGCGCGGAAGTTGAGGCCTCGCGCGCGGTCGCGACGCAGCTGATGTCACTGGCCGAACGGGAACACAGTACCGCCTACGAGGTCGAAGCGCATCGGCCGCTCGGCCAAAGCCTGTTCTATGTCGGCGCGTTTGCGGCGGCGCGCCGCCACTGCGCCCGCACGATCGCGCTCTATGATCCGGAGGCGCACGGCGGCCACGTTCTCACCTACGGCAGCGACTCGCGGATCGTCTCGATGTCCTATGAGGCGTGGGCGCTATGGTTCCTCGGCCATCCGGACCAATCCTCGAGGCGGGGTGAGGAGGCGCTGATCCTGGCGCGCAGGCTCGGGCATCCCTTCACTCTGGCTCAGACCCTGGCCGATACCATGTACCTCTACCCGCTGCGCCGCGAGGTCGGGCGCGCTCGAGAGGCGGCCGAGGCGACGATCGCCTGCGCGGACGAGTATGGATTTCCGTACTGGTGGTCGATCGGCGAAATTCATCTCGGCTGGGCGCTGGCGATGGGCGGTGCCGGTGAGCCGGCGCTCGATCGGATGCAGGCCGGGTTTGCCGCCTATCGTCGAACCGGCGCGACTCTTGCGCTCCCCTGGTTCCTCGGGATGTTCGCCGAGGCGCAGCGGGCGACCGGGCGGTGCGACGCCGCCGCCCGGACGCTGGACGATGCCCTGGCCATGGTCGAGCGGACCGGCGAGCGCTTTTACGCGGCCGAACTGCACCGGCTGCGCGGCGCGCTGTCAGCCGAGCAGGGGTCAGGCAAAGAGGCGGAGGCTTCCCTGAGGCACGCTTTGGCCATCGCGCATGAGCAGCAGGCGCGCGGCTGGTCGCTCAGGGCGGCGACCAGCCTGGCGCGGTTGTGGGTGGAGCAAGGCCAGCGTGCTGAGGCCGAGAAACTTCTGGCGCCGATCTACGGCTGGTTCACTGAGGGCTTTGGCACGGCCGATTTGAAGGATTCCAAGGCGCTGCTCGAAGAGCTGGCGTGAAGCGGTCAGTGCGACAAGCGACGACGCCAGAGTCCGGTCATCGGGCTACGAGCGGCGGTCGCAGGCGAAGCCATGAACAGTCCGCTTTGCCATCCGGAACCGACGTGACCACCTCGCTGGGAACAGCACTTCGGGAGCTCGCGGCCGCAGGCGGCTTCTCGCGCCCCCGGCGGGCGGCGGAAGCGCCGTTCGAGCTCGTGGTCGGGGCGCGGCCCTAGCGGCTTCTTTGTACCTTGGCCGCTGCCGGGTGATGGGCGGCAAGGCTCAGCTCGGCGTCCGCGGCTTCGACCGCGTTCCATTCCCGGATCAGCTCGTAGCCGACCGCGAGCAGGGTCGGGCCGAGGAACAGGCCGAGGCCGCCGAAGGTGACGGCGCCGCCGATCACGCCGAACAGGATCAGGATCAGGGGCAGGTCGCTGCCGCGGCTGATCAGCCAGGGCTTGAGCACGTTGTCGGTCAGAAGGCCGACGGCGATGCTCCAGACGACGATGAAGACCGCCCAGCCGACCTCGCCGCCGAGATAGAGCCAGACCGCCGCCGGACCCAAGATGAGCAGCGGACCGAACGGGATCAGCGACAGCACGAACAGCAGCAGCCCGAGCAGCAGCGCGGCGGGGATGCCCGTGACCCACAACCCGATCATCAGCAGCAGCGCCTGGGCGAGCGCGGTCCCGAGCACGCCATAGACCACGCCGACGATGGTCGCGTAGGCGACCCGGAGCAGCCGGGGCGCGTTATCGCCGGCGATCCGCTGCCCGGCCGAGATCAGGCTGCGCCGGAAGGCGATGCCATCGCGATAGAAGAAGAACGCGGTCACCATGGCCAGGATCAGCTGCACGATGGCGCCGCCCAGGCTCAGGCCCGCGCCGATCAGCTGCTGCCGCGCCCAGGCGATGAACGCCTGGAGCCGTTGTGCCGCCTCGGGCTCGCCGTTCGTCAGGGCCTGCCAGCGGCTGGAGAGCTCCGGGCCGATCACCTTGATGTCGGCGACCCAGGCCGGCGGCGGCGGCAGGCCGTGCTGGGAGAGGTCGCGCACGAGCTGGACCGCGCCGGCGACGTTGTAGTCGATGCTCGAGGCGACGAGGACCGGCGGCACGACGAAGATCAGCGTCGCGAGCGTGATCATCAGGAGCGCCGCGAGCGTCCTGCGGCCGCCGAGCAGGCGCTGCAGACCTTCGAAGGCCGGCCAGGTGGCGACCACCAGGATCAGGGCGAAGCAGACCGCGGTGAAGAAGGGCCGCAGCACGAGCACGCAGCCGACCGCCAGCACGGCCAGCATCACGAGGCCGACGGTGCGCTCGATCCGGTGTCCGCCGTCCATACAATTCCACGTCGTCCCACGCATACCGTGCAGCCTCTGGGGTACTCCGTGGCGTCGACCCGGGCGCTGCTGCCGATGGCTCAGAAGCGAAAGTTGACGAGTGCCCCAGTGAAGAACTGGTTTTCGTCGCCCTGGTCCTTGACCACCGGGCTGTCGGCGGCGTCGCCCACCAGACGCGTGTAGGATGCGAGCCCCGACACGCTCCAGCGTGGCGAGAAGCTGTAGGTGAGCGAGCCGCCGAAGGCGACGTTCTCGAACCCGGCATCGGCGCTGTGCTGGTCGAGGCCGCTGCGGGCGGCATCGGCGGCGTCGATGCCGAAATAGGCGCTCATGTAGTCTTCGCTCGCCCACGTCCCCCCGACCGAGGTGTCGATGCGCCAGCGCTCCGACAGCGGCGTGCCGTAAACGCCCCGGAGCGTCACGAGAGCGCCGTTGCCGTTCGCGATGTCCTGCCGGGCCTCGATTTCCAGGGACAGATCCTGCCGCGGATCGGCCAGGAAGTCGTAACCGGCAATGACGCCGAGCATCACCGACGGGTCGACGCTCTCGAGATCGCCGACCGCATTATCATGGACGTGATGATCGCGTTTCTTGATGTACTGGCCGTCGAGGCCGAACCGCCAGTGCGGATCCGGGATGAAGTTGGACCGGAGGCGCGGCCCGATGAGCTGAACGAACGTGTTCGGATTGTAGATATTATTCACCCGCAGGTTCCAGAGCGGGACCAGCTCGTAATCGTCCGAACCTTCGTAATCCGGCGCCACGCCCACGCCGAGGCCCACGGTGTAGCTCGTGCCTTGGGTGGGCGCAACCTCGACCGGGGTGCCCGCGGTGCTCGCTGGCTGGGCCAGAGCGAGGCCGCCGCCGCTCAGCAAAGCGCCGGCCATCGCGGCGCTGGCCAGCAGAACAGGCGTGAGGCGCATGCTTGGTTCTCCTTCAAGACCGCTCTCGGTCGACGCAACGCAGCAGTTTCACCACAGCTCGGCCAACTCGGCCAGGGGGCGCGTCATCGCGACAGACCGGCCGTTGAAACTCAGGCGCACCGAGGGAGGGATCAGCCCATGATGTGGTACCCGCCGTCGATGTAGATCGTGTCGCCGGTGATCAGCTTGGCGGCGTCGGTGGCGAGCCCCGCGACGGCAAAACCGACGTCTTCGATGGTCACCAAGCGGCGCGCCGGCGCCCGTTCTGCCGCCTCGTCGAGCAGGGCGTCGAAATGGGCGATGCCGGAGGCGGCCCTGGTCTTCAGCGGGCCCGGCGAGATCGCGTGCACGCGGATGCCCTTGGGCCCGAGTTCGGCGGCCAGATAGCGTGCCGAGGCCTCGAGCGCGGCCTTGACCGGGCCCATCAGGTTGTAGTTCTCGACCACCCGCTCGGCGCCGAAGTAGCTCATCGTGAACAGGGCACCGCCATGGCTCATCAGCGGCTCGGCGAGCCGCGCCATCCGGATGAAGGAATGGCAGGACACGTCCATCGCGACCAGGAAACCCTCGCGCGAGCAGTCGACCACCCGGCCCTGCAGGTCGGCCTTGGGCGCGAACGCGATCGAGTGGAGCGCGAAGTCGAGCCGGCCGAAGCGGCGGCCGATCTCGGTGAACACGGCCTCCATCTGGCCCGGGACCTGGACGTCGAGCGGCAGGAAGATCGGCGCCTCGAGCTCCTGCGCGAGCGGCTCGACGTAGGGTCTCGCCTTGTCGTTCAGGTAGGTGAGCGCGAGCTCGGCACCGAACGAGCGGAACGCTTTCGCGCACCCCCAGGCGATCGAGTGCTCGTTGGCGATCCCGATCACCAGGCCCTTCTTGCCCTCGAGGCGGCGCAGGTTGGCATCGAACGGCACGGTCTTTTCCGAAGGTGGCATCAGGTGTCCCCAGCGGTCGGCGCCCGGCCGAGCACGGCCAGGGTGTGGCGGGCGATCATCTGCTCCTCGTCGGTCGGGAGCGCGTAGACCGCGACCCGGCTGGAGGCAGCCGAGATCTTCGGGCCGCCGGCGTGGTTGGCGGCGTCGTCGAGCTCGATCCCGAGCCAGCCGGCGCGGGCGCAGACCCGGGCGCGGATCTCGGCCGAGCGCTCGCCGATCCCGGCGGTGAACACGAGCCCGTCGAGGCCGCCCTGCGCGCCGGCGAGCGCGCCGAGCTCGCGGCCGATCCGGTAGACGAACAGCTCGATCGCCTGCGCTGCGCGCGGGTCGTCGCTCGCCAAAAGGTCGCGCATGTCGTTGCTGATCCCGGACACGCCCTTGAGCCCGCAGTCGTGGTACAGCAGGCGCTCGATCGCGTCCGCATCCATGCCGTAGGCCCGGTTCAGATGCAGGACGACGCCGGGATCGAGCGCGCCGCAGCGGGTGCCCATCGGCAGGCCGTCGAGTGCTGTGAAGCCCATCGTGCTGTCGATGCTGCGGCCGGCCCGGATCGCGCACATGCTGGCGCCGCTGCCGAGATGGGCGACCACGACCCGGCCGTCGGCGAGCTCGGGCGCGGCCTCGGGCAGCACGCCCGCGATGTATTCGTAGGACAGGCCGTGGAAGCCGTAGCGGCGGATGCCGTCGTCGTAGAAGCGGCGCGGCAGCGCGTACCAGTCGGCGACCTCGGGGTGGGCGCGGTGGAACGCGGTATCGAAGCAGGCGACCTGGGGCAGCTCGGGCCGGAACGCGGCGACCGCGCGGATGCCGGCGAGGTTGTGCGGCTGGTGGAGCGGCGCCAGCGGACAGAGCGCCGTGAGCTTCTCGAGCACCGCCGGATCGATCCGCACCGGGGCGGCATAGTCGACCCCGCCGTGCACGACCCGGTGGCCGACCCCGATCAGCTCGGTGCCGGCGAACTGCTCGCGCAGCCAGCCGCCGAGCACGCGCAGGAACTCGGCGTGGCCCGAGGTCCGATCGTCCGGAAAGCGGCGCTCGACCAGGGCCTCGCCCGCGGCATCCCGGGCGATGAACCGCGGCGCGGTGCCGATGCCCTCGATCTGGCCCTTGGCCGAGAGCGCCGGCCGGTCGTCCTGGTCGATGTGATAGACCGAGAACTTGAGGCTGGACGAGCCGGCGTTGATGGTCAGGACCGCATCGGCCACGCCCCCTACTCCACCCGCGGCGCGCTCGCGGCCTGCCGGCGGGCGTGGGCGAGCAGGACGGCGACCGCGCAGGACGCCATCCGCGCCCGCACCGTGTCGGCGCGCGAGGTCAGGATGATCGGCACCCGCGCGCCGAGCACGATGCCGGCGGCATCGGCATTGGCCAGGAACGTCAGCTGCTTGGCCAGCATGTTGCCGGCCTCGAGGTCGGGCACCAGCAGGATGTCGGCATCGCCCGCGACCTCCGAGCGGATGCCCTTGATCGCGGCCGCCTCCTTGCTGATCGCGTTGTCGAACGCGAGCGGGCCGTCGAGCAGGCCGCCGGTGATCTGGCCGCGCTCGGCCATCTTGCAGAGTGCTGCGGCATCGATGGTCGAGGGGATCTTGGGGGTCACGGTCTCGACCGCGGACAGGATCGCGACCTTGGGTCGCTCGACCCTCAGTGCCTGGGCCATGTCGATCGCGTTCTGGACGATGTCGACCTTGGTCTCGAGATCCGGAAAAATGTTGATCGCGGCGTCGGTGACCGCGAGCGGCTTGGGATAGGTGGGCACGTCCATGATGAAGACGTGGCTGATCCGGCGCTCGGTCCGCAGCCCGGTCGCCTTGCTGACCACCGCGCCCATCAGCTCGTCGGTGTGCAGGCTGCCCTTCATCAGGGTCTCGGCCTGGCCCGCGCGCACGATCTCGACCGCGGCCGCGGCCGCGGCGTGGCTGTGGGGCGCATCGACCAGGCGGTAGGGCCCGATGTCGAGGCCGAACTGCTCGGCGACGCTCCGGATCTTGGCTTCGGGGCCGACCAGGACCGGCCGGATCAGCTCGGCCTCGGCCGCCTCGACCGCGGCGGTCAGCGACGACTGATCGCAAGGATGCGCGACCGCGGCGCTGACCGGCTCGAGCTCGGCGCAAGCCTCGATCAGCGCCGGATAGACCCGGTACTCGCGCTCCGCCTTGTGCGGCGGGCTGATCTCGGCCGGATCCTGCGACCGCTTCATGACTTCCTCCCACGCTTCGATCGGCGAGGCGATCGCCCGTCAGTGCGCGCCGGCCCGCTCCGAGCCCCGCCTGGTCCGCGGGCCAGACCCCGCCACGGCCGCCGGCTCGAGGCCCAGGATGCGCTCGATCCGGGCGAGCAGGGCCTCGCCCTCGGCGCTGATCTCGCCGCGCCCGCGGCCGACCTGGCGCACGATGTCCACCGCCTCACGCCGGTCCGCCTCGCTCGGCAGCAGCGCCGGCAGGCTCGCCAGCGCATGCTCCTCGTCGAACCGGATCATGAAGGCCTCTTCCTTGGCGATCGCCTTCAGGTGCTCGTGGCTCAAGGCCTTCAGCCGCGGATGCTCGCTCGCCACCTGCTGGGCGAGACGGAAGCCGCGGGCGTCGATCATACGCTGCGCCTTGGCGCCGGCCAGCAGGATCCGGATCACCGCCTCGGCGAAGCCACCCTGGTCCTCGCGGGCGCGGATCGCGGCGATCTTGCGCTCGAGCAGCTCTTCCAGGACCTCGTTGCGCGCACGCGGCTTGCGGGCGTCGACGTACGGCGCCCGCAGACCCGCCAGCGCCTCGATGATCGGCGAGTTGTAGATCGTCTTGAACGTGAGCTCCTGCATGCGGTCGCGGGCCCCGCGGTAGCTGTCGAGCGCCTGCTCGATCTGCTCCGAGACCGCGTGCTCGGCTTTCACGAGCGCGTTGTCGGGCGCGGCCGGCTTGCGATCCTTGCGCACCATCTCGGCCATGACCCGGAGCGGCCAGATCGCGGGGTTGAGATCGGACAGCAGAAAGCGCTGCAGGCGGAGCGGGTGCATCATCCGCAGCGACTCTGCGGTCGCCTCATTGGTCCACATCTTCACCCAGGGGCTGAAGAACGTGTCGTAGACGCCCTCGTTGATCTCGGAGATCCGGGCCACGGTCTCGAAGGCCTGCTCGTGCTCGCGGCCGTCGCCGAGCTTCAGGATGTCCTCGACCGTCCGCCCCTCGAAGCTCACCAGGTACTGCCCCGGCAGCAGATCGGCGCCGACGTCCGCGGGCGTCTTGTCCTCGATCACCATCTCGTAGAGGCCGGGCGGCAGGACCTCGATCAGGTCCATCGTATTGACCAGCTCGGCGTGCTGCTTCTCCGCGACCTTGGCCGAGACGAAGATGCCGAGATGGCCGATCCGCTCGTCGAGGGTGTAGATGATGGTCTGCTCGTTGGCGACGATCTCGGCGACGTTCTCGTACAGGTCGGGGATCCAGAACAGCGCCTGCTGCGGCGGCGTGATGTTGTCGCCCCAGGACGCGATCACGACGATCGGCGCCTTGATGTTGCGAAGGTCGATCGCGCGCCGGTCCTGGTCAGGATCGTGCCCTTGCTCAGCTTGTTGCCGACGAACAGCTCGTCGACGATCGTCCGGATCTCGTCCTTGGTGAGGAAGAAATAGCCGCTCCACCACTTCTCGAAATCGAGGTAGCGCGGCTCCTCGGTGTCGATCTTCGAATAAAGATTGTACTGCTTGGTCCAGAGCGTATTGGCGGGATTGAGGTTCTCGAAGTTGTCGACCAGGTGGGCGCCGTCGAACTTGCCGTTGCCGAGATCGCCGGCGAGCGAGGCGAGCCAGCTGCCGCCGTTCAGGCCACCGGCGTAGCGCATCGGGTTCTTGCCCTCGACGCCCGCCCAGTAGGAGAGCGGCGAGCCGGCGATGCTGACGAGGCCCACGAGATCCGGTGCCGCGGCCGCCAGCATCATGATCGCCCAGCCGGCCTGGCAGTTGCCGACCACGACCGGCTTGCCCTCGGCCTCGGGATGGAGCTCCTGGACCTTGAGCAGGAACTGCGCCTCGGCCCAGGCGATGTCGGCGATCGTCTGGCCGGGCTCGGGCTCGGGATGGAAGGCCACGAAATAGACCGGATGGCCGTTGCGCAGCGCGACCCCGACCTGGCTCAATTCCTTCATGCCGCCGATCCCGGGGCCATGGCCGGCGCGCGGGTCGACGATCACGAACGGCCGCTTCTTCGGGTCGGTCGCGACCCCGCGCTCGGGCTTGATGCGCAGCAGCATGTAGTTGACCGGCCGCTCGAGCTGGCGCCCGTCCATGACCAGGTCGTAGTCGAACACCAGCACCGGCGGCTTGCCCTTGCGGTAGTGCTCGAGCGCCTGGTTGCCGCGCTTGCGCAGGACGTCCCAGAACAGGACCTGGCGCTGGGCGGCGTCGACCCAGTAGTCGAGCGCCGCCCGCATCCAGTCGCTGCCGGCCCGCTCGGGGGCCGGCGCCGGCGTCTCGGCCGACTTCGGCGACATCATCTCCGCGGCCTGGCCCAGCCACTGCGCCGGCGCCTCGGCAAGGCCGGCGAAGGACGCCATCATCGGCGACCAGAACGCGCCCTGGGCGGGGGCCTTGGGCGCCATCTCGTCGGTGTGGCCATTGGCCGAGCGGGCCGGCGTCTGGCTATCTCTGGTCACGGTCACGGTCGCCTCCTGGGGCTGAAATCTTGCGACTCTGGAGCTATCGCGGCGTTTGCTGCGGCGCAGCATAGGGGGCAAGCTCGGGCTGGCGATGCGGCGCAGTGTCACTACCCGATCGCGCACGTCACCACCTGAGGAAGATGCCGACGTCGCCGGGCACCCCGCCCGGGAAGTCCATGATCTGGGCGCGCACCTTGTAGCCCTTCGGCTCGAGCTCCTTCTTGTAGAACTCGTGGGCGCGCTTGGCGAAGCCGGTCAGGGTCTCGGGCCAGCCGGGCTCGAAGTTGTTGATCGCCCGCCCGCCGTCGGTGGTGTACTCGCTGGGGAAACGAAACGCGAGCACCTCGTTCTCGCCCCGCTCGGCCGCGCTCCGGACCACCCGCGACACCCGCTCGAACACGTCCGGGTGGATATCCTGGGCCATGAACGCATCGCGCAGATGGTGGCGCTCGTCGTCGACCTTGCGTTTCTTCTCGAGCGCCTCCTTGGCCTTCGCCATCTCCTTCTCGTCGGTGATGTGCCTGAGCTGATCAGGCGTGATCAGACCTTCTGCCACAGCGGTCCTCCTGCCGTTTTTGACCGGTCACGCGAGATCGCGGGTCGCCGGTGGCCTGCGGGTCGCAGGCGGCGCAGATGTCGTTTGCGCCCCTTGTACGAGTTAAGCCTTGATCCAGATCAACGCACCGCCATCTGCCGCGCCGGCAATTCCTGCCGACGATGCACAATCCGCCGTTGCGCACGTTTCTTGGCGCGACGGCGGCGCGCGGGGATGTGATACTGAAGCTGCCGGGGATGGCGGGAGCGTCTGGTTTGCTGCACGCGATCGGGTTCGATCTCGGGACGTCGGGTCTGAAGGCGGTGCTCGTCGACGAGGCTGGCCGGGTGGTCAGGTCGGCCCGGCAGCCCTATCCGCTCGAGGTGCCGGCGGCCGGCTGGGCGGAGCAGGACCCCGACCTCTGGTGGCAGGCCCTGCTCGCCGCGAGCCGGCCGCTCCTGGACGGCGGACCGGCGCCCGATGCGGTCGGGCTGGCCGGGCAGATGCACAGCGCGGTGGTCCTCGGGCCGGAGGACCGGCCGCTCTGTCCGGCGATCCTCTGGAACGACCAGCGCACGCTGCAGGAGTGCGCCGAGGTCGAGCAGCGCCTCGGCGCCGCGCTCGCGGGCTGGACCAGCAACCGGCTGCGGACCGCGTTCACGGCCTCCAAGATCCTGTGGCTGCGCCGCCACCATCCGGATCTGTACGCGCGGCTGCGCGCGGTCCTGCTGCCGAAGGACTTCCTGCGCCTGCGGCTGACGGGGGTGCTGGCGACCGACGTCACCGACGCCTCGGGCACGGGCCTGTTCGACGTGCAGCGCCGGCGCTGGTCCGGCGAGGCGCTGGAGGCGCTCGCGATCGCGCCGGACTGGATGCCGCAGGCCCACGAGTCGCCGAGCCTGGTCGCGAGCGTGGATGCGGCCGGTGCCGCCGCGAGCGGGCTGCGGTCGGGCACGCCGGTCGCGGCCGGCGCCGGCGACCAGGCGGCGGCCGCGCTCGGCAGCGGCGCCGTGACCCCCGGCATGCTGTCGATCACGCTCGGGACCTCGGCCGCGATCCAGCTGGCGACGGCGGCCGCGGTCCCCGATCCGAACGGCGTCTTTCAGACCTTCTGCCACGCGCTGCCCGGGACCTGGCAGCTGATGGGCGGCGTCCTGTCCGGCGGCGGCTCGTTCGACTGGTATGGCCGGCTTGCCGGGATCGCGCGGCCCGGCGCGCCGGAGCCGGCCGCGGCCAGCGTCGATTTCGAGCTGATCTGCGAGATGGCCGAAGCCGTCCCGCCGGGCGCCGAGGGGCTGCTGTTTCTCCCCTATCTCACCGGCGAGGGGGCGCCGCACCTCGATCCGCAGGCGCGGGGCGCCTGGTTCGGTCTGACCCGGCGCCACGACCACCGGCACCTGGCGCGGGCCGTGATCGAGGGCGTGGCCTTCGCGGTCCGGGGGGTGGTCGAGGCCGCGGAAGCGCTCGCCGGGCAGGCCCGCGAGATCCGGGTGAGCGGCGGCGGCAACCTCGGCAGGATCTGGCTTCGGACCTTTGCCAACGTGCTCGGCCGGCAGATCACCGCGGTCGGTGCCGGGGATTCGTCGGCGCGCGGGGCGGCGCTGCTCGCGTTCGCCGCGGCCACCGGCAACGATGCGCAGGCGCTGGCAGCGGCGTGGGCGCCGCCGGGCCGGCCGGTCGATCCGGAGCCGGGCGTCGTGGCGCGCTACGAGGCGCAGTACGCGATCTATCAGGGGCTCTATCCGGCGACCCGCCAGCTGATGCACCGCCTCAGCGAGCTCGATCGGGGCGGCGCGGCGACGGGCGAGGTCAGACCGCCGCTCCGATGAGGCCGGCGAGCCTCGCCATGTCGGCGAAGACGGCATCGGCACCCGCTGCCCGCAGCCGCGGCGCGTGGGTCTCGGGGCGCAGGTGGCTGCCGCCGGTGAAGCCGAACGCGGTCATGCCCGCGGCCTTGCCCGCGCGAATCCCGGCAGCGCTGTCCTCGACCACCAGACAGCGCGCGGGCTTCGCCGTCATCCGCGCCGCCGCCAGCAGGAACAGATCGGGCGCGGGCTTGCCCTCGCTGACCATGCTGGCGCTGAACAGATGCGGCGCCAGCCGGTCGAGCAGGCCCGCGAGCTCGAGCGAGCGGCGGATCCGCTCGGGGTGGCTGCTGGAGGCGACGCAGCGCGCCATCGGCAGCGCATCGAGCACGGCGGGGACGCCGGCAACCGGTGCCAGCGCATGCTCGAACGCCTTCAGGATGCGCCCGCGCAACAGTTCCGCAAAGCCCTCCGGCAGCCGGCAGCAGCGATGCTCGGCGGCGACCTCGCGGAGCATCGCCGCGGTGCTCAGGCCTAGGAAGCGGTCGCAGACCTCGGATGGCGACAACCAGATCCCGACCTCGTGCAGCGCCGCCGCCGTGACCCGGCAGCTGATCGGCTCGCTGTCGACCAGAACGCCGTCCAGATCGAAGATCACGAGATCGAACGGGCCGTCCGCCTTGCGGCCCATCAGCTCATCCAGTTGCCGCCGTCGACGTTGAGGGTCTGGGCGACGACGTAGTCGGCATCGGCCGAGGCGAGGAACACCGCCGCGCCCGTGAGGTCCTCGGGCACGCCCATCCGGCCGTAGGGCACGGCCTCTCCGACCTGGCGCTTCTTCTCGCCGAGCGGCAGGTTCTCGTACTTTGCGAACAGCGCGTCGACCTGGTCCCACATCGGCGTGTCGACCACCCCGGGCGCGATGCCGTTGACGTTGATGCCGCTTTTGATCAGGGCGAGGCCCGCAGACTGGGTCAGGCTGATCACGGCGGCCTTGGAGGCGCAGTAGACCGCGACCAGGGGCTCGCCGCGCCGGCCGGCCTGGCTCGCGAAGTTGACGATCTTGCCGCCCCTGCCCTGCTTGACCATCTGCGCCGCCACCGCCTGGAGCGTGAACAGGAGGCCTTTGACGTTGACTGCGAACTGCTTGTCGAAGCTCGCCTCGGTGATCTCGAGCAGCGGCGCCATCTCGAAAATCGCGGCGTTGTTGACCAGGACGTCGATGCCGCCCGCCTGCGCCACGACGTTCTCGACCATGGCATCGATCGACTCGCGCCTGGTGACGTCGAGCCGAATCCCGAATGCTTCGCGGCCGATCTCCCGCGCCAGTGTCTCCGCCTCGTCAGCCAGGACGTCGGCGACCACGACGCGGGCTCCCTCCTCGGCATAGCGCCGGCAGATCGCGGCGCCGATGCCGCGGGCGCCGCCGGTGACGATCGCAACCTTGCCCTCGAGCTTCATCGGTTGGGTCCTCCTACCAGCAGCAGTAGCCGCCGTCGGCGAGCACGATCGCGCCGGTCATCAGGCTTGAGGCGTCGGAGGCGAGGAAGAGCGCGACCGAGCCGATCTCCTCCGGCTGGCCGACCCGGTGCATCGGGGTCATCTCCAGCCAGACCGCGGCCATCGCCTCGTCCTCCATGCCGAACACGGTGAGCGGCGTCTCGATGTAGGTGGGTGCCACCGCGTTGACCCGGACGCCGCGCGCGCCCCACTCGGCCGCGAGCGAGCGGGTCAGGTGATGCACCGCCGCCTTCGACGCGTTGTAGAACGACTGCGGCTGCGGCTTGTTGACGATGAAGCCGGACATCGAGCCGACGTTGACGATCGAGCCCTTGCCCTTGGCCAGCATCTGGCGGCCGAACGCCCGGCAGCACCAGAACAGGCCGTTCAGGTTGACCTCGATGTGGAAGCGCCAGTGCTCGTCGCTGGTGTCCTCGGCGCGCACGTCGCTCTTGGCGACGCCGGCGTTGTTGACCAGGACGTCGCAGCCGCCGTGCTCCCGCTCGACCCGCGCCGCCATCTCGTCGACCTGGGCGGACTTGGTGACGTCGAGCGCGATCGCCTGGGCGTCGATGCCGAGCCCTTTGAGCTTCGCCTTCGCCTCTTCGCCGCGCTCGGGCAAAAGCTCGCCGATGATCACCTTGGCGCCCGCCTCGCCGAGCGCCTGGGCGCAGGCGAAGCCGATGCCCTGGCCGGCGCCGGTGACGACCGCGGTCCGGCCTTTCAGATCGTATTTTTCCAGGTACATCCGGGCCTCCCCTGGCGTCAGGCCGCGGCGTGCGCGGTCGGATCCTTGATGTCGGCGAGCGGATGCCGCCTGGCGCGCCGGACCGCGCTGCCGTCCTGCTTGAACAGGTGGCAGACCCGGCCGTCGATCACGACCCCGATCCGGTCGTGGACGCGGGTCGGGTTCTCGCCGTCGGCCTGGACCACCAGCATCACGCCGTCGGCGATCTGGGTGTAGAGGTAGGTGTCGCCGCCCAGGCGCTCGGCGACCAGGACCTCGCCGGTGACGTCGCCGCCCTCGCGCGTGACCTGGAGATGCTCCGGGCGGACGCCCAGGGTCAGCTGCTCGCCGGGCGAGACCTGGCCGGGGGCGACGTCGACCGTGATCCGGTCCTGGTTGATCAGCTCGACCGTGACGCCGGCGGCGTCGCTGCCGACCACCCTGGCGTCCAAAAAGTTCATCTTGGGCGAGCCGATGAAGCCCGCGACGAACAGGTTCTCGGGATGGTGATAGAGCTCGAGCGGGCTGCCCGCCTGCTCGATCACCCCGCCCTGGAGCACGACGATCGTGTCGGCGAGCGTCATCGCCTCGACCTGGTCGTGGGTGACGTAGATCATGGTCGCGTCGAGGGCGTCGTGCAGGCGCGCGAGCTCGATCCGCATCTGCACCCGGAGTGCGGCGTCGAGATTCGAGAGCGGCTCGTCGAACAGGAACACCTTGGGGTCGCGGACGATCGCGCGGCCGATCGCGACCCGCTGGCGCTGGCCGCCGGAGAGCGCCTTGGGCTTGCGGTCGAGGAAGGTATCGAGCTGCAGGACCTTGGCCGCGGCCTGGACCTTCTGCTCGCGCTCGGCCTTGGACACGCCGGCGAGCCGGAGCGCGAAGCCCATATTGTCGCGGACCGTCATGTGCGGGTAGAGCGCGTAGGACTGGAACACCATCGCGAGCCCGCGCTCGGCCGGCGGCACGTCGTTGACCCGCTCGCCGTCGATCAGAAGCTCGCCCGAGCTGATCTCCTCGAGCCCGGCGATCATCCGGAGCAGGGTCGACTTGCCGCAGCCCGACGGCCCGACGAAGACGACGAAGTCCCGGTCGTTGATGTCGAGGTTGACGCCCTTGATGACCTCGACCTCGCCGTAGTTCTTGCGCAGATCGCGCAATCGAAGCGTTGCCATCCGTCGTCTCCCTACTTGACGGCGCCGAAAGTCAGGCCGCGCACGAGTTGCTTCTGGCTCATCCAGCCGAACACCAGGATGGGCGCGATCGCCATGGTCGAGGCGGCCGAGAGCTTGGCCCAGAACAGGCCCTCGGGGCTCGAGAACGACGCGATGAAGGTGGTCAGGGGTGCTGCCGAGGAGGTCGTGAGGTTGAGGCTCCAGAACGCCTCGTTCCAGGCGAGGATGACCGCGAGCAGGCCGGTCGAGGCGATCCCCGGGAGCGACAGCGGCATCAGGATGTGCATGAGCTCCTGCTTGGGCTTGGCGCCGTCCATGCGGCCGGCTTCGAGGATGTCCTTGGGCACCTCCTTGAAGAAGGTGTAGAGCATCCAGACCACGATCGGCAGGTTGACCAGCGCGTCGACGACCGTGAGCCCGATCCGCGTGTCGAGCAGGTTCAGGTCGCGGAAGATCAGGTAGATCGGCACCAGCACGCCGACCGGCGGCAGCATCTTGGTCGACAGCATCCAGAGCAGGAGGTCCTTGGTCCGTTTGCCCGGAAAGAAGGCCATGGCGTAGGCGGCGGGCACGGAGAGCGCCAGCGCCAGCAGGGTCGAGCCGAACGCGATCACGACGCTGTTGAGCGCGAAGCGCAGGTAGTCGGCGCGGGCCTGCACCTCGACGTAGTTCTCGAGCGTCGGCGCGAAGAACAGCGACGGCGGGGTCTGCACGGCGTTGATCTCGGTCTTGAAGCTGGTCAGCACCATCCAGAAGATCGGGAAGAAGATCAGGGCGGCCGCCCCCCAGCCGAGCACCGTCATCAGGGCCTTCTCGCGCAGGGTCGCAGACATGTCCGGTCCTCCTCAGGCGTCGAGGTTCTTGGCGACGGAGCGGATCAGGAAGATCGCGACGATGTTGGCGAGCACGATCGCGATCACGCCGCCCGCCGAGGCGCCGCCGACGTCGAACTCGAGCAGCGCCCGCATGTAGATCAAAAACGCGAGGTTGGTCGACGCGAGGCCCGGGCCGCCCGAGGTCGTGACGAAGATCTCGGCGAAGATCGTCAGGAAAAAGATCGTCTCGATCATCACCACGACCGAGATCGCGCGGCCGAGGTGCGGCAGGATGATGAACCAGAACATGGACAACGGGCCGGCGCCGTCCATGCGGGCGGCTTCCTTCTGCTCGTTGTCGAGCGACTGGATCGCGGTGAGCAGGATCAGGAGCGCGAACGGCGTCCACTCCCAGGAGACGATGATGATGATCGAGGTCAGCGGCAGGTCCGCGAACCAGTCGATCGGCCCGAAGCCCAGGCTCTTGCTGATCCAGGCGAACAGCCCGTTGACCGGGTGCATCAGCATGTTCTTCCAGATCAGGGCGCTCACGGTCGGCATCACGAAGAACGGCGCGATCGCGAACAGCCGCGCGACGCCCTGGCCGACGAACTCCTGGTCGAACAGGACCGCGAGCAGGGTCCCGAGCACGACCGTGATCACCAGCACCCAGCCGACCAGCAGCAGCGTGTTGACCATCGCGGTCCAGAGCGCCGGGTCGGTCAGCAGGTACGTGTAGTTCTCGAGCCCGGCAAAGCCCGTGATCGTGGGCGTGACCAGATTGTAGCGCTGGAACGAGAACCAGAGCGTGAGCGCGAGCGGCACGATCATCCACAGGAACAGGATGATCACCGAGGGCGCGAGCAGGGGCGTCGTGTTGACGTCGCGCCGGCTGCGGCGCCGCTTGCCGGCCGCCGGCACCGTGGCCGCGGTCGCCTCTGCGGATGCTGACTGGGCCATGACGGGCCTCCCTGGGTCAGGCTCGAGACGGCAGGCGGGGCCGGGCCGGGCGCGTCTGCCGGCGCCCGGCCCGAAGCCTGAGAGTGGTTACTTGGGGTAGCCCGCCTGCTGCATGGTCCGCGCGGTGGCGCGCTGGGCGGCGGCCAGCGCCTGGTCGACCGACATCTGGCCGGTCAGCGCGGCGGCGATCGTCTGCCCGACCTGGGCGCCGAGCGCCTGGAACTCGGGGATGCCGACGTATTGCACCCCGCTATAGGGCTTGGGGTTGGCGGTGGTGTTGATCGGATCGGCGGTCTCGATCGCCTTCAGGACGAAGCTCGCGAACGGCGCCGCCTTCTGGTAGTCGGGATTGTCATAGGTCGACTTGCGCGTGCCGGGCGGCGCCGCGACCCAGCCCTGCTTCTCGCCGACCAGCTTGATGTAGTCCTTGGAGGTCGCCCATTCGATGAAGGTCTTGGCGCCGTCCTTGGCGTCGGACGAGGTCGGCACCCCGAGCGCCCAGGACCAGAGCCAGTTCGCGCCCTTCGGCCAGCCGTCGATCGGCGCCTGGGCGAAGCCGAGCTTGTCGGCGACCTGCGACTGCTGGGGGTTGAACAGGAGGCCGGCGGCGACCGTGGCGTCGACCCACATCGCGCACTTGCCGGTCGAGAACAGCGCCAGGTTCTCGTTGAAGCCGTTCGAGCTCGCCCCCGGAGGCCCGTAGTTCTTCAACAGGTTGACGTAGAAGGTCACCGCTTCGTGCCACGGCTTGGAGTCGAGCTGCGGCTTCCAGTCCATGTCGAACCACTGGCCGCCGAAGGTGTTCACGAGCGTGGTCACGAACGCCATGTTCTCGCCCCAGCCCGGCTTGCCGCGCAGGCAGATGCCGTAGAGCTCATGGCTCGGGTCGTTGAGCTTCTTCGCCCACTGCTCGACCTCGGACCACTTCGGCTGCTCGGGCACCTTGATGCCGGCCTTCTCGAACAGGTCCTTCCGGTAGAACAGCATCGAGCTCTCGGCGTAGAACGGCAGCGCGTAGAGCTTGTCCTTGTAGGACAGGCCGTCCCGCACCGCCTTGATCACGTCCTGGACGTCGTAGTCCGCGGGCAGGTTGTCCATCGGCTCGAGCCAGTCCTGCGCCGCCCAGATCGGCACCTCGTAGGTGCCGATGGTCACGACGTCGAACTGGCCGCCGTGGGTCGCGATGTCGGTCGTGACCCGCTGGCGGAGCATGTTCTCCTCGAGCACGACCCAGTCGAGCTTGATGTCGGGATGCGCCTTCTCGAATGCCGAGGAGAGCTTCTGCATGACGATCATGTCGCCGTTGTTGACGGTGGCGATCGTGACCGTCTCTGCGAGCGCGGGCGCGGCCCCGGCCAGCAGAGCCGCGGTCGCCGCGGCGATCAGGAAGCGTGTCTGCATGTCATCAGCCTCCGTTTTTCCGGGCATTTGCCCATATGTTGGGCGAATGCTCGAACATTCGGCGGCGCCTGTCAAGCCGGAAATGATCGCGATGCGAGCGGCCGGCAGTGCGCGACCGCACCGACTGCGAGAATAAGCTCAGCGCTCGAGACTGCCGCGCGCCGCGGCCTCGTCGGTGATCAGGCCGGACACGAGGCGGCCGCGGAGGGCCGCCGCGATCGCCCGGACCTTGCTCCGGCCGCCGGCGACGCCGATCGTCAGGCGCTCGAGCGGCAGGCGGTGGGGGATCGCGGTCACGCGGGCGTTGCTGCCGCCATCGATCAGCCGGCCCTCGGCGTCGAAGGCCCAGCCGGTGATGTCGCCGACCGCGCCGCGGCGGACCAGCTCGTCGTGCTCGGCCTCGGTGATGAAGCCGTCGCGCAGCAAGGGGGCGTTGCGGTCGCGCTCGAGGGTGCCGATCCCGAACATGGCCATGCTGGCGCTGTCGGCGAGCGCGCGGATCAGCTGCCAGGGCCTTTGGCTCTCGAGCAGCGCGCGTTCCTCGACCGTGTCGGTCACGACGCTGGTCGGCACCGGATAGCAGGCGGCGCCGATCCGCTCGGCGAGGCGCATCACGACCTCGAACGAGGTCGCGCGGCCGTCGCGGGTGGTCGTGCCGACCAGGGACACGATCTTGTGCTGCGGCCGCTCCATCGGCTCGACCTGGCCGACCGCGCTGCGCAGCGTCCGGCCGGTGCCGAACGCGAGCACCCGCGGGGCCCGGGGCGAGAGATGCGCCTCGAGCTGGCGCGCGGCGGCGGCGCCGAGCCCGGTCACGTCGTCCTGGTCGGCATCGCCGGGCACGACCTCGGCGTAATCGAGCTCAAAGCGGCTCCGGAGCGCCTCCTCGAGCTCGGCGCAGGCGCGCAGCGGGTGATCGATCCGGAAGGTGATCAGGCCCTCGGCGACCGCGGCCGCGACCAGCCGCTGCGCGGCCTGGCGCGAGACGTTGAGCTTGCTCGCGAGCTGGTCCTGGGTGTTGCCGGCGACGTAGTACAGCCAGGCCGCGCGGACCGCCAGATCGCGCCTGCGGTCCTGGGCACGCAGGCCGGAGAGCTCCCTGGCGTCGCGTCGGTCGAGCATGGGCCTCTACTCTGCAAGCTGCGAAGCCGCAGCTTTGCACGAACCCGCGCCGCCGATCAAAGCCCGCCATCGGCGGCCCCGGGAAGCGCTCGCGGTGCCGCCCGGTCGAACCGCCGCCGTCAGTGGGGAATCCAGCTCGGGGTCGCGGTGAACAGGCCGCCGGCCATGAACCCGATCTCGTAGATCAGGAACAGGCCGAAGCCGAAGCTGAGCAGGCCGGAGGCGACCCTGAGCTGGCCGTTGAACCGGGGCAGCCGCGACCAGCTGAAGGCGAACGGTGCCGACAGCGCGCAGGTGATCAGCATCATGCCGGCGATCGTGCCGACCCCGAACAGCAGCAGATAGGCCATGGCCCAGGCCGGCTCGCGGACCGCGGCCAGGACCAGCAGCGCGATCGCCGCCGAGCCCGCGAGCCCGTGCACGATCCCGATCACCAGCGGCCGCAGCCATTGATAGAGCGGCAGGCCGCCGAGCCGCCGGTCCAGCCTGGCGAGCGGGGTGCGGTCCTCGGGGTGGCCGTGATCGCGGGCGCCGTGACCGTGGGCATGGCGGTGGACGTAGTCGCCATGGGCGTGCGCGTGGTCGTGGCCCCAAAGGCCATGCTCGAGCCCGCGATCGTGGTCCCGGCCGGGGTCGCCCGGGCGGGCCGCGGCGCCGAGCACGCTGCCGAAGCCGGTCAGCGTCAGCACGCCGAGCAGGACCAGCATGACCCCGACCGCGAGCTCCATCGCCAGGCCCATCCGGGTCGGGATCACGATGCCGAACAGGATGATCGCGCTGCCGACGATCAGGATCGTCAGGGTATGGCCGAGGCCCCAGGCGGCACCGATCAGCGCCGAGCCGCGCAGCGAGCGTTGCCGGCTGACGATCGTGGCGATCGCGATCACGTGGTCGGCGTCGGTCGCGTGGCGCATGCCGAGGAAGAAGCCGAGCACCAGCAGCGAGGCCAGATTCATGACCGTGCCCGACATCGCGTTGCCTCCCCGGGGCGCCGACCCGAGCCGCGGGCGGCCTCGCTGAGCGTTCCTTCGCCCGACCTCAACCTAGCGATTCCGGCCGCGATCGGAAGCGGATTCTCGGCGGCCTGGCGGCTTTTTGGCTGGCAGCCGGGCGGCCCTGGATCGCCGCTGGGCGCGAGCGCGCCGACCCGGTGACCCCGAGGCCGGCCGGTCGGTCGTCGAGCGCGCCGTCCCCGATCGGAAGCGCCGGCTCGATGCGGGGCGGCAAGGCACAAGCCGGAGCACCGCCGCAGCATCAGCAGGTTGCCGCGGACTGCCGCATCCAGTCGAGCGTCTGCGAGAGTCCGTCCCGCAATCGGACCGCGGGCTCATATCCGAGCGTTTCCCTGGCCCGATCGATCCGGGCGACCGAGCGGCGGATGTCGCCGACCCGCGATGATCCGTGGCGCAGGTCGCTCGTGGCGCCGGTGAGCTGAAGGATCAGCCGCGCCAGATCGTCGATCGAGGTCTCGAGGCCGGTGCCCAGATTGATGATCGCGCCGGTGGCCACGTCCTTCAGACACGCGTCGACCAGGGCGCGGGCGACGTCGCTGACGAAGACGAAATCGCGGCTCTGGCGGCCGTCACCGTCGATCGTCAGCGGCTCGCCGGCGAGCGCCCGCCGGGCAAAGACCGAGATCACGCCGGAGTATGGGCTGCCGGGGTGCTGGCGCGGGCCGTAGACATTGAAAAACCGGAAGGCGGCCCAGGCCAGGCCCCAGTTCGAGCCATAGCAGTCCAGCAGACGCTCGCTCGCAAGCTTGTTGACCCCGTAGGGCGACAGGGGCCGGGTCGCAGCCGCCTCGGAGGTCGGCAGCTCGACGCCATCGCCGTAGACCGCCGAGGAGGACGCGAAGACGACCTTGCGCACGCCGGTCTGGCGCGCCAAGTCCAGCACGCGGGCGGTACCGGCGTAGTTCACCCGGAGATCGCCGAGCGGGTCCTCGACCGACAGCGCCGCCGCCGGCCGGGCCGCGAGGTGAGCGATGGCATCGAACCCAGCGAGCCGGCCCGTGACCTCGGCGAGCGGGCCGGTGAGATCCAGGGCGACGTCGGCCTCGACGATCTCGACCCGCCGGTCACCGCGCCACTGAGCGAGATTGTGCCGGCGGCCGGTGCTGAAATCGTCGAGCACGACGACGCGGCAGCCGGCCCCGACCAGCTGGTCCACGGTGTGCGAGCCGATGAAGCCGGCGCCGCCGGTCACGAGCACGCGCGCGCCTGGCGCCGGATGCGTCTCTGCCACGAACGGAACCCTCCCACCAGCCATCGCCTGCGGAGCCATCTCCCGGCTCGGCGGTCGAAATCGTCGGCAACGCCGGCGCCGGCGTCAATGGGGTCGGCACCCTGGCGGGTCGGGCTGGGGCCCCGAGCTGACCCCGGCCTGCGCGCGGCCGTGCGCCAGCTGGCAGTGCGGAAGGCGCTGCCCGCCTGGCGGCGAGGCCCTCTTCGAGCCGCCGCTCCACCCGGGCGTCAAGCCTCTGACGTTCCTTTGGGCCGCGACCTCTCGGGCCGATCGGGCACGCAGCCCATGGCGCAGCTCCGCGGACCGGCGCCCGAGGCCCCTTACCCCTGGCCCGGCGGCTCGACCGCGTCTCGGGCGCCCCGACAGCCCCCTCTCAGCTCAAGCAGCCCGAATCACCCGAATCATAGCTGAACGCCAGGTTTTGCGCGCGCTTTGGGTTCGTTTGGTAATTTGGCCCCTGCGCGCTGATGTCTTGGTGATCTTTGGCTTGAGGATCGGGCGCCGCGGCCGCCCCATCCGGCCAACCAAGCGCGACAGCCGAGGCTTCATCCCGACTGGTAGCAGGCATGCTTCCTGATAGCAGATCATGGGAAAATATGCAATTCCTGCTGGGCCTGGAGCGATCACGGGACCGATGCTCACTGAGGTCGGCCGCGGGTCGTCATGATTCGAGCGGAGCGCGGGAAATTTCGATGGTGGGACTAAATTCTGAAATTCATTCGGTTCACGCAGAGGGCGTCGAGCAACCCCTCCAAGGTCGCCGAGGATCGTGGGTGTTCGCCGTCCCGATGGGCCGGAGGTGTTCTTTGCGCCGGGGTCGCAAGCTTCCCGACCTCTGGGCAGTCGACCGCCGATCCGCTCCGGGCGCTCGACGGCCCGCGGGCCGGGTCGGCAGGAAATTCAGTAATTTCCGAGGCCATTTTCGGACAGGTTGGCGAATTTCCGGGCGGACGGGGATGCGTCACTTCTGTAGCATCATGCGCCAGCGTGTGCGCTACCGGTAAGCCTTTGGCGACAAGCGATTTTTAGCCATCATGCCCGGTTCCAATGCCGGATTCGTCCGGGAAAGTGGCGCATAGATGCGCCATCCGGCCGGGCGACCAATGGGTGGCCGCCTCCTGAATTTCCCGGAAATTACGGAAATCAGCTATTTATGGCGGTCGCCTTGCCTCGACGAGGTTCGTGCTTGCGCTTCAACCGCCGGACGCTGCCGCCCCCTGCTCCGCCTGCCTCGAGGATGGGGAGAGATCGAGCGCGGCAGCCATCCTGACCTCATCGGCCGAGCGCAGGCAGGCTGAAGCTCGGGCCGCTCATAAGCGGTGCATCGGATCGATCGGCCTCTTTCCTTGCAGAGGTGCCGCGCTCGCCGCTATCGTAGGGGTTAGAAGTGGGACGCGCGGTCGTCGCGAGCTCCCGGCAGCGGATTGGCTCACCGATGATGGACCCGCTCAGGTGCGACAAAATGCCAAGCGCCGCCGCTCGCATGGCGCTGGGCCCCAACTTCCCAGCCGAGGAGGACGTTCAGAGCCGCGGACGGCCTGACGTGCCCGACCGCCGGAGAACGGTGCTCGATTGGCAGCCGCCCGCGAGCGACCGGCATGGCGGCCTCAGTCGCCGTGCGTTCCTCCTGAGCACCGCCGCATGCCCCGTGCTGCTCATGACGCCTGTGCCGGTAGCCGCACCGCTGGCGGCGGTAGCCGGAGAGCGCTGGGAGGACGGGACATTCTGGGACGACGGCACGGGCTGGATATAGGCCTGCCGTAACGGGTATGGCCAGTGGCGCGGCCGAGGTCTACTGAGCCAGCAAGGTGGAGCGGCACCAGGGGGTTCACGGTCGGGTGAGCCCGCTGCAAGTTTGTCGGGTAAATCGCTGCAAATTTAAATGCTTTGCAGCGATCAGGCTCGACCGGTAGTATGCGTCCCGACCTCGCGGCCTGATCGGACCGGCTCAGGCGGAGGTTCTGTGCGCCTATGCAGAGGCACGCACCGCAAAAAACGGGCGCTTTGCGATCGGACGGAATGGCCAGCTTTCCCCGCGACCATGTCCCCGCTTTGTATTCGATGGCCTCATCGTCCGCGGACGACGGGTTGCCGCTCAGCGAGCTGCTCAACATCCTGCGCCGGCGCGGGCGACTGATCCTGACCGTCATGATCCTGCTGACGGGCCTCGCGACGCTCTACGGGTTCATGATCGAGAAAAAGTACACGGCGAGCGCGTCGGTGATCATCGAGGCGCCCGACACTCGGGTCTTCGACTCGCAGCAGCAGGTTGCGCCGGATCTGTCGCTCGACACGCTCGCGGTGGACAACCAGGTCGGCATCATCCGCTCGCACGCCCTGATCGATCAGGCCATGACGCAGCTCAGGCTGTATAGTGATCCCGAGTTCAATCCGCCAACCGAAGAAGTCACGGTGGGAGGGGTCGCCTACCTTCTGCAAGTCGGCAAGGATCGGCTGCGCGATCAGCTTCGCGTCGTAAAGGACGTCGTGAAGAACCTAGTTTTCGCGCTGGTGCCGCAGGGAACCGAACAACCCGCGACCGACGCTTTTGCCCAGTCGCCGGAAGACGCTGCACGCGAGGCGGCGATCGGCACGTTTGCGGACGATCTTGGGGTCGGGCTGCTGACCCATCCCGACCGCCGGCGCCACGGCGCGGCCGCGGCGCGCAACCTCGGTCTGCGCCACGCGCGCGGCGAGTTCATCGCCTTCCTCGATGCCGACGATGCCTACGAGCCTGACAAGCTCGAGGCGGAGACCGCCCTGCTCTACTCGCGGCCCGATGCGGCGATGCTCTACGGCCCGACGCTGTGGTGGTATCCGGGGACCCAGCGTCCGGTCCGGCCCGAGCGGCTCGGGCTCGAGCCGGGACGCGTTTATCCGCCGCCCGAGCTCGCGATCCGGATCCTACTCAGGCACGAGGGCGCCATTCCCTGCACCTGCGCGGTCTTGATCCGGCGCCCGGCAGCCCTCGCGGTCGGCGGCTTCGAGCCACAGTTCAGAACTCTACGAGGATCAGACGCTCTGGGCCAAGCTGTTCGTCCGCCACCCGGTCCTGATCGCCGGCCGGCCCACGGCGCGCTATCGGCAGCACGAAGCCTCGACCTCGGCGGCGGCCACGCGTAAGGGCGAGTATCACGACTGGCGGCAGCACGAGGCCGAAGCCCGCTTTCTCGAGTGGTTCGTCTCCTACAATGCGAGCGCCGCCATCGCTGATCCCGATCTCGCCCGGGCGCTCGAGCGCGCGCTTGCGCCCTATCGCCGCCGCTCGGCGGCCGCGGCCCGCACCGCGCGCTACCTGGTCAAGCGGGTCACGGGCAGCCTCCGGCGCAGGGCGGCGAAACTGGGGCTTGGACAGGAGTCCCCGTGAGCCGGCCGCTGCCTGTCCCTTGTCGACGCTGCGGCGATGACAGGCGGCGCCGCTGCCATCGATCTGCAAGTTGCTGTTGGTCGCGAAGCGAGAGCGAGGAAAGCCGCTTGGCGCCGCTTTTGCTCAGCAGGTGAACGCGGATGCGAGATCGCTCACAGCTGCGCCGAACATGGCGCGGGAAAGCGCACCAAGCGGGCGGTGGGGTGGTCCGAGCTTCCGCCCGAACCACCGCCGGCGTGTTTAGCTTGATTTCAGGCGCCAGCAGGCGGCGCCGTCCCCGCCGCTGTCATGGGGTTTTCGTGCTTGAAATCGCAGGACAACTCCAACTCGATTGTGGGCGGGTTGGTGCTTATTTGCGTTGCCTTGAAGGTCTGGTTGTCAGCATCGCGAATGATATTGTCGCCGCAATCCAAGAAACTGATTCTACAGCGCTGCTGGAAGTCCTTGGTCGTGAAGTTCTGCGCGAGCTGCCCCGGCACTTCCTTCCTGCAGGTCAGGTGAACGGTCTCGCTACTTTTGCTCCGGGTGCACTGGATCTCGCGAACGGCACCTCCTCACCAACTATAAATGACTGATTTTGAAGAGGCTCCGGCAACTTCACGTTGTCTGCGGGCAGCAGGTTCGTCAAGTCGATCTCGCAGGTGGTCGGGAAGGTTTGCGATGGCGCCGCCGCCGCCGGTCCCGCAGCGCCGACAACGAAGGCCACTGGCGCCAACAGCTTGATCACATCCATTGCTCTCATCAGATCCTCCCATCGACCGCCGAGCAGCCGCATCCCGCTGCTCGGAGAGAAAGTTCAACCATCGTGGACGCGCCGGGGCCACCTATGGTGAGACCTTTACGCACACGACGTTGCTTTTGGCGGAGTGGCAGAAGACCTTCTCGATGGCGCCGGTGTCGTTGCGCTTATACCGAACGATGAACGCGTCCTCCATGTCCAAGAAATCGGCCGTGCCGCCGGTATCCGGAATGCCGGCCGTTTGCGTCGTGGCCGTGATTGCGGCCGCGACATCCTTATTCAGGCACAGGACGGGACCCGTGTATCCGGACTTCCCCTGCACCTTTGCCGGTTGCCCGTCGTTGTCGTTGTTCAGCGCATAAACGACGACAAAGGCAACCTCGATGTGACTAGGAACCTGGTCGATTTGGGGATCACTGTTCACGACGTCCTGTTGCAATTGCTGCACCGTCGTGGTCGCGGGGCTGCCCGAATTCAACACACAGCCGGTCCAAGGCTGGTCCAGCTGCAGCGGTGGAGCGGCTGCAATGGCTTGGTCCGAGGCGCCCGCGAGCAGGGCCGCGCCGGCGAGCAGCGCCGTCGCAACGCAACTGCGCCGTACTGCCCACCGACCTCGGCCTCGCCGTGCTGCCGGGACGCCGGCGGCATCTGTCTGGCGGTCCTCGGGGCTGGCCCAGCCGGCGCTCGTCATGCTTTCAGTCATGTGCCTGGTCCCTTTGCTTCGATCACGTGCCTCATCGCCGTCGCGCGGCTCTCTCTTGCGCTTGACTTCGAGAATAGCGCCTTATGCCGTCATTAACATTTCGTAAAACTGAAGCAGTACTTGGTCCCACCGACCGTGGTGCCGTCATAGCCGCCAAACGTCACGAACCCGGACACGTTGGCCAGCTTCTGGGGGGTGTCCGGCACGCACTGGGCCACTACGTCACTGGAGCAAGTGATCACCGTCATCGGTCCGGAGAGGTTCTTCTCGTCGACACTCAAAATGTAATCGACATGAGCCGGCGGTGCGTTGAACTGCGCAATCTTGTCTTTACATAGATGCAGTTTCGGCGTGTCGGCGACCACCTTAACCGTACTGCTGCAGGACACCGGATTCGGCGCTGGCGTTGTGGAGCTGAAATTGTAGCTCCTGACGCACTCCCGTACGTCTGGAGTGTCACCCTTCTTCAGGCGTCCCGTCCGCTTCCCCGACCAGCAGGCGAAGTCGATCGGGGTCGGGGTCGATGAGGAGGGGAAGTTAAAGCTGACGACGCTGCCGATGCCCTGCTGCGCAGCGTGAAAATCTTCCTCGAGCCCACCGGCCCTGATTACCTGGCTGGCCGCAAACGCGGCGTAGTAAACCGGGGTACCGCCACTGGGGTACGAACATCCCGTACCGACACTGCACAGAATGTCGATGGTACCCTTGCTACTCTTAATAGCCTTTCCCGCCGCCGCCGGGCTGCCGTTACCCATCACCGCACCCGCAGGCCCGGCGAGCGCGAGCGTCACCGCGAACACCACGCCGAAGCTGAACGCTTTCAGGTAGAACTTTTCAGGAGCCCGACTATCGCTGGTCATCTTAACCTTCCTCCTCGAGCCGGTCGAGCTATACAACGTCCCGGTCACCAGTTCAACGTGATTCTTCCGAAGAAAAGGCGCTCCGGAAAGTATGGCCCAATCGACGGTTGGTCCTCGAACTCGCGGTAGCTGTCATCCTGATATTTGATGTTCTCGTCGAGCAGGTTCGTCACACCGAAGCTGGCGATACCGAGCCGTTTCGGCAAACGGTACCCGACCGAAGCATTCAGATAGAAGAAGTCATCCGAGCCTTCGGGCCCGCCACTGGCCTCGGTACGGTTCACGTCCTGATTAACGTAGGTCACGCCGAACCCGGCGAAAAATCCGCTTGGATGGAAGTAACGGGCCTGGAGCGGCACACTGTAGGTCACAACCTTTTTCGGAACGTTAAACAAATCGGTGTTGAACCCCTGCTGAGCCGTGAATTTGTCATAGACGAACTCGGCGCTGAGCGTCAGCTCGGGCATCGGCAGCCAATGCACGTAGGTTCGGTGCGTCTGCTCGTCGGACTTCTCTTGAATGGAGTCATTTGCATCGAAAGTGAGGATCGGAGTGGAGACTTCGCGCCAAGTGGCCTCACCGCCAATGAACAGATTGCTCAGAAGACGGTGATCGAGACCGACCGCGTACCGCCAGGCATCCGCGCCGTTGGTATCATCGAACAACTGGTCGAAGCCAGCAACCTGCGTCGGCTCGAGGGTCTGATTGTTGATCAGGGCCGGCTTCACGGTTTCAACGACGGCGCCACGCAGAGTGAGATTCTCGGTGATATTCCACTGGACGCCGAATTTGGGAGCTACCTTCTCAACCTTCAGATCATTGTGCTGGAAATCGTCATAACTCACGCCGACCGTCCAGGTCACGGGATCCGGAAAGTTCAGATTGCCGTAGATGTAGCCGCGAGGCTCGGTGATCTGCTGGGTATTCGCGTCGGCGAAGACGGGGACTCCGCCGAACTCGACGTTTCCACGCAGATTGCGGTCGACGCTGCTGTAGCCGAAGCCGGTGGTCAGGTTGAAACGTTCCCGGCGATAGAGGTACTGGCCCTCGGTTTGGGTGCCCTGGTCCTTCGATCGGCTCCTGACCGAGAAGCCGTCGGAGTCCGTAACCTTGTTCCGCAGATCGCTGTAAATGAAGGACAGCAGGAAATCCGAGCTCGGCAGCGGCGAGTACCGCACACCGGCGCGGTAGGTGTCCTGGTCAAGGTTGCGCCGGCTCGTCCTGGAAAAGAAGTCGGGATCGAAATTGAATGCGAGATCGCCGTTGTCGGTGCGGCGACGGCGGAACTCGACCTGCGCATTAACTTCCGGCGTTATCGCCGCCTGGAAGTAGACGTCCTCGATGTTCTGTTTGTTGTCGTTGTTCTTACGCCAGCCATCCGTGGTGTAGCCAAACGCGCCGACGCTCGCCGAATAGCGGCCGTAGAGCATCGAGGCGACGCCCTCGCCCCCGTAGGTGTTCTCATTGCCCGCCACGCCCGATACGTTGAGCTGCGTCTGATTTTGCTCGAACAAGGGCGTGAACTCGTTGAAGCCGGCGCGCGCCGGGCCGCCTTGAGTGACGATGTTGAGGTTGGTCTCGCTCAGGCTCGGCTGCACCGGATTGATGTTGATGTCCTGGAGCATCTGGGCCTGGAGCAGCTCGCTCACTCGCGCGATCTCGCGCCGACGTACGTCGGCGTAGGTGTCGGAGAGGAAGCGGTGAGCGCCCGCCGCGGTCGGGTCGAGGGTCAACGATTTGGTTGCCTCGTTCTGGCCGAGCTACTCGAAGCCGAGATCATTGTAGATCCGGGCCAGGCTGGTGCCGCGGGAGGCGCGATCGGAATCGAGCAGCAGGCGAGAGCGATAGACCGCGCGGTTGTTGTTCAGCTCGATCGACTTCTGCGCGTTCTTGAGCGCCTCGCCGGGCTGGTTCTCGGTCTGCTGCTTGATCGCTTCGTAGAGGTAGGCGGTCGGATCGAGCGGATCGAGGCCCTGAGCGATATGGAACTGCTGGTTGGCGAGGTCGTCGCGCTTCTCCTCGAAATATGCCTTGCCGAGATAGGCGCGCAGGAGCGCGTCGTTCGAGTCCAGACCGACCGCGACCTCGAGGTTCTTGCGGCCCTCCTCCAGGTCGCCGTCGCGGATCTGGGCGAGGCCGAGCCCGAGCCGCGCCAGCGGGTCGCCGGGCGCGAGCTTGATCGCCCGCTCGAACGCCTCCTTAGCGGGCTTGGTCTTGAACTCGACCAGATTGGCGAAGCCGAGCGTGATCTGCGTGCGCTCGACCTCGGGCGCCAGTTGGGCTGCCTGCTGGGCGGCCTCGCGCGCGCGGCCGCGGTCGCCGAGCATCAGCCAGAGCTCGGACAGCCGGGCCCGGGCGAGCGCGTCCTTCGGCTGCTGCTCGACCGCATGCGACATAGTGTCGCGCGCGGCCGCGATGTCGAAGTTCGCCTGCTGCGCATAGGAGAGCGCGATCTTGGGCGCGGTCGCGTCGGGGCTGAGCTCGACCGCATGCCGCGCGGTCGCGAGCGCATCCTCTTTCTGGTTCTGGACCAGCTCGATGATCGCGCGCTGGGCGTAGGCGAGGCCCGAGTTCGGGTCGCGGGCGAGCGCCTGGTCGATCGCGCTCCGGGCCTCGTCGACCCGCCCGACCGACAGCAGGAGCGCCGCCCGGTAGACCTGATACTGGGCGTCGCGCTGGCTCTCCGGCACGCCGTCGAGCGTCGTGAAGGCGCCCTCCAGGTCGCCGGCGTTGGCGCGCTTCATGGCCTCGGCGAGCGCCGGCGGCAGGTCGCCGGCATTGGCCTGGCCGCCGACCGCGGCCAGGATCGGCGGGTAATAGAGCGCCCACTGCACGGCGTCGCGCGGGTGGACGACGATCCGTTTCTCCGGCGCCTGGCCGGCCGCGGCGACCGCGGCTTCGCCACTGCCGACCCGGACCTCGCCCTGCTGATTGGCGGCCTTGACGACGCCTTCGAACACGGTGATCGAGCCCTGCCCTTCGTTCGCGGCGATCGCGAACTCGGTGCCTTCGATCGTTGCGTTCAGGTAGGGGGTGTTGATCGCCAGGAGGCGGGGCTTGCGGCTGAACGACTGCAGGACGCCCTTCAAGAGGTCGAGCAGGGAGCGCTGCTCCGGCTCGGTCTTGATGTCGGTCAGCTGCAGGGTCGTGTTCTGGTCGAGGCGCAGAACCGCCTCGTTGACCAGCTGGACCGCCGCGCGGCTCCGCGGCCCGACCCGGACCAAATCCGCCTGGCACAGCGGCTGGGCAAGTTCGGCGGTCTGCCAGACGAAGGTCCCGGCGCGTTCGACCTCGACCAGGCCCTCGAGCGAGGCGACCGAGCCGACGACCGGCTCGCAGGCTTCCTGCGCAACCGCCCGACCGAGCGGGCCAGTCGCTAAGACCAGACCAAGCAGGAGGACGCTCAGTTTTCCAGATTGCTGCATGGCGAGCCTCTGGTTCCGTAATAATGCAACCACAGGTCGATGCTTATACCGTTACATCATCCTAACCAGCTATCCAAAACGTAGCGAGGTTGCGTCCGCTCCGGGCTGCAGTCCAGTTGGCGCAAGCGTGTGGCGACCGGATCACCCTCGCCGTTGCTTAGCACGATCAAAGACGCCGACGATCTCGTGCGCAAGCGTTTTTTTGCTGGATGGTGTGAAATCGCCTCAGGGGCAAGCCGTTGCGGCCGGCGCTGGTCCCGTCGGACCTACTTCATGTCCATCTTGATGACTTCCGGGTCGCCCTCGGGCTCGCCGCCGGCAAGGATCTGGCCGCATCGGGTGGCGAAAAAGCGAGCCGGGCCATCGTCCGGCCAATCCCCGGTGACGGCATCGAACAGACCCTGCGCCGACTGCCATTGCCGGGCCTGGAACGCGCTCAGCGCCTCGGAGAAGCGCTCGCAGAGCCGGCGCTGCTCCGGCGAGGCATGCGCCCGCAGCGCGAGCACCTCGGCGATCGGCGTGGCCTCGGCCCGCCCCTTGAGCTGGAAGCTGCCGAGCGGCCGCGTCAGCACCTCGTCGAGGCCGCGAAGCACGCTCGCCGCGCCCAGGATGTGGGTGCCGAGGTGCTTGTTCAGGCCTTCCAGCCGCGACGCCGTGTTGGCCGGATCACCGAGAATGCTGTAGGCCAGCCGGCCGCCGCCGCCGGTGTGGCCGAGATAGAAGTGCCCGTCCTGCAGCCCGATCCGCGGATTGAGCGTGAGCCCCGGCTGGGTGCGGGCGAACTGCTCAATCGCCGCGACCGCTTCGATCGCCGCCAGGACCGCGAGACGCCGCCTGGCGATCTCGGGCTCGCCGGCCAGCCAGGCACACATGATCGTGTCGGCGTGGAACTCGGTGACGTCGACGTGATGTTTTTTGAGCGCGGTGGCCAGGGCATCGAAATACGCGTTCATGAAGGCCGCCAGCTCGTCCGGCGATTTGGTCTCGGCGATCGTGCTGAACCCCGACATGTCGGTCGCGAAGCAGGTCCCGGACACCACCTTGTCGACGCTGTCGGCCTCAACCCGTCCTTCGGTCAGGTCCCGGACTACGTGGGCCGGCAGGTAGTAGCTCATGGCGCGGCTCATCCGCTGCTGCCGATAGCGGCTGACCAGGTATTGGGTCATCAGGCCAAGCAGCAGTGCCAGCGGCAGCTGGATCAGAAACGGCGTCGCGACCGGCAGCCAGAGCTCCCGCGTATCGAACGCCATCTGATTGAACCAGCCGCAGAAGGTCGCGGCGGCCAAGGTCAGGGGGATCGCCCAGAGAGCCGGCAGGCTCGAGGCGAGGCCGCCGACCAGCAGCCCGAAGACCAGCAGCAGGCCCGCCGAGATGGCGCCGTTGGCCGGCCGCAGCGTGCGATCCGTCAACAGGTTGCCGAACGCCGTCGCCATGATCTCGACGCCGCTCAGATCGATGCCATCGCCGCTGGTGAAGACGGTATAGAAGCGATCCGGCTGGTCGGGCTCGAACAGGTCAGAATAGCCGACGAACACGACCCGGCCGCGCAGATCGGGCGTCACCCCCGCCTCGGTCGTCAGCCCGACCCCGATGAACCCCTCCTTCGGCCCCTGCTGGACCAGGCTGGCGTAGGGCACGGTCGTGATCGTCCCGGGCGGTCCGTAGAAGTTGAGGTAGCGATCGCGGGCGCCGGCGTACAGCGCAACCAGGGCCTGCATCAGCGGCACGGCGGGATCGTCGCCGGCCGTCGCCTGGCGGTCCAGGCGCGAGCGCACGCGCTCGGCGAGCCCCGGATCGGCGAGGAACATCTGGCGCAGGATCCCCATCACCCGGCGGACCTCGGGCGCTTTTTTGATCCCCGCAGCGCTCGCCGGCAGCTGGTCGAGCCCCTGCGCGCCGGCGGCCTCGAGCAGCTGCCGCCAGCGCTCGTAGAGCGGCAGCGTATAGAGCTGGAGCGCTACTGAGACCGTGGTCGGCAGGTCTCCCAGGCTGGGCTTGAAGGTCCAGAACTGAATCGCGGCCTGGCCAAGCTTGGGCAGCGCGAACGGTGCCAGCGCGGTGGCCGCATGGGCGAGCAGCGGCGACGGCGACAGTTTCTCTTCGACCCAGGTCCAGCCGTCGACCTTACCGTCCGCCCCCTGGACCGGCTGCCGGCGCCCGGCGAGGCGTTCGAACAAGACGATCCGATCGGCCTCGGCGATCGCCATCGCCAGCATCGAATCCTCGTAGCCCGATTTGACCCGGCTGAAGTCGATGTCTAACACGCTGACCGCCGCCTGGTGCTCGGTCAGGCTCTTGATCAGGGCCGCGTGCACCGTCCGGGGCCAGTCGCGCGGCTGCTTGGGCAGGCTGAGCTGGCTGCCGGTGGTGCCGTTGATCGCGACGACCGCGACCTCGGACGGCGCCGCGATCGGGCCGCGAATGCGGAACAGCCAGGCGAGGCCGACCTCCTCCTCGAAGGCGGTCCCGAGCGGCGACAGGATCAGGAGAACGCCGCACAGCCCCGTGATCGCGCCCACAATCAGGCTCCGGGCCCCGATCGCCTTCAGCCGTAAGATCATCGACGAGCCTTCATCTCCGGGTCTGCGGCCGCGCGCCCCCGCTCACCACCCTATTCCCGCCGGTGCGTCTCGACCAGCCAGGGATCGGTGGCCATCTAAAGCACGGAAGGCAGGGACTTGTCGCCCGCGATCTGGCCCTTTGGCCCGAAGGGCCTGCCGAGAAGATCGGCAGCTGCCTTCAGATCGCTCGGCAAGGGTCCGGCTCGGCCCGGGGTCAGCCGCGCGCGCTGGCCGCCTCCGGCCCGAGGTCGTCGAGATTGCCGCGGCGCCAGGCGTGGACGCGGAAGGGTCGGTCCGGCTCACCGGTGAGCTCGATTACCGCCTCGCGGACGAACAGTCCGCCGGCCGCGGTCTCCGCCTCGGCGCGGACCGTGTACATGACCTCGCGCGAGGGGATCAGATAGGGCTCGATGTCGAACGCGGTGTTGTCGTCGATGCCGGCGAGCGGATCTTCGTCCGGGCGGGCGGCGGCGTAGGCCTCGATCAGCTGCTGGGTCATGCCTGGGATCGCGGCCAGGACCACTCTGGAGGCGCGCAGGGGATCGACGGCCTCGGCGCCGGAGAAGATGGTGACGTACGGCCGCATGCGCCGATACAGCTCCGGGGTCATGCCGAGGACGCCCAGGAGCTCGCTTTCGGCAGTGAACGGCCGGTCCTGCGCACCGGCCGGCCGGCCGGCGGTGGCGTACTGCGGGTCCTCGGCGCCGTGCGGACGTGGGTTCTGGTCCGGATCGCGAAAGTCCACGATCCGGTCTGCCATCGTCTCGGCGGCGTCCGCGTCCAGCCCCAGCTGGCCGAGCAGGCCGACCAGCAGCTCCGGCGGCGCGGCGTTGAGATCGATCTTGCCGTCCTCGTCGGCGATGCTGACCCGCACCTCGCCCTCGCCATAGGTCAGCCGGTAGAGCACGCCGCCGCGCCAGACCTGATCCGGATCGGTCGCCAGCAGGCCGAGCACGGCGCGCCGGACGGCGCCGTCCGCGAGCGCCTCGGCCTTGGCGTTCTCGACCAGATTGTGCGCCAGCCTGGTCTCGGTCCGGCCGCTCGAGACCAGGCTGGCCGAGACCACCGCGAGCAGGGCGGTGATCCACAGCACCAGGATCAGAGCGAAGCCGCGGCCGTCGCCGCACCGCATGGACGGATCGCCGCTAGCCAGGCGTGGTGAGCGGGGCGACCGTCTGCAGGCGCCGGCGCATCTCGTCGGTGATGGCGCGCGCCTCGGCGACGCCGCGGATCACCTTGGGCGTCAGCATCACCAGGATCTCGGTCCGGTTGCCGTTCCGGCTGCGGGTCCCGAACAGCGGCCCGATGATCGGCAACCGGGACAAAAACGGGACCCCGCTGACCGCATTGTCTTTGTTGTCCTGAATCAGCCCGCCGAGCACGATCGTCTCGCCGCTCTGGACCGCCACGGTGCTGCTGATCTGGCGCTGGCTGATGGTCGGCGTCGCCTGCTCGGACTCGGTGGTCTGGCCCTCGGCGCGAACGACGTTGCTGACTTCCTGCTGGAGCTCCATCACCACCAAGCCGCTGGCATTGACCCGCGGCGTCACCGACAGGATGACGCCGGTGTCGCGCAGCTCGATCGAGTTGACGACCGGCGCCTCGGGGCTGATCACGCTTTGCGCCTGTTGCGTCACGATCGGCACCTGATCGCCGACCTGGATGCGCGCGGTCTGGTTGTCCAGGACCAGCAGATGCGGCGAGGACACCACCGTGACGTCGGTCACGCTCTCGAGCGCGTTCAGGACCGCGGTCACGTCGGTGCCGCTGAACACGGCCGAGAAGCCCGGGAACAGACTTCGGACCGCGCCGCCCGGCAGCCGGCTGAAGGTGGCCGCGAAGTCGCCTGAGCGCAGGGCCCATTCGATCCCGTAGCGCAGCTGGTTCTTGAGCGTGACTTCGGCGACCGTCGCCTCGATCAGCACCTGGAGCGGCACGATGTCGAGCTGCTCGAGCGCCTTTCGGATTTTGCGGTAGTCGCGCGGGCTCGCCCAGATCACCAGCGAATTGGTGGTCGAATCGCCGATGATCCGGATCTCGGGGCCTGCCTGCTGGCCCGGCGGCGCGCCGGTCGGCCGGCCGGTCGACAGCCCGGGCTGGAGGGCGCTCGGCCGGTGCGCCTGCGCCCCGGTCGCCGGCCGTGGCTGGCCCGTCGGCGACTGCGCCAGGCCGCTCGGGCGCGGCGACGGTGTCGTGGTCGTGGCCAGGCGCGACGTCCCGGGCTCGGCGGTGGCTTCGCCCGCGCCCGGCTCGCGGCCGATCAGGCTCGAGCCGATCGAGGCCGGCTGGAGGCCGGGCGCCAGCAGATCCTGGGGGCCGACCGCGCTGCTCTGGACGTTGAAGATCTCGCCCAGAACCTCGGCCAGGTCGGTCGCCCGGCCGCTCTGCACCGGGTAGACGAAGACCTGCGGCTCGCCGCTCTCGCCCGCCTGGTCGAGGCGCTGGACCCAGGCCGCGGCCCGGTCCAGATAAGCCGGCTGGCTCGACATGACGAGCACCGCATTGAGCCGCTCGATCGGCAAGAAGCGCAGCACGCCGTTCGCCGGCCCGACGTCGAGCGCGAAGATCTCCTCGAGCTCGGCGACCACCTCCGCCGGCTTGGCGAACTCGAGTGGATAGAGGCCGAACGACATCCCGGCCAGCCAGTCGACATCGAACATCGCGACCATGTCGGTCAGCGTGCTGAGCTCGTCCCGGCTGCCGGCCAGCAGCAGCAGATTGCGCGTCGGGTCGACCTGCAGCGTGCCGCCGGGCGGCGAGAACGGCTCGAGCAGCGGCGCCAGCGTGGCCGCCGACACGAACCGGAGCGGCACCACGACGACGCCGAACCCGGGCCGGCCGGCGTCGGGCGCCGGGTGGATCCCGGCCGCCGGGCCGCTGGTCAGCGCCTGGTCGATCGGCACCACCTTGTAGAGGTCGCCGATCTTGACCAGCGCGGCGCCGTTGACCCGCAGGACCGCGTCCAGCATCGCGGGCAGATCCGCCGGGGCGACCGGGTGGCTGGTCTGGACGGTGATCGTGCCGCCGACCGCCGGGTCGATGACGTAGTTGACGTGCAGCGTGTCCTCGAGGACCAGGCGCACGACCTCGCGCAGATCGGCGTCGACCACGTTCAGGGTCACGTCACCGGCGGCGTTGCTGGCGATGCTGGCCCGCGAGCGGTCGGGCGGCGGCTGCACGAACACGCCGGTGCCGCGCTCGACCACCGGCGCCATGTGCGGCGGCGTCTGCGGCAGGCCGGTCGGCGCTCCCGGCCGGGCGCTCACGGCCGCCGGGGCGACCGCCGGTGGCGCCGGTTCGGGCGCCCGCGGCCGCTCGGCCGGCCAGGATCCGCACCCGGCCAGCGCGAGGGCCGCGGCAGCCAGCCAGCCCAGCCGCACAACGCTCAATCTCAAAGGCATCGCTCTGTAGAGGCGGTTCGACCTCACGTTAAGACGATTTTCGCGAAGTTGCCTAGCAGTCATCATGCCGAGAATCAACAACGTCCTGCTAAGCATTTGTCAGGTGTGATTTTTTATTTTCCTGAAGTCGCCCGCCTGAGTTCGCGTCGCGGACGCTCGATCGCGCCGGGCCGGCGCTGATGCGGTCTCACCGCGCCGGGCTGGTTTGTGCCTGCTCAGCGTTCGCCGCTGGGGCGCCGTCCTTGGGGGCGGCCGATTTCCGCTTGTGGTCGCTTTTGGCGGCCGGTCGCGCCCGATCGGCGCGCAACTTGACGGTTTCGACACGGTCGCCGTCGCGCAAGCGCACGGATTCGGCGGTGATTTCCTCGACCAGCCAGCCCGCGACGGTCTGCTGCTCGCGGACCCAATGCGCGCCCGGCTGACCCTTGGGCTGGACCAGGACGGCGCGCCCATGCTCGCTCAGGAGGACGCCGATCAGCTCGATACTGGTAGGATCGTCGGTGGTCGCGGGCTCCGAATCGGTCGTCGCAGGCGGCACGAACGGCCGGCGCGAGGGGAAGAACAGCGGCCGATTGGAGATCTCGTCGAACTGCCGCTCAGGTGGCGGCAGGAACTTGGCCGGCCCGACCGGCGCCTCGACCGCCCCCGCCGGCGGCGCCGCCGCGGTCACTTCCGGCGCGATCGCGACGCTGCCGGCCAGTTCGAGCACGACCACCGTCCCGAGTCCGGCAATCGCCAGCACCAGCAGCCCGGTCAACCAATGCGTCGATCGCTCCATCACGCCGCGCCGGCATCGCTCCCTGACAGGTCACGACTCTACCAAGAATTCGAGCGCCGGGCCAACACCGTTTGCGTTGGCCCGGCGCGAATATGGCGTCGGGTTCCGGGTCTCAGGCGGCGGCGCCGCGGACGTAGCCGAACACCTCGAAGCTGACATCGAGCACCGGCTCCTGCTCCGCTTCGGCCGAGCGCCGACGCATCCGTTGCTGCCGGACCGTCAGTTGATCGACGAACAGATAGGGCTGGCCGGTTTCCAGTTCGTAAAGCACCTTCTGCAGGCCCTCGATCGAGATGCCGAGCTGGATCCTGAGGGTCGCCCGACGCACCGGCACCTTGGAATCCTCGGCGCTGACCGGCAGGATCTGCGTGCTGCGCAGGCTGCCGCCGGCGCCGTCGATGATCGCTCGCGCGTGGTCCTGGAGCTCGGCCGCCGCCAGCGCATCGCTCGGGCCCTTCAGATAGCCGCCGGCCTTGGCCGCCTGCTGCTCGAGGCCGGCAAGCCGGGCACTGAGCTCCGGCCGCTGGCTGGCGAGGCTGCGGTAGCGTTGCAGCAGCAGCTGCGCCTCCTCGATCTCCTGGCCGACCTCCTGGTAGGCGACGATCACCGGGGCGAGCACCAGGCCGTAGGCCGCGAGCAGCACGCCGCCGAGCAGGCCGAGGGCCAGCAGGCGGCTGAGCAACGAGCCGCGCCGCAGCATCACTGAGCCTCTTCGGCGAGCTTGGCCGACAGTTGGAAGCGCTCCAGTCCGAGCCTCGGGTCCTGGGTCACCGGCGAGCGGAACTCCGGCTTGCGGAACAGGCCCGACTGATCGAGCAGGGCGATCAGGTCCGACGGCGCGGTCGCGAGCCCGCGCAGGTTGAGCTCGCCATCGCGCAGGTCGAGCTGCTCGACGTACGCCTGGTCCGGGATCACGCGGGTGAGCTCGGCCAGGATGTGGGTCAGCATCGGGATCCGCCGCTTCTGCTCGCTCAGGAAACGGACGTTGGCCTCCAGCTGGTCGAGGCGGTCGCGCAGCTGCACGCTCCGTTGCGCCGCCGCTTTGGCGGCCGTGACCTGGCGCTCGAGGTCGGCCGCGGTCAGGCGCTGCTGCTGCAGCGGAACTGCCAGAGCGACCGCGACCAGCGCCAGGGCGACCAGCGCCAGCGCGCGGTTCAGGCGGCTGGCGGGCGCCGCCTCGGACTCGGCGGGCAGCAGGTTCAGCACCGGTCGGGTGGCCGGCCCGGCTTCGAACCCCGAGATCTCCGCCCTGGCCAGCTCGACCCGGATCGGGCGGAGCTTGCAGGCGGCAGCCATCGAGAGCGCCTGCTCGACCACGGCGCGCGGCGCGACCTGCAGCTCGACGGTCATCCGCTGCCGCTCCGGGTCGCGCTCCAGGACGCGCTGGGCGAAGACCACGTCCTCGGCCCGGAACGGGGTCAGCCGGTCCATCTCGAACCGCAGCAGCTGATCGAGGTCGCCCTCGGCGGCGAGCGGCAGGTCGAGCGCCTTGCGCAGCCCCATGCCCGGCGCGAGGCGAAGCGTGATCCGGCTGGTGCGCCGGCGCGCCCGGCGCAGCAGAGCGACGATCTGCGCCGCCTGCCCCGGTCCGGCCGGCTCGACGCCGCCCAGCTCCTGCTCGCGATCGCCGACGATCTCGAGAGCGCTGATCCCGCCGCGATCGAGCGCCAGCACCAGGCGATACCGGTCGCGGCGCCGCGCCGGACTGAGGCGGGCCGGGACCAGACCCGCGAGCTCGCCGAACCACCAGGCGAAGAAGTCTCGCAGGCTCTGGCGGACGACCGCGAGCAACCTAGCCATGCCAACTCGTCACGTCGGGACTACCCCTCAATACATCTGGCCATCGATCATCGGTCGAACGATCAGGTCGGGCCAGCTGCGGACATCATGCTCCGGGAAGCGCAGCCGCACGCGCACCAGGAGCGGTGGGAACGGTTGATTCCAGACCTCGGACCAGGCCGCTGGCCGCCTGGCGTCGACCTGGCCGAAATAGGCGAGCTGGAGTTCGGCGACGTCGGCGAGCAGCACGCGGCGGTGGATCGCGTCGCGCACGGCGGCGGGATCGTCGCCCAGATCCGCCGGCCACCACTCGATGCTCAGATCGGTGCCGGCGTCGGCCGGGGCCAGGGCAAGGACCATCCGCTGCAAACCGGCGCCGAGATGCTCGGGCATCAGGGTGATGAAGCTGACCCGATCCCGCTCGCCGCCGAACGCCGGCAAGGTTTCGGTGGCCGTGGTCGACCCCTCGAACAGATGCGCCTGGGTCAGGCGCTCGCGGACGAAATCCTGGACTGCGGTCAGCCGGGCGTCGTCGTCGAGCCGGGTGCCGCTCGCTTCCCAGGCGCGCACGCCGAGCCGCACGCCGCCGAGCAGGGCCGCCATCAGCAGGCCGAGCAGGGTGACCGCGATCAGGATCTCGAGGAGGGTGAAGCCGCGCTCGGCGGCGGCCGCGGTCCGCGACGTCATCGCGCCGGCTCCGCCGCCGCCAGACGCAGGCTCGTGAGGGTCACCGCCTCTGCGGGTTCGCCGGCGCCCCAGGCGACCGTGACCTCGACCTGATAGGGCACGATCTTCGGCTGACGGTCCGAGCCCTCGGGCTGGTCGCGACGGTCATCCTCGAACGCGGCCGGACGGATCACGATCTGCCAGTGGAAGCCGTCGCCGGCATCGCCCTCCAGCTGGCCCGCGGCGACCGGCACGTCGGCGCCGACCCGGGCGAGCTGCGAGCGCGCCAGCAGGGTCGCCGTGGTCATCGCCTCGGCGCGCCCGGACTGGAGGACGCCGGTCTGGATGATCCGCGCCACCACGGCGAAGGCGAGCCCGAAGATCAGCAGGGCCACGAGCACCTCGATCAGGGTGAAGCCGGCACGCGGGTCTGCGCGCTCAAGGTCTGCCATCGGCGATCGCGACCTGCCCGGTCAGCCAGTCGACGGTGACCTGGGCCCGTTGGGCCTGCATGGCCAGCCGGATCCGACCGCCGGTCGAGCTGCCGTCCGGGAAGAAGCGGATCTGGCCCCGCCCGGCATCGACCAGCTCCGAGCGCGCCGTGTCCAGGCCGAGCTCGACCGCGCCGTTGAGCGCCTCGAGCGGACGGTTCTGGCCGGGCCGGAAGCTGTGGCCGGCGACGTCGAGCGTGAACACCCGCTCGCGGTTGCTCGCGAGCGCGTCGCTTCGGGTCTGGCGCAAGCCGTCCGCCAGCGCCCGGGCCGCGACCTTGACCTCGAGCCCGGCCTGCGGCTGCCAGAGATGGCCCGGGGCGAGCACCAGCACCAGGCCGATGATCAGGAGCACGACCATCAGCTCGAGCAGGGTGAAGCCGTGCTCCCTCGCCATGCCGTCAAGCGCTCCCGGCCCTCACCAGCTGGTGACGTCCTGGTTCTCGCCCTCCCCGCCCACGGCCTGGTCGGCGCCGAGCGTGAACAGATCGTAGTCGCCGTGCTCGCCGGGGAAGCGGTACTGATACATCTCGCCCCACGGATCGATCAGCGCGTCGGCCTTCTTGACGTAGGGCCCGTTCCAATGGGGTGCATCGGGCGGCTGCTGGAGCAGCGCATTGAGGCCTTCCTGCTGGTCCGGATAATGCCCGACCTCAAGCTTGTAGAGGTCGAGAATCGAGGCGATGTTCACGACCTGAGCCTTCGCCACGTCGGTCTTGGCCTTGCTCAGGTACTTCAGCACCTGCGGCGCGACGAAAGCCGCGAGCAAGCCCAGGATCACCAGCACGACCAGCAGCTCGATCAGGGTGAAGCCGGCCGCCGCGGCCCGGCCCCGGCCGCGGCGGGAACGCTTGAATGCCATCATGATCGCGGGCGCCTCATAGCTGCAGGTCGTAGGCGGACAGGATCGCCATCAGGACCGAGGTGATGATCACCGCCACCATCGCGCCCAGCGCGATCGTCAGCGCCGGCACCAGAAGGGCCATCAGGCGCTCGATCGTGCTCCGGACGTCGCGGTCGAAGACCTCGGCGATCTTGAGCAGCATCGGGTCGAGCTGGCCGGATTCTTCGCCGACGCCCAACAGATGGACCGCGAGCCGGGGGAACACGCCGGAGCGCCCGAGCGGCGCCGCGAGGCCGCCGCCGTCCTTCATCGCGGTCGCGGCATCGCCGAGCGCGCGCCGCAGCGTGGCGTTGGCGAGCGCGTCCTGGACGATCGCGAGCGCAGTCAGCGGCGGCACCCCGTTGGCGAGCAGGGTCCCGAGGGCGCGGGCGAACCGCGCGGTGTCGATCTTGGCGAGCAGTTCACCGAGCAGCGGCACCCGCAGCAGCCAGCGGTCGACCTGCGCGCGGCGCGCCGGCCGGCGCAGCTGCCGGCGGACGATCCAGGTCACGCCGAACCCGCCTGCGAGCATCAGCCACCACCAGCGCTGGACGCCATCGCCGACCAGCATCACCGCACGGGTCAGCCAGGGCAGCTGGGCGCCGGCATTCTCGAACAGCGGCGTGAACTGGGGCAGCACGACGGTCAGCAGGATGACAATCGAGACCGCCGCCAGGATCAGCAGCAGCACCGGATAGACCAGCGCCGACTTGACCTGCTCGCGGAGCGCCTCGGCCTCGTCCAGATAGCGGGCGAGCCGGCCCAGGACCTCGCGGAGCGCGCCGCCGGTCTCGCCGGCCCGGACCATGCTGACGTAGACCCGCGGGAACAGCTTCTGGTGCTGCGCCAGCGCGTCGGCGAGCGAGCTGCCGCCCTGGATCCGCTCCAGCAGATCCGCGAGCAGGCCCTCGAGCGGCTCGCCGGCGGTGAGCTCGATCAGCAGCTTGAGCGCCTGGTCGAGAGTCAGCCCGGCGTCGAGCAGGGTCGCGAGCTCGCGGGTCATCATCGCGACCTCGCGCCGGGTCACCCGGACCGCCCCGAAGACCGGGCGGCGCAGCCACTGCATCAAGGTCAGCCGGCGTCGCTGACCGGCGCCGGCCGCGACCTCCTCGGCAGCGAGCGGCAGATGGCCCTGGCCGCGCAGGCGTTCGACCACGGTCGCCTGGCTCGCGGCGTCCATCTCGCCTTGCAGCAGCTCGCCCGAGGCCGCCACCGCCCGGTAGCGGAAGCGACCCATCAGTCAGCCTCCCGGGTCACCCGCAGCACCTCCTCGATCGTGGTCACGCCGGCCAACACCTTGCCCATGCCGTCCTGAAACATCGGCCGCATGCCGGCGGCGAGCGCGGTGCGCTGCAGCTCGACCGCCTCGGCGTGCTGGAGCAGCTGCCGGCGGACCGGGTCGGTCATGACCAGCACCTCGTTGACGCCGATCCGGCCGTAGTAGCCGGTGCCCCCGCACTGCTCGCAGCCCTGCGGCCGCCAGAACGAAACCTGCTGGCGCGGATCGAAGCCGAGCTGTTCGAGCAGCTCGCGCAGCGGCGCGTAGACCTGCCGGCAGTGCTGGCAGAGCTGGCGGACCAGGCGCTGGGCGACGATCGCGTTCAGCGTCGAGGTCAACAGATAGTCCTCGACGCCCATGTCGAGCAGCCGGGTCAGCGTGCCGGCGGCGTTGTTGGTGTGCAGGGTCGAGAGCACCAGGTGCCCGGTCAGCGCCGCCTGGATCGCGATCTGCGCGGTCTCGAGGTCGCGGATCTCACCGACCATGATGACGTCGGGATCGTGGCGCAGCATCGAGCGCAGGATGGCGGCGAAGCTGAGGCCGATCTGCGGCTTGATCTGGACCTGGTTGATGCCGTGCAGCTGGTACTCGATCGGGTCCTCGACGGTCAGGATCTTGCGGTCCGGGGTGTTGAGCTCGATCAGCGAGGTGTAAAGCGTGGTGGTCTTGCCGCTGCCGGTCGGGCCGGTGACCAGGATGATGCCGTTGGGGCGCAGCAGCGCCTGCCGGTAAAGACCGAGCGCCTTGCCCTCGAAGCCCAGGGCAATGAAGTCGAGCACGACGCTGCTGCGGTCGAGCACCCGCAGCACGACCGCCTCGCCGTGCATCGCCGGGATGGTCGCGACCCGAAGATCGATGTCGCGGCCGCGGACTGCGACCTTGATCCGGCCGTCCTGGGGCAGGCGGCGCTCGGCGATGTCGAGGCGCGCCATGATCTTGATCCGCGAGATGACCGCGGCGCCGAGCTCGGACGGCGGCGCCTCGACCTCGCGCAGCGCGCCGTCGATCCGATAGCGGACGCGCAGGCTCTGCTCGAACGGCTCGATGTGGATGTCCGAGGCGCGGGCGTCCACGGCACGCGCGATCATGCGGCTGACGATCCGGACGACCGGCGCCTCGCTCGCCAGATCGCGCAGCCGCCGGACGTCGTCCTCGGCGCCGAAACTGCCGGTGTCGACGGTCTGGACCAGCTCGCCGGCCGCGGCGCCGCGGCCGTACAGGCGCTCGAGCGCGGCCTCGATGTCGCCCGGCGCCGCGACCCAGGGCCGGACCGGCTTGCCGGCGAACAGCTGCATCGCGCCGATCGTGTAGTGGTCGAGCGGATCGGCCATCGCGACCGCGAGGCCGTCCTCGGTCTCGGCGAGCGGCAGGATGTGCGCCTGCTTGAGGAAGTTGACGCTGACCCGCTCGCCCTGCACCGGCAGGTCGGGGAAGTCCGCGGGCCCGGCGAGCGGCAGCTGGAGCAGCTGCGCCAGCGCCTCGGCGACATCGCGCTCGGGCACCAGGCCGAGCTTGACCAGGAGGCCGTGCAGGGGCTCGGCGCTGGCCTCGGCCAGACGCAGCGCCCGCGCGAGCCCGGCCGGGTCGAGCTTGCCCTGCCCGACCAGCAGCTCGCCGAGCATCGCCTCGAAGCCCGCCGGCTGGTCGCCGGCGCCTGCCGCCAATGCTGTGGTCGCCATCCCGATCCGCCGCGCCCGCAACCCGTCCGCGGCCGAAATCTTAGCTCGCCAGGGGTGCCGCCGACAAGCTTGCGCGCTCGATCCGGCCGCTAGAGCCCGGCCGCCGGGGCCAGCACCAGCGGGCCATAGAGCCAGAACAGCCAGAGCGCGAGCGCGAGATAGGGCCCGAAGGCGATCCGAGTGCCGGCCGCGAGGCGCTCGCCGGCCGCGGCCCGGACCAGGGCCACCGCAAGCGCCAGCGTCGCGGCGACCACGACCAGGCCCGGCAGCGCCGGCCAGCCGAGCCAGGCGCCGGCCGCGGCCAGCAGCTTGGCGTCACCCAGTCCCAGGCCCGCGCGCCGGCGCAGCCGGCGGTAGGCCCAGGCGATGCCGGCGAACCCGAGGAAGCCCCCGAGCGCCCCGAGCGCATGGCCCTCGAGCCCGGCCGGATCGACCAGCCAGGTGACCAGCAGACCGGCCGGGATCAGCGGCAGGGTCAGGCGGTCCGGCAGCCAGTAGTGGCGGAGATCGATCGTGGCCAGCGCGAGCAGCGTCCAGCCGAGCGCGAGGCTCGCCCAGAGCAGCCAGCCCGAGAGCTCGGCCGCGGCCGAGGCGGCGACTGCGAGCGCCGCGAGCTCGATGCCGGGGTAGAAGAGGCCGAGCCGCGCCTCGCCGCAGGCGCAGCGGCCGCGGCGCCAGAGCCAGCTTGCTAGCGGAATGAGATCGGCGACCGCGAGCGTCCGGCCGCACTGATCGCAGACCGAACGACCGAACAGGATCGGCCGCCCCTCCGGCATCCGAAGGATGACGACCCCCAGGAAACTGCCGACGAACGGGCTGACGAGTAGGGCAAACAGCGTCTCGAACCACATCGGCGTATGGTATAACCGGATCCCGGAGATGCGCCCACCTCCGAGACGCGGCACAGGGAACGAGTTGCTCAGTGCGCTCTCCGCGAGCGGCTCCCAAACCGGAAAGGGTCAGCCCACGGTTCATCACCGTGACCCGACCCTCTCGGTCACGCGCTCAGTTGCGCAGACCTAACTTCGACGTGGGCGATACGCGTGCAGCTTTTCAGGTTAGGAGTTCGGACCGACCGGAGCGGTTTGAAGCAAGCCGCCCGCCCCCGTGTTCGAGATGATCGTATCCTCTCCGAAACCGCATTTTGGATGCTGGAAGGTGTTCGGCGTCACGACGTCCTCCAGAATGAGGTTGTCAGTGAAGTTGGGGGCTGCGCCGCCGGGCGCGGGGGCTACGCCGCCCGGGATGTTGTCGAGGCGGAGGGCGTCGCGCACGCGCCAGGCATTGATGTGATCGGCACAGGAGGTGTCGCCGCTCATTCCGAGACCGCCGATCAAGTTGTTGCCCGAGTCATAGAGGGCCAGGCCGCCGCCGAAGACGTTGACGCCGCCGATGGCGCTGCCGACCATCGGGTCGTTGGCCTGCCCGAACCGGGAAGCCGGACCCTTGTAAGCGACGCTGGGGTCCACCGGGTTACTGAACTGCAGCCCGAACAGACTGCCTTGCTCCAGAACCAGACCATACAGATTGCCGCTCGACAGCGGCTTAGCAAAGCCCCCAGAGCCGACGGGCAGGCTGAAGGCGTTGGCCGTATTCGCCTTCTGCGCCGAGATGACGCGACTGCCCGGCCATTGATCACCAAACTCGCTGCCGGTGCGGGCGACCGCGCAAACGATGCCCTCGCGGTTGACCACAGTCGCCCAGGCCTCGTTCCCGAGACCAACGTTATCGGTCCGGAGATCCGCTACCGCTTGTGTGGCGGCAGATTTCAGGTCAGCGTAACTCGGCAGGCCGTCGCACGCGTTCTTGGCGAGGGCCGGTCCCGACGTCAGTGCGATCACGCCGAGCACGGTCCCCGAAGCGGCCAGGATTGCAAAACCCCTGATTTTTGTCATAGCGCACTCCCGTATGTTTGGTCAGTTCTTGCCTCTCGAACCGGACCATTCTTTTGGTTGGATTCTGTTCTGATAGATGTTTTTGGCGGGGGAGCGCAAGAGAAATCGCTGGGAGAGCCGTGTGGTTGCGGCGACCCCACCGCGGCGCACAGCGCGGCCTCGCTCCGTCAGCGGCGTTGGCGGCGCGGTCTGAAGATGTTGTCGACCTGGAAGCCCCAGACGCCGCGCCCGTTGGTCCGGGCGATCTCTTCCAGGACGCCGTATTCGAACGGCGCGCCCGGACCGGCGACCGCGAGGCCCTGCTCGATCAGCCAGGCGCCGAGGTCGACCGGCGGGTCGAGGACCCCGCCCTCGTTGACGTAGCAGATCGCGCCGATGCTGCGGTCGGCATAGACCTCCTGCGGCAGGCATTCGACGAAGCCCTGGATCTTGAGCTCGAGCGCGCGCACCGTGCGCGAGCCGCAGCGCGGCGGCCGGAGCACGGTCACGCAGCCGCGCTCGGTCGGCGGGATGTAGAGGCCGAACAGCCGGATCGTCTTGCCCTGGACCCGGAGCGAGGCGTCGGCCTGGACGATCGCGTAGCTCCGGATGACGCCGTCGTTCGCGGCCGCCGCGGGATCGCCCGTCATCATCAACAGCAACAGCGCGAGCAGCGCGCGAGCCATCCGCGAGCCCTCCGGTGCCAAGATCCCCAGCTGGCGCTCGAGCCCGAACAGTGACCGATCGGACCGGCGACGACAATGACCGACCGCCAACGCAGCGCTACCCTCTGAAAAGGCTTCCCGCAAACCGGCCCCGAGGCCACCGGGTCGAGCCCCCGGACAATGGATCTGGCCTTCGTCTTGCCTAAGTCAAGTATTGGATCGAAGTGGTGGGCGCGCTGGGACTCGAACCCAGAACCCGCTGATTAAAAGTCAGCTGCTCTGCCAATTGAGCTACGCGCCCGCCGGTCACCTAAATGGGGTCGAGCCGGGTTTGGGGCCGGATCATCGGCAATCCGAAAGCGACGTCAAGCCGGCATGCGCTCGGGCCAGGGCTCGAGATCGCCGTCCGACTGGGCGCGGGCGAGCCGTTCGCCGAGGGCTGCCAGCTCGCCCCGCTCGATCGCCGCCCGCAGGCCCGCCATCAGCTCCTGGTAGTAGGAGAGATTGTGCCAGCTGAGCAGCATCGATCCCAGGATCTCGCCCGCCTTGGCCAGGTGGTGGAGGTAGGCGCGCGGGTGCTGCGCGCAGACCGGGCAGGCGCAGTCGGGATCGAGCGGGCGCGGATCGTCGGCGTGGCGGGCGTTGCGCAGGTTGAGCGGGCCGCGCCGGGTCCAGGCCTGGGCGGTGCGGCCGGCCCGGGTCGGCAGCACGCAGTCGAACAGGTCGACCCCGCGCCCGACCGCGCCGATCACGTCGAGCGGCTTGCCGACCCCCATCAGATAGCGCGGCCGCCCTGTTGGCAGCACTGGTACGGTCAGGTCCAGGACCTCGAACATCCTGGCCTGCGGCTCGCCGACCGCGAGGCCGCCGATCGCATAGCCGTCGAAATCGAGCTGCCGGAGGGCTTCCGCGGACTCGAGCCGCAGTTCGGCAAACACGCTGCCCTGGACGATGCCGAACAGACCGTAGCCCGCGCGCTCGCGATATGCGCGCCGGCAGCGCCCGGCCCAGCGCTTCGAGCGGCGCATCGAGGCCGCGGCCGCTGCGCGCTCGATCGGCCAGGGCGTGCACTCGTCGAGCACCATGGTGACGGTCGCATCGAGCAGGTCCTGGACCTCGACCGCGCGCTCGGGCGTGAGCTCGATGCGCCGGCCGTCGAGGTGGGAGCTGAACACGACGCCCTGCTCGTCGACGGTCCGGCGGGCCGCCAGCGACATGACCTGGAAGCCGCCGGAATCGGTCAGGATCGGCCCTGGCCAGGCCATGAAGCGATGCAGGCCGCCGAGGCGCGCGATCCGCTCCGCGCCCGGCCGCAGCATCAGGTGGTAGGCGTTCGCGAGCACCATCTCGGCGCCGGTCTCGCGCAGCATCGCGGGCGTCATCGCCTTGACCGTGGCCGCGGTGCCGACCGGCATGAAGGCCGGGGTCTCGACCGGGCCGTGGGCGGTCTGCAGCCGGCCGCGCCGGGCGGCGCCGTCCTCGGCGACGAGCTCGAAGCGAAAGCCGCTCACGGCGGCTCGGCCCGGGTCAAAAGGCAAGCGTCGCCGTAGGAGTAGAAGCGATAGCGGCGGGCGATCGCCTGGGCATAGGCGGCCCGCATGCGCCCGAGCCCGGCGAAGGCCGCGACCAGCATGAAGAGCGTCGAGCGGGGCAGGTGGAAGTTGGTCAGCAGCCGGTCGACCACCTGGAAGCGATAGCCGGGCGTGATGAAGAGGCGGGTCTCGCCGGCGGCGGGCTTGAGGCGCCCGCACCCGGCGGCGGCCTCAAGCGTGCGCAGCACGGTCGTGCCGACCGCGACCACGCGCCGGCCGGCCGCGCGCGTGCGCTCGATCGCGGCGACCGCGTCCGGACCGAGCTCGAACCGCTCGGCGTGCATCCGGTGGTCTGCCGGGTCCACGGCCTTGACCGGCAGGAAGGTGCCGGCGCCGACGTGCAGGGTCAGGAAGGCATGGCCGATGCCGCGCGCGGCCAGCGCCGCCATCAGCGCCGGCGTGAAGTGGAGGGCGGCGGTCGGCGCCGCGACCGCCCCCGGCCGGCGCGCGAACAACGTCTGATAGTCGAGCCGGTCGCGCGGATCGCCGTCCTGCGGCCGCTTGATGTAGGGCGGCAGCGGCATCTGCCCGACCCGGTCCAGCTGCTCCAGCAGTGTCCCGGCGGCGCCGCCGAACTCGAGCGTGATCTCGCCTGCGTCGCCCTTGGCCACCACCTCGGCCGCGAGCGCCGCGCCGAACTGCACCCGGTCGCCGAGCCGCAGCCGCTTGGCCGGCCGCCCGAACGCCCGCCAGCGGCAGGCAGGGCAGGCAGCGCCTGCGCGCCGAACTCGTTCGAGCTCGCGGTCCGATGGCTCGTTCACAGGTTGATGCAGGGTGATCTCGACGCGCGCGGTCTCGCGTCGGCCGACGAGGCGCGCCGGAATCACCCGGGTGTCGTTGAGCACCAGCAGATCGCCCGGCTCGAGCAGCTCCGGCAGGTCGCGGACCCGCCGGTCCTCGAACGTCCGTTCGCCGACCACGAGCAACCGGGCGGCATCGCGCGGGGCCGCCGGGTGCTGGGCGATCAGCTCCGGCGGCAGGTCGAAATCGAACAGCTCGGTACGCATGGCCGGCGGCAATCTGCCGGATGCGCGGGCTCTTGCGAAGGGGGCTGCGGGTTTGCCACTCTCGAGCGCCAATCCGATCGGGGGCGTGATGGCGAGGGTCAGTGCCGGTCTCCTGCCCTATCGCTGGCGGGACGAGGAGCTCGAGGTCTTCCTGGTGCACCCGGGCGGGCCGTTCTGGGCGAACAAGGACGCTGGCGCCTGGTCGATCGCCAAGGGCGAGATCGGGGAGGGCGAGGCGCCGCGCGCCGCCGCGCGCCGCGAGTTCGCGGAGGAGACCGGTCTGACCCTGGCCGGCGAGGCCATCGCGCTGACCCCGGTCCGCCAGGCGGGCGGCAAGCTCGTGCATGCCTTCGCGCTCGAAGCCGAGATCGACCCGGCGGCGATCCGCAGCAACCACTTCACGATCGAGTGGCCGCCGCGCTCGGGCGAGCGGCGCGACTTTCCGGAGGTCGACCGCGCCGGCTGGTTCGGGCTCGAGGCGGCGCGCCGGAAGCTGCTCCAGAGCCAGCTGCCGCTGCTCGAGGACCTTCGCCTGCGTCTGCGGCCGTGACCTCGCGTCCCCGCGACCTCTGGCTCGCGGCCGCGGTGCTGCTCGCGCTCGGTCTCGCGACCGCGCTGGTCTGGATCTACGCCCTCGGCGGGACGATGCCGCTGCCCGGCTTCGAGCTCTCGGTCGAGGGGGTCGAGGCGCAGATCGAGGCGTTCGGGATCTGGGGGGTCGCGGTCGCGATCCTGCTGATGGTCTTGCACAGCTTCGTGCCCTTCCCGGCCGAGCTGGTCGCGATGGCCAACGGCATGCTGTTCGGCCCGGCCTTCGGCATCCTGATCACCTGGACCGGCGCCATGCTCGGCGCCTATCTCGCCTTCGGGCTCGCGCGCTGGCTCGGCCGGCCGTTCGTGCACGCGATGGTCGGCGAGCGACATCGCGCCGCGCTCGACCGCTGGGCCGAGCGTCAGGGCGGCGGCGTCCTGCTGTTCAGCCGCCTGGTGCCGGTGATCTCGTTCAACCTGGTCAACTACGCGGCCGGCCTGACCGCGATCTCCTGGTGGACCTTCACCTGGGCGACCGGCCTCGGCATCCTGCCGCTGACCTGCCTGATGGTGGTGATGGGCGACCGCCTCTGGTCGGGCCAGGGCGGCGGCCTCTGGCTCTGGCTGATCGCGGCCGCGCTGATCGGCTGGCTGCTCTGGTGGGCGCTGGTGGTGCGCCGGCGCCGGCCCTGATCATCGGACATCTCGGAGCATCGCCCGGTCAGGCGCGCCCCGGCTCGCCCGAAACCCGGGTTCGGAACAGGCTGCCAAGATATTTCGATGACTGTTCGAGTATTGGAGTATGTTTCGTAGACTAGCTGTAAACTACGAAAACATGTCGAAACCTGAGATGCTTCGACCCACGTCCCCCAGACTGTGGACACCATCAGCAAGGGTCGATCATGACTGCCATTCGTCTGGTATCCGCGTTCGGACTGCTGCTCGTCGCCAGCACGGCTGCGCAAGCCGGATCGCCGGTCGCCGGGGCGCCAACCGCCCCGACGGCGATCGGAAGCGCACTGCCGACGCTCGAGCTCGGCCTCAGCGAGGTCGACTACGCACCCAAGGCTGGCCAGGCAAGGATGGCGGCCCGGACCGTCGGTGACGACCTGCGGCAGAGTGCGCACAGCCCGTCGCTCGCGCATTACCTCAAGGCCCCGGCACCCTACGGCCAGCTCCTGCCGCAGGCGATCGACGGCCGGGGCCTCGGCTATCGGGTCTGGTTCTAGGCCGGACTCGCCGTCGTCCTCCGCCTGCGCCCGCCCTTGACGCAATCCTTGGGCGGGCGCTTGATAGCCGGGCAGACCACGCATGTGCGGGTGGCCCGACCTTGCCAAGCTACCTCCGGCCGCGGGCGATCGAGGCGGCGCTCGAGGCGCTCGCCGCCGTCCCGCGGACCGTGCTCGCCGGTGGCACCGACTATTATCCGGCGCGGGTCGGCCGGCCCCGCGCCGAGGACGTTCTCGACATCAGCGCGCTCGCGCCGCTGCGCGCCATCGAGGAGCATGACGATCATTGGCGGCTCGGCGCGCTGACCACCTGGAGTGCGCTCGCGCGCGCTGACCTGCCGCCCTGGTTCGCGGGCCTGCAGCTGGCGGCGCGCGAGGTCGGCGGCGAGCAGATCCAGAACGCCGGCACCCTCGGCGGCAATCTCTGCAACGCTTCGCCCGCCGCCGACGGGGTCCCGCCGCTGCTGGCGATGGACGCCCTGGTCGAGCTGGCCTCGCTCGAGAACGTCCAGCACCTGCCGGTCGCCGAGTTTATCCTGGGCAACCGCAGGACCGCGCGGCGGCCGGACCAGCTGCTGACCGCGGTCCTGGTCCCGAAACCGAAGGCGGCCCGCGCCGCGGCTCATTTCCTGAAGCTCGGCGCCAGGCGCTATCTGGTGATCTCGATCGTGATGGCGGCCGCGAGTCTCGAGGTCGAGGCGGACGGCCGGATCACATGCGCGCGGATCGCGGTCGGCGCCTGCGCGCCGGTCGCAAGACGCCTGCCGGCCGCCGAACGGGCGCTCCTCGGGGCGCCCCTCGAGGCAGGGCTCGGCGCCCGGGTCCAGCCCGGGCATCTGGCCGGGCTCGCGCCGATCGACGATGTCCGGGCGAGTGCCGCCTATCGGAGCGATGTCGCGCTGACCCTCGTCCGTCGCACGCTGGACGGCCTGGCGGCGAGACTATGAACGATGCGGCGCGGCTGGATCGGTCAGCGCCCGAAACCCGGGCGACCCGCTTCGTGGTCAACGGCCGGCCGGTCCGGGTCGAGGCGGCGCCGATCAAGCGTTTGAGCGCGGTGCTCCGCGACGATTGCGGCCTGCAGGGCACCAAGGTCGGCTGCAACGCCGGCGACTGCGGCGCCTGCACCGTGCTGCTCGACGGCGCCCAGGTGTGCGCCTGCCTGCTGCCGCTCGGCCAGGCCGAGGGCCGGCGGATCACGACCGTCGAGGGGCTCGCCAGCGACGACCGCCTGGGGCCGCTGCAGCTCGCCTTCCAACGCCATGGCGCGGCCCAGTGCGGGATCTGCACCCCCGGCATGCTGATGGCGGCGAGCGACCTTCTGGCACGCGCGCCCCGGCCGGATGCGGCCGCGGTGCTGGACGCGCTCGGCGGCGTCCTCTGCCGCTGCACCGGCTATCAGAAGATCGTCGAGGCGATCCTCGACGTCGCGGCGGCCGAAGAGGCTTCGACGCCGGCCGCCGGTGCTGCGGTCGGCGCGCGGCTCGCCAAGGTCGACGGGCCGGCAAAGCTGACCGGCCGCGAGCGCTACGGCGCCGACGCGATCCCCGCGGACGCGCTCTGGCTCAAGGTGATCCGCTCGCCGCACGCTTCGGCCACGTTCGAGCTCGGCGATCTCCCGCCGCTCTTCGCCCGCCATCCCGGTCTGCTGCGCGTCCTGACCGCGGCCGACGTGCCGGTCAACCGGTTCGGCATCTACCCTCATCTGAAGGATCAGCCCGTGCTCGCCGACGGCGTCGTCCGCTATCGCGGCGAGGCGGTGGTCGCGTTGCTCGGCGAACGCGCGGCGATCGAGGCGATCTCTGACGAGGCGGTGCCGATCCGCTACCGCCCGCTGGCGGCGGTGACCGGTCTCAAGGCGGCGACCGCCGAGGACGCGCCCCTGGTCCAGCCCGACAAGCCCGGCAATCTGCTGATCGAAGGCGCGGTCAGATCGGGCGACGGGGCGGAGGCGCTGGCGCGCTGTGCGGCGGTCGCCGGGGGCTGCTTCACCACGGCTTTCGTCGAGCATGCCTACATCGAGCCCGAGGCTGGCTGGGCCGAGCAGGTCGGCGAGCGGATCGAGATCCACGTCACCACCCAGTCGCCCTACATGGACCGCGACGAGACGGCTCGCGTGCTGGGGCTGGCGCCAGAGCAGGTGCGGATCGTGCCCTCGGCCTGCGGCGGCGGCTTCGGCGGCAAGCTCGACCTGTCCGTGCAGCCGCTGCTCGCGGTCGCCGCTCGCCTGGTCGAGCGGCCGGTGGCGCTGGTCTACGAGCGGCCCGAGAGCATGGCGAGCTCGACCAAGCGCCATCCGGCCAGGATCAGGGCACGCCTCGGTTGCGATGCCGAAGGCCGGCTGCTCGCCTTCGCGGCCGATGCCGATTTCGATACCGGCGCCTACGCCTCCTGGGGGCCGACGGTGGCCGGGCGAGTGCCGGTGCACGCGACCGGGCCTTACCGCGTGCCGCACGTCGAGGCGCGCGGTCGCGCGTTCCTGACCAATGCGCCGCTATCCGGCGCCTTTCGCGGCTTCGGCGTGCCCCAGGCGGCGGTCGCCCATGAGGCGCTGATGGACGATCTCGCGCTCCGCCTCGGGATCGACCGGCTGCGCTTCCGGCTGCGGAATGCGCTGCGCGCCGGCGATCGGACCGCGACCGGTCAGCGGCTCGAGGCGAGCGTCGGGCTCGCCGCCTGCCTCGAAGCCCTCCGACCCCGCTGGCACGACCTGCTCGACAAGACGGATCAGTTCAACTCGGGTGCGAAAAAAGAGCGGCAAGGCATTGGCGTCGGGTGCATGTGGTACGGCATCGGCAACACCGCCCTGCCCCATCCGTCGACCATCCGCCTCGGTCTGACCCGCGCCGGCCGGCTGATCCTCTACAGCGGCGCCGTCGACATCGGCCAGGGCTCCAACACGATCCTCGTCCAGATCGCGGCCGATGCGCTGGGCGCCGCCGTCGAGCGCTTCGATCTGGTGACCGGCGATACCGACCGCACCGCCGATGCCGGCAAGACCTCGGCCTCGCGCCAGACCTTCGTCTCCGGCAAAGCGGCCGAGCTCGCCGGCCAGGATCTCCGCGCCCGGATCCTGCGGCGGGTGAACGCCGGTCCGGACGCCAGCCTCGAGCTGGTCGATGGCGCGGTCGTGGTCCGCGAGGCGGGACACGCGCAGCGGCTCGATCTCGGCCTGCTCGAGGCGGACGCCGATGGCGTCGTCCTGCTCGGCGAGGGCCATTACGATCCGCCGAGCGCGCCGCTCGACGGCCGACGGTCAGGGCAGCCCTTATCCCACTTACGCGTTCGCCGCCCAGATCGCCCACGTCGAGGTCGACCTCGAGCTTGGCACGACCAAAGTTCGAAAAATCGTCGCCGCCCACGATGTCGGGCGGGCGATCAACCCGATCCAGGTCGAGGGCCAGATCCATGGCGGCATCGCCCAGGGGCTCGGCATGGCGCTGATGGAGGAGTACCTGCCCGGGCGGACCGAGAACCTGCACGACTATCTGATTCCCACGTTCGGCGACGTGCCGCAGATCGAGGTCATCCTGATCGAGGACCCGGAACCGCTTGGGCCCTACGGCGCCAAGGGGGTCGGCGAGCCGGGCCTGATCCCGACCGCGCCCGCGATCCTCGGCGCCATCCGCCACGCGACCGGGGTCCGGATCACCCGGGTCCCCGCCCTGCCCCATCGTCTGCGGGCGGCGATCCTGGCGCAGGCTCGGAGCGATGACTGAGGCCGGCTCGGTCGTCCGCTGCGATGCCTGCCCGGTGCTGTGCCGGATCCGCCAGGGCAAGGCCGGCGCCTGCGACCGCTACGCCAACGTCGAGGGCAAGCTCGTGCGGGTCGATCCGCTGGTCGTGACCCGCCGCGCCGAGACCACGGTGCCGTTCCTCGAAGGCGCCGGCGAGTGGGACGGCGCGCTGGTCCGGGGTGCGGACAGCTTCGTCACCGGGATCGGCGCCGGCACCACCTACCCTGATTACAAGCCCGCACCCTTCATCGTCGGCGCCGAGGTCGAGGGCGTCGATATGGTGACCGTGGTCTCGGAGGGCATGTTCAGCTACTGCGGGCTGAAAGTGAAGGTCGACACCGACCGCTTCCTCGGCCCCGAGCGGGCATGGGTGCGCTGCCAGGGCGAGCCGATCGGTCACGTCACGACCGCCGAGTACGGCTCGCAGATGCTGGCGCTCGGCGGCGTCCGGCACCTGACCGGCGGCGGCAAGCGTGAGGGTGTCGTCACCTGCGAGGCGATGCTCGACCTCTGCTCGAAGAAGCCGGTCGAGGTCGAGATCGAGGACGGCGCCAAGGTCGTCCTGCAGGCGGGCGAGGCGCCGGTGGTCAACGGCGTCCAGGAGCAACGGATGCGGGTCGGTTGCGGCTCGGCGACGATCGGCATCTTCGCCAAACAGTGGCATGGCCATGCCGACGAGGTGATCGTGGTCGACGACCACATCACCGGCGTACTGACCGAGCACCAGGCCGGACGCTTTCTCGAGATGGCGCCCGCCGGCATCCGGGTGCGCGGCCGCAAATCGACCCCCGGACGTTATTTCCAGGTTGCCGAGCCGGGCCTCGGCTGGGGCGGCACCAACGTCAAGGACCCGCTCGAGATCGTCGAGCGGATCGATGCCAAGCTGGCCTGGCCCGGACTTCGATTGCTGATGGTCTCGACCACGGGCGAGGATGCCGCCTGGTACGTGCTCGACGACCAGCTGCGACCGGTCCCGGAGGCGATGCCGGCGGCGATTTCCCAGGTCGTCGAGCGGATCGCGGAGAACTGCGAGCCAGCGCTGACCACGGTCTTGTTCATGGCCGGGGCCGGTGGCTCCCTGCGGGCTGGAGTGACAGAAAACCCGGTCCGCCTGACCCATTCGGTGAAGCAGGCGCTAACCCGCGTGACCTGCGGCGGCGCCCCGGTCTACGTCTGGCCGGGCGGCGGCATCACGATCATGGTCGACGTCACCCGCATGCCCGAGGGCTCGTTCGGCTACGTGCCGACGCCGGCCCTGGTCGCGCCGATCGAGTTTTCGCTCGCACGGACGGACTACGCGGCGCTCGGCGGCCATCTGGAAAGCATCGTCGCGCTCGAGGACGTGCTCGCCCAGCGGCGCCTCGCCACCCGGCCCTGGAACCAGGCCAATCCCTGGCCGGTGCGGCCGAAGCGACCGCTGGTCGAGGAGACATGACCGGCGCGGCGCAGGCGGCGCTGCTCGCCGACGGCCGGCGCCTTCATTTGCAGCACGGACCGATCGACATCATCGCCGAGGCGTTCGGCGACCCGGCGCAGGTGCGCCTGGCGTACGACCAGGCGACCGGCCGCTTCACGACCATCCTTAGCGAGCTGGTGGCCGAGCTCGCGACGCTCAGGCAGCCCGTCACCAGCGCCGGGCTCGCGGTCGAGGGGCCGGTCGCACGGCGCATGGTGGCCGCGGTCTGGCCGTACCGGCAGCGGTTCGTGACGCCGATGGCCGCGGTCGCCGGCGCGGTCGCCGACGAGGTGCTGGGCGCGATGCTCGCCGGCCGGAGGCTCGCCAGGGCCTACGTCAACGACGGCGGCGACATCGCGCTGCACCTGGCGCCGGGCGAGCGCCTCGCGGCCGGGCTGATCGCCAACCCCGACGCGCCGCAGCTCGACGGCAGGCTCGAGCTCGACCACGCGATGCCGGTCCGCGGGCTCGCGACCTCCGGCTGGCGGGGCCGCTCGTTCTCGCTCGGGATCGCCGATGCCGTGACCGTGCTGGCCGCCAGCGCCGCCGCCGCCGATGCCGCCGCGACCCTGATCGCGAACGCGGTCGACTGCGATCATCCGGCGATCACGCGCGCGCCCGCGAACCTCTTGCGCGACGATACGGATCTCGGCGATCTTCTGGTCACGGTCGACGTCGGCCCGCTGCCGGGCCCGGCGATCGAGCGGGCGCTCGCAGAAGGCGCCCGGTGCGCCGAGGAGTTCCGACACGCGGGGCTGATCTTCGCGGCGACCCTCGTGCTCCAGTGCCGGGTCCGCGTCGTCGGCCCGCTGCGCACGAGTTTTTTGAGGATGGCGGGATGACCGATCTGATCCAACTGCGCAAGATCGCGATGCACTTCGAGGAGATCTATCACGAGGGCGGCCCGCCGCCGGCCCAGCCGCTGGTCCGCGCCGCGATCCTCGCGGTCGCGCGCAATCCTTATGCCGGCCGCTACGTCGAGGACGTGATGCCGTTCATGGAGGCGCTGCAGCCGCTCGGCGTCGAGCTCGCCCGGCGCCTGATCGATGCGCTGGGCGGCCATCCGGAGGCGATCGAGGGCTACGGCAAGGGGGCGATCGTCGGCACCGCGGGTGAGCTCGAGCACGGCGCGCTGTGGCACGCACCCGGCGGCTACGCGATGCGCGAGGCGCTCGGCGCCGCGATGGCGATCGTGCCCTCGACCAAGAAGGTGGCGGTCACCGGCGCCCGCCTGGACGTGCCGATCACCCACATCAAGGCGTCTTACGTGCGCAGCCATTTCGATGCGATCGAGGTCGGCGTCGCCGACGCGCCGCGGCCCGACGAGATCGTGCTGATCCTGGCGATGACCACCGGCGGCCGGATCCATGCCCGCGCGGGCGGGCTCAGGGCGTCCGAGATCAAGGGCGAGGACGGCCTGCGCTGATGCCGCGCGGACGCCATCATCAAGGGAGGGCATTTCGATGATCCGCAGGCGGATTTTTCTGTACGGCGCGGGCGCCGTCGGTCTCGCGCTGCTGCCGCTCGCGGTCGGCGCCGCGGAGCCGGTCAAGGTCGGCGAGATCAACAGCTATTCGAGGTTCCCCGGGTTCACGCTGTCCTACCAGAAGGGCTGGCAGCTCGCGGTCGACGAGGTCAACGCCAACGGTGGCGTCATCAAGGGCCGGCCGCTGGCGGTGCTCTCGCGCGACGACGGCGGCGATCCGTCCAAGGCGGTGACCCTCGCCAACGAGCTGGTCGCGGGCGAGGGCGTGGCGCTGCTCGCCGGCACCTTCCTATCCAACGTCGGCCTCGCGGTCTCCGATTTCGCGAAGCAGAAGCAGGTCCTGTTCGTGGCCGCCGAGCCGCTCTCGACCAAGCTCACCTGGGAGCAGGGCAACCGCTACACTTGGCGCCTGCGGCCCTCGACCTACATGCAGAACGCGATGCTCGCCAAGGCCGCGGCGCCGCTGCCGGCGACCGCCTGGGCGACGATCGCGCCGAATTACGAATACGGCCAGTCGGCGGTCGCCGAGTTCAAGAAGCTGCTCCAGGCCGAGAAGCCCGATGCCGAGTTCGTCGCCGAGCAATGGCCGGCGCTTGGCAAGCTCGACGCCGGCCCGACCGTGCAGGCGCTGCTCGCCGCGAACCCGCAGGCGATCTACAACGCGACCTTCGCGGGCGATCTGGTCAAGTTCGTGCGCGAGGGCACGACGCGCGGCCTGTTCGACGGCCGCGAGGTCGTGAGTTTGCTCACCGGCGAGCCCGAATACCTCGACCCGCTCGGCGCCGAAGCGCCGGTCGGCTGGCTGGTCACGGGCTACCCGGTCAACGAGATCGACACCCCCGCGCACACCGCTTTCCGCGACGCGTTCGAGGCCAAGTGGCACGAGCTGCCGAAGCTCGGCGCGGTGGTCGGCTATTCGATGATCCACTCGATCGCGGCGATGCTCGACAAGGCGGGCTCGACCGACACCGACACGATGATCGAGGCGATGGCGGGGCTCAAGGTCGACACCCCGTTCGGCCCGATCACCTGGCGGGCGATCGACCACCAGTCGACGATGGGCGCCTTCGTCGGCCGGATCGCGCTCAAGGACGGCAAGGGCACGATGACCGACTGGCACTACGTCGACGGCGCCTCGGTCATGCCGAGCGACGCGGAGGTCAAGGCGCTGCGGCCGGCGCAGTGATCATTACGGGGAATAGGGAACTCCAGCTCAGCGCAGCCATCATGGATCTCATCCGTGCGGTCCGTTTCGTCAAGTCTGTCTGAAAGTGACTGTAGTTGGTGATATTCAGTGGCTTTGCGCCTATAATAGACCCACGCCCATGCGATTGTACGAAGTCGATCCTTCGTCTTCGCGTGATCGATCTTCAATCGACAACCTCGGTGAGATCCATGCCATCGGCGCCTTCTGGCACCGTGGGCGCTATCGCGGACTTTGACATTGATCCGAGCCCCGGGGTCAGCAAGGGGTCGGCTGGCGCGTACCGGTCCGCCGCAACTTGGCGTGGATTTCTAGGGCTACTCGGTCACGCGCCGCCCGGCGTTCTGCGGTTCCGTGCGCTGCCGACATCGATCCGGGCTGGGCTCGACGTCCTCGTTCGTCGCGCGGTACGTTTTGAGCTGACGGCGGAGATCCGCACCGGTTCAAGGAGAGTTTCCTGAAGGCCTTGCGCGGGATGCCGGCCGCACGCGTGCTGAGCTGTCCGGGCGGCGGCGGGCCGTGAGTGCGCGTCTGGCCGCAGGGCTCGCGGCGCTCGTCGGGCTCTTCGTGGCCGTAGCGCTGATCGCGCATCAGGGCTTTCAGCCGGTTTTGGACCTGCTCGTTCGGGTCCGGTGGGGCGTGCTCTGGATCGCGCTCTTTCACCTGATCCCGCTCGCTTTCCTGGCGCAGGCCTGGCGCGCCCTGCTGGTCATCCGATGGCGCGGCTCGATCGGGGTGTTCCTGCGGGCGCGCTGGATCCGGGATGCGGTCAACGATCTGCTGCCGGTCGCGCAGGTCGGCGGACAGCTGGTCGGCGCCCGGATGCTCACGTTCGACGGCGCCGCCGCCGGCATCGCCGTGGCGGGTGCGGTCGCGGACATGACCATCGAGCTCCTGGCCCAGCTGCTGTTCATCCTGGTCGGGCTGGCACTGCTGCTGCAGAGCGCCAGCTACGACAACACCGCTCACTGGCTCGTGATCGGGGTCGCGGTGGCGGTGCCGGCGCTCGCCGGCTTCGTGCTCGCCCAGCGCTGGGGCCTGTTCAGGCTGATCGAGATCATGCTCGAGCGCCTGGCCGAGACGTCGACCCGGATCTCGATCGGCCGCGTCACCGGGCTCCACGACACGATTCGCGCCATCTATCGCAACCATCGCGGCCTGCTGTCGAGTACCGGCTGTCATCTGCTCGCCTGGCTGCTCGGCGCCGGCGAGGCCTGGTTCGCGCTGCATCTGATGGACAGTCGGGCGGGCCTGCGCGAGGCGGTCATCCTGGAGAGCCTCGGCCAGGCGATCCGCAGCGCCGCCTTCGTCGTCCCGGCCGGGCTCGGCGTGCAGGAAGGCGGCTACATGCTGGTGGGCGGCATGCTCGGCCTCGGGCCGGAGGTGGCGCTCGCGGTCTCGCTGGTCAGACGCGCGCGCGACCTCTTGCTCGGGCTGCCGGCGCTCCTGGTCTGGCAGATCGTCGAAGGCCGCCTGCTGTGGCTCGCCTTCAGCCGGACGCGCCGGGACGGCGACGGCTCCTGAGCGGCACGAGACGGACCGAAGGCCCTTCCCGCCGCCGATCCCGTGAGCGCCGGCGCTAGAAGCGGACGAGCCAGGGAAGCTCCTCGAAGACCGCCTTGATCGAGCCCCAGTTGCCGGTCCGCGTCAACGCCTGGGACGCCTCGCGGACACGGCCGCCCTTGATCGCCCGCCAGGTGTCGTGCGCCGAGACGGCGACGTGCTGCATCGTGCTCGAGTTGCGATAACAGTCGATCATGCAGCGCGTGCAGCCGTCGCGCACGAGCCGCGTCTCGTCGAACTCGTAGATCGAGCACATCGGCTCTTCCCAGTAGTGGCACCGCCACAGGTTCAATCGCCAGTCGAGATAGAAATAGCGATAGCCGCCGAGGCACGGAAACCGCTGCGGCTCTTGGCGCAGGAAGCGCTGCATCTCGTCCAGGGACGGCGTCGGATTGACCACGAGCATGCGCTTCTTCAGCGCTTTGATCCGATCGAAGATCGCGACCAGTTCCTCGCGGCTATGAGCGACGAGTTCGGACTTGGAGAATCCGAGGAAGTTGGAGGCGAGATGGGTCAACGGATAGGAGAACGTGACCGAGGCGAAGCCCAGATCGGTCAGGAACTCCGGCAGTCGCTCGTAGTCGACCAGCCGGCTCATCGTCACTGAAGCGGTGGCATGCAGACGCAGGCGAGCGATCTCCTGGTTGGCCGCGCGAATCCGTCGGCAGACGCCGGGCAGGCCGCGATTTCGCTCGTGCGCTGCCGCCGAAGCGGCATCGACCGAGATCACGAAGCTGGACAGGCCGGCGTCGGCGAATTCTAAAATCCGATGCGGCTTCAGCAGCCCGCCGTTGGTGACCAGGATCACCTTGGTCATCCGCTCGGCGGCGTGCCGGATGATGGCGCCGATCTCCGGGTGCAGCGTCGGCTCGCCGCCGGTCAGGACCAGGTAGCGGATTCCCTGGCGGGCCAGGATGTCGATGGCGTCGAAGGCGCCCTGACGCCCGACCGACTGCCAGTCGCTCTTCGGCAGCTGGTCGCGCGCGAAATTGCAGAAGCCGCAGTTCGCATTGCAGGCGTTGGTCAGAGCGAACTGGCAGAAGCCCGGGCCGCCTTGCTCGAAGACCAACCGCACCGTGTCCCAGGCGCCCGGGCGTCGGGACTTCGCGATCCCGCCCTCGAGACCGTCGCCCGACTGGGGAGCAATCCTCCCTTCGACTTCCGGGGCATGGCCGTCGGGGCCAGAACCTGCGTTCGCGCGCCCGTCGGGCTGCGGGGACCGAACCGGCGCCGTCTTCGCCCGCGCAGTCGAGCCGGCCATCCCAGTTCCCTCCTCCGCCGCGTACCGGTTCCTCGCATCGATCCCGGCGCCGGTCAAGGATCTGCGGCCCCGCTGGGCCGGCGCGCCCCCGCCGCTCGAGCGGTGGCTCGGTGCGGAGCCGTGGCCAACCGACCTGGAGCGGGAACCTGGCCCGGATCGTCAGGGTTACCTGGTCACCGATCCCGGGGCCGCCAAGGGGGCGGAGCGCTGGCGCGGCGCTCGCAGCATCGCGCGCGCCCCGACCTCGCCCCGCGCTGCCGGGGCGGAGCAGTCCAGCCCGGCGGTTGAGCGCCGCCCTTTGCACGGGCCTCTGGTATGATCGCCGTCGCTACGCTGATCGTGGTCCTGTTCCTGTCGCTGATCGTGGTGCGGGTCGCGGCCGAGGCGTTGATCCTGACCGGATTGTCGCGCGAGGCGGCGCGGTTCCAGGCGCGCTCGGCCTGGACCGGGACCGGGTTCACGAACCGCCGAGGCCGAGAAGGTGGTGGGCCATCCGGTCCGGCGGCGGATCATCAGCCTGTTGATGCTGCTGCGCAGCGCCGGCCTCGTGACCGCGGCCTCGACGCTGATGCTCTCGTTCATCGACGTTCCGGCGCGCACCAACGGCTTTCTGCGATTCGCGGTCCTGCTTGCGGGCCTTCTGGCGCTCTGGGGGTTCGCGCGGAGCGTGATCATCGACCGCTGGCTGTCGCGGGTCATCTCGCGGGCGCTCAAGCGCTATGCCGAGATCGACGTGCGCGACTACGCGGGCCTGCTCCACCTGGCCGGCGCGTACGCGATCATGGAGCTGCAGCTCAAAGAGGGCAGCTGGCTCGCCGAGCGGAAGCTCGAGCAGCTCGGCCTGCCGGAGGAAGGCGTCCTGGTCCTGGGCGTCGTGCGCAAGGACGGCACCTACATTGGCGCGCCGCGTGGCGGCACGCGCCTGAAGACCGGCGATACCGTGCTGCTGTACGGCCGCTCGCCGATCCTCGCCAACCTCGACCGGCGGCCGGCGCATGACGAGAGCGCGCATCATGCCGCGGTCTCCGAGCAGCGTCGCGTCGAGCAGCAGGAAGCCGCCGAGCGCGGTTGACCTCGGCGCCGGGCCACGGTCGCCGAAAGCGCGAAACCCGCTCCCGCGGGCGGCGTTGGCCCTTGAGCAAGTGGAGATCGGACCCTATTGCTACGCGATTTGCGGCTGCATGATCGGCGAGATGGGCCGCTACCCGGACCAGAGCGAGTTCAGCGGCGGGACCCAACGGCTGCAGACCGGCCCGGCCGACCGCCAGGTGCGGGCCGAGCTCGACCGGCTGGCGCGCTTCTGTGCGGCGCGCATCCAGTGACCGCCAGGCAAGAGGCTGAGGCCATGGCTTGAATCACCGCCGTCCTGCTGCTCGCGCTCGGGCTCGCCGGCTGCGGCACCGGTACCGACGAGCGCGCCGCCACCGGCGCCGGCCTCAGTGCGACCGCCGGCCTCGCGACCGCGGCGGTGACCGAGCCCTCGACCGCCAACCTCGGCCGGCCGGTCTGGGAGCAGCGTCCCGGTCTGGGAGCAGCGTCGAGGACGGCGGGTCTCGGCGGTCCTCCTGGATCCGGCACCGGCGTACGCCGGGGCGCGGGCGGCGCGCTCGTCACTCGGGTGCCGGGTCCGCCGCATTCGGCGCCGAGATCGACACGAACCGGGCCGCCGGGCCGCCGGTGACTTTCCGGAACGCGGCCAGATAGCGGCGGCCGAGCTCGCGCTGGCTGGTGCAGGCATAGTGGATCGGGTCGTCGGGCGCGCCCGGCGGCTCATCGCGGAGGCCAAGCTCGGTCGGCGTCTCGGCGCTGACGAAGGCGGTGTTGGGTCGTTCGCGGGCGAGCCGTCGTTCGGCGGCGTCGATCGCGCGCCGCTGCGGCGCCTGGCGGGTCCAGTCCGGCGGCATCTGGCCGATCAGGACCGGAACCTCGGCGCCGATCCCGAGTTCGCCCAGCATCGCCGAGAAGGCCGCCACGTAGGCCTCGCTGGCAAGCGCACGGCCGCCGCAGCAGTCGCCGGTGTCGGTCTCGCCGCCCTGCCAGGCAAGAGCCAGAATGCGTGAGCCCGGATAGGCGGCGCGCAGCGCCGCGAGCTCCGCCGCGAGGCTTCGGGTCAGGCGGCCGCCCGGGCCCCAGTCGCCGGTCGTGACTCCCTTGCCGCCGACGGCGGCCGGCAGGACCAGCAAGGGCGCCGCGTCGGGCGGTCGCGAGGCGGCGAGCGCACCGGCGAAGGTCTCGGCGAACGAGACGGCACCCGTCCGCGCCGGCGCGAACGCCAGCCGGTCGAGCGGCGCGACCGTTGCCCCGCCCGCGTCGGGCACGGCCTGCCAGGCGCCCGCGACCGCGCCCGGCTCGCAGCCGACGCCGTAATAGGCGTTGCTCTGGCCCGCGACCACCAGCAGGTCGAAGCGCACCGGTGCCGCCTGCGGGCCGGCCGCGGTCATGGTCGCGAGCAGCAGCGCCGCCGGCAAGACCTTTCGCATCGCGTCACCTTCCGCCAATTGCGGGATGTAAGCTCCGGTGAAGCGACCTCGCCCCACGGGATCGCCGCCTCCGTAACAGGCCGGCAGGCGATGATCAACCAGGCCGCGACGTTACGTCCGCGACGCGGCGCGCGCCGCGCGGGCACGGCGGGAGAAAGCCTGCGCCAGCGACAGCAGAAGGCCAATGCCGACGAGGTCGACGGCAAACTGCTGCGGCAGGCCGTCGCCGAAGCGGCCGAAGATCGCCATGCCGAGCAGCGACAGCACGACCCCGGCCGCGAACAGCTCGAGCGAGTGCTGCCCGACGCGGACCACTGCCTGCGCCGCGCGCGAGCGCAGCCAGGCGGCGTCGACCGGCACCAGCCAAGCGGCGACGTAAGTGAGCGCCAGGAAGTGCAGCAGGCGCAACGGGCTTTCGGTCCATTTGCGGACCCGGCCGAACTCCGCCTGCAGCCAGTCCGGCATCGCGAGCGGCGGGGCGTACCAGAACAGGATGATCGTGAACGCGAACAGCAGATAGGCGATCGCGAGCGCGATCAGGACGCGGTGGAACGGGACCACCTCGACGCCACGCCGGGCGCGGGAGCCGGCGAGCACGCCGAGGAAGAACACGAACTGCCAGGCGAACGGGTCGAAGAACCAGTGCTGCGCCCCGAGCGGAGCCGGCATGCGCAGGAGCTGCTCGCGCGCCAGCGCGTAAATTCCGAGCGAGAGCGCGAACAGCAGCGCCGGGCGGCGGGCGGCGAGCGGCAGAGCGAGCGGCAGCAGTGCAAACAGCAGGATGAACAGCGGCAGGATGTTGAGCAGCGGCGGCTGCAGGTCGAGCCCGATGTAGGCGAACGCCCCGAGCGGCTGGGTGCGCAGCGCGTGCAGGAAGTCGTGGTACGGCTTGGCCGCGGCCGGCGCCCAGGTCGCGATCCAGAGCACGAGCACGAGGAAACTCGCGCCCAGGAGAAGGTGCCAGCGGTAGAGCTCGAGACAGCGGGCCCAGATATGGCGCGCTGCCGCCGCCCAACCCTGGCGGTCGAAGCGCCCGATCTGGGCGATCCCGGCCGAGTAGCCGGCGAGGAACACGAACGCTTCGGCCGGATCGCTGAAGCCGATGGCACTCGGCGTGATCCAGAAGATGATGTTGCCCGGGATGTGATAGCCGAACAGCACGAGCAGGCTGAAACCGCGGAAGAAGTCGACCCGCAGATCGCGGCCGCCCCGGACCGGCCGCGCCGCGGCCGTGCCGGCGCTGCCGGCATCGACGGGGTGCGGGCAGCCGGGCAGCCGACGCGCGCCCGACCGGTCCTGGCCCTGGCCGACCAGGTAGCGGAGAACTCGGGCACTGCGCCGGCGAGCGAGATCACGAACCGGATGAGCGCTCATTGCAGGCATGGGTCCTGCGCAGCGGTTCCCCTGCGCGAGGAGATCCGCGGCCACGTTGCACTGGACTAACCGCGAGCTTACAGATCGGTTTCGAAATTTCTGCGCCTTGGCAACGTGAAAGGGCGATCAGCGCGCACCCCAGACCGGCCCGCGGAAGACGCCGGCCAAGATCAGGTCGGAGCCGGCGGAGATGCGGCGGGTCAGGCCGGGTATACGCGCCCTCCTGTTTCAGGACGCCGCCGGGCGGGTTCGCGGTTCGGAAAGCAGGCCCTTGACCAGGGCGAAGCAGCCGAGCAAGAGCACGATCGCGAACGGCAGTCCGGTCGACACCGAGGCTGCCTGCAGCGCCTCGAGGCCGCCGCCGAGCAGCAGCGCGATCGCCACCAGGCCCTCGAAGCTGGCCCAGAAGATGCGCTGCGGCAACGGCGCGTCGACCTTGCCGCCGGCGGTGATGGTGTCGATCACCAGCGAGCCGGAATCCGACGAGGTGACGAAGAACACGATCACCAGCACGATGCCGAGGAACGAGGTGATCCCGGCCAGCGGCAGCTGGTCGAACATGCTGAACAGCTTCAGCTCCAAAGGCGCGTCCGCGAGCGCCTGGTAGCCCTGGTGCAGCAGGCCGATGGCGGTGCCGCCGAACGCGGTCATCCACAACACCGAGACCGCCGAGGGGATCAGCAGCACGCAGACGATGAACTCGCGCACGGTCCGCCCGCGGCTGACGCGGGCGATGAACATGCCGACGAACGGCGACCAGGAGATCCACCAGGCCCAGTAGAAGGAGGTCCAGCCCTGGCTGAAGTTGGTGTCGGTGCGGCCGAACGGGTTCGACAGTGCCGGCAGGTATTCGACGTAGGCGGCAAGGTTGCTGAAGAAGCCGGTCAGGATCGCGACTGTCGGGCCGACCGCGATGACGAAGACCAGCAGCAGCGCCGCCAGCACCATGTTGATCTCCGACAGCCGCTTGACGCCGGCGTCGAGGCCGGCGACCACCGAGGTCAGCGCGATCGCGGTGATGCCGAAGATCAACAGGACCTTGGAGACCTCGTTGACCGGAATGCCGAACAGGAAATTGAGGCCGGCGTTGGCCTGCTCGGCGCCGATCCCGAGCGAGGTGGCGAGCCCGAACAGCGTGGCGAACACCGCCAGCGTGTCGATGATGTGACCGGTCCAGCCCCAGACCCGCTCGCCGAAGATCGGATAGAACATCGAGCGCACGGAGAGCGGCAGCCCCTTGTTGTAGGCGAACAGGGCCAGCGACAGGCCGACCACGGCGTAGATCGCCCACGGGTGCAGGCCCCAGTGGAAGATGGTCGCGGCCATGCCGAGCCGGTGCGCCGCGGCTTCGTTGCCCACGGCGCCGCCGAGCGGCGCATAGCTCTCGGCCGAGCCGGCGTCCGCGGCGAGCGACGACGAGTAATGCGAGATCGGCTCGGCGACACCGAAGAACATCAGGCCGATGCCCATGCCGGCGGCGAACAGCATCGCGAACCAGCCTGAGTGCGAATAGTCGGGCTTGGCGTCCATGCCGCCGATCCGGACCTTGCCGAGCGGCGAGACGATCAGCGCGAGCGACAGCAGCACGAACACGTCGCCGGCGATCAGGAAGAACCAGTCGAAGGTCGAGGTCACCGCCGGCCGCAGCCAGCCGAAGAACGCTCCCATCTGGACCGGCAGAGCCAGGGCGAAGAACACGAAGACGACGATGGTCAGCCCGGAGATCACGAACACCGGGTTGTGGATATCGAGGCTGAAGGGGCCGAGTTTCGGCTGGATGTTGTCCTGTCCGACCATGTAGTCGGTGTCGATCAGATTGGCGGGACCCTGGGGGATCAGTTCGGTTCTGGCAGTCATGGAGCCTCCTCACTATCACTTTTTGCAGACCTCCGGCGCGGCGGCTGGCAGCGAGCGGGCGCCGCGGACGTGCCGATCGGTCGCTTCGCCGCTTGGCGCGACGCGCATCCGCCCGAGGTGCACCGCTAGCGGACGACGAACACCGACATCCCGGAGTGCGCGGCTACGGCGCCGGCGTTCGAGGCGAAGATGTGCTCCGGCAGGCCGGGCACGTGCGAGGCCATGACGATCAGGTCGGCCCCGTTGTCTTTGGCCGCCGCGATCAGCGTCTTGTCGAGATCGACCGCCGGATCGTGGCTCGGGTACGCCGCCGTATCGATGTCCAGATGGTGTTGCTGCGATTGGCTGGCGCCATAGGCCCTGAGCTTGTCGCCGAATTCTCCGGGCGTATGCGCCACCTCGGTCGGCGTCTCCGCCGTCACCCCGACGAAGCAGATCGGGATACCGTAGTGCTTGGCGAGGTCGGTTGCCGTGGTGATCGCCTTGTCGAGCCGCGCGATATGCGCGAGATCGACCGGAACCATGATCTTCCGATACATGCACAATACCTCCGGGTTCCTGGTCCTCCTCGTGGGTCCGGGCCGAATGTCGCTGCCCCGGATCAGATCCGCAAAGCTCAGACCGGCGCCGCCCATGCGTCGCGAGCCGCTTGCGCCCCCGTCGGTCCGCTTGTCCGGCGCGGCCAAGCGCCCGACAGCCGCACCGGTTCACCGGCAGAAAAGCCTCAGTCTCCTAACGATTGCAAACTGGCAGCCCGCGCAGGATGAGTCAAACCGCCCCCGTCGGCGGCCGCGCGCAAGCGCAGACCTGCAGCGCCAGCCGCCTGCCCTCACCCGGAAGGTGACGGTTCGCCGCCGCCGACCCGCTGGAATTCGGCGTGAATCTCGAGGGTCACCTGGTCGCCGACCGCGGGGGCGTAGGCACCAAGGCCGAAGGTCGAGCGCACGAGCGTGCCGGTGGCCGCGAAGCCCAGCGTGTAGCGGCCGGTGAGCAGGCTGTCGGCGCCGCCGTTGAAGGTGACGTCGAGGGTCACCGGCGCGGTCACGCCATGCAGGGTGAGGTCGCCCGTGACCCGGCCGGTCTTGTCGCCGGTCACGGTGATCGTCCGGCTCTCGAAGCGGGCCTGCGGGAACCGGGAGACGTCGAACCAGTCGGGGCCGCGCAGGTCCTGCTCGAATTTCGGCAGGTTGAAGTCGATGCTGGCGGGGTCGATCAGCACCGTCAGTCGCGCCGCCTCCGGCTGCTTGGGATCGAAGTCGAGCGACCCCTCGAGGCGGTCGAAGCGGCCGACGAGTTGAGAAAAACCGAAGTGGTCGAGCTTGATCAGCAGCGAGGCGTGCTCCGGGTCCAGGCGGTAGGCGCCGGCCGGCAGCTTTTCCGGCGCGAAGGTCTGGTTGTGCGACGGCAGCAGGTAGCCGCAGGCGGCGAGCGTGAGCGCGAGCCCGAGGCTGGCAGTCAGCCGGGGGGTCGGCAACAGTGGGCGTGACGGCATGGCGTTTCCTATTCCCGGTCAGTCTCGGCGTCCGGTTTGTGCTTGGTCTTGCGCGAGTAACGCCGGCGGTTCTGCTCCTTGCGCACCCGGAAGGCCGTCTCGCGCAGTGCCCGCGCGATCGGGTTGCGGCGTTTGACGGCCTGCTCGCGGCGGTTCTTGATGCGTCTCGTCATCGTGGCGCGCAAGATGCATTGTGGTGGCCGGTCGCCATCGCCCCCGGATCAAAATGACACGCGAGCGTCATGGACTTCCTCATCATCCAGGTCCTGAACGGATTGGCCAGCGCGTCGTCGCTGTTCCTGGTCGCGGCCGGGCTCTCGATCATCTTCGGGGTGACCCGGATCGTGAACTTCGCGCACGGCTCGTTCTACATGCTGGGCGCCTATCTCGCGGTCAGCCTGACCGGCTGGCTCGGGGGCGCGAGCTCGGCTGTGGCCTTCTGGCTTGCGCTCCTGCTCGCGGCCGCGATCGTCGCCGCGCTCGGCGCGCTGGTCGAGATCCTGCTGCTGCGCCGGATCTATCGGGCCCCGGAGCTGTTCCAGCTGCTCGCAACCTTCGGCGTCGTGCTGATCGTCGGCCAGCTGGTGGTGATCGTCTGGGGGCCGGACGCTTTGATCGGGCCGCGCGCGCCCGGCCTCGACGGCTGGGTCGAGATCCTGGGCCAGCGCTTTCCGCAGTACGAGCTGGTCCTGATCGGGCTCGGTCCGGCGGTCCTGGGCGGGCTCGCCTGGGTGTTCCGGCGCACCCGGTTCGGCATCCTGGTGCGCGCCGCGACCCAGGACCGCGAGATGGTGGGCGCGCTCGGGGTCGAGCAGGCGAAGCTGTTCACGGCCGTGTTCGCGCTCGGCGCCGGCCTCGCCGCGCTCGGCGGTGCGCTGCAGTTGCCGCGCGATGCGGTGACCCACGACATGGACCTGCGGATCATCGCCGACGCGTTCGTGGTCGTCGTGGTCGGCGGCATGGGCAGCGTCTTGGGTGCCTATCTCGCGGCGCTGCTGATCGGCGAATTGACCGCCTTCGGCATCTGGGCGTTCCCCCAGATCACGCTGGTCCTGACGTTCCTGATCATGGCGGTGGTCCTGGTGGTCCGGCCCTACGGCCTGCTCGGTCGGCCGGAGCTGGCGTCGGGCGGCGCCGGCCGGGCGCTCGCGCCGCCGCTGCGGCCACCGGGCCGGAGCGCGCGCCTCGCGGGGCTCGGCCTAGTGCTCGCGCTCCTCTTGGCACCGCTCGTGATCGGCAGCTACCTGCAGTTCCTGCTGATCGAGATCTTCTGCCTCGCGCTGTTCGCCCAGAGCCTGCACTTCATCATGGGGCCGGGCGGCATGACCTCGTTCGGCCACGCCGCCTATTTCGGCCTCGGCGCCTATGGCGCCGGCCTGCTGGTCAAGCACCTGGGGCTGCCGATGATCCCGGCCCTGCTCGCAGCACCGGTCGCCGCGGGTCTGGGGGCGCTCCTGTTCGGCTGGTTCTGCGTCCGGCTCGCCGGGGTCTACCTGGCGATGCTCTCGCTCGCCTTCGCCCAGATCGTCTATGCGATCGCGTTCCAGTGGGCCGGGCTCACCGGCGGCGACAACGGTCTGGTCGGCATCTGGCCGTCGGCCTGGGTCAGCTCGACCTTGGTCTTCTACTATTTTGCCTTAGGGATCAACCTCATCGCGCTGATCTTACTGTGGCAGTTCGGGTTCGCACCCTTCGGGCTGACGCTCCGGGCGTGCCGCGATTCGCCGACCCGCGCGGCGGCGATCGGGATCGACATCCGAACCCACCAGTGGCTGGCGTTCGCGATTGCCGGCAGCTTCGCCGGCCTGGCGGGCGGGCTGCTGGCCTTTCTCAAGGGCACGATCGACCCCGGCTGGCTCGCGATCCCGCAATCGATCGACGGCCTGGTCATGGTCCTGCTCGGCGGCGTGCAGACGCTGGTCGGGCCGGTGGTCGGCGCCGTGGTCTATCACAGCCTGCAGATCTGGTTCGCGACGCTGACCCGCTATTGGCCGCTGATCGTGGGCCTGATCATCGTCGCCCTGGTGCTCGCTTTCCCGCAGGGGATCACGGGCTACCTCCAGCGCTGGCGCGGCCGCGCCCAGGCGGCCGGATGACGCCGGTCCTCGAGGTCCGGGGATTGGCGAAGGCCTTCGGTGGCGTCCAGGCGGTCCGGGGCGTGAGCTTTGCGCTCGCGGCCGGCGAGCTGCTCGCCCTGATCGGGCCGAACGGCGCCGGCAAGACCACCTGCTTCAACTGCCTGAACGGCCAGCTGCGTCCGGATGCCGGCAGCGTCCGGCTGCACGGCCAGGAGCTGGCCGGCCTGAGCCCGCGGCAGGTCTGGCGCCACGGCGTCGGGCGGACCTTCCAGATCACCCAGACCTTCGGCTCGATGACCGTCGTCGAGAACGTCCAGCAGGCCCTGCTCGCCACGCACAGGCGCACGCGCAGCCTGTGGCCGTCGGCCGGGCAGCTCTACCGCGACGAGGCGCTGGCACTGCTCGCCAAGGTCGATATGGCGGACCAGGCCGAGCGCGCCTGCGCGGTGCTCGCCTACGGCGACCTGAAGCGGCTCGAGCTCGCGATCGCGCTGGCGCAGGCGCCGGTGCTGCTGCTGATGGACGAGCCGACCGCCGGCATGGCGCCGGCGGAGCGCCTCGAGCTGATGGCGCTCGCCCGGGCGCTCGTGCGCGAGCAGAACATGGCCCTCCTGTTCACCGAGCACGACATGGACGTCGTGTTCGGCCACGCCGATCGGATCCTGGTCATGAGCCGGGGCGAGCGGGTCGCCGAGGGCACGCCCGAGCAGGTCCGGGCCGACCCCGAGGTGCAGGCGATCTACCTCGGCGCCGGCGGCCCGGCGCGGCCGGACGCGCACGCCGCCAGCGCCCGGCGCCATGCTTGAGATCAGGGCGCTGCACAGCTACTACGGCCGCGCCCACATCCTGGACGAGGTGAGCTTCACGGTTGGCCGGGGCGATGTCGTGGCGCTGCTCGGCCGCAACGGCGCCGGCAAGTCGACCACGCTGAAGTGCATCATCGGGCTGGTGCCGCCGGCCAAGGGCGCGATCGGCTTCGATGGCCACGAGCTGGTCGGCCGGCAGCCCTACCAGATCGCCCGGCTTGGCCTGGGCTACGTGCCGGAAGAGCGGCGCATCTTCCCCGAGCTCACGGTCATGGAGAACCTCGAGGTCGGGCGCCAGCCGGCGCGCAAGGGGACGCCGCAGTGGACGCCCGCGCGGCTGTTCGAGCTGTTTGCGAACCTGGCCGAGCTGCGCACCCGGACGGCCGGCCGGATCTCGGGCGGCGAGCAGCAGATGCTGACCATCGCCCGCACGCTGATGGGCAATCCACGCGCGATCCTGCTGGATGAGCCCTCCGAGGGCCTGGCGCCGGTGATCGTCGAGCAGATGGCGGCGGCGATCAACGAGCTCGCCCGGGGCGGCCTGACCGTGCTGCTCGCCGAGCAGAACCTGCGCTTCGCCGCCGCGGTCGCCGACCGGGCGCTGATCATCGAGAAGGGCCGCATCCGCTACCAGGGCACGCTCGCGGAATTGGCCGCCGACCAGGCGGTGCGATCGGCCTATCTCACGGTCTGAGCGGCCGTCCGCACCCCGCAGACCCGGCTAATAGTCGAACGGGATGTACTGGAAGAGCCAGGTCTCGGTGAGCGTCCGGTTGCCGAGCCTGAGGAAGCAGCGCAGCTCGACCGGATCGGGCCCGTCGGCGTAGAGGTCGAAGAATGCCCGCCAGCTGGTGGTGCCGACCACCTGCAGCGCATAGTCGTTGTCGATCTTGCCGCGCGTGGCGCTGATCACCGGCTGGACCTTGTCGCTCTTGTGCAGGTCCGCGAGCGGGCCGCCCGCGAAGTCGATCACGAACTTGCGCGCGCCGGGCGGTCGCGGCTGGCCCGGGATGCCGCCGCGCCCGAGCCGGGTGGCGCGCACCAGGCCGATGTTGGTCGGGGGATAGGGCTCGTCCGCGAGCCAGTGCAGGCGATAGGCGAACGACCAGTGCGAGTTCGCCTCGACCGGCGCCTCGGGCAGCCAGTAGGCGACGATGTTGTCGTGGATCTCGTCGTCGGTCGGAATCTCGACCAGCTGGACGGCGCCGCCGCCCCACTCGCCGAGCGGCTCGATCCAGACGCTCGGCCGCCGGTCGTAGAACACGCCGTCGTCCTCGTAGTTCGAGAACGCGCGGTCCCGCTGGAGCAGCCCGAAGCCCTTCGGGTTGTGGTCGAAGAACGAGCTCGTGCGCACGCTCGGAGGGTTGTTCAGCGGCCGCCACAGACGCTCGCCGCTGCCGGTCCACAGCGCCAGGCCGTCGCTGTCGTGGATCTCGGGGCGCCAGTCGGTCGCCTGATGCCGGTTGGTCTCGCTGAACCAGAACATGCTGGTCAGCGGCGCCACGCCCATGCGTGCGATGTCCTTGCGGGTGAACAGCTCGGCCCGGATGCCGGCCACCTCGCCCTCGTGCTTGACCCAGTCGAAGCGATAGGCGCCGGTGACGCTCGGGCTGTCCATCAGCGCATAGATCAGGATGTGCGAGCTCTCCGGCTGGGTCTGCTCGAGCCAGAACTGGGTGAAGCGCGGAAACTCCTCCGGCCAGGGCATGGCGGTATCGATCGCGAGGCCGCGGGCCGACAGGCCGTACTGATCGAGCGCGCCCGAGGTCCGGAAATAGGACGCGCCCTGGTAGGCCAGCCAGTCGGTCTTGGCACCCTGCCCGTCCATCACCCGGAAGCCGGCGAAGCCGAGATCGCCCGGCAGCTTCTTGTCCAGACCGGTCTTGCCGAAGCTGAAGTAGTCGGCCGAGTAGCGGATCTCGCGCGCGCTGCCGTCGGCGACCACGTAGATCCGGACCGGCACCTTGGAGTAGCGGCCGAGATGGAAGAACTGGACCGGAAACGGCGCGCCGCCGTCTGCCCAGAGCGCCTTCTCGGGCTTGAACTGGATCTGCTGGTAGGCGTCGTAGTCGATGGTCTCGAGGATGTCGGGATAGCGGATCACCGGCGGCTCGTAGGGCCGTTCGGCGAGCTGCTTGGCCTCGGCCTGCAGCCAGTCGAAATCGAACGGCCAGGCGGGCCCGAGGTCCAGGTCCTGGCTGCGGGCGGCAGGCGCCCGGAGCGCGCCGGCGGCGGCCAGCGCCCCGGCACCGATGATCAGGTCGCGACGGCGAAACATTAAAGCGCTCCTCGATGTGCCGGCTGTTTGCCCGATGTCTGGCGACGGCGCAAGGGCCGGCCGGCCAGACGCCGGCATCCTCCGGTTGAACATCTGGTCCGCGCCGGCATTCCCAACTGGCCGCCGAAGGTCGCACCCGGGCCGCGAGCACCGGTGCCGCGCCGGTTGCCGAGCGGGCGGATTTCCGGCAGGATCGGCTGGTCTCGCCTGGGCGACGCGCGGCTCCTCAAAGGCCAGGCTCAATCGCACGTGGGAGAATCGATGGCCGATCGAGGAGCTGGTCCGAGGCGCTCGTGGCGCGCGCAATCAGTTCTACGCCTGCTCGCCGCGAGCCTGCTCTGGGCCGGCATGAGCCAGCCCTGCGCCGCGGTCGACTGGCTGGTCCTGGTGGTCGACCGCTCCAAGTCGATCGACGAGCGCGAGCTCGCGCTGCAGCGCAATGCCTACATCCGCCTGCTGTCGGACGCCGACGTCATCCACGCGCTCGGACCTGCCAAGGTCGCGATCGTCGAGTTCGATACCCGCCCCGAGATCGTCGTCGACTGGACCGACCCCGCGACCGCCGCGCGCGCCTATGGGCGCAAGGCACCGGACGGGCTGCGCGGCCAGACCGGGATCGGGGGCGCGCTCACCACGGCGCTCGCGCTGCTCGCCGGCAAGAGCGGCCGGCTGGTGATCGACGTCTCGGGCGATGGCCGCGACAACGTCGACCACGCGCTGCTGGCCGAGGCGCGGGCGGCGGCGACCAGCCAGTCGGTCGAGGTCAACGGGCTCGCGATCGTCACCCGCGACACGCCGGAGATCGACCGCTATTACAGCAACGACGTCGTCAACGGCTTCGTCCTGTCGGTCGAGCAGCAGGGGGATTTCCTGAACGCGCTCAAGCGCAAGCTGTTCTACGAAGTCGCCGGGCGCCAGCCCGCGGCGCCGGCCGTGGCCTGGGCCACGCCGGCGCACTAATGTCGCGGCCGGCGGATCTGCTCGCCGCCGAGGTCCCGACCGAGCCGCTCTGATGGCAGGACGCGCCGCCCGAGCCGGCGGGCGATCGGCCGCCGCCGGCACCGGTTCGACGTCGCGGTCGGCGGCGGCGGCGGCTAGTGCAGGTCTGAGCGCAAGCTGTCCGGGCTGCAACGGCAGCGGCGTGTCATGGCGACATATCTCGACCACCAGATCGCGCTCAGGCTGCCCGGCCGGGCTGAGTGCCCCTGCCTCTTCGATACCCAGGACTTTCCGACCCGACCGTTGTACCATCGCTGGCCATGGTTCCTACTCGGCGGGCTCGATGCCTGGTCGGGCCGCCGGCGCTCGCCGTTCGCGCCGGCGAGCCATGGCTCAGAAGTGTGTGCGCCGCCCTCAATAGGGGCCGATCGGCCGCTGGCCGCCCGGTTTGGCGCCCGCGCCCTTGACCGCCTCGACCGCCTGCTTGGCGGCATTCGCCAGCAGACGGCCATCGGAGAGGATGGTGACGAACTGGTAGCCCTTGTCGATGATCTGGCAGGCATAGTCCGTGCTGGCGACGTGGATGCCCGCGATCAGGCCGCGGCGCTTGCAGCCCTCCTGGATCCGGTCGAGGATCGCGACCAGATCCGGGTGCTTGAGGTCGACGCGCTCCTGGTAGCCGAGACTCTGGCTGAGGTCGGCCGGGCCGACGTAGACGCCATCGAGGCCGGGCGTGTCCAGGATCGCGTCCAGGTTCTCGACCGCCGGGCGGGTCTCGATCATCGCCAGCGTGATCACGGTCTCATTGGCGTGCTGGCCATAGTCGGCCCCGGCGTAGAAGCTGACCCGGGTCGGGCCGAAGCTGCGATAGCCCTGGGGCGGATAGCGGCAGGCGCCAACGAACTGCTTGGCCTCCTCGGCCGAGTTGATCATCGGGCAGATGATGCCGTAGCAGCCGGCGTCGAGCATCTTCATGATGATGCCGGGCTCGTTCCAGGGCACCCGCGCGAGCGGCGTGACGTCGCTGTAGGAGAGCGCCTGGAGCAGGGTCAGCGCGACGTCGTAGTCGAGCGGACCGTGCTGCAGGTCGACGGTCAGGCTGTCCCAGCCCTGCGCCGCCATCACCTCGGCTGCGAAGCCGTGCGGCAGCTGCAGCCAGCCGTTGACCGCGGCGCCGCCGTCCCGCCAGATCTGCCTCAGCCTGTTAGGCCGCATGGTCCTTTCCCCCCGCTTGCCAGATGCCGGCGCCAACCTTGCTCAGGAATCGCAAGCACGCAAGGGGCTTGCGGTCGCGCTTCGCCGATCCGACGTCGATGGCGAGCTTGACCTGCGCGCCAGGGGCGCGCCATCAGCGCGACCTCGGGTCCGGCGACCCGGCCTATGACCGGGCCGATCGAGACCGCGGGCGGAGAGATCGAGCGATCGGAGGTGATCGATCGAGGACCCGATCCATCCGGGCCTGGACCGAGGAGCCCGGGAGCGGCCGGCCGGCTCGGGTGAGAGCGGGCGGTTGGCATGGCGGGGCGGGCGCCAGGACGGCCTAATGCTCGACGGGTTCCCGGATCGTGTGAATCCTGTCCAAACTGCGTACTTTGGCCTAAGGTTGCGCTCGCAGCATCGCCGCGCGACGCTGCCGGATCGGGGAGCCGGGAGTGCCGCCGCTTGCCAAGTGGTAACCTATGGCGGCAAGAATGCGATCCCGGAAGGAGCAGTCGATGACTACCGAGTTGGCCGGCATGCGGCAGGATTACGCCGCCGGTCGCCTGATCGAGGCGGACCTGCTCGCCGACCCGATCGCGCAGTTTGAGCGCTGGTTCGAGGACGCGAGGCGCGCCCAGGTCCACGAGCCGAACGCAATGACTTTGGCCACCGTCGGCGCCGATGGCCAGCCGTCGGCGCGCGTCGTCCTGCTCAAGGAGGTCGACCGGCGCGGTCTGACCTTCTACACCAACCTCACCAGCCGCAAGAGCCGGGAACTGGAAGCCGATGCCAGAGCGGCAGTCGTCTTCTGGTGGGGGCCGCTGGCCCGGCAGGTCCGCCTCGAGGGCTCGGTCGAGGAGGTCGACGAGGCCGCCGCAGACGCCTATTTCGCGAGCCGGCCGCGTGGCAGCCAGATCGCGGCCTGGGCGTCGGCACAGAGCAGCGTCCTGTCCAGTCGGGAGGTCCTGGAGACGGCGGTGCGAGGCTACAATGACCGGTTCGCCGCCGGCCGGGTGCCCCGGCCCGGGTTCTGGGGCGGCCTGCGCCTGGTGCCCGCTCGGGCCGAGTTCTGGCAGGGCCGTCAGGACCGACTGCACGACCGGCTGTGTTACCTCAGGCGCGCGGATGGCGAGTGGCACATTGAGCGACTGGCGCCCTGATGCTGCAGCACAGGCCGGTGCATCGTTGCCGCGGGCGGGCATCATGAGCCTCGACGCCAGCGAGCTGCGCCCGGCTGCGCCCGCGGCCTCGGCAGCCGAAATCAGCCCCGAGGCGCCGCCGAACGTCGCGTCCGCCGATCCGCACCGCGCGTTGCGGCCCCTGATCGAGGCGGCCTCGCAGACTCACGCCAAGGCCGCGGTGCTGCCGGTCCCGATGCTCTGGCAAGGCTGGCCCTGGCTGCCGGGCCGGCTCGAGTTGCTGGTCAAGGCCCTACTCTTTCTCGTGCCGCACGGCCGTCTGGTGGGACAGATCTGGCGCCGGCGCGACTACGATCTCATCGTCGTCCGCGAGTTCCTGACGGCGCTGCTGCTGGTGGTCTGGCCGCTGATCTGGCCCTGGCGCCGGCGGGTCTACTTCCTGATCAACCACAATCTGCAGGAGGCCCATCGCCGCCGCCTCGAGCGCGCGGTGCTGCGCCTGCTGTACCGGACCGGCTGCCGCTTCGCCTGTTTCGAGACCACGGCCGGCTGCGCCGAGATCGGGGTCGTGCCGGACGCCGAGCGCTTTCTGGTCCTGCCGCATCCGCTCGCAGGCGCGATCGTGAGCCGGGCCGCGACGCCGCCGGCGGCTGAGCCCGTGGTCGGGGTGATCGGTGCGGTCCGCGCGGAGAAAGGCTCGGAAGCCATTCTTCAGGCGCTCCTGCAGTTGCGCAAGGAGGGCCGCCTGCCGGTCCGACTGGTGCTCGGCTGCCCGGAAGCCGACGTGCGCGCGGCGTGGCAGTGCCAGGGCTTCGAGGTCATCGACACCAGCAGCCGGGCGGCCTATCTGGCGGCGCTCGACCTGTGCGACGTCGTGGTCCTGAACTATCAGCGGGAACGCTATCTGTACCGGCCGAGCGGGGTCGCGGCCGATGCGCTCTCGCGCGGCGCCGCGGTGGTCTGCCCCGATTTCCCGCTGATGCGCCTGCAGCTGAGCGCGCCGGCGACCGTCGGGGCGGTGTTCGGCGACCTCGAAGAGCTGCCCGCGGCGACCATGCGGGCGCTGGCGCTGCGGCCAACCCTGGGCGATGCGCTGGCCGCCCATCAGCACGCGCGCGACCCGACGGCTCTGGCGCGCCTGCTCGACGCCTTCGTCGCCGGCACGCTCGGACGCCGGTCGCCTTGATGCGGTTTCAGGACGAGCGTCGCTCGGCATCGATCCAGGCCCAGCCCCGCCGCAGCAGGCCGGGCGCGATCGGCTTCAGCCCGTGGCGATGCAGCGCCCAGCACAGGCCGAGCAGGATGTAGCCCTCGACCGCCACGGTCACCCAGGCCATGCCGAGCGCGCCGAAGCGCGGCGCCAGAGTGAGGGCGAGCGCCAGATTGAGAGCGGTCGCCGACAGGATCACGACGTTTAGCGGACGATCGAGGCCGTGGGGGACCAGCCATTGGCTGACCAGGGCGGCGTTGAGGACGATCAACGGCACGATCACGGCCATCACCCGCATCACCGCGATCGCCGGACCGTATTGCGGCCCGAACAACAGGCCGATCAGCCAGGGGGCTGCGATCCCGAGCGCGATGCCGAAGCCGAGCCCGACCAGGGCCATCAGCAGGATGCTGAGGCCGGCCAGCGCCTTCGCCCGGTCCGGGCTGTGCCCGACCAGATGCGACAGGCGCGGCAGCAGCGCGACGTTGATCGGCTGCAGCAGCCAGGCCGCCGGCCGGCAGAGCTTCTCGCCGGCGGCGAAGAACGCGACCTGCTGGGGCGCGACCAGCAGGCCGAGCAGGAAAGCGTTGCCCGCGGTGTGCATCATGACCGCGATCCGCATCACGAACATGCTGAAGCCGAGCCTGAGGGTGCCCGCGACCAGCGCGAGGCTGAGCCGGCCCGGCCGGGTCTGGCGCAGCACCAGCGCGTAGGCGGCGCCGGTCGAGATCAGCGACGCGCTGGCGCTCGCCGCCAGCACCAGCCAGCCGTCGGCGGGTCCTCGTACGAGCAGAAACACGACCGCGGTGCCGACCAGCTTGGCGCCGGTGTCGATGCCGGCGATCAGCGCGATCCGTTCCTGCCCGGTGAAATACCAGATCGGCGCCAGGCCCTGCAGGATGGCGAACGCCAAGCCCGCCCAAAGTAGCAGCGGTTGCTCGCGAAACGCCGGCACGAGCAGCTGGATCGCGACCGCCGCGAGCGTCACGACGCCCGCCAGCAGCAGCTGTATCGCCAGCACGCCCGCGACCAGCTCGTTGAGGCGGCCCGCCTGCTGGCGGCCTTGGGCGACCGCGCGCGTGCCCGCGAACTCGAAGCCGTACTCGATCGTGACGATGCCGTACATCGCGAACGCCTGGGCGAACGCCACGAGGCCCCAGCCGGTCGGACCGAGCACGCGGGCGAGATAGGGGATCACCACCAGCGGCAGCAGCTGGTTGACCACGCGAACGCCGTAGAGCGCCAGGATGTTGCGTACCAGTCGCCGCCGGATCAGGTCCTTGAAGCGCTCGATCAATGGCTCACGGTCCTCGGACGGCAGCCGCACGGGCGATCGTCCGTGGGACGTTCCTCTCGCTCGGAGAAAGGCGCCCGACGGCGGCCGGTCGACCGCGAAGCGCCGCGTACGGCCTTGCCCGATCTCCGGTCGCGGCTTATGTCCATGCCGATCACCGGGCGAGGACTTGAGCGATGGACGGCGACGATCGGACGGTGTTCATCACCGGGGCCAGCCGCGGCATCGGTCATGCGACCGCGATGTACTTCGTCAATCAAGGCTGGCGCGTCGTCACCTGCTCGCGCGAACCGGTGCCGCCGGATTGCGCGCGCAGCGATCGCCATTCCCATATCACGGCCGACCTGTCGAAGGTCGAAAATCTCGAAATCGCGATCGACCATCTGCTCGACCTGCTCGGCGAGCGCCACCTTCACGCGCTGGTCAACAACGCGGGCTTCTCGCCCAAGGGCGAGGGCGGCAAGCGGCTCGGCTGCCTGGACGGCGATCTCGCGGTCTGGCAGGAGGTGTTCGCGATCAACCTGTTCTCGCCGGTGTTCTTCGCGCGCGCGCTGGCCGAGCGGCTGCAGGGCAGCGACGGGGCTGTCGTCAACGTCACCTCGATCGCCGGTCATCGCGTCCACCCGTTCGCCGGCAGCGCATACAGCACCTCGAAGGCGGCGCTCTGGGCGCTGACCCGGGAGCTCGCCGCCGACCTCGCTCCGCTCGGGATCCGGGTCAACGCGGTCTGTCCCGGTGAAATCAACACCGCGATCCTGTCGCCCGGAACCGATCAGCTGGTATCACGGATTCCCCTCCGTCGCCTCGGCTCACCGACCGAGGTCGCGGCGGTGATCTACTATCTCTGCGGCCCCGAGGCGTCCTATGTGACCGGTGCCGAGATCCCGGTCAACGGCGGCCAGGACGTCTACTAGCGCGCGGTCCCGCCGCTACCCTTCTCAGGCGACCGCCGCCCGGGCTTCTCTCAGGCGACCGCCGCCCGGGCTTCGGCGGCCAGGTCGGCCGCGACCCGATCGAGCGCGCGGCCGACGACATCGAACAGGAAATCGATTTCGGCCGGCCGGATGATCAGCGGCGGACAGAAGGAGATCGTGTCGACCAGCGGGCGGAGGATCACCCCCTGCTCGAGCGCCCGTTGGACCACCCTGGCGCCGACCCTGAGCTCCGGCTCGAACGGGATCCGCTGCCGGCCATCGGCCATCAGCTCGATCGCGCCGACCAGACCGACCGAGCGCGCGTCGCCGACCAGGGGATGACTCGCGAGCTCTCGGATACGGCCGGCGAACTGCGGCGCCCGCGCCCGCACCTGGCCCAGAATTCCGTCTTCCTCGTAGATCTGGAGCGTGCGCAGGGCCACCGCGGTCGCCACCGGGTGACCGCCGAAGGTGAAGCCGTGGCCGAAGGTCCCGATCTTGCGGCTCTGCGCGAGCAGCACCTGATGCATCGGCTCGCCGATCAGCACGGCGCCGATCGGCTGGTAGCCCGCGGACAGCGCCTTCGCGACCGTGATCAGGTCCGGGCGGATGCCGTAGGTCTCGCAGCCGAACATCGCGCCCGTCCGGCCGAAGCCCGTGATCACCTCGTCGGCGATCAGCAGCACGTCGTACTTCTTTAGGACCGCCTGCACCTGTTCGAAATAGCCGGCCGGCGGCAGGATCACCCCGCCCGCCCCCATCACGGGCTCGGCGATGAAGGCGCCGACCGTGTCCGGCCTTTCGCGAACGATCAGCCGCTCCAGATTGTCGGCCAGGCGCGAGCCGAACTCGGCCTCGGTCTCGCCCGGCTCGGCGCCGCGGTAATGGTGCGGGCAGTCGGCGTGCAGGATGCCCTCGAGCGGCAGGCCGAAGTCCCGGTGCGCATTCGGCAGTCCGGTCAGGCTCGCACATGCGAGTGTCACGCCGTGATACGCGCGCAGACGCGAGATGATCTTGGTCTTCCCGGGCCTGCCCAGCGCGTGCTGATAGTACCGGACCAGCTTGAGTGCGGTGTCGTTGGCTTCGGACCCGGAATTGACAAACAGCACCTTGGACATCGGCACCGGGGCGAGGGCCAGCAGGCGCTCGGCGAGCTCGATCGCGGGCGCGTACGACTTGCCGCCGAACAGGTGGTAGCTCGGCAGCCGGCTCAGCTGCGCCTCGGCGGCCCGGGCCAGCCTGGCCTCGCTGAAGCCCAGCGACGCGCACCAGAGGCCAGCCATGCCCTCGAGGTAGCGGTGGCCCTCGGCGTCGAGCACGTAGACGCCTTCGCCGCGGTCGATCACCAGCGGCCCGGCCTCGGCGTGCTCGGCGAGGTTGGTGAACGGATGGACCAGGCTCTCCCGGTCCCGGGCGGCCAGGGTGTTCGCGCGCTCCATGTGCAGCTCCTCCCCCTTGCAGCGCGTCGCCGGCGATCGATCGACACGCCGGTCGAGACGCCCGCGACCCATGCAACCTTCAATAGCGCACAAGAGTTAATGCGCGGTTAACTGTCGGACCCGACTCCGGCGACGGCAGGTAGCGCCAGCAGGTCGAGATGGCCGACGGTGAGCTGCAGCTGGCCGGCCGCGAACTGGCGGCGCCGCAGCGCGATCCAGCGCTCGGGCGGGCGGCCGAATTCGGCGATCGCGGCGATGATGCCATCGAGCGTGGCGGCGAGCAGCGACGCATCGCTCGGGCCGAGCCGCCAGTCGGACGCGCCCACGGATACGTGCTGGCCTTCGGCCTCGAGGCGGCGCGCGAGGTAAGACGCGGCGTCTGCGCCGAGCGCGGGGCCAAAGCCCTTGTCGGTGCGCTGATGGGCGAGAAAGCGCTGCCGGATGGCTTCGTCCCCGGCGGCAGGCGGCTGCCAGTCGAGCCGGCCGTCGAACGAGAGGGCGATCAGGAGCGGCCGGCCGCGGCACCAGCGGGCCAGACGATCGAGCCAGGCCGCGGAAGCGAGATCGAGCAGCGCCGAGGCAGTGATGCCGGTGCACTCGGCAAGATCCGGCAGTTGATCTGCCAGATCCAGCGCCTCGACGCGAACGTCGATCGCCGAGCGCTTCAGGCCCAGGCGAGCCTGCTCGAGCAGCGCGCCGTCGTGATCGACCAGGAGCCAGCGCTGGCCCGCCGGCAGGCGGGGCGCGAGATAGCGGGCGTTGCTGCCGGTGCCGGAGCCGAGGTCTACCAGGCGGGGCGTGGGGCCGAGCGCCTTGGCGAACGCCGCCGCCAGGAACGCGCTCCGGGCGGCGTGGTCGTAGGGCTCGCGCAGCCGCAGCCAGTCGGCCTGAAACCGGCTCACGGGCTCGCTGCCAGGTCCAGCTCGGCCGCGAAGGCGCGGACCGCGTCGTCCCAGGTCGGGAGCGCCCGCCGCGCTGCATGCGCGCCGACCGCAAGCCGCGCCCGCAGGCCCGGCTCGGTCAGCACGCGCCGGAGTGCCGTCGACAGCGCCTGCGGGTCGCCCGGCGGCACCAGGACGCCGGCGGCTGCAGGCACCGTGTCCGGGATCGCGCCGGCGGTGGTCGAGACGATCGGCAGGCCGTGGGCCAGAGCCTCGGCCAGGACCATGCCGTAGCCCTCGTGATGCGAAGCCAGCACGAACAGGTCGGCCGCGTCGTAGAAAGGTTGCAGGCCCGCCTCGGTCTGCTCGCCGACCAGCCGCACACGATCACTGAGGCCGAAGTGCGGAATTGCCGCGCGGATCGCCGCTGCGGCTGCCGGATCGCGTTCGGGACTGCCGACGCAGGTGAGCCGCCAGGCGAGATCGCGGAGCCCGGCGAGCGCTTGCAGGAGCACCAGGTGGCCCTTGCGTGGGGTCAGCGAGGCGACGCAAAGCAAGGCAGGCTCGGCATGGCCCGAGCCACGGGCGGGCGGGCTGGCGTCGGTGCCCGGCAGCACGACCCCGACCCGCGCTGCCTCGAGGTCGTAGCCGGCCAGGTCGCGGCGGGTCTGCGCACTGGTCACGACCACCCGGGAGGCGGCCGCCAGCACCCGGCGCTCGATGGCCGCGAGCGCCTCGGCCTCCGCGGCGCCGAGGCCGGTCTCGAGCGCGAGCGGGTGATGGACCAGCGCGACCCATGGCTGCGGCAAGCGGAGGCTGGCAAAGGCGGGCAGCGCCAGGCCGTCGATCACCGGCAGAGCGGCCGCCGGCATCTTATCCAGCGCTTCGCTCGCCGCTGCGATCGCCGCGTCGTCGACGATCGGGAAGCTGCCGGCGAGCTCGTGCACCCGGACCGGACGGCCGAGCGCGCGCAGGCCGAGGGCGATCCGGCGATCGTAGATATAGCCGCCGGTCCGCTGGTCGAGGGGGCCCGGAACGACGAGCTCGACGCGGCGCGTCATCCGGCCCCGAGCCGGGTCTCGCAGCTCGCCCAGGCAATGTGGGACTCGCCGAGCGTCACCTTGATGCCCGCGAGCGCGCACTTGGCCTCGTCGCCGAGCGCGCCTTCGAGGATCCGGGCGCGCACCCGCGCCGCGATTGCCTGTGCCAATACTTCGGTCGTGGTGTTGCGCCCCCGGAACTCATCCAGCTCGTCCAGATTGCGATAGTTCCAAGGCGCCAGGACCGCCTTCAAGAGGTCGCTGACGAGGCCGATGTCGGCGACGATCCCGTTGGCGTCCAGATCCGGCCGCTGGAGCTCGAGATCGACCACGAAGGTTGCGCCGTGGAGGCGCTGCGCCGGGCCGAACACCTCGCCCTTGAAGCTGTGCGCGATCATGATGTGATCCCGGACCGTCAGCCGAAACATTCTTTTTTCCCTGAGAGTTATGGGTAACTTATGAGCTGGCACATGATGCTGCTCGGGCCCGCGGCCAGCTCCGCCATGACCGCGGGCAACTGGACAAACGGGGCCGACGGCGCCAGCAGCGCATCGAAGCGCGGTTCGGCGAGCAGGTCCAGAGCCAGCGCCAGGCGGCGGCGGCGATCCCAGCGGGCGCGCTGCGCGGTCGCGACCGCGCCAACCTGGCTCGCCAGCAGGCGCAGGCGGCGGCTGTGGAACTCTTCGCCGAGCGGCAGCGCGACGCTCCGATCGCCGTACCAGCTGAGCTCCACGATCGTGGCCTCGAAGCCCGCGAGCTCGAGTGCAGTGGCGAGCCCCCGAGGCGCGCCGCTCGCGTGGATCACGAGGTCGAGATCGTCCCGGGCACCGCCCGGAGAGGTGAAGTCGATGCCAAGTGCCGTCGCAACCGCCGCCTTCTCCGGATCGATGTCGATCAGCTGCACCTGGACGCCCGGCATGCTGGCGACGAGCGCCGCAGCCAGCGCCCCGACCACGCCCGCGCCGATCACGCCGACCCGGTCGCCGATCCGCGGAGCGGCATCCCAGAGCCCGTTCAGCGCCGTCTCCACGTTGGCCGCCAGCACCGCGCGCGTGTCCGGCACGGCATCCGGCAACGGGCTCACGGCCGCTGCCGGCACGACGTAGCGGTCCTGGTGCGGATGCAGGCAGAAGACGCGCCGGCCGGTCAGTTCGGGCGCGCCCTCGATCACCACACCGACCGAGCTGTAGCCGAACTTGAGCGGAAACTCGAAGCCGCCCGACTGGAACGGCGCGCGCATCGGCTCGTGCTGGCTGGCCGGCACCCGGCCCTGGAACACGAGCGTCTCGGTGCCGCGGCTGATGCCGCTGAACCTGGTCTCGACCAGGACCTCGCCGGCGCCAGGCGGGCGCAGCCGTTGCCCGCGGAGCTCGCCCCGGCCCGGCGCCACGACCCAGAAGGCGGTCGCCTCAGTCATCGAGACGGCACTCGAACAGCAGATCGTCGCCGAGCGCGAAGCGCCGGACCTCGGGGCGGAGCGCGGCGCTGACCCGCTCGACCTCGGGCAGCGTGATGCTCGGCCGGCCGGAGCCGATGATCAGGGGCGCGATCGTGATCTGCAGGCGGTGCAGGCAGCCCGCCGCCAGGAAGCGCGAAACCGTGATGCCGCCCCCCTCGACGAACACGCGGCCGAGGCCCCGCCCGGCCAGGCATTTCAGGACGGCGCGCAGGCAGAGGCTGCCGCCGCGGGCCGGGATGCCGACGACCTCGGCCTCGCCCAGGCGCTCGGCCGGCGCGGCGAGATCCTCGGCGCAGAGCAGCAGCGTCCGCGCCTCGCCGTCCGTGAACACCCGGTACTCGGGGCCCAGCTGGCGGCGCGTGTCGAGCACGACCCGCAGCGGATTCGGGCCCGGCACGGCGCGCACGGTGAGCTGCGGGTCGTCATGACGGACCGTGCCGGCGCCGACCACGACCGCATCGAACAATGCCCTCATGCGATGATTGTGGACGATGTCCTGTTCGCCCGTGACCCAGTGCGAGGCGCCGTTCGCGATCGCGATCCGACCGTCCAGGCTCTGCCCGAGATGAGCGACCACGAAGCGCGCCGGCGTGCCCCGGCAGAGCGGCAGGTAGAGATCGAGCAGACGCCGGGCCGGCTCGTCGCTGGCCGTCGCCGGGGGAAATAGATCGGCCGGGGTCGGCGTCTTTGTCCTGTCGGACCACGCGGGCGGCGTCCCGGCGCGGGGTCGCGTCAGCGACAGCAACCAACGCCAGGCGGCTCGTTCGTCCACGACTGGGTCCGTTCGCGATGCCGCGGCACGATGCCGCTGGCAGAGGCGATGCCGAGCTATCTAGATATCCCGCCGGGAGGACGTATCAACTCATGTCACAGCCATCGACTCCGGTCCGGTCGCTTGGGGGCCGGACGGTCGACGATCCGATCATCGGCGCGCTTTCGGTCGCCGTCGTGACCGCGGCGCTCGGGGGTCTGCTCAGCCGTCAGGCCGACTGGCAGGGCGTGCACGTGCTGGCCGGCTGGCTGGCCTACGCGCTGCTCGGCGGCATCGTTCTGGCGCTCGCGAGCCTGCGCCTGGGCCGTGCCCGCTTCGGGCTCGCCAACCAGGTGACGTTGCTGCGCTCGGGTCTGGTCTGCCTGGCCGGCGGCGTGCTGCTCGCGAGCGGCCACGCCCCGAGCATGAGCTGGAGCCTCGCCGGGCTGATCGGCGCCGCGCTCGCGCTCGATGCGATCGATGGCTGGCTCGCGCGCCGGCTGCGGCTGGTGACCGCTTTCGGCGCCCGTTTCGACGTCGAGGTCGACGCGCTTCTGCTCCTGATCCTGGCGCTGCTGGTCTGGCAGGCGCATCAGGTCGCAGGGTGGGTGCTGGTGGTCGGCCTGCTGCGCTACGGGTTCGTGCTGGCGGAGCGGGTCCTGCCCTGGCTGAGCGCGCCGCTGCCGCCGAGCCGCCGGCGCAAGGCGATCTGCGCCCAGCAGGGCATCACGCTGCTGGTCTGCCTGCTGCCGCCGACGAGCCCCACGCTCGCGAGCGCGCTCGCGGCGATCGCGCTGGCGGCACTGATCCTGTCGTTCGCGCTCGACGTATACTGGTTGGCGCGCCGGGCCGGACCCACATCCAGGATGCTGCCTGAGCAAGCTTGATCGGGGGGCGCGCTGCGCCATACTCGATCAACGGTCGTCTCGAGGAGGGTGGATGAACGTGACCGATCCGGGGAACGCTGCGGCCCGCATGGTCGTGGTCGATCGGGCGGCCGGCGATCTCCGGCGCGGCGGCTTCGTCCTGCTCGAGGGCGAGCGCGGCCTGGCGCTCACGCAGGCGGCCGAGACCGTGACCGAGGACAGCCTGGCGATCCTCAGGCGGCTCGCCGACGGCGACGCCAGTCTGGCGCTGACCGCGCCCCGGGCGCGCGCTCTCAGGGTCCCGAGCCCAGGCACCGGTCTGGTCGCGCTACCGCTCGACGGCATCGCCGACGCCGCGACGATCCGCTGGCTGGCCGACCCAACCTATCCGCGCCCTGCCGGTCTGCCGCCCTTGGTCACCTCGCACCGGGTCGCTGGCGACGGCTACGCCGCGGCCGCGGTCGCCCTCGCGAAGCACGCCCAGCTGCTGCCCGCGGCGCTGACCGTTGCCTTGCCGGCAGGCGGGAGTTCGGCGCTCGAACGGTTCGCCGCCGAGCGGCAGCTGCTGCGGGTCGAGGCGCGCGCGATCACCGACTACGCCTCGCTGGCCGCGACCACGCTCCGGCCGGTCACCGAGGCGAGGGTGCCGCTCGAGGGCGCCGAGGATGCCCGGGTGATCGGCTTCCGGCCGGCCGACGGCAGCGCCGAGCAGTTCGCGATCGTGATCGGGCAGCCCGCGGCCCACCAGCCGGCGCTCTGCCGGGTGCATTCGGAATGCTTCACCGGCGACCTTCTGGGCTCGCTCCGCTGCGACTGCGGCCCGCAGCTCCGCCAGGCGCTCGAGCTGATGGGCGCCGCCGGTCACGGCGTGCTGATCTACCTCGCCCACGAGGGTCGCGGCATCGGCCTGATCAACAAGCTGCGTGCCTATCAGCTCCAGGACGCCGGGCACGACACCTTCGATGCCAATCAGCAGCTCGGCTTCGAGCCCGACGAGCGCAGCTATCGGGCGGCCGCGGTCATGCTCGAGCATCTCGGCATCGAGCAGGTCCGGCTGCTGACCAACAACCCGGCCAAGCTCGACGCGCTGCGCAAGGAAGGGATCGACGTGGTCGAGCGGGTGCCGCACGCGATGACCCCGACCCGGCACAATCACGACTATCTGGCGACCAAGGCACGCCGTTCCGGCCACCTGCTCGAGGGCCTGCCGCGGTGACCGAGGAGCTGTTCCGGGAGGATGCCTATCTCGCCCGCTGTGACGCCCTGGTGGTCGCGCAGGACGGCCTGAACCTCTACCTCGACCGGACCGTGCTCTATCCGACCGGCGGCGGCCAGCCGGGCGATCGTGGCAGGCTGATCCTGGAGGACGGCAGCGCGCTCGCGGTCGAGGACACCCTGAAGGGTGCGCAGGGCATCGCGCACCGGCTGGCCGAAAGCGCAACTGCGCCCGCCGCCGGCGCGCCTCTGACGGCCGAGGTCGACTGGCCGCGCCGGCATCGCCTGATGCGCATGCACAGCGCCATGCATCTTTTGTGCGCCGCGGTCGCCTGTCCGGTCACCGGCGGTCAGGTCGGCGAGGCCAAGAGCCGGCTCGATTTCGACCTCCAGGGTACCGCCGTCGACAAGGACGAGGTGGCAGAACGAATCGCCCGCTGGATCGCCGAGGACCGCCCGATCCGCCATTACTGGATCGATGCCGGGGATTTGGAGGCGCGCCCGGAGCTGGTCCGCACGATGTCGGTGCGGCCGCCGACCACAGGCGGGCGGGTCCGCCTGGTCGAGATCGAAGGCGTCGACCTCCAGGCCTGCGGCGGCACCCACGTCCGCTCGACCGGCGAGATCGGCGAGCTCGCGGTCGGCAAGCTCGAGAACAAAGGCCGCCAGAATCGGCGGATCAGCTTGGCATTGGTCGAGTGACGCCGCCAGACCCTCCGCGGCTGACAAAGCAGGCCCGCAAGGACCGGCGGCAGTTCGAGAATCCTTAGCTTCCGTTCCTGCGCGAGATCGCGAGTCGCGGGACTGCCCAGCAGGGCCGTTGCTGATCATTGAGCCGCCAGGTATCATTAGCTGATTTCAGCCCTCCGAATCCGAACCAACGCAGACGTTGGTTCGGCTCTTGGCGAGTAGGAGGCTACGCGGATGATGCGTTTATCAGCCATCACAGCGGCGCTTGTGATCGTACTCGTCATCACCGGCGCGAAACCCGCTGCGGCGGAGAACGTCCTACGCTGGGCGAGCTCGACCGAGGCGCTGACCTTCGATCCCCACGCGGTCAATAATACCCCGACGACCGCTGAGAACCAACAGATCTATGAGCCGTTGGTTGACTTCAACTCTCGGTTCGAGATCGAGCCCGCCCTTGCCTCCGAATGGCATCTGACTTCGCCGACGACGTGGGAGTTCGATCTGCGCCAAGGCGTCCGTTTTCATGACGGCACGCCGTTCAGGGCTGAGGACGTCGTCTTCAGTGTGAACCGGGCGGTGTCGGAGACCTCGGACTTCAAGAGCGCTGTGGCGCCGATCGCCGCCGTCGAGGCTGTCAATGATCGTACGGTACGCATCACGACCGCAGCGCCCAATCCAATCCTGCCGGAGGAACTCAACTCCATCTTTATCATGTCGAAGCGCTGGGCCCAGCAGCACAATGCTCTGCTCCCGGCGGTTTACGGCGAGAAACTGACCTATGCCGAGAATCATGCCAACGGCACGGGGCCGTTCAAGCTCGAAAGCTTCGAGCCGGGCGGCGGCTCGGCGATGTCGCGGAACCCGGACTGGTGGGGGCTCGGGCAGAACCCGCACAATCTCGATGGCATCGTGCACACGGTAATCAAGGATCCGGCCCGGCGCCTCCAGGCCCTGTTGAGCGGGGAGGTTGACTTCCTGAGCGATCCGCCCCTTGCAGAACTGCACCGGATCAAGAGCACGCCGGGCCTGAAGCTCGAGCGCGCCAACGAGACCAGGACGATCTTCCTCGGCCTCGATCAGGGCAGCCGGGAGCTGCGATCGTCGAACATCAAGGGCCGGAACCCCTTCGCCGACCGGCGCGTGCGGCAGGCGGTCTATCAGGCATCGACGAGGAGACGATCCGGGACGAGGTGATGAGCGGCCTCGCGATCCCGGCCGGCATGATCATCCAGCCGGGAATCAACGGGTACGCACCCGAACTCGACACTCGGCTCTCCTTCGACCGGGCGCAGCCAAGGCGCTGCTCACCGAAGCCGGCTACCCGGACGGCTTCGACGTGACTCTCGACTGTCCGAACGACCGCTACATCAATGATGAGGCGATCTGCCGAGCAGCCGCGGCCATGCTCGACGAGGTCGGTATCCGCGTCATCGTGGCGGCGCGGCCGATGCGCGAGCATTTACCAAGGATCAAGAACCGGGAGACCGACTTCTACATGCTTGGCTGGGGTACCGGCATCTTCGATTCGCTGTTTCACTTTAGCTACCTTATCCGCAGCGACGGCCCCTACAATGCCACCGGCTACGCCAACCGACACGCCGACGAGCTGATCGACCGGATCGCGGTCGAGCTGGTCACCTATGGCCGCGATGCGATGATCGAGGAGGTCTGGAAGATGGTGCGCGACGATATCGTGTACGTGCCGCTGCACCGTCAGGTCATCGTGTGGGCGATGCGCGACGGACTGGACCTGCCGGTCGATTCCTGGAACCAGCCGCGGTTCCGCCTGGGGCGGCTGAACCGCCGTGACCTATCTCAGGAAGGCAACCGAGCCGTTCCTTGAGGAGCAGGATGAACCGGTCCGCTAGCGGATTTCTCAAACCCCATAGCACGGGTTGATTGGTGGCGGGGTCGGCGCAGAAGTTGGCTCGGGTTGAGGTGAGCGTCCGTGGAGGTCGCCTGACAGCGAATTCTCGGACGAACGCAAGCGAACGCCCGCGGGTGGGGCGCCTATCGGGCATGCAAGAACGTTCAGAAGGCGGCGCGCTTCACGTACAGGTAGGCGAGGCGGTACTCGTCCTGGTAGGGGCAAGCCGAGGCCATGGCGACCTTGATCCGACGCACGCTGACCCGGACGAGGGCGCCGATCTTCAAGAGCTTCAGGCGGATCGTGCCGCAGGTGGCGTTGGCGAACTGGCTATGGCGGAGGCCAATTCGGCGCAGCGCCTCCAGCAGCACGTAGGCGAACGAGGCGAACCAAAGCCTGAGCTGATTGGCCCGTATCGTCGCTGCTGACGTACGATCGGCGAACAGATCAAGCTGCTGCTCCTTGATCCGGTTTTCCATCTCGCCGCGGGCACAGTAGATCTGCTCGTAGAGGCTTTGGCCGTCGATCACCGACGGCGGCAGCGAGGTGACCACGAAGCGCGGGTTGGAGCCCTTGGCCAGATGCTCGGCCTTGGCCACGACCCGCCGTTCGCAGCTCCAGCTGTCCCGGGTGGCATAGGTGAAGTCGTCGAATTGCCGAGCCGGCTGGCCGGTTGCGGCATGCTCGGCCTCGGCGGCCGCGAGGGCTCCGTCGATCTCGGCCAGCAGGCGAGGGTTGCGGGCGAGGCCGAAGACGTAGTCGACGCCGTTGTCTTCACACCAGCTCATCAACTCGTCGCGGGCGAAGCCAGAGTCCGCCCGCAGCAGGATCTCGACCCTAGGCCAGCTCTCACGAATCTGGGCGACGATGCGTGTGATCTCGTCCTTGGCTCCGGCAGACGCGTCGATGTTCGAGCGCCTGAGCTTGGCGGCCAGCAGGTGGCGGCCGCAGAAGACGTACAGCGGCAGATAGCAGTGGCAGTCGTAGTAGCCATGGAAGAAGCGCCCTTCCTGGTGGCCGTGGAGCGGGTCGTCCGTGGCATCGAGATCGAGGATGATCCGCTCGGGCGGCCTCGCATGCGCCTCCAGGAACAGAGCGACGAACAGCTGTTCGATCGCCCGCGGGTCGTGGCCGATCCTGTGATAGCGGTCGAGCGCCGCGGCCGGCGCATGCTCGAACCGGTTCAAGGTGCTCTTGCCGGCCAGCGGCGCGCAGTCCTTGCGCCGCGCCTCGAGCTTGCCGGCCAGGGTCGCCAGCACCGGATCATGGCGCAGCTCGTCGTGGTCGACCAGGTCCTCGTAGCCCAGCGCGATGCCGCAGATGCGCTGCATCAGCATGGTCTCGACACCGTGCTCGACCAGTTCCTGCATGCGTCCGTCGGCGAAACAGCGGGCCAGACGCCCCATCAGACCGATCGCCCGGTTCACGGCCCCGAGCAGCAGCGCCCCGGCGTCCGAGGTCACCTGCCCGCTGTCGAACGCGGCCACCACCTGGCGTCCTTCGACGGCTTCAAATCCGAACAGGTCGCGGTTACACTCTGTCGGCATCGGGGAGCTCCTCTGCGTCGCGTTAAGCCTTTGTCACAGAAGAGTTATCGCCGATCCAGAGCCCCGATGACGCTCTGGTTGAGAAATCCGCTAGCACTTCATTTCTTACGACATTCTCGGTCGACGCGGCCAATGCCGAAGCTGCCTAGGCTCCCGGAGTCCAGGTGGTCGCCGTTCTGGAGCGCTTCGGGTTTGTGCGTGTCGGCTCACGCGGCAGTCATGTGGTCATGACTGGCTAAGACCCGCCGGCGTTCGGATCGTACGTGTCGTGCCGCTGCACAAAGAGCTGGCAGCCGGGACAATGCGGGGCATCCTGGGGCGGGCCGAGCGCTCTCTCCGGAGGAATTCTCGAAGACGACATAGCGGCTCGGCTGACGATTCCTGCTCGCGCCATCACCGGCGCGCGTAGCGGAGCCGGCCGTCGTCGTCGAGCGAGCGGCGCAGCCGGCCCTCGGCGAGCAGGTAGTTGAGGTGCGCCAGGCTCTCGCCGACGGCGAACTGCAGCTGGTGCGTGTCCAGTGTCCGGTTGAACAGGAGCGGCATCACCTCGGCCACCGTGACCGGCCTTGCGCAGGCCGCGAGCGTCGCCTCGAGGCGCTCGGCGTGGTGGGCGAGCAGCTGATCGATCCGGACGTGCAGGCCGCGGAACGGGCGGCCGTGCGAGGGCAGCACCAAGCAGTCGTCCGGCAGCGCGCGAAAGCGCTCGAGCGTGGCGAGGAAGTCGGCGAGCGGATTGGCCTCGGGCTCCGCCGGCCAGACGCCCACGACCGGCGAGATCTGGGGCAGGATCTGATCGGCGGCGATCAAAAGGTTCAACTCGGGGCTGAACAGGCAGATCATCTCCGGCGCGTGCCCCTGGCCGACGAGCACCCGCCATTCGCGCCCGGCGATCCGCAGCCGGTCGCCCTCGCGCAGCCGACGGAATCGCGCCGGCGGTTCGGAGACCCGGCGCCGATACAGGTTGCCGCGCGCCGCCCGCGCCGCCACCACCTCCTCGCCGAGGCCGACGCGCCGGTCGAACGCGCGGCCGGCCTCGACGAACCCCGCGCTGGTGTCGAGCGCCAGCAGCCGGCCGTTCAGCCATTCGGTGTGACTCGCCAGCAGCTCGGCCCCGGTCTCGGCGCAGAGCCAGCCGGCGAGGCCCAGATGGTCGGGGTGAAAATGGGTCGCGAGCAGGCGGACGACCGACCGGTCGCCGAGCGGGCCGCGCAACAGGTCGCACCAGCGCTCGCGCGTGCGCTCGTCATCGACGCCGGCGTCGACCAACAGCCAGCCGTGATCGTCCTCCAGCAGCCAGACGTTGACGTGATCGAGGGCGAACGGCAGCGCGAACCGGGCCCCGAGCAGGCCGGGCGCCAGCGGACAGGGCTCGTCGTCGACCCGGAGATCGACCGCCTCGTAGGCGATGGCCGCCGCTGACCCGCAGGTACCAACCTCGGACACGCCGTTCTCCCGTCTCGATTTTGCGTTGCAGCAGACGTGCAAGCTAGGCGTGGCATCGGTGGTTGGCAAGCCGCCCGGCCCGGATCACCGATGCACACGAGCCACAGGTCGGGATCAGCAGGTCGGGGCCGGTCCCCATGACGGGCGCGTACTCGACAAACGCTCGCTTTGGACGATGACACCTACTAAACTATCGGTGTCGATCCGGTGGTCGGAGTTCGACGCTCAGTGACAACGAATAACAACTGGTCGGAGTGGTCCCCCATGAGACACGGGTTGCTTTTGCTGGCATCCATGGTCCTCCTTCTTTCCGGCTGCGCTCAGCACAACAAGGCGTGGGACGATGCCTTTGCGGAGTGCCAGGATCAGGCGATCACGCAGTGGGAAACCGCGGGTCTGCCCGACAGTCAGCACTCCGACTGGCAGGACCGCTACATCAACAGCTGCATGGAGAAGAAGGGCCTCAAACCGTAGCATCCAATCCGGCGGGCGGGTCCTTCGCCATCACCGTCCGCGCCGAGGGGACGACGGCGACCTAGCAGGATGCGGAAAAAGGTAGCGGGATGGGGTTGATCTGGTAGGGTGTGCGCGCGGAGCTACCAGATGTGGGATTTGGCGATGCGGGGCGACGATGTTCGGACGGAGAGCCTGTTCAGCTATCTGAGCTGCGAGGCGCGGGTGCCCAAGGACCACCCGCTGCGGCCGATCCGGACGATCGTCGACCAGGCGCTGACGGTGCTGTCGCCCGCGTTCGACCAGCTCTATTCGGACCTCGGCCGACCGTCGATCCCGCCCGAGAAGCTGCTGCGGGCGCTGCTGCTGCAGGCCTTCTATTCGGTGCGCTCGGAGCGCCAACTGATGGAACAGCTCGACTACAACCTGCTGTTCCGCTGGTTCGTCGGCCTGGCGATGGACGCGCCGATCTGGGACGTGACGGTGTTCACGAAGAACCGTGATCGGTTCCTGGAAGGCGAGGTCGCGGCGCAGTTCTTCCAGGCGGTGCTGGGCCAGCCCGCGGTTCGGGCACTGCTCTCGGACGAGCACTTCAGTGTCGATGGCACCTTGATCGAAGCGTTTGCGAGCATGAAGAGCTTCAAGCCGAAGGCCGAAGCGGGCGGCGAGCCGCCGCCGGGCGACGCGGGGCGCAACGCCGAGCGCGACTTCCACGGCGAGCGACGGTGCAACGACACGCACGCCTCGACCACCGATCCCGACGCCAGGCTCTACCGCAAGGGGCGCGGGAAGGAGGCCAAGCTCTGCCATATGGGCCATCTGCTGATGGAAAACCGCAACGGACTGATCGTCGATGCCATGCTGACGCCGGCCACCGGCACCGCCGAGCGGGAGGCCGCCGAAGCCATGCTGGGTCGCCAGCCGGGCCGCCATCGCGCCACCCTCGGCGCCGACAAGGCCTACGATGCGGCGGGCTTGGTCGCCGGTCTGCGGGCCCTCAACGTCACCCCGCACGTCGCGCAGAATACCTCCGGCCGGCGCTCGGCGATCGACGCTCGGACCACGCGCCACCCCGGCTATGCCGCGAGCCTGCGGGTACGCAAGCGGATCGAGGAGGCGTTCGGCTGGATCAAGACCGTGGGCGGCCTCCGGAAGACCCGGCATCGCGGCACGGCGCGGGTTGGCTGGCTGTTCACGCTGACCGCGACCGCCTGCAACCTGGTCCGGCTGCCCAAGCTGCTGGCGGCGGGCTGACCATGCCCGGACGCCGGCCCGAAGGCGCTGTGGCGGGATCAAGCGGCCGCCCCGAACGCCTGGAAACGCCCGCCGAAGCCATGTTTAACACTTCCAGAAAAGGAAATGAGCCGCATAGCATGCTTATTTCCGCAACCTGCTAGTGTGCTGTCCCGTTGATACGGGAGCAAAGTCGTTCGAGTTTGGCCAGAATGGAGTCGGCGGTGGCGGTCCAGACGAACGGTCGGCAGGTCTGGTTGTAGTGGGTCACGAAGTGATCAATCTTGGCAACCAGGTCGCGCACCGAGTGGAACGAGCCGCGCCGGATGGTCCTCTCGCTGATCAGGGCGAAGAAGCGCTCGACCAGATTGAGTCACGAGCTGTAGGTCGGGATGAAATGGAGGTGCCAGCGCGGCCGCGCGGCGAGCCAGGCCTTGACCTTGGGATGCTTGTGGGTGGCGTAGTTGTCGAGGATGACGTGGATCTCGAGGTCGGCCGGCACGGCCTGCTCGATCGTGCGCAGGAAGCTGAGGAACTCCTGGTGCCGGTGCCGCGGGCGGCACTGCGCCAGGACGGTGCCGTCGAGCAGGTCGAGGGCAGCGAACAGCGTGGTGGTGCCATGGCGGAGGTAGTCGTGGGTCACGCCCTCGACGTAGCCGAAGCCCAGCGGCAGCAACGGCTGGGTGCGTTCGAGCGCTTGAATCTGGCTTTTCTCGTCGAGGCACAGGACCAGCGCCTTGTCGGGCGGGTTCAAGTACAGTCCAACCACGTCGCGCAGCTTCTCGATGAAGAACGGATCGGTCGACAGCTTGAAACTGTCGCGGCGATGGGGCTGCAGCCCGAACGCCTGCAGGAAGCGATGTACGCTGGTCTTGGCGATGCCGGTTTCGGCGGCCAACCCGCGCACGCTCCAATGGGTGGTCCCATCCTTGGGCCTGGCGTGCAGGGTCGTGTTGAGCAGCGCCGCGATGCGCTCGTCGTCGATCGAGCGCGGCTTGCCCGGGCGCAACTCGTCATGCAAGCCCTCGATGCGGCGGGCGACAAAGCGTTGGCGCCACTTGCCCACGGTCGCGTTGGTGGTGCCGAAGCGCCGCGCCACCGCGCTGTTGGTCGCGCCGGCGGCGCACGCGAGAACCATGTTGGCGCGCCGCACCAGCGCCGCCGGCAGCGAGCGCGACCGGGCGATCGACTGCAACTGCGCCTGCTCCTCGTCACTCACCACGAGCTCCGCCTTCGGTCGACCCATCGCCATCGAGGCTTCTCCATCACGAGGACACTCCCGATGGGATACGACACATATGCCAAAAACTAAAGGGACGGCACACTAGGTCGCCGTCCCACTTGGCGGCGGGTGCGTCCCGGAGGGAGGCGCTCCCGCGGCGCCCGCTGCCGGCCTCGGCCTGCCGCACCTCACGCGCGACCGCGGGCTGAGCGAAGTACGGTCGCGCCGGGAACCCGCGGGCGCTTGGATGGGCGTCTTGGGGCATTGGCGCCGCCATGATACCCGCTGAGAACGGATCGAGGCCGGGGGACGGTGAAGCCGGCGTGAAATTTCGTTCAGGTTGAGCTGGCACGGCCGACCGTATCGTCCACCAAGCAGGATGTCGGACAGGCCTGGATCGAGCCCGTTGGGTCTCAGATCCTGGCGCAAGTCATGTCCGCAGCGATGGAGGATGACCGATGAGGACGCAGATCGCAGCCGGGGCGTTCGTGCTCGCGGCCGGGATGGCAGCGGCGCCGCTCGCCCACGCCGCCGGGACTGACTTGACCAAGGCCGAGCAAGCTAACGCGGCCGCGTGCCATGCACCGGCGCCCGCTGGTTTCATGCGCGACCTCGCGAGCCGTGCCGACCAGCCGGGCGGGCTGACGCGCGTGTGGCGCGACATCACGGGCAAGCCCGACCAGTCGGGGCAGGTCGAACCGCTCAAGACCGGTCACATGACCAAGGGGACCCTCAGCGCACCCAAGCAGATGGTGCTGGTCTCCAACCAACCCCTTTCCCGCGACCACCTCGACCTCCGGGTCGACAAGCTGGGCGGCGACGCCACCACTCCGATCGTCGTCTGCCTGACCGATCGGAATGGCAACGAGTCGGTCTTTTCGGAGACGACAATTCCGGCCGGTGCCGGCACGGGAGGCGAGATTCAATCTTGCTGGCCTGAAGGACAAGTTCGTCTCGGTGCGGATCGCCCCTGAGGGCCCGGGCAAGTTCGAGTACCAGGTGAGCACGCACACCACGGCATGAGCGCCAGGGCTCGGGCTCCGCGGCCGGCCGTCGGGTCGCGCCGCGGAGCCCCGGCCTTTCGCGCCGCACCCATCGCGGGCGGTGAGCGAGGCAGGCGCTGATTTCCCAAATCCAGGAACTTCTTTGAGCCGTCAGGCGTTTATGAAAGCGAAGGCGAACGCAAAGGGGGACGAGGCTGGCGCCGGGCTGCCGGACGCCGGGGTGGAGGTTTTGATCGACGTTGAGGCACGACTTCGAACAGGCGCCGCACTGTGGCGTCGGTTTCTGGGCTGCAGTGGTGGCGGCGATGCCTGGACATTAGCGGCAGCGATCATAGTTGCAAAAACGACGCCAAAATACTATGATGAGTTGCATATCGATTTTGTCACCGGCGTCAGATTGACTCCTGCCGATGCTCATGCCGACCGCACCCGATGACCGTTGAGGCCGAGACGGACCCGGCAGCCGCTGCGAGGGCCCTCGTCCGGTCGACGCCCCGTGCCGCGCTCGGCACGCTGCTGCAGGTCGCTGAAGGGGCCCCCTACGTGTCGCTGGCGAACGTCGCGACCGATCACGACGGCGCGCCTGTGCTCGTGCTCTCGGACCTTGCCGACCACACCTTCAATCTCGCCGCCGACCCGCGGGCGTCGCTGCTGTTCGACGGCAGTGGCGAGCGCGAGGATCCGCTTGCCGGCGAGCGCGTGACCGTTCAGGGACGGCTCTCGCGGAGCGACGAGCCGCGCCACCGCCGCCGCTATCTTGCCCGCCATCCGGGCGCGGCGATGTACGCCGACTTCAAGGATTTCAACTTCTATTGCATGGCAGTGGAGCGCGCCCATCTGGTCGCCGGCTTCGGCCGGATCCACTGGCTGGAGGCGAGCGCGCTGCTGGTCGAGCCGGCGCCGGTGCTGATCGCGCGCGAGACCGACATCATCCTGCACATGAACGGCGAGCACCCGGACGCGATCGATGCCTACGCGCAGGGCCTGCTCGGCCTGTCCGGCGACGGCTGGCGGCTGACCGGGGTCGACCCCGAAGGCTGCGACCTGCGCCGCGGGCATCGGGTCGCACGCCTGGGCTTCGCCCGGCGGGTGACCGACGCCGAAAGCGCGCGGGCCGAGCTGGTCCGGCTGGTCGGATCGGCCCGCGCCCGCCTGGGGGCTGCGTGACCGCCCCCGGAGCGAGGGACCGGAGGCTGGATCGCGGCCAGCCGGCGGGTGCACGTCGACTGCGCGAATGGCGCCAAGGGGAGACAGACGTCGTGAAGCAGATCGGTCCTGTCATCAGCCGCCACGGGCTCGACCATCTCGGCCTCGAGGGGGTCGGCCGGCTCTGCTGGAACCTGTCGGTGCCGGCGCTCGTGCAGCTCGCGGTCGCCGGCAACGAAGGTCAGCTGGTCGCCGGCGGCGCGCTCGGCACGATCACCGGCCGGCACACCGGCCGGGCGCCACGCGACCGCTTCATCGTCGAGCGGCCGGAGATCGAGAACGCGATCGACTGGGGCAAGGTCAACCAGCCGCTCGACCCCGAGGCGGCGGCGCGGCTCTGGGCCAAGGCCAGCGGCTACGTCCGGGGGCGCGAGCTGTACGTGCAGGACCTGTACGCGGGCGCCGATCCGGAGCACCGGTTGCGGGTCCGGGTGGTCACCGAGGCCGCCTGGCACAGCCTGTTCGCGCGCAACATGTTCCGGGTGCCGCCCCGCGACGCGCTGCCCGACTTCGCGCCCGAATTCACGGTGTTGCAGCTGCCGAGCCTGCGCGCCGACCCGGAGACCGACGGCACCCACTCGCCGACCGCGATCGTGATCGACCTGGTCGCGAGGCGGCTCTTGATCCTCGGCACCAGCTACGCCGGCGAGATCAAGAAGTCGATCTTCGGCGTGCTCAACTATCTGCTGCCCGATCAGGGCGTGCTGCCGATGCACTGCTCGGCCAATGTCGGCGAGCGCGGCGATGTCGCCCTGTTCTTCGGCCTCTCCGGCACCGGCAAGACGACGCTGTCGGCGGACCCGGGCCGGACGCTGATCGGCGACGACGAGCACGGCTGGGGGCAGGCGGGCGTGTTCAATTTCGAGGGCGGCTGCTACGCCAAGGTGATCAACCTCTCGCCCGAGGACGAGCCCGAGATCTACGCCGCCTCGACCCGCTTCGGCGCGATCCTCGAGAACATCGTCGCCGATCCCCTGTCCGGCGTGGTCGACTTCGCCGACGACAGCCTGACCGAGAACACCCGCTCCTCTTACCCGCTCCAGTTCATCCCGAACGCCAGCGCCACGGGCATGGCCGATCACCCGGGGCACATAGTGATGCTGACCGCGGATGCCTACGGCGTGCTGCCGCCGATCAGCAGGCTCAGCTCCGAGCAGGCGATGTACCATTTCCTGTCCGGCTACACGGCCCGGGTTGCCGGCACCGAGCAGGGGGTCAAGGAGCCGCAGGCGACCTTCTCGACCTGCTTCGGCGCGCCTTTCATGCCGCGTCATCCGACCGTCTATGCGCACATGCTGCGCGACCTGATGCAAAAGCACGAGGCCGACTGCTGGCTGGTCAACACCGGCTGGAGCGGCGGGCCCTACGGCACCGGCGAGCGGATCCGGCTCGCCCATACCCGTGCCATGCTGCGCGCGGCGCTCAGCGGCAAGCTCTATGGCGTCGCCTTCCGCCGCCATCCCGAGCTCGGTCTGATGATGCCCGAAGCCTGCCCGGGCGTACCGACCGAGATCCTGAATCCGCAGGCGACCTGGTCGGACGCGAGCGCCTACGACCATAAGGCGCGCGAGCTGGCAAAACGCTTCGAGACCAATTTCAAGGTCTTCGCGCCGCACGTTGGCGAGGAGGTCAAAGCCGCGGCAATTCACGCGCTGGTATGAGGCCACGGGCGTGGGCCGGGCTTGGCACGGGAATTGCGACGGTCGGGTCGATGGCGATGCCGGCCGCATCCGTTCCCCTGGCGCGGCCCACGCATGACCCATCCTCGCTTCCCTTCTTGGGCAATTCCTGAACTCTGGCCCCGGCCACTCCGGCGGGGCCTCTTTTGTGCTCAATGGCTGAGCAGGCGTTGCCAGGTTTCGAGGCGGGTCACGGTCTCTTCGAGGTCGCCGCCTCGGCGAGCGGCGCCCCGTCGATGAAGGTCTGCCAGGCGAACCAGTAGGCGATGTGGCCGGGCAGTCGTGCCAGCCGCTGGCCGTCGGGGGCGCGGAGCGCAACCTCCCCGATCTGCCAGTCCTGGCCGCCCGCGCGCACCGTCATGGTGTCCGCACCGGCCTTGAACGCCTGGCCGTCGGACCGGTAGGCGCGCACCGTCCGGGTCGCGGCATCGCCGATCAGGACCACGTCCAGGTCGCCGACCCGGTCGTTGATCACCCGGGCATCCTTGAAGCGATCGAGCGGCCAGGCGCGCTGATGTCCGTCGGCGCGCAACGCGAACACGTAGGCCTTGGGCGGCAGGCGGTGGTCCGGCACGAGGTCCGGGAACATCAGCTGGTCGCTCGCGAAATAGGCACCGTAGGGCTGGCCTGGCGTGTAGTCGCGATCGAAGCCGGTCTCGAGCGACAGAACCGTGGTCTTGGGATGGGCGGCCTGCCAGTCGCGCCAGCTCGCGATCGTGACCGGCAGCATCTTGAGCTCGATGCCCGAGCCGGTCAGCGGGCCCACGACCGGACGGCCGGTGAACTGGTTCCAGAGGCTCTTGGTCGCCTGGTCGTACATCAGCTTGTTGGAGCGGTAGAGAAAGCCCGAGGAGCCGAACACGAAGGGCTCCGGGTGCCCGGGCACCCTCGTATCGTAAAGGATGCCCGAGCCGCAGAGCGTGCAGTAGGCGAGCGTCACCGGCACGCCGCCGACCACGTCGTTGAACATCTCGTGCCAGTCGAGGATGCGCAAAGGATAGGCGCGCGCGTCGCCCTCGATCTCGACCCCGAACACCAGCTCGTCGTCGGTCAGGTAGGTCGCTTGCGCCGGCGTGATCTGCTTGGGATTGGTCAGCGCTGGGATGCCGTCCTTGGGCACGCCGCCCCAGAGGACCTCCTCGAGCCGGATCTCGTGCGCGATGCCGGGCTTCAGGAACTCGCGGAAGTCCGGGTCGATCACGGCCATCACGTCCGCCTTGAAGGCATCGAAGCCCTCGAACGGCGTGATCTCGGGATGCGCCTGCTGCCACAGCACCCATTCCGGCCAGGTCTTGCCCGCGGGCTCGCCGGTCAGCGCGGCGAGCGTCTGGCCGATGTCGGCATTGTCGCGGACGAAGCGCATGGCCTGGATCAGCCCGGGCACGACGTCGAGCTCGCCGCGATCCTGCAGCACCGTCAGCGCCTGCCGGCGGATCAGCGGCTCGGGCGTGAACAGCTCGCGGACCAGCCCGTCGACGGTCTCGGCCGAGAGCCCTTCCGCAGCGCGTGGGGCGAGCGACGCCGAGCAGACCAGCGCCAGAAAGACAACTACGAACAGGCGAATGGCCAAGGGACCGGCTCCTTTACGCGAAAGGCGGCCGATCGAGCCAAGCACAAGCCCGCGCGCGAACCAAGTTAATTGACGGCGCGAAGCTTGCCCCCGCGCACGAGCTTCGCCACAACTCGGCCGTCCTGTCGAAACACCGAGCCCGCCGCATGCCCGCCGCCGATCGAAGCGCCCTGCCCCGCCTGAGCCTGGTCCTGGGCGGCGCGCGTTCGGGCAAGAGTCGGCATGCCGAACGGCTGGTGCTGGCGAGCGGACTCGCGCCGGTCTACGTCGCGACTGCCGAGGCGTTGGATCAGGAGATGGCGGCGCGGATCGCCGAGCATCGGGCAAGGCGCGGCGGCGACTGGCGGACCGTGGAGGAGCCGGTCGACCTGGTCGGGGTTCTGGAGCGGGAGTGCGCGCCTGGCCGGGTCCTCCTGGTCGACTGCCTGACCTTGTGGCTGACCAATCTGATGGTCCGCGAGCGGTCCGTGGACGCCGAGATCGAGCATCTGATCGCGGCATTCGCGAGCCTGCGGGGTGCGGCCGTACTGGTCTCGAACGAGGTCGGCCAGGGGGTCGTCCCGGCCGATGCGATGGCGCGCGCGTTCGTCGATCAGGCCGGCTGGCTGCATCAGAGGATTGCGGTGGTGGCCGATGCCGTGGTTTTCATGACCGCCGGCCTCCCCCAGCGTCTGAAGTGACCCGATGCCGATCTCCGGAAAAATCCCGACCACCGTGTTCACAGGCTTCCTCGGCTCGGGCAAGACCAGCCTGATCCAGAACCTTTTGCGCCAGAGCCACGGCCGGCGCATCGCGCTGATCGTCAACGAGTTCGGCGAGGTCGGGATCGACCGCGAGCTGATGCTGGGCTGCGGCGACGGACCTTGTGCCGAGGACGACATCGTCGAGCTCGCCAACGGCTGCATCTGCTGCACGGTCGCCGACGACTTCGTGCCGACCATGCGCCGGCTGATCGAACGCCGCGAACCGCCCGAGCAGATCGTGATCGAGACTTCGGGCCTCGCCCTGCCCAAACCGTTGATCAAGGCGTTCAACTGGCCGGAGATCCGCACCCGGGTCACGGTCGACGGCGTGATCGCGGTGGTCGATGCCGCGGCCGTACGCGACGGGCTGTTCGCCGACGATCCCGACGCGCTTGCCGCCCAGCGTCAGGCCGATCCCGCGCTCGACCACGAGAGCCCGCTCGCGGAGCTGTTCGAGGAGCAGCTCGGGGCCGCCGATCTGGTCGTGGTCAACAAGGCGGATCTGCTCGCGGACGACGACTGGCCGGAGGTCGACGCCCGGGTGCGGGTGGAGCTGCGCCCGGGCGTGCGCCTGGTCAGGAGCCACAACGCCAGCTTTGCCGATCGACGTCCTGCTCGGTCTGGAGGCGGCGGCGGAAGCCGATCTCGATGCCCGGCCCTCGCACCACGACGACGGCCAGGATCACGAGCACGACGACTTCTCGAGCTTTCATCTGGAAGTGCCGGCGCTCGAGGACGTGGACCGCTTCGTGGCCGAGCTACAGGGCGCGATTGCCCGCCATCCGATCCTGCGCGTCAAGGGCTTCCTCGCGGTCGCCGGCAAGCCGATGCGGCTCGTGCTCCAGGGCGTCGGCGATCGCATCCAGCACTATTTCGATCGCGCCTGGCGCGCCGGCGAGCCGCGCACGGGCCGGCTGGTCGTGATCGGCGAGCGCGGCCTCGATCAGGGCAGCATCGTCGCGGCGCTCGCCGCTCGCCGCTCCGCGAGGACCACCGAGGTCCTCGCCGGGAGCCAGGCGAGGAGCTGATGCATCTTTTGAATGCCCGCTCGGCGACCGCCCTGGACGCGGGCGAGGCGATCGATCTCGGCCAGAGCCCTGGCGACGTCGTGATCCTGTCGGCGGCCGATACCGAGCTCGCCTGTCTCGCCGCGGCCCAGGCGCTCCGGCCCGAAGGCGGGCCGAGCCTGCGCCTTGCCAACCTGCTCCAGCTCGGTCATCCGCTCTCGGTCGACCATCATGTCGAGCAGGTGGTCGCGCACGCGCGGCTCGTGATCCTGCGCCTGCTCGGCGGCCGCAGCTACTGGACCTACGGGCTGGAACAGGTGGCGGCGGCCTGCCGGGCCAAGGGCATCCCGCTCGCGGCACTCCCGGGCGACGACCAGCCGGACCCGGAGCTCGCCGGCTGGTCCACCCTGCCGCCGGAGGCCTGTCACCGTCTCTGGCAGTACGGCGTCCATGGCGGCCTCGACAACGCCCTGCAGATGCTGGCCTATGCGGCGAGCCTGCTCGGCCGGGACGAGCGCTGGCAGGAGCCTGCTCCGCTGCTGCGCGCCGGCCTCTATTGGCCGGGGCTCGCCCGCCCGACGATCGCTGACCTGCGGCGCGCATGGCGGCCGGCGCGGCCGGTCGGGGCGCTGGTCTTCTATCGCGCCCTGGTCCAGGCCGGCGATCTCGCGGCGGTCGACGCGCTGATCGCGGCGCTCGAGGCTGCAGGCCTCAATGCGCTCCCGATCTTCACCGCGAGCCTCAAGGACCCGCTCGCAGCGCCGCTGGTCCAGGCCCTGCTCGCGGAGGCGGCGCCGACCGTGGTCTTGAACGCGACCGGCTTTGCGGTCTCGACCCCGGGACAAAGGCGTCCCACGCCCCTCGACGAGCCCGGCCGCCCGGTCCTCCAGGTCGTGCTGGCCGGCGGCGACGAAGCCGGCTGGCGCGCCGGCACCCGCGGCCTCTCGCCCCGCGATCTCGCGATGCACGTGGCGCTGCCGGAAATCGACGGCCGGGTGCTGACCCGCGCGGTCGCGTTCAAGAGCAAAAGCCGCTTCGATCCGCGGACCGAGACCGACATCGTGGGCTTCGCGCCGGTTGCCGACCGGGTCCGCTTCACGGCCGAACTGGCCGCGGCCTGGGCGCGGCTCGCGGAGCTGCCCGCGGCCGAGCGCCGGGTCGCGATCGTGCTCGCCAACTATCCGAACCGCGATGGCCGGATCGCCAACGGCGTCGGCCTCGATGTGCCCGCGAGCACGGTCCGCCTGCTGCGCGCGCTGGCGGGCGCCGGCTATCGGATCGACGGCCCGCCGGCCGACGGCCAGAGCCTGGTCGGGGCGCTGCTCGACGGCGTCACTAATCAGCTCGAAGGTCGCGCGCAACGTCAGATCCGAGTTTGCTTCCCGGTCCAAGATTACCTCAAGTTTTTCGGACAACTATCTCAGAACGCACAAGAGAAAGTCTGGGAAAAATGGGGAGAACCGGGCGACGATCCGCATGTCGTGGACGGCGCCTTCGCGCTCGCGCTGCTGCCGCTCGGCAACGTCGTAGTCGGCATCCAGCCGGCGCGCGGCTATCACATCGATCCGGCCGCGACCTACCACGACCCCGACCTCGTGCCGCCGCACGGCTACCTCGCCTTCTATGCCTGGCTGCGTCAGGCGTTCGGCGCCCATGCCGTGGTCCAGATGGGCAAGCACGGCAATCTCGAGTGGCTCCCGGGCAAGGCGCTGGCGCTCGCGGCCGACTGTTTTCCCGAGCTTGCGCTCGGTCCCCTGCCCCACGTCTACCCCTTCATCGTCAACGATCCGGGCGAGGGCAGCCAGGCCAAGCGGCGCAGCGCCGCCGTGATCGTCGACCACCTGACGCCGCCGCTCACGCGGGCCGAATCCTACGGCCCGCTCGCCGAGCTCGAGCGACTGGTCGACGAATATTACGAAGCGGCCGGCGTCGACCCGCGCCGCACCACTTGGCTGCGCGGCGAGATCCTGGCGCTGAGCGGACGCCTCGGGCTCGATCGCGACGTCGGCATCCTGCCGGGCGAGGCTTCGGACACAGCACTCGCCAAACTCGACAACCACCTCTGCGAGCTCAAGGAGCTGCAGATCCGGGATGGCCTGCACATCCTGGGAACGACGCCGATGGGCGACCAGCTGACCGACCTCCTGGTGGCGCTGACCCGGGTGCCGCGCGCTTCCGGAACCGACGGCGATGCCTCGCTCCTGCGCGCGCTGGCGCGTGATCTCGACCTCGAACCCTTCGATCCGCTGGACTGCGGCATGGCCGAGCCGTGGCCGGGTCCGCGGCCGCGGATCCTCGAGGACGTCAGCGACCCGCCCTGGCGCAGCTGCGGCGACACCGTCGAGCGCCTGGAGCTGCTGGCCCGTCTGCTGGTCGCCGGCGAGATGGCGCCGGATGCCGCCTGGCGCGCGACGACAGCGGTGCTGGACCAGATTGCCGGCAGCCTCCGGCCGGCGGTGGGCGCGAGCGGCGCCGCCGAGATCGCGGCCGTGCTCCAGGCGCTCGATGGCCGCTTCGTCGAGCCCGGGCCTTCGGGCGCACCGACCCGCGGACGCACCGACGTGCTGCCGACCGGGCGCAACTTCTATTCGGTCGACAGCCGCGCCGTGCCGACGCCGGCCGCCTGGCATCTGGGCTGGAAGTCGGCCGCCCTGCTGGTCGAACGCTACGTCCAGGAGCAGGGCGAGTGGCCGCGCGCGGTGGCGCTCTCCGCCTGGGGCACGGCCAACATGCGCACCGGCGGCGACGACCTCGCCCAGGCGCTGGCGCTGATTGGCGCGCGGCCCGTCTGGGATGGCGCCTCGCACCGGGTGACCGGCACCGAGGTTCTCCCCCTCGATCTGCTCGACCGGCCTAGGGTCGACGTGACCCTGCGGGTATCCGGTTTCTTCCGGGATGCCTTCCCGGCCCAGGTCGAGCTGTTCGATCGGGCGATACGGGCGGTCGCGGCCCTGGCCGAGCCGGACGAGCTGAACCCGATCGCAGCGCGCGTGCGTGCCGATCAGGCGGCGCTCCTGGCGCAAGGGGCTACGCCGGAGGCCGCGCGCCGGCGGGCGGGCTATCGGGTGTTCGGGTCGAAGCCTGGCGCTTACGGGGCCGGTTTGCAGGCGCTGATCGACGAGCGCGGCTGGGCGGGCGATGCCGACCTGGCACGCGCCTACGTCGCCTGGGGCGGCTACGCCTATGGCGGCGGCGCGGAGGGGGTCGCAGAGCACCGCCTGTTCGAGCGCCGGCTCGCTTCGGTCGAGCTGGTGCTGCACAACCAGGACAACCGCGAGCACGACATCCTCGACAGCGACGACTACTACCAGTTCGAGGGCGGGCTCGCCGCCGCGGTCCGCACGCTGGCCGGGCAACAGCCCGAGATCTACCACAACGACCACGCCCGCCCCGAGACCCCGCGCATCCGCACGCTGCGCGAAGAGATCGGCCGCATCGTGCGCGCCCGTGCGGTCAACCCGAAGTGGCTCGCGGGCGTCATGCGCCACGGCTACAAAGGCGCCTTCGAGATCGCCGCGACGCTCGACTACCTGTTCGCGTTCGCCGCCACGGCGCAGGTCGTCGAGGATCACCACTTCGAGGCGTTGTACGACGCCTATGTCGCCGATGACCGGGTCCGCACGTTCATTGCCGAAGCCAATCCGGCCGCTCTCGGCGAGATCGCCGAACGCTTCCAGGAGGCGATCGACCGCGGCTTCTGGCGGCCTGCCCGCAACAGCGCGCCCGACACGCTCGCAGCCCTGCACGCCCGGCGGCGGAGCTGAGTCACTCCGCGCCGCGACCAAATTCTCCTCGCAAATTATGTGATGTCCGGCCGACGATCTCGGCAGATCCGCCGGGGACCGCCTTCATTTTGCCACACGGCCGCGCTACGATCATTCTCACACACAACCACTGATTGGAGGGATCATGGCAGGCGATTTCCAGGATGCCGGTGTCGAGCCCGCGCTCGAGGACCTGCTGGCCGACCCGCTCGTGCAACTCCTGCTCGAACGCGACGGCGTCGAGATGACCGACCTCCGGGGCTTCCTGACCGCGGTCCGCACGCGCCTGCAGCCGACGGAGAGCACCGCCCGGGCGGCTCGGCCCGAGGCCGCCTGACCCTCGCCCCTGCGCGCCGCGCGTGCTAGCCTCCGCCGGTTCGGACGAAGCGCCGCGCGGGCGGGGAGGCAGCCATGACCATGACCGAAGCCGAGGTGAACGAGGCGCACCGGCAGAAGATGGCCCGCATCAAGGCCGTGAAGGACCGGCTGTACGCCTCGAAAACCCAGGAAAAGGGGCTCCTGATCGTCCACACCGGGACCGGCAAGGGCAAGAGCACGGCGGCCTGGGGGCTGGCCATGCGCTGCCTCGGGCACGGGCTGCGGATCGGCGTCGTGCAGTTCGTCAAGGGCCGGCGGGAGACCGGGGAAAGGGGCTTCCTCCAGCGGTTTCCGGATCTGGTGGACATGAAGGTGATGGGCGAGGGGTTCACCTGGGAGACCCAGGACCGGGAGCGGGACGTCGCGGCCGCCGAGGCGGCCTGGGCCGAGGCCCGGCGGATGATGGCCGACCCGGACCTGCACCTCGTGATCCTGGACGAACTCAATATCGTCCTGCGCAAGGATTATCTGCCGGTCGCCGGGGTCGTCGACGGCCTGCTCGCCAGGCGCCCGGACCTGCACGTCGTGGTCACCGGGCGCAATGCCAGACCGGAGCTGATCGAGGCGGCCGACCTGGTGACCGAAATGACCCTGGTCAAGCACCCCTTCCGCGCCGGGGTGAAGGCCCAGCTCGGCATCGAATACTGATTTTTCCCACCTTCATTTCCCGGCATTGCGAGATGCCTGGCAACGACCTCCGGCCCGGCCGTCGGTTGAGAGAGATGATGCCGGATCCAGCGATTTGCATTGCCGCTTCGATTGCCGCATGCGACACTTTTGATTCAGAGCGTGCGCTCGATGCGACGAATCCGTCGCCTTTTCGACTTTGCCGGCGAGTAATGATCGGCGCTCCATCGCCTCCATCGGCCCCGCCCCGCAGTTTGCCTGGCTTTTGCCCTCGCCCGAGGTGCCCGATTGATGCGTCACCATGCTACACTTCTGTGCCATCGGTGCCTACCGATATTGATGCGACGCGATTTCCCGGCGAAAGCAGTCCGGAGGTATCGAGGCGAATTTGGATCGAGTTGTGCCCAGGTTGCCGATTCTACGCGCGTGCGGCTTGGGTGCATTTGTTGTCGCTCGTGGTGAGTGGCGACTCGGCCACGTCCGACTCGGGGCGCCGACATCCGCTTGGCTGGCTGTCTCGCCTCGTGGGGGTCGTAGGGCGCAGGCGAGTACGTCCATCTTCCGCCCCCGCACGGTCCCACCATGGCGCCCCCGCTACGTCCGAGATGACGGCGTCTAGACTAGGCGCCCGCACCGACTGCCGTGTCGCAGTTGATCGCGGACCCGCTCACACGGCGTTGTTACATCATGCAAACTGGCCAAGGTAGCAGCTGAGCCCAATCTCACGATCGCTTTAGGCGGGTCCCGCCCGCACCCATACAACCACCTTTACATGGCCGCCTGATGCGTCTATAGCACGAGTGTCCTGCGTGCCCCGGGGGAGCGATGGATGGCCGCCGATTGGACCTCTATTCCGGCCGCGCAACTGCTTGAGGAGATTAAGGCCGGCGGGCGCATTGTGCAATATTCGTATTGTATTTCCGTAGCGATTATCACGATCACTCGGCAATCACAGGCCCGCCTTATTCGCGCAGGCCGCTCCACGACCGTAGCTGGCCTTCCATGGACCGCGCTGACACTATTGGTCGGATGGTGGGGCCTACCTTGGGGACCCATCCGTACCGTCCAATGCGTTCTCAGAAATTTGCGCGGCGGTTATGATGTGACCGATCAGATCGTGAACGCCCTTCTTTAGGAAGCTCTCATGATTCTGCTACGACGAGAGATTAGAGGTCTCCCCATCCTTGGACTTTCGATACTCGGTTTGCTCGCTCTTATGTCTTCGGCACATGCCGCGACCGTTGAGGAAACCGCCAAAACTTGGATCGCCGCTATATTCACGGTCGCCGGAGTTGGCTGGGTATGGCGTCGCAGCCTCAAAGCAGCTGATGTGTACGATATTTGGTATGGCACCAATCGCCGAGATCGGATCGCAAATACCTTTGACAACGATTTCGGAACGAAGCTTCATTACGGCAAGTGCCGAATTTCGATACCTAAAGGACATGTATTTGGATCAATAGGATCATCGCCTTTCAAACGATGGCTGCAACGACTTATATCAGGAACTGACGACAGACTTGCGATCGCGAAGCTCACAATCTTGTCCCAGGCGGGATTCGAAAAAAGTGTCAGCGCGCGGTTGAAGAAATTCGATTCGAGCGAAAGGACGGTCCTAATTTTTATCCACGGTTATAACGTAAAATTTAGCGAAGCGGCGATCCGGGCTGCCCAAATTGGTTTCGATCTAAAGGTGCCCGGGGTTATGGCGCTTTACAGTTGGCCGTCAAAGGCGGAACTGGGTTCTTACCTGGGCGACGCGGATTCCTTGGCCGCTAGCGAAGAATTTTTGGTAGAGTTCCTCACTCGCATAGCCAAGGCCGCCGGTGATGCAAAACTCAATGTCATTGCCCACAGCATGGGAAATCTTGGCCTTCTTCGTGCTCTTACGGCTGGATTTGCTGACAGACGATTGCAGCACGTGAAGTTCGGACAGATTTTTTTGACTGCTCCAGATATCGACGTCAATTTGTTCAGGCAGCTGGCCAAAATTTACCCAGCATGTTCTGAAAGGACGACGCTTTATATCTCCGCCATGGATCACGCGCTCTTGCTGTCGAGATGGGTTCATGCGAACCAAAGAACGGGATATTCCCCGCCGGTGACGGTTATAGATGGCATCGACACTGTCGAGGCTACGCACGTTGATCTCGGACTCTTAGGGCACGGCTACTTTGCGGACGCCGCACCTGTTCTCTATGATATGGCAACCTTGATTCGAAATAACGTGCCACCTCAAAAGCGTCCGGGTCTCTTTGGGGCAAGATCGACTGACGGGGAATACTGGGTGATTCGACCTCAAGCGCGATAGGAAGTCGGTGGTGGCTGCCGAAATGATGCTCCAAGGCACCGGTTCGCACGGGGAAAATCGCTGCTGGTGGCGGGGTTGGGGCGGGCTTATGCGCGGCGGAGGTCCGTGCGGCCGTTCGCGCCGCAGAACATGAGCAACGCTGCGGCGGTGAGCGCGGATGGCGGCGAGATGGGGCGGGCGCAGCCGTGGCAGCCGCCTGCCGAAGACGTGATTGGGCTCGAGGAGCGGGTTTGGCCCAGCGCCGCCCAGGCCGTCTGGATCGGAAGAGGCCGACGTGGGCGCGCAGCCGCGGGAAGTGGCGGCGATCCGGCGTCCAGTATATAGTTTCCATGGATGCCCCGGTCGCTCAGCAGCCGACAGGTGATCAGAGCCTGCACGCTGCCGGGTGGGTGAGAGTCCGCGTCGTCGGGATCATCATCAGTTCCGGCATCCGGAGCAACCGGGAACGGTGACCGTGCCCCATCCGGTCAAGGATCTGTCCGCCAGGAGATCGCTAGGGTGATCGCCAGCATCGAGCGTCAGAGCGGGCTCGATCTGCGGGGTCGGAGGAGGTGAGGCCATGGTCGCGCGCTACTATCCCGCCGTGGTCGACCGCAGCGCGAGCGGCTTCGGCATCTCGTTCCCTGACCTGCCGGGCTGCGTGAGCGCCGGCGCGAGCGTGGAGGAGGCGGTCGAGCGCGGCCACGAGGCGTTGCGCGCGCACATCGAGCTGATGCTCGAGCACGGCGAGGCCGTTCCGGAGCCGGGCTCGCTGGAGGCCATAGCGGATGAGGGCCCGGGCGAGGTCATTCTCAAGACCCTGGTGCGGGTCGATCTGCCGGGCCGCGCGGTGCAGCTCTCGATCACCATGGACGAAGCCCTGGTGAACGCGGTCGACCGGGTCGCCGCGTCCCAGGGCTTCACCCGGTCCGGCTTCCTCGCCGAGGCCGCGCGTCGGCTGCTGCGCGAGCAGAGCGCCGCCTGAGCCGTGCCGGCGTGCCGGCGAGCGGCCATGGGCGCGGACGCGGATTCGCCCAGGCGGTGAACGGGGTCCGAGGAAAGCGAGATGGCCGATAAGCCGGCGCTGATGCTGCAAGGCACCGGCTCACACGTCGGAAAATCTCTGCTGGTGGCGGGGCTTTGCCGGGCGTTGGTGCGGCGGGGGGTCGGGGTGCGGCCGTTCAAGCCGCAGAACATGAGCAACAATGCGGCGGTGACCGCGGACGGCGGCGAGATCGGGCGGGCGCAGGCGTTGCAGGCGCGGGCGTGCCGGATTTCTCCCACTGTCGACATGAACCCGGTGCTGCTGAAGCCGCAGAGCGAAACCGGCGCGCAGGTGGTCGTGCAGGGGCGCGTGCTCGGCAATTATGATGCGCGGGCGTATTTCGAGCTGCGGCCGAGGCTTTTTCCCCATGTAATTGAAAGCTATACGCGGATCGCCAAAGGCGCGGACATCGTGCTGGTCGAGGGGGCGGGCAGTCCGGCCGAGGTCAATCTGCGGGATGGCGACATTGCCAACATGGGGTTTGCGCAGGCGGCAGGCGTGCCGGGGGTGCTGGTCGGCGACATCGAGCGTGGCGGGGTGATCGCGGCGCTGGTCGGGACCCATGCGCTGCTGGACGACGCCGACCGGCGGCATCTGACAGGGTACATCGTCAACAAGTTCCGGGGCGATCCCTCGCTGTTCGAGGCGGCGCATGGGGTGATCGCGGCGCGTACGGGCATGACGAGCTATGGGGTCGTGCCGTGGTTCGAGGCGGCCAGCCGGCTGCCGGCCGAAGATGGGCTCGGGCTCGAGGAGCGGGTTCGGCCCGGCGCCGCCGGCGCCATCAGGATCCCCCGCGCCGGTGGCGCCATCCGAATTGTCGTGCCGAGATTGCCGCGGCTGGCCAATTTCGACGACCTCGACCCGCTCGCGGCCGAGCCCGATGTTTTTCTCCACATTGTCCCGCAGGGGACACCGCTGCCGGGGGATGCGGATCTGGTGATCCTGCCGGGGTCGAAGGCGACGCTTGCCGATCTCGCGGCGTTGCGGGCGGAAGGCTGGGACGTCGATCTGAAGGCGCATGTCCGGCGCGGGGGCGCGGTCCTCGGGATCTGTGGCGGGATGCAGATGCTTGGGCAAAGGATCGCCGATCCCGACGGCGTCGAGGGCCGGCCCGGGGAGGCGGCGGGGCTGGGGTTGCTCGAGATCGAGACGGTGCTGGGGGGTGACAAGCGGCTGGTCCTGGTCGAGGGCCGCGAGGTCCGAAGTGGCGAAAAAATCCGGGGCTATGAGATCCACATCGGGCGCACGGCGGGTCCGGGGCTCGCGCGGCCGATGCTGGAGCTCGGCGGGCGGCCGGAGGGGGCAATTTCGCCGGATGGCCGGATCATGGGCTGCTACGTGCACGGCCTGTTCGCGGCCGACGGCTTTCGGCACGGTTTTTTGAGACGCTTGCGCGAGCGGGTGGCGAGCGGCGTCGCTTACGAGGCGGAGATCGAGATGACGCTCGATGCCTTGGCCGAGCATCTCGAGGCCTCCCTCGATGTCGTAGGGCTGCTGGAGCTCGCGCGGCGGGGCGTCTGAGCTCAGGCGAGGGCTGCGGCCAGGGCGAGCGCCAGGAGGGCGGCACCGATCAGGGTGGCGGTGCGGATCAGGCGAAGGCTGCGGCGGATGTCGGCGGGCGTGGCGGCGGCGCGGCCTTTGCCCATCCAGTCGTCGTCGACCAGCAGGCCCTCGTAGCGGCGGGGGCCGGCCAGGCGCAGGCCCAGACAGCCGGCGGTCGCGGCTTCGGGCCAGCCGGCGTTCGGCGAGCGGTGCTGGCGGGCGTCGGCAAGCAGCGCCCGCCAGGCGGCGGCCGGATCGGCGCCGGGCGTCAGGGCGGCGGCGATGACGATCAGAAAAGCGGAAAACCGGGCCGGCAGCCAGTTGGCGGCATCGTCGAGCTGCGCCGCGAAGCGGCCGAAGTGGAAAAAACGGGGGGAGCGGTGGCCGATCATGCTGTCGGCCGTGTTGATCGCCTTATAGGCGAGCATGCCGGGCAGGCCCAGGAGCAGACCCCAGAGGAGAGGCGCGACCACGGCGTCGGAGAAGTTCTCGGCGGCGGATTCGATCGCGGCGCGGGCGACGGCGTGGGCGTCCAGGCTCTCGGGGTCGCGGCCGACGATCCGGGCGACCGCGCGGCGGCCGTCGGCGAGGCTGCGCTCGAGCCCGCAGGCGACCGCGGCGACGTGCTGGTCGAGGCCGCGCCAGGCGAGCAGGGTGCTCATCAAAATAGCGAGCGGCAGCCAGCCCCAGGGCAGAGCGAGGCAGAGCGCCTGCAGCGCGAGGCCGGCGGCCGTGCTCGCCGCGAGCACGAGGAGGTTCGCCGCGATGCCGCGCCGGCGCTGCGAGGCGGCTGCGGCCCCGGGGTCCAGCCAGCGCACCTCGAGGGCGGCGAGCATGCGGCCCATCAGCACGACCGGGTGCGGCAGGCGGCGGTAGAGCCAAGGCGGATCGCCCGCGAGCGCATCGAGGGCGAGCGCCAGCAGCAAAGCGGCGAGCAGCGGCGCCGCGGTCACCAGCAGCATGCGGCCGTTCGTGCCGGTGTCGGCGGAGGACGATCACCACGCATCGCTTGTTCCGGGCGAGCCGGATTGGTATCCAGGGCGGGCCAGAAGGGAAGAGCGCCCATGGGTACGATCGGGGTCATGGTCTGCGGCCACGGCTCGCGCGATGCCAGCGCGGTCGCGGAGTTCCGTCGCCTGGTCGGCGGCCTGACGGCGCGCCTGCCGCACTATCCGGTCGAGAGTGGCTTTCTCGAGTTTGCGCGCCCGATCCTGGGCGAAGGTCTCGACCGGCTGCGGGCGCGGGGCGTCGACCACGTGCTCGCGGTGCCCGGCATGCTGTTCGCCGCCGGCCACGTCAAGAACGACGTGCCGTCGGTCTTGAACGCCTACGCCGCCGAGCACGGCGTCCGGGTCGAGTTCGGCCGCGACCTCGGGCTCGACGCCAGGCTCCTGCGCGCGGCGCGCGACCGGATCGGCGCAGCGCTCGCGGCGGCGGCACCGGTCGCGCCGGCCGAGACCCTGCTCGCGGTGATCGGCCGCGGCACTTCGGACCCGGACGCCAACGGCAACGTCGCCAAGGTCGCGCGCATGCTCTGGGAGGGCATGGGCTTCGGTTGGGCGGAGACCGGCTACAGCGGCGTCGCGCACCCGCGGGTCGATGCGGTCCTGGAGCGCGCCAGCCGGCTCGGCTTCCGGCGGATCGTCGTGTTTCCGTACTTTCTGTTCACGGGCGTGCTGGTGCGCCGGATCTACGAGCAGACCGATCTGGTCGCGGCGCGGCATCCCGGGATCGAGTTCGTCAAGGCCGGCTATCTGGGGGACCATCCTCTGGTCCTGGACGCGTTCGTCGAGCGGATCGAAGGCATCCGGACCGGCGACGTCAACATGAACTGCCTGCTCTGCAAATACCGCGAGCAGCTGATCGGCCACGAGGCGGCGCTGGGCGCGCCGCAGGTCGCGCACCATCATCATGTCGAGGGGATCGGCACCGACGCGGATCATCGGCACGCGCACGACCATCATCATGACCACCACCACCACCGCCACGACCGCGACCGCGAGGCGGCGGCGCGGTCCGCCGAGATCCTGCCGGCGCCTTAGGTAGCACATGACCGAGGGTCGGGGCGCTCGTCTCGAGGACCCGGACGCGATCTATCGCGCGTCGTTCGCCCGGATTCGCCTCGAGGCCCCGATCGACCGGCTGCCGGCCGACTTTCAGGCGCTGGCGCTGCGCCTGATCCACAGTTGCGGCATGCCCGACATCCTCGACGATCTGGTCTGGACCGCCAATGCGGTCGGCGCCGGGCAGGCGGCGCTCGCCGCCGGCGCGCCGATCCTGGTCGACGCGACCATGGTCGCGGCCGGCATTCAACGGGCCCGTCTGCCCGCCGCAAACCCGGTCGTCTGCACGCTCACGGACGAGCGCACCCCGGCGTGCGCGGCAGCCCTCGGTACGACCCGATCGGCGGCGGCGGTCGAGCTCTGGCGGGAGCGGCTGGACGGCGCCGTGGTCGCGATCGGCAATGCCCCGACCGCGCTGTTCCGCCTGCTCGACCTCGTGGCCGATGGCGTGCCGCCCCCTGCCCTCGTGCTCGGCTTCCCGGTCGGCTTCGTCGGCGCCGCCGAGGCCAAGGACGCGCTGATCGCGCATCGGCCGAAGCTCGCCCACGTAACGTTGCGCGGCCGGCGCGGCGGCAGCAGCCTCGCGGCGGCCGCCGTCAACGCCTTGAGCGCGGCAACGCCATGACCGCCGCGACCGGCGGCCCGGAGCCCTGGCTCAGCGTGGTCGGGATCGGCGACGACGGGCTCGCCTCGTTGAGCGCGCCCGCGCGCGCCCTGGTCGACGCCGCGGAGATCCTGGTCGGCAGCGCCCGCCATCTCGCGATGGTCTCTGGCCATCCGGGGCAGAAGATCGCCTGGCGCACGCCGCTCGAGGCGACGCTGGAAGATCTGGCAGCCTGGCGCGGTCGCGCGGTCGTGGTCGTGGCGAGCGGCGATCCGATGTGCTTCGGGGTCGGCGAGCTGTTGGCGCGCCGGTTCCCGCTCGCGGAGCTCTGCATTTTGCCGACGCCGTCGGTCTTCAGCCTGGTCTGCGCGCGTCTCGGCTGGTCGCGGTCCGAGATCGAGGCGATCAGCCTGCACGCCCGGCCGCGCAGCGTCTTGCACCGCCACCTGGTGCCGGGTGCGCGCCTCGTGGTCCTGAGCCACGATGGCGAGACCCCGAACCAGATCGCGACGGTGCTCGCCGGGCGCGACTTCGGTCCGAGCCGGATCCGGGTGTTCGAGCATCTGGGCGGGGCTGGCGAGCGCTGCACCGAGGCAACCGCCGCAACCTGGCAGCCGACCGCGTTCAAGGCGCTGAACACGGTCGCGATCGAATGCGAGCCCGAGCGCGGCGCCGCGATCCGCTCGAGCGTGCCCGGGCTGCCGGACGACGCCTTTCGCTCGGATGGCATGCTGACCAAGCGCGAGGTACGGGCGGCCACGCTCGCCCGGCTGATGCCGCTTGGCGGCCAGCTGCTCTGGGACGTCGGCGCCGGCAGCGGCGCGATTGCGATCGAGTGGCTGCGCGCGGTCCGGCGCGGCGCTGCGGTCGCGATCGAGCGTGATGCCGGGCGCTGCGCGCTGATCCGGGACAATGCCGAGGCGCTGGGCACCCCGGAGCTCGAGGTGCGTCACGGCACGGCACCCGTTTGCCTCGCGGAACTGCCGGCGCCGGATGCGGTGTTCGTCGGCGGCGGCGTCACGGCGCCCCGCCTGCTCGATGCCTGCTGGCAGGCGCTGCGGCCCCACGGCCGGCTGGTCGCGAACGTGGTCACCGTCGAGGGCGAGCGTACGCTCCTCGCCTGGCAGGCGAGCCACGGCGGCGAGCTCGTCCGGATCGCGGTGTCCCGGGTCGACCAGGTCGGCAGCTATCACGGCTGGCGCCCGGCGATGCCGGTCACCCAGCTCGCCGCGTGCAAGCCGTGATCACCGGCCGGGTGCTCGGGATCGGCGTCGGGCCCGGCGACCCGGAGCTGATGACGGTGAAGGCGATCCGGTATTTGCGCGAGGCGCCGGTGGTCGCCTACGTGTCGGCCAATGGCCGCCCCAGTCTCGCGCGCCAGATCGCGGCGGCGCACCTGCCCGGCGGCCAGCGCGAGATCAACCTGGCGCTGCCGATGCTGCCGCTGCCGGAGCTGGCGCAGGCAGCCTACAACGAGGGCGCCTCGCGGATCGGCGCCGAGCTGGAGCAAGGCCACGACGTCGCTGTGCTGTGCGAGGGCGATCCGCTGTTCTATGGCTCGTTCGCCCGGCTGCTCGTGCGGCTGACCGCCTATGCCGCCGAGGTCGTGCCGGGCGTGGTCTCGTTCACGGCGGCCGCCGCGGCCGCCCGACAGCCGCTGGTCGCGGGCGTCGAGAGCTTCGTCGTCGTGCCGGCGACCGCGCCCGCGGAGCAGCTCCGGGCCCGGCTCGGCCAGAGCGAGGCGGCCGTGATCCTGAAGGTCGGCCGACACCTCGACAAGGTCCGCCGGGTGCTCGGCGGCCTCGACCTGCTCGAGCGCGCGATCTACGTCGAGCGGGCGAGCGCCGAGCGCGAGCGGGTGATGCGCCTGACCGATTTCGTCGACGACGAAGCGCCCTATTTCTCCCTGATTCTACTGCCCCGGGCGCCCGCCGGTGGACCCTAGGCCGGCGATCGTCCTCCTGGGCCGGAGCGGCCTCGGCGCGGCCCGCCGGATGCAGCTGGTCCTGCCCGGATGCACGGTGCACGGACCCCGCGCGGGTCTGCCGGACGATGTGCTCGGCTACGACGATCTGGCAGCCCTGCTGCGCGAGCTCTATACCGGCTCGCACCCGATCGTCGGGGTCTGCGCGGCCGGCATCCTGATCCGGGTACTGGCGCCCCTGCTCGGCGACAAGCGGACCGGGCCGCCGGTGGTCGCGGTCGCCGACGACGGCAGCTTCGCCGTGCCCTTGCTCGGGGGCCATCGCGGCGCCAACGACCTGGCGCGGACGATCGCCAGCGCGCAGGGCGGTCGGGCCGCGATCACGACCGCGGGCGACGTCCGGTTCGATCTGGCGCTCGACCAGCCGCCGCCCGGCTGGGGCGTCCGCAATCCGGTTGCCGCCAAAGCTGTCATGAGCGCGCTCCTGGCGGGCGAGGAGGTGGCGCTCCGGCTCGAAGCCGGGCCGGCCGACTGGCTGACCGCGGGCGGCGCCAGGTTCGGCTCGACCGGCGCCTTCCGCGTGCTGGTGACCGATCGCGACGAGGCCGGATCGGAACGGTGCCTGGTGCTGCATCCCGAGGTCCTGGCGCTCGGGGTCGGCTGCGAGCGCGGGGTCGCGGCCGAGGAGCTGGTCGAGCTGGCCGAGGCGACGCTCAGCCAGCACGCTCTCGCGCGCCAGGCGGTCGCCTGCGTCGTCTCGATCGGGCTCAAGGCGGACGAGCCGGCCGTCCATGCGCTCGCCGCCCGACTGCGCGTACCGGCCCGGTTCTTTTCCGCCGCAGCGCTCGAAGCGGAAGTGCCGCGGCTGGCCAACCCGTCGGCGCTGGTTTTCCGCGAGACCGGCTGTCACGGCGTCGCCGAAGGCGCCGCGCTCGCCGCGGCCGGGCCGGACGGCGAGCTGCTCGTGGGAAAAACCAGATCGGCGCGCGCGACGGTCGCGATCGCCCGCGCGCCGGCGCCGCTCGAGGTCGCCGGGATCGGCCGGCCGCAAGGCCGCCTCGCGCTGGTCGGCCTCGGCCCGGGGCCGACCGCCTGGCGCACCGCGGAGGCCGAGGCGCTGCTCGCCGACGCCGAGGACTGGGTCGGGTATCGGGGCTATCTCGACCTGCTGGGTCCGCGGCCGGGCGGCGAGCCCGCGCGCCACGGCTTCGCGCTCGGCGAGGAGATGGCGCGCGCCCGGGCCGCGCTCGACCTCGCCGCGGCCGGTCGCCGGGTCGCTTTGATCAGCTCGGGCGATGCCGGCATCTACGGCATGGCGGCGCTGGTCCTGGAGCTGCTCGAGGGGAGCGAGGATGCCGCCTGGCAGCGGGTCGCGCTGACCTTCAGCCCGGGCGTATCGGCGCTGCAGGCGGCGGCCGCGCGCGCCGGCGCGCCGCTTGGCCACGACTTCTGCGCGATCTCGCTCTCCGACCTGCTGACGCCCTGGGGCACGATCGAGCGCCGGCTGGAAGCGGCGGCCGCCGGCGACTTCGTAACCGTTCTCTACAATCCCGCGTCGCGCCGTCGGCGCGAAGGCCTGCTGCGGGCGCTCGAGATCCTGAGCCGGGCGCGCCACCCGGCGACGCCCTTGATCCACGCGCACAATCTCGGCCGAGCCGGCGAAGCGGTCGAGGTCGCCGAGCTCGCCGGGTTCGACCCGGACGGGGTTGACATGCTGAGCCTGATCATCGTCGGGGCGCGCGCGACCCGCTGGCTCCGCCGACGCCATGGCCGGCCGCTGGTCTACACCCCGCGCGGCTATCGGATGCCGCCGTGACGGTGCATTTCATCGGCGCCGGGCCGGGAGCGCCGGATCTGATCACGGTGCGGGGGCTGCGCCTGATCCGGCGCTGCCCGGTCGTTCTATACGCGGGCTCGCTGGTGCCGGCCGAGGTCGTGGCCCAGGCCGGCGACGAGGCGCCGCTGCCGCCCCGGGTGATCGATACGGCACCGCTCGATCTGGACGCGATCATGGCCGAGATCGAGCGCGCACATCGGGACGGCCTGGAGGTCGCCCGGGTGCATTCGGGCGATCCGTCGTTCTATGGCGCGCTCGCCGAGCAGGCGCGCCGGCTGCGCGCGCTCGGGATCGACTACGACGTGACGCCGGGCGTGCCGGCCTTTGCCGCCGCCGCCGCGGTGCTCGGCCAGGAGCTGACCCTGCCCGGGATCGCCCAGTCGGTGGTCCTCACCCGAACTGCAGTGCGCGCGTCACCGATGCCGGACGGCGAGACGCTCGCGGCCTTCGCCGCGAGCGGTGCGACGCTCGCGATCCATCTCTCGATCAACAATCTCGCCGCGATCGTCCGGCAGCTCGCGCCGGTGCTCGGCGCCGACTGTCCAGCGATCGTGGTCTATCGCGCGTCCTGGCCGGATCAGCAGGTGATCCGCGGCACGCTCGCGACCATCCGCGCCGGGGTCAAGGGGCGGGACATCATCCGCACCGCGGTGATCCTGGTCGGCCGCGCGCTCGAGCCGGACCGCTTCGAGGACAGCCGGCTCTACGCTCCGGATCACCACCACCTGCTGCGCCCGCGCCGGGAGTAGCGAGCGGCGACGCGCCCCGGCCGGTTCGACCTGCAAGCCCGGCGTGCTATCTGAGGCTGGAGGCGGCAGCCGTGTGCCAGTGGGGGAAAGTCGATGAAGCAGGTTCGGTTCGGGGCGTTCGGGCCGCCGCATGAGGTCGGCGAGTGCGTCGAGGTCGCGGACGTCGGCGCACCGGGTCCGGACGAGGTCGTGATCGAGGTCGAGGCGTTCCCGATCAATCCCGCGGACCTTCTGACCATGACCGGCGGCTACGCGGTCCGGCCCAAGCTGCCGGCAACCCTCGGCGCCGAGGCGGTCGGCCGGGTCGCCGCGGTCGGCAGCGAGGTTCGGCAGCTCGCCGCCGGCGACCGGGTGATCAGCCTCGCGCGCGAAAACTGGTGCCAGCGGCGCCGGCTGCCGGCGGCGCAGGTCCTGAAGATGCCGGCCGATGCCGACGTGCTCCAGCTGGCGATGCTCAAGGTCAACCCGGCGACCGCGCTGTTGATGCTGCGAAGCTACGTCTCGCTCCAGCCGGGCGACTGGCTGATCCAGGACGCCGCCAACTCGGGCGTCGGCACCAATCTGATCAGGCTCGCCAAGGCCGACGGCGTGCACACGGTCAACGTCGTCCGGCGCCCGGAGCTGGTTCAGCGGCTCGAGGCGATCGGCGCCGACGCGGTCGTGGTCGACGGCCAAGATCTCGCAGACAAGGTTCGGGAAAAGACCGGGGGCGCGCCGGCCAGGCTGGCGATCGATGCGATCGGCGGCGAGGTCGTGCTGCGGCTCGCCGACTGCCTCACCGAGGGCGGCACGGTCGTGAACTACGGCCTGTTGTCCGGCCAGCCGTGCATGCTCGGCGCCCACCACACGATCTTCAAGAGCATCACGCTGACCGGCTTCTGGCTGCAGAAGCAGCTGACCGCGATGGCGCGCCCGGATCTCGAAAAGCTGTATTCGGACCTCGCCGAGCGCGTCCGGACCGGCGAGCTCAAGGTCGAGGTGGAAGAGACCTACCCGATCGAAGAGATCAAGGCCGCGCTCGCCCACGCCGGGCGCGCCGGTCGGCGCGGCAAGATCCTGGTCCTGCCGAACGGCCCGGTCGGTTGACATGTCGCGCTGCAGCATTCGCTGGACTTGGCCCGCCGCCTGGATCAGACTTGTCCCGTTCAGCCGGGACGGCGGGAATGGACGTCTGCAGCTGGCTGGGGAGTCTTGGCCTGGACTATTACGTCCAGGCGTTCCGCGCCAACGATGTTGACGCGGAGGTCCTGCTTCGGCTGACGGCCGAGGACCTGATCGCGCTCGGCGTCACCTCGATCGGGCATCGCCGCAGGCTGCTGGACGCGATCGCCGAACTGCGCGAGGGCACCGCGCCCGGGTCCGCACAGCCGGCCGGCGCAGCCGTGCCGAAGGCGTCGGAAGCCGAGCGCCGGCAGCTGACGGTCTTGTTCTGCGACCTGGTCGGCTCGACCGCGCTGGCATCGCGGCTCGATCCCGAGGACATGAGCGCGGTCATTCGCGCCTATCAGGCGACCGTGGCGGGCGAGGTCGCGCGTTTCGAGGGCCATGTCGCCAAGTACATGGGCGACGGCGTCCTCGCCTATTTCGGCTGGCCGAGCGCCCATGAGGACGAGGCCGAGCGCGCGGTCCGCGCCGGGCTGGCGCTCGCCAACAGCGTAGCCGAGCTTGAGACCCCGGACGGTGCGCGGCTGGCTGCCCGGATCGGCGTCGCGACCGGGCTGGTCGTGGTCGGCGATCTCGTGGGCGACGCCGAAGCCCGGGAGCGCGCCGTGGTCGGCGAGACCCCGAACCTCGCGGCCCGGCTGCAGGCGCTGGCCGAGCCCGGAGCCGTGGTCATCAGCCGGGCGACCCGGCGGCTGGTCGGGAGCCTGTTCGAGCTGACCGATCTCGGGCCGCAGCGCCTGAAGGGCTTCGCCGAGCCGCTCGCGGCCTTTCGGGTCGAGGGTGAGGGCCGGGCCGAGGGCCGGTTCGAGGCGCTGCGCGGCGAGCATCTCACGCCGCTGGTCGGCCGTGAGCATGAGCTCGGTTTCTTGCTGGAGCGCTGGGCCTGGGCCAAGGACGGCGACGGCCAGGTGGTGCTGCTGTCGGGCGAGCCCGGGATCGGCAAGTCGCGCCTGATCCGGGCGCTGCGTGAGCGCCTCGGCGACGAGCCATACACGCCGCTCAGCCATTACTGCTCGCCATATCATACCAACAGTGCGCTCTACCCCGTGATCGGCCTTTTGGAACGGGCGATGCGGCTCGATCGCGAGGATCCGCCGGAACAGCAGCTCGCCAAGCTCGAGGCGGTGCTCAGCCGGGCGAGCGACGGGCCGGACGAGGTCGTGCCTTTGCTTGCCGCCCTGCTCGGGGTGCCGACGGGCGACCGCTATCCGGCGTTGGCCCTTACCCCTAAGGTGCAGAAGCGGCGGACCATGCAGGCGCTCTCCGACCAGCTCGCGGCGCTCGCGGCACAGCGGCCGGTGCTGGCGCTGTACGAGGACGTGCACTGGGCCGATCCGTCGACGCTCGAGCTCCTTGGTCTCATGATCGAGCGCATTCCGCAGCCAGGGATCCTGGCGCTGATCACCTTTCGGCCGGAGTTCCAGCCGCCCTGGACCAGTCACGCGCGCGTCACGACCCTGACGATGGGCCGTCTGGGCCGGCGACAAGGCGCCGACCTAGTCGCGCGGGTCACGGGCGACAAGCCGCTGCCGGCGGCGATCGTCGAGCAGATCGTGGCGCGCACCGACGGCGTGCCGCTGTTCGTCGAGGAGCTGACCAAGACGGTGCTGGAATTGGGCCTGCTGACAGATACCGGCGATCGCTATGAGCTGTCCGGCCCACTGCCGCCACTCGCGATCCCGGCGACCCTGCACGATTCTCTGATGGCCCGGCTGGACCGCCTCGCGCCGGTCAAGGAGCTGGCGCAGATCGGCGCGGTGATCGGGCGCGAGTTCTCTCACGACCTGCTCGCCGCCGTAGCCGACCGGCCGGAAGCGCAACTGTGTGCGGCACTAGACGAGCTGGTTTCTTCCGAACTCATCTTCCGCCGCGGCACGCCGCCAGAGGCGAGGTACAGCTTTAAGCACGCCCTTGTCCAGGACGCCGCCTACCAGTCGCTCCTCAGGTCGAAGCGGCAATATCTCCACGCCCGCGTTGCTCATGCCCTTGAAGAGAGCATCTCTAAATCAGGCGCGACGCAGCCGGAGCTGTTGGCGCATCACTTCAGTCAGGCAAACTTGGCTGAGCGCGCGATCCACTATTGGCACAGAGCAGGCCAACAGGCGGTTGAACAGTCGGCAATGGCGGAAGCGGTGACGCAGCTATCCAGAGGGCTAGAGCTGTTGCTGGGGTTGCCTGAGAGCTCTGAGCGCGAGCGTCAGGAGCTGGAGCAGCAGGTCACCCTGGGTGTAGCCTTGCTGGCGGCGAGGGGTCAGCCAGCGGCGGAAACCGGCCGGGCCTATACCCGAGCGCGCGAGTTGAGCGAACGCCTGGGCGAAACGCGGCAGCTGCTCCGCGTCCTTTACGGATTGGCTTCCCACCATGGCGCCCGAGCGGAGCTTCCGGCGGCGCGTGAGGCCGCGGAGACGATGCTGCGCTTGGCCCGCGAAAAGCACGACATTGCAGCTCAAATCGCTGCGCATCGCAGCGCCGGGTCTAACGCTGTGATTGCGGGCCAGTTCGCCGCGGCACGCGCGCAGCTGGATCGGGTGCTCGCGCTCTACGATCCAACAGAGCACCAGCAGCTTGCGTTTCTGTACGGACAGGACCCTCAGGCATCCGCGCTGGCCTGGCTGTCCTGGCCGCTCCTTGCGATGGGCTATCCGGACCAAGCGCTGGCATGCCTTGGGGACGGGCTCGCTCGCGCTCGGAACATAGCCCATCCCAATACAGTGGCGCAGGCGCTGTTTTGCGGCTGTGTGGTTCGCCAGCTGCTCCGAGACCGATCGGGTGTTGTGGAGTTCGCCGAGGCGCTCTCTCTGCTCTCCGCGGAACAAGGCTTCCCTTATTGGCTGGCGATGGCAACAATCTTTCAGGGGCGTGAGCTGGACGAGGTCGGTCAAGCAGTAACGAAGATCCAAAGCGGCTTAGCGGCCTACCGGGAAACTGAGGCGCAGGTGTGGCTGCCGTATTTTCTCACCCTTCTGGCAGAAACGGAAACACGGTCTGGACGGGTAGTGCAAACTTGCAGCCTGCTCGATCATGCGTTGGACCAAGTGGAGAAGACCGGCGAGCGTTGGTTCGAGGCGGAGCTACATCGGCTCAAGGGCGAGGCGCTGCTGGCCCTCTCGCCTCAGCGCGCCGCTGAGGCCGAAGCCTGTTACAGCCGGGGCCTGGCCATCGCCCGCGACCAGGCTGCCCGCCTGTGGGAGTTGCGCGCGGCCACGAGCCTCGCCCGGCTGTGGCGCGAACACGGTCGGCGCACCGAGGCCCACGACCTGCTCGCCCTAATCTATGGCTGGTTCACCGAAGGCTTCGACACCGCTGACCTCAAGGACGCCAGGGCGCTGCTGGGCGAGTTGGCGTAGCTCAGCGGCGAGTATCTGGCAGGCTAAAGGAGGCAGAAAGACCGATGTTGGCCAAATACGGAGTCGAGAACGTGCGCTGGACCGACGAGGAGCTGGCGGCCTTCGAGCAGGCTTGGGACGAGGTGCTGGTGGAGCAGTCCGCCGCCGATCCGACCTTCAAGCGGGTCGTGGACAGCTATCTCGCGTTCCGCAAGGTCTACCAGACCTGGGGCGACGCCCAGGCGCTGAAGGCGACCTATCTCAGCAAGTGACCGCGGGCCTAGCTCCGGGTGAGATTTAGTCGCCCGCGTCGGGGGCCGTCGGGCGGTCGGTCAGAAGTTCGAGAATCCGGCGGCGGACGTCGTCCGGCTGGCGCTGGATCGCGGCGGTCAGCGCGTTGAGCTGGCGGCGGAGCGTGTAGACCTGGTCGAGCAGGGAAAGAACCAGCGGGACCGTGTCCTCCTCGACCGCGAGGTCGTGGACCAGATCGCAGATCAGGCAGACGCGGGCGATGTCGAGGTCGGAGAACAAGGGCTCGGGGCCGCGCCGGCCGGCGGGCGCGACCCAGCCGCGCTCGATCCAGGCGTGCAGCTCGACCCGCTCGACCCGCTCGACCGTGAGCACCACCTCGGTCAGCGTCTTCATCCGCCGCCTCCCAGCCCGGCGCGCGGGTCATAGGCGTGCGAGGCCGACCAGCGGCGGACGAACTCCTCGAACTCCGGGTCGGCGGTCTTGGGCAGGACCACCTTGAGCCTGACGTATTGATCGCCGCGCTGGCCGGTCTTGGGATCGACGATGCCCTTGCCGCGCAGGCGCAGCGTCGTGCCGCTGTTCGAGGCCTTGGGGATCGTCATCGTGACCGGCCCGTCGATGGTCGGTACCGCGACCTTGCCGCCGAGCACCGCCTCGGCGAGGCTCACCGGCAGCTCGAGGTGGACGTTCTGGTCCTTGCGCTCGAACAGCGCGTGCGGCTGGATGTGGAGCTCGACGTAGGCATCGCCCGCGGGGCCGCCCTCGAAGCCAGGCCCGCCCTGGCCCTTGAGGCGGAGCGTCTGGCGGTCGTGGACGCCGGCCGGGATCGTCAGGTCGATCGTGTGCCCGTCGCCGACCGTGACCCGCTTCTTGGCGCCTTTGGCGGCGTCGATGAAGTCGATCGGCAGGCTGTAGGAGACGTCGGCGCCGCGCGCCCGCATCCGAAAGCCGCGCCCGCCGCCGGCCGGGCCGGCACCGGGGCCTGGGCCGGCGCCGCCGAACAGGCCCTCGAAGAAGTCGTGCAGGCCCTCGGCGTCGCCGAAGCCCTCGCGGGTGTAGAAGCGGGTCGCCCCTGGGTCCTCGGCGTACTCGCGATAGAAGTGCTGCTCCGGCCGCTCCTGGCCGCTGGCGTCGATCTCGCCGCGGTCGTAGCGGCCGCGCTTGTCCGGGTCGGACAGGATGTCGTAGGCGGCCGTGATCCTCTTGAAGCGGTCGGCGACCTCCTTGTCGGGATTGAGGTCGGGGTGCAGCTCCTTGGCGAGCTTGCGGTAGCGCCGCTTGATCTCGTCCTGGCCGGCCTCGCGGCCGACGCCGAGCACGGCGTAGAGGTCGTCGTCGCTCATCGGGGTGATTGCGTGGCTGAATGCATGATCGGGGCCGGCTCCGGTCCAGTCAGGTGGCGCCTGCGGCGGGATTTGTCAAACCCGCGGTCGCGCCCGCCAGTCCCCGGCTCATTGGTCGCGCTGGGCGCCGCTCATCGCGACCACCCGATAGCCGAGCTTGGCCTGCTCGAGGGTGAAATCGCGCTCGGCGAAGCCCGTGCAGGTGCGCGACGCGATCAGCACCTGAGGCCACTTGTCGGTGCTGCCCTGGCTCGGATCGAAGTAGCTGTAGCGCACCCGGAGGACCGTACGGCTGGCGGCGCTCTGCAGGACCTTGCGCTTGGTGATCGAGGCGATCTCCGGGCTCGGGCAGGCGCCGGCTTCCTCGCTGGCGTGGGCGGCGTAGTAGTCCCGGATCTTGGCCGCGAGATCGTCCTCGGGGGCACCGATGCTCGCACAGCCCGCGAGCAGGAACGCCGCGAGGCCGGGGCCGACCATGACTCGATGCGCTGGCATCATGGCGCTGCTCCTTTTTGGCCCGCTTCCCGGCAGAACGCGCTCGACGCTGGCGCCTCCGGTCCGCCCTGCTAAGCTATCCGTAGCCCGATGCGCAAGTGCCGTCGAGGATCTAGCGCGAGCCCGCCATGACTACCAACGAGGCGACCAGCCGAACTCCGCCGGGTGGGGTCCGTCCGGTGGTCGACTGGCTGGTCGGCGGCGCGCATACGGCCCACGAGCCGCAGGATCTCGTGGCCGAGCTCTGTCAGCGTCTGGTCGCCGCCGGCCTGCCTCTGCACCGGGTCGCGGTGTTCGTGCGCACGCTGCACCCGAACGTCATGGGCCGGCGTTTTCTCTGGCGGCCGGAGGCCGGCGTCGAGATCACCGAGGCGCCGTATGATTTTTTGACCACCGACACGTACCAGAAGAGCCCGCTGCCCGCGGTCATCCGGACCGGCCGGGCGATCCGGCGCCGGCTCGCCGATCCCGATTGCCCCCGGGACTTCGTCATTCTGGCCGAGCTGGCGGCGGGCGGCGTCACCGACTACCTGGTCGATCCGCTCGACTTCAGCGACGGCCAGGTCCATGCGGTCGCCTGGACCACGACCCGGGCGGGCGGGTTCGCGGATGCCGACCTCGCGGCGCTGGCGGCGATCCGGGCGCCGCTGGCGCGCCTTGCCGAGATCCACGCGCTGCGGGGGTGATGGCGACCCTGCTCAGCACCTACGCCGCCGCGGCGCCGGCCAGCGGATCCTGCAAGGCCGGATCCGGCGCGGCGACATCGAGCGCATCCGCGCGGTGCTCCTGATCTCGGACCTGCGCGGTTTCACGACGCTGAGTGACCGCTTGCCGGGCGAGCAGGTGATCGGTCTGCTGAACAACTATTTCGATGGGCTGGTGCCGGCGATCGAGGCGCACAGCGGCGAGGTCCTGAAGTTCACCGGCGACGGCCTGATGGCGATCTTCCCGGTCGCGGCCGACCCCGCGGCCAGCGCCGCGGCGCTGGCCGCAGCCCAAGCCGCCCGGGTCGCGCTCGCGGAGGCGATTGCGATCCGGCGGGCGGAGGGCGGGGCCGAACTCCGCAACGGCATGGCGCTGCATCTGGGCGAGGTGCTGTACGGCAACGTCGGCAGCGCCACCCGTCTCGACTTCACGACGATCGGCCCGGCGGTCAACCTGACCGCGCGTCTGGAGACGCTCGCCCGCGACCTCGGCCGGGACCTGGTGCTGTCGGCGGCGTTCGCGGCTGCCAGCCCCGGCCCGATCCGTTCGCTCGGCCGCTTCGAGCTGCGCGGCTTCGGCGAGCCCCAGGAGGTGTTCGCGCCCGCGGATGGCTGAGGGGGCCTACTCGCCGAGCAGATGGAGCGTGATCTTGCGCTCGCGGCCGCGGGTGCGGTGCTCGAACAGGAAAATTCCCTGCCAGCGGCCGAGATCGGGCTGGCCGGCGACCACCGGGATCGACAGGTGGGTCGCGGTCAGCGCCGCCCGGATGTGGGCCGGCATGTCGTCCGGCCCTTCCTGGGTGTGGCTGTAGTGACGGACGTCCTCGGCCACCAGCTTGCGGAAGAAGGCGTTCAGATCGTCTAGCACGCGGGGATCGGCGTTCTCCTGGATCACGAGCGAGGCCGAGGTATGATGGATGTAGACGGTCAGCAGCCCGCGCGCGATCGGCTGCGCCGCCACCCAGGAGCGAACCCGGTCCGTGATCTCGTAGAGCCGCTGGCCGTCGGTCGTGAGCAACAGATGATCGAACTGCTGGCGCATGATCTCCTGCCTTGGCCTTTTGAACGCCGCTGAACCAAGCCGTCCTAGCATGGACCCGGGTGGCTCGGCCACCGGGCGGGGGCGGACCGGCTGGCGGGCCTTGCCATCGTCAGAGCGACGAAGCGTGACCCATGCCTAGGGCGGCGGGCGGGCTGAAGCGCCTCAACCCCTGGATCGGTGCGGCCGCCTTCGCGCTGGCGGCGTTCCTGATCTGGCGCGTCCTGCACCGCTACAGCCTGCATGCGATCCTCGACTCGCTGCGCCTGATCTCGCCCCACAATCTGGCGCTCGGCGCGCTCTTCACGGCCGCCAGCTTTGTCTGCCTGACCGGCTTCGATGTGCTTGGCGTGCGCTACACGGGGCGCGATCTCCCCTATCGCAAGATCGCGCTCGCCTCGTTCACGAGCATCTCGATCGGCCACACGCTGGGTTTCGCCGCGGCCAGCAGCGGCGCCGTACGCTACCGGCTCTACGCCGGCTGGGGCCTGTCGGCGGGCGACGTCGGCCGGATCATCGTCTTCAGCGGCCTCACCGTGTCGCTTGGCCTGGCGACGCTCGGCGGCGTCGTGCTCCTGGTCCGGCACGGGCTGATCGGCGAGCTGTTCGGCGTCGATCCACGCGTCATGCTCGGCCTCGGGCTGGTGCTCCTGGCAGCGGTCGTCACCTACCTTGGGCTCGCCGCGTTCCGCCATCGACCGCTCCGGATCCGCTATTTCGAGCTGCCGGTGCCACCGCTCAAGCTGGCGCTCGCGCAGATCCTGATCGGCGCGCTCGACCCCCTGCTGGTCTCGGCGGTCCTCCATCAGATGCTCACGGCCTCGGCCCATGTCGGTTATCTCGCGATCGTGATGTGCTACATAGCGGCGATCGTCGCCGCGTTCTTCGCGCATGTGCCGGGCGGGCTCGGGGTGATCGAGGCGGTGATCCTCTCGCTCGTGCCGGGCGCCAACGTGATCGGCGCGCTGGTCGCGTTCCGGGCGGTCTACTATCTGGTGCCGTTCGTGCTCGGCAGCCTGACGTTCGGCGTCACCGAGCTCGTGCGCCGGCAGCGGCGGGCGGTCGCCGACCCCGGCTGAAGCCCGTGCTTGTCAAACCGGAGCGCCGGGTTCAGGTTCGGCGCGCCATGCAGCCGCACCGCCAGGACCGGTCAGCGCCCGCGGCCGAGCCGTTCACGCTGACCGCGCCCGAGGCGCCGGCGGAGACCCTGTCGGGCCTCGTCGAGCGCGTGGTGTTCCACAACCCCGAGACCGGCTTCTGCGTGCTCCGGGTCAAGCTCGCCGACCAGCGCGAGCCCGCGGCCGTGGTCGGCGAATGCCCGGCGGTCGCGGCCGGCGAGGTCGTGCGCGCCGAGGGCATCTGGCAGACCAACCCGAGCTTCGGTCTGCAGTTTCGCGCCCGGATCCTGAGCGTGGTGCCGCCGAGCACGCTCGAGGGCATCGAGGCCTACCTCGGCTCCGGCATGATCAAGGGCATCGGCCGGGCGATGGCGGCCAAGCTGGTCCGAGCGTTCGGCGCTGGCGTGTTCGAGGTGATCGAGCGGGAGCCCTCGCGACTGCGCGAGATCCCGGGCATCGGCCGGGGCTTGGCCGAGCGGATCGCGACCGCCTGGCGCGACCAGCGGGCGGTCCGCGACATCATGCTGTTCCTCCACTCGCACGGCCTCAGCCCGCTGCGGGCGGCGCGGATCTTCGAGGCCTACGGCGCGCGCGCGATCCAGCTGGTCTCAACCAACCCCTATCGGCTCGCGCAGGACATCCGGGGCATCGGCTTTGCGTCCGCCGACCAGCTGGCCGAGCGGCTTGGGATTCCGAAGGAGTCGCCGTTTCGCCTGCGCGCCGGGCTCGGCCATGTCCTCGAGGAGGCGCTCGGCGAGGGCCAGTCGGGCCTGCCGCGGGCCGAGCTGACCCTGCGCGCGGCCCGGCTGCTCGGGGTCGAGGCGGGAGCACTCGAAGCAGTGCTCGCCGAGGAGGTCGCGGCCGGGGTCCTGGTGTCCGACCCGGTCGAGGCCACGCCCTGCCTGTTCCTGCCCTGGGTGCATCAGGCCGAGCGGGCGATCGCCGCCGGCCTGCGGCGCCTCGCGGGCGGCCAGCCGCCCTGGCGGATCGACGATGCCGACGCGCGGGTCGGCGCGGTCGAGCAGACGCTGGCGCTCCGGCTCGCGGACGAGCAGCGGACGGCGCTGCGCATGGCGCTGACGACCAAGCTCTCGGTGATCACCGGCGGCCCCGGCACCGGCAAGACGACGCTGGTCGAGGCGATCCTCGCGGGCCTCGCCGGGACCGGGGTCGAGGTCCAGCTGGCGGCGCCGACCGGGCGCGCGGCAAGGCGTCTCGGCGAGAGCACCGGGCGGGACGCCAAGACCCTGCACCGGCTGCTCGAGGCCGAGCCCGGGCGTGGCTTCCGGCGCAACCCCGAGCGACCGCTCACCTGCGGCCTGCTGGTGGTCGACGAGATGTCGATGGTCGACGTGCCGCTGATGCAGGCGCTGCTCGCGGCCCTGCCGGACGAGGCGGCGCTGATCCTGGTCGGCGACGTCGACCAGCTGCCCTCGATCGGTCCGGGCCAGGTGCTGGCCGACCTGATCGCCTCGGCGCGCCTGCCGGTGGTCCGGCTCGAGCAGATCTTCCGCCAGGCGGCCGAGAGCCGGATCGTGCGCAATGCGCACCGGGTCAACCGCGGCCTGCTGCCCGAGCTCGCGCGCGAGGCCGATGCGCTGTCCGATTTCTACGCGATCAAGGCGCGCGACCCGGTCGACGGCGCCAGGCTCGTGCTCGAGCTGGTCGCCGAGCGGATTCCGGCCCGCTTCGGGGTCGACCGGGTCGATGACATCCAGGTGCTCTGCCCGACCAACCGGGGCGAGCTCGGCGCGAGGCATCTGAACGAGACCCTGCAGGCGGCGCTCAACCCGGACGCCGCCGATAGGCTCGAGCGGCGCGGCGTGACCTTCGCCATCGGCGACAAGATCATGCAGCTCGAGAACGACTACGAGCGCGAGGTCTACAACGGCGACCTCGGCCGGGTCGTGGCGATCGACCGCGCCCAGAGCCAGCTCCTGGTCAACATCGACGGCCGGCCGCTGACCTACGGCTTCGGCGAGCTCGAGCGGCTGATGCCGGCCTACGCGATCACCGTGCACAAGGCCCAGGGCTCGGAATATCCGGTCGTGGTCCTGCCGCTCGCCCGCCAGCACGGCCGCATGCTGCGCCGCAATCTGGTCTATACCGCGATCACCCGCGCCAAGCGCCTGGTCGTGCTCGTGGTCGAGAGCGGCGCGCTCGAGCTCGCGATCGCGGGCCGCCCCGAGCCGCGCCGCTGGTCCAAGCTCCACGAGCTCTTGCGCGGCTGAGCCGTGGCGTGCCCTCGGAGCCCGCGGGCTCGACCATGACCTCGCCCGGACGCCAGCCGGCGGCTCTACGAGCGCCGCGCCGAGCCCGATCGGACGTTCACGCATCTGATCATCGCCCGCTCCTCGATCCGGGCGGGACCGGGCAGAGCGATCCCGGCTCTTCCAATTTTCGATTGTTGTCAGAGTGCAATGTTGTCAACTTTGCGTTAGTCGTTGGTGGCCACCGGTGGCCGTGCTCCGTGGCCCATGCGATCCTCGGCGGTGCCTGCCCACCCGCCCGAGCTGGTGCTCCGGCGTCCCCACGGTCGCGGGGGTGAGCCGAAGAAAGAGTTGACAAGCCAAGCGCTGAGCTTCGGTTTGTGAGTCGACGAGCGACATCGCCAGCGGGCCGCGACCGGCGCTGGCACGCCGCCGACGCCGAGGCTCAACCGCCCTGCCCTGGAATCCGCCCTGCCCTGGAATCCGCCCTGTCCTGGGAGCCGCCATGACCGATCGTGATCTCGAGCTTCGTCTGTTGACCGCCTGCGCGGTGGTGCGCGAGGCCGGCCGCCTCGCCCACGACTACTTCGTCAAACATGCCGAACTCGACGTCGAGCACAAGACCGGCGCTCAGGACCTGGTCAGCGTCGCCGACCGCGAGGTCGAGGAGCTGATCCGGACCCGGCTCGCCGCCGCCTTCCCCGAGGACGGTCTGCTCGGCGAGGAGGGCGGCGGCGACGGTCGGCCCGGCGGCGACCTTGATCTCCTCGACGAGGAGGCAGACGCGACGGCGGCCCGGCAGGATCAGGGCGCGCGCGGGCTCTGGGTGATCGATCCGATCGACGGCACCGCCAATTTCCTGCGCGGCATGCCCTACTGGTCGGTGGCGCTGGCCTATCTGGTCGGCGACCGGACCGAGATCGGGGTGACCTACGATCCGGTCCACGACGATCTGTTCTGGGCCCGGCGCGGCACCGGCGCCTATCGCAACGAGCGCGCGATCCGGGTCTCGGGCTGCGCCGACCCCGAGCAGGCGGTGCTCGGCTCGACCTTCACGTTCAAGATGAAGATCGAAGACTATATGCGTTTGATCGAAGGCATTCTGCGTGCCGGCGCCGATCATCGGCGGATGGGCTCGACGGCGCTGATGATGTGCCACGTCGCGGACGGCCGCCTCGATGGCTGCGCGACCATGTACTGCAATTCCTGGGACGTGATCGGCGGTCTCCTCTTGGTCCGCGAGGCCGGCGGCGTGGCGAGCGATTTCCTGGACGGCGCCAGCCTCACCGAGCCCAACCGCGCTTTCGGCTGCGCGCCCGGGCTGCAGGAGGTCGTCGAGGGGCTGAGCGGGTTGGCCGGCGCGAAGTAGCGGGCGCCCATCGCGGCGCTGGACCTCTTTGACGCCTGGCGGGTTGTCTGCGGCGGGCGGAGGCGGGAACTGGAGAAAAGCCATGGCGGGCGAGCAGCGGAGCGGCAAGGCGCGTCTGGTCGGCATCAATCATGTCGCGCTCGAAGTGGGCGACATCGATCGGGCGCTCGCCTTCTGGGGGCAGCTGTTCGAGGTCACGCTCCGCGGCCGGAGCGCGACCATGGCGTTCATCGACATCGGCGATCAGTTCATCGCGCTCTCGACCGGCCGCAGCGCAGCCCAATGCCGATCAGGACCGGCACTTCGGCCTCGTGGTCGACGACCGGGTGCCGCTCCGCCGAGCCCTCGAGGAGATCGGCGTCGAGATCCTGCCGGGCCGCGGCCTGGACTTCCTCGATCCCTGGGGCAACCGGATCCAGGTCGTGGACTACCGCGACATCCAGTTCACCAAGGCCCCCCAGGTGCTCGACGCCATGGCCCTCGCCGATCTCGACAAGACCCCGGCCGCGCTCGACGAACTCGCGCGCAAGGGCATCCGGTTTTCGTGAGGTCCGTTGGAGTTCGTATCTGACGTTTCCGAGCAAGACGGTCGGTTTCTCACGCGGGAGTCTCCGTGAGTTGAAGGAAACGGTGTAATAACGGACGTCGATGTCTTTGGTCATCTCCAGCGCGTAGGACAGTTTGGGATCAGGGTCGCGGCATATGACAAGGCCCTTCACCGCTTGACCGTCGTTGCACAGATTCCTCTTGACCCAACCCATGTATCGGAGAATCTGCCCAACAACCTGATCGGAGGAGCGACCCTTTTTTTTAGTTCCATTATAACAAACGATTGTGTCTTAGGCTCATATGCCAGAATATCTATCGAACCAACATCATCGGTATTGTACTGCTGACCGTCGTTTCCCCTCGGAGTCCTCATACATCTTCATGTCTCCTTTGAAAATCGCATGGAAGTTGCTGACGATGAAATCTTCCAGGTACTTCTCAAGCACGAAGGCGTTGGGGTCTTCAACGTTTTGATGGTCAACCCCCACTAGGTCAACTTTGCCCTTCACGAGCTCGTCGAATTCATCGCCTCGAATTTCGTGGACCGTGTACCTCGGGAAAATGATGCTCTTGAAATCATGATCGCGCGGTCGTTCTTGCCATGAAACTCCTAAGAAATTTGGATGTGTGGTATGCGGGTTTTTCTCCGGAGAGTAACCTGCTTGCTGGGTGACCTTGCCAACGGCCGCAAGGATTTTACGTCCTCTTCGAGCAATGACGAAATCATCGGGGCCGATCTCGTGATAGAAGGCCCAGATCATGTTCGCGATAAGTCCCTTCGTCCCGGCCGGCTTGTCAGGGTAGGTTGATGCGACAGCTCGGGCAAGCTCTGGCCGGCTCATCTTCGAGACATCACCGAGCTGCGCCCAACCGATAGAGATCAGGTTGTTGGCGAGATCGAATTGCCAGATCTTGTCGAAACGGCCTGGTGGCTCAGACTGGACCGGGGCAATTATCCAGTACCTAGGCATCGCTCGTCCTGCCGGATCATGGCTGCGGGTAAAAGTCGTTCTTTCAACCTGATTGCGTCGCGCAAGTCACAAGCTTCGACCGGAAGGCGTGTCGATCTGAGTCAGCATCGGCCGTTGGACCCAGAACCACGGCTTTTAGCCGCTGTTCATGGCTTGGGTCGTATCCTCGAGCGACATCGGCACCCTCTTCGTCAACCATCCCCCTGACCGGCCGTTGAAGGCGAGCTTGGTCCTCTCCGACCGCGAATGCAAGATCCTGGGCGGCCAGACGGGCGTCGAAAGGCGTCGAAACCAGCCAGCCCGGCGCGCGCGGCGAACGCGCGACGTTCGCTCAGGCGCTCAACCCCGCGGCCGACCGTTGCTCGCGCACATCGCGCAGGGTCACGTCGATCCCGTGTCTGCTCAAGGAAATCGGTCGACTTGCATATTTTCCTATGATCTGGTACGGTGATGGCGCCCGATCGGATGCCGGGCGCGCGAGCGCATTGCCCCGCACCAATCAGAGGAGCGCCCGATCGCCCCCTCGCCCCGGTGCTGCAGGGCCGAATCTGCCAAACGAACCCAAAGCCCAGGCAAATCCTCGGCTTTGGGTACTTCGGTGACCATCACGGGATCTGGCGCCGCCGGCTTACGTTGAGTGCTGAGCCTCACAGCCGCGGTCGGGGCTACCCCCTTTGCAGCACGGCTCGGGTAAGCTTTGATGGGCTGGCGCGGCTTGTGCGGGTGCGATGTCATGACTTATTGCGTCGGAGTTCTGACCAGGCATGGCCTGGTGGTGGCGGCGGATTCGCGCACCAACGCCGGCGTCGACCAGATCGCGACCGTGCGCAAGCTCGCGCTGTTCGAGCAGCCGGGCGAGCGGATCATGGCGCTCCTGTCGGCGGGCAATCTCGCGACCACCCAGTCGGTCGTGACGCTTTTGACCCAGCGCCTGGCCGAGGAGGCGGGGTCCCATAACCTCTGGTGTGCGGGCACGATGTTCGATGCCGCGCGCATGGTCGGCGCCGTGCTCCGCGAGGTCCTGCGCTACGATGGCGAGCACGTCCAGGCGCACGGCGATCCTGGTGCGAGCTTCCTGCTCGCGGGCCAGATCCGGGGTGACCGGCACCGGCTGTTCCAGATTTACACCGCCGGCAACCTCATCGAGGCGACCGCCGAGACGCCGTTCCTCCAGATCGGCGAGACCAGTATGGCAAACCGATCCTCGATCGCGTGGTGAGCTACGAATCCGGCCTCGCCGAGGCCGCCAAATGCATCCTTTTGTCGTTCGACGCGACCATGCGCAGCAACCTCTCGGTCGCGCCGCCGATCGACCTTTTGTGCTACCCGGAGGGCAGCCTCAACGCCGACCTCCGGGTCGACATCCAGGCCGCCGACCCCTATTTCGCGGGCCTGCGCGAGCAGTTCGGCCAGGGCATACTCGAGCTGTTCGAGCGCCTGCCCAACCCCGAGTGGGTCAGCGCCGCCGACGTCGCCAAAGACTGAGTGCCCGGGGGAGCCGGCGAGGCGGCAGCAGCTGCGCCGCCCCCCAGGCCGCCTCGACTGATCACCCCTGGTCGGCGACGGTGGCGGAATGGGCCTCGACGGGTGCGCCCTCGAGCAGCAGGGTCGGCGCCCGGACCGGATCGCGCAGGAGCGCGGCACCATCGCGCGAGACGTAGGCCGGCCCCCGCCCGGCCCCCTGCACCACCCGGATCAGCCAGGCGTGGACCCCGTTCTGGAGGTCCTCGGTCACGTCCCAGCTCGCCTGGAGGTGTCGCCGGTGGCGGTCGATCCTCCGATCCGGACCCTTGCCGAAGGGCTTTCCGCCCCAGCGATGAGACCGGCCGAGAGCCGGCGTGCGATCGAAGGTCGAGCGCGACCAGGATTGCAGGCAGTCCTCGACGTCGTCGCTGACGTCGGCGTCCTCGGCGCAGTTCCAGGTCGCGCCGGTGCCGACCCCGAAATCCTGCTCCGCAAGATTGCCGAGGCCCTCGACGAAGTTGTCGGTCAGCGGCCGGATCTCCAATTGCCAGTTGCCGCTGCGCCCGGCGCTGCTGAGCCGCAGGCGGGCCGAGGTCAGCAGCCGGCCGGCCAGGAACCGCTGCAGGCGCTCGCCGTCGAACCGGATCACGATCTGCTTCTTGGTCGCGCCGCTGCCAAGGCGGAGCAGGGGATCATGGCCGTCGTTGCGGTTCGGCTGGTCGCGCCACAGCGTGGTGTCGGCGCTCGCCTGGAGAGCGGTGGTGTCGCTGTCCGGCGGCGGCAGCAGCGTGTCGACGTACGCCTGCAGATCATCGCCGCACCGCGACAACAACCCGCCCGGGTTGAGGTACGGCTTGCCGTTCTGGCAGGACATCTGGGACACGTCGACCACGGGCCAGTGGTACTGGTAGTAATGATAGTCGTCCTGGACGTCGACGAACCAGCCAGGCGCCACTTTGACGTTGTTACCGCTGCCGCAGTCCTCGACGCAGATCTTCAGCGCGTACCACTCCGGGTAGGAGCCTATGCTGTCGAGATACTTGGCCTGGTACCAGGTCGTGTCGGAAGTGTCGATCAGGTTGTCCGTGCCCTGCACTTCTCCTTGGATGCCATCGCACCATGGCTGCTTGGCCTTGTCGCGGGGCGCCGCCGTATCCATGAAGCAGATCGCCTCGAAGCCCGTATCCTTGTTCGTGCCGGTCTGGGCGGTCACCACGATCAAGGCGCCATTCTTCGTCGCCTCGGAGAAGCCGATCGAGTACAGGTAGTCGCTGACCAGGCTGCTGGCGTCGAAGTTGCCGCTGCTCTTGTCGTTGTACGGCTCGAACAGCAGCAGGAGGATCTGCGCGCTGATCGTATTCCAGTTCTCGTAGCCGGCGTAGAGCCTCTCCGGATTGTAGTTGACGTCGTAGCTGGCAGCCGCGCATGGGTTCGTCGAGGTCAGCGGTGACGAGCAGTTCTCGACGTGCTCGCCGTTCAGCGTGGACTCGTTGGTGAAATCCAGGAGGTCCTTGGGCATCAGGTAGGCGTAGCTGCCGTCCCAGCTCGACGGGCTCGACTGGATCGACGACAGGAGGCCCAGCTCGCCGGTCACGGAGGTCCGCGTGCTGTCGGTGACCGCTTCGCCGGTGGCATAGGGCGCGCCGGCCGCCGTCAACCAGGCTTCCACCCGCTCGTACATGCCGGTGGCGGTGTCTGGATCGGTCACCGCCTCCTGCGCCTCCAGGCAGGCGCGCTGAACGTTGGTGTCGGTCGGGTTGTCGCAGATCTCCGGGGCGTTCGACGCCGAGGTGCTGGTCGACGCGGTCGTGAAGTCGCAGTGCAGGTCGGGATCGTCCTCTGCCGCGTATTGGCAGGCTTGCAGGTGGTACGCTTCCGCCAGAATCGTCGCCCCCTGGACCATCACGCCGTAGTAGTAGTTGACGATGTCGACCAACTGCGAATAGCTCGGCCGGTCGTCGAAGAAGGTCGCGGCCGTCTTTGCCGCACCCAAGTAGGGTTCGGCCGTCGAGATCGCGCACTGCGTGATGACGTTGGCGCTGACCGTCGCGTAGACGCCCTCATTAATCGCGGTCATGTCGTCACCGACATTGGTCAGCACGCCGGTCTGCCAGGCCGTCACTTCAGACTGCGACGGCGGCACCGGCGAACTTTGCGAGGCGTTGTCGACGTACTTCTGGTATGTGTTGTATCGACTGGTGACGTCGTTGACGGCATCCTGGAGCGAGGACGCGATCTGGGTCTCGGTGCAGGTCTGCGCCGAGATCGCATTCAGGATTTCGTTCAGGGTGTTGTTGATGTTCTGGAGGTCGGCGTTGATCTGCTGCAGCTCGGCGCTGATCTCGGCGAGCTGACTCGAAGTCACCGCCGGACAGGCCGATGGCCGACATCGCCCAGCTCACGGTTTGCGAGCCGGTCTGCTTGCCAACGCCGCTCAGCAGGCTCGTGTAAAGGGTGGTGACGGCGGTGCTTTCTGCCGCCTCCTGCGCCTTCGCCGTGCCGACGGCCGCCAGCGGCAGCGACAGGGCGACGAGCAGCGCCGCCGCGCGCAAAGCCTTCATCGTCACGCTCCCTGAGCAAGTTGTTGTTCTTGCGCGCCGGAATTAAATCGGACTCCCCGAGCGGGCTGGTGTCACCCCGGCGGAGCAGCATTGCTGCTAATGGAACCAGCAACAGGGAACGCGGCCGGTTGTCAACCGCACGATCGTGAAATCTGCAGCCGGCCCCCGCCACCGCGGGCGGGCAATCACGGGCGCTCGCCGCCCACTGCTTGGCGCCGAGGAGTTCGAGGTCGATCGAGTCCATGGCCTTCTGGAACGGGCGATGAAGCGCTATGGCCGGCGGGCACCATCGTGACGGATTGGGCTGACACCCCCCTCAGGGCTGATCGGCCCTCGTCGTCATCGGCGGCTGGCGGAACACCTTCAAGTCGGGGCGAGGCCCCGCATAGCGCTCCACCTCGACCAGGCAGCTGTGGGCGCTGGTGCCCTGGGCGAGCGTGGACGTGCCGACGTCTCGGGTGAGCACGTTCGGATTGCCATGCACGTCGAGACTGCGGGGCTCGGCGGGATCGGCCGGATCGTACCAGGCACCGGTCGGCAGCACGACGACGCCTGGCCGGACCCTGTCCGTGACCAGCGCGCCCGCGAGCGTCGCGCCGCGATCGTTGAACACGCGGACGAGGTCGCCAGCGGCAATGCCTCTGGCCCCGGCGTCGCGCGGATGGATGCGGATCACCTCGCGGCCCTCGATCTTGGCGTCGCGGCTGGTCTTGCCGAAATCGTACTGGCTGTGCAGCCGCGTGATGGGCTGGTTGGAGTTGAGCGCCAGCGGAAAGCGTGCCGCGCGGGCGCTGCCGATGAACTCCTCCTTCTCGAACCACATCGGATGCCCCTTGCAGTCGGCGAGATCGAAGGACGCGATCGTTGTCGAGAAGATTTCGACCTTGCCGGACGGCGTCGCCAGTGGCGCGCCTGCGGGGTCGGCCCGGAATCGCTCGAGCGTGAAGGTCCGCGCCGGCACCTGGTCTCGATCGAGCCTGAACACGCCGCCCTGCCAGAAGGTCTGGAAGTCCGGCAGGTCGATATCGGCCTCGGCGGCGCGCTGCACGGTCACCTTCCAGAGATGCTCGATCCACTCCCTGGGCGTTCGGCCCTCGGTGAAGCGCTCGGCAAAGCCCAGCCGTTCGGCGAGCCCGGTCAGGATCGCGTAGTCGTCTCTCGCCTCCTCGAACGGCTCGAGGACCTGGTGCATCGGCGCGGCCGAGAGCTCGGAGGTGCCCCAGGCGAAATCCTCGCGCTCGAGCGCCGTGGTCGCGGGAAACACGATATCGGCATGGCGCGCGGTCGCGGTCCAGAACGGCTCGTTGACGATGATGGTCTCGGGCTTCGCCCAGGCTTCTCGGAGGCGGTTCAGGTCCTGATGGTGGTGGAACGGGTTGCCGCCCGCCCAGTAGATCAGGCGGATATCCGGATAGGTCAGTCTCTGGCCGTTGAACCGCACCGTGCCGCCGGGATCGAGCAGCATGTCGGCGATCCGCGCGACTGGGATGAAGGCCCCGACCGGGTTGTCGCCCTGTGGCAGCGCGCCGACCTTGAACGGCAGGCTCCGGCGGCCGGCGAAGCCGAAATTGTGGATGCAGCCATAGCCGTAGCCGACGCCTTGGCCGGGCAGCCCGAGATTGCCGAGCATGGCGCCGAGCACCGCGATCATCCAATAGGGCTGATCGCCGTTCTCGGTCCGCTGCAGCGACCAGCTGATCGACAAGAGGCAGGGCTCGCTCGCCATCCGGCGGGCCAGCGCTCGGATCCGGTCGGGCTCGATGTCGCAGATCGCCGCCGCCCAGTCGGCATCCTTGGGCACGCCGTCGCTCTCTCCGAGCAGATAGGGGACGAAGCGCTCGTAGCCGACGCAATGGGACTTTAGGAAATCCTTGTCGTGCCGATCCGCGCTGTGCAGCGTGTGCGCCAGACCCAGCATCAGCGCGACATCGGCATTGGGACGGATCGGCCACCAGTCGGCGTCGAGAAAATCGGCGACGTCGTCCTTGACCGGGCTGATGCAGACCACCTCGATCCCGGCCTCCCGCCAGCGCCGCAGCTGGCGGCGCGCGGAATGGTCGCCGATGCCGCCCTGGTTGATCTGGGTGTTCTTCATCGAGATGCCGCCGAAGCTCACCACGAGGCGGGTGTGCTCCAGCACGTCCTCGATCGTCGGCGCCTCCTCCATCAGCTTCAAGGACGCCACGCCGAGCACGTGGGGGATGATCACCTGGGCCGTGCCGGTGGAGTAGGACTGGACGGAGTAGGTATAGCCGCCGAGCTGATTGAGGAAGCGATGCAGCTGGCTCTGCGCATGGTGAAAGCGGCCGGCGCTCGCCCAGCCGTAGGAGCCGCCGAAGATCGCCTGGTTGCCGTACTCGGCGACCACCCGCCGCAGCGCCTCCGCCGCCATGTCCAGCGCCTCGTCCCAGGGCACGGCGACGAACGGCTCGACGCCGCGTTTGCCGCCATCGCTCCGCCCCGGCCGCTTCAGCCAGCCCGCGCGGACGCAGGGGCGCGGAACGCGACAGCCGGCATCCTGCGAGGCGAGCAGAGACTGGCCGATGGGCGAGGGCTGGGTGTCGTGCTCGGCCGGATGAACGCCCGCAATCCGGCCGTTCCGGGTCTCGACGTTGAAGTTGCCCCAGTGGGTGCTGGTCGGGATCAGCATCGGCATCGCCATGATCGGCCTCGAGGGTGGTGAATCCGGAACTTAGTCTATCTAGGTGCTCAGCGTCACCGGACCATGCATCCAGAAGCCACCGCGGTCGCACGAAGCCGCCGGGTCCGCGGCGCGGAGCCAGTAGGCCGAGCCAGCAAGGTCACGAATGCCACGCCACCGGCAATGGCCGCGACGGCCAGGCGATTTAGCTGCGCTTCGCGCTCTGGTCGGCGAGACCGCGGGTTGGCAATCAGCGGCGCCCGCCGCTCACTGCTTGACGCCCAGCAGCTCGAGGTCGATCGAGTTGGCCATGGCCCGGTAGCCGACATCCTGCGGGTGCAGGTGGTCGCCGGAGTCGTACTCGGCCTTGATGTGCTTGGGGTCGTTGGGGTCGCGGGTGGCGGCGTCGAAGTCGATCACGCCGTCGAAGGCGCCGCTGGTCCGAATCCACTGGTTGACCGCCTCGCGCTTGGCCTCCTTCTCCTCGTTGTAATAGCCGTACAGCGGGAAGCCGTGGAAGGTGTCCTCGAACGGCGTCAGCGTCGCGCCGACGATGGTCATGCCGTGCTCGTGGGCGCGCGCGATCAGCTGCTGATAGCCGGCGATGATGTCCTCGGCCGACGGCGCCGGCTCGCCCTTGGGCACCAGGATCGTGTCCGGCCAGCCGATGTCGTTGATGCCCATCATCAGGACCACGGTGTCGGCGCGCGGCTGGCTCAAGACGTCGCGATCGAAGCGGGCGAGCGCGTTGTCGCCCATCCGGTCGCGCAGCACGCGGGCGCCCGAGATGCCCTCGTTGACGACCGCGACCCGCGGGTCGGCCTTGACCAGGCGCTCGGCCAGGAAGTCGGGCCAGCGGTGGTTGGCATCCGGCGTCGAGGCGGCGCCGTCGGTGATCGAATCGCCGAAGGTCACGACCGCGCGCGCGTCGGGGGTGGCGTCGACCTGGATCTCGCTGAGAAAGATCCGGGACTTGATGGTCTGTGCGGGCTCGAACGAGCCGTCGCCGGCGAAGTCGCCCTCGGCCGAGATGTAGGCCGTCTGGGCGCCCTCGTTGTGCCAGGTCGAGGTCGGCGAGATCTCGGGGAAGTACAGGTCGACCGCGACGCTGGCCAGCGGCTTGACCGCGAGGTCGACCGGGTCGCTGACCATCGGCGCGCCGGGCGGGATCGTGATCGAGGACGCGCCGCTGAAGGTCAGCACGTGGTCGGAGGCGGTATCGATCGCACCGCCTTCGCCGGCGAGTGCCACGTGGGCGGCGCCGACCACCAGCGGCCGGTCGCCGTATTCGTTGGAGAGCACGACGCGCAGCCGCTGGCCGCCGATGCTGATGCGCGCGACCTGGCGGAGCGTCTGGTTGCGCAGCGAGCGTGGGATCCCGACCGGAGCGAAGAAATCCGCTTCCCAGACCGGCTGCGGGCTCGCCGCCCAGGTGCCGATCCAGTTGCCGGCATCGGCATTCGCGGCGACCGCGGCCGGACCCGCGAGTGCGGCCGCCAGCAGCGCGACGCCGGCGAGCGCGCCGAGGGCGCGAGCCCGTCTGCAAACGACCGGCACGAGCCCACGCTCTGCTGTAAGCTGCCGGTCTCGATGGCCCTGGGTCATGGCTCGCCTCCCCGTCGATGCGCCTGGTTAGCGGCGCGGTTGATCCTGCCCTGATGACCGCCAGCTCTAGCACACGCCCTGTGGTTCGGCCAGCGCGGAGGCTCTTCACATCAGGGGCTGAGACGCGGGCTCGCGTGCTCGAGGCTGGACGTCTGCCCGCCGGCCCCTACTTCCTACCTCGCGCGGCGCGGGATGATCGCCCCGACGGGCAAGGAGGAGCATCGATATGGCCGACGAGCTGGTCTTCTATACCAACCCGATGTCGCGCGGGCGGATCGTCCGGTGGCTGCTCGAGGAGATCGGCCAGCCGTACCGCGCCGAGCTGGTCGACTACGGCACGGCGATCAAGGGGCCCGAGTATCTGCGCATCAACCCCCTGGGCAAGGTCCCGGCGCTCCGGCACGGCGATACCGTGATCACGGAGACGCCCGCCATCTGCTGCTATCTGGCCGATGCGTTCCCGGAGGCCGGGCTCGCGCCGGCGCCGGGCAGCCGGCTGCGGGGACCGTACTATCGCTGGATGTTCTTCGCCGCCGGGCCGCTGGAGGCGGCCGTGACCAACCAGGCGCTCGGCGTGAGTGTACCTGCCGAGCGCAAGCCCATGGTCGGCTATGGCGATCTCGCGGACATGCTCTCGATGCTCGAGGGCGCGCTCGGGGGGCAGGAGTATCTGGTCGGCGACCGGTTCAGCGCCGCCGACGTCTACGTCGGCTCGCACATCGGCTGGGGCATGCGCTTCGGCACGATCGAGAAGCGCCCGGCATTCGAGCGCTACTTCGAGCGGCTCGGCGCCCGCCCGGCCGCGATCCGGGCGCGCCAGATCGACGAGGCCCTGATGCCTGACGCCAGCCAGCGGCTCTGACCGGTGCTGATGCGGCGCCGGGATGCCGGCTCCAACCCCGCAAGGTTCATTGCCACGATGCGCGTGTGATCCAGTTCACAGTCTCCCTCGGCCATCCGACGCTATCTGTCTGATTGAGCTTGTCGGCGAGCGGAAATCGGCAGGCGTTCATTCGTCGGGCACCACCGGCGGTCGGAAGCGGGGAGGATGCAGATGGACAACGAAGCGCGCTCGACCAACGGCCGCGCCAACGCCGCAGCCGACCCGGGACCGCTTGGCCAAGGTGCCGCGTCACCGGAATCAGGCCGTCCCGCGGGCGGGACCGGCGATCAGGAGGCGGCGCGGCGGCCGACGGAGGAGGAGGCGTCCGGTCAGCGCCGCGACGATGGCGCGGCCGGAACCGGCGGTGCAGGCCGCGGCGGGGCTGCGGCCGGCGGCGATGCCGGCCCGGCTGCCAGGCGATCGATCTTCGGGAAGCTGTTCAGGAACCGGTGGTGGCGGCGCAATCTGGGCGACAACTTCTCGCTCGAGCATGAGTTCGACGCCAAGATCGACCGGCTGCGGATCATCCTCTCGACCATGCCGCAGACTGTGGTGCCGGCGATGGACGCCGCGCTGCGCGAGCAGCTCGTCTGCCAGCTCGACCGAGCGGCCGAACTGCTCGACGGCTGCGAGCCGTTCGAGCGCGTCATGCAGCGCATCAACTTCGTCGAGGCGGAGATCATGATGCGGCTGGCCGACGAGCACCTCGATCTCGCGATCGAGGCGTTGCGCGCCGAGGCCAGCATCAGCCTGCCGGAAACCGCGAGCAAGACGATGCTCGACGAGATCGACAAGCTGGCCAATTCGACCGAGCAGCCGGCGCAGCGCAAGGTCAAGATCGTCGGGCTCAAGGCGCGCCTCACCGCGTCGGTGATCGAGCTGTTCCGGGGCAGCGAGCGGGCCCGGGATGCGATTCAGATCCTGGGCGTGGCGCTGATCGCGCTGACGATCGCGCTCGGCGGCCTGTTCGATCGCAACCTCGATCTGCAGCAAGCGCTGTTCACCCACTACGGCGACCCGCTCCCGCCGCAGCTGCAGGCCGAGCCCGCTCAGCCCGTCACCCCGACAGCCCCGACGACGACCAACGACGGCGCGGCGAACCAGGTCGTACCGGACCCAGGCGCGCCATCCTCGACCCAGAACGCGACGACCACCGAGAAGGCCGCGCGCGCCAACCCGCCCGAGCCGCTCCATTATCGCGACGGTCCCTCGCGCCTGATCGGCTTTGCCTTCCCGGTGCTGGTGATGGCGTCCTTCTTCGGCGGCATCGGGGCCTGCCTGAGCGGCTTGTTCAGCTTCACGCTGCAGGGCCGGGTGCCCAACGAGTACGAGGGCTGGTTTCGCACCCTGATCCGGCCGGTGATCGGCCTCGCCTCGGGCTTTCTCGCGGTCGTCATCCTGCGCAGCGGGCTGCTGACCTTCGGCGACGACCTGGCCTGGGTGGCGATCACGGCCCTCGCGTTCGGCTTCAGCGAGCGGCTGTTCATGGGCACGATGGAGCGTCTCGAAGGTCTGCCGAAGTGACCGGCCAGCGGTCCGCGGCCCGGCTCGGCCGGCGGCGCAACCGTCGCGGGACCGTCACAGCCGGTAGCAGCGGATCGCATTGTCCTGGAACAGCGCCCGGCGTTCGGGCTCGGAGAAGTCGCCGGTGATCCGGTCGAAGGCGCTCCAGAGCGCATCGTAGCTGCTCTGCAGCCGGTCGACCGGGAAGTTGGACGCGAACATGCAGCGCTCGGGCCCGAAGATCTCGATCGTGGCGAGCACGAAGGGACGGATCACCGCGGGCGTCCAGCCATGGTGGAACATGGCCAGGCCCGAGATCTTGGCGGCGACGTTCGGGGCCTGGGCGAGCGTGCGCATGCCCTGGCGCCAGTTCGCGACGTACTCGGGATCGCGCGAGCGCGGCATGCCGGTGTGGTTCAGGATCAGCTGGATGTTTGGAAAAGAGTTGGCGAGATCGAGGGCGTCGGCCATCTGCTGCCAGAAGATCTGCAGATCGAAGGACAGCCGGTATCTCTCCAGGAGGGCATAGCCCCGGCGCCATTGGCCGTCGGTCAGCCAGTCGCCCCGCGTGGTTGCGCAATAAAGCGGCGCGCCCTGTTCGTAGTTCAAAAGAAAACGGATGCCGCGGACGTTCGGACAGCGGATGTGGCCTTCGAGGACCGCCTCGACTTTGGGGTCGGCGGGATCGGCAAAGGCCACGATGCCATGGGGAAAACCGCCGGAGGCCGGGTCGTCGGCGATCGCCTGCAGCCAGGCGGTCTCCTTGACCGCATCGGCGTGCTCGATCTCGGCCTGGAGGTGGACGGACTTCACGAGCTCCTGGTTACCGGCGTCCTTGAGGAAATCGGCGAGCAGGTAGCTCTTGCAGATCGGCGAGAGGTCGCCCGCGGGATGGCGGGTCTCGGGGCTGAGCCAGGGGTAACGGTTGGCCTCGAGGTCCCAGAGGTGGTGGTGGGCGTCGACGATCTTCATATGCGCGAGCCTACTCGAAGACGTGGTGGGCGGTCCGGTTCCGTTCGATGAAGCCCCAGTCGTAGGTGACGCCGAGGCCCGGGCCGTCGGGCACCGGGAAGCAGCCGTCGGCGCCGACGTCTTCCAGAAGATCGCTGTAGCCGCAGGCGTAGACCGGGGGCATCGCGTTCGGCATGTCGGGGCCGACCAGGGCCAGCTCGTAGAAGTGGGTGTTGCGCAGTGCGGCGATGCAGTGGCGGTGCGCCGGGCCCGAGGCGTGCAGCTGGACGTCGAGGCCGAGCGCTTCGCACAAGTGGGCGATCTTGATGCAGCCGGTGATGCCCAGGTCGTACTCGGGGTCGGCGTGGATCATGTCGCAGCCGCCCATGATCACGAAGCTCGCCTTCTGCTCGAGGCCGCGGACGTGTTCGGTGATCAGAAGCGGCGTCTTCAGTTTCTCGCGTAAGCGCTTGTGGCCGAAGGCGGAGACCGCCGCGTCGCGGTAGGGGTCCTCGTACCAGAAATAGCTGGCCTCGTCGCAGGCGCGGCCGACGTGGAGCGCGTCCATGAAGGTCCGGAGCTCGCAGGCGGGGTCGATCATCAGCGCCATCTCGTCGCCGACCCGGGCGCGCACGCCCAGCACGTTCCTGGCCTCGCGCACCCGGTCGCCATCGTGCCAGCCGTGGATCTTGAAGCCCCTGTAGCCCATCTGCCTGCAGGCGTCCGCAAAGTCGGCGAACGCCTCCGGGCTGTCGAGGCCGCCCGGCTGGTCCTGGCCGTGGTAGGTGCTGGCGTAGGTCGGAAGGCGCGTGCGGAAGCCGCCCAAAAGTCTGGCGACCGGCACGCCGTACTTCCGGCCGGCGAGGTCCCAGAGTGCTATGTCGATGGGCCCGTGGCCCATGTGGTCGTAGGCGCGCAGCTCCCGCTTCAGGTCGTCGTAGATCTGCTCGCGCGCCTCCGGGTCGCGGCCGAGCAGATGCGGGGCGAGCATCAGGCTCTGGGCCATGGCCGCGGGCGTCCCGACCCAGTGGCTGACGTATTCGCCGAGCAGGCCGTCGTCGGTCCGGATCCGGACCGCGTAGCGGCTGGCCTTGACCTTGCTGCCCTTCTGGTAAACCCAGTTGCCGACCCCGGCCGCGCCATGCGCCGGCAGGCCGAGATTCGGCACGTCGTAACCGAAGGCCTGGATCTCGACCCGGTCGATCCTGCTCATGGCGTCCCCCCGCAGCTCCCCGGGTGCATTCAATAGCAGCGATCGCGCGGCTGGCAACTTGTGCAGGCAACGGCGGATCACTAGTCTATAATTTCGACCAGAACGGAAGTACGCCGCCGATGGCCACCGTCAGTGCCTACGAGGCCAAGACCCACCTGCCCCGCCTGCTGCGCGCGGCCGAGCGCGGCGAGACCGTGATCATCACCCGCCACGGCAAGCCGGTCGCGCAGCTGGGTCCGGTCGAGGACCAGCACGGCGAAGACGTCGCCGAAGTGATCGAGCGCATGAAACGCGCCCGAGCTTTGCGGCCGAGGGTAACGGTGGAGGAGATCCTGTCGGCACGGGACGAGGGCCGCAAACCCTGATGAGCCTGGTGCTCGACTCGTCGATCGTCGGCTGTTGGTGCTTTCCGGACGAAGCGAGCCCGGTCGCCGACCTGGCTTTCGAGCAGGTCGGTGCCGGCTCCGCGATCGCCCCCGTCGTGTGGTGGTTCGAGGTCCGCAACGTTCTCGTCGTCAACGAGCGCCGCGGCCGGATCGACCCTCCAGGCACTGCTGCGTTCCTCGCCGATCTCGCGCGACTCCGGATCGACCTGGACCGACAGGCTGATGGCGAGATGATCGTGGCGCTGGCGCGAAGCCATCGACTGACCGTCTACGATGCCGCTTATCTCGAGCTGGCGCTGCGCGTCGATGCGCCGCTCGCGACGCTCGACCGGAAGCTTGCCGCAGCCGCCCGCGCTGTCGGAGTGCCGCTGGCCGGCGCATGAGGCGTCGAGACGAACGGATGGGAGAGACTGTCATGCGCTGGAGCGAGGAGCGAATTCTGACCACCCATGCTGGCAGCCTGCCGCGGCCGCCGGAGCTGGTCCGGCTGTACGTCCGCCGGGCCGAGGGCGAGGCGGTCGATGCCGCGGAGATCGAGGCCGCCGGCCGGTCGGCGCTCGAGTGGGTCGTGCCGAAGCAGCTGGAGGCCGGGATCGACGTCGGCAACAACGGCGAGCAGCAGCGCGAGGGCTTTTTCCTGTACGTCCAGCGGCGGATGAGCGGCTTCGGCGGCACCTGGCAGCGGCGCCAGCGCGGCGATGCGCTGCGCTACCCGGTGTTCCTGCGCCGGCTCGAGGAGCAGCAGGCGGGCCGCAAGGCGGTCAGCAACTTCCGCCAGCCCAAGGCGATCGGCGCCGTCCGCTATCTCGATCCGACCGCCGTTGATGCCGAATGCGACGAGTTCCGGGCGGTCCTCGACCGGGCAGCGGGTGGCTTTCTCGAACCCTTCCTGACCGCGCCCTCGCCCGGGATCATCGCGGCGGCCATGAAGAACGAGTTCTACGACACCGAGGAGGCCTATCTTGCCGCCCTCGCCGACGCGCTCAAGGTCGAGTACGAGGCGATCGTCGGCCACGGCTTTCTTTTACAGCTCGACTGCCCCGACCTGGCGCTCGAGCGCCACATTTCCTACCAGGACCGGCCGCTCGCTGATTTTCTCCGGTTCGTCGAGCGGGTGGTGGCGGCGATCAACCGGGCGCTCGAGAACGTGCCGCGCGAGCGGGTCCGGCTGCACGTCTGCTGGGGCAACTACGAGGGTCCGCACGACCTGGACGTGCCGCTCGCCGACATCCTGCCGGTGATCCGGCAGGCGCAGGTCGGCGGCTTCGTGTTCCCGTTCGCCAATCCGCGCCATGCCCACGAATACCATTGCTTCGAGAACGGCCGGGGGCTGGACGAGGACCAGATCCTGGTCGCGGGCGTGATCGATACACTGACGAATTTCGTCGAGCACCCGGAGGTGGTGGCCGAGCGGCTCGAGCGGGTCGCCCGCGCGGTCGGCGACCCGCGCCGCGTGCAGGCCGGCACCGACTGCGGCTTCGACACCTCGGCCGGCATGGGCCGGGTCGCCGAGGACGTGGTCTGGGCCAAGCTCAAAGCACTCCGCGACGGCGCCCGGATCGCGTCGGAGCGATTGTTCTAGGCCCTCGGACACAAATGGCCGATTCGGCCCCGGGGCCGCTACCCGGCAGAAAACAGCCGTCCCGGAACAGGCCTTCGGGCGCCGCCGGCTGACCTAGAGCTGCCGTGATGGGGACGCTCATAGGTGGCGAGGGCGAACGCATTGATGGCCTCTGATCCGTCGCTCTGGTAGCTTCCGCCACGCGATCACCAACCCGGGGGCCGAGTGCGCATCCTGTTTTGCAATCACGAGTATCCGCCGCTGGGGGGAGGTGGCGGCGTATTCAACGCTTTTCTCGCCGAAGAGTTGGCAAAACGACACGAAGTCACCGTCCTGACGTCCGGCAGCCGTGGATCGGTGCGCGAGGAGCATCGAGGCCACCTAAGAATCCTTCGTGTGCCGACGTTGATCCCGCGCCAGCAGGCCTCTGCCGGCATTCCATGGCTCGCGGCGTATCTGCTGGCGGCACGATTAGCTGCCGCCCGTCACGAAACCGCGTCCGCATACGACGTTATCAACACCCAATTTGTTCTGCCGGCCGGGCCGGTGGGCGACGCCTTGGCGCGGCATTCCGGGACCCCAAACGTGCTCACACTGCATGGCGGCGATCTGTTCGACCCGCACAGGTGGACTTCACCGCACCGGCATGCAGTGCTGCGCTTTTGGATTCGCCGCCTGCTTCGACGCGCGACGGCGGTGGTGGCGCAGTCAACAGACACCATCGAAAATGTGCGCGCGTTCTACGACGCGGCCCTTCCCGTAGAGCGCATTCCGCTGGGCATCCGGCAGCCCCCCGCAGGGACGGCGAACCGGGCGGCGTTCGGCTTCGAGCAGTCTGATAGCCTATTGGTGACGCTCGGGCGTCTCGTGCCGCGAAAGGCCGTTGATCGTCTGATTGCGATCTTCAGCAGGATCGAGAGGCCAACTGCGCGTCTCCTTATTCTAGGCAGCGGGCCTGAAGAATCCGCCTTGCGGCGCCAAGCCAGCATGAGCGGCGCCGCCGAGCGCATCCACTTCTTCGGGCGGGTCTCAGATGTCGACAAGTTCCACATCTTGCGTATGTGCGACGTATTCGTCTCGACCAGTCAGCACGAGGGGTTCGGTCTGACGTTCCTCGAGGCGATGACATGCGGCTTGCCCATAGTCTGCTACGACTGCGGCGGCCAGACCGATTTTCTCGAGACCGGTCGGACGGGCTTCGTCCTCAAGCTCAATGACGACAATGCATTCCTTGCCGCGTGTGAGGCCCTCATGGGCGACCGAAACCTCCGCTCGATCTTTGGTGCCACCAGCCGCCGACATGCCGCAGGTCTGACGATCGAGGCATGCGCCCGCGACTACGAGGCGCTGTTCGAGCGCGCGCGCCACCGCCGGACGGAGCCGAAAATCACGTCTGGATCTTCGTCCTTGCGGCCACGGACCGTGGACGCCGTCACACAGTCGGAGAGCGCAGCACGAAGCCCTTCGCCACCATCAGCGACGAAACGTTGAGGTGGTGAACAGACACATCGATCCCCGAGGCGCCGGCGCCGTTCCCGCGGGCCTCGTGAAGAGACGATTTGGACGAGCGCCTTCCCGGAATGTCGATCATCAATCCCCAGGCGCCAAAGGAGCGCGCACCCCGGCCGAACCCAGATGTCGGGGCCTGGCTACGGGCGGTCCATAGACGCGTCAGCGAGGGTCAGGGAACGCCGCGGGCAACCCACATGTCCGGTCTGCCATGACCGGTGTGGTCCCGGGCGGCTCGAGGCCGGCCGCCTGACGCCGCGTGCGACCCGGCCGGGGCTGGCGCCGCGGGAGCGAGGTCGGCTCCCCGGCCAATCTCGACGGCCGGTCGGGCGCGTGATAGGCACAGCCAAGTCAAGCCATCATGGATGCCCGCCGATGACCGTCGCCAGCGGCCGCGAGTTCCTGATGATCCCGGGTCCGACCACGGTGCCGGACGAGGTGCTGGCCGCGATGCATCGGCCGGCGATCGACATCTATTCCGGCGCCCTGGTCGAGGTCACCACGAGCTGCACCGCCGATCTGGGGCGGATCTTCGGCACCGAGGGGCGGGTCTACCTCTATGCCGCCAACGGCCATGGCGCGTGGGAGGCGGCGCTGACCAACGTGCTCTCGCGCGGCGAGGCGGTGCTGGCGCTGGAGAGCGGCCGGTTCGCGCGCGCCTGGGGCGAGATGGCGGCGGTGCTCGGCGTCGAGGTCGAACTCCTGCCCGGCTCGCTGCGCCGGGCGGTCGATCCGGCGGCGCTCGAGGCGCGCCTGCGCGCCGACCCGGCGGGCGCGATCAAGGCGGTGCTGGCGGTCCAGGTCGACACCGCGTCGGGCGTGGTCAACGACATCCCGGCGCTGCGCCGGGCGATCGATGCCGCCGGCCACGGCGCGCTCCTGCTGGTCGACACGATCGCCTCGCTCGCGACGATGCCGTTCGAGATGGACGGCTGGGGCGTCGACGTCGCGGTCGCGGGCGCCCAGAAGGGCCTGATGACGCCGCCGGGCCTGGGCTTCGTCGCCGCCGGCGAACGCGCCCTGGCGGCGCACCGGGCGGCGGGGCTGCGCACGCTGTACTGGGACTGGACCGCGCGCGACGGGCCCGAGCACTATCAGAAATACTGCGGCACGCCGCCCGAGCATCTGATGTTCGGCTTGCGCCGGGCGCTCGACCTGCTGCTCGCCGAGGGTCTCGAGCCGGCCTTCCTGCGCCACCGTCTGCTGGCCGAGGCGGTGCGCCGTGCGGTGCTGGTATGGACGGAGGGCGGCGCGCTCGAGCTCAACATCGAGCAGCCGGAGGAGCGCGCCGATTCGGTCACGACGATCCTGCTGCACGGGCTCGAGCCCGAGGTCCTGCGCGAATATTGCCGGCGGCACTGCGGCGTCGTGCTCGGCATCGGCATCGGCGAGCTCAGCGGGCGCGCGTTCCGGATCGGCCACATGGGCCACGTCAACGCGCCGATGGTGATCGGCACGCTCGGCGCGGTCGAGATGGCGCTCGCGGCGCTCGGCGTGCCCCATGGCCGGGGCGGCGTGCAGGCGGCGGTCGACTGGCTCGCGGCCTCGGTTCCGGGCTGAGCCCGGCGCGCGAAACCCCCGGCGCCTGCGATCGTCAGGCGCCGTGGATGTAGTCGTGCAGCATGTGGGTCTCCGCCTCGAGCTCCTGCAGGCGGTGCTTGACCACGTCGCCGATGCTGATGATGCCGATCAGCTCGCCGTCCCTGACCACCGGCAGGTGGCGGAACCGGCGTTCGGTCATGGTCTGCATCAGCGTCTCGAGGCCGTCGTCCGGCGCGCACGTCACGACGTCGGCGGTCATCAGCTGGGCGACCTTCATCTCCAGCAGCGCCGCGCCGTGATCGGCGAGGCCGCGCGCGAGGTCGCGCTCGGAGATGATCCCGCACAGCCGGCCGTCCGCATCGGTGACCACGAGCGCGCCGATCCGCTTCTGCTTGAGCACGCCCGCGACCTTGGCGATCGTCGCGTCGGGTCGCGTGGCGATGACCTTGCTGCCCTTGCCGGCGAGTATCTGGGCGATGAGCATGGCACTTGACCCCCCTCAGGTCCGACCATGGCGCTCTCGCGCACTACGCTAATGCACGATCTGACCAGAAACCCGCGATCAGGTCCAGCGATTAGCGCGCCGGGGCTTGCCGGTCTTGGCGGCGAGCGCGGCCCGATCTAGCATCCGGCCGCCCGCGATCGCCGTTCCGGCGCGCCCGCCGGCCTCGAACTGGAGACAATCTCAGCGATGATCATCGGTCTGATCGTTCACATCCTGGGCGCGATCGTCTGGGTCGGCGGCATGTTCTTCGCCTACGTCGTGCTGCGGCCGGTCACGGGCGAGCTGGATCCGGGCGCGCGGCTCGGGCTCTGGCGGGGAGTGTTCGCGCGCTTTTTCCCCTGGGTCTGGGCGAGCGTCGTCGGCCTGCTCGCGAGCGGCTACGGCATGCTCGTGTTCGGGCTCGGCGGCTTTGCCGGCGCCGGCGTGCACGTGCACATCATGAACGCGATCGGGCTGATCATGACCGCGCTGTTCCTGCACCTGTACTTCGCGCCCTGGCGGCGGCTGCAGCGCGCGCTCGATCAGGGCGACCAGGCGCTCGCGGCCCGTCAGCTCGGCCAGATCCGGACGATCGTGCTGGTCAACCTAGTGCTCGGGCTGATCACCGCGGCGATCGGCGCCAGCGGCCGCTACTGGGGCTGAAACGGTGCTTCACGATCTAGTTCACATTTGTCTCCGAAACGAGTAAAGTGCGCTCTGAATCGCGCCGCCGCCACGAGAGCCTGCCTCCTGAAGCGACCGACGCCGTTCCACGCAGGGTTCTGGCCCCCGTGCTACCGACGACCCCGAAAAGGCGCCTGCCGCCGAGAGGAGCTCGATCTATGCCTGTTGGCACCGTGAAGTGGTTCAACCCGACCAAGGGCTTTGGTTTCATTCAACCCGACAGCGGCGGCAAGGATGTGTTCGTGCACATCTCGGCAGTGCAGCGCGCGGGGCTCGAGACCCTCGAGGAGGGCCAGCGGATCGAGTTCCAGGTCGTGCCCGGCCGTGATGGCCGGACCTCGGCCGACCAGCTGAAGATGCCGAACGACTAAGCCCGCTTCGGGCGTTCGGGCGCTGCCCTGCTCTCGAGCCGGGCGAGCGCGCCCAGCGCATCCTGAAGGATGGCGGCGGCGGCAAGCGCGTCGAGGCGATCGGCGCGCTTTTGCCCGCGCAGGCCTGCCTGATCGGCCGCCTCCTCGGCGGCGAAGGTCGAGAGCCTCTCGTCCCAGAGCAGGATCGGCAGGCCGAGCTCGCGATCCAGTCGGTCGGCGAACGCGCCCACCGACTGACAGCGCGGTCCTTCGCTGCCGTCCATATTGAGCGGCCAGCCGATCACCAGCGCAGCCCCTTCACGTTCGCCGATCACGGCCTCAAGTCGCTCCAGATCGGCCGCGAAGCGGTGGCGTCTGATCGTGGTCAGCGGGGTCGCGAGCTGCCAGCCGGCGTCCGCGCCCGCGACCCCGATCGCCCGCTTGCTGACGTCCAGCCCGAGCAGGCCTGGTCGCCATCTCGGCTCGGGGTCCAGGCCCAGCCTGGTCAGCCAGGGCTCGAGGTTGCTTGAGATCGGCAAGGCGTGTAGCTTCCGCCGCGGTTTTGCCGCCGGCCGGCCGCGCCCGGGTCGGCCTCGGCGCTGGGGGGACCATCGCAGATGTCGCTCGATGAGGCCACCGTCGCGCGGATCGCGCGCCTTGCCCGGATCGACGTGCCCGAGGCCGAGCGGGCGCCGCTCGCGGCCGAGCTGTCGCACATCCTGGAATGGATCGAGCAGCTGAACGAGGTCGAGACCGACGGCGTGCCGCCGATGACCAGCGTGATCGCGATGCGGCGCGCCTGGCGCGAGGACCGGGTGACCGACGGTGGGCGTCCCGAGGACATCCTGGGCAACGCGCCCGAGCGCCAGGACGACTACTTCGTGGTCCCGAAGGTGGTCGAATGAGCGATCTGACGGGGCTGACGCTCGCGGCCGCGCGCCAGGGCCTGGGCGCCCGGGACTTCTCGGCGCGCGAGCTGGCGCTGGCCCACATCGAGGCGATCGAGGCAGCGCGCGGGCTGAACGCCTTCATTACCGAGACGCCGGAGCGGGCGCTCAAGATGGCGGACGAGTCGGACCGGCGGCTCGCGCGCGCCGAGGCGCGCCCGCTCGAGGGCATCCCGCTCGCGATCAAGGATCTGTTTTGCACCGCGGGGATCCGGACCACCGCCGGCTCGCGCATCCTGGAAAATTTCGTTCCGCCCTACGAATCGACGGTCAGCGGCAATCTCTGGCGGGCGGGCGCGGTCCTGCTCGGCAAGACCAATCTGGACGAGTTCGCCATGGGCTCGTCCAACGTCACCAGCTTTTTCGAACCGGTCGTCAATCCATGGACTGAAGCCGGGGCCGACCAGCCTCTGGTCCCGGGCGGCAGCTCCGGCGGCTCGGCGGCCGCGGTCGCGGCCGAGCTCTGTCTCGGCGCCACCGGCACCGATACCGGCGGCTCGATCCGCCAGCCGGCCTCGCTCTGCGGCATCGTCGGCATGAAGCCGACCTACGGGCGCTGCTCGCGCTTCGGCATCGTCGCGTTCGCGAGCTCCCTCGACCAGGCGGGCCCGCTGACGCGCACGGTTACGGACTGCGCGCTGCTGCTGCAGCAGATGGCGGGCTACGATCCGAACGACAGCACCAGCGCGGACGTGGCGCTGCCCGACCTCGAGGCGGCGCTCACGGGCGACGTGCGCGGCCTCAGGGTCGGCATCCCCGAGGAGTACCAGATCGAGGGCTCGCCGCCCGAGATCGAGGAGCTCTGGCGCCGGGGCGAAGCCTGGCTCAAGGCCGTGGGCTGCGAGCTCCGCCCGGTCAGCCTGCCGCACAGCAAGTACGCCCTGCCCGCCTACTACATCGTCAACCCGGCCGAGGCGTCCTCGAACCTCGCCCGCTACGACGGCATGCGCTATGGCCTCAGGGTCGAGGGCAAGGACCTGATCGACACCTACGCCAAGACCAGGGCGCAGGGCTTCGGACGGGAGGTGCGCCGGCGGGTCATGATCGGCACCTACGTGCTCTCGGCCGGCTACTACGATGCCTACTATCTCAAGGCGCAGAAGGTCCGGACCAAGATCCTGGACGAGTTCAAGGCGGCGTTCGAGCGGGTCGATCTGCTGCTCACGCCGTCGACGCCGAGCGCCGCCTTCCGGGTCGGCGACAAGATGGACGATCCGGTCGCGATGTGGCTGAACGACGTGTTCACGGTGCCGGCCAATCTCGCCGGGCTGCCCGGGATCTCGGTGCCGGCGGGCCTGTCCGCGGACGGCCTGCCGCTCGGGCTGCAGCTGATCGGGCGGCCGTTCGACGAGGCGACCGTGCTGCGCGCCGCGGCCGTGCTCGAGGCCGCCGCCGGGTTCACGGCACGGCCGCCTTTTCTCCACGGAGGGGCGCCGGCATGAGCGAGGCGCCGTCGGGACAGGATCTGATCCCCGGACAGGACCTGATCCAAGGCGCCACCGGCGCCTGGGAGGTCGTGATCGGGCTCGAGGTCCATGCCCAGATCACCTCCAACGCCAAGCTGTTCTCGGGCGCGTCGGCCGAGTTCGGGGGCAAGCCCAACCACCACGTATCGCCGATCGATGCCGGCATGCCGGGCATGCTGCCCTCGGTCAACCGGGTCTGCATCGAGCAGGCGGTGCGCTCGGGGCTCGGGCTGAACGCCGAGATCAACCGCTACTCGGTGTTCGAGCGCAAGAACTACTTCTACCCCGATCTGCCGAACGGCTATCAGATCTCGCAGTATGCGAGGCCGCTGGTCGGCCGCGGCGAGCTGGTCATCGAGCTTGCGGACGGCCGGAGCGTCGCGATCGGGATCACGCGGCTGCACGTCGAGATGGATGCCGGCAAGAGCCTGCACGATCAGCGCCCGGACGCGACGCTGGTCGACCTCAACCGCTCGGGCGTGGCGCTGATGGAGATCGTCTCCGAGCCCGACCTGCGCTCGGCCGAGCAGGCGGTCGCCTGCATGCGCAAGCTGCGCTCGATCCTGCGCTATCTCGGCACCTGCGATGGCAACATGGAGGAGGGCTCGCTTCGCTGCGATGCCAACGTCTCGGTCCGCCGCCCGGGCGCGCCGCTCGGCACCCGCACCGAGATCAAGAACCTGAACTCGATGCGCTTCGTCGGCCGGGCGATCGAATACGAGGCGAGACGCCAGATCGAGGTCCTCGAAGGCGGCGGCGCGGTCGATCAGGAGACCCGGCTGTTCGATCCCGGTCGGGGGGAGACCCGGGCGATGCGCACCAAGGAGGAGGCGCACGACTATCGCTATTTCCCGGATCCCGACCTGTTGCCGCTGGAGCTGGACGAGGCGTTCATCGAGAAAATCCGGGCTGAGCTCCCCGAGCTCCCGGATGCCAAGAAGGCGCGCTTCGTCGCCGAGTACGGGCTCAGGGCCGCCGATGCCGAGGTGCTGGTCGCCGAGCGGGCTTCGGCCGACTATTTCGAAGCCGCCGCACGCGGGCGCGACGCCCAGCTGGTCGCGAACTGGGTGATCACAGAGCTGTTCGGGGCGCTCAACCGGGCCGGCCGCGACATCGCGCTGTCACCGATCACGCCCGCGCGCCTGGGTGAGCTTATCGATCTGATCCAGGCCGGCACGATCTCGGGCCGGATCGCCAAGGACGTTTTTGCCGACATGCTGGAGAGCGGTGAGGCCCCCGCGGAGATCGTAGGGAAAAAGGGCCTGAAGCAGATCTCGGACACCGGCGCGCTCGAGAAGATCGTCGACGAGCTGATCGCCGCCAACCCCGGCCAGGTCGAGAGCTACCAGAAAAACCCGAAGGCGCTCGGGTGGTTCGTCGGCCAGGTCATGCGCGCGACCCAGGGCCAGGCCAACCCGCAGCTGGTCAACCAGGTGCTGAAGCAGAAGCTCGAGAGGTAGCCGACGGCGCCTCGGCTGCCGCCGACACCGGCGCTCTGGATGGGCTCCGCGACCCGGCGCGGTGCCACTCGTCCTTCAGGTGAGCGCCCGGGCGACCTCGGCCTGGAGCGCCAGCAGCACTTCCTGCTCGAACCAGGGGTGATGCCGGAACCAGGGGCGATTGCGGGGCGAGGGGTGCGGTAACGGAAAGTGCCCCGGCAGGTAGTCGCGATAGGCGCGCACGGTCTCGGTCAGGCTGGGCTCGCAGCGGGCGCCCAGATGATGGCGCTGGGCGTGGCGGCCGAGCAGGACCACCAGGCGCAGCGCCGGCATCCCTGCGCGCAGGCGGGCCTGCCAGAGCGGCGCGCATTCGGGCCGCGGCGGCAGATCGCCGCCCCGGCCCCGCCCGGGGTAGCAGAAGCCGATCGGCAGGATCGCGACCCGCCCGGGATCGTAAAAGGTGATGCGATCGAGGCCGAGCCAGGTGCGGAGCGTGTCGCCCGCGTGGTCGTCGAACGGGATGCCGCGCCGATGGACCGTGCGCCCCGGCGCTTGGCCCGCGATCAGCAGGCGCGCGCCGGCGCCGACCTGCAGGATCGGCCGCGGCCCGAGCGGCAGATGCGGCGCGCAGACCGCGCAGGCCGCTACCTCGGCCAACAGCCGGTCGAGCTCACTCCGGCTCGTCATCGATCCCCGGCACCAGCTCGTAGCTCGCCTCGAGCAGATGCTGGGCGCCGTCCGGCTTGAGCCGGCTCGAATAGAGGTGGAAGCTGCTGACCGGGAAGCGCTCGCTCCGGTACAGGTTGTGGCGCATCAGATAGGTGGCGAGGCGGTCGCGCGAGAGCGGCGCGCGGACCCGGGCGAGCGTCACGTGCGGCGTGAACTTGCGGCCCTCCGGCGGCACGCCGGTCGCGGCCAGGGCCCGGTCGATCCGCCGCTTGAGGCCGGCGAGCTCGGGGCTCTTCGTGACCCCGACCCAGAGGATCTGCGGCTCACCGCGCGGCGGGAAGTGGCCCAAGCCTTCGAGGCCGAGCTCGAACGGCCAGCCCTCGACCAGGGCCAGCGCCTCGACGACCTCGTCGAGGCGGCCGTTGTCGAGCTCGCCGATGAAGCGGAGCGTCAGGTGCTGCTGCTCCGGGTCGAGCCAGCGCACGTCGCCGAGGCCGCGGGCGAGCGGCTCGAGCGAGCGTTTGACCGGATCGGGCAGCGACAGGGCGACGAACAGGCGGGGCATCGATCTCTCGAGGCAAGCCGCCCCTCTATAGAACCGCTTGGCGGCCTTGCCAAACCGCAAGCCCTCCCATACCTACGGGGCGGGCGGGCCCGCCGGGATTGGAGCAGCTCCGCACCTGGCCCGGTTGCCCCACGGTCAACGAAAGGGCGCTCTTCGTCATGCGTGGGTCGGTCAACAGCGACGAATTCATCCGCGAGGTCGATGAGGCGGTCCGTCAGGACCGTTGGCTGCAGCTGGCCCGAGAGTACGGCGTCTATTTGATCGCCGGCGTGCTCGCGGTCGTGCTCGGGACCGCCGCCGGCGTCGGCTGGCGGACCTGGCAGCACAATCAGCGCCTCGAGGAGGCCCGACGCTACGCCGCCGCCGAGGAGCTGCTGCGCCAGGACAAACCCGAAGAGGCGGGCAAGGCGTTCCTGGCGCTGGCCAAGGATGCCGACAACGGCTACGGCATCATCGCCCGCCTGCGCGCCGCCGAGGCGCAGGCCAAGGCGGGCGAGGCCAAGGGCGCGGAGCAAACGCTGGGGAGCCTGTCAAAGGACGGTCAGGCGGCACCCGAATACCGGCAGCTCGGCGATCTCCTGGCGGTCCAGCGGGACTTCGATACCGCCGATCCGGCGACCCTGACCAGCCGGCTGGCGGGGCTGACCGAGCCCGGCGCCCCCTGGCGCTACAGCGCGCTCGAGCTCGAGGCGCTGGCGCAGCTGCGCGCCGGCCAGACCGACGCCGCGCGGCGCACGCTCGGGGAGCTGATCCAGGACGCCGGCACGCCGCCCGATCTCAGCCGGCGCGCGGCCGAGCTTTTGGCCTCGCTCGGCGGCCCGCTCGAGGCGGCGCCCAAGACCGCGGCCAAGGACGCGACCGTGGAGGACGCCCCGGCGCCGGACGGTCAATGATGGCCGCCCGTCGGCTCCCGCTTCTGGTTGTCCTGTTGCTCGCCGCCTGCTCGGGCAACTCCTGGTTCGGCGGCGACGACAAGCCGCCGCTGCCGGGCAAGCGGATCCCGGTCATGTTGCTCGAGCGCCAGCTCGCGGCGGACCCGCGCTTGGCCGATCTGCCGATCCGGCTGCCGCCGCCGGTGGTCAATCCCGATTGGCCGCAGGCGGGTGGCGTCGCCAGCCACGCGATGCACCATCTCGCGGCGGGGGACAATCTCAAGCTCGCCTGGAGCGTCGACATCGGCAGCGGCACCGCCGGCGCCAGCCAGCTCCTGGCCCAGCCGGTGGTCGCCCAGGGTCTCGTCTACACGATGGACGCCGAGGGCGTGATCAGCGCGTTCGATGTCCGCAAGGGCGAGCGCCGCTGGCAGTACCAGCCCGAGGGCGTCGATGCCGACAGCGGCCTGCTCGACGGCGGCCTCGCCTACGACAACGGCTGGCTGTTCGTGACCATGAGCTCGGGCAAGGTGCTGGCGCTGAACGCGACCAAGGGCACCGAGATCTGGCGCCAGGACCTGGCACTGCCGCTGCACGCCGCGCCGACCGTCGCCCAGGGACGCCTGCTGGTGCTCTCGGCCGACAACCAGCTCTACGCCCTCGACGGCGAGACCGGCCGCCCGGTCTGGCGCCATACCGGCTTCTTCGAGGGTGCGGGCCTGCTCGGCGGCCCGAGCCCGGCGGTCGAGGCGGGGGTGGTGGTCGCGCCCTATTCTTCGGCCGAGGTGTTCGGCCTCCGGCTCGACAACGGGCGCCCGCTGTGGAGCGACACCGTCCAGCGCCCGCGCCGGACCGAAGCGCTCGCCCAGATCAACGACATCGACGGCCAGCCGGTGATCGATGACGATCAGGTCTACGTCGCGGGCTACGGCGGGCAGATGGCGGCGATCCAGCTGCGGCGGGGCGTGCGGACCTGGGACCTCGATGTCGGCAGCACCCAGGCGCCGTGGCTCGCCGGCGACTTCATCTACGTGCTGACGATCCGCAACGAGATCGTCTGCCTGCTGCGCGACAATGGCGGCATCCGCTGGGTGAGCCCGCTGCCGCGGCTGACCGATCCCAACGACCCGAGCTCGATGCCGATCGAGTGGACCGGCCCGATCCTGGTCGGCGACCGGCTGCTGGTCGCGGGCTCCAATCGCCAGGCGCTGTCGGTGTCACCCTACAACGGCGAGATCCTCGGCCGGCTCGATCTGCCGGGGCCGGTGCTGATCCCGCCGATCGTCGCCGGCGGCACGGTCTACTTCCTGACCGAGGACGCCGAGCTCCTGGCCTACCGCTGACCCGCCCGTCGCGCGGGCTCGCCCCATGCCGCTCTCCGTCGCGATCGTCGGCCGCCCGAACGTCGGCAAGTCGACCTTGTTCAATCGCCTGGTCGGGCGCCGGCAGGCGCTGGTCGATCCGACCCCGGGCGTGACCCGCGACCGCATCCAGGGCGCCGGCCGGATCGGCCCGATCGAGTTCCGGGCGATCGACACCGCCGGTCTCGCCGAGGGCCCGGAGGGCAGCCTCGAGGAACGCCTCCGGCAGCAGACCGGGGCCGCCCTCGCCGAGGCCGACCTCGCGCTGATGCTGATCGACGCCAAGTCCGGCCTGACCGCGCTCGACCGCCACTTCGCGAGCTGGCTGCGGCGCCAGGGCAAGCCGGTGGTTCTGGTCGCGAACAAATGCGAAGGCTTGGCCGCTTTGAGCTTCGCGAGCGAGGCCTGGGCGCTCGGCCTCGGCGCCCCGGTCCCGGTCTCGGCGCAGAACGGCGAAGGTCTCGCAGACCTCGCGACGGCGATCGAGGCCGCCGCCGGCACGCCGGCCGCGGACGACGAGGGGACGCCGGAGGAGCCGTCGGAGGCAACGCTCCGGCTCGTGGTCGCCGGCCGGCCGAACGTCGGCAAGTCGTCGCTGATCAACCGGCTGCTCGAGGACGAGCGTCTGCTGACCGGCCCGGAGCCGGGCCTGACCCGGGACGCGGTCGCGATCGTCTGGCAATGGCGGGGGCGGAAGATCGAGCTGGTCGACACCGCCGGGCTGCGGCGCCGGGCGCGGATCGTGCACGGCGGGCTGGAGCAGCTGTCGACCCGCTCGGCGCTCGCGGCGCTGCGGCGCGCCGACGTCGTGCTGCTGCTGGTCGACGGCAGCGCGCCGCTCGAGAAGCAGGACCTCGCGATCGCCAAGCGAGCGATCGAGGCCGGCCCGGCGCTGGTGATCGCGGCCAACAAATGGGACCTCGTGGCCGAGCCCGGCGCGGCGCTCGCCGGCTTGCGCGAGCGGATCGAGACCCGCCTGCCCCAGATCAAGGGCGTGAGCTGCCTGCCGATCTCGGTCCTGACCGGCAAGGGCCTGAACCGTCTGCTGCCGGCGGTGGTCCAGGCGCAGGAGCGCTGGTCGAGGCGGGTGCCGACCGCCGCCCTCAATCGCTGGCTGGAGGCGGCGGTCGCGGACCACGCCCCGCCGATGGCCAAGGGTCGCCGGGTCAAGATCCGCTACGCCACCCAGGCGAGCACGCGGCCGCCGACCTTCGTCCTGTTCGTCAGCCAGGCGAACGTGCTGCCCGACTCCTATCTCCGCTATCTGGCGAACGGGCTGCGGGAAACCTTCGACCTGAACGGCGCGCCGCTCCGGCTGGTGCCGCGTACCGGCGACAATCCTTACGTGTGAAGCCGCCGCTTCAGGCGGCCGCGTCCCAGTGCTCCGGCGCCGGTGACGGCGCGGGCGCGGGCACGAACGGCGGCGGCTGACCGTCGTTTGAACCGATCGGTCCCCGAACGGTCAGCTGCTCCAAAGGCAGCTGGCCGCTGGCGACGGCCGCGAGCTCGGTGCGCCGCAGGCCGATGTCCGCGAGCATCCGGTCGTCGAGGCTCAGCAGCGCCCGCACGCCCCGGCGCCGCGCGGGCCGCCGCCACGCCGTCAGTCTGGCCAACCATTGTCGAACGAACATCATCACCACTTTACCTCGGAAAACCGGCCCCACCTCGCGTCCGGCAGTGCCAGGACGCCGCGCGCAGGGCTTCGCACGTCGGCCGTCGGTATCGCTGGGCTGGTCGGCCGCGCAGGGCAGCCTTGTTGCACTGCAACATGATATAGGCCGTCGACCCGCGGGCGGCTCCCTCACAATTGCATGGCTTGCCTGCAGCGGTGAGGGCGCTCTCGGCGGGAGGGGCTACCGGTCCGCAGCGGCGCGGATCAGCTCACCGTGGCGGGCGCAGTCTTTGGCGGCAAGGGCGAGAAAGGGCTCGACCGCGGACTCGGGTGGCGGTCGCTGGCCGGTATCCTCACCCGGATAGGCGCGCGCGCGCAGGCGCGTGCGCATCGGTCCGGGATCGACCAGGTTGACCCGGACCCGCGTCCGGCGGACCTCGGCGGCATAGCTCAACACCAGCGCCTCGAGCGCCGCCTTGCTCGCCCCGTAGGCGCCCCAATAGGGCCGGGTGTCGCGCGCCTGACCGCAGGTGACGAAGATCGCCCGGCCGGCCGGCGCCGTGCGCAGGAGAACGTCGAGCGAGCGGATCAGGCGGTAGTTGGCGCCGGCGTTCAGCGCCATCACCTGCTCGAACACCTTGGGCTCGACGTGGCCGAGCGGCGAGAGGGTGCCGAGCTCGGCGGCGTTGCCGATCAGCACGTCGAGCCGGCCGTAGCGCTGGGCGAGCACCCCGCCGAGCTGGTCGATACCCGCGCTCTGGAGCAGGTCGAGCGGGACGAGGGTCGCCCGGCCGCCGCGCGCGCGCACCCGATCATCGACCTCCTCGAGCGCCCCGGGGGTGCGTCCGATCAGGATCAGCTGCGTGCCTTCGGCCGCGAACGCCTCGGCCAGTGCCGCGCCGAGGCCGCGGCTGGCGCCGGTGATCAGGATAATGCGCCCGGGCGAGGTCGCGAGCTCAGGCATCCTCGAGCATCAGCGACAGCTGGTCGGCCGAGCTGCCCTCGCCGACGTCCTCGAGCAGGGTCGGGTAGTCGCCGCTGAAGCAGGCGTCGCAATAATGCGGCTGGACCGGGTTGCGGCGCAGCCCCCCGACCGCCCGATAGAGGCCACCGATCGACAGGAAGCCCAGGCTGTCGACGCCGATGATCCGGGCCATGGACTCGAGGTTGTTCTGCGCCGCCAGGAGCTCGGCCCGGTCGGGGGTGTCGACGCCATAGAAGCAGGAGTGGGTGGTGGGCGGGCTCGCGACCCGCATGTGGACCTCGGTGGCGCCCGCCTGCCGGATCATCGCGACGATCTTGGTCGAGGTCGTGCCGCGGACGATCGAATCGTCGACCAGAACGACGCGCTTGCCGGCGACCGTGGCGCGGTTGGCGTTGTGCTTGAGCTTGACGCCCAGGTGGCGGATCCGGTCCGAGGGCTCGATGAAGGTCCGGCCGACGTAGTGGTTGCGGATCAGGCCGAGCTCGAACGGCAGCCCGGCCGCCTGGGCATAGCCGATCGCGGCCGGCACGCCCGAGTCCGGCACCGGGATCACGACATCAGCGGGTGCCGGATGCTCCGCCGCCAGCTCGGCGCCGATCCGCTTCCTGGTCTCGTAGACGCTCTGGCCCTCGACCGCGCTGTCGGGGCGGGAGAAGTAGACGTATTCGAAGATGCAAAAGCGCCTGGGCGGCAGCGGGAACGGCGTGATGCTCTCGATCCCGCCCTTGGTTACGGTCACGACCTCGCCGGGCGCCACGTCGCGCACGAACCGGGCGCCCATGATGTCCAGCGCGCAGGTCTCGGAGGCGAAGATCGGGGCGCCGTCGAGCTCGCCCAGCACCAGCGGCCGGACACCCAACGGGTCGCGCACGCCATAGAGGGCATCGCCCGAGAGCGCCACCAGCGCGTAGGCGCCCTCGACCTGGGCGAGCGCGTCGACCAGCCGCTCGACCACGGTCGGCTGGCGCGAGCGAGCAATCAGATGGATGATCACCTCGGTGTCCGAGGTCGACTGGAACAGGCAGCCCTGCTCGACCAGCTCGCGCCGGAGCGTCAGCGCGTTGGTGAGGTTGCCGTTGTGGCCGAGCGCGAGGCCGCCGAAGGCGAAATCCGCGAACAGCGGCTGGACGTTGCGCAACAGCGGCGCGCCCTGGGTCGAATAGCGGACGTGACCGATCGCGGCCTCGCCGGGCAGCGCGCCGATCACCGCCTCGCTGCTGAAATGGTCGCCGACCAGGCCGAGCGCGCGGTGGCTGTGGAACAGGCGGCCATCCAAGGTGACGACGCCGGCCGCCTCCTGGCCGCGATGCTGGAGCGCGTGCAGGCCGAGCACGGCGTGGGCCGCGGCGGCGTCGTGGCCGAAGATGCCGAACACGCCGCACTCCTCGCGCAGCTTGTCGTCGCCCGGCCATCGGCGCGATCCGGTCATTGCCTGGCCAGCTCCCGGGCGGTGCCGCCGAGCTGCTCGCCGCGCTGGCGGGCGATGTCGGCCGCCGCCCTGCCATTGCGGGCGAGGTCCTCCGGCACGAAACGCTGCAACAGCCCGGCACCTTCCTTGACGTAGGGCAGGACCAGCGCCTGCCTGACCCAGGCCGGCTGCTCCTCCGGCGCGAGCACCACCGACATGCCGAGATAGACGGCGCAGACGATCACGGCACCGCGCGCTGCGCCGAACGCCGCCCCCGCGACCCGGTCGGCGACCGCGACCCGGCCGCCCGGCAGACGATCCGCGAGCATGGCAGCCACCAGCTTGAAGGCGATCAAGGGCACGATGAACACGACGCAGAACGCGGCGATGTCGGCCAGCCAGGGCGATTCGATGGTCTTGCGGGCGAGCTCGCGGACGTCGTCGAAACCATACCAGGCGAGCGCGCCGGCGCCGGTCCAGCTGGCGATCGCGAGCGCCTCGCGGGTCGCTCCGCGCGCCAGCGATACCAGCACCGAAATGCCGATCACCAGCAGGACCGCGAGATCGAACAAGGTCGGATGCAGGTTGGCCATCGGTTCAGTCGGCCGCATGCGCGGGGGGCGCGACCGGCAGCGCGCTCGGATCGCCGCCGGCCAACAGATCGATCAGCTCGCCGGCCCGCCTCAGCGTGCTCAGCTGCAATCCCGGCGCGGCCCCCGGCAGCCGCGCCGGCTCGGCGCTCGCCGCCGGCAGAATGGCATGCTCGAAGCCCAGCTTCGAGGCCTCGCGCAAGCGCGCCTCCGGCTGGCTCACCGCCCTCACCTCGCCCGCAAGCCCGATCTCGCCGAAGATCACGGCGGACGCGGGCACCGGTCGATCGAGCAAGGAAGATATCAGCGCTGCAGCCACCGCGAGGTCCGCCGCCGGCTCGCCGATCCGGAGCCCGCCGGCGACGTTCAGATAGACGTCGCGGGCGCCGATGGCAAGGCCGCAGCGGGCCTCGAGGACCGCGAGCAGCATGGCCAGACGCGCGCCGTCCCAGCCGACCACAGTCCGGCGCGGCGTGCCGAGCGGGCTCGGCCCGACCAGGGCCTGGATCTCGACCAGGAGCGGCCTCGAGCCCTCCATGCCGGCGAACACGGCGGCGCCGGAGACGCCCGCCTCGCGCTCGGCCAGGAACAGTGCGGACGGGTTCGGCACCTCGAGCAGGCCGCGCTCGGCCATCTCGAACACCCCGATCTCGTTGGCGGCGCCGAAGCGGTTCTTGACCGCCCGCAAGATCCGGAACTGGTGGCCGCGGTCGCCCTCGAAGTAGAGCACCGCATCGACCATGTGCTCGAGCACGCGCGGCCCCGCGATCTGGCCGTCCTTGGTCACGTGCCCGACCAGGAACAGCGCCGTGCCGCGCCGCTTGGCGAACCGGATCAGCTCGTGCGCGCTGGTGCGCAGCTGGGTGACCGTGCCGGGCGCCGATTCGACGCTGTCGACGAACATGGTCTGGATCGAATCGATCACCAGCAGATCCGGCGCCTGCGGCTGGTCGAACGTGCCGAGGATGTCCCGCACCGAAGTCGCGGTCGTGACCTGGAGCGGCGCTTCTGCGAGCCCGAGGCGGGCGGCGCGCAGCCGGATCTGCTCGATCGATTCCTCGCCGCTGACGTAGGCGACCGTGGCGCCGGCGGCGGCCAGCGCGGCGCCGGCCTGAAGCACCAGCGTCGACTTGCCGATCCCGGGATCGCCGCCGATCAGGACCGCCGAGCCCTCGACCAGGCCGCCGCCGAGCACCCGGTCGAGCTCCTCGAGCGCGGTCGAGAGGCGGGCGGGTCCCGCGGCGGCGCCAGCCAGCCCGACCAGCTCGAGCCGCTGCGCCGCGCCGGCGCGCAGGCCCTTCGGCACGAGGGTGGGCGCGGTCTCCTCGGCCAGCGTGTTCCAGTCGCCGCAGGCCTCGCAACGCCCGGCCCACTTCGGCTGGACCGCGCCACAGCTCTGGCAGACATAACGATGATCGGGTCGCGCCATGGCTCGGGAACGTTCTCAGGCGATCGAGATCGTACGCGCTCGTCCTCGATACGCTTGACGTACCGCGTCAGAGATGCTATCTCGATGCATGATCCGGAGCTTCGAGGACAAGCGCGCAGCGCGGCTGTTCGATGGCGACCGGATCTCCGAGTTCCAGGAGTTTGCTCGACAAGCCGAGAAGCGGCTGCGTCTGCTCGGTGCCGCGGATAGCTTGCGAACTCTGTCGATGCTGCCGAGCAACCGCTTTGAAGCCCTGAAGTGTGATCGGGCTGGACAATATAGCATTCGGATCGACCGGCAATGGCGCATCTGTTTCGAATGGCGTGAGGACGGCGCCTGGCTGGTGGAGATCGTGGACTACCACTGAGGAGCGAAGCCATGGCGCGGACGCCAATTCACCCCGGTGAGTTCGTGCAGGACGAGCTGGAGGAGCTCGGGATCAGCGCTGCTGAGCTCGCCCGATGCATCCACGTGCCGGCCAATCGTGTTTCCCAGATTCTGGCCGGCAAGCGCAACATCACGGCCGACACCGCACTCAGGCTCGGCCGTTGGTTCGGCACTGGGCCCGACGTTTGGCTCAACCTGCAAAAGGCTTATGAGCTTGACCTCGCCCGCCAGCAGATCGGCGACGCGATTGCCGCCATCGAGCCGCGGGTCGCTGCTCAGGCTGGCCGTGGTCCGGGGCCGGTCAGCGCTTCCTGATCACCTGCCGACACTTTCGATTGACTGGGTTGGGTCTGGGGCAGTCCTTGAGTTCCGCTCGTCGCCGGATACCGCCGCCCGCCCCTGGCCGCCATCGGCGTCGCCAGCGACAGAGCGAAATTCGCGCCGCCAACCTGAGCGCGCAACGAGGGGAGGCTTCACTTGGCAAGACGTAACTACGGCGCTGACGAGACCGTGTTTCGGCAGGGCGACCCCAGCGACTTTGCCATTCTGATCCTGTCGGGCAGCGCCGACGTTCTGCGCGAGGTCGGGGACGACGCGATCGTCCTCGGGACCGTTCATGCTGGGGAATTCGTCGGCGAAATGGGCGTGCTCGAGGGCCGCCCCCGCAGCGCCACGGTTCGCACCGCCTCGCCTCTGGAGGCCAATCTGATCGAGCGCCAGGTATTCCTGGACCGGGTCAGCCACGACCCTGAGCTGGCGCGCAAGCTGCTCGTCCGGATGAGCGCACGGCTGCGGGACGTCGAGGAGATGCTGGGCCGCGCCTATGCCGCCAGTGGCGGCGAGCATGCCGGCGGCGGCCGGAACCTCGTCGAGACGCCGCCGGTGCGCGACGTAGCGCCTTCGATCGCGCTGCAGGCGACAACCTATGGCGCGCAATTCTTCGTGGGGACCGCGCCGGTTCAGATCGCGCATCTGCCGTTCACGGTCGGCCGGGCGCCCGGCGAGAACGAAACGGCTTCAGTGATCCCGGTCGATCTCGCGATCCCCGAACCGGCGCCGTACCGCTTGTCGCGCGCGCATTTCAGCTTCCTTGCGCGCAACGGCGAGGTGCTGGTGCGCGATCTGAACAGCATGCTCGGCACCCTGGTCAACGATCGCCCTCTCGGGCGCGATTTCCCGGCCCATAGCGCGCCGCTCCGCAAAGGCGAGAACACGGTTGTCGCCGGCGGCAAAGGCTCGCCCTTCACATTCAAGGTGATGCTGTCGTGACCGTGGCCCCACCCGGAGTTTTCGATCTTCCGGCGGTCTTGCGGCCCTGACAGACGGTTGCGGGCTCAGCCGGCCCGGCGGCTGTCGGGGGTGCCGCCGAACAGCGCGCGCATCCGGGCCAGGATCTGCGCTGAGAGCCGCTGGGTCTCCTGGCTCGCCGGCTCGCCGGTCTGATCGGGCCGGGCCTGCGCTTCGCGCAGCCGGCGCTCGGCGACCAGCCAGCTGAGCGCGCCCGCCAGGCCGGGCCGCAACTCGAGCAGCGGCTCGAGATGCTCGCGGGCGATCTCGAAAGCGATCACCTCGGTCAGCGCCCGCGCGGTCGCCGCGCGGCGGCCCCCGGTCAGGAGCGACATCTCGCCGATCGGCTCGCCCGGCTGTCGCCTGGCGACCGAGCGTGCCGACCCACCACCCTCGGGCACGACCAGGATGTCGATCAGTCCCTCGGCGATCACGAACATCGAGCCGCCGGGCTCACCGGCCCGAATCAGGGTCTCGCCGGCTGCGAAGCGCCGCTCGCTCAGCTGCCCGGCGAGCGCCGTCAGCTCCGCGCGTTCGAGGCTGCGCGCCAGCAGCTCGACCTTGGCCAGAAGGGCGACGCGGGCTTCGAGCGAGTCCCAGCGGGGGCCGCGCGCTGGCATCCGGGCGTGGAAGATGTCCTCCTTCGGATAAGCGGGTTCGACGCCGGCGATCGCGAGATGGTCGAGGACCGACTTCAAGACGTTGCTGCGCGCGGTGTTCGGCGGCACCTGGCCCATCCGGATGTAGTAGCGGACCCGGTACTCGACGCCGCGCTCGCCGACCTCGCCGACCAGCACGCTCGGGGCCGGCTGGCCGACCGGGCCGCGCGGCCCGATCGAGGCCATGACGCCGCCGAGCAGCAGGCGCATGGCGCGGGCGGTCGGGATGCCGAAATCCAGCGGCACCGTGACGTCGAAGCGCGCGAGGCGATCGGGCTTCGAGTAGTTGGTCGTCACGAACATGCTCATCAGATTGTTGGGGATGACGACCGTCTTGGCGTCCTCGCGCTCGATCCGGGTGGTCCGCCAGTTGATGTCGACGACCCGGCCGCAGATCGCCTCCTTGAAGTCGCGGTGGTGGACCTCGATCCAGTCGTCGATCTGGTAGGAACGGTCGAGGTTGATCGCGAGCCCGGTGAAGATGTCGAGGATGACGTTGCGCAGCGCCAGGCCGATCACCAGCGCCATAACGCTGGAGGCGGCGAAGAAGCCGGTCAGCGGATAGCCGAACACGGTCGCGAGGATGCCGCCCGCCGCCGCCATGAAAACGATCAGCGTGAGCGCGTCGCGCATCAGCCGCGGCACCGCGCGGCCGAGGCCGCTACGGGTCAGCTGGTCCCAAAGCAGACCGTCGACCAGCCGGCTGACGGCCCAGGCGCCGGCGAGCCAGAGCGCGGTCGGGATCGCGTAGTCGAAGAGGGCGCTCGGGCCGGCAGCGCCGGAGCCGGTCAGCGCGCTCCAGGCGGCACGACCATAGAGCGCGAGCCCGACCAGCGCGGCGAGCAGCAGGCAGGGTGCCCACAGTCTTCTGATCATTCGCGCCATCGTCCGCCGCGCCGCCTCGAAGTTCCCGAGCCGCAGTGTAGTCGAGCCGGCCGCGCGCGACCAGCATCAGCGGCGCGGCCGGACTGAGCCCGACCTGACGCGGCCGACGCTCGGACCGGTCCGGCAGCCGCCCGCTCGGCTTTGCCGGGCGCGCGGCGGCGCGGCCCCCTGCCCGTCAGCCGCTGGCCTTCAGGTTGCCCGCCTCGCGCCAGGCCGGGTCCCACTCCTGGCCGAGGAGGTCGGTGACCTTGCCGCCCTGCTCGAAGAACTTGTTCGGCACCTGGAAGATGCCGAGCACGAGGCAGCCTTCCGGGGACCAGGCCTGATGCCGGCTGCCGGCCGGCCGCCAGACGAAATCGCCCGCGTGGCAGTGGCCGTCGTCGTCGGCGAGCACGCCTTCGAGCACGTAGCTCTGCTCGGTCAGCGGGTGCTCGTGGTCGGGAAGCCGGGCGCCCGGCGCCATCCGGATCAGCGCCGTGACCGAGCCGGTCGCCTTGTCGAAGAACAGCGTCTTGGTCGAAATCCCCGGGAACCGGCTTTCTTCCCAGGGCAGTTCGCCCACCGCGACGAAGCGCGACGCCGTCGGTCCCAGCTGCTCGTGGTTCTTGGCCTTCGGGGTCACGCCCGCCATCGTTTGCCTCCTTGGTTGCTGCCGCGACTGTACCCCAGGACCTCACGCCCGCGCCAAGCCGAAAGTGCCGGCGCCAAGGGTGGTGGAGAACCGGGCTGGCCGCGCCTGCGCGCGGGTCAGCGCTTGGCGACCTCGATCCGCCATTCGGGGCCGGAGCCGATGCCGTAGGTCTGGGCGAAATTGCCCCAGTTGATCGCGAGCGCGAGGTTGTCGAGGCTGTTCAGGTAGAGCAGCGGGTTGCCGACCGCGACGTCGCCGAACGTCGAGACGTAGGGCATCGTGCCCTTGTAGACCTGCCGCTGCTGCTTGAAGATGCGCACGTCCACGGCCGTGCCCTTGGCGATCCCGAGCTGCTCGAAGGTCGCGCGGTCGATGTTGGTCCAGACGTTGCCGTACTGGACGTCGAGAACCGGGATGTTGCCGCGCACCAGCGAGCCGGCGAGCTCGGGCTTCTGATAGGGGATCCGGACCACCTCCGGCGGCAGCTCGGGGCCGATGCCGGCAAAGCTCGCCTGGCCCGAGGCGAGGTATGCGGCCGTGTACGAATAGACGTCGCGGCCGGCAAAGGTCGCCGAGCGCTCCGAGCCGGGCCGGCGGAACCGGCTCTCGTCGACCTCGCGCACCGCCTCGATGCCGAGCTGGTCGGCGACCAGGGTCAGCGTGCCGTTGTCGGGGCTGACGAAGTAGTGGCCGGACTTGGTCTTCAGCACCACCGACTTGCGCTTGGTGCCGACCCCCGGATCGATCACCGCCACGAACACCGTGCCCGGCGGCCAGTAGGGCGCGGTCTGGGCGAGCCGGTAGGCGCCCTCCCAGATGTTGAAGGGCGGGATCTCGTGGGTCAGGTTCTCCAGCCGGAGGGTCGGATCGACCGTCAGGGCCACGCCGCGCATCGCCGAGACCGCGCCGTCCTTGAGCCCGAAATCGCTCTCGTAGACGATGATGCCGTTGGTCGCCCGCTCCGGCGGCTCCGCCGCCGCCGCCACCACGAGCCAGGCGATCAGGCCGACGGCGAGCGCCGTGCGCTCGAACAACCGGGTCCCGTCCATCGGCAGTCTCCGCCCGCTGAGCTTCGCAAGAGCTTGCGTCAACTCGGCGAGCTGGCCAAGTGACAAAGGCCGGCCTCGCGCCGGCTCTACCGTTGCGAGAAAACTTGAACCTGCGGTCGGCGCTCGTATATCTCGCCATGCGGACCGCGGCGGGCGGCGAGAGCTGGGAGATCGGTTGATGGCGGATGTGAACGATCTCGCGCAACGAACTGAAAAACCGCCATTTGTGCCCGAGAAGCAACCGGAGCCCGAAGAGATCCTGTTCGGCGCCCAGGACGCGCCGGCGCTGCCGCCGATGAACATTTTTCCGATCGAGTGGCGGGTCGAGACGCCGAAGCTGCTCGAGATCTACGAGCAGGCGCGCGATCCCGGCTGGGCGCCCTCGAAGCTGCCCTGGAACTCGCTCGACGTCGGCGCCTTCACCCAGGACCAGCGCTACGCCATCGGCTACTGGTTCGGGCTCTTGTCCGTGTTCGACAGCTCGGGGCCGGCGGTATTCGCGCGCGCGATGATCCACACCTACGAGACTCACGAGGAAGACCCGATCCGCAAGTGTTTTTTCTCGGTCACCCGGGATGAAGTGAACCACGAGGAGGTCTGCGGCCGCGCGATCCAGCTGTTCACGCCGGGCGGGCCGCTCGGCTTCGAGCCGCAGACGCCGCTCGGCAAGCTCGCCCGCAACAACATCGAGTGGCTCTATCACAACGGTGCCCGCTACTGGGACGCGTTCAAGAAGGGCGTCCACAAATACCCGGTGCCGATCCTGTTCACCTCCTTCCTGTTCGGCGAGATGGCGGCGGCGACGCTGTTCCACGCCATGCACCAGCGGACCACGATCCCGGTGCTCAAGGAGGCGTTCCGCTGCATCGGCCAGGACGAGGCGCGCCATCTCGGCATCTGCCTGACGATCCTGCAGAAGCTCCTGCCGACGCTCGGCCCCGAGGAAAAACAGACCATCACGCGCCAGCTGCGCGCGGGCTTCGTGTTCCTTTCGGGCGTGCTGTACGAGCCGCCGCAGGACTTCTGGGAGCTGCCGGCCACCTTCGGGCCGGCCCATTCTCTGCTCGAGGAGGCCGCCCGCAGCGCCGGCCTCGGCGTGCTGACGCTCGAGCAGCGGCGCGACAACTGGCGCCAGGCGGTGCTCAAGATGAAGGGCTTCGTCGAGCCCCACGGCATCGCCTTCCCGGCGCTCCCGGAGATCGGCGTCGACGGCGAGACCGTGGCCTTCGACCCGGAGAACCTGATTCCGGTGTTCTGAGCCCCGCGGGTCCAGCGACCTGGAGCGCGCAGTGGAACTTTCCCGCGCCCGCTGAGTCATTTGCGGTTGTGTGGCGCGATATGCGATGCGCTTCCAGGCTGCTACGGTGGCATCGCTCCAACCGCGTCGCTGACCGCCCGACAGATGAGACACCCGATATCGGATCTGCACGACCTTCTGCGGTCCCTGCGCGTCGAGAGCGCGCGGGCCATCAGGGAGACGAGCCGGCTGCGGACCTTTCTGGAGGCGGCCTGGGCCAAGACCGCGGCTTCTACGCGGATCGTCGACGAACTTCAGCAGGCCGTGTCGGAGGTCCGAAGCGCCGACCGCGAGCTGCATCTCCTGGTCCGCCGGATGCCGCACCTGGTGCTGCGTCGAGTCGTGGTCCCGGTGGCGGCCGACGAGGAGCGGCGGTGCCTCTTCTATGGCGCCGACGTGCCGGTGATCGCAGGCGTCCCGCATCGGGACCTCGTGGATCGGGTCGGGCTCGATGTGCGGGCCTGGCACGAGCGCATTCATCCGGAGGACATCGCAGCCTATCGCGCCGCCGAGGTGGAGCGCGAACGTTCCGGGCGGCCCTGCGCGGTCGAGTTCCGGGTGGTCGACCAAACCACCGGCGAGCCACGCTGGCTGCGCGAGACCGGCTGGACGACCAGCGACCGCAGCTCGGAGGTCGTCTACCTCGACGCTACATCCTCGACATCACTCAGCAAAAGCGCGCCGAAGCGATGCTGCAGGCCAGCACCGAACGTTATGGGGTGGCAGTCGAGAAGCGCCCGGAGTACGTTCGTTGCTTCGACCGGAGGCACCGGCTCACCTTCGTCAACGATGCTTACTGCCAGCGCCTCGGTCGGCACCGCGGCGACCTGCTCGGCCGTAACCTGCTCAGTCTGATCCCGAAGGTGGCCGTCGAGGCGACCAGGGCTCGTCTGGCTCAGCTGTCGCCGGCGCACCCCGCAGCCACTTACGAAGTCGCCTCGACCGGCCTCGACGGCTCCCCCTGCTGGGAGGAATGGTCGGAGCAGGCGCTGTTCGACAGCGCCGGCGAGGTCATCGAGCACTGGTCGATCGGGCGCGACGTGACCGCGCGCAAGGCCGCCGAGCAGCGCCTGCTGCACCTTGCCCACCACGATCCGTTGACTGGCCTCGCCAACCGCCTGCTGTTCAACGATCGGCTTGAGCAGGCCCTGGCGCGGGGCGTCCGCGTCAGCGACGGCTTCGCCCTGCTGGCGGTCGATCTCGACCAGTTCAAGCGCTGGAACGACGGCTTCGGGCACCGCTTCGGCGACCGGCTGCTCGTCGCCGTGGCGCAGCGGCTGCAGTCGATCCTGCGCGCGAGCGACACCGTGGCCAGGTTCGGCGGCGACGAGTTCGTGATCCTCCAGCTCTCGCTCCGCGCCGCGACCGGCGCCGGGACCCTGGCCCGGGCCATCAACCGCACGCTGGCCGCGAGCTTCGTGATCGACGACCGGACGATCGACCTGAGTGCCAGCGTCGGCATCGCCCTGTTCCCGGACGACGGCCGCGATCCCGATACCCTGCTCAGGATCGCGGATGGCGCGCTCTATCGGGCCAAGCGCGATGGCGGCAACCGGTATTGCTTCGCCGCGCCGAGGCGGGCGCGCGGCAACGGCGCCACCGTGCGGCGCAACCGGCTGCAGCGTGATCTCGAGCTTGCGCTCGAGCGCCAGGAGTTCTTCCTGCTCTATCAGCCGCGTTTCGACCTTTCGAGCCAGCGTGCGGTCGGGGTCGAGGCACTGGTCCGCTGGCAGCATCCCCGCCGCGGCATGGTCCTGCCGGCGCGGTTCATTCCGGTCGCGGAGGCGAATCAGCTGATCCGCCACCTCGGCGACTGGGTCCTGGCTGAAGCCTGCCGCCAGTCAGCCCACTGGCAGCGCACCGGTCAGGTGCATGCGATGGCGGTCAACCTGTCGCCGGCGCAGATCGTCGGCGGCGACCTCACCGGCCAGATCGGCCGCCTGCTCGATCGCCTCCACCTGCCGCCGGAAGGGCTGGAGCTCGAGATCACCGAGAGCATCGTGGTCGATCTGGCGGACCGCTCGCTGGTCGCGACGCTGCAGCGGCTGGCCGCGCTCGGCGTCCGGCTGTCGATCGACGACTTCGGCAGCGGCTGCTCGTCGCTCGCCTATCTCAGCCGCCTGCCGATCCATACCCTCAAGATCGACCGCACCTTCATCCGCAAGATCGGCCGCGACCTCGCCGACGAGACGATCGTCCGGGCGGTCATCGGGCTCGCGCACAGTCTCGGCCGGCGGGTGGTCGCCGAGGGGGTGGAGACGCGCCGCCAGCTGACCTTCCTGCGCCATGAAGGCTGCGACGAGGCCCAGGGCTTCCTGTTCAGCCCGCCGGTCCCCGCCGCCAACGCCGCCGGCTATCTCGAGGCCGCCGCGGCGACCGGCTGGTGCCCTCATACGCCGGAGCTTCGGCACCTTTCGGGTCGTCCCGGCTCGACGCCTTGACTATTTTCCTATCATTTGCTAAGATCATCGATCAGGCGGCGCCCGTTGCGCGTGAGCCCGCTCGCGGTCCCTGTTGGCCCGGCAACGACGAAACGAACCCGAACGCCAGGCAAACCTCGGTTCGGGTACCGCAACCCGGTGCGCTAGTATTGCACCCGGCGGGTGAGCGCGCCGTCGACCACGAGGTTGACGCCGGTCGTGAAGCTCGAGGCCGGGCTCGCGAGGAACACCGCGGCGTTCGCCACTTCCTGGTCGGTCGCCATGCGGCCCCAGGGGTTCTTGCTCATCGCGTCCTTGAACAGATCGGGCAGGTTGCGCTCGATCTGCTGCCAGATGCCACCGTCGAAATAGGTGTTGCCGGGCGAGACGCTGTTGACCCGGATGTGCTTGGGCGCGAGCTCGCTCGCCATTCGCGAGGCGTAGTGCACGAGCGCCGCCTTGAAGGTGCCGTAGGCCGGGCTCGTGAAGTCGAACTCGAGGCCGGACACGCTCGAGATCACGACGATCGCGCCCGCCTGCGAGCGCTCGAGGTGCGGCAGCGCCGCGTCGATCGTGCGCACCGTGTGCAAAAGGTCGACCTCGAACTCGTGCCGGAACGCGTCTTCGGTCCGGTTCATGTCGAGCGCGCTGACGTTTGCGACCGCGATGTCGATGCCGCCGAGCTCCTCGGCGCTGGCCTCGACCCAGCCCTGGAGGGCCGCCCGGTCGGTGACGTCGAGCGCCCGCCCGGCCGCCTTCACGCCCTTGCCTTTGAGCGCCTCGACCGCGGCCGCGACCCCGTCCGCGTCCCGCGCGCAGATCGCGACGTCGCAGCCTTCGGTTGCGAGCGTCTCGGCGATCGCCCGCCCGATGCCTTTGCTGCCGCCGGTGATGATCGCCTTTTTTCCAGCCAGCCCCAGGTCCATCCCCTGCCCTCCCCATGGGTCGCGATGTCTCGAGCAACCCAGATACGTCTTTTCCGCCATGCCGCCCAGCGCTGAAGTGCAGATCCTCAGCCGAGGCCGCGATCGGCGGCTGCCGGCGGCCAGACGATCTCGAAACGCTCGAACACTGTCTCGATCCGGTCGTGCATCACGAGGCCTTCGCGGGCGGCCTGACGCCCGAAGTAGCCACGGTGGGCCTCAAGCCACCACGCCCGGCTCCGATCGCCCTCGCCCTCATCCCAGGCAAAACCGTCGTCGACCTCGATCAACGGCCGGATGGCCACCCAGGTCGTCCGCCAGATGGCGCCCGGGCGGCCGCGGCTGTCCACGACCATGACGAAGTCGCCGACCCGCGGCACCTGCGGCTGCTCGCCATAATCCCGCAGCAGGGAGGCGGTCGCCCGCTTGATGCCGGCCAGGACCAGCTCGAGCAGCGCGTCAGCGGTCGTCGGGTTGTCATCGAACGACACCACCACATAGTCGTCGTGGTCGAGCCCTGCTGCGCTCCGGAATTCGGCCCAGCAGGCTTCGGTCGCCCGCGTCTTGCTCAGCACGAATCGTCCTCCCTGGCGTGACCTGAGTCTCGCCGAGATCGCAACCTAGACTTCCGTCGTCGGTCGAACAGATCAAGCCTCTGGCAGCACGAACCGCGGGAGAAGGACATGAGGTGGCGAAAGGTCGGCGCTGTGGCCCTGGCCTGCCTGTTCGGCGGCGGGGCGATCGCCCGAGCCCAGACCGGGATCGAGCTGCAGCTCGTGGCCGACGGGCTGGAGCAGCCGGTGTTCGTCACCCACGCGGGCGATGGCAGCGGCCGGCTGTTCGTGGTCGAGCAGGCCGGCCGGATCCTGATCCTCAAGGATGGCGCGCTCCTCGAGCAGCCGTTCCTGGACCTCGGCGATCAGGTCCGGTCCGGCGGCGAGCGCGGTCTGCTCGGCCTCGCCTTCCATCCGGAGTTCGCCAGCAATGGCCGGTTCTTCGTCGACTACACGCGCCAGCCGGACGGCGCCACGGTGATCGCGGAGCTGCACGTCGCCGCCGACAGCCCGGACCGCGCCGGCCCGGAGCAGCGCGTGCTGCTGACCGTCGCCCAGCCATACGCCAACCACAACGGCGGCATGATCGGGTTCGGGCCCGACGGTGATCTGTACATCGGGCTCGGCGACGGCGGCAGCGCCGGCGATCCCGGCAACCGGGCCCAGGATCCGGACGTGCTGCTCGGCAAGATCCTGCGGATCGACGTCGACGACGGCCGGCCGTACGCGATCCCTGAGGACAACCCGTTCGCCGGCGGCGGCGGCAGGCCCGAGATCTTCGCGCTCGGTCTGCGCAATCCCTGGCGATTCTCGTTCGATCCGGCCAACGGTCGGTTGTGGGTCGGCGACGTCGGCCAGAACCGAATCGAGGAGATCGACGTCGTCGAGCGCGGCGGCAACTACGGCTGGCTGCTGATGGAAGGCCGCTCCTGCTATCGCCCGACCAGCGGCTGCGAGCGCTCTGGACTGCAGCTGCCGATCGCCCAGTACCAGCACGAGCAGGGGCGCTGCTCGATCACCGGCGGCTACGTCTATCGCGGCGCCGCCATCCCGCGGCTGGTCGGCACCTATCTCTCCGGCGACTACTGCAGCGGCGAGATCTTCGGCCTGCGCCAGGGCGAGAACCCGGTGCTGCTCGACCCCGGCCTGCGGCTCGCATCGTTCGGCGAGGACGCAGCGGGCGAGGTCTACGTCGTCGACCTCGCCGGCGCGATCTATCGGATCGTCGGGGCCAGGCCTTGACCCCTCAGGGGACGGTCGGCGTGAAGCTGTCGGTCAGGATGCGCTCCGAAAGAGCGCCGAGATGCTTGGCTTTGGCGACCGCGGCGTCGACGAAGCCGGGCGGGCCGGCCGCCAGCACATGCCAGGCGGACAGGTCGGGCAGCTCGTCCGCGAGCCAGTCCGGAACCCGCCCGCGGCGCCAGCCGGCCGGCGGCTCGACGGTCCCGGCTCGGGTCAAGGTCACGGTGTAAGAAAACTGGGAAAAACGGCGGGCGAGCGCGTGCAGCGCGTCGAGCGCGAAGACCTCGCTCCGGTCGCGGATCGAGAAGATCAGTCGGAGTGGATCGGTGAAGCCGGATGCGAGGGCGCGCCGGACGATCGCGAGGATCGGGGCGAGCCCCGAGCCGCCGGCCAGACAGAGCACCGGGCCGGAGACGGTCGCGGGCAGGCGGAAGGTGCCGTAGGGCCCGTGGATCTGGACCGGACCGCCGAGCCGCTCCGGCGCATGCAGCCAGCCGCTCGCCTGCCCGCCCTCGTGGCGGGTGACGAAAAACTCGAGCAGGCCGTCGGGCGGCAGGCCCTGATCGTCGGGCGCGCTGGCGATCGAATAGGTGCGCGGCCTGGCGGCGCCCGGCGTTCGCAGCTCGACGTGCATGCCGGCGCGGTAGTGGAAGCGGACGTCGGGCGCGAGCGCCAGGACCAGGCGGCGGACCGAGGGCGTCAGCGGCTCGGCCGCGAGCACGGTCGCGACTGCCTCGATCGGCGCCGGTGGCGCCGCCTCGGTCGCGCTCATCGCGCCGTCGGTCCGGATCACCAGCGTCGGGGTCAGCGGCTTGCTCTGGCAGATCAGGCATTTGCCGGCTGCCTTCTCGTCCTCGGAGATCGCGAAGCTCATCACCCAGCCATGGTCGACCTCGCCCTCCAGCACCGTGGACTTGCAGGTGCCGCAGGCGCCGCCCCGGCAGTTGTGCGGCAGGCCGAGCCCGGCCGCGAGCCCGGCGTCCAGGATCAGCTCGCCCGCCGGGCAGTCGAAGCTCTGACCGGTGTTGACGACCGTCACCCGACAGCCGCCGGCGGCGGCTTCCTGCTCCATCACGCCAACCCGCTGCTCGGGCCGCGGCAACGTCCCGAGGAATTCCTGGACCGATCGCCCGGTGATTAGGTAGGCATCGCCCGGGACCGGGCAAAGGCTCGGCCTGCGGGCAGGCGGAGGGCGGCTTGAGCCGGTCGGGGGTGGATCTGATCGTGGTCGGCGCCGGCGCGGCCGGTCTTGCCGCTGCGCGCCGCGCGCGGGAGCTCGGGCTGACGGTCGTCGTGCTCGAGGCGAAGGACCGGATCGGCGGCCGTGCCCACACCGACGTCGCGACCTTCGGCGTGCCTTGGGACCGCGGCGCCCATTGGCTGCACGATGCCAGCCGCAATCCCTTCACCCGCTTCGCCGATGCCGAAGGCTTCGCTTACGAGCGAACCGCGTTGCCGCGCCGCCTGTGGAGCGACGGCTGGGCCGACGCCGCGCTCGAGGCCGAGCTCGACGCCTACTACGGGCGCGCGTTCGCCGCGGTCCGCAACGCCGGCGCGGCCGGCCTCGACGTGCCGGCGTCGGACGTCATCCCGCCGCATCCGCGCTTCCGCGCGATGTTCGATTCGTGGATCGCAGCGCTCGCCGGGGTCGATCCGGAGCGCCTCTCGACGCTCGACTATGCGCGCTATGCGGACGGCGGCGGCAACTGGCGGGTGGTCGACGGCTATGGCGCCCTGCTCGCCCGCTTCGGCCGCGGCCTGCCGGTCGAACTCGCGACCCGGGCGCTTCGCATCCGCTGGGGCGGCGAGCGGATCGTGGTCGAGACCGCCCGCGGCATGCTCGAGGGCCGCGCGGTGGTCGTCACCGTCTCGACCAGCGTGCTGGCGACGGGCGGCGTCGCCTTCGATCCGCCGCTGCCTGCGCCCACGCAGGAGGCGCTGGCGGCCGTGCCGCTCGGCGAGGCGGACAAGGTCGCGATCGCCTTCGAGCGCGACCTGTTCGGCGCCGGCGACGACTACCGTCTCTACATCGAGCACCGGACGCGGGCGGCGATCCGGTTCGAGTTCCGCCCGTTCGACCGGGGGCTCGCGCTCGGCTATCTGGCCGGCGCCTTCGCGGCCGAGCTCGAGGCCGCCGGGCCGGACGTCATGGCCGCCTTCGCGCTTGACCAGCTGGTGCAGGTCTTCGGCTCGGACCTGCGCCGGCACGTCCTCGCGGTCGCGACCACCGCCTGGTGCACCGACCCGGACATCCGTGGCGGCTATTCCTGCGCCCGGCCGGGTCGCGCGCATCTCCGTCCCCAGCTCGCGGCCCCGCTCGCCGAGCACCTGTTCTTCGCCGGCGAGGCCTGCTCGCTGGACGCCTATGGCACCGTGCACGGCGCCGCCCGGAGCGGTGCTGTCGCCGCCGAAGCGATCGCGCGGCGGCTAAGGCGCGGATCGCCGAGCGCCATTGCCGGCCGTCCCGACCCCGCCTAAATCCAGAGCGGCGGCAAACGGATGGGTGGCCGAGCGGTTGAAGGCACCGGTCTTGAAAACCGGCAGGGGGCAACTCCTCGTGGGTTCGAATCCCACCCCATCCGCCAACATATCTACTAAGCTACTGCAACCAAAGATATGTTCCCGGCAGTTCCGTTTTGATCCCACATTTGTGCCCACTTCCGTTCGGCGCAACGCTCGCCAGGGCCGGCAGCCGCGCACGTGCTGGCGACACTGGCGCGGCCAAGGCTGCCGGTCCGGCGCGCACGCGCGAGAGCGTTCGGAGATCGATAGAATTTGTCGCGCAGTACGCGCGAGAGACGCGCCCTGCCTCCAGATGCTGTAATCGGGCCGCCGCGCATGTGCCCGGCCTGCGCGCCAGCACCATCGATGGAAACCCAGGGCACCTTTCGTTCGCCTCTGCTCGGGCCAACATTGTCGACTATGGACCGGGACTACTGGACGAAGGCGCTCAACGAAGCCGAGCGAGAGCTCGAGGCCGCGACCACCCGCAGCGGCCTGAACGCGGCCGCCAAGAAGGTGATGCGAGCCAAGCAGGAGCTGAAGTGGCTGGAGCAGGCCGGATCGTCGCGTCGGTGATCTAGCCGTGCCAGCGCGTCGGCGGGCGTTTGCTCATGACCTGGGCTCCGGTTTCGAGATCGATGAAGCCAAAGCCCCGAATGGCAGCGGCTCTAGAAGCTGCCCTCATAGAGGGGCACGCGATAGTAATCGTGTATGTGGGTCTCCCAATCGCGGCTGCCCCAGTCCGGGGCCTCGTCCCGGGCGAAACTGGGAGCGCCCTTTAGCGTTTTCTCGTCGAGATCGACCACGTAGCCGCTCAGATCGGTGTCGTAGGTCAACACCTGCCAGGGTATGGGATGGTACCTCTGCGCGATCCCGAGAAACCCGCCGAAGGACATGACGGCATAGGCGACCCGGCCCGAGCGCTTGTCGACCATGAAGTTGTAGACCTCGCCGATCCGCTCGCCGGATGGGTTGTATACGGCGGTGCCCTCCACCTTATCGGAAGCGATCAGGCGGTTCGTCTCCCCGGTGGCGACCGAGCTGCTGCGCGCGCCTGTCGTAGTGTTCTGCATCGTGACCTCCACAGGTGAGCAGCAAAGGCGGGAAGCGAACGGTAGGGCCGGGACCTGGTTCCGTCGCGCAGGTGCAAGATGGACGAATCGGGCCTGGGCGCCTCCGTGTTCGAGCTTCTCGGCGCCGGCCTCGAAGGTCAGGGTCATGACGATGGCGCCCGCCAAAAACGCCTTGTTGTTGCCGAGCTGGTCCCAGCCTACGGTCGGGCGATCACCGCGGCCGAATAACGGAAAGCTCCATGGACGCCAAGCAAGGCCGGATGATCCTTGCCGTGGCGCTCGCGGCGGCGCTGGTCTCGCGCCCAATCACAGCGGCACCGCTGCAGTGTACCTTCGACCGTAAGCTCGAATGCGGCCGTCGGGGCTGCGAGCCGGTTGACGTCGTCGGCATCTGGAGCCGGATCGACCAGGAGCGGGGAAGCTATGCGCGGTGCAGCTGGCGCGGCTGCGACGTCTTTGTGGCCGGCTTCACGCAGTCGGGTGCCTTCACCGTGATCGACGTGCCGGGGATCAGCGTGATAGCGAAACTGTCAGCGGCGGAGTGGAATCTGGTCGAGGTCGCGATCCTCGGCATGGAAGTCGTGATCAGCTACGGGTCGTGCCGCCCGGAGTAGGTCTGTGCGGAGCTCGGCTAGACCGCCAGCGCATCCGCGCAAGCCGGCGCCCAGAAGGCGCCGCCGACGAGGGCGACGGCGGCTTGCAGGAGCGTGACGAGCCAGCCGGCGGCGTCGCGGCCGGCAAAGTCGCCGTCCTCAGCAGGTGGTGCAGGATCGCTCGGGCTTCGCTGCCGGGGTCGAGCGGTAGCGAGACGACGGTCATCGAGGCTTGCTCCTCGGTTGCTCTGCAGGTCCGAAGCTTCAACCTCGGGCAGGGAAGATCCTGCAGTGCCACCGATAGCCGATCGATCCGAGACGCTGCCCTGACCGCGTGCTGGTCGAGATGGGCCCGCGGCTCGAAGGGCTGGTTCAGGGTGGGCGCGCTACCAGCGGGTCGCTATTGGGTCCTATGCGGGTCCAGGGTCCTGTTCAGGAGCCCGGCCAAGCGAACCCCGGCCCGCGCCAGGCGATCGCTCACGATCGGCGTGTTGGCTTCGATATACGCCTAGGGCGTGTTAACACAAAGCATGTCGGTGATGAGGGCGAAGTGGATGAAGGCGGTGAACATGAGATCGAGCTTTTCGAAGCGCGAGAAGATGCGACGAAAGCCTTTGAGCCTGCGGAACAGGCGTTCGACCTCGTTGCGCCGGCGGTAGAGACTGCGGTCGTAGGTCCAAGGCTGAAGACGGTTGGGGTTGGGCGGCACGACCGGCGCGAAGCCGAGCTCCAGCACCAGTTGCCGGGTCTCGTCGCCTTCGTACGCCCGGTCCATCACCATGGGCACACCAGCGGGCCGGCGCTGCCAGGCGGTCAGCAGCTTGCGTCCTTCGGGCGCGTCGTGGGCCTGTCCGGGCGACAGGGCGAAGGTCAGGGCCGTTCGCTCATCCGCGGCAACCAGATGAATCTTGGTGTTCCAGCCGCCACGCGACTTGCCGATGGCTTGCGGGCCGTTTTTTTTCGCGCGCCCGTGCCGTCGGGGTGAACCTTGACGCTGGTGCTGTCCAAGCCGACGCACTCGACACGGATGCGGATCAGGCGATGCTCTTGCAGGGCCTGGAACACGCGGTCCAGCACGCCCGCCGCCGCCCACCGGCGCAGCCGTGTGTAGATCGTGTGCCAGTTGCCGAAGCGCGCCGGCAGCGCGCGCCATTTGCAGCCGTTCTCGGCCACAAACAGCACTGCGTTGATGACCTCGAGATTGCCGATCCGCACGTTGCCCCGCTGTACGGGCATCAACGGCCGGATCACTTCGTACTGGTCTTCGGTCAGCCTCATCATGCGATGAGCTTACCTCAAACCGCCCTCTTTGAATAGTGTTAACACACCCTAGTTGACCAGGACGTTTTTCTGCTGTTGGCCGGCCTCGAGTCGCTCGCTGTCCCGATCGTACCAGCAGCCGGCGTCGGTCCGGACGCAGTAGCCGACCCCCGGGCCGGTCGTGATCGCGAACAACTCGTTGGCCCAGTCGGCCGGACTGGATGCCAGCCATATTCGGACCGCTGCTGAGCGGTGATCTTGCCCCTGAGCTGGCCGGCGATGGCGGCGGCATCGGTGCCGAGGCCGCGCTCGATGATGCAGGAGTCCCAGACCCCGTGCAGGTTGCCGCCGCAGAGGCCGCCCGTGACCTGGACGCCGTTGCCGCCACGGTCGTCCTGGAACGACACGTGGAAGCGGCTGGTGCACGTCGCCGACCCAGTGGCCGAGATACTTCAGGGCGCCGAGCCGCTCCTTGTCGCTGACTGGCCCGAAACGACAGCACCGCCAGGTGCTGATGGATTGCCGAGAGCACGCAGAGGTCGGCCAGGGGGCACTCGATGCTGCAGGAGCTAATCGACAGCATGCGGAACTCACCACGCGCACGGGCGCATCGTCCGTTGCTGTCATACACGACGTTGAGCTATCAGAGCAGTGTGCAATTGGCGGTAGACAGGGGGCTATGGACGGACATCAGGAGAAGGTTCAGTTCATCTGGTCGGTCGCGGAGTTGCTGCGCGGCCCGTACCGGCCCTGGGAATATGGCGGCGTCATCCTGCCGTTCACGGTGCTCCGCCGGCTCGACTGCGCGCTGGCTGCGACCAAGGACGCCGTGCTGGCAAAAGCCGCCACCCTCTCCGATGCGCTCGACCCCGTCGTGCGTGACCGCATGCTCGCCGGCGCCGCCGGCGGCCGCGTCTACAACCTCAGCCGCTTCACCATCCCGCGGCTGATCGCCGACCCCGACGGCCTCGTGCGCAACCTGAACGACCTCGTCAACGGCTACCCGCAGGACCTTCGCGACGTATTCATCGAGCATTTCAAGCTGCCGGCGGAGGTCGAACGGCTGCGCGGCGTCGATCGCCTCTACCAGGTGGTCTCCAGGTTCGGCGAGATCGACCTCCACCCCGACCGCGTGCCCAACATCGCCATGGGCTACATCTTCGAGGAGCTGATCCGGCGCTTCTCGGAGGCCCGCAACGAGCAGGCGGGCGACCACTTCATCCCGCGCGAGGTCATCCGCCTGATGGTCGACCTCCTGTTCTACGAGGACCACGACGCCCTGACCCAGCGCGGCATCGTGCGCACCGTGTTCGATCCGGCCTGCGGCACCGGCGGCATGCTGACCGGCGCCGAGGACTACGTCCGCGAGCTGAACCCCGGCGCCACCGTGGTGGCCCTACGGCGAGGACATCAACGGCGAGATCTACGCCGTCTGTAAGTCCGACATGCTGATCCGAGGCCAGGACCCGGCCAACATCGTCAAAGGCGACAGCTTCACCCAGGACGGCTTCGCCGGCCGGACCTTCGACTACATGCTCTCCAACCCGCCCTTCGGCGTCGACTGGAAGGCGATCGAGAAGCCGCTCCGGGACGAGCGCGACACCCGCGGCTTCGCCGGCCGCTTCGGCGCCGGCCTGCCCCGGGTCTCGGACGGCAGCCTGTTGTTCGTCCAGCACATGATCTCGAAGATGCGCCAGGACTATGGCACCTCGCGCATCGCCGTCGTGCTCAACGGCTCACCTTTGTTCACCGGCGGCGCCGGTTCGGGCGAAAGCGAGATCCGCCGCTGGATCATCAAGAACGACTGGCTCGAGGCGATCGTCGGCCTGCCGACCGAGCTGTTCTACAACACGGGCATCGCGACCTACGCCTGGATCATCACCAACCGCAAGACGCCAGAGCGGCGCGGCAAGGTCCAGCTGATCGACGCCACCGCCTGCTGGCAGAAGATGCGCAAGAGCCTCGGCCAGAAGAGAAAGCTCACCCCCGACGACGCCCGCGCCGAGATCGTCCGCTGGTTCGGCGATCTCGCCGAGAGCGACACCTCGAAGCTATTCGACAACCAGGATTTCGGTTTCCGGCGCATCACGGTCGAGCGCCCGCTCCGCCTCAACTTCCGGATCGATGACGAGCGCATCGCGCGCGTGCAGCAGCAGTCCGCCTTCGAGGGCTTGGCCAAGAGCCGCAAACGAGGGGCCGCCGCCGACGCCGAGATCGAGACCGGCCAGCGCCTGCAAGGCCAGATCGTCGCCACCCTCGAGGGCGCACGCGCCGATGACACCTGGACCAACCGCGCGGCCTTCGCCAGGCACCTCAAGATGCTGTTCCGGATGGATGACGTCGCGCTGCCGCCGCCGCTCGCGAAGGCGATCCTGATGGGCCTCGCCGAGCGCGACGAGACGGCGGACGTCTGCACCGACCGCGAGGGCAATCCTGAGCCCGATCCGGAGCTGCGCGACTACGAGAACGTGCCGCTCAAGGAGGACGTCGAGACCTACTTCGCGCGCGAGGTGCTGCCGCACGTCCCCGACGCCTGGATCGACCACGACAAGACCCGCATGGGCTACGAGATCCCGTTCACTCGGCAGTTCTATCGCTACATGCCGCCACGGCCGCTCGAAGAGATAGATGCGGAGCTGAGTGAGCTCGGCCGCGAGATCCAAGACATGTTACAGGAGATCGCGGCGTGAGACGGCCGATCTACCCTGCATACAAGGATAGCGATATCGACTGGCTCGGGCAGATACCTGCTCATTGGAATATTGACAAGATCGGGCAAATCTTCCGAGTCCTGAACGGGGCGACCCCCTCGAGTGGCGACCCGACCTTCTGGGACGGAGACATCACCTGGATTACCCCCGATGATCTCGGCCGCGCCAGAAGCAGGGACATATTCGAGAGCGCAAGGCGCCTCACCGGAGATGGCTATGGTAGCTGTGGCACGACGCTCGCGGCACCTAACAGCTTGGTCCTTTCGACGAGAGCACCCATAGGACATTTGGGCATCGCGCGCGTACCCCTCTGTGTCAACCAGGGTTGCAAAATACTCGCCCTCTCCAAGAACCCGCAGCCTGAGTATCGGTACTATCAGTTGGTCGCCGCTAAGGCCGAGCTCGTTTCACTTGGCCAGGGCTCAACATTTGTTGAGCTTCCAAACGCGAAGCTATCAGCGGTCAAGCTTGCGGTGCCGCCGTTGCCCGAGCAGCAAGCGATAGGCGAGTTCCTCGACCGGGAGACGGCGCGGATCGATGGGCTGATCGCCAAGAAGCGGCGGCTGATCGAGCTGTTGCGCGAGAAGCGGCAGGCGGTCATCAGCCACGCCGTCACCAAGGGCCTCGACCCGAACGCCCCTATGAAGCCCAGCGGCATCAAACGGCTCGGCGAAATCCCGGCGCATTGGGAGATCAAGCCGCTCATGTATTTGACGCCTTCAACGCGGCAGATCATGTATGGAATCGTCCTGCCCGGCCCGCACTTCGATGGCGGCGTTCCAATCGTCAAAGGGGGCGATGTGGCACCAGGCAAACTTCGCTTGGCAGCCCTCAACAGGACCGATCCAGAGATCGAAATGCGGTACGAAAGGTCCCGCCTCAGAGGCGGAGATCTTGTGTACGCCATCCGAGGCAGCATAGGTGCGGTCGAACTGGTGCCGGAAGAGTTGGAGGGCGCCAATCTCACTCAAGATGCAGCACGGGTGGCGCCGCGGGACGGGGTGAACCAGCGATGGCTCCTTCACGCTCTTCGCGCGTCGCCGATATTTGGTCAGCTTGAAGCGGGCGCTGTTGGCGCAACGATCCGAGGTATCAACATTCGCGACTTAAAGCGGGCGCGACTTCCGGTGCCGCCAGCAGAGGAGCAGCGGGCGCTCGGAGCTTATTGCGATGCCGAGAACGGCCTCGTGGACCAGACCACAGAAGCTGTCGAAAGAGCGATCGCGACTCTTGAGGAGCATCGCTCCGCCCTGATCGCGGCAGCGGTCACCGGCAAAATCGACGTGCGGGAGTGCGCGGACGAAGCTGCCGAGGCTGCAGATTGAGATGTCATGGCGAGCCCGGGCGACTTTCATGTCGGATGACCTTGACGAAGAGGTATGGCTGAGAACCAATGAAGTCGAAGAGTTCATTGATGCGTTGGAGCACAGCGCGGAGCTGGCCGAACACTTGGCAGATGATGTGAAGCTTTGGAGGTGGCTCATCATTTCTTTACACTCTGCGCTGCAAGGCGCCTGTGTCTCTGCCCTTCGCGGCCGTGACACGGCAGGCATCACGATGCTGACCGAGAAGTCCGCGGCGGAAGTGTGGCACTGGCTTGATGTGGACAGCCGCCATGACCCCGAGGCGCCCATGCCGAAGGAGCGGCTCGCCGCTCCGTTGGATTTGTTCGCTCGAGTCCGGAATCAGAGATACCTGCCGGCCCCCCACGCTTTAGACACAGGACCCGAAATTCTAGCGGACGTCATACGCCTTAACCGACTTCGCAACAAATTCGTCCACTTTGTACCGCAGGGTTGGAGCCTAGAACTGTCCGGTATGCCGCGCATCGTGCGGCATGTATCCGAGGTGATCGAACATCTCGCAGTGACACACCCGACCTTTTGGCACCACCTCGATCAGCGGAAGCGTGGGCGGATTTCCAGCGCGCTCAAACGGCTGCGATCGGGTGTCGCCGCATGGGCTGCGACCTACGTGTTGCAATCCAGGTCCGAGCAATGAGCATCCATACCGAACGCAGGTTCGAAGACGCCATCGAACACAGCCTGCTCAGCGCGGGGGGCTACTGGAAAACATCCGCCGCGGAGTTCGATCCGAGCCTCGCCCTGTTCTCCTCGGTGCTGGTCGGCTTCCTCGCGGAGACCCAGCCCGACAAGTGGGCGCGATTGGCAGAGCAGTATGGCGACGATGTCGAGCGGCGCGTGGTCGCCACTGTTGCCCGTGCCGCCGATCAGTTCGGCCTCCTGCACGTGCTGCGCCATGGCGTCACCGATCGCGGGATCAAGCTCGAGCTGGCATTTTTTAAGCCCGCGTCCGGGCTCAACCCGGAGACGCTCCGGCTCTACGAGTTGAACCGGCTGACCATCGCCCGTCAGGTGCACCACAGCCCGCGCAATCCCACCCAGTCGGTCGATGTCGTTCTGGCGCTGAACGGCCTGCCTGTGGCGACCGCCGAGCTCAAGAGCCAGTTCACCGGCCAGACCTACGCCCATGCGATCCAGCAGTGTAAGGACCGCGACCCGCGCGATCCGCTGTTCGGGTTCAAGCGCCGGGCGCTGGTGCACTTCGCGGTCGATCCCGACCTGGTCTACATGACCTCGCGTCTCGAAGGGCAGGCGACGCGCTTTCTGCCGTTCAACAAGGGGCGCGATCGGGGCGCCGGCAACCCGGACAACCCGCAGGGCTACAAGACGGCCTACCTCTGGGAAGAGGTCTGGGCGCGGGATTGCTGGCTCGATATCCTCGCCCGCTTCGTCCACCTCCAGGTGGAGACCGGGAAGGACCCGAATACCGGCAAGGAGCAGCAGAGCGAGAAGCTGGTCTTTCCGCGCTACCATCAGCTGGATGCGGTCACCAAGCTGGTTGCTGCGGCGAGGGAGGCAGGACCGGGCCGGAACTACCTGATCCAGCACAGCGCGGGCTCGGGCAAGTCCAACTCGATCGGCTGGCTCGCGCACCGGCTGGCCAGCCTGCACGGGACGGATGATCGGCCGGTGTTCGATGGCGTCGTGGTGATCACCGACCGGCGCGTGCTCGACAAGCAGCTCCAAGACGTCATCTACCAGTTCGAGCACCAGAGCGGCGTGGTCGAGCGGATCACCGGCGAGCGCGCGGCCAAGGGCGCCGAGCTGTCCGGGGCGCTCAATGCCGGCAAGCGCATCGTGGTCGTGACCCTGCACAGCTTCAGCTCGACCGCGATGATGGTCGAGAGCTTGGAGGGGCGACGGTTCGCGGTGATCGTCGACGAGGCGCACTCGAGCCAGACGGGCGAAGGCGCCACGACGATGAAGCGTATCCTGAGCGGTCAGGAGGACGAGCAAGAGCCTGAGGCCGAGGAGACTAACGAGGACCAGATTGCCAGGACGATCCAGGCGCGCGGTCCGCAGCCAAATCTGTCGTTCTTCGCGTTCACGGCGACCCCCAAGAAGCGAACCCTGGAGCTGTTCGGGACGAGAGGACGGGACGGGCTGCCGCAGCCGTTCCACGAATACTCGATGCGCCAGGCGATCGAGGAGGGGTTCATCCTCGACGTGCTCAAGCACTACACGACCTACCGGGCCTACTACCGCCTTGAGAAGGCGATCGAGGACGATCCAGAGGTCGAGAAGCGCCGCGCCCGGCAGGCGATCGCTTGCTTCATGTCGCTTCACCCGCACAACCTCGCCCAGAAGACCAAGGTCATGGTCGAGCACTTCCGGGCGCACACCCAGCACAAGATCAGCGGTCGTGCCAAGGCGATGGTCGTCACCCGCTCGCGCCTCCACGCGGTTCGGTATTTCCAGCATTTTCGACGCTATCTGAAGAAGAACGGCTACCACGACATCGGCGTGCTCGTGGCTTTTTCCGGCACCGTGATCGACCCGGAGGGCGGCGAGTATACCGAGCCGGGCATGAACGGTTTCGGCGAGCGGGAGTTGCCCGATCGCTTCGCGCGCGACGACGCGCGCATGTCCTGATCGTCGCCGAAAAGTACCAGACCGAGTTCGATCAGCCGCTGCTGCACACGATGTACGTCGACAAGAAGCTGGACGGCATCAACGCCGTGCAGACGCTCTCGCAACTCAACCGCACCCACCCCGGCAAGGACGATACCTTCATCCTCGACTTCGTAAACGAGGCCGAGGAGATCCGCGACGCTTTCAAGCCGTTCTACGAGGTCACCGAGATCGACGCGCCGACCGATCCCAACCAGATCTACACGCTGCGGCCCAAGCTCGACGAGTTTCAGTACTACCAGGCTGTTGAAAAAGGGATGGTCTGTGCGGGCGGTGGTGTGATTCACTGTCGGCGGTGGTGATTTGGCCGAGGTGATGATGCGCGGGACGGACAAGCGGTCGGGCGAGCTGTTCTCGTACGTAGATCTGGAGCAGCGGGTGCGGATGAACCATCCGCTGCGGATGATTCGTGAGGTGGTGAGCACGGCGCTGGCGGCGCTGTCGGGTGACTTTGCCGGGCTCTATTCGGGGATGGGACGACCATCGATCCCGCCGGAGATGCTGCTGCGGGCGATGCTGCTGCAGGCCTTCTACTCGATCCGCTCGGAGCGCCAGCTGATGGAGCGGCTGGAGTTCGACCTGTTGTTCCGCTGGTTCGTCGGGCTCGGGGCGGATGAGCCAGTGTGGGATCATTCGAGCTTCTCGAAGAACCGCGACCGGCTGCTGGATGGCGACATCGCGGCCAAGTTTCTGGCCGCCGTGCTGGTCCAGCCGCGGGTGAAGCGGCTGTTGTCAAGCGAGCACTTCTCGGTCGACGGGACCTTGATCGAGGCGTGGGCGTCGCTGAAGAGCTTCAAGCCCAGGCAGGCACCGGGCGATGATGATGGCGGCGATGACCGCAGGGACGGGGGCCGCAACGCCGCAGCCGACTTCAAGGGCGAGAAGCGCTCGAACGCGAGCCATGCGTCAACCACCGACCCCGATGCCATGTTGTATCGCAAGGGGCCGGGCATGGAGGCCAGGCTGTGCTTCATCGGCCACGGCCTGATGGAGAACCGCTCCGGGCTGATCGTCGGCACCCGGCTGACGCGGGTGTCGGGCCATGCCGAACGGCTGGCCGCGCTCGACCTGATCGCGCCTCATGGCGACCGGCCGCGGGCGGTGACACTCGGAGCCGACAAGGGCTACGACGCCAAGGACTTCGTGATGGAGCTGCGCGAGCTCAACGTGCGCCCGCACATCGCCCAGAACCGCAGCGGCCGGCGCTCGGCGATCGACCGGCGCACCACGCGACACCCCGGCTATGCCGCGAGCCAGCGCCTCCGCAAGCGGATCGAGGAGGCGTTCGGCTGGATCAAGACGGTGGCCGGCCTGAGGAAGACCCGGTTCCGCGGGCTGGCGCGGGTCGACCTCGCCTTCACCTTCGTCGCCGCCGCCTACAATCTGGTGCGGCTACCCAGGCTGTTGGCCGGAGCCTCACCGTGACACCGCCGATGGATTGCCGCCTCGTCGGCCGCTGGCGGATCGTTGAGGCCGACCTGTGGGATCGTGACTACCTTGACCTGGTCTCCCCCGCCACCATGACTATCGGCGCGGACGGCCATGGCGAGATCGCCTATGGGGCCATGCAGGCCAGCCTCGAGCTCGAGTATAGCCGCTCGACGGTCTTCTTCACCTGGGCCGGCTTCGACGAAGGCGACGAAATCACCGGTTCCGGCTCCGCCGAACTCAACGACGATGGCACTATCGAGATCGCGTTCGCCTACCACCTCGGCGACCGGGCCGTCCTCAAGGCCGAACGGATGACTTCTTCAACAGCCTGCTACTGGTGGCAGGAGGTCGAAGGCTTTGCCGAGGTCTTCTACCGGCCGAAGCCGCGACAGGCTCAGACCGATCAGGCGAGACTCCACGCATTCGTCGATCCGGCGGTGAGCCGGTTCAAGGACGAACCGAACGAGGAGCGCCGGGAGGCGTTTCGGAGTCTGCTGGTCGGATATCTGCGGATGTACGCGCTTCTGTCTCAGATGGTCGACTATCTGGGACCGGACTTCGAGAAGCTCTACAGCTTCGGCCGGCTCCTGCGCACCAAGCTGCCGCGGCGCGAGAGAGAGGGTGAGCTCGAGCTCGATGGCGACGTAGCTCTTGCCTACTACCGCTTGACGATCACCAGCGAGGGCGATCGCGCGCTACAGCCGGGTGACCAGGAGCCGATTACCGGCGCGGCCGAAGTCGGCACGAGCCGTCCGAAGGATGACCAACGATCGCCGCTCTCGGAGATCATCAGCACGATCAACGATCGTTTCGGTACGGACTGGAAGTCGGAGGACCGCCTGCTGTTTGACCAGGTCGTGGAAGACTTGACACAGGATGACGAGCTTGGCGAGCAGGCGCGAGCGAACGACCTGGACAACTTCAAGCACGTGTTCGACCCAAAGGCCCTCGACGCCTTCATCCAACGCATGGACCGCAACAACGGCATCGCGAGCCAGGTGCTCAACAACCGCCAGATGCTCAAAGCCATCATGGCGGCTATGATGCGCGAGGTCTACGACAGAGCTCGAGAGGCGGAATCTGCGATGACGCCGACGCGCAGTACCCGCCGGTAGGCCAGCGCCCACCCGGCTGAGACCAACCCCGGGGCCGGTGTAGACGCCGACCTTGACGAGCTGGCGGTCATGCCGGTCCTGCTCGACGGTCTCCCAGCAACGCCGGCAGTCAGCGCCTCGAGGCCGACCGGCGCGGCCATGGCTCGCAGGCGATGCCGTCGTGGTCGCGATCGTGCTGGGGATAGTATCCCGGCTGGCCCCTATAGGCCGGCGCCAGGCCGACGGCCCGGGCGGCAGCGCAGTTCGGCGCCGCGGCGGCGTGCCTGATCGCCACGCTCAGCGGCCACCGCGAGAGATTCTGGACAACGGGCCAGGCCAGGGGGCGACCGCGGTGAACGCTGCTATGCCAGCTTGGTGCCGGTGCCGGCGCAACCAGGCAATGGGGCCGCAACGTGCACGCCGTCTGACGGGCGGATGGAGCCTGTGACGCCATGACATGGGGTCAGCATCGCGGCGACCAGCTTAAGGAACGGTAGCCGCCGTCTTCCTTCCGTTCGAGATGCTGCCCTGGGGACCTGTTCGAGCAGATTGGGCGATCGAGCCCAGCATGGCGTGGAGTCCACAGTCCTGGCCCGTTGAATGAGCGGCCGACGCCGTCGCTATCGTCGATCCGGCGGCGCCCCCTGTGAGTGGCGCAGAATGACTCGGGTAGGGATTTGGGGGTGGGTTTCGTTAGCCGATCGGCATAGGTGTAAGAGCGGGAGACGGTCGCATGGCGCGTGCGTCCGCGACCGGACGAGCACAAGAGGAGGTACAGCATGTCGAGAAAACCCGGTCTCAGCCGGACCCACCGGCGCACCATCCTGAAGGCGGGGCTCGCCGCCGGCGCTGCGCAGTTCGCGGCGCCGTTCATCATCAAGGCCCGCGGCGAGACGCCGATCAAGCTCGGCGTCCTGCTGCCGAAATCCGGCCCCTATGCGATCCAGGGCGAGAACGGTCAGAACGGGGCCCAGATCGCCGTCGAGGACATAGGCGGCAGCGTTCTCGACCGCCCGGTCCAGATCGTCTGGCTGGATGAGGCCAACCCGCAGACCTCGCAGCAGAACATGCGTCGGCTGATCGAGCAGGAGCAGGCGGTCGCCGTCCAGGGCGGCATCTCGAGCGGTGACGTGCTCGCGGTCATGCCGCTCGCGCAACGCTCGCAGACCCTGTTCATGGCCACCGGCCCGAACGCGACCGAGATCACCGGCAAGGAGTGCAACCGCTACACCTTCCGCGTCGACCTGCCCAACCGGGTGACGGTGCGCAGCACTTATCCCATCCTCTCCCAGAACGGCAAGAACTGGTACTTTATCGTCGCCTCCTACGCCTGGGGCATCGACGCCTACGAGCAGATGAAGGATCAGCTGGTCAACGATGGCGGCACGGTTGCCGGCTACGATCAGGCGCCGCTCGGCACCAGCGATTTCAGCTCCTACCTGCTCAAGGTGCGTCAGGCCCAGCCGGACGTGGTGTTCCTGGGCCTGGGCGGGACCGATCTGACGAGCTTCCTGAAGCAGTTCCACGACATCGGCTTGACCGGCGAGATTCCGGTCTCCTCGCCGATCGTGAACGATTCCGACCTCTGGGCGGCCGGCCCGGAGGCCGCGACCGGCACCTACCCGAAGCTCTGGAACTACACCGGTCCCTACCAGGGCGATAAGAGCAAGGCGTTCGTCGACAGCTATCAGAACAAGTTCGACCAGCCGCCGGAAGTCGAAGCCTGGCAAGACTGGTTCGGCGCCACCTCGATCCTCACTGCCATCAAGGAGACGAACTCCACCAAGAGTGAGGATCTGATCACGTTTCTCGAGCAGCACCAATTCGAGAACTACAAGGATACGCCGCTTCACTTCCGCCCGTGGGACCACCAGCTCATCCAGCCGACGCTGGTGGCGAAGGTGAAGGACGACATCAACGACAAGTTCGACTACTTCGACATCGTCGGCGAGGTACCGAAGGAGCCGTCCAAGCTCGATGAGTTCTTCGGCTCGAAGCAGGACGTCGCCTGCAACCTCAGTCAGGCGTAAGCATCCGACCGGCTGCTGAGAGGCGGGCGGTACTCAGGCACCGCCTGCCGCTCCTTTTGAAGGCGTCCGTGCCATGCTCGACGTCATCCTCTCGCAGATCGTCAACGGTGTCGTTCTGGGGTTCCTCTACGTTCTGATCGCGCTCGGCCTCTCGATCGTCTTCGGCATGCTGGGTCTTGTGAATTTCGCGCATGGCGTGTTCTTCGCGCTCGGCGCTTACTTCGCCCTGACGCTCGCGCAGAACCTCAACGGCTATGCGGTGATCCTGGCGCCGTTCGCGGTCGCTATCGTCGGCATGCTGATCGAAATGACGCTGATGCGGCCGCTCTACGACAAGGAGCCGCTGCTCGGCCTGTTCATGACCTTCGGGCTGGCGCTGTTCGTCGAGGAGCTGATCCGCACGGTCTGGGGCAGCATCGGTCACCCCTTCAACGCCCCGGAACTGCTCACCGGCTTCTTCCTCTGGGGGCCAATCCTCGTCACCAAATACCGTTTCGCCGTGCTGGTCGCGACGGTGCTCATCATCGTCGCCATCTGGCTCTTTCTCGAGAAGACGCGCTACGGCCGCATCATCCGCGCCGGCAGCCGCGATCCCGAAATGGTGAGCATGCTCGGCATCAATCTGAAGCGCGTATTCACCTTCGTGTTCGGCCTTGGCACCTTTCTCGCCGGGGTCGCGGGCATTTTGGCGGCGCCGCTCTGGTCGGTCCAACCCACGCTCGCCGAGCAGGCGATCATGCCGGCCTTCGTCGTTGTCACCATCGGCGGGCTCGGCAGCTTTGGTGGTGCCGTGATCAGCGGGCTGCTGGTCGGCGTGACCGTGGCGCTCACGATCCAGTTCTATCCGCTCGCGGCGACCGCGGTCATGTACGTGCTAATGGTGGTGGTGCTGCTGGTCCGGCCGCGCGGCCTGTTCGGCGAGCGATGGGAGCGCTTCGAATGAACACCATGAAAGGGCAGCAGGAAACGCTCGGCGTCGATCGGGCAGGAACCACCCGCCGCGGCGCCGTGAGTGCCAGCCGGCTGACCGGCATCATCCGCCACCCGCTGGTCCCGCTTGCCATCGTGTTCGTGCTGCTGCCCTTCGTCCTGCCGATGATCGGCTCCACCGTCGGGCTTGCCACCGAGATCGTCATCTACACGCTCTACGCAATGGCCTTCGATCTGCTGCTCGCCTATGTTGGTCTCGTCTCCTTCGGCACGTCGGCCTATTTCGGGGTCGCCGGCTATGCCGCCGGCCTGGCGAGCCTGCATCTGATCGACAACGTGTATGTCAGCGTCGTGGCGGGGACGATCGTGGCGGCGGTTCTCGGCCTCGTGCTCGGCATGCTGATCCTGCGCCGTCGGGGTATCTATTTCGCGCTGCTCACGCTCGCCTTCACCCAGCTGTTCTATGAGATCGCATTCACCTGGACGAGTGTCACCGGTGGCGAGAACGGGCTGCAGGGCATCAGCCGGCCGGGGCTGACCTCGCCGTTCGTGTACTACGCCTTCTGCGCGTGCGTGGTGGCGGCGGCGGTCTGGGCGCTGTGGCGCTTCGTCCATTCGCCCTTCGCCCGCGTCCTCCAGGGGATTCGCGACAACGAGCAGCGCGTCACCTGCCTCGGCTACGACGCGCATGGCTACAATCTCGGCGCCTTCGTGCTCATGGCGACGCTCGCCGGCCTCGCCGGCACGCTCCTGACCTTTCTTCTGCTCTCGGTGTACGCCGACAACATGAACTGGCAGCACGCCGGCGACCCGGTGATGATGACCATCCTCGGCGGCATCCATCACTTTCTCGGCCCGCTGTGGGGTGCGGCGATCTTCATCGTGCTGCGCGACCAGCTCAGCTTCTTCACGGCGCACTGGTGGCTGTTCTTCGGCGCAATCATGATCGCCTTCATCCTGCTCTCGCCGGAGGGCCTGACGGGCATCTACGCCCGGCTGCGCGGCGGCGCGCCCTGGCGCCTGACCGAGGACGTGCTGCCGCCGCGTCCGGCCGCCCTGCGGCCGCTGCAGGAGGAGCGGCCGGTGCTCGAGGGCGAGGAGCCCGTGCTGACGGTGCGGCAGCTGCGCAAGAGCTTCGGCTCGCTCACGGTCGCAGAGGACATCGACCTCGACCTCCGCCCGGGCGAGCTGCACAGCCTGATCGGCCCCAACGGCGCTGGCAAGACCACATTCTTCAACATGCTGACCGGTCTCGTGGAGCCGGATGGTGGCGAGATCCTGTTCGCCGGGCGGGACATCACGCGCCTGCCGGCGCATCGGCGGATCGAGGCCGGCCTTGCCCGGTCGTTCCAGATTCTGAGCGTCTTTCCCAACCTCAGCGTGTTCGAGACCGTCCGCCTGGCGGCGCAGGCGCGCTCGCCGCAGCGCGCTTCGCCCTGGCGCGACGCTTATGCCCTGCCCGGGGTGAATGACCGTGCCTGGATGCTCCTCACGACGGTCGGGCTGGTCGAGCGGGCCGGCGAGCTCGCCGCCAACCTGCCGCACGGCGAGCAGCGGCTGCTGGAGATCGCGATCTCGCTCGCAACCGCTCCCGAGGTGCTGCTGCTGGACGAGCCCTTCGCCGGCCTCGCGGATGCCGATCGCGAACGCATCGGCGCGCTCATCCGCAGCCTCGCCGGCCAGCATTCGGTCCTCTTGATCGAGCACGACATCGACCGCGTGCTGTCGATCTCGGACCGGCTCACGGTGCTGCACCAGGGCCGGGTGCTGGCCATGGGCACGCCGGATGAGATCATGAACCATCCCGAGGTCGTCTCGGCCTATCTCGGTCGCCACGGCGGCACCATCGAGATGCCGGCGGCCGCCGCTGGCGGCGCCGTCGAAGCGGCGAGGCCGCTCCTGCGCCTCGATGAGGTGTGCGCCGGCTATGCCGGCAGCCGCATCCTGAACAATGTCAGCCTCGAGGTCGGCGAGGGCGAGGTCGTGACGCTGCTCGGCCGCAACGGCGTCGGCAAGACGACCACCCTTCGCACCATCATGGGGACCCTCAAGGCGGAGAGCGGCCGGATCGAGTTCGGCGATGGCGAGATCACGGGTCGCTCGCCCGATCAGATCAATCGGAAGGGTCTTTCGATCGTGCCCGAGGGGCGCCGCATCTTCCCCAATCTCACGGTGATGGAGAACCTTCAGATCGCGCAACGCCCGGGCGGCTGGAGCCTCGAGGAGGCTTACGGCCTGTTCCCCAAGCTCGAGACCCTGCAGGCGGCGCGCGGCGAGAACCTGAGCGGCGGCGAGCGCCAGATGCTGGCGATCGCGCGCGCGCTGATGGCGCCGACCCGGCTCATCCTGCTCGACGAGCCGCTCGAGGGGCTTGCGCCCGCGATCGTCGCCGAGGTGATGCACGCCATCGTCCGGCTGCGCGAGCGCGCCAGCATCCTTCTGGTCGAGCAGAAGGTCGACCTCGTCCTGCAGATCGCCGATCGCGCCTATATCATGGTCAACGGCGAAATCGGCTATGAGGGTGGTGTCGAGGATCTGCGGCGCGACGAGGCCCTGCAGGTGCGCCTGCTCGGCGTGGGCGCCTGATCCGGCGGCATCGCAGGCGCCGCCACGCCATCATTGTTCGGCAAAGGTGGTTGCGAGCCCCCGCAACCAACATGCGTCGGCTGCCAGCACAGCCGGTGGCACACGACCTGATCTCCCGGCCTGCGGCGCTCTGCGGTCCGGCCCTGCCGTCACTGCGGTCGGCAGCTGATTTGGCGCCAACGATATGCTTGCAGACACGGCCCGCTCGTATCGTACCAGGGCATCGTCGACGACGCAGCGGAGGCCGATCTCTATTCGACGCTGCCGTTACAGCCGCCCGTCACCGCCAGCGGCGCCGAGCCGATGGGGATGCTTCTACCGCTTTCCGATGCTGGCCAGAAGATTCTCGAGCCCTCGGAGAACCTCTTCGTCATCCAGATCTTGAAGTGGCGAAATCTGCTGCGTGCCGTTCCCGCGCGCGCTGATGGCCGAGTATGCCGCCCATAGCTGCGGAAATCTCTTGAGCAGCCGCGGCAGCTTTCCGAGGCGAGCATCGGCTTCCTGACGTTGCTGTTCCGCATCGCTGACGATTGCGGTTCGAGTTTACCCCAGATCATGCGTGCCGCCGGGCAAGTGGAGACCCTTCTTGGCCTTGCGGCGCACACCAAGTTATAAACGGCCCATAGTCGCAAGCCGCTGACCCTTTGTACCGATCGCGGGCTCGGTGCAGGGGAACCCTGCCTACTCGGCGGATAACGCGGCTCCTAGTGTAGCGTCCCAGAAATAACGTTACAAAGCCGGCCGAGCTTGGCAAGGATGTCGTCGGCGGTGGCGGTCCAGGCGAACGGTCGCGAGCAAGCGTTGTAGGCGGCAACGAAGGCGCTGATCCGGGTGACGAGGTCCTTGGCGCTGGCGAAGGAGCCGCGACGGATCTCGCGGCTGGTCAGGATCGCGAACCAGCGCTCGACCTGGTTGAGCCAAGAGGCGTAGGTCGGGGTGTCATGGGTATGGAAGCGCGGCCGCGCGGCGAGCCAGGCGCGGACCTTGGGATGCTTGTGGGTGGCGTAGTTGTCGACGACGAGGTGGACGTCGAGATCGCTCGGCACCGCACCATCGATGCGCTTGAGAAAGGCCAGGAACTCCTGGTGGCGATGGCGTGCCCGGCACTCGGCCAGCACCTGCCCGTTGGCGACGTCGAGGGCGGCAAACAAGGTGGTCGTGCCGTGCCGCTTGTAGTCGTGGGTGATGCCATCGGCGTGGCCGAAGCCCATCGGCAGCATGGGTTGCGTGCGCTCCAGCGCCTGAATCTGGCTTTTTTCGTCGACGCACAGGACGACCGCGTGATCCGGTGGGTTGAGGTACAGCCCGACGATGTCCCGAACCTTTTCGACGAACCACGGGTCGGTCGACAGCTTGAAGCTCCTGGCGCGGTGCGGCTGGATCCCGAACAGCCGGAAATAGCGCTGCACCGTGCTTTTCGAGATCCTGCAGGCCTCGGCCGCGCTACGGACGGTCCAGTGCGTCCCGACGCGCGGGCGGCTCTTCAGGACCGTCGCCAGCAGGTTCGCCACCGCCTCGTCATCATGGCTGCGCGGGCGCCCCGGCCGCTGCTCACCGTAGAGCCCGGCCAGACCCTGCTCGAGGAACCGCCTGCGCCAGTGACTGACCGCCGGGATCGAGAGGCCGACATGCCGCGCGATCTCGGTGTTCGAGGCGCCCTCTGCCGATGCGAGCACGATCCGCGCCCGGCGCACCAGACCATGCGGTGCGGTCCGCGAGCGGACCAGATCGCTCAGACTGTCCCGCTCCGCCTCGGTCAGCTCGATCTCATGTTTGCCTGGCCGGCCCATGCTGCTCCTCCCGAAGCCCAGGGCCAGCATTACCACCATACCTCAAATTATACATCTTATTTCTGGGACGCTACACTAGGCGCCCTGCGTACCGTGCCGACGCCAACCCGGAGCTCACGGGCGATCGCCAGCTGCCCCTTCCCAGCCGCCCGCGCAGCCCGGATGGAGCGCTCGACCGACGGCGGCACCTTGGGTCGCCCAAGCCGCTTGCCCTACGCCCGCGCCTTGGCGAGCCCGGCGCAAACCCGTTCCTGAATGATGGCTCGCTCGAACTCGGCGAACACGCCCATCATCTGGAAGAGCGCCTTACCGCCGGGCGTCGTGGTGTCGATGCCCTGAATGTGCAGGTACAAGTCGACGTCTTGTGCGTGAAGGTCACCAAGAAAGGCCACGAGGTCCTGTAACGAGCGGCCAAGACGGTCGACGGACCACGCCATCACGATATCGAACTGTCGGCGGGTGGCGTCCTTGAGCAACCGATCGAACTCCGGCCGCTTGTCGCGGCCCTTGGCGCCGCTGATGCGGTGATCGACGTACTCGCCCGCGATCTGCCACCCGGCGCGCTCGGCGACCTGGCGCAGGGCCAGGAGCTGCGTTTCGGGGTCCTGATGCCCGTTGCGGGTGCTGACCCGGGCGTAGATGGCGGCGCGCTTCATGAGCTGATCCTCGACAGTCGAATGCCTGCTCTCAAAGTGGGACACATTCCCAAGAACAAGTGTCTTCTGAATGGGCCGGCCGCCAATATCCGAGCAAGGATTTGTGCGGCTTGTGGCGGCCGGGTTTTCGAGGAAATTTCGGAATATCACCTGGGGCAGGTCGACGAGGTTGTGGTGTCGAACGCCCATGAGTGCTGGCCTCGAACGCGAGGCGCCGGGGCAACGAGGAGCGCGCCCGGACGCCGGCGCCGCTGCGCGGCCTGATGCGCGGTACCCACTGCAGCTCGGTCATGACGCCGACCCACATGCGCCGCCGCGGCCGGCTGTGTAGCTACTACGTCTGTCTCGGCGCCAGCCGAAGGAGCCACAACACCTGCCCGGTACGCTCGATCGCGGCCAGCGAGGTTGGGGGCACCGTCCTGGAGCAAGTTCGGCGGCTGCTCGCGTCGCCCGAGCTGATCGCGCGGACGATCACCGCAGCGCAGCGGGAGAGCGGTACATCCGAGGACCTACTGGCCGACGAGAACGAAGTGATCGAGGCGCTCGGCGCGCTCGAACCCGTCTGGGACGGGCTGTAGCCCTGCTCGAGCCGACTAGGGCGTGTTAACACAAACCATGTCAATGATCAGGGCGAAATGGATGAAGGCGGTGAACATGGTGTCGAGCTTTTCGAAGCGGGAGAAGATGCGGCGAAAGCCCTTGAGCCTGCGGAACAGGCGCTCGATCTCGTTGCGCCTGCGATAGAGGCCGCGGTCGTAGGTCCAGGGGCGGAGGCGGTTGGGGTTGGGCGGCACGACCGGCTCGAAGCCGAGCTGCAGCACCAGTTGCCGGGTCTCGTCGCCTTCGTAGGCCCGGTCCATCACCATCGGCACGCCATCGGGCCGCCGCTGCCAGCGCGTCAGCAGCTTGCGTCCTTCGGGCGCGTCGTGGGCCTGTCCGGGCGACAGGGCGAAGGTCAGGGCGATCCGGTCATTCGCGGCAACCAGATGAATCTTGGTGTTCCAGCCGCCGCGCGACTTGCCGATGGCCTGCGGGCCGTTTTTTTTCGAGCACCCGTGCCATCGGGGTGAACCTTCACGCTGGTGCTGTCCAAGCCCACGCACTCCACCCGGATGCGAATCAGGCGATGTTCTTGTAACGCTTGGAACAGTCGCTCCAGAACGCCCGCCGCCGCCCAACGCCGCAAGCGCGTGTCGATCGTGTGCCAGTTGCCGAAACGCGCCGACAGCGCGCGCCATTTGCAGCCGTTCTCGGCGACATAGAGCACCGCGTTGATGACATCGAGATTGGCGATGCGCACTTGCCTCGCTGTACGGGCAGCAACGGGCGGATCACTTCATACTGGTCTTCGCGCAGCCTCATCATGCAATGAGACTACCGGCAACTCGCTCCCTTGAATAGCGTTAACACGCCCTAGTTTTAGCCCGGTCCGAGGGCGCCTGTTCAGCCGACCAGGACCGAGAGGAGCACGCTCTCGATCATGCTGCCGGTGTGGTCGTTGAAGGTGCCGCTGCCGGCGCCGCTGAGCGCCTGGAAATAGGACCGCGCAGCGTTACCGCCCGAAAGCGAGGATGGCGTGGTCACGAACAGCGCCGAGAAGCTGCGGAGCTTATTGCCCTGAACGAAGTTTCGGACCCGCCAGAGCGTCTCGTTGACGTTCTCCGGATGCGCCGCCGCATCCCCGATCAGCACCATGACCTGCTTGGCATCCTGACGCCAGTGCATCAGCGTTGCCGCCTCCAGTCCGAGATGGACGTCCTCTTCGATCGTACGGCTGCCGATCGGCGACTCCTCCAGGTTGTCGAGGAAGCCGAGGATGCGCGGCAAGTCCGGATCGGTCGGGGTCAGGGGAAAGGTGATCACCGGAGGCAGCGGGATGTCGCGGTCCTTGTATGCCACGACCCCGATCCGCACCGAAGGCACAAGGCGCTCCAGGATGCGCACGATGCTGCGGGCCGACACCGCGAGCTCGCGGATCACCGGGCCCATGCTCGCCGTGGTGTCGATCACGAACACGACGTCGATCGCCTCGATCACCTGATGTCGGGGATCGGGCCCTTCGCGCGCGGCGGACTTAGGCGCGAGCTTCTGCCGGGCCGCCTGCTCCAGCGCGGCGGCGCGGGCGTCCAGCTCGGCTGCCTGCTGGCTCGCCGCCGCCGCGTCGGCATGCGACCGCGACGCTCTTGCCTGCAGCGATTGCACCTCGGCCTGCGCCGCGGCCGTGGCGACGCGGGCCGCGTCGATCTCGGCGTGGGCGGCCACGGTCTTGCGGTAGTACGGCATCAACATGACCATGAGCAGCACGAACACGCCGGTCGCCATGGCCAGCACGTCGAGCGCGGACATGCTCAAGATCGAGATGTTGCGGTTGCGGCGCCGCATCGCGCATGCCTCAGGGCGCGTCCGAGCGCGCGATAGCGAGCACCACGCGGCCGAGCGTCAGCTCCTGCCCGGCCGCAAACGGCGCCGGCTCGAACTGCGGCACTTCCGCGCCGTCCAGCAGCGTGCCGTTCAGCGAGTTGAGGTCCTCGACGTACGGCCTGCCCTCGGCCATGCCGATGCGCATGTGCCGCCGCGACACGCCGGGATCGTCGATCGTCCGATCGCACAGCGCCGGATGCCGCCCGATCACGAGGCCGAGATAGGCCCGGGACAGCTCGGTATCGCCGAAAACCAGCCGGATCGGCCTGCCGGCGCCATCGCGGCCGCTCAGCACCCAGCCGGCCTCGAGGGGCGGACGCGCTTTGGCGGGCGAGCTCGGGGACGCCACCTCGGCTACGCCTTCTTCAAGACCGACAGCAGCACGCTCTCGATCATCTGCCCCTGATGATCCGAGAGGTCGCCGCCGCCAGCCGTGGCCAGGCGCTCGAAGAAAGGCCGTAACGCCAAGCTGTCGCCGGTGTAGATCGCCGACACGGTGCGCGGTGCCCGCGGGCCCGGCGACGAACCTTTGAACTGCTCCGCAAGGCTGAAGGCCCGCCCTTGCTGGTGGGCGGGCTGGTCGCCGATCACGACGATCCGACCCTGGGCACCGTCGCGCCAGGGCATCGCGAGCGCAGCCTTCAGCCCCTCGTCGACGGCCTCGGGATCGTCGCCGCCGCCATCGGCGCGCAGGCCATCGACGAAATGGACCAGCTCGGTCGCATGGTCATCGTTCATGCGCTCCAACGGGTAGGTCTCGGTCAGGTACGCCTCGCCGTGGTCCCGGTAGGCGACGAAGCCGATCCGCAGCGAGCTGGCCAGACGCGACAGGACATGGATGATGCCGATCAGATTAGACTGCAGATCGGCGAGCTCGCTGCGCATGCTGCCGGTGGTGTCCATCACGAACACCAGATCCAGATCGGCGATCGTTATGCGCGCCCTCTGCTCGCCACTGGTGTCCGGCTCGGCCGGGGCGCCGACCTCTTGCGGCACGGGCTGCGCCGCGGCGCGCGCCGCCAGCGCCTCTGCCTCGGTCAGCCGCGCCCGCGCCTTGGCGAGCGCCGCCTCGGCGGCGGTCTGCTCCTGGGTCGCATCCGCGACCGCCTGCCGGGCGTGCACCACGTCGTTGGCCGCGGCGGCGAGCTCGGCGCGGGCGCCAGCCTGCTCCGCCTCGATCGAAGGCTCCTTCAGGTAGTTCGGAAACATCAGGATCGACACCAGCATGAACACTCCGAGCGCCGACGCGAAAATATCCAGCGCCGAGATAGTCAACATCTCCAGGGGTTGTCGACGGTTGATCCGCATTTTGATCAGTCAGTGTAGAGCCGATTGATCAAGTTATCCAAGCAATACTGGCCGACTTGATTTAAGGATCGCTCTTCGTAAGCTTGCACCACGTGCTGAGCTAAGACCAGGACTGCCGACAGAACGAGGGCCAGCAGAGTCGTGTCGAAAGCGACGGCGAGCTGCTTGGTCAGGCCGGACAAGAGGGACGGGTCCTGCAGATCGACCGTGCCGGCATAGGCAAGCGCCAGGGAGATGCCCATCACAGTACCGATGAACCCGAGCGCCGGAATCACCCAGATGATGTAGCGCACCAGGCTGTAGCGCAGATCGATCTCGTGCAGGAACAGCTCGAGGCTCGAGTTCAAGAGCGCATTCGCCTGATCCACCGACCTGCTGGTCTGGAACCGCGTCACCACGCGGCGGATGAGCCGTGGCAGAAAGCGCTCCTGAGAAGGCGAGCCTGCCTGGCCGGACGCACGCGCCAGGGCATAGATGCGGCGCAGTTCGGGCGCCTGGAGGACAGTGGTCTCGTCCTCGGGCAGATACTGCTTGTGCAGCTCCGCGCGCTCGCCCCTGGCGTCGCGCGCGCGCACGATCAACTCGCCCACGCCGAGCCCGAAAGCGAGCCAGGTCAGGTTCTGCACGGTCAGGGGATAGGTCGACCGGGTCCGGTCGAGAAGGGTCACCGCCCAGCTAGCCGGGAGGAGCAGGTCGATCAGCAGAATGATCAGGGCAGCGCCGGCAAGGCAGGCGAGCAGGATCAACGGATGGCTGTAGGCGCGCCAAATGCGCGGTCCCTCTCCCGCCAGCCTGGCCCCACGGATTTCGGGAACGTGCAGCATGGCTCAGGGCCGGCGGCGCACGATCTCGCCGGTGGCCGGATCGCGTGCCACCGGCCCGCGCACCCGACCGTCGTCCCAGGCTCCGCCAGCTGCGGACACCTCCGCCGGGGCGCCGCGGCTCCGGCGCAGCAGATCGCCGGCGGTGCACTGATGGTCGCCCAGGCGCAGCGGCTGGTCCGGGCGTACGAAGCCCTGGCGCACAGGCTGCCAGCCCGATGCGCCCTCGCCGCCGCTGACCCAGGTGCCACCGTCGGTGGCGCAGTCGGTCAGGTAGAGACGCCCATCGTCGGTGATCACCAGCTCGGCGTGATGGGGTGCCAGCGAGGCGTCGGCGATCACCACGTCCGCCGACGGGCTGCGCCCGATGACCAGCGTCCTCAGTCTCGCCCCTCCACCGTCCCGGATCTCATGGCTTGCGCCCATCGAGCAGCTGCGGCTCGGCGTTACCGCGCAGCTCGTTGCCGGTCTGTTCGACCTCGGCGTCCCGATCGATGACCACGCCGTTTCCCTTGTTGTCCGTGATCGCGTTGTCCTTGAGCACCGCGCGTCCGCCCTCGACGACCAGCACGCCGTGCTCGGCGCTCTCGCGGATGGCGTTTTCGGACAGCTCCACCTTGCCGCCGGCCGTGATGATCACCCCCGACAGCCGGCTGCCGGTGATGGCATTGTGCTCGAGGAGACCGCCGCCGTGATCGTAGACGAACACGCCAGCACCGCCTGCCTGCTCGATCGTGTTGTCGACGACCGATGGCGCGGCGCCGCTCGCGATCTCGACGCCAGACGTCGTGCTCGCGCTGATCCGGTTGCCGCGCAAGGTGCCGCCGGCGCCCTCCGCGAACACCAGGCCGCCGCTGTTGGCGATGGTGTTGTCGATGATCTCCGGTGCGGCGCCGCCGCGCACGATCAGGGCGGAGCGGGCCACCCCGGTGATGGTGTTCTTCGTGATCTGCGGGGCAGCGCCGGCAGCGACCACGATGCCCGGGCCGTCGCCGCTCTCGATGGCGTTGCCGGAGATCGCGGGCGCGCCGCCATCACGCACCAGGATCGCCGGCCCTGCGCCGCCGGCGATCCGGTTGCCCTCGAGACGCAGCCCGGAGTTCGACAAAATCAGGCACGGCGCCGGTGCGGCCGCCGGATCGTCCGGCCTCGCGCCGGCGAACCGCAACCCCGAGATCGAGCCGCCGGCGCCGGTCGTGACCAGGCACGGCCCTTGGTCCGGCGCGATCAGGGGCGCCGCGTCGCGCACCCCGGGCACCAGATGCACCGCGCGCTCGAGCGTCAGGCTCTCATCGTAGGTGCCGGGCCGGATCGCGATCGTCGCGCCAGCGCCGGCGCGCGCGATGGCGTCGGCAATCGACAGCGCGTCGCCGCCGCCGCCGGGATCGACCACCCAGGCCGTCTTGAGGTAGCGCTCGTACAGCGGCCGGCCGTACCAGGCCGCGCCGGCGACGCCCACGCCGAGCGCCAGCAGCGCGCTCGCCGCGAGCAGGAGCCCGGCGCGCCGCCGTCCGGACGGAGCCGCGAGCTCGGCGATCGCCGCGCCGGCGGGCGGCGCCAGCTCGGCCCGGGGCGCGCGCCGCACCCGCACGGTCGGCGGATAGTCGTCGTGCAAAGGCTTCGGAGCAGCCTCGGATGCCGGCACGCCCAACTCCTCGGCCGAGATGCGCAGCGCCGCGCTCCAGTCCTCGACCGCCTGCGGGCGCTCTTTGACCTCGAGCGCGAGCGCCCAGTCGATGGCCCGACACAGCGCTTCGGCATGCCTGCCCGCGAGGTCCATCGCGAGTGGCATCGCCTCGCCGCGCAGCCGCGCCGGCGCCGGCACCGGCGCATGGCCGCACAGCGCCCGATAGCCGAGCGCGCCGAGCGCGTAGACGTCGGTCCAGGGACCCTCCGCGGCGTCGCTCAGGTATTGCTCCGGCGCCGCGTAGCCGTCGGTCACCTCGCTCTCCGACGCGCTGCCAGCATCGCTGATCGCGACGGCCGCGCCGAAATCGACGATCACCGGGCTGCCATCCGGCCGCACCACGACATTTGCGGGCTTGAGGTCGCGGTGCACGAAGCCCGCGGCGTGAATCGCGGTGACCGCATCCGCGAGCCTGCCCAGCAACTCGATCAGTCGCGCATCGGCGAGCCTGCGACCGCTGCCGGTCAGCACGGTCTCGAGGTCGCTGCCGTCGACCCATTCCAGGACGATAAACGGGCGGTCGCCATCGCTGCCGCTGTCCTTGAGGCGAACGATCCCCGGGTGGTCGAGCCGCGCGAGGAGGTCCGATTCGGACCCGGACCCTTGGCCGCGTGAGTCGAACTTGATGAACACCCGCTCGCCGGTCGTGCGGTCGACCGCCTGGATGCGGTCCGCCGTGCCGCCTTCCAGGCGGTAGCGGCTCGCCAGGAACCCGCCGGACGGCCGCCTGGGGTCGCGGCCGCCGGTCCGGTCGAGCGCGGAGCTGGGCGTCGCCATGAGCGCGCTCAGAGCTCGGTCCTGGGTGGCATGGTGTAGTCGGCCACGGCCGGCGGCTTGGCGCATGACACCGGCGCGGGCTTCGGCGCCGGGCAGGACCGGCGGCCGGCTTCGGCGCAGGCGCTGCGGTCCCTGCCGGCGGTGGCGCCGCGCCGGCCCCCGGCGTGGCCGCGCCGGCTGCGGCCGCTTTGGGCTTCTCCTCGTCGAGCGACCAGCGGCCCGGGCCGATCCGGCAGCCGGTGCCCTCGATCTCAACCTTGGGCGCGCCGACCCGCTCGAGCGTGCGGCGATAGTCGCGACATGGGGTGCGCGAATCACGATAGAACGTGCGCTCGATCGTAATCGTCCCGCTGCTGCCGGTGGCCGGATTGGTCCAGGGGACGGCGACGCCGGACTTCTGCGCCTCGAGCGCCTTGTTGACCAAGGGCCCGACATAGTCCTCGTCCGCATCCGCCTGCGCGGCGACGTGCCGCGGCTCGCCAGCCCCTGCGATGCACAGCACCGCCACCGTCAGCGCGACCAGCCGGCGGCGACGCGGCGTGCGCTCTCTGGCGCAGTTCCGGCTGGCGGGCAGGCCCCCCTGCATCTACCATTCCCCCGCTCGCGCATCGGCTGTCCGGGCCGGACCCTCGCCAGCGCGCGGCGTTTTGCGGACTCCTGATGCTCGTATGACCCCTTCCCGTTCGAGCCGTCCAGATCCGCTGCCGTTGCCGGCCGGCGAATGCGGGGAAACGGCCGGACTTGTAAGGGTCACCGGCCAAATATATCTCATTCAGCAGGACGGCTAAATCAAGGTTGGTAACTTGACCGGCGCCGCCGGGGGCCGTGTGGCGACGGCCGTGGGCATCCGAGCGGTGCGGGGAGGACATCGGATGAGGGCAGTCGCGTTGCTGCTGATCGCGGGGCTGGTGCTCGCCGGCTGCGCCCACCCGTCGAGCTCCACCTACGAGGCGGGCGAGGTCGGTCGGACCATCGAGACCGAGAAAGGCTCGGTCGTGTCCTCGCGCATGGTGAAGGTCGCCGGCGAATCCAACGCGGTCGGACCGCTCGCCGGTGGCGCCCTGGGCGCGTCGAGCTCGGCGCTGGTGTCTCGCGGCTCGGGCCTCGTGGCGGTGATCGGCGGCGTCGTCGGCGCCGGCATCGGGTATCTCACGCAGCAGAAGTTGAACAACCGCGATGGCATCGAGTACGTGCTGCAGATGGACGACGGCCGCACCGTCACGCTGGTGCAGAACAGCGCGGCCGACGAGGCGCCGTTGCCGGCCGGCACACCGGTGCTGGTGCAGGTGAGCGGGCAGTACACGCGGGTGATCGCCGATCCGCGCGCCGAGCGAGTCGGTGGCGCCGACTGGGTCAACCCGGACACGGTGCCGAACAAGAAGACGCCGGCGGTGGGGACCTCGCCGGCCGGCGCGACCGGCGAGCCGAATCGCCTCAGCGAGCCGCCGGCGGTCTCCGGGCAGCACTAGCCCGCGGCGCTCCGGCCCGCGCGCGCATCGGGCACCCGTCGTAGGCAGCGCCGTCGAGGTTTTGCAGGATCGTGGTCTCCGTTCGCATTCATTCGCGCTGTCGATTGCCCGATTTGCGCTCTATCGAGGCCGGCTCGCGCCTCACGTCCCGCGCCCGCGCCGCCCGTCTGAGCAACATAAGCTCCAAGAAATCATCCTCGGTCATGCCCGGGAGCAGCGGCTTTGTTTCCGTGTTGTCCGTCACCTCAACCGCCTGCGCCGGCTTGCCCCAGCCGCGGTCGAGGATCGCCTGCGCGGCCGTCAGCCGCGTCGTGGCGGTGTCGCCGCTCAATTTGCCCTTGACGCCCAGTTCGAGCGTTTCGATGGCATCCCAAGTCAGAGCTCGCACGGCCTGCTTCAGATCGAGCGGAATCGCCGGTCGACCGCCAGGATTGCCCGACTGGCCCTTCGGAAACGGCCGCCCCCGCGCCTCCCGCTGGACGCTGGTTTTCTCCGTCATATCACCGACCTCGCATCGCTGCTCGTCGGCTGTTCTGAGCCATTTCGTGCAATGATCATCTTTCTTCATAACCCCGTGACTCAGCGGTCAGCGCTGTTCCATCCTAGGCGCCCCAAGACGCGGGGCGCCCTCCCCGGCGGCCTGCGGCTGCCCGCGGGACTGAGCATGCAACAGTCAGTCGAGCCGGTATCGTTCCGGCAAAGCGGAACCGTTCGAGCGCCACCATGGACGCGGAAGCGCGAGCCCGTATCCTGGCGGTGACTCCTTCCCGAGGTAGTCACGGTCGGTGAAGGGCGGCTTCGCGTCCCGCTCGTCACCACCTCCGACCGCGCCAGGACTCGCAGCCGATGCCGTCGCGGTCCCGATCATGGCTCGGCCAGTAGCCGGGCTGACCCCTTCTCGCGAGGGCCAGACCGACGGCCCGCGCTGCAGCGCAGTTCGGGGCCGACAAGAGGTGCCTGATTGTTTTCATCGGCGGCCATGGCGACAGTGTCGCAAGCCCTATGTAGGCGACGACAGCGATGCCGCCGACCAACGGCACCCTCACTTTGGCCCAGCGGTAGAAGCGCCGGAGCCTTCGGGTGCGGTCGGCGCGGCGCGACACCCTTTGGAAGCCGCGCTTCAGGCGACGTAGTTCCCTTTCTGGATCGCGGCCGTGGTGGACGCGCCAGCCCCTAGGCCAATCCCTCATCCGATCGATCACTCTTAGATCAGGCGACCAGTTACGCGATGAACCATTGACCCACGCTGAAGGTCCGGAGCGAACAAGTAGGTCCGGGGTGGGCTGAGGACGGCTTGTTGGATCAGGGGGCGAAACGGTGAGCGATGCTCCTGGCGGGGCGGCGGTTGAAAGCGGAAACCGAACTCATCGAGATTGCTCGGAGATGCTCGGGCCGGGTGACGTGAACCTCGAGGCGTTCTTGAGATTGGCGACGGCTTCTGGCCGGCTCCGTCTAATCCCACCAACGCCGCGCGCCGTAGTAGTCGTGTACCTGCTGGTTCCAGCCGGGATCACCCCAGTTCGGTGTCTCGCTGGTGCCGTAGGTGGGCGCTCCTTCGAGCATGCTCTGGTCGCGATCGACCACATATCCACCTTGGCTGGTATCATAGGTGAGCACGTCCCAAGGCAGTGGATAGTAGCGATCTCCGATCCCAAGAAAGCCGCCGAACGACATGACGGCGTAGGCGACCTTCCCGGACACTTTGTCGATCATAACAGTATGAATTGAGCCGAGCTTATCGCCCTCTCGATTGTAGACCGCCGTGCCCTCGACCTTGTCCGCTGAAATCAGGGTGCTGGTCTCCATGTCTGGCCTCCTCCATTGACGACAAATTAGCTCTCCGTGGTCCTCAGGTAGCCCGTTCGGCGACGCTTTCGCGGTAGGTCGTGGGTAGGGTGAGGACGGCTTGCTGGATCAGGCGGGCGAAGCGGTGGGGGATGCTCCTCGCCTTGCTCGAGGTCACCAGGTAGATGGCGAGGAACCAGCGCGCCAAGCCCATTCCTCGATCAGGCGCTTCTTGTGGCTGCAGGCCTGGTCATGCCCGCAGCGCTCACAGCGGAAGCCCGCGGGCCAGCGCCGCCCGCACCAGGTACGCCCGGCACCGTGCGTCGCTGCCGAAGCGCTTCAGGAACGTCGGCAGGTCGCCCGGCAGGTCGTTCAGCAGCTCGTCGGCCACGGCACTCTCTCGCCCATGTTCTTTCTTTGTTCACTCTACCGGCCACCCCGCCCCGCGTCAAGCCTCCTGAGCCTCGTGGAGAGCTAGTTTTTCTTGATCCCTGTGTAGCAAAAGCAATGTCAAGCAATCGAATATTTTTTTAACATTGTTATCCTAAATAATATATATTATCTCTCTATATTTGCTTCGACCGCGCCGGCGACCGTCGTCTTGCCGGCTGCGCCGCGGCCGGAGCGGCCGGGCCTGGGGGCACCGACATAGGTCTCGTCGGCCTCGACCGCGCGCCAAGCGGCGCCCGCTCCGGGCGCACCATCGCGCGGCGGATCTTGTGCAGCCAGCTCCAGGCGGTCTGATAGCTGCCGAAGCCCATCTGGCGCTGGAGCTCCATCGCCGAGATCCCGCCCTTGCTCGAGGTCACCAGGTAGATCGCGAGGAACCACTTGGCGAGCCCGGTCTTGGTCTGCTCGAACAGGGTGCCGGCCAGGATCGAGTGCTGCTTGCCGCAGGCCGTGCACTCCTCGATCAGGCGTTTCTTGTGGCTGTAAGCCTGACCATGCCCGCAGCCCGCGCAGCGGAACCCGCGGGCCAACGCGCCCGCACCAGATACGCCCGGCACTTGGCGTCCGTGCCGAAGCGCTTCAGGAAGCTCGGCAGATCGCGCGGCAGATCCGTCAGCAGCTCGTCGGCCATATTAATTGCCACTTGCAGAAAGCTTACAGAAACACCACTTAACAACGAGCGGCAAATATTTCTTACAACAGTGATCGGAGGCCGCGAGCGGGTCCGATCACGGGTGCGGCCGCATGGGCGGCGGACCCGCCGCAACACTGAGATACCGCTTCTCAAGAAGGGTATTGAGCTATGCGTACCTACGACTTCACGCCGCTGTTCCGTTCGAGCGTCGGTTTCGACCGCTGGAGCGACCTGTTCGACGCCGCGTCGCGCGCCGATGACAGCGCCGCCGGCTATCCGCCCTACAACATCGAGAAGATGGCCGACGACAAGTACCGAATCATGATGGCGGTCGCCGGGTTCGGCGAAAACGACCTCGAGATCACCGCGCAGGAGAACCTGCTCGTGGTCAGCGGCAACCTCGGCGAGTCGCGCGAAGGCGCCACCACCTACCTCTACCGCGGCATCGCCACGCGCGCTTTCGAGCGCCGCTTTAGCCTCGCCGATCACGTCAAGGTCGTCGGTGCGAGGCTGGCCGACGGCGTCCTGCAGGTCGACCTCGAGCGTGAGTTGCCCGAGGCGATGAAGCCGCGCCGCATCGCCGTCGAGAGCAAGCCCGCTTCGGCCACGAAGGTCGTCGAGAGCACCAAGATGATCGAGGGCGACAAGGTCACCGAGGGCAAGAAGGTCACCGAGGGCAAGAAGGCCGCCTGATCGGCCCATCTCCACGGCTGCCCCGCGCGCGGGGCAGCCGATCGGAGGCCGTCCGCCGTGTTAGCGGGCGGCCTTCTCTTTTTCGGGCACAGGCCAAAGAGAGATATGCCTCCGGGTCAAGTCCTGTGTGCGTGAACTTGTCATTTGTTCTCAGCGGCACGTTGGACGGCAAAGCCACGAAATGGACCTGCGCCGCCTGCTCGAGGCGACGCCCGACCTCACGCTGGCCGAGCTCCAAACCGAGCTGCAGCGGCACTGCGGGGTGCGGGCCGGGCTCTCGACGACCCAAACGCACTCCGCCGGATCGGCCTGCGGCATAAAAAAGTCCTTAAGAGCGGCCGAGCAGGATCGCCCCGACGTCGCTGGCCAACGCCGGCGGTGGCGCGTCTGGCAGCGCTTCATGGACCCGGCGCGGTTCGTCTTTGTCGACGAGACCGGCACCGCCACCAACATGGCCCGGCGCTACGGCCGCGGCCCGCGCGGCGAGCGCCTGGTCGCCGCCGTGCCGCACGGCCACTGGCGGACCACGACCTTCGGGGCGGGGCTCCGGCAGAGCGGCGTGATCGCGCCCCTGGTCCTCGACGGACCGATGACCGGCCGCGCGTTGCGCGCCTACGTCGAGCAATTCCTGGCGCCAGAGCTGGCGCCGGCGGACGTGGTCGTGCTCGACAATCTCGCCGCCCACAAGGTCGACGGCGTCCGCCAAGCGCTCGCCGCGGCCGCCGCCTCGGTTCTCTACCTGCCGCCGTACTCGCCCGACCTGAACCCGATCGAGCAGCTGTTCGCCAAGCTCAAGGCGCTGTTGCGCAAGGCCGCGGCGCGGACCAAGGACGAGCTCTGGTCGACCATCGGCCGCCTCCTCGCCACCGCCCCGCCAGCCGAATGCGCCCGCTATCTCCACCACTGCGAATATGCATCTATCTAAGATGAAAATGCTCTAGCCTGCTAATGAAGCCCGGCGATGCGGGGCAGCCAGAGCACGGTCTGCGGCAGGTAGGTGATCGCCAGCAACACCAGGATCTGGACCGCGTAGAAGGGGAGGAGGGCGATCGACAGGCGCGACATCGGCAGCCGCGCGATCGCGGCGATCACGAACAGGCTGGAACCGACCGGCGGCGTGTTGATCCCGATCAGAAGATTGACCACCACGACCAGCGCGAAGTGAATCGGATCAACGCCGAAGCTCGCGGCGACCGGCCCCAAAATCGGCACGAAGATCAGGATCGCCGGCACCGTGTCGAGAAAGCAGCCGACCACCAGCAGGAACAGGTTGATGATCGCGAGGAATACGTAGCGATCGGAGGACAGGCTCGCGAACAGCTTGGTGGTCAGGGTCGGAATGTCCTCGATCGCGAGGAACCAGGCAAAGATGCTCGAGGTGGCGACCAGCAGCATGACGATGCCGGTGGTCTGCGCGCTCTCGATCAGCACGGTATAGAGCTGGCGCGGGAGGATCGTGCGATAAAAACCCATGGTCAGGAGCAGCGAGTAGGCCACCAGCACGGCTGCCAACTCGGTCGCCGTGAACACGCCCCCCAAGATGCCGCCGACCACAATCACGGGCCCCACCATGACCGGCAGGGCGCGCAGCATGATGCCGGCGGTCTCCGACCAGGGCTCCCGATCGAGCGCCACCAGCCCCTGTTGTTTCCGGCACATGACATAGGCCAGCACCATCAGGCTGAGCCCGATCAGCAGCCCCGGAACGACGCCGCCAAGGAACAGGGCGCCGACCGAGAGCTTGCTCGGGATTGCGTAGATCACCATGACCAGGCTCGGTGGAATGATCGGCCCCATGACCGCGGCGGAGATGGTGAGCGCTGCGGAGAATTCGGGCCGGTAGCCCTTCTCGCGCATCATCGGCAACATGATCGAGCCGAGGGCTGCGGCATCGGCGGTGGCGGAGCCCGACACGCCGGCCATCAGCATGTTGGCGAGCACGTTGGCCTGGGCTAGGCCGCCGCGCACGCGCCCTACCAGCAGGTCGACGAACCGCACCAGATGCGTGATCACCTTGCCCTCGACCAGGATGTTGCCGGCCAGGATGAACAGCGCGAGCGCAAGCAGCGGGTACGAGTTCATGCCCGAGAACAGGCGCTGCGCCACGACATAGCCCGAGCCGAGACCGCTCAACGCCAACCCAGCGACCGCGACGATGCCCATGGCGAACGCGATCGGCACGCCGACCACCAGGATCGCGACCAACAGGACGACCAGCGCCAGCATGATCATGCGCCGCCCTCGCGCCGGCGCCAGCCCGGCAGGAGGCGGGAACAGAGCTCGAGCAGGTGCAGGATCGATGCCACCGCCATCAGCGTCGCCGCGACCGGCGTGATCATGTACGGGACCGACATCGGCAGGCGCAGCGCAGTCGACGGCTGCGCGCCGGCCAGGAAGGCGAGTTGCACCCCGCCATAGACCAGCACCAGCAGAAAAATCACCACCAGCAGCTGGCCGAAGAGGCGCAGCAGCACCAGCAGCGGCCGGGTCGTATCGGGCGGAATCAGCTCGAACGCCATGTGGCCGTCGCTGCCGAGCGCGCGATAGGCGCCGAGCAGCGAGATGTAGACCAGGAGGAAGCCGGCCAGCTCCTCCGGCCAGGGCAGGGCGGCGCGAAACCCGTAGCGCAGGACGACCTGCAGGAACAGAATGCCGGCGATGATCAGGATGCCGGCAGCGAGCGTGGCGTCGATCGCGCGGTTCAAGACGGCGGCCAGCCGCCGCAATGCGGTCAAGGGCACCTCCGGAGCGAAGAGGCGAGGCGGAGCGCCCGAGTAAGGCGGGCGCTCCGATGGCATCGCGTGCGGCTACTTCGCGCCGGCCTGCTGGAGCATGTCCTTTCGGACCTGCTCCACAGTCGCGAAGGCTCGCTCGACGAAGTCCTTGCCGAGCTCCTGCTCGAGATAGGCCCGGACCGGACCCACCGCCGCGTCACGGAAGGTGGCGCGCTCCTCCGGCGTCGGGAAGGTGACCTCCATGCCCTTGTCCTTGAGCTGGTCGATGGCGGACACCCGGGCCTGGTAGTTGCGCACGCCGTACTCGGTCGCCTGGGCCATCTTGGCGCCCTTCATCACCACGACCTTCAGCTCGTCGGGCAGGCTCTGGAAGAACGCTTCATTGATCACCATGGTGTTGAGGCCAAGCTGATGCTGGTCGACCGTGAGGTACTTCTGGACTTGGTAGAAGCTGTAGTCGAGGACGATGCCGGTGGGGTTCTCCTCGCCGTCCACGACCTTCTGCTGCATCGCGCCATACAGCTCCTCCCAGGGGATCGGCGTCGGCGAGGCGCCCATCGCCTTGACCATCTCGAGCGACATCGGGCTGGGCGGCACGCGGATGCGCAGCCCCCCCATGTCGTCGACCGACTTGATCGGCCTGACCGAGTTGGTGAAGTTGCGGAAGCCGTAGGACGCGGCGGAAAGCAGCCGCAGCCCGCTCTCCTTGGCCATGCCTTCGTTCATGCTGCGGAACAGGTCGGACTCGAGGAACATGCGTCCCTCTTCGTCGTCATTGAACAGGTAGGGCGTCGAGAGGATCAGCATCGGCTTGTAGAACGCGTCCATGCTGGTCTCGTCGCCCTGCGCGATCTGGATCACGCCGCCTTTGGCCTGCTCGAGCCCTTCCTTGAGGCCGCCGAGCTGGCTCGCGGGCGAGATCGTGACCGCGATCCGGCCGCCGCTGGCGCTCTCGACGAACGCCGCGAAGGTCTCCCAGCCCTGGTTGAGCGGGCTCTCCACCGACTCGACATGACTTGCCCGGATGTCGAACTCGGCCGCCCAAACGGGCGTCCCGACCGTGAGGACCAGCGCAGCCGCCGCCAGAGCGACGCTGCGCACGGCATTTTGCCGTCTCATCTGTGCTTCTCCCTCGTTTCTCGTTTGCAGTTCTCAACAGCGTCGTCGTTACAGGACGCCGCCCTTGTCGTACATCGCCTTCGGCGGCCGGGACTACCTCCGGATCGCGCGCAGGCTGTCCTCGACCACGGCCAGGGTCTCGTCGATCACCGCGTCGTCGTGGGCCGCGGACAGGAACCACGCGCCGCGCTCCAGCGCCCGGACGCCGTGCTCGACCATGGCGGTAGTGAAACGCACGTAGCGCGCCTTGTCCGTCTGGAAGGTGTCCCGATAGCTGGTCAGCGGCTCCGAGCTGCCGAATGCGACGTGAAAGATTCCGGGAAATCCCTGGATCCGGCCGATCACCTGGTGGTCGCGCATGAGCCGCGCGATCCCGTCCATCAGCCTCTGGCCGCGTTGCTCGATCAGCGCGTAGACCTCGCCCCTGGCGAGCTCGCGCAGCGTCGCGACGGTCGCCGCCATGTTGACCGGATGGGCGTTGTAGATGCCGCCGTGCGCGACCTTGCCGGTGTGGAACAGATCGATGATGTCGGCGCGGCCGGCGACCGCCGCGACCGGGAAGCCGTTGGCGATCGCCTTGCCGAAGGTGGCGAGATCGGGCGTCACGCCGAATTTCGCCTGGGCGCCGCCGGGTGCGAGGCGAAAGCCGGTGATGACCTCGTCGAAGACCAGGATCGTGCCGGTCCGGTCGCGCGCCGCGCGCACCGCCTCGAGATAGCCAGGCCGCGGCGCGATCGCGCTGGTGTTGCACATCGCGGGCTCCATGATCACGGCCGCGACATCGCGGCGCTCGAGCCGCGCCACCAGGGGCTCCGGGTCGTTCCAGGCCATGACTTCGGTGTGCGACCCGGCCAGCTCGTCCTGACCCCGGCTGACCGCGACCCTAGCCGGCCGATCGGCCGGTCCGCCCTGCTCGGCGGTCGGCGCGAAACTCCACAGGATGTTGTCCATCCAGCCGTGGTAATGGAACTTGATCACGATGTGCCGGCCGGTCGCCGCGCGGGCGAGCCGCAACGCGACCTGCACGACCTCCGATCCGGTCGTGCCGAAGCGCACCCGCTCGGCGCAGGGCACGAGTTCGCAGAACAGCCGGGCCGCCTCGAACTCGATCTCTGTCTGGCCGGCGAACAGGATGCCGTTGCGCAGCTGGCGCTCGACCGCTGCGATTACCGGCGCCGGGTCGTGGCCCAGGATGATCGGGCCCATGGCGAGGTAGTAGTCGATCAGGCGGTTGCCGTCGATGTCGACCAGGTAGGGCCCTTCGCCCCGGGCGAACACCAGCCGCGTGGGCGAGACCCCTGCGCGGAACTTGCTGTTGACCCCGCCTGCGAGATACCGCTCCGCGTCCGTCATCGCCTCGCGCGAGCGCGAGAAGTCACCGACCGTCATCCTAGATCCTCTCTACGCGCTGGGGCGAACACGATGCCCGACGATCGCAAGCACTTGCGATGCGGGTCAACTCATAGGCCATATCGTAGCACCTCTCCCCGGATGGGCCACCCATCGACGGCAGCAATGGGGTTCATGAGCGGCCATCATCGTCGCTACTTCCGATCTCTGCTCTTCGATCCGGAAGCGGTCGTCCAACGTCGCATTGCATCCTTCAGGAGCTCCGCCTGCCGTCCTGATGCCCGAAATGCCCGGCCAGCATCCCGAGGGCCGCGATCAGGATCCTTTGTGCCTGCTCCTGCCGCACGGGCCGCCCACGCCATCCTTGGCGCATCGACCACTCCCGGACAACTCCGCTGCAGACCGATGACGTGCCAGATGCACGAGCTCGCCCGACTGCCGATTCTGCCCGGACTCGCGCGCGAAGGGGTCGCCGACATCGGCGGCCAAGCACTGCTCAAGCTGGAGAGCTCGATCGCCAAGATGGAGGCTGCGGGTGACGACGACCCGAAGCTCCGCGTCGCCCTCGACTACCTACGACGCGAGGGTTGGGCGGAGCGCGGATGGATCCCGTGCCGAACGGCGCTAAGGTCGGCTTCGCTCGTAGCCCATGGCCAGCGGCCGGTTGGACTGGATGTTCTCGTCGATCATTTCCGGAAATCTCCTTGCCCGCCCTTTCGATCGAGGTGATCTATCAGCTTCTCGAGCCACGCGCCCTGGATCATCAATGCCTGCGATCGAAGTCGCTCATAGCGTCTACGGTGCATTCGCGGCGGCCGTTCAGGAAAGGGTTTCCTCATGTCGGCTGAACCTCCCACACGCTGGCGGATCGACTGAGCGCGCGTCAGCAACCGATCCCGCCCCCCTTCATGCTGGCTCTGATACGACAGGCCCCAACAACTCCGGCAATAGAACCGCTCACCACCGTGGAGCTTGCCGCACCGGCGATCGCACGATGGGCACCGAAACCAGGCTCGTGATCCCCCGAAAGGCTGCGCGGTGTAGTCGAGCCTGATTCGCTGCTCGATGTTCTTCCATGCGCCGCCGGACCGATCGCGGACACGATCGGACGCCTCGAAAAACCTGGCAGATGAGGCGACGATGTGATGCACTGCGCTGCGGAAAGCAGCGGAGAGGTGCGGATGGTGGGCCAACCGGGGTTCTTCGATCGGGATCGGCGGGATGCGGCGTTGTCGGCGGCGGGCGATCCGCTCGAGCGGCTGGCGCTGGTGCTCGACTTCGAGCTGTTCCGGCCGGAGCTGGAGGCGGCGCTTGCACGCTCGGATCGCGCCAAGGGCGGCCGGCCGCCGTACGATGCGGTGCTGATGTTCAAGGTGCTGGTGCTGCAGACGCTCTATACGCTGTCCGACGATCAGGCCGAAGATCAGATCCGCGACCGGCTTTCGTTCATGCGCTTCCTCGGGCTCGCGCTCGAGGACCGCACCCCGGACGCCCAGACGGTCTGGTGGTATCGCGAACAGCTGACCCTGGCGGGCGCGGTCGCGCGGCGGTTCGCGAGGTTCGACGCCGCCCTGCGCGCCGCCGGCGACCTCGCCATGGGGGGGCTCTCATACCAGCCGCATTAAGAACTGACCGGTGTGGCCCAGTCTAGGGAGCAGAGGGAGCGGATGCGGCCAGCTTCCTCGAGCAGGGCGTTCCAGGCCGCGCAGCAGCCGTCGAGAATGTCGTCGTAGCTCGGCCACAGGCGATGCGAGAGGAAGCGCTCGCGCAGATACAGCCAGACCCGTTCGATCGCGTTCAGCTCGGGTGAATAGGCGGGCAGGAAGACCGGCGTCAGGTTGGCAGGGACGGCGAGGTCCTTGGCGATGTGCCAGCCGGCGCGGTCCATGAGGACCATCGCGTGGGCGCCGGGGCTGACGGCTTGGCTGAGCTCGTCCGGCATCGCGGCGGCGCTGACCGTGGGCAAGACCAAGGCGCCGCCGGCGTCGCGCGCCGGGCAGACCGCGCCGAACAGGTAGACCGCCTGGTGGCGCAGGTCGCGTACGCCGCGCGGGCGCATGCCGCGTTCGAACCAGCGGCGGCCGACGCGGCCGGTCTGGCCGACCCGGGCCTCGTCCTGGAACCAGACCTCGAGCCGTTCGGCGTTGGGATGGTCGCGGGCGATCTGGCGATCAGCGCCGGGAATTTTTTTTGAAGCGGGCCTGGGCCTTGAGGTCGGCTTCGGGATGGACCGGCCGCGCCTTCTGCCAGGACAGGCCGAGGTCGTGGAGCAACCGCAGCATGCCGTTCTCAGTATAGCTGACGCCGAAGCGGTCTTCGACGATCCGGCAGAGATCCTTGGCCCGCCAGCTGCTCACGCCGTCGCGCTCCGGGTTGGGCCCGCGCAGCACCAGCCCCTTGAACGCCGCCAGCTGGCCGTCGTCGAGCCAACTCGGCCGGCCGCTCCGGGGCCGATCGCGCAGCCCCGCGATCCCCTCGGCATTGAAGCGGATCACCCAGTCGCGCAGCGTCTGACGGTCCATGCCGGCCTGGCACGCGGCGCGCTCGCGGCTCATCCCGTCCAGCACGTTGGCCAAGCCGAGAAGCCGGCACGCCACCCGGCCCTCGCTCTCCAGCCGCGCCCGACGCCGCAGCTCTTCGGCGGAAATGTTGTCCCGGATCGGTACGCCTGCGCCCATCACTCACCTCGCGCTGCATCACCATGCAGCACGGCACACCACACAACCGCAAATTTCACAACGGGGGCGCGTCAAAATATCGCAGGCTCGGTATAACGCCGGCGACTGCTCCTGAGGAGGGACTGGTACGCCGCGTCCTGGACTAGGGCGTGTTAACACAAACCATGTCGATGATCAGGGCGAAATGGATGAAGGCGGTGAACATGGTGTCGAGCTTTTCGAAGCGCGAGAAGATGCGGCGAAAGCCCTTGAGCCTGCGGAACAGGCGCTCGATCTCGTTGCGCCTGCGATAGAGGCCGCGGTCGTAGGTCCAGGGGCGGAGGCGGTTGGGGTTGGGCGGCACGACCGGCTCGAAGCCGAGCTGCAGCACCAGTTGCCGGGTCTCGTCGCCTTCGTAGGCCCGGTCCATCACCATCGGCACGCCATCGGGCCGCCGCTGCCAGCGCGTCAGCAGCTTGCGTCCTTCGGGCGCGTCGTGGGCCTGTCCGGGCGACAGGGCGAAGGTCAGGGCGATCCGGTCATTCGCGGCAACCAGATGAATCTTGGTGTTCCAGCCGCCGCGCGACTTGCCGATGGCCTGCGGGCCGTTTTTTTTCGAGCACCCGTGCCATCGGGGTGAACCTTCACGCTGGTGCTGTCCAAGCCCACGCACTCCACCCGGATGCGAATCAGGCGATGTTCTTGCAAGGCTTGGAACACTCGGTCCAGCACGCCCGCCGCCGCCCAACGCCGCAAGCGCGTGTCGATCGTGTGCCAGTTGCCGAAGCGCTCCGGCAGCGCGCGCCATTTGCAGCCGTTCTCGGCGACATAGAGCACCGCGTTGATGACATCGAGATTGGCGATGCGCACGTTGCCTCGCTGTACGGGCATCAACGGGCGGATCACTTCATACTGGTCTTCGCTCAGCCTCATCATGCGATGAGACTACCGGAAACCCGCTCCCTTGAATAGCGTTAACACGCCCTAGTATAGTGTCCCAGAACTAACGTGGATAATGTTTCGTACGGCGGCATGTTGTTCCCCGGGCAGCAGGGGGAGCAGCATGGGCCGGCCACGCAAGCAGGAGATCGAGCTGACCGCGGTCGAACGAGCCAGCCTGAGCGATCTGCTGCGATCGCGAACCGCCCGCCAGGGCTTGGTGCGGCGAGCGCGCATCGTGCTGGCGTCAGCACAAGGCATCTCGAACACCGCGATTGCGCGCGAGGTGGGCCTCTCGACCCCGGCGGTCGGGCACTGGCGCAAGCGCTTGCTCGAGCAGGGCCTGGCCGGGCTCTACGGCGAGCAGCGGCCGGGCCGCCCGCGCGACCATGATGACGCGGCCGTAGCGCGCCTGCTGGCCACTGTGCTGCAGAGCCGCCCCACGGTCGGTACGCACTGGACCGTTCGCGGCGCGGCCGCCGCCACCGGGATCTCGAAGAGCACGGTGCAGCGCTATCTGCGGCTGTTCGGGGTGCAGCCGCACCGCTCCAGGACCTTCAAGCTCTCGACCGACCCGCAGTTGATCGAGAAGGTCCGCGACATCGTCGGTCTCTACCTCAATCCGCCGGATCACGCGGTCGTGCTGTGCGTCGATGAAAAGAGCCAGATTCAGGCGCTCGAGCGCACGCAACCGGTTCTGCCGATGGGGCTTGGCTACGTCGATGGCATCACCCACGACTATAAGCGGCACGGCCCGACCACGCTGTTTGCCGCCCTCGACGTCGCCAACGGGCAGGTCCTGGCGCAGTGCAAGGCACGTCATCGCCATCAGGGATTCCTGGCGTTCCTCAAACGCATCGATGCCGCCGTGCCCGCTGAGCTCGCGGTTCACCTGATCGTCGACAATTACGCCACCCATCAGCATCCCAAGGTCCGCGCCTGGCTCGCCGAGCGCGCGCGCTTCCAGGTTCACTCCACGCCGACCTATGCTTCCTGGCTGAACCAGGTCGAGCGCTGGTTCGCGATCCTCACCAGCCGCGAGATCCGCCGTGGCTCGTTCGCCAGCGCCAAGGATCTGGTGGCGCGCATCACCGCCTTCGTCGCCGCCTACAATGCCCGCTCGCAGCCATTCGCCTGGACCGCCACTGCCGACGACATTCTCGCCAAGCTCGGCCGACTTTGTAATGTTATTTCTGGGACACTCTACTAGGACGCAAATAGCAGAACGAAGCACGGCACGTCGCGGTTTGGGACAGGTGGATGTTCTGGACCGGATCGCGCTGGCAGCGAGACGAACAGCTCCCGCACATGACCCGGACCCGGGACTATTTGCGGTCCCGCGCCGACTCATTGGTACGTGCCGCAGCTCAGGGCGAGATCGAAGGTCTCGACGTCGAGGCAGCTGAAGTGCTCGCAAAAAGCCTGCGCTCGGCGCCCATGGTGGCCAACGTCATCGGATTGGCGCGCAGCAACGCAGAGCTGGTGGCCAGCACCGAGCAGTGGGATGCCGATCGATGGGGGCTCGGTACCGCTGTCGGCACGGTCGATCTGCGGACCGGCGAGATCAGGAGCGCACGCCCTGGGGACTACATTGCCAAGCAGACTGCGGTTGCGCCCGCTCCGCCGGGGACGGCGGCGCCGATCTGGCAAGCATTCCTCGAGCGCATTTTCCGCGGCGATTCAGAACTGGTTCCGTTCGTGCAGCGCGCTATAGGGTACAGCCTGCTGGGTGCGATCCGCGACCACGTTCTGCTCTTTTGCTGGGGGCCGGTTGGTAACGGTAAGGGTGTGCTGATCAACACAGTCTCGCGCATCCTTGGTGATAATTCCGCTGTTGCGCCGGGCGATCTCTTGCTCGTGACGCAATCGGATCGGCACCCGTGCGACATGGCAATGCTCAGAGGAGCGCGCTTGGTGACAGCGCAGGAATTAGCGCCGGGGCGGGCATGGGACGAGCCAAAACTGAAAGGCCTGACCGGCGGCGACCCGATCACCGCGCGGTTCATGCGGCAGAACTTCTTCACGTACGAACCACAGTTCACGCTTTGGGTTGCGGGCAACCACAAGCCGGGTATTCGAGGCGTCGACGAGGCGATCCGGCGCCGCGTGCTGCTTGTGCCATTCCTGGAGGTGATCCCTGAGGCCGAGCGCGATCTGGAGTTACCCGAAAAGCTCAGGGCCGAGTGGCCGGCGATCCTGCGCTGGATGATTGACGGATGCCTCGGATACCAGCGCGAGGGCCTGAACCCGCCAGCGAGCGCGCTTGCCGCCAGGAAGGCATACCTCGATGCCGAGGACGTGCTAGGTCAGTGGCTCGGGGAGCGGTGTGACGTGCACCCCCGCGCGGGGTGGACCTCACTCAAAAGGCTCTATGACGACTGGTGCACCTGGATCGGTGGGCGCGGGCATCATGTCGGAACGTCGCAGGGTCTAGGTAAGCAACTCGATGAGCGGGGCCTCGAGCGGAAAAGGATTAAGAAAGGGGAAGGATTCCTTGGCCTGAGGCTGACCGAATCGGTCTCGGGTGACGAAGGTGTAGAGAGACCCGCTAATACACGTAGTGGGCCCCCTGAGCCGCCTCGTTCCTATTACGTGCGTCCCACACCTGATCCCACGCTCAGACGTGGATTACCACGAACAACGACAGACTACAAGAGACGAGCGCGGATTTAACTCATTCAGATCGCCAAGGCTTTCGGACCCTGCGGAACTGGCACGAACGCCTGCGGATGGTGGTTTGGCGGACACCCCATCCGCCAGCCGCGCCGCCGATCGTGGAGGCCTCGGCGTCATGCGCGCGGCTGCTCCTGAGGGAGGGCTCCGGTTTTCTGCGTCTGGTCGAGGCTCCACGGCGATCCGGGTCATCGCCGTCGCGTCGGATCGCAGGCGCTTCCCGAATCTGCGGGTCCAGCGCCCCCATTCGCCGCCGTGAATCGGGAGTGCCTGGCAGGAGCCCGAGGCCGCGCCAGCCGCACCGACGTCAATGCGGCGGCCAAGCAACTGATCCGCGTCGGGCAGGGCCTGAAGTGGCCGAGGGAGGTGCCGGCAGGACGCCCGGCGCGGCGGCGGGTCGGCTGTGCCACCGCGGCAGCCGGCCCCGCCTCATGACCTGATCGGTGTCGTCGATCTCGAAGCCCGAGGGTTCCAGGTGCTCGACGAACCGCTTGGCGGGCCTGCTGCAGCAGAGCGGCGACGGCGGCGAACCTCGGGCCGATCAGCCGATCGGGCTCAGCGAACAAGCCCATCATTTTGGAAGAGCGCCTTACCGCCTGGCGTCGTAGGGTCGATGCCCTGAATGTGCAGGCAGATACTGGTCGACGCTTTGGGCGTAAAGGTCACCGAGTAAGCCACGGGGGTCCCGCAGCGAGCAGCCCAGACAGTCGACGGACCACGTCATCACGATGTCGAGTTGTCGCCGGACGGCATCCTTGAGCAAGCGGTCCAATTCGGGTCGCTCGTCGCGGCCCTTGGCACTGGCTGAGGCCATGTTCGACGTACTCGCCCGCGATCTGCCACCCGGAGCGCTCGGCGACCTGGCGCAGCGCCAGGAGCTGCGTTTCGGGTGATGCGCGTAGATGGCGGCGGGCTTCATGGAACCGATCCTGGAGCAAGGCTGACCCACAGGTTGGCGCGCTTCATTCAATAGTCGAGCGCGCGCCGCCTCGGCCGCCGGACTCGGGTCGACAACGCCGCGGTCGTGAGCGATCCTGAGCCGCTGTCCGAACTGCATGCGGCGGGGAAAACGATGACGTCGATGGTGGCGGGGCACATGACCGAGGCGGCGGCCATGCTGATCGAATCGTGGGATCAGGCGCAGCGCCGGATCGCCTGCAGGCCATTTCCCGACGAGGACGAGCGCCGCCTGTGGTACTACACGCCGACCGATCACGGCGGCCTGCCGCTCGCCGCAATGGGCCCGGTCCAGCATCGAAACGTCCATCGGCTGGTCGCAACCGGCCTGTCCACGGCCGGCTACGTGACCGTCGCCGTGATCATGGGGCTCGACAACATCCTGGATCAGCTCGAAGGCTGGTCGGTCGACTTCGGACGCGAGCGCGGTCGTGACCCGCTGCTCTATTACATCACGATCTTCGGCGATCCGGGCGGCGACGCTCCCTGGGGTTGGCGCTTCGGCGGGCACCATGTGTCGCTGCACTACACGATCATCGGCGGCGAGGTGGTGGCGTCGACCCCGAACTTTCTCGGCGCCGACCCGGCAGACAGTCCGCTCCTGGGGCCGCATCTTCACCGTCCGCTCGCCGCCGCGGAGGATCTCGGCCGCGAGCTGTTCAGGGCGCTCGACGAGCACAAGCGCGCCAAGGCGCTGATATCGGCGGTAGCGCCTGCCGACCTGGTCGGCAGCAACCGCCCGAAGCTCGAGGTCGGCCAGCGGCCGCTGCCGGTGACCGACATCTTTCGCCAACGATTCGAAGGCCGACTTGCCGAACTCGTGGCCGGCATGCAGGCGCAGATCGAGGCGACGCTCGACCTCAAGGAGGCTCACCTCGAGGCCTTGAGCTTCACCGCCGAGCCGAAGGGAGTCCCGGTCAGGACGCTCGATGCCGGCCAGACCTCGATCCTGCGCGAGCTGCTCGGCGGCTATCTCGCCCGTCTGCCCGACCAGCTTGCCGACCAGCAGGCGGGCCTGGTCGAACGGGAGTTCGATCGCCTCACCTTCGTCTGGGCGGGCAGCGCCGAGCGGGGCGAGCCGCACTACTACCGGATCCAGGGCGAACGTGTGTTCATCGAATACGACAATACCCAGCGCGGCGCGAACCACATCCACACCGTGTGGCGCGACTTGGCCAATGACTTCGGCGGCGATGCGCTCGCGCGCCACTATGCCCAGTCGCGCCACCAGGGGCCTCTCCCGCGTTCGCGCGCCAGTTAGCTACCTCCAGGGACACGACTCCGCCCGGCGCACCCAGCGCTTCCCTTGACCCTTATCCGAAAACTCGTGGACACTTGCGAATGGCGCCCATACACATTCGGGCCAGGCAACGACAATGGCCCGCGAGCACAACGATGCGCGCTGGCAGCGACGGGAGGCGATTTGTATGCCGGGCGCTACGCCGCCCGCCTGGGCGCCTGATCGAGCGGCCGCCTCGAAGAGCGCATCGGTGCTTGAGTTCCGGGGCATCACCAAGCGCTTCGGGGGCACGCTGGCGCTTGACGACGTTCACCTCGAGGTCCGCGCCGGGGAGATCCTGGCGCTGCTAGGCGAGAACGGTGCAGGCAAGTCAACGCTCATCAAGATCCTCGCCAGCGTCTACACCCTGGATACCGGCAGCGTAGAGTTCCGCGGGCGCGACGCGACCGGCACGCTGCGCCGCCTGCCGATCTCGTTCATCCATCAGGACCTCGGCCTGATCGACTGGATGACGGTGGCTGAGAACATATGCCTTACCCTCGGCTATCCGCGGCGCCGCAGCCTGATCAACTGGCGGGCGGCGAGGGAGCGCGCGGCAAGGGCCCTTCACGTGCTCGACGCCGACATCGACCCGGACGTGCGCATTCAGGGCCTCACCCGGACCGAGAAATCGCTTGTGGCGATCGCGCGCGCGCTGGCCGCGGAAGCGGAGATCCTCGTACTCGACGAGCCAACTGCCAGCCTCCCCGCCGACGAGGTGGCGCGCTTGTTTGTCGCGTTGCGCCGCCTGCGCGACCGGGGGGTCGGCATCATCTACGTCTCGCATCGTCTCGATGAGGTGTTCGAGATCGCCGACCGCATGGTGGTGTTGCGCGACGGCCGGGTGGCGGGGGAGCGCCGGGTCGACCAGACGACGCCGGAGGAGGTGATCCTGTTGATCGTCGGGCGCGAGCCGTCGCAGGTCTTTCGTCGCCCGGCGCGGCACCGGGGGCAGCCGCGCCTGGTCCTGCAGTCGGTCATGGTCGGGGGCATGGGGCCGGTCGATTGCGAGCTCCACGGCGGCGAGGTGGTCGGTTTCGTCGGCTTGCGTGGCGCCGGCCAGGAAAGCATCGGCAGGGCGCTGTTCGGCACCGTGCCTACGACCGGCGGACGCATCCTGCTGGACGGCGCGCCGGTCGCCCCCGCGACGCCGCGCGAGGCGATGGCGAACGGCATCCATCTCGTCTGCGCCGACCGGGTCGGCGAGTCGGTGGCACCCAACCTCACGATCCGGGAGAACCTGTTTCTCAACCCGCTGGCGGCCGGCCTGCGGCTCTTGTCGCTGCTCGGCCCGCGCCGCGAGAACCGGGCGGCGGTGGAACTCGGCCAGCGGGTCGGGCTCCGGCCGAACGATCCGCTCCTGCCCATCGAGTTGTTGTCCGGCGGCAATCAACAGAAGGTCGTCGTCGGTCGCTGGCTGCATCTGGCCGGCAAGGTCTACGTCTTCGAGGATCCGACGGCCGGTGTCGATGTCGGCGCCAAGGCCGAGATCTACCGGCTGTTCGACGACGCACTGAGCGAAGGCGCGGCGATCATCATCATCTCGACCGATTTCGAGGAGGTCGCCAAGGTCTGCCATCGCGCCCTGGTGTTCGACCGCGGCCGGGTGGTGGCCGAACTCGGCGATGCCGATCTGGCGGTCGAGAACCTGCTGGCGGCGGCGTCCGCGAGCGTCGGGCAGATGGCAGCGAAATCACCCTCGGGTGGGGCCATCCGTGCAGTCCCTTAAATCGAGCGCGCTGGAGCCCACCCGCTCGGAGCTCGCCGGGCTGTCGCGCCGGCAGGCGATCGCCCGGCTGCTGCCGGTCTACGGCCTGCCGATCTTGACGGTCCTGCTGATCGTGTTCTTTTCGCTGCTGCTGCCGCGCACCTTTCCGACCTATCTGAACTTCCGCTCGATCCTCGCCGACAAGGCGATCATTGCGATGCTGTCGCTCGCCGCGACAGTGCCGATGATGGCCGGCCGCATCGATCTCAATGTCGGTTTCGGCATCGTCATGTGGCACATCCTGGCGATCGGCCTGCAGGTCATGTACGGCGTGCCCTGGCCGCTTGCGATCCTGATCGTGCTCGCCTGCGCCGGGCTGGTCGGCCTCTTCAACGGCATCCTGGTCGAGATCGCGCAGATCGACTCCTTCATCGCGACGCTTGGGACCGGCACCGTCCTTTACGCGCTGGCGCTGTGGTTCACCGACGGGCGTCAGCTCGTCGGCTCGCTTTCGCCGGGCTTCATCGCGATCAACACGACCGCGATCCTCGGCATTCCGATCCCGGCGCTTTACGTTCTAGCACTCGCCCTAGGCCTCTGGATCGTCAGCGAGCGGCTGCCGCTCGGCCGCCACGTGTACGCGATCGGCGCCAACGAGAAGGCGGCGGCGCTGAACGGTATCCCGGTGCGCTACTACATTGTCGGGGTCTTCGTCGGCTCGGCGCTGATCGCGGGCTTCGCCGGCTGCGTGCTGGCCGCAAAACTCAGGATCGGGCAAGCGAACGTCGGCCTCGACTACCTGCTGCCGGCGCTGGTCGGCGCCTTCCTCGGCTCGACGACCATCAAGCCCGGCCGGGTCAACGTCTGGGGCACCGTGTTCGGCGTCGCGATCCTGGCCGTCGGCATCTCGGGGATACAGCAGCTCGGCGGCCAGTTCTTCGTGGAGCCGCTGTTCAACGGCACGACGCTGGTCGTCTCGATCGCCCTTGCGGGCTTCGCCCAGCGCCGCCGGTCCGCGGCGCCGTCGAGGCCAGCCGTTCAAGAAGGAAGTCCGGGCAGGGTCGCCGTGGCGGCCAGTCACGAGGAGAAGGCCGGCGGTTGATGGGGGCTTGCCCCTTCGTGTGCATATCGGAATCGGTCTGTTCGGCCAAAACAGGGAGGCATCGAGATGAGAGCAAGAACCTTCGGCGGAGCGCTGCTTGTCTCCACCGCGATCGCAACGCTCGCGGCAAGCACGAGCTTCGCGCAAGACGCCTTCATGGACGAGGCGAAAGCCTACATCAAGACCGTGACCGCACCGGTGACGGAGTGGACCGGCCCGACGACCGGCCCTAAGGCGCAACCCGACAAGCTGATCATCTACGTCTCCGATGATCAGCGTAACGGTGGTGCGCGCGGCGTCGGCGATGGCGCCAAGGAGGCGGCCGAGACGATCGGCTGGGACTTCCGGCTGCTCGACGGTCAGGGGGCTCCGGCTACGCGCGCGTCCGCGCTGACTCAGGCCATCGCGCTTCAGCCCGACGGCATCATCCTCGGCACGATCGACGCGCGCGAACAGGCGCCGCTGATCGAGCAGGCCGTCGCGCAGGGCATCAAGGTCGTCGGCTGGCATTCCGGCGGCGCTCCGGGGCCGATCGACGGCGTGCCCGGCGTCATCACCAACATCACCACCGATCCGCTCGAAGTCGCCAAGGCCTCGGGCCTCTACGCGGTGGTGGATTCCGGTGGCACGGCCGGCGTGATCATCTTCACCAATTCCATCTACGCGATCGCCATTGCGAAGAGCGATGCGACCGCCGAGGCGGTCAAGGGCTGCTCGGGCTGCAAAGTGCTGGAGACGGTGGATACGCCGATCGGAGATCTGCAGAACCGCATGGGGCAGCTCACCACCTCGCTGCTCTCCAAGTACGGTGACCAGTGGACCTATTCGGTCGCGGTGAACGACCTCTACTATGACTTCGCGGCGCCGTCGCTCCAGAATGCGGGCATTGACCCGGCCGAGGGATATCCGCGCAACATCTCGGCGGGCGATGGCTCCGTCCCGGCGTTCCAGCGCATCCGGGACGGCCAATACCAGGTCGCCACGGTCGCCGAGCCGCTCTACCTGCATGGCTGGCAGACGATCGACGAGCTAAACCGCGCCTTCGCCGGCGAAGAGCCGAGCGGCTACGTGGCCCCCCCTCACCTCTTCATCCGGTCGAACATCGACGCCGATGGCGGCGACAAGAACATCTTCGACCCGGGCAACGGCTACCGGGACGAGTACAAGAAAATCTGGGGCGTCAAGTAGGGCCAAAGCCCCGAGATCCAGAGCCGACGGGAAGGAGACGCCGCCTCGAGCGGCGTCTTCACTCAGGGGAGACGACGATGGCTGACATTCCGAAGCCTGCCTACGCCAACAAAATGCGCGCCATCGGCCACAGCGATCAGGGTGGCCGCCCGGACGCGGTGCAGGTCATGGTCAACAAGGGGCACGCTTTCGTCAGCCATCTGTTCTCCAACGGCTTCAGCGTGATCGACGTGCGCGATCCGAAAAACCCGAAAGCGCTCGGCTACTACCGCTGCCCGGACAATACCTGGAACCTGCACTGTCAGGCGTATGAGGACCTGTTGCTCGTCGTGCACGCCAAGAACATGTGGGCGCAGCCCGAGCTCGCCGACGAGCGCAACTACTACAAGGGCAAGACCGACTTCCACGGGCAGTCGGAGGCGAAGGGCGAGCGCAACTGGTCGGCCGGCATGGCCGTCTACGACATCTCCAAGCCCGGACAGCCGCAGCAGATTGGCTTCCTGCCAATCAACGGCGGCGGCATCCACCGCATCTGGTATGTCGGCGGCCGCTGGGCCTACGCCTCGGCGCTGATCGAAGGCTTCAGCGACTACATCTTCATCACGATCGACCTCGCCGATCCGACCAGACCGCGCGAGACCGGCCGCTTCTCGCTGCCGGGGATGAACCTCGCGGCCGGAGAGAAGACCAACTGGCCGACCGAGACCGGGCGCTACGGCTGCCACCACGGCGTTGTCCACGAGGACACCGCCTATTGCGCCTGGCGCGACGCCAACCTGGTCGTCGTCGACGTCAAGGATCGCCAGAATCCGAAGCTCATCACCCACAAGAGCTGGTCGCCGCCGTTCCAGGGCGGCACCCACAACTGTCTGCCACTGCCCGAGCGCGACCTGCTGCTCGTCCTCGACGAGGCCTTCCTCGACAAGATGGAGGACGGGATGAAGCCGATCTGGGTGTTCGACAACCGCGAGCCGACCAACCCGGTCTCGATCGCCACGTTCCCGCTCGCGACCGACGCCGACTACCTTGAGGTCGGCGGACATTACGGCCCGCACAACCTCTACGAGAACCGGCCGGACGCGTTCGTGAGTGACACGACGATCTTCACCACCTACCAGAACGCCGGCGTGCGCGTCTTCGACATCAGCAACGAATACCAGCCGAAGGAGATCGGCGCCTTCGTGCCCGCACCGCCGACCAAGCTCGTCGATCCGCGCCCGGACCGGCCGCTGGTGCTGCACTCCGCCGACGTCTACGTTGACAAGTCCGGCCTCGTCTACGCGACGGATTTCAGCGTCGGGCTCTACATTCTCGAATTCGACGGCTGAGGGAGCGTGGCGCGGCCGAGGCTGACGGGGACCTGAACCCCTCTCGTCCGGGCCGGCCTGTGAAGACCCGCACCCGCCGGCCGTTCGCTCAGCCTTCGTACTGGACGATGTAGAGGCCGACGTTGAAGTCGGTCGTGTAGCAGAGGCCGTTCCTGTCGACGTAGACGTCGGCCGAATGCAGCACCTTCGGCCGGTTCGGCCGCGGGTCGACCCAGCGCGCGGGCGGCGTCGGCGGCACGAAGCCCGCCACCTCCTCCGGCCGCAGCTGGTTGCGGATGTCGTAGACCCGGACGCCGGCGTTCTGGTAGGTCGCGAAGATCAGCTCCTCGCTCTGGAAACTGCCCGGCCGGTTCTCATGGACATTGTGTGGCCCGAAATGGCCGCCGATCTTCAGATAGTCCTTGTCGGTCGGCTCGGGGAAGGTGGCGATGCTGATCGGGTTCGACTTCACCTGGTTGTCGAACACCCAGATCGGCTTGAAGCCGTCCTCCTGATCGTCGAGCACGGTCTCGTCGACCACGATCAGAAGATCGCGCTGGGGCAGGGGCAGGGCGTTGTGAGTGCCGCCGCCGAACGGTGGCGCCCAGACCTTGTGGACGATGAGCTTCGGGCGCTCGCGATCCTTGACGTCGACGACTGCGAGGCAGGCGTCGCGCCAGCTGCAGTAGGCGATGTCCTCGTGGATGATGGCGTGATGCAGCCCGAAGCGACCGTTCGGCGTCGGCCAGTTCGCGGTCTCGCCGGCGGCCACGTTCATGCCCGGCAGCCAGTACTTGCCGGCCAGCCGCGGCCTGGTCGGGTCGGCCATGTCGATCGTGATCAGGATGTAGTCGGAGAAGCCGTCGATCAGCGCCGAGGCGTAGGCCCAGCGCCCGCCGACGTACCAGAGCCGGTGCAGGCCGGTGCCCTCCACCGGCATGAAGCCGATCTTTTTCGGCGCGTCGGGCTTGGAGACGTCGTAGACCGCGAGCCCCGCCGACCAGTCGCGTTCGGCCGCCTCGGCCTGCGCGTGCTGGTCGACCGCGCCCTTGTAGTAGGCCTTCTCGTCAGCGAGGTCGGGCTGCGCGAACATGTCCTTGTTGTTGATGACGAGCAGCAGGTCTTCGTGGGTCTGCAGATGCAGGCTCCAGGTGTTGTGCGGGGCGGCGACATAGTTGACCGTCTTCGGGTTCTTCGGATCCCGGACGTCGACCACCGAAAAGCCCTTGGAAAAGATGTGACCGATGTAGGCATAGCCGCGATGCACCATGATCTGCACGCCGTCCGAGCGCCCGCCCTGGTCGCAATATCCGACCAGGCGCATGTTCTTCGCATAGTCCGGCTTCGGGAGATCGCGGTCGGTCATGGGTCTTTCTCCAGTGGTCGATGCCTGCTCTTCTCAGGGCGATGTCGTTATGCGGTGGCCCCTGGTGCTGGCCAGAACAAAGTGAAATTCCAGGTTCTTTGCCGCCGAGGTGGAGCATGCACTGTCCCGCTTTGGCACCACCTGCAAGATGCTGCGGCGCTGTACCAGACAAGACCAGTCTGACCAGATCGAGGCCGCCTTCGTGGCCGCGCCGGCCGGTCGTTAATCCAGAGCGCGAAGTGCGGCTCGGCGATCCACAGGCGATGATCGGCGCGGGCCGCATCCGTTCCGGGCTCTCCAGGAGGTGCAGCTGCAGGTTCCCCGCCCAGCTCAACAAGCCCGCGGGAGATGCCGAGGCTCGGGCGGCAGCTCCCCGCTATACCTCCGTCTTCTTTCTGTCGGCCATGTACCCGGTTGTGTTCAACTGCCCGCCATGCTCCTTCGCTTCCTCGATCAGTTCCGGGTGCCAGGTGAGCCGGCCGCCGTCATCGCCGCCTACGATCGCGATCACCTGGATCGTCTTGCTGTCGGCGTTGCGGAAACCGCGCATCACGCCGATCGGCACGGTGATCGTGTCGAGCGGGCCCAATTCGATCTCGTTCTCGCCCTGCTCGCCCCAGAACACCGCCAGTCTGCCGTCGATCGGCATGAACACCTCTTCGGTGGTGTGGGCATGCAGCCCGGCCCCCTTGCCCGGCTCGACCTCGATCAGGCTGAAGCTGAAGGGATGCTGGACCGTGATTGCCGGCCGCATGGCCGGATCCTCGAACACGCTCTTGCCGATGATGCTGTAGAGCTTGCGGCGGTAGCGCGGGATGACCGTATCGACAAACAACTCCGGAAAGGCGGTGAGCTCGTTGCGTCGCGCCACCCGGGTCTCGAGCATCCGCTCGACCGTGTACTGCTCAGACATCGTCCTGTTCTCCTGCGCAGTCGGACTGCGACCACTTCGGCCTGCGGCTACTCGGCCGCAGCCGTGGTCCTGGCGTTCTCAATCAGGTGCCAGATCTTGTCGGGCCGCAGCGGTAGCTCTGTGATCTCGATCCCGAACGGGCTCAGCGCATCACAGATGGCATTCGACAGTGCGCCGGGGATGGCGCTCGGCCGCCCCTCGCCGATGCCGCGGCTGCCGAGCGGCGTATGCGGACAAGGGGTCGGCGCGTGCGTCACCTCGATGTCCGGAACGTCCGCCGCGGTCGCGAGCTTATAGTTCTCGAAATCCGCCGTCAGCTGCTGGCCGTTGTCCGCGTAGACGAACTGCTCGAAGCAGGCGTTCGAAATGCCCTGCACGATCGCGCCATGCATCTGGCCGGCGACGATCTGCGGGTTGATGATCCGACCGACGTCCTCGGACGTGGTCCAGCTCAGGATCTTCCACTGCCCGGTATTGACGTCGATCTCGATCTTGCAGCAGTCGGCATTGAAACAGATCATCGGCTTCGCCGCCTCGAAGAACGAGGTCTGCTCCAGGCCGCCGCTGACCCCCGCCGGCAGGTTGATCGGCGCCATGATGATCCGCTCGACCATCTCGCGGAAGGTCTTGCGGGCATTGGGCGTGCGCTTGTAGACGATCTCGCCGGCCAGGAACTCGAAGTCGTCCGGATCGACGTCCCCGAGCTCGAGGTCGTGGGCCATGACTTTGGCAATCTTACGTCTGAGCTCGACGCACGCCTGATAGGCGGCGCTGACGAAGTAGGAGCCGGCGCGCGCGCCAATCGTGCCCGAGCCGAACGGCGTCGTGCCGGTGTCGCCGGTTTGGACCACGATATCGTTCGGATGGATCCCGAAAGCGTAGGCCACGACCTGCGCGACCGTGGTCTCATGGCCCTGGCCGCCCGGCGCATCGCCCTCGAACACGAGCACCTTGCCGCGCGGGTCGAGGCGCACGGTCGCGGCGCCGTAACCGGGCTGGTTCTCCATCGGCACCAGCAGTTCCGAGGCGACGCCTGAGAGCTCGACGCCAACGGCGAAGCCGATGCCGAGGTAGCGCCCGCCCTGGCGGGCTTCGGCCTGCTCCTTGCGGAACCCGGAGAGGTCGACCTTGGCCAGCAGGTTGTCGAACACCTTCACGAAATCGCCGCTGTCGAAGTATTCGCCGGTGATCGAGGTGTGGGGCAGCGACTTCACGAGATTCTTGCGCCGGACCTCGGCCGGCTCGAGGTTGCACGCCCTGGCAATCAGGTCGATCGACCGCTCCAGCGCGAAGCGGGTCGGAAACTCGCCGAAAGCGCGGGCCGGGCTGAGCGCCGATTTGTTGGTGCAGGCGACCTTGATCTTAACGTCGCCGATCGGCCAGTCGTAGGCGTTCGGCAACTCGACCGCGCCCAGGAACGGCATCAGGAAGCCCCAGTAGACCCCCTCGCAGCCGTCACCGCAGTCGCCGATGCCGCGGTCGCGCAGCGCCAGCAGCCGCCCGTCCTTGGTCGCGGCGACCTCCAGGTCGTGGATCTGGTCGCGCTCCTGGCTGACCGCCATCAGGTGCTCCTGGCGCAATTCGATCCAGCGTACGGGGCGCCCGAGCTCGCGCGCCAGGTAGGCGACGATGATCGGCTCCCGATAGAAGGGCGCCTTGACCCCGAAGCCGCCGCCCTGGTCGCGGGGCGCGATCACGCGGACCTTTTCCGCCGGGATGTCGAGGATGTCCGACAGCGCCAGGCGGTCGATGTGGGGTCGCTGGGTGGTGACGTAGGCGACCAGACCATCGGCATCGTCCCAGACGCAGAGCGCGCCCCGGGTCTCCATCGGCGTGACCCCGCAGCGATGGCAGCGGAAGCGCTTGCGGACCACGACGTCGGCGGCATCGAACACCTCCCGAACCTTGGCGTCGTTGCGGGCCTGATCCTCGGGCGCGGCTCCGCCGGTGAAGGTCATCTCGAAGATCAGGTTGCTGTCCCAGCCCTCGTGAACGATCGCCGAACCCGGCTGCAACGCCGCCTCGGGATCGCCGACGTAGGGCAGCTCCTCGTAGTCGACCTCGATCGCCGCGGCTGCATCTTCCGCGACGTACTTGTCGCGCGCGACGACCGCCGCCAACGGATCGCCGTGGAAACGGACCTTGCCGACCGCGAGCGGCCAGTGGGTCGGATATTTGGCCGGCATGTTGGGGACCACGACCGGCTGCGGCAGCGACGCAATTCGCTCCTTGATGTCGTCGCCGGTGATCACCGTCACCACTCCTGGCATCGACTTGGCCCGGCTCGTGTCGATCCGCCTGATCCTGGCGTGGGCGACCTCGCTGCGCACGAACACGAGGTGCAGCATGCCGGGCGCCGAGAGGTCGGCGATGTAGCGGCCGCGACCGGTCGTCAGCCTCTGATCTTCCTTCCTGCTGAACTTCGCGCCGAACCAGCCATCGGCAGTGCTGGTGTCCATCGGGTCGTCCATTCTCTGCTCCCTGGAAGGTCCTTGGCGCCGGGCTCAGCCGTCCGCCGTCCGCCTGGCTGCCGCGCGCACCGCGTCGATGATGTGCACGTAACCGGTGCACCGGCAGAGGTTGCCGATCAGCGCGTGACGGATCTCCTGATCGGTCGGGTTCGGGTGCTTCTCGATGAACTCCGCCATGTTCATCAGAATGCCCGGCGTGCAATAGCCACACTGTAGCGCGTGATGCTCGTTGAACGCCTTCTGGAGCGGACTCAACTCGCCGTTCTTGGCCAGTCCCTCGATCGTCGTGACGGCGTGCCCGTCGGCCTGGACCGCAAGCATCAGGCAGCTCTTCACGGCCTCGCCGTCGATCTGCACCGTGCAGGCGCCGCAGACGCCTTCGTAGGTGCACCCGATATGGGTGCCGGTCAGGCCGGCGCGCTCGCGGATGAAATCCGTGAGCAGCATGCGGATCGGCACGGTCTCCTCGAAGACCTCGCCGTTGATCGTGATGCGGACGGGCTGGGAGCTCACGACAGGGGACTCCTCAAAGTCAGCGCGTTGTCTCGCCGGAGGCGCGGCGCAAGGCCTTGAATGCCATCTCGGCGCCGAGCGTCCGGATCAGCTGCGCCCGGTAGGCCGGGTCGGCCCAGAGGTCGCCCTGGGTCTCGAGCTCCTGCGCCGCCGCCGCCATGGCCCGGGCAACGGTCGCGTCGTCGCCGACCTTGCATCCAACCATCGCCGCCTCCGCCGCGGGCGAGCGCCTGGGCCCGCTTGCCAAGCCGCCGAAGCCGACCCGCGCCCGCGCGCAGCTTCCCCCGGCATCGAGCTCGACGTAGACGCAGGCGCCGATCACCGGCAGGCCGTCGCTGACGAGCGACCATTTGCGGTACGCGCTGCCGGCGTTGGCGGGCGGCGCGGGCAGCCGCAGCGAGACCAGAAGCTCGTCGTCCTTGCGCGCGGTCTGGAGCGGGGCGCCGATGAAATCGCGCGCCGGCACGCTGCGTTCCCCGCCTTTGCCCGAGACCAGGTTCATCGTGGCATCGAGCGTCAGCGCGACCGCCGGCATGCAGGCGGCGATGTAGTTCCAGCAGACGCTGCCGCCGATGGTGCCGCGGTTGCGCACCTGGCGATCGCCGACGTGGGCGGCAGCATCAATGAAGGCGGCGTAAGCCGGCGCGAGGCGCGTCTCGGCTGCCAGCTCGACGTAGCGGGTCATCGCGCCGATCCGGACCCCGCCGTCGAACGCGACGCCCTTCAGCTCGGCGACTTCCTGAAGATCCACGAGCGCGTGCGGCTGCACCAGCCGCGCTTTGAGCGCCTGCATCAGGCTCTGGCCGCCGGCGATGAAGACCGCATCCTCGCCGCCGTCGGCGATCGCTGTCACAGCCTCACGGACAGAGGCCGGTCGATGATAGGCGTGTATCACTCCCGGATACATGATCGCTCCCGATGCCTCCCTGGCTCAAGCGGATCGCCGGCGCATCCGCTGCAACGTCTCATCGCCGCTCGGGCGTCGGCCGCCTGGCCCTCGGGGCACGGCGGAACGCAAGCGGCGTCAACCGGCAAACCGCGGCTCCGGCAGGCCGCGAATCCCGAGCCCGGAAACCCTGAACAGGTGACCGGCGCCGAACTGCGGTCTGACCTCCCGCGCGAACAGGTCGTGGACCGCCGGGTGCTTCACCCGCGCCATCGAGGTCACGTAGATCTCGTCCAGCCGGTCGCCGCCGAAGGTGAGGCTGGTAACGTTGCGGACCGGCATCCCAATGCGCAGATCAAGCGACCCTTCGGGGCCGTAGCGGACCAGGTCACCACCGATGACCTGGGCATTCCACATGTAGCCCTCCTCGTCGACCGTGGAGCCGTCGGCAACGCCCGGATCGTCGTGCGTGGTGGCGAACACCCGGCGATGGCTGAGCGCGCCGGTCGCGATGTCGTAGTCGTAAGCCCAGAACTCCTGCTGGAACGTGTCGGCGAGGTAGAAGGTCGTATCGTCCGGGCTCCAGCACGGGCCGTTGGTGCAGATGATGCCGTCCTCGACCTTGGTCCCTGTAAGTCAGGGTCGAGGCGATAGAGGCCGCAGATCTTGAGCTCTTCCTGGTCGTCCATGCCGCCCGCGAAAAAGCGCCCGCGGCGGTCGCACTTGCCATCGTTCAGGCGGGTGCGGGGCTGATCGGCCTCGACCAGCGCGATGCGCTCCAGCCGGCGCTCGTCGAACTCGAAAAAATAGAAACCGTCGTCCAGAGCCAGCACGGCACCGCCGTCGCGACGCAGCGACATGGCGCCGACGTCCTGCCCGAGCGACCAGGTCTCGGTGCGGCCGGTGCGGGGATCAAGGCGCCAGATGCTGGGGTTGCCGACCCGCCGTCCGGTGCCGTCCACCCAGTAGAGGCGGCCCTCGTCGACGTCCCAGATCGGCCCCTCACCCAGATGATTGCCGCATTCGAGCACGCACTCGATCCGGTACGGCACGTCGACGCACTCCCATGCTTCCGGCCGCCAGCGTTTTTGAGATTAGGGCTTGGCCGCGACAGCAACCTAGAGTCCGATCTGGCACCCAATCAACAAGAATCCCAAGGAAGGGCCGCGAAGCCGCCATCGGAGCCCCGGCAACTGACCGGCCTGACCAGAGCGCGCCGCCTGCAGCGCCACGAAGGCCGCGGTCGCGACCGGGCGGTAGTGGTCGCGGGGTGTGGTGATCCGGGCCCCTGGCATCGGAGATCACGTTTGAGGGGCGGCGGGCCGAACAGGTGCTGGCGGGTCGCGAGATGATCCTGGCGGCGGGTGCCATCGGCTCGCCCCATCTGGCGCAGCTCTCGGGCGTTGGATCGGCTGACCTGCTGCAGGATCCCGATCCCTATGCAGGATGCCCTCGCGGGCGTGCGCCTGAGCCTGCAGGATCATTATGCCGTCCGGGTCGCCCACCGGGTCCGGAACACGACCAGGCTCAACGAGCGCGCCCGCAGCGCCCGGCTGCTCTTCGAGATGGCGAAATGGCTTGCGACCGGGCGCGAGGTGAAGGGGGAGAGCCTTTTGAGGCTCGTGGGGGGCCGCTGGGTGCTGTCGTCGACCCGCTAGCGCGCGGGGCTCGAAGCCGGAGGAAGTTGAGATCCCGATCCGCTCGCCAGCGCGGCGATCTGGTCACGTAGCGCGCGCGCGTCGGGCTCGACCGCGACCAGGCGGTCGGCCCAGGCGAGCGCCGCCCGGACGTGGCCGGCGTCCCGGTTGATCGTGATCAGCGCGACCAGCGTGTCGCGATCGGCCGGGTGGCGCGCCTGACTGGCCTCGAGGACCTTAAGCGCCTCGTCGGTCCGGCCGTTCGAGTTGAGCGCGACGCCGTGAACGTAGGCGTACCTCGGGTTGGCCGGGTCGAGCTCGGCGGCGCGGGCGACCTCCGCCAGCGCTTCGGGGCCATGGCCTTGGCGCACCAGGTTGAGGCCGAGCGCCAGATGCAGCTCGGCGTCCGCGGGCATGCGCGCCAGCGCGGCGCGCAGAATTCGCTCGCCCTCGGGATCGCGCCGCTCCTGGCCGTAGAGTTGGGCAAGGGCGACGTCAGCGGGGGCGAAGCTCGGGTCGAGCGAGCGGGCGGCCAGATACTCGGCCTCGGCGGCACTCGATTGCCCCTGCTGCGCAAAGAGGTTGCCGAGGTTGACCCGGCTCTCCGGCCGGTCGGCGTTCAGCCGCTGGGACGCCACATAGTCGTCGATCGCCCCCGCCAGCCGTTGCCGATCGGCCGGCGCCAGCTGGTCCTGCGGCATCGTCGCGAGCAGCGAGGCCGCTTCGAGCCGCACCCCGCGCACGGGATCGTCGAGCAGGCCGTGCGCCAAGGGCCAGCTCTGCTCGACCGGCAGCGAGCGCAAGGTGCGGAGCGCGCCGAGCCGGACCAGCGGGTCGGTGTCGGTCAGAGCCTGCCGCGCGGCCTCGATCGCCTTGCGGCTCGGCCATCGGGCCAGGTCCTCGAGCGCGGTCGCCCGCGCAATCGAAGGCACCCCCGGTGCGGTCGCGACCTGGAGCAGCAGCGGCGCCGCCGGCGCGGTCTCGTCGCGGGCCGCGGCCAAGGCCTCGGTCCAGGTCTGGAAGCCCTTGCGCTCCGGCCCATACCAGCGCTCGACGGCATCCGCGGCCCAGGCGGCATCCTTGTCGGCGTGGCAGTCGTTGCAGGCGTTGGAGACGCCGAAGCGCGGCGACAGGTCTGGCCGCGGGATCCGGAAGCCGTGATCGTGGCGCCGATCGACCACCATGTAGGTTCGCTCCGGCATGTGGCAGGCCGGGCAGCCCGCCGCCAGCGAGCCCTCCGCATGGTGGTGATGCGTGACCGCGCCATACTTCGCCTGCTCGTGACACTGGTAGCAGACGCCGTTGCCCTCGGCCCGCAGCGCCAGCGAATGCGGCTCGTGGCAGTCGCTGCAGCTGACGCCACGGCTGAACATCTTGCTCTGGCGGAACGAGGCGTAGTTGTAGACCTCGTCCACCATCTTGCCGTCGGCCTCGAACAGCCCCGGCTCCAAGAGGCTCGGCACGTGGGTCTCGAGCAGCTGCTGTCCGGGGCGCCAGCCCTCGGCGATCTTGGCGCTGCGGGCATGGCAGACGCCGCAGGTCTCGAGCTCCGTAGCGCTGGTCCGCGGCGCGCTGCGCGCGGCGTTGCCGGTCGCGGAGTCGATCGTCCAGTGGATGCCCTGGCGCTCGTCGAAGTGGGCCGTGAGGCCGTCGTCGCCGCCCTTGCCCCAGGGCAGCCAGCTCTGCTGCCGCTTCGCCCAGGCGACGTGCGCCGAGCCGGGGCCGTGGCAGGTCTCGCAGCCGACGTCGATCTCGGCCCAGGTGGTCGCGTAGCGATTGGTCGCGGCGTCGTAGTTCTTGTGCAGCTCGGTCGTGTGGCACTCGGCGCACATGAAGTTCCAGGTCTGATCGATGCCGGTCCAATGCAGCGGATCACCGGCGTGCGGATTCTGCTTCGGATAGAGGTGGAACCAGCGCTGGCCGCCCTGACCCTTGGGCCGCGCGTCCCAGGCGATGCCCAGCGCCTGCAGGCGGCCGTCGGGGAAGGCGATCAGATACTGCTGCAGTGGATAGACGCCGAAGGTGTAGCGGATCTCGAACTCGCCGGGCCTGCCGTCCGGCCCGTCGGTGGTGACGTAGAATTTGCCGTCGCGCTTGAAGAAGCGCGCGGTGACGTCGCCCTGGGTGAAGCTGGCACCATCGAAGTTGCCGAGCACGGTCGCGGCGGTGGCCTCCTGCATGGCGAGCGCATGCTGTGACCCATGCCAGGCCGCCATCTCGGTCGAGTGGCAGCCGCCGCAGGCGGAGCTGCCGACGAAAGTCGGCGCATCGGCAGCCTGCCCGCGGGCGGCGGCGCCGACCATCGCCACCGCGCCCGCCAGAGCGGCTGCCGGCGCCAGGCGTCGCAGAGCGGTGCCGGCCCGCCGTAAGCTCAGAAGGCTCGGCCTGAAAGGCGTGAACGTCACGGTTTTGCCGGGAAGATCGTCTTCCAGTCGTTCTTCATGCTGATGACCGCCCAGCCTTTGTTCTTGGCCTCGTCCGCCAGCGCCTGCGAGAACGTGCCGACCTTGGTGTCCGGCAGGCCGTTCGCCGGGCCGTAAGCGTACTCGCGCTCGGCATCGTCGTGAAGCACCAGCATCATCAGGCGCGCACCCTCGCCGGCCCCGGTCCACTCCAGCATCTCGCGATCGCCATCAGAGTTGCCGAACGCGGCATAGGGCCGCTTGCCGATGAACAGGTTGATGCCGATCGGCTTGCCGGTCTTGTCGTCGATGAAGAACACGTTGGGCTCGCGCATCAGGACCGGCTTCTCGCCCTGATATTCGTATCTGGTGACGATGCTGGAGCCCACCACCTGCTCGACCGGGACGTCGTAGACCTTGTCGCTGTAGGCGCGCACGAACTCCTGGCCGCCGCCGGTGACGATGTAGGTCCGAAAGCCGTTGGCGCGCAGGTACTCCATCACTTCGAGCATGGGCTGGTAGACGAGCTCGGTGTAGGGCTGCTTGAACTTCGCGTGCTCCGCCTTGGCGAGCCATGCCCGGACGATGCCCGGGAACTGTTCGGTGGTCATGCCGGCATGCGTGGCGCCGATGATCTGGACCCAGTCGCCCTCGCTGAACTTCGCGATCGAGGTGCGATCGCCCGCGAGCACCGATTTGAACGGCTCCTTGGACTTCCACTCGGGGTGCTTGGGCGCGAGCGCCTCGATCCGGTCGAGCGCGAACATCGCCTGGGCATAGAGCGGATGCTCGACCCAGAGCGTGCCGTCCTGATCGAAGGTTGCGATTCGATCCGCCGGTAGCACGAAGTCGGCGCTGCCCGCCGTGGTCACGGCCGCAACGAACGCGGTGATCGCCGTCTTCGCGGCACCGTCGTTCCAGGACGGCAGGGCATCATCGGCGGCCCGGACGTGCCAGGACGTGACGCATAGCGCCAGGATGGCGACGTAGGCGATGCGGCTGACGCGTTGCACGATCATGGCAAATCTCCTCTAATGTTTGAGAAGAGGCGGCGCGCGTTACCGGATCGCCGCTTCCTGACACTGCCTCAGGGCTTCAACTGCCAACCCTTGAGCTTCTCCCGCGCGGTTCCGAAATTGCCGAGGTGGTAGACGGACAGCCCGCTTACCGAGAACGTGAAATCCTCAAACTCCTCATTGAGCATCTCCTTAGGTAGTCTTCGTGGGCGAGGCCGATCGTCACGTGTGGGTTGAACTTCTTGCCCACCGCGTTTGGCACGAACGCCGCGACGTAGTCGATCGTTGGCTGATTGATGTCGGGGTCTTCCGGCGTGGTGGACGAACGCGGCTGCGGTCCCGGTCCCGATGACGAACGGCGCCACAGCTTCGATCACCTTCTGCTGGAACGTGAGGAGATCGTCGGTCGGTTCGATCACGATCCCAGCAAGGCCGAGTCCCTGCCAGGGAATATAGTAGTACTTGTACGCCTTCAGCTGCCATGAGGACGGCCTCTCCTCGGCCAGGATCTTCTTGAGGGCGGCATAGATCTTGTCGAGATCCTCCGTCGTGACGTACCGTTGCAAAATCGTGATGTGTGGTTGATGGGTCTCGTCGAGAGAGTAACCCTGGGGATAATTCTCGCGCAGGCGCTCATTCGCGTCCTTCGCGTGCATGAGCATGGTCGCATCCGGCTCGAGCAGGACGTCGATGGCCGTGACCGAGTCATCGGCGAACGATGGGACGACGGTCACCGCGACCATCGCCGCGGCGCCGGCAAAGGCCAAAGCCAGGGGTCTCAGCGTGGCTGCGAAGCCGAGGCGGACCGCTGCCGGAATTCTCCCTGTCATAGGTACCTCCTTCATCCGCGATCACATTCCGTCGGTCGTCGGCTCCTTGGGCACCTGCGGTGCCGGGAATGGCGTGCCATCAACGCCCTCGGCGCCGCAGGCGCCATTAGAGATGGATCAGTTGCCGGTGGGCAACGGAATCTCGAAGCCCTCCTTCGCGAGCGCCTGCCGGACGAACTGGAAGCGCTGGTACTGCGAGAGCGTGATCGGGCCGGTGTAGACCTCGCTCTGCAGCCTGCGCGGCGGGTACTGGACGTAGGTCTTCATCAGCTCCCCGATGGCCTGGTTGATGGTCACCAGCGTCCAGGTGTGCTCGGTGAAGTTGTTCATGAAGATGTCGTAGCGCTCCTGCGGGTCCTGCCACAGGTCGAAGACCTGGGGCACCGTCGCGACGTACTTCTCCGCGCCCTTCCAGCCCAGATTGGAGTCGACCGCGAGGCCGCCGGTCGCCTGGCCGTCATCGCCGCGCAGATTGAACACGGCCTTATAGTTGCCGACCCGCGCGGCGCCCGGCGACAGCTCGTTCTCGGTGAAGTAGAACCAGGACTTGCGCTCGGAGGTTCCGGTCCCCAGCCAGACAGGCGACATGTCGTAGCTGTCGAAGATGATCGGCTTGCCGTCACGATCGTTCTCCGGCAGCTTCGCGCCGGCGAGTGACGCAAAGGTGGCCATCAGGTCGAGACCGCCGAGGATGTCGTCGCTCTTGGAATGAGGCGCGACCTTGCCGGGCCAGCGCACGAACGCGGGCACGCGATTGCCGCCTTCGCGATCCGTGCCCTTGGTGCCCCGGTACGGCGTGTAGCCGGCGTCGGGATAGACGTCCTGCCAGGCGCCGTTGTCGGTCGTGAAGAACACGACGGTGTTGTCGCTCAGCCCCAGCTCCTCGAGCTTCTTCAGAAGATCGCCGACGTGGCTGTCGAGCTCGACCATCGAGTCCGCATATTTGGTCTTGGACAGCGACTTGTGCTCGAACTCCGGCGCCGGCAAATTCGGCTGGTGCATCTTCATGAAGTTGACGTTGATGAACCACGGCGTATCGGACTTCGCAGCTTGCTCGAGAAACTCGATCCCGGCCTTCTCGACATAGTCGTCAAGAAAAGGAATGCCGACGACGCCCTTGTCCGGCGTGTCGACATATTCGCCGTTGACCTTCCAGTCTTCCTTGGCCGGCTCGCCGGCCTTGCCGGAGAGCGCGCCCTTGGTGACCCGCGCGAACATCGCGCGCAGCTCCGGGTCCATGTCTGGGAACCAGTTCGGGTCGGCATAGGTGTAGGCGTTCAGGTGATACAGGAGGGCATACTTCATCTCGTCGTAGCCCTGGGCGTTCGGCAGCGCGTAGTCGGCTTCCCCCAGATGCCATTTTCCGGTGAAGTAGGTGTGGTAACCCGCGGTCTTCAGCACCGAGGCAAGCGTCCACTCGGCCGCCGGCAGCCCGCCGCCCTGGCCCTGGAACGCGACCGTCGTCATGCCGCTCCGGTTCGGGATGCGGCCGGTCTGCATGGCTGCGCGACCCGGCGTGCAGCTCGGTTGCGCATAGAAGGAGGTGAACATCATGCCTTCGGCAGCGAGCTTGTCGAAATTGGGGGTCGGCATGCCCCGGTTCTTGCCGCCGAGATAGGGGCCCAGATCCCCGTACCCGACGTCGTCGCCGACGATCAGCAGGATGTTGGGCTTCTTCTCCTGCGCCGCGCCGGGGGCCGCCCCGGCCATGGCGGCGGCGAGCGCGATCGGGATCGCGGCCGCCAGCAGGCGTTTCCGTGAGGCTCTCATCGATGTTCTCCCTTCGTTGGATTGCCCGTGATCACCAGGACGTTCGGCTTCGAACCTCTTGCGCGGATGCCGTCGAGATCGAGAGCCAGCGGCGCCCCCGCTATCGAGCCGGTTCGCCTCATCGCGTCCTCCTTTGGTGACTGGTTTTGGTCGGCACCGTCTGCCGCCTCGCTACTTCGGGAACAGGAACTGGATCTGGAGCCGCAGGCTCCACTCGGGGCCGTACTGCGGGTGCTCGATGTTGTAGAAGGCCTGCACCTGCGCGTTCATCGGCTGGTTGCCGATCCTGAAGACCTTGCCGAAGCCGCCGCCTGCCGGCACCGTCCAGGTGTCGTCGCTGTCCGCTTTCCAGTTCGCCGTGATGATCGGCGCGAAGACCAGGTACCAGCCGTCCGCCATGTTGTAGTTGACGAACGGCTGGATCAGCAGCTGGCTGACGTCCTTGCGGTCGCCGTCGCCGGCGAACGACCACAGCTGGCGGATGAGGCTGCCGATCACCCACGGCCCCGGCTGCGCCAGCAAGGAGCTGCCGTCACCCACTTCTCCGGCTTCAGTCCGTCCTCCTCCGGGAGACGCTCGTAACGTCGCCGCAGATCGAAGCGCCCGGTCGGACGGGTGAGGTCCTCGCCGTTGTTGACTGCGCCGTGGATCGAGCAATCGCGCTTGGCCTCGGGGCATGCTGTGCGATCGTCGGCCGCCGTCGGCAAAGCGCCGGCCATCGTCACGATCAGCGGGGCCCGGCCCCAGATGCCACTTTTCACCACCATTACGGAGTCCCTCGATGCCGAGTCCGTCCCGGACGTGCTCGGATCCTCGAGCGCTCTCCCTTACCAGCCGCATCACTTGCCCCCGCACGCCTTCACCATCGCCAGAGCCTCCGCCTCGAGCTCCTCCAGCATACGGCGGTATTCGGCGACCCTTCCGGGCACCGGTTGGTCGGCTGCCTGCCAACGCTCCAGCGCGCGTTGCACATCGCCGTAGTCGTCGCAGACCGAACGGAATTCCGGATCTCGAACGTAGAGTCGCCGGAGCGCGAATTCGTACCTTGGAAGCCGGCTCACCAGAAGATCGACGCTCGGCACCGGACCCGTCCCGCACAACGACGACCGAACGAGACGCGCGTAGTCGGTGTGAGCCCGCCGGCGCAAGGTGCGAACATGTGCGCACCCCCCGGCGTTTGGACACGCCGCCCGTGAAAGCGCGGAGGCTTCCTTTCGCTGGCATGCCTGGCTAGGTTCCGGGTTGCAGGAGCCATGGCTCGGCCGGGCTCCTGGTGGATGGAGGATCGCTGCCCTTGACCATCGCCGCCGCCGTTCAGGATGAGGCGCCCGTCGGCGCCCGGCCGTCGCCCGAAGCAGCCCGCGCGCAGATGCGGCATATCCTGGCGGATCCGACGTTTGAGGCCAGCCCGGCCCGGCGCGAGTTGCTCCGTTTCGTCGTGGAAGAGACGCTCGCCGGCCGCGCCGACCGGCTCAAGGGCTTCACCATCGCGCTCGCCGTCTTCGGCCGCCAAGACGATTTCGACCCGCAGTCCGACCCGGTCGTGCGGGTCGAGGCTCGTCGCCTGCGGCGCGATCTCGACGGCTACTATGCCACCGCCGGAAAGCGGGATCCGGTCGTCATCTCGATACCCAAGGGCGGCTACGTCCCGTATTTCGAGTGGCGGGACCTCGATCCGGCACCCGACGCGCCGCCTCCCCGCGATGCGCGACCCCGCCGGTATTGGCTGGTGATCGCCCTGCTCGCCGGTGCGTTTCTCGGGGGCCTCGGGTGGCTTGGCGCGGGCCGGCTCGATTCCAAGTCGTGGTCGTGGTCCGGCCGCAGCGAGGGCACTTCGACGGAGCTGCCGCGCGGCCCCAAGATCGCGGTGCTGCCCTTTCTCAATCTGAGCGGCGACCCCAAGCAGACGTATTTCGCCGAAGGCGTGACCGACCAGATCGTGACCGATCTCGCACGCTTCAAAGCGCTGTTCGTCCTGTCGACGCAATCCACCGCGAAATACCAGCAGAAGTCGGCCGATCCTCAACAACTCAAACGGGAGCTCGGCATCGATTATCTGCTGACCGGCAGCGTCCAACGCGACGAGGACCGGATTAAACTCTCGACCCGTCTGGTCGATGCCAACTCCGGCAAGATCGTCTGGTCAGAGTCCTACGGCGACGAGCTGACCCCATCTAACGTGTTCGAGATTCAGGAAGATGTCTCGCAGCAGGTGTCCGCAGTCGTCGCCAGCAACTACGGCGTGATCGCGGAAGCGGGTCAGACCGAAGCGCAAACCCAGCCGTCAACGTCCCTTGCAGCCTACGATTGCGTCCTTCGATATTATTTCTACCAACGGTCCTTCGACCGACCGGAGCACGCCAGGGTCCGCGCTTGCCTGGAGCGCGCTGTCGAGCTCGATCCCGACTATGCAGACGCGTGGGCCGTGCTCGCCAACATCTACGCCCAGGAGCATCGGTTTGGCTACAATCCGCGACCGAAGCTCTACGATTCGCATGAGCGGTCCCTCGCCGCCGCCAAGCGCGCGGTCGAGCTTGAGCCGAGGAACCCGACCGCCCAGCTGATGCTCGCGAACGCGCTGTTCGATCAACACGACGTCGTCGGGTTCAAGGCGGCCGGGGCGCGGGCGATCGCCCTCAATCCCAATGATCCCGAGCCTCTGGTCCACCTCGGATTGCGTCTGGTCTACATGGGAGGATGGGAGCGTGGATTGGCACTGGTGACCAAAGCGATCGCGCTCAATCCCGAGTACCCGGAATGGTACCGCGATCCCATCATCTTCCATGACTACCAGAGGGGGGACTACGAACGGGCGCTGGTGGAGGCGCAGAAACAAAAGGTCCCCCCCTGGCGGTTTCTGTTCTCGGCGATGATCCTCGGGCAGCTGGGCCGGAGTCAAGAGGCGCAGCCGGCGATCGGAGCGGCGCTCGAGCTGAAGCCCGACGTCCGTGAACGCTTCTGGGACATGGCGCGCGTCTGGAATGTGCCGGAGCCGGACATCGAGCACATGGCCGACGGCCTGCGCAAGGCCGGCCTCGCGATCGCGCCGGCGCCGCCGGGTTCGTGATCCGACGCGGCGTCCGGTCGCTCGCCGGTCGGCCTCGATCGGCACCGCTGCGGGGCCGGCGCTCATGACCCGAAGCGACTTCGACGCGAGCCGTCAGGGAGCGAATCGCTGGCCTGCCAGACATCACCTTGGTAGGGTCGCGCGGGCGGCCAGCTGGAACTGGACCACCGGCGGCTCGGGGGGAGGTGGCGGGTCGCATGGCCGCGAGGTGGATGCCAAGATGACCAGTCAGAACGTCTTCATCATCGGCCTCAACGACTTCAACCTCGCCAAGCTGTAGCGGTTGCGGGGTGCGCAGGGTCTCGCCTTCCACGGGGTGCTCGATCCGGCCGAAGTCTACGACACCGAAGTCTTCCCGATCGCCGACATGCTCCGCCGCTCCGAAGCCCAGCTCCGCGTGTTCGACGGCCGGATCGACGCGATTGCCGGCTACATGGACTTCCCGGTGTCGGTGGCGGCCGCCCTGGACCGGCGGCGCCCAGGCCGCGAGCACGACCAGCGCGATGCCGACCACGACCGGCAGGTTGAGCCAGAAGATCCAGCGCCACGAGATCGCTTCGGCGGAGAAGCCGCCGACCAGCGGGCCGAGCGCCATGAAGACGCCGCCAACCATGGTCTGGATGCCGAAAGCGAGGCCGCGCTGCGCCTACGGGAAGATGCTGGTCATCATGGCCCAGGACGCAGGAAAGACGATCGCCGCGTCGATCCCCTGGAGCGCGCGCGTCGCGATCAGCGAGGTGCCGCCCGGGGCGAAGCCCTCCGCCAGCGAGGCGAGGCCGAAGATCACGACGCCGACGACCAAGAAGCCGCGGTGGCCGAGGCTGTCGCCGAGACGCCCGCCGACCGCGACGAAACCGGTGAAGGTCAAGAGGTACGCGTTGACGACCCAGTGGGACGCCACCTGCGACATCGCGAGCTCGGATCGGATCGTCGCCAGCGCAACTCCGACCACGGTCTCATCGAGCACGAGCCCAGAACCCCGCTCATCGCGGCCAGGATCCACCACCTGCGATTTGCCCGGTGATCCGCAGCAACCCGCCCCCGCTCGGCCTGGGCTATCTCCCGCCTCGTAACCGTCTGAACCCGTCGCCGTAAATGACGGTTGTCGCGCCGAGATCCTCAGCCGTCGAGCTTACGCGGCCGACACGAGCGATGCCACGGCGCGCCGGCGAGAGACCGAGCCGAAGGCTTTGGCGCCCCGGTCGAACTCGGCAGTGATCCTTGCCAGACGTCTTCAGGTCAGCCGCACCAGGGGTGGCGGGCGCCGTCCCAAGGACGGGCGAGCCCTTCGGCGACCAGGACGGCGCCGAGCGAGCGGCCGGCGCGCTCGAGCGTCCGCAACTTCCGGCCGTAGCGATCCTGGTCGCGCGCGCCGGTCCGGACCAGCTCGAACGGCCCGGCGTTGATCAGCGCCAGCAGGCGCTCGGTCGCGCGGTGGCCGCGGGCGAGTTCGGAGGGGCACTTCGGGGAGAAGACCTCGGGCGCGTCGATGTCCTCGAGCCGGATCTTGATGCCGCCGAGGCGGATGGTGTCGCCGTCGATCACGCAGTTTGCCTGGCGCGTTACGGCGCAGAGCGCGAAACTGCCGCCGGCGCTGGATGTGAAGGTGCGGCCGGTGGTCGGCCTGACCGTGCCGCCGGTGCTCGACGTGACGGTTCCGCCTCGCACCAGCGCAAAGGTACGCCTGCCACCCGCGGCGTCGGGATGCAGCCCGGCCGCGAGCCAGAGGACAGTGGCCACTCCGGCCAGTGCCGCGATCCGCGACCATGGCGCCTTCGCGCGCCGCTCCTTTTTTCCGGATTGCCGTCCATATTCGATGGTGTTGGTCAATGCAATCTGCTCGTCTCGATCGGGGAACCCTGATGAAGACTAATCCGTCAGGATTATCGATAGGTATACCCGTGGAATTCTGAGAACGAAATCTGATCAATACTCGCACCGGCGCTTTCAACCATTAGGATCAATTAGCGCTGGGAATTTCTCGCCCATGGCCCTGTTGGGACAGGAGAGCACAGGCACGCGGGTCTCACACCGCCCTCCGGCTCCGGACCCAAGGAGAGAACGATGCGTTTCATGATGATGGTCAAGGCCGACCGGGACAGCGAGGCCGGCGTGATGCCGAGCGAGCGGCTGCTGGCCTAGATGGGCCGGTTCAACGAGGAGCTGGTCAAGGCCGGCGTGCTGCTCGCGGGCGAGGGCCTGCAGCCGAGCTCGAAAGGCGCCCGCGTCCGCTTCTCCGGTGGCCGGCGCACCGTTACCGACGGTCCGTTCACCGAGGCCAAGGACCTGATCGCCGGCTTCTGGCTGATCCGGGCGAGCTCGAAAGAAGAGGCGGTCGAATGGGCGATGCGCTGTCCCTGCCCGCACGAGAGCGGCGAGGCCGAGATCGAGATCCGCCAGGTGTTCGAGGCCGAGGACTTCGGCGCCGAGTTCACGCCCGAACTGCGCGCGCAGGAGGAGAGCCTGCGCGCCCGGATCTCGAAGAGACGATAGTTGCGGCGCCGCCGGGACGAGAGCGCGTCCGCCCCGGGGACGCCGGCGGCCGCGGCCTTGCGTTCGCGCCCGCAGCCGTGCTTCACTTCCATACCGACGTGATCGCTTTCGCGCCAGCGTCGCCCGCGCCCAGGGCACAGAGGCCGAAATTGACCTCGATGGTCCGGAGCAGGTTGTAGTGGTTGTAATTGGCGCCGACCCTCTGCGGCTCGACCATCGGACCGAGCAAGACCGTGTAGATATGGTTGGCCTTCGAGCGGTGGCTTGACTCGTCGAACGTGACGGCGACCAAAGTGCCTTGCATGAAGTCCGGATCGTGGCGGAGCGGCTCCAGGAATCCTCTGAGCCAGGCTGCGGCGTAGGCCAGATCGGTGTCGTGTCCGTCGTTGTCCATGTCTGGAGCATAGAACGCGTAGTTGGGCAGCGTCGCCTGCTTCACAGCGGCGTCGAACCGGCTGGCCGCGACGATGTTGCCGCATTGATGTCGCTGGATCGGAGCGAAGCTCATGAAAGGGACATGCTTTCTCGCATACTTGCCAATGACATCGGCCTTCACGCACTCTTCGGAGTTCGCACCCGGATCATCACCTGCGGGATAGCCTTGAGCATAGGCCTTCCAGGTCAATCCCTGGCCATGCAGCAGATCAGCAATCGTACATTCGTTCAGGTTTCTTTGTCGATCGCCGGCAGTGACGATCGCCTTGCCGGCGACCATCGCCAGATAGTTCGGGTAAGAGGGATGGAACAGACCGTGATAGTTCTCAAGGATGGCGCCCTCTCTGGCCAGACGGGCAAGGTAAGGTTGGGCGATCGCGGCCTCATAGCTTCGATTTTCGAGCACGATGATCAGCACACGTTCGAACCAGCGGGCGGCGACCGGCGTCCTGGCACAGGCGCAACCGCCGGCAACGGTCGGATAGATTTCCGATGCCGGCGCCGGCGGGGTCGCCACGAAAGGAGCGCGCCCGATGCCGTCGCAACCGAAGCACCCGATCCCAACGATGACGAGGAGCGCGTATCGACGACGTGGGGTCCACCAACGAGCTGTCACCGTTGTCGCCCCTTTGGCCACGGCAGTTTAAGACCCGCGGCTCACGATGGACGGAAGCTTGGGCCAACTGTGCCAGCGCGCCCCGCCAGCCGTCTTCGCAGGCACATCAAAAGAAGGCGCGACGACGCTCAGGCCATCGGGTTCGCCGCCGCCGGCAGCGCGCGCGCTGGCTCCCCCGCTGATCGGGTGTCGGCGTGCTTTGGCGGCGCTGGACTATTGCGTGTTCTGGCCGGCTGGATGGATCGGGCGGGTGTACGCCCCTTCGACCCACTTCTGGTAGTCAGCCGCCGGCATCTGGCTGCCGCTCTTGGCCGTGGCCGTGGCGAAACCCTGCTGCTGCCACTGGCTCCATTCCTGCCGGCTGATCTTGCCGTCGTGGTCCTGATCGACCTCCTTGAACAGCTCGCCCGGGTTCTGGACGGCCGGCAACGCCTTGCCGAACTGCTGCGGTCCGAGGCCCTCCTGCCCGGCGCGGATCTGTTCGAAGCGCTGCTCGGTGCAGCTGCTGGCTTCGTTCGCGGTGATGTAGCTGTTGTTGTCCGAATCACAGGACAGGGGCACGATCGCGTTGCTCGTCGAGATGCCGAGTCCCGACAGCAGCACGACCGCCGCCGACGTGGTCAGGATCCTCATCAATCTACCTCCTGCGATGGGGGTCGGTAGCGCTCGCCAGTGCCTAACGGGCGGGCGCACGGCGAGTTCCAGCGTTCGACCTGGAGGTCTATGGGCGCCGACCCCCGGGCCCTCGCCGGGGGGCCGGGCGCCAGCCGCGTGCCGGCTCCGGCCGGCAGCGCCCGCGGGCGGGGGTACGCCAGCAGCAGCCGGAACGCGATCGACATGTTGAGCAGGTTCCAGCCGATGCCGTTCAGGAACGCCGCCTGATACGAACCGGTCAGGTCGTAGATCGCGCCCGCCATCCAACCCCCGAGCGCCATCCCGATCACGGTCGCCATCAGCACGAGGCTGATCCGGGCGCCGGCCTCGCGCGCCGGGAAATGGTCGCGCACGATCAGCGCATAGCTCGGCACGATGCCGCCCTGCGCCAGCCCGAACAGCGCCGAGACCACGTAGAGCGGGGCGAGCCCGTCGAACGGCAGATAGAAAACCAGCGCCATGCACTGCAGCGTCGAGCCCAGCATCAGCGTGCCGGCGCCGCCGATCCGATCGGCGATCAGGCCCGAGCCGAGCCGGCTCACGACCCCGAACCCCAGCATCAACGACAGCATCTCGGCGCCACGGGCGGGGCCGTAGCCGAGGTCGGCGCAGTAGGCCACGATGTGCACCTGCGGCATCGACATCGCGATGCAGCAGGCGAGCCCGGCAACCACCAGCAGCGCCTGCAGCGCCGACGGCGAGAGCCGCGAGACCCCCGGGAACGCACGCATCGTCGTGACCGTTCCGTGCTCCTCGACCGAGGGCCGCCGGCGGAGCGCCAGCGCCAGGGGCAGCATCGTCGCAACACAAAGAAAACCAATCGCCATGTGCGCGTGGCGCCAGCCGACCGCCGCGATCGCGTGCTGGAGCAGGGGCGGCCAGATCGTCCCGGCCAGGTAGTTGCCGCTCGCGACCACCGCGACCGCGATCCCGCGCCGCCGCTTGAACCAGAGCGAGACGTCGGCGACCAGGGGCCCGAAGGTCGCCGAGCTGCCCAAGAGCCCGATCAGCAGCGCCTGCGCCAGCATGAACTGCCACAGGCTGGTCGCCTGGGAAGCGGCGACGTAGCCAACGCCCAGCATGCAGGCGCCGAGCACGACCGGCACGACGATCCCGAACCGGTCGGCGAGCCGGCCCATCAGCACGCCGCCGAGCGCGAAGCCGACCATGGTCGCGGTATAGGGCAAGGACGCGTCGCCGCGGTCGACCCCGAATTCGGCCTCGATCACCGGCAGCGCCACCACCACCGACCACAAGCCCACGCCGCCGATCGTGCTCAGCGCGAGCGAGGCCAGAAGCCGCCACACCAGCATCGCCACCGTCCAATTGCGCCCCTTGACGCGGCAAGCCCCCGGACGCCGCCCGGGGGCCACCTCACCTGGATCGCGCGTTTTTCCGGATCGAGCCTTAGCCGAAGCGCGGCTGCGGATCGAGTCCCTTGTGCCGGTCGTCCTCGGGCTGGACCCGAGCAGCCACGAGCTGGCAACGGACGCTGATCGCGGATCGCACCGGCAAAAGCTTCGCCGCTTGCTTCCCATAGCCGCGGGGACGATGGTCGGCAGCATGGAAACCCGCATCGGGAGGCATCGCGATGGCGCCGGCATCTGGTCAGCATGCAGGCGGCGCACGATTCCTGGGCGGCGGCCCGGAGCTCGTCGGGGCGGCCGCGTCGGTCCTGCTGGCGCTTTGCGCCTGCGCGCAGCTCGCCGGGCCCGATGGCGAGCGGGATCAGGCGCTCGGGGCGTTCGTCGCGGCGCAGGACGAGGCGCGCCACCAGCTCAGGCTGTTTCAGGAGGAGCCGCACCGGTCCTGCAACTCCGAGCATCTCGCCAAAGCGTCGGCCGGCGCCAACGCCAACCTCGCCCTTCTGGACCCCTCCCATCCGGCGGACCCCACCCACCCGCTGGACCCGAGCGTCGTCGACTTTGCCCAGACCACCTATGGCAACCGGCCGATCGAGGACGTCGCGGCGCTGACCCTGGCAGTCGCCAATTCGGCGGCCGACGCCGGCTGCCGTGACCAGGCGCGCGTGCTCTACCGCTACATCATCGATCGCTACGTGAAATCGGACTACGCCGGCTACCGCCAGCGCGCCGAAGTCGGCCTGGCGCAGATCGGCGGCCAATGAGCCGTTCCAACGGGCTTCGAGTCGGGAGATGCACTCACGCCGGCCAGGAATCGGGCGGCTCCCTGAGCAAGCTCCAGATCCACCCGAGCGAGGTCAGAACCAGGAAAGGGTAGGCAAAGAAGGGCAAGGGCGATGTCGTCGGCAACAACGGCTCACCCCAGAAGATCCTGAGCGACGTGATGATGAACAGGACCGCGGCAAAGACGCCGACCGCCCGCACTGCCAGTGGAAACTCCCGGGGGATGCTGACCAGAAGGAGCGCGGTCGCCCACAGGGCGGTTCCGGCTGCGAACGCGGGAACGCTGCCGGCGGCGCCCGCCGCGGTCCCGACAACAGGACGCTCTCGCCGAGCGCGAACACAAGAAAGCCCGCAGCCACGAGATCATTGCCCTTCCTGAAGAATTTCAAGCTGAGCAGGCTCGTCGCCATCACCAGGCCGGCAGCGTCGATCGCCCACAAGATCTGCTGCAGGTGCGGCTGCCCCACCAGGGTCCCGGCCAACCCGAACCCGGCCCCCAGCGCAAGGCCGATCGCCGCGATCAGATTTAATTTGGGGATTACCATGAGGCCACGCGATCGGGTCGGTTTTCGATAGGCCGATGGGCGATCCAACGAGTCCCGTCGAGGGCAAGACCAAATGACAGAGATCTCGTTGCGACGACCTGAGTTTTCGATCTTCCACTTGGGCGGACGCCGAGCCTGGATACCACATTCTACCATCGAGCGCAGCCAAGCGCCCCAAACAGAATGCGATAATCGGTCCTCGGGAACGAGTGCGGCAGTGGACGACGGCGATGGTCGCGGCGGAAGCGCCGGCGCGCTCGAACATGCGGAAGGAGCCGTCGTCACGACAGCCGCGAACGGCTCGGCGGTGACCGGCTCCAGGCAAGATGCGCCACATCTGGCGCATTCATCCGCAAGGTGAAAAGGGCGCTGCCGACGACATTCGGGGTGCGAGCGATCATCGCAACGCTGCGAGTGGCTCGTTGCGCTTGCCCTTGGTGGGTTTCTGGTCGGCTGGTAATCGATCGAACCGTTCCAGCAATAGACCCGGGCAGCACACCCGGTCGGCCGGGTGGGTGAGGTGGCGGGCGGCAGGCGCGTTTCCGGCGCCGGTTGAGGTCGCAGGTTGATCCGCTGCGCTCGCCTCTTGATCAAAGGCGCGCCGGGTACGATGGTGCGCATGCAGGGAAAAACGGTTCGGGAGGCGTTGCCATGAAGACGGTCCGGCTGACCATGGCGCAGGCGCTGGTAAGGTGGCTTTGCGCCCAGCGCACCGTGATCGCGGGCGAGGAAGTGCCGCTGTTCGGCGGCGTGTTCGCGATCTTCGGCCATGGCAACGTCACCTGTCTCGGCGAGGCGCTGGAAGCGGTCCAGGATCGCCTGCCGACCTGGCGCGGCCAGAACGAGCAGTCGATGGCGCTCGCCGGCATCGCCTACTCGAAGGCCAGAAAACGCCGCCAGATCATGGTCGCAACCAGCTCGATCGGCCCGGGCGCGCTAAACATGGTGACCGCGGCCGGGGTCGCCCATGCCAACCGCCTGCCGATCCTCTTGCTCTCCGGCGACGCCTTCGCCAACCGGGTGCCCGACCCGGTGCTGCAGCAGGTCGAGCACTTCCAGGATCCGACCCTGACCGTCAACGACGCCTTCAAGGCGGTCACCCGCTACTGGGACCGGATCTCGCGGCCTGAGCAGATCATTGCCTCCCTGCCGCAGGCGATCGCGGTCATGCTCGACCCCGCCGACTGCGGCCCGGCGTTTCTCGGACTCTGCCAGGACACCCAGGGCGAGGCGTTCGATTATCCCGAGGTTTTCTTTGAGCCCCGGGTCTGGCGGGTGCCGCGGCCGCGGCCCGACGTCGAGCAGCTGGTCGCGGCCGCAGCCTTGCTGCGCAAAGCCGACAAGCCCCTGATCGTGGCCGGCGGCGGCGTCCACTATGCGCTGGCTGCCGCCGAGCTCGCGACCTTCGCCGAGACCCACCGGGTGCCGGTGGTCGAGACCATCGCCGGGCGCGCCGTCCTCCCCCACGAGCACCCGCACAATGCCGGCCCGCTCGGCGTGATCGGCAGCGCGTCGGCCAACGCGCTCGCCGCCGAGGCCGACGTCGTGCTCGCGGTTGGGACGCGGCTCCAGGACTTCACCACGGGCTCCTGGACCGTGTTCGGCAACCCCGACGTCCGCCTGATCGCGCTGAACGCCGCCCGCTTCGATGCCACCAAGCATCGCGCCTTGTCGGTGGTCGGCGACGCCCAGGTCGGCCTGACCGAGCTCTCGGCCGGGCTTGCCGGCTGGAAGGCGCCGGCCGCCTGGCTCGAGCGCGCAACCCGGGAATACGCCGCCTGGAACCAGCTGGTCGACCAGCACGCCGGCCCGACTAATGTCGAGGTGCCCTCCTACGCGCACGTGGTCGGCGCAATCAACCGCGCCTGCGAGCCGACCGATCTGGCGCTGACCGCGGCCGGCGGCCTGCCCGGCGAGCTCTGCAAGAACTGGCGGGCCAAGAGCATCGGCACCTTCGACTGCGAGTTCGGCTTTTCCTGCATGGGCTACGAGATCGCCGGCGGCTGGGGCGCCAAGATGGCCGACCCCGCGCGCGACGTGATCGTGTTCAGCGGCGACGGCTCCTACCTGATGCTGAACTCCGACATCTATTCCTCGGTGCTCACCGGCCACAAGCTGATCGTCGTGGTCTGCGACAACGGCGGCTTCGCGGTGATCGACCGGCTGCAGAACTTCAAAGGCAGCCCATCGTTCAACAACCTGATCAAGGACTGCCGGATCGAGCACGAGGTCACCGTCGACTTCGCCAAGCACGCCGAGAGCATGGGCGCGATCGCCGAGCACGTGCACGGGATCGGCGAGCTCGAGGCCGCCTTCCAGCGCGCCAAAACGGCGGACCGGACCTACGTGATCGTGATCGACGTCCAGGCCCACCAATGGAGCCCGGGCGATGCCTGGTGGGACGTCGGCGTCCCGGAGGTCAGCCGGCGAGCGGCGGTCCAGGAGGCGCGCGCCGCCCATGAGCAGGGCTGGCAGAAGCAGCGGATCGGAGTCTGAGCGATGGCTACCGGACCCGGAAAAAAAGCCGGGCCGATCCGACTCGGGATCGCGCCGATCGGCTGGTCGAACAACGATCTGCCGGAGCTCGGCGGCGACATCAGCCTTGAGCAGTGCCTCTCCGAAGCCCAGCAGGCCGGCTACCTCGGCGTCGAGAACGGCACCAAGTTCCCGCTCGACCCCAAGGAGCTCCGGCCGGTCCTCGAGGCGCACGACCTTGCGCTGATCACCGGCTGGTTCTCGGGCGAGCTCCGCCGCCGGACCCTCGACGACGAGAAAGGCCGGCTGCGACCGCAGCTCCATCTCTACCAGGAGCTCAACGCGCCGGTCCTGCTCTACGCCGAGACCACCGGCACGGTCCAGAACCAGATCGACCGCCCGCTCGGCGACCGACCGGTCATGCCCGACGAGGAGTTCAAGCGCTACGGCGAAAAGCTCACCGCACTCGCCGACTGGCTGAAGGCGGAAGGCTGCCCGATGACCTACCACCACCACATGGGCACGGTGGTCGAGACCGAGCGCGAGATCGACCTTTTGATGATCAACACCGACACCTCGGTCGGCCTGCTGATCGACGTCGGCCACCTGACCTTCGCCGACGGCGACGTGCTCGCCACCACCCGCCGGCACGGCGCGCGCATCAATCACGTGCACTGCAAGGACATCCGCGCCGACGTCCTCCACCGCCTCAAAACCGAGCACTGGTCCTTTCTCAAGGGCGTGATCGAGGGCGTGTTCACCGTGCCGGGCGATGGTTCGATCGATTTTTCCCCGGTGGCCAAGGCGCTGGCGGAGATCGGCTACCGGGGCTGGGTCGTGGTCGAGGCCGAGCAGGACCCCTACAAGGCGAACCCGCTCGAGATGGCCAGGATCGGCCACAAGGCGCTGACGGAGGCGTTCGCGGCCGCCGGCTTTGAGATCGCGGCTCGGTGAATCCGGGCGGCGGAGCGGCTGCGGGAACGGGCGCTTGGGCCGGCTGCTGGTCCCGGCGGCGGCCTGGCTGCTCGTCGTTGCCCTGGTGATCTTCGCGAAGGAGGCCGTCGCCATGACCCACCAGCTGCCGGCCGATCCCGAGGCGATCGTCATCGAGTGGCGGTCCTCGGGGGGTCTCCGCGAAACCGACGACGAAACCCCCGATCTGGTCGTGCGCGCCGGCGGCCGGGTCACGGTCGGCCCGCGCCTGGCCGGCGGCAGGCCGGCCGACGGCCGCATCACGCCGCGCCGGCTGCAGGACCTGCTGGCCTTCGCGCTCGACCAGAATCGCTTCTTCGAGATCGACGGGCGGGCACTCGAGCGTGCGGTCGCGGCCGCGCGCAAGCGGCGCGAGGCGCCGGCGGCGAGCGGCGGCGCGGTGGCCCTCGGACCGCCCTACCTCGACGCCGGCACGACCCGGATCCTGATCGCGGCCGACCGCCGGCGCCAGGTGGTCGAGCACCAGGGCCTGTTCGCCGCGGCCCGCGATTATCCCGAAATCGAGGCCCTGGGCGGGCTGCGGGCGATCGAGCTCCGGCTCATGGAGCTGGCGCAGGAAATCGCCGCCGCCGCTGCTTCCGGCCCGAAAAAGCCGTAGGCGGCGGCCCGCCTCGACCGGACGGGCCGCCGGTTCGATCCGGAACGTTCGGCGTCGGCCGGATCAGCCGGCGAGCGCCGTCTCGGGCAGCACGGTCTGCTCCGGGATCAGCATCACGCCGTGGCCGCCGTGGTCGACCTCCTCGACGCCCACCCCCATCAGCGCCAGCATCAGCGAACTCGGCAGCGTGTAGGGATCGGCGGCGGCGAAGTTGACCTGGTAGCCGAGGTCCTGGAGCGAGCCGACCGTCACTTTGCTGATCGGGTTGACGCCGGCGTTCAAAAAGCCGGTCATCAGCTCGTTGCCCAGCACCGCCTCGCGCCAGTGGGCATCGCGCGTGCCGACCCCGCCGGTGTTGGCGACTGGCACCGGGACCGGCGTGGCGCTGCCCGTCAGCGCCGCGAACTCCTGCATCGCCCGCGGCCCGGTGAAGGTCGGGTTGATCGTCCCGGCGCCCTGCAGCAGGCCGAGCCGGGGCCAGATCGTTCCGATTCCGATGACGTGGCCCATCTCGTGCATGATCACCCGCACCAGGCTGCCCTCGGCCTCCATCTGGGCGAGATCGGCGGTGTCGAACGACATGATGCCCCAGGCCGGGAGCAGACTGCCCGGCCGCAGGAAGGTCGGGCCGGCCTGGCCGAGAATGCCGCTCGGACCGTCGATCGCCACACCCTGGGCCTCGATCACCACGTCGTCCACGGTCTCGCCGTTGACGACCACGTCCGGCAGGTCGCCGACGATCATCTCCGACCAGCGCGCCGCCGCGGCATGGAACGCGTCCTGCTGGGCGCTGGTCAGGCCGCCGCGAAAACGGACGTCGATCGTGAACGCGGGCGCTGCCGCCTCCTGGGTGTTGATCGCCAGACCCCAGCGGCGCAGCCTGCCGCCGTCCTGAAAGGCCCGGTCGCGCACCTCGAGCGTCCAGACGCCGTTGGCCGGCCGATGGCGGAAGTCGGCGAGATTGCCCTCGGGCCGGAAGGTGTTGTGGAACGGCGGCGTGCCGCTGCCGATCGGCAGACTGGCATCCGAATCGAACACGGTCTCGCGGAAATCGTCACGCGAACCGCCGCGCCGGTCGCTGAGGACGACCCGCTGGCCGCCCGGATTCAAGACGCTGATCGTCAGGTCCCCGGTCCAGGTGTGATCGATGTCGACGGTGACGTCGACGTCGTCGACCGTGAGCCCCTCGAGGCCGCTCACGGCGATCTGCGAGACGACCGTGCTCGGCGGGCCGGGATTGATCGGCACAGGCGTGGTACTGGCGAACTCTCTCCGCATCTTGGCGCACTCCTGACATGACGGCCGGGACACCCGGCCTGATCGTACCAAAGTGTAAGTTGACACACCGATACTATGGCCGCGACCAGTGGGTTGGTTGTGAGCTCGCTCACAGGCGATTGTGAAAACCATCTCTCGGACGACGCGAGCGCCGGTGCGGCGCGCAGCATCAGCTGCGACGAAGCCGGTAGAAACGCGGTCGAACGCTCCTGAGCGGCTTGGGCAGTGCCGAGGCTGGGATGGCGTCCTCGGCGATCACCGCCCACCTGGGGAAAGCCGCCTCGATGTCGGCGCGGCTGGCACCGCGCGGCAAGGGACCTCTGCGCCCGGGCGCCCAGGCGATCATCAGCAGCGTGACGTCGGGCCCGGCCACCGCGCTCACTTCTCGCCCCATCGTTTGGCGCTGCGCATCGTGCAGGCCGTGGAAGAGTCCGAAGTCCACCACGAAACGGAAGCCGGAGCCGACGCCGGCGGCGCGGAGCGCCGTGACGTTACCCTCGACGAACCGCACCTCCACGCCGGCTCCTCGCGCGCGCTCACGCGCCAGGCGCAGAGCCTTGGGGACAATCCCGACACCGGTGACCTGCCAGCCTCGCCGCGCCAGGTCCACCGAGTGCATCCCGGTGCCGCAGCCGAGGTCGAGGGCGAGACCGAAGGGCGGCTGGCGCTCCCGCTGCTCGCGGTCGAACATGAGGTCGATCCTCTCGGCCTCGCGTCGGGAGGCAGTCTCCCACGGCCTGAAGCCAACCGCATATGCAACTCTGTAGAACCAGCTCATCGCGCCCATGCTAGTGTAGTGTCCCAGAACTAACGTGGGTAATGTTTCGTACGGCGGCATGTTGTTCCCCGGGCAGCAGGGGGAGCAGCATGGGCCGGCCACGCAAGCAGGAGATCGAGCTGACCGCGGTCGAACGAGCCAGCCTGAGCGATCTGCTGCGATCGCGAACCGCCCCACAGGGCTTGGTGCGGCGAGCGCGCATCGTGCTGGCGTCAGCACAAGGCATCTCGAACACCGCGATTGCGCGGCATGTCGGCCTCTCGATCCCGGCGGTCAGTCACTGGCGCAGGCGGTTCCTCGAGCAGGGTCTGGCCGGGCTCTACGGTGAGCAGCGGCCGGGGCGCCCGCGCAGCCATGATGACGAGGCGGTGGCGAACCTGCTGGCGACGGTCCTGAAGAGCCGCCCGCGCGTCGGGACGCACTGGACCGTCCGTAGCGCGGCCGAGGCCTGCAGGATCTCGAAAAGCACGGTGCAGCGCTATTTCCGGCTGTTCGGGATCCAGCCGCACCGCGCCAGGAGCTTCAAGCTGTCGACCGACCCGTGGTTCGTCGAAAAGGTTCGGGACATCGTCGGGCTGTACCTCAACCCACCGGATCACGCGGTCGTCCTGTGCGTCGACGAAAAAAGCCAAATTCAGGCGCTGGAGCGCACGCAACCCATGCTGCCGATGGGCTTCGGCCACGCCGATGGCATCACCCACGACTACAAGCGGCACGGCACGACCACCTTGTTTGCCGCCCTCGACGTCGCCAACGGGCAGGTGCTGGCCGAGTGCCGGGCACGCCATCGCCACCAGGAGTTCCTGGCCTTTCTCAAGCGCATCGATGGTGCGGTGCCGAGCGATCTCGACGTCCACCTCGTCGTCGACAACTACGCCACCCACAAGCATCCCAAGGTCCGCGCCTGGCTCGCCGCGCGGCCGCGCTTCCATACCCATGACACCCCGACCTACGCCTCTTGGCTCAACCAGGTCGAGCGCTGGTTCGCGATCCTGACCAGCCGCGAGATCCGTCGCGGCTCCTTCGCCAGCGCCAAGGACCTCGTCACCCGGATCAGCGCCTTCGTTGCCGCCTACAACGCTTGCTCGCGACCGTTCGCCTGGACCGCCACCGCCGACGACATCCTTGCCAAGCTCGGCCGGCTTTGTAACGTTATTTCTGGGACGCTACACTAGGAGCCTGTCCGAGTATTAGCGAGAGCGGGGTGGACGGGTGGGGCGCGGCGTGGTTGGTCAGGGTGCATGAGCAAGACCTTTCGGGCGTGGGAGGTGGACCAGCTCTGGCTGTTGCCGCCGTCGGTCCACGACTTCGTGCCGGCGGGCCATCCGGCGCATCTGGTGCGCGAGCTGGTGCGCGGCGAGCTGGACCTTTCGGCGATCCTCGAAGCCTACGAGCGGGAGGAGCGCGGTCAGCCGCCGTATCACCCGGCGATGATGGTGGCGCTCTTGCTCTATGCCTACACCCAAGGCCTGTACGCCCTCGCGGCGGATCGCCCGGGGCTGCGAAGGGCGGCTCGACATCATGGCGGTGACCGGGATGCAGCGGCCGGACTTTCGCACCATCGCCGACTTCCGCAAGCGCCATCTGGCGGCGCTCGCCGGGTTGTTCGTGCAGGTCCTGCCTGTGCCGCGCGGCCGGTCTGGTCAAGCTCGGCCATGTCGCGCTCGACGGCACCAAGCTCAAGGCTAACGCCTCCAGGCACAAGGCGATGAGCTACGGCCGGATGAAGGCGGGCGAGGCGGCGCTCGCGGCCGAGGTGCAAGGCTGGCTGGCCAGGGCCGCGGCCGCGGATGCCGCCGGCGACGCCGAGCATGGCGCCGACCAGCGTGGTGACGAGCTGCCGGACTGGGTCGCCGACCGGCAGGCGCGGCGGGCGCGCATCCGGGCGGCCAAGGCGGCGCTCGAGGTCGAGGCCCGGGCCGAGATGCCAACGCCCGCGGCCGAGCCCGGCCCGTCCTCGGGCATGGTCGATCATGGCCGGCCGGTGCGCGCCCCGGATGGCGGCCCGCCGGATCGGGCGCAGCGCAACTTCACCGATCCCGACAGCCGGGTCATGAGAACCAAGGATGGCTTTGTCCAGGCCTACAACGGCCAGCTGGCGGTCGACGCCGGGCATCAGATCATCACCGCTCACCGGCTCACCACCAACGGCAACGACCAGGATGGCCTGGTGCCCCTGCTCGATGCCCTCACGGCGACGCTCGGCCGCACGCCCCGCGAGCTCTCGGCGGACGCGGGCTTCTGCCGCGAGGACAACCTCGAGGTGCTGGCGGCGCGTGGCATCCGGGGTTACCTGGCGCCCGGCCGGGGCCAGCACGGCCATGCCGATCCGAGCGGCCGGCGGCAGATCCGGCCCGGCTCGCGGATGGCCGCGATAGCCGCCAAGCTCAAGCGCGCCGGCCGGCGCTCGCGCTACCGCCTGCGCAAGCCGACGGTCGAGCCGGCGCGCCGCTTCGCGCCGACCACCAAGGTCGGCGCTGGAAGCCAGGCGCGCGGCCAGATCAAGCAGGCCCGCGGCTTCCGCCAGTTCCTGCTGCGCGGCTTCAGCAAGGTCGAGGCCGCGTGGGCGCTGGTCTGCACCGCCCACAACCTGACCAAACTGCTCAGCGCCCGCGCCGCCTGAGCCCACCCTCACCCCGAACTTCGGCCATTCCACCATGCCCGTCACGATCGTCCGAGGGTCACCCGCGCCAACGCCGCCCCGCTGTCCCATTTCCCGGACGGGCTCCTAGGCGGCGCTGAAGCGAGATAGTCCGCCCAGTCCTGCATCAGCCCCGGTTACGTCCGTCAAGTGCGCCGCCCATCGAGAAGGCGAATTGTGCACAGCCGTCATGCAAAGACCTCGGTGCAGATCCGGACATTGTCGAACGTGTCAAGCGAAGGCGATCCGCTCCGGCCGGTCGGGCATCGCCCTCACTCCACCAGACGCGCGTACTGCTCCTGGGGCAGCACGCTGTTGGCATAGTCGGCATCCAGGTACGAGGTGCCGGTAAAGGTGATCGTGCTGGCGAGCAGCAGGATCTCCGACTGCGCGATGCTGGAGCCACCCGTGAAATCGACGTGCTGGTTCGGAAGGTACAGGATTCCGGTGAGCTGCATGGTCGAGCCGCCGGCGATCAGATTGGTTCCGCTCGACGGCGCGTTCCGGTCCTGGAAGAACAGGACATTGGCGACGGCTCCCGAGGTCATGGGCGTCACGGTGACCTGGGCGCCGCCCTGAATAGTGACGGTCGCATAGTCGCTGCCGCTACCGGTCAGGTAGAACGTGACGCCGCCCCAGGCGTTCTCGGTGTTGGTCACCGTCGCGGTGCCGGCGATCCGGAAGTACCCGCCTTTGATGATGTAGAGGCCGGGCTGAAGCGTCACGTCGGTTCGGATGTCCAGCCCGCCGCAGTAAACGCCCGGCGAGAGGGTCACCGGCGCCCCGCCCCCATGGCCATGGCCTCCGCCGCCGCCACTGATGATCTGCAACGTGGCATAGGTGCAGCTGCCGTCCGCGGGCGCGACCAGCCCGCTCATCGGATCGCCATAGTTCGGCACCAGGACCTCCGGCTCGGGCGAGACGCAGTTGCCGGAGTAATCGCCGCGAACGGTGACCGAGGTCGCCGACAGGCAGGACGAGCCGGTCTGGTTGAGCGCCGCCGCCGGGTCGTTGGAGTTGACCATCACGCCGCAGTCCAGGTGGACGTCGGCGGTGCCGGAGACGGTGAGCGCGCCCATTGCGGTGGGATGCAGGGCCCAGACGCAGGCGTCCGCCACCACCGCCTTGGCCACGGCACGCGCGGTGATCTGCGGCACGCTGTCGAGGAACAGGCTGGCGAAGTAGATCGGCGCCGGCTCGGTCACGATGACCTCGACCGACTGCACATCGCCCATGCTCATGCCCGAAGAGGGCGGGGTGTGGATCGTGACCGGGTCCGAGACGCCGTTGCGCCCTGCGGCGTCGTCGGCGGCCGACTGGACCGCGGTCAGATCGGGTGCCTGGCTCAGGCCCTGCCGGGCGAGATTGACCGCGGCCGCATAGGCGGCGGCGTCGGCACCGGACTGCATGTTGCGTTTGGCCCGGTACCAGCTGGTCGCATCGACTGCGAGCCCGGCGCCGCCGACGAACAACGGGATGGCCACGGCCACGTAGATCGCGACCGCCCCGGTCTCGGCTTTGAGCACCGACCGCAGTCTGCGCAAGCAGCCGCGGCCAAGACGGTCAAACACCTTCGTTGCTGTCGACATGACGCGAACCCCACTATTTGGGAATGATCTCCTAGCACAGCAAGTTTAAGGAAACCTGAAGAGGGCGGTCTTTGAAGGTGCGCCCGCGGCGCGCTCGGCATGTGACCGAATGAGCGCAATCAGATCGACGACGTCACAGCCGGACGGATGCTCGCTCGGCGGCGGCGACACACGGGGCTCAGGGGGCAAGGGCCAGCGGCGACTCGACCGTTCACTTGCACAACTTCGAAAGCGCTTCAGACCTCGACGGTCGTACGGTTCGAACGCGCGGGCCAGGCCGCAATCGGACGACGCCGTGAAGTCGCGCATTGAGCGTGCAGGCACAGTCAGTTATGCGAAACCTGTGAAGGTCGATCGCCGATCTACGCTCGGGCTCCTTATCGGTCTGGCGACCGCGCCCCTGCTGACGCGTCATGCGGTCGCTTTGCCGGCGGCGGCTCTGCCGGCGGTCCGGCCCGCGCCAATCCGGCGCCCGGAACCAGGCCTCGCGGAGGTCGATCTCGATGCGCGCCCTGCGCCCGTCATGGTCGACGATCTGCCCGCCACCCTTTGGACGTACGGCGGCAGCTTCCCGGGGCCGCTCATTCGCTTGCGCGAAGGCGAGACGGTACGGCTGCGGCTCAAGAACCGTTTGCCGGAGACCACCAATCTCCACTTTCACGGCCTGCACGTGCCGCCGACCGGCCGCGCCGACAACATCTGGCTGCGCATCCCGCCAGGCGAGACCTTCGTGTACGAAATCGAGGTGCCGCGGGGCATCGCAGGGACCTACTGGTACCACCCCCATGCGCACGGTGCGATCGCACGCCAGCTCTGGGCAGGCCTCGCCGGCCCGCTGGTAGTCGACGGCCCGTTGGACCGGATGCCGGAGCTCGCCGCCGCTGATGAGCGTGTCGTTTTGCTCAGGGATCTCGCGCTCGACGAGCAGGGCCGGCCCACGCCGCATCGCGTCATGGACTGGCACGAGGGCAAACAGGGCGACCTGATCCTGGCCAACGGGGCCGTCCAGCCGACGTTGCGCGCCCGCGCGGGTACGCTCCGGCTGCGACTGATCAACGCCAGCAACGCGCGCTACTTCCGCCTCGCGCTGAGCGACAGTCAGCCTCTGCATCTGGTCGCGACCGACGGCCACTATCTGGAGAAGCCGGTCGAGGCCGCCGAGATTCTCCTGGTGCCGGGCGAGCGCGCGGACGTGCTGATCCAGCCCGAGGGGTCTGCACCGCTCGAGCTGCGTGATCTGCCCTACGATCGCCGCACCAGTCACCACTCCACGGCACGGACGGTCCTGACCATTCTGCCCCGCGAGGGCGCCCGACCGACCCTGTTGCCCCAGAAGCTCGCAGAGATACCGGTCCTGCAGCCGGAGCAGGCCACGGTGCGACGCCGGGTCACCATGGCGATGTTCTTCATGAACGGCCGGCCGTTCGATCCGCACCGGATCGACACCCGTGCCCGGCTGGGCGACCTCGAGCTCTGGCAGGTAGAGAACGTCGGCACCATGGACCACCCGTTCCACCTGCATACCTGGTATTTCCAGGTGATCGGGCGCAACGGCCGGCCGGAACCGTTCCGCGCCTGGCGCGACATGGTCAACCTGAAGCCCGGCGACCGTGTGGAGCTGATGGTGCCGCTCGCGGATTACCCGGGGCGCGCGGTCTACCATTGCCACATCTCGGAGCACGGCGACAAAGGCATGATGGCCGTGCTCGAGGTGAGCAGCGGCGGGCGGCCGCCGCTTATTGAGGCCCGGCAGCCGCCGCGCTGATCAGACCGTCGTCGTCGCCGAACATCACGCCCTGGTCGCGAAGCGCCGCCAGGAGACGCTCCCGGGTCGCCCGCACATGGACCAGCGGATTCTTCCGGTGGCGCGCGACTTCCTCGGTCGTGAACGGGGCGAAATCCGCCGCCGTCTCGCCGGGGCTGAAGGTCTTGAGGATCCAGTTGAGCACCGCGGCGAGGCGCCGATCATCGATTGGCGCGAACACCACGCCGGGGACGCGCATCAGGTAATCACGCCCAGCGGGCAGATGGGTGAAGTAGCCGACGAAATCCCGCAGGCGGGGGACGGCGGCGCGCACCCCCCTGCCATCGGCCCCGTGGCAACCCTGGCACTGGCGGGCGAAGTCCCGGGCGACGCCGGTGATGTGCGGCACCGCCGGTGCTGCGCTCGCCTGCTGGCCGAGCTTCTCCAGCAGCGCTTGGCGCTCCTTTCGCATCTGAGAGAAGCTCGCCTTGGGCTCGTGGTAGCCGGCGACTTCCTCCGCACTCAGCGGCGCGAAAGCGGAAGGCAGCCGAGTGGGGTTGAGTTCGGTCAGAACGTAGTTCAACACGGCCGCGATCTGGCGATCGCTGAACGTGGGCTGTGGCGGCATCAGGCCGTTGTAGGAGCGAGTCTCGACCCGGATCGACCCGAACAGGCCATAGATGAGCACACGGGAGAGGTAGGCGCGGCCTGCCGGGATCTCGACGAACCGGCCGATGTGGTGGGCAAGCGGCGGATAGACGCCGGGAACGCCGCGGCCGTCCTCCTGATGACAGGCAGCACAGACCTTGGCGAACAGCTCGCGCCCGTTGTCCTGGGCGAGCGCAGGTGACGCAATGCCGAACGCCAGCGCCGCCGCGAGCAGACGCGACCGGATCACGCCTCACCGATCAGCACGGCCGAGGAGCAGTGGTAGACCATACTTGGCGCGCCGAAGCACCACACGATGTCGTTGTTGAGCTGCGGCCGATAGACCGGCATTTCACCCTCTGTGCCGAGACACGGGCAGCGCGCGCAGCTGTCTTTGCCACAGCAATCCTGATAGGCGATCAGGTAAGTCTTGTTGTCGTCGGGATTGACGCAGCTGCCGACCCAGCTGCTCGGTGAGGCATAGGATCCGGGCGGGCAGATCGCGGGGCCGCCGCCGCAACAGGCGCAGGCGTAGCCGTCATGGGCGCAGTAGCGCCAGTAGTTGCATTGGGTGGGATCTTTGGTCTGCGCCGTCTTGGCGAACTCCTCAGCGTGCGCCGTCTTGACGAAGAACAGCGTACGATCGACTGGCAGCAGCGGCAGGGCCGCGCCCCCGACGACGTAGCCTGCGAGCTTGGTGAGGACGCTGCGGCGCGAGGTGCGCTGAGCGACGCCGCGCGTCATGCGCTCGATCGCGCGATCGAAGGCATTGCTCTGTCTGTGGATCATGACCGCCTCTCTTTCCGCCCAAGTCTTAGCCGTCGACCGCGGCGACGGCACGCGACCGCCGCGCCCGGTTCGCTGCCTCCCCGGCTGCGTCGAGATACGCCTGGATTGAGGCGTAGCCCGTCTCTTTGGCGACCAGCAAGCTCTCCAGATGCTCGCGGCTGTTGACCAGCCCTTTGGCGCGCACGATGCCGAGCTCATCGATCAGCACGGCATAGGGCAGCTTGCCGACCTGATAGGTCATGCCGACCACCGGCGAGACCACATACGGGAAACCCTCGAGCCTGTGCTCGCGGACGAGCCGCTCCTGCTCGCTCCGTTCGCCATCGCCGATCAGGGCGAGCCATAGGTGGCGCCGTTCGCGGCGCATGAACGAGCGCGCGACGCCGAGCAGCTTCTTGCACATCGGGCAGGTCGGCGCGACGAACAGCAAAAGCTGGCTCTTGCCGTCCGCGCGCATGCCGCCGAGCAGCAGCTTTTGCCCCGCAAGGTCAGCGACCTCCAGAGGCGGCGCCGGCTGGCCGACGTCGACCGCGCGATCGGTCATCAGCGCGCCGAGCGGCGCCACCCGCTCGTGGAGCACCCCGATCTGCCGGGCGAGCGCCAGCACCACCACGCCGAGCCCGACGACGAGCACGACCAGCACAGCCTGGGACACGACGAGCGCCTCGACCATCAGCGCACGTTCCCCGGGCGCGGCGGCAGCGCCATGCTGCGGAGCTGGGTGAAGGCGACGTAGAGCAGCACGGCGCCCATCGAGACGCCGACGATCGTGATCGCGTCGAGCCAGCTCAGCCGCCGCGCGACGCTGCTCGCCGGCATCGCCAGGGCTGCGAGCCCGATCAGCACGACGTTTCGCCCGACCAGGCCCCAGCTGATCCGCTGCCGGAGCGTGGCGGCAAAGCAGCCGCAATCGATTTCGACCCGCCCCCGCGCCAGATTGAGCGCCATCGCGACGGTGAAGACCGCGAGCAGAACTCCGGCGGCGAGCGCGCCGATGCTGTGGCCAGGCTCGACTAGCAAAGCCAGAGCGACCGCCAGCTCCAGAGGCGGCAGCGCATAGGCGACCGCGCGTACCAGAGGCTCCGGCACGACCCGGTAGTTGTGCACGACGCCGACGAACTCGTCGAGCGCCCGGAGCTTGGCGAACGCGGCCATCGCAAACACCGCCGCCAGCACCAGCCGCGCCGTCCAGACCGCAACCGGATCGAGGATGGCTGCCAAAGCGAACCGCCCTATTCGCCCGTGACGTAGAGCAGGTAGGGCGAGATGCCGATGTCCTCGACGTCGCCCTTAGGTTCGTAGCTCGTGCCATCGAACACCGAGAGCGATGCCGCCTCCGATAAGGTGAACAGCAGCGGCTCCTTGTCCTGAGTGACCATCAGGGAAAGCGCCGGCTCCTCGAGCTCGATCCGCTCCAACCTCTTCTTGGTGTTCACGTCGAACACCCAGACCTCGTCGCCGGGCTGCTTGTGGGTCCACCGGGTGCCTTCGTGCATCTGGACGAACAGCCGGTTACTGCCGGGATGGTAGGACGCGAGCTGCCAGCCGCCCGGCCACCACTGGCCCTTCTCCTGGTCGTTGACCAGCGACCAGGCCTCACCGACCTTCGGCTGGTCCCCGGAGAAGTCGACCGGGTAGACCTTGCCCGAGTAGGACACGAAGAAGGCCTTGCCGTTCGGTTCGGAAAAGCCCGGATGCTCGAACACCGGATCGTTCTCGGCGTCGAAGAACGGCTCGCCACGCGTCATCTGGGCCTCGCCCGACTGGTCGAAGTTGACCGTCAGGAGCGAGCCGTCGGCGCAGATCATCGAGAAGCGGCGCGGTCCCGACGGGAAGATCAGGCCACAGCCGGGAGTCTCGATCTCCTTGAGGTATGAATGGTTCTGCACGTCGACGACGCTGACCGAGGTCGCCGGCGCCATGTTGAAGGAGAGCATGTAGCGGCCATCGGTGGTGAGCGCCGCGTCGTATTTCTTGGTGACCACGAGGAAGCGGCCTTGCGGCAAAGCAACTTCGCCCTTGGGATCGAGGGTGCGCCCGTCGAAGGTGGTGACCACGTCGGTCCGGTCGCCGCGCGAGCCGCGCGACCAGAACGTCTCGGCCATGTACAGCTCGCTGGCGTTCTTTGCGAGGCCGAGGTTAGCGGTATAGCCGCCGTTGATCATGCCGACGACCTTTTGGCTGTCGCCGTCGATGATCCAGATCTTGGTCACGATCAGGTGCGGGAACACCGGCTCGAGGATGTAGACCCAGTGCGGGCCCGCCTCCGGCAGCGTGGCTGTGGGATGCTGCTCGGCGGTCGGCAGCCGAGCGCTCTCGGGAACCTGCGCCGCCGCACCGCCGCCCAACAGCAGTGCACCTGCCCCGAGTGCCAGAGCGCGCCAGCCTCTCGCGCTGCTCGCCATGACGTACCCTCCCCGCTGGCGGCCGGCGGCCGCTTCTGCCTCAATTGCGGTACGACCGGTGGTGCATTATCGCTTGTCCACATTTGTATCGATTGATTTCACCACTGGCAAGCGGACAGCAGCGAAACGCAACCGCGTCCACTCGCCCGCCAGGCAGATGCACACCTTGGACCGAAGCGGCCTCGTGCCGGCTCGAAGCCACAGCCAGCATACCTGCCAAGACGGTCGCCGCTGGCTGTCGGCAGGCCTGTGCTGCTCAACGACGGTCGGTCGGTGCAGTTCGGCCACCGAGATGATGGATGACCTGCGCCACACAATCGGAGACGGACATGAAACTTGGTTTGTACCTGCGCAACATGGGGCCGCAATCGACCCGGCCCCTGATCGCCGATGCGGCCCGCGCCGCGGAGGAGGCGGGGATCGACGATCTCTGGGTCGCCGATCATCTCGCGATCGCGCCGGAGGATTCTGAGGGATCGGAGGGGCGCTACCTCGAGCCGCTGGCGACGCTGGCTTTTCTCGCGGGGATCACCGAACGCGTGGCGCTCGCCGTGGGCGTGCTGATCGTCCCCTACCGACCTGCCCTGCTGACGGCGAAGTGGATCGCGTCGATCCAGGAACTGTCCGAAGGCCGATTGGTCCTCGGCGTCGGGGTCGGCTGGATGGAAAAGGAGTTCCGGGCGCTCGGCGTCGACCGGCGGCGCCGTGGCGAAACCACCGATGCGACGCTCTCCTTCCTCCACGCGTGCTTCGCCGGCGATCAGGTCGAGGCGAACGGCCAGACGTTCCTGTTCCGGCCGCGCCCGACGCGCCCACCGATCATGGTTGGCGGAGCACCGCCCCATGCCATTCGCCGCGCGGTCCGCTTCGGCGAGGGCTGGATGGCAACGGGTGCGCACGCCCAAGTGCTGGAGGCCAGCATCGCGAGCCTGCGCGAGGGCATGGCGGCAGCCGGCAAGCCGGCGCCCGAGGTCGTGCTGCTGCAGCCGCTACCGGTCGAGGACGACGACCGGCTGGCGAACCGGCTGGCCGAACTCGTCGCGCTGGGCGTGACCCGTGTCGTCCATCCCTGGCGCTACCGGGATGTCGAGGAGGTGGCCCGCGTCGCCGCCCGCCTCGTCGCTGCCCGCGATGCTCACGCGCCGTCGACCTGACTGAGCCGCCACCGCGCCCAGGATCGCGGGGCTTGGACCCGCTGTCGGTTGCTCGTAGCATTGATGGTCCGGCGAGGTCGTCGAGCAGCAGAGGGAGCGGGCCGATGGCGACACTGGTCGACGAGCGGATGCTCGATGAGCGCCTCGCCCAGCTGGAGGCGGCGCGGCCCTGGAGCCCACGCAGCGTCTCGCGGCTGGAGGCCCTGATCCGGGCGGATGACGATGCCGCGCTCTTTCGCGTCAACCCGTTCACGTTTGCGAGCCAGCGTGGGCTTGGCGAGGGCGAAACCATCGACCTTTTCCTGCACGCCAGCGCGCTCGGACTGTTCGAGATGGACTGGCTCCTGGTCTGCCCGCGGTGCGCCTGTGCGGTCGAGAGCTTTGCCCGCTTGCGTGCCGTCCTGAGCCGCTTCCGCTGCCCGGAGTGTCACAACGAGTACGAGGCCGCGATGGATGACTTCATCGCGATCTACTTCAGCGTCTCACCGCAGATCTGCGCGATCCGCTACCATCGTCCGGAGACGCTCGAGCCGTTCGACTACATGTTCGTGTTCAAAGGGGTGCGTGAGGGACGCAGGCCGGACGGCGTGCCTTACGTCGATTCAGTCCGGTCGGCGCTGCGCGGTATCGCGTTCCTCGAACCGGGCGAGATCACCCGATTCGCGCTCGATGCCGCACCAGGCACGCTGTCGGGAGCGAGCTCAGACACGGAAGCGGGCTTCGTGCTGCAGGTCGGGACCGAGTCCACCGCCTTGCCGCAGAGGATGCGCCTGACCTATGTCGGCACCGGCTACCAGCCGGACCAGGCCGTGGTGGCTCCGGGGGCGGTCGTGCTCGAGGTCGAGAACCCCACGTCGACCCGCGGGGTCCTCGCCATCATCCAGGCTTCACCCGACGAAGAGGACCAGCTCCTGCACTTCGACGCGTACCTTACGGGTAAGCACCTGCTGACCAGCCAGACGTTCAGGAGTCTGTTTCGCTCCGAGGTGGTGGGTGGCGCCCAGGGCCTCGCGATCCGGGATATCGCGCTGCTGTTCACGGACATCAGAGGATCGACCGCGCTCTATCAGCGGATCGGCGATCTGAACGCCTTCCAGCTCGTCCAGCAGCATTTCGATCTGCTGCGGGAGACGACCGTGCGCCATGGCGGAGCGATCGTCAAAACCATCGGCGATGCGGTCATGGCCGCCTATCCGGATGCGGCCCAGGCGGTCGGCGCGGCGCTCGAGATGCGGGGCGCGATCGAACGCTTCAACGACGCCCAGCCCGAGCGGCCAGTGTCGCTCAAGATCGGCATCCATCATGGGGCGGCCATCGCAGTCACGCTGAACGACGAGCTCGACTACTTCGGCCAGACGGTGAACATTGCATCGCGGGTCCAGGAAATGGCCGATGCCGAGGAAATCTGGATCACCGAAGAAGTCTGGCACTATCCGGGCGTGCATGCGCTTCTCGAACCCTTCCCGGTCGACCAGCGTATGGCCGAGTTCCGTGGCATCGAGCGCCCCATGACCGTGCTGAGGATCAGCAGCCGATCCGATGCCGCGCCCTAGTAAAGGTTGCCTGACACGGTCAGGCGTCAGATGTGGAAGGCGCCTCGCCCTGACGCCGCCGAATATCGACCCAGAGGCTGACGACGAGATGATCGGGCCGGTGCGCGTGCTGGCCTTCGGATCGAAGCCGCACGCCGTCCTCGCGGGGACGCGCTCGCGGGACGACGGTGTGGCCTATCCGGGGTGAGGTCTGGACTTCCTGGCCGGCCTGCCCGTTCATCAGTCCGCCCCAAGGGCGAGCTCCAGTCTTAGTCTAGCTATACTCCAGAGCACCCGGCTCGGTCCGGTGCCCGCTCTGAACCCGCACGGCGTAGAGGCGCAGCCGGTTTACGCTTGCGTTCGGCATGTCGTTTGTTAAAGTTCCAATCTACAATCGCGGGTAGAACAAATGCAGGCGCACCGTTTCAAACTTCATTGTCGGTCGGCGCCTGAGCGGGTTGGTTGAAACCGGCGATGCTGAGGGCGAGGGAGACTGAAGCTCCACCTGCGATGATGACGCTGTCGACGGGCATCGAGGGCGGACCGGGGTACGGACGTCAGAGCGCCGGGCTGCCGGAGCGTGACCGTCGCAGCCGGCATGCGTGACGACCCGCCAAGTCAGTGTGCGGCGGCCTGGGTTGGTCGGCGCGCAGCGAGGGCGGGTGCCCTCCTGCTCCTGGCGATGTCGGGGTGTGTCGAGGTAGGGCCGGACTTCGTGCCGCCCGAGGCTCCACTCGAACAGAACTGGCTGGCGGCCGACGATCCGCGGATCGTCACGACCGCGCCTGAGGATCCGGCGTGGTGGCGGAAGTTCGACGATCCCAGGCTCTCCGACCTGATCCGGATCGCGCAGCAAGAGAACCCGAACGTGCAGATCGCGGGCGTGCGGATCCTGCAGGCGCGCGCGCAATTGGCCGCCGCGATCGGCGATCTCTACCCGCAGAAGCAGCAGGCGTTCGGCGAGCTGACGTACAAACGCCTGAGCAACCACGACTCCCCCGGCGGCCTGGATCGCGACGTGGCGGACCGGCTCTCGTTGCTGAGCAGCAACAACAGCTTCTTGATCACGCAGTTCGGGGTGACCGCGAGTTGGGAACTGGACCTCTGGGGCAAGTTCCGCCGCGCCATCGAAGCCTCGGACGCGAGCCTGATGGCGTCGGTCTCCAACTACGACGACGCCCTGGTCAGCCTGACCGCCCAGGTGGCGAGCACCTACGTCAACATCCGGACGTACCAGGAGCGCCTGCGGATCGCGCGCGAAAACGTCAAAGCCCAGCAACAGACGCTGAACGTCGCGAACGTCCGCTTCAGCAACGGCGAGGTCAGCGAGACCGACCCCCAGCAGGCGAAATCGCAGTACGCCCAGACCCGCAGCCAGATCCCGCAGCTGGAGATCGGGCTGCGCCAGAACCTGCACGCGTTGGCCACGCTGCTCGGCCGGCCGCCCTCGAACCTGGGGGATCTGCTCGGCACCGGCGGGCCGATCCCGACGGCCCCGGCTCAGGTCGCGATCGGCATCCCGGCCGAGCTTTTGCGCCGGCGGCCGGACATCCGCAGCGCCGAGCAGCAGGCAGCCTCCCAGTCCGCGATGATCGGAGCCACCAAGGCCGAGCTCTATCCGGCGTTCTCACTGAGCGGCACCTTCGGCTTCCTGTCGACCAATGTCGGTAGCTCCGAGCTCAGCAACGCCTTCGACTGGAAGAGCCGGATCGCCTCGTTCGGGCCGGCGGTGGTCTGGAACTTCTTCAACTACGGCCAGATCACCAACCAGGTCCGGGCCCAGGACGCGGCCTTCCAGCAGGCCATCCTGTCCTATCAGAACACGGTGCTCCAGGCGCAGCAGGAGGTCGAGGATGGGCTCGCGAGCTTCCTCGGCTCTCAGGACACCGTGGCGCTGCTGAGCGAGGCGGCGGCGGCGGCGCACCGCTCGGTCGACCTCGCCTCTACGCAGTACCGCGCCGGCGCCACCAGCTACACGACGGTGCTGACCGCGCAGCAGACGCTGCTGGCGCAACAGGACCAGCTGGCGGTCACCCAGGGCAGCGTCGCGCAGGGGCTGATCTCGCTCTACCGTGCGCTCGGCGGCGGCTGGGAGACGCGGGCGGGTCAGGAGTTCGTCCCGGCCAAGATCAAGGAGACCATGGCCAAGCGGACCAACTGGGGCGGACTCCTGCAGGAGTCCGCGGACGGGAAGAACGCCGCGGCATCGCCGGTGCCGGTGCCGGCGTTCTAGCGATCGATGCGGCAGGAAGCGTGACCGCCCGATCCTCGCTGCCGCCGGCCCGGCGCCGCGCCGGCCCCGCGGCGCCGGCGCTGCTGGTGCTGCTGCTCGCGGCCTGCGGCAAGGACAATACCTACGTGCCGCCGCCGCCGCCCGAGGTGACGGTCGCTCGGCCCGAGCAGCGGACCGTGACCAACACGATCGAGCTGACCGGCAACACCCAGTCCAGCAACACCGTCAACCTGGTCGCCCGGGTCGCCGGCTACCTGCAGTCGGTGAATTTCAAGGACGGCGCGATCGTCAGGAAAGGCGATCTCCTGTTCGTGATCGAGCCTGAGCCCTACGAGGCCAGTGTGCAGCTTGCAGAGGCCACGGTCGAGCAACAGCAGGCGACGCTGACCCAGGCGACCTCGGAATACGAGCGTCAGCAGCGGCTGATCAAGCAGAAGGCCACGTCCGAGTCGGACGTGGAGAGCTGGCAGGCGCAGCGCAACGGGGCGCAGGCCGCCGTCAACCAGGCGAACGCCAACCTCGAGCTCGCCCGCATCAACCTGGGTTACACGCGGATCGTGGCGCCGTTCGACGGCCGGGTCGGCCGCCGCCAGGTCGATCCCGGCAATCTGGTCGGGCCCGGCGCGACGACCCAGCTGGCCACGATCGATCAGCTCGCGCCGATCTACGTCTATTTCAACGTCGACGAGCAGGAGGTGCTGCGCCTGCGCGCCGGCCTGCGGGCTGCCGGCAAGACGCTGAAGGACGTGGAGCCGATCAGGCTCGGTATCGGCCTCCAGAACGAGACCGGCTATCCCCACGAGGCGACCCTGGACTTCGTGGCGACCGACGTCGACCAGAGCACCGGGACCCTGCAGGCGCGCGGCGTCATCCCCAACAAGGACTACGTCTTCCTGCCGGGCCAGTTCGTGCGGGTGCAGATCCCGGTCGGCACCACCGAGAACGCGCTCCTCGTGCCCGATCGCGCCGTCGGCATGGACCAGCGCGGCCCTTACCTGCTGGTGGTCGGCAAGGATGAGGTGGTCGCGCAGCGGCCCGTGCAGATCGGCGCCCTCCAGGACGGCATGCGCGTGATCGAGCAGGGCCTGAGCGCCGATGACCGGGTCGTGATTGACGGCCTCCAGCGCGCGATACCGGGCAGCAAGGTCACGCCGCACGAGGCGGCGCCGGCGGCGACCATGCCGGCGAAGCCGGGCGCGCAGCCTGGGGCAGCGACTGCCACGGACGGAAGATCGAGCTCCGGACCCTCGGCCACCGGCGAGCCGGCCGCAAAGCGGTAGGCACTGGCGCCGGCATGTTCTCGAAATTCTTCATCGAGCGTCCGGTCCTCGCCAACGTCCTTGCTCTCTTGATGATCCTGATCGGCGCGGTCGCGCTGCTGCGGCTGCCGGTCGCGCAGTATCCCCCGATTACGCCGCCGACCGTCCAGGTGACCACGCGCTACCCGGGTGCCAGCGCCCAGGTGCTGGCCGATACCGTGGCGCTGCCGATCGAGGAGCAGGTCAACGGCGTCCAGGGCATGCTCTACATGCAGTCGACCAGCACCAGCGATGGCACGTATACGCTGATCGTGACGTTCGACATCGGCACCGACCCCGACTTCGCCCAGGTGCTGGTGCAGAACCGGGTCGCAATCGCGCTGCCGGCGCTGCCGCCGCCGGTCCAGCAGCAGGGCGTGACCACCCAGAAGAAGTCGACCGCGATCCTGCAGATCGTGACGCTCAGCTCGCCCGACGGCCGCTACGACAGCCTGTTCCTGCGCAACTACGCGACCATCAACCTGCAGGACGAGCTCACCCGCCTGCCGGGGGTCGGCAACGTCAACATCTTCGGCGCCGGCCAGTACAGCATGCGGATCTGGCTCAGGCCCGATCAGCTCAAGGCCCGCGGGCTGGTGCCCCAGGACGTGATCAACGCCGTCCAGCAGCAGAACCAGCAGGTCGCCGCCGGCCAGATCGGGATGCCGCCCGCTGCCGCCGGCCAGAGCTTTCAGTACACCGTCAACGTGCCCGGACGCCTCTCGGAGGTCGCGGAGTTCGCGGACATCGTCATCAAGACCGCGGCCGGCGAGGCCGGCCAGATCACGCGCCTGAAGGACGTCGCCCGGATCGAGCTCGGTGCCCAGAGCTACGGGCAGTTCTTCAAGCTCGACGGCCAGCCCGCAGCCGGAATCGCGATCTTCCAGCTGCCCGAAGCCAATGCGCTCGAGGTCGCGAGCAGGGTCAGCGCGACCATGAAGCAGCTGAGCGCAGCCTTCCCGCCCGGGCTGGCCTACGGCATTCCGTTCGACACCACGACCTTCGTGCGCGCCTCGATCAACGAGGTTTACCGCACGCTGTTCATCGCGACGATCCTGGTCCTGATCGTGATCATGGTGTTCGTCCAGGACTGGCGGGCGATGCTGGTGCCGGCGACCACGGTGCCGGTGACGATCGTCGGTGCCTTCGCGGCGATGGCAGCCCTCGGCTTCAGCGTCAATCTGGCGACGCTGTTCGCAATCGTGCTCGCGATCGGCATCGTGGTCGACGACGCGATCGTAGTGGTCGAAGGCGCGGCGCGCCACATCGAGGCGGGCCTGCCACCGAAGGAAGCGGCGATCCGCGCCATGGCCGAACTGTTCGGCCCCATCATCGGTATCACGCTCGTGCTGATGTCGGTCTTTCTACCCGCGGCGTTTCTGCCGGGCGTCTCGGGGCAATTGTATCGCCAGTTCGCGCTGGTGATGGCGGCGACTGCCCTGATCAGCGCGATCAACGCCGCGACGCTCAAGCCCACGCAGTGCGCGCTCTGGCTGCGGCCGACGCCGCAGCGGCGCAACTTCTTCTTCCGGGGCTTCAACCGACTCTACGGAGCCGCCGAGCGCGGCTATGCCGGGCTCGTCGCGCGCACGGTCCGGCACAGCCTGCTCATGGCCGCGATCGGCGTCGGTCTCGGCGCGCTGGCGCTCTGGGGGCTTGCCAAACTGCCGACCAGCTTCATCCCGCCCGAGGACCAGGGCTATGTCGTCGCCGCGATCCAGTTGCCCGACGGCGCCTCGCTCGAGCGCACCGAGCAGGTCATGGACCGGGCCGCGAGCATCGCGCGCGCCACCCCCGGCGTCGAGCACGCGGTGGCGATCGGCGGCATCTCGGTGTTCGACAACAATGCCTCGCTCGCCAACACCGGTGCCATTTACGTCATCTTCAAGGACTGGAGCGTACGCGGCCGCGGCGAGGATCTGCGCAGCCTCTATACCAAGTTGAGCAATGAGCTCTCGAAGCTGCAGCGGGCCACGAGCTTCGTGGTGATCCCACCACCGATCCAGGGCGTCGGCGCTGCCTCCGGCTTCCAGATGGAGGTCGAACTCCGCGACAACAGCGTCGACTATGAGAAGCTGCAGAACGTCGCCCAGGCGATCGCCGACAAGGGCAGCACCCAGTCCGGCATCCAGGCGATTCTGAGCCCGTTCCGCGCCGGGGCACCGCAGCTGCAGGTCGAGGTCGACCGGACCAAGGCCGAGACGCTGGGCGTCCAGCTCGGCGACGTCTTCCAGGCGCTGCAGACCTATCTGGGCTCGACCTACGTCAACCAGTTCAACCGCTTCGGTCACACCTTCCAGGTCTATGCCCAGGCCGATCATCCATATCGCGTCACGCCCGAGGAGATCAGCCGGCTCTACGTGCGCAACGCCAATGGCGACATGGTGCCGATCGGCACCATGTCCGCGGTCAGCTACCGGACCGGGCCGTCGCTGATCAGCCTCTACAACCTGCGCCCGGCGGCGCAGATCCTGGGCGCGCCGGCGCTCGACTTCAGCTCGGGTCAGGCGCTCTCGCTGCTCGAGCAGATCACGAACGCGACGCTGGCGCCCGGCATGGGCTACGAGTGGACCGGTATGTCCTATCAGGAGCAGCAGCAGGGCAACCAAGCGTACTACGTCTTCGCGCTCGCGCTGCTGCTGGTCTATCTGGCCCTGGCTGCCCAGTACGAGAGCTGGACCGCACCCGCCGCGGTGCTGCTGGCGGTGCCGATCGCGCTCCTGGGCACGGTCGCCGCCCTCACCCCGCTCGGCGTCGCCAACAATCTCTACATGCAGATCGGTCTCGTGCTGCTGATCGCGCTCGCCAGCAAGAACGCGATCCTGATCGTCGAGTTCGCCCGCGATCTGCGGATCAACCAGCAGCGCGAGATTTTGGACGCGGCGGTTGAGGCGGCGCGGCTACGCTTCCGGCCGATCCTGATGACCTCGTTCGCGTTCATTCTCGGTGTGGCGCCGCTGGTGGTCGCGACCGGCGCCGGCGCTAATGCCCGGCGATCGATCGGGATCACGGTTGCCAGCGGCATGCTCGCCTCGACCTGCATCGCGGTGCTGTTCGTGCCTGCCTTCTTCGTCGTGCTGCAACGCTTGAGCGAACGCGCCGACCGCTCGCCGACGCCGGGGGCCGCGCCGGACCGGGCCGGCGTGGCCGAGGCCGATGACTGACCAGCAGGCGGCGACGCCAGCTCGCTTCCTGCAGTCACTGGCGCCTGCAAAACTGGCGGTGATTGCAAGCCGAACCCGGAATCGTCCCGGTAGCGAAGCGAGCCTTGGTCGAAGCCGCGGACATGCCTGCGCCGGCCGCCCCAGGGTCCGGCGCGGGCGGCAAGCCGCTCGCGTGCGCCGGCGGGCGGTCATGCCGGCTCAGGCCGCGACGTTGTACTCCGGCAGCCGCCAGGTATTGCGCCTGTGCTCCTCGAGCAACGCCCGCTCCCGGCTCATCGGGTAGCGGGTGACCTCGTAGCTGAACAGCTTGGCCTTCATCCGCCCGGGCGCCTGGCGGCCTGCCAGATGCTCGCAGAGTCGCGCCCGAATCGTGTCGCTGCCGCCGTGGGCCCGGCCGTAGTACGTCACCTCGCTGTTGTCGAACAGCGCGTACACCCCCGGCGCATCCGGCGCGAGCTCGACGTTCTTGCGCGTGAAGCGATGTTTGTCGCCATTGATCGGCATCTGCAGCTTCTCCACTGCTCAGACCAAGGCCGGCCTCGGCCTTTATCCTTTTGGTAGAATTATTCGATTGACCTTCTATCATGCAAGCATTTTCCATCGGTTTCAAGTGGTTGCGCCACCCGCTGCAGCTTCCGGGCCATCCCGGCGCGAACGCCGCGGGCGGCGGCCTTATGCCTCAATACCTTTTCATATATTTTTTATGACCTTACTGAGCCATTCTGAGATTCGAGTTTGGTGATTCTTCCACACCGCCCGTGCTCTCGTCGCGGTCCACCAAATCTTAAGAGCTTGGCGATAGGCTGAGGGTCGATCGGCGATAGGCTGAGGGCCGATCAGGACCAGCCCAGCTCATGGCTTCAATCACCCGTCTCATCATCGTGCAGCGGCCGAGCCAACCGCTCGAGTTCGTCTGTGCGCGCCTGCGCGGTTGGGGCTGTGAACTGTACGAGTGCCTCAGCCCTGGCGAGGCGATCGCGGCTCTGGCGGACGAGTCGGCCGACCTCGTCCTGATCGACGCCTGGGTCGAGGGCGGCATGGCGCTGCTGACCCAGATCAAGGCCGACCCCCGCCGCCGTTCCTTGCCCGTCGTGATCGCGACGCCCGACGACGCCGCGGCGGTCGCCGCGCATGCTCTCGCGCTCGGCGCCGACGACGTCTTCGTGCTGCCGGTCGACGACAGCGAGCTGTTCGCCCGCGTCCGGGCGCTGTCCCGCCTTGCCGGCATGGAGGCCGAGCGGCGCCGGCGCGAGGCGGTGCTGAGCGAGTTCGGTGTGGTGCCGGCACCAGAGATGCCGGGTGTGCCGGCGATCGACCGGGTCGGCATCCTGCTAATCGGGCCCGCCGGGGGCGACAAGGTCCAGGTCATGACCGCGCTCAGCGGCGCCGCCACCGCCGCCCACGCCGAGACTGCCGAGAGTGCGCTCGAGCGCCTGCGACGCGACGATCTCGACGTCGCCGTGATCACCACGAGCCGTGACCACGACGATTTGCAGCGGCTGTGCGCGGCCATCCGGTCGGATGTCGAGCTGTTCGATCTGCCGGTGCTGCTGATCGGCCGAAGCGAGAACCTTCCGGACCGGTCGCTACCGTTCGAGTGGGGGGTCTCGGACGTTCTGTTCCAGCCGTTCCAACCCGAGGTGCTGCGTTTGCGGGTTCAAGGCTGGGTACGCCAGCAACGGCTGCGCCGCCGCCTGCGCGGCTGGCTCGAAGGCAGCCGGCTGCCGCCGACCACCGATCGTCTGACCCGGCTCTTCGGCCATGGTTTCCTACACGCCTACCTCGAGCAGCTGATCGCCCGCGACCGCCATTCCCAGACCCCGCTGGCGCTCGCCAGCCTCGATGTCGCCGGCATGGGCCAGATCAATCGGACCTATGGCTACGCCGCCGGCGACCGGCTCCTCGCGCAGCTCGGCGGGATCATCGCCCGCAGCTCCCGCGCCGAGGACCTGCCGGCGCGCCACGCCGGCGACCGGTTCTGCCTGGTGATCGACGGCGCCACCGCTTCCGAGGCTGCCGTCGTCGGCGAACGCATCGCCTCGATCCTGACCCAGGTCCCGATCGAGGTCGGCAACCGCCAGACCCTTTACGTCGAAATCGCCACCGGGACCGCCGAGCTCGAACCGGACGACACCGCGGCCACCCTGGTCGCCCGCGCGTTCACGCGCCTGCAGCCCTCCGGGCTCCGCCAGGCCTCCTGAGACCGGCCCGACGGGGCCGAATCAGGCCATGTACTGACCGCCGTTGGCCGACAGCGTCGAGCCGGTGATGAACCCGGCGGCGTCGCTCGCGAGGAACACGACGCAACGCGCCACTTCCTCGGGCTCGCCCAGGCGGCCGACCGGGATCAACGGCAGGATCTTCGACTTCAGCACCTCCTCCGGGACCGCGCGCACCATCTCGGTGCCGATGTAGCCCGGCGCCACGACGTTGACCGTGATCCCCTTGGCGGCGTTCTCCTGGGCCACCGCCTTGGTGAATCCGATCAGGCCAGCCTTGGCGGCCGAGTAGTTGGCCTGACCGAACTGGCCCTTCTGGCCGTTGACCGAGCTGATGTTGACGACCCGGCCGAAATTGCGCCCGCGCATGCCCTCGATCACGCCGCGGGTCATGTTGAAGACCGAATCGAGGTTAGTCGCGAGCACCGCCCGCCACTGCTCGGCGGTCATCCGGTGCAGCGTGGTGTCGCGGGTGATGCCGGCGTTGTTGACCAGCACCTCGATCGGCCCGAGCTCCCCCTCGACCTTCTGGATGCCCCCGTGACAGGCCTCGAAGTCGGCGACGTCCCACTTGAAGACCGGGATTCCGGTCTTCTCCTTGAATGCGTTCGCGGCCTCGTCGTTGCCGCCGTAGTTGGCCGCAACGTTGTAGCCTCCGTCCTTGAGCGCGACCGAGATCGCCTCGCCGATCCCGCGCGTCCCACCGGTCACCAAAGCCACCCGCGCCATCCTTGCCTCCCCTGTTCTGCCGTCGACGCGATCTTGCTGGTTTAGCGCCGAACTCGCTTCGTGACCACCACCGATCTGGCCCGCGGCCAGCGTCGACCCGCCGCAAGATCGGCCTCGGCCTGCTCATCCGCGATGCCCTGCGCTATCGCAGTGACTGCCCGGAGATCATGCTGATCGCGCGCGACGACGGTTGAAGCTCGCTGAGGGGTCAGGAGGCGCGGCGGATCGGCGGCTGAACGGCGGGGCCGGGCAGCCGGATCGGCGCTTCCGCCGGTGCCGGCGCCGCTTGCGGTTCGCGGCTGCGCCAGCGGGCCAACCAGGTGCGCGCCTGCTCCAGATAGAGGTAGATCACCGGCGTGATGTAGAGGGTCAGGAGCTGGGAGACCAAGAGGCCGCCGACGACCGCGACCCCGAGCGGCCGCCTCAGCTCCGAGCCCGCGCCAAAGCCGATCGCAATCGGCAGCGCGCCCAGGATCGCCGCCATCGTGGTCATCATGATTGGCCGGAACCGCAGCAGGCAGGCCTCGAAGATTGCCTGCTCGGGGGTCGCATCGGTGCTCCGTTGGCGCTCGATCGCGAAGTCGATCATCATGATCGCGTTCTTTTTGACGATGCCGATCAGCATCACGATGCCGATGATCGCGATCACGTCCAGGTCCATGCCGCAGGCCATGAGCGTGAGCAGCGCGCCGAGCCCGGCCGCCGGCAGGCCGGACAGGATCGTGATCGGGTGCACGAAGCTCTCGTACAGGATGCCGAGCACGACGTAGATCACGAAAATCGCCGCCAGCAGCAGCAGGCCCTGGTTGGCGGCCGTGTCCTGGAACAGTTGCGCGGTGCCCTGGAAGCCGGTCGAGATGGTCGCCGGCAGGCGCATGTCGCGCTCCAGGCCCTGGATCTCGGTCACGGCCTGGCTGAGCGAGACCCCTGGCGCCAGGTTGAACGACAGGGTCACCGCCGGCAGCTGCCCCTGATGGCTGACCGTGACCGGGCCCGCCATCCGATGGATGGTCGCGACCGCGTTCAGCGGCACCAGCTGGCCGTTGCTGCTGCGCAGGTAGATGTCGGCCAGAGCGTTGGCATCCTGCTGATGCCTGGGATCGACCTCGAGGATCACCTCGTAGTCGTTGGTGGCGGTGTAGATCGTCGAGACCTGGCGGGTGCCGAACGCGGAGTACAGCGTGTTGCGCACGTCATCAACGCTGACGCCCAGCGTCGCCGCCGTGTCGCGGTTGATGTCGACCATCAGCTCGGGCTTGTCGACCTCGAGATCGCTGGTCACGTCCTGCAGGACCGGCAGCTTGCGCATGCCGCTCTCGACCTCGGGGGCGAGGCGCTGCAGCTCGGCGAGGTCGCTGCCTTCCAGGGTGTACTGATAGAGGCTCTTGGCGGACCGGCCGCCGATCTGGAAATTCTGCACCGGCTGCATAAACACGTTCAGGCTCGGCAGGTGAGCGAGCCTGGTGCGCAGGCGCTGGATCACCGCATCGACGCCGCCGCGTTGATCGCGTGGCTTCAGGCCGATGAACATACGGCCGGTGTTGACCGCGCCGTTCAGCCCCCCGGCGCCGACTGTCGAATTGACGACATCGACCGCCGGATCCGCCTGGATGATCGCCGCCGCCTGGCGCTGGGCGGCGGACATCGCAGCGAACGAGATGTCCTGCCCGGCCTCGGTGGTGGCCATCAGCATGCCGGTGTCCTCGGTTGGGAAGAAGCCCTTCGGGACGACGCCATAGAGGTAGAGGGTCGCGACCAGCGTCAGCAGGGTGAACGCGAGCATGGTCCGGCGATGGCCGAGGGCCACACCGAGGCTGCGCTCGTAGAGCCGCCGGACCCGGTCGAACAGGGTCGTCGACGAGGACCTGCCGGCCGCTGCCGGCGCGCGCTCGACCGGCCGCAGCAGGCGGCTGCAGAGCAGGGGCGTGAGGGTCAGCGAGACGAAGCCCGAGACCAGGATGGTCATACTGATGGTCACGGCGAACTCGCGGAACACGCGTCCCACGATGCCGCCCATGAACAGGACGGGGATGAACACCGCCACCAGCGACAACGTGATCGAGATGATCGTGAAGCCGATCTCGCGCGAGCCGCGCAGCGCCGCCTGGAACGGCCGCTCGCCGTTCTCGACGTGGCGGACGATGTTCTCGAGCATGACGATCGCGTCGTCGACCACGAACCCGACCGAGAGCGTGAGCGCCAGCAACGACAGATTGTCGATGCTGTAGCCCAGGAGGTACATGCCCCCGAAGGTGCCGACCAGCGAGATCGGCAGCGCCAGCGCCGGGATGATGGTCGCGGTCAGGCTGCGCAGGAACAGGAAAATCACCATCACCACCAGCGCGATCGCTAGCATCAGCGTGAACTGAACCTCGGCGACCGAGTCGCGGATCGACTGCGAGCGGTCCAGAATGACGTCGAGATTGACCGAGGCCGGCATTTGGGCACGGAACTCCGGCACCAAGCTCTTGACCCGGTCGACCACGTCGACCGTGTTGGCGTCGGGCTGGCGCTGGATCGCGAGCACGATCGAGCGGGTGCCGTTGAACCGGCTCGCGACCTGGTCGTTCTCGACGCTGTCGATCACGGTCGCGATGTCGCCGAGGCGGACCGGGTGGCCATTGCGATAGGCGACGATCAGCGGGCGGTACTGAGCCGCCTTGGTGAGCTGGCCGGAGGCTTCGAGGGTCACGCCCTGGTGTGGCCCCCGGAGGCTGCCGACCGGGGTATTGGAGTTGGCGGCGCTGAGCGCATTGGCGACCTCATCGAGGCCGATGCCGCGCGACGCCAGCGCGTTCGGGTCGACCTGCACGCGGACGGCGTATTTCTGCGCGCCGAACACCAGGACCTGCGCGACCCCGCTGAGGCTCGAGATGCGCTGGGCGAGCAGCGTCTCGGCATATTCGTCGACCGCCGACAGCGGCAGGGTCGGCGAGCTCAGCGCCAGGAACAGGACCGGCGAATCCGCCGGGTTGACCTTGCGGAAGGAGGGCGGCGTGGTCATCTCCGGCGGCAGCCGGCGCCCCGCCGTGCTGATCGCCGACTGCACGTCGAGCGCCGCGCCGTCGATGTCACGGTTGAGGTCGAACTGCAGCGTAATCCGGGTCGAGCCCTCGCCGCTGCTCGAGGTCATCGAGCTGATGCCGGCGATGGTCGCGAACTGGCGCTCGAGCGGGGTCGCGACCGAGGCCGCCATGGTCTCCGGGCTGGCGCCGGGCAGGTTCGCGGTAATCTGGATGGTCGGGAAGTCGACCCGCGGCAGCGCCGCGACCGGCAGCAGCCGGTAGCCGAACAGCCCGCCGCCGAGGACCGACAGCATCAGGAGCGTGGTCATGACCGGCCGGCGGATGCAGAGTTCTGGGAGGGTCATGACGGGCGCTCCGGCTGATCGGCGACGCCCGGCTGCTGGATTTCGACCTTGGCGCCCGGGCTCAGGCGCATCTGCCCGTCGGTCACGACCCGCTCGCCGGCCGTGAGACCAGCCGCGATCACGGTCTCACCCGCGACCGCGCGGTCGACGGTAACCGGGCGCAGTTCGACCGTATCATCCGCTTTGATCACGAAGACGTAGGCGCCGTTCTGGCCTTGCTGGACCGCCTCGGAGGCCACCACCAAGGCGTTGGGCTCGACCTTCAGCTGGACCACGACGTTGACGAACTGCCCGGGCCAGAGAGCATTCTGCTGATTGGCAAAGGTCGCCTTGACCGGGAGGGTGCCGGATTCGCGGTCGATCGCGTTCTCGAGATAGGCCACCTGCCCCGTTGGCGATGCCCCCTGATGGCCGGGAATCGTGGCCGAAACCGGTAAGGGGCCGGCCGCCATCGCCTGCTGCAGCTCACCGAGATAGCGCTCCGCGACCGAGAACGCGACGTAGATCGGGTGTAGCTGATTGATCGTCACCAGCGGTGCCGAATCGCCGGCTCTGACCGTGTTGCCGAGCTTGAAGGCGATGGTGCCGAGGCGGCCGTCGATCGGCGCCCGGATCGTGGTGTAGGAGAGCTGGGCCCGGGCACCTTCGAGCGCGGCCTGGTCCGCCTCGAGGGTCGCCTCGGCGGCGTCGACATTGGTCTGGGCGGTATCGAGCTGCTGTTTGGAGGCGTAGTCCTTGCGTCCGAGCGGGGTCAGGCGGTCGAGCTCGCGTTTGGCACCGGCGAGCTGGGCGCGATCACGCTGCAGGGTCGCCTGCGCCTGGTCAAGAGCGGCCTGAGCCTGCCGGCTGTCGAGCTGGAACAGCACGTCGCCGGCTTTGACGTCCTGGCCGTCGCGAACCATGACCTTGACGATCTGGCCGTCGATCCGCGGTTTGATGGCGACGCTCGCGATCGGCTCCACGTTGCCAATAGTCGAGATCTCGACCGGCATGGGCCGGGTCACGACCTCGGTCGCGAGCACCGGCAGCGCGCGCGTTTCCCGGCCCGCCGACCGGGCCGCCTGCGCCGGCACCGATGTGCCGAACGGCCAAACATAGTACAGTCCCGCCGGCGCCAGCAGCGCCACCCCGAGAACCAACAGAATGCGTCTGCGCATGGCCGATCATCCAGCCCTGCCGAGGTTCACTCGACACTTCCGGGCGGCCCGACTTGATTCGTCCGGCCCGCCGTGAGAAAAAATGGAACTGGCGGGTTAAATCTTCAATGGCTCGATCGTTACACCCAGCGTGGCGCGCGGAACGCCGGCAGCGGATGCTCGAGGCCGCGAGCAGCCTGTTCGGCACCTCGGGCTATGACGCGGTCCAGATGGACGACGTCGCGCGTGCGGCCGGGGTCGGCAAACCGACGCTCTACCGCTATTTCGGCTCCAAGGAGGAGCTGTTCCTCGAGGTGCTGGGAGAAGTCCTGCAGCAGCTGCAGCTCAGCCTCGAGGAGGTCGCCGCCCGGCCGCTGCCGCCGCCTGAGAGCCTGGCCCTGATGATTCGTACCCTGGTCGATACGCTCGGCCGCCATGCCGAGCCGTTGCGCCTGATCGCCGGCGACAATCCGGGCCTCGCGCAACGCCTGCGTCAAGCGTTTCGCAACCGGCGGCGACCGATCCTGGAGCTCCTGCGCCGGGTACTCGAGCGCGGCGTGGCGAGCGGCGATTTTCGGGCGCTGGACCTCGAGGTCACGCCCGCCTTGCTCCTTGGTATGATCCGCGGCGGCCTGATCAATGCTCCCGGCGTCGCGCGCGACCGTCTTGCCACGGCCGCGACCGACCTCGTCCTGCGCGGCGGCCTAGCGCCGCGAGCGGGCTCCGGCTGACGCTTCTCCCACGCGCTGCGGCAATTCGGCTCAGCAACTGCCGCAAGGCGAAAAAGCCCCCCGAGTTGCCTCGGGGGGCTGCCCGACCGCGAGGATCAGGGCTTGGCGATAGCTAGCTGGTGATCTTCAGGTTCTCGGCCGAGCTCTTGCCGTTCTGGCCGCGGAGCAGGTCGTACTGCACGCGCTCGCCCTCGCGCAGGCTCTCGAAGCCCGCCCGCTCAACGGCCGAGATGTGCACGAACGCGTCCGCGCCGCCGCCGTCCGGCTGAATGAATCCGAAGCCCTTGGTCGCATTGAACCACTTCACTGTTCCGGTCTGCAAGATCGTAGCCTCATGTCAAGATGGAGTGCGCCGGGCGCATGCCAGGCGCGAGACAGTCTCATCGTGTTCTTGGAGAGCAGCGGGCGACGCCGGACAGCGAAGCAACGACTACCACCAGCAACATCAGAAACTGGCTTGCTCATCAGATAAGGCGGCGCCCCAGCGAGCACAAGGGGCCGCCGGTCGGCGGCCCGCTGCGCTGGCGATAAAGTTCGAAAAAATCAGTCGCGGGCGACGCACATCGCGATGCCCATGCCGCCGCCGATGCAAAGCGTGGCCAGACCCTTCTTGGCGTCGCGCTTGATCATCTCGTGCAGCAGGGTGACGAATACGCGGGTGCCCGAAGCGCCGATCGGATGGCCGAGCGCGATCGCACCGCCGTTGACGTTGACCTTGCCGGCGTCCCAGCCGAGGTCCTTGTTGACCGCGCAGGCCTGGGCCGCGAACGCCTCGTTGGCCTCGACTAGGTCGAGGTCGTCGGTCGACCAGCCGGCGAGCTCCAAAGCCTTGCGCGAGGCCGGGATCGGCCCCGTCCCCATGATCGCCGGATCGACGCCGGCGTGCGCCCAGGAGACGATCCGGGCAAGCGGCTTGATGCCGCGGCGCGCCGCCTCGTCGGCGGTCATCAGAACCACCGCGGCGGCGCCGTCGTTGATCCCGGACGCGTTGCCTGCGGTCACCGTGCCGTCCTTGCTGAATGCCGGCCGCAGCTTGGTGACCGCCTCGATCGTGGTGCCGAAGCGCGGATGCTCGTCGGTGTCGACCACGACGTCGCCCTTGCGGGTCTTGATCGTGACCGGCACGATCTCGTCCTTGAAGCGGCCGGCCTTGATCGCCGCCTCGGCCTTGTTCTGCGAGGCGACCGCGAACTTGTCCTGTTGCTCGCGGGTGATCTGGTACTTCTCGGCGACGTTCTCGGCGGTGTTGCCCATGTGATAGCCGTGGAACGCGTCCCACAGGCCGTCCTTGAGCATGGTGTCGAGCATCTTGAAGTCGCCCATCTTGACGCCGTCGCGCAGATGGCCGCAGTGCGGCGCCTGGCTCATGCTCTCCTGGCCGCCCGCGACCACGATCCGGCTGTCGCCCTGGCGGATCGCCTGAAAGCCCAGCGCCACGGTGCGCAGGCCCGAGCCGCACAGCTGATTGACACCCCAGGCCGGGACCTCGACCGGCAGGCCGGCGTTGATCGACGCCTGCCGCGCCGGGTTCTGGCCCTGGCCAGCGGTCAGGATCTGGCCCATGATCACTTCCGAGACCTCGCCGGGCTCGACTCCGGAGCGCTCGAGCGCCGCCTGGATCGCGACCTGACCGAGATAGTGCGCCGGCACGCTGCTCATGGCGCCGTTGAACGCGCCGACCGGGGTTCGGGCGGCGCCGGCGATGACGATCTCAGACATTGTTCTCCCCCACGCTGGATCCTGATTGAGCGTCGGTCCCGTCTGGCTGGTCGTGCCGGGAGCGCTCGGCGATGCCCCGCGCCAAGCCTGGAGCAGAGCTCGAAGTCGACCGGTATATAGGCGATCGCGGGCCGGTTGGCCAAGATCGTTTCGGCATTGCAGCAAATTTCGCCGCGATCTGGCGGCCTCTGGAGCGCGGGCGTCGAGATGCCGGCGGCGGCGCGAATCCGGCCATTCAATGCTCCGGGCTTAGCCCATTCTTTACCGGCGGCCGCCAGATTGCGGGCTAGCTCCTACGCCGCGAATGGACCTCATGTCTGCGCAGTCAGCTCTGTCAGTCGGCGGGCCACCGCCGGACCGGGTGCCGCTTGGCTGGCTGATCCTGCTGCCGCTCGGCACGCTCGTGCTGATTCAGGTCCTGTTCGCGTGGTTCGACGTCATTCCGGTGGGCAACGACACGCTCGCCGACACCGACGCCTACACGCGCCTGGTCCGCGTCCTGGATCTGCACGCGACCGGGGATTGGTTCGACTCCCGCCTGCTCCGGGTCAATCCGCCCGAGGGCCACGTCCAGCACTGGACCCGACCGCTCGACGCCATGCTCCTGGCGGGAGCCTGGCTGCTCGAGCCCGTGCTCGGCTTCCACGTCGGCCTGCACCTCTGGGGCGTCCTGATCAGCCCGCTGTTCCTGGCACTGGTGCTGGGCGTGCTCAGTTGGGCCGCAGCGCCGGCGCTCGGGCGCGATGGCCGGTTGTTCGCCTGCCTCGTCCTGCTGACCCAGACGAGCGTGCTCGCCTACAGCAGCATCGGCCGGCCCGACCATCACAGTCTTCTGCTGCTCCTGTGCGTGACCCTGCTTGGCCTGACCGTGCGCCTGGCCACGACCCCGGACGACCGGCGCGTCGCGCTGCTCGCCGGCGGGGTCGCGGCACTCGGCGTGTGGATCAGCCCGGAATCCCTGGTCTACATCGCCGTCAGCCTCGCCGCAATGGGGTCGTTCTGGCTGGTCGGTGCACCAGGCCTGGCGCGCGCGCAGCGTAACTATCTTGTCGCCACGACCTTTGGCCTGGCGATGGCGCTGGGGATCGAGCGCGGCCCGAACTGGCTGGCCATCGAGAACGACCGGCTGTCGCTCGTCCACGTCATACTGTTCGGGTTGCTCGCGCTGTTCTGGCTGATCGTCAGCACGCCGCGTGCCGGCGCCCTTGGCGCTCGCCTGAGCACGCGCGTCATGCTGACCGCAATCCGCCATCCCCGACTGTTCCAGCCGACGCGGCCGCCGGGGCGCTTCACCCCCGGGACGGTCCCACGGTTCCTGACCGCGGCCCTCGGCGTCGCCCTGATCGCCGCCCTAATGCTGGTCCTGTTTCCAGATCTGCGCGCGGGACCGCTCGGTCCGGTCGATCCCCTCTATGCCCGCGTACGGCTCCCGAACATCCTCGAGATTCAGCCGCTGATCGACGCGCACTGGCTGGCGACCGGCCTCTATGGCCAGGCGATCGGGCAAGCAATCAAGGTGCTCGGCCTCGCCCTGGTGGCGGTACCCTTCCTGATCCTGCTGCTGATCCGCAGCCGGGGCGCGAGTCGCCGGTTTTGGGTGGTGGTCGCGATCGCGCTACTCGTCTATCTGCCGCTCGCAGTCGCGGAGGTCCGCTGGGCGATCTACGCCGAAGCGCTCCTCGCTTGGCCCTATGCCGCCGCGGTCGCCTGGCTGGTCGATCTCCTGTCAGGCACCGTGCGGGTCGCCCCGCAGTGGTGGCGGCCACCGCTGCTCGCGATCGCGCTGCTCTGGCCGTTGCTGCTCTCGGCGGGCCTGCCGGAGGGCGAGATCGCCACCGCCGGGCAGACTTGCCCGCTCGACCGGCTGGCGCCGGTGTTGCAGCAGGCGTCGGCCCGGCCGCGCACGATCTTGGCCTACGCCGACTACGGCTCGGAGCTGTTGTACCGCACCCGGCACCGGGTCCTGTCGATCCCCCAACCATCGGCTCCAGCCGGGGTTCGCCGCCACATATCGCATCCTGACCGCGACCGACGACGAGACCGCCCGCACCCTCCTCGCGCGCTTTAAGGTCGATTGGGTTCTGCTGTGTCCCGGCCCGGCGGAACGGGCGATCTTCAGGCCCGAGCAGGCATCGGCGCCCACCCTCTACCAGCGCCTGGTCGCGGGCGAGGTGCCGGACTGGCTGCAGCCGCTGCCGCTCGAGCCTGACCTCGCGGCCGCGGCGCGGCTCTACGAGGTCAGGACGCGCCCGAGCCTGGTCGCGACCCCGGCCGACCGCTGAGGCGACGGCCGTGAGCGGCAAGACGCTGATCATTCAGGTCCCCTGCTACAACGAGGCGGCGACCCTGGGCATCACGCTCGCGGCCCTGCCGCGCCGCGTCGCCGGCTTCGCGCGGGTCGACTGGATGGTGATCGACGACGGCAGCACCGACGGCACGGTCGAGGTCGCGAGGGCCGCCGGCGTCGACCACATCGTTCGAACTCGGGCGCAATCAGGGCCTGGCGCGCGCCTTTACGGCCGGCCTTGAGGCGGCGGCGCGCGCCGGCGCCGACGTGATCGTCAACACCGATGCCGACAATCAGTACTGCGCCGACGACATCCCAAAGCTGACGGCGCCGATCCTGGCCGGCGAGGCCGATCTCGTGATCGGCGCCCGGCCGATCACGACCACGGCGCATTTCTCGCGCGCCAAGAAGGCGCTGCAGCTGCTCGGCAGCATGGTCGTCCGGATGGCCTCGCGGACCGCCGTAGTCGATGCCCCGAGTGGCTTTCGCGCCCTCTCGCGCGAGGCGGCGCTGCGCCTCCAGGTCTACGGCGAGTACACCTACACGCTCGAGACGATCATCGCGGCCGGGCGCAAGAATATGGCCGTGACCTCGGTCCCGATCCGGACCAACCCCGACCTCCGGCCGTCGCGCCTGGTCCGCAGTCTGCCCGAGTACGTGTTCCGCTCGGCGGTGACCATCCTGCGCAGCTTCGCGACCTACAAGCCGCTGCGGCTGTTCGCGGGCGTCGGGCTGCTACTCTGCGCGAGCGGCGGCGCGCTCGGCCTGCGCTATCTCTGGCTCAGCCAGATGGGGGAGAGCGCAGGCCACGTGCAGTCGGTGATCCTGGGGGCCCTGCTGCTCGGCATGGGCGTCCTGACCGGGCTGATCGGCATCGTCGCTGACCTCATCGCGATCAACCGCCGGCTGCTCGAGAAGCTGCTCGACCTGCAGCAGACTGCGCCTCAGGCGAGCACTACACCGAGCGCGCCGGCGCGCCACGACCGGTCATCGGCCGCCTAGCCGGCCGTCTCCCCCGACCTGGAGTGCTCGATGCCCGCGCTGAAGTCTCCGCGCCTGCCCGTCGATCCCGCGATCACCGTCGCCGGCAACGTCTATCCCAAATACACGACCCGCAATCCGTTGGCCCGACTGCTGGTCACCAACTTCGCGACCACGCTCCGGCAACTGGTCTGGACCAGCGGCGCCCGCGAGGTTCACGAGGTCGGCTGCGGCGAGGGCTACCTGAGCCTCATGCTGGCGGCCGAAGGCCTGAGCGTCCGGGGCAGCGATCTGTCGCCCGAGGTGGTGGGCGAGGCGCGGCGGCGGGCGACCGCGCGTGGCTTAGAGCCGGCGTTCCAGGTGGCCGACCTATACGAGCTCGACCCCGTTCGGGACAGCGCCGAATTGGTGCTCTGCTGCGAGGTGCTGGAGCACCTCCCGGACCCGCCTCGGGCGCTCCGAATCCTGGCCCGCCTGGCCCGCCCCTATTTGATCATCAGCGTCCCGCGCGAGCCGCTCTGGCGCGTGCTCAACCTCGTCCGCGGCCAATACTGGCACGATCTCGGCAACACGCCCGGCCACCTGCAGCACTGGTCGACGCCGGCCTTGCTGGCGCTGCTCCAGGAGCATGTCGAGGTGGTCGAGCTGTGCACTCCGCTGCCCTGGACGATGGCGCTCTGCCGGGCCCGCTAGCGAGGATCGGCGCGATGCACCACCGGCAGCTCGGCCGCTGGCTCGGCTGGCTCCTGGTCGGGCTTTCGCTCTGGTTCGTCGGCGCCCGGCTGTGGCAGGCCGCCCCCTGGGCCCTGATCCGCACCCGCCTCGAGCCATTGCTGCTGGTCACGACGAGCGGCGCGCTGGTCTATGGCCTGGCCGGATTTCTGCTGTCCGCGGCCTGGCGGCAGATCCTGGCCGCCGGGCACCCGCCCGGACCGGCGGCCGGCTACCACGCGATCTATGGCCGCAGCCAGATCGCCAAATACCTGCCCGGCAATTGCTTTCATTTCGTCGGCCGGCAGGTGCTCGGCGACGCGCTCGCGCATTCTCAGGCCGCGCTCGCGCTAGCCTCGCTCATCGAGACCGCGCTGCTGATCGTGCTCGCCGCCAGCCTCGCCCTGCCGCTCGCTCGCGGCCGGATCGGGGCCTGGTCGCTCGCGCTCCCGGCCGGAGGCCTCCTGCTCCTGGCGCTGACCGCGGCGGCGCCGAGACTGCTCGGAGGGCGCATCGGACCGACCGCCACCACCGATCGCATCGTCGGCCCTCTGCTCCGCGCCGTCGCCCTGCAAGCCGCGTTCTTCGCGGTCGCGGGCGGCGTGCTCTGGCGGCTGGCGGCGGCGCTCGGTGGCCCCGGACTCGGGCCGTTGGCCAGCATCTCCGCGCTGGCGCTCGCATGGGTCGCGGGCTTCATCGTGCCGGGCGCGTCCGCCGGCTTCGGCGTCCGCGAGGCGGTCCTGATCCTGACGCTCGAAGGCGTGCTGGGCGTCGAGGCGAGCGCCGCGGTCGCCCTGACCCTACGTCTGGTCACCACCGCCGGCGACGGCATCTTCTTCGCGCTCGCCCTCGCACTGCCGTTGCCGCGCCATCCGTCGGCAATAAAGTGACGACATGTTCGGTATTGACTGACCCTGCTCAGGATGAACAAGCTGATAAAACGCCGCTCAACCCCGATTGACCTTTTGTTAAGACATATAGTTCAAAGTCATCCCGTCACGTTCATAGACATGGGGGAACGTTCCATGAGCATCTTCACCAGGTTTGTCAAGGACGACAGTGGCGCGACGGCGATCGAGTACGGCCTGATCGCGGCCCTGGTCTCGGTGGCCATCATCACCGTTCTCGGCACCGTCGGTACCAACCTGAACGCTACCTTCAGCAGGGTGGCGACCAACCTGGGCACCGCCGCCGCCGGGGGCTGATCCCAGCCGATCGGAGCGGTCGTCGGCGCCACAGCTCGCCGACGACCGCCTCCAGGGCGAGGCGGCGCTCCGTGCCCATTGTCAGTCGACCATCTGTAGAGCGGGGAAACACCGTGACCATGCGCTCCTGGGAACGCGCCTTCCGGAATGCGGCCGTGGGCATGGTCCACGATCCGAGAGGCACGATCGCGATCGAGTATGGCCTGCTCGCCGCCCTGATCGCCGTGGTCATCCTCGGCAGCATCAAGGCGCTCGGTGTGAACCTCTTCAGTTTGCCCCTCGGCACGATCGCCGCCGCACTGTCCTAGAGACGCGGCCAAAGGTCGACAGGCAAGTCCAGGGTAGATAGCGGGTCCGCGAATCGTGCACGGAGAGAAGAGTTTGCTGTTGTACGCCTGCTTTGCGAGCCTGCTGACGTTGCTCATTCTGGCCGCGCTGACCGATCTGCGCGAGCGCCGCATTCCCAATTGGCTGAACGGCGGCGTCGCAGCGCTCTATCCGGTTTACCTGCTGCTCAGCCCGGTCCCGGTGGCCTGGCCGGGCGCTCTCGGCCTCAGTCTGCTGGTCGGCTTGGTCGGGCTGGCCCTGTTCGCCCGCGAGCTGATCGGCGGCGGCGACGTCAAGCTGATCACCGCACTCAGCCTCTGGGCCGGGATCGACCAGTTCGTGCTGTTCGCCGTGATCACCACGCTGACCGGCGGTCTGGTCGGCGTGGTCAGCCTCTGGTACTGGCGCTGGCGCCCACTGATCTCTGCCCACCTGGCCGGGTTCGGCCTGGCCAGCGCCGGTCGCGACGGCACACCGGTCGCGGTGGTCGGCGACTCGGAGCCCAGCGCTTCGGCGACCGCGCCGCCGGTGACCCTTCCCTACGGCATCGCGATCGCCGCCGGCGGCGTCGCAGTTGTCATCCAGTTGATGAAGCTCTGAGGAGGCACGCTCCATGGGTCCGCGTCGCATCATGGTTTTGCTGATCGCCGTGATCGCTGCCGGCGGCACGGCGATGTACGCGCGCAGCTGGATCGAGCGCCAGCAAAGCACCACCGTCGCGGTCGCGGCGCCAGCCCCAAAGGAGGCTGTCCACGAGGTCCTGGTCGCCGACGCCAATCTGCCGGCCGGCATCTTCGTAAAGCCGCAGCACCTCCGCTGGCAGCGCTGGCCGACCGCTGATGTCCCCGACAGCTACGTGCTCCGTGGCAAACGCACCGATACCGACATGGTCGGCGCCGTGGTCCGCAGCTTCATCGCGGCCGGCGAGCCGATCACCGACGGCGCCGTGGTCAAGCCGGGCGACCGTGGCTTCCTGGCCGCCGTGCTCAATCCCGGCATGCGCGCGGTCTCGGTGCCGATCAACCCGACCTCGAGCAACTCGGGCCTGATCTTCCCGGGCGACCGGGTCGATCTGATCCTGACCCAGACCCTGACCTCCGGTGACCAAGACGGCGGCACGCGCAGAGTCAGCGAGACCGTGCTCAAGAACATCCGGATCATCGCCATGGGCATCGAGGTCGGCGACGCCGCCGAGCCCGGCAAGGCCAACGAGCGGGCCAAGACCGCAACCTTCGAGGTGACGCCGCAGCAGGCCGAATCGGTCGCGCTGCTGACCGAGCTCGGCAAGCTGTCGCTGAGCCTCCGCAGCCTGGCGGCGGATCAGGAGGCGGAGGATGTCATACCGACTAGAGCGGACAGCCTGACCTGGGACAAGGACGTCTCCCACGTCCTCAAGACCGGCCGGCTGTCGTCGCGACTGCTCGTGCTGCGTGGCAGCAACACCGAAGACGTCCAGGTCCAGCAGGGAACAAGTAAATGAGTTTCGCGCATATCCGCCGCGGGCGCTGGGCCAGCCCCCCCAGCGTCGCACCGCTCCTCGGCCTGGGTCTGGGCGTGGTTCTGGTCGTCAGCCTGCTGACGACCTCGGCCGCCGCTCAGGACGCCGCTCAGACCGCTGCCCAGACCGCCGCGGAAACGATCGCGACCGACGGCACGATCACGATCGAGCTGCACAAGGGCCGCGTAATCCGCTTGCCGCGGCCGGCGGCCACGGTGTTCGTCGCCGATCCCGAGATCGCCGACGTGCAGGCGCAGTCGCCGAGCATCGTCTATCTGTTCGGGCGCCGCGCCGGCGACACCAGCCTGTTCGCGGTCGACGAGAACGATCAGTTGCTGCTGCGCACCCATGTGGTCGTGCAGCACAACCTGACGGGGCTGCGCGACGCGATCCATCAGCTCCTGCCGACCACTCGGGTCGAGGTCGGCACGGTCGATGGCGGCATCGTCCTCAACGGCCAGGTCGAAAGTCCGCTGCAGGCGCAGGAACTGCGCGAGCTCGCCGAGCGCTATCTCGGTGATAAGGAGACCCTGCTCAACCGCGTCCGCGTCGACGCGCCGACCCAGGTGCATCTGCGTGTGCGGGTCGCCGAGGTCTCGCGCGATGTCCTGAAGCGCTTCGGTATCAACCTGGAAGCCTTCCTGAAGACCGGCGACTTCGCCTTCGGCTTCGTCAACGGCCGCGCGGTGACCAACGGCGCTGGCCAGTTCCTGCGCGATGCCGAGGGCGCCAACAGCGCCTTCGGCCAATTCCGCGACAGCAACGACGTGGTCAATGCAGGGATCGACGCATTGGCCGAGGAGGGTCTGGTCAACGTCCTCGCCGAGCCCAACCTGACCGCGCTCTCGGGCGAGACCGCGAGCTTCCTCGCCGGCGGCGAGTTCCCGATCCCGATCGACAACGGCAACAACGGCCTGAGCATCGAGTTCAAGGAATTCGGGATCAGCCTGGCGTTCACGCCGACCGTGCTGAGCGCCGACCGGATCAGCCTCAAGGTCCGCCCGGAGGTCAGTGACCTCTCCGAGAAGGGCGCGATCACGGTCAACGGCCTGGTCATCCCGGGCCTCGCGACCCGGCGGGCCGAGACCACGGTCGAGCTCGGCAGCGGCCAGTCGTTCGCGATCGGCGGCCTGATGTCGAGCGACATCCAGAACCGGATCAGCAAGTACCCCGGCCTCGGCGACCTGCCGGTGCTCGGGGCCCTGTTCCGCTCGGAGCGCTTTCAGAGCAACGAGACCGAACTCGTGATCCTGGTCACGCCCTACCTCGTCCGCCCGGTCGACGACGCGACGGCCATGGCGGCGCCGACCGATGGCTATCGGGCGCCGAGCGACATCGAGCGCATCCTCGAGGGCCGCCTGCACAGCGCGCGCCTGCAGCCCGGTCGGGGTGGCCCCGTCGGACCCGAGGGGCAGCGCCTGGCCGGTCCGGTCGGCTTCGTTCTGGAATAGGAGAACGGTGATGACGGCTGCCCTGCAGCATCTCCAGAGCCCCCGGCCGCGGCTGTCGTGCCCATGGCTCTGGGCCTCGATCCTCGGCCTCGGGCTCACCGCCTGCGCGCCGGCACACCTGGGCCCGGATCCCAGCCTCGGCTGGCTCCAGGCCAGCTCGCCCAAGCAGCTCGAGGTCGACCGCGCCGACTACCGCCACGCGGTCCACTTCGATACCGACCAGGCCGACATCACCGCGCTCGAGCAAGACCGGCTGCTGACTTTCCTGGCCAGCGTCGAGCCGACCACGCGCGACACCATCCGGCTCGAGGGGCACGCCGACGAGCGCGCGAGCGACCTTTACAACATCGAGCTGGCGGCGCGGCGCGCCAACGCCGTCGCCGACTTCCTTCGCCAGCACGGGTTCGAGAATGTGACCGTGACCACCAGCTCCTACGGCGAGACGATTCCGGCAGCCGCCGGGACCGGCCCCGAGGTCTGGCGGCAGAACCGCCGGGTCGAGCTGGTGCTCGAGCGCTATCTGGTCACGCTGCCGGCCTGCCCCGATTGGAGCCGGGAGAGTGGCACCGACTTCGCCAACCTGCCGCACAGCAACTTCGGCTGCGCCACCCAGTCCAATCTCGGCCTGATGGTGGCTGAGCCCCGGGATCTGGTGCGTGGCCGCACCCTCGGTCCGGCCGACGGCATCCAGCAGGCCGAGGGCATCGTGCGCTACCGCACCGGCAAGGTGATCGAACTCCGGAAAGAGAAGGTCGAACACTGATGACGACCGCGATCGCACCCGCCGAGCAGGCGAGCACCGAGCAGCGCGAGCAGTTTCTCGCGTTCGTCGCCGATCCCGAGACCTTCGCCGCGATCGACCAGGTCGTGGGCGAGATGATGCTGCCGCACGCCTCGATCCGGCAGGGGACGGTCAAGGACGCCATCAAGCACTTGGGCGAGCAACGCTCCCCCAAGCTCTTGCTGATCGACGTCAGCGACTCCGACCTGCCGCTGTCGGACATCAAACGCGCTGGCCGACGTCTGCGAGCCGGGGGTGACCGTGATCGCGGTCGGCGGTCGCAACGACTGCGGCCTGTTCCGGGACCTCTTGCAGCACGGCGTTGCCGACTATCTGGTCAAGCCGCTCACGCCGGCCCTGCTGCAGAAGGCGATCCTCGCCGCGACCGAGCAGAGTGGCGTGATCAAAGGCAATCAGAAGCTCGGCAAGCTGGTCGCCATCACCGGCACCCGGGGCGGCGTCGGCGCGACCACGATCGCGACCAGCATCGCCTGGCTGATCGCCCACGACCGACGACGCCGGGTCGCGCTGGTCGACCTCGACCTCCAGTTCGGGACGGTCGCGCTGTCGCTCGATCTCGAGCCGAGCCACGGCCTCCGCGAAGCCCTCGAGAATCCGAACCGGATCGACGGCCTGTTCATGGATCGCGTGCTGATCCAGCACTCCGAACGGTTGTTCGTGCTCAGCGCCGAAGAGAGCCCCGACGAGACGCTCCTGCTCGACTACGGTGCGGTCGAGCTGCTGACGACCGAGCTGCGTAACAAGTTCCACTACGTCGTGGTCGACGTGCCCCGGACCCCCAATTCGTGCACGCAGCAGATCCTGCAGAGCGCGACCGACATGATCCTGGTGACCGATCTGTCGCTCGCCGGCATGCGCGACGCAATGCGGATCACCGGCATGCTGCCGACCATCAATGCGTCCTGCAACATCACGCTCGTCGTCAATCGGGCGGGCGAGCACAAGCAGGGTGAGATGCCGCGCGCCGAGTTCGAGAAGGGCGTCGCCCGCAAGCTCGACCTCGTCCTGCCCTTCGATGCCAAGACGGTTGCCGCGGCGACCAATTTCGGGCAACCGGTCGCGTCGGGCAAAGGCCAGGTGGCGGCGGGCCTGCGCCAGCTCACCGAGCGCCTGTGTGGTGCTCCGGCGGGTGTCGCCGGCCCGTCCAGCGTCTGGCAAAAGCTGCTCAAGAAGACGTAGGACCCGCCCATGTTCGGTCGTCGCTCCCAGGCTGAGCCCCCCACCCCGTCGGGCTCGCCGTCACCGGCCGCGCGGCCGGTCGGGCAACCGCCCGCACCGGCCGCCCCGCCGCCGACCCCGGTGCGCCCGGCGGCGGCCAGCCCGGCCCGCTCGATACCGGCGCCCGCGCCGCCCAACCAGGCGGCCAACGAGAAGCGCGCGGCCGCCGCCAAGGCGGTGTTCGGCCGGATCCAGATGGGTCTGCTCGAGCGCATCGACGCGAGCGCCGCCGCCAAGCTCCCGCGCGACGAGCTGCAGCGCCAGATCGCCGAGCTGATCGGCGAGATCGTCGCCGAAGAGAAGCTCTCGGTGAGCTCGCGCGAGCAGCAGGACCTGACGGTCACCCTGGTCGACGACATGATCGGCTTCGGCCCGCTCGAGCCTTTGCTCGCAGACGAGACGATCAACGACATCATGGTCAATGGCCCGCAGCAGGTCTACGTCGAGCGCAAGGGCAAGCTCGAGCTGACCGACATTCGCTTTCGCGACAACGCGCATGTGATGAACGTCGCGCAGCGGATCGTCACCCGGGTCGGCCGCCGGGTCGACGAGACCTGTCCGATCGCCGATGCCCGCCTGCCCGACGGCTCCCGCGTCAACATCATCGCCCCACCGCTCGCGATCGACGGCTGCTCGATCTCGATCCGTAAGTTTTCCAAGAAGTCGATCACCCTCGACGTCATGATCCGGCAGCGCAACATGGCCGAGAACCTGGGCAAGGTGCTCAAGATCGCGGCCGCCTGCCGGCTCAACGTGATCATCTCCGGCGGTACCGGCTCGGGTAAGACGACGATGCTGAACGCGATGTCGCATCTGATCGATCCGGCCGAGCGCGTGGTCACGATCGAGGACGCCGCCGAACTCCAGTTGCAGCAGCCGCACGTGGTCCGTCTCGAGACCCGGCCGCCCAATCTCGAGGGCACCGGCGAGATCACGATGCGCGATCTGGTCAAGAACGCGCTGCGCATGCGCCCTGACCGGATCATCTGCGGCGAGGTGCGCGGCGCCGAGGCGCTCGACATGCTCCAGGCCATGAACACCGGCCATGACGGCTCGATGTGCACGCTGCACGCCAACAATCCGCGCGAAGCGCTGACCCGCATGGAGAACATGATCGGGATGGCGACCGTCAATCTGCCCAGCAAGGCGGTGCGCACCCAGATCACCGGCGCAGTTCACCTGATCATTCAGATCCAGCGGATGCGCGACGGCGTCCGCCGGGTCACCCACGTCACCGAAGTGATCGGCATGGAAGGTGAGGTGATCACCACCCAGGACCTGTTCACCTTCGACTTCCAGGGCGAGAACCGGGACGGCACCCTGATCGGGCAGTTCAAGTCGAGCGGGGTGCGGCCGCACTTTGCCAAGCGCGCCGCCTATTTCGGGCTCGATCGCGCGCTCCAGCAGGCGATGATGACATGAGCCCGCTGCTCCAGCAGATCGCCCGCGACCCGAACCTCCTGTCAGCCACGGTGTTCGGCGCCAGTGTCGTGATCGTAGCCCTGGTCGCGACGCTGTGGCTGACCCTTTTCCAGAAGGACGAGCGGCGCCTGCGCCGGCGCCTCGAGCGCCTGCAGGCGGGCCCGCGCGCGCGCGCCCCCAGCGTCATCGACCCGGCGACGCCGGTCGAGAGCGTGCGCCGCAACAAGCGCGACAGCTCGATCGCCAGCCTCGATCGCCTGATCAAGCGCCTGATGCCCAACGTCGGCATCCTGCGCCTGCGCCTGGAACGCAGCGGCTGGCCCCTCAAGATGGGCGATTTCCTGTTGATCTGCCTGGGGCTCGGCATCCTGACCACGGTCGGCATGGCGCTCGCCGTCGGTTTCTCGTTCCTGATCAGCGCCGCGCTCGGCGTCGCCCTGGGCGTCGGCCTGCCCAACTTCGTCCTGCAGCGCCGGATCGCGGGCCGGATGAAGAAATTCATCACCCTGCTGCCCGAGGCCCTCGATCTGATCGTGCGCGGCATCCGGTCCGGGCTGCCCGCGACCGAGGCCCTCAAGACCATCGGCGACGAAATCCAGGACCCGGTCGGTATCGAATTCCGTCAGGTCACTGATCAGATGCGGATCGGCGTCGCGATGGATGAGGCGATGTGGGCGGCCGCCAAGCGCCTCGGGATTGCCGAGTTCAATTTCCTGGTGATCAGTCTGTCGATCCAACAGGAGACCGGCGGCAATCTCGCCGAAATCCTCGAGAAGCTCTCGGACATGGTGCGCCGGCGCGAGCAGATGCGCCTCAAGGTCAAGGCGATGTCCTCGGAAGCGCGCGCCTCGGCGATCATCATCGGCTCTCTGCCGTTCGTGATGGCCGGGGTGATCTCGTTCGTCAATCCCGCCTACATGCACACGTTGTTCACCGATCCCCGCGGCTGGGTGATGATCGGCATGGGTTTCACCAGCCTGGCGGTCGGCCTCGGCGTGATGGCCAAGATGGTCAAGTTCGACATATGAACAAGCTCGACCAGTATCTACCTTTCGGCCTGACTGCGGACTCGCTGCTGGTCGTCCTGGTCGCAGGCATGGCGTTCCTCACGGTGCTCGCGGTCTGGTACGGCCTGCTCGAGCGCCACCCGATGGAGCGACGGGCCAAGATGCTCGCGGACCGGCGCGACCAGCTGCGCAGCGCGATGCTCCGCGACAAGCCGCGCAAGCGCCGGAGCGAAAGCCTGGGCGCAATGCGTCAGGTGGTCAACGCGCTCAAGCTGATGCAAAGCCAGCAGAGCGACAAGCTCAATGACCGTCTGGCCCAGGCCGGGCTGCGCTCGCGCGATGCGATCGTCGTGTTCCTGTTCTTCAAGGTCGCGACGCCGGTTCTGCTCGGCGCGTTCGCCTTCCTGCTCGTCTACTTGCTACAGGTCGGCAATCTGTCGCCGACCGGCCGGCTGCTGGCCGTGGTCGCCGGCATCGGCCTCGGCTTCTTCGCACCCGAGCTCTACGTCTCCAACGTGACGAAGAAGCGCAAGGTCGCGCTGTCCAAGGGCTTGCCAGACGCTCTCGATCTGCTGGTGATCTGCGCCGAGTCCGGCCTTTCCCTGGATGTCGCCCTCGAGCGGGTGGCCAACGAAATCGGCGGCGCCAATGCCGAGCTCGCCGAGGAGCTGTCGCTGACCTCGATCGAGCTTGGTTTCCTGCCGGACCGCCGCCAGGCGCTGCTCAATCTCAACCGCCGTACCAACCTGCCGTCGATCCGAGGGGTCGTGAATACCCTCATGCAGACCGAGAAATACGGCACGCCGCTGTCGCAGTCGCTCCGCGTCCTGGCCAACGAGTTCCGCGATCAGCGCCTGCTCAAGGCCGAGGAGAAGGCGGCTCGCCTGCCGGCTACGCTCACCGTGCCGATGATCCTGTTCATCCTGCCCGTCCTGTTCATCGTCCTGGTCGGGCCGGCCGTCATCAAGGTCATGGACACCCTGAGCAAATAGCTCGGGCCGCGGCCAGAACCGGCCCCGCCGCGACATTTTCAGGCTGCCGACGCCGGCCTGACGGCCCGACCTCGGTCGGCCCAGGCGCGCTCCTGCGATGCAGCGGCCAGGGGGCGAACCTGCCGAATCTTCCTGATCGGTTCGCCGGGCGCATTTCAGGCGCCCAAAGCCGAGCGCGCCAGCGCCCTCGATCTCCGCCGGGGCAGCGGGTTGTGCCCACAATCTTCTGCAAATTCGATCATGATTCCGGGGTGGCGGGGGCGATGGGCAACGCGCAGCGTTGTCAACGTGGCGCCGGTCGCACAGCCGGCGCCGCTCGGTCACGTCCCCGGGTGGTGATGTAGGAGCTGTGGGTAGGTGGCCTGCCGAAGCGACTACCACGAGTCTGGCGTAGGCAGGCCTACCCACAGCGGGCGGTCGCCGCGGGATCTCCGGTAGGGTGGGTTTGCGACCAGCACAAAGTGCCCGGAGACTACCACGATGACCGACGACAGGATCGCACTTTGCGAGCTGTTGGAGAAGAGTGCCGATGCTGATCTGTTGCGTGAGATGATCGGCTTTGCCGCCGAGCGGCTAATGGAGCTCAAGGTGCAGGGCCTGACCGGCACCGGCTATGGCGAGCGCGCCGGCCGACTGGCACAGCGCAATGGGTACCAATCCGCTCGAGCGCGTCAACAGCGAGATCAAGCGGCGCACCGAGGTGGTCGGCATCTCCGCCAACGACGCCGCGATCACCCGCTTGGTCGGCGCCATCCTGCTCGAGCAGAATGACGGATGGGCCGTGCAGCGGGCCCGCTACATGACCCTGGAAACCATCGCACCGATGCGCGATGATCTCGCCCTCATGCTGCCCGCCGCGGCCGCATGAACAGACCGGCCCGACCCGCCGCGAGGTCCCCGGCCACCCAGCTCTTACACCACGTCCAGGGACACGACCCGAGTGGCCGGCGACCGATCGGGTGCCGGCAAAGCCGAGGGCGAGGCGCGCCCGGCTGCAACGAGGTTGCGACGACGCCGGCCGACTTCGGCTGATGCGCCGTCGGATACCTCGAAGAACCGAGTTTTCTGGCCTGATCGAGGCCGGTGAGAGAGCCTGACCGTGGCGAGGTGCTGGTAGGAAGGGCGATTTGCCTGATGCGATATTGCCTTGCAGGCACTTGCGCTTGTCGGTTGAGATCAGGCGGGCCCCGGGCGCAGTTCAAACCAGGCCAGCCGGCGCATGTTCGTGACCAAATTGGCGCGGCCGAGCTTGGTCGTGGCGCGGGCCAGGCCGACCGTCCGGATGAGCAGGCCGAGACGGCACTTCTGGGCGGCAAAGACATGCTCGACCGCGACCCGGACCCGTGCTCGGGTCGCGTTGCCGCGGGCGAGGTGCGCGGGCATCGGCCGGCCGCGGGGCTTGGCGCGTTGGAACTGGGGCGCTAGGCCGCGCCGCGCGAGGAGGGCAATGTTGGCCGCCGAGCGGTAAGCAGTGTCGGCCCAGACGGGGCTCGCGGTGTTGTCGGGATCGAGCAGCCGGCCGAGCTGCCGGCCATCGTGCGCGGCGGCATGGGTCACGGCAAAGCTGCGGATGAAGCCATGGCGGCGGTCAATCCCGAGGTGATTCTGGTAGCCGAAGACGGGGATCACGAGCTCGCCCTGGGTCCGCCGTGAGGGCCGGTCTGCCGCCCGGCGGCGGCGTCCACGCTGGAGGGTCCAGCGACCGTCGGTGTCCATCTGCGCGCGCTTGGCCTTCGACCAGCCCTCGGGCACCGAGCCACCCTTGACCGTCGCCTTCTCGTCCTGGGTGAGCCGCGGCCGACGCGCCTCGACCACGGTCGCGTCCACGATCTGGCCGGCCATGGCGAGGTCGCCGGCGGCGCGCAGGGCGGCGTCGAACCTCGCGAACCGCCGCGCGACCGCGCCCGCCAGGGAAGCTGTTCGCGATACCACCAGACCGTCTGGGCGTCCGGGGTGCGGTCCTCGAGCGCGAGCCCGAGGAAGCGCATGAACGAAAGCCGGTCGCGGATCTGATCTTCGGTCTGATCGTCGGACAGCGTATAGAGCGTCTGCAGCACCAGCACCTTGAACATCAGCACCGCATCGTACGGCGGCCGGCCGCCCTTGGCGCGATCCGAGCGTGCAAGCGCCGCCTCCAGCTCCGGCCGGAACAGCTCGAAGTCGAGCACCAGCGCCAGCCGCTCGAGCGGATCGCCCGCCGCCGACAACGCCGCATCCCGCCGATCCCGATCGAAGAACCCCGGTTGGCCCGCCATCCGCACCTCTCCGCTGCTTTCCGCAGCGCAGTGCATCACATCGACGCCTCATCTGCCAGGTTTTTCGAGGCGTCCCGTCGGCCCGGGTTGTTCGTGCGGCCACACCAGCGCGGCAAGATCTCAGGTGCCCGCGATGCCGGAGGCCGCAACGGCGTCGGTCCCCGAGGTCGCCAGCAGAGCACCGGCGCATCGCCCTTCGGCCGGCCGGCGGAGCGCAGCTCCGGGTTCGGCGGGCGCCGGCGTCGACCCGCCGCGTCCAGACCTGCTATAGGGCCAGGGCCTCGCAGCTCTGACCACGCTGCCGCAGCGTGCCGCACACCGACTGCGCCTGAGGCGCGTCCCTGAGCGGCCCGACCAGCAGCGGCTGGCGGCCATCCTGGACGCCGGCAAGACGGGTCAGCGGCGCCAGCAGGTCGCCGTGCTGGGCGCGCAGGTGGCGCCAGGCGGAGGCCGCCTGCTGAGAGCTGGCGTAGTTGCCGAGATTGAGGAACCAGCGGCCGGTCGGCGCCAGACCGAGCTCGAGGCCCTGGCCCTCAAGCGCGATCGCGCTCAGCCGACGTCCGGTTTCCATGTCGGCCGCGTGATCGCTGAGCTCCGGCGAATGGACCCCGACAGCGGCCGCTTGTTTGCGCTCGTCGTCGACCGCGGCAAGCGCCGCGTAATAAGCGAGATTGTTCTGCACATCCTCCTCGTCGAGGTCGAGCCGGCTGACCCGCTCGGCGGCCACCAGATCGCCGGCGAGGCCGTAGGCAAGCGCCAGGTTCTGGCAATTCCTGGCCTTGGACCCGGGCTCGTCCGCGAGCGCCCGCAGCAGCTCGATCGCTTCCTTGTGGTGGCCGGCGAGCGCCAGCGACAGCCCGAGATTGTTGCGCAGCAGCATGCTGTCGGGGGCGACCGCCAGGCCGGCACGGTAGGCCTCTGCGGCCGCCTCGTGCTGACCGGCGAGGTCGTACGCCACCCCGAGCCCGTTGTGCGCCTGAACGTCGTTCGGATCCTGCTTGAGCACCGCCTGATAGTGCACGATCGCAGCCTCGGGGCGGTTCAGCCCGAGCATCGCCCGAGCGTAGCCGCGATGCGCGGCAGCGTTGTCGGAGGCGCGCCGCAAGGCCTGCTCATACGTCTGGGCGGCGTCGTTATATTGCTTGAGCTCGATCAGGGTATCGCCCAGCAGGACGTAGGCGTCGACGCGGTCATGATCGATCGAGATCGCCTGCTGATAGATGTTCACGGCGGCAGCCGGATCGCCTGCGGCGCGGGTCGACGACGCCAGGCGCAACAGCGTGCCGTAGCGGCTCCCCTCCAGTTCGGCGCCGTGCAGAGACGGGTTCAAGCTCGGCTCGATCGCTCGGTTCGGGGCGCAGGCGGAGACGGTCAGGAGAGCGCCGCTGGCGACCGCGAGGATCGGCCAGCTCTTCCACGGGATTACGGGCATGGGGAGTCCTCCAGCTCAACCAGCGAGCGCCCGCATGCTGCGCGACCTTCCTTTCGGAAAGGTAAACGACCGGCACAGGAGTGGAGCGCCGCATGCGGCCTCGAGTAACCCGGTCTTAACCGGTGCCGCGCTACGCTCGCCCCGGGTGCGGTCACGAGCCGGGGCCGCCGAATTCGGGTTGGACACTTTGCCGGTCAGCGATTACGCCGAGACCATCACCCTGATCGAGCGCCTCCACCGGCGTTTTCTCGACGTGCTGCGCGTCGAGCTGGAACGTCTCGGCATCGATCAGATCAACAACGTCCAGAGCTTGCTGCTGGCCAACATCGGCGACGAGGAGGTCAGCGTCGGCGAGTTGATGTCCCGCGGCTACTACCTGGGCTCGAACGTCACCTACAATCTGAAGCGTCTGGTCGAGGCCGGATTCGTCGAGCAGCAGCGCTCGCGCCACGACCGGCGGGTGATGCGGATCAAGCTTTCGGAGCGGGGGCACGCGCTTTGTGCCGAGCTCAGCGCCATGCTCGTGCGCCACAGCGAGGCGTTGCGCGTCCGGCCTGACGTCGCGCCGCTGGGCCAGCTCAACGGCAAGCTCAGGAGCCTGGAGGCGTTCTGGACCGAGCAGCTGACCCGGCCGCCCGGCGTGCTAGCACTCGGTGACCTTGCCGAGCAGTACCTCAGCTCGGGCGCCGGTGACTGAGGGCAGGTTCGCCGGTCGCTCGTCGATCCGCTCCGAGGCCAGGATCGCGAACGCTATCGCCTCCTTGGCATCGACCGGCAGCCCGTAGGCATCGCTGGTCGCCAGCGGCAGGTTGCCGAAGCGCGCCGCAAGCCGCGCCATCAGCTCGGGATTGCGGGCGCCGCCACCGCTGATCACCACCGCCTCGACCGGCAGCCGCGGCGCGACATGGCGCAGATAGCAATCGTGAATGCCAAAAGCGGTGAGCTCGGTCGCGGTCGCCAGCAGATCGCACCAGTCCTGCTCACTGCCGGGCCTGGATTTGGCCAGCAGCGCCTCGACGAAGCCCGCACCGAACTGCTCGCGCCCGGCTGACTTGGGCGGCGGCGCCGCGAAGAACGGATGCGTGCAGAGCTCCGCAAGGAGCTCCCCACGAACCTTGCCCCGCGCCGCCAGTCGGCCATCGAGGTCGGCGCCCATCCGGCCGCCCGAGTAGCGCTCAGCCAACTGATCGAGCAGCATGTTGCCGGGGCCGCAGTCCATGCCGAGCACCCCGTCGGGGTCGTCGCCCGCGGCCGGCAGCGCCGTGAAATTGGCGATCCCGCCGATGTTGACCGCGAGCAGCGCCTGGCCGCGACCGCCCAGCAGCCGGTAGTCGACGTAGGGCACGAGCGGCGCGCCCCCGCCGCCGGCGGCGATGTCCTCGGCGCGGAAGTCATGGACCACCGGACACCGAAAGCGCCAGGCCAGGTGCGCCGGCTCGCCGAGTTGCAGGCTGCTCAGCCCGTGCTCGTGGTAGACCGTCTGGCCGTGGCTGCCGATCAGGTCCAGCTTAACCGGATGGCGTTCGAGCACGCGGGCGAGCGCACCCGCGAAGAACCGGCCGAGCGCCGCGTCGGCGCGCGCCAGGCTAGCCAGATCGGCCAAGCGCTCAGGATTCAATGCTCGCCGCAGGTCCTGAGGCAGCGGCACGGTCTCGAAGGCGAGCAGCTCGACGCCGAGCTCCGGCGCCGAAGTCACCCGGCAGAGCGCGACGTCGAGGCCGTCCATCGACGTCCCGGTCATCAGCCCGGCGACCGTGCGCACCCGCTTGGCCCGGACCTCCGCCCAGCGGATCATGCGCGCGCTCCGAGCTCTGGCTACTCGGCCGGCTGGATCGCCGGCGTGCTCGCCTGCGGCGCGCTCCGCGGCAGGGCCAGTGCCACGCCGAGCGCGACCACGCTGCAGGCGAGCATCGCGAGCAGCACGCCGTCGACCCCGCCGGTGCGACCGACGATCAGCGCGATCAGCGGCACGCCCAGAGAGCTCAGCCCGAGCGCCAGCACGAACTTCAAGCCATAGACCGTGGCCCGCCAGGTCTCGGGCGTATAGCGCGCGATCAGGCAGTTCTCGATCGGCTGGGTCCCGGTCTGGATGGTCACGGCGAGCGCCATCACGGAGACCAGCAGCGGATTGAAGGTGATCGCCGCGACCGCGAGGATTCCGATCTGGAGCGCATAGCTGAGCGGATAGAGCGTCCGCTCGTCATAGCGATCGGCGAGCATGCCGCCCGCGACCTGACCGAGCGCCGAGATCGCGTAGACGATCGAGACCAGGGTTCCGGCTGCAATCGCGCTGGTACCGATCGTCTCGCCCAAGCGGACCTGGAAGATCTTCGGCATGCCGATCGCGGCCAGCTGAAAGATCAGACCCGTGAACAGAATCGCACCCAGCATCAGGAACAGGCCGCGCCGGGCCTCGCTGGCATTCGCCTGGGGCCGGTCGCGGCGATAGCCCGCCCGAACCATGCCATGGCGGCCGCGCATCACGCCGAGCGTGAAGACCGCGCCGACCGCCAGGCAGAAGAGACCCGGCACCAGGAACGCGGCGCGCCACGACAGCAGGTCGGCGAGCGCGCCCGCGACCAGGGCGGCGCCCGCGGTGCCGGCGGCGCCGTAGACGCCGTTGATGCCGAGCGCCCGGCCGGGGCGGTCGACCGCCCCGACCAGCCAGGCCAGCGCTACCGGATGGTAGATCGAGGCGAACACGCCGATCAGGGTGAGCCCGAGCGCGAGCGACCAGGGGCCCTGAGCGAAGCCCGTCAGGACGCAGGCGGTACCGCTGCCGAGGTAGTAGAGCGCCATCATCCAGGCGCTCTGCCAACGGTCAGCGAGCCACCCGGCCGGCAGCGAGCCGATGCCGAACAGCAGGTAGCCGGCGAAGCCGAGCGGCAGCAGCTGGGCGTAGCCCATCCCCCAGGTGCCTTCCATCGCCAGCACCGCGGTCGGGAAGATCAGCATCAGCAGATGCGCGAACGTGTGGCCGACGTTGATATAGAGCGTGGTCGGCCGGATCGAGGGCTCGGTCATCGGGGGCCAGCGCCAGGGGTCGAGAAGGGGCGCCAACATGCCACATTCCGCCCCATCGGGCCAGCGCCGCTCCGACCCTCAGTAGGTGCCCGGATAAGCGCCGCCGTCGATCAGGAAGTTCTGGCCAGTGATATAGCTCGCCTGCGCGCTGCAGATGAAGGCGCAGAACTCGCCGAACTCCTCGGGCCGGCCGAATCGCTTGGCCGGGATCTGCGCTTTCGATTGGGCCTCGACCTCGGCGAGCGGCCGGCCCGACTTCTCGGCCTGGAAGGCGAGGCCGGAGCGCATCCGGTCGGTGTCGAACCGGCCCGGCAGGATGTTGTTGATCGTGACGCCGTGCTCGACCGTCTGGCGGGCGAGGCCGGCGACGAAGCCGGTGAGCCCAGAGCGGGCGCCGTTCGAAAGCCCGAGCGTCGGAATCGGCGCCTTGACCGAGCTCGAGGTGAGGTTGACGATCCGGCCGAACCTGCGGCCGATCATGCCATCGACCACGGCTTTGATCAGCATGATCGCGGTGACCATGTTGGCGTTGCAGGCCTTGAGCCAGTCGTCCTCGTCCCATTCGCGAAAATCGCCGGGCGGCGGGCCGCCGGCGTTGTTGACCAGGATGTCGGGCTCGGGACAGGCGGCGAGCGCCGCCTTGCGGCCCTCGGGCGTGGTGATGTCGCCCGCAACGGCGGTCACCTCGGCGCCGGTCGCGGCCGCGAGCTCGCGCGCGGTCGCCTCCAGCGTGCTCGCGGTGCGCGCGGTGATGAAGACCTTGGCGCCATTGTTCGCCAGCGCCAGCGCGCAGCCGCGGCCGAGGCCCTTGCTGGCGGCGCAGACCAGCGCTTTTTTGCCGCTGATGCCGAGATCCATTGGCTTTCCTCCCTAGTTCTGGTGACCACTCTGCGCCGCGAGAACCGTGCGCGCGAGGGCGACCGTGACCGGCCGCCGTTGCCGGAGCGAATCCGTATCGAGCGCTTCGACCACCGTCCGGGCGGCGGCAAAGGAGCGCTCCATGTGCCGGATCAGATAGCCGATCACGCCTTCGGAGACCTCGAGCTGGCGGTCGTCGAACAGCTTGAGCAGCAGCGTCGCCAGCAGATCGTCGTCGGGCGGCCCGATCGCGACCGCGGGTGCTGCGCGCAGGCGCGAGCCGAGATCGGCCAGCCGGATCGGCCAGGCGGCGGGCGGCCGCCGCGCGGTCAGCAGCAGATGCCCGCCCCGCTCGGCCAGCCGGTTGTAGAGCTGGAGGAGCGCGATCTCGTCGCCGACCGGCTCGGCCGGATCGAGCACCGCGGCGCGCGACACGAGCTCGGCAGCCGGCAGCGCGGTCGGATCGACCCGGCCGGCGCCGGCGCGCGCCGCCCAGATCCGCGCCAGATGGCTCTTGCCGCAGCCCGCCGGCCCGTGCAGGACCAAAGCCGGCGCCGGCCATGCCGGCCAGCGCGCCAGCCAGGTCAGCGCCTCCCGATTGCAGGCCGCCGGCATGAAGTCCTCGATGCCGGAGGCGTCCCGGTGGCCGAGCGCCAGCAGCAGCTGCTCGCCGGCGCTCACTGGCCCGCCTCCGCCGAGGGCGGCCCGAACAACGGGCTCGCGCGGTAGCGCTCGAGGCCGAAGCGCAGCAGCACGCCGAGCACGGCCGCCACCGGCACCGCGAGCAGCGTGCCGACGAAGCCGGCGAGCACCGTGCCGGCCAGCACCGCGAAGATCACCCACACCGGATGCAGGTGGATCCGGCTGCCGACCAGGCGCGGGCTGATCAGGTTGCCCTCGATGAACTGGCCGAGCGCGAAGACGACCGCGACCAGCCCGATCATGGTCAGGTTCTGGAACTGGAAGGCCGCGACCGCGAGACCGACGGCGAGGCCGAGCGCCATGCCGATGTACGGGATGAACGAGAAGAAGCCGGTCAGCAGCCCGATGATCAGGCCGTAGCGCAGCCCGACCAGCCAGAGCCCGAAACCGTAGAATACGGCCAGGAACAGGCAGACCATGCCCTGGCCGCGGATGAACCCCGCCAGCACCTCGTCGATGTCGGTCCCGAGGCGGCTGACCGTCGGCCGCAGGTCCGGCGGCACCGCGGCCCAGACCCGCGCCACCATCCGGTCCCAGTCGCGCAAAAGGTAGAAGGTGACGATCGGGGTCACGAAGATCAGCGAGACCAGGTTGAGCAGCGCCACGCCGGACTGCAGCAGCTGGGTCACGGCGGCCACCAGGACCGCCATCGCCTGGCTCGAGTAGCGCTGGAACAGCCCCTTGGCCGACAGATCGACGGCGACGTCGAGCCTGTTCAGCAGCGCCGCGAGCGACGGCACGACGCGCTCGCGCAGCCGTTCCAGATAGCCCGGCAGCTCGGCGGCAAGCTCGGCCGCCTGGCTGATCAGGGTCGGCAGGATCAGCACCAGCACGACCACCAGGACGATGAAGAAGCCGCCGGTGATCAGGCTGGTCGCGGCCGCCCGGCCGAGCCCCCAGCGCTGCAGCTGGTCGGCCGCGGGGTCCAGCAGATAGGCGGCCGCCATCCCGACCAGGAACGGCAGCAGGACCTCGTGGAACAGAACCAGGCCGATCAGCAGCAGAGCCAGCGGCACGAGCCCGAGCAGGGCCAGCCGCCGCCCATGGCTCAAGAAGCCGGCTCCGATCCGATCGCGCGGACCGCCTGGACCGCGTAGCCGGCGCCCGACAGGAAGGTGGTGCTGGCAACCAGCACGATCAGCGCGGCGACCTGGGCGTCGAGATCGATCCAGCCGCCGGCGTCGGCGATCGTGCAGGCGGCGAGCAGGATCTGCGCGAAGGTGTTGATCTTGCCGACCAGGAGCGGCATCGCCCGGAACACCGGATCGCGGCGCCGGATCAGGATCACCCCGATCACGATCAGAAGATCGCGGCCCAGCACCATCAGGGTGAGCCAGACTGGCAGCCAGCCGACGATCGCGAGCGCCAGATAGATGCCGTCGAGCAGCGCCTTGTCGGCGAGCGGATCGAGCACCGCCCCGAGTTCGGTCCGGGTGTTGAACTTCTTGGCGATGAAGCCGTCGACGAAATCCGAGATTCCGGCGGCCACGAACAGCCAGAACGCGGCCTCGAGCCGGTCGCTGGCGATCAGCCAGACCAGGGGTACGACCATCAGCAGCCGGCCGAGGGTGACCAGATTGGCCAGATTGACCGGCGAGCGCGCTAGAACGAGGTCGACGTCGCGTTCGGCCGCCCGCCTGGGCTGGGGAGTGCCGCGGTTGGTCGCAACAGCCATAAGTCTCCTTCCCGCGATAGCGTCAGGCCGAGCCGCGCCAGTGCCTGTTCCAACCGGAACTGATCTCCGATGTAACGGATCTGGGCCCGCACGTTGTCGCGGGCGAAGGCGGCGACCTCGACCTGACTGACCTCCGGCAGGCTCTCCAACCCCTTGTTGATACCGACCCAATCCGACAGCGCGGTGATCGGGATGTCGACCACCATGATCCCGGCCTGGTCGAAGCGCAAGAGGTTGGCACTCTTCCAGCGCTCGTCGAGGCTGTTCTGCACGCCGCGCACGACCTCGCTGAGCAGGTCCTCGAGCGTCTGGTCGGGACGGGCACGCACCGTCTCCGGCGGATTGAGCTGCTCGGTCCGACCGATCCGGTCCATCGTCACCTGCACGGCCGGTGGCCCCTGGGCGGACGCGTCTTCGGCCGCCTTGCCGGCCGGCGGCGCCGGCCCGACCAGCCTGGCGGTGACCACGAGCGCGTCCTCGCTGTTGTAACGCCGGGCGAGCCCGATCAGTGCCGCGCGATCGTTTGCCTGCACCTGCTCGGCGCTGAGGCTGCTCATGTCCTCGAGATCGCCGAGCGGCAGCACCAGGCGCAGGAGCCGCTCCGGCTCGAGGTTCTGCTCCCAGGCCTGCCACCAGGGATTGTTGTCCGGCCACAGGCGGGCGCCATCCGGGCCTTGGTAGAGCGGCAGCACCACGATGGGCGCCGAGCGCGCTTCAGCGAAGCTCACGCCCGCGCTCTGCAACAGCTCGCGCACCGCGTCCGGCTCGTAGCTGACGGTCAGCTTGGCGATGTAGCGGGTTGAGGACAGCTCCTCGCTGGTGATCTCGAAATTGCGGACGTAACGCTCGATGTTGAGGTCGCCGACGGTCGGCAGCAAATTCTGCTCCTCGGCCGGAACCAGCCGGTGCATCAGCCGCTCCAGGCCCTCCCGCTTGCCCTGCTCGAGGGCCTGGCTGCGCGCCGTGACCGCATCCTTGGCGTTGGCGTCGACCGGGATGCCGCTGACCTGGAACACCGCCGGGTCGGCCTCGGCATGGCCCGGTGACGGCAGGATCGTCAGACCAAACCAGGCGGCGATCAGGGTATGGCAGACGCGCGATTGGAGCATTGCAAAGCCGTCCGGATTGCCTAAGCTGGCGATACGCTTTGCCAGCTCGCATCGAGCGCCAACCTAGCCAAGCCTGCGGTTATGACACAAGAGACGCTGGAGCCGCTCGACGCGAATCGCTATCGGCAGGCCGGGGTCGACATCGAGGCCGGCCAGGCCCTGGTCGACGCGATCGGGCCGCTGGTCCGCTCGACCGCCCGGCCTGGCGCCACCGCCGAGCTCGGCGGCTTCGGCGGCCTATTCGACCTGCGCGAGGCGGGTTTCGAGCAGCCGCTCCTGGTCGCCACCACCGACGGCGTCGGCACCAAGCTGCAGCTGCTGGCGCAGAGCGGCCGGCACACGGTCGCCGGTTTCGATCTGGTAGCGATGTGCGTCAACGACCTGCTCGCCCAGGGCGCCCAGCCGCTGTTCCTGCTCGATTATTTCGCCACCGCCAAGCTCGACTCGGTCGCGGCACGGGCGGTGATCGCCGGGGTGGTCGAGGGCTGCCGGGAGGCCGGTTGCGCGCTGATCGGCGGCGAGACCGCGGAGATGCCGGGCCATTACCGGCCTGGCGACTACGACCTCGCGGGCTTCGCGGTCGGCGCGGTCGAGCGCTCGCGGCTCTTGCCGCGACCCGACATCGGTCCGGGCGACGTCCTGCTCGGCCTCGCCTCGAGCGGCGTGCACGCCAACGGCTTCTCGCTGATCCGCAAGGTGCTGCGCGATCAGGGTCTGTTCCTGGCCGATCCGGCGCCGTTCGCCGCCGACCAGACGCTCGCCTCGGCGCTGCTGGTGCCGACCCGGATCTACGTCCGCGGCCTGCTCGGGCTGTTCGAGCACGAGGTGATCAAGGCGGTCGCCCACATCACCGGCGGCGGCCTGACCGAGAATCTGCCACGCGTCCTGCCCGAGGGCGTGGTCGCCCGGATCGACGCCGACAGCTGGCATGCCTCGCCGGTTTTTCTCTGGTTGTACGAGACCGCGCGCATGACCGCCGACGAGATGCTGCGCACCTTCAACTGCGGCATCGGCATGGTCCTGGTCGTGGTCGCCGAGTACGCCGACGACGTGACCCGGTTCCTGACCGAAAAGGGCGAGACCGTCTACCGGCTGGGCGAGCTGGTCGCCGGCGACGGCCCAGCCAAAGTCCGGGTCGACGGCATGGATGGCTGATCCGGCCGCCCGCCGGCGCGCGGCCGTCCTGATCTCGGGGCGCGGCAGCAATCTGCGAGCGCTGATCGAGCACTGCGCGACGCCTGGCGCCAGTGCCGAGATCGCGCTGGTGCTCGCCGATCAGCCGGAGGCGCCGGGCCTCGAGCACGCCCGCGCCGCCGGCATCCGCTCCGACATCGTCAGCCAAAAGCCCCGGATCGAGTTGGAGCGGCAGATCAGCAGATCGTTAAAAAACCGTGACATCGAAATAGTTTGCCTGGCCGGGTTCATGCGCGTGCTGAGCCCGGATTTCGTCGAGGCCTGGCGCGATCGCCTGCTCAACGTCCATCCCTCGCTGCTGCCCGCCTTTCGCGGCCTGGACACGCACCGGCGCGCCCTCGAGGCCGGCGTCCGCTTTCATGGCTGCACGGTCCACTTCGTGCGCGCCGAGGTCGACGCCGGCCCGATCATCGTCCAGGGGGCCCTCGCGGTGCGCCCCGCCGACACGCCCGACAGCTTGGCCGCGCGCGTGCTCGCGCTCGAGCACCGCTGCTACCCGCTGGCGCTCGAGCTGGTCGCTTCGGGTCGCGTTCGGATGGTGGATGAGCACGTTGTGGTGGAAGGTGCAGATGCGCCTAGCACTATGCTCGTCAGTCCTGCGACAGGTGTCGCGCTTCAGGCAATGCCAACGGCCGATGATCCAAGCTAAATACCTAGTTGTCCTCTATCATCGAGCGAGATCCGCTGAGTGTTCTTCTCACCATAGCGCGCACCAAAGCATTCTCGTCGAGATACCGACAGATCTGATCATTAGCGTCATGAATTTCCCTGACGAGAGATCTAATTCGATCTGCGGTGCCTTCGACATCACTTGTTCGCAAGACTCTAGATTTGAATCCGTTCTTTCCGCGCGCGGATAATTTCAGCCCCTCAAGATCACCTTGATCGTTCTTATGCCACAAGCCGTGAACGATATCATTGCGACCTCTTTGCTCACACTCGATACTGTCGGCGATCTTGTTCAGAAGCGCCCTCACCTCTTCACTGAATTCAGGTAGGCTTCCGACGCTGCGCAATACGTGAAGCTGGTTCGCCACGCTCATGTGGCTGAAGAGAATGGCGCTTTCCGGGAATTCGATGCCGCACAGCCGGGCTATGACGCTACTGAGGCCGAATTCCACATGCGACCACTGAATAACGACGAGGCCAATCGCCCTTGGTAGATCCCGGTTCTCGCTCACCCGACGATGTCGCACTCGGCGAAGAAGAACGCGATCTCGCGGGCGGCGGTGTCCGGCGCGTCGGAGCCGTGCACCGAGTTGGCCTCGATCGATTCGGCGAAGTCCTTTCGGATCGTGCCGGCATCGGCCTTGGCCGGGTCGGTGGCGCCCATCACTTCGCGGTTGCGCTCGACCGCGTTCTCGCCTTCGAGCACCTGCACGACCACCGGGCCCGAGGTCATGAACTCGCACAGGCTGCGATAGAAGGGCCGGTCCTTGTGCACCGCATAGAAGGCCTCGACCTGGGCGCGGGTCAGCCGCAGGCGCCGCTGGCCGACGATCCGGAGCCCCGCGGCCTCGAGCCGGGCGTTGATCTGGCCGGTCAGATTGCGCCGGGTCGCGTCGGGCTTGATGATCGAGAGCGTCCGCTCGATGGCCATGTTGTCCTCGTCCTGCTGGGCTGGCGCGGCCTTATAGCCGGCCGGCCGGGCGGGCGAAAGAGGCCGGTCAGCCGTCGGCAGCCTTCTGCCAGCCGCGCTCCGTCTGCTGCCAGTAGGTGACCGGCGCGCCCTGCTCGCGCCGCTGGCGCCAGAGAGAGCGCGCGCGCTCGACCGCCTGCGGGTCGTTGCCGTCGAAGAGGTAGAGGCAGCGGCCGAACTGAGGCGGCGGCTCGGTCTCGACGCCGTCGACCAGGACCAGCACGCTCGCGCCGTTCGGGTAGTCGGCCTCGTCGGTGAGAAAGACGGGCTGGTCCTCGGCGAAGCCGTCCGCGCGCGAGCCATGGGGGAGAAAACTGTCGCGGCCGAAGGTCCAGAGCGCCCGGTTGAGCGCCTCGACCCGGTCGGCCGAGGCTGCTCGCACCACCGCCCGCTGGCCGCTCGCCAGGACCCGCTCGAGCAGCCGGCCGAGCGCCGGCTCGAGCGGCGTGCGCTGCAGATGGTAGAAGGCGAACTCGACCATCCGGCCGGGCGGCGCCCGGGCGCTCAGCTTTCGTAGTGATCGGCGATCAAGCGGTCGAGCAGGCGCACCCCGAAGCCGGTGGCGCCCTTGCCGGCGAGCGGCAGGTCCTGCTGCGACCAGGCGACGCCGGCGATGTCGAGATGCGCCCAGGGCACGTCGCCGACGAAGCGCTGCAGGAACACGGCACCGGCGGTCGCGCCGGCCTCGCGCGCCCGGCCGACGTTCTTGATGTCGGCGATCTCGGATTTGATGTGCTTCATGTAGGCGTCGCCCAGCGGCATCCGCCAGAGCCGCTCGCCGACCGCCTCGCCGGCCGCGCTCAGCCAGGCCGCGAGCTCCTCGTCGGGGGTGAACAGGCCGGCCTGCTCGTGGCCGAGCGCCACGATGATCGCCCCGGTCAGGGTCGCGAGGTCGATCATCGCCTGGGGCTTGAAGCGCTCCTTGGCGTAGTGCAGGACGTCCGCGAGCACGAGCCGGCCTTCGGCGTCGGTGTTGACCACCTCGATCGTCAGCCCCGACATCGCGGTGATCACGTCGCCCGGCCGCTGGGCGGTGCCGGACGGCATGTTCTCGGTCAGCCCGAGGACGCCGACCACGTTCGCCCTGGCGCGCCGGCGGGCGAGCGCCTCCATGGCGCCGAACACGGCGCCGGCGCCGCCCATGTCCCACTTCATCTCCTCCATGCCGGCCGCGGGCTTGATCGAGAGGCCGCCGGAATCGAAGCAGACGCCCTTGCCGATCAGCGCGACCGGCGGCGCGCCCTCGGGCCCGCCCTGCCAGCGCAGCACCGCGACCCGCGGCTCGCGCACGCTGCCCTGCGCGACCCCGAGCAGCGCCCGCATGCCGAGCCGGCGCAGCTCTTCCGGCCCGAGCACGTCGACCTCGAGGCCGAGCTCGCCGCCGAGCTTCTGGCATTCCTCGGCGAAGCGCTCGGGCGAGAGCACGTTGGCGGGCTCCGAGACCAGGTCGCGGCTGTGGCCGACGCCGCGGATCACCGCTTCGGCCGCCGCCCACCCGGCTTTGGCCGCGTCCGGCTCGGCGACCAGGAACGTCAGCCCCACGACCTCGCCCGCCGATTCGTCGTCCTGCGACTTCTGGGTCCGGTACTTGTCGAACCGGTAGCTGCGCAGACAGGCGCCGCTCGCCAGGGCGAGCGCGAGCCGGGTCGGCTCGAGCGCCAGACCCGGAACGGCGTCGACCGCGACGCTCGCCTCGCCGACCCGGAGCCCCTTCAATTTCAGCGCCAGGCTGCCGCCCAGGGCCTCGAGATCCAACACCTTGGCGTCCTCCAACTTGCCCAGCGCCAGCACGACCACGCGCTCGAGGTCGAGCCCGGCCGGGTACAGAAGCTCGATCGCCTGACCACGCTTGAAGGTCTCGCCCGCCATCTGCACGGCCCGCGTCACCGCCCCCCCGGCGCGCTGATCGAGCGCCCGGGCGCTCGGGCCGAGCGCGCCCCCGAGCGGCGCGAGCACGACCAGGGTCCCGGCCGCGGGCGGTTGCGCGGCGGCAAACTCGATCCTCATCCTCGACGCTCCGAAGCGTTGACGGCTAGTAGAAGGACTTCGTGACGGCGGAGGCGGCGGGCAGCTCGATCATGACAGCTCTGTATCGATCAGCGCGCCCCTGTATGATGGCCCGGCGATGAAGCTCTACCTGTACTATCTGCTGCGGCAGCTGACCCTGCCGACGGTGTTTGCCACGCTTGCGCTGTCGGGCGCGATCTGGCTGTCTCAATCCCTGCGCTTCGTCGATCTCATTGTCAACAAGGGCATCCCGGCCACCACCTTCATCTATCTGACCGCGCTGCTGTTCCCCTCGCTGCTGCTCGTGATCCTGCCGTTTGCCCTGTTCTGCGCGGTGCTGTTCGTCTATCACCGGCTGGCGGTCGAGAGCGAGCTCACCGTGCTCAAGGCGGTCGGCCTCAGCAATCTACAGATCGCGGCGCCCTGCCTGCTGCTGGCCGCGATCGTGACCCTGATCAGCTATTCGATCAGCCTGTACTTCATGCCGCTGGCCTTCCGCAGCTTTCGAGCCCTGCAACTCCAGCTCGAGAACGACTTCTCCTACCTGCTGCTGCAGCCGGGCGTGTTCAACACGCCGGCGGACGGCGTCACGGTCTATGTCCGAGCCTATCGCCCGGACGGTTCGCTCGAGGGTGTGGTCGTGCACGACGAGCGCCAGCGCAAGCTGCCGGTCACCATGCTGGCGGAGCAAGGCTCCTTGGTTCAGGGCCCCGACGGAGCCCTGTTCGTCCTCGAGCGAGGCAACCGGCAGGAGTTCAACGTCAAAGATTCCGACAATCCGAGCTTGTCGATCCTGCACTTCGACCGCTACACCCTTGATCTCGCGGCTAACGCGACGCCACCCGGCGAGCGCTCGCCGAAACCGAAGGAACAATACGTGCAGGAGCTCTTGGATCCCCCGGCATCCTTGAGCAAGGCGCGCCGAATGGGACGGATCGCCGAAGGCCATAAGCGGCTGACTTGGCCGCTGAATCCACTGGTGTTCGCGCTGATCGCGCTCGCGGCGCTGCTCGCGCGTGGCTTTGACCGCCGCGGACCGTGGCCGAGCCTTTTGATCGCGACCATCGGCGTGGTCCTCGATCAGGCGCTGAGCATGGCGATCGGTAGCCTGGCGGAGAGGAATCTGGCGCTCATCCCGCTGCTCTACGCGGTGACGATCGTGCCGGCGCTGGTCTGCCTGGCGGTGATCGCCGTCTATCGACCGCGCCGCCGAACCCGGGCTGGGGTCGTTCAGCCGGCATGAGGCGGCGTGCGCCCGCCCGAATTCTGGCGGCGCCGGCCAGCGCGCCGCACGTCGCTGCCGGTCAGCGCCGGGTCCGGACTCTCGGTCACCCTGTCCCGCTATCTCGCCCGTCAGGTGCTGATCGGCATCGCGATCGCGGTCTTCGGCCTGGGGGTGATCGCGCTCGTGGCCGACCTGGTCGAGCTGCTGCGCCGGGCCTACGGCCAGCCCGGCGTGGGCCTCGGCCTGGTTCTGCTCATGGGGCTGCTGCACCTCCCCTTCCTGGTCCAGAAGCTGATGCCGTTCGCGGTCCTGTTCGGGACCATGCTGACCTTTCAACGCCTCACCCGCTCGCATGAGCTGGTGGCCGTCCGCTCGGCCGGCGTCTCCGTCTGGCAGTTCCTGCTGCCGGCTCTGCTGGTCACCCAGGGCCTCGGGATTTTCACCCTGGTCGCCTTCAACCCGCTCGCCTCGGTCCTGGTGGCGCGCTACGAGGCCCTGCAGCAGCGCTACCTGTCGCAGGACTCGGACCTGATCGCGGTCGGGCAGGGCGGACTCTGGCTGCGCCAATCCCGGCACGGCGGCGGTGAGCTCCTGGTCCATGCCCGCCAGATGAACCCGGATACCGGACGCCTTGAGCACGTGATGGTGCTTACGTTCGCGGCCGACGGGACGTTCGCCAGCCGGATTGATGCGGCGCTCGCACACCTGCAGCCGGGCTACTGGGAGCTGACCAAGCCGCTGCTGTCGGATCGCGATGGTTACAGTCGGATCGTGCCGAGCATCCGGATTCCGACCAACCTCACGGGCCACCGGATCCAGGACAGCTTCGCCGCGCCCGAAACCCTCTCCTTCTGGGACCTGCCGGGCTTCGTCAGGGAGCTGGAGGCGGTCGGTTTTTCGGCGCGCGAGCACCGGCTCTACTGGCACGGACTGCTGGCCCTGCCGCTGCTGCTGTCGGCTATGCTGCTGATCGGCACTACCTCGAGCCTGCGCCTGGTCCGACGCGGCGGCACTGGGCTGCTGATCACCGCCGGCCTGGCCACCGGCTTCGTCTTCTACATCCTGTCCGATGTGGTGTTCGCGATCGGATTGTCCGGGCGGCTGCCGGCGGTCCTGGCCGCTTGGACACCGGCCGGCATCACCGTCCTGCTCGGATGCACAACCCTGCTGCATCTGGAGGACGGCTGAGCATGGGCGACCGTGCCGCGTCGTGGCTGCTCGCCCTGCTTGTCCTGTTCCTCCTTCTGCCGGTCGCCCGCGCGCAGCAGGATCAGGCCGCCGGCCAGGCGCTGCTGCTGGCCGACAGCCTCGAACTCGACAGTAAGACCAATGTGCTCACGGCCATAGGCAACGTCGAAGTCATTCAGGGCGGCAGGCATCTGTGGGCCGATCGGCTGCGCTACGACCAGAACGCCGACCGCATCGACGCCCAAGGCAATGTCACCCTGCTCGAGCCTTCGGGCGACGCCCTGTATGCGGAGCAGCTGACCCTCAGCGACGATCTCAAGAACGGCGTGGCGCAGCAGCTGCGCGCCCGGCTGACCGACAATTCGCTGTTCGCGGCGGCCGGCGGCCGGCGGACCGGCGGCACCGTGACCGAGCTCGACCACGCCGTCTACTCGCCCTGCCCCTTGTGCCAGGACTCGACGTCGCCGCCGCTCTGGCAGATCGAGGCGCAGCGGGTCGTTCACGACCAAGTCGAGCACCAGATCACCTATCACAATGCCTTCTTCGACCTCTACGGGGTGCCGATCGCCTACACGCCCTATCTCTCGATGCCGGACCCGTCGGTCGAGCGCAAGTCCGGCTTTCTGGCCCCGACCTTCGGCAGCGACAGCGAACTCGGCCTGCTGCTCGAGACGCCGTACTATTTCGCGCTCGCGCCCAACTACGATCTGACGTTGTCGCCGATCTTCGCGAGCAAGGAGAACCCGGTCCTCGCTCTCGACTATCGGCACCTGCTGCCGAGCGGCAGGTTCAACCTTGGAGGCAGCGCGACCTACGCCACCGAGGCCGGCAGCAACGGCAACCCGAACCCGACCGAGAAGGCCGTCCGCGGCCACCTCGAAGGCGACGGCAGCTTTAATTTGACCGATCAGGCGCGCTGGGGCTACGACCTCGCGGTGACGACCGACAACACCTACCTGCGCCGGTACAACTTCAACAACGACAACGTGCTGACCAATCGCCTGTACACCGAGAAGTTCTGGGACCGGAACTACGCGTCGCTCAATGGCTATGCGTTTCAGGGCTTGCGCCAGTCCGACCATCAGGACCAGATCCCGTTCGCGGTGCCGTGGGGCCAGACCGAATTGAAGAGCGAGCCGTGGCGCTGGGGCTCGCGCTTCACGCTCGACAGCAGCCTGCTGACGCTGACCCGGATCAACGGCCTCGATACCCGCCGGCTCTCGACCACGGGCGGCTGGGAGCTGCCCTGGGCCAGCGAGTTCGGCGACCAGTACCGCCTCACTCTGAGCCTGCAGGGCGACGGCTACTGGACCGACGGCGACCCCGAGACCTTGAGCGCCAGCGGCGGCAACAGCACCGCGGGCCGCGTGCTGCCGCGGATGACGGTCGACTGGAGCTGGCCCTGGATCGGGGACACTTTGGGGGTGACCCCGACGATCGAGCCGGTCGCGAGCTTCACCTGGACGCTCAACAACCCCAACAGCAACGAGATCCCCAACGAGGACAGCCAGGACCTCCAGATCGACGACAGCAATCTGTTCGAGCCAAACCGGTTCGCCGGGCTCGATGAAGTCGAAGGCGGCGCCCGCGTGACCTATGGCATGCGCTTCGGCGCCTTCGGCGATTCCGGCGAGCTGCTGAGCGGCCTGTTCGGCCAGAGCTACCGGATCAGCGGCGAGCACGCGGAGTTCGATCCGTCGACGGGCATCGACCAGTCGCTGTCCGACTACTGGGGCCGGATCGACCTCACGCCCGACGAGGCGTTCCGGGTCCGCTATCGCTTCCGGATCGATCAGCAGAGCCTGACCCCGACGCAGAACGAGGTCGGCGCGGTCTTCGGGCCCCGCCGCGTCCGCTTCAACGTCGACTACATTTCGCTCGCAAACGACCCGGCGCTCGACGAAAGCCAGAGCCGCGAGGAGGTCACCGCCGGCGTGTCGCTCGGCCTGTCGCCTTCGATCTCGCTGCGCGCCGCAACCCGGCGCAACCTGGATCAGAATGAGAACATCTGGTACAAGTTCGGACTGGTTTACCGCCATCCCTGTCTCACGCTCGTCGCCGGCCTCGAACGTCAGAACACGCAGCAGGCGGATGCCGGCTCGAGCACGACGTTCTCGGTTCGGGTCATCTTGAAAAATCTTGGTGAGGTGTCCACCGGCAGCGGCGGCCTGCTCGGGGGTGGATGACGTCGGGGTTTGGTGATGCAGGTCCTACGCCTCTTGACCATCATGTGGCTGGCGCTTTCCGGGCTGTTCCTGCTCGTCGGCCAGCCCGCGTGGTCAGCCGACGAGCAACGGATCGCTGCCGTGGTCAACGACGATGTGGTGACGGTCCGCGATCTGAACGAGCGCTTGCAGCTCGTCATGCTGACCAGCGGCATCCGGGACAGCGAGCAGGCCCGCTCCCGCCTGGCTCCCCAGGTGCTGCGTGGCCTGATCGAGGAGAGTCTGCAGCTCCAGGAGGCCAAGCGGCTGAACCTCCAGGTCGACCAGGCCGAGATCGACAACGCGCTCAACACGATCGCCAAGCGCAACAAGCTCAGCGTCGACCAGATGAAGAGTTTTCTGGTTCAGAACGGGATCAACCTCGAAACCCTGGTCCGCCAGGTCCGGGCGCAGATCGCCTGGCTCGAGGTGGTCAACCGGACCATCCGCCCCAACGTCACGGTCACCGTCGATCAGCTCGACCTCGCAGTCCAGGAGGCCCGTGACAGCCAGGGCCAGCCGGAATACCTGCTATCCGAGATCGTGCTGCCGGTCGACAACCCGGCGCAGGCGAGCCGGGTCGCCGAGGATGCCCAGCGCCTGACCCAGACGCTGCGCGAGGGCGCCAACTTCGACTCGCTGGCGCATCAGGTGTCGGCCTCGGCCAGCGCCGAGCGCGGTGGCGATCTCGGCTGGGTCAGCGCCGCCGCGATTCCACCGGAGCTGCAGGCCACCCTCGATCGGATGCGGCCCGGCGACATCTCGGATCCGCTGAGTTCGCCGATCGGCTATCACATCTTCTGGCTGCGCGACCAGCGGATCGCCGCCGCCCCGGTCGACTCCAGCCGGGCGGCGGTCGAGGTCAAGCTCGCGCAGATCCTCCTCCCGACCGACGGCAGCGCCGCCGCCAATGCCGAGGCGCGCGACCGCGCCGCCGGTCTGCGCCAACGGTTGACCGACTGCCCGGCGGTGGCCGAAGTGGCAAGTGAGATCAAGGCCCCGGCCTCGGGCGACCTCGGCTGGCTCAAGGTCGGCGACCTGCCGCCGGATCTCGGCAAGGCCGTGCTCGGCCTCCAGGTCGGCGAGGTCAGCCCGCCGCTGCAGGGCCCGTCCGGGATCCACCTGTTGATGGTCTGCGACCGGCGCAACCCGGAAGGTCTGACGCCGGAGCGCGAGCAGATCGCACAGCGCCTCGAGCAGGAGCGGACGGAGCGCTTGGCGCGGCGCTATCTTCGCGACCTGCGCAAGCAGGCCTTCATCGACATCCGGATCTAGGGAGCTTGCGCCCGCACGACGTGGACCGCCAGGCACCGCTCAGGACCCTGATCGACCGCTTCCAGCTGCGCGCCGACAAGCGGCTCGGCCAGCACTTTCTGCTCGATCCGCAGCTCCTGCGCCGGATCGCGACCGCTGCGGGCGATCTCCGCGGGCGGACGGTGCTCGAGGTCGGGCCCGGACCCGGCGGCCTGACCCGCGCGCTGCTCGAGGCCGGCGCCGCGCGCGTCATCGCGGTCGAGCGCGACCCGCGCTGCATCGAGGCGCTGCAGGAGCTGGCCCGCGCCGCGAGCGGGCGGCTGCAGCTCGTCCAGGCCGACGCCCGCGAGGTCGAGTTCGCCGGACTTGGCGCAGAACCGATCTGCGTGGTCGCCAACCTGCCCTACAACGTCGCAACGCCGCTGCTCATCAAGTGGCTCGGCGAGCTCGAGCGGATCGAGCGCCTGACGTTGATGTTCCAGCGCGAGGTTGCGCTGCGGCTCGCGGCGCCCCCGGGGGGCCGCGCCTACGGCCGGCTGTCGGTGCTGGTCCAGTGGCTATGCGAGGTCCGCAGCCTGATGCATCTGCCGGCCCGCGCCTTCGTGCCGCCACCGCAGGTCGCGTCCAGCCTGGTCCAGCTGATCCCGCGGCCGGAGCCTCTCGCGCCGGCCGACCGGGATGACCTCGGGCGCGTGCTCCAGGCGGCGTTCGGTCAACGCCGCAAGATGCTGCGTTCGAGCCTCAGGAGCCTGGTTGCCGAGCCCGAGGGCCTGCTCGCCGCCGCCGGTCTGCCGCCGACCGCGCGCGCCGAGCAGATCGACGTTCCGGGCTTCTGCCGCCTCGCCCGGAGTTACGCGGCGCGCCGGCGCGGCGCCGCCGCTAGCGTGGCGAGCGAAACTGGCTGACGAAATCGGTAAGGCCCGGCTGGCGCTGGCGCCGGAGCCGCTCGGCGCCGAGAATCGCGCGCGCCTGGGCGACGCTCCGCTCGAGGTCGTGGTTGATCAGGACGTAGTCGTACTCGGCCCAATGGGTGACGTCGGCCGCGACCTGGGCGAGGCGCTTGCGCACGACCGCATCCGGGTCCTGGGCCCGACGCCGCAGTCGGCGCTCGAGCTCGGCAGTCGAGGGCGGCAGGATGAACACCCCCACCATGTCGTCGCGGGCGACCTCGCGCAGCTGCTGCGCGCCCTGCCAGTCGATGTCGAACAGCACGTCCCGACCCTCGCCCAGGGCCGCGCGGACCGCGGCCCTGGGCGTGCCGTAGGCGTGATCGTAAACCTCGGCATGTTCCAGAAGCTCGCCCTTCGCGACCATCGTCAGGAAGGCCGCCCGGTCGATGAACCGGTAGTCGACGCCCTCGACCTCGCTCGGCCGCTTCGGCCGCGTGGTCACCGAGACCGACATCTCGAGCTCGGGCTCCAGGTCGAGCAGCCGCCGGGCGATCGAGGTCTTGCCGGCGCCGGACGGCGACGACAGCACGAGCATCAGGCCCCGGCGATGGATGGTCGGAGCGCCGCCTGCCTGGGAACCGGTCATGATACCGCCTGTCTCGATGCAATCCTGGAGAAGCGCAAGGGCTTAGGCTCAATTCTTGCGCCGTCAAAACTTGCCAACCAATTAGCGCCGTTCGCCCGAGGGGTCACGCGATGCCAGCGCGCCCGCCGCCACCCTACCGTTCGATCCTGATCACGGGCGCAAGCAGCGGGATCGGCACCGCGCTGGCCCTAGGGTTCGCCGCGCCCGGCGTTGAGCTGGCGCTCGGCGGCCGCGACCAGGCCCGGCTCGAGCACGTGGCCGAGCGTTGCCGCGAGGCCGGCGGGGCCGTCCATAGCGCCCAGATCGACGTCACCGACCGTGAGACCATGGCGGCGTGGCTCCTCGAGGTCGACCGCGCGGCGCCGCTCGATCTGGTGATCGCCAATGCCGGCACCGCCGGGCCCGGTGGCTTGGGCGGTCCGGAGGTGGCGCGCACGATCTTCGCGATCAACCTCGACGGCGTCGTGAACACGATTCTGCCGATCCTGCCGGCCATGAGCGCGCGCGGCCGCGGCCAGCTGGCGCTGATGAGCTCGCTCGCGGGCTTCTGCGGCCTGCCCAGCGCGCCCGCCTATTGCGCCAGCAAGGCCGCGGTCCGGGTCTGGGGCGAGGGCCTGCGCGGCCGGCTCGGGCGCCAGGGGATCGCGGTTTCGGTGATCTGTCCGGGCTTCGTGCGGACGCCGATGACTGCGGGCAACCGCTTTCCGATGCCCCTGATCATGACGCCCGAGCGGGCGGCGGCGATCATCCGCAGGGGCCTTGTCCGCCGGCGGGCGCGGATCGCCTTTCCGCGGCCGCTGTACTGGGGCGTCCGGCTGCTGCAGGCGCTGCCGGCCGGGGTCGCCGACCGGGGGCTCGCGCGCGTGCCCGACAAGGAGTGAGCGGCCTCAGCCGGCCGGCTTCGAGTCGGGCTTCGGCGGCGGCGGCTCCGGCGTCGCCTCACCGGCCTGCAGCTTGCGCCAGGCGGCGACGTTGCGGTTGTGCTCGGCAAGCGTGCGCGCGAAGGCGTGGCCGCCCTTGCCGTTGGCGACGAAGTAGAGGTAGTCGACCGCGGCTGGATTGAGCACCGCCTCGAGCGCCGCCCGCCCCGGGTTGGCAATCGGTCCGGGCGGCAGGCCGTCGATCTGGTAGGTATTGTAGGCGCTGCCATCAGCCCAGTCCTGGCGGGTGAGCGCGCGGCCGAGGCGTCCCTCGCCCTCGGTCAGGCCGTAGATCACGGTCGGATCGGCCTGCAGGCGCATGCCGCGGCGCAGCCGGTTGACGAACACCGCCGCGACCTTGCGCCGCTCGTCCGCCTGGGCGGTCTCCTTGTCGACGATCGAGGCGAGCGTGACCGCGTCCTCGCGCCGGACAAAGGGCAGGTTCTGGGCGCGTTTCGGCCAGAGCTGATCGAGCAGGTCCTGCATGCCCCGGCGCATCCGCCTGACCAGGTCGGCGCGGCGGTCGCCGAAGGCGTAGAAATAGGTCTCCGGCAGAAGGCTGCCCTCGCGCGGCGGCGGCGGCAGCTCGCCGACCAGGCCGTCGGCCTTCTCCAGCTGCTCGTAGATCTCGGCGACCGTCAGCCCCTCGGCGATCGTGAGCCGGTGCGCCACGGTCTGGCCGCTGGCCAGGAGGTTGAGCACACTGCCAGGGGTGATCGCAGCCGGAAAGGCGTACTCGCCGGCCTTGAGATCGCGGTCGTGGCCGAGCACGCGCACCGCCAAGCGGAACAGCCAGGGATGCTCGATCACACCGGCGTTGTCGAGCAGCGCCGTGATCCGGGCGAGGCCCGCGCCGCGCGGCAGGACCACGACCGTCTCCTCCTTGGCCGGTCCCGGCCGGACCAGATAGGCGTTGAGCTGGGTCACGCCGGCGATCACGACAACCCCGGCCAGAGCAGCCACCATCGAGAGCGCTGCGAGGAGCTTCAGCGCGCGCGGGCCCATGGCTTCGGAAGGATCAGTGCTCGGGGGCGCGGACGAAGATCAGGCTGGCGTTGGTCCCGCCGAAGCCGAAGGAGTTGGAGAGCGCCGCCCGGACCTCCCGGCGCCGCGCCTCGTGGGGCACCAGATCGAGGTCGCAGCCGGCCGAGGGCCGGTCCAGGTTCAAGGTCGGCGGCACGATCTGATGATAGAGGGCAAGCAGTGAAAAAATCGCTTCGACGCTGCCGGCGGCGCCGAGCAGATGGCCGATCGCCGACTTGGTCGACGACATCGACAGGCGCCTCGCGGCGTCACCGAACAGGCGCTTGACCGCGCCGAGTTCGATCTCGTCGCCGAGCGGGGTCGAGGTGCCGTGGGCGTTGATGTAGTCGATGTCGTCCGGGGTCATGCCGGCGCGCGCCAGCGCCGCCCGCATCGACCGGTAGCCGCCGTCGCCGTCCGGGGTCGGCGCGGTGACGTGGTAGGCGTCGCCGGACAGCCCGTAGCCGACGATCTCGCCGTAGATCCGGGCGCCGCGGGCACGCGCATGGTCGAGCGCCTCGAGCACCACGACGCCGGCGCCCTCGCCCATCACGAAGCCGTCGCGATCCTCGTCCCACGGGCGCGAGGCGCGCTCGGGCTCGTCGTTGAAACGGGTCGAGAGCGCCCGGGCGGCGGCGAAGCCGGCGACGCCCAGCCGGCAGATCGCGGCCTCAGCACCCCCCGCGACCATGACATCGGCATCGCCGAGCGCGATCAGCCGGCTCGCGTCGCCGAGCGCGTGCGCCCCGGTCGAGCAGGCGGTCACGACCGAATGGTTGGGCCCCTTGAAACCGAACCGGATCGAGACCTGGCCGCTCACCAGGTTGATCAGGCTGGCCGGGATGAAGAACGGGCTGACCCGGCGCGGACCGCGGCGTTCGAGCTCGATCGCGGTGTCGGCGATGGTGCTGAGGCCGCCGATCCCGGAGCCGATCAGGACGCCGGTGCGGGTGCGCCCGGCCTCATCCTCGGGCTGCCAGCCGGCGTCACGGACAGCATCGATCGCGGCCGCGAGGCCGTAGATGATGAACAGGTCGTTCTTGCGGGCATCCTTGGGCGCCACGACCTCGTCGATCTTGAAGGCGCGCTCGCCCTCGGTCGGCACCAGACCCGCGACCTTGGCCGGCAGGTCGTCGACCGGGAAGCGATCGATCCGGCGGATCCCGCTCCGGCCCTCGATCAGCCGGCGCCAGACCACGTCGACGCCGCACCCCAGCGGCGTCACCAGGCCGATGCCGGTGACGACCACCCGTCTCATGGCGATCGACGGTCGATCCGACGAACCATGCGCGCCCTCTTGCACCCCTGGCGCTCAGGTATGCTGCTCGATGTAGCTGATCGCATCCTTGATGGTCAGGATCTTCTCGGCCGCCTCGTCCGGAATCTCGCAACCAAACTCTTCCTCGAACGCCATCACCAGCTCGACGGTGTCGAGGCTGTCGGCGCCCAGATCGTCGACGAAGCTGGCGTTGTCGGTGACCTTGCTCTCGTCGACCCCAAGGTGCTCGACGACGATCTTTTTGACGCGCTCGGCAGTGTCGCTCATTTGGAAAGTTCCTCGGTTGCTCAGGCCTGACTCGACGGGTTCCCAGCTGCGGCCGCCATCTTGACCGACCTCGCGCCGTCTCGCTTCCTATCACAGTCCCGCCAAGGTTGACTAGGCGTTAAAGCCGCTGACCAGGGGGATGGTTCCTGCGAATTCTACTTCAGACCATGGTCATGCCGCCATTGACGTGCAAGGTCTGACCGGTCACGTAGGCGGCCTCGGCGCTCGCCAGGTAGCCGGCCGCCGCGGCCACGTCGGCGCCGCTGCCGAGGCGACCGATCGGGATCTGCTGCAGCAGTCGGACGCGCTGCTCCTCGCCCAGTGCGTCGGTCATCGCGGTCTCGATGAAGCCAGGTGCTATGCAGTTGACCGTGATCCCGCGCTGGGCGACCTCGGCCGCCAGCGCCTTGCTCATTCCGATCATGCCGGCCTTGGCGGCGGCGTAGTTGGCCTGGCCCGGATTGCCGGTGACCGCGACGATCGAGGTGATGCTGACGACCCGCCCGAAGCGGCGCTTGAGCATGCCGCGCAGCGCGCTCCGGATCAGGCGAAAGCCAGCGGTCAGGTTGACGTCGAGGACGGTCTGCCAGTCCTCGTCCTTGAGCCGCAGCGCGAGGTTGTCCCGGGTCAGGCCGGCATTGTTGACCAGGATGTCGAGCGCGCCGCCGTCCTCGACCGCCTTGACCAGCCGGTCCGGCGCGTCGGGCTCAGCGAGATCGGCAGGCTCGATCGCGACTCGATCGCCGAGCGCGCTCGCCAGCTCCTGCAGCGCCTCTTGCCGGCGGCCGGTCAGGATCACCTTGGCGCCCTGAGCGTGGAGCTGGCGGGCGATCGCGCCGCCGACGCCGCCGGACGCCCCGGTGACCAGCGCGGTCCGGCCGGACAGATCGAACATCGTGCGCTTCTCCACCATCGGTCAGCCGCCGCTGGCCGCGGCCAGGTAGGCGTCGATCTCCTCAGGCGTGCCGAGGGCAACGCCATTGACGCCCGGCAACGTCCGCTTGGTCAGGCCCGACAACACGCGACCGGCGCCGAGCTCGATGGTGGTCTGCGCGCCGCGCCCGGCCATGGTCAGCAGGCATTCGCGCCAGCGCACCCGCGCGGTCACCTGCTCGACCAGCAGGCCGGCGATCGCCGCCGGATCGCGCTCGGCCGCGGCGCTGACGTTACTGATCAGCGGCACCTCCGGCGGCCGGAGCGTAATCCCGGCCAGCGCCGCCCGCACCGCCTCGGCCGCCGGTGCCAGCAGCCGGCAATGGAACGGCGCGCTGACCGCCAGCAGCATGGCGCGGCCGCCCTTGGCCTTGGCCAGGCCGACCGCTCGCTCGATGGCGGCGCGGGCACCGCTGAGCACGACCTGCCCGGGCGCATTGTCGTTGGCGACGTCGCAAGCGCCGGCCGCGCCCGCCTCGAGCGCCAGCGCCTCGACCGCCTCGAGCTCCAGGCCGAGGATTGCGGCCATTGCTCCCTCCCCGACCGGCACCGCCGTCTGCATGGCCTGGCCGCGCAGGCGCAGCAGCCGGGCGGCATCCTCGATCCCGAGGCTGCCGGCTGCCGCCAGCGCCGAATATTCGCCGAGCGAATGACCGGCGACGCAGTCGCACAGCGAGGCCAGGTGCCGCCCACTGCGCGCCTCGAGCGTCCGGAGCGCCGCCAGCGAGGTCGCCATCAGCGCCGGCTGGGCGTTCTCGGTCAGCCGCAGCTCGTCTTCCGGGCCCTCGAAGATCAGCCGGCTCAGCGCGAAGCCAAGCGCCTCGTCGACCTGCTCGAACAGCCGGCGCGCCGCCGGTTCGGCGACGCATAGCGCCCGCCCCATGCCAACGGCCTGGGAGCCTTGTCCGGGGAAGATGCAGGCGACGGTCATCGACGGCGGGATCGCTCGGAGCGCCGGCAGGTCATAGCGGCTCGCCCTCGCCTGTCAAGCGGGCTTGTGGAGCGAAGCTTTTTTTGTATAGTGCGCGCCCGATCCGAAATCCATGGATCGGGATGGCCGCCTGAGCGGCGATGCGAGAGCCGATGCCGAGCGTGCAGAGGCTCCCTTTGTGTGGGCTGAACCAGGTCGATCTTGAGGAGTTGGCGAGCCGCCATGCGGTCGTACGAGCATACTTTCATCGCACGCCAGGATCTGTCGCCGCAACAGGCGCAGGCGCTGGCCGACACCTATGCCGGGGTGATCACCGAGCACGGCGGCGAGGTGACCAAGACCGAGTATTGGGGTCTGCGCAACCTGGCCTACCGGATCAAGAAGAACCGCAAGGGCCACTACCTGCATCTCAATCTGCGCGCGCCGGCGGCGGCGATCGACGAGATCGAGCGTCAGGAGCGGCTGAGCGACGACGTGATCCGATATTTGACCGTGCGCGTCGAACAGCTGGAAGAGGGGCCGTCGATGATCATGCAGGCGCGCTCGACCCGCGAGGAGCGCTCGCGCCGGCACGACGACGGGCCGCGACGCTCGCACGACGACGGGCCGCGGCGCTCGGATGACGGGCCGCGGCGGTCGTACGACGGCGAGCGGCCGCGGCGCTCGGCCGAGCCGAGCGGCGCCGAGGCCGAATCCGAGACCGCCGGATGACCTGGCTGAACGATAGAGGACGAGCATGACCGATTCGGGATCCACGCCGGCCACCGGTGGCGGCCACGGGCACGGCGGCGGGCGGCCGCCCCGCTCGGGTGAGCCGCCGACCATCACCATCCGGCGGCCGTTCTTCCGGCGCCGCAAGACCAGCCCGTTCGCGAGCGAGGACGCGCCCAAGATCGACTACAAGGACATCAAGCTCCTGCAGCGCTTCGTCTCCGAGCGCGGCAAGATCGTGCCGCGGCGGATCACCGCGGTCACGGCCAAGGAGCAGCGCGACCTCGCGCAGGCGATCCGCCGCGCGCGCCTGCTCGCGCTGCTGCCCTTCGAGGTCAGCTGAGCCGGGGAGCGGGCTCGTGGCGCGCTGCGGTACACCATGCTTCAGGTCATCGGACTCGCCGTCCTCGCCGGGCTGATCAGCAGCATCCTGTTCCTGTCGCTGTCGAGCGGGCTGCCGGGCATGGTGCTGCTCGCCTATTTCGTCCAGCTGCCGCTCCTGTTCATCGGCCTGAGCCTGGGTCTGGCCGCGTCCGTGCTCGCAATCGCCGGTGCCATCCTGGTTTGCGCCCTGCTCGCCGGCCTGGTCGGCGCGGGCCTGTTCCTGCTGGTGCAGGCGGTCCCGGCGATAATCGTGATCCGGCAGAGCCTGCTCGCTCGCCGGGCGAACGATGCGCTGGAATGGTATCCGCCGGGCCTGGTGCTCGCCCAGCTGACCGCGCTCGCGGCGATCGGCATCAGCGTCGGCTTCCTGCTGATGCTCGGCCAGCCGGGCGGCCTGGAAGGCGCGATCAACGATTTCCTGAACTCGGCGCTCGCCGAGCTCGGCGCCGCCGAGGCCAAGGTCGCCGAGGTCGGGGTCACCGAGGTCGGGGTGAGTGCCGACTCCGAGCCCGGCGGCTGGATGTTCCTGTTCCCGGGGCTGATGGCGGCGTCCTGGCTGATCATGGTGGTGGTCAACGGCGTCCTGGCCCAGGCACTGGCGGTGCGCCTGGGCTGGAACCGCCGCCCCAGCCCCGCGCTCAGCGAGCTCGAGCTGCCAGGCTGGCTGTGGCCCGCGATCGGAGTCGCCGCGGCGATCGCGGTGATCGGCGATGGCGGCCTGGGCTTCCTCGGCCGCGCGCTCCTGATCGTGCTGGTCGTGCCCTACGTCTTTCTCGGTCTGGCGGTGATCCACGCCGCCGCCGGCCGCTGGCCGCATCGCCGGGTCGCGCTCGCGATCTGCTATGGCGGGATCGTGCTGCTGGGCTGGCCGCTTCTGGCCGTCCTGCTGTTGGGATTCGTCGAGGATTGGGCGCACGTGCGCCAGCGGTTCCTGTAAAGTCTCCAGGAGGGTTCCTGCATGCAAGTGATCCTGCTCGAACGGATCGAAAAGCTCGGCCAGATGGGCGAGATCGTCACGGTCCGGGACGGTTTTGCGCGCAATTACCTAGTGCCCCACGGCAAGGCGCTGCGCGCGACCAAGGGGAACCTCGCCGAGTTCGAGCAGCGCCGGGTGCAGCTCGAGGCTCAAAACCTGCAGCGCAAGGATGAGGCTACGGCCGCCGCCGGCAAGATCGGCGGCCGCTCGGTCGTGATCCTGCGCCAGGCGGGCGAAGGCGGTCAGCTGTATGGCTCGGTCAACACCCGCGACATCGCCGCCGCGTTCGCCGAACAGGGCGTCACTTTCGGCCGCCAGCAGGTCCGGCTGGCCAGCCCGCTCAAGACGCTCGGCATCCATCCGGTGCGGGTGGCGCTCCATCCTGAGGTCGACGTCACCGTCGAGGTCAACATCGCGCGCTCACGCGAGGAGGCCGAGATGCAGGCCAATCCGGAGCTCGCCGTGGCGGCGGCCGAGGCCGAGGCCGCCGAGCGCGCCGAGCAGGCGGCCGCCGAGGCGCCCGAGCCGGAGGACGAGTACGCCGCCCTCGGCCTGTAGCGGGCGAAGGCAGCCAGAGGTCCCGGGCTCCGCTGGGCTCTTGAACCCGGACGCGAACCGGGCCACAGTCGGATCGCGATGACGCCCATCCGTGGGCGGCAACGGGCAGCCCTCAGTCGTCGCTCAAGGGGAGGTTCCGCTCATGCCACGGCCTGGATCGTCGATCACCCACCCCGCCCCGGCCGCGGTCGCCGGCAAGTCGCTCGCGGCCGCCCTGCCGCCGGTTCTGGCGATCCTGTTCGGGCTCCTGATCGTCGGCATGGCCGGGTTCTCGCATCAGGGCGTGGTCCACAACGCCGCCCACGATGCCCGGCATTCGAGCGGCTTCCCCTGCCACTGAGCGCACGCGATGGCGGCCCTGCGCGCGATCGTCTTCGCCTCGGTGCTTGCCGGCCTGGCTGTCGGCCTGGTCGCGACGCTCGCCCAGCAGTTCGGCACCGTGCCGCTGATTCTGCAGGCGGAGGGTTTCGAGCGGGCGGCGGCCGCGGCGGTCACGGCCGCCCCGCACGATCAGGAGCATGACGCGGGCAGCTGGGAGCCCGCGCCGGGCCTGGAGCGCCACGCCCTGACGGCGCTGTTCAACGTTCTCGACTGGATCGGCTTCGGCTTGATTCTGACCGGGCTTCTGGCGCTGCTGCGCCGGCCGGTCGGCTGGCGCGAGGGTTTCCTGTTCGGGCTCGGCGGCTTTGCCGCGTTCGTGCTGGCGCCCGGTCTCGGCCTGCCGCCGGAGCTGCCGGGGGCTGCGACCGCTGCGCTGACGCCCCGCCAGATCTGGTGGCTCGCGACGGCGCTCCTGACCGCGACCGGGCTCTGGCTGATCGCGTTCCGGCCCTCGCCGCTCGGCGCGGCGATCGCGATCCTGCTGATCGCTGCACCGCACCTGATCGGCGCGCCCGCGACGGAGCCGGGCGCGACCGACGTGCCGGCCGGGCTCGCGCACCGGTTCGTGATCGCGGTGACCCTGACGACGCTTTTGTCCTGGGCGCTGCTCGGCGGCCTCAGCGGCTACCTCTATCAACGCTTCGCCCGGCCACTGGTGTAGTTTTCGCGCTGCAAAAAAGGTTTGCCCTGAGCCCGCCTTTCTGGTCTAGGTTCGGCGCCGATCAGAGCGCTAGCGAGAGGCCGGGCGGGCGATGGTCGAGGTCAAGGACAAGGTCCAGAACGGCGGCCGCAAGGTCGCCGTCGTCAAGAAGTACGCCAATCGCCGGCTCTACAACACGGCGACCAGCAGCTACGTCACCCTCGACGACCTCAGCAAGATGGTCCGGCTCGGCGACCATTTCGTGGTCTACGACGCCAAGAGCGGCGAGGACCTGACCCGGTCGATCCTGACCCAGATCATTCTCGAGGAGGACAGCAAGGGACGGAACCTGTTGCCGATCAACTTCCTGCGCCAGCTGATCGGCTTCTATGACGACAGCCTGCGCGCGTTCCTGCCCCGCTATCTCGAGCTCAGCATGGAGAACTTCGCGCGCAACCAGGCCCAGATCCGACGCTACATCGAGGGCACGCTCGGCCGCTTCTTCCCGATCGGTCCGTTCGAGGACATGGCGCGCCAGAACATGGAACTCTTCCAACGCGCCGCCACCATGTTCACGCCGCTCCCCGGCGAAGGCACCAACTCCGAGCACCCGGCCGCCGCCGAGCCCCCGCCGGCCCCGGACACTTCCAGCCAGATCAAAGACCTGAACGACAGGATCGAAGCCCTGCAGCAACAGATCTCCGACCTCGTCACCGCCCAACGCGAACACCAGGAGCGCAGCTAGCTCCGCCAGCGGCGCAGGAGACCGCAGATGCGCATGCCTCAGATCCTGGGGATCGTCGCTCTCGTGATCGGCGTGGTGCTCCTGGGCTTTGCCTGGCACGCCTCGAACTCGCCGGTGAACGAGGTCTCCAACGCGCTGACCGGCAGCTTCACCGACCAGACGATGTGGTATCTGATCCTCGGCATCGCCGCCGCCGTCGGCGGCGTCCTGCTGCTCGCCTTCGGCCGACAGCGGTAGCGTTGTTGCACGGCGGTTGCTATAGCTCAGGTAAAAGCGATGTAACAGGTTCCAGACACATGAGGTAATCGGGTGGTTGCTCTCCAGCGATGGGTGATCCATCGCTGGTTCGGAGCTGAACTGAACCAAGGAGAGCAACCATGGCGTACTATGCCGGACTGGACGTGTCTTTGGAACAGACCTCGGTATGCGTGCTCGACGAGGGCGGGGCAGTGGTCCTGGAGCGTCGGGTGGCAACCGAGCCGGACGCGATCGCCGCCGCGCTGGCCGCGCTGCCGGAAGGCCCGGCCCGGCTGCTGCTGGAGACCGGCGGGCTGACGCCGTGGCTGTGGCACGAGCTCAGGGGGCGGGGCTTGGTGGTGCACTGCATCGACGCGCGCCGGGCCAAGGCGCAGCTGGCGCTGCGGCCGGCCAAGACCGATCGCAACGACGCCCGCGGCCTGGCCGAGATCGCGCGCATGGGCTGGTACGCCAACGTCCGGGTGAAGAGCCTGGACCATCATGCGCTGCGCGCCAAGCTGGCGGCGCGCGCGCAGCTGGTCGCGACCGGCCGCGATCTCGGCAACCAGCTGCGTGGGCTGCTGCGGGTCTTCGGGCTGCGGGTCGGCAAGGGCAAGGGTCAGGCCTTCGAGCAGCGGGTCCTGGCCCTGGTGGCGGACTGTCCGGCGTTGCAGCCGGTGGCCGATGCCCTACTCGCGGCGCGGCGTGCGCTGCGCGCCGAGGTCGAGCGTCTCGACCGCGGGCTGCTCAGCGCGGCGCGCCGCGACGCCACCTGCCGCCGGCTGATGACCGCTTCGCTGGCTCCGAGCGCCGACGTGGTGTCGGCGCGGAGCGCGAAGGGCGTCGGCGCGATCACCGCGCTTGCCTACCAGAGCACGGTCGAGACGCCGAGCCGGTTTCGGCGGGCCGGCGCGGTCGGCGCCTATGTCGGGCTGGTGCCCAGGCGCCATCAGTCGGGCGAGGTCGATCGCTCGGGGCGGATCTCCAAGCAGGGCGACGCGCTCCTGCGCGGCTATCTGTACGAAGCGGCGACCGTGCTGCTGGCCCGTCTGCAACGCCCGTGTGCCCTGCGGGCCTGGGGCCGGGCGCTCGCCGAGCGGATCGGGATGAAGAAAGCGCGGGTGGCGGTCGCCCGCAAGCTCGCGGTGCTGCTGCACCGGTTGTGGACCCGCGAGGAGGATTTCCGCTGGACGGCGGCATGAGCGGCCAACATTAGCCCACCCCGACCAGCACACCGTCCCTGCCGGGGACGCGGGCGGCCGAGATCGCGGAAAAGGTGGGGGCGATGACCCCGTCTGACACATCGATCCGGCGCCTCGCGACCCTCATGCTGGCGCCTCGAGCCCGAAAAGAACCATGACCCCCGGCAGCGACGACAAAAAAGAGCAACCACCCCCTTGCCCGATTAAAGAACCTCTTCGCCCTCGCAAGCGAAACCAGAGCGGCCACCCGAGATGCTCGATTACCGGCTTACCGTGGTAAGGACGGGTGATCGCTGAATGCGTCTGCTCTCTAGGGAGCGCTAGGTTCTACATATGTTCGAAATTTCATATCTCGTGGGTTGCGAGAGCCATTTATGAATGCCCGACCGCTCGGATAGCTTTCATAGGTCCCTCCCCAGCCATATGTGCACCCACTGGGTTGGGCTTGGCTTTCGAGCATCACAGCAAGTTGATCTCCCTTATGCACTCGCGGTCCATTGCCGTTAAGAGCGAAGTGTAGAGAACCGCTGACCTCGTCGGGGTGAAATTCGCGTGTGGCATAGGTCACGGGTGCGAGGCGATCACCATCGACCTGCACAACAGACATGTACAGGCTCTTGTGGGGGAGACACCTATGTTGGCGCACATCCACTGCATCTACAGCGACGAGTTGACCATCTCGACCGACTGTGAAAGACTGCGCGACAGTACTGTTGCTGGTGATCTCCATACCTCCTGTGCCGCCCGGCGGGTCGTTCCTCTGATCCAACAGCGACTCTGGTGCCCAGCTGGGACCGCTAGTGGTGGTCCGGCTGGGTTCCGGGGCCGGCGTGCCTACCGGAGCTGGCACGGGCGTTTGCTTTTCACTTGGTCGATCTCCACCAGGCAGGAATCTATCAAATAGCGATGACCGCATCATGACAGCAGTCAAAATGACTATAAACACAATTCCCGAAACTCTCCACCAGAATCGCGTGCCCAGAGGCCCTGGTTCACGACCTGAAGCATGCTCTGTATCCGCCTCTTTCGGCCGATCATAGATGACCTGATGGTCTTGTACCATCTCAGGCGACCTGGTTAACTCCACTAGATGCTCGTATTTCGAGAAAGCGTCTAGAGTTGGCTTGTAAAAACCGTGCTTTTCGCGAAAGTTTTTGTCGACAAATCCCAAACTTTTAGTAATAAAATCTGTCGCTGTGGTGAATACATTTGGGTTTTCTTTTGCATAGCACTTCACGGCACGAGCTGCTGCCTCAATTGCTTGATTCACATCTAGGAGGGTCACGAAACGGCCATGGTCGAGGTCTCCGATCAATAGCTCGTGGACTTTCTCATTAAGCGGCAGGTTAGGATATTTCCATCTTGTGAAGTCCGCTAATGTCTGCGAATTGATTGCTTGAGACAAAAAGCCCTCTGTATCGCTCGGCGGGGTGGGAGCAGGTAAGCGATCCGGAGCCTTAGTCTGTACAGAGAGGGTAATGGCCTGACAGTGCCGCTCGGATGAGGGCTCAGGCGGCTCTGGCGGTTTTGCGTCGGGTCGCCTCCTCCAGTGGTTTGGCGGGTTTGGCCAGGCCGTCCTTGAAGGCTTGGGCGGGCGTGCGGCCGTTCATGCCGCGGCCCTGGTGGGGCCGCTGGTGATTGTAGACGACCAGGTAGTCGTCGAGCACGCGTTGCATCTCCTCGATGGTCTCGAACCAGGTGCGCCGGCCCTCGACCCGGAAGTGCTCGTCGAGCAGCGTGCGGTGCAGACGCTCGACGATGCCATTCGACTGCGGCCGCTTCACCTTGGTGGTGCGGTGCGCGATCTCCTCAAGCTGGAGGAACAGCTCGTAGGGGTGGCGGTCGGGCCGGCCACAGAACTCGCGGCCGTTGTCGGACAGCACCACCTCGACTTTGGCGCCGGCGTCCTCGAAGGTCGGCAGGACGTCGCCGTTCATCAGCTGGACGGCGGTGATCGGCAGCTTGCTGGGGTAGAGCCGAGCCCAGGCGTAGCGGGCGTGGCAGTCGATCGCGGTCTGCAGGTAGATCTTGCCCACGCCCTTGAGCGTGCCGACGAAGAAGGTGTCGACGGCGACCAGGGCGCCGGTGTGCGGCGCCTCGATGTGGCGCTCGCGGAACTCGGGCGAGAACCGCTCCAAGAGGCGGACCTGCTCGTCGCTGAGCGCGAGCTTGCGCTCGGCGGTGGCTTGCTCCAGACGCAGCAGGCGTTCGTGCTTGGTCAAGAGGCCGTGGCGCTGCCACACACCGCGCACCCCGCCGGCGGACACCTGGAGACCTCGCAGCCGCAGCTCCTGCTCGACCCGCAGCGCGCCGTGGCAGGGATGCGCGAGCGCATGGTCGAGGATCGCCGCCTCGATCTCGGCCGCGACCCGGTTCGGGTGCGGGCCGCGGGCGCCAGGCAGCCGGTCGAGCAGGCCCTCGGCGCCATAGGTCTGGAAGTTGCGGCGGATCTCGTAGAACTGCTGGCGCGAGTAGCCCATCACCTTGCAGGCCCGGCTGACGTTCTCCAGCTCGGTGGCCAATTGCAGCAGCGACAGCTTGCGCCGTGCTACCTTGTCCTTCGTGGTCATGTCTTGCTCCTGATGGTTCGGATGGTTCGGCAAACTCATCCTAAGCCATCTCAGGAGCGGCATGGCCACACCCGGCCATGGCCGGGTGTGGCACCACCTGTCAGGTGATTGCGATCTCAGCACACTTAGTCGGTTGCAGCGGTAGCGGTTCAGGAGGGGGAGTCGTTGAAGGTGCCTCCTCGGCCTGCTGTCTCGCCTCCTCTTCGACCCGCCGTCTCGCCTCCTCGGCCCGCCGGCGGACTTCCTGAACTGAGCGCTTAATCGCGCCGACGACGTCAAGGAACGCCTCGTCGTCGTCCGGCCAGGACTTGATCGGCCTAGCATCCTTTGGTACGGCCTGCATACTGGCAAGTTGTGTACTCCTCCAGTCGCAATGCCGAAGGATTACCGGGAATGGCTTATCCCTTTAAGTCTGGTGGATCAACATGTGGTAGGAGGCATGGTCGCGCTGGGCGGCGAGGCCGAGGAGCGAGGCGAACGCGGCCTGGGGCGTGCGCCTTCGGTTGAACCGGAACACGAACTCGTCGAGATAGCGTTGCAGATGGGGTGCCCGCAGCCCGTGGTAGACGCCGAGCGCCCAGCGTTTGGCGTTGGCGAACACCCGGTGGATCCAGGGCAGCAGCACATGCGCCGCCATCGGCCCGACCACCTTAGGATCGTGCTTGACCGCCTTGAGGCGCGCGTAGCCCGACCAGCCGTCGCTGACCACCGTGCTGCCGGCGACCACGTTGCCACCGACGAAGCCGCCGAGGGTCGCGGCCGAATAATCCCGGATCACCGCAAGGCGGTCCCGGCCCGGGCCCCTGCCATGGATCTCGACCGCGCCGGCGATCAAGAGCTTGCCCTGCTCCGAGCGGCCGGACTGGGGCGTGATCGGGTCGTCCTTGGTGCGCAAGGGGATGCTGGTCTCGTCGACCTCGACCAGGCCGCCAAGCGGCGACCGCTCCGGGTCGACCATCGCCCGGCGCAGCTTGGCGAGCAGCAGCCAGGCGGTCTTGTAGGAGCCCAAGCCGAGCTGCAGCCACAGCTGCCGCGCCGAGATGCCGTTCCTGTGGGTCGCCACCAGCCAGGCGGCGAGAAACCAGGTCTTGAGCGGCAGGTGCGAACGGTGCAGCACCGTGCCCGCGGTCGCCGAGGTCTGGCGGTGGCACCGGGCGCATTCGATCAGCACCACGCCGCGCCCCAGCTCCCAGCCGTGGTCATGGCCACAAGCGGGGCAGCGAAAGCCGTCCGGCCAGCGTTTCGCCAGCAACCAGCGGGCGCAGGCCTCGTCATCCGCAAACCGCGCCTCGAACTCACGCAACGACCGCGGAACATCACCTATCACCACGCCCTCCTACCATCGATCATACTACCCGTAGGGGCAGCCAGATGCAAAGGGATAAGCCGCTACCGGGATAACCCGCGCCTCGCCGCGTTCGTGGCGTGCTAGCGCCTTCGTCATCTCCTCGCCCCAGCAATATTCGGAAGCGATAAAATCGGCGCTGACCAGGAGCAGCACGATATCAGCCGACATGAGGTGCTGGTCGATCTGGCCTTTCCAGTCGTCGCCGGCCCCGATCGTCCGATCGTGCCACTCCGCGATCAGCCCGCCGCGTCGCAACGCCGCCAAGTGCGTCTCGAGCTTGAGCCTGAGGTCCTCGTCCTTGTGCGAGTACGAGTAGAATAGACTGATCGGTTTGGCTTGATCGTTCTGGCCGGCCATCGGCGGCTCTGCCTCGCTCTTGCGCTGGCCGGTAGTAAAGCGACAACGAGGGCCGGCGGGCAAGCCCTTCGAGTTGAGCGGCCGACCCGGACGCGCACGGGAGATCCGGCTGGAAACCGGGCTGGCGAGCCTGTACTCATGGGTAAAAGTGAGGAAAAGAGGATGCGGGGGAATACGGCGGAGCGGTGGGGGAGTGTGCAGATCGGGCTGCACTGGACGATCGCGGCGCTGGTGCTGCTGGTCCAGGTGCCGGCCGGGATCACCATGGTCTGGCACGGGCCGGGCCTGGTGCAGAACGTCTGCTACGACATCCACAAGACGAACGGCATCGTCATCTTCCTGCTCGCGATTGTGCGGCTCGGCTGGCGCTGGTCGTATCCGGTGCCGCTGCTGCCGGCGGACCTGCCGGGCTGGCAGCGAAAGCTCGCGCACGGCACGCACGCGCTCCTCTACATCGTGCTGTTCCTGATGCCGATCACCGGGTTCCTGTACACGGCGATGGGCGGATTTCCGGTGCCGTTCTTCATGCTCTACGACCTCGCCCAGTGGGTGCCGGTCAACAAGCCGTTGGCCGAGGGGTTCAAATGGGCGCACCTCAGCCTGCAGTTCGTGCTCTATCTCACGGTGATCCTGCACGTCCTGGGCGCGCTGCAGCATCACTATGTCCGCAAGGACGGCATCCTGCGCCGGATGCTGTCCTCGGAGGCGCCGCTGCCCGAGCTGCAGCATCGGTTGGGCCCTGAGCGGGAGCCGCTTCGGCGAGACCGCGCATGACCATGAAAAGATCACTGCGGTACCCAAAGCTGAGGGTTTGCCTGGGTTTTGGGTTCGTTTGGCAGAATCGGCCGGCGGCGCTGCCGGCGAGGGGCAGCGGGCGTTGCCCGGCTAGTGACTGGTGGCACGTCTTTAGGAAAAAATGCAAGGAAGTCGAGACGCGCGCCGCTCGATCGCCCTCTCTTGCCGGTGGTCGCCACGGCCATGCCGGCGATCGGGCAGCCTCCGTCTGCGCCCGAGCATGAGATCCTGGACAAGCTCCCGGGCGGGCGGTTGTATGGCCGCCGGGCAGAACCGGGAGAGGCATCATGAAGGCGGGCGAGGCGATCGCGGAGATTCTCCGGCGCGAGGGCGTGGAGGTCATCTTCGGCTATCCGGTCAACCACGTGCTCGAGTTCGCGGCGCGCGCCGGCATCCGGCCGATCATCGTGCGCCAGGAGCGGGTCGGGCTGCACATGGCGGATGCCATGTCCAGGCTCACGAGCGGCAAAAAAATCGGCGTGTTCGCGATGCAGCACGGGCCGGGCGCCGAGAACGCGTTCGGCGGCATCGCCCAGGCCTACGGCGAGGCGGTGCCGCTCCTGGTCCTGCCGATGGGTTATCCCCGGTCGATCGCCTATGTGGAGCCGAACTTCAATTCGGTCGTGAACATGCGGGGCGTCACCAAATCGGCCGAGCCGATCGTCGTGACCTCGGAGTTGCCGAGCGTGTTCCGGCGCGCGTTCACGCGGCTGAAGACCGGGCGCGGCGGGCCGGTGCTGGTCGAGATCCCGCGTGAGGTGTTCGAGGAGGAGGTGGCCGAGCCGCTCGCCTACAAGCCCGCGACCATGCCGCGGATCGGGCCCGACCCGGAGGCGGTGCGGGCGGTCGCGAAGCGCCTCGTCCAGGCGAAGCGGCCGGTGATCTACGCCGGCCAGGGGGTGCACTACGCCCGCGCCTGGGCGGAGCTCAAGCGGCTTGCCGAGCTGCTCGCGGCGCCGGTCACCACGAGCCTCGGCGGCAAGAGCGCGTTCCCCGAGCACCACAAGCTCGCGCTCGGCTCCGGCGGCAATGCGATCCCGGCGCCGGTCGATCACTTCCTCAAGAATGCGGACCTGATCTTCGGCATCGGCTGCAGCTTCACCAAGACCAACTTCGGGGTCGACATGCCGGCCGGCAAGGCGATCGTGCACGCCACCCTCGATCCAATGGACCTGAACAAGGACGTCGCGTGCGAGCTGGCGCTGATCGGCGATGCCAAGCTGGTTCTCGAAGCGCTGCTCGCGGAGATTCAGCCGCAGATCGGCAGCCCGAGAGATCCGTCGGCAGTCGTGGACGAGATCAAGGCGGTGCGGGAACCCTGGCTCGCGGAGTGGCGGCCGAAGCTCACCTCGGACGAGGTGCCGCTCAACCCCTACCGGGTGCTGGCCGAGCTCGCGCGCACCGTGGACCCGGACGACACTATCATCACCCACGATGCCGGCAGCCCGCGCGACCAGATTTCCCCGTTCTGGGTCTCGACCGTGCCGCTCAGCTACATCGGCTGGGGCAAGACCACGCAGCTCGGCTACGGCCTCGGCCTCGCCATGGGGGCGAAGCTCGTGCACCCGGACAAGCTCTGCATCAACGTCTGGGGCGATGCCGCGATCGGCTTCACCGGCATGGACTTCGAGACCGCGGTCCGCGAGCGGATCCCGATCCTCTCGATCCTGCTCAACAACTTCTCGATGGCGATCGAGCTCAAGGTGATGCCGGTCTCGACCGAGCGCTACCGCTCGACCGACATCTCGGGCGACTACGCGGCGATGGCGCGCGCCTTCGGCGGCTACGGCGAGCGGGTCACCGAGCCCGCCGAGATCGTGCCGGCGATCAAGCGCGGCATCGCCGCGACCGAGGCCGGCCAGCCGGCGCTCCTCGAGTTCATCACCGCCAAGGAGGTCGCGGTCTCCAAGTTCAAGTAGGGGCGATCGCGGGACCGGATATCTTTGCGGACCACGCGCCATTTCGAGGAGCAGAAGCTGCGCGGGCAACCCTGCCGAGCCATCGGCTGACGATGGCGACTCCTGCCGTCAGTCCAGCGGCGTCAGGGTGATGGTCGCGGTGCCCGCGTTGTTGAGGTAGTACGTGTCCCAACGGGCGCCGCTGCCGTCGATCGCGTCGTTGACGTACAGGTAGAGATGCCCGCCATGCGGCGGCACGAAGACGAAATGCTGCCGGTTGATCGGAAAGACCTTGCCCGAGTCACGGCCGATCTCGCCGACCAGCACGAACCACGGCAAGGCGAGGTGGCGGCGCGCAGGAATCGCGAGCACGAAGCCGGGCCGAAAACGCGCCAAGCCCGCGAGCCCCCCGATGCCCGCCGGATGGCCGTCGTCGTTCCAGCCCTGCGCCTTGACGTCGACCCGGTAGCGCCGGTCCGCCAGCAGCTCCATGCCGGCATCGACGCACGGCTTGATCGTCTGGAAGGGGATCGTAACGGGCTGGTTCCGGCCCGCAGGGACGGACGGCTGGCTAGCCCGGATTTCTCAAACCAGAGCGTGCATCGGGGCTCTGGATCGGCGATAACTCTTCTGTGACAAAGGCTTAACGCGACGCAGAGGAGCTCCCCGATGCCGACAGAGTGTAACCGCGACCTGTTCGGATTTGAAGCCGTCGAAGGACGCCAGGTGGTGGCCTCGTTCGACGGCGGGCAGGTGACCTCGGACGCCGGGGCGCTGCTGCTCGGGGCCGTGAACCGGGCGATCGGTCTGATGGGGCGTCTGGCCCGCTGTTTCGCCGACGGACGCATGCAGGAACTGGTCGAGCACGGTGTCGAGACCATGCTGATGCAGCGCATCTGCGGCATCGCGCTGGGCTACGAGGACCTGGTCGACCACGACGAGCTGCGCCATGATCCGGTGCTGGCGACCCTGGCCGGCAAGCTCGAGGCGCGGCGCAAGGACTGCGCGCCGCTGGCCGGCAAGAGCACCTTGAACCGGTTCGAGCATGCGCCGGCCGCGGCGCTCGACCGCTATCACAGGATCGGCCACGACCCGCGGGCGATCGAACAGCTGTTCGTCGCTCTGTTCCTGGAGGCGCATGCGAGGCCGCCCGAGCGGATCATCCTCGATCTCGATGCCACGGACGACCCGCTCCACGGCCACCAGGAAGGGCGCTTCTTCCATGGCTACTACGACTGCCACTGCTATCTGCCGCTGTACGTCTTCTGCGGCCGCCACCTGCTGGCCGCCAAGCTCAGGCGCTCGAACATCGACGCGTCGGCCGGAGCCAAGGACGAGATCACACGCATCGTCGCCCAGATTCGTGAGAGCTGGCCTAGGGTCGAGATCCTGCTGCGGGCGGACTCTGGCTTCGCCCGCGACGAGTTGATGAGCTGGTGTGAAGACAACGGCGTCGACTACGTCTTCGGCCTCGCCCGCAACCCTCGCCTGCTGGCCGAGATCGACGGAGCCCTCGCGGCCGCCGAGGCCGAGCATGCCGCAACCGGCCAGCCGGCTCGGCAATTCGACGACTTCACCTATGCCACCCGGGACAGCTGGAGCTGCGAACGGCGGGTCGTGGCCAAGGCCGAGCATCTGGCCAAGGGCTCCAACCCGCGCTTCGTGGTCACCTCGCTGCCGCCGTCGGTGATCGACGGCCAAAGCCTCTACGAGCAGATCTACTGTGCCCGCGGCGAGATGGAAAACCGGATCAAGGAGCAGCAGCTTGATCTGTTCGCCGATCGTACGTCAGCAGCGACGATACGGGCCAATCAGCTCAGGCTTTGGTTCGCCTCGTTCGCCTACGTGCTGCTGGAGGCGCTGCGCCGAATTGGCCTCCGCCATAGCCAGTTCGCCAACGCCACCTGCGGCACGATCCGCCTGAAGCTCTTGAAGATCGGCGCCCTGGTCCGGGTCAGCGTGCGTCGGATCAAGGTCGCCATGGCCTCGGCTTGCCCCTACCAGGACGAGTACCGCCTCGCCTACCTGTACGTGAAGCGCGCCGCCTTCTGAACGTTCTTGCATGCCTGATAGGCGCCCCACCCGCGGGGCGTTCGCTTGCGTTCGTCCGAGAATTCGCTGTCAGGCGACCTCCACGGACGCTCACCTCAACCCGAGCCAACTTCTGCGCCGACCCCGCCACCAATCAACCCGTGCTATGGGGTTTGAGAAATCCGGACTAGGCAGAGACCTTGCGCAGATGCCGCCGTCGACGGCCGGTATGTGCCAGCCGATGCGGTAGATCGCGCCCGCCAGGATGCAGCCGACCACCAGCAGCGTCAGGACCGGCACCACCTGCGTCACGGTCAGTCGCCGCAGCTGGTTCAGCCAGCCGATGTGGCGCAGCTTGCCGGCCAGCCCCTCGAACGCGCCGACGTCGGGCGTCGGCGGCCTGGGCTTCGGGCAGCGCTTGATCGGCCACCAGGCGAGCTCGCTCAGCCGGCGCGCGTTGGCATCGACCGTCCGGCTGTGCCACAGCAGAACGCCGTAGAGCAACGCCAGCACGACGAACCAGACCGCCGACTGCGTCCAGGCATCGGTCCACCAGCCCGCCCAGGAGCCGACGACCCCGGGCAGTACCCACGGCAGCAGGCCGAAGGTCCAGGACAGCACGGTCTGTAACGGGTTGCCCGCCTCGCCGCCCGGGATCGCCGGCCATTCGTAGGGCATCAGGACCAGGGCGAGCGTCACCAGAACGAACAGGTAGTAGAGCACTCGGCGCCAGAAGATGTGATCCCGGGCGCGGTCGAGCAGCTCCGCCTGCTGTGGCGCCAGTTCCACCTGTCGCGTCTGACCCTGATCGCCGACGACCGCGTAGCGGTTCGGCAGGCCCGCCGGCGCATAGCCCGTCGTGTTCTCGGCGATGCGCTCGAAGACGGCGGCGTGGATCTTAGGCTCGGTGATGAGCACGCCATTGTCTCGATCGGCGCACAAGCTCGCCATATGCCGCGGGTTGTAGCGATAGTAGACCCCGAAGCCGCGTCTGGAATCGTACATTCTGCCGAGCGGCTGCGCCCGGTGGGCGATGTCGCGCAGGCTGTCGAGATCGAACCGGAGCCCGCTGCGTTCGGCCTCGACGAGCATCCACTGCAGCGGCACGCAGGCGAGATCGTCGTCGGGGTAGCCGCCGCCGACGTTCGAGTGCATGCCGGCAAACCAGACCTGGGTGATGCGCCCGGAATCGGCGGTGCCGCACTCGTTCCACAAGACCGGATGGAAGGTATGGCGCTCGTCGTCGATCGCGATCGCGTGGCAGGCGCGCTGCACCCGCGGCGACAGATCCTGGTCCGGGAACCGGTGCGGGTAGAAGATGTGGTCGATCATGGTCGACAGTTCGTCGACCGGCAGGCCGACCGCGTCGACGGTGTCCCAGACGCCGATGAAGGCGATCGTGACGTCGCCGAAGCTGTACCGCGAGCGGAACTCGTCCGGGGTCAAGACCGGGGCCGCAAACCGGTCCCGGAGCCAGCGCCAGGCCTGGGCGACCGGGGCCTTGTAGCCGCGCCGGTAGCTGCGATAGGCGAGCCTGACCCCGACTTTCAGCCCTTCGTGCGTGTTCAGCTGCAGGCTCCGGCGGCGGCGGCCCGGCACCGTCTTGCTGCCGTCGAGCACGCCGCATTTGGCGATCAGAGCCGCCAGCGTGCGCACCGTGAAGGCGCCGCGGCTGAAGCCGAAGAGGTAGATGTGGTCGCCTTCGCGATAGTGCCGGCAGAGGAACTCGTAGAGGGCCCGAACGTTGCGCGACAGGCCCCAGCCGAAAGCGCCGCCGAGCAGCCGCAAGGGCCGGATCCCCGAGGTTCCGACCCCGTCGTCGTAGAAGGCGATCTGGTCGTCGCCGCTCAGGTCGAGCGCCTGATAGAGCCGCCAGACGTTGGTTTTGTTGAGCTTCGCGGCGCTATTGCCGGTGCCGTCGGACAACAGGACGATCTTGCGGGCCGAACGCGCGGCCGGCGGCTCGTCATGGGCCGCCTGGTTGGCGGCCTTCTCGGAAGGTGCCCCCGTCATGGTCATATGTCCCGGGCGCCGAGGCGCGGTTGGAATCGCAGCGGAGTCAGGGTGCGCACGAAACCTTTGCGCGACTCGTGAGCTGCTTCACACGCCGTGCAGGGTTTAAGCCCGAGCTCAGACGGTGACGCTGCCGAACAGGCCCGCGAGGATACCGCTCAGACGCTGCCGACCTTTGGCGGTCGGGACGAGGCGGCCATTGGTGAGGCTGAGCCAGCCGTCCGCGACGAAGCGCGCCAGCGCCGCCCGGTCGAGCCATCGATCGATCGGCCGGTCGGCCAGCACCTCGAGGCGGGCGAGATCGATCCCCTCGGCCAGGCGCAGACCCATGACCAGCAGCTCCTCGAGCTGCTCCTCACGCGTAAGAAGGGTGCGCCGGCGCTCGCCCGAGCCCGCCTGCTCGACCCGCTCGAGCCAGGTCTTGGGCAGGCGCCAGGCCTCGGTCGCGACGCGTTCGCCACCGAGGTTCAGGCGGCCGTGGGCGCCCGGGCCGATGCCGGCCCATTCGTCCGAGCGCCAGTAGATCAGGTTGTGCCGGCACGCCTCGCCCGGGCGGGCGTGGTTGGAGATCTCGTAGGCCGGCAGGCCGGCCGCCTCCAGGCGCTCCTGGGTCACTTCGTAGAAGTCCGCCTGGAGATCGCCATCGGGCATCGGCAGCTGGCCGGTCTGGTGCAGCAGATGGAAGCGGGTGCCGGGCTCGATCGTCAGCTGGTAGGCCGAGAGATGACCATCGACGTGGTCGAGCGCCCGTTCGAGCTCACGCCGCCAGCCGGTCAGCGTCTGGTCCGGGCGGCCGTAGATCAGATCGAACGAAAATCGGGGAAACAGGCGGGCCGCGAGGTCGACCGCGGCCAGCGCCTCGGCGGCGCTGTGCTCGCGTCCCAACCGGCGGAGCGCCCGATCGTCGAGCGCCTGGACGCCGAGCGAGACGCGGTTGACGCCGACGGCGCGGAAGCCCGCGAGCCGGCTCGCCTCGACCGAGGTCGGGTTAGCCTCGAGGGTGATCTCGAGGTCCGCGGCCGGCGCGAAGAGGGCGAGAGCACGCTCGATCACCGCCGCGACGGTCGCCGGCGCCATCAGGGACGGCGTGCCGCCGCCGAAGAAGATCGAGGCGAGCCTGCGCGGGCCGAGCTCAAGGGCGTGGCGGTCGATCTCGGCCGTCAGCGCGCGCGTCCAGGGGGCGTCGTCGACCGAGGGCGCGACGTGGCTGTTGAAGTCGCAATAGGGGCACTTCGCCCGGCAGAACGGCCAGTGGACGTAGAGCCCGAAGCCGGGCCCGGCCGGAAGCGCCTCGGTCGGCGTGGTCATGGCGCTTGGCTTATCAGGCGTTTGCGTCATATCACAAGCTGGACGATCGCAAGAGGGGGGAGGCACGTGGCGGATCCGATCAAGGTCCTGGGCTTCGCGGGCAGCCTGCGCCAGGGCTCGTACAACAAGATGGCGCTTCGGGCCGCGATCGAGCTGGCGCCGGCCGGCATGACCATCGAGACCTTCGACATCGCGCCGATCGAGCCTTACAACGAGGATGTCAAGCAGCAGGGTTTTCCCGCACCGGCGCAGGATTTCCGGGAAAAAATCCGGGGCGCGGACGCGCTGCTGATCGTCACGCCGGAGTACAACTACTCGATCCCGGGCGTGCTCAAGAACGCGATCGACTGGGCATCGCGGCCGCCCGACCAGCCGTTCAGGGACAAGCCGATCGCGATCATGGGGGCGAGCCCCGGCCGGCTTGGCACGGCGCGGGCGCAATACCACCTGCGCCAGTGCTTCGTGTTCCTGAACGCGCTGGTCCTGAACCAGCCCGAGGTCATGATCGGCAACGCGGCGCAGATGTTCGACGACCAGGGCCGTCTCACCGACCAGCCGACCCGCGAGTTCATCGGCAAGCTGCTCGCTTCGCTCGCCGACTGGACCCGACGCGTGGCCCGGGCCTGATCACGGATCCTCGAAGGGAGGCGACGGCATGGCCGAGACCGCAGCCGCCGGCGAGATGCTGCTGACGATCCTGCTCAAGCACCGCCAGAGCATGAACCTCGGCGAGATCAATCAGAAGCTCGAGCAGACCGGGTTCTGGAAGAAGTTTCCGCCCGAGGGCGTCGAGGTCGTGTCCTGGTACGTGATGATGGGCATCGGCCAGGTGGTGACGCTGAAGCTGCCGGCCGCGCGCCTGCGCGACGTCAATCTCGCGATCGAGCAGAACGCCTGGGGCGCGTTCGAGACCGAGTTTTATCCCACCTACGATTTCCGACCCGTCTGGCAGGGAATCAAGAGCCGCGCCGGATCGACCTGACCCGTCTGGCTAGCCCGATAAAGTGGAGTGAGATCATGCCGAAGCCCCGCCAACCCGCGCCGCCGCTAGAGGTCGAAACCGTCGATGGCGAGCCCTGGAAGCTCGCCGACCAGCACCCGGCGGCCTTCACGATGGCGGTCTTCTACCGCGGCCTGCATTGCCCGGTCTGCTCCCGCTACCTCAAGGATTTGGCCGAGCAACGGGGCGAGTTCGAAGCGCGAGGCGTCGAGGTGATCGCGCTCAGCACCGATGACCAAGAGCGCGCACTCCGGGCCAAGCGGGAATGGGAGCTCGGCGAGCTCAAGGTCGGCTATGGCCTATCCATCGAGCAGGCGCGCGTGTGGGGCCTCTACATCTCCAAGTCGCGCGGCGTGACCTCGGTCGGGATCGAGGAGCCCGAGCAGTTCAACGAGCCGGGCCTGTTCCTGATCCGGCCCGACGGCAGCCTCTACCTCGCCACGGTCCAGTCGGTGCCGTTCGCCCGACCGCATTTCGACGAGCTGCTGAGGGCGATCGACTTCATCGCCCAGAAGGACTACCCGCCGCGCGGCGACGCCTGACAGCGCGCAGCTTCGGGCTGGCGGCGCGCACCGGGCCGGGGTGCCGCGCGCACCACCCTCGATTTTCAGACCGATCTCCGGCGATGGCGCCGAAGCGGTGAGCGGATGTCGCTGCAACGAGTGGAGGCCCCATCCCTGGCGGTTCGCCGCGGCGAGGATCGGCGAAGTGCTTGACTGCAAGGCATGACGCCAGCGCCTGTGCCCCCAGCGCCTTGACCGCGCTTCTTAAGCCGGTCAACTCGTCCGCTCTTCCACAGTCGCATTTTCCAGTTGACGCAAGGCTCTTCGAGGTCCACCCTCGAGGCTACTTTGACGATCAGAAATTCCGCAAGTGTGAATAAAGGAGGCTATCGTGAAGCGGCTGTCTCTACTGTCGTTCGTAGCTGGCTGCTTGGCTACGGTCCCGGGCCTCGCCGGCGCGGCGGCGTCAGCAGGCCCGCCGACACTGCATTTTCGATACGTCTCAGTGGATGCAGCACTCCCTGAGGGGTTCGATTTTTTTGACCCCGTCTCAATCAGCGACAGTCGTCGCGTCTACGGCACACTGTATGCGATTGGCCCCGCGGGCCTCTCATCCTCCGTGGCGTTTTACGACCGGGGCGAAATAACCGCCCTGCACGAAGGCGTCGCCAATACCGCCAACAATCATCGATGGATCGGAGGCGCCGTGGTGGTCGATCCCAATCTGGGTACCACCCAGGCTGCCCTGTTCAAAGGCAGCGCAGTCGAGCTGATTCCACCTTTGACCGACGATGAGTTCACCAGCCAGGTCAGTCTGCTGACCAACTCGGGCATCGCCCTCGTAGATTCCTTCGACTCAGACTTCAATCTTTCTCAGTATCTGACCAGAGGTGGCAATGTGACTCCGCTCGACTTCGGAGCAGAACCTGCTGACCAATTTGACATCAATGATCGAGGGCTGATCTCTGGAACGTCGTTTCGGCAAGGTGGCGCCCGCGCGTTCCGCTACGATCCATACTCGGGCAGCCTGACGCTGCTCGACCCCTTGCCGACGGAGCCGGACTCCTGGGGCCAGGCGATCAACAGCCGCGGCGACGTGCTCGGTTACTCGTTCGTCGGCGGCGGCTTGGAGCGCATCGGCGTCTGGCGCGGCACCAAGTTCCATACCTACTTCGTCGAGGGCACCCCGGAGTTCCCGACCATCAGCAATCGCCTGAGGTGGAACGAGCGGGGTCTGATCGTGATCACAGACACCACCGATCTGAACAGTTATCTCGTGCCACGGCCCGGCGTGCGCCTTAACCTGGCCGATCTGACCGACGGGCCACTTCCGGTCTGGACCCTAATACTCGATATCAACGAGCGCGGCGACCTGATGGGCGTAGGTGGCGAAAGCCGGGACGAAATAAGCAGTGTCTTCCTCCTTCAGCGCGTCGGGCCCCTGGATGGTCAAGGTCGCGATGCCAATAGCGTCAGGGCGTCTTCGCCCCAATCCACAGCAGTGGCCGCAGAGGCCTGGGTTGGCCACGCACCGGCACTGAAGCTCATTCTCCAACGCCGGCACGGCCTGCTCGGGGAGGGCCGAACCGACAAGAGCGCGCATCTGCCCGAGGAGTAGCCGCGGGCGTGTTCTCTCCCGACCGGAAGCTCGCATGCTGCGAACCTCCGCCTCGCCAGCGTCCTCGATCTCCTCAAGAGAGCGCGGCCAGCTCGGCGAGCAGGCGGGCGTGGGTCTGCATGCCCGCCTCGAAGCAGCGTACCTCGAACTTCTCGTTCGGCGAGTGCACCAGGTCGTCCTTGAGGCCGAAGCCGACCAGGAGCGACTCCATGCCGAGCAGGCGCTTGATCGCTTCGACCGCCGGGATCGAGCCGCCCATGCCGATCAGGAACGGCTTGCGATCGAACACCGCCTCGAGCGCCCGGGTCGCGGCCTCCACGAAGGACGACTCGGCGGGCAGGCGGATCGAGGGCGAGAGGCCGTGGGTCGTGATCTCGAAATGGCAGTCCGGCGGCGTGCGCTCCTGCAGGAACGTGCCGAGCGCCGCCAGCACCCGGTGGGGGTCCTGCTCTGGGACCAGCCGGAAGCTCAGCTTCGCGCGCGCCTCGGCGGGGATCACGGTCTTGGCGCCGGGGCCGGTGTAGCCGCCGAAGAGGCCATTGATGTCGCAGGTCGGCCGCGACCAGATCCGCTCGAGCGTCGTGCGCCCGGCTTCGCCGACCGGCGTCTTGATGCCGGCGCCGGCGAGAAACTCCGCCTCGTCGAACGGCAGCGCCGCCCACTGCCGGGTCTCATCGAGCTCGAGCACGCGGTCGTAGAATCCCGGAAGCTGCACGCGGCCCTGGTCGTCGTGGAGCTGGCCGAGGACGCGGCACAGCACGTTCAAGGGATTCGGCACCGCACCGCCGTACATGCCCGAGTGCAGATCGCGCGAGGGGCCGGTGAGCTTCAGCTCGACGTAGAGCAGGCCGCGCAGCATGGTCGAGATCGCCGGCTGATCGATGTCCCACATGCCGGTGTCCGAGACGACGCAGACATCCGCCCGGAGCTCGTCCTGATGGGCCTCGAGGAACGGCTCGAGGCTGGCGCTGCCGGATTCCTCCTCGCCCTCGAGGAACACGCTCACCCGGACCGGCAGCCGGCCGTAAACCTCGTGCCAGGCGCGCAGCGCCTCGAGCCAGGTCATGACCTGGCCCTTGTCGTCGACCGCGCCGCGGGCGACGATCCGCTCGCCGCGCTCGGTGCGCACGAGCGTCGGTTCGAACGGCGGGCTGTGCCAGAGCTCGAGCGGCTCGACCGGCTGAACGTCGTAGTGGCCGTAGTAGAGGATGTGCGGCCGGCCGTCACCGCCGGCTTCCGGGTGGTGCCCGACCACCATCGGCTGGCCCGGCGTCTCGCGCAACGACGCCTCGAAGCCGACCTGCCGCAGCTGGTCGACCAGCCACTGCGCGGCACGCCGGGTGTCGGCGTTGCGGCTCGGGTCGGTGCCGATGCTCGGGATCCGCAGCAGCTCCTTCCAGCGCTCGATGGCGGCCGCACGGTTGGCGTTCAGCTGGGCGAGGACGGGTTCGAGCGGCAGCGACATGCAGAATCTCCGGGCGCGTGCGGGCAGCGGGCGCGCGAGCGCGCCGGAGTGTCGCGCAAGCCACAGCGCAACGCAACCGGCGGCCCCCTGCAACGGCCCTGCAACCCCCGGGGCTGGGCGGGCGGTCGAATCGCGCTAGGTCATGACATCGGGCAAAGCACGACGGAGGGGATCGATGAACCAGGCTTGGCATTGGCTGCGCGGTCTGGGGCTAGTCGCAGGGCTGACCCTGGCGGTGGCGTCGCCCGGGCGCGCCGAGGCCGCCTGGCAGGAGTCCTTGCAGCACGGCGTGAGCGCGGCCCGCGCCGCGGAGCAGGACTTCCTGGAGCAGGCGCGCCGCGCGATCGTGATCGGCGGCGTGGTCCTCTACCGCCACCGGCACGCGGTCGCCGGGGCCGCGATGGGCTGTGTCGCCGGCTCGATGGCGGCGACCACGCTCGCGCTTGGCGCCGGGATCGCGAGCGGCGGCGCCGCGCTCGCCGGCACCGCGCCGGCGGCCGCGCTCGGCTGCGGCCTTGGCGCGCTCGGCGGGGCGTCGCTCGGCCAGCCGCTCGACAACGTCTACGTCGAACCCTGAGGTCCGCCTGCAGCTGGGATGGCGCTGGGGCCGTGCTGGCGTGACGCCGGGGCAGTTCCTACATTAGGGTCGTGCAAAGGAGCGCGGGCGATGATGCAGCGTGTGGTGACGACGACCGAGCGAATGGCGGCGATGACCCAGCGGGTTGCCAAGTTCTCGATCGGCCAGGTGGTCAAGCACCGCCTGTTCCCGTTTCGCGGCGTGATCTTCGACGTCGACCCCGAGTTCGCCAACACCGAGGAGTGGTATGAGGCGATCCCGGAGGAGATCCGGCCGAGCAAGGACCAGCCCTTCTACCACCTGCTGGCCGAGAACGCCGAGGCCTACTACGTCGCCTATGTCTCGGAGCAGAACCTGATTGTCGACAACTCCGGCGACCCGATCGAGCATCCGCAGATTGGCGAGGTGTTCGACGAGCTGCGCGACGGCGCCTACGTCGGCCTCAAGACCGACCACATCCACTGAGCCGCCCCGGACGTCGGGAGCCCGCAGCCTCGCGAACACCGCCGACCTGAGCGCCTTCCGCTGGGCATCGAGTCATCGCAGCACCCGCTCGGGGGGATGCGGCGCATGGTGCGGCAGCCGGGCCCGGACATTGGGGCTCTTTGGCAGACTGCGCAGCAGCCACCCAAGCATACGGCCAGCTTCCCGACGTGGAGTGCTGGCGCGGGGTGCGCGGTGCCGCAGGCCCCCTGCGCCTTGCCAGCGGCGCCCGGAATGCGCTAACCGCAACGCGGACCGGCCCACGGGCGCGATCTGCTCCGGATGCGCGGCGCCGATGCTGGCCGGGGGCGTGGCGGGGGCGAGGGGCCATGAAGACCGGGTTCAACCTGCTGCTCTGGACGACCCACGTCACCGATGCGCATCTGCCGCTGCTCGGCAAGCTCAAGGCGGCCGGCTACGATGGCGTCGAGATCCCGCTGTTCGAAGGTCAGATCGGGCATTTCCCCAGGCTCGCGCGGGCGGTCTCGGACCACGGCCTCGCCTGCACGACGGTGACCGTGCTGCCGGACGAGGCTCATAGCGCGATCAGCCCCGACGCGCGCAGCCGTGCGGGCGCGCTCGATCATTTCCGCTGGGCGATCGACTGCTCGGTAATCCTCGGGAGCGAGCTGTTGTGCGGGCCATTCCATCAGCCGCTCGCGGTCTTCTCCGGGACCGGCCCGACCGAGGCCGAGAAGGCGCGCGCGGCCGAGGTCCATCGCCAGGCGGCAGAGCTTGCGGCCGCGGCCGGCCTCGTGCTCGCGATCGAGCCCTTGAACCGCTTCGAGTGCTACTTCCTCAACACCATGGCCGATACCAGGGCGCACGTGCAGCGGGTCGGGCATCCAAGCTTCGGCGCGCTCTACGACACCTTTCACGCCAACATCGAGGAGCGCGACCCGGTCGGGGCGATCGCAGAGACGGCCGACGTGATCCGCCACGTCCACGTCTCGGAGAACGACCGCGGTACCCCTGGCAAGGGCCACATCGACTTTCGCGCGACCTGCCGGGCGCTGCGTGCGGCCGGCTACGACGGCTGGCTGACGATCGAGGCGTTCGGGACCGCCCTGCCCGCGCTGGCCGCGGCGACCAAGGTCTGGCGCCCCTTTTTCCCGGCGCCCGAAGAGGTCTACGAAGTCGGCATCGCGACCATCCGGGACGCCTGGGCGGCGGCCGGCTGAGCCCAGGCGGCGATCTGGTGCTGCGACCCAGCGGACGACAGGCGACTTTATGCCCCGAACCCTGAACATCGGCGTGATCGGTTACGGCTTCATGGCCAGGGCGCACTCCAATGCCTGGCGCCAGGTCGGCCGCTTCTTTCCCGAGCTCGGGCACCGGCCGGTGCTGCAGGCGGTAGCCGCCCGCGATGCGGCCAAGGTCTCGGCGTTCGCCGACGTCTGGGACTATGCCAGCGTCGAGACCGACTGGCGGCGCCTGGTCGCGCGGCCGGACATCGAGCTGGTCGATATCTGCGTGCCGAACCATCTGCACGCCGAGATCGCGCTCGCGGCCGCCGCGGCCGGCAAGACGATCGTCTGCGAGAAGCCGCTCGCGATGAGCGCGGCCGAGGGCGAGGCGATGGTCGAGGCGGTCGAGCGCGCCGGCGTGCCGAACCTCGTCTGCTACAACTACCGGCGCGTGCCGGCGGTCACGCTCGCCAAGCAATTGATCGACGAGGGCCGGATCGGCCGCCCCTTCCACTACCGGGCGCAGTTCCTCCAGGACTGGACGATGTCTCCCGATCTGCCCCAGGGCGGCCCTGCCCTCTGGCGACTCGAAGCCAAGGCCGCGGGCTCGGGCGTCACCGGCGACCTGCTGGCGCACTGCATCGACACTGGCCTCTGGCTGAACGGCCCGATCACGCGCGTGACCGCCGAGACCGAGACCTTCGTGAAGGAGCGCCGGCACCGGGAAACCGGCAAGCTCGAGCCGGTCGGAATCGACGACGCCTGCCTGGTCATCGCGAGGTTCGAGAACGGCTCGCTGGGCCTGTTCGAGAGCACCCGCTACGCTCGCGGCCACAAGGCGCTCAAGGCCTTCGAGCTCAACGGCGAGGCGGGCTCGCTTGCTTTCGACTTACACGACGCGCAATGGCTCTCGTTCTTCGAATACCGCAATCCGAGTGGAGACAAAACCGCGAGCCACACCGCCGGCTGGCGCAAGATCCACGTCACCAATGCCGAACACCCCTACATGAGCCACTGGTGGGTGCCAGGCCTGTCAATCGGTTACGAGCACAGCTTCATCCACACCTTCGCCGACTTCCTGCATGGCCTCGAGACCGCCACCCCCGCCGAACCGACCTTCCGCACCGCCCTTCAAACCCAGCGCGTCTGCGACGCTATCCTCCACTCCGCGAAGACTGGCCAGTGGGTTGAGATCGGCGCTGCAGGCTAACGGCCCTTGCCTCCGTCCCGCTTCTCGATAGCTTTGCGCGCGTCCTCAGGGAGGCTGTCGAACATCGCGCCTACGTGCTTAGGCTGGCTGATCATGATTTCCGCAATTAGGTTTACCAGCGCGAAGAGCTTCTCTGCAGTTGCCCGATCGTCACGAAGGTCGATCTGCCCGGGGTGGACAGCGTTGTTGCCGATGACGCGCACGACATCGAGGGCCTGTTGAACACGCCGGTCGAGACCTTTCTTTACAAGCGCAGCTATATCAGCGTTGACGTTGTCCCCTTTCTCGCCAAGGTGCTTGCAGAGTTTTTGAATTCCAAGGCGTAGTAGAGCTGCGGCCCCTCTGGGAGATAAGTGGAAAATGACGCTAGCTTCTTCATAATCGTCACGGACGTCATTTGGTAGGTCCGGATTTGGCAGGTCTGCTTCACCTCCGCTGGGCCGGACGATACGGTCATTTATCCAGATAGATATGTCATTGCAACTAAAACATCGCGACACTAAAACGTTATACATAGTTTCGTCGCAATACATTTTGTCGCGATGGATGAACGGTCTGCCTGCGATCATCTGCTCTGCCAGCGCTGCAGCTGCTCGCGTGCTTCGGGATCGTCGATCTCACCAAATTGCTTCGCAAGCTCAGGGGCGCAGCGGAGCGGCGTCTCGTCCTTCTTAAGCGGCAACGTGCACCGAGAACAGGATTGCTTCGGGAGTGCACGGCAATGCGGAAAGCAGCACTCGATCCTGGCCGGCACCCTGTTCGAGCAGACCAAGACCGGGCTCGCCAAGTGGTTCCTCGCGATCTACCTGGTGACCTCGAGCAAGGGCGGGATCTCGGCGATGGAGCTCCAGCGCCAGATGGGCCTCGGCAGCTATCAGACCGCCTGGAGCTGGCTGCACAAGATCCGCCGCGCGATGGTGCGCCCGGAGCGGGCGCCGCTTGGCGCGCAGGTCGAGGCCGACGAGACCTATGTCGGTGGCCCCAGGCCCGGCCGCTCCGGCCGCGGCGCAGCCGGCAAGACGACGGTCGCCGGCGCGGTCGAGACCGGCCGCGGCCAGGCCCGCGGGTGCCGCCTGGGCCGGCTGAGGCTGGCCGTCGTGCCCGATGTCTCGGCCCGGAGCCTCGAAGGCTTCCTCGGCGAAAACGTCGCCAAGACCCGCGGGACCGATGGACCACCGATGGCTGGTCCGGCTACAGCTGGCCTCGCCGCCGCCGGCTACGCACCACCGAGCCAGATCAACCTCGCCGCCGCCTGGGAGAGGCGACGCCGCGCTGCGCCTGCCGGCGATCCACCTGGTGTTCGGCCTCGCCAAGCGTTGGCTGCTACGGCACCCACCACGGCGCGGTCTCGAACAAGCACCTGCCGGCCTATGCTCAGGACGAGTACGTCTTACCGCATTTCGAAGAACCGCCGCACCGCCAAGAGCATCAGCACACCGCTTCGCCCGCGTCATCCAGCATGCCGTCCTGGAAGACCCGCCCCACCACCTATCGACGGCCTCGTCGCTGCTGGCGCTACCTGGAACTACTCGATGAAGAGAGAGCTAGTAAGTGGAAAATGACGCTAGACTTCGATTCATAATCGTCGCGGACGTCATTTGGTAGGTCCGGATTTGGCAGGTCTGCTTCACCTCCGCTGGGCCAGGCGATACGGTCATTTATCCAGATAGATATGTCATTGCAACTAAAACATCGCGACACTGAAACGCTATACATAGTTTCGTCGCAATACATTTTGTCGCGATGGATGAACGGTCTGCCTGCGATCATCTGCTCTGCCCAGCGCTGCAGCTGCTCGCGTGCTTCGGGATCGTCGATCTCACCAAATTGCTTCGCAAGCTCAGGGTCGCAGCGGAGCGGCGTCTCGTCCTTCTTAAGCGCCTCAACGTGCACCGAGAACCAGGATTGCTTCGCGAGCGCACCGCAATGCGGACAGTTGAAGGCGACCTGATCTATCGCGGGCGGGACGTATTTGCGTCGAACGTCTTCCATAGGGGCCCTCGCGTCAACGTGCGGCGCGCTTATATCTGCGCGTCAAACCCTAAGCAACTTCCAACCGGTCGTGGTTCGAGTAGGGGTCGATCTCAACGACGATCTTCTTGATCGTGGCGCAGGGCGCCTTACGCCGGCCGACGGTCTGCATGGTGATGAAGCCGGCCGTTTCGAGCTTGGCGAGCGTGCGCGTGAGGTTCGGCTGCGCCCGGCCGGTCATTTCGGCCAGCGCCGCAATCGAGGGCGGCTGCCGGTCGCGGATGAGCGCAAGCAGCTGCCGGTTCTCCGGCGTCAGCAGCCGCACCAGGGCTTCCACCGAGTTGAAGCTTGGTCTCGCGGCATCGGCGGCAGCGGGCTGCGCGCCGCGCGCCACCGCCTTCATCTCCTCGCGCAGCGACCTCAGATTTTGGATCTTGGGGCTGGTCATTCCGACCTCCGCTCTTCCACCTCGACAACCGCGGTGCCGACCCCACGCTCGGCGAGCACTCGTTCAACCTCGTTGAAGAAATCCTCGATCAAGGTCTCGGCATCCTTGAAAGCGTACGGCCGGCCGGGATCGCGCTCGGTCCGATGCCAGTGATCGCTCGCCTGCGATGCGGGCTTGAATCGCCCGCCCCTCGCCGGCACGCCATGGGCATTGTCGAAGCCGACCAGGCGCTTGCCGTCCGGCGCATGGAGCGTAAACGAGTACCGCAGGCCGTGCGGTCGCTCCTTGCTGGCCGCCACGCGCTTGATCTCGAACTTAAGCCAGTAGCCCGCCTCGAGATGATGGATGCGTCCGTCGAACGCCAGCAGGAACTCGAGGCCGTGCTCGGCCTCACGATCTTTCATATCATGTCATGATATATAAAATGTGTGCGGCCGGCGCAAGCAGCGGACCGGTTTCCGGCCGATCCCGATTTGCCCTTGAGCAGGGGCGCGGGCCGGCTACAACAGAGGCTCGCCAACCGGGAGGCCGTCATGCCCTATGCGATCATCACCCGCGACAAGCCGAACTCGTTGCAGCTGCGCAACGACACCCGTCAGGTGCACGTCGAGTACCTGACCGCCAACAAGGACAAGCTGCTCGCCGCCGGCGCCCAGGTCGCCGACGACGGCCAGGGCGGCTATGGCGGGATCATCATCGTCGACACCGACGACCGCGCCGAGGCCGAGCGGTTCATCCAGAACGACCCGTTCACCAAGGCCGGCCTGTTCGCCGGCGTCGAAGTCGTGCGCTGGCGCAAAGCGTTCTTCAACAAGGAAAAACTGATCTGACCGCCGGCAACGCTGGTCGTTCGCAGGCTCTTGCGGGCCAGCCGGCGGCGCTTCGGTCGCCTGTGGCCATCGCTCGAAGGCCTGGCAGGCGAAGCCAGCCCGGCAGCCGGCGCCGCACCAGGAGAGGCGCGGACCGTCCGTGACGGAGTGACCGGCGGGCTCGAGCGTCACTCCAGGGGCGAGACGTTCCTGAGGCGGCCCCGGGGAGGTGACGATGCTATTCGATTCCTGGGCCGGGCTCGGCCGGGTGCTGCTGGTCGGCACGCTCGCTTACGTGGCGCTGGTGCTGCTGCTGCGAATGTCGGGCAAGCGCACGTTGACCAAGCTCAACGCCTTCGACCTCGTGGTCACGGTCGCGCTCGGCTCGACGCTCGCGACCGTGCTGCTCAGCAAGTCGGTGGCGCTCGCCGAGGGCGTGCTGGCGCTCGCGCTGCTGATCGGGCTGCAGTACGCGATCACCTGGCTGTCGGTGCGCTCGCCCCGGTTTCAAGCGCTGGTCAAGGCCGAGCCGACCCTGCTCGTGCATCGGGGGCGCTTTCTCGATGGCGCCATGCGCGCCCAGCGCGTCACCCGCGCGGATGTCCTCGAGGCCCTGCGCGCGAGCGGCGTCGCCGAAGTCGACGCGGTCGCGGCGGTGGTGCTGGAGACCGACGGCTCGATCAGCGTGCTTCCGGATGCGGACCCGAGCGACGGCGCGGGCGCGCTGGCCAACCTCGAGCGCCTCGACGGCGATTCCCTGCGGCGCGCGGCGCCTTGACGCCGGCCGGCGGGTCTGAGAGGCATGCCGGACGCTCATCAGCGATCGTGGAGGCAGGCATGCAGTATGTCGAGGCGCACGGCGTCAGGATTCCGGCGCTCGGGTTCGGCACGTTCCGGCTCGATGGCGCGGTCGCGCGCCGGATGGTCGGCTACGCGCTCGAGATCGGCTACCGGCACATCGACACCGCCCAGATGTACGGCAACGAGGCCGAGGTCGGCGAGGCGATCAAGGCGTCCGGCGTGCCGCGGGACGAGATCTGGCTGACGACCAAGATCTGGCCCGACAACTTCCGGGACGGCGAACTGCAGCGGGCGGCCGAGCAGAGCGTGCGCCGGCTCGGCACCGTGCCCGACCTTCTGCTGCTGCACTGGCCGAACCCGAGCGTGCCGCGCGCCGAGACCATCCGGGCGCTGAACGATGCCGGGCGGCGCGGCCTGACCAAGCACATCGGCATCAGCAATTCCCCGGTCGCGCTGATCCGCGAGTTGGTCGCGGCGAGCGAGGCGCCGCTGCTCGTCGACCAGGTCGAGTATCATCCCTATCTCGGCCAGCGCGCGGTGCTGGAGGAACTGCGGGCGCAGGGCATGGCGCTCACCGCCTATTCGCCGATCGCCCAGGGCCGGGTGTTCGCGGACGCGACGCTGCGGCGGATCGGCGAGCGCCACGGCAAGAACCCGGGCCAGGTGACGCTCCGCTGGCTGCTCCAGCAGGACGCCGTCACCGCGATCCCGCGCTCCTCGAGCGAGGCGCATGCCAAGGCCAATTTCGAGATCTTCGATTTTTGGCTGTCGGAAGCCGAGATGGCCGAGATCTTCGCGCTCGCCCGTCCCGGCGGGCGGCTGATCAGCCCCGGCGGCATGGCGCCCGCCTGGGACCGCGACTGAGGCTCAGCGGGCGATCGCTGCGACTTTGGCGCCGAGCGCCCGGATCAGAGCGTCCGGGGAAAGCTCGATCTCGAGGCCACGGCGGCCGCCGTTGACGAAGACGCTGGCGTGCACCCGGACCGAGCCGTCGACGATCGCGGGCAGCGACTGGCGCTGGCCGAACGGGCTGATGCCGCCCTTGACGTAGCCGCTCGCCTGCTCGGCGCGTTTGACCTCCGCCATCTCGGCACGCTTGCCACCGATTGCGGCCGCCAGCGCCTTCAGGTTCAGCTCGCGATCGGCCGGCACCAGGGTCGACGACGAGCCTGCCGGCCGTCGACTACCGCGATCAGCGTCTTCAGTACCCGCGCCGGCGCGACGCCCATCAGATCGGCCGCTCCTGCGCGATGCCGGCGTCTCAGGACCGCCGAAGTCGTAGGTATGCAGCGTGAATGCGACCCCGGCCCGCTCGAGGGCCTGCACCGCGGGGGTGCCGCCGGCTCGCCCGGCTCCTGGATCTCGTCGTCGCCATGACGGCGGCAACCTGGCGGGGCGCAGCGCTCCTGTCCAATCGCCGGACGTCAGTCGGACTGCGGACCGACCATCCCGAGCAGCCCGTCGGTGCGCCTGCCGCGTGAGATCGATCGCGCAGGCGAGGCGGAAGCGGTCGGGATCGGGATCGGCGGCCGCGAACGCCGCCCGGGTCTTGCATTCGGTGTCACGATAGGCTTCGAAAGCCTGCTGCCCCGCCTCGAGGCCGAGCACCGCGAGCTGGCCGCCGCTGACCTGATCGATCTTCGTCGCGGCGCCGCGTGCCAGCGACAGCGCCTGGTCCATGGCGGCGGTCGCGACCTCGAGCTGCCGGTTCAGGCAGCCGGCCACGTCGCCATCAGGGCCGATGGTGACGCCGCATTCCAGGATCGGATCGGCGACGGCGGCACCCGCGAGCGCGATGCCCGCGGCCGTGGTCGTCACAAAGGCTGCTGCTCGCACGTCGCCCTCGACTTTCGCATGCCTCCTGGGCAACGGACGATGGCGGATGGGGTTCCAGTCAACTCCCGGCCTTGACGAATGCATCGGCGCAGGTGCGCTCGACCACCAGCACCGGCGTCCGCCTTCGTTTCGCGAATTGACCGTTCTGCTACACTCGGAGCCAAGCTCTGCCGAAGTTCGCTGCCGCGATCGCAAGCGCTCAGTCGGTCGGCAGGCCAACATCCTTCATCAGCTCGATGAAGCGCGGGTCGGAACGCAGGCCGTCCCACTGTGCCGTCCGCAAGAAGAACATATCGGCCGAGTGCACACCATAGGCCTTTGCGCAGCCACGCGATCGCATTGACCGTGGTCGGCCAGGCCAACATAGACATAGGCGAACGCGATCGGGTCGACCTTCTGCTCGGCCGCCGTTTTCTCCAGCTCGTGGAGCAACTGCTGCGCCTCGTCTGGTCCGCCCCGCCAAGCCTAAGGCCCAGCCCCGAAGCCCTTTCAGCCAGTCGACGTCCGGCGGCCAGAGCGGCCGCCTGATCAAGCGTTGCGATTCGCCTTTTCGTACTCTCCCATCAGAACATAGCATTCTCCTATGCCGATCTGCGGCTAAGGCGACTTCGAACCCAAGTCAAGGGTCTTCTGGAACTGCGCTATCGATTGATCCCATCGTCCTGCCTGGCAGTAGACCCAGCCGATCTCGGTGGAAACCCACACGGAGAGCGGGTCGAGCTCCTGCGCCCGCTTCAAGTCTCGACGAGAGCGTCGTCGTAACGCGCCATGACCGTCGACAGGAGTTTGTGGCCGTACTCACCGTGCGCCAGCGCGGAGCTGGGGTTCAGCGCAATCGCTTGTTTGGAATTCTCGCTCCGCGCCCGACCAGTCCCAATCGGCAAAGAGCTTCACGCTTCCCAAGGCGCTGTGCGCTTCCGCGAGGTTACTCGTCCAGCTCCAGGGCCCTCTCGGCTGCGGCTCTGGCCTTGGCGTAGGCCTCCGCCGCAGGCATGTTTCAACCATGCCATCCTGGTGTACAGGTCAGCCAATCGAGCGTACGCCAACGCATATGCTGGATCGCGCTCGATCGCCTGCTCGAAATACGCCCTGCTCTTTTCCAGTCGCAGCTCCGCCTTGATTGTAAAAATATACGCCCTTCAGATAAGAGCTGTGCGCTTCTATATCGGCTGTGTCTTGTTCCTCGATCCGCCTCTGCTCGTGCACCAACAAAGTGATCTGCAAGGCGTCGGCGACCTGTTTGGCAATGTCGCTCTGGATGGCAAAGACGTCCTCGAGCCGCGATCGTAGTCTTCGGACCAGAGGTGCGACTGGCTCGGCACGTCGATCAGCTGAGCGGTGATCCGGACCTGGTTGCCGGCCTTGCGCACGCTGCCTTCGAGGATCGTGCCGACCTGGAGATCGTGGCCGATCTCGGCGATGTCCTGCTTCGTGCCCTTGTACTTCATGACCGAGGTGCGGGCGATCACCCGGAGCTTGCCGATCTTGGAGAGCTGCGTGATCAGCTCCTCGGTCATGCCGTCGGAGAAGTAGTCGTCGGCCGCGTCGGCGTTGATGTTGACAAACGGCAGCACCGCGACCCGGTGCGGGTCGAGGCTCGCGGTTTGCATCTGGGGGGCGGTCTGGCCCGATCGCAGCCACGTGACGATGCCGACCCCGATCAGGATCAAGGCGACCGCCGCCGTCACCGCCGATATCGGCCAGGCGACGAGGCGCTTGCCGCGGGCGACCAGGGTCGGCGGCCCGATGACCGTGCCCGCCGCGCTGGGCTCCATGAGCACCCGGTAGGCGCGGACCGGGTCCGGGATGTTCTTGACCTGCTGCGGGCCGAGGTCCTGGTAGCCGAACTCCAGCTTGTTCTTGACCTCGTCGTGGACCTTGGCCGAGATGCAGACGCCGCCAGGCTCGGCGAGCGTTTCCAATCGCGCGGCGACGTTGACGCCATCGCCGTAGATATCGTCCTCGTCGAAAATGACGTCGCCGAGGTTGACCCCGATCCGGAACAGTTGGATCTCGACGGCGCAGGCCACCGCATCGAGCACGCTTCCGAACTCGACCAGGGCACCGTCGCCGGTCAGCTTGACGAGCCGGCCGTGGTGCTCGCCGATCTTCGGCTCGATGAACTCCTTGCGCAGCGCCTTCAGGCGCGCATGGGTGCCGGCCTCGTCGGCAGCCATCAGGCGCGAATAGCCGACCACGTCGGCCGCGAGGATCGCAGCCAAGCGGCGTCCGCACCCGTGGTCCGCCATCGGACCTCTCCGCTCGAATCAATCGAAAATGTTTAGCATGCGCCTCGGAGGGCCGCCAGACTCGCTCGTCAACCTCAGCTGCCGACCTTCGCGAGCACGTCCGCTCGGAGAAAACGCTCGATCACCAGCATGAAGGCGACCGAAGGCACCAGCAGGATCAGCGCGGTGATCGAGGCGATCTGGTAGTTGCCCTCCATGCTCGCGCGGAACAGAAGCAGCGGCAGCGTGGTGACGTCGGGGACGCCGACGAAGTAGGTGCCGGTGAACTCGTCGAGCGACTCCAGAAAGACGAAGATCGCGCTCGCCATGATGCCCGGCGCCGCGAGCGGCAGCGTAACGCCATAGAACGCCTGGAGCGGCGAGGCGCCCATGTTGCGCGCGGCGTCCTCGAGCTCGCGATCGACCGCGGCGAACGCGGCGGTCGAGATCCAGACCGCGAACACGAGGCCGTGCATGGTGTGCACCAGGACGACGCCGGTGATCGTGCCGTTCAGGCCTAGGCTGTAGAAGATCCGGGCGACGTTGATGTAGACGGCAAGACTGGGAAAGGCCTGAGGTAGCAGAAAAGCGAGCAGGATCAGGCCGCGCAGCGGCAGGGCGCGCCGCGCGAGCGCATAGCCGCAGGGGACCGCGACCACGAGGCAGGCCGCGACCGTGAACAGCGCGATGCCGATCGAGGTCGTGAGCGAGACCGTGGCGTTGCCCTGCGGCCGGAACACCCGCTGCCAGAACGAGAAGCCGTATTCCAGCGGCAGCTTGTGCGGAAAATACCATTTCTCGGCGACCGCCCAGAGCAGCATGTTGAGCAGCGGCCCGAAGATCGCGAAGGCGAGCAGGCCGAAGACGATGGCGAGCGCCGTCCACCGCAGCGCCGCCCCTGCCCTCACGGCCGTTGCTCCCGGACCGCGTGGCGCAGGTAGATCCAGGCGACGATTCCGGTCATCAGGTACGAGATGAAGCCGAGCGCGTTGGCGACGCCGTAGTCGCCGTAGGCGTTGATCCGGAACGACATGTCGACGGTCAGCATGGTCGGCGACTGGGCGTTGATCATCAGCGGCACCGACAAGACCGACATCATGATCACGAACGACAGGATCAGGCCGACCAGCAGGGTCTGGCGGACCTGGGGCAGGACGATCTCGAGCAGGATGCGAAGCCGCCCGGCGCCGAGATTGCGCGCGGCCTCGATGGTCGCGCGGTCGAGCGCCGCCATGGCGCCGGCGACCAGCAAGGCCGTGAACGGCGTCTGCTTCCAGACGAAGGTGACGACGATGCCGCGCCAGTCGAGGTAGCTCTGGGCGTCGAGCGGCGTGTACAGGCCGAGCCCGACCAGCGTGTTGTTCATCATGCCGTTCTTGGCGAGGAAAGTGCGCATCAGCTGGCCCGCGACCACGAACGGGATGAAGAGCGGCCACCGATAGAGCCAGCGCAGCAGCGCGATCGCGCGGGGGTTTTCTCCCAGGGTCAAAAAACCGCCGATCGCGACCGCGCCGATCCCGATCAGTGCGGTCGAGAGCCCGACGATCAGCACCGTGAACAGCATGTCCCGCCAGTAGAAGTCGAACGCCTTGGTGAAGTTGCCGAACTGTCCACGCGCCCGCCTCGCCCTCGAACGCCGTGACCAGCGAGAAGCCGAGCGGGTAGACGAACAGCGCCAGCAGGATCACGAGCGCCGGCGTGACCAGCGCCAGCGAGATCAGCCGCGATTCCTGCATGTCGCTTCCCCGGCGCCGAGAGTTCTTGACCGCATCCCGGTATACGGTATAGAAGGTGATATGATCAAGTCCTTCGGCGACCGGGGAACCGAGCGGCTGTTCGCCGATCAGGTCGTCAGGGAGTTCGAGGGCATCGGGCGGCGCGCCAAGCGCAAGCTCGAGGCGCTGCATGCGGCGGCCCGGCTCGATGATCTGCGCGTACCGCCCTCGAACCGCCTGGAGAAGCTCAAAGGCGACCTGAAGGCGTTCCATTCGATCCGGATCAACGATCAGTGGCGGATCATCTTTCGTTGGCTGGACGGCGAGGCCTACGACGTCACGATCGTCGACTATCACTGAGGAGCGAGCCATGGCTGATGACGAGTTCGCGCCGGTCACGCCCGGCGAGATGCTGCGGGAGGAGTTCCTGAAGGAATACGGGCTGTCGCAGAACCAGCTCGCCAAGGCGATCGGCATCTCGCCGAACCGGATCGCCGAGATCGTCAACGACCGGCGGCGGATCAGCGCCGACACGGCGCTGCGCCTCGGGCTGTATTTCGGTAACAGCCCGGAGTTCTGGCTGAACCTGCAGACCCACTACGATCTCAAGCTGGCCCGCCGCGAGCTCGGTCCTGAGACGGCCGAACGCATCCGGGCGCACCGCGCCGCCTGAAGGCTGGGAACGACGCCATCCGGCCATGGTCAAGGGCGTGTGGAACTATGCGATCAAGGTCGCCGACATCGAGCGGGCGGCCCGGTTCTACGTCGATGTGCTCGGCGCCGAGGTGCGGCTGCGCGGCGAAGTCCTGGGCTCGGTCTACGCCCTTATTCGGCTCGGCGATACGCGGGTCATCCTGTTCGACAAGGCGCCCTACGAGGACCTGCTCGGCCGAGCACTGCCGCTTGGCTTCCTGCACGACGTCTACGAGGTCGACGACTTCGACGCCCACATCGCGCGCCTGCGCGAGACGGGCGTCAGGTTCCTCATGGAGCCGCAGGTGATCGAGGCGGCGTTCGGCCGCCGACGGATCGCCTTCTTCGAGACCCCGGACGGCCTGCGCACGGAGGTCATGGAGATCCTCGAGGACCGCTTGGGCGAGTGATGAAATGGCTGACTTTCGGTGGTTGAATTGAGTTAGGTTACATGTACCCAGCACGGCGCACGATCATGCAGTCCGCATCGAAGCGTAACGCGTCCGCCGCCAAGGACTGGTCGTCGCGCGACAAGGTCTGGGCCCCTCGCGAGCGGCTGCGCGCCCAGGGCTTGCGCCCGATCTATATCTGCGTCTCTGTAACGAGGAAGATTGCCTAGGATGGACGAAGTGGGAGCATGCTGGTCAACGATGTCGGTCCTTGAGGCAATCGGGCGTATAGAAGGCCTCAATGGCAACCTGGCCCGGTTCTGGCGCACGGCTGGTGGTTGGGCGCCCATAGAAGCGGCCGGGATCCTGAGTAAGTCTCGCCTCGATTGGCAGGTGTCATTGTCAAGATGTCTACGCCTGTGGATCAGGATACCGCCTGAACGGCTGGAAGACGGCGAGCTGATCCTCGCTTGGGCAAACCTCGGCAGCCTGACTGAGAGGACGATGAAGCTGTTCCTCTCTGTGTTCTACCACGACTACCAAAAGGACATCGATGGTCTCAAAGCAGCGAAAGCTTACCACCACAGGAAGCAGGCGCCGATCTCTCCGGACGGCCTCTCACTAGACGTGATGAGACTGTATTTCAAGAACGGGGAACTCCTTGGACGCGAATTTGACACCTATGTTGAGCTGGTGCAGCAGCGGCGAAACGCCATCCACGCGTACAAGGATCGTCCCATTGGTGACGATCAGGAGTTTCAGGCGGCCGTTCTCAGCTATCTCATGATGCTGCGGGAGGTAAATGCACGGCTACCTTATCCAGACGAAATCTATGTTCCGCGGGAAATTTGATGGCCGTTTTTATCGAGCCCCTTCAGCCGGCGAGGTTCGTGCACGATAGGGGCGGTTGGAGGGGAGCGTCTGGCAGGGCGGAGGGTGTACCCCCGCCCCGCAGCCTAGCCGAGGCGCTGCGCCTCAGTTCTCGACCTGCTTTTCGTAGGATTCGAGGATGTCGTCGAAGTAGGGGCCGATCGGGAAGGATTTGCCTTTCGAGGCCAGGTCCTCGGGCGTGACGTCGGCGAACAGCTTGTTCCAGGTCGCCTGGTCGATCGCGTCCTGGATGTTCTTGGCGTCGATGCCGGGGTACCAGTTGAACTTCTTGACGATGCCCTCGGCCTGGACCTCGGGCGAGGTCGCGAGCGCGATGAAGTCGCGCGCCAGCTCGGGCTGGGCGGCCTTGGCCGGGGTCACGTAGTACATCGGCTGGCCGGGCATGCCCGGGGCGATCAGCTTGAGCTTCAGGTTCGGCGGGATCCGGCCGTCCGCCTGCCAGGTGTAGAACATGTCGACCCAGACCGGACCCATCGCGATCTCGGCCCGGTTCAGCATGTCCAGCGTGCCGGCGTTGCCCGGAGTGAACGTGACGTATTGGTTGAAGTCCTTGAGCTCGGCGAGAGCCTGCGACCAGTTTTGCTCGGCCGACTTGTCGTAGGGGCCGTCCTGCAGTTCCTTGGCCTCGCCGGTGTTGGCGTAGACCCAGCCGACCACGAAGGCCACGCCGGACATGCCGTTCTTGATGCCGTTGTAGCCGAACTGGTTGGGGTGCGCCTTGACCCAGTCGACCAGCTCGGCGTAGGAGGCCGGCGGCTCCGGCACCAGGTCCGGGTTGTAGGCGAGCGCCGTCTGGCTGTGGAACATCGGCATCACGAAGCCGTCGACGTCGGTGCCCAGCGCCATCTTGGCGGTGTCGCGGCTGACCAGCTTGCCGGTGTCAATCTGGTCGCGGTATTTGGCGAGCAGGTCCTGCTGGACCATCTGGCCCGCCATCTTCTGGTGCACGACTGCGACGTCGACGTCCCAAGCCTTCGTGCCGGCCGCCTTCTGCGCCTCGAGCTTCTCGTAGATCTTCTGCGAGCCGGCATCGCCCGGGCCGGTGCCGCTGACCTGCACCTTGACGCCCGGATGGGTCGCCTCGAACTTGGGCCCGAGGTAGTCGGTGACGTAGTCGACCATGTTCTCGGAGCCGGCCGTGATCACGTTGAGCACGGTCTCGGCCGAGGCGCCCGCCGGCAGGCCCGCCAATAGCGCCAGCGCGGCTGCGCCACTCAACCATGTCCGCCGTTGCATCGCAGTCTCCCTTGTTTCGATTCGACCCGGGCGCGAGATCATTGCGCGCTCCGCCGCCCGCCGAGAGCGTGTTCGCCGCTCTTCGACCAGTCCGATCTGTAGCATATCCGTCGGGCGGCCGCCATCGCGCGGCCCGATAGCGCGCCGTGCGGGCGGTATAGCCGGCAATCGCGACGGCCCCGTGACAGCCTCGGGTGGCGACCGTACGGACCGGCGCCGGAGACCGAGGGCGGCCCGGATCAGCGGTGCTTGACCCGCCAGCGAGCGCGCCGCAGAGTTCGCGCTATGCGGTGGACCAGGTTTCTCCCGGACGGCATTCGCGAGCCCGGGGAGGATGCGCTGACTTTTGGCCTCACGCTCGCCGCGCGGGCCAACCGGGACCGGCTGCGCCAAGTCCGCTTCGTCGGCGTGACCGGCAGCTGCGGCAAATCCACGACCGGGTCCTTGGTGGCCGCGGTCCTCGGTCAGCGCGGACCGGTCCTCAATGGCGTCGTCCTGGGTCCGAATGGCATCAGGAACGCAGCTCTCACGGTGCTGTCCGCCAGGCACCGCCACCGTTACTGCGTGGTCGAGATCAGCGGCCATGGGCCGCGCGCCGTCGAACGCACGAGCGCGTTCGTACGGCCTGACATCGCCGTCGTGACCCGGGTTGGCGACGACCACTACAAGGCGTTCCGCAGCCGCGCCGCCACGGCGGCCGAGAAGGTGCGGCTGGTCGAGGCGCTGAGCGAGGGCGGCCTCGCGATCCTGAACGCGGACGATCCGAACGTCTGGGCGATGCGCGCCCGCACCCGCGCCCCCGTGGTCGGCTGCGGCACATCCGCAGAGGCCGACGTCCGCCTGCTGGCGGTCGAGGTGGCCTGGCCGGAGCGCCTGTCGGTGCGGGTCGCCCACGCCGGCGGGACGCTGACCGTGCGCTCACGGCTGGTCGGCGCCTACGGCGTCTTTCCGATCCTGGCAGCGCTCGCGGTCGCGCGTGCGGAGCAGATCCCGGCGCCGGAGGCGGTGCGCGCGATCGAGGCGGTCGAGCCGCTGATGGGCCGGATGTGCCCGCATCAGCTCGCGGGCGTCACGATCATCGATGACACCCACAAGGCGCCGCTGTACACGATCCCGGCTTCGCTCGAGTTCATGCGGACGGCACGGGCGGAGCGCAAGATCCTCGTGTTCGGGACCCTCTCGGACTACGGCGACAAGGCCGGCCGCACCTATCGTGCCCTCGCGCAGAGAGCGCTCGAGGTGGCCGAGATTGTCGTCTTCGTCGGCCCCCGGGCGGCGAGCGTCGAGCGGCTGCGGGGTACGCTCGGGACCGATCGCCTGCTGACCTTCGGCAGACTCGCCGAGCTCAACTCGCATCTCAAGTCGCTGCTGCAACCTGGCGACCTCGTGCTGCTCAAGGGTTCGGGTTGGGGCGACCACCTCGAGCGCATCCTGCTCGATCGCACCGGCTCGCTCGCCTGCTGGCGCGAGCGTTGCGGCCGGCGGGGCCGCTGCGAGTTCTGCGAGCTGCGGCATCAGCCCGGCTGATCCGCGACCCCGTCGAGCCGATAGACCAGGCTCAGGACCTGGTCCTGCGCAGCCCACCAGGAGCCGACCTCGCGGAAGCCGAAGCTCTCGTAGAACCGGCGCGTCGGTCGATTGTCGGCGAGCACGTGCAGGGTAACCGGCCGCAACCCCCGCGCCAGCATGATCTCGAGCAGCAGGCGGCCGTGGCCGGCGCCTTGATGGTCCGGGTCGACGAACAGCTGATCGACGTGCGCCCCGGTTGCCGCCAGATAAGCGACGATCTCGCTGTCGACCGTCACGACGTGCGCCCAGTCCCACTCGCTGAGCTTGCCGGCGTACCAACGGCGAACCTCGTCCAGCGTGTAGGACCAGTCCATGAACCGGTAGGCGACCCGGCAGGCCCGCCAGTGCACCCGGCTGATGCCATCGAGATCCGCGGGCGCGAACGGCCGGAGCGTGCGGACCGGAGCGGTGCCCCGACCGGCGGGCGGGCTCACGGGCGCGGCGCGGCCGACGCCGCCGGATAGAGATGGAGCGCCGCGGCCGGCAGGCAGATGCCGACCGGCTCGCCGGTCGCGAGCCGGCGCGGATCGTCGACCATGAACTGGCGCTCGCCGACCTGAACGGCGTAGCGATAGAAGCCGCCCGGATAGGAGCTCTGGCAAATCTCGCCGCGCAGCACCAGGCTGTCCGGGGGCGCCTCGCCGGCACCCACCAGGCGCGCGGCCTCGCTGCGGAAATGGGCGAGCGCCCGGCCCTCAAGCGCGCCTTCGACGTGGATGCCGTCCTCGCCCGGGCGGGCGCCGAAGCGCAGGCGCGCGGCATCGTTGTCCGCGCCGGCGGCGATTGCGACCGCGTCGTCCGCCGGCCGCGCGTCGAGCTCGATCACGTTGTCGGCGCCCATGAACGCGGCGACGAAGGGCGAGGCCGGGCGGTTGTAGACCGCCTCGGGCGGCCCGAGCTGTACGATCCGGCCGGCCTCCATGATCGCGATCCGATCGGCCATGACCATCGCCTCCTCGCGGTCGTGGGTGACGTGGATCGCGGTGATCTGGAGCTTGGCCTGGAGCGCCTTGATCTCGTGGCGGACGCTCTGGCGGATCCGGGCGTCCAGGTTCGAGAGCGGCTCGTCGAGCAACAGGATGCCGGGATCGATCGCGAGCGCGCGGCCGAGCGCCACCCGCTGGCGCTGGCCGCCGGAGAGCTGGGTGACCGGCCGCTCGCCCAGGCCCTCGAGCCCGAGCAACGCCAGCACGTCGCGTACCCGGGCGGCGCGCTTCGCCCGGCCGACGCCGCGCAGCCGCAGCCCGTAGCCGACGTTCTGGGCCGTGCTCATGTGCGGCCAGAGCGCGTAGGACTGGAACACCATGGCCATGCCGCGGCGCTCGGGCCGCAGACCCGTGATGTCCCGCCCGGCGACCAGGATCCGGCCGGCGCCGACCACGGCGAAGCCCGAGATCGCGCGCAGGAGCGTGGTCTTGCCGCAACCCGACGAGCCGAGCAGCGCCACGAACTCGCCGGGCGCCACGTCGAGCGACACGCCCTTGAGCACGGCGACCGGGCCGAAGGCGACCTCGACCCGCTCGACGGTCAGCGCGTCACCCGTCATCGATCGGCCAACGGCAGCGACCGGGCGCCGCGGGCGGCGCCCCGGCGTCAGCCCCCGAAGTGCTTCTTCAGCGCGTCGAACCCGCCCTGGAAGACGTCGGTGCTGATCATCTGCTCGGCGTCCGCCTGCTTCTCCGGCGGATCGGGATCGAAGGTCGCGGTCCAGTCGCCATGGGTGCGGTTGCCGTCCGAGACCCGGCGCAGCCGCAGCGTCGCCCGGTAGTTCGCGACCGGCAGCGGCGAGTCCAGGATCGTATAGCTGTAGTGGTGCCCCATGTCCGACAGCTCGAGCAGGCGCTCGCGGACGACGGCGCCGTTGCCGAGCGTCAGCACCCGGACGCAACCGACCTGATCCCCGGGCCCGCCGCCCTCGATCTCGCTCTTGGCGATCCCCGGGTGCCACTTCGTCATGCTGTTGAAGTCGCGGATGCGCGCCCAGACCTGCTCGATCGGCGCGTTGATCACGGAACTGGCATGAGCTCTCGCCATCGTCGTCCTCCCTGGTTCTGGTTCGAAGCTAGAAGCTCAGGGTCTTGAACTTACGCGTTTGCTCGGTAAGCGCAATCTCGGTCGGCAGGCGCTCCATCGAGCTGGCGCCGTAGAAGCCGTGGCAGTGCCGGCAGGACTTGAGGATGTAGGCGGCATCGTCCGGCATCGCGATCGGCCCGCCGTGGCAGAGCACGATGACGTCGTCGCGCACGGCCAGCGCCGCCTCGGCCCACTGATCGATCAGCGGCACGCAGTCGGCCAGCGTCTTGGCGGTGCCGGCGCCGATCGCGCCGCCGGTCGTGAGCCCCATGTGGCAGACGATGAGGTCGGCGCCGGCCTCGGTCATGGCGACCGCATCGTCGGTCGAGAACACGTAGGGCGTCGTCAGCAGGTCGTGCTCGCGCGCGCGGCGGATCATCTCGACCTCGAGGCCGTAGCCCATCCCGGTTTCCTCCAGATTGGCGCGGAAGACGCCATCGATCAGGCCGACCGTGGGAAAGTTCTGGACGCCGGCGAAGCCCTGCTCCTTCAGGCGGCGGAAGAAGTCGTCGATGATCAGGAACGGGTCGGTGCCGTTGACGCCCGCGAGCACCGGCGTCCGCCGCACGACCGGCAGCACCTCGCTCGCCATCTCGAGCACGATCTGATTCGCGTTGCCGTAGGCCAGCAGGCCCGCGAGCGAGCCGCGCCCGGCCATGCGATAACGGCCGGAATTGTAGATCACGATCAGATCGATGCCGCCCGCCTCCTCGCATTTGGCCGACAGCCCGGTGCCGGCGCCGCCGCCGACGATCGGCTCGCGCTGGCGGGCCATTTCCCGGAAGCGCGCGACCAACTCGGAGCGTTCATATCGAGCCATTGCTCTGCTCCCCCCCTTTGAACTCGGTCCATCGCCTCGACGCGCGCCGGCGCGCTGGCATCCTGCGCGGGTGAAGCCCGACGATGCAAATATGGAGTTCAACGCGTCCGTCGTCGGGAGCCGTGAGAAATCAGGGCCGCACAGAAGCGCTCTCTGTTCGGACTGGTGTTACCATCCCATAACGTCCTTTATGGGATCGCATCAGAGGACAGAGGACAGAAGGCAGCGGGCAGTGGCCGACCCCGAACGCCCCCGCGCCCCGGGCGGCTACTCGCGCAGGATCTGCTTGATGCGCGCGATCGCGTCGTCGACCGCCTGCGCGGGGCTGATGCCCTCGGTCACGACGCGATGGACGGCCTTGCCCCAGACGTTCTCATCCCAGATCGGACCCGACTGCCATTCATGGTCACGCACGTCCATGTTCAAGAGCTGTGGCTGGGTCAGGTCCTGGATGGCCGCGCGCATGCGGTGCGGATCGCTGGGGTCGAGCCAGAACGGCTGCTCGACCAGCTTGCGCATCGGGGGAAACCAGCGGTCGCCGGTAAAGTCGAGCCAATGGGCGAGCCAGCCTTCCTCGGCGAGGAAGCGGACGAAGTCCTCGGCGAGCGCAGGGTTCCCGCCGGCCTTGAAGACCACGGCGCGCGAGATTCCACCCTCGATGACCAGCGGCTGGCCGTTGGCGCCGTTCGGCCAGTCGATGGTGGCGGCGTTCTTGTAGTAATCGTCGGGGCGCGCCGCGCGCAGCGCGCCCGTGATCGAGAGCGACCCATTTGGCGTCATCACCACGGTCTGGGCGAGGAATGCCTTGTTGTTACCGATGTTGGTCCAGCTCGTCGAGTTGGGCGGCGTGCAGCCCTTGCGCCAGATCGCCGTGTAGGCCTCCAGCGCCTTGATGATTCCCGCCCGCACAGCGGGATCTTCGATCTGAAGCCGGCGGTCGCGATCGAGCCAGGGGGTGCCATAGGCGAGCTCGAACTGCAGGAGCTCGTCGGCAGTGTCCTCAGACGCCGCGGACATGGGCAGCCCGATGCTCCAGATGTCATCGCGGCCGGTCGCCTTGCGCACGGCGGGCTGCACCTGGTCGCACCAGAACGACCAGAACGCCTCCCACCCTTTGGGAATATCGGCGAGGGTGAAGCCGGCGCGTTCCAGGAGGCTGTTCCAGACATGGACGTGGTTGGCGAAACGGCCCATTGGCATCGCGTAGAGCCCACGCCGGCCCGTCTTACCGTCGAGCATGGTCGATACTTCAATGGTATCGGCATCGAACAGATTCAGGACCGGGGCGAGGACGCCCTCGAGGTCGACGAGCCGGTCCTCGTAAGCCCACCGGGCGACCCGGCGCGCGCCGAAGCCGAACAGGAAGTCGGGCGGCTGCCCGGCCTCGACCGCATCCTCGGCTTCGGGGAAGATCTCCTGTTGTCGGGGTTGGACGAGTTCGACCTGCTTGCCGGTTTTCTGCTCGAAGGCGGCAATGCTCTCAGCGATCGCCGCGTCCTCTTGGGGGTAGAAGCCAAGCTCCCACCAGACCACGAGGTCGGCGGCCCGGGTGCCGAGCGGCGCCAGGACGATCGCTAGGGCAAGAACAACGGCGCGAGTGCGCACGGTGGTGCCTCCCAGGGCATCACGGAGAATAGGGGAGCCTTTCTGGCGAAGGCAACGGTCTCGAGCGTCACCGGCCGTTGAAGAAATCGATCCAGACGGACGTGTCGATAAAGACTATTGTCATTCACGCTGGTGGTCGCGACGCATCGCATCGAGGTCACCGTCCCAGGCAGCTGGCCAAATGCCGTCTTGAGTTGCTCTTGCTGCTTCAGGCGAAGCAACAGACGCAACGCCTCCTCGACGACCACGGCACGTTTCGTGCGCAGCCCCGATGCCGCAAGCGCTTGGCGCATCGGCTCCGGAGCAAGCTCTCCCAGGCACGAGACCGGATCATGATGAGCTGCGATCCTCAGACTTCGCCTGCCACTCCCGGTAGCTGATCCGCGGCATCTCGAAACGGTCGTGGGTGCGGACGTAGCCGCCGCCGAACAGACGGCCGATCGGGGCGTAGCGGTCGCGATCGACGCGCAGGCGCTCGGGGTCGACGATGCCGTCCTTGACGTGGAGCATCAGGACCTCACCGAGCACGATGTAGCGCTCGGGCCCGGGCTGCAACGTGACGTAGCGCCGGCACTCCAGGCTGACCGGGGCTTCGGCGATCCGGCCCGGCGCCACCACCTTCGAAGGCAGCAGGGAAAAACCCGCGAGCTCGACCTCGCTGGCCTCGGGCGGCAGGTCGATCGCGCAGAGGTTCATCGCCTCCGCGATCGCCTCATCGACGAGGTGAACCACGAACTCGCCGCTATCGCGGATGTTGTTGGTCGTGTCCTTGGCCCGACCGGAAGGGCTGATGCCGAGGCCCAGGACCACGAGCGGCGGCTCCTCGGCGAGCACGTTGAAGAAGCTGAACGGCGCCGCATTGTGCCTGCCCTCCGGATCGAGGGTGGTCACCAGCGCGATCGGCCGCGGCACCACGAGGCCGCCGAGCAGCTTGTAGCGCTCGGCCGGACCGAGCCGCTGGAAATCGAAGGTCGGCATGGGGGCGATGTCCTCTGATCGGCAGCGAAGGTTGTTGGAGTTTTGCGAACCCGTGTAGTTGGCTCACGAATGGAGCGTCAACCTCGGCTACTCGTGCGACCGGTCAGCCGGGCGCAGCGGCCCTCTGCATGTTGCGTCGGCGCGGAGGCCGCGGTCGGACTCCGGCGGTTGAGGAAACACCTGAAGAACGGTCGTTCTGGCCGCGACCAGGCCCGTTTGCTGACCTGCCGGGAGCGGAACGAGCCTCGCCCACCCGCGCCCCGGGTCGGGTGAGCCCTAATTGTCGCGCCTGGCGACGAACCGGCCACCGCCGAGCTCGCCCTGCGCGAACAGGCCGACGAAGAAGGCGTAGGTGGCGTCCCACCTTTCAAAGTGGTCGGCGCCGAATTTCTCGACCGTGGTCGCCTTCAGGCTGCGATACATCTCGAGCCGCTGCTCGAGGATTTCCGTCCACCAGGCGCTGAGGTCATCGCGCTCGAGCAGCGTGCACCCGTTGGCCGCGAGCAGCCGGGCGTAGCCCTCCAGGCTCTCGAGCGAGAGGAAGGTCATCTCGCGCTCGAGGCGCGCGGCGGCTGCGGGCGTCAAGGGCGGGCGCCGGAGGATGTCGGTGAAGGCGATCACGCCGCCAGGCCTGACCACCCGCGCGCATTCGGCGATCAGGCGCGGCTTGTCCGGGACGTGCGCGAACGCCTCCTGGCCGAGCACGACGTCGAAGCTCGCGGCTGCGAACGGCATCTCGAGGGCGTTGCCGAGGCGGAAGTGGGCCCGGTCCTCGAGCCCGACCTGCCGGGTCAGCCGGAGCGCGCCCTCATGGCGGCTCTCGGTGATGTCGAGGCCGGTCACCCGGCAGCCGTAGTGGAAGGCGAGATAGCGCGCCGGGCCGCCCAAGCCGCTGCAGACGTCGAGGACGTGCGTATCCCTGCCGATCCCGGCTTTGCCGGCCAAGACGTCGACCGCCTCCAGGCCGCCGAAGTGGTCTTGGTCGTAGCGCTGCAGGACCGTCTCGGTGAGCCCCTCCAGGGCGACCCCGTCGCGCGCCAGATCGTGCAGGATCTGCTGCTCGTTGATCGGGTGGGTCTCGTAGAAGTGAACGACCCTGTCGATCCCGCCGCATTCGATCACGTGATCGGCTCCCAACGAATCACTCGGGCGGCGGGATGACGCCGGTGCGTTCGGTGATCAGGCCGTAGTGCTCGATCCGGCGGTGCTGCTCGAAGGCGAACACGGTGTTCTTGTAGTGATGGCAGAGGTCGAGGTCGCAGTCGAAGACGATCACCTCGTCCTGCTCGGAGAGCGCCTGGGCCATGATCTCGCCGGTCGGTGCCACGATGCAGGAGCCGCCGATCAGGCCGTGGCCGTCCTCCTCGCCGGCCTTGGCGACAGCGATCACCCAGGTGCCGTTCTGGTAGGCGCCCGCCTGGACCACGAGGCGATTGTGGAACATGCGCAGGTGCCAGGGCTCGGGGTGGTAGATGTTGTAGGTCGGCGTGTTGTAGCCGAGCAGCACGAGCTCGACGCCCTGCAGGCCCAGCACGCGATAGGCCTCGGGCCAGCGGCGGTCGTTGCAGATCAGCATGCCGATGATCGCGTCGAAGGCCTGCCAGACCGGGAAGCCGAGATTGCCGACCTCGAAGTAGCGTTTTTCCAGATGCTGGAAGGGAATGCCCTCGCGGTGGTTGGCGTGGCCGGGCAGATGCACCTTCCGGTACTTGCCGAGGATCCGGCCGTCGGGACCGACCAGGATCGAGGTGTTGTAGCGGTGGGCGGCGCCGCCCTCGTGGGCGAGTTCGGCGTAGCCGAGATAGAAGCCGACGGCTAAGTCGCGGGCGACCTCGAACAGGGGGGCGGTCGCGGCGTTCGGCATCTCGCGCTCGAACCAGGCGTCGATCGCGCCGATGTCGTCGTACCAGTAGCGCGGGAAGAAGGTGGTCAGCGCGAGCTCGGGAAACACCACGAGCTTCGCCCCCATGCCGTGCGCCTCGCGCAGCAGCGCGCACAGCCGCCTGACCACGCGCGCGCGGCCGTCGGCGAGATGGATCGGCCCGAGCTGGGCGGCTGCGATCTTGATCTTTCTTGCCATCTCTTCTTCCCCTCCGATCCGAATGCTCGCATCCTGGACGTTCGTCCCGGGCCAAGCGGAGACGCCAGCAAAGGATGCTCGTATCATTCAGGGAACATGCCGGCAAATGAGGCAAGGGCGATGATCGCCTAAGACTCCGGGCTGCGTGGCGGGGTGACCGTCCTCGGGCGACGAGGAGCCAGGCATGATCAGGGTTGCCGGCCTAGATGTTGGCCTCTCGCTCACGCGCAGAACGAGCGGCATCGCCACCATCATCGGCCAGGACATTCGAGTCCGTCGCGAGCGAGGCGGGGCGCATGCCTGCGCGCCGATCTTTGATGCTGGGCCGTTCCAGGTGATTGCAATCGATGGCCCGGTCGTGCCGGCTGGCGGCAACGTTGGGTCGACGCGCGCGGTGGAGCGGCTGTTCGCCTCGGGTTGCTTCCAGCGCCGATGCAAGCCGGGCTTCTCACATGTCTCCGGCACCGGGCTTCAGCTCCGTACAGCCGCCGGTTCAGCTGCCGATTGCCTCACGGCCGCGGCCAATCTGGTGGATGGTTTGCCATCATTCCCCCGCGTCAGGCGGGGCAACATCGTGGAGGCGTTTCCCAACGCGTTTCTGGGCGTTTGCCTCGATCACCCATGCTATAGCGCGATGCCTGCGCTCAAAAGGGGCCGAAAGTTCGACTGGCTATACGAGCAGTGGGTGCGCTGCCAGCTGGTTGCGCAGCTACCCCTGCCCGCCGAGTTGAAAGAGCTTTTTCCGAGGTGGTTCGCGCACACCTCGGACCATGAGGAGCGGGCGGCGCTCATTTGTGCGTTGACCGCCCTGCTCACGGCGCACGGAACGTTCACCGCCGTCGGGAACGAGGCGGGGGGCTGGTTCTTCCTGCCGCCCTGGAAGTTCTGGCAGACCTGGGCGCGCGAGGCGGTCGAGACGGGTTGTCAGCGGCTCAACACACGCGGCGCGAAGCTGCGCATCGAAAGGGGGTAGTCGGCCGAGGCCTTAATCAAGCAGCGGGGCACCGAAGTTGTGTGCTGGGTCCAGCTCCGGCAGCAGCCGCGCGAGTGGCTTCGCGGCAGGGCCGCCGGCGCGCGGCAGGAAGCGGCCGCGGCCGCGCTCGGCCGAGAGCTCGCCGTCGGCGACGATCACCTCGCCCCGGGAAAGCACGGTGGTCGGCCAGCCGGTGACCGTCGTGCCGGCGTAGGGCGAGTAGCCGACCCGGTCGTGCGTGGTAGCATCGGTGATCTCGACGGTTCTCTCTGGATCCCAGATCGCGATGTCGGCATCGGACCCGATCGCGATCGTGCCCTTCGTCGGATGCAGGCCATAGATCTTGGCCGGGTTGGTGCAGACGAGCTCGACGAAGCGGTTCAGATCGATCCGGCCCTTGCCGACGCCTTCCGAGAACAGTAGCGGCAGCCGCAGCTCGATGCCGGGAATGCCGTTCGCGATCTGCTTGAAATTCGGGTTTTCGCCGCTTGCGAGCTTGCCGGTGTCGTCGAACCGGTAGGGGGCATGATCGGAGGTGACCATCTGGAAGGTGCCGTTGCGGACGCCCCGCCAGATCGCGTCCTGGTCGGCGCGGTCGCGGGCGGGCGGGCTGAACATCCACTTGGCACCCTCGAGCCCGGGCTTGTCGAGATCGGCCGCGGTCAGCAGCAGGTATTGCGGGCAGGTCTCGGCGAACACCTTCTGGCCCCGGGTCTGGGCGTCGCGGATCGCCGCCATCGAGCCTTCGGTCGTGACGTGGAAGACGACGACCGGCTGGTCGACCAGCGCCGCCATCGCGAGCAGACGGTGCACGGCCTCGGCCTCGGCGATCCGCGGGTGGCTGACCGCGTGGTAACGGGGCGCCCGATGGCCGCGCTCGAGCAGCCGGCGCGCGGTCCAGGCGAGCATGGCGTCGTTCTCGGCGTGCACCGAGATCATGGCACCTTCGGCCCGGGCCAATGTCAGAAGGTCCAGCATCTGCGCGTCATCGAGCCGGAGCAACGGATAGGTCATGAACAGCTTGAGCGAAGAATAGCCTTCGCGGATCAGCGCCGGCAGTTCCTCGAGCACCTCTGCGGAAGGGTCCGAGACGATCATGTGGAAGGCGTGGTCGATCACGGCCTTGGTCGCGCGCTCGCGATAGTCGGCGACCACCGCGCGCATCGCCTGGCCGTGGTGCTGGGCGGCGAACGGGATCACCGTAGTCGTGCCGCCGAACGCGGCCGAGATCGTGCCGCTCTCGAAATCGTCGGCGTTCCAGATGCCCATGCCCGAGAGCTGCTCGATGTGGCAGTGGCTGTCGACCCCGCCCGGCAGCACGAGCTTGCCCGCGGCATCGATCTCGCGCCCGGCGTGCGGCAGCTCCTCGGCCAGCGCCGCGATCCGGCCGTCGCGGACGCCGACGTCGCAGCGCATGCGGTCGGCCGCGGTCACGACGGTGCCGTTGCGGATCACCAGATCGTAGTCGGCCATGCTCTCGCTCCCCGGTCGAGCACCGGCTATAGCAGGGTCGGCGGCGCCGTTCGAGCCCGACCGGTGCGGCCTGACGGCGCCTCAGCCCGAGCCACCGTCCGCGCGCAGCGCGAGCACGCGGGCGCGCAGGTGCTCCAGCGGGCGGTCGTGGATGCCGAGCGTCGCCAGGTGGTCGACCGTGTTGACCAGATAGTCGGCGCAGGGGCCGAGCCAGCCCTCGGCGGTCGCGATCACGTCGGCGACCTCGTCGTCGCTCAGCAGATGCGCGTAGCGCTCGTGCTCCGGATTGATCACGAAGGCGATCGCGCGCACCGGGCCGGCGGGCGTCCGCACCTCGACCCAGCGCGGCCGGTAGGCGCCGCTCAGCATCTCGCGCCGCCAGACGATGCCGAGTTCGTCGAGGGCGCTCTCGGGCGCGATGTGGAAGACCACCCCCTGGCAGGAGCCGCCGCGCTCGAGGCCGAGCACCAGGCCCGGGCGCTCGGGCCGCCCGCGCCCGAGATGGGTCCACAGGCAGAAGCGCCGGTGATAGCCCCAGATCCGGCCGGTCCGCCGGTCGGTGAAATGGAACGCCGGGTTCCAGATCAGCGAGCCGTAGCCGAACAGCCAGACGCCCGCGGAAAGATCGACGCCGGCGAGGGTCGCGCGGAGCGAGGCCTCGAGCTCGTCGGTCGACAGCACGCGCATCTCGACGCCGTGCTGGGCGATCAACTTGTGGACCTGACCGCTCTGGATGCTCTCGCGGGTGAGCAGGACGCGCGCGGTCGCAGCGGCAGGCGCTGGCGGGTCGGGATCGCTCTCGGTCATGGCCAGGCACCATAGACCGAAGCCGGTCCCGGCTTAAGAGCGCTCGCGCGTCAGCGCCGCGCCGGCCTCGGGTCGGGGAAGCTCACGCCCTCGCGACCGGATCGGGGCTATGCAGTCCGGCCGCGGCCGCTATGCTGCCGCGCAACACGCTCGAACCGGAAGGAGCCCGTCATGATCGACCTCTACACCTGGCCGACCCCGAACGGCCACAAGATCCACATCATGCTCGAGGAATGCGGGCTCGCGTACAACGTCATCCCGATCGACATCGGCGCCGGCGACCAGTTCAAGCCCGAGTTCCTGAAGATCTCGCCCAACAACAAGATGCCGGCGATGGTCGACCCGGATGGACCCGACGGCGAGCCGATCTCGATGTTCGAATCCGGCGCGATCCTGATCTACCTGGCCGAGAAGACCGGGAAATTCCTGTCGAAGACGCCGCGACAGCGCTACGCCACGCTGCAGTGGCTGATGTTCCAGATGGGCAGCATCGGCCCGATGCTCGGCCAGGCGCACCACTTCCTGCAATATGCGCCCGAGGACATCGACTACGCGCGCAACCGGTACAAGAACGAGGCCAACCGTCTCTACGGCGTGCTCGACCGCCGGCTCGGCGAGAGCGCTTACGTCGCGGGCGACGACTACACGATCGCCGACATCGCGATCTGGCCCTGGACCCGCTTCCCCGAGCGCCAGGGGGTGGAGCGCACCGACTACCCGAACTTCGTCCGCTGGTTCGACCGGATCGGCGAGCGAGCGGCGGTGCAACGCGGGGTTCAGGTGCTGGCCGATCGCCGGCGCGACCTGAAGACCGACAAGGCGGCCTGGGAGGTCATGTTCGGCAGCCGGCAGTACGCCAGGCGTTAGCGCCCGCCGCCGACCCGAGGCCGAGCTAGCCGAAGGCCGCGGCCGGGATTCCCACCCGCGCGCCGGAGCGTGGACCGGTCGAGCCCGGCAGGCGTCAGTCGCTCAGGCGATGGGTAGCCCGAGGGCGTCCTTGCTCTCCGACTGTCCGGATAGGGCACGTGCTCGCCGACGCTGTGGATCGCGAGCAGCGGCGCACCTCGTCGGCGCCGAACAGCTCGTGCGAAGCCCGCTGGCAGGGGCACGGCGGATCGAGCATGCTCCGCGCCGGCATCGCCATCGAGGAGGAAGGTCATGGTCAAGCACCACAATCCGGACACCGTCGCGCCGCCGTTCTCGAGCTACAGCCATGCCGTCGAGGCGGCCGCGGGCGCGCGCTGGCTGCACATCTCCGGGCAGATCGGGGTCAGGCCGGACGGCACGCTCGCGGCCGGCGCCGAGGCGCAGATGGAGCAGGCCTGGCGCAACATCTTCGCGATCCTGGACGCCGCCGGCATGACCAAGCGCGACCTGGTCAAGACCACGGTGTTCCTGACCGTGCACGGCGACACCGGGCTCGCGCGCCGGGTGCGCGAGCGCATGCTCGAGGGCGCCACGCCGGCGAGCACGCTGATCTTCGTCGCCGGCCTCGCGCGTCCCGACTTCCTGATCGAGATCGAGGCGATCGCCGCAGCCGGGTGAACGCCGGCGACGACCCGCGTCCGCGCACGAGTTCAGGGGGTTACGGATCGAGGTCGGACCCTATCCCGAAGGGATCTGCCAGGGACCAAGGTGGATCAATTCGGGGTTTGGACCATGACGACCGCGCTCCGCTCGACCGACGCACTCCGCAATGTCGTCAATGGCCCCGGCGGCGCCGGGACTGCGGCCGCGGTCACGCCGGCGACGACCGCCAGCGATGCGGCACCCGATCGCGCCGCCCTCTATGGCCGGATCCGGAATACGCTGGCCGGTCCGGGAGTGCACGACGAGGAGATCCAGTACGAGCTCGCCTGCTGGGTCGAGCTGCTCGAAACCTCCAAGCAGGACCTGCGAGACGGCGAGCGCTCCAAGGACGAGATCCTCGAGCGGCTGGTGCGCGAAGCGGGCGCGGCGGTGGCGGCGCTGCTCAGCGATCAGCCGGAGCTGGTGTTCGCGCGCTCGCTGCGGGTCGAGACCGAGAACGAGCTTTTGCGCCACAACGGCCTGGTCAAGCGCACCCTGATCCACCTGACCGACGGCAGCCCGCTTCTGACCGTCTGCCTCGGCGCCTTCGGCGCGCTGGTCCTCGGCCTCGCGACCCACCTCGCCTGGTACGCACTCCAGGGCTTCGGCCCCGCCAAGGCGCTCGTGCCATTCGACCCGGCCCAGGGCTCGGCGGTCGCGAGCGCTGCCTTCCTGGGCGGTCTGGTCAGCATCCTGAGCCGCCTGAAGTCGTTCTCCAGGCTCGGCGACTTCGATCACGTCTTCCTGTTCACGAATGCCCTGTTCAAGCCGTTCATCGGCGTCATCTTCGGGCTGTTCGCCTACGCTTTCTGGCTGAGCGGACTGCTGCCGCTGGACCCGAAGCTGATCGTGAACGTGACCGTGCACCAGCTCTGGGTCGTGGGCTTCCTCGCCGGCTTCAGCGAGCGGTTCACGCAGGACCTGATCTCGCGCGGCGAGGGTATTTTCCCGGCTCAGAAGAAGGCCTGAGCCCAGGGCGCGATCGCGCCGGGGTGCGCCCGCTCAGAACTTGCCGTACTTGAGATAGGCCTCCTGGGGGTCGACGCCCTCGAGGATCGCCTTGCGCACCAGGTTCTCGGTGCCGATCGCGGTCTCGGCGGCGGTGACGATCGCTTCGGCCTGGGCCTGGGGAAGAATGACCATGCCGTCGCGGTCGCCGAGCACGAGATCGCCCGGGCGGATCGTGACCTCGCCGATCCGGATCGGCGCGTCGAACTGGTCGGGCAGCCAGTAGCCGACGATGTCGCGCGGCGTGAAGTAGCGGCACCAGACCGGAAACCCGAGCTCGAGGATGAGGTTCAGGTCGCGGCAGCCGCCGTCGGCGACGTAGCCGCGCACGCCCTTGAGCTTCAAGGTCTCGGCCGACAGCTCGCCCATGTGCGCGACGGTCGAATCGTTCGGCTGGCAGATCAGGACGGTATCGGCCCTGGCCCTGGACAGCAGGCCGGTCCACCCGAGCAGGGTCGCGTGCGGGTCGGCCGCGCGGTCGACCCTGCCGCTCACGGTCGCGACCACGCCCGCCAGCACCGGCTCCGGATCCAGCGGCCGGATCGTGGGCGGCACGGTGAAATCGCGGAGCCCCATCGCCCGCATCACGTCATGGACCACGCCCGTGTAGGTCTTGGCCAGCCGCGCGACCAGATCCATCCCCCCTGCCCTCCCTGAAGCTCGGCCGGGTGGTTGTATCCCGGTCCGGCCGGAGAAGGCCAGAGCTGGCGCGCTTCAGAACCGGGGCCCGCTGATGGTCGAGGGTCATCTGGCTGGTTCGCGGGACAGGCCTTGCCGCGCCAAGAAGCGAGGACGGGAAGGTATCGGCCGTGATCGCACGGCCGATACCCGAACCCGGGAGCTGCGGGATTGCCTTAGAAGGGGGCCGGCGGGCGTCCAGGTCGGGCCTTGCAACCTCCCGCGGGCGGCCTCAGGCCCGAGGCGGCGCTCATGTGCCGCATGCGGGCCATGGTCATAACTCACTTCGGCGAACTCGTGGCCTGGGCCATCGCCAGCGCCGCCCCGGCGCCTGCGATCGAGTAGTTGAGCACGATTTTGCCGTCGTCGAAATCGAAGCTGTCGACGGCGATCCGGTACAGTCCCCCCGGCCGTCACCGGGAACTGGACCTGGCTCTGCAGCGTGCCCGGACTGTCGTCGTTGCTCGCGATTTCGGTCAGTTGCGGGACGCCCGGGCCCGTGTACACCGCCAGCACGGTATCGAAATCCGAGCCGAAGGTGGAGACCGTCGCCGTGCCGCTCTGCGGTGCCCGCCAGCGCCACCAGACCGAATCGCCGCTGCCAACGCCCGCGTGCACCGGCTCTTCTATCTGGGCGGTCGCATCGACGTTCCAGGAAAACGACACGCCGCTGGCATCGGTCAGCGCGAGCGCCCGGCCGAAGTTGTCGTTGAACGGCCGGCCGAAGAACCCGAGCAGGGCATCGACGGCGGCAGCGACCTTGATCCTCGGCTTGATGACGCCCGCGCGGCCGATCGGGCGGCGGGTGATCGTGAGCGCCGTCTCGAGCTCGTCGACGGTCGCGAAGGGATCGACGCTGCGCAAGATCGCGAACGCGCCCGCGACGTGCGGCGTGGCCATCGAGGTCCCGCTGAGGACGGCGAACCTGGCACCCGGAACCGAGGACCTGATGAAGCTGCCGGGCGCCAGCAGGTCGACGATGTCCGCGTGGTCGGAGAACACCGAGAGGAAATTGCGCTTGGTCGTGCTGCCGACCGCTATCGCCGAAGAGATGCAGGCGGGACGAGCAATCGTGCCATCAGCGCCATCGTTGCCGCTCGCCGCCACGGTCGCGATGCCAGCGGCGCGCAATTCGTCGATCGCGAGCTTGAGGACATCGTTGTCGCAGTGGCTGCTGAATGACCCGCCGCCCAGACTCAGGTTGACCGCGGCGATGTCGAAGCTCGAGCTCAGCTCGAGTACCCGCTCCAACCCACGGAGCAGGTCGGAGATCAAAGCCGTGGCGCAGGGACTCGGGCGCGGAAAGCAGCCCGGGCCGGAGAGCTGCGACAAGATCTGGATCGAAATCAGTTGAGCGTCACGCGCGACACCGCTGAACGTGGGGCCCAGACCAGCGGCGCGTAGATCGCGGCGCACCAGCGCGACGGCCGGGCCGGCGCCGAGCTTGGTCAGGATCTCGAGCGCCTGGAGCTGCGCCGGCCGGTCACCCTGGGCGAGCGCGAGCGCCTGCTCGTAGGGGCAGCCGAGTTTCTGCCAGGCCGCGGCGGCGGCCTGCCAGTCGCCGCCGATCTCGAGCCGGTAGGGCGCTGCCGCGGCGTCGGGAGCTCGATCGAGCGTACCGGCGCGCCACAGCCATAGCGCGAGCTCCCCGAGCCGCCACGGCCCGGGGTGGCGCAGCGCGAGCTCGTAGGCCGCCTCGACCTCGGCGCGCATCTGCGCCTGGTCACCCTTGAGCCGGGCCGCCTCGGCGCGAGCGGCCGCCATTGGCCCGATCCGCATGATGTCGCCGGTCACGAGCGCCAGCGCGCGCGCCTCGTCGAGCAACGGCTCGGCGTCGGGGTGCCCCTGCCGCAGCCGCACCAAGCCCAGCACGATGACGGCCACGACCCGCGTGATCGCTGCTGGCGCTGCCGCCAACACGGCGCTCGCGTCCTCCTCGGCCGCCTGCCAGAGACCTCGCTCCAGATGCGCTCGGGCGCGCGTGGCCTGCATGTACAGCAGCCAGGAATCGAGATCACGCTCCCTGGTGTAGGCGAGGCCTTCGACGAACCATTGGTCGGCCCGGGCATAGCCGCGATCGATCAGCGCCTGATCGGCGAGATTGGTGTAGGCGCGCGCGGCGTGCTCGTGCGACTCGTGGATCAGAGCGAGCTCGAGGCTACGCTCCAGCCTGGCATGGCCCGCGGGATCGCCCATGCGCAGCTCGGCGCGCGCGAGCGTGGCCTCGCGGACGGTCATCGGGACGCTGCCGGAAGGGCTCGCGAGCAGCTCGGTGACGTAGAACGGATTGCCGCCGGTCTGAGCGTGGACGCCCGCGGCCGACCGGCCGGCGTGCCGGGCGAGACGGGCCACGGCCGCTTCCGTGAGCGGCGTGCACCGGCACGCGCCGGATCGCATCGGCGGGCAGGTTGCCGAGCATCGACCACAAGGCATGGCCGCCGTCCAGCTCGTCGTCGC
>CAWALL010000041.1:0-21601 GCA_963782885.1 uncultured Alphaproteobacteria bacterium
CGCTTGGCGGCGTGAGACCCGATGGGCGAGGCTCGGCGAAAAAGTAGGATTTCGGCAAGCTGCGCCTATTGCGGCTCCAGCCCCGCCACAACCCGAGATCACGTACCGCCGAAGTCCATCTTTTGGCGACCCTACCCCGCGGACCTCACAACTGTTCCATGCTGCAATGACTGCAACAAGAAATGGTCCCCATTGGATGAGGAATTCCGGACAGCATTGAGCATGTTGGCCGGGGTGGACACGCCGGGAACCCGACAGCTCTGGAAGGAAAGGGTTGTCCCAGGCCTCCATCACAACCTACGCCGTAGGAGAGAGATCCTTAAACAGTTGCGCACAAAACTGTGGATTCAAAACCGCAGTACGGGCAAGTTCGAACAAGGTTACGTCGTACATATAGAAGCGGCCCCTTACCTCACTATGATTCAAAGAATCACGCGCGGTTTGTATTACAAGGAAATCGGCTCCAGATTGCCTGAAGACGTTCCGATTTCCGTGGATCGGTTGAAGAACGTCGCCGGGTTCGGGGCGAACTAGCTCTCCACAAGGCTCAGGCTGCTTGACTCCGGCGGCAGGATGGAGGAGGGTGAACGAAGAGCGAACATAGTGGGGAGGGTGCCATGGCCGACGAGCTGCTGACGGATCTGCCGCGCGATCTGCCGAGCTTCCTGAAGCGCTTCGGCACGGACGCCAAGTGCCGGGCGTATCTGGTGCGGGCGCGTTGGCCCGCGGGGTTCCGCTGCGCGGGCTGCGGGCATGGTCAGGCTTACAGCCACAAGAAACGCCTGATCGAGGAGTGCACGGCCTGCGGCAAGCAGCACTCGATCCTGGCCGGCACCCTGTTCGAGCAGACCAAGACCGGGCTCGCCAAGTGGTTCCTCGCGATCTACCTGGTGACCTCGAGCAAGGGCGGGATCTCGGCGATGGAGCTCCAGCGCCAGATGGGCTTCGGCAGCTATCAGACCGCCTGGAGCTGGCTGCACAAGATCCGCCGCGCGATGGTGCGCCCGGAGCGGGCGCCGCTTGGCGCGCAGGTCGAGGCCGACGAGACCTATGTCGGTGGCCCCAGGCCCGGCCGCTCCGGCCGCGGCGCAGCCGGCAAGACGACGGTCGCCGGCGCGGTCGAGACCGGCCGCGGCCAGGCCCGCGGGTGCCGCCTGGGCCGGCTGAGGCTGGCCGTCGTGCCCGATGTCTCGGCCCGGAGCCTCGAAGGCTTCCTCGGCGAAAACGTCGCCAAGCCCGCGACCGTGACCACCGATGGCTGGTCCGGCTACACTGGCCTCGCCGCCGCCGGCTACGCCCACCAGCCGATCAACCTCGCCGCCGCCTGGGGCGACGCCGCGCTGCGCCTGCCGGCGATCCACCTGGTGTTCGGCCTCGCCAAGCGTTGGCTGCTCGGCACCCACCACGGCGCGGTCTCGAACAAGCACCTGCCGGCCTATCTCGACGAGTACGTCTTCCGCTTCAACCGCCGCACCGCCAAGAGCATCAGCCACCGCTTCGCCCGCGTCATCCAGCATGCCGTCCTGACCCGCCCCACCACCTATCGCGGCCTCGTCGCTGCTGGCGCTACCTGAGACTCATGGAGAGCTAGTCGGGGCGATTTTCAAATATGCTAGAATACAAAACTTTGACAGCCAGTTTTCCCTTGCTTTTTTCTTTGTTGAGGAAAATCCATTCGACACGCTTTGGCTCTATGCCTTCCATCAACGAGAGTTTGCATGTGCGGCCACGGGCGTACTTGCCGACGATCACGAAGTACCGGCGAACGACGATCTCGCCGGTCGAGTCGATCGGTCGCCTCAGGCTGGCTGATCCGCCTATCCATCATAGCTGGAGTCGAGCTGCTTCGGCATAGGTAGCCCTGAAAGGGCCTGAGATGTGTCCAGACCCTGAATCCAGGACCTCGCCCGCCTCGCGGCGTGAGATATGCTTGGCTTTAGCAGCGGGATGCGCGAAATTGAGGTTCTGGAGGAACGTGCATGGCGAAAGTGCTCGAACGCCAAGAGACGCTCTACGACCAGGATCTCCTGGCCTGGATCGAGCAGCAGGCGGAGCATCTGCGCGCCGGCGAACTCGACCGGCTCGACCTGGAGCATGCGATCGAAGAGCTCGACGACATGGCGCGCAGTTTGCGCCGCGAGCTCAAGCATCGCTTGCGCATCCTGTTGGCGCACCTGCTGAAATGGCAGCACCGGCCCCGGCGACGCTCACGCAGCTGGCTCGCGACGATCGCCGACCAGCGGGACCAGATCGCAGACCTGCTGGAGGAGAACCCGAGCCTCAGGCGCAAACTCGAACCTGCGGCGCGCGCCGCCTATCCGCAGGCCTGTAAGCGGGCAGCGATCGAGACCGGGCTGCCGCGCGCGACCTTCCCGGGCGATCTGCCCTATGACCTCGGCCACATCATGGGCGAAGAGGGCGATCCGGACGGGCCGTGAGCGCGCGCTCGGGACGGGTCGGACTTGCGGATCTGCCGCTGCACACCGGCCGGGCGCCGGCCTGGCTGTTCGGGCGCATGGTCCGGCTCGCGCGCGAGATTCTGGGCCACGTGGTCGCGGACTATGGGCCGGCCGACGTGCTGGCGCGGCTCTCGGACCCGTTCTGGTTCCAGGCGTTCGGCTGCGTGCTCGGCTTCGACTGGCATTCCAGCGGCGTCACGACCACGACCTGTGGTGCTGTTAAGGAGGCGGTGAGGGGGCTCGAAGGCGATTTCGGCCTGTTCGTCTGCGGCGGCAAGGGCGCGGCCTCGCGCAGGACGCCCGGAGAAATCGAGCGCGCCTGCGAGCGCCTCGGCCACGACCCGGCCCCGCTGGTCCGGGCGAGCCGGCTGTCGGCCAAGGTCGACAACACCGCCGTCCAGGACGGGCACCAGCTCTATCACCATGTCTTCCTGTTCACCGCGGCCGGGAGCTGGTGCGTGGTCCAGCAGGGCATGTCGGACGCGGGCCGGACCGCGCGCCGGTATCATTGGCTGGGCGACCGGGTCACGAGCTTCGTCGACGAGCCGCACGCCGCCGTCTGCGCCGACCGGCGCGCCCCGACCCTGAATCTGGTCGCCGCCGAAAGCGCCGCCGCGCGCCTGGCCACGACCGAGATTGCCGCCCGGCCGCCCTCAGAGCTCCTGGCCGAGCTCGAGCAGCTGCCACTGCTCCGCATGCCCGCGCGCCATCCGCTGCTGGCGAGCGCCGACGTCGACCCTAAACGCCTGCACCAGACCCTGCTCAGGACCTATGAGCGGCCGCCGGCCGACTTCGAGGGCCTGCTCGCGACCCCGGGCCTCGGCCCGAAGAGCCTGCGCGCGCTGACCCTGGTCGCCGAGCTGGTCCATGGCGCCCGCGCCAGCACCCGCGACCCGGCGCGTTTCGCCTTTGCCCACGGCGGCAAGGACGGCACGCCGTTCCCGGTCGACCGCGCAACCTACGACCACACGATCGAGCTTCTGCGCGGCGCCCTCGGCCGGGCCAAGCTCGAGCATTCCGATCGCTCGCGCGCGCTCAAGCGGCTCGCCGGCTTCGCCGAAGACGCCCGCCCGCGCGCGGCGGTGCTCGAGCGGCCGACGGCACCAGCCTGATCGTATTCGCGCTTAACGCCGCAACCGTTCGGATGCTAGAGCTGGCGGCGGAGGCGCGCCGCATGACCACGCTGCTCTACACCCATCCGTCGTCCGCCGTGCACGACTCGGGCCCTGGCCATCCGGAATCGCCGGCCAGAATCCGCGCGATCCTTTCCCTGCTCGAGCGCGAGGAGCGCAAAGGCGGCTTGATAGGCGTGCAGCGGGAGGAGGCGCCGCGAGCAACCCGCGAGCAGCTCGAGCGGGCGCACAGCGGTCGCTACGTCGAGGCGATCCTGGGCGCCGAGCCCGCCTCCGGCCATCGCCGGCTCGATCCCGACACGGTGATGTCGCCGGGCTCGGCCGAGGCGGCGCTGCGAGCGGCCGGCGGCGCCTGCGCCGCGGTCGGCGCGGTCGTCGGGGGTACGGCCAAGAACGCCTTCTGCGCGCTCCGGCCGCCCGGCCACCACGCCGAGCGCGAGCGTGCCATGGGCTTTTGCCTGTTCAACAACGTCGCCATCGGCGCGCTCGAGGCGCTCGAGGTGCACGGCCTCGGCAAGATCTCGATCTTCGATTTCGACGTCCATCACGGCAATGGCACCCAGGCGATCTTCGCCCGCGAGCCTCGGGTGCAGTATCTCTCGACCCACCAGTGGCCGCTCTATCCGGGGACCGGCGCGCGCGCGGAGACCGGCGTCGGCAATCTCGTCAACCGACCGCTGCCCGCCGGCACCGGCTCGAAGGACTGGCGGCGCGTGGTCGACGCCGACATCCTGCCGGCGATCGACGACTTCGCGCCCGAGCTGCTGATGATTTCGGCCGGCTTCGATGCCCATCGGGCGGATCCGCTCGCGATGCTCGAGCTGGAAGAGGCCGATTATGCCTGGGTCAGCCGGGAGCTGATGGGGCTCGCCGCCCATCACTGCGCGAGCCGGGTGGTCTCGGTGCTCGAAGGCGGCTATGATCTGAACGCGCTGGCACAGAGCTGTCTTGCCCATTTGAACGCTCTGCGCGAACCCTGACCCCGATGGCCGGATTGGTGACCGAAGAACCCCCGAGCTGGAACAACACCCCGCGCGAGCCAGATGCAGCCAGCGCCGAACCGGCCGGCGGCACCGGCGCGGCGATGCCGGAGGCCGCGGCCATGACCTTCGAGCAGGCGCTCGCCGAGCTCGAGAAGATCGTCCAGGACCTGGAGCGCGGTCAGCTCGACCTGGAAGCCGCGATCCAGGCCTACGAGCGTGGCACGCAACTGAAGGAGCATTGTCGGTGCAAGCTCCAGGAGGCGCAGCTCAGGGTCGAGCGGATCACGCTCGGCCCGGACGGTGGGGTGCGTGTCGAACCAAGCGAACTCGCCTAGCTGCCGCGATGGTCGAGCTGCGCACGGGGCCGAGGAACTCGATCTTGTGCCATCGGCCGTCGCCGGCGCCCGGCCGGGCCGGTACCCAGCAATCCTCCGCACCACCAAGGGCATCATGCGTGGCCTCAAGTTCGAAGAAATGCAGCTGGACGGCTGGCGCCGCACGGACGTCATTATCGGAAGATGCAGCAGGGCGATCGTGGTGACCGTGTTTGCTCTCCCACGACCGGGACGCGGCGTCAGTACTGACCCAGAGCACGCAGTCGAAGGTTCTAGGGGATGTGGTTTGCGAGAACGTCGCCCACGATCAGAAGGCTCAAGAGGCTGGCCGTAGGATTTCTGATCGGATCATCCCCGGCGCGACAATCGCATATGAGCCGGAACTTGTGCCACCGCTCCATCTCCGCAGGATGGAGGGCGTCAAAGTGCTTGAGGAGTGGTTCAGATGGGCCGAAGCTTTTGCGAATTTATGGTGGAATCACGAACTCCCCGAAATTGGCTGTGGCCTAGGGCGTATTGCTTCCCCTTGAGGTACGTCCTCATGAACGGTCGGTATGACGGCTTTGATAGCTCACCTAAACAAATCGAACTAGCTCTCCATGAGTTTCAGGTAGCGCCAGCAGCGACGAGGCCGCGATAGGTGGTGGGGCGGGTCAGGACGGCATGCTGGATGACGCGGGCGAAGCGGTGGCTGATGCTCTTGGCGGTGCGGCGGTTGAAGCGGAAGACGTACTCGTCGAGATAGGCCGGCAGGTGCTTGTTCGAGACCGCGCCGTGGTGGGTGCCGAGCAGCCAACGCTTGGCGAGGCCGAACACCAGGTGGATCGCCGGCAGGCGCAGCGCGGCGTCGCCCCAGGCGGCGGCGAGGTTGATCGGCTGGTGGGCGTAGCCGGCGGCGGCGAGGCCAGTGTAGCCGGACCAGCCATCGGTGGTCACGGTCGCGGGCTTGGCGACGTTTTCGCCGAGGAAGCCTTCGAGGCTCCGGGCCGAGACATCGGGCACGACGGCCAGCCTCAGCCGGCCCAGGCGGCACCCGCGGGCCTGGCCGCGGCCGGTCTCGACCGCGCCGGCGACCGTCGTCTTGCCGGCTGCGCCGCGGCCGGAGCGGCCGGGCCTGGGGCCACCGACATAGGTCTCGTCGGCCTCGACCTGCGCGCCAAGCGGCGCCCGCTCCGGGCGCACCATCGCGCGGCGGATCTTGTGCAGCCAGCTCCAGGCGGTCTGATAGCTGCCGAAGCCCATCTGGCGCTGGAGCTCCATCGCCGAGATCCCGCCCTTGCTCGAGGTCACCAGGTAGATCGCGAGGAACCACTTGGCGAGCCCGGTCTTGGTCTGCTCGAACAGGGTGCCGGCCAGGATCGAGTGCTGCTTGCCGCAGGCCGTGCACTCCTCGATCAGGCGTTTCTTGTGGCTGTAAGCCTGACCATGCCCGCAGCCCGCGCAGCGGAACCCCGCGGGCCAACGCGCCCGCACCAGATACGCCCGGCACTTGGCGTCCGTGCCGAAGCGCTTCAGGAAGCTCGGCAGATCGCGCGGCAGATCCGTCAGCAGCTCGTCGGCCATGGCACCCTCCCCACTATGTTCGCTCTTCGTTCACCCTCCTCCATCCTGCCGCCGGAGTCAAGCAGCCTGAGCCTTGTGGAGAGCTAGTCAAATCGATTTTGTCCAGAAACAACAATTACCAGCCGGGACGGCTGAGGCCGCTGGGGTTCGCTTCGCCGGACTTCAATTTCGATCATCGATATGGTAAGTGTGGTGAGGGTTTTGCCATTGCTGATCAAAGAAATCCGGAACGGATGACAGCCTACGGGCTGCGGCTGATGGCGGATTTCGCGGCCAGCTCCGAGCTCGAGCTGGTGCAGCCGCCGCTGCCGGGGCTGTGGTCAGGCAGCGCAGAAGCTTGGATCGGCGCAAGATCTGATTGTCCTTGGCAAACGGGAACATGATGCCAGCCTCAGCACAGCTCCGCGCCGGGCAGCTCCGCGGAAGGCGATATGATGCGACCTAACAGGATGCGGAAAAAGGTAGCGGGATGGGGTTGATCTGGTAGGGTGTGCGCGCGGAGCTACCAGATGTGGGATTTGGCGATGCGGGGCGACGATGTTCGGACGGAGAGCCTGTTCAGCTACCTGAGCTGCGAGGCGCGGGTGCCCAAGGACCACCCGCTGCGGCCGATCCGGACGATCGTCGACCAGGCGCTGACGGTGCTGTCGCCCGCGTTCGACCAGCTCTATTCGGACCTCGGCCGACCGTCGATCCCGCCCGAGAAGCTGCTGCGGGCGCTGCTGCTGCAGGCCTTCTATTCGGTGCGCTCGGAGCGCCAACTGATGGAACAGCTCGACTACAACCTGCTGTTCCGCTGGTTCGTCGGCCTGGCGATGGACGCGCCGATCTGGGACGTGACGGTGTTCACGAAGAACCGTGATCGGTTCCTGGAAGGCGAGGTCGCGGCGCAGTTCTTCCAGGCGGTGCTGGGCCAGTCCGCGGTTCGGGCACTGCTCTCGGACGAGCACTTCAGTGTCGATGGCACCTTGATCGAAGCGTTTGCGAGCATGAAGAGCTTCAAGCCGAAGGCCGAAGCGGGCGGCGAGCCGCCGCCGGGCGACGCGGGGTGCAACGCCGAGCGCGACTTCCACGGCGAGCGACGGTGCAACGACACGCACGCCTCGACCACCGATCCCGACGCCAGGCTCTACCGCAAGGGGCGCGGGAAGGAGGCCAGGCTCTGCCATATGGGCCATCTGCTGATGGAAAACCGCAACGGACTGATCGTCGATGCCATGCTGACGCCGGCCACCGGCACCGCCGAGCGGGAGGCCGCCGAAGCCATGCTGGGTCGCCAGCCGGGCCGCCATCGCGCCACCCTCGGCGCCGACAAGGCCTACGATGCGGCGGGCTTGGTCGCCGGTCTGCGGGCCCTCAACGTCACCCCGCACGTCGCGCAGAATACCTCCGGCCGGCGCTCGGCGATCGACGCTCGGACCACGCGCCACCCCGGCTATGCCGCGAGCCTGCGGGTACGCAAGCGGATCGAGGAGGCGTTCGGCTGGATCAAGACCGTGGGCGGCCTCCGGAAGACCCGGCATCGCGGCACGGCGCGGGTTGGCTGGCTGTTCACGCTGACCCGCGACCGCCTGCAACCTGGTCCGGCTGCCCAAGCTGCTGGCGGCGGGCTGACCATGCCCGGACTCCGGCCCGAAGGCGCTGTGGCGGGATCAAGCGGCCGCCCCGAACGCCTGGAAACGCCCGCCGAAGCCATGTTTAACACTTCCAGAAAAGGAAATGAGCCGCATAGCATGCTTATTTCCGCAACCTGCTAACGCCCTCAGCATGAGATGACCCCTGTGGCCAAACATGAGACGACCGCTGTGGCCACTGATCTGAGACGGCAGATGGCCACCACCGCCGAAGCGATTGAGCACGAACTGGACCGTATGCTTCCGGCAGCCGGTCCGCAGCGCCGTCTCCAGGAGGCGATGCGCTATGCCATGCTCGGCGGCGGCAAGCGGCTTCGGCCCTTCCTCGTGGTCGCCGGCGGCGATTTGTTCGCGGTGCCGCTCGAGCGCTCGCTCCGGGTCGGCGCCGCGGTCGAGCTGATCCATGGCTATTCGCTGGTCCACGATGATCTGCCGGCGATGGACGACGCCCTGACCCGGCGCGGGCGGCCGAGCTGTCATCGCCGGTTCGATGAGGCGACCGCGATCCTTGCCGGCGATGCCCTCCAGAGCCTGGCGTTCGAGGTGCTGGCGGCGCCCGCGACCCACCCCGACCCGGCTGTCCGCGGCGCTCTGGTCCAGAAGCTCGCCCGGGCGGCCGGCGTGCTCGGCATGTGCGGCGGCCAGATGATCGACCTCGAGGCCGAGGGCCGGGCGCTGATGATGAACCAGGTGCTCGAGCTGCAGCGGCTCAAGACCGGCGCCTTGCTCGAGTTCGCCGGCGAGGCCGGCGCGATCCTGGGCGGCGCTCCCGAGGCGGAGCGGAGCATGCTGCGGGCTTATGCGGCCGATCTCGGTCTCGCGTTCCAGATCCAGGACGATCTGCTCGACGTCACCGGCGATGCCGCGCTCACCGGCAAGGATCTCGGACGCGACCAGGCCGCCGGCAAGGCGACGGTGGTCAGTCTGCTCGGCATCGAGGGCGCCCGCGGGCGGCTGAAGGAACTTTCCTCGAGCGCCAATCGTCAACTGGACGGGCTCGGTCGCGACGTCACCGTGTTGCGTCAGGTGTTCGAGTTTGTCATAAGCCGTTCCAACTAGGATCGCATTGCCACCGCCGGTGGTCGCCTCATGCGCGAGATCCAACCGGCACGGCGGGAGGAAATTGAGCCCTATGGTTGACACCCCGCTGCTCGACACCATCGACGAGCCGGCCGCTCTTCGCCGTCTGCCGCCGGAGAGCCTGCGTCAGCTGGCCGACGAGCTGCGCGCCGAGACGATCGATGCGGTGTCGGTCACCGGCGGCCATCTCGGCGCCGGGCTCGGCGTGGTCGAGCTGACCGTGGCCCTGCACTTCGTGTTCGACACGCCGCGCGACCGCCTGGTCTGGGACGTCGGCCATCAGGCCTACCCGCACAAGATCCTGACCGGGCGGCGCGGCCGCATCCGTACGCTGCGCCAGCCGGGCGGCCTGTCCGGGTTCACCAAGCGCGCGGAGAGCGAGTACGACCCGTTCGGCGCCGCCCACAGCTCGACCTCGATCTCGTCCGCTCTCGGCATGGCGACCGCCCGCGACCTGGCCGGCGAGGACTTCAACGTGGTCGCGGTGATCGGCGACGGCGCGATGAGCGCCGGCATGGCCTACGAGGCGATGAACAACGCCGGCTGCATGAATGCCCGCCTGATCGTCATCCTGAACGACAACGACATGTCGATCGCGCCCGCGACCGGCGCGATGCACGATTACCTCTCGCGGGTGATCTCCTCGCAGTCCTACCTGACCTTCCGCCACGTCGCCAAGCAGCTCGCCGGCTTCGTGCCCCGCCCGCTCGCGGAGGTCGCCGAGAAGGCCGAGGAATACGCCCGCGGCATGATGACCGGCGGCACCCTGTTCGAGGAGCTCGGCTTCTACTACATCGGCCCGCTCGACGGCCACAACATCGACCACCTGCTGCCGGTGCTGAAGAACGTCCGCGATGCCAGGCGCAACGGGCCGGTCCTGATCCACGTCCGCACCCAGAAGGGCAAGGGCTACCCGCCGGCCGAGAGCTCGGCCGACAAGTATCACGGCGTGGTCAAGTTCGACACCGCGACCGGCGCACAGTTCAAGAAGAAGGGCAACGCGCCGGCCTATACCTCCGTGTTCGCCAAGGCGCTGATCAAGGAGGCCGAGACCGACGATCGGATCGTCGCGATCACCGCCGCGATGCCGGCCGGGACCGGGATCGACGCCTTCGCCAAGCATTTTCCGGAGCGCGCGTTCGATGTCGGCATTGCCGAGCAGCACGGCGTCACTTTCGCTGCCGGCCTTGCGACCCAGGGTTTCCGGCCGTTCTGCGCGATCTATTCGACCTTCCTGCAGCGCGCCTACGACCAGGTGGTGCACGACGTCGCGATCCAGGGGCTGCCGGTCCGGTTCGCGATGGACCGGGCGGGGCTGGTCGGCGCCGACGGCCCGACCCACGCCGGCGCGTTCGATGTCGCCTACCTCGGCTGTCTGCCGGGGTTCGTGATCATGGCGGCGGCCGATGAGGCCGAGCTGATGCACATGATCGCGACCATGGCCCGGATCGACGACCGGCCGTCGGCGGTCCGCTACCCGCGCGGCGAAGGGGTCGGGGTCGACCTGCCCGAGCGCGGCACGCCGCTCGAAATCGGCAAGGGCCGGATCGTGCGCGCGGGCGGCGGCCCGATCGCGCTCCTGTCGTTCGGCACGCGCCTCCAGGAATGCCTGAAGGCCGCGGACGAACTGACCGCGCGCGGGCTTTCGACCACGGTCGCCGACGCCCGCTTCGCCAAGCCGCTCGACCAGGAGCTGATCCGGCGCCTGGCGGCCGAGCACGAGGTCCTGGTCACGATCGAGGAGGGTGCGATCGGCGGCTTCGGCGCCCATGTCCAGCAGTTCATGCTCGAGGCCGGGCTGCTCGACCGCGGCCGCCTGCGGCTACGCTCGATGATTCTGCCGGACCGCTTCATCGACCATGGCACGCCTGCCGGCATGTACGAGGAGGCCGGGCTCAACGCCACCCAGATCGCGACGCTTGCCCGCCTCACCCTCAGCCCCGCAGAGAAATCGGTGCATCCGGCCAAAGCCAGCGCCTGAGCAAGCCCCGGTCCGGCTCGGCTCGCCCGGCCGCCGATCCCGGCCGGAGCCACCGATCACTCGGGTGCAACCGCTTTGAACCGGTGGTAGCCTTAGCGCCGGGTTCGTTGGCGAGGTAGGCTCGCATGGACTGCACAAGCTGCGGAGCATCGGTTGCTGCGGGTCGGTTCTGCATCGAATGCGGCGCTGCCCTTGAGCGGCGATGCGAGTCCTGTGGTCACGCCAATGAGCCGAGTGCCAAGTTCTGCGCCCAGTGCGGCCATCGTCTGACAGCGTCGCAATCGGTGCCACTGGGCGTCCCTCAGCAGAGACACGGCGAGGCGGAACGTCGGCAGCTGACGGTGATGTTCGTCGATCTGGTCGGCTCGACCGCGCTGTCGGCCCAGCTCGACCCAGAGGAGATGCGCGACGTGATCGGCGCCTACCAGAACGCGGTCGCCGGCGAGATCACGCGCTTCGAAGGTCACGTCGCCAAGTTCATGGGCGACGGCGTGCTCGCCTACTTCGGGTGGCCGCTGGCGCACGAGGACGAGGCCGAACGTGCAGTCCGCGCCGGGCTGGCGATCACGGCGGCGATCGGCCAGCTGAAGGCACTGACGGATGAGGTGCTGACCGCCCGGATCGGTATCGCGACCGGCCTCGTGGTCGTGGGCGACCTGATCGGCGAGTGTGGCGCGCAGGAGCAGGCCGTGATCGGCGACACGCCGAACCTCGCCGCGCGCCTGCAAGGGATTGCGGCCACCGGCCAAGTGGTGATCGCCGACGCGACCCGGCGGCTGCTCGGGAGCCGGCTTCGAGCTCGAGGACCTGGGCGCGCATGAGCTCAAGGGCATCGGCGAGCTCGATTCCGGCGTTCGCGGTGACGGGCGAACGGCCGGTCGAGAGCCGGTTCGAAGCGATGAGCGGCCCATCGCTGTTGCCCATGGTCGGCCGCGATCACGAGCTGGCGCTACTGTTGGAGCGCTGGGCGCAGGCCAAGGCGGGCGAAGGCCAGGGCGTGCTCCTGGTCGGCGAAGCCGGCATCGGCAAGTCGCGGATCACCCGCGCTCTGCTCGACGCCCTGGCCGGGGAAGCACACTTCCGCATCCGCTATCAGTGCTCGCCCTACCACACCGACAGCGCGCTGTGGCCGGTGATCCAGCAACTGAACCAGGCCGCGGGCCTGACTGCCGAAGACCCGCCCGAGGTCGGGCTCGACAAACTGGAGGCCCTGCTCGAGCGGGCGGGCGGACGCGAGGCCGCGCCGCTAATCGCCGATCTGCTCGGCCTCGACGGCGTGGCGCGCTACGGCTCTCTCAACCTGACCCCGCAGGTGCAGCGGGCGCGCACGCTGCATGCGCTTGCCGAGCAGCTGCTCGGGCTGGCGACGCGGCAGCCCGTGCTCGTGGTCCTGGAGGATGCGCACTGGATCGACCCGACCACGCTGGAGCTGATCGAGCAGGGCCTCGACCGAATCCCGGACGCCCGGGTCCTGATCCTGCTGACCAGCCGCCCGGACCATCAGCCGGCGCTCGCCGGGCACCCCCACGTCACCCGGCTGACTCTCAACCGGCTCGGCCGGGCCGGGGTCGAGGCGATCGTGGCGCGCCTCGGCGGCGATCACCTGCCCGGCGCAACGATTGCCGCGATCATCGCCCGCACCGACGGCGTGCCGCTGTTCGTCGAGGAGCTGACCAAGGCGGTGCTGGAGACCGGCGAGGCCAGCGTTCCCGCCTCGCTCCACGATTCCCTGATGGCCCGGCTCGACCGCATTCCTGAGGTCAAGGAAATCGCCCAGATCGCCGCCTGCATCGGCCGCACGTTCGATTTTTCTCTGCTCGGCGCGATCGCCGCCCGCCCGGAGGCGGAGCTCGTGCTCGCCCTCGACAAGCTTGCGGCCGCCGAGCTGATCTTCCGCCGCGGCACCCCGCCCACCGCCACCTACATCTTCAAGCACGCGCTGGTCCAGGACGCCGCCTACCAGTCGCTCCTCAGGTCCAGACGCCAGCGGCTGCACGCCCAGATCGCTCACGCGCTCGAAAGCCGGTTTCCTCAGTCCGTCGACAACGAGCCTGAAGTGCTGGCCCAACACTACGCGGCGGCGGCTCTCATGGAACAGGCGGTCGAGTGTTGGCAGAAAGCCGGCAAACGCGCGATCGAGCATTCCGCCTATGAAGAAGCGCTTGCCCACCTGACCCGGGGATTGGAGGCGCTGGGCACGCTGCCGGACACGGAGCAGCGCGCCCGGCGGGAGTTGGATCTGCAGATTGCGCTTGGGGTCGCAATCAAGGTCGGGAGGGGCTTCACCGCCGCGGAAATGAGGCCGGTCTACGGCCGCGCCTGTGAACTGTCGGAACGGCTCGGTGAAGCCGAAAAGCTGGTTCATGCTCTACGAGGCCTGTGGGCGTTCGACTTCGTCGCTGGCCAATGGGAGAGCGGCCGTCGGTTGGCCGAACACGCGATTGCGGCGGTTCAGAATACGAACGACCCCGTAGCATTGACGGTCGCTCACTACATTTTTGGAGCCACTCTGTTCTACCAGGGCGAATTGGCCTCTGCGCGGGCACAGCTCGAAGCCGGGCTTGCTCATTATGACAAGCGGGACCATGAAACCGACGTTCTAATATCAGGCCAGGACACTGGTGTCATTACCCTCAACAATCTCGCTCTGACCGTATGCGCGTTAGGATATCCCGATAGCGCCAAGAAGGTCGCGCAGAGGTCGCTCGACCGCGCCCGGGCACTTGCCCATCCCTTCTCGCTCGCGTTAGCGCTTACCTTTGGATCGCATGTCAGAACATTCCGGCGAGAGTGGGACGAACTTGCCGGTATGGCAGAGGAATTGAGTGCGCTCAGCTCCGAGTACGATTTCCCGTTTTATGAGGTCGTCGGATTGATTCTGCGGGGCCTGGCTCTCGCCGCCCAGGGGCAGGGTACCACCGGTATCTCTGAAATCGAAAGGGGCTTGGCCGAACACGGGCGAATGGGTGTGCAGAATATTCGGCTCTGGTTCAGTGCCTGCCTGGTCGAGGTCTTGAAGGCCGAAGGCCGGATCGAAGAAGGCCTCGAAGTGCTCAATGATGCGCTCGAGGTGGTTCGCAGGGGTGAGCGAGTTTATGAAGCCGAGCTGCATCGCCTGGCGGGTGAACTGTTGCCATCGCAGGCCGACCGCCGAGCCGAGGGTGAAGCCCAGCTGGTCCAGGCGCTCGAGATCGCGCGCCGCCAGGATGCCAAGTGGTGGGAACTCCGCGCCGCCACCAGCCTCGCCCGCCTCTGGCGCGATCAGGGCAACCGGGCCCAGGCCCGAGACCTGCTGGCCCCGGTGTATGACTGGTTCGGCGAGGGCTTCGACACTGCCGACCTCAAGGACGCCAAGACGCTGCTCGATGAGTTGAAGTGAGCTCCGAAAAAAAGCAGCGTCTCGATCAGGTCCTCGTCGAGCGAGGTCTCGCCGACAGCCGGACCAAGGCGCAGGCGTTGATCCTGGCCGGTCGGGTGTTTGCCGGCGAGAAGCGGCTCGACAAGCCCGGACAGGGGGTCGCGGCTGACCTTGCGCTCGAGGTCCGCTGGGCGAGCTCACCCTATGTGTCGAGAGGGGGGCTCAAGCTTGCCCATGGCCTCGATCATTTCGGCATCGATCCGAAGGGCATGGTGGCGATCGATGTCGGCGCCTCGACCGGCGGCTTCACCGACGTGCTGCTGCAGCGCGAGGCAAGCAAGGTCTATGCCGTCGACGTCGGCCATGGCCAGCTCGACTGGAGGCTGAGGAACCATCCCAGAGTCGTTGTTCTGGAACGGACCAATGCCCGCTACCTGAACCGGGATCTGATCCCAGAGCCGGTCGATCTGGTGGTCTGCGACGCGAGCTTCATTTCGCTCAAGGTCGTGCTTCCGGCGGCGCTCGAGCTGACCGGTCCAAGCGCTTGGCTGCTGGCGCTGATCAAGCCGCAGTTCGAGGTCGGCAAGGGCCGGGTGGGGAAGGGGGGCGTGGTCCGCGATCCGGCCCTGCATACGCGGGTCTGCGCCGACATCGCCCGCTGGCTCGCCGAGGCGCAGGGCTGGCGCGTCCTCGGCACGACCGAAAGCCCGATCACCGGGCCCAAAGGCAACCGCGAGTTCCTGATTGCCGCACGCCGTCCTTGACTGGGCCGGAGCGATTGTCTAAACTCAGACTATGGAAGCAATATCATCTATTTTGATACGGAACGAGGGTGCGGGCAGCGGACCGCAGCGGGACGCGGTCGCGTTGCGCGCCTTCTTTCGCCTGGTCGAGCTCTGGGGCCTGAGCATGGAGCAGGCGCGCGTGCTGCTCGGACGGCCGTCGCGGGCGACGCTCTACAATTGGAAGGCGGGCAGGGTGAAGAGCCTGCCGCATGACACGCTCCGGCGCATCAGCTATCTCCTCGGAATCTATAAAGCGCTCCAGATCCTCTATCAGGACCCCGCGCTCGCGGACGCTTGGCCCACGCGACCCAACGAAGCGTTCGGCGGGCAGAGCGCGCTCGAGCGCATGCTGGCGGGCGACGTCATCGATCTGGCCGCGGTTCGCGCGCATCTCGATGCGGCCCGCGGCGGCTGGACGTGAGCGAGACGCCGCCGGAGCGGCGCGTCCGCTGGCCGGCCGCGCATCGGATTCTGCCGTCGCGCTATCCGCCGATCCAGCTGTTCGAGCGGCTGACCGACGATCCGGGCGCGTGGGAGACGCTGGCCGAGATCGAGAGCCTGACCAACCCGCGCCTGCGCGACGAGATCGGCGAGATCCGCCTCGTGCCTGTGGCCGAGCGGGTGAGCGGGCCGGGGGCGAGCTGGGTGATGGCGTCGTTCACGCACCTGAACCCGCAGGGCTCACGATTTTCCGACGGCAGCTACGGCGTCTATTACGCGGCGCGCGAGTTCGCGACCGCAGTCGCCGAGACGGTGTACCATCTCGGCCGCTTCTACGCCGCCAGCGCCGATCCGCCGCACGTCGAGGACATGCGCGTGCTGAGCGGCCGGATCGATACCCGGTTGCACGATCTGCGCGGCGACGATCCGCGCTGGCGGGCGTGCCTCGATCCAGATGACTATGCCGCGAGCCGCGCGCTCGGCCGGCGCCTGCGCGCCGCCGGCAGCAACGGCATCGTCTGGCCGAGTGTCCGGAGGGCGAGCGGCCAGTGCCTCGGCGCCTTCCGGCCGAAGGCGGTCGGCGCCCCGCTGCAGGGCCGGCATCTTCAATACCACTGGGACGGCCGGCGGATCAGCCGCTACTTCGATTATGCCGAGGAGCGCTGGGTGGCGCTCGACGGTGCCGCCTGAGGCGACAGGCGATCCTATTTGCTGGTCATGGTCCAGGCGCCGTCCCAGTCGGGGCCGGGCGGCCGCTCGCGCAGCGCGACCAGGCGCTCCAGGAACAAGCGGCTCGCGCCGTCCTCCGGGTCGATCTCGAGGCACTCCCTGAAGCCCGCCTCGGCGACGTCGAACGTCTGCGCACGATAGGCGGCGAGCGCCCGTGCGAACGAGGCGGGCAGGGAGTTCTTGCGCATCGTCGGCGGCGGTGCCGCGCAGCTCGAAGATCCGCACCGGATCGCGACGGCCCAGGACCCGGATCGCGTCGATCTCGCGGAAGCGGAAGCCGTTGGCGGCGGTGCAGGTGGCTTGGTCGACCAGGATCCGGACGCGGTAGCGCTTGCACGCACTCTCGAGACGCGAGGCGAGGTTCACGGTGTCGCGTCATCAGCAGGATCAGGCCGAGCGCGAGGCAAGATCTTGGCGTAGATCGACGTCCGCATGGCCGGTTGCGAGGCCTCCCCGCAGCCCTCAGGACGAACCCGGCCGGACGCGGGGCGGCCAGACCCGGCAGCGGCGCCGTCAGCGCAGCGCGTTGAGGCGCGCGAAGCCCGCCTCGAGGTCGGCGATCAGGTCATCCGGGGCCTCGAGGCCGGCGTGGACCCGGATGCTCGGGAAGCGCGCGTCCCAAGCGGTCGCGGTCCGGTAGCGCTCGGGGTGGTTGGGCATGATCAGGCTCTCGTAGCCGCCCCAGGACGCGCCCAGCCCGAACAGCTCGAGGCCGTCGATCAGGGCGTGCCAGGCGGCGGTCGGGCAGGGCTTGAGGAGGATCCCGAACAGACCGCAGGCACCGGTGAAATCCCGCCGCCAGAGCGCATGGCCCGGGTCGTCGGGCAGCGCCGGGTAGAGCACGCGCTCGACCTCGGGCCGCGCCCTCAGCCAGGTCGCGAGCCTGAGCGCATTCGCCTGATGCCGCTCGAGCCGGACCGAAAGCGTGCGCAGGCCCCGGAGCGCCTGATAGCAGTCGTCGGGCGAGACGTAGCTGCCGAGGTCGTACATGCCCTTGCGCAGCGATTCATACAGGGGCTCGGCGCAGCTGACGGTGCCCATCATCAGGTCGGAGTGGCCGCCGATGTATTTGGTCGCGGCGTGGATGCAGAGATCGACGCCCAGCCGCAACGGCTTGAAATAGAGCGGCGAGGCCCAGGTGTTGTCGATCGCGGTCAGGATGCCGCGGCGCCGCGCGATCGTGACGATGGCCGGCACGTCCTGGACCTCGAACGTGAGCGAGCCCGGCGATTCCAGATAGATGATCTTGGTGTTCGGCCGGATCAGGGCCTCGACCCCGGCGCCGATCAGGGGATCGTAGTAGGTCGTCTCGACCCCGAAGCGGGCGAGCACCCGGTCGCACAGCTGGCGGGTCGGCGCATAGGCGCTGTCGGGCATCAGCAGGTGGTCGCCCGCGCGGAGGAACGCCAGCAGCGCCTGGGCGATCGCGGTCTTGCCGGAGCTCGTGATCACCACCCCGTGGCCGTCGTCGAGCGCGGCGACCGCGTCCTCGAGCGCGAAGGTGGTAGGGGTACCGCCGCGGCCGTAGTAGACGCCCCGCACCTGGCGCGGGCCCTCGAAGGCGGCGACGTTCTCGTAGAGGATGGTCGACGCCCGGTAGACCGGCGGATTGACCACACCGTGGTTGCGCGCCGGGTCGCGCCCCTCGGTGACCAGCAGAGTATCATCGTGCATCGGACTTCCCTTGCCCTGACCCTCGGGGCTGGATTTTCCACCGGCCCTGTGGCAGACCCGAACCAACAGCCGGTCGCTGGATACGCTCCGGCCGGCCGGTGGAAGGCTGGCTGCGCTCGGGCGGCGCGCGGTGGCGACCGGGACCGGCGCCCAGGCGAACCGGCAGATTGAACCATGGAGGACCGTTCATGCGTCTAGCAACCATTCTGGTCGTCGGCGGCGCGGCTGCGCTGCTCGCGACCACGGGCATCGCCAAGGCCGGCGCGACCCTCGATGGGGTCAAAAAGAAGGGCTTCGTCCAATGCGGCGTGAGCACAGGTCTTGCCGGCTTCTCCAACCCCGACGACGCCGGCAATTGGTCGGGGATCGACGTCGACGTCTGCCGCGGCGTCGCCGCCGCGCTGTTCGGCGACGCCAAGAAGGTCAAGTTCACGCCTCTGACCTCGAAGGAGCGGTTCACCGCGCTGCAGTCGGGCGAGGTCGACGTCCTGTCGCGCAATACGACCTGGACGTTGTCCCGGGATACCGCGCTCGGCCTTGATTTCACGGGCGTCACCTACTACGACGGCCAGGGCTTCATGGTGCCCAAGTCGCTCGGCGTCAAGAGTGCGCTCGAGCTCGACGGCGCCTCGGTCTGCGTCCAGACCGGCACGACCACCGAGCTCAACCTCGCCGACTATTTCCGCGCCAACAACATGTCGTTCTCGCCGGTCAACTTCGAGCGGCCGGACGAGGCGCGCACCGCCTACGAGCAGGGCCGCTGCGACGTCTACACCACCGACAAGTCCGGCCTGTACGCCCAGCGCACGGGCCTCGCCCATCCGGACGACCACATCATCCTGCCCGAGACGATCTCGAAGGAGCCGCTCGGCCCAGCCGTCCGCCACGGCGACAACGAGTGGGCCGACGTCGTCCGCTGGACCCTCTATGCGATGGTCGAGGGCGAGGATCTTGGCGTCAGCTCGGCCAACGTCGACGACCAGAAGGCGAGTTCGACCAATCCGGAGGTGCGCCGCCTGCTCGGCGTCGAGGACGAGATGGGCAAGGATCTCGGTGTGCCTAAGGACTGGGGCTACCAGATCATCAAGCAGGTCGGCAATTACGGCGAGATCTTCGAGCGCAACCTCGGCCAGAGCACGCCGCTCAAGATCGAGCGCGGTCTGAACGCCCAATGGAAGAACGGCGGCCTGCAGTACGCGATGCCGATCCGCTGACCGATCGGCCAAGTGGGGCGGCGCGGCTACGCCCGCCTTGCGGTCGCCGCGGTGCATCCTGCCGTTGCCGTGCGTGGGAGCGCCGCGCCGGCCCGCGGTTAAGGCCGTGGCCCGCGCCGGTGGTCGACAGATCATGCACGGTCGGTGAGATCGCGCGCACCGTCAGAATGTCGTCCGGCGAACTCGGGGGGCGTTACTACTTATCGCAAATCCGGATCTCGTCGACATTGCCAGCGGGCGCTCGGGCATACCAGAAAGAGGTACAGCGCCGACTTGCGCATTCCCGAACAGCCGTTGACCAAGACGCACTATCGATGCATTGTGTGAATTACGCGCTTGGGTAAAGTAGCCGTCGACAGGCTACTCAAGCAGGGGAACACAGCCGGGTGCTTGCCGGCAAACAGGAGGCCATAAGGTCATGCGAAAGCTTCTGGGTATCGCGACGGTTGCTGCCTTGGCGCTCGGGGCCGGCGTCGCGCTCGCGGACGAGGCGAAGGGCAAGATCGAGAACATCGATCTGACCAACAATCGGTTCGAGCTCGGCGGCCAGACCTTCCAGGTGTCGTCCGAGAACACGATGGGCGACAAGCTCAAGGATCTCAAGGAAGGCGACGAGGTCAAGGTCATGTACGAGCCGAACCAGCAGGGTCCGGCCGACGTCATGAGCCTGTCGAAGGAAAAATAAGACGGCCTGAAGGCTCGAGCGGCGCTCAAGGGCCAGCCGCTCGAGCCGGACCGTCCGAACTTGCGTGGCTTCGTCACGCGAAAAATCCTCGCCCTTTGATTGACTAAGCCTCGGATCCGGGGCCGGTTGCGGCGCTCCGCCAGTCGGGGGGCGACGAGGCGTGGGCGCTCGACGGCGCTCAGTTCGGGCTTGACCCGGCTCGGCCAAAGGGCGAGGCTGGGGCCGAAAACTGGCTCGGAGCGGGCAGGTGAGAGCGCGCCGATTTGAAGCGTCGAGCGGCCAGCCTGCCAGACACAGAGCGCGATGGCCATAGACCGAGAGCATCTGGGCGCCCAGCCCGCCAAGCCCGCGCCTTGGAACGACCCTCGGGTGCGCTCGATCGTCTACCAGATCCTGACCCTGGTCGCGGTCGGGTTGCTGGTCGCCTACTTCGCCCACAACACGATCGTCAACCTGCAACGGCAGGGCATCGCCTCCGGCTTCGGCTTTCTGCACAAGTCGGCCGGCTTCGCCATTCCCCAGACCCTGATCGACTACACCGTGATGTCGCCGAACGCGCGGGTGTTCTGGGTCGGGCTCCTGAACACGATCCTGGTCTCGGTGATCGGGATCACGCTCGCGACCCTGCTCGGGTTCGTAATCGGTCTCGCACGCCTGTCGACCAACTGGCTGGTCGCCCGCCTGGCCACGGTGTACATCGAGACAATTCGCAACGTGCCGCTCTTGCTGCAGATCCTGTTCTGGTACTTCGCGGTCCTCCAGAGCCTGCCGGCGCCGCGCGACAGCATCTCGATCGGCGGCCTATTCTTCCTCAACAACCGTGGCTTCTATTCGCCCAAGCCCATATTCGGAGCAGGCTTCGGCTGGGTCTGGTGGCCCTGGCATCGCGGCGGCGATCGCGATCGGGGTGGCGCGCTGGGCGCGGCGGCGGCGGGAGGCGACCGGGCAGCCGTTCCCGACCGTCGCGGTCAACCTCGGCCTGCTGATCGGCCTGCCGCTCCTGTCTCTGCTCGCGACCGGCGAGCCGATGACATTCGACTGCGGAGCTGGGTCGCTTCAGCTCCAGGCGGGCTGGTCCTGCTGCCGGAGTTGGTCGCGCTGCTGCTCGCGCTCTCGATCTACACCGCGGCCTTCATCGCCGAGATCGTGCGCGCCGGCATCCTGTCGGTCAGCCACGGGCAGACCGAGGCGGCGCCGCGCTCGGCCTGAGGCGCGGCCCGACGCTGCGGCTGATCATCGTCCCGCAGGCGCTGCGGGTGATCGTGCCGCCGCTCGACCAGCGAATACCTGAACCTGACCAAGAACTCCTCGCTCGCCGTCGCCATCGGCTATGCCGACCTGGTCGACGTCTCACCGGCATCACGCTCAACCAGACCGGCCAGGCGGTCGAGATGATCGCGCATGACCATGGCGGTCTACCTGTCCATCTGCGCTGACCATCTCGTTCGTCATGAACAGGTACAACCGGCGCATCGCGCTGGTGGAGCGCTGATGATGATGGCAGGGAAGGGCTGAGCCATGGCCCGGGCCGAGGTTCACGAAGCCGC